>NZ_WOFO01000009.1 GCF_010993705.1 Cyclobacterium sp. SYSU L10401 | reverse complement strand
GCAGCAGTACCTCTGGCGGTCTGAACCTGGAATTGTAATTGGAGGCCATGCTGTAGCCATAGGCACCTGCATTTTTGATGGCAAGAATATCTCCCTCCTTAACTTCTTTGAGTTTTCGGTCGGCAGCAATGGTATCCGTTTCACAGATATAGCCCACAATGGTGTATACCCGCTCCGGACCATCCAGTTTGGAAATATTGACCACACCATGATAGGCATCGTACATCATGGGCCGCAACAGGTGATTGAGTCCCGAATCCACCCCTACAAAAGTGGTAGCCGGGGTAGGCTTTACCACATTGGCTTTTACCAGCAGGTAGCCACATTCGCTTACGAGAAATTTACCAGGCTCAAACCAGATCTCCAGCTCCCTGCCATATTCCTCACAAAATTCCTGAAATGCCAATGATACCTTCTTACCCACATCATCAATGTCGGTCGAGATATCTCCTTCCTTATAAGCTACTTTAAACCCTCCACCAAAGTCCAAAAATTCCAGGTGGGCAAATTCTCTGGCTGCATCAAACAGGATTTCTGCACCTTTCAGAAAAACCTCAGCATCCAAAATATCCGAACCGGTATGTACATGCAGGCCCACGACATTGAGCTCATAAGCCGCTACGATTTTAAGCACATGCTTCAGTTGCAAAATGGAAATCCCGAATTTGCTGTCAATGTGTCCTACGGATATTTTTGAATTGCCACCGGCCAGGATATGAGGGTTTAGCCGGATGCAGAGCGGGACGCTATTGCCGTATTCGGTCCCAAAATGTTCCAGCATGGGTATATTGTCCACATTGACCATCACACCCAGGTCTACTGCCTGTCTGATCTCTTCAAAATCCACACAGTTTGGGGTGTACATGATATCTGAAGGCAGGAAGCCGGCATGCAGACATATTTTTACTTCTTCTATGGAGACCGCATCCACCCCTGTACCTGCCTTGCGCATCAACTGCAAAATGCTGATATTGGATAAGGCTTTGGTAGCATATTTGATTTTCATGTTTACTGCGGAAAATGCCTTTTTTAAGGCTGCTACCTGCTGGAGGATCTTTTGCCCATCATACACGTAAACGGGTGTGTCGTATTTATGGGCGATATCCAGTAGGGGAATACCCTGAATGCTGTATTGCTGGTTTTTGATTTCCATAGGTTTTGATTTAGCTGGCAAAGATAGATAAAGCAGGTTAAACTTAAAATCAAATTTGAATGCAGCTTTCCAAGGGGAATTTTGGCAGGTCAAATGGGGTTATTATTCCTAAAGGGATAGGCTGCCCGTTCTTAATGGTAATGTGTTAAAAAAAGTTAAGGAAATGATTTAGAGCAGTATATCGTTTAGATTTGTACCATGTCAAAAGCCAGCATTAAAATCATTGTCTTTCTGATGTCTTTGGCCAGCCTGGGATTGATAGCCTTTCAGTTTTACTGGGTAGGCAATGTGCTGAAGATTAATGAAGAGCGATTTGAGCAAAATGTCTTTCAGGCCCTGGCCTCAACCTCAGAACGCCTGGAAAAAAGTGAGACCAGTGATATTCTTTTGAGCTCGCTGGCAAGGGATACCTTGTTTCAAAAAGCGCTGCTTGAACCCATAGAGCCCATTCAGGTACAGGTCAGACACCGGCAGGTGGCCGTCAATCGCCCGTCCATGATAGACTCTTTGTTTGACCAAAACCTCCCCCAGATTTCTTCCACATTCCGCAAATTAATCGCTTCCAAAGAAGGGGAGCCCAAGACTTTCAGCCAGATAGAAAAGTACTTTTACATGTCACCTTCTGTGGCATCTACGCTTTTTACTCCGGATGAATTGGCCATCCTGCTTCAGGAAAAAGAGCGTTACCTGGATTTTCTCAGCAAGCAGGACAATTACATCAGCAAGCGGCAATATGCCCATAACCGCCAGAATTTTATCATTGAAGAATTCAACGTTTCCAGAAATGTGGCGGAAAGCATTGTACAGGCAAACATGAAAATTGAGTTGGTCGAGGTGGTGATTCACCAACTGCTTTCCCAGGGCAATCAAAATATTTTGAATCGGATTGATACCGCAGGAGTGAGAAGGGAAGTAAAGGATCAATTGGTCAATAGGAATATTGATCAGCCTTTTGAACTCGGGATCATCAATGGTCAAAACAATATCTTTGGCATAGGAGAAGTGGAAGACCTGGATTTTCTCAAAACCAGAGGTATCAAGGCAGAGCTTTTTCCCAGTGATCTTTTGGGGCTTGAAAATTTTCTGGTCATTTATTTTCCGAATAAGGAAAATTACCTGATGCAACAGGTGTTTTTACCCTTGTCCAGTTCCTTGTTGTTTATGGCAATTATCATTATCTGTTTCATTTATGCCATCAGGGTCATCATCAGACAGAAGAAAATTTCGGAAATCAAGAATGATTTTATCAATAACATGACCCATGAATTCAAAACTCCCATTTCTACCGTTAGCCTGGCAATTGAAGCCTTGCAGGATCCTGACCTTTTCGGCAAGACTACGATCCGGCAGAGGTACCTGGGCATCATCAAAGATGAAAATTCCAGATTGGGCAAACAGGTGGAGCAGGTCTTGCAGGCCGCTACATTGGATAAAAAGGATTTTAAATTGGAAATTGAATCCATCAATTTGATAGCAGCAGTAGAAGAAGCCAAAGGGCACTTTGAGTTGTTGGTAGAAAAAAGAGGGGGGTTGATTTCAACGGATTATCAGGTAACAAACGAAGACATTGAAGCGGATCCCTTCCACCTGAACAATATCATCAACAACTTACTTGATAACGCCAATAAATATTCAAAAGAGGCACCCAGAATCAGGATCGCCATCAGGGAAAGTATGGGGCAGTTTAAATTGACCATACAAGATGCCGGAATAGGAATGAACAAGGAAGTCCAGAAAAAGATCTTCGATAAATTTTACCGGGTTCCTACAGGCAATATCCATGATGTCAAGGGCTTTGGACTGGGCCTGTCTTATGTCAAAACCATGGTGGAAGCTCACCATGGCAACATATCGGTAGAGAGTGAACCAGGGCAAGGCAGTATTTTTACCATCAACTTACCTTCAAAACAATGAGCAAGACCAAAATTTTACTGGTGGAAGATGATCCTAACCTGGGAGATATTTTGCAGGAATACCTGGGTGTAAAAGGATTTGATGTTACCCTGTGCAGGGATGGGGAGCAGGGATGGAACAAATACAAAAAAGATTACTACCAATTGTGCATTTTGGATGTAATGATGCCTAAAAAAGATGGCTTTACCCTGGGCAAGGAAATCCGTAAAGTAGAGGAGAATGTTCCCATTATCTACCTTACTGCCAAAAACCTGAAGGAAGATGTGATTCAGGGTTTTCGCATTGGGGCTGACGATTATATCACCAAGCCCTTTAGCATGGAGGAATTGCTCATGCGAATTGCTGCGATTTTGAGGAGAACCCATCACCAGGGGGAAAAGGCGGCGCTGAAAACCTATACTTTTGGCAATTTTACCCTGCATTATGACAAGCAACAGTTGGAAGCTCCCGATGGCTGGCATAAATTGACATCCAAAGAAAATGAACTACTGAGGCTTCTGGCAGCATCCCTGAACGAAAATGTGAGCCGATCCAATGCGCTGAAACAGATTTGGGGTGACGACAGCTATTTCAACGCACGAAGCATGGATGTTTACCTCAGTAAAATCAGAAAATTGCTGAAAGCGGATGAAAGTGTCCAAATCATAACCCTGCATGGGGAAGGGTTTAAGCTGGTGGCCAATTAGGAACTTTTACGGTTGAATTGATAAATCCGGAGATAAAGTTTTACTTTGTGGTTTCATTCAACTATCATCAATCATGGGTAAAGAAATCATACGTTCTTCAGAAGCACCAGAGCCTATCGGTCCTTACAGCCAGGCTGTAAAAGTGAAAGATACCCTTTATGTATCCGGCCAGATTGCCTTGGATGCGGATACCGGAGAATTAATCAATGAAAACATTACTGAAGAAACCCATGCGGTGATGAAAAATCTGGAGGCAGTATTAAGGGCCGCAGACCTGTGCTTCGACCATGTGGTCAAATGCAGCATTTTCGTCAGGAACATGGATGATTTTGCCACGGTAAATGAAGCCTACGGCAGGTATTTCAAAACCAATCCCCCTGCACGTGAAACGGTGGAAGTAAGCCGGCTGCCCAAGAATGTCAATGTAGAAATTTCCTGCATTGCCGTGGCCTGAACTTTCTTCTTTTTCCCTTGTTTTGAAATGGTGAAACTGGCACCTACATACAGCGAAACATTCGTGTCCGCCATGGACCAGCAACAGCTGATCAAGCGGTTGGACAGGGCTACCAGAAATGTTAATTTTCTGGACGCTGTGGTTGCATTGCCGGAGGAGTCTGTTGTATTTAACGGTAGCCTGAAAGGCAGCCGTTTTGTGATTTCAAAAAAAATAGCCAAGGCAGACAGTTTTCTGCCTTTGATCAAAGGGGAAGTCTCTCCCCTGGCAAAAGGCTGCCTGGTTACTCTGGATTATTCTTTTTTTCCGGCAACGGTCTTTTTTCTCAGCTTTTGGGGGGCGATTACTTTTTTGCTCACTGTACTGTTTCTGGCCGTATTCCAGGATTGGAAACTGGCTGCTTTAAGTGCCGTGGCCGGATTGGGGAATTACGGATTTGCTTTTTGGCATTTTCGCAGGAAGGTCAGGGAAAGTCAGTTACTTTTTCACGATATGTTGGACCAGAAAGCCGGAAGGGGAGCCCCCTGAGAAATCAGAAACCAGGTTAAGTTAAATGGCAAGTATTCCAACGGGGCTTATGGATTATGCCCTTCCTGTCGTATTTTAGCAGATCAATCGTTTTAAAATCAAATAAACCACAGATGGATTACAGGATAGAAAAAGATACCATGGGTCCGGTAGAGGTTCCCGCAGACAAATACTGGGGAGCACAAACCCAGCGCTCCGTAAATAATTTCAAAATAGGGGGCGTGAAACACCAGATGCCCATAGAAATAGTGCATGCTTTTGCCATTTTGAAGAAGTCAGCCGCCCTTACCAATGCAGACCTTGGGGTAATGGACAGGGAAAAGGCTGATATTATCGTCAAAGCCTGTGATGAAATTTTAGCCGGCAAGCTGGATGACCAATTCCCCCTGGTAGTCTGGCAAACAGGTTCCGGCACCCAGTCCAATATGAATGTCAATGAAGTGGTGGCCTATCGCTCCCATGTACTTTTGGGTGGAAGTCTTCAGGATGAAAAAAAGAAAATCCATCCCAATGATGATGTAAATAAATCTCAATCTTCGAATGACACCTTCCCTACGGCCATGCACATTGCTGCTTATAAAATGGTGGTAGAGACTACCCTGCCTGGGGTGCAAAAACTCCGGGATACCCTGAAGGCAAAATCCGAGTCATTCATGGAGGTGGTAAAAATAGGCAGAACTCACTTTATGGATGCTACCCCGCTGACACTGGGACAGGAATTTTCCGGCTATGTAGCACAATTGGATCATGCCATGAGAGCCATCAAAAATACGCTGGAGCACCTTTCTGAACTGGCCCTGGGAGGCACAGCTGTGGGTACCGGACTCAATACACCCGAAGGCTATGCAGAAAAAGTGGCCGAGAAGATCGCCCATTTTTCAGGTAACCCTTTTGTAACTGCTCCCAATAAGTTTGAATCCCTGGCGGCTCACGATGCCATTGTGGAAACGCATGGTGCCTTGAAACAACTGGCCGTCAGCCTGATGAAAATAGCCAATGATATCCGCATGCTTTCTTCCGGACCGAGGTCAGGAATCGGCGAAATATTGATTCCAGAAAATGAGCCGGGCTCATCTATCATGCCTGGAAAGGTCAACCCTACCCAGGCTGAAGCCATGACCATGGTCTGTGCCCAGGTGATAGGCAACGATACTGCGGTATCTATCGGGGGTTCCAATGGTCATTTTGAACTGAATGTATTCAAGCCCATGATGGTGAATAACCTGCTCAGCTCTGCCCGCCTGCTGGGAGATGCCTGTGTGTCATTTAATGACAACTGTGCCATCGGGATTGAGCCCAACAAGCCCTTTATCCAGCGTCACCTGGAAAATAGTTTGATGTTGGTAACGGCACTGAATACCCATATCGGCTATGAAAATGCGGCAAGAATAGCTAAAAAGGCCCACAAAGAGGGAACAAGTCTTCGCGAAGCGGCCATTGCACTGGACCTGCTGACAAGTGAGCAATTTGACCAATGGGTCAAACCGGAAGACATGACCGGAAGCCTGAAATAACTTTCGGTTATATAACAACCAAATAAGCCCCTTCAACATTTCCTGCGAAGGGGCTTTTACCTTTACTATCCTACTCTACTGCCTCGTTTTCCTCTTCATACACCTCCGTAGGAATACAGCTACACATCAGGTTTCGGTCCCCATAAGCAGCGTCAATTCGCCCAACAGACGGCCAAAACTTATTCTCTTTCACAAAGGCTAGCGGGTAAGCTGCCCGTTCCCTGGAATAGGGATAACTCCAATCATCAGTCATGATGCTGCTGGCGGTATGGGGGGCATTTTTCAGCAAGTTGGATGATTGATCTGAGCGACCTTCCTCAATTTCTCTGATTTCCTGACGGATAGAGATCATGGCATCACAGAAGCGGTCCAGCTCAGCTTTCGATTCAGACTCCGTAGGCTCTACCATCAGGGTGCCTGCCACAGGAAAAGAAACCGTAGGAGCATGGAACCCATAATCCATTAGCCTTTTGGCAATGTCAGCGACCTCAATTCCGCAATCTTTGAATCCCCGGCAGTCCAGGATCATCTCGTGCGCAGCCCTGCCTTTGCTTCCGGTATACAGGATGGGGTAGTCGACCTCCAGCCGTTTTTTGATGTAATTGGTATTCAAAATGGCCACCTTGGTAGCCTTGGATAGCCCTTCTTCTCCCATCATGGCGATGTAAGCATACGAGATGGGCAGGATACTGGCACTTCCAAAGGGAGCAGCAGAGATGGGACTGATGGCAGCAGTTCCCCCGGTCCGGATAAGTGGATTGCCCGGCAGAAAAGGAGCCAGGTGTTTGGCGACGCAAATCGGCCCCATGCCCGGACCACCTCCTCCGTGGGGAATGCAGAAAGTTTTGTGCAGGTTCAGGTGGCAGACATCGGCTCCGATCATTCCAGGGCTGGTCAGGCCTACCTGGGCATTCATATTGGCACCGTCCATATATACCTGCCCACCATATTCGTGTACCAACTCGCAGATTTCCTGAATGGCTTCCTCAAATACTCCGTGGGTAGAGGGGTAGGTGACCATCAATGCGGCAAGCTGATCCTTGTACTCAGTGGCTTTGTCTTTGAATGCAGCTACGTCGATATTGCCTTTTTCATCACAGGGGATGATGACCACCTTCATACCTGCCATTACTGCAGAGGCTGGATTGGTACCATGTGCAGAAGAGGGGATCAATACGATATTCCTGTGATTTTCTGCCCGGCTTTGGTGGTAGGCCCGGATCACCATCAGCCCTGCGTACTCTCCCTGGGCACCGGAGTTAGGTTGCAGGGAGGTGTCTGCAAAGCCTGTAATTTCACTGAGCCAGTTTCTCAGTTCCTGAAACATCTCGTAGTAGCCCGCCGCCTGATCCTGGGGGACAAAGGGATGCAGCTGGCCAATCTCCGGCCAGGTGACCGGGATCATTTCTGCTGTGGCATTGAGCTTCATGGTACAGGAGCCCAGGGAAATCATGGAGTGCACCAGGGAAAGGTCTTTGTTTTCCAACCTTTTGAGGTAGCGCAGCATTTCATGTTCTGAATGATAACGCTGGAAAACATCATGCTGCAAAAAAGAAGAAACCCGCTGCAAGGACGCAGGGATGATCGCCTCTACCTGATCTGGAACCTCTGGAATTTCTACCTGAAGCAGGTTGGTGGATTTGGCAAAAACCTCATAAATCTCCACTACATCGGCCCTGTTTTTGGCCTGATCAAAACTAAGGAGAATGTATTCTTTTTCGTATCGGAAATTTAATTTTTTAGATAGGGCGAAGGCACGGATTTTTTCCTTTTGGACCTCATCTACCTTGATTCGGATGGTGTCAAAGAAGGTTTCATTGACCTGCTCGTAACCCAATTGGGACAACCAATCTGCTGTCATGACAGCCAGGCCATGGGTCCGGGAGGCGATGGCCTTTAATCCCCTGGGACCGTGATAAACGGCATACATTCCTGCCATTACTGCCAGTAAAACCTGCGCCGTACAGATATTAGAAGTGGCTTTTTCTCTTTTGATATGCTGTTCCCGGGTTTGCAGGGCCATGCGGTAGGCATTTTTACCGTGGCTATCGACGGACACGCCGATAATTCGTCCGGGAATTTGTCGTTTAAAAGCTTCTTTGGTAGCGAAAAAAGCCGCATGCGGTCCCCCAAAACCCATGGGAACACCAAATCGCTGGCTGCTGCCGATCACCACATCTGCCCCCATTTCTCCGGGCGGCTTCAGTAAAGTCAGACTCAACAGGTCGGTGCTGAAAGCCGTAAAAATATGGTTTTCGTTGGCTGTTTCCACCAGATCACTGTAGTCAATGACTTCTCCATCTGCGTTGGGATACTGCAGTAGCAGGCCAAAAATTTCGGGATCGGTAAGATCCAGTTCATTTAGCGAGCCAAAGACAAGGTCGATTCCCACCGGTAGTGCCCGGGTCTTTAGGATTTCCTTGGTTTGTTCAAATACCTTTTCGTCCACAAAAAAGCGGTTGGCTTGTTTCTTGGTTCGAGGCCTGCTGGCATGCAGCATGGTCATGGCTTCTCCTGCAGCGGTACCTTCGTCCAAAAGGGAGGCGTTGGCGAGTTCCATACCGGTAAGTTCGCTGACCATGGTCTGAAAATTGATCAGTGCCTCCAAGCGGCCCTGAGCAATTTCGGCCTGATACGGGGTGTAAGCCGTGTACCATCCGGGGTTTTCCAGGATATTGCGTTGAATTACGCCAGGGACCAGGGTGTCATAATAGCCCAGGCCTATATAGGATTTGTATAAAATGTTCTTTCCTGCTATTTTTTTAAAATTCTTAAGGAAAGCCGTTTCTGAAAGGGCTTTTGGCAGTTGAAGTGGTTTTTTCAGGCGAATGCTCTGGGGAATGGTTTCATCAATCAGGGTTTCCAGCGAAGAAACGCCAATGGTATCCAACATGGATTGGATGTCATATTCCGAGGGAGCAATGTGCCTGTTTTTAAATTTTTCCGAAGAAGCGAGGTTGATTTTCATATAAAGATAAAATATGATTATTTTTGGCCGAACCAAATTGTCCTGAATCGAAACGCAAAGGTAGAAATATTAGCTAATTAAGGTGTTTATTTTAACCTCAAATATCTTCTTATTAACCGTTTGGTCAAGAAATAGGTTTGCAGTTTACCATATTTATAATCGTTTAAACAGTCATAATGAAAAACAGACCGATGATTGCAGCTTTACTGCTGTTTGCCGGGCTTTCTTTTCCCCTCCTGGGGCAGGAAGACCTTTCTTTAAAATACGCCGCTACCATTTTGGCAGATGATCTGGAAAAACACCTGATTTACCTGGCCTCCGATGAGCTGGAAGGCAGGGATACTGGAGAAAAAGGCCAGAAGTTGGCTGCGGAATACCTGGTTGATTTTTATCAGGGAAGGGGCCTTACCGGACCGGTAGGCGGCAGCTACCTGCAACCTTTTGAACTTTCAAGTGTGCGCTGGGAGAAAGTAGAGTTAAAAGTGGGGAGGAGAGACCTGGTCCTGAATGAGGATTTTGTATTTATTGGGGATGGGGACATGAAGAGAAGAAACAGGACAGACCTGGTCTTTTTGGGATTGTCATCTGAAGAAAACCTGGCAAAGGTGGATGTGGAAGGAAAGCTGGTGGGTCTTTGGGCCATTGGTGCCCGGTCTGCTGAGGCGGTCAAATTAGTGTTGGATGCCGGAGCTGATGGGGTAATCATTGTGACGATGGAAGGGCAGGCCAATTTTGACCGCATGGCCAACCGGTACAAAAACCTTTCGGGCAGGGGCCGCCTGGGCTTTGATAAACCTACCGAGCACAAACCGGTATTTATGGTCAGTTCCGAACAAATGAGCCAGTTGTTTGAAACGCCCGTGGAAGAACTGAAAGAGGCTGCCAAAAATAACCCGGAAGCCATCCCTTCCCAGAAGGTCAGGTACCGGGTACAAAAGGACAAGCAAATTGTTGGAACGGAGAATGTGCTGGCTTACCTGGAAGGAACGGATAAGAAAGACGAAGTGCTGGTGATTTCCTCTCACTATGACCATGTGGGTATTAACAGCCAGGGAGAAATCAATAATGGGGCTGATGATGATGGCTCAGGAACAGTATCGGTAATGGAAATTGCCGAGGCATTTGCCCAGGCAGCCAAAGACGGCAACAAGCCCAGGAGAAGCATTTTATTCCTGAATGTAACCGGAGAGGAAAAGGGATTGCTTGGATCGGAGTATTATGCAGATCATCCCGTATTTCCACTGGAAAATACTGTAAACAATCTCAATATAGACATGGTTGGGCGCATAGATTATGAGTATCAGGATGCCGAAAATCAGGATTATGTATACGTAATCGGATCTGAGATGCTTTCCTCCCAGCTCAAAATCATTAACGAGTACAACAACATTACCTATACCAACCTGATCCTGGATTACCGCTATGATGCGGAGGATGATCCCAATCGGTTTTATTACCGCTCCGATCATTACAATTTCGCCAAGCACAACATTCCGGTAATCTTTTTCTTTAACGGGGTGCATGACGATTATCACCAGCCCTCAGACACGGTGGACAAGATCGAGTTTGACCTGATGGAGAAGCGGGCCCGGCTGATTTTTCATACCGCCTGGGACCTGGCCAACCGGGAGCACCGTACGCCAGTGGATGGCACCAATACCCGATTGGACAGGTAAAGCCTTTCGTATCGTAATATTCCTGGCCGCCGGAGTACATTCGGCGGCCTTTTTTTATTTATTGGTTCAAAATAGATGGCCGCCTGATTGATCTTTTTGCTTTTTCCTTTATTTTTCTAAAAATAGCTCCTATCTTGATAGCTCCATACATCATCAGCTATCTAACCTTAGCCTATCATGAAAAACCTTAGCTTAAGCATTTTTACCCTGTTGCTTTTTTTTCACGCCGAAGCACAGCAGATACCTTCTAAAGCCATGCAGATCAAGACGGCCGTTCTGGCAGCACCTGAAGACCTGAGAGACGGAGCCATGGTGTATGGCTATGATGCCCAAGGCGACTGGACCATCTTGCGGGAAGGCAGCAATGAGATGGTATGTATTGCTGATGATCCCAAATCGGATGGTTTTAATGTAGCCTGCTACCATCAGGAGCTGGAACCCTTTATGGAGCGGGGCAGAGAACTGAAAAAGGAGGGTAAAAACTTCAAGGAAATATTTGACACAAGGGAGAATGAGGCGAAAGCGGGCAGCCTCACAATGCCCAAGGATGGTGCCACCTTATATGCCCTGACTGCGGAAGCGGAAGATTATGATGCCCTGAAGGGAGAAGTAAAAAACACCTACCTGCGCTATGTGGTCTACATCCCCTGGGCTACCCAGGAAAGCACCGGTCTGGCCCTTAAGCCCGAAGCCCCCGGCATGCCCTGGATCATGGACCCTGGCACCCACCGCGCCCATATCATGATCAATCCGCCGAAGGAGTAAAGGGGAGATTTCAGGTATTTGTTACCTGGTAATTAGATGAAATTTTAATCTCTCGGGCGGGCGTACCTGCGACGTTTCAAGTAGTAGAATTTTCATTAATTAAATTAAGGTATTCCTCGGATTATTAAAGTTTAGTTAAAAATGAGTACGAATCAATATTATTTGAAGCTAATACATGTCATTTTGGTTAAGCATATCTTTTATAGGTAGATGACTTAAAAAACGAAAGGAATAAAAAACTTGTGGACAAAAATTTTCCCTTCTGGTAAACTTTTAAATTATTTTTTTATCCAATCAGCCGCTAAAAAGTGGAAAAAAAGCTTCAGAAATATCTACATGCCTTTCGGAAACTAAGAATTGACAGGGCACATGGTATCGCTCCTCATAAGCCTGTTCTTTTAATTTCTTTGTTACAAACCTTTCAAACGGGTATTAATGATTCCAATAATATTCGTATAACTCCTGAATTGGTTGCGTTCTTCAAGACGAACTGGGCAATATTAGTAACCACAAATCACCATTGCCTATTTGCTTTACCTTTCTTTCATTTAAAAAGCGAAAAATTCTGGAAGCTCGTTCCAAAATTGGGATTTGAAAAAATCATTCGTTTATCGACTTCCATGCGAAGTTTTGCAAATTTAAATGTAGCAGTTGATTATGCGCTCTTGGATCAAGATTTATTTTCATTGATGAAAGATCCAAAAAGTAACATGGTAATGCAACAGTTTTTATTGGATGAATACTTCCCTTCGAAGAGTAGTGATTTCATATTTTCCTCAGAAAATCAGCTAAAGTTTTTTGATGAAATTGAAAGTAAAATTTTAAATGAATCACCAGAACAGTATAGGTCTGAAATTCAAAGCCTGATCCAAGAACAGAATGAGGAAGAAATATTCATCAGAGGGGACCTATTTAAAAGGGAAGTTCCAAAAATTTATAATAATACCTGTGCAGTTTCCGGGATGCGCATAGATGCGACACTTACCTTATCCATGATTGATGCTTGTCACATTAAGCCATTTAGCAAAAGTTTTGATGATACCATTAAGAATGGCATTGCCTTATGTCCAAATCTTCATCGAGCGTTTGACAGGGGTTTGATTTCAATCGATGAAAATTTTCAGGTGCTGGTTTCAAAATGTTTTAACGAACATCAATCAAGCTATGGGATCAAATCTTTTGAAAACAAACAGATTAGTCTACCTCTAAATGAGGCCTATTGGCCTTTGAAAAAGAATTTAATATGGCATAGAAAAAATATATTTAAAAAATAGGGGTTTAAAACCCTTTTCTTTGAACAATCAAAATTAAAGCAGGCATTTGAGGAATCTAATTCCAGTTGCCTTACCACTTCAACCACAATTAACATGCGCAAACAACCATGTGGCATACTGCTGCTCCTGGCCCTGCTATCCGGACTATTTTCCGGTATCCAGGCGCAAACCAACACTGATCAGATTGTATTTACAGAAGGATGGGTTAGGGGCTTTGGAGCCCCGGTAAAATACCCCCGCTATGCCCGCAGCGAATTCCCCACCGATCCGGTCATTCCGCTGCTGCTGGCAAACCAATCGATTCAGCCAGCGAATCAGAACGGTGATTCTGGGGTCAATTGGGAAGTCATTTCAGCAGATGAGAACGGCCTATTCAAGCATGAACACCTTACTTCCGGAGGCCTTTACCTGGAATACACCAGCCCTGCTGAAAAGGTTGTAATTTTTGATGCCTCCGGCCATGGTAAAGCCCATATCAATGGGGTGCCCCGGGAAGGGGACCACTTTGGCTTTGGTACAACCAGGCATCCTGTGAAGCTTAAAAAGGCACTTCACGCGGAATAAATGAGGCCTCGTTATAAGAAATACACCTTAGTTATACTTGATTTTCAAATAAAATTTTCGCAAATTCGAAGTGAATAGTTTTTAGTACCTGGGTTGATATCAAATTTTAATCTGCTAACATAGAAATTATGGAAAAGAGTTGGTATGAAAAAAACAGAGAGCGGATTTTAAAAAAACAGAAAGAACGCTACCTATACGATGTCGAATTCAGGGAAAAGGCGAGGACAACCTACAGGGAGCGATATCAGGAAGATCCAGAGTACAGGGCAAAAACCCTGGAACGGGCCAGAAACAGGTATCATACCGATGAGGATTACAAGAGAAAAACGATTGAGCGTGCAAGACAAAGAAGCAAAAACCCCAACCAGGGAAAAGGGCAATAAGGTTTTCTACGGACTGGCAGGTTGCCCGGTATATGGCCTGTTGAATTAAGTCTATGTGATGGACTTTACGTTCTTTGTTTGAATCATGGACCTATCGGCCTAACCTCGCCATACCGGCTCATCCAGTAGGCTAAAAGATAGTACCATCCCAATTACCCCCGAAAACAGCCCTTTCTCCACCATTTAGCTGCTTCGGGTTCTGTTTCATTGAAGGGCATTGCTTTCCCGGGAATATTGAAGCAGGTTGAAATAGGGAGAGAAATTTAGGATATCGTCCGATTAACTGATTTCAAAAGTGTTTTTCATTTTGGACGTCAGGACATTGAGGGCATGTTCTTGCTCCCCCGCCAAATAACCTGAATGAATAGCGTAAATTTGGGTAGAAATATTCTTTGGGGTTAAAAGCTTACTCCGATTTCCTGGTCCATTTGATGCTGCATCCAATGGCTTTGGTGGTTTCTTCAGCTATATTTTGCCCTTTCAATAGGGACGCTACTGCGTCTTCTGCATAGTGTTTGGTAACGGCAGAAGCATCCTGGTAGTTGTTGTCTATGGCTCCGATATATTTGACGATAAACTTGCCGTTTTCCTTGTTGAGCAAGTACACATGTGGGGTTCTACTGCCTCCGTAAGCTTTGATGACTTCCTGCGTCTCGTCATGAAGGTAGGGAAAAGGAAAATCTTTTTCTTCCGCCCTTTTTTTCATGGCATCAAAGCTGTCACCAGGGCTGATCTGGGCATCATTGGGATTGATGGCAATAACCGGGTATCCCTGAGGGGCATACTTTTCGTGCAGTTGAATCATTCGATCCTCATAAGCTTTTACATACGGACAGGTATTACAGGAGAAAATCACAAATGCACCCTTTGCATTTTCCATCCCACTCAGTGAAACCCGGGACCCGTCCACATTGGTCAATTCAAAATCCATGGCTTCGTCTCCAATTGAATAACCCTCATTTTGGCCAAAGCTCGGGGAGGAAAGGCACAGTAGGGTCAGGAGGGTTAAGGCTAAAGTAGCTGTCGTTTTCATGGTTTTATGGTTTAAGTTGATCGATTAAGTCTTGTAATGCAGTGGCTTCCAATTCTCCTTCATGAAAACGGCGCTTCCCATCGGGAAGTATAAAAAGGGTGGCAGGAATGGCGCCTGTCCAGCTTTTATCCACTTTATCAATCCAGGAATTGAAATCTACATCATTGAGCAGGTAGACAGGAGACTGAATGTCCTTTTTTTCAATGAAAGCAGTGACTCTTTCCGGCCGGCGCCCGTCATCCATGGAAATAAAAATCAATTCCAGTTCAGGATTGTCCTTGCTGGCCTGCTCAAAATGGGGCATTTCCCGAATGCAGGGGGCACACCAGGTGGCCCAGAAATTGTAGATACGCAGTTTTTCCGAATCCGCTGATGTCAGGGCTTCAAATTCTTCAAAGGAGATAATCTTGAAATCCGGCTCCGGTTCTTCCGTAAATGAAAAATCAGGTACCAGAATAAAAAGGAGTACAATTTTAATGAAAAATGCATTCATAGGTTGTGGTTTTTACGCAGATTTTGTTGGTATTCTTTATAACGCAACAGCCTGTTCAGGGTTTCAGACTGGATTTGAGCGCTTTGAAGAGAGGCTTTCTTGCAAGCAGCTGTCTGGCGTTTATGGCTGCTTTTAGAAATCACCATTAATGGGAATTACCCGACCAGAAAAGAGTAAGTGTTCTGGTAAATTTTAAATATTTAGGTATTTTTAATTTTTGGTAGCTCTTGCAACAAGATCAGCAAAAAATTTCCTATCATTACCGTTGATCCCATCAGGCAGGACTGTTAGAAAAGCATTATCTTTATTTGCCTTTTATTCAACAAAAAAATATTAAACATTAATCCCAATGCAATCTATGAAACCTTTACAACTCTTTTTGCCCTTATTTTTGATCCTGGTCAGCAGCTTGCAGGCCCAGGAAAGCCGTGTGTTTGATGCCCTGAGCATGAACAGTGAAATCCTGGATATGGAAAGGAAATTTGCCGTTTATCTTCCGCCAGGCTATGAATATTCCCAGCGTTCTTACCCGGTACTTTATTTATTGCACGGAGCCGGAGATGACCAGACCGGTTGGGTTCAGTTTGGAGAGGTGCAGCACATTGCAGATAAGGCTTTTGCCGAAGGAATAGCAACCCAGATGATCATCGTGATGCCAGACGCCAATACGGGAAAAAGGGGATATTTCAATGATGTAAACAATGACTGGCGGTATGAGGATTTCTTTTTTGAAGAATTGATGCCTTATGTAGAATCGACGTATAGAATAAAGAAAGAAAAACGCTACCGGGCGATAGCGGGGCTATCCATGGGGGGAGGAGGTACTTACTTCTATGCCATGCACCGCCCGGACCTGTTTTCCTCAGCTTGTCCCCTCAGTGCTGCTTTGAGAAACAATAGCTTTGAAGATTTCAAAAATGGCCTGGCGAACAATGAGGTAGAAGTAAAAAACCCGGCTACTTTGGAGGCTTATTACGACAGGCATCAGGCATTGCGGCAAATCGAGGTGAACGATCCTGAGGATATCAAATCCGTCAAATGGTTTTTTGATTGTGGCGATGATGATTTTCTCTACGAAGGCAACAGCCTGGTCCATATTGCCATGAAGAAAAAGGAAATACCCCACGAATTCAGGATCCGTGACGGAGCCCATAACTGGACCTATTGGAGGGAATCACTTCCCACAGTATTGAGCTTTGTTTCAGATACATTCCGTCAGAAATAAAATAAGCTCCCGGGTTTCCCGGGAGCTTATCCGATAGGTTAAATTATAGTTGGATGTATTCTTTTAAATTTTGGTATAAGCCATTCTTTTGGATACTTTCTTCATTAATGCCTGAACGATTTCTTCATTCATGACTTCCTTATTGCCGGCAATCCCATTCTGAAATTGCACCAGAAGTTCTCCATCTTCAGCATTGAAAATAGACAGGTTGATCACGGCCAGGTTGGTGCCTTGATTTTTGTTTCGGGCATTACAGTCCCGATCTCCATTTTGCCCGGCTTTGGGCTGATTGGTCTCATAATAACCCATGACCACGGCATCTACACCCAAAATATGTGCCAGGCGGGCAGGGCTGTAGGTAAAGTAATTGTCCGGGGTAATGCCTGCAGCTTTCAATTTGGCATTGGAAACGACCGGCGCCTGAATGGTCACGGACAATTTCCCATTTTCCTGCCTTTGCTGGAACCAGGTGTAAATGGCCTTTTGAATGCTTTCTCCTTCCGATTTTTCTAAGTTGGACAGCTCCTGCCTGCTGATGGTATCCATTTGTTCCGGCAGCAAAGTTACTTTGGTCAAAAATGGGAGCGTTGCAATGGTTTCATGGGTATAGGCAATGTTTTCAAAATCTGCATTTTTAAAAAACTGCATTTGCCCCCACAGCTGGCTGACCATCATAAAGGTCAGCAAAAAGACACACATGATTCTTTTCATGGTATAATTGATTTAAAAGTTGAATGTTCTCTAAAGCATTACTTTACATTAAAAAGCTGGAAAAAATCCAACACCGACGACCCGATCCATACGTATCACCAGTAAAAATTTCGGTGACTATCTGGGTACAAAGATCAGGCTATTATCCAGAATAAAAAAATTTCTATTGTGAAAAAACAGTAAAAAAATAATATAATAACACCCTTTACAGTTTTTTATTTGTAAAAAACAAATAATTGGCTACAAATAGGTTTGCCATGTATGGGTAGGGAAAAATATAAATGTCAGGGAAAGGACATCAACTGTTTTTCCATTTGCCCTTGGTTTTCATTTGGTTTCGGTTTCTTTTGGCCTTGCTGTTTTTATTGCCACGTTTTTGTGGCTTTTCGGGGGCTTTTTTCGGGGGAGATTTTTTTTCATGAAAAGCTCCCTGAAAATCAGGATCGTCTCCCCTTTTTTGTTTGTCGATTTCCCTTTCATAGGCTTGTTTTTCCTCAAATGGAGTGTCGTACACGGAGACATCTCTGGGTACCCGGCGTTGGGGAACCTGCATCCTGATAATGCTTTCTATTTTTTCAAAATGATATACTTCAGCCGGGTTGATAAAAGTAAAGGCTTTACCCTCGTTTTCTGCCCTTCCCGTTCTTCCGATCCGGTGTACATAATCTTCGTAAATCACGGGAACATCAAAGTTTACCACATGACTGACCATGCTGACATCCAGCCCCCTGGCGGCCACATCAGTAGCTACCAAGATTTTAATGCTGCCTTTCTTGAACTCATCCATGCTGTTGATGCGGGTATTTTGTCCTTTATTGGCATGGATGACGCGGATGCTTCCCGGCTGCTGGTGTTCCAGGTACCGGAATACCTCATCTGCATTCTTTCTGGATCGGGTAAATACGATACCCCTTTCGAATTTAGCATCTTTGACGATTTTTTCCAGCAGGCTCAATTTGGTTTTAAAGTTGGGGACAAAAAACTTGGACTGGGTAATGGTGCCTGCGGTAGTGGCTTGTTGGGCTACTTCCACCCGCTCTGGGAATTCCAGAAACTCATGGGACAATTTTTCTATTCGGTCACTGAAGGTGGCAGAGAACAGCAGGTTTTGACGTTTTACAGGAATAATTTCCAATATGGCCCGGATCTGTGGCAAAAAACCCATATCCAGCATTTTGTCAGCCTCATCCAGTATCATGGTTTTGATATCCCGGGTGTAGAGCACCTCTTTTTGATACAAGTCCATAAACCTGCCTGGAGTGGCGATAATAATGTCTACGCCCTGGCTTACTTTTTCTATTTGGGGTTTGGGGCCCAGGCCACCATATAGACAGACATACCTGAGGTCAGTATATTTGCCGAATCCGATTATTTCCGATTCGATTTGCATGACCAGTTCTCTGGTTGGGGCCAGTATCAGTGCCCTGGGGTGCTCGCCCTGCGCATATTTAACTTTAAAAAGGAGGGGGAGCAGATAAGCCGCCGTTTTACCTGTACCTGTTTGCGCAATGCCGAGAATGTCATGTCCGGCAAGTGCCAGCGGAATGGCTTTTTCCTGGATAGGAGTAGGTTTGGTGTAGCCGATTTCTTTTATCGCATTTAAAAGTTGTGTATTGAGCTTAAAATTGTCAAAAGATTGCAGCTGATCGGCCATGATTTTATAATTTTAGGGAAATTATGAGGAGTGAAAATATTCATACATCCGCTTATTAAAAACAAATGATATGAAAAGAATATTGATCCGTGATGCAAATATAGTGAATGAAGGTAAGATAATGCGTGGGGATGCCTATATAAAGGAGGGGCTGATTTTTGCCATTGGAGGTGATCTGTCGGGACATGAAGCCGATATAGAAATAGATGCAAAGGGAAAACACCTGTTGCCGGGCCTGATAGACGATCAGGTGCATTTTCGGGAGCCCGGATTGACCCATAAAGCTGAAATTTATACAGAAAGCAAAGCAGCAGTAGCAGGGGGGATAACCAGTTTTATGGAAATGCCCAACACTGTTCCCCAAACGACCGACTTGGAATTGCTGGAAAAAAAATACGATTTGGCGGCCAATAAATCTTTGGCCAATTACTCCTTTTACCTGGGAGCGACCAATGATAATATAGAAACCATTAAGAAAGTCAACCCCCAAACAGTCTGTGGGGTGAAAGTTTTTCAAGGCTCCTCTACTGGCAATATGCTGGTGGATAATCCAGATAGCCTGGAGAAGATTTTCAGATACTGCCCCATACTGATAGCTACCCATAGTGAGAACGATGACATCATTAAGGCCAACCTCGAGAAGTATAAAAAGGAATATGGGGACGACATACCTGTCCGTTTTCATCCCAAAATCAGAACGGAAGAGGCCTGTTTTGATGCTTCAAAAAGGGTAGTGGATATGGCCAGAATGTATGGGAGCAAGCTGCATGTACTGCATATCAGTACAGCAAAAGAAGTCATGCTTTTTGATAACCGACTTCCTCTGGAAGAAAAACGCATTACCGCAGAAGCCTGCGTCCATCATTTGTGGTTTGCTGAAGAAGACTACGAAGAACGGGGGAATTTTATCAAGTGGAACCCTGCCATTAAAACCGCTAAAGATAGGGAGGGGATTTTAAAGGGGGTTTTGGATGGTCACATAGATGTGATTGCTACCGACCATGCCCCGCATACCCTGGAAGAAAAATCCCATCCCTATACCTCTGCCCCATCCGGAGGTCCTTTGGTACAACATTGCCTGCCTGCTTTATTGGAGATGTATCATGAGCATAAAATAAGTTTGGAGGAAATTGTGCAAAAAACCAGCCATAATGTGGCGGTACTTTTTGAAATTGAAAAGCGGGGTTATCTGCGACCGGGATACCAGGCGGACATGGTTTTGGTGGACCTGGAAGATCCCTGGGAGGTAAAGAAGGAGAATGTCCTTTCGAAATGTGGTTGGTCACCTTTTGAGGGGCAGACTTTTAGGTCTAAAATTACCCATACATTCGTTTCCGGACACCTGGTGTACGATAATGGTACATTTGATGAAAGTAAACAGGGGCAAAGGCTTAAATTTTCAAGAAATGTATAGCATTATTTTGCTTGACTAAAAAAAGCATATTACCTTTGCATTCTCTTCAGACAAAAGGTTCAATAGAGGTAAAAATGGTGATTGTAGCTCAGCTGGTTAGAGCGCTGGTTTGTGGCACCAGAGGTCGCCGGTTCGAACCCGGTCTTTCACCCAAACCCTCCCTGTTACCGGGAGGGTTGTTTTTTAAACATAAATACCGTCCCTGAAATTATCCAAAACTATCGAATCGGGAAAAAAGGATAAACACTTTAAAACGAAAATCGTTTTAGAGAAAAGAAAGATAGAAAAGGAATTAAACCTATTATAAGCCTTAAAATATCGTTTTGCCATGCCCCAGAAAATGGCATATTATTTGAGTATCGAACGTTTTAGGAATTATTTAATTTTCAGAAGTCATGTTCCAATTATTGCACCCCACTAAGAAATTTCCTCAGATCAGATATGTCAATTTGAATCAAATTCAATTGTATATCATGAAATTTGAAGAGTCGATTAAGAATCTGGATGAAATTCAGAATGAAAGTACCTGAACTATAGGTTGATGTAGTTATAAGTGAAAGGGCATTTATGCCCTTTTTTTGGTTTCTTTCATTTCCTCAAAATGCATTTTTGCCCAGTTGATCAACTTATTTATACTAGTTTTTCCAACATTTATTTTTCTTTACGAAGTATTCAAGTATTTTTATAAAAACCACAAATTTTTGATTAAATGAGCTATATACATTTCGATAAGACGCAACTCATCAACCTGAATTATTCTTTGGAAAAGGAAATAATTCGATCTAACCGCTCAGGTTGTTATACGAGTACAACGATTATCGGCTGCAATACCAGGAAATACCATGGCCTGCTGGTGGCTCCACAACCTCAGATTGACGGTCAGCTGCATGTCTTGCTTTCCAACGTTCACGAAAGCATCGCTCAGAAAGATGCCGTGTTTAACCTTGGTATCAATAAATATCCTGGTAACTATTATCCCAGAGGACACAAGTACCTGGAAGATTTTGACTCCGAACCTATTCCTAAACTCACTTACAGGGTAGGGGGTGTGGTATTGGAAAAGGAAATTATCCTGGATTCAACCGCAGACAGGGTGATGATCAAATATACCCTGTTGGAGGCTTTGATTCCTACCAAACTCAGGGTGAGTCCTTTTTTGGCTTTCAGGGGATACCATACCTTGTCCAAGGCCAATACTTATGTAAATAAAAAGATCAAAAAAATCAAAAATGGCGTGCAATTCAGGCTGTATGAGGCCTATGATGCACTCTCTTTACAGGTTTCAAAAGAAAATACCTTTGTTCCGGTTCCTGATTGGTTCTACAATATTGAGTATATCCGGGAAATTGAGCGGGGCTACGATTACCAGGAAGATTTGTATGTTCCGGGATACTTTGAGTTTGATATAGAAAAGGGTGAATCAGTTATCCTTTCGGCCGGATTGAAGGAAGCCACTCCCGAAAAGCTGCAGCAGTCCTTCGAAAAAGAGATAGGCAGGAGAATACCCCGGGATAATTTTGAAAATTGCCTTAAAAATTCAGCAGGACAGTTTATCAGCAGAAGAGGAGGAGAAACAAGGGTCATTGCCGGGTATCCCTGGTTTGGCTGGTGGGGCAGGGATACCTTCATTGCATTGCCAGGCTTGACTTTAACCATGGAAGATACGCAGACCTTTTTAGAGGTGATGGATTCCATGTCAAAGGATTTAAAGGGAGCCCTGTTTCCGAATGTGGGTAGTGGAGTAATGACCAATATGAATTCTATTGATGCTCCCCTTTGGTACTTTTGGGCCCTACAGCAATATGTGCTTTTCACTGGGGACAAAGCGACCATTATTTCCAAATACCTGGAGAAATGTAAGGGAATCATTGAGGGGTTTAAAAAAGGAACTGCCTTTAATATCCATGTAAAAGAGAATGGCTTATTGTGTGGAGGTGAGGAGGGGATTGCCCTGACCTGGATGGATGCCGTTACCAAAGATGGTCCGGTCACCCCCAGAATGGGTTGTCCGGTGGAGATCAATGCTTTGTGGTACAATGCACTTTGCTTCTATCACGAACTTTCAGGAGATGCAGACATGAAGGAATTGGCTGACAAGGTGGGAGATGCTTTTCTGGAGGAATTTTGGAGCGAGAAAAAGGGCTACCTGGCGGATGTAGTAAATGATGAAGAAAAGGACTGGTCTATCCGACCCAATATGGTGTTTGCCACTTCTTTGGTTTACAGTCCTTTGACTGATGAGCAAAAAGACCATGTTCTGGAGGTGGTAAAAACCAATTTATTTACCGACAGGGGACTCAGGACCCTTGCACCAAGCGACCCCCGGTATAAGGGCTATTATCAGGGTGACCAGTACGAAAGAGATAACGCCTACCATCAGGGTACCGCATGGCCCTGGTTGTTGGGACATTTTGCCGAAGGATATTTGAAACTGCATGGGAAGCAAGGCAAAAAGCTGGTAGAAAACATGATCAGTAGTTTTGATGGGGTGATGACCCAGTATGGTATAGGCACCATAGCTGAAATTTATGATGGTGATCCGCCACACCGCCCCAAAGGTTCCATTTCCCAGGCGTGGAGTGTGGGGGAATTATTAAGGATGAAATATTTAATCAATAATCTATAAAAAGATTTCTATGAAAGTTTTAATGTTTGGATGGGAATTTCCACCCCATATCTCCGGAGGTTTGGGTACGGCCTGTTATGGGTTGGTAAAGGGAATGGCCCACCACAAACAAGACCTGATATTCGTTGTTCCCAAATTGTGGGGGGATGAAGATCCATTGGCCGAATTTGTAAATGCCAGTGATGTGGAAATCGATTACAGGGAGCGCCGCTTCCGGGATATCTGGAAAAACCTCACCTACCTGGAGGTCAGTTCTTTTTTAATTCCCTACCTGAGTCCTGAAGAATACCAAAACCATACCGAAAGACTACTCAAAGACCAGGATGAATTGGAGTCCAGTGTGCTGGCCAATAAATTCTCCTTTAGTGGAAAATATGGCAAAGACCTTATCCTGGAGGTTTCACGCTACGCATTGGTAGCAGCCCAGATTGCAAAAAACAAAAAATTTGACCTGATCCATGCCCATGACTGGCTGTCCTTTCCCGCCGGAATTGCAGCCAAAAAAATGAGTGGCAAACCATTGATTGCCCATGTACATGCTACCGAATTTGACCGCTCCGGACAAACGGTCAACCAAAGGGTATATGACATTGAGAGAGCAGGAATGGAAGCAGCAGATAAGATCATTGCTGTCAGCCAATTGACCAAGAATACCATCGTTTCCAAATACGGTATTCCCGAAGAAAAAGTGGTGGTGGTGCACAATGCAGTATTGGATACCAGTATCATCAAATCCAAAGAAAAGAAGAAGGTGCCCGAAAAGATTGTCACCTTCCTGGGAAGGATTACTTTTCAGAAAGGGCCGGAATATTTTGTGGAAGCAGCTTATAAAGTGATCAAAAAGGATGAAAATGTGAGGTTTGTCATGGCAGGTTCCGGGGATTTATTAAACCGGATGATCCAAAGGGTGGCGGAATTGAGAATCGGAACCAAATTTCATTTTACTGGATTTCTCAAAGGGGATGATGTGGACAAAATGTTTGCCCTCAGTGATGTCTATGTCATGCCTTCGGTTTCAGAGCCCTTTGGGATTTCCCCATTGGAGGCAGTAAGGCACAATACTCCTGTGATTATTTCCAAACAATCAGGTGTGGCTGAAGTGCTTCAAAATGCCGTTAAGGTTGATTTTTGGGATATAGATACCATGGCAGATGCCATTTTTGCGCTCCTTCACTACAACGGGATTTCAAAGATGTTTAGGGAGCTGGGTAGAGAAGAGCTGAAAAAGCTTAAATGGGAGCATGTGGCAAAAAAAGTAATCGATATTTATACGCAAACTGTTAATCAATAGGATATGAGAACCATTTGTTTTTACTTTCAAGTACATCAACCTTTCAGACTAAAGCCCTACCGGTTTTTTGAAATTGGGGATGATCATGATTATTGGGATGAATATGCCAATAGAAACATCATGAATAAAGTAGCAAAGAAATGTTATCTGCCCATGAACCGGCTTTTGTTGGAGCTCATCCATAAATACCAGGGCAAGTTTAAGGTTTGCTTTTCTTTGTCAGGAACGATACTTGATCAAATGGAGGCCTATACACCAGAGGTTTTGCACAGCTTTCAGGAGTTGGTGGCTACTGGCCATGTGGAATTGCTCAATGAAACCTATGCCCATTCCCTGTGTGCACTTAAGAGCGAATCTGAATTCAGAGACATGGTGCAATTACATCAGGAGAAAATCAAACACCATTTCAACGGCTATGAACCCAAGGTTTTCAGAAATACCGAGTTGATCTACTCCGACAGTATTGGAGAAATGGTAGCAGGTATGGGTTTCGAGGGCATACTTTCTGAAGGTGCCAAGCATATACTGGGATGGAAAAGCCCCAACTTTGTTTATGTCAATGCCCATGAACCCAAGCTTAAGGTTTTACTTAAAAATTTCCGGCTAAGTGATGATATCGCTTTCAGGTTTGGGGAGAAAACCTGGTCTGATTATCCCCTGACCACAGATAAATTTATCAATTGGCTGAACCAGGTGCCTCAGGAAGATGAAGTCATCAATCTTTTCATGGATTATGAAACCTTCGGAGAGCACCAATGGAAAGAGACCGGTATTTTTGAATTCATGCGACACCTTCCCGACGCCGTTCTCAATCGGACCAATTTTGGTTTTTCTACTCCCTCGGAAGTCATTGCCAATGCTTCTCCAGTAGGTAAAATCAATGTTCCAATTCCCATTTCCTGGGCTGATGAGGAGCGCGACCTGACTGCATGGCTGGGAAATGACCTGCAGGATGAGGCTTTTGACCGCTTGTTTGAATTGGAAGGAAAGGTAAAAAAATCCAAAAACCCGGACATTCACAGGGATTGGCGCTACCTGCAGACCAGTGACCACTTTTATTATATGTGTACCAAATTCTTTTCGGATGGAGATATTCATGCCTATTTCAGTCCTTACGAAAGCCCATACGAAGCTTTTATCAATTACATGAATGTGCTGAGCGATTTTATTTTGAGGTTGAAGCAAGATGAAAAGGAAAACATCGCTGTGTAAACGATAGTCACCAACAAAAACTACAAAGAAAACGACCCCTTCAAATAGTAAGGGGTCGTTTTCTTTGTTAAGAAAAGCTGTAATTTACCTGACTTCCCCTATCCGGGTCCAGGCTGATGCTGGCATAAACTTCTATTTCCTGTTGCAGTTCCTCTACATGGCTGATGATGCCCACTATCCGGTTTTCGTGTCTGAGGGCCTTCAGTGTTTCGAAGACAACCCTTAGCGAATTTCTGTCCAGTGCACCAAAGCCTTCATCCAGAAAAAAGAAACTTTGATCCGCCTGATTCAGGGATTTTACTTTTTCTGCCAGTGCTAAAGCCAGGCAGAGGGAGGCCTGAAAAGTCTGTCCGCCAGACAAGGTTTTGAGCAGTCTTTTTTTACCTCCATTCAGGTAATCCACAACCCAGAAAGTATTGTTGTCATCTATTTCCAGGCTCAGGCTGTTTTTGGTCAGTTTGGAGAATCTCAAGTTGGCGGTATTGCAAAGTTCCCGTAGATAAATTCGACTCACGTACTTCACAAACCCGCTTCCTTTAAACAATTGCTCCAGCTCCTTGAGGTAAGTCAATCTCAGCTCCAGTTTTTGAAATAATTGGCTGAGTCTCGCTTTTTCTTCCAGCTTTTCCCTGCTCTCCATGATCACCTGGTTCAAGAGGGTAAGCTGGTTTTTGATTTTTTCCAGGGCTTCTTTTTCAGCCAAATGTCGGGTAGTTAATTTTTCAAATACTTCCGGCTTGAAATCTTTTACCCCCGGTGAACCCTCTAAGGCTGAAATCCTGGATTTTACAACCGAGCACTTTTTTTCATGTTCCCTGATTTCCTGGTCCAACTGATCGGTGTCCATTTTGCGGGAGAAGAGATGTATCAAATGCGTTGTGTCTGGAAAGCCCCATTCCTGCTGAAGGGAAACAAAGGTATGGTTGAGGTTTTTTAATTTTTCGGTCGCTTTTTCCTTTTTGGCTTCGAAATTTTCCAGATTGGCTTTATTCGTTGCCGCTTTATTCCGTGTATCAATCAGCACTTTTTGTTTGCTATCCAGCAGGTGCGCTGTCTCCCGAATATCATCCTGCACTTTTTCTATGGTTTGGCTTATGGTTTCCCTCGTTTTTTGAAGGTAAGCCCTGGTAAAATCCGGATCTGTGATTTCATCTTCCTTGGCTTTAAGGGTACTGTTCAAACTCAAAAGCTGCTGTTCTACTTCTTGGAATTCTTTTTGATCTTTCTCTATCTGTTGGCGCAATTGATCCAGTTTTTTTCTCAAAACCCTACTTTCATTTTGCAGGTCCCGCTGCTTTAGGAGTTCGGCTTCCAGTTTTTTCTGCCTGGCTTCAAGGGCTGGAAGATGGGGTATTCCCTGTTCCCCAAGCTTATGCTGAAGTTTCTCCAGCTGACCATTAACCCGCTGGAGCTCTTCGGTTTTGTTTTGATGTTTCTGGTTTTCGTTTTCTTTTTGCGTTTGCTGTACCAACAAATCCTGAGCCATCAGTTGCGTTTGGTCCAGCACTGTGGAAGCTTTCTTTAGCTCCGCTTTAACGTTTTCCAGTAATTCCTGTGACTGGTCCGAATTGAGCGGAGCAGGGTGCTCCAGGGATCCACATAAGGGGCATGGCTCTCCTTCCGTCAGTACATGTGCGTGGTGTTGTAAGGCTTTTTTCTCAACTAATTTTTCTTTTTTTTCTTCCAGGGTTTGGATGGCTGTTTTCTGGTCAGTAATCCAATGGTCAAAATCCTTGTAATCCCCGGGGAGCTTTTTATTTATAGCATCCATTCCGGTTGTATACTGCTGAAGTTGCCGTTCTATGCCATTGATTTCTTCCTGGATTACAAGTGTTTGATCCTCAAGTGTCTTCCAGTCTTTGATGTCACTACTGTAAGCAGCCATTAACTCACTGCCTCCGGTATTTGCTGTTTTTTCAGCTTCCTGATCTATAGTAGCCCACTGCTTTTCCAGGGTTTTCCACTTTTCCAGGGAGATCTCGAGTTGGGGTTTTAATGCATCTATTTTGATCTGGGCGGCATTTTGCTTTTCGTGGATGGTCTGTATTTCCAATACCTTCTTCAGGTCCCTGATTTTAGCCTCCCTTTCGGATCTTTTATCTGCTTTCTCCCTCAGGTCTGCTTCTTCCTTTTGCAGGTTTGTGATTTCCTTTTCATAAGTCAGTTTGAAGCGGGAACAATCCGTGAACCCTATACTGGCTTCCTCCAGGTTTAGTTCTTCGTCTTTTATTTTTTCCCAGACCGGCCATAAATGGGTCCTGGCACGAAGAAATTCCTTCAGTTCCGTTTTCTTTTTTTCGATATCCGGGATTTGTTTCTCCAGGCTTTCCCAGGATTGTATTTGGGCTTTTAGCTCCAGGTGCTTTTCTTTGATACCCTCCATCTGCTGCATCTCCCCGCTCGTTTGTTCAAAGGATATCTCCTGTTTCTTCAATTCTTCCCTAAGGCCTTGCTGCTCATCCATTTTGTCAGATAGCATCTCCGGAGTCAGTTGTTCCAGGGCTTCCAATTGGGTTTGCAGCTTGATCATTTCCTCTCTGGCCTTTTTTAGTAAGGTGCCCGTTTTACCGGATAGGTCAAACCGCTCCAGGCCAAACAATTCTTTCATCATGTCGGCACGGGGTCTGGGAGTCAGGTCAATGAACTCCCTGAACTTGCCCTGGGGTATGATCACCGTTTGCTTGAAGTGTTCCTTCTTCATGCCAATGATAGCTTCTGCCTTTTCCTGAACGGGTAGCATTTCACCATCCTGTTTTTTGTAAAAGGTATGCGCTGCAGGTCGGATTTCATCAAAATTCTTGGGGTTCCTTTTGACCTCATATCTCGCCAGGTAGCTGTAATTGTGATTTTTTCCTGCAGTAAATTCAAAGTTAATCAGCAAAAGATCACTTTGCAGGTTGATCATGCTGTTTTTTTCCCCCTTGTCAGACAGCCTTTCGGTGCTGCCGTATAGCGCCAGCAAAATCGCCTCAAGGATGGATGATTTGCCACTTCCTACGGCTCCGAAGATTCCAAAAAGGCCTGCGGCGGTAAGTTGCCTAAAATCTATGGTCTGGGGTTCTTTATAAGAGTAGAGTCCCTGAAGGGTGAGTTTTATGGGAATCATGGGTTTTCTTTTTGACTGATCACTTCTTTAAAAATAGTGGTTAATTCCGGGTTGGGGTTTTGCCCTTTTTCGTCCTGGTAATACATCTCGAAAAGGCTTACCATGTCTTTTTCCAGATCTGCCAGCTGCAATTGCTGCCCGGTATTCCCCATTTTGTTTTTGATTTGCGGAATAAGATTGATGATGCCATCATGTGCTTTCATCAGGCTACGTCTGGTAGCCGCATCGATAGAGTGCTCTGTTTCATAAGTAAGTTCTACAAAGCAATTCGGATGTGCCGCCAGCCAATCCAGCGCAGTTGGCAAGTCTGAAAAGGTTTTTCGTTCCAGGCTCCTGCCCTGGTTAAGGGGTATGGCTTCATAACTGACTGCCCCTCCTGGTTTGGCATCAATGAGGACCACTTGTTTTTGCTGACCGGCTTCACTAAAGGAATAAGCCAGTGGGGAACTCGCATATACCACCGGGCATGGTGTTTTGCTGGCGGCATGGTATCGGTGCAAGTGTCCAAGGGCTGCATATTGTACCTGATCGGGTATGTTGTGCGTGTAGAGGGCCTGGGTTCCTCCCAGGTGGAGGATAGGCCGCTCACTTTCCGGTTCCGGCTCCGGTTTCTCTCCTTCCTTTACGAAGAAAAAATGGCCTAAAAAAAGGTTGACACCACTTTTGTCGCAGTATTTGTCGGCGAGGGCTTTCCATCTCCCGGCCAAAAGATTTCTAAGTTCATTCTCCCTGTCTTTTTCTCCCAGATAGGTGCGAAGAAGGGTTTCGTTGGCATAGGGGGCGAGCAGTATCCGGACAGGAAAATCCACCTCCGGTAATTTCAGTGACACGAATCCGGCGTCAGATGCCATGATTTCCAACCCATTATCCAATTCCCCCTGCGGGATTACCGTATCGTATTTCCCATAGAAAAATATTCCCATTTCCCTGGCCAGGGGATCTGGTGCCTCAATGAACTGGGTGCTGTCATGATTGCCCGAGATGGCTATAACGGGACGTTTTCCGTAATTGGAAAGTTTTCTCAGGGTCCGGTATAGTAGTTCTACCGCTTCATGGCTGGGATTGAAACTATCGAAAATATCCCCGGCGATCAGCACCAGGTCCACTTCAAAGGTTTCAGTAATGGCGATGATTTCTTCCAATACCAGGATTTGTTCATCAAACCTGGAAACATCCTGAAGTTTTTTGCCCAAATGCCAGTCTGCCGTATGTAAAATTTTCATTGGTAAAAAAAATGAAGTGAGAAAACATTAATTGAAGCTTAAATTTACTGCAAAGCAGGGGTAGGGCAATAGGAATTGATGAAATTTACTAATAGAAATGGTGGGTATTTGAGAAAAAATACCAAAATTGGCCCTGGAAATCTGTCCAAAGGCGGATGGTTGGGGATGTTGGTCGTAACTGTTGAATTTTATGAAATTGATTTTAGGACTTTTGATGATCAGTCAGTTGGCTGTTTTTTCTACTTCAAGCGCTCAATCCCCTTTTACAGCCCCGGATTCCCTTTTGGTTATTCAGGAGGGGATTGCGAGTTACTACGGAACCAGGTTTCATAACCGGATGACAGCCAATGGGGAGATATATGACATGTGGGAATTCACTGCTGCGCATAAACACCTGCCATTTGGTACCCTGCTGAAGGTTACCAACCAGAAAAATGGGCACCAGGCCATTGTTCGGATCAATGACCGTTTGCCCAAATCTTCTACCCGTATCATTGATTTGTCAAAAGGTGTAGCCCAACAGCTGGATATGGTAAATGATGGGATCGTTCCGGTTCGTTTGGAATTGCTCAGCCACCATGCCATTGATTGGGTGAGGAAGCAGTACAGGAAGGTGCCTGAAGACATTCGCCTGAGAAGTTATTTCCAAGGGGTGGCCTACCAAAAAGATCAGGAAATTATCAAAAAGCCATTGAGATAAAGCCACAGGAGGGCTGTAATTGGCATGCTGTTTTCTTACCTGATTTAAGGCTTTTTGAACAAAATCACATGCCATGCCAAATTTTATACCAGAGCGGGTATGGGGCCATGGTCGTTACAGATTATTGTTTTACTTTTGGATACTCAAACGCCAACTAAACACCCTTCTATATGCGCAAAGTGAAAGCCAAAAAGCATCTGGGGCAGCATTTTCTCACGGACCTGCAAGTGGCGGAGAGGATAGCCGGTTCACTTTCAGGTCACCAACAGGTGAAGAAGGTATTGGAAATAGGGCCAGGCATGGGTGTATTGACTGATTTCCTGGTACAACAGCCCTGGGAATTGTTTCTGATTGAGATTGACGAAGAGTCTGTGGACTACCTGCTGGAGAAGTATGCCGACCGGGACCTTAAAGTGATCAAGGGAGATTTTCTGCATCGCGAATTCCGAACCCTGTTTGAGGAGCCCTATGCCATTATTGGTAATTTCCCATACAATATTTCCAGCCAGATTTTTTTCAGGGTTTTGGAGGAAAGGCATCATGTATCCGAAATAGTAGGGATGTTACAAAAAGAGGTAGCGGAGCGGATTACTTCCAAAAAAGGAAACAAGACCTATGGCATATTGAGTGTATTGCTTCAGGCCTATTATGAGGTAGAATATTTATTTTCCGTACCACCTGAGGTTTTTGACCCACCTCCCAAGGTAAACAGTGGCGTGATCCGTTTGAAAAGGAATGCAATCAGTAAGCTGGATTGTGATGAAAAGCTGTTTTTCAGATTGGTCAAGCAGGCATTCAATACCAGAAGAAAAACCCTGCGCAATGCTTTGAAGCCCCTGGGACTTTCAGAGGCGTTTAAAAATGAAAGCATGCTGGGCTTAAGAGCAGAGCAGCTGGGGGTGGAAGAATTTGTTTATTTAACCCAACAACTGGAAGCATCTTGGAAGCAATAAAATCATTCGAACTCTCCAAAGAGTATTTGGAGGCCTTGAGGGAAAGCATAGCCAATGAAAACAGCGTTTTCATCCAGGAGTCTATGCAGGATGCCAATAGAGCTGATGTGGCCGCCCTTTTGGATGAACTGGACATGGAAGAAGCACTATTTGTGCTTCGTGCCCTGGATCCTGATTTTTCGGCTGATATCCTGATAGAGCTGGATGAAGACTCACAATACAAAGTGATCACTACCATTCCGCCTGAAGAACTGGCTACACTCATCGATCACATGGATTCTGATGATGCAGTGGATGTACTGAACCAATTGGTGGTCAATGACCGGGAGGCCGTGATCAGCCACTTGGAAAAGAAGGAAAAATCCCTGTACATCATCGAGCTGTTGCGGTATGATGAGGACAGTGCAGGTGGATTAATGGCCAAAGAGATCATTAAAGCCAACCTGAACTGGACCGTGGTGCAAACCATTGAGGAAATTCGCAGGCAGGCGGAGAATGTTGAAAAGATTTTTTCCATATACGTGGTGGATAATAAGGAGAAGCTTTTGGGAAGAATAGCCCTAAAAAAACTAATTCTGGCCTCTTCTGACACCAAAGTGGCAGACCTGTATGAGGACAATATCATTTCTGTACCCACCTATATGGAAGGAGAAGAGGTAGCAGAAATCATGCGCCGCTATGACCTGGAAGCAGTGCCGGTAGTGAATGTTAAAAACAAATTGGTAGGCCGGATTACGGTGGATGATATCCTTGACCTGATCAGGGAACAGGCCGAAGAAGACATTCAAGCCATGACGGGTTTTTCAGACGATGTAGAAGAGTCTGACTCTATCTACAGATTGTCCCGGGCACGGCTTCCCTGGCTGCTCATTGGGATGGTAGGAGGACTGATGGGAGCAGGATTTATCGGTTTTTTTGAAGAAGGATTAAATGCGGTTACAGCCCTGGCATTTTTTATACCCCTGATCACCGCTACCGGAGGGAACGTAGGTATTCAATCATCCACCCTTGTCGTACAGAGCCTGGCCAATAAATCGGTATTTGAGGATAGCCTGACCAAGCGGTTTTTTAAGGTGCTGCTGGTGGCCGTATTGAATGGCCTGGTATTGGCGGCATTTGTGTTTGCCACGGTAGTATTCCTTTACGGACAAGAAACTAAATTTGGACTGGTGGTAGCCATAGCCCTGTTTAGTGTAGTCTTGCTGGCTTCTTTTATGGGTACATTGACACCCATTATTCTGGATAAGATTGGAATCAATCCTGCCATGGCCTCAGGTCCTTTTATCACTACCGCCAATGACCTGCTCGGACTGGGCGTTTACTTTGGTGTGGCCACGCTTTTGTTAAACCTTTAATTCATCATGAGAATACTGATCATTGATCAAATGCATGAAAGCATTGTTCCTTTACTGGAAGAAAAGGGACACAAGGTCGATTACCGGCCTTCCATAGAGAGGAAAGAAATATTGGCTTGCCTTGCCCATTATGAAGGCTTAGTGATCCGTTCCAAGACTACTATAGATCGCTCCTTGTTGGAAAAGGGCCCGGATTTGCAGTTTGTCGCCCGAGCAGGAGCAGGCCTGGACAATATCGATCTGGATTATCTGGAGGAGAACAACATAGCGCTGTACCATGCACCGGAGGGTAACCGGGACGCTGTGGCCGAACATGCCATTGGCATGCTGCTGGCCTTGTTTAACCACTATATACAGTCAGATCAACAGGTGCGAAGGGGGATTTGGGACAGAGAAGCCAATAGGGGAGAAGAACTAGCCGGTAAAACGGTAGGTATCTTTGGCTTTGGCAACATGGGAGAAGCTTTTGGCAGAAAACTCCGTGGTTTTGATGTGGAGATCCTGGCTTACGATAAATACAAGAGCGGATTTGGAAATGCATGGGTGAAGGAATGTGATTTCAAGACCCTCCAGGAAAAGGCGGATGTTTTGAGCATCCATGTGCCCCTTACTGCAGAAACAAGGTACTTTTTCAACAGTGAAGTGATGGCAGGCTTTAAAAAGCCATTTTACCTGATCAATACAGCCAGAGGTGAGGTGATCCGCATGGATACCCTTAATGAAGCCTTGCAAAATGGTGTTTTAAGAGGAGCCTTGTTGGATGTGTTGGAAAAGGAAAAACTCCAGGCTTTGAGTGCTGCGGAAAGGCTATCTTTTGAAAAATTGACCGAAAGGAAGAATGTGATTTTTTCACCCCATGTAGCCGGGTGGACACGGGAGTCTTACCTCAAAATAAACCAGGTACTGGTAGCCAAGATCAGCGGGACCTGGAGGGGGTAAAGACCTAATAAAAGGACCGTTAAATTGTAAAATAAGAATTCTTACTTTATCTTTGCTTATACAAAAATACAGGAAGCATAAGGGAACGGTCTCAAAGTTGAGACCGTTATTTTATTTAATGTCAGGCTATTAATTAATTGATATGGGAAACATACAGTATTACACAGAAGAAGGGTTGAAGAAACTCAAGGATGAGCTTCAGCAACTCAAGACCAAAGGCAGATCTGATATCGCCAGGCAAATCGCAGAAGCCAGAGACAAAGGTGATTTGAGTGAAAATGCAGAATACGATGCTGCCAAAGATGCCCAAGGTCACCTGGAACTTAAGATTGCCAAACTGGAAAATGTACTCGGAAATGCCAGGGTTTTGGACAATTCCAAAGTGGACACCTCCAAAGTCAGTATCCTCTGTACCGTAAAGATCAAAAACATCAAAAACGGCATGACCGTAAGTTATACCTTGGTGTCTGAGGAAGAGGCCGACTTGAAAGCGAATAAAATTTCACTGGCATCACCATTTGGTAAAGGCCTACTGGGTAAAAAGGTAGGTGAAATTGCGCAAATACAAGCACCTGCCGGTAAGCTTGAATTCGAAATATTGGATATCAGTTACTAAATTTCATCCCGATAGCATTGCATCGGGATTTTTTTGTGTAGAATAATTAAGCTCCTGAATCATGTCTTCCATATTTACTAAAATCATTAATAGAGAAATTCCGGGATACATTGTCGCCGAAGATGAGCAACATATTGCTTTCCTGGATATCATGCCTTTGGTCAAGGGACATTTACTGGTAGTACCCAAAAAAGAAATTGATTACATTTATGACCTGGAGGATGAGTTGTACAGCAGCCTTCACCTTTTTGCCAAAAAGGTAGCCAAGGCGCAGGAGAGTGTGGTGCCTTGTACCAGAATTGGCGTGGCCGTTATCGGCCTGGAAGTCCCCCACGTCCACATTCACCTGGTACCATTAAGGAGTATGGATGATATCAATTTTAACCGACCCAAGTTAAAAGTTCCCTCGGAGGAAATGGAGGCATTAGCAAAAAAAATTAAGACCGCATTTGATAACGCTTGACAATAGCGGGATTTTTTGTCCCCAGGCCGGGATTTACATAGATCCATGGAAGCCGGTGGATAAGGCGATCATCACGCATGCCCATGCCGACCACGCCCGCTGGGGGATGAAACACTACCTGGCACAAGACCAATCCAAAGAAATTTTGAAATACCGCCTGGGTGCAGGCATACAGCTGGAAACGCTTCCCTATGGAAAACAAATAAGTATAAATGGGGTAAAGCTGTCTTTACATCCTGCAGGACATATACCCGGATCTGCGCAGGTCAGGCTAGAACACCAGGGGCAGGTGGCTGTTATCAGTGGTGATTATAAAACCGAAGCCGATGGTATCAGCAGCCCTTTTTCTCCGGTTCCTTGCCATACCTTTGTATCAGAATGCACCTTTGGTTTACCGATTTACCGTTGGGAGCCGCAGGATAAAATTTTTGCTGAACTGAATCAGTGGTGGGAAAGCAATTCCCGGGAAGACCGGTGCTCCGTGGTGTTTGCCTACTCATTGGGAAAAGCCCAGCGGATCCTCCGGCACCTGGAGATGGATCTGGGTCCTGTCTTTGCTCATGGCGCCATCCGGAACACCAACGAAGCCCTGGCAGCAGACGGAATAGTTTTACCTGAGGTCCAGAAAGTAAGCCGTGAAATACCTAATAAAAATTACAGGAAGGCTTTGATATTGGCTCCACCTTCCGCCGCAGGAAGCTCCTGGATGAAACAGTTTGCGCCTTTCCGGACTGCTATTTGTTCGGGTTGGATGAATATCAGAGGGGCCAGGAGGAGGAGGGCCGCCGATGCAGGCTTTGTATTATCCGATCATGCCGACTGGACCGGTCTGAATCAAACCATAGCCGCCACCGGAGCGAGCAAGGTATACCTGACCCATGGTTTCAATGAGGTTTTTGCCAGGCATTTGCGGGAAAATGGATGGGATGCAGAAGCACTGGACACCCTTTTCAAAGGGGAGTCTTCCGATGCTGAGGACGATTGATATTGGCATTGATCCAAACATTCTTTTGAAAATTGCCTTTTTTATTTCGGGATTTGGTAGGGGCTGGTTAACTTTGCGCATGGCCGAACAGATTCTGATTCTTGACTTTGGTTCCCAGTACACCCAACTTATTGCCAGGCGGGTCAGGGAGCTGGATGTATATTGTGAAATTCATCCTTATAATAAAATCCCACCCCTTACTTCTGATATCAAAGGAGTCATTTTATCAGGGAGTCCCTGCTCGGTTAGAGATGAGGGGGCTCCGGATCTGGACCTGGATGTTTTCAGGGGTAAGCTCCCCATATTGGCTGTATGTTATGGGGCGCAATTGATGGCGCAGAAATACGGTGGTAATGTGGCACCCTCAGAAATCAGGGAATATGGACGAGCCAGTCTTTCCCATCTGGATACCCATGCCCACCTTTTCAAGGAAATGACCCATGGCTCCCAGGTTTGGATGTCACATGGGGATACCATCAAGGAACTGCCTGAGGGTTTTGATGTCATCGCCAGTACTCCATCAGTAAGGATTGCTGCCTATAAAATTCAGGGAGAGGAAACCTACGGTATTCAATTTCATCCAGAGGTGACCCACTCTACGGAAGGAAAGAATTTGTTGAGAAATTTTGTGGTGCAGATCTGTGACTGCTCTCAGGATTGGACCTCAGATGTATTCATAGACATCACCGTAGATGAATTGAAAAAAACCATTGGTACCGACCGGGTAGTGATGGGGCTTTCCGGAGGGGTTGATTCCTCTGTGGCAGCTACCCTGATTCACCGGGCTATCGGGGACCAGCTTACCTGCGTGTTTGTGGACAATGGCTTGTTGCGAAAGAATGAATTTGAAGAGGTATTGGATTCCTACAAGGACATGGGACTGAATGTGATTGGCGTTGATGCCAGACAAAAGTTTTATGATGCCCTGAAGGGAATATCTGATCCTGAAGGAAAAAGAAAAGCTATAGGAAGGACATTTATTGAGATTTTCGATCAGGAAGCCCATAAAATTAAGGAAGTCAAGTGGCTGGGGCAAGGTACCATTTATCCGGATATTATTGAATCTGTCTCTGTAAACGGACCTTCTGCCACCATCAAATCACATCACAATGTGGGTGGATTGCCGGATTTCATGAACTTGAAAGTGGTGGAGCCACTGAAAACCCTGTTTAAGGATGGGGTAAGGGAGGTAGGCAAGGCCCTGGATATAGCGGATGCCATCATCGGGCGGCATCCTTTTCCCGGCCCGGGTCTGGGAATCAGGATATTGGGAGATATTACTCCTGAGAAGGTTCAGACCCTTCAGGAGGTAGATTACATATTCATACAGGGACTCAAAGAAGCCGGTCTATATGATCAGGTCTGGCAGGCCGGAGCCATTCTGCTTCCGATTCAGTCGGTAGGCGTCATGGGTGATGAAAGAACCTACGAAAGGGTGGTAGCCCTTAGGGCAGTTTCTTCCGTTGATGGCATGACCGCAGATTGGATCCATCTTCCCTATGAGTTTTTGGGAAAAGTGTCCAATGACATCATCAATAAAGTGAAAGGAGTCAACCGGGTAGTTTATGATATCAGTTCCAAGCCTCCTGCCACCATTGAATGGGAATAAATTCCCTCAAAACCTGAAATGAGATTGCTTCAAAAACCTCTAAATTCGAATTTCAGTCGCCAAAGCTGTACCTTTAAAAAAAGGTATGAAATTTGACTGACCTTGCCTATAAAAATCTGCCAATCATGAAAATAATTCTATCCGCCATCTTTTTTTTATTTTCCTTAGGACTGGTATTTGCCCAGGAGGAATCTGCCAATTACGAGCGTGCCAGGGAGTTCATCGATCAGGGAAACCATGTGGAAGCCATGGAGCTGTTAAGACCCTATCTCGACCGGGAAAAGTATGGTAACCTCTCTGGTTTTGCCAGGTACCACTTTGCCCGTGCTGCTTATGGCAACAGGCAGTATGAATTGGCTAAAAATGCCCTCCTTATGCTGCTGGAACAAAGGGACTGGACTGCTTCGGATGAAGCCCGGTATTTGTTGGCACTGTCTCACTTTCAGTTATCTGCGCCTTCCGAGGCCCTAAAGCAGATAGCAGCCATAAGCTCGGAGGAATTAAAATCCGAGGCAGATAAAGCAACTTATGAGTTTTTAAAGGTTAGTTCGTCCAGCGTATTGGCTGCTCAATATGGCCAATATCCTGATAATATGGGTTTGGTAATGGCCTTGAAACAAGTGCTGGAATCACAGGGATCCATGTCCAGCAATGAGCGGACGGTTTATGAGGAGATAAGAAGGAAGGCATTTGAAATAGGTGATGCTGGTCCCGCAGGGGAAAAAGACCAGGTGTTGGATATTGCGGTGATATTACCTTTCAATTATGAGGGAGGTTCGGGAGTAGGATCACTTATGGAAAATAACTTTGTATTGCAATTGTATCAGGGGATTCAACTGGCCCTGGAGGAAGCAAAAGAAGAAGGCGTGGAGCTTAATTTCCAGACGTTTGACACCGAGCGGAATGCTGAGAAAGTAAGGGCCATCCTCGGAGATCCTTTTTTGAAAAAGGCTGATATTATCTTGGGACCGATTTATCCGGAAGAGACCGCCCTGGTAGCTGAATTTGCCAATTTGTATCAAATTCCTCAGGTCAATCCCCTTTCCAATATGGACGAAAACATCAGGGAATTTAGCCACTCTTATTTGTTCAGACCCTCCGTCCAATCCATTAGCGAGAAAGTGATTGACTACTGCAAAAGGTTTGAAGGAAGAAGGATTGCGCTCGCTTATTCAGGTGCAAGCCGTGATGAACAATTGGCCAGATTATTTGCTGAGATGGCCGGAAGAAGTGGCTTGGAGATTATCGAAAACAAGAAGATCAATACACCCGATATGCGGGATTTTTTTGAAAGCCTGGGCTTGCGAAATGACGAGGATCCTGAAGTAGACCTGATGGTGATTTTCTCGGATGACCCCAATGTAGCCTCCCCGGTTTTTGCCATGGTGGAATCTCTGGGGTCCAGCATTCCTGTAGTGGTTATGGAAAGTTGGTTGTATTTCAATTTTGCAAACTATGAAATGATGGAAACACAGAACTTCCATTTTGTAGGTAACAATACGGTGGATTTCAATGATGAAATTCTGGATGAGTTCAGAAATCGTTATATGGAAACCTACAAAACCTATCCTTCTTCCTATGTGTACATAGGGTATGAATTGGCCGGTTTTGTCAGTCAGGTGATTAACGGAAGTAAGGGCTTTGAGTTTCAGGCTAACCTGGATCGAAGCGGTTATCAGAAAGGAAAGCTGACTTTCGGATTTGACTTTTCCGGGAAGAGATCCAATCATTTTGTGCCCATTTTGAGGCTTGAAGAAGGAGTTTTGACCATTGAAGAAGAATAAATCAGATATGATTACAGAAAAAAGCAAACAACTTTTCGAAAAAGCCAAAAATTTTATACCAGGGGGGGTCAACTCTCCCGTAAGGGCTTTCAAGGCTGTGGGAGGAAACCCCCTTTTTATTTCCAAAGCTGATGGTCCCTATATTTTTGATGCAGATGGCAATCGGTTTATTGAGCTGATTAACAGCTGGGGTCCCATGGTATTGGGCCACAATCATCCCGAAGTCCGGGAGGCGGTGATCAAGGCCATGGAAAATGGCACCTCCTTTGGCGCACCTACAGCACAGGAAGTGGAAATTGCCGAATTGATTACCAGGATGGTACCCTCTGTGGAAAAAGTAAGGATGGTCAATAGTGGGACAGAGGCTACCATGTCCGCAATAAGAGTTGCCAGAGGATATACAGGTAAGGATAAATTTATCAAGTTTGAAGGAAACTATCACGGTCATGGAGATAGTTTTTTGATTGCTGCCGGATCTGGAGCCATTACCATGGGAAATCCGGATTCCCCGGGTGTGACCCAGGGAACAGCCATGGACACCTTGTTAGCCCCCTATAATGATTTAGAAAAAGTAAAGTTGCTGGTAGAGGCCAATAAGGATGAAATTGCAGCCATGATCCTGGAGCCGGTAGCCGGAAACATGGGTTGTGTTTTACCGGAGCCGGGATTTCTGGAAGGTTTGAGAAAAATCTGTGATGAAGAAGGTATAGTCCTGATTTTTGATGAAGTCATGACAGGCTTCAGATTGGCCAAAGGGGGAGCACAGGAAGTCATGGGTGTGAAGCCTGACCTGACCACCATGGGTAAGATCATTGGTGGGGGAATGCCTGTGGGAGCCTATGGAGGAAGAAAGGAGATCATGGAGTTTGTGTCTCCGGATGGACCGGTCTATCAGGCAGGAACCCTCTCCGGAAACCCAATAGCCATGGCTGCCGGACTGGCCATGTTGCAACACCTGCATCAGAATGCGGATGTATATACCCGTTTAGAACAAACCGGTAGCACCCTTGTAGGAGGAATCCAAGGCAGTCTGGACAAATTGGGCTTGCCCTATACCATTAACCATATCGGGAGCATGTACAGCCTTTTCTTCACCGATATAAAAGTGAAGCATTTCGCAGATGCCCAGACCTGTGATACGGAGCTTTTTGGCAAGTATTTCAGGGCCATGCTGGATCAGGGGATTTACCTCGCTCCTTCCCAATATGAAAGTCTGTTTCTATCCACTGCCCTGGAACAGGAGCACCTGGACCGTATTCTGGAAGCCAATGAATCAGCGCTAAAGCGTCTTTAGACAGGCATCTACCCTTTTTGCCATCTATTGAATATATCCATCCGGATCCTGGATTTTCAAGATAGGGTAAAATCCAGATGGCTCCTACTGCTGTCATGGATGCCCTACCTGTGCACCTGTTTATTTCCCGATCAGTTGGGAAGACCTTTTTGTGAATCCTGTTCAATGGATGGGTTCAGATCTTATGGTAAGAAAGGCTAGCCCTTATAGCTGATAAGGTAAAACCCGAAATATGCATTAGGAATTCTATTGCAGACTGAAATTACTTCAAAATCAGTCAATCGTTGCAGTTTTCAACTTCACCATAGCGGCACTGTGCCTCCGTTTTCAAAATGCCTGATTTTCTTGCAATTTCAGCGTTCATAACGACACCTAATACCTAATCCGGGTTAAATTAAATATGGTGACTAAGCTGGATACTAAATTGTAAATGCTTAATTTAACTTTAGAAACCTGGGATGGAGGCAGTTTCCTTTGGACATATACACCAAACGCTAATTTAGGCAAGTGTGTATGGATGTTGGCAAATAACTCATTACAATATGCAAATACCAGAGGTACCCGTAAATGAGAAACTCAGGCTCAGGGAATTAGAATCCTACAATATTATCGGAGCCGCCGAAGAAGATGATTTTGATTTTCTTACTTCCATGGCTGCGCAAATTTGTAAGACAAAAATTTCTCTTATCAGCCTGGTGACCCATGAGAAGCAATGCTTTCTTTCTCACCATGGTTTGGAGACCAGTGAATCACCCAGGGATTTTTCCTTTTGTGCCCATGCCATTAACCACCCGGATCAATGTTTTGTGGTAGAGGATGCGCGAACAGATGTGCGGTTCTTTGACAATCCCTTGACCACCGGGAAACCGCACGTGATTTTTTATGCCGGCATGCCATTGGTCAATAGCAATGGTTTTCCCCTGGGTACCCTGTGCGTTATTGACGATAAGCCGGCTCGCTTGACTGATGAGCAATTGCAGCAGCTTCAAATGCTGGCGAGGCAAACGGTCAAGCTGTTGGAGCTCAGAAGGAGTCAGATTGAATTAGGCCATTTAAATGAAGAGTTGGAGCAGTTTGCTTACATCGCCGCACATGATTTGAAGGAGCCACTGCGGGGGATCACTGCATCTTTGTCCATTTTACAAAAAAAATATAGTGAACAGCTAGATAATAAGGCACATGTCTATATCGATCATGCCTACAAGAGTGCCAAAAGAATGAAAAAATTAATCACCGATATTCTTGATTTTTCTAATACCGGTAAGGTGGGTCAGGACCAAATAGACCTCAATGATTTGATGGACATTGTTTTTTCTACTTTTAATCAAGACCATGCTAAGGACCCGGTTAAACTTAGTAAATCTGATTTACCGGTAGTAACCGGTGACGCAAGTTCTTTCATTCAGTTATTCACGAACTTAATAGACAATGCCATAAAGTATCAGCCTGAAGGAAATGTCGCCGAAATCAAGGTTGAAGCATGTGAGGACGAGGCCACCTGGACCTTTAGTGTGGCTGACAATGGCATAGGTATTGCCCCTGAATATCAGGAAAAGGTATTTGAGGTATTTAAGAGACTTCATACGGATACGGAATACAGTGGGTCCGGGATAGGGCTGGCAAACTGCAAAAAAATAGTAAAAGCCATGGGAGGAAAAATTTGGTATGAAAACAACCAACCAACGGGAACTATCTTTAAATTTACTTTACCTAAATGATAAAATCATGGTCAAACTAAAAATTCTATTGGTTGAAGACAATGCGGTAGATGCTTTACTCCTGAGAGAGGCCATGCAAGATCAGGATTTTATTAGTAAAATCTATCACGTCCCAGATGGTGCAAAGGCCATAAGTTTTTTGAAAAAAGAAGTGCCCTATGAGGACGCAGAGGAACCCCATTTGATTCTGATGGATATAAATATGCCAATTATGGATGGGCAGGAAGCTTTGAGAAAAATTAAGGGGATGGATCGTTTTAAGCACATCCCGGTGATTATGCTGACCACCTCATCCAGGAAAGAGGATATTTTGAAGGCCTATAAAGGACAATCCAACTCCTATATAGTAAAACCTGATGATATTTTTGAATTGGATGAAATTGTAAACACACTTAAAAATTATTGGACAAAAACAGTAAAACTTCCCAAGACATGAGGATTTAAATCCCATTATTTATGGGTTTAAAATTACAACTTAAAAAATAGCAAAGCATCGGGCTATTGGAATCTCTATCTCAAAAAATCAAATGGCTGAATTAATAAATTCATTCAATTACTACAATGAATTTGAAAGGTACTCCTACTTTTCAGTATGCTTTGATCAACTGCCTTCCAGTCTGGGCTTTGAAACGCCGCTTAAAATGGATAGGGCACAAATGGAAACCGTGCTTGAAGCGATCGACCTGGCATCGCAGGAGTTGGGAGTGGTTTTTAAACATTGGAATACCCAGGATACCAAAGCAGCCGATTATAGTGAAGATTTTCCCTACCAATACCTACTGAAAAGCAAAGCCAAAAAATTGCTCATTTGGCTGTCATTGGAATTCGATCAATTGTATGTGGATACCTTGTATGATGCCTCTGATGTGGAGCTGGAACAATGGGTGATTGAAACCAACCGTAAGTTAAGGACCAGGTTTGGTCTGGACCGAACCCCGGGCTTTAAAGTTTTGTCAAGAAACGATAACGGATTTTTCACCCAGGAGGTAAAAACAGACAGTTTCGAGTGTGATATTCAAAAAATGTATAACGATGACTTTGCCGAAATAAATAACCTTATTGAAGCCTCATTGGACATAGACAAGGCGGGGTTAATCTTGCTGCATGGGGTGCCGGGAGCCGGTAAAACCTCCTACATTAAGAACCTGATTAGCAGGCATCAGGAAAAGAGTTTTATTTTTATACAAAATGAATTTATCAATGAATTGCTCCACCCCAACTTTATTTCCTTTCTTCTCAAAAACCAAAATGCCGTATTAATAATTGAAGATGCAGAAAAAGTATTGACGAGCCGGGAGCAGGTGAATGAAACTTCGGTGGTTTCTACTATTCTGCAATTGACAGACGGGCTGTTCAGTGACTATTTGAACTTTAAAATCATTTGTACCTTTAATACCAGCATCGATAAAATTGACAAGGCCCTGCTGAGAAAAGGAAGGATGATCGCCTACTATGAATTCCAGCCACTGGTTCCTGAGAAAGCCAATCAACTGCTTAGGGAGATGAACCACGAATCTACCAGCAATGCGATGACCCTATCGGATATATTTAATTTTCAGAAAAGGAACTTCCAACAGGCGAAAAAAGCAGTCATTGGCTTTCAGAAGTAGGGGACCTCTTTATTGGATCATTACCTAGAAAAATCCCGAAGGGATGACATGGTACCTCAGGCAAATTGGCCCGAAGGACACCAGGAAAAGACGGTTGATTTTGTGAACTCTTTAGACCGCAGAAGCGATTTGAATGTGACAAAACAGAACTGGGCAACAGGAATAATAATTGCTGTTAAAACATAAATCAGCGAAGACCACATCGGACATTGGGTTCGCCTGATTTGGACTGAACAACAACGATTAAACCATATCATATGACTAAAAAACGAATTTTCTTTACCGGAGGATCCGGAAAAGCAGGAAAACACGTGATCCCCTACCTGCTCGATCAGGGACATCGGGTGATGAATGTAGACCTGAAACCCCTGGATCATCCGGGAGTGGATAACCTTATTGCCGATATTACCGATTCCGGCCAAATGTTTAATGCCATGAGCTCCTATGTGGGCCTTGATGAGTTGGAACCGGGAGGTGGGGTGCCCCCCTTTGATGCGGTGGTTCACTTTGCTGCCGTGCCCCGCATCCTCATCAACCCTGATAATGAAACCTTCAGGGTCAACACCATGGGAACCTATCATGTGATCGAAGCGGCCGTAAAGCTGGGCATCCGGAAGATTATCATCGCTTCCTCAGAGACCACCTACGGCGTTTGTTTTTCAGACGGCCCTACCGACCCCCATTCCCTTCCCCTGGAAGAAGACTATGATGTGGACCCCATGGATAGTTACGGGCTATCCAAGGTGGTAAACGAAAAAACGGCCCGCGCCTTCCAGCGACGGTCAGGAGGCGATATCTATGCCCTTCGGATAGGAAATGTGATTGAACCCCACGAATACCAGGAACTGTTTCCCCATTACTTCAAACACCCCGAAGTGCGGCGTCGAAATGCCTTTTGCTACATCGATGCCCGTGATCTGGGGCAGATAGTGGATTTATGCGTGAAAAAGGATGGGCTGGGTTACCAGGTATTCAATGCCGGGAACGACCACAATGGAGCGATTATCCCCAGCAAGGAATTGGCTGAGAGGTTTTTCCCTGGTGTGTCGGTTACCCGGGAATTGGAAGAACATGAAGCCTTGTTTTCCAATCGAAAAATACGGGAAGTGCTGGGGTTTAAAGAGCAACATAACTGGCGGAAATACGTGAAAGGAGAATAGCTTTGGATAGCTGCTAAGGGTTGCGAAACTGCTCCTGCAGGAGCCCAATCTGTTTTACCGGTTACCTCCAAAAATTCATTCATTCCTAAAACGATTTTCAAACAAAAACTACCGTCTACTATGAAAAAAACCAGAAATATCATTCTTGGACTGGCACTTATTTTCGGCCTGGGTTCCTGTGGTGTCAATCAGGCCTGGATACTCAATCAGAATCAAAATAATACGCAGGTTAATCTTGGAAGCAATAACTTCGAGGTTCTGGGTCAGGTAAAGGGAACCGCTGAGGTGGACTACATCCTTGTTTTCGGAGGACAGAAACGAAGAAACTTGTTTAATGAAGCGTATTCCGCCATGATTGAGGAGGCTGATCTGACCTCCGGTTCGCGAACCATAACCAACATTCTGACGGAAGAGCATGTGGGTGGAGTCCCCCCGTTTTATTACAAAAGAACCATCACGGTGAGTGGCACGGTGGTAGAGTTTACCAGGTAGTCCTTACCCTCACAACGAAAGCAGAAGTACAAATAGGGAAGTTTCCAGGGGCATCAGCCCCCGGAAATCTTTTCAAAAGTTGCTTTTTTTGAAATTTTGCTGGTATTTGTCCTGGTTTTATGCTTTTTATGGTGATTTTTTAAGGAGTGAAAACAAGTAATAACCATCATGCCTGATTTCTCGTAAACCTTGTTTAAATTAATGACAATTCACTGGTTATGATTTTCTCTCTATTTGGATACAGGAAAATAATTGTTTTTGCGCTGGTAGCATTAATAGCTATTCCCTGTTCCTTAAAGAGAGAATTTTCGCAAGTATCGTTTGCAAATACATCCAATCAACCTACTCAAAAACAGAATAAAAATGCTTGTTTGACTTTTCTTAGGCTGGAAAAGGAGCATAAAAAGGAAGAGAAACAAATTGATATTGCTAATTTTCGCCATTTTTCGAATGAAGCGCCTATTTTATCCGGTCTTAAAACCAATCTTTCATTCCATTTTTATAATCAACAAAAAGAAAAAATTCCTACCTATCTTTTTTATCAACAATTTCTGATTTGATACCACCTTCCTGAATGAATAGGTGATTTTTTATCAAACAAAGAAATTATTAAACAATGAACAAATCAATTGTGGTGAGTGGGGTTTCCGTACTCCTGTTCCGAATAATGCTTAGCGGAATATTTATAATGGCTGGAATTGCTCACCTGACCAATCCGGAGCAGGTCGCACAGCGCATTCATTCGGCTGCTTTTAATTCATTTGCCGCTTTTTTTGGTGATCCGTACCTGTTAGGAATAGGGACGGGTTACGTGTTATTAATTGCCGGGCTGTCTTTCCTTCTGGGGGTTTTCCCACGCTGGGCAGCGCTTGTTTTATTTTTGGTCCTGATTCCAATTACGATTACCGTACAGCTAGGCAATGGTTGGATTCACGGGCCATTGTGGAAAAACGTGGCCCTTTTTGGAGGCTTGTTGTTTTTCATCATAAATGATCCAAAAGTGTACAGTATTTATAATAAATAAAGAAATAATGAAAATATCACTGATCACATTTATCGCTTTGCTAACCCTTAGCTTGAGTCTGTCCAATGCACAAACGGCTGAGGCTATCAGGGAAACCGAGCAAGCTATCCGAAAGGATGGCAAGTATGCCATGTTGGTTATGAAAGCCCAGCATTTAAAGGCCGGAATAAAAACCGGTATTGCATTCAAATCCGAAAGTGAAAAAATAGATTTTCAAATTGTGGCTTGCGGTATGCTGGTAAAGGAAATTTCTGAAGATGCGGAATTGCAAAGCCTGATCAAAAATACGGTATCTGACCACGGTCTTAAGATTCTGGTCTGCGGGCTATCTATTCAGCAATTTGGAGTAGATAAAACACTGTTGCCGGATGAGACTCCCATTACGGACAATGGATTGATCTACATGTTTGGATTGCAGGAGTTAGGGTACAGGTCCATCACCCTCTAATGGCCTTCTGTGGATCCTTAAAAAACCAGTCGCCACAAGGGACTGGTTTTTTTTAGTGGTGGATCAGGAGCAATTTCATTTAATTTGGAATCAAAAGCAGCTGTTTCAATTGATGGCTTCTTCCCTTTGAATAGAGGCTTCTAAAATGCCTTATTCAGGAGATTTAGGGAAGTAAAAGACAATAAATTGGGCGGAGGGCGGAAGGTAGTAGTTTGTTCATGTGGGGTGCTGTGTTTTTTTTAACCATAAAAAAAGAATGAATTTAGGGGGGTGAAACTGACATAAAATCATTTCCCCTACCTATTCCCCTGATTGCCAATCTGCCCTATAGAAGGTGCCCACTTGCATCTTTCCACAGGAGTTTAACTACCTGATTAATCCCAATCATCCGGATTTCTCTTGAATCCAGGTGATTTCAAAAATGACACTGTCGTTTGGCTCCAGATTTAGGCTGGTATAGCTACCACCAGGCTAGTAATTGACACTGCAGCTTACTCTTCTTTAGCCTAAGAGCCTGAAACCCAAAATAAATGATTGAAATGTACTTTTCTATCAGAGAGTACCTCGAAATATTTAATTTTTCTTGCGTAAATTGTCTGTTGCACAAAAATAAAGGCAATGTACGCTTCGAAAATGACACCTTTAAGCTCCCTGGATACCTGGCTTCCATTGTTTCAGGAACTGGTTTGGCCCATTACCGTATTGCTTATCTTGTTCTTTTTGAAAAAATACATCCCCCAGTTATTGGATCGCACCACCAAAATCGGCGCAATGGGCATCGAATTGGAATTTGAAAAGGCAAAGGAATTTTCCTCCTCCTGGAGTAATGAATACGTAGGGGACATTCGAACCAGCGTAAAGTCCGATGACTTTTCCAGCGGTGTTATGGACCTGATGGAGCAATTCAGTAAAGCAGGCAGCTACGACTACGCAAGCATTGACATTTATGGGGGAAAGGCCTGGTTAACGTCTCGATTGTACATTTTCTCAGCGATTTTGTCGAAATTAAAAGGGGTCCGCTACTGGGTATTCGTTGACTCCCATGATTCGATTCACAAAAAATTTATTGGTTATATAGATTCCAGAAGCTTGCGACTGCAATTGTCGGATCATTTTCCCTTTCTATCCAAGGCCTACACGAAGGCATTGCTGGAAGTTTTTCCGGATGGAGAGGACAGCATGAAGGCGGCTGATACCTGGAAAATTACCCAACTGGTGAAGCTGTTTTTGAAAGGCATTCAAAAGGAATATCCCCGGAAGGAAGAGTTGGGCGTGGAGCGGGATCCAACACAGGAGATAGAAAAGGGCTGGGTACTGCTGAAAGACGGGTTGACGCTGGAGAAGGCCCGGTTTCTGAACATCAACGAGCTGAGAGAGATCTGCGGAGAGTGGATACAGACGGATGCCATTCGAAGTCTGGAAACGAATTCAAAGGAGCACTTAGCAGAAAAAATACTCCTTAGTAACGAGCGATTGATTCCCCTTCTCAACTCCGAAAATCGGTTTTTGGACATGGTGGATGTCGTCCATACAAAAAGAAATTTGATGAAAAGCAATGTTCTCGGCCAGAAAACCGCTGCTAATCCATAAACCATGTCGACAAAGAATAGCCGATAAATGATTGATATTAAGTATTTTATTTCGGATGTCCCCTCATTTCTCCAAACAGAGGACTATCGCCTGCCATGGAGAATTGTGGCAGAGCTAGAAGAAATCATAAAGCGAATGCTACCCGATCTTGGACCGGGTTACACGGTGGAGAATGGTATTGCCATCCATAAGACAGCTACTGTGGATAATGGGGTAACCTTAAAGAGCCCGGTAATTATAGGAGAGAAATGTCGGGTAGGGGCCCACGCCTATTTCAGGGAAGGTGTTTTTTTGGACTGCTCGGTGAAAATCGGGCCTTCTTCTGAGATCAAAAGCAGCCTTATTTTTTCCGGTACTGCCATTGCAGACTTAAATTATATCGGGAATAGCATCATTGGTAGCAATGTCAATTTTGAGGCAGGTTCCATTGCCGCAAATCACTATAACGAACGGGAGGACAAACGAATTCTAGTGCGTTTTAAAGACGAGTTAGTGGATACGGGGCTGGAAAAATTCGGGGCCTTAGTTGGAGATGGTTCGAAAATTGGAGCAAACGCTGTTTTGTCTCCGGGAACGATTTTGCCTAAAGGCGCTATCGTAAAAAGACTGGAGCTGATCGAACAGGTCAAAGCAAAAATCTAATTAAAGTTGCGACATAAAATCGAGCCTGCCAAAGGCAGACAGGCATGACGAATGCGTCACACAGGGGGATGATAATAAAGCATGCGAGATTCCATCTGGTCTAAAAAAATCAAAAAAAAACACATGAAAACGATTATTTATAGTTCCGGTATTCTAGGTGGATTGTTGTTGATCATTGGTCTCATCGGATGGATTGCGCCTGTTCCATTTGCGGAAGTATGGCTACTGACAGGAGTCCTGCTGTTAGCCCTGGTATGTGTCCCGCTCATCATGGTAGACCGGTATCGGTATGCGAAAAGAATAGACCGAATTATAAAATCATACAAAGATACTCCGGCAAAAATTGAACGACTATCTGCTGAAAAATCAAAATTCACCGGTTGGGGAATGAACAATTCCCCCTTTCGAGAACGAAAATCTGGTCTTACCTGGGGAGGCGGAAATGTGAAAGGTGCAAACGCAAGCAGAGGTAACAGAAGAAGGTTTTTAAAATAAGTAAACAGACCCGATGACCTAAAGTCAGTCTTTTGATTCAGGCATTACGCAGAAAAATCAGGGAGTATCCCACCACCCATTTCCGATTATATGACGGCATAGCTGGAAATGAAAAGTCCGCCCAGCCGGGCTAATTTCTCCAAAATGACTTTTTAAAAACTAAATTCAATGGACATGGTGGGAATCCGTGCCACTCGCCTACTAAAACGTAGCTTTAAATAGGGCTTAGGGGTATTTCATACAAACTAAATCCAACTACTTTACTATTTATCCGTATATTAGATGCTTACTAACCGGAAAAACGATGATCGTTCAGGGAACACAATTACCGAACTTTAACGAATTAACTGAGGTTTTGAAGAGTCAATTCTCCAATTACTCCATTTACACATTTGACTCGAAACCTCAAAAAAGTATAATCGTACGAAAGTCTGCCCTGATTGGCGCACAAATTACGTTTCATGATAACGAAATTATCGTTGATGCCTGTTGCCCAAACATTTTTATCTCGGCCCTAATAGGCTTAGTAAGTACAATTTTTCCGCCCTACCACCAGTTCGAAATTAAGGTTACAGATTTCTTGAAAAAGACATACAATTGATGGCACTGTTAACTTGCTCATAATGAATAGCTTTCCTGATTCAAAAATATCGGGATGAAGCTCTGGCCTAATATCCCAAGCATTAACCAAGCTCACAGGCCAGGTTATCGACCTGTATACCCATTCCTGGCCTGGCAGATTCTTTTTTACGTTCGGCCCCATTTTTCCGGATTGTGGGTTGACCTTGCCAGAACCGCATCAGGAAGGTTTTTGTGGTAGTCAGAAAGCATCGATTTGTTTCCTGGCCTCTCGCATCAGGTTATTGGAACACGGCGGCATTTAGTACAATAAAACCGCACGATTACCATGTGTAAGCGGCATTCGAACGGCTGCTTTAAACAGACGAGGTCTACGCTATCCCGGCCAGATCGCCGCCTTTTCAAAAAAAATCAATAACTTAGACCACGTATTTTCTACTTCCAACCGTACGCCTGCCGACGCAACGAAACCGAACGATGATCCATCCAAAATCCATTGCCGTGTTGCCTTTTGTCAACATGAGTCCCGGAAAAGAGAACGACTATCTTTGCGACGGCATAACGGAGGAAATCATCCATGCACTGGCTAAAATCGAACAGCTGAAAGTGACTTCCCGGACCTCCAGTTTCTTCTTTAAAGGACAAAACCGGCCGCTGACAGAAATAGGCCGTGAACTGGATGTGGCCAACCTACTCGAAGGAAGCCTGCGGGTAAGTGGCGATCGCTTGCGCATTACCGCTCAGTTGATACAGGTGTCGGACGATTCCCATTTCTGGTCCGAAAGCTGGGACAGAAAGATGGAAGACATTTTTGCCATACAAGATGAAATCAGCCTTCGGATCGCGGACAAGTTGCGCGAACACCTGGGCCACCTGGACATTGCCGATCAGCTGGTGCAGGCACCTACCAGCAAGGTGGAGGCCTACCGGCATTACTTGCAGGGGAAATCACTTTTTAACAAATGGAATCCCGAAGACGTATATCAGGCCATTGGCCATTTTGAAAAGGCGCTTCAGTCCGATCCGGACCTGATCGATGCCCATACCGGACTGGCCGATGCATACAGTTTTTTGGCAGTAGCCGGCTTTGCTCCCCGCGAATTAGCCTGGAAAAAGGCGATGGAATCCATGCAGCGCGCCACCGAAATCGATACCCATAACGCTCCACTGAATTACCTACTTGCCAACGAGGCTTTCTTTACCGAAGCCAATTTTGGCGAAGCCATGCGGTATGGCCAGCAGGCCATTGCCAGCAAACCGACCTATGCCGAAGGTCATCAGTTTCTGGCATTTCTTTTCATGCTCCGGGACGATATGAAAAAGGCCGGGGAACATTTGAGCTATGCCCGATCTATTGACCCGCTGAATCCGGAGACCAAATTTTACCAGGCGTATTTTCTTTACCGCTCTCAATTCTTCGATCAGGCGGAGGTTTTGCTCCTGGAATTATTGGAAGCCAATGCCAAAAACCTGCCTGCCCTGATTACCTTAATTTATGTGCTGCTTAAAAAGGAAGCGTTTGAGCGTGCAGAAAGGCTGATTTTTGGCAGTCCCGCGGAGGGGATCATGCCGGATGAAAAGTTGGGGTTGGCCTGCCTGCTTTGGGTCATGCAAGGAGCCGCGGAAAAATATCCCGCCCTTCTGGACGAGTTGGAGGGGAATGCATCCCGGGATACTTCCTTTCAGGCGCATGCCTATCTGTTTCTAGTGTATGCTGCGCTAAACGAAGACAAAAAGGCATTTTCCGTATTGGAAAAATTATTTAAACACCGGTCTTCCATTCTTTTGCTGGCTTTTGGTGATCCGCTTGCAGCTCCTCTGCGGCACAACCTCGAATTTGAGGACTTCCAGAAGTGGATTTTTGCCCTACCGAACCCTAACCCTCCGGTCAGGCCCGTAAAGCGGAACAGTGCCGAGCTAAGCGAAGCCGACGCAACCGACTACCTTCAGGTATTGGAGCGCTTTATGGAAACGGAGAGTCCCTTCCTGGATCCTTCCCTTTCCCTTCGGTCCCTTGCCAACCAACTGGAAATGCACCCCAACCAGCTGTCCTGGCTACTAAACGAAAAGCTGGGCAAGAACTTCAATGCCTACGTCAACGGCTTCCGCGTGGCGCATTTCAAAAAATTGCTAGCGGATCCCGGCAATGCAGGCTTTTCGCTGATTGGACTGGCCTACGAGAGCGGTTTCAATTCCAAAACCGTTTTCAATACCGTATTCAAGAAAGAGACCGGCATGACGCCCAAAGAATTTCAGAAAAACCGGCATTTATCCGGTTAATTGGTTCTGGATTATAATTCCGAACCCCTTTTCACTTTTCCCGAACCTTTGTGACGCTTCATTGGCCCAACTTTGTTCCGAATCAACAAGGTAAAGTCATGAATAATGAAAAAATGGAAGCGGTCAGTGCCACAGGGTACGGCCCCGCTTCCATCCTGAAAGTAACGCAGGTAGCCAAGCCCCACCCGGCGCCGGATGAAGTGTTGGTGAAAGTGATCACCTCATCGGCTACGACAGCCGACGCCATGATGCGAAGCGGCAAGCCCTGGTTGGCACGTCTTTTTCTGGGGCTACGAAAACCAAAAAACGCCATACCGGGAACCGGATTTGCCGGATACATAGCAGAAATAGGAGCCGAAGTCCGCAACTTCCAGGTAGGGGACCGGGTTTTTGGTGAAACCACCCTTGGATTTGGTGCCAATGCCGAATACCTGACACTAAAGGCCAGCGGTGTCTTACTGCCCCTGCCGGAATCATTGGGTTTTTCCGAAGCAGCCACCTTCTGCGACGGGCACCTGACGGCCTATAATTACCTGAAGCGTCTCGGTCAGGTAAAGCCGGGAGATCAGGTATTGATCAACGGAGCCTCCGGAAGCCTGGGTACGGCTGCGGTACAGATTGCCAGGCACCTGGGAGCCGAGGTGACCGCCGTATGCAGCGGCAAAAATGCCGGTCTGGTGAAATCACTGGGAGCCTGCCATGTGGTGGACTACACCAAAGAGGATTTTACGCGGAGTGAAAGCAGATACGACCTCATGTTTGATACCCTGGGCAAACGCTCCTTCACGGACTGCAAGAGGGTATTGAAAGAACAGGGCACCTACTACTCCCCGGTACTCAAATTTTCCCTGCTGATGCAAATGCTGTTTACCCGGTTTTTTTCTTCTAAAAAGGCGGTCTTTGAAGCGACCGGTTTACTTTCCGACGAACAACTTCGCGGCCTATTGGCCGAGGTGCTGGAGCTCCAGCAAGCAGGCAAGCTCCGGACGGTGATAGACCGGCAATATCCACTGGCCAGGCTTTCCGAAGCACACCAATACATCGACTCCGGCCACAAAAAAGGAAACCTATTAATTATTAACTCGGATGACTTTACATCCTTTCAATCCAATTCAATTCTAAAACAACAAACAACATGAAAAACGTACGAAATGCAGTTATTGCCCTGACTTTAGTTGTCGGGTTGGGATCTTGCGGGGTCAATCAGGCCTGGATTTTAAACCAAAACCAAAACAGCACCGAAGTACATCTGGGAAGCAAAAATTTTGAGGTGCTGGGACAGGTAAAAGGATCGGCATCGGTCGACTACGTACTGATTTTCGGCGGGACGAACCGGAAAAGTCTCTATAACGTAGCCTACGCGGCCATGATAAAAGAGGCCGATTTGACCTCCGGTAGCCGTACCCTTACCAATGTTCTTACCGAAGAACATGTGGGCGGCGTTCCGCCCTTTTACTACAAGCGAACCCTGACAGTCAGCGGGACGGTGGTGGAATTCACCCGATAAATCGTTTTGAAGGTATTGGTGATGAATCGACTACTTGAAATAACAGAAAAGAAAGCGTACATGAGGCAAACAGGCCTCATGTACCTTATGGTAATTGTATTGGCTGGCTTCAGCCAGGGCTACATCCGGGGCAGTCTTGTCGTTCCGGAAGATGCGGTGGCCACCTCCCTAAACATTGTGGGCGAGGAAGGGCTGTTTCGCCTGGGACTGGTACTTGATCTGACTGCTTTTCTGCTGGACGCGATTATTTCCATCTGGTTGTATCGGCTGTTTCGTTCCTATGGCCAGACACTTGCGTTGACGGCCGCTGTGCTGCGGCTTCTGGCCCATCCGGCGATCGGCAGCCTGAATCTGCTCAATCATTACCTGGCCTTACAAGCAGCTCTGGTACCGGATTTACTGACCGGATTTGATGCGAATCAACTGCAATCCATGAGCCTGCTGTTTATGGAGGGGGTACCTGATCTCCGGCGTGTTTTTTGGGTTGCACTGCCTGCTATTGGGGCTGTTGCTGCACCGGTCACCGTTGCCCGGTCTGCTGGGTACCTTGATGATACTGGCTGGAATCGGGTACGAAATGGAATCGTTTGGCGATTTTCTCTTTCCCGGAAACGAGGAATGGCTGGCCCTCCTGGTGGGGATTACGGCGGTCCTGGGAGAGGTAAGCCTTACTGGCTATTTTTTGAAAAAGGGGTTGTTTACCAATAAATTGAAAGTGGATGAAGTCAAGTAAACGAAAATTGGCCCTTTTTTCTGGCCTGGCCCTGATCGCCATGGCCCTGGCTGCGGGTTACGCCTACGGCTATGTGTACGGAGGCCTGATCGATATGAACAGCTCGCAGGATACGTATCGAAACCTGCGGTCTTCAGGTACGCTATTCCGCTATGGAATGGTGGCATGGGGAGCGATTGTGCTGTTGGATCTGTTGGTAGCAGGCAGTATGTACGGATTCCTGAAAGAAGTCCATCCCCGGCTTTCGGCACTCACCGCCCTGGTCCGGGCACTATATGCATTCATATTACTGGCGGCAGTGGCCCATTTGGTGGAGGCGCTTGCCCTGGCGGAAGCCGCTGCAGGTGCCACTGAAGCCTTGCTGGCGCTGCAGCGTTTTGAAACGATCTGGTTCCAGGGATTGATACTCTTTGGATTTCACCTGTTCGGGCTGGGCTTGTTGTCTGTCAAAGCAAGGTTCGTCCCCTCCTTTTTTGGCGGGTTGCTGCTTTTTGCCGGTTGTTGTTACACGGGCATCCACCTGGCCAAAATAGCCCTTCCCGTCTATGCCCCACAAATCGAGTTTATCGAAACGATCGCAAGCCTACCCATGGCACTTGCGGAGATCGGTTTTGCCTTTTGGTTGCTTATCAGAGGAGGTAAGCCGCTTTCTTTCCGACCTGTTGATTCCCGGTGATTTTTCCATAACGTAAAAAGGCTTAAATTGGAGGTAAGTAAGATGCAAGTAGTATCGACAGCTGCGGGATCGGGTACGGATATGTTGTTCCGGCATTCGGATTGCGATAGGCACATGTGCCGTACAGGAAGGTAAAGTCCGATTTTCAGGATTTGCTTCTCCCGCTGAGCCGGTAAAGTAACGGGACGCTGTAATGAACTTCCAGTTAATGAAAGGATTACACCCCTATTGGCAACGAAGACGTAAAAATAAATGGGAAAGAAGAACCGTGTATTTATTGTAAGCAGTTTAGATGGCTATATAGCTAACAAAAATGGCGGAATTGATTGGCTACATTCCTTTCCCGTAAATGCTGATAAACCAAATAGAAAGTGGTGAAGAAAATTTTATTTCCGTTAATTGCAATATTCTTAGCCTACAGGTCTTATGAGATGGTTAAAACCCTTTGGTATATAGAAGCTTCGGGAATTAACATTTTAATTCAGATTTTATTCTCGATTCTTTTGAATTTGTTTATTACCGGGATTTTTGCCTTTATGGGGTTTGCATACAAAACAAGTCGACTTTTGGGGGAAAATTATTATCGAACAGATAATCCACATTTGGTTATAGAATTATCTAAATTGTTAAAGATTGAATCTTTCAAAAAGTTTCTTATCATTCTATTTTGGGGTAAAGGGAAGAACAGAAAAAAATATTTTGATGGCACCAGATGGGGATTAGAAAATTTTGAATACCAAACCCGACAATCTGAATTCGGCCACTTTTCAGCACTTATTGCTATTCAAATTGTGGTAATATTAATCATAATAAAGGGCCACTATGTCATCGCATTAATGACAACGCTGATAAACGCAATCTTCAACTATTTACCAATTTTACTTCAAAGGAATCATAGAATACAAATTGATCGGATTAGGAAAGTTTTAAATAAAATTCCTACCGTTATTCCATCTCAAAATTCAGTCCCTGACCGAAGCGGAATTGCTGATTGAGCAGCATAAAAATCCGATTAATCCCCTGTTTTCCAGAATCCGACTACTTGCTGCCTGCAAATAAAAGTGCGTTAAAGGGTGCGATCTTTATCCGAAATGATTGCACTGAAAACGGAACACATTCGGAGAGGTCCAGGCCCACCTCCGGGGGATAATGATTATGGGCCAATATCTTCTCCCGTCCAAAAGAGGATCTTGTTTCAAACAATTTAAAACCGCTACTGCCAGAAGGTGCGGCTTTTTCGATATTACATTTTTTGGACCAAAAAGGTCGTGGGGACTATGTCCATTGAATCGGCAAAACCCGATTTGCTTTTGCCGGATGATAACCCTTCCTGATAAGGGTTTTTCATTTTCTTTTAGCTCTGTCTTTTCCTACCGCCTGTTTAGTAACCGCAAGCATTCCTGGAAGTGAGGGGTATCGGACGGATAAATAAAGGAGAGCTTTGATTTCCGAAACTTAATCGTCCATCCCTTTGTCCCGAGCTCGTTATGTGAGATCAGGCGTTTTTGAAGATCAGAAGTAAATCCGATATAGATTTTATCGAATTTTTCACTATAGAGGGCATATACGGTAAACATGGCCTTAAAAATAACAAAAAAAGGCACTGTTTCCAGTGCCTTCGAATGTAGCGGGAACAGGACTCGAACCTGTGTCCGCCGCGGCGGATAAGAGCCCAGGGTATTAATTTTCGGGAATGAGATTCCGGATAAATTCTCTTCCAACCCCTGTTTTGAGGTATTTTTCTCTATCCATGGCTTCATTCTTGGATTCAAATGTTTCGGTATGGATAAGCTTCCATGGCCGAAACTTAATCGTCCATCCCTTTGTACCGAGCTCGTTATGTGAGATCAGGCGTTTTTGAAGATCAGAAGTAAATCCGATATAGATTTTATCGAATTTTTCACTATAGAGGGCATATACGGTAAACATGGCCTTAAAATAACAAAAAAAGGCACTGTTTCCAGTGCCTTCGAATGTAGCGGGAACAGGACTCGAACCTGTGACCTTTGGGTTATGAGCCTTACAACCTTTGATTCAATATGATCTAAAATGATGCGAAATGGCGTTTTAAGAAGGTTTTATGCTTCATATCAGACCATCAAAAACCAATTAAAATCGAATTATTCTGTACCTATTCTGTACCCCTTTTTAAAAATAATTCGTATCTTTAAGTAACTAAAATACATGGATTATGGCCTCCATCAAAATTGTACGGCGCAAAAACAAGGAAAGAAAAGACGGAACCGCCCCACTCGCTCTTAGGATCAGCAAGGATTACAAAACTAGCTATACCTTTTTGGGGCAATATATCCTCGCTAAAGATTGGGACGATGTAGCCGGTAAAGTAAAACGCTCCTATCCCAATTCTGTTCGGCTCAATAATTTTTTGATGAAAAAACTCACAGAAGCCAATGATGCGGTGTTTGAAGCCAGTGATCAGGTCACCACCAAAGATCTCAAAAGAAAAGTCAAAGGCCAAAGCCGTCAAGAATCCTTTTTTGCGGTCGCTGCGGATCGGATCATGAGCAAATATGAACAAGGGAAATATTCGGTGGCAAAACCTGAGCTATCCATCCTGTACAACATTTCTGAATTCGTCAAATTTAAACCCTCATTGGATAAAAAGGAATCCATGGGTGTATTGACCCAAAAAAGAAAGGAACGCGTCAGTAAGGGCAGGAAATCCGATTACACCCTAATGGATGCGGTAAAGGAATTTAAAAAAGATAAATCCCTGTATTTTGAAGATATCAATGCCGCATGGATCAATAAATTCAAAACCTTTTCAATTTCCTACCTCGGACAAAAAAACCGCACCCTGACAAACCAGCTTATCTTTATCCGCACCCTGTTTAATATTGCTATTAAGGATGGGATTGTGGATCAAAAATACTATCCCTTTGCTGGCGAAAAAGAAAAAATCCGGATTGGATCAGGTCATAAAATAGGCCTGACTGAAAAAGAGGTGGAATTAATAGAGGCGTTGGACGTGGAACCAGATACATCAATGTGGCATACCCATAAAGTTTGGTTGGTGTCCTTTTACTTTGCAGGTATGAGAATTTCCGATGTTGTGAAATTAAAATGGTCAGATTTCCAAGATGGAAGGTTGTTCTATGTCATGAATAAAAACGAAAAACCCCTTAGCCTAAAAATTCCTGATAAAGCCGCTGTCATTTTGGATAGATACAAAAAAGAAAGTAAGCAGAATAATGGTTATGTGTTCCCTTTCCTTCGAGATGTTGATCCGGCCAATGCACAGGATATTTTTATCAAAACCAGAAATGCCACAAAGCTTTTCAATAAATATTTAAAACGTATTGCTGCCAGCTGCGGAATAGAAAAAAACTTATCAAACCATATCGCCCGACATAGCTTCGGAAATATTGCAGGTGATAAAATCCACCCGCTTATGCTGCAAAAACTTTACCGACACAGTGATTTGAAAACCACCCTGAATTATCAGGCAAATTTCATTCACAAAGAAGCCGATGATGCTTTGGATAGCGTAATTAATTTTTAATTTAGCCTTATGGAAGTCATCTGCCTTGAAACAGAAGCATTTTATAAACTGGTCGATAATGTTGTGACCAGAATAAAGAAGGATACCGGCCTCAAGGCCGATGATTGGAAATGGATCCCGGAAGAGGAAGCCATGGCCAAGCTGAATATTTCCTCCAAAACAACCCTACAGAAGCTAAGAGATAACGGAGAGATCCGTTTTACACAGCCCCGTAAAAAAATCATTCTTTACGACCGGGATTCTATCGCAACATATTTGGAGAAACACGCACAAAACCAATTTTGAGTTATGGCAGCATCAGAAAACTATCTGAAAGGATTTAATCATGGCTATTTCCTGCAAAAATACGAGCCAGATCTTCTCCATGACATCCTCAAGACCCCACAAGTTGATCATGATTATGTTGCAGGGCTAACAGATGGGAAGAGCGAGCTTGACAAAGAGGTTCTGAAAGAAACAGGCAGAGAGAATATCAATGATCTTAAGGATCCGTTTGAAAAGCGGTTAAATGCCCAAGAGGACAAAAACATACCCACGAATGATAAAGGGTTTGATAAAGATGAACGGTAGAGGCTTCGACATGGAAGCCCCTACCAGTGTTTGATAGGTTTTTTTATTTGATTTTATTGTCATTACTCGCTTTGAACGTTATCGGATCCAGGTTTTGATCTAAAATGTCATAATCTTTTGGAACAACAATTAACTTGGATTCCAAAACATCAGCCCAACAATAAAGATTAAAGACATTGGGGGTTCGTGTGCCACACTCCCATTTACTCACCAGCCTATCGGCTACCCCGAGCTTAAAATTAATGTCTTCCTGGGATAGTCCGAGGATCTGTCTTTGTCTAACCAACTGTTTAACAACCGTATTAAGAAAATCTGTTCGAATAGACGAAGAAGAGTAGTGGTCATGGGGCATGGATAACCTCGCTTTTGCTATGTGATGGAAGGGTCTCAAATTTAATTGATGCTTTCTTGCGAATGATACGCACAAAAAGCATTATTATATGTAATTAAAACATAGCCTTACCGAAAAAGTCGACTATTTTTTGAGAGATTGTTGATCCATCAGACAAATTTTTTGCAACCATTCTTTCTTATGGGATATCCACGGTTCAAATCTTGAGCAGCAAAATCTGCTTGGGATGCTATGCGGTTTTCAATTTCGATTGTTTGTGTTTTGGTAGATATGATATTTTTCCTTTCAATATTGAGTTTTTTCAAGAAAGAATATTGGAAAGAAAACTCTAAAAAAAATAATCTGGGGGTAATTCAGGGGGTAACATACCGAGATAAGAACATCCATATTATTTAAAAACAATCGCTTAAGCTCTAAAGTCTGTAGCAGTTACGCCCACCATTTTCCCTCTCGCCAACATTCATTCTCATTCATGATTAACCGAAAAAGCCTTGACTTTCAAGTGCTTTCATTTCACTATTACTCAAAACCAACCGCGATTGACCGCCCACACTCAGGGGTAACAGGGGGTAATGAGCGGGGGTAACGCTCATAGGCTGGGGGTAATATAAATGAAATTAAGCGATTTAAAGTGCAAAAGCGCCAAACCTAGAAACAAACAGTACAAATTGTTTGACGGGGGCGGCCTGTATCTTCGGGTAAGAGCGAACGGTTCAAAGCTCTGGCAAATGAAATATCGCTACCTGAATAAGGAAAAGACCTTATCCATAGGCCAGTACCCCCTAATATCGCTGGCACAGGCCAGACAAGCCAGAGATGACGCGAAGCGCCTTTTGATGCAAAACCCGCCCATAGATCCTATGGCACACAAAGCCGAAAACAAACGCCAAGCCATTCGCAAGGTGGAAAATACCTTTAAGGCCGTGGCGCTGGAATGGCACGCCCTAAACAAAGACCGCTGGAGCGACAATTACGCCTACAAAATTCAAAAAGGGCTGGAGCTTAATGTATTCCCACATATTGGCAGTCGCCCTATTGCAGAGATAACTCCGCCGGAACTCTTAAATGATTGCCTGAAAAAGATTGAAAAGCGCGGTTCGCTGGATATTGCAGGCCGCACCCGCCAGATATGCGGCCAAGTCTTTCGCTACGGTATTCAAACAGGCAAATGCGAATGGAATCCCGCCGAAAACCTAAGAGGTGCATTAAAGACCCGCAAGACAAAGCATTTCAGGACGCTGAACATTAAGGAAGTGCCGGATTTCTTGAAAGCCTTAGAACGCAACGAGGCCCGACTATTTGAGCGCACTCGCCGCGCGGTATGGCTATCGCTTTACACATTCTGTCGCCCTGTCGAAATCCGTAAAGCCCGCTGGGAAGACTTTGACTTTGACGAAGCCCTTTGGACGATACCGGCAGAGATTATGAAAATGCGCCGCGAACATATCGTGCCACTATCCCGTCAAGCGCTGGCCGTACTGGAAGAACAAAAGAAAGAGGTGGAAATATTAAACACACCTTGGGTTTTCCCCTCACAGGTGCGCCCCAGAGAACCTATGAGTGATGGCACAGTAAACAAGGCCATAAAACGTCTAGGTTTCGGTAAGGATATGGTTGCACATGGTTTCCGCGCCCTTGCTCGCACAACCATTCGGGAAAAGCTGCACTATGATAGCGAGGCGATTGAATGCCAGCTTGCACACAAAGCCGCTGGCCCGCTAGGGGAAGCCTATAACCGCACACAGTTTCTCGATGTGCGTAAAATCATGATGCAGGACTGGAGCGATTATTTAGACGCACTAGCCTAAGGAATATAGCTGTATTACTATCGACCTACGCCAAGTGAATGTATAGATTGAAACTAAAGGCAAAGAAAATCCATAGAAGTGCGATGTAATTGCCTTAGAAACACTAAATCATCTGTTTAAATTTATGACTAAGTTCGGTTTTATGGATTTTTAGTTTTAATTTATTTTACCATTAGCTAAATTGATAAAATGAATTTAAGTGATTTGATCCCTAATAAGTATATAAGAGAAGCAAGAATTTATCCTTTCTTGATAGCAGCTTTACCTATAGGTTTAGCCATTTTTATTTGGTTTCCTGATGAACTTGCAAAATGGAAACCTATCGCGGGAAGTGCTGGTGTTTGGATAGTAGCAGCTATGTTAATTTCACAGTTCGTAAGAGACGCTGGTGCAAAGAAACAAAAACGATTATTCGAAGTTTGGGGCGGTACTCCAACAACAAAATTGTTAAGACATGAAAATGCTCGAAACCCCATAATGCTTGAACGAACTCATAAAAAGTTAGAACAATTACTTTCTTCTGATTCAGAGCTTTTCAAATTACCTACTAAAGAGGAGGAGAAAAATGACCCAGTATTTGCCGACCAAAAATATGAACTATGTGTTTCATATTTGAGGAATAACACTAGAGACACTGACAAATTTAATTTACTCTTTATTGAAAATTGCAGTTATGGCTTCAGAAGAAACTTGTGGGGACTGAAGATCTGGGGAATTGTTATCTTAATACTCAGTATACTTATGGTTTTTTATAAACTATTGACTAGTCTCTCATATTCTGAATTTACATCGGTTTCTGAGGTAATTGTAACTCTATTTCTCTTCATTTTATTATCCTTTTGGATATTTCTCATTAACAAACAATGGGTAAAAGAAGCAGCTTATCGCTATGCACAGGCATTAATTGATAGTTGTGACTATCTACCGGCTAATAAATCCGATAGATAAAAAATTTATGTTATTCAACTGTTGGTTTGACAGGGTAATGGGGTTGGTTAACAGGATGAACTGTACAAGAATAATCCCCATTTCTAGAAAAAATTATCATTACGGGACGAGTGGTTAAATATTCTTTTTGTTCCGAAATAGAAGAAAGGCTTTCTATATCGGTACCACTAGGAGAATTGTTGCTATGTGGATGGCTATGCCATTCCCCTAAATATAAAAGTTGTTTTGTTGCGTGTTGGTTTACAAAATTTTGGCAATACTCTACATCTCGCTCAAATCTAGAAGCTGTTCTCTGAGAATTTGGCCCTGGACCTGAGGCGTGCAAGATTTGAACAGAATTATTTTTTACATCAAAATTACCTATTAAGACACCGCCGGTTTCAACACCTGGAGTAGCTAATACTAAGTTTTGCATATATTCTAATGCCTCTTGACTTAGTATTATCTTAATTGGGTTTAACCCTTGGCAATATTGGCATTGTGGGTGAGGAGCGAGTTTTCGTGCTTCTAGAACAGAAGGGGTGCTGCTTGTGATGTTAATGCCGCTAAATGAATCACTTGCCCAAACCCAATGGTTGACTGCTTGATTGTTCGGTGATTGCAAATAATCTAACAATGTCTTTCCTGCGAGTGCAGAAATAAGTTTAAGATCCGCAGCACTACTTGGCCGTATAGGATTATTACATTCATTGCGAATTGTGGGTAATTCATGGTCTTCTGGAATATCTATAAAGCTTTCATGTCCCTCGCTTCTGTAAATACTTAAACAATGAAAGCAAGCATCCTGACCAGGAATAACTCTAAAAATCCGAGCTGATTTACCTCCACGTAGCGCTCTAACATAAAATACTGTACGCTTATTTAATAAAGCCTGTTCATTCAAATAACTTTCTGTATTGTCATCAGCAATAGATGAAATACCAATACCATTTTCAGGGAAATATTCAGGAATGTCCTCTAATAATATATTTTTTCCAATTGGTAGGATATTAATATAAGGATTGTGTTCACGTAATATCGTTGCTACAGCATCTACTTTTCGTTGGTTGGCCTGACGGCAACTAGCTAGATGCCTAATACTGTTATGGGCAAACATTATTTGGTTATCTACTAAACAAACTGTACCTATTCCCCCTTTTGCCATGATATCAGCCGTTTCGCTACCTAATGCTCCACACCCGATAACTGTTAGTATCCTGTCTTTAACGATATTACGATCTATTCGTCCCTGATTTCGTAAATGATGTTTTTCTTCGGTTAGAGCCTCAGAATAAGCAGCTGTCACTTGGTAATCTCCTAATACCTCAGTGACATTAGGTTCTCCGATGATCAGGGGGTGATTATTGCTAGAAATTTTCTTCAGTAAAAGAATAACCCAATCCAGCTCGCCTCGTCGATTTAGAAAGCGGAGACCTATAAAAATAGATTGCTCTTGCGCTTTTAATTTGGGCCAAAAGCTTTTTACGACTTCAGCCACCCCCTTGTCTATATCTCCGTGACCCAGTGCAACGATGAGCTCTTGAGTATTTTTAAACACATCTGGTTCGGCTGTTAGGTGCCACCAATGACCTTCTATTAACTCTTCATCTTTGATAAGGTCATTTAACCTTGTTTGATTATGAGCTATTTCCTCCCTGCTCTTAAGCCCATCAGGCATGAAGGGTAATTGTGTTAAACTATTATCCGTTTGTATGCCTGAAGCAGTTTGATTTACTAAGCAGGCACCAAAGTATACGTTAGGTAAGTTTTTCCGAGAAGCACTCTTCGGAACCTCATACATATAGTTTAAGTAAAATACACCCTTTTTACCATTATCCATATAAAAACTATCAGTTAATAATACATGGACTCCGGCCTTATTGGGATAATGTGAGAATAGTTCTACCTCAGCTCCTTCAGGAGGGAAGTGATTTGTAGTGAAGCCAGCTAAGTATTTACCAACCCTTTTTAAAACGGTATTTGCATCGAATATCTCTGCGCCAATTTGGTCGAGATTATCCTGTTCCAAGACACATAAGCTTCCATCTTCGTTTTGATGTCGTCGATAATAATACTTTGCCTTAGATGATAAGAATTTTGATACCTTATGATGAGTCAATGAAGCTAAATTATCTAATTCTGCTTCAGTCAATACTGCTTCAATTAGATAAACCCATGGTAAGGCATATGGAGTGGCCTTAGGGTAAACAATTGCTACAGGGTAGCGTTGTGTCTGTCCATTTGCTCTAACTTTAATTGTTCCGGTTGAAACAAACAATACATCCCGTCTTTGAGCTAATTCTTCATAATGACTATTACTACTAAGCTGCCTAGATTCTCTCTCTAAGATCTGAGGATGAAGTTCAAACCATTCACTCATATCATCCCATTGGTTTTTTATCTAAAGTACTGGTTCGTACGCCTATTATCGCTGCAGCAGCTTTTTTACTTCCCTCTGAATCACTACCGGAATGATCATCAAAACCATACTCAGTAGCTAGTTCACCATTGTCAGAATCGATTACATAACTTCCATTTGGATAAATGTCTACTATCATAGATTCTCGCTTGTTACCTAGATGAAAAATATTATCTTCCTCCAAATGTTTTCTATATAGCTCCATTGCATCATCATGTGGATGATCATGACTGCTTTCTTCTTGGGTCGGAGCACTTACTATTAGATAATTGGGGGAAATGGTTTCAATATGAGTTTCATAAATATCGTCGTCGTTATTTGGAAACTTAAAAAAGGTACGAGAACCATGATGAACTGCACTTAGAACCTCAGCCTGAACTGAATCTTTATGGTAATTCAGTATATGATCTTCCCAGGCAACCCTATCTGCATCGCCGGTCATTAGTATATTTCTAGCAGGATTTCCATAAGTTAACTTAATGACGGCACAATGTTCATGAATACGACGATATCTCTTCTCAGCGTCGTCACCTGCTATTTCTTCACATAAGTATTCTGCAGGCGATAAAACATGGAAATCAATATCTCCAATTTTTTTAATTACTTGGGTCTCCCCATCTGACGCTCTTACTTTATTCAGATCGTTTGTTCCAAAGAACTTATATTCATTATCAGAACCAATTGCTTTAATGACACGCCTCATTTCCTGGTAAGCATCGTCATGCTTTTTTCCCGGAACATGCCCAGAATGCCATACTTCCTCAACCCCAACCTCGTTATGAATTTCTTCTATGCCTTCTGTATGATCTTTATGAGGATGAGTGTTCATAAAGATGATTTTTTTATCGTCAAGGAGATCTTTGAGTAATTCTACTGTATTAATACCACCTGCACTTATATCAATATTATTGTCTAACAATACATAGCGAAAATCACTACCATCCGGTATTGTAAGTATTGCTGAGTCCCCTTGTCCAACATAAAGAAAGACTATTCTAAAAACGCCTTGATCAGGAACAATAATTTCTTTTGCTTTATTTGCCATAGGATAACCGAGTATAGTTCGTATGCTTCATTCTAGCAACAAATATACTCAGAAAAAATTACTTCTCATGTGATTGTCTTTTAGACACATGGAGAGGAAATTATGAAGTTGAGATTAATCCTAAATGGATATTGGCTAGCGTTTTCTAGTTTCTGTTAAATACCCTTGAAGCTCTTGCTCCCAATTCATTAGACTTTTCTTGGGAATAAGCGTTCTTTTACCTGCTTTAACCGCCTTTAGGCGACCACTATTAAGCTCTTGATAAAGTTTTGTCCGGCCAATGCCAATTTGATGCATGGCTTCAGGTATGGTGTAAAAAAGTTTTTCATTATGGAGAGACATTTAAGACCTCTTGGTTCTATGACGTTTAAAGCTCAATTTTAAGAGATCTTAATTTATTTTTGTACGCACAAACCCGGCCATTTTCATAGTCTAAGGCTTAAAAAAGCATTGGATCCCTCGGAGCTCTAATTATGAACTATATTCTATTTTAAATACCCTAGTTGCTGTAAAAGCGGCTTGGTAAAATAGATTGTATACGCGTTGCTGGTTAGATTGGTGACTGTATCAGTATCGCCCGATGCTGAGGGAGAAATCAGATTTAGGTCAAAACTATTATTATCCAGATTAATCCCACCATTCAGGATATCCACATTATACATCGGGGCATCGGTACTAATTCCATTGGAAGAAGATACACCACTACTACCTGGTGAATACTGCTGCAATGGAGCAACCGGGCTAGTTACGGTACTATAACGACCTGCTTCTGTGCTGGCCGGCATATCCGGTTTTACAATCGTTAATGTTCCTGATTGAGTTGTAATATCATAGCCCTGTTGACCGGAATACACACCCATTGGTGTAATGGAATAGTTCCCTGTATTCACCGCATTTTGCGCCGTTCCGCCATAACTTAAAACACCACTCAAATCCGTTGCATCCCCACCGTCTTTAAAACCGGACCAGACAACACCATTACCGCCCATATAAGCAGTCCCATCATAGATAGCACTGGCGTTATTAGCGGTAACTGTCAAAGGGGTCATAAAATGACGTAGCAAGGGCGAAGTCTGGCCTTCATAGATACGCCACGCAGTACCAGTGCCACCGGCATCATCGATATCCCATTCGGAAAAGCTGTCCATCTCCTGCATCTCAGCCGTGGTGAGGCCAGTAGCGCCCGCACCTCCAGCACTGGTTGCCATGCCCGACGTGTCCATATCCCAATAGCTGTTAGTGACACCTCCGTAATGCAATATTTGTCCGACAAGACCACCGCCACTACCGGCTTTTGAAACAGAACCAGTTGCATAACTGTAGCTGATCATGCCACCGTTTTGATGGGTACCTACCAGTCCGCCAACGTTACTACCCGAACCTGTTACGGCTCCTGTCGCATAAGTTTGTTGAATTACACTGTTAAAACTTCTACCGACAAGACCGCCGATATAATTAGCTCCTGAAACAGCACCTGTTGCATAACTATAGCTGACGGTGCCGTTGTTCTCATTGTATCCCACAAGTCCACCAACAATGTTATTGCTCAATCCTGCTACTGTTCCTACGGAATAACTGTGGTTGATTGTGCTGTTGTTATTTACTCCCACCAAACCACCAACACGATCACCATTTCCTGTAATGGTACCAGTTGCGTAACTTTGGTTAATTGTGCTACCACCTTGATTGCGCCCAACTAGCCCCCCTACCATAGAATTTCCAGTAACCATGCCTTTGGAATAGCTTTCATTGATTGTACTGTTTACGTTATAGCCAACCAACCCGCCGACATAATCCCCATTTCCTGTAACTGTGCCGGTCGCGTAGCTTTCACTAATGATGCTGGAATTATTATATCCAACTAGACCGCCGAAATGCCTACTTCCCATAACATTGCCAGTCGCATAGCTAAAATCGATTATGCCGTTGTTTAGGTTATACCCGACTAGACCGCCAACATAATCGCCAGTTCCCATAACATCTCCAGTAGCGTAGCTTTCACTGACTGTGCTACCTTGATTATTATACCCAACTAGACCGCCAACAGAGCTATTTCCTGTAACACTAGCGGTTGAGTAACTTGAACTGATGGTACTATTAGAATTAACTCCCACCAATCCGCCAATATTATTATTGTTTCCGGTAATATTTCCCGTAGCATAACTATTACTTATTACGCTATTTCCTACGTTACGCCCAGCCAAGCCACCGACATGCGTATCTCCAGTAATGCCGACATCAACCAAACCAACATTGCGGATGATGGAATTTTCCGCAAGACCAAATAAGCCAACATTATCAGATCTATCAATATACAAGTCACTAATGATGTGATTTTGGCCATCAAACTGACCGGTAAAGCGATCGTTAAAATTCCCAATCGGCACAAATCCTGCGCCGGTGTCCCAGTTGACGGTATCGGAGGCATCAATATCACCGCTTAACGCATAGCTGCCCGCACGCGTGGTATTGTTTGTATTGATCGCTTGCAACTGATTAACATCATGCACCAGCATCCAAGCCGTGCTATCGCCCGTAATGTTTGCACTGTAATCCGTCGGTGTCGAATACGCACTTGGGTTATAATAAAGATCCGTTCGACCACCACCCGTCATCGCAACTGAGCCCGAGCCATTAAAGCTCACCGTCCCAGTCCCAGATCCCGCCTTGTCAGAGCGCAATACCAATGACCCACCAGTCGTATTGTTAATGCTGGCGTTAATATCTATATCACGATGCGCATTTAAGATCAGTGTCCGATCACTGCCCCAGCTTAACGCATCTTCCACAACGATATCACCTGGATCAGACCCCGTATCCGCCGTTTCAATCGTCACATTGTTCGACCCCAACTGACCCGATAACACAACCGGTGTGATATCACCACCAACATCTGCAATGGTAAAATCCTCAGGGTCGATATACCACAGACCCGTCTCACCATTAGGGGCCGAGGTATCTATACTGATTGCATCTTGGAAGGTCGCACGGCCCTTACTTGACGTCTCAATCATCCCCCCATCTCCGGATTGTAATCCACCCTTTGCCGATAGTGTTGCCGATATATCCGTCAACTCGTTTGACCACACCACAATGCTGCCACCATCACCATTGGTGATGGCATCCGCCGTAATAGTTGTATCGGCGTCCACTGTTGTGGTATCCGCCTGGTGTATACCTTCTCCACCTTGATAGCCACCACCAATACGAATGGTGCCACCGCCTTCACTGCCAGAGGCGTCTAACCGGGCGCTAGCCAGGTTTATCTCCTTACCCGTCACCTCAATCCGGCCACCCGTTTCAGATGCACCCTTACCGGATGCGTCGACTGTGCCTGAGACCGAGGTGGTTGCCGCGTCACCACTTAAAATAATCACACCGTTCTTCTCATGAACGGATTTGGCTTCGATCACACCCGTATTACTGACCAACCCATCAACCATCGTCTTGGCCGATGCGGCTTCTAATTGCACCACACCGCCATCCGCCTCGATAACACCGTTGTTCTTAACAAGCTGCGCATTGATCGCATCGCTCGCGGCAATCTCAACCAACCCATCACCATACAGGTCAAACGTAAAACGGTCCCCTGATGCCAGATGAACCTTGCCTAACCGCGCCGTAATCGTTCCCGTATTCTCAACATGAGGGGCCACAAAACCAACCAAGCCGGCGTCTCGCACCGTAATCGTTCCATGATTAACAATCGATCCTGCCGGATCACCCCCCGCCTCAAAGCGGATCCGCGCATCGTTCATAAAGCTGTCTGTTGATACATGAGAGGATGTGGCAATCAAACTCCCCACATCAACCTGTGCCGTTTGACCAAACACAACACCGTTGGGGTTCATCACAACCACACGGCCATTCGCGCTTAACGACCCGTCAAACTGGGTTGGGGATCCTGATATAATACGGTTTAATACAATCGAGTTTACATCGGGTTGCACAAACTCAACACGCTGGTGGGATTGAGTGTCAAATCTTTGCCAGTTAATCACCGCCCGATTGGAATGCTGATTTACTGTAACGGCATTGCTGCCTTGGCCTGCAATATCCGCTGCACCGTCCACAACAGTTCCGCCTGACGGACCCGCCATAGCTGTTCCCGCTAACAATATCCCTGTTAGCGATAGCATCACTCCGGCGATAGGCAATCGGCCAATCAACTTAATATCCCCCGTCATCATAGCGTGAACAACCCCACACACACCTTAATCCTTACATCCATTATGTCTAAAAAAAGTTAATATATCACCGAACAATACAATGAAAGATCAATACCTTAATGCTATGTTTCTTGTAATAAATGAATCTTATCAAAATTAAAGGTTACTACATACTTGATATTATCAGTTTATTTTTATCTTTTGAGCCGAATAACATTGACAATTGGCTCATTTATTTATTATATTTGAGCCGAATAAAAGAGGTAATCGGCTCATGACGTATAACTGGCAACAAAAAAACTGGCCTGACTTTCAGTATGATTTATCAGAAATAGAGCCTTTGCTCTTTAAGTTTTCTGAAAAAGTAGGGCGTGTCAGCGGCCTATTAAGGGGATTGCCAGAAAAAACTCAAAATGAAGCTATTATCGATTTAATGGTAGCTGAGGCCATTAAAACCTCAGAAATTGAAGGCGAATATTTGAGCCGCCAGGATGTTATGTCCTCTATTCGTAATAATCTTGGCTTAAGCCATCAACAGGTGAGTGATTTGCGGGCACAAGGCGCCGCTGAGCTTATGGTGGATGTACGCAACACTTTTGAAGAGGAGCTAAGACAAGAAAAGCTGTTCTCTTGGCACCAGATGATCATGAAAGGCAGCAAAGGCATCACTGTTGGTGATTGGCGCAGTCATGAAGAGCCAATGCAGGTCGTATCTGGGGCAATGGGAAAAGAGAAAATTCATTATGAGGCCCCACCATCAAGAATTGTCCCACAAGAAATGACAGGTTTTATAAGCTGGTTTAATGAAACGGGACCTGGTGGCAAAAGTGAAATCAAAAAACCGGTGGTACGCTCGGCGATTGCTCATTTGTATTTTGAAACCATTCACCCGTTTGAGGATGGGAATGGCCGTATCGGCCGTGCCATATCGGAAAAAGCATTATCTCAATACGTGAAACGGCCAATTCTTTTAAGCCTATCACGGGCCATAGAGGCCAAGAAAAAAGATTATTATGCTGCTTTACAAAAAGCACAGCAGTCCAATGAGATCACACCTTGGATTACTTATTTTCTGACGATGGCAATTGAGGCGCAGGATCAGGCTGAATCCTTAATTGATTTTACGCTCAAAAAAACTCAGTTCTTTGATCGGTTTGCAAGTACCTTGAATGAACGGCAGCTAAAAGTCGTGCGTCGTATGTTGGAAGAAGGACCAAAGGGCTTTGAAGGAGGTATGAGTGCCAAGAAATATATTGCCGTCACCCAAACTTCAAAAGCCACTGCTACAAGAGATTTACAGGATTTGGTCGAAAAGAATATTTTTCTTCCGTTTGGAGGTGGTCGAAGCACAAAATATGCGCTTAATTTAGGTTATTCCGAGGAACGCTAAGAAAACAGGACAAAATCCACTTCATCCTATTTTAAATACCCTAGTTGCTGTAAAAGCGGCTTGGTAAAATAGATTGTATACGCATTGCTGGTTTGATTGGTGACTGTATCAGTATCGCCCGATGCTGAAGGAGAAATCAGATTTAGATCAAAACTATTATTATCCAGATTAATCCCACCATTCAGGATATCCACATTGTACATCGGACCATCGGTCCCAATGCCACTGGAAGAAGATCCGCTGCTATTACCTGGTGAATACTGCTGCAATGGCACAACAGGGCTTGGTAAGGCATTATATCGACCTGCCTCTATACTAGCCGGCATATCTGGTACTGGCACAATACTGAATGACCCTGGAACAAATGCCATGGTATAGTTCGTATCACTGAGTGCAACGGACCCTTGTGTGATCGCATAACTACCAATCTCAGAGGAGATAAGAGCAACTGTTGTCAAACTTCCGCTAAGCGGCGTATCTCCATTGGCCAGACCATCACCGCCAATAGCATAGGTTAGAACAGGATTAGCTTGCCCCTTAATTTTGGTCTTATCCTGCGCTCTAATCACTAAGTCACGGGTCGTAATCGTTAAATCATTCCCAGTATAAGAGGTGATCGTATAATTAGCATTGTTTAGATCACCCTGTGTGATTGCGTAATTGCCAATATCACTGGTCACGGTAGCGGTCGTTGCTAATGATCCAGACAATGTATCACCACTTACAAGGCCATCGCCGCCAACCGTATAATTCAATGCAGGGTTCGCATCACCGTAAACACGGCTGACCGCGTCCGCCGTCACCGTAATATCACGAGGGGTTATCGTTAATGCCCCTGATTGAGTTGTAATATCATAGCCCTGTTGCCCGGAATACACCCCCATTGGTGTAATGCCATAGTTCCCTGCATTCACGACATTTTGTGCCGTTCCGCCATAGCTTAAAACACCACTCAAATCGTTAACATCATCACCATCTTTAAAGCCGGACCAGACAACACCGTTACCCCCCGTATACGCAATCCCATCATAAAGAGTACTGTCGTTATTAGCGGTAACTGTTAATGGGGTCATAAAATGACGCAGCAAGGGCGATGTTTGGCCTTCATAGATACGCCATACGCTATCCGTACCACCGACATCATCGATATCCCATCCGGCAAAGCTATCCATTTCCTGCATCTCGGCCGTGGTGAGGCCAATGGCACCTGCTCCGCCCGCACTTGTGGCTTGACCAGATGTCTCAACATTCCAATAGCTGTCGGTGATGGTGCTGTCATTATTTAAACCAATTAAACCACCGACATTACCGCCACCTGAGACTGCTCCGCTGGAATAACTCTCATTGATTGTGCTACTATTGTTATTATAACCAACCAGGCCACCTACAATATCACTACCTGTGACATCGCTAGTTGCATAACTTTCATTAATTGTGCTATTGGCCCCATTTAGACCTACCAACCCCCCGATCCATTCGATCCCTGTAACCGTGCCAGTTGCATAACTCTCACTGATTGTACCGCCAATAATATTTCGTCCAACTAGTCCGCCAATTCGTGAATTTGATCCAGACACATCACCAGTAAAATAACTTTCACTGATTGAGCTACTTCTATTAAGCCCCACTAGGCCACCAACAACGGCACGACCCGTGACTACACCAGTGGCATAACTATTACTTGTTGTGCTGCCGTTTTGATGGGTGCCCACCAGGCCGCTAACATCGTTAAAACCTGTAATGTCGATATCAACAAGACCTACATTGTGGATAAGGGAGCCAGTTGTATATCCAAATAGTCCAATATTATTCGTTGATGGCCGGTTAATGGTCAGGTCCGTAATAACATGATTTTGTCCGTCAAACTCGCCGGTAAAATTGTTTGAGCTATTCCCAATCGGCACAAACCCACTATCGGTCCACATGCCGGTATAATCTCCACCCACCGGAGCCAATGCATCGCCCAGGTCAATATCACGCACTAATGTATAATCTGCACCCAAGTCCATCACCATTAATTGTAATTGATGCGCATTGCCGATATTGGTGGAATATTCCCAGCCGCCAAACGGACGGGTTTCATTCTCAATCATGTACCAATCATTGGTAAAGTCCCACCCAACATACGATGCTTGCTGGCGGGCTTGTGCGCTGGTTAAGCCAACAACGCCTGCGCCCCCGGCGCTGGTCGCCTGACCAGAGGTGTCCATATCCCAATAACTGTTGGTGACGGTAGCACCACCACTATTTGTTCCGATCAAACCGCCACCTCCACCTGATGAGACACTTACATTACCTGAAGACCAGCTATAATGAACTTCACCAAAAAAACCTCCTCCCAAATCACGATTCCGACCCACTAGACCGCCAGTAGACCCATAAGTACCTGATACGTTTCCTGTCGCATAGGAATGGCTGATAGTTCCGATATTATCACCGACCAAGCCTCCTACCTCTCTTTCGCCACCCGTTACATTGACATCTGCATAACTATAAATAATGGAACCTATATTCACGCCCACCAAACCACCATGCCTTCGAGTGGCGCCATATACATTTCCAATAGCATAACTATAGCTTAGTTCTGTATTATTTCGACTTGTGCCAATCAGAGCACCTACATCCCATCGTCCAATTACCTCAATATTTTCTAATCCTAAACGAGTAATGATAGCATTATTAGCAACTCCAAATAGTCCTACATTATTATTGGTTCCCGGCCGGTTAATGGTCAGGTCCGTAATAACATTATTTTGTCCGTCAAACACGCCGGTAAAGTTGTTTGAGCTATTACCAATCGGCACAAACCCACTATCGGTCCACATGCCGGTATAGTCTCCACCCACCGGGTCCAGGGCATCCCCTAATTCAATATTACGGACCAATGTATAATCCGCATTTAAATCCATCGCCATTAATTGTAATTGATGCGCATTGCCAATATTGGTGGAATACTCCCAGCGGCCAAACGGACGGGTTTCATCCTCAATCATGTACCAGTCATCGGCAAAATTCCAGCCACCGTACGATGCTTGCTGGCGAGCTTGTGCACTGGTCAGACCAACTGCCCCTGAGCCCCCTGCGCTCGTGGCTTGGCCGGAGGTGTCCATATCCCAATAGCTGTTGGTGACAGTTGAATCACTTGCATTCCGCCCCACCAAGCCACCGACATCACTAGTTCCTGTTATGGGTCCGGTGGCATAGCTCTGATTAACTGTACTAGAGTTATTATTATACCCTACCAACCCACCAACGCGACTACTATTACCCTCAACGATTCCAATGGCGTAACTATTACTGATCGTGCTGTCCCTATAATTTGCGCCGACAAGCCCCCCAATTCGTGAACCTAATCCTAAAACATTTCCGTCAGCAAAACTTCTACTGATTGTGCTATTGTCCCTGTTTAACCCAACCAGACCTCCAACCCATGAGTTTAATCCCATTATATCACCGATGGAGTAACTATCATAAATGATACCGCCTCTATTTTCACCGACTAGCCCACCGACGTGGTCGTTACCAGTAATATCGACATTAACCAAACCCACATTGCGGATAGTGGCTCCACTTGTATACCCAAACAATCCAACACCGTTTTCCGTCGGCCGATTAATGTATAATTCACTAATGATATGGTTTTGCCCGTCAAACTGCCCGGTGAAATTGTTTAAGCTATCCCCAATCGGCACAAACCCTGCGCCTGAGTTCCAATTGACGGTATCGGAGGCATCAATATCACCGCTTAACGCATAGCTGCCTGCACGCGTGGTATTGTTTGTATTGATCGCTTGCAGTTGCGTAACATCATGCACCAACATCCAAGCCGTGCTATCGCCCGTAATGTTTGTACTGTAATCCGTCGGGGTATCATACGCACTCGGGTTATAATATATATCCGTTCGACCACCACCCGTCATGGTGACTGAGCCCGAGCCATTAAAGCTCACCGTCCCAGCCCCAGATCCCGCCTTGTCAGAGCGCAATACCAATGACCCACCAGTCGTATTGTTAATGCTGGCATTTATATCGATATCACGATGCGCATTTAAGATCAGTGTCCGATCACTGCCCCAGCTTAACGCATCTTCCACAACGATATCACCCGCATCAGACCCCGTATCCGCCGTTTCAATCGTCACGTTATTCGACCCCAACTGGCCCGATAACACAACCGGTGTGATATCACCACCAACATCCGCAATGGTAAAATCCTCAGGGTCGATATACCACAGACCCGTCTCACCATTAGGGGCCGAGGTATCTATACTGATTGCATCTTGGAAGGTCGCACGGCCCTTACTCGACGTCTCAATCATCCCCCCATCTCCGGATTGTAATCCACCCTTTGCCGATAGTGTTGCCGATATATCCGTCAACTCGTTTGACCACACCACAATGCTGCCACCATCACCATTGGTGATGGCATCCGCCGTAATCGTTGTCTCTGCGTCCACTGTTGTCGTATCCGCCTGGGGTATGTCTTCACCACCTTGATACCCACCCCCTATGCGAATGGTGCCACCGTCCTCACTGCCAGAGGCGTCTATCCGGGCACTGGCCAGGTTTATCGCCTTACCCGTCACCTCAATCCGGCCACCCGTTTCAGATGCACCCTTACCGGATGCGTCGACTGTCCCGGACACCGAGGTGGTCCCCTGGTCACCACTTAAAATAATCACACCGTTCTTCTCATGAACGGATTTGGCTTCGATCACACCCGTATTACTGACCAACCCATCAACCATCGTCTTGGCCGATGCGGCTTCTAATTGCACCACACCACCATCCGCCTTAATGGTACCGCTGTTCTTAACAAGCTGGGCATTGATCGCATCACTCGCGGCAATCTCAACCAACCCATCACCATACAGGTCAAACGTAAAACGGTCCCCTGAGGCCAGATGCACCGTGCCCATACGCGCCGTAATCGTTCCCTTGTTCTCAACATGAGGGGCCACAAAACCAACCAAGCCGGCGTCTCGCACCGTAATCGTTCCATGATTAACAATCGATCCTGCCGGATCACCCCCCGCCTCAAAACGGATCTGCGCATCGTTCATAAAGCTGTCTGTTGATACATGAGAGGATGTGGCAATCAACCCCCCCACATCAACCTGTGCCGATTGACCAAACACAACACCGTTGGGGTTCATCACAACCACACGGCCATTTGCCGTCAACGACCCATCAAACTGCGTTGGGGATCCTGATATAATACGGTTTAATACAATCGAGTTTACATCGGGTTGCACAAACTCAACACGCTGGTGGGATTGAGTGTCAAAGCTTTGCCAGTTAATCACCGCACGATTGGAATGCTGATTTACTGTAACGGCATTGCTGCCTTGACCCACAATATCCGCTGCACCGTCCACGACCATTCCGCCTGACGGACCCGCCATGGCTGTCCCCGCTAACAGTATCCCTGTTAGCGATAGCATCACTCCGGCGATAGGCAATCGGCCAATCAACTTAATATCCCCCCGTCATCATAGCGTGAACAACCCCACACACACACCTTAATCCTTACATCTATTATGTCTAAAAAAAGTTAATATATCACACAACAATACATCAATAGATCAATACCTTAATGCTATCCTTGCGCACCAAAGTATATCCAACCCACTTAATGGAACGTGATTAAAGCCCCAATACAAAAGAATAACACCAAAAAACGAGTACTTAACCTGCTAACCTTAAATAAAAAATAGAGATGCCCAAAGGACATCTCTATGTGTTCTGCTACCTGTACTTTTTGTCCTATAACGCTTATTAGGTGCGTGACTTTACAGCTTGAGAGACAGTAGCGGCTGGAACAGTCGTTGGGGGCTTACTGCCTCCCTGAACTTTGAATGTTCCATTCTTGGTTTCGGTGATTGTGATCTTGTTAGAACTCATAATATTAGGGATTAGAAGGTTGAAACATTAGTTAAATCACACGCATGAACCCACAAGATAAAAAGAAAACCTATTTATTCCAAAATATAAAAAAGTTTTTCATAAGTATGATAATAAAACCTACATTTGTATTGACATAAAGATGTAATTATGAAAAGTTTAGGCGAATTATCGATTCACACAGATGGCATTGGAAATATTGTTGGGGGCTTAAGTGAGCAGGTTTTATCGTTTCAAAATGTTTCACAATTCAAATTTGACAAACTAAAATCGACCCTAACGAAAAATATCAACCGTGCCATAATTGAAGCTAAGAGGTATAGCACAGGGATGGTAAATGTGAATTTTTATAAAAACATGTCGGCCAAGGACCTGGAAGAACGTCTAGACCAAAAGATAAACCAGGCCAAACAGTTTGATCAGCCTCTGGTCTTTCAAAGTTCCATTTTACCAGTCCTTAGTAATCCGAAGCTTCTGGATAAGCTGGTTACTTCAGGCGTTGATTATTCTTCTACTTATCCAAGTGATAGTATGAAGAGCGTTATTGAGGCAATGCACTGCCAAATAACTGAATATAGCATTCAGAATATTGGTGGCTTTAAAACCATTAAAACCAACGAACACACTTTAGATATTCATGAAGCTTTTCTCGCCACCAAAGAAGAGCTCATTAAAAAAGGAGTAAAACCAAGCTCAATTAACATGGCTAGAGCACTCGATGAAAATAAGACCCCTCCTTATCCGGGAAAAAACTCTAAATTCTGGAATTTTAACATGGTGCTCCGCCATGAAAAAAGAGCGAAGGAATTAGGTCTGTCTGATACATCGATTGAAATGAAAGATCACACTGAAGTTATTCATAACACTTATCAGTCTTTAGAAAAGGATCTCCTCGAGAAGAACATTAGGCCGACCGCTGAAACCATGGCCTCAGTCCTGAACGACAAGGAAGTCCCACCATATCCAGACCAAAATACTGAACAGTGGGATAAAAAAATGGTCCAAAAATATAGAACCAGAGCAAAAGATCTCGGACTTATCGAGCCAAAAGGTAAAGTCGAAGATCACACTGAAGATATTCACCAGGCTTATTTAGCAACACGGGACGAGCTTATTAAGAAAAATATTAAGCCCACCTCTCAAAATATGGTCGAAGCACTAAACGAAAATAAGGTTCCACCTTATCCAGAAAAAAAATCTGACCAGTGGCATTTCAGGATGGTCCTAAAACATAGAGCCAAGGCCAAAGAATTAGGGCTTTTGTAGCCTGAGGAATTTAATATTTTTATAATTTAAGCCCCAAATGACGAAGCGTTATTTAGAAAAAGTATTTAATGTCTTAAAAATTATTACATTATTTTTTCTCTTGATATTTTTGTTTAAGAAACCGACCATTAATATCCTTAGTAAAAGAAGCTCTTGTATACATTTGTACAATTTCATTTATTTCTGTATCTAAAAAGCCTTCAAGTTTATCTGAATTTAGAGTCAAAATATATTGATTTTTTTGAATAATGTTGTTCCCATGTATGAATTTCAAACTTCTTAATAGAGTATCCCTGTCGACGTCAAAAATATTATCATGGATTAAAAAACCTAAATGCCTATCTCTAGTAACTTCACTAATCAAAAGAGCAATGTCGTAAATAAATACTCCAAGTCTATTGACGCTATGGCTACCATCGTCATCAATCCTATATATAAATTCAATAATTTGATTTTTAGATGTTTTCTTAACCTCAAAGGAGGCCCTTCGATTCCCTTGTATAAAGTCGTGGATACTTAAAATTTCTTTTTCAAATAATTTTAAATTCTCTTCATTGTCTGATATATCAGCTTGAAGTCTTAAAAGCTCAATTTCCTTATTGCTTTTTTTAGTTTGCTTCTCTTTCTCCAAATCATGATATTTATCAACAAAGACTCTTAATTGACTGGCTTCATCTGTTTTCTTCTGAAACACTGAATAAGTTTGCTTTAGATTCTTCAAAGCACCTTCTTGATCAAGTATTCTTATCTTATCTTTGTACTGCTTATCTAACTCAGTTAAAAGGATATTAAGTTCATCTAAATCACTTTCTAAATTATTTCTTTTTTCGGAAATTAATTTGTTTTGGAATTGATCAATTTTAGATTTAAACTGAATCACTTCAAATAAATCTTTTGAAATGAAATCTCCAAGACCTTCTTTAAGTTGATTATAATATTCGCTTAGTTCCTGGGTATCTATATCAACTTTTCGATCAATAATATGAAGCTTACTGATGTTTTGTAGAATAAGGCCTTTTTTATTCCTAAGTTCTTCAATCTCTTCCTCGAGAGAAATTATTTCTCCTTTAATTAATTCATATCCTTTTGTATTTTCTAAGGTATCAATACTTTGGGAAATATAGTCTATCTCGCTATCTAATTCATTAAGCTCAACTCTTGCTTCAGACACTTTTACTTGCTTAAGTAAATAAACATTTTTTTCTATTTGTTTAAGTTCATCAACAACCTTTTTAATTTCCTTTGATATTACCTTTATTTTCTCATAAATGCTTACACTTAAACCTAAAAGGTAAAGATGTGGGGAATAATCATCTGCAATATTTTTGGAAGTATCATATGGTGAAGTAATTGATTTAAATTCTGAATTTTCATCTCTTATTAAAGGCCCAATTGATTTTCGAAAAGATGGAGGAGTATCAATTTTTCTACCAATTTTGCATTTTTGAGCTAAATATTCAGTAGCGTCTTCAATTTTCGAGAAAGTAATTTGCTCTTCATTAGTTTTAATAACCGGATTCTCTGAATTAGAAATTGATCGCTTTAAAGTGTATTTTCTCTCATTAATCTCAATATCCAAGCAAACATCCGTATCTTCAGGAAATACCGATGCTGGAATTAAAGACAACCTGCTATCAGACTTCTTTTTTAAAAGAGCATAATTGATAAACTCAATACATAATGATTTACCGACACCATTGGTTTTATTACTCGAATCATTTTTTTCGCCAAGAATTAGGTTTATCCCATCATAAAAAATAATCGGATCAATAATTTGGGGCTCAGTATATAATTTTCTTATTTTAAGCATTAAGCTCTATATATGGTTCTTTAAATTCAATTAACCCCAATGTGTATAAAAAAATTATGCCCATATATAGATGCGTTACTGAAAACCATGGGTCATTTTTAAATGTATCGGCTAGATCAAAAATACTTACTTTTTTTATTTTCTTTTTAGAAATAAATTTAATAATTATTTTTCCTACAAATGGTGGCGAAGTTTCAATATTTTCTTCTTTTAAAAAAACATTACTCATGATCTAAACTATGTTCTTGTTATAATTAGGAAATACATTACATGCTATTAACTGATCGACTAAAAAAAATCTAATAGCCCCTATATCATAATTAATTCCTAAAGTGGATAATTGATCTTTATAATGCTCCACTAAAAATGATAAGGCTTCCCTGGGATTCCCGTTTTCCTGTTTTAAAATATTATCGCTAAACACCTTTAAGTGTGATGAAAGTTTTCGCAATTTGACTTGGCTCATATCAGTACTTTGTTTGACATCATCAAGAACCTTACCATACATTGAATAGTTTTCTTTATATTCCTCTTCTAGAAAATCAGAATAGTTTGCAAATCGTGTATAGATTTTTCCTTTCGGATCTGGGTCTTCAATAAATCCTTGCCCTATACTTATATGCTCCTCATAACTAATCAGTTCTATTAGTTTATTTAAAGTTTGAATTTCATTAGGAATTGTATATTCATTTGATATTTTGATCTCTTTTTCAAGAAAGTCTAGAATAGTCTTTATTTTTGGTGTCTCTAGGTCATTTATTTTTCTTAATAGGTCAGAGTTATCCCAGATATTTTCCTTAGTTGAAATTTCAAAGATATTTTTATCACCTACGGAAGTAACAGTGTGATCAGTCTTCGAGATAATATTCAATAATATTAATCTATCATAATTTTTGTGTAAACCGTTTTTTATGAAGGTTTTAACCGTTTTTCTTGTTTTTAATAAGTCTCTAGTCGATGTTACCTGAATTGCTATTCTATTTTCTAAATCCCCTAAGTCAATCGCAGCACTATTCTTTTCCTGAATATTTATATTTACTAATTTGTAATTAAACAACAAATTTAAAAAGTCGCGATAGAAATTTTCGGAAAAGATATTGTTGTCATACAGACTTATAGATGAAGAAAGTTCAACTGTATTTCTAATAAAACCTAATAGCTTTATTATACGATCTATATACGTTTTTCTTTCGGTCATAATTGTTATGCTTTTATGCCAAATTTTCCCCAGTTCTGAATAAGTCTATCATCATTCTAGCATTTTTACGAGTTGTTAAAAATGTTTGAGATCTCTTTAATGTAAACGTTGGTCAACGAAGGTAGTTTTGTCAGTTACAAATATAGCACCAATCGGGTTTCGCCAAAATATTTTTACTTCTTAAGTTCGTAATAGTTTAATTCAATTTTACTTACACTTAATTTACCTCCTTTCTTCCGGTCATCAATCTCTTTGGAGCTGATAAGCCATCTAGGCTTCGAGTCAATGACCGGCCTGCCCAAGATTGATTAACCAGAAAATAGGAGATTACTAATGGTCAATCCCGATTTTAAAGTCTGAAAATACAGTAGAGCGCTATCCCTCTATTATTCGCAATAGACACAAGCAACGGAACAAACGTTTAAAAAAGACAGCTAAGCTTTGCAGTATTAGTTCTTTAACGATTAATACAGCACGGCACACCTATGCCACAACAGGCAAGAGAAAGGGTGTGCCTGAGCAAAATCCAATCTAGCGCTTCTTCAACTCAGCAGCAGCAGGATCATAATAAAAATCACCTACTGTGCCCTCTTTGATTTTCTCAACCATTTCATCAATGATGAAGATGGGTACTAAAAACCATTCGCGGGCTTTTACAGGCTTTCCGAAACGATCTTTGATTTCAATATCCAGCTTGGCCGCACCGAAGAACTTATGAATGACTTGCTCCAGTTTGGTGCGATTGATATTAGCTAGCCTATAAGTGGCTACGATTTCTACATCAGCCAAAAGGAAAGTCGGATCGTTTTTAGCGTTGGTAAGACGTTTTTTTACATCCCCACCGGTCACGCCTATTTTATGAAGAATATCTCTGTTTTCTTTAACAGTTGAGTGATCCGATAGACTTCGGAGTACATATATGGTCCCACTCTCCTGATCATCATCACTATTTTCACCGGAGAAGAGCGGTCCTGCATCACTGTCAGTGATGAACCTACTTGTTTCATCTTTGTACATGGCCCGAATAAGCGAACGCAGTAAAATGTCACTTTCTGTTTCGTTGGCATAAATAACTCGCAGACGTGCATCATCTTCACCATTAGGAGCTTTAAATGTATCTCCAATCTCGGCGATGTAGGCGATTTGGCCTCCAACAATGATGAATTGCCCTTTCTTAATATTGGTTTTGGTAAAACCGGCGTCTTTGCGGAAGCGAATAGTATTCCGGAAATCTCTATCAATATCTTTCTTTATGGCATCAAATAGCGGTTTAAATTTCCCGAAGTCTTTGCAGGGCTTACGATTGGCAATTTCTTCAGCTGCCTTCTTTTCTGCACGAGGCCTTACGTGTTTTAGATTGGTAATAGAATTCTCTTGGTCTTCATCAACGCCGAGCTGCGCCAACAATTCATCATCATCCATATCTTCCGGAAAATCTGCCGTTGGTAAATATTCACCATCCAGCAGGTTTTGATAATCCAGATCTTTAAGGAGATTTGTGCACTCTTCCTGCCTGCGGATTTGCTCTAAGCGCACCGCATAGAGCCTTTCAAAAATATCTTTGTCCTCACCGTGTTCCGGTACGCGTCCATGCTCTTCCACAAATTTTTGAATTTCTTCAAAACCAGCAATAATCCGTTCTTCTCTTGGCGTATGGGTGACGGTCTTTTTTGCCTCAACTTCTACTCCGAGTGCTGCCAAAAGCGCATCATCTTCTTCTGTGAATTTCTTTTTATCAGCCATTTTTTTCTTCCGCTTTTAAACGTGCTAGAAATGCAATTCCTTGCGCCATGCGTTGTTCCCAGGGATCAACCGATTTGATATCAGGCAACCTACCTCGTTCGTTTTTGAACTTCAAAGCCCGTTTAGCGAGTTCACGTGCTTCCTCCAACGATATATTAGGTTTTTTGGCCGAAATTACTGCGGCCATAGCTTTTAGACTTTGCTCAGTCATAGCCTTGGACAAAATGGAATAGGCTTCACTAAAGGGGTTAATACTATCAATCCAGTCCACATCCAGGTCACGGACATCCATGGTGAATTTTCGTACCCCGTCAATTAAAGCAGTATTTGCTTTTTCCCTTAGTTCACCATCATTATTAAGCGTTTCTTTTGCTTTCTGGGTAAGGTTTAGCGCGGCAATTGCATGTTGCCTAATAGCTTCCACATCTTCATCATCAAGTTCCGGGTATTTGTCTTTGATAATTTTTCCCATCCGTATTTGGGTTAGCTCCTGTGGCACCACTTCTTCATCGAACAAACCTCGTTCAATAGTTTGCTTGTCCTGGGCAAAAGCGGCGATAACCTCGTTTAAATCCTCCTGGCAAATACGCTGCGCATCCTTACTTTTAGGTGTGGAAAGCCCTTTGATTTCTATTTGATACTGCCCGGTATCCTCATTGAAACCGATATTTTCTTTGGACGGGTCATACCCGCCTTCGCCATAATTGTATCCCTCAACAGGACCACTGGTTGAATTCTTCGGTGTAAAATTAAATCTTGGTGCCAGTACCTGCTCCATCAGCAGACTGGCAGATATGGCTTTTAGCGTATCATTTACGGCATCAGTGACTGTTTCTTCTGAAGCATCCGGCTCAGCGATCAGATTGGTAAAACGGGCATGGGTTTTACTAGGCGCATCACGGGTGGCACGGCCAATGATCTGTACGATTTCTGTCAGGCTGGAACGATAGCCAACAGTAAGCGCATGCTCACACCAAATCCAGTCAAAGCCTTCTTTAGCCATACCCAGCGCAATGATAATATCTACATAATCACGATTCTTTTTCGCCTCCGGTAACTTTAATGCGGCAGAAACTTTATTTCGCTTGCTCGCATCATCATCTACCAGGTCAGCGATCCGTAAAGTTTTACCTTCAGGAGTTTTGACCAAATGAAACCCAGTTGCAGGATCAACGCCCTGCCACTCTCCAAGCTCATGCAAAATATGGTTTACTTCCTTAATCTTATCTCCCATACTCTCCCGCGAATTAACATTAGGTATGTGAATAATCGTTTTTTCATTGGGATTAAGCACACTTAAAATCTCATCAGCATAAGCAGCGCTATAAAAGTAATAGCCAATATTCAGCGTCTTGAGGTATTCATAGCCATTGAGTTGCTCATAATAGGTATAAGTAACGGTATCAAATTTGGCTTCATCTTCCGGCATCAAAACGGGGTTGGCATCTCCGCGAAAATAAGAGCCGGTCATGGCCACGATATGTACCTTATCCCTCGCAACCAGTTGCTTGAGCTGCATACCGAGCACATTATCTTCTTCAGCACTGACATGGTGGAATTCATCTATGGCGATAAGCCGGTCGTCAAATGCCGCCACTCCGAACCGCTCTAATGCAAAGCGGAAGGTTGAGTGCGTACAAACCAGGACTTTATCCTCGCTCTCCAGGAAAGTCTTGACCGCATTGACCTTGCTGCCATCCTCGCCGGGGGCGTTACAAAGATTCCATTTTGGCTCTACATGCCAGTCATAGTAAAACCCGAATTCTGAAAGCGGTTCATCGGTAAAGCTTGACCCGATAGATTTTTCCGGTACGGCAATAATGGCTTGCTTAATTCCTTGATTATAAATCTTATCCAGAGCGATAAACATCAAAGCCCGGCTTTTACCGGAGGCAGGGGGCGATTTGATCAGCAAATACTGCTCTCCGCGTTTTTCGTAGGCACGTTCCTGCATCGCCCGCATACCCAGCTCATTTGATTTTTTGGAGCTACCGGTGCTTTTATAATTAACGGTAACGGAAGGTATAGCTTTTTTTTCACTCATACTGCTTTTCCTTTAGTAGTCATTTTGGTGTAGAGGTCAAAGAGTTTCTCGAGGCGCTCGGTGTCGTTTTTGAAGCGACGACCGATATAGATACGCTCCAGCACTTCGTCATTGCGGTCATGAGCTTGGCGGAGGTCTGAAGGCATAGCCTTAGGGTCATATAGATCGGCGATGGTGGCAGGGAAATGCCGCTCCCGTGCAATCAAAATTTCCTCTGTGCAAGCTGTCAAATCCTTCTTGTTCTTCTCCGTCAAGGGCGGCATAGGAAAGGTATTCCATCCAAGCGTGTTAGTATACGAAAAATCAGTTCGCATTGTGGTACATACTGTCCTGATCCAAACCCAATGCAACCTTGATACTATGATTGAAATATAAAAAATCTCAGTGTCATATAATGCAAAATTTTGGCTAGTTATAACTGAGGGAGCTTTGAGTAGGCCTATGGGGAGATAGTCTCTATTTTCCGAGGTTATTCTCGGAAGAACAATTGTATATTGTTTTGCCTCATTCATTTCTCGCATTTGATGAGAGCGCTTTGCCAAATCATTAGCACTCTTATCTCGGCTGGAAAGACGCATTTTACAAACGCCTTCAATACGAGTGCGTATTCTCTCTATAGAGTTTGCCTGGTCAAGATGTTTGTCCTCGATCCATAGACAGTAGCGCTGTAAACCTTTTATGAATTCAGCTGAACCATAAATCTTACGTATAAACTTTTTCTTCTGTTCCTCTGTCAAACCTATTTCTTCCACTTCGGACGAGGAGAGAAGTAGGTTTCCTCCGTCATAAGGCATATTGCCTCGTATCATTTGTGGTAAGTTGCAATAGGATTTTGATGCTTTTTCAACAATAACATCATTACCTGCGATTAAATAGGCATTGATATTATCAGCTTTTTTCTCAATCATTTCATCGTTTTCACCGATGGAAAACAAGCGGCGTTTATTTCCGGCCTGATTGGAAATGCCGACAATCACAACCGTAACTCCGGCATTGTGGCTCGCAAGGTTGTTCCATTTGAAGGAGTTATGGGCGAAATTAATTTCATGACCGGTTTTGAAAATCAGCGGCCATAGGATCGGGACTTGTTGACCTTGACAAATAGAATTTGTGGCCACGAAAGCAGAGGCCGCATTTGTATGTTTACCATATTTGGCGGCTTTCATGAACCAACCAGCAACGTAATCCAGAGATTTCCAACCTTTACTGCTATCTTTAAAGATTTTCTCTAAATCTGATTTTTGTTCTTTTGATTGCCATTTACTCCCCAAATAAGGAGGATTGCCGCAAATATAGGTTTCACCGCCTTCATTTTCAAAGTCAATTTCAGATTGGTCAAGTGGGGATGAGAAAAGATCATCACCGTACATTTTCACCCCAGTGCCGGTAGGAGGGCAGATGGACAGCCACTCGAGCCGCAGAGCATTACCACAAGTAATCCAGTTTTCGGTATTAAGTGGTAGAAATTCGGCTAAGGCTAGTTTTTGTCCTCGATATAGAACATCGCATTGATATTCGGCAATGATAAGTGCCAGCCTCGCAATCTCCGCCGAAAAATCCCGTAGTTCAATGCCCCTGAAATTGGTAAGAGGTATTTCACTTGACCGGTCATTCTCGCAGCGCCGATTGTTGATCTCCGCCTCAATCTCCCTCATTTTCTTATAAGCAATCACTAGAAAATTACCAGAACCGCAAGCAGGATCAAAAACACGGATACGGGTTATGCGCTTGCGAAGATTAAGGAGCTTACGGGCATTATCGCCTGCCTCCTCCAGCTGCTCGCACAAATCATCAAGAAATAACGGGTTAAGCACTTTCAAGATATTCGGTACAGAGGTATAGTGCATGCCAAGGGCGCCGCGTTCCTCCTCATCGGCTACTGCCTGGATCATAGAGCCGAAAATATCCGGATTGATTTTTTTCCAATCCAGATTACCAACATGAAGCAGATAAGATCGGGCTATCTTTGTAAATTTTGGCGTTTCTATTGATCCAGAAAATAATTCGCCGTTTACATAGGGAAAACTATTCGCCCAATTCTTAATGTTTTTTGCAGCGCGTTCATCTTGCTTCGTGTCCATTGCCCGAAAGATTTCACTGATAATCTCATGCGTATCGGATGCATCACCGGCACTCATTTTCTGCACAGTTGAGGTAAAAAGACTATCACTCGTGAATATATCTGTATCTTCTGCAAAGAAGCAGAATATCAAACGCGCCAGGAAATGGTTCATATCATGGCGGCGTTCTGCCATTGCCCATTCCGGATTATGACGTAGCAACTCTATATAGAGTTTGTTTAGGCGGCTTGTGGCTTTGATATCAAAGGCATTTTCCCGGATCTGCTTGACCGTACTGATACCAGCCAGAGGTAGGAAAAAGCCAAAGTAATCATGAAAATCGGGGTAGTTGCAGGCGATCGTTTCGCCGCTGTTTACAGCTTCAGCCTGAAATTCTTTCCCATCCGTTGCAAGTATAAATTTTGCTTTGGCCTTTGTCGTGGCCGGGCTTTCTCTTAGCTCTGTAAGGGTGTTGGCAACCTTGCCTTCTTCACAAACGGCAATATGAATGTTGTTGTGCTGTAGAACTCCACCCTCAATATCAGATTTGTTGTTATTGCCGGTTTTCAGGCGCTTGAGCGTCGTGGCTTTATTGCCGAAGGCCTCCAGAAACGCATACGGAAATTCAGTTGGGTCAAAAGGCTGACCGGCCAGTTCAGAAATGGCTTCTTCAATTTCAACAGCGTTCATATCTTATCTTTGATTTAACCGGAAAAAGTATCATAGCTAATTTTTTCCTATAGAATACATTTTGTTCCTTCTAAAACTACCACAATTTAAATTTTGCCCATAGGAAGTTGTTTCCTGATTTAGTAGGAATAGTAATTTTTGTCATTCTGATGACTGCCAGAGCTTATGAATTCCCTTGTTTTTAAACCTCATAATCATAACATGATTGCAAATCTAGTAAGTATAGCAGTGCAATTTATTTTTAAATCTTTGCTAAACAATAAAAAGATAGGTTTATCCCCCATTCTATTTCTCAATATCCATCTGCATTAATTCATTGGCGATTGGCCTAATCCGGCCAGAACAATCAGTTCGGTTATCATCGTTAACAATACCTTTCCTGTGCGTATTCATCTGAAAAGTGTCAGCATACACTTAATTTTTCTCCTTTCTTCCGGCCATCAATCTCTTTGGGGCTGATAGGCCATCCAGGCTTTGAGTCAATGACCAGCCCGCACCAGCCACCGTGTGGGTCGTGACACAAAGCCTTATTTGGATGTCCTCATATAGCCCCAGATTGATTAACCACAAAAAAGGAGATTACTAAAATGTCTAACGCTGAAAAAATTGCCCAATTAAATGATGACTTTCGCAAAGGGATTACCTGTCTATCGGTTCCGCCTGAATTCCTAATCCAACAAAGCTCTAAAGTTCCAGGCGTCATTGTTGCAACCGCCGGTATCGAAGCCTTAATGCTGGAAGAAAAGGTGGAAATTTTCCAAAAAATTAAATCCTTTGATGATTTTACACCAGATAATGACCCATATGGTGAACATGATTTTGGCTCATTTCAGCAAAATGCTGAAAAAATATACTGGAAGTTCGACTACTACGATCCTCAGCTAAAATTTGGAAGCGATGATCCAACGGACCCATCAAAAACCAAGCGTGTTTTAACGATTATGCTGGCAAGCGAGTATTGATCATAAAAAAGCCCCTGCGGGTAAATCCACAGGGGCTAATTATTTCAGCATTTTGTATTTGGGAAGAATCATTAGCCGCTAAAGCTTAAATAAGATGGAATCCTCTTTTTAAATTCTTGGTAATTAAAATTATAAGTTTAATATTGGCAATATTAACTAATTATGCGATGTTTTAATTTTCTTTGACAAAACTTTACTTGTTAATTTTTCAGTGGATTATGCAGTCACTCGCCTTACATAGAATTTATAAAGCCCGCAATGAATTTTCAAAAATCACTAAATAAATATAGAAAAATCTCATTTTCAGAGCGCGATAAAGGCGACCGCTTAGAAAGGCTTATGCAAGTCTACTTACAAACTGACCCTGAATATGCATATAAGTTCAAGAATGTTTGGATGTGGAATGAAATTCCAGGCAAAATCGAATTGGGAGGTGGTGATACAGGCATAGACTTGGTTGCTTTAACGCACGAAAGTGATTATTGGGCCATTCAATGCAAATGCTTTCAGGAAAACTCAACGATTGATAAACCTGCCGTTGATAGCTTTCTTTCTACTTCCAGCCGTGAATTCAAAAACTTATAACAAATGTATATTTCATCTATTCATATTAAAAATTACCGGAATTTTGAGGATACAGAAGTACTTTTTAATCCTGGTCTAAATATAATAATAGGCCATAATAATGCTGGAAAAACTAACCTCATAAAAGCACTACAGCTGCTTTTTAATAGAGGCTCAATCGGTAAACCTTCAATTGAGGATTTCAATGCAAAATTTTCAGATTTTGATAAACCTCCCAAAATTGAAATCTCTGTTAAAATTAAGGAGCTGAAAGGCGAAGGAGAGGATGGTGATGATAAAAATGTTGTATATGACTGGCTAATTAAAGACTCACCGAATTACGTAGCACAGTTGACGTATGTATTCGAGCTTCCCTCTAAACATCTAAAAGAGTATGAAACTGTTATTCAGACAGCCAAAGGCGATGGGAATAATTATGATATCCGACGTTGCCAAGAATTGCTCTTCAAGAAGTTTTTGCCCAAATATGTAACAAGAATTTATGGAGGCGATCCAAGCAGGCAGGAAAAGGCGGACACGGAGAATTTAGATAAGTTTGATTTTCAATTTCTTGATGCGATCAGAGATGCTGAAAAGCAAATGTTTTATGGGAATAATACGCTTTTAAGAGACATACTAAGTTACTTTTTGGATTATGATTTGACCAAGGGAGCCAGTTTAGAGGTGCTTTCTGAAGAAGAATTGAAGACCCTTGAAAAGCGAGAAGATGAGTTTAGAGAAAAATCTGATGCGTTACTTAATCACTTAATAGGGAGAATTGATAAAAACCAAATCCTACAATACTCTAAAGATACTGGCGCAGACAGGGGGGGAGAGCCAGACTTTGATGCCAAAGTTTCTGAAAAGGAAATACTATTTGCTCTAAGACTTATTGTTAAACATCTAGGGTTGAACATACCCATCAAAAACAATGGCTTAGGGTACAACAATCTTTTATTTATTGCTCTAATTCTGGCAAAAATGCAAATGGAATCTTCATCTTCTCAAATGGGAGAAAATGCTAAAATTTTTCCAATTTTAGCGATTGAAGAGCCTGAAGCCCATTTACATCCTTCAATGCAATCCAAGTTCTTGAAATTTTTAAATGAAAATCTTAAAAGTCAAAAGCAGGCTAGACAAATATTTATTTCGTCTCATTCAACTCATATTACATCAGCGGTCGGCTTAGATTCTGTAATATGTTTGTATAAAGATTATCAAAATGAGTACAAAATTGGTTATCCGGGTCGAGTTTTTGACCTAAACAATAAAAAAGATAAAAATTCCAAGCAATACATCGAGCGCTTCTTGGATGCCACTAAGTCAAATATGCTATTTGCTGAGCGTTTGATCTTCGTAGAGGGAACAGCCGAGCAAATACTTTTGCCCTGCTTTGCAGAGTATTTAGAATTAGAAGATGAATTGATAGATACTCATACCGCTATCATCAGCGTTGATAGCCGGACCTTTAATCATTTTTTGAAAATATTTGCTTACGATGAATTGGTAAATCCCTATGCGATCAATAAAACATGTGTTTGCATCACAGATGCTGACCCAACCAAGAAGAAGGGTGAAAAATGGATCTCGGCTTTCCCTTTCGAGTTGGACAAGGGGCCTAATTCTAATGAGCTCTCAAGTCATGTAGCTGAACTAAAAAACGATTTCGAAACCAAACATCAAAACATCTTTGTTTATCATCCTGAAGCCGGTAAAGGAGTGACCTTAGAGTATGATTTAGCTCTGCAAAATCCCAAAAGTGATTTGTTGATTACTGATGCATTCCCAAGCCAAAATAGCCCACATACTGCAAATAAATATAATTCCATTTCTTCGAAAGGTACCCTGAAAGAAGTCATGGACGAATATATGAAAAGCCTTGCTATTACTGACCTTCAAGAAAACAGAATACTAAAAGCTATAGAAAATTCCACATGGAAAGAGAAAGATAAAAAGAAAGCGCTTATGGCAGCAATCTACTTGACAATAGTTAAAAAAAGTAAGGGCGCTCACGCCTTTTATTTGGAAAAAAATCTTCGTGATAATTATGCTTTAGGAAGTAAAAAACAGGATTTCAAAATTCCTGGCTATATCAAAAATGCTATAACAAAAGTCACATCCTAATATGTCAAAATCCATCCAACTTCCCCATGTAAACACATTAGGAAATATTGACGAATGTGTGAAGGTTTTCGCAGGTCCAGGTGCAGGTAAAACGAGATGGTTAATTGGGCAGTTAGAGAGAGTACTCAAACATTCAAATAAGCTTGGTAAAACTGGAAAAATCGCATGTATAACTTATACCAACGTGGCTGCTGAAGAACTTATTGATCGAATGAAATATGATCGTAGTCGATTTGAAATAAGCACCATCCATAGCTTTTTGTATAGAAATATCATTAAGCCTTTTTCATACCATATTTCTAGGGATGAAAATGGAGATGATCTATTTAATATAGAAGAATTAAATGGACATGATGAACACAAAGTTCAGGACTATTATTATCGAAGATGGATTGAAACCTTAAAAGGCAATTCAGGGAAAAATTATAATGTATATTATTCAAAGGATGTGAAGTCTAAAGCCTATGAGGAATTAGCTAGTCTAGATTATAGTTCAAAGTCTGGTAAAATTGAATTGATAACCAGAAAGAATTGGGGAGCAAAACTTCCCAAGAGTAACAAGGAGCTTTGGCTTTATAAATCTAAATATTGGAAAGATGGTATAATGCATCACGAGGATGTACTGTATTTCTCCTATCTTATAATAAAAAAATCTCCTAGAGTCCTTGAATTCATATCATCCAAGTTCCCGTACATTTATTTAGATGAGTTCCAGGACACAACCGAGCTACAAACCTGGATAGTAAATGAAATCTGCGATAAAACATCTACGACTATAGGGGTTGTGGGAGATTTGGCACAATCTATATATAGTTTTAATGGTGCCCAACGGAAGGACTTCACTAATTTCAGAAAGGGTAAATCTAAAGATTTTGGTCTTGATAAAAATCACCGATCCACAATATCTATTGTGAATTTTTTGAATGAGATTAGAATTGACTTAAAGCAACAACCTAAGAGTAGTGCAGTTATTGGTGATTCAATTAAAGTCTTGGTTGGCCCCATAAAAAAAGCAGAGGCTTATTTAAGAAAAAATCACCCGACCGAAGAAATACATGTTCTTGCCAGAAGTAACGAAGACGTTTCGAAAATTAACGGTTCACTTGGAAAATCAGAAGCAGACCTTTCCAAGGAAATCTTTAATTTAGACGGAAATAGTCAACGATCAGGCCTTATTTATTCGATTTTATTAGCCTTCAAGTACAAAGAAAAAGGACTATTTAGTAAAGCCATAAAAGAGATTTCCAAACCTATTAGAAAAAAAGTTAAGGGAGACCTACCCAATATTTTAATTCGTAGAATCGGTATAGATATACTTACAGATATTGATAGTCACCTTACTAAATCAACCAAAATTTTTGATTTTTATAATGAGCTGAAAAAGAAAACTAAAGATGAATATGGATTTGAAATTGGAAGCGGGCTAAGTAAGGGAAAAGCAAAGGATTTTTACTCAAAATTCAGCTTAAATGAATTATTGCCTTATGTAAAAACTGACACGATATCCAATGATTTGGTCAGAACAATTCATAGCTCTAAAGGTACAGAATTTTGCAATACCTTAGTATATTTCCCAACTTGTAAGGAATTCACAACACATATTTTAAACGGACAGAAAGGAATTGAATCGGACAATGATGATAGTACACGGATTTATTATGTTGCCTGTAGTAGGGCGATGAATAGACTATTTCTTTCAATTCCGGATACTAATGGCTTGGATTTTATTCTAGTTAAAAAGTTGAATTTAGAAATAGTGAACGTTTAGCCCTCTTATTTATGCCCCTCAATGGTAATAGCTGTAACCAGGGGTGTATTGTCTTTTGTTTGGGATTGATGGTAGCGCGGATTTTGTGCCATGACTGATTTTAAATCCATGGCACACAAATGGTCATAAATGGTCTCAAGACAATACCCTTTTATGGTGACAAGATCCGCCGTAAAAAATACTTTAATCACCTGCATTCCACTGTCTTGCTCCGTCCAGGCTTTCATGTAATGAGAATAACTAAAATTCTGCCTGGTCCCATTTGTCATCATAAAATCAATTGTCCGGGTTTCGCCAACAGTATAACAATCACCCGCATACTGATTGGCTTTCTTGGGTTGCAGTTTTTCTGATAAGGGATCGTCTTTGTCCTTATATCTCTGGTTCCTTTCCATGATCGATGTCTTTTTGAGGGGATTTAGGTTTATCATTATCTCTCAGATAATCAGGACTAAGGTTAAATTCTGGATCAGAGCTGTCATCTGACTTAATTTCCAAGGCACTGGTTCTGTCTCCCGATTGCGCCGCCTGGAGCAACAATCCCTCTTTATCATCTGTGTATATTTTCAGTTCCTCTCGGGCCCTGGATATGGATACGTAAAACTGCTTTTGGTTGGTTGCGGCAAAGGTCGCGGCTGGCTGCACCACAAACACCTTATCAACCGTTTTCCCCTGCGCCCCATAAGAAGTCATGCAATAGGCATGGGTAAAATTGCCATGGTCTTTTGGTAAAATATACTCTGTGGAACGTGTTTGGGACTGCTTGGCCACCTTGATACCCCCATCGGCTGTAAAACCTCTCACATCCAATATCCAGCCGTTATCCAGGCGTTTACCCTGGTCATCCATGCCGTTTTTGGTAATACGGATCTGATCCCCCCGGGTTATTGGTGTCTCTTCCCTCAAATACACATCAAAATCTTTACCCCGGCTAAGCGGAATATCGATAAGGTGCCCATCCTGATCACGGGTTTGCACTGACCCTTCATTAGCTCCGAGCACTTGCAGCTTACTGCCTCTTTTGGCTCCCGGGATATTCTGATGCAGCTGGATTATCTGCCCCGGATCATAAACCCGGTGATCCGCCTTTTGTGCTTGGGTCAAATGCAAATTGCGAAAGGTGGTATAGTGTTTATCGATTTTGTTGAGTCGGCCCGCCGCTTTTAATCCTTTGCGAATATCCGCCGTCACCTGCTTGCCCTGCTGATTGGTTGGAGAAATAATCAAGGCGGACTTTTTCTCTTTAACCGTCTTCAGGTAGTCATTAACCAGGTGCTCCTTGATTTCATCGCTATCCAATTCCTGAATAGCCTTCATCTGGTCCAGGCGATTAAAGCCATCGCCTAAATTCCCCCGGCTGATGGCTTCCACCGTGTCTTTGTACGCATCCACCTTTTGCCGATAGATCGTATCCAGACTAACATAGGGCACACGCCCGACCTGTTGTAATATCCGCATCGCATCACCCCGCTGCACAGCGGTATGTTGGCGCGGATCACCAGACAGAATAAGCCGGGCCTTATTGGTGGTCGCCAGATCCAATAGATCAGCCATATCTTCAGTTCCCAACATTCCAGCCTCATCCACCCAGATTACTTGGTTTTTAATCTCTTCCTGCTTATCCGGGTTTCTTAAAAGGCTTGCCAGCGTATCCGCGTTCTCAAACCCTTCTGCCCGTAACGTATTGCGCGAGGCATCAGATGTTGGGGCAAACAAATGCACGCATTGTCCGGTTTTTTCAATTGATGCAACCGCACTTTTGATCAAGGTGGTTTTACCCGTACCAGCCCCACCTCTAATCATGGTTAAGCGATCCATTGATCCCATGATATGATCCACAGCTCTTTGTTGCTCAAGGCTTAAACCTTTATGCGAATACTCCTCCTTTGCATCGACCCCTAAATTAAGCGGCCTGAGCTTGCCCTTGCCATCACTGGCTAACTGCACCATGCGTTTTTCTTCGTCCCATACAAGAGCCGTCGTGCACAGCTGATGCTTGCCATCTTGAATGGTAAACACCCGGTCATCCTTGGCTAAACTCCGATCAATCTCATCCATGGTGATTTGCCTGTTATCAATCCCATGTAGATAGGCCGTGGCTAATAGCTGACGTTCGCGCCTGACAGATGCCCGAGAGTAATTATGATTTAAGCTATGATTGACACATTCCTTTGCTGTCATCGTTCTGATGGCCGTCTTGGCTTGTTCGGGGGCCATCTCATCGATGCCGGCATTTTTGAGCTGTGTACGCCACTGGGACCGCAACTGCGCCATGGTTAGGTTCTTTTGCTTCTTTGCCCGGCTTCGAGCCCCAATCTGATCCAGCTCTTTCGGGTTGGTAATATTCTGATCTTTGGCAATCTGGCCAATATGGTTGGTGCGTTTAGAAAAATGATCAATCGCCGCTTTGGGCACCATCGCCAAATCGTAATCATTGCCATTTTTACGAATATCATAGCCCATGCTTGCCATACGATCCGCCAGGCGTTTTTGAAACCGCGCCTGGTAATACGGCATATCCTGTTTGATATTATGAAACTGGCCTGCTTTGAACCGTTCTTCTTGACTGTCATACGTCGTATTAAAGACAAAGCAATGGCAATGCAGGTGCGGATCCGGTGCATGGCCCTCAACGGGTCTTGCCGTCTCATGGACAAAATCCGCCCAGATTAATTCGCCTGTATCACGATCCGCATACTCGCCTTGTGCCCGGACCCGAGTTTGAACATCCACTTCAATCTCTTCCATGGTGTCTTGCACACTATCCTTAAAGGCATCCAGCACCCGGCTATCAGTTCCCAGAGCATGCAGAATAGAGACTGACTTTGGACAATGAAAACTGATATCATACCCAACCCGGCGATTATCTGTGGTGCGCGGCGTTAAATTCCCGCCAGTCTTTGGATTGATATTATCACAAAGCTGATCAAACACTTTTTGATCAACCTGATTGTGTTCTAATCCCAATCGACCCGCTACCTTGCCATGAAAGGATCCAGGATGTTCCTGGTCTTCGATATAGTAATCTGCGCGAGACAATGAGGCTTTAAAATAGCTTTTGGCATGACCTGCCGTCTGGCTTTGAAACATTCGTATCATAAAGTGCTTATTCAATAGGTGTTCAGATAAGAACTTTTTACAATGAGGAAACCTTCAAAAAATGCCAACGCACCCAATGCGAATTGCCAACCAAATTACGCACTTGATCAGAATTTTCCCCGGGACATTTGAAACATTCGTTCTGCTAAAATGAGCACTGCAAGGTGGTACAAACTTTACCCTATTCAGTGCTTTGAAGTATCAGACATCTCCCCTAAGCAGTGCTTTAGGCTTTTTTACAATCCCACCCTTATAGGGTGAGATTGGTTTTTAAGCAGTGCGTAATACGCACATCGTTATGAAACGACGCTCGCTTTATCATCCTCTTCTTCCAGCATCTGCTCGTAGATTTTTTCGCGCACATCACGGCTGCCAGGTTTGGGACCCGACCACTGAAACCCTTGCGTTTTATCGGGCGGGTTTTCATTGACGAAGGTGTCATACATTTGCTCATTGATGATCTTTTTATCGATCATATCAAGAATATAGCTGCGCCCCATTTGATACCGATAATACACCTTTATGATATATGAAATCCCGGCAACCATCATGGCAACACCAATGACCATGGTAAAGGGAATAAGCAGGGCCACAAACCCAATTAGAATAAAGACCGCCCCCTCATAATACCGCTCAACACGTACATAATCAGCCTTAAGTTTGGGGTACTTTGCCCGCACCTTGTCCCAAATTTTATGCTGATCGCCAGAATAGTAACTATACACCGTGTCATCAAAGGTATCTGTGGAGCGTTTCACCTCCTTGTACCGCTTATACGTGGCATAGGGTATTGCCAAACAAAGCAAGGCATGCAGAAAGGTAAAGGGTGACGACCCCGGATACCCGATATAAACCTGAACAATGTAGGGGGCGATTAACAGCACAAAGATCAGCATGGGAATTTCCCAGCTGAAATAGCGCTCACCAAAATTGCGCCTCATAAAGATTTCAACGATCCGAGCAGGAATAGAGGCAATCCCGGCTAAAATCAAAAGCGTAATAGGCCAAACAAACCGAATAAAGGGATCAATCTGGCGTAGGTACAAAGTCGTTTTCATTGCGTTTACGTTTATGGTTGAAGAAAATTAAGTTTCCAGTAATTACGCACCTGTGGTGCGTTGTTATCGCCATAATAGATCCAGGGAATGCCCTGTTTATGAATATAAGCCTCGACCTGTTTCTTATTGTGATCCCCGCCCGTTTTAAGCCGGACAAACTGCTCAGGTCTGACCAGATCTTCTAATCGATATGATTTTGTCACCGACATATTCATATCATTAGAAAAGGCTGAGGTATGCGAGCGGTCTTCCAGATAGGCTTTGCCGAATAATTCCGACGCATAACGGTTGGTATCAACATCCGCATTGGCATGGAAGATCTTGGTGCCCATTGTGCCCAGAAAACTCTTAACCCGAAACTCGCCCTCGCGCCCTCCCATATGGGCATAGTAATTGGGTAAGTTTTGCGTGAGATACACAGTACAAATACGTGAGCTGCGAGCGGTCGCCTGGTAATCAATATCATGTTCATGCAAGAAATTTTGGGCCTCATCCGCCCATAAAAACACGGGGCGATCATTATGCGTGATATCGCGCCGCTCCATACTGCGCTGCCAGATATATTTAAACAATATCTGTGCATCCCGTCCAATTTTATCAAACTGCTTAACAGGCAGATCAAACACAATGATTTTACCCTCCAAACACATCTCTGGGGTAATATTGGGCTCAGGCGAACACAGCAGGCTATAAATAGGATCACGGTTAAGGCGAAACAATAGCCCTGAAAAACTATGCTCAATGATCGAGCGGGTTTTAGGGTTTAATTCTGCATAGGTGTTGGAGAAATAATACATGATTTTGCTGAATTTCTGCCAATCCCGATCCCCTTGCTGGTTATAGGGTTCATCAGTTTCAGCCTCATACGCAATCTTTGATTGCTGGACTTTGGCAATGGTGGCTTTACGGGCTTTTAAATAGACCTGGTAAAAAGGGTTTTGCTCGCGGGCTGAATTTTCTTTTAACCGGTCAATATCCTTGGGCAAGGATTCCGCCACCGCAAACAACTGATCCAGGTTAAACGCAGAGCCATAGGCCAGATAGCACAGGTCAATGACGTTGAATAACAACATATCCAAGGCATCATCCCAAAAAGCATCCCCATTCGTTGAGCGGGCATCTTGCCCCGCCCGAATAACCGTTTTAAGGGTGTTGACCAGGTTATCTACTAATCCGGTCCCAGCCCCTGAGCGGGTCAGTTCATAGTTTAAAAAATTAAACCGGTACTCGCCTCCAGGGCGGATATGGATAATATCATCCAGTCGACCGCAAGTTTCAGCGTAGTGGTACCAATTGGCCATATACTCATCGGATTTCACGGTCAGGACCAAGCCACCAAATCCCATTTGAAGATACTTTTTAGCCAGCGTATAGCCGGATCCGGAAGTTTTACCGCTTCCTATCCCCCCGAATATTTGCACCCCTTCTACAGCATTACGCACTGTCCAGGTATTATTTTCGGCAAACGTCAATAAAGGCTCGTCTAAAGAAAATCCATTCACGCCAGAATATATTTAAACGGTTCGAAAAAAAACGGAAAACAATTTATGCATTTTATCCCAGAATACATGCGTGTTCAGAATAAAAAACTGTATTTCGTCATTAACTACTATTTTTTCTTAAAGTCATGCAATTGACTGATTAGGTAAAAAGTCAGCCGAAAAAAGGCCCAATTGGACCCCAAATTTAATTTTATAGGTATGAAGCGTTTATGTTTGTTAATGAACGGTCCTTTAGACAGCCACCTTGCGAAAATCAGAAAAACTGCCCGGAAATGTTTCCTTGGCACTGACCTTTAACATTTTGGCCTGGTCTGGAAATTCCTTCTCGATTGCCCTCTTCACTAAAAAGCATTGAATTTTAACATTATAGTCTAATTGAACATCTGATTTTAGACCAAGATCATGTTTTTTAAGGCAATCCCGCAGCAGAATTTCCGGCCAATACCGGGCTTTAAATTCTGGCTCAAAGCCAATGTCATCAATAATTAATTGGAGGGCCTTCTCCCTGTAATCCAGGTTTTCTGTTGCGTATTGTTGCAATAAATTAAAGTTTAAATCTCTTCCTTTTGGAGTAAAAGCATTGGAATTCATTTCAGGCCTCCTTAATTTGACATATCGTACCAAATTATCAAGGAGATGGCAACATATTCCAAGGCTCAGCTGGAGAATTTAAAAGAGCTATTAGAAAATTTCCCGTCTGTTTATAGGCTACGGGAAGAAAAGGCAAAGGCCATCGAAAACCTCAAAAAGTCAGACAATGGACCAAAACCAATTCTTAAACCTAAAGGGGATTTATATTTTGAGGGCAAGGCAGCCAATGCCACTTTTTTAGAAGAAAAAATTCAAAAAGCATCGGAGGGCCATAACGATAAAATAAACCAACAATGCAGGCTGGAATGTGCGGAATTCGATTTTGTGTTAGACATGCTTAATGACGTTGATGCGGCTAACCTTTTGGAGAATGGGGTTGATCATGAAATTGATCGATTGGAGTTAAACCGACACCTTAAAACAAAGTTTGATGTTGCCCCCGAAAAGCAAATTTCAGAACGATCGAAACTTGAAAAAGAAGGACTGATCGACCCCTTGGAACAGCGATTGAGTTCTATTCCGGAAAAAACTGACAATTCATTTAGGGATAATTCCAAAGATATAACCCACAGGGAGTAAACAGAAAGGCAAACGTTTTTTATTTCCTGCCCTTGAGCAAGATGGCCACCATTGTGAACCTGTCAAGAAGCCTGCCCGCCGTAAACCGCTTCGCTATTTACCAGCCCACGATCTTGACAGAACCACAATCCCGCACAAACCACCCCGCATACTCTTTTGGCATTCAAGGCAGGAAAGTAAAAAACCAGTCAATATTACAAGGTAAGCCGTCCTTCATCGGCAAAGGAGTAATACCCCTCATTTGTCACGATTATGTGATCAAGGACGGAAATATCCAACAACTTCCCTGCCCGCACCATTTTATCGGTGAGCCTGACATCCAAATCACTTGGGACACAATTCTCTGATGGATGATTGTGGCCTAAGATAAGTCCACAAGCCTTGGCCTTTAATGCCGTGGTAAAGACAATTTTGGGATCGACCACTGTCGCTGACATGCCCCCTTTCGAAATATTGGATAACCCCATGCATTTATTACTCCGGTCCAGGAGAAGAATTTTAAACTCTTCCAGCAAATTAATGGTGCAGTCATCCCAGTTCTGGCGAAATAAACGATAAGCCTCAGTGGAACTGGTTACTTTAGGACGCTCGCTTGCTCTTACCCTCTGTCGGTAAACAAGCTCAACTTCACTGATTTTAAAGAGGTCAATTTGGGTCATGCGAGGAATTTAGGCCGTGACGTCTAAAGGCACTACGCACAAGTGCTGCCTTTTAACATTTTATTCTAAAATGCTTTTTTATATATTCCATCTGTATTATATTATGTATTCATTTTATAAATTCTGATGTTTGCCCATGTTTTGGTATTATGTAGTCCCCTATATTTTTCTTCTGGCTATTGTTTCGATTTGGACCAATAAGAAAGAAAAAGACCAATCGAACTACGCTATGGCTGGTCGCAAAATTGGCGGGTTTTCGATATTTTCATCAGTATTTACATTGATTGGTGCTGGGGAATTAATGACCGTCGCTGCACTGGGCTTCATAAACAGTGGGGCTGCAATAACCCTACTGGCCGGGTATGGTATAGGAATGATTGTTTTAGGATTTACGGCAAAACTTTCCGAAAAAGACAGCTCTGGTCACTATTATTACTCACTACCAGATATGATCTATAAGAAATTTGGCCCAATGGCTGGACTAATTTCCAACCTCCTAACTATTTCAGCTTTTTTTGCCTTGTTAATACTTCAGTTGTACGCAGGAGGGATACTTATTTCAGAACTAAGTTCAGTTCCCTACCTTGTTGCGATCATATTGTGTGCGGTTATAGTTGGTGGGTATATTATGGTGTCCGGATTTAAAGGGGTCATTATAACTGATAAGATTCAATTATTTCTAATGCTCTTTGGTCTGCCCATTTTGTTATTTATTACTGTGAAAAATTCTGACCAACTGTCCCTGATTACCCAATTAGATTTTAATATTTTTTCAGCTGTTTCTGTATTATTAACAGGCATTTTTGTGGTGCTGGGAAGTGGTGATATTTGGCAGAGAATTTATGCTGCAAAATCCACAAAATCGGTCAAGATTGGAATGATATCGGCAGGTGTGGGTTTCGCACTTTATTCAATAGTCCTGGCCATGGTAGGGATAATTGCAAGGGAAAATGGGGTTACAGATAATCCTGACCTTGCTTTTATGTCTTTAGTTCTTTCTCACCAGGCAGAAGCTGTAATTGGAATAGTATTGCTCGCGGTTTTTTCTGCAATACTTTCTACTGCCGACACCGAAGTTTATTTGATATCCTCATTATTCGCCAACGAAAGAAGACGTTGGGGCAAAAATTCAGACGTCGTTGATAGTTCCGAATTAACCAAAAAAGAAGTCAATTCAATTGTTCCATTTGTAATTATTTTGGCAATAGCAGCGTCATACTATGCTGAGTCATTAGTAAGCATTTATGAAATTCTATTACTTTTATTACTTGCCATTTCACCATTGGTGATAATCATACCATTTAGAGAAATTAAAAAAGGCCATGCTACCATCGTTCTAATACTGGGTTTAATTGCCCTATTTTCAGTGGCACTTTTACCATTTCTATCAATCGACTTAGCTGCCTTAGTAATAATTCCAGGTCTACTTTATGGGTTTTTGTTTTCAAAAAAACGGACTCACTAAACCTTCAAAGCTATGAAAGAGAAGCAGCCTGATATTTTACACTTAATAACTTACATATCAACGATAGCTTTAATAGCAATTCTTATAATTCTTTTCTTATATTCTATAATATTTAATTCTCCAAAAGACTCTGACCCTACGTTTTTGGATCTTTATTCCGGTGTGAAATTACAAGATATAAGTGCAAGGTATTTGGTTTTCTTTACTATTCTTATCCATATAACAAGAATTCACTTTGGCATATGTTTTTTACAATTCGATAAATCATATTTACATGCCGGAGAAACATTAGGAGAAGGTGGGATTTCTAATAAGTCCAAAACAATCTTTATTATTATCAATCTATTATTTTCGTTTGCTTTATCAAATTTTCTGTTTTCAGATATTTATATGATTATACCAATTTTACTTCTGGGCCAGTCACTGATTATTTTATGGTATGACTGGGCAAATAGAGCGCAACTATTTTGCAAAGATGTAGACAAGAAATCTAATTTATTAATCATATTAGGCGATTTGGGATTTTTCTTTTTCGGACTAGGTATTTTTATTTTTCAATATTTTCTAATCGGAAATATTCCAGAAAACAATGCAATTGGGCCCTATTTCTGTCTCTCTGCTTTTTTAGTTTTAGAGCTGTTAGTACTTGTGCTGATAATGGAAACCATCTTTACATATAAGGAAGGTTTAGTGGATTCTTTCAGAAAATTGATAGAAATAGCAACTTAACCGATAACCAGACAAAATTAAAAATCAATCACACTGTCCAGATAATATATAACATGTATTATCCTCTTCGGATTAGTAAAAGTATTGGCCATCCCTCCCAATGGTTCCCATATTTACTGAAATATTGAACTGGCTAATTCTGTTTAATTTTAGATAATCCTCAAAATATTGGGAACATCCATGGCTTTTGAACAGCCAAAAATTCTGTACCTATTCTGTACCCATAACAAAAAAGGCAGTTACAAATTAATGTAACTGCCTGATTCTCAAGTAGCGGGAACAGGACTCGAACCTGTGACCTTTGGGTTATGAGCCCAACGAGCTACCAACTGCTCCATCCCGCGATATATTTTTAAAATATTTATAATCGCTTTTCGGTATTTTATACGGCAGCAAACGTTTTTTGTTGCCCTTCCCTTTATTGTGGTACAAAGGTAAGGACATATTCTCAAAAATCAAGTACCTTTGTAAAAAAAATGAAACCATGTCCGAAAGTATACATAAGGCAGGCTTTGTCAACATCATAGGAAAACCCAATGTAGGGAAGTCTACCCTGATGAATGCCTTGTTGGGAGAAAAATTGTCTATCATTTCCTCCAAAGCACAGACTACCCGCCACCGGATCCTGGGAATCATGAACGAGGAAGATTATCAGATTGTTTTTTCAGATACGCCAGGAATGCTGAAACCCAAATATGAACTGCATAAAAGCATGATGGGTTTTGTCAATCTTTCCCTGGAAGATGCAGATGTTATTGTCTTTGTAACCGATCTGTTTGAAACAGATGAAGATATTCAAGAAATTATTCACAAGATCAACGATTCAGGTGTTCCTGTTTTGCTGGTTATCAATAAAATAGACCTCAATAAAGAGGAAAAGCTGCAGGAAGTTACCGAATATTGGATCCAAAGGATCAATGCAACGGAGGTCATACCTGTGTCGGCTCTCGAAAATTTCAATTTGCAAAAGATCATGCAGGAAATTCAGGACAGGTTGCCGGTTCATCCACCATTTTATGATAAGGAAGAACTGAGCGATCGGCCGGAACGTTTCTTTGCCTCTGAAATCATTCGGGAGAAAATATTTACGCAATACAAAAAGGAAATTCCTTACAGCACGGAAGTCAGGATAGAGGATTTTGAAGAATCGGAGAAATTGATTCGCATGCGGGCTTTGATTTTTGTGGAAAGGCAAAGTCAGAAAGGGATCATTATAGGAGATAAAGGGAAAGCCTTGAAGAAGGTGGGCACAGAAGCCCGGATTGAAATGGAGACCTTTTTCGGGAAAAAAGTGTTTTTGGAAACTTTTGTAAAGGTGGAAGAAAACTGGAGAAAAAGTAAAAACAAGTTGAAAAAATTTGGTTACGACCAATAAAGTAGCGCATTATGGCTAATATAGTAGCAATTGTAGGGAGACCTAACGTGGGGAAATCCACATTTTTTAACCGACTGATAGAAGAAAGAAAGGCCATTGAGGACAACCTCAGCGGGGTAACCCGGGACCGGCATTACGGACATGCCCAGTGGGGAGGAAAGTTTTTTTCAGTAATCGATACCGGGGGATATGTGACCGGTTCAGATGATTTGTATGAAAAAGAAATCCGAAAGCAGGTGAAACTGGCCATCGAAGAAGCATCCGTGATCCTTTTTGTGGTGGACTGTATCGATGGGCTGACAGATTTGGACACTGAATTTGCCAAAGAACTCAGAAGTACGGACAAACCGGTATTTATGGTTGCCAATAAAGCAGACAACCTGGATAAGATGTTGATGGCCAATGAATTTTATGCCTTAGGTTTGGGTGAAGAAACCATTTTCCCGATATCATCATCCAGTGGAAGCGGTATTGGAGATCTGCTGGATGAAATGATTAAGAAATTTCCGGACGAGGGCGAGGAGGATCCTGATGAGGGAGTACCTAAAATTGCCATCTTGGGTAGGCCAAATGTGGGCAAATCCTCTTTTCTCAATGCCTTGATTGGCAAAGAGCGGTCTATCGTGACTGATGAGGCGGGCACCACCCGGGATGCCATCCACACCAGGTACCAATTGTATGGGAAAGATTATATCCTTACCGACACGGCAGGTATCCGGAAAAAAGCCAAGGTAAAGGAGGACATAGAATTTTATGCGGTCATGCGTTCCCTTCGGACCTTAGAGGATTCCGATGTGGTAATCGTCATGGTGGATGCTACCCGGGGACTGGAATCTCAAGACGTTAACCTGATCTCCCTGGCCATTAAAAACAATAAAGGCATCATGATCATGGTGAATAAATGGGATTTGATCGAAAAGGACCACAAGACCATGCTGGCCTTTAAGGAGGATATGACCCAAAAGCTGGGAGAAAATAAATGGATTCCCATTATTTTTATCTCTGCATTGACCAAACAGCGGATTTTCCAGGCCATGGAACTGGCCATGAAAGTGTATGACAATAAACACAGAAAAGTACCAACATCGAAGCTGAATGAGCTATTGCTCCCGGAAATTGAGAAGTATCCGCCACCGGCAAATAAAGGCAAATACATTAAAATAAAATACATTACTCAATTGCCGACAAAAAATCCGGTTTTTGCTTTTTTTTGTAACTTGCCTCAATACATAAAATCTCCTTATACCCGTTATTTGGAAAACAGGCTGAGAGAGAATTTTGATTTTGAAGGGGTACCTGTGAAAATCACTTACAAGAAAAAATAATGTGTTATGAAAAACCTTTGGTATGTTGCCCTTTTTGTGATGATCCTGTTTTCAGGCTGTTCGGTTGAAGATGAACCGGGAGAGCCCCAGTTGGCAGGAGGGGTATGGAATTTGGAATCCGCCAATGTGCAAGCTTCCGGTACCGCCCTAATTCCAGGTACTCAAAATGCAGTCCCTGTATCTATTACCGGCACCGGCGAGGACTATAATATGAGTGTGGTCTTTGGGGAGGATCCCAATACCGTGATGGCGGAAGGTGATTTTGTATTCTTCGTGGAAGTTAGCGTGGCAGGAATACCATTTTCAGATCAAAGGTTTCCTGTACAGGGTACCGAAACTTTTGCAGGCACCTGGGAGATCAGCAATGATCAACTGGTGATGGTCGATAGTGATGATGATGTCTTCGAAATGGAAATTTTGGAATTTACTGAAAACAGGCTTCGGGTTTCAGGCATGCCGAATGTGATGGATTTTCAGGAATTTGATATGGAAGGCGTGACCGTATCGGAGGCTACAGCTGAATTTATTCTGGTAAGGCAGTAACCGGACACTTTTTTCCCGGTTACTATTTGGGAATGGGCTCATTCAATTGGGTTTCATGGGTCGATTTCAGTGAGCAAGAATGAGTGGAAGCAGCTTTTGGGCCTGAAAGATCCAGGAAAATGGAGAAATGACCCTACCTTTTGCCTTCATAAGGAATGTAAATCACCTTTTTGGTGTCAAAAAAATCTTCCTTAAAATAATCATCCAGAAAATAAGGTACATAGGTGAGGTTTAAGGCCTCCAATTCCTCATCCACTTCTCCACCTTTCAGGTAGAAAATGCCATTTTGAAAATCCTTGTGCAGGTTTTCTTTCCGGAATTTCCCTCTGACCCAGGGCAGGAAATTCTCCATCTGGGTTACAGCCCTGCTGATCACAAAATGATAGGTCCGGTTCAGGTTTTCTGCCCTTGTTTGTTGGGCTTCAACATTTTTTAATTCAAGTTGCCGAACCACATCTTTCACTACCGTGATTTTCTTGCCAATGGAATCCACCAAATGGAAATGAACTTCAGGAAACAGAATGGCCAGGGGAATGCCAGGAAATCCGCCACCTGTGCCAATATCCAATATCTTTGCCCCGGAAGGGAATTGGATGACCCGGGCAATTCCAAGAGCGTGCAAAACATGGTGTACATAAAAACTATCCATGTCCTTCCTACTGATTACATTGATTTTGCTATTCCAATCCTGGTAAATATCTCCCATGAGTTCGAATTGGCGGATTTGCTTTGCTGTCAAATCGGGAAAATACTTCAGAATGAGCGAATGGTCTGGGCTCATGAATCAAATGTGTTTGTTTTTCCCCTGTGCAATCTCAAAAAGTAACTCCCTGGACCGGTGTAATTGGGCCTTAACAGTGCCCAGGGGCTTTCCGAGCTCTTCGGCAATTTCATCATATGACAGTTCGTCAAAATACCTTAACTTCACCAGTTTACGGTATTTGGCGGGAAGCTTGGAAACAAAAATCCGCACCATCTCTTTTCTTTGGGTCTTGATGAATTCATCTTGTGGATTATTGTCATCATCCTCTATGTCAATATTGACTGTATTGCCTCCATCATCTGTCATGGTATTGTTCAGGCTCATGGTTTTGAGCTTCTTTTTCCGGATGAAGTCAATGGTATTGTTGGTGGCAATACGAAAAAGCCAGGTGGAAAAGGTGTAGTCTTTTTTAAATTTATGGAGATTTCTGAATGCCTTGGCAAAGGCTTCCATGGTCAGGTCTTCAGCATCATCTGCATCCCTGATCATTTTTAAGATCATAAAGTAAACGGCTTTTTTATAGCGTTTCATCAGCGAAGCGTAAGCCTGCTGGTCTTTCTCCTTGACCGCCTTATCGATCAATTCGAAATCCTCCAATGCCTTATCTGAAAAACCTCTTTCGTTTATTTCCATTTAACCGTTTTTGACAGGTAACCTTGCGTACCCAGAACCCAAAAATAAACCATATACATCAAATCGAAAAACATGGTCCAAATCACTTTCCCTTTGCCTTCCAGTTTTTTTCGGGCTTCATGGATGATGAAATACTGAATGGTGGCCCTGAACAAAACTAACCCAAATACCAAGGCAATTGGTTCCCAGGACCTGGCGAGAATGACAATCCCGGCAGCTGAAAGCCAGAATACCAAATGACTTAACGAATACAAGCCTACTTTTAATTTATCCCTGCTGCGGTAATATTTTCCAGCGTGATAATGACGCCTTTTCTGGCTGAAATAATCTTTGAAGTTGGTTTTTGGTTCCGAAACAGTAATGCTATCCGGATGGGCTACAATGGAAGTATTGTATGAAGTGGCATATTTGTTGACAAACAGGTCATCATCTCCACCCTCTATGTGCCAAAGGGAATTGAAGGCTTTTTTTTCCATAAAAAAGTCCTTTCGGTAGCAAAGATTTCTACCGACCCCCATAAATGGGGATTTCCAATAACCAAAAGAAAAATAATAAATGGCGGTTAGCAAGGTTTCGAATTGGATGATCCGATTTAATAATCCCGGCAAAGCCAGGTATGAGCCATGGCCCAGGGCAAAAATTTTGTTTTCATTGCGGATAGGTGCAGACATCCTTTTGATCCAATACGGAGAAACTGGCCGGCAATCTGCATCTGTAAGCAGGACGATGTCATATTGGGAAACTTTGATCCCCAGTGTCAGGGCATATTTCTTGGAGGTCACATGAGCAGGCGTATATCTGATATTCACCGTCCTGAAGTTGGCATATTCCTGGGAAAACTTACGCAATAAGGCTTCTGATTCATCTACCGATCGATCATTGACGATTACCAGCTCAAAAGCTGGATATTGCTGCTGCATCAATAGTGGAATTAGGTCTTTCAGGTGCGATGCCTCATTTTTTGCAGCGATAATGATGGAAACTCCAGCCGGCTTTGGTTCCAGTTCTTCTTCAGGTTGGTTTTTGTAAAAAAATGCAAACCTGCCAAAAACAATCAACAAATAGGTAAATTGTATGCCAGAAGCTAAAAAAAACAAGCCCCATAAAATATTTTCCATGCTTCCGTGTTCAGTCGCCTGCTTAAGATTAAATCAAAAATTTCGTTTCTTTTGTAGAAATGCACCTATTTTTGTGCCCAAATATAAGGAGTAATTGGTGGATTTTTCAATGAAAGGCAGGAATGAAATTTAATCTTGAGCATAAGGATAAGGCCACAAAAGCCAGGGCCGGAAAAGTTCTGACAGACCACGGCGAAATAGAAACCCCTATTTTCATGCCGGTGGGTACAGCGGGATCTGTAAAAGCAGTACACCAACGTGAATTGACTTATGATGTAAAGGCGCAGATCATTCTGGGCAATACTTATCATTTGTACCTTCGACCCGGTCTGCAAGTGCTGGAAGCAGCAGGAGGATTACATAAATTTATGGGTTGGTCCGGTCCCATACTTACCGATAGTGGAGGGTACCAGGTATTTTCCCTGGCAGATAGCCGCAAGATTACCGAAGAAGGAGTCATGTTTCAGTCTCATATTGATGGTTCCAGGCATCATTTCAGCCCTGAATCGGTGATGGATGTGCAGCGCAGCATTGGTGCCGACATCATCATGGCCTTTGACGAGTGCACACCTTACCCCTGTGAATGGAGTTATGCCAAAAATTCCCTGGACCTGACACAGCGCTGGCTTCAGCGGTGTAAGGTGCGGTTTGAAGCCACTGAGGGAAAGTATGGCTTCCAGCAAGCCCTTTTTCCCATTGTCCAGGGCAGTACCTATAAAGATTTAAGACAAGATGCTGCCCGTTTTGTAGCGGATCAGGACATGGAAGGAAATGCTATTGGCGGTTTGTCTGTAGGAGAACCAGCCGAATTGATGTATGAAATGACCGATTGGGTTACCGATCTTTTGCCTGAGGAAAAACCCAGGTATCTGATGGGGGTAGGGACGCCAGCCAATATTCTAGAAGCAATCGGGCTGGGCATTGATATGTTTGATTGCGTGATGCCAACCAGAAATGCCAGAAATGGGATGCTGTTTACCACGGAAGGGATCATTAATATCCGGAATGAAAAATGGAAAGCAGATTTTTCTCCCATCGACGCAGGCTTCCCCTCCCATGTCAGTAGTTTTTATACCCGAGCCTACCTGAGGCACCTGACGATCAGTAAGGAAATGTTGGCAGCGCAGATTGCAAGTATTCATAATTTATCCTTTTATCTTTGGTTGGTATCCCAGGCCAGGGAGCATATTATCGCAGGGGATTTTGGCACATGGAAAAATGCCATGGTAGAAAAAGTTAGCAGGCGCCTATAAACCTACTGATATGAAATCCGTTTTTCTCTCTTACATGTATAAGAAAGCCAGTTGAAATGAAGCTATTGGACAAATTGATCATAAAGGATTTTCTCAAAACCTACCTCTTTGTGGTTTTGATGCTGATCATGGTAGTTCTGGTGCTGGATTTCACGGAGAAAAATGATACCTATATCAGGAATAATGTCCCCACCAGTGAGGTCTTGCAGTACATGCTGAATTATGGTTTGTATTTGAATAATCTGCTTACACCCATTACCGTTTTTATTTCCGTAATTTTTATTACCTCAAAAATGGCCGGCAGAACGGAGATCATTGCGATATTAAGCAGTGGGGTAAGTTTTATGCGGATGCTGGTTCCTTTTCTCCTATCTGCCATTTTGATTGCAGTAGTTAGTTTTTTGCTCAATGGCTGGGTTTTGCCAGTGGCTACTGCGGGAGTTTCACAATTTAAGGTGGAGTACCTGGACAAACAGCAGCAGTCCAATCAGCAAAACATACACATCAAGGTGGCGCCAGATGTCTATGCCTACATATCCAGGTATTATACTTCGGCCAATACCGGTTACAATTTCACGTTGGAACATATTGAAGGAGGGGAGTTAATATCCAAGTTTTCGGCAGACCGGATCGTTTGGGATACCACCTCTAATGCATGGAATGCAAGAAACTGGAAGCTTCGGGCATTGCAGGAAATGGGGGAGAAATGGGATACCGGAGATGAGATGGATACGACCTTATCCATTACCCCCAATGATTTTGACCTGCCTCTGAACCACCACGAAACCTTAACTCTTCCGGAGCTAAATAAACAGATTACTATTTTGGAGGAAAGGGGGGCGGATAACATCAGTTTCTACCGCATAGAAAAGTATGTGCGTTACATGTCTCCCTTTGCGGCCATACTCCTCACTTTTATCGGGGTCATTGTCTCTGCGAAAAAGACCAGGGGGGGCTCTGGATTTAAGATTGCCCTTGGCTTTCTGCTGGCATTTGTGTACATCATCCTTTTTCTGCTATCGCGGACCTTTGCAGAGGCCGGAACAGCCTATCCGGTATTGGCCGTCTGGATACCCAACATGGTCTTTGGGCTGACCGGATTGATTTTATACAAAACGGTACCCAGGTAAAATGGAGCTTGCCACAGCAAAAGATTACCTATGGCTTCACCTGGTGGTCCTGATCTGGGGATTTACAGCCGTTTTGGGTCTGCTGATTTCCCTTCCACCTGTAGAAATCGTTATTTACAGAACATTTCTGGCCAGTGCAGGACTATTTATTTTGATTAAATTAAAGAAAAGACCCGCAGCAGTCAGTTGGTCGAATTTTGGAAAATTTCTGCTTACTGGTGGCCTGATTGGAGCACATTGGATCTTGTTTTTTTGGGCGGCGCAGGTATCTACCGCCTCGGTTTGCCTGGCAGGAATGGCTACTTGCACGCTTTGGACGGCGATCATTGAGCCTCTGGTAAACCGGGAACCGATCAAATGGTATGAGATTTTTCTGGGGTTGCTGGTAATAGTAGGTCTGATAGTCATATTTAAATTTGAAACCGGCTATTGGCTGGGGTTGAGCATGGCTGTTTTTTCTGCCCTTATAGGTGCCATATTTACCGTAGTCAATGGACGATTGATCAAATCAAGTAGTCCCTTTGTCATCACCCTCTATGAAATGATGGGCGCCTGCCTGGCGGCCATGTTATTTTTGCCATTATATGCTGCCTACTTTTCAGAAGGGAGTATCAGTTGGTTGCCAAGTGCTCAGGATTGGTTCTGGTTGCTGATTCTCTCACAGGTCTGTACGGTTTTTGCGTTCACCGCCTCTGTGAATTTAATGAAAAGGGTTACGGCATTTGCCATAAACCTGACCATCAATATGGAACCGGTCTATGGGATCCTGCTTGCCGTTCTGGTTTTTGGAGAAAAGGAAAAAATGACACCGGGTTTTTATCTGGGTACGGTGATCATTCTTTCTTCAGTGTTTTTGTACCCGGTAATCCAATACGCGTTAAAGAAAAAAATGACCCGGCAATTGCGCCGCTTGCAATAAAAATTATTTGAGTTCTAAACAGCATTGGAAATATTGATCAGGAAAAGTAAGTTTCCCGGGAGCTTCCGAAAAAAGTCCAAATACAGCTGAGCCTGAGCCTGACATGGCCGCATACCAGGCTCCCGCCTCATACAAGGATGATTTGATGGCTTCCAGTTCGGGATGATTTTTAAACAGGCTGTTCTCGAAATCATTGACAAGATCCGTTTGCCAGGTGGAAGGGCTGGCCAGGATACTTTGCAGGTCTTTCTGATCGGAGCAGGGTTTCACACCTGCATAAGCCTCCTGGGTACTGATATGGATGCCTGGGTGAATCAGGTAGAGCCAATGGCCAGAAAGCTTTACCGCTGCCGGTTGAAGTATTTCTCCCCTGCCAGTGGCAATTTGGGTTTTGTTTTCTATGAAAAAAGGACAATCGCTGCCCAGCAAGCCCGCATATGATTCAAGTTTTTGCGAATCCAAATTCAACTCAAAGATTTCATTTAACATTTTCAGTGCAAAAGCTGCGTCTGCAGATCCTCCACCCAAGCCTGCTCCCATGGGGATTTTTTTATGAAGGTGGATTTGAACAGGGGATATTTGCGGAAAATCTGCGGCCAATAAACGATAAGCTTTTAAAACCAGGTTGCCCTCTTTTTCACCAGGGATGTCTATCCCGGTACTGCCAAAGCTGAAGGTTTCTGATGGGATTATTTCCAGGGCCTCTGTAAGGGGAATGGGGTACATGCAGGTGCTGATTTCATGGAAGTTGTCTTTTCTTTTATGAAAAATTTGCAGCCCCAAATTGATTTTTGCGTTCGGAAAAGTGATCATGATATAATGCCTTTTGAACCCAAAAGTAAAATAATGCGGTGAATATTTTTTAAGCTGCAGGACAATTCATCTGAATGAAAAACCAAATGGGGGATAAAGCCCGGCAAAGGGAACCGTAAATGCCTGTTTTCAGGAAAAAAATTAACAAAAGTTTGCATCAGAATAATATTTTGAAATTTTTTACATTAATAAAATTTAAAAAATTAAATTCTACAGAATACTTAATATTAAACTAAAATTCCTATTATTATTTCAATTACATAATATTATTATTTCTCTCAAATTAAAAAATGAAATAAAATATTGTAAGTATGGATTATGGGTTTTAATATTGCATTATCATTATAACCAAAGGGGTATCAAATCCCATAAAAAAAAGAAATATGTTCATTCTGGTCAGCCTTGTCGTACTTATCGTCATTATCATCTAGTAGGGGATGAAGCGCTGATCTATTGCTGATAGAAAAATTCAATAAAGTGCTTCATTCGATTGAAGCACTTTTTTTTATAAAGCTAGTTGTTAAAAAACCGAAAACCGATAAAAAATAAATGAGTAATTCAAAAAAACACAGTTGGGAGGTAAGTGATAACCAGGAGAATCCTGCTTCAATGGCCATGTTGTATGCCACAGGTCTTACAGATGAAAAGATGAAACAGCCCTTTGTGGGGGTGGCAAGCTGTGGCTATGAAAGCAATCCCTGTAACATGCACCTCAATGATTTTGCAAAAGCCATCAAGGCTGCTACGGTGAAATCTAAGCTGACTGGAATGGTTTTCAACACGATAGGTATCAGTGACGGGATTTCCATGGGTACGGCAGGTATGCGTTACAGTTTGCCTTCCAGGGAGATCATAGCTGATTCTATAGAGTCATTTATTTTGGGCCATTCTTTTGATGGCATCGTAGCGGTAGCTGGCTGTGACAAAAACATGCCTGGTGCCATCATGGGTATGTTGCGTGTGAATCGACCCGCTATCATGGTCTATGGCGGCACGATCCGTTCCGGAAAATATAAAGGAGAGAAGCTGAATATCGTTTCTGCTTTTGAAGCTTATGGAAAACGCATCAAGGACGAGATCTCAGATGAGGATTATATGGGTGTGATCAAAAACGCCTGTCCGGGTGCCGGGGCATGTGGAGGCATGTATACAGCAAACACCATGTCTTCTGCCATTGAAGCAATGGGACTTTCCCTGCCATATAGTGCCTCTAACCCTGCAAATTCCAGGGAAAAGGAAGCAGAATGTGAGGCGGCAGGCGAATTCATCGCCAATTTGCTGGCCATGGATCTAAAACCGAAAGATATCCTCACCCGGAAGAGCCTGGAAAATGCCGTAAGGGTAGTGGTGGCTTTGGCAGGAAGCACCAATGCGGTATTGCATTTGCTGGCCATAGCCAGGACAGCCGGGATAGATTTTGGCTTGGAAGACTTTAAGAGGATCAATGCGACAACGCCTGTTTTGGGGGATTTCAAGCCCAGCGGAAAATACCTGATGGAAGACCTGCATGAGCAAGGTGGGCTTCCGGCATTTATGAAATACCTGTTGGAAAATGGTTTGCTGCATGGGGATTGCATGACCGTAACGGGTAAGACCATAGCGGAAAATCTGGCTAATGTAGCCCCGGTCAGGGCAGAAAAGGGATCTGTGATCCATCCTCTGGAAGACCCGATCAAGGCTACCGGTCACTTGTGTATACTCAACGGCAACCTGGCACCTGAGGGCGCCGTAGCGAAAATTTCCGGAAAAGAAGGTGTTTCCTTCACTGGGCCGGCAAAAGTTTACAATTCAGAGCAGGAAGCCAATGATGCCATGAAAAACCAGGAAGTCCAAAAAGGTGATGTGGTGGTAATCAGGTATGTGGGTCCCAAGGGTGGACCCGGGATGCCGGAAATGCTGAAACCAACATCTATCATTATTGGCTCTGGACTGGGCTCAGATGTGGCTTTGATTACTGATGGCCGGTTTTCCGGAGGTACCCACGGGTTTGTGGTCGGTCATGTGACACCAGAAGCCTATGCAGGTGGGCCGATAGGACTTCTACAGAATGGTGACATTGTCACCATCAATGCGGAAAACCTGGAAATCAGCTGTAATGTTTCGGATGAAACCTTTGCAGAGAGAAAAAAAACCTGGGTTAACAAAGATTTAAGCCATTTAAATGGAACGCTAAAAAAATATTCTCAGTTAGTTTCTACGGCATCCGAAGGGTGCGTGACAGATAAAAGTTAACGATTATGAATGATTCCCAAATAAGAGGGGCTGAAATTGTCATCAAGTCATTGGTGGCTGAAAATGCCAGATATATTTTTGGCTACCCCGGCGGGGCCATCATGCCGGTATATGATGCCCTGTACGATTATATGGATCACATCCAGCACATTCTGACCAGGCACGAGCAGGGAGCCATACACGCCGCTCAGGGCTATGCCAGGGTTTCGGGACATGTGGGAGTCTGCATGGCAACTTCAGGCCCGGGAGCTACCAATTTGATCACAGGAATGGCTGACGCCCTTATAGACAGTACACCTCTGGTTTGTATTACCGGACAAGTAGCTTCACACCTGTTGGGAACGGATGCTTTTCAGGAAACCGACGTAGTGGGCATATCGATGCCGGCTACTAAGTGGAATATTCAGGTTCGAAAAGTAGAGGAAATTGCCCCTGCCATTGCCAAGGGCTTTCACATAGCCCGCTCTGGAAGACCCGGGCCGGTGTTGATTGATATCACCAAGGATGCACAAACAGCCATGGGAGAATTTAATTATGTCCCTTGCCTGAATATCCGCTCCTACAGGCCCTATCCGAAGGTAGAGGAAAGTATCATAGCCAAGGCAGCAAAACTCATCAACGAGGCCAATAGACCTTATGTACTATTTGGTCAGGGTGTGGTATTGGGTAAAGCTGAAAAGGCCCTGCAGGATTTTCTCGACAAATCCGGTATACCGGCGGCCTGTACTTTGTTGGGAACAGGTGCCATATCGGAAGACCATCCCAATTATGTAGGAAAGTTGGGAATGCATGGCAATTATGGGCCAAACTTATTGACCAACCAATGTGATGTATTGATTGCAGTTGGTATGCGTTTTGACGACCGGGTTACCGGAGATGTAAAACGTTACGCCAAGCAGGCAAAAGTTATTCATCTGGAACTGGATCCTGCTGAGATAGATAAAAATGTAAAATGTGAGGTAGCCGTTTTGGGAGATTGCCGGATAAGCCTGGAAAAACTTACCGAAAAGGTAGACAGGAAGTCTCACGAGGAGTGGATTGCTGCCTTTCGTAAACTGGAAGCTGAGGAAAAAAGGGTAGTAGTAGGGAATGACCTTTCACCTACCAAAGTAGGATTGACCATGGGAGAGGTAATCCGCCATATCAATGAATTTAAAGCGGATGATGCCATTTTGGTAACAGATGTAGGACAACATCAGATGGTGGCCTGGAGGTATTTTGAATACAAAACCACCCGTACTCAGGTGACTTCAGGTGGCTTGGGAACCATGGGTTTTGCCCTTCCGGCAGCACTGGGAGCGCAACTGCATGATTACAACAGGCAGGTCATCTGTGTGGTTGGAGATGGCGGTATACAAATGACCTTTCAGGAACTGGGTACCATCATGCAGACCAAGGCACCCGTAAAAGTGGTATTGTTGAATAATAATTTCCTGGGTATGGTACGGCAGTGGCAGCAATTGTTTTTTGACAAGCGCTATTCCTTTACAGAGTTGGACAATCCGGATTTTATTAAAATAGCTGATGCCTATAATTTCAAGGTACAGAAAGTGGATGTTAGGGGTGACTTGCGTCAGGCAGTAGCCGAAATGTTCGTACATGAAGGCCCCTATTTCCTTGAAGTAGTGGTAGAAAAAGAAGACAATGTATTTCCGATGATCGCATCAGGAAGTTCAGTGGAGGAAGTTAGACTTAGTTGATCCAGATGAATAAAAGATATACCATTTCTGTTTTTACAGAAAATTTCATAGGCATACTCAGCAGAATCACGCTGATTTTCACCCGTAGAGGCATTAATATTGATGGGTTTACTGCCTCAGAAAGCAGGGAAGAGGGAATCTACAGAATCACCATTGTGGTCCATACCACCGAGGAACAGATCATTCAGTTATCCAAGCAGATAGAAAAGATCATAGACGTGATCAAGGCTTTTTATTACCTGGACGATGAAATGGTTTTTCAGGAAATTGCCTTATATAAAATTCCAATCGACAACATTGATTCTGGCTTGGAAAGGGTGATCCGCCAGCACAATGCAAGGATCATATCCGCTGAGAAGGACTTTGTGGTGGTTGAAATGACGGGACACAAGGAGGAAACCCAGGAGTTACTGGAGGTACTTAAGGATTTCAATGTATTGGAATTCGTAAGGTCCGGAAGAGTGGCTGTGGCCAAACCAATGGAAACCATTGATAAATATTTGTAAACTATTTAAAATTAATTTTAACATATAATTATGAAACTGAAGTTCGGTACAGTTGAAGAAAACGTTGTAACAAGAGAGGAATTCCCTCTTGAGAAAGCCAAAGAAGTACTTAAAGACGAGGTTATTGCCGTATTAGGCTACGGTGTGCAGGGACCTGGACAGGCCCTGAACCTGAAGGACAATGGGTTCAATGTCATTGTAGGTCAGCGCAAGGATTCCAAAACCTGGGACAAGGCCGTTGCAGATGGCTGGGTGCCCGGGGAAACACTTTTTGAATTGGAGGAAGCCTGCGAAAGGGGTACCATTCTTCAGTTTTTGTTGTCTGATGCCGGACAGATTGCCCTTTGGCCTACTGTAAAGAAGCACCTTAAGGCTGGAAAAGCATTGTATTTTTCCCATGGTTTTGGCGTAACCTATAAGGACCAGACGGGCATTATTCCTCCCAAAGATGTGGATGTGATTCTGGTAGCTCCAAAAGGCTCAGGAACTTCATTGAGGAGAATGTTTGTTGAAGGAAGAGGTTTGAATTCCTCATTTGCCATTTACCAGGATGCTACCGGGAAGGCCCGGGACAGGGCAGTAGCGCTGGGTATAGGAGTAGGTTCCGGATATTTGTTTGAAACGGACTTCTACAAAGAAGTGACCTCGGATCTTACTGGTGAAAGGGGAACATTGATGGGGGCCATTCAAGGCATATTTGCTGCTCAATATGATGTTTTGCGAGCCAATGGCCATTCTCCTTCAGAGGCTTTCAACGAAACGGTAGAAGAACTTACCCAAAGTTTGATGCCTTTGGTGGCAGAAAACGGTATGGATTGGATGTATGCCAATTGTTCTACTACTGCTCAGCGGGGAGCATTGGATTGGTGGAAGCCGTTCAGGGATGCCACCAAACCAGTATTTGAAGAGTTGTATAATAGTGTAAAAGCAGGTAAGGAAGCTGCCAAGTCCATAGAATCGAACAGCAAGTCTGATTACAGGGTAAAACTGGAAGAAGAATTGAAAGAATTGAGAGATTCAGAAATGTGGCAGGCAGGTGCAACTGTACGTAAATTAAGACCGGAGAATAATTAAATCATGTCAGAAAAGCTTTGGATATTCGATACTACCCTTAGGGATGGTGAACAGGTACCGGGTTGTCAACTCGATACCAGGGAGAAAATTGTCGTAGCCAAGGCTTTGGAAGAACTGGGCGTTGATATCCTCGAGGCTGGATTCCCCATATCCAGTCCCGGGGATTTCAATTCCGTGGTGGAAATATCGAAGGCAGTAGAACGCCCTACGATATGTGCCTTGTCCAGGGCAGTTGAAAAGGACATTGAAGTGGCGGCGGAGGCCTTGCGTTTTGCCAAAAAAAGCAGAATTCATACGGGCATAGGGGTGTCGGGTTATCACATACAACACAAACTCAGGAGCAGCCCGGAGGCAGTCATGGAAAAAGCCATCAAGGCCGTGAAACTGGCCCGAAACCTGGTGGAAGAAGTGGAATTTTATGCGGAAGATGCGGGCAGGGCGGATCCGGAATTTCTCACCCGAATATTGGAAGCCGTAATCAAAGCCGGCGCCAGGATAGTCAATATACCGGACACCACCGGCTATTGTTTGCCCGAGCAGTACGGGAACATCATCCGTCACCTGAAAGAAAATGTTTCCAATATTGATCAGGCCATAATCGCCACGCACTGTCACAATGATTTGGGTTTGGCTACTGCCAACAGCCTTTCTGGAGTCCTGAATGGTGCCAGACAGGTGGAGGTGACCATGAATGGTATAGGAGAGCGAGCTGGTAACACTTCCCTGGAAGAGGTCGTCATGGCCATCAAAAGCCACAAGGAAATTCCTGTTTATACTGACATCAACACCAAAAAAATATACGAGACCAGCAGGATCATTTCCAAGCTGATGAACATGCCCATTCAGCCTAATAAGGCTATTGTAGGCAGAAATGCTTTTGCACATTCCTCTGGAATACATCAGGATGGGGTGCTTAAGAACAGGGAGAACTATGAAATCATGGATCCCAGAGATGTAGGGGTAGAGGAATCTTCCATCGTGCTTACCGCACGGAGTGGTAGGGCTGCCCTGAAGCATCACCTGAAATTACTTGGGTTTGAATTTGATAAAGAAAAGCTGGATGAGATCTATGATGATTTTCTTGTTTTAGCTGATGCCAAGCGTGACATTGGCAGAAAAGATCTCCTTTCCCTTTTGGGAGAGCACATTGAAAACTCCCCCTTTATCACCCTGGAGCAAATTTCCTATCAAGGCAAGGAAGGGGACGAGGCCAGTGCAGAGATCAGTCTGTCTATTGGAGATGAGGTCAGGCATGGAACTGCCAAAGGAAATGGGCCGGTAGATGCGGTGATCAAGTCCATTAAGCAGCTTATTTCCCATCAGGTGGTTCTGGATGAATTCCTGATTCAGGCCATGACCAAGGGCAGTGATGACACCTGTAAGGTGCACATGCGCCTGATGCATGAAGGCAAGCCTTATCACGGATTTGGTTCTGAGACAGATATTGTTTTGGCTTCCGCCAAGGCTTTCGTAGATGCTTTAAATAAGTTACCCGTCAAGTAAGTTGACAAAAAATTAAACATAATGGAGAAGAAAACATTATTTGATAAGATTTGGGATGCACATGTGATCAAATCTATACCGGATGGGCCGGATGTGTTTTTCATAGATAAGCATTTTATCCATGAAGTGACCAGCCCGGTGGCATTCCTGAATCTGGAAAAAAGAGGCAACAAGGTGATGTTTCCCGAAAGGACAGTGGCCACTCCAGACCACAACGTACCCACTATAGATCAGGATAAAACCATTAAAGACCAGCTTTCCCGGATGCAGGTGGAGAGACTCAGGGAGAATTGTAAAAGGCATGGCATTGATTTGCATGATCTGGGGTCTGACCACCATGGTATCGTCCATGTCATTGGCCCGGAGCTGGGAATCACCCAGCCAGGTATGACCATCGTATGTGGAGATAGTCATACTTCTACCCATGGAGCTTTTGGTACCATTGCGTTTGGTATCGGTACTTCTGAGGTGGAAATGGTTTTTGCCACCCAGTGTATCATGCAGGCCAAGCCTAAAAAGATGCGCATCACGGTAGATGGAACCCTCGGCAGGGGAGTAAGCTCCAAGGATATCATTTTATATATCATTGCCCAGATATCAGCCAGTGGCGGAACAGGTTATTTCATCGAATATGCCGGCAGTGCCATCCGTTCGCTAAGCATGGAGGCCAGGATGACCATCTGTAACATGAGTATAGAGATGGGTGCCAGAGGAGGGCTGATAGCTCCCGACGAAACGACATTCAACTACCTGGAAGGCAAGGATTTTGCTCCGAAAGGAGAAGAATGGGATGAGGCAGTAGCTTACTGGAAAACCTTGAAAACCGATGACGGGGCTGAATTTGATCTGGAATACCATTACAATGCCGAGGATATTGAACCCATGATCACCTATGGTACCAATCCTGGTATGGGAGTAAAAGTGAGGGAGAGTATACCTACTACTGAGGGGATGAAGGAAAGTGTGAAAAAATCTTATATCAAGTCATTGGATTACATGGGATTCAAACCTGGCGAGCCAATGAAGGGTAAGAAAATTGATTATGTCTTTGTAGGAAGTTGTACCAATGGAAGAATAGAAGACCTGAGGACCGTTGCTGAATTTGTAAAAGGCAAAAAGAAGGCAGACAACATTACAGCATGGATTGTACCCGGATCCAGGGAAGTGGAGAAAAAAGCCATGGAAGAAGGTTTGGTGCAAATTCTGGAAGAAGCTGGTTTCAAACTCAGACAACCAGGTTGTTCTGCCTGTTTGGCCATGAATGATGACAAGATTCCATCCGGTAAATATGCGGTATCAACTTCTAACCGCAACTTTGAAGGAAGGCAGGGTCCTGGCAGCCGCACCCTTTTGGCTTCGCCATTAACCGTGGCAGCAGTGGCCATCACAGGGGAAATCACCGACCCAAGGGATTTGATTGAAGAATTAGCATTAGAAAAATAAAATCATGGCATACGATAAATTTGATGTTTTGACCAGCAGAATGGTCCCGCTTTCTTCGGAAAATGTAGATACTGACCAAATCATTCCAGCCAGGTTTTTAAAGGCTACCGAAAGAGAAGGGTTTGGGGACAACCTTTTTCGGGATTGGCGTTACGATAGCGAAGGCAACCCAAAACCTGATTTTGTCTTGAATGATCCTACCTATGAAGGAAAAATCCTTTTGGCTGGAAGGAACTTCGGTTCCGGATCCAGCAGGGAGCATGCCGTCTGGGCCATTTATGATTACGGTTTTCGCTGTGTGGTATCCAGTTTCTTTGCAGATATATTTAAAAACAATTGTTTAAACATAGGGGTATTGCCTGTGACTGTAACACCTGAATTTGCAGACGAGCTTTTTGCTGCTGTGGAAGCAGATCCAACCACAGAAGTGAAAGTAGATATCAACACACAAACCATTACCCTGCTTTCTACGGGAAAATCTGAAAGCTTTGACATCAATTCCTACAAAAAGCAAAACATGAAGAATGGATTTGATGATATTGACTACTTATTGAACCTGAAAACAGAAATCCAGGCATTTGAAGCAGGGAGATAAATTGCAGGGTTGAAAGTAGGGTATTTTAAAGGGCTCAGGAATGATGAATTGATAGGGATGCGAAGAGAAAAGAATATAGAAATCATGGATACCACCCTTAGGGATGGAGAGCAAACTTCAGGAGTTTCCTTTCTCCCTTCGGAGAAGCTGCAGATTGCCAAACTTTTGCTGGAGGAACTAAGGGTGGACCGGATTGAAGTGGCATCGGCAAGGGTTTCAGAGGGTGAGTTGGAAGGAGTAAAGAAAATTACTCACTGGGCTGCTGAAAAAGGCTACCTGGATAGGGTCGAGGTTTTGGGATTTGTAGATACTCCTAAGTCAGTGGACTGGATCGTCGATGCGGGTGCAAAGGTCCTGAACCTGCTTACCAAAGGCTCTCTCAATCACCTCACCCATCAATTAAAGAAAACGCCTGAAACACATTTTGAGGAAATCGCTACCTGTATTCGTTACGCACAAGCGCATGGGATTGAAGTAAATGTCTACCTGGAGGATTGGAGTAATGGCATGAGAAATTCAAAGGATTATGCCATGTCGATGATCAGGTTTCTTTCCGAATTGCCTGTTAAGCGTATCATGCTACCCGACACATTGGGATTACTTTGTCCCAGTGAAGTGACCGAATTTCTTGGATACATTTGCAAATCCTTTCCTGAGGTTCATTTTGATTTCCATGCCCACAACGATTACGACCTCTCGGTAGCCAATGTGTTGAATGCAGTGAATATCGGTGCCAGAGGAATTCATACCACGGTGAACGGATTGGGTGAAAGGACGGGAAATGCTCCCCTGGAGTCGGTGGTGGCAGTAATCAAAGATTTTACTGATTTTTCCCTGAATATCAACGAAAGTAAAATTTATAGAATCAGTAAATTGATTGAACAGTTTTCCGGGTTGAGAATCCCTGCCAATAAGCCGGTAGTAGGTGAAAATGTATTTACCCAAACGGCTGGAGTACATGCTGATGGGGACAATAAGAAAAATCTTTATTTTAGTGACCTGCTTCCCGAAAGATTTGGGAGGACCAGAAAATATGCCTTGGGCAAAACTTCAGGGAAAGCCAATATTCTGAAAAATCTGGTAGAATTGGGCATTTCTCTGGAACCGGATGAATTGGCCAAGGTGACGCAGAAAATCATAGAACTTGGTGACAAAAAAGAAAGGGTAACTACAGAAGACCTGCCTTACATCATCTCTGATGTCTTGCAAAACAATTCCATTCATAGGGATATCGTCATTGACGGATACCATATGGTACACTCCAAGGGCCTAAAGCCTTCTGTTCAGTTACGGATAAAAATGTACAGCGAGTTTTATGAGCAAAATGCTTCAGGAGATGGACAGTATGATTCTTTCATGAAGGCCCTGAAAAAAATCTATAAATCGCTTGACAAGGAGCTGCCAAAGTTAACCGATTTTCAAATCAGTATCCCTCCGGGAGGGAAAACAGATGCTTTCGTGGAATGTGTCATCACATGGGATCTTGGGGGAAGGATTTTTAAAACCAAGGGCCTGGACAGTGACCAGACCATTGCTGCCATGAAGGCTACAGAAAAGATGTTAAATATTATTGAACAAATTAAAAAGAGTAACAAAACCGAAAAAAAGAACCCATATGGAAATGAATATAGCCCTATTGCCTGGTGATGGCATAGGACCAGAGGTAATTGCACAAGCTGTGAAAGTGGTGAATGCCGTTGGAATAAAATTCGGGCATCAGATTACCTTTAAGGAAGCCATTACAGGTGCTGCAGCTATAGATGCTGTAGGGCACCCATACCCAGAAGAAACTCATCAGGCCTGCCTTGATTCGGATGCAGTACTTTTTGGTGCCATAGGTGATCCCAGATTTGATAATGACCCAAGCGCAAAAGTGAGACCAGAACAGGGCTTGTTGGAAATGAGAAAAAGATTGGGTTTGTTTTCCAATGTCCGCCCCACATTTACTTTTCCTTCTTTGCTGCATAAATCACCGCTCAAAAGAGAAAGGATAGAAGGAACTGACTTGGTGTTTTTGAGGGAACTGACCGGTGGTATTTATTTTGGGGAACCAAGGGGAAGAAATGAACAGGGTACCAAAGCCTTTGATACCTGTGTATATTCTGTAGAAGAAATCGAAAGGCTGGCACGTATGGGCTTTGAGTTTGCCCAAAAGAGAAGAAAATTACTGACCTGCGTAGATAAGGCCAATGTTTTGGCAACCAGCAGGCTTTGGAGAGAAACTGTTCAGCGCCTGGCCCCTGAATATCCTGATGTCAAGGTGGAATACGAATTTGTAGATGCCGTAGCCATGCGTCTGGTCCAATGGCCGAAGGCATATGATGTATTGATCACAGAGAATTTATTCGGAGACATCCTTACTGACGAAGCTTCTGTAATCAGTGGATCGATGGGATTGATGCCATCCGCTTCCATAGGATTGAAAACCAAGCTTTTTGAACCTATTCATGGGTCTTACCCGCAGGCTGCAGGAAAGGATATTGCCAATCCGCTGGCAGCCGTGTTGTCGGCCTCTATGATGTTTGAATACGCTTTTGACCTTCTGGATGAAGCCAAAGCCATCTCCGATGCAGTAAACCTATCTTTGGAGAAAGGTGTGGTGACGGAAGATCTGGCTGATGGAGAGAAAGCTTATAAAACTTCAGAAGTGGGAGATTGGCTGGCTGATCAAATAGCCAGGGCATAGTAAAAAAATAACTACTTTATTTTAAGAATGCCCCTTGGATTTCAATACCAAGGGGCATTCTTATGTAAGATATTGAGTACTCCTAAAAGTCTACTTCCTCTTTTCCACAAAAATATCGATCAGTTCCTGCGTGATCCCGGTAGAAGAATATCCGCCATCATGAAAAAGGTTCTGCATGGTGACCATTCGGGTAAAATCCGAAAACAATGAAATGATGTATTCGGCACAGGATTCAGCAGAAGCATTTCCCAAAGGTGATGCCATATCAGCGAAGTCAAAGAAATCGTCAAAACCTCCGATTCCAGACCCGGCAGTAGTTTTCGTTGGCGATTGAGAAATGGTATTGACCCTTACCTTTTTCAGTTTTCCGTATCTTAGCCCATAATTTCTGGCGATGCTTTCCAAAAGCGCCTTTGCTTCTGACATGTCCGAATAAAACGGGAAAGCCCGCTGGGCAGCGATATAGCTCAGGCCAACAACAGAAGCCCATTCATTCAATATGTCTTTTTGCTCTGCTACCTGCAGCATTTTATGGAAGGAAACTGCCGAAACATCGTATGATTTCTGTACCCATTCGTAATTCAGGTCACCGTATGCCCTGCCTTTTCTTACATTGGGAGACATGCCGATAGAATGCAATAGAAAATCAAAATTACCCCCAAGGTATTCCCGGGCTTCGTCATACAGCTTTTCTATGTCCTCTACAGAAGTGGCATCAGCAGGGATGATAATCGTATCACAGGCCTCGGCCAATTCTTTTATGGCTCCCATTCTCATGGCTATAGGCGCATTGGTTAAGACAAATTTTGCACCTTGTTCTTTAGCCTTGAGAGCTGTTTGCCAGGCGATGGAATTTTCGTCCAATGCTCCTGTAATGATTCCTTTTTTACCTTTTAATAAATTTTCAGACATATTTTACTTTTAATTTTCTAACTTAAATTAAATAATATTCTTTAGAATTAGCTAATAATGATTGAAACTTTTTAAAAATAAGCAATTAAGCCAAATCCTGATTACTTAATTGTTTAATAATTCTTTGGCATTTTCGTAGGCGGTAGCAGAAGGATTAGATCCGGAAATCATCTTGGCAATTTCCAGTAGCCTTTCTTCAGCATCCAATAATTTAATTTTACTAACGGTTCTTTTAGCACTATTGTCCTTGAAAATAAAATAATGTTTTTCCCCTTTTGCGGCTACCTGAGGAAGATGGCTGATGCACATGACCTGGTGATTTTCTGCAATTTTTTGCATCATGCGGACCATCTGTAAGGCTACTTCTCCAGAAACACCTGTATCGATTTCATCGAAAATCAGGGTAGGTAGAGCCATTTTATCTGCCATCACAAATTTGATGGCAAACATCAACCTGGAAAATTCCCCACCTGAGGCTACCTGGCCGATCGGTTGAGCGGGAACACCTTTATTGGCTGAAAATAAAATATCGATTTCATCTATTCCGGATTCATTGGCCGGTACTTCCTTTCTAAGGATTTCAACTTTGGCATTTTCCATGCCTAATTGTGCGAGCAATTGTTGAATCTCCTTACTGAAATCGTTAAAAACCGCCATTCTTTTTTTAGACAGCTGCTGTCCTGAAATATACAGGGCTTTCTCTGCTGTATCTAATTCATTTTTCTTATCGGCCAGTTCCTCTTCCAAATGATCTGCTCGGAATACTTTATCAGCAAGGCTGGAGGCAAGATCAATCAATGCTTCATCGGATTGAACGCCATGTTTTTTTTGGAGTTGGTAAATTTTACTTAATCTTTCCCTTACCCATTCAGCCTTTTCAAAATCCACCTCTATCCCTTGTTCCTCTGCAGACAGACTGTCCAAAATGTCCTTTAATTCTATCAGCAGGCTCTGAAACCTTTGTTCCAACTCTTCAAAAGTTTCCCCAAATTTGGAAAGGAAATTAAAATGTTGTTTTGCAGATCCCAGCAGCTGCATGGCTCCCATCTGCTCATTATCCAATAATCCCAAAGCTTCCAATGCCTTTGCCTTGATTTCTTCTGCATGGTTCAGGATCTCCTCCTCCGCTTCCAACTGCTCCTGTTCCCCCCTGGTAAGGTTTAATGAACTCAATTCCTCCAGCTGAAACTGATTGTAATCCGCCTCTTGCTGAAGACCAATCATTTCCTTCTCCAGGGATCGGACCTTTTTCTGGAGAGCTATATATGCTTGAAATTGCTTCTTAAATTGTTGTTTTTCAACTTTAGTATCAGCGAATGCATCCAGCAGCGACAGTTGGTAAGAAGAAGCGCCCAGCAATAGGTTTTCATGCTGGGAATGTATGTCCATCAAGGTTTTTCCCAATACCTTTAGGGTGTCCAGTTTCACTGGAGTATCATTGATAAATGCCCTGGACTTACCTGAGGGAGAAATTTCCCTTCTGATGATACAAAAGGAGTCATAATCCAATTCTTCCTGCTCGAAAAATGGTTTTAACCCATAATTATCTACCTCAAAAACACCCTCTATGATACATTTGTTATCTTCATCATAAAGCGACTTGGTATCTGCTCTGTTGCCAAGCAACAAACCTACTGCACCTAGCATAATGGATTTTCCGGCCCCGGTTTCTCCTGTAATCATGTTCAGACCAGGACAGGGTTTCATTTCCAATTTCTCTATCAAAGCATAATTGGCGATGCTAAGGTTGGTTAACATGGTGCTTTGGTTTAATTTAGGATATCAAAATTAACCAAAAAAGAGGATTATCCTTTTAAAATGTCATTGTATTTTCTAGCATTGTTTGGATCAACCTTTAGTAAGGCAGCAACAGCTTCCTCCTTGATTTCCTGAGGGGCATTTTTGAGGATTTTACAAATCTCATCAGATTTGGCGTCAATAAAAGTAATGGTCAGAATGCTATTGGGTTGTGCCTGATTGGCTTCTTCTACGTTTTTAATTGCTTTTAGAATGTTTTTGTAACCTTCTTCCGGCTTGCTGGTGAGTAAGTCCAGTCCCTGCCTGTGGTAGAGATAATAAGCATCCCTGACCGGTACCAATACCTGAGAGTTGTATAAATCATTGGATAACCAGTATCGATTCCTTTTGTCTGAAGGATTCTGGTTCCAGCCAGGCCTGGATGATTGTTGTGCATTTGCTACAATATTGTTAGCTGTTTCATAAAAAGGGTTGCCTGCCCTAGGAGCAAAAGAGTCGTAGTCGAGTCCCAGAGCTATATAGGCATAATAGGCCAGAAGAGAAGTAATATTGTTCAAAAAGGAATATTGATTGAATTCTAAAGGCTGGGAATCCACATATTCAAAAGTCCAGTTTCTATCAGCAAAATTCAGCATCAGGCTCTCATAATTTGAACCATAAATGGGCCTAACTGTTTGAATCTGCACCGTGGCAGAAAATAGCCCTACCCGGGGCATATCATTGATGGTTACCAATAAATTACCTTTGATTCTTTCTTCGGGCCTAAACTCATCATCCGTCCAACTCCTGTTATTGAGAAACTGTTCAAAGGCCGTTTTCATTTGATCAAAGACATCCTGGTCCTGGGTTCTGGCCCTTTCACTGTTGATGGTTACGGTAAAATCAAGCTGTTGGGACAATGACCTGAATGGGGTAATCAGGGTAAGGTATAAAGTACAAATGATCAGGGAACGTACCATCATTTAGGTATTTTTTGGGCGAGGACTACTACGGTTATAAACGTTTTCATTTATTTTCTGTTGCACCCAACAGGGTTTCTAATTTATCCAGAATGATTTTGGCCAGTTCCTCCTTGGCCATAACCGGAGTTTTTATTTCCTCCCCATTTTTCAAAATAAGGGTAGCCTTATTGGTGTCCTTCTGAAAGCCTGCTTCCGGGTCTAGCAAGGTGTTCAGCACGATGAAGTCCAGGTTTTTACTTTTCAGTTTACTTTTAGCGCTTCCCGTTCCCTCATCCGTTTCCAGGGCAAAACCAATATGGTATTGTTTTTTTCCTTTTTTGTTTCCCAAATGTTTAGCGATATCCGGATTTTTCACTAGTGGGATGGTGAATGCCGAATCTTTTTTCTTGATTTTTTCCGTTTCCACTTTTTCCGGACGGTAATCTGCTACTGCTGCCGAAAAAATGCATACGTCTGTAAGTTCGTGGTAGCGTTTTGCTGCAGTGAACATGTCCTCTGCACTGGTGACATGGACTGTTTGTATGTTGGGATGTGCTGCTTTTAATGTTGTAGGGCCTAAAATCAGGGTGACCTCAGCTCCTCGCTTGGCTGCTTCTAGGGCCACGGAAATCCCCATTTTCCCGGAGGAGTGGTTGCTAAGGTAGCGCACCGGATCTATGGCCTCTTGTGTTGGTCCTGCGGTAATCATGATGTGTTTCCCTTTCAGCAGGGAGGTCGGCAATAAGAGGTCTTTTGCATGCTCCAAAATATCTTCCGGTTCAGCCATTCTACCCTGGCCTACCAATCCGCTAGCCAGATCTCCCGATGTAGCTTCCATAACAGTATGGCCAAAACTTCTAAGGGTATCCAGATTGGTCTTGACTGCGGCATGCTGGTACATGTCCAGGTCCATGGCAGGTACGGCAAGCACCGGACAGGTACAGGATAAATAGGTACAGCAAAGTAAATTATCACTTTGTCCGTGGGCCATTTTTGCCAGGGTATTGGCAGACAAAGGCGCAATGATCATCAGGTCTGCCCATTTCCCCAAATCCACATGATTGTTCCACTCACCGGTTTTTTTATCGAAAAAATCAATAAAAACAGGGTTTTTGGACAAAGTGGATAAGGTGAGGGGGGTAATAAAGTCCAAAGCAGAAGCCGTCATGATGACTTTGACTTCTGCTTTGGATTTTATCAATAATCGGATGAGATGTGCCACCTTGTAGGCTGCAATACCTCCGCTTACGCCAATCAGGATACGTTTGCCGGAAAGTGGCATTTTAAGATTCGCTTTCTTCTTCCGGATATCTGAACAAAACCTTGTCCTCCATGAATTCTTCCATAGCCAGGGTACTTGGCTTGGGCATCCTTTCGTAGAACTTGGAAATTTCAATTTGTTCCTTGTTTTCAAACACCTCTTCCAGGTTATCAACGGTGGAGGCAAATTCGGAAAGCTTATTGTTGAGCTCTTCCTTCATGGTAGAAGATATTTGCTTTGCCCTTTGTGATATCACGAAGATTGATTCGTAAAGATTGCCTGATTTTTCGGCTACTTTATCCAGATCCCTGGTGATAATTGATGGATTAACTGCCATGTTATATTTGTTTGTTTAATTTTCTACGTTTCGCAATGCCTCAGTGGCTGCTTGATTTCTTTCTTCTTCTTCCCGTATTCTCTGGGCTTCTGCCGAGCGAGCCTCATACTGTTCTTTTAAGCGGTAATGGGCCTCCAACTCAGTTTTTGTTTCAGACATGAGGTTATTCACCTTTTTCCCATATTGGCTGTCCGGATATTTCTGACCAAAATTCTGAGCAAAATCAATGGATTGATTCAGTCTTTCTTCCTTTTTGTCAAACACGCTTCTTTCTGCATAAGCTGCACTGACTTCTACCAATTTAAAAGCAAGTTCCTCGTTGTACTTGCTGTCTGGAAAAGACTTGGCAAAGTTTTGAAAATTAACGATACATGCCCTGTAAAACTCTCCGGGAAATAATCCGTCAGTCAACCGGTAATACATCTTGGATTCTTCAAAAGCCTTTTCCTCAAACCTTTTCTGAAGGTCGTCAATCATGGAGCTAGCTCTTTCGTAAGAGTCTGACTCAGGGTACCGGTTCATGAACAGCTGAATGGAATTGACGGCTTCCCTTGAGCTCCTTTGATCCAGGTTATAATCCGGAGAATCCAGGTAAAGGGAATAGGCGTGCATGAATAAAGCTTCTTCTGCTAAAGGGGATCGATTATAGGTATCGAAAAAGGTTTTAAAATAGCCGGCAGACTCGATAAATCTTTTGGTACGAAAATGGGCGTATGCATAATTGAATTCTGCTAACTCTGCTTTACCACTCCCTTTAATTACCGGCAAAACCCTGTCATATAAAATGATGGATTTGTTATAATCACCCTGATCGTAATACCGGTTGGCGGCTTCATAAAGCTCATCCCAGTTGGTACTTTTTTCCAATTTGTAAAATTCGCCACAACCGAAAGTAAGGGTTGAAACAAGGAGTAAAATAATATATGCTTGTGCTTTCATCATTAGGCCTGCAAATATAAGGGATTATTAATTGGTTATCAAGGCGGTTTGTCAACCACAGATAATACTTACCTTTTAACGTAGAGTTTCTTGGTAACAATATTTTTATTGTCGACAATCAACGTGTAAAAATAAGTTCCCGGGTTCAGGTCAGTCACCGGAATCAGCAAGGTCTCCTGACTTGCATCTAAATTGAAGTCATAGATTGGGTTACCAATAAAACTGTTGATAACCACCCGAACCTTGGCGTTGGGGTTTTTGATTTTATAGTCAAGTTGCGCGGTTCGCACACTTGGGTTAGGATAGATACTTCCCATATCCACATCTTTATGACTGATATTATCGGAGGGGTTCTCTCCGGCAACATTGTAGACACATTCGATAACAAACGCATCCCGGATATTGGAGGTGTTGAAGAAATGTAAATCAAATGTTCCCTTGGTAGCTGTAATCCCCAATTCAAATTCAATGTATAAATCGGTGAATATTTCTCCCGGAGCAAGGGTAAATTGGATGGGCGAAAGGTCTTCACGAGGATCAAAACATTCATCTCCCAGACAGATGAGTATGTTTTGGGAAGACCCTACATTTCCTCTCAAATACCGTAAGAAGTAGGTAGCACTTTCATTGGAATCGTTTTGAAGGATCAGGGATTTTCGTTGTGTAGTATTTACCTTCCCGCTAAACTCTACATTTTCACTTAATACACGCACCTGCCTGGCTTCAACTTGCTGCTGCGCCATGGTTAACAGAATGAATAGTATTGTGAAGAAAAATTTCATGTAAAGTTAAAATCGATAATTGTTAATTTTTGTTTTTCATTTCCTTTATATACGTATAAAAATAGCCATTTGGTTCCACTTTTTTACCATTACCGGGTTAAAAATTGTTAACATTTATAAAATTTTTTTTCAGGTCCTCCGTTGAGAAATATTTTAAAAAATATTGCTTTTCATAAAAATGTAATTTAAAGTACATTTAATATTAATTATCTATAAATTTTTGTATTTCGTCCTCGTCAGGCAAGGGAAGCCTAACGTCGGGTTCATCAAAAAAGCTGTATCGGTTTTTGTTCCGGTTTGCAGGCATTCTCCAGTCCCTGACCAAGGTCCTGCCTGGCCGTTCATCTCCCCTCCAGGTAAAACCCTTTAGTTGTTTCTGGTCTTCCTTGATTAAATGCGGGGGAATAAATGAGGCCTCTGGTTTTATGGAATGGCTTATTTTTTGCACTGCTCCTTCCTGAAATTGCATGATGATCCTCCCACAAAGCAATTGATTCAGGCCCTTGAAAGTCGTGTCATTTTCCAATGCGAAATACAGCGATTCCCCATTACCTTCTACATCCAGTTTGTCCATTTCTCCCTGTAGGAAATACCCGGTCATTTTCCGGCCTTTGATTTGGTTGAAATTATTGACGGTATCCTTTGTGATGGCAAAAGCATTGTCTATGAGTAATGCCTGATCAATTTCTTCATTGGCGATTAAAAAATTGATGCTATCTGCGGTGATTTGACTCTTATTGCTCCACAAGACAGGGTCTGAATAAAGGTAAACTGTAGAATCGGCATAAAGGTAAGCCATGGAGTCAGCTCTCCCGGCAAGATCCGATTTTAGCATGCGCATATTCGGATAGGCGAGCATGAATTTTTCTTCGGGTTTGTCGCCATCCTGTGTGATTAAGGTGTCAGCAATCATAAACAGGGTATCCTGCTCAAAATATTTCTGGATCAAAGCATTGCCATACACCTTGGAATATTGATCTGCCTCCCAGTACTTCCCTTCATCTCCGAAAACTTCCACATCCCTCTCTTTATTAAATATGCTTACATTTTCCTTTGCCTCATAATATTGGGCGCTTTCTTCATAATACAATATCTCCCCATAGATGATGCTATTTTCTGATTCCACGTCTCCGTCATAAAACCTAAAGATTTTATTTTCTGTATCATAAAAACTTCCTCTTTGGGCATTTAGTCTGGTGCCATCTTTGGATAAAATGTTGGTTAATTTTTCGGTTTCAGCAATTTTGGTGGTGGTATAATAAAATAGAATATTTGATTTCAAGGTGTAATCCGGATTGACCAAAGTCACCTCATCGGTAAAAGTGATTTTTTTTATCTGAGTTTCGTAAACACCATTCTCACTGGTAAGGGTGTTGGTGCTGTCTTTAACCATGCCGGAATTAAAATAATTGGCCACCCCCGATGCCCTGTTGTAGTCCAGGTAATCTGTATAAAGGGTGGTGCCTTCGTTGACCAGAATCACATTGTTTCGAAGTCGGGCCATTTGGCTATCACCATCATATTCGGCATATAGGCTGGTAGCCGTAATGGGATCTTCCTGGTCTTCGATTCGCACATTGCCGAAAAGTTTGGCTAGATTTTCCTGCCCATAAAAATGAGCAGAATCGCAATAAATAAGGGAATTTTGATGTTTCATGATAACATCATCCAGAAGTCGCTCAAAACCTTCTGCCCCCAAAAGTTCAGCCGCCTGAAGGATTTCCAAACGACTTTTTTCTTCCTGTGCATGCACCCCGAAAATGGGCATGGTCAGGCAAAAACTAAATAAAATAAATCTGATTGATGTCATCCGAATTGATTTCCGAGGCAAAATTAATATAAAATGGTATTTTTGATTTATGCTTCATAGATTTATCCATCATGTACGGGAAAATAATCTTTTGGATGTCCAAAAGCATTATCTTTTAGCAATCAGCGGAGGGATGGACAGTGTGGTACTGGCCCACTTGCTTCATTTAGGTGGGTTTAAATTCGATTTGGTTCATTGCAATTACCAGCTTAGGGGTCGGGAGAGCGAGCTGGATGAGGAATGGGTTCGCCGCCTGGCCAAGAAAATGAATGTCCCCATTCATGTAAATGTCCTGGATACGGATGCATACATGAAGACGCATGGGCTGTCTTTGCAAATGGCAGCGAGGGAACTGCGGTATGAATGGTTTGAACAATTACAAAAAGAAATGGGTACCTCTGGCGTACTGGTAGCACATCATGCAGATGACCAATTGGAGACGGTTTTACTCAATTTGCTCCGGGGAACGGGAATAGAAGGTGTGTATGGAATGTCCGAAAAGAGGGACTTCATTATCCGACCTCTGCTTCCTTTTAATAGATCTGAGATCCGGGAATTCCTTCAGGCTGAATCCCTTGACTGGAGGGAGGACAGCAGCAACCAAAAGACCTTGTACAAAAGGAATTTTGTACGGCATAAGGTATTACCCGTCTTATCAGATTTTGATCCCAGTGGTCCAGCCCTCATGCAATACAGTTTTGAGCGGATCAAAGATACAGGAAAAGCCTTTTTTTATTTTTTTGAGCAATGGCTAAAAGCCCGGATCCAACATGAGCCGCCTTTTGAGTATCTTGAGTATAAGGAGCTGGTAGATGTCCCCGGAAAGGCTTCCTTGTTGTTTTATTGGTTACGGCCAAAAGGGTTTGTTTATGCTCAGGTAGAAGATATTTTACTTGCTGTTCAGCAGGGAGAATCGGGAAAATGCTTCCTTTCCGGAAACTGGATACTGAACATTGACAGGGAATGCCTTATTTTAGGTAAAAAAAACATAGGGAACCCAACTTTCACCATAGAAGATCATGATATCTCCCTGGTGCTGAATGGGGATACAAATTACGATATTCTTCATTTAAAAGAGGATTGGAAGATTGATCGATCTTCAGAAAATGCCTTTCTGGATAGTCAGTTGCTTGATTTTCCATTAGTATTGAGAAATTGGCAGGAAGGGGACCGGTTTATGCCTTTGGGGATGAGGCAGTTCAAGAAAGTCAGTGACTTCCTGATAGATTTGAAGGTACCTCTGATTAAAAAAAAATCTATAAAGGTGCTTTGCTCAGGAGAGGCGATTGTTTGGGTGGTCGGATATAGAATTGATGATAGGTATAAAGTAACTTCTTCAACCCGGGAAGTGGTATATTTTAAGAAAAAAGTATGAATAAGTTAAACCCTTTCAGAAAGAAATACAGTGAATCCGAATTAAAGCAATTCGAGTTTTTAGGGAAAATCAGGTATTTTGAAGACCTTAATTTTGCTGAGTTGTCCAGGTTCCTTCCAGCGATACACCAGCGAAAATATGAAAGGAATGAAGTGGTGTTTTTCAGGAATGACCCCAGTCAGGCATTGTATATTTTAGAAAAAGGAGAAGTAACCCTGAATATCGATATCCGGTCAGATTTTGAAACCATCATTAAGGTAAGAGAAGGGTATGCTTTTGGAGAAAATTCCATGCTGGAGAACTCCAAAAGAATCTATACTGCCATAGTGAATACAGAGGAAGCGCTTTTATGGGTAATTCCCAATTATGCGATCCTGGATATTTTTAGAAATAACCAGAAAATAAGGGCCAAGATGATGACTTCCCTGGCAAGTTATTACAACCAAACCAATCACCAGCTATTTACTTCTTACAGGAACTCCTATGGTTTTTTTAACCTGGGTCAGATGTTTGAATAATTCAGGATATTACTTCATATAAAGCGCATTCTTTAATATCTTAGCGCAAGTTTTGAAAAATATTTAATCTAAACCGATTATAAAAAATGACAAAAGTAACCGTAGTCGGAGCCGGCAATGTAGGTGCAACATGCGCAGACGTACTGGCTTACCGAGAAATAGCCGAGGAAATAGTCCTGGTAGATATCAAAGAGGGAGTGGCTGAAGGAAAAGCACTGGATATTTGGCAAAAAGCCCCCATTAACGTGTACGATAGCAGGACTATTGGGAGTACCAATGATTATTCCAAAACGGCTGGATCTGACGTGGTGGTCATCACTTCGGGATTACCCAGAAAACCAGGGATGACCAGGGATGACCTCATAGAGACCAATGCCGGAATAGTAAAGACGGTTACTGAGAATGTGATCAAACACTCGCCAGATACGATCATCGTAGTGGTATCCAATCCCCTGGATGTAATGACCTATCAAGCCCATGTCACCTCAAAATTTCCTAAAACAAAGGTAATGGGAATGGCTGGGATTTTGGATACCGCCCGTTATAGGGCCTTCATTGCTGAGGAATTGAACATTTCTCCAAAGGAAATTCAGGCCATTTTAATGGGAGGCCATGGAGACACCATGGTGCCTCTTCCCAGGTATACTACCGTAGCCGGAATACCTGTGACAGAATTAATTTCCAAAGAGAAGCTGGATGCCATTATTGAGCGAACAAAATTTGGCGGCGGAGAATTGGTGAAATTGATGGGGACATCTGCCTGGTACGCCCCTGGCTCTGCAGCTGCTCAAATGGTAGAGTCTATTGTCAAAAATCAGAAAAGAGTCTTCCCAGTTTGTATCAAATTGGATGGGGAATATGGAATTGACGACTGTTACCTGGGAGTGCCTGTCATATTGGGTAAAAATGGCATCGAAAAGGTCATCGAGCTTGATTTGAATAAGGAGGAAAAAGCATTATTGGAGGTTTCAAGAACCCATGTCAAAGAGGTAATGTCTGTTCTGGATGGTTTAAGCAATAAATAAAATCCAGGTTTTGGCTAAATTTAAATCCCAACTTTTATCCGTTGGGATTTTTTTGTTGATTTGATTCCGGAACAAAAATAATATGCAGTGAACCAAATAAAATCCCTTCTGGTAATCCTGTTGATACTGGTTTTGGGCTTTGCAGTTTACCTGATCTTACATTCTGATTTATTGCAAAATAAATTAGAAGGTTCTGAAATGATACCCCCTGATGCAGTTATGGTTTACGAAACCAATGATCCGGTAGGCATGTGGAACACTGTCGTAGGTCAACCAGTCTGGGAAAAACTGCACCAGCTTCCTTTGCTCTCCGGGTTGGAGGCTCAATTAGTCCAGCTAGACAGTCTTACCGGCAAATCCGGTATACTTAATAGTTACCTCAAAGGTCAAGAGTTCAGGCTCTCCTTGCACCCTTTGGGTAGAGAAAACTTTGGGTTTATGGTGTCCATTGCCTTTAAAAACCGGGATTTTCTCGATTTTATCCAAAACTTTAATAATGAAAATCAGGGAGATCCTGTAAAAGTCAGAACCTACAGTGGAGTCAACCTTTTTGAATTGAATCTCGAAGAGGGGCAGAGGGTGTTCACCTATGCTATTTATAACAATGTATTGGTAGGTAGTTTTACCTCCTTTCTGGTAGAAGAAGGTATTCGCCATGCCAAGTCCGAGGAGTTGAAAAGCTATAAACAAACCTATCCTCATTTATTTCATGCAGGAGCTTCCCTCTCTCCAAAGGGTATCCTGAGGGTATCTGGAGATGCATTTTCTGGTTTGGTTAAAGAAATATCATCGGAAAAAAGCAATAAACTGGTTACAGATTTAAGTGCCAGCGACTTTTCGGCTAATCTTGTACCTTCATTTTCAGATGACAGAATCAGCTTTAATGGCGAACTGTATGTAGAAGGAGAACTCAAAGAAGTTCTTTCCAAGGATAGTGGCACAAGTGACATGCCTTTTTCTTCCCTTATCAGCAGAAGGACAGCACTTTTGTATCTGTATATGTTTTCTGATTTCCAGAATTTTAAGCTTATCCCCAATGCTTCCTTTTCTCCAGATCCCGTGATTTCAGCAGAAATTTCTGAAAACCCTGAAATCCAAAGCTTAGTCAATACCCTAACCGGAGAAGTGGCGCTGATCCTCGAAGAAAGGCTTATGGGGAATAACCCTGAACAGGTATTGCTTCTCGGAGTAGAAAATTCCAGGGAATCATTTAAAAGTTTGGAAAACTACATATTGGAAATGAATCAAAATGATTCAAGTAAAATATTCAGGGCTCACTTTTTGGGGTATGAAGTTATTCGTTTGGATATGAATGACTTTCCCTCTTACATTTTTAACGGGAATTTTACAGGGTTTTCAAAGAGCTACTTCGCTGTGGTTGCTGGCCGGCTGGTAGTGGCAAACAGTCTTAGAGCCATGAGAAATTTTCTTGAGGATATTTATTATGACAATACCTGGGGTAAATCTATGGTTTTTAATCAGGTGTTGAAGGAAAGCAAGAACGATGCTCCTGTACAGGTGTTCCTAAACAATGATCGGTTTTTCAACTTGCTTACACAAGCTAGCCAGCCCTCCTGGAGTTCGGTTTTTCAAAAATATGCTACCGTGTTTCGATCTTTGGAATGGATGAAGATCTACCTGAGGGAGAAGGGTGAATTGGATATTTTGTTTGATATTGAATTAGAGGAAAAGAGTGACAACGGGCAATTATTGCTGAGCGAATCTACCAGTACACAGTTTGATAAAAAGTTATTATACGGGCCTGCCGGCCTGGAAAATTTTAATGACAAGAGTACGGATTTCCTTGTGCAGGATGAAGATCTTTTTATCCACCTGATTACCGCTGAAGGGGAGCAGGTCTTTTCTCAGGCCATTTCCGAGGAAATCATCAGCGATGTTTTTCAAATTGATTATTACCAGAATGGGAAACTACAGCTGCTTTTTGCTACAGATCGTCAGATTTATGCCCTGGACAGGTATGGAAATTTCCTTCCGGGATATCCGATTCGTTTTGAGGAGGATCGACAAATAGCTCAGCTAAACGTATTGGATTATGACAACAACAGGAAATACAGGTTATTTGTCGCTGATCGGAGAGGGGATTTATTTGTATACAATGTATCCGGGGAATTACTGAAGGAGTGGGCTCCGAGGGAGTCTATCGAAGGGCCTTTGGCAGTAAAGCCTGCCCACCACAGGGTACCGGGTTTAGGGGACTTTATGGTGGCCATGCACAACAATGGCAGCCTCAGGCTTTACAACCGCAGGGGAGAAGTTAAGGAAGGGGGTACTGTCGTCCTCGGAGAAAGTATATCTACAGCTTATGGTATTGAAGAAGGGAGTGAAGAGGGCCTTTCAAAAATAGTTACGGTAAATGATGCCGGGGAAGTAGTCAAAGTAAATTTTAAAGGAGAATTGACTTACAGGAATCAATTGCTACGACCTGGGCGGCAAACCAGATTTGATTTGGTGAATGATCAGGTCGGGACAGATTATGTATGGGTGATTCAGGAATACAATGAGTTGAAAGTATTGAATCCTGATGAAAGTTTACTTTTTGTAACCAACATTCTTTCTGAGGAATTAGAGTATCGATTCTATTCCTTTGGTACAAGTAATAAAATATTCGTAGTCTTGGATAGGACACAGGATTTTGCATATTTGTACAACTATCAGGGGAAATTGATCAACCAAAAGCCGATAAGCGTGAGTGAAAACCTTTGGATAAGTTTTTCCGGGGGTAGAAATGAATATACACTGGTGACAGTTTATGAAAATGAGCTTCAGGAATACAAGATTCCATTTTAAGTTATTTTGATCAAGAAATTTTTATTTTGTCATTTATGAAACGTGAAATTTGTAAATTTTTAATTCCAGTTTTGATTTTATCTGTCCAGGTTGTGAGTGGTCAGGTATTGGATTCCGGGTATGCAACGTCTTTGGATACAGCCGACCATGAAAATTTTAGCTCTCCTTATCACACAACGTATACGTTTTTTTATAACCTGAATGAGCAGGATTACAATCCATCGATTGCTGCAGGGGCTTTGAACATGGCTGGCAGTGAGGGGCAGAATGCAGAAGCCCTGGCTGTCATGCTAAAACAAGTTTTTGATGGAAATGGGGTGTATGTCAAAATGAATGAAATCCCCAATAACCCCAATTTCAGCGATACGGTACGCAATGGAAAGCAAATCTATTTTTTTGATGAAATTATCCTCCCATCCGTCTATTTGGAAAAAGTGGGAAATCGATGGAGGTTTTCTGCTTCAACGGTTCAAAATATTAAAAGCCTTCACAAAGAGACTTATCCCTTGGGCACGGATAAATTATTGAATTTATTGCCCAAGATAGGGAGTCAGGTTTATTTCGGACTCCACCTTTGGCAGTTGGTCGGGATTTTCTTTTTAATATTACTGGTTTTTGCCAGTCACAAACTTTTTACATTCTTGGTGGACAGGGGCCTTTATTATGTTTTAATCAGGTCAGGGTACAAGAGAATTGCCAAACAGTACCTATTGCCTGTGGCCAGAATTGTCAGTATTTATTTGATCGTGCTGCTGTTGGATGTTTTTATCAGGGTCCTTCAATTACCCATTTATATTGTTTCCTGGATCACCTTGCTGCTGAATGCGATCAAGCCATTTATTGTTACGATTATCTTTTACAAGTTGGTAGACGTATTTTCAGGCTATATGGAGCGCATGGCCGAAAAGACTGCTTCTACCTTAGACGATCAGCTGGTTCCTCTGGTCCGAAAGACCCTTAAAGCCTTTGTGATCGTTATTGGTTCGCTTTTCATTTTGAAATATGGGTTGAGGATAGATATTGTGCCTTTTTTGACCGGGCTTTCTATTGGCGGTCTTGCTTTTGCCCTGGCTGCCCAGGATACTATCAAAAACTTTTTCGGATCGGTGATGATCTTCATAGACAAGCCCTTTCAGGTGGGCGATTGGATCACTAGTGGAGAGGTAGATGGCACCGTAGAAGAAGTTGGTTTCCGGTCCACCCGCGTCAGGACTTTCAGAAATTCCCTGATGTATATTCCCAATGGAAAAATTGCAGACGCCACTGTGGACAATCATGGATTACGGAAATACAGGAGGTTTTACAGCACCATAACAATTACCTATGATACGCCTCCGGAATTGATTGAGATTTTTGTGGATGGGCTTAGAAAGATCGTGCAGCAGCATCCCAAAACCAGGAAGGATTTTTATAATATTTACCTGAATAACCTTTCTTCCTACAGCCTGGACATCATGTTTTATGTGTTCTTTGAGGTGCCTAGCTGGCCTGAAGAACTAAAAGCGAGAGAGGATCTGATATTGGCAGCCATCCGGTTGGCCAATGGATTGGGCGTAAGGTTCGCCTTTCCTACCCAAACCTTACACATGGAAACATTTCCAGAGAAAAAGGGATTTACACCTGTTTATGAAGAAGGGAAGGCTTCCTACCAAAAACGGCTGGATCAATTTATACAAAGTGAGATCAAAGGAGAACAGCCTTCCTGAGAATTAGTTTGACCAGCTTCCTTTTACTGGCTATACCAATAGCACCTCTATACCCTTGTCTTCCAATAGGCTGACATAATGTTGTGATAAAGCTTTGTCTGAAATGATGGTGTCCACATCCTCCAGATGGGCAATTTTTCCAAAACTTTTTTTTCCAAACTTGCTGCTATCAGCCAGCACTATGGTTTTTTGTACAGAGCGGATCATCGTACTGTTAAGGTGTGCTTCCATCATATTTGAAGTAGTCAGCCCAAATTCAGAATCTATTCCATCCACACTGATAAAAAGCTTGCTGCAGGCAAAACTTTTGATCATGGTTTCAGCAAAGTGTCCAACCACAGAACTACTGCTTTTTCTAACCACTCCTCCCAATTGTACAACTTCAGCATGATGGAGATCCAGCAGGGCGATACTGACATTCATGGCTCCTGTGAGAATGGTTAGTGAAAGGTCTTTTGGAATGGCCTGGGCAAATGCAAGCACAGTGGTGCCGGAACCAATGATTATCGCATCGTTTTGCTTCAGTAGACTTACGGCTTTCAGGGCAATTGCTCTTTTTTGCTCTACCTGTACCAGCTGTTTTTCATCGACTGGTTTGTCAATTACATAAGGTGCCGCCGGTGTAGCACTACCATGCGACCGGAATAGCAACCCTTTGTCTTCCAGAATTTTGAGATCTTTTCTGACAGTCACCATGGTAACATTCATGGACTTACTAAGGGCAGCTACACTTACATAGCCGGCCGTTTTCAGCTGGTCCAGAATGTATTTATGTCTTTCGGCTATTACCATAAATCAATAATTTACTTAATAAAGGTAATAAAAAAATTTCTTTTTGTTTCTTTTTGTTTCTTTTTATCTTACTTTAGTGAGGTAATAAGATTAAAATGAAAAGGAAAAATAATTTATCCAGGGTAATACAAGAAGAAGAGATTTGGGATCTGGTAGTAATTGGAGGAGGGGCTTCAGGGCTGGGCGTGGCACTAGATGCCCTTTCCAGGGGTTTAAAGGTCTTGTTGTTGGAAAAGTCTGATTTTGCCAAAGGTACCTCCAGCCGAAGTACCAAACTGGTTCATGGGGGGGTACGATATCTGGCTCAGGGAGAAGTTGGCCTGGTGCTGGAAGCCCTGAAGGAAAGGGGGAGGTTATTAAAAAATGCCCCCCACCTTACCGTAAATCAGCCATTTGTCATTCCTTTGTATACTTTCTTTGACCGGGTGAAATATACTTTAGGGTTGAAGATTTACGATTGGATGGCGGGCAGCTTAAGGTTGGGGAAATCCAGGTTTATTTCCAGAGCTGAAACCATTAAAAAACTTCCTGCTATTCGCGAAAAGGGCCTAAAGGGTGGTATTGTTTACCATGATGGGCAATTTGATGATGCCAGGTTGGCTTTGATCATTGCCAAAACCTGTGATGAAATGGGCGGTTGTTTGCTGAATTATGCCAAGGTAAATGCACTTGCCAAGGATGAGGCTGGGAAAATTAATGGGTTGGAATTCAGAGATTTGCTTGGGAAGAAGAACTACAGGGTCAATGCCAGGACGGTGGTCAACGCCACAGGGGTATTTGCCGATAAAATTTTGCAGCTGGACAATCCTGATGCGGGGAGAATGATTCAGCCCAGTCAGGGTGTTCATTTGGTTGTTGACGCCCATTTTCTTGGAGGTACTGATGCCTTGATGATTCCCAGCACTTCAGATGGAAGGGTTCTTTTTGCTGTGCCCTGGCAGGGGAAACTGGTCCTTGGGACCACGGACACCATAAGAAAGAAGGCTAAAATGGAACCTCAACCACTGGCCTCCGAGATAGATTTTATTTTGGAAACAGCTGGTAATTACCTGAATTCAGCTCCCCAAAGGAAGGATGTTTTATCCGTTTATGCCGGACTGAGGCCTTTAGCAGCCCCAAAAGAGGGCAGTACCAAAACGAAAGAAATATCCAGAAGCCACAAGGTAATTGTTTCCGATAGTCATTTGATTACCATTACAGGGGGTAAATGGACTACCTTCAGGAAAATGGGGGAAGATACTGTAGATGCACATTATCGAATCCACGGAATCCAACAGGCAGAAAGTACATCTGCAGAAAAAAAATTACATGGCTACACGCTATCTCCGGAAGAAGGGCATTTGCAATGGTATGGTTCAGACGGGAGCGAAATTCTTCAATTACAGAAAGAAAACAAGGAATGGAAGGAACCCTTGCATGAAAATTATCCCTATACCGGAGCTGAGGTGGTCTGGGCGGTAAGAGAAGAAATGGCGCAGAAAATAGAAGATTTTTTATCCAGGAGGTGTCGGCTATTGTTTTTAGACGCCAAGGCGGCCATGCACATGGCACCAAAGGTTGCTGCCATTATGGCCGCAGAACTTGGAAAAGATGAAGCCTGGATAAGGAAGGAACTGGAAGAATTTTATAAATTAGCCAAGAAATACTTAATTCATCAATAAACCCATGAAGCAAGATAACCAATTTTTAATGGCGCTGGACCAGGGCACAACCAGTTCCAGAGCCATTATTTTTAATAAGAAAGGGCAAATCGTCTCCTCTGCCCAAAAGGATTTTGAACAGATTTTCCCCCAATCCGGATGGGTAGAGCATGATCCCGGAGAGATATGGACCTCCCAGGCATCTGTAGCGACAGAAGCCATTACCCGTGCTAAAATCAGTGCCCATCAGATTGCTGGAATAGGTATTACCAATCAGCGGGAGACTACCATAATTTGGGATAGGAATACCGGCGAGCCTATTTTTAATGCCATAGTCTGGCAAGACAGGCGTACAGCATCCTTTTGTAATTCCCTGAAAGACAAGGGACATGCCGATATGGTTAGGGATAAAACAGGGCTCATTATTGATGCTTATTTCTCGGGAACAAAAATCAAATGGATTTTGGATCATGTGGATGGCGCCAGAGAAAGAGCCAGGAAGGGAGAATTGTGTTTTGGTACTGTAGATAGCTGGCTGGTATGGAAAATGACCGCAGGTGCAGCACATATTACTGATATTACCAATGCCAGCAGGACCATGATTTTTAATATTCATGAAAGAAAGTGGGACGAAGAGTTGTTGGCACTTTTGGACATTCCTAAAGAAATACTGCCTGCGGTAAAATCGAGTAGCGAGGTGTACGGGACCACCTCTGGAGACTTATTGTCTGCAAAAATTCCTATCGCAGGAATAGCAGGTGACCAGCAGGCGGCCTTATTCGGTCAGTTATGTACGGAGCCAGGGATGGCCAAAACTACCTATGGTACGGGCTGTTTTCTGGTGATGAACACGGGTAATAAACCGGTGAAATCCAATAATCAATTGCTGACCACCATCGCCTGGCAATTGGGAGATGAGGTCAATTATGCCCTCGAAGGTAGTGTATTTATAGGCGGAGCGGCCATTCAATGGCTCAGGGATGGGATTTCAGTTATAAAGGATGCAAGGGACAGTAAGAAAATGGCGGAAAGTCTGGATGACAATGGAGGGGTTTATTTTGTTCCAGCCTTGACCGGACTGGGTGCACCCTATTGGGATCAGGATGCTAGAGGAGCATTTTTTGGTATCACCAGAGGCACCAGCAGGGCACATATGGTCAGGGCAGGACTAGAGGCCATTGCCTATCAGGTACATGATGTATTGAAAGCCATGGAAAAGGATGCCGGAGAAGAAACCAAAGAAATGCGGGTGGATGGTGGCGCCACCGCCAATGATTTTTTGATGCAATTTCAGTCAGATCTTAATCAGTGTGAAATAAAAAGACCAGCCATCATAGAGACAACTGCCCTGGGAGCGGCTTATTTGGCTGGTTTGGCGATAGGCTTTTGGGAAGATCTGGATGAAATCAGGGCTTTGTGGAAAGCAGATGAATCCTTTAAGCCGGAAAAGGATAAAAAAGAAATGGAAAAGAACCTTAAATACTGGCACAAGGCAGTAGACAGATCGTTAAATTGGTTAACTGATTGATATATGAATGTATTTGTTGCTGAATTTGTCGGTACCTCTTTGCTTTTGGCCATGGGTTCCGGAGTAGTGGCCAATGTGGTGTTGAACAAAACCAAGGGTTTTGATTCGGGGTGGATTGTTATTACGACCGCCTGGGCTTTAGGTGTCTTTATTGGTGTAGTGGTGGCGGGTCCTTACAGCGGAGCTCATTTGAACCCTGCAGTTAGTATTGGTCTGGCCATCGCCGGTGATTTTGCCTGGGACCTGGTGCCCAAATATGTTTTGGCCCAGGTTTTAGGAGCCATGTTTGGTTCAGGTATCGCCTGGCTGGTATACAAAGATCACTTTGATGCCACCGAAGATCCTGGTTTGAAGTTTGCCCCGTTTGGTACAGTACCCGCTATCCGGAATTATTCTTCCAATTTAATTTCAGAGATTGTGGGAACCTCAGTTTTGATCATCGTGATCCTATATTCTACAGGACCCGTTTTACAGGATGGAGAGGGAATTCCCATAGGTTTGGGATCCCTGGGAGCACTTCCTGTGGCTTTTCTGGTTTGGGTGATTGGTCTTTCACTCGGGGGAACGACGGGCTATGCCATCAATCCTGCACGAGATTTGGGTCCCCGGATCATGCATCAAATTTTACCCATCAAGGGGAAAGGAACCTCGGATTGGGCATACAGTTGGGTGCCCATTATTGGGCCTATCCTGGGGGCCGCTATCGCTGCAGGAATCTATTTACTCCTGGGTGTAGGGGGAATGGTTTGATACCTTTTAAGTATCATTTAATAGCTTCTACCCAAAATTTGAATTCGGTGGGAATCTAGTTTGATAAATATAAACAAGAGTATGGTGAAAGACCATAGTGAGGAACCTCCATAGCTAAAAAAAGGCAAAGGAATCCCTACCACAGGAAAGAGCCCGACGGTCATTGCGATGTTGATTGAGAAATGGAAAAACAGCAGTCCTATGACACAATACCCGTAAATTCTGGAAAAGCGCGTCTTTTGTCTTTCTGCTAAAAATACCAGGCGAAGCAGGAATATGACGAAAAGGGAAATCATGATCAGACTTCCTGTCCAGCCAAACTCTTCTCCCAGGGTACAGAAAATAAAATCCGTATGCTGTTCGGGAACAAAATCAAATTTTGTTTGTGTCCCTTCCAAATACCCTTTTCCAAATAGTCCTCCTGAGCCTATGGCTATCTTGGACTGGGTCACGTTCCAGCCGACGCCTAATGGGTCTACATCCGGATCAAACAGGACCATGATACGGTTTTGTTGGTGAGGGGGTAATTTTTCGACCACATAGTCCAGGCTGTAAGCGTAGCCAAGCATCAGGATTCCCAGGAAAAAAATCCCGGCTATATTTTTCCAGGTTTTTTTACTGGCTAAAACCAAAAGCAGGATGATGGCTCCGATGCCACCATAGAGGTACCAGTTATTGTTGATGAGCAAAGTGAAGATGGACAGGGCGATCAGGCTTAATGCGAATATGTAGTATTTTTGAGGCATACCCTCCCGGTAGAGCATGATAAAGAATGAACTGTATACCATGGCCGTACCGGTATCCGGCTGTAGCATGATCAGGGCGACCGGAAGTCCGATAAGCCCCAGCGCTTTTAGCTGATGACTAAATTTTTCCAGGTCAAAGGTAGGGTTCTCCATGAGTTTTGCCAGTGCCAGAGCGGTGGCAAATTTTGCAAACTCTGCTGGTTGAAGTCGGAATATTCCCAATTCGAACCAGGCACGCTGTCCGTTGATCTCTTTACCAATAAAGGGGGTTAGGAAGAGGATGATCACAAATAGGATATAGAGGATCATGCTTAAGTTTTGAAAAAGCCTGTAGTCGGCTACCATGATCAGGGTAATCAGCAAAATGGCGGTACCGATCCAAATCAATTGCTTGCCTGAATTGATGGAAAAATCAAAAATAGAGGTGGCATTTTGCTCGTCATAGACTGCCGCATAGATATTGATCCATCCGACAAAGACCAGGGCAAAATACAGGCCTATGGCAACCCAGTCTATCTTATGAAAATATGTGTCCTTCTGTCTCAATTAATAAATAAATTCAGCTTGTAGCACATATTCCTCCAATTCCGGTCTGCTAATTTCTCCGGTAAGGTACTTTTCTATCAGCAGGCTTGCAGTGCTGGCAGCAGCCCGTCCTCCCCAGCCTGCATTTTCCACATAGACAGCAATGGCAATTTTTGGGTCTTCCTTGGGCGCAAAGGCGATGAATACAGAATGGTCTTCCCCTGCCGGATTTTGGGCCGTTCCGGTTTTTCCTGCAATGGAAATATCTTTCATGATGGCCCTGGCTGCAGTTCCTGAAAGTGCTGCTGCCATGGCATCCTGAATCAAATCAAAATGCTCGCTATCAATGCCGGTCTGTCTTTTGGTTTTGAATTTTTCGGGAATGCGGGAGGTGTCTCCGCCAATAGCCCGAACCAGATGTGGTGTATAATAAAAACCCTTGTTGGCAAAAATGGCGGCCAGATTGGCCATTTGAAGTGGCGTTACCAACATTTCTCCCTGACCGATAGATAAGGAATAAATGGTAGAATATTTCCACCTTCCTTTCCCATAGATCCTGTCATACAATTCACTGGATGGAATGGATCCTCCCTTTTCTCCATGCATGTCTATACCTAACCGACCCCCAAGGCCGAATTTCAAAACTGACTCCCGCCAGTTATCCAGACCAATCTGGGTGTCTTCGTAAGTATTGGAAGAGACTTCACGGTTGATGACCTGCCTGAAAGCCTGGTGGTAGTAGGGGTTGCATGAATTGCGAATGGCGCCGAAAAGATTGACCGGGCTGGGGTGGTTGTGACAGTTGACCAGGGCCCTGTTACAGGGGTAGGTGGTGTTGGGTGTCAATATGCCTTCCTGCATGCCAATCAGAGACTGAACGATTTTAAAGATGGAACCCGGAGGGTACATGGCCATGATGGGCCTGTTGAAAAGTGGTTTTTCCGGATCCAGGTTTAGGGATTGGTAATTTTCCCCGAATTTGGCTCCTGTGAGGATGTTGGGATCATAGATCGGAGCCGAAATCATGGTTAGGATCTCTCCGGTTTTCGGCTCAATGGCCACGATAGAACCCCGCTTGCCCTGCATTAGTTTTTCACCGTAAACCTGTAAATCCAAGTCAATGGTGGATTGAAGGTTCTCCCCGGGGATGGATAAAGTATCCAGGTCTCCGTTTTTAAAGGCACCTTTTTCTATCCCCCGCACGTTTACGAGATTATATTTCACCCCTTTTCTGCCTCTTAGTTCCGGTTCGTAATAGGCCTCTATTCCACTAAGTCCTACATAATCGCCCTGCACATAGTACCTTGTACTATCTCTGCTTAATTGAGAGGAGTTGATTTCTCCTATATAGCCCAGCGCATTGGAGGCGGCAGACTTTGGATAAGCCCTCACAGAACGGGTCATTACAAAAAGGCCCCGGTAATCTATTAAAAAGTCCTGCACCCTGCCGAATTCCTCCTTGGAAATTTGCTTGATCAATGGGGAGGGTTTGACCCAGGAGTAGTTTTTGGCAGCATTAAAGGATTCGATAAGCATTTCCTTTTCGATACCGAATAAATCACAAAACCTGCTGGTGTCAGCCAGTGTAAACTCCTTTGGGATCACCATTAAGTCAAATACCGGATCATTAAATACCATTAAGGAATTATTCCGGTCATAAACCAGACCACGGTAAGGGTGGTCAATCACCCTTTGAATGGCATTTCTTTCCGCTTTTCGCAAATAGCTGTCATCCGTAACCTGAATCAAAAATAACTTTCCCAAAAGTACAAATGCTATCAATGCTATACTGACCGCTACGACCAATGATCTCCCTGTGTACATTTATAATACCCTTTCTTTTTTATAAAATACTGCCTGCACGATGATTCCCAATACAAAGGTAAATGCCATACTAGCTGATACCCTGATAACGAGCGGAAGGTATAAGTCCGTTCCTAAAATATCAATATAAAAAAACAAAAGATGATGGATGAGTATCAGTGGAATACTATAGAATACAAACCAACCCATACCCATATTCAATAGAGTAGGGGGAACATTATCATCATACCCACCTGTGGGAGTATTTACCTGGATCCATGGGTTACGCAAAAAACCTAACAATACCGCACTGGCGGTATGCATTCCCAGACTATCATAAAATAAGTCTATGAATAAACCCATAAAAAAACCGATCAGCATCAGAGGAATGGTAGGCAGTTCATGGGGTAAACTCAACAAGAAAAAAACATACAAGAAACAAAAAGCATAGCCAAATAAGACCAAATCCTTCAATATAAATACCTGGATGAGGAAGTATAAAATAAAGCTTAAACTGTATTTTACGATTTTACCTGTAGTCATGGGCCTGCTGTTTCCATTTCTATACCCAAACTGTCCAATTCCTCCCTGGAATCGTTTTTCACCAGATAGATAAAATTTAATTTGCTGAAATCTACACTGAGTGAGACAGAGATATCCAGGTAATTGGTTTCACTGCCTGGATTTACTGATTTTACCTTACCTATCATGATTCCTTCCGGAAAAACGGCATTGTATCCGGAGGTGACGATTTCCTGCCCAGGTTCTATCTGAACATGCCGGGGAACGTATAGTAATTTCGCTTCGTTTGACTTGAGTCCATCCCATTTGATGGATCCAAATACTTCTGTTTCCTTGATCTTAGAGGAGATTAAAAGGTTGGTATTCAATAAAGATATGACAGAGGAGAAATTATTGCTTGTTCCTTTTACCCGGCCCACCACACCCAGTTCATTAAACACACCCATTCCCTCCTCTATGCCATCTTTTGTCCCTTTATTCAGGGTAATGTAATTTTGGTTGAGGTGAATGGAATTATTGATTACCCTGGCTGACCAAAACTCAAAGTTTTTGGCCAGAACACTGTCTATGGATAAATTCGCAGAATCAAGAACAGGACTTACACGATCCAATTTATTGAGCAGTTCAGCATTTTTTTCTGCTAAAGCCTGGTTGGCTGTATAGAGTGAAAAATAGGAGACAAAATTGTTTTTGACTGACAGCAGGTTTCCCACCAGTTTGTTACTGCTGTTAAAAAACACTGCCCCTTGCGGTGAATTATGCGTGAATATGATCCCCACTGCCAACAACTCCAGAGCCAGAAAAAGAAGTAGCGCCCTTAGTCTGTATAAAAATAAAAATATTTGCTGCATCTCACTTTTATGTCATGAGTACTGTTCTAAAATGATTGATGTTTTTTAAAGCATTTCCAGTACCCCTCACTACTGCTCTGAGAGGATCCTCTGCAATGTGAATGGGCAGTTTTGTTTTTTGATGCAACCTGCGGTCCAGGCCTTTGAGCAGGGCTCCGCCGCCGGTAAGGTGAATCCCATTGTCGTAAATATCTGCCGACAGCTCGGGCGGTGCGATCTCTAAAGCTTTAAGTACCGCTTCTTCAATTTTGGAAACGGATTTGTCCAGTGCAAAGGCAATCTCTGAGTAGGAAACCTTGATTACTTTAGGAATACCAGTCATCAGATCTCTTCCTCGTATTTCATAATCTTCAGGGGCATCGTCCAATTCGGTAAGGGCTGACCCTATGGCTATTTTTACCTTTTCTGCAGACCTTTCTCCTATAAGCAGGTTATGTTGCCTTCTCATGTAATCCAAAATGTCCTTGGTGAAGGTGTCTCCAGCCACGCGGATAGATTGGTCCGCTACAATCCCTGACAATGCAATCAAAGCGATTTCTGTGGTACCTCCTCCTATATCCACAATCATGGATCCCATGGGTTTTTCTATGTCAATGCCTATACCGATAGCAGCTGCTATGGGTTCGTAGATCATGTAAACTTCTTTGCCCCCTGCATGCTCGGCAGAATCTCTTACCGCTCTCTTCTCTACCTCTGTAATACCTGAGGGAATACAGATTACCATCCGGTGAGATTGAGGAAACATGCCCTTGTTGTGACCGGGTATCATTTTGATCATTCCCCGGATCATCTGCTCGGCGGCATAAAAATCTGCGATGACCCCATCTTTCAAGGGACGTATGGTCTTGATGTTTTCATGCGTTTTCTCATGCATGTTCATGGCCTCCCTGCCTACCGCCAGCACTTTATTGTTTGTTTTATCTATGGCAATAATGGATGGTTCGTCCACTACAATTTTTTCTTTATGAATGATCAGCGTATTGGCTGTTCCCAAATCAATGGCAATGTCACTGGAAAAAAAGTCAAATAATCCCATTTCGGTGTTTTCTAAATTAAATGATTATTGTTTTTTTAAAGTTAGCATAATTCGGCCCTTAAAAAGAACGGGTGCCTACAAAAATATTATCTTATTTTCGTTTTATTCATTATATACGTTACTTCTTTAATTTCAATAACTCCCTCAGGAGTCCTGATCCGGGATTTTCCGTAAAAAGGCAAGTGTTTCAGGAAATCTGATAGGTCGCTACCGGATTTGCATCAATGTTTGAAGTGCCTGACCCCTGTCATGACCATGGACATCCCATGGGCATCACAATAGGCAATGCTGTCCTTGTCCTTAATGGATCCCCCCGGTTGTACGACGGCACTGATGCCCTCCTGATCTGCTATTTCCACACAATCCGGAAATGGAAAAAAAGCATCAGAAGCCATGACAGCCCCTTTCAGATCAAAACCGAACGTTTTGGCTTTTTCAATGGCCTGTCTTAGCGCATCTACCCGGCTGGTCTGTCCCACACCACTTGAAAACAACTGGTCTTTGTTGCTCAAAACAATGGTATTTGATTTGGTATGCTTGCAAATTTTCAGGGCAAACAACAGGGCGTCTTTTTCTTCTGCTGTAGGCGCTTTTTTGGTAACCACTTTAAAGTCTGATTTATCTTCAGTTGTCAGATCCTTATCCTGTGCTACAAAACCATTCAACAGCGTTTTTACCTGTTCTGTGCCCGTCAGGTTGATTTTCTGCTTCAAAAGAATCCGGTTTTTCTTGCCTTTCAAAACCTGCAGGGCATCTTCATCAAACTCCGGTGCAATCAGAACCTCAAAAAACAGGCCATGCATGGTTTGAGCTGCTTCCAGATCCACCTTTGTATTGGTGACCAACACGCCCCCAAATGCAGAAATGGTGTCCGCAGCAAATGCTTTTTCATACGCCTCCTTTACCGTTTTGCCAATTGCCGCACCGCAGGCATTGGTATGCTTCAAAATAGCAAAGGCCACTTCATCCTGGAATTCTGCAATCAAAGCTACTGCAGCATCAACATCGACCAGGTTATTATAGGACAATTCTTTCCCATTTAACTGTTCGAAAAGTGCGGTTAAATCACCATAAAAATGGGCACTTTGATGGGGGTTTTCCCCATACCGCAAGCTTTTGGCTTTTCCTTCACTGATCTTCAAAGAAGGGATGTTTTCCTCCTTGTTAAAATAATTGAAAATCTGGGTGTCATAATGGGATGTGACATTGAATGCCTGGGCTGCAAAATACCTGCGGTCTTCAATTTTTAAGCTACCGTTTTGTGATTTCAATTTATCTTCCAAAACCCCGTATTGTTCCCTGGAAGCAATGATGGTGACATCTTCGTAATTTTTTGCGGCTGCCCTGATCAATGCGATTCCACCAATATCTATTTTCTCTATGGTGTCAGCTTCAGATGCTCCTGCCGCTACGGTCTCCTCAAACGGATACAGGTCCACAATGACCAGGTCTATGGCAGGAATTTCATAGGAATTGGCCTGTACTACGTCTTGTTCATTTGACCTGCGATGTAGGATTCCACCAAAAACTTTCGGATGAAGGGTTTTTACCCTTCCACCGAAAATAGAGGGGTAGCCTGTGAGTTCTTCTACAGGGATTACACTTGCCCCTTGTTGTTCAATAAATTTTTGGGTGCCACCGGTGGAATAGATGGTTACCCCTTGCTTCTTTAAAAGTTCGATGATGGGTTCCAGATTGTCCTTGTAATAAACTGAGATCAATGCAGATTGTATTTTCTTTTCAGACATTGCGGTTATCTTTTATTAGTCTTTTCTCCATTGGCGCTGTATTCCATTAAAAACTGCCAATGTATCCGAAAAAGATATGGTAATAAATATTTAGATTTCTATTAAGTGGGCAAAGTTAGGAAAATCAGTGCATTAAATCAGACTTTCGATTACATTTGGATAGTATTTGTGTTCCAGGGCATGCACTTTTTCAGCAATTTGATCGATACTGTCTTCCTCACCAATGGAAACAGCAGCCTGAAAAATGATTTTGCCCTCATCATAATTTTCATTGACCAAATGTATGGTAATGCCGGTTTCGCTATCTCCTGCATCTTTTACGGCTTGGTGGACATGGCTGCCATACATGCCTTTTCCACCATATTTGGGGAGCAAGGCAGGGTGAATATTGATGATTTTTTCTGGAAAGGCTTTTATCAGATCTGCAGGTAACTGGAGTAGGAATCCTGCCAAAACAATCAGATCAGCTTTGTGCTGCTGTAATATTTCAATTAACTTACCCTGTTCCATTTCTGATTTGGAAAAAACACAAGTGGGTACTGTGAATCTTTTCGCCCGTTCCAAAACATAGGCATTTTTTTTATTGGAAGCGACCAATACCACCTTTGCTTTGGAGGATTTTCGAAAATATTCCATGATTTTTTCGGCATTGGTTCCACTTCCGGATGCAAGGATGGCAATGTTTTTCAAGGGAGAGCTAAGGTTTAATGCTGGTGCAAAAATACAAAATCAATTTCTATTTGGCAGGGAAATGTACCACTACTTCGGGATGCATGGTGTAAAACCTGAAGCGTTCTCCATCGTGGACCGTTATGCCACTGGATTTATTGTCGCCCATAATTGGGTTTTCGGGGTATTTGCTCCAATGGACCAGATCACTAGATATGGCCATGTTCATGGTCCAATCACTCCAATCTTCCAATGAAGTGCCATGGTAATAGGCATAATAATGATCTTTATACTTGATGATCTGATTTACTGCCACACCATATTGGTCATATTTTTCTGGCCCCATGGTAATGACCGGATCATCTGTTACATTGGTCCAAACCTTCAGGTCGCGGGAAGTGGCCAACCAGATGCCCTGGTCATTTCGCTCATAAAACAAGTACCAGGTGCCATCCTCCATCCATACAGTGGGGGTACCATATGGGCCCTCACTTAGGGGAGATCCGTCTGCCTGCCGGATGTCCAGGTCGCCCTGATTTTCCCAATGAATTTTATCATTGGAAGTGAGCATTTTGGCAATATCTCCCCTGCCTTCAGCAAACATATAATAGGTATCCCCCTGTTTCCAGACCATCATGTCTTCTACCCAGCTTTCACCAAAAACGGGGTTGTTTTCGTGTCTTTTCCACTGAAAGCCATCTTCGGAAAAGGCATAACCTAATTTTAAAATGGTGTTTTCATCATACCCATCAAATCCTGTATACCACATATGGTATCCGTCATCTTCCTTCAGGATATATCCCCTTTCCCGGATCAGCTTATCCCAGGTAGCTTCCCCGGTTCCTTTAAAAACCGGGTTTTCTCCCTTGGGAGTAAAATTGCGGATTACATCAGGAAATGGTAGGGAATCGACAAATTCGGAGTTGCCATGTTCTGCGGGTTTGGGATTACAGCCCGCCAGAACCACCATGGTAAAAATTAAGGTATAACTGGTAAAATCATTTTTCATACCTAAATATAGGTCATTTTTTGATAATATATTACAGAAAACCCATACTCAGTATCCCGGTTAACATCAGGATTTTGGACAAGGCACTCAATTCCGTAAAATGGGATTTTCTATCGGCTTTGTAAATTTTGACCATGAAGATAAAGAAGAAAATACTCAACCCTCCAAAATAAAGGAATAATAAAGGCTCATTGATTTTAAAAGTGACAAAGAGTATGGCGGCTACAAACAAAAAGGCAATCATGAAGATTACATTTTTTGTTTTTCTAAAGCCCAGAACGATTGGCAATGTCCTGCAGCCATGTTTTCTGTCTCCATTCCTGTCTTCAATATCTTTTAGGATTTCCCTGATCAGGTTGATAAAAAAAGCAAAAATGGCGTACGTTAGAATCAGCAATTCTGATTTTTGATAATACAGGCCTACAATCCAGATGGCCAGACCTGTGAGTGATGCCACAGTGAGGTTGCCAATGAAGGGGAGTCGTTTCAGAGAATTACTGTAAAGCCATAATAAGAAAGCGGCTACAAAGGTAATGGCACCAATCCTCGGATGAACCAGGGTACCTATAAGGATACCAGAAATGTTCATGATGGTATGCAGGGTCATGACCATTCTACGCTTCATACCTTTGCCAATCACCACAGCTTTTGGCCGGTTGACATAATCGATTTTTACGTCATAGTAATCATTGATCATGTACCCGGAGGCGGTAAGGATGACGGTTGATACAATCAACAAGTACAGGTGGTAATCCTGAAGAACCGGGATTCCGGACCTACTGGTACCTACCAGGAAAAAGGCGGTCATCAGTTGGGCAAAAGCGACCATGAGCAAATTTCCCGGGCGAATGATTTTCACAAACGCACTGAAAGTAAATACAGGAGATGCCTTCTGGTTATTCATGCTACAAAATAACGACAAAGGACTCAATTTGAGTAATAATTGCCAATAAAAAAATGCTTCTGATTTATTTTATAACCAATTGTAAATCAATGATTAAAGTTGATTCGAATCAATGATGTCCTGAGAAATCAATCGGTATATTTCTGCCAACTGTGCATTATAGTGTAAAAAATCGTGGTGATTTTCCAGGGTATCAAAATCTTCTCTTTTGGCGGGACCTGTTTGGGCTGCTTTTGCTCCCAGCTGTAAGGTTTTGTTTACTTGCTCAATGATGAGTGGTTTGAGCATATCAAATTCAAGTCCCTGCCTTTTAATGATGCTTTCTGAAATGCCTATCAGGTGGTTGGTGAAGTTGGAAGCAAAAACAGCAGCTACATGTATGGCTCGCCTTTCTTTGGAGGGAACCACATAGTAGGGAGAAGACAGGCTCTCACATAGTTTTTTGAGGATTCTCAAGGCTTTGGATTCCATTGTTTCCAGCAGAAATGGAACCTCTTCAAACCCAATCTCCCGACCTTTGGTAAAACTTTGTAAAGGGTAAAGTATGCCGGTATAATCTGCTGAACTATACGATAAGATGTCCAATGCCATGTTTCCGCTGGTATGTAGGAGCATACTCTCCTCGGGAAGAATGATGGCTTCCGCCAATTCACCTATAGCCTGATCGCTTACTGCCATAACATATAAATTTGCCTGGCTTTCAGTAAAATCCAAATGGTCCTGGGCTTCAGTGCCGTAAAGGCGGGAAGCGATTTTTTCTGCTTTCTCCAAATCCCTTCCATAGATTTCTGTGATCACATGGCCCGCATTTTCAAGTGCTGATGAAAGGTGCCAGGCTACATTTCCTGTACCGATTATTGCAATATTGAATTTCATACCCGTAAAGTAAAAAAATAACCCCTAACTTATTTTAGGGGTTATCTAAATTTTTTACAGAATTGGTGAAAAGCAAGTTTATTCCAATCCTTTGCGCTTCATCTTCTGAAATTCATCAAATCTTCGGAAAATGGCCACCGTAAAACCAATCAGCATGATGATGGTCCCAAGCCATAGCAGGTTGATCATGGGCTTCACAGCTGCTTTCATGACTACATAGTCCTTTTGGTAGGTATTGACTTTAAAGACAAATTTGTTTTCTTCAGGTACTATATTATCTACCTCTACCTTTATGCCCAGGTCATTATCTATATCTACTATTTTCCCGACCTGATTTCCCCGAATGAGGAAAATAGGAGAGAGTTTTTTCTCTACATCATAATCCATGATGGTGAGTTCGGCCTTGACGGCGATGTCTCCCTCTTCCAGGGTTATGCCATCCACTTCGGTGATTACTTCCGCCCCCTCAAATTGGGTGACAAAATCATTGATGAAAAACTGTTCACCAGGTGTGGCATTGATAAAATTATCTTCCTTCCATTCAGGTTCCTCATAATCATTGATGGCAGAAACGTGGGTGTAGAGGTCTCTGGAAAGATACCTTTTGGAGTCAGGAGAAGATATGAGGCCCATGGTAGGATTTGGCTGAGACATGGGAAATAAGGTGAATTTCAAATCCTCTTCCTGGTAATATTCTACTTTAAAGTAAGAATTCTCCTGGAGCACCAAATTTACTGTATCTCCTTTTTGGTGATGTAGTTTCCCTTTTGATTCAATGGGTTCAAGTGCCACGGCCTCGTTTACCTCACCGGTTTCTTCGAGGGCATCTGCTTTGACATATCCCGGGACTCCGGTGACTTTTTTGTACCTGCCCCTGTAAATGACTTCATATTCCTTCATTTGCAAGGGTTTATTAATCCAAAGCAATACATTTTCCTTGTTCAATTCATCTTCCCAGTCTTTTTTATAGGTCAGTCCGGACATATTGATGGAGATGGTATCGGAATAGCCGGAAGAAAACATTACACCGATCAATACCATTCCCAAACCAATGTGTGCCAGAGATCCACCTGCCAGTTTAAAGGTCTTTTTTCTCAGTAGTTTTATTAATATGGTGCTGTTGGCCACGATGGTGAAGGCACCTGCCAGGACAATAACAATGTAGGTTACATCATAAACCTTTCCAACAGTAATCACAATGGCTGCCAGAATCATGGATATGATGTAGGGGGTTACCAGGGCATTTTTCAAGTCTTTCTTGTCCATTTTATTCCACCAGAAAAACTGACCTATCCCTGTAAGTAAAGCCAGGGCCACTGCAAACCACAATTGAAACTTGGTATAAAATCCGACTTGATCGGCTGGAGGGGCAAGGTTGGAAAGCCCCCCAAAGCTTTCAATGATGGCATTGTAAACGGGAATGGAGGTTGGTATGATGACTTGAAATGCCATGAGCCCCAGGGTAGTGGCTCCTATGAATATCCAAAATTCTCTGGAGTAAACAGATGCTTCTCTTTCGGAGGTAGGAATATTTTTCCACTCTTTGATAGACAGCACCAGAGCTACCCCCAAAAAGAACAGCATGTAAATCAACAGTTGACCTGAAAGCCCCAGGTCGGTAAAGGAGTGTACGGAAGAGTCTCCCAACACGCCACTTCTAACCAGGAAGGTAGCATAGAGCACCAGTATAAATGAACTGATGACCAGGATAATGGATGTCTTTAAAGCAGTTGCACTCTTTTTAAAGGTAATCATGGTATGGATAGCAGCTACCATGATGAGCCAGGGAACATAAACTGCATTTTCAACAGGATCCCAATTCCAGTACCCACCAAAATTAAGCGTGACATAGGCCCAATAAGCCCCCATGATGATGCCCATTCCCAGAATCATAGCGGAGAAAATGGCCCATGGCAATGCAGGACGTATCCACTCTGAGTACCTTTTCATGGCCAGACCTGCCATTAAGAAGGCAAACGGAACCAGGGTAGAGGCATAACCCAAAAACAGGGTGGGCGGGTGAATGACCATCCATATATTTTGCAGCAGGGGGTTCAGCCCTGTGCCATCCTCAGGAATAAATTCAGGATTGATTTGAAAGATTGGTGCTTCGGACATGTCCCGAAGCAACATGAAAGGAGAACTACCGATTTTGAGGTCCCCAATTACCACGCCTAAGATCATGGACACCAAAAAAGCCTGAACCAGTGTAAATACCACCATTACAGGACCCTCCCAGAATTTATTGGTGTGGATGACCACGAGGCCCAAAACCACATTCCAGAAAATCCATAAAATAAAGGCTCCTTCCTGTCCTTCCCAAAAACTGGAGATCATGTAATGAACGGGAAGGCCGGTGGAGGAGTGGGAATAGGCGTAAAAATATTCAAAGCGGTGATTGTAAATGATTTCAAACAGGCTAAAAGCAATGAAGAAAGAAGCCACCCCATGGATATAAAAGGTGATCCTGCTGAAGTTTTTCCAGGAAGGTTTTTCCAGTTCGCTCGCCCGGGTATAATAGAAATAGGAAAGGGCCGAAACCAGGGCGCTGACAAAAGCCAATATGACCATAAAATGGCCCAGACTACCCACAAAGGTATTCATCATGTTAAAATTCTTTTAAAGTGTAACTGATCCCGAAAATTTTAAGAAGAAGCAGTTTTTAGATCTGTTTCCTGGTATTTTGAGGGGCACTTCATGAGAATTTTTTCAGCCACAAACATTTCCTCAGTTTTGTATGTGCCGATGACCACTACCTGTTCTGACCTGATAAAGTCTGCCGGGACAGGTTCATTATAATATACCTGCTGTTCAGTTCCGTCATTGTCCACCATTACAAAAGTGAAGGAAGTTTTGTCTTCTCCCACTTCTATTCCCACTACCTTGCCACTCCCATCTTTTTTCAATTCTCCAACTACGTGTATGGCAGCAGTGTTACCATTTTTGGCCATGGATTTGGCTGTAGAAAAACTTTCATACGTACTGGCATCTCCTATGGATGTGATGATGATGATGATGGCCACTCCAATGATGCCCAAGCCAATGATATGTCCTCTTTTCATGGTTTAATTTTTAAATTTTTCTTCAAGCCCGCTGATCTTTCTATCAGTCTGTATCACATAAACCAAAATTCCACCCAAAACAATTCCAATTATGGCGACTAACACATAGATTTTTCCATCCGCACGCATACCGTCGGCCATTTGTACGCTTGAGTTTTGGTAATCATCTTCTGTAATTCCTATTTTATCCTGTGCTTTTATAGCAAAACTTACCATCAAAAGCAGGATGACTATGTATTTTTTCATGTTATTGATTGATCAATTTATCTTCCATTTTTCTTTCCAGGCGCCTGGTCCTTACCCTGATGGTACTTATCCATGCGCCTAGCAGCGTCCATCCGATGATGGCCGGATAAAATACCTTCCTCAAATTACTATCCATGTCATAAGCATTAAATCCAGGATTGCCTCCGTTTCCCGGGTGGAGACTGTCAGTCAGTCTGGGCAAAATAAATATCAGGGGAATAAAGGCAGCAAAGGCAAAAATACTGTACACGGCACTGATTCTGGCGCGCTGATACACATCTGTTAAAGAATTTCTCAATACCAGGTAGGCAAAGTACATTAAAAGGCCAATGGCGGAAGCGTTTAACTTCGGGTCATTGGTCCAATAATCACCCCAGGTAAATTTGGCCCATACCATACCGGTACTAATCCCCACTACCCCGAAAAGGATGGCTGCATTGGTAAATTCCACAGCCATGTCATCATGAGCCAGACTGCCCGTCCTAAGGTGTTTGATGCCATAATATACAGCAACCATCAGCATCAGTATCATCCCAAACCACATGGTGACATGAAAAAACAGGGCCCTTATGGTTTCATTCAGGATGGGTAGTCGGGGCACATCTATCAGCAAACCCGCAATTAAAGTGTAAGCCAATAAGGCGATGGCCAAAATTTTCCACCAATAAGCTTTCATCTCTTTATAATTTGATTTTTTTCGTTCAAATGCCTGCCCCGATCTTAAATCGGGAGAGTATCACATGATTCCCCTTCCGATATTTATCGGGCCATTGATCTGTTTGTCGCTTTCAACTTGTCCGATTTCATAGTGTATCGACTTAATTTCCTGGCCCAGCTTTTCTGTCCTTTATTGCGTTTTATAAATCCATTTTTTATCCTTTATTGGGAAAAATGAGAAAATGTAAACGCATAGAATGAGTTAACTGCTCCTTCAATACGAATACAAAATTAAGTTTTAAAAGGGGATTAATATATTTTTTCACGGTTTATTTGCTCATCGGTAAAAATCCGGTAGCAAGGTGATATCCATTGGTCACCAATCGCTAATCAACTCCTCCAGAGGTAAGGAAACAGGATGTAGGAGCTGGCGGTTACGATGGCATTTATGGCCAATAAAGTAAGGATTTTTTCTAAATTGATTTCTCTGTCTAAACCATCTATGGCATTCTTCGACACCTGAATGGCCATCAAAAGAATAGGGATCAATACCGGAAAGCTTAAAATAGCCATCAATGTACCGTTATTGCCAGCTTTAGATGCAATGGCTGAAACCATGGTCAGGGAGGCGGAAAAGCCCATGGCTCCCAGGAGTAGGTTCAGGACAAAAAGGGGTTTATCGGCTACGGGATTACCAAATACTACTCCAAAAACCAAATAGCCCAGTAAAGCCAAAATAAGGGTAAGCAAGGTGTTGTAAATGGTTTTGGATAGAATGATCGCTTCAGGGGAGGCAATCATGTAATAATACAATTGCCTGGCCTGATGTTCCTGGACAAAACTTTTGGCCACAGCATTGACGGAAGAAAACAAAATGATGATCCAGTACAGGGAATTCCAAACCGGTATCCCCAGGTTTCCCTTGCCGGCCCCCATGCTGAGGTAGGTGATAAAAACAGCACTGACCACGTAAAGTAGAATCCCGTTGATGGCGTACTTTTGTCGCCATTCCAGCACTGCTTCTTTTCTGACCAATAGGACGATTTCCTTCCACATACTGCGGCAAATATAGGAAGAGGGATATTATTGTCAGCGAAAATGGGGTTATTTTATCTGAGGATTAGCCTAAATCAAAGGCTAGAGGGTAGCTCTGATAGGGGTTCTCGTTTGATGAGATAACCGAAATCTGGATAAATTGTATAAGCATATCAAATTTGAATTGTTATTATGGATGACAAAATAACCAACGACCCGAAACAAAGAAGAGATTTCATGAAGAAAATGGTTTTGGGAACGGCTGCCAGCCTGATGCCAGTTTATGGATTGCAGGCCTGGAACGAAATGAAGGAATCAATGGGAGAAAAATCCTTTGTACCGGTAATGTTGACACCTTATAATAAGGACAAATCCGTGGATTATAAAGGGTTGGAATCCCTGACAGATCATTACCTGGCTGCCGGTGCCAGGGGTTTGTTTGCCAATTGTCTCAGCAGCGAAATGTACGATCTGAGCCCCGAAGAACGATTGAAAGTAACCGAAACGGTAGTCAGGCGGGTTAATGGTCGGTTTCCGGTGGTCGCTACTGGTTCCTTTGGAAAAGATGCTTACGAGAAGGCGACGTTTTCCAAAAAACTGGCGGATACCGGAGTGGATGCAGTCATTTTGATTACTTCCCATTTTGCAGCACCAGAAGATTTGGATGAAACCATGATTCGCAATCTGGAAGCTTATCTGAATCAAACCCATTCCCTTTCCCTGGGGACTTACGAATGTCCCAGCCCCTACAAGCGGGTTTTGTCCCTGGAAGTGCTGGACTTTCTTTTGGGTACAGGGCGGCTGGTTTACCACAAAGACACCACAGAAGACATCGAACATATCCGTAAAAAGCTTCGCCTGTCTGATGGGTCTGACCTTGGCCTTTACAATGCCCATATAGGTAGCGCTGTCGCATCACTGCGGACAGGTGGAGCAGGGTTATCCCCTATTGCAGGGAATTATTACCCGGAAGTAATTGCCTGGGTGTGCCAACATGCCGAAGATCCTGACAAAAAAGCGGAAGTGGATTGGCTTCAGGATAAGTTGACGGATATGGAATCCAAAATCACAGCCAATTACCAGTTATCCTCCAGGTACTACCTGAATAAATCCGGTCTAAACCTGGAGCTTACCAGCCGAAGGGCAAATGCTTCGCTGACCAGGGAGGAGCAGGAACAAATTGACCAGGCTCACCGTGAAGTTCAGGAATGGAAGGAACGACTGGGGGTTTGATTTCAACAATTTTCAGGAACAGCAAGGCATTGTATTAGGAAATCCACTCAAACCCCAGGTAAGGAACCAGGACCTCTGGCATTTTTATTCCCTTTTCACTCTGATTATTTTCTAGTAAAGCAGCCACTATTCTAGGTAATGCCAAAGCACTTCCGTTAAGGGTATGTGCCAGAACGGTCTTTTTGTTTTCGTTTTTAAACCGCAATTTCAGCCGGTTAGATTGGTAAGTTTCAAAATTACTCACTGAGCTCACTTCCAGCCATCTTTCCTGAGCACCCGAAAACACTTCCATGTCATAGGTAAGGGCGGCAGTAAATCCCATATCTCCCCCGCATAACCTGAGCACCCGGTAGGGTAATTTAAGCTTTTGTAACAAACCTTGCACATGCAGGCTCATGTCTTCCAGCGTTTGATAAGAATGGTCGGGATGGGTGATCTGAACGATTTCTACCTTGTCAAACTGGTGAAGGCGATTTAAACCCCTGACATGTGCGCCCCAATTGCCGGCTTCCCTTCGGAAACAGGGTGTATAGCCTACATTTTTTTTGGGTAGATCAGACTCCGAAAGCATTTCATTTCGATACATATTGGTGATAGGAACCTCAGCGGTAGGTATCAGGTATAGTCCATCCTCGCTGGCAAGGTACATTTGACCTTCTTTATCGGGAAGCTGGCCGGTAGCATACCCACTTTCTTCATTGATCAGTATGGGGGGTTGTACCTCATCGTATCCTGCTTTTTCTGCTTCATCCAGGAAGAAATTGATCAGGGCCCGCTGAAGTTTGGCACCTTTTCCCTTGTAGACAGGAAATCCTGCCCCAGATATTTTTACGCCTAATTCAAAGTCTACGATATCATACTTCTTTATCAAATCCCAATGAGGTAATTTATTAGCAGTCTCAAGCTCAGGTAGTGGTCCGTTTTGCAATATTTCTTCATTATCGTCTGCAGTTATTCCGGCTGCTACTGTGTGATGGGGGATATTGGGAATGGTGTAGAGCAATTGGACCAGTTCCTTTTCGCTATTGTTATAGTCATCCTCCAGGGTTTTGACCGCACTTTTAATCTCAGCGGTCTGCATTTTGATTTTTTCAGCTGCTGCTTTTTCCCCTGCCTTCATGAGCTGACCAATTTGCCTGGCCAATGCATTGGATTCCGCCTGCAAACCATCCCTTTCTACCTGGATTTGTTTTCTCCTATCATCCAATTCCAATACCTGACGGAGCAAATTCTCGGGATTTTTCAGGTTTCTTTTTTTTAATCCCTCGCAAGTATGGTCAAATTTTTCTCTTATCTCATTAACCTGAAGCATATGTAGTATGGCTGTGTTTTCGATTCAAAATTCAGGATGCAAAGATAAGGAATAAGTTTTGGGCAAAGCGGAGAATTCGGGGATAATTTGAATTCGGAGATTGGCAAAATAGGTCTAAATGACTAACTTCAACCTTTATCTTTTACGAACCAATAAAAAAATTATGAAATTAAAATTCCTTGCATTATTATTTTGCGTATTTTCTATTTCCTTGGCAATGGCGCAGGAAAATCCGCTAAGGATCATCATGATTGGGGCACATCCTGATGATTGCGACATAAAAGGAGGAGGAACAGCCTCACTTTTTGTAGCCATGGGGCATAAGGTTAAATTCGTCTCAGTGACCAATGGGGATGCAGGTCACATGGAAGAGGGCGGAGGCATGCTGGCCAAACGCCGAATCGCAGAAACCCAGGAGGTGGCCCGGAGACTCGGGGTAGCATACGATGTCCTGGATAACCATGATGGAGAATTATTACCTACCCTGGAAATCCGGCTACAAATCATCAGAAAAATCCGCGAATGGGATGCAGACATAGTGATTGCCCCCCGGCCCAATGATTACCACCCGGACCACCGGTACACCGGGGTATTGGTTCAGGACGCAGCTTACATGGTGGGGGTTCCCAATATAGCGCCTGATACACCTGCTTTGGAAAAGAACCCTGTTTTCCTGTATTTTCAGGATCATTTTCAGAAACCCAATCCATTTGATCCCCATGTAGCCGTAGACATTTCCGCCGTGATTGATAAGAAAATCGAGGGAATGGATGCCCACGAATCTCAATTCTACGAGTGGTTACCATGGATCGGAGGATATGCAGAAGAAGTACCCGAAGGCAAAGAGGAAAGAAAAGAGTGGTTGAAGGGCAAACGATTTGGTAGTATCAATGCTGCCGTAAGGGAAAGCCTGGAAAAATGGTATGGTGCTTCAAGAGCCGCTCAGGTAGCTTACGCAGAGGCTTTCGAAGTATGTGAATACGGTTCACAACCTTCAGAAGAAGAACTGAAGAAACTCTTTCCCATGTTGGGGGAATAATTACTACCCACAAGGTTTTTTAGACGGAATGCAATTACCCAAAAGTATAAACACATGAAGAAAAAGAATATTTTGGTGACCGGAGGGGCAAGCGGGATTGGATTGGCCATTGTCAGGAAGTTTGCGGCAGCAGGGGCAACAGTGTACTTGCTGGATTTTAATCGTGAAAATGGTCAAAAGGTGGCAGCAGATCTTACCCAGGAAGGGTATCAGGTTTATTTTAAATTAACCGATGTATCGGACCAGGCACAGGTAAAAGAGGTTGTAGCTGGTATAGAGGGAAACCTGGATGTTTTGGTAAATAATGCCGGAGTATCACATATAGGGAACCTGGAGACCACTGAGGAGGCTGATTTGGACCGGCTTTATTCGGTCAATGTAAAAGGAGTATACAATTGCTCCAGGGCTGTAATCGGAAGGATGAAATCCCAGGGTGGGGGAGTCATCATCAATATGGCTTCTGTAGCAGCCACCATGGGTATTCCCGATCGGTTTGCGTATTCGATGTCAAAGGGGGCGGTGTTAAACATGACCCTTACCATAGCTCGGGATTATGTAAAGGATAATATCAGGTGCAATGCCATCTCTCCTGCCAGGATCCATACTCCATTTGTAGATGATTACCTTACCAAGACCTATCCTGGAAAAGAAAAAGAAGTTTTTGATCAATTGGCAGCTACTCAGCCGGTAGGTCGGATGGGTAGCCCTGAGGAGGTCGCTAACATGGCCTTTTTTCTGGCTTCCGATGAGGCAGCCTTTCTCACAGGAGCCGATTATCTGGTAGACGGAGGATTTTGTAAATTAAAAATGTAACCAATAAAAAAAACAGGAAAACCAATGAAATTGATAAGATTTGGAAAAGTAGGACAGGAAAAATCGGGTGTAGTTACTGAGAAGGGAAAAAAGCTGGATTGTTCGGCTTTCGGCAGTGATTGGACAGCTGAGTTTTTAGGAAAAGGTGACAGCCTGCAAGCATTGAAAAAATGGTTGGATAGCCATGCAGATGAATGTCCGGAAATTGCTGAAGGAGAAAGATTGGGATCACCAGTTCCCTACCCCTCAAAGATCATGTGTGTAGGGCTGAACTACTCACTTCATGCCAGGGAAAGTGGGATGGATGTCCCAAAGCAACCCGTGTTGTTTATGAAAGCTACTTCCTCTTTGTCAGGCCCATTTGACCCCATCATCATTCCAAAAAACTCCAAAGCCACTGACTGGGAAGTGGAATTGGCCATAGTCATTGGGAAGAAGGCCAGCTATGTTTCTGAATCTGAGGCCATGGATCATGTATTCGGGTATGTTTTACACAATGATGTCAGCGAACGGGATTTTCAACTGAACCACGGAGGACAATGGGTTAAGGGTAAAAGCTGTGATAGTTTTGCTCCTGTGGGTCCATATCTGGTAAGCCGGGATGAGATAACGGATCCGCATGATCTAAGGCTTTGGCTAAAGGTAAATGGGAAAATCATGCAGGACAGCAATACCTCCGATCTGGTATTCAACGTCCCCCAATTGGTGAGTTATATCAGCCAATACATGAGCCTGTTGCCGGGAGATATTATCAGTACAGGTACTCCTGCAGGTGTGGGCATGGGGCTGAAGCCTCCCACCTACCTGAAAGCAGGAGATGTAGTAGAGCTGGGTATTGATGGTCTGGGTGTTTCCAGGCAAAGGGTTGAAGATTGGAAGTGAAGATTCAGTTCGGCTCTTCAAAAAAAAGGAAACAAGTTTTGTTTCCTTTTTTTTGATTTGTTGCTGCTGGAAGCCCTTGCGCTCAAATAAACGAACTTATTGTTCTTCACCGTTTTTTTTGGAGTTTGGGTTTAACTGCCCGCTTTTTATATGTAAATCTCTTTGAGGAAAAGGAATTACTATATTTTCCGCAGTGAAAGCAGAATAAATTTCTCTTAAGACTTTATTTTTGACTTGAATCCAGTCATCAAAATTAGCAACCCAAAACAAGATTCGAATTTCCACTGCACTGTCTCCAAAATTGTGCACCAGGATATTGGGAGAGGGGAAAGAAAGGATTTCCTCCTGAGTCACAATTTTTTCGATGATTTCATGTACTTTTTCAATATCAGAACCATATGCTACTCCTACCATTAACTCTACCCTTCTCTTTTTATCGGACAAGGTCCAATTGACCAGATGTTGTGAAAGCAAATCCCCATTGGGAATGACCAGTTCGGATCCATCATAGGCCTGAAGTGTGCTGGAGCGGATACCCACCTCCTTGACCACACCCGATCGGCCTCCTACTTCTATTGCATCGCCTACCTGTATAGGGCGTTCGAATGCCAGAATGACACCCGAAACCAGGTTATTGACGATGGTCTGCAAACCAAATCCTATGCCGACACTGAGTGCGCCAAGGACGATGGCTAATTTGTCAAGCGATAGGCCAGATGCTGTAACTGCAAGGAAAAAGCCCAGGGTTAGGATCGCCAGCCGAATCAACAGGATGGATGAGCCCAGTCGCTTCTCTCTGGGGCCTGTATTTTGACTATCCCGAATAGAGGCAAAATAAGCGATGTTTTTTGCCAGTACTGAGGAGATCCATATGAGTAAAAAGAAAATTAAAATACTTCCATAAGTAAAAGTAGTATTGCCAAAAGTCCGATCGGCTTGTAGAAAAGACCACAACTGATCGCCTAAAGTTTGATTCAGTGAAAAATTGACAAGCAATAAATAGAACCACATGAATAATGCGAGAAAAGAGAAAATCTTTTTCATGCGGCTATAAATTGCCTGGTAATTAAGGTAATTGGCATAGTCCTTCTGATTTTCTTTACTTAGTTCTGATTGCAGATAGATGGCCTCCATCAGTACAAGTACAAATACATAAAGAGAAATGCCTTGCATGGTGCTTAAGGTCGAGGCTACTCCTAAGATTTTACCCAGGCTGAATCTACCAATTGTATGAAATCCGATGGATACGATTTGCATCAAAAGGAAAAAATAGATCAGGTAGGACAAATTGGCCGGGAAGGTAGCCGGATTCTTTTTAATTAGAGACAAGACTTGAAGCCCTATAGCAATTCCTATCCCTGAAAACCCCAACAGGTACCACTTTTCCTGATGGGCCATTTGGGTAATGAGGTTACTAGCGCCAAAAACTAAAAACGCCATTACCATGAGAATCCAAAGTAGCATTGCTTGTTGATCCAGCACGATGCGGATCAAAAAGGTAGTGGATAAAACGCTTCCCAAAAGGCAAGCCAGAATAAGAAGGTATGGTGGGAAGGATAAAAGGTACGGAATGATTGTGAATACGATCAGGGCCGTACCCAGAAATGGTGAATACCTAAGGTATTTACTCCTTTCCAATATCAGGTGAGAAAAGTCTTTGGTATGGCTAATTCTCCGGATCATGTTTCGAATGCCAAAATAGGCCAAAATGGAAACGACCAAAATAAAAAACAACCAGCCATATTTTGATTGCAGGTAGTGCTTCAAAATCAGTCTGTTGAGCGTCAAAGTCTCTTGTATGACCAGTGTCAGAGGTTTTTTTATCCCCGAAGAATGAACTTCCCATAAATATGGGCTGTCTCTCTTTAAAAGATTTCTTCTAAAATCCCGCTGCCGGCTCCTTAAAGATTCCAGGATTTCGTCAAGCTCAATTTTTATTCCAGTCAATCTGGTCTGGATTTCCAAACCTTTGTTTCTCTTGATGCTATAAATACTGTCAACGTAGGCAAATTTATTTTTTAGTATTTCCTTTTGTTGAAAATATCCCTGAAGAGCTCCTTTATCCAATATTTCTTCTGCAGAAAGGGAGGTTTTGCCGATGTTAATTAATTTTTCTCCCGAAACGATTAATTGATCTACATTTTCATTGATTTCTTTTTGCCAGCCATTGACCTGGAGTTGGTATCCTATTACCAGGTTTTCCAATTCATTTAGAAACCTCAGATTTACGGTGCTTTCTTCGATAAGAGCTTGTTCCCTTATCCTGGTCAGTACCAATTCCATGACGGGGATTTCTTCACGCAGGAATGAAGTATCCCTGCTACGCATCATATTCGTTTGAATTTCCTGGAGGGTATTCAGGAAGGATTGGGTTTGCTGGATCTGCTGTTCGATACCTAGCGGCTTCACTTTCAGGCTGTCAGCCATTTTGACAGTGTCAGTATTTGTTGTTGGTTTCTGATCAATATTCAGGTTTAATCCCTGTGCGTACCCGAATAGCGGAGAAGAAATATAAACCAGCCAAATGACAGTTATTTTCAGAAAGTAGCGGCCATTAAAAGTTGGCAGAAAGTGTGTAAACGGATGGATAGGGGAGGAATTCATTGGATAAATGAAAGGATAACCGAAGGATAGCGTAGTAATTTTAATTATTTTTTAAAGATAATTAAAGTTTTGTGTGATTTATTTCTACTTGTTTTTTGTTGGCATACTAAACCGATATGCAAACTTTAAATGCACACATTGGTTTAAAAGTCATTAGCGAAGGGGATTTCACTTTCCAGATGTTAAACTGATGGGATTTTATTGTTAAATGCTGTTAAAATAAATGATTTGTTGGTAGGTGGCACCATTTTGGGAGCAACTTTAAATGATTCTTGACGTGTAATTTATGAAGTTAATAAAGAAAGGTATACGATGAATAGAAAACAGTTTTTCCTCGGGATGATTCTGGCATCATTGATTGGCGGTATGGTAGCCGTCTTAGGTGTAAGTTTAATGCAAAATAGCCAGGATTCATCTACAAATTTCAACGAAAAACAGAATACCAGTTTTGTCAATTGGTTGAATGACGATCGTTTTGTGGTTCCGGAAGGAATTAATTTTGTAGCTTCTGCTGAGCAGGTGACACCTGCAGTAGTTAATGTTAGAAGTACAGTTACCATGGGCAATCGCCAGGGTGGAGTAGATCCACTTGAAGAGTTTTTTGGCTTTAGATCTCCCAGAGGCGAGGCACCTCCCAGAGAAGGCAGGAGTTCTGGGTCAGGTGCGATTATCTCTGAAGATGGTTACATTGTCACCAACAATCATGTCATTGAAAACGCTTCTAAGGTAGATGTTACTCTTGAAGATAACAGGAGGTTTGCTGCCAGGGTTATTGGTACTGATCCCACTACAGATTTGGCTTTGCTCAAAATAGAAGCCCATAATTTAAAATATATCCCGTTTGGAGATTCAGATCAGGCGAAAATAGGAGAATGGGTGCTTGCTGTCGGTAATCCCTACGAATTGAACTCTACGGTTACAGCAGGTATTATCAGTGCCAAGTCAAGGAATATAGGTATTCTCAGAGATGAGAGTAACCTGCAAGTGGAATCCTTCATTCAAACTGATGCAGCTGTAAACCCCGGTAATTCAGGAGGACCTTTAGTTAACCTCAATGGTGAAATTATTGGCATCAATACAGCCATTGCGTCAAGAACTGGCGGGTTTAGTGGCTATTCATTTGCTGTCCCCAGCTCTATGGTAAAAAAAGTAATGGATGACTTGTTGGAATTTGGTGCCGTCCAAAGAGGGTTACTTGGTGTTGTCATCATGGATGTCAACGCAGATATTGAGGAAGTTATTGGAGAAAAGTTAAATGTCAACCGGGGAGTATATGTAAGGGAAGTAAATGAAGGGAGTGGTGGAGAAGAAGCTGGATTGCGGAAAGGAGATATCATCATCGGTGTTGATGGATTTGATGCCTTCACCACGTCTTCCCTCCAGGAAAGGGTCGCCAGAAAGCGACCCGGAGATAAGGTCGAAGTAAAATTTTTAAGGGATGGTAAGGAAATGACTACGACAGCAACATTGAAAAATATTTCAGGTGACACCAAAGTTGTCATCAAAGAAATCCCCAAAACCACTGAGTTTGATGGTGTCATTTTTGAAGACTTGAATGCAACCATTAAAGATAGACTCGAACTGGAAGGTGGTGCATCCATCTCAGTAATAGAAAATGAATCCTGGAGAGAGGCTGGTGTTAAAGAAGGGTTTATCATCACAAAAATTGGGAGAACCAAAATCTCGAACGGAGAAGATGTGATTGAAGCTTTAAATGCCTACAAAGGTGAAGAGGTGACCATTTTGGGTGTATACCCCAATGGTCAACGATCCTATTATGATTTGGATCTGTAAGAAGTTTTCAAGTTATGGACAAAAAAACGCCTCCTGATTTCAGGAGGCGTTTTTTTGTGTTTTCGGTATAGCCGATTTTCCAGGCCTTCTGATGTGCAGTAAATCCTTTCTTAGGGTTAGCGTTATGCTTGCGAAGCTATCGATTAGGTCATCGCAGGTAGCTCCAATGTAAAACCGGTCTTTAATTTCGGAGTAAAGTATGTAAAAATGGCAAGGCATAAACCAAAAAGGCCCTGATTAAGGGCCAAAGTAGTGGGAGTTTAGGGATTCGAACCCTCCTACAAGTCATACTAAAAAGTTGCCATAATAGCTATATATCCATACATTAATCCATGAAATGTGACAACTTATGGGGTGGTATGTATCAAATATTAGCCCCACAAATAGCCCCACTAAATTATTTTTTGATATATTTGGTATACATTCAAAGACCGAAAGAAATGGAGGCGACCTTAAGATTTGAACTACGATTGGATACTGTAAACAAGAAAGGGGAGCATCCTCTTATATTGATTCTGAGAATTGCAGGACAACGGAAAAAAGTGGCGACCGGGATTAAATTGTTTCCTGAACTATGGAATAACGAAAGTCAGCAGATTAATAATCTCACAACCAAATTAAAGGATTTTCTCAAAAAGAAGTACGGTGGAGATCTACCAACCAAAAATGAACTTATAAATTATCAGGAGACAATTTATGGGCTAAAAAATCAAGTAGCAGGAATTGAATCTAGATTTGACTATGATGGGGTAACCTACAGTGCTACCATGGTGGTTGAGGCATTGCAAAAAACCAAAACTTCTAAAGTAAAAAAGGAGGATGGCGCAAATCTAATTTACGACCTAATTGACAAATATATAAAAGAGAACGAACATACAAGAGCTACTGGAAGCTTAAAAGTGTATAAAACGCTGAAAAGGCATTTGCAGAATTACCAGGCTACGACCAAACTGGTGATTCGGCCAGATCAGCTAGACCATGCGTTTGTGCAATCATTCCAGAACTTCCTAATTAATTGGGAATAAGTTCATAAAACAACTTCCACGGTCCGAAGGCTTAATAATATCACGATTGCAAAACAACTAACCACGCTCAAAGCTCTACTTAATTATGCGAAAAGAAATGGGGTTGAAATTAGCAGTGGATATAAAGATTTTATCATTAAGCGTGAGAAACTTGAAGTAATTGCATTGACCCAAAATGAACTTGATGGACTTTTTAATCTGGATCTGAGCAAGGATAAGCGGCTGGATCAGGTTCGGGATGTTTTTTGCTTTAGCTGTGTAACAGGATTTAGATACTCAGATCTTGAGCAATTGAGGAGAGAACACATCAAAGAAAGGGAAATAAGACTTACAATAAAAAAAACAAAGGAGGCCTTAATTGTTCCATTAAACGTTTATTCTAAATTGATCCTTGAAAAATATAAGGAGCGAGCGTATCCTCTTCCTGTTATATCCAACCAGAAGTTTAATAAATACATCAAAGAGCTGTGCGAAAAGGCCGAGATAAACGAGCCCCTAGAAATAATTCGATTCAGGGGAGCGGAAAAAATATCCAAAATCTACCCTAAATATAAAGTCATCAGCGCCCACACCGGACGTAAAACCTTTGCCACTCTCTCCCTGGAAAAAGGGATTCCGGCCGAAACTGTCATGAAGATAACAGGCCATGCAGATTACAAAAGTTTCCAACGGTATGTAAAAGTTACGGAAGAAAGAAAAAGAAACGAGATGCAGAAAGCCTGGGGAGCCCCATAGAAAAAACTAAAAATTGAACCCAGGTAAAAACCGTCGCCGCCGTCGAGTTCCGTGCCGTTAAACCTGTAACCCGAAGTCAGTAGACAGGTATTAAATAATGATCAACCAACTTAACTTCATAAATCACCAATAGTTGAGTTATTTTGGGTCGAATTTTATATTTATATAGCTATATGTTTTACCATCTTTAACATAAATTATATTGAACTTTTTATCAAAAGGTATTATTAGCATATCTAGACTATTGAATTCATCTGGATAATTTAAAATTCTAAAATCTTCAAATTGATTTGAAAAATGAAGCGAAGCCAAAGAATCAATTTTTTGATTACTTTTCGAATCTATATTTTCCAAATCCTGAATAAAATAATTTATAATTAATTCGCTTTCGCTTACTGATTCTATTTTATCCTTGTTTCTAATATTAAATATGTATTTTATTAGGTTATAATAAAAATATGAAAAATTAAAATAAATAATAGTCGAAACGATTATTCCTATCAATATTCCTATACCTATAAATTTTTTCATATTATTTAATTAAAGAATCAAAATATTCAGTCTCACCTCTGTAGTCTTTTATATCTTTGTATCCAATACCCAATAATTTATCACATCCTGAATCTAAGGTATCTACGGCCAATTCCTTTACCGCACTTCCAAAGCTTGAAATATCCTCATCGGACATTTCAATTCCGGATTTTAAATTTGAAAAGTAATTCTTTCCAGCAACTTTTTGGGAAAACCTTCGAACGAACTCTTCATTTCTTAATAATAGTCTCCCGAATCACCGGAATCCAGTCCGGAGACGGTGAGGGCATGGGTTGCCGTGTCCCGGGAATTTAGCGGCACGCCGGTGTTAAACCACTGGTATTCGGATTTCGGACTGGTCCCCCGGTCTATGGCCGTCGTAAAGACCTGGGTCTGGCCGGACAGTTTGTTGGTTGTTTTGGTTGCGTCCACCAGGTCCTGAATCCCGTATGAGGAAGTATTGTCAATTAGATAATGAAATTGTTCTAGCGTCATATTTTATTTCGGTTTAGAACACTAATCACCAATTTCTTCACCGTGTCCATTTCCTCAGGTTTGCTTGATGCGATAAACAAAGTTAAGCTAGCCAATGCATCATTGCTGATAATTGAAATCCCTTCTCTATTAAGCAATAGGTTATTTGACTGTAAAAAGAGAAGAAAACAAGCTGCGGCAATCCTTTTGTTGCCATCAACGAAACCATGGTTTTTTACAATTAGGTAAAGAAGCATGGCAGCTTTCTCTTCTAAGGTTGGGTAGAAGTCCTCTTCCCCAAAGCCTTTGCCGATTTGTGAAATGGCACTCTCAAAGCTTCCGTCCTTTTCTTTTCCAAAAACGCCCGACTCAAACTCGGACTTCATAGATGAGATTACATGTTGGTAATCCGATAGTTCGGGATAATTAGCCGTTCTCTTACTTAAACCTTTTGTATCAAGATTTTCATGATCGTAATCGTCCAGCAATTCCAGTCCTTTCGCAAAATGGTTCAGCCAATCCAGGTTTTGATTATTAGCTTTATGTTCTATTGCCCGGCTTAAGATCCTAATTCCGTCCTTAAGCGTTTGGACTTCCTGTTGCTTTTGTGCCAATCTTTTTTCATTGATGACGTAGCCCTGCACGAGGTAGTCTTTGAGTCGCTGGGTGGCCCATTGGCGAAATTGCGTGCCTTGTGCAGATTTGACCCGGTAGCCAACTGATATAATTACATCAAGATTATAGTGGTCTACTTGGTAGGATTTTCCGTCTAATGCAGTTGTCGCAAAATTTGCGACAACTGCATCCTTTTCTAATTCACCATCATTGAAAACGTTATTGATATGTTTTCCTATAGTTTTTACATCTCTCCCGAAAAGGACAGCCATCTGATTTCTGTTTAGCCAAACAGATTCTTTCTCAACCAAAACTTCAATTTGAGTCTGGCCATCACTTCCTTGGTAGATTTCGATTTTACTTTCCATGATTTTTGAGTATTCCCTAAATTCTGCAATCTCCATGTTTTTCATCAATTTTGGGAGCTATTTCCAAATTTAACTAATTTGGCGCTGACTTGGAGGCTGTAAAACTAACACCTTAAACCTACTGGTTTCTATAACCTGTGGGTCGGTGTTTGGTTGAAAAAAACCATTAGGTTTTGTCAGACAAACACACAACTTGCAAGGACTGCGCACAACGGATTTGTTGTTGTCCAAAACGGAATTTTCCGGTTTGTAGATTGAATTCAATGAACGGCTTTCGAATTGTAATTTAGTTGAATAATTATATTTTTATCTATATAAAAATAAATATAGGTATGAAAATATCTACCTATTGGGATAGAAAACTCTTTCACTTTGCTGGGGCTAATCCCCAGCTGGTCCAAATTAGGACCTTGTCCTTCTGTTGTTAAACATGTTATTCATAGTTAAATGTTTTATTTTTCGTCAAAACCACCTACTACACCTACTACCTTACTACATTTGGCAGTTTATTTATTGAAATTCAGTAGGTTATGATGTTAAAGAATTAAAAACCATCTTACTACAAAAGTCCTTTTTGTAGTAGGTTGTAGTAACTTAAAATAATTCATCTTACTACAGATTAAAGGTTTGATTTTCATTAAGATATAGGCTAATTGTAGTAAGTAGTAAGTTGATTTTGTTTGGTGTAGTATCGCTTTTCAGGGAAGGTTTGGTGCTCAGACCACCTCCAATGGCACTGGATATATCCTAACAGTTTAGGTGCTATTCCCCCTTCGACGGGGCATATGTGAATTTACAGGGCTAAAACTGTTTTCTTCTTTTTTCACTCGCAAATACTTCGTTTAGTCTCAGATTGTTCATGAGCGTATTGGGACATAACGTATCTGATATAAGGGTCTTTATGAAAAAGTATAGACTGGAATTATGAATTTAAACCGGAAGTTGATTGGTTCGTCTAAACTGAAAATTAAACTTATCCGAATTGGAGGTGTTTGCAAATTTGAGATTTCTAAATTTAAAAAACTTAAATTAAAAGCCCCATAATTAGCCCCACAGTTAAAAAAAAAGAACCCTAACTATCTAAAATATAGACAATTAGGGTTTCAATCCGTGGGAGTTGAGGGATTCGAACCCCCGACCCTCTGCTTGTAAGGCAGATGCTCTGAACCAACTGAGCTAAACTCCCAATGATTTACATAATTTGAGCAAAAATTCTCTGCTCTGTCTCGATTGGGAATGCAAATATAGATTTAATAATTTCCAGTGCAAAACTTAGAATGATTTTTTTTGTCTAATTTTCTTAATCACTCAAGTTAAAGGAAACTCCTCCCCGGGCCCATCTTCCTGGCATTTGTACGGTTCCTGCTTCGATGTAATCAGTATTGCCCAGGTTCGATATTTCTGCAAAAAAGCCTATTTTTTTCAAGCGGTTAACATCCATCCTGATGTCCACCAAAAAATAGGGTGCCAATTTCATGCGTTCTATGTAACGGCTTTTCGCTGTCAATTCTATGTTTTCCTTGTATTCGGCCCTTACCCCCACGATAAATTGGTGTTTTAATGCATTTAAAGAGTATTGCGTTTCCTGTCCCTCTTTCTCGATCAGGTCTGCAGCTATATAGTTGTAACTCATGGTAACTTCATCCAGTCGCAATGCATGGGAAGATCTTTCAAACTGATATTGAAAACCTGCTTCTAATCCCTGAAACACCACCTCGTTAAAGTTTTGAGGCTGCCAGGGCGTATCTTCATCCGGACGTGTCCATTCTATCAGGTTATTGGTATGCCTGTTAAAATATGTCAATTCCGCATTAAAACCCTTTTTGGATATTTTAACACCGGCCTCATAATTGCTGGCTTTTTCAGGTTCAAGATCGTCATTTCCAATATTGGTTGGCCCTACATAATACAAATCCGTGTAGGTAGGTATTCGAAAACTGACCCCAAAATTCGCATAGGTTCGGAACCAGGAATTGAGTTGGTAGCCAATTTCTGCTCCGGGAAAGTGTTTCCATCCATATTCAGAATAAAAGTTGGAATATATGCCTGCCCTGATATCCCCCTTTTCCGAAAACTCCAGCCGGTGTTCCAGAAAGGCTCCCATCAAATCCCTGTCTCGCAACCCGAGGTTATTGCTGTCTATGCTTTCCTTTCGGCCTTCTACTCCCAGGCCAATGGTACCTACTCCGGTTTCTTGACGTGCATTTATTTCCAAAGCAAAAACATCCGTCTGGTGTATATTTTGGAAAATGGCGGGATCGTTTCTTACCAATCGGAATTCATCCTGGTTTTTTCTCCAATAAGCGCGGGTCGATATATAGCTGTCTCCTTTTTCGAAGGTATGACTTAGTGATGCGAGGCTGGTCTGTATGCTTTCCCATTGGTCGGGAAAGGAACTGGTATAAAATCCATTCGCACCAAAATCCCTGTCTGCATAGGCCAGCATGGTTTTCAGCTCATGATATTGGTTTATAGTCAAACCTCCTTCATAAAAAATATTGCTTACCCTATAGTCAGAATTGTACCAGTGCCCATCGCTGGCATCATGGGACACCGCCAGGCTCTGCCGGTATTTTCCTACAGGTAAACTCACCTGAAATGAAGCACCTCTCATCCCAAAATCACCCCCATATACACCAGCCTGTAGCTGGAATTTTTCAGGCAATTCGGTGATGATGTTGATGGCACCAGCATACGCATTCTGGCCATAGATCCTTGAAGCAGGCCCTTTGAGAATGTCCACCCTTTGTATTCCTGCCAGAGGAACGGGAATGTTCACCATGTGATGGCCGGTTTGGGGATCAGATAGTTTAATGCCATTGACCAACATAAGGGTTTGTTCGAATGATCCGCCTCTGATGCCAATGTCTGCCTGAACTCCCCCTATGCCACGTTGTCGTACGTCTACACCGGGAGTAAATGAGAGGATTTCCTGTAGGCTTCTTGCAGGAGTAGTTTCGAGGGCTTTCCTGTGAATTATATGGATATTTCTTGAGCTTTTTGAAAATGGAATTTCCATTCTGTTTTCTTGGATGATTACCTGATCCAATGTAATGGAAGTGCTGTCATCCTGCCCATAAACGCAAAAGGAAAGGGCAAACAATAAAGAGAACAAAAGGTAATTTTTCATGGTAATTATTTGGTTAGGATTCTCAAATTACCCTCCAAAAAACCAAAATTACAAATTAGTGTTCGAATGGTGAGGTTAGAATTAAATGAAAAATAAGCTTTTCAATAGCTATATTTTTATAATAGGATGAATTGTAGGCACATTAAAAAAGTATGATTCTTCCGTAATGATTTCTTCTTTCCTATTTAAATCTATTATTTTAGCAAAAAACAAAATTATGAAACATATGCAAATAGGAAAATGGTTGGTACTGTTGCTGCTATTTTCATCAAATGGGCTTTCCGCCCAGGTAACAGAAAACAACCAGAATGACTTTAATGATTTTTCTTACAGACAAGGCAGTGCCTATCGGGCTGCTTCTGGATTGCCTGGACCTGAATATTGGCAAAATGAGGCAGATTACCAGATTGAGGTAACACTCAATGAGGAAACGCATAGCCTGATGGGAAAAATAGAGATTTCCTACACCAATAATAGTCCTGAAAGTTTGCCGTTTATCTGGCTTCATCTGGAACAAAATAGGTTCAAGTCTGATTCCAGGGGTACACTCACCACTCCCATACAGGGAAACAGGTATTCAGGAGACATTGATGGGGGATATTCAATTTCTCAGGTTTCTGCGGAATTGGAAAAAAGAGGGAGCAAGCCATCTTCCCGATACCTGATCGAGGATACCCGAATGCAGGTATTTTTTGATGAGCCCCTTCCAGCCAATGGTGGTAAAGCAAAAATAAGCATGAATTTCGAATTTAGGATTCCGGAAAAAGGCATGGACCGAATGGGTCGGCTGGATGTAAATGATGGTACTATCTATGCTCTTGCCCAATGGTACCCCAGGGTGGCAGTATTTGATGATGTAGTAGGCTGGAATATTGAACCCTATTTGGGAGCAGGAGAGTTTTATCTGGAGTATGGTGATTTTGACTATAAAGTCACCGTCCCTTACGATCACATAGTGGTAGGTTCTGGCGCACTTCAAAACCCAAAAGATGTGCTGAATGGCAGCCTGATGGAACGAATGGACCTGGCATCTAAAAGTGACAGTACGGTGTTTCTGGTTAAACCTGAAGAAGTGTTACAACCTGAATTGACGCGGCCAAAGCAAGAAGGGAATATCACCTGGCATTTTAAAATCGAAAATGCAAGGGATGTGGCCTTTGCTTCTTCCAGCTCTTTTATCTGGGATGCTGCCATGATTCGTTTACCGGACGGAAAGACAGCCATGGCACAGTCTGTATATCCCAAAGAGAGTGATGGTCAGGATGCCTGGGGAAGATCTACTGAATACAGCAAGGCATCTATTGAACATTATTCCGAAACATGGTACCCGTACCCTTATCCGGTGGCTGTCAATGTGGCGGCGGATATCAACGGAATGGAATACCCAGGGGTGAATTTTTGTAGCTACAAAAGCAAGGAAGGATCATTATGGGGAGTTACTGACCATGAATTTGGTCACAACTGGTTTCCCATGATTGTTGGTACAAACGAGAGACGTTATGCCTGGATGGATGAAGGATTCAATACTTTCATCAACCATTACAGTTCAAAGTTATTTAATGAGGGAGAATATGGTTCCAATTTGGACCAAACCCGCCGGTATGTCAATTGGCTTACCAATCCTGACAGAGAAGGTATAGATACCTATCCCGATGTAGCCAATACCTCAAACCTGGGGATGATTGCCTACATGAAACCTGCCATGGGCTTGCTGATGCTTAGGGAATATATCCTGGGAGAAGAACGGTTTGACAATGCCTTCAAAGCCTACATCAATGCATGGGCCTATAAACATCCACAGCCCAATGATTTTTTTAATATCATGGAAAATGTAGCGGGTGAAAACCTATCCTGGTTTTGGAAATCCTGGTTTTATGGGACCGACAATATTGATTTGGCCATCGAAAATGTGGTGCCTTATGGCAATGATCAGGTCATCATCTTATCCAATGAAGGGGGCGTTCCCATGCCAGTAAAACTAGAACTGACTTACGGAGATGGAAGCAGCGAAACACTAATGCTACCTGTAGAGATCTGGCAGAGGGGTGACCGGTGGAATCACCAACACCGTTCTGATAAGGAATTGACCAAGGTGGAAATTGACCCGGATAAAATCCTTCCGGACATCAATATTGCCAATGACAAATGGCCCAATAATATTTATGAATAAAGTTTAAAGGTGGCCTTATGGTCACCTTTTACTTTTACCAGGTTAATTAATATTCGTCGTTGATCTCTATCCAGTATCCGTTGGGGTCTTGGATATAAATCTGCCGCACACCGTCTGGACGAATATTGATTTTTCCTTTGTTATCTACGGCATCTTCAAAAGGGATATCATTTGCCACTAATTTTTTTATAAAGGCATCCAGGTCTTCAACGCTGAAGCAAAGGTGGTTGGTTTTATCAATCAGGGGTTCCTTCCAGGGCTTTTCCCGTTCAATGAGGTGCATGGAAAGTCCAAGTCCTATGTCATACCAGGCATGCAGTCCATCTTTAAAGGGTTCTTCTATGGTCTTAAGTCCTACAATGTCTTCATAAAATCGGCTGCTCTCTTTTAAATCTTTGGCATATACCGCAAAATGATTGATTTTAGTTTGGCTGTATCCATTCATAGAAATTAAAACAAGTAAAGTGATCCATGTTGAAAGGTAGATTTTTTGGGCCATGGGTTTTTGTCGCATTATTTAATTGTTTTGGGGAATTTAATCAATAAAAAAAGGACAGAAAATAATTTTCTGTCCTTTTTTTATTTTAATAGCTTACTTACTCTTCAAAAAAAGCCAGCGCATCGGCACTTTCCAGGAGTTTAAGTGCTTGTTGGTAGATCTCATTGATATTGTTGATTACCTTATAAAAGGCATTATCGTCGAATAGGTTTCTGGCAATATGTGCCTTGAGTAGGGTTTTCAAATAGGTCTTAGACTTATTGAACTCCTTTTCGTTAAATTTAACCTCATACTTTTCTCCTGTTTTAACCAGTTCATCAAGCATACTGTCGGAGATTTCATAGTTATTATAAAAGTCCTCAAATGACATGTCTGCAAATTTCTTCTTGTTCTGGTCGACATAGTCCAGAATGAACTCTCTCCAAGACTCTGAACTAAATAGTCTATTGACATAAGAACTGGTCATGCTTGTATCCAAAGGTACGAAATAATCAGGCATGATACCGCCTCCGCCGTATACGGTTCTTCCTTTTACAGTTTCATATTTCAGGCTGTCGTTGAAGTCCACACTATCTGCACTGAAGAATTCGCCATGTTCCATACGGTTAAAGTAATCCATGGCATAATCCTCTTCATCATCTCCATAAGGCTTTTGAATTGACCTGCCGGAGGGTGTGAAATACCGGGCAATGGTTAGTCTCAATTCTGCTCCATCGGAAAGGTCGATGGGCATTTGAACCAGCCCTTTGCCAAATGATCTCCGGCCTACAATCAGTCCCCTGTCATTGTCCTGTACAGCTCCAGCTACAATTTCTGAAGCGGAAGCACTGCCTTCATTGACCAAGATCACCACCGAACCATCTTCAAACGAACCAGGACGCACAGCTCTGGCTTTTTGACTATATCTTTTCAATTTGCCCTCCTGAGAGACGATCACAGCATTGTCTTTCAAGATTTCATCGGCAATATTGATGGCCGCACCCATGTAACCTCCAGGGTTGCCCTGCAGGTCCAGAATCAATCGATCCATTCCTTGTTCTTTAAGGCTCTGCAAGGCTGTTCTGAATTCCTCATGGGTGTTGGCAGCAAATCTGGTGATTTTTATATAACCAGTTTCATTGTCTATCATGTAGGAAGCATTGACACTGTATTGAGGGATTTTGTCTCTGGTAATATTATAATCCAGAAGATCATCCTCATTTTTTCTTTGTATACCGATCTTTACCTCACTTCCTTTTGGACCCCTTAATAGATCAAAAACATCCCGGTTTGTTACACCGGTACCGGCCACTGTCTCACCGTCCACCTTAATGATTTGATCACCGGGCAGCAAACCGATTTTTTCTGATGGCCCCCCAGTCAGGGGAGAAACCACATAAATGGTGTCTCTAAGTATACCGAATTCGATACCAATGCCATCAAATTCTCCTTCCAGCTGTGATTTTGCCAGGGCAGCATCTTCAGCAGGGATATAGCTGGAGTGCGGGTCCAGTTTTCCCAACATTTTTTCTATGCCAAACTCCACCAATTCATTGGTATCCACACTATCTACATAATCCCTGTTAATATAGGTAATGATCTCTTGTAGCTTGTAAATGGCAGATTTTAAGTCGTTTCTGTCCGTTTTGGGTTCTGCGAAAGTGGCACCAATCCAAATTCCCGCAGATATTCCCAAGGCGAGAAATAAGGGGAGTTTGATCTGTGCTTTGGTATTTTTCTCTATACTCACGTTATTCCTGTTTAAATTTATTAGGCATCAAAATGCTGACATCCAATTTAATGGATTTATATCAGATTTACAATTAAACACTTATTAAAGGCGTTTCGTTTAAATAAACGTATTAAAATTAAAATCGGTGCTGAAAGGTGCCCTTTTTTAAAGTATTTTATTTTATTTTTGTATTCATGCTTTCTTCAGAAAATAACCATAAAAAATCCATTGCAGAACTTGTCAGTGAAAACTACATCCTGGCTGAAGTGCTGCATTATTTTGGGATAAGTTTTTTTCGGCATGAGAAGTATTCTCTGGAGGAAGTTTGCCAGCAACACAAGGTTAACCTCAACCAAGTGATCACAGAGCTGGAACAATGGGCAAACAGGATAGAACCAACCAAAGAAGAACTTTACCTGCATCCCATTGAAGTTATGGTGAGCTACCTGAAAAAGAAGCACCGGTACTTTGTCCGACAAGCCTTACCATTTTTATCAAGTATGGTGGAAGGCATTGAATTAGGTGCCGCATATAAGGGTTTGATGACAGATTTGAGATTGATGTTCCCCCTTTTTGTGGATGATTTTATCCACCATATTCACGAGGAGGAAAATACCCTTTTTAATCGGGTAAGCATGCTGCAGGATTTTGACCGAGGCGTTTTGCCCCTATTCGAATCCATCAAAGTGTTTTCATTGCCCCCTGTCAGCAAAATGGCAGAAGAGCATGAAGCTCATGATGATGAAATGGAGGGTATCAGAAAGCTTACCAATGATTATCAAATCCCTGAAGATGCTCCGGTGTCCATGAAAATACTTTTTCACGAACTCCAGCAACTTGAGAGGGAACTTATCCTACATGCCAAAATTGAAAATGACCTGCTGTTTCCAAAAGCATTGGAGTTGGAAAAAGAGGTGAAGCGTAAAATTCTCCTTCAAATCAAAAACAATTGATGGGCAGGATTATGGCCATAGATTTGGGCACCAAGCGAACAGGTTTGGCCGTGACGGACCCATTGGGCATACTGGCAAATCCCCTGGAAACTATCCCTACCCATAATTTGTTAACATATCTTGAAAATTATCAGCGCCGAGAGAATGTCACGGAGATAATCATTGGTTTCCCAAAATCGCTGGATGGCAAAAATACCCATATGACAGCACCCGTTTTGGCTTTGGAGAAAAAGTTGAAGCGGCTTTTTCCAGGAAAAACCATTTCATTGGTGGATGAGCGCTTTACTTCCAAAATGGCCATGCAGTCCATGATCAGTATGGGAAGTAAAAAAAAGGACAGAAAAGAAAAGGCCGGCAACCTGGATAAAATCAGTGCGGCCATTATCTTACAAACTTATTTAGAAAGGAAATGATATACCCCATAGTTGCATACGGAAATAACATTTTAAAGAAAGAGGCAGCAGAGATTCAGGAAGGTGAAGATATGAAAGGTTTGATCACCGATATGTTTGATACCATGGGAAATGCAAATGGCGTAGGACTTGCTGCGCCACAGATCAATAAGGGTATCCGTTTATTTGTTATCGACAGCAGTTTGATGCTGGAGGAGGAAGATGAAGAAAAAGGCGTAAGAAAGGCCTTTATCAACCCGATTATTCTTGATGAGTACGGGGACAAATACGTTTTTGAGGAAGGCTGCCTGAGCATCCCCGAGGTCAGGGCTGAGATCACCAGACCAGAAAAGCTGACCATCGAATATTTTGACGAAAACTGGAACCTCAAAGAAGAAGAGTTTTCTGGCATGACTGCCAGGGTTATTCAGCATGAATATGATCACCTGGAGGGGATTCTTTTTATTGATTACCTTAAAGGACTAAAAAGGCGGATGGTGAAGGGAAAACTGCTGGATATAAGCAAGGGAAAGGTTCCGACAGACTACAGGATGGTTTATCCCTGATCAGCCGGTGTGTGTCAATTTTTCATTAAAAGTCATTTCATTGTGGAAAACCTCTCTTTAGCATTGTTTCAGATGGACCTGTATTGGGAAAATGCTTCCGCAAACCTGGCCATGTTTGAAGAAAAAATGTGGAATATGAAAGGTAAAGTGGATATAATGGTCCTGCCGGAAATGTTTACCACAGGATTTACCATGAATACCCTGAGCCAGGCAGAGCCCATGAACCTGCACAGTACCAAATGGATGAAGCAGATGGCCGCGCAGATGGATGCAGTAATTACAGGGAGTGTGATCATCCAGGAAGGAGGCAATTATTTTAACCGATTGCTTTGGGCGACACCTGATGGTCAATTGGCTCATTATGACAAACGACACCTTTTTAGAATGGCAAAAGAAGACCATCATTACTCCATGGGCAAAGAAAACCAAATCTTTACCTATAAAGGCTGGAAAATCAGGCCCCAGGTCTGTTATGATCTTAGATTTCCGGTCTGGTCTCGCAATGGGGCTTCCGGAAATGGAGAAATGGATTACGACCTGATATTTTATGTAGCCTCCTGGCCGGCACCAAGAGTGCAGGCATGGGACATCTTGCTGAAAGCCAGGGCTGTTGAAAACCTGGCTTATTGCATAGGTGTAAACAGGGTAGGAATGGATGGTAACGAGGTGCCCTATTCAGGGCATTCTGCCGCTTTTGATTTCAAGGGAAACTGCCTGGCATCCGGCGGTGAAAATGAAGGCATCATCAGGGTAGATTTGGATAAAACAGCTCTCCTAGCCTATAGGGAAAAGTTTCCAGCATGGAAAGATGCAGACCAGTTTAGTTTGAAATAGATTTCAGGGGCTAACCCAGATTTTCTTGTATTGCCTTTCTCTGTTTTTACCAATCATCTCCAATAGATACAAACCGGGAGCGAAACCAAAAAGACTGATTTCAGTTATTTCCTGTTGCCTGAGAGATAAGCCTTCCCTGATTTGTTTGCCGCTCGCCCCATAGATATTCAGGGTTACTTCTTCTTGATTAACGATCACTTTTAAATCTTCGCCCTTACTTGGGTTTGGAAAAACAATGGCATTCAGGTTTTCATCAGGTCCACCTTCATCACCAGAAATCCGGCTCAAATACTCTAATCCACCTGCCCTGTTTCCTATGATCAGGTCAGGACCATCTTCCACAAGACCCGGAACAAAGGTAATCCATGTATTTCTTCCAAACCTGGTTTGATCGAAATCTCCCACGCTTGTTTGTATAGAAACCCTGCTCATAACAGGTTCTCCCAAAACATCTTTTACCAGGAAAATGGCTCCCCGCTGGTCAATAGCCATCAAAGACACTTGTTCACCGGAGCTCGCTGCGATAGACAGATTTCTGTTTACAGGATTGTCTGCAAAACCCAAAAAATCTCTTTCCAGTAATTCCAGAATGGGACCAGCGGATAGGTCTATGGAAAACAAAACCAGTTCACCGGTTTGCCTGGCCAGGAGTAAGAAATCTGTGGTACCATCATGGAATAAAAAAATCTGATCCAAGCCCCTGAGGTTAAAGGAAGGAATGCTGATGTTTGTTTGATCTAACGGCGATGAAACGGGGCTAATCCATATTATTTTTTCAGGAATATTATTGCTTACCTGCTCCCCTGTAATTACATGGAAGGCCCGGTTGGAAGCTGACATGTATTCCTGGTAGCTCAGCTCACGGAGTCCGGCTGCTTCAAGGTCGAGAAAATCTTCATTTACCAATTGGAGTTGCTCATTTTCCAACTGAAATTCAAAAATTTTGCTTTTACTCTCTTTTTGGCTGGTAATATTAGCTGCAACAAAAAGGCTTCCCCCAAATTGATTTCCTTTAAAAAATGGCCGGGAGTTTTCACCGAAATCGAGCATGTTTTCCTGCAAAAAGGCTTTTGTTTCTGGTACTCCTCCCTGGTTGGGTGGTAATAGGTACAAGCTTTGTGCAAAATCTATCCCGAAATTGCTTGCCACCTCTGAAGAATGACTGGAAATCACCAGGTTTTCATCGAGGGGAAATGCCGCATGGAAAATAGGGAATTCTGGCAAAGGACCATATCCAGGTAAAGTAGTGGAAAAATTATCAAAGGAGGGTACCAGATCCGTTCCCTGATTGGGTAAGTAATACAAGGTTTTACACAGATCCTGCCCGATCAGTAAATCTTTTGTGCCATCTTCGTTAAAATCCCGGTATAGCAGGGTGTGCCCCCCGGAATGCTTGGTCCTCAACTGTTCGTTTGTGCTTTGGCTCGTAGAGATGGGTTGACCATTACAGGTGATACCAAAACTGATGTTGCCACATCCGCAAAACTCAAAATTACCCCATCTGCTTAATGCTGGGGCAAAGCCATCGATGTCGGTTTGGTTTTTTCTCTCCATACTGGTGTTTTGGTAAAATTCCAGGTAATCACCAGAGGCAAAATTAAAGGTGAGTACATCCAGGTCCCCGTCCCCGTCCAGGTCTTCGATCAAGGGGATATCCAAAATATTGCTGGTCAGGTTGGCCCCATTATCTAAACGGAGAAAATCCTGAGCTACTTCCCAGCGCGGAATATCGGCACCTGCCAGGTTTTTGTAGGCTTTGATACCAAAGGGAGAACCTGTAAACAAGTCTTTTCTGCCATCGCCATCAAAATCTTTAAGTATCATGAAAGCGTTGACATCATCCGGAAAATAGAAAGGAGCCTCGGGAATAGGTACGTACTCCCCGTTTGTTTTTCTGAAAGCCCGGATCATGCCAGCATTGATATCCCAGATCACTAATTCCTCCACTCCATCCCCATCCAGGTCAATTTCTTGTATCTGGGCCGCATTGATCCCACCGGCAAAGGGCATGGAAAGTTCCTGTCCGTCTCTAAACATCACCTTGGAAATACCGGTTTCGAACTGGTATTTTTCCTGTGCATGAACTTGCAGCAGGGTAATGAACATCAATAGGATACTGAGGCAATGGTTCATAGGAGTATGCTGTTTATCTATGGATCTTGGATGCTGGGTTTGAAATATACCTTTTGATTGGCTGGTTTTAAATAAAACTCCTTCTTTAAATATTGGTTCCATTTAATGATGCGATTGTGAAGGGCAAAAAGAAGGACCTGCCTGGTTCCGGTGTAAATATTGCGTTCAAAAGCATTCCTTTGTGTTAACTTTTTTAAACTGAAAATATTGTTAAGAAAGGGGCCATTTGATTGGATTCTTTTTCCCTGAAACAATTACAAGTATAGGAAGAAACCAAGACAGTTGCCTCGATAAGTGGGAAGATGGACCGCCAATTTCTTTGGATAGAAAATTTTTACCCTTTCTATATTTGAAGTAATTTTTGACCCTGAGCAATTTAAATTGCATGCAGATATGTTACTTTTGTTGGATGGAAGTCAATATTCCCATTTTTCTTACAATTGTAAACATAGAAATTTGAGCATGGATAGGATGAATTGGCTGCATGAGCATTTTTTGTCATGCAGGAGGGTGTGTACGGATACCAGAAAACTTCAAAAAGGGGACATGTTTTTTGCCCTCAAGGGACCCAATTTTGATGGGAATGAATATGCGGCAAAGGCTTTGGAACAAGGAGCATCTATGGCCGTGGTAGACGATCCTAAGGTAGTAGCCGGAGATCAGTTTGTTCTGGTTGCAGACGGACTGAAGGCTTTACAGGACCTGGCCACTTTTCATAGGAAGCAATTTAAAATACCGGTGATTGGGCTTACCGGCTCTAATGGAAAAACCACTACGAAGGAACTGATGCAGCTGGTATTGTCCGGGAAATTCAGGGTTCATGCCACGGAGGGTAACCTCAACAATCATATTGGCGTTCCCCTTACCTTATTGGGCATAACTAATGAAACGGAAATAGCCATCATAGAAATGGGGGCGAATAAGCAGGGAGATATTGCCGAGCTTTGCCATATCGCCCTGCCAACCCATGGACTGATCACCAACATTGGGCAGGCCCACCTGGAAGGAATGGGTGGTCCGGAAGGCGTGCTGAAAACTAAAACCGAACTTTTTCAATTCCTACTGGAAACCGGCGGACGAGTTTTTTTGAACACCAGGCAACAGGTATTTGCCAATATGAAACACAGGTTTAAGGATCCGGTCTTGTATCCTGAGTCAGGGAGCTTTTGTCCGGTAAAATTTCTTGGTGCCGATCCTTTTGTGGCTTTTAGTACCGCAGATAGTGATGTCAGTTTCACCTCTGGACTAATTGGGGAATATAATTTTGACAATATTGCTTCTTCCATTTGTTTGGGTAAGTTTTTTGGAGTGCCTTTGGAGGAAGCGGCTAAGGCAGCTGCAGGATATTCCCCATCAAATATGCGTTCCCAAATCCTGGAGAAACGCAGTAATTTGATCGTCATGGATGCTTACAATGCCAATCCCTCCAGTATGGAGGAGGCATTAAAGGCTTTTGGCAGACTGGATAAGAGGAAGCATAAGATGGTGATTGTTGGGGACATGTTTGAACTGGGAGAGCATGAGGTGGCCGCCCACGAAAAGCTCGGAGAACAATTGCAGGGGATGAAATTAGACAAAATCTGTCTCACGGGTAAACTGATCAGGCATGCCCTGCCGAAGGTGCCTAAAGCATTGTATTTCCCAGATCCACTTTCATTCAGAAACTGGCTGAAAGATTCTGCTTTGGAGGATTATCAGATTTTAATAAAAGGCAGCAGGGGGATGAAATTAGAGGCATTACTTGATTATATTTAAATCAACAAGGACCGCTGGATTTCCAGTGGTCCTTGTTTTTTTATGTATCAATTTATTGGTATTAAAGGTGCAGGGCGCGGTTGTCAGTTGCTGCCAGACAAGCTTCCCTAAATACCTCTGTATAGGTAGGATGAGCGTGGGACATTCTTGCAATATCCTCAGCGGAAGCCCGGTATTCCATGGCTACAACGGCTTCTGCGATCATGTCTGCCGTCCTTGGGCCGATCATGTGTACGCCCAGAATTTCATCCGTTTCAGCATCTGCCAAAACTTTTACCAGTCCGTCTGTATCTCCGCTTGCCCTGGCTCTACCTGAAGCCATAAAGGGGAATTTACCTGTTTTGTATTTTTTACCCTTCTCTTTAAGCTGCTCTTCGGTATATCCCACGGAGGCCACTTCAGGCCAGGTATAGACGACTCCCGGAATAAGGAGGTAGTTTACGTGTGGTTTTTGGCCGGCCAATAGTTCGGCTACAAATACGCCCTCTTCTTCTGCTTTATGGGCCAACATGGCCCCTTTAACTACATCCCCAATGGCATAAATGTGCTCCACATTGGTTCTCAGGTGTTTATCTACCTCTACCTGCCCCTTGTCATTGACATTTATCCCCGCTGCTTCGGTATTTAATCCATCTGTATACGGACGTCTGCCTATGGATACCAATACATAATCTCCCTTGATGGCGACCTCCTCGTCTTTGCTATTCTGTGCGGTTACCGTTACTTCTTTGCCTTTTCTTTCTACGCCGGTCACCTTGTGTTTGAGGTAAAATTCCATGCCCAGTTTTTTTAAGGACTTCTGAAGTTCCTTGCCCATGGTTTTATCCATGGTAGGGATGATCCCGTCCAAATACTCCACCACCGATACTTTGGCTCCCAATCTCGCATATACAGATCCCAATTCAAGTCCGATTACTCCGCCTCCAATGATGACAAGGTGTTTGGGGACTTCTTTGAGCTCAAGTGCTTCTGTAGAGGTAATGATCCGCTCTTTATCCAGATTGATAAATGGGAGGTTGGCAGGCTTTGACCCGGTGGCAATGATGATGTTTTTTCCACTGATTTCTTCCTTTTTGCTTCCTTCCTTTTGGATGATTACCGTGTTTTTATCCTTGAAAACACCTAAACCCTGGTGTACATCAATTTTATTTTTTTTCATCAGGTAAGCGATGCCGTCAACATTTTGCTTGACCACTTCCCGTTTCCTGCTGATCATCTGTTTGAAATTAACTTTCAGGTCCTTGAGATCTATACCGTGGTTCTTGAAAGTGTGTGCTGCATTGTGGAAATGCTCGGAGGAATCCAGCAAGGCCTTGGAGGGGATGCAACCTACATTCAAACAAGTACCACCCAAAGTGGGGTATTTTTCTATAATGGCAGTTTTAAGGCCAAGCTGGGCTGCCCTGATAGCGGCAACATAACCACCCGGTCCGGAACCGATTACGATTAAATCATACATAGTTAATCATTTTTTAAATTTTTGCCCGTACCTGGTACAAGCGCGAAGAATAGGTTGAAAAAAGCTTTAGATGCCCAGCAACAGCCTGGCAGGATCCTCCAGCAGCTGTTTCATGCGGACCAGGAAGCTGACAGATTCCCTGCCATCGATGATCCGGTGGTCATAAGAAAGTGCCAGGTACATCATGGGAAGGATTTTTACTTCTCCATTCACGGCCATGGGTCTTTCTACAATATTGTGCATACCCAAAATGGCTGCCTGGGGAGCATTGATAATAGGAGTGGACATCATGGAACCGAATATCCCTCCATTGGTAAGGGTAAAGGTGCCTCCGGTCATTTCGTCTATGGTCAGTTTGCCATCTCTTGCTTTAACTGCCAGGCGGACCACTTCCTTTTCGATTTCGGCAAAAGAAAGTTGTTCTGCATTCCGGATTACCGGTACCACCAATCCTTTGGGTGAGGATACGGCTATAGAAATGTCGCAAAAATCATGGTAGACGATTTCATTGCCATCTATTTGTGCATTGACTGCCGGCCATTCTTCCAAGGCGATGCAGGCGGCTTTGGTAAAAAAGGACATGAATCCCAGGTTTACCTCGTACCGCTCCTTAAACTTATCCTTGTATTGTTTTCGCAAATCCATGATGGGTTTCATGTTCACCTCGTTAAAGGTGGTCAACATGGCGGTTTCGTTTTTTACGGATACCAGGCGTCTGGAAATGGTTTTTCTCAGGGAACTCATTTTTTCCCTGCGGCTTGGCCGATCGCCCCTGGCTTCTGCTGCGGGTTTGGTTCCCTCTGTTTTTTCTTTGGAAGGAGCCTCGGTTTTTGACGGAGAAGAAGTAGATGGCTTTTCCGCCTTTTCCGCATCTTCTTTGGTGATGCGGCCATCCTTGCCGGTTCCATTTACTGATTGAGGGTCAATCCCTTTTTCAGAAAGAATCTTTGCAGCAGCCGGTGAAGCATGCCCGGTAGCGTAACTTTCTTTTCCAGAACTTTCCTGCTTGCTTTCTTCCGTGGATTTACTTTCACTTGTGGCGGATGTTTCTTCAGCAGGAGGCCCATCTGTCACCTCTATTTTGCAAATTAACCCGCCAATTTCCAGGGTTTCTCCTTCAGCAGCTACCTGCCTTAATATTCCCGATGCTTCAGCAGGCAGTTCAAAGGTGGCCTTATCCGAATCAACTTCAGCTATGATGTCATCCAATTCCACAAAATCCCCATCTTCCTTCAGCCAGGAGGCCAGGGTAACCTCAGTAATGGATTCCCCGACAGTGGGTACATGCATTTCTTTGATTTCTCCCGTGCTTTTGGATTTGGCACCCTTTTCAGCATTATCCGGTTTCTTTTCGACAGCATCCGATTCCTTTTTGTTGGCAGGTTTTTCCGGTTTGGACCCTTCCTTGGCCTCAGTATCGATCTCGCAAATGACTGCACCAATTTCCAGGGTTGCTCCTTCTTCAGCTTTGGTGTGAAGCACGCCTGCCGCTTCAGCCGTAAGTTCAAAAGTGGCTTTGTCGGATTCCAGTTCACAAAGGACCTCGTCCATTTCTACAAATTCTCCATCGGTTTTAAACCACTGTCCTACGGTGACTTCGGTGATGGATTCGCCTACGGCGGGGACTTTGATTGCTATACTCATTGGTTATTTGATTTTTTCCGGACGCTGGAAAGGTGCCGGCTTGAAAATTTCAATGTTAGTTTTATAATAATAGGTTATGAAATGGAAAATTAGGAATTTATTTTTAATGCCTTTTCCAAAATTTGCGTTTGTTCTGCTACGTGTACCTTGTGGTAACCAGTGGCCGGCGATGCACTGGCTTTTCTGGCAATCACATCCATGTTCAGGTCTTTGAATAGATTTCTTACCATAAAGGCCCAATACCCCATATTCTCTGGCTCTTCCTGTACCCAAAGTGTTTCTACCTCCTTACCATAAGCATTGATGGCTTTTAAAATCTGGGTCTTCGGTAACGGATGAAGTTGTTCTACCCTGATGATGGCCACGTCTTCGACTTTTTCTTTTTCCCTCATTTCCACGAGTTCATAGTAAATTTTACCAGAACAAAGAACGGCGCGTTTTACCTTTTTAGGGTCCACATGTTCGTCTGTCATTACTTCTCTGAAGCCTCCTTTGGTAAAGTCCTCCAGGGGTGATACCACCTTGGGGTGGCGAAGTAGCGACTTGGGAGACATGACGATGCATGGTTTTCTGAAGTTCCATGCGAGCTGCCTGCGCAGTAAATGAAAGAAATTGGCGGGTTCGGTCACATTGGCTACGACCACATTGTACTCTGCTGCCAGTTGCAGGAACCTTTCCGGTCTGGCATTGGAGTGTTCGGGGCCCTGTCCCTCGTAACCATGGGGGAGCAACATGACCAGGCCATTCATTTTTTGCCATTTGGATTCTCCGGAAGTAATAAACTGGTCAATCATGGTTTGGGCGCCATTGGCAAAATCACCAAACTGTGCCTCCCATACCGTTAGGGCATTGGGATTGGCCATGGCGTATCCGTATTCAAATCCCAGGACCGCATATTCCGAAAGAAGGGAATTGTAAATGTAAAATTTACCTTTACTGTCCCTCAGTTCTTTCAGGGAATTGTACGGTTTGTTGGTGTTTGCATCGTGGACCACTGCATGTCTGTGAGAAAAGGTGCCCCGTTGGCAATCCTGACCGGTGATCCTGACTGTCTTGCCCTCTAAAAGCAGGGAGCCATAGGCCAGCAGCTCTCCGGCAGCCCAATTCAGTGATTTGGACTGGAAAAACATTTCTTTACGCTGTTTTAGCTGCGCTTCAATCTGCTTGATGGGTTTAAAGCCCTTGGGCAATACTGTAAGCGCTTCGGCGATCTTTTCTATGGAATCCGTACTGATACCCGTGTCCGGAGATTTTTCAAAATCCTCCGGCTTGGCCCTATTTAGTGCTTTCCAGCCTTTTTCAAAGGGGCTGAAGGAATAGGGAAGTGGTTTTTCCTTGACCAGATTCAAACGGTCCTGCAGCAGCTGACGAAACTCCTTGTCCATTTGCTTGGCCAGCTTGGCATCTACCTGCCCTCTTTCCAACAATGTTTTGTTATAAATTTCCCTGGGGTTGGGGTGTTTGGAGATGAGGTTATACAGTTCGGGCTGGGTAAATTTCGGTTCATCTGATTCATTGTGCCCATGCCGGCGATAACAGACCATGTCAATAAATATGTCCTTATTGAATTTTTGCCTGAAATCAACGGCCAATTTAGCAGCATAGACTACCGCCTCCGGATCATCTCCGTTCACATGAATTACGGGAGCATCAATGATTTTAGCCACGTCGGTGCAGTAAATGGAGCTTCTGGCATCATCAAAATCGGTGGTAAAGCCTACCTGGTTGTTGATCACAAAGTGAATGGTACCACCTGTATAATATCCTTTCAGATTTGCCATTTGGGTGACTTCATAGACGACTCCCTGCCCTGCCACGGCTGAATCTCCATGGATTAGAATCGGAATCATTTTGTCTTCATCACCAGCGTAATGGTCATCTATCTTGGCTCTTACAAATCCCTCCACTACGGGATTGACTGCCTCCAGGTGAGAAGGATTGGGCGCCAGTTTCAGGATCATCAATTTCCCGTTTTTTGCCGGAACTTCTGAAGAAAAACCCAGGTGATATTTCACATCCCCATCCCCCATGGTAAGATCGGGCTTGGCGGTACCCTCAAATTCGGAGAAAATCTGCTCATAGGTTTTTCCCATGATATTGGCCAGCACATTCAACCTGCCTCTATGAGCCATACCGATCATAACTTCTTCCACACCCATGTCAGAGGCCTGGTTGATCAGGGCATCCAAAAAGGGGATGGTGCTCTCTCCCCCCTCCAGGGAAAATCTTTTCTGCCCCAAATACTTGGTGTGCAGAAAGTTTTCAAAAACCACTGCCTCATTGAGCTTGGATAGAATTCTTTTTTTATCCTCTAAGGGAGGATTGAATGCCAGGGCATCCTTTTCTACTTTGATTCTGAACCAATCCAGCATTTCCGGATCCCGGATATACAGGTATTCAAAACCCATGGATCCCTCATATATAATTTTCAGGGATTCAATGATTTTGGACAGTTTGGCATCTCCTATACCTATTTCATTGCCTGCCTGATAAACGGTGTCCAAATCGTTTTTGTCAAGGCCAAAATCTTCCAGGTCCAATAATGCTCTTCGGTCTCTTCTTTCTCTGACAGGATTGGTTTTGGACCTGAGGTGGCCCCTGGAGCGGTAAGCATGAATCAGGGCACGGACTTTGATTTCCTTGGGCAATCTTTCCATGTCCATGATGCTGCCTTTGGTGGCTAGATTGCCGTTTACGGGACCCTGCACATCTGATGCTGCTGCCCCACCATTTTCATCCTCGCCATATTTGCTGATGGCAAATTCAAAACCATCAAAAAATGCTTTCCAGCTGCTATCGATGGCCTCAGGATTATTTTTGTAATCATCATATAGCTCATCTATATAGGCTACATGGGCATTGGCGATATAAGAATATTTATCCATGGGTTATTTATGTTCTGTTGACAAAATTAGCTTATTAAGTTATTTTTTAAAAACCGCTTATGCGGTTTTACAAATATAGTTGAATATCAGGTTTTTAAATTTACGCATTCAAAATAAAAACTGGTTTAATGGAGTTTGATAGAATATAATTGTTATCTAACCATTTTTATAAAAGTAGATTCTGATTTAGCTCTTAATGGACCGATTATTTCTTTCAATTAATTGGTTTTTTGAGCAGGATAGCGTTTCCTCAAGGCAAATAAAGGGATGGATTATGGGGTATAGCTAAATTCCAATGGATTATTAAATTCAAAAGTAAACCCTGTTTGTATCCATTTGTCTGCGGAAATCTTTTTCCATTTTTGCTTTGGAGGATTTTCATAGCTTGAAGGAGGATCAAAACCAAAATCTGCTGCATTCTTTTCAAACAACTCTTTTTTTGCAGGGTGTTCGGGACATACAATATTGTAAGTTTCGTTCCAAAGGTTTTTTGTTAAAATCCAGGAAATAGCCCTGACAGCATCCTTTCTATGAATGTAATTGACGGGTGGATGACCGGCCACATTTTCTCTGCCAGAGAAATACCTACCGGGGATTCTGTCATCCCCCAATAGTCCACCAAAGCGAATTACAGTAAGGTCATAGCTTTTGTTTTCCCACAATAGGTTTTCGGCAGTCAGAAGGGTAGGATTCCCCGTAATGGCAGGTGTCAGTGCCGCTGTTTCGGTGGCCAATTGATTTTCACTGGGATATACAGAGGTGGCACTGACATATATGACTTTTTTTATCTGGTATTTGATGATGAAGTTCCTGAGTTGCCGGATTTGTTTCGGATGAAAATCTGCAGGCTTCCTCCTTGTGGAAGGAGGAATGTTAATCAGCAGGATATCGGTTTCAAATAATGGTTCTGGCAGTACCCCTTTCACTTCTGGATCCAGTTCGAACAGAAAGGTCTGTATGCCTTTTGCCAGCAACAGTTCTCTTTTATCTTGCCGGGTGGTACTTCCTTTTATGCGGTATCCCTGATGGATCAACTCGCTTGCCAATGGAGTTCCCAGCCATCCCAGTCCAATAATACTTATGGTCATTTTTCTAAATATTTACTTAAAGCTGCTTTATCGAATCAAACTTGAAATTTAAAGCAGTGCTCATTAAAAAAGCGGTCAATTTGCTCAATTGCCGCTTTTAAATCTATAGGATGCCTTCAGGGATTACCTGATAATGATAGCACCAGGTTTATGCCAGCTATCGCTGCTTTTTGGGTACTGTACCAAATACGAAGTCCCAAAGCGGGGTACTCACACCGAAAGCCACATCCGGATCCTTGTAGTGGTGGATGGCGTGATTGATCCAAAGCGTTTTCAGAAAATTTTTGGGAGGTTGGAAAGCATGCACCAGAAAATGTACCCCAAGGTACAAGGAATAGCCTATTAAAAATCCCGGAAGAAAATAAAGGGCCATCTCACCCATCACAAATTCAAATAGAAAATAAAGGATAGCTGCATATAAGCCCGTGATGAACGGCGGAAGGGCCAACCTGTCCTTGTCTTTTGGGTAATCATGGTGTACACCATGCATGGAATATTGAAGTTTGTCTTTGAATTTGGTGTCAGGAACCATATGATAAACATAGCGGTGCAGCAGATATTCCACAAAAGTGAACATGAGAAAGCCTCCTGACAATAACAAAGATGCCTTTAGCAAAGAAATATCGGTAGTGGATATGCCTATATAAAGTGAGTAAGCACCAACACCCAAAAACATCGCTATCGGGATGCTGATGTGGGTTCTGCTTAGTTTTTCCAAAACTGGATTGGCAAACATTTTAGCACTCCCGCTATTGTCCGGTCGTTCCAATCTTCCAATTTTTTTCATTCTTTATGTAATTTTTTATCAGTGTATCTCCTTCAATTTTGATGCCTAAGTTAAGCATAATAATGCTTAAATGAAGGTCATTTGTCACTTAAACGAAAAGCTTGTTATACCTGGTTTCAAAATTGATAAAAATAATTGATGATTTTAATCAGAGATTAGGGGTAAGTAAAGAGTTTTCTATCGTTTTCGAATAGAATGCCTCATACTTGGGTAATATTTCCGTTACATCAAACATTTTAGCCCTGGCAAGGGCATTCTTTTTAAACCCGGGTAAATTTTTGTCGTCCAGAATGAACAATGCTTTTTCCGTCATTTCGCTGATATTGCCAACTTCGCAAAGAAATCCTGTTTCCCCATTGATGTTTAATTCCGGGATTCCTCCAACATTACTTGTCAACAGGGGTACTTCGCAAGCCATGGCTTCCAAAGCTGCCAATCCAAAACTTTCTTTTTCTGAGGGCATGAGAAAAAGATCCGCAACAGAAAGCACTTCTTCGACTGCTTCTAGTTTGCCCAAAAACCGGATGTCTTCGCAGGTGCCCAGCTGCCGGCACAACCGTTCCATTTTATCCCTTTCAGGGCCATCTCCAACGAGTAAAAGCTTGGCTGGAATGGCTTTTCGCACCTCGAAAAATACCCTGATCACATCCTCCACCCTTTTTACTTTGCGGAAATTGGAAGTGTGAACAAGGAGTTTTTCATTCATGGGGCAAATGGCCTTTTTAAAATGCTCCTTTTTTTGTTTTTTAAACCTGTTGAGGTCAATGAAATTTGGGATGACCTCAATGTGGGTGTGTATGTCAAAATGCAGGAAAGTGTCTTTCTTCAGATCCTCTGAGACGGCAGTCACCCCATCGGATTCATTGATACTGAAAGTAACCACCGGCTCGTAGCTGGGGTCTTTTCCGACCAGAGTGATGTCCGTACCATGCAAGGTGGTGACCACCGGAATGTGGATACCTTGTTTCTTTAAAATTTGCTTGGCCATATAAGCGGCAGAAGCGTGTGGGATTGCATAGTGAACATGAAGTAAATCTAGCTTTTCGTACTTTACCACATTGACCATTTTACTCGCTAATGCGAGCTCATATGGAGCGTGTTCAAACAAGGGGTAACTTTTGATATCTACCTCATGGTAGAACAAGTTTTCACTAAAAAAATCCAGCCGGGTTGGCTGGCTGTAAGTGATGAAATGAATCTCATGACCTTTGGCAGCAAGGGCTTTACCCAATTCTGTAGCGACTACACCGCTACCGCCAAATGTCGGGTAACAGACTATCCCGATTTTCATTATTTAAAGTTTTGTTAAAGGCCAGGTTTATACTTCAAACTTTAACACGGTATTCATGTAAAATTGTTCATTTATTGGCCAAAAGTATATGTGTTTTTATGGATTTGTAAATAATATCCTGGATGTCTGAGCGCACATTATCTCTCAACAGCCGGTTGTTTCCGGCATCTGGATGCACCCGGTTGGAGAGGAATATATAGATCAACTGGTTTTCAGGGTCTGCCCAGGCGGCCGTTCCCGTGAATCCGGTATGGCCAAATGTACTTAATGGAGCCAGGTTTCCGGTAGGGCCTTTATCCTTCTCCGGGTCAGGTTTATCCCAACCCAGGGCCCTCCTGCTGCGGAAAGATTGTTTACTGGTAAATTTTTCAACGGTTTCCTGGTTCAAGATCTCTAAAGAGCCGTATTTCCCTCCCTGCAGCATCATTTGCATCAATTTGGCCAAATCGTTCGCCGTCCCAAAAAGGCCTGCATGTCCGGCTACCCCCCCGTATATGGCTGCTCCGGGATCGTGCACATAGCCATGTACCAGGGTTTTCCTGAACAACCTGTCGTCCTCTGTTGGTGCGATTTGGTTGGGACTAAACCTTTGAAGGGGTAAAAAGCCAAAACGGTTCATGCCCAGGGGGCTGTAGAAATGTTGCTCCAAAAAATCATTCATAGGTTGATTGACCATGGTTTCAATTAAGCGATGCAGCAAATACATGCCTACATCCGAATAGCGGTAACTGTAGCGTCCACTCTTGGTGCCTGTATACCTCAGGTTGGACGCCACCGTCCATTTCCAGACACTGTCGGGTAAATTCTGGTGGGCGTACACCCCATCGGCCAGCGGTAAGGTATAGGGAGGCTGATTTTTTCTGCTGTAGTACTCGGTCTTCCACTCATTGCCTTCCAGGGTATTGGTAAAATGGGGAATATAAGGTAATAAGCCGGCCTCGTGGGTTAGTATATCTCTGATGCGGAGCTTAGCTTTATTGCTACCGGACAATTCCGGAAGGTAAGTCTCCAATGTTTCATCCAAATCAATAAAGCCCCGGCTCTCCAAAAACATGATGGCCTGTGTGGTGGCCATTACCTTGGTGAGAGAGGCCAGGTCATACATGGTTTTCTCATTTACCGCCAAACTTTTGCTGTAATCATGGTGCCCATAGGATTTTTCAAACACCACCGATCCGTTCTTTGCCACCAGGACTGTACCCCCGGGAGTAGCCTTGTTTGCGATGGCCTTTTCCATGAGCGCATCAATTTTCATTAATTCCCGGCTATCCATATTCTTGGCCTCAGGTGTGCTGTAAGCCAGCCTATCCAAAGAAGACGTCTGAATTCCATGCCCCAGAGACCAATTTTGATCCAGACTTATCGGTAATTTTCCTGTTCCCGGCCTGCCGCCGAAAATTACCTGCGGCGCCAGACTTTGGGTAAATTCATTTTCCTCATAAACCAATACCAGGTTTTCCTGATTTTTGAATTTTTCCGCAGCATAAGCATTGCCAAAAACAACGGTGATGACTTTATGATTTTCCTGCAGCCGGTTGATGAATGCGATTTCTTCTTCATTCAACCCATAATTCCTCCTGCTGTTATTGGTCATTCCCATTACCCCAACCACAATGGTACTGTAGTCTTTGAGGTTTTCCTCCATGGCCGCAAAATTTTCCCGGTTGCTATTGGACCTGAGGGTATAATGGGTGAATCCGGTATATTTGTCCAGATAGGTTTTAAAAGTCTCCCCTTTATCACCCAGGGTAAGGGATGCCATGCGCTCCATGTCCAGGTGCCTGACCGGTATGGCTTCGTTGTTATTGTTCAGGACCGTAATAGAAGAGGCATAAAGCTGCTCGATCAGCGCCTTGGTGCCAAAATTACTTAAACGCTCCACCAACCTTTGGGAGTTAACTTGCTGGGGATGGTGCAGACCTGACCAATATTTGGCATTCAACACCTTGCGGACCCTACGATCAACTTCTTCTTTGCTGATTTTTCCTTGTTCTACGGCTTCCAGGATTAGTTTTTTGGATTTTGGAACATCCTCAGCATATAAGAGTATATCATTTCCCGCCAACAGGGCCAATAAATCTACTTCTCCGGGTTTGTACAGGTTACTCACCCCTTTCATATTGAGGGCATCGGTAAAAATAAGCCCCTGAAAATTCATTTCTTCCCTCAAAAGGCCGGTAACCACTTTAGGAGACAAAGTCGTCGGGAGCCTGGCTTCACTTCCCAGGCTTGGTATATGCAAATGGGCCACCATGACACTCATCAGTCCCTTATCAATCAGTTCGCGGTAGGGATAGAGATCAATGTCAACAATCCTTTCTTTGCTGCTTAGGATGACCGGTGTGGTAAAATGGGAGTCTGAGTTTGTATTTCCATGTCCTGGAAAATGCTTGGCATTGGCAATGATACCATGATCCTGAAGGCCCTGCATGTAAGCCAGAGACTTTCTGCTGACCAATTGTTTTTCCTCTCCAAATGACCGGTACCCAATGACCGGGTTCTCCGGATCAGAATTGACATCTACCACAGGGGCAAAATTGATATGCATGCCCATTTCCTTGAATTGGCGGGCAATCTCCCGGCCCATCTGATAGACCAATACATCGTCTGACGCTGCTCCGAGGGTCATTTGTTTCGGAAACCGGAGTACACTGTCCAGTCTCATTCCCAGTCCCCATTCGGCATCCATGGCAATGAAAAGCGGGGTTTTTGCCAGCTGCTGGTATTCATTGGTCAATTGGGCCTGGCGCACCGGCCCTCCCTGGAAAAAAATCAGGCCGCCCAGATTTTCATTTTGAATCAACTCAGAAATTTCATCCTGGTGTGCTTTTCCTTTATTGGAATAAGCAGCTACCATAAACAATTGCCCGAGACGTTCTTCAAATGTCAGGCTATTGAATACGCTGTCTACCCAAATTTGCTGGGCACTAGCATCCTGGCTCAAAAACAGGTCCTTGTCAGGTGCAAAGGAATGGCTGGAAATCAAGCCCAACAACAGGATGGAACAAAAGGCAAAAGCATAAACTTTTTGACACATGGGCGTGTTAAAATTTTATTGGTAATAATTTAAGGATAACTTTGTGTCCTACAAATCCGGATTTATTCAAACATACATAAATTCCAAACTTCTACCTATGTAAAAGTGATGAACAGGAATAAATTTATTCAAAAAACAATAGTTATTTAATTTCGGTTTCGGTGGCACAGGGTTTTTTCCTATAGGAGAGCCTAATATTAAAACAATCAGATCGATTCACCGATCCTTGAGACGCAGAAAACGGACACCATGAAATTTCCATCTATATTCCGTGTAAATCAACCAAGAAGGTTCCAGATCAACCCCAGGCATTATGATCCTGTCAAGGAAGAAATTCATAGCAGGACCGAAGATATCAAGAGAGAATTGGAAGCCAAAGGAGTGCTTTCTCCAGATGAAAACGAATTGAATCAGCAGTTGGGATACAGGCACGGTTCTGCCATCAGAGGGGCTTTTACCAGCGGGAGTCCCATAAAAAAGCAACCTTCAGGTTTACTGCAAAGTGCGGGCCTGATGCGTACAGTAATCTTTGTCCTGCTTGTGGGAGGCTTTGGAGGATACCTTTACATCGGGCCTGACATCATCTATTACCTGCTTTATTTGGGGGCAGCGGTGGCTTTATTGATCGGCTTGTTTAGGCTAAAACCCCGGAAGAAAAATGGATGATCTGATTCAGTTGTTGCCGGATGCCATTGCCAATCAAATTGCTGCCGGAGAGGTGGTGCAAAGGCCATCATCAGCATTGAAGGAGCTTTTGGAAAATGCCATCGATGCCGGGGCAAAAAACATTCAGGTGGTGGTACGGGATGGAGGTAAAACACTGATCCAGGTAATTGATGATGGATGGGGCATGTCCCTTACCGATGCGCGGATGTGCTTCGAAAGACATGCGACTTCAAAAATTAGAAAATCCGAAGATTTATTCAATATCCGGACGCATGGGTTCCGGGGAGAGGCCATGGCCTCCATAGCGGCAGTCGCCCAGGTCGAGTTGAAGACCAAACGAACAGGTGATGAATTGGGCAGTCTGATACAAATTGAAGGTTCCATGGTAAAAAAGCAGGAGCCGGTGGTTTTTCAGGATGGTACTTCCATTGCTGTAAAAAACCTGTTTTTTAATGTGCCCGCCCGCAGAAATTTCCTGAAATCCAATGCGGTGGAGACCAAACACCTGGTGGAGGAATTCCAGCGTGTAGCCCTGGCGTACCCGGAAGTGGCATTTTCCTTTTACCAAAACGACATGGAGCTTTTTAAATTGACTTCAGGTAAACTCAGTAAAAGGATCGTTGGTATTTTTGGAAAACAGTATAGAAATCACCTGATTGTGTGTCAGGAATCCTCGCCTCACATCGATATTAAGGGGTATGTAGGAAGCCCTGAGCAGGCAAAAAGAACCCGGGGGGAACAGTTTTTTTTCGTTAATAAGCGTTACATCAAAAGTAATTACCTGCACCATGCCCTTTTAAATGCCTTTGAAGCATTGATAGGCACAGACCAGCATCCCTTTTATGTGCTTTTTTTAGACATTGACCCCAAGCACATTGATATCAATGTACATCCTACCAAAACCGAAATCAAGTTTGATGATGAAAGAACCATTTACGGGATCGTGCGTTCCGCTGTAAAACAGGCTTTAGGGGCACATCATGTGGTACCTACTATTGACTTTAGTCTGGATGTAAATTTTACAGACAACTGGAACAATGACCACGACAAAGGTCAGGAAGTAAGCACTGAAAACAACTACCGGACATTCAGGGGACCCAGTTCCTTGAATAAAGATGCCAGGGGATGGGAACAAATGTTCCAACAAGATCATGAGGAAAGGGCCATCCATTTTGACCCCGAAAAGGAAAACCAGGAGGCAAGGCATCTGAAAACCTTTCCAAGCAAAGTAAATGGTAGGGATATCGCTACTGAAGACCTTTCTAAAGTTCCCGGCAAAACATTTCAGATAGGGCAGGCCTATTTTGTCACCCAAACATCTTCCGGCCTGCTTATATTTGATCAGCAGGCTACCCACCAGCGAATTTTATACGAACGGTATATCAGGCAGCTGGATCAATCGGCTGGGGCCTCCCAGCAGTGCCTTTTTCCGCAGAATATCAAGTTAAGCCCGGCAGATTTTGCCCTGGTAATAGACTTAAAGGAAGAGCTTAACAACCTGGGCTTTCAGTTGACGGTTTTTGGTCAAAATGCTATTCTGATTAACGGAGTGCCTACAGATATTCATATTGCCAGCGAAAAGGTGCTGTTTGAAGAAATGCTGGAACAATTCAAGCATTTTAAGCATGAACTTTCCCTTGGCAGGAAAGAGAATCTGGCAAGGTCATTGGCAAAAAAGACTTCGATAAAAAAAGGAGATCAATTGAAAAGCCAGGAAATGGAAAACCTTGCAGGTCAATTATTTGCTTGTCAGAATCCCAATTATAGCCCGGAAGGGAATAAAACCTTTATTAAATTGGACTTAAATAAAATAGAAAGATTTTTCTATTCCTGATACTAAACAAAAACCTATGTTCAGAGCCCTTACCCCCATTGTGAAGAACCTACTGCTAATCACCGTGGGGATGCATGTAATCGCCTCCTTTTTTCTGCCACAGCTTAAAAATCTTTTCGCACTCTATTATGTAGAGAGTAGATTTTTCATGCCTTTTCAGTTCGTGACCTACATGTTTATGCATGCAGACTTCTGGCATCTGTTTAGCAATATGTTTGGGCTATTTATATTTGGCCCACTTTTGGAACAATTTCTTGGACCAAAGAAAATACTGATCCTTTGGATGGTGTGTGGCATTGGTTCTGGGGTCATGTATTCCGGCTACAATGCTTACAAGATGGGGAAGCTGAACAATAGCATAGAGGCCTTTACTGCAGATCCGGACCCTGAGGCATTCAACCGTTTTGTTTCAAATAACCGACACATGTTTAACCCTGCTATATATGATTTTATAGATAATTACAGCAGAAATCCGGATGACTTTGAAATTCAGGAGCAGGCTAAAAGAGCCATGCTAGATATCAGGGAAAGTCAGGCAAACATTCCCATGGTAGGTGCTTCAGGGGCACTTTTCGGGATTCTAATTGCTTTTGGCATGCTGTTTCCGAACACCCAGCTGTTTTTGCTCTTTCCCCCAATGCCGGTAAAGGCAAAATACCTTGTATTGTTCTATGGACTATACACAGTTTATAATATATTTGTATCTAATCCCACAGATAATGTAGCTCATTTTGCGCACTTGTCCGGGCTGATGATCGGTGCGGTGTTGGTCGTATATTGGAAAAAAGACAGAAGAAATTTTTATTAAGGAAAAATGTACGGAGGATTTTGGTATCATATCAGGCATGCCTTTGACCATAAAGATAATGGTCTGTATAAGATTATAGCGATTAATTTATTGGCGTTTTTGGTACTGATGGTGTTGAGGGTATTTCTGACCATAGGAGGTGCGGAAGAAGCCTATCGGTCCATCGTTTCGTTTTTTATGATGCCTGCATCTATTTCCAGGTTTTTGATGCAGCCCTGGACATTGATCAGTTACATGTTTTTGCATGAAGGTTTTCTGCATATCATCTTTAACCTGCTTTTTTTATATTGGTTTGGGATTTTGGTTCAGGAGTATTTGGGTAGCCGTAAGTTGGTCAACCTTTATTTCCTGGGAGGAATTGCCGGTGGGTTGCTGTATATGGTGCTGTATAACATTGCTCCATATTTCAGTGACCGGGTAGATGGGGCTTTGATGCTGGGAGCCAGTGCCGGGGTTTATGCGATCGTTGTTGCAGCCGCTACCCTCAGGCCAGATACTCAATTTCACCTCCTGCTTCTCGGTCCGGTCAAAATAAAATACATTGCCATATTTTATGTGCTTATTGCATTTGCCAATTCAGCAGGCTCGAATGCCGGTGGAGAACTGGCCCATTTAGGTGGTGCCGCACTGGGATATTTTTATATCCTTCAGCTCAATAAGGGTGTAGACATGGGTAAACCCATTCAGGCTGTAGGCCAGTTTTTTGAAAAATTGTTTACTTCAAAGCCAAAAGTCAAAGTGACCTATAGAAGGGGGGCGGATTCCGGTAAAGGTACTTCATCCAAAAGCAGGAGCAATACAACTTCAGGTGGAAGTAGTAGCACACAGGAAGAAATCGACCGAATCCTGGATAAGATTGCCGAAAAAGGATACGATAACCTGAGTAAGGAAGAAAAACGAAAACTTTTTGATTTTAGCAATAAGGATGTATAAGTTGAAATCAAACCCCTGATTTGTCGTACCCCAATATCTTTTTGTAGGATTTCAGGCCATTTTCTGTTAGAAATGGCAAGACCATTGAAAATACCAATTTGCTGTAATACTGGTAATGAAAAATTTCGTTGCCGAAAATGATCTGGTTATGGGTGGGCCAGTAGTCGGATAACATGGTCATTTGATTGGCCAGGTTCTCATAGCTTCCGGCAAAGTTTTCATTGACAAAAATTTCTTCCTGGCGAAGCAAACTAAAGAGATGTATCAATTGGGCCTTTCTCAGGGAAATCAGCTCAAAATAACGGTCCTTGACAGGTTCATGATTGTTGATGATAGAACCAAGGTCCATGAAAAAAAAGCGGTATTTGACCTGTATGCGATAGGAAGTAATGGTGCTGGCATACAGTAGCTCCAGGGAGGTGCTGTTTTTGTCAATTTCAGCCGTGGCAGCATCCGATTCAGAACACAAACTGTAGAAAATTTTTACGATCAGGTCCTCAAAATCAGTAAACTCCCTTTTAAAGTCAGAAGGCCTGATCTGCAGGCTGTCCATCAGCAAGTCCATGTCCATATGATGGTACCCATGCTCATTAAATACGGAAAGTGATTTGTCAATGAGGGTTTGGAGTTCCATCTTAATTATTGAAAGTGTATTTCAAATTTATAAAAAAGGTGTTCATATCCGATAAAACTTGCGTAATTTATTACAACTCATTTTTATTGGCCAGCTGTCCGCAGGCTGCATCGATGTCCTGGCCACGGGATTTTCTAACTTTGGCTACAATTCCAGCTGCACTTAAAATTTGGATATATAAAGCTACTTTATCCGCCGACGCTTGCCTGAACTCCCCATCGTCTATGGGATTGTATTGGATAATATTGACTTTTGAGGGAATGTGTTTGCAGAATTTTACCAGTGCCCGGGCATGGGCTTCATCATCGTTGATACCGTCCCAAATCACGTATTCATAAGTGACCCTTCTTTTTGTTTTGGCATACCAATATTTGAGCGCATCGGCCAGTTCTTCCACCGTATTGGTTTCATTGATGGGCATTAGCCGGCTTCTGGTTTCGTTGATAGCGGAGTGCAGGGAAAGGGCTAAATTGAATTTGACCTCCTCATCAGCCAGTTTGCGGATCATTTTGGCTATACCTACAGTAGATAAGGTAATGCGTTTTGGCGAAATACCCAGCCCCTCCGGGGAACAGATTTTTTCAATGGCGGCCAGCACGTTTTGGTAGTTAAGTAGTGGCTCACCCATTCCCATGAATACTATATTGGTCAAAGGGCGGTCATAGTAGATGCTGGCCTCCTGCTGTATGGCCACTACCTGGTCATAAATTTCATCCGGATGCAGGTTACGCATTCTTTTCAGCCTGGCGGTTGCACAGAAATTACAATCCAGACTGCAACCCACCTGTGAGGATACACAGGCGGTTATCCGCTTGGAAGTAGGGATAAGTACAGATTCTACAATGTTGTTGTCAAAGAGTTTGACTGCATTTTTGATGGTGCCATCTGTGCTTCGCTGAAATTGGTCTACCTGAATGTGGTTGATGGTGAAATGCTCCTTTAAATGCTCCCGGGTGGGTTTGGAAATATTACTCATGTCATCAAAATTTTTGACTGACTTGTTCCATAACCATTCATACACCTGCCTGGCCCTGAATTTCTTTTCTCCTATGGAAACAAAGTAATCCTCCAATTGCGCCAAATCCAGTTTTCTGATGTCTTGTTTTTTATCCTGTTGCATGACTTTCATTTTTTCCGGGCCAGTGAAAACAATAACCAGCTATCAAATGGTTCAAAAATCTATTTTCTCAGTTGCTAAATCACTGTTTGTGCCGAGGAAACCTGGCTCCTGTGGCTTCCAGTTGCTGCATCAATCTATGCTGCAATTCCTCCGCTTTTTCCGGGAATACCTTACTCAGGTTTTCATTTTCTCCCGGATCCTTTTCCAGGTCAAAAAGTTCGCTGACCTGATTTTCGTAGAAATGGATCAGTTTCCATTTACCCTCTCTGATGGCCGAACCCGGCTTCCAGGCACTGCCGTGGTACTGTGGATAATGCCAGATTAAACTTTCCCGGTCCAATTGGGCTTCCCCCTCCAGCAAGGGTGTCAGGTTCTTTCCATCGTTGTTTTCATGGGGGATACCAGCCAGGCTGAGTAGGGTGGGAAACATGTCCATGCTGATCACCGGAGTATGGGAAACAGTCCCGCCTTGCTTAATTCCAGGCCCCTTGATGATTAATGGCACCCGGATACCACCTTCATAGCACCAGCCCTTTCCCGCCCTAAGGGGTCCGTTGGCCGTTGGCGCCCCTTCTGTAAATAGGGTGGAAAGCCCGCCATTATCACTGGTCAAAATGACCCATGTATTATCCTCCAGTCCAGTATCCTTCAAGGCCTGCAGGATTTTACCGACATTATCATCCATGGCTGAAACCATAGAGGCATAAGCTGCATTGTCCTGGATCAATTTGGTTTTCCCAACGCCTTCTGACCTGTATGTAGCCTGATCGGCTGGAGGTTGAAGCGTTTCTTTTTTCTCCAGAAAATAATCGTGTCGCTCGGGCGCGGCCTGAATGGGGGTATGCACCGTATAAAAGGAAAGATACAACAAAAAGGGATTGTCCTGGTTTTCCCGAATCAACTGAATACTCTCGGCAGTCAACCTGTTGGTCAGGTATTCCCCTTCAGGACCGTCTTCGAGCCTGGGATTGCCATAGGGAGCATAATAGCCATTGGCCTCCCCTTTTTTCAGCTGGGGAGCCCCTACACTCCATCCACCAATATTGATATCGAAACCCTGATGTTCCGGCCAGTATTGGTCTTCTTCTCCCAAATGCCACTTTCCAATAAAGAAAGTCTGGTATCCTCCTTCCTTGAATTTTTCGGCCAGGGTAGTTTCTCCCAATGCCAGTTCATGATTAATGGCGGGAGTTTCCAATAGCCAATTGTTTCTGTCCCGGCTGAAGCCCGGAATCCAATCGGTGATATTGACCCGGTTGGGGTGCTTTCCCGTCATCAGGGCGGCCCTAGTAGGGCTGCATACCGGATGGGCAGCATATGCTTGTGTGAAACGCATCCCCATGGCCGCCATATCGTCCAGGTGGGGCGTTTCGTAAAAGGTATCCGCATAGTTGGCCTGTATATCCGCCCAGCCCAGGTCATCTACCAGGATAAATACAAAATTTGGTTTTTTTTCTGGTTTATCCTGACAGGCAAAAAACAGGGAAGCTACCAAAAAAGCCAAGGTCCATTTTTTCATAGAAGGTAATTTGATCCTAAAGTTAAATAAATCGGACCATTATGCCGGTATTCTCTTTTGATTTTCTATCGGGCCGATCAGCCTGTATTTTCCTGCCAAAAAGTCTGAAAAATCCTTTATAACTGTTCGAAAACGGACATAATTACAGGTTTTTGGAGCTAAAATGGGTTTGGTTGCATATTTGATAAAATGAACCAAAGAGATTGTCACCAAACAGCACTTAACCCATAACATCATGGATTTCAAACAATTTACCATCAAATCTCAGGAGGCCATACAGAAGGCCCTGGAGCTGTGTACAGCAGGGCAGCAACAGCTGATAGAACCAGCCCATTTACTCAAAGGCATTATTCAGGAAGATAGCAATGTCACCGAATTTTTGTTTAAAAAATTGGGTGTCAATAGCCAATTGCTTACCCAGAAATTGGATGAGATCATCCAACAATTGCCCAAGGTGAGCGGGCAGCAGCCCTATCTTTCCAATGCCACCAACCAGGTATTGCAAAAGGCGAAGGATTACCTGAAGAATTTTGGTGATGAATTTGTTGCAGTGGAACACCTGGTATTGGGAATTTTGGCCGGTTCCGATAAGGCTGCACAGCTTTTGAAAGACCAGGGCCTTAATGAAAAGAAATTAATAGAAGCGATAAAGGAACTAAGAAAAGGAAATAAAGTGACAGATCAGAACGCAGAATCAAAATACAGGTCCTTGGAAAGGTATTCCAAAAACCTGAATGAACTCGCCAAGAAGGGTAAAATTGATCCTGTAATCGGCAGGGATGAAGAGATCAGGCGGGTTTTGCAAATCCTGGCCAGGAGGACCAAAAACAATCCCATTTTACTGGGAGAGCCAGGGGTGGGTAAAACAGCCATAGTGGAGGGCCTGGCCCAAAGAATAGTCAGTGGAGATGTACCAGAAAACCTCAAAAGTAAAATTTTGATTTCCTTGGACATGGGCCTCCTGGTGGCGGGTGCCAAGTATAAGGGGGAATTTGAGGAACGGCTGAAAGCAGTTATCAAGGAAGTAACCGATTCAGAGGGAGAGATAATCCTCTTTATAGATGAGATCCATACCCTGATCGGTGCAGGCGGAGGGGGAGAAGGGGCCATGGATGCGGCCAACCTGCTGAAACCTGCCCTGGCAAGGGGAGAGTTGCATGCCATTGGAGCTACTACACTTAAGGAATACCAGAAGTATATAGAAAAAGACAAAGCACTGGAGCGGAGATTCCAGCAGGTGATTGTAGATGAACCAGATGCAGCAGATGCCATATCTATTTTGCGCGGTATCAAGGACAAATATGAATTGCACCATGGGGTGCGTGTCAAGGATGATGCCGTCATAGCTGCGGTAGAGTTGTCCCAAAGGTATATTTCAGACCGGTACCTGCCGGACAAAGCCATTGACCTGATGGATGAAGCAGCCGCCAAGCTTAGAATGGAAATAGATTCATTACCACAAGAACTGGATGAGCTTAACAGGCGGATCATGCAGTTAGAAATTGAACGTGAGGCGATCCGACGGGAGAAGAATATAGACAAGGAAACTGTTCTCAGTAAGGAATTGGCTGAGCTTACCGAAAAAAGACAGGGAATCAAAGCCAAATGGGAGAGTGAAAAAGCGGTCATACAGGGCATTCAGCGTGAAAAGGAAAACATAGATAAATTCAAGCTTGAAGCCGAACAAGCCGAAAGGTCTGGAGATTTCGGAAAAGTCGCTGAGATACGCTATGGGAAGATTGTGGAAAGTGAGAAAAAATTGCAGTCTTTTCAGGAGCAGTTGAAGGAAATGCAGGAAGGATCTCCCTTGCTGAAGGAAGAAGTGGACAACGAGGATATAGCAGCGGTGGTCAGCAAATGGACCGGTATACCGCTTGCCAAAATGATCCAGAGTGAGCGGGAAAAACTACTTTATCTGGAGGATGAATTGGGTAAAAGGGTAGCAGGTCAGCGAGAGGCTATAGCCGCCATATCTGATGCCGTGCGAAGAAGCAGGGCCGGATTGCAAGACCCCAAACGACCCATCGGTTCATTTATATTTCTGGGAACCACAGGGGTGGGAAAGACGGAATTGGCCAAGGCCCTGGCAGAATACCTCTTCAGTGATGAAAATGCCATGGTGAGGATAGACATGTCTGAATATCAGGAGCGTCATGCTGTCAGCCGCCTGGTAGGTGCGCCTCCCGGTTATGTGGGATATGATGAAGGCGGCCAATTGACCGAAGCGGTACGCAGAAAGCCCTATTCCGTGGTTTTACTGGATGAAATCGAAAAGGCACATCCGGACGTTTTCAACATCCTGCTGCAGGTGTTGGATGATGGCCGTTTGACAGACAATAAGGGTAGGATAGCCAATTTCAAAAATACCATCATTATCATGACGACCAATATTGGCTCTACCTTGATACAGGAAAGGTTTGATACCATGGATGAATGGAACAAGGAACAGGTAATGGAAAGTACCAAAGAAGAGGTTTTTGCACTCCTGAAAAAGTCCGTTCGTCCGGAATTTCTGAACCGTATTGACGAGACCATCATGTTTGAGCCTTTAAACAAGGATATCCTGCGAAAAATTGTGGATATTCAGTGGAAAGAGATCCAGCAGCGTTTGGCAGAATCGAATATCGAAATTGATGCTACCCGGGAGGTATTGGATCATTTGGGTGAGATAGGCTTTGACCCTCAGTTTGGGGCCAGACCCTTGAAAAGAACCATGCAACGCCTGGTATTGAATGAATTGTCCAAGCAGATCCTGAGTGGGTATATCAAAAGCGACAGTGCTGTTTTGGTAGACCTGGATGCAGACAAGCAGGTTTACTTTAAAAATGTAGATCCCATAGCAGTGGAGTAATTTGGCTTGGTGGGTTAAAATAGAAAGCAGTTGGCCGAAATTCCGGTTGACTGCTTTTTTTTGCTTGTGTTTTTTTTAAAATGATGCAGGAATGCCAAGGAGCAGGACAATTAATCAGCTATTTTTGGTTTTGAGTAAGGCAGGCATTAAATTTTAATCAGTAAGCTATGGATTATCAGGAATTGATTTCAGAAGTATACGATGAGGTAAACGCACTGGGCCTTTCCGGCAAGGTGGCGGATTATATTCCTGAATTGGCGAAAGTACCGGGCAATCGTTTCGGAATGGCTTTGGTGGACCTGAAGGGAAATGTATATGGAGTGGGAGATTATCAGGAGCCTTTTTCCATTCAAAGTGTCTCCAAGGTATTTACCCTTACCATGGTGTTTCATGTTTTTCGCAGTAAACTCTGGTCCAGGGTAAATGTGGAACCCAGCGGTAATCCTTTCAATTCGATCGCTCAGCTGGAATACGAACAGGGCATACCCCGAAATCCTTTTTTGAATGCCGGTGCTTTGGTCATCACCGATGCACTGACCAGCAAGTTTGAAGACCCTATACGATGTATCCGCGAATATATTGATGAATTGGCAGGGCAGCATTGTGTACGGATCAATGAGGAGGTGATGCAATCAGAGCTCAGGCATGCCGAAAGGAACACAGCTATGGCTTATTTCCTAAAAGCATACAAAAATTTTGACAATGATATTCAGGAGGTAGTGAAAACCTATGTTTCCCATTGTTCCATAGAAATGTGCTGCGAGGAGTTGGCCAAGTCCATTTCTTTCCTGGCCAATGATGGTTATTCCATTTTTGCCAACAGGGAGGTGCTGAGCGAGAGCCATACGAGGCGGATCAATGCCCTGATGCTCACCTGTGGGTTTTATGATGAATCCGGGGAATTCGCCTTTAGGGTAGGTTTACCTGGCAAGAGTGGTGTAGGTGGGGGAGTGGTAGCCCTCATGCCCGGTAAGTTCAGCATCGCGGTATGGTCTCCTGAACTGAATGAAAAAGGGAATTCCGTAAAGGCCATCAAGGCCCTGGAAATTTTGACCAATAAGTTGAAGTTTTCCTTGTTTTAAACGAGGTTGATGGTCCGCCACATGGCTTTTGAGGTGGCGGCCAAGGCCTGGTCATTTTCCATGGCGTTTAATTTTGCATTAAATGGTTCTGCCCGGACAGGACCATCATAGCCAATATTTACAAGGGCCTGCATAAATCCCTTCAGGTCGATGAGTCCACTGTCCCCTGGAAGTTGCCTTTCTCCGTCGATTTGTTCGGCCAGGCTCCTTCCGGCAGTAGCATCATTGAGATCGCAGGTAATGATCTGGTCATTCGTCAATTTTTCCAGATCGGCCGTGGTTTCGTTGGAGGTATACCAATGGAAACTGTCGAGTTGAATCCCCACATTGGGTCGGCCTATATCGGCAATGAGTTCCAGCATCTCTTTCATGGTACCTACAAACGGGTATCGGGAACGAATTTTTAGGTTTTTGGTGCCCACATATTCAAACCCGAGTTTTAAACCTTCTGCTTCAAGTATTGCTGCCACCTTACCCAGCCTTTCGCTATGTTGCCTGAAATTTTCCAGGTACGATAATTCATCGTGCGTAGGCATGATCCAGGTACTGACCCTGCTCACCCCACAGTTGCTAAGGGTAGCGGCAGCTTTGGGCAGTGCTTTCAGCCCCTGCTCAAAAGTGGCTTTGTCTTTCCTGAAATCAACGGGCAGGCCGGCAGCATCCCAGGTCAGTTCATGCGCTTCCTTTTTTTCCAGAAATTCATTTAATTTTCCGGAAGACATCTCCATCAGTTGTCCGGGTACCGGCAATATGGCTTCGAAATTAAACTCCAGGGCTTTATCGATCATTTCTTCCTGATTGATGTCTACCCCAATGGCATAGGGATTCAGGCTTAGTCTGAATTTTCTCTTTCCGGGCATTTCAGGACTGATGGACCAGGCTGGGCCTGTAGCCAGGGCCATAGAAAGCAAACTGCTGTTTTGGATAAATTTTCTTCTCTTCATGGGGTAGCTGGTAGCGTTGTGAAATAGGTTTGTTTATGGGAGATTTTTTATTAAGCCAGAATTTCCCGGATAATTTCCCCTTCTACATCTGTGAGTCGAAAGGGGCGTCCCTGAAAATCAAAGGTAAACTTTTCGTGGTCAAATCCCAGGAGATGCAGGATGGTGGCGTGTACATCATGGACAGACACTTTGTCTTCCACCCCTGAAAAGCCGATATCATCCGTTTGACCATGGGAGGCACCTTTTTTGATGCCACCTCCGGCCATCCACATGGTAAAGGCGTCCACATGATGGTCCCTGCCCAGGAAACGTTGGGTTTTTCCTTCCCTGTTTTCCTGCATGGGGGTTCTGCCAAATTCCCCACCCCAGACCACCAGGGTTTGATCCAGCAGGCCTCTTTGTTTGAGATCGGTTAGCAGGGCTGTAATGGGACGGTCAATTTCCCGGCATTTGTCTTTCATGCCCAGGTCAATGGCAGTGCTCTCACCGGTTCCGTGCGCATCCCAACCCCAGTCGTAAAGTTGGACAAAACGTACCCCCTTTTCTACCATTTTCCGGGCCAGTAAGCAGTTGTTTGCAAAGGATTCTTCCCCTGGTTCGGTGCCGTACATTTGCTGGATGTAATCCGGCTCCTCATTGATATCCATTACCTGTGGGACTTCTATCTGCATGCGGTAGGCCATTTCATACTGATTGATTCTGGCCAGTATTTCCGGATCTGCATAGGTCTGAAATTCTTCTTCGTTGATATGATTGATGGCGTCCAGCATTTTCCTTTTCACATTTCTGGACATGCCTTTTGGATCTTCAATGTACAATACCGGATCTCCTTTGGAGCGGCATTGTACGCCCTGGTATACGGAGGGCAGGAAACCGCTTCCCCATACACTTTTTCCGGCATCAGGAGTTTTGCCACCGGAAGTCAGCACCACAAAACCAGGCAGGTTTTGGTTTTCAGACCCCAACCCGTACGTTACCCAGGAGCCAATACTGGGCCTGCCTAACCTTGGACTTCCGGTTTGCATAAAGAGCTGGGCAGGACCATGATTAAACTGGTCCGTATGGACGGCTTTCAGAAAGGCGACCTCATCCACTACTTGTTTGAAATGAGGCATGTAATCGGATACCCAATTGCCCGAATCTCCGGATTGTTCAAATTTTGCCTGGGGCCCCAGCAGTTTGGGTCTACCCCTGATGAAGGCAAATTTCCGGCCTTCCAGTAAAGATTCCGGACATTCCTGATTGTGGAGTTTCAGGAGCTCCGGCTTATAATCAAACATTTCCAGCTGGGAGGGTGCTCCGGCCATGTGCAGGTAGATGACGGACTGTATTTTTGGCGAAAGGGGAGGAGCCATGGGAGCCAGGGGATTCAAATCCCTTTCAGAAAGTTGTATGCCACCACTCGTTTTCTTTGGTCCATCGCAACCCAAAAAGAGGGAACCCAGGGCCAGGCCTCCCATTCCGCTCACGCAGCTTTTGATGAAATGCCGCCGGGTATTGGCTTGTAATTCACTTCTCAGCCGTTCGGCCATTAGTTTTTTCAGCTCATCCATATCAGGATTTGTTTAAATATTCGTCCAGATTCATCAGCGCATTGGCCACTACCGCTAGGGCAGCGAGCTCAGGTGTTTGGTTTTCCTCATCCGCAAATTGCAACCAATCGGCCATGGCTTCAGGCTCGCGGATAAAGTCATCCAGGGCATATTGGTACAGCTGCTCCAGTTGTTGTTGTTTGGTTGGGCTGATGGGTTGGAGCAGCAGCTTTTTATATGCCCAGGCAATGGGTTTATCTTCCGGTATTTTTTTCATTTGAAGGGCCAGGTGAAAAGCAGCTTCCTGATATACCGGATCGTTCATGGTTACCAAAGCCTGCAATGGGGTATTGGTCAGGGTACGGTCGATGGTGCAGACTTCCCTGCTGACGGCATCGAAGGTAATAAAGGATGGATAGGGACTGGTTCTTTTCAAGTAGGTGTATACCGATCTCCGGTAGCGGTCCTCTCCTTCGCTGGTTTTCCAGGATTCCCCGTTGTAAACGGTTTGCCATACATTATCCGGTTGTGGAGGCATCACACTTTTGCCGTACATTTTTTCACTCAGCAGACCGGATACCGCAAGGGCCTGATCCCGGATTTGCTCTGCGCTTAGCCTGAATCTCGGGCCTCTGGCATACCATTTATTGTCTGGATCTTTTTCATGCAATTCGGCGGAGGAAATGGAGGATTGGCGGTAGGTACCGGAAAGTACCATATCCCGGATAAGGGGTTTTATTTGCCAGTCATGTTCCTGCATGAATCTCATGGCCAGCCAGTCCAGCAATTTCCTGTGGCTGGGGGGGTCAGATTGCGTTCCCATGTCTTCCAGACTGGCTACCAGTCCCCTGCCAAATAGCTGGGCCCAGATCCTGTTGACCATGGTCCTTGCGGTCAATGGGTTGTCTTTACTGGTAAGCCAATAGGCAAGTCCCAGTCGGTTCCTGGGCCATTCCGGATTCCAGGCATTGAGGATTTCCGGTACATCCGGTGTCACTTCATCACCCTTCATGAGCCAGTTGCCCCTTTCAAAAATTCTGGTTTGCCTTTTCATGTAATCGGGATTTTCGACCATGATCGGCAGGGTAGGGGTATTCGTATTGAGCAAGGTCATGAAGCTTTCCTCTGCTTCCTGATGTCCTGCCTGCTTTCCTCCGGGCAGGGCAGGGAAAAAGGCAAACCAGTTGATGGCGGAGCTGGTCTGCTGCTTTTCCAGGTTTTTGTTTTCCATGTGCAGGTAGAGATCCACCTTTTCGTTTATTTTTTTGAAAGGATACCGCCGGATCACCCTGCCATTGGTTTTTTCCAAGGTAAAGCGGGACAGGATCTCTCCTTCCGGCCCCCCATTTCTGATGGTCAAAAGGCTGCCTTCATTTCCTGTCCAATAGTTGAGGTAAATATAGGGTGAGCCCTCAGTATAGATGTCCCGGAGGTAGCAGGATCCATCATCCCACAAACCCAGCCATTTGGTATCGATCAATTCTCCATTCTGGAAATCTTCCGCCAGGTGGGCATGGTATTTTGGCTCCTGATACAACAGGAAATCTTCCACTTTTTCCTGCAAGTCTTTAGCTCCATGTTGTCCCATCCAGGATTTGATATTGGCCAGCTTCAGGCTATCTTCCCCCTGATAAAACTTTAACCTGGGTTCCTCTCCATGGGTGTCTTCATCCCGGCTGTTGTTAAAAAATGCCATGGCCTTGTAATAATCTTCAAATTTAAAGGGATCATAGGGGTGGCTATGACATTGCACACAGGCCAGGGTGGTGCTTTGCCAGACTTCAAAGGTGGTATTGGTGCGGTCGATGACTGCCGCTACCCGGAACTCCTCATCTTCTGTACCCCCTTCATCATTGTTCATGGTGTTGCGGTGGAAGGCTGTGGCGGTAAGCTGATCTAAATCGGGCTCGGGTAGCAGGTCGCCGGCCAGCTGTTCGATGGTAAACTGGTCAAAGGGCATGTCCTGGTTCAGTGCCTTGATCACCCAGTCCCGGTAAGCCCAGATTTCCCTGCCCACATCCCGTTCATATCCTTTGGTATCCGCATAGCGGGCAAGGTCCAGCCACCAGGAAGCCCATTTTTCACCAAAGCCTGGATCATTCAGAAGTTCATCCACCAATACCTGGTAGCTGATGCTGCCTGATTCCCACCTTCCGACCAGTTCTTCACTTGGAGGTAGGCCAGTCAAATCAAGGCTTAGTCTTCTGAGAAGTGTCATTTGGTCAGCTTCCCTTGCCGGCAAAAGTTCCTTTTGCTTCAAAGTAGCCGCTATAAAATGGTCAATTTCATTCCGGACAAATTTATCCGCTGACTCGGAAGAAAATCCAGCTTTTAGGATGCTTTCTGGAACCTCGGGAGTTTGAGGTGGTTCATAAGCCCAGTGTTTGCCCCAGGCTGCTCCCTGATCTACCCAGTCTGTAAGTAATTTGATTTCCTCCTGGCTTAGGGGAGGTTTGTCATAGGGCATTCGCAGTTCCGGATCCTTATGTTTTAGCCGGCTGATAAATTCACTGCTGCCCGCATCTCCGGGAATAATGGCAGGATGGCCGGATTCGGTGGGAGCCAGGGCTTCTTCTTCAAAAAGCAGGCTGAATCCCGCATTTTTTTTCACCCCTCCATGACAGGAAATGCAGTGCCGGTTCAGAATAGGTTTGACCTGGGTGCTGAAGTCCACCTGCTTTTCCCTGGACAAGGCAAAGAAAATGAGCCCTGCCAGCAGCATACAGGACAATCCGATAATAATACCTGATTTATTCATGGGTGATTCATTTGCAAATATCAATGCCAAAATAGCCAGAAAAGCATGGAATCGCAAGGTTTTGTTGTTCAGTGGATTGGGAATGCCAGCCTGCTCCTCTATTTAATCGCTCAGCTTTCATTTATTTGCCATTGGCACTAACCCGATGGATAAAGCAGGCATTGATTTTTCCCCTTCAAGCACCTTTTCTGTTCCATCAAGCCATCTACTCAGGATTTTATTTCAAAGAAGAAGGACGTTCCTTCACCGACTTTGGAAGCCACCCACATGTTGCCTCCATGGAGTTCTACGATTTTACGGCTAATAGAAAGTCCAATTCCATTGCTGTCATTATTGGGGATTAGGGAGGTGAAAATTTTGAAAATATTTTCATATTGATCCTCCGGGATTCCCATGCCATTGTCACGGATCTCGAAAGTGACTTTCTCTGGCAGGTTTTCCCGGCAGGAGATTTTTATTTCCGGAGGAGAGTCAGCCCGGTATTTGATGGCATTACTGATCAGGTTGGTGACCAATCGCTTAAAAAGAATGGGGTACACTTGAATCTCTCCCACCTGTAAATCCACAAGTATTTTACCACCCAATTCCTCCAAATCTCTGTCAAACTGCCGGGTAATTCCCTTCATCAGTTGGGGAAGATTCATCACTTCTATTTCTTCCTGAGATCTTCCGGTTCTGGAATATTCCAACAGGTTGTCAATCATCCGGTTCAGTTCTGTGGCAGATTTGACAATGATATCAAAGTAATGGTCTCTTTTTTTCAGGTCTAATTTTTCTCCTTTTTTCCTGATGACATCCAAAAGACCCCGGATGTTGCGCACAGGAGTCTTCAGGTCGTGAGAGGCCACATAGGCAAATTCCTCCAGGGCGGTATTGACCTCTTCCAACTTAAAGTTTTGTTCCTTAATTTTTAAATTGAGCTTATGGATTTCCTCAAATTGATCCTTTTGATGGGTGACATCTGTCTGAATGGAAAAGAAACCGATGAATTGTTTTTCGTAATCATACATGGGCTCCGCCTGGATCCTGACAAAATATTTATTTCCGAATTTGGAGTAATTGATCAACTCCACATCGAAAGGCTGAGTTTTTCTGATGGCATTCGACATGATGTTAACAATGCCGGGGTCGCTTTCTTCGCCCTGAAGTAATCGGCCAGGGATCATCCCCATGGTTTCTGAGGCTTCGTAGCCTGTCATTTTCTCAAAAGCCCGGTTGGCAAATGTAATCCTGCCAGCTGGATCGGTGATCAGTACGGCATTGCTGGTTTGTTCGGCAATGAGTGCCAGCTTGTATTTTTCTATGTCATCCAGCATCCTTTGATGGATATCCCGGGTGGTCACCAGAATTCTGGGTTCTTCAGAATTTGAATGATACAGTTGCTTCAGGTTGGATTCCATCCACCTGAAATTCCCCTTTGCCGTTTTGAGTTTGAAATGAATCAAGCCGGGATCCTGCTGCTTGCTCAGGTCAGCAATGGCTTTTTGCCAGCGTTCCTGATGGATGGGTGCTATCACCTGTTGCAGAAAGTTCAGCTCATACATTTTCTCCAAGCTATACCCGGTAATATCAAAGCCTGATGGTGAACAATATTCCACTTTCCCTACAGAAGAAATAATAGTAACCAGGTCTCTCAGGTTATGGGTGACGAGTTCGAAAATTTCATTTTGGTTGTCATGTTTTTGTTTTAATGCTGCCAGGCTTTGGTCGGAGATTTCCAGGGCCTTTTGCATGGTGCTGCTTTGGGAAATATCCACAAATACCAGTACTACACCCTGGATATTGTTTTTTGGTGTTTTAAACGGTGAGATTTTCAACAAATATTCTTTTTCCTTGATGTCTTTCACCTGAACCTGAAAAGGGACCAAACTGGTATATACCTCTTCAATGCGATCTAAAAAGTCTTCCAACTGGATTTTACCCCTAAAGTGACTGATGTTCCGCCCAACATCGTGGGGAATCAGGTTCAAGATTTTTTTGATCTCGGGGGTGAATTTGCGAATATTTAACTGAGCATCCAGGAAAAGCAGGGCAATCTCGGTGCTTTGAATCAGGTTGTTGAGGTCATTATTGGCCTCTGAAAGTTCCAGGTTTTTTTGCTGATATTCTGCATTAACGGTATAGAGTTCTTCATTGACGGATTCCAGTTCTTCATTGGAGCTTTGAAGCTCTTCATTTGCAGCTTGCAGTTCCTCATTGCTGGATTCCAGCTCCTCAATCGTGGTTTGCAGCGTTTCCTTATTGATCCGGAGTTCCCGCTCCAGGATATTGATTTTCTCCATGGAAGCGGTACCCATGTCTATTTTCACGGTATCGCTTTGTTCTTTCCTGGTATTTTCCGGTTCAAATGTGATGAAAAGGTGAACCGAGTTTTCTATAAGTTCCGTTTTATGAACCGTGACGGTTAATGATTTCTGATCCTTAAAGTATGCTGAAAGCTCATTGTTTACGGCTACATTGTTCAGGGTGATGGGCTTGCCGGATTGAATCACTTTATTGGCCACCACTTCCAGAGGAACTGCCAATGATTCGGGCAGCATCTTCATGACGTTGGAGCTGATTTCACCTGAGGGCAGGCGCAACCAACGATTGGCATTTCCTGTGGTGTGCAATAAGTTAAAATATTCATCAGTCACAATGGAATCCGGTACATATGCCTGAAGGAGCGCATGTTGGATCTCACTCACCAATTTATTTCTCCCCGGAGCCGGAGGAGCAGATCCCTGCTCTTTTGCCTGTTGAATATACTCATTGGCAGCGGCCAACTTTGCTTTGGGAGAGCGGATTTGCTGGATAAATTTCTTATTCTCCCGGTTGATAAAAATCTTGTTCCTTTTATCAAATTCGATGAAATCCTCAGTGGATTTGCCCAATGATTCACTGGATCCCAAAAACAAAAAACCCTCACTCTTCAGGGCATATTGGAAGAGGGAAAACAGCTGTTGTTGAACCGTATCGTTGAGGTAAATCAGGAAATTCCTGCATGCGATCAGATCAATTTTATTGAAAGGAGGGTCCTGAATGAGATTGTGTGCTGAAAAGACGATCATTTCCCGGATTTCCTTGGCAATGGTATAGCCTGAACGGTGGGGAATGAAATAGGTACTGAGGTATTCCGGAGGGATTTCTGAACTGATATTTTCTGGAAAAACCCTGTTGGCAGCGAGTTTAATGGCCTCTTTGTCCAAATCCGTTGCAAAAATACTGACATCATATTGCATTCGCTGTATGCGTAAATAATCCTTGATCAGAATGGCAATCGAATAGGCTTCCTCCCCCGTGGAGCAGGCTGTAACCCAAACCCGAATGGTTTTGGAATCCTGATTGGCTTCCACCAGCTGGGGAATAACCTTGTTTTTTAATGCTTCAAAAGCCTCCTCATCTCTAAAAAACCGGGTTACCCCGATCAATAGCTCCCTGGATAATAAATGCGCCTCTGCAGGGTTACTTTCCAGATAGGAAAGGTAATCTACCATGGCTGAATATCCCAACAGACTCATTCTCCGACCAATTCTTCTGGTCACTGTAGTATATTTGTATCCTGTAAAATCCACATGGATTTGATTCATGATACTGGTCAATATGGCTGAAATAGTAGTCCTGGTATTGTCCGATTCCAGTTGCTTTCCGGTCAAAGCTTCCTTGTGGAGAAAATATTTCTCTAATTCCTGCTGCATGTGCTCCACCCGGCAGACTTTATCCACCGCTCCTGTGTTAATGGCATTTTTGGGCATGCCGTCAAATTTGGAAGTTCCGGGATCCTGGGCCAAAACCAATCCCCCCTTTTCCTTGACATGCTTGACTCCCTCTGACCCGTCACTGCCTGTACCTGATAGCACAATGGCACAGGACTGTTCCTGCTGATGATCGGCCAAAGAGCTAAAAAAACTACTGATGGGAAAACTCAACCTGCGGTCCTCTTTTTCACTCAGGTAGAATTTCCCATCCAACAGGCTGATAAACTTTTTAGGGGGATTGAGGTAGATGGTCCCCTTTTCCACAGGCATAAGGTGGGCTATGATTTTAATGGGCAGTTCCGTATGCCGGGAAAGTAGTTCGTCCATTAAGCTCTTGTGATTGGGTGCCAGGTGCTGAATCAATACATAGGCAAAGCCGGAATCTGGTTTAGCCTGTTCAAAAAACACCTCAAGGGGCTCTAAACCTCCTGCTGAAGCTCCGATCGCAACAATGGGAAAATCTACTTGCATTTTTATCCTGAAAATTTTCTGGTAATTGATTTATTTTGGAGCTGGGGATTTTTGTTAAAGTTACATAATTATATGACTTCTCTAAGAATGCCTTTTCCCTTCTTTCCTTTTTGAGTAAGGAGCCCTGGTACTGATTGATCAGGGTTTGTTTTTTGGGATGGTAAAATAGAAAACGGAACCCTTGCCAGGCATAGATTCCAGCCAAATTTCTCCTCCCCAGGATTCTACTTGCTTTTTGGCGATGGATAGCCCAATGCCTGTACCCGGATAATGGTCCCTGTTATGCAATCGCTGGAAGATAATAAAAATTTTATCAAAGAATATCGGGTCAATGCCGATGCCATTGTCCTCGATCCGAACCTTCCAGAAGCCATCCGATTCTTCTGCGGAAAGCTCAATATGGGGAGGAGGGTCCGCTTTGGAATATTTGATGGCATTGTCCAGCAGGCAATGCAGGGTCTGGGTAAGGGGGGCTTTATAAGAATGAATCACCGGAAGTTTAGCGATGGTTAATTGAACGGATTTTTCAGTGATAACTGTCCTCCTTAAAAGCTGGTAATCGGCCAATACTTCATTCAGGTCTATTTCTTCTTTGGATTCTGTTAATTTACCAGCTCTGGAGTATTCCAGAAGATCCAGGATAATCTGCCTCATCCGTTTGGCCCCATCTGTGGCATAGTGAATGTATTGGTGCCCTTTTTCATCCAGGCGATCCCCATATTTTCGTTTCAGCTGGTCCATAAAACTGGATATCATCCTTAATGGCTCCTGTAAATCATGGGAGGCAATAAAGGCAAATTGCTCCAATTGTTCATTGGTAAGTTCGAGCTCGAGGGCGTATTGTTTCAAGGATTTATTTAACTCGAGCAGTTGCTGTTCAAAATGTTTCCTTTCGCTGATATCTGTCATGGCTCCTACCATCCGGATAGCTTTTCCCTTCTCATCTCTGATTACCTTACCTCTGTCGATGATTTCTGCAAAAGTGCCATTACTTTTTTGATAGCGATATTCGGCCTTCCAGTTGGATTGATTTGGATTATGGAGTATTACTTCTATACTGTTATTAATGCGGTCCCGGTCATCCGGATGGATTTGCTTGGTCCAGGACTCCACGCTGGGGGTGGTTTTGTGTATTTGATAGCCAAATAATTTTTCATAGCCACCTCCCCAATACAGCGCATTATCGGAGATATTCCAATCCCATATGGCATCGTTGGTTGCCTCGGCTACCTTTTCAAAACGCTCCTTAGCTCGCTGAAGGCGGATATCCGCTTCCTTTCGAAGCGTTATATCTTTGAAATATACGGATAAACCCTCTTTGGAGGGATAAGCAGATACTTCAAACCATTTCTTTAATGTGGGGTAAGATTCTTCAAAATTGACTGTTTCCCCAGTTTCCATGGCTTTGTGATATTGCCGGTAAAAATCTGAGTCTATGGCATCGGCATATTCCTCCCATAAATTTTTACCTATCATCTCCTCTCTCTTGCGACCAAGAAATTTTTCTGCTTCTTTGTTCCAATAGGTTACCGACCAATCTTTATTGACACTAAAAAAAGCATCTCCAATGCTTTCGAGTATGTTGGTTTTTTCCTGGTAGGCTTTTTCAAGTAGTACTTCCGACTGTTTTCGCTCATTTATATTTTTGAAATAGGCGGATAGGCCATCCCCGGAAGGGTAGGCGTTCACCTCATACCATTTTCCGTCTCCCGGGAAAAGGTATTCAAAGGATTCAGGTTTTTGCGTTGCTTTTACCCGGCGATAGATCTCATCCAGGGAAGTGTTCACAGCTGCAGGAAATACCTGCCATATATTTTTCCCAACCACATCCGAATTTCGTTTTTTCAGAAGGTTTTCGGCTTCGCGGTTGAAGTAGGTGAAGTTCCATTCTCCATTTACAGCATAAAAGGCATCCGAAATACTTCCCAAAATCTCCTGTATCCGGATTTCCAGTGACTTGGAGACATGAATGTCCTGATAACTGCCGTAAATTTTGACACATTTACCTTGAACACATTCGCTCTTTCCGATGCATCGCACCCATTTTTCTTTTCCTCTAGCTGTAATGATGAGCAGTTCCTCGTCGAAGGCTTCTCCTCCCTGAATCAGTTGATCCACGGCTTTTTGTATGCGCTGTTTGCTTTTTTCGGTATAAAATTCATAGCCTCCGGTAAGGGAAGGATTGTATTGCTCGTCTACTTCAAGGATTTTCATGGTCATGGGTGACCAATACATGGCATCGCTACTCTCATTGACCAAATCCAGTTCCCAGCTGCCTATCTGTGCCATATGGGTGGCCTGTTCCAGAAGTTCTTCGTTTTTGGCTTCCTGGGTGATATCCAGGATTACCGAATTGTAAATCACCGAGCCATCAGCCAGAAAATGGGGTGTGCCGGTACCCAGGTGTGTTCTGACCTCAGAGTTGGGCAAAACATATTTCCACCTTGCAGTCCATTTACTTTTTGTCTGGATAGAGGCCATAATGCTTTCCCTCACCGCTTCAAATTCTCCTCCTGCCTTGATTTGATTCCATACCAGCTCGTTGTTTTCAATCACAGCATCAGCTGCGAAACCCCAAACCTGTAAAGCTCCTTTGGTAACGTATTTTAAGGCATCCTTGCCATCAGGGTACAAATGGTACTGAAATACTACTCCTGGTAAATTATCTGCCAGGGATTGGAGACGTACTTCGGCTTCCTTGCGGTCATGGATATCCTGGAAACTACCATAAATGCGCTGACACTTTCCCTCGATCATTTCGGGATTTCCTATGACCCGGACCCACCTTTCTTTCTGTTTGGGGGTCACCAAAACAGCTTCAAAATCAAAGGGAATTCCCGCTGTCATGCAATTTTCTACTTTTTCACTTACCGATGACCGATAATCTTCCCGATAAAAGTTGATGGCGGTTTTCATGTTCGGGTCAAACTTTTCCGGCTCCGCTTCGTGTATTTCGTAGACTGTGTCCGACCAAAACAACCTGTCTCGGATCAGGTCAATTTCCCAACTTCCAATTCTAGCCAGCTTAGATGCCTGTTGGTTCAACTCCCTGAGTTTTTTTTGTTCTGTAATATCCTTGGCAGTAGCATAGATCAAACCTTCTTCTAAAGCTGAATTACAGGTCCAGCTTAACCAGATGATGTTTCCAGCTTTGGTAAGGCAGCGATTTTCAAAATTCAGGGTCTGTTCTCCTTTGCCCAGTTTCAGCATCTCCAGGGTAGAAAAATCCTTGTCTTCCGGGTGTACAAACGCATCAAAAGACTGGTTAAGAATCTCTTCCTCCAAATAACCCAATAACCTGCAACCTGCTTTGTTTATTCTTAAAAATCTCCCCTGTAGATCAGACAGGCAGAGTACATCCGGAATGGCCTGGTACAAATGGCTTAAATCGTTTTCCAGCATTTTCAGTCGCTGTTCTTCTTCCTTTCGTAGGGTAATATCTTCGCAAATGGCAACAGTACTGATAGCCTTTCCCTGCTCGTTCCTGATAAAGGCAAGGTGAATGCGTACCCAAATTATCCTTCCGTCTTTTTTTACATAGCGTTTTTCATTCCTGTATTCTTCTTCACCCCGGGCAGCCCTGCTGAATGCTTTCCAATCTTTCTCCCTGTCTTCGGGGTGGGTGAGTTCTAAAAAATTCATCTGAAGGAGTTCCTTCGTTTGGTAACCTGTAATGGATTCATAATAGGAATTGACCAAAATTATCTGGCCATTGGCTGGATTTACCTGGGCAATTCCCAGAGAGGCAATCTCAAAAATGGTCCTGAACTTGGCCTCACTTTCCCGCACCGCTACTTCGGCCATTTTACGCTCTGTGATGTTTTGGGTAAGTATGGCAATATCCTCTCCCATAGCTACAATTACGAGGCGGAGCCAGGTAGGTACTGATATGATTTCCCCCACATATACCTCTTCTAATATCCTGGATTCACCGGTATTGGCTACATGGATATAGGAACTAAAAAGTGCTGTTTCCTGGTGGGAAGGAAATAGGTCTAGAAGCCGTTTGCCCACTACCGCATTCGGGTCTGTACCGTTGATACCTGCGATTGCCTGATTTTCAAAAACCCATATAAAATCTATTACCTCACCTTTATTGTCTCGCAAAGGATGGAATATGGTAAACCCATCCGGAGAAATTTCCTGGGTAATTCTGAAACGTTTCTCGCTTTCGCTGAGCTGTTCACTGGTACGGATCAAACGCAGCTCGACCTCTTTTTGCTCGGTAATGTCTTGTACCGTGCCCTCAAAAGCGATGGGTTTTCCCTGCTTATCCCTAACCAATCTACCGAGCTCATGCACCCATTTGACGCGCTGATCAGGCATAATAATGCGATGTACAAAGTTAAGCTCTTTTTCTCCTGCAAAAGCGCTGTGCTGCGCTTTCTCGAAGCTTTCCTGATCATCCGGATGGATGGTTTCGAAAAAATGCGCATAGCTCAGGTCAAAATCAGGCCTATTCCGATTCCAAATCCTGTAAACCTCATCCGTCCAGGAAAGCGTATTGGCATCCAGCTCTAATCGCCAGTATCCCAGTTTGGCAATGCTGGTGGCCGCTTTCAGTCGCTCTTCTGAGGCTTTAAGCTGACTTAGCTGCTTTTCCTCCAGGGTTACGTCCTGGCAGACCACCATCATGCAGGCTCTGCCCAGGTAATCCACCTTATGACCATTGATTTTCATTCGGATAAATTCACCACTCTTTTTTTGATGGGTGTAAACTCCGAAATATATATTGCCTTCATGCTTTTCTATATCCACATGAGCAGATACAAGCTTAGGGATGTCCTGGCTGGGACGGAGATCTTTTAACGTAAGCTTTAAAAATTCCTTTTCGGTATACCCGTAGTGGTGTATGGCCGCCTGGTTTACATCTTTGATTTGAAAGGTCTCCAATTCATAAACCCATGAAGGTAGTGGGTTGAAGTAAAAAAAGGTACTGTAATCGGGATTTTGCTTATTCATTCTTCATTGATTTCCGGACAATCTTATTGCTCAATAAGGGCAGAAATGATGGTTTTGCTCAAAAAGATTAAATTATTTCATGAATAGCATGGATACAGGCAATAAAACGAACAAAAGGAGGGCATAGATGGATAGGGTAATTATGGTAAATATTCCCATAAACTTAAAGAGTGATTTCAGGTTTTCAAAACCTGAAGCAACGCTTTGTTGATCATTTCCGATGACCCCCAGTTTCATTTCTTTTGAAAACCTGTGCAGATAATTAATCGGAAAATAATAAACCACTGCGATCGCTATATAAATCAGTCCTACTCCTCTCATATCAAGGCCATTGTTTATTCCGGGATTAAAATAAGAAACCCCTACCAGCATCACCAAAGCTAAAAGAACAAATAAGCCTATGCCTATATAACCTACAATGGCCAGAAATTTCCCCCATTTGCTCGTTTCCAACAGATAATTCCTGATCTCATTACCAAGGGGTAAGGCGTTTTCAGTTTCATTTTTTTCGATATTTTCCATTATATTACAGGGTTTGTCTAAACTACAAAATTATCTGGGGAATCTTGCGCTTCATTCTGTTATACTTTTCAGCCTGATTATGCAAATTGAATATAGTTTAAAAAGTTGACAGCTCCAATTACTGAAATCTTTTTTCAGGCTTTACGGAGATTTGAAGTTAATCCGATTTCTATTTTTCAAGTTGTCCTCCGGCAGAACGGGATTGACCATCAGGAGGATCCTTCTGAATGGTGTAGGCCTGTGGGTATCCGGTTTTGCTGACTGGTGCCACGCATTCAGGTGCAATTTATGGGGACAGCCCCACCCTATTGTTTGCCCTTCCTGTCAACCCGCCTGAACTACAAACGCACCTGTCTTTCCAAATAGCCGGCGCTGTTAATAAACAGGTTTATGACTGTGCGCTGAGTTTATTGTTTCAATGGTTCGGTCGTTATCAGAGGACGGAATCCTAGCCGTCAAACAACGTTTTTTGATAGACACCTCCTTTGATTTTATTCATTAATTCCCTTATAAATTCATAATGCTTCACATACTGATTGGGTATGGCCATTCTAGCGATATTTTTTGCACTTAGTAATTGAAATTTGATCCTATCTGAGTTGATCCGTTTTTTATTTTTATAATGTTCAGCACCATTTATTTCAAAGACCACCTTTGGCGTCTTACCCTGATAAATTACCCCATCAAATTCTTTTTTGTTTACATCAGGATTGTTTATTTCTCCCGGAAAGACATCCGTTACTTTGACATTCCTTTCAAAACGGGTGCCCTGTATGGTGCAATAATGGCTCATCGTTTTATAAAATTCGTCTTCAAATTTTGAATCATTCGAAAACCCGATGGTAAACCTGTTTGCTGCGCTCTGTTGGATTTGCGTGGTACCGTTTTTTTGTACATAATCAATCAGGGCGTACAGATCGTCATCTTTCCTGGATAAAATGCCTACTGCTGTTTTATCGGCCACCACAATCAAATTTTCCTGTGCCCTTGTAACCCCAACATTGATTAACTGGCTGTTGTTTTTTATCCAATCGTATGTTCTGGAAGTCGTATTTCTAGAGATGGAAGTGGATAGGATGATGGTTTTGTTCTCTTGGCCCTGGATTTTGTGAATGGTACCACAACTTACGGATGAATCGATTTCTCCATTTGCGCTTGCTTTTCTCAGGTAATGATTCAAAACCTCCTGCTGGTTACGGAATGGGGTGATGATAAAAGTATCCGTCAATTTATTTTCTGCGATATATTTTACTATTTCCTGGGCTTCTTCAATGCTGGCATTTTTGTCCTTTTGGTTAACATTATTCACATCGATCAGCTTCACCTCCCCATTTCTTTTGATCTTTGAAAGGTTTAATCTGTTCTCATAAAACCGCATGTTTGAATAATTGATAATTTTACTGCCACAGCGATAATGGTAACTCAGTAAAATATCTCTGGAGATATTATCAATCCTTTTATAAATGGACAAGATAGAATTACTGTAGTAGTCATAAGTACTATCTATACCAAACTGGCTCATCAACTGTTGGTTTCTGCTTGCTTCAAAAACAACAATCGGCTTTAGCTGATTGGTGTCGCCAATCAAAACCATGTTTTTGCACTTTGAAATAGGTATCAGGCTGGTGGCTATATCGCATTGCCCGGCTTCATCCATTACCAGTACATCAAATTTATATTTTTGTCCCAACTTACGGCTGGATATATTGGTCGTTATAATAATGGGAAATATTTTTGTGAGCTTCTCCAGGTTTTCGTCAACGGCCACCCATTTATTAAATTCTTTGACCTGCCTGTCGCTTTCCTCTATATGCAGTATTTCTACCAATGGGGTATAATCCTTGCTTTGCAATCTTTTTACATACTTTAACGATTCGAAGTAGAAAAACTGCAACAGCTGCTGGTTATCCTTAATCACTTCATATAAGTCGTCCAGGTCATCATTGTTGGTTTCAGGAATCTGCATTAGTTTTTCCTCAATGGCCTTTTTTTCTTTTTCCAACAAATGGTTGTTTCCTTTTGATAACAGACTGCTGACAAATGACAGGTTTTGTGACTGTTCAATTCTGGTTTCGTAATTTTTAATTCGCTCCAGTAATTTTTTGTTTTTCTCCTTCGACTTTTCTTTGATGTTCACCAAAAGTTGTTCCTTAGGCACATCTTTTGTTTCAAAGTCATACCGTTTTTTCATTGCATGTAGGGCTTGCGCTACACGATTGTTGTTTCCAAGTCTGAGAATGGGAAGGAGGATTTCTTTGTTTCGGTACTTGCCCAGGTATAGCTTATCTTTAATTCCATCAATGGGCACATTGTTATTGGACGAAACCAATAGTGTTTTTCCATTGGTAAGGCCATTCACAATGATATTTAATATGGTTTGGGTTTTGCCTGTTCCCGGCGGGCCCTGTACATACGTGATGGGGTATTTCAGCGCATTATAAATGGTTTGAATCTGATCTATATTTATATTTCGGTCATACAGCGCAATGTGAGGTTCCTTTCGATTTTGTCTGTCAAGCAATGATAGGTTCTGAAAAAATGCTTTTAGCGGAACTTCCATTTCTTTGTGCTCATAGGCTGCATGTATGTTGTCGTAAATTCCAGATATATCAATCTGTGCGTATCCCAAAACAACCACCTCGGGCCTTGTGTTTGGCAATTCCCCGGTTTTGAAATTGGCTCTCAATATTTCTAGAGCTTTAGATGTATCTTTTGTGTAAATCTCCTCAAAATCCGATGGGCTCAAATCGGTGTAATAGGACAAAGAATGCTTGACCTCATTGATGTAAAAGTTGGGATTGAATTTTGTTTTGCTACCTACATGTAAGGTTTTGTTTACGGGGTCAAGCGCTAGTTTTCTGTATGCAATTACAAATTTACCCTTCGAATGTAAGTCAATGGAAAATTCACTTATAGCCAGCTCGTAATCATGATATTTGTTGTAATCATTGTGATAAATCTCTTTTATGATCTGTTTTTGTTGTTCACAAGTCAACTGGTACGGATTTTTCTGAGTTAATTCCGCTAAATCCACTCCCGGAATTAAATGTGCTTTATATAGAAAGGGATCTTTATTGGCTTTGTAGCATTCCAGGTAGTAGTTTAATATGTTATTGTCATACCGGTCAAATTCATATACCTGCAACCTTTCATCTTCGTCCAGCTTTTTTATCAGGTTTTCGGACACCTCATAGTGTGAAAATTTCAGGATTTCGACGGTCTGAATGCTGGAAATAAAAATTTTGGCATCTCTGATGGGGTCCTCTTTGGTTACATTAAACATGTTTACCCACAGTTCACCCTTTTCATTGATATCCAGAATACCTATCCAAAATGGTGTAATCTCCCCACTCTTATTTTTGTAGGTAATGTTCAGGTACTTTCCTTCCCGAATGGCCTTGCCAATAAGTGTGGTGATATTTTTGTCCATCATTTGGGAGGGTTTTTATACTTCATGATGCTAGTAGCTCAGGTCCTGATTAGGCTAAATATTTTTTTATTGGTAAATCATTGTCATTAATGTTCAAATATTAACCTGATACAGGGTTTTGGGATCAATCTGGAATCACGGTCTCCCGTTAAGTAGGGGAGTACCGAACTGATAGATTTGCCTGTCTATTGCAGGCAAATCTATCACCTTAACCGCTATTAGGCCCGATTGTAAACCCGCCTTATCCTACAAATCTAAATCATTTAACAATTGTAGTGTAATAATTTCTGAACCAAATGAATTCAAATGATCCCCATCGAGAAAGCATTTGTCTGGTAAATCGATTAAGGAATAATCTAAATGCACAATGCCCTCCTTCTTTAGCTGATTAACAATTTCACGGTAAGCCTCATTAAATTCAGATGGAATCTTATCTTTATATAATTTGTGTAAAGGCATGTAAACCAGGTAGAATTCTATATTATTTTTACGGCATAAATCATTTATCTTTTTAATGTAATCAATTTGTAATTGACTAATATCGTAAACTGTTTCGCCCTTAGGGTAAAAATGTATATTTATCTTTTCATTAATTAAGTTTGTATCAAGGATAGACTTTTCTGATTTCAAGTATTGACCAATGTAGGCATTTTCATTACCTATTATAGATTTAATATTGATTTTCAGGGTGGGGATAAATGTAGATAGTAGATTTCCATTTGAATTAGAAATAATATCTTTTATTCCGCTTGTGTTTAAGCAAAAAAAGTATTTCGGGTAGAGGTCTTTATATCTTTCAGATCCATTGATAGCATAAGTTTTTTCATCTTGAAAAAATGACAAGTTATGAGGTGAAAAACCTAGGATTACTTTTTTTGGCTTTTTAATAGAAAAAATATTTTTTAATTTAAAATAGGTAAAAAAGTAAGTTTCACTTGCCTGAGATATATTGTTTAATTGGACATCCAGGCTATCATTAATGCCGGTTTCAGTGTGAGAATCTCCTAAAATAATAATCTCCTTATTGTTGTTGGAGTATTTTTTATTTAATATATGATGATCTAAAATATTGATTCCAAGTATTATTAACGTAAATAACACCATTGAATAAGGCGTTTGTTAAATGGCACGAATAAGGATATATTGCCGTTAAACGCTGATTTTATGGAAAAGAAGTATAAGAGTCTGTCTATATTCGAATTTAAAGACCGGTTCCCCGATGATAGGTCATGTTATGAATATTTGGCTGAAATGAAGTGGAAGGATGGATATATTTGTAAAAAATGCGGCCATTCACACCATTGCAAGGGGATTAATGAATTTGACAGACAGTGTACCAAATGTGGCCGTCTGGAATCGCCAACGGCTGGCACCCTTTTTCACAACTGCAAATTCCCTCTTCTTAAGGCATTCTATATCGTTTATTATGTCTCTACTGACAAAAATGGAGTCAGTAGCGGGGAATTAAGCCGTAGACTTGAGCTTAGGCAAAAGACTTGCTGGTTTTTTAAGCGGAAAGTGATGAAGGCAATGGAAAGCAGCCAGAACTTCCCCATGATGGGGAAAGTAGAAGTGGACGAAACCTATGTGGGCGGGCAGGATGACAAAGCATTGGGAAGAAACGAGGGGAATAAGAAAATCATGGTGGTGGGCATAGAAAGGGGGTTAGGTGGTGTTTCTCGTTGGTACGGAAGGGTTATTGAAACCGCCTCAAAGATCAATCTTGGTGGGTTTATGACAGATCACATAGATAAAGACGCACAGGTAAAGACTGACTGCTGGAGTGGCTATAAGGGTATGGAGGCCCATTTCCCAAGACTGATCCGTGAAAAATCAGGAAAGAAGGGAGAAAATTTCAAGCAGATGCATCGGGTAATTATGATGTTCAAAGCATGGCTGAGAGGAACTCATCATTCGGTGAGGGATCTTCAACCCTACATTAACGAGTATACCTACCGGTACAATCGCCATAAAATGAAAGAAGGGATTTTTGAAAATCTAATGCAAAGGATGGTGGCGAAGCCACCTTATCCGTACAAAGCCTTTATTTGATAAGTGCCTTATTCAATTCATCAAATTGCTTTTTAATCCTTTAATTATGACCAGTTTTCTTTTCTGATGAAAAAGGGATCCCTATTTGATTCATATATATTCTCATCTTTACTGGAATATTAAAATTAATTATAACTGCGAATATTCAAGCCAGATCACCGATTAAATTATTTTTCATGAGAATCTCTTTTGCTCAGCTTATCAAGTAGCGGCCGGGTAAATTCCGGTATAACCATAAATAATGATGGAATACATACTAGAAACAAGATCAAATGTCGTGGAAAGCTAAATAATCTGGGATAATAGTCGGTAATGATTACTACACATAAAATTAAACCGATCGTTAAAAAAACTTTTTTATTTCGGCTAAAAAAATGTTTTGCTCTTTCGGAAAACTGAGAATTATTATCGAAATAAAAATAAATAATATAGGGTAGAAATACCAATACGTGCAATGAAAAGGGAATATTTACAGTTAATAAAACACCAAGATGAAACATAGCTGCTATTCCGATCGCTCGTAAAAACAGGGCAGACCAAAATATCGTGAGAATGAATCCCAATTCGAATAATAAAGTGCTGTAATCTAAGATTTTATAAATAAAAAGATTGTTTATTTTTACAAACATTTCATTTAAGTACATGGGGTCTGCACCTGAATAATACCTTCTTAAAATGAATCCAGCAGTGGTAGAATAGGACACATCTAACCAGCCTCCAATCAGTTTTGGCAAACCGGCAGTAAAATAACCCCATCCCAATAAAAAGGAAAGGAAGGTTAGTGGCCATCCTTTGGGAATTTTGTTTCTGGTTCTGTTTCTTAATGCGTCTATTGACAAGGCACCTCCCCAATTGGTAAAAGCCATTAATAATGGAAAAATCACCGGAAAAATGTTATGATTAATTTTCCCATAACTGTAATCATATGTAAAACCAAATAACAGAAGTAACCCGAAAATAATGGATGACGCCTTTGTTCGAAAACCTATCAATATCAAGGCGAAACTTATTCTCAAAATCAGATCAAACGTCCACCAAAAATCTTCTGAAGTGATTGGACCAATCAACCGGGAAATCCCCGGAGGTGGGTCAAAAAACACCAATTCAAAGCTTGCAATCTCTATAAACTGGGGAAGGTCAAAAATAAAAAAACCGAGGCAAAATAAAATCCTGGTTAGCCCTAATTGGAAAAAAGTAGGCTTCCAGGTATTTTCAAGCCAATTGGTGATGCGCTCGTTAATTTGTAGTATCCTCATCAAATGTAAATTTTCGTTGTTTGACAATTTCCCTAGACTGAAAGCCCTCCACCAGGTGGTAATATTCTTTGTACTCATTGACAATAAAGCCAGTTACCTCCTTGGATTCAAATGGCCTCTTTTTAAACATTAGTTTAGGCACCTCTTTATCTGCTCCACCGATCACGTTATTCGTTGTCCATTTTTGTAGTGTTTCATGGATTCTCACCCCACCTGGTATCAAGGATATTATTCTTCGTTTTTGCTTTTTTGATTCTTCCAAATTCGTTCCTGCCTGATTGAAAAAAATAAAGTGCATGTTATTTCTATACCTGATTAGATTTTTTGGAGGCAAAACCTCCTGTAGATCTCCCTTCCATACTTCTTCGCCATTGTTCAAATAGATTATTTCAAAATAACTGGCAGGTAAAACGCCATTGTCAATTCCACTTCTTGTAAAGGCCGGCATATTTAAACTTGGATAGGGTTCCCTTACTAATCTTGCGAATACCATCGATACCAATAGAAAAATGATGGTCAAATAAAAAACCAAAGTAATTTTATATTTTTTCAGGAATTTATTCATCTTATTTTCTTTTTTCAAATATTAAATATTCGTTTATCGAAACTTAGAATAAATCTTTAATGGCCCTTGTTGCCGCGTGGTAGCCACCCATTCCATGGACGCCCCCTCCTGGGGGAGTCGATGATGAGCAAATATAAATGCTTTTGAATGAGGTTCTATAGGGTGATATCCTCAATGCTGGCCTGGTAAATATTTGTGACCAGTCCTGTACACCGGAATTGATATCTCCCCCGATATAATTTGGGTTATATTTTTCAATCTCCTGGCTATTGAAAGTATGCTTGCCAATGATGGTTTCCTTAAAACCCGGAGCGTATTTCTCGATCTGATTTTCGATAATGGCTGACATGTCAAATTCAGACCCGGCAGGTACATGGCAATAGGCCCATGCCGTATGATACCCTTCTGGAGAACGTGTTTTATCAAATAAGCTTTGTTGGGATAAAAGGACAAATGGATCTTGACTATATTTTCCTTCCCAAACTAATTTTTCTGATTTTTCAATGTCTTCTAACCTGCCACCTAAATGTACGGTGCCAGCGCCCCTAAGCGTATCGGATTTCCAGGGTATAGGTTGGGAAAGGGCAAAATCCATTTTAAAAACACCCATGCCATACCTAAACCTATTCAGTTGCCAACGATACAATTTAGAGAACTTATCCCCGGCAATCTTCAATAGGCTTTTCGGGCTAACGTCAAACATCACCAATTTTGCATCAGGAATTTGACCGAAATGAGATATCATTTTCCCTTTTTCAATTTTGCCTCCGAGAGCCAGAAAATAATTTGCCAAAGCATCGGCAAGTATTTGGGAGCCACCCTTTATCATCGGCCAACCGCCGTGATGGCCAGCAGCCATCAATACCATGGCAATTGCCGAAGTAGCTATATTAGTTAATGGCTGTATGCCATGAGCTGCCATCCCGGCCCAAAGGGCACGGGTCCCTGTTTCTTTAAATTTTTTCGCAAGAAGGGTGGAGGGTTTGAGCGCATTGATTCCAAATAAACCCAGTTTTATTGGATTATCCGGAAATTTTAAAGGGGATAAAATGTCGGGAGACAAAGCGTCCCAATGTTCAATTAGGGGTTGTAATAAATCAATATAAGCTTTTCTGTCAGATCCCAGTTGATCTGCGGTGTCGAATAGGGACCGGTGCAAGGTAGCTACGGTTCCATCCGGTAGCGGATGTCCGGCAAGAATTTCAGGGTGGATAAACTCAAGGCCATATTGATCAAGTGGTAAGGTCTTAAAAAAAGGACCTGCAGCTGCCATGGGGTGGATGGCTGAACAAACGTCATGTTTAAAACCAGGAAGGGTAAGCTCCATTGTTCGCATGCCTCCACCTATGGTATCCTTACCCTCAATTAGGAGTACATTTAATCCATGCTTTTGTAAAACAATTGCCGCTGAAAGTCCGTTTGGGCCTGATCCAACGACTACGGCATCAAAAGTCTCATCCATAATCATGTATTTTTCACAAAGTAACTGGTTTTTTTCAGGTCAATAAAGGAATTATTAAATTTTAAATAGAAGATACTTTATTCTTTATCAGAAAAATACCACCTTCTCCGTCAGATGTTAGATCAATAGTAGATATTGAGCGGCAAAAAATTTGATCCTTTCCTTCCTGAAAAGAGTAGATCCACAAAACCTTTTCAACATTCCGTTCCATAGCTCTTCTGGTTATTAGATCATTTCTGAATTAAAAAAAATCTCTTTATTATGGGCCAGGTAGCGGGATGCAACCAGAAAAGGGGGAGGGTCCTGACAGCGTCAGGATCAGAGTCCGATTCTGATTTGTTTCGGTTAGTCCAATACCCTAGAATTTCATCGAATTTCTTTTCGGCTAGAGGAGACCATTTTATATAGCTCAGGTCGGGATACTCGATTACCAGCTGGCATTCCTATCAATTCATAATTTGTACTTCTTCCTCCTGCTGCTTCTTTTTTCAATATTGCTTTTTCAATCAGATCGTTTATGTCCCGAACAGCTGAATCTTTTGAACATTTTGCAATTTTTGCCCATTTTGAAGATGTTAATTTCCCTTCAAATCCGTCCATTAACTTATTTAACAATTTTCTTTGTCGCTCATTTATAACAGTTTCCATGTGCTTTTGCCAAAATTCAGCTTTGAACAATACGCTTGTTAGAACTGAATCCGTAGATTTCAAAGCATTAATCAAACAGTTTAAAAACCAAACAATCCAATTGGTTATATCTAAATTACCTTTTTGTGTTTTTTCCAGCATCTCATAATACTGATTTCTTTCTAATCTGATCTGTGCTGACATACTATAGAATCGCTGGTTACTTTTATCAGACTGGGCAAGAAGCATATCTGTCAATGCCCTTGTTATTCTGCCATTTCCATCTTCAAAAGGGTGAATAGTTACAAACCACAAATGTGCAATTGCAGCCTTTATAACCAAATCAATTTTATCGTTATTAAACCATTCTATAAACCGGTGCATTTCCTTTCCCACTAATTCAGGATCAGGAGCCTGAAAATGAACTTTCTCTTTTCCAATTGCTCCGGATACAACTTGCATTGGCCCCGTGGTGTCCTTTCTCCAGTCTGCAACCGTAATCTTATACATTCCACTTCTACCTGTCGGAAATAAAGCGGCATGCCAATCAAAAAGTCTCTCGGCAGTCAATGGTGCAAAACAATTTTGCGTTGCATCAAGCATCATTTCAACTACTCCGTCTACATTCCTGTCAGATTCAACTGCTCCTGCTATTTCCATTCCTAATCTACGGGCAATTGAAGAACGCACCTGGTTTGGGTTTAGAAATTCTCCCTCAATCTCTGAGGACTTTATTACATCAAGTGTCAATGTATCAAGTATGGCCTCATTTCTTAATTCGAAGCCCAATGTCTCCATTTTACCAATTAGTCTGCCCTGTAAATTTCGTGCTTCACTTAACAGGCTTATGAAATCATTACTGTTCCATGTAAATTCAGGCCAATTGTCTTGTTGATGTATAAAAGCCTCCATTCAATGCAATATTTGCAACGAAAGTAGTTTTTATTCGTCGCAAATCAAAATTAATCGTTGCTTATTTTGCATCAAAAAACCATATTATTCGTAGCACTATCGTTTTTTTGCTTGCTGCTAACGGTCCGCAGCTAAGAAGTGTGGGGCATTTCGGAGCAATTACTTGTTTGTTAGAACAAAAGTTTACTCGAGGAAAAACTTCCTTTTACCGCTGGCTGCCCCATGCTTTCTTAGGTGCTGTGTGTGCCTTGAATGGTGAATATAGGTCAAAAAGTTGACCGTTCCAACGGGTGAAAAGCCTGTGCCGATCTTTCGGTATCCCTTAAGCGCTGGGGTAACCCTGACTGGGTCAGGGCAGGCTGTCCCGAAGCCAAGCAAGTGGCAAAGCCTGTCCCGATAGCACTGCGTATCGGGAGGCCAGGCAGCGGGCTGCAACCAGAAAAGGTGGATGGGCAGTAGCCCAGAGTCCAATTCTGATTACTACAATCACTTTGTCCCGCTTAAGAAGAAAGGGGTATGAATCCATGCTTTCCTATTACCTCAAATATAATCCAGTGAACTGGGACTGAGCGTTAAAAAATGATTCGCCGCGGCGAATCATTTTAGCGAAGGGCCGGGATGCAGGGGAGCTACGAGACCCGTACGCTCGGTGGTGAGAGAGCCTCAACCTGAGCTATTTAGCTCAGGTTGGGCTACTCGATTGTGCACTGGCTTTTAATTTTCTCTTATTGGCTAAGACAAGTTGATTGTCTGGATATATTGACCTATCGATGGTCTTAAGCAGATAACCATAGGTAGCTGCAACTTAGGGAGCGAAGCAAGTTGTTCATTTATTTTGCGTTGAACACTTATTTAAGCAGATTTGTAGATTACGGGCATCTGTCCTTTCCATTTCGCCCACAAGTCTTTTTCTGTAATTAGTTTGGCCATAAAATGACCAACGTTTATTCTACTCACTTTTCCTGCGTTAAAAAAAGCACTTCTAGTTGGTGAAGGGAAAACCTGGTATTCGCTGACTTTGTCCTCATTTATTAAAGCATCGGGACGAACAGCTACCCATTGAATTAGATTATTTTCTTGCCCAATCTTAGTTCTTAGGTAATCGGCAGCTTTTTCATTATCCACATGCGGAGGTATCAATAATCTAAGTAATGATACTACTATTCTTTCACCAACAGAATTGGGTTCATTGAGGTCTCTGTTACGGTTGCCCGAAGTATTCATCAATACAACTTTCACAGGATTGTTGGGTGCGTTTTTTAAAATTGCCCTACAGGTGAGGCTGACAGCATCAGTAACTAATTTCCGTGGTTTCCCATACATACCTTGCCATGTAAGGCTATGGCCCAAACAAGAAGCAATTGCATTGCAATCTTTTACATATTTGGCCATTTCATCTACAGTAATTTCTGAAACATTGGCTTGAAAGATAGATAACTGCTTGTTGGTTTTCCAGGATTCGGGTAATTTTTCAGGTGAACGAACAATGACCTTTACCTGTTGATTAGACTGCAGCAGTTGATCAACTAAATGTTTTCCAGTTGAGCCTGAAGCTCCGATTACTAAAGTTGTCATATTATTATTCTCTAATTTTTGAGTTAAAAATTCGTTTCCGATTGCCTAAAATGTATAAGTGAGGATTTAGTGAGAATGTATCTCAGCCCGCATTCGCCAATTTATAGTAAATGTGCATTGTCTTGCTTTCCTTTTACTCCTTTAAACAATAGGAAGAAAGTAAGAGATACTTCACCAATTGCTGCTGAAACACCTACAATATTGGCTAAAACAATTTGATTACCCGGAAATATAAAATTACCAAAGGTCTCAAGCAGATAGCCTCCGGCAGCTAGAACCATTAAAATGCCAAACACTTTCGGAAATAGTTCCGAACGATAGAGTAATATTCCCAAAAGCAAACAATGAATGCCAAAGAATGCTCCTGCCAAAAGATATCCCGCATTGTGTGCATTCATGAAAAGTATTGTCCAAGCCTCTTGTTGCTCAATTCCCAAACTTGACATGAATCCACTTCCACTGGCAGCCTGTAAAGCCATATAATGATTCAGAAGATTTAAGCTTGCAATGGCTGGGTGTGCCAAAAGACGGAAAACAGCAGCAATTACAGCCATTGTATTATTGACAGACTTTAATAATTGATAGAGTAATATTGAAATGACAGCATCTAATAAGAAAGCCAATAAATCACTTACCAGGCCAAGACGGAAAAGCCCTTCAGATGAATTGATGTTTGACAGGGTTGCCTGTGGATCATCTGGAATAAAAATCATTCCACGAACATAACCTTGGCTAAAACCAGCCGATATGATTACCAGCAGATATAAAATACCGGTTAGTCTTGCTTTATTTTTTACTTTGGTGTTCATTTTCTTCTTTATTAAGCAGTTAAAAATAGTTCTTCAATTGTTTTTCGCACTTTTCTCCTTCCTTTTGTCTCATCTTTATTAGACCTATACCCTACAGGGGCGATCACCGAAGCATTGACTCCCATTTCATCCAGACCGAGAATACGGTTGTACTCTTGTTTATCAAATCCCTCCATTGGACAGGCATCAATCTGCTGGTCTGCGCATGCAACAATCAGATTGTTAAGAGCCAAATAGGTCTGTTTTTCTGACCAGCTTTGTCGCGCTTCGGTGGTCATATTCGCAATGCTGGATTTAATAGACTCCCCATACTTTTTCAGCCCCTGAATATTTTCAGTCTTTTGGGTATCAATGACGAGTTGAATGTAATTGTCTACTTGTTGATCGTGGTTTCTAGTGTAGTTGCAGAAAACAAACAGATGAGATGAATCCGTTATTTGAGCTTGATCCCATGAGGCTTTGCGCAGTTCCTTTCGAATCTCCGGGTTCTCGATAATCAACACTTTGTACATCTGTAAGCCATACGAAGAGACCGAAAGCCGGATCGCTTCCTTTAGAAAGTTTAAATCATCCTCTGACACCTTCATGGAAGGGTCAAAGACTTTTGTGGCATAGCGCCAATTGAGTTTATCTAGTAAATTCATTTGTTCTTTAGTTTTTGTGTTTAATAAATGTTTTGATAATAAAATCTTGCTGAAAGCCGATTTTGAAATAGAGTCCCTTTCCCATATCAGAAGCTTGCAGGGTGGCGTTTGTTACACCCTTTATTCTGGCGATATTCATCATGTGAATAAGTAATTCTTCAGCATAACCTTTTCTGCGCTGCGACGGAATGATGCCCATGGAGTGGATTCCAGCAATACCATTCGGATCCACAAAGAGTACTGCGGTACCAACAGGAACTCCGTCATGCTTGCCAATGAAATACTCAATGGAATTCATAGTTCGGCTCACAGTGTCAGCACTTATCTCATATCCGAATGCTTCCTGAAATAGCTGTGACCAAATTTCAGCTAAAGGTTTACTCGTCACTTTCTGAATGATGACACGCTCCGCATGATCAGGAGCATCTTTCAGGTTCATTGACATGGCTACTTGCGTGAGTTTCTCTTCAAAACCATAGGCTTTAAGCATCAATTCTTGCCTATGAAGGTCATCGCCCCAAACAGGAAGTGATAGTTTATCCATGTTCCATTGGAGCTGGATATCCATGATTGCCTGCATGTCCATTGGTTTGGTGAACCACAGTTTGTTTGGCCATTCACCGCTACCTGAAATGCTTAATCGATAGCTTGGCTCTTCAATATATTGTCCGGCCAGCCGACCTCCAGTTTTCCAGAGAGCAGCCAGATTGTTTGTATTTGCTTTGATTAAATCCATGTTATGCTTTGATTAGAATAACACTTGTGATCATCAACAACAACCCTGCGATCTTCTTGATGGTGATAGGCTCTAGCGGCATATTGAACCACCCAAAATGCCCGGCAATTGCTGCGAAAACAAGTTGCCCGGCTAAACCAAAAGTCACAGCTGTTGATATACCCACTTTCGGAATGATGTAGTAGAAAAGCGTTACCGCCAGAAAGCTCAGCAACCCACCGGTTACCCACATATAGATAGGAATCTCTCTGAGTTGATGCATACTTGGAAACTGTCGAACAGTGATCAGTACCGCAATCAGTGTGAAACTCGCACCCATGGTCAATGCTGTGGAAGTCGCCAGCAAGGAATTGTTTAGTAGAATACCAAGTCGGGAATTTATCCCACCTTGAATCACCACCATAATTCCAACCAAAAAGGAAAGAAGAAGCAATATTTGGTTGTTCATCTTCTGCTTATTTGGTATTTATAGGAATAGCGATTGGTCGCATGGGTGAGCCACTTGCACCTTTCAGCTTCAGTGATGCTGCAATGAAGGCAAACTCATACACTTCATCTTTCGCCAGCTCTTCCAAGTACATCTGTTCAATGAACATCACCCCTTTTTCTGCCAATAGGTAAGTATGTACTGGCACCCAGTTATCTTCTCGCTCTGGAGGAAACGCTTCAAATGAGAGGTTGTCTGCACCAAGAAGCATGATACCATTGTCTTCGATAAGCCACTTGACTGCAGCAAGGCTGATACCTGGATAGTTGTCGAGATAGTGATCGGCATCCTCATAAAACTCAGCTTGACCTGTGCGGATAACAACAACATCACCAGGTTTAAGTACAACTCGCTGTTTTTTAAGCGCCTCCTGAAGATCATTGGCGGTAATCCGATAGTTCTTTGGAAGTACCCCTTTCAATGATTTAACATCAATCATTACACCGCGCGCAATGATAGGAGGGATGGTCTCAGCACCGGTCTTCTTCCAGCCTTTGTCGCCCAAGTGTTCTTCAGGAGTGAATCCATTCCAGATTTTTCCATTTAGACCAAAATGGTTAAGTGCGTCAATATGTGTTCCCATGTGGGTGTACATAGAAATGGCATCTCCGGTGTAACTCACTTTGCGGTTCATGGCTTCACCAAGTCCATTAGGGTTGTCCACGATAGTGCCATGTGGTGTATGGGTCAACCAGTATTGATAAGGAGGGTCACCCAATGCGTGGAAGCTGGGCATGCCCACGAAATATTCAACACTTAAATCATAGGTTTTACCAGATTTGATCTGAAATAATACCTCGAATCGCGTGGAATTAGACATTAGATTCAATGAACCTATTTCATCATCTTTTCCCCAAGGGCTTTTCCCTACGGTTTCATTTTGTTGACCCAATACGGTCAATTGGCCTGCAAAAAGCAAGGCTAGTACCAAATTTGTCTTTTTCATGATTTGAATTATTTGTTTGAGCAAATTTCCAAACCATGTAGGCCAAATCCATTAAGGTATCTTAAGAAAGCTTTCGGGCAAGATTTTTTCGAAGTGCGCTTAGGTGTTCTGGCGTTATTCCAAGGTACGAGGCAATCATATATTGGGGAATCTGTTGCTCCATAACCCTGTACCTCTTTACAAATTCAAAATAGCGCTCTTCAGCAGTTTGACTCATGGAGTTAATTGTTCGTTCTTGAAGTGCAACATATCCATTCTGAGTTTTAATTCTGAAAAACCGATCCATCATATGAATCTTATCATAAAGTTTATCGAGTTGATCTCTGTGAACCTGTAAAACAGTGCTATCGGTAATGGCTTGTATGAAAAATGTGGCTGGCTTTTGAGTCAAATAGGCATAAAGGTCATTTACCCACCAACCTTTAATCCCAAATTGAAGAATATGCTCCTTGCCAGTATCCTCAATACGATATAGCTTGAGGCATCCTTCTGCTACAAATCGCATGTGGTTGGATGATTCCCCTTTTTGAAGTAAAAACTGTTTTTTATTTAGTTGAACAGGAATGAAAGCATTCTCAATTAGCAAGATATCATCTGCCTTTAGGGGGACCATTTCTTGAATATTATCAATTAAAGTCTTATGCATCGAAATTATTTAATCTCTGGTATTTGTGTCCATTTTTGCTGGTGCGCAACGGTCAAGTATAAGCGTAGTGTGGGATTTCGGACCAATTCACTGTCCGCTTACCGCAAAGTTTATTAGGAGCAAAAATGCTCATTTTTAGCCGTTCAGCCCGCATTATGCTTATACAATGTGTGTACCTAGCATGGGCCTCTGGTATCGAAGATACCAAATTATTCCCGAGGGTGAAAAGCCTGTGCCGATCTTTCGGTATCCCTTAAGCGCGGGGGTAACCCTGACTGGGTCAGGGCAGGCTGCCCCGAAACACTAGCAAGTCGCAAAGCCTGTCCCGCCAAAGCGGGGCTCATTTGCTGTAAAGCATGGAGTGAAGGAAGCGAGTCTGCAAACCCCGGTTCCAACGAACTGAGCCTGTCCCGTACTAGCGGGAAACTGGATACTGAGGCCTGACAGGTTGGATGAGAGGACTGAGCGTTAAGAAATCTTTTTGTAAAAGATTTTAGCGAAGGGCCGGGATGCAGGGGAGCTACGAGATCCGTACGCTCGGTGGTGTGTGAGGCGCTCCCCGTTAGAGGAATCTGGCGGGGCCGTCTACACGATGTGTGCTGTGTAAGCTATGATAAAGATGAGGGTAGGCCCCTCGGTGAGGGTTTTTAGGAAAACTCACCAAACCACTTCTATGATGCATCCGCGGTAAC
>NZ_WOFO01000008.1:48111-267230 GCF_010993705.1 Cyclobacterium sp. SYSU L10401 | reverse complement strand
GAAGCCTGAGCGGAAACGTAAAAACCTGATCAGACTGGGCGTTGACCAAGACCATGCTTATGCTTGGAGCCGTACCAGAAAAGGAGGATGGGCAGTAGCTCAGAGTCCGATTCTGATCACGACTATCACTTTGTCACGTCTGAGAAGGAAGGGGTATGAATCCATGCTTTCCTATTACCTCAAATCTCAACCTACAATCCAGTGAACCGCCAAGTACGAGACCCGTACGCTTGGTGGTGTGAGAGCCTCAACCTGAGCCATTTGGCTCAGGTCGGGCTACTCGATTGGGCTTTCGTTTATTTATTATTTATTTCAAAAATGGACTGAAAGTTCTCTTCAATTGATGAAATTTCTTCATCAGTGATATCGTCAAACTCCTTCTGTCTTTTATTCTTTGATAGCCTACCCTTATTCTGATTTAGCAACTTGATCAATAAATCCACCTTGGTGTCTGGCAAAGACAAATAATTGTTTATATAATTAGTTATTCGGTCATATTTTTCTAAATAATCTAGTTCCTCTGGTATTATTTGCTCGATGGTTTCTTCTACACATTCGTATAAAAATTCCACCTGTTTGGTTAGGTCGTAATAACGATATAGATCAATGGTATTATTGAGGATTTTAACATTATGATCTGGTGTGGGCTCCCATTCTACTAATTCTATTCTTGGAGAAGAGTATGATTCTAGAATTGACTGGTATTCATCAATCCGATTTAGTATGGCTGCTGATATTGGAAAAATCATGCCCCTTTTAGTATACCCCATTCGAGTCAATATATGATGAATTATGTATCTGTGAATACGGCCATTACCATCAGAGAAAGGGTGGATAAATACAAATCCAAATGCTATGGTGGCTGCTGCTAAAACAGGGTCGTACGCTGACTCTTGCAGAAGTTTATTTGTATCCAATAGTCCTTTCATCAAAGATGGTAAATCCTTATATTTTGCTGATATATGATCAGGTAAGGGAGAAAAAGTTTCGCGATCATGCTCTCCGATAAAGCCTTCCTGCGTTCTTAACCCCATATTCTTCAGTTTTTTTGGCCCAATAACGATGTCTTGAAGCCGCTCTAATTCTTCTATGGTAAGTTGTTTTTTTCCTGATTGTCCAATTGCTTTTCCCCAATTTCTTGCTCTAAGGTTTGGAGGATATTCTCCTTCAATAGCAAAGGAAGCTTTTGAGTCTTTTAATAACAGAAATGCAGCAGTCCTTCTAATGATATCTTTGTCCCTGCCATCCAAGCCTTTTTCCATTGAACCAGATAAATCTTTAGATATGAAGTTTTCGATTTTATCTGTTTTATTAATCATGGGACAAAACGCTGGTGTCCCCGGTAGGTTATTTTTTATTCTGTGTCGGGTAGAGTTAATTGAAAAGCTTGTGTATTGAAGTTTGGGATTGACTATTTCGACATATGTTCCTGCCTTGAGATCTGGTACGTCAAGCACTTTATCCATTAGCCATTCATACAGAAACCATACCTTTCTGCTGTATTGACTGGTTGGCTCTTTCTTTAGCATATGCAGAACAGGCTCGCTTCCTGTGTGCTGAAAGAATTTTTTTAGAATGTATAGATCTATTCCTTCGTATTTTATGGCAAAAGCTAAATGACTGGTTATGTCATTGGCAGGTTTATGTCTGATTGTAAATACTTGCCATTGGTTGGTATTGTACCGTTGATGTTTTTCAGTAATAATGGCAAGTCTGTCAGGTAAAGGAACGTTCACCCCATTTTCCTCAATTATAGCTACTAATAATGCATATCCAGCAAGAAATCCAGGTTCTGGAGTAGATCTTCCATGAAATACAGTTACTTGTTGTGAAAAACAGTGATGCATTATCCCTTTTTATGACATACAAGTACAAATATACCATGAAAATCAATTACTTTTCATGAATTATGATTAATAATACGCTTATCTCATGAAATACAATTACAATTATAAAAATGAAAACTAAAATGAAGCAACTATTGGCTAACCGAAATCCTTGCTGTTTTTTCTATTATCGCCTGAAAAGGACTCCCCTCTAACTATCGGAAAATTACCGAAACCTTCAAGTAACATGCTCATTTTCATTGTCAGGAAGGTTGCCAGGGGGTAGGTAAAATAGAGTTGATTATTTACAGTCCCTTTTTACTTTGGGAATGGAAAAAAAGTGCAGCCAGAACCTGCTCTTTGTTCAAATTGGGATAGCTATTTAAAAGAAAAATACGAAAGCCAGGGAACATTACCAAAGTGGATTAAATTACTGGAAAACAATACTACCATTCCGTTCAAGAAAGTGGGGAGCATCGAAGAATCCTATTAGGAGATTTGCTCACCTACGAAAAGAGCCTTCAAAGGACCAGAAAAAAAAATTGAAACTTCTTTCAGCGCAAGCCCAGGATTTGAAACTTGGTTATGAGTGATTTATTCGTCTGTCTCGATGAGCCTGCCAAAGGGTCTGTTCACCATTTTGCTCTCCGGTGTTTCCCATCACCTTCCATGCGGTCACATTACCTTGCGGCCTGGATAATGACAAATGGGCAGCATGAGAATTTTAAAACTTGATGCACGGTGGTAGCGCTGTCGCAAATCCAGAGGAGTCTTCAAGCGAGCCCAGCTTCGCATTAGATTTTTATTTGCATTAAATAGACTTATATTTAATAATAATATAATTTTAATAAAGGCATAAGCCTTATTTATCAAGATTTTATGAAAAAAATAACCGGAAAGATCCTCCTGGTGGATGATCAGCCGTATGAAGAATTACTACTTAAGGAAGCATTGGCCTCAATAGACCGGTTTAATGATGTCGAGTACATTTCAGATGCTAAAGAAGCACTTATACACCTTAAAGATAACCGTGACGAGATTTTCCTAATCATTTGCGATATCAACATGCCGGAAATGAACGGTTTGGAATTTAAGAGGGAAATTGAAAAGGACAGGTACTTGCATGAAAAATCCATTCCATTTGTTTTTTTCTCAAGCGATGATTCCGATAAAACGGTAAAACGTGCCTATTCTCATAATGTACAGGGCTATTTTAAAAAGGCTGATACGATAGAAGCTCAGGGCGAACTGCTGAAAATTGTTTTTAAATACTGGGCATCCTGCTTGCATCCGATTATGGGGATTAAAGAGGATTAAAAAACCGTGGCTGCTCAAAGTTCCATAATCAATCGAAAATATCTTTTAAAAGGTGGTAAATGTGGTTCTTCATGAACGGCTTGATGTCCTGGTCTCTTTCCCTTCGTTTTGAGTAGCTGAAAAGTTTGGTGAAATTGAGGGCATAGGTCCTTGTGGCATTTTGGTAGATATGCATCTTTTCAGACCCTTGCAGGTAGTAGAAAAGCTTTCCTTCCGCAAATAGGTCCACCAGAATTTTTTCAAGTAGTGGCGTATAAAACTTCACCCTTTTCTTCGTTCTTCTGCCAATAGCCGAGCGCGTAAACAGTTTTTTGATGACTGCCGGATAGTTGCTTTCAGCGATATAAAAATCAGTGGCTGGTTTTCATTTCCCTTAACTGTCAGGAAGGCTCTCTGGGAAATGATTTGGCCCACATGCATGGTGCTAACGAACGATTACACCCTAATTGTCTTGCTGGAGTGGTTTCTCAGAAGCTGCTGAATATACCGCAAGTCCTTATTCATCCCAGTAAAAAAAAGTGGCCTAGCTCCATGGACGACTGAAAAAGGTATTATAAATCAGAACTGACTTTTTATCGTCCCATTTAACGTAGGGACTGAGATCAATAAAATTCCTGCCAGCTAATCCCGAGAGGACCAATTCCCAAAATGTTTATGGTGTTTTTACACGTTTATTGAAACAAATTTTTTTCCTATCTAATATTCAGCATCATTGTTGGCCTACCCTGTTACCCCCTATTCCTATCGACTGGAGGGACTTTCTGCCCCGAAAGCTTTCGGGGGAGTCAGATGCTTTTGATTTCTGCGGGGTAATAATAAAGCCGCTTAGAAATTAAGCGGCTTGTGGGCCCACCTGGGCTCGAACCAGGGACTTTCTGATTATGAGTCAGATACTCTAACCAACTGAGTTATAGGCCCATTTCAATTTATCTTCTATCCCCGAAGCAAATTAGCGACCAAGCCTTTAAAGCTTAAAATACCGCTTTTTTTGATCATTTTACCTTGCTTTTGGGACTGCAATGTTACATATTTGATTTTAATTTCACAACATATATCTTCATGAAATCGAGCATGACGAAAACTTCCCACAGTTGGATGAATATCATGGCGAGATTCCATCTGACCTTTAAAAGCCAATTATAAACAGATGAAAAACCATCCGGAAATCCAATTTTTAATCTTTGATCTGGGAAATGTCATCTATGATATTGACTACCAACGGACTTTTGATAAGTTGTATGCCAAACTACCCGGGGAAAAGCATGCCATGGTAAAGGATTTTATGGTTTCCCCCATCCACTATGACCTGGAAACCGGCAAAATAGATGAAGCAGCCTTTAGAAATGGGGTAAGGGAATATTTCTCCGCCGATTGGGAAGATGCCTGGATCGATGAGGTGTGGAACAGCCTGCTGGTGGCGATCCCCCAGGAAAGGCTGGACCTGCTGCTGAAACTCAAACAAAAGTACCCCCTGTTTATGCTCAGCAATACCAATTCCATCCATTTTAAGGTAGTCGAACAGGCCTTCTTAAACCAACTCCCGGAAAATACCTGGCCCCATTTGTTTGACCACTTGTTTTTAAGCCATGAAATGGGCCTGAGAAAACCCGGAGAAGCCATCTACCAATCGGTACTTCAAACACTGGGGGCCAAACCCGAACAATGCCTGTTTTTTGATGACCTCAAAGAAAACCTTTTGGGCGCCGAAAAGGTTGGACTTAAAACCTTTCATATCGATCACCCTAAAGCACTTATCAATTTTTTCCAGAATGTACAGTAACAGGGATTACCTAAAGCACGGATCACTCTTATTTTTGACCTTAATTGCCACCACGCTTGCGGGCGGGGAATGGCTGTATGGCAAAAGCGTGCTTTCGGATGAAAAGCCGCTCACCTGGGAGTATTTTCTCCTTTCGCTGCAATTTTCCATTCCCTTTCTGGGGATTTTGTTTATTCACGAAATGGGTCATTTGTTCACCTCCATTTACCATAAAGTCCGCTCTTCCCTACCCTTCTTTATACCGGCCTGGTTGGGTTTTATCGGAGCGCCTTCCATCGGTACCTTTGGAGCAGTGATACAAATGAAAAGCCAGGTGGGCTCCCGTAAAAAATTCTTTGATATCGGGGTAGCCGGTCCCCTGGCAGGCTTCGTAGTGGCATTAGCTGTGCTTATCTATGGGTTTACCAGCCTGCCCGAGGCATCCTATATTTATGAGATTCATCCGGAATATGCGGACCCTACCTATGACAAAGAGGCGGATGAAGACGTAATGGATATTCAACTGGGCTACAACCTGCTTTTCTGGATCATGCAGGAAACATTGGCCGACCCGGAAAGAATGCCGAACATGGCAGAGGTCATTCATTATCCCTACCTGTTTGCCGGCTACCTGGCGCTGTTCTTTACGGCCCTTAACCTGCTTCCCATCGGGCAGCTGGATGGTGGCCATGTGGTTTTTGGAATATTTCCCAGGCACCACGAGACCGTATCCCTGGTAGCCTATACCCTGTTCCTGTTTTTTGCCGGACTGGGTGTCATCAACCCCTTTGAGGACCTGAATTACCTGATTTTTGCCCTTCCCCTGTATATAGGTTTTCTGTTTATCTGTTTTAGGAAAACTTCCCTCTCCCTGATGAACAAATGGATCATGGCCCTGGGCATCGCAGTGGTCCAATACAGCCTTTCAGGCATTTATCCGGGCATTGAGGGCTATTCCGGCTGGCTGTTATTTGCCTTTTTGGTGGGCAGGGTTTTGGGAATTAATCATCCAGAAGTACCGGATGGCCGCCCGTTGGATCAAAACAGAAAAATCCTCGGGTGGATCGCCATTCTGATCTTTATCCTCTGCTTTATCCCCCGACCTTTCATGATCGAGTAATCCTCGAAAAAATCCCCCTGTCCCTGTAAAGAAATCGTAGACAATTCCCCCTTAATAAGGGGCGAGAGCCTGTCCCGACCCATGTCGGGAGGGATTTACTTACGTAACTATCAATAAATCAGTGTATTAAATAATGAGGCCATCGGAAAAATCCCTACCGCAAGAAATAAAATTTCCAAGAAAAAACATTGAAATTTAATGCATAATTTCTAACTTCTTCCATGCGATTTCTTCCCTACAACAAGAATTTGAAAGAATTTTCAAGAGAATTACGATCTCATTCAACGCTTTCCGAGGTTTTACTTTGGCAAAAACTACGAGCACGTCAATTTCGAGGCTACGCGTTTAACAGGCAGAAGCCGTTGGGAGAATATATTGTCGATTTTTACTGCAAGAGATTACAATTGGTCATTGAAATTGATGGAGATAGCCACTTCCATGCTGAATCAGTTGTTGAAGATCTTAAAAGGCAATTGGTTTTGGAGAAAATGGGCTTATGTTTTCTAAGGTTTTTGGATAAAGATGTCAAGAAATCCATGCCTTTCATTCTCCAGGAAATAGGTGCGTTTATTGATGACTGGGAAGTTGAAAATGATGTTCCCAGGACCAATTTTTGAGGTAAAAGAGAGCACTAAATCCAAACGGTATTAAATCCGGACTCAATGGGAAAAGAGCCCTTTACAATCATTTTCGGAAGGAATTTTAAGGTTAATTATCGGAAAATAGTTTTGGTCTAAATTAAAATCCTCGAAAAAATCCCCCAACCCCCTTTAAAAAAGGGGGATTTGCTGAAAATGTGATTTTTTGCTGAAATTGGGTAATGCAGTCGGGCTAAAAAACGCCAAGGTTACTAAATTCCGTAAACCCGAACGGTACAATTCCCCCTTATCAAGGGGGCAAGGGGGATTTACTTACGTAACCATCAATAAATCAACGTATTAAATAATGAGGCCATCGAAAAAATCCCCCTGTCCCCCTTTAAAAAAGGGGGATTTCATCAACGGTTGGATTTCTAGGTACGTTTCTGCCGTTGCGATTTGTTTATGGACCTTATTTGCAGCCTAGCAGCAAGTCTTTACCAGAAATGCGAGTTCACGAAATTTCAGTCCTCGTCCTCCAATTCCCGGTAAGCCAGAATCCCTCCCAACACATTCCTGACTTTCGGAAAGCCTTTGCTTTCAAGAAATTGCTTGGCATTGCCACTTCTTGCACCGGAACGGCAATGAATGATGATTTCCTCGTCTTTATGGGCTTCCAATTCAGCTAATTTATGGGGTAGCTGGGCCAGGGGTATGAGCCATGCCCCAAGGTTATCATCTTCGTACTCATATGCTTCCCGAACATCGATGAAAACAAACTTTTCGTTTTTATCCAGTCGCGCTTTTAGTTCGTCTACTTCAATATCTTCCATGACTTATTTGACTATTATTCTTTTGGTGAAAGCGTTTTCACCTTGTGTGAATTTGATTAAATACATTCCTTTTTGAATGCCCGTAAAATTAAGAATTTCCCCATTTTTATCCCCTTCCCGGGGGATTTTTATCCGCCTTCCCTGAAAATCATAAACCTCCATTTCATCCACTTCACCACTGACATAAAGCCGGTCCTGCACCGGATTGGGGTAAAGCAGCATTTCGGTCGCTGTCTCATCCGAAACCTCCACGGGCGGAGAAGGGCTCAGGTGGGGCCGGATCATCAGGTTGCCGGCTACCTCCTCGTTTTGCTGCCAGGAGCCCAGCACATTATAGAAGACCCTGTCCCCTGTATCTCCACTCTTGTCCAGGCCTACATGAATGTATTCATTGGAAAACTGGGTAAATCCGACGTAAAAGGTTTCCTGAACCATGATATTGGTGTCCAGGGGAAAATAGGCAAAAGAAGTCAATGCCGTATCCGGTGGAATGATCACTTCTTTTTGATACAAAGGTTCATTATCCAGGGAATCCCAAACCATTAATTCAATGGCACTGCCCCTTTGCGAAAAATTGGTGAAATTGATACTGACCCCGGAAACATAACCAGGATTCAATGCCTCATACTGCAGGGCCAGCATGCCTCCCCTTTGGTTGATCCCGGCCGCATAGTCGGGCGAACCATTGTCATAGGCATAATAATCCCGGAAAGGGATCAGCACTTTGCTGGTATCATTTACCCGGAAGTCTACCCCGGTATTGTACAAGGTGTCCTGCCCGGTAATGGCCTCCACCAAAAACCCATCCCCTGCACTCAGGCTGGTGATGACTTCCAGGTCAAAGGGATTATCTGCCATGATATCCACGGATTCCGGCATGTTACTGGAAAACCCCCTTCGTTCCAATGCCTGGGGAACAGGGTTAAACGGCGTCCTCAGGTTGGGTTGGGCGATCATCCTACCGGTAGCCGCATCCCTGAGCTCAATGGTATATTCCATGGCCCGGAAGCGGTTGGCCAGGTTTTTAAACTCCCCATCCACTGTTCCACTGAGCAGTTCCGGGTCAAATTCAAAATGCGGTATGGCCTGATAGGGGCTAAAGGGACTGCCAGGCAATCTGGTCAATGCCCTGTCTTCGGTAAAGGTATCCTCCGGATCCCTTCCGGTATTTAAAAAAATATAATCTATGATCCAGGTATCAAAAGGGCCGGACAGTCGTCCGCTATGCGCAAATTTAAATCGAAAGTTTTCATGATGGAATTCGGAGGGAATAGACAATACTACCTGTTCAAAATTCTCCTGGCTTACCTCCTCTCCCCCCTGCTGTCGCCATACTTCCTGCCAGTTTTCCTCCCGGTCCAAATAGTACAATCCCAGCCCGTCATTTTCGTCCGGCATTTCTCCCTTGCCTCCTGCCTGCCAGAAAAAACTGATATACAAGGAAGCGGCCGCTGCTTCACTCAAATCCGTTAAAGGAATAGGCAAAGATACCAGCTCATCGCCTTCTCCATTTTCCAGCCGGCTTTGAGCATAAGGATTTCCGTTTTCATCCACACCATCCAGAAACACCACTCCCAATGAAGGGGGATCAATGCCTATCGTAAAAGAACTGACAGCGCCCCTGGATTCCCACCTTTCTTCGGAGATCAAACCCGATGAAAAATCCTCCCAAAAGGGGAGCTGTGGCTGCGTTTGCTTTACCCTTTGGTTGGGAAAAGATTCCTTTTTTAAAAGGGTTGATTGGGGAACCGGCAATTGACGGAATTGCCCGTATCCTTTTTGATGAAGAAGGAAAACCGATAACAGGAAAATGGTGATGACCGATAAGCCTCTTTTTGACATCAAAAGTTTATTTCATCCGATAGTTCTGATACCCAAACATCTACCCTCTCTCCGGTTTTCATATCCAAACCTGCCGGAGGCAACTGCTTGACCACCGTACCCTTAGGCACCGTGTCCGTTTCCACATAGTTGATATTACCCATGCTCAAGCCGGAGCCCAGAATTAAAAATTCAGCCTCTACATCATCCATTCCAATGATATTGGGCATTTCAAGAATCTGATTGCCCAGGCCATCACCTACCACCAGGTCTATTTGTGAGCCTTTGGGTATTTCAAATCCTTCCTTGATATCCCGTCCCCTGTATTTTTGTTCCAAGACCACATTGATTCCAATATCCGGTACATAGACGATATCCCCTCTGACGAGCCCGAAATTAAGTAAAATTTCCTGCGCATTTTTAAGTGGCGTGTTAACCAGGTTGGGCATGCGGATCAGGGGAGCATTTTTGGCATTCAGGGTGACATATATTTTCCTGTCCTGCTTTACTTTAGCCCCCGGTTTGGGGTTTTGCTTGAGCACTTCCATAGGCTTGGCTTCGGCTACAAATCCGCTGTCAGGCGTAATCTCCAAAGCAAGCCCCCTGTCTTCCAGGTAGTTGCGAACTTCTTCATAATCAAACCCTTCCAAATCGGGCACCGTAACGGACTCCCCATGGTGGGTATATCCCGGTAAATAAACTTTAAAAAAAACAAATAAAAGTGCGAATAGAATCCCCAAAATAATCAACAGATGGGTTCCAATCTTTTTCAATCCTGTTTTTAAATCATTCATAGGCTAACAAAGGCAAATCCGGGATAAATTGAGAAAGGTAAAATGAATTTTTACCTTCCAGTAAATCCTACGGCAAATTACGGCTATAATTCCAGAAGGAGAATGATATGAACGTATTTTTTTGATTTAACGTCAATCCCCGTTATTTGGTATTACTGAACAATCAATTTTTTGGTATAATAAACACCATCCCCGGAAACCTCCACAATAAACAGGCCGGAACCCAGAGATTGCTTCCCAAAGGAGTAAGTTTGGTTAAGGGTAGCCGGAAATTCATTATCGACAACCAATTTTCCGGAAAAAGTGTAAAACTTAATCCTTAGATCTTTATGGGATTCGAGGTTAAAGGTAAGGTTCACGATGTCTTCCACAGGATTGGGATAAACCACCAAATCAATCGGTCCGGGATCCACCGGATCGGGATTGTCAGAGAAAAACAATTCTATGTCATCCAAATACATGACGGCATCCGGGTCCGCCACCTGCTCTATCTTAAAATAAATCCGGACATCCTCCAATCCCGCATAGCGATTGAGATTGATATAGGTTCTTTCAAAGGAATCCTTGTCTTCCGGAAATCCCCCCGGAGCTCCGGATTGGGTCTGCAGCTCATTTCCTTTAGCTTCCCAGATTTTTAAACCACTCAGCCCGCGATTCCTGCTTACCCAAACCGAAAAAGCAGCCTCACTACTGGGGTCAAAACCTATGCCTGCCCAATGAAAGAACAGGCTGGCCCTGGACGTACTTTCCAGAGAAAATTCCGGAGAAGCCAGCCAATAGGAATTACCCGGTTCCATTCTTGCCATTCTCAGCAGGTCACCTTCCTGATTACTTTCCGGATAGGGTTGCCAACTCGGCAAATCAGCCTCAGTATTGATGCTTACCCAGGATTCAAACTCATCCGATCTATCAAATGTAGCCCTCCAGGGACTTTGGGTCCTGGTACTATCTGCATAGAAATGATAATTCAATTCATCTGTCTTGGGTTGATTGGTTTCTAAATTAGGATCCCTGATTAAATATTCCAACCTGTTTAATCCATACCGAAAGGGGTTCTCATTGGGCAGGGAAATTTTAATGTTATCACCTACGTACAAATCTTCGGCTACATCAAAAGTATCCCGGGATGTAATGTTGGTCGTACGGATAATCCTGAATCGCCTGATATCTACTTCTCCGGTATTCACCAGTCCTAGTCTTTCCTCTTCTGGCAGCCGGCTGACCACAGGCATTGGGTTATCCATACCGGTAAACTCAAAATTGTAATCAAATATCTCTTCCTGTTCTATGGCGATATCCTTGATGAATATATTGTTACCATAGCCATTAACGGAAACGAATGCGATGCGAACGTCCGGATTTCCTGCATAAGGAGAAAGGTTGAGCACTTCCCTCCTGAATTGATCGGGAGAATCGGGAAAAAAATCACTTGTGGTTGCGGGTTGGGTGGCCAACCGGTCTTCGGATTTGTTGTAGGGGGCAGCTAACAGATCAAAGCTGTTCCCACAATCGGTTGAAATGGCGACCAAAAGATTCTCCTGGAGAAGGGGGTTGCTATAGGGAGCATAGGCCACCTCGAATGTAAGTTGAGGATTGGGGATCGAGGTCAAATCAAATCTGGGACTGATCAAATAATCCACTTCCCCGCTTCGGTTATAATTAAAATTATTGATGTAGTACAAGTCCTCCTGCTCCCCGCCAATCAACCTGTTGAGACTTTGCCAGGTAATGGCATTATCCTCATTGACGATATCCCAATCTGTGGCCACCTGGTGTCCCGGATAAGCATAGGGCAGGTTTCTCCGCACAACATAATCTACGGAAGTTGTAGAGCTATTGTTAAATGGGTTCCTATCGGACGCCCCATTCACCTCAAGGACTTCTACTTCCAGTATATTATCGCCCTCTTCAAAAAATAAGGGGTCCAGGGTTAGTATTTCAGATTCCTCACTGGAAAGGTCCAGGTCAAACAACTGCGTAAATTGTAGGTCTCCATTCAAAATGGCAGCTACCCTCACAGCTGTAATGTCGGATTTGCCCGAATTGATTACCCTTACCCGGGCATCCACTTCCTGATCACAATTAAATTCGGAGGGGTAAAGGATTTCATCCATTCTCAGGTCCAGCTCCGGCATTTCTGGTTCCTGCAGGGCCCTGCTGGTCAACAGGGAGTTTCTCCTTGGGCTAAAGGCCAGGACCACATCCATTCGCTCCACCTGACCTGCGGTAAACAAGCTCATACACTCGTCAGGTGTATAATCCATAAAATTTTCAACCATGTCCCTGGAGCCACAGGATTCGCGGGGAATGCTGATCCGACATGCCTCGTTATAGAAATCTTGCAAAGGGGTATCGGCTACGAAATCATCCCGCTCACAGCTTCTACCCCCATCTCCCCAAATGTGTCTTAAACCCAGGAAATGACCCAATTCATGCGTGGCAGTCCTTCCTAAAGATCCCTCGTCAACATTGCCAATGCTGCCAAAATTATAGGTATCTACACCCACCCCATCCATCATTCTGGAAGTGGGGATATTATCCAAACCCTCCAATTCATCAGAAATTGGAAAACTGCCATAACCCAGCTCCAGGCCAATTAGGGGAAGCACCCATATATTCAGGTATTCCTCCGGAGGCCAGGAGACCAAATCGGCTACCAAGGCAGCATCCCTTGAACTGTAAATACTTTTAGGTCCCTGAACCCTGTTGATACCATTGGTGGGCAAGCCCTCCGGCCGCTGTTTGGCCAAAACAAACTCTATGTTGGCACTGGCCGCCACACCCAAAAATTCATCCGGAGTGATGGAAAAGTTCTCATTGCGTTGCTGAAAATCCTCATTTATGATCCGCATTTGATCCAGGATCTGGGCCTCAGAAATATTGGTCCCGGTGCCAACGGGCTCCCCCTGATGGATGATGTGAACGACTACGGGAATTTGTCTGATGCCTTCATTGAGTATCCTGCTACCGGACTGGCTTTGCCTTAACTGGGCCTTTTTGTCCTCAAACCAGGATTCGAAATAGGCCTTGGTCCCAAAATATCCCAGCTGACTGGCCTGTTTTTCTTCCAGATATACCGCGCCACATTGCTCGGTATGCTCATGTTGAGGTGAATGAGAGCCCTGGCTATGAGACATGGGTGCATGCCCCATAAAAAAGAAGAGCACCGGGACAGTGAGTCGTACCAGTGCTTGCTTTAAATTTACCATAAAGTTGAAAAAGAAGGTTCAGGCAACTTCGACATTCACTGCTTCTACCCTATTGATCTCCGGGATGGCCTTTTTGATCGCTTCTTCCACACCTGCTTTCAGGGTCATGGTAGACATGGGGCAGGAGCTGCAGGTTCCGGTCAATTCCAATTGCAAGACCATTTCCCTGGTCAATCCAATGACCTTAACATTTCCTCCGTCCGCTTCCAAATAAGGCCTGATGGTGTCCAGTGCCCTTTCAATTTGCTCTTTATACTGATCCAACATGTTTATACTTTTACCTGTACTACCTCTGTTTTAGTCATTTCCGCATTTCTGATGGCTACCTGCCTGGCGACATTCTCCGCAAAAAGCCCAAAGGCTTCCGCTATAAGGCCCTCTTTCAAGACTGCAGGATAACCGCTGTCCCCACTTTCACGGATGCCCTGTACCAATGGGATTTCTCCCAGATAGGGGACTTTGTATTTCTCTGCAAGCTTCTTTCCACCTCCCTGGCCGAAAATATAATATTTATTTTCCGGCAGCTCAGCCGGTGTAAAGTAAGCCATATTTTCCACAACTCCTAAAACAGGGACATTGATTTGTGCCTGTTGGAACATGGTCAATGCTTTTGTGGCGTCTGCCAAAGCTACCTTTTGTGGGGTAGTTACGATCACAGCTCCGGTCACCGGAAGGGTTTGCACCATGGTCAGGTGGATATCGGAGGTGCCGGGAGGCAGGTCTATCAATAAATAATCCAATTCTCCCCAAGCCACATCTCCGATGAACTGCTTCAGGGCAGAACTGGCCATGGGGCCTCTCCATACCACGGCACTTTCGGCCGGGGTAAGAAAACCAATGGACATCAGCTTTACCCCATATTGTTCTATAGGCTGGATGATATTTTTCCCGTTTTCCTGCTTCACTGCAGGCTGTTCTCCTTCTACATTGAACATGGTAGGGACGGAAGGACCAAAAATATCGGCATCGATCAAGCCCACCTTAGCTCCTGAGCGGGCCAGGGAAACGGCCAGGTTGGAAGCACAGGTACTTTTCCCTACGCCACCCTTTCCTGAAGCTACCGCAATGATGTTTTTCACCTGGGGTAAAACAGGGGAATCGTTCCTGATGGTGGTCACATTGGAAGTCATGGTGATTTCCATTTGTACATCCGGACCGAAGGCCTTCTTCAGGGCTTCCTCACAATTCATCCGGATCAATTCCTTTAATGGACAGGCCGGGGTGGTAAGTACTACCTTAAATTTGATCTTTTGATCTCCTTCCGTTTCCAAATCCTGGATCATCCCCAGGCTAACCAAATCTTTTTTTAAATCCGGATCTTCTACGGTACCGAGTGCTTTTAATATTTTCTCCTTCGAAATATCCATTCCTACGCTTTAATTTTCCCTGCAATTTAGGCTTATTCTACCATTTATTAAAATTTCAACCTGCATAAAGTACACTTCACTCATTCCAACCCTACATGGAAACAAATAGTTTAATTTATACAACGCAACTTGCTTTACCATGTTTCAGTGATTAAGCTTATCTTTGATGGTTGAAGTAGCATTATGGCCATATCCAATCAAACTACAGACAAAGTAAAGGAGTGCGTAGACATTGAAGAAGTTGTCAACGATTATGTGTCCCTCAAGAAAAAAGGACAAAACCTTTGGGCCTGTTGTCCTTTTCACCAGGAAAAAACCCCTTCTTTTTCTGTATCCCCTGCCAAGCAAATCTATAAATGCTTCGGATGTGGCAAGGCCGGAGATCCGATCCAGTTTATCATGGACATCGAGGGGATTGGATTTACCGAAGCCATCCGGCACCTGGCGCAGAAATATGGCATTGAAATAGAAGAAGAAGCCAGCCAGGATCCGGCAGATATACAGGCCTACAATGAAAGGGAAAGCCTTTTTATAGCCCTCAACTTTGCCAAAACATTTTTTCAGGAAAACCTGAAAACCGAAGAGGGCCAGTCCATCGGTTTGAGTTATTATAAGGAAAGGGGTTTTGATCCGGTAACCATTGAAAAATTTGATTTGGGCTATGCCCTGGACAGTTGGGATCAGCTGCTGGTTCAGGCCCAAAAATCGGGATATGAGGTTGAAAACCTGCTGAAGGCGGGATTGGTTCTGGAAAGGGAAAACAGCCCGGGCCATTACTACGACCGTTTCAGGGGAAGGGTCATTTTCCCCATTCATAACCTGAGCGGAAAGCCCATTGCCTTTGGGGCGCGGATACTGACACAGGATAAGAAGCAGCCCAAATACATCAACTCTCCCGAAACGGCCATTTACCACAAGAGTGATGTGCTTTATGGTATTTACCAGGCCAAACAGGCCATCAGGCAGGAAGGAAACTGCTACCTGGTGGAAGGGTATACGGATGTCATATCCATGCACATGGCAGGCATTGAAAATGTGGTGGCCTCTTCGGGCACCTCCCTTACCGCATCCCAAATCAAACTGATCAAAAGGTTTTCGGATCAGGTTACCGTATTGTATGATGGAGATGATGCCGGCATCAAGGCTTCTCTACGGGGCATTGATATGCTTCTGGAGGGAGGATTGAATGTAAAGGCCGTCGTTTTTCCAACAGGGGAAGACCCCGATAGTTTCGCCAGAAAGTCCGGCAAGGCCGGTTTCCAAAATTTCCTGAAGGAAGAAGAAAAAGATTTCATCCATTTTAAAATAGACCTTTTTGCCAATGAAGCGGCCAATGACCCCATAAAAAAAGCAGAAGCCATCCGGCAGGTGGTGCTCAGCATATCTAAGATTCCTGACCCCATCATCCGCTCCGTTTATGCCAAAGAATCGGCCAGGCTGCTGGCCATGGAGGAAGATATCCTGCTGAGGGAGCTCAACCGGCAGCTGCTGAAACAGGAACAAAAACCTGGTAGCCAGGCAGCGGCACCTCCCCCCGTGGAGGAACTACTTCCTGATTCTCCGGCCGAGGAAAAAGACAAGCTGCAGCCCAAAAACATAAAAGAGGAGCGGGAATTGATCCGGATTTTAATCAACTATGGATTTGAAAAGGTATCAGATGAAATGCATGTCTGCGAATACCTGCTCGAAGAAATCAAGGAGTTGCAATTTGATACTCCCGTATTCCAGAAACTTTTGTTGCACTACAAAAAAGCACTCATACAGGGCATACTGCCCAAGTTTGATTATTTCCTCAACACCAGGGACGGTGAAGTAAAAAAGGAGGTAATCGACATGATTGCTGAAAGCAGGGAAATATCCCTCAACTGGGAAATCAAACACCAGATATTTACCAAAAGGGAATCGGATGATTTATCGGATACTTCCTATCGCATCTCACTGAAACTTAAAAGTGCCTATCTGAAAAAAATGCGGCTGGAAGTGCAGGAAAAAATAAAGGATGCATCCGAATCCGAATTGAATGAGCTGTTGCCGGTGTACATGGAAATCACCCAGTTAAAAACCAAAATAGATCAGGAATTGGGCAATGTAATCCCTTCCAGGAATTAAACTAATATTTCGAAAAAACGGTTAAGCAAATAAATAATCGTAATTTTGCGACTTTATTTAATGAGATGAAGAAATAAAATGGAAGATACTTTTCACCTGAATACCATAGAAGAAGCCATAGAAGCTACCAGAAACGGGGAGATCATTATTGTGGTGGATGATGAAGATCGCGAAAATGAAGGTGATTTTATCTGTGCTGCGGAAAAAGTCACCCCCGAAATCATCAATTTCATGGCAACCCATGGCCGGGGTCTGATCTGTGCACCCCTGATCGAGGACAGGTGTGAAGAGCTGGGCCTGGACCTGATGGTCGGTACCAACACGGCTGCCTTCGAAACCCCATTTACCGTATCTGTGGACCTGATTGGACACGGTTGTACGACAGGGATTTCTGCCAGTGACCGTTCCAAAACCATCAAGGCCCTTATTGACCCGGAAATACGACCGGAAGAACTGGGAAAGCCCGGGCACATTTTCCCATTGAAAGCCAAAAGAGGTGGGGTGCTGAGGCGAACCGGACATACGGAGGCTGCCATAGACCTTGCCCGCCTGGCTGGTTTACAGCCGGCCGGTGTGTTGGTGGAAATCATGAATGAGGACGGCACCATGGCCAGGTTACCGGATTTGGTGCAGGTGGCCAAGCGGTTTGACCTCAAGCTGATTTCTATCAAAGACCTGATTGCCTACCGGTTAAAAAACGAAAGCCTGATCAAAAGAGAGATCGGAGTAGAAATGCCTACAGAATGGGGCGACTTTGACCTGATCGCGTACCGGCAAACCAATACGGACGAAATCCACATGGCCCTGATCAAAGGCCAATGGGAAGAGGGGGATACGGTCATGGTGCGTGTACACTCCTCCTGTATTACCGGGGATATATTTGGTTCCTGCCGTTGTGACTGCGGACCCCAATTGCATCAGGCAATGAAAATGGTCGAAGCACATGGCAAAGGCCTGGTCTTGTATATGAACCAAGAAGGCCGCGGCATAGGATTGATCAATAAGCTGAAGGCCTATAAGCTTCAGGAAGAAGGCATGGATACGGTACAGGCAAACCTTGCCTTGGGATTCCCCATGGACAAAAGAGACTATGGCGTAGGGGCCCAAATCCTCAGAGATTTGAATGTGACTAAAATCAAGTTGATTACCAATAACCCCACCAAAAGGGTGGGACTTTCCGGGTATGGGCTGGAGATTGTAGATACGGTACCCCTGGAGATCAATTCCAACCCCCATAACGAGCGGTACCTGCAAACCAAGCGGGATAAAATGGGCCACCAGATCATGCGAAAGTAGCCTACCGCAGGTTTTTAACTTTGGTTACTTCAACATAAGCTGATAATTTTACGTATCAGGGGTAAAAGCAAAAAGTAATACAGTCATGAAAAAGTGCATCTATCTGCTATCCTATCTGTTCCTATTTGTCAGCATTGCAGGAGCCCAGGAATTCCCCTCCCAGGTTTGGCATGATGGGAAGGTTTTTCTCAGTACGGGGGAAATCCATGAGGGAAAGGTAAAATATGACCTGGAGGCCAATATCGTTCAGGTTCAATCCAATACCATTGAAACTTTCAGTTCTGCCTCCATAAGCCATTTTGAAATTTTCGATGAAATCTATGGAGGCATCAGGATATTTTACAGCCTGCCCTATGCCCTGAATTCTGACTACCAAACGCCCATATTCTTTGAGCTGCTTACCGAGGGAGAGGATATTACCTTGTTGTGCAGGGAATACATTACCGTGGACAATAGAAACTTCAATACCATGGGAATGCGGGGCATGTACATGAACCCCATGTGGGGTATGCCGATGATGGGAAGGGGATTTAACCGGCTGGATTTTGATTTTTATTTCCTTCAGGATCAGAAAATCTATAAATACAGCCAGAAAAAGAAGGAGTTGCTCAACGATTTTATGGACGATAAATCTTCTGAAATGAAACTTTACATGAGAAAAAACAGGCTTTCTCATGACAAAAGAGGAGATTTATTGAGAATTACCGCCTATTACAACCAAATAAAAAGAAATTCTTAATGTCAAAACCTTTAATTTTAGTTTCCAATGATGATGGAATCACTTCCCGGGGCATCCGGGTGCTGGTAGATGTAATGAAAAAATTGGGTGATGTGGTGGTGGTCGCACCCGACAGCCCCCAATCCGGCATGGGACACGCCATCACCATTGGTAATACCCTTCGCCTTTCGGAAGAGGAGATTTTTCAAGATGTGAAAGCCTTTAAATCCAGTGGTACTCCTGCTGACTGTGTAAAGCTGGCCAAACACTATGTATTGAAGGACAAAAGGCCCGACCTTATCGTCAGTGGGATCAACCATGGAAGCAATACTTCCATCAGCGTTTTGTATTCCGGTACCATGTCCGCCGCCATTGAAGGAGCCATTGAAGGCTACCCTTCCATTGGCTTCAGCCTCTGTGATTACAGTTCGGATGCAGATTTTTCCCATGTAGAGCCTCATGTGTACCAGATTGCCAAACAGGTGCTGGAATTTGGCATCCCCAAGGGTGTAGCCCTGAATGTGAATTTTCCTCCCAAAAGGAATGAAGCCCTGAAGGGAATCAAAATCTGCCGGCAGGCCAGGGCCAAATGGCAGGAAGATTTTGAGGAAAGGTATGACCCCAATGGAAGAAAATATTTTTGGATGGCAGGTAATTTTGTCAATTTTGACAAGGGAGAAGATAACGACGAGTGGGCCATTGCCAATAACTACGCCGCTGTAGTGCCCTGTCAGTTTGATATGACCGCCCACCACGCCATCCCTCAAATCAACAACGATTGGGATTGGGAAAGCATCAAATCCGGTTTTTGATAAAGGTACTTAGGGTTTCTGAAGCACAAAGCTGCTTTTACCTTTGGCAGGAACGGATGGGTATTCAAAATTAATCCTGTAAATGGTATCCCCCCACTTCTGTTCTATCCCTTTATCTTCAGGTTCAGTTAAGGCTATTTTCTCCACCTCAGCGACCATGGAAGCTGCATCATAAATCAGTTCAAACGGAATGATATTACCCTCAGCATCTTCAAAGGGTATGGACAACTTTCCCGGCTCCAATACCCTGGCCGGATAAATGGTCATGAGATGCTGTACCAGGCTGGTGGATTCCGTTAATTGAAAATCATCATTCACGGTCACCTTCTTTCCTCTGTCCAGTTTCAAAACCCGCTTCCAGGATGCAATTCCTGCGTTTTCGGGATACGCCTGCCCAATATCCAAAGCCATGGTACTGCTGTTCCTTTGGGCTTTATGACTGACATTTGTTGCCCGGTACTTACTCCCGGGTAGTTGGGTAAATCCATTGATAGAGGGCAGGTTGTGGTGATCGGAACGATTGTACCAAATACTGTAGCGTTCGTCACTGAAGGTTTTCCGGGTATAGGTCCCTCTTCCCACATCAATCAAAAGGGGAAGGCCATTGTAGTACACCACATAATTGCCGATGTCATTATGGTTATGGCTCTCGGCATTATGGCCTCCTTTGCCGGCAAGAAAAAAACCATCACTGCTTCCCTCCACGTCTCTGGCAACCATTACCTGTATATCCGGAAGCCAGACATCTTTGGGAAGAGGCAGCCCCTTTTCGGCATTCCGGAATTCTTCCTGCATAAATACTTCGAAAAAGTTTCTGAAATAATGGAATCGGGGAAGATCAACCTCATTTTCCTTCCGGTAAAAAGCTCCAAACCTCATCATATCCGGATCCTGAATGGCCTTTCCATAGCGATAAATCATGGAGGCTGCCATGTTGGGTTGGGGATCTGCATCTGCGAAATTCAGGAAATAATCTTCACTGATCTGCGCCCGGTAGATAAATTTCCCCATGTTTTGTACCTTTTCGTCCTCATAAACATATTGAAAGGCACCATCAGTGGCCAGGTCAAGCAGGGAAATATTATCAAACAGGGAGGCCGCAGCCGCTCCCCAGTAGCTGGGACCTTCATCGCATCCTCCATCGGCTGGATAGGGATTTAAAAACTCATCCAGCACCTCCATGGCCCGGTATACCAGTGCGGCCCTTTTGTTCTCATCCTGCTCCAATAGGAGGGCACTGTTGATCCAGTTGGAACAAATCCAGGGATTCCAGTTATTGGGAGGCCTGCCATTGGCGTTGGCTGCCATCCAGCCATGGTGTTGATTCATCAGTGGTTCAAATATGCGGGTTTGCGTTTCATGGCGTATTCTTTTTCGGATCTGAGGCGATATTTCATCAAACCTCTCCCCAAAGAAATAATCTGCCCAGGCCAGGTAGGTGGCTGTTTCCGCAGCAAATAAATCCACAAATGGCCGGGTAACATCCATCAAACCTGAATATTCTTCGGTCTTTGGTAAATGAGCAGGGACTCCCCAAAATGATTCCTCACAAATGGACCAGACCCCATTGATGATGGGGTCAATAAATCTGCCTTCATTTTCATATAACTCGGCCAGGATCATGGTGCCCAGAATCTTGCGTTTTTCGAAAGTGATGGCCTGATATTCGTCCCTGTCCCCTGTTCTGTCTATCAACAAAGATTTGGTGGCCGGAATATAAGGCCAATCATAATCTATGTGCTCATTTGCCTGCTTCAGGTATTCCTCCATCATTTCCTGATCAGCATTCATCCAGGCCGATCGCTCATCGAGGCCAGGAAAAGGTTCCCAATCGGTCAATGGAATCAGCAGTTGGGAAAGTTCTTGTTGGGTGTACTTTTTACTGATGAGGTGCTGTGCCTCTGAAGCAAAAATACCAGCAAAGAGCATCAGTAAGAAAATCAGGTTTCTTTTCAGGTTCATGTTAATCTGGGTTCTAGTATAGGATCGAATTTTACGGTAGCGGGTTGAAAAAATCACCCTGCTGCCAACTTTTTAAGACAAGAGATGATTTTTTTTCTCCAATACAAATGCCCATTGGGGCACCGCCTATTCAATCCTGAATATACAAAAATATTTGTAGTCGGAAAGCAACCTGTGTGATAGAGATCACTTCTTAGGGAGCAGATAGCGGGTAATTTTGTATACAATTAATGTAGTAATCCTATGAAAAAATCTGCTCAATCTCTGCTTTTACTGGTCAAAGGGGTGCTGGGTTTGCTGCTGGCGATCTTTTTGTTGAGTTTGTTTGTCCTGGTTTTGGTTATCACCCAATATGGAACAGGTGAAACTGTTTCGCAGCCGAAGGTAACTGTTGTAAAGGTTGCCGAAAAACCAGCTGCGAAAACTGATCCCGGCCTGATTTCCATGGATAACCTCTGGCAGGCACCTGATTGGAGTACGGTGATGGAGGAGCCCAATGCCAAACAAATTCAATATGGCAGGGAATTGTTGGTGCATACAGCCGAATACCTGGGTCCGCAGGGAAAGGTAAAAAAAATATCCAACGGGCTGAATTGTCAGAACTGCCACCTGGATGCAGGTACCCTTCCCCTGGGAAATAACTTCGGGGCTGTTGCTTCCAGCTATCCCAAAATAAGGGCCCGCTCGGGTCAAATGGAAGATATTCCAAAAAGAATCAATGATTGTTTTGAAAGGAGTCTCAATGGGCAGCCCTTGGAGCGGGACAGTGAAGAGATGGAGGCCATGGTCGCCTATATGGAATGGCTGGGGAAGGCGGTACCCAAAGGCACCCGACCCCATGGCAGTGGCATTTATGCGGTACCCCTGATGGAAAGGGCTGCAGACCCGCTGCTGGGAAAAACCGTTTATGACCAACAATGTGCGAGTTGCCATGGCACAGGTGGACAGGGACTGCCACAGCCTTCAGGGCAAGCATATATCTATCCTCCCCTTTGGGGGGCCAACAGCTACAATGATGGTGCCGGTCTATACAGACTCTCCCGGTTTGCCGGCTTTGTCAAAGCCAATATGCCACTGGGCGCAACTTATAAACGCCCACTACTCAGCGATGAAGAGGCCTGGGATTTGGCCGCCTACGTCAATTCCATGGAAAGACCCTCAAGAGATAAATCTGCCGATTGGCCGGATATTTCCCAAAAACCCATGGATCATCCTTTTGGACCCTTTGCAGATCCTTACCCGGAGGCGCAACATAAATATGGTCCCTTTCAACCCATATTAACAGCTAAAGCTGAAAAGCAATGAAAAAATACCTGATCATCATCTATTTATTCATCAGCTGGCTACCGCTGAGTGCCCAACAAGATTCCACTGACTGGAAAACCGATGTTGAGCTGGGGCTTCGGTCCTATTTTATGAGCACCAGCTACAGTGGAGATTATAAAAATGACCATGCCTGGGGCCAAATGGCCAGGGTAGCCCTTAGCACCAGACTCCCCCATGGATTGGTAATCAATGGGGAATACCTGGGTTTTCTACGTGTACTGAGCTCCGACCTCACGGCACTGGACCCCAGAGTCCCCAACCTCAACCGCTATGAGGTGGGCCTTTTTGATGTCAATCATTTGGACCGGCGCCTTTTTGGAAAAATTGGCAACCTGAACCTCGCTTTCGAAAAAGAAAAATTCCAGGCTAAATTCGGTAGAATGGAAATCAACAGCCCCTTTATCAACCATCAGGATGGCAGGCTAAGCCCTACTTACGTAGAAGGTTTGCGTTTAGGTCTTCAACCCAGGTCAAATGTAAATTTGACGAGCCACCTTATTTGGGCAATCTCTCCCCGATCTACCGGCAATTGGTTCTCCTTGAGTGAAAGCATGGGCATGTATCCTGTAGGCCGGGATGAATTTGGCAATCCTTCCAGTTATTTTGGCAATACCCAGGTGGATTTTGCACATGTTTTGGATGTTGATATTACCTTAAAAGATCAGGCAAACCTTCAGCTCAATCACACCTATGTTCAAAATATTTACAGTAGTTTTCTGGCTCAATGGGACAAAAGCTGGAACATCCCTGATTCCAACCTGAAGGCAATCACCGGATTACAGACTTCCTTCCAGCATGGGATCGGTAACGGGGGAAATGAGGAGGTTGACCTTCGGTACAAAAATCCGGAGGACTACCATTTGATCCTGAGTGGAAGAATAGGACTTCGGTCGAAACAAAACCTGTGGCACCTGAATTATACCAAAATGCAGGGCAAGGGTCGTTACCTGAGCCCCCGGGAATGGGGAAGGGATCCCTTTTATACCTTTATTCCAAGGGAAAGAAATGAAGGATTGGGGCATGTAGATGCCATCAGTACCTTCTTCCAGCATTCCCTGGCTCAAAAACCGCTTCAATTATATACCTTTATGGGAGTATATTTCCTTCCTGATGCGGCCGATGCCAGCCGGAATAAGTATGCTGTCCCGAGCTATGCCCAGGTCAATTTGGGCATGCGCTACAACATGAAGGAATGGGTTGAGGGGCTTAACCTGCATTTGATTTTGATGGGAAAAGCAGCATTGGATCAGCAAAGCCTCAAACCGGCATGGGTTTACAATAAAGTCAACCTTTTTCATGTCAATACCATTTTAAATTATACCATTCCATGGAAATAATTAGTGAACTAAAGCTTGAAAGGTATTTGAAAGATAAACCAGCAGTTCTGATTTATTTTTATCGGGAAAATTGTGGGGTGTGTCAGGTATTGTATCCAAAAATTAAACAATTAATTACGGATGAATTTCCGAAAATTGATTTATTGAAGCTGGATGCCGGATGCCACCTGAAACTTGCGGCACAGTTACGGATGCTATCGGTTCCAGGGATTTTGTTTTTCATGGAAGGAAAAGAAGTTTTTAGAAGTAACGGTTTGGTGAGTATTACCGAAGTAGAGGCGCAAATTGCGCGCCCCTATGGATTTTTATACTCTGAATAACGATAGATTCATACCCTAAGCGACAATCAGCTCCTCGGGATTTGTAATCCCGTGGTACAGACCAGGGGATTACAAATCCCCCAGACGTGAACGCAAAGCAGGATTACAAATCCTGTTCATCTGGGGTTCGACATTGCAAATGCCGAACAGCACCGCTCCTCGGGATTTGTAATCCCGTGGCACAGATCGGGGGATTTGTAATCCCCAAACGCACACGAAAGCAGGATTACAAATCCTGTTTATCTGTCGTTCGACATTACAAATGTCGAACAGCAGGCCTTTTTACATCCCCGTTAGTTTGACCTCAATAGTTCCTTCTCCATTGTCCAGGGTCCAGGCCGGCACCCTGATCTCCAGGCGCTTCAAGCCCTCAATTTGGCGGTCTAATTGGAGTGGTGAGGGATCCAGGGAAACCACTGATACCATCAAATCCGGATGGGATAAATTGTCCAATTTTACAGCTTTTCCCTCCTGCCTGAGAATAGCCCCGCCATCGACAATTTCCACATCAGCTTGGGTCATCAATTGCCAGGTGATCATTTTGGTATTTTCATTGGTTACTACCTGATCCTCAATCAATAAGGATTGCTCATCCGGCCGGCTAAACTTTCGGTGGGCTTTATCGAGCATACTCCCAAATACTGGGGTCAAATCAAATAAGGCATCGGGCTGGGCACTTTCAGAGAAGTCCTCCAAACTGGCAAAACCTTCGTTAACATGCAGCGCATCATTGACGGTAAGGGTACTGTGTCCATAATTATTTTTGGTCAGCAAGGTCCAGCGTTCACAATCCTGGCACCGACCCCAAAGGTCAAATCCGGTTATTTCCAATTCGTTGTAGGGCTGGTTTCCCGGATCAATGACCCACCTTACCCCATTCAATTCCCAAATAAAGGAACCGGCGTCCATATTGCCATGGCTGATGGTGGCTTTACCCCCTTTGCCACCAAAGTAATAGCTGTCTGCTGCATCGGAATCATCACGGAAAATGACAATGGGATTGGATCCGTCTCCCTTCCAGGCAGTAGGAAGGCTTTCCTCTGAGCTGGCTTCAAACTGGGCCAGCCAGATCAGGCCTGCGCCGGCGACACGGTGGAGTTTCCCCATATCAGCGGTAGGCTGTAGGAACTTGTCTTTTTCGATATAAAGCGGATTTCCTGTTTTGGTCCCAAACCAGGCCAATACAATGTCCCCGGCCGTTCCATGTTGATCCCCGCAATCCGCATAATTGTAATACCAGCCCGATGGGGCAATGCTAAGTTTCCTGAAATCGGCGCTGGCTTTAAAGGCCGGGTATTCGGCAATGCCAAAATCGGTTCCAAAGGCTGATTCCAACATGGCTGAGGTCAGGACCGAAAAGGCAGTTCCATAGCCCCAATAAGTAGACCCTTCCGGGTACACCCCATCCGGTCCATACTCTTCCAGGGCATGTGGCATGCCATCCAGAGAGCGGGAAATGGTCTTGGCAGCCAACTCCGGGTCCTGATCGGCGATCATGATGGAAGCTGCAATCATGCCTCCATTGCAGACCTGATTCCAGTTATTGGTCCCGTCGATCCAGCCGTGGTTGCCCTCCCAGCTGGGGTTGATGCCTTTTTCGATCAAAGCCGTTTTGGCCAGGGCTACAGTGGATTTTGGCAGGTCCTTACCTACCCAATCGATGGCCAGGGCTACTGCCGTTGCCATCTCTGCTACATCCAGAAAATGGGAGGGATTCCAATCAGAAAAGTTGGAAACCGCCAGCAGCTCTTCGTTAATTTTGTCCAGGTACTTTTGATCGCCCTCGATCCGATAGGTGATGCCCAATACGTTCATCCGGTGAAGCATGTCACGGGAAGTACCCAATAGCCGGCGACCCACCATATTTCTGGTAAGCACGGGCTCCTCCAACACCTTTATGGCATTGGCTTTTACGGCTTCAAAGTAATTGGCCACCAGGGGATCTTGTTTAATTTTGCGTTTCAGGTTTCGTTCCCAGGCCGGGGTAAGGGCCAGTTTTGGGCTGCTTTTGCGCAGGTTGCGCTTGATGTAGTTTACCGTAATGGGATTCTCCAGCTTGTGGGGATCCTGCTTGATAAATGATTCAGCAACATTCGTTAAGGCTACTGCATTTACCTGTAAAGGTCCTGCAATAATACCTGCAAAAAGGAAGAGACACAGAAGTAATTTTGGGTTTTTCATAGCTAATTTATGTTTTTTTAATATTTCATCAGGGGTTTCATTAAGGTAGGGAAAGTCCAGGCAAAATGGTGGCTGGGATAGCTTACAGGCTGCTGGCCGTCTACGTAATCACTGTAGGCCGGCTCATGGTAAACCATTTCCATGGCCTCCATCAGGTTTCCGGGCCAGGAGTCCGGTGCACCCGGCCGCTGATTTTCATGCCAGGGCCAGGAATCCGGGTTCTTGACGTATTTGAGCAAGTAATCCAAAGCTGATTTGATGGAATGCCCATCTTCCTCCATATGAAGCAAGTCAGTTCCCTCTGTCTGAAGCACTGCCCAACAAGCCGCCGTGATGGGGGCCAGGGAAAAGTAAGTATACCATAATCCCCTTTCCTCTCTGCGCACCTCTTCGGGCATATGGCCGTCAGCAGCAATTTTTTCAAAAAGGTCACTTTTGATTAAGCGTATGTTTTCCTGCATCTCCAGTTCATCTTGTAAGAAAGCCGCACTCAGTATCGATCCATACCGACCCCAATCTGCCCAGTTGTTTTTTCTTTCTCTGATTTCGTTACAGGCCTTGCGGTACACATTGGCAACCCAGGCGTGAAATTTGGCCAGGTCCTCTTTTTTCCATATATCTGAATCCTGCATCAATTCTGCTGCAATCATCAGGGCAGGGCCGGAATAGGCCATGACCAGAGGTCCATCCGCCTCACTATAGGATTGGTTGGTATCGGCCCAGGCTTTGAGAAAATACACGGCCCTTTTGCCATATTTTTTCTTCCCTCCCAACCTGTAAGCCAATGCACAGGCATAAGCATTAAAAGCATCGGTCTGAAGGCTTTTGGAGTTGTTGCGGTGGGCATCGGGATCCACGTAAAATCCCGGAACATTAAAATCTTGCAGGGCATGGTGCTCCATCCTTAAGGCAGTGTCAGCATAGGCCAAAAGTTCCTGGTAAGCTTCCCAATAGGGTTCTTGGCGATTCTTGAGTTGGGTTTTCACGAAGTCGATCTGACTTTGGGGATGCATCACCTGGCAGGTGCCGGCGAAACCCTGCAAAAGAAATCCAATCAGCAATATGCTTGATAACAGGCTATGGTTGGACATGTTGCCACATTTTGGGTAAAACAGTGAATTGACTATTTTTCTGCTTCTTTAAAGATAAACAATGTTTAGATTTTTGACCCGCTCATTTCCTTCCGCTCATGTAAAATAAAGAAAAAACCTGCCCTTAAAAGGACAGGTTTTTGGAAATTTAAATGGTATTGGAATTCCTTCAATCAGGAAGTTATTGTTCCCATCCGGGATTTTGTCCCAGGTTGGGGTTTTGGGCCAAATCATTGAGCGGAATAGGCCAGAGGTAGTCCCTGTTTTCATCAAATGAAGGATTTTCCCAGTCGGTGTTTTTATACACATCGATATAGGTCTTGCCATTATCAGGGTCCTCGCTGGTGTGAATAATGGCATTCTCATACCTGGCTTCGGCAGCTGCATTCCACTGTATACCCATATCAGGGTTTTCCAGTTTTTTGCCCTGCTTCCATCTCCTGAGGTCATCATAACGGAATCCTTCACCAAACAGCTCAATCCTTCTTTCCCTTCTGATTTCTACCAGCAGCGGTGAAATACCATCTTCAGCATACCTCGGATCCATAGGGGGATTGAGTTCAAGGGGTGGCATGGCCACCCGGTCTCTTAGCAAATTGATGCTCATGTCCAGATCGGATTGTGTAATCTCACCCAATTCCGCCTTGGCTTCGGCAAAGTTCAGTAAAGCTTCAGCAAAACGCAAGATAATAGCTGGAGTTTCAGCAGTATTATAGGCTTTACCGATCATATCATCTGCATTGTAGTGTTTGATCACATGGTAGCCGGTAGAGGAAGTTCTTCCTCCCTGCATGCCCTGAATCCTGGGATAATCCCTTCCGTCTGCATTGTGGTACATGTAAAATTCAGAATCATCGGGATGCAGGACAGTTTGCCTTAACCTGGGGTCTCTGTTTTCAAAGACGTCTTCGATGGAATCATCTCCCTGATAAAGGGGAGACAAGGTGATGGGCAAACCATCTTCACAAAGGTAGTCCTCCACCGCATTTCGGGTAGCTCCACCTGAGTAAGAATAGTAATTTTGCACATGGTTGGTTAAGATGCCCAGTTGATACCTTCTCCACACCATGACTTCCGGATTTCCGGAAACATCCAAAATGCGGTGATAAGCATTGTAATCATGCTCAGGATCTCCGGTATTGTAAAGCATGTAGGGGCCGTTTTCAATCAACTCCTGTGCAGCATCGGCAGCTTCCCTCAACCACATTTCAGGGTTGGATCCTCCATGGTATTTTCTCCAGGTACCCTCAAAAAGACAGACCCTGGACTTTACCAGAAGGGCAGCCCAGCGATTGAGGCGGCCAGGCTCATTTCCATCTTCCCAATTATCCGGGATGTGCTCGGTGGCAAAGTTCAGGTCTGCCAAAACATTGTCCATTACCTCCTCACGGGGCATTCTTTCTGCAAACAACTCTTCGGAATCTATGTTCAATTCTCTGTCTACCCAGGGGGCATCGCCAAACATTTTGACGATATGGTGGTAAAACCAGCCGCGAAACAACCGGGCTTCTCCTACATATTTGTTACGCACTTCATCAGGAATAGCCGCATTGGGATAGTTTTCAAGGCCAATGTTGATCGCCCTCACAAAATTCCAACCCCTGTAGCCATACCACTGGTTACCAATCCCAGAGGAGTTAGTCGGTACAATTTGCCGACCTGCCCTCACCTGCTGAAAAGGTCGGTGCCTTTCATGATTCGGCGCCAGGTTATCGGCAAATCCATCCACAAAATAATAACTCGCCAACTGACTGCTGAAGCCATTGTGATGTCCCAGCATGATAGGTATATCGATGTCATTTTGGGATAAATGGTAAAAGGTATTGTTATAGGTAGCCAGGTCATTTTCCGTATTCCAGAAGGTTTCGTTACTGACCTGGTCCAGGGGAAATCGTTCCAGAAACTCGTCATTACAGGCGCCCAACATGAGGAAACTCAGCAATACAAGCCTGAAATATATCTTATAGTTCTTCATTATTTCTTGCTTTTAATGGTTTAGAAAGTAATCCTTGCACCCAGGGTGTAAATACGCTGCATGGGATATTCTATGGCTCCGGCCCAAATGGTCTCGGGATCCAACGGTGGTCGGATGGGTGAATACTCCCAAAGGTTCATGCCTGCGAAATAAATATTGGCACTTTGGAAACCTATGGATTGCATCCAATTCGCTGGCAGGTTATACCCGAGGTTTACGTTCTTCAAACGGATATACCCAGCATTTTGCAGAAATCTGGTTTGGGTTTGGATATTCTTCTTGTCATTGGTAGAAATATGGGGATGAGGAAAATAGGCATCCCGGTTATCCTCAGACCAGGAGTCTGTGATAAAATATTTCTCCACATGCCCGGCGTTGAAAGGGAAGAACCAGGTCCAGTTGCCTGAAGTAGGCCAGTGATCCCTGCTCCACACCCCCTGAAAAAACAGGTTCAGGGTAAAGTTTTTCCACTGCAAATTATTATTGATACCGAAGCTGTACCTGGGGGTGGAATTTCCGATTATTCTTCTGTCACCTGGATTTTCCAGGGTATTGTTTCCTGGAGTAATCCTACCGTCATTATTTAAATCAGCATACTGTATGTCACCTGGTCTCCAGTTGGCTCCAAGGTTAGATTGGTCTGCTGCATTGTCTACTTCTTCCTGAGACTGGAAGATTCCTACGGTTTCATAACCCCAGATCTCGTTCAGCATCTGTCCTTCATAATATTGGTTACCAGAAGGCAGGGCCCCTGATGGATTGTCAAATCGGGTAATGGTCGCCTGCCAATCGGACAAGGCCAGGGTAACGTCATAATTCAGATCGGAAGTAAACTGATTTCTATAAGTCAATTCCATTTCCCAGCCATAGGTTCTCAGATCAGCCGCATTGGTTTGCGGCGCACCAGTTCCCAAAAGGGAAGGATACTCCTGCCTCATCAGCATATCCTCCGTATCTCTTGTAAATACATCAAAAGCACCACTCAATTTACCACCAAACAAGGCAAAATCTACCCCAAGGTTTTGGGAAATCACGGTTTCCCAGGTAAGGGTGGGGCTTACCAGCCCTGCCGGAGAGACAAATGGGGTACGCTGTCCCGCAGACATCATAAAGGAAGACTGTCCAATACCCATGGTTGGGATATAAGGATAGAAATTATTTCCCAATAATTGGTTACCCAAGGTACCATAGGATGCCCTGATTTTCAACTCATCCAACCAGTTGGAAGAAGAAGACATCCAGTTCTCATTGGAAATTCTCCAGCCCACAGACAATGAAGGGAAAAAGCCAAAACGGTCATCAGTAGGAAATCTGGAAGTACCATCATAGCGACCATTGGACTCGATCAGGTAGCGGTCATCAAAGATATAATTTACCCGGTAGAAAGCTCCCCGCAATCCCATGTGGTTGTTGCCACCGAAGGTTTGTTGCATGCCAATGGTGGCATTCAAGTCCTGGATCAAAGGGGTTATCAAGGTATTGTTTTGGGCCCTGACAAACTTATTTTGTCCCCATTCCTGGTTATATCCGATCATGGTATTCAGTTTGTGCTGTTCCGGAAGGTCAAACTTATAATCCGCCACCGCATTGATCACATAATATTGATCCATGTCGTTGCGTTCACTGATAAAGTCATTACCGCTGAACCCAAAGTTGGTCATGTCATTGGGGTTTCGCAGGTCATTGTTGACAATTTCTACCCGGCTGGCCACTTCCTGCTGTGTTCTGTTGTAAAAGTTATAGGCAAAATTACCTCTTATGGATAGCCCTTTTACCGGGGTAAGTTCTATACCCTGATCCAGCCAAATGTCATTGGATCGCCATTGATTTCTGCCTCCATCTTCCAGGTAGGGCCAGAAATTGGTACCTCCGAAATACATGCCGATATACTGCTCGTATTGCTCCCGGTCTCCCTCTTCCCGATAAAAAGGTAAATCAGGAAACTGAATGGGCATGATGGGATTCACCCTGGCCAGAGAGTTGATATTCACATCCCAGTTGTAAAAGTAAGGTTTATCACTTTTCTGGGTATTGACAATTACCTTCTCTGTCAGTTTCAACCAATCGGTCACCTGAAAATCTCCTTTCATCAGTACATTGTACCTTTTGAAATTTTCATTGCGGTCGGAATTCAAATACCCATCTTTGTTCAAATGCCCGAAGGAAACAAAAAAGCTTGAGGTCTCGGATCCTCCTGAGATGGTCAGGTCATGCTGCTGGGTAGGAGCAAAATCCGTCATGATCTCATCCTGGTAATTGTTAAAACCATAAAACCTTAAGGCATCATCCACTACCCGCCATTCATTTTCTGGAATGGGATTCTCAGACCATCTCCTGGTTCCTTCCACCCAATCCGGGTCATAAGAAGGCACGCCATTAGTCCGCTCATTGGCAATGTTTCTCGCATTGACAAAATCATGCGGATCATTAACCGGATCCATATTGAAAATGGGCTTGGCCAGGGAAACCTGGCTGTTCAGGCTTACATTTACTTTACCTTCCTTGCCACTTTTTGTGGTCACCAGAATCACACCAAAAGCCGCCCGGGCACCATAAACTGCCGCTGCAGAAGCATCCTTTAGCACGGATACACTTTCAATGTCATTTGGATTGATCTGGTTCAGGTTCATGGGAACGTTGTCCACCAAAACCAAAGGCTGACCTCCATTGATGGAAGTAAATCCTCTTACATTAAAGGATGGACTTTGGGAAGGATCACCATTTCGAGGTTCAATGTTCAGGTTGGGAATCACCCCCTGAAGACCCTCTGCTACGTTGGCCACCGGACGGTTTACCAATCGGTCTGATCCGGCCACCCCAACGGCGCCGGTCAGATTGACCTTTTCCTGGGTACCGTAACCTACCACCACTACTTCATCCAGGGCCTGTGCACTTTCTGTAAGGGTGATATCAATGGTAGACCTGTTGTCTACCTCTATTGTCTGGCTTTCAAAGCCAATAAAGGAAAATACCAGGGAAGCATCCTCCGGGACCGTAATGGAATACTTTCCATCCAAATCCGTAGCCGTACCTATTGAGGTACCCGGAACAGATACGGTAGCTCCGGGAATGGGTTGACCATTTTCATCTGTCACCGTACCGGTGACGGTCACATCCATTGCTTTTTCCAATTTACCCCCTTCCAGTGCCTCATTGGAAGCCAAAGCAGGTAAGTCCTTTTCGATATTTTTCAGATTCTTGTCCAGACCGGATTCCTGGGCCATCAGCCCTCCGGAAACCAGGCAAAACAAGATTGCCACCATTGATGATATCGATTTCATCAGGCCGCAATAAAGTAACTTTCTTTTCATAATGGATTGTTGTTAATTGTTTGGTGATAATTGAGATCGGTTTTGAACGATCTTTTGACTTTTTGACGGAATCAGTTTTCCATAGGCTATCCTAATTTTAGATGAATGGTAAATATTAAATTTTTAATATTATTAATAAATTTGGTTTGAACTCCTATAATCAATCATAACAGAATAAAATTTCTTAAACCTCTGTTATTTCAACTAATCAGATTATCAACATTGTGTTTGCATTGGATTAGTTTTAATTTTATGGTACCATATTAAATATTTTAAAAACAAGAAAAAAATAATAGCGGACAAATATCTTGAAAAAATATAAACTAAAAAGCTTTTTTACTTAGATAGTATACAAAAAAGAGGGGTCCTGCGACCCCTCCATATTTCCTTATTCATCAAACACATTCTTTCTTATTTCTTGAAATCCGCAAACCTGTCAGGTTTTACTCTTTTTAAATCCATTGAATACATGTTGCGGATTTTAGGCTATGATTAAAATCCCGGATTCTGAACCAGTTCCGCATTCACATCCATCTCCCTCAGGGGGATGGGGAAAAGCAGGTTTTTCTCTGCAAAAGTACTGTTGAACACATTGGTATGGCCTACAAAATCATCGTAGGCCCCGGTCAGGTCGTTTCTGACTTTTCTGGTTCTCAACATATCAAACCAGGCTTTCCCTTCAAAGCATAGTTCAAAATAACGCTGATTCCATACTTCAGCCTCAAAATCCTCCATGCCCATACCGGATATCGGGTCCAGTTCAGCCCTTTCACGGATTTCATTTACCATTTCCAGTGCCAGGCTGTTGGGGCTGCCTTCCGCCCTGTTGGATGCCTCTGCATACATGAGCATGACATCGGGTAGCCTGTATACTGAAAAATTCAATTCAGACCGGGCATCTTCATCTACCGCCGTCTGGTCAAACCATTTGTAGATGTAATGGCCTCCCAATGTTTCCCCCTTGTATTCGGTGATGAAATATTGTTTCTCCTGAACCCGCTTGTCTCCGGCTTCAAAGCTTTCTACAAATTCCTGCCGGGGCACCAGGCCACCGAATTCATTGGAATAAACCGAAATCCCTGCAAAAGTGGGCAAACATACCGGGGTAAGGGGATTGGTCCGGTTGACCTTATCAAATTGTACCTGGAAAATGAACTCCCCGGAATTTTTGTTCTCCGGATTGATCATGTCGGTATATTCCGGAAACAGGTTATAAACCGTGCCCATTTGGTCCAACACCTCTTTGGAGCGAAGGGCGGATTCCGTATACGCCTGATTGCCACCCATTACCGGATGACCGGCATAGGTGAGGTAAACATCCGCCAACAGGGACTTTATAAATCCCATGGACACTTCCCCATTGCTTCTTCTCCATGCCAACCCGGAGTTTTCTGCAGCCAGCAGATCCGGAAGGATGATTTCATCATAAATTGTTTTCACTGCCACCCGGGGCCGGTTCACATCTGCCAATTCCCTTACCGGTTCGCTGATCATGGGGACATCTCCATACATGCGTACCAGGTAAAAATAATAGAAGGCCCTCATGGTTCTCACCTCGGCCAGGTAATCGGAAAGCTCCTGTTCGGACAGTATGGAAAACTGTGGCAGCTGCTCCAGCGCTACATTGCACCTTAATATACCCTGGTACAACCCGTTCCAATAGGTGTCAATATAAAAAGACTGCGAGTCATAGGTCAATTGATTAAACCTAAACGCTTCTGTCTGTGGCACACCATCGGCTTTGCCAGACATAAATTCCAGAAGGGAGAGGGTATTTCCTCCCCAGCCCCCGGAACCGGTGACAACTACATTTAAATTGGCATAAATACTGGTGACAAATGCCCGGGCTGCTTCGGGACTGGATAAGTCCGCCTGGGTGGTCAGTGTTCCGGGATTTTCTTCCAGAAATGCATCACAGGAATGCAGTCCTATGGCGATCAGAACAGTAAAGCAATAATTTATTATTTTTTTCATTTTCTTAAGCAGTTTTGATTAAAAGGAAATATTCACACCAGCACTGTAGGTCCGGGGCCTGGCAAAGGGAAAAAAGTCCAGGCCCTGGGGCAATTGTCCCGCTCCTTCAAAAGTGTTTACTTCAGGATCATAGCCGGTATATTCGGTGAATAGCAACAGGTTCTGACCACTGAGGAAAAACCGGGCTTTGGCGATGTTGTATTTTGATAAAATCCCGGCAGGTACCGAATAACCCAGCATCAGGTTTTGCAACCTTACAAAAGAGCCATCCTCCATCCAATGGGTATCCATATTGGTCAGGTAGGGCGTTCCCCAGGCCCTGACTTCCGCCACCATAGCATCCTGATTGTCCGGGCGCCAGGCATCCAATACCGTGGCATAGCTGTTGGCCAGGGTCTGCCGGTCCTCCACAGAATGCAGGGTGGCATTGATCACATCCATTCCCTGAACGGCCCTGAATTCAAAGGACAAGTCAAAATCCCTGTATTGGAAGCTATTGGTGATATTACCCACCCATTTGGGGTACATCCTGCCGATGATGTCAGAGTCATTGGCATTGATCACGTTATTGTTATCCAGGTCCTGCCAGCGGATATCTCCGGGCAGTAAGCCATATTCTGCCGCCTGATCGGCCTGGTCCTGATTCCAGGTTCCAAGGCGAACCCTGCCCCATATGGAGCCAATAGGCTCCCCTACTCTCAGGATATTCGTTTGGCCTAAAAACCAGGGCCCGGGAAAGATATCGGCATCATTCGCCCCCAGGCTAAGGATTTTATTGCTGTTGGTAGACCAGTTCAGATCCGTGGTCCACATAAAATCGCCTTTCTCTATGTTTACCGTATTGAAGGTTAGTTCCAGTCCCTTATTCTCAACGGATCCGATGTTTTGGAGCACAGAAGAAAAACCGGTAGACCAGGGAAGAGGCGCGTTCAACAGTAAATTTTTTGTCTTCTTGTAATAGAGATCCGCTTCCATAATCAGGCGGCTGTTGAAAAGCCCCAATTCCACCCCAAAGTCAAACTGATCGGTGGACTCCCACAACAGGTCCGGATTACCAAAGGAGGTTTGGGAAATACCGATTTCATTTCCTGAAGCCTTCAATACATTGAAGGTTCCCAGAAACTGAAGGGAGTTGAAATTTCCGATTTCCTGGTTTCCGGTAGAACCGGCACTTCCCCTTAATTTCAATTTATTAATACTGCTGAGGCCGTCCATAAAACCCTCTTCAGACAAATTCCAACCCAGACCTATAGAGGGGAAGAAAGCATATTTGTTGTTTCGGCCAAAACGGGAGGAACCATCATACCTACCTGTAACCGTCAGCAGGTATTTGTCATCCAGGGTATAATTCCACCTTGAAAAGTAGGAGTTCAGACCAGCTTCGCCCACATTGCCATTGATTCCGGAAATGGGAATGATATTACCTGCCCTGATATTTCTCCATTGGAAAAAATCATCAATGAAGCCTTCACTTCTCACGCTCAGGTCTTCAAATTGATCTTTTTGCCAGCTAAACCCGAACATACCGTTGATTCGGTGTCGTTCCCCAATGGATTTGTTCCAGGTCAGGAAATTTTCATTTTGCCAATACAGCCGGCTAGTGGTGGCCACATTGGCTACCCCTCTCTGGTCTGCAGATAACAGGCGAAGGTTTCTGGATGAGTAAAAATTATTTTTTCTGGTATCAAAAATGGTACTGAAAGTAGAGCGGAATTCCAGTTCTTCGGTGATTTTAAAGTTCATATAAAAATCGGCATACATCTGGGACAGATTGGCGTCGGTGTACCGGTTTCGGGCAATGTTTACCGGGTTCTCACCACCTTCGGTACCTGGCCAGTCTGCATTTGATCCCCAGCGCCCATCCGGATACCTCAAGGGAATAATGGGCAGGGCTTCTGCCGTCATCCGGGCCACATTCAAGGCGCCATTGGCATCATCTACCACCCTTCTGCTGCTCTTGGTCCCCAGAATACTACCGCCAACTGTCAGCCAGGGTTTGATGTCAGAATCCAATGCAATTTTACCGGTAAAGCGCTCAAAGCCAGAGTTCATCATGATCCCATCTTCGTTGGTATACCCCAGGGATACATTATAGGAAGTAGTATTAGAACCTCCTCTGAAGGCCAGGTTGTGGTTTTGCGCCCAGGCATTGTTGTAAATTTCATCTTCCCAATTGGTATCATAAATCGGTTGCCCATTGGCATTAAACAATTCGGGATAATCTGCCGGATCTGCCCTTTGGTACCTGCCCTGAGCAAAGCCCTGGGGATCATATTTGGCCGCATTGTCAAAGGCCCTGTTATAAATCTCCATAAACTGACTGGAATTCAGAGTTTTGACACTGTTTGCCCTTTGGGAAAGGGAAACAAAGCTATCGTAGCTGATTTGGTTCAGGTTTTTTTCTCCCCTTTTGGTGGTGATCATGATGACCCCGTTGGCGCCTCTGGCACCGTATATGGCTGCCGAGGAAGCATCTTTCAATACTTCAACAGACTCGATGTCTGCAGGGTTGATCATGTTCAGGTCCGCACCAATCACCCCGTCAATTACAAACAAAGGGTTTACACCGGAATTGATGGAGTTGATCCCCCTTATCCGTATCCTGGCCGATGCTCCGGGAGAATTCTGGTTATTCAACACTTCCACCCCGGCAATTCTTCCCTGTAATGATTTGACTGCATTGGGCTGTGAGCGGTCAATCAGTTTATCCCCCTTTACCGAGCCCACGGAACCGGTTAAATCAGACTTTTTCAAGGTACCATAGCCCACGACCACTACCTCATCCAATGCCCTGGCATCCTCTTCCATGGTGACATTGATTTGAGACTGATCGCCTACCTGAATGACCTGGCTTTTAAAGCCAATAAATGAAAACACCAAAGCTCCGCCATCCGGCACGGCTATGGAATAGTTTCCCTCCAAATCTGAAACAGTCCCTGTAGTAGTTCCCTGCACCAATACACTAACCCCCGGCATGGGTTCTCCGCTTTGATCAACGATGGTTCCGGAAACATCTATCAGCCGTTTCTCCGAAGCCGTAAAGGCAACTTTTTCCTCTGATGAAGCAATTGCCGGTGTCATTCCTGCGCTCAATAACAAAAGCATCAGGCTCATCATACTCAGATTAACACTTGAGGGCCTCAAGCGATGTAACAATTTTCTCATAATCGTTTAGGTTTTATTGATTAATTGATCTCAGGTTATTTCCCCGTTACCCCTCCGAAAAAGGATCAGAATACTAATTCATCAAATTTTGATTTACTTATCATCTGTTCATTTTTATCAGGCAATCCTTTATCATATAGAAATCAGATTTGGTAATTTGGAAGAACCCCATTTTATCCTAATGCTAAAAAAAATAATTTATAATAAAAAATAATCTATAAATATTTTTATTAATTTTATAATGAAAGTTTTTTATGAAAGCATTGTAAACAATTTAAGAACAGAAAATATAAATTTACACCCCTTTTAAACCCATTTGATAAGCATTCCCTTATCCTTAAGATAAGTCATATCCCGTTTGGGAAGCCCCTACCCATTATTGGTGAAGACTGATGAGCTGGCGTTACGGTTATAATTCCCCATGGTTAAAGGAAAATTTCCGGACTTTTTTTAAATGTATCATTGACGATTGAAAAAAAATAAGTAAACTTAAATGCAGGAAAAATCGATTGAATGGGGCCATTCACATAATACCCATTTATTTGATCTTTTTATCCTGGTCTTTTTCGAAAAAAGAAAGTATTTAAATAGCATAAACAGTAAAGAGTAATAAACCCCATAAAATAATAGGTTAAAAATGATTAAATATTCCAGTCAGACCAGGGTTTTGGTAGCCGTGGATTGTATAGTTTTCGGGTTTGATGGTAAAGACTATAAATTATTAATGGTGCAAAGAGGTTTTGCGCCGGAAAAAGAAAAGTGGAGTCTGATGGGAGGATTTCTCCAGCCCAGGGAGACACTTGATGAAGCAGCCAACCGGATTTTAAAACAGTTGACTGGGTTGGAAAATGTCTACCTGGAGCAAATGCATACCTTCAGCCATCCTGACCGGGATCCTGTAGAAAGGGTAGTAGGCGTGGTGTACATGGCATTGATAGACATAGAAAAGTACGAAAAACAGATCAATGAGGATTTTCATGTGCGCTGGTTCCTGATGAATGATTTACCTCAGTTGATATTTGACCACGAAGAAATGGTGGAGATGGCCCTTTGCAGACTCAGGTACAAAGCCTCCATGCATCCTATCCTCTTTGAGTTGCTTCCGGAAAAATTTACCCTTCCCCAGCTTCAGGCCTTATATGAAGGGCTTTTTGACATGAAAATTGACAAGAGAAACTTTACCCGGAAAATCTTGTCCAGCAATATCCTGAAGAAGAAAAATGAAAAAGACAAATCCTCCTCCAAAAAGGGAGCCTATTTTTACTCCCTGAATGAGGAAACCTACAAGGACAATGGACAACACATTCTTAACCTGATACCAAAAAATGAAATGCCTGCAGCGGCAGAATAATTTAAATGCAACAATATAAAAACCACAGCAGGTATTACCCTTTTCATCATTACGTCATTACCCCTTTGACCCTGATCTTATTGTCCTGGTCCTTCTGGAACCTCGCTGAGTCATATGCCTTTGGGGGAGACCTATCCCAAGCCCTGTTCTACACACTGGCCTCCCTGATACTTTTCTTAATGCCCATCATGTCCCGGATCTATGCGATAAAAAACCAAAACAGAATCATTCGCCTGGAAATGCGGCTCAGGTATTTTCAACTTACCGGCAAAACCTTTGTGCAGCAGGAAAAGAAACTAAAAATGGGACAAATCATTGCGCTCCGGTTTGCGGGAAGCAAAGAATTGATTCCCTTAATCGAAAGAGCCATCAAAGAAAACCTCAGTCCCAAACAGATTAAAAAATCCATTACAGATTGGCAAGGGGATTATTTTCGGGTTTGACACAAAAGGCAATCCTTTGAGGATTACCTTTTGTTCTGACTTTAATTGATAAGATTATTTAATAAAACCCTTACTTCTTTGGGGTTTTTGATATTATAATTGGCCTGGGTATAGGTATAGCCAACGCGGATGGTGTAGGCGCTTTTGGGCATGGCCTTAAACGTATCCTCATCCGTCCAGTCATCCCCCAGGGCCATGATAAAATCGTAATCCTCTCCACGCATCATGGCCAGGGCCGCCCTTCCCTTATTGATATCAGGCCGCTTTATTTCCAATACCATGTTACCTTCCAGCACTTGCAGGTTATGGCCTCTCGCCATGTATTTCAGGTGACTGAAAAGCTCCCTCATCCTGAGGTCACCCAATCCGCTTTCTACCTTCCGGTAATGCCAGACCAGCGAATGATGTTTTTCCTCTATAAAGGCACCAGGAGTACGCAAGACATAGTATTCCATGACCTGCCTGATATCTTCCTTCCAGCTGTCATCTACATCGGCATAGAGTATCCAATCTTCTTTCTGGTCCTTCTTTTTGAGCCAGACGCCATGCTCGGCAATCATGTCCACCTGCTGACCTTTAAACCATTTACCCAGGGTTTCCTTGTCCCTGCCGCTGATGATCACTACCTGACACAAATCAGATAAGGTTTTAATCAGTGATTTCAACTCTTCATCAGGAAAAGCATCCTGAGGTCGACTTTTAAAGCCTACCAGGGTGCCGTCATAGTCCAGAAAAACTATCGGCTTGCTGGCTGTCTTAAAGGCCCGGACCAACTGCTCCCTGATTTTATTGTCCATGGCTTTGGATTCCAGGTCTGTCTGTCTTTCCTTCACATGTTTGAGCCTGTCCATAAATACCTTGACCCATTGGAAAATATCGTATTTTTTCAGGCTGGACTGCATGGAACTGATGCGCAGCTCCTGCTCTTCCTCATCCATGGACAGGGCCTCCACGATGGCATTTTTAACTCCTTCCTGGTCATTGGGGTTGACCAGAATGGCATCTACCAGTTCCTTACTGGCACCGGCCATTTCTGAAAGGATCAGCACACCCTGTTTATGAGTTTTGCTGGCCACAAATTCTTTACATACCAGGTTCATACCATCTCTCAGGGGTGTCACCAGGGCGATGTCAGACATGGCATAAAAGGCACTCAGTTCATTGAAAGGAAAACTACGGTAGAAATAATGAACAGGCACCCAATTGAGTGTGGAAAATTTACTGTTGATGCTCCCAACCAGGGTGTCTATTTCTTCCTTCAACGCCTGATAAGACTTGACCCTATCCCTGGAAGGCACCACCACCATGATCATGGACACCTTTCCGTGGTATTCCGGATGGTCTTCCAGGAGCTGGTCAAATGCTTTGATCCGCTGCGGTATCCCCTTGGAATAGTCCAGTCGGTCAATGGTGATCAGTAACTTTTGATCACCAAGCATTTCTTTGAATTTTTTTACGTGATTCAGGGTCTTTTTGCTGGCGGCAGCACTGGCAAATTTATCATAATCAATCCCCATGGGGAAAGCATCCACGTTGATCAGCCTGTTATCTGCCTGGATAAACCCGCTTTCATTGGAGTGCCCCAGAATACGCCCTACCGCACTGAGAAAGTGCCTCATGTCATCATAGGTATGAAAGCCAATTAAATCAGAACCTACCATACCTTCCAGCATCTCCCTTCTCCAGGGCAGCATGCGGATGATCTCATAGGATGGAAAAGGGATGTGCTGAAAAAAGGCGATAGTGGCCTTGGGGAGCTTGTTTCTCAGCATCATGGGAAGCAGCAATAACTGGTAATCGTGGACCCAAATGGTATCCTCATCATTGGCATTGGTCAGAATGGCGTCACAAAACTTCTGATTTACCTGACAATAGGCTTCCCAGTATTCATCCTCATAATTGATGTACTGGGTGAAATAATGAAAGGCAGGCCAGATGGTTTCATTACTAAAGCCTTCATAGTAAAGCTCCACATCTTTTTTAGTCAAAAAAACAGGAGCCATTTTTAATTTCTTCAATTCCTCTGTGATTTCCAACCGCTGACTTTCATCTTCCACATCGTTTCCCGGCCAGCCAATCCATATATTTTCTCCTTCCTTATAGATGGAACCCAACCCGGTAGCCAAGCCTCCTGCACTGGGTTTGAATTCAAATTTTCCGTTTTTATGTTGTAAACTCACGGGTAAGCGATTGGAAACTATGATTGTTTTTGACATATCCGACTGTTGGTTAATGATAAAAAGAGTACGCTGTAGGTTACTTGTAGGACGTAAAATCGTTCTAATTTAGTTAAAAAGCATAGAAATAAAAACCAAAAACGGCTTTAGACTATTTCTATCAGGCAATTTTCCGAATTTAATAAATATGGTTTTTTGAGAATAATTTCCCCAGGAGGTTTCCTGTCAGGGCACTAGAACCGCCTATCAAAAAACCCATTAAAGCCGAAATTCCCACCAACAGGGAGCTGTTGGAAATCTCCAGGATTTGGGCAAATTTTTCGGGTAGGGAGGAGCCTGTCACAGACCAAATCACCAAAGGCATGACCAGCCAAACCAAAGCCACTCCTAGGGCCCCTGCGAAAAAAGCCAGGAAAGCCGGGCCTTTTATCCAGATAGCAACCAAAGCAATGATGATCATCAACACCCAATACGGCAGGTAGGACCCAAGCGTATAAGCCAGCAAAGCATTGATCAAGAGGTGGAAAAAAAATTTCATTCAATCAGGGTTAAAAGTGGTTGTAAAAAGAACATTGTCATCGCCTGTACGTGCCCTCAAATCTATGGATATATAGTCTCCATTTTTCCATTTACTGACCATGTTGTGATAAAATTTGCTGCCCGGATTTCCTGATTGACCTCCCGGATAGATCCCGAAAGCCTTGATTTCCGGCCCCAATGCCACTACCATGCGCCAACCTGGCCCCCAGTCAGAACTGCTGGCATTAACGATGTTCTTTCCCCCTCCTACCCGTGCGTCCTTACCAAAAGGTGTAAGGTTGGGGATCAGGTGGTCCAACCTTGTGTTTTTATACCCAGCCCAGGTAAGGGAATCATTGGTGGACAGAAAGGTATCCATTTCCTGACTCATGCCTTCAAAACCCTTGCTTACCCAATGTGCGGCCGTTTCCTTTGCTGTAGTTGCCGGGTCATCAAACCACCGGCCCAATGGTTCATCTTGCAAAAGCCGGGAAAGGGAGTATTTGGAAGGATAAACAATGGGCAAGCCATTAGTCTCCCAGGAATCAAACAAAGATTGTTGGAGGTGCTGCCACCAGGACTGAAAAAGGGCAGGCCCTGCCTGGTCTGCATCGGCAAAATAATCCCAATCTTCCAATTCCCGTACCCATTGGCCCCCGGCTCCCCTTTGCCAGGTACTGTCTAAATTATCCAGCAGGTAAGGCAGGGTTTCAGCGGCATGCAGGTCATAATTGTCCAGCTGCAGTTGCATCATATCTGATGTGCTGATCTCCTCTCCTTCGCTTAGCTGTTGATGAATCCTCCTGTTTCTATAATATTCATATTGATCAGAAAACACATAGTAGGGATAATTCGGTGAAACCGGGTGTTGGTTGGCAGAGGTAACGAAACCCTTTTCCGGATTGATTTCCCTTGCATTATGGGCATTGGGAATAAAACCCTGCCATTCGAAAGCCGACTTACTACCATCCATCAGGTATTTACCCTGTCCGGGCCACTTAAGGGGAAATTTTCCCTGAATCGTCATGGCTATATCCCCCTCCCTGGAGGCAAAGGCAAAATTCTGGGCAGGTGCAGCAAAGTGAGAGATGGCCTCCAGGTATTCCTGGTAATTGCCGGCGCGGTTCAAGTCCAGAAAAGTCCGCTGCTCATTTGAGGGGTCATGTGCTGTCCATTTGAGTGCGAAATCAACCGGCTTTCCTTCCAGTAGAAAATTCCGGTCATAGACCACAGGCCCATAATGGGTGTACACTACGGTATCGATAAAATCATTCCTGCCCTTTACCCGGATGGTATCCAGCTGCATGTTGCTTTTAATCCACTGTCCATTATAAAGGTACTCGGCCCTGCTATCATCTCTAAACTTAATTTTATACCAGTCCTTTACATCCCGATCGGCATTGGTGATGCCCCAGGCAATGTTTTCATTGAAACCTGAAATTACACCTACTGCTCCTGGCAGGCTGGCCCCTTTTACGGTATATTCCGGGGTACTCAATTGAATGGCATACCACAGGGAAGGCAGGTTGAGGGCCAGATGGGGATCGTTTGCCAAAATCGGGAAACCACTGGCTGTTTTATCGCCCGAGACTGCCCAATTGTTGGACCCATATCCAGGTTCTTTGCCCGGTAAAACCTGCTCGTAAAAACCCGAATCAGGATAGCTCACATCTGGCCTGATGACTTCTTCCGGAGTAAAATCCCACTGCTCATGGGCAACTACCGGTACCAGGTCAGCGGGAGTTTCCGGAAACAAATTTTCTATCCAGGAGTCTCCAAAAAGATTCCTGGTATTGGTATAGGCAAAATCCTGATCTCCGGATAATATTTCCGCCATATTCATCAAAAAAACCAGTGATTTATAGGGACTCCAGGGTTCAGGCCGGTAATCCAACAATTTATATTCTATGGGAAGTTGAGCAGCTGAAAGTCCCCTGATGTAGGCATTTACACCATCGGCGTAAGCCTGAATCATGGCCAGGGTCTCTGGGTCCTCTTCCTGCAAATATTTCAATTTATTCCGGGCACCAAAGCCCAGCCCTTTCCTCCTCATTTCCCTATCACGGGGCAGGGCCATCTCACCGACAATTTCGGATAGCCTTCCTTCAGCTGCCAATACCTGAAATTCCATCTGCCAGAGCCTGTGAGCTGCGGTCACATAACCCTGAACCTTATACAGGTCCTTTTCCGATTCGGCAAAAATATGAGGAATCAGGTTATCATCGAAAACCACCTCCACAGGTTGGGACAGTCCCTCCAGGAAAATGGATGCCTCGGGATTCCTGTCCTCACTGTAGGCATTCTGCCAAAATCCCTTGAAAGGATCAAAAATACTGGCCAAAGGAGGAAGGCTGGCCAGGTTGATGGACAGTCCCACCGCTACCAGCAGGGAAAAAGTCAGTGAAAAAAAGAAGGCGATGTATTTCATTCAATGGAGATGGCTAAAACCAATTTTTCCCATTTTACTTCGAGTCCTTCGGGAACAATGGCAATTGAAAGCCATTCCTGATCATTATCTACCCATTCCGGATTTACAGTTACTCTCAGTACATCGTTTTCTTCCTTGTATTGAAAGTGTCCATGCTCCAGGTCCCATTCCGAATTGAAAATTACGGTCCAGGGTTCATTTTCTCTGGGGATTGTGAAAAGTGAATATTTACCTGCCTTTAACGGCTCCCCCTCTACCAGTACATCCTCTTCCAGGCTGATAAAAGTGGCTTCATTGGCTCCGGTCCTCCATACCTCTCCGTAAGGGACCAGGTCTCCCCATATCAACCTGTCTTTTATGCCAGGAGATCCATATTGCACCGCAATGCTCTTATCGCCAATTTCTCCGGAAATAGTTTTCAGGGGACTTGCCCGCTCCTCTTCAGGGGCAGCTTCTGTTACCATTTCCTGTTCCGAACCTGAAGAATCTGATGAATTGCCGGAACAGGACCAATTGAAAACGATCAGCATCATGACAAATAAGCTGTAAAAGTTTCTGGCAATTTTTCGCATAGTTTTTTGGTTTAAATTAAACCCTAATTTATATATTTTTTTTTACCTGCCCAGCTGCATTTCACTTTATTAATCCATTAACTTTTTATTGGCAGCCGACATTTTCCATATTTTAACTGGATGAAACAGTCAACCGGTATGGGAGGACATGCGATTTGGGAGAAATCAACCTGGATGGCCTTCAATTCTGAGAGAAATACTAGAAATGGCTGTCAAAAAAAATATCTTTGTAAACGAACGGTTGTTTTTTTTAAATTTACAAATCATATACAGCAAGCCTATGCGTTTTATCATCATCCCCATCTTTTTCATTTCCATCCTGCTTTTTTTTAGTGTCCATATTTCCCCTGCCAACTGGGACTATACCGGATTATTGTCTCTTTTGATACCCGTTTTTGTTTTATTGAATCTATTTCTCCTTGCCCTCCTACTTTTTGGCAGGATAAAATTGATTATTTTCCCCATTATGGCATTGCTTATTGGCTGGAAATTTTTCCTGGTAACCTTTCAGTGGAATGTACCTGATACGGAGACAGAAGGCTTTTCCTTGTTGAGTTATAATGTGATGCTCTTTAACAATAATTGGGAATCGGGAAGGGAGGACCGGATCTTGAATTCCATACAATGGGCCAAAGAAAATCCTTCCGATATCAAATGCTTCCAGGAATTCTATCAGGATTTCACTACTCCCTCAAGAAATGCCTTGAAAATCATTGGAAATGATGGAGAATATGAGCATTCATTCTTAACGGTGGATGGCAACCCGAGAAAGAGATCCTATGGCATGGCCATTTTCAGCAGGTTCCCAATTATCAACAGCGGGAAGGTTTTTGACAATAGAAAAAACAACGGGGCCATGTTTGCCGACCTCATTATCCGACAGGACACGATCAGGATTTACAACACCCATTTGGAATCCATGAATATACGGGCAGCAGACCTGGACAACCTGCAAGGGATCAAAAACCAGTACAGGGGCACGATTCGGAAACTAAAGCAAGGCATTCAGATGAGGGCAACACAGACCGAAATACTGAAGGAACATATAAAAAACAGCCCGCATCCTGTCATTTTGGCGGGAGATTTCAATGATTTACCCTACAGTTACACCTATTTTAGCCTCAGGGAGATCTTGGAGAATGGTTTCGAACAAATGGGCAGGGGCTTTGGTTTCACTTACAATCGGGTACTGTTCTTTCTGCGCATAGACAATATTTTTTTTAACCAGGTTTTGAAAGTTTTACAATTCAATACCCACAGAGAAGTGGATTATTCAGACCATTACCCTATCTCTGCTGTTTTTGCTTTTCCGGAATAGGGCCAATAACTTTGGCATTTAGCAGCTTCTTTAGCGGAAGTAACAAGACCGGAAGCCAAAATAAATCGGCCAGTAAGGCAAAAAATAAGGAAAGACTAACCAAAAACCCGGTAAACCAGGGGATTTCCAGGTCACTTAAAACCAACACCAAAAACCCTGAGGAGAGGATAAACGTGGTCAATATGATGGCCTTGCCTGTTGTCATAAATGTCAATCGCATGGCTTTTTCCAGCACATTCCCCTGAGTCATCTGCAAACGCAGGTTGGACATAAAATGTATACTGTCATCTACCGCTATACCAAAAGCGATGGCAAAAACTATGGAGGTAGACAATTTGAAATCTATACCGAACCAATACATGGCTCCCCCAATCCAAACCAAAGGAACGATATTGGGAAGTAAAACCAGAAAGGCTATGCGCCAGGATTTATACAGCAAGCCGACAATAAAAGCCACCAGCAAAAAAGCAAAGCCCAAGCCCTCAAAGACCTTATTTGTTACTTGTGCATGACTTTTATCTATCAGAAAGGAGGTGCCCGTCAACCTGACCCTCAGCAGCTCCCGGTCTATATTTTTTTCCACAAAGGAAGCCAGGTTTTGATGCAATTGCTGCCCTTTAAAGCTCCCCAGATCGGCCATCCGGGCACTCATTCTACCTGATTTCAGGTCTTCGGTCCATACACCCAGGTCCCGTTCTTTTATAAACTGATCCCGCAGCCGGTCCATGCTTTGGTAGGCCAGTTCCGAAGGCAATCGAAAAGCCTTGGGATTGCCCCCGTTTTTTGCCTTGTTGATGCTTTTGATCAGGATAAGCGGGGAAAGCACATGATCGGTTTGATAATTGGTTTTGATGAATGCTTCCAATTCATTCATTTCCTCCAGCACCCGGTAATCGAACATATCAGGCACCTCACTTCCCACCTCCAGGTAAATTTCCAAGGGCTTGGAGCCGGAAAAATTTTCATCAAAAAAGCGAAAGTCTTCCATTAAAGGGTGATCATCGGGTAAGCTATCCAGGATGTAACCATTGGTTTTAACCTGAGACATAAAATAACCTGCCAATAGACTGGTACCGATAAATAGTACCGTTATTCCTTTCTTGTTAGCCAAAATCCATTCGTAGAGTATGCCCAGGAGATTTTCCCATCTGTTGGCCCAAATTTGCTTTTGAGAGGCCCCCAGTGGTGAAAAGGTATACAACGCCAGGGGTAAAAGGCTCATCAGGGAAACAAACATGAATAACACACCCAAGCCCGTATACAAACCAAACCATTTCAAGCTGTATACATCGGTGAAATACAGGGAAATAAACCCCAATGCCGTGGTAGATGCTGTTAAAAATATGGGGAAAGTCAGTTCCTCAAAAACCTGGGATACCGCTTCTTCCTTTGGCAGCCCCTTCCTGATCAGGCCCTGGTAATGATTTAAGAGATGCACCAGCCCACTCAGACCGATTACCATCAGAATGGGAGGCTGCATCACCAGCATGACGTCCAGCTCCCCTCCTGTAAGCAGTAAAAATGAAAGGGTCCAAAAAATTCCTACTAAAATGATCACAAGGGGAAGGACTACCGCCCACCAAATCCGGTACAACACCCAAAGTAAAAGCAACACCAAAATGATGGCCAGGAGAAAGAAAAAAGCAAATTCTTCCTGAAGCAGGCTTACGAAAGTTCCCTGTGCCTTTATTTTCCCGGCCACTTTATAATCCCCTATTCCGGATTGCTGAAGCAACTCTTTGATGTCACCAAACAGCCTGTCCCCTTCTTCCTTGCTGATCAACTGTTGGTTCTTTACCACAAGCAACAAGTAATTGGATTTTGTATCCATGAGGCTCCCTTTCCACCAATCGTCAGCGGAAAGCCTTTGAGCTGTTTTCTTTAAATCTTCGGAGGTAGACCAATCCATCAGCGGCCGGAAGCGGACACCAAAGGGTCCTATCAGGGGTTCATCCAGATCCATGAGGGAGGCCACTTCCTGAACGGCTTCCAGTTCCCTTATCTGCTTTTTCAGCTGAAGTGATTGCTCCAGGAAAAGGCTGTCAAAAATATCTGGGGCATTGCCCAAAGCAATCAACAGGTAATCGTTGTCATTCTCAAACTTTTCCCTGTATTCCCGGTAAAAATCCAAGTCAGGATCACTCTCCTGAAAAAAGTTTTCGAAGTTATAATTAAAAGTGAGTCCCTGCCAGGTAAATATAAAAAACAAGCTGACAGCTCCCGCCAATGCCAAACCCCAAAAAGCTTTCTTATGATTCATAAATAACTTGCATATAACCTCCAATAAATGACCATTTCTCTCTAGCAACTCCTTTCCACTGGTCCTGGTTCAAATCATTCCAGGGTAAACTTTAAAAAACTAAAAATTTACGAGCCAAAACAATCAGGGCTTTTAGATTCAAAACAACCTGTTGTGAAAAACGGTTTGTCTGCTACCTTTATTTGCTTTATTTTACGCCCAAAACAAAACAACACATGAGAAAAATCACCTTCTTTTTAGTTTGGACCCTGATCATGTCCGGATTTAACCAGCAGCTTATCCAAGCCCAGGGCAGCCGCTGGCAGCAGTCCATCAGCTACCAGATGTCCATAGATATGGATGTAAGGGCCAATCAATATCAGGGCCAGCAAACCATCGCTTATTCCAATCACTCTCCGGATACCTTACATAAAGTATTTTTCCACCTCTACTACAATGCCTTTCAACCCAATAGCATGATGGATGAAAGGTCCAGGACCATCGCCGATCCAGACAGAAGAGTAGGTGATAGGATATCAAATTTAGGTCCTGACGAAATCGGATACATGTCGGTCAAAGGCATGCACATGAATGGCAATAAGGTATCCATGGAAGAGGTGGGTACCATTCTGGAGGTAACCTTACCCGAGCCTATACTCCCCAACAGTACGGTGATTTTTGACACGGAGTTTGAAGCCCAGGTACCTTTACAGGTAAGAAGGGCAGGTCGCGATAATGCCGAAGGGGTCAGGTACTCCATGGCGCAGTGGTACCCCAAGATGGCCAATTATGATGAGCAGGGATGGCATGCCAACCCCTATATTGGCCGGGAATTCTATGGTACCTTTGGCGATTTTGATGTTAAAATCACCATTGATAAGGACTATGTATTAGGGGGAACCGGGTACCTGCAAAACGCCAATGAAATTGGGCATGGCTATGAGGCTGCCGGAGAAACGGTAAGGCGAACTGAGGCCTCCAAACTAACCTGGCATTTTTATGCACCGCAGGTCCATGATTTCATGTGGGCCGCCGATCCTGATTTTACGCATGACAAAATAGATATGGAAAATGGGATCACCATCCACCACCTGTACATCAAAAACTCAAAGACAGAAGAAAACTGGTCACAACTAAAGGAATATACGCCCAGGGCGATGGAATTCTTTAGTGAAAATTACGGTCAATATCCCTACCAGCAATATTCGGTGATACAAGGCGGAGACGGCGGAATGGAATACCCCATGTCCACCCTGATTACCGGGCACAGGTCTCTTGGAAGTTTGGTAGGAGTCATGGTGCATGAATTGGCCCACAGTTGGTTTCAGGGGGTTTTGGGCTCCAACGAATCGCTTTATCCCTGGATGGATGAGGGTTTTACCACCTTCGCCAGTAACCGCTGCATGGCAGCCATTTTTTCAGAAGAACCCTCCGGATATCCACAAAGAGGTGCTTATGTCAGCTATGAGCGGCTGGCAAAGTCCGGCCTGGAAGAGCCAATGTCCACCCATGCCGATCATTTTCATACCAACACCGCCTATGGGGCGGCGGCTTATTCCAAGGGAGCCCTCTTTTTATCCCAAATGGGCTATATCATCGGTGAAGAGGTCCGGGATCAGGCCATGCTGAACTATTGGGATCAGTGGAAATTCAGACAGCCCAATGCCAACGATATTACCCGGGTCATTGAAAAGGCCAGTGGTTTGGAGCTGGATTGGTTCAAGGAATATTGGGTTTACACCACCAAAACCATAGATTATGCCATAACAGGGGTAGAAGAAGCAAATGGCAAAACCAAAATCACCCTGCAAAGGAAGGGTTTGATGCCCATGCCCATAGATCTACTGGTCACTCATGAGGATGGCCATCAGGAAAGCATCTACCTGCCCTTAACCATGATGCGGGGAGAAAAGGCCGAAGAGGAAGGTTTTGCCAAAAGAACCCATACCCAAAAATGGCCCTGGACCCATAGGACAACAGAAATCCTGCTAGATAAGCCGCTTTCAGGGGTCAAAAGCATTAGCATCGATCCCTCTCAAAGGTTGGCAGATATCAATAGGGAAGACAATGAGTGGGTAAAGGAATAGGGTGTATAACTGATGGCCGGGTCCTGTGCCCTGGCCATCAGGATGTTTTTACAAAAGAATTCTTACTCCAAACGCAACTGGTATTGCAAAACAAAGGCACTTCGTCTGCTAGCCCTAATCAGCCGGCCTTCCCCGGAAAAATCAAAGACCGGTCTGTTTTGATAGGCCAGGGTAATTTTTGACGCCTGTCCGTTCAATAATAAGTTTATCCCCCCTTCAAAATAGCTTACCTGATCATCCAATCGCTGGTACCGGGAATATTGCCCCGAAATGAAAGGTTGGATTTTCTCTTTTCTGTCGGGAATTTGCCACAAATACCCCCCTTGAAAGTAGGCGGTATGCCCTGTTCCAATGGCAGGCCAGGCATTGCCGGATCCATTAAATGTCCCCAGTTCATTTACCCCCCTTCCCACGTTGTTGAACCCTATGACGCGCAGGTAATTGGGGCCGAAATCATAATAAAAATATCCCGTATAAAAGGTCCAGGCCCTGTCTTTGGGTAAAGGAAATTCCCCAAAAAGATCTACAGCCAGCAGGCTTATAGGAGTGGTTACCGTATCTGAGGCGGCATTCAGGTGCCACATGGCCTTGTTTTGCCTCTCGAAGCCCATCCCCAAAGCTAAAATCTTCTTGCTGCCATCATAGGTGCCACTGTGAAATGGAGAATGGAAGCTTTCTTTTTCAAAAAACTGGTATTTCAGGTAAAAAGCAGCTTGCATGCCGGGTTTGACATTGGCAAAAGTTGAATTGGAAGAAATGCCTGTATGCTCTACCGGGGCATAAGGCCGGCTAAATACCCACCTGTAATCCCATTTACCCACCTGTCCCTTGACATAGGCACTTAATTTTCTCAATACATTATCTGTTTGGTTGACCGTAGGTATCATAAATGGAGCCACATCCAGGGTGAGCAGGCGGCTGGTCAGCGGAGAAGCATATCGGGAGGTACCATTCCACCCGGATTGACCTCCTCCTACCGACAGGTAGTCGTGCAAGCGGTGATCTACATAAAAGTCCAGGAGACGAATCTCCCCTGAACGAGCGGTAAGGTAATTGATGTTATTCTGCCCCAGGGTCATGGTAATATTGGTTTTATCCCTGATCCTGGCATAGGTCTGAAAACGGACCCTCCTGATGGAAATGTCGAAAAATGATGAAGCGGCCTGACCATTGATCAGGGTACCCGGGTTATTCTCATTGAAACGCATCCATAGCTGCCCAGTAAGCCTTACGCCGGCATAGGAACTACTGTCCTTGTCCATATATACCCGCAGGGCTTGCTCTTGTGCGATGGAAGGCACAGACAGGTAAAATACAAGCAGGAAAAAGAAAGTTATCCTTATTGAGATATATTCAGGCGTTTTTTGAGGCTTAAAAAATTTCATTTTTTCTTTCTCAAGTAAACAAGATCAAGGTTAAATTTAAGCAATAATACTTACATTTTGACCAGCATCATATTTGAACTGCAAAGAAAAAATCAAATAGGCCTGAATGGAATCCTGTCATTAAATCGGTGATCACTAAACTACTCCTAAACCGGCAAAGCCAACCAAAAGCCCTGCTGCACCGCTTTTTGTGTCTTGTTTATTTATTATTCTTACCGACCACTTACCCGCTCCAGGAAAAACCCTGGCCGGAAATAAATGGAATGGGGCGGCATTTAGCCAGAATTATGGCATAAAATCCTCCTCAGCCAAAATGAACTCGATTTCCTTACCCATTCCTTTTATATTTTTTTTATACCATCCAACCATCAATGAAACCGATGGATGAAAAATAAATTGCTAAATACTATCCAATATTTTGGGAATTGATCATAAACCTGCTTACATTAAACCACCATTATAACCAAAACCAATACGAATATGAAGTTGATGACCTTAATATGCTGTCTTGCTTTTTTTTCTATTCAGGTGCAGGCGCAAAGTGATCTGGAGCTTGAGAAGCGAACCAAGGATGAAAGTTTTCATTTTCAGGAATATGATGCGCTGCAGTTTGAGGCAGTAAATCCTGAGGTATCGACTACCACTTTCCTGGCCAAAGACCTGCCCTATGAAAAATCTCCTGTTCCGGGACCTCCCATGGGGAATTACACGGATTTTAAAATCATCAAAATCAAAATTCCAGCGGATAAAGGCTTAAAAACCCTGGAAGTCGATGCCAGCGAAAGAAAAACCGCTAAAGCCTATTTGGTAAAAAGGGAAACGAAGCCTTAGCCGCCTTCATAATCAACGGATAGAATTTCGATGATGGCCCATTTCCAGGGTCCATCATCCAGTATCCATGATGCCTCACACAAGGTTGGTATTTCAATCCCCTGGTGGATGGCATGGTCCTGGGCAATTATTATCCAGGGATAGCGTTTGGCATTTTCATCCCCTCCCATAAATCTTTCGGTCTGGAATTGCCGGAACTTACCCTCCTGATCAAAAGTAAAGGTACCAGATGCCTCCACACCCTGGAATTGGATGTAGGCTTCAGCTTTGTTTTCTCCCACTGATTCCCATGTGATATAAGGGCTTTTTGCCATCCAGGGAAACCATACCATTTCTCCCAGGAAACGTTGAAGGGTACCCTCATCTATCTTCGGATTATTTTTTTCATTGACCATTGGAATTAATGACCAAAGTTTAATCAGCATTTCTCCCTTTCCGTCCAAATACAAATCCCTGGCCCGGATATTTACCCATTCCAGGATGTTCAGGTCCAGGTACCATAGGAAACCGGGACGAACAGGATTAAAATACTGCACCGCTTTCCCCCGGTACCAGTCATTTTGTTCGGGCTTCAATTTCAACTGAAATGCCTGATCTACCCTGACTTTTTGAGGCCCTGTTTGTGCTGATGCCCCTGAATTTTTTAACCAAAGTTGAACAGCAGCAGGCAACGCATCCATGGAAGCATGGGGCATAGCCTTTTCATTGGTTTGAGACGCAAACAATAACCCCAATTCTTTCTCCACTTTTGCATCAAAGCGGGTATTCATCCAGGCAATCAAGGTCAGGATCAAAATGATCAGGTTTGGCACAGAACCGAATTTGGCCTCCTTCCAGTACATGATGATCAAAACCTGAGAAACCAAAACAGCGGCCAGGCCAATATACCAGCTGTATTTCCATTCCAGAAAATAGCTGAGAGCAAAAATCAAAAAGAACAAAGCGGCTGTGAGCCATAGGTATCCCGAGCCTTTTGAAACCTCAATAGGAAAATCTTTTATTTGAACCCAATCAACCGCTTTGATGAACCCCAGTAAATGGATCAAGCCGTGGACAATTACCAAAAGCAAAAATGCTATTTTCACCAATACAAGTTACTGAAACAGGAGTTATCTTTCAAACTACTTCATATGATTTTAATCATGCTATCAAAAATAAAAATACCAGACTGCACTGGATCAAAAGTTAACCTTCCGATAAAACATTTGGCAGGAGTCTGATCCTGCTTTTGAATCCTGATATTCCTGCTTAAATTGAAAAAAACTTGGCCTACAACATGCAAAAAAACGATGCTTACCCCACGGTACCTGGAAAACTGAAAAACTTCCGGCTGACACCCACAGGTATTTCCGGACAAACTGCAAACGGTATATTCTATATTCAGATTTATGCAGAAAATACTTTTAGAATTCAGGTAAGTTTAAAAAAAACCTTTCAGGCCAATCCTTATTCAGTAGTAGCGAGGGCAACAGAAAATGCGTTTACTTTTGAAGAGACAGACGCTTTCCTGATATTAAAAACTACTAAAATTCACCTGTTGATCAGGAAGGAAAATTTCTCCCTGACCTTTAAAAATCCCTCAGGAGAGGTTATCAGTGAAGACGACCCCAATTATGGCATTCATTGGTTGGGAACGGAAGTCAGCAATTATAAAAAACTTCAGGAATGGGAGAAATTCATTGGATTGGGTGAGAAAACAGGAGGTTTAAACCGGTTTGGGCAAACCTACACCCACTGGAATACAGATCACTTTGCCTACGGCACAGGGGACGACCCCTTGTACCTTTCCATACCATTTTATATGGGTTTGCATCATGGCCTGAGCTATGGTATATTTTTTGACAATACCCACAAGACAACCTTCAATTTTGGGGCAGGGAACAACCGCTATGCATACTTTTCTGCGGAAGATGGGGATTTGGATTATTATTTTTTCCATGATCAATACATTTCTGAGATTATTACCGCCTATACAGCATTGACAGGAAGGCCGGAACTTCCCCAAAAATGGGCATTGGGTTACCAGCAATGCAGGTATTCCTATTATCCGGATAAAGAGGTGATCCGGCTTGGACAAACTTTCAGGGACAAGGGGATTCCGGCAGATGTAATCTATCTGGACATCCACCATATGGAGAAATACAAGGTATTTACCTTTGACGCAATTAACTTCCCTGACCCGGCATCCATGATCCGGGAGCTAAAGAAAATGGGGTTTAAAATAGTGGTGATCCTGGATCCGGGAATTAAGGTGGATGAAGCCTACACTCCTTACCAGGAAGGAAAATCTAAAAAGCTATTTCTCACTTATCCTGATGGGGAAATTTACCAGGGACAGGTTTGGCCGGGCTGGTGTGCCTTTCCTGACTTTACCCTTGCCCAAACAAGGGATTGGTGGGCGGAAAAATTAAAGTTTTACACAGACCTGGGCGTGGATGGGTTCTGGACCGATATGAACGAACCCGCCACCTGGGGCCAAACCGTTCCCAATCTGGTGCAGTTTGACTACGAGGGAGCCGGAGGCAATCATAAAAAAAGCCGAAATGTATATGGCCTGCAAATGGCCAGATGTACTTCCGAGGGTCAAAAAAAACAAAATCCCGGATCAAGACCCTTCGTTTTGACAAGGTCCGGGTTTGCCGGTGTGCAACGTCATGCAGCCGTATGGACCGGTGATAATGTGTCCAGTGATGAGCACATGCTGGCCGGAATAAGGCTGGTCAACAGTCTTGGACTAAGCGGCGTACCCTTTGCAGGGTACGATATTGGCGGTTTTGTGGGCCATTGTTCGCCTGATCTTTTCGCCAGATGGATCAGCATAGCTGCATTTTGTCCCCTATTCCGGGCCCATACCATGATCAATAGCCATGCTTCGGAGCCCTGGTCCTTTGGGGAGGAAGTAGAGGCCATAGCCAGAAATTACATTCGCCTGAGGTACAAACTGATGCCAACAATCTATACTGCCTTCCATCAATCCAGCCAAACAGGTTTACCGGTCGCCAAAAGTCTGGCATTGGTATACCCATTTGATGACAAGGTGTATCATGGCACTTTTGAAAATCAGTATTTATTTTGCGATGCATTATTGATCGCTCCGGTAGAAAGCTATAAAAGCATCACCAAAATTTACCTGCCGGCAGGTAATTGGTACCATTTTTTTTCGGGTAAAAAATTAAAAGGGGAACAGGAAATTTATTGGGATTGCCCCTTGAATTACCTGCCGGTATTTGTAGCTGCAGGATCCATACTGCTCATGCAGTCCGCCAATCAACATGCAGCAGATAAACATGACGGCAGGTTAAAAATACATATTTACAAAGGAACAGGCACCCACGCCCAGAGCCTTTATGAGGATGATGGCATAAGCTATGACTATCAGGCTAATGGATACATTTCGAGAACGATTCAGATGGACCATGACCATGGGACCCTTGTGATCGGAGAAGCTACCGGTGAATTCCAGAGCTCTTTTTCAAAAGCTAAAATATATTTCCATGGATTTTCCGAACAGCACCTGATCATCGATGGACAAGAACAAAAATTGGAACCAAACAACGTGGCATTTTTGGATGAAATTTCGGAATACGACCCCCTACCTATGGGGGATCATGCCTTTCAAATCTGCAAAGCTGTTCCCGCAATCACCCTGCACCTGGACCAAAAGGAACAGGTGATTCAATTGCGACATTAAGGCAATAAATTTATTGGTTTTCGTAGTATTTTAAGGCATCGTTCATTTGTTCATTCAGCTGGTCAATCCTTCTTTCAGGCCCCGGGTGTGTGGAAAGAAATTCGGGAGGTCTTGATCCCTCAGATTGCGCATTCATCCTTTGCCAGAATGCTGGGGCTTCTCTGGGATCGTAACCCGCCATGGCCATAAAAATAAGTCCCAATTGATCTGCTTCCAGTTCCTGATCCCTGGAAAATTTCAACATTCCTACCTGGCCACCAAAACCAACGGCTTGTAGGAAGATGGTTTGGGTCAGGTTGGGGTTCTCACCCATTGCGGCCTGAACTCCACCCATAAGGCCATTGGCTACCATTCCCTGAGACATTCTCTCCCTGGCATGATTCGCTATGGCATGAGCAACTTCATGTCCCATGACCACCGCAATACCGGTCTCATCCTGACAGATAGGCAATATACCCGTGTAAAACGCTACCTTACCTCCAGGCATGCACCAGGCATTCACCTGATCACTTTCCAGTAAATTAAATTCCCAGGCAAAACCATCAGTGATTTCAGGATGCCCATTGTCATCCAGGTATTTTTCTACCGCATCAGCAATCCGTCTTCCCACATTGACCACCTGCTTACCCTTGGCCGAATTGGTTACCACCTTGCTTTCTTTCATCACCTGCCCATACTGATCATAAGATAAGGGCAATACCTCCGCATTGCTTACAATACTCAATTGCCTTCTTCCACTTAGTGGTACGGTAGCACAACTATAAATGAATAATCCCAAAAAAAGGAAAGCTGATATTTTTTTTAACATGATCTTTTATTTCTTACCGTTCAATTTTTGTCAAAAAAGGTGCCAATTTATGGGGTTTTTTTTTAAAAAAATAAATGTTCGTTTAATGGGTATCAATCAAAAATATTCACAAATATAAAACAACTTTCTAACCAAACAGTTTATAAAAATAGGAAAATACAAATTTAAACAATACCCTAAAAGCTTATGAAAAAGTATTATCATTTATTGTTTTTAATGCTAGGTATTGCAGGCAGTATGCTGATGCAATCCTGTGTGGATGAACAAAGTCCGGCAGACGCTCTGGAACTTTTGGGTAACGACAGAACCTATCCCCTCAACGCCGTTGATGGTTCGGGAATAAGCGGTAATGTTGTTTTTGAAGAAGGAGAAGGGGGCTATACCAAAGTAACCATTAACTTGAGCGGTACACCTGATGGTGGTGCTCACCCGGCACACATTCATTTCAATTCAGCCGCTGAAGGGGGTGATATTGCCATTTCATTGGAACCTGTAAATGGGACAACAGGCACCAGCGTAACCCTCGTCAACCAGTTAGACGACGGTACTCACATCAATTACCAGACACTGAGTGCTTTCGAAGGATATGTAAATGTACATTTGGCCTATGGTCAATTGGAAACGGTAGTAGCCCAGGGTGATATCGGAGGAAATGCCCTGGATGGCAATTCCAAAAGCTATAATTTGCTTACGCGGGATGTAGATGGTATCAGTGGAACCATCCTTTTTGAGAAAAGTGTAGGTGGCTTTACAGTGGCTACCATAAACCTTACCGGTACCCCGGATGGTGGCTCTCACCCTGCTCATATCCATGCCAATACTGCTGCTGAAGGGGGCGGTATCCTGGTCTCATTTAATCCTGTAGATGGTACAACTGGTACCAGCCGAACCATTATCAGAAACAATGATGCCGGACAGCCCATTACCTATGAGGAAATCATCAGTATGGATGGTTATGTGAATGTGCACCTCAGTGCAAACGATCTAGGAACTATCGTGGCCCAGGGAGATATTGGGAGTAACGAATTGACCGAAAATTTTAAGGAATACCCGCTCAATGAATTGGCCGTTCCTGGCATCAGTGGCTCTATCATCTTCAAGGAAAGACTGAGTGGGTTTACATTGGCCAGTATCCAATTGGATAACACACCGGAAGGCGGCATGCACCCTGCCCACATTCATGCCAACTCCGCCGCTGAAGGTGGTGGAATCATTGTCTCTTTCAATCCTGTAGATGGTACAAGCGGAACAAGCGAAACCACCATCAGAGAACTTGACAATGGTCAGGCACTGACTTACGATCAGATCCTTGATCTGGACGGATATGTGAACGTGCATCTTTCCATGGATCAGCTTTCCACCATCGTAGCCCAAGGTGATATAGGGGCCAATGAATTGACCGGTATGAGTCAAAGTTATACCCTGAATGAACTGGCAGTTCCAGGCATTGACGGATCTATTACCTTTGAAGAACGGAAAAACGGATTCTCCCTCGCCACCATTATGCTAAACAATACACCAGATGGAGGGATGCATCCAGCGCATATTCATGCTAATTCTGCTGCAGAAGGCGGGGGCATCATTGTTTCTTTCAAGCCGGTAGATGGTACAAGCGGAATGAGTAAAACGACCATCAGGGCCCTGGATAGCGGAGGTCCCCTCCTATATGAAGACATATTGGATCTGGATGGCTATGTAAATGTGCATTTGTCAATGGATAACCTAGGAACTATTGTAGCTCAGGGAGATATTGGTGGCAATGAACTGACCGGCATGTCTAAAATGTATCCATTGAATGAATTGGCCGTTCCCGGTATTGACGGATCCATCACCTTTGAGGAACGCAAAAATGGATTCTCTCTCGCCACCATTATGCTGAATAATACTCCTGATGGAGGTGTACATCCGGCACATATACATGCCAATTCGGCAGCTGAGGGTGGTGGAATCATCGTCTCCTTTAATCCGGTAGATGGAAGTACAGGCATGAGCCATACCACAATAAGGGCTCTGGATAATGGAACTGCGCTCAGCTATGAAGAAATTCTGGTTATTGATGGCTATGTCAATGTGCATTTGTCAATGGATAATCTGGGAACAATTGTAGCACAGGGAGATATTGGTGGCAACGAACTGACCGGCAATTCTACCAGCTATGACCTGGAAGAACTGGCCGTTCCCGGTATCAGTGGAACCATCACTTTCAGTGAAAGGAACAACGGATTTACCCTGGCCACGATCAATTTGATGAATACCCCGGACGGTGGAATCCATCCTGCACATATACATGCCAATTCAGCGGCTGAAGGCGGTGGAATCATTGTTTCCTTTAATCCGGTGAATGGAAGCACAGGCATGAGTCATACCACGATAAGGGCCCTGGATAATGGTACGGCACTGAGTTATGCAGACATCTTAACCATTGATGGGTATGTCAACGTACACTTGTCAATGGATGACCTGGGGACCATTGTAGCTCAGGGCAATGTAGGAAGTAATGCAGCGGTCACCATTTAAAAAAGGAAATTGACCAGACACTTCTTTCACGGAAGATCGATAAATGGATTGAATCGAGTATTATGGGTTTATATGCTACAAAACCGCAGCCATTTTGGTTGCGGTTTTTTATTTTATTGATCCATTGGATCATACCTAAGGAAAGCTTATATTAATCAGCTTTCCTACCATAAAGTGAAAATATAGATGAGCCCCTCACAGCAAAGCTTTCATAAGTCAATTACTACCTTACCCTCTTTTTGGTGGTACATGCTACAAAACCTACCATCAGTAATCTTTTGGGGAAGCCGTTTAAAAAAACTGGACCTTATAGAATGCCATACAACGGTACCTTTCAACTACCGGTCTAAAAACCCCTTTCGCTCCATCTACTTTTCTGCCTTGTCTGGAACAGCAGAACTGGCATCCGGAATCCTTTGCATGCTTCATCTATCCGATAGCCCATCCATTTCAATGCTGGTGACAGGTTTTAAAGCCGATTTCAGCAAAAAGGCCAACCAAACGGTCACCATGAAATGTAAGGAGGGTAAAAAGATTTCGGAGGCCATAGATAAATTACAAGTCTCCGGAGATGTTGAAACCGTCCTGGTGCCCGTTACCGGGTATCATCCTGATGGAAATATCGTTGCCACCTTTGAGATAACCTGGTCCTTCAAGAAGCGGTAAGCATTACCCGGCCGATCAGGCATCCTGCAAAGCATGCTGTTGAATCACTTGCACCAATTGGTGGGCAGGTACTACTCCTGATTGCCGCCATACAGGCTTTCCTTTATGAAAAAGGATCAATGTGGGGACTCCCCTTACCTGAAACTTACTGGCAGCCAGGGGGTTTTTATCCACATCAATTTTTAAAATTTTGGCCTTATCGCCTACTTTTGAAGCAGTTTCCTGTAGTATAGGCTGCATCATTTGGCAGGGTCCACACCAGGTAGCATAGAAATCCACCAGTACCGGCTGGTCACCATTGATGAGTTCAGAGAAATTTTTTCCACTTGCCATGATATTTGAATTTAATTTACTACAAATTTAAAAAAATGGGCCAACCCATTCAGTAATAAAAATCACAGTTAAGGAAATCAGGCCAATAAGGGGAGGTAATGCTGCCGGATCAAAACCAGGTGATGTTCCAGGTGACCAAATATAATATGCACCAGCGCATGAAGCGACATGGGGTAACCACTTACTTCCCCTATTCCATTCCACTGCTCCATAGGTATGGTACGGGTAAATTGCCAAAAAAGCTGCCGGTTTAATAAAAAAGAGGACAAAAGCTCCTGATTAGATACGTTATTAAATGCCGCTGTTTCAACGTAGCTATTCTGATCAAACCCCGGAAAGGCGGCTGTTTCCCCCCTACTGATACATAGCGCCCTGAAGTGCATGATTTTTTCGGTGTCCACAATATGTCCCAAAACCTGATTCAGGGACCATTTTCCTGTTTGATAAGTTACCTGTCCCATACTGGAAGTGAGCGGCTGAAAGATCGAAACCACCTGTTCTTCCTGTTCACTTGAAACATCCCGGAGGTTTTTACCTGCAACCAGGTCTATGTACCTTTTATAAAAAGGATTATAAGAACCGTCTTCAGGTATTTTTAGTCCCAAAATAGTCTCCATAATTTTGCTATTTTTGCATATTGAATTCAAATATAAAAAATAGCTATGAATCCATTATTGGAAAATTTTAATACCCCATTTGAAACAGCCCCATTTCACCAGATAAAAAATGAACATTTCCTGCCTGCCATTCAATCTGCCATAGAACTTGCCCGGGAAGAAATAAAATTGATAAAGGAAAATTCTCAACCTGATTTTTATAACACCATTGTTGCCCTGGACCATTCCGGAGAGAAATTATCCAGATCAGCATCCCTGTTCTTCAATCTCAATGCTGCAGAAACCAATGATGAAATCCAGCGGCTGGCAAAAGAAATTTCTCCCCTGCTTTCGGCGCATAGCAATGATGTATTGCTGGACGAGGATTTATTTGAACAGGTTAAAAAGGTTTATGACCAAAAAGAGCAGTTGGATCTCAATACAGAGGAGACCACCTTATTGGAAAAAACCTATAAATCTTTTATCAGAAATGGTGCGCTTCTGGATGAGGAAGGTAAAAAGAAGCTTCGCGAAATTGATCAGCAACTGTCCAGGTTGGGATTACAGTTTGGAGAAAACGTGTTGAATGAAACGAATAAATATGAATTGGTGATTTCTGAAGAGAAGGACCTCGACGGACTTCCGGAGGGAGTGGTAGAGGCTGCCTCTCAGACTGCGGAGGAAAAAGGTAAAAAGGGCAAGTGGATATTTACGCTGGCCTTTCCCAGTTACATACCTTTTATGACCTATGCCAGCAAAAGGGCATTAAGAAAGAAACTTTTTATTGCTTACAATACCAAAGCCTGTAAAGGTGATGATTTAGACAATCAGGAAATCATCAAAAAGATCCTCCAATCAAAAAATAGAAGGGCCAAACTTCTGGGCTATGAAAACTTCGCCGCTTTTGTTTTGGAAGAAAGGATGGCTGCTGACGGCGATCAGGTACTTTCCTTTTTAAACGAACTCTTGGAAAAGGCGCTGCCCAAAGCCAAGGAAGAGGTTGCGGAATTGGCTGCATTTGCCAGAAAAAAAGATCAATTGAATGACCTGCAAAAATGGGATATCAGCTACTATGCTGAACAACTTAAGATGGAAAAATATGAGGTAGATGATGAGCTACTGAAACCCTATTTTGAGTTGAACAGCACCATAGCAGGGGTATTTGCAACGGCAAAAAAATTATATGGCCTTTCATTTGAAGAGCATTCCGGGATCCCCGTATATCATCCGGAGGTAAAGGCCTATGAAGTGAAAGATGAGCATGGAAAACACCTGGCAGTGCTGTATGCCGACTTCTTCCCCAGACCGGGCAAAAGAAACGGCGCATGGATGACCGTATACAGGGGCCAGAAAAAAACAGGGGATTCGGAACAAAGGCCTCATGTATCCATTGTTTGTAATTTCACCAAACCTACCAAAACCAAGCCTTCCTTATTGACATTCAATGAGGTGACCACCTTATTTCATGAGTTTGGGCATGCCTTGCATGGCATGCTGGCCAATGGCACCTTTGAGTCACTGTCCGGCACCAATGTATATTGGGATTTTGTGGAGCTCCCCTCGCAAATATTTGAGAACTGGTGTTATGAGAAAGACTGTTTGGATCTTTTTGCCAAACATTATCAAACCGGAGAACCCATACCGAAAATGCTCATTGAAAGGATAAAAAAAGCAGCTAATTTTCACCAGGGGTATCAGACCGTCAGACAAATCAGTCTGGGATTACTGGACATGGCTTACCATACTGCCGACCCAGATAAAATTGAAGATGTTTTTGCCTTCGAAAAAGAGGTTATGAAATCTACTGAGTTACTGAAACCCGTAGCCGGCACCATGATGAGCCCTTCCTTTTCGCATATTTTTCAGGGAGGCTATGCTGCAGGGTACTACAGTTACAAATGGGCGGAAGTGCTGGATGCGGATGCCTTTGAATTGTTTCTTGAAAAAGGGATTTTTGATAAAAAAACGGCAAGCTCTTTTAGGGATAATATTTTGGCCATGGGAGGTAAAGAACACCCGGATATATTGTATAAGAAATTCAGGGGTAGATCTCCCAAACCAGATGCCTTGATCAAAAGGGCGGGCCTGTTGGTTTGATCATAGTACAAAGGGGCACCGAAAAGATGCCCCTTTTGAAAACTCATTACGGATCAAACTGACTAGCTCCGTATATCGGAAAAATAGGTAGGAAACAAAATGGATGATATCAATCAAATGATGATAAAACCAATTATCAACAACCAGATTATTGCAGAAACCATTATAAGTACAGTAAATTGTTTATCTTTCATGACTCCAATATTTAGATGAATACCACGGTATTAAGATACAAATAATAGGATATAAAACAAAATTTTATATATACAAATATTTTGATTACCCAACAAAAGCTAAGTTCTATATTGTTAAAAAAACAATGTTACGGCAAAAAACCTGCTTTAAACGACAAATATTACTATTTATTTTATCAAAATAATAATTTTTTTATCCGGAAAAAAATTTGAAAAGTTTAAAACAATGAAAGGGTATTTATTGTTTTTTCTGCTTGTAATGGCTCAGTTCATGGTAGTGTTTTTGATTTTTGGACATGTTGTCCGCCGTCCATTGGATCTTTTTTGATCGGGGATATTTTCTGACCGGGCAGTCCTTTACCTGACAGTAGTGACAGCAAGAATCAGGAAGGCAGGGGTCGGCATGGACAAATACTTCAACATATCCCGGGAGGCTTTTTTCCAGCACTTCCTCCAGCTCATGTACCTCATCGTGCACACTCACCAAATCAAAGTAATAAGGTAAGGTCAAATGCAAATCGATATGGCTATCTCCACCATATTGCTGGACCCGCATGTTATGGATATCGATCCAATTCTGCTTTCGGTTTTGATTCAGCATTTTCACCGTCAGATTGATGGTTTCCGGGTTAGATTCATCCATCAAACCTGCCACAGAGCGCCGTACCAAAAAATAACCATTGTATATGATATAAACGGCAAAGGCCATTGAAATGATACTGTCCAGAAAATTCCAGCCAGAGAAATAAATGATTCCAATGCCACCTATCAATACAAAACTACTTATTGCATCGGTGGAAAGGTGTCTGCCATCAGCTTCCAGTGTAATGCTGTTTAGCAGCTTCCCTTTTTTTTGAAGCAAATAACCTAAAAATCCATTGACTATTCCGGAAAAACCAACAAGTGCCATCCCTATGGGCAAATCATTTAACTCCTGAGGAAATATCAATCCGAGAATGGCCTGGTAAATGATAAAAACACCTGCGACAATGATTAGCGTTCCTTCAATTCCGGCACTGAAAAATTCAATTTTACCATGCCCATAAGGATGATTGCTATCTTTGGGTAGCCCACTTAAATAAATGCTGTAAAGCGCAAAACAGGAAGCCACCACATTGACAATGCTCTCCATGGCATCTGTTAATATGGCATTTGAACGGGTAATGTAAAATGAATAAAATTTAATGGTCAGTAGCAGCAGGCTGATGGCTACGGACCATATTATGAGACGCCTCTTTTCTGGATTCACATTTTATTTTCCTGATTTGGATCCAAAATTACACCTATTTAAATACCTGAAAAATTATTACGGCATTTATTGACCCAGACCACCCTAAAAGAAAAATAAACTGTTTAATCCGAAATATGCATTAGCCTATCTAATACGATTCCTAATGCATAGTCCCGGTTTAAGTACCTCTTTCACTTTGAAAATCAAGCCTGCCTGAGGCAGGCGAAAATGAGGGAGGCGACACACAGTGGGGAAAGGATGTGAGATTCTCACAAATCAAATTCGGGAAAGGCATTTCCATCCTTCCGTGCAGGACAAGTTTTTGACCCTTTGAAAATATTTCTACGCCTATTAAATGCGATTGGCGATGAGACATTTCCCGCTCAGGTTCAAAAATATTTCAATCGTAAAAACAATGATTTACTATAATAATTGCTTACTTTCATCCAGTAAAAAATCAGAATAAATTCAATCCCTTTCTCACTTATGGTTATTAAAAAATCCTTTTTGCTATTATTTGTTTTTCTTCAAGGCATGGCTGGCATTTATGCCCAGACCAATTCCCAACAAAAATCTCCGTTTTTAACTGAAGGTAATGCCTTACAGGCAGGCATGTCTAGTGAAAGGCTGGACCGCATAGATGAAATGTTGGCAGCGGCAGTAGCAGAAAACACCATTCCAGGAGCTGTAGCACTGATTGCCAGGAAGGGAAAAATTATTTTTCACGAGGCCTATGGCCAATCCAATGCCGGCGGAAAAAAACTTCAAAAAGATGCCATTTTCCGGATAGCTTCGCAGTCCAAGGCCATTACTTCCACTGCAGTAATGATGCTTTGGGAGGAAGGTAAATTTCAATTGGACGACCCTATTTCCAAGTACATTCCTGAATTTAAAAACCCCCAGGTACTGGTCAATTTTCGCTATGCGGATACCACATACACCACCCGTCCCGCCAGCAGGGAAATAACCATCCGGCATTTACTTACCCACACCTCCGGTCTGGGTTATGGGGTAATTGACGGAGATGAAAGAATGAAAATGATTTACCATAAAGCCGGGACTACTGATCTGTTTACCGCGGAGGATGTAAAAATCAAAGACGTGGTCTTGAAATTGGCTAAGCTACCCTTGCACCATAATCCAGGTGAAAAATATACCTATAGCCTGGGCTTGGATGTATTGGGCTATTTCGTTGAAATCATGTCGGGAATGACTTTTGAGGCCTTCCTTCAGGAAAGGTTATTTGGACCTTTGGGCATGGAAGACACCGGTTTTTACCTGCCCGCATCCAAAGCTGAAAGGCTGGTGTCCATACAACACAAGGTAAATGACCAATGGGAGGACTACCCCAATACCTTTTATGATGTAGATTATCCCGTAAAAGGTGCCAAAACCTTTTTCTCAGGAGGTGCCGGCCTGTCAAGTACCGCTAAAGATTACGCCACTTTTCTTCAGATGTATCTCAATGGTGGGGAGTTAAATGGCAAAAGATTTTTAAGCAGGACGACGATTGCCACCATGATGGCAGATCAAACCCTGGATCTATATGGGGGGGCTGATCAGCATTACGGGCTGGCTTTTGGTGTATTGACCAAACGGGGTCAGGCCAAAGGAGGACTAGGGAGTCCGGGTACTTTTGTATGGGGTGGCTATTTCAATACCCAATACTTTGCGGACCCACAAGAAGAGGTCATTGGCATCATCATGAAGCAAACCCAGGGAGGCACCGGAGATCAGACGGCCTGGAAATTCAAACAAATGGTAGGTGCGGCCGTAGATGATTGAGATTCAAAAATTCATCACAACAAGTTCCCTTGTCTTAGTAACCTCCTATTGACACCGGAGCTCCTTTAAAATCAAAGGCCTGGATTTGCTCTGCTTCCTCCGGAATAAGAATATTACGACTGGATTGAGAAAGATAGCCACTACCATAGGGTATTTCTACTACCCTGGTTTTCCCTCCTTCCAGGGTGTAAAGTACTTTTTGCACCTCATCCGACAAGGTGATTGCCCTATGACCCGGCATTTCCCGGGTAAATGCCAGTAATTTCCCTCTGTTCTGCGAAGCCACATACAGGTATTTACCCTGAGCATCCACCAATTTCACTGCTGCTTTGGCATCGCCGGCAACCAAAAAACCACTTTCTGCAGACCTTTTGGGTTCAAAATTACCTTTACCATCCCCCAATAAAAGCAATCCTGTGTGGGCATCCATCTTACCTGTAAATATTTCATTGCCATGGTCATTCCCTACCAATAATACATCCAGGTGCCCATCCTGATTGACATCTTCTACCACCATACCATTGACCGGCCCCATTTGCGCATATAGTGGAAGCGGGTGCATTTCAAATTTTCCATTCCCAAGATTTTCAACAAATACTGAAGCTGGCTGATTTGCTTTTAAAATCAAAGCACCCTCCAGTTCTTCAGGGGTGAACAAGGTATGGATGTTGCTGCGAGCGTAAGATTTATAACGATCAAATTTCCTTCGAAACAACGTGCTTTGTCCATACAATTCATTCCAGAAATGAACAGGAAAGGCTTCATAACTACCTTCATCATTTTTGAAATGGGCAAAGGTGACCGGATCCACAGAACCATTGCCATCAAAATCCTTGGCGATGAGAGTCACAGGCTTTTCCATGGTTGTGCCCCACAAATTGTTTAGACCTACATTACCAACGATGTAATCCATGTCCCCATCTTCATCAAAATCTCCGGATACAATGCTATTCCACCATCCAGTATGATCTTCCAAACCTGTCTGGCTAAGTTGCTCGAATTTCTCTCCCCGATTTACAAAGACAGTTATGGGCATATAATCTCCGACAACAACCAGATCTACCCTACCATCCCCATTGACATCAGACCAAATTGCATCGGTTACCATGCCAATTTGTTTTAAACCGGGGGCCAATTCGTCCGTCACGTCCACAAGTCTCCCACCCTGGTTTTTCAGCAAAAAACTATTATCAGGAAAGGGATATCGTCCATAAGGGGTTCTTCCTCCCACAAACAAATCCAACAAACCATCTCCATCCCAATCAGAAGCCCTGACGGTGGTACCACTGGAAGCTATCAAAGGCAGGGCATCCTCTGCCAGTCCAAAGTTACCTTTTCCATCATTCAGGTAAATCCTATCATAATAATTCGGGGATCCTGCCGCAAATTCATTACTACCACTCACTGCATACAAATCCAAATCTCCATCATTATCCATATCCAATAACAATAACCCCATATCTTCAAATTGAGCTGTCTCATCTGGTTCAAAAGCTTCAAAGGGTTGAAAACCTCCCTCTGCTTGCTGAAGATAAATCTTTGGAAGGTATCCTGCGGCTGCACCCACCAACAAATCATCCAGGCCATCACCATTGACATCACCCACAGCCAGGCCCGGACCAGATTGGGTGAGTTTATGGGGAATGGTTCTTTGCAGGTTAAAATCTATTTTATCTTCCTCCTGGTGGTGATGATCCAGGGCAAGCTGCGTTGTAACCTCTGTAAAAAATGGTAAAGATGTTTTTGATGAAAATGGAAATTCCGGTATACCTTTAGCCGGATCTGAATCATTGTAACTTACCCTTAAATATTGATTTTCTAGTGATAGGGGAATTTCCTGAAAGCGTCCATCTGGCCAGAGCACCTGAAGCTTTTGTGGGATTTTATCATTTCCCAGTCCAAAATGAACCACATCCTCCACCACTGACATGTAGCCTCTGGAAGTATATTGCTCGTGGTACTGTATATCCCCATTGTCCATTACCAGTACCATTTTGACCCCGAAGCCCATGGGATTATCCGGGGGGCCATTTAGTTTTATCCTCAGAAATCCCGGTGCAGCTTTATCTTGGTTAAGCTTGTTTTCAAATAAAAATGCGGAATCATTGATATTGTTTACCACATAGTCTAAGTCTCCGTCTCCATCCAGATCCGCATAGGCTGCGCCATTGGAAAAAGAAGGAATATCCAACCCCCATTCCTTACCCTGATTTTGAAACCTTAGATCTCTATTATTTTTAAAGGCATAATTCGGAATTTTAATAATGGGGATAGAATCCAGCAATTGTTTGTTACTGGCCACATTCCCCACATCCGCCCGATAATCCGCAAAATCTTTGTCAGTAATATCCCTTGGAAACCCATTGGTGACCAATAAATCCCGAAACCCATCATTGTCTGCATCCATAAAAAGCGGAGACCAGCTCCAGTCGGTCTGGTGGATACCTGCCATCATGCCGATTTCGCTAAATGGGATTCCCGGACCGTTATTTAAATGAAGCATATTCCTGACATGCTGGTATTCATACCCCCATCGCTCATTATTGATATATCTGGAATAAGATTCTCCTCCTATAGTTGTTTTTTTTCTATAATTGGTTTCTCCCAACATGTCCAAGGTGACAATATCCAACAAACCATCGTTGTTATAATCAGCTACATCCACTCCCATGGAAAACATGCTTTGGTGCCTGATAAGTTGCTTAATTTCATTTGAGAAGGTACCATCTCCGTTGTTGATGTACAACAAATCGTTGCTGAGATAGTCATTGCAAATATAAATATCCGGCCAGCCGTCTTGATTGATATCAGCAATGGCCAGCCCAAGGCCAAAGCCCTCTATGGTAATACCTGCTTCGTGACTCACATTGATAAAGGTACCATCTCCTTGATTTCGGTATAATTGATCATTGTTAATGGCTGTGCCATCTGAAATTTTTTCCCTATAATTTCCTGGTAGTATGTTATTCTGTTCATTATTAAGTACATAAAGATCCAGTAGCCCATCTCTGTCAAAATCAAAAAAAGCAGCACCCATACTATTTCCTGCTTCATGAACGCCATACTTTTCTGCCATGTCCTCGAAGTAGGGAATTCCATTGTCATCCAGGCCTTGATGTACAAAAAGGAGATTGTTTCGGTTTTGGGGATACATTGCAGCACAAACATAAATATCGGGCCAACCATCCGCATTGATATCTACCACTGCTATACCGGTAGCCCATTTATCTGAGGCTTCGATACCGGCAGCCGTAGATACATCCTCAAACTTCAAATCTCCCTTATTGAGGTAAAGTTTATTGGGTACTTCGTTTCCGGTAAAAAACAGATCCGGTCTGCCATCCTTATTAAAATCAGCTACAGCTACCCCTCCACCATTAAAAATATACTCCTCTGTTAATATATTAAAACTGTCTGTCTCTGTGATATCATTTGAAAAAGTGATACCGGTTTTAGCTGGAGGCAATAGCTCAAATAATTTGGGATCCTTTTGGCATGACCAGCACAGCCAAATCGCGGTAAAAAAAAGAAATAGACGCAAGAAATTCATAGGAAGGCTTTTAAATGAAGCAATTAACTACTTGAAAAGAAATAAAAAGAGATGGCAATTGCCATCTCTTTTCAAAGCTCAACTGCTGAAAGCAAATTAAAAACCGGGATTTTGGATTAGAATATCAGCTCCGGTCAAATCAATTTGGTCCTGGGGTATGGGTAACAGTCTGTATTTTTCGGTATAGTTTGCATTGCCCAAGGCAGCCTGCAACAATGCGCCATCATGGTCCAGATAGGCATTCAACTCATCTACATCTGTCCCCCATCTTACCAAATCATAAAATCGGTGTCCTTCCATACCCAATTCCAATTTTCTTTCAAACCTCACCGCTCTTCTGGCCTGCTCCTGATCAGTCCAGGGGCTTTCATAAAGACCAATTTGATAATTTGCAGCGGGGGATCCATCAGAACGCAATAAAGGGGAATTGATAGCCCTTTGTCGCACCCTGTTGACATATTCCCTGGCCTGTTCAAAATTTTCTAATTCCACCTCAGTCTCTGCTGCCATCAGTAAAACATCAGCAAATCGAATGATCATAAAATTGATGGCGGTATAGCCGGGGGTCCAGGAACTATTGTCCTGAAAAGTACCTTGTTCTTCTCTGGTATACACATATTTCTTTGGCGCATAAGGTCCTCCATTGGCCCTGTTTCTGATCCAGGCATTTCCGGGGTGATCCATCCAGTCCAGGTAAGGCAGTCCTCTTCTTCCGGTAGTATGGTCCAATCTTGGATCCAGGGGCCCATTATCCGGAGAAAAAGGATCTTCGCTTTCCAGACCAAAATCATTTTTCACCTGATTGTCCGGTGCGTTATAAGAATTATCAAGTAAGGGCAGTCCAATGGCATCTGTTCGGAACGAGTTGACAAAGGTAAAGCTAGGTTGAAAGAATCCGCAGCAATTACCCGGACCATCGGGCCCTGTATTGTATGGGAAGTTCAGATCAAATTCAGGATTGGCATTGTTGACACTACCAGTGTTGGCTGCTGCCTGATACGCCCAAATGGACTCCTCATGGTTATTATTTGCGCCACGGAACATGTCATCATAATAAGGGACAAGGTCATACTTGACGCCACCACTAGTCATTCCATTGGCAATCACATCGTCAAATAGTTGTTTTGCAGGCTGATATTTTTCCTGATACAAGTAGACTTTTGCCAAATAAGCTTTCGCCGCCCAGGAATTAACACGGCCTACCTGGTCTTGTGTTTCGGGAAGGTTATCTACTGCATATTGGAAGTCTGCTTCAATTAATGGCCACATATCCTGGGTATTGGACACTTCTTCCAAACCCTCCTGATAATCGACAGACTCGTCTACATAGGGTACCTTATCAAAGTTTCTAGTCAGCTGGAAATAAAAGTGGCCTCTCAGAAATCTTGCCTGCGCAGCGATCTCCGCGGCTTGCTGATTGGTCACTGTTTCTTCCTTATCTTCCAATAAACGCATCACCATATTGGCACGCGAAATGCCTTCATAGGTACCTGCCCAGTTTTCACGAATTATATCAATGGTAGCATCATTTTCATATCTTTGAATAGGATTAATCGATTGAAAATCACCTGGATCTGTACCCTTGTTGGCATCCGCACCCCTGATACTACCCCAAACCCAATTGGAGGGGGAGGCCATGCGCTGGTTTCTTCCATTTACCTGAGAATAGGCTGCTATTAACGCTGCATTTAAGCCATCCAGGGTACGCAGCTGAGGTTCCCCTATTTGACCGGTAGGCTCCACTTCCAGAAATTCGTCACAACTGATTGCAAACAACATCAAACAGGTTGTCAGAATCATTGTCAATCTTGCTTTTATATTTTTCATGGTTATTTCTTTTTAAAATTGAATGTTTGGAAACCGGCACCATTTAAAAACTTAAATTAACACCGAAAGTATATCCTCTGGTAAGGGGATAATTTCCCACATCAATACCAAAAGTCAGGTCAGCATTTCCACCCACCATGGGATCTAATCCGGAATAACCGGTGATGGTAAACAAGTTATTTGCTGAAGCAAATACCCTTAACCTTTCCATTTTCCATCTTTCCAATAAGTTGGCCGGCATGGTATAACCAATGGTAACATTTTGCAACCGCAGGTATGAGCCGTCTTCCACGTAAAAGGAAGACCCATTGTTACTGGTACTAAAATTAGCCGTTTTTTCCACGATGGGTATGCTGGCATCCAGGTTTTCAGGCGTCCAGGCATCTTTTAAGCGGTTAGATATTCCCGCACCTTCAAAGGTTTGGAAGAAATCTGTAAACCACCTGGATTGATTCCATATTTTATTACCAATAGAGGTGTAAAAATAGGCTGATAAATCAAAGTTTTTATATCCCAGAGAGAAATTGGTTCCTCCGGTAAACTTTGGAACAGGGCTTCCCAGGTAGGTTCTGTCGTCTGCATCAATATTACCATCTCCATTCAAATCCCTGAATTTAAATCTTCCCGGGGCGGCTCCCTCCTGATCGGGATGACTGGCCACATCCTCTGCATCCCTGAATAATCCTTCTACTTCGTACCCAAAGAATGCAGAAAGCGGTCTTCCCAATTGATTTCTAATGGGGAAAATACCCCTGAAACCAGGGTTGACATCAGTGATAAATTGTAAATCACCAGCCAGCGATACGATCTCATTTCTTAGAAATCCTCCATTAACAGTCCACTCATAGGTGAAATCACCTGGAAGTCTTCCCCTGGTCATGACTTGAAAATCCAATCCCCGGTTCAACATTTCTCCGATGTTCACCAAAGGTGGCGTGGCATTAAATCCAGCAGTAAGTGGCACAGGCACCCTAAACAACAAGTCCCTGGTATCCTTTTGCCACCAATCCACTATTATATCTAATTTACCCCCAATGAATGTACCATCAAATCCAATATTCTGAGTAACGGCGGTTTCCCAGCGGGCATTGGGATTTCCCAACCTTGACCTTCGAAAACCTATGGTGGCAGATGAACTGGAACCGGTGATGTCGTAGGAGGAAGCAGCGATATTTCCTCCAAAAAGGCTGAATTGGTTATCCGGGTCCACATTATTGGAATTTCCCATCTGTCCCCAACCACCACGGATTTTTACATCATCCATCCAGGTAGCGCCTGCCATAAATGGTTCAGCTGAAATTCTCCAGGCGGCTGAAAAAGCTGGAAATACCCCATACCGGGTATTGGCACCAAAACGGGAGGAACCATCCCTTCTCAGTACAGCGCTCAGGATATATTTGTCATTGTAAATATAATTGGCCCTGCCAAAGTAAGACATAAAGTTCACTCCATTGAAAAGGCCACTGTTAACCTGTCTCGTGTTGACAGGAACATTGGACATATTGACAAAATTGATATCCTCTGAAAATGGATTCTGTCCCACCATGCTGTTGTTTCTCCCTGCACCTGTGTTTAAAGCTTCCTGACCTACAATTAAGTCGAGGTTGTGCAATCCAAACGTCTTATTGTAAGTCATGGTATTGGTAAAGGTCCAGCTCAAAGAGAAACCTGAACCTTCTCCATAGCCGAAGGCCGAGTTATTTTCTGAGTTTTCATATTGAAGTCTGGAATAATTCCAATAATAGTAGTTGTTATAGCGGCCTCCCAAAGATGATCTGAAAGTCAAATCATCTATTATATCATACTCCAGGTATACATTTCCGAAGGCTTCTGCATTAAAACTTCTGTTATTCAGCAAGCCTTCCCTATTAGCTACCGGATTTCTGGGGTTATTGAATCCCCTTGCTGCTGTACCAGCATATCCTCCAAATTCATCGTATATGGGTATAATGGTAGGCATTCGGTATGAAAGATTAAAATCATTTTCCGCATTGGCTACGCCCTGGCCCCCTGCACCTCCCGACTGACCTAAGATTTGCCGGTAAGTCGCCTGGAAATTTTGTCCAATTCTTAGGTTAGGTGTAACATCAAATTCCGTATTCGCCCTCAATGAATAGCGCTTGAAGTTATTTCCAGTCATGATACCCGCTTGTTCCTGAATCCCCAGGCCGAGATAAAAACGACTTCCATCACCACCGCCATAAAAACCTAGTGAATGCCTGTGGATCGGTGCCCTACGTGTAATGGCAGCGTACCAGTCTGTCCCTTCATGATTGGCCCTGACCAGCTGGTGAACGGCTCCTTGTCTCGTGTCGATGTTATATAGGGCCCGCTGTTCTTCAATTTCTGCATCGGACAAAGGACCATCAACTCCTGAAGCCCCTCCCACATTGATATAATAAGGCAAGACTGGTTCTGGTCCTGATCCAAATTGCGGGTGGTCATAGTTGGGCTCCCTATCCTGAATCATCGCGGTGTTTCTTTCCGCCAGCCAGGTGTAATCTGCAAAATCCTGCGGATTCATCATATCAAAACCAGGACCCGGATCGGTAAATCCGTACATGCCATTGTAATCTACCCGCAGCTTCTCTGCACCTTTCTTACCTCTTTTGGTCGTATAGATGATGACACCATTGGCAGCCCTGGCTCCATAAATGGAAGCAGCTGCTGCATCTTTCAGGACTGTGGTGGATTCAATGTCATCCGGATTTAAAAAATCTGTGGAACCCACAGGCAGTCCATCTACAATATAAAGCGGCTCATTTCCTCCAAAAGCTCCAAAGCCCCTGATTCTAACTTGGGATGTGGTACCTGGCTGACCATTGGTAACCACATTTACTCCGGCAATCCTTCCCTGAAGGGTTTGTTCCACATTTCCAGTGGGTACAATGGTAAGGTCCTTGGGATCCACAATGGAGATTGCTCCTGTTGTCTCCCTCCTTTCATCGATGGTATAGCCTGTTACAACCAACTCCGATAGGGTCTGTTCATCAGGCTGCATGGTAATGGTAATTTCACTCCGATTTCCAACCACCTGTTCCGTAGACCTATAGCCTACGAAAGAAAATACCAATACACTTTCGTTACTGGGAACATCTAAAGAAAAATTCCCATCTAAATCTGTTGCCGTGCCAGTGGCTGTACCTTTCACCAACACCGTAACACCCGGTAATCCGTCACCGAACTCATCATAAACGACTCCGGAAACGCTTCGCTGAGCCAGCACAGCGGTGCTGACCAGGCAAGTAAGCAAGAGAAACAAACTCACCTTTTTGTAAAATTTAAACATAATTTTGGGTTTAATTATATATGGATTTAATTGAATTGTTTAGGTCATAGTATTCATTTCATGTGTTTATAATTGTTTTTTCAGGGTCACATGGAACCTCGCATGTTTGATAATCATCCCTTTGTGTGTCGATTGTGTCATGCTAGATTTCGTTTAAAATCAAAACATGAAAATCTGAATAACCAACACATAGAACCTCCTCAGGCCCTGAACAGGGATCTATAATAAGTAAATAAAGTTGATGGAAGGTCTTTTAAAAATCCCTTAAGGGGAGACAGAAACTATGAAAAAGGTTTCTTCAAAATGTAAGTGTAAGTTTGCATAATGTTTAGGTTATAGGTTTTGTTAATTATACTGACACCAGGCTGGTTAAATCCCGGATATCCTGATTAATTTAATCTTTAATTATTCTTAAAGATTTTTGAAATATAGAAAATATTTTGTTAAAAAAACAAAAAAATCTATCAAAATTTTGTACCATCAAAATTGATTTCAATCCACCTATACAGCCAAATCAGTATTAATCATAAAAAAATTAAAATTTTTCCTATATTTTTTGATTTATCAAATCAATTCTAGCCAAAAAATTTGAAGAATTTTATTTCCGAAAAATCCTGCTAAAATTCATTTAATAATTGTATTTTAGAAGGAGTTTTGGTGATGGCTATAAGTGCTGTCAGGTGAAAAATTTTAATCATTGATCCAGATGCATGCACTGCTCTCCTTCATGAAAAGTTGTCTCAAAGGCACTGCCCTGGCCTTGGCTTTCCTTCCTTTCATGCTTGGGGCTCAGGACCTGAATACCCAATCGGAGGAAAACCAAAGGGTGTGGGTGCAAACAAAGGATGGGAATGAGTATCTGGGCGTTATTATCGCGGAAGATGAGGTAAAAATTACCCTTCATACACAGAATCTTGGAGAAATCACCCTATTCCGATCTGATATTGTGCGCATAAGTGGTATGGAAACAGGCAAAACTGTAAACGGTGCATTCTGGTTTTCCAATCCCCAGGCTACCCGGTACTATTGGCTTCCCAATGGCTATGGACTGAAAAAGGGAGAATCCTACTATCAAAACGTGTGGATCTTTTTCAATCAGGTAGCAACCGGCATTACGGATAATTTTTCGATTGGAGGAGGCATTGTACCGCTATTCCTATTTGCCGGGTCACAAACCCCGGTATGGATTACCCCTAAAGTTTCTTTTCCCGTAGTAAAAGATAAAATCAACCTGGGTGCAGGTGCGCTGGCAGGAACGGTTATCGGTCTGGATGATGGAGGCTTTGGCATGCTCTATGGGCTTTCTACTTTTGGGTCCAGGGACAAAAACCTCACTTTAGGATTGGGCTGGGCCTTCGCAGGAGGATCCATCGCCAATGCTCCTATCCTTTCTGTAGCGGGGATGATCCGGACTGGTCCACGCGGTTACTTTTTGACTGAAAACTATTTTATAGCAGCAGGAGGCGAAACCATTGGTATAATATCGGCAGGAGGAAGAAGAATCATCAAAAGAATCGGGCTGGATTACGGATTATTTTTACCCATAGCTCCGGGTTTGGATACCATCATTGCTATCCCCTGGCTGGGACTCACCGTACCCTTTGGCAAAGATTAAAGACTCCGATTGAACTGGCTGTGCCCCGGGTTTGCGTACGGGATTATTGTGCCGGCATATTTCACTCAAAACCTATTTTCCCTATCTTTGTGCGCTATGAGCGAAAAAATATTTAAAAGATATACCATTACTTCTGCATTACCCTACGCCAATGGACCCCTTCACATTGGCCACCTGGCCGGGTGTTACATTCCGTCCGATATATATGTGCGTTATTTGCGGTTGCAAAAAAGGGATGTGGCCTATGTCTGCGGCTCCGATGAGCACGGCGTAGCCATAACCATCAAAGCCAAAAATGAAAACATCAGTCCCCAGGAAGTGGTAGATCGCTACCATGGGATCATGAAGGAAAGTTTTAAAAAATTCGGTATTAGCTTTGATCACTATTCCAGGACAAGTTCCCCGGTTCACCATGAAACCGCCGGCCAACTGTTCAAGGACCTGTATAATCAGGGGGAATTTGTAGAGAAAGAGACCGAGCAATATTATGATGAAGAAGCCGGACAGTTTTTGGCGGACAGGTACATAGAGGGAACCTGTCCAAACTGCGGGTACGATCAGGCCTATGGAGATCAGTGTGAAAAATGTGGCTCCTCCCTGAGTCCTACTGACCTGATCCACCCAAAATCGAAACTTAGCGGCAATACGCCTGTGCTTAAAATGACCAGACATTGGTTTCTAGACCTGGGCAAGTACACGCCATTTCTCAAGCAATGGATATTGAAAGACCACGCCCATGACTGGAAAAACAATGTACTGGGTCAATGCAGAAGTTGGCTGGAAGCAGGGGATGGCCTGCAAGCCCGGTCCATGACCCGGGACATGGACTGGGGAATTCCTGTACCCTTACCCGAAGCGAAGGGGAAGGTATTGTATGTTTGGTTTGACGCTCCTATAGGGTATATTTCGTCTACCAAGGAATGGGCAAAGGAAAAAGGCATTGATTGGGAACCTTACTGGAAAGATCAGGATACCAAGTTGGTGCATTTTATAGGCAAAGACAATATTGTTTTTCACTGTATCACCTTTCCTGCTATCCTGAAAACCCATGGGGATTTCATTTTGCCGGACAATGTGCCCGCCAACGAGTTTTTAAATCTCGAGGGTCAGAAAATCTCTACCTCCAGAAATTGGGCGGTATGGCTGCACGAATACCTGGAAGAGTTTCCCGGGCAGGAAGACGTACTTCGTTATGTTTTGACAGCCAATGCTCCTGAAACCAAAGACAATGATTTCACCTGGAAAGATTTTCAGGCCAGAAATAACAACGAGTTGGTCGCCGTATATGGAAATTTCATCAACCGGGCGGTGGTCCTGACCCATAAATACTTTCAGGGAAAAGTGCCCGAAAAATCCAGCCTGCAGCCCATAGATGAGGAAGTGATGCTGGCATTGCAGTCCTATCCTGATAAAATTGCCCAATCTTTGGAAAGGTATCGATTCCGGGAAGCTTTGGCACTCATGATGGATTTTGCCAGGACAGGCAATAAATACCTGGCAGATACCGAACCCTGGAAAACCATTAAAACTGACCGGGAGAGAACGGGTACCATATTGAATATAGCCTTGAATATTGCGGCCAATCTGTCCATCCTTTCTGCTCCTTTTTTACCCTTTACGGCTGAAAAAATCAAGGCAATGCTGGGTTTAAAAATATTCAACTGGGAAAATGCAGGTCAAATGGACCTTTTAAAGGCAGGCGATGAAATCAACCCCGGCAGTTTGCTGTTCCAGAAAGTCGAAGACAGCACCGTAGAAAAGCAAGTGCAAAAATTATTGGACAGCAAGAGCAAAAATGAAGAGGTCCAATATCAAACAGATCCGGTAAAACCCTTGATTGCCTTTGATGATTTTACAAAGTTGGATTTACGGGTTGTAACCATCATAAAAGCAGAAAAAGTAAAGAAGTCAAAGAAACTGCTGCAGCTCACCGTGGATACCGGACAAGTTAAAAAAACCGTTTTAAGTGGAGTGGCAGAACAATTTGAACCGGAGTTCCTTATTGGAAAGCAGGTAACCATGCTGATCAACCTTGCGCCTAAAAAAATGGCGGGGATTGCGTCCGAGGGCATGATCCTGATGGCAGAAGATGCGGAAGGAAAATTCAAATTACTGACGCCCCATGAAAGCACAAACCCCGGCTCCACCATCCGGTAAACCGGATGGATCGTGTATTTGTCAAAGAAAAACGGTCATATGGGAAAACATGGCGCATTTTTGGTGGTTAACTATCAAAAGTATTTAAAACCGGGAATCAATTATGAAACTGCTGCTTATTTCCCTATTCCTAATTGTTATGAACATCGATCCCTCCCCCATCACCCTGGAGGATCTTCAGTGGAAAAACAGGGTAGTCCTGATTTTTCCCGGCGAGGATGCCCCACCTGGGCTGGATATAGACCAATCATCCCAACTGGATGAAGAACTTGCAGATAGGGATTTGATATATTTTCACTTGGGGGATACCCTCTCCGGCAATAGTGAATACGTATTTACCCCAGCCTACCGGGAAAAATTAACCAGTAGGTATGCCATGGGCTCAAAACTGTCTTGCTATGTGCTGATTGGAAAAGACGGTGGAGTAAAGTTAAAAAGAGAGCAAGCTCAGGTGGACTGGAAGGAACTTTTCAGCACCATTGATGCCATGCCCATGCGGATCAGGGAAATGAAGGAAAGGGATAATCGGGAAAATTAATGGCCTCAAAACTCGTCTTTAAACCAACCGGTGATGCTGATTCGGGTGCTTTTGGTGGGCAATACTTCATGAAGCATTTCTCCACTCAGAAACACAACCAATCTTCCGCCTATTGGGAAAATATCCTGATACTGCTCTAATCCATTCTGTCCTGTAAAATACAGCCTGAGGGCCCCACCTTTTGATTCATCCCAACTGTCATTCAGGTAAAGAATGACAGATACGATCCGATAACTGACAGATTGAAACCTGTCCAGGTGCCGGAGGTAAAATGAGCCGGGAGGGTACATGGCAAAATGGGATTCAAAAGATCTCAACCCAAGAAAACACCGTTGATTGATCGCCGTTCTTAATTGATCCAATGAGTTCCAGTATTTTTGCTGCAAAGGAGTCAATTGATTTTCGTCAAGCCATAATACCTTATCACTTCTTATTTCAGGTTTGATGGCAAAGCTTTCTCCATTGCCTATTCCGGCATGGCGAAACTGTCCATGGTAAAGCAGTTCTTGCTGCTCCTTTAACAGTTGCTTCCTGAAGTCTTCCGAAATGTAATGGTCAGACACTGACCAGCCCCTGGCGTATAGCTCCTCTGCCAGTTCTTCATTTGTTTTTTTTCCTGCAACTTGTTTTTCATCCATACCTGCAAATTTCGGGAAAATTTGCATTATACCGGTTGATTTATTTTTCTTAAATTGGGAAATTCTCTCTAATTACATCCGAAGAAAATGGAATTTCGGGCCTATTCGATTTATTTGATAAATAAGCATTAATTTTGAACCCATCACAGGAAGCGTAAATCATGCATTTAAAATCCGACGACATCACCCGGCTGGAAATTGAGTATATTACCGGTGAAGTACCACCACCCTTCAGCCATGTGTTTAAGCTAAAAATGTCTTTTGGTAAGAATTTTGTCAATACCCAATTCGACATCCAATATACCGGAAGGGAAAACTTAAATCCAGAAGAGATTACCGACGAAGGCTTTACCATGGCAGATGACTATAGCTATAAAGGTGAAATCCCCAATCTATGGGAGAATATTTTTAAAAAGCTTTATTCATCATCCAAATGGTCCAACCAAAAAGCTTTGGGAGACAAAGGAGGTATTAAGATTTTAGCAAAAGACATTCATGGTAAAATCACCAGGGATATTCCATTAAACCAAGATGAATGGTACCTTACCTGTCAGGATTTTATCCAGGCAATCTACGAAATCAGTAAAAAAGAAGCTCCCCTGTGCATCAGGTATAAATCTATCCACCCATCGCAAGAAATCAATATCGATTTACTATTCAGGTTTTCTATCAGAAAGGTGGAAGCAAAAGTGAATAATCAGGTCAAATCCATGGAATGGGAAAAAGGCAGGGACCTGGCCTCTCTCATTTTCATCCCTGACTATGACTATGGATTAGCCAGGGAAGAAGCGCCAACCCAAGAGGGGCAATACCTGGATTGCGGAGATGGCCTTTGGCATAATTTTGAAACCGGAATAATCAATCTGGACGAGGAATTTGATGCAAAGGAAAAAATCATGGAGGCATTCAAAGAATTATCCGACTGAAGCAATATTGATAAGGTTAATTCCCGGTAATTTTTCGGATATCGGTCTTGATCTCCTGAATCATCTTTCCCAAATCCTCCAAAGAAAGAGGGCTTGCTGAGGGCTCCGGAAAATGGGTACTTACATAAGCCTTTGCTTCCCAAATTTCCATTACATCCTCAACAGGTATATCATAAGGTTTATATCGATCATTATCAGATACCACAAATAGCTTTCCCTTCTCCCTGATATAATTGAATACCCGCTTATACACAATGCCTTCATTTCTGGTTACCAGCACGTATGATTTACCATTTTTTACTTCCAAAGCATTTTCCAGATAGGCCCCAATGATCAAAGTTCCGGGCATCAAGGGGAGCATGCTGTCCCCACTGATTTCAAAAGCCCGGTAAGTGTTGCTTTTCGAAAGATTTGGCAAACTGAAACTGGGTAATTGTTCCATGTATTCAGGATCTGCATAGCCATTCAGGTAGCCAGCAGAAGCTTTTTGTCCAACCATACTTATCCACTCTTCATTTTTTGCATCCAAAGTAACCGTCAAAATTTTAATTGGATCCTTCTGCAGGTATTTGCGACCATTTTCCTTAATGTCCCAAAAAACCAATTCGTCCATTCCGACTTCAAATATAGCTAGCATAAGCTTTAAAGCAGAAAGCTTGGGCTCTGACCTACCGTCTTCATAGGCGGATATCATGCTTCTTTGAACACCCAGTTTTTCAGCAAGCTGTTCCTGGGTAAGTTGTCGGCTTTTTCGCAAATGCCTGATATTTGATGACAAAAATTTCATGCGGAATAAAGAAAAAATTGGTGGTCATCCTTCCAATGGTTTTTGAATGTAAACCTGAGCAGGTCCATTTTGGAATGCGATCTTTGGCTCAACCTCAATTTAATCTCATCAATGATTTCCTGATCCGAATAGTCTGCCCCCACCAAAAGGTAACCATACCTTGGTTTTGGGGTATCCAAAACATGAAATTTAACCTGAACATTTCCTGAGGTAAGTTTTTTTGTAGTAAAGTTTATTTTGAAGCAATTTTTCATTAGAACCATATGTTTATAAAATCAACATTATAAATATATGAAAGGTTAATAAAATAAACAAATCAATTTATTTTATTTCTGCTGACCTGCCCAAATTTGTCATATCCTGAAATTCGGGTTGAAATTATGTTAAAAAACGGGTATCGGTAGGATTAGAGATAAGTTTGAGCCTGGAAAGCTGTGGAAATCTCCCAGGTTGCGGGACTACCAGGCCCCTTCCCTTCCCACAATATGACTAGAAGGTTTACCAATGAAGCCATTCACGGTTATTTGCAGAAAATTGGCCAGACTCAGGTTACTAAGGCGGGAATTTCTTAAAAAATCTCTGGAAAATCTCCAGTTTAAAAAAAATACAACCCGGAACGGTGCCTAACTGCTTTCCCTATCTAGTTAATAGGGTTATTTTTCACCCTACTTTTTATATTTTTGTACACAAAATATTTTTTTTGGCTTTTAAATAAGCCTATTTTTTATGATTAAATTTTTTTTGATTCAAATTTGGTGTAAATTTAAACCAAAATATTAACCACTTTACAAAAGCAGAATTATGAAAAATTTCAACAGAAGAGACTGGTTAAAAACCAGCGTTTTGGGTTTGGGTTCACTACCATTGTTAACCGGAAACCTTTCAGCTAAGACCAATTCCGTATCTGGACAAAACTGGAGCAGCGAAAGCATGTTATGGGAGATGAATCCCATCTATAAAGACGTGAAAATGAAAGCCAGATTACTGGCCAATGAGAACCCATTTGGACCCTCTTCCAGTGTTCAGAAAGCAATAGCAGAATCCATCAGCATGGGTAACCGGTATGGACATGGGGATGCCGCTTACCTGATAGATATGCTGGCCGAAAAGGAGGGAGTTAAACCTGAAAACATCATGCTTGGACCAGGTTCCACAGACATGCTGGAAAAAACAGCTATAGTATTGTGCCAAAAGGGAGGAAATGTGATTTCAGCAGACCCTTCTTACATGTCTCTGGTCAACACTGCCAAAGCCATGGGGGGAGACTGGAAAGCTGTTCCTTTGAAAGCTGATTATTCCCATGATTTGGATGCCATGGAAAGCGCCATTGATGCAGACACCAAATTACTCTATGTATGTAATCCCAACAATCCAATGGGAGCCATCACTGATCCAGTTGAATTGAAGGGTTTTTGCAAAAGTGCTTCCAAAAAGCGACCGATTTTTGTGGATGAAGCTTATTTGGAGTTTATGGACAAACCTGCTGACCACACCATGGTAGGCTTGGTGAAGGAAGGACATGATGTAATGGTAGCACGCACCTTTTCAAAAATTCATGGCATGGCCGGACTTAGGGTAGGTTATATGGTGGCCACCGAAGAACGCATCAAGTCCATCACCAGCATGGTAAGAGGTACCATGGGTCTTTGCGTAACCTCTCTTAAAGGTGCGATTGCCAGCCTAAAAGACGAGAAATTCATTGCATCCTGCAGAGAATGGAACAAAGAATCCAAAGAATATACCTTAGGTCAGGTAAAATCCATGGGATTTGATCCTATCACTTCTCACACCAGTTTCATGATTTTCCCCATTCAACAGGAAGGTAAGGCATTTGCCGGTAAAATGATGGATCAGGGTGTAGGTATTCGTGTGTATTCCATAGCAGACCAACCTTGGTGCAGGGTAAGCATGGGCACCATGGATGAAATGAAATTGTTTGTAGATGCTTTAAAAACAGTAACAGCTTGATTATTGATCAGTTAGCAATAAACCCCAAATAACCAACCACTTTACAATCACTAACAAACTGATCAATCCTTATGAACTTAGCTGTCCAAAAGACGCTTTCTTTGCTATTGCTATTGGTTATTGGGTTTTTACTAAGAAAAAAACTCAAAGATCCTGCACAGCAAAAAGGTTTAAAAACCTTGATTCTCACCGTCGCCCTTCCCGCCATCATATTTGTAGCTCTACTAAAGGCTGAAGTGCAGTGGGATCTATTGGCTTTGCCTGTTATGGCACTAGCCTTCAATTTTATTTTATACTTTATACTAAAATACACGCTTCCGCTATTTGGCCTGGAAAAAGATTCCTCAGCATATAGGACCTATTTGTTGTTGTTTCCTTCGCTGGCTCCGGGATTATCGTGCTTTCCCTTTCTGATAGAATACCTGGGAGATGATGCCCTGGCCTGGGGTGCATTGGCGGATATTGGAAATAAGGTATTTGTCCTGGTAATCGCTTACATGATTGCCATGAGCTGGTATTTTAAAATTAACAACGATATAAAGGTAGGCAATGGAGAGAAAATCAAATCTCTTCTACTGAGTCTGATAAATGAACCGATTAATGTGGTCATTATATTGGCATTGGTGTTGATCAGTATGGGCTTACATTTGGAAAACCTCCCCACATTTATGGCTACAGCCATCAGTACCCTGAGTAATCTGATGACGCCATTGGTTTTGATCTTTATCGGCATTGCCGTTGTCTTTAACTGGAAACAAATCAGGAAAATTGCAGGCCTACTCATGATTCGATCCGGCTTGACTTTCCTACTGAGTGGCACGATCTTGCTATTTGCACCGCAATTATCTTATGCTGCAATTTTGGTTTTGGTAGTATTCCCGCAAAGTGCCATCAGTTTCTGGCCTTTTGCTCACATGGCCTCGGTTACAGCTCTGGAACAGGATAGTGAAAAGAAAAGGAATAAAACTTTCGACATGGAACTGGCAGTAAACATTTTAGCTTGTTCACTCCCCTTCTCCACTCTCATTATGCTGACGGTATTTTCCTTTGGAGAATTATTCGCGTCTTCCACCACATTATTGGTTATAGGCTTTGTTTTGATAGGTTTAGGGATCATTAAACCTTTACTGAAATGGTTTAATCTTATCGAATATGAGCCAGCATTGGAAAAAGAAACCCACTCTTCTTAAAAAATAAACCACTAACAATTAATTTACAATGTGATCAGATTTACCTCTGTAAACTTAAAAAGCAGCTTTTCATGTGGAGAGCTGCTTTTTTTTATAAGCTGCTGGTCCGGGTCAAATTATTCGTTTACTTTTCTTCTGCAAAATAGATGGCCTAACCAGTTTTTTGCAAGTCTACCTCTTTCAGGAAATACGTCACGAAACGAACCAACCAGGGAATATCACTTAACTCTCAATATTCAAGCCGGCAATACCAGCATAAAACTCCTTCCATTAGTTAATAAGGTGATTTCGGGGTGTAAAAGTGCTAAAAAAACATTCATTCTGAGAACAAACATATTTAAACTTACAATCAGGAGGAGAGCATAAAAAAAGCAAGCGCATAGGATTGCCAGATTGGTAGCCCCGGGTAAGCGGATGCGGAAAGTGCGACCCGGCGAGAAAACAGCCACGGTGTTTTTATCGCATTAGCCCCAAGTTAGCCCATCAATGAAACCGACCTTTCGCTATTACCTGTGAGCATGATCTTTAAAATTTGTCGTTGGTCCTTCAGATAAAAGGTTATTACCCTGTTGAAACCAAAAAAAACAGCCTCTTTTTGGAAGAGGCTGTTTTAATACCTGAGATTGATGATGGAATAAGGGATTTCAATGGGAGAAATCCATCGGTCCTTAGGATTTGTTGATAGAGGTACCGATTACTTTTTGGAAAACGTCTGCAAACATTTCCAGGTCTTCCATTTTTCCCATACTAACCCGGCAATAATCCTGACCGGCAACATTCATGCTTTTTATGCCCACTCCTCTATCCAGCATTTTCTTTCTGAAATCTGAATAATCCATGGCAATGGGGAATAAAATAAAATTGGTATGAGATGGGAAATAATCGTGACCGGTTTTTTCCAAAACATCATAAACGAATTTTTTACCTTCATTATTCATCTTAACAGAATACTTGATGAATTCATGGTCTACCAAACTGGCTGTGGCAGCACTCATCGATGGACCACTCAAAGTATTTCTGGGACCTTCCTTAGCCAGCATTTTAATTACCTCCGGTTGAGCAATACAGTATCCTACACGTAGACCAGCAAAAGCATGAACTTTAGAAAAAGTTCTGGCTACGATTACGTTTGCTCCTTTTTTGATACAGGCAGTAGTAGTAGATCCTTTGGGGTTTTCCATATAGTCCCAATAAGCCTCATCCACAAACACTGGTACTTTGGAAGATACGGTATCACAGAAACCAATGATTTCCTCTCCGGTCATGATTTTACCGGTTGGATTATTGGGATTTACCAGATAGACCAGGGATATATCCGGTTTGACCTGATGTTCCATGGTAGACAGGTCATGGTCGAAGTTTTTATCCAAAGGCACCTTCACCCATTCAGCACCCAGCATTTCAGCGGATCTAACCAGGGAGGTATAGGTGGGATCAGCGGACAAGACTTTTCCATTTGCTCCTCCATATACCCTGGCAGCGGCATGTAGCAGCTCACTGGATCCGGCTCCTAGCAGGATATGGTCTTCACTTACCTCTTCTTCCTTTGCGATGAGCTCCACCAGTGTTTGCCTGTACTCCCTGGGATACAAGAAAGCATCATCCAAAGCAGCTTTCAAAGCTTTTTTTGCAGAGGCTGAAGGACCAAATGGATTTTCATTTGAAGTCAATCTGGCATACCTGTCTTTTTTAGGAAAAGCTTTCGCTGAAGCTACATCTCTTCCGTTTTCTGCCCCGGCATAGCCCATGGTCATCAGACCTGCAGTTAGCGTCATACTGGATTTTAGCCAGTTTCTTCTGTTTAAGTTAGTCATGATCGTTCTTTTGTTAAGTGGTTAAAATTATTTTGTAAGATTTAAAGGTATAAAGGGATGCTTTGCCTGGTATTTTATGCGTCAATCTCATTCTAAGGTACATTACCATAAATAGAAACAGACTTTTACCAAAACAAAACATCCCTTACTCAAGGAACCCTGTCCTAAGATTTACTATTTTATTTTACCCGCACATTGTGGAATTGCCTGAAGGCAATGTCATTGTACGTTCCAGCAAATTCCAACCTGATCTGGGTACCGGAACTTGGAGCTGAAATCCCCAAAGAGGTCCAGGGATTCTGAAACAAGATCTTTCCCTGACCATCCGTGGTTAAGGTACTTACTTCTTCGGTCTGATTGATGAAGACCGTTACTTCCAATCCGGAAACCGGAATGGAATCAATGCCTACCGTCCTATCAAGGATACCGCTTTTATCGAGTTCATAAAAGGAACCTTCCACGGCCACACCGGTGCTGGCCTCAAATTCGTTTCCTTCGAGAACTACCAATACCGGAGAAGCAACATTTGGTGTAGCCAATTCCACCGCTTCCACACAAGAGAAAGCCGCCACAACCAAACCCAATAATGTAATTTTATTCAATATTTTTTTCATGATATGTATTCAATTGATTATGAATGAATTTCATTTCGATAATGGCTTTAAACAGCACGCTTACTCTGCCCACCATAACCTGGTTCTCATATTATCCGATCCGCCAAGCATTTGGATACCTTCCTCCAGATTGGACATATTCAATGAGTATTCGGAAGGAGGGTATTCGATGCGCGTTGGCAATACGCCTTCGTTTACAAAGATCGCATTCGGATCAGGCGTTGGCATTTGCGGAAATCCAGTTCTTCGGTATTCCGTCCAGGCTTCGATACCCTGGCCAAACAGGGAAATCCACTTTTGTGTCATGATCGTTTCCTTGTCTATATTTCCCAACCTGCTGATGTAATCAGATGGCATTTCCAGGCCATGTTGATCAAAAGAACCACTGACTGCTTTCTCCAGGTAATCCATGTGGTCTCCGGTAATGTCTCCATCAAAGGCTGCTTCGGCCAGCACAAACATCAATTCTGAATAGGTCATCAAAATACTTGGAGCTTCAGGATCCAGAAATTTCTGCCCAATGGTAGAAGCGGATATGGAGGAGGCAGCTGCATCGGTTAACCCATTGGGCAATCCTGCAAAGGTTCCATCAGACAAGGGCAATGCATACACATTGATCCGATCATCATCCAGCTCGAGTAGCTTATCCACCAATGTGGTACTGATGTTCCAGTCAGATCGGGTAGAAAACACGTCAAACATTTTATTCCTGCTACCGATCACATTGGCGTGGTTCAGCTCGGCATAATCATCATTCCCTGTAAATATGGGATAAGTTTCCGGAGATGAAAGTATCTCCTGCATGATTGCCCGGGATTCTGCTGGCTTTTTGGCCGCCTGTCGGTTGGCCAATTTGATTCGTAAGGAATTGGCAAACTTCTTCCAGCGCATGATGTCTCCGTCAAACATGATATCACCATTTACTACCGGTCCTCCGACCGTTAACTTCTCATTGGCCAATTTCAAATCCTCCAATACCCCGGCATAAACCTCTTCCATAGAGTCATAGTCTGGAGAGTTTACCGGCTCTTCGGCAGCTCCTTTCAGGGCATTGGAATAAGGAATGGGGCCAAAGGCATCTGTCAGGTAAGAAAAGGTGAAAGCCTTCATGACCAAAGCAATACCCTCATAATTTCTATTCTGAAATTCTCCACCTTCTCCGGCCAATTCAATCACCTGCTCCAAATTCACCAAAGAACTGTTGTACAGGTTATTCCATGTTCCAGTGGAAACGGTAATGGGAATTTCATAGGTGTCTCCTTCTGCATTGATGTAAATATTCCTGGACAAATGCTGAATCCAGCACATGGCTGCATCAATATTTAACCTTTCAAAGCGTGTACTATGTCCCCAATACCTGTCCACAGATACCTGTATGGCATTCGGGAGTAGAAGGGCCGGAGATATGGTAACCGGATTGTTTGGATCTGTATTGATTTCTTCAAATTCCTCCGTACAGGAACCGGCCACAAGGAATAGTCCCAACAAAAGGGTGTATGGAATAAATTTTAATCTTTTCATTGTTATCTTTTTTACCAAGTTGGAAATCACTTAAAAGGATACATTCAGGTTAAATCCTATGTTTCTTGTGGAAGGCATTTCACCATATCCAAAACCCTGCGCATTGCCACCTTTTCCATCAAATTCAGGATCCAGGTGAGGGTGATTTCTGAACAAAATCGCCAGGTTTCTTCCCACTACAGATAACCTGACACTTTGAAGGAAGGTATTGGACAGCAGGGCTTGTGGCAAGCTATAGCCCAGAGACAACTCTCTTAATTTAATAAAAGACCCATCAAAAATTCCAGCTTCATGGTAGGTTCTGGGGTTTTGAGCATTCCAGAAAGGTTGCGCACCAACGATGACATCATTGGGAACGTAGGCTGGGCTTTCCTCAGTCCCAACATTTTTCACGCCCTGACCAATTACACCTTCTTCCCTGCCGATAGCAGTTTCCACATATTGTCCTGTCTTTCGTGCCAGACCGGTTCCTACATCAAACAGGTCTCCACCCATTCTTACGTCTATCAGTGAACCGAATGAAAATCCCCTATAGGTAAAAGTATTGGACAACCCTCCGATCCAATCCGGCTGAATATTTCCGAGTTGGAAGGTTCCGGCCTCCAACTGGGGCAAACCATTGCTATGAACAATCTCTCCTTCAGGTGAACGCAGGTACCTTCTTCCATACAGGGTGCCATAAGGCTGTCCGATTCTGGCTTCAGAGGTCAGACTGTTCTGACTGCCCAGGGTATAGTTTTCAAGGCCTTCAGCCAACTCAACCACAAGGTTTCTGTTTCTGGCAAAGTTTAAAGCTACATCCCAATTCAAACCTCCGGCATTTTGTAAAACGGAACCGGTTAACATCAATTCTACACCTTGATTGGTAATTTCCCCGGCATTAAGTATCTGACTTTGGTAGCCTGATGCCCTCGAGATCGCTACCGCCAGGATCTGATTGGTGGTGGATTGGTGATAGTAGGTAAAATCCAACCCTATTCTTCCATTCAAAAACCTCATGTCCAAACCGATTTCCTGTCCCGTGGTAATTTCAGGCTTCAGGTTCCTGTTGGCAATTTCATCAGAGGCGGCATAAGTAGGCGTCGTACCAGCCCAGAGTCCCTGGGAAGCAAACACCTGATTCAGAAGATAGGGATCGGCATCATTACCTACCTGTGCCAAACTGGCCCTTACCTTTGCAAAGGAAAGGAAGTTACTTTGAACATTGAATAAATCGGTCAATACGGCACTCAGGGCAACTGAGGGATAAAAGAAGGAATTTCCATTTAATGGCAATGTACTGGACCAATCATTCCTACCGGTCACGTCCAGGAATATGGAGTTGGCGTAGCCAAACTGGGCAGAACCAAAAACACTGTTTACCACCTGCTTTCTGATCTCACTGGACGGCACTACCGGACTGGCATAGTTACCCAGGTTATATAAACCATCAATGGTTAGTTCCCTGACATTGACAGCAGTCATCTGATAATTGTTGGTCCTGTTGATGGCACCACCCTGCAAATTCAGGGAAAACCCATTATCCAGGGTTTTATTATAGGTCAGGATCACATCACTGTTGGTTTCCTGACTGGTCATTTGCGTGTCTGTGTAAGCACCCAATATTCTTACAAAATTTTTGGTCCTTTCCACACTTGTTACATCTGTTCTGCTGTCGGTCCAGAAGTCAGTACCTGACCTGACCATCACGCTAAAATCATCTGTAAAGCTATAGGTTGCCGCTATGTTTCCAACCAATCTGTCTTTTTCATTGGCATTGGGATAGCGGTCCTGCAGGAAGTAAGGATTTGAAAAATACTCATGCTGCCAGTTGGCATAGGGATAGTCGTCCCCGGGGCGAAAAGTCTCCCGCTGGATATCGTAATATTGATCCCAGTTTCTTAGCTTATCATAATCGGTATGTCTGTGAGCCCAAATAAAATCCGAGCTTCCGGTGTACCTTCTGTTATCCGACCCTGATTTAACATATTCGGCACTGACAGTAAACTTTAGTTTATCAGTAAAATTATAACCTGCATTGAGCTTGAAGTTATTCCGGTAATAATTGTTGTTGTACATGATGCTGGTCTGGTCCAACCTGCCCATAGACAACCTGAAATTACCAGATTCGTTAGCTCCCGCCACGGCCACGTTATGGGTCATGCTTCTACCTGTTTCCCAAAACTGCTGGAAATTATCAGGCTGAGGCAATAAGGGCTCCCTTCCCGGAGCACTGTACCAAAGCGGAACTTCAGTACCATCCATAGGCTGTCCCCAGCTCTCATCCACGCCGGCTGTTCCCCGGATTCCGTCAGCATCAAAGCCATTTCTTCCGTCCACATACCAGGTTCTGTAGCCAATGCCACCCCCATAAATGTTTTGCAATCCAGGTTCTACCAAAGGCCTGTCGAAAGTCATGTTGGTATTGTATTCCACACCAATACCTTTGGAACCGGAACCATCTTTGGTGGTCACCATGATCACGCCGTTAGCTGCTCTGGACCCGTAAAGGGCGGCAGCAGTGGCACCTTTCAGCACATTTATTTCCTTGATATTATCCGGGTTGATTTCAGATAATCCACCGCCATACCTTCTGTCAGAAGATTGTTCCAGTGGCACCCCATCCAATACCACCAACGGCTGATTGTTTCCAGCCACAGAGGAAGATCCCCTGATTACAATATGGGATCCACTACCTGGCATGGAATTGCTATTGATCTGTACTCCGGCAACACGTCCGGAAAGGTTATTGGCAATATTCGGCTGGCGGGCATCTGCAATCTGGCTACCCTCTACCGCCTGTGTAGTGTAGCCTAACGCCTTCTTTTCGCGTTCCATTCCGAAGGCAGTTACCACCACCTCTGATAGAGCTGTTTCATCAGGTAATAAGGAAATGGTCAATTCACTTTGATTACCTACTTTAACTTCCTTTTTGTCGTAGCCAATGAAGGAAACCTCCAATAGGTTTTCTGAGCCGGAAAGGGATAGGGAAAATTCCCCATTGATATCGGTAGCCGCACCCTTGGTCGTTCCTTTTACCAATATACTGGCTCCGGGAATAGGCTGTTTATTTTCATCAATTACCTTTCCAGATACTGACCGCTCCTGTGCAAAGAGCGGATTAATACATGTAGATCCCAAAAGGATCATCAATCCAAGGAAGAGTGTGGTCATGCCATTACTCCTTTCCTTTGCGTGAGTAAATTTTTTAATCATGTTGTTAATGGTTAATAAGTTAAGATTTTAACCCGGATAAGTGCCGGATAGCCCAAGTGGTTATTTTTGGGTCAGTCTGAAAAGATTATTTTGGGGAATGAATTGTATTTATCGAAAAATAGGTTTCCAATAACCCTACTTCCTACAATTCGGTATAAATATAAAACAGTAAACCGAATAAGAAAAATTTACCAAATTATTTTTTATATAAAGGAACAAAACGAAATATTTAAATATTATTATAAAAAAACAATTTATTCTTTATTTTTTATTATTTTAACTTATTATAAACCTTTTTAACAATTTAAAATTTTTATTATTCAATTTTAAAGACTAAATTAACAAATACTATTTTTATGATATTAAAATTATTAAAGGTTTAAAATAAACTTAATAATCTATTTTTATTGTTTCATATTATTTTTTTGGATTTTAAAACACCCTTATATTCTTTAATTAAAGTTTCAAAATCGAATTAATGGTTAAATTTTGAACCAGAAAAAATATTATTAACATTTATAAAATTTATTTTGTATTTTACACCTTACTATAAAATATTATTCTGTTTTTTATCGATTGAATGCCTCGCATTAACAAATAGAGACAAGCCATTCACCCTCAGTGTTTTTAGTTGAATTTTTACAAAAAAAGCCCATGCTCAAAAACTGAGCATGGGCTTTTTTACCATCTTCCCGAATTTCCTATTTTCCAAATTTCTGCTTTAGCAGGTTCAGCTTTTCTTCCATGCTTTCCTTACTATCAGGTTTTTTGGATATCCGTTTTTTTGCAGGACCTCTGTCCTTCTGTTCCTGAGACGTTTTCCCAAATGGATCCGCTTTCATACTCAGCCCAATCCGTTTCCTTGGCAGATCCACTTCCATTACCGTCACTGTTACTTTTTGATTGACAGATACCACCTCTTTCGGGTCCTTTACAAACCGATCTGCCAACTGACTCAAGTGTACCAGGCCATCCTGGTGCACACCTATATCTACAAAGGCCCCAAATTGCGTAATATTCGTAACAATCCCAGGCAGCTCCATTCCCACTTTCAAATCCTTCATTTCATTGATGCCTTCCTGAAACTGAAAAACCTCAAACTGTTCTCGCGGGTCTCTACCTGGTTTACCCAATTCTTCCAGGATATCCTGCAGGGTAGGTAATCCTACCTGCTCATCCACATACCTGGACAAGGATATCTTCTGGACCAGTTGATCATCCTTAATCAATTGTGCCACAGACACGCCCATGTCCTCTGCCATCCTTTTGATCAAATCATACCTTTCCGGATGCACAGCACTGCTATCCAAGGGATTTACCCCATTTCTTATCCTTAAAAATCCAGCTGCCTGCTCATAGGCTTTCTCTCCCAGGCGGGGCACCTTTTTGATGTCCTCCCTACTCTTGAAAGGTCCGTGCTCATTCCTAAAGGCTACAATATTTTGAGCCAGAGATGGACCCAGACCGGAGACATAAGTAAGGAGTTGCTTAGAGGCAGTATTCACTTCAACCCCTACCCCATTTACACAACTCATTACCGTATCATCCAATGAATTTTTAAGTGCCGTTTGATCTACATCATGCTGGTATTGCCCCACACCTATGGATTTGGCATCAATTTTTACTAATTCTGCCAAAGGGTCCATGAGCCTTCTTCCTATGGAAACAGCTCCTCTTACGGTCAGGTCATGATCAGGAAACTCCTCCCTGGCCACCTCGGAAGCAGAATAAATGGAGGCCCCACTTTCGTTGACCATGACGACCAATACTTCAGGTGCCAGTCCAATGTTTTTGATGAAGAGCTCTGTTTCCCTGCTGGCCGTGCCATTTCCTATGGCAATGGCTTCAATCCCATGTCGCTCTACCAGGTATTTTACCAAAGCACCGGATTCATGGGTTTTCTTTTGAGGTTCATTGGGATAAATGGTTTCATTTTGCAACAACTGCCCCTGAGGTCCCAAACAAACTAATTTACATCCCGTACGGAACCCCGGATCTATGGCCATCACCGACTTTTCTCCCAGCGGAGAAGCCAGGAGTAGCTGTCTCAGATTTTCTGTAAAAACCTTGATCGCCGCTTCGTCCGCCTTTTTCTTGGAATAAAGCCTGACTTCAGTTTCCATCGAAGGTTTCAACAATCGTTTATAGCTGTCTTTAATGGCCAGGCTTACCTGCGTTGCACAGGGATTGGTAGTCTTTAAGACCCTTTTTTCTATCATTTGCAGGGCGACTGATTCCAGCGGTCCTGTATCCAACATCAGAAAAAGTTCCTTTTCCCCTCTTCTCATGGCCAGTACCCGGTGCGAAGGAGCGGATTTAATGGGCTCTTCCCAATCAAAATAATCTTTGTACTTCATGGCCTCCTGCTCCTTTCCCGGAATCACCCTGGAAGTGAATTTCCCCTCTTCAATAAACAGTTTGCGCAAATTTTTCCTTACTTCTACATCTTCATTTATCCATTCAGCCATGATGTCCCTTGCTCCCTGAAGGGCTTCTTCAATAGATCCTACTCCCTTCTCCTCGTCCACATAAGCTTGGGCAATAGTATCCGGCTGAAGTCTATCCTGTGCATAAATCTGATTGGCCAGGGGTTCAAGACCCTTTTCCCTGGCAATGGTACCCTTCGTTCTCCGTTTGGGCTTGAAAGGAAGGTATATGTCTTCCAAAAGACTCATGGTTTCGGCCGCCAGTACCCTGGCCTCCAGCTCGGCTGTCAGCTTACCCTGCTCCTCTATGGATTTGATAATGGCCTCTTTACGCTTTTCCAGATCCCTGAGTTGTTGCAGGCGGTCCCTGATGGCTGCAACCTGTACTTCATCCAAACTACCGGTAACCTCCTTTCTATACCTGGAAATAAATGGGATGGTCGCCCCCTCATCCAGCAACCCGGCGGTACTTACCACCTGATCATTTCGCACACCCAACTCGCTGGCTATCTTTGAATAATGATTCAAATCTGACATGAATAAAAATTATTTATTGCTGATTTTATATAACTGGGCGCAATTTAAGTCTATTTTTTTGTGAAGCATGAAAAAAACATGAAATTACCCTATGCTGTTTTTTCCGTTTCAAACCCTATATTTGTAGCCTTTAAAAGACCAAACCAAACATGGAAAATCACCAGGGGAAATTGTATGACCTGATAAATTTGGAGGAAATCAGCGGTGGAAGTGATGAATTTATCATAGAAATGATCAAATTATTTATTGATCAGGCAAAAAAAACCATAAGCGGACTGAATTCTGCTTTTGACGAAAAGAATTACACGGAAATCAAGAACCTGGCCCACCAGATCAAACCAAGTATCGATAATATTAAAATAGAAATTTTAATTCCAGTAATCCGGGAAATTGAGCAGCTGGCTGAATTGGAAAGTCAGCCGGAAAAACTATCCCCGCTGATCATGGAAACCAATACCGTTTTGGAAACCGTCATTTCCCAGTTGCAAACCGAATTGGAAGAAAGATCCTAATCGCTTTCAGGGATAAAAAGCCTTTATACGTTTGTGTTCCATATCCGCTGCTTTTCCATCACCCTTCCGGGAGAGAATAGCTGCCCGTAATTCATGACATTGTTTGGCTACATAGGAGTCCGGAAAAGATTTCACAGATAGACTTAACAGTCGGTAAGCCCTCTCTTGATCTTTTTCATCACCTGTTTCCATAAGGCGTTTACCTTCTTCATAATTGGCTTTCCATTGCAAGGCCTCCGGACGCATTCTTTCCTCCTCCTGAAAAACCGGAAAAGGGGTGATTTCCAGGGGTTCTTTTTTCTCTTTTACCACTGGTACGGACATGGAAAAAAAATCAGCAATGGCTTCGAAATAAGCCCTGGCCTCCCGTTTGTTGTAGGCGCTCAATTTAAGCCTGTCTTCTTCCTCAGGATGGGTAAAAAAGGATGCCTCTGCAATGATGCCGGGAATACCATATGTTCCCCGCAGTACACTTGCCCCGGCTCGGGAAAAAATGGTAAAATCAGAAACCAAACTAAAGGGACCCTGATCATCAAATAGGTGCTGGAGCAAGTGCTTTGCCACCTGCTGTCCCAGTGCCACACTGGCACCGTTCTCCAAAGCACTTCCGTGAAAATAAATGATAGGAAAATTGACCGCCGGATCTGCTGTGGCATTGTGGTGGATAGAGACAAATAATTCTGCCTTGTTTGCAACTGCCATTTTACTCCTGTCTTCCAAAGAGACAAAAGAATCGTCTCTTCTGGTGAGCACCACTTTTGCCCCGGCATTTTCCAGCAAATCCCTCAAATACAGGGCAACCCGTAAATTCACCCACTCCTCCCGCTCACCGGTAGGACCCACGCGGTAAGCATCAGTATCTGCTGTACCTCCATGACCGGGATCTATACAAATCACTCTTCCTTTCAATTGATCCGGAGAACCATAAACAGAGAAAGCTGAAGATGAACCGAACGCTGCCATACCAATGGACAACAAGCATAACATCAAACAGGTCTTTAAATAGGAAGGCATCTTTTGTAGCATTTATTTATAGACAATCACCGATAGTAAGGGCATCTTATCTCTGGTATTTTGGGTATAGCCCCTCGGAACCAAAAAGCCGCCAATGCATGTATTGGCGGCCATGAAGAATATTACATTCAGGTTTGGTTCAATTGATTTCCAAAACTTCCAGTGCTTCAGGGGAAGTTTCGGGTACCTGTACCACCTTTTTTATTTCTTCGCTCCCCGCATTATCCGAAATCCCCAATGGACTATCCAAAGGAATAAAAGGTGCAATGACTATGGAAACGATAGAAGTCAGCTTGATCAGAATATTCATGGAAGGACCTGAGGTATCTTTAAAGGGATCTCCTACCGTGTCCCCGGTAACAGAGGCCTTGTGGGGCTCAGAGCCTTTGTAATACATTTCTCCGTTGATTTCCACTCCTTTTTCAAAAGATTTCTTGGCGTTGTCCCAGGCTCCTCCGGCATTGTTCTGAAAAATCCCCATCAAAACACCTGAGACGGTTACTCCAGCCAACATGCCACCCAACACTTCATGCCCAAAGAGGAAACCCACAATAATGGGCGATAAAAGGGCGATTGCACCCGGTGCCACCATCTCCCGAATGGAAGCTTTGGTGGATATCTCCACACATTTTTCATAATCCGGTTTTTGGGTATAGTCCATAATTCCCGGCATCTCTTTGAATTGCCTCCTCACCTCATTGACCATATCCATGGCTGCCCTACCCACGGCAGCTATTGCCAGGGAAGAAAAAATAAAGGGGATCATGGCTCCCACAAACAATCCGGACAATACATCTGCCTTATAAATGTCTATGGTAGAAATACCCGATATCCCTACATAAGCAGCAAATAATGCCAGGGCTGTCAGGGCGGCTGAGGCGATAGCAAACCCCTTGCCCGTTGCTGCGGTGGTATTGCCAACGGCATCCAATATATCTGTTCTTTCCCTGACCTCTTTGGGAAGGCCGGACATTTCTGCTATTCCACCGGCATTATCGGCGATGGGACCAAAAGCATCAATCGCCAATTGCATGGCGGTGGTGGCCATCATGCCTGCGGCGGCTATGGCTACTCCATATAATCCGGCTGCCATATAGGAAGAGAAAATTCCTCCGGCAAGCACCAAAATAGGCAACACGGTAGATTGCATGCCTACTGCCAGACCGCCGATGATGTTCGTGGCATGGCCCGTAGACGATTGCCTGATGATTGAATTGACCGGACCTTTACCCATGGCGGTATAATGTTCGGTAATGATACTCATCAGGGCACCTACAATCAATCCGATAAAAACAGCTCCAAAAACTCCCATTTTGGTAAAAGCAATGGAATTTAACCTGGACATGACCAGGTCTCCCTCAGGCAGCATGTAATCGATCACAAAGAAAGAGGCAGCTACCGTTAACAGGATTGAAATCCAATTCCCCCGGTTTAGGGCTGCCTGTACATTTCCAGTTTCGGACTTAATTTTAACGAAAACGGTTCCAATAATAGAGAAAACCAGTCCCAGACCGGCAATAACCAGCGGCAACAGCACCGGGGCAATCCCTCCAAAGTTGTCATTACTTACAATTTCCCTTCCCAATACCATGGAAGCCAATATGGTGGCCACGTATGAACCAAATAAATCTGCACCCATTCCGGCCACATCACCTACGTTATCACCTACGTTATCTGCAATGGTTGCGGGATTCCTTACATCATCTTCCGGTATTCCGGCTTCAACTTTTCCCACCAGATCGGCTCCTACATCAGCAGCCTTGGTGTAGATCCCTCCTCCTACTCTGGCAAACAAGGCAATAGATTCTGCCCCCAGGGAAAACCCGGCCAATACCTCCAGGGCGGTCTCCATTTCATGCCCATTGACATCGCCTCCGGAAGACAATACAAACATGTTGTAAAATATGATAAATAAGCCTCCCATTCCCAATACGGCAAGACCAGCTACTCCCAGACCCATAACCGTCCCTCCGGTGAAGGAAACATTCAATGCTTTGGCAAGACTTGTTTTTGCCGCCTCAGTGGTTCTTACATTGGATTTAGTGGCAATTTTCATTCCCAGGTATCCGGCAAAGGCAGATAAAACGGCTCCAATGACAAAAGATACTGCAATAATGGGACTGGAATTGTCCAGTAATGTGCCCGACCATCCCAGGATGATGGCAGCAATCACTACAAAATAAAACATTACCTTCCACTCCGCTTTCAGGAACGACATCGCTCCCTTACCAATATAACCCGCCAACTCTACCATGTTCTGTTCACCGGTAGGCTGCTTGGTTACCCAGGCAGATTTAATGGCCATCACCACCAACCCAAAAATACCCAAAAAAGGGACCAAATAGAGAAATAATTGTTCCATATCAGCTATTAAAGAAATATATAGATTTTTTAATTTCGACAAAGATATTATTATTCCTAATCCTTTCAAGAAAGAAACTGTAAAAGATACATTTGATGGACCTAATCCATCAATTTGAAGCTTTATCACTCAAAAATTCCTGATTTTTTTAATAAATTCACCTGTAAATGAAGCTTTTTCCCAAAATCAACTCCTCCCTCTCCTGCTGTATACAGCGGATACAGATGTCCTGACGGGATTTTTACCATTGATCCTTTTTCTGTGGAATTTTGTCATTAATTTTAGGATAATTAAATTTCAAAAGCCGAACCCAGCCCATAATCATGAAAAATTTAACAGGCAAATCGCTGTATCCCCTTCTCCTACCTCTACTACTCTGCCTGATCCCTTATTTTGGAATTGCCCAGTCAGTAGATACCATAAAGCGTAAAGCCTTTCTGGAAAACCTACTGGAACATAACAGACCCCATCCGAGAGCTGATCAAAGGACCAGAAATGTGTTTGCCTCCTTTGAACGCCTTAGCTTTAAGGACAGCACATGGGGTGCCTGGCAAAAAAGAACCGGTGAACTGCCTCCTGATTTCGACTTACTGCCTGATATCCCTTTCCTCCCAGACCCTCTGGTCCTGGAGGTAGGTGGTCAGCAGGTCCCTGTGAAATCGATGGAGCAGTGGCAAAACAAAAGAGAGTGGATCAAAGAACAAGCCATCCATTTATTGTCCGGTACCTTTCCCAATCCCCCTGAAAACCTTACTTCAGAAATAATTTCAGAACATATGGAAGGTGCCATCAAGGTTCAAACCGTCCTGCTGAAGTTTGGCAATCATGAAAAAGCCCGGTTGACCCTGGAGGTTTACACTCCCCCGGGCGAGGGACCTCATCCGGTATTTATGAGCCAGTGGAATCACCGGGGCTGGGTACAAATAGCTGTAAGAAGGGGCTACATGGGATTGATTTATGCCGGAGCCGATGTCTTTGATGAAACCATTGCCTACCAGGAAGTATACCCGGAATACGACTGGTCCGCTTTAATGACCCGGGCCTGGGGAGCACAAAGGGCCGTAGATTACTTGTACACCATACCAGAAGTAGATAAAGATAAAATTGCTTTAACCGGGCACTCCAGAAATGCCAAATTATCGATCTTTGCCGCCGCCTTTGACTCCAGAATCACGGCCCTGATCAGCAGTAGCGGAGGCACAGGCGGCGAGATCCCCTACCGTTATACGGATGAAAGACATGAAAATGAATCTATTGATTACCTTAATTCCATCAGGCCTCAATGGTTTCATCCCCGTTTGCGGTTTTTTAATGGCAGGGAGCACAAATTGCCGATTGATCAAAATTCTCTGATGGCCTTGATAGCACCCAACTCCCTTTTATTGAGTTCGTCCATCAGGGAAGCCGGGGGAGGTGATCCCTGGGCCATCGAACAAAATTACCAGTCCCTGAAGAAGGTATATGAATTTTTGGGGCAGCCAGAAAAATTAGGCATACGCTTCAGGGATGGAAAACATGCGGTGGCTGCCAGAGACATCGAATCTTACCTGGACTGGCTGGACATTCAATTTGGCAGGTCCGACAAAAAATGGGAAAACAAAAGGTACTATAGCTTTGACTTTGATCTCTGGGAAAAGAAAAACACCCCATCTGCCTTGCCAAAAGACCAATCGGTCGAATTACCCTCCTTGGTGAATGACATTTCCTCCATGACCAGGGAAGACCTGAAAGGCTGGCAGGAAAACGTCCGGGAAAAAATCCGGTGGACCCTTGGAAAACAGCCCGAGGGGATCGCTGCCGATCCCATATCAAGTTTAAGCTCCAATAGTGATTACCTGGATTTGTTGCTCAACCGCCCCCGGGTCACCCATGGGATCAGACGAAATATTGCGCCCTACAATGCTTTGGGAGATTACCAGCATGGTGCCCTTTACCTCCCTTCGGATGATCAGGGGAAATTCAAAACAGACAGTGGTAACAAAATCCCGGTTGTCATTTACCTGCACAAATATACCAACACCGGCTTTGATACGGGAATGAACCATTTTATTGAAACCTGTCTGGAGAAGGGGATGGCCGTATTCACCATGGACTTGTTGGGTTATGGCAGTCGCATAGAGGAAGGTGCTGATTTTTATGACAGGTATCCGGATTGGTCCAAAATGGGCAAAATGGTAAAGGATACGCGTGATGCTATTCAGGCTTTGGGTCAACTGGCATTTGTGGATACCGACCACATTTACCTGGCCGGTTATGCCTTGGGCGGAACAGTAGCACTGTTTACTGCTGCTTTGGAAGATCAGGTTGACGGGGTAGCGATTGCTTCCGCCTTTACTTCCTTAAGGGAGGCTGGCGAAGAATTGGAGGGGATCAAGGCCTATTCTCACCTGTATGGTTTGGTCCCAAAATGGGGATTATATAAAGACGACCCTTCCGGAATACCGGTGGATTTCCCGGAAATACTTGCTGCTATCCTGCCCCGGCCCCTGATGGTGGTCAGCCCTGAACAAGACAGGCATGCAGACCTGAAAGCCATCAGCAGTAATTTGAAAAATCTGGAAATTATTTCCAATCAAATGGGGGCCAAAAACAAACCTTACCAGTATATACCAAAAGGGTTTAACCGATTCGCAGAGACATCCCAAAAAGAAATGATTAACTGGATTCACCAGCATACCCCATCGAATAATGACTAAAATAAAACGCCCGATTCCCTCGATTTTATGCCTGCTCTGCCTGTTCCTGTCCATGCCTGCCCTGGCCTGGCAGGGCAACAAAGAAAAACTTACCGGATTGTCAGTTGCCGTCTTTGATGTGGATGCCACTCCCCCGGTTGGAAGTTTGCTTGCCTATGACCGGATGGAAAACAGGGATGATTTAGGCCTCAGGGCCAAAGGAATCGTCCTCAGCGGCAGCGGCCTTCCCATTGTGCTTTGCGCAGTGGACTGGATTGGAATAGGAAATGAAAGCCAGGATGCCTTTAAAGCGCACCTGGCAAAGGCAGCCTCCACCATTCCTTCAAGGGTAGCCATCCATACGGTCCACCAACATGATGCCCCCATCAGCGATTGGGGTGCGGAAAAAATCCTGGTGGATGCCGGACTGGATCCGCAGGCTTTTGAAAGTTCCTTTGACCATGTATTATTGAACAGACTGGAAGAGGCCATAGAAACAGCGTTAACCGAGGCTCAACCCCTCAGCCATGTGGGAACAGGGAAGGCAATAGTGGAAAAGGTGGCTTCCAACCGCCGTATAATAGGTGCTGACGGGAAAGTCCAATATTTTCGTAGCTCCTCTACCCAAGATCCCCAAATCCGGGATTTCCCGGAAGGCCTGATCGATCCTGAAGTTTCCCTGATCAGTTTCTGGAATGGGGATCAACCCATAGCGGTGCTCAGTTATTATGCCGTGCACCCGCAGAGCTATTACCTGACCAAAGTAGCCAACCCCGATTTCCCCGGAATAGCCCGCTACCTGCGACAACTGGCTGTCCCTGAAGCCCTGCATGTGCATTTTAATGGTGCTGGTGCTAATATTGCTGCAGGCAAATACAATGATGGCTCAAAAATCAACCGCAAACTGCTGGCTGAAAGGCTGGCAGCAGGTATGGAAAAGGCATGGGAAAATACCCGCAAACAGGCATTAAACCCGCAGGATGTATTTTGGCAACAGGAGCCCCTGTTGCTGCCTGCGAATGAAGCGATTGCGAAAATCGAGCAGGAAATGCACCTGCAAAACCCTCGCTGGCTGACCAACAACATGCAAAAACTGACCTGGTACAAGCGACAGCAACTGGGTAAAAAAATTGACATCAGCTGCCTGACACTGGGAGATGCCAGAATACTCCATCTTCCTGGAGAACTATTTGTGGAATACCAATTGGCCGCCAAGGCAGTAAGGCCGGATTTATCGGTAGCCATGGCTGCTTATGGGGATTACGGACCGTTTTATATTGGCACAGCGGCAGCCTACCCGGAGCAAGGCTATGAAATCAACGCCAGCCCGGTGACAGCCGAAGCCGAGCCTGTCATCCTGGAGGCCATCAAAAAGTTATTGCACCAGCCAAACCCGGGTCAGGCGGTTACTAGTCCCTACCTTTTACAGCGGGAAAGTGATGTTCCTATCAGAAGCCTCGAGGAATGGAAAGAAAAAAAGAAAGATTGGCAGCACAAGGTGGCCTCTATCATGGGAACGCTACCCTCCCGGGAGCATCTTTCGGTACCCCGGCTTACCTATTCCGATTCCCTGGTGGAAAGCAGTTTTACCAGGCACCAGGTGAGTTTCCCATCTGATGAAAGGAATAAAGTCACGGCCTACCTGTATGTGCCCCACCAAAGCAAAAACCGGCCTGCTATGCTGGTACTACATAGTACAGGTGAAGGGGGGAAAAAAATCGTAGATGGACAAGGTCCGCTGGAAAACAGGGGAATTGCAAGGGAGTTGGCAGAGAGAGGCTATGTGGTGATGGCACCCGATTACCCCAGCTTTGGGGAGCAGAGAAACCATGATTTTTCCAGAGACGGCTTCCCTTCCGGAACCTTGCTGGGCGTTTGGAACCACATGCGATGCGTGGATGTACTGGGTCAGATGCCGGAAGTAGATTCCGATAGGATTGGTGTGATTGGCCACTCCCTTGGCGGACACAATGCCTTATTCGCCGCTGCCCATGACCAGCGGATCAAAGCGGTGGTCAGCAGTTGTGGTTGGACGCCATTTGAATTTTATGACATTGGAGAGGAAGGTTCAAAAAAATACGGGGGACGACTTGGTCCCTGGGCACAGGAAAGGTACATGCCTGCCATCAAAAATCAGCTTCCGGATGCCAGGCTTCCCTTTGATTTTACGGACATCATTGCCTTGATTGCTCCCAGGCCGGTTTTTACCAATGCACCCTTACAGGATAGTAATTTTTCTGTAGCGGGTGTCAAATCAGGGATTGACCGGCTCGCTCCGGTATACCGGTGGATGGGATTTCCGGATAATCTGCAGGTAAGGTACCCGGATGCCGGGCATGACTTTCCCCCGGAAACAAGAAAAGAAGCCTATGCCTTTCTGGATAAATATTTCGGTTTTGATCCCATTAATAAATTGCCCTTTGAATAGCTCCTGCTTACTTATGTCAGGTTTTAATAAAAAATGTCATCCTTTGATGGAAAATAATTTTCATTTTCTTGCATTAAATCCAATATTGATAATCCATCCAACAAGCCATATAAAATTATGAAAAGTACAGCCTCCATTAGTCTTTTGATGTTCTTTTTCTTAGGTTTTCAATCCTGTACTGAGGAAAAGTACGCCGGGCCCCTAAATCCGGAGGCTTCGATGGCCACCTTTGATTTGCATGAAGGTTTTGAGGTACAGCTATTTGCTGCTGAGCCACATATCAAGGATCCGGTAGACCTGGTATTTGATGAAATGGGGGCAGCATTCGCCATAGAAATGCCTGATTATCCCTACAAACCTGAAAAAGGCGAAGGAAGGGGAGTCATTAAGAAACTGGTAGATGAGGATGGCGACGGCCAGGCGGATGCTGCCATTGTTTTTGCCGAAGGCATAGCAGATGCCACCAGCCTGATGCCATGGAAAGGAGGCCTCCTGGTAACAGCAGCCCCCTATATTTATTACATGAAAGACCAGGACGGCGATGGCGTTGCAGACAGCAAAGAAATCGTTTTTTCCGGTTTCTTTGAGAATAATTCGGAGGCCCAGATCACCAACCTGCGATTGGGTGTAGATAACTGGATCTATGCGGCCAATAATGGTCAAAGAAGTGATGTTACCTTCGAGAAAAAACCAGAATCAAGTCCATTGTCCCTACAGGGGATGGATTTCAGGTTTCGGCTTGACAAGGATGCCTTTGAAAAAGAAAGCGGTACTGCCCAGTTTGGCCAAACGTTCGATGACTGGGGCAATAAACTGTTTACACAAAACACCCTGCATATACAGCAGGCGGTTATCCCCGGCAGGTACCTGGAGCGGCACGGCCACTTGTCCAGTAAATCCGTCAACCAAAACATTTCCGACCATGATTTTGAAATGTTTCAAATGACACCTCCCCCCTATTGGAGGGCAGAAAGAACCCGAAGAAGGAACAAACAGTATCAGGAACAGGAATTGGACCGGGTAGAGCATGCAGAAGACTATTTCACAGGCGCTTCAGGAGGGACCATTTACGATGGAGGAGCCTTTCCGGATGAATTTTACGGAGACCTTTTTACAGGGGATGTAGCCGGAAACCTGGTGCACAGAGATCGGCTGGTGCCGGATAAAAACGGACCATTTCTTATAGCCCAACGTCCATCTGAAGAAACCACGAAAGAATTCCTGGCATCAACAGATCCCTGGTTCAGGCCGGTAGGGTTTACTGTTGGGCCAGATGGCTACCTGTATATGGTGGATTTTTACCGGCAGCACATAGAAACTCCGGTTTCCATTCCTGATGATTTGAAAGAGGAAATGGATTTTATGCATGGAGAAAATCACGGGCGGATATACCGCCTGGTACCAAAAGGAACTGAGGCAAGTGCTCCTCAGGTTCCTGATTATTCCCAGATGGATGCTGAAAACCTGGTGGCCCAACTGTCTCATGAAAATGGCTGGAACAGGACCACCGCCCAACGGTTGATCCTTGAAAATCCCAGCCAGGATTATGTGCCTGCATTATTAGAAGTAGCAAGGGATGAAAATCCAAAAACACAAGTTCTCGCCCTCCACTTGTTACAATCTTTGGGATCCCTGACGCCGGATTTGGTGCAAGCAGCAATGGAAAGCGATCACTGGGGTTTGGTAAAGAATGCGCTGGTCCTGGCAGAGGAATTCCCTTCACTGAAAGAAGCTATCTCCCAAAAAGTGACAGATGAAAACCCCATGGTCGCCCTGCAAGCAATCCTTAGCCTTGGCAACGGGGAAGACAAGGATGTCATTGAAAAAATGGCCGAAGCCCTGATGGAAAAGGGAACCAATAAATGGTTTCGGATAGCTATTCTCAGTTCAAATGCCGGTTCAGGTCTTGAGATTCTTGAAAAATTGAAGACGCAATACGACTTTTTTGAAAGCTCAGAAAGCTGGAAAAATGACTACCTGAAGGAGGTGTCCCACATATTGGGGGCGAAAGGAGAAGAGACCCAAATCAAGGCTTACATCGGCTTTTTATCTTCGCTTCAGGACAAAAACCCGGATCATTGGAAACCAATTGGGCTGGATAACCTGAAAAAAGGCCTGGAAAAATCCAAGGAAAGTCATTCTGAAAATTTGGCTGGCCTTTTGGAAAAACTGGAAGCTGCAGAAAATTATACCGAATTCCCCCTTCAGGATTTGATGGCCAACCTTTAACCAAACAATCTCCATGCAAAGAAGAATATTCATAAAATACCTGCTCGGATCATCAGGCTTGATCCTGGTCAACTGTGGAAGTCCCCCAAAAGAATACCAGTTGGATCAGGTTACCGATTGTGCTGATCTCACAGGCCTGAGTGAGGAAGAACTGGAAAAAAGAAAAAGCCTGGGCTATGAGGAAGAAACGCCGGTATCAGATAACCGTTGTGACAATTGCCAACTTTACCTGCCCCCTACGGAAAAAAGGAAATGCGGTGGCTGCCAGCTTTTTAAAGGACCAGTAAAACCACAAGCATATTGTACTTATTGGGCGCCCAGAGTAGAAAATGCCTGAAAGACAATTGATTAACGCTACTGAACAATTGCCAGGGTTTAATCGTTTCCATTAAAAAGGAAAACTTATGGAAAATCCCCTGGTTCCAATAAGCCTGGTTACGGGCTTTCTACTGATTTATGTTGTTGCAGTAGCTGTAAATCTAAACACTGCCCTCATATTGTTAATGTTTTCGATTTCCCCGGTATTGATGATCTGGATGGTCATAAAGGTTTTGAAAGCTGCTTTTGAATCTGCACATACCTTTGACGAAAAATGGTATGAAGACCAGTAAGGTTTAATTCCCCATTTAAGCTGCCTGAGTATGGCAAATCACTGGATATTTTTATATATTTAGGACTATTGCATTGTCCAAGATATAACCTTGATAAATGAAGAGATTAGTTGTTTTATTGGATTTTTCTATCTATTCTTCCCCGCTTCTTCAAATGGCCTACCAATGGAAGGAGCATTTTGGGATGGGGTTGGTTTTTATCAACCGTGTTCCGGGACTTGTACCTGCCATTGCGGACGAAAAGACCCGTACTCAGGTGATCAAACATGAAAAGGAGGATGCCAAAAAGAATTTTTTGAAAATCTTGGATAAAAATGACCTTACACAAGGCGAGGGTATATTTTTAGCTATTGATAATCCATTGATTCCATTTTTAAAAACCTATTTACAACCGGACGATATTTTGCTTTTGGGATTAAAGGGGACGGGATTTTTAAAGAAATACCTTATTGGTAGTACGGCAACAGAAATCATTAATCAATTAAACAACCTGGTTATTGGAGTTCCAAAAAATATCGATCGCAACATCCCCAAAAAATTGGTTTTGGCTTGTCATCCAAAATACCCTGTGAATGAAAATTCATTGAAACAGCTTCTTGGGGCTATTGGAAATAATCTCGAGGAATTGGAACTACTCACAATTATTAACCAAAAATCTGAAGAGGAAGAAAGTACTTCCTATTTACAAAAACTGTCACATGGTTTGAATGAGCAATTGCCCAAAAAATTCAACATCTACCTGGGAAAAGATGCCTTTTCAGAAATAAAATCCAAATACAGGAATCAGCAGGAGATTTTTATCGTCCTGCAAAAAGGGTCCAGAAACCTAAATGATCAGCTGTTTAGGAAATTGTTTATCAATGACCTGATCCATGATGGAAACACGCCACTCATCATCCTACCTTCATGAACTGGCTTGGAGAGATTGCATCAAACCCCTTTTATGAATTTACCATTATCCTGGTTCTGGCAGCACTTTTGGGTAGTATAGGGCAATTGCTCAAGCAACCCCTTATTGTTATGTTCATTGCTTTGGGAATCCTGGTGGGGCCCGCAGTATTGGATGTGGTTCATTCTAAGGATAATATCCACCTATTGGCAGAAGTTGGGATTGTTGTCTTATTATTTATTGTTGGCTTAAAGCTGGACCTAAGGATAATTCAATCGGTCGGTAGGATTGCACTTTTGACGGGAATGGGTCAGGTTTTATTTACCTCACTTATTGGCTTCCTTATAGGAATTGGAATGGGTTTTTCAACCCTCCATAGTTTTTACATAGCAGTTGCGCTTACCTTTTCAAGTACCATCATTATAGTCAAATTATTATCCGATAAAAAAGAGATTGATTCCTTACACGGGCAAATTGCCGTTGGCTTTTTGATTGTTCAGGATATAGTGGTTATCCTTGTCATGATTGTCTTATCTACCATGCGACAAGACAATGAGTCTCCCCTTTGGCATGCCATTCTGCAAACCGTCTTATCAGGAACAGTGCTCGTTTTTTTAACCTGGCTTGCCATGAAATGGATGATTCCCAGGCTGAGTAAATTCCTGGCCAAATCCCAGGAAATGCTTGTCTTATTTGCCATAGCCTGGGCCGTATTCTTGGCATCTTTAGGGGAAATAATGGGGTTTAGTGGAGAAGTGGGTGCTTTTTTGGCAGGCGTCAGCTTAGCTTCTTCCACCTTCAAAGAAACTATTAGTAGCAGGTTGGTGAGCCTACGGGATTTCCTACTACTTTTCTTTTTTGTCAATTTAGGTGCGGATTTGAATTTTGATGTCATTGGCAATCAGGTAGGAAAGGCCTTTGTTTTTTCTTTCTTTGTACTTATTGGCAATCCCATCATCGTATTAATTATCATGGGAGTGATGGGATATAAGAAAAGAACATCCTTTTTGGCCGGGCTGACGGTGGCTCAAATCAGTGAGTTTTCCTTGATTTTCGCTGGTTTGGGACTCAGCATCGGACATATCAATGAAGAGACCGTTGGATTGATTACCCTGGTTGGACTCATTACCATAGGGCTTTCCACTTACCTAATTCTCTATTCACATCCCATTTATGAGTTCATTGCACCAGCATTGAGCATTTTTGAAAGGAAAAATATTAAAGATCCATTCCTGCAAGATCAAACAGGAAAAACTTATGAGCTGATCATTTTTGGATTTGGCAGGTTTGGAAGTAAAATCGCAGATATTCTGGACCAGCAAAAGGAGATCAAATACCTTGGGGTTGATTTTGACCCTCAGGTGGTCCAACAGGAAAAAGAAGCAGGTAGAGATGTGGTGTTTGCAGATATGGAAGACCCCGAAATATTCGACCAAATCCCTTTTCAAACCAGCAAATGTGTGATATCAACCGTCCCCATTTTGGACTCCTCCAAACACCTGGTTGAAACCCTGATCAACAATGATTTTAAAGGTAAAATCTACCTGACTGCCTTAAAGGCAAAAGATCAGGCTTTATTCAAAGAAAGTGGTGCCGACAAGGTGTTGATACCCCACCATATGGCTGCTACCCATTTTTACGAGTCCTATCTGAAGAAACAATTGATTGACCCGGTCAACTGATCATTTCAGGAGGTTTAGCTTCTGATTAAAATCTTTCAACCGGGTTTCCCCATCGATCAACAAGCATTCCAGGCCTGCCATTTCGGAAAAATCTTCCAGAACCTCGGCTGGGAGGTTTTGGCTGAAACAGGTGTGGTGGGCCCCTCCTGCCAGAATCCATGCCTTAACAGCCGTTTTGAAATCCGGCTTTGGCCGCCACATGCACCGGGCCACCGGTAATTGAGGCAGGTCCCTGGGAGGGCTGATGGCTTCGACTTCATTCACTACCAGCCTGTATTTATCTCCCAAATCTACCAGGGAAGCATTAAGCGCAACTCCTCCTCCGGCATTGAAAACCAGCCTTACCGGATCATCCTTCCCCCCAATCCCCAAAGGATGTATTTCACATCGTATCGCTCCGTTTGCCAAGCATTCATCCACTTCCAGCATGTGAGCCCCTAACACCAGTCCTCCCTGCTCTTCAAAGTCATAGGTATAGTCTTCCATAAAGGCATTGCCCCCCGGCAGACCGGTGCCCATTACCTTCATGGCCCTGACCAGTGCCATGGTCTTCCAGTCACCCTCTCCTGCATACCCATAACCCTGGGCCATAAGGCGCTGAACGGCAATCCCCGGTAGCTGCTTCATGCCATACAAATCTTCAAATGTATTGGTAAACCCCTTGAAAGATCCCTGCTCCAAAAACTGCTTCAAACCCAACTCTATCCTGGCAGCATCCCGCAAGGATTCCCTTTTGTCTCCCATCGATTTCAATGTATCTGTCACCAGATACTGCTGTTCATAGGTTTCAACCAGACCATCAACGGCTGCAGGAGAAATTCCTGCTATTTCTGCAACCAAATCACCTACCCCATGGGTATTCACCGAAAAGCCAAAATGCATTTCCGCAGACACCTTATCCCCCTCTGTTACCGCCACCTGCCGCATGTTGTCCCCAAATCGTACAAATTGAGCTCCCTGCCAATCGTGCCAGCCACAGGCTGCCCGACACCAATGGTCTATCTCTGTATGCACTGCCCCCTCTTTCCAATGGCCTACCACTACCTTTCTGGGGATTTTCATGCGGGTACAGATAAACCCAAACTCCCGATCTCCATGGGCACTTTGGTTTAGGTTCATAAAATCCATGTCAATCGTATCCCAGGGTAGGTTGCGGTTAAATTGGGTATGCAAGTGTAAAAGGGGCTTTTGTAGCATTTTCAACCCGTTGATCCACATTTTTCCGGGAGAAAATGTATGCATCCAGGTGATGAGCCCTATGCAATTTTTTCGCATATTCGCTTGGGCAAATACCTCATAAATCTCAGCCGCAGTGGTGACTATGGGCTTGAACACGATATTGACCGCAATTTTTTCTGATGCAGCTAACGCCGATGCTATTTCTCTGGCATGCAAGGTTACTTCAGACAAGACGGCTTCACCATACAGGTGCTGGCTGCCTGTGATAAACCATACTTCATATTGGGGAAAACTCTTCATGGAACCGGTTTGTGTTTTAAATGTCATAATTACACCTTATTTTTGGAAATAAAAAAAATCAGAAAAGGAAATTTCCAGGACCGGTGTAAATGGTAGTCCCTGAAATAAAATTTCTTTGTGATATGCATCCCATATAAACACAAGCAGTCTTCTACTAAATTAATTGCCGAAGCAATTCTTTTTCTGGATATTGAAAAAAAATATGTAGGTATTGAAATTGTCATTCCTGAAACCCTATGAATAAATCAGCTTGTTTTATCTTTTTACTCTTTTTAGGCTACTCCCATGTCACCGCCCAATCGGCTTTGACTTGCAGGATATCAACGGATAAAGGTCCCATCATAGTCGAACTTTATCCTGATAAGGCTCCCAAAACGGTGGCTAATTTTCTCCAATATGTAGCAATAGGTGCCTATGATGTTTCCTCATTCTTCAGGGTTTGTACGCCCGGGAACGAGGCCGATAGGACGATTAAAATCCAGGTCATACAAGGGGGGAACGTTCCTGAGGAACAACTATTGCCTCCCATACCCATAGAAACCACCCGGTCTACAGGAATCCTGCATAAAAACGGCGTCATTTCCATGGCGAGACTTGGTCCAGATACGGCCCAAAGCAGTTTTTTTATTTGTATCGGGGATCAACCGGAACTGGACTACGGTGGTCAGCGCCATCCGGACGGGCTAGGCTTTGCTGCTTTTGGAAAGGTAGTTGAGGGCATGGATGTGGTGAAGCAAATTCAGGACATGGAAAACCGGGACCAGTACCTGCTGGAACCTGTTCTTATTCACGGTATTAAAAAATTAACCCCTTAAGAAATGATTGCCTTCGTCAGACATTGTCTTTTTTCTCTTCTTTTATTTGGCCTTCATTTTTCTGGATTGAGCCAAACAATTTCCACAGAAGCGCTCAGCGCGCATGACCCGGTTACGGTTGAAGCGGAGGGAAGGGCAAAACTATTGATCAGAAGCATAAAATGGACAGCAGCCGGATGGCCTGAAGTAACCCTTTAAAATATAAATAAAAAAAGCATCCGGAGGTTCTCCGGTAACTATAGAGAAAATATCCAATACCTATGAAGAGTGACTATTTAGAATTGAAAAGGGCCTGCTATGAGGCCAATATGGAACTACCTGATTTAGGCTTGGTGGTCTATACCTTTGGTAACGTAAGTGCCGTAGATAGGGAAAAGGCTGTTTTTGCCATCAAACCCAGTGGATTACCCTACAAAGACCTCAAACCGGAGGATATCGTCATTGTAGATTATGATAACCAGGTGGTGGAGGGTAAAATGAGGCCCTCCTCGGATACCAAAACCCATGCTTTTTTATATAAGCACTGGCAAAAGATCGGAGGGATTTGCCATACCCATTCCACCTATGCCGTATCCTGGGCGCAGTCCCAAATGGACATTCCGATCTTTGGCACCACCCATGCCGATCACAATACCAAAGACATCCCCTGTGCTCCCCCAATGGCAGATGATTTGATCGCAGGGGATTACGAACACATGACCGGGCAACAAATATTGGATTGTTTTTCCGAAAAAAACCTGTCTTATGAAGAGGTGGAAATGGTATTGATTGGCAATCATGGGCCTTTTACCTGGGGAAAGGATCCCGCAAAGGCCGTGTATAACAGCAGGGTCTTGGAAGAAATTGCCCATATGGCCTACCTGACACTTCAGATCAACCCCAATGCTCCCAGGCTCAAGGCAGCATTGATTAAGAAACACTATGACAGAAAGCATGGTGAAGGGGCTTATTATGGGCAGGATAGCTAAAAAATAAAAACCTCCGGGGCAATGCCCCGGAGGTTTGAACACTTAAAAAACCACCAACCTTTAATTAAATCTAATTAATTGCTCTTGCGAACAACTGCATTTAATTTGTCTGCCAATAAATACATGACAGGTACTATTACTAACGTTAAAAAGGTTGCAAAGGTTAGCCCAAATATTACTGTCCAGGCCATTGGTCCCCAGAAGTCTGCATTGTCTCCGCCAATGTAAAATTTGGGGTCAAAAGAAGACAACAAGCCATAGAAATCAATATTCATTCCCAGAGCCAGCGGAATCAACCCCAATACAGTGGTAACCGCTGTCAGTAATACGGGTCGCAACCTGATTTTACCTCCCTGAATAATGCTGTCCAGGAGATCTTCTTTGGATAAAAATCCCTCTTCCGGAATATCCAGTTCCTCTCTTTTTCTCATCCTGACCAGGTTGGTATAATCAATTAATACAATGGCGTTGTTTACCACCACACCGGCCAGGGAAATGATCCCAATACCTGTCATGATGATCACAAAATCCATATTGAAGGCCAGCAATCCCAAAAAGACACCAATGGTGCTAAAAACCACAGAACCCATGATGATAAATGGGGTGGTAACCGAATTAAACTGTGCCACAATAATCAGGAATATCAGGGAAATGGAAATAATCAAAGCCCTGGTAAGAAATTCAGCCGATTTGGCTTGTTCTTCCTGCTCCCCGGTAAAGCTCACATCTATGCCTTCGGGCACCTCAAAGTCCTGCATCAGGCGCTTGATTCCATTATTGATTTCTGTTGCATTAAAACCATCATTGACATTGGAAAACAATGTAATCACCCTTTCCAGGTCTTTTCGCTTCACCGAACCATAAGTAGAGCTGTATTCCAGACTGGCCACGGAGGATATGGGGATTTCCTTTTGGTTGCCAAACTTGTCCCTGAAACTGATTTTCTTGTTCAATAAAGCCCCTATGTCGTACCGAAACTCATTTGACAAGCGCAATTGTATGGGATAATCATCCTCTCCTTCTTTATATTTAGAAACCTCCAATCCAAACAAGGCCGTTCGCAATTCATTGGCAATGGTGGAAGTAGACAAACCGAATCTCCTGGCCTTTTCACGATCAATGTCGATGATCAGCTCCGGATTTCCCAGTTCCAGGTCAGTCTTCAGTTCTTCAATTCCCTCGATTCCGGATTCATTGATATGTTCCCGCATTTGGTTCACATAGCTGATCAACTGGTCAAAATTCTCTCCGCTTACTTCAATGTTGATGGGTTTCCCTACAGGGGGGCCATTTCTTTGTTTATCCACCGTTACCAATACCCCGGGATACCCTTCTGCAAGGTTCCGGATTTTCTCCATGACTTCATTGGTATTCACGCCTTCCCTAAACTGATACTCCACAAATCCGATGGTAATTTTCGCCTTGTGCGGGGTCTTTGCCTGGCTGGGACCCTCCAGCGGATCCCCCGTTCCTTCCCCAACCTGAGTAATGACGGACTCTATGATGTTATCATAGGGTTCCAGAAGTTCAAATAAATCGTCCTCCAGTTGGTGAACAAATTCATTGGTAGCCTCGATATCCGTACCTATGGGCTTCTCCATATAAATGCTCACCAGGGCAGGTTGGTTGTCCGGAAAAAAGAGGATTTTAGGTGCCCTGACATAAAGTAATACCAGGGAAACTATGAGCAATACGATCGTTCCTCCAAAAAACAAGTAAGGCTTGAATCCCTTCAGCGCAAAATACAGGGTTTTCTCATACAAGGATTCCAATTGGACCAAAAACACATTTTGAAACCAGCGGATGGCTTTTCTTAGGGCAAAAACATTGAAAATTGTCAAAAGGGCTCCCAGAAACAACAGGTTGCCCAAGGCTATCCAGCTGGCAAAGTAACATATGATGGCCATGGAAGTGAGTACTGCTGCCACGATCATGGGTTTTTGAACCGGCTTCTTTTTGTCTACATCCTGAACTTTCATGTACAGGGCAGTCAACACAGGATTGATGACCAAAGCCACAAAAAGAGAGGAAGACAATACGATGATCAGCGTAATGGGAAGGTATTTCATAAACTCCCCGATGATATCGTCCCAGAATGCCAGGGGAAGAAATGCCGCAAGTGTAGTAGCTGTAGAGGTAATGATGGGCCAGGCGACCTCTCCTACCCCTTCTTTTGCTGCCCGGACTGCTGACTTTCCTTCCTGCATCAAACGGTAGATATTTTCTACTACCACAATACCATTGTCCACCAACATACCCAACGCAAGGATCAGGGAAAACAAAACCATCAAATTCAGGGTGACTCCAAGGGAATTGAGCACCAAAAAGGAAATAAACATGGACAAGGGAATCGCTATACCCACAAACAAGGCATTCCTGAAACCCAGAAAAAACATCAGTACCAGTACTACCAGGATCACCCCTGAAACAATACTGTTCTCCAAATTATCCACCTGGGATCGGGTAGCCTTGGACTGGTCGTTGGTAATGCTTACCTCCAGGTCCTCCGGAAACCGATTGGTTTTAACATCTTCTATCAAATCCTTGATTTTGTCCGATGCATCCAGCAGGTTTTCTCCACTTCTTTTGACAACATTGATGGTAACCACGGGAAGTTTGTTGCTTCTGGCATAACTTTCCCGCTCTTTGTAGGTATCCGCCACGGACGCTACGTCCCTGAGGTAAACTATTTTGTTATTTTCTGTCTTGACGATTACATCCTCCAATTGCATGGGATCCGTAAATTCGCCTGCGATGCGCAAGGTCCTTCGGTAATCGCCGGAAAGGATATTGCCGCCGGAGATGGTGACATTCTCATCCGCTACTGCGCCTGAAATGTCCGAAAAGGTAACCCCATTGGCTTCCATTTTATACAAGTCAGCATTGATCTGAATCTCCCTTTCAATCGTACCACCAAGATCTGCACTGGAAATTTCCGTTAGCTTCTCGATTTCATCCTCCAGAAATTCGCCGTATTTTTTCAGTTCCTGCTCGGTATAGTTACCGGAAATATTCACGTTCATGATGGGAAACTCCGAGGTATTGATTTCCAATACATCCGGATCCCTGTCCAGGTCTGAGGGCAATTCACTTTTGGCCTTGTCTACGGCATCTTTTACATCCTGTAGGGCTTTTGAAATGTCCACATTGGGATTGAACTCTACCACAATGGATGAAAAATCCTGAATAGAGGTGGAACTCACATCTTTCAAATTGTTGATCGATTTAAGTTCTTTTTCTATGGGCCTGGTGATCAGGTTTTCCATATCCACGGGAGAATTACCCGGATACGCAGTACCCACATAGACGGTGGGTATCACGATTTCCGGAAAACTTTCCTTGGGCATGGTCCGGTAGGCATACATGCCTAAAAATGTGATGATCAAAGTGAGGATCACCACACTGGTACGGTTGTTTACCGAAAGCGTAGATATGCCAAATTCCCTGATCAGGCCTTTTTTTGGTGTGTTTTCTGTATCCATAAATGCCTTATGATGCAATGTTTACATTAAAATTATCTCCTACTTCCCTGAAACCTTTGTCTACCAGTGTTTCAGAACCATCCAGTCCTGATAGTATTTCGGTTTCACCCTGATAGGTCATGCCTCTCTCTACATATTTTTTCCTGGCCATGCCCTCTTCCACTACAAACACATAACTTCCCTTATTGTCCTGTAGGATCAGGTAAGTGGGTACCGTCACTGCCTCGGGATTTTCATAATCCTGAATGTTCAACACCGAAAGCATATTGGGCTTTACGTTTTCCATTTTGGGCAAAAACACTTCCACCTTAAAGGTCCGGTTATCCGGATTGATCACGCTACCTATGGCGCTCACTTTGGTTTTCAGGGATTTGTCGATAGAGGGAAAGCGGATACTTACCGAATCTCCCTGATCCAGGATACCGATGTACCTTTCAGAAATGTCTCCCTCTATAAACAAGTCATCTTCACCTATCATATTGACTATAGGAGAACCAGGCTGTACCAATTCGCCTACCCTAACCAGCAATTCTTCTACGGTGCCATTGAAAGGGGCCCGCACTGTGGTCCTGTCCCTTTGCAGTTCCAGAGATGACAGGTTTTTTTCCAGTGTTTCCATCCGGTTTTTTGCCTCCAGGTATTGCATTTCCGTGCCTATTTGCTGATTCCAAAGCCGCTCCTGCTTTTCGAAAACCGTCCGCGCCAGGTCCAATTGGGTCTGAATTTCAGCTATACTTCTCTCGACAGATTCTGCATCTATGCTGGCAATCACCTGCCCTTTTTTCACAGACATGCCTTCACGGGTAACGATTTCCTCAATTCTACCGGAAAGCTCTGCACTGATATTGACGTTCTTTTTGGACAGCACGGAGCCGGTCACCTCTACGTAATGTTCGAAATTTCCTCGCCCGGGCTGTGCAGTGGTAATCAATACGGATTTACGCTGATTCTTTCGGAACTCGGGGTCCAATCGGGAAATTTCATCTTCCAGTTCCTCAATGGAAGTTTTCAATGCAGTGGCTTCTGATTTGTAAGCCTCCAGTTGGTCTTTTTTTTCTGCCAGCTCGTCTTTTGGCTCGGAGCAGGAAACTACCCCGATCAGCAGGGCAAGTGTTAAAAACGTGATTGTATTTTTCATAAAATATTTGGTATCCTTTTTTTTTACTTTAAAATTCCCAATGCCTTTTCCAGATCCACTTTTGCGATTAATGCGTCATAAAGTGCTGCATAATAATTAGTTTCCGCCTCTTTTAAGGCAGCATCAGCTTCAACCACTTCCAAATTCGACCCAACGCCTTCCTGATATTTGATATTAGTCATGTCAAATACCTCTTTGGCCAATACCCTGTTTTCTTTCTGTACCTCCAATGCTTTAAGACTATTTTTCAGCGTAGCCTTCGCCTGGAATTCTTCCAGTTTAATATTTTGAAGTGTATTAAATTTTGCATTCTCCAATTGTCTGATCTGCAACCTGTTGCTTTGGATAACATAGCTCTTTCTTAACCCGTCAAAAATAGGGATGGTAAGCCTTAATCCAACAAAGGAAGAGGAAAACCAGCGGTCTGCCTGGTAAACATTTCTGAAATCCTGGGCACCTGTGACCCGTTGAAAGGTTCCAAAGGCTGAAAAATTAGGGATATATTGTACCTGGTTGTTTTTTAAATCCAAAGTCGCCAATTCAATGTTTTTGTCAAGTTGAAAAATTTCCACCCGATTGAGCATTTCTGCTTCAAGCGTTGAATAAAATCCATTATCCTCATTGTTGTATTCCTGAAGAGACTCCTCCAATACAAGTTCCATCTCTAATGGCATTCCCATTTGAATTTTTAATAAGTACCTGCTTACTTTAGCGGCAGTTATGGCTTTATCAAAATCTGTCTGAAGGTTATTCAACTGAACCTTTATCCGGGAGACATCCAATTTTTCTACAAATCCCTCTTCGAAAAGCGCAGTGGTTTCGCTGAGTAGCTGTTCTAACCTCTCTAGATTTGCCGCTACCAAACGGCTGCGTTCTTCATTGACCAACACCGTGAAATAAGCCTTTTTTACTGCTTCAATTACGTCGAGCTCAGCCTTTTCTTTGTCATAATCGGTCAACTCCTTCAATGTTTTTGCTGCCCGTAGACCAACAAAATAACTTCCGTTAAAAATCATCTGTTCAACGGTAGTAGTCAAACTGGATTGAAAGTTTACCGCAAATGGGATCACTGTAACATCACTTGGGGTGTCATCTGGTGGTGGGGCTCCCCCACCGTTTCCACCACCATTTCCATCTCCGCCTCCAATTACCGATCCTGCCTCTGCAGGCAAAATGATTAATGGTGGTTGCACATTTTTAGTTAACTCCAGGGTACTGTTGATTTGAGGAAGACCTTGAGATGTTTGTTCCCCTATTGTTGCCTTTGAAATCAAAGTTTCCAATTGGGCATTCTTTACATCAACGTTGTTCTCTAAGGCATAGGTAATGCTTTCACTTAAAGTCATCGTTACCTCTTGTCCATACATGGGAATTGATCCAAACCCAAAAACAAAAATCATTGAAAAGAGAAGTATTTTTATAAAATTCATATAACTATATTTACTGATTGCTGAGTTTATTATAATAAGTCGTCCTTCCTTGTTCCGTCAGTATCCCATGAATAAAATGATCTACAATCTGTAAGTGGTATTCCAGCAGACTGTATTTGCCACCGGGAACATTCCCGGAAAAAGAACTGGTAATTTGCTCCAAGCGCATAAAAGCCAATATCTCTGAATTGATTTCACTCCTGAAATCTCCTGACTGCTTCCCCTTTTCAAGTACCTCCACAATGCCTTTCCAGGCATGCTCCCTTTTAAATTCTTCGAGTTTTTTCCAACATTTGGGATAAAACCGTTGAATTTCATGCATCAATAAGGGATTCATACTGGAAAACCTTTCCCTCAGATATCGGGTCATCCGCAATAAATGATCAATTACCCCTTCATCCTGCTCCATCATTTTATCAAATGCACACTCATCTTCTTTGAGGGCCACTTCAAAGGAGGCATTCACCAAATCCTCTTTACTGGAAAATTCCTCATAAAGGGTCTTTTTAGACATCCCTACCTGCCTTGCGATTTCATCCATGGTTACGGCCCTGATTCCGTAAACCAGAAACTGCTCCAGTGCTACCTCAATTATTTTCTTTTTCGTTTCCAAATTATACCTCTATAAACATCTTGCCAAAAAACTCAGGAAACTTTCAAAAGGTTCAAAGTTTTCCCAAAATTAAATGAATTATTTTTCCTCTTCAACAAAATAAGTACTTAAATGCAGGATACATTATCCTTATCCCTCAAAACAACCTGGCATTTCGACTAAAAAAGGCTGCCAGGATCTTCAAATAAAATCTCCCACCAGGCATGGACTTCCTATCAATCTGTTCAAAAATGAACAGCTCTTCTTCCAAACTATACGAAAACGGACATTTTCTTGTAGTCCGCAAACAGTTTACTCTAAATATGGCCAGTAATTTTCAAAAGCAATTTTGTACCTTTGTGCTTTCTAAATAGCTATTGATTCTCCTATGAAAATTTTCTTTTTTCAATCTCCTGAAAAAACAATTTATGCCCTTGAAACCCGCCAAAATTTGGAATATGAGGACTTTCAAAAATTAACCTGGCTGTTCGGCGATGCTACCTGGCTCGACCAGAACAACCTAACCGGCGAGTATGTGGGGCCAAGAAAAGAAATGGTCACTCCCTGGTCTACGAATGCCGTTGAGATTTGTGAAAACATGGGAATCAGGGGAATCCTTAGAATTGAAGCTTTTTACCCCTGGACAGCCGGGAATTCTATGGACCCCATGCTGCAGCGATTGTATAAAAAATTGGACCAGGACTTGTTTTTCATCGAAAAAAAGCCGGACCCCATACTGTTTATCGAAGATATTGCTGCTTACAATGAAAAGGAAGGCCTGGCACTCAGTGCAGAGGAAATTACTTACCTCGAAGGAATCAGCCAATCTATGAACCGGCCCCTCACGGATAGTGAGGTCTTTGGCTTCAGCCAGGTCAATTCGGAACATTGCCGGCACAAGATTTTTAACGGTACCTTTATCATAGACGGTAAGGAACAAGACCTGTCACTTTTCCAGTTGATTAAAAAAACCGCAGCAACCAACCCAAATGGTATTGTTTCCGCCTACAAGGACAATGTGGCCTTTGTCAAAGGACCAAAAGCAATGCAATTTGCTCCCCTGAATCAGGATAAACCTGATTTCTTTGCGCTAAAGGAAATCGATACCGTACTCTCTCTGAAAGCCGAAACACATAATTTCCCTACTACAGTGGAGCCCTTTAACGGGGCCGCTACCGGTTCCGGTGGTGAAATCAGGGACAGGATGGCAGGAGGTACGGCATCCATACCTTTGGCGGGAACCGCCGTCTACATGACTTCCTATCCCAGAACAGCTCCCGACCGGGCATGGGAAAAAAATGCTGGTGCCAGAAAATGGCTGTACCAAAGTCCAATGGATATCCTGATCAAAGCTTCCAATGGGGCCAGCGATTTTGGAAATAAATTTGGCCAACCCTTGATTTGTGGCAGCCTGATGACTTTTGAGCATCTGGAACAGGGCAAAAACTGGGGCTTTGACAAGGTGATCATGCTGGCAGGCGGTGTGGGTTTTACCAGGGCACCGTACAGCTTGAAAAAATCACCTGAAAAGGGAAACAGTATTGTGTTAATGGGTGGAGACAATTACCGTATCGGCATGGGTGGAAGCGCCGTATCTTCCCTCAATACGGGGGAACTCAGCCATACCCTGGAACTGAATGCCATACAACGCTCCAATCCTGAAATGCAGAAAAGAGTGGCCAACGTGATCCGAGCCATGGCCGAGAGCGATGACAACCCCATCCTTTCTATCCACGATCATGGAGCAGGAGGACACCTGAATTGCCTTTCCGAACTGGTAGAAGAAACCGGTGGTACCATTCACCTGGACAAGCTTCCCGTGGGAGACCCCACCCTTTCCGCCAAAGAGATTGTGGGTAATGAATCCCAGGAAAGAATGGGCCTGGTCCTGGACAAAAATAAACTGGAGAAAATCCGCAAAATTGCGCTGAGGGAGAGGGCTCCGTTTTATGAAATCGGAGAAACTACCGGTGATTTAAATTTTACCTTCGAAAACAGCCTGACCGGAGAAAAACCAATAGACTGGAGCCTGAACCACATGTTTGGATCTTCTCCCAAAACCATTCTGGAAGACCAAAAATCCACCGCATCCTTTGCTGCTCTCAGTTATGATACCGGTAGGATTGAGGACTACCTGAATCAGGTTCTCCAATTGGAAGCCGTCGCTTGCAAAGACTGGCTTACCAATAAGGTAGACCGCTCGGTCACCGGCCGGGTAGCCAAACAGCAGAGTACCGGCCCCCTGCAATTGCCCCTGAATGATGTAGCGGTGATGGCCATGGACTATTCCGGTTACAAGGGCATCGCCACTTCCATCGGCCATGCACCCGTGGCTGCCCTGGCTAATCCTGAAGCGGGTTCACGACTGGCCATTGCAGAAGCATTGACCAACCTGCTCTTCGCTCCGCTGACAGGCGGGCTGAAGGCCGTATCCCTGAGTGCCAACTGGATGTGGCCGGCAAAAAACCCGGGAGAAAATGACCGCCTGTACCGGGCAGTAGCCGCAGCCAGCGATTTTGCCATCCAACTGGGCATCAACATTCCAACCGGTAAGGACTCCCTTTCCATGACCCAAAAATACCCGGATGGGAAAACAGTATATTCGCCCGGCACAGTGATTATTTCTACAGTAGGGGAATGTGAGGACATCCGCAAAATCCTGTCTCCTACCATCAAGCCGGAAGCCGGTTCCAGGCTGATTTACATCGACTTTTCCAGCGATGAAGCCAAATTGGGAGGCAGTTCTTTTGCGCAAATCCTGAATAAAATCGGCAATGAAACGCCTGATATCAAGGATGAACATTACTTCGCCTCAGCCTTTGAAACCGTACAGGAACTCATCCGAAAGGGTAAGGTCCTGGCCGGACATGATATTTCATCAGGAGGGCTGGTCACTACCCTGTTGGAAATGTGTTTCCCCAATGAAAATACCGGATTGACCATCCACCTGGAAAACCTCAGGGTAAAGGACCCGGTAAAAGCTTTGTTTGCAGAAAACCCGGGTGTAGTGCTTCAGGTAGCATCCTCATCGGAAGCTGAAAATTACCTGAAAGAAAAAGGTATCGCTTACGCCTTAATTGCAAGCATTCAAACTTCCGCTCGGGTGGAAATTCCTGCCATAAAGAAAAGTTGGGACCTCCCCACGCTACGGGATACCTGGTACCGTTCTTCTTTTTTGCTGGACCAGCAACAATCAGGAAAGAAACTGGCCGGAGAGCGATTTGATCATTACAAAAAGCAGCCCCTTGCGTACTCATTCCCGGAAAACTGGCAGGGAACCTACCAGTCTTTGGGCTTAGACCCGCTTAGGAAAAGTCCAACCGGCACCAAGGCAGCCATCATCAGGGAAAAAGGGGTGAATGGAGACCGGGAAATGGCTTATGCCCTCTGGCTGGCCGGCTTTGATGTCAAGGATGTGCACATGACCGACCTGATAACCGGAAGAGAAAACCTGCAGGATGTCAACATGATCGTGTTTGTTGGAGGATTTTCCAATTCTGACGTGCTGGGATCAGCAAAGGGCTGGGCGGGTGCATTCCTGTACAATGAAAAAGCCAAAAAAGCATTGGATGATTTTTATGCCCGAAAAGACACCCTTAGCCTGGGGGTTTGCAATGGCTGTCAACTGATGGTGGCATTGGATCTGGTGAATCCGGAACACGCACAAAAGACCAAAATGCTGCATAATGACAGCCATAAGTTTGAGTCAGCCTTTGTGAATGTGAGCATTCCGGAAAATGAATCCGTCATGCTGGGCTCCTTGTCAGGCCTCCGTCTGGGAGTCTGGGTAGCGCATGGAGAGGGGAAATTTCACCTGCCTCAGGACAAATCTTCCTATCACATGGGCATGAACTACAGCTACACCAGCTATCCCGGCAATCCCAATGGCTCTGATCATGCAGTGGCGGGATTGGTTTCTGAAAACGGCAGGCACCTGGCCATCATGCCGCATATTGAGCGGTCTCTTGCCCCCTGGAACTGGCCCTATTATCCGGAAGAATATTTATCCGGAGAGGTTAGCCCCTGGCTTTTGGCTTTTATCAATGCCAGGAATTGGGTGGAAAAGCACCAGCATTAATTTCCGGAACTATTTAGCAGCCGCCAGAACAGCCCATTTATGGCGCTACTGGCGGCTTTTTTTGGCTTACTATGGGCTTAAACCACTATACACCTGCAATAAGGCCTCATTTCAGTATTTTTTATCTGTTTATAATTGTCTTTTATGGTCAGATGCCTCTCTGGTCGGCGGACATGGAATCTCCCCTAATTAATATTCAGGTCACGATATGAAGTTTTCCATCCCTTTCTGACTTGGGCAGGGTGGACTTTATCTGGATAGAAAGCAATTATACCTGGCGTACGGTCAGTATGTTTAAACCTAAAAGCCGAATTTATATCCCATCAACTGAACTAATATGTTTAAACATTAGTTGTACATACATATAAAGATAATTGTTTCAACTCGTTTGAACAGCTTTTGAATTATTTTGTTTGATTGTAAACCAACTAAAACATGCAAAATCAACCACTATTAGAAAAATTAAAAATGGGCGACCTGGAACTCAACAACAGGGTAGTGATGGCTCCCATGACCCGAAGCAGGGCAGATAATCCAGAAAATGCACCAACCGAACTGCAGGAAACCTATTATACACAGCGGGCGGGGGCAGGTCTCCTTATTACGGAGGGCTCCCAAATATCGAAAAAAGCTGTAGGCTACATCAATACTCCGGGCATACATTCCGCTGCCCAGGTAGAAGGTTGGAAAAAGGTAACCTCAGCCGTACATGAAAAGGGGGGTAAAATTTTCATTCAGCTTTGGCATGTAGGTAGGATTTCCCACCCGGATTTTCATGATGGAGCATTGCCACTTGCTCCTTCAGCGATAAATCCCAAGGCCAAGGCCTTTACCCCTAAAGGATTTAAAGAGACGGTCACGCCTAAGGAAATGAGTCTTGAAGAAATCAGGGAAACCATTCAGGATTTCAGAATGGCTGCAAAAAATGCCTGGGCTGCAGGTTTTGACGGTGTCGAAATTCATTCCTCCAACGGATACCTTTTGCACCAGTTTTTTAATCGCACCTCCAATGTGAGAATGGATGAATACGGAGGCAGCATCGCCAACCGGACCAAAATCCTTTTTGAAATCATTGATGCCATCCGGGAGGAAATTCCGGAAAATCGCATCGGGTTGAGATTAAATCCTTCCCTTCATGGCTTATTTGGCATGACCATGGATGAAGAGACCATTCCTACTTTCGATCATATCATTGAAAAACTGAACAACTACGGCCTGGCATACCTGCATCTTTCAGAACCGTTCACTGATGTTTCTGACATTCCTTATGCAGAAACAAATATTGCCGTCAGGTACAGGCCCATGTACAAGGGCACCCTCATCATTAATGGAGGATTTGATAAAGAAAAAGGCAACCGGTTTATCAGCGAAGGATTGGCGGATGCAGTAGCCTATGGCAAACCCTTTATTTCCAATCCGGATTTGGTAGCGCGGTTCAAACTGGAAGCTCCTCTGGCAGAATGGGATCAGGACACCTTTTACACCCCAGGCCCTAAAGGATACATTGATTATCCCCCAATGGAAGTAGCTGCCAATAGCTAAAATTCAGCTTTGAAAAATATAAGGAGCCATCCCATTCCGGGGGTGGTTTTTTTATTTTCCCCCTTCTTGCCCCAATAGTAATGTCTTTTTAAGGTACCCCCTGCACTCGCAGGAACCAAAAAAAGGAACCTGTAGTTTTAAATACCTATGCTGACAAATACACCATTTTCCATTCTTGATTTAGCCATTTTAAGAAAAGGCGATGATGCCGCAGATGCTTACAAAAGGAGCCTGGATTTGGCCAGGCATGCCGAAAAATGGGGCTACCACCGGTTCTGGCTGGCAGAGCACCACAACATGCCCCATGTGGGGAGCTCTTCTCCTACTGTGTTAATGGGATACATAGCGCAGGGAACAAGCACCATCAGGGTAGGTTCCGGAGGTATCATGCTGCCCAACCACAGCCCTTTGATGGTGGCAGAACAAATCGGAACCTTGGCCACCCTTTATCCCGAAAGGATTGACCTGGGTTTGGGAAGGGCCCCGGGAACGGATCAGAAAACGGCTGCCGTCCTGCGCCGTGGAAGAATGGAATCTGTCCAGGAATTTCCTCAGGACCTGGAGGAATTACAACAATTTTTCTCTGACGAAAACCTGGATGCTCCTGTCAGGGCCTTTCCGGCAGAGGGATTAACCGTACCCATTTACTTGCTGGGATCCAGCATGGACAGTGCCTACCTGGCCGCATCCAAAGGCCTTCCCTATGTTTTTGCCAGTCACTTTGCCCCAAACTATTTTCAGCAGGCAACATCCTACTACCGAAATCACTTTCAGGCCTCCGGCAATGGCGCCAGGCCATACCTGATTGCCTGTGTCAATGTGATTTCAGCCGATACCGATGAAGAAGCCCACTACCTTGCCACCTCCTTTTACCAGATGGCATTGGGTATTATCCGGGGCCGCTCCTATCCCCTACCGGCACCTGTAGAAGATATGGATCAGATCTGGTCCATGCAGGAAGCTGCTGCCTTACAGCACATGATGCAATATACCTTTATTGGAAGCAAGGATACCATCCAGTCAGGATTGGAAAGTTTTGTACACCAACATCAAATTGACGAGTTGATGATTACCACGAATCTATACGACCATGAAAAGAGATTGCATTCTTTTGAACTGACTGCAGCCGCCATCCAATCCTTTCGGACTGGACCTGTGCAGGCGGATCAGGCCTGAGAAAAGCACTTAGTTCAGGTTGGGATTTTGAGGGACTTTATATCCCCTGCTTGTTTTTGAGGCAAAAAGCAGGGCTTGTATCAATAAACCGATGATGATCAGCACCACCATCTCAAATTGCAGGATGATACTGCCATGGGAAAAAATCTGATCTGTCTCCGTCTTAATTTTGTCCGCTTCATGCAATTGGATTTGAGAAAGGGAATGCAGGTCCAGCAAGGCAGATCGAATCATGGGGGCTTCGCTTTCCAAATCCCCTGCTTTTAAGCGGAGGTTCATTTCATGGGTGAGCCCGGTAAAGTGAACAAAATGCCTGGCTTCTTCATCCGTCAGACGGGTGGCTTCATACAAATGATTCAGGGTATCAATTTCATTCAGGATATGGTTGGCAATTTCCTGTTTTTCCGAAAAGGACTTCTCCGGATCATTGATCGCATCGTTCATGTCATGAAGCTTTTCAGAGAAATCCAAAATGTAGCCCTCTGCCACCAAGCGGTCCTGATAAATGGCCTCAAAGGCGGATTTCAAATCTCCAATCTGCCTGCGCTGATTGATATTGATTAGCAAAACAACTACAATTACCCCAAATAACAGGCTTGCAGCTGTTATTTTATTCTTTACACTGTATGTCCACTTCATAAAACATGAAAACGGGAGCTATTCCCGGGCATTCTTCTCTGAAAATTTAAACCGCCTCAAATTTAAGCGTAAATCCGGAAAAATAAAGGGCAATCTACAAAGAGTTTAGCCACACTTGTCACAACCACATCCATTTTGGCTTTTGGCTGGTTTTTTAACCCAGGTCCGGTAAACCCAAAAGGAAATGACTCCAACAAACAAAACCGCTACGATGATTTCCTGCCACATGATTAACTCCAAATTTGATAAGTTAGCAATGCTCCCAGATAGGCCACAATCGTCATACCAATGGTCTGCAATACCGGCCACTTCCAACTTTTGGTCTCTCTGTAAACCACCGCCACAGTACTCATACACTGCATGGCCAGTGCATAAAAAACCATCAGGGAAAAGCCTGTGGCCCGGGTAAATACCTTCTCTCCGGTATCTGGGTGAACCTGCTTTTCCAGTTTTTCCCTGATCGTCAACTCATCCTCCACATCTCCACCTACACTGTAAATGGTGGCTACCGTGGCCACGAAAACCTCTCTTGCTGCAAAGGAGGTCAGCAGCGCAATCCCGATTTTCCAGTCATACCCTAGGGGCCTAATGGCCGGTTCTATTGCTTTACCTAAAATCCCGATATAGGAAGCTTCGAGTTTTTTAGAAGCAAATTCATTGTTCAATTCATACCTTTGTTCCTCTAGTACCGTTTCCAGCATGGCTTCCTGCTCGGCTTCAATGGCTTCCATTTCTCCTGAAGGTCCATAACTGGCCAGTACCCAAAGCACAATTGAAATGGCCAGAATAACCTTTCCTGCTTCCAAAACAAAAATTTTCGATTTGTTGAACATGGTCAGCAATACCGTCTGCCAGCGGGGCATTCGGTAGATGGGCAATTCCGTCATCAGGAAACTCCTTTCCTTTGATTTCAGCACAAACTTTAACGCAAAAGCCCCCAAAAGGGTAAACAGGGTACCTATCAGGTACATCACCAGGAGCGCTAACGCCTGCAGGTTGACCCCCAGCCAGGCTTCATCAGGCACTGTAAGGCCAATCAAAATGATATAAACCGGAAGTCTCGCAGAGCAACTCATCCAGGGCGTCACGAGTATGGTAATCAACCTTTCTTTGGTATTGCTGATATTTCTGGTGGCCATGATCCCGGGAATGGCGCAGGCCATACCTGAAATGAGTGGTACAATGCTCTTTCCATGCAATCCAAACGGCCGCATGAGCCGGTCCATTAAAAAAACCACCCTCGAAAAGTATCCCGTATCTTCCAGAAAAGCCAGGAATCCAAACAATAGTGCAATCTGGGGAATAAATATCACCACACCACCAATGCCGGTGATGATGCCCTCTGAAAGCAGGTCGGTCAAAACCCCGGGAGGCAGGGTTTCTGCCACCCATCCGCTGAGCGCAGCGAAGGCTCCATCAATCAAATCCATAGGTGCTTCTGCCCAGGCAAATATCGCCTGAAATATCAAAAGCATGATGGCTAAAAAAGTAACATAACCCCAAACGGGATGCATGAAAATTCCATCCAAAGCAGCATGTAGCTTCTTCGGTTTTCCGCTTCCTGAAGACTGGGTTTTGAGCAAGATGGATTTTATATGCTCATACCTTTGGTTGGTTTCCCTCGCTTGCTGGACCTGACTGTCGAAATCATGTATTTGCGACCTCTCCTCCAGCCAATTTTTCATTTCCGGATCCAGCATGGGATCAAATTCCGCAAAGACCAGCTGCTGAAAAGCCTGATAGGGAGTTTCAAAACCAAACTTCAACCTCACCTCTTCCAGTAATTCGGCGAAGCCACACTCACAAAAGGTTTTTCCAACTGCGAAATCATCATTGGATAAAAGGTCCCTGACCGCCTCCAGCCCATGATTGTTTCTGGCATCTGTCATCACCAAAGGAACACCCAATTCCTGATAAAGCGCAAAAGTCTGGATTGAAAGCCCCCGTTTTTCGGCCAGGTCTTTCATGTTAACCACAAATGCCATGGGTATGCCCAGATCCATGACCTGCGTACCCAGCAAAAGGCTTCGCTCCAGGTTACAAGCATCCAGCACCACCATTACCGCATCCGGCTTTTCCAACCCGATTCCATTCAATACCTTGTGTGCGATGATCTCATCCTCTGATTTGGGATAGAGGCTATAGGTACCAGGCAAATCAATTAACTCAAAACTTTTATCCCCGATATTAAAATAGCCGAGCATCTTGTCGACTGTCATCCCGGGATAATTGCCTATTTTCTGGTGGAGACCTGTCAGCTGGTTAAAAATACTTGATTTCCCTACATTGGGATTTCCTATAATGGCAATGCTTTTTACAGCTTTTTTCTCTGTTACTTCCATGAATTAGGCTACTTTTATCTGGATGAGCTCGGCTTCTTCAATCCTTAGGGCAAGGATATTCCCTTCTATCAAAAACGCCATAGGACCCTTAAACGGCGCTTTCTGAAGTAAACTGATACTTTTACCGGGCATTACCCCCATTTCCATCATCCTTACCATTAGGGGCGAAGTGGTGATCCTTTCTATTTCGTAGATTTGATTGATTTTAAGTCCGGCTGCAGTCATGAGTAATTTGAATTTGAGACCAATTCCGTTGAGATGATTTGGAAAGGCAATTTTAATATAATTTTTGCGGAATTGTAAGGAATTTGACCTTTATTTAGATTGAATAAATTATAAGTGTGACACCTTGGACTAATCCTGTCAAAAATCTCGTCCTCCTGTAGACCAACATGAAAAAACCAAGAATTTTAAGTTCAAAAAAAGCCAAATGCCGACATTTTACGGGCTAAGCAGGCCCTTCCGTAATAATTATCACATTTTTAACAGACCGGAATGCTTAAACTTGTAATATGTTTGGGTGATCATCGAGATCGATCACCTATTTGGACAATGAATTAACCATAAAATAAAAAAATAGCGATGTTTTTCGAATTAGTATATGACAAAAGTCTGGCACAAGCCAGTTATGTGATCGGATGTCAGGCAGGTGGCGTAGCCGCTGTAATTGACCCTAAAAGGGATGTGGATACCTATCTGGAGATAGCCAAAGCCAACAATATGAAAATTACCCATATTCTGGAAACGCACATCCATGCAGATTTCCTGAGTGGATCCAGGGAATTGGCAGCATTGACTGGCGCAGAAATGTACCTTTCCGATATGGGAGATAAGGATTGGAAATACGAATTCCCCCATAACAAACTAAAGCATGGGGATCATATCAAACTGGGTAACCTTAACTTTGAGGTCTTGCATACCCCAGGCCATACTCCGGAAAGTATCAGCTTTCTGCTAACCGACAAACCAGCCAGCCAGGAACCCGTAATGTTGTTCACCGGAGATTTTGTTTTCGTAGGAGATGTGGGTAGGCCAGATTTACTGGAACAGGCAGCCGGTCTGAAGGGCACACAGGATATCGGTGCGGCACAGATGTTTGATTCCCTGCAAACATTCAATAAGCTTCAGGATTTTATTCAGGTTTGGCCTGGCCACGGGGCAGGTTCAGCCTGCGGTAAATCCCTGGGGGCAGTGCCCCTGTCCACAGTAGGCTACGAAAAAATCCGCAACTGGGCATTGCAAATGCTGGATGATAAGGCAGCTTTTCGTCAGGAGCTTCTGGCCGACCAACCGGAACCTCCCCGGTATTTTGCCATGATGAAAAAGCTTAACAAAATTGACCGTAAGCTGTTGACGGAAGTCCCGGAAATTCAAAACCTGTCTCAGGAGGCATTTGAAAAGGCCAAAAAAGAAGGTTTAAAAATCATCGATGTACGCACACCGGAGGCTTTCTCCAAAGGTTTCCTTCAGGGATCGCTGAATATCCCGAACACCAACACCTTTTCTACCTGGATGGGCTGGTACATGGATTATGAGGAATCTTTTGTACTGATCGCAGAAGAGGAAGATGTGGAAGATCTGACCCGTAAACTGATGCGAATCGGATTGGATAATATTCATGGTTTCATTACTCCCGGTCAATTGGCCGACTTTGAAGGAAAGAACCTGGAAAGTTACCAGGCCATCGATAAAAAAGAAGTGAAAGCCAAATTAGAAGGTGGCAATGTGCAGGTAGTAGATGTACGGGGAGCATCTGAATTCAAAAAAGGTCATATCGAAGGGGCGGAAAATCTCTTCGTTGGAAAATTGGATCGAAACCTGGATAAAGTCTCCAAAGACAAACCGGTAATCGTCCATTGTCAAAGTGGTGGCCGTGCGGCCATTGCTTACTCCCTGCTAAGGGCCAATGGCTTTGACAATGTAGTCAATTATGCCGGAGGCTGGGAGGACTGGAGCAAATCCTAACGGCAGCATGTTTTAAAAAACGGGACAGTTTCAGGCTGTCCCGTTTTTTTATGCCTTTATCCTGTTATTCCAGAAGCCCCTGATACCTTAAGCGTTTGCATTGGGTATTTCAGGACCTTTCGGGAAGGTGTATCACCAAATCGGCTTTCAGTCCAGAGATTAGGTTTCGCCTTTTAAAAATTAAACGTATTCATTGTCACCGACAGCAATTGGTACCGGATTGTATCGGGGGACAATTTACTGTCCCATAACTACAATAGACGCAACAATCACCTGGTTTTGCCTTCAATACTTTCCTACAGTTTTCACATTCGTAAAAATAGACACAGGCATCAGTAGGCATGGTTTTTTTCTTTTGATATCCGCAGTAGGGGCAGCTGATCGTTGATTGCCTTATTATTTTCATTTCTTTTTTACTTTTCGCCCCATCAAGGGTTCAGAACCAAAACCAGGCATCCGGTATTCTTATTCATGCAGCTAGCTATCCGGCCGGTGCATTTGGTCAAGGTGCCTTACATAAACAAGGTCTACCCGTTAATTTGAAGAAGAACTCCGTATGGAATCAGCGGTTGCAAGTTCAAGGGGGACAAACTTATTGGTAATGCTGTCAGTTGAAACCTGCCAAACCCTAAATCCCAATGGTCTGTCGTCAAAATTTTTGCTTGTGGTCTCCCCGCTCACCAATTGGATATGTTCATAATTATTCATCGTTAATTTATGGGTATGCCCTGACAAGTAGGCCACTACATTGTTTTCGATAAACAATTCCAATATCCTTTTCCTGGCAGGTAGGGGCAGGTTGTAATAGTGGTCCTCCTCATCGGGTAATTCGGTATACAAAGGGTAATGTCCCAAAACAAACACAGGATGCTGTCTCTCGCCCTGCTTCTTAAGGGTTTCTTCAAACCAGGCATGGTGTTTTTCTGATTCATTTGCCACCTCAACTTTCCAAAGCTGCGTATTCGTCACCACAAAAGAGTGGTTTTTATGCTCGAAGTGGTAGTAATCCTCGCCGATGGTTTTCCGATAATAATCCAGTGTGGTATCCGTTGGAATGTTGGCTACATCATGATTTCCTGAAACCAGGTGACTGGTTACGTCCAGGCCATTCAGGATGTTTTTAAAATCAGTATAGCTGCTGTCACTGGCATCGTGCACCAGGTCACCGCAAATCACCACAAAGTCCGTCTCCAGTTTATTTATCTGCCGGACAGCCTGTTTGAACGTTTGGATATCATGTTCGTATCCTCCCATTCCCAATTGGGTATCGCATAGTTGAACAAAAGAGAAGGTTTCCGGCTGTTTTTCGGCACAGGACAGGCTGGCAACCAGCAAGAAAAGTATGGATATGTACGTAAGAAACCCTGAAATCATTTGATTATAGTCATGAAACATTGCGCCCGGTGAATGAAGGTTGAAAATGGAATGTATTTGGTATTAGCCCTTAAGAAAGCATTTTTTCTAATTTTTTTAATACAGTACGTTGGACAAAGCCCCTGCTAAATGGAACTCAGCCTGCAAAATACTTAAAAACAGGAGTCCTTAAAAGTTTATTCACTTTTATCGATTTTTAGCCTGCCCAATTTTATCTGCTAGACCAGGTTGCTGTCGGCCTTTTTTGTTTGACCGGTTTATTGTAAATTTACCGCATGTGTGTAACTGTCATGCTACAATACCCTTTTTAAATTCCCCTCCTGGGACATGCGCTATTTTAAATACATAGCGTACTTCTTCTTTTAATCCATTACTTCATTGCCTTTAATCAGGCCGGTATTGCTGCGGATGGGCTTGAAGCCAACCCATAAAATCATGTCAATATTACTTAGTAAACAAGAAATCACCCAATTTATCCAAGATGGTTTTGTGCGCATAGACAAAGCTTTTTCCCGGCATATTGCCGATAAGGCCCTGGGCATTCTATGGAAAGACCTTCCGTGTGACAGGTCAGATCCAAAATCCTGGAAGGAACCCGTTATTCGTCTGGGAATGTACAGCCAACAGCCCTTTATTGAATCCGTGAACTCGCCAAGATTGTATGCCATTTTTGATCAATTGATTGGAGAAGGCAAATGGATTCCTTGTAAAAGTGTAGGCACATTTCCGGTTCGTTTTCCATCTGATCAGCAAGCACCTGATACCGGTAAGCATGTAGATGCAAGCTTTCCAGGCAATGACCCAAACAATTTTCTGGAATGGCGTATCAATGTGAAATCTAAAGGGAGGGCCTTATTGATGCTGCTCCTGTATTCCGATGTCAGCGAAAACGACGCTCCTACGATCATTTTTAAAGGGTCTCACCTGGACGTTGCAAAATTATTGTCCGCCAAAGGGGATTTAGGTCTTTCCTTTATGGAACTGTCAAGTCAAATAAATGGGCTGCCCGAACGGGAGGAAGTCTATGCTACCGGTAAAGCTGGAACGATTTACCTGTGCCACCCTTTTCTGGTTCATGCAGCCCAGGCCCACAAAGGACAGGCCCCCAGGTTTATGGCCCAACCGCCCTTGATGTTAAAAGTTGACTTGTCTGTCATGGAAACCGCTGGCGACTATTCTCCCGTAGAAGCGGCTATTCGGTTGGGTATGGGTAAGGAATCAAAATCAAATAAATAGTGGAAGTCTTCTTTTGGCAAATCCCGGCGTTTTTCCCTATGCCCATTACCAACCCTTATTGAAAAAATAAGCAAAATAAATTCTATATTTACCCTTGATGAAAGCTGCATTGGAAAAACTAAACCAGGAACTGGGAGAGTTGGAAGAAAACCTGATTCAGGCCACTCAACACCGTCAGATCTACCTGAAATCCCTCCCGAAAGCACAAGGGGTGTCGGCCGAAAACCTGATACAGTACCTGTACTTCCGAAGCGAAGACCGGAAGGTCCTGCAGGAACAATTGCATCTGTACGGCCTCTCCGCCTTGTCTAATTCGGAAAACCACATCCACCGGCAAATTCAAACCATTCGCGAAAGACTGGGTCAGGCCTACGAAAAGGATCAACTCAACCCCTGTACCTATACCTATAGCAAGGAAAAAATAAAGGAAAACAGCCGCCTGCTATTTGGGAAGCCTGACAAAGCTGGCCTGCCTGTACTAATGGTTACTTTTGACAGTGCCTTTGCAACTGATCCCGACCTGATTGAAAACCTGTTGCTTCACGGCATGAATGTCGCCAGGATAAACTGCGCCCACGATGATGAAAATGTCTGGAAATCCATGATCGATCAAATCCGGAAGGCAGAGACAAAGACCGGCAAGAGTTGTAAAATCCACATGGATCTGGCAGGGCCGAAAATCAGAACCGTGTTGCTTGGAAAAGGGAAAAAGAAAGGCAAAGTGAAGGTTGCGGTTGGAGATACCATCTGGCTATCGGAAACCATGGACCATTTTACGGATGAGCAGATCGTATTGCACCCAAACGAAAAAGGCATTATCTCCTCATTGGCACCCGGACACCGTATCCTCATTGATGATGGTGAAATCGCTGGCAGGGTCAGCGAAACGGGACCCGGAAGGGCGGCGGTTACCATAGACCGGGTTTCTTCCAAAAAAGGCCGGATCAAATCTGAGAAAGGAATTAATTTTCCGGACACTGGCCTGGACATTCCGTCCCTGACAGCTTATGACAAGACTTGTCTGCCCTTTATTTGCCGCCATGCAGACATTCTGGGATATTCCTTTGTAAAAAACCCTGGAGATATCCAAAACCTGCGGGAAGCGTTGCAGAGAATTGATGGTCCCTTCCCTTCTCTTGTTTACAAAATTGAAACTCCTGATTCGGTAAGCAATTTACCGGCATTGCTTCTGGAAGGCATGAAAAACCCCCCATTTGGAATCATGATTGCCAGGGGAGATCTGGCAGTAGAAATTGGTTTTGAACGGATGGGGGAAATTCAGGAAGAAATACTATGGATATGCGAGGCAGCACATGTACCTGTGGTATGGGCCACACAGGTTCTGGAAAACCTCCAAAAATCCGGGATGCCCACCCGGTCAGAAATAACAGATGCCATCCAGGCCTCCCTGGCCGAGTGCATCATGATCAACAAGGGAGAACACACTATATCCGTACTGGAAAGCCTCAAAGAAATCATGCTTCGAACCAGTGGCAGTCGAAATAAAAAAAGATTTACCCTTGGCTCCCTGTCCATGGCCCAGACATTCATCCAATCATCCTAGTCGTCTCTACAAAGCTTTCAATGTTGCTTCATGTATTGCTCCATCAATTGAAAATAGGCGTTTTGGGCTTCTTTTTTCTGTTTATTTCTGGCAGGATCCAGACCTAAAACCTTGGCACGGACATTGGCTCTCAGACATTTGAAATAAGTGAAAATTGCCTCATCCTTGTCTGGCTCAAATACCGGAATACTCTTGAGATAGGTTTCCAGAAAATAAGTTGCCCAGTGCTCCTTGCCAAAACGCTCCAAATCCATGCAAATAAAAGCCACTTCATACAAAAAATCTATGGTCCGTATCCTTTTGCTGAACTCTATACAGTCAAAAATTACCGGGGGATCGGTCAGAAAGACATTACCCGTATGTAAATCCCCGTGCAAATCCCTCACCCAACCCAGCCGGGCTCTTTCTTTAAATCGCTGCTCGTGTTTTTCCAAAAAGCCATCGCTCCATTGGACAGCCTTCTGAAGAAATTTTGCCTGTTCGGAACTATACCTAAACTCCGGGTGGATGATATCGTTAAAAAGGGCTTTCGCTTCATTCATATCGAAAGTGGATTCCTCTACCGGCTGCCTGCGATGAAAAAAGGCTACTTTTTTAGCGAGTTTAGCTATCAGTAGGTCAGAGCCTTGACCCATTTGCAGCATCTTATCCATTCGAAATTCTTCCGGGATACGCTTCATCAGCACGGCATAATCGTAAATCGTACCCTTTTTGCCATCCAATACCCAACTTCCTTCATGCCAGGTAACCGGACAGCTCCGGATATAAATGGACGAAAAACGACCATTCAATTGAATCTCTTTTTCGCAAAAATGCGCTCTTGATTCAAGTGTAGAATAGTCCAGAAAAGAAAGCTTGACCGGCTTCTTGATTTTAAAGACCCACTTTTGACTTATGATAAGCCAGGAAATGTGGGTTTCGAGGACCTGCCCATTTACTTTGCGGCCCAAATACAATCCTTCTGAGGCCAGTTTTTGAATATCTTTAGCCTTCATCGTATCGTTTCAAATATTTAAGTGCTTCTTGTATCATGCTTTCAATGCAGCCATCCTCAGATTGAATAGGCAGGTATTCTCCCTCGAGCGGATCAAAATCAGCTTTCAATTTCTGGTAAACCAAAAAATCCGCATCACTCATTTCCCTTTCCGATGACAATCGCTTTTTTATCAGATTTTCATCTGCCCACACCCGGATACCAGCCCAGAGATGGCCTTTCCTGCTGGCCAGTTGCTGAAAATCGATCCGGTTTTTCTGTCTTTGAAAAGTGGCGTCCACCAAAACCGATACTCCCTGGCCCAACCTTTCTTCAGACCTGGCAGCCATGGCAGCGTAAACTTTTTGGCGGTCTTCTTCACTGTATTTGCCCCTTACACCCATTTCTATTCTTACCTGATCGCTGTTTAGATAGGTCATGCCGGTAACAGCAGCCAACCTTTTGGCAAAAAAACTTTTCCCTGATCCGGGTAAACCCATTACCAATACCAACATAATACAGCTATATTTTTCAGATAGAAACCAAGGGTCTGATGGAAATCATCCGCCGCACCTATTTAATCATTTGCAAAACCTCTGTCCAGGTATCAGTGGCCACCGGTACGCCGAAAGCCAGGTTTTCCTTTCTTCTTTGAAAGGATTTTTCTCCCGGATAGCTTACTTCCATGCCCTCAAACACATTTGAAGCCTTTAAATCATCCAATACCCCATCTACCTTGTTTTTTAATTCCAGGGGGTCAATTCCCAACTTTTCCATATGAAAACATAAAAAAAACTGAGAGATTCCGTATTCTTCTCCCTGTTGGCCTATATCCCGGGTAGTCTTTCCATCAGATAAGCCAGCAGCCATTAAATCCAACATCAAAGACAAACCTGCCCCTTTCCATAACCCAATGGGTAAAGCCAGCTGCTTTTCCAATACATAAAGGGGGTCTTTGGTAAGGGCTCCCTTGCTGTCAAAGCCCGCCGGATGCGGCATTGATTTTTCTTCCTTCCCGAAAATACTCATTTTCCCATAGGAATACTGGGTCATGGCCATGTCCAACACGACAGCTTCATCCCCATAAGGAACAGCCATTACCAACGGATTGTTACCTAATTTTGGTTCACTACCCCCCCAGGCAGGCATATTGGGAATGGTATTGGTAAAGCAAATGCCTATGCAACCTGATTCCGCTGCCTGCCAGCCATAATTCCCTGCTCTCATCCAATGGTTGGTATTGTTCATGGCCACTGATCCCAGGCCATTTTCTGAAGCCATGGTGATCGCCCTTTCCATGGCAAAATGGGCATTGTACATGCCAGGTCCAAGTCTTCCGTCCCAACGCTCCATCACGGGCAAGGAAAACTCCTTGACAGGAATGGTATCAGCCTTCACATGCCCTTTGGCCACCTGCTCGAGAAAAGACGGAAAGCGGTTCAGGCCATGAGATGCCACCCCATCCAAACTGGCTTTGGCAAAGAGGGAAGCACAGACAGTGGCTTTTTCAGCATCAAATCCTGTTTTTCTCAGAATTTCCTCCAATGTAGCTGTCAATTGCCTGTACGGGATGCGAATACTATTTTCCATTTTTCTAAGGATACATGTTAAAACTCAATTTACTAATTAAATGATTTTTTTTAGCTGAAAAAAGATTTCAGTTCAATCAATCCCAACCTTTGCCATTACCTGGTAAAACCAACTTTCTTTCACCTGGGAAATGGTAAAGCCTGGCAGGAGGTTAACAAAATTCATTTCCGACATGCTTCAGGCATGGCTGCCTGCTCAGTTTTATGGCAAGTTATATTGGTCTTAGGATGGCTTTCTTTACTTTTACATCCTAGAATACCATTGAATCAAAAACATGAAATCAATCAGTTGTGAGCAACCAGGCTCCCTAATACATCAAAATATCAGTATCCCTCCATTAAAACCGGGAGAGGTACAAATAAGGATCCGGCAAATCGGGGTATGTGGAACAGATTTACATGCATTTGCAGGAAACCAGGCTTTTTTTACCTATCCCCGCATCTTGGGGCATGAAATTGCCGCAACCGTCAGCCAGACCAATGGGTCTCCTTTTCAGCCGGGAGACCCGGTAGTCGTGATTCCCTACCTCCACTGCGGAAAATGTAGTGCCTGCCAATCCGGGAAAACCAATTGTTGTTCAAACCTAAAGGTTTTGGGAGTACATACCGATGGTGCCATGCAGGAATACATGTCCCTGTCCGGAGACCTTTTGCTTGCTTGTCCCCAACTGAGCTGGGAGGAAATGGCCATGGTGGAACCCCTCTCCGTTGCTGCACATGCGGTCAAGAGAGCTGGCATTCAGACCGGGGATGAGGTATTGGTCATGGGTTGTGGCCCCATAGGATTGGCCATTATGGTATTTGCCCACCTTGCCGGAGCCAGGGTCACAGCCCTCGACACCAATAGGAATCGCCTTCAATTGGCAAAAGACTATTTTTTTGCCGGGACAACCATTGATGCAAAGCAGATGGAATCAGCCCCGGAGAAAAAAACCAATTTTTCGAGCGCTTTCCAGGTCGTCTTTGATGCTACCGGAAACAAACAAGCCATGGAATCCGGGCCTTATTTTGCAGGGCATGGAGGAAGTTTTATTCTGGTAGGGCTTTACAAGGATCAGTTGTGTTTCCACCACCCTTCTATCCACGCAAAGGAACTGAGCTTGCTTTGCAGCAGAAATGCGACCAAGGCCGATTTTCTTGAGGTAATAAAAGTTTTATCGCAGAAAAAATTCCCTACCGAAAAGTACCATACCCATGATTTACCATTTGATGAGGTACCGGAGCGGTTTTCCCAACTCACTGACCCATCCATGCAGGTGATCAAAGCCATGATAACTTTTTAATTACCAACCATTAATAAAACGTTTAGGCCGATTATGGATAGGTTTTTGTGATTCAGTTTGAAAATTTCCAGATTGAATGCTGATTTGATTCGATTATGAATAAATTATTGCTGTTGTTACTCACTATTTTAGGATTGGTAACTTACCCATTCATGACATATGGGCAAGTTCAGGGAGATTATGAAGTATTGAAAACCAACCGGGCCTATGTGGTCAAAACGAAAGGTAAAGATTATACGCAGATAGATACCGAAAGACTTAGCCTGGATTGTTCTTCCATGGCTTTGAGTAAAGAATTGAATTTCGACCTTATCGCCCCCTATTTTGATGAGGATACCAAAAACCTGTTTCGCAACATTAAAATCCAGAGCAGGGTTTACATTGATATTCGGGGAAATGTGCAAGACCTATACTTCATCTGTGAAAGTGATCCGGAGAGGCATGCCATTGATTTTAGAAAACTGGAAAAAGTCCTCAGAAGAAAAATGAGGGTGGAAAAAAACACAGATTGCCTGTCAAAGTTTGAAGACAAGTTGATGAGCTGGTATATCCCCCTTTACACCTATTGATGTTTTTGAGTACTTTTATGTGTTCTGCCAGAGGGACCTGGAGTAGAAAGCCTTAGACTGGTCGCTTATTTACCAACCTCGTTTAGCAGATCCCTGCTGCTTGCAAAACCGGGTTTTTTTTCAATGCAGTCTTTAGGGTTTTAGGAATTAAAAAACGGCTTCTTCAATAGCAACAGGTTTATCCAACAGGTTTTTTGATTACTGAAAAGGCTAAAGATTCAACCCCACAGGATGATTTCAGGCAATTCAATGAAAAAAGCCCGGAAATACTTCCGGGCTTTATTTTATTGTAATAGAAATAATGGTCTTTACTTAAGGAAAAGCATTTCCCTGTACTTAACCAATGGCCAGTACTCGTCATCAACAAGCAATTCCATTTTATCTACTGCATACCTGATTTTATCAAAATAGGCATCTTTTACTTCAGAACTGTACAACTTGGCTTTTTCAGTTATATCCTCCACCTTATTGACCCGCTTACGGGCTTCAATCATGTTACTAACATTTGATTTAAGGGATTCGATATGCTTTGAAATTTCCTCTATGGTTTCAATTGCTGCCCTGTGATCAAGCCCCAGTCCTTTCAGACCATTGGCATTGACAATGAGCTTGTTCTGATAGCGGATGGCTGTTGGAATGATGTGGTTCAAGGCAAGATCTCCCATAACCCTGGACTCAATCTGGACTTTCATGATGTAGTTTTCCAGTCTGATTTCATGGCGGGCGTGGAGTTCTTTTTCATTCAACACATTGTGCCGCTTGTACAAGTCAGCCACCTGCTTGGACAACAATACGTCCAGTGCTTCTGCTGTACTTTTAAGGTTGGAAAGTCCTCTCTTTTCGGCTTCTTTTTCCCACTCCTCAGAGTAGCCGTCTCCTTCAAACCTGACCTTTTTGCTTTCTTTTATGTATTTCCTCAATACATTCACAATAGCAATCTTCTTCTCTTTACCTGCTTCGATCTCCTTGTCGATGTCTTTTTTAAGCTCCTTTAAAACATCGGCCACAATCACATTAAGGGCTGTCATGGGACCGGCTGGATTGGCGCTGGAACCTACTGCCCTAAACTCAAACTTATTTCCGGTAAAGGCAAATGGAGAAGTCCTGTTACGATCGGTATTGTCCAATATGATTTCAGGAATTTTAGAAATTCCAAGTTTCATATACATATTGTCACCTTTTTCAATTTTGATGTTGCCGTTTTTCTCCAGCTCGTCCAAAATTCCAGTAAGGGTAGATCCCAGGAAGACTGATATGATGGCAGGAGGTGCCTCATTGGCTCCTAACCTGAAATCGTTACCTGCAGAAGCAATACTGGCTCTCAGCAAGTCTGCGTTTTTGTAAACCGCTTTCAGGGTGGCTACCAGAAAACAAAGGAATTGCAGGTTTTCTCTGGCTGAATTGCTGGGTTGGAAAAGATTGACACCTGTATCCGTAATCAGGGACCAGTTGTTGTGTTTTCCACTACCATTCAAGCCTGCAAAGGGCTTTTCGTGAAACAATACCTTCAGCCCATGCTTTTCAGCCACTTTTTCCATCACATCCATCAACAAGAGGTTATGATCGGTGGCTTTATTGATGTCTTCAAAAAGGGGTGCCACCTCAAACTGACCAGGAGCCACTTCGTTGTGACGGGTAGAAACAGGAATCCCCAATTTGAGTGCTTCTATTTCAAAGTCCTTCATGTACTCCTTTACTCTGGAAGGAATGGAGCCAAAATAATGATCGTCCAGTTGCTGACCTCTGGCCGGATTGTGGCCAAAAACCGTTCTCCCTGCCATGACCAGATCCGGGCGGGTGGCATACAAGGCCCTGTCTATGACAAAATACTCCTGCTCTACTCCCAAAGAAGGGTTCACTTTCTTTACATTCCGATCGAAATACTGGCAAATTTCAACTGCAGCATTGTTGATGGCTTCAGTTGATCTGATGAGTGGGGTTTTGAAATCCAGGGCTTCCCCTGTGAAAGAAACAAAAATGGTTGGAATGCAAAGGGTCTGATTGAAAATAAAGATGGGTGAACTGGGATCCCATGCGGTATATCCCCGGGCTTCAAAAGTGGTTCTTATACCACCACTGGGGAAAGATGAAGCGTCAGGTTCCTGTTGAACCAGGGCACTTCCCTTAAATTTCTCCATGCCTGACATGGCATCGAAGAAAGTATCGTGCTTTTCTGCAGTGGATCCGGTCAAAGGCTGAAACCAGTGGGTGTAATGAGTAGCCCCTTTACCTAGCGCCCAGCTCTTTACAGCCGTTGCTACCTCATCTGCGGTGGACATATCAATTTTTGTCCCCTTTTCGATAGCTGTACTGACCTTCTTGAAAACAGGAGTCGCCAGGGTTTCCTGCATTTCTTTCAAGCCAAAAACCTGCGATCCAAAATAATCGGAAATTTTTAAAGAGGGCGCAACGGCAGAAACCTGTGGTCTGCCCTGAACCTTCATTAATGCTTTTTGTCTTAATGTTGCCATTGTTATAGTTTATGGTTTAAAAACTAATTACAAAAATAGAAAAATAAATGAGTCTTTAACAAAAATGGTGAAAAATAGGGGCCAATCTGCTTAAAATTACACATTTGACAACAAGTAAAGCAGAAATATCCATCATATGAAGAAAAAAAACCGGTTTGGATACGAAATTTTACAAAAATGGAAAACTCACTGATATTCCTTACCTTTGCCCTACAAAATTAAATGGCTTGAAGTTTGAAAAAAGTAGCATTTTATACGCTGGGTTGTAAGTTAAACTATGCCGAAACCTCCACTATCAGCAGGATGTTCGATAATAAAGGGTATGAAAAAGTAGGTTTTGAGGATAAACCGGACATTTTCATTATCAACACCTGCTCGGTCACCGAAAATGCGGATAAAAAATGTAAAAAAATCGTCCGGGAAGCCAAAAAAATCTCTCCTGATGGGTTTGTTGCTATAATTGGTTGCTATGCCCAGCTAAAACCCCGGGAAATTTCTGAGATCGCAGGGGTGGATGCCGTGTTGGGTGCTGCAGAAAAGTTCAGACTCATCGAATTATTGGATGGTTTTGCTGCTAATCAGGAAGCCAAAGTGTATGCCTCTGAAATCAAAGAGGCAAAGGATTTCAACCATGCTTTTAGCCTGCATGACCGAACCCGGACTTTTCTGAAAGTACAGGATGGCTGCAACTATGGGTGTGCTTTCTGCACCATCCCCCTTGCCCGGGGGAAAAGCAGAAGTGATACCATCGAAAACATTCTTGGCACCGCAAAAGAAATAGCCCAAACGGATGTCAAAGAGGTGGTGCTTACCGGCGTAAATATTGGTGATTTTGGAATAGAGAATGGCAAAAGAAAGGAAAGCTTTCTGGATTTGATCCGGGCCCTGGACCAGGTAGAAGGAATTGACAGGTTCCGGATCTCATCTATTGAGCCCAATCTCCTGACCAACGAGGCCATTCAGTTTGTTGCCGCTTCCAGGCACTTTGTCCCCCATTTTCATATCCCATTGCAATCGGGGAGCAATACCCTGCTGAGGAAGATGGGTAGAAGGTACTTGCGTGAATTGTATGAGGACCGGGTATACAAAATCAAAAGCCTGATGCCACATTGCTGTATCGGGGCAGATGTGATTGTGGGCTTTCCAGGAGAAACTGAGGCCTTGTTTCTGGAAACCTACAACTTCCTGAAAGAATTACCTGTTTCCTACCTCCACGTTTTCACCTATTCAGAAAGGGCCAATACCCGGGCAGCGGAAATGGAGGATGTTGTCCCCATGAAAATCAGAAACAAACGGTCGAAAATGCTACGGATTCTTTCTGAAAAGAAAAGGAGGGCCTTTTACGAAGAAAATTTAGGCAAAACTTTCCAGGTGCTTTTTGAAGAGGACATCGAAGAGGGTAAAATGCACGGTTTTACTGAAAATTATATCAGGATCAGTGCCAAATATGATCCGCTTCTGATCAACGAAATAAAGGAAGTCACTTTAGCTGGCATCAATGAAAAAGGAACGGTAGAAGTTTTTGAACCCGAAAATGGCTTGATGGCCCACGGATAGGGGGAATTCATTTCTATTTTTACCGTTGGTATTTTTTTTAAAGTATTTTATCCCTTTTCCCATGCTGGTTTCATGAGGATAACTTAAATTAACCACATGATATCCCTGATCAAAAATTGTTTGATGCCTGTTATTCCATGCAAGGCAATTTTAGCCTGTTTGGTTTGTTTTGCCAATTTTACCTTATGCTTTTCACAAACTGCTACTGTTGAGCCAAAAGATCCTTTTCAACCTGTCCTGTTGTCGGAAGACGGCAGCTGGTGTTGGTTTCAGGATAAGCGGGCCCTATTGATAGCAGACAAGGTTTTTTTTACCGGAGTCACTGCTGCAGGTTACAATACCGTTAGTGAATGGAATCTGGAAGACAACCAAACCTCTACCAAGGTACTGACCGAAGGCACACTGCCCCCAGATGACCACAATGTTGGTGCCCTAATGCTCAGGCCCGATGGTAAATTACTCACCGTATATGCCGGACACAGTATAGACAGCCTGGTGAGGTACAGAAGCACCAGTTCCGGGTTGAATATCGATAATTGGCAGGAAGAATCGGTATTTGAAACCAATGGAAGGGTTTGTTATGCGAATCTCTTTCACCTGAAGGCTACCGGCGAGACCTTTAACTTTTTCAGGGGAAATCAAAACAACCCACATTACCTGCGCTCCATGGATGAGGGAGACACCTGGGAGTTTGGGGGGAGGTTATTTCAATTTGAGGGCCGGTCCTATCTCAAATATGCTTCAGACGGGGAAAAAAGAATACACTTCATTACCACGGATGGCCACCCCCGGCATTTCAATAACAACATATACCACGGATATCTCGAAAATGGTAATGCCTACCGCTCAGATGGCAGCCTGGTAGCTCCCTTGAGTACTGCCGATACCAGCAGTTTAAAACCTTCTGATTTTACCCTTGTCTACGATGGAGACCTCAATACCAGAACAGATGTGGCCTGGACCAGCGACATGCAGCTGGATGAGGCAGGATTTCCCTATTTTGTATTCTCTGTTACCAAAGACCCCATAAGCAGGGGTGAAACCGTCAATACCTCCTTAGGAGGAAATGACCACCGCTATCATTATGCCCGTTGGAACGGCAGGGATTGGATAGAAGAGGAAATCGCTTTTGCCGGCAGCAGACTTTATCCAGGAGAAAATGAATACACCGGACTGATCAGTCTGCATCCTGCGGATAAAAATGTGCTCTATTTTTCGGCAGATGTCCATCCGGTATCCGGAAAAGCCATGCTGGTAGACGGAGAAAGAAGGTATGAAATCTTCAGGGCAGAAAGGTTGGACGAAAACAGCAGCTGGCAATTCAGCCCCATTACCTATCAATCCAAAGAAGACAATATCCGGCCCATTGTACTGGCAGATCAGGACAGGGAAGTAGTCCTTTGGCTTACCGGTCGCTACAGCAGCTACAGGGACTATCAATTAAAAGTGTATGGAAAGGTTCTTCCCCAACAAAAGAAAACACAGGAAGCTAAAAAAACGAACATCACCTTTCTCATCAACAGGGACCCGGACAACTATGCGGCAGATATGACCGTTCCTTATTTTGCCATGAAGCTGGCCAAACAAAAGGGATACCAAACCCAGGTCATTATGGGTGAGGGTGATCAAAACGCTTTTCATCTACCCGGCTTGGAAAAAATTGAAAACTGTGATTTACTGGTCTTTTTTTTAAGGAGAGTTGCCCTTTCCAATGCTCAAATGGCCATGATCAAAAAACACATTGAAGCGGGCAAACCGGTTTTGGGAATCCGAACTGCCAACCATGCTTTTTCTGTCCGGGAGGATTCCATACCTGCTGGATATGAGGATTGGTGGGACTTTGTACCCGAAGTATTGGGCCATGTAAACAAAGGCTATGGACCGGCAAAAGAAATAACCAGGGTGCTGCCTGAAAAAAAGTTTGGAAGGGGTCTTTTAAAAAACATTCCCCGGCAGTCCTGGATAAGCCAGGGAAATATATACCTGATGGAGAATAGTTTAGACCCCAGGGCCAAAGTCCTGCTATCTGGCAGTTCAGCCGGACAAAATGCCCCCCTGGCATACACCAGGAAATCAGGCCAAAGCAGGGTGTTTTACACCTCTTTGGGCTATCCTACCGATTTCACCCACCCTTCTTTTCTCCAACTCCTGGAAAATGCCATCGAATGGTCCTTAAAATAAACTCCAATAAACCCCGAAACAGCCAAAAAATGGTATCCCTGATAAAATCTAATTTATTAATTCCAATACGCTCCGTTACCATGACCTTTTTCATTTTCCTGCTGCTGTCCATGGCATCTCCGGCTTCAGGTCAAAGCAGCTATTCCTGGAAAGTAGGTGGCCACAAATCCAGGATCACCCCAGAATCTCCCTTGTGGATGGCTGGCTACGCATCAAGGGATCAGCCTGCACAAGGCAAGTACGGGGACCTTTGGCTCAAAGTCCTGGCACTGGAAGACCAGCAAGGTAATCGGGTCATAATGGTCAGTTCAGATCTGTTGGGTTTTCCGAAACGCATGTCTGACGACATCCGCACGGCCATTTACCAGCAATACGGATTGAGCAGGTCACAGGTGATTTTAAATAGTTCGCATACCCACTCCGGTCCGGTTTTGGAAGCAGCACTGTTTGACATTTACCCTTTGAAGGATCAAGATCGGCGGGCCATTTCAGCATATAGCCAAAAACTGGAAAAAACCGTGGTAGAAAGTGTGGGTAAAGCCCTGGCAAACATGAAACCATCCAAGCTCTATTCCGGCAAAGGTACTGCCCGATTTCAGGTCAACCGAAGAAACAATAAAGAAAGTGACATCCATTTACTTACGGAGCTAAAAGGCCCCATGGATCATGCCGTTCCGGTGATCAAAATCAGCGATATGCAGGATCGACTGACCCATATTCTTTTTGGATATGCCTGTCACCCGACCGTATTAAGCGATTATCAATGGTCAGGAGACTTCCCCGGGTATGCCCAGGAAGCACTGGAAACCAACCATCCCGGGGCCATGGCCCTGTTTTTCCAGGGAGCGGCAGGAGACCAGAATCCCCTGCCCAGAAGATCCCTATCCCTGGCTGTTCAATATGGAAATACACTTGCAGCCGCTGTAGATCAGGTATTGGCTGAAAAAATGACTCCCTTAGCATCGGCTATTCAGCATGCATACCAGGAAATCGACCTGGCACTTCAGCCTCCTCCGGGCAGGGAAGAACTGAAAAACATGGTCACCGAACAGCAGGGATACATGAAAACCTGGGCCTTGCGGATGTTGGAGGAAATAAAAGATCAGAAACCCATCCCCACTTCCCATCCTTTTCCCCTGCAAATACTAAAACTCGGAGAGTACACCATATTCAATATGGGAGGAGAGGCCACCATTGGCTATGCCAACAAGTTAAAAGAAAAATATGGCCCGGACATATTTGTGATGGCATACAGCAATGATGTGATGGGCTATATTCCTACAGAAAAAATTCTGGAAGAAGGAGGTTATGAAGGTTACAGTTCCCAGATGGTCTATGGCCTTCCAAATGCCTGGAAACCGGGTCTGGAAGAACAAATTCTGGACGCATTTGATACCCTGGCCAGACAAATCCAAATCAGTCCCTTAAAAAGTAAATAACCATAAAATGAAAACCCATATGAATTCCCCAAAATCTTTAGCAAGCCTGTTATTTTTACTGCTTACCTGTATTTCCCTGCCCATTTCAACTATATGGGCCCAATCAGAGACATATGAAGTGCTGTTTGATGGTAGTTCAGTAGATAAATGGCGTGGCAAACAGCATGATGCCTTTCCGGACAAGGGATGGAAAGTGGCCGATGGACTGCTATTTCTGGAGAGCAAGGGTGGTGGGGATATCATCACCAAAGAAAAATACGGCGATTTTGAATTGCTATTTGAATTCAACCTGACCGAAGGTGCCAATAGCGGTATCAAATATTTTGTGGACACCCTATACCACGAAAAAACCGGCAACATGATGGTCAACGGCCCCGAGTACCAGATCATTGATGACTACAATTACCCGGGAATAAAGGAAGATCCAAATGGATTGAGCTCAACAGCCGCTGCCTATCTGTTTTATCCCCCAAAAAATAAAACACTTAAACCACATGGCACGTGGAATACAGGAAAAATTGTGGCCAGGGGAAATAAGGTCACCCATTGGTTGAATGGAAAAAAGGTGGTAACCTATACCCGGGGAAGCAAGGATTTTTTGAAAAAAAAGCAGGGGAACAAATTCAAAGATGATGTTCGTTACGGGGAGTTAGAAGAGGGGCACATCCTTATCACTGACCATGGTGACAAAGTATATTTCAGAAACATCAAAATCAAAAGGTTCTGAACTTTTGGCCGGCTGATCCTTTCCTATTCCGGGAAGGCATGAAATAATACCCATCTAAATTGGCAAATTAAACCCTAATATGCATTAGGAATCCTATTGCAGATTGAAATTATTTCAAAATCAGTCACTTCGCTGCAGTTTTCAACTTCACCATAGCGGTGCTGGTTTCCAAACTGCCTGATTTTCTTGCAATTTCGGCGTTCCTAACTAAACCTAATAAATAACCCGGGTTAAAGTCCCTCAATGGGCTGGATCATTTACCGGTAATCCTCCAGCATTAGATCCAGCCGATCTTCCATATGGGTTGCAATACCTGAACCGCTTGTTAATTCCCAATAACTTTGCTGTTGCAAGACCAAAACCTGTGTGGCTACAATCCAGCTTTGGGTCCAGCCGGTGAGGGTACCCCAGGCCCCCCAGCCCACATCGGCATTTGATGCCCAGAATTCCCATTTATCGTAATCAAATGCCCGGAACCAGGCCCCGTCTAGATCATGAAAACGGTTACTTTTGACCTGAATTCTGGTTAAAAAATCGGATAGTTTAGTCAGGGCTTCCTGGTATTGCGGGTTTCCTGTGGCATGGGCCGCTTCGTTGAGGCTGAAGAAGGCAAAATTACTGGTATACAGCATGTCTGCAATAGGATCCCCATTTTCAAAAATCAGGGGTGCCTCATGAAGGCCATATTCCTCATTGGACCGAGTCCTGCCATACCTGCCCTTATCGCTGCCCCCCAGTTCTTCCCTGATTGCGCCGTTGGCTTGCTGATTCTCCAAAAGTTTGCTTACCACAGTGTCCAGCCATTCCCGGTGTTCGGGCGTATCTTCTACCCTGACCAGCCAGGCCAGGGGTAAAATCATCCGTGCCCGCTCCTGCTGAATCCCATTGGTCCACAACCATTCATCCGGATAGCCCTCCATGGTAATCCTGATGGCTGTTTTGGTCTTTTCCAATAGGGGCTCATAGCCGGTTTTGTCGTAAAGCCAAAGGTATACCGCCCACATCCAGGATTCAAAATGTGGGGCTGGATTGACGATATCCCTGTTCCAGTAATGCTTCCATCCCTGTCTTTGAAGGTCCTGGTTTTCTATGCGGTTAATCCTGAATCCATTGCTACCAGTAGTCCTGAAATTTCCCAATATGGCTTCCAGCATTTCCAAATTCCAATCCTGCTTTTCGAGGTGAGCCATGGCTCCCAACACGCCCAATATGGCCCTGGCATTGTCATCTCCGTAATAGACATGGGGGTGGGTATGTGACCAGCCTATTAGTCCAAAAGCTGCGGAATCCGGGTGGCTCCTGGGACCTCCCCTTAAATTTTCCCGGAATAAAAATTCCATCAGGTTTTCTGCTCTTTTATCATATTCCTTTTCATCCAAAAGTCTGCCTGCAGCCGCCAGGGCATAGGCCCCTTCACCCTGAACATCTGCCCTGATCCAGTAGCGGTATTGTTGGCTACCATCATGGTAGATATTGGAGGAATGCCCTTCCAAAAGGCCTTCTGTGCCATCTCCCGTGGGCAAATAGCCTGGTACCGGTGGTCCAACAGGGTTGGTACCATCCCCCTGGTACTGCAGCCACCTTTCCTTCCAATCCTTATGAATGAAAAAATTACCCTTAAAAAACCAGTCCACTCCCCTTTTTACGCTATTGACCTTGTCTTCATCCCCGATGGCACTGGTTTCATCAAATGTTGGTTCGAGGTACCTGGGCCAGGCCTCATAGGTGAGTGAATGCTCTCCTGTAAGCTGGCTTATCAGGTGGCCCCAAAGGACTTTCCAATGGTTCTGAGGTCCAAAGCGCCCTTTTGCAAATTCCGACAGGCGGGTCAATGCAACGAATCCGGAATCCTTCTGATACAGGAGCGGATAAGCGGGTACTCCCTCCAGCCCATAGGCCGCATGGTCTAATCCTGCGACTTTGGCCAGCACCAACATGGGATCCTCTACCTCTGCAGGGATAACATGACAATCGTTAATTCCCAGAATCCGCATTGGTGGAAGTTGATCTCCAAAATCACCTGTCACCACCACGCCCCTTTCCAGCCTGGTCTGCAATATTTCTCCCGTACTTTCCAAGCCAACAAAATCTTCCGGATACTCCAAATAATACCGTATTTCTTTTTCCTTTAATGAGGCAATCAAACCCTCCGGAATAGCTACCCGCTCCCTGGGATAATTTCCTGCCAATATCAAAAAAGTAGCCCCCCTGGACATCCGGTCAACGGCTTCCATTGGATCCTCATGAAATTCCAGTTGAAAACCTTCGCTATCCAGCCATTTCAATAAATCGTTATTGGACTGACCCACCACATGGATTCGCCTGGAATCAGGGATAGTACAGGAAAACAAAACGCAGAGCATCAACGGAATAAAACAGAGTCTTAACATAGAGTGGGCAAAATGGATTGAAAATGTAAGGCAATATACATTTATCCTCCCATTTCTGAAATCAGTCATTGGAAGAAATTAATGGTAAAAAACCCTGATTAATTTTAAATTATAAAATATTGGCTGACAAATATTTAGGATGTGAAGCGAAATAATAATTTTTATATGGCGAATTAAAATTGAAATTCTTAAATTTAAAAAAATATGTTTCAGATCATTAAAAATGCATTTCAAATATCTTTTCCTTTTCGGCTTTCTTTTGGCCAGTTTTAGCTTAACACTGGCCCGTACGGTTTTTTTGAAGGATTCCACTTTACTGGAAGCAAAAGCCCCTGCACCTACATGGAGTATCATCAACAAGGGGGCAGGCAACAACAATTCTCTGGACCTATTGGCGAGGATAGACCGGGATGTCATCAGCGAAAACCCGGATATGGTTTTTATCATGGTGGGCATACACGACATGATCAACCTGCATAAATTTCTGGACTATGGCACCTATCGCAAAGCCTATCAAAAAATCATTAACAAACTGGAGCAAGCAGGTATAGAAACCGTATTGCTTAACCTTACTCCTGTAGATACCAATGCCATATCCAACAGGTATGAGCTGGATTTTTTCGACTCACCTCCTTTGGTCAAAATAAGAAAAGCAAACGAAATCATCGCTGAACTGGCCAGGGAAAATGGGCTAAAGGTGATTGATCTACACCAGGAATTTATCAAAAGAAAATCACCAAATCCTGGAAAAGGTTCATTGATAATGAATGTGGCGAATTCGGGAAAACCCGATGGGGTGCATCCCACCAGCAAAGGCAATCAGATCATTGCTGAAAAGGTTTTTGAATTCCTGGTAACAAGCAATAAAATCAGCCAAAAGAAAAAACTGGTCTTTTTTGGCGACAGCATTATCTATGGTCAGGGTATGGAAGGCAGCGGTACCAGTGAGGGACAAACCTTTCCTGCCTACCTGAAAAAAATGATCCAATGGGATGAATTGGCTCCCTACTTTTCATTGCCCTATGAATACGAAGACGTGGAAGGAGATTTCAGTGACCCATTTGTTTTTGAGGATGGAACGGTGGTCAGTGACTTGGCCGACTGGCGGGAGAGAAGAAAAGAAATACTCAAAAAGTGGCACATGCTCATGGGGGAATGGCCGGAATTGATCACCGCTCCTACTTTCGAAGTACTGCATACGGTCGAGGAGGAAGGTTTTGTACAAAAAAAGATCAGGTTTGAATGGGTTCCCGGACAAATGACAGAGGGGTATTTACTGGTTCCCTATGGCGCCAAAAACAAGCCTGCTGTGGTAACGGTATATTATGAGCCTGAAACAGCCATAGGAAAAGGATTGCCTGACAGGGATTTTGCCTTGCAATTGGCCAAACGGGGCTTTGTCACCCTCTCATTGGGTACCACACAAACTACTGAAAATGAAACCTATTCCCTGTATTACCCTCACATAGACAGTGCCACGGTACAGCCCCTGTCCATGCTGGCCTACGCTGCAGCCAACGCCTGGCAGTTGCTCGCAGGACTACCTGAAGTCAATGCGGACAAGATAGGCATCACAGGCCATTCCTATGGTGGCAAATGGGCGATGTTCGCCTCCTGTTTGTTTGAAAAATATGCTGCGGCTGCCTGGTCAGACCCGGGCATAGTCTTTGAAAAAGACAAACCCAATATCAACTATTGGGAACCCTGGTATTTGGGCTATCATCCGCCTCCCTGGAGGGAAAGGGGCTTACCTACCGAGAAAAATCCCGCAATGGGGCTTTACCCTGAATTACTGGAGAAAAAGATGGACTTACATGAACTTCACGTGTTGATGGCACCCCGTCCATTTTTGGTATCGGGAGGAGCCGAAGATCCACAGGATCGCTGGGTTCCATTAAACTACAGCCTGCGCGCTAACGAACTCTTCGGCGTAAAAAACCGGGTCGGCATGAGTAATCGGGAAACCCACGCACCCAACCCGGAATCCAACGAAATCATCTATTCCTTTTTTGAGTATTACCTTTCCCCCTGACGGGGTTTTAAAAAAGCAGAAAGGTGCTTTTTCACAAAATCATCGTCATTTAATTCCGGGTAATCCGAATAGACCCGGTCTATTTCTTCCATTTGTCCCGGTGAAAGGACTTCCTGCGGGTTTAGGCACCACCTTCCCTGAAGCAAACCCTGGCGCCTCAAAACCTCATGAATACCGGGAATACACCCTTTAAACTGGTGGGAAGGATCAAATATAGCGGCATTGGTATCGGTAATCTGTACACCCAGCGCCAGCAGATCGGCCATGTCACCTTCATCCCTATCCAGGCAGTCCTTCACCCTGTTCAATAGTGCTACTGCCTTGCTGGTCCAAACTGCCCAATGCCCGAGCAATCCCCCAACGATTCTTTTGGTAACCAACTGTCCATCGACCATAAAAGAAAATGAGCTGAGTAAATCAGCTACAATATTGTCATCATTTCCGGTATACAAGGCTATTTCATGCTTCCTTTCCGATGCACATACGGCCCGAACCACGTCCAGGGTCTGGTAACGGTTAAATGGTGCCATCTTTATCGCATGCACATTCGGAATAGCTGCAAAATCCTTCCAGAATTCATGACTGAGCAACCTCCCTCCTGCAGAGGGTTGCAGGTAAAACCCAAAGAGCGGTATCAGCTCCGCTACTTTTTCTGCTCTCCTTATCAGTTGCGTTTCTGACCAGTCACCCAGTCCACCCGCACTCAACAGGCCCAAATCATATCCCAAACTTTTGGCCAGGTAAGCTTCTTCCAGTGCCTGATCGGTATCGCCAACTATCCCGGAGACCATTAAAAAAGGCTTTTCCGGCTTTGCTGCCTGAACTTCCTCCATGGCCATTTTAAGCACCGGAGCCAGTAGTCCATATTGCTTGTCCCTGATTTCAAACTGCGTGCTGTGAACGCCTACCGCCATACCCCCTGCGCCTGAGGCCAGGTAATACCTGCTGAGCGCCCTTTGGTGGGTTTCATCTAATTTCCTGTTGGCTTTAAGGGCCAGGGGATGGGCCGGAATCACCAAGCCTTCTTGCAGATACTTGTTTTTTATGGGATCTAGAGGGTTCATAAATTAAAATTTTCCTTTCCTTTCCTGAAAATGAGTGGGTTTATCTAAAGTCTCTCCCTTCTGCTGTATCCATTCGGCTGTCATTTCTATCATTTCAAGCAGGGAGGTCCCTGGGTATCCAAACATGCGGTGACAGCGGGAGGCATTGTTAAGTAAAACATAAGGCTCCGGCTCATTTTTAAAAACCGGATTTTTATCAAAAATACGCCCAAAACTTTGGGCCACTTGCTGAATACTGATGGTTTCAGGACCGGTAACGTTCAACAATTTTGGAGGACAGGTGGCATGCAAAAGGGAACGTACAGCAACCTCGTTGGCATCTCCCTGCCATATCACATTCATGTGTCCGCTGCTCAGGTCAATGGCATGCCCTTCATAGACCATTTTCCCAATTTCCAGTAAATTTCCGTACCGCAGATCAATGGCGTAATTTAACCGATAAATGAGCATGGGTACACCATAGCGGTGACTGAAATACTCGAATACCCTTTCCCTGCCCAGACAGGATTGAGCATACTCTCCCAGAGGCTCCGGAGGGGTATCTTCGGTGGCTCCACCAGAAGCATAATGAACAAACGGATAGATGTTTCCACTGGAGAAAATTACCATGCGGGAGTTTTTAAATTTTTCTGCCACGCGTCCGGGAAGATAGGCATTCATGGCCCAGGTAGTGTGTGCGTCTCCGGAAGTTCCAAATTTTTTTCCGGCCATAAAAATTACATTTTTCACATCCGGGAGGGCTTGTAAGGATTCGTCATCCAGCAGGTCGGCACTGATACACTGCAGTCCATGATCCTGTAAATCGGCTTTTGTGGTAGCGTCAGAAAAACGGGATACTCCAATCACCTTTTTATTCAAATTAGCAGCTTTCACAGCCCTTAAGATCAGTTTTGCCAGGCTGGGTCCCATCTTTCCTGCCACCCCTAAAATGATGATATCCCCCTCCATTCGCCTTAAGTCATCCATAAGAGCCAAGGATGGCCTGCTGAGTTTTTCTTCAAGTTCTGCTACAGATTTCATGTCCTATTTTTTTTCATCGGTCAGATTCCTGCCGGTAGGCAGGCTCAATTTCATGGATTCATGATATTTCAATTTTATTACAAATGCAATTTTTACTATTCTCAGCTGAAAAACAAATTTACTGCATTGCTGACAGCCAGGGTAAGCAATACCAGTAAACCGATAAGGCCAAGGACATTGGAGGGCTTTTTATTCCTCAATTTCCCCATTATTTCCTTATCATTTCCAATCAGAAACAGGCCCAGGCCTATAAATGGAACGGCAAAAATGGTGATTCCCTGGGCAAAAACAATCAGTTCCAGTGGCAAACGGCCAAATATAAGCGCCACAGCTGCTCCAATAACAATGACCAGGGAAATCAGTAATTTAACGGAAAAGCTATTCAAGTCCCTACCCAAAGAAAGGGCATCGGCCAGGAGGGTGCCTCCTATGCTGGCATTACCCAGTAAGGAGGAAAAGGAAGCACCAAATAAACCTACCATAAAGACCAGAAAAGAAAACTGACCGTAAACCGGTGCCAAAGCCAGGCCCATATCTCCTGCAGAACTTACGCCCACACCTTTCGGATACAAAATAGTTGCTGCGCTTAACATGATCATGGAAGAAATGATACCCAGGACCAGTATCCCGGTAAAACTTTCGGTAAGTGCTTCCCGCTTCTGAGAGGTATGCCAGCCCTTCTCCTGAACCAGATAGGACTGGTAGAATGCTCCTGCAATAGAAAAACTGGATGCTACCAGGGCGATGACCAAAACAAAGGAACCTTTCGGAATAGATGGAGCCAGGCCTGAAAACACCTGTCTCCAATCAGGAGGGGCCAATATAAGTGTGAGAAGAAAGGAAACCAACATCACAGCTACCATCAAAATCATGACCTTTTCCAATACCTTGTAAAAACTTTTGAAAAACAACAAGGAAATCGCCAACAGGGAGATACCAGTGATCCACCAGGCATTGGCACCTCCAAGTGACTCAGAAAGGGCAAGCCCGGCTCCTACCGTATTCCCTGCCTGGAAGGAAGCTGTCACAAAGAAAAGCCCAAACCCGGCAATCCATGCCGCAGCATTTCCCCACTTTTTTCTAAACAAGCTAATCAGGGATGCATCAGATGCCATCCCTATTCTGGCGCCCATCCCAGTAAAGGTCAGCATGAGTACCACTGCAGCGAGAATCACCCACAGCAATTGGTAGCCATAGACAGCGCCCAATTTAGAGGTTATGGTCAGACTTCCCGGACCAAATACCAGCGCAGCAGTAATCAATCCGGGACCCAGGGATTTTATCCAGCGAATGATCACAGGTTATAGGAGTTATTCATTACAAAAATTGGTCGTTAACAGGATTTTAGAAATGCCTTCTATTGAAAATTTCGGTCAAAATCACCGCATCTCTGGCAGATTCGGTGTTTTTCAAAATCCTGGCATATTTGCTTCTTCCTGAATACTCCTCTGCTACATCCACCACTTCCCCGAGAATCTTTTGGTCATCTTCCAGGTCTACCTGATCATCCAATTTTACCATAGGTTGTCTGATATCCCGGTAAGGATCCTTGTAAGCACCCTCTTCCTCAGGTAGTACCACAGGCTCAGGTGGAGCAGGCTTTTTTGAAACCACCGGCTTTTCCTCCACAATCACTTCATCATCATACTCCAGGTCCCTTTCTCTCTCAGACTGATCATTCCGGATCTCCCTGAGCAACTCTTCAAATGATGGGCCTTTCTGTGGAGGCTTTTCCGTTACTTCCGGATCATTCTCCATATCCGGTGTTTTCTTTTTTGCAAAAGTGGTGTAAAGAAAATAAATGATGATGGCAATGATATAGAATATCGTTCCTGAATCCATGGTGCGCTTGATTAAAAAATGAATTTACAAAAATTAATCGTTACAAGGGTAATTAATGCCAATCATTTGTGGAGATGAATTCAAATTAAATGCAGATGTGCGTTACCGAGATTCAGAGTCGAGAAATACAGCGACCCTGAATCAGCCAAAGGATCGTCAAACCAATTAGATAATTATATGATTTAAATCAGTTTTCAATAGGAAAGTGAAAATATCCTATAATATTTCAATTTATTTTTTTTATATTCATAATACAAAAACCAGCTATCATAATTGAATACATTAACCCTATACTGAGATGAAAACGAAAGAAGTAATACCTCCACTGATTGAGATGCGGATAGATTTCCCAAATCTACTGGTGAAAACGCATTACGGAAATGTATATTTAAAGTCTATGATAAGGAATAAAAGGACGATTGTATACATCAATCCCTCAGAAATGATTCCAGCGGGTGCTGCAGACAAAAAAAAGTTTCTACAGACACTGAAAACGTTGAAAGACATGAATTTTCACTTGATTGGGTTTAACAGGAGGTCATTCGAAGAGCACCTGACATCTGTAAACTGGCTCAACTCCTATATCAAGGATGACTTGGTTTTCCCTATATTTTACCAAACGGAAAATGAGCCCAGAGAGTGTCTGGAAAAGGATTTACCGGAAAAAATTGACTTGAAAAACCCGGTCTATTTCCTGGATGAAAATGGAACTACTCAAGCGATACTAAATGGTACCCAACCAGAAGCCCGAAGCCTGGAAAAAATTGCGGAACTGGCCTCTGAATTGGTTTTGAGAGAACAAAATTTTCAGAAAAATAAGGTGCTAAGGGAAAGTTGATCCCTTAGCACTTTTACCGTTCACCATTAATTATCAAGGGCTTCTTTGATCAGTTGGGGCTGTAAGCTGTTTTCTGTTATTTTACCGACTTTACTTTTACTTTCCTCTTTTTCACCCTTATTCGATTCTTTTTTATCACTGTATTTCTTGATACAAGCCTCCACTTCCGCACCTGTTTCAACTTTAATCTTATTGGTAATGACGGTACCATGAACGACTCCTGTTTCGCCGATGATGGTAATATCTGTGGCCATCACCTCACCTACCACTTCACCTAATATTGAAATGTGACTGGCCTTGACATTTCCAATGATCTGACCCGTCGTTCCTACGATCACCCTTTTTGTAGTAGTTAGGTTTCCCTGAATGATTCCTTCGACGCGGATATCGTTGCTGGAATCGATGTCTCCAATCATCCTGAACCCTGGAGCAAAAAAGGAGGTTGAACTTGGTCCATCCATAGCAGGGTTAGATTTTTTTTCTGAGGTCCACATGATTTTTTCTTTTTTTAGTTAAAAACTGCTTTTAAGTGAATAAAGTATATAGTTTAAATAATCCAATATTCTCTAATTATATTTTAAATATAACCGATTAAAAAATCAGGTCCAAGAAATATTTTTACAAAGCATTTTCAAGTAATTTAAATAATTTTTACCGTATATATTTTTGAATATTACTTTTTCATTGCTGTTATAAACTAATAAAGTGGCAATAGGAAAACAATAAACAAAATAGGGCTAATTACTTTTATACTTTTTCTAAGATTTAATTTGACTGATTAAAAGAGACGAATATGAAGCCCACTAATGCCCTTTTTAAATGCATTTTATTGAAAAGATTATTCTGACCCCAAAAATATTATTGAATTTACCCTGTTAGTTTAAAAAAATCACCAGTGAATATTCTCCACCTATAAACCACATTTTATTGGAAACATTTGGAATAAGGGGGTTCATTTCATTTCTTCAAAACCGTATTAAATTATACTTATTATTTCAAGAATTATATATATCTGCATTCAGGTTATTTTTTTGAATTTCAACCTTATTTTTTTAAATTCGGTTTTGTTTATCTTGTATTAAGTCATAAATTCGAAAGACAGAAGATTTAATTTTAAAAGCTGGGATTTCCGGGTTAAATAAATTTGCAGCATGAAACAGAAACTTGAAACCATAATAGTAGATGATGATATTTTGACCCTTCATTATATTAAAAAAATAGTCAAAACATCTCCCATTGATGGTCCGATACATACCTCTGAAAATGGTAAACTGGCCTTTCAGATTTTGGAAAACAGGAAAGATGATTTTGATACCATTTTGGTATTTCTGGATATCAATATGCCGGTCATGGATGGATGGTCTTTTTTGGAATTGCTACAAGAAAAAACCTATAAAAATAAGATCCAGGTAGTAATGGTAACCTCATCTACTGATCCTGCAGATAAAGCGAAATCCAACAAATACCCCCAGGTAATCGGTTATCTTGAAAAACCAGTCTATCCACAGGTATTTACGGAGATTTATAATCTCTTTGATAAAAATATCGTCATTACCAAAAACAAAGACACCATCAACTGAGAGAGACCCAACAGCTATACCATCTCCAGGGCCATGGTTTCAGGCTAATTTTTATTTGATATCTGCCTTCCTCCTTTCTTGCAAATTGACCGGATTGGGTTAAATTTGTTTGGCACTAAATGAACCTGCATGCAGCTTTCCAAACTTGAGATAAGAGGCTTTAAAAGTTTCGGTGATAAAGTATTGATCCATTTTGATAAAGGTATCACTGGTATTGTAGGGCCCAATGGCTGTGGGAAATCCAATGTGGTAGATGCTATCCGATGGGTACTGGGCGAGCAAAAAACCAGGATGCTGCGCTCGGACAAGATGGAGAATGTCATTTTTAATGGGACTAAAAACCGTAAACCACTCAACATGGCAGAGGTCTCCCTGACTTTTGAAAACACCAAAAACCTGCTGCCGACCGAATACACCCATGTGACCATCACCAGGAGGTACTACCGTTCCGGAGAAAGCGAATACCTGCTGAATGGGGTAACCTGTCGGCTTAAAGACATCACCAACTTATTTTTAGATACCGGCATCAATTCAAACAGCTATGCAATCATTGAATTGAAAATGATCGATGAGTTGCTCAACGATAAAAACAATTCGAGAAGAGACCTGTTCGAAGAGGCGGCCGGAATCTCCAAATTTAAAACCAGAAAAAAAGAGACCTTAAGGAAACTTGAGGATACCGATGCCGATCTGGACCGGGTTGAGGACCTCTTGTTTGAAATAGAAAAAAACCTGAAATCCCTGGAAAAGCAGGCCAGGCAAGCAGTACGCTATTTCGAACTTAAACAAGAATACAAGTCATTAAGCATCGCGCTGGCCAAAAAAAGCGTAAAAGACCAAAGTGATGCCCTGATCAGCATCAACCAGAAGCTGGAAGCAGAAAGTGATCAAAAAATACAACTTAATTCAGGCATTGCTGCAAAGGAAGCTGCTCTGGAAGCACTGAAGTCAGGAATGGTGAATAAGGAGAAGCTCCTGGGTTCCCGACAAAAGGCACTTAATGAACATGTCCTGAAAATCCGTCAGTTTGAAAGTGACAAAAAAATTAAAAACGAGCGGTTGCGCTTTCTTCAGGATAAATCCGAACAACTCAGGACCCAGATCGAACAGGATAAAAAAAGCAATGAAAGAGCAGGGTTCAGTATAAAGTCTTTGGAACAGGAAAAACAAGTTGCTGAAAAACTGATTGCAGAAAAAGAGCAACTTGTCCAGGAGCTAAAAGCGATCTACGAGGAAAAAAAGATACAGCACAATACCCAGCAAGAGCAACAAAAAGTCCTCCAAAGCACCTTTTCCCGAAAAAGGGACGAGATGTATCAGCTCACAAAAAGCCAGGAGATAAAACAGATTCAATTGAATAGCCTCAGGCAAGAGCTGGAAAAAACGGCAACAGATGACAGCAGCCAGGTGGAAAATCTGGCCGGATTTACTGAAAGTTTAAAATCCATACAACATCAATTAGAGGGAGAAAACAAGGAATTACAGCAGATTAAGTCGGAAGAAGAAAGCCATCAACTGAAACAGGAGGATGCGAGCCGTACCCTGGATCTTATCCGTGAGGAATTGACCCAGATCAACCGGAAGCTGGATGCCAAAAGTAACGAATATCAGCTTACCAAATCTCTGGTGGATAACCTGGAAGGCTTTCCGGAGGCCATTAAATTTTTAAAGAAAAACAGCAGTTGGGGAAAAAACAAACCGCTGCTTTCCGATATACTGACCACAGATGAAAAATACAGGGTCACCATAGAAAATTTTCTGGAAAACTACATGAACTATTATGTGGTTGAAACGGATAAGGAAGCCATTGAAGCAGTGAAATTATTGAGTGATGCAGGAAAAGGTAAGGCACATTTTTTCGTTTTAGACAGGTTTGAAAAATTCCGGCCCTCTCAGAACAAACTGTTTTCTGATGCCGTGGCAGCTACCGAAATTATTGAATACGATTCCAAATATGCGCCCCTTATAGCCTACCTGTTGGACGATGTATACATTTTCAATGGTGACATACACCAGGTCCCTAAGTCTCAGGAAGCCATTTTTATTACAGAAAGCGGTAAATTTATTGACCGCCAATTCACCATCTCAGGAGGCTCTGTCGGCTTGTTTGAAGGAAAAAGGATAGGCAGGGCTAAGAACCTGGAAAAACTCGACAAAGACATCAAGTCCCTGCAGAAAAAGATCAGTGAAGTCCGAACCAATCTTGATAAAAAGAACGCAGAGGTTTCCAAATTAAAAGCGATTAATTTCAAGCAGCCACTGGAGGAAAAACAAAAAATAGTCAATGAGCTGAATCAGGAATACATTTCACTGAAAACTAAAAAAGAGCAATTGGCGGAAATGCTTTCCTCCAATGCCAATAAAAAGGAAGACATACAGGAAAGACTGTTCCAGCTAACCGAAGAGTTGGAGGCACTGGTACCACAGCTGGCCAGTGAAAAGGAAGATTTTGCCAATCTGGAGGAGGAAATCAATGAAATTAACCTGACCTTACAGGAGGCGGCAGAAGATCTTTCCCTTCGCTCTTCACAATACAACGAAGAAAATATTCAATACCACCAACACCTGAACAAGCTGCAAAGCATAGAGCAGGAAATAGGTTTCAAACAAAGCACCTTCGAAAACAGCAAGGAACGGATTGAAACGGCCCAACTGGAAATGAGTCGCACAGACCAGGAGATCAAATCCCTGATTGACAACAATGAGGTCAAAGATGATGAGCTCATTGAACTTTATGGTGAAAAAGAAGACATAGAGAAGGGCGTCAATGAAGCTGAAAAAGATTATTATGCCGTCCGGGGTGAAATAGACGAGGCAGAAAAGGCCATACGGGAAATCCAGAAACGCAAAGAACAAGTGGATAACCTGGTAATGGAATTACAACAGGCGGCCAATGAGATCAACCTCAAGCTCAATGGCCTAAAGGAGAGGTTAAGTGTGGAGTTTGAAATTGACCTGGACCAAATGATGAAAGAGGAGCCGGAACTGGATGCCCAATTTGAAGGTAAAGAGGAGGCATTTATCAAAGAGGAGGTCGGCAAAGCCAGGCAAAAACTTGAAAAAATGGGCCCGGTAAATCCCATGGCCATGGAAGCTTATGATGAAATCAAAGAAAGGCACACCTTTATCACCGAACAAAGAGATGATCTGCAGGAAGCCAAGGCATCGCTAGTCACTACCATCAATGAAATCGACCAGGTGGCCAGGGAGACTTTCCTGGATGCCTTTGAAAAAATTAAAGCCAATTTTGTCAAGGTCTTCCGCTCCCTTTTTACGGAAGAAGATGATTGTGACCTGAAACTGGCCGACCCCGACCAACCCCTGGAAAGCAGCATTGAAATCATTGCCAAACCCAAGGGAAAAAGGCCCTTGTCTATCAATCAGCTTTCCGGAGGAGAAAAGACCCTGACGGCCACCTCGCTGCTATTCTCCATCTACCTGTTGAAACCTGCTCCTTTTTGTATTTTTGATGAAGTGGATGCGCCATTGGATGATGCCAATATTGATAAATTCAATCAGATCATTCAGAAATTTTCCAATGAATCCCAATTCATTATCGTCACCCACAATAAAAGAACCATGGCCAGCACAGACATCATCTATGGTATTACCATGATAGAAGCAGGTATTTCAAGGGTGGTCCCTGTAGACCTTCGGGAATTGGTGGAAAATGACGGGGAGGAAATATAAAAAAGCCGGACCGCTTTTACAGCTTGTCCGGCCTTAGTCCCTTTAGTTTGGTAATTTATCGGCAAACCTACCATATACCCAGGTTCCGGCTATGGCACTAAGTAAGGTCACGAGTACTACTGAGAAACCCGACCCGATTTGCGCAAATAATGGTCCGGGGCATGCACCTGTCAGTGCCCAACCCAGGCCAAAGATAAAGCCTCCTATCACCTGTCCTTTCCTGAATTCCTTATCTGCAATCTTGATGGGCTCTCCGCTTAATGTTTTGATGCCAAACCTTTTGATGATTTGTATGGAGATGATCCCTACCAGGATGGCGGAACCAATTACACCATACATAAAGAACGACTGTAGCCTGAACATTTCCTGAATCCGAAACCAGGAAATGACCTCAGCTTTGACAAATATTATCCCAAACAAAACACCTACGATCAGGTACCTCAGGAGATTCCATCCGGACTCACCGGATTTCCTCATATTGGGTGCTTCGCATTCCTGCGGATTGGTTTCGATTTTTTCCTTTACTTTCATTTTATATTGAATTGAAATCTTTTGTTTAATGAATTATATGAAGTATGCTTCCTTATGGCCCGGCCCAAATTCGGATGGCAGCATTTTATTAATGGCCACCAGGACCGTTTGGAAACCTGTCCCACTGTTAAATTACCTTTGAGGCCTTCATTCCTTAACTTTCTATCCCTGATCCCTGGTCCTTGATTAAAAACCAACCCACTGCATGATGTAGGGAAGAATCAGGTGAGTCATGGCAAAACCTCCCAACATAAAGAATGTTGTGGCCAGCAATGAAGGCCATTGAAGGTTACTGATCCCCATGATCGCATGCCCCGAAGTACAACCGCCGGCATACCGGGTTCCAAATCCCACCAGAAAACCGCCAATAACGAAAAAGAATAAGCCCTTTAACGTAAATAGGTTGCTCCAGCTAAAGATATCTGCCGGAAGCAGGTTTCTGAAATCCGTAATTCCCAATTGGGCCAGATCCTCCTGGGTGCTTTCTGCCACCACTATTGCGTCTGGATTGGAAAGAAATACAGCTGCAATTATTCCACCCAAAAATATACCCAAAACAAACAGCATATTCCAGGTTTCCTTCTTCCAATCGTATTGGAAAAAGGGAATCTTGGCTGGGATACAAGCGGCACAGGCATGCCTCAGGGAAGAGGAAATACCAAAGGATTTATTCCCTATGATCAATAATGCAGGTACGGTCAATCCTATCAGGGGCCCGGCTATATACCATGGCCAGGGCTGCTTGATCCATTCTATTAATTGTTCCATTTTTTTTCTTTTTTAATTGTTTTTTTAAAATCTATAATCAACGATAAAATTAATGTTCCATAAATCCACCCTGTTGATACGGCTCAATTCTGTGATTTTTTTAGGAGAACTTGCCGTTTTGTTTACCAACAGGAATTTTAAATCCATTCCTTCCAAATACCCTTCCAAAGGTAAATCAAGCCCTCCGGAGAAATGAAAGTATGAAGGTACGCCATATTTATTCAACCGGTAATTGTCTGTATCCGAAGCAGACACCAGGCTCATGCCCAGGTTTCCACGGAGCAATCGATCACTGGGTGTCCAGTTATACTTAACTGCTAAAGCAGTAAGATCACCGTTTCCTTCAAATCTTTCCCTTGGAAGGCTGGCAAAAAACTGCTCCCGGCCCCATTCCCGCGGGAATAAAAACCTCCCATTGTCGGCAATGCGAAGCAGATTAAAAGAAATACTTTGTTGGCTATCAGTCAATCCAAGCTTCATTCCAAAACCCTGACTTTTTTCCCCGGCAAGCATATAGGTTTTGTCGGGATCCTGATTTCCTCCAAAACCCAGGGCTCCCTGGTAGAAACCCTGCAAACCAACATTAAAGGTTAGCTTCCCGCGGGAAAAATGTTTATCCCATTGTCCAAACTGCAATTGGAAAACATTCTCGGCAAGATAACTCCAATACTGAAAATGCCCCAGCTTCTCGTGGTTATTCGAAATACCGGCCAGTCCGATTCCTTTCGAATGAATATTACCTTTATAAGCAGACGCTGCTCCGGAAACATTTCTACCAAATGGATATACACCAAAAGACTCCCCAACTCCATACCAATCAACGGTACCCCTCATGGTCACATGATCATACCAGCCAAGGGTATATTTCCAATCAGAGGCTCTGTATCGTAAGGTTAAGCCACTGAATAAATTGGGCCGCATCCTGTTATCCTGCTCATTGAGCAAAGGTGTATTGATTTTTTGCCTTCCGTAGGTTGCCTTAAACCCCCCTTTCAAATAACTTAAGTAAAGTTCTTCCAGGCGATCCAAATCCTTGCTGTTTTCAAAATCGTTCATGTCATAAAGCAGGATTTCATACCGGTTATTAGATCCCGTAGTGGGATCAATTTTCCTCAGGTTTTGCTCATAAAGCTGAAAGACAAAGAACCCACTAAAACCCACATGGAAACCCTTAAAAGAAGGACTGTAATATCCCATACCTCCGCCTAAACCCCAGGTAGCATAATCAACCAATTCTCCTTTATTCAGGGTTTGCATGAAAAAGCTACGCATGTGGAAATCAAATTCACCACTCTTTACGAAAGAGGCCAGATTCCCATTCTCAAAATGAATCGCTGAATCATAACTTCCCTCTTGTGCTTGTACAGAAAATCCGAATGAAAGTAACCATCCAAATAGCAAGCAGGCCGGAAAACAGTGGATATAACCTTTCATTTTTTGCTTATTATTGTGATAATTGTCACCTCAGGATGAAGGTTATAAAAATGGCAGGAAACCAGGTCCTGCCATTAACCAACACATCAACCAAAAATGCGCCTATAATAAGGTAGTAGGACAAACGTAATCACTCACCGGAAACTTACCTGATGCTTTTATGGCATCAAATCCACCCTGAATGTCTACCAGATTCTCATATCCTCTTGCTCTCAATACCGAATTGAAGATCATGGACCGATAACCTCCGGCACAGTGCACGTAATAAGGTTTCTCCTTGTCGATCTCGGCCATATTTTCGTTGATATAATCCAGCGGTAAATTTTCTGCACCTATCAGGTGTTCGCTTTGGTGTTCGCTGGCCTTTCTGACATCCAAAATTTTGATATCTTTCACTTTATCAGTCAGAGCAGCCAATTCCTCAACTGAAACAACTGAAATATGGTCCAAATCTTTTCCGGACTTTTTCCAGGCATCTACCCCCCCTTTCAGGTATCCCAGGGCATGGTCATATCCTACCCTTGCCAGGCGGGTGATGACTTCTTCCTCCCTGCCTTCATCCGCTACCACCAGAATTTCTTGCTTTACATCAGGAATTAAAGTACCGACCCAAACGGCAAAACTTCCATCGATCCCTATATTGATGGCATTGGGAATAAAGCCTTTGGCAAATTGCTCCGGCGCCCGGGTATCCAACACCACAGCACCTGTCTCATTGGCCGCCGCTTCAAAAGCAGCAGGTGATAACGCCTGTTGGCCCCTGTCCAACACCGAATCAATGCTGTCATATCCCTGAATATTCATCAACACATTTTGAGGGAAATAAGCCGGCGGAGGGGTGAGGCCAGTAAGGACCTCTTGAATAAATGCTTCCTTCGACATTTCCTGCAATGCATAGTTCGTCTTCTTTTGATTTCCCAAGGTATCACTGGTCTCTTTACTCATGTTTTTCCCACAAGCACTTCCTGCTCCATGGGCGGGATAGACGATCAGGTGATCGGGCAGTGGCATGATCTTCTCCCGCAGGGAATCGTATAAATGGGCTGCCAGCTTTTCCTGTGTCAGGTCTTTGATTACTTTCTGAGCCAGGTCAGGTCTACCCACATCCCCGATAAATAAAGTGTCTCCAGTAAATAAGGCGACATCTTTTCCCTCCTCATCTGTCAATAAAAACACCGAACTTTCCATGGTATGACCTGGGGTATGGATCACTTTGATGGAAGCACCTCCCAATTTGAAAATCTGATTATCCTTGGCAACAATCGCATCAAAACCCATGGCCATTTCTGTAGGACCGAATACTATTTTAGCGCCTGTTTTGGCGGATAAATCCTGGTGACCTGATACGAAATCGGCATGAAAATGGGTTTCAAATATGTATTTGATGGTAGCTCCATTCCGTTCTGCTTTTTCGATATAAGGCTGTACCTCCCTTAGGGGATCCACAATAGCCGCTTCTCCGTTGGATTCAATGTAATAGGCTCCCTGAGCCAGACAACCGGTATAAATTTGTTCTATTTTCATCTGTTTATAATTTTTTTTTATTGGTCAGATGGAATCTTTGACGATTAAAATAATCATTGCCCTGTGTGTTTAATGATGATTTTAATCGTGTCGATTTCATTTGCTTATAATTTTTTGTTTTTTTGGTCATACATTGTCGTGCACCCAAAGGATGCATAGCCTTTCCCTGACTGAATTCCTGAGAGCCTACTTATGCCCTCAGGATCAACGGGACTGGCAGGGCATCCCTTTGTACTGCCTCCCTAATGCCTGACTTCATGGCCTTTAATCGTTGGTAATAATTAACACAAAATAAAACCATTTTATCCCTGATTTATAGGACTTTGGTCACATAAGACCATCAGTAGGGCCAGGAAATGATTCCACCTGCCAGGTTATAAACTTCTTTAAACCCTAAATCTGCCATCATCGCACAGGCATGACCACTTCTGTTTCCGCTCCTGCAATACAGGTAGTAGGCTTTGTCTTTGGGCAGGTTTTGAATTTGCTGTTTGAAGTTAGGTGACATCATATCCAGGTTCCTGGCTTTGGGTAACTTTCCTCCGTTAAATTCACCTGTCGTTCTCACATCGATGACAACGGCATCCTTATCCTGCATACCCTGGTGAAACTCTTCAGCATTGAGATCTGAATACTGCTTTGTTTGTTTATGAAATAGATTAAACATTTTCTTCTTTTGTTAAGTGACACAACAAAAGTAGGGGAAGAAAGCAGCAGAAAAAGTAATTTTTATCACATTAGCCATTAAGGCAAAAAAAAAGCTGCCCATACGGACAGCTGTAAATGATCATGTCAGGTTAGATGTGGATCAATTATTTTCAACTCTTCCTACAGAGGCATACATCAGTTTTCTGGCATCTGCTTCTCTTAATTCAAATTGAATATCACTAATGGGGCCCATCTTCACATCCCTATCAGCCTTGAGAGAAATCCAGATCTGGTCTCTTTCAGCTTCAGAGAGGTTATCTTTTTCCTGATTTACCCAGAGTACAATATCCGAGGTATTGATCAGCACATCGTTTGCCTGAATTCTTGGCTCCGTACCATACAAAGAAGTATTCTTTGGTTGCCCCACATACAGATAAGAAATCAAGGTTTTCTTTTGAATTTTCTGAAGTTGGGTAGCCTGAGGAATCTTCTGCTCAACCAATATTTCCTGCTCTCTCAATACTGTTGTAACCATAAAGAAGAACAACAACATGAAAATGATATCCGGCAAGGCAGAGGTAGGAATATTGGTTTCCGCTTTGGTTTTCTTTTTAAACTTTGACATAATTAGCTTCCGATTTTATCAGGTTCCGCAATAGATATGGCCATGGGAAGATTCTCCTTACCCCTGTCCATCAGCTCCCTTTCAGCAGCAGATTGACCGGTAAGTGCCCGGTATTCTTCACCAGATAGCCCAACCCGCTCACCGTAGATTTCGAAATAGGCTTTTTTTACTTCATCCAAAACCTCCAAATACTTTTCATAACCAGTACCCCTATTGGTTTTGATTGAAATTACAGCACCACCGGACATGGGATGATCTGAGGATTCCGGATCTTGATTGGCCAAGCCCCTTAGGGAAGGGGGAAGGCTATTAAACAATTCCACCGCATCTTCATCGGGGTTGCCAAAATTCATAACGAAAGACTTGATCTCCTCGGAAAGACCGTCAGAACTGTTACGAAACTCTCCTTCAATCAATAGGTCATCATTGGCATTAATCAGAATATTGAAAATATTCCGCTCATTCAACTCCACCTCAGGAGGTGGTTGGTTCGGATCCTGCTTGGGAGGAAGGATATTCATGATACCCTTATCCGAAGCGATTGTCGTGGTTACGAGAAAGAAGATAAGAAGCAAAAAGGCGATGTCCGCCATCGACCCTGCATTTACCTCCTGACTCATTCTACCTCTCTTGCCCATAATTATTTAACTATTTTAGTGATTTCTGTAACTACAATCCCAAAGATTGCAAGTATAGCAAGTGCATATACTGTAATCAGTACGCCACCTACCATCTTTGCACCCTCTGTTGTAATATTAAAAGGGTCTGCAGCGTATTTGGCTGCAACTTCACCGCTTGCTGAGGAATAGGCGATGCCAAACAAGGCACCGATCACCACCACACCTATAACGGTTTTCAATAAACTCTTGGGGTCACCAAAAGACTTGATCAAAGGCATAAGTATGGCAAATATCGCTCCAACGATGATCAGCAAGTACCCTGCATATAAAAATATATCAGTAGTATCCATTTTATCTTAATTCTTAAGTGAAATAAATCATTTTAACAGTAAAAACAAAATGACCAGTATTACCTGGTCAATTTATGCCTTACCAAAATGTCTACTAAGCTGATAGACGCATCTTCCATATCGTTTACGATAGAATCGATTTTCGCTACGCAATAGTTGTAAAACAACTGAAGGATAATGGCAACGATCAAACCGGCAACCGTAGTCAAAAGGGCAATCTTAATACCACCAGCAACCAATGAAGGAGAAATATCTCCAGCTGCTTCAATCGAGTCAAAGGCACCAATCATACCAATTACCGTACCCATGAAACCCAACATAGGAGCCAGGGAGATAAACAGGGAAATCCATACCAAACCTTTTTCCAGGCGGCCCATTTCTACTGATCCGTAGGCAATAATGGATTTCTCCACCATGTCGATACCTTCAGAGTACCGCATCAGACCTTGTGTAAAGATAGAAGCTACTGGTCCTCTGGTGCTTTTGGTTACATCCTTTGCAGCTTCAATTCCTCCTTCTTCCAATGCACTCTCTACCTTAGCCAAAAGCTTTTTGGTATTGGTAGTAGAAAGATTCAGGGTAATGATTCTTTCCAGTGCAACGGCTAAGCCTAAAATCAAACACAACAAAACAGGAGTCATATAAGTAGGATCTCCTTCAATGAATTTGTCTTTTATAACCTGATGAAAAGATTGCTCCTCGGCAACAATTTCATCATCAGTCATGGCTGGTGTTGGATCTGGTTCCGGAGCTGTTTGTTCTGGGGCAGCAGCCTCTTCAGTGGTGTCAGCTTCTGCTTCTTCTGTTTCTTCTTGTGCTTTTGTGATCATCGGAGAGAATAAAATTCCGAAAAGCATGAACAAAGCGATTAACTTTTTCATAATGTAGTTTTTAATAGACTTTTAAAGGTTGAACGGTTTCTAAATTCGAATTAAGTTTTTAAAGTTATAATTTTTTCAACTCAAATTGCAAATGATTCCATTATAATTTCTGAGAAATCCTTCCCAGCCTGGCTGATCAAACAGGATTTCAAGGTATTTTAATGGAATGGAACATGTAATTTAATTTACTTAAATGGAAATCGCACTATTTGAGTGGATAAAAACAAACTTTTTATTGTAATTACTATCTTTATCCCATTTAATAAAAGCAATCTTCCATTGCTTCTTACTGAAATCTGTAGAGAGGAAGGGATTCGAACCCTCGATACCCTTTAGGGGTATACACGCTTTCCAGGCGTGCTCCTTCGACCGCTCGGACACCTCTCTAATTGTTTTTTTTAACATTCTTGCAGCGACAAATAAAATTATAAAAATCAGCCCATGCAAATAATTCCCCGCTTTATTATTGAAAAAAAACATGGTTTAAAAGTATTCTTTTTGGCTATGAAAGCTAGGGGATTGATGGTCAAAGCCTTGATCGGAAAGGATTCACTGGCTCAAAACCGACATTTCTCCTGCCAGGGGCATCATCATCTTCCGCTTTATTTCGGTTTCATCTGTCTCATTGGCCAGAATAAACATCATTTTGGTGACGGCCGCCTCAGTAGTAATGTCCCCTCCGCTCAAAACCCCCACCCTTTTGAGGTCTTTGCTGGTCTGGTACCTGCCCTGAATCACTCTTCCACCATTGCACTGCGAAACATTCAGGATCAACATCCCCTTTTCAACCGCCGCTTCCATGGCTTGAATAAACCAGTCCTCACTGGGGCTGTTACCAGAACCGTAAGTTTCCAGTACCATCCCTTTCAATCCCTTTATTTGCAAACAATGCTGTACCACATTTTTGGTGATTCCGGGAAATAACTTCAATACCATCACATGGTTATCCAATTTATTCAGGTATTTGAGCTTTTTTCCCTCTTCATACGGTCGTATGGAAGCATAATTGTAATCGATGACAATACCTGATTCTGCCAGGGCCGGATAATTTTCAGACTCAAAAGCATCAAAATGTACACTCTGTACCTTCTTGGCCCGGTTTCCCCGCAACAGCATGTGGTTGAAAAAAATGCAGACCTCAGGTACTACCGGTTTGCCATTCACCTTGGAAATGGCAATTTCCAGAGAGGTCATCAGGTTCTCTCTGGCGTCCGAGCGCATGGCACTGATGGGGAGTTGTGCCCCGGTAAAAATAACCGGTTTATTCAGTCCCCTGAGCATAAAGCTGAGCATGGAAGCACTGTAGGCCATGGTGTCTGTCCCATGCAGCACCACAAAACCATCATAGGTGTCGTAGTTTTCATAGATGATATAAGCCATATCCACCCAGTGCTGCAGGTTGATATTGGAGGAATCTATCGGCTCAGGAAAGGAAATGACCGTAATGCTTATGTTAAGGTTATTGAGGTTGGGGATTTTTTCCAGAATCTTGCCGAAATTAAAAGGCACCAGCGCACCTTGCTCATCATAGGCCATCCCCAACGTACCCCCTGTGTAAATGATCAGCACCGCATGCTCAATTTCCTGTTTGGCTGCTGTATTTAACCTGACAATTTTATAATTCATGAGCATGTTGTTTGAACACCTGCAGGGCGTTGCTTCTCGTTACTTCAGCTACCTCCTCCAGAGACTTACCGGTGAAATGAGCCATTTTTTCTGCAATATGAGGAATATATTCGGGTGAATTGCGCTTTCCCCGGAAGGGAACCGGAGCCAGGTAGGGACTATCGGTTTCTAAAACCAGCCGACCCAGCCCCATCTCCGCAATGACCTCCCCTACCCCACTGTTCTTATAAGTAAGCGTGCCTCCAATACCCAGATAGAAACCCATCTCCGTGATGCTTCTCGCCTGCTCCAGGCTTCCTGAAAAACAGTGGAAAATTCCCGTCAGCCGCTCATCATTCATGGATTGGACCAATGCTATGGTTTCATCCATGGATTCCCTGCAATGCAGGATCAGGGGCAGCCGCTTTTCCTTTGCCCAGGTGATGTGTCTTCTCAGCGATTCCTGCTGCTGCTCGAAGTAGGTCTTGTCCCAGTAAAGGTCAATACCGGTTTCCCCAACTGCACAAAAAGCATGTTTGTTCCACCAGCTCTCTATCTGCGCAAGCTGCGCTTCAAAGTCTTCACCTACATCGCAGGGATGCAGCCCGAGCATGGGATAACAAACGCCGGGAAAATCCCTTTCTACGGCCAGCATCCCCTCAATGGATTCCAGGTCAATATTGGGCATAAAAATCTTCTCAATACCTGCTTCAATGGCATTTTGGATAACCTGATTCCGGTCCTGATCAAATTTCTTACTGTATATATGGGCGTGAGTCTCTATGAATTTCATCTGTTTATAATTTGATTTTTAATGGTCAGATGCCTGTCCCGATACTAAATCGGGAGAATCTTCGACGATTAAAATAATCATTGCCCTGTGTGTTTAATGATGATTTTAATCGTGTCGATTTCATTGGTACGTTCGGTTTTTCCATTTGATACCTGATGGCCAGAAATAATACAATACGGTAGACCAGCTAACCAGCCAATTGTAAATTTCAAATCCTAATAATGGCAAAAGACCAATTTTAGTTTCCGTTTTGCCTGCAAAAGTGCTAATGAATAAGGATTGAAAGCAAATTTTAACTCCCCAAATACCTGCTGCCAACCAAAAAGAATGGACCAGGCCCACAAGCAGTGTCAAATAAAAAGCCACCTGAAGCCCCAAAAGCAATTGCCAGTACCAGGGGAGCAAAAAAGCGCCTCTGGCCCATCTTTTCCGCTGCTCCATCAGGGAAGTAAAGTTTTTTTCCGGCCGGGTCCTGACCAAAACTTCCTTATTCACCAGATGGGCCGGCCTGTACCCTTTTTGAAACATAATTTTGGAAAGCGCCAGATCCTCCGTTACCTGCTCCTTTACGGCAGAAAACCCTCCCGCTATCTGGTAGGCATTCCGCCCGATCAGCATGTTGTTGCCCATGGCCGTAAGTGAATACCCCAGATCAGACACCGCCTTCACTTTTCCCAGGGTCAGCCACCAATCCATGGCCTGCATTTGATCGAAAATCGTCTTCCCGGAAATCATGGTGATGCCGGTAAGCATGCCAAACTCCTCCTGATAAGCCCTCGCCATTTTTTCAGCCCATCCGGAAGGAACCACGCAATCTGCATCTGTAAATAACAGGAGGCCTTCCTTTACCGATAGCACCATGGCAGCAAGAGCTACCGCTTTGCCATTTTCCTGCGCCCCGGGCTTTTGGTCCAGCTGCACCAGCTGCCTGTTTTTTCCAGCGGATACCCATTGGGCCAGCATGGTCCCGGTTTGATCTTCACTGTGGTCATCTGCCACATAAAAACGGATCCTATCCCCGGGGTAATTCAGGTTTTCAAGCGACTGTAAACAGGCCGGCAGGTTATGGGCTTCATTGCGGCAAGGCAGAAGTACATTTACCACTGGCAATGCAGCCGTACCCCCCTCATGTTTTTTAAAGTTATTGCTGATCAGCCACCACAATATAAAATATTGAATGCCAACCAAAACCAGGATACCCATTGCGATAGTGGCCAACATCAGCTTACAGTGGTTGGGTAGCATATCCTTCCCCTGCCAGGAAATCCAGATAGTCCGGCAACATGGCTCTCAGAAAACCCTCACTTTTCTTTTGGTCATGAAACAGGACAATAGAACCATTGGTTGTCTTCCGCTTCAGCTGTTGCAGGGACCTGCCTGGTGACATTTCCTTCCGGAAATCCCAGGAAATGAGCTCCCACAATACGATCTCGTGCTGGGATTGAATGCTCCTCTTTTGGGAACAAGTCAAACGGCCATAAGGCGGCCGGAATAAGCGGGTATTGACACCTGTTTTTCCCATGATCTCCTGCTGGCACTTTTCGATATCCTCCAGGTAGCTGTGCTCCGCCGTTTTTGCGCCATTGAGGTGATGGTAGGTATGGTTTCCTATGCCATGCCCTGCCTTGCAAACCTCCAGGGCCAGGCTGCCGGATTTTTGTACGTTACTGCCTACCATAAAAAACGTAGCCTTCATGTTCCTGCGGCCCAGTTCATTCAAAACAAAATCGGTGACTCCCGAAACCGGACCATCATCAAAAGTCAGGTATATGGATTGGTGGTTTCTTTCCTTGTGCCAGGTGAATCCCCCGAGAAGATGCTGTGCTATGTCAGGTACCTTGAATGGTCTCATCTCAATTAAACTGAAGACTCAACAGGGTAATGTCGTCCCTTTTGGAAACTCCTGCTCCAAATGCATGTAATTCCTGAAAGAAGCCGGCATGAAAGGCCTCCGGGTCCTCGCAGGGATGGGTTTTGATATAATCCAAAAAGCGGTCTGCACCATACTCCTCCTCTTGAGGGTTAAAAGTCTCGGTAAGTCCATCCGTATAGAGGTGCAACATGAAATTTTTAAGGTTCTTCCGTTCCCCCTGTTCCAAAAAGGGAAGGGATTCGAAAGCCCCCAGAATGGTGGTACCTGCCTCCAGTAATTCCAGGCTTTTGTCCTGGTTCAGGCAAATCACAGGAGGATTGTGCCCGGCATTGATATAGCTGAGTTTTTCCTCTTTGTAATTATAGTGTCCCAGAAAAAAAGTAATGAAACGCTCCCCTTTGGTGTTTTCAAAAGTAGTAAAGTTTAACTGTTCGACGATAAATTTCAAATTGGAACCACTGCGGAGCAAGGTCCGCAGGGCTGCCTGAAAATTAGACATCAATAAGGAGGCGGGCATCCCCTTTCCAGACACATCGGCTACACAAAAATACACCTCATTTTCGGAAGGCTGAATCAAATCATAGTAGTCCCCTCCCACAGTGCTGTGGGGAAAATAAGTAACCTTTGCCTTTAGTTGATCATGAGAAGGGAGCGTCGCTGGAAACAGCATCCTTTGCACATTGCTGGCAATTTCCAATTCTTTCCTCAGGCGCTCCTGTTCCAATTGCTTCCTGGCAAAACGCTTGTTTTCCAGGGCCACTACCAGGATATTCGCCAGGGCCTGGGTAAAATCCAGGTCCAGGCCTTTTTCCTTATCCTTGGTACTCAGGAACAAGATTGCCAGCATTTTATCCTTGTGATAAACGGGAACATAAATGTTTACCTCTGAAAAGGAATACTCACCGGAAAGGGTCAGGCTCAGCTTACCCTGGGTTTTGTTTTCCTGCACATCTTCCTTTTGGATGTGGTCCGGTAAATTTCCCTTTACCTGATGGGATATCTTTCGGTCAAAATACTGTTCCTGCTCATTGAATACATACAGCAACAGGGATTTTATATTCAGGTGCACCAAACAGGTAAATTTAAAAATATTCAGCAACACATTTTCCGTCTTGTTTTCATTAATGGCTTGCGTGATTTCCAAAAGTGCCTTTAACTCTAATTCCTTCCTTTGGTATTTTACAGTTTCTGTGGTCATTTTAACGTGTATTGTGTTGAAGAAGGCCTTTCTTTGTGGCCAGGTAATAGAGCTCCCTGCCTATGTTCTGTATAGGGGGATCGTCAAAAAGCTCTTCCTCGGGCCCTGCATAACATTTTATCCAGCCTTTCTTATATAATGCTTCCAGATTGAGGAGCAGTCTTTCATCCTCCCAACTTAAACTGTCCTGAAGGTAAGCATAGGGTTGCAGAAAATACAATTCATCCAACAAGTCAAATTCATCATCAGTCATTTCAGCCCATGGGTTAGGTGGAATGACAAAAATAAGGGATAGATTAGTTTTTCCTTCCTTTCCAGGAATATTTTCCTGAAATCGCCAAAGGAAGGGCTGCCAGGACCAGAAGGGGGTACAGCCAACCGGAAAGGAGGTAATCGACAAGCTTCGCCTTTTTGTCGAACCGATGTAAAACCTGAGCCAAAACGGCCCTTTCCACCACCAATTTCCCTATCCAGAAGAGTAGCACCAGGCAAAAAAAATCCCAGGAAATCAGGGCCACAAACAAAGAAAATACCTGACACAAGGAGATCAGGGCCAGTCCGCCTGCGCTTAGCCAATGGGCGTTCCCCTGATGCGCATTCCACTTGCTGGCCCACCTGCTCCTTTGCCGGATCCAGGCCCTGGGATTTTCCAGAGGAAGGGTTTCTACCAAGGCAGAAAGTTCAGGAAGGTACACCAAAGCCGCTGCACCAAAGGTTTGATTGAATTTTTTCATCAAAAACTCATCGTCACCGGATAGCAGGTGCGCATTCCCCTCATAGCCATTTACTTTAAAAAATGCCTCCCTTCGGAAGGCCAGGTTTGCCCCGCTGCACATCAATGGATTTTTCCGGTGAAAGGAAATGCCCGTCAACAAAATGATACTGGCCCATTCGATCTGCTGGAACCTGGCAAATAAACCGGAACCTCCGCCCGATATCACCGGTCCGGCCACCATTTGTACGTTGGGTAGGTTGAAAGGGTCCGTCATTTTATCCACCCAGCCCTCAGGAAGTTGTACATCCGCATCGGTAGTCAATAGGATTTCGGTGGAAGCGGCCCTAATCCCGGTACTCAGAGCGGCTTTTTTTCCCATGCCTTCACTTTTTAGGTATTGCCAGTGTTTTAGCTGATGGGTTAGGATAAAACTGGTGACTATCCGGCCACCATCATCTTCACTGTGGTCATCAATGAGAATAAGAGGGACATCCGCAGGAAGCTGAAGGAGTAAATGAGGCAATAAATCGACCATATGCTTCGCCTCATTCCTAAAGGGCAATAATACAGTAACGGGCAGCCTCGGGGATACGACCGGGTATTGGCCGGTGGGAATATTTTTCCATTCTTGCCCGAGGAGCAACAAAATGGCCAGGTAAGCACCTAAAACTAAAAAGTATACCCAAGCAATCAGAAGAACCATATCGCGCTTTGCAGGATTTGTGGTAAATTGCACCAATGGATAAAGAACCGAAAATTCAAACAAAAGAAAAAATCATTCTGGGGATAGATCCCGGAACGAACGTTATGGGATTTGGTTTGATTTTGGTAAAGGGCAGCAAATATTCCCTGCTGCAGTTTGGGGTGATCCACCTGAAAAAATACAGTGATCACGCACTGAAGCTGAAAAAGATTTTTGAAAAAATAAGCCAGATTCTGGAGGAGTTTGCTCCAGATGCTGTAGCCTTGGAAGCCCCATTCTTTGGTCAGAACGTACAGTCCATGCTCAAACTGGGAAGGGCCCAGGGGGTGGCCATGGCAGCGGCACTGGCAAAGGAAATTGCCATCACGGAATATTCCCCCAAGAAGGTAAAACAATCGGTAACCGGCAATGGCAACGCTTCTAAGGAGCAGGTAGCTGAGATGCTCAAAACGCTGCTAAACATCAAAGAAATCCCCTTGCTATTGGATGCCACCGATGCATTGGCCGTAGCCCTTTGCCACCATTTCCATGAGGGCAGGCTCCAAACCAGGGGAAGGAGCGGTGGCTGGAAATCTTTTGTCAATGAAAACCCCGGCCGCATCAAAAAATAATTTCAGAAATCCGCAACACAATTCCATATTTAACTGACTAAGAGGGTGTAAAAACCAGTCAGGTTTAATCTCCCCAAAGATTATTGTGGGTTGAAAATCATCAAAACCTGACAGGTTTGCAGATTCTAAATAATTATTAAGTTTATTGTTTCAATTTTACCGGTAATTTGGTAAATTATATCAACATCTTTAAAAACAGCTTATCCATGAAAAAAGTAGAATTGGACTGCGAGAATTGCTATGCGGAATTTGTAAATCACCTGAATGATTTGAGGGATTTGATCCAGGAGGGAAAAAGTCATGGCATGGACGATAATACCAGGAGCAATCTGGTAAAGCTTTTTGAAAAAACCCACGATGCGGCATTGGAAACCATAGCCTCCTATTTCAGAACGCAGGGAAAGCCCCCCTTCTCCGGATCCAGGGATGCTACCGTTGAGGCTTTTCATGCAGACCTTATCGATGACGGGCAGGGCTGGCTGGACATGATCATCTGCAGGATCAAATACAATCCCCTTTATCCCGGAGACTACCTGGGATCCTTATCCGAAAATATTGCGAAAAAATACATTCATTTTCTCGAAGACTTTGAAAGAAACATGGGTAAAAACCTGGACCTGTAACCAATGCATAAAAATATTTCACATTTTTTGGGGGAGCTTGTAGCGTTTTTGACTGACACTTCGTCCTGGTAATAAATAGTGTTCATTTATCCCGCTTTGCCATGAAAACAAGTATACAGAAACCTTTCCAGTGGACCATGCAGTTGGTATTGTCCCTGATGCTATTGCTGGTAGTTAGCTCCTGCGAAGACCAAATGGAAACCACCTATACCTACCAAACTCAGGTGCCCGTCTTTTTGCAGGTCAATACCTTCAGGGAAGCCGACATCATCATCGAACCGGGCAAACCCCTGGATGATCCGGGCAAAATCTATATTTACGGGGATTACCTTTTTATTTCCGAACCCGGTAAAGGCATCCATATACTGGACAATACCGATCCTTCCAGTCCCCGCAACCTTAATTTTATCAATATTCCCGGAACAGGTGATCTGGCCATCAATCAAAGTATACTTTATGCAGACAATTATGTAGACTTACTGGCTTTTGACATCTCCGATCCTCAAAACATCGAAATGGTCAATAGGGAAGAAGATGTTTTCCCCAACCTGTATTCCAATGAAGAAACCGGAACCATCGTCACCTACAAAGACACGCTGATAACCTCTACCGACCCCAATATGGCCTGGTCCAGCTGGGGCCGCCCTGCATTCAGATCGGATTTTATGGCCATGGAATCTGCGGCCTTTTCCAGTGATGCCGGAAGAGGCAGCGGCGGACAAAGTTATGGCCAGGGTGGTTCCATGGCGCGATTTACCCTACTCGGAGGACACCTGTATACGGTGGACGATTATGACCTGCGGGTATTCAATGTGGAAGAACCAACCGACCCCCAGTACCTGAAAAACATCAACCTGGGCTGGGGCATAGAGACCATTTTTCCCTTCAAAGGAAAATTGTTTATCGGTTCCATGACCGGCATGCACATTTACGATGCCAGTAACCCGGCTGAGCCCCAGAAGATGGCCGTGTACGAGCACATTACCTCCTGCGATCCGGTGGTGGTAAACGACGATTACGCTTTCGTTACCCTGAGAAGTGGTGCGCTTTGCCGCCTGGGTGCCGACGAGCTACACGTGCTGGACATCAAAGACCTTTACAACCCTAAATTAATCAAATCCTATCCCATGGATAACCCTCATGGACTAGGTCTTTCCGGAGATTATTTGTACCTTGCAGAAGGTGAGCACGGATTGAAGAGTTTCAACGTGGCAGACGTATTGGAGATTAGCAATAACCAGATCGAACATCTAAAGGATTATGCCTCCATTGATATCATACCGGGTCCAAAATCACTGATTGTTATTGGACCGGAAGGCGTTTGTCAATTTGACTACTCCGATCCGGAAAAACTAAAAGAATTAAGCTGTATCAGTGTATCTTTTCGATAGATGAAGGTCATTTATACCATTTTTGCAGCAACCCTATATTTGGCCTGTCCTTCTAACAGCTGGGGACAGGCCTTACCTTTTACCCATCATTCGGAAATGGGCGTACTCAGCGGTAGGGATGAGTTTGGCACCCGGACCAATTTTACCTTCCAAACCTTCAACGGATTTCAACTTTCTGACCAGCATGCTTTTGGCTTTGTAACCGGACTGGACCAATACGGCAGCCTGTCCGTGGTGCCCGTGGCCATGGGTTGGCGGGCGGTTTTAAACCCGGAAGACACCTGGCAGCTTTATGGGGGTTTGGATCTGGGATTCGGCTCCACCGTGCTGGAGCCCACAGTAGTCACCGAGTGGAACGAACACCGCTGGCAGGAAGGCGGCTTTATGGGACAGGGCAGCATAGGGCTACGGCTAAAAACGAAAAGGTCCAATTTCTGGACCCTCAGTTTGGCCTACAAACGACAGGTATACCACCTGACCACCGGAAATCCGCGGGAACCCTCCCCTGACCCGAATCGTCCGGAAGACTGGAGCTACTACGCCAAAGACAAAATCACCTTTAATAATGTGGTGTACCGGTTGGGGTATTGGTTTTGAAAAATTGAATTTTGGTCACAAAAACAGGATTGCAAATCCTGGATATCTGGAGTTCGACATTGCAAATGTCGAACAGCGGAGCTCCTCGGAATTTGTAATTCCTTGGTTCAGATAAAGGGGATTTGCAATCCCCGGAAAGCTTCGTTATCAGCATGCCCATTCCTGATCATCTCTGGGTTCGGGATTTCAAATCTCAAAAACACAAGGAATAATGCATCCAATTAACAATGACTTGAAAAAATCCCCCTGACCCCTTTAAAGGGGGATTTCGCTCATGTCGGCTTTTATGTCTGCGCTCCTGATTGACACCTTCCATGCCAGGGTATCACCCTACCTGAGGCATTTGAAATGCCCGCATGATCTTTACAAATTACCATTCTCCAAAAAACCTTTTTGCTTGTAGTTGCTTAGTGTTCTCTCCAACCCGCTCCCCCGGAATTTGTAATTCCATGGTTCAGCGAAAGGGAATTAATAATCCGCTGAAAGACACTGTTTCATAATCTCAAATCCTGTTCACCCGCGGCTTTTGCACTAACCTACCCCCTTATTTCCCTTCGCATAAACAGGTAATACGAAGCTGCAAAGCACATCGTAGTAGCAGCGATCAGTCCACTGAGCTGCGGCCATACGATCATCAGACTGTCCCGCAACGGAAGCGGTGAAGGGATGGCACCGGCCATCTGTTCCATCGTAATCGGCCCCAGGCTCCTTACCGAAGGCATCAACAAGGTGGTGGTCGCATCGGTAAAAAGCTGACTGGGCGAGAGGCGCAACAGATTTAAAACCTGCCGGTTGTAACGGATCACATCCGTTTCTGAAAATTCATTGGCGGCCGGAACAATCAAGTCGATGATGATTTGGTAGAATACGGTAAAAAACAGCCAAATACCGATCGCTGTCAGTGCGGAGGTGGAAGCCTGTTTGAAAATGATCGACAATAAAATGGAAAGCCCCAGCCAAAATCCCACATAAACCGTGCAAAGGATCGTAAAACCAACGATTCGAAACACCTCCTCTGCTTCGATGAGCACACCGGTGATCAGGATGCCCCCACCGATCATCAGTAGCGAGAGCGTCAACAATAAGCTCCCAACCAGTGTCACCGCACTGACAAATTTCGACAAGAGCAAATTATCCCGGTACACGGGCTGCGCCATGATGCGTGTCAAGGTTCCATTTTGCTGCTCGGAGTTGATCGCATCAAAACCAAGGCTGATACCCACAATGGGGCCGAGGAAATTCAGAAACACATGGAACGGTGGCAGGGTGCCTTCGGTGGTGGTAAGCAACTTCAGGTACAGGAAAAACCGGTCCGGGTCCTTTACATTGTTCACCACCTCGCGGATATTACCCAGAGCCACCGATATGCTGCCCCAGAATGTCAGGAGAATGAGCAGCAGCAGTACCAAAAACCGCCAGCTACGAATATGACCGGCTATTTCTTTTCGTACCATCACCCAAAAGGGATGGGGACGAGTTTCTGTAGATGTAGAAGAATGACTTTCAAATAGATCCCTGATTGCTTTCATTGACTGCTATTTTAAGTTTAATTTCTCTCAAAATACCTTTCGTAAATTTCCTCCAATCCATACTCCTTCTTTTGGACACCGGAAACCTCATAGCCTTTGTGAACAAAGAACCGAACGATATCGGGGGTCAGGTCTTTACTGCTCGTTATCCCGATAAGTTGATCTTGTACCCTGACACTTTGAACAGCCTCCAGTTGAAGCATCTCCGCCTCATCCTTCCAGGGAAGGTCGACGACATTTGCCAGGCTGACATGGACCTCGTACGATTTTTCAGCAAAAATCCGGTTTGAAAGCGTATCGATGGTGCCTTCAGCCAGCAGTTCTCCCTTGACAAAGATGCCTACCCGGTCACAAACCTGCTGCACCTGATGGAGGTGGTGGGACGAAAGCAATACAGTAAGCCCCTTCTCACGGCTCAGGCGCAAAATGAGCGTCAGGAATTCCTTCACCCCGCTTGGATCGATTCCCAAGGTGGGTTCATCCAAAATAATGACCTCCGGATCTTTGATCAGCACTTCTGCCAGGCCCAGGCGCTGCTTCATTCCCCTGGAATAGGCCCCTGTCTTTTTGTGGATGGCATCTCCGGACAGCCCTACCAAATCCAGGGTAGCAAGGGCTCGGCCCTCCACTTCGGAACCTGGGATTCCATTCAGTTCTCCCACGTACATCAGGTTTTCGAGGGCCGTCATTGTATCGTAAAAGCCGACACTATCCGGCATATACCCTACAAGCCGCTTGACAGATAGGGGATCCTTGGTGGCATTAAATCCGCAAACATGCGCCGTGCCGGAACTGGGCTCCGTCAGCCCCATCATCATAAGGATGGTCGTCGTCTTTCCGGCTCCATTGGGACCCAGTAATCCAAATATCTCGCCCTTGTTTACCGTAAGATCCAATTCATTCACTGCTTTGAAGCCGCCATACGTCTTTGTCAGGCGCTTCAACTCTATGATTGGGTTAGTCATAACGTTGATTATCTTCTACCAAATTTTCGGATGAGGTAAAAAACGAAACCGATCGCCAGCAAAATCACCAGTATACCCACCCAGCCTGACAACATGGAGGTTTTGACCGTCATTCTGTAGGTAGCGGTACTGGTACTTGAGGCATTCTTGGCAGTAAACTTACTGACATAATCCCCTGCCAGGGTTTTATCGGGGACGGATAGGGTTGCAATCACATCCACGCTCTTTCCGGGATCCAGCTGCTGGATTTCGGAAGGAGAAAAGGTGGCCTGCCAATTGGGTGGGTTCTGTGAAGAAAAGGTAATTTCATTCAGGGCAAGCGAACCGGTGTTTTTGACCTGGAGGAGGATTTCGGCCTTTTCTCCTTCGGTTATTTCACCACTCAGGCGCCCCGTAGGAGTGGTAAGTTCCAGTTCATAGGATCCTTCCACCACCGCTTCCAGCTCAAGAGAAAGTTTCTTATTATCCGCTTCGGCATGAACGGGGAGAACATATTTAGATGGTTCTGCCCCATAGGCCGGTCGAATTTCGATGGTGAGATTTTCCGTTTTCCCAGGCTCTACGTTTAGCGAAGTGACCTGACTGCCCCTGGCCTTGAAGGCGACCCTCCAGCCGTCAGGACCCTCTGCCCTTAGTTCGTATTTTTGGGCTTGTGCAGAACTATTTTTCAGGGTGGCCTGGTAGCGGAAGGTTTCATTGACCGGGGCTTCGATATTGAGGAGACTTGCGGAAAACGAAGATCCATCCCCGGGATCCTGCGCCAGGGCTTTTAAAGGAAGCAGGGATACAAAAACAATAACTAATAATGTAAACAAACAATCCAACCCCTGCTTGGAGCTCTTTTTGCTAAAATTACCTACTGTGTTCATATAAATAAGTGAAATTATGAATTAAACTACTAACGTAAAATCATACCCTATTTACCTTGAGATAACTTCAAGAATTGCGGTAACAATTTTATGAGAGAAGCAGAATTTACACAAGACCCCAACCAAGAAATTAACATTTTTTAACAAATCCACAAACCACCAAATCATCCATAACCGGCATCGGTCCCTGAGCCTGTCGAAGGGAGCAATCTGATCCGGAGCGGAAAGGCCAATCCTCCGTAGATAGCAAATAGAAAACGAGTAACGCAAACCTTCACCCACAGCCTGCCGCAGGTGCGACGAGTGATACCATCATTTTTTATCCTAAAACGCACCCTCGCAGTGATGCCAGAACCCGTCATTGCGAGAATTAACTTTTATTAAATGTAGAAATCGGGATGACGGTATTTATTTTTACCTATCTAAAAATCAAAATGTTATAAAAATAAAGAGTGATATCAAATCACCTCCCCCCAACCCCCTCCTGTTTTCAGGAGGGGGAGACAGGGGGTGGTAAAAATACGTCATCGGTAGCCCGCGAAGCAATCTGATCCGGAGCGGGAACGAAAGTCATCCGTAGAAGGCAAATAGAAAACGAGTGGCGCAAACCTTCACCCACAGACTGCCACGGGTGCGACGAGTGATACGATCATTTTTTATCCTAAAACGCACCCTCGCAGTGACGAGACATCATCACATCACCACATCAGCCTATGAATTTCAAGGAAAATAAAAACCACTGGGCCCCCTTCCCACCGGCATTTGGTCTATCAGCTCTCCGGCTGCATCGACACGCAGTACCGATCCGTTTCCCTGCCAGCCGGCATGCTCTCCTATAAAAAGGTTTTGCGTTGCCGCATCGTATCCCAATCCATAAAAATTATTTCCTGAATAAAAATGCTCCTCCAAAACCGCACCGGTACTCAGGGACAGCCTGACCACCACATCTTCATTGGCCTGGTTGCTAATGACAAATAGTTCGCCGCTATCGGTAAGGGCAAAATTGCCATTATAAATGCTGTTCTCAACCCCAAAGGTTGTTGTTTCCTCCACCTCAAAACTTACCGGATCTAGCCGGTGCACATAAACGTTTTCGGCATCGTTGGCATACAGATAGGTTTGGTTGGCGTAATTGAAGAAATAAAAAGGCGTGCCGCTTACCGGTACCGTCTTTTCCACGGTTTCAGTTTCAGGGTTTAATACCGAAATCAGCTGCTCCTGCTGGGAGGCTACCAAAATCCGGTTCCCAAGGAGTGTCATTCCTTCCGGTCTGGAGGAAATAGCGATTTTATTGGCGACTGATCCGCCCTGCAGGTCATTGACCACGGCGATAAACGAATCCGGATTGTTCCAGGCTTCGTCGTAGGCACCCCAATCGCTGATAAATAACTTTCCATCCGTAGCCACCAGGGTACGGGAGTTGAGCAGCTCTCCTTCTATCGCTCCCACGCTCATAAAATCAGATGATCGGACGATTTCCACCTTCCCGGTATTGGCCACCAGGTAGCTGTACCCATCGAATACATGCATGTTTTGGATCAAACCGGCAAAGGGCCTGCCATTGGCTTTTTCGAATATATTTTCCTCCAACTCCCCGGAATCTTCATCAAAATGAAAGATCTCTCCATCATTGGCTCCAAAAGCCCCTTCATTGATGACCAACACCCCTTCCTCATAGGCCCCTTGAGGGAGTTCTACAGGATCTGTCCCGCAGGAAAACAACAGGAAAATCGACAATAAATAACTGGCAAGGTGTAGCTTTTTCATATAACTAGGTTTATATTAAATTGAAAATTCCGGCCCGGCATGGGCCTTAAACGCAAAATCTGATAGGCCTGGTCAAAAATATTGTGAGCATCAAGACCCATATTCCCCATTAACCAGGTAGAAAACTTGAAATCGTAGTGTACCCCAGCTCCCCATAAGGTAAATGCCGGCAGGGAGCTGCGGTTGTCCGTAGTTACATACCTTTCACCGGTTTGCTGTCCCCGTATAAAAAGCGAAAGGGGACCATTTCCGGCATCCAATTGCAGCTGAACCTTGTGCTCAGGCACATAGGGCAAACGTTTGCCTATATTTTGTACCTGCTCATCATATTGGATGACAGGGCGTGTAAACGCATACTCCAGATCCAGGCCCCATTTCCAATTTCCTCTTTCCCATTCGCTTTCAAAGAAATATTCCAGTCCCTGATTGACTACCTTGCGGACATTTTCAGGAGTCCAGATCGTACCCTTTGGCAGCCAGATGATCCATTGGTCCACCGCCATGTGAAAATAGGCAAGCCTGTTTTTGATATGAATGCCAGAGTGGCTCAGCGAATGGTTCAGGCCTGCTTCCCGGCTCCAGCTTTGCTCGGGTAGCAGGTCCGGATTGCCACTGGGTACCCAATACCGGTCGTTTAAAGTGGGCACCTTAAAGCTCCGGGACAGGTTTGCTGTCAATTCCCATTCATGGTTCTGATTTTCAAAAAAGCCCCAGGAGGCACCCAGACCTGGAGTAAAGGGAACCCGTTCGCCATCATGGATCAACTGCCGAACCTGCAAGGAAAAACCCAGCTGGGGCAGGGGCTTGTAATTTGTGGCCTGATACAATTCCAACCGTTGTTCCTCCTGGCGGTAGCTGGCCAGCTTTCCATCGATATGGGTCAGACGGATCCCGGTCCGGCTCTGCCATTTGGCGGAATGCTCCCAATCCACTTCTGCACCCAGCAGGGCCAGAAGGGTTTGGTTTTCCTCCTGGTTGAACTTCATAAAATCCCTTACCAAACCGGCTTTCATGTTCCAGCTGGCTTTTTCTCCCCGCCTGTAATAATCCACCACTCCCCTGATATTCCAATCCAGCTGCTGATCCCGCTCCGGAGAGCCGAGCAGGGGTTGGATCTCCCTATTGATCTCATTGAGCCAGAAAGAGGCTTCTATGGACTGCTCCGGGTTCAGTTTGACTGCCAGATCCTGTGCCCAGCCCGTTTGGGTGACTTCGGCATGGTCCTGCACCCTTTCGGGCGTGCCTGCGCTGGCCCAGTCCCTGTAGGGAAAGCGGTTGGCTGCAAAATTTCTGTAAACCCTTGTTTTGAAGGAAAAAGCATCTCCCCCATACCTGTGGCTCAGCTCCTGATCCCAGCGGCCAAAACTCCCCAGACGGGTATTGATGGTGGTTTCATGGCCTTTTTCGAATGAAGGACTGTTGCTCAGGTGGATGGCTCCACCGATAGCATCTGTGCCATAGAGGGCACCTGAACTACCGTAATGGACGGACACCTGGTCAAATCCGGACAGAGAGAAGATCGAATAATCGGCTTGGCCGAGGGAGGGACTATTTACCGGCAAACCATTCCAGAAAAGGGCATTATGACCTGCTGAAGTACCCCTCATGCTGACAGAAGCGAGCATGCCAGGGCCGTATTGCCGGACAAATAAACCTGTATTTTGCTGTAAGGCCTCACCCAGGCTCATTCCAGACATTTGGGCCAGCTGCGCCTTGTCCAGGGTTCTGACCCACTGCCCGTAGGCATATTTTTGCAGCTGTTCGGCACGAATTTCCACAGGCTCAAGATCTACCGTGTCCTGCAAAAATTTTACCGGTGACGCTGCCAGGGAAATTCCGGAAAACAAAGTAAATACGAACCCAAAGTAGTATAGCATCCTGAACCAAATAATAAAGTCTTATTTATTCGAGGCATGCATCGGAAATTAAAGAGAGAAACGGCTTGCTTCCAAAGATTAAAGCAAAGTCACTCCAGCCTGAGCGCTGCAGAAACCTGACCATCCAATTGGAAAAAACCCTTCTTCTCCGCCTTTCACCCGAAAGCCTTGAATGTAAAGAATAATGGCAGGTCTCCTGACTTCCCTTCGTTGATCCGCCTTCTCATCCCCTCTCCGGGGACAATGGCAAAGGATGGACAAACGCTCCTCCACAAAAGGGAGGCAGGGGTTACAGTTGCGGGGACAGTTCCGGATTCTCACCGAATTCCCTATTAATCCTGAGTGCCTGGTACAGGTTCAGGAACCACAATTCGATACAAACATACTGTAAAATCCCCAATCAAAAAATTTATGCAAAAAAATAAGGTGTTGGATTTGGGAAACACAATGGTTTACTTTGGATTCAAATTAAGGTCACAGATGTCCCCTTTCAAACCAGGATCCGTTTTCAACCCTTTCATTATCTTGCTCTGGGCAATGTTTGCTGCCTGTAACGAAAAGCAGGCTGCAACCGATCTCTCCTCCCTGGAAAAAATCCCAATGGCTTATGCGGAGGGATTTGCCATCTACAAGGGATCAGGTTTTTACCTGTTGGAAATCGGACCCAACCGGCCAAACAAAAGCCGCTTTCTGGTCCATAAATCGGGGAAGGAAAACATGGCATTTGCCGGCGAAATCGACGGATACATCCCCGAAGGTGGCCGGAAAGTCATCCTTACAGCTACCCCACAACTCCCTCACCTGACCTACCTGAAGGCCGTAGAGCACCTGGTAGCCTTCCCCAATCTGGACCTGGTATCCTCCCCGGAAATCAGGGAAAGCATTGACGGAAAGAAAATTGCGGACCTGGGAAAGGGAGCCTCCCCTGATCTGGAAAAAATCGTTTCCCTGGATCCCGATTGGCTCATGGTTTCGGACTTCGGTTCAGCCGCCCAATTGGAGGAGCGCCTGCAGGCGGCAAATATTCCCGTCATTGTCAATGGTGAGTTCCTGGAAAAACATCCCCTGGGCAGGAGCGAATGGATCAAACTGAGCGGGGTACTTTTGGGCAAAACGGCGCTGGCAGATAGTGTTTTTGCTCAAATTGAACAAAATTACCTGGCCGCCCTGGCCAAAACCAGAGATATTCCGGCAGGGGAACGACCATCCGTACTTTCAGGAACGCTTTATAAGGATGTCTGGTATGCTCCTGCCAAAGACAGCTGGGCGGCCCGGATTATTCAGGATGCGGGAGGGCATTACCTCTTTGATGAACAGGATGGGACCGGGAGTCTGACCCTGAACTATGAATTCGTGTTGGAAAATGCACGGGATGCGAATTACTGGATTGGAGCTGCTGATTTTCGAAGTCTGGACCATATGCTGGCTGAAAATCCCAAATACGGCAATTTTGCAGCTTTGAAAAATAAACAGGTTTATACCTATACACTAAAGCAAGGGGAAACCGGAGGGCTGATGTACTTTGAAGAGGGCTACCTTCGGCCGGACTGGGTACTGCTGGACATGATCAAAATCCTGCACCCCTCAAAGGCGGCGACCCATGACTTTCAATATTTCCAGCCATTGGATGAATAAACTCAAGTCATACAAGCTACTGCTCAGCCTGCTACTTTGCATGATTTTATGGCTGATCAACCTGAGCCTGGGATCGGTATCCATTCCGGTGGACCACCTGCTGCAAAGACTCTTAGGGATCCCCTTTCCTTCGGACAGTTGGGAAATCATCGTCATGGAATACCGCCTTCCCAAATCCCTTACGGCCATATTGGCCGGGATAGGGCTAACCATCAGTGGCTTGCAAATGCAAACTTTCTTCAGAAACCCCCTTGCCGGGCCCTATGTGCTGGGTATCAGTTCAGGGGCCGGATTAGGGGTGGCCCTGCTATCCATGGCAGGTTCGGCATTTGGCTGGCAATTTCTGGCCGGATCCGGAAATTACTGGTCGGCCATCATAGCAGCCAGCCTGGGTTCCATCGCCGTTCTGGTGATGATGGGGCTGGCAGCATGGAAAGTGCGGGACAGCATGACTTTACTGATTGTAGGCCTGATGTTTGGCAGTGCGGCCTCTTCCCTGATCACTTTGCTGGCTTATTTCAGTGCGGCCGAAGAATTAAAAATGTTTACCATCTGGTCCATGGGCAATTTGGGAAATACCGGTTGGGAGAAATTGGGCTTGCTTTCCGGAGCGGTACTGCTGGGGCTGGTACCTGCCCTGGCTTCTGTTAAGGCCTACAATGCCATGCTTCTGGGAGAAAACTATGCGGTCAGCATGGGCATCAATTTTCAACGATTGCGTTGGTCCATGATCGTGAGTACAGGGATCTTAACGGGAAGCATCACAGCCTTTTGTGGTCCCATAGCATTTATTGGAATAGCAGTTCCCCATTTGACCAGGTTGTTGTTCAAAACCAACAACCATACCTTGCTTTTCCCGGCAGCAGCCCTTTTGGGAATATTGGTATTGCTGGTTTGTGACAGCATCAGCCAGTTGCCCGGTATGGCCACCAGCCTGCCTATCAATGCGGTGACCACGGCTTTTGGTGCTCCTCTCATCATCTGGCTGATCATGAGAAGGAATTTTAGCGAGGAGTTTTAATTTTACTGGCGATGGATGGAAAAGATAAAATGACTGCAGCCAATTTCCCCGCTATCCATGCCGAAGAGCTGGAATTGGGTTACCGTTCTGCACAAGGCCTTAATCTGCTGGCCTCCGGTGTTTCCTTTGACCTGCATCGGGGGGAACTTACCTGCCTGATGGGACCCAATGGGGTCGGTAAGTCCACCTTGCTAAAAGCCATCCTCCACCAGCACCCACCCTTAAAAGGGAGTATTTTTCTGGAAAATGAAGAGGTGAGGCAGCTGAGCGACAGGGAGCGCGCCAGAAAGGTGGCTGTGGTGCTTACAGAAAAGATCCCTGCCGGTGCCATGACCGTCCATGAACTGGTGGCTTTAGGCAGGGTGCCGCATACCGGTTGGTGGGGACAGCTCAGTCCACAGGATCGGTCCGTGGTAAAACGAGTCATGGACATTACCAGAATCACCCAGCTGGCCGGTAAAAAACTGGCTGCCCTCAGTGATGGCCAAAGGCAGACAGCACTGATTGCCCGGGCCCTGGCCCAGGATAGTCCCATCCTGATCCTGGACGAACCTACCGCCCACCTGGACCTGACTAACCGCTTTGAAATCATGTATTTACTGCGGGACCTGGCCAAAAAAGCCGGCAAGGCCATCCTGGTGGTCACCCATGATTTGGAAGTGGCCATGGAAACAGCAGATACCCTTTGGTTGATGGAAGCCGGCAAAGCCCTGCAGCAAGGAAGTCCCGAGGACCTCATGATACAGGGAGGTATCCAAAGCCTGTTGCCGGGCGACAAGTGGCAGATAGACCCGGAATCGGGCAAAATCAGGCTTAAAGACCCCCCAAATCTCCCTCAGATAGAGGGACCGATTCATTTGAGCCATTGGATCAGGAATGTTTTTAGAAAAAATCCTGAATTGACCCGGCCTGAAAGAATTGTGGTAAGGGATCAGCCTTTCGGTATCCGTCTTTTTTTTGCGGATCGAACAGAAGAGCTCAATGGTATTGCTGAAATGATCAGGTTTTTGCAGCAGTGAAGGCTGTAAAAATAGGGATCACTTTCAAAAATAATAAATTTTTTTATTACATTTATTCTCAATTTATCATTCGTTAGAAAACAACACCACCTATATTTAATTCCATTGATCTCGAATTTTCAGTCTTTTAATCAATATTGATTGGACTGAATATTATGACGGCGATTGCGCTGTGCCTGAATGAAGTTAAATTATACAATACCCAAAAAAACCCAGTAAAATGTCCAGATTAGTAAAAATTATCCTCATTTCAGTATCCTTCATTGTGTTATTACTGATTAGCGGCCTGGTCTATGTGTCTACAGCTTTGCCTGATGTGGGACCTGCACCTGAAAATCTCAAGGTGACGGTCAGTCCGGAAAAAATTGAACGGGGCAAGTACCTGGCCAATCATGTCATGCTTTGTATCGATTGTCATTCCCAAAGGGACTTCAGCTTGTTTAGTGCGCCCCCCATACCCGGGACGGAAGCCAAAGGAGGCGAACGGTTTGACCATAGCATGGGCTTCCCGGGTGTATTTATCTCGCCCAACATTACCCCGGCAGGTATAGGGGATTATACTGATGGAGAGTTGTTTAGACTGATTACCACAGGTGTCAAAAAAGACGGAAATCCCATTTTTCCGGTCATGCCTTATGCCAGTTATGGCAAGATGGATGCAGAAGATATAGAAGCCGTCATTGCCTACATCCGCAGCCTGGAGCCCAAGCCCTCTGAAAAGCAGGTATCCAAAGCAGACTTTCCGGTAAATCTGATCATGCGCACCATGCCTGTAAAAGCTGAATTATCGAAAAAACCCTCTCCTGAGGACGCCATCGCTTATGGCAAATACCTTACCACTGCATCCGCCTGTGCAGACTGCCATACCCAATTTGAAAACGGAGCCTACACCGGTGAGCCCCTTGCCGGAGGGCGGAAGTTTATGTTTCCTGATGGTAGTGTCCTGAGCTCCGCCAATCTTACCCCTCATGAAACAGGACTAAAAAACTGGAGCAAATCTCAATTTATTGAACAATTCAAAGCCTACGAAAACAGCCAGCATATCAGGAAATTGAATCCCGGAGAAATGCAGACCATCATGCCTTGGGCCATGTATGCCGGCATGAGCCGGGAAGACCTGGGAGCCATCTACGACTACCTGCAAAGCCTGGAGCCGGTAGAGAACGCCGTTACGAAATTTATCGCCAGTGAGCATTCATAAGCCCCTGGATGCCCCTCCGTCTATGGGAATACTGGCTCCATTGATATAGGCTGCTTGTGGGGAGGCCAGAAAAGCAAGCAAATACCCGTATTCTTCAGGTTTTCCAAACCTGCCTGCGGGAATGGCTGCCTTTCTGGCTTCCATCAGTTCTTCCAGGGATTTTCCACTGCCTGGCACCTGCTTTTCCGTCAGCTCCCGGATCCTTTCCGTTTCGAATGCCCCGGTAAGGATGGAATTTACAGTCAAGCCAAATGGAGTCACTGCTGTTGCCAGGGATTTGGCCCAGCTCACTACTGCCGTCCGAATGCTGTTTGAAAGGACCAGGTTGGGCATGGGCTCCTTAACAGACACGGAAGAAACATTTAAAATCCTTCCATAGCCCTGCTTTTTCATCCCTTCCAGCAGGAGGTGAGTGAGGTGATGGTAGGTTTTAAAAAGCAGGTCAAAAGCTTCCTGATAGGCCTCCAGGTTTTTTTCTTCCACCGTTCCCGCCTGGGGACCATTGGTATTGTTGACCAGGATGTCCACTTTTTTATCCTTAAAATACTGGCTGGTACGATCCCTGAAGGAATTGAAATCTGAAAAATCAACTTCCAGGTATTGATGCTTTTGTCCGGCCTGTACCGGTAGGGAGTCTCTGGCCGCTGCCAACTTTTCCTTGTTTCTGGCCAGAAGGGTAATGGTCGCCCCACTTTTTGCCAGTTGCCGGGCAATGGCCAGGCCCAATCCCCGGGTGGCTCCGCCCACTACGGCATGGTAGCCTGTTAAGTCAATAATCATAGGTAGAAGTTTTCATCTGTTTATAATTTGATTTTTAATGGTCAGATGGAATCTTTGACGATTAAAATAATCATTGCCCTGTGTGTTTAATGATGATTTTAATCGTGTCGATTTCATGGCAGGTGCTATTCATTTTGATCCCTGAAAATAAAGCATACCCTTCACTTGGCCAAAAATCCAGGAGAACAAATTGTAAGGGAAATAATCAACAAAGCCTATAATTTTTATAGGCTTTGTTGGAAGTTGTTGAAAAATAATATTTATATTTGTCCTACTAATTATTGGCATGACATACGAGCAATTTAGCAGGTATTCCTTTTTGCTGGACAGGACCGCAAGGAAGGTCAAACAATATGCCCAGCAAAAGTTTAAAGTTAAGGAATTTGACATCACGGTAGATCAGTGGCTGGTCATGAAAAATCTGGATGAGAAAGAGAAGCTCAGCCAGACAGAGTTGGCTCATCTTGTTTTCAAAGACCACCCGACATTGACCAGGATAGTGGATATCCTTTGTAAGAAAGGGTATGTAGAAAGAATTCAACATCCGGAGGACAGGAGAAGCTATCAGTTACATTTGACAGCAGCGGGGAAAGACAAGGTAGCTGCACTAAAGCCTCAAATAGCCCTGATCCGGCAGAAGGCCTGGGAAAATTTAAATGAGAAAGATTTTGAAGAATTTAAGCGGATCCTTAATACCATTTACAGCAACCTGGCAGAATAAATTTGCCAATTATTTATAATAGTTGTTATACTAACTATATTTGTACAAACAATCGAATCCCCATGGGGTTCAACCATAAAAATCGAATAATACCATGATTACTACTGACATTTGTATTATAGGAGCAGGCCCGGTGGGTTTGTTTGCCGTATTTGAAGCTGGTTTATTGAAAATGCGTTGCCATTTGATAGATGCCTTGCCTCAGGTAGGAGGTCAGCTTTCTGAGATTTACCCTCAGAAGCCCATTTATGATATTCCCGGCTATCCTGAGGTAAAGGCTCAGGAGTTGGTAGACAAGCTCATGGAACAGATCAAACCCTTTACCCCAACATTCTCACTGGGAGAACGGGTAGATCACCTTAGCAAACAGGCCGATGGCTCTTACATCCTTACCACCAATGACAAAACGCAGATCCATGCGCAGGTAGTGGTCATCGCAGGAGGTCTGGGTTGTTTTGAACCCAGAAAACCGGTACTTGAAAATTTGGAAACTTTTGAGGGCAAGGGAGTATCTTACATGGTAAAAAATCCTGAGCAGTTTCGGGACAAGCGGGTCATTCTTGCCGGAGGCGGTGATTCAGCCCTGGATTGGGCCATCTACCTTTCCGATATAGCACAGCGGGTCACCCTGGTACACAGAAACGAAACCTTCAGGGGTGCACCAGATTCCGCTTCAAAGGTATTTAACCTGGCTAACGAGGGGAAAATTGACTTGATTTTATCTGCCAATCTGAAAGAATTGGGTGGAAACGGCCACCTGGCATCTGTTCTTCTGGAGGACAAAGCCAAAGCTAAAATAAAGATTGACACCGATTATTTAATCCCGCTCTTTGGCCTTAGCCCCAAACTTGGACCGATTGCCGACTGGGGGCTGACCGTAGATCGCAATGCCATTGAAGTGGATACCAGAGATTATTCCACCGGTGTGGAAAGGATTTACGCCATTGGTGACATCAATACGTACCCCGGCAAACTGAAGCTGATTTTGTGTGGATTTCACGAAGCAGCCATCATGATGCAGTCTGCCTTTAAATACGTGTATCCTGACAAAAAACTGAGTTTTAAATATACCACTGTAAACGGAGTCAATTCATTTTAATCGTATTTTTAGCAAATGGTAACATTCACTGTAGAAGATCTGGAAGGTAATCGTCAGGACATTGAAGCACCCGATGATATGGGGCTCAGTTTGATGGAAGTTTTAAAAGCCTCTGAGTATCCCGTATTGGCCACTTGTGGTGGCATGGCACTTTGTGCCACCTGTCACGTAGAGATTTTGGCCGGAAAAGCAAGCCTGGGGGAAGCCACCGATGTGGAGTTGGATCAATTGGAAGCACTACCGGAGTTTTACCCTACCAGCAGGTTGGCCTGTCAGATCAGGATCAGTGAAGAGTTGGAGGGTGCTGTCATCAAACTGAGAGGAGAAGACAACTAAACTTTACTAAAAAGGGAGACAGGAGATATTCTGTCTCCCTTTTCTATGGTACTGTTTTATGGGATAGCAAGTCACCCACCACCTTTCTGAATTTATCCTGTTTGACTGGCTTGGTCAGGTAGGCGTTAAAATCATACTCCGGACGGGCTGGCATTTCCCTGTTTATGGCATTGGCAGTAAATCCTATTATAGGGACTTTTTTACCAAAAGCTGATGTCCTGATGGCCCGTAACAATTCATACCCATTCATTTCAGGCATGTGGATGTCGGTGATGACCAAGTCGGGCTTTTCTTTCAGAAAAACTTCCAATGCCTGTTTTCCGTCTTCAGCTTCCAGTACCTGCGCTCCGGGATACATTTTCTCAAAGTATATTTTTACCAACATGCGGTTGACAGCATTGTCTTCCGCCAGCAAAAATTTGAAATGCTTTTGCAGTTTTTGTGCAGGCATTTCGGCTGCTACGGAGGATGGTTTTGGCTTGTTGCCTTTATCCAGGATTTTGACAAGTAATGATTCCAATTTACCTGGTGTCACAGGCTTGTCTATTATCCAGTGACATCCGATTTTTTCATAGGACTCAATGGTTTCCTCCTTATCATGGCTACCTACCAAGGCCACAAAATCAACTTTTTGACCCGATTGGCGGACAATGCGCATCATCTGCTCCATGGCTGCCATGCTATTTTTACCCATTATCTTGTGGTTCAGTAGGACCAGGGATATGTCTTTGTTTTTTTCCAGAACCAGAAATGAATCGTTTACTGAAGTAACGAGTAGGGCTTCCAAGCCAAAAAGGGTGCAATATTTTTTAATAGCCATGCCGGAGGGTTCATTCCCATCTACTATCAATACCTGAGAAAACCCTTTTATTAGCCGTTGCTTATAATTTTGAAAATTCACTTCCAGCTCAAAATAAAAACAGCTGCCAATTCCTTCCTCGCTCCTTATTTGTAACTTACTCTGCATCAGCTGGAGCAGTTTATTGGAGATTGTCAATCCAAGGCCTGTTCCACCAAATTTCTTGGTTGTAGAAGAATCGGCCTGAGAAAAAGCTTCAAAAATCAATTCTTGTTTTTCCTTCGCTATTCCGATACCAGAATCGATTACCGAAAACCTGACTTGTCCCTTATTGCTATTACCAGCAATTGCCTCCCATTCCACTTTCAGGATTACCTCACCTGATTCGGTAAACTTTAATGCATTGTTCAGTAAATTGATCAATACCTGCCTGAGCTTGAGTTCATCCGTCTCAATATTTCCCGGCACATTGGCGTCCAGATCCAAAATCAACTCCAATCCCTTTTGATGTGCCAGGAAACTCAATACATCCAGAATATTTTCGAGGAGTGTATGGAGCGAGATATTTTCCGGGTGAAGCTCGGCCTTGCCCGACTCGATCTTTGCCAGGTCCAATACATCATTGATAAGCCCTAAAAGCACATTGGCCGAATTTAAGGCAGTCTGGGCATACCTCAGCTGCTGTTCATTCAAATTGGTTTTGGTTAGCAATTCTGTGAAGCCTATGACGCCGTTTAGGGGAGTCCTGATTTCGTGGCTCATATTGGCCAGGAACTCACTCTTTGCCTGATTGGCCTCCTCAGCCAGCTCCCTGGATCTTTCTATTTCTATCTGGAAATTCTTTTGCTGGGTAATATCCCTTATGACGAGCAAACTCCCGGCAATCCTTTGGTTCTCGTCCCGCACCAGGGATTTGGTAATCAGGTACCAATGGGAAAAACCATCTACCTGTCTTTTCAATTCATGAATCTGATAGCTATTCCTGTCTGAAAATAGTTGATGGATTTCGGGCCAGCACTTTTTGATTTCCTGAACGGCTATTTTTTCCTGAACACTGCTGACACCAATTAAACTGGCTGCAGATAAATTTAAAGTAACCAGATCTCCCTTGGTATCCAGGACCAGTACCCCTTCCTGCATGTTGTCAAACAGGGTACGGTAGGCAATGGGTACCATCTTGAAAAGGTTGAATTTTTTTAGTCCCAGATAAAAAAAAAGACCCGTCCCCAGGAAACCAAAGGGCATGGGATCCAGGAGTGAAGGGATCATGTCCGCCAAATACAAAACATACAACAGCAAGGGGCTGCACAAACCCAGTATCACCATGATCACCTGCCTGGAATCAGCAGGTGGAATTTCCCTTACTCTCTTGACCAGAAACCAAAGGCTGACAAACAATAAAATCAAGGTATAGCCCTGGTGGAGCCAATAACCGATTCCCTTCCCTGTGTGCATCACCTGAAAAAGACCATTGCCCGTGGTACTAAAAGAAGTATAAAACAAATGGTGCCACTCATTGGTCCACACCCCTAATAAATTTAGCAGGGGAAGGAAAAACAAAGCATACATCAATCTTCTTGTGATCCACCTGTTCCTCTCAGTATAAGCCAGGGTAAACAAAATGACCAGCGGCGCAAAAAATACCGCTCCCAGGTATTGTGCTTTGATCATCAGGATTTTTAAAGAAACAGTAGTCAGAGCCAATTCCAAAACATAGGTAAAGGAATAGGTAAAACAAGCTACCATGATCCAAATGAAGTAGGTATACACCGATTCCTGATCCCTTTTTCTGACAAAAAGGGGAAAGAGTAGGGGCACGATAGCTACTGCCACCATCAAAATCAACAAAAAGGGATATCCGGAAAACGAAAGCATGATCAAAAAACTACCAATTAAAAAGTAAGATAAAAGAATTAAAACATAATTGGTACTTTTATAATAATTATTTACCTGATAGGTATATGTGAATTAATTTTTTATAAATTTTATCATAAACAAAAAGAAATTCAACCCAATTAAAAAGTAGTTTATCCATAGGGTAATATAAATAAAAACAGCCTCCAGGAGAGGCTGCTTTTATATTGTTAAAAACCTTAATCTTTATTATTTTGTAGGATTTTTTCCTGATTTAAAGGAAACCATAATCTTCCCCCAAAACAAGGAAATTATTCCCAAATGGCGTATTTTTTGTCCAAATGACCAGTTTTATTTTCCCAAATTAGTCTGAATCCCTTGGATAACAACAATCAATAATTTAGGCATGATCCAATTCTATTGGTTTTTTACTATATTTAGTATATGAAATTTTTGCTTATCTTAATCGGGTTTATACCGTGTTATTTCTTCTCCGGTTTTGTATATCAAGTACCTACTTACCAACCGGTATTTTCTTATCCTCCCGATTTTGAACAGGAATACCTGAATGATTTGTCTGAGTTGGTCCAACAGGCGCAACAGCCGGACAGCCTGCGCTGGGAGATATTATGGGACCTGAGCTATTATACGCACACCAGAAACCTTACACGCGCACTTACTTTTGCCGATATGGGGCTGGAGGAAGCGAAATCAGAAAAAAACAGCCTTTGGGAAGGCAGGTTTCAGCTGATAAAGGGGGCTATTCTGCTGAGAATGGATGAACCGGATCAGGCGGAGCTTTACCTGCGCTCCGCCCAGAACAAAGTCAACAACAGTGACCTGTGGTTATTATACACCAACCTGGGTTATGTGTATGAAAGAAGAGGAGATATCAGCATGGCCTTTGAATGGGCCAAAAAAACCCTGGACCTGGGTCTGGCCACTGCAGACCTGAAAGCCCAGGCAATGGCTTACAGCGACATCAGTTATTTGTTCTGGAAACAAGGTAAATTTGAAACGGGGTTAAACTATGGGCTCAAATCCCTGGAATTGTTTCGAAACCGAGGAGTTGATGATTTGGACTTTGATTTTACCCATTATGTAGTGGGTAACAATTACCTGGCCCTATCCCAACTGGACCAGGCTGAAAGCCACTTCCTGCAAAGCATCGCCATGGGCGAAAGGTTTGGTTTTTATAACAACCTCAGTGATGCGTACATATCGCTTGTAAGCCTTTATATCCTCAAAAAAGATTTCACCGCTGCAAAAAAAGCAGGTAGCAAAGCCCTGAACTATGCCACCTTACTGGACAACAAATTCATGCAGATGAGGTCCCTGTTGGGACTGGGAGAGGTAGCCATAGCCAGAGGAAATTTTAAGGAGGCAGAAAATCATTTGTTGTCGAGTATTGAGGTGGCAGGAGAAGATTTTGGCGACCACTATTTCTTAAGCCAGGCTTACGAAAATTTAAGTGAGGTTTATGAAAAAACAGGAGCCGCAGATAAGGCATTGACTGCTTTTAAAACCTACCATAGGTTAAATCAAACCATTTTCAATCAGGAAACCGAACAGAAGACCGCTGCCTTGATGTCTGCCCTTGACCTGGCGCAAAAAGAAAACACCATTAAACAGCAAGCCTTTAACCTGGCCCAGCAGAAAAAAAGGTCCACCTATTGGTTTGTGGGAAGTATACTCCTGCTGGTATTCTTTTTATTGCTTTTTCGTGGCTATAGAATCATCAAAAAGAAAAATAATTTATTAGAAATTCAAAATAAGGAAAAAACTTTTTTAGTCAGAGAGACCCATCACCGCATAAAAAACAACCTCCAAGTGGTGAGTAGTCTGCTATCTCTTCAATCAGAACGCATTACAGATCCCGAAATGCAGCAAATTATGATTGAGAGCCAGAACAGGGTGCAAAGTATGGGTTTGGTTCATCAAAAACTCTATCAGGGAAAAAACCTGGCTTGTATTGAAATGAGGGATTATTTTTCCAAATTAGGGGAGGACATTATCTTTAGTTTTGGTGCCCTGGAAAAAGTAACCCTGAAATGTGACATGGAGCCCATAGAATTAGATATCATTACAGCCATTCCCATAGGTTTGATCATCAATGAATTGATCACCAATTCTCTTAAATATGCTTTTCCGAACTTGTCATCAGGTCAGATTACCATATATTTAGAGAGAACCGATCCTACGTTGACCCTGCATTACATGGACAATGGCATAGGATTCGAGGAAAAGAATCCTGATACCCCTACAGGATTTGGCGCGCAGTTGATACAATTGCTTACAGCTCAACTTGATGGGCAAATAAGAAAATTAAACCATGAAGGCACCTACTATCTGCTAAACTTCCAAAACGTCAACCAACCGGTTTTCTCATGACAAAATTAATGATCATTGAAGACGATATGGTCCTGGCCAGCGATTTGGCCCAGAGACTCCAAAAGTCGGGTTATGAAGTAACCGGGATAAAAAATAATGGTGCAGAAGCCATTCTTCATTTTCAGAAATTTCTACCAGAAATTTTACTGGTAGATATCGGTCTGAGAGGAGAAATGAATGGTATTGAAACGGTAGAAAAGATACAGGAAAACCATGAGGTGAAAACGATCTTTCTTACCGGCAACGATGCCGAGGATTACTTTGATCTGGCAAAAAAAACCCATCCCTTTGCTTTTATTTCAAAGCCTTTTCGCTTCCAGGAACTGGAAAGGACGCTGGCACTGCTCATCGACCAGATTCAACTGAAAAAGGAGCAGGTACAGCCTCCCACTTTCAATGAAGACAGTATTTTTATAAGGAATCAAAATAAACTCGTGAAAATTTTCTACGATGATATCTTCTACATGGAGGCGGAAAGAAACTATGCAAAAATCTATACCAAAGAGCATACGGTCCTGGTAGTCTGTCCCCTGAAAGTACTGGCCAACAAACTTCCTACCCATCGGTTTATCCGGATCCACCGGTCTTTTCTGGTCAATATCGCTAAAATTGAAGCCGTGGGGGACAGCTTTCTTGAAATCAATAAGAAAACCTTGCCCATCAGTAAGCCATTTAAACAGGATCTATTAAGAAAAATCAATACCCTCTAGCATCCGCTCCTCAGGATTTGTACCCCTTACGGCAGACCGGAGGATTTGTAATCCCCTATTGCGTACATAAGCAGGATGGCAAATCCTGTTATATGCCAAATGTCAAACAGCACCTACCCTAAGATCCTGTTAATCCTTTCAAAATAGTGGCCTTTAGGTTTTCTTCAGCCCGATCAACCAGGTCCGGTGAATGGAAATCCAGGTCCGGCAATTGCAGTACCTTCTCAAAACCTACCTGCTCTCCTTCCTTGCCCGATGAGATCAGCCAAACCGGTTTTCCCATTTTTTTAGCCAGTTGCAACAATTCAAAACTTCCTTTGCCTTGGGCAGATTGGGTATCAAACTTCCCTTCCCCCGTAATGACCCTATCGGCTGTTGACATCCGCTCTTCCAGGCGGGTCTTTTCAAAAAAATACCTGGCCCCCTGCACCATTTCGGTAGGAAAAAAGGCACTTAAACCCAAGGCTATTCCTCCTGCCGCTCCGAAACAGGCTTGGTCATCCAGCTTCCACTTACATTTCTTTTGCAATAAAGTAAACAGATGCTGACCGGCTTCCAAAAATTTCTGGTGGTCACCGGGCAGCAAGCCCTTTTGGGGACCAAATACCGGGATGGCGCCCGCAGGGCCGAAAAAAGTATTGCTTACATCACACAAACAGGTGAATGACAGTTCAGGAAGCTTTCCATTCAATTGAATGTGTCCGATTTTTTCCAGAAATCCGGGACTGAACAGGGTCAATTCCCGGCCTTTTTTATCCAGAAATTGAACTCCCAGGGCATGAAGAATACCTGTACCCATATCGATGCTGGCACTTCCCCCCAATCCCAGAATGATGTTTTTTGCTCCTTTGGTGACGGCCTTTTGGATGAGCTCTCCTGTGCCATAGGTACTGGCTATCCAGGGGTCTTTTTCATTTTCAGACAGCCATTTGATCCCCGAAACGGTAGACACATCCAGGTAGGCTGTTTGGGTATCCCTGTCATAACCAAAAAAACCTTCTATAGGCCTTCCCAACGGACCACAGACCATGGCAGGGATTTTTTCCAAGCCCAATTGTTCCGTCAGCAAAAAGCAGGTACCATCTCCCCCATCAGCAATGGGACAGGTATCCACCTGATCTTCAGGGCTCATTTTCAAAATCTCCCTTTCGATGATGGCAGCAGCCTCTTCTGCCAACAGTGTTCCCTTAAAGGCATTGGGTGCTACCAGCCATTTCATTTTTTATCCATGATTTTCATCCTTTCAAAATAGTCTTTGGTCGCTGCCACCACCTTTGGAGACAGGTAAATGGCCGAAATCATGGTTGGAAAGGCCATGACTGCATACATGCCATCCACAAAACTCATGACCACGCTCAGGGAGGTTACCGCTCCGGCCACAATGGTAATCAGGTAAAAATAATTGTAATAATTGGCCTTGTCTGCTCCAAACAAATAGTTGAAGCACTTGTGTCCATAGTAGGAATAGGTAAACATGGTGGAGAGGGCAAAGATCAGCACGGCAGCCATCAGCAGGTATTTGCCAATTCCCGGCAAACCCTGTTCAAAGGCAGACAAGGTCAAAAGTACCCCATCCCTCTCTCCGGATTTCCATACCCCAGTGACCATGATCACCAGGGCTGTCAGGGTACAAACCACGATGGTATCGATAAAAGGACCCAGCATGGCAATCAATCCCTCCCTTACCGGTTCGCTGGTCTTGGAAGCCCCATGGACCATGGGTGCGGTACCGATCCCTGCCTCATTGGAGAATGCGGCCCTTCTGGCACCGATGATGATCACCTGCCCTACTGCCCCACCCAGCACTGCTTTACCGGTAAAGGCATCTTCTATGATGACCAGAAACATTTCCGGTACCATTCCCAGGTTTTTGAAAAGGATGATAAAAACAGAGATAAAATACATGATCACCATAAAAGGAACCAGGAAAGAAGCCACTTTGGCGATGCGTTTGATACCTCCGAGGATTACCAGTGCCACCAGCAGCATCACCGTAATGCCAATGATCCACTTGGACGTTTGTCCCCAATCCAGCCCAAAAGGCCTCAGCATCACCACGCGCAGCACCTCGGTGAGCTGGTTGGCCTGAAAGATGGCCAGCAGCCCCATGATCCCTGCCACACAGAAAATGACAGAGAGGAAACGCCAATTTTTACCCATCCCCTCCTCTATTACGTACATGGGACCACCTTGCACATGGCCGGATGAATCTTTACCGCGGTACATGATGGCCAGGGTACAGGTAAAAAACTTTGTTGCCATACCTACGAAAGCAGATACCCACATCCAGAAAATTGCTCCCGGTCCACCGGTACCTATGGCCAGGGCCACCCCACTGATATTCCCCAGCCCTACTGTAGCCGCTATGGCAGAAGACAAAGCCTGCAGAGAGCTGATGTCTCCTGACGCATTGGGGTCATCGTACTTACCTCCTACTACCTTCATGGCATGCTTTAAGCCTCTGAAAGGGATAAAGCGGGAATACAGCAACATGAAAAAACCTCCGCCCATCAAAAGGACCAACAAGGGGGTGCCCCATATCCAATTACTGAAATCAATGATTAAATCTCCCAAGGTGTAATTTTTTTAGGCTTGCAATTTTAATGATCGTATGCGGCACAAAGTAATGATTAAATCTGAAAATACCCTCGGCCCCTTTGATAAATGGGCTTTACAAAATAGTCTATTTGCCCAAAGCTTGTTATTTTTGCAGAAAAACGCCTTAATTCAACACTTATGCCCTTTCCCCCACGTACCCTGGTCATTAAAATCGGTTCCAATGTCCTGACCATGGCCGATGGCAGCCCCGACATTCAACGGATGCGCAGCCTGGTGGAGCAGATGGTGTTTTTGCTGGAAAAAGGGTTGAAGGTGGTATTGGTGACCTCCGGGGCGGTAGCTTTCGGTAGAAAATCCCAGCCGCTATCCTCCAAAACCGACGCCGTTTCGAGAAAGCAGGTATGGGCAGCCATTGGGCAGATTGACCTGATCAGGGCCTATAAGGAATTGTTTTCAGCTAAGGGGCATCCCATAGCCCAATTGATGGTAACCAGGGAGGATTTCAGGGACCGCACCCACTACCTGAACATGAAAAACTGCCTGGAGGGCCTGCTCAAAAACCATATTGTGCCGGTAATCAATGAAAACGATGCGGTAGCGGTCACCGAGCTGATGTTTACCGATAACGATGAGCTGGCAGGATTGGTGGCCGCCATGGTAGATGCAGACAGCCTGATATTACTTACCAATGTGGATGGCATTTTCAAGGGGCATCCTTCTGACCCGGCTTCAGAGCTGATTCCTCATGTGGGACAAAAAATGCCTGACCTCAGCCAATACATCTCCACCCATAAGTCCTCCTTCGGCAGAGGGGGAATGCTGACTAAGATGACCATGGCCAAAAAATCCGCTGACCTGGGCATTGAAGTACTGATCGCCAATGGGAAAAAAGACCATGTGCTGATCGACTATTACAACAAAGAATTGCAATGCACCTATTTTGAACCTGGAAAATCCAAACACAACCATAAAAAATGGATCGCCCACAGTGACAATTATTCCAAGGGAGAAATCATCATCAATGAAGGGGCAAAACAGGCTTTGCTTTCTGATAAAATCACCAGCCTGCTGCCTGTAGGCATTCATGCCATTAAAGGAGATTTCCTCAAAGGAGATATTGTGCGCATCATGGATACTTCTGGGAAAAGAATTGGACTGGGTAAAGCCGAATATGGTGCTGCTACGGCCAGAGACAAAATTGGCCTGGGAGGACAAAGACCATTGGTGCATTATGATTACCTTTACATATCAGAATTGAATTGAAAATTGGCCGGAGACCAAATGCTTCTTATGAAAAACCTCGAACACATCTTTCAACAAGTGCAGGCTGCCAGTAGAAAACTGTCCTTGCTGCCTGAGGAGAAAATCAACAAAATACTGGATGACCTGGCCATGGCGGCCATCAAATATACCCCGGAAATCCTGGATGCCAATCAGGAAGATCTGGACCGGATGGACCCTGCTGATCCCAAATATGACCGGCTGAAACTCACCGAAGAACGCATAGAAAATATTGCAGAAGACCTCATCAATGTAGCCAAACTGGACTCTCCACTGGGAACAGTGCTGGCAGAAAAACGCCTTCCCAACGGATTGGAACTAAAAAAAACCAGGGTGCCCATTGGGGTTATCGGGATCATTTACGAATCCCGCCCCAATGTAACCTTTGACGTATTCAGTCTTTGCCTCAAAACCGGGAATGCCCTGATCCTGAAAGGCGGTTCAGATGCCTATGCTTCCAATGCCCTGATCGTGGAAGTCATCCACAAGGTTTTGAAAAAAAATAAAGTTGATACAAATATCGTCCACCTGCTTCCTGCTGGTAGAGAAGCGACCGGAGCTCTGCTGGAAGCAGTGGGTTTTGTAGATGTCATCATCCCCAGGGGCAGTCAGGGATTGATAGATTTTGTCAGGGACAATGCTAAAGTTCCTGTGATTGAAACCGGTGCGGGTATCGTCCATACTTACTTTGACCAGTCGGCAGACCTGGAAAAAGGCAGTCAGATCATTTTCAATGCCAAGACCAGGAGAGTCAGTGTATGCAATGCCCTGGATTGCCTGCTGATCCACCAAAGCCGCCTGCCTGATCTGGAGGCCATCAGCAGGCCGCTGGCAAAAAAGGAGGTAAAAATCTATGCCGATAAAGCCGCCTATGATGCGTTGTCAGGAAAATATCCCGAGGCTTTGCTTTTTCCGGCCGAAGAGGCGCATTTTGGCACAGAATTCCTCTCCCTTAGCCTGGCGATAAAGACCGTAAGCGGGTTGGAAGAAGCCCTGGAGCATATTGCCCGATACAGCAGCAAACACAGTGAAGCCATCCTGGCTACGGATGAAAAAACCATAGATAAGTTCCTCCAGGCAGTAGATGCAGCAGCCGTTTATGCCAATGCTTCTACGGCATTTACGGATGGGGCACAGTTTGGGCTGGGAGCCGAAATTGGTATCAGCACCCAAAAACTGCATGCCCGCGGCCCCATGGCCCTGGAAGAAATGTGTTCCTACAAATGGCTGATTCGTGGAAATGGCCAGGTCCGGCCATAAACCAGACAGAAAAAAGGTGGAAAATAAGGATTGAAACAGCAGGAAAGTCCGTTTTTTTTAATGTGCACGTACCGGGGATTGCAAATCCCAAGGAGTGATACAGATAATACTGTTGGTAGCTTAAATTTCATCCGGCTGATGGAAAAGTAAATCGAAAAGGCAAATAAAAAATCCAGTACGAACGAAATTCCCCTTAAAAAAGGGGGGAGGGGGATTTATTTCGCACCCATCCGGGGATTGCAAATCCCCAGATCTGCACCACGGGATTGCAAATCCCGAGGTGCACGGGCTTTTCGACATTTGCAATGTCGAACCACAGGTGAGCAGGATTTGTAATCCTGATTTACGTGTACCTACCGGGGATTACAAATCCCCAGATCTGTCCTCGGGATTGCAAATCCCAAGGAGCGGGCATATTTATTAAAGATTTAAAAGAAAATCCTGAAACTCCTGGTTATTGAAATTGCTCATGCCTTCCTGGTAAAAAACAATTTCTCCTTCCGGACTCACTACCAGGGTGGTAGGGATGGCCTGGCTTTGAAGGGAAGGATTCAGCCCGTAGGCGGCATGGATCACAGGAAAAGAAAACTCCTTGTCCTCCACGAACTTGATGCTTTTGCTGAAATCATCATCCAGGGCAATCATGAGGAATTCCACCTTGCCTTCATCTTTTACCTTGTCATACAAATCTGAAATATGGGGCATTTCTGCCCTGCAAGGAGGACACCATGTAGCCCAAAGGTTAATAAACAGGGTTTTACCCCTGTATTGAGACAAGCCTACACGGTCACCGTATTCATCCAGAAATTGCCCGGAATAATCAAAGGCCTCCTTTTCCTTGTTGTCTAAAAGCACCTTGGGCTGGATCAAACCGGTAGAAAGCATGACAGATTGCAGCCCCCCAACTATAGGTGTGATCAGCCCGGTAAAATACAAAAAAGCAAAAAAACCCAGCATGATGCCCCAACTTTTTATTTCCTTTTTCCAGTTCATAGTCCGCTAATTTTTTACAAAACTACTTTTTTTTCAGATAAGCCCCGGTGACTTTTCACACAAACCTGTGAATAACGAAAGATTTCTTTAATTTTGTTAAAAAAAACGCTCATGAAAAATTACACTTTATTATTTGGTCTGCTTTTGATACTTTTTTTTACGGGAACAGCTGGCCTGCAGGCCCAGGTGCATGTAGGGGTATATCAGGGAGGGATCATGAACCACATTGGGCTGGGCACCAATCCGGAAAAACAATTTTTTGGAGAAGCCCGTATCATGGCCGGTGACGTGTTCTATGCTTACATGGGTCTGGAAGCCCTGGGGCATTATAACCTGAAACGAACCGATTGGTACAATGCCCATGCCGGATTGATGGTGGGGTACACAGAATTTGATGATGGCAGGTTTGGGTTACCTGTAGGGCTGAGCATCAAACCCATCGCTGCCCACCGGCAATTTGCAGTGGTACTGGAGGGCACCCCGATGTATGCCTTTGATTTCACTTTCCGGGCTTTGATTGGTCTGCGCTATACGTTTAGCAAGGAGGATTAATAGCCGTACTTCTTCCCCCACAACTTCTGCAACTGCTTTCTCAGGTCATTTTCACGGGCATTGTTGCCGGGATCATAGAGTTTGGTATGTTTGATTTTGTCCGGCAGGTATTCCTGCCAGACAAAATTATTCTCGAAATCATGGGCATACTGATAGGCTTTGCCATAATTCAGGTCCTTCATCAATTTGGTAGGCGCATTGCGCAGGTGCAAGGGTACCGGCAAATCACCCTCCTGCCTTACCAGGGCCTGGGCCTGGTTGATGGCTGTGTAGCTGGCATTGCTCTTGGGGGAAGCGGCCAGATAGGTCACACACTGCGATAAAATGATCCTGGCTTCAGGATAGCCTATGATATTGACGGCCTGAAAACAATTGGTAGCCAAAAGCAGGGCATTGGGATTGGCATTACCAATGTCTTCAGAGGCAAGGATCAGCAGTCTGCGGGCAATAAATTTGACGTCCTCCCCGCCTTCAATCATTCTGGCCAGCCAGTAAACTGCCGCATTGGGATCAGAGCCTCTAATAGACTTGATAAAGGCAGAAATGATATCGTAATGTTGCTCACCGGATTTATCATACAGGGCCACCTTTTGCTGGGCAACCTGCATGACCCGCTCATTTTCGATGATTATTTCTTCTCCCTTGTAGCTATCGATGACAATTTCCAGGAGATTCAACAGCTTCCTGCCATCCCCTCCGGAGATCCGCAACAAGGCATCGGTTTCTTTTAAGGTCACTTTTTTATTTTTGAGGACCTCATCTTTTTCCAGGGCTTGCAGCATCATGGCCTCCAATTCCTTCCTGCCCAGGGGATTTAAAGTAAAAATCTGACAACGGGAAAGCAGGGCAGCGTTGACCTCAAAGGAGGGGTTTTCTGTAGTGGCCCCTATCAAACGAATGGTGCCTTTTTCTACCGCCCCCAGCAAAGCATCTTGCTGGGATTTGTTGAAGCGGTGGATCTCATCGATAAAAAGTACTACTCCCTGCTGAAACCGGGCCTTTTGGATCACCTCCCGGATATCTTTTACTCCTGAACTGATGGCACTGAGGGTATAAAAGGGGGCTTTCACTTCATTGGCGATGATATTGGCAATGGTGGTCTTACCTACCCCCGGAGGTCCCCATAAAATCAGGGAGGGCACAGATCCCGAGCGAATGGCTTTATAGAGAAAGGTTTGGGGTTCAGAAAGGTGTTCCTGGCCGATCAGCTCTTCCAGCCTAACCGGCCGCATCCTTTCTGCCAGCGGGGTTTGATCCATCATGGCTACAGTATTTTCTTTTTCCGACGGTATTTACAGGGTCATTTTCCAATTGGCCAGCCGCTCTTCCAGGGCTTCCAAATGCCGGTCTTCTATATCCAGGTGGGTCACCATGCGGATTTGATCCGGTCCAAACTTCACTGCCTTGATTTGCTTTTCGGCCAATTTCTCCAAAAAGGATTCCGGACTGATCTTATCCAACCGGGCAATCACAATATTGGTACTTACTGGCAGGGTCGCTTTGACATGGGGGAGTTTGCCCATGATTGCTGCGATGGCACGGGCCCGCTCATGATCTTCCTCCAGGCGGCTCACATGGTGATCCAGGGCATAGATCCCTGCTGCTGCCAGCATTCCTGCCTGCCGCATGCCTCCGCCCAGTGCTTTTCTGATTTTCCGGGCTTGCCTGATCCCGGCCTGGCTTCCCAGCAATACCGAACCCACGGGACATCCCAGGCCTTTGCTCAGGCAGATGGATATGGTATCAAACATCCTGCCCCAGTCGTGTGCCCGCTCTCCGGAATGGATCAGGGCATTGAATATCCTTGCCCCATCCAGGTGCAATTTCAAACCGGTCTCCTTGCAGAGCTGCCGGATGGGTCGCACTTCCTCCAGCTGGTAGACGCTTCCCCCTCCCTTATTCATGGTATTTTCCAAAGATACCAGTGCTGTTTCCGGGGCATGGTCATCGTCCGGGTTGATCGCCTGCCGGATGGCTTCTGCATCGAGTTTTCCCAGGTCTCCTTCCAGCAGCTTCACAGAAGCATGGCTGTTGGACATGATGCCACCGCCTTCGTACAGGTAAATGTGGGAGTTTTTATGGCAGATCACTTCCGTTTGCGGTCGGGTATGCAGGCGGATAGCAATTTGATTGGTCATGGTACCGGAAGGGCAAAACATCCCGGCTTCCATGCCAAAAATTCCGGCCAGCTTGCCTTCGAGCTGCCGCACGGTAGGATCCTCTCCAAACACATCATCTCCCAGGCTGGCCATCATCATGGCTTCCTTCATCTCCCGGGTAGGTTGGGTAAGGGTATCGCTGCGCAGGTCTATGATCTCATCTTCCTGAGGCATTGGCTTTAGTCTTTTTTGGTGAAGAATTGATCCAGTCCTTTACTGCCCTGCCGGTTGAGCACATCTTCCATGTCCAGGAGTTCCAGGTTCAGCGCATTGGTGGATATTTGTAATTCCATTAAGGAAATGGCCAGGGAAATCAGCAGGCAAAGCATGCTGCCCATAAAGACCCAGTTGGCGGCCGTAATGAATTCCTGGTACAAAAGAAACATGCAAATCACGCAAAGCAGGAAACTCAATACTCCGAAAATCTGCATGTTTTTGATCATGTTCAGGCGTTTTCTCAGGTTATTTATTTGCCCGATAAGTACCTTTTCCTGTCCGCTGTTTTCCAGGTATTTCTTGTGCAGGCCCCGGATCAGGTTGGCCATGGCCAGAAAACGGTTGGTATAGGCCAGCATCATCAGGGTGATGGCTGAAAAAAGCAGGGCTGGAGTAGAAAGTTGTAGTTCCATGGAGGAGTAGGGGCATGTTCCGGATGTCAATTAAACCAATTTCAAAACTAGGAAATTTCTCCCAGGACTACCAGCTTTTCCAGGGTGGGGCTTTCACTGCCCCCTTTGGGCTCTATGGTAATGGCAAAGGCCTGTGCCTCAACAGCTTCCTGCATGGCCTGCAGGTTCAGCTTTTCTGCCGCATTGACCAGTCCGATACCTACCGGCCCATCGGCTCCAATGGCCCAAAGTTGGTAATCACTGTTCTCATCCAGGTCCGCCAGCTGGTTTACCGAAAGCAATACTTCCCGGCTTTCCCTGTCCCAGAACACATCTACCAGGGCATCTTCCTGCATGGGCAAGCCTTCCCCTTTCATGGGAACCCTCTCAAAATTTCCGGAAAGCAGCCTTTCCATGCTTTGATCCAATTCATTGAGTTTTACCTGATTGCTTTGGATATCATCTGCCAGGATGGCATTTTGCTGCAGGGCGATGGCATACCTTTCTTCTGCATCAAAGTAGCTGTAGGCAAAATAAGCTGCAGCACCGATGGCCAATAAAGCAGTAAGGGAGGCTGCCACGGCAAAAGGTTTCCAGGGATTGATCCCGGGATACAAATTCACTTCCTTTTCAACAGGCTCTGCCTGAGCGGGAGAATCTTCTTGTTCCATGACTGGTCCTGCCGCTTCCAGGCTGGCGAAAATTTTATCTTTCACCGCAGGAGAAGGGTTTTTTCCGGATGCCTTGTCAAAGGCAAACATGGCCGCTTCAATGGCATCAATTTCCTGCTGTATTTCAGGATACTTTCTGGCCATGGACAGGACTTCCTGCTGCTCTGTTTCGTTGAGGTCACCCAAAACGAAAAGCTCCAATTTACCGGACGATATGTAGTTTTGGATATCCACTAGATTATATCAGCTTTCTTTTTCAACACATTGATCGCAGACCGTACCCTGGACTTCACCGTTCCCAGCGGAATGTCATAATTTTCGGCTACTTCCGTATGGGTATAGCCTTTAAAATAAATGCATTCCATGACAAATCGTTGCTCCTCGTTCAGTTCCGCCATCAATTCCCTGACACCGATTCCATCCACAGCTGCTGCGGTGCCGGACTCGCTCTCCATGCCATATACGTAGTCATCGATGGTATTGGTCTTACTGCTCTTGGAAAATTCTTTGGAGCGTGTTTTATCGATCGCCGCATTCCGGCATATATTGGCCATCCAGGTGTACAGGCGACCTTTGGAGGCATCATACCTGTCTATCTTCTGGTTGATCTTGACAAAGGCATCATGAAACACTTCCTCGGCCAGGTCCGGGTCATAAATGATCCGGCTGATCACACCAAACAAGGCCCTGGAATATTTTTCGTACAAATATTCCTGAACTTGTCTGTCTCTGGCCCTAAGCCCCTGTATCAATGTTTGTTCTTCCAAAAAACCTGTTGGTCAGTAGGTGGTATTTACAATTTCCGGATCAGCTAAAGGTCATCTCAAAGGTGTATCACTTCCCCATAGGCTGCTGCGGCGGCTTCCATCACAGCTTCTGACATGGTCGGATGCGGATGTACGGTTTTGATCAGCTCATGGCCGGTGGTTTCCAGCTTGCGGATGGCCACGATTTCGGCAATCATTTCGGTCACATTGTAGCCGATCATGTGTGCCCCCAGCAGTTCTCCGTATTTGGCGTCAAAGATCAGTTTCACAAAACCATCCTTGGCACCGGCTGCTGCGGCTTTGCCCGACGCAGAAAAGGGGAATTTACCAATTTTCAACTCATAGCCGGCCTCTTTGGCCTTGGCTTCTGTATAGCCCACAGAGGAAATTTCAGGCAGGCAATAGGTACAGCCCGGAATGTTGTTGTAATCCAGGGGTTCGGGATCCTCTCCGGCAATTTTTTCCACACAGATGATGCCCTCTGCGGAGGCCACATGGGCCAGGGCTGGTCCTGCTACCACATCTCCTATGGCATAATAACCCGGCATGTTGGTATGGTAGAATTCGTCTACCTTGATTTTACCCTTATCTACCAATATGCCCACATCTTCCAGGCCACAGTTTTCCACATTGGAAACCACACCTACGGCAGAAAGTACCACATCACAGTCGATCTTCTCTTCACCCTCTTTGGTCTTGACGGTGACCTTACAGCCGGCCCCCTTGGTATCTACCTCGGTGACTTCGGCACTGGTCATGATGTTGATGCCTTTCTTCTTGTAGATCTTTTCCAGGGCCTTGGATACCTCTTCGTCTTCATTGGGCACGATCCGGTCCAGGAACTCCACAATGGTCACTTCCACGCCTATGGAACTGTACACATAGGCAAATTCAACGCCTATGGCACCTGATCCCACCACTACCATCTTTTTGGGCATTTTGTCCAGGGTCATGGCTTTGCGGTATCCCACAATCTTTTTGTTGTCGATCTTCAGCGCAGGAAGCTCCTTGGACCTGCCTCCTGTGGCGATGATGATATGGTCTGCGTTGTATTCGGTTTTCTTACCCTCCTTGTCTTCAACTTCTACCTTCTTGCCGGGCTTTACTTTGCCCCAGCCCATCAGTTTTTCGATCTTATTTTTCTTCATCAAAAATTGCACGCCCTTGCTCATGCCATCGGCTACCTCCCGGCTCCGCTTGATCATGTCTTCAAAATTGACACTGGCCTTGTCTACGGAAATGCCATAATCCCCTGCATGGTTGATGTATTCAAAAACCTGTGCACTCTTGATCAGCGCTTTGGTAGGAATACAACCCCAGTTGAGGCAAATGCCTCCCAGTTCTTCAGCTTCCACTACGGCCACTTTCAATCCAAGCTGAGAGGCCCGGATTGCAGCTACATAACCACCTGGACCACTGCCCAGAACAATGACATCGAATTTTGTTGTAGACATATTTTTATATTTTTGATTACTTTTTTGCTATGCAAATTTATAATAATAATGTTCAGAAAAAAATTTGGTTTTGATAATCAAATGGGACCTAAACCCAATGAATACCCAAAAGCAGATCAAATGGCGAAAGAAGGAACAAGCAGAAAATTAAATCGCATACCCTAAGTTTTGGAATAAATACCTATTTTTGGCCAGGAAAAAACAATAAAAATTTTCAATATGGGATTACTTACAGGTAAAAAAGCCCTGGTAACAGGGGCTTCCAAAGGTATTGGCAGGGCCATCGCCCTCCGCTTTGCTCAGGAAGGCGCTGATGTGGCCTTTACTTTTTTGTCCAGCGTGGAAAAAGGAGAAGCACTGGAAAAGGAACTGGCCGCTTTCGGGGTCAATGCCAAAGGGTTTCGCTCTGATGCCTCCGATTTTAAAGCCGCCGAACAACTGATCAGCGATGTGGTCGCTGCTTTGGGAGGACTGGATATACTGGTCAACAATGCAGGCATTACACGGGACAATTTGCTGATGCGCATGAGCGAAGAAAACTGGGATGAGGTGATCAATGTAAACCTGAAGTCCTGCTTCAATACGGTCAAAGCGGTAACCCGCACCATGATGAAGGCCAAAGCAGGCTCCATCATCAATATCACTTCTGTCGTAGGGATAAAAGGAAATGCCGGTCAAGCCAACTATGCGGCCTCCAAAGCCGGCATTATTGGCTTTACCAAGTCGGTGGCCCTGGAACTGGGATCCCGAAATATTCGCTGCAATGCCATAGCTCCGGGCTTTATCGAAACAGAAATGACCGAAGTGCTGGACGAAAAGACCGTTCAATCCTGGCGGGAGGCCATACCCATGAAACGGGGAGGCAAGCCGGAAGAGGTCGCCGATGCCTGCGTCTTCCTGGGCTCTGACATGAGTGCCTACATTTCGGGACAAACCCTGCAGGTCAATGGCGCCATGCATACCTGATGAACTCAAAAGCTGATGTATAACCATTAAACCCAAAATAACCATGAATTACCCATCCTTTCCTGTCCGGATACTTCTCCCCAACCAGCCTATATCCTACTTGATGGGATTATTGGTAGCCGTATTCATTGATTTTGGTACCGCAACTTACGCTCAGGAAGCCGCCGGCGTATCGGATGAGGTGCTGCTCGAGTTATACCAAGGAGCCCGCGTCACGGATGTGGTCGATGGCCTGGTCACGGTAGGTTATATGGATGTGGGGGTAATGGATCCAAGCATTGCCCCTTTGTGGCGGGATGTGGAAACCATGGAACACCGGTTTTCCGGAATAGCCGTCACCGTCCGCTATGGCCCGACCAACAGGCCCATGCATCCTGGAGCAGACCTTACCCAACCGGAAAATTATGAAGTTTACCGCCAATGGCGGGGCATGTGGTACTCCCAATTATCTGCTGAGCCTTTTGGAGAGTTTATCAAAGCAGGTACGGTAGTGGTGATGGACAACAGGGATGACAATGACACCGGATCCACCGGATCCAAGAATATCATGGATTGGCAGGAGAAAGGAGCCGTAGGGCTGGTCTCCGCAGGTGGTGTCCGGGACATTGATGAAGTCATCCGGCAGAAAAATCCGGTATACACCGATTATACCAAAAGGGGAAGAGGAGAACGCATCGGAAGAAATGAGGTGATCGATGTACAGAGGCCCGTGGTGGTGGGAGGATGTACGGTCTACCCGGGGGATGTGATAGTGGCTGATTCTGATGGGGTAGTAGTCGTTCCCCGCAGGGTGGCTGTCCGGGTGGGGCAGATTGCCTATATGGAGCTGGTGGATGATACCAAAGGCAGAAGGGAGCTGTTTGAAAAAACCGGCAGGGCCTATGACCAAACGGTAGAAGTTCCGGAAGATCCGGCCACCTTTTTCAAAAAGCATGGCTTGCCGGAGGATCCCAATAAGCCTTAAATTTTTAGCCTGGTTGTTTGTAAAGGGTTAATGGGTTCGGCAGGTGATTTGGTGGTAGGGAGGCTACCTTTAGCAATTAGGCTTAAATTATGTAGGATCGTGGATGTTAAGGGTTAATTTGGCCGGAAATAGGATGAAAGTTTTCAGGCTTGCTTTTGGCAACAAACCTTGTTCCAGGTAGAACCGGGGTGGTTATAAATCCCAAGGAGCGCATGCTGTGCGACATTTGCAATGTCGAACCACAGATGAGCAGGATTTGTAATCCTGCATTACGTGCACGTCCGGGGGTTATAAATCTCAAGGGGCAAGGGATGTTTGATAGTTACGATCCTGATTTACGAGGACGTATTGGGGATTACAAATCCCCGGGTCTGTCCTCGGGATTGCAAATCCCAAGGAGCGAGCGGTGTGCTGTTCGACATTTGCCATGTCGAACCACAGATGAGCAGGATTTGTAATCCTGCCTTCGTGCGCATCCGGGGGTTATAAATCTCAAGGAGCAGGGGATGTTTGATGGTTACGGTCCTGATTTTAGGGGACGTATTGGGGATTACAAATCCCCAGGTCTGTCCTCGGGATTGCAAATCCCGAGGAGAGGTACGGGGCGGAGTGGGAAGAAAAAAAATACTATTTCTCCACTTTCTGTCCATCCAGGACTTCAAAGCGGGACATTTTGCTGATGTACTCGGGCACCATTTTTTTCATTTGAGCTACCAGGTCCATCTCATTTTCCCGCTCTACCAGGTTCATCAGCAAGTCTACTTCCCTGTTGACCTGCGCATAGGAGCCAGGGTTTACCTGGGCAATCTTGATTTTTTTGTGGTGGGTTTCAAGGGCTTTTTCCGCATCATTGAGCACCTCTTCATACAATTTCTCCCCTGGCCGCAGGCCGGTAATTCTGATGGGCACATCTACATCCGGAATTTTCCCGCTGAGGTGAATCATTTTTCTGGCCAAATCTATGATTTTAACCGGGTTGCCCATGTCAAATACAAAAATTTCTCCCCCGTTTCCCATCACGCCGGCTTCAAGTACCAGGTCGCAGGCTTCAGGAATCGTCATGAAATACCGGGTGATCCGGGAGTCTGTCACTGTGACTGGTTCTCCATTTTTTATCTGTTCGCGGAATAAGGGAATGACTGACCCATTGGAGCCCAGTACATTTCCAAATCGGGTAGTAATGAACCTGGTGGGTTCATTGCTGGTATTGATACGCATGCTGTTTTTGCATTGCACATACATTTCGGCAATCCTTTTGCTGGCACCCATCACATTGGTGGGATTCACTGCCTTATCCGTACTGACCAGTACAAATTTCTCCACCCCGTAGGCCACTGCCAGATCAGCCATATTCTTCGTTCCCAGCACGTTGCAGCGAACTGAAGCCTCCGGGTATTTCTCCATCATGGGTACATGCTTGTAAGCTGCGGCATGAAAAATCACTTCAGGCTGGTAATTCTCCATGATGCGGCGCAAAGATTTAATATCCGTAACATCTCCCAAAACCGAATGGAGCCTCAGGTCTTTGAACTCCCTTTCCATGCGGATTTCATGGTCATGCAAGGGGGACTCCGCAATGTCGAGCATGATCAGGAACCCAGGGCTGGCTCGGGCAATTTGCCGGCACAATTCACTGCCTATGGAGCCGGCAGCGCCGGTGACCAATATGGTTTTACCATTCAGGTAATTAATCACCCTTTTATTATTCAAAATAATGGCATCCCTGCCCAGCAAATCTTCAATGTTGACTTCCCGCAAACTCCCCGGCTGCTTCCCTCCATCCACCCACTGATTTACCGGGGTAATGGTCATCACGTGAATGCCAAGGGCAATGCATTGGTCTATTATTTCCCGCTTTCTCTCCGCAGGTAATTCCAGGATTGAAATGATCAGTTCATTGATTCCCTTCCGTTTTACCAAATCCTCCAGTACTTCCAAACTACCGTGAACCGACCTGCCCTCGATTTTCATTCCTTTCTTGGATGGATCATCATCCAGAAATCCATAGGTGACAAATTTATACTGGCTGTCCTTGGCTATGGCCTGATGGGTCAAAATACCGGCTTCTCCTGCCCCGTAAATGACTACTTTTCTCCTGGGTAAATTGGGTTCAGCATTACTCCTGAGCAGCCTGAAAATATCCTTGACAATCAGCCGGTACAACATCAGGGAAAAAGAAGTCAGTACAGCCGCAATGATCAGCACAGAAAAAGGTACAATATGACTCCTGCCTTCCAGAAAATTGGCCAGAATAAGGTTCAGGATGGTAATGATGCCAGCAGTAATGGCAATGGTGCGCAGCAATATCAACCCATCCCTCATGGAGGTATGCCGGACAATGCCCACATAACTTTTGGTAAAAAACATGGCCAGCAAGCCCGCCAGAAAATAAACCAAAGCCCCTCTGAACACATTAAAATGTTCCATATCGGACCAGTCAAAATTTACCCGGAGCCAAAATGCCAACAGGGCGGATTGGAACATGATCAAACCATCTAAGGAGGCTATGATCCATCGGGGAACGATGTTGATTTTTTTCTTAAAATCGATCATGAAAAAAAGGTTGGTCTATTCAGACATGAAAACAATTGAAACAAATTTATCTGATTTCACTTACATTAAAAAGTATTTGGTACGTTATTTTTTGAATTATACCATAAGCTAAAATCTTTCTCCTCCACATAAACCAACAGCCTTTATTTAAAGTGTATATTCCTGATCATAAGACGGCTAAAGATAAATAAAAGTCTGAATTATACCAGCTTAATTGAATTGAAATTTTTCGTTTCAGGAAATGGCTTTTAGGAAAGAAATGCCATACAGCTATTTTTAGTCACAAATGAAATTGGGGACGGAGGGACTAAGGGAGAGGGTGACTTAGAGAGGGGGAGACGAAGAGAGTTCGTACTGAAGTTTTTAGTCACGGAGAACACAGAGAGGCTCGAAGGACGCAAAGGGATGATTTGAGGATGTGGTGATGTGTTGATGGTTGCTTCCGGTGCCTGAGCGGAGTCGAAGGCACCCTTAACCACCTCGGTTGAATCCACAAACAAGCAAACCTGCCTCAAGGCCGGAGTATAAAGTCAAGCCAGCTCCGAATTTCTTTAACCCTTAACTTTCAGATTGAGACGAAGAGAGGGGGAGACGAAGAGAGTTCGTACTGAAGTTTTTAGTCACGGAGAACACAGAGAGCCTCGAAGGACGCAAAGGGATGATTTGAGGATGTGGTGATGTGTTGATGGTTGCTTCCGGTGCCTGAGCGGAGTCGAAGGCACCCTTAACCACCTCGGTTGA
>NZ_WOFO01000008.1:9834-48014 GCF_010993705.1 Cyclobacterium sp. SYSU L10401 | reverse complement strand
TGAATCCAACACCTGGTATCCTGCCAAAAAGCATACCCAAAAATCAGCCCGCTTATGGGCTCACTAACCCAAGCCCCAACGGGGCGAAATACCGTTAACCTCGGGTAAGCCGACAAGGGAGGCGCAGCCCGGGGATAGGGGAAATGACCCATCCTGCATTGGCTATCCAGCTGCTCAACAGTGGAGTTGGCTTGCCGCCAATGCCACGCCACGTTTGTGACCACCCCCCGGGCCCCCTCCTAAAACAGGAGGGGGACACGTGTGCTTGTTGCTCCGAGTCTGGAAAACATTCCCAGGCTATATTTTTCTTTTTATTACCGTCGCCGAAACCTGATCTAATTCCATCATAAATCCCCCCTCTGAATTTAATGTTTGTATGGCCGGAAGGTATTCGGCAATTACTTTCATTAAAATAGCGTTAGATAAATTACCAAGTTTGATTCTTACCAGTTTTTTAGGCGTATTCCTGATCAAAAAACTATTTCTAAAATCGATATCTTTTGTAAGTACGATCATATCATTTTCATCTGCGTAGCTGCAAATGTCTTCATATTTGGTAAACCATTTATCCAAAATCTGGTTTACATGAATCGTTTCAAATGCCAATGATTTGAGATAATTTACTAGTTTGAAAGAAATATGAACATCACAGAGAAGCCTCATCAAACTACCTCTTTGGTATTTTGTCCTGAAAGAGAAAGTTTAGCATATTGCAAACAAGCTAAAATGTCATCTTTTTCCAATTCAGGGTGATCTGATATTATTTCCTCCGCAGTCATCCCGGAGCCAAGCATATCAAGAATCACTTCCACGGGCCACCGCATGTCACGCACGCATGGTTTACCATGACAGACTGCAGTATTTAAGGTAATTCTATGGAGCAAATTCATGGTTTCAAGGTTTAACCCGTTCAAATTTAAAAAAAATATTCGGTTTTGTTAATTGCCATCCCATAACCGTTGACCAGCAGCTCATGACATAGAGACGAAGAGGATAAGCGCATACTGAAATTTTTGGCCACGGAGGGCACAGAGAGCCGCGAAGGAGGACACAAAGGTTTGATTTGCGGATGTGGTGATGTGTTGATGGTTGCTTCCGGTGCCTGAGCGGAGTCGAAGGCACCCTTAACAATCACGGTTGAATTCACCACAAGCAAACCTGCCTCAAAGCAGGAGCATAAAGACCAGCCGGAACCGACCCATTTTAACCCTTAACTCCCCCCGAATCATATTTATTCAACAGGGGCGCTTAGCGGGGCCGGCCCTGGCTTTGGAGGAAGGAGGCTTTGTATTGGCGCAGGGTCCGGTCCAGACGGGGCATGCCCATGCGAAAACGCTGCCCGATGGGCCCGGCATTGGTATAGCTGTACTCCCACTGAAATGCCTCCGTGGTTCGCAGTTCCCAGTTCCTGCCCCGGGCTATTTTTCCGGGAAATAGTGGGAAAGTAAAATTAAACCCGGCAGCAATGCCAGCCCGGGTGGCCGCAGCAAAAAGCCCCAGGTCCACCCCTCCATATTGCCGGATCAAATCTCCCCGAACACCACGGTCCCGGAAAAGAAACTGCCCGGCAGTGACTTTAAAGGTCAGGTCCTGCGCATTCCAGCGAAACTGCACATCGGCAAGGGCCAGCATATCGTTCATGCCTTCGGTGTATACCTGCCAGGGAGGCAGTAAATAGAAACCCGTACGTGCCAATTCCAACCCCCAGCTCCAGGGCCGGTCCAGCTTGTCGTAGCGGTATTGCAGGTTGATGCCGTAGCGGTCATTGTAGAAGGTACCGGCAGTGATGCCCAGAAAGTGGGGCATGCGCTCGTTCCAGAAATAATGCAGGTGACTGGGGGCCAGACGCAGGTGCATGCCACGGTTGTCCAGGGCATTCTGTATGGGTATCAGCAGTCCGGTCTGCACACTGAGGCCGGGCAGCAAAAACACCCTCGTATCCAAAATCAGATGGGTCCGGCTCTCAAAAGGACGCTCTTTGTTGCCAAACCGCACGGCCAGATCCGGATGAATGCGGAAAGACCAGCGGTAGCCGGAAAAGGGACGGTTCACCTTTTTAAAATAGGCCTTTTCTCCGGCATCCAGCGGCCGGTAGCGCAAATCCTGCTGCCCGTAAACTCCCATAGGCCGGTTATACAGCAGGGGAACGTAGGCCAGGGAAGCCGTATCGCGCCATTGCCGGTCTGCCCAGCGCATACTGTGGTAAGGATTACGGAAATTGCGGTGTGCAAAAAAGACCAGGCTGCTGTCTCCCCTATCCCAAAGGTGTACCTGTTCGAATCCTGCCCTTTGCAGGGCCGCTTTCTTGTCCTGAGCCAGGGCCGTGCCGGCCAGCAGACAAGCTACCAATAGCAATACCCTACTTTTCATGGCTGCGCAATTCATAAGGTGAAAAATCCAGGGGAAAATGTAGGGAAACCGTCGCTCCCCAATCTTTGCCTTCAAAGGTATGCCCTTGCAGCAGTATCCAGGGCCGGGGCCGCAGAAAAATCCCTGCATTGACAGTCCTGCTGTCGTACTCCGCCTGCAAGCCCAGCAGTTCCTTCCAGGCCCAGGAAAAGCCCCCAAAGAAACCGTTCAGGTAGCGCATTCCATTTTCCTTTTTGGAAAGGAATCCGAGCTGAAAGCCATCGATACCATCACCAAAAGGGCTTTTCAAAATATAGGGGAGGCCGTATCCACCGCTCAGTGAAAGGATGCCATCTTTTCCCAGGGAGAATTTTTTTCCCAATACCAGGGCGTCATGATGCAAAAACTGATTGTAACTTCCCGGAGGACTGAGGATCAATACCGCTGAAAATCCGTAGGTAGCTTCTTTTAACAAGCGAAACCGGAAATCCATGTGCCGGTCCCCTATTCCAATTCTATCAGACAAGGCCGGTAAACGCGTAACGTTCAGGTATATTTCCATCCAATCCGTAATCCCGGCCCGAACCGAATACAAGTGCTCGTCATGGTAGCTGTTCATAAAGCCATTGATGGCATATGCCTGCGGAATGTAGGAAAAGCCAAGTCCCAGCTGCCGCTGCTTTGTCCAGTCTGTATTGGGTGTCATGATCAATCCGGGTTTTCCCAAGGCATTGACCTGCGCAGACAAACGGCCGGTTTCCGGACCAGCCATAAGCAACCAGCCAAACAACAGGTAAAAAAAGAGGCTTCGAAAGGGTGGGAAAAATAAAATCATTCAGGAGCTAATAACTGAAATTATATCGAAAATTAATACCGGCTTCCAAGCCTTTTAAGTCAAAACTGAGTAATTCACCACTACTTTCACCTGCTGTCGTCAGCTGCTGCCGGTAACGGCCGTAATGGTAGCGCAACTCCAGGGCGAGGCTAAAATCCCTTTTGAACAGGTATTCGGCTCCCAGTTTGCCATTCAGCCCGTAATCGTTTCCATTCAGGTCCCGGCTGAGGTTATCTTCCGGGTCCCCGCCTTCCAGGCTGCGCGTAAAGCGATTGCGAATAAAATAACGGCTGATCCCTAGTCCAACAAAGGCATTGAGGTATTTGGGGATCAGGTCACGAAAATTATAAACCAGTCCTCCATAAAGGGGCAATATGGTTTGTTCCACCTTTTCAGTCAGAAAGCGGTCTGCTCCCAGCTCCTGCCGCAGGCGAAAGGCGGTTTGCAGTGCCCCTACCCTGCCCTCCAGTGCCAGGCCATTGTACAAGTTCAATTCTCCGGAAAGGGTTGGAAACAGGGCCGTCTGGTAAAAGCTATCCGAAAGGTTTGCATTGCTGAGAAAAGCCCGCTCATCCGCTCCTGTATAGCTGCGGTGCCAGTAGGAAACCCCCAGCCCCAGATAGTTGATTTCTACCTGTGCACACAAAGGGCCGGTCACCCAAATGAGTGTGACCAGCCCCAGTATTCCTTTCTTCCACATGCTAAATAACGCTTAATTGCCTCCCCCCTGATCATGGCAGCGGTCAAAGGCTGCGTTCAGCAAACGGTCTGCCAGCTCTACCGCCTCCTCGTGAAAGGTAAGCACACGGGCAATGCGGCTTTCCCGTAATTCTTCAATTTTTTCAATTTCTCTGTTAAAAAAGGTTTCATTCCAGGCCACACAACTCAAGGCCCATTCCTTGATCTGAATGCGCATGTGGTAGGCATAAATCAGGGCATAGGCCCGCAATTCCTCCGCCAATTCCAGGTCTCCATCCAAACCGGCCCTGACGGCAGCCCTGAGTATTCTGGCTGACAATTCGTGGAGCAGGTTCCTTTCTTCCATATAGAGCTCATTTACCTGCTCGTTTCTACGCATCAGCCGCTCCTCGGCCTGTTCTGCCCTGCGCAGGTAATTGGCATTGATGCGGTCTACTGCTGAATTCAATTGATCATCCAAATCATAGACCCTGTCGTCATAAGCCTCCCGGGCATGCTGAAAACAGGGACCATAAATGTCTGACATGACCCGGGCATTGGATCCGGCCAGGATATCTTTTTTCAGGGCCGACTCCAAAGCCTCGATGTCTGGAAGGTCTCCTACTTCAGGGATTTCCGGAAGGGGAGCTTTCAGGCCATATTTTTCCATAAATGAAGCCATCAGGGCATCCAGGTCTTCGTCCAAAGATGCCTCCAGATCCAAGATGCCTGCCAGGTGCCCCGATTCTATTTGGGCATCCAGGTCCAGGCCCATTTCCTTTAATCCCAGCTTGAGTCTTTTTAACTCCTGCCTGGCGTTATCTGAAATGGCCTTGCCTTCTTCCTCATAAGCCATGACTTCTTCCAGCAAGTTGGAGACCAATGGAGGGGTAGACAATTCTTCATAGACAGGTTCGGTAAATTCCGGATCGGGGTCATCTACCTCCGGAAGGTCGGCAATATCGTCAAATTCATCCTCCACTTCCTGATAGGGAGGGACAAATTCCAGTTCTTTCGTCCCGCATCCCCAATAGATCAGGGGAGCAATCATCAATAGGACGGCCATATACTTGGCAAAAGGTCGTAGGCGGTTTTTCATCTCCGGGCTGTGTTTGAATAAATGATTTTTTCGGTTTGTTGGTCTTCACTCAGAAAAATTCACAGACCCTTCACCCAACTGCACAAAATTAATTCAGGAATTTTCCGAGGGTTTCGGATTGCTAAATATTATACTTTCCGGGGAAAATATAATCTTTATTTTTTAATTGGTAGTTTATTGTCAAAACTTATGACAATGTACAGTATATCCTTGGGAATTGCGAATGATTCGCTAAAAAAAATTGGTGTTTAACTTTTCCAAAGTTTAGAACTTTGGAAAAGTTTGGCGTTTAGGTGAATGGCACTTTTACGTATAAATCCCTCCCGACATTGATCGGAACAGGCCCTGCCCGCTTGGTAAGGGGATTTGGATTCGAAATGATTAAGGTTACGTTATTACCGGGTAGTTTCCTCAGTCGGTTGAAATGGTCCCAATTCAGGTGAAAGATGGCAAAGGACCGCCGACAAAATCCCCCCCTGACTCTGGTCAGGGCAGGCTGTGCCCCCTTAAAGAGAAAGGGGTAATTGCTGAAATGCCAGTTTAAAGCTGAATTGTTGTCATTGCAAAGGGCTGAGCCAATCAAGAACTATTTCCGTGCTTTTAAATCCTTTCGTATCCAAATATTTCATGTCTCAAAACTAAGGTTCAAAGGGGGAAAAAGGGGGGTTTTTTCGAGCATAAATTGAAACTGATTAACGGTAGACTTTTTTGCTTTTCAGGCCATTTCCGATCCAGGTTTCCCCGTCGGGCACGTCGGCCGTGACGACCGATCCGGCCCCGATTTTGCACCAGTTGCCGATTTTCACTCCCGGCAGCACGGTGCTGTTGGCGCCAATGAGTGTACCTTCCCCTACCACAATTCCCCCGCAAAGCGTGGCCTGAGGGGCAATGTGCACATAATCCCCTATGGTACAGTCATGGTCTACCGATGCCCCGGTATTGATGATGACCTGCTTGCCCAGCTCCGTATTTACCTTGACAATGGCTCCTTCCATGACCACCGTCCCATCGTCCAGGTTGGCCCGGCGACTGAATAAGGCCGACTCATGAATGATGGTGGCAAATTTTGCCCGGTATTGGTACCGCAAATGCAACATTTTGCGAATGCCATTTTCGCCTATGGCGATGAAAAGCTGGTGATCAAAAATAAAATCAGCAGGTACGCTTCCCAGCACAGGATAATCCAACACCTGAAATACTTTTGGATTATCATCAAAGACTCCGTGGATCTTCTCATACCCGTCAATCATGTCTATTACTACCCTTCCCTGATCGGAGGCTCCATAAATATACATAGCTTATTGCTTTAAAAAACAATAGCAAAGTAATGGATTGCAGGGAATTAAGCAATTTGTGCCAGGCAGCCGAAAACCGTGCTGAATGGACCAAAAACGTTTTTTCAGACATAAGCGGAAAATCGCTCAGCTCAACTCCTTTTTCCGCTACATATACGACAAAAACCGTCCTTTATAAAATTTCATTTTTTTAGCGTTTTTTTTATGGTTTCGATGATTCTTTCCAAATCCCTGGCCAGTAAATTGCTCCCACTGGGCAGGCAAAGTCCTTTTTCGAAGCATTCTTCTGCGCAATCGGAACCGAAAAAAGGAAAATCCCGGAACACTGGCTGCCGGTGCATGGGCTTCCAAAGGGGGCGGCTCTCCATGTTTTCCTTTTCCAACGCCAGGCGGACATGCTCCCGACCCAGACCTCCGTTTTGCTCCGGATCCAACAGCAGCGTGGTCAGCCAGCGGTTGCTGAAGGTTCCATCCGGCTCCGGTAGAAATCGCAGACCAGGAATACCTCCTAATTCCGATCGATACGTCTCAAAGTTTTCCCGGCGTTGGCGAACACGCAGGTCCAATACTTCCATTTGCCCTCGACCGATTCCGGCGGCAACATTGCTGAGCCGGTAATTGTAGCCAATTTCGGAATGCTGGTAATGGGGCGCCGGATCCCGGGCCTGGGTGGCCAGAAAGCGGGCTTTGGCAACGGCTTCCTTGTTTTGACTCACCAATGCCCCTCCTCCGCTGCTGGTAATGATCTTGTTGCCATTAAAGGAAAAGATACCAAAATCCCCGAAACTGCCACAGGATTTGCCATTCAGAGAAGCGCCGATGGCCTCGGCGGCATCTTCAATTACGGGAATCTCAAAGCTTTGAGCCAGTGCACAGAGCTTGTCCATCTTTGCGGGCATGCCGTAAAGGTGTACGGGAAGGATGGCCTTTGGTAAAGCGGGTTTACCTGCACAACAGCCTTTGTCCCGGCAGGCAAGGATGGCTTCTTCCAGGGCCTGCGGACACATGTTCCAGGTTTCGGGTTCGCTGTCCACAAAAACCGGAATGGCACCCAGGTAGCGGATAGGGTTGGCGGAAGCCGAAAAGGTAAAAGATTGGCAAATCACATAATCGCCTGGCCCCACACCGGCGAGTATTAGTGCCAGGTGGATGGCGGCGGTGCCGGAGCTGAGCGCCGCTGCATGTCCGCAGCCGGTATGTGCTTCTATGGCACGCTCAAAGGCATCCAGGTTGGGTCCCAGGGGTGCAATCCAGTTGGTATCAAAAGCTTCTTTGACGTACTTCTCCTCGGTTCCTCCCATATGGGGAGAGGAGAGCCATATTTTTTTGTTCATAACCTTTCTTTAGGGTGCTAAAATAGGAAAATAGGGTTACAAACGACAGAAAGCAACCGGAAAGGGCCGTGAAAATGTGAAAAGGACGGAAAGACTTAGAGACGAAGGGAGCCCGTACTGAGTTTTTTAGTCACAGAGGACACAGAGAGCCCCGGAGGACACGAAGATATGATTTGAGGATGTGGTGATGTGTTGATGGTTTCTTCCGGTGCCTGAGCGGAGTCGAAGGCACCCTTAACCAACAGGCCGGATTCCAACGCCAGAGAAACTGCCACCATGCCCGTCCCGAAACCACAGCCAGCCCCCGAACGGTCATCTGGCTGTAGTCAAAGGACATGGCAGGTTCACGGTGGATTGGGATAGTATACGCCAAGTCTTTCTGTACTTTTTTCCCCGATTCGCTGCGCTGCTCGGGACAGGCTTAGATAAAAAAGTACCAAAAAAGTCAAGGCACAAAAATCCTTCCCCCCGCAATCCTCCCGCACCCTCCTGAGAAAATTCAGGACAGGCCACTGACTTCCGTCAGGACAGGCCACTGACTTCCGTCAGGACAGGCTCTGTTTTGTGCCGGCCCACCCTCTTTTTTCATTCGTAATATGTGCTATCAATGCTATTAAATGCGGTCAAAGTTTGTACCCGCTCCCCTACAAATTGCCTATCTATTAACCCTTAACCTCTAGATGAAGACTGAGAAACGAAGATAATAAGTGTGTAATGAAATTCTTTGTCACAGAGGACACAAAGAAACCCGAAGGACTCGAAGGTTATTGGGGACTGAGAGACTTAGAGACGAAGGGACTAAGAGAAAGAGAGACGTAGGACGTACTGAAAATTTAGTCGCTAAGGGCACGGTGAGCCACGAAGGACACGAAGCTGTGATTACAAATTAATTAACCACCACGACTGTTCCCAAAACCAGCCATCCTGCCAAAATGCCCTTTTCAATTCTCCAGCCGAATTCCAGCCTTTTAACCCTTAACAACCACCCCTGGCTCCCATACCACATTTGCTGTCTATTTGCCCGTAACTACAACTCTGCCCAGACCGAGCCACGTTAACCACCCCGCTTGATCTCAAACCAGGGCCTATAAACAAAAAGGCCAGACTCGAAACGACCACCTGGCTTTAACTTTCAAAAAGACTTTTTATTTTCTTAATCAGTTCATTTTTAGCGGGCTCTTTGAGCTGAGAAATCTTTTTCTTCACCAACCTTTGCTCCATTACAAAAATTTTCTGAACCCTAACCTGACTCTCTTTTCTCAGCGAAACGGTTAGCATGCTTTCGCTAATATAAAAGCTAAAGTCATCCCTTCTCGTAGTTGAACTGATTTGGGCTAAAATGACATCCCGGGTATTATTTACCCTTTCCGCTGAAACAACTACAGCTGGCCTGTTTTTTGATTGTTGCCCATCTGTAAACGGGAAAGGAACAATAACGATATCACCTTGCCTAAAATCCATTTATTCCAAAAAACTATCCCAATGACTATCCTCTTCATTTTCCCAATCTTCGTTCAATGAGGATTCTGAAAGCCGCATGGCATGCCGGGTTACGGCATTTTCTCCTGCTTTTTCAACACCTTGTTTTTGACGGAGTTGTTCTTCATTTTTTTTCAACACAAAATCGGCAAAGTCAGCAATTTCCTGAATCCTATCTTCAGGCAGTTTTTCCAAAGTTTCAACTGTTCTATGAATCAAACCTTTCTTTGTCATCAATTCATCCTTTTGTGTTGTGTAATATACGGATTTTTCAGATTTAGTTTACAATGCCTGACTGTTTGATTGATGAGTGCCAATGTCCGATAATGACCACCCCCGGATGACTGAGGGATTTAGAGACAGAGGGACTCAGGGACTAAGAGACCGAGAGACGTAGCGCATACTGAAATTTTTAGTCACAGAGGACACGAAGAGCCCCCGAGGACACGAAGGTTATTGGGGACTGAGAGACTTAGAGACAAAGGGACTTAGAGACGTAGGACGTACTGAAAATTTAGTCACTAAGGGCACGGAGAGCCACGAAGGACACGAAGGTTTGATTTGATGGTAGGATTTGATTGGTTAATTGGTTAACTGATGGAAAATCGTTCGAGATTTCATTTTCGTACTTGATTTTGAAAGACTGAATCAGACCTAAAAAATCTGTGCTAATCTATGGCGAATTTTTCCAACAATTAACCAAATTAATACCTAAACATGCTTTTGGATTATTTCTAAAATTCCTTGTTCTTCAGACGCTAAAAATTCAATCAAAGCAGTTCTGTTTTTCTGTAAAAGTATGGAAACAGACCTGGTGGTTAAGTTACCTGTTTTTAACCAAATTATTTTCGGAGGAATGCCCCTAATCATATTTAAATCGATAAAATCAGCGTCAAATGTTACAATAGCGTAGCCATGCGCCTTTGCATAATCGAAAATAACGGAGTCCGATGCGTCCTCCAAACCGACATGTCGCACCTGATTTGAATCAGGAAAATCCGACTCAATTTGCCTGACAATTTTAGGGGAGATATTCTGATCAAATAAAAGCTTCAAGAAGCAATTTGTAATTTATGTTCCTTATCAGCCGCAAAAGCCAGACAAGCATTAATCATTTCTTCACTAATCTCTTCGAAATCTTCCATGATCTCTTGTTTGCTCATTCCGTTTGATAACCAATTTAACACATCATAAACGGAGATTCTTGTCCCTTTAAGGCAGGGTTTACCAAATCTTTTGTCAGATCTGATTTCTATGTATTCCTGATAATTCATACTCCAAATATACCTAAATCCGGCCTTTTTGTCTAAGAACAAATAAACAATTAAACATTTTTACCCTTAACTTTCAGATTGAGACTAAGAGAGGGGGAGACGAATGGAGTGCGTTACTGAATTTTTTAGTCACGAAGGACACAGAGAGCCTCGAAGGAGGCAAAGGGATAATTTGAGGATGTGGTGATCTAGTGATGGTTGCTTCCGGTGCCTGAGCGGAGTCGGGCTTCGACAGGCTCAGCCTAAAAAGGCATGATTTGCTAATTTGGAGCTTGATGGGAGTAGTTAACGCCAATTCCTTCTGTACTTTTTTCTTGATAAAAAAGTACCAAAAAAGTCAAGGCACAAAAATCCTTCCCCCCGCAATCCTCCCGCACCCTCCTGAGAAAATTCAGGACAGGCCACTGACTTCCGTCAGGACAGGCCACTGACTTCCGTCAGGACAGGCTCGGTTTTGTGCCGGCCTGCACGCTTTTTTCATTCGTATATGTGCTATCAAATCTATTAAATGCATTCAAAGTCCATACGCTTACCCCTACAAATTGCCTCTCTATTAACCCTTAACAAACAGGATTCTAGGACGAAGGGAGTGCGTTACTGAAGTTTTTAGTCACGGAGAACACAGAGAGGCTCGAAGGACGCAAAGGGATGATTTGAGGATATGTGGATGGTTGCTTCCTGTGCCTGAGCGGAGTCGAAGGCACCCTTAACTACCGGGGCTGAATCCACAAACAAGAAAACCTGCCTCAAAGCAGGGGCATAAAGCCAGCCGGAATCGAACCAATTTAACCCTTAACTACCTGGGCTGAATCCAACACCAGCCTACCTGCCAGCGAGCAGGTCCCGAACACCCATCCGGCCTAAATTCCTCCTACCATGCCATACCCCATCCCTACCCATTCGTGGAGCAGGGCTTGCCAGCGGCCTAAGGACTGTATACCCGGGACCCACCAGTTTTGGGTACCTGCAGGATGGTTCAGGACATGAAAGCCGCAGGGGGCGGGAAGGGGATGGAGGCCTTCGGCTTTAAAAAGCTGCACGGCCCGGGGCAGGTGCAGGGCGGCGCTGACCAGGATGAGATTTTTCTGCTCCGGAAACAGGGCCTTAAAATGCCTGGCTTCCTCCAGGGTATTAGTGGGCGTTTCCAGCAGGCGGATCTGTGTGGCCGGCACGCCCCATTCCTGCAGGGCTTCTGCATAGATGGCTGCCTGTGAGGGATAGCCTTCCCTCCCACTGCTTGAAACCACCAGGATAATCTCCGGGTGCCTTTTCCAGATGCGAAATGCTTCCAGCACTCTGGGTAAGGCCGAAAGCCCTACCCGGTGACTGGGGGCCACATCCGGATCAGGCGTGCCTCCCGAACCCAGGACCAGTAGCATTTCCGGTAAGGCAGCAGCCTCCAGGTCCAACACCGGATATTGCCGCTCCATGTAACCGGTAGCCCAATGGGAAAAGGGTGAAAAAAGTCCCAGTGCCAGTAAAGCACAAAGCAAAGCCCTGGCTTTGCTTTGTTTGAAACTTTTTACCGCCCCTCCCGCCAATACCAGGAATAGCCAAAAGGCCGGGTTAAGCAGGAAGTGGTTGAATAAGGATTTGAGAATAAAAATCAAGCGTTATTGATGGGGTGATAGGATGATTTGATTATTTGATGATGGTATTGAAGGGTTTAATTGTTTAACTGGTTAATTGGTTAACTGATGGGAAATCGTTCGGCTGTTTGTTTTAGTACGATGATGAGATGGTTTGATGATGTGATTAGTCATTAATGGTAAGCAGGGCGTTGGCGATGACATGTTCTCGGGTATGGGAAATACTGACGGTCAGGGATAGGTCTAGCTTTTCTGCCACGGGATGAAGTATCCTTGCTTCGGGAATTGCATGATGACCCTGGCTCAGGTCAACTTCCAGGTTTCTTAGGGAAATCAGGGGGGCAAACGCTTTGATAACGGCCTCCTTGGCACACCAGATTCCAGCCATCTTTTCGGGAGGTTTGGGTGCTTCTTCTATTTTCTTCAATTCGGCAGGAAGGTAAAACCAGTGAAGCAGGTGCTTTTTATGCATCCACAATCTTCTAAACCGTTTGATTTCTTCCAGATCTACCCCAATGTATTGGCTCATTTGTTAACGGCAATCACTTTTTCTTTATACCTGTAAAACACTACCTCCTGGTCTTTCACATTTTTGTCGAGGGTCATTCCAGCCATGATTTTATTTCCGGTCCCTACTTTTATTCCGGGGATAGTGGCCGCATTGATTCCAAAAAGGTTATCATTTCCCACTTCAGAAAATCCGGACAGACAGACATTGGGACTGAAAAAATTGAAAGCTCCTATACTGGAATCGTGGCCAATGCTGCAGCGGCTGTTTAGCACCGTGAAAGCGCCTATTTTGGTATTTGGCCCCAGGTTAACGTTGGGTGCAATGACCACCCCTTGCCCAATCTCGCTGCTTCTGGAAATGAATGCTTCGGGATGGATAAAAGAACTGAAAATTCCTCCTTTTTTTTGCAGGTCCTCGACGATTTTTCTCCGGAAACTAATTTGGGCAATGCCTATCAGGTATTCACTGCCCGGATCAACCTGGTGCTCTGCTATGGTTCCCAAATAGGGTGCAGAAAAGGAATAATGGGCATAACTGGATGCATCGTCGTCCAGAAAACCTTTAATTTTCCATTCGGTAGCCTTTTGGTTGGCATAGTGAAGGTAATCATCCAATTCCGCGGCATGGCCACCAGCGCCGACGATAATGATTTGCTTGATATTAGACATAAAAAGGGTAAGGTTTAGGAGCTCAGGTATCCGCCATCTACCACCATATTGGTTCCGGTGACCCACCTGGAAGCATCTGCCAGTAAATAGATTGCCGCATGAGCTACATCTTCTACTTCCCCGAGGCCCAGCGGGTGCATATCCTCCACCTGTTTCATGGCGGCAGGATCTTTTCTGTATTCGGACTTTCCGGAGAGGGGCGTGTTGACCACTGAAGGGGAAATGGCATTGAAGCGTATGTTTTTATCGGCATATTCCAGGGCAAGGCTTTTTACCAATGCCACCAAAGCTGCTTTGGTCATGGCATATAAGGATTTGCCTTTCTGCCCTACTTCGCTCATCACAGAAGAAATCATCACCATGCTCATGCCTTCCGGGGATTTGATTCCCACCTTGCTGATGATTTGAAGGATTTCTATGGCTGAAAACACATTTAACTGAAAGGTCTCCTGAATCTGCTCGGCTTTTATAATTTTAAACGGCACTGTAGGGGAAATGCCAGCGGCATGAACAAAGCCATGGATCGGGGCATTTTCTTTTGCGAAGGAAGTAAATTCGTCCGTCCAACCGTCAGTATCCTGGAAATCGAGACTTAAACCTGCATGATCCTTTCCGTTTTCGCAGCGAGCAAGTGTGTCGTTCAGTCGTTTCAAATCCCGTCCCAAAAGTAAAACTTTTGCCCCCTGCCGAGAACAGGCAATGGCAATCCCCTGACCAATTCCAGAAGAGGCTCCTGTAATGAGGATGGTTTTGCCTATTAAAGAAAAAGGATTATTGGAGTTTATCATTTATTCGGATTATTATAATGGAACGCAGATTGGGCGGATCAAGCTGATTAACACGGAAAAATTACCTAAAAAAAAATCAGCGGAAATCTGCTAAATCAGCGTCATCAGTGTTCAATTTTTTATGGAACGCGGATTGGGCGGATTAAACGGATCTACACGGACTACTTTCTTGAAAACAAAAGATCAGTGAGTATCATCGCTATCAACGTTATCTCTGTCTAATTTTTTATGGAACGCGGATTAGGCAGGTTTATCGGATCTACACGGATTTTTACTTAAAAACAATGGATCATCGGAATTTTGCCCGATAGGTTAGGTTTAAAAAACAACCCTTCCTAATTGTCAAAAAGCTCCTTTACTTTGGTTAATAGTTCTTTTTTTGCGGGCTTTTTGAGCTGGGAAATCACTTTTTTAATCAGCCTTTTTTCAATCACAAAAATCTTATGAACCCTGACCTGGCTATCTTTTCTCAACGAAACAGTCAGCATATTTTCATCAATAACAAAACTAAAATCATCACTTCTGGATGTCGAACTGATTTGAGCCAAAATAACATCCATGGTTTGATTTACTCTTCCTGATGAAATAATTACTGCAGGTCTGTTTTTTGATAGATACCCATTTGAATAAGGGAAGGGCACAATTACAATATCGCCTTGCCTTAAAACCATTTATTCCAAAAAACTATCCCAATGGGTATCATCTTCATTTTCCCAATCTTCCTTTAACGAAGATTCGGATAGCCGCATGGCATGCAGCGTCAACTCATTTTCATCCTCTTCTAGCCCTGTATGTTTGCCTAAGTAAATAAATTTTTGAAAGGAATATGAGAATGGAATTACGCTTTTAGCAACGTAATTTTTAAAATCTACTTTCGAATAAGCATTTAGAGTCAAATCCATTATTTCTTTCCCTTTTTATTTAAATCTTCAAATTCATTTATTTTATTATCCAATAAATCTCTCAGATTTTTACAAGTCTTTAGGTCCAAATAAATGCCAATTTCATGCTGCCTTACAATTCCATCTTTGGAATCAGATGTTAGTGATTTAAGTTCACCCAAATGCCCTTTATCAGATAATTCAAAAACCATTCCTTTCGGAATCGCATTTCTTTGAGAAAAAAAATTGAGATAAAAATATCCTGTTGGAGTAATTCCCAGACTAGCACCATCAGAGAATACTTCTCTGTATTGGTTTGCCTTTATGTTGTGAATGGTAATTTCTTTAGGTTTTTTCATCTCTCTGCGCAATAACGATCAAAATAAATCAAATATCATTAAACATCAAAATAGACTGGGATTGATGGAACGCAGATTGGGCGGATCAAGCTGATTAACACGTATAAATTACCTAAAAAAAAATCAGCGGAAATCTGCTAAATCAGCGTCATCAGTGTTCAATTTTTTATGGAACGCGGATTGGGCGGATTAAACTGATTAACACAGATAAAATTATTTAAAAAAAACATCAGCGATTATCCGCTAAATCCGTGTCATCAGCGTCCAATCTTTCCGGCGTTCTATCAATGGAACGCAGATTAAACGGATCCAACTGATTCACACGGATAAAATTATATTAGTAAAACATTAGCGAATATCTGCTCAATCCGTGTCATCTGTGTTCAATCCTATTTGTAAATATCTTTCTTTTAAATTGAGGTTTTTTGCCGAAATTGAGCAGTAACCCAACTTCGATTTCCGTAGCTTTTAAATAATTTATCAATTGGCATTCGTGTTCTTCTCTGAGACCTTCTGCTGCTTTTATCTCGACAATTACCTTGTCATCGACAATAAGGTCGGCGAAGTAATCTCCGACCTGAATGTTTTCATAGAAAACCTTTATCCTTCTTTGTCTTTCCACAGCATACCCCCCACTAGCTAACTCGTAATACATAGCATTTTCATATACCCTTTCCAAAAACCCGTGACCAAGAGTATTGTATACCTTGTAAAAAACCCTAATAATGGCCTCGGTAATATCCTGATGCAAAAGATTTTCCATAATACCAAAGTAAATGGAACGCAGATTAGGCGGATCAATCTGATTTTTACATATAAAATTATTCCTGAAAATAATCAGCGAGAATCAGCCAAACCCGTGTCATCAGCGTCCAATCTTTTTATGGAACGCAGATTAAGCGGATCAAACTGATTTCCACAGATAAAATATTTTTCAAAATTATCAGCTGAGATCAGCCAAATCCGTTTCATCAGCGTTCAATTTTTTATGGAACGCAGATTAGGCGGATCAAACTGATTTTCACAGATAATGATATTTCAAAAAAATCAGCGATTATCCGCTCCATCCGTGCCATCTGCGTTCTATCCTACTTCCACTAATTCGCTAATATGACATTCCCTAAAATCCATCACGGCCGTGGCCCAGGACATGCCTACGCCAAAGCCGCAAAGGAGAAGCTTTTTAGGGGCTCTCAGTTCTTCTTTTAACTGGGTAACTATGGTGAGCGGAATGGAAACGGAAGAAGTATTTCCAAAGTCACGGATGCAGCTGGGGACTTTTTCTTTCGGTAGTTTGAGCTTTTTACCCAGGTACCCATTCATAAAGGCATTGGCCTGGTGGAATACAAAGTAATCCACACTGTCTTTTTCTATTTCTGCTGCTTCCAACACCTTTCGGATATCCGAAGGAATTTCCTGGATCACGAAATTAAAAACATCCGGCCCATTCATGGTGCCGTGTTCGTCCGTAGATATATTCCCGTGATCGTCTACCACCTTTTCCTTTACCGTCTCGGCCGAACTGGGGAAGCGGTAACCACCGGCTTTGATTTTGATCAGGTCCTCCCGACTGCCATCTGAATTCAGGGAAAAAAAGGATTTACCAAAGCGGGCATCATTTCCAATCAGAGCAGCCACTCCCCCATCCCCAAATAAAAAAGCCACCCGGCGGTCCTTGGGATGATACACCCTGGACCGGGTTTCCCCGTCTAATAATAAAGCCTTTCTAACCTGGCCGCTTTGTACCAATGAAAACACAACTGATAGTGCATAAACGAAGGCCGAGCAACCCAAATTCAGATCAAAAGCCATGGTCTGTTTGGAAAGTCCCAGGCGGTTTTGAATTAATACGGCGGTGGCCGGCATGCGGTAATCCGGCGTTTGGGAAACGAATACCAGGAGGTCGATTTCTTCCTTGTCCACTTTCATGTCAGCAATCAGTTTTTCTGCTGCCGCCTGCACCAGGTCGGAAGCGCAGATGCCTTCCGGAGTAAAGCGCCTTTCTTCTATGCCCGTTTTATCCGCAATTTCCGCCACATCCTGAGGAGGGAAATAAGTGGTATAGTCACGGGTCACCACTCTTTGTTCCGGTACTGCCGCTGCCATTCCCAAAATGCCAACCTTATCAAACTGCAATAAAGCCATTAGGACTGGTTGGCTTTGATTTTATCGAGAAGCTCCTGAAGCGTATCCATGGCCTCTATTTCCTCTGAGGCAATGGTCACGTCAAACTGGTCGTCCAGCTCTGCGATCAGCGTCAGGCGTGATAAGGAATCCCATTCGTCGTATTCTTTAAACTGATCAGAAAGCTGTGGCTCCCGATCTTCCATCTCCAATGCCTCTTTGATCAAGGCCAAGAATTTCTTTTCCATAGTTGCTGTTTTTTTATTTAAGTTGTTAAGATATTAAAAACTTATGTTTCTTCTTAATTTGTAGGAGATAGTTGGCAGGTGGCAGTTCGCAGGTGGCAGTTGGGTGCGTTTGTTCTATTTCGTTACTGCCTGCTTTGTGAAAACATACATTAAGACCGGTAATTGTGGTAGTTGGCAGGTGGCAGTTTGCAGGTGGCAGACGAGGTACCGAATTTAGTTGGCAGGTGGCAGTTGGCAGGTGGCAGACGAGGTACCGAATTTAGTTGGCAGGTGGCAGTTGGCAGGCGAGGTTTCGATAGGGTTTCTGGGTTTGTTTTTACTAATCCGTGTCTGTAAACTGCCCTACTGCCAACTGCACCACTACCTACTGACGAATACTGCCAACTCTTTTTACTTACCACAAACCCGACAACAACAACCAACAAACCTCCCCATCCAAAAATCAGCTCACGATACCCCAGTGCCAACTGCCCAACTGCCTACTGGACCACTGCCTACTCAAAATCGTTTCCCCTAAACGGCTCCACCGTCGCCTGGCCTTCGGCAGAAATGCCTTCTCTTTTGAATACTTTGACAATGGTGAGCCAGAGGATTTTCATGTCCAGGGCAAGAGAAAGGTTTTCCACGTACCAGACATCATATTCAAACTTCTGTTTCCAGGAGATGGTATTGCGGCCATTTACCTGCGCCCATCCGGTGATGCCCGGCCTGACCTGATGCCGCTTTCTTTGCTTTTCACTGTAAAGGGGTAAATACTGCACCAGCAGCGGTCTGGGACCGATGAGGCTCATGTCTCCTTTTAAAACATTCCAGAGTTGGGGGAGTTCATCGAATGATGTACTTCTGACAATCTTCCCAATTTTGGTCAAACGCTGGGCATCAGGCAATAATTTACCCTGAGTATCCCGTTTGTCATTCATAGTTTTGAATTTGATCAGCTTGAAAACTTTTTCTCCTTTTCCCGGCCTTTCATGAACAAAGAAAACAGTACCATGGAACAAAAAAAGAAGGATAGCGATAATCAATAAAAAAGGCAAAACCATAATAAGCATAATGCCAGCCACAAAAAAATCAATAGTTTTTTTGATAAATTGGATGTACATTTAAAACTAACTATCTAAAAATTTACTATAAATCTTCCCCATATCTTGAATACAATTTGGCAATTCATATAATTGGGCTCTATTTTTTGCATTTATTGACATCAATTCTTGAAGTTTTTTGTCTTTATAGATTGTAATGATTTTATTAATAAAACCAAAACGATCACCCTGCGGAAATAAGAATCCTGTTTTCCCATCCTCAATTAAATCAATATGTCCTCTTATTTTTGTAGCAATAACAGGTTTTCCAGCATACATTTCTTCTACAATATTCATTGGTAATCCTTCTTGCTTACTAACTGAAACACCAACATCAGACATTACTATTAATTCCCCTATATCTTTTCTAAAACCAAGAAAATCAACATAATTAGAAACTCCAATCTTGTTCACATACTTCTCCATAGAAACCTTTAGTTTCCCTCTTCCGGCAAAAATAAACTTAAAATCATTAATCTCATTTTTAATCAAGGGTAAAATTTCTAAGATAAATTCATGGTCCTTCCTTTCGATAAATTCAGCTACATATATCAAAATAAAAGTATCTTTTTTATAGCCATTTTTTATTCTTATTATCTCTTTATCTTCTAATGATATTCCTTTGAATTTTTCTGGGTTTATTCCCATTCCGGGTATTTTAAAAATATCTTTTGCTTTGAATTTCTTTTCTTTGGCCAAATTAAAATCTTCATCATTAATGGTTATGATTGCATCTGTATTTTTCGAAAGGTACTTTTCTATTGAGTAATATATTAACCAATAAATTTTAGGCGCACCTTTATAAAAATGGAATCCATGCACGGTATAAAGAACTTTAAGATTTCCATTTTTTCTAAACTTAAAAGCAGCCAACCTAGCGACCACTGACCCCATGGCAGTATGGCAATGAATAAGTCCATAATTCTCTTTGGCAATAATTTTTTTAAGCTCCTTAATTGCCTTTAAATTATTTAAGGAGAAAGGGTTTCTGTGGATTAGTAAATTATACTGCTTATCCGCTTCGGAAATAATGGTTTCAGGATCATTGGCCGCTACATGAACCTCACATCCTAAGCCCTTCAAATATTGAATATAAGGTATATGAAAAGCCTTAAAATGTTTATGGATATTTGCTACGAATAATACCTTCATTTTAAAATTTCTTCAAGACGCAGCATGAGCTTATTCCTTTTCTGAATCAATTTTAAATGGTATTCAACAATTTTTTCAAGATAGTTTTGCCGATTTTCCTCGAGATTAAATACCATCTCATTTAATCTATTTGATGAAACTGAATCTATTCCTACCACAAATTCAGGAACACCAATATCTTTCATGATTCCATAACTTTTGTTGCCACCATAGGCGATAGATATCGCTGGCACTTTTTCATTAAGTGCAAAAATTACTGAGTGGAACCTAGTACCCACCAGCAAATCGTAATAAGAATATAGCTTTTGTATCTGCCTGCAATTCAGTCCGAAATCTTCTAGATAGACCACAGAGGCTTTAATTTGCTCATCAAGATTATTATATACATCCTTAAGTGCAAGCCTATCATCTTCGTGGGCGCTTGGCCCCAAGGTATGCGCTACAAGGCTAATGCAGTAACCACGGTTTATCTGAGTTTCTATAAAAAGCGTAATTTCATTAAGATAGTTCCTATAAAGTTGATCTGCATTGGTATAGCCGTCAAAACGATATGGCCTTAGGGTAATAGCAATGTTATTCTTTGTTCTATCAAACCCTTTAGACTCTAAGTAGGATAGCATATTCCTATCATCTGATTCAAGGAAAAATGCGAGATCAGGGATATTTGGTGCATCAACATTTAATTCATTTTTCAAAAATTCCTTAGAAACATCTTCCCGAGCTGATACAAAATTTGATTTTTTTAAAACACGTTTTACAAGCCACCTTGCAACCCTATTTTTTATAGGACCTATGGAATTAGGTAGAATTAATGTTTTAACCTTATATTTGTGTGCAAGCATTAAGTCAAAAAGAAAATAATACATCACGTAAGCATCGTGTATTTTTCCATAACTGTGTAAAAACCCCCCTCCTTTGACGACTAGTGCAGAAAGTTCTGGGAACAATTCTAGCGATTTCTTTTGTTCTTTTGTCAGGCTAGCCTTACCTATTGCGTTAAGTAAAGAAAATCGAGAAATAAGTAAGACCGTAAAAATTAAATCAAAAACCGCATTAAATCCCCATTTTAAAAATACAAGTTTACCATACTTGATTTGTTTTCTAGTATTATTACTCTTTACTCTGGGATGCTGTAAGATCCTAGCTGTAAAATTATATCCTAGGTTGGCGGTCTGTGCTTTTTGTAATTTTTTTTCCTCTTCACCCGCACCCGATTCGTATAAATAAATTTCTAAATCCGGAAAAATTTCTTCAAAAATACGTATGGATTCCCATACCAAAGCCTGATCACCGCGGTTCAAATCGGTATTACCAGGAACTACAAGTATTTTATTTCCCATCGATTGAATTTAAAAATGTATCATAGAATGCATGACGTTTCTGCTCAAGTTTGTAAAACTGGTAATCTTTGGCCCTAATAAAATTAACCTTGCACTGCTCTATCAATAGATTTTTATTATTGAAGGCCTTTAGCTTTTCAACCAAAGCCTTCACATTTTTTGAGGGGAATATTGCCTCTTCTTGAAGAAGCTCAGGTATTCCACCCGCATTAGATCCTATACAAGCACAACCCATACTCATAGCTTCGATCAAAGCTCTTGGCATACCTTCGGTCCGACTAGGTTGCACATAAACATCGATATCCCTAAGAAAATTAAAAACCTCTTTATGATCCAGTACTCCTATATAGTGAACATTATTCTGAAGCTCATAACGTTCAATAAGCATACTCAATTGTGAAAAATCGCCATTTCCTGCTATTTTGTAATCCAGTTCAAATCCTGATTTTTTTAACCTTTTTATCGCCTTAAGAACTATATCATGCCCTTTATAGGGGAGATCAACAACGGCCAAAGTGCCTAGTCTAAGTCTTGGCTTATCATCTCCATCAAATTTAGCGTAATGCTTCATCTTCTTCTCTATCTGATCTTCAGGAATGACATTAAGCATTACATCAGAAACTCCAATATTCTTGTAATCATTGGGATAGCGGTTTTGCAGAAATACCTCCGTAACATACATAACAAAAGGTGCTTTTCTTACTAAATTGGAAAGCTTTTTCTTCGAAACAGGAGCATACAATTTACCAAGCAAACTATGGTTAGTAAGGGAGTCCCAGGGACATGCAACAACTTCAATTAAATATGGTATATTCAATTTTTCTGCCAAGGCCACAGCTATTGAACCTATGGTACTCGGCAATCTAATTACCAAAATATCAAACTTCTGTATACTTTCCTGTATAATTAATTTAGACTTTCTGTAATTTTTCAAGAGGTGCGGTCTATTAAAGGGAGGTACTTCTATAATATGTAGACCTTTATCATTCAAGTTGAAAAGATTCTCTGTATCAGAACGCTCGAAAACACGCATCATAAAACAAACCTCTTCCCCCAGATATTGGTATCGCTCAAACATGCAGATATCAACCGAAGTACCGAATTGAATACCGCTTGCATCTTTCCACCTAGGTCCGTCATGAATAAAAAGCACTTTTTTAATCATTAATTAAGACTTTCTCAAATTGTCTAAAATTCGCTTCAATATTAAAAAGTTTAGATGCATAGTCTTGTAATATTTCTGTCCCATCATATTTTCCTATTTTTACTTCTTTTATTAGCTTCACAAATTTTTCTACATCATACGGATCACTTAACCAATGCCAACTCAAATTTGGAACGCACTCCTTAATCGATGCAATATTACTAGCTATAATTGGTAATCCTGCCAACATCGCTTCTATCAAAGCATTAGGCTGACCTTCAGTTATTGAAGGGAAGAAAAACATATCAAATGATTTTAGCACTCTAGGCACATCTCTGCGGTACCCTAATAGGGTAGTATGTGAAGCTATACCCAAGCCTTCTATTTGGCTTTGTAATTGATTGGTATTTCGTCCGCACAAAACCAAGTGAACATCACTTAACTCATCATTCAGCTTTTTGAATGTTTTTAGAATAAAGGTATGATTTTTGGCTGCATCTAATCTACCTATGTGCCCAATAACATATTTATCTTTTGGCAAGCCTAAATTTTCTCTTATGCTCTCTTTAGTTTCTTTTATATCATATTCCTTTGGATTGACCCCGTTGTATAAGACTTGAAATCGTTCGTCAAAATCTTTTCGATAGGGAAAAAAGAATGCTATGGCTGCTTTAGAATTTGAAAAAATATCGGTTGAATTTCGATAGACTAGGTGGTTCATTAAACGATTAACAATTATGTTTGGCAGCGTTGGCCTAAAATGATTCCTACCTTGACGATAAAAAGCAATACGTTTGAGTATTCCTGCTTTTTTGGCTAGCCAGACGACCCAACCCGAAAAATTTGCATTGAAATCGCATATGACGTCAAATTTTTCTTGTTTGTAAAATAAGTAATGTTGCCATAATTTTTGTGGGTTTATGTACCCTAAGGGTAAAAATACGAGTTTCACTCCTGTAGCGACATAGTCGTCATAAAGCTCTCCCTTTTCTTTAGATCTAATGATGATCGTAATGTTTGATACTTTTTCAAGGTAATTCAAGAATCGTAAGACATACATTTCGATACCACCGGAAGAAACAGAAGGAATTAAAAAACATATTTTAACTTTACGCATAAGAAATGCTTTTCACTTTATTCTACTTTACTAAAAAAACTTCCGACCATCCACCCTTCGTGATCAAACTTTCCTTCATGCCATAACAACTTTCTATCCCAATATCCGGGGCAGGAGTCATAGCCCTCAGCGGAGTAGCCGTAGCTTACTTCTACGACCAAAGGTTCTTGTTGTTTATTGAACACAAAGTCATATGCTGCACACTGTAATTGAAGGCGTTCGCTTAGATCAAAGGCAATCTGTACACAACGTTCGTCAAATAATTCACGTTCGTAGGCAAACACTCCACTGCCTGACGCTCGAAAGTCGCCTTTGCGAACGTAGCGTTTCAGTGCGAAAGCTTTGCCATTGATGGCGATAATGCGGGTATCGGAATCGTTATTGGGAATAAAATCCTGAAAGTAGGCATAGCCCACTTCCCTCCCTAGTGCTTTGGCGTAAAGAGGCGGCTTAAATAATCGTACTAAGCCCTTAAGGGGTTCCTTGAGGCTTGCTTTGCCCAGACGATATTTGTACCAGCGTTCTTTCAGACTACCCCAGGCATCATAATTCGAAAAGCCCTTGCCAAAGGCCTGCCGGACTAGCTTTTTGGCTTGCGCACGGTTGTATGCCAAACGTACGTTAGCAGATCCCGCCCCGCCCCGGAGCTTGAACACTTTGGGGAATTCCGCCTTTTCAATCCATTCCAGGGCTGAATTCAAATCATATAATGCATAGGAAGGTACTAGGGGTGCTCCAACTCGTTCTAAGAGGTATTTTTGCGCCACTTTGTCGTCGAAGTGCCAGGCTGTCCGAAAATCAGGGAACAATTTGAAACCAGTATGTTCCAAGGCGAACAGGATTTGCTTGGCGACGACGATGTCTTTTGGGTTGTTTTGACTGAAGTGCCACATCAACATGCTGCAGCCTTTTAATTGGCTAACTAGATCGTTGGCGTAGCAATTCACTTGCTTGAAAGGAATGTTGTGTTGCTCGCAGTATGCTATCCAACGTTGGTGGAAGCCGGAGGTGCTCTTATGAATGGCTATTTTCATCTTCTAACAAGTTTAAAACAACATCTCTATGAGCTTCACATCTAATTAAATTCTGTAAATAAAGGCGTTTCTCCCTACTCCATAGGCTGGGGAGCAAATTTCGATTTTGTAGAAAATTAAGGAAATGACAGCTATGAGGCTCTAAAAATGCTCTATAAGTACGGTATCGCTTTTTTAACCATTCTTGGTAAGCTTCATTTAACCTCTCACCCGATTGGATGATCTCATTTAAAGCTAACAAATAATGATTTCGCAAATCAGACTCAGCTATAGAAACAGCCTCAACCGTAAAATTTTGATTCATTTGGTTAAAATGGGTCCAGTCAAAATCACAGCCAGCCTCACTAAACTTAAGGTGAAGCATCAATCCTTTATTCCAAGGTTGGTTTAAGCAGCCATCCTTAAAGAAAAGGAAATTCCCTAGACTGTAGAATATAGGAACACCTCCGTAGCTCTCATAACCGCTTATACAATGGGAGTGATGTCCTACCACCGCATCAGCACCAGCTTCTGCATAGAACCTATAAAGCTTCTTCAAACGAGGGCTAGGAAGTTGATAATGCTCATGTCCGCCATGTACAATTACTAGCACAAAGTCAGATTCTTCCTTAACTGACTTAATCTGATGATAGTTTTGAATTGGATCTAAGGGGTTGGCGCCCGGGTTTTGACCATACGTTGTACTCCACTCGTTTTCACAAAAGTTTAAAACAGCTAAGGTTCGTTCTTTCGATTGAGTAAAATAAGGTTCTCCAGCTGTAGTATCAGAGCATCCAGCTCCAACAAAAGCTAAATTATTCTCTATTAGTGAATCAAAAGTATCATTTAACCCTCTTACTCCAAAGTCCATAATATGGTTATTGGCCAAAGTGGCTAGATCAAAACCAGCTTTTACTAGAAAATTAGCCGTTTCAGAACTTGCTTTTAGCGAAGGGCCTGATTTAGCTATGGGAATGGTAGACTGGGTCAAAGGCGACTCCAAATTGACTATCGCCAAATCTGCTTTCCCAATTTCTTCCAACAAGATTCGATCTAAAATTGAATCTGGAGTAGGAGAAGCGTCAAAAACAGATGCCATCTTTCCTCCTCCGAAGAAATCGCCAACAATAGAAACTCTAAAAAAAATATTGTCGTTCAGCATATTTTCTCAAACTGATTAGATGTCATAAATTTTTTAGTAGACTTTTAATGAGTGGACTTATAATAATCGATAAGTCTATCAATCTTGTCAGCCATTAAAAAATTATCGATCTTATGTTGTTTAGCTTTAATTCCCATTTCACGTCTTAAGTCATCATTCTTTATGAGCAAATCAATTTTCTTGGCCAACTCTTGGTAATCACCAACAGGAAAAAGGAACCCTGTCTCATTTTCAATAATTACCTCGGGAATACCTCCTACATTAGAGCCTATTGCGGGCACACCTGCAAATCCTGCCTCAATTATAGCATTCGACAGACTTTCGGATCTAGAAGGCTGTACATAAATGTCCATCGCTGGCAAAACTTCGGTAACATTATTAATTATACCAAAGTTAATTACCATATCCTCTAGTCCATATGACTCTACCCTCTTCATTAATTTATTTGTCATATTATCACCTTGCATTAATCCAATGAGACAAAGCTTTAGTTTCCTATCTTTATTCATATTATACAGTTGATTCATAGCATCGATTAAAATATCAACACCTTTGGTTTTAGATGCAAAAGCAACACAGCATATATACAAAGTATCATCGCAAAATCCTAGTTTTACGCGAGACACTTCCTTATCGATCGGTGCGAATTGAACACCGTTATATAAAACTTCAAATTTACGGACTTGAGAAGGATAAAAAGCCTTAAATTGGTTATTTACTGCATTTGATACAGAAAAGAAACGGGTATTAAATTTATTCACAAGCATTCTATGAATACGTGAAGTAATTTTAAGCTGATTTAGTTGGGTAGCTTCTTTAATATCTTTATCTACAAGCATAAGGTGTATGGTATTCCAACGATTCTTGCAACCAAAAAGGTAGCCAAATATACCAGGCCACAATGGCTGAAAATGTGAATGTATGATTGAAGGTTTGTATTGCATTATTATTTTAAAAAATATAGGCAAAAATTTTAATGGATTATGAGCTTTTGCTATATAAAATGCTATCTTATTATCTTTTAAATCTTGTAAAAATTCTTCAGATTTTGGCATACGATTGTATATCACAACAATCTTTATTTTATTTAGGCTTGCAGTCTTCGAAAGATCTAAAATATATCTTTCAAGGGCACCATACTTTGGAGCACCAAAACCCATCACGTGGACTACTGTTTTTGCTATTTTCTCTTTATCTCCCATTCCTTGTTTTAATTATTGAATTTGCAAGGTTGTTTGAGGACATAAATTCTATGTCGGGCCATTTTTGCACAATTATTCTCAATAATTTGTTTAGTAAAGTAATATTCCTTATTCGATTGTCTCTATTAATATATCCTACAAAGTTTAATCTATGTGTTGAAATAATAGCAGGTTTTTTATTATCAAATGCTACTTTAATCCTTTTTAAACATTGATCAATACTATCTTGCCTAGGCTTTAATGAAGGTTCAAAAAATACATTTCGCACTAAATACACCTGACCATATTTGTTATATTTACCCGTATAATTAAGTTTCTTTTTATGCTTTCTCCCTAATATAGATTCTTTTTGTATAGGTAAGCCCTGTAATGAAGTAATACCTTTTTCATATAATAACTTTTCAATTTCATGGTTCCAAAAATATCCCGTAGCTATAAAAGATTCTGCCTTATAACCCAATAGTTTCTCAAATAAATCAAGTCCGTCAGGAATTGATTTAAGCATTGCCGATCGCTGGTCTTGGTTGTAAGGATAAAAAGCAGTGTTGTAAATTTTGGATTGATCGATAAAATTATCTTTAGGAAGGATGAAGCAGCCCAAATCAAATGCAATATGTAGTTTTGGATTTTTGCCTTCCTTCAGTTCATTAAGCCAAAGCATCGGGTTTAGATGCTCACGACCGTGAAATTGTGGCAAAAACACATTTTCCTTGATACCTTGCTTCCAAAGAGCGAATGCACCTTTATGATCAGGATATCTCTCTAAGGTCTTTGTAAATGGCTCATAAAAATATTTCTCAAATCCTGACTGTTTAATTTTCTCAAAATCAGGGTTAGCCACATTTGTGTTAGCAGTTATTATTGGAGGATTACCATATTTATCATGGTATTTTGAAAGTGTTTCAAAAAAGGTTTCTAAATCTTCGGTGCTAGCAAGGGAATCAAACCTAGAATATGGGCTTTTATCAACACTAATATGGTTTTTCAACAAATTATCATAAACATCTTTAGATGGCATAGAAATACCTCCCCAGTCATCACTTTCTATAACAATGATTTTACGATTAGTTTTCCAACCGAGAAAATTAATTAGCCTTTGACCCAAATAAGATTTTATTTTCTGCACAACTGTTTCTCACGAATTATGTATCCCAATTCAGTAGAAGTCATAAACTCTACCTCAGGCCATTGTTTTAAAATAGTATCCAGAAGCTGTTTTAGCTGCTTGAGACTATTGTCACGATTAGCAGCATTTAGCCCTCCTATAAAGTTTACCCTGTGGCAACTTATAATGACTGGTTTTCTCCACTTAAAAGCAAGTTCAATTTCCGAAAGACATGTATCTATTTCATTTTTATTTGAATCTGAGGGCTCAAAAAAGGCATTTCGTGTAATATAAATTTGATTATATTTATTATTTTTACCAAGATACCGTAAATTTCTCCTAATTTTGCCTTCGCCCAGCACTTCTTTCTGAATTTTTGGAGTTGACATAAACAGTATTCCTTTAGAAGCTGCAACAGGTTCAAGGGCGTTATTAATTGGTCCATTGGGTGGTACAAAAAACCTCGCTCTACGCCCATGAATTTTTTCAAAAAGATCTAAACCATCGATAACTATTTTTTTATGTGTTATTAGGTCATTGGCATATTCAAGGTCAAAAGCTGCCTGTAAACCAATCCCTTGCTTTCGATTAAAGCCCCAAACACCTTGGTTAAAAGCTAATAAAACCTCCTTATCCTCTTGCTGAAGTGCTCTTAGCCAGGCTGAAACATTAAGATGTTCCCTTCCATGAAACTCAGGTAAAAAAATCCCAGAATTAAAACCTTCCTGCCAAAGTTGAAAAGCCCCACCCTTATTATATCTCTCTAAAGTTGTATTAAAAGGTTCGTAGTAATATTCCTGAAACTCCGATGATTTTATTTTCTGAAAATCAGGATTGGCAACCAAACTAACTGCTGTTATTTTTGCACTCGAGTTATTTTTATCTTTTACTGATGTTAAGACTTCAAAAAGCATAGATAAATCTTCAGCGGAAGCAAGTGTATCGTATTTATTGTACCGGCCACCTACTCCTTTTCCCAAAAATAAACCAGCATTCTCAAGTACTTTGTATGATTTTATTGAAGGCATTCGTATGCTTCCCCAATCATCACTTTCTAAGACTATGATTTTTCTATTTGTCTGCCAACCAGGAATATTAGATACACACTTTATTAATCTATTCATCATCTTAGTTTAAATAAAAAAATCAATTATATCTCTAATTGAAAAATTTGCATCTGATCCTAAAATCCTAACGAAGGGTGCAGCAAACAACATTGCACTGGTTCTGGACATGAAATCTGAAGTAAAATATACGACTTTGGGAATAAATATAATTACACTAATCAATATCCCAAACCTTAACAGACTGGTACCTTTTCTTTTATAAAACACACCACGTAATATTAACAACACCATAACAGCTAAAGCATAAGTACTTGCATTGGCCATGGTTCTACTGTATAGGGCATATGCAAAGCTTAAAAAATTAGCTAAAGAGGCCATCAAAAGAGCTGTAGTCATTAACCCTAACTCGACATCATCCATAACGCGCACACTGTAGTATCCTCCTAGGATAAGAAGTACAATAAAACTGGTAGCTCCAGCGTAAACAGATGTTGTTTTTCCATATTTCGCATACCAAACGGCATTTGATTTTTCAAGTCTTTCTGCAATAGGATCGAAACCTTCACCCTCATTATCTATTCTGTAATATGAGCCAAGCTTTTTCTTAGTTAAGTCATTTTGTGATGCTGTATCAACTATAGCTAGGGTATTTACATTAAAGATGAACGAGAGAACATAAATCCCAATAAATAAGGATTTGGGTAAATAACTAAACAGGGCTGCAATTAATGCAGGGATAGCAATGAATCCATACATTAAATGAAATAAAGGAGTAGACAATATCAATAACAAGTATTTCCATTTTTTTGTTTGGTGATATCCATAAACACCATTGAAAAGAACCCACATACCCGTCCATGACCGTATTGTTTGCATGCTTTCATAACTCCTGTGTATAACAAAAATAACTATTACCATAAAAACCAAAAAACCTATTCTCCCTTTGCCATTTTTATTGAAGTCAATTACATTAAGTAAAGCTGCTCCATAAAAATAACCATATACAGTCCCAGCAATTGCGAACAAGAGGGTGGTACTTTTAAAAAGACTCCCAGAAAAAGAACACAGTAGATGTATATATAGGTCGTTTGGAGAGTTGTCAGCCGCCTTTAAAGTTAATATACCTACTACTCTTTCAGTAAATTCAGACCAACCTAAATTAAAATAAGACTCTACTAAACGCAAGTACGCTCCAGCATCTGCTTCAGCAGAGTACGATAATAATATCCCATAAAAAAGACCAAAAACGGTCAATAATAAGTGCTTTCCATTTCTATCTAGTTTCTTCAATCCCATGATCAATCCTAGGACTGGGGAGATTAAAAAAAGGATAAAAGTATAGACCTTTGCTTGCTTATTGGCAATCATTTATTTTCCTGTAATTAGGAATCGAATAGCATAAATGAGATTTTTTCTCAGAAGATTTGTTCTAGAAGTAGGCTTTGACAAAACGTAATCGTAAACAGCGGTATACTTTTGATTAATTTTTTCAGTACCGAAAAGCTCATAAAAGAAGTGTTTCGTTTTTTTTTGATGCCTTTGATATGCTGAATCATCTTTTCCAAGCTCTTGAATAGCCTTAAGGGTATTTGTTTCCTCATTAGCTTTAGCAATACTTCTTTCAGAAAAATTAGTTGCTAAAAACCGTTCTACATTATTTTCGTCAATTAAAATAGGGATATCCGCATTCTTTGCCGGAGCTAAGCTTGGTATCCCCAAAGATGTAGCTTCCATAAAGCTTCTACCTGTGCCAACTACAAAATCTGCTAAATATAAGAAATTTGAACCTTTTGCTGCTCGATGATCCGTGATGTAATGGACTGGTAGTCTTCTTCGCTTACCTTCTTTAACATGTTTGTTAAATTTTTCTTGGTTTGTTATTCTCCCTATAACAAAGAACTCTACTGGAAATTTTTTATTTAATTTTTCTATCAGATTGAATGTTTGGAGTAGCGTCATTTCATAAGCACCTCCTAATCTGCTCACCCTCACAAAAGTGATTTTATCTGGATCTGCTTTTACTTCCTGTAGATTATCTGGAAGAAAGTCAAGTGCCCTTACCCGGTTGGGAATTAAGAAAATAGAATCGCTAGTATAGTTTTCATTATCAAAGTACCACTGTTGATTCTCTATACTGAACACAACAATTGCATCAGCATGATAATAATTCTTCCTTAAAGGGTTGGGGCCACCGCACTTGTTTAGTATCAATGGTATCTTCCTTGTAGCAGTGGAAAGTAAACATCTGTTTAATGAATTCGTATCGAAGCAATGAATTACCTCAGGTTGAAATGTTTTAAAAATCTGATTAAACCTAATATTAAGACGTATTATATCTATTATACTGTGTCCAAGTGTGATATGCTTCAGTAGATAGGGGTTCTCATTTAAAACAGGACTCAGTACTTTACCTAGCATGACGATTTTTACCTCACAGGATTTTGCCATTTCTAAGCTTACCTGATGAAGCGAATTAAAATGTCCACCAGCTGCTTTTCCCTGACCTTCTGAGGAAATGAGAAAGAGTATTTTCATAATCAGATAATTTTTTGTTCTTCCTCTAAATTTACCCCAAACTTCTCTTTTACCTACGATCGAAACGTCTGTATAATAGTTAAAATATCTGCTCCAGAGGCGTCTCTCAGATTAATGATAAAGTAAAGGTTATCTAAAAATTTCCTTGCTCTGGAAGTGGCTACTTTAAAATCTGCGGCAATATTACCCTTTCAGTGATGCAGTGAATTCGGATTTCACAGATTCAAAAAAAGCAATATCCTCTGCTAGCTCTTCTTCTAACAGTTTTTTAGTATTGGGATTCATAGCTGGCGGACGCTGCTCTACCCTGAACGAATTTACCAGTCGCCGCCCTACACTAAGGAAGCCAAGCTTTTGTAGATATGAAGAAGCTATTACTGCGGTATGATTAGTGGGAATCCGTGCACTATTCCGTGGCAAAGTGCTGTAATTAAGCTCCTCCAAGTTGAATACGGGTGATACTCCTAAAAATTCGAAGATACGATTAACCGTGGGTAAAGTCTGCTTAGTGAGCGCATCGAATGGCAGTAAAATCATTTTTTCTGGTGGAACCAAGGATAAAATTTTATCAAATTGCCGTTTATACCGGCTACGCCCCAAATAAGAATAATGCTTGAAATTATGATAGCTTTTCTTAATGCGGTCTGGCTCAAGGGCAATTGCCTTTTCAAATCGGTAATGCTCTCTGGCCATACTGTATTGATGCCAATAGAGCGAATATGTGCGTTCGATGGGGTGACGAAGCACAAATATCAATTTTGTTTTGGGCATTACCTCCAAAATCCTTGGTACAGCTTGAGGATTAAATGCACAGTCAGCAGAGGTCTGCCCTATGATACTATCAGCGGTCCATGTTGCTTCAAGCGGAGCAAAAAGCTGACGGTACCAATCAAAGCCTTTAGTAAACAAGCGGTCATCGTCAAAGTAGCTATAGTCCATATTCCTATCTAACATCTTTACCTGTGGATGATTTAGAAGCAAACTATGCAGTAATGTTGTACCGCTTTTCTGAACTCCTCCTATAATAAAATCTGGTAATCTCATTTTACTAGATTATTCATTGTTCTTTAAGATTCTCTTTACATATATAAATTTACCAATCGTCTTCAATAACGATTTATACTTCGGAGGCCATACTGGCCAAGTGGATTCCAATTCTCGCTCTCAAATCCAATCCTTTCACTATAGCCACATTAAAAGTATTTCCACCGTCAATGACGCTCATATCGCTTGTAGAACAGTATTGCATACCAACTTTTGCGAATATTCTACTGCGTAGGCATATCGACTAGTAATTCTAAGATCAACAACTTTGGTTTCACCTTTGGAAATAACACCTCAAACGGTAAACAAAAGTTGAATATAGGAATTGATCCTAGATAAGGACTATTACTTACTTCCAATGGATAGAGCGTATTGCTTTTCACTATTAAATCAGGAACACCTATAAAGTAGTTAATTCCGCTTTCCTTGAAGAATACAAATAGTACTTCCAAATGCTGATAGGGAAAATATGAATTTCAACTTTGCCGTTAGCTATTTCCGCACTAATTGGCATTGACAAAGTCTCCATAATGTCAGGAATTATCCGAAGATCTACACCTTCCAAAGTACCTCCACTTTCGATCGCTGCCCAAAAACTTTAATTTTAGCATCTATTATGAACAATATAGCGACTTAATCAATGATATCGAGTCTAATATGTCGGCTATATCAAACTTTCTGATCAATGAAGTAGCCAAAATGGTATTTTCCGTTATACCCGTAATTAGGATGGAAAAATGAATCTCATTTCTAACAAATCTACGTACCTTTCCCATGCAAAGAGATACTAATCTTCTTTCCAACTTTCAGTTTCTGATTTTTCCAATAAATTAAATTTGAGACCAAAATCTCATTCACCTAAACTTTTCCTTCCACATATATGGCATTTAGTGCATCTCGCATAAAAATAGTGTTCTTGATTGAACGTTCATGCCAAATTAGTTATGTTATTATCCTTTCTTTTCCGGTGCATTGTAAAACCAAATCACCAGCGAATTGTATTATTTTCCCAATCTCCTTTATCTTCTTTAGATGTATTTGACAATCCAAGAGTCCCTGGAAAATAGATTAAAAAATGATTTCTTCTAGTAGTAAAAAAGAAACAAAAAAACGGAATGAAATGTTCTCAAGGTACTTACCTTTACTGTTACATACAATTTGAACTTTGAAATAATCAATGTCATATATAGTTTATCTCCTTTTGACAAATTTTTCAACAATAGAGTTGATAGTGTTTTGAATAAAGAATAGACATGAGTGGTTGCTCATTTTTAAAAGCACCATGTAAACAAATAAGAAAAGAAATGTCCAAAGCCAAGGGTTTGGATCCAAAAGAAAAAATAAAGCTATAAAAACTCCAAATATCAAAGTGGGAAATAGCCAGTTTTTTAATTGGTTCAAAAACCTTATGTTTAGTCTTATATCTACTACGTAGGCATAAAAAATGAACACTATAGTAGATGAAACTGTAATAGCAATAGTAAATTCAATAATACCATAAAGCAAACCAAAAACAATTGGAGACAACTTTAATAATCGCTGGACTAGCCCAATTTGAAATTTAAGTTTAGAATATCCCTTTGCCAATACGGCTTGGGCCATAATTCCAATATGAGGGCTACTCAAGGTTGATAAAAGTAAAATCTGAAAGAAAATAACGCTCGGTCTCCAATCCTCTCCTAACAGAAAAATAATAATATGTTCGGCTAAGAAAAAAAAAGGGGCAACAACTAAGACAATCATTCCTGTTGAGATTTCGGATGCTCTGTAAAAGATACTGTGAAATTTTCTCTCATCATTCTGTAATGCACTCAACGCAGGAAACATAACTTTTCTAAGACTACCTGTGGTATAGGTATCAATCTGAGCTTTTAATGATTCAGCGCGTGAATAAAACCCTAATATCTCCGGTGAAAAGGCTTTACCGATAAAAATAGTATCTATTTTGTTAAATACCTGTCTAAAAACCTGGTCTATAAATACAAACCCTGAATACGAAAACAAAGAAGAAATATCTCCCCATGAAAAAACTAGCTTGGGCCTCCATGTGGTCGTAGACCATAGCAAAACGGTAGACGTAATAACCAAGATAAATTGTTGTACAACCAAACTATATACCTCCAGTCCATATAAGGCAGCAGAAACTCCCATTACACCTGCCACAACTGTCGAAATAACTGTTCTAATGGATAAGGTTCTAAAATTCATATTTCTGGTAAGAATAGTGGACTGAATTCTACCCAAAGCAGAAATAAATGGTATAAAAGCCAAATATCTTAAGATCGTCCCAATTTCGGGCTGATCAAAAAAACTTCCAACATAGGGTGCACCTAAAAATATTACGGTTGATGAAAATAAGCTGATGGCGACATTTAAATAAAATACAGAAGAATAGGTGACATCAGTATTGTGTTTATTTTGAATTAAGCCACTGGTAAAACCAACATCAATAAATACATCAGTGATAGTTACGAAAACCATCGCCATTCCTACAATTCCAAATTCTTCCGGAGATAGTAATCGGGCAAGTATGATAGAAATAAAAAGTGAAGCAAACTGCCTAAAAAAACTACTTGTTAAATCCCAATAAAATCCATTCTTAGCTTTTCCTACTTCCAACTTTAAATTCTAAAAATGTGAGAATTTTTAAAAACTAAAACAATGTTATATTAAAACGCTTGAATTAATAGCAAGAAAGACGTTGGATTCATTTTTTCTCTTTATCCTCCGCATAGTATCCGTACCCGTAACCATACCCATACCCATACCCATACTGATAGGCTTTTTTATCCACCCCATTAAAGACCAGATACGCGTTTTTTAGTATTTGCTGTTTTTTCAGGGTATTGATATGCTCGATAAACTGTTTCTGGCTGTAGTTGTAGCGCAGGATCATCAGGGTCAGATCGGCTTGCTGCAGCAGGTCCAGGGACTCGGCCACCAGGCCTACCGGAGGGGTATCCAGGATAATCATATCGTACTGCTGCTTCATCTCCTGCAGCAGGCTGCCAAAGGTCTCCGTAATCAACAGCTCGGAAGGATTGGGCGGAATGGGGCCGGAGGCGATAACGTGCAGGTTTTCGTATTCCGTAGCCTGAATGATTTGGTTCAGGTCGCTTTCCTGTCCGCTCAGATAGGAAGAAAGACCTGATTTGTTTTTCAATCCAAAATCTTCAAAGATCTTGGGTTTACGCATATCGCAGCCGATCAGCAGGGTTTTTTTACCGCTCAGGGCATAGACCGAGGCCAGGTTGATGCTGCAGAAGGTTTTGCCCTCTCCGGAAATGCTGGAAGTAATCATAATGACCGAAGAACGGTCTTTGGGCAAGATAAAGTTGATATTGGCACGCAGGGAGCGGAAGGCTTCCGTTACCCCGGACCGGGGACTGTTGTACACCACCAGGTTACCCTTGTCCTTGCTGAGGTTGATGGTGGTCAGCAGGGTCAGGTCCGCCTGCCGCTCCACCTGTTTGACATCCCGGATACGGGTCTCAAAAAACTGCCTGCCAAAGACAAATCCTACCGGCAGGGCCATACCCAGCATCAGGGCAATGGCATAAATGCGCTTGCTCTGTGGACTAATGGGTGCTCCTTCTACCAGGGCATTTTCGATGATTTTGTTGCTGGGGGTATTGGAGGCCCGGGTAATGGCAGACTCGGCCCGCTTTTGCAGCAGGTAGGTGTACAGGCCCTCGTTCAGTGAAAACTCCCGCTGTATGCGCAGCAGGTTCTGCTCGGTCTGCGGCAGGCTGCCAAATTCATTTTCGATGGCCATTTTACGGCTTTCCAGGTCATTGATGGTCAGTAGCGCATTCTGCTCCACGTTTTCCAGTACTTCCCGGATGTTTTTGTTCATATCCGAAATCTTGCGGTTGACCTCTCGTAGCGGAGGAGAGATTTCGGTCATCTTGGAGGCATGCATGGACTTTTCGGCCTGCAGCTCCATCAGGTTGCCGATCAGGGCATTGAGGATGGGATCCTGTATGCCCAGTCCGGAGGGCACCACAATCTCGTTGTAATTTTCCCGAACCAGGTAATCCCGCAGTTGCCGGTAATATTCCCGCTTGAATCTTTCCTGCGCCAGTTGGGTTTCGATTTCCATCAGTTGTTCGTAGATGGCCGAACCTTCATCGGTCAGGTTGTAAATGTTGTTGTTGGAACGAAAATCCTGCAGGCGGTTTTCGATATAGAGCAGGGAATCGGAGAGCACCACCAGCTGGGCATCGATAAATTCGATGGTATTGGTAGACATCTGGTTTTTTTCCTGCAGTTCGTTTTCCAGGTACACCTGCTGCAGGCGGTCCAGGTACTCCCGGCCCTTGGCAGGCGTGGGCGTTTCCAGGCTCAGCCGCAGGATCGTGGATTCTTTTTCCTCGGGAGCAATGCTGAGTTTGTTACCCGTGTACTCGTTGACCAGTCCAGGAAGGTGACGCAGGCGTACCAGGATCTCTCCGGAACTTTCCGCACCGGTATGTGCCAGCTGAAATTTCATAAAGGGCAAGGTGACCGTCTCCCCGAAGCGAAAGGTATTTTGGTCAAGCTCGGGAACTTCCATGCCCTGCGTACGCTCCTCGGCGGGCAGGTACTGGCTGTAGGCATCATCGGGAAAGCTGAGCTGAAAGGTTTCCTCATTGTCCCATTCGATCAGCAAGCCACCACCCACCGGCTGCGGATGTTCCCAGTCTACCTGCAGGGTAATGGGCGTGTTGCGGTACAGTTCCTTTTCCACAAAGACCCCCTGAGAATAATACTCCACATCAAAATCCAGTTGGCGTAAAGTGGCCTCGGCAATGGGGCGGGATTTGAGGATGATCATCTGGTTGGTCAGGGCCATTTCCTCTGGTCCGGGACCTACGCCTCCCATTTCTTCAAATATCCCAAAGGCAGATTCTTTTTCCTTGATAAAGAACTTGCTGTGCACCTGGTATACGGGAATGGTATAGCGGATATTAAAGTAAGCAATGCCCAATGCCAGGATCACACTTGCCAGAATATACGGCCAAATCCGCCAGATCTGCAATAGAAGCGTCCTGGCATCCAGCGAATCGTCTTCCTGAATGACCGGTGGCTGTTGTGGATGCTGGGGATAGGATGGGGGGTTGGGCATTGGGGGTGAATTATGTTTTTTAGGTTTCTCAGGATAATAAACTATTCGCAATCAAATCCCCCTTTTAAAGGGGGAAAGGGGGATTTTTTAGAGCATTTCTAATTTATAACAAACTGAATTCTTGATGATTACGTAGGCAAATCCCCCCAGCCCCCTTGGTAAGGGGGAGTTGTGCTCGGTCAATTGGTCGGAAATCTTTTCTCAGGATAGAAAACTATTCGCAATCAAATCCCCCTTTTTAAGGGGGCGAGGGGGATTTTTAGAGCATTTCTAATTTATAACAAACTGAATTCTTGATGATTACGTAGGCAAATCCCCCCAGCCCCCTTGGTAAGGGGGAGTTGTGCTCGGTCAATTGGTCGGAAATCTTTTCTCAGGATAGAAAACTATTCGCAATCAAATCCCCCTTTTTAAGGGGGCAAGGGGGATTTTTTAGAGCATCTCAAATTTTCATCAAACTGATTTCTTGATGATTACGTAGGCAAATCCCCCCAGCCACCTTGGTAAGGGGGAGTTGTGCTCGGTCAATTGGTCGGAAATCTTTTCTCAGGATAGAAAACTATTCGCAATCAAATCCCCCTTTTTAAGGGGGCAAGGGG
>NZ_WOFO01000008.1:5032-9737 GCF_010993705.1 Cyclobacterium sp. SYSU L10401 | reverse complement strand
AGGGGGCAAGGGGGATTTTTTAGAGCATCTCAAATTTTCATCAAACTGATTTCTTGATGATTACGTAGGCAAATCCCCCCAGCCACCTTGGTAAGGGGGAATTGTACACGGTGGATTGGTCGGAAATCTTTTCTCAGGATAGAAAACTATTCGCAATCAAATCCCCCTTTTTAAGGGGGAGTTGTGCTCGGTCAATTGGTCGGTCATTACTACAACCTCGCATCCACCTTATCCTTATCCAAAACTGCCTTGACATCGAAGACGACGAGGTCTTTGCTTTTTTGGATCGGAAGGTCTCGGAATTTTTGGTGGGCGACGGCAAGGACGATGGCGGAGTAGTCGGCGATATTGGGGCAATCCGCTCCGTCGATGATTTCCAGACCGTACTCATGGGACACTTCTTCTTTGTTTGCCCAGGGATCGTAGACGTCTACGTCCATGTCAAAGGTGCGCAGCTCCTGGTAAATATCGATCACGCGGGTATTCCGCACGTCGGGGCAGTCTTCCTTAAAGGTAAAACCCAGGATCAGCACCTTGGAATCGATGACTTTCAGGTCTTTGCGCATCATGTGCTTGATCACCTCCGTGGCCACGTGCTTGCCCATGGAGTCGTTGAGCCGGCGTCCGGCAAGAATGATCTCAGGGTGATAACCTACTTCCTGGGCTTTTTGTGCCAGGTAAAAGGGGTCCACACTGATGCAATGGCCTCCTACCAGGCCGGGTTTGAAGGGCAGGAAGTTCCACTTGGTGCCCGCAGCGGCCAATACCTCCTGGGTATCGATCTGCAGCAGGTTAAATATTTTGGAGAGTTCGTTGACAAAGGCGATGTTGATGTCCCGCTGGGAATTCTCAATCACCTTGGCGGCTTCGGCCACCTTGATGCTGCTGGCCTTGTGCGTGCCGGCCGTGATCACTTCCCGGTACAGGCGGTCCACATATTCGGCCACCTCGGGCGTAGAACCGGAGGTCACTTTCAATATTTTAGCTACGGTATGTTCCTTGTCTCCCGGGTTGATGCGTTCGGGGGAATAGCCGGCGTAAAAGTCTTCGTTATAACGGAGGCCGCTGACTTTTTCCAGCACGGGCACACACTCCTCCTCCGTCACCCCGGGGTAGACGGTGGATTCATAGATGACTACATCTCCTTTTTTGAGGTACTTGCCGATGGTTTCGGAAGCCTTGAGCATGGGGGTGAGCACGGGGCGGTTGTGCCGGTCGGTGGGGGTGGGTACGGTGACCACATAAATCTGGCAATCGGCCAGTTGCGCCGCATCGCAGGTATTCAAAAGTCCGTTTTCGCCGGGTTGGGGATTGTTGGAAAGTACCTTTTTAAGGTCTTCATCGGCTACTTCCAGGGTAAAGTCCTTACCTGCATTGAGTTCGGCAACCCTTCTTTCGGAGATATCGAATCCGATGACGGGAAACTTTTTGGCAAATTCCACGGCCAGGGGCAATCCCACATAGCCCAGGCCGATTACGGCGATTTTTGCCTCCTTAAGAGGTCTTAATGGCGCTGTCATAGATCAAATAATTTAATGGAAGAAAAATACTTGTTTTTAAAGACAAGTTGCAAATATAGCTGCTGGCTTCGACTTCGCTCAGCCACCGGGACTATTTTTTTGTTGTACAGTTGGCGGTCCCTGAGCGCAGCCGGGCTTCGACTTCGCTGGTTTCGGCTTCGCTGGCTTCGGCTTCGCTCAGCCACCGAAAAGATTGGCGGTCCCTGAGCGGAGCCGAAGGGATTATTTCTTATTCCTAAAATGAGTTTCGTTTTTACATTCGGCCAACTTCCTGATTTCTGCTGTGGCTCCCCGAATCAATGCTTCTTTTTTCTTTCTAGACCACCCTTGAACCTGTTTTTCCCGGTAAAAGGCTTCATCAATGCGGGCAAAGGTTTCATAATACACCAATTTGACAGGTAATCGATTTTTGGTATAAATAGAACCCTCTGCGCTTTGATGTTGCAGCAGGCGCCTGTCCAGATCAGTTGTACTTCCTGTGTAGTAGCTTCCATCTGCGCATAACAATATGTACATATAGCCAACCATCCTTAATTAGCTGAGCTTCCTATTCCGCTGGCTTCGGCTGCGCTCAGCCACCGGGACTATTTTTTTGTTGTGAAGTTGGCGGTCCCTGAGCGGAGCCTAAAGGGCGGTCCCTGAGCGGAGCCTAAAGGGCGGTCCCTGAGCGGAGCCGAAGGGGCCAGGCACAGCTTCGCCCCGTAAGTCCCATTTGGGAACTAATAAAAACACGATCGAATACAAAAAAATGAATTTTATATCAAACCACCAACACTTTGCCCAAATTAATGGTTTAATTTTTTTCTGACCTACCGATTCAGGGCGTTCAGCACCAGCAGTACGGCGGATAAGGTGGTGACTGCCAGTTGGAAGGTCTGCACGAAGGTAATCCCGGTGCCCAGTTCCCTGATTTTCATGGGTTCGGCATAGAGCAGGTCGTTGGGTCTTAGAAAATAAAATTCGGACGCTATGAGTCGTTTATCGTTCAGGTTGATCCTGTAAGATTTGGTTCCTTCGGGATACTGCCGGACCAGCACCACTTCATCCCTTTTGGCAGTGGTGGTCATGTCACCTGCATGGGCAATGGCCTGCAGGATGCTGATCCTGTTTTGGAGTATGGTAAAGTTGCCCACGCTGTTGAATTCCCCCAGGGCGGAAAAGCGAATCCCACCCAGGCGTACACGCACGAAGTAATCCTCTTCATTGACATAGGCCTGCAGTTCCTTTTCGATCAGTGCCTGGGCAGCCTTGGTGGTCAGTCCCAGGAGTTCGATTTCTCCCAGCAGGGGCAGTTCCACCAGCCCGTTTTCATCGATGGTATAGCCGTTCATAAAGAAAATATCTCCTCCATTCTGGGCACCTTGCGCCATGTTCATCCGTGCCGACTGGTCCCCTGCGGCGATGCCGAAAATCTCATTCAGTTCGGGGGAGGTGGTTTGGATATTGATGTCCACCACATCGTTGTATTGCAGGTAGTATTCGGCGGTACGGTTGGGTACCAGCTCTGTTTCGGTGTAAAGGGGAACATCTTCATCCGTATCCTGCATGTAGATGATGCGTTCGTTAGAAACACAAGCCGCAGCCAAAAGCAGGATCAAACAGGTAAAAAATAGGTTATTAATCAGTTTCATTGGAATAGGATAAAAAGGAAATGTATGGTTCAAAGATATTTAAAAGAGGGGCAGTAAAAAATAGTTTGGGGAAAAATTTTCGTCGATTCGGTACATAGTAGATAGAGAAGGTAGAGACAGCGATCTGCAGGTAGGGTTTAATTGTTTAACTGCTTAATTGGTTAATTGAGGGGGCATCGTTAGATTTACCATTTTCGAACATATCTTTTTTTTGGTCGCAGAGGGCACGAAGAAGGCACAGAGGACGCGAAGGGTTTGGATTGGTTAACTGGTTAACTGCTTAATTGGTTAATTGAGGGGTCATCGTTGGATTTACCATTTTTCGAACAGCATGGCTCCGCAAGATTTGCAATCCCGTGGTGCCAATAAAGGGGGATTTGTAATCCCCGGACGTTTACATTGACTTTTTTTTTGGTCACAGAGGACCCAAAGAAGGCACAGAGGACGCGAAGTTTTTGATTGGCCATAAATCTCCCCTTCTCTTAGTCACTAAGTCCATTTCTCAAATCCAAAAGCTCCGTTAGGAGCGGCAGATCTAATAACCATGGGGTTCAGCCCATGGTTGTTAGCCAATCTAAAGGGATAAAGTGCCGTAGGTACGGAACATTTGTACGTCCACGCAAAGTATCGGTCGTCCCTACGGGACTTTGGGACAATTATCGGCTTATGGTCTGCGGATTGAAACCCACAGTTACCATATCGGGCGTGCCTACGGCACTGTGGTTTCTGGTGATTGGTTTGCATTAAACGATTAACCATTTTAACCCTTAACAACCATGATGACTACACAAATCAAGCACCGATGCCAAACAGCAACTTTGATTCCCTCAGCCCATTTCCAGCCTATTTAACTGCGAAAAAAATCCCCCTGTGTCCCCCTTTGGAAAGGGGGATTTAGTTCGTTCTGGATTTTTTATTTGCCTTTCCTATTTACTTTTCCGTCATTCGGATGAAATTTATACTACTCACAGTATTATCTGTATCGCTTAGGGGATTTGTAATCCCCATTACGTGCACGTAATGCAGGATTGCAAATCCTGATTATCTGTGGTTCGACATTGCAAATGTCGAACAGCGCGCGCTCCGCGGGATTTGTAATCCCGTGGTACAGATCGGGGGATTTGTAATCACCGGACGGGTGCGAAAAAATCCCCCTGTGTCCCCCTTTGGAAAGGGGGATTTCGTTCGTTCTGGATTTTTTATTTGCCTTTCCTATTTACTTTTCCGTCATTCGGATGAAATTTATATTACTCACAGTATTATCTGTATCGCTTAGGGGATTTGTATTCCCCATTACGTGCACGTAAAGCCAGGATTGCAAATCCTGATTATCTGGGTTCGACATTGCAAATGTCAAACAGCGCGTGCTCTGTGGGATTTGCAATCCCGTGGTACAGACCGGGGGATTTGTAATCCCCGGACGGGTGCGAAATAAATCCCCCTCCCCCCTTTTTAAAGGGGGATTTCGTTCGTTCTGGATTTTTTATTTGCCTTTCCTATTTACTTTTCCGTCATTCGGATGAAATTTATACTACTCACAGTATTATCTGTATC
>NZ_WOFO01000008.1:0-4938 GCF_010993705.1 Cyclobacterium sp. SYSU L10401 | reverse complement strand
TTTTTAAAGGGGGATTTCGTTCGTTCTGGATTTTTTATTTGCCTTTCCTATTTACTTTTCCGTCATTCGGATGAAATTTATACTACTCACAGTATTATCTGTATCGCTTAGGGGATTTGTAATCCCCAGTACGTACACGTAAAACAGGATTACAAATCCTGCTTATCTGTGGTTCGACATTACAAATGTCGAACAGCGCGTGCAAAAAAATCTGTGCGAATCTGTGCGAATCCGTGGTGAATCATTCCCATTTCGTAGGAAAGGCATACTCCATCACCACCCCCAGACCATAGGCCAGCAACTGCCCATAGGAGGTCAGCAGGGAGAGCAGGGCCAGTTTGGGAGTCCCCAGGGCAGTAAAAAACAGGGCAATGGTCCAGCTGCCATAGGCCAGCAGTAACAACCGGCTGCCAGGAGGCCAGAGCCAGGCGAGTACCGGCAGGGCCAGGATCCCCAGTAAGAATAGTACCGGCAGGAGGTGCACCAGTTTCAGGGCATCGGGCTGGAAGCGGCGGATAAATACCCGGTTGCGGCCAAACTGGTAGCTTTGCCGCAGAAAGGAACCAAAATCATTCTTCCGGTGGTGGTAAACAAAAGCTTCGGAAACCAACTCCAGCCGGAAGCCGGCCTTTTTGATCCGCAGGCTGATTTCTATGTCCTCGGCCATATTGGGATGGGCAAAACCTCCCAGCTTTTCATAGACCTCCCGGGCAAAACCCATGTTGTATCCCCGGGCCTGGTATTGGGCCGGGTTTTTCATTTTGCCCCGGATGCCGCCGGTGGTCAACAGGGAGGTCATGCTGAAATTCATGGCTTGCTGCCAGTCGCTGAAAGAGGCATCCGCATCATCCGGTCCCCCATGGGCCTGCAGTTGACGGCTTTGGATGGCCTGCTCCAGTACCTCCAGGTAGCGGGGCGGAATGAGGCAGTCAGAATCAAAAAAAACAAAGTATTGCCCCCTGGCCAGCTCCATGCCCTTGTTGCGGGCAAAGCCCTGCCCCTGATTGGACTGGTAATGGTACTGCAGCGGCAGCTTTTCGCCGAAGGCTGCCGCTACTTCTTCAGCGGTATGGTCGGAACCATCTTCCACCAGGATGACTTCAAAATCGTTGAAAGTTTGCCGGCAGAGGCTCTCCAGCAGGAGTTGAACTTCTGCTGGGCGGTTATAGACCGGGATGATAATGGAAAAACGCATCAACTTTGCGGGTTGATTTCTTCTTCAATGTTGTAATCGCTTTTTTTGGAATTGGAAGAGGTCATCATTTCGGCCAGAAAGCCGGTGAGAAAAAGCTGTACCCCCACGATCAGGGCCACCAGGGCCAGGAAAAAGAGGGGCTGACTGGTGATTTCCCTTACGGGAATGCCCAGGCGCAGGCCCCGGATTTTTTCATAGATCAGCCAAACGGTAATGGCCAAACCGGAAACGAAGGAAAGTGTTCCCAGCAGGCCAAAAAAGTGCATGGGATTTTTTCGGTAGCGGTTGACAAAGGAAACGGAGATCAGGTCCAGGAAGCCGTGGACAAAACGCTCCAGGCCAAATTTGGTGCTGCCATATTTGCGGGGACTGTGGGCGACTTCTTTCTCTCCGATTTTGCTGAAGCCATTCCACTTGGCAATCAGGGGGATATAACGGTGCATTTCCCCGTAAATGTGGATGTTTTTGACCACCTTCTGGGAGTAGGCCTTCAGGCCACAGTTGAAGTCATGCAGCCGGATTCCGGAGATCAGGCGGGTGACGCGGTTGAAAAAGCGGGAAGGCAGGGTTTTGGACAGGGGGTCGTAGCGTTTGCGCTTCCAGCCGCTGACCAGGTCATAGCCTTCTTCCCGGACCATGCGGTAGAGTTCGGGTATTTCTTCGGGGCTGTCCTGCAGGTCGGCATCCATGGTGACCACCACCTCCCCTGCTGCCCGCGAAAAACCAATGTCCAGGGCGGCGGATTTGCCATAATTCCGGAAAAAGCGGGCGGCTTTTACGCATGGGCCCTGCCCGGCCAGGCTTTGGATCACCTGCCAGGAGCCATCCGTAGAGCCATCATCGATGTAGACCAGTTCATAGCTCAGTCCGGAAGCGTCCATCACCTTGCTGATCCATTGCTGTAGTTCGGGTAGGGATTCTTCTTCATTAAATACGGGTATGACGATGGATAGCTGGGGCATTAAAAGTCAGTGGTTTTGTCTCTTTTTTTCAGAATGGCACCCAGTATAAGTGCCAGAATGGCGTAGACGATCAGGGAGATGCCGAAAGCTTTGATCTGCCCGCCAATGGTGAAGCTATTGGCCATTTCGCTGCGCATTTCATCGATTTGTTCTCCGGAAATGCTGTCGCCGGCCCCGAAATTATCCAGCATGGCCACCATGTTTTCCAGCTGGGCCTCCACCAGTAATTCCGGAAGGCCCGGGTCGATCACAAAATACAGCAGCATGTTACCCAGTGTAGTGATCAGGCCGGAGACGATCAGGGTGACAAAGGAAAACTGGAAAGCTGCTCCAAAATCCATGTAGCCGCCGAGATCCTTTCGGTACTGAATGCCAAAGTAAATGACCTGTCCAAAAAACAGGACCAATACGGTGATGCCGTACCAGGTAGACACCAGGTAGCTGTAATCCATAAAATAAACGGCAAAATTGATCACCAGCATGATCAGACCGATGACCAGGCCGGCATTCAGGGCGGCCCGGGCAGGCGTGTTGCTTTGTTGTGCTTGTGGTTCCATTTGGTTAAGATTTGACAGTTCTCTTTAAAATTATAGAAATTATTATGGTAAAAAACAATCCGGGAAAGATTTTTCTAAGGAAATCGTTGGTGGCCACATCCAGGATACTCATGGCGGAGAGGCTGGCCAGGGTTTCGGTGTAGGCGTTTTCATTGAGCTGCTCCAGCAATACCTCCCGGTTGTCTTCCATCAAGCTCAGGTTGATCTGCCTGAAAGTGTCAAAGGCCTGGGGTTCCAGGTGCAGGAAAACATAGACATAGAGGGCCGCAATCAGGGCCATCAGGGTGTAGACAAAAAAGCCCACACTCATGCCCTGGCTGAAATACAGGCTGCCACCATTGTATCCGTCCCGAAAACTTTTGATTCCGAAGAAAACAAACACCGGAATGAACACATAGCCCAGGATCAGGTTCATGCTGAGGGGTTCTACGTCCAGGGCGTACATGGTCAGAAATCCCAGCAGGCACAATCCTGCGCCGGAGAGTCCAAATGGCCAGGCAGCCCTGAGGTACCTATTCATGGATGCCCTCCGTTTTTCCGCGGTTGACCAGGTATTTGACTTTTCCTTTCAGCGCTTTTCCCCAGAAGGGGGAATTTTCTGCCAGGGAGGCATTGCTTGTATGGTCCAGGGTCCAGCTGGCCTCAGGGTCAAAAACCGTTAAGGTATCCCAGGGCGCATCCGCTTTTCCCATTACTTTTTGCGGTCCGCTGCACAGTTTGCTGATCAGCAGGGGGTAACCCAATTCTTCTCCCAGGCGCACCAGGGCCGGCACAAAGGTGGGCAGGCCGGCCATGCCGAATGGAGAGAGGTCGAATTCCATGTTTTTGGCATCATTGTCATGGGGCACATGGTTGGAGACCAGGGCATCGATGGTGCCGTCCTGCAGGCCTTCCAGCAGGGCTTCCCTTTGCCCCTTTCCCCGGAAGGGTGGCATGACTTTCAGGCAGGTATCAAAATCCAGCAGGTCCTCATCGGTAAAAAGCAGCTGGTAGATGGAAATATCGGCGGTTACCTTCAGGCCCTCCGCTTTGGCCTTGCGGATTTGCTCCAGGGCACCCCGGGTACTGAGGGTCTGGAAGTGCAGGCGCCCTCCGGTATAGCGGAGGATTTCCAGGTTTTTCTGTACCGCCACTTCTTCGGCCAGGTCCGGGATGCCTTTCAGGCCCAGCCGGGTGGAAACGATCCCTTCATGCATCTGCCCAAACAGGGCCAGCAGGGGATCCTGGCTTTGGTCAAAAAGCACCCCATCCATCTGCTGCAGGTATTGCAGGGCCTTCATCATGCGGTCGGAATGGGATAGCGGCACCAGCCCTTCACCAAAAACCTGTATGCCATAGTGGTGCAGGTCCATCATTTCTGTCAGGCCTTCGCCCATAAAATCCCGGGTGACGGCTGCCTGAATGTGGAAAGTAGGAAAAAGGTGGGCGGTCCGGTTTTGCACATAGGCTACTTCATTTTTGGACTGCAGGGGAGGCTGGGTATTGGGCAGCAATACGGCTTCGGTCATGCCTCCCTGGATCAGGGCTTGCGCCAGGCTTTCCAGACTTTCGCGGTATTCCTGTCCGGGTTCGCCGGAAAAGCACCTCAGGTCCGTCCAGCCCCGGGATCCCAGCAGACCTGTACAATCAAGCAGGGTTTCTTTCGGATCTGAAGGGTTGGCAGGGGCTTTTTGCAGGGTTTTGCCATCAAAAAGATAATCAGCCGGCGGAAGGATTTCCTTATCGGTGATGATTTTCAGTGACTGGAAGCGTAGGCTCATGTGGATTAATATTTTTGCAAAACTGCAATTTTATTCCCTAAAATGGAAATAATTGGCGGGGAAGGATTAAAGGCTTGCTTTCGGTTGTTGCTGTGGTGGCTGGAATTTGCCCGGCTGGGTGGTTGTTTGCGGTTACCGGGAATTGGTTAAGGGTTAAGGGCCTGGTTTTATGTAGTTGTTCCTTTCTTTTGTTTTGGCCTTGATGGGGGGTTGTTGTCGGTTACCGGGAATTTGTTAAGGGTTAAGGGACTGGTTTTATGTAGTTGTTCCTTTCTTTTGTTTTGGCCTTGATGGGGGGGGTGTTGACGGTTATCGGGAATTTGTTAAGGGTTAAGGGCCCGGTTTTATGTAGTTGTTCCTTTCTTTTGTTTTGATCTTGATGGGGGGTTGTCGGCGGTTACCGGGAATTGGTTAAGGGTTAAGGGCCTGGTTTTATGTAGTTGTTCCTTTCTTTTGTTTTGATC
>NZ_WOFO01000007.1 GCF_010993705.1 Cyclobacterium sp. SYSU L10401 | reverse complement strand
GTTTGGTGATTTTCAGATCCTTCATTGATTTTGTTGATAAAGGTTTCCTTTTCCTTAGCCAACTTTTCCAGGTCCAGAGTAATGTTTTCGAACTCTTTTTTGTCTTTGAAACTGGCTTTATTGGTATTTTTTTCTGCTTCCTGGCTATGGCCTGATTTTGGCTCTGCCACTTTTTTTGTTGGGGCTGCTTTTTTCAGCTTTAAGCTTTCCCGATAGTCTGTATAGTTTCCAGGGAAATCACTGATTTGGCCTTCTCCTTCAAAGACAAACAAGTGCTCCACCAACCTGTCCATAAAATACCTGTCATGAGAAACAATGATCAGGCAACCGGGGAAATTATCCAGAAAATCTTCCAGGGTATTCAGGGTGACAATATCCAAATCATTGGTAGGTTCATCGAGGATCAGGAAATTAGGACTTTTCACCAGTACCATGAGGAGTTGAAGCCTTCTCCTCTCGCCACCACTTAATTTGGACACCGGTGTATGCTGTTGTTTTGGCGGAAAACCAAATTGATTGAGAAACTGGCTAATCGTAATCGTGCTGCCACCTGCGACGGTTACTACCTCTGCTACTTCCTTGACAATATCAATTAAACGCTTATTTTCATCGAAGCTATCCTCTTCCTGCCGGTAATAGCCAAAAGCGGTTGTCTGTCCGATGGTTACAGTACCCTTATCAGGAGTTATCAATCCGGTAAGCATGTTGAGAAAAGTGGTCTTTCCTGCGCCATTTGGACCGATTATACCTATTTTATCACCTTTTTTGAATACATAGCTGAAATCGTTAACCAAATTCAAATCGCCATAAGACTTGTTGATTTTTTCGATTTCCACAATTTTTTTCCCCAGTCGCTGGGCGGTAACTTCCAGGCTTATATCCCGTTCTTCAGCTTTATTGAAAGCTTTTTCCTTGGTTTCTTCAAAAGCATCCACCCGGTATTTGGCTTTGGTGCCACGGGCTTTCGGTTGACGCCTGATCCATTCCAGCTCCTTTTTATAGAGGCTTTTGGCTTTTTCCTGTTCGGTAGCCTGAGCAGCTTTCCTGTCAGCCTTTTTTTCCAAAAAGTATCCGTAATTTCCCGCATAACGGTAAAGGTTGCCCTGTTCCAATTCGAGGATCTGATTGGTTACTTTATCCAGGAAATAACGGTCATGCGTCACCATGAGAAGGGAGAGATTGGCCTTGGAAAGGTATTCCTCCAGCCATTCGATTGTTTCCAGGTCCAGGTGATTGGTTGGTTCATCCAATAACAAAAGGTCTGGAAAATTTAAAATTGCTTTAGCCAGGGCTACTCTTTTTCTTTGCCCCCCACTGAGTGCGGCTACCTGAATGCTGGTATCATGAAGGCCTAATTTTCCCAAAACCTCATTGATCTGGTATTCAAAATCCCAGGCCTGCAGCTGATCCATTTTTTCAAACAGCGGTTGCAACTTCTCGTTATCTCCATCTTTCTCAGCCTGCAAAAGGGCTTTTTGATAGGCCTGTATGGCCTGTATGGTTTCATTTTCCGGATCGTCAAATATGGTTTGATAGATGCTTTTATCTCCCGAAAAAACCGGGTTTTGGTGTACATAGGCAATCCTTGCTTCCTGGTTGATCACTACCTGACCCTCATCAGGGATTTCTTCTCCCATGATGATTTTCATTAAGGTGGATTTTCCGGCTCCATTTATGCCCACCAGGGCGGTTTTTTGCCCCTGGTCTATGCCAAAAGAAATTTTGGAAAAAAGTACTCGTTCTCCAAAGGATTTACTTAAATTTTCTACGGATAGGTGATTCATGAGGCAAAATTACAACTGTATTTCGGATAATTCAATTTTTGTGCTTAGGCCGGTTTTTGGGACACATTAATTAGGGACAATAGGGCTGGAGAACGCTAAAAAAATATGGGTAGGAAAATGTAGGCCATATGGACGGACTAATTAAAAATAAATATGACTTACATTGAGTTTTATTTCAATAGTTCATTAATGGCATTGACTAAGGAACGAACACTTTGTTTAAAATGAAAGAGGGATTCCTCTAGAAATGGTTGGGCATTTCCTTTCTTTCCCTTGTATTTTTCTTCAAACTTCACTTTTTTCTCCTGGAGCTCTTTTTCCAGTTTATCTTTGTTTTTACGCAGTTCTTTGATCTTCTTTTCTATCTCTTCACTTGCTTCACCGGTAGCTTTGGTGCCTTTTTCGATCAACACTTCGATCCTGTTACCGATTTCCTGAAGCATTTTTTCAATCTCTTCGAATCCTGAATTCTTTTTTTCCATGTCTTTACTTTCTTAATAATGTTAAAAGTAATTAAAAATCTGTACAAAACAGCAGAAAAAATGAAGCTGGGGATAGAATTGGGCTTTGGTTCAGGCAAAAAAAAAGCCCCGGTTTCCAGGGGCCTGGGGTTGATGACTTAACCGGCCAGTTTAATAAAATATTTATTTAAAATTGGCCCGTATATTTTTGAGAATGTGTTGTAACACCAAACCCTGAACTCTTCCAGTTCGGCAGGAACCAGTAGGTTCAGTCCCTTACGTAACTCCTTTTCAAAGAGCTTACTGTCAAAACTTACCTTCAATAAAATAGTTTTAACATATTCCATCATGGCTCATGTTATTTTAAGTTAGTTTTTGGAAAAAGAATACTTTAATTACTGCATACGGTAATAAATTTGATTTGTTACGTATAAAATATACTTGTTTATTTGCAGTTATATTTAAAGATAATACAATCATCTTATATGTGCTTAACGAAGAACCATTTTCTTTTCGTATTTCTACTGGGTGTTTTTTCTATGCAAACACTGGCTCAGGATATCAAAATTGAATTGGGAGAAAGTGAAGTTGCATTGAATGAAACCTTTACCATAAAGGTCACCGTATCAGGTGAAAAAATACGGTCTTATGACCAATTGCCTGATATTCCTGGTTTTCAAAAACAAGGAGTGTCACAAAGCTCATCCATGAACATCATCAATGGACAAATGAGTAGTACCAATAGTGTCATTCAATACTATAAACCGTTAAGAAAGGGGCAGTTTACCCTCCCTGACTTTACACTCTCCGTAAACGGGGAAAATGTGTCCACCCCAGGGAAGACCATCTCGGTGATAGATGCCCGCGCAAGCTCCAGGAATAACCGTGCTTTAGACCCCATAGATGATCTTTTTGGGAGAAGAGATACCGAAGAGCCAGAGTATGTTGAAGTGGAAGATGATGCCTTTTTTTCCTTATCTGTAGACAAGGAAGAAGTTTTTGTAGGGGAAGGTTTTAATGTAAGCCTGGCTTTTTATATGTCTGAAGCCAACCAGGCGCCATTTAATTTTCATGAACCGGGAAAGCAGTTGGAGCGAATCATCAATGAGATTAAACCTGGAAATGCCTGGGAAGAAAATTTTAACATTACCAGTATTCAGCCTGAAAAAGTGGAGTTTGGGGGCAAAATCTGGACAAAATATAAAGTATACGAAGCTAGTTTTTTCCCGTTCAATTCAGGCACGGTTGATTTTCCTCCGGTGGGCTGGGAAATGATCAAATACAGATTGGCAAAAAATCCAAGTTTTTTTGGAAGTAACCGGCTTCAGGATTTTAAGACCTTTTATTCACAGCCTAAATCCATCAAGGTAAAACCATTACCCCCTCATCCCTTGAAAAATGAAGTGAGTGTGGGCAACTACCGTTTGAGGGAAAGCTTCGATGAACTTGAAGCCCGAACCGGAGAAGGATTTACCTATGATTTTACCATTTTGGGGGAAGGCAATATCAGTTCCATACGACCTCCGATTGTAAAAAGGGAGCAAAAGCTGAATACCTTTGATCCCAACGAGCAGGTTCAGATCAACCGCGGTAGAGGGAAAGTGACCGGAATGAAAGAATTCAGCTATTTTATCACCTTGAATGAACAGGATGAGGTAGCCCTGAAGGATCATTTTGAATGGATTTATTTTAACCCCAATTTAGCTCAATACGATACTTTACAGCCAAAAGCCCTTGTCAATGTCACCGGTGAGAGCAGGATAAATCAGGCCATCTCCTCATCCCGACTGGGAGGATTGTATGATCTGATTGAAGTTGAAGACAATAAGCTTTTAAACCAGGGATATAAATATTATTTTTCCATCCTGATAAATGTGTTGCTTTTTTTAGCACTGATTTTATTAGGGTTTTTGATTGTTAAGAAAAATTAGTTCATGCGCAATACATTCGGTAATGTTTTCACTATCACCACCTTTGGTGAATCCCATGGCAAAGGCCTGGGCGTAGTCATAGACGGTTGTCCGGCAGGAATAAGCATTTCAGAGGATTTTATCAGAAAGGAGCTTCAGCGGAGAAAGCCCGGGCAATCCAAAATTACAACCCAGCGAAAAGAAGAAGATGAGTTTGAAATTTTATCCGGGATTTTTGAAGGGAAAAGTACAGGTACACCCATAGCCATTGTCATTTACAATACCGACCAAAAAAGTAAAGACTATTCACATATTGCAGATAAATTTCGCCCTTCCCACGCAGATTTTACCTACCATGAAAAATTTGGAGTCAGGGATTACCGCGGAGGGGGAAGGAGTAGTGCCCGGGAAACTGCCGCAAGAGTAGCTGCCGGGGCAGTGGCCAAATTAATGCTTGCCCAATATGGTATTTCCATCCATGCTTATGTAAGTCAGGCAGGCCACATTCGGCTGGAAAAACCTTATGCAGACCTGGATTTCGAGCAGATAGAATCCAATATCGTACGCTGCCCGGATTCGGCTACAGCTGAACAAATGATTGCCTTGATAGATGAAACCAGAAGAGACAGAGATACCATAGGGGGAGTGGTAAGTTGTGTGGCCCAAGGCGTTCCCACTGCTCTGGGTGAACCGGTTTTTGATCGGCTACATGCTGTTTTGGGACATGCCATGCTCAGTATCAATGCGGTGAAGGGATTTGAGTATGGAAGTGGCTTTGAAGGGGTGAGCATGAAAGGTTCAGCACACAATGATGCTTTCTATAGCGAGGAAGGGAAAATAAAAACCAAAACGAATCATTCCGGAGGCATTCAGGGCGGCATTTCCAACGGTGAAGATATTTATTTCCGTGTAGCCTTTAAACCTGTGGCCACCATCATGCAGGATCAGGACAGCGTTAATACCATGGGTGAATCGACCATTGTCACTGGCAAAGGGCGTCATGACCCTTGCGTGGTACCCCGGGCTGTACCCATTGTAGAGGCCATGTGTGCCCTGGTACTCGCTGACTTTATCCTTTTAAATCGTTCGAGCAAACTATAACTAACCACCACAACCACTAATAACACATGAAAAAAAGGATACCCCTCCATACCCAAATTATTATCGGCCTGGTCCTGGGACTACTTGTCGGTCTGGGTGTAGTAAAACTGGGCATTTCTCCCGACTTCACCATTAATTACATCAAGCCTGTCGGCACGATTTTCATCAATGGCCTGAAAATGATTGCCGTTCCCCTGGTATTGGCCTCATTGATAGTCGGAGTCTCTAATTTAGGAGACATTACCAAACTCAGCCGGATAGGGGGTAAGACCATACTTACCTATATCTTTACCACAGCACTTTCCGTCTCCATCGGATTGTTGATAGTAAATATTTTCAATCCGGGCAAGAGTCTGCCGACAGATACAAGAGACAACCTGATGAGTTTGTATGATGAAACGGCAGATAGCAAGTCTCTGGAAGCCGAACAATTGAAGGAACAAAGTCCACTTCAACCATTGGTAGACATGGTACCGGAAAATGTTTTCCAGGCCGCCACTGATAATGCCAGCATGTTGCAAATAGTGTTTTTTGCGATTATTGTCGGCATAGCCTTGATTCAGATACCCAAAAGCAAGGCAGAACCAGTGATCGCTTTTTTTGAAGGTTTGAATGACGTGATTATTAAAATTGTCGGCTTTATCATGATCCTGGCACCCTATGGTGTATTCGCCCTGATGGCTTCTCTCATCGTGGAGATCACAGGTGACAATCCCGATTCTGCCCTGGAATTACTCCTGGCCCTGCTAAAGTACAGCCTGGTGGTTTTAGGAGGATTGTTTTTTATGATTCTGTTTGTTTACCCGATGATTCTGAAGCTTTTTACCAAGGTGAAATACCTCGATTTTTTCAAAGCAATCAGGCCGGCGCAGTTACTTGCTTTCACCACCAGCTCCAGTTCTGCCACACTTCCTGTTACCATGAAGCAGGTAGAAGAGGAAATCGGGGTTTCTGAGGAAGTAAGTAGTTTTGTATTGCCGTTGGGGGCTACCATTAATATGGATGGGACCAGTCTTTACCAGGGGGTGGCAGCAGTATTCATTGCCCAGGCCCTGGGTATGGAATTGACATTAAGCCAACAATTGCTGATAGTGATGACCGCTACCCTTGCCTCTATTGGTACAGCGGGTGTTCCGGGTGCCGGAATTATCATGTTGATTATAGTTTTAGAGTCCATTGGTGTGCCAGCCGCAGGGATTGCGCTGATCCTGGCACCGGACCGGATTTTGGACATGTTCCGTACCATCGTAAATGTAACAGGAGATGCCATGGTATGCACAGTAGTGGCCTCCACAGAGGGAGAGTTGCCAGAAGGGCTGGTGCGCAAGGCAAACCCGTTGACGGCTTCCTGAAATTAAAAATAGAGGGAATTGGTTCTTTTCCGAACCATCAGCGATTCTGAGGCGTTTTACCCTTAGAAAAAAGCATATTTAAATATTGTCATCAATGTTAGAAGCAGAAAAAAAGCCGGTACACCTTTACATGGAGGCCAACCCTAATCCTAATTCCTTAAAATTTGTCGCCAATTTTATGTTGACGGATGATGGGGTTAGCTTTGATTTTCCGGATGAAAAAAGTGCAGAGAAGGCACCCCTGGCCAAGGAATTGTTTAATTTTGCAGCTGTGGAGAGGGTTTTTATTGCATCCAATTTTGTCACCGTTACGAAGAGGAATGACATTCCCTGGGAGGACATACAAGACCACATACGGAACCATATCAAAGATTTTTTATCTTCCGGCAAGCAACCGATTGCTACACAACTTGACCAGGATCCCCTCTTCGATGAAAATGACAGTGAGACGGTAAAAAAAATTAAAGGTATTCTGGATGAATACATTCGTCCGGCTGTGGAGCAAGACGGAGGAGCCATTGTCTTTCATAGTTTTCAGGACGGTATTGTTAAAGTTTTGCTTCAGGGTGCCTGTTCGGGCTGCCCCTCCAGTACCATTACCTTGAAAGCAGGCATAGAGAACCTGCTCACCGGAATGTTAGAGGAGGTCAAAGGAGTGGAAGCCGAAGGCGTTTAAAATTAGGCTTCTCTAAATCAGGTCAATGTTTCTGAGCAGATGGATTGGGGGTATCTTGGGACTTTTCGCCTTGCTATTAAGGCTTATTTCTCAAATTTCTCCAGCCTTTACCGAAATTTGGTATGCGAAGGGGCTCTATCCTGCCATTAGAGGAATGTTGGATTATTCCTTTACCCTCATTCCTCTACCAACTTTTTACCTTCTATTTATCGGATTGTTCTGGTTGGGATGGGTGTTTGTGACAAGGCTGGTCAGGGACTTCAAAGGTTTCAAACTGAGGTTGAATTATTGCTTCAGGGGATTGATAAACTTTGCCGGATGGCTGGTGTTTTTATTTCTTTTTCTTTGGGGATTTAATTATTACAGGATTCCACTTTTCCAGCAACTTTCCCTGCGGCCCGAGCCCTTGCATCTGGATTTGTTGTTGACAGAGATGGAAGCCACCCAGGATGGCCTGTTTAATCTCAGAAGGCATTTGCAGGAAGACAGTGATGCATTAGTCGATTTATGGGATTTTTCAGATCACAGGGAATTACTAAGGGAAGAGATGAAGGTCATTCTGTCCGAGATGGATTATTCCTGGCGTGGTAAACCCACTGTCAAGCAGTTTTACCCTGCAGGGATCATGAGGAGGATGGGTATTTTCGGTATTTATTTTCCCTTTGCGGGAGAGGGGTACCTTGATCCTTCCCTTCATCCTTTGGAAAAAACCTTTACGCTGGCCCACGAGTTGGCGCATGGATTTGGGATTACAGATGAGGGAGAGGCAAATTTTCTGGCCTGGCTGGTGTGTTCAGAAAGCAGAAATCCTTATTTGAACTACGCAGGAGATCTTAAACTCTTCAGGTACCAGTTAAACGATTTGCATAAAATGGACCGGGATGCTTACCATCAATTGGTAGAAAAGATTCCCCTGCCTATCAGATCGGATATTGTGGAAATCCAAAAGTCCAACCTCGAAATCAGGCCCTACTTTCTGGAGTTGAGTCGAAAATCCAACGATTTATATTTAAAGTCTCAGGGGGTTAAGGCAGGGGTAATGAGCTATGCCCATTTACCCATGCTGGCATATGCCTGGAAATCCAAGTGAGAATTATCCAAGCTTTTCCAGGGCTTTTAACTTTGCGTTGTCATTCAGGACAATCCATTCGGGATGGTCAAAATAAAAACCGATCCATTTCCTTCCAGACTTTTTACTTCTATTTGTCCTCCCAGTTTGTGGGCATTCTGAAAACACAGATGTAGTCCCATGCCTGTTCCCTTTTCCTGTTCTGTTCCATAAGTAGATTTGATGTCTTGTTCAAATATATTTTTCAGGCGCTCTTCGGAAATACCTACCCCATTATCCTGAATAGAAATACGCACCCATTTTCCTGATGCATTGATTTCAATGGAAATGGTTCCCCCACTGGGTGTAAATTTGATCGCATTCTGTACAAGATTCCTATATATCAGCAAGAGTCGGTCGGTTTCTATTTTGACTTGCGGGTTTTTTTTGTACTCCAGATTAATTGAGATTTGTTTTTGCTTGGCAATTACTTTAAAGATCTCGGTAGTATCTTCAAAAAGTGATTTCAAATCAATCTCTTTTACCCTGATGGCCTTGTTTTTCAATTCGAAGGAGGACCAATCCAGGATATTTTCCATCATATTGTAGGTCCTGCTGGTTATTTTTAATAATTCTTCATGTAGAAATTCTACTTCATCCGGAGGAAGATCTCCATTTTTCATGAGCTCCAGGGTCTGCATGATGGATTGCAGGGGGTTTTTTAAATCATGGGAAATAATGGTGATGATTTTATCTTTTTGAGCACTGGTCTTGGATAGACTCCGGTTTAGTTGAATCAATTCATTGGTCTTCTCCTTTACTTTGTTTTTCTGACTGCGGTAAAAATTTTTTAAAGTCGCTACCAGAAACGTAATGCCTGCCATGGATGCCAGATAAGTGAGGCTGTGATCCACAAAAACCATGTCTTTGTTGGTGTATATTTTAGGTATCCAATCCTCATGAAAAAGGCCTAAATAGAAAAGAACAATAAAGGCTGTTCCATTTACCAAAGTCCAGAAAACAAATCCCCCGTGGTTGGAGATACTGAGGATGACGAAGTGAGAAAGTAACAATATATAAAAAGTAGGGCCTTGAATACCATCATTATAAAAGAAGGCTATGGCCAGAATGGGATAAATGGACAAGCCGAAAATATAATAGGCCCATTTATACTGATTTTTTTTTCGGAGCAGGTAAAAGCAAATCAGAACCTCTGAAAACACAAATAGGGAAAGACCTAGTAAAATGGCATTACCAATAAACAGATTAAATAGGATCAGGGTAAAAATAAAAATGAATACAATGACCAAGGTGGCATTGAATATTTGTTTCTCCATAACCGGGGTTTTTTCCCAGAAGAACAAATGATTTGCGTGTTTTTTTATGTATTCCCAAAAATTCACCACCTTTTGTTGAAGTCTGATTTTTTATTTTTACTGTTTTTTATCGAAAACCGAAACGAATTGAAAAACATCCCCATCAAAAAGACCCTGATCGCTGATTTTAATTTGAGGGATGACCAACAATGCCATGAAGCTTAAAGTCATAAACGGAGATTGCAAATTTGACCCCATGTTTTTGGCTGTCTTATCCAGTTGTGTGTATTGCTCAGCCACTTCAAAGGCATCTTTGTGACTCATCAATCCCGCTACGGGTAAAGGCAGTATAAGATCTTTTTGTGCGGTCACTGCAGACAGTCCTCCCTGATGACTGATGATAAGGTTAGCTGCTTTTATCATGGCTTCATCTGTACAACCGACCACGATGATATTGTGAGAATCATGGGCCACAGAGGAGGCGATAGCACCGTCCCTTAACCCAAAACCTTTGACCAGAGCAACCTGAGGTTTGCTGTTTGCAGCATACCGGTTGACTACGGCAATTTTCAAAATATCTTCAGAAGTATCAGCTTTTACTTGCCCTTCTTTTGCGAGCACCTCTGCCTCCAGGGTTTTGGTAATCAGTTGCCGGTCCAAAACCTGAATGATTTTTGCCGGACCTGTTTCATGCTGCAGTAAGAAGGCATCCTTGGAAAGGGGCTGTGCATTAAAATGGTTGATGGGATTGCAGCTGACTTTTGGAATCAGCGGTATGCCTTTATCTGCGACCAAATGTCCATTGATATACGTTTGTTTGGGAATAAAATCAACCAGGTTTTTCAGTACAATGAAATCAGCCGGATCACCTTCCTGTAGCAGTCCTACATCCAGTCCGTAATGTGCTACTGGAGTAATGCAGGCAGCCCTCAATACGTCAAAGAGGTCCTTTCCCAAAGCCACAGCCCTGGCTACCAGCTGATTGATATGTCCATTCAATAGACTGTCAGGATGTTTGTCATCGGAGCAAAACATCAAATGCTCCGGGGATTCATCCATGAGATCAATCAGGGCATCAAAGTTTCTGGCAGCGCTTCCTTCCCTGATGGCTATTTTCATGCCACAGCTGATTTTATCTCGTCCCTCTTCAATGGTGAAACATTCATGATCGGTTGTTATTCCAGCTGCCGCATATTTGGCTGCATTTTCCCCTTTGAGGCCGGGTGCATGACCATCTACAGGCTTGCCATATTTTTTGGCTAAATCTATTTTTTCCTGTACCAAAGCGTCCCCTGCAAGCACCCCCGGCCAGTTCATCATTTCTGCCAGATAGTGAATGTCCGTTTCTTGAAATAACTGTTCTATATCGTCTGGAGAGATGGAAGCACCGGCCGTTTCAAATGGTGTAGCCGGAACACAGGAAGGTGCACCAAAAAAGAATTTAAATCCCGTATCCTTTCCATTGTTGACCATAAACTTAATTCCTTCCATTCCGCAGACATTGGCAATTTCATGGGGATCAGAAACGGTAGCTACCGTACCATGTAAAACGGCCAATCTCGCAAACTCGGACGGGACAAGTAAGGAAGATTCAATGTGTACATGGGCATCTGTAAATCCCGGAAGCAGGTACTGCTCAGGCGCCTGTGGAAGGCGTTTTATGGCTTTTATCTTATTTTTGCTGACCTGTATTTCAGCAGGATAAATGTCCTTTTTTTGAATATCTACGAATTGTCCCCTTACATTGAAAGCTGTTGTCATTCCTCTGTGAAAAGTTAAAATAGTGTTAATGCTGTTGTTTGTCCTGCCTGAGACGAATAAAAACCAATACATAATAGGTCTGCTGCCCAGAATAGTCATAAATATACTATATTTGCCTTTGAAAAGGAAAGCAGGTATCAACTCATTTTTTTTGATGAAAAAAATAATCATTGCCATTGACGGTTATTCCGGGTGTGGGAAGAGTACCACGGCCAAAGCAGTAGCCAGGGCTTTAGGGTATACCTATCTGGATTCAGGTGCCATGTACAGGGCCGTTACTTTGTTTTTTTTACAAAATCATATCAACCCAAATATTCCAAAGGAGGTAAGCACTGGTTTGCAGGAACTTGACATCTCCTTTCACCATGACAGCTCTAACGGAATACAACAAGTTTACCTGAATGGGGTTAATGTAGAAGAGGAAATCAGGGGAATGCAGGTCTCTTCCAAAGTTAGTGAAATCAGTAAGTTGGGAGATGTAAGAGAGGCCATGGTCGAAAAACAAAGGAAGCTGGGAAAAAAGAAGGGAATTGTGATGGATGGCAGGGATATTGGTACAGTTGTTTTTCCAGAGGCGGAGTTAAAGGTATTTATGAAAGCAGATACGGACATTAGGGCTGCAAGAAGACAAAAGGAGCTTTTGGAAAGGGGAAAAATGGTAGGTATAGATGAGGTTAGGGAAAACCTTGAAGATAGAGATGCCATAGATACAAAAAGGGCTGTCAGCCCGCTGGTTAAAGCGAGTGATGCGATAGAAATGGATACAAGCTTTCTTGATTTTGAGGAGCAGGTTTCCAGGATAATTGAATTGGCTAAGGAGAGAATGAATTAGATTTATGGAAGTTACAATTGATAAGAATTCGGGATATTGTTTTGGTGTGGAATATGCCATTAAAATGGCTGAGGATGAGATGGCCGGAAACCAGAAGCTTTATTGTCTTGGTGACATCGTTCATAATGACATGGAAGTGAAGCGATTAAGTGACAAGGGGTTGGTTGTAATTGACCGGGAAGATCTCCGCTACCTGCGAGATTGTAAGGTATTGATCCGAGCTCATGGGGAGCCTCCCGAAACCTATCGCACAGCTATCAATAACAACATAGAGCTGATTGATGCATCCTGTCCGGTAGTGCTTAAATTACAACACAGGGTCAAGACTGCTTTCGATAAAATGGAAAAACAGGAGGGCCAAATAGTTATTTATGGAAAAAAGGGACATGCCGAAGTAATTGGCCTTACCGGACAGACCCTGGAAAAAGCCATTATCGTGATGGAGGATAAAGACCTGGATCAAATAGATTTTTCCAAACCGGTCACCCTGTTTAGCCAGACCACTAAGAGCACCAAAGGTTTTTATGAATTAAAGGAAAAAATCGAAGATCGGATCAAATCGGAGAAAGGGCGTTTGGAGGAGATGGATTTCAATGCCAACGACTCTATTTGCAGACAGGTTTCAAACAGGGAGCCTCAACTTCAAAAGTTCTCTCAGGAAAAGGATGTAATCTTCTTTGTTTCCGGCAAGAAAAGCTCCAATGGTAAAGCCTTATATCAGGTATGCAAGGGAGAGAATCCAAGAAGTTATTTTATAGAAAATGAGCAGGATATTGATTCTGAATGGATACATCACGAAGATAATATCGGGATATGTGGTGCCACATCTACACCGATGTGGTTGATGGAACAGGTTAGGGAATACCTGCTTTCTCTGGATGAAAATCCGGTGGCAACAGGCTAATGAAACAAAGGTGCTGGATAAGGCATTTTGTTTAAAATTTGGTAAATAATCATAGAATTAGCTTCTTAAAACTAATGTAATTTATTAGATTTGAGGCGTTTTTCATAGGACCATATAGTTTCAAAAATTAAATATGTCAAAACAAATCAAGCTTAAGAAAGGGTTTGATATACGCCTGGTAGGAAAAGCCGAAAAAAAAATTGGTGATTTCCAGCCTGTCAAAACCTTTGCCATCAAGCCTACAGATTTCATCGGAATGCAAAGACCAAAGGTCCTTGTGAAAGAAGGTGATTTGGTGAAGGCAGGTACCCCCATACTATTTGACAAGAAAATGGAGAAAGTGCAATATGTCGCACCTGTATCCGGAGAAATTGTTGAAATCAAACGTGGAGAAAAAAGAAAACTTTTGGAGATCAAAATTCTGGCAGACACTGAAATTGATTTTGAAAGTTTTGAGAAGTTTACAGAAGGAGACATTCAGGCAGCAAGCCGGGAGAAAATTGTCGATCACCTGACGGTTACCGGTGCCTGGCCTCAGCTCATTCAGCGCCCTTATGGCATAGTAGCCAACCCTGAAGATGAGCCAAAAGCCATTTTCATTTCCGGATTTGATACCCATCCCCTGGCTCCTGATTATGATTTTTTGATCAAGGGTCAATCCAATTATTTTCAGCTGGGTGTCAAGGCTTTACAAAAGTTAACCAAAGGTAAAATATACCTTGGCTTATCCGGAGAAAATAAATCCTCTGAATTTTCTAATATTCAAGGAGTAGAAACGAGCTATTTTTCGGGACCCCATCCTGCTGGCAATGTGGGTGTACATATCCACCACCTTGCCCCTGTCAATAAAGGAGAAACGGTTTGGACCATTAATCCTTATGGTGTGGTACAAATAGGAAAACTGTTTGCCAATGGAAATTATGATGCCTCCAAGCTGATTGCGATTACAGGATCAGAAATAAAAACTCCCCTTTATGCGCAGACTTATACGGGCAGTTGTGTAGATAGCTTTGTTAGTGGAAATACCAAAACGGAGAAGATAAGGGTTATCTCAGGGAACGTACTCACTGGTGAAAAAATCAACCGGGACGGGTATGTGGGTTTTTATCAGCATCAGATTACGGTCATTCCAGAGGGAGATTATTATGAGTTCCTGGGTTGGATGAAGCCTACCAAAGAAAAACTGAGCTACCACAAGGCACTCGGCCTGTTGTCTTTTCTTTTCCCGAAAAAAGAATATGTATTGGATTCCAATGCCAGGGGCGAGGAAAGGGCTTTTGTTCAGACAGGAGTATTCGAAAGCGTAACCCCTATGGACATTTATCCTGTTTATTTGCTAAAGGCCATCATGGCAGAGGATTTTGATGAAATGGAGGAGTTGGGAATCTATGAGGTGATTGAAGAAGATCTTGCCCTTTGTGAATTTGTAGATGTTTCAAAACACCCTGTCCAGGAAATAGTTAGAAAAGGTATAGAACTTATTCAATACAGTTAACAATATGGAGTTTTTACGTAATCTGTTGGATAAACAGAAACCCTTGTTTCAAAAGGGAGGAAAATTAGAGAACCTTTATTATTTGTATGAGGCAGGTGAGACATTTTTGTTTTCGCCCAAGCATACCACTCCTCCAAGAGGTGCCCAGGTAAAGGATGCCATTGACCTGAAAAGGATGATGATCACCGTGGTGATTGCCATGATTCCTTGTCTTCTTTTCGGTATTTACAATACGGGTCACATGCATTTTCTTGCAGTAGGGGAAACGGCAAGTTTTGGAGACAAATTTATTCTTGGACTGACCCTTGTTTTGCCCATAGTGATTGTGTCCTATGCAGCAGGAGGTTTGGTAGAAGCTACCTTTGCAGTAGTTAGAAAGCACCCCATCAATGAAGGATTCCTGGTTACAGGTATGTTGATACCCCTGGTTGTTCCTGCTACAACCCCTCTATGGCAAGTAGCATTGGCCACTGTATTTGCTATAGTCATTGCCAAAGAAGTATTTGGGGGAACAGGGATGAACATCTTGAATGTAGCCATGACGGCGCGGGCTTTTTTATATTTTGCCTATCCAGCGCAGATTTCCGGAGATCAGGTGTGGACGTACCTGGGAGATAAAGCCCCAATAGATGGCTTTTCCGGTGCCACTGCCCTGGCAGTAGCCTATCAGTCCGGACAGGAAGGAGTAAATGCAGTTTCTAACCTGTCGGAACATAATTCGGCAGTAATGGATGGAATGTTTGGTTTTGCAAACATGTTCTTTGGATTCATTCCTGGTTCTATTGGAGAGACTTCGACCTTGATGGTACTCTTGGGAGCTGCCATCTTGCTCTTTACCGGTGTAGCTAGCTGGAAAATTATGGTAAGTGCATTTGGAGGAGCCTACATCATGGCTGCAGTCATGCAACTATTGGCAGTAAATGAATTTATGGCCATGCCGGCCCACTATCACCTGGTAATGGGAGGAATTGCTTTTGGAATTGTGTTTATGGCGACAGACCCCGTCTCAGCTGCCCAAACCGAATCTGGCAAGTGGATATATGGCCTTTTAATTGGTGTGTTGACCATTATTATCAGGGTTACCAATCCGGCTTATCCTGAAGGGATCATGCTGGCAGTGCTATTTATGAATGTATTTGCCCCATTGATCGATCATTATGTAGTAAAAGCAAACAAGAAAAGGAGGTTACAACGTGCAACAGTCTAATGCGTATATCATTACATTTTCAATAATCCTGACCGTTGTTTTGGGTTTATTGTTATCAGGTACCTCAGAAGTACTAAAACCTATTCAGAAAAAGGCAGAAGAACTGGACACCAAAAAGCAAATTTTGGGTGCCGTGATGTCTGCCGATGAAATTTCGGAGATGAAGCCTGAGGAAATCAATGAATTTTACCAAAACAGAATTTCCTCCAAGGTGGTGAACCTGGAAGGAGAAGAGGTGGAGGAGCAGGACGGCGCCCAGGTGACCGCAGAGACCATTGATGTGGGGAAGAACTATAAAAAGGCTCCTGAAGAAAGGTTGTATCCGGTCTTTATTTTTCATGAAGAGGGAGATGAAGATGCTGCAAATGCCTATATTTTCCCGGTTTATGGAAATGGACTCTGGGATAATATCTGGGGCTACCTGGCCTTGCAAACGGATATGGCCACCATCGAAGGAATCACCTTTTCGCATGCAGGAGAGACCCCAGGGCTTGGAGCCAGAATTACATCTACTGACGTGCAGCAGCGCTACAAAGAGAAGTCGATTTATAATGAGGATGGAGAACTGGTATCTGTGGTAATGCAGAAGGGCGAAGGAAAGGATTATTCCGGCGACCCTCATAAAGTTGATGGCCTGTCAGGGGCTACCATTACTGCCGATGGGGTAAATAAAATGCTGAAAAGCTACCTGGACCATTACAAAGGCTACATGGAAAAGAAAAAAGAAGGTTCTCCCAGAATGGCACAGAATTAGTCTGAAAATTTTGAATACTAAAATGATATGAGTACAGAAACAGCTGAAAAAGAAGTAGCGGTAAAGGATGCTGAAGACCTTTTTTCGAAAAGAAGAAAGAAGTTGATTACAGATCCATTGGTAGACGATAACCCGATAACCATTCAGGTTTTGGGAATTTGCTCCGCACTTGCAGTTACCACACAAATGCAGCCTACGCTGGTGATGGCCTTGTCGGTGATCTTTGTAATGGTAATGGCCAACTTATCCATTTCCCTGCTAAGGAATAAAATCCCTACCAGGGTCAGGATCATTGTGCAATTGGCGGTAGTCGCATCCCTGGTAACACTGGTAAATGAAGTACTGAAGGCCTTTGCCTTCGATATGTACAAGGAATTGTCAGTATTTGTGGGATTGATTATTACCAATTGTATTGTGATGGGTAGACTGGAGGCTTACGCTTTGGGTAACAAGCCTTATGATTCCGTCCTTGATGGTTTTGGAAGTGCCCTTGGATATTCCTGGATAATTTTGACGGTTGCCTTTTTCAGGGAACTGTGGGGATCGGGTTCCCTTTTTGGTATACCAATTTTTGATGGCATTTCCAGTTTGTTCGGAGATGACTTTCAATTGGCTACTAATGGATTGATGGTTTCTCCTGTAGGTGCATTCATTATTTTGGGATTACTGATTTGGGTGCAGCGATCCAAAACAGGTTATGTAGAACATTAACAAAAGGATAAAATGGAATTATTTAACTTAGCAATACGGTCAATATTTATTGATAACATGGTGTTTGCCTATTTCCTTGGCATGTGTTCTTTTTTGGCTGTTTCCAAAAAAGTGAGTACGGCACTTGGATTAGGGGCGGCTGTGATTTTCGTTTTGACCATTACGGTACCCCTTAATTGGCTATTGAATGAGTTTATTCTTAAAGAGGGAGCCCTGGCATTTTTGGGAGAGTCTTTCGCTACGATAGACCTTACTTTTCTTAGGTTTATCATGTTTATTGCGATCATCGCAGCCATGGTACAGCTTGTTGAAATGGTAGTAGAAAAATTTGCTCCAGCTCTTTATGGAGCACTGGGCATTTTCCTTCCATTGATTGCTGTAAACTGTGCCATTTTGGGTGGCTCGCTCTTTATGGCCCAAAGAGACTATACCCTGGCAGAAGCCGCTGTATATGGATTTGGTTCGGGTACAGGTTTCTTTCTTGCTATAGTGGCACTTGCCGCCATCCGGGAAAAACTAAAATATTCCAACGTCCCCAACGGGCTGAAGGGATTGGGCATCACCATGCTGATCACTGGGCTTATGGGCGTTGCCTTTATGTCCTTTATGGGAATCGACTTATAAATACTCGGTTTATATTCAAATTGAATAAATGATAAAGCCCTGTTCACATTATAGTTGAACAGGGTTTTTTTGTGTTTATATTTACATTTCAATCGATTACAGCCATGTCTGATTTCACTTCTAAACGGATTTTAGGGTATTTTCTGAGAGGATTACTCTTTGTTGTACCATTTTTTCTGACGGCATATATCATCATTTTGACCGTTGGATTTCTGGATAATATTATTCCAGTGGATATTCCAGGCCTGGGTATTTTGGTGATGCTGGTTTTTATCACCCTGGTAGGGTATCTGACCAGTATTTTTATTACCAAATCCCTATTTGAACAGTTGGAGAAATTGGTTTTCAGGATCCCTTTGGTGAATATCCTATACACCAGTATCAAAGACCTGATGTCTGCATTTGTAGGGGATAAGAAGAAGTTTAACACGCCCATTGTAGTGAAGTTGTCCGATAACATGTCGCGTCTCGGCTTCATGACCCAGGATGATCTATCAGTTTTGGATCAGCAAGAGTTGGTAGCGGTTTACTTTCCGCACTCCTATAATTTCAGCGGTAACCTTTACCTGGTGCCTAGAAGTAATGTAACCCGGCTGAAGAATGTAAATAGCACGGAGATCATGAAATTTATTGTTTCAGGTGGTGTCTCTCACCTGAATTACTATAAATCGGAAGTAAAAATTAAAAAACCCGGTAGTAGCCCCGAATCCACTTCAGAAACTCACTGATATGTATGAAATCCCCTTTAATCGGCCATATCAAACCGGAAACGAATGGGCTTACATACAGGATGCCATAAATGAGGGGAAGTTGTCTGGAAATGGGAAATATACCAGGAAATGCCAGCGATTTTTTGAAAAAAAATATGGATTTGGTAAGGCTTTTTTGACCCATTCCTGTACCCAGGCCTTGGAGATGGCTGCCCTTTTGTTAGGACTAGGGCCGGGAGATGAAGTGATTTTACCCAGTTATGCTTACGTCAGTACGGCCAATGCCTTTGCCTTGAGGGGCTGTTCCCTGGTTTTTGCTGACTGCCGACCGGATTATCCCGCTATCGATGAAACCAAAATTCAACGCTTAATCAGTTCCCGCACCAAGGCTTTGGTCATCGTACACTATGGTGGGGTGGCCTGCAATATGGAAATGATTGCTGATTTGGTCGAAGAGAATGGTATTTTTCTGATAGAGGATGCCGCCGCAGCTATTGATGCCTATTATATAAGCCATGATGACAGGGAAATCCCCTTGGGTAGCATGGGGCATTTGGCTACATTTTCTTTTCATGAAACCAAGAATATCAGTTGTGGAGAAGGAGGAATGCTAGTGGTAAATGAGGCATCCTTTTTTGACAGGGCAGAAGAAATATGGAACAGGGGTACCAATAGAAAATCTTTTGATCAGGGTTCTTCCAACGCTTACGAATGGGTAAGTTTGGGAAGTGCTTTTGCCCCTTCCGAAATCAATGCTGCCTGGCTATGGGCACAATTGGAACAATTGGAAAGCATTCGTAAGAAAAGAAAAATTATCTGGGACTGGTACTATCAAAACATTCATTCATTGCTCCCTGGGTTTGAGATTGAAAAACCGATCGTTCCAATATTTGCAGCACATAACTATCATGTTTTTTACCTGCTTTGTAAGGCGGAGGCTGGGAGAGAGCAGCTCATCAACCATTTAAAAAATAAGGGTATTTTGTCTGTGTTTCACTACCAATGTCTGCATCAAAGTCCCCATTTCCGAAGCCAATACCAGGGAGAGCCTTTGATTTATGCAGAAAGATACCAGGACAGACTTCTTAGGCTTCCGCTTTTTTTTGACTTGGAAAGGAATAAATTCAAAAGTTTATTGCTCGCATAGAAAAATAAGAAAAGAACAAAAGTGGCCCCTTGGAAGAGGGGCCATTGTAATATTTAAAGGATGCTTTAATTTTTAAATCTGAGCTTCCAACTTATCCGCAAGTACTGACTTGGGTACTGCTCCAATAACTTTATCCACTACTTTGCCACCTTTGAAAATCAACAGTGTTGGAATGCTTCTGATTCCAAATTTAGAGGCAATATCCGGATTGGAATCTACATCAAGCTTGGTAATGGTAGCTTTTCCTTCGTAATCTGCTGCCAACTCTTCTACAATTGGCCCAATCATCTTACAGGGTCCGCACCATTCTGCCCAAAAGTCCATCAATACAGGTTGTTCTGACTTGATAATCTCATCAAAGTTGGTATCTGTTATTTCAATTGCTTTAGCCATTTTATTGTAATTATGGTTTTTTGAAAATATATATTCTAATCCGTTTCTGAAGCAATAAGTTCCGGAATGCTGTCATTATTTTTCTTTCCTGATGATTAAATGATTTTATAGGCTACTTCAGGGATTTGATCCAGGGCCTGAATCAAATCGTTGGATGGGTCTATCCGGTATTTGGAAGACATCAGGTCAAGGGTAATGTTTTCCTTGCTATCGATGACATTGATATAAAGTTTTGCGTCTCCTTTGTATTTTTTGGTGATGGCCTCCAGTTTTTCCATCAGTTCAAGTCCCAGGTCATCCAGGTCTATATGTACCCGGAGGCCTTTTATCATTCTGCCACGGATCTCATTTAATAAGGTTACTTGATTGAGTTTGAATTCATACTCTCCTGGTTTGTATTTATTGGGATGGACACTTCCCGAAAGGAATAGAAACCAACCGGTCATGAAGTACTCCTTAAATTTCACATAGTCCTCCCCAAATAGGAAAAAGGTGTGCGCTCCATGGTAGTCCTCCAGGGTAAGGGTACCAAATGGTTTGCCATTCTTTGTAGTCCGGTGGGCAAAGGAGGTAACCGCCCCCGCCAATTTGATTTCACCTTTGGTTTTAAATTGAGAGAGATCTGCAAGTTCGGGTAATTTGGTATTGGTGAAGGCTTCGATTTCTACCTTAAACTGGTCCAGTGGATGACCGGAAATGTATAGGCCTACCACTTCTTTTTCAATGTTCAATTGTTGCAGTTGGCTGAAGGGCTCCAGCTGGGCAATGGAAGGAACTGGAATATCCGTTCCATTTCCACCACCAAAGAGCGAAACCTGGGCACTTTCTTCTTCCTGCAATACTTTCTGGGCGTATTTTACAGCTTTTTCAAGCAGGCTTGCTTCTCCTTCAGGAGCTTCCAGGTATTGTCTGCGATGAAAGTCACTGAAACAGTCAAAGCCTCCCGCCATGGCCAATACCTCCATGGTTTTTTTGTTAACAGCTTTCAGGTTAACCCTTTTGGTAAAGTCAAAGATGTTTTTGTACAAACCACCCTTTTCCCGCTCTTCTATGATGGCATGTACAGCCGCATTTCCAGCACCTTTGATGGCAGCCATACCAAACCTTACCTGACCTTCTACATTCACGGTAAAGTCACTTTTGGATTCATTGACATCGGGTCCCAATACCTCTATTCCCATCCTTTTACACTCCTCCATGAAAAAGGTTACCTGGGTAATGTCATTCATGTTATTGCTCAAAACCGAAGCCATGTACTCTGCCGGATAGTGGGCTTTCAGATAGGCTGTCTGGTAGGCGATCCAGGCATAGCAGGTAGAATGTGATTTGTTAAAAGCATAAGAAGCAAAAGCTTCCCAGTCCCGCCATATTTTTTCCAGTTTTTTGGCATCGTGCCCCTTACCTACGGCCTGGTCTATAAAGTTAGGCTTCATTTTATCCAGCACATCTTTCTGCTTCTTGCCCATTGCCTTTCGCAATACATCGGCTTCGCCCTTGGTAAATCCGGCGAGTTTCTGTGAGAGCAACATTACTTGTTCCTGGTAGACCGTAATGCCATAAGTTTCTTCCAGAAACTCTTTCATGTCTTCCAGGTCGTAGGAAATGGCCTCTGTTCCATGCTTTCTTTTGATAAAGCTGGGAATGTATTCCAATGGTCCAGGTCGGTAGAGCGCATTCATGGCAATGAGGTCGGCAAAAACAGTAGGTTTTAATTCCCGCATGTATTTTTGCATGCCTGCAGATTCATACTGGAAGATGCCTACAGTTTCCCCCCTTTGAAAAAGTTCATAGGTTTTTTCATCATCTATGGGGAAGTTTTCGGGATCCAGCAAAATCGCATGACGCTCCTGAATGATCCTTACGGCATCCTTTATCAGGGTCAGGGTTTTCAATCCCAAAAAATCCATTTTAAGCAGTCCCGCACTTTCTACCACGGAGTTGTCAAACTGGGTACATACCATATCTGAATCCTTGGCCAGCGCTACAGGGACGAAATTGGTAATATCATCCGGGGTAATGATTACCCCACAGGCATGGATACCGGTGTTTCGGACAGATCCTTCCAGTACCTTTGCCTGGTTTACCGTTTTGGAATTGTCATCATTTCCTTTGGATATCCGGATCAGTTCCAGGGCTTTGTCCAGGTTTTCGTTGTTGTTTTTTAGTTTCGCTGCCAACTTTGGCCGGTCATTGGCGAGTTCAAAGAGGCTTTTTAACTTGATATCGGGTACCAACTTGGCCAGCCTGTCTGCTTCGGATAGGGGGAGATTCAATACCCGGGCGGTATCCCTTATGGCAGATTTGGCGGCCATGGTACCATAGGTGATGATTTGGGCTACCTGGTTAGCACCGTATTTTTGTATGACGTACTCGATGACACGTTGCCGCCCTTCATCATCAAAATCAATATCAATATCAGGCAGGGAGACCCTATCCGGGTTCAGGAACCTCTCAAAAAGCAGGTCATAGGCAATCGGATCTACATTGGTAATGCCTACACAAAAAGCTACCGCTGAGCCGGCAGCGGAGCCCCTACCGGGTCCCACGGACACCCCCATATCTCTGGCTGCTCTGGTGAAATCCTGTACAATCAGGAAATAACCCGGATAACCGGTTCTCTCAATGGTTTCAAGCTCGAAATCAAGCCTTTCCTTGATTTCATCAGTGATATTGCCGTATCGTTTTTCAGCACCCACATAGGTCAGGTGCCTGAGGTAAGCATTCTCCCCCCTATTGCCGCCGTCAACATCATCCTGTGAATCAATGAATTCCTGGGGGATGTCAAATTTGGGAAGTAAAACATCCCGCTCCAATTTAAAAGCTTCTGTCTTCTCAACGATCTCACCGGTGCAACTGATAGCTTCGGGAATGTCTGCAAAAAGCTTTTTCATTTCCTCAGCACTTTTGAGATAAAATTCCTCGTTGGGAAAGCCATACCTGAATTCCCTACCTCTTTTTCCAACGTATTTTTTTGGTTTTGCGACCAGTTCACCATCTTTTACGCACAGCAAAATGTCATGAGCCTTGGCGTCGGTTTTGGCATTGTAGTAACTGTTGTTGGCCGCAAAGTATTTGACTTTGTATTTTTCTGCCCATTGCAGCAGCACTTCATTGACTTTTTCTTCCTCCGGTATGCCATGCCTGTTTAATTCAATGTAAAAATCGTCTCCAAATTGCTCCAGCCACCAGACAAATGCTTCTTCGGCCTGGGTTTCTCCAACATTCAAAATCAAATAGGGAATTTCGCCCCAGAGCCCTCCAGTGGTGGCAATGATGTCAGCCTTGTACTGAACCAGCAATTCCTTGTCAATTCTCGGTAAATAATAGAAACCTTCAATATTCGCATAAGAGGCCAGTTTGGCCAGGTTATGATAGCCGGTTTTATTTTTGGCCAACAAGACCGTTTGGAATCCATCGTCTTTGTTGGATTTATTTTTCCGGTCCCTGCAAACGTTGAACTCGCAGCCGATGATTGGTTTGATTCCCTGATTAAAAGCCTCTTTTACAAAATTGAATGCTCCCATCATGTTGCCATGGTCAGTCATGGCCAGGGCCGGCATGCCCATCTCTTTTGCCCGTCGGATCATGGCAGGGATCTCTGAGGTGGCCTGAAGAATGGAGAACTGAGTATGCACATGTAAATGGCTAAAGGCGGTATCTGCCAGGTCTGAGATATCTGCCCCATCCGCTGCCCGCAGTATTTCCCTGGCTGCAACTTTCTTTTCATCTTTGGCAGCAGAAAAATTGGCTTCATCCAGTTGAGGCGATTCGTAAACCACTTCCTCAGGAGCAATTCCCTCTGAAGGAGCCTGTACCTTTTTTTGGATCAGTCCGAAAAAACACCTGGCTGTAGCATCTACATCATAGGCAGCATCATGGGCATCCCCGAAACCTTCCCCGAAGAGTTTGGTATGCAGTTCCAATAGTGTGGGCCATTTATACTTCCCGCCTTTGCCACCAGGAATGGCACAAAAGTTTGTAGAAATATCCTTGGTATCGAGGGTGCTCTTTTCCAAGGGGACCATGGCATGCTCGCATCTCAGTAATTCTGCACCTACAATATTGATATCGAACCCAATATTGTGCCCCACGAGGAACTGGCAGCGATGCAAGTCTTTTTCAAACTCCTCCAGGACCTTGTTCAGCTCATGTCCTTCTTTTAGCGCCCTTTGGGTAGATATACCATGGATTTTCTCCGTATTGTAGGGAATCGTAAAACCATCCGGTTTGACGATGAAATTATTTTGGGAAAGCAAAGCCCCTTTCTCATCGTGAAGTTGCCAGGCCAATTGGACCAGACGGGGCCAGTTTTCCAAATCCGACATGGGGGCATTGTAATTTCTGGGTAGACCCGTGGTCTCGGTGTCAAATATGAGGTACATGCAAGTTCGTTTTTCTGTTTGTAAAGGATTGGTGGCCTGGCTGACCTTTGTTTCGGGAACCGGTATTTTTTGTCATGATGTAAATCCGGACCCGAGTTCGATAACTGAAAATACTGCGAAATCAGCCGCTGTATAAATTTGGCGGGGAAGTGGCGAATTCCAGGTTCCGGATGACCTGTTCCTTTGTTCAACCGTTTTCCCACCAAGATCCATCGCTTTTCGTAAGTTTAAAAATACATGGAATATTGGGGATCTTCCAAGTAATGTCAAAAAAAATGATTCATAAAAAAAGCCTACCGACTGCCTTTCAGCAGGGTAGGCTTTTTTGCCAGAGACAAAGGTAAATGGCTACTTGTTGATGGTAAATTGATCCACTGTTTTACCCTCCAGGTCTATGGTTACTGCATTCAGCTTGTCCCCGTCAATGGTAACGTATTGGTACAGGTGTTCTCCAGGAAACTGAACTTCCGCATAGGGTTCACGTTCTATGTCTTTATTTTTTCCTGTGGTTCCTATAGAAATCCAATAGATGGTTCCCTCCTCAGGAGAGTTTTTGACTTCACCGTTATGTATAGGTTTGGAGCGCATGTAATAGTGAAAATGGCCTCCAAGAACCATATCTACATGGTATTCGTCAAAAAGTGGACCCCATTTTTCCTGAATATCAGGGTAAGGTTCCACCCCGTTATAGGGAGGAAAATGGAGGACTGCAAATTTCCAGGCTGCGGTCGTTTCACTTAGTTTTTCTTCTATCCATGCGGTTTGCTCATCCAATGGAAGCGTGGCATCAATCATTAGGAAAAGCGCATTTTGGTAATTAAAAGCATAGGTTCTTCCTGCCATTTCCTGATGGGGACTATCCGAAGGAAGGCTCAACATTTCTTCGTACATCCATGCTCCCAGGCCATCCTGGCTATCGTGATTTCCCGGTACCGCCAGAAAAGGTTTTCTGGCAATAGGCGCTCCTGCATAGGCAAAAAGTTTGTCCCAATCATCCCTGTGTAAACCGGTGTCTACCAGGTCGCCGGATGAAAAGTAAAAAGCTGCGCCAGGATGTTGTTTTTCAGATTTTTTGATGAGTTCACCCCATATGTCGGAATTGTGAATGTCCCCAAACCAGGTGAAAGAGAAAGATTTGTTTTCTCTGGGTGCTGTTGCGAAAGTTTCCGTGGAAGACCAGCCTCCGGCATCACTACCTACCCTATATTCATATCCTGTTGCAGGTTTGAGTGATTGAAGCTTTGCCGTAAAGCGGTGCATGTACCGGTCATTTTGCAAAAGCCGATCTTCCATTAAAAACCTTTCAGCGTTTGAAGTTAACGTATCGGTCGATCCTTCTTCCCAGTATTTAACTTGTCCCTCAGGTACCGTTTCGTCGGTTCTCCATTGTATATCCATGGTGGTGGTTGGATCATCGCTCCAGGTCAGCAATACCTGGTCAGGGGATTTTCCTGTTGGAAAATCGGTTGTCCTGAAGGCATTGACCAGGTGTGCTTCCCGGGCTCTTCCCCGAATGGTTGTCAGCAATTGCTGTCCTTTGACTGCCTGGGGCACCTCTGTGAGGGTAAGACCATCCCAATCATGATAAGTAAATGCCCCGGTTTCAAATGTTTCTATGTGTTGGTTTTCCGGATAAATGGGAGTGATTTCCAAATCCTCATCCGGGTTTTGGGGAGCCAATCCTAAAAAATAAACAGGGCGGTGTTTGCCGAAGCCATTGATGCCCAAATTTATTTCCCCGGCATCGAAATTTTTTTGCCAGATTTCATAGGTATAAATGCTGTTTTTAACTTCCAGGTCCGTTCTTTTAAATCCGGAGGGCTCCAGCCAATAGGGGATCTTTTCTTGTGCTTTGTCGCGCATTAACGAAACGGTGACGGGAACATTGACCTCCATTTTCCAATACTGGCTGGCCAGCACCTCTTTTTCGACTTCGCTGAGGTATTCCTCAATAAAATCATGGGAAATTGTATCTAATGTAGGTTTATCCCAATCAGTGTATAATCGGGAAACAATGTCATCCATCGCCGCTGAAACGGACGGTAAATCTTTAAGACTGTTTTCGCTCTGTCCGCATGAAATAAGTATTATACTCAAGAAAAGGATCAGATTAGGTATTTTTTTCATAAAGGGATTAGTATTTTTTTATGGGTAACGAAATCTTTTTTATAGCCTGTAAGGACGGTCACGGGTTTTTTTTTAAATTTTCCTCTAAGAGGGTAGCCCCTTTATACCTGAAAGATGCATGTTTAAGCCTTTGTCAGCGACATTTTGGGCCTCAGGGAAAAGGCAAACAGTTACTGGTTATTGTCTATATCTTTAAATACAGCATTTGGCCTAATCGGGCCATTTAATGAATTGTTAAGTTGGTTAACAATTATTTCATCACAAATATAAATCGGATAGATAGTCTTTTTTGGTATGCCGGGGTATATACGTTGGAGGGCAAACACATGAAAAAGACAAAACCAGAAGCTCTGTTTCAGCGGCTTGTAAATAATAAGATTTCCCGGGAGGAATTTGAGGAGTTGTTGCAGGGCTTGGAAGATCAGGAAGTGAAGGCCCAATTGGAAGAGCGCATGAAGCAATATTTTGACGAGATAATGAGGCAATATGAAAAGGAAAACAAGCGTAAAAAAGTGTTGAAAACCACTATTCCATCGAATAAAAACAATGAATAAAGACCAAAAACGAATGATAAGCGCTGAGTCTCTAATTGGAGGAGACCGGGTTTGGATGAGAAATTCCAAAAAAATTAAATGAAAGCTAAATTAAAACTGCAAATCAATTGAATGAATTATGAAAAAACGCCGTACAAAAAAAATGTTGAAGTGGATGGTTCCACTTTTATCGTTTGGCCTAATTTCCAGTGGTACGCTGCTGGCAGGTTCAAATAATTTGCCGGTTACCGCTGCAGGTAACACGTTGGCAAACGCTAACCCTATAGAGGAGGCGATTGCTGTGACCGTTAGGGGTAAGGTGACTTCTCAGGAAGACGGAACGGGTCTTCCCGGAGTTACAGTATTAGAAAAGGGAACCAACAACGGAACTGTTACCGATATTGACGGTGCCTATACCATTGATGTGGCCGGTCCGGAAGCTGTTTTGGTATTCTCCTATGTAGGTTTTGAGAACCAGGAAGTAACCGTAGGAAACCGCACCAACATCGATATCAGTCTGCAGGAGTCCATGGCTGCTATGTCTGAAGTGGTGGTGACTGCCCTGGGCATCGAAAGGGACCAGCGGTCCCTTGGCTATGATGTTTCCAGTGTGGAAGCTGAAGATCTTACCCAGGTGACCCAGGAGAACGTATTGAGCTCCCTGGCAGGCAGAATGCCTGGTGTGACCATCAATCAAACCAGTGGCCCTGGTTCATCCATGAGCATGGTGATTCGGGGAGCTACTTCGCTGACTACGGATAACCAGCCGCTTTTTGTGGTAGATGGAGTGCCCATGTCAAACTCCCTGAACAATATTTCCCAAAATGGGGATGGTAACCAGGTGGATTATGGGAATGCCATTTCAGATATCAACCCTGACGACATTGCTAATATCAGTGTGCTGAAAGGCCCCAGTGCTGCTGCCCTTTATGGTACCAGGGCAGGGAATGGGGTGGTTTTGATCACCACCAAATCCGGAAGCAAGCGAAAAACCATGGGGGTTTCTTTCTCCACCAGCAATGTTTTTGAAAGACCTACCCGATTATTGGATTTTCATTACCGCTATGCCAATGGTAACCGGGAAGGGGTATTCAATGATGGTTCAGCTTATTGGGGTGGTCCTCAGCTGGATGCGGGAAATACCGCCATTCAGTGGAACAGCCCGGTAGATGAAAACGGCAACCGTATTCCTACCGAGTTGCGATCGTATCCCAACGCCATGAAAGATTTCATGCAAACAGGGGTAACTTCTACCAATAATCTGGCTGTCAGTGGAGGAAGTGACGATGCTACCTACAGGGTATCATATTCCAATATGTTACATAAGGGAATGATCCCCAATTCAGATCTATTCCGGAACAACTTTTCTACATCCGTAAATTATAATATAACGGAAAAATTGACTTTTAGCTCTAACTTCAATTATAGCAATAGCATGTCCAATGACCGTCCCAGTACGGGTGATAGAAATGCGAACCCATTAGAAGCCATCTACTCTTCTTCCTATATAAATTTTGAAGAAATGAGAGATTTCTGGGAAGAAGGACAGGAAGGGGTTCAACAGGTTCGAACTCCAAGAGGAGACAATCCTTATTTTATTGCCTATGGAATACAGAATGGATTTAGAAGGGACCGTATTTTTGGTAATACTTCTCTGGATTACAAATTCAACGATAATTTCAATATAACTGCCAGGTATTCTCTGGACAGGTCCAGTGAAAACAGGGAAACCAAAATACCCTTCAGCTACAGCAGAATGGCCAGAGGTGGTTACTACACCAGTGACCTCTTGACGCAGGAGTCAAATGCAGATATTTTGGCCAGTTATAAAAAGGATTTTGGTAGCTTGGATTTCAATGCTTCGGCTGGAGGTAACATCATGACCCGCTTTGGAAGCAGCAGTAGCATCGGAGTAGGTGGGAACCGAAACAATGGTCTGGTAGTACCCGGCATATATAATCCGCAAAATATTCCTGCAGACAACCGCTCGGTAGGTGGAAATTACTTCAAACGTTCTATTTATAGTATTTATGGATTGGCATCATTTGGATATGCAGATCAGTTATATTTGGATCTGACGGCCAGGAATGATTGGTCTTCTACTTTGCCTGCGGAAAACCGTTCCTATTTTTATCCATCTGCTTCTTTGAGCTGGCTGGCCAATTATACCTTTAATTTGCCAGAAAACATTGATATGCTTAAAGGTAGAATCGGATGGGCTCAGGTAGGAAATGATACTGATCCTTATAGGCTTGTTCAGAATTTGAGCACTGGTTTGTATAACAACATCAATACGGCAGCCATGCCTTCCGGATTACTTAATCCGGAACTAAAACCAGAACAAGCTACTTCCATTGAAGCAGGGATTGATTTGAATATGTTCCAAAACAGGTTAAGATTTACAGGTACCTATTATACGATTGATAACAGGAACCAGATTTTCGCTGTAAACCTACCACGATCTTCCGGATTTAGCAGCAGGTTGATCAATGCTGGACTGATCCAAAGTAAAGGATGGGAAATTACCGTTGGGGGTACTCCCATCAGCAGGAATGGCTGGAATTGGGATATTAATTTGAACTGGAGCCGTAACAGAACCTCTGTATTGGAGTTAAGTGACAACCTGGACAGAGTCATTCTTTGGGGAGAAAATGGCGGTGGAGCCGTAACTTACCTTGGACAGCAAATCGGAGATTTGTATAGCAGGGGGTTTGCTCAAGTGGAAGATCCCAATTCTGAATATTACAAATGGCCCATTCTGACCAGTACCGGCAGCTGGCAAGCCCTATCCAATGACCAGGATTTGAGAAAAGTAGGTAATTTTAATCCTGATTTTATCATGGGTGGACAAACCAGTTTGAGTTATAAGCGTTTCGTTTTGAATGCCAGTTTTGATTGGAGAAGTGGTGGCGAATTCATGTCCTTTACCTATCGTTATGGTGAATCTGACTGGAAATCCCAGCGTCAATTGGACAATCTGATACCGGGAGGTTTATACTCCGATGCTGAATTGGTGGAGCTATTGAAATCAGACCCCGATAAGTATATTATTCCTCAGCCTGGTAATTTCCCAAGAGTAGGGGGCCATACTGATGAGACAGGCGGCTTCCCTGTGGACGAAAATGGAAATGACGGTGCCTTTGTACCCGGTGTGATTCAGACTGCAGGTCAGGATACTCCTGATAACTATGCAGATGATGTATATGAAGAACATCTTGGAGGGCCTGAAACCAATATCTATCCCATTACCAATACCTATGCCTGGAGTTTCAATGAGCAAATTACCTTTGATGCTTCTTTTATTAAGCTGAGAGAACTATCACTGGGATATAAAATTCCTGATTTTGGTGCATTCAGTAATGCTACCTTTGCCATTTATACCCGAAACATCATGTTGTGGACCAAAGCCGATATAGGCATTGACCCGGAAAGGGCCTTTTGGGCAAGCGGAAGTAATCAGGGAAATACATCCTCCCAATTCCGTCAGGGAATCGAGCGACAGAACGTAATGCCCTGGAGTGCTCCGGTAGGATTCAAACTTAATTTTAATTTGTAAATTTCTTAATATACAAATCATGAAGCATTTATTTGAATTTAGAAAAATCGTCCTGTTTGTTCTGGGATTGGTTCTGTTCAGTGGTTGTGACGAGAAACTGGATGAGATAAACATCAATCCGTACGGAATAGAGCCGTCCAATGCCAACCCGAATTTGTTGATGCCGACGGTTTTGACATCTTCGGCTCAGAGTTATGTAAACCTGGGCTATAATGACCTGGCAGGTGCCGTGCAACATACCCAGAAAAACGGCTGGTATGGAGGCCATAACCATTATGAATGGGATAATAGAAATTGGACTGGCTGGTATGATATATTGCGCACCAATGAATTGATGATTCGCAGGGGACAAGATCTGGACAATGAATTCTTTCAGGGAGTAGGACTTACAATGAAGTCATTTGTATTTGGTAACATAGCGGACTTATGGGGAGATGCTCCTTATACGAATGCGCTGAAAGGTGACCAGGGAGGAGAGGAGCTTCAATATCCTGCGTTTGATAGCCAAGAAGTCATTTATGACGGGATCATTGCAGACCTGCAAGAAGCGGTACAGGTGCTGGGATCTGCTTCCAGTGAAGGAGTTACCAGTGGGAATGACCTTTATTACAATGGCGATACCCAAAGCTGGCAGCGCTTTGCCAACTCTCTTCTTCTAAGGTATTACATGCGTTTATCAGAGAAAAAACCCGATGTCGCCAGGGCTGGAGTGGAAGCCATTTATAGCAGTGGTATTTACATCGAGGATCCTTCTCAGGATGCTACATTAGATTATACCGGTGGAGCAAACGACCAATGGTTATCCAGGCACGTCAGGTTAGACCCGGATGATTTTCAGCGGTACCAGGCTTGCCAGACCTTTATCGACCAGTTGATGGGTACCAATGACCCTCGATTAACCGTTTGGTTTGATTCTGTACGGGTACAATGGGTGGCAGATGAATCCCTAGAGGTGGCTGAAGAGGAATTTATTCGGGCAAATGGAGAACCTTTGGGAGTGGAAACATACCCCTATGATGATTTTGTAGAATTGTATGCCGATGTGAAATTTACCAGGCGATACAATCCGACTCTGGTAGAAGAAGATTACAACGATGACCTGTATGTAGGACTTCCTCCTGGAATTACCGTTCCAGAATCCTATAACGGTAACCCTTCTCCCGGTCAGGGAACGCAAAACCAGCATGTTTCTCAGCTGGCTCACATTTACAGCACTGAAGGTGCTCCTGGCGACATTTTGAAAGCCAGGGTCATATCGGCGGCAGAAGTCAGTTTTATCTTTGCAGAAGCAGCCCTTAAAGGGTGGAATGTAGGAGAGGCAGAAATGCACTATAATAAAGCCATTGAGCAATCCCTGGAAACATGGAACAGAGCTGATGAATATGACGATTTCATCAGTCAACCTGAGATCAGTTTCAACAATTCCCTGGAGCAAATAATGGAGCAAAAATGGGTAGCCAGCTGGACAGCTGCTGCTGAATCCTTTGCGGATTTCCGCAGAACAGGCCTTCCCGATCTGGAAGCAGGCCCGCTTTCTCCTCAGCCAGAGGTGGCCATCAGGTTCCAATATGGTAATGATGAATACAATAACAACTCATCTAACATACAAGCCGCTTTGGATGGACTGGAAGTGACTCCCTTTTCCGGAAACTTTGGTGAGGATAGCCCGTGGTCTAAACCCTGGTTGTATCAGAACACCAATGTTCCTTTTTAAGGGATAAATCATTACATCTACTAAAAGAAAAGGTTCTTCGTCTTATTCAAGGGCGGAGAACTTTTTTTTATTTGAAAATTTGATAAAATATGAATTTTTCACACAAGTATCTGACCTGGGGGATCGCAATTGTATGGGGCTCTCTTTTTTCGTTTTCAACAAAGGGACAGACCAACGACTGGCTACCTGAACAAGCCTATTGGATGCCCGGGGCATTTCCTGACCGGATAATTGTAAACCTCACGGAGACGCCGATGCAATCGGTGGCCGTGAATTGGAGAACAGCAGCTGCATTTCCCAGCGGAAAAGTCCAATGGGCTACAGCCAGCCATGGAGCAGGATTTCTGGAGGAAAGAAAGGAAATCAGGTCCAACTCCGAATTTTTATCTGTCCGCCACGAAACCAACCCCACAGTAGAAGCCTACTATCACTCAGCGGTTATCAACGAGCTGGTTCCGGGAGAAACCTATGTTTACCGGGTAGGAAGTGGAGACTATTGGACTGAGTGGATGCAGTTTACCATGGCTGATCCGGAAAATGATGGGATTTCCTTTTTATACCTGGGAGATGCACAAAATGGCGTTAGGGATCATTGGTCAAGACTCCTGCGAAAAGCTTATGCAGAGCATCCTGATGTAGATTTTGTGGTACATGCAGGTGATTTGATCAACAGGCACAACAATGATTTGGAATGGGGGGAATGGTTCTCTGCAGGAAATTTTATTCATGCCACGGTTCCATCCATAATGACTCCGGGAAATCATGAATATGGGAAGGATGAGGAACTATCGCCACAATGGCGCCCACAGTTTAACCTGCCTTTGAACGGGCCAGCGGGTCTTGAAGAGACCTGTTACCAGGTCAATTATCCCCAATTGAAGTTGATCTCCCTGAATGCGGAAGAAATTGAAGAATCCCCACATTTGAAGCAAAAGCAAGTAGAATGGTTAGACTCTCTGCTGAGAAATGATCCCAGGGAATGGACGGTCATCACCATTCACCATCCCTTTTATTCTACCAAGGAAAACCGGGACAATGAAGATCTTAGGAAACACTTTAAACCATTGATGGACAAGTATCAGGTGGACCTGGTTTTGCAGGGGCACGATCATTCTTACGGAAGAGGAATGATTGGTCCAGACCAAAACGGAAACATGAAGGAGGTCGTGGCGGAAGAGACAGGGACGGTATATGTGGTATCCATGGCGGGATTGAAAATGTATGCGGCAGAGGATTATCCCTGGATGCACAGAAAAGCTTCCAATACACAAATGTACCAGTTCATAGAAATCCAGGACAATAAATTAGTTTATAAGGCATTCACGGTAACTGGTGAACTGTATGATGCCTTTGAATTGCATAAAGATGTAGAGGGAAGCAATACCCTGCTCAACTCAATTCCTGATATACCGGAGTATTAAGTTCTAAAGTGGCTCCATATCAAGTCATAAGATCTGCCAGCTCATCAGGTTAAAACCGCTTGTTCATTCCTGGCATTTCACCATGGCTGCTAATGGCAATCAGACTTATCAAACCAATAAATACCAGGATTCCCAATACCATATAGGCCCATTTTTGAGGATGGGCCTTTCTACTTGTAAACAGGGGTGTTGCTTTCGGAATCAAAGTTAGTATGAGACCAAAGTTGAGGATGTATAGAAATTGTTCTATCCGGTAAAAACTCAAAAAAGATCCCGTAATCAGTATGGTAAAGACGATGTATACCGCAAAATAGGTGATGAAAATACCATAAACCTCTCCAAAACTCAGGCTTTGGTTGGGCTTGTTTTTTTTGTTGGAAAGGAGGTAGATCCAGAAAATGGCTGGAATGAGAAAGGCCACGAAAGCCACAGACTGGGCCATGCTGATCCAAATGCCGGGTTCACTGACCAGTTTTCCTATGGTAGGTTCAAGGTCTTTCTCCACAAAGGATTGCTGCCATACAATAAATGGAATCAACAAGAGAAATCCAACCATGGGGATGGTCAGGTTGCTATAACTGTATGAAGTGCTGGGTTTTTCTTTCGGCCATTGAGACGTAAAGGCCCCATAAGCCATCCCCAGTCCTCCGAAGAAACCCAGGGAGTACTCCATGACGTTCCACATGTTAAAGGGTACCTGCGCCACATTGCCCAATACTTGCAGGAAATTGCCAAAGGCAAAACCAAAGCCTCCTCCGATTCCGGCAAAGACGGCTACCCTTATGGCACTGTATTGTTTATTTCTGGCCAGGTAATACATCATGGCGATACCGATACCGGCACAAACTCCCCAGGCTTCAGATCTGGGTGGTGTCATGGCAATTCCCAATTGCTCAATGATAAAGTAGTAGAAAATTACTCCTCCGGTGGTCATCTCTATGATGAGTTGATGCCATTTCACCTTTTTTTCAGGGTGATCAGCCAGGACCAGGCCAAAAAGTCCACCTCCTATCAACCCATAAAGCCCGCCAATGATGAAGAGCATGGATAATCCATAATATACATTGGTAAAGTCTATCCCTCTCCCATAGCCTACTACTGCCCCATAGCTCATCATGCCTCCCAGTCCCCAACCAACGGCACCGGCAAAAGCGGCTTTCATGGCTTTATTGTACCAACTTTTATTTCTGGATAGGAGAATGATGCAAAGGCTTCCGATTCCTCCTGCCCAGGCTGCTCCCTGTTCATGGCCAAACTGGCCCCGGATGGCCCAGGCAGTTCCCAATGCCATTCCCACAATTACCATGGAAAGGATGGTGCTTTTACTCAAGTGCTTCATGTGTTTATAATTGTCTTTAAGTGGTCACCTGTCGGGCAGGGTTTGTCTTGCTGGCGACAAAGCTTTTTTGAAAATTCAATCACCTGCCTATAATACCCTTTAGGCCTTATTTGTACCACTTTAACATACAATTTTTTAAGCCAAGGGCATAAATCCAGGCTTTTGAATCGTTATTTGCCAGCCAAATACCTTTTCCGGTATTCGATGGGATTGCAGCCTTTTACCTGTTTGAACTGCCGGGCAATATTTTTGCTATCATTCAATCCCAGGTCCAGGGCGATTTCAAAAACTGTTTGGTCAGTTTCCAAAAGCCTCTGTGTAAATTTCTCTATCCTCAAATTGAAAATATATTTGTAAATGGGATATCCTGTGATTTGGTGGAACCGTTTCTCCAGGCTTCTTCTGGATAGGGGTACCTGCTTTACTACCTCATCCACCTGCAGGTTTTTTTCTATGTTTTTATGGATGTACTTGAGCGTAGATGCGATATGGTCATCATTGGTGGCGTATATATCTGTAGATTGCCGGGTGATGATTTGGGTAGGTTTGACATGGATGTCATAAAACTGGTCCGCACCATTCTGTATCATGTGTTCCATTAACCTGGCCGTATCATATCCACCCTTCTCAATGTCCAGCCCAATACTGGATAATGGTGGGTCTGATAATTCGCAGAGCATTTCATCGTTATCCACCCCTAAAACGGCTACTTCCTCTGGAATCCTTATTTTATTTTGCTTGCAGGCCTCCGTGATGTGCAGTCCCTGGTTATCATCACAGGTCATCATGGCAATGGGCTTGGGAAGTGATATCAGCCATTTGCTGAGGGAGTTGCTTTTATAGTACCAAAGGTCGGTGGAACGCGATTTACGGTGTTCAAAATAGTTGACTTTATATCCGACCGAATTGATTTTTTTCTCGAAACCTTCGGCTCGCTCCCTGGACCAAACAATGTCATTGAACCCATAAAAGGCAAAATTTTTAAATCCTTTCCTCAGAAAGTATTCTGCTCCCATTTCACCGGCTTCATGGTAGGATCCGGTTATGTTGGGAAGTTCGGTGAAGCGCTCTTTAAAATCCTGGGCAATCACCGGGATTTTGGAGTCCAGGATCAGCCTTAGATCCATTTCATTGTATAATTGGCCAATTATGCCATGGGCTCCCCAGTCCTTTGCCCAATCTAAAATACCTTTGATGCCGATGGTTTCCCGGTAATACAGGGGCATGCGACAATAGGTCCATGGTCCATATTCTGCCGAATACTTGGAAATGCCCTTCAATAAACTTTTACTATATTCTTCAGCAAAATCAAGTAATAAAATGATTTTATACATGGCCTAACGAAACATATCTTTGAGGCTTTTGGTGGCATTGCTTACCAGGGGTTTGGCCCAAATACCAATGCTCAGGATGTATCCTAAGGTAATCAAAAGAAAAAGCATGGCCAACTTCAGACCTATCAATTCCGCAATTCCACCTACGATCAAAGGTACCACGGCCCCTCCCGCAATGCCTGTGCAGAGAATGCCGGAAAAAGTGCCATGGTGTTGAGGTACGGAATTGAGGGCCAGGGAGAAAATAATCGACCACATCACAGAAGCAAAGAAGCCGGTTAAAGGAAAGGCGACCAAAGCCCAGGATACCGGCCCGAAAAGGGCAATCAATAGGGCCAGTATAGCTCCTGAGGTGAACCCAATTAAAACTGTCCTGCTATCCATGAATTTCAACAGTAGCAGACCCAGCAAACAACCGATGGTAAGTAAGCCCCAGAAATAGGAAATGACTGTAGCACCAGTGGTGGAAGGGTCTACGCCATGGTAAGTCTGCAAGAATTTTGAAATCCAGTTGGCAATACCTTGTTCGGTTCCTACATAACAAAATATCCCCAGGAAATACAGGATTACAATCCTATTGGACAGTAAGTCCTTAAAGGCCACCCCAATATCAATTTTCTCATCTTCTTTGAGCTCTACTTGCGGAAACCTGGCCAGATAGACCACGATGACCATGATAAAAGCGATCACGGCAAACACCCAATAAAGGGAAACCCATTTGAGATTTTCCGGAACCATCTCATTCAAAAAGGTAAATAAAACGGAAACGTCATCTGTGTGCATATGGGTTACCAGGTAACTGTATAACATGGGGCTGAGGAAAGAAGCGGCCCCAAAGGCCAGTTGCCCCAACACAGAGTTAAAAGCAAAGTGTTCTTCTCCTCCGGCAGTTCTGAGCAGAGGGTTGATCACCACCTGTAAAATGGCCATACCAATACCGATAATAAATAAAGAGGTCAGGGCTATGGAAAACCCGGGAATCAAGGCAAATAGAATGGCACCCACAAAGGCCAGTGAAAAAGCCAAGACCAGCATCTTTTTTTCCTTATATTTTTCCACCAGTATTCCTGAAGGAATTGACATTACCGCATAGGCCACAAAAAACGAAAAGGGTAAAAAGCCTGCCAATCCAATACTCAGGGTAAAGCTATCTATAATGTCAGGAATAATGGGGCCAAGTATATTGGTCAAAAAGGAAATGACAAAAAATATCAATAATATCAGGGCTACGATGAGTTTGTTTTGATTCATGTCACGTTAATTATGAAAGATGAAATTAATAATAAAAAATGCAAGCTTTTCCATTTGAGCCTATGGATTTGGATTTCTCAGGCTAATTGGCCGAAATTGCTACTATAAATTTAAAACCCCAACCTGTTTTACCCAAGCGGCTTATTTCTGTACCACACCATTGGCATGTTCCAGAGAAAGGTCGACCAATGCGGCAGCTCCCAACAGCGCAATGTCTTCATTTTCGGTAAGGTGAATTTTTAATTTTTTGATGGATTCAGGATAAATGAAATCCTTGAAACTTTCCCGCATACTGGCTTCGAAATAAGGATAAGCATTGGCTACCGAACCGCCAATAACTATGGCCTGTGGGTCGTAGGTATACATCACGACCTGTACAGCTGCTCCGAAATGATGACCAAAATCCTTCCACTGTTTCAAAGCGGTTTGGTTTCCTTTTTTTGCAGACGTAAAGGCATCTAAGGCTGTGGTTTTATAAAAGGCACTGAAAAAATTTCCACTGGCATAGTACTCTATATTTTGGTCCAGATAGGGAAGCAGACCGATTTCTCCCGCCCCACAATTGATGCCGGCATATAATTTGTCTCCAATAATTATTCCTGATCCCAGGCCGGTACCTATGGACATTCCCACCATGCAACTGTAATCTTTTCCCAAACCAAATTTGTGTTCGCCAATGGTAAAACAATTGACATCGTTGTTGACAAACACAGGCAGGTTGAATTCTTCCTCAAGAATATCCTTCAGGGCTACCTTCTTCCAGGAAGGGATATTGGTTACATTATAAACGATACCTTTTTCCACATCTACTACCGAGGGAACACCGATACCAATACCATCCACCTTGTGTACGGTGAGGGGTTTGATAAATTGTATCACCTGATCCAGGGTAGAGCGAAGATCGTCTTTTTCTTGTAAGAGGGCCTTGGTTTTGTGGATAATCCTGCCATCCTTTTCAATGCCAACCTGGATTTTTGTACCTCCTAAATCTATTCCTATGTTCATTGTGTTTATACAGGTGAGTTTTAAAAAAAATGAAACAACAAATATATCTTAAATTAAATATTATACAAACGGATTGGAACCCGACTTTTCTTTGCGCTCTTTTTTGAACTGTTTGTTAATCAGGTAGAAAAGGTGCTGTAAGGTCTCGGGTTTCAGTTGTTATACTTTGAATTTTGGGTTTGTACTATTAGGAAAGATTGTTTTTTTAATAGTACAAATGTGAAAAATAGGGTAATGTTGGTGATAGATCACACACTACATAAATGTCAGGATTTGAGTTCATTATTTTGGAAAAATTGCAATCCTTGCACATCTTGTTTTGAATTTTAAGGAAAGCTATAAAATATAAACTATGAAAAGACGGGAATTCTTTAATAAGGGACTATTGGCTTCCATGGGCCTTGGAGCTATGGGCACCAATCTGGGATATGCACAACCCCATCCTGAGCGTAAATCCAAAATGGCAAAAAACGTTATTTTTTTAGTAAGTGACGGGATGAGTACAGGTACTTTGAATATGGCGGACTTGCTGTTGAGACAGAAAGAGGGAAAAAGGAGTCGCTGGATGGGATATTATCAAGGTGGATTTGCCAAAAGGAGCCTGATGGACACCGCTTCCTCCAATTCCATGGTGACGGATTCTGCAGCCGCTGGTAGTGCCTGGGGCGGAGGCATGCGGATCCCAAATGGAGCATTGAATATAGGCCCGAATGGGGAGGAACCTGTACCCATTCTTCAAAAATTCCAAGTTGCAGGAAAGGCTGTGGGATGTGTCACTTCCGTTCAGATCACTCATGCCACCCCGGCTTCTTTTTGTGTCAATCAAAAGAGCAGAAGCGCCATGCCGGAAATTGCAGCGCAATACCTGGATCTGAAATTTGATGTGATGATGGGGGGAGGAAGCGAGCTTTTTGAGGCATCTACGAGAAAGGATAACCGCGACCTTATCGGAGAGTTTCGAAAAGCCGGTTTTTCTATCGCCAGGAATAAGGATGAAATGAGCCAATTGAATGGCAAGGATCCTGTTCTAGGTGTTTTTAGTGAGGGTGGCATGCCCTATGCCCTGGATAGAGAAAATGATCCTGAATTAAAGAAATCCACTCCTTCACTGGCTGAAATGTCTGCCAAGGCCATAGAACTACTGGGTCAAAATCCCAATGGTTTTGCCATGCAAATTGAGGGAGGTAAGGTGGATTGGGCAGCCCATGGCAATGATGCACCGGCCCTCTTATATGACCAGCTCGATTTTGATGAGGCGGTAGGTGTTGCGCTGGATTTCGCTGCCAAAGATGGAGAAACCCTCGTGATCATGACTACCGATCATGGCAATGCCAATCCAGGACTTTTCTCCAGTGATAAATTTTCGAAACTATATACCACTACCCGGTCAAACGAATGGATTTTAAGACAACTTTCTGTTGACAATACAGCCTCCCAGGTTCGGGACCTGATAGAGGCTTATCAGGGGCTTCAACTTAAAAATGAAGAAGCTAGTGCTATTTTAAATAAATTTAAAGGCCCTGATGGGGATGGTATGTATGGATCAGGTGAAGTCCCCAGCCACTTGCTGGCCAGTATCCAAACAAATTATACCGGAATCGGCTGGTCAGGCACTGGTCACTCAAGTGATTATGTCGAGCTGGCCATGTATGGTCCTGGAAGTGAAAAACTACCGGCGTTTATTGAGAATTATAAGCTACATAATTTTATGCTGGAAGCCACTCAGGTTCCGTCTCTTTCTTATGCCATTTAAAATTAAAATTTATATTTAACCCCATTTAAATATTCCAGGTTGTTGGCTTCATCCTGGGTTTTGATAGCTAAATTTTAGTTAAAATGGAAGATTTGGCTGGTCTTTTTTTATTGGAAACACTAAATTAAACTACCAGCTGTCTTGCAGGATACAATTAATATAAGGGTGTTACCTCCTCCCTTGGTCCGGCAGGGAAATTTATCCCGCCTAAGTTTAGCTGAATATACAGTATCGAAACGGGCATTGATTTACATTGCCTTTTGCAATTAAAATGATGGCATATATGAAAAAGAAAAGTAAATATGGGTTGATGGCGCTTGGATTGATGGTTTTGTTTCAGTCCTGCCATCGGGAAAATAGTGGTGAATCAGAAACCCAAACAGAGAAGAAACCTCAAGCAATGTCTATCCAAACGGTAGCATATGACCATGTTTTTGAGGATGACAGGCCTTTTCCCCAATGTCATGCTTCCACCATGGCGGGATTGGGAGACGGCAATTATTTGATGGCCTGGTTTGCTGGTTCTCATGAGAAGAACGATGATGTCGGGATTTGGACATCCAAGGGAAGTCCTGGTAATTGGTCAGCTCCTAAATTACTGGTAAAAGTCAGGAATGATCCCCACTGGAACCCGGTGTTATTTAATGCGCCTGATGGTAAAGTTTACCTTTACTTTAAGGTAGGAAAGGAAATAGACTACTGGGAAACCTGGGTCCAGTATACAGAGGATGGAGGAGATACCTGGTCTCAGGCTGAGGAATTGGTTCCCGGAGATAAAGGGGGACGGGGTCCGGTGAGGAACCACATGCTGGTTTTGTCGGATGGCACCTGGCTTGCCCCTGCCTCTGATGAAAAAGATAAAGTATGGACAGTATTTGTAGACCGCTCTGAAGATGGTGGAAAGAGTTGGGAGGCTACCGAAAAGCTGGACATGGATAGGGATGTGATCACCGGAGAAGGGGTGATCCAACCGGCCCTGTGGGAATCTAAACCTGGCCACGTACACATGCTGATGAGAAGCAGTTCGGGGAAAATCTGCAGGGCGGATTCGGAAGATTTTGGCAAAACATGGTCTGCAGTGAGTGAAACCTCCCTTCCCAATAATAACAGTGGGATTGATGTGGCCCATTTGGGTGGGGAAAAGCTGGCCGTTATTTACAACCCGGTGTCAGAAAATTGGGGTGACAGGTTTCCTATTTCAGTAGCTGTCTCCACAGACAATGGCCACACCTGGACCACTAAATTTGATATTGAGAAAGGGAAAGGGGAATCTGATGAATTGTCCTACCCGGCCATGTTTTATGAAGATGGACACCTGGTAGCCTGTTACACCTGGAACAGGGAAAGGGTGGCCTTCTGGAAAGGTAAAATAGAAGGCATTTAATTAATAGGGAAATGGATTTAAAAATTAATTTACTGATTGGTTGTATCACCCTTTTTATGGCGCAAGCAACCTTTGCTCAGGAGGCTAGTACCTATGCCGAAAAACTTGGCTTTCCCCCTGGGGTTAAAGTTGTGATCTTTCATGTAGATGATGCGGGGATGTCATACGAGTCAAATGAAGGAACCATCCGATCCATAGAAAATGGGGTTGCAACCTCCTGCAGTATCATGATGCCTTGTCCATGGGCTGCCAGTTTTGTGAGGCATGCGCTGGAAGAGCCTATGGATGCAGGTATTCACCTCACCCTGACTTCAGAGTGGAAGGACTACCGCTGGCATCCGGTTTCGGGAAAGGAAGCCGTACCTGGTCTGGTGGATGCAGAGGGGGCCTTATGGCCATCTGTAAGGGAAGTTGTACAACATGCCACCCCCGATGAGGTGGAATTGGAAATCCGGGCACAAATAAACCGGGCACTTGATATGGGATTGAATCCTACCCATTTGGATAGCCATATGGGGACCCTGTTTTATCATCCACCGTTTCTGGAGCGGTACATTAAAGTCGGCGTAGATTATGGTATACCTGTCATGTTTCCGGGAGGCAACAACAAGCTACTGGAAATTTCGATGAAGGAAAATATGATCAAACAATTGAAAAAAGAGGGGAAATATAAGGAGGGAATGGTACTGCCAGAGAATGAGATGCTGGGAAAGGCTCCTGAAATTGGTCAGCAGATTTGGGCCTCCGGACTACCGGTGTTGGATGACCTTCATAGCGTAAGTGGAAACTGGAAGCCCGAGGGAAATCCTGATGATGAAGCATGGGGAGATTATAAAGTAGCACAATTTAAATCGGTCCTTAAAGAAATGGAGCCGGGCCTGGCCATGGTGATTGTTCACAGCAATGGTGACCGGAAAACCTTTGATCGCATAAGTTCCTCCGGAGGATCCAGGTATGCAGATATGCTGGCAATGACACATCCGGAGTTACAAAAGTTTATTGCCGAGGAGGGAATCTTATTAACCACCTGGCAGGAAGTCATGGAGAGAAGAAAGAAAGTAAAATGAAGAAATCATTTATCAGCCTGTTTTTCATACTGGCAGCAGCAGCCGCATTTGGGCAATATATTCCCCGGGAAGAGGTGGTAGAGTCCGAGAGCCTGATTTTTCCGCTTCAAAAGAACCACGTCCACGGAAGTAGTATTGTGGCCCTTCCCAATGGGGGTTTGCTGGCGGCCTGGTTTGAAGGTTCAGGAGAACGCACCGCAGATGACGTCAGGATCATGGGCGCAAGAATGAGGAGGAGAGCTTCGGAATGGGGGGCTCCATTTTTGTTGGCTGATACCCCTGGTTTGCCTGATTGTAATCCGGTATTGTTTATCAATCAGGAAGGGAAGCTTTTTTTGGTTTGGATCGCTGTACAGGCCAATCGTTGGGAGCATTCCATTCTCAGATTAAGGACCAGCACCACCTATGATAACGCAGGAGCACCCATTTGGGGCTGGCAGGACAATATCCTCCTGAAACCGGGAGAAGCCTTTCATGAGGAAGTTGTTCGGAAATTCCGGGAATTGCCCGAAAACACCTCAGGCTGGTCAGAATATGCACCCACTTACGATGAAATGATTCTGGAAGCCAGTAAGGATAGCAAGAAAACCAGTATAGGATGGATGACACGAATCAAACCACTGGTTTTACAGTCCGGAAGATTGCTGTTGCCCCTGTATTCTGATGGTTTTAACTTTTCCATGGTGGCCATATCAGATGATGATGGGGAAACCTGGACGTCAAGCCTGCCTATTGTAGGTAGAGGACCTATACAACCTGCACTTGCCCAAAGAAAAGATGGAGAAATCATGGCGCTTATGCGGGACAGTGGGGATGCACCAAACAGACTGCAAAGGAGCTTTTCAACTGATGAGGGAGTAACCTGGTCTGCTGCTGAAAAATCGACCATACCCAATACAGCGAGCGTGGAATTATTGGTTTTGGATAATGGTCTCTGGGTGTTTGTGGGAAATGATGTGGATGATGGCCGGTACAAGTTGTCCATGTATATTTCTGATGATGAAGGAAGGACCTGGAGGGGAAAAATCTATCTGGAAGATGAAAAGAAGGGTTTTGGGGGATTTTCTTATCCCTCATTGATACAAAGTGTAGACGGAAAAATCCATGTTACTTATTCCTACCACCTGGAAGGTGGAGACAAAGCCATTAAATATGTAAAAATTGACCCAAATAATTTCTTTTAGGAATAGTCCTTCTATCGAATTGTGCTGTAATATAAGTAAGTAGATTGATTGCCCAAAAAGGGTAAAATTGATTTGACTTTAGTAGTTAGGTTAGGTAAGTTTTGTCCGCTCCTGTCTTTTGGGCAGGGCGGACAAATTTATTTTTAAAGGAGTCAAAGAAACGAATTCTGAAACCTGATGCCGATATATTTGGCAAAACCCCTCATTTCAATCTGACTATTATACACCATCTATTTCAAAAAGAGATTTGCTGATTTTGATGAAGCATTTCAAAAATACTATCACCAATTAAATTATGCTTATGAAGCGCTTACAATTCAAATCCCTGTTGCTACTGGGGATATTTTTGGGTACATTCAAACTGCAGGCCCAAAACCTACCGGCATATAGCCAGAATATCCATTTAGATCACCCATTTGTTCAGGAGTATGGAGTAAAATACTTTGCTGAAGAAAAGGACCAGGATTTTAAAAAAACCTATTCTGACAGAAATGGCACGGTACAAGTATTGTCAGCTAATGGATTAATGAGAACCCATGCAGGTGCCTTTCTTTATCCCGGAACATTGATTCCGGACAGAACTTACCTGCCCATGAAGGATAAGGCTATCAAGGACATGTTGTTGGTGGAGGAGCAGTTTGTCTATCTGGATGACAGGGCTGTATTTAGCAACGCCTGGGCAGGTAGCCTGTATTTGCTTCATCAACTTCCGGGTGCCAGGTTGTTTGCACAAGCAGAAGGGTTCCATTTTTTGGTTTCAGATGGAGAGCAGCTCCATTGGCTTGGAAAGGAAGGCATAATCTGGAAAGGCAGCACAAATGGATCAGAAATTCTGGATATTAAATACGATAGCGGGAGAAAAGTTTTCTACTTGCTTTCGGCAGACGCTATTCGGACCTTTTCTTTGGACAACCAAAGCATAGATACCCTTACTTCAGGAAGTAATTTTACTTGTTTCGAACTACGAAGCGGAAAGGATAGATTGGCCGTTGGTACACAGGATGGTTTCTTCGAATGGGACCTTTCTGAAAATCGGGTGCTGGAAGAAAAGAACAATGCCCTGCCATGGCCGGAATTAACGGCGATAACAGAAATCAACGGTTTGCTTTGGTTTGGGTCTGAAATGGGTGCCTTCATGCTCAGGGAAGATGGGAAGTTCAATTACTATTTCGGGGAAAGGTGGCTACCTGGTGAAAAAGTTGTTCACATCAGCCCTAAGAATGAGGATGAAGTGCTTTTGATGACAGACCAGGGACTGGGTAAACTGGTGTTTGCTACCTATACCCTGGCAGAAAAAGCCGATTTTTATGATCGGCAGGTAAGGGAAAGGCATATTCGGCATGGCTTTAATGCCAGCCTGGTTGGAATGGAAAAGGGGAATGTAAATTCTGGCAGGCTTGGTGATTCCGATAATGATGGCCTATGGACTTCTATGTATCTGGGTGGGGAAGCCTTTCGATATGCAGTGACGGGCTCAGCAGATGCCCTGCAAAATGTAAGAGAATCTCTGGATGCCATGGAGCGGCTGTATACCATTAATCCCATAGAGGGATTCCCCTCCAGGTCATTTGAGAGAAGTGGGTACATAGAAAGGCTCTCCGATCCGGAGCGATGGCAGCATGCTTCAGATCCTGAGTGGGATTGGAAGGCTACCACCAGCAGTGATGAAGCCATTGGTCATGTATTTGTATTTGGAGTGATAGCAGAGTTGGTGAATGAAGAAAGCATTCGGGCCAAGGCCATCCGGCTATTGGACGAACTCATGCAGCACATTGTAGATAACGACTGGTACCTTATTGATTATGATGGGAAACCCACTACCTGGGGAAAGTGGAATCCGGAGTACGTGAATGGTTTTCCCACCATGGTAGGTGACCGGAAATTAAATTCCTCTAATATTGTGGCCATGTTGCAGACAGCTTATCACTTTACCGGAAAGGAAATCTATAAGCAGGAAGCGTATGATTTGATGGAGAATCATGGATACCTGGAAAACATGATGCGTCCCATGGAAGGTATTGGCAAAGCGAAAGAGGGAAGTGATGACTGGGCGGCCATGCTTTCTGAATCCTGGAACCATTCTGATGATGAAATGTACTTTTTGGGCTATTGGGGCCTGTACCGATATGCCTTTACTGAGGAGCTGAAAGAAAAATACAAAGCGTCCATTATCGACCACTGGGAAGCGGAGAGACCCGAAAAGGAGGGGCTTTGGAACATTTTTACGGCCATGGTTTCACCTGAGAATTTTGATTCAAAGGAGGCTGTCTGGTACTTACAGGAATACCCCCTGGATATGATCAACTGGACGGTAAAAAACAGTCACCGGAAGGATATTGAGTTGTTGGAGGAAAATTTCCGGAGACAAAGCACCCGAGAGGTTCTTCCTCCTGATGAATTGCAAATCCGAAAGCACAATGCCAATCGGTTTGGACTGGATGGTGGAAGGGCTGGCACCCAGGAAAACAGTGCGGGAGATATTTGGTTGTTGCCCTATTGGATGGGAAGGTACCTCAACGTAATCAGCCCCCCGGTAAATGAATAGAAATATGGGTTTTTTGAACAAAATCAAAACGGATAAATTGGTATTTGGTACCTGCATCACCTCCCACAATCCATTGTGGCCCGGTGCCATGGAAAGTGCCGGCTTTGACTTTGTCTTTATTGATCCAGAACACATTCCCATTTCCAGAAATGAAGTGGTCAACATCATCATCCATAGTTCCGATGTCGCTATTTTTTCTCAAAAATTGAGACAGGACCTGAAAGTCATAAAAGCTTCGGCAGGAATTGCCCAGGACAGCGCCAATACCTCTTCCGGACCTACGATTTAATGCAGCAACCTTTGAAATAAAAAACATCTTCTCAAAATGAATTATCCATGACAAAGATCACAGAAAAAGACTCATTCTACAGGCATTTGGAAAAAATGTCTGTAGAAGAACTGACAGCTCACATCAATAATGAGGATAAAAAAGTAGCCCTGTCCATAGAAAAAGCCCTGCCAGAAATCAATTTGCTGATAGGAAAGATCGTAGAGCAGCTGGAAGCCGGTGGGAGGTTGTTTTATTTGGGAGCTGGAAGCGGAGGCCGGCTTTCGGTTTTGGATGCCATAGAGTTGCCAACCACCTATGGGATACCCAGGGGAATGGTAAATGTTATACTTGCCGGGGGAGTGGAACACCTGATTGAGGCCAGGGAGGAAGAAGAGGATGACAGGGAGGCAGGATGGCTGGCCTTGCAGCGCCAGGACATATCAGCCGGAGATTTTGTATTGGGAATTTCTGCCAGTGGCACTACTCCTTTTGTGTGGGCCTCGCTTAAGGCTTGCAGGGAAAATGGCATTCCGACAGGATGTATTGTCAGCAATCCGGAATCCCCCATTGCCTCTGAGGCAGATTTTGCTGTAGAGGTGATCACCGGACCGGAGTTTGTGACCGGAAGTACCCGTATGAAGGCCGGGACTGCCCAGAAAATGATTTTTGATATGATTTCCACCACTGCCATGATCAGGTTGGGAAGGGTAGAGGATAACAAGATGGTTAATGTGCTGCTTATCAACGATAAAATCATTGATCGAGGTGTGAAAATGTTGATGAAAAGGGCTGGAATCGTTGATTATGAGCAAGCCAAAGCCCTTCTTACAGAGAAGGGCTCGGTGAAAAAAGCCCTGGATTTTTTAGGGAAATAGAGGGAAAACAAAAAAGGGTTACGGAATAGCTCCGAAACCCTTTTTTATAGTATTTTTTACCGATCAGGCAATTACTTTTTCGGCCAGTACAATAATTTTATTATCGTTTACTTCCACCACTCCTCCTTCCACGACCAGAGATTTTCGTCCATTTGTCGTGGTATAGGAAACAGCCCCCTTATCCAATGCAGATATGATGGCAGCATGGTTTTTCAAGACCTGAAAGGAGCCGTTTGCGCCGGGAAAAGTGGCCTCTGATACTTCTCCTTCAAATACTTTTTTATCCGGGGTAATGATTTCTAAATGCATGATTTCTCTTTATGGTGAACAAGAAGCTTGCCCTTCAAAACAACCCTTTGTTTATTTTACTTCAGCCAGCATTTTTTCTCCCTTGGCAATGGCATCTTCGATGTTTCCTACCAGGTTAAAGGCAGCTTCAGGTAAATGGTCCAGTTCACCGTCCATGATCATGTTAAATCCTTTGATGGTATCTTTGATGTCTACCAATACACCTTTAAGGCCGGTAAATTGTTCCGCCACGTGAAAGGGTTGAGACAAGAATCGTTGTACTCTTCTGGCACGGTGTACGATCATTTTATCCTCTTCAGAGAGCTCTTCCATACCCAAAATGGCAATGATATCCTGCAATTCTTTGTAGCGCTGCAAGATCTCCTTTACCCGGGTAGCACAATCATAGTGTTCGTCACCCAAAATGCCTGGTTCAAGGATCCTGGAAGTCGAATCCAATGGATCCACAGCCGGATAGATACCCAGTTCCGCAATTTTCCTTGACAGTACCGTAGTAGCATCAAGGTGTGCAAAAGTGGTAGCCGGGGCCGGGTCAGTTAAGTCATCGGCAGGCACATACACTGCCTGTACCGAGGTAATGGATCCATTTTTGGTCGAAGTAATCCGCTCTTGCATGGCACCCATTTCGGGGGCCAAAGTAGGCTGATACCCTACCGCTGAAGGCATCCTACCCAAGAGGGCAGACACTTCAGAACCTGCTTGTGTAAAACGGAAAATATTATCAATAAAGAAAAGGATATCTTTTCCTGCACCTTCTCCTTCTCCATCCCTGTAATATTCAGCCAGGGTCAGTCCTGTCAGGGCTACCCGCGCACGTGCTCCGGGAGGCTCATTCATCTGACCAAATACGAAGGTGGCTTTGGAATCCTGCAATCGGTCCATGTCTACTTTTGACAAATCCCATCCTCCTTCTTCTTCCAGTGATTTCACAAAATCATCTCCGTAAGTTACGATGCCTGATTCAATCATTTCCCGCAGCAGGTCATTACCTTCCCGCGTACGCTCACCTACACCTGCAAACACGGAAAGACCGGAGTAAGCCTTGGCAATATTGTTGATCAATTCCTGGATCAGTACCGTTTTACCTACACCAGCACCTCCAAAAAGTCCGATTTTACCACCTTTTGCATAGGGCTCGATCAGGTCAATCACCTTGATTCCGGTATAAAGCACCTCTGCAGAGGTCGTTAGATCCTCAAATTTAGGAGCTGATCTGTGTATGGGAAGTCGGTTTTTGGTTTCAGGTTGGGGTAATCCATCAATGGCTTCACCTACTACATTAAATAACCTTCCTTTGATACTGTCTCCGGTGGGTACAGAAATGGGGGCACCCAGGTCCAAAACAGCCATGCCACGGACCATGCCTTCTGAGGAGTCCATGGCAATGGTTCGTACCCGGTCTTCACCAAGGTGTTGCTGAACCTCCAGAATAACTTTCTGGCCATTTTCTTTTGTCAATTCAAGCGCATCAAGGATATTTGGCAGTTTACTTCCCTCAAAGGAAACATCCACAACAGGACCAATTACCTGAGTTATCTTACCAGTATTCGCCATTGTTATATTTTAAGATGAATAGGAACAATACTTTTAATTCGAGTGCAAAATTAGTTAATATTGCTGAATACCAAAGGATGTTTTAAAAATTAATACACTTTGTCTGAATTTTTTATATTACTACCTTTTTAATGAGAAAAATTAACGCTAACCTGAGATTTTAATTGATGCGGGTTAAAAGATTCTCCTGGCACGGACCCACTTTCTGGACCAATATTTCGATTGAATATGGTCTTCTGTCACGCCCAAAGAAGTGGAGGCATGAATAAAATACGTACTACCACGCTTTTTTTCTGTAACGATCCCGGCATGGGTTACCCTTCGCCTTCTTCTGCCGGTGGCGAAAAATACCACATCTCCTTTTTTTAGTTTTCTTTTTGAAACCCGCTTTCCTACCCTGCTTTGATCCACGGAAACCCTGGGCAAGGTGATTCCTACGCTTCGGAACGACAAATATACCAGGGCAGAACAATCCATGCCTGCTCTGGTACTGCCACCATAGCGGTAGGGTGTTCCCTGAAATGATTTTGCGGTATCAATCACCTGCTGTATGTTTTGCTGCCGAATCTTACGGGAAGCGGAACAAGCACTGAAAAGTAACATGCATAAACCGAACAACACGATCCAGAACCCGATTTTCATTGTGTGGTTATTATTCATAAAGGAACTGAAATTTGACCATCCATAAAAAGCCTAAAACTAACATGCAAAACCCAATCTTGCAAAAGGTAGAAGGGATCATTAAATTACTTCTGATTCCGGGTGTAATTTTTACAATATTTATTTACTTTTATCCTCGCTAAGCCGTAAAACCTAAATTAGAAAGATGCATCAAGCAAAAAAAAACCGTTTGATGAGAGATATCAATAAATGTGGTATGAGTAAAGAGGATTTTAGAAAGCTTACACTTCATAAGAAAGTACAAAAATTGTATACAGAAGGGACTTTTGTGGTTGCCATTCGTTACTATGCCTATAAAGTAAATCTTTATTTATTGGGGAAAGAGTATGTGGAGGTTTTTTACAACCATAAATATGACAGGATTGATAAAATCGACTTTCTAAACCAAAACCATTCGAGGATGAAATTTTATCTGGACCAAATCAGCCTTGCAGAAATCTGATGGGTGAAGGGTATTATCGATTGCTTGAGGCCAAACTTTGATGGATTTGAAGCACCTGTGGTATCACCAGCCTCGTTTCATCATTGAATAAAATGAAATCAGCCAATTCATTTTTTTTGTCATCTTTCCATTGCTTTGACATGATTTGATCGATCTGTTGCCGGGACCTTTGGGGATCTCTTTTTTGGATGCGCCCGATTCGGAGTGATTCTGCAGCAGTGACATGGATGGTGAAATTCAATTCCTGAAAAGATCCTGTTTCGAACAATAAGGCTGCTTCCTTTAACACATAGTTTGTTTCTTGCCTGCCTACCCATTCCTTGAAATCCTCCCGTACAGCAGGGTGGACCAGGGTATTTATTTTGTTGGTGAGGACTGGGTCTGCAAAGACTTTCTCCGCCAGGTACTTTCTGTTCAAGCTTCCATCCGGAAAATAGGATGGCGCCCCAAAGGCAGAGCGAATCTTTGACTTCAGATCTTTTTGATGGGCCATAAGCCACCTGGCTCTTTCATCTGCATTGTAGATGGGGATGTCCAATAAAGCAAAAATCCTGGCAACCCATGTTTTTCCAGCTCCTATACCTCCACTGATACCAACCGTAAGCGGTTTGGGCTTATTCATAGGTCAACTTGAAGCTTTCGGGTTCAAAGGAAACGTCCCTGATATAATCAGGTAAAGTATTTAAAGATACTGAAATGGTACTGTCTTCCCGGTTCCGGTTGTTGTAGTTCAGGATGGCCCGAAGGTCCAGGTTTTGAAAGTCCTCCATGCTGCTTTCTCCCACAAACAGGTTAACTCTTACTTCTGTGACCTCGCTGTCAATGCCTACATTATTTGGGAAATAAAGCTTGTTGATCTCCAGTTGTAAAGTGTTTTCAAGAAATTCTTCTACCTCGAAAGATACCTGAGCGGACTCTTCATCCAGGGATAGAAACCTGCTCAAATCCCTGCCTAATTCCAGGGGGAGTAGCCTCGAAAAGTCATCCTCAATATTTTGATCGCCTAAGGGTACTTTAAGTTTCCCTTCAAGTTGTTCGATGATTGAAATGGGGCCTCTTACCATTACCGTTTCAGGTTCTATCCGAATGGCTGAGGCATAGGCATGATTTTCAGCCAGCGTGTTTGAGCTGGTATCTGCGGCCAGCTGAATTCTTTTTGATACGATTTTATCAATTTGATAAAATAAGGTGTCCTGCACTATATCTACCAGATTGGTGGAAGCAATATGCTCTGAAAGCTGGTTTTCTATATTTGAAGTAAGCAGGTAGGGCTGTTGGGAAGGTTCTTCAAGTTGGATTTCAAAATCTGTAACACCGATTTTGAAATGTCTTTTTAGCAAATCCCAGCCATTTCCATTGATGGAAATTCTAATTTCCCTGGGGACATCGGCTACAGCCATATATTCCTCCCTGTCATAGTCAATGATGACTGGCTGGTTTACCGTAGTGGTGTAATTGTCCTTGTTGAGGGCGTTCAAAAGCCAAAAAGTGGAAGCCGTGAAAACACATAGGACTACCACTTTCAGGTTTGAAGTTTTTTCAGGTTTTAGCTTCCTGAAGTATTTGCCGAAAGTACTCAACTGTACTGGAAATTATTTGACATTATTTAATTTTTTGGAGTAATCCAGAGAAAGGGCGGATTTTTCCACTTTAAGTTTCATTCCTTTGTCCAGTTCTAGCTGCACAATGTCACCTTCTACGGAGAAGACTTTCCCATGGATACCTCCAACAGTAACCACATGATCACCCTTTTTAATTTCAGAAATAAATTTGGTGGTTTCTTTTTGTTTTTTTTGCTGGGGCCTGATCATGAAAAAGTACATGATCAAAATGATACTACCAAAGAGAAATACCTGACCCATGATGCCACTACCAGCACCATCCAATTGAAGCAATATTTGATTATACATTTTTATCTTTTAACTGGACCTGCAGCGGGTTGTGATGCTGAAGCCGAATTCCTGTTTACTGTTCCTTTAAGTCTTAAACGGGTTACGTTTGGTGATGTATTGGCCTGAATGGTCACTGTTGGACTTTGGACCCCTGATTTTCCAGATGAATTAAAGGCCACTTTTACAAAACCTTCTTCTCCCGGTTTAACGGGAGTTTTTGTCCATTCAGGGGTGGTGCAACCACAGGAAGCCTGGATGTTTGAAATGACCAGCGGGGCCTGACCGGTATTTTCAAAAGTAAACAAATGTTCTATTGTTTTACCCTCTTGTATGGCCCCAAAATCATAAACTTCTTCCTCAAACGAAAAGGCTGCAATGGAGGATGGGTCTGCCGGTGCTACATTTTGTACATTGCTGGGTGTCACCACCTGGTTTTGCTCCAGCTGCGATATTTTTTGCTCCAAAGCTTCAATCCGGTCATCCTTCTCGCTTTGGCTGCAAGCTCCTGCAAACAGAAGGGAAGCCCCCAAAAGCCATACTGAAATTCTTGAATAATTCATAAACGAATATTTTAATTGTTGTTTTCTTTATTAATTTGGTCAATCAGCTTATTTACATCATTGAGCAGGTTTTCTGCCTTTGACTTGGCCTCCGTGATGACTTTGTCACCTTCGGATTTGGCCAGGTTATCAGGCAGGCTTTTACCTTCTACCAGATCATCGATAAGGTCTTCCAATTCATTTTTATACTTACCCAAACGGTAAGACAATTTATCTCTGGTGTTATTGCCTGAATCCGGCGCATAAAGCACCCCCAGAACAGCCCCAATACCTGCTCCCAAGGCAAAAACGAATATTGAATTTGTTTTTTTACTCATTATCTGTATTATTTATTATCAATAAGTCCTCTACCACTTTTACGGATTTTTCCGCTATCGGTTAATTCTTTCGATAAGGTATCTAATAGCCCGTTTACAAACTGCTTGCTTTTGGGCGTGCTGTATGTTTTGGATATATCTATGTACTCGTTAATGGTCACTTTGGTTGGGATACTTGGAAAATTTACCATTTCCGTCAAAGCCATGATCAGTATAATCCTGTCAGTCAACGCAATCCTTTCCACATCCCAATTTTTTGTTTTTTCAGCAATCAAGGTGCTGAAATCCTCATCAGATGTGATGGTCAAGTTAAATATATTTTGGAAGAATTCCTTGTCCTCCTCCCAGTTAAGCGCCAGCTCGGGAAGAATTTCGTCTGAACTTTCCTCATTTCCTGTCAAATTCTTTAGCACTTTCGATGCCAAACTTCTCACAATTGATTTGTTTTCAGACCAATTCAGGTCTTTGTCTTGAAAAAAACTAAGCGGTGCTTCAGATTTAAACACTACCTTTTTCAAAATCGCCTGAAGTACCTCTTTGTCTTGCTCAAAAGTAGGATTTTCAGTCCGCATGTATTTCTGGTAATCCTCCTGCGGCTTAACCAATTCCCGGTACCACTCTTTGATCTCCTGCTCCAGATCATCCAAATCAACCTGAAACCTGAGGCATTCCCGCTTGAAGGAATGATTGGCTGAGATGATTTCAAGGGCTTTGTTGTTTGCCAGATTGTGAAAAGAAGCAGGATGGATGATCGGCTGCTCTTCAAATATCCTTTTTTTCGTCTTTTCCTTTCTGACATGCTCCCCGAAACCCAACAGCATGCTAATGGCATACAGGTAGAGGCCAGGAATATTTTCAACCGCAGTCAACATGTTGTTTTTTAAAAAGTCTCTGTCCTTTTTGTTGTATTTATGATAAAGATCAATCGCCTTCGTGGCTGTATGTCGTATTTTTTCACTGGATTCGTTCGTCCCGTGCAATTGCCCTTTATTCAGGTTATTCAAAAAAAGATGGATGCATTGTTCTGCCTCTTTTTTTAATTGGCCTTTGTCCTGAATCTCCATGGTATTGAGATCAGGTAGAAAAGCTTCCCTGATGAAATCCTGCGCCAGATTAGCATTGGAATTCTTGCACTGCTGATAAGCATAAAGTGTCTGAAATGCTTTTACTCTAAGGATTCTTCTGTTTAACATTAACTGAAATTAAAGAACGTAATGGAATGAACGCTGTAAGCTGCTTTCAAAGCAAATGGGCTTATCATTTCGAAAATTTCTGCAAATTAATAAATGTACCCGCAAAGGACAAATAAATAATTGAACTTTGGTCATCGGAAAACGTTATATTTGCGTTCAGGTAGCCCAGAACACATGCCTAATTATTGGCACTTCTTCCGTTCAATCCCTGCAATATTACATCTATTGTAAATGATATTGATAATTAAAAAGTTTTTTATTTTGTGAAGCCCCTTTGGAGATTAAATAAGTTTTTATACCGATACAAACTATACCTTTTTTTGGGAATAGTTTTTACCTTTATTTCCAATATTTTTGTCATTATTCCGGCACAGCTGGTCCGTATTGCCATTGATTATGTGGTCGAAACTTTTAGCTATTATCAGGTTTATGAAGAAGGGGGTTTGGTGAGAGAGCTCGCCAGAAGCTTTTTTATGAAATATATTTTAATATTTGGGCTGTTGATCCTGGGAATGGCTTTGCTTCGGGGACTGTTTCTCTTTTTAATCCGGCAAACCATTATTGCCATGTCCAGGCTAATTGAATATGATATCAAAAATGACATTTACAGGCATTACCAGAGTTTGCCCTTAAGTTTTTTCAGGCAAAACAGCACTGGTGACCTCATGGCCAGGATTACCGAAGATGTTTCCAAGGTAAGGATGTACCTTGGTCCGGCCCTGATGTACGGCATCAACCTGGTTATTTTATTTCCAATGGTGATAGGGTATATGCTTACCGTGAATGTCCCCCTGACATTGTACTCCCTACTTCCACTTCCTATTTTATCTTTGAGCATTTACGTGGTAAACAACATGATCAATGAAAGGTCGGAAAAAATACAAAGGAGCCTTTCTGGTTTAAGTACTTTTGTACAAGAAGCCTTTTCGGGTATCCGGGTGATCAAATCTTTTGTAAGAGAAGAAGACAGTGCCAGGAAATTTGAAAATGCCAGTGAAGATTACAAGGAAAAATCCATTGCGCTCACCAGGGTGCAATCCCTTTTCTTTCCTTTAATCCTGGCGCTGATCGGTTTGAGTACCATCATTACGGTCTATGTAGGTGGGATACAGGTCATTGAAGGGGCCATAGGATATGGAGTCATTGCTGAATTTATTTTATATGTGAACATGCTTACCTGGCCTGTGACCTCCCTGGGGTGGGTGACCAGTATTGTTCAGCGAGCAGCAGCTTCTCAGGCCAGAATCAATGAATTCATGGACCACAAAAATGATATCCTCAGTACGGAACACCTTACCCTGGACCTGAAGGGTAATATTAAAGTAGAAAACCTTTCATTCGTTTACCCTGATTCGGGCATTAAAGCGCTGGATAAGGTGAGTTTTGACATTGCAGCTGGCGAATCGCTGGCAGTTATTGGCACTACAGGTTCTGGAAAATCTACGGTGGCTAACCTTCTCATGCGCATGTATGATGCCACAGAAGGTCGTATTTTGATAGATGGCCATGATATCCGCTCCTTTGATATTGCCAATCTCAGGGAGCAGATAGGTTACGTCCCACAGGATGTATTCCTTTTTAGTGACACCATCACCAATAATATTGGGTTTGGTCTGGGAGAGAAACTGGATGATGCAATCATCGAGCAGGCAGCAAAGGATGCAGACGTATACCAAAACATTACCGAGTTTCCAAAAGGCTTCCATACCCGCCTGGGAGAAAGAGGGATTACCTTATCCGGAGGCCAGAAACAACGGGTGTCCATCGCCAGAGCTGTGGCCAAATCCCCCAGAATATTGCTTTTGGATGATTGTCTCTCCGCTGTAGATACCAAAACGGAAAATGCCATTTTGAATGCGCTGGAAAAAATCATGAAAGGCAGGACTTCCATTATCATTTCTCATCGGGTATCTTCTGCCAAGCTGGCCGATCAAATCATTGTATTGGACGATGGAAGGGTAGTAGAAAAAGGAAACCATGAGGAATTGATGCAAGCCAAAGGTACCTATGCGGAGCTTTACGAGAAGCAAACCCAACAGGCAGGCGAGGTGGAGTAATTGGCTGATTCAGAGTTTAACCCTGATTAAAAAAGCAAATGCAGACCGCCAGCACCGATTTTTTTATACACACCAATAAAATTTTAGCCTGAAGCTGCTCAGTTTTTGGTTCTTTCCGAGACCAGAAGTTAATAATCAGTACTGGTTTTGCGCAATTTCATCAGTGCCTGGTAAAGGGCCATCAGGTCTTCCTCCTCGTGCCAGGCGGATATCACAATTCGGTTTACTGGCTTGTCCTCAGGACCAGGGTAGGGAAAGGAAGATAAAATAAACCCCAGCTCGTGCAGTTGCTCCACCCAGTCAGCATTGGCAAAAGTAATGACCGGATAGTTGTTTAGAAGGTTGAACCCCTTTTGGTTTGACAAAGCATTATAGATCTGATGCACATTGTTCAGCAGTTTTTTCCTTTGATCCAGGTACAATGACCTGCCTTGTAGAAAGGCATCCAGAAAGGCTGGTGCTGGGGGAGAAGAGGAGCGGAAAACGGGGCTTTTTTTTGCCTTTTCAATCCACAACCGATCTCCCAGGATGATGCCTGCCGGGAGCGAGAGGGCTTTTCCCAAAGATCCGCATACCATTAGCTCCACTGGTAAACCCTTCCAGCGGGAGTAGGTGCCGTACAAGTCATCTCCCAATATCCCAAAGGCATGGCTATCATCCACCAGCAAAAAATACCTGTTGGCAGCAGATAGGTTTTTGGTCCATTGAAAATCACTAATCTCAGGCTTCAGGGGATTTACGGCATTGGAAAGTATCAAAATATTTTGCCCGATCAGCTCTTTTGACTTTTGTATACAATGCTTTGACCAAGCCGTAAAAGTGCCACTATAGGGCTTGAACCGGGGTGGTAATATGGCAGGGTGGGAATCCGGTGCCACCCAGGTCAGGTCAGTTTGCTTACTTAAAGTTTCAAGGGCAAGCTGGCCTGCCTGGTATCCGCTGCTGAGCAGTAGGGCATCCGGAGCCCCTGCGTTTTCAGCAAAGCGGCTTTCAAACTGATCATAAATGGGAAGCTGTACATTACTGTTCCTGCTGGATCCATGATTGGGACCATGCCGGTTGATGCCTGCGACAAGCAGGTTTTTGAATGCCGGTAATGCTCCCATTCCCAAATAGGCCGTTCCACTGAAATGCAGGTAGGTTTTCCCCTGGTATACGATTTGTCTGCCCAGTTGCTGGCTAAGGTAAGTATGGCTCATCTGTAAGGCATTTTAAATCAGTATGGCTCCTGTTCCCTTTCTGTCTGGGAATATCACCTGTTCGGGTGAAATGGAAACACCATGGGCGATATCCTGTGCCAGAAGCATGGCTCCGTCCATGTCTACGTAATCAAGTAATGGGGCAATATGTGCGATGGCAGAGATCCCCACCGATGATTCGGTCATGCAGCCCACCATGGTTTTCATGCCCAGGGATTTGGCCTCTTGCAGCATTCTTAAACCGGGAGTGATGCCCCCGGCTTTTACCAATTTTACATTGATGCCATGAAAATGTCCCTGACATTTCTTTACATCTTCTTCCACGATACAGCTTTCATCAGCGATCACAGGCAGGGCACTTGCTGCATACACTTTTTTCATTCCCTGAAAGTCATCTTTGGGTAGTGGCTGTTCCATAAATTCTACATTCAGTTCGGCGAGCTCCCGGGAATAAGTGATGGCCTGATTTGCTGTCCAGGCGCAATTGGCATCAATTCTGAAAACGGCATCTGTATGCTTCCTCAGGGCCTTAACAATGTCAAGGTCATGATCAGTACCCAGTTTTATCTTATAGATTGGCCAATCCAGTTCCTTCATTTTTTCAATCATTTTTGGAATGGGTGCGATACCTATGGTGAAGTTGGTGACGGGAATATGATCCGGGTTCAAATTCAGCAGTTCGTAAAGTTTTTTATCCTGCTTTTTAGCATAAAGGTCCCAGGCAGCCATATCCAGGGCGCATTGGGCAAAGGGATTTCCTTTAAAATAAGATTTCGTTAATTCCCAAAGTTTTTCCGGATGCATGGAATCCAGGTCAGCAAGCGTAACAGCAGCCTCATTTAAACTGGCCAGCATGTTTTCGAGGCTGATACCATAGAACGGATTGGTGGTGGACTCTCCCAATCCATAAAGGCCATCTTTGTCCATCAGCTTTACGATCAGGGTATCTTGTACATCCCGGCTTTGATGGGCGATGGTAAAGGTGTGTTTCAGGGGAAGTTTATACGGTAGTAGTTCGAGCTTCATAAAAATGAGGTGGTATTTCCAATACCCAAAGATAGAATAAAGCCCATGGCTTTTAATTTCTTACTTAAAAATCTAATCAAAAATAACCATATTTACAGAAAAACCAACCTTAAGAAAGGAAATGACCACTAAGCACCCACTCTCATTGTTGCTGCTGATTTGTTTGATCGCCTCCCAGGCTTGCCAGGAACCGCTAAAACCAGCAGTTCTGGACATCGCCGATTTAGTAGCTGCCCATGCCAAATATCAGGAAAAGCACATCACCAAACGCAGGTTTGGCTATGACAAAATTGCGCCCCTGATCCAAAACCGTTCTACTGCTTTTGAAAACCGGGTCTTGGGCCATTCCGTGGAAGGAAGACCCATACATTCCCTGACTTTTGGCGAGGGGGAGGTAAGGGTGATGTTGTGGTCACAGATGCATGGCAATGAAAGTACGGCCACCATGGCACTCTTTGACCTATTTAATTTTTTAGAGGGCTCGCCGGATGACGAATTGGAGCATATCCGCTCTGCAATTCGGGAAAAATTAAAGCTGCGCTTCATTCCCATGGTAAACCCTGACGGAGCGGAAAGATTTGAGAGAAGGAATGCGCAGGACATTGATCTCAATAGGGATGCAATCAGACAAAGCAGTCCGGAAGGCATCATTCTGAAAGAGGCAAGGGATGGGTTTGAACCTGAATTTGGATTTAACCTGCATGACCAAAATATTTATTACAATGCTCAGGGAACTCCCCAGCCTGCCACCATTTCCGTTTTGGCTCCAGCCTATAATGAAGCCAGGGAAATCAATGACATCAGAAGCAGGGCCATGAAGTTGATTGCAGGGATGAATCGGGTGCTGCAGAAAGAGGTTCCGGGAAATGTGGGAAAGTACAACGATACTTTTGAGCCCAGGGCTTTTGGAGATAATTTTCAAAAGTGGGGGACCAGTACCATTTTGATAGAGTCCGGGGGATACCCGGATGACCCAGAAAAGCAATATATCAGGAAACTCAATTTCATGATCATTCTCAATGCTCTCTATGAAATTGCCAGCCAGGGATATGAAAATTTTACGGAGGAGGAATATTTCGCTATCCCGGACAATGACTCCAAATTAATGGACCTTTTGATAAAAAATGTTTCAGCTAAAGCCAGGGATTACAGCTATCAGACCGATATTGGTATCCGGAGATCGGACCGGTATCAGGACAGTATTCGGTATTCCAGCGCTTCGGTTTCAGATTGGGGAGACCTCTCGGTTTTTTATGGGTATCAGGAGATAGATGCTGAGGGGATGAACTTGACTGCGGCTAAAGTTTGGACTGAGGAAATGGCCCTGGAAGAATTGAGCGATAGCCTGGCCTGGGAGTTGCTTACACAAGGATATATGGCCATAAAGACAAAAGAGGAGGACAAAGGCAAATTTTATGACTTGCCGCTGCTTTTATTTTCTTCTGAAAAGGAGCCCGATTTGAAGCCCGGATTGCAAAACACTCCCGATTTCTACCTGGAACGCGAAGGCACTTTATTATTTGCTGTAGTCAACGGTTTTTTGATTGACCTGGAGAAGCAGGCTTCCGCTCCATCATTTTCACAACGGGTGCGATGAAATTCAGGCACCTGTTAACCTGACGTATATAATGGGTACTAACCCTTATTTTAGCGGTATGGATGGCTATTTATTGTAATTGTAATGAAAAATGGTTAAAATCGAATTTGTTTTTATTAAAACTTAAGATGACCCTATGCTAAATAAATCGACTACTGAGGAAATCAGGGAAAGATTCGACCGGGATGTGGAACGTTTTTCAAACCTGGATACCGGTCAGGAGGCTACCATGGATGCGCCGTTATCCATGGAGTTGATTGCCAATGCCGTGGTGGTTTCCAGTCCACAGGCAAAGACCTTGCTGGATATTGGATCTGGTGCAGGAAACCTTTCCTTAAAAATATTGCAATACCTTCCCCAAATTGATTGTGATTTACTGGACCTGAGTAAACCCATGTTGGAAAAAGCCATGGACCGGGTTTCCTGGGCAACTACAGGGGAAGTAAATACCATACAGTCAGATATCAGAGATGCTGAATTGACAGCCAATAAATATGATATTATTGTAGCGGCAGCCGTGCTGCATCACCTCCGGGATGAACAGGACTGGGAGCATGTTTTTGGTAAAATATTCAAGCTTCTGGCACCCGGCGGATCGTTTTGGGTGTCTGACCTGGTGGCTCATGATGATCCAAAAGTGCAGGAAATGATGTGGAACAGGTATGCCCGGTACCTGGAGTCGATAGGGGGGCTTAAATACCGGAAGAAAGTTTTCGATTATATTGAAAAAGAAGACAGTCCCCGCTCCATAACGTTCCAACTCAAACTGATGGAGAAAGTGGGGTTTACTCACCTGGAAGTCTTACATAAAAACTGCTGTTTTGCTGCTTTTGGGGGTAAAAAACCTTTGGAAGATTTGGAGGGCTGAAATTTATAAAAAAAGGTGGCGGTACATTTCTTCCAACTTACCCACAGGTGAAATTTCTATAGAAAATTTACTCTTGTCCAGTCCTTTGATGGCATACCTGGACAAGATGATCTTTTGAAAGCCCATTTTTGCAGCTTCGGCAATGCGGCTTTCGATGCGGTTGACTGCCCTGATCTCCCCCCCAAGGCCAACTTCCCCCGCAAAACAGATACCTGGGTCAATGGGACTGTCTTCATGGGAAGATATGATAGAAGCGCAGACGGACAGGTCCAAACCAGGGTCATCTACCCTAAGCCCACCGGCAACATTGAGGAATACATCTTGTTGTCCCAGCCGCATTCCCCCTCTTTTTTCCAGGACCGCCAGGAGCATGTTGAGTCTTTTGGCATCATGACCGGTACTGCTTCTCTGAGGGGTACCATAGGTGGCAGGGCTGACCAAAGATTGAATTTCGATCAATAGGGGGCGGTTTCCTTCCAGCATGGCTCCAATAGCCACCCCGTTGAGTTGTTCTTCCCGCTGTGTCAGAAGAATATCAGAAGGATTGGTGACCGCCTTCAGGCCATCGGCATGCATTTCATAAATCCCCAGTTCATTGGTGGAACCAAAGCGGTTTTTGGAGGTCCGCAGGATCCGGTAACTCAGGTGCCGGTCGCCTTCAAACTGCAAAACCGTATCTACCATGTGCTCGAGGATTTTTGGTCCGGCAATGGAGCCGTCTTTGGTGATATGACCTATAAGAAAAACAGGGGTGCCGGTTTGTTTGGCGAATTTCATCAATTCAGCGGTACATTCCCTGACCTGGCTTACTGAACCGGCTGCTGAAGCGACATACTGGCTATGCAGGGTTTGGATGGAGTCGATAACCAGTAAATCGGGTTTTAATAATTCTATCTGCTGAAATATGTGTTGGGTATTGGTTTCTGAAAGCACATAGCATTGGTCAGATTGGTATTTCATGCGCTCACTGCGCATTTTGATCTGGTTTTCACTTTCTTCACCGGAAACATACAAAATTTTTGTATGGCGGAGCATCAGGGCGATCTGCAGCATCAGGGTGGATTTACCAATACCAGGCTCTCCGCCTATCAGGACCAGTGAGCCAGGCACGATGCCTCCGCCCAGCACCCTGTCCAGTTCCTCATCCCCGCTGACCAACCTGGATTGTTCCTCGTAGTTGATTTCTTTGAGCCTTTTTGGTTTGCTGACTTTTTTTGGGTCTGTGTTGCCGGGTTTCCAGGCTCCCCTTTGGCTTTCCTCTTTTTGGATTACCTCTTCTACATAAGTGTTCCACTCGCCGCAGGATGGACATTTTCCCACCCATTTGGCGCTTTCCACGCCACAGTTTTGACAGAAATAAGCAGTTTTAATTTTGGCCATGGTAGGGCTTAGCAAATGGATCCATATTTGTTCAGGAATTGATTTTTATCGGTTATCATCCTCAATGGGCTTCCAACCAATCTTTACCCATACCTACCTCTACTTCCAAAGGCACAGCTATTTTGATGGCCTCAGACATGAGTTTGGGAATTTCTTTTTTTAACAGCTCCGTTTCTTCCTTGTGCGCATCAAAAACCAGTTCATCATGTACCTGCAATATCATTTTGGATCGGAGGTTGTTTTGGAGCATCCATTCATGTACCTGAATCATGGCCACTTTGATCATATCTGCCGCTGAGCCCTGAATGGGGGCATTGATGGCATTTCTTTCTGCAAAACCTCTCATGGTGGCATTTCGGCTATTGATATCCCGCAAGTATCGCCTCCTTCCCAAAATGGTTTCTACATATTCATTTTTCCGGGCTTTTTCTATGCTTTGGTCCATGTAGGCTTTCACCGAGGGAAACTCCTTAAAATAAGCATCGATGATATCTTTGGCCTCTCCCCTTGGAATTTTCAGCCGCTGGGATAAACCGAAGGCAGAAATGCCATAAATGATCCCGAAATTCGCTGTTTTTGCTTTGCGGCGCATGTCTCCGCTTACCTGCTCCAGCGGGACCTGGAAAATTTTGGCCGCAGTGGTGGCATGAATATCTCTTCCATTCTTAAAAGCTTCTATCATGGAAGTATCCTGGGAAAAGGCCGCCATGATACGCAATTCTATCTGGCTATAATCTGCCGCAAGGATCACATGGTCAGCATCCCTGGGGACAAATGCCTTTCTTATCTCCCTGCCCCTTTCTGTTCGGATGGGAATATTTTGCAGGTTGGGATTGATGGAGGAGAGCCTGCCTGTGGCGGCAACAAATTGGTTGTACGTCGTGTGTATACGGCCGGTTTTCGGATTGATCAAGCCGGGAAGGGCATCTACATAAGTAGATTTGAGTTTGACCATTTGCCTGAAATCCAAAATAGATTGGGCTATTTCGTGCTCGATGGCCAGCTTACTCAGCACTTCTTCTCCGGTAGCATATTGTCCGGTTTTGGTTTTTTTCGCCTTAGGGTCCAGTTGCAACTTATTGAAGAGGATTTCTCCCAATTGTTTGGGAGAGCTGAGATTAAACTGCTCACCCGCCAGCTCATAGACTTTTTGTTCTATTTCCCGGCTCTCCGTTTCCAGTTCTTTGGACATCTCTGCCAAACTATCGGTATCAATCCTTACCCCTTCAAATTCCATAGCGGCCAACACCTCAATCAGTGGGCTTTCTACTTCATGAAGTAAATGCTCAAGTTTATTATCCTTGATGATGGGGTCAAGTGATTTTTTCAACAACAGCGTAATGTCCGCATCTTCCGCTGCATAGTCCACTACTTCATCCGGATCGACATCCTTCATGGAGCCCTGGTTTTTGCCTTTTTTCCCAATGAGGCTCTCAATGGATACAGGTTTATACTTGAGGTACTGTTCTGCCATCCAGTCCATGGAATGTTTCCCTTCTGGTTCGATCAGGTAATGGGCCAGCATGGTGTCATAAAGCTTACCCTTCACTTCCATCCCGTAATTCATGAGTACCAGGATATCATATTTGATGTTCTGACCTATCTTAAGGATATCTGCAGATGCAAAGAGGGGTTTCAACAGGGATAAAATATCTTTTGCCGCTTCTATTTCCCCTGGAAATGGGATGTAATAAGCCTCTCCCGGCATATAGGCAAAGGAGATCCCTACCAATTCAGCCTCATTTGGATTGATGGAAGTGGTTTCCGTATCAAAACAAATTTCCTTTTGCATCATTAAGTAATGTACCAACTCGCTGATGGCTGCTTCTCCAGACACCTTATGGTAGTCATGGTCTCGGGTGAAGAGCGTGTCCAGGTTATTGGAAAGGGGAATTGGAGATTCTGGTTCCGTATTATTGTCATTACTTTCTGCGGCTTCCTGTCCGGTAAATAATCCCAATTGTTCGTCTACCTTCAAGCCAGGTTTTTTAAGGGCTTCTCCAAAGACCCTTTTGGTTAAAGTCCTGAATTCCAGCTCAGCAAAAAGTGCTTTCAGTTTTTCCTCATTCGGTGGGTCACGTGTCAGGGATTTTTCATCGAATTCAATGGGAACATCCTGCATGATGGTGGCCAGCTCCTTGGATAGGATACCTTGCTGGGCATAATTTTCTACATTTTCTTTTTGCTTTCCCTTTAGCTGATCGGTGTTTTTGATCAGCTCCTCTACAGTTCCATACTCCTTCAATAATTTTACAGCCGTTTTTGCACCAATCCCCGGGATACCCGGAATATTATCCACGGTATCTCCCATCAGCCCCAGGATATCCCTTACCTGGTCTACATTTTCGATGTCCCATTTCTCACAAATTTCCTTTGGCCCCATGATGTCTACTGCATTGCCCATAAAAGCCGGTTTATAGAGGTAAATATGGTCTTCCACCAACTGTCCGTAGTCTTTATCCGGGGTCATCATGTATACGGTAAAGCTGGTTCTTTCTGCCTTTTTGGCCAGTGTACCTATGATATCATCTGCTTCGTAGCCATCAAGTTCCAGGGTGGGAATGTTAAAGGCCTGCACAATTTGCTTCACCCAGGGGATAGCTACTTCAATATCTTCGGGTTGTTCCTGCCTGTTGGCTTTATAAGCTTCAAACTGCTTGTGCCTGAAGGTAGGCGCATGAGTATCAAATACAACTGCAATGTGGGTGGGTTTTTCCTTTTCCAAAACTTCCAGTAAGGTATTGGTAAAACCCAACATAACACCGGTGTTTAGTCCTTTGCTGTTGATCCTGGGATTCTTGCTGAAAGCAAAATGCGCCCGGTAAATCAGGGCCATTGCGTCCAAAAGAAAAAGCTTTTTGCTGCCTTTAGCCATTTGTTGTCCGATTATTGAAATTTCTATTAGGATTGATTCGGAGATAGTTTTTATCAAATTGAGCACAAGTTAGTGAATTTTGGGCAATGCACCGGATTGAAAAAAACAAGAAAATGTTCCAATTTTCACTCCATGGAATTTTGTGTTGAAATCTAATGATGTAAACCAATAGAAAAGGAAGAAAGTAAATTTAGGAAACCCAACAGTGATAATGATACAGGAGAAGGATTTTGGCAGGATTATTGGAAACATTTGGTATATTGTTAAAAAAAGGGGGGAGTTTTGCTCCTTTTACCCGAAGAGATTACATGTTTAACCTTAAATTATTTGCCATAATGAAAAAGATCGCATACTTTTTATCTCTTGTCTTGCTTTTCACTTCCTTTGCACCGGCGGCCATGGCCAAGGGGGATGAGCCATCCAATGAAAAGGAATCGCTAAGTGCTGAAGACCAAGCCCGTGTGGAGCAGTTGGACGCCAGAATGGCTGAAATTAAGGCCATGGATTTTAAGTCCATGGATAAGGAAGAGAGGAAGGAAGTCCGGAAGGAATTACGGGAAATCAACAAGCAAGCCAAGGATTTGGGTGGAGGAATTTATATTTCAGCAGGTGCGCTGATTGTCGTGTTGCTGCTTTTGTTGATCCTGACGTAGTAGACATTGTTTATTCAAACAAAGAGGCTGGTTGCTCCTGTCAACAGGATAAGCCAGCCTTTTATTTTTATCCAAAAATCAGGACAAAGATTTTAGGTAGGCCCTGACCTTTACAGCTCTCCAAAGGATAATGCCTAGGGGAATAAGCCAAATACCTTCGTTGAAAAGCAAATGAAAGGCCACTCGCTTGTTCCATTCCAAACTACCCATGTAAAGACTAAGAAAACTTAGCAGGGAAACCAGCTTTCCCAGAAAACCCATGCCAATCAGGTAAATCCAGCTGATCGGGTAGAAGGCGGATAAAAACAGCAACAATCCACTGATCATGCCAATGCTGCCATAGAATAAAGTGTCTGAACCACCTGAATAATCACTTTCCATGGATAGCCAGCTCAGGACAGCAGGGCCAAACCATCTGAAAAAAGCGCCCCAAAGAATGGTATATATTCCGGAAAGCAATAATATCCCTCTGTGGGGCATGGTGAATTTGGGAAAGTTTTCCGTAGCCAGTTGTTTTTTCATAGTGTAATCAATCAGTATGCGTAGAAAAAAGTTTGGGGGAATTTAATTTTTTATGGTTTCAGAGAAATACCTGAATTTCCAAAGGTTTTCGCTGATAAAATTGATCGGTTGATGGGTTTGACGAATACTTCGGGGTACAAAGGAATCAAGGGTGACCCTGAAATGGTTGAACCTGTCTTTTTCAACGAAAAGAGCAAAGTTGGCGGTAAGTTTGAGTAATTCCTTCGGGAAAAACAGCCTTTGGTGGACCTGTACCATAGGAGCAGGTAATCCAAATTTTTTTTGTCCTGCAGCATAGGTCTTTACAGCCATTTCAAAGGAATCTGGTGCCATACTTAAGCTTGATTGCCCGGTAAATTTAGGGTTAAAGGAATGAATCAATTTGATATTGTTTTTGGAAAAAGAATATTGAACTTCCTGATTTACTTCTTTTTTTAGGAATAATTGATTTTGGGTGGCAAAAAAATGCCAGATATTGTCAATTCTTTTGAGCTCCATGGCAGTATTATTTTGGGTGCAAGCAGGTATAGACCTAAAATACTATAGTCCTCCTGACAAGATAAGTTTTATTCTTTTATATTTTCAGTATTTATCGTAGTTATTGTCACTTGTATGTCGATTCTTTTGAATGTGTATTTTCACCTTTTTGAAGGCTATTGAGTGGAAGTGATTTTAAGAAAATCCTGGTAAGTATTGATGAACGCTTCTATTTCTTTTTGCTCTGCTAAAATGGGGACCCATTTTTCATCCACTTTAACCTCAATAGTAACCAATTCTTTACTCAGCCATTGAATCAATGTTTCTGCATTTTTTAAGTGGACAAAGCGGTTTCCCTGCCTGAGCTGTAATGTATCTGAAACCTTTTCATTGTCTACTATTTGCAGTTGCAGGGCTTGCTGATCGGTCAGCTGTCCCTGATGTACCAGGTACAGGGAGACCGAATTTTTGTTTTTGTGGACAATTAATTCCAGAATCAGGGCATTTTTGCTGCTGTCGGATCCAAATCCCTTGTGGGTATAGATATCAATATTTGCTTCAGGTAATTGTTTCACTGCATAATCAATTCTACGGATATTTTTAAAAAATAGCATACCGGAGTCACTGATCCTGAAAGTAGGATCTACACCTGAATTATTGGCTCTGCGTCCGTTAAACAAAGACAGTAGCAGCACCAAACCCAGGGAGGTCAGTCCGAATATTTTCAATAGCCGGACCATTTCCTGACCCATTTGGTCTTTATTGGTGGGGGAACCTTTCATCATCAGGTTTAATAACAGGAAAAACGGCTTTTGGGTTTACCGTTAAATCCGCAAGACTTTGTGCCAGAACCCATCAAATTCCTTATTAATTGCTTATCTTTGCCCTCTTAAATGAAATTGATGCCTGTTTATGAGTAAAGAAGTACGCGTAAGATTTGCCCCTTCACCCACGGGAGCTTTGCATATTGGCGGTGTCCGGACTGCCCTATACAATTACCTTTTCGCCCGGAAAAATCAGGGGAAATTTTTATTGAGGATAGAAGATACCGATCAAAACCGTTTTGTACCTGGAGCGGAGGAATACATCAAAAGTACATTGAACTGGATTGGAATTAATCCGGATGAAAGTCCATGGAATCCCGGGGAATGTGGTCCTTACCGACAATCCGAACGGAAACCCATGTACAGAGAATATGCCCAATATTTATTGGATCAGGGGCATGCCTATTATGCCTTTGATACTTCTGAGGAACTGGAGGCCATGCGGCAACGCCTGACGGCGGCAAGAGTGGTTTCTCCCCAATACAATTCCATTACCCGTACCCAGATGAAGAATTCGCTCACCTTACCTGCTGATGAGGTGAAAGCCCGCCTGGATTCAGGAGCACCTTATGTGATCCGGATCAAGATTCCCCGGAAGGAAGAAGTCAGGTTGAACGACATGGTCAGAGGATGGGTAATGGTGCATTCCAATTCCTTGGATGACAAAGTTTTGATGAAGTCAGACGGCATGCCGACCTATCATTTGGCCAATATTGTGGATGATCACCTGATGGGAATCACACATGTGATTCGGGGAGAGGAATGGCTGCCTTCAGCACCACTTCATGTGCTATTATACAAATACCTGGGTTGGGAAGACAGCATGCCTGAATTTGCCCACCTTCCCTTATTGTTAAAACCTGATGGGAATGGAAAACTTTCCAAGCGGGATGCCGAAAAGCATGGGTTTCCTATTTTTCCGCTAAGCTGGACTGACCCCAATTCCGGGGAATTGGTAGATGGCTTCAGGGAATCCGGTTACCTTCCGGAAGCTTTCCTTAATTTTCTGGCCTTTCTGGGATGGAATCCTGGAGACCAAAGGGAGCTGTTTTCTCTGGATGAACTGGTGGAGGCTTTTTCCATTGAACGAATAGGAAAGTCCGGAACAAAATTTGATATCAATAAAGCCAAATGGTACAACGAACAGTACCTGAGGAGCAAAAGTGATCATCAGCTGGCCGAGTATCTGCTCGCTGATTTGAAAAAGGAAAATATTGCCGTTTCTCAGGAAAAAGCTGAAAAGATTGTTGCTGTAATGAAAGAAAGAGCTACTTTTCCTTCAGACTTATGGCAAGAGGGAAGGTTTATGGTGTTTGCACCTGAGTCTTTCGATCAACAGGTGGTTGCAAAAAAGTGGAATCAGGATGCCATCACTGTATTGGGTGCCTTTAAAGGTAAATTGATGGCGACAGAGAGTGTATTGACCGCAGAAATCGCCAAAGAAATGCTGGGAGAGGCTGCAGCAGCTGAGGAAATTAAATTAGGGAAAGTGATGCAGGCGGTAAGGCTTGCCATTACGGGCGTTGGTGCGGGACCGGACCTGATGCAGATATTTGAAATATTAGGCAGAGAAGAACTGATCAAAAGAATTGATTTTGCGTTAGATAATATTGAAGCCAGCTAATGGCTTTGTTTGATGATCATGTATTCGTTTATTAAATGAACAGCGTTATGGCCAAGAAGACCAAAAAAAAGGAGACACCGAGGGTAAATGAAGAACTGGAAGGTTTTAATATGAATATCAATTCATTTGGTGAAATTTCCAGTTCCTTTTCTATTGACAAAATCAATGAATTCCTTAATAAAAATGTTGATGACAAAAAATTAAGGGACAGAGAAGAAGGGAAGGACGCAAAAAAGAATAGCTAAAAAACGGAAACCATTTTGCTTTTTACCTATGAAAATCTGGTCTGTCCTACTATGTGTTATTTTTTTGTCTTGCGGCAGGCTAGCGGCCCAGACCAGCATAGGTTTCAAAGCGGGTTATACCAGTTCCAGCGCTTCTTACAGGGTTACACTGGGTAGTTTTCCAAGGACGGTGACCGGAATTACTGCTCCAACCTATTCATTGGTGATCGAGCAGTTTTTTGAAAAGAATGCCGGGGCCCAGATTGAAGTTCAATGGCTGACTACGGGTTATGCCGCCACCGATACCATTAACGTGGGGAATGAGACCAGGTTTGACTACCTGAAAGTACCCATATTGTCTAATTTTTATTTAGGAAATTCCGGAAGGTTTCACATCAAACTTGGACCGCATTTGGGATATTTACTCCAAGCCAGAGAGGTAAACAGGATAGTGGAAGGAGAACTGGTGATCCCTACCTATGGGCAGGCAGCTGACCGCCCCCGTAAGGTCATGTATGGTTTGACCGCAGGAGTTGGTTTATCAAAGTTGTTTGGAAAGCATACCCTGCAGGGTGAGGTCCGCTATTCCTATGAATTTGGAAACCCTGAAAGCCAGGAACGAATATTTGACCTTAATTTTACGCAATTGGAGTTTTCGCTGGCCTATCTTTTCAGGGTGCTTCAATAAATTCCTTTCAGACTATTTTTTTTAGGCCCACACCCAGGCAAATACCAGGCCCAGCCTTCAGATGTCATGATCTATACTGTAACTTTAGCCATATGCTTTAGAATCAAAAAAAATATTGGCTTATCCCGTCGAATATTTTTAGTGGATGCGAGAGGTGCCAACCCAAAAAATAAAGCCATTTCTGATTATCAGAAATGGCTTTATACCTAAATGCTTATCTTTTGGAATCAGTCTTCTGCATAAATGTCCCAATTTACCTCAGATTGGGGGTGAGGAAATTGGCGAAATACTGTTCCCTGGTCAAAAGAAGTGTTGATTTCATCCAGTCGGTCATACCTTCTGGCATCGATCCAGCGGTGACCCCAGGGTTCTGCCCATAAGGAGTACCTTCTTTGATACAATATTTCATCGATCAGGCTTTCCTGGTCAGTTGCTCCACTGTAGTCTCCAATCTCTGCTGCATTCCGAATCACATTGATGGCCGCTACAGCAAGGTCTGTTTGACCCAGCTGGGCATGGGCTTCAGCTTTCAATAATACCAATTCCTCGTTTCGTATAAAGGGGATAGGGGTAGTATTGTTGGGCCAGCGGTTGTCCTGATGAGTCCCTACCAGAGGGGTGGCATCCGTTGTAACCACAACAGGTTCCTCTCTTTCGTAAAATTTCTCAGCCACCCTGGCATCTCCTTCAGTAGCATCTTCCAAAACTGAAGGGTGAACCACTATAATAGTATTCACAGCTGCATCCCTGATATAAAACAAGGGATTAAATGAGTCAGGCGGTCCATTATAAGGGTGAGCAGGGCCTGCGTCCAAATCTCCTTCCAGGTCCATAAATGAATTGTCCAGAGCAGTCAAAACTCCTTCCCAATCCTCCAGGTAGGCGTTGTTTCTGGCCAATATTGCATTGTTGACTTGCCGTAAGCCATTAATGGAAGTATAGCCTTCAAAGCCAGGTGTCAATGTGAAAGGGAAATCCCCACTTCCGGAGCCAAACAATTGGTCCGCCTCATTCAGCAATGAACGAGAATGTTGCATGGCCTCATCATAAGGCACATGGGGGCCTGGATTTAGGGGGTCTTCCACGTCTATCCTGATGCCATTTTCATACACAAAATTGGCAGGAATCATGAATTGGTATCCTTGTATCATGCGGGCAAAACCAGATAGCGCAGCTTGTTCGGCACTTGTAAGGGTAGTGGTGTTTTCTACGGCAGAAACCAGAACATCTGCCTGTCTGATGGCCTGGTAAGGAGAAGCCCAGGAGCCGCTACCTGTGGTGCCGAAGCCAAAATAAATTCGGTCAGGCTCTCTTCCTCCCTGACCTAGCCAGTCTGTTTGAAACCTCGGGTCTGAACCATTTAAATACCACACCTCTCTTCCAAATGTATTCCATGCCTGGGATACGTTGGTGACGTACCCTCTGTGCCTGGATTCGAGACCGGTTACCAGAAACTGGATCTGCGAACGGCTGGCATTTTCACTGACACTTCCTACAGAAGGATTGTTGGGATCGTCTATTTGATCCAGTTGCAATGGGTTACAGCTTGCCATGAAAAGGGTCACAAGAGCCGTATATCCGATATATGTTTTTATCTTATTCATAACTTTCATCGTTTTAGGGTTAAAAATCAAGATTTACGTGAAAGAAAACCCTTCTTGGGGTGGGATAAGGAGCTATATCTACGTTATTGGCGACAGACTGAGCGCCAAAAGTAGAAGTCTCCGGATCATATCCGTCATAATCAGTGAAAAGGAAGGCATTGTTGACAGATAGGCCAAAACGGATACTTTCCAGGGCATTTCCAAAGGCATTAGTCACAGTTGCCTTGGGCAAAGTATAGTACATGCCAATTTCCCTTACCTTGAAAAATGAGGCATCTTGTACCCACCTGCCGGCATTGTTGTAAGGCTCAGGAGGTCTTTGTCTACCGTTTGGAACCCCATCTCCATTATCATCCCCAAACCATCCGTTGGTGGTTCCACCCGAATCGGAAAGGAAAGAGGTCAGGTTGATATTTTCGCCACCTTGCCTCCACTCCATCAGGAAGGATAACTCCAGATTATTGTAAATTCTTAAAGTATTGTAGAAAGAAGTATTGAATTTGGGTTGGGCATTTCCCCAAACTGTAAACCCACTGGGGTGATCAGGATCAACAGGTGTTCCCACAATGGTAGTGGGCGCGAATCCCTCTGCATAGTAGAAAGTACCCAGTGCAGTACCAAAGGCTCCTTGGGTATATTGGGGTATACCTAACCTGGTCATATTCACCCTGTTTTGCCAATACATGATTCTTGAAAACCAACTGAAGTTAGGTTGATCGATTACCGTTCCGGAAAGGCTCAATTCCAATCCTTTGTTTTCCAGTTCCGCCTCATTGCTTGGCGTGGTAGTCACACCCGTAGATGGTGCCAGATTCAGGTCTTGGATGTTGTTTTGTGTGTTTTTAATGTAATAGGTGGCTTCCAGAGCAAACCTGTTGTTGAGAAATCCAAGATCAACACCAAACTCAAGTTCTGTAGCAGTTTCCGGTCTGATCTGGGTATTGCCGATCTGGGTTCCAACGACAGAGCCTAACAATCCGCCGATATTTGCCCCTTCAAGTCTGGAAAAGGTGTTTCCAAAAGCAACCGGCCCGGCAGTTTCACCATAGGCAATCCTGGGTTTCAATTGATTGATAAAACCGGAGTTCCAAAAATCAAAATTTCCAAGGTTAACGGCAACAGAAGCTCGGGGGAATCCATAATATTGAGAGGGGTCTCCATTAAGGGTAGATTTATCCCACCTAACGCCGACAGTACCTATGATTTTATCTTCAAAATTGGCTTCCTGCTGTAAGAAAACACCCGCTTCCTGAACCTCACTGGTAAACTGGTCTGCTATTTCCTGTACAGATGCCTGTTCCAGATTGGTTTGACCTGGCACCAGTCCCCTTCCCCGGTTAAATAGCTGACTGTTATTGAAATCAAGCCTGACCAGTCCGGCCTGGGAGTTCATGTTGACCCTACCCAGGTTAAAATTATATACCAGGGCTGCCTGGAAATTTGTATTGAAGCTTTCCTGTTTTCCCCAGAATACATCGCCAGGGTTGGCCTGCCCTCTCTGGAATTGAAGAGATTCAGGCAAATAAATCAATGTCGTATTTTGAAGAAAGTCCAAACCACCTGCCACATTGGCTTTAAGAAAACTGTTGCTGTTGCTGAACAAGTCAATATCCAGGGTAAAAGCCTGAACAAATCTTTGTACATCAGACCTGTTTTCCGCATTATCTGTGACTGCCGCAGGATTCTCACTAAAATAGGGATTGGTTGGATATACCCCATTTTCGTCCGGTCGGATGTCAAAATAGTTGGGGATATAGGCGATACTGTAGCCTATACTGGCACCTGAATTATTCTGGTTACCCGTAAAGCCCCTGTCGGATGTGGATTTAATGTAGTTGGAGGAGACACCCAATTTGATTTTATCTGAGATATTATGATCCAGATTTGCCCTTAGGGAAACCCGGTCAAACCCAGTGTTTTTTACCGTACCATCCTCCGAATTGATGTTTCCTGAGACATAAAATTTTGTTTTTTCATTACCTCCCGAAACAGTCAGACGGGTATTGCTGAGTAAGGCCGTGTTGTTGTAAAAATAATCCTCATAATCAATCCGGGTACCTTCCCTGAAACGCTCCAATTCGATTGGTCTTCTGTTTTCAGGAAAAAAGGTGTTGATTTTTTCTTCACTCCAATCGTCCACTCCCAATAATCGGAGCGGTTGGGCAAAACCTATATCCTGAGAAAGGGAAACTTTGGTTTTTCCTTCTGCACCCCGCTTTGTGGTGATGATGATCACACCTGCATTGGCCCGGGTCCCGTAAATAGCCGCAGCCGAGGGACCTTTTAATACTTCAATGGTGGCAATATCTGCCGGATTGAGGTCTGCAAGCCTGTTGGATCCATCATCCTGATTGGATGCTCCGGCTCCGGTTACTGTTGCCCGCCCCGTCCTTTGGAAAGAGTTGTTGATATATACGCCATCCAGGATAATCAGTGGTTGTGAAGCTCCGGTCAGGCTGGAAATACCCCTTAGTTGGATGGATAGGCCGCCTCCTGGTGCCCCCCCGTTGGACCTGATATTGGCACCCGCAATTTTACCGTAAAGTGCACCATCTGTTGTCTGTATGGTGGTAGTGCCTGTCAGTTCCCTGGATGATACAGAGGAGACGGCATTGGCCAGGTTGGATCTTTTTACAGATGATGCCAAACCGGTTACCACTACCTCTTCGAGATTAGTAGCATCTTCCTTGAGGGAAACATCCAGGTTATTGTTATTATTTGGCCCAACGTCAAAGGTCTGACTCAGGTAACCAAGGGAAGAGATGACCAGTCTGGCTGGATCATTGTTCTCAAAATTCAGGTTAAACCTGCCATCAAGGTCCGTCACGGTTCCTCTGTTCGTATTGCTGACCAGAATACTGGCCCCTATCATGGGCTCTCCGGTCCGCTCATCGGAGATAGTCCCCGAAACGCTGTACTGCGCATGTGCCCAGCCTACAATTAAGGTAGACAAGACCATGACCAATGAAACTCGGTAAATTTTAATCATAGAATTAAGTTTAGATTGAGGTTTTTATTACTAAATTTTTAAAATTCTAAGCATAAAAAGTTGTTTTTTATTAGTTTGACTGAATAATACAATAATATGAATTTTATTTTTAATTTTAGGTTTTTAGTCTAATCGTTTTAACCATTATTAAAGTCAGAGGTTCTCCTTTTTGTTTTAAAACCGACCTCATTTTTTTTAAAAGCCAACTAATATTAATTTTTGGTTAAACCAGCAGGTAAAAAAACGAAAGTTGCATCCCTTCTCAAGTAACATAAGTTACTTACTCCATTAAGTACTCCTTAAAAATTGGATGTTTCTTTTTAAGCCCTCCCATTTGCTGCGTTTTACTGCTGATTTTTTAAAGACCCGGTTAAAAGTTTCTTTGGTGATTTCCTCCCATTCTATTTTCTCCAGGTCGGGGGAAGGCAGAAACTCCCTTTCCTGATGGGCTTTGGAAAAGCGGTTCCAGGGGCAAACATCCTGGCATATGTCACATCCAAAGGCCCAATTTTCCATTTTGCCCTTAAATTCGGTTGGAATTTCTTCCTTCAGCTCAATGGTAAGATAGGAAATGCATTTGGAGGCATCGATCAGGTTGTCCTGAACGATGGCATCAGTGGGACAGGCATCGATACAACGCGTACAGGTGCCGCAATAATCTTTGGTAATGGGGTTGTCATATTGTAAGGGAAGGTCTATGATCAACTCCGCAAGGAAAAAAAAGCTACCGCTGTTTTTATTGAGAAGCAGGCTGTTTTTGCCCGTCCAGCCCAGGCCTGCTTTTTGGCCCCATTGTCTTTCCATGACAGGTGCACTATCTACAAATGCCCTTCCATGGATTTCGCCGATTTCTTCTCTGAGGATTTCTAAAAAGTTTTTGAGTTTATCCCTGATGACAAAGTGGTAATCTTTGCCGTAGGCATATTTGGCGATTTTCACGTCATCTTTTTCCTCAGGCAGTTTTTTTGGAGGGTAGTAATTGTACATCAGACTGATCACCGATCGGGCATCGTCCACGAGTTTTCCGGGGTCCAGTCTTTTGTCAAAATGATTGGCCATGTAGGCCATTTTTCCATGGTAATTTTTTGCCAGCCAGGCTTCTAGTTTTGGGGCTTCTTCTTCCAGGTATTCCGCTTTTGCCACTCCGCAATAATCAAAGCCCAATTTTTGAGCTGTTTTTTTGATCAGAAGGGTATTTTTTTCCAGGCTATTCATAATCAAAATTAATTGGGATCGGCCGACTCGGGACCTAAAGATCAAAAAGACTTCCGGATTGACCACCAAAGTCCGGCTTGAGCTTAAGGTGTTTGTAAGCCATTTCCGTGGCGGTCCTTCCCCTGCTGGTTCTTTTGAGGTAGCCTTCCTGAATCAGGAAAGGTTCATAGACTTCCTCAATGGTCTCTGCTTCTTCTCCACAAGCCGTGGCGATGGTGGAAAGGCCCACCGGCCCGCCACTGAATTTTTTGATAATGGTGAGGAGAATGCGGTTATCCATTTCATCCAGTCCATTTTCGTCTACATTCAGGGCATTCAGGGCAATTTTGGCTATATCCAGGTTGATGCGACCATCTCCCTTGATCTCTGCAAAGTCACGCGTCCTTCTCAGTAGTGTATTGGCAATCCTCGGTGTACCGCGACTTCTTCTGGCTATTTCGAAGGCCGCCGCTTCATCCAGGGGTGTTCCCAGTATGGAAGCGGACCTTTTGACAATGGTGCAGAGCAATTCCGCATCGTAATATTCCAGGCGGGCATTGATGCCAAAACGAGCCCTGAGAGGAGAAGTGAGCAGTCCCGATCTTGTGGTGGCTCCCACCAGTGTAAAGGGGTTAAGGCTGATTTGCACAGACCGGGCATTGGGACCCGAGTCGAGCATGATGTCAATCCGGAAATCCTCCATGGCAGAATAAAGGTATTCTTCCACAATGGGATTTAAACGGTGGATTTCATCAATAAACAGGACATCTCCATCTTCCAGATTGGTGAGCAGTCCCGCCAGGTCTGAAGGTTTGTCCAATACCGGGCCAGAAGTAATCTTCAGGCTGGATTCCAGTTCATTGGCAATGATATGGCTCAGGGTGGTTTTTCCCAATCCAGGAGGACCATGCAGCAAAACATGATCCAGTGATTCCCCGCGCTTTTTTGCAGCCAAAACAAATATCTTTATGTTTTCCACGGTCTTTTGCTGGCCGGTGAAATCATCAAAGCTTAAAGGTCTTAAAGCTTTTTCAATTTCCTTGTCACCCGGGGCCATGCCCTCCTGGTCCCCACGCAGATAATCTTCTCTCATATGATCTTTCTAAGATGTACAAATATAGAAAATTCATCCCAGCTTTGCAGACCAAAGGTATGCTTGCCAAAGATTCGCAAACCAGGATTATGGTTGAAAACGATGAGCATTTGAAAAATAAGAATTAACTTTCGGGAAATTAAAACAAGCCTTGTTTTATGCGAAAATCAGCCAAGAAAAATATCATTTACAGCATTTTGTTGTTGTTGGTGGTATTCATGGTTTATCTCTACAGACAGAATAAAAACAGCCCTGATACTCCGGGTGAGGAGGGTCCGAAAATGGTGGTTTCCGGGCCTACCATGGGTACCAGCTACAGGATTGTTTACCTGGATGAGGGAAGAAGAGATTTTAAAAAGGAGATCGACGCTTTACTGGTTGAAATTAACAATGCTTTGTCTACCTATATCCCTGACTCTGAAATCAGCAGGTTTAACCGGATGGATTCATTGGAATTTGAATCCACTCATTTCTATACGGTACTTGAAAAGAGCAAAGCTATATTTGATGCCACAAAAGGAGCCTTTGACCCTACCGTCGGGCCATTGGTTAATGCCTGGGGCTTCGGTCCTGAAGGCGCTTCAATGAAGGATAGCACAGGTGTGGAGCAGCTACTGGATCAAGTGGGTTTTGATCAGTTGGTTTTTGACAAGAACGGAATAAGGAAAACCAAATCGGATGTTTATCTGGACCTTAGTGCCATTGCTAAAGGGTATGGAGTGGATAGGGTGGCGGAGTTCCTCGGTGAAATGGGAATTCAGAATTACCTCGTGGAGATTGGCGGGGAGCTGGTCAGCAGGGGTGTTAATGACAAGGGTGAACTTTGGAAGGTTGGTATTTCCCGTCCGGAAGAAGAGGGCTTGGCCAATGAAATCTATAGCATTCTTGCCTTAGACAATAAAGGTATGGCTACTTCTGGAAATTACCGTAATTTTTATGTTAAGGATTCTGTCAAATATTCCCATACCATCAGCCCCTTTACCGGATACCCGGTAGAACATTCCCTTTTGAGTGCTACAGTGGTGGCCGATGATTGCATGACGGCCGATGCCTTTGCCACTGCATTTATGGTATTGGGTGTCGATGGGGCCAGGGAAATTTACGAAACCACAGATGGCTTGGAAGTTTTTCTTATTTTCAATGATGACCGCGGACAGATGCAATCCTTTGTAAGTGAAGGCTTGATTCCTTATATTTCTACATTGGATAAGGAATAATCCGGATAACCCAATTTATGTTATGATGCATTTTGTCTTACTTTTTATGGCTGCTTTTGGTGCGGGTTTACTGGCACTGATTATTCCGGAATGGAAAGAAAAAAGCTTCAAACTGGCACTGATTTTTGCCGGGGCCTATTTATTTGCCATTACCATTTTGCATATTTTCCCGGAACTCTTCGCTGACCAGGATTCAGCCTATTACATGGGCCTGTATATTCTATTGGGCTTTTTGCTGCAACAGGTGCTGGACTTTATGTCTTCCGGGATAGAGCATGGTCACATCCATGATCATGGCAGTCATGGGATGGGCAACAGCGTCTGGACCCTGATGATTGGATTGTTTTTACATGCCTTCCTGGAAGGCACCCTGCTTTCCAAACAACCCATGCTTGCAGGGCACCATCATGGGAGTGAAACCCTTCTGATCGGGATGATTTTGCACAAAATGCCGGAGGCTTTTGCCTTGGTAGCCGTTTTGATGAGTAGGTTAAATAGGATGGGAATTATACTGCTGTTGGTATTGTTTTCCCTGGCATCACCCCTAGGCATGGTGTCAACAGATTTTTTGTATGACCAGCAATTGATCGGAAGAGGAACACTAAACATCCTTTTTGGCCTGGTGGCAGGAGGTTTTCTTCATATTTCTACCATTATCTTATTTGAAAGCTCACCGCAGCACCGTTTTCACCTGCAAAAACTCCTGATTATATTACTGGCTTCCGGAATAGCGATTTTGACAGAATTTTTTATTTAAAAAAAATGCCGGAGCCTTATGTTGCCATAAGACCCCGGACAAACCCTACATTAAAAAATAACCAACTTCCCTTACGGATTTCCTACTTCACTTTGCTTTCCTAATCCGTTTTTCATTTCTTTAACATCCGAAAATTAGGAAGTAAAAAAGTATAAAACCAATATTTTAACAAATAAATTACTGAAAAAATGCACATAATGTTTTAATTATTTCGAAATGCATTATTTTAGGTTTGGATAATTTTAAAATTGATTTTTTTGTGATTGATCCTGGGAAAAAATACTTTTATCAAATTCAACGGCTTGTTTTTCAGTAGATTAACCTGAATTTGTCCTATTATTCTTGAAAAAAGATTGTTTTTTTTACTCAGTTTCCGGGATGATTTAGATTTCAGCAACTTGTGACCCACGTTCTCCTTCACCACAGGTCCAGGTAAAGGTTATGGATCCGTCCTGATAGGCTTTTTGTGGAAGGGGGAAAGAATATACAGGTTGGTGGCCGGTTTCAATAAAATCATGGATGAGTATATTTTCTGCAACAGTAAGCTTCATTTTTGATCTAAACCTGCCAGTTTAAGCCACTTTCAGCTGATATTTTATATCGGGATTAAGGTCTTTATACCTGATTTGCAAAGGTGTATCAAAAAGCGTATTGACCTGTGTCTCCAGGCCTTGGGAGTGGAAATACCCTCAAAACCTATGGCTTGCACCTCATGTACCCACTCCTCACCTTTAAGCCCAACCCCAAAACTAACCCGGGCCCATAGAGACTTCCGGGGTCTGCTTCCCAGGGTTTTGTGTTGATCACCTTACCCCAATTGTTCACACCTTTGTTTGAGCTGATAAGCCCCGGGATCTGTCGAGGGTCTTTCCAGGATCCGGATCGCCTCATCTATTGCCCTCTGGCTTCCATTTTCTTTGCCCAGTCTCAAGCGATTTCTTGCGCTTTGTTCTTTTTGGGTATCATACATCAGTTTTTGCTGGATATGCGCATCAAAATAAGCCCGGATCAGGCCCATCTGAAAACGAAAATTCCCCATCATTTTTTGGTTAGCCCGTTTTTCCATTTCCTACCATTGCAGCAGTGTCAGGGGAACCTGTTGGTTGGTCAATAGGGGTCCTTTCAGGTTGACTTCTTCTGCCAATAGGCCCTGGGTTATGGGCTCCACCCATTCAGGACCAAAGAAAAACCGGGCATGCTACTCGGCCCTTTGACCGGAACTTTTTTGCAGGATCACTGCGTCCGAAAAATCTAATTTTTGCCCATAAAGAGGCAAGGTTATTACCAGTAATAAAAAGAAGCTCAGGTAGTGAATATGGTGCATAAAACCGAAATTTCATATCAATACCCGAAGCCGGTCAATTGTTACTATTGAAACTCCACAAGCCTTATCACAACAGGCCTATAAATCGGCAAACTATGGAGCGATTAGGCTTGGAGGAAGCGCAAGACAATTTGGTTAAATTTTTCTGGTTTTTCCACATTGACTACATGACCACAGGCAGGGATTATTTCAAGCTTTGCTGCACTGTGGTTATTTACCAGTTTAGTGATGGAAGGCAAGAACATGTAATCTTCTTCTCCCATGACATAAAGGGTTGGGATGGAGGTTTCCTTGATCCTGAAAAATGCCAATAAAGGATTTACCTTTGCTGCCAGAGTAAACCAGCGGATAAATTCTTTTTGGTAGAGTTTTTTTGCCTCCTGAACGAAGAGGTACCTGGAGGCTTTGTGGTTCTTTCTGGGCATGATGATAAAGGCAAATAGCTTATACAACAGCAGGTAGGGAATGACAGATTTTAATATAATTCCCAGGCGCATGAGTATTTGGCCCCGGATATTCAATTTCATTATGGCGCCGGCTAAAATCATACTGCTGACCCTTTCAGGATGCCTTTCAGTTATTTCCCGGATAATGATGGTCCCCAATGATATGCCCACAAAATGAGATTGATTTATTTTAAGGTGGTCCAGCACTTCCACGACTTCATTTCCAATGACATCAAAGGAATATTGCTTCAGCTTTTCATAAACATGATTTTTGGATTTTCCATGACCACGAAGGTCTACCAGCAATACGTTAAAAGATTTCTTAAAATCCCGGATTTGCCTGAACCAGATGGCACTGCTGCCACCGGCACCATGCACAAAGGTCACCCAGGGTGCATCCTTCTTAAGCTGGTATGTGGTATAATGAAGCATATAAACGTTAAACTGCAAATCAACCGGTAAGGTTTAATTCGGGTCAACCTACTGAAGGAAAATAATTTTGGGCAAGATACGTCAATCTCTTTTAATTATTTCCCATTGGTTTTTCAGGGCTTTATAGTGTATTCTAAAACCCAATAAATGAAAAATCTCTTTATTCAGCCATCGGGCAATCGCAGGATTGACCAGATACCTGTTGCCGGATGGTTCTTTCCTGGATATTCCGGGAAGAAGGGGGAGTAAGTCGGGCAAAAATGTTCTCCTCAGCCAACTGGACAGCCAAAGCCAGAAGGAAGAAACAGGTTTAACAATAAAAAAACCATCTTGCCCCTTACTTTGATACAAAGGAAGGAAAACCATCCCCTTGTGCTGACTGATGACTGGGAACCCATTATTTCTGGCCAATTCATGTCCCTTTTTTATGGGGTTGAAATTTTTAAATCCTGGCCTCATTTCAAATGATTGATCCGGGCCTACAGGATAGCGGCACAATATTTCGTAAAAACCGCTTTTGATTCCCAAAGTATTTTTTAGAAGCATTTCTTCCTTTTCTATATCAGCATCAGACATTTCTATGATTCCCAGGTGAAACATGCAAAGCTTGATAAAGGCCTTATGCCTTTTGGCACTTTGGGGGTCATCATGTTTTCCAGCTTCAAATCCCAGTGCGGGAAAACCGAGATCATTGATATGACTCATCAAGGGTCCATCCAGGTATTCTTCTATTCCCAGTACCAGCGGTACCGGAAAATGTTTGGCCATTTTCCGGTTGGGAAGGGTGTCGTTGAAGGGTAAAAAGGCACAGCTTTCCGAAGAAGTGGTATGGAGATCGGTAAATAAAATTTTACCTGAACCGTATATAGCTACTATGGTAGTGATTAGCTGGTCCAGTAAGGCCAGTTCCTTCAGTTCAGGATAGCTAAAACCAGGTTCCTCCATATTTTTCATCCTTACAAGCTGCAGGTTTTCACTGGTCCAGATTCGGTTAAGGTCTTTACCAATGAATCTTTGTTGAAATTTTAATGCTTCGGCGTTTCCCTTGAGGATAAAAACATTCCCCTTGAAATCAAATTTCGGGATATTTTTATCTTTAAAAAGTGCTTCCATTGCATGAACAGAGGCAGGTTCATTCCCGTGTATGCCCACGATGACAACCAGCGTAGGCAAATCAACCTTCTGGTGGTGAGCAAACAGGACCCTCGGGTTATCCGTTGTCAGAAGCGTATCAGGCATTGTTCTTTTGGTAAAGTTTTTCCCAAATTCCCTTTGCGTCCTTGTCGGTTACCAATCCGATAAGGCGGTCACCGTCTACCACGGGGAGGCAACTAATTTTTTTATTGACCATCAGCAACATGGCATATTTGATATCTGTTTCCGGGCCTATGGTGATAACGTCTGAAATCATGATGTTCTTCGCAATTTCCATTCCATCAGTTTTTTCCCCGAGCTTTTGTAGGGTGGAAGTAGTGATTAAACCTTTAAACTTCCCCTGTTTGTCCTCCACCGGGATGTGATGGATGTTTTTCCATTCCATGATTTTTTCTACCAAGGTGATCAGATCATCCTCCTGTACGGTGATCAGGTTGGTTGTCATGATGTTACCGATCCAGTCATACTGTATGGGAATTGTTTTCAGTTCTGATGCGGAGGCTGCCCGCCACTCACTGACCGGTAGATCCGCTTTCCGGCGCTTTTGCATGGCAGCGGTCAAGGTTACCATGGCCTCATCCCTGCTCATGTGTTTCTTTATTTTACGATAACTTTTTATCAGCCAACTGCTGCCCGTCTGTCCCGATTTAACTCTTCCTTCGATGATATTCAGGTACCTATTGGATTCTTCGTCGGAAACGCCAGCTTTTGACAGGCCTGTCCTGGCCAGGGGCAGAAGTTGATCCAGCATGAGTTTTTGAGCCGGAACCATCCGGTTGTTCCAGACCATGCTGCTGTAGATGCCCGATGTAGCTGCCCTGTAAAAATTCCCTTTGGTATCTTCAAAGGACTTCCTGTGCCAGGCACCCCTGTAGCTCACTGGCATGGCTTTCATCAGGCCTACCCATAAGGCCAGGTTGGCCATTTCATCCATAATGGTAGGTCCTGCGGGTAGGTATCGGTTCTCTATGCGTAAATGGGGCAGGCCGGTGCTTGTTCCATAGCAGGGCCTGTTCCATCGCCAAATGGTGCCGTTGTGCAATTGAAGGGCCTGCAATTTCGGAATTCCCCCTTCGGCCAGTACAGCCAGTGAGTTATCGGTGGCCTTGTGGGTAAGGATCAGGGGAAAACGGGCAAGGTTTTCTTTGTAAATTTCGCTGGTTTCCCGGATCCAATGATTGCCAAAGGATACCCGCTGCTCTTTTTCTTTCAGGTGGTACCCTTTGCTCCGGATGTCTATGCTCTGCTGAAAAAGCGGGATTCTGGTCTCCGACCACAGCTCCCGGCCAAACAACAAAGGCGAATTGGTGCAGACCGATAGCAGGGGGCCGGATATCATCTGGGCCCAATTGTATTGGTCCACAAATTCATCCGGGCTTACCTGAAGATGACATTGGAAGCTGGTATTGCAGGCCTCAAAAAGAATATTGGTATGGGCTAAAATCAGTTCATCTACCCCTGATATGTTCAACTCAAAATCCTGCCCCCTCAGTTGTTTGATGATTTCATCCAGGGCTTGGTACCGGGGATTAGGTGTCATGTAATCCATCTGCCCCGAGCGAAGATCTATGGAGGGTAAAATGCCCGTTAGGATTACCGAATCCCCAAAACCGGAAGCAACCTCTTCAGCATTTTTGAGGTACTTTCTCAGTTGCTTTTCCATTTTTAAAAGGCAGCCATCTTTAAGCTCCTGAGGATCCAGGTTTAGCTCCAGGTTGTACATGGCCAATTCTGAAGTGAAATGGTTGTTTTCCAGTTTACCCAAGATCAAGGGACCATTTTTAGAGGGTTTGTAATGCTTGTTGATCAGTGCAAACTCCTGCTCTGCTCCTATCCGTTGGACATTTGCTTCTATCTTCCCTTCCCGGATCATTTGATCCAGGGCTTCGATATCATGAATCAGATTTTTGAGAAATTTTTTTCTCTCGGATACCTTTATACCGGTAATTGATTTTTGTTCTCCCATCTACAGCAACAATTTATGCAAGGAACAGGTAATTTGAAAGCAAGCAACAAAGATTCCAAAGGTAAACTGACAAAAGTCAGCATCGGAAATTCACACTTTCTGACCCGTTTTCCAGTCTTGCTGTAGTACCCAAAGGCTGTGACAGGTGTTCTGGAAGAAGCCCGGCCATGACTTTTAGGATTAGCAGATGAAGGTATGGGGAAATGGGGCAGGTAATTTCGTAAAGTTATTTCTTCAGACCTATGGAGACTGATTTGATCAACAATATAGCTATATTTGTGAAATTCATTGAATTATTATGAAATAATTTATTTTGTTAATGCTTTATATCTGCAACATAATCCTATTTTCAATTGATTAAGTTAGGGTAAAATCTGTGAGGATTGCGGATTTCAGGCAATGAGAATTAATTATGATTAAATATTTTTTTGTGCGTAGGAAGTACCAAGCCTGGTGCTGTGCAGCCGCACATAATACGGATATTGCACCGGGCAAGGAAACCCATCTGGCTGATGAGAAGTGCGGATAAGAGCGGTAGATTACCGGACTGATAAACCCTACCGATAAATGGCTATTTGAAAGGTTGGCTTATTGAATATTTTCTGCTATGGTTTCAGCGAGGATTTTTGCGCCTTTCTTATTGGGATGTACCCCATCCGGAAAAAGACTGATGTAGGGTTCCAGAGCGGTATGCAGGTCAATTACAGTAGTTCCGGTTTTTCTGGCTGCTTCCCTGATCAGCGGAACCATTTCTTCTACAATAATTTTTTCTGTGATGCCATAGTTGTCTTCAAAGACAGGAACAGGCAGGCAAAGGTAGATTTTTCCATTATCTGGCATGTGTTTTTTATACGTATCAATCATTGCCACATAATCCTCCAGGAAAGATGACTTGTGGACCCAATTTTGCGGTTTTGAATCATTTGTGCCCAGTTTGATGACCAGGATGTCCGGCTCAAATGCCTTGGCCTGTTCAAACTGAGGCTCATTCCAGAAAGGAAAATCTCCTTTCTTCAGGAGGGTCCTTGCACTGACGCCAAAGTTTTTTACCAGGTAAGCGTTCCCCAGTTTTTTTTGTAATTGTAGGGGGTAGCTATCCGGGTGATTCCTGCCGGGCCCTTCTGTTATGCTATTACCCACACAGGCTACTTTTACAGGTTGTTGAGCAAAAGCCCCGTGGCCCAGCAGCAAAAAAAGGGCATAGATTATTTTTCTCATAGAGTTGGTGTTTCAGCCAGGTGGAAAATTACAGAAATTTTTGAATGATTAGGAATGATCAATTATTTAAATTGCCCGCAAATAGATAAGCGGGTGAAATTGATTCAGAAAGTTTCTTCAGGGTTTTTCGAAAAGATAAACATCCTTTCGTTGGATGTGGTGGCTGGATCATGTGCCGGCATGTTTTTTTTCGGGGACATGATGCGTTTGTCCTTGCCCTGGTTCATTTACTTGTTGCTTGGAATGGCGGTTTGGTCAATTTATACCTTTGACCACCTCCTGGACGCAACAAGTATTCCGCAACTGGCCCTGTCCAAAAGGCATCGCTTTCATCAGAGGCATTTTAAAAAACTAAGTATCATAACCATGATTATTACCATTTTGGGAATAGGCCTTGCTGCCGCATGGTTGCCCTGGAATGGCATGCTGGGTGCTGGTCTGATATTATTTGCCCTGATTTTGCTCGTCATTATAGGCTTGCGTTTTGTTCATGTCAAATTGGCGGCTTTAAAGGAAGCTGTGACAGCCTTGTTATATGTTTGCGGAGTTGGCCTGGCTCCTTTCTGGTTACAGGATTTCGGTTTTGGTTCCACCAATTGGCTGTTTTTTGTTCCTGGTTATTTTGTTCTGGCCTGGTTTAACCTGGTGTTTTTGTCCTATATGGATGCAGCCCTGGACAAAGCAGAAGGACACCATTCTATCATGACTGTTTTGGGAAAGAAAAGGACCCGCCAGTTGCTTTGGGGCCTTGCTGCATTTTCCTTGATGTATATGGTGCTGCTTTTTATTGTCCTTCCTTCCTTTTATCACCGGTATACCCTGATCTGGGGGCTGATGATGCTGGTACACATGATCAGTTTTATGGAACACCCTGTGAGCATTGCCAGAACCAGGAGGCGGTTGGAGCTTTCCTTTTCCCTCCCCTTGCTTTTATGTTTTTTGGAATAAATCCATGAGAGAAACAGCTACTACCGACCATTATCGCCTATTGGCCCCTTTTTATGAAAGATTAGGTAGTTTACTGTTTGGAAACGAATTTCAAGCCAGCAAACTGGCCTTTTTGGATAGTATCGGCAGGGGAGATCAGGTGCTGGTTTTGGGAGGAGGGGCAGGATCAAATATGCGGGAGATCCTAAACAGGTGCGGAAGTAAGGGAAAAGTGATTTATATGGAAGCTTCGGCTTCCATGATCCGGGAGTGCCAATCGGGATTGAGTATGGATTTGCTTCAGCAAGTTACCTTCATTCATGCTGCTTCATTTGATGCCTTGCCTGACATGAAGTTTGATGTGGTCTTTACACAATATTTTTTGGATGTTTTGCCGGATGAAAAGATTGACCAACTTTTCAGAAAAATTCAAACGAAGGTACAGGCACATTCCCATTGGATTTTTGCCGATTTTTATCCTGTCCCAAGCAAGATGCTGCTGTTGAAAACCCTGATCAATTCCTTCAGGATCCTTACCAGGCATCCCAGAAGGGATCTTCCGGAATACGGATATTATTTCGAAAAATGGGGCTGGGAGGAACGGGGAAGAAGCCTGTATTGCCAGGGTTTTTACCAGGCCAGCATTTATGGGTTTGCTCCCAGGTCAATTAAGCCGGAAACCAGTTCATTAAAATAGGCCCCATTGTACGGACCATAAAAATTCATGTCCCTGACTTCATACAGCTGTCTATGGTAGTATTTGTCCGGAGTAATATAACCAATATAGCCCCCATTGAAGGTCGTGATGATCAGGTTAAGGCCCAGCTTGGTTGCCCTTTTTTCCCAGGCATCGTAAAAAACACCTGAGACTTCCCCCGATGATGAAATAAATAAGGTATTGCCTATCCGTACCAGGTCAAAATGAGCCGGATAATCCCCAATGGCCCAATCAAATAGCCAGGGCCTGATTCGCCAGTTATCACTGATCCGGAAATGGGGGGCACGGAGTTTGAGGGGAAGCTTCCCGGCTAGAACTGCATGTCCCACCAAAGGCTGCGTAGCAGTGGTTTCCCGCCTTACCACAGCATCCAGCTGAGAGGCATATTCCTGAATGCTTTCAATATCATTTCCTGGAGCCATTGGACGGTGGCTTCCTACCGCTCCTGCGGCAAAAAGGACCAGCTCATGTTCCTGTTCCATTCTTTTTGAAAGGTAGAAGGGATAATCCCCCGACAAACCCATAAAGCCACTGCTCAGACAAGTGGCATGAGCACTATAGGTAAGCAGGCTGGCGGTTTTCCCATTTGGCCGGGTTATGGTTATTTGTCGTATATAGGGATCGACCGGATCGTTGGCTATCAGGCGGTTGGTGACGAATTCTCCGGCGTGGCTTTTCTTAAAATTTATTTTGACTGTATCCATTTGGGCAATCGCCTCTTCCAAAGCCCGCACGGTGTTTCCGGCAATTTGTTTTACCAGGGTAGTATCCCAGCCCCCAAGGGCGAGCGTACTCAAGGGACCTGGGATGGTTCCTCCCATGCCACTGTGGGTATGGGTGGCAGTAAAATATATGTGGTTGATGGGAACCTGTTTTTGTTGGATCACCGAAGTGATGGCCTGTGCCAATTCAGGATGGACAATTAACAATTCATAATTGATAAACGCCACTTTAAAATCCTGATTGCCAAGGATAATGGTTTTGACAAAGCTGCTGTCCTGTACAAACTCATAATTCCCCCTGGGACGGTAGGCCACCAGGGGTACTGGAGCATCCGGTGTAATATTGGCCCTCGCCCATCCTCCGAGCAGGAAGCCCTGATCACTTCCGTCAAGGTTAAGGCTATCCAAAGACCTCATGGTCTCCTGGTAATAGGCCTTTTCCTGATAGGGAGTCCAATCTACCGGGCTAAGGGTAACTACTCCCAATAGGATCAAAAAAATAACGGTAGCGATTATAAACTTAAAGAGGCCTCGCATTTACTATCGAATAGGATCAAGCCTAGTAGGTAAAAACACCATGTTTGCCATCAATCGTAACTTTTTTACCCTGATAGGGGACCACCCGACCAATAATTTTTGCCTGCACCCCAAAGTCAGTCGCAATTTGAATGATCTCTTCAGCCCATTTTTCTTCCAGGTAAATTTCCATGCGATGTCCCATGTTAAAAACCTTGTACATTTCTTTCCAATCCGTACCACTTTCTTTTTGGATGATGGAAAAGAGTGGTGGGGTATCAAAAAGCTGATCTTTGATCACATGCAGGTCATCGATAAAGTGCAGTACTTTGGTCTGTGCGCCACCACTACAGTGGACCAGGCCATGAATGTCCGGGCGGCGTTCTTTGAGTATGGCAGCGATTACCGGTGCATAGGTTCTGGTAGGTGAAAGCACCAATTTACCCATGTCCAATGGTGTTCCGGGTGCCGGATCCGTTAAGTCATAACTTCCGGAATATAACAAATCCTCAGGAACTGAAGGATCAAAACTTTCGGGATAGGAAGTCATGAGGCTTTTTTTGAACACATCATGTCTGGCAGAAGTCAGGCCGTTGCTTCCCATTCCTCCGTTGTATCCGGATTCATAGCTGGCCTGTCCAAAAGAGGCCAGACCTACCACTACATCTCCGGCCTTGATTTGGTCATTGGAAATGACCTCCTCCCTTTTCATTCTGCAGGTTACCGTACTGTCCACAATAATGGTCCGTACCAGGTCTCCCACATCGGCAGTTTCCCCTCCTGTGAGCATGGCGTTTACCCCATGATCCCGCAACATTTGCAATACTTCCTCTGTTCCATTGATCAACGCAGCAATGACTTCTCCCGGAATCAGGTTTTTGTTTCTCCCTATAGTGGAAGAAACCAATATATTGTTGACGGCCCCTACACAGAGAAGGTCATCGATATTCATGATGATGGCATCCTGGGCAATGCCTTTCCAGACACTGAGGTCTCCGGTGGCTTTCCAATACAGATAGGCCAGGGAGGATTTGGTGCCTGCGCCATCGGCATGCATGATGTTGCAGTAGTCGGGGTCATTCCCCAAAAGGTCTTCCACTACCTTACAGAATGCTTTGGGGAACAGGCCTTTGTCCAATTTGGAAATGGCGCTGTGTACGTCTTCCTTGGAGGCTGACACCCCACGTTGCATGTACCTTTCGTTCATAACCTTGGCTTTGAAAAAAACAGATAAGCGGCAAAGATAAGGATTTTAGTCGGTGATTTCTATTACCTTAAACTCCGTCCTTCTGTTGGTCTGATGCTCTTCTTCGGTTTGGGCATTTTCTATGATCAGCTGCCTTTCTCCATATCCCCTGGCTTCCAGCCGGTCGCTGTCAATTCCCTGAGAGACGATGTATTCAACAGCAGATTCCGCCCTTCTCTGGGAAAGGTCATCGTTGTAGGCATCACTGGCTCTGGCATCGGTATGGCTGCTAAGTTCTATCCTGATGCCTGGATTGTCTTTCAGGATCTGAACCAGTTTGTCCAATTCTTCGGCCGCATCAGGCCGGATTTCAGCCTTGTCCAAATCATAATAGATGTTTTCAAGTACGATGGCCCGCTCCAAAACCAACTGTTCCAAAACAATGGTGGTATCTAAAGTAACATTGGTAACCTGCTCAATAAGTTCTTCCTGAGAAGGTGTTTTTCCTACCGTACTATAGGGAATACTTTTGGTAAAATAGCCATTCTTTGAAGCGATCATGGAGTAGTTTTTCTCTGGCTCTAGCGGGAATCTTAACCTTCCGTTTTGACTGGAGAAGTTTCCATCGATGGTCTGGTTGTTTTCGTCATATAGTACCACTCGGGTTTGGGGTAGGATTTTCTCCTCTCCGGTTTCCAGTCTTTCTTTCGTTTCCACGTTTAGCAATACATTGACCACTTTTGGTGGAGGGGTCATGTCTTTGAAATAATAAATATCATCATCTCCCTTACCCCCTTCTCGGTTTGAGGTGATGAAACCTTCCTTGGGATAATCAGTAAAGAAGATGCCAAAATCATCTGCCAGAGAATTGAAATTGGGACCCAGGTTTCGCACCATTGCTTGCCCATCTTCTTCTTTATATACGAAGAGGTCCAGCTTGCCGTAGCCGGGATGCCCATCTGAGGAAAAGTAAAACTCTCCGTTGGACATGGGCCGTGGAAACATCTCATTGCCGGCAGTATTGACCTCAGGCCCCATGTTGACTACATTTCCGAAGTCGCCATTGGCCAGTTTGGTAGATTTGTACAAGTCGGTGCCTCCATAGCCTCCGGGTCTGTTGGATGCAAAATAGAGCACCTCTCCATCAGGACTGAAGGCAGGTGTGGAGTTCCAATATTCGGGCTCTTCATTTACCGGCATAAAAATTGGTTCGGTAAATCCCCCACCTCTGAAGTAAGAAGCAAAAAGACTGACATCGGGCAGGTCGTTTTTAGAGCCGGCATTGCCCCGGGCATAAATGATGGTGTTGCCATCCGGACTGATGGCAATGGCTCCCTGATTCAATCCCCCTTCATTCTGAAACTCTGGAAGGGTTTGGACGTTTTGAACGTCTACGTTTACCCCCTCTGCCCTTGCCCTGAACAATCGGGTGTAACCCTGTCCGGTGGCCGGATACATATCTCCGGCTCCTCTGGAGCTGGTAAAATAGAGGTAGTTTTCACTTAAAACCGGGGCATAATCTATCCCGGAAGTATTCAGAAGTTCATAATTCTCCAATTCATGGTTGGGCCAGATGGGCTCTATGGATGAAATGGCCTCAATATTATTAATCTCTTTTTCTGCCAGCGCAATCCTTTCATCATCCATGGTCAAGGTTTTAGCCGCTTCAAAGGCAGCCCTTGCCGCTTCGTATTCACCCCTGCCCTTTAAGCTTTTACCCTTGTGGTACTGGCTTTCAAAAGTGGCGTTTTTTTCTGTGACTTTTTCATAATATTCTGCGGCTTTTTCTACCCTATTGGACAAGCGGTAGCTTTCTGCAATATAGAAATTGGCTTCACTGTTTTCCGGTTCCTTTTCAAGTAGTCTGGAAAAGGAATTGATGGCCATTTGGTATTCGCCTGCACTGAATTGGTTTTGGGCTTTCTGTTGCAGGCTGGTACAGGATACTTGCAGCAGCAGGATCCCCACGAGGAGTAAAATGGAATAGGTAGAACTGGAATGCGTTGCTCTTTTCATATGTATGGCTTCCCCTACAGATTTATTTGGCAAAATATTTTTTTAACCAGCTGCTATCAGCTGGAATCAGCCATTTGTTTTCCAAATCTGCTATTTTATTGACCCCAGGATTGAATACCTTACTTTGGGCCTGTAAAGTTCCTTTATTAATATGTTCCCTGATTTCAGGAAGAAAGGCTACTTTAACCCCATTGGTGTCCACGTAAGAAACCTTACCACTATCCAAAAGGTTAATGCTCAATTTAGTTTCAATTTCACGTAAAATTTTTACTGAACTGTCAATAGAGCAACCGCTTGCACCCAAACGGCTTTCATCTACTGCCAGTATAATGAATTGGTCGTATTTGATATCAAAAGAACTGGGCATCAAGCTGCCATGTGTGTTCCATTGGTTGCAGAAAGTAACCAATTTGGATATGATCCAGGTTTTTTCCTGCTCATCAAATGGCCTATCTGCCTGATACACCCATATTCTGGCCTCTTCCGGCATTTCTTCAAAAGGTATGTACATGCTTTGGTTCCTTCGTTTTTAATGTATTCAAATGATTTGGCATTGGCATTAAAACCATGCTACCATCCATTTAACGTAGATTGAATTTATTATGATACAAAATATGCTTTAAGATCTCTCAAAAAAACCAAATTACCAAAAAAACGTGGTAGTCGGTTTTTGACGATGGGGCTTACAATCCCTGGTCTTTGGCGATTAACTCGGCCAGGTCCAACACATGGACCTCTTTTTCTTTTTCCTTATTTTTAATCCCATCGGCCATCATGGTCAGGCAAAACGGGCAGCCTACGGCTACCGTTTGGGCACCGGTCTGCAAGGCCTCTTCGGTTCTTTCTATGTTGATGTCTTTTTTTCCTTTTTCGGGCTCTTTAAACATTTGTGCACCACCGGCACCACAGCAGAGTCCTTTGGACCGACACCTTTTCATTTCTACCAATTCCAGGTCCAGCGCTTTGATCACTTCTCTGGGGGCCTCGTATACATTGTTGGCCCGTCCCAGGAAACAGCTGTCGTGAAAGGTGATTTTCTTACCTTTGAAGTCCCCTCCTCCTTTCAGTACAATTTTACCTTCATTGATCATCCCTTGTAAAAACTGGGAGTGGTGCATGACTTCATAATTGCCTCCCAATTGGGGATACTCATTTTTTAGGGTATTGAAGCAGTGGGGACAGGCAGTAACGATCTTTTTGACCTGATAACCATCCAGCACCTGAATATTGCTCATGGCCTGCATCTGGAAAAGAAATTCATTGCCGGCCCTTCTAGCCGGGTCACCAGTACAGGTTTCTTCCTCCCCCAAAACGGCAAAATTGACTCCAACTTTATTTAATATTTTAACAAAAGCCAGGGTGACGGCCTTGTAGCGTTCATCGAAAGATCCGGCACACCCCACCCAAAAGAGGACCTCCGGACTTTCACCGGCAGCGGCTTTTTCCGCCATGGTAGGGACTTGATAGGTAGTGTTATTCATGATTATCGGGTTACTTTTCTTCTTTATTGATTTCTGATGCCCAGTTGAAACGATCGGAAGGGGCAAATTTCCACGGGGCAAAACTGGTTTCCACATTCTGGAACATGGCGTTCCACTGGGCAGGGCTACCGCTTTCCTCCATGGCTGTATACCTCCTCATTTCCAGGATGATGGCCAAGGGGTCTATGTTAATCGGACAGGCTTCTACACAGGCATTGCAACTGGTGCAGGCATTGATCTCTTCCTGGCTGATATAATCGCCCAGCAGCGACTTGCCGTCATCCAGACCTTTCTTCCCGGCCTTTATATTCTGGCTTACTTCTTCTGCCCGGTCCCGGGTATCCATCATGATTTTTCTGGGGGAAAGCTTTTTACCTGTAATGTTGGCCGGACATTCGGCCGTGCACCTGCCACATTCCGTGCAGGAGAAAGCATTCATGATATTTACCCAGGATAGGTCGTTGACATCCTTTGCTCCGAATCTACCCACTTCGGCCGGTTCAGGCTCATTACCTGCAGGAGCTGCTTGCAGGCCAAGCATCAGCTGAACTTCCCGGGTAACCACTTCCATGTTGGGCATTTTGCCTTTTGGCTCCAGGTTGGCATACCAGGTGTTGGGAAAAGCCAGGAAAATATGGAGGTGCTTGGAATAAGTCACATACACCGCAAAGGCCAGAATACCAATGATGTGGAACCACCAGGCAAACCTTTCCCAAAAAAGCAGTGCATTGTCGCTCATCCCCTCAAAAACCCATTGGATGCTGCCACTGATCCAAAGGCCTCCCAAGGGAATGTACTGCGCTACTCCCCGATAGGCCAGCAACTGATCCGTAGCATTCATGGTTAATATGGCCAGCATCAACAATATTTCTATCCACAGGATCAGGTTGGCATCCAATTGTGGCCAGCCTTTTAATTCAGCTGAGCTGAGCCGGGGTACTTTGGTAATGTTTCTTCGAATGAGGAAAAACACGCAGGAGACAAGTACTCCCAATGCCAGTATTTCAAAAATATTGATAGCAACCGTATAAAACCCAGCTAAAACCGGTGCAAAAATGCGATGAGTACCAGCCAGGCCATCGATCATAAATTCCAAAACTTCCAGGTTGATGACCACAAAAGAAATGTAAATGACCAGGTGGAGCAGTGCAGGCCCCACTCTTTTGAACATTTTTTTCTGTCCAAAAGCGACGAGAGCCATGGTTTTCCACCTTTCGCCGGGATGATCAGAGCGGGCGGCAGGTTTTCCCAACATGATGGTCTGCCGGAGGTAGCTGATCCGCCTGTATAACAGGTATCCTGCCCCGCCTAATATCAGTAAAAAAAGGATTTGTGGTAAGCTGCTCATATTGAATTGATTAATCTAATGCTTCTATTTTTTTAGCCAAATCATTTGTACAAAAGTAACAATTACCTACCTTTGCATCACTTTCGGCGGTGATGTAGCTCAGTTGGTAGAGCATCGGACTGAAAATCCGTGAGTCGGTGGTTCGAGCCCACTCATCACCACCAGTAGCCCTGACTTTGTCAGGGCTTTTTTTTTGTCCGAATTCTCTGTTTTCTTGAAAATTATTGTCATTTTGTTCAGGCTTACTTTGCCGTGGCAAATTAATAAATAGTCAGGAGGCATACTATTTAAATTTGTGTTTAAACCCTGCCGGGGATCACTTGTTTAAAGTTTTCGCTTTTCTTAGCCTGGTAACCGAAACGCTGAAAAATTATTTGAAAATTTTTTCCGAAAAGTGTAACCTTTCGGTTTTTCAATCATCACCTACTTGTATGAAGTCCTTTTTTGAAACCGAAATTTGGCCCCTTAAAAACCGGCTTTACCGTTTTGCCTTGCTTTGGTTAAAGGACAGAGATAAAGCGCAGGATGCCGTACAGGAGACCATGACCAAGGGATTCCTGCACAGTAATCAGCTGGAACACATGAATAATCCTGTGGGCTGGATGGTGAAAACATTGAAAAATGAGTCACTGATGCAAATCAGGAGGGACGGAAAACATGAAGTACTGGATGAAGCTGATTCCCAACTGATGGAGGTTGAGAGCGAGAAACAGGACTTTTCCCGGGAGGTGAAAATGGTTTACAGGTTTCTGGACCTGTTACCGGCCAAACAAAGGGAAATTTTCTACCTCCGGGAGGTGGAGGGATTGACACATCAGGAAATAGCAAGCTATATGGAATTGCCCGAAGAACAGGTCAAAGTAAACCTGCACCGGGCAAGGAAAAAGTTAAAAACCTATCTGGAAAACAATGGAAACGGACAAATCTGAATTGTGGGAAAAATATTGGAAGGGGGAAAGCAGCCTGGAAGAAGAAAGTTTGCTTTTTGGGGAGCAGGAAGGATTGACTGAAAATCAGCCTCAACCCACCTTTAGAAAAGGCATGGCTGCTTTGAGAGACGAAAAGCCCAAAGTTTTCCCAAAACCGGCTACAGCTTTTCCCTGGCAAAGGATGGTAGCCGGGATAGCCCTGCTCTTTACCCTTATGGCCTGCTGGTGGGGATATGCCAGCTACCGGGAGCAGCAACAAAAGCAGGCCTATCTGCAGGTGGTGGAGGCCATGGTACTCTTGCAGGAGCAGCTAAATAAAGGTAGCCGGCAACTGGAAAATGTAGAAAATCTGAAATACCTCAATGCAGGAACAGATTGGTATGAAATCAATAATCAACATCAAAGATGAAAAAATTAGTAGGATTGGTCGTTTTGCTTCTACCTGTACTGGTACAAGCGCAGGAAGATGCCATTGAGCGTTTTTATGACAAATACATGGAGGATGAGCGCTTTTCCCGGGTATATATCAGCCCGAAAATGATGCAAATGGCAGGAGGCTTCCTTAGTTCCAATAGTGTGGAGGGGGATGAGGAGGCAGAAGAGCTTTTTTCCCTGATTTCCAAAGTGAAAGGCATCCGTATCCTTTCCGGTGAACAGGTAAGTGGACTAAACATGTTTGATGAGGCCATTGGACTGCTCAACCGCAACAAGTACGAAGAGCTCATGGATATCAAAGACAAGGGAAGTTCGCTGAAGTTTATGGTCAGAGAGGAAGGAGGCAGGATAAAGGAGCTGCTGATGGTTTCGGGAGCAAATACCGAATTCACCCTGATGAGCATGCTGGGGGATTTTACCTATCAAGACCTGAACATGCTTTCCGAAAAAACCAACCTGCCAGGTATGAAGGAATACGGGCAGGGCAACAAAGAATAAGTTTTGAAAAATTTATATATCGATTACACATTCAACTACACCATCATGAAAAATGCACTGACTATTGTCTCCCTTTCTCTGTTATTTTGCCTACCCCTAAGCCTCTTTGGGCAAAGTAAAAGCGTAGATCGGCTTTACAATCAATACAAAGGGGAGGAATCCTTCTTTCACCTGGATCTGGCGGGCAACTTCCTGGATTTTGCCAAGGGCTGGGACATAGACATCGAAGAAGCCAACCTGTCTGCCATCACGGAGAGCATCGAACGGGTGAAGCTGTTTAAGCTCCCGGTGAGGGGAAATCAGGCACGTTCCGATTTCAGAAAGTTGGCGCAAGGACTGGAACGGGAAAACTACGAACTGATGATGGAGGCGGAAGAAAAAGACAGCGGCGTTTCCATTTATGCCCTGGGACAGCGCAGCATGAAGGGCCTGGTGCTGCTGATCCGTTCCAATGAGGATGCCGAATACCTGGTGATAGAGCTGGAAGGACAGTTTGACCAAAAGGCCCTGGCCAAGGTAGGAAAGGGGATTTGATACTTTCTGCCCACTCCGGGAAAGACTGGATTGGGAAAACCGCAATCGTCTATAACCCTTGAGGTCGATGTCCATAACCGTTGAGGTCTTTGGGACCTCGACGGTTTTTCCGTGCACGCGCTGCGGAAAGACCTTCGGGGTTGGGAAAACCCCAAAGGTCAATGTCCGTAACCGTTGAGGTCTTCGAGACCTCAACGGTTTCATTTCGTAAGACCTCTGGCAATGACTCCATTTGATAGGATTTTTATTGTCGAGAGGAATTTTCAAGCCCGCCATTTTTTTCGTATTTTTTCTATTTCAATCATCTTACGGCTCATGAAGCAATTGTTGTTCTTCTTGGTTTTCCTGTTTTTGGCAGCTTGTGGATCCGACGATTCCTCCGGTGAGAACGGTCGAGCGCCGGAATTGAATTTTACTCTGGACACGGTCCAGATTGATGCCAGGGGCGAGATCCTGTTTCTGAATACCGGCTTGCGTTCTGCAGTCCTTACCGGGGACAAACACTATCTGTACAACCTTAATGGCCAAACAAGTGCCATGGAAAAAATTGATTTAAATACCTTGGCACTGGAGGCTTTGCTTCCATTCGAAAAAGAAGGACCGGATGGCATTGGGGGATATTCCCTGGGGCTGAGACTGGTGGACGGGGATCGGTTTTTGATGTCCGGGTACGGCAATCATGCCCTGTTTGATAGCAACGGAAAAAAGCTAGCCGATGTAGGCCCGGAAACAATCCCTTCCTTTGCCTCGGAAAGGGAAGAAGGAAACGTACTGTTTCCGGTGCGATTGCCGGAGACCCGGTCGGCCTATGCCGGGGTATATATCATTCCCGGAGAACGGGAACCGCAGCTAATGTTCTGGGACACGGAAGAAAAAACGTATCGGAAAGTAAGGAACCCCTTGCTGGAGAAGTCCACACAGTACCAAACGGACTTTGACGATGGGACCACTGCTTTATTTATAAGCGGCGGAGAATACCTGGAAGTGGTAAATGATAGGGTTTTGCTCGGCCTAAACGGAAGTTCAGATCTCTATATACGGGAACCGGGACAAGAGGAATTTCATAAAAAGACCTTCGAAAACGGTTGGATTCCCCGGGAAAAGGAGACCGTCTTTCCGGAAAAAATAAACGATAGGGCCTTGTTTCAAGAATTGTATAAGAAAGCGACGGAGGAAATTTCCTATAATAAGCCCTTTTGGGACGAAAGTCGAAAGGTTTATTTTAGGTTTTCCTACAAGCAGGAATACCGGGTAGGGGAGACCAGTCCTTCGGATGGTCTTTTTCCCAGACCTACGGGTGCCAGCGTGTACCTCACGATCTACGATGCCGATTTTAATTTTTTGCGGGAATCTGCCGTTCCTGAATTGGACGAGCCACCGCCTTACCACTTCGCCAAAGATGGAAGAATCTGGATTTTTGAGAATTTGGAAGACGAGATGGGCTTTGTAAGGTTGAGTTTCGATTTGTGATTTCGGATGGTTTGTAGGTTGTTAAAAAAAGGAATCTGAACCATATAAGGCATAGAAGAACATATAAGGAATTTTTTTAGTTATTTTGGTTGTTTTGGGATCTTATAACCCGACGGAAGGCATAGATAATTGGTGAATAAAGTAACCCGGGAAACTTCACCCTTATAATCCCTTATATCTCTTATATGGTTAAATAAAAGGAGACAGGGTAGGTTCATTAGATAAAATGTAATAAATACAGGGTATTTTGATTGAAAATGTGCAGTATTTACAGGGTAATATATGACGAAACATGTAATATATAGAGACCAAAATTAAATGTGTGGTTTATTTACCCTTTTTTAACACCTATTTATTTTAATTTGCCCGGAAAATTCTTAATTTTTTAGTCTAAATCAAATCTTAACCACATGAGGCTTTTCGTTTTTCTTTTCTTCGCTAGTTTACTTATTGGCTGTGAGGGCCGTGATACCCGGGAAAAAAACGGTGAAGTCCGCCTGGATTTTAGCCTGGATACGGTCATGGTAGATCCGGGTCAGGAAATCCTATTCTTAAATTCTGGTTTGAATCAAGCCCAATTGAGCCCGGATAAAAAGTATCTGTATAATTTTAATCCTACCGATTTTTCCATTGAAAAAATCAATCTGGATGAACTCAAGTTTGAAGACAAAATCAACCTTTCCAAGGAGGGGCCAAACGGCGTGGGGCAGTATGTTATGGGTTTTTTGTTAGTGGATGAAACTTCCATTTTGTTCAGAAGCTATAACCAGGACAATTTCCTGGATTGGGATGGGAATAAAAAGCGGCAGTTTGACTTCAAGAAAGTAGGAGCGGAGGCTGAACGGATAGTAGATGGGGAACATCTTTTTATGCCTGTTATCCAACCGGGAAAGCCCCAGGTGTTTTTCGGTTTGGTTTCAAATTGGGAGCAAAAAACCACCGCCCTGGCGGTTTTTGATTTGGGCAAAGACCATTTTAAAAGGATTGATGTACCGCTTTTCGAAAAAACCAGTGCTTTTAAGATCGAATTCAATGATGGTCAAATGGGTTATGTTATGGGGACTTCAGAATACGTTAAATGCGAAGGTGGGAAGGTAATTTTAGGTGCAGAGGTGTCCAGCGACCTTTATGTGTATGATCCGCTCACAGGGGTCTTAGACCAAAGGGCTTTTGAAAGCGAACTGACGGCCAATGAAAAAAAAGGCAATCATCCCGGTAAGGTCAGTGACCGGAAAGAAATGGAGGGGATTTACAGGAGAATTCACGAGGAAATCGGGTTTCATGCTGTCCATTGGGATGAAAAAAACGAATTATATTACCGTTTTTCCAGTATGGCTGAATTTTCCGATACTGCCGAAACGCCCGAAAACCGCATGGTCCCGTCTCCTACAGGGGCGAAGGTATACCTGACTGTTTTTGACAAAGATTTGAATCAAATCGCTGAATCCAGAGTGCCTATGTTGACGAATAAACCAGCCTATCACTTCGCCAAAGACGGTAAAATCTGGATTTTTGAGAATATGGAGGATGAGATGGGGTTTGTACGTATGTCGATTTCGGATTTACCCATTCGGAAATCATAAATCCACCATCCTCCCAAGAAATTAGCTATAAAATGAGAAAGTTTTTGGTAATCTATTTATGCAGCTATCTTATCGGTTGTGGCGAAAAAGAGAAGGTTGGAAATCAGGGAATAACTAACCTGGAGTTTTCTCTGGATACAGTAATGATTGATCCGGGAAATGAACTGCTGTATTTAAATGCAGGGCTTCGGATGGCTTCGCTGGAGGCCAAAAGAGACTATCTCTATAATTTCAACCTTTCCGACCACACCATTGAGAAAATCAATTTAAACAGTAGGAAGCTTGAAGATAAACTGGCATTCGAAAAGGAAGGTCCTGATGGAGTTGGAGATATGGTATATAGAATGGATCTGATATCAGACGAATTGGTGGCGTTTTTAGGGTACGTAAAAGTTGGTATTTTTGACTTAAAAGGGAGAAAGGTGGCTGAATTCCCCATTGCGGAGATAGATTTCGACGGGGATCGGTTGATTGAGGGCGAACGTTTTGAATTTCTGAATACCTATATGTTTGATCCGCAGAAGATGGTGGGCTTGATTAGAAATGCCAGGGAAAGAACCTTTTCCTTGGGTGTGTTGGATTCCGATTTCAGACATTTGAAGAAGACTCCGATTCCTTTGGATGCACTGGAGAACTTTCGATTTGTGCTAAGTAGTCCTTCTAGAGTACAAATGTCCTTTCCCTCAGCCAATATTTCTAAGCACAAAGGCAATTACATCATTACCAATGAGGTAAATAATACAATCCTGCTTTACGATGCCGATTTAGATACTTTAAAAAAGATCAACTATAAACCTATGCTTACGGAAGATAGGAAAAAAGGCAAATACAACCAGGTAACAGAAACAGAGGAAGAATTTAAGAAAGAAACCCAAAGCGTACAACAAGAAATCAGTTTTATGGCTCCCGTTTGGGATAAAAAAAACAATCGATTCTACCGGTTTTCCCATAAAGCTGTCAACTTTGCAAGCCCTGCTATTAAGGAGGAAGTGTATAAATCATCCGTATACCTGACGGTATTTGATGCTGATTTTAACGTGATTGCAGAATCCCTTGTTGAAGATTTAACGAAACCACCCGGATTCCATTTTGTCAAGGACGGCATGCTTTGGCTGTTTGTCAATCTGGAGAATGAGCTGGGGTTTGTGCGCTTGAATTTTGAATTATGATTTCGGATCTATCCAATCTTGAATCATAAAACTAAGATGGCCATAAATGGCATCGCTTTGACGCATTAAACACAAATGGCGTAAATATGACGCTATAGGGGCGTAATCACGTGAATTGGAAAAGTATACTTTTGCTCGATAATTAAAAGTATAGAAAAGATGAAAAATTTAATTCTGGCAACAAGGGTAAGGGAATTACGTAATCGCAGGGGACTTTCTCAAGAACTATTAGCAGAAAACTCAGGATTAGGCATCCGAACCATCCAGCGAATTGAGAATGGTGAAACAGAACCACGTGGAGACACGCTTAGACGATTGGCTAGTGCCTTGGATTCAAGTCCGGATGAGATAATTGATTGGACTATTACTGAAGACAAAGGTTTTCTTATGGCTTTAAATCTTTCTTCGCTAGGGTTTGTTCTATTCCCTCTTTTAGGAATATTAATTCCATTAATATTATGGATTTCCAGAAAGGGAAAAATAAAGGATATAAATTACATAAGTAAGGAAATTCTGAATTTTCAGATATCCTGGACCATTATAGTGATATTAACTTACATCTATTTCATTGGTAGTATGTATTATCGACTTAGTCAAGCTGGGGATATATCTCCAGCCGTACTGGGAAACCCATTAGTTAAATTTGCTGTACTGGGATTTTTATATTTATACAATTTCGTTTTAATTTTAATTAATACGGTTAAAATTGAAAATGAGAAGAAGGTGAAATACTTCCCTAAATTAAACATAATCAAATAGGTACATATGTAATCAGCCCAAAAAACTGTCTCCAATAATCCTAAATCCTCAATTTCCAATTATGTTTTTTTCATTTTAAATCAACACCTCAAATTATTTAAAATTAACTATTTAAGAGATGAAAGATTTTATTTTCCTTTTCTCCATAATTTTATTGGTTTCATGCGGAAGTCCTGAACAGCAATCCAAGCTTGCAAATAGAAATAGCATGTCGTTTTCTATGGATACGGTAATGGTGGATTCCAAAGATGAGATCCTTTTTTTGAATGGATGGCTCTCTCAATCCTTTCTTTCTCCGGATCACCGATACTTGTATAATTTCAATCATTTTGACTACACCCTTGAAAAGATTGATCTGGACGAGCTTCGATTGATAGAGAAAATTCCCTTTGAAAAACAGGGACCCAATGGCATTGGCGAAAGAGTTTTTACCATCTTTCCGGTAAACACAGACAGCCTTTATTTTGGAAGTTATACAGGAGTGGGGGGTATATTTACCTGGAAGGGAAAAAAGGTGATGGACCTTCCGCTAAACAAATTGGGTGAGCCTTCGGGACATTTTTCAGGAAATGAGCAGTTGGACCGGATCAAAGGTTTTGCTGATGATTCCCTGGTTTTTTATGGGATGGCCACCCTCTTCGATACGGATGAATATGAACTGGCCATCATTGATGGCATTAACAAAGAAATCAAACGGATACCTACTGTGATTATGGAACGGGTCCGCCCATTTAAGGTGACTTTTACCGATGGTCCATCCAAAAGTTCTGTTTACCCTGGTTCCTACCTTGTGCTGGAAGGAGGTAAAGTCATTTTGGGTTCAGGTGTAAGCAATGAGCTTTATGTGTTGGATCAGGCAACAGATACTTTGCTGCATTATACATACGAAAGCCGGATCATGCCGGCTGAAAAGTCTGGGGTGTACCGCAATGAAGTTAGTTCAGAGAAAGAAATGAATGCTGTTTACCGGTCCATCAATGAAGAAATTTCCTATGGAGCCCCTTTTTGGGATGCTGAAAAAGGGTTTTTCTACCGGTTTTCCTCTATGGGCGAATATAATCCGAATTCCCAAAAACCCATGCAGGATCTGAGTCCGGATAGGGCAAGGGTGTATCTTTCAGTTTATGACAAGAACTTGGCCCTGATAGGAGAATCTTTGGTTACCGACCTCAAGAAGGTTCCTGGAAAATATTTTGCCAAAGACGGAAAAATCTGGATTTTTGAGAATATGGAAGATGAGATGGGCTTTGTAAGGCTAAGTTTTAATTTGTGAATTCAGATGTGTGGTTTACCTATTTTCACATCTTATATCCACCTTGTTCAATTTAGGTTCAAATGAAAAATCCGCTTGACATTTTATGCTTTGTATTTGGTTTGATTTTTATGCTGACGTCTTGCGGTTCTCCGGCGGAAAAGGAGATTCAGGAACTCACAATCAGCGTGGATACCGTACAGATTGATCCGGGAGAGGAACTGTTGTTTCTCAAGTGGGGGCTTGAGCTTTCCGGTCTGAGCGAGGATCACCGGTACCTGTACAATTTTGACCTGGAGCAACACCAACTCGAAAAAATCGACCTGGATTGCCTGGTTCTGGACCGAAAAATTCCCTTTGAAAAAGAAGGTCCCGACGGACTAAGGGGTATCCATTCCCTCAGGGGATGGAAGAGAGGAGCTATTTTCTTCAGCACATGGAATGGGGCAATGGTTTTTGACCAAGGTGGCAAACTTGACCGTTCCTGGAAGCTGGATCCGAAGGAGTTTTCCGGGGATGTTCTTAGCGATAGGGAATCCCTTATAGGGGTTCAGGTGGATCCTTCCGGTGAAGGGGAAGCATATGGCCTTGCAAAAGCTTTTCGAAACGAGCTGGCATCGTTTGTCAGGTTGGATCTGGATCAACATCAAATCCACCGCTATTCCTTACCCTTATTGGATAAGTTAGGGAATTATACCGCTTCTTTAAATGATGGGGAGAACTACGCCTATCATGAAGCCGAGATTTACTTGGAAATAGTAGACAGTGGGGTATTGTTTGGGGCGGAGACCGGAAGTGAATTTTACCATTACAACCCGAAAGCCGATACCATAAAGGCTGTTCCCTCCAATAGTGAGTGGATGGAGTCGGAGAATACGGCAAAGGGGCGTGATTTTGCTGCTGCAGGTGAGTTTTCCAGGTACTTTCAGCAATTGATGGAAGGACCGCATTACTTATTGCCTGTTTACGATGGGCAGAACAAACGGTATTGGCGGTTATTTTACGAGAATTATTATGAAAGCGAAATAACGGAAGGACTTTTTCCCCTGCCTGCCGGAGCTAATGTTTACCTGGCTTTGTACGATGAGGAGTTGAACCTGATCCAGGAGGCCGAGCTTCCCTTTTTAACCGAGAAACCTTTACGGCATTTTATTAAAGATGGGATGCTTTGGGTCTTCGTCAATCTGGAGGATGAGATGGGGTTTGTGCGTCTTAGGGTTGATTTGTAATTTCAGGAAAAGGATAGGAATGTGTAAAAAACTTATTATATTGGTGTATAATTAAAATAGGATGAGAACCAATATCGAGATCGATGATAAGTTGATGGATGAAATCCTGAACAAAACCTCCTTGAAAACCAAAAGAGAAATCGTTCATGCAGCACTAAAAGATTTTCTTCAAAAATTGAAACGGGAGGAACTGGCAGGTATGGCCGGTAAAATTGATTGGGTGGAAGATTTGGAACGAATGAGAACGGATTAAAAAATGGTTCTTTTGATTGACACCAGCATCTGGATAGAATTTTTCAGGGGAGAGGATGAAAAACTGGTTCGGATAGTCCGGAAACATATTCTCAGCAATGAGGTTTGTATTTGCCCTCCGATACTTCAGGAAATTCTACAGGGAGTAAAGGATCTTGCAACATTTGAAATGCTCTCAGAACAATTGATGAGCATCCGGTTTTTAGAAGCTGACCCTAAAATGATGGCCGTAAATGCTGCTAAATTATACTTTAACTTAAGAAAAAAGGGTGTCACCGTCCGCAAAAGCATGGACTGCCTAATTGCATCCTACGCATTGGTATTTGATGTTACTTTCTATCATGCAGATAGAGACTTTGACCATATCTCAAGGCATTTTCCAATCAAGCTTTTTACGTAGAATTACTACCGGTATTACGGTAATCTTACCATTATTTCGAAAGGGTAAATTTCTATGTCTAATTAGTGTTTTGTGGACCAGGTTGGTGGATCAATCTTACATGTACATGCGCTACGTTCCAATCCCAAATCCGCAATCATCAACCTTTGAGGTTTTTTTGGTAAGTTTATATTTATGTCTCTTCTTTTTTAAATCGGACTGAAGTTTGCTATTAGTAAGATTAGCCTTCAAATTGATAAATAAATGTTAAAAAATACGCTTACAAGTGCTATTGTGTTGATTTTACTCTATTCACCCATGCTGCTCCAAGCCCAGGAAAGGCATGAATATGAGGTTACCATCCTGGGCATCAACATTGGGGATATGGTAGCCACCAAAGAAACCAAAGCCGATACCACGTATTTTTTGCTGAGAAGTGAGGTGAGCTTCTGGTTTTTTGGGCGGATCAACCTGGATTATACCACCAAAGTAAAATACCATCAGGGGCAGTTTATCGAATCATCCGTAGAAAAAAAGACCAATCGGGGAGATTTTCTGTCCAGGATTTGGCTGGAAGATGGGGTCTATGAGATCCGGGCCAATTCCTATAAGTATGAATTTAATGATCAGGTCAGTGAAAAAATCGACTACAGTGCGGTACGTTTGTTTTTTGAGGAACCGAAAGGTAAAAAAAGGATGATTACTGAAAACCACGGCCAGTTTGCCAGCATTACCGCTAAAGGAAACGGGGCCTACGATACCTATGTGGAAGGCAACGAAAACAACTACCAATACGAGAATGGCAAATTGCAGGAGGTCAGCATGCACAGTCCCATTAAGAATTACGTGATACAGCGGAAGGAATGATGGTTGCTGATTTTCCGATTTCACCACCATCCTGAGAATGAACTTTTTTAACCGGACATTAAGTAGGCACCTATGTGATTCAAGTAACAGGGAGTCGTATAAGGCATAGGAGGTCATATTAGACAAATATACTTGATTTAAAATTTCTCTTAGGATTACTTTGATCGATAGGTCGGTTCAATAGCGCCTTTAATTACGATTAAATACGACAGCAGGGTTGCAAACTCTGTTTATCTGGGTTCGGCATTGCAAATGCCTAACAGCGGGACAGCGGGTGTATTCGACTGTGGCAGTATCCCTATTCTCGATGATTTTTATACGGACATATAAAAAGTAATTTATTTTTACCATGAAAATCGAAAATTATATTTTCGATTTTCATGGTAAAATATTTTTTTAAAGTCTTTATTTCAACCTATATTTACATGGAACACAAATGAATCCATGGTAAAGCAAAGGGTTATACAGTCGCTGTTTGAGGAATATATGGAAATATTTCCGGCAGTCGGGATAGTTGGTCCCCGGCAGGTGGGCAAGACTACGTTGGTTAAAAGTCTTTCATGGGCAAAAAATAAAATTTACCTGGATCTTGAGAAAGCGAGCGACAGGGCCAAACTAAGTGATGTGGAATTGTTTCTAATGAATTATCAAGGTAATACCGTTATCCTCGATGAAATTCAACTAATGCCTGAGCTGTTCGCAGAACTTCGCAGTTCCATTGATGAAGACAGAAGGCCGGGAAGGTTTATCCTCTTGGGCTCAGCATCACCCGACCTTATTCGGAGTAGTGCTGATTCCTTGGCGGGGAGGATAGGATATATCGAGCTCACTCCTTTTACGCTGAAAGAAATATTAATTGAGGAAATGGAGCGTCTTTGGATGCGGGGAGGTTATCCCCTGTCATTCCTGGCATCCACTGAGCGGATAAGTAATTTGTGGCGGGAAAATTTCATCAAAACCTATATCGAAAGAGACCTCGGCCTATTGGGGCTGAATACGGATCCAAAGCTGGTTGAACGGTTTTGGATGATGTTGGCACATGTGCAGGGGAGTTTGTGGAATGGAGATAATTTTGCCAGAGCACTGGGGATTACCCGGCCTACAGTAACCCGCTATCTGGAATTCCTGGAAGGGTCATTTATGGTCCGAATCCTTCAGCCCTATCACCGAAATGTTAAAAAACGCTTAGTCAAATCCCCCAAGGTATATATCCGGGACACAGGACTGTTGCATTCGTCGGTAGGCGTAAAATCATATGATGAGTTGATCAATCAATTATTAATAGGAGCTTCATGGGAAACATTCGTCATAGAGCAGGTAATTAATGTGCTTGGACTGGATTACCAATTTTACTTCTACCGAACCCATCAGGGAGCGGAGTGTGATCTATTACTGGTTAAATCCGGAAAAGTGGAATGGGCCATTGAGATCAAAAACACCCTTTCACCTAAGATCAGCAAAGGCTTTTTGATTAGTATGGAGGATACAAAAGCCGCTAAGGGGGCGGTTATCTCCCGGGTTAATGAGGGTTATCCGCTGAAAGAGGGTCTGAGAAATTATTCTTTGAAGGAGTTTTGTGAAGCTCTTAAAAAAAATAGTGGAGCAGAGAAAAACTAAAAGCTCCCATTAAAATTAAATTTATTCCAACTTATGAATTGATTTCAATTCTAAAATATCCAACAAATCTTTAGGTCTCGCTGCTCGTCTTTTGCTTTCCAGCAAGTCAAATAAGTTGAGGACATTCCATTTGAGTACTCCAAATTTGCTAACTTCAACCTTTTCACTTTCGGAAAAGGCCTCATCAAAGCTTTTTCCAATTTGAAAATTTGTAATCAATTCTAAGTTTAAATCTGCAGGTGAGAATTTCACAGATATATTTTGTTCCTTATTTTTAACTTTTTCAGGAAAGCTATCGATCTCATACCCCATCCGTCGAAATACTTGGAGTAGCTTCGAAAAATTTTCTTCAGACGTATCTATCCAGAAATCCACATCTGCGGAGTGTCTTTGGTACCCGTGGAAATTGACCGCCCCGCCACCTACCAGTAACATCTTTACCCCTTCTTTGGATGCTTCCTTTAAAAATGCATCAATGTTCTCTTTCCAGATTTTTGTCATGGGTTTTAATTTCAATTATAAAACTGTCTGAAGGAGATTTATTGGTTGATCTTACTGGAAATTTTTTCAGGTTTTCGCAAAGGTCCAGGAAGGCGTAGAACCGGTCTTTCGGTGCCAGCCGTAGAAATGCTTCCCGCTGCTCCCGGTTGCTTTCTTCTTTGGACTGAAACTTAAGTTCCATCATGACATTCTTTAATTGTCGTAAATATAAGGCCAAAAACACAAATATACTTGATTCAAAATTTTCTTAGGATTACTTTGATGGATAGGTCGGTTCAATAGTACCTTTAATTACGATTAGATTCGAAAGCAGGGTTGCAAACCCTGTTTATCTGGGTTCGGAATTGCAAATGCCGAAAAGCGGGATCATCAATCCAATATATCCGGATTTTCTGATTTGATCCTGGGACTAAAAACAAATTCCTCTGTAGACATCAATCGAATTTTTTTGATTAAAAAATCTGTATGACGGGTATTGCTAATGTAAACTTTTTCCTTGGGTATAATGGATGATGGAACCTCCAAAACAGGTGTTTTCCTTCTCTATACCAATCACTGCCTATTTTCTGGCACAAGGGATAGGATGCTTTTTTGTACCAATTCTCCGGCAAGGAATCAAGTGGGATTTTTGTGATGCCGATTTCATCATCAATCTGGATTTCCATTACCCTAAAAAGATTGTTACGTCCCTCACTGCTTCTGTGCACCACATTTTCAAGACAAGCCAATGCCCTGGTGGATGAGGTGTAAATCACAAAATTTCCCGAAACATTCCATCTATTGGGCTTACCTGAAGCAATGAGGTCATGGGCATATTTTTCCAAACAAATACGGAATACCTGCATTTCATATGTTAATAGTTGTCTTTAAGCGGCCATAACTTGCCCCGCACCAAAGGTCGGGATGCCCGCCCGGAGGAGGCCAGTCGGACGGGGAATCTCGCGAATGATAATCATTCCCCCATGTATCGCTTGCTTCGTGCTCGATTTCATGAAAAATCTCCGTAAGCAATCGTATCCAATTCTTCTATCACCAAATCTATTCCTCCACTGGTCTTTAAAAAATGATAGGGTATTGCCTCATCCAATCCTATTGCTGGCTTTTTTAGCCAGCTATTGAAAGCTTCAACTGAGCCAAAAACCTGTTCCCCTTTTTTACGGAGTTCATTTAACTTTAACACCTGTTCACTGGCTATTGGGTTAAGGGTTTTTTCGGCCTTTTGGTAATTTTTCAAGGTCTTTGTTGACAAGTGCAGGATAAGAGAAAGGTCTTCCTCCGGCATTAAAAGTGATGCTGATATCTCGAAGGCCATTTCAGCGTCGACTCCTTTTTGTGCCTGGACCACCAATTCAAAATTACTGATGGGATCTAAATGTGATTTTTTAATCACCTCACTTTTCATAAAAACGGTTTATCAGAAGTAGAAAGTTAAGAAAAAATTCTATAAAAACGAGAAAATGTTCCTAAATTCCACGCTTAGCTATTGACCATGAGCAAATTCGGGTTTTTTATCGTCCTTCTTTTAATCGTCGGCTGCGGAAGTCCCGAAAAAGGAAATATCGGGCAACAATGGCAACTTACTTTTTCGTTGGATACCGTACTGGTCGATCCTGGAGATGAAATTCTTTATCTCGGGGCAAATCTGAACTACGCTGAATTGTCAGCAGACGGACGATTTCTATATAATTACAACCCGACAGACCATGCCTTGGAAAAAATAGATCTGGATGAATTAAAGTTCGTTGAGAAAATTCCCTTTGAAAGGGAAGGGCCCCAAGGTACCGGACCTTTTTTTCACCCATTTTTTCTTTTGGAAGGAGACAGCGTTTTAGTAGCAGGTTCGCTAAAGCATGCAGCGATTTTTAATTTGGAAGTAGAGAAATTAGAGGAAGTGAAATTGCAGCAGGCTTTGGATGAATTAGCGGTATTGGAAGGCGGAGATTTTTTTCGACTTCGATCCGTTATCCCAAGTAATTATAGACTTTTTTTTTGGCTTTAAGACGAATAGTACAGGAGGGTTCGTGAACCTGATGAAGATGGATATGTTTAATTATCAACTAACTGAGTTGGATCTTCCGGCTTTTGATAAATTGAAAGAGTTTAGAGTGGCAAAGTCGAGGGAGGTGCTTCAACCGGATTTTTTGGATCTCAGATATTTCTGGAGAAGGGAGATGGAAAAATTATATTGAGTAATAACGTATTTAATGAGATATATGTAATCAATCCGGATGATGACAGTTTGGTATTGAAAAGTTTTGAAAGCAAATTAACACCAAATCAAAAGTCTCCTTACTATCCCAAACAGGTAGAAAATGAAGAAGCCATAGATCGTATATATGCCAAAGGATTGCAAGAGGTTGAATTTGAGCGGTTAATTTGGGATAAATGGAACGATCGATATTACCGATTTTCTTACCAAGCGGAAATTGAGAGGGTTGTTGATGGAAGGTGGACGTATATGTCCACTATAAGTTGCACGATTTACCTGACAGTGTTTGATAAAAACCTGGAGATGATAACGGAGTCCATCGTTCCCCAGTTAACCGCTATTCCCCAAACCTACTTTGTAAAGGACGGTGCCATCTGGATTTTTGAGAATATGGAGGATGAAATGGGGTTTTTGCGGCTTAGTATAGATTTATGATTTTGGTTGATAGGTTGACTGGTCGACGAGTTATCGAAGGCGACGGTTTTCGCCCGGTTTATTATGGTTGAAGCAATACAGGTTTCGACATCGAGGAGGTGTTTGATAAAGGGTGAAGAAGTTAACTAATTCGATTAGCTAATTTCTCTATTCACCAAAAAGCTGTATTTTTAGTGAATTAATTCACCAAAAAGCCGTAAATTTGGTGAATACATAAATTTCTATGATTGAGAGAAGCCTTAAAGGTCAGCTAACTGAAAAGCTGTTCAAGGGGAAAACCATCCTATTAATCGGTGCAAGACAGGTCGGGAAAACCACGCTTATCCGGGCTGTTTTACAGGGCAGGGAGTTTCTTTTTTTGGATGGGGATGACCCATTGGTTAGGCAAAGGCTGACCAATCCGAATACCAAAGAGATTGAAAGCATACTAGGTGACTCAAGGATCGTCTTTATAGACGAGGCACAACGGATAGAAAATATTGGAATTACCGCTAAAATCATCCACGACCAATTCAAAAACGTTCAGTTGATTGTGAGCGGTTCATCGGCTTTTGAGCTTCGGAATTACACCAACGAACCACTTACTGGACGAAAATTCGAATATTTTCTGTATCCAATTTCCTACGGGGAATATGAGAAATCGGTCGGATATTTAGATGCCCTGAGAGATTTGGAAAATCGATTGATATACGGATATTATCCGGATGTCCTTAATAACAGAGGTGAGGAAAGGGAAATCCTAAATGAGATTACTCAGAGTTATTTATTTAAAGATATTCTCTCTTTGGGCAATATCAAGAAGCCCGAAGTACTGGAAAAAATATTGCAGGCGTTGGCCTTTCAGGTCGGTAGCGAAGTAAGCTACAATGAACTGGCTCAGCTAACAGGGGTGGACAAGAACACCGTTTCAAGCTATATCCATTTACTTGAACTGTCCTATATTGTTTTTCCGATTACTTCATTTAGCCGTAACCTGCGCAACGAGATCAAAACGAACCGGAAGGTTTATTTCTACGACAATGGCATACGCAACGCAATCATACAAAATTTTAATCCAGTTGGATTGCGAAATGATATAGGCATTTTATGGGAAAATTTCCTAATGTCTGAGAGGCTAAAGCGAAACCATTATTACAAAAGGTACTGCAATACTTATTTTTGGCGGACTAGGCACCAACAGGAAATTGACTATGTGGAGGAGTCGGATGGGAAAATCACAGCTTTTGAATTCAAATGGAATCCCAAAGCTAAGGTGAATATTCCGGCCATTTTTGTAAATACCTACGCCGCCGCCGTGGAGTTCGTTACTAAGGAGAACTTTAGGAAATTTGTTGGAGCAGATGAAAATTAGCTGTTCCGGCTAATGGCCAGTTATTATCCTTTTCGGAATTTCCCGTAACTGAAAGGTAATGCGTCTTCGGACAAAGGAGATAGGGGGTTAGTTTAATAAAATGTGGGACGGTACAATGTTTCCTTTGAAAAGGTGTGCTTTTTTACATTTTTTCCTTTGAAAAAATGTAATTTAGAATTTCAACCATCTCAACATGAAAAGAAAATTATTTCAATCCCTTATCTCTTGGAAGAATTCCCCCAAAAGAAAACCATTAATTATTAGAGGAGCGCGACAGGTTGGTAAAACCTGGTTGATGAAAGCTTTTGGTACAGAGCACTACGGGCAGGTTGCCTATGTGAATTTTGAAAGTAATCAGACAATGAGGCAGGTTTTCGAACAAGACTTTGATACGGACCGCTTGCTCACGGCCCTTCAGATTGAAACAGGAATTAAAATAGACGCTGAAAATACCTTGTTGATTTTAGATGAGATTCAGGAATCCAAAGGTGCGTTAACATCCTTGAAATATTTTCAAGAAAATGCCCCTTCTTACCATGTGATAGCAGCAGGTTCATTATTGGGAGTGGCACTGCATCGGGAAACCTCTTTCCCTGTTGGAAAGGTAGCATTCATGGATCTCTATCCGCTGGATTTCGAAGAATTTATGGATGCTCTAGGGGAGGAATCCTTGAATCAGCTACTTCATACACAGCAGTGGGACATGGTCAAGCCTTTTGCACAAAAGCTAAAGAATCTGCTCAAACACTATTTTTTCATAGGCGGAATGCCTGAGGCTGTTCAGACCTTTATTGATACAAAAGACCTAGTGCTTGTTAGATCTGTACAAACTAGAATCATGGAGGCCTATCAACAAGATTTTTCGAAACATGCCCCATTTGATATTGTGCCAAGGATACGGATGGTTTGGAATGCCATTCCTTCTCAACTCAGCAAAGAGAATAAAAAATTTATCTACGGTCAGGTCAAAAAGGGAGCTAGGGCCAAAGATTTCGAGATGGCATTGGCATGGTTAAAAGATTGCGGCCTAATTCATCAAGTCAATCGGGTTTCAAAAGCAGGAATTCCGTTGAAGGCGTATCAAGACTTTGGAGCTTTTAAGCTTTTTCTATTAGATATAGGCCTTTTGGGGGCTATGGTTGACTTGGATGCCAAAACAATTTTGGAAGGTAATCAATTTTTTGAGGAGTTTAAGGGAGCCATTTCCGAACAATTTGTTTTACAACAATTGGTGGCGTTGGGATTAGAACCAGCTTATTGGTCAGCCGACAGTGCCACCGCCGAGCTCGACTTCATCATCCAACTTAAGGGACAGATCATTCCAATTGAAGTGAAAGCGGAAGAAAATTTGAAAGCAAAAAGTTTGAAGGTATTTGTAGAAAAATATAAAACGGTCACCAATATTCGCACCTCTTTATCAAATTACAGGGAGGATGACTGGTTAATCAATATTCCTTTATATGGGATTCATACAATTGTCTAGCTAATCACGCAAAAAGATCAATCCGTCTCTGAGGGATTCATCAGTTGTCTGTCTTGTAATATTCTGTCCTTTATATATCGTAAATGCAGCCAGATGAGTTGATTCCTAATTTGTAGGTTCTGTACGGTGCTACTTCAATCTGTACACAATCAACACCGGGTTTTCGGAATCCCTGGCAGCCATGGCCGTTTCTGCGAAATTCTTCCCCTGGTTTGTTACCCAGCTTTCGAATTCAGCCTTTCCCATATTGGCTTTTTTCTCCATAAGTACTTCATAGAGATCCCTGCCTGGCACTTTTACCCCTACCTTTCCCGGCCCAAAACTATAGATGAACATAAAGGGATCGAATCCTCCGTCAATATCGTCCAGAATTCTGTCCTGTAGCAGAAGTGTTTGTTGCTTATCCCGATCAAAGAATAGGTTATATACTTTTTTTTCATATTTCAAATAAGTATAAAGCTGTTTTTCTGAAACGAGGTATTGGCCTGTGAAATATAGTTTTGCGGAGTTATTGAGAAAGTTTATTTTTTCAACAGGGTGGTCTATTCTTTTCAGTTCTTCAGGGTCTTGTGCATATTTTCCAAAATCAAAGACGAGTTTTGGAACAAAATTTCGCTTTTCGACCTGATAGATGGTATCCAGAAAGGTCATTCCGTAGTAGAGGTTTTTCTGACTTTTTTGAAAATAATTTCTTCCAGAATGATGTCCATACAGCTTTTCCGGATGGTAGGGGAAATGCTTGATGGTGTCCTGAAATGATTTATTGAAGCTTTTGACAAAATAATCTTCCGGATCTCTGGTTTCCGTATACAGGTAAAATCGCTGGTCAAATTCTGAAAATACACCCGGTCCCAGCTGTTCACGAAAAGTTAACTCCCGGAGATAGTCACCCTCCAGGCTAAACCACATGATCTTACGTGGGAATACTCCGAGGAGGACCAGTTCCTCGTCTACAACTGCGAGATCATCAAAGTCCAGGTATTGGCCTGGCCCCTCTCCATAGGCATCGATCTTTGACAAGTACTTACCTGATTTATCAAAAATATGAATACACTTGCAGCCAAATATATCCAAGGTATATATCCTGCCTTCATGAAAAAGGACTTTTTGCAATCCAGCATTGAGCTGGGCCTCCTCCGAACCATCCTCCAGCCAGATGTACTCTATATGAGGTTCGAAAAACTCCGATAATTTTCCGGTACGCGCTTCCGAAAGATCCACGGATATCCTTGCGAGGCCCGGAACAGATTTGGGGTTTTGATTACAGGCTCCGGACAGTATAATAAAAATTCCCAGCAACAATACGTAAAGCCTGTACTTTAGAAATAGCAGAAATATAAGAACAGGGGCTTTTGCCAATCCGGCAATATTGATTGTAGGTAGTGAAAGTTTCATGGCAAAAAGAATTAGATAGTTAAGTTACTAAAAAATATCGACATTTTAAGCCATTTAACCTCTGCCTTGTGAAAATGAGCCAGGTCTGCTTCACCCAATACTCCCAAAAAAGCAAATGAGGAATTAAAATGCTCAGGGATTTTCCTTCCAGATTTTATCGGCCGCTTCCAGGTACATGGGCAGGGCCGCAGAGCCATACCAGGGGTACAGTTTGACAGCTAAATATCCGGCCTGAATAGCAGGGTCGCTGCTAACCAATTCCCTGGCCTCCTCCACCGAGGTTACGTCAAAGATAAAGATCCCCCTATACCGGTTCTCATTTTCCCCCAGCGGACCGGCGATCAATAATTTCCCTTCTTCTACCAGGCGGCGAATGTTGGCCATATGGCCTGAAAAAGCCTCGCTGACCTTGGCTTTATCATCAGGGGCTGTGTTTCCGCTCTCAAGGATGGCCAGGACGTAACTTTTCATACCGTAGGCATCTGCACCAAGGCTGTCTGCCAGTGCTGCGTTGTATTGAGGATTGGTACCCTGGGCGAAAGAGATAAAACCAATTCCTGTAAGGAAGGAAAGGATAAAGAAGAACTTCATTTGCTTGTAGAAACGCTATTTATTGGTACGCTTGACCTGCCCCATCAGGTTGTTCAGGCTCTCGGCCAGGGTAGGGTGGGCGATGGGCAGGTGTTGGATCTGGTCATAGGGGACTCCCCCTACCATGGCCATTTGTAAGACGGCCATGATTTCTCCACCATCCAGGCTGAGAATGGTAGCACCTAATATTTGTTTGCTTTCAGGGTCTACCAGCACCTTAAAAAAGCCCTTGGTTTCATCGGTTTCCAATGCCCTTCCTGCATGCTTCATCCAGAATTTCCCGGTGGTATAGGAAATCCCCTTTTCTTTTGCTTGTTGCTCATTCCATCCTATCCGCGCAAGTTGTGGATCAATAAAAACACAATAAGGCACCAACCGGTCTTTTGCCGATAGCGATTTATTTCCCTCAAAAATGCGGTTAAAGGCTATATGGGCATCATGATAGGCCATATGGGTAAACGGGGGGCTTCCAGCTACATCACCCAGGGCATAGATACCGGGTACATTGGTTTCAAAATTTTCGTCAACGACAATATGCCCCTTGCTGCTCAGCTTAACTCCCAGAGAATCAAGACCGATGTGCTCACTACTGGGTTTTCTGCCAGTAGCTACCAGAAGGTGAGAACCGCTAACCCTGCCAGGGCCTTTTGCACCCTTGTAATGTAGGGTGAATTGCTTGTTTTGATAGCTTACTTTTTCTGCTTTAATATTGACCAGGCTGTCAATTTTTTCTTCTGCGAAGATGGTGGAAATTTCCTTGCAAACATCCTCATCTTCTTTGGGCACCAGCCGGGAGGCCATGTCCAGGATGGTGACCTTGCTACCGAATCTTTTAAACATCTGCCCAAACTCCAGGCCGATGTAACCTCCTCCCAGCACAATCAGGTGTTCCGGGGTTTCCTCCAATTCCATGATACTGGTACTGTCCAGGAAAGGGGAATCCTCTAAGCCCTCAATTGGTGGAATAAATGGGGCAGATCCGGTATTGATGAAAAATTTTTCAGCTTCCAGGACCAGGTCGTCCTGCTCTGGTCTTTTGACCAAAACTGTTTTTTCAGTACGAAATACTGCCTCACCCATGATGATGTCCAGGTTTTCGGCTTTTTTTAAACCCTTGGTTGCCCCACCACGAAACAACTCTACGATATAATCTTTCCTTTTCCGGATCGCTTTTTGGTCTACACTGAAATCCCGGACATTTATTCCAAAGTCTCCTGCCCTGCCTACCAGATGGGCCACTCTGGCAGAGGCCGCCATGGTTTTGGTGGGAGAGCAACCATCATTGATGCAAGTACCTCCCAGGGCTCTTTTTTCAATCAATGCCACAGAAAGACCTTTGGCACTTATTTTTTTTGCCAGGGGCATCCCCGATTGGCCGGCTCCGATTACTATGGCATGGTATTTTTTCATGGGTATCTATTCCTCTACTTTAATGCCCTTCCAGAAAGCTACATGGTCCTTGATATCTTTTGCAGCTTCCTTAGGGTTGGGATAAAACCAGGCAGCATCTCGGTTGGTATCTTCACCGATCCTGACATGGTAATAACTGGCCCTGCCCTTCCACGGACAATCAGAGGTGGTATTGGATATTTCAAAAAACTCCCTGTTCAAGGAATCATGAGGAAAATAGTGGTTGTTTTCTATAAATTTAGTCTCGTCGGACTGTGCCAGAATCTTATCTTTCCAAAGGGCTTTCATGTGTTCGGGATTAATTTGATAATAAGATAACCAAATCCCTGCTAAAAACAAAAAGCAGCTTATTTAAGCCGCTTTTTGTTTCTGGATTTATTCATAAACTTAAGGTTTATGACTTCCTTTTCATTCAGGAATCTGTATTTGCCCCGAGCGATATCTTTCTTACTCAATCCGGCAAACATCACCCGGTCCAGTGCGGTCACTTCATAGCCAAAATGAGCAAAAATCCGACGCACAATCCGGTTTTTTCCGGAATGAATTTCCAGTCCTAAAATGGTTTTGTCCAGGGAAAGTACCTGCAGGTCATCCACCATTGTCAAGCCATCCTCTAAGGTCACCCCCGCTACTATAGCCTCCAGATCGTTTTTAGCCAAGGGTTTATCCAGGGTCACCTGGTAAATTTTTTTCACCTCATAGGAAGGGTGGGTAAGTTTGGCCGATAACTCCCCGTCATTGGTAAACAACAATAAACCGGTGGTGTTCCGGTCCAGCCTGCCTACCGGAAACAAACGTTCCTCACAGGCACCATCTACCAGGTGCATAACGGTCTTTCGTTCCAAAGGGTCATCAGTTGTGGTGATAAAGTCCTTGGGCTTGTTTAAAAGCAAATAAACCGGTTTTTCTGGTCGGATGGCCTTTCCTTTATACAATACGCGGTCTTTGCGGAGCACTTTAAAGCCCAATTCGGTAACCACCTTACCATTCACGGTAATTTCTCCCTTTTCAATCAGGCTGTCCGCTTCTCTTCTGGAACAGATCCCTGAATTGGCAATGTATTTATTGAGACGGATTTCATCGGCATCCCGCCGAGCTTGCTTTTGGATGGTTTTTAGATCGTACTCCGGCTGGGTTTCGGATTTGCTTTTGTTTTTTCTTGCTTTGGAAATAGGCGAGAAGGGCTTCTTAAAAGGCTTCTTTTTAGGGTCTCTTTCTTGAAAGCTACCATAGGTAGGCTTCTCATTTTTTCCCCTGCCTTTGTATTCGCTTTTTTCAGCGGGGGTATGCCTTTCTACTTCTTTGGTTTTGTCTTTCAATAAACGGCCTTTGCTACCGGTGGAGGTACGGGATGATTTTCTGGAGAAATCACCCTCTTTTTTGTTGAATTTTCTCATAAGTTTGCAGCATCTCTGCTGTATTTTCAAATTGTAGGTAAAAACCTTGAAATGAAGGAATTGCCTTCGTTCAATGCGGCTGCAAAATTAGTCTATTTATCCGGGATAATTGCAAAAATCGGTTTAAATTCAATCATTTTGATTGCCGATCTCATTTTCTTCTGTTTTAAAATCTTTGGGTTGAGGTAATTCACTCAAATCATTGATGCCAAAGTATTCCATGAATTTGGGACTCGTCCCATACAGCATGGGCCTGCCGATCCCCTCAGATTTACCTTTGATGGCAACCAGGGATTTTTCCAACAGTTTCTGCACCGAATAGTCGCAATTCACCCCCCTGATTTGTTCAATTTCAGATTTTGTTACCGGTTGTTTGTAGGCAATGATAGACAAGGTTTCAAGCTGTGCTGTAGATAATCTTTTCTGTGATTGGTGCTTTTGGAGGATGGAAATGCTGCTTTGGTAGGCGGGTTTGGTTAAAAACTGGTAACCTCCGGCTATTTCTTCCAGGCTGAAGGCATGTTCATCTGCCTGGAATTTCTGTTGCAACTCAGCGACTGCCTTTTCCAGATGCTCCAGCGGCACCTCAGATTCAAACATTTCATTCAGGCATTTTTGTATCTCCGCCAGACCCAGGGGCTCAGTGGAGCAAAATACCAAAGCTTCAATATGTCGGTGTAAAAAATCCAAGTTTATTTTTTGGCCATTTTGGCTTCGATGCTGTGCATGGTATGAGGCACCGCACGTAGTCTTTCTTTACTGATCAGCTTGCCTGTATCCACACAGACGCCATAGGTGCCGTTCTTGATTCTTCTCAACGCATTTTCAAGGTTGATGATAAACTTTTGTTGCCGTGCAGCCAGTTGGCTTAGGTTTTCCCGCTCCAGGGTATCGGCTCCATCTTCCAGAATTTTGGAAGTAGATGCGGTGTTGTCTGTCCCACTGTCATTTTGTTTGCTAAGTGACCTTTTAAGTTGCAAAAGCTCCTCTTTGGCTACGGCAAGTTTTTCATTGATTAGCACTTCAAATTCCTGAAGTTCCTCCTTGGAATAACTGGTTTTTTCTTCCTGGCTCATAACAATTCTGTTAAAAATTTCCCTAAAATACAGTGACAATTCTTAAATCAAAAATCTATTATTTTTTATTTGTGCGATTTGAATCCAGAGATATGGGCAGGAAGAAGATTTAAATTTTAAACTGCCTTAAAATTACCGGGCAAAGCAGAAATAATTTTTATATTTACAATTAAATAGCCATAATATTTGGGTTTTTTTGAGTAAAATAAAATCCGAAAATGGATTCTATTTTCTTTTTTGAATTATCCCTTTAATTGTATTAATTTCAGCCAAGCAATAATTAACCAAAAATAATTTGATGAAAAAAATCATAATAGTAGCTTTATGTGCCTTTGTATCTTTCTCGGTTTCTGCTCAGAAAGCAGATAAAGACGGTTGGATCAAGTTATTCAATGGTAAATCCTTCAAAGGCTGGACCATTAGTGAGAATCCGGACTCTTTTACCATTGCCGATGGTGTCATTAAAATTGATGGCCCCAGAGCCCATATGTTTTATACAGGTAAGGTGCAGAATCATGATTTCAAGAACTTTGAACTGAAAATGCAAATCAAAACCATGCCCAGTGCCAATTCGGGTGTCTTTATCCATACTGAATTCCAGGAAGACGGCTGGCCGGAAAAAGGATATGAAATCCAGGTGAACCAAAGTCATGGGGACTGGAGAAAAACCGGTAGTGTATACAGTTTTAAAGACGTGAGGGATACCTTCGTTTCAGACGAAGAGTGGTACACCAAACACATCATTGTTAATGGAGAAAATGTAACCATTAAGGTGAATGGTGAAGTGGTCAATGAGTTTACCGAGTCTCAGGATAGGGAAGCGATTGGAGATAGCCCCAAAAAGTTGAGTAGCGGGACCATCGCCATACAGGCACATGACCCGAAAAGCGTCATTTATTACAAGGATATCATGATCAAGCCACTACCCTGATAAGCCGGGTTGCAGTAGTTTGTAATTTATTTTCACCGCATCCAGCTTACTTTTAAAGGGTTTGCTGGATGTTTTGTTTTATGGGATCGTCAATGGGGGACAAAAGCGTATTATTTGAAGCACAAGCCTTAAGAGAGTTTATGGTCGGGGTATTCATGTATTTTGATATTCCTGAGGAAGATGCCCTGCTGGCTACTGATGTGTTGGCCTATAGTGATGAACATGGGATCGATTCGCATGGAGTCGCCAGGCTAAAAACATACGTGGGATTGCTGCAGGCAGGGAAAATCAATCCCAGGCCCAAACTGAAGCGGATACGGGAAAAACATGCGGTGGTAACGGTAGATGGAGACAATGGCTTAGGCCTGGTTATCGGGCCAAAATGCATGCAGATAGCCATTGAAAAAGCCCGGGATTATGGTTCCGGATCCGTAGCTGTTTGTCATACCAATCATTTTGGAGCCGCAGGGTATTATCCCCTGATGGCGGTAAAACACGATTTTATAGGCATGTCGATGACCAATACCAGTAAGGGGGTGGCTGCCTTTAATGGAAAGGAGAAAATGCTCGGTACCAATCCGGTGGCCATGGCATTTCCAACCGGTAGCGAACCGGTGGTACTGATGGACTTTGCCAGCAGTACGGTGGCCTATGGAAAGGTGGAAATTGCCAAACGAGCTGGTAAAAAAGTACCCTTAGGCTGGTGTCTGGATGAAAATGGCCAAGGCACCGAAGACCCTGAAAGGATGATGAATGGGGGAGCTTTATTGCCTTTGGGAAGCAACAAGGATGGTTCAGGGCATAAGGGCTATTGCCTGGCCGGTATGGTTGATATTTTAAGCGCCGTTTTAAGTGGGGCCAATTGGGGTCCCTTTGCCATTCCTTTTGCCATCGACACTGCAGGTCGGATAAACAAGTGGGAAAAGGTATTGGACATTTTTTTTCTGCCTGGGATGTAGATGGATTCAGGGAGCTGCAGGAGTTTAAAGAACAGATGGATGCGTGGATCCGCACCCTTAGGGCGGCCGTTCCACTTCCGGGAGAGTCAGAAGTACTCATCCCCGGAGATCCGGAGTGGCGGGCCTACCAGGAGAGAATGAGGTATGGAATCCCGCTTCAAATGGAGGTAGTCAGGGACCTGAAAGTTGTAGCACAGGCTACTGGCATAAAAATGCCCTGACCTTGTTCAGAACCAGTTGATCAAAAATGCCGTTATGGCAAATGAGGATCAGTTTACTATGGAAACCAGGGATTTAATAGTGCAACAATTTCACAGGAAAAGGAATCCTTTTTTCATGCTTGTCGCTTGCTTCCTTTTGGTTTTGAATCCGGTCTTTGCTTCCCCTTTGCCGCAAAGTATTGACCCGATTTCCCTCCGGGTATTTTCCCAGCTATTTGTACCAAAGGAATTCCATATCAAGGGGGTAATTGACGATAGAACAGACCGATCTCCGGTGGCATTTTTAGTGCGAAACATCAGTAGCGGAAGCCAATTGGAAACAGTGGACCTGGAAGGAGGCGCAATTTCGGCAGTTGAGAAGTATGTCTTCGGAGCTTTGCCCAGAGACCAGAGCCTCAGGCCCGTCGTGATCCGAATCAGGGACATGAAAATAATTGAGGTATTGACGGATTCCAAAAGTGGTTTGGTGGAGGGTGAAGTATACCTGGACTTTTCATTTGAACTGGAAAGGGAAGATGAATTGGTTCATTTACTGGATTTTCAGGGTGGGGTCAGCTACAAAAGAGGGGTGAGGCAGTTTTCTGTAATTGAGCCTGTTTTGCGAAAATCAATCAACAATTCGTTGAATTATTTCAATGATTGGATGGAAAGGGAGGCGACTGAGGACATCAAGCTGGCCAGTGATGTAACCATTAAGATCAGGGATTACCGGGAGGATAACCAGGATGACACTGTTTTCTATAACCCCAAAAGACCGCTTACCTGGGAGGACTTTACCGGCAGGCCAAGGTTCAACAATTATGCGGCTTCTATTTTTGCAAGTATTTCGTATGAAGGCAACAGTTGGATTGAAGAAGGGGAGGTAATTGTTGACCTGGTTTTCAAGACCTATATGTTGAAAAGTTCCTCCTGGGTAAAGGGCACCAACAACAGTTACGGTCTCAACCACGAACAAAGACATTTTGATATCGCCAGGATTATCATGGAACGGTTAAAGGAAAAGGTGTCGAACATGGATCTTCAGCCTCATAATTATGATAGAAAAGTATCCTTTCATTACCTGGAGGCCTACCGGGAAATGAACAAAATGCAGGAACAGTACGATCGGGAGACCGCCCATGGATTGAATGCAAGGGCTCAGGAACGATGGAACCAACTGATTGACGAAGAGTTGGCCGGGTATGGCATCAAATGACATGGCATCCAGAGGCCGACTTACCGGGATCCAAGGTAGGTTTCAGGCAATTATTCAATCCGAAAAAAAAGCGGCTACCCCAACAAGGGGAGTAGCCGCTTTTCCAGGTGGGTGGTTTCAATAGGGGACGGGTTCAGCAATGGTATATTCGCTGGTCTCGGTAAAAGTACGGCCAAACATATCTTTGGCACGGACGGTTATCCTATGCTTACCTATTGGCAGATTGGTGGGGATACTTCCTCTCCAGAGGTGCGTTGAATTTACGGGGTTTGAGGGTCTTCTTCCCGGAGACAATTTCTCCATGAAATCCCACTCCATGACATCTGCCAGGAAAGAGGGGTCAGGTGCAGCGGTCCAGTTCATGGGTTTCCATTCGCCGTTATCGATTTTATATTCCACAAGATCTTCTTTGTCTCCCATGTAAAAATTGGCAAATATTCCGGAAGAACTCCCCCTGTTATTGGCTACGACTTTGGGATTAAAGATTTTGATTTGGTGATCCAGGGGTTTACCAATAACCTGGTAATCTATCTTGTATTGATTGCCTTCAACCCGCAAGAGGGCATATCCTTTGGGGGTACCGTCTCTCATGGTGGATATGGGTATGCCTTCTTCATTTAGCTGTCCCGAGTACCAGTCTCCTGAGGTGGTTCCGGCATTGTATTCATGGAAGCGGGATGCTCCCTCCCATCCATCTTCGGCCGTATAGAAATTGTGTCTTTGCAAATGGGTGTGGGCCGAAATGGCCAGTCTGTTTGGGTAGTCCTTTAGCAGGTCAAACAGTCGCTTTCTGTCACTGTCCCGGAAGGAATTTTCATTTTCATGCCAAAGGGGAATATGGAAAGACAATACGACCAGTCTGTCCTTATCCACGTACTTTAAATTATTTTCTACGAAATCCAGTTGGTCCTCTCTGAAACCTCCCCAGTAGCCCTGACCATCCCTGGGATCAGGGTAGAGGATATCTTCCAGGACGATGAAATGTGCTTCCCCATAATTAAAAGCATAAGCGGAAGGACCAAAAGTCCTTTCAAATGATTCATCCGAATGGGCATCTGTTTTGGCATCGTAATTCATGTCATGGTTGCCCAGTACATTGTACCAGGGCCAGGAAGTTTGCTGCATGACAGTTACATACTTGGGATGTAGATCAAGGTCATCACCTGCCAGGTCACCCAGGGAGATACCAAAGCTGATGTTTTCTTCATTTTTTGCTTTTTCTACCACTCCTTTGGCAAATAATTCCAACTCTTTTTCCGTATAGGGTTGAGGGTCACCAAAGATCATGGCTGTGAATGCTTCCGCTTCTTCTTTGGGATATAAGGCAAAATCTACCGATTTGGGTAGGGGACCGGTTGGGTCGACCCCTTTGTATTGGAGTTGGGGGGAGCCCTTCGGTTTGTGATTGTAGTAATAATGAGGCAAATTATCATCTCCAACTGGCACTGCATACCCTCCCGGCTTGATGACAAAAATGATATTATCCTCACCAATGGGTAGGGAATATGCTCCTTTTTCATCTGTTAAAACGACATCCACACCATTGCTGACAGCAACTTCAGGCAGTCCTTTTTCCCTTCGTTCTTTTTTTCCGTTTTCATTGAGGTCTTCAAAAACATACCCTTTCACTTCGTTTTGGGCATGTAGACTGATGCTGGCACATAGGGCCCAGCAAATAATGATTATTTTTTTCATGTTTGCGCTATTTTTTGATGGCTCAAGTTAAGCCTTGCGGTTATTTACCAGGTAAGCTTAAAGTTAAATTTTGGTTACCTTTGCTGCTGACAAAAGCTAGATCAAAGTATGTAAAAGCCTGTAGGAAAAACCTAGCCATGATTACCTGAAGGTTTTCATTTGCTTCCTTTATTGTGAAAGACCACCAGGCCGTCTTTTCCAGCCACCACGATATCCAGCATCCCGTCTGCGTTTAGATCTTCAACGGAAAAAAACAAGCCCGCCCCTTTGCCTTCTCCAAAAGGACCGTAGCTGATGATGTTCTTGGTAAATGATTCCCCATTCCATTTGAAATAATACAATCCAAGGTGGTCATTTGCTCCGGGATCATTCCCATTATGGGCCCTATACCTTTTGCCGGTAATCAATTCCATTTCTCCATCATTGTCTATATCTGCCCATTCCATGGTATGGTACTGGGACTGATAGGGGTCAATGGGGTGTTGGGTAAAAGAAATGTTATCCCCTTGTCGTTTTTGCTCGTACCAATGCAGGCCATAGTCATGCCCCTGGCCTACAATCAAGTCATTCAATCCATCTTTGTTTACATCTACTACCAGGATGGGTACACTGGCCCCTTCCAGTTGAAAAGCTTCATGAAGCTTCCAGCTGCCATTTTCCAGGTCTTCAGGGGCTTCCAACCAGCCTTCAGGAATGATGAAATCTCCCCTGCCATCACCATTGATGTCGCCGAAACCCAGCCCATGTCCATGTTTTTCAGTCACAGGGAATTTTTCAAATGCCCCGGTCCCTTTACCATTATCATCCCTTTTTAAACTATAGTAGGCCAGGGCTTGGTTAGGGGTGTTGGGAACAATATCCAGGTGTCCATCTCCATTCACATCCCAGGCCCTGGTAGTTTCTACATTACCGGTATTGGCTATTTCGTGGGGCTGCCATTCTCCATTATTTCCCGGGTTTTCTACCCAAAAAAGGGTTTTACCAAACCATCCTCCCGTCACATAATCCATGTTACCATCTCCATTCACATCCAGTGGAATGGTAGAAAAGTCATCAAAATATTCACTCACTCTTTTGACTTGCCCGATAAGGTATCTTTTGGTAAATTCAGGTCCCTGGTACCAGTAGCTGCCGGATACAAGATCTGGGGTACCATCTCCATTTACATCCAAAACCCCCACCGACTCGGCACTTTCCATAGCAATCAACTGCTTTTCGAATACAACAGGTTGGGGCTCCCTGCTGAGCGGGCTCAATAACACTAATACTATAAAAGATACATTCATACCTTAAAGTTAGGGCATTGAGAAAGAAAAGTGTCCTGCACTGTCCTGTTTTTAGGATAGGGGGAAATGATCAATTCGGAGCTGGTTTTATTTTAAAGCTCCTGATATTAGTTTTCCATCAACCACTGATGGACCCTTTGGTTAAAATCCTCCAGGTTTTCCCAATGAAAAGCATGACCACTGTTGGGGTAGGTATGCAGCTGGGCATTGGGAATGGCTGCAGCCACCTCTTTGGTCATCCAAAGGGGAGTAAATGCATCTTTTTCTCCACCAGTTACTAGTACAGGATGCTGTATAGTGGGAAGTTGATTTAAAACATCATGGTGAATGCAAGCCTCAGCCTGACCTTCAAGGCCAATCAAGGGTTGAGGGTTGGGATCATCAGCTGCATTTTTCCTGTCTTCCAACATACCGCTATAGGTTTCCTGATCGTCAAAGGAGCTCTTGGAAAAGATCAGTAGTTGAATATAAACGGAAAATTCTTCAGGTCTCAATCTGGCTTTACAATCCACCATATGTCTGAAAATATCCTTTGCGGTATGGTCACACCTGGCCCATGGACACATAAGCACCATGGACCTCACCATTTCAGGATGACGAATGGCCAGTTGTTGTGCAATGATACTACCCATGGAGACACCTGCCACCCTGGCCTGTTTGATGCCTAAATGCTTGAGTAAACCGGCACAATCATCTGCCATTTGGGCAGAACTATAAGGACCTGGGGGTTTGTCTGATAAGCCCACTCCCCTGTTATCTACCAGTATACACCGGAAGGATTTTTGCCAGTGGGCTACATGTTTTTCCCACACTGATCCTGGAGCGGTAATGCCCATGATGAGTAATAAGGGTTCTCCCTCACCTTTTTCTTCAAAATAAATATTTATTCCATTGTTTTGTATGGTTGGCATGGCTTATTTAAGTTTTGGGATGAGTGATTCGTATACCCATTTGCCATCATGGAGGGTGACAAAATCCGGATCCTCCAGGGCTTCCTGGCCTTCATCTTCGCAAATGATCCAGCCATTAAACTTCTCGTCTTTCAGCCATTGCGTGATGCTGTTGAAATCTACTTTACCGTTACCCATAAGCGTAAATTCCGGATTTCCGTCCCAATCCTTGTAATGAACGTGATTGATTAAAGAGCGGTAGGCTTTCATTTTTTCCAGCGGGTCCATTCCTCCATTGATGATATGTCCTACATCCGGACACCATCCGGTTACTTTAGGATCCAGTCCTTCCAGGATTACCTGGTAATCTTCAGCCGTCCTGGTGATAGAACTATGTGGTGAATTGGGGTGAAAGCTACTTATCACACCCTCATCGCTTGCCCTGGAAGATACGGTATTGACAATGTCAATGAGGTTTTTTCTCCTTTGTACTATGTCATGCCTGCCGGTAGGGATCTGTACCGTGCACAATACTGAACCTGGAAATCTTTTCAATAATTTAATGGCTTCATCGGCAATCTTTTTTTCCTCCTCTGTTTCCCTGCTGCCGTTCCAGTCCAGGGCCAGGGCAACAGCTGCCAGTTCAATGTTTTCATCTTTAAGTTTTTTCTCCAGGAGGTCGGCATCTGCGAGTGGACCCATCCAGGTAAAGATGGGTTGTATGCCTTTGAATCCTGCTTTTGAGATCACCTCTATCATGTGGCCCAGTTGGCCTTTATAGGTTTCTCCATTGTTGCTCATGAACCAGGTGTAAACTTCTGCACCAAAGCGAAAGGGTAAATTAGTCATGGAATATTGTTTGTTTTTTGTAATGATTGTGAAGTTGAAAAAGAATGGGTTATAATCCGTGCTCTGCTCCCATTTCTTTTATGAATTTGTAGCCATTTTCAGCCATTTCCCAGGGTTGGGAAAATTCCCTCCAAACCCCAATGGAATTGGCAAAATCGGGATCATTTCGGGTGAACCCCTCTATGGTCAGCCATCCCTCAAATCCAATTTCAGCCAGAGCGGAAAAACTGTCATCCCAGGGGACGTGGCCGGAGCCAGGTGTACCCCTGTCATTTTCGCTGATATGCACATGGCCCAGGTAAGGGGCTACTTTTCTCAGGGCATCTCCCAGCTTTTTTTCTTCAATATTGGCATGGTGGGTATCAAACATCGCCCGGACATTTGGGTGAGATACTTTTTTGACCAGGTGTATAAGTTGATCCATGGTATTGCAGAGGTAGCACTCGAATCGGTTCAGTGCTTCGGGCGTGAGGGTAATACCGGCTTGCCGGGCATGATCCCCTGCCTGGTGTAAAACTTCTGCACTCCAGTTGTACTCATCCTCCGTCGGGGATCTTTGGGCAAAAGTGGAAAAGGCCGAGTGGAAAGGTCCACAGATTACTTTGGCCCCCAAATCATGGGAGCGGTCAATGGTCCACTTGATTTTATCCAAAGCCTTTGCCCTGATTTTGGGATCTGGGTCAATCGGGTTTTCATCAGGCCCCAAAACAAAAACAGTAGTAGTTTCCAGTCCGGTTTTGGCGGTAAATTCTCCAATCTGCTTGTAAGCTTTCTCCTCAGGAGAACCTACAAAAAACTCTACCCCGTCATATCCTATGGTTTTCAAACGTTCAATTATGGGTTTCAAATCGTCCGAAACTACGGCAGACCATGCCAGGACATTAAATCCGATTTTATTCATTTTTTTATTTATTGTGGGTTTTAACTGATTGTCAAATCCGGGTAATTATTCGAAGTCTGTCACTTTCATGCCTTCTCGGAAATTATCAAAGCCAAACATGGTAGGCTCATAGTTACCGACTATGTCAACAACTGCCTTTTCCGGTATCATGGGCTCCATGTCCAGTCCCCAATAGCTGGCATTGATGATCAACCGGCGCAAGTCCTCGCTCATCAAATCTACAGAAGCCCCCATTGTGCTCGCAAAGACCCTTCCTTTTTTTCCTCCTTCCAGGGTATAGGATTTTGTCCAGGCTACCGGCATCAGGGATTTCTCCCAATTGATCGGCGCTTCCGGATTCATCCCTGAGGTGGAGGCACCATGAATCAATACGGTGGCATCTTCTCCGAGCTGGGTAACGGTGTATACATCAGAAGCAGCCCAAATGTCAGTGACACCATTCAAAATAGGGTTTTTGTTGGCTACCTGTAGTCCGTCCATCATGCCCCGGGTGCCTTCTTTGGCATGGTGTCCATGGTGTGCCACCCAGGTCTCTCCCAGTATTTTCCCTCCAAATCCTTTTTCCCAGCCAGGTACCTTACTTTGCCAATGGTATTTGGCATAAGCGCTTATGCTTTCCTTGCTGTAATTGAATGCATGAGTAGAGGTACGCAGGGCTATCAATGGCTTTCCCGCCCTGAGGAAAGCGTCAAAATACTTCATTTGCGCATCCGGTAGTTCCCTGAATCGAAGTAGAATGATGGCCAGATCGGCATCTTCAAGTGCTTCCATACCTGGAATATTGCTATTGTGGTTGGGAATTACCTGGTTGTTTTCCGGATTAATGGGAAAAAGTACGGTGGTAGAAAATCCATGATGGGTGGATAAAATTTTGGCTAGCATGGGTAGGCCCTCCTCGGACCTGTACTCATCATCTCCACTGATCAGCACTATTTTTTTTCCTTTGCCAGGGCCATTTTCCCCTTCAAAATGCAGCATTAATTTTTCCTCCTGGGCCATACATAATGTATGGGACAAGGAAAAAATGAAAATAAACAGCAGGGTGGGTAAATGTCTGCATTTGGAACTTAGATAAGGTGTTTTCATAAGGTGCGTGCGTTAATACGGATTTAATTTAAGCAAATTGTTTTGAACTATCCTTAAGGAATGGGTACCGATGATACAAAAAAAGGATAAAAGGGGCAAACCGGGATCATTTATCCCGGTCAGCCCCTTATTGCCTGGTTTTGGAATTGGCTTCCTATCAGTAACCAGAATTCTGAGTTAATTTATCATTGTTTCTGATTTCTGCAGTAGGAATGGGGAAAAGCAGCTCCCGCTCTTTTAGTGTCGGACCATAAGAAAATTCATGGCCAACATAATCTTCAAACTCCAGGGTATTGACATTGAATGCCTTTCTTAACCGCACCATGTCATACCATGTTTTGTTTTCAAAGCACAGTTCAACCCATTTTTCTCTCCATACGGCTTCTCTGAATTCCTGCTGATCTAGGTTTTCCAGGTCGGGTAGGTTGGCCCTTCTCCGGATCAGATTTACTGCCTCATAGGCTTCCTCTGTCGGGCCGTTGACTTCATTCATCGCCTCTGCATAAATGAGAAGTATTTCTGCATACCGATAAATGGGCCAGTTCATCCCACTGCTGGTAGTTCTGAGTTGGGCCTCTTCGTCAAAGTGTTTCCAAATGTAATAGTCTCCCAATTCCATGATGGTGTTTCTATCAGATTCCAAACTGTATTCTGTGTAGAAAAACTCCTTTTCTTCTGCCCTTTTGTCTCCTGTTTCAAAAGACTCCACAAACTCCTCGTTAGCGAATATTCCGCCGGTCTCTGCACTATAGGCAGAGATTCCCCTGTTGTAGGGAATGATGGAGACCTGCCAGGAGGAAGGAACGGTAAAGGCGGCATACTGGGCCATGAAAATGTGTTCTCCCAGGTTCTTGTCTTCCACAGAATGGAGTTTGTCGTAGGAATCAAATAAATCAAAAACGCCTGACTGGATGACATCATTTGCCTTTTCGGCTGCAAGCTGGTAATACTGGCTGCCTCCCTGCAGGGGATAGCCTGCCATGGTCAGGTAGACAGAAGACATGAGTGATTTAACGGCACCCATGGAAACCCTGCCGCTGGCATCTCTCCATGGAAGCCCGGAATTTTCCGCAACTTCCAGGTCTGCTACAATCTGATTGTAAACCGCTTCTAAACTAGCAGGCTCCGGATACAATTCCGGGCTTGTCAAATCTATAGAAGCGGTGATCAACGGAATATTTCCAAATATTCTTATCAGATTGAAGTAATAATAGGCCCTGAAAAAGCGGGCTTCCCCCAAAAGGCGGCTTTGCTCATCGTTGTCCATCTCTATTTCAGGTATTTTTTCAATGGCCAGGTTGGCATTGGCAATACCCCGATAGGAACTGGTCCAGTAGGTCTGTCCATATCCATTATCTGAATTATTGATCAGGCTTCTGACAAAAAGACTGTTCTGTGCCTGTCCCAATTCGGTATTGGCCAGGCCGGTGGCAAACTCCAACATCATCCAGGGGCCTCCACCAAAGCCACTAGACATGACTGGTTGCAGACTTTGGTAAATTGAATTCACCACACTGCTGGCGTGTTCAGGTTTGGTGAAATAGTTTTCCAGGGTAAAGTTGGATTTATCAGTTTCTTCCAGGAACTCGTTACATCCCCAGGCAGAGGTCATCAGTAATCCGATGACCAACACACGGCTAAATTTTATGATATGTTTCTTCATGTTGTTCATTTTTTTCAAGATTTACTGATTATAGGGCAATGTTTACTCCTAGCATAAATACCCTGGGTTTGGGGTAAGCATATAAATCTACTCCCTGATCAAATGGAGAACCGGAAGTGGAAACTTCAGGATCGTATCCCTGGAATTTGGTGTTCAGGAAGAAGTTCTGTACTGAAACAAATGCCCTCAGTCGGTTAAGCTTGATCCTTTGGATCAGGTCCGGCTCAAAGGTATAAGCAAATAACAGGTTTCGGCCTCTCAAAAAGGAACCTTCCTGGGCCCTGTCTGAATCATTAAATGTATTGTAGCCAGCGGTCAGTGGCCGCAGTTCTGCAATATTGGTATTTTGGTTGTCCGGCGTCCAGGCATTTAGCACGGTGCGGAAGCTATTGGCAATACCCTGTCGGTCTTCTGCAGAATGCTTGCTTCTCCACAATACATTGTTGCCATACATGAATTGCAGGTCCACCATCAGCTCAAAGTTTTTGTATTGAAAAGTATTCATCAAAGTTCCAAATCCTTTGGGAATTCCCTGACCAATGATGACCCGGTCGTTGTCATTGATAGCGCCATCACCGTTTACGTCCTCATATTTGATGTCTCCGGGTAGTTTGAGGTATTGGGCGGCCTGGTCGGCCTCATCCGTATCCCAGGTACCCTGGTGGACAAACCCAAAGAAAGAACTTACCGGCTCCCCTTCCCTGATAATGGTGGATCCGGAAAAAATATCTGCTCCGCCAGTCAGTTCCAGTACCTTGTTTCGGTTGATGGATATGTTGAAGTGGGTATCCCATTTGAAGTCCTTATTGACCATGTTTACTGAATTCAAAGCAAACTCAACCCCCTTGTTTTCCATGCTTCCTATGTTTCGGGTCACCTGAGTGTAGCCGCTACTGGAAGGTACGGGAGCATTGAGCAACATGTCTTCTGTCAGTTTTCTGTATAGATCCAATTCAAATGTCAACCGGTTATTGAAAAGACCCAATTCTAACCCTACATCCGTTTGATAGGTTTTTTCCCATCTCAGGTCAGGATTGGCCAGCCTGTTGATACCCAATCCTATGGATCTTGAGTTGTTGAATATCACGGTATAATTTCCCATGCCGGCCAATGCCTGATAAGCAGCTATTTCAGAATTTCCTGTAACACCATAACTGGCCCTCAATTTCAAATTGGATAGGGTACGGCTGTCCTTTAGAAAGTCCTCCTCGGAAACCCTCCATGCCAAGGCAGCTGAAGGGAAGACAGCATATCTGTTGGCTTCCCCAAATTTGGAGGAACCGTCAATTCTACCGGTAAATGTCAACAGGTATTTTTCCTTCAGGTTATAATTGAATCTTCCGAAATAAGAATTCAAACCATAAGCAGATGTGCCTGAAAGTGTCTGAAATACATTGGAACCTGCACCCAGGTTGTTGAATTTGAAATAATCATCCTGAAAATTCTGGGACCTTGCAGTACTATTAAACCTGTCCACATGCTGCCAGGACAATCCCAGAAGGGCATTGATGGATTGGTTTTCGTCTATGTTTTTATTGTAGGTCAAATAATTTTCAAACTGCCAGGAGTTTAGCCGGTCGTTCATGACGGAGGCATCTCCACCCTGATTTCGGGCAATATAATTTAACATCCGACCGCCATAATAATCCACTCGCTGGTTGATGACATTGGTGGCCAGGACGGAGCGCAACTCAAGGCCTTCAGCCAGGCTGAAGTTGGCGTATAAATTCCCTAGCATGGTTTGGGTATTGACCATGTAGACCCGGTCTTCGACCACATGAAGGGGGTTGTTGCCACCTTCCATACCTGGATAATCTTCGTTGCCTGCCCAGCTGCCGTCATCGTATTTCACCGGAATGATAGGAAGGGCTTCCAGTACCTGCCTCATGGCAATGATACCTCCTGCACCCAGCGGGTCCACCTGGCTTTCCTTTTGGTCTGTGTAACTTAAGGTGCCTCCTACTTTGAGCCAATCCTTGATCTGGCTGTCGAAAACAAATCTTCCCGCATATCTTTTCAGGTAGGAGCCCCTCATCAAACCTTCTTCATTTCTGTGGTTTACATAAATGCCATAGGTATCCTTTTCATTTCCCCCGGTTAAACCCAATTGATAATTTTGGGTGACTGCCTGACGGAATGACTCGTCCTGCCAATCCGTATCATGCAGGGGATTCCCATTGGCATCAAATAACAGCGGGTTGGTTCTTTTTAATTGAGGGTCACGGTAAATACCGTTTTCCCATCCATTTGGATCGTATTTTTGAGCATTTTGGTAGGCAATATCTTCTACCATCAAAAACTCTTCTGAATTCAAGAGTGGGATCTTTTTGGGCAGGACACCTACACTGACATCGGTATCAAAGGTAATCATTCCTCCCGAGCTGTTACCTCTTTTTGTGGTAACCAAAATTACTCCATTTGCTCCCCTGGCACCATAAATAGCTGTGGCGGAGGCATCTTTTAATACCTCCACTGAGGCAATGTCGTTGGGGTTGATGTAGTCTATGGGAGTGCTTCCATTGGCCAGACCTGCTGCATGGATGATCACTCCATCGATGACATATAGCGGATCATTGGCGATACTTACCGAAGTGTTTCCCCTGATTCTGATATTGGCCCTTCCTCCGGGTCGACCTGAGTTGACGGACACATTTACTCCCTGAATCCTTCCCGAAAGGGCCTGATTCAATGAAGCAGAAGGCCTTTCCTGCAGGGCTTCACTACTGACAGATCCTACAGATCCGGTAAGGTCTGACTTTTTCTGGGTACCATATCCTACCACCACTACCTCGGTTAGATCAGAGAAGGAGGAGTTGAGCAAGATGTCCACATTGTTCATGCCTTCCTGGATGGTAACTTCCTTTGATTCATAGCCTATAAAACTGGCAACCAAAACTTCTCCAGTAGATACTTCAATGTTAAACTCACCGTCAATATCGGTAACTGTGCCCCTGGTGGTGCCTTTGACCAATACAGATACCCCGGGTATCAATTCCTGATCTTCTTGTGATTTGACTACTCCAGAGACCGTTCTGTCTCCCTGGGCCATCGTTTGTCCGCTGATTAAGAGCAGGGACAGGACAAATACAGCCATACTGTATTTGATTTTTTTGAGGAAAACTTTTTCCATAGTGCTGAGGTTTATTGATTAATTAATTAATTAAATAAATTTTACTATAAATTGGCTATTTATAATAAAATTAAACATCAAATACATATTTTTTTTAGAATATTCTATCCTGTACTATGCTGGTTATCCGTATTTAAGGTTGTTTTAGGCTACTTTTGGAGGTGGAAATTTTATAAAAGGAAAAATTACCTGATTGACAAAAAGTTTTAACCTGTGAGTGGAGATTGCAGGTATGGGGTATGAATTTGGTTGTATTTGCCCAATGGGGGTTGATTATTTGTTATATTTGATCCTTGCTTTCCCACAATTAATTCAACAATATATAATGGTAGATGAACGAAGCGTCTTAAAATGGCTGTTGATGCTGGGGCCTTTGGTGGCTTTTTTGGGCTGCTCTTCCACTGCGTACCAGGCAAAGGAGGAGGTATATCTTTTTTCCTATTTCACTGGAAATGGGGAGGATGGGCTTCACCTGGCTTACTCCTTAGACGGCTACCAATTCAAGCAATTAGAGCAGGGGGTGTCGGTGCTAACACCTACTGCTGGAAGTGATAAACTCATGCGCGACCCCTGTATCATTCGGGACAAAAATGGTCGTTTTCATATGGTTTGGACGGTAAGTTGGAATGAGAAGGGTTTGGGATATGCCTACTCTGATGACCTGGTGAATTGGTCCGAGCAGGAATACCTGCCTGTGATGGAACATGAGCCTGCTGCCCGAAATACCTGGGCACCTGAAGTGTTTTATGATAAGGAGGAAGATAGGTTCATCATTTATTGGTCTTCGACCATCAGGGGGCTTTATCCGGAAACCCAGTCTCAGGAAGAAGATGGATATAACCACCGCCAATATTATGTCACCACCAAAGATTTTAAGGAGTTTTCGGATACCAAATTATTCTACGAGCCGGGTTTTAATGTAATTGATGGGACCATTCAAAAAATTGGAGATGAATACCTGCTTTTTGTAAAAGATGAGACCAGGGAACCACCACGTAAAAATATAAGAATTGCCAGGGCTCAAAAACCGGAGGGTCCGTATGCTGCTGCAGGGTCACCCATCACAGGCAATTATTGGGCAGAGGGACCTACCGTTTCTAAAGTAGGAGACTACTGGGTGGTATATTTTGATAAATACATAGAAAAAAAAATGGGTGCGGTTATGTCTTCCGATCTCCAAAACTGGACCGACATTTCTGACCGGATCAGTTTTCCCAGAGATAGCCGGCATGGTACCGTTTTTAAGGTTGAAAAATTATTTTTTGACAACTTGCCATTCGAGAGGTAAGGGTCGTGCCGTAGGAAATACCAGGTAAATCCGGTAATATCCCCTGGTAAAACGGCTGAATGGATCAGGGAAGGGGTATTTCTGAAAGCATGTATACAGATGTTTACTTTTTTTAAAGGAATACCCATCAGCAAAATAATTGGATGCTTACCATTTTCTTCAATGACTTGTGAATGAAAGTGTTGCTTGACAAAGATTACTCGCATAAAAATAATAACCGTTGCAAAAAGCTAATAAATGTGATTTTCTTTGCTGGGAAAGATTTTATTTTTCATTTTTGCATTCAAATGCGCACGTGGCGAAATTGGTAGACGCACTGTCTTCAGGTGGCAGCGCCTTCGGGTGTGAAGGTTCGAATCCTTTCGTGCGCACATTTTATTTTCCTGACCATTTTTTATATAGCAGGCGGATAAAGTTCTCGTTTTTTTCTATTACAGGGAATTTATCACCAAGCAAGTATCCGTAAGGTTGCAAGGCTGGTATGCGGTCAAAAGTAATTTTCAGTATGCCTACCAAAGGAATAAAAAGAATCATCCCTGAAATACCCCATATGCCTCCTCCTATTAGAATAGCCAATACGACTGCCAATACATTTACCTTGACTTTTGAACCGACAATCAAGGGAGTTATCAGGTTATTTTCCAGCAATTGTATGCCCCAAAGAATCACTAAGGTGACAATAGGTAGCAGGAGTGAATCAGAGGTAAGGAAAACATAGAAGATTACCAATATGGAACTGACGATTACACCTATGTAGGGTATAAGGTTCATGATGGCAATAAATAAAGCAAAAAGCAGGTAATATTTAATTCCAATGATCTGGAAATAAATACCTGCCAGGAAGGCGACCAGCAGGGTGACTTTTACCATGCCGATCAGGTAGGCATGGATGACTTTTCCGGAATCGGATACCCATGCAAGGATAGCTTCATTTCGCCTGGAGGAGGCTTTCAGTAGAAATTCAACAAAAAAATCCTTGTAGTACAACAGGAGGAATACATAAAGAGGTATGATACCGATCAGGGTCAGGGATTTTCCGGTGCTGAAAAGGGTATCATTTAGATTTTCAAAAGGAAGCCAATTCAGGGAGGGCAGGTTTTTTCCGTCATAAACAGCAGCCGTACCCAGGTTGTTTTCGATTTGTTGCTGTAAATCCATCCACTTTTCATTCAACTTCGTGCCGATCTCCGGAATATCTGCAATCAAAAGAATCATTTGGTTGATCAGGACATAAAAAATCGCAGACCCTATGATACTAACCAGAATAAGGCTGATGGCAATGGCCAGGTATCTGGGAAATCTTTTGTTTTCCAGCCAATTGCTGAGAGGGTAAAGGGCAAAAGCGAAGAAAACTCCCCAGACCAGGGGCACCAGAATGAAGGCCCCGACATGCATCAGCCACAGGAAAAGGGTAATGGAAAGAAAGGTATAAGCAGTTAACTGTATGGGGTGAAGCCTGTTAGATGTCATACAATTTTAGATAGAAACAATGGTAAATTAAGGAGAATCAATTTTGCATTCCAAATAAAACAGTAGCTAAGTTAAGATGGCTGAATTTCTTTATTTAAATAACAATTTCATAAAAATTTGCGTATTATTAGCGTTTGATGTAATATTGTAATATCAAAGAAGCAGAAGATCGCCATCCTGGGGATTTTAGTATTGTCTGTATACCTTTTTATACCAATCAAGATACATACCATTTCATCATTTACACAGTCTAGAATTACATTCACACGTTTTTTATGTATAACATAGAAGAATTAAGAATCAGGCTATTGTCTGAACTAAAAGAAATAGCCGAGGAGTTGGGGGTTAAAAATTTTAAATCTTTAAAGAAAGAGGATTTGGTTTATGCCATTTTGGACCAACAGGCCATCACTCCGGAAAAATCCCTTCCCAAGAAGAAGCCTTCCAAAGTAGAAACGGAAGTAGTGGAAGAGGAGCCCCTCGGAGAAAAAACAGAAAATGCTGCTTCTATGGAGGAAAAGCCGAAGTTCAGACGGCAGAATGTGACGGAACTTCCTAAAGAAGATTCCAGAAAGAATCCGGACAAGGAAGAAAAAACCAGTGAAAAGCCTTCCAAACCCCAGCCCAGGAAGAACGAAAACCAAGAAAAGAAGTCCAAAAATAAGCCGGTCAATAAAAAACCGGAAGAGAATAAGAAGCCAGAGGATAACAGAAAGGCAGAGGAAAATGGAAACAAGTCATCTGCCAAGACGGAGGATGAAAAAGGAAGAAGTTTCAGGCCAAGGCGAAGGGCAGTAGTTGATTTGGATGAAATCAAATCAGGAAATGAAGAGCAAACTTCCCCTTCCAATGAGTCTGATTTTTCTAAGAAAAGGAATACAAGGGAGTCAGATGAGCAGCCCAATCAGGAGCCGCATTATAGCCCAAAAAGAAAACCCTCTGTTACCATTAAGGATTTTGACGGCATTATTGAAAATTCGGGAGTGCTGGAAATCATGTCGGATGGCTATGGATTTTTGAGGTCGCTGGACTACAATTACCTGGCTTCTCCAGATGATATTTATGTTTCCCCCTCTCAAATCAAACTTTTTGGTCTTAAAACCGGAGATAATATTCAAGGGCAGATCCGGCCACCCAAAGAGGGAGAAAAGTATTTTGCCCTGCTGAAAGTAGGGACCGTCAATGGCAAGACAACAGATGAAATCAGGGACAGGATTCCTTTTGAGTACCTTACCCCCCTATTTCCTGAAGAAAGACTAAGCCTTACCACCAAACCAGACAATTATTCCACCAGAATAGTTGATCTTTTTGCACCCATAGGAAAAGGTCAAAGGGGTATGATCGTAGCTCAGCCCAAAACGGGTAAAACCGTGTTATTACAGAAAATAGCCAATGCCATCGCTGAAAATCACCCGGAGGTACACCTGATGATCCTTTTAATTGATGAGCGGCCAGAAGAGGTAACTGATATGGCCCGGTCTGTTAAGGCAGAGGTGATATCTTCTACTTTTGATGAGCAAGCCGAAAGGCATGTCAAAGTAGCCGCTTTGGTTTTGGAAAAAGCCAAAAGGATGGTGGAATGTGGTCATGATGTGGTCATTTTGCTCGATTCCATAACGCGATTGGCAAGAGCTCACAATACGGTGGTACCCTCATCAGGAAAAATATTGTCCGGAGGAGTAGATGCCAATGCCCTCCACAAACCCAAGCGTTTCTTCGGCGCAGCCCGTAATGTGGAAAATGGAGGTTCACTTACCATCATTGCTACTGCTCTCGTGGAAACCGGTTCTAAAATGGATGAAGTTATATTTGAAGAATTCAAGGGAACTGGGAACATGGAGCTTTCGCTGGATAGAAAACTATCTAACAGAAGAATTTACCCCGCCATTGATGTTCCGGGCTCAGGTACCCGAAGAGAGGATCTGCTCATGGACAAGGAGGAGATGCAAAGGATTTGGATTTTAAGAAAAATCATGTCAGACATGACCTCTCAAGAGGCCATGGAGTTTTTGCTGCAAAGAATGAAAGGAACCAGAGATAATGCAGAATTTTTGATCAGCATGAATGGCTGATAATTTGATTCCTGGTTAAGTTGCGATAAGAAGCCCGATTTTTCGGGCTTTTTTTATAAAAAACAAAAAATTAAATTCGAAATACAAAATTATCGGTTTAAGAATTTTTTCATCTTCTATTTCACGCTACCTGCCTTATCTTTTAATGAGTTGAACGATTATTTTCCTCAGGCTACAGATAACTGAATAATTTTATGCTGTTAACTTAAAAAAACAGCTATGTCAGCCAAATTTAATTCTTTGCTCTCATCTTCACTTAAGCGGTTTTCAACGCTATTTTTATTGATTTTTATACTCAATATTCATTTTATCGCCGGTCAAAATTTTAACAGTGTTGCTCATGGAAACTGGAATGATATCCAAACCTGGACCAGTACCAATGACTGTCGGCCCAATCAAGATATAAGTCTGGGTCAACCTCCGATTTCCAAGAACTCGGGATGTCCTGTGGAAGTCTTTATCAATCATGATGTGGTTTATGATGGAAATGTTTCCGGATTTGGTAGCGGGGTATTCTCAGGGATAGGAATCGGGTCAGGGGGAAGCCTGTTGTTTTTGGGGGACCTGACCATCGATGGTGGTGGATCTACTCCGAGGATTGAATTGGCAGATGGAGCAGAGTTGATCGTTAGAGGAAAAATAAATATCAACCGGGGAGTTGAAATCATCGTTCCCAATAATGCCAGACTGATCGTAGATGAGTTGATCGTAGGTGATAACCAACCTACCATCACCGTAGCTGAAGGAGGAGCATTAGTGGTGAAAGAGACAACTATCATTAAGGATAAAGCCAAATTGAATCTCAATGGAGATTTCGAAACCCAAGACCTTACATTTTCCTCAGGAGGTACTATCAATGCTTCATCCAATGCGGGGAAGTTTGATGTTAATGGAGATTTATTGATCAATAATGGAACGTTAAATATGCTCGGGCAGAGCCGAATACAGGTGACAGGTACCACCTCTACAGGTCAAAGTGGGCAGATCAACTTTAAAAACACCTCCTCAGGATTGTTTTCCGGAGATGTGACCCTGTCAAATGGCGGTGGCATTTCTGCTGTGAACAATTCCGGTTTTGCTTTTGAGGAAAACTTATCCATGAGTGGAGGGGCTAAGCTTGAGCTCAGAAATTTTGCCAATGGCATTGTTCAAAAAGATGTAACCATGACCAATGGCACCATTGATCTTTCCAATAATACTGAAATAGCTGTAGGAGGAAAAATCATGGCATCTAATGGGGCAAGTATCAATGGCAAAAACAACGCATCGCTTAATATCTGTGATTACCCCAATTCTACCAAGGAAAATACCTATCATGTTAACTTAAAAAATAACGCTTTTTATGGGCAGGGCTGCTTTGCTTTACCGGTAGTCTGGAAAACTTTTGAGGTTTCCTTGGTAGGTGATGAAATTATCAGATTGGATTGGAAAATATCTAAAGAAGAGGCAAATAGCCATTATGAAATTGAAAGATCCTATGGGGGAATTGATGCCTTTGAGAAAATAGGAGAAGTTACGGCAGCAGGCTGGAGCAATGTGGAGACCCGTTATTCATTTCAGGATAATCAGCAAATTGGATTTTCCGGGATGGTTTACTACCGGATCAAGCAGGTAGATTTTAACGGAAATTCCTCAGTAAGTGAGGTGGTGGGAGCCAGAATAGCAGAAGTGATTACCAAAAAAATGGAGTGGATGGCTTACCCCAACCCCTCTGATGGATCTACCCTGAAAGTAAAACCGGTGAGCGGATCAGCTTCCGGACCGGTACGCGCCCGATTTTTGCAAGCCTCAAGTGAAGCTGTATTCCAGGGAGAGCTGGGTATGGAGCTGGACCAATGGTTACAAACCAGGATACAGGAAGCAGTAAAGGGAGTCTGTGTGGTAGAATTGGTCTTTGAAGAAGAGGTTTATCGCATTAAAGTTGTAAGATTATAGGTTTCCCCGTTTTTTGCAAAAGCATTGATTTACAGGCAATTTCAGGATTTTTTTTTTACGTTTAATGATATGTATCCGGTCAAAATATACCTTGATGATATTTTGTAGTTATAAAAACGTAATTTAATTTAGTAAAAATGCATTTAATATCTTGAATAGGTTGCAAAAGCTGGGAATATCCCTTACTTTCGTGGTGTACGTAATGCAAAAAATTGTATTTAAAACTACCCGCTTCATTTCTGTTCATGCCAGCTTCTATTTCAGCTTTGTTGGTGTTTTTATGCCTTGTTTTACCCCTGAACAACGCTATTGCTCAGGTATATGAATATACCCCTGCTTTAGACTGTTCCGGAAACTGGGAGGATGGGGATTGTTGGAGTAAAACGACCCTGGACGAACCAAGCGGTTGTACTGATAATGGGGATTTCCCGCCCTTTGCTGCTACAGGGTGCCAGGTGCAGGTAATTATCAATCATGACCTGGAAGTCACGGGTGACGTAGAATTCGGTGGCACCTTTGCCTCTCTTAGCCTTGGGGGAGGTGCTGAAGTTACCTTTACTGGCAATGTGAGCATTGAAGGTCAAAGAAACATCTTGTTCCAATTGGAGGAGAATTCCGAGATAAATATTGATAAAGCATTAACCATTTCCCAGGGAGGGACAAACAATCAAACAGTACTTAATTTGGGAGGGGATCAATCGGGAATGATTGCCGTGGGATCCATTGTAATTGAAAACAGGGCTGTACTGGAGGTATTGGATGGAGGAGCGATCACCAGTGAAGGGCCAACTGAATATTCGGGAAATTCCTCTGTCATCAATGCAGCTGGTTTTTTTCGCACCGAAAGCTTATTGGTTACAGGGGGAAGGTTGCATCAATTCAATACTTTTGGAAATTCGCAGGTATACATCGACACTGACATAGATATTCGGGGAGATACCAAAATATCTTTTGGGGGTACAAGTGAAGTGTACGTCGAAAGGGATATACTTGTAGAAGGTAATGCGAAGATAATTGCCGAAGAAAATTCCAAAATTTTTGTGTGTGGGGAGTTTCCTCTTCCTACCGAAGGAGGGAAAACTCAGGAAATTGATGAGGGAAAATTTTTTGACTGTAGTATACTTCCTGTAGAATTACTGGGGCAGCAAGTTGAGTTTTATGCAAGCAGCAGAAAGGTGAAGTTAAGCTGGAGTACAGGAAGTGAAGAAGATTTCCGACATTTTATTATTGAAAGAGCTGTAGGTAATCCTGACTTTTTTAAGCCTGTCGATAAGGTAACGGGTGTAGGCAGTACCACTGAAATCAGTGACTATGAATTTTGGGATGCCAATTTGCCCCTTTTTGAATCCAGGATTTATTACCGGCTGCTGCAGGTAGGCCAAAGCGGAGAACCGGAGTATATTGGGGAATTGTTGGCACTGGATATCCCGGGTACCGGATCGGAAAGTTCGACATGGAGAATCTATCCCAATCCCAGCAGGGGTGGAGATGCAAAACTGTCTTTATTAAATCAGGAAAAGTACAAGGGAGAACAGATTGACCTGACCATTTTTGGTCCCGTCGGGGAGATGATTTCGCTTAAAAACAGGAATTTGGAAAGCCTGAACCGGGAGTTGTCAGACAATATCAGTTCCCTGTCTACAGGTTTGTATTTTTTTCATATAGGATGGGGCAAAGAAAGGGAAATCATTAAAGTCCTTAAAAAGTAATTTAAATTTGCGGTAACAGCGGAGCTTGATTTTTTTTTGAATTTGTGGTAAATTGATTGACATTTCTATTTTTCAAATTCAAGTAGGCATTCATGAAACCACTGGAAGTATTAAAAAATTTTTATGGTTATCATTCCTTCAGAGGCAATCAGGAGGCCATTATTTCTAGTGTGCTGGATAAAAAAGATTGTATCGCCCTGATGCCAACGGGGGCAGGAAAGTCCGTTTGTTATCAGGTTCCGGCCATGATTTTACCCGGGCTTACCCTGGTTCTTTCTCCGTTGATTGCATTGATGAAGGATCAGGTTGATGCAATGAATCAGTTGGGAATCCCTGCGGCTTTTTTGAATTCTACACAAGATATCAGTGAGCAAAGATTTATTTCTGAACAAGTTTTTAATGGGCAGGTAAAACTCTTATATGTGGCTCCGGAGAAGCTTTACGGGGGATCCTATCCTTTAGTAGATATGCTGAAAAAAATCGAATTGTCTCTGGTAGCCGTAGATGAAGCTCATTGTGTGTCACAATGGGGGCATGACTTCAGGCCGGAATACCTTCGGCTCGGGCAGCTCAGGAAATCATTTCCGGCAGCCACTTTTTTAGCTTTAACAGCCACTGCAGATAAGGATACCAGGAAAGACATGGCAGAGAGGTTGTGTCTGAAGCAGCCCCAGTGGTTCATTTCATCCTTTGACAGGCCAAACATTACCTACAGGGTTTCCCTGAGGTCAGACGCATTCTCCAAACTCCTGGATTTTCTCCGCATACATCCCAACGACTCTGGCATTGTTTATTGTTTATCCCGGAAATCGGTGGAGGAAACAGCGGACAAGCTCAATGCCAATGGTTTCTCAGCACTTCCTTATCATGCAGGTTTGGAAAAGGAAACCAGGCAGGTCAATCAGGAGAAATTTATCCGGGATGAAGTGAAGATTATTGTCGCCACCATTGCCTTTGGTATGGGGATAGACAAGTCCAATGTCCGCTTTGTGGTGCATACCAATATGCCACAAAATATAGAAAGTTACTATCAGGAAACAGGGCGTGCTGGAAGGGATGGACTGCCTGGTGAAGCTTTGCTTTTCTATAGCTATGGGGACAGCATTACCCTAGGAAGAATGATAGCTAACTCTGATAATCCGGACTATGTGAGAAATATGAAATCCAAATTGGATACCATGGTCCGTTTCTGTCAGACCAAAAGGTGTCGCAGAAAATTTTTGCTTCAATATTTTGGGGAAGAATACCCTGAAGACTGCGGCAATTGTGACATTTGCTTTCAGCAAGGGAATAAAATGGATGTGACCACCTATGCGCAAATGCTGCTTTCTGCAGTAGTTCGGTTAGAACAGAAGTTTGGTTTGGGCCAGGTAATCATGGTGTTGAGGGGTTCGCAGGCCGCCAAAGTAACAGAGAAGCAAAAGCGGCTTTCTGTTTATGGCATTGGCAAAGACAAATCTCCCGATTTTTGGAAGTTGCTTGGACATCAATTGATAAAGGAGGGCTATCTGACTCAGGAGGATCCCCTGAGACCTGTATTAAGTCTTTCGCCCCAAGCCTGGGATAAGCTAAAAAAGAAAGAAAAATTTTTTCTAGCCATGGACGAGGATGATTTCTTTCAGGGCGTTCAGGAGACTAAAAAGGATGAAGCCTTACTGGTGCAATTGAAGTCACTCAGATCGAACCTTGCCAGCGAGCAAAATGTTCCTCCTTATATTATTTTTTCAGATGCTACGCTGGTGGAAATGGCCAGGTATTATCCCGATTCTGAAAATGAATTGATCAGAATAAGTGGGGTGGGGCAACAAAAGCTGGAAAAATATGGCGATGCGTTTATGGGGCTTATTCGCAAGCACCTTAGAGAAAACGAGATTGTTAAGGAAAGTAAGTCTCCGGGGAGCAGGTTAAAGAAAATAAACAAAGGTATTTCTTCATCTGTCAACGAAACCCTGGGCTTATTTAAAGAGGGGCTGTAAATCCCACAAATAGCTCAGCAAAGGAACCTGGCTATCAGTACGGTAGAAGGGCATATTACTGATTTGGTAGCTGCCGGTAAAATTAAAACAACTGCCCTGCTAACTGAAAAAGTTATTCAGGAAATTAAAACAGCCGGAGAAATGCTGCAAGTAGAAAAGCTTAAACCCTTAAAAGAACATTTTGGAGAAAAGTACAGCTATTTTCAACTCAGATTGGCCATGAATTACCGTGTAGGATCAGATTAGCTTTGATGATAGGGGAAGGCCTTTCTTTTAAAGCGCTAACAATCAATTTCTTAGTAAAAAATGTAAAAAAAATACCCCGAACGGGGTATTTTTTTTAGTTCGTGCATCACCTACCTTTGTTATGGGTGATTAAGCAACTTTTTAAGCTTTTATTTTGCTAAGTTCTTAAAGGGCAATTTTATTACTATTTTTTAGCCCTTTTTATTTTAACCAGGCCAAACTGATTTCATCAGGTGTTTTCATCCGATCTGCAAGACGGGAATATCGGGCAGATAAGCCAGCCAGGTATTCCTGGGCCTTAGCTGCCATATCATTCAGACCGGTGGCTGTTTCTACTTCCCAGAGCTTTACCAAATGATCAATGATACGGGCATAATCCCAACCGGTATAGATACCGACTTTTTGAGTAATGGCCGAAAACTGATCAAATAGGGTAGGGTTTTTACTTCCTTCTCCCATTAAAACTGCAGGCATGACAATTTGTTTCCGCATCATTTTCTCAAATGCCAGCATGGCCCCGCTTGGATCTATCTTAAAAATTTCAGACATGAAGCTTTTATATGCTTTTTCATGTCGGGCTTCATCACCAGCGATTTGCTTGCATATTTTGCCTAAGACAGTGTCTCCTGCCTTATCTGCCAGCTTTCCAGTGTTTACATGTGAAATCTTTGTTGCCCTTTCCTGAAAAGAAGTGTAGATAATGGCCTGATACGGGTCCTTTTCGGACCGGGGATCAAACCCATTATAAATCAGCCGATGTATGGTTTGCTCTACCTTTCTCATGTCTGCCCTTCCGGATAGGTAAAGGTATTTGTTTAACAAGTCTCCATGGCGGTTTTCTTCTGCTGTCCAGGCCTTGGTCCACTTTACCCAACCCTTTTCACTGGTCAATGACCCTTCTTCATTTACCCCAGCCAACATATTGAAATAAGTTTGATAACTGGGCAATGCCTCTTCCGTAATCATGTTACCAACCAGTGAAGTGATGATGGTGTCAGGAATACCTGCTGCCCGTTCCCTTAACAGTCGGACCTGATCCAAAGCATCTGGTTCAGTCATGTCTGGTAGGAAATCTGTCGGCTGCCAGCAATCATCAGGGTCCATCAGGGTCGTTCCTACGGTTTCCGTCACAAAGTCATCTATTTGACCGATGACTTCAGCATTCTTTTCCAATTCGTAATTGATATTTTCTGACTTGTTCATAAACTATGCTTTCGCTTTGTGATGCCAATCTGTTTGTTTTGTAAGGCCAAACATTTGCATCTGTCTGCAAATTAACTACAATGCTGTTAAATTTTAAAATAATTAATTTTTAACAAGGCACCTAACATTCTGTCCTTCTATAACGAATGCATTGGAATATTCATTCAATATTATAATTAAATTCTACTATCTTCTCAATAGGTTAATTTATATGCGGCAACTTTGTCCTTAAAGAAGGTTGGTACCAATACGATGTTTTCTCCGGGAATATATCCGATGTCGGCAGTGTTTGACTCTTCTTCCGTGGTGTCAAGTATTTTGGTGGCGGTTCCATCCTGAATGAGGAAAATCTCCCCGGCCCACCTGCTGGCGATAAACGTATTTTCATCCAAAACGATTAGTCCGTCACCACCCGTTACTTCTGAATTGATGATTTGAAAACCACCTTCAGCGTCGTATTGTTTTAATCCTTCAGCATCCAGGCCATATAGGGTTTTACCATTTCCTACCTGCAGGCCATTGATATTATTTTGATCTTCAGCCAATGTATGAATGGTTCCATCTTCCAGGTAGTGAATCTTGTGGGTTCTCATGTCAGAAAAATAAACCTTTTCACCATCAGTAGCAGCATCGTTCAGAAAAACGGCCCCTTCTATTTCGTAGGTTTGGTTAATTTCTCCGGTAGCCAATTCTATTTCAAGCAAACGATCGATATCAGTGACATACAGGTAATCACCTTTGACTGCCATGCCTTTTGGTGCATTTAAACCGCTTACCCAGTCTCTCTCCAGAATTTCACCATCCGTATTGAGTTTGGAGATAGAGCCCACGCCGTCCTTCTCGTCAGGACCACCTTCAATATTGGCCACGTATAGCATACCATTGCTTTCTTCATAGTGGACAGATTCATTTGTGGTCAGGTCAGCAGCACTTTCCCAAAGCAGTTCCAGGGAGGGATCACTGCTGATAATTTCTTCTTCTTCTTCTTCCTCTACTTCATTGTTGGTATTGGCTGGCCCACAGCCCCAAAAAACAAATAGCATGAGGGATAGGGACCATATTGTTACTAATGAGGGTTTTCTTGAAAACTTCATGGTTGTCGTTTTTGGTTGAGTATCAAATTTCGCTAATTTTTTTGTGGAATACTTAATTTTCGTCATAAAATGAAGTTTTTACAGGGTAGTTATGAGCCGAAAGATCAGTATATTTGGCTCTCGATTTGTGAAACAGACAACTACTAACAACAAAAATTACAGAAAATGAAGCACTTTAAGTTTATTTTAGCACTATGTTTTGCTATTTTGACTATTTCCTGTGGAACTGATACTGAAGAATCAACGGATTATTCCCAGCTTTCCGAAGAAGAAATAATGAAAATTGCAAATGACCTGGCACAAAATACCATAATGGTAGATGGCCATGTGGATTTGCCTTATCGAATGAAAGTGGGGGGATTTACCTTGCAGCGAGAGATATTAAACGTAGCGGAAAGGACAGAAGGAGGGAATTTTGATTTCCCCAGATCCAAAGAAGGGGGGCTGGACGCACCATTCATGTCTATCTATATCCCTTCCCGTTATCAGGAAATGGGAGGCGCCAAAGCCCTGGCAGACTCCCTGATTTTAATGACTGAGCGGCTGACAACTACCTGGCCGGATAAGTTTGCCCTGGCCTATGGGCCGGATGAAATCCGGAAAAATTTTGAAGCTGGTAAAATTTCTCTGCCCATGGGCATGGAAAATGGTGCTCCCATTGAAGATAACCTGGACAACATCCGGTATTTTCACGAAAGGGGCATCCGTTACATTACCTTAACCCATGGAAAGGATAACCTGATTGGCGACTCCTCCTATGATACCACCTATACCCATGGGGGCTTGAGTGAGTTTGGGGTGGAAGTAGTGAAGGAAATGAACCGGATAGGAATCATGGTGGATATTTCTCATGTATCTGATGACACTTTTTACGATGTGATGGAAGTTAGTCAGGTGCCGGTGATTGCCTCTCATTCTTCAGCAAGGCACTTTACACCAGGGTTTGAAAGAAATATGGGAGATGAGATGATTCAAAAACTTGCGGAAAATGAGGGGGTCATCATGATCAATTTTGGGGGTAGTTTTGTGGATCAGGATTTTCGGGAAGGAAATGATGCGGTAAGGGAACATATCATTAACTGGTTGGCAGAAAACGAACTCAGTAGAAATGATCCCGAGGCCACCGAATATATTTCCGCCTATGTGGCAGAAAATAATCCATTCCCCTCAGTTCAAAAAGTGGCCGATCATTTTGACCATATTGTTGGGTTGGTTGGCATCGATCACCTGGGTTTTGGTTCTGATTTTGACGGAGTAGGAGATACCCTCCCCACAGGACTGAAGGACGTTTCCATGTATCCCAATTTGATTGCAGAGCTTTTGAAAAGAGGTTACAGTAAGGAGGATATTGAAAAGGTTTGCTACAAAAATGTTTTCAGGGTCTGGAAGGAAGTGGAGGAATTTGCGAATGCTTCTTCCTGAATAGTATGCTGCCGAATTTCTGATGGTTTTTCCGGTTTTGTATAATAAACCGAAACCTGATTTAAATCAAAAAAACCACCGGAGGGTAATTTCCGGTGGTTTTTATTTGCTTTGTTGCGGCAATTGGTACCTCAAATTATTCTTTGGTCATGGCGTTGAATAAACGTAATTGTTCCTTCATGGCGGCTATCCGGTCTTCAGGAGTAGTCCTGGCTTCCAGTAAAATCCAGCCTTTATAATTCATTTGCGTAAATAAATTCATCAACTTCTGGTAAGGATAATCGCCCTCATTGAGCTCGCGAATATGAACCGTGTCTCCAAACCATTTTTTGACGGAGTTGAAGTTTGCTTCCAGTCCCGGAGGTAGTAAATCCTGGTCATTGCAGTTCCAGCAAATCTTTACGCTTTCCTCTGTGACCTGATCAAAGATGGCTTTCATATTTGGCAATTGCTGGGTAAGCTTGCCATGTACTTCTACCCTGACCAGCTGCCCCAGATCACTGGCATACCGACCGACTTCATTGAAAGAAGCGGCGATTTGCGCAATGGTTTTTTCTTTTGAAACTTCTTCGGGAAGGCCATTGGGTTTGACTTTAATGCCGGTGGCACCAATGTCTTTACATAGTTGCAGGTATTGTTTGGTCCCTTCAATATTTTCCCGGACTTCTGCCTGATCGGTATAGTGATAGGCAAAATTGGATCCATATCCAAGGCAGGTAACCGGGCTATCGGCAAATCGCTTTTTAACCTCCCTGCGCTGCCTTGCAGAAAGGTTGGTTTCGACACCATGGGCATGCTCGGTACGCAACTCTACCCCCAATAAGCCGCTTTCTTCACAATTGGCGATTAGTTCTGGCAATTCCCAGTCTTTCCCCCACTGATAGGTGACCAGACCAAGCTGCATGTCGGAATTTTGAGAAAAAGCCGGGGAAAAGGACGGGTTCCATAAGGCTAGTCCTACTCCTGCAGCCATGCTTTTTTGAAGAAAACCTCTTCTTGATTGGTGGTTATCCATGATCTTAATGAGTTATAAAGGTGTTGTTTTATTGTTTGGCATACTCATCCGCCAGCTCATTGATGGCGGCATCGGAAAGATCTTCCGAAGCTACTACAAACCGGTATTTGAAGGTGGCCGTTTCGCCATTTTCCAGGCTGTAATTCAGCTCATTTTCACCATCTGACAAGGCCTTCTGTCCCAGGGTGTTGGCAGCAAAAAGCCCGTAATCCCTTGCATGCCAATACGTGGGATAGCCGGGATTGTCAGGGTGATCAATGATAACCAGGGAAACCTGTTCCCCTTTGATCTCACTTGAAAGTTTCATCCATCGGCCTCTGGTTCCCCATACATCTCCTCCTTCTATGCCTTCAGAGCTCCTGTAATCCCCTTTCACGTAGGTGTTGTCCATTTTTTCAACCCTGGTTTTTATACCTTGTGAATCCATCAGTTCGGTGGGCTTGTCGGTGGGTAACTCCATTTCCCGACTCACCCTGATGGCAAACATTCCTTCCTTATTGTCTGTAAATTTCACTTCATCCACTACCGCTGTCAATTCCGTTGTCCGGTCGATGATGCGCATGCCTGTCATGGCCTTGAAATCAAAGCTTGTTTCCTCCTCCAGCAGGGTCACATTGTCGGGAGACTTCCAACTGGAGGTGGTTTCCAATAAGCCTTTGCCCTTGCCACTTTTTACTTTTTCTATGGATTGGTGATAGATGGTGCCGTAGCGATCTTTTCTTTCCGCAGGAATGGCCTCGGAATTGTTCCAAAAGTCCAGCCCGTTTACGTCTCCGTAATTGAGCCAGATACCTACATGATGGGGGTGATCGGTACGGTCTCCTTCTTTATTAATTAACGGGTAGCTACGGGTAACCATGTTTCCTGCCGGAGACATGACCGGCCACAATACGGGTTTCATGATATTGTCGGGGTAGATATAGGAGGTAAAAACTTTTCCGCCTACCATGACATCCACTTTATTTTGGGCTTCATTTACCTGTATTTCGATCTTTTCTTTGCTCTTTTTCTGAGCAAAAAGCAAGCTGCTGCTACTTATGATCATGATCAATATGATTGCGCTATACTTCATCTGTGATGTGTTTTAAACCTCTGATTAAACGTTGAATTCGGAACTGATGATTAAACCTGCCAGGGTTGAGACCTGGCAGGTGGATTTATTGGTGTCATTTACTCACCATTAATTACCCTTGTTTATCAAACCCTTTCAGGCACTTCAAAACCTTTTCTGTAATTGCGGGTAAGCATTTCATCAGCCTCAGCATCATTAACAAAGGTTTCAGACTGCGGATTGAAAGTAAGGACCCGCTCCAGTTTGTAGGCTATATTTCCCAAATGGGCCAGGCCAGAAGAGAGATGTGCTGTTTCTACAGGGCCATTGAGTATGGTTTTATCGTGTTTTCTGACAGCCTCGATGAAATTGGCAAAATGGCCATCGGTACCTCCGGCACCTCTGTCCATGCCCGTTCCGGATTCTCCTCCATCATCTCCTGATTTTCCGGGTTTCCGGTCTTGTCCTAAGAATGACTTGTACTTATCATATCCATCCACGACAATGTATCCTTTATCCCCATAGAAGATATTACCCACGGTGGCTCCACCTTCTTCATTGGTACACCAGGGGCGTACTTCAAACTGGATGATTTTATTTTCTTCCGGGTAGTTGTAGACAGAAGTCAATACTTCTGGTACCTCTTTGGCATCGTTCCAGAGGAATTTGCCACCCATGGAGGTGATTTTGGTAGGGAGTCCTACATCTAATCCCCACATGCAAAGGTCTGTTTCGTGGATACCCTGGTTACCTACGTCGCCGTTGCCATAGTCCCAGTGCCAATGCCAGTTGTAGTGTACCAGGTTTCGGGAAAATGGTCGCTTAGGTGCAGGCCCGGTCCATAAGTCATAATCTATCCCCTCCGGCACAGGTGCAAATCCCTGATCGCCTATACTCGGTCTCCATCTGAAAACAATGCCGCGGGCCATGTATACATTTCCGATGTATCCATCCCGCATCAACTGTATGGCTTCCTGTATGGCAGGGGAACTGCGTAATTGAACGCCATGTTGCACAATGCGATCGTATTTGTGGGCAGCCTCCACCATTTTACGGCCTTCCCAGATGTTATGGGAGCCTGGCTTTTCTACATACACATCTTTGCCCGCCTGGCAGGCCCAGATAGTGGTCAGGGCATGCCAGTGGTTTGGCGATGCAATACTGACCACGTCAATATCCGGATCGTCCATGACCCTGCGGAGATCTTGTTCCAGTTTTACCTCCTTATTATAGGTTTCCTTAAAACTTTTTTGCCTCTCTCTCAGCAGGTTCATATCCGGATCACACAAGGTGGTCACCTGAACATTTTCCTGGTTCATCAGGCTTTGAATATGGTTTTTACCCCGCCCATTAACGCCCAGTACTGCCGCATTGATGCGGTCATTGGCACCAAAAACGCTGGAGGAAACGATGGTAGGAGCTACAATGGCTGCTGAACCTGCAATGGCTGACTTTTTAATGAATGATCTTCTGGATGAATCATTATTCATAATATGCTGTATTTGAGTTTATAATTAAATATTCCGTGTAAATTAAAAAATTCACCCGACTGCACCTGCCTTCGGGTGAACTTTTTATATAATCGGCATTACTCTCCGATGGCCCGCATGGGGTCCTCATTGGGTGCACCTGCAGCTTGCACTACATGATTCAACGGCTCAATGTTGTCCTCAGCACCATTGTAACCGGTCGTCTGGTTAAGGACAGCTTCCACATTTCCCACCAGGTAAGGCTGGTAAACAGGCCAGAAAATGTGGTGTGGGTCCATGGTGTACCGGGTGGTGTTGTAGGTCGCCCAGGGCACTTCATCCCGGAAGGAATTGTTTTTTTCCATCATTCGGTCGTAATAAAAGCTATTAGCAGAAAGTGAGGCTTCGATATCATTTCCGGTAATGGAATAGGTTTTTCCATTATAGGCCATTTTTCCGGTTTTGGCCAGAATTACTGAAATCCTAACCAGTTCATCGTGCCGGTATTCCTCACCAAATAATTCCCTGTTTCGTTCATCCAGCACTGCTCCGATACCTTCTGTTTGCATGTCCGCAATGGTATACTTGTGGATGGCATTGGCTCTTTGGCGGATGGTATTGATGTCTTCCGCTGCACCGGCAAGATTATCCTGCCAGAACCGGGCTTCAGCCCTTACCAGGTAGGCTTCAGCGATGCGCATGATGTACATGTCCATTTTTCCACCATCCTGGCGATCAGGACGGGCTTCCTGATTGACGGAGTAGAACTTGTACCGGGGATACCCATACCAGCAACGGATGGTGTCCTGACAGGTCAGGTTGCCATTGTCGTCATATTGGTAAGCAAAAAGGTAACTTTCTTTTCATAATAAATTTGGGTTTAATTAATTGGATAGGTAACTATCAAAGTTAGATACGGACTTTTGCAAGATGTTTCATAGGTTTTTTTGGGTTTTAGGTTTTTGTTAAATCATGAATGAATGGTTGTTGTTTTTCAGAGAAATAACCTGGTTTTTGTTTTATTTTGAACCATTTGCGGAATCGATTGCACAAGTCCAAATAATTAAACTGAAAATACCGTTTGAAATCGCCATTTACCTTTTAAAATCGTTCGTTTACTTTTAACATTTTTTAACGATAGCTAATTATAAATAAAAATGGCAAGCCAAAAAAATAATTTGGTAAAAATTTATAAAAAGCTAATCTTATTTCACATGTCTGGTATAAAATTCCTTAGAAAAGTTAATTAAAGAATAATAGTTTGTTAAAAAAACAGCTTAACAACTAATATTTTATCAGTAATATATGATTTTTCGGATGCCTTGGCTAAGGTTCACCCTTTCACTTGTAAGGTGGTCCTTAGCCGTCAAAGACAATTCTTTTTGGCTTCGGGAAAAATGCCGATAGGCAATTTCGTCCTGTGTTTTTCTGGAATGTATCCTATTTTGTCAGTATTTTTTCCACACATATTTTTGCTCCAATAAAGTAATGCCAAAAGTGTCCGACTCCCTTTGTTCGGCAAGGCGAAACCCTACATTTAAATAAATGTTGGCGGCAGCCTTTAGGTTTTCGGTGGTCCAAAGGTAGATGGTTTGGTATTCATGTTCTTCGATGTGTTGCATGAAAAGATCGAAAAGCAATTTACCCAAGCCTCTGCCCCTGTAGTCCGGAGTAGTGATAAAATACCGCAGTTGGGCCCTTTTCTCACCCCTGTCTATCAGGGCAATGCAACCTTTGATCTGGCCACCCGCCTTGGCTATCCAGATTTGGTCCTTTCCTTCCTGAAAATGGCATACAAAATCAGCAAAGGTACGGGCCACATATTTTTCAAACCCTAATCCAAATCGGTAATCTTCGTGGTACAACCTACCGTGGAGTTCGATGATCCCACCAATATCTCCTGGCTCAAAATGGTTCAGGATACGGATCTCTGGCCAAGATGATTTCAGGGAATGCATGGAAAAGGTAATTTTAAAAACATACGCAGTTGCAATAAACGATTTAAATATAAAAAAGAAGCCTTGAATTTTTAAGGTATATGGCTGATGGCCGGCAAGAAATCAGGTAATCTGGTATAATTTTTTGCGACTACGGCGAATATCATTTAACTTGACCAATCAATTAAAGGATGATTTTTGACCAAATGACAAATCCTTTTTTTTAAAAATAAACCCCCACAAAACATGAGTCAGATAGCAATCAATTTTCAGGATGCCCAAAAGGCATTCTTGATTTTAAAAACATTAGATAAGGACAAAATAGCCGGTTTCCTTGAGGAAATGGCTAAACAAATAGATGCGATCAGGGATGATTTGATACCCACAGCCGCCCGGGAGTCCCACCTTCCTGAAGGGAGGATTACCGGCGAACTGGGCAGGACACTGGGGCAGATCAGGCTTTTTTCAGCCTTGGTGGCCGAAGGAAGTTGGGTGGAAGCCACCATTGATCACCCTGATCCTGATAGAAAACCGGCACCCAAGCCCGACATCAGGAGAATGCTAAAAGCCCTGGGACCCGTGGTGGTATTTGGGGCAAGCAATTTTCCGTTGGCTTTTTCTACTGCAGGAGGAGATACGGTCTCTGCCCTGGCAGCAGGATGCCCTGTTCTATACAAGGCTCATCCTGCTCATCCGGAAACTTCCCGTATGGTGGCCGAGTCGATAAAAAATGCTGTCCGGATCAGCGGATTGCCAAAAGGAACCTTTCACCATATAGAGGGCGGCATTGATACAGGGCAGGAACTGGTTGCCCATCCTTTAGCGAAGGCGGTGGCTTTTACCGGGTCCTACAGAGGGGGGAAGGCACTTTTTGATGCCTGCAATGCCAGAGAAAATCCAATCCCTGTTTTTGCTGAGATGGGAAGTGTCAATCCCATATTTGTAATGGAAGGTTACCTGGCTGATCGGATGGATGCTGCAGCGGCGGCTTACGCCTCCTCCCTGAGTTTGGGCGTTGGGCAATTTTGCACCAATCCCGGACTTATTTTTGTTCCCCGGTCACAGGAAGAAACTTTTGCTGCTGCAGTTGTTGACCAATTGAAGGAAGTGGCCGGAGCTCCCATGCTCCATGAGGGAATCTGTCATACCTATTACCAGGCACTGGAGACTTTGACCCAATCAAAAAAATTGAAATGGTTATTGCATTCGGAAGAAACAGATGTACTCACCGGAAACGTAGCCCTGGCCAAAATCAAGGCCTCAGATTGGCTGGCTGATGAGGCTTTCCAGGAAGAAGTCTTTGGTCCATTTGGCATCATGGTAGTTTACGAGGACCGGGATCAACTGCATGCTTTGGCAGAAAAATTGAAAGGGCAGCTCACCTGTACCATCTGGGCTGAGGAGGAGGAGCTGCAAAGCAGCGGTGACCTGCTACACCTGATAGAAGAAAAGTGTGGCAGACTTTTGTTTAAAGGTGTACCCACCGGAGTAGAGGTTGGGCATGCCATGCAGCATGGAGGGCCGTTTCCTGCCACCACCGATAGCAGGAGCACTTCTGTGGGATCCTACGCCATCAAACGTTTTGCCAGGCCAGTAGCCTATCAGGACATGCCGGATAGCCTGTTACCAGAAGCTTTAAAAGAAGGAAACCCAATGGCCATACTCCGAAAGGTGGATGGGGTTTGGGTAAATTACTAATCTCAACCCCGGCGCAGCCTTGAGTTTTTCATCCTGGAAGGAAGCGAACACTTTCCTAAATCAGCTATGAATATTTGATGTCTTGGCCACTGATTAAGTGATATTTTGCTTGCCTGGAGGAGTGTTTCAGCGGAGAGAGGTTGTTAACAACGGAAAGAAAAAAGTGAATCGGGGCGGGATAAGAAAAAATTATTCCGCTCCTTTTCTTTATAGCAAGACCAAATCCTCCACGACAGCTTTTCCGTATTTCTCCTCAATAAGTAGGAGGATTTTGGATTTGTTCATGGCCATTTCCTTTTTAAGGGGTCCTGAACTTATTTTGACATAGAGGATTTTCTTTCTGATGGAAAGACTTTGGGTCCGGGAGGCCACTGTTTTCCCCATGAGCAATCCCCACTCTTGTATGACGGTTTTTTCTGAATATTTATCCTTCAGCTTGTAGGCTTCCAAAAGCTCCTCAAAAACCTCTTTTAGTGGGGAGGTATTACTGGTTCTCTGGTTGCCTTTTGGATAATTCTTCATGCCATAAAGATAAGTTGATTCTTTAGATAAATAACTTTGCAGCCAGGTAATCTGCCAAGAGTTTTCCTTTATTGCTAAGGCTGATGGACTGGTACTCCATTTGGATCAAACCCTGCTGCTGCATGTCAGAAAGGGCTTTTTTCTTTTCCTTTAGCAGGTCCCAACCAAATTTTTCCAACAGGAAAGCTGGATCAATTCCCCAGATTGTCCGCAATGAGGTGAGCAGGTACTCATTGATTTGCTCAGTAGCGGATAGTGTTTCCTGCCGAAAGGCCGGTTTGTTTTCTTCCAGCAAGCGGATATAGCGGGTATTATGAGCTATATTAGATCCTCTGTGCGCTCCGTCAAATGAATGAGCTCCCGGGCCTATGCCCAAATAGGGCACACCCTTCCAATAATTGCTGTTGTGCAGGGAAAAGGCCTTGTCTCTCGCAAAATTAGAGATTTCATATTGTAGGTAGCCTGCTTTTTCCAGGCTTTGTTGTAGGATTTCAAATTGCTCGGCCTGAAAATCTTCCGAGGCCGCTTGAAATTTCCCCTTTTTCTCCCAAACCCCAAGTGCTGTCTTTGGCTCTATGGTGAGGCAATAAGAGCTGATATGGTCCGGAGTCAATGCCAGGGTTTGTGCGAGGTCTGCTTGCCAAATGCTGTGATCCTTATAGGGGAATCCATAGATTAAATCCATCGACAGGGATTTGAACCCGGCCTTTCTGGCTTTATCAATAGCCAGCAGCGATTCCCTGGCGTTATGCGACCGGTTGTAGAATTTTAAAACATCATCATCAAAACTCTGTATACCAATACTTAGCCGGTCGATCCCAAGGGCGAGCCATGCATCTAATTTTTTAGCTTCCAGGTCATCCGGATTGGCCTCTAAAGTGGTTTCCAGCAGCTGGCAATCAAAATGGGTATGGATGGCATCATGTATTTCCCGGATTTGGTCTGCTGTCAGAAGAGAGGGGGTACCTCCTCCGAAATAGAGGGTGTGAATGGCCTCTCCTTCCGGCAAATAATCCTTTCTGAGTTTCAGTTCCCGGCAGATCATGCTGACCATTTCTGGTGCATGCTTTCTGTTGGTACTGAAATGAAAATCACAATAATGACAGGCCTGCAAACAAAAAGGAATATGGATGTATATACCTGCCATGGTGATTAATTGATAGATGGAATCCCGGGAAATAGCCGTCGGGATGGAAAGCGGAGAAAGCTGTTGGTTTTACATGCTTGATTTTCTTTCATCTTCCCATGCAAAGCTAAAGATAATTGGAGAGAGGTTTTAGGATTTGGCGATAATTGAGTTAATTTTGAATCAAATTGATCTACCATTTCCAAAATTCAATGAAAATGATAATGCCCAAAACAGTACCGCTACTTATAATGGTCTTTTTGTTGATGTCTCAGGTTTCTTTGGCACAAATGGATATTAAAAAAAGTTTGGTGCCCAAAAATGCCAGCTTGAAAAAGGTAGGAGAAGGATATAGCTTTACAGAAGGCCCGGCAGTTGACAGGGAGGGGAACGTCTTTTTTACCGATCAACCCAATAATAAAATCTATAAGTGGAAATTTTCTAACGGGGAGATTTCTGTTTTTTCTGAGCAATCCGGAAGATCAAATGGCCTTTATTTTAACCTGGAGGGTGATTTGATCGCCTGTGCAGACATGGAAAACGAATTGTGGTCTTTTGACAAAGAAGGTAATCCAGAGGTACTGATTGAGAATTTCAAAGGAGAAAAGCTTAACGGACCTAATGATTTGTGGATCAATCCCAAGGGAGGGATTTACCTGACTGACCCTTTGTATAAACGAGATTATTGGGAAAGAGAGCCTGAAATGCAGCAAGATGGAGAGCATTTGTATTATCTGAGTAAAGACGGCCTACAATTTTTCAGGGTAGATGAAAACCTGGTTAAACCCAATGGATTGGTCGGGACTCCGGATGGAAAAAAACTGTATGTAGCTGATATAGGAGCTGATAAAACCTATGTGTACGATATAGAAGAGGATGGATACCTGACCAACAGGCGTTTATTCGTAGAAATGGGTTCAGATGGTATGACCCTGGATAACAGGGGAAATGTATACCTGACAGGTGATGGGGTGACCATATTCAATAGTAAAGGAGACAAAATCGGGCATATTCCTGTAGATGAAAATTGGACGGCAAATGTATGTTTTGGTGCAGGAGACAGAAAAACTTTGTTCATTACGGCCATGGGGTCTGTGTATACTTTTCCAATGAAGGTAAGGGGTGTTTGGTAAGTGGGCTACAAGCACTTTTTTGTTTGCAGTTTTTTTTTATTTCCTGGTACTGTATGGGGCAGGATCAGGATTACGTGTTGACTGTGGATTTGTACAGCGAACAGGAGGATGTCAAAAGAACCAGGGAAATTAATTTTGCCGATAGCCTGGGAATACACCATTTTTCTACCCATCTGGTTGACTCACTTCATGCGGAAGGATACCTAAACCTGAAGCGCACACTCCGGTTTAGCGCTAACAAAAAAGCACTCTTGTCCCTTGATGCCGGCAGACAGTATAAATGGGTGCGATTAAGCCAAGGAAACCTGGAGGCTTGGATAGCCAATGCCATACAGGATAAGCACTTCATTCCTGATGGCAGTCCATTTCAGTTCCGTGAAGTTCGGCGATTGATGGATGAGATCCTGGAAACCGGCCAAAACAATGGTTTCCCCTTTATGTCCGTTAAATTAGATAGCATAGACATTGAAAATGAACAGGTGACAGCAGGGATATTTATGGATAAAGGCCCACTGATTACCTTTGATACCTTGCAAGTAACAGGGAATTCCAAATCTCAACCCCTGTATTTGGCCAGAAAAACCAGTATTATTCCGGGTGAGCCTTTTTCTCAAAAAAAAGTAAACCGGGTTGTGGACGCACTAGACAATAATGTGCCCTATGTGAGCCTTGCAGGTAGTCCTGAGTTGTCTTTTCAAAATGAAGCGGCTACCGTTTATTTGCCGGTCAATGACCGACGAATGAATGCCATTGATGGGGTCATCGGGTTGCTTCCCAATGAAATTGAAGCCAACAAGTGGTTGGTCACAGGGCAGTTTGATTTGCAGCTTTACAATGTTTCGGGTAAGGGAAGGGATTACCTGCTCAATTGGCAGAGGCTAACGCAATATTCTCAAAATCTTCGCCTGGAAGCCAGTGAACCTTACATACTTGGATCCCGACTAGATATTAGCGGTGCCTTTTCATTGTTGAAAGAGGACACTACATTTTTGAATAGAGACTTTAGTTTCAGGGTAGGTTACCAAATGGCGACCCATACCCATATTCGTTTTTTCAGTAAATGGCAGGCCGGTGACCTGCTCAGCGTAAGCAGGTATAAGGATGCCACCAACCTACCTGAAGTGGCGGATTTCAGATTCAATAGTTATGGAGCGATTTTGCAATACACCCATGTGGATGATTTGATTGTTCCGAAATCGGGGTGGAGAAGCAACCTGACATTTGGGATAGGTAATAAAATTATAAAAGAAAACACGGGCATCGCAACAGCGCTTTATGCGGATATAGAAAAAAATTCCCTTCAGTATTATTTTCAGGGAAAGCTAGATTATTATTTCAAATGGGAGAAGAATTTTAGTTCGAGATTATCCCTTCATGCGGGAGAATTAAATAATTCCAATCTCCTGCTGAATGATTTGTTCCGTTTAGGGGGCTTACAATCCATTCGGGGCTTCAATGAAAACTTTTTTTATTCCAATCGCTATGTATACATGAACCTGGAGCCCAGGTATTATTTCGGAAATTATTCTTATTTCCTTTTGTTTACAGACTTTGGTATGGTGGAGGATGAGGTAAGGCAGCAGGACAGGGATTGGCCATTTTCTTTTGGCGGGGGATTAAGTTTGGAAACAGCCGGGGGGATTTTTAATTTTGTCTATGCCTTGGGTAAGGCCGCCGACCAGCCACTTGGTTTTAATTATTCGAGGATTCATTTTGGTTTTACGGGACGTTTTTAATGAAAAGAAAGCATCAGTTTTTATTGTTGATTATTGGCATCTCAAGTATGCTGGCTTTTCCGGAAAAAGCATTCTCCCAGGTTTTGTTTAATTATGATCCTGATATTAAACTTTCAAAGGAAAGGACTGTGTTTACCCCAAACGATGCGGTATTTGTTTGGGTGGATACCCGGAAATTTACAACTGCGGAGTGGAGGATCAGGATTCCCGGAGGTGCTGCCTTGTTTATGGGAGAAGCGTTATGGATGCTGGCGGAAGAGGATACCCTGCTTTTTATTTCTAATCAGGAGTTGGAATCAAGGATTGGAAAATCCGGGGAATTAAAGATATCGGCCTTTAAGAGGGGGATTGCAACAAGGGATTTTTCGGTAAGGAAGGGTTTTTTTGATTCAGATGCCGGTCCACCAGGACTTCAAAATGATGCGATTGATACTAAAAGAAGTAGAGATAAATTTAAGGATTTCTTCTTTATCATCGTGCTGGCCATTCTATTTTTTCTGGCTCTTTTCAGGGTATTGTTTCCATCGATTTTCGGCCTTTTTTGGAATCCAATAGCCATATTTTCTTTTGAGGACCTGTGGGAATCTGTAAGTTTTTCCAAGATTTACTCCGCAGAACTGTTGTTTTATCTGATATTGATCAATATGGGTATGGCATTGATGATTATTTTTGGTATTCACTTATTCGAAATCGATCTTTTTGGACTATCCTTTGGGAATGAAGTTCAAATGATGGTTTTCATTTGGTTGGCATGTACCCTTTGCCTGACCCTGATTACATTTTTAAAATTTATTTGGTTAGGGATCAATACCTACCTGTTTGAGTTGGATAAAATTGCCCTTCCTCACTTTTTTTACTTGCTGAAAGTAAGCGGTTTTGGGTTATTGGTTCTGATTGGAGGTACAGTAATTTTGTATACCAACAATTTGTTTTCAGGGGGAACATATGTTTGGGGGCTATTCATTTCTTTTCTGGTAGTATATACGCTGGGTATAATTGGCTTATCTATCTGGTTGTACAAAAAAAATGGTTTTAATAATTATCATTTATTTTCATACCTTTGCACCTCTGAATTGATCCCCTTTTTGGTGATTTGTAAACTTCTCCTAGGGTAAAGGAAAAAAAAATAAAATGACGCAATCAACAAAAGACAGATTAAACCGGGTTAGAAGCATTTTGGTGTCTCAGCCAAAACCATCTGATGAGCGGTCACCCTATTTTCAATTGGCTGAGAAGTACAAGATTAAAATTGACTTCAGGCCATTCATTCAGGTGGAGCCGGTATCCATCAAAGATTTCAGAAAGCAGAAAATAGAAATATTAAAACACACGGCTGTTATTTTTACCAGCAGAAATGCAATAGATCACTTTTTTGGCATCTGTCAGGAATTGAAGATTGAAATGCCGGCAGATATGAAATACTTTTGTATTTCTGAGCAAACAGCACATTATCTTCAAAAGTATATTGTCATCCGGAAAAGGAAGTTGTTTGTTGGGAATCGCACGGCAGCAGATCTTTTTGATTTCTTTAAAAAACATAAATCTGAAAAATATTTATTTCCCTGTTCGGATATCAGAAAGGATGACATTCCAACTTATCTGAGTGAAAATAACATTTCTTTTACAGAGGCCATCATCTATCATACAGTAGCGGCAGACCTTTCCGATTTGAAGGACATCAAATATGATATTTTGGCGTTTTACAGTCCTTCAGGCATAAAATCACTTTTCAGTAATTTTCCGGACTTTGAGCAGGGCAAGACCAGAATTGCTGCCTTTGGTCCGACTACCTCACAGGCAGTAAAGGAAGAGGGATTGATTTTAGACATAGAGGCTCCCCTTCCAAATGCGCCAAGTATGACAGGGGCATTGGAACTTTACATAAAAAAAGCGAATAAAATCTGATTTCTTTTAATCTTTTTTCAGGAAAATTCAGTTTAAATGTGTAGAATAGATTTTCAATTGCAAAATGTCTTTTACACATGACCATTAAAACCTACCTGTTAACCTGTGTGTTTTTTTGCCTTGCATTTCTGTTGGTCATTCCTGCAGCAATCAGCCAGCAAGATGCACAGCTTACCCAATACATGTATAATGGTCTATTTTATAACCCTGCCTTTGCCGGCAAAGATGCCGGATATTCCATATCTGCTTTGCACCGAAGCCAATGGCTGGATTATACCACAAGTACCGGAGCAGGCGGGGCCCCCACTACGCAATTGCTGTCAGCTTCTGGTAGAATGAAAAACATCCCGATAGGTTTTGGACTGGTAGCGGTCAATGATGAAATCGGGCCATTTAATAATCAGGAAGTGAATTTATCTCTGGCCTACCACTTATCCTTGGGCAGAGGTGTATTGAGTATGGGTGCTGCCGGCGGTTTTTTTTCCAGCACCATTAGGTATGATGAATTTCTTCCGGTTAATCCCGACCCCAATATTCCTTCCGGAGGAAACGAAAACCAGGTCAATCCCAACGTTACGGTAGGTTTGTTATATGATCGGGGCAGTTTTTATTTGGGTTTGAGCAGTAGGAATCTGAATGAACCTGGTTTTGATTTTGGAGACGGGAATTTGGCCAACAGACTGGAAAATCACAATTACCTTTTAGCAGGTTACAGAATAAACACTTTTGCGCAATTTACGGTTGAACCAAGTATATTGGTAAAATCAGTATCCTTAAATAATTTTTCCTATGACTTTAGCGTTATAGGCTCGTACAATAATAAAATCAGTTTGGGATTGGCTTACAGAGGAGAGGAATCGGCATCGGTGTTGCTGGGCTATAGTCTGTTAAGAGATAATTCCCTAAGGTTGGGTTATGCATTTGATTTGGTAGTGGGTGGACTGGAAGCAAAATCTCCATCATCTCATGAGTTCATGTTAACCTATAATTTACCCCAGGTAACCAGACAAATTGAGAGGGTGATTCAGAGAACGCCGAGATTTAGGTTTTAAGGAATTAAACTTTATTGAAAAATTCCTTGTGTTTTTCTGATAAAATCTGTTAAATTTCGAATTGGTTATTCGTTTAAATGGTTGAAAATGAATGTAGTTAATTTAATGTCATTTATGTTTAAAAAAATGAATCGGCGCTTTTTTTCCCTCATTTTGGGGTTGGTAATAATGACACTACTTCAGGGTTGTGGCCTTTTTGGAAATAAAGGCACTTCTAGTGAAAAGCTGAACAGAAGAGGTGAAGTAACGGGCGTGCCAAAACGCTCCGGTTGGCAACAAGCCCTGCCATTTGAAATGGCCCCGGTAAAAGCTGGAACATTCTGGCTCGGACAGTCTGATGAAGACATCGCCTTGAGCATGTCATCCATGAATAAGCAGGTCACCATATCTGAGTTTTTCATGGATAAATACGAGGTGTCTAATAATAAGTACCGGCAATTTCTGGATGCCGTTCGCATGGGCGATCTGGCCTTGGGGACACCTACCACCCAGGCAGAAGCACCTGAGTTTGTATTGGAAGAGTTGCTTCCGGACACTACGGTATGGTCTACCAGTTTTACCCACCATTATGGAGATCCTTTAATGGAATATTATTTTGACCACCCGGCCTTCGACGATTATCCTGTTGTTGGAATTAGCTGGGACCAGGCCAAGCAATTCTGCGAATGGAAATCCTACCACATGAATGCCAATGACGAATCAGAATTTGATATGCCCAAATTCAGGCTTCCTTTCGAGGCCGAATGGGAATATGCAGCCAAAGGAGGAAAGGAAATCGCAAAATATCCCTGGGGAGGTCCTTACCTTAAGAATAGGAGGGGATGCCTGATGGCTAACTTTAAGCCAGGACGTGGTAATTACATTGATGACGGATTCGCCTATACCGCTCCGGTTGATGCCTTTGCCCCCAACGGCTTTGGGCTGTACAACATGGCAGGAAACGTTTCCGAATGGGTGGAAGATGCCTATAATCCAGCAGCCAATGCGTTGATCTGGGACATGAACCCCACATTTAAGGATACCACTGAGACCAAAAAAGTTGTCAGGGGAGGATCCTGGAAGGATGTGGCTCACTTTTTAGAAACCAGTGCCAGGAATTACGAGTACCAATATGTCCAAACTGCTCACATTGGCTTCCGTACAGCCATGACCTATATTGGACGATCTGGCAGCATGGAAGTGAAATCAAACAAAAGAAGCAGAAGATAAAATCACCTAATCAATATCACTCGATCGATTGTAAATAGTATTCCATTCAAATTTAAAGTTTTTTTAAAATTATGTCAACAGAGAAAAACACCTTCGCTTATAAGTTTTATGGTTCAATCATGCCTAAGATTTATGGCATCGGAGCAGCAGTAGTTATCCTGGGAGCCATGTTTAAGATTTTGGATTGGCCCTTTGCTTCCTTAATGATTGGGGTAGGTTTGACTACCGAGGCACTCATCTTCTTTTTATCGGCCTTTGAACCTAAAAATGAGGAATTGGATTGGACAAAAGTATATCCCGAACTGGGTGGAGCCAATACAGGAGCAGCCCCTGCAAAAACTGCAAGAGTAAGTACTGACCAGACTTCCCAAAAAATGGATCAGCTTCTGGAAAAGGCTAAAATAGGTCCTGAGCTGCTTGAAAGCCTGGGTAAAGGCATGCAGAACCTGGCAAGTACTACCGAAAAATTAGGTACTTTGACAGATGCGACTGTTGCTACCAACGAGTATGCTGAAAATGTAAAGAAGGCTTCAAAATCCCTCGTGGATATCAATGATTCTTACAGTAAAACAGCGACTGCGCTGGCTGAAATGTCATCTGCAACCGACGATGCCAAGGCTTATAGAGAACAAATTGTAAACGTGACCAGAAATTTGTCGGCTTTAAATAATGTGTATGAAGAGGAATTGAAAGATTCCAACATGCATGCAAAAACAATCAGTAAATTTTATTCCAACGTCACGGCTGCGATGGAAGGTATTTCAGAAGCCGGAAAAGAAACAGAAACTTTTAAAACCGAACTGGCGAAACTTAACCAGAATGTCAATTCCCTGAACAAGGTTTATGGAGGCATGCTTTCAGCTATGAAAGGTTAAATCGTTACTTATCAGTTCTTATTATTTCGTACTATTTAAATATAATTTAGCTTATGGCGGGTGGCAAAGAAACACCAAGACAGCGGATGATCGGGATGATGTACCTGGTACTGACGGCTCTGTTGGCACTTCAGGTAAGTAACCAGATCCTTCAGAAATTTGTACTGATCAACGATGGTCTGGAAAGAACTTCAAAGAATTACATTCAGAAAAATCAGTTTTCGGTGAATATCATCTCTTCTACAGTAGAACAGCAAGGGAATAATCCGGTAGATTTGCCCAAAGTAGCTGCGGCTGAAGAGATACGGGCTAAAAGTACCGAGCTCTACAATTACCTGGAAGAAGCAAAAACAACCTTGATAGAGCAATCCAATGCCATCAATGATGAAGGAAACTTCAAAACTTCAGCTTTGAAAAACGTTGATATTCCGGGAAATATTTTTAATAATAACCGGCTGGGGTATGAGATGCAGGAACAATTAAATCAGTATCCTGAAGAGCTGAGTCAAATACTTGCAGATCTTGACATTCAGCGATCTTTTGAAAAAATTGCCAAAGATGCTGAAGAAATTGATCTATTTAAAAATGATGTGGATGTAAATTACAAAGATTATGTCAATTTAAATTATGTTAAATCTCCTATAGGTGCGGTTTTAGCCATCATTAGTCAGCACCAGAATGAAGTTTTAAATATCGAAAGTGAGGCATTGAGCGCCATTACCAGTTCTTTGGGTGAGTTTATTTTTGAGGCGGATAACCTTAAAGCCAGAATTGCTGCCAATTCAAACGTAGTAGCTGCGGGTACCACTTTTGAGGCAGAAATGTTTCTAGCCTCTTCCTCCTCTTCTACCGAGCTAAAAATGACCGCAGATGGCAGGGAAATACCTGTATCTGATGGTTTTGGTCAAATTGAGTTTCCTGTGGCTCCGGCATCTAATTATGATGATCGTGGCCTTGCACCAAGAACCCTGAGGGGAGAAATCGTGGTGCCCATAGGAGGTGAGGATAGTGTGTTTAATATTGATTATGAGTATTTTGTGGCTCAGCCGGTCATTAAAGTAAGTTCTGAAGTAGTCAATCAATTGTATGCAGAATGTGCCAATGACCTGGTCATTGAAGTACCCGCTTTAGGTAATGCCTATTCCCCAGAGTTTTCCGTTTCCGGTGGTCAGGCGATTAAAGGTTCCAGACCTTCGGACGTTACCATTATACCTGGGGCCTCAGGAAAAGTAAATATTGGCGTTTCCAGTGGGGGAAACAGAATTGGATCAGTTGATTATGACATCAAACCTGTACCGGCGCCCACCATCAGGCCTTTTAGTGGCGATACCCAGATTGATTTGCAAAATCCCGTTACGGCAAGTAGTCTGACCAATCTCCAGATCAGGGCCATTCCGGAACCTACTTTTGGTAGGACCATGCCAAGAGATGCCAAATTTGAAGTTACAGGTGGGGAGGTTCGACTGGTAAGAAATGATGTGCCGCGGGAAAGTGTAAACATCACAGGGCAGAACGTTGCTGTCAGAAATTTGCTGGCACAAGCCCAAAGTGGAGATAAACTTGTGGTAATAGCACGTGAAGTTACCAGAACCAATTTTAGGGGAAATCAAATTAAAAGCACTGTAAATGAAGTCTATCCCATCTCTATCAGATAATATACTTTATCCGGGGACGTTATAGACATACTAAATTGAAGGAATCATGATGAAAACAAGAAAATTAAGTCGGGAGCTTTTGCTACTTTTTGTAGCAGGTGTTTTTTTGGCAGTACCCGGGTTTTCACAAAACACGAATACTCAAAACCCCAGTGAGCAAGTTGGGGACTCAGATTTTGATGTTGATACCGTTTATTCCGTACTTCCCATTCGGGAAGTGGATAAGATGTATCAGGTGGGGGTCTGGAGAAGAATAGATTTGCGGGAAAAATTTAACCTCCCCTTATATGGGACAGGTGGACTTAAATCTGATGGTATCATGATGAATATCTATGATGCCATTGTCAATGAAAATGCTTTTGAAATATATGCAGATGAAGAATTTACCCAACCCCTATCCATCAGCGAATTCCAAACCAATTTTCTAACGGCAGAGAATGGAGACAGTGTATTTGTAAAAGACATTTACTATCTGGATTTCAAGGAAGATTTTGTTTTTGACAAGCACAGGTCAGAAATTAAATTTGATGTAAAATACCTGGAATTGGTAATGCCTTCCGAGACCAATGCCAATGTGGGACAAAAATCCATTGCCTTTATCCGGTTCAAGGATTTCTATAATTATTTTAATGATGTGGAAAAAGGACAGTGGCTGAACTTCCAAAATACTTCCAAACACTTGCCATACAGTCAGGCCTTTGACCTGCGTTTGTTCAGGTCTGTGGTAAGGAAATATACCAATCCGGACAATGCACTCATCGTGGATATGATCGATCCGGATAATCCCAATGCCCAGCTTCAGGCTTATTTGAATTCTCTTGATTTCGAATATGAATTGCTTGAATGGGAAAACAACCTTTGGGAATGGTAATAGAAAAAATAATTCTTCAGGAATAGTAGAAAGCAGTTCTGTTTAGAACTGCTTTTTTTATGGGTGAAGCTCCTTGTAAATTTTACTGGCTTTATCTTTTCCAATTTCGCCAGATAGTTCTTCTAGTGTGGCTTTCTGTATATTCTTAAAGGACTTGAAGCGACTCAGGAGTTTATGGGCTGTGTGCTCTCCTATGCCTTCTATGGTGGTCAATTGTGTTCCCAACGCCCCTTTACTCCTCAGGTTTCGATGAAATGTAATGGCAAAGCGATGCGCCTCGTCTCTGATGCGCTGGATCAATCTCAGGGATTCTGATTTTTTATCTACAAAGACGGGATATTGATCTCCGGGAAAATAGATTTCTTCCAGGCGTTTGGCAATCCCTATAATGGGTACTTTTTTATAGATGTCCAGGGTTTTCAGGGCTGCCACAGCTGAAGATAATTGCCCTTTTCCACCATCTATGACGATGAGGTTTGGAAGTGATTGACCTTCCTGAAGTATTCTTTTATATCTTCTGAGTACTACTTCTTCCATGCTGGCAAAATCATTGGGGCCTGATACCGTTTTGATGTGATAGTGTCTGTATTCTTTTTTACTAGGTTTTCCATCTTTAAAACATACCATACTGGCCACGGGATTGCTTCCCTGAATATTGGAATTGTCGAAGCATTCTATGTGGTAGGGGAGCTCTCCCAATGAAAGGTCTTTCTGGAGTTGAAGCAATACCCGGTTCTTTTTATTTTTTGTTTCTCCTGCCAACAAGGCTTTTTCCTTCTTGTAGTAAAGGGCATTTTTCAGGCTTAATTCGATTAATTTTCTCTTATCTCCGATTTTTGGTTGGACCAATTGTAAACCTTCCGGGCTGTCCTCAAAGTCAAGATTTACCAGTACTTCTTTGGCATCACTTTGGAATTGGTCCCTCAGCCGGACGATAGCGGTTAACAGGAGCTCCTGATCAGGTTCATCCAGTTTCTTTTTCAGTTCCACGGTTTTGCTGAGGGTGATGGCCCCATTTTTTATGCGCAGGTAATTGACAAAAGCATATTTTTCCTCACTGACGATGGAAAAAACATCCAAACTATCTACATTCGGGTTGATCACCAGGGATCTGGCCTGGTATTTTTCAAGCAAGTCGAATTTTTCTTTGTATAAATGTGCGTTTTCAAAATCCAGTGCGGTTGCAGCAGCTTGCATGGATTCTTTAAAATAGTTTTTAGCAAAGCTCAGGTTACCTTTCAGGATGTTTCTGGCTTGTTCTATGTCCTTCAAATAACTGGATTCATCCTGCAGACCCTCACAGGGTCCCTTGCAATTTCCCAGGTGATATTCGAGACATACTTTGTAATTAGATGCTTTGATTTTTTCCAGCGAAAGGTCCAGTTTGCAAGTCCTGATGGTAAATAGGGATAGGATTAAATCCAGCACATTGTTCATGGCTTTTACACTGGCAAAGGGTCCGAAATAGGTTCCTTTGGAGGGGATTACCCTTCTTGTAGGATATATTCTGGGAAAAGACTCATTGGTAAGCAGTAAATAGGGATAGGTTTTATCATCTTTTAACAAAACATTGTACCTGGGCTGGGATTTTTTGATGAGGTTGTTTTCCAGCAATAAGGCATCAAATTCAGAATTGACGATGGTAATTTCTATTTTCTCGATTTCTCTTACCATCCTGCGGGTTTTCTGGTTGATTCCCGCGTTTTTATTGAAATAACTTCCAACCCTTTTTTTAAGATTTTTTGCCTTTCCTACATAGATCAATATACCTTCTTTGTTGTAATACCTGTAGACCCCGGGAAGATCAGGGAGTTGATGGTATTCCCTGGGAAGGTAGGATGGGGAATGCATGTCGTCCATAAAGGAAAGAAATTATTGGTCGACTTTCAGGAAATCCTTTTTCCATGAAATAAAGTTAAAAATCCGTACTGGTAGCATCATAGTCAAAGTCCTGGTAACTATCCTGCTCCAAATCATATTTGGAGCAGTCAATTTCTACACTTAGGGGCCTTTCAGGCTTTGGAAAAGGCCCTTTTGTTATGCCCAGGGATGGGTCTTCGTAAACCTTGGTCATGAATTTGGCCCATATGGGTCTGGCAGTTCTTGAGCCTTGTCCATTGATCCAGCTTCTAAAATGTATGGCGCGGTCATCCCCACCGACCCAAACACCACTTACCAGGTCTTTGGTAACACCCATGTACCAGCCATCAGAGGCGTTCTGGGTAGTACCTGTCTTTCCGCCAATTTCATTTCCTTCATCCCTGATATTTCTGGGTAATCCCTGACTTGTTCCTCCTTCTTCTTCAGTACCGCCCCGTAGCATGTATAACATGATATAGGCATGCTCCTCACTCATGGCAGGGCGCTTTCTTGGGATAAACTGATGCAATACATTGCCATTCTTGTCCTCGATTCTATCGATATAGATAGGGGTTATATGCTCTCCTCTGTTGACAAATGTACTGAAGGAACCTACCATTTCCATGATAGACACATCCACTGTACCCAGCGCCAAAGCAGGAACGGCTTCCAGTTCACTGTTAATACCTATCCGATGAGCTGTTTCTACCACCACTGCCGGACTTAGTTTCTTCATCATGTAGGCGGTAACTGAATTGACAGATTGAGACATCGCTGACCTGATGGTCATCCGCTCGTAGGTAAATTTACCATCGGCATTATTTGGTCTCCAGGTAGGCTGATCGGGGATATTAATTTCTACCGGTTGGTCGACGACAGTATAGCAAGGACTGTAACCATTTTCTATGGCTGCAGCATAGACAAAGGGTTTGAAGGTTGATCCAGGTTGCCTTTTTCCCTGCTTGACGTGGTCATATTTGAAATGTTTGTGGTTGGTTCCTCCCACCCAGGCTTTGATGTGACCCGAGTGTGGATCCATGGAGACAAAACCTGTCTGAAGAAATTTCTTGTAATAACGCAGGGAATCCATGGTGCTCATCATGGTGTCGATTTCTCCATTTTCATAGGAGAATATTTTCATTTTTTTCTTCTGGTTCAGCTTGTAATCAATGCTGTCCTGGTCATCACCGTATCTTGATTTAAGGTTTTTATAGGCATCCGTTCTTTTGACTGCATTTTCAATAAAACCTGCTATGGGTCTGCCCTGGCTATCGATCCATGGTTCCCTGTTACCCATTTCCTCCCTGAATTTCTGCTGCAGCTCGGGCATGTGTTCCCCCACTGCTTCTTCCGCATATTTCTGAAGGCGGCTGTCGATGGTAGTGTAAACCCGTAGGCCATCCCCAAACAGGTCGTAATTGCTTCCATCCGGCTGTAGGTTTTCTTTTGTCCACTGAATCAAATCTGCCTTCACTACTTCCCGGAAATAGGTGGCAAGCCCTTGATTGTGGCTTTCAACATTGTATTCCAATTCCATGGGAAGTTGGGAGATGCTATCGTATTGCGTTTGTGAGATGTAACCGTATTTATTCATCTGAGAAAGAACGGTGTTTCTACGACGGGTTGAATTTTCAGGATTGTAGACAGGGCTGTAGTAGGAAGGAGCTTTGAATAAACCTACCAGGGTAGCAGACTCCTGCAAGTTCAGGTTTCTTGGTTCTTTATTAAAAAATGTACTCGCTGCAGTTTTAATTCCGAAAGCATTGCTGCCAAAGTCAGAGGTGTTCAGGTACATGGTAAGCAATTCCTCCTTGGTATAGGATCTTTCCAGTTTTGCAGCTACGATCCATTCTTTGGTTTTGATAATCACCATTCTCAGTATAGGTACATTACTCAAAAGCCCCTGCGAAGCCTGGGTTCTGGTTTTGAATAAATTTTTGGCTGTTTGCTGGCTGAGTGTACTGCCTCCTCCGGCCCCACTCTGGCCCAGTAGAAGGGTTTTTACCAATACCCGCGATAGACCCCTTGGGTCTATGCCGGAATGGTCTTCAAATCGGACATCCTCTGTTGCAATCAAGGCATTGATCAGGTTGGGAGACAGTTCATTGTAGGTGACCGGGGACCTGTTTTCACGAAAATATTTGCCCAGTAAGATTCCATCAGCTGAATACAGCTCGGAAGCCAATTCACTTTGGGGATTTTCCAGTGATTCAAATTCAGGCATTTCTCCAAACAGCCCCAGAAAATTGGCATTAACTGCCAATATAAAAATCACAAAGCTAATTAGTCCCACCCCAAAGACAATCCACATGTATTTGATGATTTTCTGATACAAGGGATTGGAACTATTTTTTATGTTTTTACTCATGTTGATTATCAATAATTATTTTCATAAAATGAACGGTATTCATCTATGTTTTTTCTTTTATTGAGTTGTTGAAAGTTTTCAATAGAAATCACAAAACTACTATTTTTTATTTCTTCAGGTAATGAATCCTTGTTAAAACTATTTAAAAAGGATTCTTTATATTTTATGGATCTATCCGCATTTGGAAAGGGGCTAATGATAAGTATACTTGTCTCTTTGCTGATGGCAATGGTCCCTGTTCGCAACCTTTCGTTCGGAAAATTTTCATCATGAAAATTTTCCAGTGCTGCAGTTAGGTCTCCTGCATTATCAGCCAATTCTTTGTCCATGGGCAAAATGAATATATGAGTTTGGCCTTTATTATCTTTGTATGGCGATTCAGATGGGGTACCTGCCGGATCCTCTTCTTCTGTTTCCGCAGCCATGGCCTCGTCCTGGCTTTCATCAGGATCGGTTTCCATGACATTTTCTTCTTCTCCGCTCACGGCTTTCAATAGGTCTTCGGCAAAGGCAAGCAGTTTTTCGTCTTTGGCCTGTTGAAGGTATCCCTGGAGCCGCTCTTTGTAGGTATCCAGCGTTTCCAATTTTCCGGAAATCATGATATCCAATAGCAATAACCGGTCCGTGTTTTTGGTTAAAGGATATTTGTTCAGGGTTTCCCGGACGATCTCTCTTGCAGAGGTATATTCCCGGTTTTGAAAGTAAACATAAGCCACCTTGTAATTTTCCCCGGATTCAAAATTGGCCTGTGAACCGGATACCTGATCCGGGTTGTTGATGGATTTGGTAAATTGAGAATTTGGAAATTCTACATTAAGTAATTGAAAATATTTATCCGGATTGGCATTAATTTCTGCTGATGCCAGGTAAAGGGTATAGTAAGCCTCAGGTTTTTTTGGTGTATCCGGAAATTTTTGAATCAGACTTTCCAGGTATCCTATGGATTTATCGGGTTGCTTGAGGTCAAAATACAATATTTTCCCTAGGTTGAAATAGGCATCTTCCATTTCATCCTCCATCATTTCTCTGGTTTCCGGCTCATTGGGAATCTGACTCAATAAACTGGCTTTGTCAGGAAGTGTGCTGATTGATGAAGAATCCAGGGAGACATCCTGTATTTCTTCCGTTGCTGATATGGGTGAGCTGAAAGATTCTACAGATTCATCATCCTGGAAACTTCTGCTACTTCTCCTCCAATTATCGGATAAGGGACGGCTTCCCCATACCCTGGAAAATTCCAGAGCTCCCCGTTGGATAGCTGTAGGATTATCCCAATAAAAGGTAGAGGCTGCGCTGCCACCCGTTCCACCAAAAGCCAGCAAGTTTTCAAACAGACTTGTATTTTCCTTTTCACTGGCCAATTCTGCTTCCAGAATCAACCTTTCTTCCTCCTTTGCCAGGTAACCTGATACATATTTTTCCTGTTCCTCCGGGCTCAGCTGACTCAGCCTGATCAGGCTGTCATTTGTTGTCAGCAATTCATAATTTTTTGCATACTGATCAAATACTTCTTTTTTGGAAGCCAGATTGGAATAATTGCGGTCGGTTTCCTTAAATTTTGATAAGGCACTGTCCAGGTAGTATTTGGTTTTGAGGAAATCTTCTTTTTCGTTCAGGTATATCTCTGATAATTCCTGATAGATATAGCCTTTTTGCCTTTCATTTTCTCCCGGCTCCTTTGCCGCCAGGGTATACAGCCGGATGGCATCTTCCAGATTCCCCTGTTTTTTCTCAAACCGCCCTTTTTCAAATAGAATAACATCCCTGAAATCGATGTTTTTATTGTCTTTGTAAAGTTCATCATAGTAATCCCTGACCCTTTTCAGGTCTTTGCTCTTTTCCAGCTCAGCTACCTGCTGAGAATACAATTGCGCAAAGAATGTCCTTTCATAATTAGGACTACCGGTCAGGGCTTTTTGATAGTATTCATAGGCAAAAGCATCCAATCCCGCATTTTGATACATTTGACCAAGCATAAAATGCATTCGTGAAATTTCCGCTTTGTCATTGGTAAACTCCAATGCCTTAAATAAGGAGGGGACAATCATGTCTGTCTCTCCCCGCTTTTCGTAGTAGTAGGCCAGGGTTTTGTAAAGAAAATTTTTGTTTTCCTTAGAAATGCTGGTTTCCTTGGAAAGGTAATCTATGACGAAATTTGCATCTTCAAACTGGTCAAGGTCTATAAAGCTCTTCAGCAATTGAATCAGGGCCTGGTGTCGGACTTCATCCTGCCCACTGTTTACGTTCAGGTATTTAAAGGTATTTTGAGCCTCTTCAAACTGACCCTTGTAGTAATCTGCCTTACCGATAAGGAAATAGGACGGATCCACCCATTTGCTTATTTTGTGCCAGTCTATTGCTTTGGATGCCATTTCCCTGGCTTCCTTCAGGAGCGCTTCATTGGCTTCTATGGTGCTGCTATCTACAGGGTAAAATACAGGTAAAACTTGCGAGTAATCCTCCTGATGGTCTTCCCTTATTTTATCCTCCAGTTCCAATATTTTTTCATTGGCATAATAATAGGCGTTGAACCTGGCCGTTGTATTGTGATACAGGCGATTGGTAAAAGAGTCTTTTTGTGAGGAGCAGGCAGTGAGACTCAGCAGTAAAAGAGTTGAAAACAGAAAAAACAGGATACTTTTTTGCAATGTTTTGGAATTTGAAATCTTGTCCAAATTAGTTCTTTTGTAACAAAAACTTAAACGAAAGGAATTAAATTCTATTTTTGTAAAACAAATAAATTTAAAATGGGAGTACTTTGAGCTTAAAACAGAAAATAAATGATTGGATTGAGACCAAATTTCTGATTGTAATCAGAAAGGAGGAAGACTTTTCAGTAATCACTTCGTTCAATATCACCAAGATCAGGGTAGGTTTGTTAATCGTGCTGGTTTTTATGGCCTGTTTTGTTGCTGCCCTGTTTCTGTCAAAATCCCTATTGGCCAGGTGGTTTGACCCGGTATACATTGAAACAGAAAATATGGTCAAGATTCATACTTTATCCGAGACTATAGACTCCCTGATTCTGGAAGTAGAAGCCAAGGACCAATATGTAAAAAACATACAAATGGTGATCTCCGGAGAAGATGAGATGGATCAGGTGGAAACGTCATCTGCTGAAGAAAATCCGGAACGAGAACAAGTAAAAAGAAGTGAAATTGACCTTTTCAAAAGTAGTGAGGCTACGCAGAAGATTGTCAGTGAATTTGAGTCCCTACCCCTTGAAGAAGTAAATTTTGGAAGGATTACCAGTGGCTCCTTCACGGACAATTATTTTTTCCCCCCGGTAAAGGGGGTGGTCACCAGCAGTTACTCATCTTCCGAAAACCATTTTGGTGTGGATGTGGTCGCAGCCGAGGACGAGCCGGTAAAGGCCATTGCAGACGGTACGGTCATTCTTGCAAATTGGACACTTGAGACCGGCTATGTAGTTGGTGTGCAGCATTCGAACGAATTGATTTCGATTTACAAACATAATTCTGTAATATTGAAATCCGTTGGGGATCCCATCCGGGGAGGGGAGATATTATCCATTATCGGAAACACCGGAGAGCAGACCACGGGGCAGCACCTGCACCTGGAATTGTGGTACAGGGGTAATCCGCTTGACCCGCAAGAGTTTATAACATTTGACTAGATATGGCAAAAAATTCTGATGACAGAAGAAATACCAATGAATTGGTGACCTCCAGCAATCTGGTGGCAGTAGGAACAGTTATCGTTGGAAATATAGGTTCTCAGGGGAATATCCGGGTAGAAGGCACCGTAGAAGGTTCACTTGATTCCCAGCAAAAGATAATCATAGGAGAATCTGCAAAGGTAAACGGAGATGTAAAAGCTGCGGATGTAGAAATATCAGGACAAGTGAATGGAAACATTCACTGCGAAGAGTCCCTCTTTCTTAAAAAGTCTGCGCTTATTTTTGGAGACATTTTTACCAAAAAGCTGATCATTGAAAATGGGGCAGAATTTAACGGTAAGTGTAACATGGGAAATAATAACCAGTTAAAATTGGACCGGGATCATGCGAACCCCAAAAAACAAATCTCCTCAAACTGAGCCACCTGTTTATGTCAAATATTTTGGTTTGGCATTTCAAATGTGTGCCATCATTGGACTAGGCACCTATTTGGGATACCGACTTCATTTGAAAAGCGGGATGAGTTTCCCGCTTTATTTGTTGATAGGGTGTTTTTTATCAATAGCGATTGCATTTTACCAACTTTTCAAATCTTTGCAGTCCGATGAGGAAAAATGAATTGATTTTACCAGCATGTTTATTAAATAAAACCCGATAGTGAAGCTTCCTGTTCCTGAGTTGATGGTTAAATTGTTTTGGTTTTCCCTCGCATTATTCCTTTTAACGGGTGCATTGGAAGCCGTTTTTCCGGGTCCCTGGTGGCATGAACAAATTTGGGCCATGCTGTTTTTTTTTACGATCCTGACGGGGATATTAGGGTTGTTGGCCGTAAAGCTGATGACATTAGAAATGTTTAATGCGGTATCTGTCATTTTGGGAGTCACCGTCATCAGATTGGTTTGTAGTATTGGCTTTGTTTTTTTGATTTTATGGGGAGGTGATGAAAATTTACTTTGGTTTGTTGTTGATTTCTTTATCATTTATTTGTTGTACTTATTGTTTGATATCTACGGCTTAATAACTAATTTGCGCCTTCATTCGAAATAGGTGATAAAAAGTATTTTGATGTTCAGCAAAATAATCAGGTTAAGTTTCTTATTGTCAGTAGTTTTACTGACATTTTCAGGTGTGGCATTGGCAGCATCAGGTGACGATGAAGACAAGACAAGTTTCATCATGCACCACATTAAGGATTCACATGAATGGCATTTTGCTACTGTAGGGCATTCTCACATCACCCTGGCATTGCCCGTCATTATCTATTCTTCTGACAGGGGGGTTGAATTTTACTCCTCCTCCTCATTTGTAGATCCGGATACTCATCATTTTGGCGTGGAATACAATGGGTATTACATAGATGAGCATGATAAATTGCAGGCTGTAGATGAAAGCAGGTCTTTCCTGGATTTAAGTATCACCAAGAATGTAGCCATGTTGTTTCTGGTGTTGATCGTGACCCTCTACCTGATGCTTTCGGCTTCCAGCTTCTACAAGAAACATCCCAACAGGGCTCCCAGGGGTATCGCATCCTTTGTAGAGCCAATTGTGGTATTTGTGAGGGATGAAATAGCCCTGCCCAATATAGGTCCCCGTTACAAGAAATTTACACCATACCTTTTATCACTTTTCTTTTTTATCTGGATAGGTAACCTTCTGGGGCTTCTACCAGGAGCCGCTAACCTTACCGGAAATATTGCCGTAACTGTCACCCTGGCAATGATTACCTTTTTTGTGACCAATTTTAATGGCAATAAAGCTTATTGGAAACACGTGGTAGCCACTCCGGGTGTACCACTACCTTTGTTGCTCATCATAGTTCCCGTAGAAATTATTGGTTTGTTTACCAAACCCTTTGCCCTTACTGTCCGGCTTTTCGTAGCCATTACAGCGGGTCATATTGTGATATTGAGCTTTATAGGCTTGATCTTTGTATTTGAATCATATGCAGTAGGTGTTGCTTCTACCTTGATGGTGGTATTTATCAATGTAATTGAACTGCTGGTAGCGACCATACAGGCGTATGTATTCACCTTGTTTTCCGCCATGTATATTGGAGCAGCAGTAGCTGACCATGGACATGAGCATTGATTAGAAATTTCTTTGTTCAATTTAATTAAATAAAAAACGAGTATGTTAACTTCACTATTATTGACTGCCGGTTTTGCACTTATGGGTGCTGGTATCGGTGCCGGAATTGTAGCGATAGGCGCAGGTCTGGGTATTGGTAGAATCGGTGGACAAGCCATGGAAGGCATTGCACGTCAGCCTGAGGCTGCTGGAAAGATCCAGACCGCAATGTTGATCATCGCTGCCCTTATTGAAGTGGTTTCCTTGTTTGCAGTAGTAGTATGTCTGCTCATTGCACTTAATGGCAACCTTACTTTCTAAAGTAAAGGAAAATGGGCCGGCATTAGGCCGGCCCATTCTTTATAATTGAACAACCTGATATTAAGCATAAACAACATATACCATGGATCTGATTAGTCCTGATTTAGGTTTGATTATCTGGCAAACTTTAGGTTTTGCCATTTTGTTTTTTCTTCTGGCAAAGTTTGCCTGGAAGCCCATCCTTGCTGCGCTCGAAGAAAGGGATGGGGCCATAGAAGCTTCCCTGAGTGAAGCCGAAAAGGCCAAGTTGGAAATGGCGAATCTGGTAGCAGAAAACGAAAAACTGCTGCAGGAAGCTCGAATTGAACGGGATGAAATTCTCAAATCAGCCAATGAATACGCAGCCAAACTGATGGAAGACGCCAAGGGAGAAGCTTCCAAAGCCGGAGCAAAAATGATAGAAGAAGCCAAAGCGGTCATTGAAACAGAGAAGCAGGCAGCCCTTACAGATGTAAAGATTCAGGTGGCAGAGTTATCTCTTCTGATTGCGGAGAAATTATTGAGACAAAATCTGTCCAGTGAAGCCTCCCAGAAAAAATTGGTGGAGGATTTTGTGAAAGATATTAAATTAAATTAATCCCTAGCGAATGTCTGCATATAGAGTTGCCTCCCGTTACGCAAAAGCATTACTGGAACTGGCGGTAGAGAATGATGAGCTTGAACATGTGCATGGAGACATGTTGAGTATGTTGCAATATACTGAGCAAAACCCCGACTTTTTGAATGCCATTCAAAGTCCAGTGATCTCTTCAGAGCAAAAGCTTAAAGTGATCAAAGCATTGGCAGGAAAGCAGGCATCTCCACTTAGCTTAAAGTTTTTTGATCTTATCAGTAAAAAGGGCAGGGAATCCATATTACCCGAAATGGCCAATGGTTTTCACCGCTTATATAACGATCACCACGGGATCCAAAAAGCGGATATTGTGGCCACCATTCAATTGGACGATGCTTTGCGGCAATCATTCAAAGATATTGTAATGGAAGTCTCCGGGAAAGATAAAGTAGAATTGATAGAGAAAATAGATCCTAAATTGATCGGTGGATTTATCCTGAGGATAGAGGACCGGCAATTGGATGAATCCATCAAAAGCAAGCTGCAACAGCTGCGCCTTGGATTTACGCAGAACCTCTACGAAAAGAAATATTAGAATTTTAGCTGTAAAAAAATAATCCTATACAATAATGGCAGATGTAAGACCTGATGAAGTTTCGGCAATTATAAAAGAACAACTTTCTGGTGCCAGAACCCAAGCGGAATTAGAAGAAGTAGGTACTGTACTCCAGGTTGGTGATGGTGTAGCCCGTATCTACGGACTTTCCAAAGCACAGGCTGGAGAGTTGATTGAGTTTGATAACGGATTGAAGGCCATGGTGCTGAATCTGGAAGAAGACAACGTAGGGGCAGTGTTATTTGGAGATGCCAAATCTGTCCGGGAGGGAGATATTGTCAAAAGAACCAAACGGATTGCCTCGATCAAAGCAGGCGAAGGCATGCTGGGTCGGGTGGTAGATACCCTGGGTACCCCTATTGATGGTAAAGGCCCCCTGGAGGGAGAGCTTTACGAAATGCCTCTGGAAAGAAAAGCCCCGGGGGTAATTTACAGGCAGCCGGTGAATGAACCACTCCAGACAGGCATCAAATCCATTGATGCCATGATTCCCATTGGCAGAGGGCAGAGGGAATTGATCATTGGGGACAGACAGACAGGTAAAACCGCCGTTGCCATTGATACCATTCTGAATCAAAAAGAGTTTTACGATAAAGGTGAACCCGTATTTTGTATTTATGTAGCCATCGGACAGAAGGCGTCAACAGTAGCCAATGTGGTGGCATCCCTGGAAAAGGGAGGAGCCCTTCCGTATACGGTTATTGTAAGTGCTTCTGCTGCTGATCCGGCTCCCATGCAGTTTTTTGCTCCGTTTACAGGTGCTGCCATTGGAGAATTTTTTCGGGATACAGGTAAGCCGGCGCTGGTCGTTTATGATGACCTTTCCAAGCAGGCAGTAGCTTACCGGGAGGTTTCCCTATTGCTGAGAAGGCCTCCGGGACGGGAAGCTTACCCTGGGGATGTTTTCTACCTTCACTCCAGACTGCTGGAAAGAGCCGCCAAAATCAATGCTTCGGATGAAATAGCAAAGCAAATGAACGATTTGCCGCCATCTTTGATCCCCTTGGTAAAAGGTGGGGGGTCTTTGACTGCTCTTCCAATAATTGAAACTCAGGCAGGTGACGTTTCCGCCTATATTCCTACCAATGTAATTTCGATTACCGATGGACAAATATTTTTGGAAACCAACCTGTTTAACTCCGGAATTCGTCCTGCCATTAACGTGGGGATTTCCGTATCCAGGGTAGGTGGAAACGCCCAAATTAAATCCATGAAGAAAGTGGCCGGTACCCTTAAGCTGGATCAGGCTCAATTCAGGGAACTGGAAGCCTTTTCTAAATTTGGATCTGATTTGGATCCCACCACCAAAAGGACCATTGAGCGGGGAAGAAGGAATCAGGAAATATTGAAGCAAGGTCAGTATTCACCTGTACGGGTAGACCTGCAGGTAGCGATTATCTATGCCTCTACCAAAGGGTTGCTAGATACCATCCCGGTGGATAAGGTAAGGGCTTTTGAAAAAGATTTTTATAACCTGATCACGGCCCAATACCCTGAGGCCCTTACAGCAATCAATAAAGGAGATTTGGATACTACAGGAGAACTATTGAAAAAGGCAGTAGCTGAACTGGCACCAAAATATGCGGCTAAATAAAGCAGCGTATCGGTTTTAAGGTATTTACAGAGGAGCAAATTAAAACATGGCAAACCTAAAGGAAGTAAAAGAAAGGATCAACTCGGTAAGTTCGACCCAGCAGATTACCAAGGCAATGAAGATGGTGGCTGCCGCTAAATTGAGAAGAGCTCAGGACAAGATTACCCAAATGCGTCCCTATTCTCAAAAGCTTTCTGCGATTCTGAATAACATTTCGTCGGGATCTGAGGGAAGTACCGATATCGTTTATGCCAAAGAGAGGCCTGTGTCAAAAGTATTGATTGTTGCCATCACTTCAGACAAAGGACTTTGCGGTGCATTCAACTCCAATATCTTAAAGGCATCCATGCTTTCTATTCAGGAAAAATATGAAGGAAAGCAGGTAACCATCATGCCCATTGGTAAAAAGGCATTTGATTTCTTTAAAAAGAAAGATTTTCCAGTGATTAGTGACCATTATCAATTATTTGACGATGTTTCCTTTGAACCGATAAAAAAAGCGGCAGAAGCTGTGATGGAGGCCTTCGTTAATGGCACCTTTGACCAGGTAGTGCTCGTCTACAATGAATTTAAAAATGTGGCCACTCAGCTGGTGGTCAGGGAGCAGTTTCTACCCATTACCAGGTTGGAATCAGAAGAGGGAGCCAGTCCAAGCAGTCAGGAATACATAGTGGAGCCTTCCAGAGAATATATCATTGAAGAATTGGTACCCAATTCGCTGAAAATTCAATTCTATAAAGCCATTCTGGATAGCAATGCTTCTGAGCATGGCGCCAGGATGACAGCCATGAGTAAGGCCACGGACAATGCCGCCGAGTTGCTTAAGGAACTTAAATTGGTCTACAACAGGACCAGACAGGCCGCCATTACCAACGAAATCCTCGAGATCGTAGCAGGTGCCAATGCACTTGAAGGGAATTGATTTTTCCTGAAACCAAACTTTTAAAGGACCGGTTGATGTTATTCACCGGTTTTTTTGTTTGTGGCCATGCCTGCCATGGTTGGGCTTGGCTAAATTATGCCTACATTTATTCTGAAATAACGTTTTCCAGATCGCTGGGTTAAAAACTAACATAAGCAGGTAGCAGTTGATTTCACATGAAGGTAATCGGGGTTCAGGAATTTTTGACATTGAAAAGTGAAGGCATTCCTGTATTGGATACGCGATCCCCTGCTGAATTTCAATCAGGTCATATTCCGGGAGCCATCAGCTTCCCGCTTTTCGAAAATGAGGAAAGGGCAACTATTGGCACCATTTATAAGCAGGAAAATAAGCAAAAAGCGATCAAGGCCGGGCTGGATCTGATAGGACCAAAAATGAGCGGTTTCATAGAAAGGGCGGAAGCCCTTGGGAGCAGCCAATTGCTGGTGCATTGCTGGCGCGGTGGCATGCGTTCCCAAAGCATGGCCTGGCTTTTGGAGCTTTATGGTTTTCAGATTCAGGTGCTCCATGGAGGCTATAAGGCCTTTAGAAATGCCATGTTAAGCTATTTTGAGGCTCCTCCGGCACTAAAAGTACTGTCTGGTGCTACAGGGTCAATGAAAACTAGGCTCTTGCATGAAATGCAATCCCTCGGAGCTCAGGTAGTGGATCTGGAAATGCTGGCCAATCACCAGGGTTCTAGTTTTGGTAATCAACTGAGTACCGGACAGCCTTCAACAGAGCAATTTCAGAATGAGGTGTATGAAGCTTTTGTGCAGCTGGACCAAAGTCAGCCCATATGGCTGGAAGATGAGTCTTTTTCTATTGGTAAAGTAAAGTTGATTGAAACCTTGTACAGAAACATGCAAACTGCCCCTCATTATCTTCTGGTCATGCCCAGGGAAAAGCGAATCGCTGTGTTGGTTGAATCCTATGGGAAAATCCCCCCTGAGAATCTGGTGCAGGCCACCCAACATATCGAAAAGAAACTGGGAAAGGAACTGTGCCGGGAGGCTGTTGAAAAAATACGTTCCGGTCAATTGAAAGCGGCTGTAGGGATTATTTTGACGTATTATGACAAAGCCTATACCAAAGGCATTGAAAAGAAATCATCCTTTATCAAGGCGGAGTTTCACTTTAATGACGCTGATCTTCGGGAAATGGCCAAAAAACTAATCAATCACTAAATAAATGAATGGGTAAATGGATGCTGTAAGATTAACTCAATACAGTCATGGAGCAGGTTGTGGCTGTAAAATTGCACCTGCCGTTTTGGAACAGATTCTGGGACATGGGCAGGCGGCAAAAATGGAATTTCCCGGATTGCTGGTCGGCAATGAGGAAAGTGATGACGCAGCTGTTTTTGACTTGGATGGGCGTACCGGCATTGTGAGCACCACTGATTTCTTTATGCCCATAGTAGATGACCCTTTTGATTTTGGTGCCATTGCTGCTACCAATGCCCTGAGCGACATTTATGCAATGGGTGGGCAGCCATTAATGGCCATTGCCATATTGGGTTGGCCGATTGCCAAACTTTCGGCGGAGGTGGCGGCTAAAGTTTTGGAAGGAGGAAGGTCGGTTTGCCATAAGGCCGGAATTCCTTTGGCCGGCGGGCACAGCATTGATGCCCCCGAACCCATATTTGGCCTGGCAGTAACCGGAAAAGTAGCTGTCGATCAGGTTAAAAGAAACAATACCGCCAAAATCGGTGACCGGCTTTATTTAACCAAGCCTCTTGGAGTTGGCTTGGTTACTACTGCGGAAAAAAAAGGCCTTGCCCTGGGAGAAGATGTGTTGCTGGCAAAAGATACCATGCTGATGTTGAATGAGATAGGCATTAAAGTGGCTGCCTGGCCAGAGGTACATGCCATGACCGATGTGACAGGCTTTGGTTTGGGGGGACATTTGACGGAAATGTGTAGGGGAAGTCAGCTTTCTGCCAAAATCGAGCTGTCAAAAGTTCCTGTTTTTGATTTTGTACCGAAATACCTGGAACTGGATTGTATTCCGGGTGGGACTCACCGCAATTGGGAAAGTTACGGCAATGGGATCAGGATACAAAGACCGGAGGATCGCCTGGTATTGGCTGATCCACAAACCAGCGGAGGACTGCTGATGGCAGTAGATCCGTCCTTTACCGGTGAATTTGAAAATAGAATGGCAGGCGAAGGGTACCAGCTGAAGTCCTTTGGTGACCTGGTGGGAAAGCAGGAATGGCTTGTAAGTAGCGAATAGACAATCGTAAAAGCTGGTTTCGGGATTGCGCTTGGTTGTAGCATTATTTCAGCATCTTTTCCACCGCTACAATGAGCGCTGCTGATCTGGTCAGGGCTTCGGGTAAAGGTATACCCTCATTCATTCCCGGCCGGTTATGCCCAATGTGGCTGAGCCAGGCATCTTTTGATAGCTGTTGTTTTTCTTCCACCAGGGCCAGCACCTGCATGCCTTTCGGGAATTTTTGAAAGGCCGTTTCTGGCAAGTCGGTATCCAGGTTTTTGTATTCACCCAATCCCTTTAATAAGCTTCTGGCCATGATCCAATGTCCCTGATCTCCGGGATGAATTCCATCTGCAGCAAGCATAAAATCCCGATCAACATTCCGCTGATCTTCCAGGAATTTCCGCATCGGCCAGTGCAGGTCGATTACCATCCAGTTTTCCGTATACTGCTTACTTAGCAACCAGGAGGAGTAGATGGACAGCACATTCGCATAGGCCGCTCCTTTTCTTTTATCATAAACCGGAGGTGTCAAATGAATAATGGGGACCCCTGAACTTACGGTTTTTTGGTGAAGTTTTTCCTGTCCTTTTCTGTATGCTTCAAATCGATCTTCATCAAAAGGCAGGTAGATGCCATCATTCATTCCATAGCATGAAAAAATCAGGTCCGGTTTTACAGTTGCCAGAATTCTGTCTAGTCTTTCATGCAAATCTGGCCGGGGGAATTGTCCGCCGGCATGCCCTTCTTCCGAGAGACCGGATACTGTTTCACTGGGCAAACCAACGTTGATAAATTCCCAATTTCTTTCCGGATAAGTCAATCTCAGGTAGCTCTCTACATAATTGACGTAGCCCCCTCCATAGGTAATGCTGTTGCCCAAAAACAAGATCTTATTGGCAGAAGACGGGATGGAATAGGTTTCCTGTGCTTTGAGGGGAGATAGCAACAGGCAAAACAACAAGCAAAGAAAAGCTTTGGAATACATGACAGCCATTTAAAATTTCCAGGTGCAAATTCTGGTGAATATATTAATAAAGGAGGGTTTTTAGGTCATCCGAGCTCAATTACTGCCAGTTTTTTTTTGACGCATCCACAAGGAAAATTTCAGCAGATCCTCTTCGATGATTTCCCTTTCGGTTCGGTTTTGATCCAGCTTTTTCTTTAACTTTTTGAGCTGAAAATCCGGTTTCATGGCCAGTATTCGGTAAAAAAAGCTGGCAAAGATCAGGCCCTGTCGGGCTTTCATGAGTAGTGCCCGTAGCTTATATCCCCTGGCCAGATGAGATAGCCTGGCCACTTTGGCTATCCTGAGGGTGCGGACAAAGGATATGAACGGCAATAATATGATAAGAAGGTCTATCCAGTTTTTCTTGACATAGGTAAATTTGTCATCTGAAATAGAAATAAGCAAGATAAATTCAAAAGCGAAAGCCAGCCAAATAAAACCCTGCACCATGTCCAGCACAAAGGATAGATCGGTATTTAACCAACTTTCTACCTGATCATAAAACTGCCATTCGATCAACAATACAGGGATAATCAATAAGGCAATGACAATCATAGGAATAGAAAATTGTTGCTTGAGCCGGTTGAATAAACCTTCATTGCATTTGGACCACAGGTGGTAGGGGAGCCAGGTCATTTCAGGTGCCTCCATGTGTCTCCAGCCTATGCCTAAAGGAGGGAAAAGCAAGCTGAAGACCTTTGGAATGAATGCACTTTGAGCAATTTTTGTATTTGTCTTGTAGGAAAGAAATAGTATGATAATAAAATCCAGTAGGTATACCAACCATAAGAGGCCGTAAACCACAGCCAGTTTGGCTATAAATGGATTGATACGGAATCCCTGTTCATCATAAGAAAAATTATTGATGATGGCCGCAGTCATCAGCAACATCAGCAGGCTAAGGAAAAAACCCGGAGCGGCAGTTAATTCCTGATACCGGGTCAATGTATTGTTTTTTTTGCTCTTAAGTCTGGTTTTTAGGGTAAGGTCTCTGGTTGAATGCAGCTGAAGTAAGAAGGGATATTTTTTACTGAGATCCCCTATAGGTTGAAGTTTGTCTGCCTTTACCAGCAATGCTTCAATCTGGGCCAAGGTATAGGGGTTATCGCAGCGTTTTAAGGCTGCTAGCAAGGTAGATTTCTTGTCCTTTTGTACCTGGTTCATGACTGTTGTTTGAGCGACAAAGATAAGGTCTCCCGCCTATCCGCCAAAATAGATCCTATTCAACAAAATAGGAGGGAAAAGGGGGGGGGTTCCCTCTTATTGTTCTTTTTTGAGGTACTGGAGCTTTCTTTCAGGTGATAATTTTCTTCCTTATCTGTTTAGGTTTTGTCAGAAATTCTGACTATATTTTGTTCAAAATAGAAAAGCCATGAGCAAAGATAAAGGAGAAAAAAAGGTTGATAAAAAGAAGCCTGCCAAAAGCATGATGGAAAAGAGAGCCGAAAAAAAGGCCAAGGTAGAAGAGAAAAAACGTAACGGATAAAAGGTGCCTGTAATTCAAACACCTTTTCAAATGGGCTCCGGAAAAAATCCGGAGCTTTTTTGTTTTCAAAAAAAATTGCTTATTTCATTAAAACCCGTAATCTTGAAAATGATGAAAATATTTTTGAACCTGCTTTTGATCGCATGTACTACAGTAGGGGCCATGGCCCAGACAGCGCCGATAACCCTGGCCACTTTCAATATCCGTTATGACAATCCGGATGATGACCCCCATACCTGGGATAATAGGAAAGATGTTGTGGCGAATTTAATTCTTTTTCATGGCTTTGATATTTTTGGTATTCAAGAGGGATTAATGCATCAGGTAAAGGACCTCGACGAAAGGCTCCCCCATCATGATTTTGTGGGTGTGGGACGTGATGATGGAGGCGAAAAAGGTGAATATACGGCCATTTTTTATAACAAAGATAAATTTAAAGTTTTGGCATCAGACACCTTTTGGCTCGCTCCTGAAACAGATCATCCCAACAAAGGCTGGGATGCGGCCCTTCCCCGTATCTGCACCTGGGCCAAAATGACTTCAGTCGATTCCGATCAAACCTTTTATGTCTTCAATACGCATTTTGACCACAGGGGAGTAGAAGCCAGGAATCAGTCTGCCGGGTTAATTCTGGAGAAAATTCAGGAAATTAATACTGAGTCTTTACCGGTAATGTTGACCGGGGACTTTAATGTGGGTCAGGAAACCGAAGCTTATCAGCGCTTAAGCAGTGCTCCTGGAATGAAGGATACCTTCGATGCCGCAGAGATCGTGTATGCCAATAATGGGACGACCAATAGCTTTGACATCACCAAAAGTACCGATCGGATCATTGACCATATTTTTGTCAGTGAAGAAATTGAGGTCAGGAAATATGGCATTCTGACGGACACCTACCACAGCCGCTTTCCTTCGGATCATTTTCCGGTAATGGCGGTTATTTATTGGTAATTCCTATCTCCTGTTAAAGCAAAACAGGCAGTAGCCAAAGGGTTACCGCCTGTTTTTCTTTTTCCAGATTAAAAAGGTACTTGTCAGGAAAACCAAATCTATTTTTTTGCCCCTGATCGGATAAGGGTAATCCCTGTTCCGATTTCGGAAACCTTTTTATAGTATGTATTCTCCCTGAAAAAAAATCACCAACCTCAAATCAACCGCTATCAAAAAATCAATCTAAAAAAGGTTCCTCCCTGTGTTATGCTCCCCTCCGGCTCATTTCAACTTCTCCTGCCAAACACTGCTTCACCCACAGGAAGGAACGTCAAATCTTTTACTAATTAATTTTCTGATACAGATGAACTCCAGATGTTGTTTTTATCATCTCCGGAGATCATCTCCATGAATTTACTCCATGAGCTGAGACGTTTGCGGTCCACTTCACGGTACATAACTTGTTTTTGACGGATCACGGCTATCAATTCCATTCCTGTTTCGTGGGGAATGTTTACCGTTTCATCACCGATCTGAATGTTCAGATTGCCATTGTTGGGGTCCACCCAGGTTTTTAACTCATGGGTATTGGTTTCAAATGTGTACTTTAACATCTTGCTGTTTTTTTAGATAAAAATGAATGGATTAAGGAAATGGTGACCATGTCGGTCAAGGCAGAGGCTGTTTAGGCTGCCTTATACTTCCGGTCTTTTAATGTGGTATGGTAGCTGTTATTGTCATTTTTCTGACCTGCCAGCGATTCCATAAACTTGCTCCAGGAACTGTTTTTCTTTCTTTCGATTTCCTGAAAGATGGTTTGCTTCTGACGGATAACACCAACCATTTCCGCTCCAATCTGGTGGGGGATGTTTACGGTCTCGTTTCCGATTTGGATATTCAGGGATCCATTTTCCGGGTCTACCCAGGTTTTTAATTCCCTCTCTGCTGTTTCGTAAGTGTACTTTAACATGATGCTGTTTATTTATATGAAAGAATTTTTTACATTTTAAGACTTCCCGCTGTTACCCGGAATTTTAAGAAGTTGGAAGAATCTTTTTAGCTGTTAGTCTTCTTCGCTTCTTTGTCTTTATCGCTGTTTGATGATGCTAAGGTAAATAAATTTTTTAAAACAAAAAACATTTTAACGAATTTAAAATACATTTTTAAGGGTCTAAAAAATGAAAACCGCATTTTTTTAAGAATTTGGCCGATTTTGGCTGATTTTTAAATTGAAAAAAAATTGAAAAATTTTTGACATAGAATGACTTGGGTCGGGATTATCTATTCCATTAAGGATCAGTACCTGCCGCATTTTGCCTTTTTTCAAAGCAAAGGAATGGACCAATCCCCGGGATATTCTTCAATACAAAATTCATCTTGAGTGGGAATCATTGGTTTTGCCAGCTAAAGTTTGTCATTTCCATATTTTTTCAGCACTTCCGGTTGGCAAGTTTATGCCGGTTTGATTATTTCCGATAACGTGTAGCCTGACATGATATTTTCACGCTGTTAGGCGGGGGATATAAATGCTTTAGGGAAGGGTTAAGTAATCATGAAGCAAACAGTGGGAAATTGATGATTTCATAATTACCGCTTAAGTAGAATCGCTAGGATTTGTCTCTGAATTTGGATAAACTGCCATTCAAATGTTGGATTTTCCCTTTTTTCATGGGTATGATTTGGCAACCGTAAGTATTACATGCAGCAATAACAATCTTATCAATATGAAGCATTCAGCAAAAAATTCCAGAAGAAATTTCATCAAGGCCTCAGGAATGGCCACCCTGGGTTTTATGGGCCTGTATCAATTCATGAATCCCGGTTTTTCAGTTGCCGGGACTACAAGCAGGGCTACTTTGGGCTATGGACCGTTAAAGCAAGATCCGGAAGGGATTCTCAACCTACCGGAGGGGTTTTCCTACAAAATTATCAGCCAGGCAGGAGATGCCATGGATGATGGGCTGAGCTTGCCGGGAGTAGCAGATGGAATGGGTGCTTTCCAGGGTAAAGATGGACGCGTGATTGTGGTCCGGAATCATGAGGTAAGTCCCGATGCCATGCAGCATTCTGGTTTTGGGACCAACTATGAGCTTTTGGACAAAGTAAAGAAGGAGGATTTTTATGATTTCGGGAAAGGAATTTTACCTTCTCTAGGTGGGACCACCACCTTTATATATAATGAGAATACCGGGAAAATGGAAAAACAATACCTGAGCCTTGCCGGTACGGTGAGGAATTGTGCCGGAGGGATTACCCCTTGGGGTTCCTGGTTGACCTGTGAAGAAAGTACCCTTAAAAAAGGAGATTATGAAGACCGCCTGGAAAAAGACCATGGCTATGTATTTGAAGTTCCGGCTTCCGAAGAAATTTCCCGGGCTGTACCTCATCCCATAAAAGCTATGGGGAGATTTAACCATGAAGCAGTAGCCATAGATCCGGCTTCCGGAGTGGTATATTTGACTGAAGACAGGGGTGACGGCATATTTTACAGGTATGTACCCCATAGTCCCGGTCAATTAAATAAAGGAGGTAAACTTCAGGCATTGGCGATCCTGGGAGAGGATAGCAGGGATACCAGGAATTGGGAAGACAGTGAGGGGCCAACATTTCCCTTAATGGAAGCCAGGAAGGTGACCTGGATAGACATTGAAAATGTAGAGTCACCGGAGGACGACCTGCGCTTTCAGGGGTTTGACAAGGGAGCAGCGGTTTTTGCCAGGGGTGAAGGAATCTGGTGGGGAGACAAAGAAGTTTATTTTGCCTGTACCAATGGAGGAAAAATCGGTGCGGGCCAGGTCTTTCGGTATGAGCCAAGTAAGTGGGAGGGAACGAAGGAAGAAGAAAAAGCTCCCGGAGAACTTACCCTTTTTGCAGAGCCCAACGACAGGGAGATCCTGAAGAATTGTGATAACCTGGCTGTGGCTCCCTGGGGAGATGTCATCTTGTGTGAAGACCATAAACATCCGTTTTTAGTGGGCATTACCCCTAAAGGAGAATTGTACCACCTGGCAGAAAATGTAGGCTATGCCTCTGAGCTGGCAGGCGGTGTGTTTTCTCCATCTGGCAAAACCTACTTTGTCAATATTCAGGGACCTGGGATTACCTTGGCCATTACAGGGCCCTGGAAAAGCTGAGCCGAATACTGAAATGAATAGAAATGACTGGAGCAGTATTGTTCCGGTCATTTATAAAGTAAAGATATATTTCCCGCCTAATTCGAATGGGAATCTATTTCCTGCCTACCATTCCTGAGTTTCTGCTTGTTAAAGTCGTGGTTTTCCAATTTTGAATATCCAATACTTTTGTTATTGATTAAAACATCATCTATATTTGCCACTCAAATTTTAAAATGATGGCGAAGCAAAAGACCAAAAAGGGAAAAGCAGCACCTGATACCTCAAATGAACTTCTGGAAAACCCGGAAGCAATTGCGACCCGTTTGGGAAGGGGAGAAGCGTTTTTAAAGGAAAATACCAAATTGGTAGGAGGCATCATTGGCCTGATGATATTGATCATTGCCGGGATCGTGGGTTACCAGATTCACAAGGCCAACCAAAACGAAAAGGCGCAGGCTGAAATGTTTCAGGCAGTATATTATTATGAGCAGGATAGTCTTGATTTTGCCCTGAATGGGGACGGGGTGCAACCCGGTTTTCTGAATATTATTGATCAGTATGGAGGGACAGATGCGGCAAACCTATCTCATTTTTATGTAGGGTCCATTTATCTTTCTCAGGGAGAGTTCCAAAATGCTGTGGATCACCTCGAAAGTTTTTCCTCTTCAGATTTCTTTGTGCAGGCGCAGGCCTTCTCACTTACAGGTGATGCATACATGGAATTGGAAGATCCGGAAGAGGCCATCAGGTTTTACAAAAAAGCTGCAGCATATAAGACCAATAAATACTTTACCCCAAAGTATTTGTTTAAACTGGCCATAGCCTACGAAGAAGCTGGAGACCTACAACAAGCCATAGATACCTATGGTGAAATTGAATCTAAATATACCGACGCTTACGAATATACTGAAGCCCGCAAACATAAGGCAAGGCTGGAAGGCCTCGCTTCTAATTGATATGAATTTGATCATTGAAAAAGAAGAGTAAGGCCGCTTTTGGTTTTACTCTTTTTTTATGAAAATTTTATAGAAATGGCTACATCCTTAAAAAACCTGAGTCAACATTCCGAAAATAATATTCCGGACATCAGTGATAAAAAATTTGCCATAGTGGTTTCTGAGTGGAATGATGAAATTACGGAATCACTGTATGGAGCTGCTTTGGAGACATTGTTACGGTATGGGGCGAAAGAGAAAAACATTTATAGAAAAAATGTCCCTGGATCGTTTGAACTGCCTTTGGGAGCCCAGTGGCTGGCAAAAATAGAGGAGATAGATGCGGTGATCTGCCTGGGTTGTGTGATACAGGGAGAAACCCGTCACTTTGATTTTATTTGTGATGCGGTAGCTCATGGCATTACAGAAGTAGGTTTAAAATTTGACAAACCTGTGATTTTTGGGGTATTGACTCCGGAAAACCAGCAGCAGGCCTTGGACAGAGCGGGGGGAAAACATGGAAACAAGGGAGATGAAGCGGCCATATCGGCCATCAAAATGCTTGGTTTCTAATAGCTGTTTCCTATCAATCAAAAAAAAAATTAAACTGTTTTTCGAATGAAAATCATGAAATTCGGAGGTACTTCCGTTGGAAGGCCTGAAAGAATGCACCAGGTCAAGGAATTGATCATTGCTGATGAAGAGAAGAAAATTGTGGTATTGTCAGCCTTATCCGGAACCACCAATGCATTGGTAGGTATAGGGGAGGCTTTGGCAGAGGGCAAAAAAGAACAGGCCAAACAAAAGATTGATGCGCTAAATGAGCATTACAATAATTTTTACCTGGAATTATTGACATCAAAGGCAGGAAGATCCAAAGCTGCTCAGATCATCAAAGAGCATTTTGAGTTTTTGACCATTATCTTAAAGATATCATTTAATGAGGCCATCAATAAGGATATCCTGGCTCAGGGTGAATTATTGTCTACCAAGCTGTTTTATACCTTGTTACAAGAGCTTGAAATACCTGCGGTGTTCCTTCCTGCACTGGAATTTATGAGCATTGATGAAAATGATGAACCCGAACTTTCCCGGATCAGGCAAAGGTTGGAGGCCATTTTGACCAGATACCCCGAAGACAGCATTTTTATCACCCAGGGTTATATCTGCAAAAATCACCGGAATGAAGTGGATAACCTGAAGCGAGGAGGAAGTGATTATACCGCCTCTTTGATAGGAGCCGCCACATCAGCCAGCGTAGTGGAAATCTGGACGGACATTGACGGTATGCATAACAACGATCCCAGAATCGTGGATCAGACCCGGGCGATCGCCCACCTGTCATTTGATGAGGCAGCGGAGTTGGCTTATTTTGGAGCCAAAATTCTTCATCCGGCTTCTATCTGGCCTGCTCAATTGAACAATGTTCCGGTAAAACTGCTGAATACCATGCAACCCGAGGCACCGGGTACCACCATTACCGGGGGAGGGGATGGTACGGTAGGGGTCAAAGCCATTGCTGGTAAGGATGGCATAACAGCCTTAAAGATCAAATCCAGCAGGATGCTCCTTGCCTATGGGTTTTTGAGGAAGGTTTTTGAAATCTTCGAAAGGTACCGCACCTCTATCGATATGATTACTACTTCGGAGGTAGCCATTTCACTGACCATGGATGATGTGTCGCATTTAAAGGAAATTACTGCGGAATTGCAAAAATTGGGCAAAGTGGAAGTGGACCATCACCTGTCCATTATTTGTATTGTGGGCAATAACATCATGGAAGAAAAAGGGGTATTGAATAAAATCATGGACAGTCTGGAACAGATTCCCTTGCGCATGGTTTCCTATGGAGGGAGCCGGCACAATGTGTCCCTCCTCATTGATGGTAAACAGAAAGAACAGGTTCTTCAAAGCCTGAATCAAAGACTCTTTGAATTTGAATAAGCCAATGCCAAACGAAAGTAAGCCCGGTTTTCTGGAGCGGCTTAAAGTCAAGTGGGAACTTAACAGTATGTGGCAGGTGATGTTGGTGCTGATCGTTTTTGCTTGCACTGGATTTACTATTCTGTTCGTTAAAAAACCCATATTTGATTTCCTGGGTGTAGATACCCAAGGGGGAGGTTTTATAAAAACTATTATTTATTTGTTGCTGGTTTTACCTTTGTATCAAATATTCCTTTTGGTATATGGCTTTATTTTCGGGCAGTTTACCTTCTTTTGGGAAAAAGAAAAACAGTTTATTCGCCGTATAGGGAGATTGTTTTCCGGGAAAGCAAAAAAATAAAACATACTTTGTTCACCTTTTGAATGCATAGCAAGCCATGGCCAAACAAAGAGGCTTACCCTTGGATGAGTCGGAGAAAAGAAAATTGAACAAGAAAAACCTGGCCAAACTTTCAGGTATTTTCAGTTTTGCCCTTCCTTATAAAGGTTCCTTTATTTCCGGAATGGTGTTTTTGTTTTTCTCCAGTCTGATGCTGCTTACTTTTCCTTTTGTAGCGGGGAAATTGATAGATGCGGCATCTGGAAAGGAATGGATCATCAATGATATCAATGGTATAGCCTTTATCCTTTTAGGAATATTGTTGGTACAAAGTATATTTTCCTTTTTCAGGGTCTGGTTATTTGCTCAGGTGAGTGAAAAGTCCATGCGGGATATCCGGGTAGCCCTTTACGAGCGTCTGGTGCGATTGCCCATGACCTTTTTTGATCAAAGGAGAACCGGAGAGCTGATCAGCAGGATTACATCTGATGTTTCCATGCTGCAGGATACTTTTTCCATTACCCTGGCTGAATTGCTACGGCAGGTAATCACCTTGCTGGTGGGGATTGCTTTCCTATTCTACACCACGCCAAGACTTACCCTTTTCATGTTAATTACCATTCCTGTTTTGGTAATCATTGCCATGATATTTGGCAGGTTTATCCGTAAGCTATCCAAAACCACACAGGACGAATTGGCTGCTGCCAATGTAGTGGTAGAAGAAACCCTTCAATCTATTGTCACCGTCAAATCCTTTACAGGAGAAGCCTACGAATCCAGGCGGTACCGTTCCCGTCTGGATAAGGTGGTGGATGTGGCTTTGAAAGCCGCAAGTTTCAGAGGGGCATTTATATCTTTTATCATATTTGCCCTATTTGGTGGCATTGTAGCAGTTATTTGGTATGGAGCCACTTTGGTAAGTGCCGGGGAAATGAGTATAGGTGATTTGGTCTCTTTTGTGCTATATACCACCTTTATAGGTGGATCCATTGCCGGTTTGGGAGATATCTATGGGCAGGTACAAAAAGCGATAGGTTCTTCGGAGCGGGTTTTGGAAATCCTGGATGAAGAAACGGAAGAATATGAATCTACCCTGGAGAGCCGGAAGGTGGCAGGTGCCATAGCTTTTAAACAGGTTGTTTTTCACTATCCTACCCGTCCGGAATACCGGGTTCTTGATGGAATTGAATTTTCCATTGCTCCTGGTGAGAAAGTGGCCCTGGCAGGTCACAGTGGGGCCGGAAAATCCACCATTATTCAACTATTGCTCAAGTTTTATAAATTGGGGAAAGGGGATATTCTGTTGGACGGGCAATCTATTCGCCACTGGGACCCTCAAAAGCTTAGAAAAAACATCGGGATTGTGCCACAGGAAGTACTGCTGTTCGGAGGAAGTATCAGGGAAAATATTTTGTATGCCAGGCCTGAGGCAAGCGAAGATGAGATCATTACAGCTGCCACTCAGGCCAATGCCTGGGAATTTATCCAGAGCTTTCCGGATGGATTGGATACGCTGGTTGGAGAGCGGGGCATCAAGCTTTCAGGTGGTCAGCGGCAAAGAATAGCCATTGCCAGGGCCATTTTAAAAGATCCAGCCATATTGGTGTTAGATGAAGCTACTTCATCCCTCGATGCTGCATCAGAAGCGCTGGTACAGGAAGCGCTGGATCAATTGATGGAGGGTCGCACTACCATAATCATAGCCCATAGATTGGCTACCATCAGGAAGGTGGACCGGATCTACGTGCTCAAAGGGGGTAAAATAATTGAAGAAGGAAACCATGAAGAACTTTCTTCCCTGAGAGATGGGCATTATGCCAACCTGGTCAACTTACAGTTTGCTGAGGATGCTTCAAAGCCTTCAGACTGATATCCATGCTTTTTACCTGATGAGTGAGCGCTCCCACAGAAATGAAATCCACCCCGGACTCAGCTACTGCCACTATGGTGGTTTCATCAATTCCCCCTGATGCTTCTGTTTCATACTGCCCGTCAATCATTTTTACCGCTTTCATCATGGTGGCAGGGTCCATATTGTCCAGCATGATGATATCTACTCCACCCTGATCCAACACCAATTGTACTTCTTCCAAACTTCTGGTTTCAATCTCAATTTTCAAATTCAGTTGTTGCTTTTTCAAATAGGCATGGGTGGATTTGATGGCCTGAGGAATGCCACCTGCAAAATCAATGTGATTGTCCTTGAGCATGATCATGTCATACAAGGCAAAACGGTGGTTTTTTCCTCCTCCGATGGATACGGCCCATTTTTCCAATATCCGAAAATTAGGGGTGGTTTTTCGTGTATCCAGCAGCTTTGCACCCGTGTGTGCGATGAGATCGTTTAGTTGCTTTGTTTTGGTGGCAATACCACTCATTCGCTGCATGCAATTCAAAACCAAGCGTTCTGTGGTCAAAATAGCGGCTGCTTTACCGGAAACAATCAGACCGGTTTCTCCTGCTTTTACGGACTGCCCATCCTTTAACAGCAACTGTACCTGTAAGTCCGGATCGTAATAATGAAATATGGTTTTGGCCAATTCAAGCCCGGCAATTACCCCTGCTTCCTTGATCAAAAGGTTGGCTGAACCCTGCTGCCCGGAGGGGACGGCTGCCAGGGTCGAATGATCACCTTCTCCTACATCTTCGAGAAAAGCTGCCTGGATAAATTTTTGTAAACTTTCTTGGTTTAGGTAGTCCTGCATGATAGCCCAAAAATAAGAAATATTCCCAACAGGAGCATATTTATTATTGCCGGATTAGACCCATGCTGTAAATTATGAATTGGGCATTGTCCAATATTTTTCCCCGGATAAGTACCCTGTACTTCCTTTCTAAAGAATGGTAGGTGCCAATCAGATAGGATAAATTATCACTGGTTTTTCCTTCCTGCTGCAAGTCAAAATCTTTGGCAGGGTTATTTCTAAAAAAATCCCGCAGGACAATTTCGGCTTGATTTCGGGAATAGTCTCTTTTGTCATTGTCAAGGCTAATTTCAACCATATCATCAAGAAACCTGGAAACATCCCTGAAAGAGCCTTCCTGGAAGGCCACTTTAAGGGCTGAGCTTTCTTTCTGGGCCATGCTTACTGGAGCCAGTAAAGAGAAAAACACCAGAAGAAGTATAAAAATGGGGATTAAACGCAACATATGGAGCAAATCTCAAATTTCAGGCCAAAAAGAATCTTTCGCAGATTAAATGCTACATTCTCTCTGGGATGAAACAGGGTGATTACTTAGCATAGATTATTGCCTAATTTACCAAGCCCTATGTATTATTATCTTATATTTGCGAGGCAATAAAATCCCGGGAATGATTGTCCCAAATGGGTGTCCGGAACCAATGTTTTAGGAAACGTCCGGAATTTTTGTTTGATTGTAACCAATAGAAAAAGACATGAAATCGACACGATTAAAATCATCATTAAACACACAGGGTAATGATTATTTTAATCGTCAAAGATTCCATCTGACCATTAAAAATCAAATTATAAACAAATGAATAAGAAAGTTTTATTAATGATTCTCGATGGATGGGGCATTGCTCCCATTCCTGAAGTCTCTGCGATTGATAAAGCCAAAACACCATTTATTGACAGCCTGTATGAAAATTATCCTCATTCAAGATTGGATGCTTCAGGTTTGGCTGTCGGGCTTCCGGAAGGTCAGATGGGGAATTCTGAAGTTGGCCATATGAATATTGGGGCGGGCAGGGTTGTCTATCAGGACCTGGTAAAAATAAACAAGGCGGTAAAAGAAGGAGACCTGAATGAGCATCCTGTGCTGAAGAAAGCTTTTGCCGAAGCACTTCGGGATGGTAAGAAAGTCCATTTAATTGGTCTGGTTTCTGACGGAGGAGTTCACGCACACCTTTACCATTTAAAAGGATTATGCGATGCTGCCAAAGCCAATGGATTAGAGGATGTTTTTATCCATGCCTTTACGGATGGAAGAGACACTGATCCTAAAAGTGGCGTAAGATTTTTGGAAGAGCTGAAAAACCACTGTGAAGGATCTGCCGGAAAATTAGCTTCTATTATTGGTAGGTATTATGCCATGGATAGGGACAGGCGTTGGGAAAGGGTAAAACTGGCCTATGATGCCATGGTAAATGGAGAAGGAGAGAAATCCAAAGACATGCTCTCCGCCATCAGGAAATCTTATGCAAATGGCGTAACAGACGAGTTTATCCGGCCTATCATTCAAGTGGATGAGGAAGGAAAGCCTCTGGCTACCATAGCCGAAGGCGATACGGTGATTTGTTTTAATTTCAGGACAGATCGGGGTAGGGAAATTACCGAAGTCCTGACCCAAAAAGATTTTCCGGATTATAACATGAAAAAGTTAAAACTAAACTATGTTACTTTTTCACTTTATGATGAAAATTTCAAAGGGATATCTGTAGTTTTTGAAAAGGATAACCTGCGTAATACCCTGGGAGAGGTATTGGAAAAACACGGTAAAAAGCAAATCAGGATCGCAGAAACCGAAAAATATCCCCATGTCACTTTCTTTTTTTCCGGCGGTAGGGAAAAACCCTTTGAAGGGGAAACCCGGATACTCTGTAATTCTCCCAAAGTCGCTACCTACGATTTGCAACCGGAAATGTCTGCGCATGAAATCGCCAAAAAAATCAATCAGGAACTCCCCAAAAAAGAGGCGGATTTTATTTGCCTGAACTTTGCCAATGCGGATATGGTAGGACATACCGGCGTTTTTGAAGCGGCAGTGAAAGCCTGTGAGGCCGTGGATGAATGTGCGGCATCTGTCATCGAAAAGGCCCTGGAAAATGATTATACCATCATTGTAATAGCAGATCATGGCAATAGCGACTGCATGATCAACCCGGATGGCACACCCAATACTGCCCATACCACGAACCTGGTCCCATGCATCATGGTAGACAAGAACGACCGGTTGGAGGTAAATGATGGCAAATTGGGAGATTTGGCACCTACCATCCTTCAGTTGATTGGAATCCAAAAGCCTGAAGAGATGACCGGGAATGTGCTGCTGAAGCATTGAGCATCATGAAAAGCAGCCTGAAAGGTTTTTTATGGCTCATGGTTTTGGCCTATTTGGGTGTAGCCTGTACGGAGGAGGAGTCAGTACCCTTTTCCAACCCTACTCAGATTGATGCCTATTTTCCAATGGCTGATTTTCTTGAGCAGAAAATTGCCCAGAGTGCAGGAGCTGATGTATCCAAGACCATTCGCTTTAATGATGAAGAGGAACGGGTAAAATTTATTCCTGACAAGGAAGCGTGGAGAAAGGAATTGGATTTCTTTTTTCAATCGGATATCAATAAAGCCGCCTTGGCCTCCTCCTACGAGACCAGGGAAGAGGACAACTTGTTGATTCATGCCCTGAAGCCTGACGAAAAAAACAATATCCGCGAGATCAAGGTGAGCAAAAAGGAAGGAAAGGTAAGGGAGATTGGTATTGTAGCGATCAAGAACAATCTCTTTTACCATTCCGAAGTTTATGGAGAATTGACATTTGATGAAAACGAGCAGCTTTCTACCTATAGCCTTGAAGGAAACCAGAAAGTATGGTTTCTGACAGGCACCAGCCTGGAAGTACAGGCTGAAATAGAAGAATAAACCATTTTGAGGGTGCAGAAATGCTTCATTTTCGTAGCCATCATTGTTCCGGTGAACAAAAAATGTAGGCTTGATACCCTGGTGCTTTTTTAATCAACTGCTTTAAATCCAAAAATTAGCTTGGGAGAGCTATTTCATGCCCATATAGCCCTTGCCATGAGGTATCCTCTTTCACTGTATCTTTGCAATTTCTGGTCGTTTCCGGTACGCTGGGCATGCTGAAACGAAACCACGTACAAAATTTCAGGTTAAATCAAGTTAGCCCGCAAAGGCAAAAAAGACCAGCCAGGTAATCAATAGAATGGGCAGTAAAATGGGTATGGAAAACCTCAGGATATAGCCAAAGAAGGAGGGCATCTTGATCCCGCTCTGTTCGGCAATGGACTTCACCATAAAGTTAGGACCGTTTCCTATATAGGTCATGGCGCCAAAAAACACTGAAGCAATGGAAATGGCCATCAGTTCAAAGGAAGATTCCAGATAGTTGTCCATGGCAAAATCCTTTACATCTTGAATCATATTGATATCCGCTCCCTGAGAGGCCATGGCTGCTGCAAGGAAGTTCAGGTAGGTTGGCGCATTGTCAAGGAATCCTGACAGTAGTCCTGTCCCCCAGTACAGGCTATTATAAGTGATCATGGCTGCACCTTCTTCAGATTGGGCGAAGGTCCCTACCAGTTCAAGTGCAGGCATCATGGTACCAAATATGCCGATAAAGATAAAGGCAACCTCCCGGATGGGTTCAAAATTAAATTCGTTGCCCTGAAGGGCTTTTCTATCGGCAAACCTGTAGGAGAAATAAGCAACCGAAAACATGATGGTTTCTCTGATAAAACTGAATTTCTGACCATCATAGTGAATGGCAGGAACCCAATCCAGAACATTGGGGTCTAAAAAAACAGAAATAATAATGAGCAGCAACCAAAAGAAATTTTTGGTACCTGTAAGTGAAATTTTATTAGAAAAGTGATTTTCCTCTTCCAGCTCTCCATTGCTGCCATTTTTTCCAAATTTTCTATCTACCAAATAAAATATGATTGACAGGATCGTTAAAGCCAGTATCCAGGCTGGCCAGTTGTGTTCCAGGGTCCAGAAAAATGGTACACCTTTAAGGAAACCCAAGAAAAGCGGAGGGTCTCCGATAGGGGTCAAGGATCCCCCTATATTGCTCACCATAAAAATAAAGAAAATAATATGGTAGGGTTGGATATTGTGTTTATTCAGCCGGATAAAGGGTCTGATCAGTAACATGGATGCGCCGGTGGTTCCTATGAGATTAGAAATCAATGCACCGATCAGTAGCAAAATGACATTAGCAATAGGAGTAGATTGCTTGTCTACCTGAATTAATATCCCGCCAGAGGCAATAAATAGGGATGCGAGTAGGGCAATGAACTGAACGTATTCTGCCAGCGCATGTACTGGATTGTGTACATTTTGCAGGACAAACAGGTAATAAAGTACAACAATAACGGCCAGACTGACAGCGATCTTCGGGTAATGGTGGTGCCAGAAATGCTCATAAAATAAGGGGCCGGTAGCAATCATCAGGAGCAATAGGGCAAATGGTATGACCAGCCATCCCGGTGCGTGGCCATGGCTGTCTTCATGGGCAGGTTCAAGTGCAGATTGCGGAGAGTTTTCTGATTCCTGTGAAGGTGTTACCTGTTCCTGCACCTGGGTAATAAAGGAAGGAGAAGGTAATGAATGGGCAACAATGACGTTTGGTGCCCCAATCATTAACAAACCAAATAGGAGGAGCCATGAAGCTAAATATTTCTTCATTCACTTGATATTATTGTTCGAAGTATGATTAAGTCGGGTCTTTTCAAGCGGATTGAAAAAACAATAGGTTAAAATAAATTTCCCTAAACTAGTTATTTTGTCTATTAGGTACCAAATTATTTCAGAAGAGCGGTCAAAAAACATGGTGTTTTTTGACCGCAGATTTTGAAATGGTGATTATTGTAATTGTTGAAGGGCAATTTCCAATGCCGTTCTGGATATTTGTGTCTTTTTAGGATTGGTTTCATGACATTTTTTAAGTGCCTTGAAGATCGTTTTACTGACATCCTGAAAAATGGCCTCATCCGTGAGCAGCGCCTTATCCGACATGAGGTAGGCAGCCATTCTTGCAATACCCACATTGGAAATAAAATCAGGGATCAGGGAAATCTGATCATCAGCCAATGTACTCACAGGACCCATAAAAATATCATTTTCATCAAAGGGAAAATTGGCTCCACTGGCAATCAACTCCAATCCACCGGATATCATTGTTTCCAATTGGGATTTGGATAGCAGTCTGGACTTGGCTGCAGGGATAAATATGTCCGTGGGTATTTGCCAAATGGCTTCCTGTCCCTCCTCAAAAGGGATCAGCTTACTGCTTTTCAATTTATTTTTCTCTTTGTTGACAAATAGTTCAATGATATCATCTGTGTGAAGTCCATTTTTGTCTATGATGGCCCCTTCCAAAGAGATGATCCCTACAATCTTGACCCCGGCCCTGGAAAGAAAATAAGCCGTGGCTGATCCTACATCGCCCCAGCCCTGAATGATGGCCTTTTTTCCCTTTACGGAACCTCCCCAGAGTTTGTAGTAATGTAATACCGACTCGGCAAGTCCATATCCGGTGATCATGCGGCTGGCCTGAATTTTAGATGGAGCCGATGGGGAGAAATCCTGGTTTTCAATGATCTTGGAAAGCCCATACCTCAACTGGCCGATTTTCCTGATTTTATTGGGTTCTTCTGCTTTGTAATGCGCATTGACCACTCCTTCCTGTGGATGCCATAACCCATAATTTTCTGTCAAGGGAATCAATTCTTTATTTTCATCGATGTGGATGCCTGCTCCTGTGCCAAAGTAGCTTTTCAGAATGGGAGAAACCACCCTAAACCATCTTTTAAGTACAGCTTCCTTCCTCGGATCTTTTGGGTCGAAATTAATGCCTGCTTTTGCACCCCCGATTGGTGGACCGGAAACCGTATATTTGATTTCTGTATTTTTAGCGAGTTGGATGACTTCGTTCTTTTCCAATCCTTTTTTCATTCTTGTGTCTCCACCGGCAGCATCTCCCCTGAGGGAATTGATCACCAGCCATCCTTCTGCCTCGGATTCGCTGTCACTCCATTCAAAAACAATTTCAGGTTGCTGATTTTCAAATTTTTTAAGCAATTCTCTCATGAATTTTTTGGTTTAGATTCAGTATTCAGGTAAAAATCCATACATCGTACCACCGCAACTGTCCCTGGAAGCAGCGGTTACTGAAGCAAGGCAATTGTTTTCTCCTCTCCATCTCAAGACTCCCAGGAAGGCAAAGACCAAAGCTTCCTTGAAATCAATGATTTGGTTTTCAGGGAGGCTTAGGGCGATCTGGGGGGTGATTTTAGCGGAAAGTTTTTCTATAAAAAAAGCATTATAGGCCCCGCCTCCGGTCACCAATAATTGCTGGGATGGTGCAGGAGTTTTATGCTGAAGCATGATCTCCGACAGGCATCTGGCAAAATGTTCTGATAAGGTCGCAAGCAGGTCTGGAATAGAGGCATCAGCCGCTTCCAGGACAGGGATGAAATCCTTTTCTATGTCTTCTCTTCCCAGGGATTTAGCTCCTGATATTTGGTAGTAAGGCAGCTTTTCCAAAGCAGAAAGCAGCTGAAGATTTACCTTTCCTGTTCTGGCAAGGTCTCCATTGGCATCATAGGGCTTACCGGCCTTTTGTGCAAAATGGTTGAACAGCAGATTGAATGGACAGGTGTCAAAAGCCAGCCTTTGGTCATTTACCTGCATGGAAATATTGGCTATGCCGCCCAGATTGAGGGCAAAATCATAATCTGCGAAAAGGAGGGCATCCCCTACAGGTACCAACGGGGCCCCCTGTCCACCCAGGATCACGTCTAACTTTCTAAAGTCATTGATCACAGGTAGGCCAGAAGCTTGCCAAAGAGCATACCCATTTCCAATTTGTTTGGTCATGCCCCTGTCAGGCTGGTGGAAGACCGTATGGCCATGTGATGCGATCGCTGAGGGTCGAAGGCCATTGGATACGCAAAAATCTTTCACTTCATGGCCCATCCAGGTTCCGAACTCCAGGTCTAATATCTCAAGTGCTTGGGCATCCATCAGGTGCGCTGACCGGAGAGATTGCCTCAGCTCGTGCGGAAAAGGAATGGTAGTAGCTTTTCGGATATCAAAAGTCCAGGATTCCTTTTTGGTAAATTGACAAAAAGCCAGATCCAGTCCGTCTCCTGAGGTTCCGGACATGAGTCCGACCAATTCATACCGATAAGGTTCATTCATGGGTTAAAGTTTGTTAAAAAGAACTTTCCAAATCTAAAAATAACATTTCATCAATCAGCCTCCAAAGTAAATTGACTAATTTTGAAGTGGTTTTCGAAACGAAATGAAAAAAGAACTCAGGCATTGGACAGTAGATATGGGAAACACCAGGATTAAATGTGGTGTTTTCTTAGAGGGTGAATTATTGGAATCCAATTCCTTTACAGATCTTTTATCCTTTAAAAATTATTTTAGACCGGAAGTGGATGAGCAGGTGATCATATCTTCCGTTAAATGGAGTGAAAATGAGTTGAAAGAAACCGTCAAATTTCCATTCCTTTTTTTTGACCGGAATACCCCGCTGCCTGTAAATAATGATTATGCCAGTCCTGAAACACTGGGGCTTGACCGGATAGCGGCAGTGATTGGCGGCAGGCACTTAAAAAAAAGCGGACCCGTTTTATGCATAGATCTGGGAACCTGTATTACCTATGATTTTCTGGATGAAAATGACCGGTTTAAAGGAGGGGCAATTTCTCCCGGGATTTCCCTGAGATCCAGGTCCATGCATGAATTTACAGCCAGACTGCCTTTAGTGCATTTGACAGGTGAAAATTTTCCTGTGACAGGGACGGATACAGTAAGCTGTATGCAGTCAGGAATCTTTCATGGGGTAATGGGTGAAATGAAGGAATATATCCGGTATTACCAGAAAGCTTTCGGAGAAGTTCATGTCTTTATTAGTGGAGGGGATGCCGAAATCTTTGAAAGCTTAATAAAAGACCACATATTTGTAATCCCCAATTTGGTTCTATACGGATTGGATAGAATTTTAACATACAATGTCGAAAAATAAATTATTATTGGCTACCCTCGGTTTTTTCCTTGGATGTGTTGCCATCCCTAATCATAGTCTGGCTCAATTTACCTCATCAACCTATAGTTCTTTGGGAGTGGGGGTTTTCAATAACTCCGGTCTCACCCAAAACCAGGGCATGGGAGGAATGGGAATTAGTTTTGGCAATAGTTTTAGCGTCAACCATGTAAACCCGGCCATTTCCGTTAAAAATGGAGCCTATAGTTTTCAGGCAGCTTTCAATTACAACCAATTGTCGGCAGCCACATCCTCCAATACTGAAATTCTGGATGGGGGTGGACTAAGTTATGTAGCCATGTCTTTCCCTGTAGTACCCCGAAAATTCACCATTGGATTGGGCTTGAATCAACTTACAGGTGTAGACTATAACATTACTGTCAATACTCCGGTCACCAATACCGATTTGGTATCTCAAAACATCATAGATGGTAGGGGGGGACTAAGTCAGGTGTATTTGCAGAGTGGATTTCAGGTCTACAAAAACCTAAGCCTGGGAGTGGAAGGAGCCTATACTTTTGGCTCAACCATCAGAACCAATCAGTTGGATTTGCTGGATGAAAACCTGAATGGCATAGGAATCTCCTCCGAATATTACGAAAGGCTGACTTTCAGTGATGTCACATTTAAGGGGAGTGTGTACTATGCCCAGCAAATTGGTGAGCAGAAATACCTGAATTTAGGTGCCATTTATCATATTTTTGGGGACATTAGTGGAAAAGAATTTGCAAAAATGGCAGAATCAGGCCAAGCTAGCATTCCAAATTCTCCCGGAGATGTGATTTCAGATGATGTTTCTGGAAGTATTTTCTTGCCTAATAAGATAGGTTATGGTGTAACTTATGAAAAAATTAATAAATTTGCTATAAGTGTAGAAGCGCAGTTTCAGGACTTTACTGATTACAGGGGTTTTAATGCTGCTCAAAGTAACCTGGGAAATGCCTTTAAACTATCACTGGGAGGCCAATACATACCCAATGCGTTCTCCATTGAGAGCATGTTGAGTAGGTCTACTTTCAGGGCGGGTATAGAGTATGAGCAATTGCCTTACCTGCTGAACCAAAACCAGATTGATGATATTGGCATTAATTTTGGTACTTCACTACCGATATACAGTTTATCGTTACTGAATTTGGCAGTGAAGGTTGGGACAAGGGGAACAGTAAACGATGGATTAGTTAGAGAAAATTATTTTAAAGTTTCTTTAGGAATATCAATAAATGACAACAGTTGGTTTTACAAAAAAGTATTTGAATGATGTTGACAAACATGAAAATTAAATCGGCAATTATCGGATGTTTGTCCTTCCTCCTGGTAGGACTAGTACAGGCTCAGGAAAATTGGAACTGGCCATCGGATCCACAGATGGAAGCCAAGGCCAGGGAATACAATGCGGCTTACAATGATTATTTGAAATCGGAAGAGTATTTGAAAGCCAAGAAGCCATTAAACTGGCTGCTGGCGAATTCTCCGGATTTGAATGAGGCTTTGTATATCAATGGAGTCAAAGTATACGCAGGAGCTTCAGAAGCAGCTACCGATGAAGCAGATATTGCTGCTTTCCAGGATTCGGTTCTGACCATCTATGATTTGAGAAAGGAACTGTATGACAATGAGCCCAATTGGATTGCTAACAAGGCTTATTATGCCTATAAGTTTTATAAGGCAAATAAAGAAAAAGTGGCCATTGCCGTCGAGCTTTTTGAGAAAACCATAGAAATACATGGTAAACTGGAGCCATCTTCGCTGAATGCGGCCTATTTTGATGCGGTATATAGAAATTTCGCCTATAACAAGGCCTATACTCCTGAAGAAATCATCACCAAATATGAATTTATCACCAGCAAGTTGGATGAAGATGAAGCTGCCGGTGTAAATGTAGCGACCTCCAAGTCCACACTTGAGCAATTGCTTGGTGCCATGGATATCATCAACTGTGATTTTATTGAAAACAACATGGGTCCCAAACTGATGGAGGATCCCACTAACCTGAAACTGGCCAAGCAAGTATTTCAATACGCCATCAAGGAAAAATGTACCAGCAGTGATGTCTTCCTTGCTGCGTTGGAGACCATAGACAATGACAGCCCCACTTTCAGTACTTCTCAGGTAAGGGGAATGCGCTACATGCAAAATTCAGAGTACGCCAAAGCAGGTGAGCTATTTGAGAAGGCGCTTACCTTGGCAGAAACCGATGAGCAGAAAGCTGAGATCCACTGGGACATGGCTAAAGTCCACGCAAATCTGGGCAGAAAAAGCCAGGCCAGGTCTTCAGCCCTCAAAGCTGCTGAGATGAATGAAGAGAGAGAGGCGGATGCCCATTCCTTTATTGCCGGCATGATCATGTCTTCTTCCAATGAATGTAAAGGAGGAGAGAGTCGTGTAAAAGATTACTCCATTTACATTGCCGCATACAATGAGTATGCCAGGGCAGGTAACAATGAGGGAATGGCCAATGCAAAATCCAGGTTCCCTTCAAAAGAAGAATTATTTACGGAAGGTTACCAGGTAGGTGATTCCATCAATACCGGCTGCTGGGTAGGTCAGACCGTGAAATTAGCTACGAGAGATTGATACATACCAAAGCCTGAATGATCAGGATTTATAATCAAAAAAGGCGGTAATCTTACCGCCTTTTTTGATTTAGAATAAAGGCAGCCGGGCCTCCATTTCATGAAATCGACACGATTAAAATCATCATTAAACACACAGGGCAATGATTATTTTAATCGTCAAAGATTCTCCCGATTTAGTATCGGGACAGGCATCTGACCGCATAAAACAAATTATAAACGGATGAAATCGAGCATGACGAAGGCGACGCACGGAGGGATGATTATTATTGCGAGATTCCATGTGGCCATTAAAAATCAATTATAATCACATGAAATACTTAAGAGAAAAGAAACATAATTGAGCCTCATTCGTCAAATGATTCAGTAATGCTTGTTTAAAGTAGGTATTCCTTTAAAAAATGTACTTACCTTTGTGTCAATATTATGGCGTTAACCAGTTTGAATCATATAACCGGAATCGGGAAAAACAATTTTCCTGATTGGTTTTCCTTTGGAAGTCTGAATGGGGTCATGCTTCTGTTGGTTGTGGCGGCCCTTATTTCCTGCAGAGAAGACGTAGATAAAAGTCAGCTGGAACTTTATGAGGGGCCAATAAGAACCAGTTTTCAGATGGAATTGCTGCACAGTGATTCTGCTTTGGTAAGGACCAAATTGATGGCGGATAAGCAGCTTGAATTTAGAAATGGGGACAATGAGTTTCCGGAAGGGATCCTGATTCACTTCTTTGAAAAAGACGGCACCTTGAGCACTACCATTCGTGCCGACCGGGGGTTTTATGACCGGAAAAATAACCTGTATAGGGGAGAGGGAGATGTGCAGGTGAATAATTTATTGAAAGAGCAAAAGTTGTCTTCCGAAGAACTTTTCTGGGATCGAAGTAAAAAGAAAATCTATACCGAAAAATTTGTAACCGTAGAAGAGCCTGACAGGATCATCAAAGGTACAGGGATGGAAGCAGATGAAGGTTTCAATGATTATAAATTTAAAAAAGTGACAGGAATAATTGAGAATGTCCTTTAAACCAGGTAAATGAAAATAACAGGTACCATTTTATTGGCATTGGCAGCCGCCCTGGTGGTAATCGGGGCTCACCTTACCATGAAAGCAGGTATCATGGCCTCCTATCCGTTGTTCATGTTTGCTGTAGTTTTGTTGTTTTGGCACATGTACCGCAAAAATAAAGTGGAAGAGTCAGAGAACAGTCAGGAAAAACCTGGCAGGAAGAAAAGAAATAAAAACTGATGGCAGATCAATACTTATGGATGGTGCTGATCAGTTTGTTCTTTTCAGCATTGTTTTCCGGAATGGAGATTGCCTTTGTGTCAGCCAACCGGCTTCACATCGAACTTCAAAGCAAGCAGGGAAAAATATCCGGAAGAATATTAGCGAATTTTGTTCAGAACCCAGGGCAGTTTATCGGAACTACCCTGATGGGGAATACCATCAGCCTGGTCCTTTACGGGATTTTCATGGCCTACCTATTGGGTCCCCCTATTGGGTATTTGCTACCGGATTCCCTGAATACACAGGCAGGCGTAATGATCGTACAAACGGTTGTGTCTACCATCATTGTATTGATTACGGCAGAATTTATACCCAAAAGTATTTTTATTCTGAACCCCAATAACCTGCTTTCGTTTTTTTCTTTGCCTTTTGCGATTATTTATTATGTTTTGTACCCCATCGTTTGGGTAGTGGTCGGACTTTCCAAGTTTGTTATTGTCAGGGTGCTTAAGTTGGAATACAATGAGGAGAAACCAGCTTTTACCATCACTGATCTAAACCGTTTTATTCAAAATTACCTGGATCCCAAAGGGGTGGACCTGGAAATTGACGCAAAGATTTTTGATAATGCCGTAGACTTCAAGAAAGTTAAAGTAAGGGAGTGCATGGTACCCCGAACCGATATTGTTGCTGTAGAGGTAGAGGACCCCATTGCAGAGTTGAAGGAGGTTTTTGTAGAGAGTGGTCACTCAAAGATTATCATTTATAAGGAGACGATTGATGATGTGATCGGTTACTGTCACCACCTGGAGCTTTTTAAAAAGCCCAAATCACTTGAAGACATCCTGACCCCTATTATCATTGTTCCTGAATCTGCTCTTGCCAATGAGCTGCTGGTTCAATTTATCAAAGAAAGAAAAAGTCTGGCATTGGTTGTGGATGAGTTTGGGGGGACCAGCGGAATAGTGAGCATGGAGGATATTATCGAAGAGATTTTCGGAGAAATAGAGGACGAATATGACAATGATGACCTGATCGAACAGCAAGTATCGGAAAATGAATACCTGCTAAGTGCCAGGCATGAAATTGATTTTATCAATGAGAAATATAATTGGAACTTGCCTGAGGGAGAATTTGAGACCCTGGCAGGATTTATCCTTTCGCTGACCGAAAGGATACCGCAGAAAGGGGAGTCTGTCAGCTATGGTCCTTTTACTTTTACCGTGGTCTCCAAACAGGATCACAGAATAGATACCATCAAAATTAATATAGAATAACCGGTGTTGTGGAAATACTTGATTTATAGATGCTGTAATATTTTGAATTTACCGCTATATGTAATTATTTTGCGACACTTCAAAAAACAGGAGAATGGCATTAATAAAACAAATTAGACAAAGAACAGGTCTCGCAATCGGTGTTATTGCAGTGGGACTTATTTTCTTTTTAGTAGGAGGAGATATACTGGGCCCGAATTCCATGATTTTGGGATCCGGCAGAACCACTGTGGGAGAAATAGCCGGTGAAGATATTTCTTATGATGAATATGTTCAGAAGATTGAACAAACCAAAATGAGGTTTCAACAAAGTACGGGTAGAAACCCAACTGAAAGTGACCTGTCAAGCATCAGGGATCAGGCCTGGCAAGCGCTGGTGGTCGAAAAGATTTTTTCCGTTCAGTATGAAGAATTGGGATTACAGATTTCTGATGAGGAATTGGTAGATATGGTTCAGGGCAAAAATATCATTGGTGAACTGAGACAACAATTGACCAATCCTGAAACAGGAGAATTTGACAGGCAGCAATTGATTACTTTTTTGCAGTCCCTGGAAAGTGCCGATCCTCAGCAGCAGGCTTTTTGGGCACAGCAGGAGAAGATGTTTGCTGATTCACGGTTGAGAATAAAGTATGACAATATGCTGGCTGTATCTGAATACGCTAATAGTGCAGAAGCCAGGTTGCAACACAAGGGTGCCAACACCATTGCTGATGTCAGGCACATCCATATTCCCTATTATACGGTATCTGATTCCCTGGTTCAGGTCAGTGATTCGGAGATCAGATCCTATATCAGCAAAAACCAGGAGAAATTTAAGGTGACCGAAAGTAGGGGATTGAGGTATGTTCGTTTTCCCCTACACCCCAGCGCAGAGGATTCGGCAGCTGCTTTGGACCAGATCAATGGTTTGATAGCAGAGTTGAAGGAAACAAATAGCGACTCGGCGTTCGTCGTAAGAAATTCGGAAGCACAAAATCCATTTGTTACGCTAAATCCGGGGGACCCTCTTCCGGAGAACCTTACCAATAATGTGGAGGAACCGGAAGAAGGAGTGGTTTATGGACCCTTTTTAAGTAATTCATCCAGTTATGTAGCCTATAAGATTACCGAACGATTTGATGGCGATCCCCGGATGCGGGCAAGTCATATTTTACTGAGTACTGAAGGTATGTCAGATGAGGAAAAGGAGCAGGTAAGACTACAGGCCATGGATATATTGGCTGAAGTCAATGAAACCGGCAACTTTGAAGTTGCAGCTGCTCAATATGGTCAGGATGCTACTTCTCAGCGTGGAGGGGACTTGGGCTGGTTTTATCAGGAAGATTTTGTTACGGAATTTGCAGATGCTGTTTTCTCCGTCAATACAGCCGGAGTCATCAATAGGCTGGTAGAAACAGAATATGGGTACCATATCATTAAAGTTACGGAACTGCAGCAGACCCTGACCCAGAAAGTTGCTGTGCTTGAAATGGAATTGATTGCCAGTGATATCACCAGGAATGACGTGTTCAGGAATGCCGATTATTTTGCAGCCAACTCTTCCAACCCATCTACATTTGAGTCTAATGCTGAAAGAGAAGGGTATGAGATTTTGTCCGCAAACAATGTAGGACCTACTTCTCGCTCCCTGAATAACATGACTGGAGCAAGGGAAATTGTCCGATGGGCCTTCAATGATGCATCCATTGGCAAAGTATCTGATGTTTTTGAATTGGAAGATGCTTATGTGGTGGCCTTGTTATCGAACAAAACTGAGGAAGGCGATGGCAGCATCAATGATCCTGAGATCAAGGCTCAGGCCAGTCAGGAACTGAAAAATGATAAAAAGGCGGCTTATATTAAAGAGAAAATTGGGGGACTGGAAACCCTTGAAGCCATGAAGGAAGCATTTCCTGATGCTTCTATCGGTTCAACACCTGATTTGAGGTTAAATGCCAGCACCTTGCCTGGGGTAGGATTTGCACCAAAAGCCGTAGGAGCCATATTTGGCCTGCAGGAATCAGGAGACCGCACAGAACCTGTTCAGGAGGACATTGGTGTGATTGTAGCGGAGTTGAATAGTATCATTCCAGCATCTGAAATTGCCGATTATACCCGCTACCAAAATGAGATAACAGATAATGCTTCTCAAAGGACTTCCTACATGATCATGATGGCGATGGAAGAGCTGGCAGGAGTTAAAGACTACAGGTATAAATTCTTTTGATTATTACCAAAAATACCTTTAATGGGATCCCATTCTTTCTAAGAATGGGATTTTTTTTGTTTTTGGGGATTTAATTTTCCTGAAATTTGGTTGAAATTGATATGGAAAGGAATTTTGACACCTTGGCATTTAAGGAAAAGCTGGAAAACCAACATAGTTTTCCTGCTTTGTACATGTTTAAGTTTATTGTTCCCAGTGGGAAAGAGAATAAAATTGCTGAATTGCTGCCTAATAATGAGATGAAGTTAAAGTCTTCGTCTAAAGGGAATTACGTTAGTGCAACCATTAAGGCCATGATGCCTGATAGTCAATCTATCATAGATGTGTATGAAAATGCTGCCAAGATTGAAGGAGTCATATCACTTTAAAAAACTGATTTATGTGGAAAGAAGAAAATAATAAGTTGACGCAAACTTTTGAATTTAAAGACTTTACGGAAGCCTTTGCCTTTATGACAAGGGTAGCCTTTCTGGCGGAAGCCCACGGTCATCACCCCAACTGGAGTAATGTCTACAATAAAGTTCAAATAGAGCTGACCACGCACGATCAGGGGAATACCATTACCGAAAAAGACAGGAAGTTGGCAAAGGCCATAGAGGGTTTGGATTAATGGATGATAGTTCTTCTGTTCGCTTGTATTTGGTTCCAACCCCTATAGGTAACCTGAAGGACATTACTTTAAGGGCATTGGAAATTCTTAAGGAAGTGGATGTGATTTTGGCGGAAGATACCAGGACATCTGGGAAATTGCTAAAGCATTATGACATCAAAAGGCCATTAGAAAGTTATCATATCCACAATGAACATAAAAATGTCACCCGCATTTTGGAAAGGATGTCGGGAGGTATGGTTTTTGCTTTGATTACTGATGCAGGCACTCCCGGCATATCAGATCCCGGGTTTTTGCTGGTTAGGGAAAGCATAGCCTCTGGCTTTAGTATTTGTAGTCTACCCGGAGCCACAGCCATTATTCCTGCGCTTGTCAATTCCGGACTTCCAAATGATCGCTTTGTGTTCGAAGGTTTTTTGCCTCATAAAAAAGGCCGAAAAACAAGGATTGAGGCTTTGGTTTCTGAAAGCCGGACAATGGTATTTTATGAATCTCCTTATCGCCTTATAAAAACCCTGCAACAGCTTGCAGAGGCATTTGGTCCGGATAGGCAGGCCTGTGTATCCAGAGAGATCACAAAATTGCACGAAGAAAATATCAGAGGTAGCCTGGATGAGTTATTGAATTATTATCAGGAACACACCTTAAAAGGAGAAATAGTACTTACAGTGGCTGGAAAATAAGTAATATGGAATTAGACAATATCACCCAACAGGTAGCAGATCTTGCCCGAAAAGCAGGTGCATTTATTCGGGAAGAGGGAAAGAACTTCAATAGGGAGAGGGTGAAACAAAAAGGATTTAATGATTTGGTTTCCTATGTGGATAAAGGAGCCGAGGAGTTAATTGTAAAGGGTTTAAGCGAAATATTGCCTGAGGCCGGCTTTATCACAGAAGAAGGCACCAAAGCCAATGCCGGCAGGGAATTAACCTGGATAGTTGACCCCCTGGATGGTACGACCAATTTTGTACATGGCATTCCCATGTATGCAGTTTCCATTGCCCTGGCCACAGCTACTGAGATATTGGTTGGAGTGGTTTATGAGATTAACCTTGATGAGTGTTTTGAAGCACATAAGGGTGCTGCCTCCACCCGTAATGGCGAGCTCATTCATGTCAGTCAATCTAGCCTGCTGGCCGACAGTTTGCTGGCTACCGGATTTCCGTATGACGGTGCTGGGAAAACTGATAAATATTTAGATTTACTAAAGTTTTTCCTTCAAAACAGTCATGGATTAAGGCGACTTGGCTCCGCTGCGGTGGATCTTTGTTATGTAGCCTGTGGTAGGGTAGAAGGTTACCTGGAATACAATTTACAATCCTATGATGTTGCTGCCGGGACTTTGATCGTCCAACAGGCTGGAGGCAAAGTGACAGACTTTAAAGGGGGCAACGATTTCATATTTGGCGGTCAGATTCTGGCCAGTAACGGAAAGGTTCATTCAGAAATACAGGATGCCATATGGAAGAATTTTGCATTTTAAAAAGAAATATTTGACTGTTTAATACTGTGATTAAATGCAGAAAAGTTAATTTAAAAAAAAATATTTCGCATGTGAAAAAATAATTTGTATTTTCGCTATAATTGATTAGCTTTCATTTACTTATAAGAGCAGACAATTTAACAAGCTGATCACCCAGGTCTATCCCAGCCAAGACTGTAGAAAAAATTGTTGATTGCTGCTTATCAGTTTAACAATATATCAAGATGAACATAGGAATTTTAGGTGGTACTAACCTGGCGACCAATTTGGGAAATAAATTTATCGGCAGAGGAATGGATGTGGTATTTGGTGTAAGGGAAGGTTTTAGCACCAGAAAAGTAGAGTGGAAAATTCTTAAAATGCAAAACCATTATGTTTTAAATTATGCAGATGCCATTACTGCTTCTGATGTGGTTATCATTTGTTGTGAGAATGAGTTTTTACCGGTGGTTTGTGATTACCTGAAGCAATATGGCTCACCAGATAAATTATACATTGATAGTACCAACGGTGTTCATAACGAAAGTGTAGATTGTAATACAACTTACATCAGAAATGAAACCGGATACCAGAGAATATTCAAAGCCTTTAATAACCTGGGCCTGGATTACCCCAAGTCAGATCCTTTGGAACTGATCAAAGAAACTTATTTCTGTGGAGATAATCCAAAAGATAAGCAATTGCTAAAAAAGCTGATCGAACTGATAGGCTTTAAAGCTATAGATGCTGGTATGATCAAAAATGCCTGTCTTCTGGAAGCAGTTTATCACCTCAGCAAGGAGATTTCCATGGCCAAATCCGGGGATTGCCACTTTCGTCTGATGTCGGTTTGATTCTATTAAAATTCACCCTCCTTTTTTCGCCTTCCCCTGTCTCCGTTTGGTGATCGGTATCGTTTTTGTGATATAATAATATATACCTTATTGGTAGCAATCCGTATACATTAAAATAATTACGTCTTGTTTATTTTTAGATAAAATCTCAATTTATGAAAAAGCTTCTGTTCATCATTTTAGCCCTATTTGCCATCATTCTGGTGTCATTGGCTGCCGTACCTTTTTTCTTTAAAGATAAAATTTTTGATAAACTGGATCAGGAGTTGGCAAAAACAGTGAATGCACAGGTCTATTATGACCGGGACCTGCTCAGTCTGAGTGTGTTTAGAAATTTCCCTCACCTTACAGCTGGTATGGGTGAATTTGGAATCAAAGGAAATCCACCTTTTCAAAATGATACTTTGGTCCACCTTGGAAGCATGCAGGTGGACCTGGATATCTGGTCTGTGATCTTTAGCGAAGAACCCAGCCTCAAAGGCCTGCATTTGGTAGATGGAGAGATTTATGTAAAGGTTTTGGAAGATGGATTGGCCAATTATGACATCATGTTTTCCAATGAGGATGAGGTAGAAGAGGAGCCGACACCCTCTGCTTTTCAGTTGGGTATTGACATGATAGAAGTCAGGAACCTGAACTTTATTTATGACGACCGTAGCCTTGATTATTTAATGGTGCTTTCCGATATGAACCTGGAGGGTAGTGGTGATCTCACTACGGATGTGTATGACCTGGATCTTGCAGGGGGAGGGACTATCATGAATGTCACCTATGAAGGCATTGAATACTTGAGCAGGAAAGCCATGAGCATTGATTCAAAAATCAATGTAGACTTGAATAACATGCGTTTCGAGGCAAAAGATGCCCATCTTACACTCAATGAATTTGGTTTCGCACTGGATGGGTATTTGGCCATGCCTGCTGAGGAAATAGAAATAGACGCTCGTTTTACCGGTGAGAACAACGATTTCAGGAGTGTGCTGTCTCTGGTACCGGGAATCTACTCAGAATCTTTTCAGGATTTGAATACCTCCGGAGAGATGGATTTTTCAGGTTTTGTCAAAGGAGTGTACAGTGACAGTTCCTTTCCCGGTTTTCAATTTAATCTTACCATTGACGATGGCATGTTTCAATATCCGGAACTTCCAAGGCCTGTGCAACACGTCAACCTGGATTTGGCTGTCCTCAATGAGTCTGGCAATCTGGATTACACCTCAGTAAATCTATCCAAATTTTCTTTGGAGTTTGGAAATCAACCTTTCATTGGTAGCTTTTTTTTGAAAGATCTAGTCAACTATGAAATGGATGCAAAACTTAAAGGAACCCTGGATCTTTTAGAGATAACCTCCATTTTCCCAATAGAAGACATGGAATTAAAAGGCCAGCTGGCCATTGATGTGAATGCGGCGGGCAGGTACGATTCCCTTTCAGGCGAAATCCCCAAGTTAGATGCTGAAGTAAATCTTAGCAATGGTTTTGTCAAGAGTACTGCCTACCCGGCACCAATTGATAATATAAATGTGAAGGCGTCTGCCATAAATACCACGGGCCAGATGAATGATTTGACGGTGAATGTGTCCTCTTTTGGATTCGAATTGGAAGAAGAGACCATATCAGGTAAGCTTTTGGTGAGCGACCTGGAAGCACTCAATTATGATTTTTCGGTACATGGAGCCATAGATTTGGGGAAGATGGCCTCCATATTACCTATGGAAGACCTGGTGCTGGAAGGGCGCGTGCAGGCAGACATAGACGCAGCAGGAAGTTATGAAGCCATTGAAAACAACCGTTTTAATCAATTGACTGCAAATGGAGAAATGCAAGTCAATGATTTTTACTATGCAGATTTAGATTATCCTCAGGGAATTCGCATCCATGAGGCCAGGTCGGAGTTTAGCCCCCAGTCCATCCGGCTCTCCTCCATGGATGCCAGGTTTGGCAAAAGTCCTGTTAGGGCAGATGGAATTTTGTCTAATTATATGGCTTACCTACTGGGTGAATCCGGACAGGAGTTGAGAGGGGACCTTAACCTCTATTCCAGTAATTTCAATGTCAATGAATGGATGACGGATACCGAAGACACAAGTGCCGATACCTCAAGCCTGGAGTTGGTAACCCTTCCTGAAAATATTGATTTTATGATGAGAGTGGAAGCGGATCGAATCACCTATGATAACCTTATTCTTGAAGATGCCAGCGGAAGCATGCACTTAAAAGATGCTGTATTGCGGATGGAAGGTTTTAAAACAAAAACGTTGGGCGGTTCCCTGGCTTTTGACGGCACATACAATACCCGGGATATACTTCATCCTTCCTTTGACATGACCCTGGACATCAGTAGCCTGGGTGTTCAGGAAGCATTCCAATCATTTGTGACTGTCAAGGCGTTTGCGCCCATAGCCCAGCATGTCACAGGCAATTTCTCTACAAAATTTTCATTTTCGGGATTATTGGGTCAGGATATGATGCCGGTATTGTCTAGCCTGGATGGAAAAGGGCTCATTCGTCTGGCAGAAACGGCCATCAAGGATAGTCCGCTGATCCAGGGGATAACCAGTATTACTAAGTTGAACGATGCGTCAACTATCAGATTAAAACCCCTCAATATCAGTGCTGAAATCGTGGATGGAATGCTGAATATTGCACCCTTTGAATTGCAGCTTTGGGACTACCCCGCCAGGATTCAGGGAAGTACTGGCTTTGATGGCAGAATCAGCTATCTGGTAGCGGTAGATGTGCCTGCCAGTAAATTTGGTTCTCAAATCAATAACCTTGTCTCTGGTGCCATAGGTACCGACATTTCAAATACAACCATACCCCTTGCTTTCAATATCGGAGGGAGCTATAACAAACCAGAGGTAAGTCTGGCCTCCGCTGATAACCTGGAAAATTACCTGTCCAATACCCTGAAAAGCAGGATATCCAGCGAAAAAGAAAGTGTTCAGGAACGAATCACCGCTGAATTTAAAGCCAGGGAGGACAGCCTGAAGCAGGAAATCAGAGAAAAAGCCCAGGTAACCAAAGATAGTGTGGAAAAGGAAGCCGTTAAACTGGTGGAACAATCCAAGGAAAAAGCGGTGGATGAAGTTAAAAACCTGCTGAAAGGTTTTACTAACCGGAAAAAGACCCCGGAATCCGAAAAACCAAATCCGGAATAATTTTATCGCAAATAGGCTAAAAGGAAATACCAACCCGCCAATGTAATAAAGGAGAGGGGTATGCCTATTCCTACCAGTAGGGAAGCAAGTTTTGGCCTCAGGTTAAAGTTACCGGCAATAATAGAAGAGGTAATCATGGAAGCCATACCGGCCTCCATGACGCTTACTTTAAAAATTAGATTTTCTGTAGGTGTGTCCCCAAGGATCCAAAAATAAAGCATGAAAATCGCCAAAGGGATAAAGAGGAGTTTATGGATCAACCCCAGCCAAAGAAAATTGTCCTTGATATCCTGCGGCTTGATTTTGATCTGCAGTCCTACGGCTATCAATGCAATGGGGGTCAGGGTAGCCGAAAAGCTTTCCAGGACATGTTGCAGGACACCTTTGATTTCCAACTGAAACAGGTTAAGTAAAAGGGCCAAAATGAAAAAAAGGAAGGGTGGGAAAAACAGCATCCTTTTAGAAATGTCCCTTTTGCGCATTTTTTCTTCTCCATAGATAGAAGCTACAATAATGGCCAGGCTGCTTACCACCAGAAATGATCCAGGCTGGTCCACCAAAACGGCAATTTTCAAGCCTTCAACACCATAGATGGCTTCGATGATCGGATAACCCACAAAACCAGTGTTGGAAAGCCCCCCGCAGATGATCAGGCAACCGATAGTATTTCTTTTCCAATCCAATTTTTTTCCCAGATAACCAAAAATTAACCAGGTTAACGTAAAAACAATCCAAGCCACAGAAATTGGCAAAAGTAGGGATAGACTAAGTTCAAGTTTGGAAATATGCAGCAGGGAGACTGCAGGGAGCACCACATAAATCAGGTAGGCATTGAGCGCCTTTGGCGCATCGGACGGAAACTCCCTGATTCTTTGCAGGAAAATACCTACTAAAATAGAAATGATAACAAGAAAGATATTGGACATGGGTGGGTTTAAGTTCCAAAATTAAATTAATACCAAGGAAATACCCACAATTCTGTAAAAAAGGCAGGAATATCAGATGTAGCCAAAATGAGCACGTTTTTGATTGAAATATTCTTTGAGTTCCGGATACAGTGTGCTTTCGGCAATGGGGATTCCCAGCAAAGTCTGATTGATGTTGCCCATTTCTGATTCGGGGTCCACTTCTAGTGATTCCACCAGCAATATCAGGTCTTGCAGCGGTAGCGGCTCACTGCTGTATGCTGGTTTGGTCTTGTATTCATTACCGTAAAAATCTATGATTTCAAAGAAAATATCACCATCCAAAACCGTAGCAAAAATACAGATCTCTTCTCCCCACTGACTTTCCGGATAGGTAAGTTTGACCAACAGCGAACTTGCGCCTGTTCCGTTAAAGTATGTTTCCGGTTTGTAATCGAAATTCATCCTGAATGCAAATATAGGGGATTTAGCTCCTAAATCTAAATGAAAAGGGCATAATCACTCAATTGTTAGCCAAGACTAAATTAAAAATAAGACATAACTTTCAAACTTGTTGTCAAGTCTGTTTTTATTGTTTAAATTTGTTTTATACTCCTGAATACCTTGAAATTTTTCAGAAAAATATTGCCCGCTGTAAGCTTTGGCATGTTGGTTTTGGTCAGCATGATGCTCCTCAACAGTGTGGTATTTTATCATGAACATGATCTGGAAACCGGGGAAACCATCAGGCATGCCCATCCTTTTTTGTCGGAAGAAGAGGAACAAAACAGAGAGCATTCAGAAAATGAGCTGATCCTGCTGGATATGCTTACCCATGCCCAATTTTTCCTTCCTGAGATCTGGGGCTTTATTGCCAATGTAAATGTGGTCTACGAGGTTCCCAGTCCATTTATTCTCAGTGAAAGCCCTGGCCTGCAAATCAGGGAGAAGCTTTCTCTTAGAGGGCCTCCATCATTTTTTTATGCCTTGATAGAGGCATAGGCCTGTTAGCATACACCTTTTCGGTGCATCCCATCGGGAAGCATCCAATTAGGGCTGGCTCATTCTCTCATTCAAAAAAAACAATAAATATGAAATTTATTCTTTCCCTACTGGCAAGTCTATTGATGGGACTTTCAGCCTTACAGGGGCAAAATCTTTCTGTTTCAGGTGCTATCAAGGATGCTGAAACCAATTTACCTTTACCTGGAGTCACGGTTTTCATTCCCGAATTAAGTAGGGGGACTGTGACAGACGCGACAGGTAGGTTCACGGTAGAGAATCTCCCCTCCCGGAACATGACATTTCAGTTTTCGTTCCTGGGATATGCCACGGCATTGTTCAAAATAAATCCTTCCACCCAAAAAGTTCCCCTGGATATATCTTTGGAATCTGCAACGACTACCGTAGATGAAGTGGTAGTGTCGGGAGTATATGTGATGGGGAAAGAAAGTTCGCCCATTTCAATTGAGAAAATTAATAAAGGGTCCATTTTAAAGAACCCTTCCCCTAGTCTGATGACGGCATTGGCCAAAACACCGGGGGTAAGCGAGGTCTCTTTGGGTCCCGGAATCAGCAAACCAGTCATCCGTGGATTGTCCTTTAGCCGGGTTTTGTCGGTATACCAGGGAGCCAGATTTGAAAACCAACAATGGGGAGCGGACCATGGGCTAGGCCTTACCGAGACCGGGCTTTCAGGCGTAGAGATCATCAAGGGGCCGGCTTCCATCATTTATGGATCAGGGGCCATGGCAGGTGTAGTTAACCTGATTGAAGATCCTGATGCAGCTTCCGGTGAGATAGAGGGCGATGTGAACCTGCGTATGTATGGCAATTCCCTTGGCAGGCGAGTGGAAGCCGGTGTGAAAGGAGCGGGGGAAAATGGTTTATTCTGGTCCCTTCGAGGAGCTACCGAGTCCCATGCCGACTATATGGATGGATCTGGGAAAACTGTGGGCAACACCCGTTTCAATACCCAGAATATCAAAACGGGAATAGGGCTGAGAAAGAATTGGGGCGATACCCGAGTGAGGTATACTTTTCTGCAGCAGGAACTGGGGATTCTCGATGAAAACAATCAGGAGCTACTGGTGACCAGCCGAAATGACAGAAGCCCCCAATTGCCATTTCAACAGGTAGCGGATCACTTTCTCAATTCGGAAACCAATTTGTTTCTGGGAGAGGATAAACTCAAAGCCACTTTTGGATACCATTGGAATTTCAGAGAGGAAACAGAAGAAGATTTTGATCAGGTAGACCTTGGACTCAGACAGGCCAACTTCATGTATGATATCAAGTATTACAAATCCCTTAGTCAGGAAACGGAAACCATATTCGGCATACAGGGATTTTATCTGAAAACCATTAATGATGAAAATGCCGCTGAAATACTGATTCCTGATGCTACCAAGGACGACCGATCTGTTTATGCCCTGATCAATCATGCCACTTCGCAATGGGTTTTACAGGGAGGTATCCGATACGATTACCGGAAAGTAACTGCCGATGCCAGTGGGCCCCATTTTTTGGATTATGGATTTGAACTTCCCGGTTCGCCTGAGGATCGGACGCTTAGCAGGTCTTTTGACGGGTGGACGGCAAGTGGAGGGGCTACCTTCAGGCCATCGAACCAATGGAGGTTCAGATTGAATGTCGCTTCCGGTTTTCGCGCACCTGATTTGGCGGAGCTGTATTCCAATGGCCCCCACCCCGGAACGGCGAGATTTGAGCGGGGAAGTGCAGGCTTTGACCGGGAGCAAAACATTCAGTCTGACCTGGGGATCAGGTACAGGACTGCCGATTTTTCTTTATCAGCAGAGGGTTTTTACAATGTAGTAAACAATTACATTTATTTTGCTCCCACCAATGAACGGGTGGGCGAGCTGATAGTATGGCAATTTCAACAAGACAATGCCAGACTTTATGGGGGGGAGGCTTATTTGGAATGGCATCCGGTAGCAGTGCCATGGATTTCAGGAAATACTTCCTATAGTATAGCCATAGGCAGGCGGCGATCCGATCAATCTTTCCTACCCTATATCCCGGCTTTTCGCTGGAATCAGGAGCTGAGTTTCAATTTTAAAGGCATGGGGAAGTTGTTACGTCCGTATGTAAATTTAACAGGTAGTTTGTTGTTGGACCAAAACCGTCCTGCATCGCTGGAGGAGGCCACTCCCGGCTATTACCTGATGGGCATTCACCTTGGCAGCAGTTTCAAGATATGGGAACAGGAGATGGATGCTTTTGTCTCAGCCAATAACCTGCTGAATACTAATTACCTGGACCATATGTCTTTATACAGGCCATTTGGGATAAGTCAAATAGGTAGAAATATTTCTTTAAACCTGCAGTTTCAATTTTGATTCAGGAAAATGGAAATCGAAAAGTCAAAAAAGTTTGGATAGGTCAGGAGTTTGGTGCAGCCTTATATTTATTTCTTTTAATACCAATCAAAATGAAAAGACAATTGGATTATAGATAGTTTAGAAGTAATTTTGGCATTCGAAATTGAAATAAATCTGATTGCATCTGCCAGGCCTTACCTCAGTTGGATTGGGTGCGCAGAGCTAAAATGACAAGCTATCACTACATGAAAAGAGATCAACTTATATTTGACCTGATCGCAAAGGAAGAAGACCGCCAAAGGAGAGGAATAGAGCTGATTGCCTCAGAAAATTTTACCAGTAAACAAGTGATGGAGGCAGCTGGAAGTGTGCTGACGAATAAGTATGCGGAAGGACTGCCTGGGAAAAGGTATTATGGAGGTTGTGAGGTGGTAGATGATATTGAGCAAATAGCCATTGACCGGGCAAAGGAACTTTTCGGCGCATCCTGGGCCAATGTGCAGCCACATTCCGGTGCACAGGCCAATGCAGCCGTATTTCTGGCCTGCCTGAACGCAGGTGATGCCATTTTGGGCTTTGACCTGTCTCACGGTGGGCACCTCACCCATGGATCACCGGTAAATTTTTCCGGTAAATTATATGATCCCCACTTTTACGGCGTAGAAGAATCCACCGGACTCATCGACTATGATAAGGTAGAGAAAAAAGCCGTGGAGGTGAAACCAAAATTAATCATCTGCGGTGCCTCTGCCTATAGTCGTGATTGGGATTATGAAAGGCTTCGTGCTGTTGCTGATCAGGTTGGAGCAATTTTATTGGCAGATATTTCTCACCCATCTGGTTTGATTGCCAGGGGTTTACTGAATGATCCCCTTGAATATTGCCATGTGGTGACCACCACCACCCATAAGACTTTAAGAGGCCCCCGGGGAGGTTTGATATTGATGCGTGAGGATTTCCCAAATCCATTTGGAATTAAAACCCCTAAAGGGGAGTTAAGGAAGATGTCTTCGTTATTGGATTCCGGAGTTTTCCCAGGTACTCAGGGTGGGCCTTTGGAGCACATCATTGCTGCCAAGGCTATTGCATTTCAGGAGGCACTATCGGAAGAATATATGGAGTACGTATTGCAGGTAAAGAAAAATGCAGCAGTAATGGCTGAGGCCTTTGTACAAAGAGGATATCAATTGATATCCGGAGGTACAGACAACCACCTGATGCTGATAGACCTAAGAAATAAGGATCTGACGGGTAAAATAGCCGAAGAGACGCTCGGAAAAGTAGATATTACCATCAACAAAAATATGGTACCTTTCGATACCAAATCACCTTTTGTGACTTCAGGGATGAGAATTGGTACTGCTGCTGTAACTACACGAGGGCTGAAAGAAGCTGATATGAAACGAATAGTGGAATTGATTGATCAATCCCTGATGCACCATGAAGATGAGGATGCTTTGAATAGTATCAAGACTTCAGTTAATGATTGGATGGTTCGATTTCCTTTATACTAAATAAGAATTAGGTGGCACTTGATCAATACAAAGAAGAAGAGGAAGAAGAAAACGGCATGTCCTTTCTGGACCATTTGGAGCAGCTTAGGTGGCACCTGCTGCGTTCTATATCTGCCATTTTGGTTTTTATGGTTTTGGCATTTCTATCCAAAAGTTTCGTTTTTGGACAGGTAATCCTTGGTCCTTCAAAAATTGACTTTATCACCTATCGGGTGCTTTGTCAGGTTTCCGACTTTTTCTCTTTGCCGGCACTTTGTATTGAGAAATTACCCTTCATTATCCAGAGCCGTCAGATGACGGGCCAGTTTTCCATGCACATTACTTCCAGTCTTGTGGTAGGATTGATAGCAGCCTTTCCCTATGTCTTTTGGGAGGTATGGCGCTTTATTAGCCCAGGACTTTATGACAAGGAAAAAAATGCAGCTCGTGGAGCCGTCTTTTTTGTCAGTCTTTTATTTTTCCTGGGCGCAGCTTTCGGTTATTACATACTTTCACCACTTTCTATCAATTTCTTGTCGAATTATCAGCTGGATCCGTCCATTGCCAATGAATTTGACATTACTTCCTACGTGTCTACTTTAGCCATGCTGGTTTTGGCATCAGCAGTAATGTTTCAGTTGCCCATCGTGATTTATTTTCTAACCCAGGCTGGCCTGGTTTCTTCAATGATGTTAAAGACCTATAGAAGACATGCCATTGTGGTGATTCTGGTATTGTCGGCACTGATAACCCCTCCTGATGTAATCAGCCAAATACTGATAGCCATGCCTATTTTGGTGCTATATGAAGCAGGAATTATCATAGCCAAGAGGTTAGAAAAGAAGCGCAGAAAAGAAGAATTAGAGAACGGATTTTAAAAAACAGGTGATGTCCAAAAAAATTGCTATCGGCGGAGACCATGCAGGGTTTGCCTATAAACAGGATTTGATTAAGATATTGGAAGGTAAAGGGTATGAAGTCAAGGATTTCGGTCCCTTCACCGATGAATCGGTGGATTATCCGGATTTTGTCCATCCCCTATGCCAGGCGGTAGTTTCAGGGGAATTTCTTCAGGGCGTGATCATTTGTGGTAGTGGCAACGGCGTGGCCATTACTGCCAACAAGCACCAGGAAATCCGCGCCGCCATTTGTTGGAATGAAGACCTGGCAGCACTGGCCAGGCAACACAATGATGCCAACCTTATTGCTATTCCTGCCAGATTTGTTTCTTTTGAGTTGACTGAAAAAATGGTGGACGTATTTCTCAATACGCCTTTTGAAGGCGGGCGACATGCCAGAAGGGTCAATAAAATCCCTTGTTAATCCGGTAGTTCTTGCATATAACCAAGGCCAATCACCTTACTTTCCTGAAATATCCCTGACTGTCCTTTTCATATAGTGATTGGTAAGTAGGAATGTCTTTGATCCACTGTTCGAAAACCTGCTCTTCATCGATGATCAGGTCCGGGGACTCCTTTTGCAGGTCTTTGTAGATCCCTACCGTCCTTTCCATTTCATCCATCCCTTCAAAATACAAACGGGTTAATCTGAAATTCAGGTAGGGACTTGCTGCCTCGGTTTGGTAATAAATATTTTGATTTTCTCCCAGGACCATTACAGCTGTTTCCACGGGAATGGAAGTATCGGTCGTAATATCGATTTTATACTTATCAAAAGAGGGCTCATTTTTCTGATAAAACACCCAACTGTAACCGATTAAAGGGACTATCAGGAAAAAGCCATAGGCAATGGTCTGCCGAACCAATCGCTTTTCACTTATGGTAAACAAATGAGCTGTAAAATAGGTAAGGGGAGGTAGCATGGCTACAAACTGGTAAGGGCTGACCCTTTCCATTAGAAAGAAGGAAGCGATATTGAATAGCAATAAGAATAAAAACAATTGATTTTGCTTTTGCTGGTTCACATTCATTCGGTGCATCATGTTATTCAAAAAATACCCCATCAATGCCAGGACCAAGGGGAGAGAAAAAATGTAAAGCAGATCTTTGATGCCTACATGAAATAGTCTTTCTATTTTTGGAACTAAAATAAGGTAAAGGTGGATAAACGCTGATAGACCGTCTCTCCAGAAGTAGTATACGGCACAAAAAGCCACCGGTAAGAGGTAAGAGGTTAGCAATAAATTTAATTGTTGAAAAGAAAATCTGTTTACCAATAGGCCTGTCAGAATGAGGAAGGGGAGCAGTGCCAGATAAGGGTAATGAAAGCAGAAAGCAACTCCACCCCAAAACCCCATCAACAAGATGGATGGGACAGGGTTGGCATTAATCGCAGTCAATCGCAGCAGTTGTCCAATAGCCAATAAGATAAAGGTATTTCCCATCAAGGCCGGAGATAAGGTCATGAAGTCAAAGGAAAGTTGGTAGAGAACGACCATGATAAATGCGGGCAGGTAGTTGGCTTCCTCAAAGGCATTGATTCTGATCAACAATTCATTGGTATAATAAATCTGAAAGGATATAAGTAAAAAGGAAAGGATGGAAAAAGAAGTGAGGGAATTGTTGAAAATGACATGGTTTATACCATAAACCAAAGCAGAAAAGGGGCCGGTACTGTCGATGGTATCTGCGAAATGCAGGTTTCCGGCAGCCAGTCTCTCACCCAATAATTGCCAAAGCAGCTCTGGTTGGGTGATGGGTATATCCATCAGGTAATAGGGTATACGGAGTATAATGAAAAGGAAAAAAATTCCAATCATCCGAAAAGGATCATTTATTTTGAAAAATTCCAGCAAGATTCGTAGTTGTTTAAAACTCAATGTACGAAATTAAAGGTTACCCGTATATTTCACTAAATTTGTGAGGAATAAATAATTTAAAATGGAAAGTAAGCGACAACAGAAATATTCCAAATTGATCCAGAAGGAATTGGGAGAAATATTTCAACGTGAAGGTAAACCCCTGGTAGGTAGGGCAATGGTAACCGTTACAAGGGTTTTGATGAGTCCGGACCTGGGTGTGGCCAAAATCAATTTAAGTTTTTTGTTGGCTGATAATGAGGCTCTTTTTACCAAAATAAATGAAAACAAAGGGCAGATAAGGAAGTTTTTAGGGAATAGGATTGGTAAATCCGTAAGGATTATTCCGGAGCTGGTTTTTTATCTGGATGAATCCGCCGCCTACGCCCAGCACATGGATGAGGTGATTTCCAATTTGGACATTCCTGATCCTTCAGATGAAGATGAGGAAGATGATGCACCTAATAATGATTAACTGAAGTAAATCTTTGAACCTTTCATATTTTATAGCGGCCCGGTACTTCAGAAGTAAGGAGAAGAAGAACTTCATTACCGTCCTATCCAGGATTTCTATGATCGGTGTGGCGGTGGGTACCATGGCCTTGGTGGTAGTTTTGTCTGTGTTTAACGGACTTGAAGGGCTCATTAAAGGCTTATATGCTTCATTTGATGCCGACCTAAAAGTCATGCCGCTTATGGGGAAATCATTTGAAGTAGAAGATGATTTTTTATCGGCAATAAGCAGTGTGGAAGGTGTAGAGATTTTGACAGAAGTCATTGAAGATAATGCCCTTGTGAGGTACGGGGAGCATCAGGTTGTAGCCACCCTGAAGGGGGTTTCTGAAAATTTTCTATTGCAAAATCGTTTCGAAAAAGGGTATTTTTCAGGAACGATGAGTTTGGGCGAGGACGGAAGACCGCAGGCCATTCTGGGCCGGGGGCTCTCTTATTTTTTGTTATTGGATTTGGATGATGATTTTGAACTCATGCAGGTTTTTTATCCAAGGGAGCCGAGAGCCGGAAGCATTGACCCCAGTAGCATGTATAATAGGAGTGTCATTCGACCAGCAGGTATTTTTAGTATAGAAAAGCAGTATGACGATGAATACCTGATCGTTCCTCTGGATTTTGCTGCAGACCTTTTAGAATATGGAAACAGGAGGTCAGCCCTGGAGATAAAAGTGGCAGATGGGTATTCCATTGAAAAGGTTAAGACCAGCCTTCGGGAACATCTGGGGAAGGATTTTATAGTCAATGATAGCAATGAGCAGCATGCCAGCCTGTTGATGACCATAAGGCTGGAGAAATTATTTGTTTTTTTGACGCTTACGTTCATTTTGGCAGTTGCCTCCTTTAATATCTTTTTTTCATTGAGTATGCTGGCCATTGAAAAGAAGAAAGATATTGCGGTGTTAATGGCCATGGGGGGAACTAGGAATTTTATCAGATCCATTTATTTGAAAGAGGGGGCAATCATTGCTTTTTCCGGGGCTTTGATGGGACTATTACTTGGTTTTGTGATCTGTTGGGTACAGGATAATTATGGTCTGGTTTCATTGGGCGTTACTTCCTCCATTGTAGACGCTTATCCTGTGAAGATGAGATGGACCGATTTTTTTTATACCAGTCTCAGTGTGGTAGTTATCACCCTGATGGCCTCTTACAGACCAGCTTTGATTGCTTCAAGGGTTAAAACTACCATGCATTTGTAGCGGAATAAGTGTAGGATTTATTTATTTTTTTTAAATATTTCCGTAATTTGCAAACTGCCAATTTCAAAAACAGCAACCAATAAGTTCGACTTTGTTCAAAAAATGTGTAAATGAAAGTAGCTGCTGATAAGCCATTTGAAATCGTATATTCCTTGTTTAGCCATGAGTTTTTGGGGATTCTTTTTGAATCATTTGCAGTTCAATTGGATGAAAAGGGCAGGTTATCATTTGCCTATCAAAATATTTCCTACCAAAATGCCAGCGAATTTGGGGATAAGATAGATGAAACAGATCTTGAATTGATACGGCTGATGGATAGCATGCAACAGGAAGCCGTTGTCAAAAAGTTTAACGCCAAAAATCACAAGCCTAAGGAATTCTTGAGAAAGGTATTTGATGATGGAAATCCCACACAGGCAAACAAGGAAATCCAGAAACTTATAGAAGGAAGGCTGGAGTTGACCCGATCTAACATTCTGGAAAAAATCAAAGGCAAAAGGCTTTTTGAAATGGGTAATGATGGAAATCCGGTCTGGAAAGAGATCTCGGTTATGCCGGAAAAGGCCTCAGTTTTGTTTCATTTTCGTAGAAATGAGGAAAATACCCATTATTTCCCCACCCTGAAGTACCAAAATGAAAAACTGGAATGGCAATACAAAGGAAGCTATTTAATTTGCCATCAACCTGCCTGGCTGGTTGTGGAATCTCGTCTTTTTAGTTTTGAAAAAGATGTAGATGGTAAAAAATTAATGCCTTTTCTGAATAAAAAATTTATCGTAATTCCCAAAAAAGTAGAAGAGTCCTATTATAAGAAATTCGTAACCCAATTGGTCGCCTCCTTTGATGTTTTTGCCAAGGGCTTTGAAATAAAGGTAGAAAGGTCCAATCCACAGCCTGTACTTTTTTTAGGAGACTTGCCAGGTAATCCCACCGTGGACATGTTTGGAAAGAAAATCGCAGATGAGGAGGAGGAAAAAATGGTTTTTGACCTTCGGTTTAACTATGGGGACTTTACCTTCCGTGCAGATCAGGCCAAACCCAGCAATGTGGAGCTGGAAAAAAATGGGGATGATTATACCTTCTACAAGGTAGTCAGGGACTTACCCAAAGAAGGGTTTTATGGGGATTTTCTCAAAAATAATGGGCTACCTGTAAAACATGGACGGCACTCCATGAAGAAGAGAGAGGCTTATGACTGGATCATCAACCATCGGCCGGACTTAGACGACCTGGGAGTTAAAATACAGCAAACCAGTAATGAAAAAGGAAAAAAATATTTTATCGGTTCTGCTAAAATCAGTGTCAATATTAAGGAAAAAATCGACTGGTTCGATGTGGAGGCTACCGTAACCTTCGGAGATCATGAAATTTCTTTTTTGAAATTCAGAAAGCTACTGATGAAAGGTAAAACGGAGATTGAGCTTCCAAACAATGAAATTGCCATTATCCCCAAATCCTGGTTTGTGAATTATGGAGAGATTTTTTCCTTTATGGAAGAAAGTGAGGCAGATAATGGAAGTTTTAAATTAAAAAAGCACCACATTGCGCTGGCGCAGGAGCTTGAAAAGGGTAATTTAATTCATTTGTCCCTTAGTGAAAGACTGCAGAAGCTAAAAGATTTTTCCACTATTGATGATTACCAATTATCCGATTATTTCAAGGGAAAGCTCCGGCCTTACCAAAAGGCCGGATACAATTGGATGCGGTTTTTGAATGAATACAATTTTGGGGGCTGCCTGGCAGATGATATGGGATTGGGTAAGACCGTACAGACACTGGCATTGCTAGCCATGGAGAAAGAAAGGTCTGAAGGAACCACTTCCCTGCTGGTAATGCCCACTTCATTGATATATAACTGGGAGCTAGAGGCCAGGAAGTTTACCCCAAAGCTTAAAATTTTGATCTATACAGGTACCCAAAGGATCAAAGATTGTTCACAATTTGGACAATTTGACCTGGTGTTGACCTCCTATGGCATTACTCGTTTGGATATCGATGTATTGAAGGAGTTTTATTTCAATTACATTATTCTCGATGAGTCACAGGCCATTAAAAACCCTGACAGTATCATTTCAAAAGCAGTTATTCAACTGAAGAGCAAGCATAAATTGATCCTGACAGGTACTCCGGTTGAGAATGGGACAATGGACCTTTGGTCACAGATGAATTTTATCAACAGGGGGCTTTTGGGTGGTCAGACGGCTTTTAAGAAGCAATTTTTATTGCCCATTGAAAAGAAAAATGACAAGGATAAAATTCAGAAATTAAATGTGCTGATTAAACCCTTTATCTTAAGGAGATTAAAGTCCCAGGTGGCTACCGATCTTCCGGAGAAGGTAATCAATGTTCAATATTCTACGATGACAGATGCGCAGGAGCAAGCCTATGAGGAAGTCAAAACCTACTATCGGGAGAAAATCATCAATGAAATGTCCATGCCCGGATTGTCGCAAAAATCCCTGACCTTACTTAAAGGCTTGATGCAGCTCCGGCAGATGGCCAATCATCCCAAAATGGCTGATGAACATTATTCTGGTGACTCCGGAAAACTGGAGGACATCACCCATATGATAAAATCTACCGTCAGTGAGGGGCATAAGGTGTTGATTTTTAGTCAGTTTGTCCGGCATTTATCCATAGTGAAGTCCTATCTACAGGAAGAACAAATCCCGTTTGCCTACCTGGATGGCGCAACAAAAGACCGGCAGGCTCAAGTTACTGCTTTTCAGGAAGATCCCTCCATACAGGTTTTTCTTATTTCTTTGAAGGCAGGTGGGGTAGGCCTTAACCTGACTAAGGCGGAATACGTTTTTCTTTTGGATCCCTGGTGGAATCCTGCAGTAGAATCTCAGGCCATAGACAGGGCCCATCGGATTGGGCAGCAAAATAAAGTTATCATTTACAAATTTATTACCAGAAATACGGTAGAGGAAAAAATCATGGCACTTCAGGAGAGGAAAATGGCACTGGCAGGTGAGCTGATCAGCACAGAAGAAAGCTTTATAAAAAGCCTCAGCCAGGAAGATATTTCTGCTTTGCTTGCCTGATCCCCGAATTACCGATATTTTATTTCATGATTGAAGCAAAAAAATTAACCATGCATACCGCCATACTTATCATTCAATGCAAGGACAGCAAAGGGATTGTTGCCGCAGTTTCCCAATTTCTTTATGAGAATAATGGGAATATTTTAGCGATTGACCAATACATTGATGAGGAACTGGGAGATTTTTTTATGCGGGCTGAATGGGAGCTCGATTCCTTTGATATCCGGAAAGATGATATTCTTGGAGCATTTGGCCGACAGGTGGGAGATCGGTTTGGAATGGATTATTCCTTGTTTTTCAACTTCCCCAAACCCAGAATGGCATTATTTGTTTCAAAATTATCGCATTGCCTCTTTGATATTCTGAGCAGGTATTACTCAGGGCAGTTTGATGTAGACATTCCTTTGGTGATTTCAAATCATCCGGATCTGGAACCTGTAGTAAAGGCTTTCGGAATTCCCTTTATCTATCTTCCCATCGACAAATCCAACAAAGCATCGCAGGAAGAAAAGCAGATTCATTTGCTGAAGGAAAATGGTGTTGACTTTATTGTCTTGGCCAGATACATGCAAATATTGTCTGCTGAATTTATTAAAAATTATCCCAATCGGATCATTAATATACACCATTCCTTTCTGCCGGCATTTGTGGGGGCCAAACCTTACCATGCAGCCTACAAACGTGGGGTGAAAATCATCGGTGCCACTGCCCATTATGTTACGGAGGAGCTTGATGCGGGGCCCATCATTGAGCAGGAAGTCGCCAGGGTCCGACACCACAATACCGTAGATGAGTTGGTGCAGATCGGACAGGATGTGGAGAAGGTGGTCCTTTCCAAAGCCATCAAATACCACTTGGCACAAAAAATAAAGGTAGTGGGAAACAGGACAATTATTTTTAGCTAATTGGTCCCTCCCATACCTTTAAAAGCAGAGATTGAGGGCTGCTTTAGCTCTTTTCCATTTCTACCAGAATATTTCCTTCCTCATCATAAAGTATCAATATACCGGCACTGTAGGTATACCTGACACTGGATTCAAGATTGGAGAGGAACCTTTTTTCTAAAGTGCTGTCGTCACAGGATTCATTATCTGCATATAAGGTGGAAAATTTGATTTGTTCCCTGTTATAGGTTGCTCCTCCCCTATAGTCATTACATCCGGCAAAACCTCCAATTTCCTGTCCTTCCTCAAAGATAAGGGATAGGTTTCCGAGTTTTTCTTTGGTAGCTGATGATCCCGTCAGGTTAGTCACCTTCCAATCATGTTCAGATAACTCTACAGGCTCTGAACCGCAGGAAAACAAAAGGCTGACAATGGAGAACAATACGAAAGATTTTTGAAGGTATTTCATAATGATATAGACTTTGGTTAACATGTAAAAAGATCTAAATTTCACTATGATCCCACAAATACCATTCTAAAAAGGGGTCAGGAAATAATTTTTCTTGGAATATCGTGTGGAAGCCTGGTCAGAAGTTCGTAATTCACCTGTTGGACTGACTCCCCAAAGGAAGCCACGGTAATTTCATTTCTCCTTTGCCTTCCAATAATGACCACCTCATCTCCTTTTTTGACGGATTTCAAATCTGTTGCATCTACCGAGATGGCATTCATGGTAACCGTACCCACTACGGGCAGAATTTTACCCTGAATCAGGACCTTGCCTAAGTTGCTCAGGTTGCGGCTAAAACCATGACAATACCCTATGGGTACCAGGGCAATGGTCATGTTTCTGGAAGCCATGTAGCTGTTGCCATAACCAACAAAATCCCCGATTTTAACTTTTTTGATACTCATGACATGGCTTTTCCAGCTGATCAGTCTTTTTAGCGGATTTTTCATATTTGGGGCCAGCTGTTTGAATTTAAGCATATAGGTCTCCTGGCTGGGCCAGAACCCATATTGAGCGATGCCGATCCGGACCATATCCATGATGGTCTCCGGATAGCTCAGGGATGCTGCAGAACAGGCGGTATGGTACTTGTCAAAATACAAGCCCTTTTCATGAAACCATTGTTTAAATTCATGATAGGTTTTGATCTGTTCCTGTATCCTTACGTAATTGGCAATGCTTTCTGCACCAGCATAATGGGTGCAAAGACCGCAAAGTTGTAAACTCTCCTTATTTTTAAGCAGCGTTTCAGCCAATACAGTCCGTTCTTCCCATTCGAACCCAGTTCTGTGAAACCCGGTTTCTACCTCTACATGGATTTTAGCTTTCTTTCCCAATACCTTACTGGTATGGATGGCAGCCTGTAGTCGGTCCATTTCGAAAACATAAAAACTGATCTCATTGTCGATTAGATAAGCCATGTTTTCGTTCTCCACCATGCCCATGATCATGATGTCGCTTCCTTTGGTAGACGAATCTTTCACACGAATGGCTTCATCGGTGCTGAAAGTACTGAAATGCCGTATTCCTGCAGCTTCAGCTATTTTCACTGCGTTTTCTATCCCATGCCCATAAGCATTCCCTTTCACTACGGAGGATATGGTCACATGAGATCCGATCTGGCTTTTAATAAATTTGATATTGTTTCTATAGGCACTTTTGCTGATTTCAATGTAGGAGGTATGCACCATGCGGTTAGTGGTTTAATTTTTCGATTACCCTGTTAAAGATGGCTATACCTGCCGGAATAATTTCATCAGGGAAGTCATAATGCCCCTCGTGCAATTGGGGTTGCTTTTTTCCTGCTCCAATGCCAAACAGCAGGCTGTTGGTGAGGTTAGAAAATTTGCCGAAATCTTCAGACCAACGGAAGGGGTTCCGGATATGTTTCGTTTTTAATTGCAATTCCTTTGCTGCTTCATTGACCAATTCCCAGGGGGCAATGTCATTGACCACGGCTTCAAATTCCTCACAATAGCTGATGGTATGTTCAAGTCCACTTTCTTTAACGATCAGTTCGGTGAGTCTTTCGGCATGATGGGTCAGGCTGGCCATGGCTTCGTTTTCAAAGGTCCTTAAGGTGGCCATTACCCGGCCATTACCCGGTGTAGTACCAAAGGCTACTTCACCCAATTGGGCATGAATGATGGTAACCAGAGAAAAATCCGGTAGGCTCTCAGGTATTTTTTGCAGGCCGATGATCAACTTACACATGGCTTCCGCGGGGCTCAGGCCATCCTCAGGATGGGCTGCATGACTGGTTCGGCCTTTGAGTTGTATGGTCATGCCTTTAGATGCAGCTGTAAAAGCCCCTTTTTTTAAAACAATTTCATTTTTTTCATACCCGGGCAAGTTATGCAAGGCAAAAGCATAATCCGGTTTGATCTTTTTGTAATTTTCAGAGCGAATAACCTGCGCTGCACCCAAACCCGTTTCTTCTGAAGGTTGAAAGACAAGTACCACCCGCCCTTTCTTTGGGCGGGTTTTGGCCAGGTGCATCCCTACCCCACAAACAATGGCCATATGACCATCATGGCCACAAGTATGAGATATCCCGGGATTGATACTCTTATGAGCAATTTTCCCTTCTTCAGGGATGGGAAGTGCATCCAGTTCCGCCCTGAGAAGGGTGGTGGGTCCTTTTTGTGTACCATTGAAAACTGCAGCAATACCATATGGACCAAGATCTTCAATGAGGGCATCCGGTTTCAAATCCTGAAGGAAGCCTTTTATGGTAGCAGAAGTGTTCTTTTCACCACCTGAAATTTCAGGTTCCTGATGGAGTTTTTTTCTAAAGGCAATTATTTTTTTTAAAATATCAGAATCTTTCATCAACCATTCATTTTAATTTTTAAAAAGAAAGTACCGGAGGCCCAAGCCATAGGTTAGGGTCAGGGCAATTGTTCAGGTACTTTTCGATTTCTTTTTCCGCACACACACCAGGGTAATCTCCTTCCATATTTTGCATATCATGGATCAGTTGGAAGTGTAAATGGGGAGGCCAGTGGCCATTTTCTTCCGTATCACCCAAATGTCCGATTTTTTCTCCGCCGAAAAAAACCTGACCGGGTCTAAGGTGTTTTAAGTCTTTTCTGCTGAGGTGGCCGTAAAGACTGTAGATAACCTTTTGCTGCCATTGGTGCTCCAATATAAGGGTTGGGCCGTAATTTCCAAAACCCATGTTATCTTTAAAACTATGAACCCTGCCTTCCAGTGGACAATAAACGCTGGTACCGGATCCTGACCATATGTCCACCCCCAGGTGGATGTTTCTGAAAAGGGAATCAGCCTGAGCAAAAACCTGGCTTCTCCTGTATATGGCCCTGTTTTCAGCATATCCACCCAAGGCGTATTTTTTTTGTTTACTTGCCAGAATTCGTTGGATATGAGAAGAAAAAGCATGGCTATCCATCAGATCGATTTCCTGCAATGCCATATTTCCGGCACTCATGTCCATATACATGGCGTTGGATTCATTCAGGCATTCTCCCATGACAGGGAAAAAGGATGAAGTAATTTGGTGCATTTTACCTTTTAACAATTCAGCTGTTTGCTGGTTGAAAATAAATTGTCAATATAGGGATTATAGTCAAATCAAAATATTCCGGCCCTATCTTTTTGCTCGGATTACATAATCTCCTCTTGCTATTGTTGGTTATTCAAATTATATGCAATTTTGGTCAATGGGAAAATGGCAAGATATAGACAAGCAAACTATAAAAGAAACCAGGGCCAGAATTGACCACATGATTCACTGGACACCCTTGTTGCGCTCTTCGGCAATAAACAAACTGGCGGGATGCCAGGTTTTTTTTAAATGTGAGAATTTTCAGAAAGTGGGTGCTTTTAAAGCCAGGGGGGCAGCTAATGCGGTCCTGAATTTATCCGCTACTGATCGTAAAAATGGGGTAGCCACCCACTCTTCGGGAAACCATGCAGCGGCCCTGGCCAGGGCCGCTGCCGAAGCCGGGATTCCTGCTTATATCGTCATGCCTTCTACGGCACCTGAAATCAAGAAACAGGCCGTAAGAGAATATGGAGGACAGATTTTTGAATGCGCCCCAAGCCTTCAGGCAAGGGAAGATCGCCTGAAAGCATTGGTCAAAAGTTATCAGGCCATCTTTATTCCCCCGTACAATCATTGTGACGTTATCGAGGGTCAGGCCACCTGTGCTTTTGAAATTTTCGAGGAGGGTTTGTCTTTGGATGTCTTGATGGCACCGGTTGGAGGGGGAGGCCTGCTATCGGGCACTGCTTTGGCCAGTCAGTTTTATTCCCCTGAGACAGCGGTGATCGGTGCTGAACCAGAAGGTGCTGACGATGCCAAAAGATCCTTTAAGGCAGGAAAAAGAATTCCCATGGAAAATCCCGATACCATTGCCGATGGCTTACTTACCTCTTTGGGCGAAATTAATTTTGAAATTATTTCCCAATATGTGGCGGATATCCTCACGGCAAATGATGAGGAGATAATTGCAGCCATGAAATTGATTTATGAAAGGATGAAGATAGTGATCGAGCCCAGTTGTGCGGTTCCCCTGGCTGTTTTATTGAAAAACAAATCCCTTTTTCAGGGCAAGGAAGTTGGGATCATTTTATCCGGAGGAAATGTGGATTTAAGTAAGCTGCCTTTTGGGTAAAACACGTGTAAACCATGCATCAAGCATATAATTCCCTCAATTTGTTGATGGTATAATCAATTTCTTCCCGGGTATTGAAACGGCTGAAGGAAAAACGAACATTTTCACGGGAAGGGTCGGCTCCAATCTCCTGCAATACATGTGAACCCAGCCTGGCTCCACTACTGCAGGCAGATCCTCCTGAAGCAGATATCCCTGCCAAATCCAGCTGAAACAACAACATGCCTTGGTTGTTGTCGGATGGAGGAAAACTGACATTTAATACCGTGTAAAGGCTTTTTGACAGGTTTCCTGACAAGCCGTTGAACGATACTCCTGGAATGGCCGCCTTTATTTTTTCCTTAAAATATTGTTTCAATGCTTCTACTTCTTTTCGGTGATGTTCCTGGTTTTGCCCGGCAATTTCCAAGGCCTGGGCCATGCCGATAATGGCGGCGATATTTTCAGTACCACCCCGCATGTTTCTTTCCTGCGACCCACCACCGATCATCGGGGGGATTTTTTTGTTTTTATTGGTATACAAAAATCCAACTCCCTTTGGCCCATGAAACTTATGGGCAGAACCCGCAATGGCATGAACGCTGAGCTGCTGCAAATCCAATGGGTAATGTCCTATGGTCTGGACAGTGTCGGAGTGAAAATAGGCTGAATACTGCTGACACAAGTCAGATATGGCTTTGAGGTCCAGTATATTTCCTATTTCATTGTTACCGTGCATCAGGCTTACCATGGTGCTGACCTTTTGGTCAAGCAATTTTTCCAATTCATTCAGGTCTATGCTGCCCTGTGCATCCACCTTCAGTAGGCTCAGCTTGATGTTGTTGCTTTTTGCAGCCTGCTCTACTACATGCAATACAGCGTGGTGCTCCAAAGGTGAAGTGATGATATGCTGAATGTCATATGCTGCAATGGCACCCCAAATGGCTGTGTTATCTGCTTCGGTGCCACCGGATGTAAAAGTTATTTCCCCCGGGCTTACGTGGAGCAGCCCGGCGACCTTCTTTCTGGCTTTTTCCAATGCTACCCTGGCATTTCTGCCGTGACTGTGTACAGAGGATGGGTTGCCAAAATGAGAAGTAAAGAAGGGCAGCATGGCTTCCAGTACACGCTCATCCATTGGGGTGGTAGCCGCATTGTCTAAATAGATGGATGGTTGGATGGGCATAAAAAAGAATCTGTTTAGTCTTTTTCAGCAATTATTTCCTTGATATCCAGCATGATTTTCATGGCAAGGTGTTCTGCTGTAGAAGCTGTTTCTGATTCCGAATAGATGCGTATGATGGGTTCGGTATTGGATTTTCTAAGATGAACCCATTCTTTATCAAACTCTATCTTAACCCCATCTATGGTATTGATGGGGTACTTTTGGTATTTGAGTTTCACCTTCTCCAGGATGTGATCCACATTGATCCCCGGAGTCAGTTCTATTTTGTTTTTGGAAATAAAGTAGTTGGGGTAGGTCGCCCTTAAACGGCTGGCTGTTTTACCAAATTTGGCCAGGTGGGTAAGGAATAAACCTATCCCTACCAAAGCATCCCTACCATAATGGGAGGCCGGGTAAATGATACCACCATTTCCTTCGCCACCGATAACAGCATCTACCGCCTTCATTTGGTTGACTACATTTACTTCCCCTACGGCGGATGCATGATAGACGCCTTTGCGCATTTCTGTAACGTCTCTAAGTGCCCGTGTGGAGCTCAGATTGGAGACAGTATTTCCCGGACGTTGGGAAAGTACGTAGTCAGCCACGGCTACCAGGGTGTATTCTTCTCCAAAAAAACTACCATCCTCGTTCAGAAAGGCCAACCTATCTACGTCCGGATCAACCACAATACCCAGGTCATAACTCCCATTTTTTAGTTTTAAGGAAATATCCCTAAGGTGTTCCGGAAGGGGCTCAGGATTATGAGGGAAATTACCGTTGGGCTCGCAGTACATCTCCTCGATGATTTCGACACCCAAAGCCTGAAGCAATTTAGGTACCACCAAACCACCCGTGGAATTGACTCCATCGACCACAATTTTAAATTTTCGATTAGCAATGGCTGCCGGATCCACCAGTTCCAGATCCAGTACATGTTGAATGTGTAAATCCAGGTAGTCTTCACGCAGGTTGTAACTGCCTAATTTCCGGACTTCAGCAAATTGAAAATCCCCAGCATCAGCCTTTTCTAATATATCTTTGCCTTCCTGGTCGGAGATAAATTCCCCATCAGCATTTAGCAGCTTTAGGGCATTCCAGTGAATGGGATTGTGGCTGGCGGTGACGATGATGCCTCCCCCTGCAGCTTCTCTGGGTACGGCTAGCTCTACGGTAGGAGTGGTGCTAAGCCCCAGGTCAACCACCTGTATGCCCATTCCCTGAAGAGTACTGGCTACCAGGCTGGAGACCATTTCCCCTGAAAGCCTTGCATCCCTGCCGATGACTACCTTTTTGTTATCAGATTTTTCCAAAACCCAGGCGCCATAGGCAGCAGAAAATTTGACGATGTCCAATGGAGATAAGCCTTCACCGGGTTTTCCCCCAATGGTTCCCCTGATACCAGAAATTGATTTGATTAATGCCACGTAAAAGAATTTGGTGAGAAAATATAAAAATAGGCTACAATGGGGATGATTTATTTGAATTTAGCCAATACTTTGTCTACTTCATTGTCAGGGTTGCCACAGGAAGCATCGGTATCTACTTTCTTGCCGCAGTAGCCACATGTTTCCCCTTCTTTGTTCAAGTATGGGTTTTGAGAGGCACAGGTCCCTTTAAACTGCCCGTTTTTTAGAAAGATCAATCTTACGGACATTAAAATGAAAAACAAAGCCAGAAATGCCAATGTTAAATATACGGTTGTCATATCAATATTATTTCTGCAAATTTACGTATTACTTTCAAAACGTTGATACCCAATTTTAAGTTTCCTGCCAATTTATGAACAAGTCCGAAAAAAGGAAATCCCAACTGGCTGCCTTTGACCGTTTGCTCACCATCATGGATGAACTCAGAGAGCAATGCCCCTGGGATAAAAAGCAAACCATTGAGAGCCTGAGGCACCTGACCATAGAAGAAACCTTTGAACTTTCTGATGCGATTCTGGATAATGACCTGGAATCAGTAAGTAAGGAACTGGGTGACATTTTATTGCACATCGTTTTTTATGCCAGGATAGGGTCAGAAAGTCAGGTATTTGATATAGGAGATGTGATCCATCAGCTCAACGAAAAGCTCATCAGAAGACATCCCCATATCTATGGGGATACCCAGGCAGATGATGAAGAAGCGGTCAAACAAAATTGGGAGAAAATTAAGCTGGGGGAAAAAGGAAATAAAAGTGTATTGGGTGGCGTGCCCAGGTCATTGCCCGCCTTGATCAAAGCCATGCGGATACAGGAAAAGGCCAGGGGAGTAGGGTTTGATTGGGAAGAAAAGAAGCAAGTATGGGAGAAGGTAGAGGAGGAAATGCAGGAATTTAAAGCGGCTTTTGATGAGGTGCCTGATGCAGACATGGAAAAGGAGGAAGCCAAAGGGGAATTTGGAGACTTGCTTTTTTCACTCATCAATTACGCCAGGTTTATCGATATCAATCCGGAGGAAGCACTGGAGCGCACCAACAGAAAATTTATCCATCGCTTCCAGTTTCTCGAAAAAGCGGCAAAAGCATCCGGCAAATCTTTGGCTGATATGACGCTGGCCGAAATGGACATTCATTGGGAAAAAGCGAAAAGTGAACCTTTTGAAAGCAAGAGCAAATGATGGTAGCATCAAAAAAAAATTACTTGAATACACTTGCAATTTGCCTGTAACATAAGCTTTTACAAAATGTCCATTTTAAACTTTGTCCACAAATTGTATTTTTTTAATTTGTAGTAAGTAATTAAAAATCAATGAGTTAAATCAATGTTAAAAACCTCTGTGGATAACTATGTAAAAATGTGGATAAAAAACTTGCTTTTTTCATTCCTCAAATGCAGCCAAATAACCCCCTTTTTTTGGTGCATTTGGGTTAAAAGGTGGGTGCCTGTCTGTATATTTATAGGCCTGGATTGATGGACCTTCAAATTCAGAAAAAGGATCTTGTATCGAAGTGTGCTTTACAGCAATTTGGAGATTTCTTCCAGGTAGTCCCGGTTGTTGGACAGTCGGGGCACCTTATTTTGCCCACCCAATTTTCCTTTGGATTTCAGCCATTTTTCAAAAAGACCCTCGGCAGCGAAGTGGACGATTGGAAGTTTGAGCACCATGTCACGGTAACGCTTGGCATCGTAATCCGAATTTACCTTTCGCAGCTCTTCATCCAGCAAGCGGGTAAAAAGTTCATTATCCTCAGGGAATTCGACGAATTCTATGATCCATTCATGGGTGCCCTGTTCCTGATTTTCTCCAAAATAAATGGGGGCAGCAGTAAAGTTACTGATGCTTGACCGGGTAAGTTTGCAGGTGGTTTCTATGGCTTTTTCTGCATTTTCCACGATCAACTCTTCCCCAAATGCATTGATGAAATGCTTGGTTCTACCGGAAATTTTAAAACGGTAGGGACGTGTGGAAGTAAACTTTACGGTATCTCCTATTTTGTAACGCCATAGCCCAGCATTGGTGCTGATCAAAATGGCATAATTTTTACCGGTTTCCACCTGATCCAATGGGATGATTTCCGGCTCATGGCTATTGTGCCCATCCATGGGGATAAATTCATAAAAGATCCCGTAATCCAACATCAACAACAGCTCCTCACTGTTTTTCTGGTCTTGAATTCCAAAGAAGCCCTCCGATGCATTATAAGTTTCCATGTAATGCATGTTTTTTGAGTTAATGAGGTTTTGGAAGAGGTTCCTGTAGGGACCAAATGCCACTGCGCCATGGAAAAAGACCTCTAAATTGGGCCAAATCTCCAGGATGTTGTTGCTCTTGGTAATTTCCAAAACCTTTTTAATGAGGACCAGGGTCCAGGTAGGTACTCCTGTGAGGCTGGTAACGTTTTCCTTGATGGTTTCCTGCGCCATTTTTTCAATTTTCTCTTCCCATTCACTCATCAAAGCGACCTCCAGACTTGGGGTTCTGGCCAGTTGGGCCCATTTGGGGAGATTGCGCATGATGACGGCAGATATGTCCCCGGAAGAACTATTTTTATTAAAATCCAGCGGGTTTGTTTGCAGGCTTCCTCCTATAGAAAGGCTTTTTCCAGTAAATAATTTTGTTTCCGGGTAATTGTTCACATATAAGGAAAGCATGTCTTTTCCTCCTTTGAAATGGCAGTCCTCCAAACTTTCAGGGGATACGGGTATAAACTTGCTTCTAGAGGAGGTAGTACCAGAAGATTTAGAAAACCAATGAATGGGTGTGGGCCATATTACATTTTGCTGACCTTTCATGGTTTGTTGAATATAAGGCATGATGGCTTCATAGTCATGCACAGGGATCCATTGGTTATAATCTTTGTAGGAGGAGATCTTCCTGAAATGGTATTTTTTGCCAAATTCGGTGTCTTTGGCGGTATGAACCAATTTAAATAAAATTTCCCGTTGTATTTCCAGGGGGTTATTTTTGAATTTTTCAATCTGGCCTATCCGGTTTTTGAATATCCAGGTCATAAAAGTATTGATGACTTCCATTAGTGAGGATTTCTGTTTAAATCTTTCTTTTCAACTCGAAATTCTTACCGAGATAAACTTTTCTGACTTGTTCATCGGCGGCAAGTTCTTCCGCTGTCCCTGCTTTTAGAAGTCTTCCTTCAAACATCAGGTAAGCACGGTCTGTAATGGAAAGGGTTTCATTGACATTATGATCAGTAATCAGAATGCCTATATTTTTATCCTTTAGTTTGGCTACGATAAATTGGATTTCTTCTACAGCTATGGGGTCCACTCCGGCGAATGGTTCATCCAAAAGCACGAATTTCGGATCTACCGATAGGGCCCTGGCGATCTCAGTTCTTCTCCTTTCTCCACCCGAGAGCACCATGCCCAGGTTCTTCCTTACATGGGTAAGGCTAAATTCCTCCAACAACTGATCCACTTTTTCTTTTTGCTCTTTTTTGGGAATTTTGCTCATTTCCAAAACAGCCAAAATATTTTCTTCTACGGTAAGCTTACGGAAAACAGAAGCTTCCTGAGCCAGGTAGCCAATCCCAAGTTTTGCCCGTTTGTACATGGGCAAGGGGGTAATGTTTTCATTGTCCAGGTAGACGGTTCCGGCATTGGGTTTGATTAAACCTACTATCATGTAAAATGAGGTCGTTTTTCCTGCCCCATTGGGTCCCAGTAAACCCACGATTTCCCCTTGGGATACGGAAACGGATATGTCGTTGACTACCCGTTTTTTCTTGTAAATTTTAACCAGGTTTTCTGCCCTTAAAATCATTTTAATCAAATTTGATATCTTTCACATACAGCTGAAGGCTGCTTGTGTTCCTGAAGGTGTTTTCTCTGATTTCGAATGCGATATTAAAACGCATTTTACTGTTTAGCATTTCATAATATTTCGCAAAACCAAAACCGATACATACCGGTCTGGTATTTTGCCCGTCCTGTATGATCTCAAAACGAAGGTGTTTGTCTTTTAATATCCTTACATTTTCGGCATGCACCTGATTGACACAGAATACTGGTTCCGGATTGCCCGGTCCAAAGGGTGCCATTTGCTTGAGGATATTATAAAACTTATAATTGATCTGATCCAATATCAGCTCATCATCAATTTCAAGTATGGGTTTCAGGTGAATTTCCTTTACCCGCTCACTGACTACCTGCTCAAATTTTTCCTGAAATGCCGGTACATTTTCAACCGAAAGGGTGAGTCCTGCTGCATATTTATGACCACCGAATTGTTCCAGTAAGTCGCTGCAGGCCTCTATTGCCTCATAAATATCGAAATCGAAAACGGACCGTGCACTGCCGGTAGCTTTATTGTTGGATTCGGTCAATATAATCGTCGGTCGGTAAAATTTTTCTATGCACCGGGAAGCCACTATGCCTATCACTCCCTTGTGCCAGTCTTCTTTAAATAAAACCGTACTTTTAAAAACACCTGAATGCTCGCGGTTCTCTATCATTTCCAGGGCCTCCCTGGTAATGTTTTCATCAAAATTTTTTCGTGCCGCATTGACGTCTTCTACCAATTCTGCTCTCCTGACACCCTCATCAAGGTCTTTGGATATCAATAAGGCTACTGATGCTTTGGCATGTTCCAATCTTCCAGAGGCATTGATACGGGGACCTATCTTGAATACAATATCTGTGATATTCAGTTCTTTTTCTATTCTCCCTTTTAATATCAATGCCTTGATACCTGGCCTGGGATTGTTGTTTAGCCGGTCCAAACCATAATAGGCCAGTATCCGGTTTTCACCTGTAATCGGTACAATATCTGAAGCTATACTGATGGCAACCAGGTCAAGGTAGGTATAAAGGTTTGCCTGGCTCTTTTTCGTGTATTCCGAAAAGGCTTGCACCAGCTTGAAACCCACTCCACAACCACTCAACTCTTTGTATGGATAGGAGCAGTCTTTTCGTTTTGGATCCAGCACCGCAACTGCCTCTGGGAGCTTTTCGCCCGGAGTGTGGTGATCACATATGATAAAGTCTACGCCTAATTCATTGGCCAGGTTGATTTTATCTATGGCCTTTATTCCGCAGTCTAAGGATACTACCAGACTGTAATGGTTTTCAGCAGCATACCTGACTCCTTTATCAGAAATCCCATATCCCTCCTTGTAGCGGTCCGGAATATAGAATGCCACCCTGTCATAAAAGGCTTTGAAAAAACCATAAAAAAGGGCGACTGAAGTGGTCCCATCCACATCATAGTCACCGTAAACCAATATGTTTTCTTGATTTTCAATGGCTTTCACCAGCCTTTTTACCGCCTTATCCATGTCTTTCATGAGCATGGGATCATGGAGCTTATCCAAATCCGGGCGAAAAAAATCCTTTGCCTGCTGAAAATCATGGATATCCCTATTGACCAGCATGTTGGCCAAAGTAGTATTTACATTTATTTCATGGCTGAGGTAAGCGACTGTTTCGGCTTTTGCTTTGTCCTTAAGCTTCCATCTAAAATCCATAGGGCGTAAATTACAAAACAAACAGTCGTTTAAAGATAAAACAGCTTTATTAGTTTTAATAAAAAAATTCCAGGGATACCTAAATGTCAGTTTATGAACAGATTGCCATTAGTCAATGGCTTCCGTCAAAACATCTTTTAGGGGAACCCTTTGTCCATCCTTGTAGGGTACAATCCAGGCTTCCTTCACACCCAGTTTGCGGAGTTTCTTTTTAAATTTATCCGCCATATCATAATCTCTGAACTGTCCAAGAACATATTTGATATAGCCGTCCTGATCAATGATTTTCAGGTCGCTGCCGTTTTCCGTAAGGTCCCGCAAATCAAAATCATCAAAAGCGGCCAATTGAACCCTGAAGACTACTCCATTGTCCCATTCATTCCTTTGGGTTCGGTCTGAATCCGTTTTTGAAGCTTCCATTTCATTATTCATCTTAGATACCTGACTCATTAACCGACTGATTTCATTGTCTTTTCTTTCGATTACCTGATTCAGGTAAGCCTCCTTCTCAGACAAATCGGCTTGCGCTTCGGTTAGCTTCTCCTTATCTTCTACCAGGGACTTGAACTCCTCAGGGCTCATCTCCTTTTTTCTTTCCTTCCAACTGCTATACTCTTCCTTGCTCAAACCACCAATGGATTTTGGGGAGCAATTGAAAAGAAGCCCTGCAATGCCCAATACTAAAAACGTTTTGATTAAAGCCATTTTGATGCCTATTTTATACTTTGTCTTTCTGGTAAATCAACGACATCCTTAAATTACGAAAAATAAACCATTATCCTTTTTTTTGTCAAAAAAAACAGTTTTTATGAACGCCTACGTAAAAAGGACACCAGATTTAAACATTTACATGTCTTTCAGCATGATAGGAAGAGCGAACCAGGGGACCCGACTCGACATACTTAAGTCCTCTTTTTAGCCCTTCTTCCCTGTAGATGTCAAATTGCTCAGGATGTATGAATTCGGCTACTTCTATGTGTCTTCGGGTAGGCTGCAGGTATTGGCCCAAAGTCAAAATGTCACAGCCATGTGCGACCAGATCATCCATGGCCTGATAAATTTCTTCCTCTTTTTCGCCCAGACCAAGCATGATGCCTGTTTTGGTTCTTTTTCCATATTCCTTGGTCAGCTTGATTTGTTCCAGAGACCGTTTGTATTTGGCCTGGGGCCTCACCCTTCTGTAAAGCCTTTCTACGGTTTCCACGTTATGGGAGACTACTTCCTGTCCGGCGCTGATCATTTTGTATAATGCCTCCCAGTTGCCTTTAACATCTGGAATTAATGTTTCGATGGTAGTTTGCGGGGAAAGCTTTTTGGTTTCGGTAACCGTTCTGTACCAAACATCAGCCCCTCTGTCTTTCAATTCATCCCGGTTGACTGAGGTGATGACGGCATGCTTTACCCCCATCAGTTGGATGGCTTCTGCCACCCTTCGGGGCTCATCCTGGTCATATTCGGGAGGCCTGCCAGTAGCCACTGCACAGAATGAACAGGACCGGGTACATACATTTCCCAAAATCATGAATGTTGCGGTACCGGCACCCCAGCATTCTCCCATATTGGGACAATTGCCACTTTCGCAGATGGTATGCAACTTGTGTTCATCAACCAACTTGCGGACTTTAGCGTATTCTTTACCTATAGGAAGCTTTACCCTCAACCAGTTAGGTTTTTTTGTTTTCGTTTGTTCTTTGGAGATTACCGGAAGTTCTATCATATCGGTTGTTTAATTCCATTCAAAATTAGCGGTTTTTCATGAGTTGTCCCAGGTAGCCAGACTATTTTCTAAACCCATAAAAAAGGGTAAAATATACGGACTGAAAAACCTGTCTGTTTTCAGTAGTGGGCATCAGCACGATCTCTTTGGTAAAACCCTCTAATTGGTATCCAAGTTCCACTCCGGTAACGTTTGACTTGAAAAAGCCGAATTCGAAGGCCATGGCTGCTTTTGCATTTCCACCAAAGGCAATTTCTGAACTACCTATACCCTCAAATAGCCTTCCAGGCCCCAATACATTGAAGCGGCTCTGGTGTACTTCGGGATCGTATTGTTCCCGCACCGTTTCTGTACGGTTCAGGGAGTATTCTATATAATAAGGTGCAATGAGTCCAATCGTAGGACCAATGGCGCCTAAAAGAGAAATTTGCACCCCCTGATGAGGAGCTTTCTTAAATACGAGGATTTCTCGACCATATTGCGGGCGTATGGCATAAAGATAATTAGACTTGCCAAAGATGTAGCTATTGCCCAATACCGTAGGGTACCGGACTTCCTTGGGGTTTTTCACATTGGCCAGTTCGAGGTTGAAGAATTGAAATAGATTATCATCTATTCTGGATCCTAATTTAAAGCTGACTCCTCCGATCAATCCCCCGTTGGTGTTTTTATTGATGCCAAAAAGGACCTCATTATCATAATCATAGTCACCTGCGTCTCCCCTTTGCCCGAATGAGGTGTTAATACCGACAAAAATCAAACCCAGGAAAATGTAATATTTCATATTCTTTCTCATATATATGATCATGATTTTAACGCTAAATTTGTGCGCATTGTTACCGTTGCAAGATTAAAAATAATCAGATTATGCCAACAAACAAAAACCGGTCAGGCAGGATAATTGATTTATTTCGGCCAGCAGCCTGAGATAAACGCATCTGTTGAGTGGTCCGCCGTTCAGGCTGACTTGGTTGATAGGCAATATCTGGTAGATTATGGCAGGATAAAAAAAATTTGGATGCCCTTGTAGCGTTTTGGTCAAGTGTATCGTCTGGGTAGGGAACCTATCCTATTAAAGAAAGGCTTTTGGAGAAAGATCTCATACAGGAAGCGCAGAAGCGAGATAAAAAATCGTTGGAAAAGCTTTATAAGCATTTTTATGGCTATGCTATGAGCATTGCACTGAGGTATTCCGGAAGCAGGGAAGAGGCTTGCGAAATCGTCAATGACAGCTTTATGAAAGCCTTTGATAAGTTGGAGCAGTTTTCTCCCGAAAATTCCTTTAAGGGCTGGTTCAGGAGAATAATAATCAATACTTCGGTGGATTATTACAGGAAGAATTTCAAACATTATTCCGCCATGAATATCGAAAAAGCCGAAACAGAGACATATGATTCAAATATCATAGATGAATTATCCAGAGCCGATATTTTAAGGGCGCTGGGAGAATTACCTGAAATATTACGGGTGATCTTCAACATGTATGAAATAGAAGGGTACCGGCACAATGAGATCAGTGAAAAACTGGGTATTCCGGCCAGTACCTGCAGGACATACCTGGCCAGGGCAAAAGAGAAATTGAGAGAAAAAATTATCGCTATAAATCAAATTAAAAATGAAGGAGCAGTTCGATAAGAAACTTGCGGAGAAAATAAAAGCCTCCTTCAGCAAGCATGAGGAGCCTTATGACCCCCAGGCCTGGGAGAAATTTTCCCGTGCCTATTTCAAGCCAAAGAAAAAGGCTTGGTTGGTTTATTGGCCATTTTTTTCGGCAGGTATTGCAGCCAGCTTACTCTTCTTTTTTGTTTATTTTCCTAAACAGGAAAAAATTGATCAGCAGGTGAAATCATTTTCTGATTCCATCACCATAGGGAATGCGCCTTTTCAAAGCAAAACGGAAAAAGATAAGCCGGATGACAGTGCTAAGACCGATTCCGAATCTTTAGCAAATGCTTCAGGCAGGTCTGAAACGGGTTCGTTATCAGACAGCATGGCTATTGATCCTGAAAACCCGGAGGCTTCTGCTTCCGATAGGTTGTCTGAAAACATACCCGCGGTTTCCCCATTGCCTTCATTGGTTAAGACCCTTGCCGAATCCTGGGAAAACTTTCAGACGGATATGGCAAAAAAGCTGGAAAATGTTCCCTTTTTGGCAGATCAGTCTCTTTCGGAAACGCCAACCGGGAAGGCCATATCTGAAAATGATGCAGCAAAAATCATTGAAGAATGGAAAGCTGGTGAAGCAGAAAATGAAGCAGCGGATGCTGGCAAGGAGACGAGGCCTTTTAAGCTGGGTGTCATGCTCAGTCCCCAGGCCAGTTCAAATCCTGTTTCTGGAATGAACCTGGGCGCAGGGTTGATGTCTGAAATTTCGCTTTCCAGTAAATTTAAATTGGATTTTGGACTAGCTTATGCCAATCAAAGTATGGCCCCTCAAAATATGCAGGCCATGCCACAAAATGCATCACCTGGCTTTGACATGAGGGCAAACAGCAATATTATTGATTCCGATTACCAGCTTAATTTTGCTTCCCTGGATTTTCCCGTAAATCTGAAATACAAGGTTTACGACAAAAAGCAAACGGGTATTTATTTGATTACGGGTCTTTCCAGTATGGTGTACCTGGATCAAAATACAGTCGAAACCATTGAAGCACAGTCCCTTTTTAGTACCAACAGTTTTAGCGGGGACCTGGAATATGCTCCCAATGTTCAAAAATTCAGCAATGTTGTTTCTCCCCAATCCGGTGACAAAAATACCGATGTGGCAGGACTGCTTAACCTTTCGTTTGGCTATGAATACCAATTGAACGATGAGTTTTACCTGTCATTTGAGCCTTTCTATAAAGTACCTCTGGGAGGATTGACATTTGCAGACCAGCAGTTTTCCATCGGTGGAATTAACCTGCGCATGAATTTTAACTTGAAAAATAAGTAAACCAATTAATAATAAATTAAAAAATTACCATGATTGTAACGAGTAGAACAGGCTGGCTCTTTGGGTTGGTTATTTTAATGGCTTCCTGTATGGAGGAATCAGAAACAGATCTGGATAGGGCGATGAATAGGGATAACCTCATTATGGAGGAATACATTGCTTCGAATAATATCCAGGCGACCAAAGCACAGTCTGGCTTTTATTATGAAAAAACCCTTAGCCAGCCAGATGCCCCCCAATTTGTGAATGCAGACTATATTGGCATTTATTATGAGGTGAAGACCATTGATGGGCAGTTGATCGATTCCTACCTGGACGAGTCCAAAGAGCCCAAGTATTTTAAGTACAGCCAGGATGGCTTGTGGCCCATTGCGATTACCTATGCAGCCGGACTGGCGCGTGAAGGAGAGGAAATGATGGTGTATACCCCTTCCTACCTGGCATTTGGTAACTATGGGTATGAGCAATTGATTTTACCAGCATCTAACCTGGTGATTCAATTGAAATTTGTAAAGAAGTATACAGAGGAGGAGTTAGAGCAAAGAGAAATAGAAATGATCCAGGCTTTTATCGAAGAAAATGAACTGGAAGGATTTGAAGAAATTGCCGATGGGATATTTTTTAAATCTGTGGAGGCAGGTGACGATTCCAAATCTGAATCCCAATTGGGAAGTAACGTTTCCATAGATTTTGAACTGTTTGAAATGGGTGATGAGGAGCCTACTTTTGAGTCTTATTCTTCCAACCAACCCATTACCTTTTCTATCGGAAATTCTGGGCTAGTATTTTTGGATGAAGGCTTGAAAGGAGTTTTGCCTGATGAAAAAGTAGAGATTTTGGCCACTTCCTTTTCTGCTTATGATAATTCCATACAAATAATTCCTGAAGATATCAGGCTGGACTTAGTAGAAAAAGGGGAGCAGATTGATTTGATCAAACCTTTTACCCCGGTTTGGTTTAAAGGAGAAGTGCTAGCCATACAATAAAATAAGAAAAGGGTAAAAAAAAGAGCCCTGATCGGGCTCTTTTTTATGTCCAAATATTTTTAAAAAAGGGTATTTCAAGCAGCTTTTCAATACTGACGGCCATAACAATGGACCAGAAAAATGAACTCACCAACATGGCTCCTATAATTTTCCTTTTTGCAATGCCAAATGAAGTAAGTACCACCGTCCCACCGATGGGAGTGAGGATCACCGGTGTGAGGAACGCAATTCCAAAAACACCAAATTTTTGCCATACCTTAATGATGTTTCTTGTCCTTTTAGAAAATTTATTTTTCTTTTTTTTGATAATGATGGGCCAGTTTTTTTTAAACCACTCTCCCAGAAAAGTAAAAATAAGTACAGAAGTCATCATTCCGGACACCGTCACAGACACAATTTCCCATAAACCATAACCTGCTGCAGAGCCTAATAATGGGCCTGCAATGAACTTGAAAAGGCATAGGAAGTATATGCCAAAAAAAGTAATCAGGTAATCACTCATCAAATCAGGAAATAAAGGTAGAGTAGGTAACCAATTAAAAGGGCAATGCCATTGATCCGGCTGATGACATAATTGATCCGCATGATTGGGAAAAGGAGAATGGTAAAACCCAGCATCCAGATAAAGTCCGTATTTATAAATTCAGAACCTACCCCAATAGGCTTGATCAATGCAGTAAATCCTATAATGGAAAAAACATTCATGATATTGCTGCCCAGAATATTACCCAGGGCCAATTCGGTTTCTTTTTTTAAGGCAGCCAAAACAGAAGTGACCAATTCGGGGAGGCTGGTGCCTATGGCTATAATGGTCACTCCGATGATGCGCTCGCTTACTCCCAGGGCCTCAGCAATGCTGGTACCATTTCCTACCACCAGATCGGACCCGAAATACAATCCTGCTGCGCCACCAATTAACTGTACAATGGCAAGGGCTACAGGTTGTTTTTTCATTTTGACAGCATCCTCTTCCGAAAATTCCACCCGCTCAATTGTCTTGAAAAAATACAGGTTTAAAGAAACAAAACAGATCAACAAAACAATGCCTTCCAACAAGGATATCCAACCATTAAATGCAAAAGCATAAAACATCAGAGAACTGATTACCGTGAAGGGGTAGTCAAGTTTTAATGTGGATTTTTGAATGTAAATGGGAAATATCACCACACTTATTCCCAGTACCAATGTAATGTTCGATATATTGCTCCCAATAACATTCCCTATGGCGATGTCGCTGGAGCCCTTCAGCGCAGCAGTTACGCTTACCAATAGTTCCGGAGCAGAAGTACCAAATGCGACAACGGTTAAGCCAATCAATCCGGGACTTAATCCCAATCTGGCTGCAATCGAAGAGGCTCCATCTACCAGAAATTTCCCCCCAAAAAGCAGGACAACCAATCCCAAGACCAATAACAGATAGCTCATTTTCTGAAGAGTTATTAAATTTTTGGGCCGAAAGATAGGTCTCCGGCATCGCCCAGGCCAGGTATAATATAGGATTGTGTATTTAATTTCTCATCCAAAGCCCCAGTCCAGATGCGGTGAGGAATTTCCAGGTTTTCATCGATAAACGCTACACCCTCAGGAGCTGCAATCGCACTCACGATTTCTACCTGCCTGGGACTCCCATTGGACAGAAGATGTTGCATGCTTTTGATAAAGGATTTGCCGGTTGCCAGCATGGGATCTACCAGAATGACTGTTTTATCTGTGATATCCGGAGCGGCCATATAATTCAAGCTGATGGTTACCGGGGCTCCGTTTTCCTGGCTTTCATTCCGATATGCGCCAATAAACCCGCTATCAGCACGGTCAAAAAAATTAATTATTCCTTGGTAAAAGGGTACAGCTGCCCGCAAAACCGAGATGATTACGGGTTGTTCAGACAAAAGATTGGAGTTGGTTTTTCCAAAAGGCCCCTCAATTTCACGTATTGAATAGGGTAGAGACTTTGAAATTTCATAGGCTAAAATTTCACCTAATCGTTCCAGATTTTTTCTAAAGCGCATCCTGTCCTTTTGGACCGAGACATCCCTGAGTTCAGCCAGAAAATGATTGGCAATCGAATCTTTTTGGTTAAGGATAAACATGATAGGGCAAATTAAAACAAAAAAACCCGATCTTTTAAGATCGGGTTTTAATATTATCATTTTAGTAGCCTATTTGATTTCAAAGCTTACTCTCCTTGCCATTTGTCTGGCATCAGCAGATGATTTGTCTACACTGGTATCCTCACCATAGCCTTTGTAGCTTAATCTGGATTCAGATATCCCTGAGGCCACTAGCAAGTCATAAACAGATTTTGCTCTACTTTCAGATAGCTTCATGTTGTAATCTTCAGGGCCCAACTCATCAGCATAACCTTTTAGTTCTACCTGAACACCTGGATTTCTTTTCATAAAGTTAGAAACATAATGAGCGGAAGAGGCAGAGTATCCAAGTGGCTTGGAGCTATCGAAGGCGAAGTATACATTCACATAACCATCATTGATCGCTTTGGCAAGGTAATCGACTTCTTCTGTATCGTCAGGAGCACAACCATCCAAAGAGGCTGGACCTGGAACGAACGGACACTTATCTACATGATCAGGAATCCCGTCGCCATCAGAATCCATGGTTGTACCTTGAGAATCAACCCTGGCACCTGCTGGAGTGTTAGGCTCTTTGTCCAGATAGTCAGGAACACCGTCCCCGTCAGAATCTTTAAGCATGTCCTTGATCTCTCCGATCTGAGTAGCTAACTCTTCTTTGGTAGCATACTTGTTTTCTCTCAAATACCAGTCTGCGTGAGAGTCACTGCTTCCCAGATAGAAACTAAGTCCTAAAGTACCTGTCCACCAAACAGAATTTGCTCCATAATAACCATTATCTGTTGCAGGATTGATAGAAGAAGCTCCATCAAATGCTACATCCTGTCTTCCGGCTACAATGTTGCTAATGTCTCCATTAAGAGCAATTTTGTCACTAAGCCTTACCTGAAGCGTTAAACCCGTGATGATGTTGTACTGGTTATCCTGAAAATCAGCCCACTGGTTTTCCTGAGGAGTTAATCTTCCGATTCCTCCACCGAAGTGACCCAATAAGTTAAAGGTTTGGGAGAAAGTCTGCCAATCCATGATCCTTCCAAGATTAGCTACTCCCTGTAAATTCAGGCGGTAGTAATTTGAAGAGAAATCAGGGGTGTCACTTGCATTGCTGAAGCCACCAAAACCAAAATCCAGCTTGGTCCCAAATTTCTCGTTAAACATGTACCTGACGCCCAGGTCAGCATGGCCCAAATTTAAAGTAGGAGAAAAATAACCCGGCGTCATTGGTGCCATTGGTTTATTGAACCCTCCATTAACTTCGACGGACCATTTGTTGAAATCGTCTTGAGCATTAGCACCTAAAGCTAAAGCACCAACCATTAGTGTTGATAGTATTATTTTTTTCATGATAAAAAATTTTTTACAACATTCAGTGTTTTAATTGATTTTGATTGCTATTAGTTATTACTCGGTTATATGATACAAATGTATATTAATTTATGGGAACTTTAAACATCTATCTCAATTGTTTCAATAAAATCGATTTTGAACCCGAAATTTATAAAATTATTTAACATAAACTATGCCAATGAATATTTTATTAAAAGAAATTCTAAACATCAATAGCGTTTCCGGTGATGAATCAGCAATTTCCTCATTTCTGCTCAATATGATAGTAGAACGAAGATCATCCTGGAAAGTTTCGCCCAGGATTTATTCAGGTGATGAATTCCAGGATAATATACTACTTGTTTTCGGAAATCCCAAAACTGCAGCGTTTGCCCACATGGATACCGTGGGTTTTACCGTCAGGTATGAGAATCAACTTGTGCCTATAGGTGGACCGGAAATATCCGAAGAAGTCTGGCTGCAGGGGATAGATCAGGTAGGGCCCATACGATGCAAGGCCCAAGAAAAAGATGGAAATGTCTTTCATGATTTTCCCAGAGGAATTCAAAGAGGGACAATGCTTTCATTCGAACAAAAAATCAATGTAGAAAATGAATTCCTTGAAGCCGCTTATCTGGACAATCGCCTGGGTATTTATACATTGATGGAATTATGCGAAAACCTATCTGATGGGATCCTGGTATTCAGTACCTACGAGGAGCATGGAGGAGGTTCCATGCCATTTCTGATACGATTCATTTATGAGAATTGGGGGATCCGACAAGCCTTGGTGGCGGATGTAACCTGGATTACAGAAGGAATTCATTTCAATAAAGGGGCTGTAATTTCTTTGCGAGACAGTTTCATACCCAGGAAAACGTTTCTCGATAGAATATTGGAAATGGCAGAAGCATCCGGAATCCCATTTCAATTGGAGGTTGAAGCCCATGGAGGAAGTGATGGCAGGGAAATTCAGATGAGCCCTTACCCGATTGATTGGTGCTTTATAGGCGTTGGAGAAGAAAATCCCCACACCCCGCACGAAAAAGCCAGTTTAAGGGATCTGGAAAGCATGGTTAAATTGTACCAATATTTGATGCAAAATTTGTAATGGTTTATAAAATGTCTTTTATTCGGAAAAAATAAAGTCCAAAGCCACCGGATTCTGAGCGGGGGAAAATGTAACATGATCAAGATAGAAGACCTGTATTTTGAACTTTTTATACCTGAAGAGCAGCTTTTGGAGAAAGTTAGCACCCTTGCCGAAGCCGTAAATAAGGATTATTCCGGAAAAAATCCGATTTTATTGGCAGTTTTAAACGGTAGTTTTATGTTTATGTCTGATATTTGCAAGCATATTGATCTGGAAGTGGATGTTTCCTTCATCAAATTGGCCTCCTATTCCGGCACAAGGAGTACAGGTTTGGTTACCAGTTTATTGGGATTGAATACATCCTTAAAGGACAAGGATGTGATCATAATTGAAGACATCGTAGACACAGGCAAAAGCATGGTTTTTCTAATGGATCTGATACAAAGGGAAAATCCTAAAAGTGTGGAAATTGTCAGCCTATTGGTGAAGCCGGACGCATTGGAAGAAGACGTAAGCATAAAGTACCGGGGATTTGATATCCCTGACCTGTTTGTGGTAGGCTACGGCCTGGATTATTGTGGAAAGGGAAGAAATATCAGGCATTTGTACCAGAAAAAAGAAAAATAAAATTCCATACATTTTAAAGAATAATCTATGTTAAATATTGTTTTGTTTGGCCCTCCAGGAGCAGGAAAAGGGACTCAAAGTGAAAAGTTAATTGAAAAATATAAGGTGGCCCACATCTCTACCGGGGATTTATTCAGGAAGCATTTGGGAGAGGGTACCGAACTGGGAAAGTTGGCGCAGAAATACATGGATGAAGGTAACCTGGTGCCAGATGAAGTGGTGATTGGCATGGTGGACGATAAGATCAATTCTTCTACTGACCTGACCGGCTTCATTTTTGATGGATTTCCGAGAACGGTGGCCCAGGCCAGGGCATTGGATGATTTATTGTTGCAAAAGGGCACCAGTATTTCCGGAATGATAGCTTTGGAAGTTCCGGAGGAGGAACTGAAGCAGCGCATCAGGGAAAGAGGAAAAACCTCCGGCAGATCTGATGACCAGGATGAGGTAAAAATCCAAAACAGGATAAAGGTGTATAATGAAGAGACCCTACCTGTGGCCGAATATTATCAAAACCAGGGTAAATTATCCAAAATTCACGGTGTGGGGGCCATAGATGAGATATTTGGCAAAATTTGTGCTGTTATAGATAAATATTAATGTGTACCTTTGTGTACTCTGATTGTGGCTAAGCGTAACGGCTTAGCCATTTTATTTTAAGGCCGGACTTCGGCTAAAGGAATTCGGAGCGGAAAGTTAAAACCAAAATTACAGTGGCAGCATCTAACTTTATAGATTATGTGAAATTTTGTTCCCGTTCCGGAGCAGGAGGAAATGGATCAGTCCATTTCAGAAGGGAGAAGCACGTACCCAAAGGAGGTCCTGACGGAGGTGATGGAGGTAGAGGGGGCCATATCATTTTGAAGGGAAACGCACAACTTTGGACTTTGCTTCACCTTAAATACAAGAAACATGTCATTGCTGAGCGGGGCAAAAATGGAGAGGGAGGAAGAAGAAAGGGTGCTGACGGGCAGGACATCATTCTGGAGGTTCCTATAGGTACGGTCGCCAAGGTGGCTGAGTCTGGTGAGTCCAGGTGTGAAATCACAGCAGATGGACAGGAATTTATTTTAACCCCAGGAGGTAGGGGAGGTCTGGGTAACGACCACTTCAAGACATCTACCAATCAAGCCCCCCATTATGCCCAGCCAGGGGAGGATGGAATAGAGGAATGGATCATTCTGGAATTGAAGCTATTGGCAGATGTTGGATTGGTAGGCTTTCCCAATGCAGGCAAGTCCACCTTGCTTGCCAGCTTATCTGCGGCCCGGCCGGAGATTGCCGATTATGCCTTTACTACCCTGGTCCCCAATTTGGGAGTGGTAGCCTACAGGGACGAAAAATCCTTTGTAATGGCGGATATCCCCGGAATCATTGAAGGGGCGGCGGAAGGAAAGGGTCTGGGGCTAAGGTTCCTCAGGCACATCGAACGCAATTCCATTTTATTGTTTTTGGTCCCAGCAGATGCCACTCATATAGGAGAGCAGTATGCGATTTTATTGGCTGAACTGGAACGTTATAACCCAGAATTACTTGACAAGAAGCGTATTCTGGCCATTTCGAAGGCAGACCTGCTGGATGCTGAACTGATGAAGGCCCTGGAAGCTGAAATTCCTAAAGACATTCCTCACCTTTTCATTTCATCGGTAAGCGGATTTCAACTGCCATTGCTTAAGGACTTGATTTGGAAGTCCTTGCAATAACTGTGTCAGAATGGCATACATTGGGATAATGGCAAGTTAATTGTTTTCATGAAATGGATTTTTGAAAAACGGAAATAGACATGACAGATAAAGCAAAAGAAGAAAAGGAATTGGACCTGGAACGAACAGAAACAGCAGAAAACCCTGTCAATGAAGGGGATGTGAACAAGGATGCTGATTTGGATGTTCAGGAAGAGATAGATTCGGAAGACAAGGGACCTGAAGACAATTTGTCAAAGGAAAATCAGGAATTGAAGGACAAATATGTCAGGTTATATTCTGAGTTTGAAAATTTCCGAAGAAGAACGGCCAAGGAAAGGCTTGACCTGGTCAACACTGCTTCCTTGGACTTGATTCAGGAAATACTGCCTGTTTTAGACGATTTTGAAAGATCTTTTAAAGCACAGGAAGATTCCGGGGAGGATGAACAAAAGCAGGCAGGAAGTAGGTTGATCTATAATAAATTACTGCGGGTGCTTACTTCCAAAGGATTGGAACCTATGGAGGGACTGGTAGGAGAAAATTTTGATGCAGAATACCATGAAGCAATCACGCAGATCCCGGCCCCATCTGAAGCGTTGAAAGGGAAGATAGTGGACGTAGTGGAAAAGGGCTATACAATGGGTGGAAAAGTGGTTCGATTTGCTAAAGTGGTAATTGGAAAATAAAGATTTATGGCAAAAAGAGATTATTATGAGGTGCTGGGTATTGAAAAGAATGCCAGCCCGGAAGAAATAAAAAAGGCCTATAGAAAGCTGGCCATCAAATATCACCCGGATAAAAATCCGGGTGATCCCTCTGCAGAAGACAGGTTTAAGGAAGCGGCCGAAGCCTATGAAGTGTTGAGCAATCCGGAGAAAAAACAAAGATACGACCAATTCGGTCATCAGGGCCTGGGAGGCAATGGCGGATTTGGAGGAGGTGGCATGAACATGGATGACATCTTTTCTCAGTTTGGAGATATTTTTGGTGGAGGAGGTTTCGACTCTTTCTTTGGTGGAGGTGGCAGAAGCGGCCGCAGGACCAAAAAAGGAACTAATCTTCGTGTAAAACTTAAATTGAACCTTCGGGAACTGGCTAATGGCGTAGAGAAGAAGATCAAAGTGAAGCGCCACATGATCGCCGATGGCGTTACCTTCAAAAACTGCGCTACCTGCCAGGGAAGCGGTCAGGTAAAAAAGGTAGTCAATACCATGCTTGGGCAAATGGTTTCGGCCAGTACTTGTCCTGCCTGTGAGGGAAGTGGACAGATTGTAGACAAAAGGCCGCCAAACGCAGATGCCAGAGGGCTGGTCATAAAGGAAGAAATCATACCCATCAATATTCCTGCAGGTGTTGCCGATGGCATGCAGCTAAGCCTTTCCAGTAAAGGAAACGAAATACCTGGGGGAGTTCCCGGTGATCTTTTGATCCTGATTGAAGAAATACCTGATGAGGTTTTGGTTCGGGATGGCAATAATGTGGTTTATGACTTGTACCTGAGCTTTGTAGATGTAGCTTTGGGTGCTTCTCTGGAAGTGCCTACCATTGACGGGAAGGTCAAAATAAAAATTGAACCCGGAACTCAGGCAGGTAAAATTCTGCGCCTGAAAGGAAAAGGAATAAAAGAGTTGAACGGATATGGCAGGGGAGACCAGTTGATCCATGTAAATGTCTGGACCCCCAAAGAAGTGACCAGGGAGGAAAGGGAAAAATTGGAATCACTAAGGGACTCAGAGAATTTTAAACCCAATCCGGGTAAATCAGAAAAAAGCATATTTGATAAAGTAAAAGAATTCTTTTAAAAGAAATGGCCGGACCACGGCTTTTTTTTTTAAAGAAACCTTTTGATATCCCCAACCGTATTAATTCGGTATGTTTAAGGAATTGAATTTTGCCATTTGTCTGGTTATTTGTCTCGTCATTACTTCCGAAGCACAGATTGTAAGGCATTTTGAGGTGAAAGAAAGGGAAGGGATCAATTTGGTTCATCTAAACTTTTCCAGTTACAAAGGGGTGTCTACTATCCAAAGGGAATACAAGGGATTTCCATTTATTGCTGATGCGGAGCTGGGAAAGGTAAATATTCTGCCCACATTTACGCATAGACAGTCGGATGGGGTCCTTTATGCCCTGTTGGAGCATAAAAATGTGGAGTCAGAAAGCCTGAGCAAAAACCTTTCTCACAGACTTTTTTCAAGTGGAGAGGATGATTATGATCACAAATGGGAAGTCGGTTTGGATGCCAACTTCCTCTATGATTTGAGGCTTCATTTTGGGATTGGAAAAGCTACCCTGGACCTTTCAAATCTCCCGGTTTCCAATTGCTTCGTAAAAACAGCTTCAGCCGATGTTTTTTTGAATTATTCCAAGCAGGTACCCAATACAGTCCACATGGACACCATGTCAGTTGCCATCAATATGGGATCCTTATATGCAGATGATTTGCAAATGTCCAATGCCAGGCACCTGATGTTTGATGTCAACTACGGCTCTGTTAATTTATCCTTTGGCGACACCATGGCCGGTGCTACCACGGTGAATGCAATGGTGGGGGCAGGTGCAGTAAATATTAAATTGCCCTCCGCAAGTCTTCCCTATATGGTGAAAATAAAGTCTACGGCCATGTGCAGGACCAAAGTGCCGGGTCACCTGAAAGAAATAGCAGAAAAAACCTATATCAGCAGGGGGTATCAGGCAGACGCCGAAAATCTCATGACCTTTATGATAGATGTTTCTGTGGGTTCAGTATCTTTGGAATAAAGATCCTTTCAAAAGGCTTTTTGTTTATTATAGCCAATTTTAAACCTAGCGATCTATTTGGAAATTTTAAGCGTCCAATCATTGAATAAGTCCTACGGGACACATGTTGCGTTGAAAGATTTTAATCTTTCGGTGGCAGAGGGCCTTGTTTTCGGACTTTTGGGCCCCAATGGGGCGGGCAAGACTACTTTTATCAGGATCGTAAACCAGATTATTGACCAGGATTCGGGAGAAATATTTATCAAGGGACAGCCTCTTAAAATGCGGCATGTTAGGAATATTGGCTATTTGCCAGAGGAGAGGGGCTTGTACAAGACCATGAAGGTTAAGGAACAGCTGCTATACTTTGCCCGCATAAAAGGCCTTGGGAAACAGGATGCCATTAAAAAAATTACCAGTTGGCTGGAAAAGTTGAACCTGACTAAGTGGAAAGACAATAAGATTCAGGACCTTTCCAAAGGAATGGCCCAGAAAGTTCAGTTTATTGCTACTGTCATCCACCAGCCGGACCTGCTGATTTTGGATGAGCCCTTTTCCGGGTTTGATCCGGTAAATGCGGAAATCATCAAAAATGAAATTCTCGAATTGAAACGGCAGGGCACCACCATAATCCTGTCTACCCATAGGATGGAATCTGTGGAATTGCTTTGTGACCACATCGCTATGATCAATCAGGCCAGGAAAATATTGGACGGGCCGGTCAAAGCGATTAAAAATGAGTCCAAAACCAATCAGTTTAAGGTAAAAATGATGGTTGAGGACCAGACCAATATGCCTCCCTGGGGAGATGTGATAGCAGCTGAAGGACAGGTAGAATTTACCACAAGTCTTAATGGACAAGCTCCCAATGCACTCCTGAACGATCTCATGCAGTATGGAGAAATCCTGGGCTTTGAAGAAATCGTCCCCAGTATAGAGGAAATTTTTATACAAAAAATTAATGAGAGTCATGAGGGGTAAAATTTTTTTAGTAATTAAAAGAGAATACCTGGCCAGGGTGAAAAAAAGATCCTTTCTGCTGGCAACCATCATTACCCCTCTCATATTCCCTACTATCCTGGGGCTGTTCTTATGGATAGCCATGTCGGACGTTTCTCCGGATGCTCGAAAATTTATTGAAGTAGTGGACGAAAACAATGCTTATTTTTTAGAAAGCAATGAGTCTTTTGCTTTCTCTTACGGTGGATTGAACCGTGAAGAGGGCAGGAAATTGGTTCAGGAGGGAACCCGTTTTGGGCTTTTGTACATTCCTGAATTGAATTTAGAACAACCCACGGGGATAACTTTTTATAGCGAGGAAACAGCCCCGATATCTATGATTACAAGTTTGGAGGCTGCCCTCAAAAATAAAATTGAGGAATTCAGACTTTTCGCCTCCGGTATAGACCCTGATGTCCTTTCTTCCCTGAAAACCAATATCAAAATAAGGGCTGTCATCGTGGGGGAACCCGGAGGGGAGAGGGTTTCCAATTCTGTAATCAACTATGCGGTAGGCTTTTTGGCTGGAATCCTCATTTATACTTTTATTTTTGTGTATGGCAACCAGATCATGCAAGGGGTCATAGAAGAGAAATCAAGTAGAATCATAGAAATCCTGGTATCCTCCCTAAAGCCATTTCAGTTAATGATGGGCAAAATCATTGGGATAGGGGCCGTGGGCTTGACCCAGTTTTTGATCTGGATATTACTGATCAGTGCCATATCTTCATTGGTGGTAGGGTATTTTGGAATGAAAATGCCACAACAGGAATTGATGGAGATGTCCGGGCAGCAGGAGTTATTTTCAGGTGCAAGTCAGGAGGGGATGGTAGAAATCCTCCAAATGGTGCAGGGAATAGATTTTATTCAGCTTACCCTGACCTTTTTAATTTATTTTATAGGGGGGTATTTGTTGTATGGAGCTTTCTTTGCCGCAATAGGAGCGGCGGTGGATAGTCCTTCCGATGCCCAGCAATTCATGTTTCCGGTTACCATTCCCTTATTGATTGCCTATATGGGGCTATTTATTTTTGTGCTCGATGATCCCAATAGCAAGGTTTCTTTTTGGCTTTCCGTGATTCCTTTTACTTCTCCGGTAGCCATGATGGGAAGGGTGAGCTTTGGTGTGCCCTGGCACCATTTGGCCCTTTCTATAGGATTGTTGGTCACGGGTTTTTTATTTACTACCTGGTTGGCAGGTAAAATCTATCGAATTGGCATTCTGGTCCACGGCACGAAAGTGGGGTATAAAGTGTTGTGGAAATGGATGAAAGATAATGGGTAAGGCAGGTGCCTCCCACCACTTGTCTTTGGCCTGGCATTAATTTTTATTTTTCGGGAGGCAATAATGATTGTTTTCTATTGTTTCTCATTATGAACTTCCTTAAGTTCGGAATCATTAATTGGCAATGAATAAAAAATTTCAAGACCTGACATCTTTGGACCTGTACCAAAACAGGGGAAAGGTAAAATGGGGCGTATTTGTTTTTTCCATCATCATTGGGCTCGGATCCATTTATTATACCAATACCCTGGTAGAGGAACTCAAAATCAGGGAAAAGAGACAGGTGGATCTTTATGCTGAAGCCCTGGAGTATGCTTCTGTCAACTCCGATAACCTCACCTTTGTTTTTCAGGTGATCATTCAGGAAAACAAATCAATCCCCGTGATCACCGTAAATGCTGAGGGCGAGCCAATTGAATACAAGAACATAAACTTCAAAAAAAATAGCTCAGAGGAAGAGGAAAGACAGCAATTACTTGAAGAGCTGGAAACGATGAAAGCTTTGTATGACCCCATACGACTTTCTGATGATGCTTTTATTTTTTATAGAAATTCAGACCTGCTGACCCGCTTACAGTACTACCCGTATGTGCAATTGTCTGTTATTTTGGTGTTTGGGATTCTCGCTTATGCTTTTTTCAATCAAAGCAAAGTGGCCGAACAGAACAGGCTTTGGGCAGGCCTTACGAAAGAAACGGCTCATCAGCTGGGAACTCCCCTGGCCTCTTTGATGGCCTGGATTGATTACCTGAAAAACTCCCCTGTTTTCGATGAAAACAAGGAAGTAATCGTTGAGATTGAAAAGGATATTAAAAAACTGAGCATGGTGACCGAAAGGTTTAGCAATATAGGGAGCAGCCCTGTAATCAAACCTGAAAATGTCTATCAGGTGATTGGGGATGCGATCAATTACCTCAGGCCTCGTATTTCGAGCAAGGTTTCCATTGAGCTCAACTCCCATGCAGAATTCATTTATGCTCAAATGAATCGCTCTTTGTTTGAATGGGTGATCGAAAACATTTGTAAAAATGCAGTGGATGCCATGAAAGGACAGGGAGCCATCAGCATAAATATCGTGAAAGAAAGTGAAAAATATGTTCTGATTGATATCAGTGACACAGGTAAAGGCATAGAGAAAAAAATGTTTGGCAAAGTATTCAACCCTGGATTTACTACCCGGCAGCGGGGATGGGGATTAGGACTTACCCTGGCCAAGCGCATCATCGAAGGGTACCACAAGGGCAGAATATTCGTCAGTTCCTCAGAACTGGGAAAAGGCAGTACCTTTAGGATTGTATTGCTGGGGGTGAGGGACAATGTAGAATAAACCAAAAGAAATCGACACGATTAAAATCATCATTAAAAACACAGGGCAATGATTATTTTAATCGTCAAAGATTCCATGTGGCCATTAAAAATCAATTATAAACACATGAAATGCATCATGAATAAATCTATCATTTGGGGCTTGTTGATTGCAACTGTTTTGCTTTCCTGCCATTCAAAGGTAACTGATGGCTCAGAAAAGGCTCCTGCCTCAAAAAATTACAATGAAGCACACAGGCCACAGTTTCATTTTAGTCCACAGGCCAACTGGATGAACGACCCGAATGGAATGGTTTATCATGATGGCGAATACCATTTGTTTTACCAATATTACCCGGATAGCAATGTTTGGGGCCCTATGCATTGGGGGCATGCCGTTTCAAAGGACATGGTTTATTGGGAACATTTGCCTGTAGCCATTGAGCCGGATAGCCTGGGGTGGATATTTTCAGGCTCCGCCGTCTTTGATGCTGCCAACAGTAGTGGCCTTGGAACACCGGAAAATCCTCCACTACTGGCCATCTATACCTACCATGACCCGGAAGGTGCAGATGCCGGAAGAAATGACTTTCAAACCCAGGGCATCGCCTACAGCCTGGACAAGGGCAGAACCTGGGAGAAATACCCAAATAATCCCGTGCTGGATAACCCTGGGATCAGGGACTTTCGGGATCCGAAAGTGACCCAGATCACTTCCTCTGGGGAGGATAAGTGGATCATGTCATTGGCCGTAAAGGACAAGATCAGTTTCTATTCTTCGGATAACCTCCTTGACTGGAAGCATGAAAGTGATTTTAACCCCGACTGGGCAGCCTATGGTGGGGTATGGGAATGCCCTGACCTGTTTCCCTTGACAAGCCCGGAGGGAGAGCAAAAGTGGGTTTTATTGGTCAGTATCAATCCTGGTGGACCAAACAGAGGGTCAGCTACACAATATTTCGTTGGTGATTTTGATGGAGAGCGGTTTACCACCGACCAAGCTTCCGTGAAGTGGCTGGATTATGGTGCGGACAATTATGCGGGAGTTACCTGGTCCAATATCCCTGATTCTGACGGACGAAGACTGTTTATCGGCTGGATGAGTAACTGGATGTACGCCAATGTGGTGCCTACACAGGTCTGGCGCTCAGCCAATACCTTGCCCAGGAGTCTTGAATTGTATTCAGTCGATCAGGAATACCACCTTGCCTCCAGGCCGGTAAAAGAACTGGAGATGCTCAGAGTAGAAAGTCAGGAAATTTCCGGGCAAACCATAGCACTGGAACAGGAACTGGTGGAACTGCAGCTGCGTACCAATGCGGCTGATTTCATGCTTGAATTCAGCAATCCTGCCGGAGAACGGGTAAGCCTGGAAAAGAAAAGGAAAACGTTTTTTCTGGACCGGACCCAATCCGGATTGGTGGATTTCAACAAGGAATTTCCTGCTAAGCACAGCGCCCCGCTCGGTGACCTGGAAATAGAGGACCTCCAAATATTTCTGGACAGGTCCTCTATAGAAATTTTCATCAATCAGGGGGAGCTGGTGATGACTGAGCTTGTATTTCCCAGGGAAAGCTATTCCCAGCTCCAGCTGCAGGGATTTGAAAATAAAAACCAACTGCATTACCTGAATTCCATTTGGTAAGCAAACATGCCGGAGAAGGCCATGCCTTGCTGTCGGTTTACATCAGGATTCTCCCAGAAAAGGGTATCGGTAGTCCGTCGCACTGACGAAGGTTTCCTTGATAGTCCTGGGGGAAACCCAACGCAGCAGGTTGATCATGGAGCCTGCTTTGTCATTGGTGCCAGATGCCCTGGACCCGCCAAACGGCTGTTGCCCTACCACAGCTCCGGTGGGCTTGTCATTGACATAGAAGTTTCCTGCCGCATGGCGCAATTTGGAAGTAGCCATTTCTATGGCATAACGATCGGTGGAAAAGACGGCTCCGGTAAGGGCATAGGGGGAGGTTTGGTCTACCAGCTCCAATGCCTCTTCAAAATGATCTCCCTGATAGACATAAATGGTCAATACAGGTCCGAAAATTTCCTCTACCATGGTTTTGTAAAGAGGATCCTCAACCAATATCACAGTAGGCTCAATGAAGTACCCCTTGGATTTATCGTAATTTCCTCCTGCTATTATTTCCACATGGGGAGCTTTTTTAGCCGCCTCGATATATCCGCTGATTTTATCAAAAGCTTTTTCATCGATTACTGCATTGATAAAGTTGCCAAAGTCTTCGGTTCCCCCCATTTTCATGGAAGCCAGGTCCTGTAGCAAATGCCCTTTTACCTCTTCCCAGATACCGGAAGGGATATAGGCACGGGATGCAGCACTACATTTTTGTCCCTGATATTCAAAAGCCCCCCTGCTGAGGGCTGTGGCTACGGCTTTGGGGTGGGCAGATTTATGGGCAATGACAAAATCCTTACCACCTGTTTCGCCTACTATTCTGGGGTAGGTTTTGTACCTGGAGATATTTTGTCCGATGGTTTTCCATAAATGTTGGAACACTCCGGTAGATCCTGTGAAATGTAACCCTGCAAAATCGGGATGGGAAAAGATCACTTCTCCTGCCTGGGGTCCATCCACATAGATCAGGTTGATCACCCCATCAGGAAGTCCGGCCTCCTTAAAAACCTGCATCAATACATGGGCCGCATAAATTTGGGTATGTGCCGGTTTCCAGATGACCGTATTGCCCATCATGGCTGGTGCCGTAGGGAGATTTCCTGCAATGGCTGTAAAATTAAAAGGGGTAATGGCAAAAATAAAGCCCTCCAATGGCCTTTGCTCCAGCCTGTTCCAGACACCTTGTCCACTGATGGGAGGTTGCTGGGCATAGATTTCTGTCATGAATTTTACATTGAACCGCAAGAAATCAATCAACTCACAGGCTGCATCGATTTCTGCCTGGAAGGCATTTTTTGACTGACCCAACATGGTGGCGGCATTGATCCTGTCCCTGTAGGGCCCTGCCAATAAGTCTGCTATTTTAAGAAAGATGGCAGCTCTTTGTTCCCATTGCATGTTTTCCCAGGCCGGCTTTGCTCCCAAAGCGGCATTGATGGCTTGGGTCACATGACCCTTGTCTCCTTCATGAAAATGACCCAACAGGTGCTGGTGATCATGTGGCGGGTGAAGGGATGATGTATTGCCCGTCCTTACCTCATCACTACCGATATACATGGGAATATCCACTTGCTGAGCCCTCGCCGTAGCAATGGCTTCCTGAAGGGAAGTGCGCTCAGGGGACCCTGGAGCATAGTTTTTGACAGGTTCATTCGCTGGTTCCGGAACATTAAAAAAGCCTTTTAGCATACCATTAAGTCGTTTTCTTGGTTAGTTTAATTATAACAAATATACAAATTAACAACGGCTTAAAAGAAAGGAGGGTTCAAAGGATGGCCCTGAGTTCGGATAGGTGTCTGATGGTAAAGGTGGGTTCAACCTGATGGGTTACTCCCCGGGGATTATAATAAACCTGGTCGATGGCCGCATTTTTTGCGCCTAAAATATCTGAATCAGGGTTGTCTCCTATCATCAGACAATTTGATGGTTTGGTGCCCAGCTTTTGTAATGCATGAGCAAAAATTCTTTTGTCCGGCTTTCTGAAGCCAGAGCTCTCTGAAGTTACAATCAAATCAAAATAAGGAGCCAGCCCCGAACATTTTAATTTGGAATATTGACTTTCATTGAAACCGTTGGTGATGATGTGCAAGGCATAGTCATCGTTCAGATAGTCCAGGATTTCAAAGCTGTGATCCATGACTTTGGATTTGGAAGAGGTTTGGGTTACAAAATCTCTTTCGAAAGTACCGGGTAGAGACTCAGCAGGCAACTTTGCTCTGGTGAAAACCTTGATGAAGCGACTTTGCTGCATTTCGGCCTGGTCTACCTTGCCCTGATTAAACTGATCCCAAAGCTCGTAATTGGTGAACAGAAAGGCCTCAAAAAACGCTTCAAAAGGAATTCCTCCCAAATCTCCCAGGCGGTAATGTGAAAATAATTCGGATAGGGTTTCTCTGACATTGCTGTCGTAATCCCAAAGTGTGTGGTCCAGGTCAAAAAAAATATGTTGGTACTTTTTCACGTTTTTTTATTTTCTATAGGGGTTGTTTTGAATTTTATTTTTGGCCAGCTCCCTGTTGGAGTAAAGGATTTCATAGATCTCCTGGTCTCTCAACAGGTTTTGGTCTTTCTGAATGAACTTCAGGATCTGTCCCAGTATTTCCTGGGCTTCTTCCAATACATAATAGAAAGTCCATTGATCTGTTTTTCTACTGCCTATTAAACCCGCATGCTTTAAATATGTTACGTGCCGGCTGGTTTTGGTTTGGGTAAAATCCAGTATATGTTCCAGATCAGAAATACACAACTCCTGATTTTGCATCAGTAAATGCAGGATTCTCACCCTCGCTTCCTCCGAGAGGGCTTTAAATACCCGCATACCATAATTCAAACTTATGTTTTTTAAGCGCATTTAATTAACTTTAACAAATAAAACATGTTGAAGTTAATGATTTCAGCTGTATTTCACTTATTATCGTGAAATCATTGGCTTTATAACCAAACCGGCTTGATTTTCTACCGTAATAATTAAAGGAGTAAGTCTACTGAAAAATAAAAGAAGTGAAAAAAATTACCGCAATACTGATCCTTTTTGTAGTCGGATTTTTAGGAATTCACCGGTCTGCCGAAGCACAGGACACCTCCGATCGGAAAGTGGTTCAGCTTTCAGGTGTGATCCTGAATGCAGACAGTACCACGGCCATTCCGGGTGTAAATATTTATGTCCCCAAAAAGGGAAGAGGCACGAGCAGTAACCGCTTTGGCTATTTTTCCATGCCGGTAGTGGCAGGAGACAGTGTGGTATTTTCCTACATAGGCCTGAAACGACAAACCTTGAAGATCCCGGAAGATATTGACGAAGACAAGGTCAGTTATATCCTGACCATGATTCAGGATGAAATAGCCCTTCAGGAGGTACAGGTCATGCCCTATCCTACAGAAGAAGAATTCAAAAATGCCATTCTGGCCGTAAATGTAGATGCAGAACCACCGCTCAACCGGGGCAACCTGAGTCCGCAATTGCTTCTGCGCTGGGCCGAAGAAATGCCCGCATCCGGCAACGAGAATTTCCGACAATTTACCAACCAACAAACCCAGCAAACCATGGACCGGTATGGGCCAAGACCCTTGCCCTTGCTTAACCCTTTTGCCTGGGCTCAATTTATTAAATCCATCAAAAACGGAGACCTGAGAAACAGGGATTGATTCCGACAAAGCTTTGAATCACTTTCCGTCCGTTAATCCAAATTTTTGGAATTGCAGCACCTTTGATGCATTTCTTGAAGGGGCAATCCGGTATATTTGTGCAAATCAGAAACCAATAGTATTATGAAAAAATTAGTTGTCCTGGGATTATTGATCCTTTCTCAAGTGGGGTTTGCCCAGGAGGAGAAATCAGGTTCTTTGCAACGGCCCAAACTGGTCGTAGGGATCGTGGTGGATCAAATGCGTCAGGAATATTTTTACCGTTACCAGGATAGGTTTGTAGAAAACGGTTTTAAACGCCTGTTGAAAGCCGGCTTTGTGATGGAAAATGGGCATTATAATTATATCCCTACCTACACCGGACCGGGGCATGCCTCTGTCTACTCAGGCACCACGCCTGCTACCCATGGGATTATTGGTAATAACTGGTATGTAAGGTCCTTAGGACGGTCCATCTATTGCGCCGAAGACAGTACCGTTACAGGAGTGGCCGGAACTGCTTCAAACGGCGAGATTTCTCCCAGAAACCTGTTGAGCAGCACCATTACGGACGAGCTGATGTTTGCTACCGGAAAGCGGTCGAAAGTGGTTGGGATCGCCATTAAGGATCGAGGGGCAGCCTTGCCAGCCGGACACATGGGGGATGCCTACTGGTACGATGCCAAAACCGGGGAATTCATGACTTCCACTTATTACTACGATGCCTTGCCGGATTGGGCCAAGGCGTTTAACGACAGAAAATTACCTCAGAAATATTTGTCCCAAACCTGGGAACCACTATTTCCGGTAGAAACCTATGTGCAGGGGGCAGCCGATGACAATGAATTTGAATCCCCCTTTATCGGCATGGAAACACCTACTTTTCCCTATGATCTGCCCGCTTTGACAGCGGATAATGGAGGACTGGGTCTGATCAGTACCACTCCCTACGGCAATACCCTCACCCTGGACCTGGCCTATGCCGCCCTGGAAGGGGAGCAATTGGGCAAAAGAGGAGAGACGGACTTTCTGGCCGTGAGTTTTTCTTCTACCGATTATATCGGACACCGGTTTGGCCCCTCTTCGGTAGAGGTGGAGGACAATTACCTACGCCTGGACCGGGAATTGGCGGAATTTTTTGATTACCTGGACCGGGAGATCGGCGAGGGCGAATACCTGGTGTTTCTGACGGCAGATCATGGCGTGGCGGATGTGGTCAGTTACATGCAGAGCGAACGAGTGGCCGCAGGAAGTTTGGATACGCGTTTCGTGCTGACCCAATTAAAAGGATTTACCAATCAGCAATTCGGGGAGGGAGACTGGGTTTCCAATTACTCCAACGAGCAGGTATTCTTAAACCGGGAGCTGGCCAAAGAAAAGGGCCTGGTGCTGGCCGATATGCAAAAAGAAGTGGCCGATTTCCTGCTGCGCTTTGACGGGATCAAGGAAACCTACACAGCGGAGGACTTGAAGCGATTGGAATACAACCATGGAAGAAAGCATTTGCTGCAGATGGGCTTCAACCACAAGGCTTCCGGGGATGTGCTGGTCATATTGGAACCGGCCTGGCTGACCAATTCCGTCCGGGGCACCACCCATGGGACGGGTTACACCTATGATACCCATGTGCCGATTGTATTTTACGGTTGGGGCGTTCCGGCCGGAAGCAGCAGCCGCTATGCCACCATTACCGATATTGCCCCCACACTGGCCATGCTGCTAAAAACCAGGCTCCCCAATGGAGCTTCAGGTCAGCCGATTGGCGAGATTTTGGATACAAAATGATTGTCTATAAGGAGGATTTGCTTTCGAGATTTCCTTATGGCTGAATTGGGAAAGGTCAGCACCTTTCATAACGTACGGCAGCTGGCTGGTATTTACGTATATGGAAATCCAACCGCTGACGAAATCCCTCCGCTGCGGCGGAGGGCAAGGGGGATTTTTTCGTTCATAAAAATAATTCGACAGGTTGTTAAGAAATTGAACCAATCCCAAGCCAGCAGGCCCATGGTGCGCTACTTTTTTCGAAGCAGCGGTCGGTTCAAACAGTGCCGTGTTATAGGAAATTGGAGTTCAACCCACTCCGGGGTTGGGGGTAGGATTTAACGGCTCCAAGACCCCGGGTTTCGCTCGGGGTTATTTTTGTTGAATCGATTCAATTTTATGCTCCTTTCCATGAAAAACCGCTTTTGTAGGGTTCGGGTATTTTCCATTATTTTTTCTGCTTGCAAAATGTGCGCTTCTGCGTTCAATTTTCTGAAATTTCGATTAAGAAGTAGATCCTGCTCTCTTTTTATTGTATCCATACGGGTGCAATTTCTAGATAAAATAAAGAATTACACCCGAAAGGGTATAATAAATGAATGGGTGCTTTAATTTGTACCCGAAGGGGTATATTATCACCTTATTTTATATCTTTGTACCCGAAAGGGTAAATACCATACGAATGAATACAGTAAATAAATATGGGCAACCGTTAAGCCATTTCGTAAAAGAGAAGCGAAAGGCACTAGGGCTTACCCAGCAGGAGCTGGCAGATAAAGCGGGCGTAGGCTTACGTTTTGTACGTGAATTAGAACGAGATAAACCTACCCTGCAAAAGGATAAGGTCAACCAGGTTTTGGTTTTGTTTGGTTTTGAACTCGGCCCGGTGCCAATTAATCGCAATAAACTGATCCATGAGAAAGGCTAAAGTGTATATGTACACCGATTGGGCAGGAATCCTGCAAGAAGATGAGGAAGGATATCGTTTCCAATACAGGGATGTTTATCTGAAAAAAGATAATGCCGAGCCGGTAAGTTTGACACTTCCGCTACAGGAAAAACCATTTCAGGATAAAGTGCTCTTTCCGTTTTTTGACGGTCTGATACCGGAGGGTTGGTTATTGGATATCGCTGAAAAAAACTGGAAACTAAGTGCACGTGACCGGATGGGTTTGTTACTTAAAACATGTCAAGATTGCATAGGTGCAGTGAGCATTGAACCAATGGAAGAGGAAAAAGAAGATGAGTAAAAATTGCTGTCTATATTGCTATAAGGAACTGGATGGAGGCGAAATGGATTTTCACTCAAAATGCAGCAAGAAACTATTCGGCAAGCCTGTTCCTCCCCTATTGGAATATACCAATGATCAGATGCTGGAACTGGCTGAAAAGGTTATACAGCGGCAGTCGTCCGTAACCGGCGTACAGGCAAAGCTTTCCTTAGGGCTGGAAACCATGACTGAAAAAGATACGCCTCAAAAACTGACGATTATGGGTGTTTGGGGCGGATACATATTGAAACCGCCGAGTGAACATTTTCCATGTTTACCCGAGCTGGAAGACCTGACGATGCACCTGGCAGCCATAGCCGGAATAAGGACTGTTCCGCATTCACTGATCCGGTTAAAGTCAGGTGAGCTTTCTTACATCACCAAACGAATAGATAGAAAAGGAAAGCAAAAATTCCATATGGAAGACATGTGCCAACTGACCGAACGGTTAACAGAATCGAAGTATCGGGGTTCCTATGAACAGATTGGAAAAGCACTGGTTCACTTTTCGACCAATCCCGGATTTGACATCATCAACTTTTTTGAGCAGGTTGTATTTTGTTTCCTCACCGGTAACAATGACATGCACCTGAAAAACTTCTCCCTGTTTAAGGATCCGAAAAGGGGATACAACCTGAGTCCCGCTTATGACATGGTAGCTGCCCAATTGGTGGTTGAAGGAGATAACGAAGAATTGGCACTCACCCTTAACGGAAAAAAAAGGAAAATAACAAGAAGGGATTTTGAAGCCGCTATGAGAAGGTTTGAAATCGATCAGAAAGCATTCGATAATATCTTCGAGCGTTTCAAAAAGACGATACCTGAATGGTATGCTTTCGTTGAAAAAAGCTTTCTTCCGGATGAAATGAAAGATGCTTATCAAGTAATGATTGATAAAAAAGCCAGACAGATAGGATTATTTCAGCCCATGCCTAAATCTGATTCGGAATACGGCATTTTTTGACGGAAATCAGGTTGTGACATCAGCTTCAAAAAATACTGAAAACCAGGACAATCCGGTTTTGATCTATTCCAGCCTAGAATTTAATATTAAAACCAATACCCAATGAAAACCAACTATCTGATCGTAAAACTCATCTTTTTTTGGTTTGTTCTGACTAGTACTATAGGCTGTAATTCATCCGGTAAGGACGGAAAACAAATGGTTTTCCCTACCGATTTAACCGTAATTGAGCCAAGCGATTCGGTTAAATTTGATACCAGTTGGTTTGACAGTAAATACAAAGTGGCCGTGTATATGAATAATGTCGGCCGGTCCATAACAACCTTGGACTGGCAACCTGCGATATCAAACAACAAGGAGGTGGCCTTCCTTTTCTATATCTCAGAAGAAGACCCTTCCAAATTGATTCGGCAATTGAGGGAGAACAATTTTTCGCACCCCGTAATTCACGATCCGAATAAAGAATTTTTTAAAGCGAACGGTATCGGGGAGGTGTCTTTTATTTCGTTTTTGCTAAAAGATGATCGCAAGGTAGAAATGGGAAATCCCTCCTTTCCCAACTTTCAGACGAGGCTTGAGGCTTTGACCGAGGAATAATGGGGTAAACCAACGAGTGAATCCATTCGTGATTCCCACCCGTTTTTTAATTTGTATCAATAGTTAAACTATTCGTGATAAATAGGTTAGTTTTTCTTAAAAGTCCAGAGCTGTATTTCCATAAATGGTAAATTTCGTAAAAAAAGTTTCCAATTAATGTAAACTTTTTTCTAGTTTTATCGTATGAAAATCATAGAAACGTCAACTGGTGAAAAACGTTTAGTGGACATTTTACCGGTTGAAATAGACGAATTTAAAACATTTAAAAAGGAACGGTACTTTTTTGACTGGAAAAAGGAGAAGCATCAGGAGGTATACAAATTGCAGATTAAAGGTATGAGTGACGTTTTTGGGCTTGTCTCTATTGAAAGGATTCCTGAAGAATGGAGAATACATATCAGACTATTGACAGTCTCAAAGGAAAACAAAGGAAAGGAGAAAAAATACGACAAAATCATAGGAAATCTGATGGCATTTGTAGCAAAAATAGCGCTTCGGGAATTCGGAGAATTGGCATGTGTTTCCCTGAGACCTAAAAGTCAAATTGCCCGACACTATATGGAGACATATAACATGAATTTAACTGGATTGACATTGAGTATGGAAATTCCTCAAATTTTAGCCTTAATAAATTTATACGACAATGACTGAAAATACCAAAGATAAGTTGGATACAGAGTTTGGTGTAGATTCAAGATACAGCTCTGAAAAGGAGCGTAAATCCGATGCTGCTGCTTTGATGGAAGCCAGGTTAAGGAGGATGAAAAATTTGTCAAAAGAGAAAATTACCAAGGCAAAACTTATGCAATTGAAATTAAGGATGGACGAATACATTAAGCACCCGGCGCATGATAATCACAGCAATTTTTTAGAGTTTTTAAAATCGTATATCGATACCTTATACTCAAAGAGAAGTGATTTTGCACGAGATATAGCGGTTACTTCGGTAAGTTTGAGTCAGGTAATTAACAAGCATAGGGAACCTAAAGAGGAGTTTCTCCTGAAATTAATGATACATTCGGAGAAGGTTTATGCGGGTTTTTGTGCGTTTCCCAAGGAAATCTGGTATCAGGTTTACTATCATGAAAAGATATGTAATACCATGTCCAATCAAAAAGAATGGCGACCTGAAATCGAAAAGGATATTCGGGTAAGTGCAGTATTGTAATAGTAAGCTATTCGGAAAAATTGGATTAACTTTCTTATAAATTGAAAAAGGGATAAACCGACTTTAACGATTAAAGTTTAATTCGGGTCGCACGGGGTGTTATTATGATAATTCCTGTGGGTAAGCCTACGCATTGGAGCAATCCTGAAGGTATTTTATTTTTGCCTTGCAGATTGTAATAAATATAGGCGGTGAAGGGGAGTGAAAGGCAATTTTGAAGGCAGTGTGGCTAGTAAGTGCTAATTCTTGTCGTACTTTTGGCTTGATCCAAAAGAGTACCAAAAGATCAAGACAAAAAAATCCTTCTCCCCACATCCCCCCGCACCCCCGGTTTTTTGACGGCCCACCCGCTTTATAACTTTTTTGGAGCTTCATTTAAGATAGGAGGTTGGGTAAAAAGGGACTTGTTTGTTAGGATTAAATTTCCAATTCGATATGGTAGCACAAGGATTTCCTTCCTAAGGAAATTCCCATATGGAATTCATTTTTAAATTAATGAAAATCAAATCCTGATTTTGGCCATTTTTCATACTTCTCAGGATTCGGAAAAATGGGAAAAAAGAAAATAACGATTTTGCAATGGCACCATCCTGGTTAAAAAAGCGATTTTGACTCCCCTTTTTCCAGGTCTATTTCCCATTCCTTTCCCTGATATAATACCTTAGTCTTTCCACCAGTAATTGCCAGAATTTCAGCTTGTTTAAGTACCCAGTTTTCCCATTCCATACTTACCTCAAAATCCCCCCTTGCTTTCAGTCCGGTTACCTGGCCCCTAGCCCATGCTTCGGGTAGTGCCGGTAATAAGCGGATGATTCCATCTTCATGCGACTGCAGGAGCATTTCGGCAATACCTGCTGTGGCCCCAAAATTGCCCTCAATCTGGAAAATCTTTCCGAGCAGATCAAACATATTGGGAGCCAGTTGGGTGGCCATCATTTGATGGATGTGATCCAGGGCCTCGTCTCCCTGCTGTAAACGCGCATAAAAATTGATAATCCATGCCCTGCTCCAGCCGGTTTGTCCGCCGCCACCAAAGGCCAGTCGTCTTTCGATGGTTTTTTCGGCCGCCTTGAACAATTCGGGTGTTGCTGCGGTGATTTGATTGGACGGGTACAAGGCATACAAGTGAGACATGTGCCGGTGGCCCGGCTCCGCCTCCTCATAGTCCTCGTACCACTCCTGAAGGGTGCCGTCCTTGCCAATTTTTATTGGGGGTAATTTAGCGCTTGCTTTTTCTATTTCCGCTGTCAATTGCTGCGCTCCCAGGATTTCTTCTGCTTCCAGGCAGGCCTTAAAGATGTCATTTATTATTTGGATGTCCATGCTGGCAGCCGTGGTGTTTCTCGTTGGCTTACCGGTAGTTGGATCTATATAGGCGTTCTCCGGTGAGTAGGAAGGAGACGTGACCAGTTCCCCTTTATCGTTCTCTTTCAGAAAGTCTAAAATAAACCGGGCTGCACCGGCAATGACCGGGTAGGCCGTTTCCTTTAAATAATGCTGATCCTGGGTAAATTCATAGTGCCTCCATAAGGAAAGGGACATCCAGGCGCCTGCCAGCGGATTGGAATAACCATTGGTAACCTGAGATTCCTTGGTCGACCCGGAGGGGGTGGTTCGTCCAAACGGATTGCTTACGTGATGGGCCATCCAGCCGGAGGAGCCAATAAAATTTTTTGCGGTAGTGCTGCCGTTTTCCGCCAATTTTACCATAAAATTAGACAGGGGAACAAAGGCCTCGGATAAATTGGTCAGGTCGGCAGGCCAGTAGTTCATCTGTAAATTGATGTTCAGGTGAAAATCCGATTCCCAGGGAGCCCACATTTCCTTGTTCCAGATGCCCTGAAGGTTTGCAGGTAGAACGGCCCTGTTGACAGAACTTCCCATCAGGAGGTACCTTCCGTATTGAAAAAACAGTTCCGTAATGTGGTTGTCATTCGTCCCTTCCCGCACCTGCTCCAGCCGCTTATCGGTCGGAAGGCTGTCCCGATGCGGGCTGCCTAAGGAAAGCGTAACCCGGTTAAACATGTCACGGTGCTCAGAAACATGCATTTCCCGGGCTGTCTCGTATGGTGTTGCTTTTGCTTCTTCCAGTAGCTGTAAAGCAGTCGCTTTGGCGTTTATGTTGCGGTCAAAATTCAGCTTGGCTACATTGTAATCCGTCGCTGCACTTAGGATCAGGGTAAAGCCGGTACTGTTTTCAATGGTAAGCGTTTTTTCATTTCCGCATATCTTTCCATTATCCAAAACGGCTGCGATTTGGGAAGAAAACTTCATGTGATGCCCCGGTTTTCCGGAACCGCCCACATTGTCATCGTAACCATCGGGATCATCAAATACCTGTCCGTCCATGAATAGAATATCTTCTTCTCCGACGCGTTGGACGATGTCTTTCTCCCGTTCAAAACGAATCGTGCTGCTAACAGGCACCCCATCCAAACTCTCAAAGCGATAAAAAATGACATTTTTTTTGTTGGAGGAAAAAGCCTCTCGGCGGTACCTTTTCCCTGCTATGGAATAAGTAGCCGTGACCAGGCCCGTTTCCATATTCAGTGATCGGCGGTAATTCTCCGGGGAACGTTGATGGTCAAAAGAAATATACAATTCACCCAGAGGCTCATAGGAACGTATGGAGGTAGGGGAGACGGCCAGGTATTCCATGGCGTAGTCCAGGGCCTCCTGGTAGTTTCCTTCCAGGTTTAACCGCTGAAATTCAGCATAATGCTGGCGCACGTTTTCGGGGTACGGGTCTTCCGGCATACCGGCCCAAAGGCTTTCTTCATTGAGCTGAACACGCTCCTCCTGCAGCCCTCCATATACCATGGCACCCAATCTCCCATTGCCAATGGGAAGGGCTTCCAGCCAGTCTTCGGCAGGGGAAGTGTACCAAAGTTCCATCCTTGGTGCGGGATCTACTTCATTACCTGCTATTTGGCAGGTACTGGCAAGGGGAGTGAGGCTGATGAATAGCAGCAGGAGCAGCTGTCGCATGTTGGGTTGGTTTTGATGATTTCGCATACTACCAAAATAGGATGAATAGTTTAAGGAAATCTGTTAACTTTTCCTGCAATCGGCAGGGGATTTATTAAACCGGATCCGGTACTGACAATTTGACACGAAAATAAAATTGGAACAAGACTTGAACAAGGCAAGATTACAATAAAGACTTTGTTTACATAAAAATAAAAAATACCATGCAGGAAAAAGGTACCATTTCGATTCATACCGAAAATATTTTCCCCATTATCAAGAAGTTTCTCTATTCGGATAATGAAATTTTTCTCAGGGAATTGGTGTCCAATGCGGTGGATGCCACCCAGAAAATCAAAAGGTTGGCCGCTTTGGGCGAGTACAAAGGAGAACTGGGTGATCTGACCATCGACGTCAGTTTTGATAAAGACAAAAAGACCATTACCGTCTCAGATAAGGGACTGGGCATGACCGCCGAAGAAATCAAAAAATACATCAACCAGATTGCCTTTTCCGGAGCCTCCGAATTCGTGGAGAAGTTTAAAGATGCCAAGGATGCCAATGAGATCATTGGTAAATTTGGTCTTGGTTTTTATTCGGCCTTTATGGTGGCCGATACGGTGGAAATCCATTCCCTCTCCCGCAAGGAAGGAGCGGAGCCGGCCAAATGGGTCTGTGATGGCAGTACAGAATTTGAAATCAGCCCAGGCGACAAAACCGACCGGGGAACGGATGTGATCCTGCACATCAATAGCGAGTCCGAGGAGTTTTTGGACAAGTGGAAGCTGCAGGAAATTTTGGACAAATACGCCAAGTTCCTGCCCGTACCTATTCGCTTTGAAACCAAAACCGAAAGTGTAGAAGACGGCGTGGACGATAAGGGGGAGAAAAAATGGAAATCAGTAGAGGTGGACAATATCATCAATACCACCAATCCCATCTGGACACAGGCACCAAGCGAGTTAAAAGACGAGGACTACCTGAAATTCTACAAGGAACTGTACCCCATGAGCGAGGATCCGCTTTTCTGGATCCATCTGAATGTGGACTATCCATTTAACCTTACCGGAGTCTTGTATTTTCCCAAGGTTAAAAAAGATTTTGAACTGCAACGCAATAAGATCAAATTATTCAGCCGGCAGGTGTTCATTACCGATGAGGTAAAGGATATCGTACCGGAATTCCTGATGCTATTGCACGGGGTGATCGATTCTCCGGACATTCCGCTGAACGTTTCCCGTAGCTTCCTGCAGGCCGACAGCAACGTCAAGAAAATCAACAACTACATCACCAAAAAAGTGGCGGACAAGCTGGGTGAATTGTTCAAAAAAGACAGAAAGATTTATGAAAGCAAATGGGGTGACATTGGTCTTTTTGTGAAATATGGCATGATTTCAGAAGATAAGTTTTACGAAAAAGCAAAGGATTTTGCCCTGTTTACGAACACAAAAGGGGAGTTTTATACCCTGGAAGAATACCGGGAAAAGGTAAAGCCCTTCCAAACCGGTAAAGACGATAAGTTGGTATACCTGTATGCTACCGATACGGACAAGCAAGACACTTTTATCCAATCGGCCAATAAAAAAGATTACGACGTGTTGCTGATGGATTCGCCTATTGACAGCCATTTTATCCAGCACTTGGAAGGCAAATTGGAAAATGCCAGTCTGAAGCGGGTGGATGCTGATGTGGTGGACAAACTGATCGAGAAGGAAGGCGGATATGAAAACCTGCTTACCGAGGAGCAATCCAACAAGGTGAAGGAGATCTTTGAAAAGGCCATCGACAGCAAAACCTATTCGGTGGAAGTTCAAGGTTCCAGTCCGGAGGAATTGCCCGTCACAGTAACCATGGACGAGTTCATGAGAAGGATGAAGGACATGGCCCAAAATGGAGGCATGGGATTCTATGGTGCCATGCCAGACAATTATAAGGTGGGCGTAAATGGCAATCATCCGGTTATTGACCGGATTTTGAAATCAGAAGACGCTGCGGAGCAGGAAAGACTGGCCAAGCAGGCATTTGATCTGGCCTTGCTTTCTCAGGGATTGCTGAAAGGCAAGGAGCTTACCGCCTTTGTGAAAAGAAGCGTTGAGTTGATCTGAGCGTAAAATATATTCGTAGAAAGGGAAAGCGGGGACAGTGCCTTGCTTTCCCTTTTTTGTTTACACGTCGATCGTAGAAAGATTGGAGTTGCTGAATGGCAGCATAAAGCTGAATTGGTGCCATTTCAACGGGCTTAGAAAGTCTCACGGTAATATCCTAACCGTAAATCCGTACGTTCTATTGCAGGAAACTTAAATTGGTAATCGAGATTGATGGGGATAGCCACTTTTATGCTGAGTCTGTTGTTGAAGATCAAAGCAGACAACTGATCTTGGAAAAAATGGGTTGGTTTTTTTTACGATTTTTGGATAGAGAAGTTAAGAAATCCATGCCTTTTGTCCTTCAGGAAATTGGCGCCTTTATCGATGATTGGGAAGTAAAAAATGGTGTTTCCAGAGCGGATTTTTAAGCTAAACATCTAAATGTTCTCGAAAAAATCCCCCTCGCCCCCTTAAAAGGGGAATTAGTTCAAGTTGGGTTGTTAGGTTCGTTTATATCAATGCGATTTGTTTCAGGAATTTAGGATTAACCAGGTGTAATATCGTACCTGAAAACTCGAACGATATACAATCCCTCTTGCCACCGGGATGAAATTAAAAAACAGTGATTGGTAGAAACGGATTAGCTGTTTATATTTACCATTATCTCAGACCCATTTAATCCAAATCGGCTGCACATCTCCTCCCCAATTTCTTAATGACAGCAACCAATGAAACGACTAATCCTCTATGCCTGCCTTGCCGCCTTTCTACTTATGGAAACAGCTGCCTGGGCGCAATCCGATACAAAGACGCTGAAGGTGATGGCCTGGAACATTTTGCACGGCGGAAACGACCTTCCCGACGGCCCCGACCGGGTGATAGACATCATCCGGGAAATTGACCCGGACCTGGTACTTATGGTTGAAACCTACGGCTCCGGACCCCATATAGCGGAGACCTTAGGGTATCATTTTCATCTGATAGCACCTGAGGGCACCGACCCGGATGACGAAAGCGTCAACCTTTCCATCTATTCCAAATACCCTTTTGGGGAGCGAATCGATACCGGATATCCGTTTTATCTGGGCGGCCGGGAAGTCCTGATCGATGAGCAAAAAATCAATGTTTTTTCGAACTGGTTTTACTATTTGCCCTGGGATGACGCCCCGGAGCAGATGGGGAAATCAGTCGATGAACTGCTGGCCTGGGAAGCTGCGGGAAAACGAACCGAAATGATCCAAAACGTGCTGCCCTACCTCAAAAAATATGCTGCTGCCACCGATTCGGTTCCCATGATTTTGGGCGGGGACATGAATTCCCCCTCCCACCTTGACTGGAACGAGGAAACCCAGATGCGACACAACGGACTGATCGTCCCCTGGTATGCCACGAAAGTATTGGAGGAAATGGGCTTGAGGGATTCGTTTCGGGAAGTGCATCCCAATCCCATCTGGCATCCCGGCATTACCTGGGATGTAAAGGAAAAAATGGATTCCCACCGCATCGATTACATTTTTTATAAAGGGGATTTAAAACCGCTGGCATCTACGTCGTACATGGCCTATATTGGTGATACCATTCGGATTAACCAAAAGGAAATACCGTACCCCTCAGACCATGGATTTGTGGTGACCACCTTTTCTTTGGAATAATCTTTTTTAAAACGTGTGAAATCAAACAATAACCTGCTGATTCAATGTAAAAAATACTTGCCTTTTTACCTCCATTGGAAATTATCAATCATCCGGTTTTATATCATCTTGGAAGGATTAAATTCCATAAGATCGCCTCTTTTTTCATAAATCATCCGATAAACTGCTCATTTTTAATGAAAGTGATTATCTTTAATCAATACAACCATTTTTGCACGACGCATGCTTTCAAAAAAAACCAAATATGCTTTTCATGCCCTGACTTATCTGGGAAAAAACAAGGATCAGGGGGCCATATTGATTTCCGAGATATCTGAAAAACACAATATTTCCCATAAATTTTTAGAAAATATCCTGCTAGAGCTGAAAAAAGCCGGTTTCTTAGGAAGTAAAAAGGGCAAGGGAGGGGGATATTACCTCATCAAGGAGCCCAGAGAAATTCCCCTTTCACGCATCATCAGATTGCTGGACGGCCCCATTGCCCTGCTGCCTTGTGTGAGTCTCAATTATTACGAGCCTTGTGAAGAATGCGAAAATCAGGAGCAATGTGGCTTAAACAAGGTGATGATAGAAGTCAGGGATGAAACACTCAAAATACTGGAAATGAAGACCCTGCAGGATATTTTATCCAACGAATAAATTTTTTTCCATTTACTCTATATAATTTGTAGGTTTTATGTACTTTTGTATTTGCAGCCCTGTATATTGTGGGGCCATTGATATGCGGTGGGGGGTACAGATCCCAGCAAAAAAGCAAATTGAAATACGTAATGGAAGCAAATAAAATTAAGGAACTGATCCATAGAATGGAAAGTCTGTCCATTGAGCAGGCAATGGCTTTGCTGACAGATCTTTTTCCCGAGAAAGTGGTATTCTCCACTTCTCTTGGGCAGGAAGATCAGGTGATTACCCAAATCATCGCCAATAATAACCTGCCGGTAGAAATATTCACCCTGGATACCGGCCGGTTATTTTACGAGACCTATGATCTGCTTGCCCGGACCATCGTCAAATATGGCGTGGACATCAAGCCTTTCTATCCGGATACACAGGCCGTTCAGGACCTGGTCACCAAAAATGGCATCAATGGCTTTTACCATTCCATAGAAAACAGGAAATCTTGTTGCTATGTAAGAAAAGTGGAGCCCCTCAAGCGTGCTTTGAAAGGCAATAATGTCTGGATTACGGGATTGCGGGCAGAGCAAAGTCCAAACCGGGAAAACATGCAGCTCCTGGAATGGGATGAGGGAAACCAGATCCTGAAATACAATCCCCTGCTGCATTGGACCATGGAAGAAATGCTTTCTTATATCCATACCCAAAAGATTCCTTACAATCCCCTGCACGACAAGGGATTCGTCAGCATTGGTTGTGCTCCCTGTACCCGGGCGATTGAACCCGGTGAAGATCCACGCGCCGGAAGATGGTGGTGGGAAGCTTCACACAAAGAATGTGGCCTTCATGAGCAAGAGAAACAGGTGGCCAACAAATCCTAATCAACAAAAAAACAGGTTAAAAACCGAAATATCAGTACCATGCAAAGTTTCAGAACCGAAATAGAAAATCCAGTTGTAGAAAAAGATATCGTCGAATTGGCGGATAAAATCAACCTTTTTCGAAACGGAAAAATAGACGAAGAAAAATTCAGAAGCCTACGGTTAGCCCGGGGAGTTTACGGGCAACGGCAGGAAGGCGTGCAAATGATCCGGATCAAACTTCCATTTGGCCGGGTGACGTCCTCACAGCTCAACCGAATCTGCGATGTTTCTGAAAAATATTCTACCGGAAGATTGCACATTACCACCCGGCAGGACATTCAAATTCACTATGTCAGCCTGGACAGGACACCTGAACTTTGGTCCGAACTGGAAAAGGACGATGTCACCATCCGTGAAGCTTGCGGCAATACCGTAAGGAATGTAACCGCCTCGGAAACAGCGGGCATTGACCCCAGTGAGCCCTTTGATGTGACGCCCTATGCAGATGCTACCTTCAAGTACATGTTGCGTAACCCCATTAGCCAGGAAATGGGTAGAAAATTTAAGATCAGCTTTTCTTCCAGTGACGAAGATACGGCCCTTTCCTATATGCATGACCTGGGGTTTATTGCCAGGGTAAAAGGCGAAGGCAAGTCGGCTGAAAGGGGCTTTAAGGTGCTTTTGGGCGGAGGTTTGGGCTCACAACCCCGCCATGGAGATGTGGTCCACGAGTTCCTGCCCACGAATCAGTTGATTCCGTTTATAGAAGGAGTGGTTCGTGTTTTTGACCGGCATGGAGAAAGGGCCAAGCGAATGAAAGCCCGAATGAAGTTTCTAATCACCAAATTGGGAGTTGAAGAATTCTTGCAATTGGTGAAAGAAGAACAAGCTGCCCTGCAGCACCAGTCATACCCGATAGATGTAACGGATTTTGAAGCATCAAAATCATTGCCTGAACCGGTGCTGCCTGATTTTACTGTACCCACAGATGAAGATTACAGGCGGTGGAAATTAACGAACGTGCTGCCTCAAAAGCAGCCGGGATATTTTGCAGTGGGCGTTAAAGTTCATTTGGGTGATTTCTATACCAAAGAGGCCCGTCAGCTGGCAACGCTAATCAGAGATTATGCCAATGACGAACTGCGGTTTACCCTGCGGCAGAACTTTCTGATCAGGGATGTAAAGGAAGAATTGCTTCCCTTTTTCTATCAGGAGCTCAAAAAACTTGGATTGGCAGACTATGGTTACAATTCCATAGGAGACATTACGGCTTGCCCCGGCACCGATACCTGTAACCTGGGCATTGCCAGCAGTACCGGAGCAGCAGACGTGATGGGCAAGCTTATCATTGATGAATATCCGGATTTATTGCTGGACAAGGACCTTACCATCAAGATCTCGGGCTGTATGAATGCCTGCGGACAGCACAACATGGCCTCCATAGGCTTTCAGGGCATGTCCATGAAGGTGGGTAAATCGGTATTGCCGGCTTTACAGGTACTGCTCGGGGGAGCTACCCTGGGAGAAGGGCAGGGCAGGTTTGCCGATAAGGTAATCAAAATTCCGAGCAAAAGAGGCCCCCAGGCCTTAAAGATGCTTTTGGACGATTTCAAATCCCAGGCTGAAATAGGAGAAAAATATGCCTTCTATTATGAGAGAAAAGGGCAGATGTATTTCTACGAAATGCTCAAGCCACTGGCCGGTACAGATAATATCACAGATTCTGATTTCATAGACTGGGGCAATGAGGAGCCTTATGTAAAAGCCATTGGAGTAGGAGAATGTGCCGGTGTGGTCATAGATTTGGTATCCACCTTACTACTGGAAGCCAGGGAGAAACTGGCCGATGCAGAAGATAGTTTGAATGCAGAAAAGTGGGCGGATGGGATTTATCAGGCCTACACCAGTATGGTGAATGCGGCAAAGGCGATTTTAACGGCTGAGGGAGTAAATACCAATAGCTACGCCAATATTGTTTCCGAATTTGACAAGCATTTCATTGAGAGTGATAAAATCAAACTGAATGCTACCTTTGCAGATCTGGTTTATCAAATCAGGCAAAATCCACCTACAGCCACTTTTGCAGGTGAATATTATAAAACAGCTGAAAGCGTATTTGAAGCGATCAGTGAATTCAGGTCAAAAGAAGTACATGCGTGATGAATGAGATCAGACCAAGGGTGACATTGGTAGGAGCGGGTCCCGGAGATCCGGAATTGATAACCTTAAAGGGGGTGTTGGCATTGAACAAGGCCGATGTGGTCTTGTATGACGCCCTGATAGACCGGACCCTGCTCAACCACGCTCCGGATAAAGCCATCAAGGTTTTTGTGGGAAAAAGGCATGGCAGCAGGCAACATCCACAGGATGAAACCAACAAGCAGTGTGTGTATTATGCACAGAGATATGGGCATGTGGTCCGGCTGAAGGGTGGAGATCCCTTTGTCTTTGGCAGAGGGGCAGAAGAGCTGGATTATATCCACCAGTTTGGGATTGCCACGGATGTTGTTCCCGGCATTTCCTCCACGGTAGCCGTGCCGGCATCTGCAGGCATACCGGTGACCAAAAGAGGGGTTTCAGAAAGTTACTGGGTGATAACCGGAACTACCTCTAGTGGGGCCTTATCCAATGACCTGAAACTTGCCAGCCAATCCAGTGCAACGGTGGTTTTGTTGATGGGTACCAGAAAGCTGGATGAGATTGTAGGGGTATATGAAGATCAGGGCATGGCCGATAAGGCCATCGCCATCATCGAAAGGGGTACTACCCGGGAAGAAAAGGTGGTAGCCGGTACCATCTCGGACATTCAAAAAAAGGTAAGGGAAAACAAGGTTGGTGCTCCGGCCGTTATCATTATCGGTGAAGTGGTCAAAGAAAGTCCCCAATTAAAAGCCCTATTTGAAGAAGTTGTGTACGACCATAAGATGATTTCCTGAGCCAATGAATGAATTGTATCCCATTTTTCTGAAAGTACATCAGCTGGAAACCTTGCTGGTAGGGGCTGGTTTTGTGGGTCTGGAAAAGTTAACCTTTCTGCTCAAATCCAGCCCTCAGGCCAAAGTGACGGTAGTATCTATAGAAATATCCGATGAAATCAGGGAAATAGCTGAAAAAAATGCCAATATTCAGCTGGTCCAGAATGCCTACCATCCACGCTACCTGGAGCGCAAGCACATGGTGATTGCTGCGACCAACTTTCCAGAGGTCAATAAGACGATCTACCAGGAGGCGAAGAGCAGGTATTTGCTGGTCAATGTGGCAGATACGCCTGAATATTGCGACTTCTATTTGGGTGGGATTGTGACCAAGGGAAATGTAAAAATTGCTATTAGCACCAATGGTAAAAGCCCCACTACGGCAAAGCGCCTGAGGCAATTGCTGGAAGAAACCATTCCGGAGGACATCAACGAAATGGTGGAGAACATCAACCGGTACCGGGATACCCTGAAGGGAGACTTTGAATACAAGGTGGAGGCGCTGAATAAGTTGACAGAAGGATTGATCAAAAAAGATTAAAGGAATAATAGACAAAAAAGGGGCGTTTAGCCCCTTTTTATTTTCTCACTTTTTAAATTTTTGATATATGTTTTTATCAGTTTTAATTTTTCGTTTTCATTCAGCCTTAAATTTTGCTGAAAAAACGTGTCCAGACTCCAGTACATTTTTTTAAATGTTTATTTAACATTAAATATAACGGGTTTTCTGAATAATTTGTTTAACCAACCTATAAATTTTTCTCATACCTGGCATTAGATCATTTAATATGCGATAAGGATGTAATCTACACGCAGTTGAGTCACCACAGATTACACCGATTAGCACAGATAAATAAAATGCTACCGGGGGCCTATGCCAATCACCTAGTTATTTCCGGAGTCATAAACAGATAAAACCTGTAAAAAAGCCGCTTGTATTGCTAACTCTGTGGGTTTTAAAGAATGTTTTTTTACGGCTGGTCTTTGGTTTCCAGCATTATAAATGCCTCGATGGGGTAACTAATCGGAAATCTGGGATGTAGTTTCAAACTCCACCCGGTACGGGTAAATAGATCGCTACCAGGGATTACAAATCCCTTCTATCTAAACCTCGGAATTACAAATTTCGAGGAGCGGGTTAAAGCTCATCCAGGTTCTCCAAATAACTTTCCGCCTGCGCCAGGATTTCATCCTTTTGCTTCATTTTCGAAAGGGTTTTATATACGAAGCCGATACGGGGATTTTTTTCAAGTTTGTCCCGGTTCCTTTCATAAAATGCCCAGTACAAGCTATTAAAAGGGCATGCCTTATCTCCTGTTTTTTTGGTTTTGGAATAATGGCAGCTACCACAATAGTCACTCATTTTGTCGATGTAGTTGGCAGTAGATACATAGGGCTTGGTACCTGCAATGCCGCCATCCGCAAACTGACTCATGCCCCGGGTATTGGTGATTTCCACCCATTCAATGGCATCTACATAAATCCCCAGGTACCATTGGTCCACCTCATCCGGATCAACTCCGGCCAGCAAGGCAAAATTTCCAGTGACCATCAGCCGCTGAATGTGGTGCGCATAGGCATGCTCCAGGGATTGTCCGATGGCATGTTTGAGGCAATTCATTTTGGTGTTCCCATCCCAAAAAAATGCCGGCAGGGGCCGTTTGTGGGAAAAGAAGTTCATCAGAGCATAATCCGGCATCTTCGCCCAATAGATCCCCCGCATAAATTCCCTCCAGCCGAGTATCTGACGGATAAAGCCCTCTACCTGTGCCATCCCATACTTTTCCGGAGCCTCCTCCCTGTAGGCAGCAGCCTTTCGGATCACTTCCAGGGGATGCAGCATTTTGCTGTTTAGGGCAAAGCTGAGCCTACTGTGGAACAGGAATGGGTGTTGGGAATGCATGGCATCCTGATACTGGCCAAAATGGGGCAACAACTTGTCGCAAAAATGCTCCAGCAATTCCATGGCCTCTTCCCTGCAACAGGGCCATTGAAAGTTTTTGGGGTCTGCTTCTCCGATGGTTTTAATACCGGCAGCTTTGATGCTATCGTGCAGCTGGCTCAAGTCTCGCTTGAAAACGGGGGGTGGCGGGATTTTTACCTCTTCCCGGTATTTGTTCCTGTTTTCCTGGTCAAAGTTCCATTTTCCCTCCGCCGGCTTTTTGCCCTGCATGAGGATGTCATGTTTGACACGCATAGACCGGTAAAATGATTCCATCAGGAAAGTTTTTTTACCCGAAAAGAATGATTTTACGGCCTGCCTGTCGCTTAAAAAGTGTTCGGCATCAAAACTTTTTGTTTCGATATCCAGCTGTTTACAGATGTCATTGAGTTGCCTATCCAACCTGTATTCGTCAGGAAGGATATAATTAAAATGTTTGAAATTATCCCGTTGGATAATAAAGCGGATGTTTTTTTCCAGCTCCTGCCGGTTTTCGGTTTGATCTATTTTCAGGTAGATTACCTGATGCCCTTCTTTTTTTAGCCATTCGGCAAACATCCGCATGGATTGAAAAAAGGCCAGCACTTTCTGTATGTGGTGCCGGACATAATCCGTTTCCTGCTTCATTTCCATGATCAGGTAAACCACTGCCGCATCCTTTTTTTTAAACCAGGAATGCTGCCGGTTCAGCTGGTCACCCAAAATGAGTCTTAAGGTTTTTTCCATTTTCGCTTTTTTGGTCTACCCAATAAAGCATCCTTTTTCTCCAATTGTTTACATAATATCAGCCATTAACATGTATGCATATGAGCTAAAAATCAGGAACTCATCCTGTGATCGGAATCGAGCAGTTCTATGTAGTCACTGAAATAGTGATTGAAAGTGATGATCAGGTGATTCAGATCACCGGACTTCATTTCCTCCTGGATGCTTAAGGTATCCATTCCCAACGCTTCACTTAATGTCTCGGCATATTCCAGCAGGTCTTTTCCTATGATAGTTACATCTTTTTGGTCAAGATGGATCTGCATGATTGCCTTTGTTTTGGACGCCATCATTTCTATGCTATGTTGAAAGTTAAATTATCTGTTTTATCGTACCTCTCGGGTAATTGATACCCAACCCAAATTCTACCAATCAAAAAATTGACTGCCTCTCTATTACAAACTAGTATTTTTGTTCTATGCAAAGCCTTTTTTGCAATTTGCTTTTTGAAATATTATTTTATGTAATTGAAACACCTTTTAATGATATGCTTAAATTGTGTTATATTTTTATAAATAATAGAATAAAATTTGAATTTGCAAATTGTCTAAAAAAATAATTTTTGGATGGTTTTATGAAATAAAACCATCCTTTATTTGGTGGAGATAAAAATGAATTTTCTCACGCTAAATTTGAAACAAGTACCGGAAAGGAGGGAATGAAAAAAGGGCGAAA
>NZ_WOFO01000006.1:245913-338922 GCF_010993705.1 Cyclobacterium sp. SYSU L10401 | reverse complement strand
ACACGAACCTTTTTTTCATCCTCCATTTTTGTTTTAGTTAGAAGAAAATCCACAAAATCCTGAACCTCCTTTTTTAGGTTTTCAGGAAGAGAATTAATTTTGCTATGTAGGGTTGAATTATCCATTCCTCTAATTTAACAATTTATTCTATAAAATTTAAGGAGCTAAATTCATTACGAAAAAGAGTAAATTAGGATACGAGTCCAAATACCTCCGTCGTGGCGGAGGGCTGGGGGATTTTTTCCAGCATTTCAAATTTTTAATTGATTTAAAACCGAGACTTTATTTGGTCACTCAAAAAATGGTCTGTATTGACTCATATTATTCCGAAACCATTATTTTTATTACTTTCTGTCCTGAATTCTGGATCGTCCCACCTGAATTTGTACTTTGGGTATTTTGGTATATAAAAGTTAAGCTTACATCTTTTCCTGCCATACTCTGGGAAGCCTCAAAATCAAATGTTTCACTAAGAGGGGGAGACAATAATTCTGAGGAAGGATTGTCAATGAGTTCGAAGACTTCATTATTTGACCCATATGATTGAATGACATTTAGGGAGGTAAACGTGGCTCCTTCCCCCGATAAGAGCACCTCAAAATTGATAATCTGTCCCACAATAGCATGTTGCCTCTCTTCGGAAGGGAAAACTATTAAATCCGGGTTTTTCATCACCGTAGGTTCTATATCTTCTTTACAACCTGATAGGCATATTAAAAGTATGGGGACCGAAAGAATCAGGGATTGGAAACGCACCTTTTTCATGAGATCAGAATTTTAAATTATAGCTGAATGAGGGCAAAAAGGGCATGAGTGTAAATTGTTCAAAGTTGCCATTATTGGTATTTAAGTAAATAAAGTAAGCATTTTTCCGGTTTAAAACATTGTAAATGGAGAAATTCCATTCCCTTAGAATACCGTTTTTCCATCGCTTCCTATTGGCGAATGCCAGGTCCATTCGATGATAGACTGGCATTCTAAAACCATTGACTTTTTCGGGCAAAAGGGTTTCCTGGAAAAACACGGGATAGGCTGTGTCCAATCCCCAATTGGAATTGGAGGCTTGCAAATCCTTACTAAAAATTGCATTGGTGATCGCATAATTACTTTGGCTGGATACGGTAAATGGTTGACCGGACTGAATTTCTCCAAAAAATGACAAGCTTGACTTTTCGGTAATCCTCAAGTTGGCCGCCAAGTTAAATGAATGGGGTCTATCAAAATTAAAGGGGAAACTTTCTCCATTATTGATGGCATCGAATTCCCTAAAGGATCTGCTGAAGGTATAGTTGCCAGAGATTTTAATTTTTCGATACCGCCTGTCACCACTAATTTCAAAACCATAGGCAGTTCCTTTTCCGGCACCCAATATGGCGGATTCCCAATCTTCTTTCGCAACGGCAAAACCGTTATTTCTGTCCATTTCTACCAGGTTGCTAAAATCTCTATAGTAGGTTCCCCCGCTGATGGTCCAATTTTCTTTATTTTGGGTAATTGACAGCGAGGAGGTATGACTTTCTACAGGTGCCAACCTGCGGGTAGCAGGTACCCATATATCGGGAGTCAGGGAGGTTCCGGAAGAATTTAGGGAATGAACCGGCTGAAATGATTTACTATAGTCAACTTGAATTCCCAGATCCTCTTTTAACTGATAAGTAAATAATAAACGTGGCTGTAAAGAATAGAAATTGGTGGATTCTATTGAATACATGCCAAATCTCAAACCTGGTTTAAAGCGCACCGTTCCTTTGCTGTTTTGAATGGATGCCTGTACATAGCCAAAAGCTTCAAATGCATTAAGCCTAACCTCCGTCTTTGTATTTGTTTCACCGAGACCGAATTCTTCAAATCGATACCCATAAGCATCCACAGGCATAAAATCATGAATGATCAGTTGCCCTCCGAAATCCAATTGCGTCCTTTTCCCTAGTAGGTATGCAAGCTCCGTTTTAATCAGGTAATCTTTTACATGGACCTGATGGGTATTGGTGTTTTTGGCGAAGGTATTCCCGTCCCGAATGGTATGGTCTTGTCTGGCATAATCATAGTCAAAACTTGAAATAGCAACCGAAGTGTTGAGGTGGAGCTTTGATCCCAATTCGCTTCCCATCCTGAGGTTGGCGAAAAGGTTACCCCAGGAATTATCGCGTTGAAAGGAAAATTCGGATAGCTGCTCTCCTGAAAAATGGGTCCTTTCATTTCGTTCCGAAATTCTATCCCTGCCCTGGTAAAATGAAAAATAAATGGTATTCCTATCATCAAAACGATGGCTTACCTTTAAGGTAAGGTCATGAAATTTAAGCCCATAACGTTGTTCGGGTCTACTGAACAGATAAGCACCGTTTAATAACAAATCCATATTAGACCTACGGAAAGACAATAGAAACGATGACCGATCCTTTTCAATCGGACCCTCTATCGATAGTTTGCTAAATAATGGCCCGAACTTAAATTCGCCGTGAAAAGAATTGAGGTTGCCCTGCTTAAGGTGAACATCAAGTACTGAGGAAGCCCTTCCTCCAAACTTTGCAGGGAAACCTCCCTTGTAAAAGGTCATTTTACTAACGGTAAATGGATCAAAAATCGATACAAATCCACCGAAATGCCCGGAATTATAGACAGGAATCCCGTCCATAACCACCAGGTTTTGATCGGGATTACCACCACGCACTGAGTATCCGGTTGATCCCTCCAGGGTACGTTGTACACCAGGTTGCTGCTGAATTACATTGATGATATCAATCTCCGGTTTTAGTGTTGGCAGAAAAAGCTCTGAAGGGTGATTGATCGTAATTTCGGTCCCTGACTTCGTTGCTATTAACAGTTCAGATTGAACCACAAACTCATCGAGCTTCAAAGGTTCTAAATTTACTATCACGACATCCCCATTATCTATATCATCCCATTTTAGTTCTTTCGACTCATAGCCTACAAAACTCACCCGAATGACCATTTCTTGCTGTTGTGTTCGACGCAATTTAAAGTATCCGAAGTCGTTGCTGTACGTTCCGGTATTTGAATTTGAAGCATATATGGTAGCACCTATCAAAGCCTCTCCACTTTCCGAATCTAATACCCTACCTTCCACCACAGAATCCTGGGCAAGGCACACTAAAGTCAGAAGAAGAAAGGCCACAAATAGCCCACATTTTTTAAATGCAAGCATAGTCCGATAGGTTACAGGTTACTGGATAATCCGTTGGGTTGTAACCCGCAAAGATTCCAACTCCGCCTTCAATATTAGAATGAACCGTTTGAATTTGTTTGAATATGTCTGGGAAAAAAAGGGATGATGCCTCCATTTCACTGCTGAACTCCAGCGCATCTAAATGGCGATATAAGGATTTTTTATATAAAAAGTAATCCTCAGAGACCGATGTGAGGCGAAACAGGAAATCACTTAATAAGGCATTGCCCTGAATAGCATCAAAATTGAGCACAAGCTCCTCCTCTTTTGAACCAGATTGAAATAGAAAATAAGGAAGGTAGTTGGATGGTAGGTTTTCAGAAAGCACCTCTGTATCACCGTTCAGACTCTTTATAATTCTATAGGTATTTATGCCATTATTTTCCCGGACTTCTATGACCATGGATTCGTAATAGGTTATCCCCGATGAAACATTCGGTAACGTCAGCTTAAACCGGCTAAAGGGCCCGGTTACGTTTTCTAATTGAATGAATCCGGCTGGAAATTGTAGGTGAACACCAAATGGGGCCACTGGCGGGGGTATAACAGTTTTGGCACTAATTATTTTTTCATCCGGGGTTTTTACGGATAAGGAATATTCCAAGGAATGTTGAAGCAAATGACTACCGATAAAGCGTCCATCGGAATAAGCAAGGGTATCGGAATTTCTTTCTCCATTTGAATTCCAGGCAATCCATACTTTGAAAGCTTCCGGATCGGTAATTGGAGACAGATCACCTACATCTCCAACCCTGGTCAAATACAGCTCGGCTGGTTCCTCCGGCCTAATCAGGCTACTAATGCTGTATGCTTTCTCACGATTATCTAGATACTTCAGCTCATAATCGGTGATACAGCCCGAAAACAAGAAGCTTATTGTAAAGTAGAAAACAAACCTCCTCATAAACATCAAAACTAAGATTAATGTCAATTAAAGTTTTAATATAAAATCTTTTTTAGTTAAAATATAATAGGTAGCCAGTATTTTAATTCATTCTTTGTTTTAAATAAAAAAAATACAGTTTATTCAGTCTAATTTTATGTAAAATCGGGATTTCGAAATAATGGATCTTTAAAAATAGTCTTTATTCTAAAAATCTCGACAAGGTTTTTCTGAGCCTTAAGGGATTCTTTTTTGGGATAAGATAGACAGCCCATATTTCGCTTGACTAAAAAAATCAATGATACAGCTCTCGATGGACGAACCTTGTAACTTCGCCCAACTATTTTCGAAATTGTAAACAGAAAATACGGACCAAAAAGGCCCTTTACAATGGCCGGGCTAATCTCAATGGTAAAACCGATTTTGGGTTACTAGCCTTACCTTATTGGCCCATATCGTGGTGTTACTGCTTATCGCCAACGATTTACATGGATTTTACAGGTTTTTCGGCCCATTATCATTGATTGATCTGTGTTGACCTGTGCTATCGGCGGTTTCCTCTCCTTCATTACTACCAGGTGAGATTGCACCTACATTCAGCATCACTTACTCCAAGGCATACGCCACTACATAATCCCCCAGCGGAGTACCCAGCTTGCCATGCCCTCCGGCTGAAATCACCACATATTGTTTTCCAGCCAGCTGATAGGACATGGGCGTTGATTGGCCACCGGCGGGAAGCTGGCTTTGCCATAGCAACTCACCGGTTTCTGTATCAAAGGCCCTGAAAAAACCATCCAGTGAGGCGGCTACAAAAGTAAGTCCGCCAGCTGTGGTCAAGGCACCTCCGAAGTTAATAGAACCCCAATTCAGTGCCTCCGGATAGGTTTGAGGGTCGTACATAAAACCCAGGGGCACTTCCCATTTGAGTTCACCCGAATTCATGTCAATGGCCAGCAAGGTTCCCCAGGGCGGTTTTGTCTGCATTTTCAATCCTTGCTCATTTCTTGTAAACAGATAATCTCGTTTCAGCACATAGGGCGTGCCCTCCTGAAGTCCTGTTTCTGCCCGCAACAGGGCCTCGTTTTTACTTTCCTCCTCTTGCAGGTCTTCACGGGGGATCAGGCGGACAACAGCTACCAGGCGGTTGATGTTGGTGATCAGCAGATTTCGGGCCGGATCGTAGGAGACCCCTCCCCAATGCACTCCACCGGCATTGGAGGGGGCCACCATCGTACCCTGAAGGCTCGGAGGCGTAAATGGTCCTTCATTCCTTAAGGATGCGATTCGCCTTTCTGCAATTTCCCTATCGGCTTCCGTTAATCCCCAGGCATCCGCTGTACCGATGCGCTGTGGGCCTACCGGACCGGGCATAACCGGAAAGGGCTGGGTAGGATAGGCCTGCTCTCCGGGCACCTGGCTCAGCGGAACGGGCCGTTCTTCGACCGGAAATAAGGGCTTTCCGGTCTCCCGGTGCAAAAGGAAAATATGTCCCATCTTGGTACCGACCGCCACTGCAGGAACCTCCACACCATCCCGCTTTACCGATATCAAAGCCGGTTGGGCAGCGTTGTCGTAATCCCAGAGATCGTGGTGAACGGTCTGGAAATGCCAGACCAGCTCACCCGTACTGGCACGGAGGGCTACGATTGAGCTGGCGTATTCATTCTTACCAATGCGTTCTCCCCCGTAATAATCCGGACTGGGACTCGTGGTAGGGATAAACACCAGGTCCCTTGCCGGATCAACCGAAAGAATGGACCAGGCGTTGGCGGCTCCGGTCTGGGCTGTCTTTTTTCCGATCCAGGTCGCTTTTGCCGGATCTCCTGCCGTTCTGGGTATGGGGTCCCAACTCCATTTCAACTTTCCGCTCATTACATCATAAGCCCTCACCACTCCTCGTTCATAATCCAGCCGTTGGTTATCTCCCATGGAAGAGCCGGTAATAAGGGTGTTACCAATGATTGCAGGAGGTGAGGTTACGCTGATGGGGCCGATACCCTTTCGCAGGTCAATGGAGCAATTTTTGCCGAAATCAGAAATGGGCTTGCCGGTTGCCGCCGATAAGGCAATCAATCGGCCATCGATGGTGGCCAGGTAGATTCTCCGTTCCAAATCTTTCCTTGCTACATCCGGTCCCGGCCAGGTGGATACCCCCCTGGAAGTGATTTCTGAATAATCGTCTTTCAGGTTCACTTCCGGGTCGAATGTCCACTTTTCGACACCGGTTGCAGCATCCAGCGCAATGACCCTATTACTGGGGGTACTGAGATACAAAACCCCCTCCACCATTAGAGGAGTGGCTTCAAACGCGGCTTTTTCTGCTGCATCATTGTTTCGGTAGTATTCCAGTTCACCGGTACGGTAGGTCCAGGCCACCTTCAGCTGCTTGACATTTTCTGGGGTTATCCGGGAAAGGGCTGCATGCCGCATGCCTCCCGGATCCCCTCCATAGGCTGGCCATTCCCGGTCATTTCCCTGTCCAAAAACAGCATCAGGCTGTATCAGGGAAAGCAATATTATCAGGCATCCAATTGTCTTCATGTAGTTTGGCATTACTTTCAGAAAAATAATCATTTTCCACGATTTAAAACAATGACAATGTGTTATAATAAGCCCCTACAAGTAAGATTATCGCGTGAAAAACCTGAGGATTCATTTCTTTTTTTTGTATAAGATAAACAGCCAATATTTCGCTTGATTTAAAAAAATCAATGATACAGCTGTTTTTTCACCGGTTTGGGATAAGATTGGGGAAGCGTTCTTAAGACTAGTCTTTGTTGCCAAAATAAATGGCCATAAAGAATTTTTCATAGTACCTTAGGAAAGCCAAACCCATAAAAATAAAAGTGGTTTTTTTTAAACTAGAATTAAAAACAACTACATTTCTTAACCATTCCCTTTTTTATCACTCAACCAAGCTTAAATTTAAACCATGAAGCAAACCTACTGGCTATTACTCCTCCTGTTCTGTTCCTGTACGGTACAAAAAATAAAAAAATCCGTCTACGACTCTGAAGTCTTTGAAAAGGGGCACATGGGCTTTATGCTCTATGATCCCGTAAAGGAAAAAACGTTGGTCAACCTGAATGAGAAAAAGTACTTCATCCCGGCCTCCAATACGAAGATCTTTACCTTTTATACCAGCTACAAGGTCCTGGGAGACGACCGGGTCAACGGGCTAAACTACATGGAAAAAGGAGACTCCCTGCTATTCTGGGGAACCGGCGACCCTTCCCTGCTCCATCCGGACCTACAGGACAGTACCGTCATTCATTTTTTGCAAAAAAGGCCGGAAGACTTGTTTATGGTGGATAACTTTGATCAGATTTCCCCGTATGGGCGAGGATGGACCTGGAACTGGTACCCCTATTATTTTGCTGCTGAGCGCTCCAGTTTGCCTGTTTATGGCAATGTGCTGCGTTACTCCAAACAAGCAGGGGATCCGCTCGCCAAAGCCTATCCCAATTCTCCTTTTTTACCCCTTTCACGGCAAACCGAAACCGTTCCTGAAAACTATGCCATTCAACGGGATATAGGGCAAAACATTTATTTCTATGCCCTGAATCCGGAAGCGCCTGATTTGACCTTTGAAACGGACAAGCCCTTTATTACCTCTCCCCACCTGGCCAAAAACCTGCTGCAGGAAGCCGTGGGTCGCAAAATTACCCTGATCCATGAACAGGCCATTACCGGCCTGAAACCCCAAAAACTACCTACGGCCAAAGCAGATTCCATCTATGCCCAGATGATGAAAATCAGTGATAACTTCCTGGCGGAACAGCTGATGGTAATGGTTTCGGATGCCCTTTTTGATTCCATCGACATGGCTGGTGCAATCGATTATGCCAAAGACAGCCTGCTGCAGGACCTTCCGGACGAGCCACAGTGGGTAGATGGATCGGGCCTTTCCCCGCAAAACATGTTTACCCCCCGATCCGTAATAAAACTGCTGGATAAAGTCCTGAAAGAGGTGCCCATGGAAAAAATCAAGGCTTACTTCCCGGCAGGTGGGGAATCCGGCACCATACGGAATTGGTATCCGGCCGATCCGGGAGAGCCGGCCTTTATTTATGCCAAGACCGGCACCTTAAGCATGAGTTCCGCACTCAGCGGCTACCTGATTACCAAAAGCGGTAAAACGCTAATCTTCAGTACTTTTTTTAACAATTATACCGGCAGCTCCAATGTACAAAAAGAGGAACTGCAAAAAATACTGTATTTCATCCATTCCAATTATTAAGACTCCCTGCCATGCTCAGACTTAAAATGTTTCTTTCGATAGCCGTCCTGATTGGCATTTTACTGCCCTTATATCCAGGAATGGCACAGGAATTCAGTACCCTGGAGGTCTCCAAATTCTCCTTTCCCTCAGGTCTTACGGCCAACGCTACCCAATCCAGCATCGCCTGGGCCATGAATGAGCAGGGTAAACGAAACGTGTATGTTGCAGCGCCACCTGAATATCAGCCCAGGCGCATAACCGATTTTCTGGAAGACGATGGTCAGGAAATCAGCAGCCTCCAATTCAGCCGGGATGGTCAGTACCTGGTATTTGTCCGTGGCGGGGACCATGGCGGTGGCAATGCCTCCAAACCCGTGAATACCCAAAATCTGCCCCAAATGACCAGCGTAGAAATATGGACCATTGAACTGGCCTCGGGAAAAACTGAAATATTAACTTCTGGGGACTATCCTGTCTGGGGAGCGGGCCATCAATTGGCCTTTATCAAAAACGGTGAAATTTGGGCCAAGGACCTGGATGAGGATACTGCACCAAAGGCGATTGTTCAAAACAGGGGTTCGCTGGGAGAACTCAGCTTTTCACCGGATGGGCGACAATTAGCCTTCGTCGCCAACAGAGGAACACATGCCCTGATCGGTATTTATAGTGATCCCAAGAAACCAATAACATGGCTGGCACCTTCTTTTCAAAAAGACCAATCTCCAAGGTGGTCACCGGATGGAACATCCATTGCATTTGTACGGACCTTGGGCGGTTCGGGAGCTGCGTTGCCTTTATTGGAAAAAAGGCATGTGCCCTGGGAAATTTGGATAGGAGATGTTCAAACAGGAAAAGCAGAAAAGCAATGGAAAGCCCCGGAAACCCTCCGGGGATCGGCACCTTCCACCCAGGGAGGATTCAACCTGCATTGGCCAAACCAGGAGCAATTGGTGTACCTGTCCTATGAGGACGGTTGGCCGCACCTTTATTCCCGGGACCTTCAAACCAACACCTCCACTTTGCTTACTCCAGGGGAATTTATGGTGGAGCAACTCAGCTTACACCCGGATGGACAAAGCCTGGTTTTTGCTGCCAATGGGGGAAATTTGCAGGATGATCTGGACAGAAGGCATTTGGCTACGGTTGATTTGACGACAGGCACTTTTGACTGGAAAACCGCAGGAGAGGGCATTGAGGCTTATCCTGTTTTTACAGGGCTGAATGATGAAATCGCCTTCCTCTCCGCTACGCCAAAGCGCCCCCTGCTACCGGCAATCCTTAGAGATGGGGAGATCAGCTTGCTGGGAGAAGAAATGATTCCCGATGATTTCCCAGGGGCTGAGCTGATCAGCCCAAAGCATGTGCAATTCCCTGCGGCTGATGGCACCACCGTCTATGGTCAGCTGTTTGAACCGGTAGAAAATACGGCAGCAAAACCAGCCGTGGTCTTCGTTCACGGGGGACCCCAACGACAGATGTTGCTGGGTTGGAGCTATATGGATTATTATTCCAATACCTATGCCATCAACCAAAAACTGGCAGAAATGGGATTTGTGGTATTGTCGGTAAATTACCGACTGGGTATTGGCTATGGCTATGAGTTCCACCGCCCCTCCGGCACCTATTACCAGGGCGCTGCCGAGTACCAGGACATCAAAGCAGCCGGAGAGTACCTGGCCGGTCTGGAGCAGGTAGACCCGGAGCGAATCGGCATCTATGGGGGTTCTTATGGGGGTTACCTCACCGCCATGGCTTTGGCCAGGGATTCCGGTTTATTCAAGGTGGGCGTAGACATCAGCGGCGTGCACGACATGGATCACAGGTATGAGCTGCCAGAGGGCGTTGAAGTGGCACCGGACTACGCAGAGGCCAAACAAATCGCCTGGGAATCATCCCCAATTGCCGATTTGGATCAATGGACTTCCCCAGTTTTGTTTATTCATTCGGACGATGACCGAAACGTGGGTTTTTACCACAGCGCAGACCTGGTCCGCAGGTTTGATGAACTGGGAAAAGCCTATGATTATCTGGTCATCCCGGGAGATACGCACCATTGGATGAAGTTTTCGAACATGGTCCAGGTGAATGAGGCGACCGTTAACTTCCTCCACAAAAACCTGCAACCTTAATCATTAGGGCAGCTGCGGCTCATTTATTGGATGGTAACGGGTATCGGCCGCATTCAATATGGCTTCCAGCATCTGGGTGTAATCCATACCACCAATGCTACTCATTTTGGCCAGGTGTCCGTCCCAGCACCAGCCGGGATTGGGATTTACTTCCAGCATTTTGGGTTCATTTAAACTGTTGAGCCGCCAATCGAAACGGCAGTAGTCTTTACAATCCAGGCGTTGAAACAATTTCAAACTGTGATTGATCAACTCCTGTTCCAATGCCAGCGGCAAGGAGGCCCGGATGGACCTCAGCGTTTGCATGTAAGGAGAGTCTGTCAGCCATTTGGCTTCATAACCGCATATTTTCGGTAAGCCTTCGGGCAATTCAGAGTAGTCTTCCTCGATAATGGGGAGGATGGTGTAATTATCCGGATTGCCAATAATGCCAACTGAAACTTCTGCACCGGTAAGAAATTCCTCTACCAATATCGGTTTATCATAACCGAATTGCTCCCGGATCCGGAGAATAGCATCGGCCAATTCCTCTATTGAATTGGCCACATTTTTCTGAGTAATACCGAAACTGGAATCGCCGAAATTGGGCTTGGCGATTACTGGAAAAGGAATATTCAGCTCAAAGAGGTTGTCCTCTGCCGTGATGACAAAGGCGTTGGCCACCGGTACGCCGATTTCTGTGGCAATGCCGCGGATCAGGGATTTATCATAACAATAGGCCAGCGTTTGTGGATTGGATCCGGTATACGGCAAATTCATCATTTCCAGCAATGCAGGAATATGGAGCTCCTTTCTGGCATCATTGCCAAATCCTTCGTCGCAGAGGTTGAAAACCAGATCGATTCTATCCTTATGTTTTTGCAAATCAGCAACCAGGCTCTGGTGGTTGTTCAAGTAGCTGAATTTGTAATTGTCCATTTTACTCAAGCCGATTTTGAGTTTCTCTATGGTTTCAAAATCATCACTATCAAATTTTGCATCAGGCTTGATCACATCATTTAAACCGGGGTCACCCATTACGACAACTACGTTTTTAATGTCCTTTTTCTTCTTTTTTGGAGACCATTCCTTTTTTGCCGTGGTGGTAAGGATAAAACGATTGGCCATCATGCCCAGGTCCTGGTTGCGAAGGGACTCTACTTCCAGGTTTCCATGGAAAGCGAGGTCTTTAAACCCGACTTTCCCAGTCAGGTCCGCCAGAATCTCCCTGGTATAAAGTCTTTCAGCGTAAAACTGATCTACAATTACGCCTTTTTCCGTGTTGGTGACCACCTCTCTGGAAATGAGTCTTTCGTTGTCGGTGGCCAAAGAACGCTCCCGGCAGACAAAATGCTTTTTGTCAATCCATTCCCAACTTCTGGGGGTAAAGTTATCTCTCAGAAAAGAGCCATCTGCTACATCCATTAACAGGCGACCTCCTGGCTTCAATACCCTGAACACTTCTTTTAGGATTTTCAAATCATCTTCGGATGTTTCAAAATAACCAAAACTATTTCCCAGTATGGTAACATAATCGAAGGAGTCGTTGGCATAGGGTAGTTTTCGGGCATCTCCTTCTTTAAAATTTATGGAAACCCCCTTTCTTCTGGCGATGGTCTTGGCCCTTTGGGTCAGGTACCTGGAGCGGTCCAATCCAAAGAGTTGGTAGGAGCCCCGATTGGTAAGTTCCAGCAGGTGCCTGCCTTGCCCACAGGCCAGGTCCAGGAGACTATTGCCTTCTTTGATGTCCAGCAATTCATGGAAAAGGTCGATCTCGGATTTGGTGATGTTTTCATCTTCCACCACATCCGCATCTGTTTTCAAGTAGGTGGCATTAAAAATCCGCTTCCACCATTCGGGGTGCAAGTGATACTCCAGATTTTTTACGGGACCCATGGTTTTTCCGGTCCTTTCTGTTGAGCCCTTTTTCAAGGGGGTTTTTGTTTTCATGCTTATTTTTCGCTACTTTTTGGTTTCTCTTACAACCTTTTTTCTTTTGAAAATATAATTGTCAAATCGAAGGGATGAACGTTTTTTCAAAAAAAATGGATGAAAAATAGCCCACAATCTTTCATTAGCCATAGAATTATTTAACTCTATTCAACAGTTCTTTTTGAACCCGGATTAAATCCCTAAAAAATGAAAACTAAACCCATTTCAACTAACTTTCTTTGATCACTGATCTGGCGATTTTAACGGAAAGGGATCGGGGTGCAAATCGTACCGAATTCGATAAAATGAAATTCTTCAAACCATGAATGGCCACTGCTTTACCCTGCATCATTTTGTGGTACCCAAAATGAGCGACTTCCTTGGAGGATGGTAGTTTCTTCCCTTTCATTAGACGGCTCTCTTCCATTTCTGCCCCTGCTTTAAATCCGCTCTCTGTAGGACCGGGGCAAAGAGTAGTTACCGTGATGCCTTTCTCTTTCACTTCGTTATTGATGGCTTCAGAAAAATGGAGCACATAAGCCTTCGTGGCAAAATAAACGGCCATCAGCGGACCTGGCTGGAAAGCAGCTGTGGAAGCCACATTCATGATCTTACCTCCTCCCTGCCGAATCATATCCACAAGGTAAAGCTTGGTGAATTGGGTCAAGGCCATGATATTCAGGTTTATCATCTGTGCTTGCTTCTCCCAGTCACTTTCGTGAAAAAATCCAAAATCACCAAACCCGGCATTATTGATCAGGTACTGAATAGATATGTTCTTTTTTGCCACTTCATCGTACACTTCCCTGGCAGCATTGGGGACTGACAGGTCTTTTTGGATGGTATAGACCTTCATGCCGAACCCACTTTCCAGCTCGGACTTAAGTTCATTTAATTTCGATATGGTTCTTGCCACCAGGACCAGGTCATCTCCTTTGGAAGCATGAATTTTTGCGAGTTCCAAACCAATGCCATCCGATGCACCGGTGATCAAGGCTGTTTTTTTCATAAGGTCTGATTGTCAGAAATTTATTACCTTTTGAATTTACCCCTTAAAACGGGAGAATCATTCTTTTTTCGAAAGAAAAATTGAATACTAAAAGCTAGATGCAGGTGTATTGGAACCGAAAAGAAGCCAAAATTTAAAAGTCTATTCCTATTCAGATAATCGAAATTATCAATAGGCCTTTAGCTTAGGGGCTGTATTTGATGATATTTCTGATCATTCCCCCAAAGATAAACCCATGAAATGGGAATACGGAATACCAATAAAGCCTCCCCAGTAAACCCAAAGGCCTAAATGTAGCTGTCTGAACCAACTCGTCTTTCACAATTTTAAATTCCAGCCAGGCTTCCCCAGGCAGTTTCATTTCTGCATAAAGCAGCAGTCTTTTTTGTTCTTTGCTGGCAATAAGCACCCGCCAGAAATCCAGGGCCTCACCGGCCGCTATTTCGGTATCGCTCTTTCTGCCCCTTCGCATGCCCACACCACCGGCCAATTGGTCCAGAAAGCCCCTGATTTCCCAAAGCCAATTGCCATAATACCATCCCTGCTTGCCACCGATTTTCCAAATATTTTTTAAGACCTGCTCTTCATTTTCAATGGACAGTCTGCGGACTTCCACATAGCAACCGTTTACCGGTACCTCCATGTACTGGGTCAGGCCTTTATGCAGCAGATTAGAGGTTTGGGCATCCTTCCAGCTGGAAAGGACCTGATTTTGTTCTATTTTATCGAAGGCCAGCCTGATGGCATCATCATAGCCAATGAGTTGTATACCCAGGGTTTTGTCCAGGTCATTAGGGCTACAAATCACCTCGATCTTCATGCTATTGACCAGATTCTGAGCCAGGGCAAATGAGGTAGAGGTAACAAAATACAACCAGTAGGATGAAATTTTCGGGGTCATGACAGGCACAATCCCAATCCTTCGCTTCAAGCCCCGGATTTTCGCAAAACGCAACAACATCTCTTTGTAATTGAGGATGTCCGGTCCCCCAATATCAAAACTCTGGTTGTAGGTTTCTTTTCTATGGATAACCCCTTTTAAAAATTCTACGACATTCCTTATGGCAATGGGTTGGCATTTTGTTTTCAGCCATTGGGGAGCAATCATTACCGGCAATTTCTCCACCAGGTCCCGGATGATTTCAAAAGAAGCACTGCCGGACCCTACAATAATCCCTGCTTTTAAAGTGGTAAGCGCAAAACTGGCATCCGATAAAATCTCTTCAACGTTTTTCCGGGAAGATAAATGTTTGGACAACTCCTCATCATTCACAATACCACTCAGGTAAATGACCTGTTCCGCTTTGGTCTCCTGAACCCGTTTTTTAAAGTTGATGGCACAAGTGGCCTCCATTTCTTCAAATTTCCCATTTTGAGCAGACATGGAATGGATAAGGTAATAAGCCAGATCGATGTCATCGGGGATATTTTGAAGGGTTTTTTCGGCTAAAAAATCAACCTCCACCACAGATAGATTGGCAGTAGGAAATTGGGTGGCATTAAACCTGTTTGCGTCCCGGACACAACAAATTACCTGATGGCCCTCCTGTAGCAACACGGGCAGTAAACGTTGGGCAATGTAACCGGTTGCACCTGTTAATAGTATTTTCAAATTGTTTTTTCTTGATTTTTATTGATGCTCTTGTTATCAACCTTCAACAAAAGATAGTGTCTTTTGTTTGGTCTGGAAATTGTAAAACCCAATCGTTGTTTTAAACAATAATTAGCCTTTATTAATGATCAAATTAATATAATCCGCCATTAAAGGTAAAAAAAGATCTTCCCAAAAAAAAATGGCTTTGGTTGAAAATTACTGTTAACCAAAGCCATAGCTAATCTCGCTTTTTGATTTTTCCAGGATTATAAGCAAATCAAAGCCTCATAATCTGATCTTTCAGGGAATAGGCAATTGCTAGCACATCCTTTTGGGATTCTTCATCAATACCATGCTTCTCCAACGTGTTCATAATATCATCTGTTGCTGCCATATACTCTTCCTCACTGATATTCATTCCTTTGTGGGTAGTTTCCATATCCCGGCCATTGTAGGCAACATTTCCCCCACTTCCAGCAGAGAAAAAGTCTACCAGGTGACCTTTGATTTTTTCCAGGTTTTCCGGGTCTTCCTTGTAGGGAAGGAACCTTACCTTAATGACCGGATTTTGCATATGGGCTTCTACAATATCATTCACCAGTGAGGTAATTCCTTTTTTTCCTCCCAGCCTTTCATACAATGTTTTCTGTGCTACTGTATCCATGATTACATTGGGTTTTGTTATAAATTTCATTTTGAATCAAATGTAAAGGGATAGCAGTAAGGGATTTAAAACATTTCATTCAAAAATTTTCAATCCTGATTCATCTTTCGTTGGCTTCAGGCAATGGCATTGGCGTAAATGGAAGGAAGAATTCCAAACCTGTCCTGGAAGCACCTTGAAAAATAGGAAAGACTGCTAAAACCGGATGCATAAGCAATTTCAGAAATATTACTATCTTGTTTTTTGATGAACCTTACAGCCATTTTCAATCGGTATTCTTTGATGAAATCATTGGGCGAATAACCGGTAAGGCCTGTAATTTTTCGGTATAGCTTGGACTTACTCATTCCTGCCTTTTTGGCAAAAGCATTGATACCAAATTCGGCGTCACAGCCATCCTCCTCAAGGATTTCCATGAACAGATTAAAAAATTCCTCCTGCTCAGGGTTTAGCGTTACAATATTGCCTTCAGGCCGGCTGTTAAAGTCGACAGCCTTACCGGCAAACCGCTCACCTACAATTGCAGAAGAAATGACTTGACCAGGTTTGGCCATCATCCCTAATCTTTTTGCCAATTTTATGGTAGGCCCAAAAAATTTCTTATCACTTGATACTGGCATTCCAGCTGCCAAACCTATTTGCAATGGATTTTTGATGGAAATTTTGGATGAATCAAAGTAGTCCTGGAAAAATAATCCGCAGCGCACAGCATCATCTATGGATTCAAAAGAGGCCAAAAAGCCGTCACCCTCCGGAATTACCTCCAGACCCATGTGCCGTTTAAACTCGTTTCGGATTTTTGTTTTGATGTTAACTATGTGATGACCAAACTCAAAAATCGCTGATCCATCTATAAATATGACCATTACGCACCTGAATGCAGGATCATTGATGATACCGGATCTGGATAACCCCTTTTTAACGGGATCCTCTATTCTACCCAAAAATGATGCTACCAAATCTGGTTCAACTTCTATTACCTGATTGGGAATTAACCCATGGGCACGATCATGGAGATTTTGCACCGCCTGTTTATTCGGAGCCTCAATTAAACAAAAGGCCATGCCCTTTTCTTCATCAAACCAATAAGTCAATGCCCTGCAATCATACTTTTCCTGTATCAACAAGTCTTTTTGATGGGCTTCTGCCACATCTTCTGCTGAAACTCCCGGTATGTCATGACGATCCATGAAAATTGGCATATCGCATCAGATTTGGTTCAAAACACCATATTAATATTAATTTGCTTTTATCAAAATCAATTCAGGTAAAATAATCAGGGCTTCATTTTCCAAGCCTTCCTTTTTCCAGTAGACCAGGTGATTTACCTTTCCGGAATCCAGTAGGTAACCCATTTTGGCCAGGTTTTCCAATTGGGCAACAAACAATTTGGAAAAGGTCAATACGGGTTTCCCTGCCGAATTCAAACATTGATTCCCATTTACCCGGAGCGGGTCACCACTCTGCAGCTTTACCAGCAAATTTTGTCGCTTTAGGTAATAATCCAGCCAAACATCTTTGAATGACAATTGCATGGACAATTTTTTTGGTGGGCCATAAATACTGGGATCATTGATTTTTTCCAATCTTTCTACATGAATGTCGTCCAGAAAGTCCGCGTTCAGGAGTACCCCAAGAAAATTTTTCGCACGGGTCATGGCCACATACAGCAGCCGCTTCATGGCGTCTGTCCGGGGATTGAAATTTGACAGCATCAAAAATACATGGTCAAACTCTTTTCCTTTCGCTTTGTGAATGGTGGAAACAAAAATTACATCCCCATACTCCTTGTAGAAATCCTCTAATCTGGATTCCCGGATGAAAACCAACAGATCGGATAAGTATTTTTTTACCGGATGGCTTCTTTCAAAATCATGGAACAGTTGCTTTATGATAGAAAACTTAGCACTTGAGCTGAATTTTTTATCCCAAGTCCTTTTGGCCTCGCCCCATGTCTGATCATCGATAAGAAAAGTGTCATCCCTTAAATCCAACAGGTCAAAGAAATGCCTGATTTCAAAAAGCTGGTATAAATCAAAGCCTTCATTGCTCTGAATAAGCCTGCATGGAATTCCGTTGTTGGTCAGTGAGCCCGCTATTTGAAGGGCTTCCTCATTGGTCCTTGTCAAGACGCAAGTGCTTCCAGACAATCCCATTTCCTGAAGGGCATTTGCCAAAGGAAGTACCAGTTGATCGCTTTGGTATTTAACCAGTTGAATTTTCCCGGGATCAGATTGCGTCGCTATAATTGGTGTCTGCTTCAACCGGACTTGTATTTTTTTGACGAATGCATTGGTGAATGCCACCAGATTGGGTTTGCTCCGGTAGTTTTCAATCAATTCATATTGAGCAGCCATTTTGGACTTGATAAAATTTTCAAGATATTTTCCGCTTGAGCCCCGGAATTCGTAGATGTTTTGGTCATCGTCTCCCACAGCGATCACCCTCATTTCTTCATTTTCTTCCATCAGGGCCTGAATCAAGGCAAATTCATCCTTATCCATGTCCTGAGCTTCATCAATCACCAAAACGGCTTTACTTATCCCACTGGGCTCCACCTCTCCTTTTTTAATTTTATTAACCGTCAATGGGAGGATCTGGTCGGATTTTTCCAGGTTTCCCACCTTTCCCAAAAGGTCAAAGCAAAAGGAATGGAAGGTTTTGATGGCGATATAATTGGCTGCATTTCCGAGCAGGTCAAAAAGTCTTTGCTTAAACTCTGTGGCTGCTGCTCTTGAAAAAGTCAACATCAACAGCTGATCGTACTTTATGTCTTCCATGAGTACCAGGGAGGCCAGTTTGTGCACCAATACCCTGGTTTTGCCGCTTCCGGGGCCTGCGGTTACCGCAATATATTGGTTTTTATTGTCATTTATGATGCTCAGTTGGGAAGGGGAAAGCTGTCCAAAAAGTTGCCGGAATTTGGCTGGAGTGATGTTTTTTTTGATCTCCTTCTGCCTGCTTCCCTTGAAATACTTCTGCAAAAAGATGGGGTAATTCAGTTGAAAATAATCTTCAACAAACTGCAGTGCATCTTTGTAATCCACTATCATTTTTTTGGCATACTCGCCTACAATGTGGATTTGCTCTATTTTGCTTTGGTAAAAATTTTGCAGTTTTTGATAATCTTCGATTTTGTAACGTCTTTTATTGTCCTGCTCCAGTCGTTCGATATTCAGCCGGTTGTAAATCACCAAAAAGCCCCCCTCAATTTTTATGGCCTCAATTCTGGAAAGATAAAACAGGGCATCTTCCACCTCTAAACTGGAAACCTCTTTATGAAAAAGACTCGGGGCAGTTTCAAATTGCCTTTTCAATTCCTGTACAGAAAACTCCACCAATGTCTCCTGCCCTTCTTTTGGGCCTTTTTCCACAGCCAGATTGCTTTTGTCAAACAGGTAATCAATAATGAACCTGCTGAGCTCATGCCGCTGCTTCAATTTATCTTTTAGAACTTCTACCGACTGTATGCAAATGAGGGCAAGGTGATTTTTGGAAGTATAGTGTTGCTTCTTTTTTATCCAGTGCTTGATCACCCAGAAATTCAGAATTGTTTTTATTTTCTGAAGAGAAACATCTTTGATTTCCGCTGCTTCAGCACCTTCATTCAATGCCTTCAGGTGAAAGGTTTTTTCGGTTTCCTCCAATTCATCCAACAAGAAATTCTCCAGCTTTCCGAAAGATTCCAAAATGTCCAGAGAACGGTTTTTATTCTCCCCTTTTTTGATGAAAGCCTGAAGATCCTTAGCATCGGCCAGAATGTTTTCTTCCCGAAGCAGGTTGATGATATTGATTACTTCCTCCTTTACAATGCCCAAATGTTCGGAAATATAATCAACTCTCGATTCACCTACTTCGTCCTGGCTTTCTTTTCTGCTTTTACTGGAAAACAACTTTTTGATGATGCGTATCCCTCCCTCCTTTTCCTTTTCCCGGAATCTGTCTGAAGCATTGATCTTTTCAATGGCCTCGTTGGCATTTTTGGAAAGGATGCTATTGGCAAATATCCGGGGCATATTTTGGCCCCTTTTGAGATAGCCGGCATCTTCCAGGGCTGCTATGGCAGTGGTAACCCTGGTTTCCAATTCGCGAATGTTATCATCCCAGCCAGCCTTCCTGGCAATTTCCAGTGCAGATTGGGAGGCAACGGAACGGAACCGGGTGATGTCCTTGATGGCTTTCCATATTTGCTGTATTTCCTTCAGGCTAAGTTTTGTTTGATTGAGCAGAATGAAATGTTTGCTCAAATCATCCTCATCAAATAAAACATAACAATCAGCTGTTATTTGCTCATCTCTCCCCGCCCGACCGGCTTCTTGCACATAATTTTCCAGGGAATCAGAAATGTCGTAATGAATCACCATGCCCACATCCTTTTTATCTACTCCCATCCCGAAGGCAGAGGTTGCCACCATTGTGGGAATCTCTCCCCTGATGAACGCATCCTGATTGGCCGATTTCTCTGTTTTTTCCATTCTCCCATGGTAGGGACGGGCAGAAAAGCCATCCTCGCTAAGCCTTTGCGCCAATAAATAAGCCCTTCGGGTACGGGCAACGTAGACAATGGTCGGACAATTTTTCTCTTCAATTAGATCCCTGAGCGTTTGGTATTTTTCTTCTTCACTTTGCCTGGGATATACCTTGTAGTGAAGATTGGTCCGCGAAGCATGGGATTGAAACAAAACGAGGTCCAGAGACAGTTTTTCCCGGAAATAATCACGAATATCCTGAATGACCTGCCGTTTTGCCGTAGCCGTAAAACAGGAAACGGGTATACCATCCTCCAGGTATTTTTTGTCCTGGAGGTTTTTGATAAAATCACCGATATACAAATAGTCTACCCGAAAGTCCTGGCCCCAGGAAGAAAAGCAGTGGGCTTCATCTATGACAAAGCGCACCACGTTCCTTCCCAGGAGTAGCCGTTCGATCGTTTTGGAGCGAAGGGATTCCGGAGAAATGTACAGAAGTGAGGCAGAACCATCCTCCACACGCTCAAAGGAATTGGCCCTTTCGATAGGATCCAATAGACCATTGATGGTCACTGCTTCGGTTATGCCGGATTTATCCAAATTATCCACCTGATCTTTCATCAGGGATTGCAGGGGTGATATGACCACCGTCAAGCCCTTGGTGCTTTCTCCTGACATCAATGCAGGAACCTGAAAAGTAATGGATTTTCCCCCACCGGTAGGAAACACAGCGAGGATGGACTTATTGTCAATTGCTGCTTGAACTGCCCTTTCCTGCAAGGGCTCTCCCCCGAACTTTCGGTAGCTATCATATCCAAAATACCTCTTTAGGCCCCGATGGATATCCAAAGATTGGTCGCAGTAGGCACAACCCCTCAGACATGGTTTACTTCTGAGTAAGAACATGATTCGATGTACCTCCGGATAATTTTTAAGTACCCATGGGGGCGTGATCGAAAATCTGTTTTTTGCCTGTATCAGTGCCAGACAATAAGCCAATTCGATGGGGTACTCCGAAATTAACTTTATAAGGCTGCTATTTTCACAAATTTTTGAATAGCAAACCTGCCGGATTATTTTTTCAACATCATTATCTTGCTTGCTGAAGGAAACGAAGTGAAAGAACGCTGCAAAATATTTTTGATCCTTTAACAACAAGAAATACAGTTCCTGAATTAAGGGGTCCAGTTTTTGGAAAGCAGTAACTTCGTAATAAAAAAGGTCCTTTGCTTTCAGGGCATCACTTAAGGGGTTGTTCAGCTCGTCTGTCTGCAGCTTATCATCTTTGAGCAAAGCATGATAGGGCCTGGATGGAAATAATAAAGGTGAAAAGTAAAGGGTATCGATTACCCGATCTTCTTTCAGCCAGGAAAGGTAGCCTGCTTTTTTGAAGTAGGCAATGTCGTGTTTGAAGATATTATGGCCACAGATGAATCTGGAATTTTGAATAAATGAAATAAAGGCATTAATGGAAGGATCATGAAATAAGGCACCTTTTTCATCAACTGCCCCCAAATCAAATATTTTATGGGTTACAGGATCAATTTCAGCATCTATAAAAGTGATCGGTTCCATTCATTACAAGGGAAAAGTGTTTATTGGACTGGCCTACGTTTCATGCCCTCCGGATAATTAGAATGATTTTCCAAGTATAAAAAAAAGTGGAATAAAATTAGGTGTTTTAAAGTAATTTTCGTTGAAGGTACAGGGAAAATGACGAAAAACCCCTGTTTGGTATTTGTATTTTTATCATTGTTTAATTTCTGCCTCAGCTTTAAATTCCTAAGATTTTCCTCATCAAGTTATCGGTACAACGGTCGCAAAAAAGTACCGGTCTAACCCTACTTTTTTTAAATTGCATTTCCTACTGACGCCCTTTGTTCCGGTAATAGTCCTGCATCACCTTTAATTTTGCAGGATTTTCCAAGAGCGACTGTTCGGAAAACATCATGATACCGGAGGCAGGTGCCCGGGATCCTTCTCGCAGGGCCTTTTCAAATTCCTTGGGAGTTACGACACCGGGTTTGTTGTGCGCCTGGACTATGGGCCAGACCAGTGGCCTTGGCGAATCCATGATCTTGTCCAGCCATTCCAGGTAATCTCCCGCCCAGGATACCGGCCGGCCATACATCCGGTGAAAAAGCATGGGAGCCAATACATCCACCCGTTTGGCCAAAGAAGTCACATCAATGCCCAGGGTGTTGAACAAAGCCGCTCCATGGTCTTCCGGAAACCAGGCACAATAAAAGGCTCCTAAAAGTGCTTCGGGTTGGTTTTCCTTCAGGATTTTACCCATATCGGTCACCCACCCATTCAAAATACCATTTCGCCAGTCCCTCCAGGCGGATTCCTGATTGGCCAGAATCCATTGGGCCCTGTTTGCTATTTCTTCTGCTGGAATATGAATGCCACTGGCCTTTTCAAATAATCGGGTACATCGGTCACAAAAACAGGTTTCTGGCAGCAGGGGCTCCTCCGTTTCGAATTGGGCATGCCAATGCAGGTAATCTAGAAAAACACCATCTACCATATAGTTACCGAGGGTTTCCCTGAGCTGTTGGGCCCTGTAGGTCTGGAAACCGGGGTCGGTCGGACAAACCCCCATAAACCAATCGGCTGGAGCGGCCTGCTCACCCTTTTCATTGATGGGCCAGGCTTCAGGATGGCCTTCGATGTAGCCCTTGCCATTAAGTGTAGGGAATTCCACGAATACCTTACATCCTTGGGCTTTGGCTTGTTGATAAAATTCCTGATTTAATGAGGACCTTCTGACAAAAACGGCATTCACCCCCAATTCGTCAAACGCGTAGCCTGCCTCAAGGATCCTTTCCGGATTGCCATAGATCCCTTTGACAAAGCTGCCTTTATGGATTCCTTGCGAATAGGCAGTACAATGGATCATCAACTGAAGCAACCAAAATAACTTGTTCATAGTCAAAAGGTATCACAAATAATCGATATCATAAGGTGGATAGAATATCTTTATAGGGAAGGGGATGACCATTTCCTTTACTACTATTATGGCAAAATTATCCTCATTGCTTCACCCGTATACTCAGGTTAAAATCAAACTCACGGGGATAATAACATTTGGAAGCATCACAAGGCTGGTAATAAAATTGCCCCTTGATAAGGAACCGCTGCTTCCCCATCGTATTTATTAATTTGACCGGAAGCTGGATTTTCAAGGTGTCTCCAAATACAGCCAGAGGTTCTTTGACACCTTCCATCCTGAATTCATCAGCTTGAGGATAAACTGGATCCCCAATACGTAAACCTTCAGCCGATTCAAAGGATAATTTAGTAGGAATAAGGTTTTCATCTTTAACCCGGTTTGCCTGAATATGGTAACCCTCTTTGATAAGAAAGGAAACTATCAATTGGTTTTGCTCACCCGGTGCCAACCTTAGTTCCGGCTCGGATTTTAATTCCACAAACCTGCGTTCCTCAACTTGTGCAAAAGCAGTAAAAGGTAAAATCAAAAAATAAAATATAAGGATGTTATTCCGAGGCAAGTAATTCATCGAGTTTGGCCTTTAAATCCACCAATTTCGCATCAAAGTTTTGGGAGTCCAAGAGGGAAAAGAATTGAATTTTTCCATCGGGATCGATCAAAATATTGGATGCCAGCATGACCTCATCACGGGCCAAATCGGGAAGCACACCTTCAGGAGCAAAACTTGCCGCCACAGACCCGTCAGAATCCAATAGCACCGGAAAAGAGAGGTTAAAACGATCTTTCAACTTGGTTTTCACTAAATCTTTGGGTTCTTTGACGTCAATGATCAGTACTTTGACGTTCTTATCCTCGTAATCCTGATTGAGTTGTTCCAAATGGGGGGCTTCCGCATTACAAAAAGGGCACCAGGTCGTGGCGATATGGATCACCACGTATTTCCCCTTGTAATCATCTGAGCTTACTTGCTCCCCTTTCAGGTCTGGGAGGCTGAATTCAGGGGCACTGCTTCCATCCACCGATACCTCTTCTTTGCCTTGTGCTATTGCGCCATTATCTACCAAACCGGCTGAGGCGAATAACAAGACAACCAACGAAATGGAAATTATTCTTAAAGTCATAATTATATGTCTTTATGGAATTGAAAGCTATAATAAATGTACACAATAAATTTATAAAGTTCCAGTTATCAACCCTTTATGGAATATTGAATTGCCTTGGTATTATTAGGATTTCTTACTTTTTTCTGAAAATAATTTGCCAGCCTGTCCGATCTAAATTTTGCCAATCAAAATGATAATATCTGCGGACCATTCCTGCAAATTGTTGATCGGACAGCACCTCTATTTCCTTTTCTCCATCCAATCCGTTTCTTCCTCTTTTGCCATTTTGCCCATCCTTTTCCTTCGTGCCTTTAATGGCTGACCGGTTATTTTGGCTTTGAATCTGAACACCCCCTCCGGGGTCAGGCCGTCCGGGATCTGGATTTTTGGATTTCTTTGGTGGTTTTGTAAACGCCCAAATGAAGGTGGTCCCCCCTGTACCTCCTCTACCTCCTGCCCCAGCACTCCCCCCTGGTGCGGTCAAACGTACCGTATAATCCTCATTCCCGGCATGCAGGATCAATTGGCCACCTTTCCCACCATTTCCTCCGTCCTGCCCGTCTTTACCTGCAGTGCCTTTACTTACATCTCCATGTTTCTTCACTTCACTTTTCTTTCCGCTTTTTCCATTGCTGCCATCCCTACCATCTGTTCCGTCCATGCCGGGCAGGTGAAATTCGGCCTCCCCGATATGTTTGGCTATAATTTGAACCTCCTTGCCATTTTTACCTGAAATTCCACTTCGTTCTGTATTTGTTGGGGCGGGAAGGATTTCTACCTGGTTTCCATCGGTACTGAAATAATTGGAAACCATGATTAAATCTACTTCCCTAATAGTTACTTTCTGGGTAGCTAAGATAGAATCTGCAATGAGGATTACCTGATCGGCATTATCCAACTTTGCCTGGGTATTAATGTAATCTGCCATGTCCTGATCCAGGGTCAGTTTGGTTTCTTTGGACGAAATTTCCTGGGGAACCTTCTCTGGAAAAAGCTTAATGCCGTCCTCAAAGAAGGAGGCTGAATTCCAGGGTATGGACAATCCAAATACCAATAGGCATAGATAAAAGAAATTTATCGGCATCAACATCATTTTCGTCATTATTTTAGGTATTGAAGGCTTATTTCATTGCCTGAATAATACAATCAAATCAGCTAATTCTGCTCGGGAAAGTTCAATGTTTTCCTGATCAAGGTCTGACGAGGTAACCATCCGCATTTCTCCCAACCTATCGATTACCAGGTTTTTCATTTCGGATAGTTCGGTGATGGAAGAGGGGTAAGCAAATTCCAGATTTCTTTGATAGGTCTCCTCATCGATCTTGCCGTCAGCTACAGGAAGGTAGCCGTCGAATAACGTGATATGTTGTTCCGGTTCCTCGTAATTGGTGAGACTGACGGTAAACAACAAATCATTGTCCTCTTCAAAGATCCGGATATTGTATCCGTTCATGACTAGTCTCTGGCCTGATTTTTTTATCCGGTTATGATCAAGCATATCCTTTATTGTCTCCAGACCTACTACCTGGTCAAGCAGATGAGCGGCATAATTTTTTCTAAAATAGGGATTATAGGAAAATAGATCCTGAAGGGTGTAAACGCCACTTTCATCAAAACTGGAAGAACCCTCCTCCAACATGCGATCAACGGTAGTCAATACCCCGTTGCCTGCCATCAGCGATTGCTGGAAAATGGTATGATTAATAAGATCCAATGTTCCTTCCAGCTTGCTGATCAAAAACCGGCTACGTTCTTTAGAAAATCCGGGATTTTCACGGATCTGCTCCGGGCGCAACAAATTCCCACCGTCATAAAGCTCTAAAAAGGGAAATAGAGTAAGTACATATTGGGCATAATCCAAAACAGCGCCATAATTGCGATAATGGCTGTCTTCTTTCTTTAGATCAAATGTAATGCTGTCTTCAAGAGGTTTTAACGCATTTTTCAATGAATCCAGTAACCTTAAATTTTTCGGAACAAATAGAAGTGAATGGACCGTATTTTTATTCGTCCCTGTTCCGTCCAGGAGTTTGTTAAAGGCATAATCATATATCCGGTTGGGGGCTGCTTTGTTATTTTCTCCTTCCGGATTACACCCAACATATCGGAAAAAAGGAGAAAGAGGCTGTTCCTTTACCTTTAACAGCGCTGCAATACAACTTCCACAGGATCCACCCCGAAAGAAATTTTCCAGATCCTGATAATCCGAGATTTCTTCGTTTGCGATCCTTTTGGTAAAAGTCTCTGCCGGGGACCTGCAGAGGTCTTGATTTTGCTCCAGGGTTACCTCCAGAATAAGGTCCTTGATGCATTCATTTTGGTTGACAATATAGTTTAATTTTGTATCCACACGGCCCAGGCTTTGTAAGATATCCTGGCGGGTTTGGATCAATTCCCTGGAAAGCTGATCTAATTTTATATCAATGATATCAAGACGTTGTCCCAGATTATCCTCAAGGGCAAACAGGTGTTCATGCACATTCTTAAAACCCTGGTTCATATTGGCCTCTAAACCTTCCAATTGCTTACTAATTTGGTTGAGCATTTTTAATTCGGGACCTGGTTGCGGTTCTTTAAATATGCCCAGGGCCGTTAAGCTGGCCTTGGCCCAGTTTCCAGCAGTGAAATTGCCTACGATATCGGTAAGTGCCAAACCCAGGTCGATGCTCTTTTCAATTTCAGGGTGGCAGTCCCGGCTCTGGCAAAAAACACTGAGTGCCTCCCGGCCCACTGTTCCAGCCTTACCGATAATCTCGGTAGCTTTAATTATATCTTGCTCCTTTTTGACTTTCCTTAAATTCTCTAGAACGGTTTGTCTTTTCTCCTCTCCCAGAAGCATACTGATGGCACTGTTTTCATTGTCCAATGCCTCAATCTTTTTGTTGATCGGTGAATTCTCGAAAATTTGATGGATTTCTTCAATCTTTTCTTCCTTCCGCATAGCTTCAAAAGATTCGGAAAGGGCAATGACTCTGCTATCGATTTCTACTATTCCATCCTGAATCGCTTCGGAGATAAATAAGATTTCCTGCTGTGTTACGGTGATATTATCCACTTTGGTATCGATATTTTCCAGGTTGTTGGTTACAATCTCCTGAAGATTTGCCAGGGCAATGGTATTTTCCTGTTGGGAATGCATGATTTCGGCCGCGGTATGGATAAAATGTTCCTGGTTTTGGATCAACTCCTGAAAATTAGTGACCACGGTTGCCTTTACATCAGACACCGCAGCATTGACCGTTGACGACAGGTTGTCAATTTCCATGATAGCCCCATCATAATTATTTAACGAATTTTCCTGAGCATTTTTCACGTATGCCCTTGTTTGGGCCTCATCAAAGGCTCCCAACGCGTCCGCTTCAAGAATTTGCTCCTGCACATCGGGATCATCTAAAACCTGCCTAAAAACCGCATCCATACAATCTACGTCCCCCGAACAATGGTCTTTCACAATGGCATTGGCCGTAAGTTCAAAGGTTTGCCGAACTTTAAAATCCCTTTGTCGGACATATTCCTGAGCATCCTTTTCAAAAAGATGGGTTGTTACTTTGTCACTAAGCCAGCCTCCTGCTCTCTCTACAGGTTCTCTTAAACGTGAGTACCTTCCCAGCATTGATGATCCGGCCGCAAAGCCTGCCACTTCCTCCACCCCAAAACTAACCAAGTGTTTCAGCGCCTCCTTTTTCCATCCAGAATCGTTTTCTCTGGAAAGATCATTCCAGTATTCCATCCTATCCACTAACTGTTCGATAAGTAACTTCTCTTCCTCCTGGGTAAGTCGGTTTTCCTGCTCAGGAAGTAGAAGTTGGAGGGTTTGAAAGGAATGCTGTACCGGCATCCGTTCCTGCGCATTTAAAGATTGGAGCATACAGCCTATCAAAACGAACAATATTGAACAACTGGGAAAATAAAATTTTGTCTTCATCTCGCTCAATCATTATAGTGAATCTATTTATTCATGTCCGTTTCAGGGACTCCGGAAAAGAAAACCGGGAATTCAAAAAATTCGAAAACCTTTAGCGGTCTAACTCCACTGGTTTTGGTTGAATGTTTTGGTTTACCCTAAAGAAATTCCCGGGATCGTATTTGTTTTTTATCTCCACCAGTCGGTTATAATTATCACCATAGGTGCCACGAATCCGTTCTTCTCCTTCTTCCATCAGGAAGTTGATGTAGGAACCTCCGGCCGAATGCGGATGCAGGGCTTCCCAATAATCCCGGGCCCAATTGGCTATTCTTTTTTTGTTTTTAGGGTCAGCATCCACCCCAACAATCACCATCGACCAATTGGCATCCCGCTTACTCCAAGCTGTTTCATGCTTATCCATCCGGTGTACAGCTCCATTAATGGGATAGAGGTGCATGCAGGATTGCGGAGTCGGTACTTCTGCAAAACGCAGGTGTTCGGCAATGGCTTCATCGCTTATTTCGTTGACATAATCGCCTTTCCAGTACCATTGGTCACCCTTAGGATAGAATACATCGAACAAGCTTTGTAAGGCGGGATAAGGCATGGGACCCGTGTGCTCGAATAGAGGCTCGGCCACCTCCCGGGCTTCCTGAATCGCCCGTTCGCTTTCTTCCAATGAGCCCGTATGGCACCACATCAGCCCACATACTTTCTTGCCCTGTACCGATTCAGGGAAAGGAGGTGCCGAAGGAATTTCAGCCACCAAAAAGAATGAGCCGATAGCTTCCGGCGCCTTGGGCAGCCAATCCCTGTACCATTTTAGGGTGGTTTCCAGTTGGTCTAGCGGCCAGAATAAAGGCCCTGCAATGACCGTATCTACCGGATGTAATTTGAATTTAAAGGAGGTTACAATCCCAAAATTACCCCCTCCACCACGAAGGGCCCAAAACAAGTCTTCGTTTCTATCTTCGCTAGCTTTCACAAAACGCCCATCAGCGAGGACCACATCCGCTTCCAACAAGTTGTCAATGGTCAGCCCATATTGCCGGGTCAAATAACCGTGCCCTCCCCCAAGGGTAAGCCCGCCTACGCCCGTGGTGGAGATTACCCCGCTGACCGTGGCCAATCCAAAAGCATGAGTCGCATGGTCCACATCCCCCCAGGTACACCCGGCTTCTACGGTGGCAGTACGATCTTCAGGGTCAACCTGAATCCCTGTCATCAAGGAAAGGTCAATCATCATTCCGCCATCACAGGTACCAAGACCGGGACCGTTGTGCCCTCCACTACGGATGGCCAACAATAATTCATGTTCTCGGGCGAAATTCACTGAATAGATGACATCTCCGGAATTTTTGCACCGCACAATCATCGCAGGGCATTTATCGATCATCCCATTGTATAGGGCACGCACTTCGTCATATTGGGCATCCTCCGGCAAAATTACTTCGCCCCTAGTTTGAGATTTTAGTTCGATAACTTGTTCTTCATTGATTTTCTGAGTATTCATGGTTGGTTTTTTCACTGATCCTAAAATTCCTTTCCGTAATTAAAGCCTGACAATTTCCTCCTTAAGGGAATAAACTACTGCAAGCACCTCCTTTTGGGATTCCTCATATATCCCATGTTGTTTTAATACCATCATAATATCATCCGTTGCAGCTAAATATTCAGCTTCGCTGATGTTCATTCCCTTATGGGCAGCAGGCATGTCCCTGCCCGTGTATTGTTCCGGGCCACCACTTCCGGCACAAAGAAAATTTGCCAGGTGGCTTTTGATTTCTTCCAAATTATCAGGGTCTTCCTTGTAGGGTAAAAAGCGAGCTTTTATTTCAGCGTTAGCCATATGTGCCTTTATAATATCATCAACCAATGCTGAAATGCCCTGGGCTTTTCCCAATCTCTCGTATAGAGATTGGTTCTTTGTGTTCGGTTCCATAATTATCTAATTTTAATTTTAAAATAATAGGTTTTTTCGGTCTGAATGGGGCACCCAATCGTTCTGTCTGATAGATACTGTCAAGATTTAATTTTTTTCTCCGGTCAGTACGATAGTATGTGCTCCAAGTCCTTTTGCGGCTTTTTTTGTTCCTTCGTTGGAACTGCGGTCGAAATAGTCTAAACGGTCGATTACGGTTACATTCCCGAACCCTGCCGACCGGATAATTTCCAAATAGCGATCTACCGGTTCAGCGCCGACAATACACTCTGCCCAGAGCTGGGGATTGGATTTCGACGTCTCGGAAACCGGTTTAGAAAGGACGATGTCTGCAATTTGAAGCTGGCCTCCCGGCTTCAGGATTCGAAAGGCTTCGCGGAAGGCCTTTTCTTTATCAGGTACCAAATTGAACACACCGTTACTGATTACCACATCTACAGATGCCTCCTCCAAAGGCACCTTGTCGGCCCGGCCTTTGATAATTTTGGCCTGGCGGATACCGGCATTTTTGATGTTTTTCTGTGCCTTGGCAATCATTTCATCAGTCATATCTAAGCCGAAAACCTGACCATCCGGTCCCGTTTTGAGGGCTGCAATCAGCACATCGGTACCAGAACCGGAACCAATATCGGCTACAGTTTGTCCCTGTCGGATTACATCGGCCATAAATGGATAGCCAACACCCGCAAAAGATTCTATGGCAGTGTCTGGAATGGCGTTCAGCACCTCCTCCGGATAGCCCAGGAAAAGGCAGGAGTTTCTTCCCGTTGGGAAATGAAAGCCCTTTTCAGGTTTTACGGCTACTTCCTCATACATTTCTTTTACGGCATGAAACACCGATGCTTCATCTAATTTTGTATTTGAAATAGGCATAACTAGTAGTTTTATGGATTTTTGATTTTCCCCAAAACTACCAATCAAATCTTCCGGTTTTCTTCCGGTTTGAATGATGAAAAATGTAGCAACCCGGATTTCTGAAAAATTCCTAAATCGGTTGAAGGGTTCGCTGTTGTTCAGCCATTAGTTTAAGGTAGTCTGCGATCGCAGGTTTAACGGCTTCCGGAACTTCATTTTCCAAAATCCTTCGGGATTTTTTCTTGAATTCCCCTGCTTGCTCCCAATTCATTTGGGCTGCACAAAAGCTGGATTTGATCATCGCTGTCATCGCTCTGCCAGTGGGATTACTTGTCTTTTTTGAGTGTTCAGCGATGGCTTTACAACATTCCTGGGCCTTCCCCAACTCCCTTATTTGTAAAAAATAATAGGAAAACCAGGGATAGAGTTCCAAAATACAGGCTGGGCAGGGTGCTGATTGGGCCAGCAGTTTTTCCGTGTTTTCAATCAATACCCCCACCTGTTCAAGGTCATGGGCTTCCACTCTGTTCCAGATTCCAATGGCATAAAGCCTTCGCAGGCAATGATCTCCCACCCCGGCCTGCATGGCATAAACAAAGCCGTCCTGTACGGTTTGCCAACCCAATGCTTTGTTTCCTGTCAAGGTAAGAAGTACACCTTTCCGGGCATGTGAATAGGCCATCCTTGCTGGAGAACCTTCCTGCGCAGTCATTTTTTTAAAAGAAACGGACCGTAAACCGTCCACCTGAAAAGAAACCCGCTCAGATAATGATTGTGGTTTCTGTAAAGGTTGATTTGTGTCAATATGAAACTCCCCCAAGCACCGGTGCAAATCGTTTGCCAGAAGAATTTCCGGGGACCAGCCAAGGATTTCAAGTTCCTCTTCATATTTTAAGCCTTCCTTAAAACGGCGAAGCGGAAGACATGTCATCGCCAGGATCTCGCAGGCTTGCGAGGCTTCTGCCTCCATACCCGCTTCTTTAGCCCCCCAAAATGCTTTTTGGGCCATACCATAAGCTTCATCCAATCGGTTGACGTTCCATAGATAAAGCGCTTTGGTAATCAACAGGCGTTCCTGAGTGCCGGGCTCATTTGTCTGAAGTGCGCATGCTTTGTCCAAATGCTTTTTTGAGGTTTTACTATCCTTCCGAAAAATCGCAGCGACGGCCATTTTCCGATGAAGTTCCTGTAATTCCTGGTCTTGTATGGGTACGCATTCGTCAAGGGAAAGGGCTTCTTCATAAGCTTCGTAACTCTTCCCAAGCTGGCCCGAGGCACGGTAAACATCACCGGTACGCTCCATTATTTCAGCCTTCAATGCTTTGGCATCCCCGACCTTGTTCCCGCAGGCCTGAATTTCTTTATTGATTACATCGTAGGCTTCCCTGTAACGCTGAAGTGCATTTTCATGGGCATAAACATTATCGGCACGTCTTCCGGCAGCTAATAGATAGTGGGCGGCCTCCATCCAATCTTTGGCCCCCAGATAATGCCAGGCAATTAATTCAGCAGGTGATTCAGTGGTATCAGATGACATTTCAACAATCATTTCCGCTACTCTTTGATGTAACATTTGCCGATGGGCCTCACCAATGGATGCATAGATGGTTTCCTGATCCAGAGCATGCCTAAAAGTATAATCAAGACCGTTCTCTTCCAATATCCTGGACCGGAGGACCTCCTCAAGCGCATTAAATAGGCCATCGTTATTTTCGACCTTCCACATCGATGACAGCATTTTGTAAGGTACCTGTCGCCCTAATACTGCCGCAATAAACAGCAATTGCCGGGCGGCAGGCGAGTGACTCTCCAGCTTCTGCTTAAGAATTTTGGAAATGGAGGGTGGAATTTTTTGGGTACCTGCTGCAGCGGATGGTAATTCATGGCCTTCCAACTTTTCGGAAAGGAACCTATTGCCATTTCCCCTGTAATGAAAAAAAAGCTCCAGGGCATAAAAAGGATTTCCTTCGGCAAGTTGATAAATAATATCGGCCAATTCCTTAGGTAAAGTTCCATTTTCATCCTGGGATTGGAGCAATTGGATGTGTTCTTCATAGGTAAATGGACCAAGTTCGATTAACTCTCCTAAATGACCCTGCAAATCAGCTAACAGGCCGGATAAAGGCTGCCCTCTTTCATTTCGGAAAGTCAGGACATAAAGGAGGGGCATCCGACCCCGGTGCTCAATCAAATAAGCCAACAGATCATTGCTCGCACGGTCGGCAGCATGCAGGTCTTCCAAAATGATGATAACAGGACCTGCCAGCGAAAGTTGGCAAAAAAACCGGTGCACCTGGGCAAAGAGATATCCTTTAGTAGCCCGTTTGTCTCCTAGGGCTAAAGTTTGGGTCCTTCCGGCGAAACCTGGTATAAGGCGTCCCAATTCATTGGGGAGAATATTTTTCAATCCAGATTGATGGCTGATAATCTCTTCGAACAAATCAATGAAGGGTCCGTATAGCCTATTCCCCCGGTCAGAATGGGTACTTCCCATAAAGACATTTAATCTTTTTTCCCGGGCTTGCAGGAGGAATTCCTCGACCAAACGGGTTTTACCCAGACCTGCTCCTCCGCATATGGCCATGCATCCGCCCACTCCTTTGCTTAAGTCTTCAAGACTTTGATCTAAGGCGGCACAGGCTTCAGCCCGTCCGATAAGGGGTGAGGAGGAACTAGAACCGGAAGTTCCATTTGAACTTGCTTCCTTCTTTTCCCGGAGTTTTACTTCGGCCACATCATCCAGGATTTTCCTGGTATTTGGTGAAGGGCTAATGCCCAGTTCATCCCGAAGGGTCTGCCGGCAAACTTCATATTGACGAAAAGCTCGGGTCGGCTGCTCCATCTTAACAAAAATTCGCATCAACTGACCATGGGCGGTTTCCAATGTCGGCTCTTTATCCAAGGCAAGACGCATCAATTCAGCAGCTTCAGAAAGGTCGCCTTGATTTTCATAGGCTTCTGCCAAGGAGGTAAGCACATCCAGGTAAAGTTGACGATAATGCTCCCGAGGAAAGGAAGCCCAATCCGAATAGCGGTCCATGGGAAGAAAGTCACCGGAATAATATGACAAAGCATTTTCCAGTTCAGCTGTATTTTTATCCCTTAGTCCTATTCGAGCTGATTGGGTGAAAAGTGCTGTATCAGTAACCAATCCCCCTGGAGGAGAGACCTTTATGAGTTCATCGGTAATCCCAATCCAATTTCCCGCATCTTTATGGTGTTTTGCAAAGGCTTTTCGAATATGGTAAAGGGCTTTATACAATTGTGCATTGGCTGCATCCGCTTCCAATTCAGGCCATAAAATATCTACGGCATGATCCCTTACCATCTGATATTGCCGTTGGTGTGCCAGCAGCTTAAGTAAGGACCTGGCTTTTCTGCCCTTGATGGCCGAACTGGAAAGCATTTGCCCCTCAATATGAACTGCAAACCCACCAAGGAGTTTTATTTTTAAGGTAGGAGATAAAAGTGCTGCTGGTGAAGTCATGACCCGATCTTTTTGCTGAATTCAACCTTAGGATGAAGACGATGATAATCAACCGATTAACCCAATGTAACAAAAAATAGGCTCATTGTCAATCCGGCGCAGTTTAGACATTTTAATGTAAAGTGAACCGATTTCGGGCACAGCTGGACCTGGAACCCGCCTAAAAGGTGAGGTCTGTATTTTCCACCGATTCCATCCCCAGCTCCATCAGTTCTTTTTTCATTTTGGAAAACTTCTCATTATCCAAAGCCCGGGTGGCATCAGCGATTAATTTAACCTGAAAGCCTGCTTTCAAAGCATCTTTTATGGTAAAATAAACACATACATCCGCCGCCAATCCACAACAATAAAGCACCGGACTGCCCTTTTCTTTCAAATATCCTGTAAGGCCCGTACTTTTTTTGTGGCCATTGTCGTAAAATCCGCTGTAGCTGTCAATATCCGGATCCATTCCTTTCCGGATGATGGCCTCAATGGGATTGACATTCAACTCTGGATGAAAGCCTGCTCCTGGTGTTCCCTGCACACAATGGTCCGGCCAGAGGATTTGATCCAGGCCCAGATGTACTATTTGTTCGAAGGGCTTTTTGCCTTGGTGGTTGGAAGCAAAACTTATGTGGTCCTTAGGGTGCCAGTCCTGGGTGGCCACCACCAGCTCAAACCTGTCCATCAGGCCATTAATCACCGGCACGATTTCATCTCCACCAGGCACAGCCAATGAACCACCCGGAATAAAGTCATTTTGAACATCAATAATCAGTAATGCATCCATTCTATTCATATCATTGTTTTTAAATCGTTTATTCAATTCATCTATGGGCTAGAAAATGCCATTTTAGCGACAACAGGCCAATGGTCAGCAATGAAAACACCCTTCTCGATGATTTTATCCACCTGGTAAATTCTGACTTTAAATTGGGGATTGACAAAAATATAATCCACAGCATCGGGGGGTCTTTCCTTCCAGTTTTCTTCAAATCCATTACCAGTAGCCCCTGCAGAAATCACATTTTCCGCTACAAATTCCACATTTTCCAACAGCTTAAACCGATCTTTACGGTAAAAAATGGGATTGTACTCACCTCCCATTAGCCCTTCCTTTCTGCCTCTACCCACCCATCCATAAGCTGGTAACATGGTTTCCAGGTTTTTTAGCTGCCGGTGGGTCACTTCCTGAAAACCGATAAGGTCAGGAGTAGATTGGTTAAAAAAGGAACGAACTATAGGTGTCCTGTTTTCCCATTTGTTTTTGCCATCTTCCGGATTGTCATAGCGGATGTTCAAATTAACGATGGTCAATTCATCTCTTGAAAGTGAATTAAAAGCAAATAAACCTGATAAGGTAATCAGGCCGGTCAGGAAGCAGCTGCCTAGGTAATTCATGAGGGACAAATTACAAAAATCCTCCTGAAATATTAAAAGAATTTCTTTTTGATCAAATCTTCGGCAGGGATTCAAGGAGCTAAAATAAACTCCATAAAAATGGATATGCCTATTCGTTCATTGGGATCTACTTTAAAGTACCACTCCGTTTTCAACCACATATTTTTGGGGAAATTTATCAGGATCTTCCTTGAGTTGCTCCCTCACGTTTGTCTCTATGGTGATGCCCAGGGAAGTCAGGGGGGTATCTTCCAGTCGGTTTTCAAAGGGATCTTCCGTACGATCTCCAATCAAGTCAAGGGCTAAAAATACAAATGAAACTGTCACGGCTATGGGGATGGTTTTCCAACCCAATTCGCTGATAAACACCATTGGTAATAAGGTACAATGTATCATCACAAAAACCCTGGAAAAAAATGAATATTGTCTGGGGAGAGGCGTATTTTTAATCCGCTCGCATTTTCCTTGTATGTCATTAAAATCCACCAATGTCTCCTCCATTTTTACAAAGCGGTAATCAGAAAGCCATCCTTTCTGGTACGCCGTCCGGAGGGCTTCACCTTGCTGATGGATCAAGAAATTGGGTGGATTATCTTTGCTGATAAATTCCTGGTATTCATTTCGCGACAAAAATGGTTTGACATCCAAAAAGGTGTTGTTGTCCTTGACCAGTTCCTTTTGACCGGTGTGGTTATAATCATGCTTTTGGCGCAGGAATACCCTCAGCGCTTTTACAAAAGCGATGTGCCGGTAAGCCATTTGTTGCTGAAAATCATTTACTTCCTTTAAATCATCCTGTGCCTTGGAAATGATGAAGGTTTTCACTTGCCTGGTCCATGCCCTGCTGTAATTGACCATCAGACCCCAGATTTTCCTGGCTTCCCACCAGCGATCATAAGCATTGTTGTTTTTGAAACCCAAAAAGATGGCCAGGGCAGTTCCCAGGGCTGTAATGGTGTATGAGGGAATATCAAAAAACAACACCTGGAATTTGTAATGCAAAATGTAAATGCTAGACGAAAGTAGCAGATAGTACAGTAATTGCCTCCAGGTATAAAAAAGAATGGAACTGAGTTTGAGGTTTCTTCTGACGATCATGAGGTTAGCACAAAGTGAGTTTTTAATGCCGAATCAATACCCAATAATCATACCCTTTAGAAAGTGGCGCTTAAAATTCTTTAAATATTTATTCTTATTCATCCCAGGAAAAGGCCCGAGGAGGGTTATGTTTGGATTTGCCTGGTATTTAATCCATTACCCTTCAACCTGGCAGCCTTTGGCTCAAAACCATTACCCCAGGCACCTTCAAGAGCAGGGTTTCATGTAAGCCAACAACTCGCTTATGCCGACCGTTGCAATCCCAGAAGTGATGTCGGACATGGCATAGGGAACAATCAGGCGGTCATTGTGGATCATGGCTCCGCAGGAATAAACCACATTGGGCACATAGCCCTCGCGCTCTTCCTCGTTTGGCGTGAGCAAGGGCTCCTCCAATCGGGAAATGATTTTCGTTGGATCTTCCAGATCAAGTAAAATGGCTCCTATGAAATACTGCCTCATGGCGCCTACACCATGGGTAAGTACCAGCCAGCCTTCATCTAATTCCAAAGGAGATCCGCAATTTCCAATCTGAAAGAATTCCCAGGGCATGGCAGGCTGCTGAATAATTATCGCTTCATCCCAAAAATGCAAATGATCTGAAAACATGATATAATTGTTTTCTCCATCTATTCTGGATAGCATGGCATATTTTCCATTGACTTTACGTGGAAAGAGCGCCATACCCTTGTTTTGAGCGGCTTTGCCATTTAAAGTGATGATGTCAAAATTTATAAAATCTTTCGTTTCCAGAAGCTGGGGCAGTATGCAAACCCCATTGTATGCGGTGTAGGTCGCATAATAGGTGATCTTACCCTTTTCGTCTACAAATTTCACAAACCGGGCATCTTCTATTCCCCTGATTTCATTCTCCGATAAAGGGAAAATCACATGTTCGGAAATATCATGATCGGGTTCAAACCTAATAAAATAATTGGAATCGGCAAGCCAATAAATATTTTTAATGGCTTCTTTATCAATGGTATTTTCAGTATTCACCTGAAGAGCTACAATACAGCTTTTTAACTCTTCAAAGGTGAAGGCAGTTTCTAAATTTTCAAAAACCATGATACTTGTTTCATTCCAGGCATGCATGCTCTCAAGTTTGAGCTGAAATAAATGCCTATCGTAGGACTGATCATGTCTGATTCGGGGTGTATCTACATATTCACTTACCTGGTTGATTAAAAAGGTATGATCTGCCTTAATGGTACCGCTTCTAAAGACAATGGAGGAAATGTGTCCTTCTCCTGTAGCCCGGAGACTCATCACAAAGCGAATGGCTCCTTCAGGAAGGCCTTCCTGGTTGGGATGGGGTACAATGGAAGGATTGAACAGGGCGGCTGATTCAATAGAGTATTCCATGGTAAAAAAAGCTCCTATCAGCAATTTTTTGGTTTTGCTCAACTCCGGTTGCTCAGGAATATATTGGCACACTTTACCGTAGTTTCTTGTAAAAATGCTTTCAATGTCCTTGTGACGAGCTAGAAAATGATGGTTGATATGCAACAGCAAATCTTCAGCGCTTTCTTCCGACAGCTTCAGCACCCTGCCAATTATTTTAGGTATGCGGGAAATATCGGGAATATGTGCCCGGGTAATGACACGGGAGCTGTTACGGACGATTTTTATCCTGTTTCTTTTGACCTTTGGTCTACTTAATGTCCTTTTGTACATGTTCTGTTTTGTTGCTGTAAATCGCTGCTATTTGATATAAAAATGATCATTCACTACCGCCTTCCAGGATTTTGTGGTAAACCTGAAGGTAACTTTCTGTCATTCTTTCCCGGCTGAAATTTGAAAGTGCCCATTCCCTGCAATATCTCCTGTCGATAGATTCGATGCTATCCACTGCTGCCACAGCTTCTCCGACGGTTTTCACCAAAAATCCCGTTTTTCCCTCTTTAATCAATTCAGGCATGGAGCCCCGATCAAAAGCAATAACGGGTGTTCCGCAAAGCATGGCTTCAGCCACACTCAAACCAAATGGTTCATTAAAGCTGATGGGATGGAGTAAAGCAAAGGCTTCACCCATCAGTTTATCCCTTTCCAAAGGCCCGGAATTGCCTACATAAACAATATCTTCGTCATTCAGAAAAGGCCTGACTTTGAGATCAAAGTACTCCTGATCCTGAATCAGGCCGGAAATGATTAATTTTCTCCCGGATTGCCTGGCAATCTGAATGGATTCGAAGGTACCTTTTTCTGGGTGAATCCTTCCAAAAAACAACAAGTAATCCTTGGTTTCCTTTCGAAAGGTAAAACCTTTCGGATCAATTCCATTGTAAACAGTGGCTACATAGTTTAGGTCTGGATGTCGGTCAGATTCGCTGATGGATACATAAAAACTGTTTTCGTTATATTTCTTAAATACCGGAAGTATTTTGAGAGAAGAAAACCCATGAATGGTAGTAAGCATCGGTGTGGAAATCAAGCGGGAATAAGTAAGCGGAAGAAAATCAAAATGGTTATGAATCAAATCGAAATGGGCTGCCTGCTCCATCAAATGACTGATGTGCAGGCATTCCCAAACCTTAGGGTCCATGTCCGGATTCTCGGCGTAAGCCGTTTCTGTAACATGCTCCAACTTAGCCCTTGTAATGGAATCCCCAGTAGCAAATAAGGTGACCTCCATGTTTTTGTCGATCAATCCCTCCGTCAGGTTGGCAGCTACCTGCTCCCAGGGCCCATATTTGAGGGGGGGTGTTCTCCATGCAATGGGTGAAAGAATAGCTATTTTCATTTTTACAAATTGACCGGTAAAACAGGCTATCAGGCAGATAAATGGACCAAGCCTTTTTCTTCAAGCTCTTCAAATTCTTCAAAAGCCTGTAATACAATTAAATAGGAGATTAAATAGGCAAGGGAGCTTTCTGCACCCTGGTTTCGGTTGATACCGTAGCTTTCAAAGCCATCACAGCATCCCTTGGTTTCGAAATCAAACAGACTCATTCGAAGGTCATTTTCTCCCAGAAACCACATAAAACTGGAGAATAGCTTTTCAAGGTATACCTTGTCCTTCGTAAGATGAAAAGCCTGCTGATACATTAAAATCATGGCAAGGGCATCTATGGGTTGCTGGGCAAACATGGACCGTTCTCCTTCTTTTTCGTACCAGTTTTCATTGCCGATAATCGATAGGTACCCATCCTTTAGGGTCAGTGATGTAAGAAAATCCATGCTTTCCAGGGCTACCTGGGTTATCCTTTCCTCATGGAGTATCTCTGCCGCATGTAACAGCGCAAGAGGCAGGATACCATTATCATAGGCCAGCAAGGGTTCATACCAATGCCAATCTTTGGATCTGTTAGCTTCATAATGTTTGACCAGCTTGCCTGCAAGATTGCGTAGACGCTCCACCATAGATTCATCGGCAGGATTGGCTTCCAGGTAATAACTGATTCCGAGCATGGTGTTGGCAATACCTCTGATCGACTGTATTTTTTCGAAATTTGGCGCAGCATCGAAGAATACCAGTTTGCCTGTCTGGTAGTAAGCATCATTGGGCGCATTGCCCAGGAGGTATCCCAGGGCCCAGATGGTTCTTCCAAAGGAATCCTCCGAACCCACTTCATCCAGAAATTGCCGGCTGAAACTGAGGAAATTCCTGAATGTGCCATCTTCATTTTGCATGTAATGAATATAGCTCAGATAAATGGGGGCCAAATTCAAGGCTTGTTTATCCTTGGTTTGTTTGTAATCCATCAGTACCATCAACAAAGCCCGGGCATTATCGTCCAGGCAATAACCTTCCTTCAGGTTAGGGATACCAAACTTGGCGTGCTGGATAATCCCGGTATCATCCGTAAGCCGTTTGATATGATCCAAAGAAAACGCTGGCAACAAAAGGGGGTCAATCAGAGTTTCAGACCGGGAAATAACCTGCGGGTGACTTGTAGCTGCCTCTTTTGCAAGTGCCACGTACTTCTCACCTGATTTGGACCAGGTAATCGTTTTCCCATAATCATGGGCTTTTTTACGAATGTCGTTTAAAGCTGCCGGATCATCCAGCAGCTCCATCAGGATACCTGAAAGCTGCTCCGAATCATTGAAGTTAAAGAGCCTGCCCCTGCCTTCATCCAACAGTTCTGTAGCATGCCAATAAGGGGTAGAAATGACGGCTGAACCTACTCCAACTGCGTAGGAAAGGGTGCCACTGGTAATTTGTGCTTCATTCAGGTAGGGCGTGATGTAGATATCAGAGGCAGATAAATATTTAAACAATTCATTTTGGGCGATAAACTCATTCAGGAATACGACGTGATCTTCCAGATTCAGGGTCTTTACCAAAAGATGGAGGTAGTTTCTATATTCTTCACCCGAATGATGAAGTACATTGGGATGGGTTTTTCCCAATACCATATACACCACCTCCGGATGTTTTTCAATCACTTTGGGCAAGGCCTTGATGACGGTTTCTATGCCCTTGTTCCTGCTGATAATACCGAAGGTGAGTAAAAATTTCTTGTTCTCCAGCTTAAACCTCTTTTTGGACTGCTCCTGATCAAATTTGATTTCAGGCACACCATGTTCTATAAGTACCACCTTATTGCTATCCACGTCATACACTGTGTGGAGAAACTCAATGGCCTTGCGACTCATCACCACTACCTTATGGGCCATTTTGCAAATTTGCTCCAAAACCGCCTTTTCATTATAGGAGGGTTTTTCCAGCAGGGTGTGAAGGGTGACGATCAGGGGGATTTCCAGCCGGTGCAGCAAGGGGAGAATGTACATGCCATTCTGCCCACCAAATATGCCAAACTCGTGTTCTAAAATGCAAACATTTGCATCACTGAGGTTGATGAATTTCACCGCTTTCAAATAGTCCCGCTGGTGCTCCTGCCGGATAGTTAGTTTAACTTCTTCAGGATAGTGATAGGTCAGGTCATGATCATTCATGGCGACTACAAATCCTTCTACAGCAGGGTCCCCTACCGAATCGTTGCCATTAGAAGACCCCTGATCCCTTACCATGGATTGGTAAAGGCTATGGGTGAAAATTCCAATGCCGCATTCTCGAGGGGGGTAAGTTCCGATATATACAATTTTCATAGGCCAACATACAGCAAAAATTAGGCCTTCCTAAGTTATCAACAAAGTATCAACTGCAAATATCTCTAAATAAGTTTTAATTATTTTATATTTATAAATTTTATTTACATATTTTTTGGATTTTTATCAGCGCTCATTGGGATCCACCGACCCACTTGTTACCGATTCCAGGAGCAAGGCCTACATTATCCCCTGATTGTTTATGCCAAATGTAAAAATTGCCGTAATGGAGAAGAAAATAAAAAATTAATTAAAAATGAAGCAGGAAGTCTTTCACCAGATCGCTGTATGTCCTGCCCGCTTCTCCGGACGCTTCTTTTAACATGATTTCAGCAGACACCCTTTCAAAGAATTCCCCTTTTCCAAAAGAACAGATTTCCCTGTGAGGATGAACTCCAGGTTGATCGCAGACCTGATATTCATGCCGCAGGGAAAAATCTGCACCTACCGCCATATTTTTAAATAGGTTCATTTCCTTCAGGGGCAGAATCAACCAAAACAATCCCTCCTGGCTTAAAAGCTGTTTCACCCCCTGCAGCAGGTCCTTCAAGGATAATTGATCATCGTGTCGGGCCCAATTTTTACGAATATTTGGAGATTTCAGCTGATTGGAAAAATACGGAGGATTGCTGACGATCAAATCATATTTTGTCTTTGCATGGCTTTGCACATAATCCTGAAAAGCGGCATGATAGCCTTCCATACGATCTTTCCAAGGACTGGCCTGGAAATTTTGTGCCGCCTGAATATGGGCCTGCTCATCAATTTCAACTCCATGTACCCGGGCTCCCGGGAACCTCTGAGCCAGCATCAGTCCGATGACTCCGGTACCGGTTCCAACATCCAGGATCAATGCTGCATTGTCCTGATGGGCCAATGCGCCGAGCAAAACAGCATCAGTGCTCATTTTCATGGCACAACGGTCCTGCTGGATACTAAACTGCTTGAATTGAAAATGACTGTTACCCATTTTAGCATTGACTTTTTTCAGCCTCGTACCCCTGATCCACCTTCAGTTGTGATGAGTTGGCTGCAGCTACAGCCAACTCATCACAACGCTCATTTTCCCTGTTGCCATCGTGCCCTTTTACCCAATGAAACTTAGGCTTATATTTGATATGAAGCGGAATGTATTTTTTCCACAGATCCACATTTTTTTTGTCCTTGAAACCTTTTTTCTGCCAGTTCCAGATCCATCCTTTCTGAATGGCATCAACCACATACTTGCTATCAGAATAAATGTTTACGGGCAGGCCCTCCACTTTCAGGGCTTCCAGACTTCTGATCACGGCCAGCAGCTCCATGCGATTATTAGTAGTCAACCTGTATCCCTCAGATAGTTCTTTTCTTAAGTCCTTATAGAGCAACACCACTCCATAACCACCGTTTCCCGGGTTGCCTTTGGCTGCGCCGTCTGTATATATTTTTATCATAAGCTTTCAATTGTGAAGGACTAATTCCTTGTTCCCTTTTGGGTCATACTCACCTATCCCTTTCCTCTAAATCAGGGCAAATATCATGAATTATTCCTTTGGGATAAAACTTAACCGCATGCATCAGTTTGCAGGTTGGTAGAAAATAATTTAATACCTTAATTTTTAAATTCAGAATATTTACAGAATTCCATGTTAATTTAAAGGCTTTAATTACATATTGTTTTTCATGATGATAAAATTTACCCACTGCTTTGCATTAAAGGTATGTTTCTTCCTTTTCCTATCCGCCAACTACCAGGGCTTAAATGCCCAGGAAATGGGTTTTGAGGAATACAACCCAACTTCTACCCTGGTAGTCCCTGAAAATCCGGTAATGCGTGCCAAATTTCCCTTTGTGGATATCCATAGTCACCAGTGGAACGTCACCCAGGAGCTGATCCAGAGATTGGTTAGGGAAATGGATGAATTGAATATGGCCACCATGGTCAATCTCAGCGGAAAGGGCTTTGCCCGCAGCCGGGAAGAAATCAATGCGCAGGAATACCTGAATTCCATGATTCGCCGGTTTAATGGAGTAGCACCCGGTCGTTTTATCGTATTTACCAATCTGGGGTTTGAAGGTTTTGGAGGCGAAGATTGGGTGGAAAAGGCAGTGGCAGAACTGGAAACCGACGTGCAAAACGGTGCCAATGGATTGAAGATATACAAAAGTCTGGGGCTCTCTGTAAATGACATAAATGGCAATCGGGTACCGATCAATCATCCCGACCTGGATCCCATTTGGGCCAAATGTGGTGAACTGGGAATACCCGTTCTGATCCATGCTGCCGATCCGGCCCCCTTCTGGGAGCCCATGGATGCCAATAACGAGCGCTGGCTGGAGCTGAAAATCAATCCTAACCGGAAAAGGGGAGCAGATAATCCGGCTCCTTTTGAGCAGATCATTGCTGAACAGCACCATGTCTTCCGCAAGCATCCCGGCACCACTTTTATCAATGCCCACATGGGCTGGATGGCCAATGACCTGGCCAAAGCCGGAAAACACCTGGAAGAATATCCCAATGTAAATTTCGGCATAGGAGCAGTGATTGCCGAGTTTGGCCGGCAGCCCAGGATGGCCAGGCAATTTTTTATCGACTACCAGGACAGGATCCTCTTTGGAAAAGATGCCTATAACAAGGAAGAGTTTTATACCTATTTCAGGGTTTTGGAAACAGCCGATGAGTACTTTCCCTATTACAAGAAATACCATGCCTTCTGGCGCATGTACGGACTGGACCTTCCGGACGAGGTGCTGAAAAAAGTGTATTACAAAAATGCCCTGCGTATCATTCCTAATATGGATGCCAGTTTATTTCCGGAGTGATATGGTTGAAATTTATTGTCTTGATAAATTAGGGAAAGAATTTTTTTAGTCCTCTAACAATAATCCCGGCGGATATAATTTATGATTCCGGGCCAAGTCAGTGCAAAATGTAAATTAGACTGAATGGACGATCCCGCTATTACATATCTTTCCAAACCTACGAATAAAAAAAACCCTCTTTCGAGGGTTCCTTTATTTGTTTTTATGCCAATCTCTTTTCAAAAAGGCTTACCCAAAGCCGCATACCAGATCCCTCCATACAGGTGATCCAGGAAATCGGCATCTTCAAAGGCTTCTTCCACATGGCCCAGGCCAGTGTAAAAAACCCGTCCGCCATCGTACTCATGGTACCAGGAAATGGGGTGTACGGCTCCCATACCCATCTTGTTGCCGTTCCGCTCCCCTACTTCGTAGGAAGTCTCATCCAGCTGTACCAGGATATTGACATCCTCATTGAAGTTTTTAAACTCATACCACTCATCGGTACGCAGCCACTTGTCATTCAGGTGGTAGGTGGCGGGATGATCCCGGTTGACCACCTGCATCCTTGCGGTTTGTTGCTGGGGATGGTGATTGAACTGACCCCCGATCAGCTTGGTATACCAGGGCCAGTCATACTCTGTATCGGTGGCACTGTGCACACCAACCACACCCTTACCACTTTGCACAAAGCGCTCAAAAGCAGCTTTTTCCTCGGCATTGAAAATGGTACCGGTGGTGCTCATCAGGATGATCACATCGTAACTTTCCAGGTTTTTGTCATTGACCTGACCGGCATCTTCTGTGGCATAAACCTGAAAACGGTGTTTCTGCCCCAGTTTTTTAATGGCTGCCACTCCTTCCGGAATAGACTGGTGACGGAAACCAGATGTCTTGCTGATCACCAAAGCCCGGAATTGCTGGGCCTGGCTTAGGGCAGGCAACAAGATCAGGGCCAAACCCAAAGCAATGATGCTTAAGGATTTGAGTTTATTGTTTATTAAATGCATAGGTTATGTAAATTATTTTAAAGGACGATTATACAATTATTATTTCACAATGTCGAATTTCTCTCCGGCAACTTTTCTGCTAAAGGCATTAAAGTGCCACCATTCAGACCCTATTCCTGTAAATCCGGCTGCCTGCATGACTTCCCTTAAAAGCGCTCTGTTCGCTACCTGCTCCCGGCTAATCCTGCCGGCTGCCAACATCTCTTCCTCCCTGTCGGGGTACGCTTCATAGCCAAAAAAATCGTAGCCGGTACCCATATCCAATGGCTCACCCGTAGCCGCATGTGCCAGGGTCAGGTCCACCGCAACCCCAAAATTATGCAGGCTACCCTTTTGTGGATCCGCTACATAAAGGGGTTTGAGGCTATCGGGTTTGTCCAGCTCATCCCAGAGAATCTGCTGCACCGATTGCGGTCTCACGGCATCATAGATCAAAAAGGTAAGGTCAGGATCCCTGGCCTTCAGCTCCCTGAAAGCCATCTTCAGCATTTCTGCCACCTCCGGTTGCATGTAGCAGCGGCTGAGCTCTCCGTAAACATCCTTGCCAAAAAAGTTGTCCTCCGTAGAATATTTTAATATGACCTGCACTTCAGGAATGATTTCCTGAATATCGACCAAACCAGCAGCTATCAGCCGCTTTTCCAATTGACCGGTATCCTGAAGAACCGCTGAAAATCCCGCTACAGCCGTATCTGACAGTACTGTTTGCAGATCTGTTTCAGCTAGCTTTTCCACTTCCTTTTCACCTTTGCCTGCGCCACAAGCCAGCACCGGAAGTAGTAGCAAACAAACCAGTTTGGTTTTCATGATTCGTTTTTGTTGAGCAGGGTAGTGCTGGCCTGGGCGGTGGGTAAAACGGTGACATCGGCCAGGACCACATGTGGCGGCCGGGTTACCGCAAAACGGACCACATCCGCAATATCCTCTGCCATGAGCGGCTGAAAACCCTTGTACACATTTGCCGCCTTTTGGTCATCACCCTTGAAGCGGACCAGTGAAAACTCCGTATCCACCAATCCCGGATTGATGGCCATGACTTTGATGCCGTAGGGGTTTAGGTCCAGGCGCATGCCTTTGGTAATGGCATCTACGGCATGCTTTGAGCCACAGTACACATTGCCTTTGGGATATACTTCCTTCCCTGCGGTAGAGCCGATATTGATGATTTGACCGCTTTTCCTGGTTACCATGCCGGGAATGATCTTTTTGGACACATAAAGCAGTCCTTTTACATTGATATCCATCATGGCATCCCAGTCTTCTTCGCTTCCCTCATGAATGGGGTCCAGGCCATGGGCATTGCCTGCATTATTGATCAGCACGTCGATGGCCTGCCATTCCTCCGGAAGGGAATCCACCGCTGCGTATACCCCTTCCTTATCCCGAACATCAAACACCAGGTATTGGTAGGGGGTGTCGGCTGGTAAATCCTTTTTCAGTTGTTCCAGTCTTTCTTTCCTCCGGCCACAGGCAATGATGGCAAAGCCTTCCCCAGCCAGGTACCGGGCACATGCTTTACCTATTCCAGAAGTAGCTCCGGTAATGAATGCTATTTTCTTTTCCATGGGGGAATATAAAATTTTTCCCCGGGGATTAAAAGCCAGCAGGCCTTCATCAGGCAGGTTTTATTGGAAATTCAGGTAGAGGGTAATAGATTTGCGGCGGATATCACTGATGGCCCCTGCTATTCTTTCATCGGAGTATCCGGGTTGGTACAGGTTCATCAGGCCATGAGAAAAACGGATCTCAGGCGAAAATTTAAAATACTGGAAATACAAGTCAAAACCCAACCCCATTTCTACCGCCAGGTCTCTGCCTTTCAACACCACCGGATCCTCGTTGGCTTCTTCCTGATTTTTGGTACGAATCTGACCGTTCAGCCCCCCAACAAAAAACATGCGGGTATTGTTGAAACGCTCGGATTTGTACTTAACGAGTAAGGGGAATTCTACCAAGGTCTCTTCAGTAAGCAAAGGAACGGTATTGACCCCAATTCCATTGGCGGCATTGCCGTCATCTGTAAAAAGCTGCAGCTCGGTACGGTATTCATAAAAGCCTACTTTGGGTGTAAACATCAAATTGACCTGATCGTGCAGCCTGCCCGTAACCAGAAAACCCAGTGCAAATCCAGGTGAGAAAACCGGCATGATCGCCCGCACATTATCCAAACCCTGGTAGGCGGGATCCATAAAATTTTCAGAATATTTGATCCTCAGGCTGCTGTTGTGGGCGGCCAGAAAAAATCCATAGGATAAGGATTGGTCATCACTGCCAGATTTATTAAAAATCAGGCTTTTTTGCTGGGCCTGCAGTTGAAAAACATGGGTCAACAGCAAAAGTAAGGCAAGCAGGCTTACTTTATGCCAGTGTAAATGGAACTGATGCCAAATGTGAGTGTTTTGCATTGCGTTTGTTTGAAACCTACCTTTTCCAGAATGTCAAGAAAATCCCTTCCATCCGGAAAAGCCTTTACCGATTCGGGCAAATAGGTATAGGCCGATTGGTCTTTAGAAATGAGTTTACCTATTTGGGGCAAAATATATCTAAAATAAAAGGAATAAGCTTGCTTCATCGGGAATTTTTTTGGTTTGGAAAACTCCAGAATGACTGTTTTGCCACCAGGCTTCAATACACGGTGCATGTCTTTCAATCCTTTTTCCAGGTTTTCAAAATTCCTGACACCAAAAGAAACGATCACAGCATCAAACTTATTTTCTTCGAAGAGCAACTTTTCTGAATCACCCAGTTGGAGTTCTATGAGGTGGTCCAGCTTTTTTTGCTTCATTTTCTTTCTGCCTTCATGGAGCATGCCTTCGGAAATATCCACTCCGATGACCTTTTCCGGCTTGAGGGCAAGGGCTTCAATGGCAAAATCGCCCGTTCCGGTAGCAATGTCCAGAATCAGCGCAGGCTGATCTTTCTTCAGCATGCGGATGGCTTTCTTTCTCCATATAATGTCTATTCCCAGGCTCAGGAGATGGTTCAGCAGGTCGTACTTTTTGCTGATATTGTCAAACATGCTGGCAACCTGCTGCTTTTTGCCTTCTTTTTGGTCTTTGTATGGGATTACGGACATGGCTTTTATTTTCGCTACAATATTACTAAGTAAACCTGAGCAATGGAAAATTGTTAATGATTTATTGGTAGCTAGCTGTTTGTGGAATTTGCTTACCTTTGTAAAAAAAATGGGCCATGTTGAAAAATGCACGCTTTTTAACCAGTAATACCGACCATAAAAAATGCCCTCCGGCAAACAAGCCGGAATTTGCCTTTATTGGGCGGTCAAATGTAGGCAAGAGCTCCCTGATCAACATGCTGACCAATCACAAGCACCTGGCTAAAATTTCGGGAAAACCCGGAAAAACCCAGCTGATCAATCATTTTGACATTGACGGTCGTTGGTACATGGTGGATCTACCCGGTTATGGTTTTGCCAAAGTAAACAAAAAGCTGAAAACGGATTGGGATAAGATGATTCGTGCTTACCTGACCGAAAGGGAAAACCTGGCCGCCGTGTTTGTGTTGATCGACAGCAGGCTAAGCCCACAGAAGATTGACCTGGAATTTATACAATGGTGCGGAGAGCTACAGCTACCGGTAGTGCTGCTCTTTACCAAGGCAGACAAGCAATCCCATTCCAGAACCTCGGCAAATGTCCACCAGTTTCTCGATGAAATGGAAAGGCTATTTGTGGAAGTACCGGAGTTTTTTGTGACTTCTGCCGTCACCTTTGAGGGCAGGGAAGAGTTGATCCGGTTTATTGAAGAAAATGTAACCGAATATTACGAAGCTGGCTAAGCTGCTTGGCCAATCCTGGGGAAACCTTATATTTGCAGCCTGAAAAAAATTAAAGTGATCATGGAATTTAAAGATATTGCTACCGTTTCCGGAAAACCCGGTTTATATAAAATATTGAAGCCCAGCCGTACCGGTGTGATTTTGGAGTCCCTGGACGAAAAAAAGGGGAAGCTGGTAGTAGGAGCAGCCCAAAGGGTCTCCCTGCTAAGTGAAATTTCCATCTATACACTTACTGAGGAAGGAGCCACTCCCCTAAAAGATGTACTGATCAAAATCGAAAAAGAATTTGAAGGAGATACCGGGTTGGAAGGGGCAGAAAAGGACGAGTATCAGGCCTTTATGAAACACATTCTGCCGGAATTTGATGCAGACCGGGTTTACGCCTCCGATGTTAAAAAGTTGATCAGCTGGTACCATATCATTCGGAAAGAATGTCCTGAAGTACTGGAAGACAAAGCAGAGGAAGGGGCTGATAAAGGCAATGAACCGGAGGGGGACAAGCCGTGATTGATCCGGATAATACCGATTTAGCGAGTATACAATCAGGGGCAGCAGACCTGGAAAAGCTACTGGAATTGCCCTCCCTTCCACAGGTCACCAGCAGGCAAAGCCTGGCGCAGGCCATTTCCCCATACGTGAGCCAAATGCTCAACAAGAATTTTGAGAAATTGCTACAGTTGTGTTACCGGCTGGATCTGGGGGAACAAAAACTACAACATATCCTTACCGAAAGCCCACCGGAGGAGGTAAGCCTGCGGCTTTCTACGGCCATGGTCGACCGACAATTGCTAAAAGTATATTTCCGGAATAAATACCGTTCTGTGTAATTGCGTTCAGCTGCCCAAGGCTTCCTCCAGCCGGCTCACCATGTTTTTTGACCCGATAAATAGCGGGGTGCGCTGGTGCAGGCTGTTAGGTTCAATGTCCATTATCCGCTGACTGCCATCTGAAGCGGCTCCCCCCACCTGTTCGGCAATAAAGGCCAGGGCATTGGCTTCGTACATCAACCTGATTTTACCTTCTTTTGCCTGAGTTGTAGCTGGGTACAGGTAAATCCCCCCTTTCAACAGGTTCCGGTGAAAATCAGCTACCAGACTCCCTATGTACCGGGCCGAGGCTCCCTGTCGCTTACAAGCTTCCAGGTAGGAAAGGATATTGGGGTTGATATGCGGGGTGAGGCCTTCATTGATGGTATAGATGGCTCCTTCTTCGGGCATGCGCATTTCAGGATGGGATAGAAAAAACTCCCCCAGGGATCTTTCATAGGTGAAACCGTTGGCACCATTGCCGGTGGAATACACCAGCATGGTAGATGAGCCATACAGAACATATCCAGCAGCCACCTGCTCGGAACCCTTCTGCAACACGTCCTGCTCCTGTATTGGGGACCCGTTGGGGGTCTTTCTCCGGTAAATGGAAAAGATGGTCCCAATGGAAACATTCACGTCGATGTTTGACGAACCGTCCAGCGGATCAATGGCGACCACGTATTTTCCCTTGCTGTTATGCAGGTCAATGACCAGGTCCTCCTCTTCTGACACGACCGCACAGACCTCTCCGCCCTTGGTCAAAGCACGGGTAAAGCGCACATTGGCCACCACATCCAGCTTTTGCTGCTCTTCCCCCTGCACGTTGGTCTGTCCGAAAGCACCGGTAACATCCGATAGTCCCGCCCGACTAATTTCGCGGGATACTATTTTAGAAGCCAGGGCTATATCTCTTAAAATCTGTGAAAGTTCACCTGTAGCATAGGGAAAATCAGCCTGCTTACTTTTAATAAATCTGTCCAGGGTTACCCCAACTTTGTAGGCCAGGTTTCCGGTGTCTTGTTTGTAAGGCTGTGTCTTCATACCTTTGAATATAATTCATAATCTTCAATTTATTCCCTTTTCCTAAGCATTTTTCATGATTCAACCCCTTGTTTACAAATTTGGCGGGGCCTCTATCAAGGATGCCGCCGCCATCAAAAACATCGTTGCTTTGGTTAAAAAGCGCTGGACCAATGGCCTGGTCCTGGTAGTTTCTGCTGCCGGCGACACCACCGACCGGTTGGAACACCTGATCGAATTGGCATTTCAACAAAAAAGTTTTGATAAGGAGCTCATCCAATTGCTGGATTACCATGAGGACATCTGTCGGGGACTTTTTCACCCGGAGCATGGCATTTTTGCCCGGGTAGACAACCATTTTGCCCAATTGCGGAGAACATTGGAAAACCTGTCCATTAAGGAAGATGAAGGCTTCTTTTATGACCAGGTAATCGGATATGGAGAACTTATTTCTACCCGTATCGTACAGGAATACCTTTGCGAATCCGGTTGTGCCTGTCTTTGGCAGGATGCCCGTGAACTGGTCCGAACCGACTCACAAACCAAAATGGCCAAGGTAGACTGGGCCCTGACCATGCAATATTGCCGGCGGGCATTGTTTCCCAAACTGGAAAAATTTCCTGTGGTAACGCAAGGCTTTATTGGCACCGATCTACTGGGAAACACCACCACCCTGGGCAGGGAAGGCTCCGACTTTACTGCCGCCATCATGGGGGTTAGCCTTGGGGCTTCCTCGGTTACCATTTGGAAAGATGTGGCCGGTATACTCAATGGAGATCCGGATATCTTTCCCGAGGCGGTCAAATTTGAATACCTGGACTTTGAAGAGGCTGCCGAAATGACCTATTATGGGGCAAAGGTGATCCACCCCAAAACCATCAAACCCCTGGCCAAGCACGGTATTCCTTTGTATGTCAAGTCCTTTGTGAATCCCGATGCGGCCGGAACGGTCATCGGCTCCTTTGGGCAGGCCCCCAGGATTCCGATCACCATTTTTAAAAGCAAACTCACCCTGATCGAATTGCGCATTCTGGACCTGTCCATGATCGGGGGATTTCATTTTGAACTGATATACGAGGTGGCCAAAAGGATGAATTGGCGCATACAACTGATGCAGGCTTCAGCAGCTCACATCTCCATACTTATCAATGACATGCCTTATACGGCAGAGCAACTTGCCAGGCCCCTCAGGGAGGTTTTTAAGGTAAAGAGCAAATCAGGCCTGAAAATGATCACGGTAAAAAATCCTACCGATGCTGAGCGCAGCCACTACCGGCAAGTGACCGAAAAGCTTTTCCTGGAGCAAAACGGTCCGGAATTGATTCAGTGGGTATATGAGGAATCAGTTCCAAATGCTTAACCTGCAAATCGTTTCAATGTCTGTTTTATGCCAGACAGGTAGGCTTTGCCAAAAAGATTGAGATGGACCAGTAAAGGGTACAGGTTGTACACAGGCACTCTTTCTTCAAAACCGGGTTCTAGTGGAAAAACCTCCTGATAGGCCTCATAAAACCCATCCGTGAATCCACCAAAGAGGTGTGAAAAGGCCAAATCCATTTCCCTGTTGCCAAAATATACCGCAGGGTCGATCAGGGCAGGTAATCCGTTGGCATCTACCATAATATTTCCGGACCAGAAGTCACCGTGAAGCAGGGCAGGTTTTTCCGGCGGGAAAAAGTTTTGCAATGCATCATAAATAGATCGAAAATATTGAACAAACTCCTGATCTATCAGCCCATTGTAGAAGGCCAACTGCAGTTGGGGTTCCAACCTGTTTTCTATAAAAAATGCTGTCCAGGAGGCATTCCAGGTGTTTTTTTGAGGAAGAACTGCAATATAATTGTCTTTGTCCAGCCCAAATTCCATTTTGGTGCACATGTGCAGTTCCGCCAGCCCTTCTCCCAACCTGCTGGAATAACCCTTTTTGGGAAATGAACTCCTTATCCAATCCATCAGCAGGTAATGCCTGTCCTCATACTGGCCCACTGCCACCGTTTCGGGAACATAAAGGTTACAATTCTCCCGTAACCAGGCCAGACCTTCCCTTTCTCTGGGAAAGATATCTGCTTCCTGCTCGAAATTACTCTTTAAAAAAAAGGTTCCCTTTTCTGTATTCAGGTAAATGGCTTGATTCATGTTGCCTGCAGCTACCAGGCGATAGTTCAGGATGCTGTTGGCTCCACCGAATACAGTCAGGCAAATATGGTCGAATAGTCCATCAGGAGATTCCATTGAACTGATGTCTGCTTTCCAATTCCAGGATCAACCCATCCAGGGATTCATCCAGAATTTCAAATACCTTTTGAAAACCCTCCTCTCCGCCATAATATGGATCCGGTACCTCTGGAAACTCAGCATCCTGTTGAAATTCCCTCATCAAATGAAGATTCTTTGGTGCCAGTTTGACCTGCATGGAAAGTTTTTTAATGTTCTCCAGGTTGGAATGGTCCATGGCCACCAAATAATCAAAGTCTCTAAAATCTGTTCGGTGAAGCTGTCTTCCGCGGTGTTCCATAAAAATCCCGTTCTTTTTAGCACAAGCCAAGGCCCTCTCATCGGGCAATTCCCCAATGTGGTAATCTGAGGTACCACAACTGTCTGCTGTAATCAGGTCTTTGTAACTTTTATGAGAAATTTTATGGATGAATAAGGCCTCAGCCAAAGGCGATCGGCAGATGTTTCCCAAGCATATAAATAAAACCCTAATCATATAATTTCCGCAATTTCCCTGTTACCGATACTTTTTTCAGACCGACACAGTTATAAAAATGTTAATTTATAAAAATGAAAGCACTATCCATATGAATCTCCTTAATTATTCCTTAATTTTGCGGTTTGAAATAACTTTAAATATTTCCGATCGAAGAGAACCAAATTTCAGGCTTTGAAGTTAAGGAAGTATCATTGGTAATTAGAGAAAAAACAAAATAATTTTCTAAAATCAAGAGTTAAATTATCTGTAAACAATTAAAATCTATTTTATGTCATTAGTTGGAAAAAAAGCACCTTTATTTAATGCCCCTGCTGTAGTAGACGGAGAGGAAATCGTAGAAAATTTCTCCCTGGAGCAATACATTGGAAATAAAGATGTTATTTTCTTTTTCTACCCGAAGGATTTTACGTTTGTATGCCCCACTGAAATTCTTGCTTTCCAGGAAAAACTGGAAGCATTTGAAAAAAGAGGAGTGGCTGTAGTTGGGGCTTCCTGCGATACTGAAGAATCTCACCTGGCTTGGTTAAACACGCCAAAGGAAGAAGGTGGTATCCAGGGTGTAACCTATCCGATTGTAGCTGATCCTGTAAAGACCATTGCTCATAACTTCGGAGTCCTGGCCGGGGACTGGAACTACAATGAAGAAGGAGAGTTGACTTATGAAGGACTTCCGGTAGCCTACAGAGCCACCTTTCTTATTGACAAGGAAGGCACCATCAGACATGAAACCGTAAATGACCTGCCCCTGGGGAGAAACATTGACGAAATGCTCAGGCTAATCGATGCCTTGAGACATGTGGAAAAATTCGGAGAAGTTTGCCCCGCAAACTGGGAAGAAGGAAAAGAAGCCATGACTGCCAGCAGAGAGGGCGTTGCTTCTTACCTGGCAAAGAATTAATCCGGGATTGATGTATAAAACCCGAAGCCCTGCCCAACGGCAGGGCTTTTTTTATTTTCACGGGATAAAAATGAACCTGAAACAACTTTTTTTTGGAATGGATGGTTAATTTAGAGATTATGTCGAGCAAACCAGAAATTTCTGTATTGGTGGCCACCTACAATACACCGTTTCAGCAACTCCAACGGGCCATTCGCTCTGTCATTAACCAAACCTTTCAGAATTTTGAAATTGTGTTGGTAGATGACGGATCTACCAATGACCCCGGCGGAAGGCTTGATGCCTTCTGCGAGCAACAGGCGAATCGCATCCGGCTTTTCCGGCAGGAAAACAAAGGCCAGTCCAGTGCCATCAACCTGGCGGTTTCCAAAAGCCAGGGGTACTACCTGTCCATTCTGGATGCAGATGATGAATACCTCCCTCAGCATCTTCAGTCCTCCAGGGAACAAATGGCAGCATACGATTTGATCGCCTCCACCACCCAAACCATTGTAGATCAGCCGGAGGATTACTTTGTATTGGACCGCCACCATCCGGACCAGTTGATCCATGTGGATGATTGTATTCTATTTGCAACCCTTTTTGGGAAAAGGGAAGTCTTTACCAGGCGCAAATTTATAGATGGCTATGCGGCCGATGCAGACTTTTACGATTGGGCAAAATACCATTACCGGGTAGGCAAGGTGGATTTAAGAACTTACCGCTATTACCGAAACAATCCTGAAAGTACCTGTGAACAACTAAAGGTAAAATTGGGGAAAAAAAGTAATTCCCCTCAAATCAAATAATACGACGGCTTTCTCTTGCCGCTTTCTTTTTTGCAATTTCCGTGCATGGTTTTTAATTGTACATTTGGCCAACCATAAAATTCGAAGACAATGGGAGCTTCTTCTTCAGCTGTTTGCTGCAGCGATTTACCGCCGGCGAAAAAACAAAAAAGGCCTGACAAATGGTCCAACCTACGGCGCATTTGGGGAAGCAGTCTATTAAGTCTGGCCACCTTGCTTCTGGCCGTTATGGGAGAATATTTTTTACCTGCCCGACTTGCCGGTTTCAGCTTATGGATACTTGTATACTTGTTATCCTATGGCCTGGTGGGCTTGCCCGTGCTCAAAAAAGGATGGACACTGATACGTCAGGGAGAGGTTTTTACGGAGTTCTTTCTGATGGGTATCGCTACGATTGGGGCTTTCGCAATCGGAGAATTTCCGGAAGCGGTGGCCGTCATGCTGTTTTACACCATTGGAGAATTACTTCAACACCAGGCAGTAAGTAAAGCCAAGGGAAATATACAGGCCTTATTGGACATCCGCCCGGACAAGGCCAGGATTATCAGGAATGGTGAGCGGGTCTGGGAAAAGCCTGAGCGGGTAAAAGTAGGAGAAATCCTGGAAATCCAGGCCGGTGAAAGGGTACCTTTGGATGGGATCCTGCAGCAGGGAACTGGCAGCTTTAATACTGCTGCGATTACCGGGGAAAGTATGCCGGCAGATTTGAAACAGGGAGAGGAGGTTTTGGCGGGCATGGTCAATCTTGAAAATTTATTGACCATAGCGGTATCCCGCTCTTTTCAGGACAGCTCCCTATCCAAAATCATCCGGACCGTACAGCAGGCTACCGCAAAAAAGGCCAAGACGGAACAGTTTATCCGCAAGTTTGCCAAGGTGTATACCCCAATTGTGAGCTACTTGGCACTGGCATTGGTAGTACTCCCGTACTTTTTTGTAACCGATTACCAATTCAGCGACTGGCTGTACCGGGCTTTGGTATTTCTGGTCATCTCCTGCCCGTGTGCTTTGGTGATTTCCATACCGCTGGGCTACTTTGGGGGTATTGGAGCAGCTTCCAGAAAAGGTATCCTCTTCAAAGGGTCTAACTACCTGGACCTGATCACCCGGGTCAATGCGGTGGTTTTTGACAAAACCGGCACACTGACCAGGGGAGTTTTCTCTGTAAGCAAGGTGGAAGAAATGGCTGGAGCGGATAAAGACTGGAAAAAACTTGCGGCCTCCCTGGAAGCAAAGTCCAACCACCCCATAGCCCGTACCCTGGTGGATTTTGTGGGTGGCGAACTGTACCCGGTTGCCGAATTGAAAGAACATGCCGGAAAGGGTCTCCTGGGATGGGTGGATGGAAAAAAGGTTATGGTAGGCAACCAGGTCTTCATGGAGGGCCGGCAAATAAAAGGCATGTCCCGCGTGCCAAAAGCGGAGGGAACCCTGATATTTTGTGCTGTTGAAGACATGCTTTGCGGTTTTTTTGCTTTGACAGACGAAACCAAAACAGATGCGCCGGAAGCTTTTGAGGCCTTAAAGCATATGGGTATCGGGGAGCTGATTATACTTTCCGGAGACAAACAGGAAGTGGTTGACGTATTGGGACATACCCTGTCGGCTAGTCGGGCCATTGGAGGACTACTGCCGGAAGAAAAACTAAACTACCTGGAAAAATTAAAGCATACTCCAGGCAAAGTAATTGCCTTTGTAGGAGATGGCATCAATGATGCCCCGGCCCTTGCGGTTGCGGATTTGGGCATTGCCATGGGGGGTATGGGCAGCGATCTGGCCATAGAAACAGCAGATGTGGTGATCCAAACCGATCAACCTTCAAAAGTAGCCCTGGCCATCCGCATAGGAAAAACCACCCGCCATATCGTCTGGCAAAACATTGCCCTTGCCTTTGGGGTTAAATTGCTGGTTTTAACCCTGGGAGCAGCAGGAATGGCTGGTATGTGGGAAGCCGTATTTGCGGATGTAGGCGTGGCGCTGCTGGCCATTCTGAATGCCATCCGAATCAATAACATTTACCAATGAATCAACATACACATGCTTTTTAAAGACTCGGATGCATTAAGGGATGTTTGGGCTGCGGTGAGGCATGAATGGCATCGGGCTACCCTGGATCACAAACACCCCTTTCGTTTTGTCAGCCTGGCGACTTTATCCGGAGATCAACCCGATGTGCGTTACCTGGTATTGCGTGAAATGGATGAGCAGCATCGTTTCTACTGCTATACCGATAGCCGCAGCCAAAAAATCGTTCAACTCAGGGAAAATCCAGCGCTTAGCCTATTGTTTTACCATCCCAAAAAACGCTGTCAGGTGAAGGTACAGGGAACCGCAAACATCCATCAACAGAACAAACTAAGCCGAAGGCATTGGGATAAAGTACAGGGAGAGGCACAAAAGGCTTACCAGGCCTCCCTCCATCCAGGTGAAGAAATCGATGGCCCAACAGAAGCTCATAGCTGGGAGGCAGAACAGGGTGACGATCACTTCGTGGTCCTCGAAATTCAGCCCAAAACGGTAGACTGCCTGCAGCTGAATGGTCTCAGCCACCTGAGGGCTGTTTTCAAATTGGAGGGAAATTCCTGGACAGCCCAATGGCTGGCTCCTTAAAGAGGTGTCGTTCTTCTGGCTTGGCATTGTTGTTGAAAAATAAATGTAGTATCTTGACTCCCTGTAATATCATTTTATTCAAAAAACATGCATAACAGAAGAGATTTTATCAAAAAGGCCGGAATCGCTTCCGCTTTTTTAGGTTTAGGCTTGGGAAATCAGGCATTTTCCCAGTTACCCAGAGCTTCCCTGTACAAAATATCACTGGCCGAATGGTCGGTCAACAAGCTCCTTTTTTCCGAAAAAATGAACCACCTGGATTTTCCGGTGCTGGCCAAAAAACATGGCATTGAGGCCGTGGAATACGTCAACCAGTTTTTTATGGACAAGGCCAAAGACATGAGCTACCTTCAGGAAATGAAAACCAGGGCTGAAGGGGAAGGTGTAACCTCCGTATTGATCATGTGCGACCGGGAAGGGCAGCTAGGGGCTGCTGATGCTGCTGAGCGTATGGAAACCGTAGAAAACCACAAGAAATGGGTGGAAGCAGCCAAATTTCTGGGCTGTCATGCCATTCGGGTAAATGGATACTCTTCGGTTGAGTATAGTCAGGACAGAAAAGCTTTCAGCGAATCCCAGAAACTGGTGGCAGATGGTTTGAGGCAACTCTGTGAATTTGCCGATACCATGGATATCGGCGTCACCATAGAAAATCACGGTGGCTTTTCCAGTAACGGCAAATGGCTATCCGGGGTAATGAAGGCTGCCGACCATCCCAGGGCAGGTACCTTGCCGGATTTTGGCAATTTCCAGATCAGCCCCAACGACGGTGATCCCATATCCTACGATTCGTACCAAGGGGTTAAAGAATTGATGCCCTATGCCCAGGGCGTAAGTGTCAAAACCACCGTTTGGGATGGAAAAGGCAATCAATACCCACTGGACTATGAGAAAATGATGCGCATTGTCCTGAAAGCAGGCTATCGCTCCTGGTGTGGCATCGAATACGGAGAAGCCGGCAGGGAATGGGAAAGCATCGTGGAAGTAAGGGAACAATTAGAAGCCACTGAGAAGGCACTGCAGGGTTCCTTTTCCGCTTAATCCAGTAAAAAAACAGTCATGCTGCGGGGACCATGTGCTCCGATCACCAGAGACTGTTCGATATCGGCGGTCTTGGAAGGCCCGGCGATAAATACCCCATAGCCGGAGTCCGATACATTGATCAGTTGATATACCTCATGCATATTGCCCAGTAACCTGTCCTTTTTCAACAAAACGATCAGGTGCTGGGCAATAAATGGGAGAGCCCGGTGCTTCAGCCGCTCTTCAGGAAGCCAGATGGCCGCATTTTCCGCTACTCCCCATTCTCCCTCCAATATGGCCAGGTCTACATGCTCCAGGTCATGAGGATCTTCTGCCAGGGCAATATCAAAATTACCCTCAACGACTGTAGAAAGCGACAGCATCATTTGGCTGTCCTGAAAATGAATGTCCAGGTAACTGCGGATGTCTTCAGGACCCTTTGCTTCCAGGGCCTGGCCCCCATTGGATTTGATGCTGCTTTTATACTGTTCCACCAGATCGCCTTCAACGGGAAACTCCGGATGCTCCGGCAGGGGAAGCAGATCGGGTTTATTTTTTTGTATGGCTGCTAAAATGCTTTCTTTACTGCTCATTTGTTCCTGTTTTTCTTGTACCAATCCTTGAAGCTTTCTTTCGGAACTTCCGGTAGCTCCCGGTGTTTGCCCCAGGCGTTGAAACTGTTGTAGACAAAACCTCTGGGGCTGATGGAAAGCGACTTTCGGGCCATTCTACCCATCAGGTCAAACAATTTGGGCTTGGACATGACCTTTCCTCCAAAGCGCATGGCCCATTTTTTCGATGGCTGGGAAGGGCCTTCCTTGGTGATGACCTGCCGCCATTTGTACAGCTGTTCGTGTATATTGATTTTTACCGGACACACATCCGAACAGGATCCACAGAGGGTAGAAGCAAAAGGCAGGGTACTGTGTTTCTTTAAGTCCATGCCAGGGGATAGAATGGAGCCTATCGGTCCCGGAACAGTGGAGTTGTAGCTGAATCCACTACTCCTGCGGTAAATGGGGCAGGTATTCATGCAAGCCCCACAACGGATACATTTAAGGGAATTTCTGAAATCCTCCCTGCCCAACTGTTTGGTTCTCCCGTTATCCACCAGGATCAGGTACATTTTTTTATCTTTCCTGGGACGGTGAAAATGCGAGTTGTAGTTGGTGATGCTCTGTCCGGTGGCACTCCTTGCCAAAAGCCGTAAAAACACCCCCAGATCCGCTGCCCTGGGTATCAATTTCTCGATGCCCATGCAGGCAATGTGGATATCGGCCAGGTGGGTCCCCATATCGGCATTGCCTTCATTGGTGCAGACCACAAAGCCCCCCGTTTCGGCAATCCCGAAGTTTACACCCGTAATGGCGGCATGGGCCTGAATGAATTTTTGCCTCAGGTGCTGCCGGGCCGCTTCCGTCAGGTATTGCGGATCATCCGCACCTGCCTCGGTACCCAGGTGCTCGTGAAAGATATCCCCTATTTCTTTTTTCTTCAGGTGAATGGCTGGCATCACAATGTGGCTGGGCACCTGCTTGTTAAACTGAATGATGCGCTCTCCCAGATCGGTGTCGACCACATCGTAGCCTTTATCCTCCAGGAAATGGTTCAAGCCACATTCCTCTGTCAGGATGGATTTGCTTTTTACCAGTTGCTTCACCTGGTTTTCTTCCAGAATACGGAGTACGTGTTCGTTGTGTTCCTGAGCATCTTTGGCCCACAATACTTCGATGCCATTGGCCTGGGCATTTTTCTCAAATTGAAGCAGCAGGTTATCCAGATTGGACAGGACATGGTCTTTGATCTGGGAGGCCAGGGTACGCAGTTGTTCCCATTCCGGAATTTTCTGCGCAGAGGCGTCTCTTTTACTTCTGACATGCCAGAGGGTATCATCGTGCCAATGACTCCTGTCAGTGTCTTTTAGGAATTCTGCTGCAGCATCAGCATGTGTCTGAGGGAGTTTCATTTGGTATTGGTCTTTAATTTTCGGGTGTATGCCCATTCAATATCTCTGCAATATGCATGACCCTGATGGGCTTTTTTTCTCTGCGAAGCAGGCCTTCCAGGTGCATGAGGCAGGACATGTCTGCACCGGTAATTACCTGCACCCCTTGTTGCTCGTGGTCTTTGATGCGGTCCCTGCCCATGTCCACTGATACGGCTTCTTCAAATACGGCAAATGTACCGCCGAAGCCACAGCATTCGTCCTTTCTTGTCAGTTGAACCAGGTCTATGTCCTTTACCATCTCCAGCAAACCCAGCGGCTTGTTAAATTCCGGTATCATCAATTCGGAAGGCTTGGCCAGGTGCAGGCCCCTTAAACCATGGCAACTGGCATGTAAACCCACCCGGAAAGGAAAGCTGGCATCCAGGCTTTTTACCTGCAATACATCGGTAAGAAATTCGCACAACTCATATATTTTGGGTCCCTCCCCATTGTCCGAAAGAATGTGTTCCTTGGCATGCAGGGTACAGCTACCGGAAGGGCAAACCACATAATCGTAGGCTTCAAAATTCTTACGAAACAATTGGGCAGCACCCTCTCCATACTGCTGGTAGCCCGAGTTGGCCATGGGCTGGCCACAACAGGTTTGTTCCAGGGGGTATTCCACCTGTACGCCGGCTTTTTCCAGTACCTGTAAGCTGGCAATGGCCGCTTTGGGGTAAAATTGCTCTACGTAACAGGGAATAAATAATCCGACTTTCATTTAGGGCAGGTGTTTTGGCTATCTAACAAAATAAGGCTGCCATTGTTGGCAACATCAGATAAAGATAAGCATCAGAAGGTAATTCGCCAGTATTTTCATACCAAACTTTTCCCTTCTGATGCTGGGCGGCTTACCGGGAAGGTAAACCTGTGTTAATTTAAACTCATTTTAAAAGTACGATGGAACAAAAAAGGAACCATCCTGCACTGTGCTGATTGAAAGGGCGGAAGCAGGGATCTTTTGGAATCCGGAGTCTGCCTTACCTGAATGAATGCAATCTTTCGTTGTTGCATGCCGTTTTGGGAGGATTAGCTCAACGCTGTCTGGCTTGGCTATGCGCAGTGTCCCGAAGGGCATTGCGTATAGGTGTTATTACCGGCTGTTATTTTTCTTCCAATATTTTCAGCAAGTGATTGTTAAGGTATAATTTTTCTTTACCAACCCTCACTGATTGTAAAAATCCGTTTTTCTCCAATGCTAGCAAGTAATTCCCAACTGTTTTCGGATTACCTAGTTTTTCGTCAATCAAATGTTGACGTTTGGTGTATGGTAAACGAAATAAAATCTCTATTAAATCTTTGGAATATATTTTTGGTAGTTTCATTTTGATTTCGCTTCCAATTGCATCCATTGTTGTTATGATTTTATTCAATCTTTCCAAGCCTTTCCTTGCTGTCTCTTCAATCATATCCAACATATATAAAAGGTAGACTTCCCATTCGCCATTTTCGGTGACATCCTGCAATCTTTGATAGTATTCCGTTTTATTTTTGATGATATATCCACTCAAATATATGGCTGGTGTGTCCAATAAACCTGATAATTTGAGATATAGCAGTAATAAAATACGTCCTGCTCTTCCGTTACCATCAGAAAAAGGGTGTATAGCTTCAAATTGATAGTGCATTAAAGCCATTTTTATTAAAGGGTCAATGCTGTTATCCTCGTTGATAAATTTTTCCAGATTCGCTAATTTATCACGGATAACGGTTTTCCCATTTGGCGGAGTATAGATCACTTCCCCTTGCGTGTTGCTCAATGTTGTTCCTGGTGTAACACGTATAGAAGCTTTATTTCCTTTAACGCACTGGACTATTTTTATACAAAGGTTTGTCGTAATAAATGGCTTTTTTTTGAGCTGTTCCAGACCCAACCAAAGTGCCTCTTTGTAACTCAGCACTTCTTTAGTTGCAGCGTTTCCCACTTTTTTGTCCGCTACCATCGATTTGTAAAGTTCGTCATTGGTGGTAATAATATTCTCCACCTCAGAACTTGCCTTTGCCTCCTGTAAGTATATTGTATCTAAAAACAAAGTAGGGTTGGGCAAATTCATCAATGTTCCGTTCAGCATTGCCAGTGCTCTCCCTGCAGAAATAGTCTTTCGAAGTATTGTTTTGGTTTCAATGTCTGCTTTTGGCGGTAGCAGCGGCAGGTCATTGTATGGTATTTCTCTGTCAAATTCGCCCATTTTATCAAGGGTAAGTTTTACGCTCATACATCCAATAAGGGTAAAAATACACAAATTTTACACTTGTTTTACTGATATGGGTAAAAACTACTCTCGTTAGTTCATTGTCTTGCCATTTTTGTAATGATCTTGGTTTTCTGTCAAATACCCGATACTACTGGCCAATCCCGGAAAAATTTACGTTTAGCCATTACAAATGGCTCTTGGGCGGGTCTCATCCCTTTATGTTACCGAAGATAGCAGGGTGAAGTGACCTACTTCAACCAGTAGCAGCAGCTCATTTTCAGCGAACGATACGAAAACCCATAGTAAGAAAAGCCCCTTTCCACCCATTACAATTGATTTATAATGATTTAGTTATATATTGAGCAAGAATCTATTCTGCTCCCTATCAGCCGCTTAGCCTAACGCTAAATCATACTCCAAGTGTATACCATTAGCCGACTTCTGAATTGGACCGTCCATAAAACCCAGGCAGGCTTGCCCTCCTTTATTGTTGGCATCGCCTTATTTACCGCATGCTCGGAACCCCCACTTGGCGCAAACTTCAGGGAGTACTTTTCGAAAACGGAAGTAGTAGCGTTGAGTGGAGAAACGGTAGCTTTGACCGAAGGAGAAAAGCCGCTGAGTTACCTATTCAATATGACTTTTTTTGACAGCCTGATACTGGTCAATGAATTTCCGGATCGGGAGTATACCTACAAACTAATTGATTTGAGAGATAAGTCTGTCAGGCCGTTTGGAAAAAAAGGAGAGGGACCCAACCAGTTGTTAAGCGATGCTTTTTATTTCTCGGTGGACCGGAAAGAAAATCGGCTCTATCTGACAGACCAGGTGCACTATTACATCCATGACATCGATGACTTGATAAGCGGCATGGATGAACCCGCAGCGAAGTTTACCATCGATCAACAGGAAAGGCGCTTTATGGGGAGTACCGTCCATGTGGATGGATACATCGTAGGCAGCATGCATCACAAACGATTTTGTGCCTACAATATTGAAAGCGGGGAATTTATCGAAGTGGGAGAGTATCCGGGAGGGCCCTCCATGGCGATGGCCAACCAGTCATTTTTTATGAACCACCCCACAAAGAATTTGGCAGTATACGGCATGTCAAGGGTGCCCGAGTTTGGAATTCTTACCGTTTTACGGGATACCATCGAAGTCAATAAATATGCTTGGGGAGATACGCCAATGGATGTGCAACATGGCCCGACGGGCATGCATTTCGTGGATAAGGAAGGGTCTACCTTTGAATACACAGCTGTGGCGGTGACAGCCGACCATATTTATTTCCTGTACAATGGGAAGACCATCGATGAAACTTCCCGGGAAACCATCATCCAATCAGGTCTTTCCAATGAGGTATTTGTGTTGGATTGGGAAGGAAAGCCTGTAAAAAGATACCTACTGGATCAGCCTGTCCGCTCCATCGCGGTAGATGATCAAGCCAAAATACTGTATGCTGCTTCTTTTGCGAAAGAACCCGGTTTAATCGCCTATCCATTAAACAAACCTTAAATGATACGATTTTATTTCCTTGTAGTAGTCTTTGGGCTATCCCATTTTACCTATGCCCAGGAAGCCACCGGGTCCATACTATTCCAACTACCAACGAATGCGCTAAAGGTTAGCGGCAGTACCAAAGTCAATCCCCTGGTTAAACCCCTAAAGCTGGTAACAGTATTAAATCCGAAAGCCAGCTCAATAGACCGTGAACTGGAGGTTTGGAATGCCTTAATGGGCAGTATGGATAGGGATTCCATCGGTTATATTTTTCTGGTGCGGGACACAGACGATAAAGAGCGGTTCAAGCAGTATTGGTTTTCCGACCGGAACATGGACTATCCCTTTTATTACGACACCGAGAAAAAGGTGATTAAAGCGAATGGCTTATCGGAAGGAAGTCCCGGGCAGACCTTGCTATTGGATGACAAAAACGCCATCATCCTGTCTGGGAGCAGTCCTATCAATACCGATCCCTTTAACCGCTATCGGAGCGAGGTGTACAAACGGACCTTGGAAATGGGGATGGAAGGGGCTGTAGGAGGGGTGATCGTTGAGCATACTGAGAGAGGGATAAAATGGTTTTATGCCAATGATCCGGTCTATGTAACTGAAAAAGGCGAAGTAATACCAAAAAAGCAGGCCGATACGGGAATTCGCTCCAAAAAATGGGTTCCCGGCACCTCGCCGCTTTCCGACACCATTCGCCTGGTCAACCGACATCCATAACCGCTACGAATTCCTGCCCGCGAAGAAGCCCTGCGAAGGCACATGGGGTTCCCGGCAAGGAATGTACCGGTTTTATCACAAATAATACCTATTTCGTCACATATATTTGATTTTAAAGCGCTTACAGCCTATTCTTGTCATATGATAAAACTCCACACCATTACCTCAATTTTTATCCTCGCTCTTTTTTCATGCCAGCCCCAGGAGGAAGGCAAAAAAATAATCAGCCAAATTCCGGAATCAGGAACCCTGAAATCCAGAGAAGTAGGCCTGGCCAATGCGGCACTTATGCCTTATAAAATCGTCGTGTCTGCTGACAAAGCCGTGGTCTTAGACCAGGGGAAAGAAAATCTATTCAAAGTCTATGACCTGCCTGATTTTTCCTTCCAGTACGCCTTTGGCAATATCGGTGAGGGCCCAGATGAGTTCCAGTATGTGAATGGAAATTCGTTGAAAATCCATGGGGAGCACCTCGTGGTGCTTTCGGGTACACAGTTGATCAAAATAAAACTGCATGCCGAAAAAGCAACCTGGGAAGAGCAACATACATTGATTTCCGATACCGGTGGGCCGATTAACGGGCTGCACCTGGTCAATGACTCTGTATATGTTGCTGATATCGGGGATGCAAAACCGGGAGCACCGGAGCACCGCTTGGTCCATCTGGGACGAAATGAGGAATTGGTCCGATTCGGTGAATACCCCGAGCCCGCCGCATGGGAAAATAGGGATCAGGCAAACCTGTTCCGAGATTATGGGAAAAGAACGGTTGCCAACCCCGAAGATGGAAGGTTGGCGGCATTCTACTTGTTCCAAAATCAAATCAGACTGTATGGTGCAGATGGGGAACTTCTTCAGGAAATAGAGGTGAAGAGCTCCTCCAAGAGCGCATCCGATGAGGAAATGTGGATTTACCGGGCGGATCCCATTGCCAGCAGCGAACGCATTTATGTGCTATATATAGGAATGCCCAAAAAGGAAGTGGAAGAGAATTCTCAGACCTTCCGACCCCACCTGGAAGTCTGGGATTGGGAGGGGAATTTACTGGACCGTTTTAGGCTGGACCAGCCTATCACTACCTTTACGTACGCTGAGGAATTCAAAAAATTGTATGGTATTTCTTTTTTTAAGGAGGATGTGCTGTTCGAGTATGATTTAAAATAAGGTAGGATAATTGAAACCAGCTTTACCAGTTGTGAATTTTTTGAGCGGTACAAGGAGGTAGTTCGAAAAGCCTTTGAATCGCTGAAATTAAATGCCGGTTTAGCCCGGAAAGGGAAATAGTTTGATAGGCCCCTTAAAAAGTGGTTGGAAATTACATTCATCCCTGCAAATTTAAAATTTATTTTTAAATTTGCAGGGATGTTAAAGCGAGCCATATATTCAGAATTTTTGTTTTCCGTGACACATTTTCCCGTCACTGGACTTATTGGACCAAGGCAAGTTGGTAAATCTACCTTTGCAAAATCATTTGCGTACAACATGCCTCTTGTATACCTTGACCTTGAAAAAGACTCCGACCTGAACAAATTGAACGATCCGGAACTGTTCTTTACTTCCATCCCAGATCATACGATCGTATTGGATGAAATCCAGCATAAACCGGCACTTTTTCCGCTAATCCGATCGCTTGTGGATGAGCGCCGCATTCCGGGAAGGTTTGTGATCTTGGGATCTGCCTCACCCGAATTATTGAAACAGTCTTCGGAAAGCCTGGCTGGGAGAATTAATTACCTCGAAATGTTTCCATTGAATTTATTGGAAGTGGAAGAACGGATTTCATTGGCGGATTTGTGGCTTCAGGGTGGATTTCCTGAGCCTGCCTTAAATGAGAGTAATAAATACAAACAAGCCTGGTATGGAAGTTTTATCCAAAGCTATATCTATAGAGACCTTCCATCCTTGGGGCTCTCTGCGAATCCGAATACGATAAGGCAGCTACTAATGATGTTGGCATCCCTTAATGGGGCCACGCTAAATTACAGCATGTTGGCAAAGTCACTTGGGATAAGTATGCCGACTGTCAAAACCTATATGGGGTATTTTGTTAATGCCTTTTTGATTACCGAATTGTCCCCCTGGCATTTAAATGCTAAAAAGCGCTTGGTTAAATCTCCTAAAATCTATTTTCGCGATACAGGGATGCTTCATTACCTTTTGGGTATTAAAAGTATGGGGGGGCTATATGGCAACATTTCAATTGGAAATTCCTGGGAGGCCTTTGTGATTCACCAGGTCAAGTCAGTACTTCTTCCGGATGATGGGATATATTATTACCGCACTCAGGATGGTGCGGAAATCGACTTGTTGATCAGAAGGGAAAATCGCTGGTTTGCTGCAGCAGAAATAAAATTAAGCCTCTCTCCCAAACTAACCAAAGGTACCTATATCGCAATGGAAGACCTGGGTATCGATCAGCTGTATATCATCACACCTGGTGTGGACAAGTATGCGTATGATTCGAAAGCGCAGGTAATTGGCGTACAGGGATTTTTGAAAAAACTTACAGCGTAATGCTCTCGCTACCCCTCCTGGGTAGTATGCCTCTTCACTCCTGATTTTCGGTGATGCCATCCTGACGGCACCTACCGAAAGGCATTTGCAAGGGCCTAAAACTTATATCGAACCACAATAATCAGTTGTAAAACAGGGTGATCTCAGAAAATTGAAATTATTGGAATGAATACATTTTCCCTGAATTAAAAAACATAAAAATCCTATTTTGGATGAAACAATAATACATATCTTTGGTATTTTTATAATATGATTGAAAAATTAGTCAATTCATTTGTTTTACGGTATTTTTAGTTTTACTTTAGGATTAACGTTTTAATTTGACTAATAGACTCATTATGAAGCAAGTTTACACAGTGAATTCAGAAAAAGCTCAAGGCTATGCGGAGGGGGGCTAATTTTCGTCTTGTTAAATCCAAAATGCGACTTTTTCTCCTATTGCTAACACTTGCCTCTGTCGTTGAAGGCTTTCCCCAAGCCGATTCCAAGGCCTTTACCGCCAAAAATGCGGTTTATCTCGAGGTAGGAGGAAATGCGGGAAGGTATGCGGCCAGTTATGCCCGTATCTTACACCAAAAAGGAAAACTTAAATTGTCAGCCAGTGCTGGCTTTTCGATGTGGCGAGACGACCGATCGGAGCTGCCTTACAATACATCCAAATCGGTCCATTGGCTTCCCACACTACCGTTAGAAATTACCGCCCTATTTGGCAGGTCCTCCCATCATTTGGAAATAGGTACTGGCATTATGACCTATTTAACGGTAATCGGTGAACAAGATCAGAATACTTCACAATTCAGAGATAAAGTTACGTTGGATGCGGTGGTACCCCTGAGGGTAGGCTACAGGTACCAAAAACCTGAGGGAGGCTTCTTTTTCAGGGTAGGCTATACACCCTTTATTTCGCTTGACTTCAATAATGAAGGATACCGAAAATTTCTTCCGCTTTGGGGAGGAATAAGTTTAGGGAAGAGTTTTTAATAAAATTTCTTTATAGTGAAAAAGAAAATTAACCTACGGAGCAATTCCTTCTGTCTGGTTATCCGGAACTTTTTCCGTAGGTAGGAATTGTTGGAATGCTAGTATACCTGATCCAAAAGGCCTTTGCTTCCCTGATTTTTGGCCTACTTTCGTTAACTGCGGAAAATTGGAATAAATGGCCTTTTGTCAACTAATAAAATCCACTGTCCGAAGCAATACAAGTGCTTCAAACAAAAAAAAGTAATAACCACTTCCCTATCCTGGATGTAAAATTTTATCCCAGCCTAAGTGAACGATGCCACTTCAACCTTCTATTTGCAGTGAAGCCATCTTTTCGGTCTCGAGCGTAAGCCAGCCCCTATGGGAGAAAGCCATTCCATAAAGTGCCAGGTAGAATTTAAATCTGTAATTAAACTAATATTTTCTTTTTCGTTTGGGTTTTATTATTTACTTTTAGTCATGCCTATTTCCCTAAAAATCCCCAAGAAATGAGTAGACAACCCATCTATCCCATAGTCGCCGTTTTTCTCGCGTTGCCGTTTTTTATAGCCGCCTGTACCGAATCCAGCAACCAAAGCACCCGCTCCCAGAATCCGATCAGATTGGATGATTACGAAAGCCTGGAATTCCAAGACCTGTCTATTGACCGGTGGGTTCCACTGGAAACGGTGGAGGAAAACCTGGTGGGATTAGACTTACGGGTCAAGTACAGTGATAGCCTGACTTTTGTTATGGACGAATCCACCAAAAAAGGAATCCATGTGTTTGATCGTTCCGGAAACTACCAGACCATGTTGGCCGAGGTAGGGGAAGGGCCCGGCATGCTTCCATCCCTGGAGGACTTTGAACCAGTAAATGGAAATGAAATCCAGGTGCTTTCCACAGTAGGCGATAAAACCTCGGTCTACGAAGTCTCACTGAATGGGAGCCTTTCCAAACTGTTTGAATTGCCCTACATCGCGTTTTCCTTCGCCAGACTGGAAGAAAATGGTTTTTTGTTTTACGGAAGCTATAACCTTCCCTTTGTCACCCATCGGCTGATAGAAACGGACCCGAAGGGGAAGATCATCCGCCAATTTCTGGAAAACGACTACGAAAACCAGATGCTGCCCATGACCGAGAGAAATTTTTATCCCGCAAATTCGGGTGTTTTATTGGTGGAATCCTTTAACCCTGAAATCTACCTGTTTCAGGGCGACACCCTGTCCCGCGTCCTTCGCGCCGATTTTGGCAACTATGCCCTGCCGGCTGCATTTTGGGAAATGGACATCATGGAAGGTTTCGGGATGATCAATGAGCAGGGTTTTGCCAATTTTGGTTCCATTTACCGGCAGGATTCCCTGATGGTCGCAGATGTGCTGTTCCAAAAGGGAACCGAAGTCTTTAAACAAGTGCTGATTCAACAGGGTGAAAACAGGTATAAAGTCAGGGCCGACCGGGATGAAAAAAGTTTGTTTTATTTTCCCATTGGCATACACCAGGAAGATCGCATACATTTCACCACCTACCGATCCATTTTAGAAGCCCATGTCCAACAATTTCCAGGTGCTTTTCCAATGGATCAACTTCCTGAGGAAGAGTACGATTATCCGGTCATTATCCAGGTCAGCGTAAAAGAACCCACATGAAAAAATCAGTAATCTTAGGGTGTTTTATCTCCCTCTCGCTAAGCCTTGCCTGCAGTCCTCGCTTAGAAAAAATGAGTTTACCTGCCGACCTGGAACTTGTAAACCAGGGTTCCGAACAGGACAGTGTTTGTATTTCCTGCTCACACCAGGTGGTGGTCTTCCATGATTTTGACAAATCTTCCTTTTTTGTGTTTTCGAGTAAGTTTCGTTGGGCAGAATTCCGTGAAGAATTTCCCGAAGTGGGCTTTTTATTCTACTTTTCCGGAGAGGATCGGAACAAATTGGTTCATGAGTTAAAGGAGCTGGATTTTCCCTTTCCTGCATTTCACGATCCGGATTTTCGCTTTTACCATGCAAATCAGTTGGACACAGTAACTGCCAAATATGATGTGCTACATTCCTTTCATCTGAAAGAAGGCAATCCGATAAAACGCGCAGAAATCGGGTTGGGGCAGCAGTTTATAGAAGAACTGGAGCTTGTTTTAGCAAAGAAATAGCCCTTCTGATAAGCTATCAAATCGACTTTTCCCTCTTGGCGGGACCTCTTTACTTTTTACCATAAACGCTGAGCGAAGGCCTGGCTGGGCTGCTCCAGGACCAAATCGGTACAGGCACAGTGATTCAACTACCTTAAAACTATGTGTTCTATATGCACTATGTGGTTCCTCTTCACCAATTCAAAAAGGAAAGTCATTTTTTACCACATAGAAACATAGGGCACATAGCTGGGTATTCGTTCTGAAAAGACAGCTGGAATAACCAGGAGTACCCGTTAAAAAAAATGTTCATTTGACAGGTTTGCAAGGGGGTTGTAGCAACAACAAGGAACCATGATCGCCCTATATTTTCGAAATTGTAAACAGAAATTACTTTCCAAAAGGCCATTTGCAATGGCCAATCCTTTGCCGTCAACAAAAACTATAATTCTATAACAGACGTCATGGTATTTTTCCCCGGTTCTTTGCATGTGGATAAGCGATAGCTCCAAGATTTTTTCAAAAGTTTTTTGTACCAATTTATTAGCTTTCCCTCCACCTGGAGAAAAAAGTGATAATCCGGGCAGCCATTTACGAAAGTAAAGTTAAATGCGTAAATTTGAAAAAATTAAATTCGGTAAAAAATGGCAGTGGTTATTGATAAAAAAAATGCTAAAAACATCCCAAAAATTCTTTCTGAAAAGCTGAATAAAACCCAGAAAAATGGAAATTTAAAAGATCATTTTGGAAAACTGAAAAGAAATATCGATGGTATGAACTACCAAACAGCGATCAGGGAAAATGAGGATTGATTTGATTGCAGACACAAATATTTTAATCAATGAACACGAAGGCAACAAAACAATTGAGCCGTTCTTAAAGTACAATTTCGGGATTTCTTTTATCTCCGAAATCGAATTATTAGGCTACCCGGATATTACAGATGATGAGGAAAGCAAGCTAAGATCCCTAATTCAAGATTGTTTTGAATTTTCCTTGAATTCAAACCTAAAAGAAATTGCCATAAATCTCAAAAGAAAATATAATCTCAAATTACCGGATGCCATTATTGCCTCCACAGCTGTTGCTTACCATCTTCCATTGGTGAGTGCGGACAAAGGGTTGGTAAAAATAGAGGAACTGAATCTCATTTTGGTCGATTTTTGGTTTTTATTTAAGACAACCCAATCAAAAAAACCGCCGGTATCTTGTGCAAATCCGGTTTTTCCTTACGCCAGTCCGCTACCTTTTTGGTTTGTATGTTCTCCCCTTCTCCTGTCAGCTCACTGGCAATGCAAAGCAGGGTCTGCGGATTCAACTGCTCCAGCAGGTCTTCCAGCAGGCGGTTATTTCTAAAGGGCGTTTCCATAAACAGTTGTGTGGTGTTTTCCCCGATCACTTTGGTTTCCAGTGCTTTGATGGCCTTGATCCGATCCTTCCGCTCAATGGGCAGATAGCCACTGAATGTAAAGGACTGTCCGTTAAAACCGGAAGCCATCAGAGCCAGGAACATGGACGAGGGGCCCGGCAAAGGGACCACCCGTATGCCCAGCCGGTGCGCCCAGGCCACCGCCCTGGCTCCCGGATCTGCGATCCCCGGGCAACCGGCATCGGAAAGGATCCCCAGATCCTGCCCATGAAGTGCCGGTTCAAGGAGTTTTCTTACCTGCGGGTCCGGGGTACTTTTGTCCAGCTTTTCCATGTGCACCTCCTCCAGGTTGATCCCCAATTTCAGGCTGCTGATGTACCTGCGGGCCGTTCGGAAATCCTCCACCAGGAAATGGGAGGTGGCCGAAATTACGTTTTTCACTACCGGGCCCATGATATCAGGGCCGGTTTCCAGTGCCAATACATTTGGTATCAGGTATAGTATTCCCTTAGCTTTCATTATTTTTGGATATGGAAAATGGAATGCCTTCGATTGCAAAAATACTTATTATTATCGGACTGCTGCTACTGATTACCGGATTGCTGCTTTGGTGGCTGCCCAGATTCTCCAGCTTCAAGGGGATGCCCGGAGACATGGTATTTAAAAAAGAAAATTTCACCTTCTATTTTCCTCTGGGAACAAGCATTCTCATCAGTTTGCTCTTGACCTTATTGCTTTATTTGTGGAGAAAATTCGGAGGATAATGGGTTAAAGAACAGTATGAGCCTGAATGAATACTTCATAAAAAAAATGACCTTCTTCTGACCCTGGAAAACTCGCACCCAGAAAAAACCTGCACTTTTACCCGCTTTGGCATCTGTTATTAACGTAGGCCAGGAAATTTTCCGATTTTACTGTCTTTCTTGGATGAACTTATGTGAGCACTCCGGTTTAGATTGCTTCGTGGGGCTCGCAATGACGGGTCTTGTCGTCACTGCGAGGGTGCAGACGTAGATTCAATCGGATGGACCAAACGCCTTGGTACCCGCGGCAGTCTTTAGGGATAGGTAACCGCTATTTCGATTTTACTGTCATTTTTCGATAAACTTATGGACCCGCTTCGGTTCAGATTGCTTCGCGGGGCTCGCAATGACGGGTCTTGTCGTCACTGCGAGGGTGCAGACGGGAATAAAAAGGAATCGAAAATAACCATGCACCCGCGGCAGTCTGAGGGGGTATGTGGACGACCTTTCGATCCTATTCCAATTTCCCGATAAATTAATGCCGCCGCTCCGATTCAGATCGCTTCGCTGGGCTCGCAATGACGGTAGGTGTACCGATGACTTATTTTATAATATGTTGAAGTTTAAATAGATATATATATTTCGTCATCCCGATTTCTGCGTTTTTTAAAAAGTTAATTCCTGCAACGACGGGGCCTTTTGTCACTGAAAGAACTCAGCTTAGTAGCTATTATTCACAATCAGCATCAACAATACCAGATTGATGGCCAATCTAAAAATACCTAAAAACACAGCCGTTTTTAAATGATCCACCAGCTGCCTTTTTACCAAACTAATGTAAAGAAGTACACCTACCAGCACCAGGTTAAAAAGGGTAATGGCAATCAGGGAGTACTCGTACCATGAAGGCAGATCCAAGCGATAAAATACTCCATAAAGTATGTAGATGGCCAGGGTTAGGGTACTGCTACGAATGTTCCAATTCTTAAGCTGTTCCCTGGTTTTAATAAAGCCGTTCATGGTTCTTTTTTTTTTGCGAATATTTTAAAAGTAACCAATTGATAAGGAATTAAAAATATATCCGCCTGGAGGATTCGCATATACCACAGAAAACTCTTCGTCATCCCGATTTCTGCGTTTAAAAAAATGTTAGGTCTACCGATGACGGGTTTGGTCGTCACTGCGAGGGTGCATACGGGAATAAAAAGGAATCGAAAATAGCTATGCACCCGCGGCAGTCTGAAGGGGTATGTGGACGACCTTTGGATCCTATTCCCATTTCCCGATGGATTAATGCCGCCGCTCCGATTCAGATCGCTTCGCTGTGCTCGCGATGACGGTAGGTCTACCGATGACGTATTTTTACCACCCCCTGTCTCCCCTCCTGAAAACAGGAGGGGGTTGGGGCAGGTGAACGGACACGGAGGCCCATTTCCCATCTTTCTGCTTTTTTCAATGGCGAGATTACTTAAGCGTCAAGAAAGGCTTTCAAAGTAGCCACTACCGCATCCGGTTGTTCCGCATGAAGCCAGTGCCCGGCATCTTTGAGGTGGATGATGCGATTGTCCGGAAAAAGGTTTTCTATGGCATCCTTATCGCTGCTTTTGATGTAATCCGAATTGGCCCCTCCCATAAAGAGGACTGGCTTCTCAAATGGCTTTTCCGATTCGATCGCCTCTCCCACATTTTCTATCTTTTCGGTAATCACCGGCAGGTTGATCTTCCAGGCAAACTTACCTTCCTTGCGGGTCAGGTTTTTTAATAGAAACTGCCGGATACCTTTTTCATCAATGTATTCGGCCAATTGTGCTTCTGCTGCCTTCCGGGAATCGGTGCTATCCAGGTCCACGGCGTTTAGTGCTTCCAGGATGTGCTGGTGGTGGACGGGGTAGGGCCTGGGCGCAATGTCGGCTACAATCAGTTTATCCACCCGATCCGGGTACAACAGGGCCAGTTTCATGGCTGCTTTCCCCCCCATGGAGTGACCCAGCAGGTACACGCTATCCAGTCCTTCTGCATCCAGCAATTCCCTGAGATCCTCCGCCATTGCCTGGTAGTTCCATTCATCGGAATGCGGAGAGTCGCCGTGGTTGCGGAGGTCGATGAGGTACAGGGTATAGTTTTCTTCCAGGCTTTTGGCAATTCCCATCCAGTTATCCGCAGAGCCAAACAGCCCATGAAGGATGATCAGTGGCTTTCCTTTTCCGCTTTTTTTAAAGTTAAGTTTCATTGGTGTTTAGTTTTCAATTTCCAATTGCCTGCGGTACATCTGTATGGTGTTTTCCAGGCCGTAGTACAGGGCATCACATATCAGGGCATGGCCAATAGACACCTCGTCCAGATAGGGAATATTTTCTTTCAGGTATTTCAGGTTGTGCAGGTCCAGGTCGTGTCCGGCATTTAGTCCCAGTCCGAGTTCACGGGCCAGTTTAGCCACCTCCACATAAGGGGCCACTGCCTTTTCCCTATCCTGAGGATATCTGCTGGCATAGGGCTCGGTGTATAATTCCACCCGGTCGGTGCCGGTAGCTTTGGCCGCTTCAAAGTATTTGGTTTCCGGATTAATGAAAATGGAGGTCCTGACTCCGTATTCATGCAATTCAGCGATGATATCCTGTAGCATTTCCTGGTGTTTGATCGTATCCCAGCCGGTATTGGAAGTAAGGGCTTCGGGCGGATCGGGCACCAGGGTGGCCTGTGCCGGGCGGGCCAGGCGGATAATCTCCATGTAGCGCTGATCGGGATAGCCTTCGATATTGAATTCTGTTTGTACCTTGTCTTTCAGTTCCATCACATCAACGTACCGGATGTGTCTTTCATCCGGCCTGGGATGAACGGTGATCCCCTGTGCACCGAAGCGCTCGGCATCCAGAGCGACTTTTACCAGGTCCGGGTTGTTGGCGCCGCGGGCATTTCTGAGGGTTGCAATTTTATTTATGTTTACACTTAATTTCGTCATGTTCCAAATATCAGCTAATTTTGCACTAAATTAAATATATTGCTGCAACATTGGTAATACGGTTAAAGTTAAGGCGTTTTTAATTTTATATTGAAATCAGGGAGGTAAAGGTATCAAAAAGCTAAATTTCAAAGCCATGAGTTTAAAAATCAACATAGAAAAAGACATCAAGCAGGCCATGCTGGCCAAGGATAAGGACAGATTGCGCGCGCTCCGTGCGATTAAGTCCCTGATCTTGCTGGAAGAAACCAAGGGAAGCGGAGAAAAGGGTTTGACTGAATCGGAAGAAATACAGCTGCTGACCAAGGCAGCCAAGCAACGCAAGGACTCCATAGAAATTTTTGAAAAACAGGACCGCAAGGATCTGGCCGCTTTGGAAAATTCAGAGCTACAGGTCATTCAGGAATTTCTTCCCCAACAGCTGAGTGAAGCAGAGCTGGAAGCCGAATTGAAAGCCATTATTGCAGAGACAGGAGCTGATGGCCCGAAAGACATGGGTAAAGTCATGGGTGCCGCTACCAAAAAACTGGCAGGCAAAGCAGACGGAAAAGTCATTTCCCAAAAAGTAAAGGCAATGTTAAGCTAAGGAGGAGTTATTTTGAGCACCATAGACATCATCATATTGGGCATGCTCGCTGTAGGGGCGTTCAGCGGCTACCGGCAGGGGCTGTTTATTGGGTTGTTGTCTATTCTGGCCTTCTTTATTGGCATCATTCTGGCTTTTCGCTTCATGCATTGGGGAGCCGAAATTTTAGCCGAAAGAGTAGAAAGCCTGACCTTTATGCTTCCTTTCGTGGCCTTTATTTTGATATTTTTGGCCGTCACCATCACCATACGAATTCTGGCCTACCTGGTAAAAAAAGCCCTGAACCTGACCATCCTGGGCACCTTTGATAGCTTTGCGGGAAGTATTCTGGGCATTGCCAAATGGTCTATCATGATCAGCTTGTTGATTTGGGTGGCCCATTCCTTTGAATTTGATGTCCCCGAAGAAATGCGGGAGGGGGCAGTGGTGTATCCGCTGATCGTGCCGGTAGCACCTAACCTGGTAGCTTTTCTGGATGATTATACCCCTGTAATTGATGCTGCCATTGCTACCATTAAAGAACTTGTAAACAATACCGGTAGTGATCCTTCTAATTGACAATTTTGATTCTTTTTCGCATATCCTGGCAGATTATTTCAGAAGATCCGGGGAAGAAGTAATGGTGCTTAGGAATGATGTTTCCCCGGATGCCTTGTCGGAGCTGGATTTTGCTGCTCTGGTACTGTCTCCGGGACCTGGAAGACCTGAAAGTGCCGGCAACCTGATGCCAATTGTGGCCCGCTATTTTGACAAGGTACCTGTATTGGGAGTTTGTCTGGGGCATCAGGCCCTGGGGATTCATTTGGGCGCCCGGTTGCAGCGAAGCAGCCGTCCCATGCATGGTAAGGTATCCTGGGTAAAGCAAAGCTCCAGGCAGGCTTTTCTGAAGGGCGTACCGGATCAGTTTCAGGTTACCCGCTACCATTCCCTTGAACTGAAAGGACTCCCCCCTGAGCTTGAAGTGGTTTTGGAAACGGAACAGGGAGAGATCATGGCCATGTGTCACCAAAACCTACCGGTGATAGGACTGCAATTCCATCCTGAAGCCCATCTCACCTCATGCGGAGAAAAAATCATAGGTAATTGGGTAGACCTGTATGCACGGGAAAAAATCACAAAAATACTGGCGGAATAAGAAATATAAGTTGGTCCGGGAGAAAAATTGCTTCCTTTTCCCCAAATATCGGGTTGATTTTTTACTTATTGAACAAAGGAAGGCGCAAAGGCGTTTTATTTTACGAATCCTTTTAATACCTTTAGCTATATGCGGGCAAATGACTTTATCAACAATCTGATTCCCCCCCTGAAATTTACGGACAGGGTCAAACTGGCGCTTTCCTGGATGGAGGAAATCAGGACCAACATTTTGCCGGTGGTGGAAAAAGGAACCTTTAAAGGTTTTATCACAGATGAAATCATATATGAAATCAACAATCCGGACCTGAGCATAGCAGAAGTAGAATTGCTGGCCAGCTCTTGCGTGGTTCAGATGGACAAGCATATCTATGAGGTTTTGAGGATATCCTCGGAAAATCAGGTGAGCATGGTGGCCATATTGGATAAGGACCTGAAGTACCTTGGAGTAGTCTCAGAAGAGGATGCAATCACAGCCTTCACCGATACCATTTCCATCCAATCTCCCGGAGGGGTATTGATCCTGTCCATGTTTATGACAGACTACAGTCTGTATGACATTGCCCGGGTGGTGGAATCGGAGAATGCCAAGGTCCTGAGCAGTTTTATTTCCAATGATCCCCTGGATGACAGCAAAATTAAAGTCACCCTTAAAATAGACCAGCAGGAATTGAGGCATATTAAAGCCACTCTGGAGCGCTTCGGGTATAAAATTATTGACCACTATGAAGAAGAGGGGGGCATCAATAGCGAGCAAGACCGGCTGGGTAACTTGTTACGATTTTTAGATATTTAAATCTACATGAACGTTTTACTTCACGGCATCAATATCCTACCGGAGTTTCAAAACTACATCCAACAGTTAATCCAAATTTTCGAAAAGCAAGGAGTCAGGGTGCTGATGACCAAAAGTCTTTACCAATGCATGGGAAAAGATTCAAAAAAACATGCATTGCCCAGCCTACTAACTTCAAATACGCCCTTGGATTCCCTTGATTTTGTCCTTTCCATTGGGGGAGATGGAACCCTGCTGGATACCATTTCCCTGATAGGAGCCCATCAAACCCCAATATTGGGCATCAATACCGGTAGGATGGGATTTTTGGCAACCATTGCAAAAGAAGAAATCGAATTGGCAGTAAATGACCTGCTGGCTGACAAGTATTCGCTGGAGGACAGGAGCCTGGTTTGTCTGGAATCCAGTATTCCCCTTTTTGACGGGATGAATTTCGGGCTCAATGAATTTACCATTCACAAGCGGGACACCTCCTCCATGATTACGGTACATACCTATATCGATGGTGATTACCTCAACAGTTATTGGGCGGATGGCCTGATAGTATCCACCCCTACGGGTTCTACGGGGTATTCCCTGAGTTGTGGAGGACCCCTGATCTCCCCACTGGCCAAAAATTTTGTCATCACCCCGGTAAGTCCGCACAACCTTAATGTGCGGCCCATAGTGGTATCTGACGATAGTGAAATCTCCTTTAAAATAGAAGGGCGAAGTGAAAAATTCCTGGTATCTTTAGATTCCAGGTCCACCCCCATAGATGCCTCAGTAACCTTAAAAGTGAAAAAGGAAAAATTTGTTGCCAAATTGGTAAAGTTTCACAATTACAGCTTTTTTGATACCCTGAGACAGAAATTGAACTGGGGATATGACATGAGAAATTAGTTTTAACAATATTTAACCCAGCATATACTGTCATGGGTTTTTTATTCGTTGGGTAGTTTATAAATTGCAGCGACTTGAACAAAACCAGGTTTTATACAGGATGTCTTTCCGTAATTTTGGTCATTTTGGGTGTAGTAAACACCTCTAATGCCCAGCAGTACGAGGTAGGACTCGGATTGGGAGCAGGATCCTACACCGGAGATATCATCCGGACCATAGATCCGACCCAACTGGGAATTCAGGGAACGTTATTTGGCAGACGAAATTTTGACAATGCCTGGAGCTTAAGGGCAGGCATTTCCATAGCACGACTCAATGGAGCGGACAGCATCCGACCCATAGACCCGGTAGCTCTGGCCAGAGATGCCCATTTCAATGGCACCATGGTAGAGTTGGGGGCAACCATGGAATTCCATTTTCTGGATTACCTGAGCCACCAGTCCAACACCCGCTTTTCCCCTTTTGGGTTTTTTGGCTTGGGATATGGGATGTTTTTCGGCAATGGTCAGTCCTACACGGCAGATCCTCAGCCAGGTAGTTATTCCGTGGGCACGGCACTGATCCCTTTTGGTTTCGGGGTCAAATACAAATTGAAGGAACGCCTGTTTATCTCTCTGGAAGGTGGAGCCAAGGCTACCTTCACGGACAACCTGGACAAAATCAGTGCTGATGCCAACTATTTCCAGCGGTACAGGACAGATCCGGGCACCGGGGAACAGACCCTGGATCCCTCTGCCATCAACTTTGGCAACCATTCCGACCGGGATTGGTACTATTTTTTAGGCTTTACAGTAAGCTATTCCTTCCACCAGGTAAAATGCTATCCCTTTAATAATTGACCTCAGGATAGAATTTTTGAAAAAGAAGTGTCATTTTTGTAATTCAATTCCAATCAGTAGAATACATTTGAATGAAGGAAGCGATTGATAAGGGTAACATTCCCAAACATATTGCAGTAATCATGGATGGCAACGGACGCTGGGCCCAGAAAAAAGGTGCCATGCGGATCTTTGGCCACCGGAATGCCATTGCTGCGGTGAGAGATGCCATAGAGGGGTCGGCCGAGCTGGGGGTAGAATACATCAGCCTGTATGCGTTTTCTACGGAAAATTGGTCCAGACCAAAGGAAGAAGTAGATGCACTCATGGAAATTCTGGTACAGGCCATCACGGATGAAGTACCCACCATGATGAAAAATAATATTCGCCTGGATACCATAGGAGATACCGAAAGCCTTCCCCCAAGCTGCAGGGAGCACCTGAGAATGGGCAAGGAGGAGACCAAAGCCAATACCGGTATGACAGTCGTGCTGGCATTAAGCTATAGTGGCCGCTGGGAAATCAGTCAGGCCGTCAGGAAAATTGTCAGAAAAGTAGTCAAGGGTGAAATTTCCGAAAAAGATGTGAACCAGGAAATGATTGCTTCCTGTCTCAACACTGCAGGAATGCCTGATCCTGAGCTGTTGATCCGCACCAGTGGTGAAGTCAGGATCAGTAACTTTATGTTGTGGCAGTTGGCCTATACTGAGTTGTATTTTACAGAAGTATTGTGGCCTGATTTTCGGAAAAAGGATCTGCACGAAGCCATATTGGCTTTTCAGAAAAGGGAAAGACGATTTGGCAAAACCGGAGCCCAAATAAGACCCTCTCCTTAGAGTCAGGCACCAGTAAACCCCAGGTTACCGGGTTAGTTCAATCCAAAAGTCCCGAGGACAATGGATTAAAATTTATCGTTTGAAATGAGAAAACATATATTGATTATCTACTTGCTGCTGTTAACCGGAGTAGCAGAGGCCCAAATCAGACTGGGACAAAGCCGGTATACCCGTCAAGAGCCGGTAGATATTATAGATCTGGATTATTCCAATCCCAAAACTTACCGGATCGCCGGAATCGAAGCCATTGGGCTAAGTACCTTGGACGAAACTGCCATCATTTCGCTGGCAGGATTGCGCTTGGATGATGAAATTACCGTCCCTGGGGATGCGATCTCCGGAGCATTGAAGAAACTTTGGGCTCAGGGTATCATCGGAGATGTAAAAATCCTGGTGACCAAAATTGAAGGTGATGACATTTACCTGCTGCTGGACCTGACAGAAAGGCCCCGTTTTAGCCGGGTGGAATTTTCCGGCATCAACAAAACCCAGGAAGGTGAACTCAAAGACAAGGTCAATATCCGGGGAAGGGTAGTCAGGGATGATGTACTCAACAATGCCCAGAGAAATATCAAGGACTATTTCGTGGACAAAGGCTTCCTAAACGCAGAAGTAAAAGTCGTACAGGAAAGAGATACCACGCTGCCCAACAGTGTAAAACTGCGTTTTGATGTTGAGAAAAAAAGCAAGGTAAGGATCAACGAAATCCGCATTGCAGGAAATGAAAACATTACCGCCCCGAGAATCAAGAAAAAGATGAAGGGGACCAATGAACATGCCAGGGTGTATATTTTTAAAGACCTGGTATCCCGCATCCTCAATCTCAATAGCAAAAACCTGGGAAATGCCATCGCCAAAAGAAATCCGGTGACGGAGGATCAAATCAGGGAATACATCAACAAAAATTTCAAACTCAATTTCTTTAACGGCTCCAAGTTTGTCCGAAGTGACTACCGGGACGATAAGAATTCGGTGGTTGATTTTTACAACAGTAGGGGCTACAGGGATGCAGAAATCCTCTCTGACAGCATCTACCGCTTTGATGATAGCCGGATCAATATAGACATTGAAATAGAAGAGGGACGGCAATACTACTACCGAAACATCACCTTTTCCGGAAACTACATACATACCGATGAAGAACTGCAAGCCAAACTGGGCATTTTTGAAGGGGATATCTATAATAAAGAAAAACTGGACAAAAGGCTGAACTACGATCCCCAACAAGGAGATGATGTCAGTTCGCTCTATCAGGACAACGGTTACCTGTTTTTTACCATCGACCCGGTAGAAGTAAATGTGCAGGCCGATTCCATCGATATTGAAATGCGGATTTTCGAGGGCCCTCAGGTTACGGTAAACAGCGTTGCCATCGAAGGGAACGAAAGGACCAGCGACCATGTGGTCATGCGGGAAATCAGGATCCTCCCCGGTCAGAAGTTTGACCGCAGTGCTTTGGTAAGAACCATTCGGGAACTTTCCCAAATCGGCTATTTCAACCCGGAAAATATCGAACCCGATATGCGGCCAAATTTTGAAGATGCCACTGTGGATATCACCTTCAAGCTTGAAGAAAGACCCAATGACCAGATCGAACTTTCCGGAGGATGGGGTGGTTTGTTTGGTTTTGTGGGTACCGTGGGATTGACATTCAACAACTTTTCCATCAAGAATATCAAGGATTTCTCCAAGTGGAGGCCCCTGCCGGTAGGCGACGGGCAGAAGGTATCCCTCAGGGTGCAGGCTAACGGGCGTAGCTTTCAGAATTACAGCATGTCATTTACCGAACCCTGGTTTGGAGGGAAGAAGCCCAACGCTTTGAGCTTTAGCTTTAACCATTCTGTACAGCGGCAAATTGATTTCTTCAACAGAAATAATTTCGGACAGGAGCTGGGAGCATTTAAGATTACCGGGGCTACCATAGGCCTGGCCAAAAGGGTAACCTGGCCGGACGATTACTTTCAGGTCAGTAACAGCCTGCAGTTTCAGGTATATGATTTTGATGAATACGGTAATTTCTTTGGCCTGAGCTACAATACAGGTACTGCGAGAAGTATTGCCCTCAATACCACCATTGCCAGAAACAATATAGATAATCCCATTTATCCCAGATTTGGCTCCAACATTACTTTGAGTGCCTCCCTGACGCCTCCCTATACCTCCATGAATCGGGAACTCAATCAGGAGTCTCCGGATGAGGAAAAATATCAATGGCTGGAATACCACAAGTGGATGTTTGATGCCTCCCTGTATACCCCGGTATTCGGATCGAATAAGCTGGTCTTGAGTGCGCGGACGCACCTGGGCTTTGTAGGCTCCTATGGCGACCGAATCGGTATCATACCCCTGGAACGCTTTGTGCTGGGTGGAGATGGCATGAACATGAACAACTTTGCCCTGGGTCAGGAAATCGTTGGCTTGAGAGGCTACGAAAACCAATCCATCACACCGGGCAGAGAGTTCAGGGGACAAGCCAACGCACCCATTCCCTATGGTGGAGTCGTGTATAACAAGCATGTGATGGAGTTGCGGTTTCTGGTATCTCCGAATCCCTCAGCTACCATATTCCTCCTGGGCTTTGCCGAAGCCGGCAACAACTGGGGCAACTATGCCGATTACAATCCTTACGACCTGAAGAAATCGGCAGGCTTTGGTGCCAGGATATTTATGCCTGCCTTTGGTTTACTCGGGATAGATTGGGGCTATGGATTTGACGAAATCCCAACCATGAGCAATCCGAACCCAGGACCTAGCGGTGGCATGTTCCACTTTACCATCGGGCAACAATTCAGATAATTATGGAAAAATCACTGAAATTGTTACTTTTGCTTTCCCTTTTTCCTTTAGCCCTCATGGGACAGAAAATGGGTTACGTGGATACCGAATATATCCTCAATAAACATCCCGACTACAAGAAGATACAGGATGAAATGGAAGCCCTTAGTCTGGAGTGGAGAAAAGAGGCACAAAATTTGGAAGAAGAAATACAGCAGATGTATAGCGACCTTCAGGGAGAGCAGGTATTGCTGACCGATGAAATGTACCAGGAAAGACTGGAATTGATCAGAGAGAAGCAAAAAGAGGCCAGGGCCTTCAACAACAGGATTTTTGGAGAAAACGGGCAGCTTTATCAAAAACAATCCGAATTGCTTCAACCCCTGCAATCGACCATATATGATGCAATTGACCGGGTTTCCAAAAGAAACGGGCTGGCTATTTTGTTTGACAAGGCATCAAGTCCTACGTCAATCATTTACACAGACCCAAGACATGATTACTCGGATTTTATTATAGAAGAATTAGGTTTAGAAGAAAACAATTAAAATTAACAAAGTTTAACAATTATGAAAGCAAGAATCATCCTATCAGCAATAGCCATCTTATGCTTTGGTTTTGTAGGCAATGCACAAGACGTCAAGATCGGTTATACCAATGTAGAATACATCATGAGCCTGATGCCGGAGATGGAGCAAATAGATGCTGATATCCAAGATTATAGTAATCAGTTGGGGCAGCAAATCCAGACCAAAAATCAGAGTTTCCAACAGCAGGTACAAACTTACCAACAGTCGGCCCAAACCATGACAGAAGAGGCCCGTGCCACCAAGGAACAAGAACTGCAGCAATTGCAGCAGGAGATGCAAAAGTTTCAGCAAGATGCGGAATCTTCCTATCAGCGGAAGCTACAGGAATTGTTGGAGCCAGTACAGACCAAGGTGTACAATGCCATCAACACTGTAGCAGCGGAAAACAACTATACCCACGTTTTCTCTGAGTCGGCCGGACAGGCTCCTGTACTGCTTTACACCAAAGACGATGATCCGTTCACAGATTTGGTATTGAGCAAGTTGGGGCTGGAAGCACCTGCCGCAGGGCAACCAGAACCTTCCATGCCAAGTGCTACTCCGCCATCCGGACAGTAAGTGGTTAAATTCCTTTAAAAAATTTTAAGCCCGGTTGTTTTAACAGCCGGGCTTTTTCTATATTTAAGCCAATTAATGTCAAAAGTTATGTTTTTAAGGTCATTTGTTTTTTCGTTTTTTACCCTATTTGCTGCTCATGCGCAAGAAGATCCAAATTTCGACATAAGCGCCTCTGAAGTGTACCTGGATGCCGAAAAAGAAGGGTTCAGGGAATTTAAATTTACCATTAAAAACCTGGGGAAAAGTACAGCACCAGCGGGAAGCTACCGGGTGTTTTTTAAAGTCAATGGCAAGATGCAGAGTTTTGAAATAGAGACCTCTGCACTCGAAGCAGGAAAATCCCTGATCTATACTTCAGGTGAAAAAATCCCTGCCAACCAACCCGGAAAGAAACTCAAATACAGGTTGATCATCCATACCAAAGATGCCGATAAAAGCAATAATCAGCTGAAGGGGGAAATTATTCTTTAAACCATTTCACAGCTAATGGTGGATGGGAAGCGAATAATCAATAGAAACCCTCATTCAATCATTATTACTTTTTCCACTGATAAATCCTGTCTATTTTTCCTGAAAAACGATGCACAGGATTTCAAGAAAAATTTATTTCGCCTTCTTTCTGGCCACATTCTCCCTGCTCTGCTCCTGCAGTAAAAGTGAAGCACCCAGCCCATCCAGGGAATTTTTTATGAAATTTAAAATCAATGGGGACTGGGTAGAATACAAAGTGATGGATTATCATTCCGTGGTTTTCAGTTATGATGCCAATGGAGGAATATACGCTTCACTGATCCAGGCACTGGGAGAAGGAAGTACCGGCACCAGCGATTTTTTCAGCATTACCCTGTGGAGCGAAGAAGTGTTTGAAGAAAAAACCTATCAGATGCAGGAAGGGGTCAGGGCTTACGAAAACTCGTATTTGCCCAGCCTGATTTTTACCCGGTCTGATTTGCAAGGCAACATGTACAATGCAGCTCTGCTGCAGCAAAATTATCCAACCATAAGTATTCCTGACAATGGCAGTCTGACTTTGACCCATATAGGGAATGATCTGATTGAAGGTACATTTGAAGCTACCCTCTATGGTCCCATTACCCCTACCACGGGTCGAGGCGATACCGAGTTAAAGATTACAGAAGGATCATTTCGCATGAAGCTGATCGTTGATCTGCCATAAGGGAGGGTAATTCAGTTTCCGGGGATTACAAATCCCCTTTATCTGGGCCACCGGATTACAAATCCCGAGGAGCTGTGCTGTTAGACATTTGCCATGTCGGACGACAGATAATGCAGGGTTTGTAATCCTGCTGACGTCCACGCCACGGCTAATGAAAATCCACCGGAGCTGAATCCATTCGGGACTACATTTGCATTTTCAATACCACTTCTGCCACTCTTCTTCCCAGTCCTTCTGCTTTCTTCAAAAACAAGGTATCCACTTCTTTCCCCGTATAATCACCTTCCCCGGTAATGGCCGAAGCTCCAAATGCTGCCTCTGTTTCGGCTCCACCTGTGATCAGCATCCCGTGAACCAGCATGGCACGTATCATGCCGAACATCACCGATTCTTCCCCAAGGGAAAAGCCGCCACCCGTGACAAATACAGCACCGATCTTATTCTTTAAGGGCCTGCCTTCAAATGGCCAGCTGTTGATAAACTCCTGCACCTGAGGGGCCATATTGGCATTGTACACCGGGGAACCCAAAATGATGGCGGAGGCATTCAAGACCTCCTCCTCGCTCACCTCCTCAACGGATTTGATGACGTAGTTGACATTTTCGACCTGTTCCACTCCCATCGCCACAGCCTCCGCCATGGCTTGGGTATTGCCCGAACCGGAGTAATAAGCAATAAGGACGCTTGGAAACTCCTGTGCCATTACATCTCCGCCAAGGATCATTAAAAAAAATAAAATCAGGTGATGCCCGAGGTTTTTATTCTTCATGGCCAATTAAATTTTCAAGATCATCTAATTTAAAGTATGTTTTTTTCCAGCTTTGATCAGGTTTCTTACCTCAAAATGATCCTTAACCACCTTAGGCCAGTCATTGCCAACAAATCCATAGGCAGCTTGCATCAGGTGAAGAAAGACATTCCTCTTTTCTTCTTCCGAAAGGTTTTTATAATGTTTTTGATGATCCGCAGCTTCCCCGAAACTTTGGATGGCAAAAGCTTTTTTGTCTAGTTTCATCATTTAAAAGTCTTACACTTAAGCAATATAGGAATAAAAAATGTTCTGGATGATGTAAGTTCACGTTATGGAGATTTCAAATCCCGAGGAGCTGTGCTGTTCGACATTTGCAATGTCGGACCACAGATAATGCAGGATTTGCAATCCTGCTGGAACGCAAACGTTATGGGGATTGCAAATCCCCTTATATCTGGACCACGGGATTGCAAATCCCGCGGAGCGGAACGGCGGAAATATCCTAAAATGCCAACTTCTACTGGTTTTTTCTAACATAAGCTTGTAATTTCGGTTTAGAGATTTACAATTATGGTTAGCAACAACTCATGAATAAAAATAAAGCCAAAACAGGTATTTTATTAGTCAATTTGGGTACACCAGATAGCACGGCCACCGCTGATGTTCGCAAGTACCTCAGGGAATTTTTAATGGATGGCAGGGTGATCGATATTCCCCTGATACCCCGCTGGATGCTGGTAAACCTGATCATTGCCCCCTTCCGGGCACCCAAGTCGGCGGGGGAATACCGCAAATTGTGGACGGAAAGGGGATCACCCCTCTTGTTTCATACCGTAGATTTAAAGGAAAAATTGATCCCCATGCTGGACAGTAGCCAATACCAGGTGGAAATGGCCATGCGCTATCAGTCACCATCCATAGCGGATGGATTAAAAGCACTAAACAAGGCCAACGTCAAAGAGATTATCGTCTTGCCCCTTTTTCCCCAGTATGCCTCAGCCACCAATGGCTCAGTAATCGACAGGGTAATGGAGCTTGCCAGAGAATGGCAGATCATACCCAATATTCGTTTTATCAGCAATTTTGTAGATCATCCCTTATTCCTGGAAGCATGGGCCGAACTTGGCAGGGAAATGATCGCAAAGGGCGAATACGACCGTTTCCTTTTCTCCTATCACGGTTTGCCCGAAAGGCAGATTAAAAAAGGATCTGTAGATGGATATTGTCAATTGGGTGATTGCTGTGCCAATTACACGAAGAAGAACCAATTTTGCTACCGGGCTCAGTGTTTTTATACTACCCGGCTGATCACGGAAAAATTGAACCTTCCTCCCGAAAAAGTTGTCACCTGCTTCCAGTCCCGCCTGGGTAAGGATCCCTGGATCAAGCCCTACACGGAAGATTTAGTAAAGGAAATGGCCCGCAAGGGAGTAAAAAAAGTGTTGGTTTTTTCTCCGGCCTTTGTAGCAGATTGCCTGGAGACCACCGTAGAAGTCGGAGAAGAGTACAAGGAGCAGTTTATGGAGTTGGGAGGGGAGCAATGGGATCTGGTACCAAGCTTAAACTCCCGGGATACCTGGGTGCAATGTGTCAAGGATATGGTCAGTAGCAATAAATAATCCAAAGCAGAATCTTTCCTTATTCCGGAAACAAATCAGCCTGCATACCTCTCCAAAAGGACTCTTGCCATTTCCCTGTATTTTTCCAGGTCAGGCAGGGGAAGGCCCGTGATTTTGGCCTTTTCATCCCATTCCCGCAATTTCAAAACGAGTTTGTGGTTGGTATCCGTTTCAAAAGCCTTTGCCTCGGCTGCTGTCATGACACCCCCCTGAAACTTGAGGGTTTGTTTGCTGGCTTCAGATAATTTGCTATAATATGCCGGGTCTTTGTAAGTCAGGTAGCGTTTGGCCGCCACATGGCTTTCCACCAGAAAGGCGATCAGTTCAGGAAATCCGAGCTCCCTTAAATACTCCGCCCCCAGTTTTTCGTGGTTCAGTACCCCAAAACCATCCATTTCATCCAACTCCTGCTGCTGGGCAAACAGGTGCCCCAAATCATGGAAAAAAGCCGCCAAAATTACCTCCACCCCATATCCTTCTTGCTCCGCCAACTGGGCGGCCTGACACATGTGTTCCATTTGGGATACCGGTTCGCCGATATAATCGGCATTGCCATAAGATTCATACAAGCCAAATACGGCATCAATTTTGGCCTGAGAGGAGAACTGGGTCATGGTAACATATTTTTCCTGAAAATAATCAGTTTCTACATGAAAGCCTATTGCGGGTGAGTAAAAAATTAACGGAAGCTTGATGTTCCGGAGCTTTATAATCCGGTAATTTTTAGGTATTTTGACCACAAAATTGTAGCCATACCACTGTATTATTTATGAAGAATCCCATCAAGCTGGCCGTCTTTGACATGGCCGGAACCACCATTAAGGACCAAAGCTATGTGGCACAGGCTTTTCAAAAGGCTTTTTCTAAGCAAGGCTATGAAAATGTTAGCCTGGAAGAGGCCAATGAAAGAATGGGTTATCCCAAACCACAGGCCATTCGGGAGATGCTGCAAAACCATAGTAGCCCTGGCGTAGCGGTTACAGCGGCGATGTTAGATAAGATTCATAAGAGTTTTGTGGCCGAAATGATACAATTTTACCAGCAAAATCCTGACATCAGACCTATGGAGGATGCCCTGGAAGTGTTTGAATCCTTGCAACAAATGGGCATAAAGGTAGGCCTGGATACCAGTTTCAGCAGAGATATCACCGAGGCGATTCTCGATAGGATTGGCTGGAACGGACATCCCCTGATCGACATTACCGTTTGTAGCGATGAGGTTAAAAAGGGACGTCCCTATCCTGACATGATATTAAAAATGATGGCCGCACTGGGAATAGGGAGCCCACTTGAAGTAATAAAAGTTGGAGATACAGCTTTGGATATACAGGAAGGTTTGAATTCAGGCTGCCTGATGAGCATTGCCGTGACCACCGGGGCTCATACCGAGGAGCAACTAAAGTCCCATAGCCCCACCCAAATTGTACAGCGACTAAGTGAAATCCTGCCATTGGTGGAGCAGGAGATGGCCGCAAAGCAGGATTAACCATGTAATCAATAAGTTGATGCAAGAAATTTGAAGTAGGTTTGGGTTCTATACTACGCTTTACGCAGGTGCTTGCAACCAAAACGACTATTTTTTTACTAACATTTTTGGATATGATTCGTCATATATGTATTTTAAGAAGAATAAAGAAGGAAATAACATGACATATTTAATATTTAATGCGCTTTTTTCTATAAACTTTTTGTTGATTTACAATTCTATGGAAGTATTCAGCAAAAAAGAACCTGTGGTCAAAGCAGTAGCTGATGCGGCTTCTAATGATGATTTAGAACGTTTTGCTACCAATAAAAGCATTCCGCTTGAAATACGGGACATTACCCTGGAAGCATTGTCCCATTTTCCGGATCTATTTCAAACGGAAATAGACTTCCAATTCAAGAAAAATATTCATGGATCTGTCATGCAGGCACAACCAAAAATCGGTTCCCTGCTATTTTCAGGTAAGGCGAAACGCGGCTACCGGATCAAGATCAGCCGCTACCTCGCTTTGGAGGATGAGGCCATTCCCATAGAAAACCTCCCAAAGGAAGTCTTATTGGGCTGGATAGGGCATGAGCTCGGGCACATACAGGATTACCTGGAGCGAAATACCCTGGATATGCTGGGTTTCGGAGTCAAATATTACCTTTCAAAAACTTTTGTCAGCGAAGCCGAAATTGCCGCTGACAGCTATGCCGTAGCTTTTGGTCTGGGAGAAAAGATCATTGCTACCAAAAACTTTGTCTTAAATCACGAAAAACTGCCTGAAGATTATAAAAGAAAAATAGAAACCTTGTATATGTCTCCCGGAGAGATACTTTCTATGGTAGATGCGGAAGAAGAGGAAGGTAGTGAGTAAATGTAACCATTTGAATTACTTTTTGCTTTATCGGTTAATCCCCAGGCAAATTTAGGCTATTCATAAACCATCCCGAGAATCCCGGGTTATTTAATCGAATAATCACATGAATGGCAGTATTAACCGATTTGATAATGATGCAAGAATTGGCTCTTTTTCCCCTGAAATTAGTTGCTTTTCCTAAAGAAGACCTGCACCTCCATATATTTGAGCCACGCTACAAGCAACTTATCAATGATTGTCTGGAAAAAGGGCAGACTTTTGGTATATCTACCTATTTGGATAAACTGATGCCTCTGGGAACGGAAATGAGGCTGGTGGAAGTGAGCAAAAAGTATGAGGACGGCAGGATGGATATCAAATCAAAAGGACTGAAAACGTTTAAAATTCTGGATTTCTACAATCCCATGCAGGGAAAGCTCTACGCTGGGGGCAAGGTGGAATTTATGGCTTTGGACAATAGGGCTTCTATCGAAAAAAAGACAGCGTTTAGCAAAAACCTGGAAATTCTTTTTAACCTCATGGAGCAGCCAATGAAGCCAGAAGAACTAAACGGCTTGAACTCATTTACCTTTGCCCATAAAATCGGATTGAAGCCCGTTGAAGAATATACACTTTTGACCATAGCCAAAGAAGAGGACCGTCTGGATTTCTTATTGGAGCACTTCCAAAAAATCATTCCGCTTTTGAAAGAAATAGCATCTTCCAAACACAAAATCAAGATGAACGGGCATTTTAAATACCTGGATCCGCTAAATTTTTGAAACGTCTGTTTTTCTGATAAAGGCTTTGCGCTTGTTCCATTCGATCTGGTACCACATGTCTTGCGAGGAAGCAATGGTAATGCGGTGACCGGCTTGTACCCTTTTTACCAGTTTGCCGGCAGCGGATGGTTGGTCCATGATCAGCACCGTGGTTCCCGTAATGATGGCCGTTTCGGGCTTTTCAATAAAATTATTGCTGATAAAAGCCAGGACCATAAAAATCAGGGCGGGAATATAGAATACAGATCTTTTTTGTGGCATGACAAAGACCATGATTAGGGAAAACACAAGCAATAAGGCAAAGGAAGCCGTAATCTCGGTTTTATAGGCCACCAAAATGCTTAAAAACCGGTCCTGATCTGATACTTCATAACCTTCCAGCCTGGATTGATTGGTCAGGGATTTGATTTTTTCGATGACAGCTGGGTTGGGGTTGTGTTCGTAGTATTTGGACAAATAAAGGGATGCTTGCCCGAAATCACCAATTCCGTCGGCTATAAACCCCATTTTCAGGAGCATGGCTGGAGAATAGGTACCTTCTTCATAAAGTATATGTTCATAGATTCCCAAGGCTTCCTGGTATTTCTTTTGAGAAAACAGGCTATCCGCATTTTGAAGGGTCATGGGCTCTTGAGCCTGACATTCAGCTTGATAAGACGAAAGCAGGGAAAAAGGCAACAAAAAAACAATAAAGATCCATCTAAGATTTGGCATTATCAATCTAGTCCGTTAAATTTGCAGTCCAATTACGGGAAAGCGAGGCGCAAAACCAAGTTTTCTTTGGAAATAATCAGCAGGTTTTACTTGTTAAGTTTAAGTTCTGATTCCGTAGCTCAGCTGGTAGAGCATAACACTTTTAATGTTAGGGTCCTGGGTTCGAGCCCCAGCGGGATCACAAAAAAGAGAAACCTTGTTCTTTGGAGCAAGGTTTTCTTGGTTTATGCACTTTAATGGGCGAGAAGTTTATCCCGAAGCAGCGCTGCCTGT
>NZ_WOFO01000006.1:225817-245820 GCF_010993705.1 Cyclobacterium sp. SYSU L10401 | reverse complement strand
GGGGAAGCCCTAGCGGGATCACAAAAAAGAGAAACCTTGTTCTTTGGAGCAAGGTTTTCTTGGTTTATGCACTTTAATGGGCGAGAAGTTTATCCCGAAGCAGGGCTGCCAGAGGGGAGGATTCGGGAAGCCCCAGCGGGATCACCAAGTTAGAAAAGGTTGCATAATAATATGCGATCTTTTTTTATTTAGATATTTCATGGGGTGAGAAGTTTACCCCGACGGGCGACCTAAGGAGACCAAGTCGGGGAGCCCCAGCGGGAGGACATGCCGTTTATAGGACATTTTTAGGCTTGGGCCAGGATGCAGGGCAGGTCTGTAATTATTTTTAACCTTGTTCTTTGGAACAAGGTTTTCTTGGTTTATGCACTTTAATGGGCGAGAAGTTTATCCCGAAGCAGGGCTACCAGAGGGGAGGATTCGGGAAGCCCCAGCGGGAGGACATGCCGTTTATAGGACATTTTTAGGCTTGGGCCAGGATGCCAGGCTTCTCTATCCATTTTTTATTTCTTTGAGACAGGGTTATTGGTTTCTCCACGTAAAATTACAGGATTCAATATGTAAAGGAACTTATGGAAATCAATGGCAAGCTTTAATGCTCAATTTGCGCCAGCGTACAGCTGTTTAAGTCCAGCCCTACTGGCTTGAAAAGCTACTCATTCTTAACGGATCAATTCAAAAATTTCTAACTCATTTGCCTTTATATGAAGGTCTTTAACGAGCAGAAGCCTAAATCGTAGAAGAGTAGACCGGAAAGGGGAACAAAAATGGGTGATAATTCCTTAAAATAGCAAAGGGAAGGGTCTTGGTGCTATAATTTGGAGGCTGGCTACTTTCACAAGTTGGAAGGAAGAAGACCAAACTCCGGCAATCAATTTAAATTTTTTCTGTTGTACTCCGCTTTCTTACTTTTCGTCCCCTGGACTTTCCTAACATTGGTGGCAGTGGAATTTCTGATCTTTTAAAATTTAGTCAAATGCATAAGCAAATGAAAACCGAATTGATCAAAGAAGCCCAAAAGGGGGACATGGCAAGCTTTACCTGCTTATTTGAACACCTTAGGCCGGCACTTTATGCCAAAGCCCTCCTGTACTTTGGATACAGTCCAGAGGCAAAGGACGTCTTACATGAATCATTCATCACTGCTTTTTCAAAAATCCATCAGTTGAAAGATCCTTGTAAATTTAACACCTGGATGCATACCATCTTGAAAAACAAATGCCTGCTAATTCAAAGAGACCAGTTGAAATTTTGTTTTTCTGAAAAGTTGCCACAATTAAGCAGTGACCCTCTGCATGCCATTCCTTCCATAGAAGAGGGCATGATAGCAGAGGGTAATGAAAACCACCTTTTAGAAATGCTCTCCCATCTGGATGAAGAAAAGCGGGTTGCAATTTTACTGCGGTTTTACAGTGACTTTAATAGTTACAAAGAGATAGCAAATATACTGAATATTCCACCCGGGACGGTAAAAAGCAGACTGGCAAATGCTAAAAAAGAACTCAAGACTTACCTGGACTGTTCTCAGGGCTCAACATCGGGAAACCTGGCGGCTGATGATCGAGGAATCCAGACTGCCTGGACTGATTTTTACGAAGGAAATAGGAGTCGATTTCTTTCCCTGTTTGAGAAAGACCTTCAGATCCGGTTTTCTAGTGGAAAAATGGAGAGTGGACTCAAGCGTTGGGCTGCAGAGTGGGATATCGACTTATTGACAGGGGTCCGTTTTAAACCGAATTATATCATCAGTTCAGGAAATCTTACCCTGGTAGAGGGTCCAATAATCAATCCTCCAGATAAACCGGAGCAATGCCCTCCTGAAGGTGGTTTTGTGTTTTTTCACCACAAAAAGAAAATACATAAAATCCATGCACATTATGCTTCCAGAAAAAAAGTGCTCCGGAAATGAACTTTTGAACATTCCCAGGTATCCCTTTTAAAAAAGATTTGATTCGATGCAGTTGAACTGCACTCAAAAGGAGTATTATGGAAAATTCAAAAACATTAAGTCAATTAACTTCAGAAACATTGGCCGGGAAGGAATTAAGGGATTATAAAACCGCTATTAAAGGAAACCTACTATTACCTGGCGACAAAGATTACGAAAAATCACGTAAGGTATGGAACGGAATGATCGACCGTAGACCGGTCATGATTACAAAATGCCATAATAAAAGAGACATTCAAAAAGCCTTGGAATTTGCCAGAAACCATGAACTATCAGTATCAGTTAAAGGTGGTGGCCATCATGTCGCTGGTACCGCTGTGCTGGACCAAGGCATGATGATTGACTTGAGCGACATGAAAGACATCCGCATAGATTTGGAATCAAGGTCAGTTATTGTGCAGCCTGGGGTTACCTGGGCTGAATTAGACAAAGAGACTGAAAAACATCATTTTGCCGTGCCGGGAGGCGTGGTGTCTTCCACCGGCGTTGCAGGATTGACTTTAGGTGGAGGCATGGGCTGGTTGCGCCGAAAATATGGCCTCTCCTGCGACAACTTATTGTCAGCGGAAGTAATCTCTGCGCGGGGCGAAATCCTGCAAGTAAATGAGCATTCCCATTCGGATTTATTTTGGGCCATTAGAGGCGGCGGTGGTGGTTATGGTATCGTTTCTTCCTTTCATTTCAAACTTTGTCCCCTCCCACCGGAAGTAATGGTATGCATGGTGTTTTATCCTGCTACAGAAACTAAAAAAATTCTGGAATTTTATCGGGAACTTGCACCCACATTAGTTGAGGAAGCTAGCACCTTCCTGATCTATGGCACCTTACCCGATGAACCTTTTATTCCTAAAGAAAGCCACGGAGAGGATTATTTATTAATTGCTGGTATGTATGCAGGCGATAAAAAGCAAGGGGAGCGGGTTTTTCAACCATTACGGAAGATCAGCAAGCCGATCGCTGATTTAAGTGGTCCAATTAAATATACAGTTTGGCAAACCAATTTCGATGCAGATTATCCCAAAGAAAAACTGAATTACTACTGGAAATCACTTTTCTTGAATGAACTCTCGGATCAGTCGATAGAAAAATTTATTGAATTAGGAAAAAACAGGCCCTCCAAATTGACTACGGTTGATATTTGGCAATTAGGGGGAGCCATTGACAAGGTCAGACCGTCCGAATCTGCCTATCCTCATAGGAATTCAGGCTACCTCCTGGGCATTGAGTCGAATTGGGAAAAGCACCTCTCCAATGATAAAAATATAGCCTGGACCAGGTTGGCCGTAAAAAACTTTCTTTCCCTTTCCGAAGGCCACTCTTATTTGAATTTCGAAGATGAAGGTCCTGAAAACCTAAAAGCAGCACTTGGCAGGCATCATCTTAAGCTACAGGAGATAAAAAGACAATACGACCCGGACCACATCCTCTTTTAATCTAATTTAAATCAATAATGTCAATGTCTACGGGAAATCTCATCGGTTAATCATACACAAGTTCTTCAAAACAGACCTATGAATTAATACTTGCGTAGGTCTTGATTTACTCACGATCGTTCATTCAATTGATTAAGCGGATGTTTGTGCAAAATTTCAAAGAGGTCACCATACGTCTTTGGTTTTTTTTAAATTCGGTATGTCATCATTCAAAAGCATGGGATGATAGCCGCTGAAAATGAGCCCTTAATTTTCCATTTAAAGCGTTTAAGTTAGTTACCATTATCATTGATCCTATGACATCATTGGTTTTAGGCGCAAGTGGCGCAACTGGAAAACACCTGTTGGAAAAAATGGAAAGGACAAATGCCGGTCCTCTACAATAAAAAAATCCGTTTCAAAGAAACGAAAGCTGATAGCAGCGTCTGCGCCTTAACCCTTCCTATCGGTAAAAATGCATAACCGGTAAAAAACAAAGCCCGATCGAATGACCGGGCTGCTTTAAATCCTTACATCAAAGCAAAAAACATATCCAGGTCCGGAATCAATATGATCCGCGTCCTGCGGTTTTTGGCCATGTTTTCCGGGCTGTCATTTTCTACCACCGGAAAAAAACTGCTTCTTCCAGCTGCAATCAGTTGCTCAGGAGCAACAGCGTAGTCCTCCACCAGTTTTCTTACAATGGACGTTGCCCTTTTGACACTCAGGTCCCAGTTATCCTGAACGACAGCTGTGGAAATAGACCTGGGGTCGGTATGGCCTTCCACCATGGCTTCGATACTCGGCTCGCTCTTTATCACTTCTGCCAACCTTTCCAATAAATCATGGGCATTGTTATTTACCCGGTAACTTCCGGTGTTGAACAACAAGCGGTCTGACACTGAAATCATGACTACCGTCTTGTCAATGTCAATGATAATGTCATCTTCCTGCGTACTGTCTCCTGCACTGATGGCTCCCATCAGGTTATGGCGAATGGCCAGGTTTACGGAGTCCTCCATGGTTTGGGCACCAGCCAGCAATTCAGGATCAACCTTTTGGAGGGTAGCATGGAGCTGCTCCCTGCCGTTATTGGACATGAGCAGGTTGCCTGTCAAATCCAATTTTGCGTCATTTTCTTCCTGCAGGGAAACGTTGGTATCCCGCAGGGAGTTGATTTTGGCGTTGTATTCCGCCACCCTGTTTTCAATTTGTTCAAATTTGGCTTCCAGGGCCTCCTTTTCAGTGCTGGTTTGCGCCAGCTCCACCTGGGTGTTGTGCAACTCCCCTTGCAGGGAAGTGTATTTCTTTTTGGAGACACAGGAAGCCAGGCTTCCCATTGCCACCAAAGCAATCATAAAATGTAGGTTTTTCATGGTAATTATTCGTTGGTTATCGATAGTAACGCCCCCACTCAAAAACAGGGCCAATCCTGATCTCAGCTTTTACAAACCTGTTTTATGGAAGTTGCCTTTCCATCAGAGGGCTTATTATTTTATGAAAATATGGGAAGAGAGTAAAATTTCGATTAGTTTTAACATTATCAATCAAATAGCCCCGTGTCAATTAATGTTGTTCCGTTATTTATGCATATTTTGTATACTCCTGGTTTTTTCGTGCAAGTCAGATTTGCCGGAAGACATTGAAATCGCCATGGCGGAATTGCCGGAGGAGCTGGATTTTAACATACATGTGAAGCCCATACTTTCCGACAACTGTTTTTCCTGCCACGGCCCGGATGAAGCCGCCAGGGAGGCTGGCATCCGGCTGGACTTGGCAGATGCCGCCTATGCTCCATCAAAAGAAAGCGGCCTTATCCCCATCAAACCGGGAAAACCCGGGAAAAGTGAAGTTTTTCACCGCATCCTTTCTGATGATCCAGCCTACCTGATGCCCAGCCCGGAATCTCATCTTACCCTCTCCGATAGAGAAAAAGCCATACTTGTCAAATGGATTGCGTCAGGAGCCGAGTATAAAAAGCACTGGGCCTTTATTCCTCCGAAAAAGCCCGATTTACCCGAAGAAAACATCAGCCATTGGTCTGAACAACCTATTGATCTGTTTATCGCCAGAAAGCTGAGTCAGAATGGGCTGAAACCTCAGGAGCAAGCAGCCAAAGAATTGCTGCTCCGAAGACTGAGCCTGGACCTCACCGGTTTGCCCCCTACCCTGGAGGAACTGGATGCTTTTTTAGCCGATGATTCAGAAAAGGCCTACGAAAAACAGGTAGACCGCTTGCTGGAATCTCCACATTATGGTGAACAAATGGCCATGCATTGGATGGATGTGGCCCGTTTTGCCGATACCCATGGCTATACGGTGGACCGATACCGGGACATGTCTCCCTGGAGAGATTGGGTGATCAAAGCCTACAACCAAAACATGCCCTATGATCAATTCGTCCTGGAACAACTGGCGGGAGATCTATTGCCCAATCCTACCAAAGACCAGATGCTGGCGACTGCCTTTAACCGGATCCATCCCCAAAACATGGAGGGTGGTATCGTTCAGGAGGAGTTCCGGGTGGAATATGTAGCCGACCGCACCAATACACTGGGAAAAGCCTTTATGGCTTTGAGCCTGGAATGTGCCCGCTGCCATGACCACAAATACGACCCTGTAAGCCAGAAAGAGTATTTTGAATTGAGCAGTTTTTTCAATCAGGTAGATGAAGCCGGTCAGATCTCCTGGGACAATGCCATGCCGGTACCTACCATGCTCTGGACTGATGAGGAAAAGGATGCATTGCTGGGGATGTTGGAAAAAAACATTGAAGGAGCTGAAAAAGACCTGGCGGCTATCAAAAGTTCAGAAAAAGGGAAATTTGATGCCTGGATAAACAGACAGGGGTACCAGGATATCCGGTTTTACAGGCCTTCGGCTGCGCTGGTTGCGCATTTTGGTTTTGACGAGCTTCCCATTCGGGATCGGGTCAATCCATCCCTTACCGGCATTATGGAAAGCATTGGGGAGAAAAGCAAACAACCTCCCCTGGTGGATGGCTACCGGGGAAAGGCGGCCTCGCTAAATGGGGATGCCTGGCTGAAAATGGGCGGCGTCGGGAGCTTCTCCAAGGACCAGCCCTTTAGCGTAGGACTCTGGGTAAACATCCCTGCAAAATTGGATAACGGAGCCATTTTTCATACCGGTGACGGCGCCGTCTTGTACAACCGGCGGGGTTATCATTTGTATTTGAAAGACAACAAGCTGGAAATGATACTTGCCCATACGGCTCCCTACAATGTGCTCAGCAACCTGACACTGGAAGGAGTACCCAGAGATGAATGGATCCACCTCCTGATGACCTACGATGGCTCCTCCACAGCAGCTGGCCTCAAAACTTACCTGAATGGAAAGCTCATGGCCAGCGAGACGACCAAGGACAATCTGTACAAGGACATTTTGTTTGACCGGGACAATCAGCCAGGTATTCAAATTGGTGCCGTTTGGCGAGGAAAGGGGCTAAAAGGAGCGGCGGTTGATGATTTGATGGTATTTGACAAGGAACTATCCGCATTGGAAATCATGGATTGGTTGCAGCCGGACCTTTTGACAAGCCTGCGCCAAAAGGCCCCGGGAGAATTAAGCCCGGAGGACAGGAAGGCACTTGAGGCGTTTTACTGGTCGAACCTTTCTCCGGCCTACCTGAGCCAACAAAAAAAGCTGACCGACATCCGGATGGAGCATGCTGCTGCAATAGAGCCCATACAGGAAGTCATGATCATGCAGGACATGGAGCCAAAGCGGCCCACCTATGTGTTGGAAAGGGGGGAATACCATGCCCATGGGGAAGAGGTAACTGCTGGCACCCCGGCATCCGTTTTACCCATGGACAGTGAGCTCCCAAAAAACCGGCTTGGCCTGGCCCAATGGCTGTGCGATGAGCGACACCCCCTAACGGCCAGGGTTGCGGTGAACCGCCTTTGGCAACAGTTTTTCGGAAGAGGGCTGGTAGCTACGGCGGCAGATTTTGGCAACCAGGGAGAAATGCCCAGCCACCCGGAACTGCTGGATTGGCTGGCGGTTACTTTCCGGGAATCCGGATGGGATGTGAAGAGCCTTCAGAAAATGATCGTCCTTTCTGAAACCTACCAACAATCTTCCGTGGCCAGCCCGGAGCTCCAGGAAAAGGACCCGGAAAATATCTGGCTGGCCCGGGGACCATCCGGCAGGATGCCAGGTGAAATGATCCGGGACAATGCGCTACTGGCCAGTGGCATGCTGGGCAAGAGCATCGGCGGCCCCAGTGTTAAACCCTACCAACCAGAGGGCCTCTGGTCAGTCAATGGAGGCCAATACACCGAAGATACCGGTGAAAACCTGTTCCGGAGGAGTTTATACACCCTGTGGAAACGATCTGTACCCCACCCCACCTTGCATATTTTTGACAGTCCGGAGCGTTCAGAAACCACCATCAAAAGACAGGAAACCAATACCCCGCTACAGGCTTTGGTATTGATGAATGACCCCATTTACGTAGAAATTGCCAAGGTGCTGGGGGCCACCATTTCCCGTCATCAGGATACCCGGCAGGGCATTCAGGAAGCTTTCCGAAAACTCACCGGAAGAGCTGCCCAGGAGCGGGAAATAGAAGTGCTATTGGCTTTAAGAGACAATGAGCTCGATAAATTCAAAAGCTCACCCGAAAAAATGGAAGGCTGGCTAAGTGCAGGCTCCTATCCGGTTCAGGAAAAACCAGAACGGCTGGATTGGGCAGCCAATACGGTAGTAGCCAGTGCCATTCTCAATTCGGATGCGACCATAACCAAAAGATAACATGTGTCATCACCATAAACAACACCGCTTTCAAGGTATTCCCGAACTCCATGAACTGGAAAAAAAGATGGATCGCAGGGATTTTCTTTCCCGGACAGCCATGGGCATGGGTGCTTTGGCCCTGGGCTCTATTTTTACCCAGGATGGCCTGTTGGCAAAAAATCTGGATCCCGGAGGGGGACTTTCGGGGCTCCCCCACCACCCGCCTAAAGCCAAACGGATCATCTACCTTTTTCAAAGCGGGGGGCCATCGCAACTGGACCTGTACGATTACAAGCCACAGCTGAATAATATGCATGGCAAAGACCTGCCTGCGTCCATCAGGGGAGAACAACGCCTGACTGGTATGAGTGCCAACCAAAGCATTTTTCCGGTGGCTCAATCTGCTTTCAATTTCAAACAATATGGACAAAGCAGGGCCTGGGTAAGCGAGCTCATGCCCTATACGGCGGAGGTGGTAGACGAATTGTGCTTTATCAAATCCATGATCACCGAACAGATTAATCACGACCCGGCGATTACCTTTATGCAAACAGGCCACCAATTACCTGGAAGGCCTTCCATGGGTGCCTGGATGTCCTATGGTTTGGGATCTGAAAACCAAAACCTACCCGGGTTTGTGGTATTGGTATCTAAAAATGCCGTCAGGGACCAACCCTTGTATGCCAGACTTTGGGGCAATGGTTTCCTGCCTTCCCAACACCAGGGCGTACAGTTTCGCTCTGGAAAAGATCCGGTATTGTACCTGAGCAACCCTGAAAACTACGAAGGCCAGGACCGCAAGGAAATGCTGGATTATCTCAAGGAGCTCAATGGCTTGCAATACGACACCTATGGGGACCCGGAAATCAATGCGCGCATCTCTCAGTATGAAATGGCCTTTCGCATGCAAAGCTCTGTCCCCGAGGTAAGCGACATGTCTGACGAGCCGGATTGGGTTTTTGACCTGTACGGAGAGGACAGCCGGGATCCGGGTACCTATGCAGCCAACTGCCTGCTCGCCAGAAAACTCATCGAAAAGGATGTCAAATTTGTTCAGCTCTACCACCAGGGATGGGATCAGCACGGCAACCTGCCCGGAGGAATCAAAAACCAGTGTGCCAAGACCGATCAGGCCACCGCAGCATTGATCAAAGATTTAAAACAAAGGGGCTTACTGGAAGATACACTCGTGGTATGGGGCGGAGAATTTGGCAGGACGGTGTACAGCCAGGGCACGCTCACCGCCGACAATTATGGGCGTGATCACCACCCCAGGTGCTTTACCATGTGGATGGCTGGTGCCGGAGTCAAACCTGGTTTCAGCTATGGCACCACAGATGATTTTGGCTACAATGTGACCAGCGACCCCGTACATGTGCATGATTTCCATGCCAGCCTGTTACATCTCTTTGGCGTGAATCATGAGAAACTCATCTTTAAACACCAGGGAAGAAGGTTCCGGCTCACAGATGTGGCCGGAAAGGTGGTCAATGACTTGTTTGTCTGATTTATTTCTTCAAAAAAGCAGAATACATCCAAACCAGTTTTTCCTGTTCCCGGATGTAATCGCTCATCAGGGCATTGGTGCCTTCATCTCCGATTTCACCGGACAGGTCCAGCAATTCCCGCTGCAGGGTAAGGATACTTTTCAGGGAAGAAAGGATGTTGTCAACTGCTTTCATCCCGTCAGTGACTTCCTGGCTTTCCTTGATGGCTGAGGCATCCTGGTATTTGGAATAGCGGTGCTGGGGCGCATGTCCCAGGGTCAAAATCCGTTCGGCGATATCGTCAATCTTTACCTGCAGGTCGGTATACAACTCCTCAAATTTCAGGTGAAGTTCAAAGAACTTATCCCCTTTGATGTTCCAATGATAGCCACGGGTATTCTGGTAGAAGATGGAATAATTGGCCAGTAATACATTCAATTTCTTAGCCAGCTCTTCTGAGCGCTTTATGTCCAGGCCTATTGCGTTTAGGTTTTCCATTTTTTGATCGAGTATAGGTTAATGATTATTCTCTTTTTATGTGTCTTTAAATTTAACTTATTTCGTCCAGACTATTGCGCCAAAAGAAAAATAAAAGCTGGCAGGTATTCTGATTATAGGTGTTATTAACCTGAGTTCGATTCTATATAGCGTTTATTTTACCAGCCAGTACCATCCTTAAAACAGACATATAAAAAGCAGATTTGCTAAATCTCCCTTAAATATGAGGGGGTAATTGGTGCCTTTTTGCAATATTACCAAATATATTTTTTTATAAATTGATATTTCCGATAAAATCCCCCTAGCCTAGCCCACTTAAAAAGGGGGGAGTCGCAAAAAATGAGATTTGGATGGTTAATTAGATGCTTTGCGTTTTCAGGCAATTGCTCATTTACTTAGGAAAGGACCAGCACCCGAAATCCGAACAATTTAATAATCAAACTCAGGTTATTAAAACCGGTAACCCAGCTCCGGTCCCCAAAAGCTGCTGCGCATGCGAAAGTGCTGATCCAAAAAAACGCCTGCCTGCAGGCCCAGGTGCCAGCGATTACCCAAAGCCTTTCGCACGGCGATTTGTCCGGGAAAAATAAGTCCTACCTGATATTGTTCTACCAGATTAAATCCTCTGTATGCCCCCTGCTCCTCGTCAAATAAGATGGGTTGGTAAAACCGGTTCTCATCTATTGCCAGCCCCAAACCAATTTGTCCCTTCAAGCCAAGGGGGAAGGGGATTTTTCGGCTAAAGATAAAGGAAAAGTGATCGGAGTTGACCTCTGCTCTTGTCGGCAAATTTCCGATAAGTAATGGGGTTTCAGCCACGGATTCCCTAAAATATACATTGAAGGAGCGGTTAAATACCGTACCCATGGTCCATTCCGATGAATAATCGTAGGTAAGGGCCAGCGAACCATACCATCCCACTGCGGGCCTCTCGTAGCCATAATCCCGGTTTAGGCTAAAGGAGCCCAGACCCAGCCGGCTATCCAGCTCCTGGGCACGCAAGATTATAGGTCCCAGGACAAGCATCAGCAGGAATAAAATTTTTGTTTTGTTTTTCATCTCTAAAAGTGGAAACGAATTTCAGGACCTAAATGGAAACCTCCAATGGCATAAAATGGCGTAAAAAACAATCCGGATTTCACGCCTATCGTTCCAACATTGCCTAAGGGCTTGGACAGGTTGAGCAAAATGGGCATGCTAAAGTCCCGGCTAAATAAGGGCAAACCTGTCTGTCCATCTCTCTCATCCGGGTAGCTCGCCAGGAAAAAGCCCGGGCCGCTTCCCACTGCCAGGTGCCAATCCCCTCCCAAAGAAAAATGCCTTTGCAAAGTCCAATAAATCAGGTGGACCTGCACGGAGGAATTGTCCGGTAATCCCGTTTGGCTGCCGGTGTTTGGAGCATAGGAAAATGTTCCATACTGGTAATGAGATCCCAGGGAAAGCTTCCCGGGTAACCGGTAATCAAAGCTCAGTCCCGTGAAATAGCCCAAACGGGCCGCCTCATATCGTCCATAATCTATAGGGGTAAACATTCCGGCCTGGGCAGCTATGGAATACTGCTGTGCCTGAACACCGGTAACACCTATCCCTACCCAGAGTACCAATAAAAACAGGCTGCTTTTTACAAATGTGAAAACAGTAAAAATGATATGCACGTAAGTTCCAGATTCATTCAATCCCCGTTAGCAGGGGTCCTTTCAGTCAAATTAAAATGCAATGTTACGAAAAATTTCGGTGATGTAGGAAATCAACCTTGGTTTATTTTTTTAAAACGCACCTCCAGGTCTTCCAAATCCCTTCCTTCGTCAAATTTCTTCTTGGCCAGGTTCCAGGTCATGACCGCATGCTTCCTTACGGCTTCCTTTTGTTCATCCGTCCTTGCGAATTTATTGAGGGTCACCATGGCCTCCATCAAACGGATAATCACCGAAGGACTGCCTTTGGCAAACTGCCGGATGGAATTGAAAGCAGCATTCATCACGCCCTCAAAGGAAAGTACATCTGCTTGTATGCGCAGGGTACCGGATTCATCTAACCGATAGGGGGAGGGAAAACGTATGGTGGTGAGATAGGCCAGGCTGCTACTCAGGTTATCGATACAGGAAATGGCGGTGTAAGGATCGTTTACTCCCGGTGAAAGTGCCCGGGCGGCAATTTCAACCATCTGGTGAATGGCATGTTCAGCATCCTGTTGGGGCGTCCTGGTTTTTCCTCCCAAAAAATGTTGCCGCATACCATCCAGTTCTTCTTCCTCCAGGGTTTTATTTGCGTAGACCTTACCTAATTCAAGCCCCCTCACCAGGTAACTTCCGGGGCGATGATACAACTCCAAAAAGACATCCTTCTCACTGACCATTTTCATCAAGGCATCGCTATCGATGTACTGCAGGTAACCATCAAAGCCACAGGTCAGGACTTGTGAAGCGGCATACCCTTCTTTAACCTGTTCGGGATCCTGCTGATACTGTTCAGCTCCATCTCCCATATCCTGGGGGAAAAGCCGGGTGAGGTTATGTGAAAGTTTTGCGGAAATATTGCCAATGATGAAATCGGCCTGTATGCTGGTAGCCACATGGTGAATAAAAACAATCAGCAAGACAATATTGGCGATGGCCATCAGCAAGGCAAAGGCCACGGAAAACAATGGGATAAACTGCATCTCCCCAGTATCTTTCACGGTATTGAGTACGATCAGGCAATAAATAAACAAGGATACATAGGTTCCCAGCACCGTTTGATTGATCCTGTCATACATAAAATTTTTCACCAGCCGAGGCCCAAACTGGTTACTCGCCAGGGTAAGGGCTACCAGGGTTATGGAAAAGACGGTTCCTGCCACCCCAATCATGGCTGCCGCAATGGTGGTTAGAATCCCTTTGGCTGCATCGGGACTACCCGGGAAAAAAAATTTAATTGTTCCACTGGGATCAAATTCGGCATTGCTGTCCCAATACACCAGTCCTATGGCCAAAGAAATACCAATAAAAATGATAAAAGCGGGAACAAACCAAAAAGTAGATTTGAGTTCTGACCACCAAAACAGTATTTTTTTCATGCAAGTACGGGGAAATTTCCTCAGGGAAGGTACCCAAAAAACAAGCCAATTCCAATCCTCAAAGCAGGATAGCTTTGTCCCTGTAGCAGTGGGCTCACTTTTTTCTGGTAAATATCGCCACAATGGCGGAGGTCAGTATGCCCATGATGGGTGCTCCCACTATGCTTTGTACAATATAGTTCTCATAAGAAAAATAGTTTTCAGCGGCTTCCCCCTCCATTTTACCGGATTCAACGGCATAGATCCTGGCATTGTCTAGAAAATCCGGGGTAATGATTGAAAGGGTGAGCCACATGGTCAGCGGGGTCAAAACAGTGACTACCAAAGTGATGATCATACCGGCCTTGAAACCCTGAGCATAACTCATGTATCCCCCATAATGTTTTTTTCTTTTCTCCAAAAGACCCAATACGTACAGGGTAATTGCTGGAATGGCGACAAAATTGGTATAAGTGGCATGCTGCTCAATGTGCTGGTCGTGAAGACCTGTCACCCGCTCCAACACCATCCAAAGCAGGCTCATCAGAGAAAAAATAATTCCCCATTTGATTTCAATGCGATATTTTTTCATGGCTTACTTTGAAGAATGGAGGCCAAAAACATTCCCTTCCGTATCCATGCAAATGGAACAAAATCCGTGTTCTCCAATCTGAAATTTGGCCTGAACGACTTTTCCTCCCGCCTTTTCTACCCGGCTTTCTTCTACCTTACAGTCCTCACAGGTAAGGTAAACCAACGTGCCACCGGCACCGGGCTGCATGCTATCCGATTTCACCAGAGCACCACTGGCATTGGCCGCCCCTTCTACCCAGGGGAAAGATACCATTTTCATTCCCTCTTCCGAGCCTTCCGGCAGCTCCATATCGACCATTTCCTCATTCAAAACAGTGCCATAAAACTTTTTGGCCCGATCCATGTCTCCGACATAGATTTCAAACCAGGTGCCTATATTTACATTTCTTGCCATGTTACCTTTGGTTAATGATTTTTTTGAATACAATTATAGCACAAAATAAGTGATCCATAGTTAAATCAACTTGTCATAGGACAAGAAATCAATACCCCTTTAAAGCAACTTCTTTTCGGATCCTGCTCAGGGAAGAATCGGTCACGCCCAAATAGGAAGCGATGTATTTCAATGGCGCCATCTGAAGTACCTTCGGGTGCTCTTGCTGCAACTTCAGGTACCTGTTGGTGGCCGTATCCGTAATCATGCTCAAAGACCGTTGCTTATTGGCCAGAAGTGCCCTGGACATCCAGCTTCTGCCCCATTCGGTAAAACCGCTGATGTTTTCGAAAAGGTCCTGAAAGGCATCATAGCGGATCATCCAGCATTCACAGTCACTGAGCGCCTGAATGTTCTCCCTGGTAGCTTGCCTTAAAAAAAGGGAGGCCACTTCTATGACAATTTCATTTGGGCTGAAAAAAGCAGTAGTAATCTCATTTCCCTCTGCGCTTTTGGCAAATGCCCTGACCAAACCATTTTCCAGGCAATAATAGGCATTGGATAGTTGACCCTCTGTTAGTATAAATTCCCCTTTGCTAAAAAAAACCTGCTCATGAGCCGTGTAAATGCTGCTCAGGTCCAGTTCGTCTATACCCGGATGCGCATATATTTCAGAAAGGCAGGAAGGATACTTCATGATCCGTTGTTACTTTTAATCTATATTTTCTCCCGGAGGGAACAATCCCATTTTGAGTGCCCGCTCCTTCCACTGGCTTCTGGCCAGTTCCTGCATGTCCTTCACCCCATCCGTTTCATCCTGAATCTCCAATCCCAGGAGGGTTTCCAATATATCCTCCATGGTCACAATCCCTGCCAGTCCACCATATTCATCGGTAACCATGGCCAGGTGCTCCCTGGCTTGCATCAGTATCTCCAATACCTCCGGTATGGGATCATCTGTTTGTACAACGAGGATCTTACGTTTCAGGTCCTTCAGGACGTAGCCAAATTGGTCCTGAGCCAGCTTTTCCAGCACATCGTATTTCAAAATATAGCCCGTTACCTGATCGATTCGCTCCTCATAAATGGGAATCCGGGAAAACTTCTTGATGCTGGTATCTAATAGGAAGTCCTTTAAACTCGTATTTTCCTCCAAGGCCACCGTGACCGTCCGGGGTGTCATGACATGATACACAAAAATCGAACGAAACCGAACCAAGTTGTAAATGATTTTTGACTCGTTTTCTTCAAAAACGCCATCACGAGTCGCCATATTGGCCAGGGCTGCTACTTCCTCCCGGGTAGTCTTGTTTTCATCCTCACTTTTAAAAAAACGGGTCATCCACTCGGACATTTTAACAAGGGGATAAATGGACAGGATCATGAAGTTTAGCATTTTTCCAATTACAGGCGCCAGCTTTTTCCAATAAGTAGCTCCCAGGGACTTTGGAAAAATTTCGGATAAAACCAAAATCGCTAGTGTTAATACCGCTGAAATGACTCCAAAATAAGCCTCTCCAAAAATTTTGGTTGCCTGGGCTCCCACCCCTGCAGCGCCTACCGTATGGGCAATGGTATTGTAACTCAATATGGCTGCCAGCGGTCGGTCAACATTTGATTTAAGCTTTTCCAGTTCCTTTCCATATCCTTTCCCTTTTTGCTTGAGGGATTCTATATAAGAAGGAGTGATGCTAAGTAAAGATGCTTCCAGAGCGGAACATACAAAAGAGACCCCAATGGCCAAAAACAAATATAAAAACAAGAGTATCATCTATTTCGATTAAATTCTTCTATGCCACAATCAGGCTTTGGCTGTGGGGGTTGACGGGTTTACCAATAAACGAAAACTTTCCCGGTACTGGTACCTGATTCAAGCAATTCATGTGCCGCTGCTATATCCGTTGCTTTAAAAGTAGCTCCCACCTGCGGTCGTATTTCATTTTTTTCCCATAAATCTACCAAAGCATGCAAACAATGGCCAATGATATCGATGCGGTGATCTGCAAGGCGTAACATATTTACCCCGATAATGCCCTGAGATTTCATCATCATAAAAAGCGGACTGACAAAACCGGTCTTTAATAAAAAAGCCAGGTCATTGATCAAATGGGGTCTTTGCCCAGTTCTGGCCGAACCGCCAAAACAAAACAGGCGACCGCCATGGGAGAGCAACTTCAGGTCCTTTTTGAAACTTTTGCCCGCCACCGTGTTAAAAATCAGGTCCATTTTCCGCTTCCCAAATTCCTTCTCAATGGCCTGTGCGTAATTTACTTCCAAATAATTGATAGGAAAGTCCACGCCCATTTTTTCCAGATAGGTAATTTTATCGCCAGAACTGCATAAACCCACCACCTTCAGACCACTCCGCTGACACAATTGCGTAAGGGCCGTGCCCACTCCTCCGGCACAAGCGTGAATCAGGGCTATTTCTCCGGCATGCAGGCGGCTCAGGTAATCTGTCATGTAATAGGCGGTGCAATATTGGGTGGCCAGGGCACAGGCCTCCCCTCCCGGAATATCCTCCGGTAATACTGCGATGGCCCTGTAATCAGCCCTTGCAAAGTCTGCATATCCCCCAAAACGGGTAAAACCCACCACCCGTTTTCCGAGGAAGCTATCTGGTACTCCGGCACCGGTATCGGTAACCTGACCCACGATCTCATAGCCGGGAACAAAAGGAATTTCAGGAGCCTCCTTGTACAAGCCATTTCGCGCCATCACATCAGCATAGTTTAGCCCAAAGCCCTCCACCTGAACAAACACCTCATTTGGTGCCAGCTCAGGCTGGGAAAACTGCTGAAGCTCAAAAGCTTCCCAGGCCGCTCCATACTTTACAATGGCAATTTGCTGCATGTTTGACTTTTAATTTAGGTTGAATATAGGTTATTTTCAAGCAAGAATAAACTTTTTGGGCAGTTCTGAGATCAATTTTTCTCTTATTTCAATGCCATTGATTACCTTTTTCATAACAGCTTTTCACATGGCTGATCAAATGATGATGTTTCATTCAGCTAAAATCCTTATTTTTAAAAAACACAAAAACCACAGCACATGGCACATCGCTTTAACCGCAGAAAATTCCTCCACTATACCGGATTGGCAGGTACTGCCTTATTTCTTCCGGGCCAAAACAGGGCTTCGCAAGCTGCTCTCATCAGCTCTGATGAAATCGGGCTTTCCAAATGGGAATTGGAAACTCCCTCGCTTTGCCTGGAACTGGAAGTCATGGAGTACAACCTCAAAAAGGTCCATCAAAGACTTCAGGGAACAGGGATTGGCGTACGACCCCATATCAAAACACACAAGAGCCCTTTCCTGGCCAAACGACAAATGGAGGCGGGTGCCCTCGGCGTTTGCGCCGCCAAATTGTCCGAATCGGAAATCATGTTGGAAAATGGCATTTCGAATGTGCTGATGACAGGGGTAAATGTGAGCCCGAAGAAGATCAGGAAAGCGATGGCGCTGAGAAAAAAACACCCCGGATTTATTCAGGCCGTAGATAATCCTATCAATGCACGAGATCTTCAGGAAGCAGCCAGGGAAGCAGGTATTGTGGCTGAGGTGGTGGTGGACCTGGATGTGATCAGAAGGTCCGGAGTACCTACCGGAAAACCTGCACTGGAGCTGGCCCAACAAATCGACCGTTCTCCCAACCTGCGCTTTATGGGAATTTTGGCTTATGATGGGGGCGCCCAACATGTGAAAGGCCATGCTGCAAGAAAAGCCAGGACTGTTCAGACTTTTGAACCGGTAGTAGCTACCTACGAAAGCCTGGTAAAATCCGGGCTGAATGTGGAAATCTTTAGCGGCGCCGGCACGGGTACCTATGACATGATGGAGGATATTCCTGGATTCACAGATGTACAGGTAGGCAGCTACCTCTTCATGGATGCCCAGTACATGGCCATCGGCAGCAGGGACAACGAAAACCTTTACGTTGATTTTGACCCCTCCCTGACTGTCATGACCACAGTGATCAATACCAACCATCCCAATCGGCTGATCACCGATTCCGGAGCCAAGGCATTTACCATCAATAAACCCAGTGGAATCGTCATCGGCGAACCGGATTTTACCTACAATGCCGGTTCAGATGAATATGGGACCATTACTTTTTCTCAGGCCAACAAATCCTATGCGGTAGGAGATAAACTGGAGGTGATTGTGCCCCATTGCGACCCTGCCATCAATCTATACGACCGGATCTATGGCATCCGCCGGGGGAAGGTGGAAAGCATTATTCCCATCCTGGCCAGAGGCATGTCCCGCTAAAAACTGCAGCCTGCCAGTCAAACCAAAAGCCTCAGGAACTCCCAGTGGTGGATTCGGCAGGTTTGGGTTTGGGTTTGGCTGTCAACATGCCCAGCATCATGGCAAGAGAGGAAAGGATGATCACCTGAATGATCAGCGAATCGTTGACGAGGGAGATGGCCGCTCCGCCGGGTATGCTCAGGTAAAGCAGAATGGTCACCAAACCCCGCGGCGCAATGAAAATCAGGGGCAACAATTTGATCTTAAATACCTTTAACACCAGGCCTCGCACAAGAAAAATACCCAGCAGGATGGAAACCGACCAAATCAGGGTTTCCGTGTTGATCAACTCCCTGGTATCGATCAGAAAACCAAATACAAGAAAAAACAAGGTTCGAATTAAAAAGGTCAGTTCCAGGGTCAGCTCTTTGAATTTCTTGACCTCCTTTTTAAAACTCTTTGTGTGCAGGTTTTTAATCACCACCAAATGCCGGAGTTGGACCAGGTTGCCAATAAACAAACCAAATAACAGGATAAAAATCAAGGCCGGCAGGTGGTAAAGCTCAGAAACGGCAAAAATCAAGACGATCACCAGTATGATAGGCGCAAACTTGACCGGATGCTTGATTCTGCTCAACAAAAAGGCCAAAATGATGCTGGCAAAGAAGGTGATAATCAAAATTAGCACAATTTCTCCCAGAAAAAATCCGATGGATCCCGCTCCGATCCGTTCGTTTTCCAGCAGAAAATTAAAAAAGATGACACCAAAAATATCCGAAAGACTGCTTTCATAGGTCACAAATTCCTTGTTTTTTGCCGACAGGTTACTCACCGAAGGGATGGCGATCGCGCTGCTGATGATGGCAATGGGAATTGCATTGATCAGTCCTACCTTTAAGCTGATATCAGCAAATTGCATAAAGGCAAAAGCAAACAAAAAACTCAGTCCCAAGACCGGCAAAATGGCGATAAGCACGGTTCGCCCCACAAACGAAAACTTGGATTGGTCAAAATCCAATTCCAGCGACCCCTCCAAGACGATCAGGATCAAGCCGATGGTTCCGAGAAAGGGCAACACGTTAGAAAGATCCGGGATTCCCAGCCAGAAAATCTCTGCCAGCTGATTGACTGCCCAGCCCAAAGCAAAAAGCAGGATCACCGGGGGAATTTTCGTTTTTGCTGAGGTGATGTCGAAAAAATAGGCAGACAACATCAGGATACACAAGGCAATTATTATTGGCAAAGTCATGCAGGGTTGGTTTGTTGTTCCAATGAATAATCCAAACCCTAAAAATCATAAAGAAGTTTGGCAATGGCTTAATTTACAATAAATGATTTCAAATTAAAAGTTTCCTCTTCCAAAGGGAAGCCTTTTATGGTTTAAAAAAGAAAACCACATAAGGAACATAAGGACATGGAAGGAGCTGCGATATGTTTATGGCTGCTTATGTGGCTTAGGTGGTTAAAAAAAGGAAAACACATAAGGAACATAAGGACATGGAAGGAGCTGCGATATATTTATGGCTGCTTTGGTGGTTTAGGTGGTTAAAAAAAGAAAACCACATAAGGAACATAAGGACATGGAAGGAGCTGCGATATGTTTATGGCTGCTTATGTGGCTTAGGTGGTTAAAAAAAGGAAAACACAT
>NZ_WOFO01000006.1:0-225720 GCF_010993705.1 Cyclobacterium sp. SYSU L10401 | reverse complement strand
CATAAGGAACATAAGGACATGGAAGGAGCTGCGATATATTTATGGCTGCTTTGGTGGTTTAGGTGGTTAAAAAAAAGGAAAACACATAAGGAACATAAGGGCATGGAAGGAGCTGCGATATATTTATGGCTGCTTTGGTGTCTTAGGTGGTTCAATAAGCGGGAACCATGGAAGGTGAATCGGGGCCAACCTTAGTAGACAGCACCTGGTTTATAAATTGGATGGACCTTTCAAAGGCTTGCTTTCCATCCTCATCAAAGGTAAACTGGTATTCATGCCCCAGGCCAGGCTCGTAAGATTCTGGAAAGAATAGCGTATCCAGGTGGACACCTAGGGTTGAAAGCTTTTCTGCAAAGCGTTTGGATTGAGCCAATAGCGGGTCCTTGTTTCCGGCTGAAATAAAGCTAGGGGGAAAGGAATCTGTAAGATAATTGAGTACCGATGCCGTTTTGGCGTATTCGTTATTGGAAATGTCTTTTTCACCGAAATAGGCCCAGGTGACGGTATTCAGAAAAGAGGCAAAGGCACCTTCTGAATTCAGGTTGTCTACCTCATAAATGCCACAGTACAGCAGCAGGCCTTTGAGTTGATCTGAACGCAAACCCGGGTTGACTTTTGTGATGCTTGCGTAGGAAGGGCTGCTAATGAGGTTGGCTGTTGCGGCAGTAATCATGGAACCCCCTGAATCTCCTGCCAAAATAAACTGGGTAGAATCAATGGCAAATTGGTCGGCATGGGAAGAAATAAAAGCCAATGCTTCGTTAAGCTGACGGATGGGCCTGGGGTACTTGGCTTCGGGAGCAATGGTATAATCGATGGATACAGCTACAAAGCCCTGGGAGGCCAGCAATTTGGAGTAATTGCTGATATGGTCTTTAGTTCCGGAAACCAATCCTCCCCCGTGCGTCCAGACGATAACCGGCAACTTGCTTTTTGCCGCCATGGCATCTTTGGGGTAATAGATATCCAAAAGGGAATTTGGATCGCTTGGGTCATACTGAACATTGCGGATGGAACGAATATTTTCAGGAACGAATTTTTCCAGCGCCTCATCCACCCGGACCGCCTCTTTTTCAAACGCATAGCGTACCAGCCAAACCGCCGGATAGGGAGAAAGTTTGAAAGCAAGAACTAGCAGGACCACCAAAGCAAGGATACTGATGACTATTCGCGTTATTGTGCGTTTCATTTACCGTTAACTTTGTTTACAAATGGGGTAGGATTTTCCGGTCCGGGTAAAATAAAATAATTTTTTATGATTATCAATAAATGAGCGTCAACTTTTTCCTTGTAGCTATCTGGTAATGAGCTCATTTGCATGTTAGGGTTCTCGGATAAAAGTAGCACCACATAAGGAATATATGGGCATGGAAGGAGCTGCGATTTATTTATGGCTGCTTTGGTGTCTTGGGTGGTTAAAAAAAAAGAAAACCACATAAGGAATATAAGGGTATAGAAGGAGCTGCGATATATTTATGGCTACTTAGGTGTCTTAGGTGGTTAAAAAAAGGAAAACACATAAGGAACATAAGGGCATAGAAGGAGCTGAGATATATTTATGGCTGCTTATGTGCCTTTGGTGGTTAAAAAAAAACCACATAAGGAATATAAGGGCATGTAAGGGGGGCGATATGCTTAGGTGTACTTATGTGTCTTAGGTGGTTTAAAAAATAGGGAACCATATATGGGCATATTAGGGGTTTCATTAATTTTAATTTTCTCAAGTTCCTTAATACGGTTTAAAAATGTTATTCCATATTCGAATACGGAATATTCACGATAATCAAACCAGGATAGCTTTGATTTAAGCACCGATTTGCTAAGGTTATATTTTTGCCATCATAAAAAAATACGAACCCCTACCTGATTTTATGCCGCATCAATTCCGCCAGGCTGCTGGTAAAGGGAAAGGCGGAGGCCCTGCCCGGGGAATAGCCCGAAAGGCTCCTGAAATCCCAGGACAGGCCTTGAAATTCCGGGTCCATTACGGGTTCCAATTGTATCAGCAGGTAATGATCCTGAGAGGGATGGGGGTAGCCCTTTTTGATCATGTCTTCTTTAGAAAATACCGAAAGTCCGCTGCTTACAATCCGCCATAAGGCTTCAGATACCTTTTCTCCCTTGGTGTGTAGCAGTAAGTATTTGGCATTAACGGATTCCTTGTCCAACACCAACGAACCAGCTCCGGTGCCCATTCTAAAATTGTAAAGCTTATTTTGTTTTATCCATTCATAGTGTTCTTCTGAATGGTAATACCCAACCAACACAAAGGTCTCATCCGGTAAAAGCCCACGATTACTGTGAAAGGTTTCCGGTAGTGCCTCTCGTATCTGGTTCTTCGAATCCGGTGGATCTTTATGGATATCAAAGGTTCTGAAGGCCATTTTCTCCCGCTGAGAAGCCCTGTTAACAAAATGATCCAGGACTTCAAGTATAAAGGCCTTTAATTCCCCAACACCACTATCCCTTTTCGATGGACGTAGCGGAAATGCACCAAGGCCGGGAATTATCTCGTGGAATCCCCTTTTGGTTAAGGGTTTTTCGCCTGGGTACAACACATAGGCTCCACCCGTTCTCCGAATAGCGTCCTTATAGGCATGCATTTTTAGTAGGTCTGCATTTTTGTAGACCCCTTTTCTGTTTTCGTTTTTTTCTTCATTCAGCTTTTCTTCAGAATCTGGATTCAGGTAATCCCATAAATTTGCTATTTTGTATTTGGCATCAAAATGAACATGAACGATCAGTTCCTGTTTTTCCGCTTCTGCTTCTGAAATGCCAACAGGCCAAAAAGATAGCGTGTAATCCGGCCTTAATGTTGAAGTCCAACTGCGAAGGTTTTAATTTTTAATTCATTTATCAAAACCAAATTTTTCAATCTTTTTGAGATTTAATCTGGCAATAAACTTATTCCTTTCCGTAAAGTCCTTTTTACCATCTGCAAGGTCAGCCATAAAACGATATTCAAAAGGTTTAAGCCTCTTATTCCTTTTGTCCCACTGAACAATTTTTTCTACAAGGACCATAGTAATTTCTCGTTCATTATTTTGCTCCTTTTCTTCTTCTGAAAAGAACTGCTCCATATCAAAAAAAATTTCAGGAACCTGATCTGCAACTAGATCTAGAATTAGTTCTCCTTGATGGCGTTCAATTTCTGATATGTTTCTATCATTCCTGACTCTGTTTCCGAGAGTATTGGCCATGTCATACTGATACTGGGATAGTTTTCCTGTTTCCCTTCCCCAATCCTCAATTTTTTTCCACGTTTTCGGATGTACAGATTTAATTCTTTCCAGGGAAGCGTTTACTTCTGCCTGAATCGTTTCATCTTCGCTTACCCTTCTTCGACTGGCAGATGTTTTACTTGTTCTGTCTTCATTTAAACTATCAAGATTAATTCCAAAGTCATGCTCTTTAATTGCATTCCAGCAATCCTCTTTTTTAGCCCATTCACCATATAGAGAACCCGGAGCGTATTCTTTGATAAACTTTTCAATGGTCACCATTATTTCATACAATTTATCTTTTAGTTGAGCAGTTAGTTCTAGGTTTCTCCATATTTTGAATAAATCGAGTGAGTACTCTAGTTGGATTCCCAACCATGCAACGGAATATGGAACTGTGATATACCGCATATCACCTATTGAATTCGGGCTTACACCGTATATTTTTTCGGCACTCTTAAATAGAATAGCCAATGCGATTGCATCTTCAAACCATAAATTATCCGGTTTGGAATCAAAGTTATAATTCAGAAATTGAGCATAGTTTTTCTGGCTTCCTCTTACGACAAAATGTGGACCTATGACCAGTTTCTTTCCATTGTAAATCTCTCTGTAAGAGTTGACATATTTTGCCAGAAGTTCTTTGGTAAACATCTGGCTTCTTGGATTCTGCTTGTCAAATTGTTTTCGCCTGGAAGGAGTGATTCCAAATCTGATTCTTTCATTTTTATACTGTCCTCTTGACCTTTCGAAGAACCAACGGGTTTGATGTGATTCTCCTGTCAGAGGTGGAGCCCATATGGTACGTGATAATTTTTCAAGGATTACATGGTTTTCCCTGTTTGAGCTAAGATCGGAGGCAGAAACTCTGTTCTGGGTATTGGCATACTCTGCTATTCTACCTACAATTTCACCAAAGTTCTGCCGGTCATTAACAATGGTTAGCTTTACCGGAACGAAAATTTGCGAAATATCTGCTTTATCTTTTTTCCAGGTATGGTAGATCGAAGCTGTTGTTTGTCCTCCGTTCACAATCTGAAAGTCCTTCACATATCCTATTGCTTTACCCTGATTATCGGGAAGAGTGATGATTTTTACTTCTTCAGCAGTAGCAGCAATTCCATTATTGAATGCCATGAACATATGTTGTTCATCCAAGATGGTCTTTCTGATTCCTTTATTGATTTTCCCGGTAAACTGTAAAAATGAACGGACATTTTGCTCTAAAAGTCTTGGCCCGTACTGTTCATATATATCTGCCAGAACTGGCCCTGGCATAATCGCGAGGTATGATTGATAATCCTTGTTTTCAATTCTATTGTCTATGCAGGGAACAGTAACATTGTTACTTTCAAAATCAATCTCAATTGGAATTCTTGATTTTTCGGAAAGGTTAAAGAGGTAATTAATGTCAATGGCACGATAAAAAACGGGATAACCAGCTACTTTATCTGAAAGTTTCAAGTCAGCTTTTACCTCTCCATTCGTGATCAGGAAGACATTGACTCTGGTAAGAAACTCTCTTATTTCCGCCACATTAGCCAATGTCTGTGCTAAATCAAATATTTCCGAACTTTCTTCCAGTTCGTTCACATAATCTTTGTAGATGGCATTTCTGAAAAATTTAGCAAGACGGTCAATAGCCTTTTCAGCTTCTGTTTTTGAAACAGGTTGGACACTTTCATCAAATCTGTAGATAGTAACAAACAGATCAAGAGTTTCATAATTTTCGTAAAGAGCATATGCATTTATTTTATGCTCAACACCTCTCTTGCTTATTTTTTCATCATAGCAAACTCTGTAGTTTTCTGTTTCTCCGGCATCAGAAAGTAAGGACAGTGCATAATCCGTAAAAATCTGTTCAGGATTTGTGCCTTCTACTTCCGAAATTAAACTTGAATTTGTCTCTTCCTGAATGTCAATATAAAACCTTTGTAGCTCTTTATTTTCCATTTAACAGTCTATTTTATTTCGCTAAATAGTGTTTGATGGTCAATTCTCCATTCTTCTGATTCAGATAGCACGATTGAGTATTTTACATCACCAACCCCGATAGGAATTTGACTTTCTGTGATCCTTGGGAAATTACCTGAAACACGATAGAGATTTTCTTGACGGATTGAATAACCCATTTCTTCATAAATTGGCCTATGAATATCATAATATCCTGATTCTAATAGTTTCAATTTAAAAAGATTTGAGGCCATTGTGTTTTTAGTCAACAATTTCAAAACTTCATCAATGAGAGAATTTAATGATTCACCATTGCCTACCCGAATATCTAGTGAAAGGTGATAAAGAAAGATTTTTTCAATAATAGAATCATCCAACTGTCTTTCACTGGTAATATGAATTTTTTGATGATTATTCCCGTGGGTTGTTTTTACTTCAACAGCCCAATTTGAATATTGAAAATCCTGAATTGATTTTTCTGGCCCTAACCAGGATTTAACACAGTAATTTTGTTCTGCTGAATTATTTAAGAACACCCGCAAGAAAAAAACTTCACCGTAAAGTCCTCGTTGTGCCTCATCAGATAATCCTTGTTTTCCGACCTTTTCAAATAATGATTGCCATTTGGCTAAGCGTTCAAGCAATTTTTCAACTAAAGTTTGCTCAGTTGAAACATCTGAAATACCAAAAATTAAATCTTCGCAAAGGGTTGAGAAAATATCTTTGTGTTGTTTGTTTAATAAGAGAATCAATAAGAATATTTTGGCTTTATCTCGTTCATCAAGTAATATTTCAATTTTGATGTCTTTGAGTTTATTCCATTGATTTTCATCAAAAGGGAAAGACTTACTTATCCTAAATGCAATACATCTCAGTTTTTCAGGTGATTTTAGAGCAATGAAAACATCGGGCAGAACTTCAGCGGCAAACCGCTTGTAAAGTAAACCAGAATGAACAGGTGTCTCATCTTCTAAACCCGACCAAATTGTTTCAATTTTCGTCATCTCCATAATCTTCAAAATCTTCTTCAACAACATCAAATCTATCCAGCAACTCTTCATTTACTGCATAAGAAACTGGTGCGTTGAAATTACTTTTTGGGAAACTAATTGCGTAACCTACAAATGGATTCGTGCCTCCTGGTAATTTCTTCTCTAAACTCTCCTCCGGATCAAGTAAATAGATTAAAAGCAATGGTTTTCTGGGGTCTCTTAATTCATTTCTAACTACTTGCCCATTTGGATACATAGCTTCACCTTCTTTTTTTCTATGTAGATTTGTCAGTTCCATTGCTTTTCCTTTTTCCGCATCAGTAAAATCAATAAACTCATCTGAAGGACTTATAATGTGTGATTTTCTTAGGTAGTAAATCTGTTCATTAGAGTTCTTATCGTCTTCTGTTCGTTTCCATTGCCCTATCAAAACATCTGTCCCATTAATATGAAATTGAGAATTGTTTTTAGCATTGGGCTTTGACATTAAGGCAATTCGCCAATCTGTCAATTCCCCATTTCTCAATTGAGCCGAAATAAACTGAATCAATTTTCGCGGTTCCGCTTTTTTCAAATTTTCAACAGATTGAATTCCCTCAAAAAAATTGATTATCTGCTCAGCAGGAATATCATACCATAAAAACGCATTACTTGGCCTTGGTTCTGAGTATTTTGGCAAGGATGAAATGAATTTTTGAGTATTCGTGAAATTGTTGTAAATTACTGGAATATCCTTTTTAAACTCATAGGATTCAACTAATCTTCCAGCCCAGGAAATTTGAACCGTTGTAGCTGATCGCATTTTATTTGTTGCAGAAATTTGAAGAACACCAGGATGCGTTCTTACTTTTAAGGCATACTGTTCAGGTGTTGAACCCGCCACATCAGACATATAGTCAAATTCTTCTCTTAATTCTTCAGAGGCTTGAGTAATGTGGCAGAACCATTCGTTTAGTTCCCGGCTCGTAAAGAGGCGACACAAATCCACATAGCCTCCACGATATCCAAACCAGCGTCCCATTTGCATAAGCGTGTCATACATTCGGGAAGCACGCAGATAATAACTTATTGACAGCCCTTCTAAAGTAAGTCCTCTGGATAATTTGTTACCACCAACCGCAATGACTGAAAGACCATTTTTATGGTCAAAATAATCAAGGGCTTCCCCTGAACCACCGTGTATTGATTTAACCTCAATTCTTGAAGCAGCATCATTCAAATGCTTTAATACATCATTCCATTGATGAACTTGTATTTGTGAATCGAGATTTACTAATTCAGTGTTCAGAATACTATTGGAAACAGTAACGAAAGATTTATAGCCATTGTCATCTTGTTCAAATGTGGCCTTTATTTCATTTAGAATTACTCTATCATTTTGGTCAATTCCTCTACGATAATAAATGAATTGATTGGATATTAACTCTGCGATATGGTCTTGCCAACGCATAAATCTTGAAACGTGCACCAACATTGAATTATGAACAGTTGTTTGCCCCCTTAATCTCCGGACAGCACATGTAATTATAAAACAACGGATGGCTCGTTTTAATGACTCTGGTAGAGACGAAGGCAGTTGGTCATCTTTTTTATGCCTGTCAGGTACAAAGTCTCTATGGTCATTAATTCTATTCACTATGGGTAAAACTGTATCAGAAGCTTCCTCTTTTTCTAACGGGCTAAAACCAAATACTTTTTCCGGGCCAATATAGTTGGATGGGGCTGGAATGTTCTTTATAAAGTTTCTTGGGAATAGGTTTTGATCATCCAGTGGAATGAAAATATTTGCAAAAGGTGTCGCAGTGTAACCGACATACGCATTTTTTCCAAAAAGATTCAAAATTTGAGTGATCCAACCATTAATAGAACTTTGTCTTTCAGGATCATTTGATATGTTAATTGAAGCGTTATCCGCTTCATCATCAATTAACAAAAGTGATTTGTTTCGTATAACTCGTCCAAGCTCATTGTCTTCGCTTGCTTGAGCAGCCAACCATTGATAAATTCTTCGAAGAACGTGTGGATTTTTTTTAATAACTGCAATTAACGGTTCGTTTGTTTCAAAACTCGTTTTACCTGAATTAGCTGCTCCTTGTGTAAAATCCCCTTTCTCTTGACTTGTTGTTAGAGAGTGAGCAACGTTTATCTTTCCAAAACCAGGCCTCCCAACACCAATTTTAATAGACCCTTGATTTAAGGCCCTGGTATGTTGAGTGTCGTAACCCAAAAAACTCTCATCAATTCGTACCTGTGTTTGACTTCTTAAATTATTGTGAATACCTGCCATAATAATAATCAAACCAAAACCTGCATCAGCTGCCTTGCATATTAACCCTGTGTAATTTGCAGTTTTCCCCGATTGCACTTGCCCAACGACTAAACCTTTTTTATTTACTTGAATTTTTAATGCTGGATCAAAAAGATTGTCAAGTATGCTGTCCGTTAACAAATCAAGACGGTTTACTACCTCAGGTGCAAACCCCTTTTCTTCTTCTAGATATTGACGGTAATTACCCCAAAAGCCATTAGTAAAATTTATAGAAGCTCTTTTATCACTTAACCAAGGGTCGTTTTCCTCTTCTTTAACAATTGATCGCCACTCATCCTGTCTGATAGTAAACAACTCTTCGACTTTTCTAATTAACATTTCCCGAGAATCCGATATAGGAAGATTCATTTTTAGAAAAGTATCAACAGCAGTTTCAACTTCATCAATAGTTACGGAAGTCTTATCGAATAGTAGTTGCCGTATTATTTTAATTGGGTCGATATTACTCATTTATCAAAAACTCAATGTATTCTGGATAAAAATTAAATGGCTCTGTGTTCAGAACCCTTGCTTTAGCTTTTTCAGTTGATAATCCACTAGAAACAAAACCATTGAAAAGCTTTTGCATAGTTTCTTTTATGGCATTGTGGTCAATTCCTTCAAAAGGTTGTCCGTGAGGCTTTTCGTTTTCACTTTCCTGAAGTGTGATTAAAGGAACAGGAATCGTTTCTTCAATGAACTGGATGACTTTTTCAATATCTTTTTTCAAGTCACCAGACTTAGAAAGTAAATCATTTAATAGAGGATGATTTCGGTTGATTTTATAAAATCTTTTACCGTGTCTTGCTCGTTCTTCCCAAAAAGGAAAGTATTCATCTGACGCAAGTTTTCTTTTAAGGACTTTACCTTTATGCCTGTAAACCTCAACAGCTTGATTACGAACTTCTGTTGCCAACGCTCTGATCTGTTCACGATACATTGATGGAGGTCTTGCAATTGACTTCTTTATGTCGATTTGCCAGTCGCCATCAAAATTATTGGGCAAATCAATTTGAATTCTACATAAATCATAGTGGACTTCTCTTTTAAAAAAACCTAACCAATCACCAGCAACCAATAGTCTTCGATTGCGATACACATAGAAGCCCTGATGTGCAGTCCAGTTGTCTTTTGGCCCTTTGCCAAGATTATATTGTTCAGCTGAAAGTTTTGAGCGGTGAGGTAAGACAAACCCCTTAATTTTTATTTTTCCATCTACTAGTCTGGTTTCGGGCTTTGTTTGTAATCCATCTAAACCAATCATAAAAGGATCCCAAGGTTTAATAAGACGCTCCCTGAAATAAATTTTCAATCCATCATCCATAAACCTTTGAAAAACCATAGACAAGTGTGATTTAACAGAATCCATAATTCCTAAGAACTTGCTTTTCGCTTCTTCACTATCTTCTGAAGTGTCTTTGGTAAGTCTGTCTAAGTCCCACCAAATAATGCAAGTTCCAGTATTTACCGATTCAATTTTTTCTGTCCAATAGGATTCATTAGGTACATAGCGGATCAATTTCCACGCTTTTTTTTGATTGACAAAATCTAAATCCCAACTCCAAAAAATGGATTTGTTATCAGCAGCCTTTGATAAAACAGTAAATTTCCTGGTTTGAGAAAATGAAGAGGTCTTTAGACCTAAACCAAATCTACCCAAATCATCATCAGTTCTTTCATCAAGTGGGTTTTTACTACCTGGTCTTAATGCCTGAATAAGTTGGTCATTATTCATTCCAATACCATCATCCAAAATTGAGAGTGTGGTATTTGATCCTTTCCAGTTGTAATCAATCCAAATGTTTTTCGCTCCAGCGGTTATTGAGTTATCAATTATATCGGCAATTGCAGTTTCAACAGAATACCCGATTGCCCGGAAGGTTTCTATCATGGAGCTTGCCTCCGGTTCGGCAGTTGTGGACTCTATTTTGGAGTAGTCAATATTCATTTTTATCCATCAAGCTTGTAGATCCACTAATTTTTCAATTTCACTTATTTTGCGAGTGATCTGGAGAAAAATATCAAGAACAACCTTCCCAATTTTATTTGCCAATAAAGGCGGCACCGCATTCCCCACCTGATGGTATTGGGCGGTACGAGGTCCACAAAATAGATAGTTATCAGGGAAGGTCTGTATCCTGGCAGCTTCCCGGACGGTCAGACTCCGGCATTGATTCGGGTCGTAATGAATAAAATAGTGTCCATCTTTGGAAATATGGCTTGTTACTGTTGTTGCCGGCTGATCCGGCACTTGTACCCTGAACCTATCCGCAAATTTTCCAGATTTGGCATTTTCGTGGTCAGGAAGTAAGACGTCACTATGGGTTTCAAATTCATGCAATCGGGGAAAACGGTTATAGGTCTTTGTGAACATACTGGAAAACATATACCGTTTCAAGTCTTCCACCAAGTGTATTCGTGATTCATGATTGGCTATTCCTTTCAATTTTGGATCATGGTACCAATCAAAAAGCGGGTTGGTTTCCAATGGAGTTTCACAAGGGACAAATTCGGAACCCCTTCCTTGAAGAGGAATTTCAATACCATTAGCGGAATAATCCTTTGCAAAACCATTCCAGGAAATTATCTCGTTTTTTAATGAATTGGTCAATATTTTCCAGGCGTTATCTGAATCAGTTTCTTTTCGATAAAACCGCTTTTTCATTCCGTCTACCATTTCGCTCCGTACAAATGAGCGATTGATTCCGCTGCGAATTTTTGGCAAATCTCCTATAACCTCGGAAAGTGAAACTATATTTTCTGCCTTTTTTAGAGTTTTCGGCGATACTGAAATGTCTTCACGTATTCCAAGCAGTATTACTCTATGTCTGTTTTGGGGAACTCCATAATTCTCCGCTTTTATCAAGTAATCGGAATAATCCTCGTAGTACGGATTTCCTCGCCCGTCGGATACCATGGGATCTTTCGCTAAAGAAAAAACTTTATACCTGGGCGCTTTTCTCTTTTTAAAAATAATTCCCGGGTTTTTTAGGTCTCTCAGGATTTTGTCAAAAATAACCTCTCCATTTAGTTTAGAGGATAAGATACCTCTGACATTTTCCATTACAAATACTGCCGGATGATGGTCGGCTATGATTCGCAAATATTCCTTGTACAAGTGAACCCGATGGTCTTTTTCATCAAGATTATCTTTCCATTGCAGCCTGGACCTTCCCACGACGGAATAGGCTTGACAGGGAGGTCCTCCTATAAGCACCCAGTTTTTTTCGCCCGCCAGAGCTTTGGCAATCCTTTTATTGACTATTTCAGGCGGAAATTCCGGCGAACCCAGGGTACATCTCCAGGCGATGTTTTTAGCTTTTTCGTATTGCCGGGGATACTGATAGAACAATTTCTGTTTTAGTAAATCTCTTTTTGCCAGATTTGATTCCTCATACATCTCGTAATAGGCTCTAGGCAGGTCTCGGTGTTCAAACTGATGAACAAAGCTTCTCAGTTCAAGAGTCTGGTGAGCCGCAGGGTTTTTTTCTATTGATAACTTGATATCAAACGCCGCTCCATCATTTACTGCTGAGAAACCTTCCCCAAGACCCCCCGGGCCTGCAAATAGGTCAATTACCGGAATTGCCATTTGTAATTTTTTTTATAAGGTTCATTAATGTCTCTTGTTGATTTCCAGATTTAAGTTCACATTCAAATACAATGAAAACATTCCATCCCGAAGCGTTAAGTTTTTTTTCATTTTCCTGATCTTTGCGTTTGTTGACAGCAATCTTATCCAGCCACCATTGCGTCCGGGTTTTCGGAACAACGTAATATTTGCATCCTTCATGCCCATGCCAGAAACACCCGTGCACGAGAACTATGGAATTGTATTTTGGCAAAACAATATCCGGTTTTCCCGGTAGCTTTTTGTCATGAAGTTTATACCGAAAACCATGGGCATGAAGAAACTTCCGAACCAGCATTTCCGGTTTGGTATCCTTCCCTTTGATACGGCTCATGTTATAGCTCCTTATTTCCGGTTCGTGAACGTCTGCCATGATCCTATTTTATATCTTTAAAAAAATGAAGTCTGTTTGCTAATGGAAAAATGCCTTTCTGGCTTCAACTTTGAAGTATAAATAACTGAAAGCAGATATTCCAGAAACGAATCGATCTCGTCTAAGTTGCTTTCAATTACACCAAGCGGTTTTTTGACGGCACCTAATCAAATCAATTTAGTTTCAAAAACCCATGGGCCGATACCCCGTTATTCCTAAAAACATGTTTCCATTTGCCAATAATTCCCTAACAAGATAGTGGCTTTTTTTGGAAGGGGAAAATCTTTTTACACCAAAAGCACAGGAACAGATTCGCCGGGTTTTCACAGATTATTTGGGGATTTCTATGAATACGTCTTTATTTATCCCCTGCCGCATGGTTTTCGTTTACAGCACCTACGACATGACCAAACATTTGGAGTACCTGATTGACTTTTGACAAATTGAGGTTTTCCTTGCCTTGTTCAATTTTTCGGATTACCGTCAAGGCTACCCCGGACTTTTCTGCAAATTCTTCCTGACTGATTCCTAGTTGCTTCCTTCTCGTCTTTACAAAATTAGATAATTGGCTCATGTTATATGCCTAAACATACAGAGGTAAAAAAAACTTGATTAGTATATGCTTATACGTATAATATTAATCAATCGCTTAAATTTATATGGAAATAGATATAATTTGTCATTTATCATAGCTCATTCTCCTGCCAGATCATGTTATGACAAAATCTTTTTCGCACCACCATAATATTTCTTCGTGCCCGCTTCATGTCCCGAAAAATTAGTGAATGACTGGATCCGTCTGAGTAATAAATTGTACGTTTCTAAATGGTTTAGCCACAAAGGACACCGAGAAAACACAAAGGCCACAAAGATCTCTGAGAACTTTTTTCACATTCTTTGCTTTGTATTCTTCGTGCCCACTTTGTGTCCTCCGTGACCTATTTTATTGTTTCCGCTCAGCATCAGTAGCTGTAGCCGCTTCATACGCCTCCTTACCGCCCACTACCGGTAGCTGCAGGGTGCTTTTGTCCAGGTCTACCGTCAGTTCGGTGCCGGGGTCGGGCCAGAGGGTAAATTCCTTGTCGCTGGAAAAGATCAGCAATCCGATCTGCTGACCCCGGGGAATGACCTGGTCGTCGGGCTGCAGCTCAAAACTCAGCGTGTAAAACCTGCCTGGCTTTAGCGGCTCGCTCTCTGTTAAGGAACGGTGATTTTGTGGATCTGCCCAGCCTCGGGTGATGATATTGTCGGTGATCTTCGCATTTTTCCCTTCGTTCCAGGGCAAAGATACCAGCCAAACGGAAAGGTTGGCGGCAGGCTTGCTGGATGCCAGCCTTATGCTCATCTCGGCCAGACCCGAGAGGTGCAGGTCCTCCTTCAGCTCCGGACTTAAAAACAACAGCCGGTGATCGGTCAGCTCCGCCCTGGCCAGGGAAGCCCCATCAAAAGAAAAGTTATCGACCAGGGTCTCCTTGCCCTGCCGGGAGGGTTTCTCCAGGTGTAGCTTTCCGGCTGCCGGAGCGGCCCCTTCCAGAAAAAGCGAGACGGCTTCGGATTGGGGATGGGGGTAGGATTCATAGGGGGACGGATTCTCCTGACTGTCATTTTCCCGGACGATCCATACTTTGGGGTCTTCCTCTACCCCATTTTCTACGCCATGCAGGTAGCGGGTAAACCAACGATTCATCATCCGCATGGGCGGTGGTCCCCCATGGCCGTCCTGGTGGTAATACAGCTGCACCGGCAGGCCCATGGATTCGGCTTTTTTATAGATACGATAACTGTGTTCAGGCATCACGTTCCAGTCATTGAAGCCGTGAGACATCAGCAGGGCGGCCTTCATGGGCTCCATCTGGTTCAGGTAATCCCGGCCGGCCCAGAAATCGTTGTAATCGCCTGTGACCCGGTCCATGCCTGCTTTCATTTCGGTATCGCGGATACGGGCATTGTTTCCGGCCCGCATGGCCGGATCCCCACTGTGGATAAAATCGTACAGCACGTCGATGTCTTCACCCAGGTATCCACCCGGGGATCGCACCAGCCCATGGGAGCGGTAATAGTGGTAATAAGAGGTATTGGGTGCGATGGGAATGATGGCTTCCAGTCCGGCTACACCGGTGGTGGCCGCCGCCAGGGGAAGGGTACCATTGTAGGAAGTCCCGGTCATGCCTACCTTGCCTGTAGACCAATAGGCTTCCACCAGTTCCCCACCTTGAGGTTGGGTATAGCCTTTAGCCCGCCCGCAGAGCCAGTCGATCACGGCTTTGGGGGCCAGGGATTCGTTTTTGCCGCCCACGGTGGGGGCACCCTGGGAAAGCCCCGTGCCTGGGGAAGAAGAATGCACCACGATATACCCCCTGGGTACCCAGGTTTGGATGTGGGAGTCGGAAATAAAGGGGCGATTGTTGATGGGCGTTACTTGCGGAGAGACCCTTTCTTCCGGCGGGGATCCCAATTCGTGTCGCACATCCCAAAACAAGCCGTCTACATCCGGCGCCACCCCTGCAAAATAGGGACTGCTCACGTAAATCACCGGTAATTTCAGGCCTTCATATTCGGTCTGGTAAGGGCGGGTGACGGCCACGTGCATGCGATCAGGTTGCCCATCTGCATCGGAATCGAATTCGGTTTCCACCCAGAGATCATGCCGTACCCAACGTGCCGGATCCTTGAAGGCCGCTGCTTCCTGGGCCTCCCCGTTTAGGAAGTAGGGTTTTGCCTCCGATTGGGCGGCAAGGGGTTGAACAAAAAGTGCGTTTGCCAGCAAGAAAACAAGCAGCATCAAGGGGTAAGGTATACGAGATCGATTTTTCATGGCTTAAAAATAGCTTTTTTTTTAAACCTCTCCGAATCGGGCCTGTGGCCAACAGGTGCAGCGCCATTTTATGGAAATTAAGCCGGGATTTCATTATTGCAACATTGTTGCGTTTATTCAATTATTGTCTATCTTTGCTTCCTGTCATTTTAAAACGTAATGTGATAAAATGAAACCATCCGATCGGTAGGAAAATTGAATTTTACTATTAAAGAGGCTAAAATTATTGACTGACATGCACAAAAAATTACCTGTAACCGTACTGAGCGGCTTTTTGGGAGCCGGCAAAACTACCCTTCTGAACCATATCCTACACAACAAAGAAAATCTCAAAGTAGCTGTGATTGTCAATGATATGAGCGAGGTGAATGTTGATGCCCAGCTGGTAAGGCAGGAAAATACCTTATCCCGCACGGAGGAAAGGCTGGTTGAAATGAGCAATGGTTGTATCTGCTGTACCCTGAGGGAAGATCTAATGGTGGAAGTGGAGCGACTGGCAAAAGAAAAACGCTTTGATTACCTGTTGATTGAAAGCAGTGGGATTTCCGAACCCCTTGCGGTGGCCCAGACTTTCAGCTTTATTGACGAAGCAAACGGCATAGACCTATCCCGGTATAGCCGGCTGGATACCCTGGTGACAGTAGTTGACGCTTTTAATTTTTACAGGGATTTTGGAAGTGCTGAGACGGTCTACTCCAGGTCGCTGAATGAAGATCCGGAAGACCAGCGGTCCATTGTCAATTTACTAACAGATCAGATAGAATTTGCCAATGTGATTCTACTCAACAAAGCAGATTTGGTTGGTAAAAAACAATTGGAGGAGATGAAAACCTTGCTACAAAAGTTAAATCCTGATGCGAAGATTTTGGTTACCAATCACAGCCATGTATCACTCAAAGAAATCCTAAGTACGGGACGCTTTGATTTAGAGACGGCTTCCAATGCTTCGCAGTGGCAGGAAGAATTGGATAAAGAACACCAACCGGAAACAGAGGAATATGGCATCAGTTCCTTTACTTTTCGCAATAAAAGGCCTTTTCATCCGGAGCGGTTCTGGACCTATATCAGTGAAAACTGGCCAGCCAGTATTATCAGAAGTAAAGGGCTGTTTTACCTGGCCTCCCGAAAAGATACAGCCATGGTCTGGTCTCAGGCCGGGGGCTCCCTCAAGGCGGAACCTGCGGGAATCTGGTGGGTCAGTATGCCTTTCCATCAAAGGATCAGATATGAGGCCTATCTGGATAATCAGGAGTACATCGAAAAAAAATGGGACAAAATATTTGGAGACCGGATGAACGAATTGGTAATTATTGGACAAAACCTGGAACCTGCAAAGATTCATGAAGAGATGGAAAACTGCCTTTTATCAGATCTGGAGATAGTGGATTTTGTTGAAGGAGAAAAATTTATTGATCCCTGGCCGGTTTAATTGAAATGATAGGAGGGCTGAGCCGTCGGAAAGGAAAAATTTTTGCTCAGGAAAGGCATTGAAGGTAGCCAGAGACTTGAGGAGAAGTGGTAGCCATGGCTCACTTTTCTATGGACAAAGTATCCATGGTATTCCCTTCCAGATCGTAGGCCGTAAAGTGCATTCGGCTGGAATTGATTTCGAGGATTCCATAATGGTGTTTCTTGATCAGCCGGTCCATCCGGGGAAAATCCGATTGCTCGCCCTCCGGCTCCAGCCCTCCCCCAGCTCCTCCGACTACCAAAAAATGTACGGGATGGCCGGAAAAGTCAAGGGATAGTCTTTCGTAATCGTGGGTATGGCCAGCCACCACCAGGTCCACCAGGCCCCGATGAAAATAGGGTTCCAGCAATTGACGAATCGTCCATTCCCCCTGATAACCGGACCAGCCCTGAGCATACGGAGGCTGGTGCAAAACAATTATTTTCCAGGGAGCGCTTCGCCAGGTATCGGATTCCAACTGCTTTTCTAGCCAATCCCTTTGCCGGGTACCCGCCGGAACCGAAACCGGAAAGTTCACATTCGGATCCAGGCTAAGAATGGCTACTGGCCCAAATTGATGCAGTCCATAGGTGGGTGTTTGCGGCTGCGCAAGGTATTGCTTCAGCTGTCTGGCCACCAAATCGTCGTAATGGCCATCATAATCGTGGTTGCCGGGAACCAAAAGCTGCGGGGTATGCATGCGGGAAAGCAATTGTAAAAATCGCGGATAGGCCCAGTCCTCCGAGCCATTATTCACCAAATCCCCTGCTCCAATGCTGAGATCGGCCTCATGTGCCCTGATGGCATCGGCTACTTTTCGGAAGGTATCCCAACCTCCCTGAGAGTCTCCCCAAAGTGCGAGTTTGATATCCTTTGTATTCGGCCTGGCTTTCAAACTATAGTGACCCTGATAGGATTTTTCCTGATAAAGATCAAAGGAAAAACCGGTTCCTGGATCCAGTTCGTAGGTAAAAACACCGTCTGTTGATGCAATACTGATTTCTTCTCCGTTATCCAGGCGCAGGGTGGCTTTATCCGCAGATTCACTTACCCAGCGGACAAAGGGCTTGCCATCGGTGCTCCAAATCAACACTGGAACGGTAAATAAAATGGGGTATGCAGACAAACGCTCAGTCAGTTCTGGAAAAGACAATTCTCCGCACTTTCTCACATGGTCCGGATCCTGCAGCAGCTCAATTTTCCGATCTGCCAAAACCGCTTTTCTGATTTGCGTTTTCTTTTCCTGCCAGGATTGGTGGGCAGCCTGGGGCAAAAACTGTACGCCTCGCAGACCTCCTCCCATGGCATTGTTTACCACCCGAAGTCCCAGCTCAGTCTGCCCGTATGCGTCCACCTCAAAATAGTCGCCTTCGGCTGCCCTGGGAATTTGCTTTTGATTTATCCAACATTGTACGCCGTCGTCTGCATTGACCAGCAGAATACCCGGTTCCAGGTTTCCTTCCCAGCGGTACCAAAGCGAATGGTTAGGCACAGGCAAGCGATGGGGCAAGGCAACCGGATCGGATAGAGAAAAACGAGTGGGCCATTCCCGATGGATGCCGGTAAGTGAATCCAGACCCAGAAAAACCCAACCCGAGTCCAGGGCTGTCAGTTGGTCTTTTGGAAATTGAAGTTGAAAAAAGCCGGAAACCTTTTGCTGATCCTCCAGGAAAGCTTCCCTATAGGTAGGCGTCTCCGGATCAGGCTGGCATGCCAGCATCAAAACCACTGCCCATAAATGATCTGATCTGAAATTCATGGCAACAAATCGGAAATGAGGGCATCCGCCTCCTCATCCGGATAGGGCAATCCCAGCAACTGGAAAATGGTCCGGGCGATCATGGCTGCATACAGGACTTCATCTTTCTTCACTTCCCCTACTGCCGGAATATCCGGACCTATCGCTGCAAGCCATATTTCTCTGGAGCGGGGAATTCCCGATCCATGGCCCGTCCAGGTGGCTTTATCGATACCTCTGCCATGATCAGTGGTAATGATCATGCTGGTTTTATCTTTGTACTGCGGACTCGACTGAATGTATTCCCACAGTTCCTTCAGGTAGGCATCAAACTGCCTGATGGAATGCAGGTATTCGTCATAACGATTGCCGTGGGCCCAGTCATCCGGTTCCCCATAGGCAATGTACACCAGTTTGGGAGCGGATTTTTTTATGGCTTCAAGGGCATAATGGTGGGTAAATGGATCCAGTCTCACTCCGCCCCAGGGTCCGCGTATTTCCTGCTGCATTCTATTGATCAGGTGTTCGGCAGCTGTGAGATTGGATCCTTCAGCCCTATCAAAACCAGCATTAACCGGTACGCCGCTGCGCTCTTCATTGACGATATAGGGGAACACATCCCAACTGCCAAAGGCCATTACCTTTCCATTATACTCGGGCATATTATGAAGGTGCTCGAGCAAGGTGATGTTTGGGTTATTCGTTTTTGCATTGGAATTGATGCGCTCATCATCTGCCGAACCGGTCAAAATTTCATTATAGCCGGGATAGGAAAAAAGCATGTCATTGCGGAGGTCTACCTGGCTGCCAAAGGCCCGATTGCCATGAATCTGCCCCTCCCCTGCCAGGGTAGACCAGGTAAAGGGCATCAGCATCTCCCTTCGCTTAAGCGGATCCGAATGCCAGAATTCATCCAACAGCGATCCCTGGGATTTGATCATTCCTGTGTCATCCACAAACAGGGAATCTGCGCCTTTAAACAATTCCTGCCAACGGAGGCCATCCACCGTTATCAGGAAGATGTTTTCGGTTTGAGTGGTTTTTTGGGCAGGGGCATTACCAAAAGCCAAGCCCATCACCATCAGAAGAATAGCGGTTTTTTTCATGTGTCTATAATTTGTTCTTTAATGGTCACATGGAATCTCGCATGTCTGATAGTCATTCCAGTGTGTGACGGATACGTCATGCTCGATTTCATCTGTTTATAATTTGATTTTTAATCGTCAGATGGAATCTTTGACGATTAAAATAATCATTGCCCTGTGTGTTTAATGATGATTTTAATCGTGTCGATTTCATGGGATTAAAGTTAAGGATTATATTTTTCTAGCAGGTAGAACATGATATAAAAGGCCACATTATATGGATGGGCCGATAAGTTTTTCCAACTATCAATTACCTGATTTTCGTTCCTTTAACACACTCACGGTTACCAACAACTGACCCAGGTGTCTTTGCGCATGTTCGGCAGCATGAAAATAAAGACCCAAAACGGTACTTGGCAATTGCTTGCGTCCAACCAGGCGTGTCGCTGTTAGTCCATCCTCTTTTGCCAGTTTAAAAATATCCAACGCTTCATTCACTTTAGCCTCAAAAGCATGGATCAACATTTCTCCGGTCAAATGAGTGTCGGGATGGCCTTCTTTTTTTAAAAATTCCATTTGCGCATCACTCAGGTTTTTTCCCGAAGCATAGGTAAACAAGCGGTCAATGACTCCCGTCATGTGTTGTAGGTGGAAACCCACAGCAGCACGGCTGGCGACCTTTTCCCATAAATATTCATCAGGAAAACCCTCCATATATCTGTGCAAATCCTCTGTGGTTTGGATCAGGGCATGGGCAGCAGGCTGCAATATCTGGGGTATACCGGGAACGGCTCCCCTAAGCCAGGCTTCTGGTTTTTTCATTTGTCGGCTGGTATTTCATTCATTACTTAGGCATGGAAAAAGAAGTATTTGCCTTCTGCTATCAGGGAGGCGGCAATTTCCCTTCTCAAGCTTTTGGTGTTGATTCCCTCATTCCTGGCAAATCTTTTAAGGCCCATCAAAAGCAGTTTTTGCTCGTCCCCTGATGTAAAGGAATAAATGGCCTCTTTTCCTGCAGCATTAATTTTTTCCACCGCTTCATACAAATACACCTGGGTTGCTGCCAGTTGGGTTTTTACCGCTTCCTCACCTTTGCTGGCCATCAGTTTCTCCGTCCTCAATAGGGCTGATTCAGCAGCATAGATTTCTATCATGATATCTGCCAGGTGCATCATGATTTCCTGCTCATCTTCCAACTTGTCTCCCAGGCTTTTGGCTGCCTGACCCCCGATCATGAGGAAAATTTTCTTCATGTTTTGCAGTAGGGCTTTCTCTTTCGATAAAGGAGCTGCATGATCCCGAGCCGAAAAGTCAGGAACAGCCTTTAACTCTTCTCCTACTCTTTGGGCGGCATCCATGATGTTCAATTCTCCCTTCATGGCACGCTTTAACAGCATACCCACCATCAAAATACGGTTAATTTCGTTGGTTCCTTCGTAAATCCTTGAAATGCGTGCATCTCTGTATGCCCGTTCCATAGGAGCTTCAGCAGAATAACCCATGCCACCGTATACCTGAACACCCTGGTCTACCACATAATCCAATACTTCCGAACCATGAACTTTGGCAATGGCACATTCAATGGCGAATTCCTCTACTCCTTTCAGCTTGGCTTTGTTGGGTTCCATGCCTTCTGCTTCCAATGCGGCAATGCGATCTTCTATATCCTGTCCGGCACGGTAACACAGGGACTCGCAGGCATAGGTTTTAATGGCCATTTCTGCCAATTTGGCCTGCACTGCTCCAAAGGAATCTATAGACAGGCCAAACTGTTTTCTCTCGGATGCATATTGTATGGAAAGCCCCAATACCCTGCGACATCCTCCGAGTACGCCTGCCCCTAATTTTACGCGGCCAATATTCAGAATATTCACCGCAATTTTAAATCCCTGGCCCCTTTCGGAAAGCATGTTTTCTACCGGCACCGGACAATCCTTGAAAAATACCTGACGGGTAGAACTTCCCTTGATGCCCATTTTCTTCTCTTCCTCATTCATGCTAATGCCACCGAAAGTTTTCTCCACCAGGAAAGCCGACAGATTTTTGTCGTCATCCACCTTTGCAAATACAATGAAAAAATGGGCAAAGCCTGCATTGGAAATCCACATTTTCTGCCCGTTGATCAGGTAATGGGTGCCTTCCGGATTCAATGTGGCCTTGGTTTTTCCGCTATTGGCATCTGAGCCTGCTTCTGGTTCCGTCAGGCAATAGCAGGCCGCCCACTCAGCATTGGAAAGCTTGGGTAGGTATTTTTCTTTTTGTTGTGCTGTACCGTAATATAGTACCGGGAGAATTCCTATGCCGGTATGGGCTCCATAGGTAGTAGAAAAAGAGCCTGCTGCTCCAATGATATCGGCAATCAGCATGGATGTATTGAAACTCATGCCCAGGCCACCGAATTCCTCCGGTACTGAAATCGCCAGCAAACCCAGTTCTCCGGCTTTTCTTAGAATTTCAGGAACCAATTCAGGGTTTTTCATGCTATCAATTTCTTCCATTTTGGGCAGAATTTCCTTGTCCAAAAAGTCCTGGCATGCTTGTGCCATCATTTTTTGCTCCTCACTGAAAGCTTCAGGAATAAAAACATCCGCTGCTGCGGTTTCCCTGATCAAATACTCCCCTCCATTCAGGGTATTTTTCTTTGCTATTGGTTCCATTTTAATTTTTCGTTAGCTTCCACAATTTCTTAAAGCAAGTCTCTTCTTCAGCTGAGCCTTTCGATTACTCCTGCTACTCCCTGACCTCCTCCGACACATGCAGTGACCAGACCGTATTTTTTGTCCCTTTTGGCCAATTCATGCATCATTTGTACGGTCAGTTTTCCACCTGTACAGCCCAGCGGATGACCCAGGGCCACTGCGCCACCATTCACATTAACAATATCCGGATCAAAATCCAATGATCGGATGACGGCCAGGGCCTGGGCAGCAAAGGCTTCGTTTAATTCAATCAGGTCAATATCGTTTAGGCTTAATCCGGCTTGCTTCAAAGCTTTAGGTACAGCTTCTTTGGGACCAATACCCATGATCCTGGGTTCTACTCCAGCGACACTGTAGGAAACCAATCTTGCCTGGGGCTCCAGATTTAAGCTTTTCATCAGCTGCTCCGACATTACCACCACAAAAGCGGCCCCATCGGATGTTTGAGAAGAATTTCCCGCAGTTACCTGGCCTCCTTGCTTAAATACCGGTTTCAAGTTGGCCAAAACCTCCATGGTAGTACCCGGCCTAGGACCTTCATCTGTATCTACTGTGAATTTTTTTGTTTGCCGTTTTTTATTCTCGTCAAGATAAGTTTCTTCTACCTCTACCGGAACAATTTCATCCTTGAATCTGCCACTCTTTATGGCTTCCAAAGCCTTTTCATGTGATTGGACTGAGAAGAGGTCCGCATCTTCCCGGCTTACCTTGTAATCTTTCGCCAATTCTTCTGCCGTCAGACCCATACTCAGGTAATAATCGGGGTTTTGGGAAGCTATGTTCCAGTTTAAAGCGGTTTTAAAACCCATCATGGGTATCAGGGACATGGATTCTGTGCCACCCGCTATGATACAATCAGCCATTCCCATTCTTATTTTTGCTGTGGCCAGTGCAATGGCTTCTATTCCTGAACCGCAGTATCTGTTTACTATAAAGCCGGGGTTTTCTTTGCCAAGTGCCAACAGGGAAATCATCCGACCCATTTGCATGCCCTGCTCTGCTTCCGGTATGGCATTGCCTACAATAAGATCGTCGACCATTTTATTTTCCAAACCCGGAATTTCACCAACTAAATGTTTGATAATATCAGCTGCCAGATCATCCGGTCGGTAAAACCGGAAACTTCCTTTCTTTGCTTTTCCCACTGCTGATCGATAACCTTTGATGATATATGCGTCCATTGTTAGATTTGTTTTAATTTTTGAGGATAATAGCTGCCAGTGGCATTACGGAAATGTACCTTCCTGCCAGCATCAGTTGATTGCTTAATTCCTTAAAGGTTTTCCCTTAAATAGAATACTATGAATCCTTTCCAGGGTTTTCTTTTCTCCGGTAAGGCTCAGGAAAGCTTCCCTTTCCAGCTCCAAAAGGTAAGTTTCACTTACTTCTGTCGTTTCAGACAAATCTCCCCCACTCATCACCCAGGCTAGCTTGCGGGCAATCTTGGCATCATGCTCAGAAATATAGGCGCCATAGCGCATACCGGTAATTCCTGCTTCAAACAAAGCCAAAGAAGATTTACCCAATACCCGAATATCTTCCCTTTCAAGTGGCTGGGTATAACCAGCATCATACAGCATCAAAACCTTTTCTTTTGCATCGGCCAGTTGCCTTTTTCGATTCAGGGATAAGCTATCTTTTTGTTCCAGGTAACCTAGCTTTTTGGTTTCCTCAGCGGAAGTCGAAACTTTGGCCGTGGCTATATTCATAAATGTTTCCTGCAATCGGTTGAGCTCTACATCACCTGAAACCAGGTTTTTTGAAAACCTTAGCGTCATTTCTTTGGTACCTCCCCCAGCGGGGATTAATCCTACACCAACTTCCACCAATCCCATATATAGTTCGGCATGAGCCTGCACCGCATCAGCGTGCAGGGATAATTCGCATCCCCCTCCCAAAGCCATATTGTGAGGCGCAACCACTACAGGAACCGATGAGAATCTGGCCCGCATCATGGTTTGCTGAAATTGGGCAATCATCATATCAATTTCATCAAAATCCTGATCTCCCGCAAACATGTACAACATGGCTAAATTGGCACCAGCTGAGAAATTGCTTCCTTCATTGCCTATTACCAGGCCTTTGTAGGATTTTTCTGCCAAACTAATGGCCTGATTGATTCCTTCCACCACTTCCTGACCAAGGGAATTCATTTTGGTATGAAATTCCAATCCTATCACCTCATCACCCAAATCATAAATGGAGGCTCCTTCATTGTTCCATAACTTTTTGTTTGCTGATTTTAAGGTATCCAATAAAATAAAGTCCTCCAATCCTGGTATTTCTTTATAGGTCTTCGAAGTAATATCATAGTAATTCTTTTTGCCATCAATGACCTGGTAAAAACTGGAAATACCCGCTTCCAGCATTTCATAGACCCAATCGGCAGGTTTTTGACCGGATTTTTCCATCTGCTCCACCGTTTCCTTTACGCCGAGTATATCCCAGTTTTCGAAGGGGCCATATTCCCAACCGAATCCTGCGCATACCGCCTGATCAATTCGGTACAATTCATCAGCTATTTCAGGAATTCGAAATGTACAGTACCTGAATAGATCATAAAATGTAGCCCTGTAGAATTCACCTGCTTTATCTTCATAATTGACCAGAAATTTAATTCTTTCCTTCAGGTTATCAATTCCTTTGGAATCATCCAGGGCTTTGATTTTAGGTTTCTCTGCTGGTTTATAGGTAAAAGTACCAAAGTCAATTTCTTTGAGTTCCTTCTTGCCATCATCGTGTCGGATCATGTGGTAAAAACCTTTGCCGCTTTTATCCCCATACCATTCATTTTCATTCAATACTTCTACACTTTTTGGAAGATTAAACCGCTCCCTGGATTCGTCATGCTCCAGCACCTGATACAAGTTTTTCGCCACATGAACAGTTGTATCCAATCCGACTACATCTAAAGTTCGGAAGGTTCCGGATTTAGCCCTGCCAATGACCGTTCCTGTCAACTTATCAACTTCTGATACACCCATGCCCATTTTTTCGATGGTATGAATTGCCGACATGATGGCATAAACACCGATCCTATTGGCAATGAATGCAGGAGTATCTTTACACAATACGGTTTCCTTGCCCAAAAATCTATCCCCATAGTCCATCAGGAAGTCAATGATTTCAGGTTTAGTATTGGGTCCAGGAATAATTTCCAACAATCGGAGGTACCTGGGAGGGTTAAAAAAATGGGTTCCTGCAAAGCACTGCTGAAAATCTTCAGATCGGTTATCAGCCATCAAATGAATAGGTATACCTGATGTATTGGAGGAAATCAATGTTCCGGCTTGCCTGTATTTTTCCACTTTTTCAAAGAGGCCTTGCTTGATTTCCAGGTTTTCAATGATTACCTCAATGATCCAATCACAATCCTTTATCTTCGGCAGGTCATCATCAAAGTTGCCAGTGGTGATGCGATTTGCAAAATCCTTGTCATAAATTGGCGAGGGTTTTGAAGAAAGGGTATCTTCCAGGGCTTTATTTACTATTCGGTTTTTAACTGAAACGTTATCAAGGGTCAAACCTTTTTTTTCTTCTTTCTCATTAAGTTTTTTTGGACTGATGTCCAAAAGCAACACTTCAACGCCAATATTTGCAAAATGACAAGCAATTCGGGATCCCATAATTCCTGATCCCAAAACGGCTACTTTTTTTATGGTTCTTTTCATTGGTTTATTATTTGTAGTTGCGGTCTAAGATTTCTGAATTTGCTGTATAACCTGGTTGATTTTTTTAAATAGAGAAAAGAATGATTTCAATTCCTCATCTGTCAAGGCATGACGGATCTGTTGATTGAAATTATTTATGGTTTGTACAGCAGCTGATTTTTTTTCTTTCCCTAAGTTGGTAAGGAAAATTCTTACCGATCTTTTGTCAGTAGGATCAGGAGATTTCCTAATTAAACCCTTCTCTTCCATCGTTTTTAATATCCTAGTCAGACTCCTGGTCTCCAATCCCATCATGGGAGCTATTTTGGTGGCTGCCGTTCCTTCAATAGAATGAATGTTTATCAGAACAAAGCCCATAGATGTCGTTATACCCTCCATATTGGCTTTTTGATTGTACATTCTTGATATAGAATGCCAACAGGATTTGATATGAAAATCAATGGTTTCCTCTTTTTTCATTTATTAAAGCTCATTTCAGTTTTAATATAACGAAAAAAATTATGCATGCATAATAAAATCCTAAAATTAATTTTTCAAACAACTTAAAAAATGTTGCCAATCCCTAACAAATTAAAACAATGCGGTAATTACTGAATGGAGCGACTGGCCTGAAACGAACTTATCAACAAGGTAATTATTTTAAGAATTATTGAATTTAAAAAACACATGGTTATTATTATGAGGTGGACATGTGGGTAATCAGTCCAGAAAAAAGTTGTTCACTTCAGTTGGGTATTTAGCTTTTTTTATTCACAGTAATCCCACATTTTACTTTTGTTTAAATATTTGATTGCCAATAGTTTAAAGTACTGGCTTTATTTTTGGTTGATAACTTTAAACTTTTGTTGGGGATAAGATAAAATGGGGATTGACTGTGAATAATGGTGTACAAATCTGTGGTTATCACCAATAATTATTTTTGATTCTTTAAGGACTCTTTAAATTCGTTTATGATTGTTGGTTAGATAAGTTAGTGCTAGTATTATCCACCCTATATGGTGGATTGTTAACATCGATTTGAATCCAGGATGAGATAAGTTTGAAACATACCAATGATTTCGAGATTACCGATGTTTTTCCGATCCAGAGTAATGGAACTTCGATTATTAAGGAACAAATATCTAAAGGCGAATTCTAATTTTTATATTTAAGTAATTGGTTATCAATTATTTAATAGATCTTCTTCACTTATTTCCAATATATCCAAAGGCAATGTAATTGGTGCTTGGTCAATGCTTGGTATTGGTGTTGTTACTATTCCTGAATCTTTTCTGGGTTCGATGATCAGGTCATCCAATGTCCAACCTCCCCTTAGTATGAATTCATGTTTATTTGATTCCGTATCAAAGAAAGCATAAATCGGTTCTGGTTGGATGTTTTCATAATAGTTACCTGGATCCCAACGGCCATTTTTGTTTCTATCTACGATTGCCCGGAGTTTATAATTGGTGGCTTCTATGTCTGTAAATTCGAAATAATTGGTATCCAACAGATATTTTTCTCTAATCAACTCCCCTTTGCTATTTAAAAGTTGGAGTATAATGGGTCTTTCTTCTGTGTTGATTGTTCCATTAATCCCATCGGCCAGGTTATCCGTTTTTAACTTATTATATGTCGCTTCTACAGCTGATTCATTCCATTCACCTTCTACATCTTTAAAGGTGGAGTCAGCAGCATACAATTTAAAGGTGGTATTTTTTATGGAGTCCGGTAAAGGTACATTTATCCTTATGGTGGTTCGCAGGTGATTGCTGTCTGCCAGGCTAATCATTGATGGGTCGATTGGGATGTATGAGGCTGTATCGTATTCAATGAAAAGAGAATCATAAACGATATCATACAGTGGTTTGTTAAAGTCCAGTTTGGCTTCTATTTTCTGACTAAACTTAGCACCTGTATTTGTCGTGACTTCAAATTTTTCCTTCGTTCTTTCACTTTCTTCGAAACCAGCATATAGGGTAGTATCAACTTTAAATCCAACGGAATCCTTCAATTGGATGTTAACTTGTATGCTGTCATTTTTAAGTTCGCTGTGGTATAGCCTGATGTTTTTATCTTGTAAACGATAAAAAAGGGTGTTATTTTTATCAGGATGTTCTATGGCAAATTCAGCAATAGGTTTGCTAAGAATGATATCGAAATTACCTCCTGTTTTGGAGCTTCTATTAATTTTCAAATCTGAGATGTCTCCCTTTGCCATGTTAATTTGAAGGTTTTCGAGGTTATTTTCTACGTTGATTATCTCTGGGGCAAATCCATAGGCTTCATTTCTGAATTCCGCTTTTAGGGAATTGTTATCGTCCAGCCAGGCATACGCCCTGAATTTTCCTGCTTTGATATTTGAAATTTCAAATTTCCCCAGTGAATCTGGTTGTGCAATGTAGTATGGAGCAGCGTTAAAGAGGTCGGTGGTATCTTCGATGGCGTATAAACCTACGATCACATCATTGAAATCAGGTTCTTCAAATGGGTCGCTAAACGCTACTTGTCCGGATACCTTAAGGCTGTCTATGGCATCTCCTGTAGAGAAAACCAGTTTTAGCCTGTCGGCGGGGTTTCCTTCTGTGATGTCTTGTATGCTCTTTTGAAAATTGAATAGGTAGGTTGTATTTTCCTCCAGTTCCTGGTTTAAAGTGATGGTTACCCTGTTTCTAATAGCTAAAAATTCGATTTTATCTGTCTCTACCCTGGGAGTAATAATGATGGATTGATTTGGGTTTTCTAATTTTACGAATTCATTGAACTCCAGGAAAATGTCTTCAGGACTTACATTGGTGCTTTGATCTTCAGGAATTGTGTTTAATAATACGGGTGGATCCTCATCTCTTGGGCCTCCCATGGGTGAACTTTGTTTGGCACAAGAACTTATTGTAATGACTGTAATTGTAAATAAATACCGAATGATAAATTTCATTTCTTTTTGATAATGAAAAGTAAGCTTGAATAATTGTTATTTTTTTTGGCAGCCTTATTGGATAGATAGCCAGATTTCAATGCCTTTAGATAGTTGTTGTCTGATCCGGAGTATTGGTGGCTTAGCAGGGATACGTAATAGCTATCAAAGGTCATGGGTAAAATTTCTGTAATTCTACAATCATTTTTCTCTGCCAGGTATTTCATCGACGTTTCATTGAAATGGTACAGATGCCTTGGTACGTCCAGGGCAGCCCAGTTTTCCTTAAAATAGGTGGCGTCCTGTGATTCCCTGTTGGGTACGGCGATAAAAAGCAGTCCTCTTTTTTTTAGTTTGCTTAATAGAACTTTTACCGTTTTATTAAGCTGATGGATGTGTTCCAACACATGAAAGAGCGTAATTACATCAAATTTTTTTTCTGTTTCTAAAGCTGTTAGATCTTTTATCAGGTTTATTTTGGTTTGATTTATGGCTATTTGAGCGGCTTGTTCATTGGGTTCCATACCGTAAGCTGTCCATCCGTTTTCCTGGCAAACTTTTACAAAATTGCCCAGGCCACAACCATAATCCAGTAGCTTCCCTCTGTGTTTGGAACGGGAGTTGATTTGTTTTAGCTTTTGTCTCAGTGTGTATTTTCTTACAACCCTATAAATGAGATCTGTAATTCCTTTGTTTTTATTTTGGTGAGATATATAGTTTTCTCCATTGTAATATTTGGCAATATTTTTCTCATCTGGTCTGGGATTGGTAAACCATAACTGACAGTTTTTGCAGGCGCATATAATGAATGATTCTTTACTAATGGCATGATCCTTTACGACCATGTGATTAATAAAAAGTCCACTTTTGCAAAGTGGACATTTGGTTAATCTTTCATACATTTTATCTTCCTAAGTAGATGGTTAAAATTGACATATCTGCGGGGGATACACCGCTTATCCTGGATGCCTGTCCAATAGTTTCAGGTTTGATTTTCCCCAATTTTTGTCGTCCTTCAGCAGACAGTGCTTTGATAGAACTATAATCCATGTGATTCGGAATTTTCAATTGGTCGAGGTTGCTAATTTTTTCGACCATTTGCCTTTCCTTATCTATATATGACCTGTATTTGATCTGTATTTCGGCCTGTTCAAGGATATTTTTACCATATTGGGACAGTTCTTCTCTTAAGGAATCGTTCATCTGTGCTATATCGTTTATTCCTAACTGGGGCCTTTTAAGTAATTTTTCGACTGTGATGTTTTCCTTAATCGGGGCTGTTTGGTGTTTGATAAGTCCTGGATTGATTGTGTCAGGAGACAAGCGGGTTTTTTCTAATTTGTTAATGAGTTCATCCGTTTTTGATTCTTTATCTTTTGTGCGGAGAAAATCCCTTTCATCTGCCAGTCCCATTTCATATCCATAGGGAGTTAGTCGCAGGTCTGCATTATCCTGCCTTAGCAATAGACGAAACTCAGCCCTTGAAGTAAACATGCGGTAAGGTTCTTCTGTGCCCTTGTTGATCAAATCATCGATTAAAACCCCAATATATGCCTCAGACCTCTTCAATATAAAAGGTTCTATCTCTTTTACTTTATTGTGTGCATTAATACCTGCAATCAATCCCTGTGACGCTGCCTCCTCATATCCTGTTGTGCCGTTTATCTGTCCGGCAAAAAAGAGGTTGTCAATCAGTTTTGTTTCCAGACTCAGTTTCAATTGTGTGGGAGGAAAATAATCGTATTCTATGGCATAGCCTGGTCTGAACATTTTTGCTTTTTCGAATCCTGTTATTTTCCGAAGTGCTTTTAGCTGTACATCCTCTGGTAAGGAAGTAGAGAAACCATTCACATATATTTCTACAGTGTCCCACCCTTCCGGTTCTACAAATATCTGGTGTCTTTCCCTTTCTGCAAAGCGGTTGATTTTGTCTTCAATGGATGGACAGTACCTGGGGCCTAATCCTTGTATTCTACCATTAAACATGGGAGACCTGTCAAATCCTTCTGACAGTGTTTCATGAACTTCTTTATTTGTATAGGTGATCCAGCAGCTTTTTTGCTTTAAGGGCGCTAGTGTTGTGTCTGAATAAGAGAATTTTTCGGGGTTTTCATCTCCCTCCTGGATTTCCATCACCTCATAATTCAGGCTTCTTCCGTCTACTCTGGGAGGCGTACCTGTTTTCATCCTACCTGATTCGAAACCTAGTTCCAATAGGTTTTCCGTGATGCCTTTTGCTGCCCTCTCTCCTGTCCTACCACCACCCATTTGTTTTTCTCCTATATGGATGATACCGTTGAGGAATGTTCCATTAGTTAATACCACTGATTTGGCTTGAATCTCCAGTCCCAGGCTGGTTCGGACACCCTTGATTCTTTTATCTTTAACGATTATGCCCGTTACCATTTCTTGCCAGAAATCTATATTGGGAGTACTTTCTAAAGCAAGTCGCCATTCTTCAGCAAAACGCATCCTATCATTCTGACTTCTGGGGGACCACATGGCTGGCCCTTTAGATCTATTCAGCATTCGGAATTGAATCATGGACTTGTCCGAGATTATTCCTGACTTTCCGCCGAGTGCATCAATTTCTCTAACGATCTGACCCTTTGCTACTCCTCCCATAGCAGGATTACAAGACATCTGGGCTATGGTATTCATGTTCATGGTACATAGCAATACCTTTGAGCCCATCTTTGCTGCTGCATGAGCCGCTTCACAGCCGGCATGCCCTGCTCCTACTACTATAACATCATATACTGGAAACATATTGTCAATTTTCAGGTGTTCCACGTGAAACACTTGTGTTGTATTTGTATTTATTGATTCGGTGTTCCACGTGGAACACCTAGGTTTTGAAACAAGTTCATCGCCTTTTCTTCTTCCCTTCGCATGGTTTCTTTTTCTCGTTGGTTTTTATCTTTGTAACCACAGAGGTGAAGTAATCCGTGTATCAAAACCCTTAGTAGTTCTTCTTCGTATTTTGTCTCGAGAATTTTACTATTCTCCTTTACCCGGTCAATGCTGATGTAGATGTCTCCTTCTATTTCTCCTTCGAACTCTGATTGATCAAACGTGATGATATCTGTGTAGGTATCATGGTTTAGGTAATTTTTGTTGATCTCTAATAAGTAATCATCTGTGCAAAAGACATAATTGAGTGTCTGGATGCGGAATTTTTTCTCTTTCGCTATTTCTGTGATCCAAAGCTTTATTTTCCGTTTCTGGGTTATTTTTGACTGGATACCTTCTTCAAAAAAATGTATGGCCATATCAATTCATGTAAAAAGTAAGTGTTATTTTACTTCCTTCATTTTCGAAATGGATTTCATCACATAGGTGCTTCATGATAAATACGCCGCGGCCGCCCGACTTTTCCAGGTTTTCAGGAGAGGTCGGGTCATTCAAGTGTTGGTAGTCATAGCCCAGGCCTTCGTCTTCAATGATAAATTTCAACTGATCCTCCAGGAAACGGAGCTCCAAGCGTACGGACTTCTTCTTGTCTTCCTTGTTTCCATGAATAATGGCATTACTCACGCATTCAGTTACCGAAATCATGATATTGCCGTAAATGTCATCACTGATTTGAAACTTTTCCTTGGCATTGTCAATGAAACTTTCAATAATAGTTATATTTTCAATAATAGATGGAATAGAAATTTTTATTGATTTCATTGATCTTTTAGGCTTTAATCATGATTAAATTTTTATTTACTATTTCAATTCCAGGCTAATCGGGCAATGGTCTGAGTGATGAACCTGTTGTAATATGCTTGCACCTTTTATCTTTTTGCTTATGGATGGTGTAGTCATATGGTAATCTATCCGCCATCCTTTATTATTGGCCCTGGCGTTTGCGCGATAACTCCACCAACTGTACTGATGGGGTTCCTTGTTCATTAACCGGAAGCTGTCATCTAATCCAGAAGATGTTAATTTATCCATCCAAGCCCGCTCATCCGGTAGAAATCCGGATGTGTTTTTATTGGAAATGGGATTGTGTATGTCAATGGCTTTGTGGCAAATGTTGTAATCTCCGCTAATGATCATATCGGGGTATTCCTTTATCAGGTCCTGGCTGTAATGGTAAATGTCGTCCAGAAATCTGTATTTGAAATCCTGGCGGATATCTCCTGTAGTCCCTGAAGGGAAATAGGCACTGATAAAAGAGAATTCATTGTAGTCAGCCCTTAACATCCTCCCTTCATCATCATAGGCATCCATGCCTACTCCATAGGTAACCTTATTGGCCGGCATTTTACTCAAAATGGCTACCCCGCTGTATCCCTTTTTTACCGCCGGATACCAGTAGACATGGTATCCCATGTCTTTAAATATGTTGGTGTCAATTTGATTCTCCAGGGATTTTATTTCCTGTAGCCCAATGATATCCGGGTCAGCATCTCTTAACCATTCTACAAAACCTTTTTTGATGGCTGCCCTGATACCATTGACATTGTACGATATGATCTTCATTAAATGTCTATTTCAAATTCTTCTTCAAAATACTCCAAAACATGGATTTTCAATAATTTTTCCTGTTCTGTGGCGTTCAAATGCGGTAAGGATTTTTCCAATTTCCAGTGAGGCCAGCCATCCTGATCAATAAAATCCAAGGTATAAAACCCTGACAAGCTCAGGAGTTTACAAGTGGCAATATGCATCAAATCTTGCTTTTCCTCTTTTGAAAAATGTCGGGGCCCCTTACCCAATTCCTGAACACCAATAATAAAGAGTACGGCATTTAAGTCGGCAGGTTTTTTACCGAAGATTTCCCCCAGGCCTTCCAGTAGTTTTCCCCATCTCTTTTCAAGATCCAGATCCTTTTTTAATAATGCCATTCATGAAAGATTTTTAATTGCGTTTACCATTGCCCCGCCCTTTTTTCCTTTACGAATTTTACCTAAATTCATAACGGTCTGCATCCTGCAAATATAACAGGTATAATGGCTCAATACTTAAAAACAACCCAAATTAGGTATGCGTTTCAATTATTGGCAAGATTTTTTATCCCTGGTTTTTCCGGAAACCTGTTGCATATGCAAGCGAAGCCTTTTTCCCTTTGAAAGTCAGTTGTGTAAAATTTGTATTTCCCAATTGCCAATCACCAATTACCACCTTGTGCCCAGAGACAATGATTTGAAAAATAAGGTTTTGGGCTTAGCTCCGGTAGATAGGGTAATGTCCTACCTGCGATTTTCAAAAAAAGGGTTGAGCCAAAAAGTGTTGCACCAGATCAAATATAAAAATAAACCTTTATTGGCTAAGATTTTGGGCCAGATGTATGGTTCATTTTTATGGGAAAATGGGTTCAACGAATCCTGGAATGAGGTAGTGCCGGTCCCCCTGCATTACAAAAAGCGCTTAAAAAGAGGCTACAATCAAAGTGAACAGTTTGCTTTGGGAATGGCTACTGGTTTGAAAATTACCTGTTCCAACCATTTGATTAGGAAAACTCCTACCCAAACCCAAACGAATAAAAGCAGGATGGAAAGGTGGGAAAATGTAGCTGAGGTTTTTGAAGCCTGCAACTCAGAGGAAATCAAGGGTAAAAAAATACTTTTGGTGGATGATGTGCTGACCACTGGTGCGACCCTGGCTGCATGCGCAAAAACCCTTCAGGAGCATCAGCCCCATTCAATCGATTTTATTGCGATTGCTGCCGGCAATTGAGCTTCATCCGAAAATTTCGTTGAGAATACCGGCAAGTCGTATGCCTCCTGCCAGCAACTGTTGTTCCATGATGGGATAGGTTTGGTAACCGTAGTCATAAAAAAGCTTACCATCTTCCGGCAAATCATAAATAACGGGACGCAAATCCACGGCCTCTTGCAGCCACTTTTCCAGAGGGTCATTCTGATATTTTCGAATAAGGGCTTTATTGACCCTTCTGTTGAGGTGGTCAGCCAGTTCGGTATAGCTCAGGTTCTTTCCATCAATCACTTTACTGTCCCATACCGCATGCAAATTGGTGCGATCGTTAAAGTAGCTAACCTTTACATCATTTCCTCCCCTGTCTTCTCCAGTTCCTACATGAAGTGGCTGATGCAGGTCTCCTACCAAATGTACCAGCATTTTGAGGTAGGCAGCCTTTTGGTCTGCATCTAATTTTCCGCCTTTTAAGGCAGCGATGATCATTTTGGTTTTGCCGTAGGCATCTCCATCTTTTTCCTGCAAATCCGGATTGTAGCCTTCTCCCGCTTTTACTGTGAGGTAATGCCAGGAGTTCAGGTAATCGTAACTGGGGTCGGATTTGATCTCGTCCATCCAGGTAGACACCATGGCCAATGATTCGGGCCCTAGGATGGCCTGAATGTTTTTGCTTGCTTTTTTGCTGAGGTGCCAGCTTGCTATCTGACCTACTACGCGATGGCCTGTTTGTCCCCATGCAAAACAATTCAAAATGAGGCCTGCCGTAAGAATCAGGCTAAGTGCGGTACTTTTCATTTCTGTGATTAAGAAAGCTTAAATCAGCTGTGTTTTAATTCTTCCAATGCCAACCAGGCCATTAAGCCGGTGCTTAAACCCAACGCATCTTCGTCAATGTCAAAGGTGGGTGTATGTACCCCTGAGACAATTCCTTTACCTTCATTCCTGGTACCCAGCCTGTAAAAGCATCCGTCCATTTCCTGGGTATAATAGGAAAAGTCCTCCGCAGCCATCCAAATATCCAGATCCACTACATTTTCTTCTCCCAGGTACGCTTTGGCCGCCTGTATGGATCTTTCAGTAAGCTCAGGTTCATTTTTCAGGAAGGGATAGCCCTTGCGAACTTCAAAATCGACTTCTCCTCCCATGCCTTCAGCAATTCCCTTGGCTATTTTAATCATTTGTTCATGCGCTGCTTTCCTCCAATCCTCATTCAATGTGCGGAAGGTACCCTCAATATTTACTTCATTAGGAATGACATTGGTAGCGCCATCGGCTATTACCTTACCAAAAGACAGTACAGAAGGTGTTTTGGGATCTGCTTTTCTGCTGACTACCTGCTGAAGGGCTACTAAAATATGTGCGCTGATCAAGACCGGATCTATCAGCGTTTCGGGCATGGCACCGTGGCCACCCTTTCCCCGGACTTTGATATAAAGTTCATCTGCACTGGCCATGTACATTCCTTTTCTAAAGCCTACTTTTCCTACCGGTATCAGTGGCATGACGTGTTGCCCAAGAATGGCAGTAGGTTTAGGATCCAGTAGGGCTTTGTCAGCAATCATCATGGCGGCACCACCCGGAACTTTTTCCTCTCCCGGTTGAAAAAGCAGTTTTATGGTACCTTCAAAATCAGTTTTGAGTTCATTTAAAATTCGGGCCGTTCCCAAAAGAGAGGAAGTATGTACATCATGACCACAGGCGTGCATTACTCCCTGGTTTTTAGACTTATAAGACACCTCGTTCGCTTCTGTAATGGGAAGCGCATCCATGTCTGCTCTCAGGGCAATCGTTTTTTTTGATGGGTTTTTTCCTTCGATTAAGGCAACCAAGCCGGTATTTGCTTTGGGACTGAGCTTGCTGATCCCGAAGGAGCGAAGCTTATCGGCTACAAAGGCAACGGTTTCGTTTTCCTCAAAGGATAACTCCGGGTGTGCATGCAGGTGTCTTCTGATATCGATTGTGTCTGATTTGTATTGATCAGCAAGTTCTTGAATTTTATTTTTCAGCATCCTCTAAGTTTTCTTCTTTCTTTTCCTCTTTCTCCCGGTTCTTCAAAAAACGATCTGGAGTGATCCGGGAGCTTGGAAAATTTTCATTCATTTTTTCATAGGTAGCCAGGGCTTCAATTTTATTGATGTAGCGGCCTACCTTGACCAGGTACCTGGGTTGGTTATATTCCATATAGGTTTGAATATCAGGAAATTCTGAATAGACCTCATTTCTAACCTCAAACGCTCTTTCCCTATCTGCACCGCTGTAGATTAAAATGGTAAACCCATTAACGAATTTTTCTTTATCGTTTTCCTCTGTGATTTGGCCAATTCTGCGCTCCAGATCCTGATTGATGGGGCCTGAATTATCAACAGCAGAAGAAGAAAAACTAGGAACAGGCAAATCCTCAAATTGTATCCTGGAGCCGGTAAGGTCTTCCGTATAATTGTCAAACTTATCGGCTGTGTCTCCTGTTTTGCGTATATTGATGATGCCGCAACTACTAAAAAGCAACAGTGATAATAAATAGATGCTTGTTTTTTTTAACATGATGTAGGGATTTAATCTTCTATTACCACACATTTTGCTTCAGAAATATCCTGTTCCACGCTTTTATATTTTACGTCTTTTTTGATTTTGCCATCCACATACTTGACAGACACCTTGTCATTTCGCCCATAGGTTTTTTCTGATTTTCTGGGCTTTACCGGTTCCCTGCTGGCTGTGGCCCGACTATTGGCGATGGCGGCTCTTCGTCCCCCCGGGTTTCCCAGGCTGCTGGCCACCTCTTCTTTTGAAGCGGTCACACGGGGTTCTGCCTTTTTCTGCGCCTGAGCCGCCTTTACTTGTTCCGGATCTTGTTTGGGGAGATCGGATTTGGAAATAAAGGAAACGATATCATCATTCAGTTTACCCAGGAAGCGTTTAAACATTTCAAAAGCCTCGAATTTATAAATCAATAGAGGGTCTTTTTGTTCATACACCGCATTTTGTACCGACTGCTTCAAATCGTCCATGTCCCTGAGATGCTCTTTCCAGTTTTGATCTATAATGGCCAGGGTCACCGTCTTTTCCACAGCCCTGATCAGGTCTCTGCCCTCGTTGCTTATGGTGGACTCCAGGTTGATGACTACTCCTATCTGTTTGATGCCATCGGAGATGGGAACCATGATTTCTTTTACCGTAGCTCCCCTGTTTTTATGCACATCCTTGAGGATAGGCATGGCCCTTTCCAGAATGTTCTGGTTTTTCTTGATGTAATTTTCGTAAGCTGCATTGAAAAGGATTTTGGTCAGGCTGGCGACATCTTTTTCTTTGAGGTCCGTTTCGGTAAACTGGTAATCCAGTCCCAATGAACTGAAAATATTCATTCTCAGGTTTTCCAGGTCTTCAGTAGCCTTGGCCATTTCAATCAAATCCTCCGCAACATCATACATGATGTTCAGGATATCAAGCTCCAGACGGTCGCCGATCAAAGCATTTTTTCTTCTTCGGTAAACGACTTCCCGTTGGCTGTTCATTACATCATCGTATTCCAACAGTCTCTTCCTTACTCCGAAGTTGTTTTCTTCCACTTTACGCTGTGCCCTTTCAATGGATTTGGTAATCATGGAATGTTGGATCACTTCCCCTTCTTCCAAGCCCATGCGGTCCATAAGTTTGGCTATTCTTTCTGAGCCAAAAAGGCGCATCAGGTTATCTTCCAGGGATACAAAAAACTGGGTGGAACCGGGGTCTCCCTGCCGGCCGGATCTACCCCTTAGCTGTCGGTCTACCCTTCGGGATTCGTGCCTCTCGGTACCGATGATTGCCAGGCCGCCGGCCTGTTTGGATTCAGGGGTAAGTTTGATATCTGTACCTCTACCGGCCATGTTGGTGGCAATGGTGACGGTTTTGGGTTTGCCCGCTTCTGCTACCACATCTGCTTCCCGGGCGTGTTGCTTGGCATTCAGGACCTGGTGTTTGATTTTCCGGATGGTCAGCATCCGGCTGAGCAATTCTGAAATTTCTACGGATGTGGTACCCACCAATACAGGCCTGTTGGCATCTGTCAGTTCATTGATTTCATCAACAACAGCATTGAATTTTTCCCGAACGGTCTTATATACTTTGTCCTCGCGGTCTTGTCGCTGTATGGGTTTATTGGTTGGTATGACAATTACATCCAACTTGTAAATTTCCCAGAACTCTCCGGCTTCGGTTTCTGCTGTACCGGTCATGCCGGAAAGTTTGTGGTACATCCGGAAATAATTCTGCAAGGTGATGGTCGCATAGGTTTGCGTAGCATCTTCTACTTTTACATTTTCCTTGGCCTCTATTGCCTGGTGCAAGCCGTCAGAATACCTTCTTCCTTCCATGACCCGACCTGTCTGCTCATCCACAATTTTCACTTTGCCATCTACCAAAATGTATTCGGTGTCTTTTTCAAACATGCAATAGGCCTTGAGCAGCTGATTGACCGTATGAATTCGTTGCGCCTTTACCCCGTAATCCTTGATCAGTTCTTCTTTTCTTATCAGCTTTTCCTTGTCATCTATTGCCTCGTCTTTTTCCAGGTCGGCAATTTCGCTACCTATATCCGGAAGGATAAAGAAGCTTGCATTTTCATTTTTTCTGGTAATGGTTTCAATGCCATTGTCTGTCAGGTCTACACTGTTGGATTTTTCATCGATGGTAAACAATAAGGGTTCATCCGCCTCAGGCATGTTGCGCTTATTATCCTGCAGGTAAAAGTTCTCTGTTTTCTGAAGGATAACCCTGATACCTGGTTCGGAAAGGTACTTGATCAATGGCTTGTATTTGGGAAGTCCCCGGAATGCCCTGAATAAGGCCAATCCGCCTTCCTTTTCCTTACCCTCCTTGATGAGTTTTTTGGCTTCGGTAAGGAAGTTTTGAACCAGTTTCCTTTGTTCATCCACCAGAGTAGATACCCGGGGCTTCATATCATAAAACTCGTGCTGATCTCCCTTTGGAATCGGACCGGAAATGATCAGTGGCGTCCTCGCATCATCTATCAAAACGGAGTCAACCTCATCAATCATGGCAAAATGGTGTTTTCCCTGTACCAGATCCTTGGCATCTCTGGCCATGTTATCCCTCAGGTAGTCAAATCCAAACTCATTATTGGTGCCATATACCACATCACATTGATAGGCTTTTTTTCTGCCTTCCGAATTGGGTGGATACTTGTCGATACAATCTACCTTTAATCCATGAAACTCAAACAATGGCGCATTCCACTCGGAGTCTCTTTTTGCCAGGTAATCGTTTACTGTAACGATATGGACGCCTCTTCCGGAAAGTGCATTGAGGTAGGCCGGAAGTGTTGAAACCAGGGTTTTACCTTCACCGGTTGCCATCTCTGCAATGTTGCCCCTGTGCAAGGCAACACCACCCAAAAGCTGTACATCATAATGCAGCATGTCCCAGGTGACTTCCACCCCAGCTGCCGTCCACTTGTTGTGCCAGATGGCATGTTCTCCTTCCAACTCCACATAGGACTTGGATGCTGCCATTTCCTGGTCAGTTTCCGTGGCAGTAACCTTCAGTTGTTTGTTTTCCTTGAGTCGGCGGGCTGTTTCTTTAATCACAGCAAATGCACGCGGCAGTACCTTTTCAAGGCTGACTTCAAGAGCCTCGTCCCGGTCTTTTTCTACTTTATCTATATCATTAAACAAGGCATCTTTTGCCTGTACCTGATCCGGATTAAGCGAATCAATCTCTTGTCTCAATTGGGCAATTTTATCATCAAACTCCTTGAGGTCTTCGTCTATAGTATTTCTGATGCTTTTGGTTTCATTTCTCAATTCATCATCCGAAACAGATGACAGTTGATCATAGGCGGAATTGATCAGCGCCACCGCTGGGCTCAAGGTTTTGATGTCACGGTCAGATTTTGTACCAAAAACTTTTGCCAACCCCTTTGCTATTGCTTCTATCATATATGTAAATTCTTTATCGCTGTCCTAAATTTTCTTTTTCTTTGACCTCAGGAATTAATGCAATATTTCCTGAAAATACTTGCCTGGCAGGTCCTGCCAGAATGATGTTTTTGAATCCACCATTATTATCTTCGTTAAACCGTACTTCAAGGTTTCCTCCCAAGGTGGTAATTTTTATTGAATTTTGTTGCTGTTGTGCACCATATACCAAAGCGCAGGCGGTCACACCGGTTCCACAGGAAAGGGTTTCATCTTCCACCCCACGTTCGAAGGTTCTGACTTGAATGTGATTTTTTGCTAGCCCTTGCACAAAATTCACATTGGTGCCTTTGGGGTATCTTTGCACATCATGCCGGATTTTTTTGCCCCTACCCAACACATCAAACTGCTGCAGTTGGTCCACAAAAACGATATGATGAGGAGATCCGGTATCCACAAAAAAATCCTCTCCCACAGGCTGGACCTTCTGTACATCCCCCATTTCCAATTCCACCCAATCGCCTGAAATGCGGGCATGGTGCGGGCCATCTATGGCAAGGAAAACGGTTTTTTCCGAAATGATACCCAAAAAGGCGGCAAAAGCGACGGCACACCTGGCACCATTGCCACACATGCTTTGGCTTCCATCCGCATTATAGTAGCACATTTCAAAATCATACCCCTCTTTTTCCTGGAGAATGATCAGACCATCTGCCCCGATTCCAAATTTTCTATGGCAAAGGAACTTTATTTGGTGGATAGCATCCTCTCCAAGTGAATATTCCCTTCCATCCAACATGATGAAATCATTTCCTGTACCCTGGTATTTATAAAATTTGATATCCATTTGAAGCTAAACAAGTTACATCCTGATAACTAACTTAAAGGAAACAGGTTTGGTGCGCTTACTGCATCAAAAACCTCACCAATATCAGCATGAAATACAAAAATAATCATCTTGTCCGAAATTTCGGGTTTATATTCAATTAACTATGGAATTTCCCGGGGAAAGTACGGATGTTTTGGAATGCATGTTTGAGGATTGGAAAATGGAATCTTAAATAAAGACATGTATAACGCCCTGATGTCCGTTGGATATACTACTTGTAGGACAACCTCAATTTGTAGAATTTTTCCTGAAACAATCAGGAATAGAGGCCCGGAAGTGCCAAACTCAGGATTAGCCTTTTTGAAAATTAAAATTTATTAATCACTTAAAATAAGCCATTTACATCTATTATCACGCTGTTGATATAATTTTTGGCATATACCTTGCCTGTTGGAAACCCGAACCAAACCAATTTATTATGCTAATCACAATGAAGAAATTGACTACCTCCGGACTTTGTTTAGGAATTTTTCTGTTGTTGGTTTCGTGCCAAACGGAAGAAGAAAACAATCCACCGGAAAATCAGGAAGAAGTACAGCTACAATCCACAGCGAGGCAATCTGCAGCTTCGGATCCGGGAGCCAGAAGCATGCTAAATGCCATGGTAGTGTCGGCATTTCAAGTAGGTACGAAAGATATGGAGATGAAATATGCTGCTGAAGCAGATATAGTAGCCGGCATAGACCTGGGCAGTATAATCTTGAAATCTAATGTAAATACAGCGCTTGGTGCTGCTTCCGGGGAACCCCAAACGCTGGTGTTGATCAGTGATGGACAGGCCAGGGTTTCTGCTATCGGCGAAGGAAACACGCCAAAAGGCAACTATCAGGAAATTCAATTTGAATTGTATACCAATACCTCAGTGGACAATGATGATCCCATGTATGGAAAATCCCTGTGGATAAATGGAGAAATTAACGGAGAAACCAGCCAGATTTGGATGGATGTGGAAAGTGAAATCAGGGCCATGGCGGAAAATGATGAGGGACATGAGGTCAATGAAAACACGGAACTGTTGCTGGTCTTTGATTTGGAAGATTTGTTCCAGGGAGTAGATTTTGAGGCTGCCGTAGATGGAAATTCCGATGGAATAATAGAGATTGGACCCGGTGATGTGGATGGCAATTCCAGTTTGTACAGCAAAATAGAAGGTAACCTGGAATCATCGGTTAAATTCGAAAGGAAATCCTAACCAAAAAAAGGTTTTAAATTTAAAAGGGCTTGCTTCTTAAGCAGGCTCTTTTTTTATTTGGAAAGACATACGCTAACGACAAATGAAAGAACCACAATGCCTGTCTGCTGTAGCCAGATTCCACCAGACCTTTAAGCACCCTGTTTTAGCTGAACCCCGCATCCCCTCTCCTTCCAGGTGTCAACTCCGGGTGGACTTGATCGCTGAAGAATTGCAGGAATTAAAGGAAGCCATTGACAAGCAGGATCTCACAGAGGTAGCCGATGCTTTATGCGATATTCAATATGTGCTATCTGGAGCCATCCTGGAATTTGGCCTTGGAGATAAATTTCAAGCGTTGTTTGAGGAAGTCCAGCGATCAAACATGAGCAAGGCCTGCAATAAAGAAGCGGAAGCGATGGAAACCGTAAACCATTACCAAAACAAAGGGATAGATTGCTATTTTGTCTGTGATCAGGGCACTTACCTGGTCTACAGAAGTGCTGATAATAAGACCCTAAAATCCATTCATTACTCACCGGCAGATTTGGAATCCATTTTGCAAAACCCCTGAAAAGATGCGTATTACATTAATCTTCTTTTTACTGGTTGGGATGGTCCCCAAGCTGCTTTTGGCTCAGAACAGTGCAAGAGATCAGGGCATTAATTTGGGTGTGCTGGCTCCGGGAGAATGGAACGCAATTACAGATGTACCTGGTGTAGCCGTTGGTCAGGTCACCTTAAATGAGGGAGAAAATATCCGTACCGGGGTTACTGCCATTTTGCCCCATCAGGGTAACCTTTTTCAACAAAAGATCCCGGCAGCAGTATTTGTAGGGAATGGTTTTGGTAAGCTGGTTGGGAGCACCCAGATTCAGGAATTGGGAAATCTGGAGTCCCCCATTATTCTTACCAATACGCTGAGTGTGGCCGCAGGTATGGAAGGCATACTGGATTACATGTTGTTTTTAAAAGGAAATGAGCATGTGGGATCACTAAATGCCGTCGTGGGAGAAACAAACGATGGGTATTTAAATGACATCAGGGGAAGGCATGTGAAGCCTGAGCATGTAGTGGAAGCCATCAGGAAAGCAAAAGATGGTCCTGTTAAGGAAGGAAATGTGGGTGCCGGTACTGGTACTGTATGTTTTGGCTTCAAAGGAGGCATAGGTACTGCTTCCCGAAAACTTCCCGAGAGCCTGGGAGGATTTACGGTGGGGGTATTGGTACAAAGTAATTTTGGAGGAGTTTTACAAATAGCCGGCCAGCCGGTAGGTAAAATCCTGGGGCAGTATAGCTTTAAAAATCAACTGGAATCTGCAGATGGTTCTTGTATGATGGTGGTAGCCACGGATGCACCGCTGGATCACCGAAGCCTGGAACGTATCGCCAAAAGGGCGATGATGGGATTGGCAAGAACAGGAGGTATTGCCTCCAATGGTAGTGGAGACTATGTACTGGCTTTCAGTACTACCAAGGAGCAGCATATAACTTCCGGAGAAATAGCCGTATTGGGTAATGATCAGGTCACGCCTTTATTTTTGGCTGCCATTGAAGCGACTGAAGAAGCCATCATTAACTCTCTCTTTGCCGCAGATGATATGAAAGGCAAAAATGGAAGGATAGTTAAAGCTCTACCTAAGGAGAAAGTAAGTCAGCTTTTCAGGGATTGATCGGTTCACCAGGATTTCCTGAAGTTTTATGTTTCAGTTTTATTTTTTTAGGTGCATTACCTCTCATTCAATAATTCTTTGTATAATTGACTCTTGGAATGTCAATGAATAGGCAAAGTGATTGCTGCACAGGGATCTTATACAAATTTTTACCAACAAATCTGCCTGTTTGTTTTTTTGTTGGTGTTGATGCCTGTCTTACAGTTACATGCACAGTTGGTACAGCCATTTTTACCCCGGGTAGGCGATAAGGGGCCCAGCACCAATATTTATAATATCAACGGGGATTTTGCCATTCTGGGCAATACCAACCTGACGCTTGAAAATTACAGTCTCAATTTTCAAAATAACTACCCCATGGTTTATGTGGATGCAGATGATGACCCCCAAACCCTCAACTCTTCCTCAGCTAGTCTGGTTTTTTCCGATGAAAACGGTGCCGACCCCTCTTGCACCCAGGTGGTTTATGCAGGCTTGTATTGGACTGGAAGATCGTCGGAGGAGAGTCAGTTTGAAGTAGCCAAATCAGGTGTTACAAAGAGCTATGATAAGCAATCTGTCTCGTTTAAAGTACCCGGTCAATCTGAGTATACGACCATTAGCGCCCAGAACGAACAGATTTGGTTTCCGGAATCCTACCTGGAGCAAGATGGATTGTTTGTAGGTTATGCGGAAGTAACCGATCTGGTAAAAGCTGCAGGTCAGGGAGAATACTGGTTGGCAGATATTGCTTTGGAAGAAGGAACCGGGGGATCCATCGGGTTTTTTGGGGGATGGGGACTGGTAGTTATTTATGAAAACCCGGTAATGGAGGCCAGAGATGTGGTGGTTTTTGATGGATATGCCTATGTAGCCTCTTATTTGGAGGATGATTATTTCTTAAATCTGGAGGGTTTTTCTGCCGTGGAGTCCGGGGATGTAAAGGTAAAAATGGGTGTGATGGGTGCTGAGGGAGAAAGAGGGGGTACTGGAGATTTTGTCGAAATTGAGAAAGGGGAAAACACAGGAGAATTTGTCCGACTGGAGCATGAAAGCAATGACACTTTTAATTTTTTCAATTCCAGTATTTTTACAGGAGGTAACCCACGCAACCCGGATCTGATAAACAATACCGGAATGGATTTGGCGGTTTTTGAGCTTCCCAATGAAAACAATGGTATCATTGCAAATGGGCAAACCAAAACAAGGATAAAATACGCTACTGTTATTGATACCTATGTTATTTTTAACATTACTTTTTCTATCAATGCCAGGCAAACCAAACTTGAAGCACTGAATCAATTGATCAGTGCCAGCGAATTGAACGAAGAGGTACATCAGGTAGCGGCCAATGAGGACCTGACTTTTCGTTTGGAAGTCCGAAACAAGGGACAGGAGCCTATTGAGGATGCCCGGGTAGAAATTCCCCTGCCCTTGCTTGCTGAATTTTCTGAAGTATCTACCCATTGGCTGGATGATTCTGGAAATCCGCAAGAGGCCTTTTTTGATGCATCCATAGGTCCTGGTGGTACGCTCATCTGGGAAATTGGAGCTATTCCCGTTTCAAATGATCCGGAAGAATTGCTAGGTTACCTGGAATATACTTTGGTTTCACCGGATAATTGTGCCGGGCCGGATGGCTTTCAATGTGAAACGGATTTTTCGCTGTCTGGAGAGGTAACCGGAAAGAACGCTGAAAACAATATTCCATTTTCCACTCCCGTTATTCAGGAATTTAGTGCTGATGAGGACTGTCCTTCAAACCCCAATTCAGAACCCATGCTTTTTGAGGTGTTGACAGATGGTAATGCTTGTTCAACGGATGATGCTGTATTGGAAATTAACCTGTGTAATGTTCCCGGAGAGGACATACCGCTTTCGGAAATGGCAGGATATTTTCCAGCAGGAGTTAGGTTTTACGATACTTTTCCACCCGATCCTGCTGCCAAGGAGTATACTGCGCGTAACCCCTTTCCCAAAACAAATGAGAAGCAGGATTATGTTGCGGTTTTGGAAGGTGATGGGAGATGTTTTCGACCATTTTCCATCAACTACCAGGACATGGAAGCACTACCTACGGTCACTTCAGCTTTTCAAGGATCCAATATTTCCTGTCATGGTGCTTCAGACGGTTCTGTACTTGCCCTGGTAGAGGGAGGTATTCCTCCCTACAGTTACCAGTGGGATGATCCTGGTAATTCCACTTCCAGTAGCCTGGAAGGTCTGCCGGCAGGGACCTATACTGTCACCATCACAGATAGCCAGTCCTGTACCGCCACCGCTGCTGTTACCCTGGAACAGCCCCAGCCACTTGAAATCCAGGTAGATGATGAAAGTTCTGTATTTAACCTGGATTGTGGAACCGAAGATGGAGGAATTGTCAATTTTGAAATCAGGGGTGGTAGTGTACCGGTAAAGGCGGAATTGCTAATGATCGGTGAGTCTGGGGCGGAGGAATCAATAGGTGACTATGATTTCCGGGTCAACAGGAATTTTGGCTTTGATGCCCTTCAAGCGGGTAATTATATCATTAAGGCAACCGATACCAATGCCTGTACCCAGGAAATTTCTTTTACGGTTGAGGGCCCTCCTACTTTATCATATACCACATCGGTGAGCCCTTTAACCTCTTGCCAGCAAGCGGAGGCTGCTGCCATTTCCATCATACCTGATGGAGATCCCGGAGCGTACAATTATCTCTGGTCCAATGGAGCAACCACGGCCGGCATTCAGGATTTGGGTGCCGGAGACTACTCCGTGGTAATCTCTGATCAATTTGGTTGTAGCAGGGAGGAACAATTTACCATAGACCCCATTGCACCTACCACATTTTCGATTGCTTCTGCATCTGAGGTGATTTGTGGTGAGCCGGGCCTAAGAACAACTTTTTTTGTAGAGCTACCGGACGGGGTGGAAGCTACAAGTATAACATGGAGTAGTGGACAAGTTACAGATGATGGGAAGCAAATGGTCAGCTCCGAGCCTGGGACCTACACAGTCAGTCTATTGGATGACAATGGATGTGAGTCAGAACAGCAGGTGCAGGTATTGCCTTATGCTCTGGATGCGGCCTTTGATTTTTTTGGTCCGGATTCCAGTACTGACTTCTTTATTGCAGATGAAATCCGGTTTGAAGCCCAATCTTTAGGAAACATCAGTACTTACCTCTGGGACTTTGGTGATGGGAGCAATAGTGTGGAAGCCAGTCCAACGCACAGGTACAGCCGGCAGGGAAATTATCAGGTGACCTTGGAGGTAACAGATGCCAATGGATGCACAGCCATGGAAACCAGGGAAATTTCTATCCTGGAGTTTCAGGTCCGGATGCCGGATGCCTTTACTCCCGGATCCGCTGACGGTAACAATACCCACTATTTCCCGGTTTTTGCAAAGATAGGTGATCTGGAGTTTTGGGTATTTAATAAATGGGGAGAGGTGATTTTCTATACCGATGATGCGAATTCTTCTGGATGGGATGGGGCTGTTCAGGGCAGGGAAGCCATGGCCGGAACCTATGTTTACAAACTTCAATATACAGCTCCGGACGGGAGCAAGCAGCAACTTTCAGGAACATTTATACTGATTCGTTAAATTTTTTACTGTTTTTTCCGAAAAAATTTCTTTTTGTTCGGCAAAGATTTATTTTTGCACCTTAATTTACCAGAAAAAACGAACGATTAACCTAAGCATTTTTGTCCCTCCGGATCTTTAGAGCTATCCTTTTGCGGTAAACCATTACCTTTTATTTTCAAGGAAATCCATTATACCATAACCTATGACTCCAGCTGATAAATTATCCAAGAGAAAACATTTTAAAACAGACTTATCTGCCGGATTGGTGGTGTTTTTAATTGCCCTTCCCCTCTGTTTGGGTATTTCTCTGGCTTCCGGAGCGCCTTTATTTTCCGGCATCATAGCTGGAATAATAGGCGGTATTGTGGTGGGTTTTTTCAGTAACTCGAATATCAATGTCAGTGGCCCTGCAGCAAGTGTTGCCCTGGTCATCTATACGGCCATACAAACCCTGGGAAATTATGAGGCTGTCCTCCTGGCGGTTGTGTTGGCAGGAATCATTCAAATTGGATTGGGATACCTGAAGGCCGGTACGGTAGCTTACTTTTTTCCGAATGCCATGATCAAGGGAATCCTGGCCTCCATTGGCCTGGTGTTGATTTTAAAGCAAATACCCCATGCCCTGGGTATCAATGAGGTGTTTGAAGGGATGGAGTCTTTCAGTCAAAATGATGGAAGAAACACTTTTACTGAAATCATTTACGTATTGGGAAATATTGGTTGGGGTTCTACCATTATTACCCTGATATCATTGGCCATTATTCTGCTTTGGGACAGGCCTGTCATGAAAAAATATACCTTTTTTCAGTTTTTTCCCTCTGCGCTGGCGGCAGTACTGGTAAGTATTGGTGTAAATGTGGCCTATCACGCTTTTATTCCTGAATTGGCACTGACAGGAAACCATTTGGTTCAGTTGCCGGAGGCAGGAAGTTTAGGTGAATTTTTCGGATTTTTTACTTTTCCTGATTTTTCACAAATTGGCAATCCTCAGATTGTGACCATCGCATTAAGTATTGCTTTCATTGCCAGCCTGGAATCCTTGTTGAGTACCGAGGCGGGAGATAAACTGGATCCCTACAAAAGGAGGACATCCACTAATACAGAGCTGAAGGCCCAGGGGCTTGGCAATATAGTTTCAGGATTGGTGGGTGGTTTGCCGGTGACAGCCGTAATCGTCCGGACGTCTGCTAATGTCAATGCAGGCGGCCTTACCAAAACCTCTACCATTACGCATGGTACCATCATGCTGGTTTGTGTGGCCCTTATTCCACAGTTACTCAACATGATTCCTTTGGCATCCTTATCTGCAGTGCTGTTTGTAGTTGGTTACAAGCTTACAAGTTACTCGGTATACAAATCCGTTTTCGAACAGGGAAAAAAGCAGTTTTTACCTTTTATCATTACCATATTGGTGGTCATGTTTTCGGACCTGATTACCGGTATAATCGTGGGTGGTACCGTAGCCATATTTTTTGTTTTAAGGGATAACTATAAAAATGCGTATCTTCATGATAAGGTGGAGCACGAAGGAGAAGAAAAAACCATTATCAGGCTTTCTCAGGAAACGACCTTTTTAAACAAGGCCGATATCATGCTATTCTTGGATCACCTTCCGGAAAACCACCACCTGGTAATTGACGGCAGGGATACAAAATTCATGCATCCGGATATCTTTGAGATTATTATGGATTTTAAAAAGACTGCCGAATACAAAAATATTAAGTTGGAGTTAATTGGTATTGAACCAAACAAAACCAAAAGTTTTTGGAAGGAGAAACTATGAATCCATCAGAAGAGGCAAAAATAAAAGCGGTAATACAGGAGAAAATAACAACACTTACCAGGGAAAACATTACCCTGAAAGAAATGACCCAACCACAGGGATTGGACAGTGCCATAGGAAGGGTCAGTAGAATGGATTATATCAACAATAAATCCATCAACGAGTCCCAGCTGAGGAAAAATGAAGCCAAGCTGAAAGCACTGAAAAACTGGCTGACTAAATTAGGTAGCCCTGATTTTGGTAAATGCAGCAGATGCGGAAATGAGATCAATATCAACCGTTTGCTATTTATGCCAGAAAGTACCTTGTGTATTCATTGCGCTTCCCGCCCTTAGGGTATATGGCCGGTAGAAAATAGGGTTTCACAGTTTATAGGAAGCCAGCCTGTAAGAACTCAACTCACCAAGGCAGGAGGGCAATTCCTTTGAAATTCTTCTGCTATAGCAAATATTTCATTGCTAAGTTTGCTTCAAAAATTAAGCTTAAGCCTGTTTTTCATCAATGAATTGCTTTTGCACCTCGTCCTCTGAGTCCTTATTGTTTTCTTCTTCGAAAAAACGTTTTTGAAAGATAAGGATGATGGCCACCCCAATAAATATGGATGCATCAGCGATATTGAATATCGGCCATAAAGCCGTATAGCTGCCGCCAAAAAGCGGAATCCATTTTGGAACAAATCCCTCCCAAATGTCAATATAAAACATGTCTATTACTTGCCCATGAAACCAGGGGTTGGGCGCATCAAATGGAGCATTTTTTAACCAAACACCATAAAAAACACTGTCGATCAGGTTGCCCACGGCACCGCCTAAGATCATGGCTATGGAGATCAGGTAGCCCGGATGGGATTTTTTCCGGATCAGCATAAACAGATAAAAGCCGATTCCAAACATGGCTATCAGCCGGAAACTGGTGAGAATCAGTTTTCCGTATTCAGAACCCAATTGCATCCCGAATGCCATTCCCGGATTGGTGGTATAGTGAAGCTTGAACCAGTCTCCAAACACTTTAATTTGACCTGCAGTACCGAAATCCATTCCGTTGTGCACCAGCATTTTTACTGCCTGATCAATCAGGATCACGATTAAAGTGATACCAAAATATTTCCAATATTTCATTTGTTTATAATTGTCTTTTAGCGGTCACCTGGAATCTCGCATGGTTTATAATCATCCCGGTGTGTGACGGGTACGTCATGCTCGATTTCATTTGTTTATACTTTCTCTACTTTTACGGATAACTCAAACTCATCCATATCCAATAGGGTAGGGTTAGTTATTTGATCATCCAACGTCAGTTTCAACGCCTGGGTTTCTGTTTTGATGTATTCGGCAAAGTTTTCCAGGGCGGAATCTACCGCCTCACTTTGCGGAATGACGCTGATTTGTATTTTATCCTGAACTTCCAATCCAAGATCTTTTCTTAGGTTTTGGATGCGGTTGACAAAATCTCTGGCAATTCCCTCTTCTTTAAGCGGAACAGTCAGGCTTACATCCAGGGCTACCGTAATGCCATTATCACTGGCCACAGACCATCCTGGAATATCCTGGGATTGTATCAGTACCTCTTCTAAGCTTAAGCTTTCTGCATTACCACCCAGGTCAATTTTTATTTGTCCATCCTTTTCGATGCTGGCAATTTCCTCCTGCCCCCATTGCTGAATGGCCTGATTCACCAATTTCATTCTTGGCCCAAAACGTTTACCCAATAAGGCAAAATTAGGCTTAACGCTTTTGACCAATATTCCGGAGGTATCATCGATATAGTCGATGGATTTCACATTCACTTCTGACTTGATAAGTTCTTCCACATGCTCGATAAAACCCCGGGTTTCGGGATTAAGTATTGGGATTAGGATTTTCTGAAGGGGTTGTCGTACCTTCAGCTTTTCCTTTTTTCTCAGGGAATGTACCAAAGAAGAGATGTCCTGAGCAAGCTGCATGCTGTTTTCCAGGCCTTCATTGATCAAAGGTTCATTTACCTGTTGCCAGTCTGTCAAATGTACGGATGCCAATTTCTTTGGCTGGCTGGCGGTGAGGTTTTGGTACATCCAATCTGCATAGAAAGGGGCTACCGGCGCCATGATCCTGGAGATGCTGATCAGGCACTCAAATAGCGTTTCATAGGCTGCTTTTTTGTCTGCATTCATTTCTCCTCTCCAAAAACGTTTTCTGGCCAGCCGGACATACCAATTGGACAATTGGTCTACCGTAAAATTCATGATCGCACGGGTAGCTGGGGTCACATCATACGCCTCATAGGCCCTTTCGCTTTCTATGATGAGAGATTGAAGCTTAGATAGGATCCATTGGTCCAGTTCAGGTCTTTCCTTTTCCGGTACTTTTGATTCTTCCAGGTACACAAAATCATCCAGATTGGCATACAGGGCGAAGAAGTTATAGGTATTTTGAAGGGTACCGAAGAACCTTCGCTGTACCTCGGTTACTCCTTCCTCGTTGAATTTCAGGTTGTCCCATGGGTTGGCATTGCTGAGCATGTACCAGCGCAAGGCATCCGGACCAAAGGTTTTCAGACTCTGGAAAGGATCTACCGCATTGCCCAGCCTTTTAGACATTTTGTTGCCATTTTTATCCAGTACCAGCCCATTGGCGATTACATTTTTAAACGCCACACTGTCAAAGAGCATCACGGCCAGGGTATGCAGGGTGAAAAACCAACCCCGGGTTTGGTCTACTCCTTCCGCAATAAAGTCGGCCGGATAATTGGCTTTGAACAAATCTTCGTTTTCAAAGGGATAGTGCCATTGTGCATAGGGCATGGCCCCCGAGTCAAACCAAACATCAATCAGATCCGGCTCGCGGAACAGTTTGTCCCCATTTTCTCCAACTAATATGATTTCGTCCACATAGGGCCGGTGCAGGTCCACATTTCCATCCTTAAAGGGAGATTCCTTCATGAATCCCTTGTCAATGGACTGCTGGATTTCCGCCTGTAATTCTGCCACTGAACCGATGCATTTGGTTTCGGTTGCTGCCTTGTTTCTCCAAATCGGAAGAGGAGTACCCCAGAACCTGGAGCGGCTGAGGTTCCAATCCACCAGGTTTTCCAGCCAGTTGCCAAACCTACCGGTACCGGTTGAGGCCGGCATCCAGTTTATGGTTTTGTTTTGGGCTACCAGTTGGTCTTTATAGGCCGTAGTTTTGATAAACCAGCTTTCCAGCGGATAGTACAAAATGGGCATATCGGTACGCCAACAGTGGGGATAACTGTGCTCATATTTTTCTACCTTGAAGGCCTTGTTTTCATTTTTCAAGATGATGGAAATGATCACATCGGTGCTTTTAAAATCCTTGTGACTCTCATCATCCAGGCTATAGTTTTTGACAAAAAAATCATCCTCGGTGAAAACCTTATGGGCATGTATTCCATGTTCTTCCATTTTGGCTTTCAAGTATGTGCCCACTACCGGCAGAAATTTACCTTTTTTGTCAACTACCGGGATTTCCTGTCCACTGTCATCCTTAAGGAAAATACCCGGAATGCCCTGTTGTTCCAGGGTTCTGAAGTCATCCGCACCAAAAGCCTTGGCCAGGTGGACGACCCCCGTTCCATCTTCGGTGGTTACATAATCACCGGAGATAACGGTAAATGCGGGGTCCGGAAGGGCCAGGGCTTTAATGGGGAATAGTTGTTCGTAGGGCATGCCCAGCAAATCCCTTCCTTTGAGGGTTTCCACTACCTGGTAGGGGATGATTTTATCCCCTGCCTTGTAATCTTCGAGTGGCAGATCTGCTCCTTTTGGATGGAAGTAGGCAGATAGTCTTCCTTCCGCCAAAATCACCGTTTGTGGCTGAAAGGTGTAGGGATTGTAGGTTTTGACTTTTACATAGTCCAGTTTTTCTCCTATGGCCAAAGCAGAATTGGACGGCAATGTCCAGGGGGTGGTGGTCCAGGCAAGAATGTAGAGGTCCTGTTCTCCCTTTACCTTAAACTGTGCCGTGACAGAGGTGTCTTTCACATCCCGGTAGCAGCCTGGCTGATTGAGCTCGTGCGAGCTGAGTCCTGTGCCTGCTGCCGGAGAGTAGGGCTGAATGGTGTATCCCTTGTACAGCAAATCTTTCTCATAAAGGCGCTTCAACAGGTGCCACAGAGTTTCGACGTAGTTTACATCAAAAGTGATATAGGGATCATCCAGGTCTACCCAATAGCCAATTTTTTCTGTCAGTTCATCCCATTCATGCTTGTATCGCATGACGGTCTCGCGGCATTTCTGATTGTATTCGGCTACGGTAATTTTGGTACCAATGTCTTCCTTGGTGATACCCAGTTCTTTTTCTACCTGTAATTCCACCGGCAGACCGTGGGTATCCCAGCCCCCTTTTCTTTTAACATGGAATCCCTTCAGGGTTTTATACCGACAAAAAACATCTTTGATGGCACGGGCCATCACGTGGTGAATACCCGGCGTACCATTGGCAGAAGGGGGGCCTTCATAGAAGGTATAGCTTGGGGCCCCTTTTCTATTGTCCACAGATTTTTCAAAGATCTTGTTGCTTTTCCAAAAAGCCAATATGTCTTCTCCGATGCCGGGATAATCTACCTGTTTAAACTCCTGATATTTCTTCACTGTAATTAGAAAATATTTTCTGTTAAGCTTATAATTTTGCTTTTATGGCCGTTGATGCTGCCTCAAAAGAAGGCGTAAAGTTAATAGAAAACTAGGGTTAATGTATGTCAATCTCAGAAAAACTGTGGCCGGTAGCAATTGCAGCCAGATAAAGAGGAAAAAGACGCAGCCATAGGGGAAGTCAAGGCTTGTGTTTTCTTGGGAACCGAGAATTTTTAGCCGAGTATTCCCTGGAGCTGGCGCAAATAAGGAGCAACGCTTCAGGGAGAGTAAGGAATCAGATTCAAGTTTCCGGCAACCTGGGGTATTGCCATTTTTCGACACTTGAAGGGGAAAGCACCAGCAAAAGCCAGTCCCTGGATTTATCCGGTATAGGAAAAACAGGTCCGCAGGTTCCCTTTACTTCCTGTTTCTGACCGTTTTCAGGGTCTATCCAATAGGCCTTCCTTTTTGTTTTGCGAAATATTTTTCCTTTAAGACCAATCTTTTTCCCTTTTGGACAATAGACCAGCAGCCAATCCCTGTCTGCCGTAGCAATGGCCAGCTTTTGTGGATGCAGCTTCCAGTTTATTCCCGCCAAAACTTTTGGATCAGGTGCCATTTCCTGCCAGGGCAAGCTTTCAAAAAGGGATTTCATGATTCCCATTTGACCTGATCCCGGAAGATCCATGGCTTCTTTCCAGGAAAATTGTGCGCCGAATTTGGGATCTGTCGATCCGTCATACATTTGCCAGATTTCATTGCAGCCATAAGTGTGGCCTGCAGCGCCGGAAAGCATGTTCCAATAGGCAGACCTGCGTATATCCGTGGGATTTAACCGTTGAAAATGCCATTTATTCAATAGGTTGGGGATATTCTCGTACCCAGGTTCCCCATCTATTACCGGTCTTAGCGGTTTTCTTTTTCTGGCCTTTTGGGTAAAGCGGTATTCCCTGAATCCTTTTTGGTGGCGCGATTGGAATAGGTCTATGTCCAGCCAGGAGGCCTCTCCAAAAATATCACTGGCCAGGTAACCCCCATTGGGGTGGTAACTCATCAAGCTGTTCTGATCCTTCTCCCTTATTCCGGCTGCCATTTCCTCAATGATTTCCTTTTGATGCTCATTTTCCGGTATCCGATCCCCTCCTAAAATCCAGACGATATGGTTCCAATGCCCATATCTTTGACCCAGGAAACGGCCGTAACTTCGGGCATTTTCCGGAGAAAAAATTTCCGGTCCTATACCCCACTTTTTATTGAATTTGTCTCCCCAGGTGGGAAGCAGGCCCAGGTACAATCCCATTTCATCGGCCAGGGAAACAACCTGGTCCACATGCTTAAAATAAGCTTCATTGGGTTGTTTGGGATCTAGTTTCTTCAGCGGGACCTGACCGCTAGCATTCGGGGAATGCAGGCCATCAAGTTCAGCCAGGATAACTGTCTGAATAAGGGTAAAACCTTTTTCCTTTCGGTTTTTGAAATAGTGAAGGGTGTCTTCCAGGTCTAAGCGGTGCAGCATTTCCCAGGCGGTGTCTGCCAACCAGAAAAAGGGTTGAGCACCTGATGTGACCAGATAGCGTTCGTTTTTACTAATCCCGAGTGCCTCCAGGTGTTGCTTCATTCACTCAAGGTAAATGTTGCAGCCAATTTATACAACTTTCCATCCAGCCTTTTTGTGTCCCTGCTTTATTGATGGACAGGGAAAATCCATGAGCTCCTGTAGGATAAAGGTGCATTTCGGCGGGCACCTGCTTTTCCAATAGTCCCTGATAAAACAACAGGCTGTGTTGTACAGGCACTGCAGTATCATCCTGTGAATGAAAAATAAAAGTAGGAGGCGAATCTGCTCTTACCTGCTTTTCATTGCTGAAATATTCCACCCATTTCTCGTCCGGCTCTTGTCCAAGAAGGTTATTTCTGGATCCTATATGGGTAATGTGTTCGGTAAAGGAAATCACGGGATAACCTAAAATCATAAAATCGGGTCGGCTTGATTGGTGTTCGATGGGGTCTTCATCACCGGGATTACCCTCATCGAAATGGGTTCCTAAGGTGGATGCCAGGTGTCCGCCGGCAGAAAAACCCATGATGCCAATTTGTTCCGGATTTATGCCCCATTCTTCAGCATGGTGCCTGACCAGCCGGATGGCCCTTTGACCGTCCGCCATGGGTACAATATGGGGATTGCTTTGCGTGTCTGAAGAAGGGAGGCGATATTTCAGGACAATTCCCGCTATTCCCTTACTGTTAAGCCATTTGGCTATGTCCAGTCCTTCCCAATCATAGGCCAAAACACCATATCCCCCTCCCGGGCAAATGATCACTGCTTTACCAGTAGATGACCTTTTGGCAGGTAGAAATACCTGGACCTGGGGTTTTTGTACCTTGCTGATTACCAGGATATCGTTTTCCTGAACGACTTCCTGCACATCGGTAGTTTTTTGAAAGGGTGCTTCTCCGGGATAGATATCCAGTGTGATGGGTGTCGTTTGGGCAATGGAAATTCCGCTCATCATGGTCAGGCAGGCAAAAAGGTAAAACTTAAGCATAGGTATTCGGGAGTATTGGTTTTAATTAAAAGCTTTGAGCATAAGGGCTGCACCGTAGGCAGAGCCTAGTGGGAAATCTGAAAATTCCAGATCATACCCCTTCAACAATCCATTCAGAAAGCGGATGAATACTTTATTATGAACAAAACCCCCGTCAATATACACCTTTTTGGTTTCTGAAGCACCTTTGGCCAGGAGTAATGAAGCAACCTGCATTCTGGCCAGGCCAAACACCAAATGGTGGTAGGCTGTATCAAAATCCCTAAAGGAAGAAATGTTCCAGTTATTTTCAGGAAAAATTTCAGCTACCAGAGGGGTTCTTGCAATGGTCTCCGGGAAAAAACTGCCTGCTGTTCCTTCGGAGAGTAATTCATTAACCAGCTTTTCATCTGGCTGAATATTCTTGTAATACTTCGCTTCCACCTTAAAATGCGTATTCAGTTTATGGAGCTGATGGTCCAGTTCATAGCCCAAAAAGAACCGACTGGCCTTTACTGTTTTTCCGTGTATTGACAGAAAATTGAGGCAATCGTTTTGGAGTTCCCCGAAAGTGAGTTCCCTTTGCGGGAAGGGGTTCAGGGTAATGCTCCAGGTACCTGTGGAAATCAACAGGAAGGGTTCCTTTATTTTGATCAGATAGGATGCCAGGGCAGAAGAGCTGTCGTGGATCCCTACGCCTACCTGTACTTTTTTACCACAGATTACTTTTTCAAAGCTGTGGGTGGTGGGCACTTGCTTGGGGAGTTTTTCATGGATCCCTTCTTTATACACCCATTCATGGTAATCTCCCCTGGGAAAATCCCATAACTTGGTGTGACAGCCTATGGAGGTAGGCTCAGTGACCACTTCACCGGTAAATAGATAAGAGATGTACTGGGGCAGATGCAGGGAATACTTTATTTTTCGGAATATTTCCGGCTTTTTCTTTTTCAGCCAATACAGCTGCAGGCCAGAATTGAGCATGCCCAAAGTTGGGGAAGCCGTGGTTTGGTTGATGCTTTCTTCCGGATAGGTAGCATAAAACTCCTGATGAAGGTCTTCCGGGAAATCTTTCAGGTAGTTGTAAATGGGTGTAACGGCTTTTCCGTTCTCATCGATGGAAACGAACGAAGCGCCATAAGTGGAAAAATTCAAGGCTTTGATCTCGTATTCAGGGTCATGGCACAATTTCTCCACCTTTTCTTTCGCCCAGGCCGTGATTTTTTCCAGGTCATCACACTCCTCCCCATCTTCATCTTTGATGGTAGGAAACTTGACGTATTCTTCTTTGATTTCCTTTAAATTTTCATCAAAGAGAAAAAATTTCTTGTTGGTCTTTCCTATATCAAATATGGCAATTACCGGTATGGGCATTTTCTATGTGTTAGTTTGGATGAATTGATTTACTTACAAGCCTGTGGCCATGCTCTTTCTTCCCCTTTCCCGGATCAGGCTTTCTCTGATGCTCAGTTGCCGGAAAGCAGCGATGGGATTCAGGGCAGCGCCTGCCTGCATCCTGGCTTCGGCTATGAGGGGCCTGAGGTCCGTTCTGAAAGCTTCCTGAAGCATTTCCTGCGCCAAGACAGGATCATTGGACTCCCGGGCATGCTCCAAAGCCTGCCTGTCTACCAATAAGGCCTGGGCATAGGCCAATTGTATGGCTTCTATAGATTGAAGCAAGTCCTCCATTGGATCTTTCAGGTTGTGGCTGGCATCGATCATCCAGGCAGGATAGGGATTGTTAGACTCCTTGTCTTCCATTCCTTCTACCAATTCATTGAAGATCAAAAAGAGTTGGTAAGGTTTCATCGCCCCTACAGTCAGGTCATCATCTCCAAATTTGGAATCGTTGAAGTGAAAGCCTCCCAATTTACCCTGCATCATCAGGGTAGCGACGATTTGCTCGATATTGGTATTGGGCAGGTGGTGTCCAAGGTCTACCAGGGTAAAGGCCCGCTCTCCCAGCTGGGAAGCCAGCAGGTGGGAAGTACCCCAATCCTGGATGACGGTATGGTAAAAATAGGGTTCGTAGGGCTTGTACTCAATGAACATTTTCCAATCTTCCGGCATACCCGCATAAATTTCCCTGAGTGAATCCAGGGTGCGTTGTAAGGCTTTTCTAAAATTCATCTGCCCGGGGAAAGACGAGCCATCTGCCAACCAAACGGTAAGTGATTTGGAACCCAGGGCTTCTCCATGTCGGATAACTTCTAAATTATGCTCCACAGCCAATTTTCTCACTTTGGCGTCGGTATGGCAAAGGGAGCCGAACTTATAAGAATTCTCTTGTTCCGCTTGATCCTGGAAGGTATTGGAATTTACGGCATCGAAAAGCAGGTTATGGGAAGCCGCATGGGCTTTTATCTGATCTACGTTTTCGGGGATATCCCAGGGAATGTGCAGGGAAATGGCCCCAGAACCTGCATTTAAAGCATGAAGGATACCGACATCATCTATTTTTTCTTCCAGTGACCGGGGCTCTCCCCCACCTGGGAATCGTCCAAAACGGGTGCCCCCCGTTCCCAGCGCCCAACTGGGTATAGCGATCTGAAAGGCCTGAATTTTTTGGATTATTTTTTGGGCATCCAGGCCTTTGTTATTCAGCCGGCGGCTTATATACTCAAAACTCTCCCGGTGGTCCGGGAGAGCTTTATCATTGAGACTATGTAGTTGATTTTTATCAATTCGCATGGAAATCGGTTATCTTACGAAAGCTGCAGCTACGCCGCCGTCTACGTTTAAAATATTGCCGGTACTTTTGCTGAGATGGCCGCCAACAAAAGCAAAAACTCCATTGGCGATATCGTCTACACCGATGATCTCATTCATAATGGTTCGCTTGGCGTAAAAGGCAGGAAGTTCTTCCACAGAAATGCCGTAGGCTTTAGCACGACCTTTGGCCCATTCACCTTCCCATATTTTACTGCCTTCGATCACGGCATCCGGGTTCACCACATTTACCCTGATCTTATCCGGACCAAGTTCGGCTGCGAGCAATCTGCTCATGTGTACCTGAGCCGCTTTGGCTGTACCATAGCCCACATTGTTCGGACCAGACACCAGGGCATTCTTACTGGCAATATTGATGATGTCTCCGCCTTTGTTTTGTGCCCTGAGAATGGAGACAGCTGCTTTGGAAACAGCAAACTGGCCTTTTACCAGGACATTCTGAAGCGTATCCCAATCCTTTTCGGAGGTTTGTTCGATAGGTTTGGAAATGGCCAGCCCTGCACAGTTGACAATGATATCTACCCCTCCAAATTTGAGGGATGCAGCTTTCAAAGCCTGGTCAATGTCTTCCAGCCTGGTGACATCCATTACGGCACCCGAACCGGTATCTTTGTTGTAGGTGCCTACAGCTTCATCCAGCCTGTCCTGATTGATGTCAGTAATAAATACACAGGCACCTTCTGCTGCAAGTTTGTCAGCAATGGCCTTACCAATGCCTCCCGCTCCGCCGGTTACAAAAGCGACTTTTCTGGAAAGGGGCTGTTCTTTGGGCATGCGTTGAAGCTTAGCTTCTTCCAATAACCAATACTCAATATCAAAAGCCTCCTGAAGAGGTAAGGATACATAGGATGAAATCGCCTCGGCACCTTTCATCACATTGATGGCATTGGTATAAAATTCGCTGGCAACTCTGGCAGTCTGCTTGTTTTTTGCATAGGAAAACATCCCCACTCCCGGCCATAGAATGACTACCGGATTGGAATCCCTCATAGCAGGGCTATTGGGCCGTTTGTGGTCCTCGTAGTATTTGGTGTAATACTGACGGTAGTCTTCAAATTCCTTTTCGAGGTATGCTTTGACTTCGGTCATGTCCTCCAAATCCTTATCCGCAGGAATTTCCAAAACCAGGGGTCTTATTTTTGTGCGCAAAAAGTGATCCGGACAGCTGGTTCCCAATGGAGCCAATTTTTCCAAATCATTGCTATTGATAAATTCCAAAACCCGGTCATCATCCGAAAAATGTCCTACCATCCGGTTATAACTGGAAGCTAGTCCCCTCAGGTGTGGGGCAATTTTGGAAGCTTGTTCTTTTCTTTGATTGGCAGGTAGGGAAGTTACTTTCTGGCCACCGAAAACAGGTCGCTTTTTACCATAATTTTCTTCCAGGTATTGAGAAGCCATGTCAATTACTTCCAGACTATTGATATAGCATTCGTAAGAGGTTTCTCCCCAGGTGAAAAGACCGTGGCCTCCCAGCATGATACCGCGGATACCGGGATTTTCATTGAGGGCCTCTTCTAATTTAAGTGCCAGGTCAAAACCGGGCCGCTGCCAGGGAACCCAGGCGATTTGTCCATCAAACAATTCCTGTGTGATTTTTTCACCGTCTTTGGAGGCGGCAATCGCAATGGCTGCGTCGGGATGAAGGTGGTCGATGTGCTTGAAGGGTAAAACTGCATGAAGGGGTGTGTCGATGGAAGGCGCCTTTGAATCCAGATCATAAATGCAATGGTTAAAAAGGGCTACCATTTCATCTTCAAATTCCAGTCCCCTGTAGACATTTTTAAGAGAAAGCAACTGGTCCATGTACAGACCGGCAAGCCCACTCCTTTTTAGGGTTCCAATGTCACCACCGGATCCCTTGATCCACATGACCTCTGTATCCTTTTTGGTCAACGGATCTTTTTCAATGGTTTTACAGCTGGTATTTCCACCGCCGTAGTTGGTTATTCTTAAGTCTGCACCCAATATATTGGACCTGTAAAGCAGCAGGGCGATCTGATCGTCCCCCAGGGCTTTTGCTTTTTCTTCGTCCCACAAATAATCTACGTGCTTAAAAGTGTTTTTTGTAATTGCCATATTTTAGATATGAATAGATTTGAATGCTAATTATTATTTAGCGAATTTAATTTATTTTTTAATTTCAACTGTCCTGTTCTATGCTGACTTAAATTGATTTTACCTTCAAAAACACAGGTTTTTTTACCTTTAAAGGATCAAGTATCATGCAAATCGGAAATATTAACAGTTTTTAGTGGCCTTTGGTAGTGAAATCATTCATTTCAGTCTGGAAATGCTGAATTCTCATTATTTTTTATAGGGTGAGGGGCTGGTAGCGGTCCAGCCACCGTCAATCACCAGGCTTTGGCCGGTAATGTGCCGGGCACTGGGAGATACCAAAAACCCTACTGCTGCTGCAATATCTCTGGGATATGCCGGTCTCCCCATGGGGGTAATCCTGGACCATGTTTGCTCATATCCATCTTCTGATGCCGTCCTCTCTGTCATTGTGGCCCCGGGGGCCACGGCATTGACATTGATTTTAAAAGGAGATAGTTCCAGAACCAGCGTTTTGGCGAGCATTTCCAGGGCAGCCTTGCTCATGCCATAGGCAGCGAGATTTTTATGGGCCTGGTGGCCTGTTACAGAGGACATGAAAAGGATGCTACCTCCGGATTGCTGGGCCATCATCTGCTTCGCCGCCTGCTGTGCCAAAAAGAAACTGCCAACCAAATTGAGTTGAAGAAGTTTATGAAAATCTGATTCTTTATAGGTCAGAAATTCCCCAAAAACGGTAATCCCCGCATTGGCTACCGCAATATCCAAGCGGCCAAATTGTCTCACCGTTTGCTGCACCAATTGTTCAATAAAACCGGTATCTGATGCATCCCCTGCATGCCCTGAGCAGCTACTGGGAAATTCCGAGTTGATCTTATCCACTGCGTTTTGGGTAAGATCCCGGTCCAGGTCATTTAGCATGACCCTTAAGCCCTCCGCAGCAAAATGCCGGCATATTTCAAAGCCTATTCCCATTCCCGCTCCCGTTACCAGGGCAACCTGTGGAGCAGGGTCATTTTCTTTTTCCATCTGGTTTAGAAAGATTTACAGCAGTTGGTAATCTCTTTTAGGGGTTAGGATCAGTGCGAGTCCTTGGTTACTTCACTTCCGGAACTGCCCTTCAGAAAATCCAGGTCTGCGCCCAGATTGGCTTGCTCTACATGTTTTACATACAGGCTTACATAACCCCTTTCGGCCGGCAATGCTGGTTTTTGCCAGGCAGCCTTCCTTTTTGTCAGCTCTTCGTCCGACACCAGCAGGTCTAGTTTCCGACCTTCTACATCCAGTGCGATCAGGTCGCCGGTTTGTACTACGGCAAAATTTCCCCCTTCTGCAGCTTCCGGAGTAGCGTGCAGGACCACCGTACCAAAACCAGTACCACTCATCCTACCATCCGAAATCCGGATCATGTCCTGAATACCCTTTTCCAACACTTTAGGAGGTAATCCCATATTGCCCACCTCGGGCATTCCGGGATAGCCTTTTGGTCCCACATTTTTGAGGATCATCACAGAATTTTCATCTATATCCAGCTCAGGGTCATCAATTTTATTTTTATAATCGTCAATGTCCTCAAAAACCACCGCCTTTCCTGTATGCTTCATCAATTCCGGACTAGCCGCCGAAGGTTTGATAATGGCTCCGGTTTCACAGAGGTTTCCCTTGAGGACCACTATGCCGGAAATGGGATTGAAAGGAGAATCAATGGCAGCGATTACTTCCTCATTGAAATTTTCAAATCTTTCATTGTTTTTACCAATACCTTGTCCGGTTACGGTGATGGCATCATTGTGCAGGTGATCTTTCAATTGACGGATTACAGGTGGAAGACCACCGGCATAGTAAAAATCCTCCATAAAATATTTGCCTGAGGGCTGCAAATTGGCCAGGAGAGGGATTTTTGAGGAGAACCGATCAAAATCTTCCAGGTTTAACTGAACCCCCATTCTGCCTGCTATGGCCAGCAAATGGATGACAAAATTGGTAGAACCGCCAATCGCAGCATTCACCATGATGGCATTTTCAAAGGCTTCCCGGGTCAGGATATCAGAAAGCTTCAGGTCATTTTCCACCATTTTCACAATTTCCATTCCCGACATATGCGCAAGAACTTTTCTTGCAGTGTCGGGTGCAGGAATCGCCGCATTACCGGGTAATGTAAGTCCCAGGGCTTCAACCATACAGGCCATGGTGGAGGCTGTTCCCATTACCCCGCAGTGGCCGTCACTTCGGCAAAGGGCCGATTCGGCCACGTAGAGGTCTTCCTGAGTCATTTTTCCTTGCCTGGAGGCTTCGCTGAATCGCCAGATATCACTGGTACTTACTTCAGCTCCCCTGTATCTTCCGGTGAGCATGGGGCCACCAGAAACCACGATGGTAGGCAGGTTCACACTACTGGCACCCATGACAAGGGAAGGGGTGGTTTTATCACAGCCACAAAGCAAAACCACTCCATCCAAAGGATTGGCCCTGATGGATTCTTCGGTGTCCATGCTGGCCAGGTTTCTGTAAAGCATGGCAGTGGGCTTCATGACGGTTTCCCCCAGAGACATCACAGGAAATTCCACCGGATAGCCTCCTGCTTCCAATACCCCTTTTTTCACAAATTCAGCCAATTCCCTGAAATGGGAGTTACAGGGAGTCAACTCCGACCAGGTATTACAAATACCAATGATAGGCTTGCCACCCAATTCATGGGTTGGAATTCCCTGCTTTTTAAACCATGACCTGTAAATCAGGCCGTCTTTGCCGGTTTTTCCAAACCAGCCCTGACTTCTTCTTTCCTTTTTACTCATTTTATGCTAGGTGTTTTTCTATCTAAAAAGTTACTTTCCTTGAAGGCTAGTACTTTTGTTATTTTGGAAGTATAAGATTAGTAAATGTTTGGTCAAAATAAAATTTAAACCTGTAAAATCCTCATTCCGGTGAATGGGATTGTGATTTAAACTCATGTGACATTTATTTTTGAAACAGGAAATAAAAATAATCATTGGAAAATAGCACATAAGTCTGGAAAATGCAGGTTGATTTAACGTGAAAGATAGATGTGATAAATGAATATTCGGTTGGCTTTTGATAAAATACCTGTTCCAAAAAAAAGGAGGCATAGGGCATGGTGAAAAATTACCGAATATCTTCTATTTTGGGCTGTCAATTAAAAATAAATAACAATGAGTTTTGAAATTCAATCATCCATGGACACCTATGATGTAATCATTGTGGGTTCAGGTGCAGGAGGCGGTATGGCCAGCAAAATCCTTTCAGAATCCGGCCTGAGTGTGGCGGTAGTAGAAGCAGGAAGTGATTTTGATCCTGCCCTCGAAGAGTACCGGACCCAATTGCGCTGGCCATGGGAATCCCCCAGGAGGGGAGCCAATACGGTAAGGGCTTTTGGAGATTTTGATGCTGCCTATGGTGGATGGGAAATTGAAGGGGAGCCCTATACCCGAAAAGACGGTACTCAATTCGACTGGTTCCGTTCCCGAATGGTAGGGGGAAGGACCAATCACTGGGGCCGGATTTCTCTGCGGTTTGGACCTGATGATTTCAAAAGAAAAAACATTGATGGATTGGGAGATAACTGGCCCATAGGTTATGAGGATGTAAAGCCCTATTATGACAGGGTGGATAAAATAGTTGGCGTTTTCGGCACCAGGGAAGGTATAGCCAATGAGCCTGACGGATACTTTCTTCCCCCACCCAAACCCAGGTTGCATGAACTGGCTTTTATGAAAGGTGGAAAAAAGATCAATCTTCCCGTTATCCCTTCCAGAATTTCTGTTTTGACCCGGCCCGTAAACAATGAAAGGGGTACCTGTTTTTTCTGTGCCCAGTGTAACCGGGCCTGCCAGGTATATGCAGATTTTTCCGCGGGCACCGTACTGGTAAAACCTGCCATGAAAAAGGGAAATGTGGACCTGTATACCTATGCCATGGTGCGGAAGGTGACCACCAATGAAAAGGGGGAAGCCACAGGAATATCCTACGTCAGCAAGGTGGATATGCAGGAATACAAATTAAAGGCCAGGGTGGTGGTCTTGGGTGCTTCTGCTTGTGAAAGTGCCCGGATCATGATGAACTCCAGCTCACCGCAGCACCCCAATGGGATCTCCAACAGCAGTGGCACCCTGGGTCGCTACCTGCATGACTCTACAGGAGCCAGCCGCTCGGCCCTGATGCCTGAGTTTATTGGAAGGGATAAGTACAACGAGGATGGGGTAGGCTCTATGCACGTGTATACACCCTGGTGGTTGGACAACAAAAAGCTGGATTTCCCCAGAGGATACCACCTGGAATTTGGCGGAGGCATGCGCATGCCCAATTATGGCTTTGGTTTTGGAATGGATTCCATGAGGAAGTACATCAGGGACGAATTTGGCAATGCCAGTCCTAATGGAGGATATGGAGCCGGATTGAAAAGAGATATCCGAAGTGTGTATGGTGCTACAGTAGGAATTGCAGGAAGAGGGGAAAGTGTGCCCCAATATGACAACTACTGCGAAATAGATCCCAATACCGTGGACAAATACGGCATTCCTGTTTTGCGCTTTCATTACAACTGGACAGAACATGAGGTGAAGCAGGCCAGGCACATGCAGGATACCTTTGAAGAAATTTTTGATGCCATGGGGGCACAGGTGATGGGTACCAAACCCGGTGCAGAGAACCAATATGGACTGGCTGCTCCTGGCAGAATCATTCATGAGGTGGGTACAGCCAGGATGGGAGATGACCCTAAAACATCGGTTTTGAACAAGTATTCACAGGCACATGAATGTAAAAACCTTTTTGTAGTGGACGCTGCTTCATTTGTTTCCCAGGCTGATAAAAATCCTACCTGGACCATTATGGCCCTTTCAATCCGGACTTCAGAATACATTGTGGATCAATTGAAAAAGAAGAATATTGGGTAAATGGATTAATCTTTAACCTTTGGGGTCTTTGAGTCCCCGACGGCTATTTCGTGAACACTCTGGGAAAGACCTTCGGGGTTGGGAAAACCCCAAAGTTGGGGTTCCGGGGGCGTTCTGATTTTTTTATCTAAGGGATTTAATTCAAATTCACGCCGTGGATTGGCAATACATTATTGAAGGCCTGCAAGCAGGTATACAGGAAATGAGCTGGCTGGAAGCCGTGGCCGTCTTTTTTGGCCTGGCTTCTGTATTTTATTCGATGAAGGAAAACATTCTGGTTTTCCCTACGGGCATCATCAGCACCCTGATTTATGTATGGATCTGTTTTCAGGTCAGACTCTATGCCGATATGGGCATCAACGGGTATTATTTTGTCATGTCGATCTTCGGTTGGTATGTCTGGACGCATCCCAAACCCGGAAAAGCCAATGTTCCTATTACCTGGCTGGGCACCAGGGGGATGGTGAATGCCCTGTTGCTATTGCTGGTTTCCTATGTTGCCTTGTATGTTGTACTTCATAACTTTACCGACAGTGATGTACCCTATTGGGATTCCTTCACTACGGCTACAGCTTTTGTGGGCATGTGGCTGATGGCCAAAAAAAAGGTGGAAAACTGGATTGCCTGGATCATCACAGACCTGGTATCCGTCCCGCTTTACCTTTACAAAGGCCTTTTGTTAACCTCCTTTCAATTTCTGGTTTTCACGGTTTTGGCAGTATTGGGATTGGTCGCCTGGATCAGAATGGCCAAAATTTATGCAGCCAATAATGGATAAAATTGTAATCATAGGGCCCGAATCTACTGGAAAAAGCACCCTGACACAGGCCCTGGCTGCTTACTATTCGGAGCCCTGGGTGCCGGAATTTGCCAGAGAATATCTGCTCCAATTGGACCGCAAATATCGTTTTGATGATTTACTGGAAATGGCCAGGGGACAAATTGAAAGCGAGGATGAGCGGGCCAAACAAGCGAAAGAAATTTTATTTTGCGATACGGATCTGCGGGTAATCAAGATCTGGAGTGAGCACAAATACGGCCGTACCCATCCCTGGATAACCCAACAGATCCAAAACCGAAAATACGACCTGTACTTGCTTACAGACATAGATATCCCCTGGCAGGATGATCCTCTAAGGGAACATCCGGATCCGGATATGCGGACCTATTTTATGCAGTTATACGAACAGGTTTTGGAATCTTCTGGAGTACCTTGGGTTAAAATTTCCGGTAGTCCGAAAGAACGATTCCGGGCAGGCGTTGCGGCCATAGAGGCAAGAAAAAAAGATTAAAACCCGAATCGCGGTATTTGCCAGGCCATTTATCTTGTTCTTTCACCGAAACTGTTATAATTTGGAAAGCATACGGCAAACGGGCTGAATTTTTCGGAAATTTTAAATATTTTCAACATTTATAAGTAACCATGAAGCAAACGGACCCTCATATGGAAGACCACAAACAGCAAATGAAAAAATACTGGAAGCGAAACATCAGGACAGTGCTGATCCTGCTCTCCATCTGGTTTCTGGTCTCCTTTGGATTTGGTATTTTACTGGCGGAGCCTTTAAATGCCATTAAGATCGGTGGATACAAACTTGGATTCTGGTTTGCGCAACAAGGCTCCATATTTACCTTTGTGATCCTGATTTTTGTTTACGTCTACAAGATGAACAAGCTGGACGAAGCATTTGATGTCAATGAAAAATAATCCCTTATGACCCAATTATGGATATTTTAACCTGGACCTACATTCTGGTAGGCCTTTCCTTTGCCCTGTATATAGGCATTGCCATTTATACCAGAGCAAGCTCTACCAAGGAATTTTACACAGCTGGAGGAGGTGTTTCTCCATTGGCCAACGGAATGGCTACAGCAGCAGACTGGATGTCCGCCGCCTCCTTTATTTCCATGGCCGGAATCATCGCTTTTTCAGGATATGATGGTTCTGTTTACCTCATGGGCTGGACGGGCGGTTATGTATTGCTGGCCTTGTTATTGGCCCCTTACCTGAGAAAGTTCGGCAAATTTACCGTTCCTGACTTTGTGGGGGATCGGTATTACAGCAACAAGGCCAGGGTAGTGGCCGTTTTTTGTGCCTTATTTATTTCCTTTACCTATGTAGCGGGACAAATGCGAGGGGTTGGAATAGTTTTCTCCAGGTACCTGGAGGTGGATATTGAGACCGGTGTGCTGATAGGCATGACCATCGTATTTTTCTATGCCGTTTTGGGGGGAATGAAAGGGATTACCTATACACAGGTGGCCCAGTATTGTGTGTTGATCTTTGCCTTTATGGTTCCTGCCATATTCATTTCTATCCAGCTGACCGGAAATCCTATCCCTCAATTGGGATTGGGAGGTACGGTGCAGGATGGAACGTACCTTTTGGATAAATTAGACGGAATCCTGGTAGATCTTGGATTTCATCAGTATACCTCGGGTAGAAAGTCGGTAGCAGATATTTTTGCGATTACCCTGGCACTGATGGTAGGGACTGCAGGTTTACCCCATGTAATTGTTCGTTTTTTTACAGTTCCCAGAGTGAAAGATGCGCGGCTTTCGGCTGGCTATGCCTTGGTCTTTATCGCCATTTTGTACACCACGGCCCCTGCGGTTGCTGCTTTTGGGATTTACAATGCCATAGATACCGTAGCAGGACAGCCCGTAGATGACCTGCCGGAATGGGTAGAAAACTGGCAAAAAACCAACCTGATTGTGGTGGAAGATCTGAATAACGATGGCCTGGTCCAATACCTGGCTGATCCGGAAATGAACGAACTTACCGTGGATAAAGACATCATGGTCCTTGCCGCCCCGGAGATAGCCGAGCTGCCCAACTGGGTGGTCGGCCTGGTGGCTGCAGGAGGAATGGCTGCTGCCCTGTCTACAGCTGCCGGCTTGCTTTTGGTCATTTCTACTTCGGTGTCAAGAGACCTTTTCAGAACCTTTGTTCCACAGATGACCGAAAAAACAGAACTGATCATTGCCAGATCAGCAGCTGCGGTGGCAGTAGTCATAGCGGGATATTTTGGCATCAACCCCCCGGGTTTTGTAGCCGAGGTAGTCGCTTTTGCCTTTGGTTTGGCTGCGGCATCTTTCTTTCCGGTAATTATTATGGGCATCTTTTCGACCAGAATGAATAAGGAGGGAGCCATAGCCGGTATGATCTGTGGCCTGACATTTACCCTGGGATACATCATTTATTTTAAATTTGTATATCCTGAAGCGAATAACATGGACAACTGGTGGTTTGGGATTTCTCCGGAAGGCATTGGTTCTCTGGGAATGCTGATCAATTTTGTGGCGTGTTATGTGGTTTCCAAATTTACACCGGATCCTCCCGCACACGTGCAGGAAATGATACAGGAAATCCGGATTCCAAGGGGAGCTGGAAAAGCGCAAGATCACTAAAAGAGGTGTTGTTGGAATGCCGGGATACTGGAATTAGAAAAAATTTAGTTTAATTTATAGAAGATTTACAACCAAAAATACCTGAAGATGAGTGATAGAATTCATACCCTTAGTGGATATTTTCATGAATACCAGAAAAGTGTAGCTGACCCGGAAAATTTTTGGGCCAGGGTAGCCGATTCTTTTCATTGGAAAAAACGCTGGGACAAAGTCTTGGACTGGAATTTTGAGGGCCCTGATGTCAAATGGTTTCTGAATGGCAAATTAAACATCACCGAAAATATCCTGGAAAGGCACTTGTACACCATTGGAGACAAACCCGCCATTATATGGGAGCCCAATGAACCTGGGGAGGATAGCCGGACCCTTACCTACAGACAGCTATATGAAGAAGTGTGTCGTTTTTCTAATGTTTTGCAGGAAAAAGGCGTACAAAAAGGAGATAAGGTAATCATTTATATGCCCATGGTGCCGGAAGCGGCAGTTGCCATGCTGGCCTGTGCCAGGGTTGGAGCCATTCATTCGGTAGTTTTTGCCGGATTTTCCAGTAATGCCCTTGCTGATCGTATCAATGATTGCGAAGCCAAGGTGGTCCTGACGGCTGATGGTAATTTCAGGGGAAATAAAAAGATCCCCGTCAAGGCAGTAGTGGATGAGGCATTGGAAAATACCAGCACGGTGAGTACGGTGATTATTTACCAAAGGACGGGTCAGGAAGTAAGCATGAAGGCCGGCAGGGATTTTTGGTGGCATGAAGCCATAGAAGGAAAAGATGCCCATCAGGAAGCAGTGGAGATGGATAGTGAAGACATGCTTTTTATCTTGTATACTTCAGGATCTACAGGAAAACCCAAAGGGGTAGTGCATACTTGCGGAGGATACATGGTGTATTCCAAATATACCTTTGAGAATGTATTTCAATATAGTCCTGGTGATGTGTACTGGTGTACAGCAGATATCGGTTGGATCACCGGGCATTCCTATATTGTTTATGGCCCCTTATTGGCCGGGGCTACCTCCATCATGTTTGAAGGGGTTCCTACCTATCCGCATGCCGGACGCTTTTGGGAAATTGTGGACAAGTATAAAGTCAACCAGTTTTACACGGCACCCACCGCCATCCGGGCACTGCAAGCCCATGGTACGGAACCGATAGAGCCGTTCAAGCTGGACTCCCTTAAGGTGCTCGGTTCAGTGGGAGAGCCCATCAATGAGGAAGCCTGGCACTGGTACCATACCCATATTGGGAAAACGAAATGTCCCATAGTAGATACCTGGTGGCAAACAGAAACCGGAGGCATCATGGTTTCTCCCCTGGCCGGTATTACCCCTACCAAACCAGCATATGCCACCTTACCCCTGCCGGGGATCCAGCTGGCCATCATGGATACAGAGGGTAAGGAAATGACTGGTAATTCCGTTGAAGGTAATCTTTGTGTTAAATTTCCCTGGCCTGGAATGATCCGTACCACCTATGGCGACCATGATCGTTGCAAGCAAACCTATTTTTCTGCTTACAAGGGCATGTACTTCACCGGAGATGGAGTCAAAAGAGACCATGACGGCTATTACCGCATTTTGGGAAGGGTAGATGATGTCATCAATGTATCTGGTCACCGGATGGGAACTGCCGAGGTAGAAAATGCCATCAATGAGCATCCGCTGGTAGTAGAGTCTGCCGTGGTAGGTTATCCACATCAGGTAAAAGGGCAGGGAATCTATGCTTATGTGATTTGTGATATGAAAAACAGGTCTGAGCAAAGCCTGACCAACGAGATCAAGGATACGGTGACCAAGATCATCGGACCTATCGCCAAGCCGGACAAGATTCAGATTGTTCCGGGGCTTCCTAAAACCCGTTCCGGTAAGATCATGCGCAGAATTCTGAGAAAGGTAGCGGAAGGAAATATGGACAACATGGGAGATACCTCAACCCTGCTGGATCCAGATGTAGTAGACAAGATCATTGAAGGTAGAATTGAATAATACCTGCTGTATATTTCCCGGGGGAGGGGGCGTTTAACGAGCTTCTTTCCCCATCATTTCTTAGCTAAGCTCCGATATGGCCAATGTCATCGTCAATAGGGTCATTGATTTCTTAAAGAATTTCCCCCCATTTAGCTTTTTGTCAGCTGAATTGCTCGCTCAGGTAGCCCAAGAGGTGGATTTGGTCTATTATGAGAAGGGTGAATTTTTATTTCAAAAAGGAGAACCGGCCAAGAGTTACTTTTTTGTGGTCAAGGAGGGGGCCATCAAGCTGACAGATCATATTGAAGAAAAGGAAGAGACCGTAGAAATTTGTGATGAAGGGGACGTATTTGGAGTTTTGGCCCTGCTGGGCAAAAGACCTTATATCCTCGATGCCATAGCCGATGAACCCAGCCTGATCATCGCTGTGCCGGTTGGTATTTTTGAAAAGGTACTGGAGGAAAACAATAAAGTGAGCCTTTACTTTGCCTCGGGCTTTGCTTCGGGTCAGGTAGTGGTACGGTCCGGATTGTCACAAACACAAAAAGTCAGGGCTCTTTTTGGGGGTAAGGCCAACCATTACGGGCTGATGCTTTTTTCCGGGCAGACATCCATTCAATATTCCCATCCGGTCATTCATTGCCATACAGGTAATAACATAGCGGAAGCAGTTGAAAAAATGAGCCGAGGGAAAGTAGGTTCCATCATCATTGTGGATGAAAACAAACATCCCAGAGGAATCATTACTGATAAAGACCTTAGAAATCGGCTGATTGCCCAAAACCTACCCTATGATACGCCTGTAGAAAAAATCATGAGTCACCCTGTGGTGACGGCAGGAAAGGACCTGGAGTTTTCCCAGGTGTACCTGAATATGGTCAAACACAGGCTTCATCACCTGGTTTTTACAGAAGATGGCAGTGCAGATTCCCCATTGCTGGGAATTATTTCTGACCATGATATCCTGCTTTCTCAGGGGAATAGTCCGGCGGTATTGATCAAAGCACTTCAGGAAAGCCATGATATCCATGAGCTGGCAAAATTAAGAAATCAGGCGGAAGGGATGCTGAAATATTTTCTGGAGAATGAACTGGCCATAGATTTTATTGCAGGAATCCTTACCGAAATCAACGATACCCTCATCCGGCAAGCCATTGCCATGGCCAGAGCGAGACATGAAGCAAATTTTCCGGAGGTAAGGGATATGCAATTTTGCTTTTTGGCATTGGGATCTGAAGGAAGGGGAGAGCAATTGCTTCGTACAGACCTGGATAATGCCATTGTCTATGAGGATGTTTCTGAAGAACTGAAGGAAAAGGCCCAGGATTACATGCATCTCCTGGCCAGAGATGTGATGGATATCCTTTTTGCCTGTGGCTTTCTTTCCTGTCCTGCCGAGATGATGGCCAATAATCCGCGCTGGTGTCAGCCGCTCAGTCAGTGGAAGGATTACTTTAGCCAATGGATCCGCGAGCCAGATCCCCAATCCCTGATGATGGCCACCATTTTTTTCGATTTTCGGGCGGTGAGTGGAAAGCAGGCGCTTGCAGAGGCATTGACCCAACATGTGTATGAAGCAATCAGTCAGGGGAAACTTTTTTTGAATTTTTTCGCAAAGAACGCACTTTTGAATCCACCTCCGCTGGGGTTTTTCAGGAATTTTATGGTAGAAAAATCAGGAAAGCATGCAGAGAAATTTGATATCAAGCTGCGGGCCATGATGCCTCTTGCAGATGCTGCCAGGGTGCTGATCCTGAGCCACCAGGTGGTGGGCATCAACAACACCTTTAAAAGGTATGAAAAATTGGCCGAACTGGAACCCCAACAGGCCGCCTTGTACAGGGATGCCGGGAAAGCCTATGAAATTTTTATGCGCATCAGGGCCCTGGAAGGATTATCAACGGACTCCTCGGGAAGGTTTATTCAGCCCGACTCCCTAAGTAAGCTGCAGCGGCAATTGTTAAAAAACGCCTTTTTTCCGATAGATGAAATTCAAAAAATATTGAAGGTACGGTTCCAGTTAGACTATTTCGGTAACTGATATGGACTGGAAAGCGCTATTCGGTTTTGCATCCCTTCCCAAACCGGAATTTATCAAGATGTATGAGAAGTCCCTGGAGCGAAAAATCCCTGGGAGCAAACCGGTGTCTGAACTGGGTTTTCTGGTTTTGGATACCGAAACCACAGGTTTGGATACCAAAAGAGATCATGTGCTGTCCTATGGGGCCGTGCAGGTAAACCATAACCGGATCAGGGTTTCTACCTCCAGGGAATTATACCTGCGGCCAAAGAAAAGGAATCGGGAGGCGATTAAAGTGCATGGATTGGTTGGGGAGCGGCCCTTTGTCAGCAGGGAACAACTGATTCGTAGTTTCCTGGATGATGCCCAGCAAAAGATCCTGGTAGGTCATCACGTGGGTTTTGATTTGGCCATGATGGAAAGGGTGGGCAGAAGCTTTGGTTTTCGGAAAGTGAAAAACCCGGCCCTGGATACCTATGATCTGGCGGTAAGGTTGGACAAGGGCAAATTTTACGACCCCCGGGCAGTAGTATCCCGGGACTATTCCCTGGATCAGCTATGTGATCGGTTTGGTATTGCAGCAGATGATAGGCATACGGCTGCAGGAGATGCTTTTTTGACGGCTCAGCTTTTGGTGAAGCTATTGAAAATTGCCGATAAAAAGGGGATCAGGACTTATGGTGACCTCATGGGTTGATGGTTTATTTGTCCCATTCCATTTGTATGTCGGCCTGGGTTTTCACATAAATGACCAAATCTGTGGTACTGGGGTAAATTCCCGAAATGGAAATTTCCGGTCTAACCAATTTAAATGTGGCAAAGGTTGTTTGCCAGTCTCCCATTTCCAGGAAAGCAAGCCGGGCATTTTCCAAATAGTCCGCTACAGGAATTACCCCCTGCTTTTGGATGATTTTCATGATTTTCCTGCGCCTCATCCAATTGGTCATGTTGGCAAAAAAATTATCGGTTTCCAGGCGGAAAGCTACATTTTCCAGCCGGATGGCCTGAATTTCCGGGTCATAAACCGGACTGCCAGCCAGGTAGAATTTACCTTCCAAATCTTTTTTGCCTGTTCTTTTTGCCAGAAAATCCATGGTGATCATGGTTTTTTCAGCGTAATGACGAACAGCAAAATCTTTGGGTAAGAGCCTGGTTTTGCTGTCCAGCGCAATCAGGCTGTCGGCAAGGGTCTCATTGAGGTAGACGGAGATTTCTTCGAAGCCAATGGTAAGTGGAGTAGTAATGGATAAATGGTTTCCCTCAACCTGTTCCAGGGAAATATCAGGAAGGGGCGAAAGCTGGGTGGCCAGTGGCCTGTCCTTTTGGCTTCGCATTTCTCCCTCCAGCCCAAAATTCAATTGCAGCATCTGATCAGGTGTGAATGCATCATGAACCCTTAGTTTTTCTGGATGCGGGTAGATATAGCTACCCGAAAAGCCATTTTCTACATACCTGGGCCGACTGAAAGAAGTCCAGAACTTATCGGCAATCTGTTTGAAGTCTACAGCTTCCAATGCTCCGCTACGCAATTGGCTTTCCATGATGGTTACCATTTGCCGCTTTACCATGGGCTCAAAATCAATCTTAAAACCCAGTAAATCGTATTCCAGGTCTTTCCCCCAGGATTGAATATCCAGTCCTTCTACATCAAAGGCCCAGTTTTCTTTCAAGACCGGTAAAAAGCTGATTTGCGGTTTTAAATTTTCCTGAAAAGGTATGGATGTGGCTATCCTTTGCCCAAAAAGCCTTTTTTCCAACCTGACTTCCCCATCCAGAAAAACGGGCAATCCCAAAAGGATATTGCCATTTTCCTGGGCTGTCAGGTTAAGCAGGCCGGTTTTCTTCAGGTCAACATCGGCATATAATCCATCCCCAAACTCCAGGTCTTTTTCATTGAAAAGTTGCTTGTCCAGGCTTTTATTGATCTGATCTTCCAGAAAGGAAAGGGGAATTTCCATGCTCAGGTTCACTGACGCCTCGGCCTTAGGAAGAGGTGGTGGAGGAGCAGCGGCTTCCGGTCCTCCCATGGGCAGGCTCCGGCAGCCCCATCCGGAGATCGCAAGAATAAGAATAATAAATAAATTACGGTACATGTTAATGAGAACGGATTAATTGGATAAAAGTAGGTACTGCATCCAGATTATTTTAATTGTAATGACAAATATAGGCTAATTCGAAATTTTTTAGCTGTTTTGAACTTTAAACCCTTCCTTTTTGGTTATTCTTTGCATAAATCAACCTGAATTATGAGCTGGAAAAAATTAGATAAATTGTCTCAATTGGATCAAATCAAGGAAGAGAGCAAAGCCAGGCCCGTGGTGATATTCAAGCATTCTACCAGGTGCTCCATTAGCAGCATGGCCTGGAACCGCATGGAAAGGAGTTGGAAAGCCGAAGACAGTGGGCGCATATCTGCCTATTTTCTGGATCTGATTGCCCATAGGGATATTTCCAATGCCATTGTGTCAGAATTTGGTGTGGATCATGCTTCCCCTCAGGTCATTGTCATCAAAGATGGGCAGGCCATCTATGACAACAGCCACATGGGTATCAATTACCGGGATATTGTATCTGTTGGAGCTTAATGGCATTGCATCCACCTGGCAGAAAAACGGCTTTTTATTTTATGTAAGGGGGGAGAAAAGGAGTTGGTGATTTTGTGGCCAGGCTTTTTTTGAGCCATTATTAATACTTCCAAACCGTTTTGTTAAGATAGGAATCAAACGTTGGAAAGCAAAAAAACCCTCTATTATTGCCATTGGATGCTTTTTTTTGCCTTCTAAAACTTTTTTAAGGTGCGGTTAAACCAAGGGTAGAAAGTAGGGTCTAACCCTCATATTTACTTACATCAAGCATATGAGGATTTTTATTTTATTTGCCTGCATTGGTTTATTGGTCAGCAGCCCGCTTCTGGCGAGGCAAGATCGTCAAAATTTGCCCCTCATCAGGGGTAAGATCATTGAGAAGAACAGTGAAGCACCCATGATTGGGGCCAATGTATTGCTAAAAACCCAGCAAGATTCCCTGATCAGCAATACGACCACCGGACAGGATGGAACTTTTAGCATTGCCTATCCAAGGCTGCCGGTGTTTAAACTTGAAATCACTTATGTAGGATTTGAAAAAATAATCCGGGAATTTAGCCGGGGAATGCCACTTGACCTGGGCACCATTGCCATCAGTGAAGACAGCAATTTGCTGGGCGAAGTGTTGATAGAAGGAGAAAATGCAGTGGGTGAAATGAGAGGAGATACGGCTGTGTTTAATGCCAACGCCTTTAAAACCAAGGAAAATGCCATGGCAGAGGACCTTATTGGCAAGCTTCCCGGGATTACCATCGAAAACGGTCAGGTACAGGCGCAGGGAGAGCAGGTGCAAAAGATCCTGGTTGATGGCCGGGAATTCTTTGGAAATGATCCTTCCATCGCCCTGAGAAACCTACCGGCAGATGCCATTTCCAGTGTGGAGGTGCTGGACCAGCGATCCGATCAGTCCCGGCTTACGGGTTTGGATGATGGCAACTATGCCAAGACGATCAATATCATCACCAGGGGAAACTTGCGCAACAGCTATTTCGGCAGGGTATATGGAGGATATGGTACAGACAATACCTACTCGGTAGGTGGCAATATCAATTTTTTCAATGGAGACCGGCGGTTTTCCATCATCGGCATGTCCAATAATGTCAACCAGCAGAATTTTGCCTCCGACGATCTTTTAGGGGTTAGCGGTGGCCTGGGAGGCGGTGGCCGCAGGGGCAGACGCGGAGGTCCCGGTGGTGGTGGCAATAATTTTGGCGTAGCGTCCAACAATGGGATCGTTACCACCAATTCCATTGGAATAAACTATAGCGACAAATGGGGAGAAAAAATCAATTTTACCGGCAGCTATTTCTTCAATTCAACAGACAATACCGTTTTTGACAATACCAACAGGCAGACTGTGATCAATGAGGAGCAGAGCCAGGTATACCAGGAGAGTCAGATCAGCACCATAAACAACAACAATCACCGGATGAATGCCCGGGTAGAATATGACATCAATGAAAAAAATGCACTGATCATCAGTCCCAGTATCAACTTTCAAAACAATAGCCGCTATAGCAATTTGGAGGGCCTGAACCTGAATCAATCCCAGGACTCCCTGAGTGATACCCGTAACCTCACCGAAAATGAAACCCAGGGCTATAACCTTTCCAATAACCTGACCTACCGCTACAAATTTGAAAAGACAGGGCGTACCTTCTCCACCGACCTGTTTACTTCCTGGAACCAAAGAGACCAACTCACCGATCTGATCTCCTCCAATAAGGACTATGTAAGGAATTCCTTCGATACCCTGGTTCAGGAGACCACCGCTTTGTCGGATGGATTCAACTACCGGGCAAACTTTACCTATACCGAACCCATAAGTGAAAAATCAGTGGCTACCCTTTCCTATCAGGTGGGCAACAACAAAAGTGCTGCTGATCAGAAAACTTTTCAGCTGGCCAATGAGCAGGGCATTATGGTGCTGGATACTGCCCTTAGCAATGAATTTGACAATAAATTTCTCACGCAAAGGACAGGCCTGGGTTACCGTTACAACAATGAGGGGTTGAATATCAACCTGAACCTGGATTACCAGTATGCGGTGCTGGACAATGAAAGCGTTTTTCCATTGGAGGGCACTTTTTACCGGGAGTTCAGGAATTTCATGCCTACTGTTACCCTGAACTACCGGAATGAGAAAGGCACCAATTACAGGTTCCGATACCGTACACGGACCGACGAACCCGGCGTGAATCAATTGCAAAATGTGATCAACAACAACAATCCCCTGAACCTCTCCGTAGGTAATCCGGATCTGGGCCAAAGTTATAACCATACCCTGTTTGCCAATCTGTCCAAATTTGATATGGAGACCAACAGGAGCTTTTTTATGTTTTTGTTTGCCAATTTTAACAGCAACTTTATAGGCACCAATACCTTTGTAGCCCCCCAGGATACCCTGATCAACAATGAAGTACTGCTCAGAAGAGGCGGACAGATCACCAGCCCGGTCAACTTAAATGGGCAAATGAGCACCAGGCTTTTTGCCAATTATGGAACCAGTATTCCCAGGTGGAAAACAAAAGTCAATTTCAATCCGGGCATCAGTTATGGCAGGACACCAGGTATTATAAACGGGCAGACCAACATCAATGAAAACATTGATTTCAGGCAAGGAATTACCTTTGCCAGTAATATCAGCAAGGATGTGGATTTCACCCTCTCCACCAATGCCACTTATACCATCGTGAACAGCAGCCTTCAAAGCAACCTTGACCAAAATTATTTCATTCAAAACAGCAACCTGAGGTTTTATTATTCCCCCAATGATGGCAAAACCTTTATCGCCAACAATGTGAACAACATGCTTTACCGGGGCCTTTCTGAGGGTCTGGACCAATCAGTATGGCTTTGGAACATCGAGGCGGGCTACCGGTTTCTGAAAAATAACAAAGGAGAATTGAAGGTATATGTCTTTGACCTGCTCAGGCAAAACAACAGCATTTCCAGGACCGTTTCGGATGTAGCTGTGACCGATGTGTATTCCAATGTGTTGACCCGATATGCCATGGTTTCCTTTACCTATATCATCGGTAATTTCAAAAAGTCTGATCTGCCCGAAGAAGGCGATAGACCTGGAGGATTCCGTGGACCGGGAAGGGGTGGAGCGAGGAGCTGGTAAGAATTGATTTTGGAGGACATTTCATTCAATTAGGTGAATATTTCAATTACCAAATAAAGTTTTTCTATGGATATGTGAGAAGGGGAGACTGGAGAGACTTTAGAGAATGGATAGTCCATCTTCCTCCATCTCATTCAATCGTAAGCATGCAAACGAGTTTGATTGATGGCGATTTAAAAACTCACTCCCAAACCCAAGCCTGCAAAAACCGGCTGAAAAGCCCAATATTCGCGGGTCTTATTAGGCATGGCAAAAAATGGTGTGTACCCCAATCTAAAAAAGAATCCCCCTTCAGGCTTTTGATACCTATAGCCTACCCTAATTGGAAGAATGGCACCCAGATGGCTAGCCCCCTTTGATTGGACTAAATTCCCAGACTCCCAAGACGAATTTACTCCCGCTTGTAAAAAAGGGGTAATTCCCACCCCAAATTCCAGGTGATGTTTCTTCGCCCCAAACAGGGTAGAAACTTCAAGAGGTATCGCTGGATTCCAAATTGTAGGACCTTCTATAGGTTCCACCCACAGGGAAAAACCCACACTTCCAATTACCTTAAAAGCTCTCTTTTGATAAATCAAACTGCCATAATTGAATGCATACTGACCTGCATTTCCTCCAATTTCAAGATAAACTAAATTCCTAGCTGTAAATTTTTCAGCTTCTGTTTGAGCTGTTACCTTAAAGGAAATGGCGAAGGAAAAAACCAAAACAAAAATTAACTTGAGTCGGAAAAAGCGATTGACCTTCAAAAAAAGGTGGAGCATCGAAGAGAATGGGATTAGGTTCATAGCAGAAGTTATTTAAATGCCCTAAAAAAAATATATTTAAAGTTAAAAATAATTACAAACTAAACAATACCTTCTATATAAAAAAGCCTCTTAAAGCTAGAAAGTCCGTGGAGGGCTTATGCAACAATTGCCCGGTATTCGGATTTAAGTATTCAATTTTTTCGTCTGGTCCTTATGTTTCAACAGGGACTTTATTTGTGTGATAGCCATTTGATTTGCATTTTTAATTGTACCGAATTCGGTATAATTAAAATCCGGGTTGTAGAGTGACTCCCATTCCCCAAGGTATTCAATGGTGCTTTTCAGGCTCAACCACTTAATGACGACCACATTCTGCATCCCACTTCTGGCCATGTCCGTCTGGGAAATATAGTCGTCGGCCTCCTGAGATAGGACAGTGATTTCTGCTCCTTCAATCGTTATTTTCTTATTCTTTGCCATAAGTCGCTCACTTTGAAAAACTTTCAGTAATAATAATTTCAGGGTTCAATGATTTTTTTAGTCCCATTTTTGGCATTTCACCATCTTTCCCATGAATGGTTTGAATCGGATAAAGCTTTAATATCTCCACTCCTCTTTCCACAATAATGGCAGGCTTAATTGAGGAAACAGTCAAACTATTCATTCAAAAATAGTAAAAAGGATCGTACTTTTAGTTTCCGATATTGTATTGGTTCCGGATTTATGCGGGTTTACTTTGGTTCGGAATAAGTTTTCTGTCATTTTAAAAGCCTGTTTAAAAACTTAGCTTATGGAAAAAAAATTACATATCAGGTGCTGGATTACCATGGACCAGGAAAAATTTTTTGGTCCGGGCAGGCTGCAACTTCTTGCGTTGATCCAGTCAGAAGGATCACTTTCCAAAGCCGCCCAGCAGATGGGCATGTCCTATAAGAAAGCCTGGGACATGGTCAATGACCTCAACAGCCGGGGAAGCCAGCCCTATGTAATTCTAAAAAAAGGGGGAGAGAAAGGTGGGGGTGCCGAAATTACCCGGCAGGCCCAAATCCTTATTTCCCGGTTCAGGGCATTGGTAGAAAAGATGGAGAGAATGGCAGGTGAAGAAGCAGCCATTTTGGAAATGCTCTAAGCTTTTTTCTGTGGTACTAACCTTACCATTCGAGTACCAAGCTAGGCATCTGCCTTAATTTTTTGAATTTTCATAAACCCGATATATATTTATAAATATATCGGTTTTCCTGTTTTTGTTTCCGCTTCCTATGAAATCTTCTTTGCTTGTCTTTTTTTTGAGTTTATGGATTACGCTACTTGTTCCACCTATATCATCACAGGCCCAAAAGGAAAAACCGGTTTTGGTGGCTGCTGCCTCGGACCTTAAATTTGCCCTGGATTCCATCATAACCGTTTTCTCCGAAACAAACCAGGTGATAATCCGCCCGATTTACGGATCTTCGGGTAAATTGTACGAACAAATTTCCAATCAGGCACCATTCCATATTTTCATGTCCGCAGATGATCAATACCCGAAACTGCTTGCCGGGAAAGGTTTGACAGGTTCAGAAATTTACCTTTATGGCCTGGGCAGGCTGGTTATCTGGAGCAGAAAGATGGATGCAGGTTCCTTAGGTATGGGTATTTTTAAGCAATCGGGAATCAAAAAAGTAGCCATTGCCAATCCGGATCATGCCCCCTATGGCAAGCGAGCCGTAGAAACCTTGAAATATCATGACTTATATGAAAAGCTTTCCAGCCGTCTGGTATTAGGGGAAAATATTTCGCAGGCGGCCCAATTTGTAAGTACCGGGGCGGCAGATGCAGGTATTATTGCTTTATCTTTGGCGATGGCACCAAACATGAAGCGATACCAGACATCCTACTTCCTGATTCCTGAAGAGAGCCATCAACCACTGAATCAGGGAGCTGTGCTTACCAGTTTTGGGGCTGAAAACAAAGCAGCCGCTTCTTTTATGGCCTTTTTGAAAACCGACGCAGCCAGGAATATTTTCCAATGTTTTGGATTTAACCAACCCGAAAACTAATGGATTTTAGCCCCTTTTATTTGACATTTAAATTGGCACTGTTTACCAGCCTGATCCTATTTTTGCTGGGTATTCCCCTGGCCTACTGGCTGGCATACAGCAAATACCGGATCAAATATGCGGTGGAGGCGATTGTGAGCCTACCCCTGGTATTACCACCCACGGTATTGGGCTTTTACCTGCTGCTCGCCTTTAGTCCGGAAAATGCCGTAGGAGCCTTTCTGGATGATTTTTTTGACCTGCGCCTGGTGTTTACCTTTCCCGGACTGGTAGTGGCTTCGGTTATCTACAGCATGCCCTTTATGGTACAGCCGTTGCGTTCCGGCTTTACTTCCATTCCCAAGGCCTGGTTGGATACAGCTCAGACGCTGGGTAAAGGTAGGTGGCTTACCCTTAGCAGGGTATTGCTACCCAATATGAAAAACTCCTTGCTATCTGCTGGCGTGCTTTCTTTTGCCCATACCGTTGGGGAGTTTGGGGTCGTGTTGATGGTGGGCGGGAATATTCCTGAGGAAACTAGGGTAATTTCCGTAGCCATTTACAATGAGGTAGAAGCCATGAACTATGGGCAGGCCAATACATACAGTCTATTGCTGATTGGGTTTTCCTTTATGGTATTGTTGATCACTTACTGGGTCAATCACGATAAAAACAGGGTATTGGGTTATGATTGAACTGGATCTGGAAAAATCGCTTTTTGGACCGGAGGGCAGGATGAAGCTCACCGTGTCCTGTCAAATCAATGAAGGGGAGCTAGTGGGACTTTACGGGCCTTCCGGTGCGGGTAAATCAAGCGTATTGCGGATGATTTCCGGATTGATGAAGCCCGATGCCGGAACCTTGCGTGTTTCCGGTGAATCCTGGTTTGACAGGGAACAGGGGGTAAACCTTAAGCCTCAAAAAAGAAATATGGGCATGGTGTTCCAGGAATATTCCCTTTTTCCCAACATGACGGTCAGGGAAAACCTGGAGTTTGCGCTGGAAAAGGGTCAGGATCCCGGAATAGTTTCAGAAATGCTGGAAAGGGTGGGCCTGGAAAAATTGGAGGCGAAGAAACCCATGGTTTTATCTGGTGGCCAAAAACAAAGGGTGGCACTGGCCAGGGCCATGGTCAGGAAGCCAGGTATCCTTTTATTGGACGAGCCGCTCTCCGCTTTGGATATGAAAATGCGGGGCAGGCTGCAGGAATACATCGTGCAATTTCATAAAGACTATGCCCTCACTACCCTTTTGGTCAGCCATGATGCTTCAGAAATCAGGCGCATGGCGGAAAGAATTCTGGTATTGGAAAATGGGCAATTCAGCTTTGATGGGGAGCCCTCTCAATTTTTTGGCCATTAAGTGCAGGTTGTATAAATGGAGAAGGATTTTGAACCTTTCTGCAAAACCAAGGACACTTTTTTTATTTGTGCAGGCTTTTTACCTTTTCATTTTTAAATTGGAGGGTGGCCGGTTTTCTCAGAAAGGGGTATAGGAATTAGTGGGTAGCAAAGTGGCTTTATTATTTGGGTATTTATAGGAATTATTAAAATTTGATTTAATCAACTTATTCATCAATGTTAACATGCAGGACGTACAAGCTTTATTGGTAAACATGCAGGACAGGGTAGAAAACTGGAAAAACACCGGTGATCAAAGACACGTCTTTTTGGGATGTTACAGCATGATGAGCCACAACATGTATACTGCCCTGACGAAGGAGCAATTTCTCAATGCAGACTGGGTTGGGCGTTTGCTACTCCGGTTTTCCGAATATTATTTTGAAGCCCTGGCGCATTATGAGGAGAATCCCAAGGTTTCTCCTGCCGTCTGGAGGCAGGTACATGACGCCAGTTTGAATCCGGAGATCAACGTCACCCAGCATCTTTTATTGGGTGTAAATGCACACATCAATTATGATTTGCCCCTGGCCTTGTATGATTGTCTGGTGGAAAGTTGGAATCAGCTATCCGAGCCGGATAAGCATTCCCTGAGAACGGACCATGAATTGGTGAACGAAATCATCGCCGATACCATAGATGCCGTACAGGATAGCATCATCAACCCCTCTTCCTGGAGTATGGCTGCCATTGATGTGTTGATGGGTAGACTGGACGAATGGCTTTTATCAAAATTGATCAGTTCCTGGAGAAATGAGGTCTGGGAGGTAAACCTTGAGCTGCTTTCCTGTCCCACCGAAGAACAAAGGAACCGCATTCGCAAGGCCCAGGAAATCCGGGTCTTGAGAAGAGGCGAGCAGTTTATTGCCTATTTGTGAAATTTTATAACGTGTTTGTATTACCGTGATTTCTTGCGGTTGGCAAAGAAGGCCTGTTTTTTTCGTTGCTTTTCCTTGTTGAATTCTTTTTTCTCCTGTGCCGTCATGGGCGACTCCGTTTGGGGAAAGGGATTGTCTCTTACCTCATCAATCTTCTGGCGAATCAATTTCTCAATGTCCCTGAGGTAGGCATTTTCTTCCGGCTCACATAGTGAAATGGCTGTTCCTGATTCCCCTGCCCTTCCCGATCTACCGATCCGGTGCACATAGGTCTCAGGATCCTCCGGGATATCATAATTGATCACATACTGCAACTTGTCGATATCGATGCCTCTTGCAGCAATATCGGTAGCCACCAAGACACGGATGGTACCGTCTTTGAACTGACCCAGGACTTTTTGTCTGTGGTTTTGGGCCTTATTGCCGTGGATGGCGGCAGCACTGATGTTTTCTCCTTTCAGGTTTTTGGTGATCTTATCCGCCCCATGTTTGGTCCTTGAAAAAAGCAGTACCTGGTCCATTTTCCTGTTTTTTAAAATATGCAGCAACAGGTCCTTTTTGGTAGATTTGTTCGTATAATAAACGTTTTGCTGCAAAGTTTCCGCTGCCGAGGAGACCGGGCTGACCTCAATTTTAACTGGATCAGTCAGGATTTTTGAGGATAGCTCCACGATAGTGTCCGGCATGGTGGCAGAGAAGAAGAGGGACTGCCTTTTGACAGGAAGAAGCTTCAGCAGCTTTTTGATGTCATTGATAAACCCCATATCCAACATCCGATCAGCTTCATCCAGAACAAATATTTTGACCTGATCCAGTTTGATATAGCCCTGATTGATCAGGTCCAGTAATCTACCCGGCGTGGCCACCAAAATATCTACCCCTCTGTTGAGTTCATTGACTTGTGAGCCCTGTTTCACGCCACCAAAAATGACCGCATGCCGTAGCTTGGTATGTTTGGCATAGAAATCAATGTTTTCATCTATTTGAATGGCCAGTTCACGGGTAGGCGTCACGATCAGGGATTTGATGGATACCTTGCCTTTTTCCTTTGTGCCGGATTCATGTAAAAGCTGAATGATGGGTAAGGCAAAAGCAGCGGTTTTGCCTGTGCCCGTCTGGGCACTGCCCAAAATATCCCGTTTATTCAAAACTACCGGAATGGCCTTTTGCTGAATGGCCGTTGGCTCCTTGTAATTTTTCTCTTCCAGTGCTTTTAATAAAGGGGGAATTATTTTAAGATCTTCGAATGTCATTATATTCTTAGTTTTGTTGTATTAAGAATATTGCTCTGTTACCGATATCCTTAAAAGATGCAAAGGTAAGTAAAATAAGATTAACAGGAGCATTATTAGACTTTCATGTGAAAAGCTTATTGGAGAAAAATGAGAATTGAAGTATCTTACCATACCCTAACATACCCACCATGAAAAATTTGTCCTTATTGGCAGCTCTATTAATTTTTTCAAATGTGCCCGGTGTAAGTTTTGAATACAGTAATTTAGGTTATGCACTATTGGGTAAAGTCATTGGCAATATAAGTGGTCAACCTTACCAAGCGTACGTTAAGGAAAACATACTGGATCCTTTAGGCATGCACGATACCCAATATGAATATTCAGATATACCAGCCGAACAACTGGCATTGGGATACTTTTGGCAGGATGGAGAATGGGAAGGAGTGCCACTAATGCACGATGGGGCTTATGGGGCAATGGGTGGGATGTGGTCTTCCATTGCCGATTTCAGCAAATATGTAGCCTTTCATTTGTCCGCCTGGCCACCGAGAGATGAGGACGAAGCAGGTCCTGTTCGGAGAAGTTCCATCAGGGAAATGCACCAGCCCTGGCAATTTATTAACTTAAATTCTCAGGACAAATCCTCAACTGGTGAAAGTTGCCCGAATGTCGTCGCTTATGGGTATGGATTAAGCTGGCGAAAGGATTGCAGGGGAATTGTTCGTATTTCACATAGTGGAGGCTTACCGGGTTTTGGCAGTGAATGGCGCATTTATCCAGATTATGGGATTGGGGTTTTTTCCTTCAGCAACAATACTTACGGAGCTCCTTCGGCAGTGAATGCCCGAGCATTGGATACCCTGGTGGCCGCTGGAAACCTTCAACAAAGGGTAATCCCTCCATCAGACATTTTAAGTCAGCGAAAATCCGAGATCTTACAATTGCTTCCGGAATGGAAGGTGGAGGATCCGGGAATTTTTGCCGATAATTTCTTTCAGGATATTCCATATGAGAGGAGAAAAAAGGCTGTAAATCAGGTTTTTGATGAAGCTGGTTCCATACTTTCTGTTGGGGAACTGGATCCCTTGAACCAATTAAGGGGAAGCTTTTTGCTTGAGGGAACGCATAAAGACATTCGTATATTCTTTACCCTGAATCCTCAGAAGGAAGCCTTTATTCAACGAATGGATGTGAGGGTGGTGGAGAAGTAAAGAGCTTTGGCTTTTCATTAAATTAACTTAATAAAGATGAAACCCTATACAAGGATACTTTTTGAAGATTAAATCAAGTTTATACCTATTTCAGATGGGGTGATTTCTGCGAACCTTTTTGATAACTCATTATCAAATGGCATGACCTCAATCCAAATAAAATATCTCCAGGTATTGTAAAAATATTAAGATTCAGAATAATCTTCATTTTTAAAAACTTTCAGTATAGTATGAAGGTTTTTACTGGACACGTTTTGGCGGAATGAATAAAGAAAAACTTTTACTCTGGACATTGGCTGCGGTCAATTTTACGCATATCGTAGATTTTATGATATTGATGCCATTGGGTCCACAACTGATGCGGATTTTTAGCATCAGCCCCCAGGAGTTTGGTCTTCTGGTGTCTTCATATACTTTTAGTGCCGGAGTAAGCAGTTTTGTAGGGGCTTTTATTCTGGATAAATATGATCGGCGAACCATCCTGATGTGGGTGTTCCTGGGTTTTTTGCTGGGAACCATCGCCTGTGCCCTGTCACCCAACTACGCTTTCCTATTAACGGCCCGGATCTTGTCAGGATTATTTGGGGGGCTGACTTCCGCCCTGATTTTTGCCATTGTGGGAGATGCCATTCCGGACAAAAGAAGGGGAAGGGCCATGGGCATGGTGATGGCTGCTTTTTCCGTAGCCTCAGTGGTTGGTGTGCCCTTCGGGCTTTATATTGCCAGTATTTCCAACTGGCATGCACCCTTCCTTTTTCTGGCCATTTTGGCAGTCATTATTCTGATTTTGATTTATAAATTTGTGCCTTCTATTACCAGCCACCTGGTTACCGGCCGCCTGAAACCAAGTCCATTGCAGGTAATTCGCCGCGTTACCGGCAACGCCAACCAAATGAGGGCAATTGGCTTAACGGTCATGATGATGCTGGGTCAGTTTATGATCATTCCTTTTTTGAGCCCTTTTATGGTGTCCAATGTTGGGTTTACGGAGCTTCAACTCACCTTTATTTATATGGCAGGGGGATTTTTCACCGTCTTTACCTCCCCATGGGTGGGCAGAATGACGGATAAATACGGAAAGATCAGGGTGTTCACCATTTTTATGAGCTTGAACGTGATTCCGATAGCCATCATTACCCACCTGGGAGAAACCCCTGTTTACTATGCCTTGATCGTCTCTACGATGTTTTTTGTGACCTCCAATGGCCGCATGGTGCCGGCAGCAGCTTTGATTACCGGTACCGCAAAACCAGAGAACAGGGGAAGCTTTCTGAGTTTCAATTCAGCAGTACAGCAATTGAGTGCCGGGTTGGCCTCTTTTGTTGGGGGCATGGTACTCGTAGAAGGGGCAGATGGCAAACTCTACAATTTTGAAATGATCGGATATGCGGCCATCGTTCTTAGCTTGTTGTGTATTCCACTAATCCGCAGGATCCGGGTGGTAGACACAGGAGCAATTGTGGAAGATTTGGAAGTGCCAGTCCCTGCCGAATAGCCAATTGAATACAGGCTCTGGCCAATTAGCCGGAGGGTCATGAAGAAAAGGCTTCATGAAAATTGGGAATGGACCTCCGGAGATGGGAGTCGGGGAAATTCGATTTTGGAAGAAGTGTAATTATTCTCCAATCCATCGGTAGTTTTTCTTTGATATATGCCCTGTCCAATTATCAACTTACTCCGATAGGGAAATTGGTGGCCATGGCTTCACTGGCCAGGGCAAGTGAAGCCATGGACTTTAACATGGAGAGGCTCAATCTTAAAGCAAATACGGTATCCTGCATCAAGCATGAATTTCAAAAATATGCCGAAGAGCACTTGGACAGTAAACAGCTGCCGGTTTTGGTGGATAAACTTTTGGTCCCGGGACTGATGACTCATGACAAGGAGGACCTACAAACCCCTAATCAAAATGTATCGGAGCTCTGGAGACACTGGAAAGGGGCTGCTTTGCATAACACCCAAGATCTGGGGCATAATTTGCGCTCCAGGGGAGTGGTGCCATTGGTGGTTGATTTTGTAAAAGAAAAAACTCTCCAACTGGCCAAACATTAAATGCATTTTTATTAAATTGAAAAAATTAATTGTCTTCCCCATGTTACATACCATTCTTGGATCCACAGGCAATATAGGAACCCAACTGGCGAGAGACTTGAGAAAGTATACCGGTGCCATACGCCTGGTCAGTAGAAACCCAACATCTATACATGGGGATGAAGCCTTAATGGAGGCTGATTTACTGGTACCTGCTCAAGTCGAGGCTGTCGTGAAAGGTTCGGATACGGTTTACCTGGTGGCAGGAATTACTTACAAATCACGCTTATGGCAGGAGCAATGGCCGGTAATCATGCAAAATACGATCAATGCCTGCCAAAAATTCGAGGCAAAATTGGTGTTTTTTGACAACATATATTGCTATGACCCCAATTACATAGGGCACCTTACGGAAGATACACCCGTAAATCCCAAAAGTAAAAAAGGTAAGGTGCGGGCGGACATTGCTCAAATGATTCTGAATGAAGTAGCGGCCGGAACACTCCAGGCGATGATTGTGCGTGCAGCAGATTTTTATGGTCCGGACGCCCGCCTCAGTTTTCTCCATGAGTCGGTGGTCAAACGAATGAAAGCCGGAAAAACGGCCCAGTGGCTCTATGACAAGGATAAAAAACATTCCTTTACCTTTATTCCGGATGCGGCTTTTGCCACTGCTTTTCTGGCCCAACAGCAGGATGCCTGGAACCAGGTGTGGCACCTTCCCACCTCTGACCGGTATCCTTCTGCTCAGGAATGTGTGAACATTTTATCCAAAGAACTGGACATGCCTCCCAAAGTACAGGTTTTGCCGGGCTTTATGGTAAGCATTTTGGCCCTTTTCATTCCCCTGCTGAAAGAAATCAAAGAGCTCCGCTATCAGTTGGATCAAGATTATCGTTTTGATTCCGGGAAAATCGAAAAGGCCTATGGTTTAAAGGCAACGGATTTGGAGGAGGGTTTAAAGCGTTGTGTTTGAGTTATCCGATTTCAAAAACATAGCTTTTCATCGTTTTGATTTTGGCATCTTTAGAGCTGTTAAAGGTATAAATATCACAAAAGGAGTAATTTTTCCCCTCCGGAGTAATCATGGAGCCCTCTACTACGGCTTCCTTTCCATGTGTGACAATATGCCGGATTTCTAATTTCATAGGTTGGGGTGAAGCCATTTCCTGAAGGCTTTTGGCAAATTGTTCCTTTCCTCTGATGATTTTGTCCCCCACAATGCTCCATTCAATTTTGTCTGAAACCGCATCCAGTATAAATTCCACTTCACTATTTGCAAAGGCCTGGTTTAATTTTTTGAGGAAAGCTTTTTGTTTCGTTTCCATGGTCAATATTTTTTTGATGAAATAATCGATCCTGTTTATATCACTATTCAGGATGGTTAAACCGAACCGGTTAGGATTCAAGGGCCTTTTCCAAAACCCCAATATCCAGTTTTTTCATGGGCATAAAGGCAGCAGTCAGTTTCCGGGCCTTTTCAGGATCTTTCATGCCTTCTGTTAGCATTCTCGGCACTACCTGCCAGGATATGCCAAACTGGTCATAGAGCCATCCGCATTGTACGGCATTACCTTCTCCCTGAGTCAATTTATCCCAGTAGTAATCAATTTCCTCCTGCTTGTCACAGGTAATGATAAAGGAAACCGCAGGGCTGATGTCAAACCGGTGAGCAAGGGAACTCTCCATCATCATAAAGGTATTGCCTTGCAGGTAAAACTGTGCGTGTTTGACTTTCCCCGTTTCATCTGGATCCTGCTCCGTATACCGGGATATTCCTTCCAGGGAGGAGGGTTTGAAAATACCCAGGTAAAAATCTATGGCATCCCCTACTTTCCCAAATTTTGAACCGACAAACATCAGGGAGGGGACGAATTTTTGTTTCACATCAGAAAGCTTTCCCAGAGAAATCTGCCAGGAAACACCATACCGATCATTCAACCAGCCGTATTTTTCACTCCATGGGTATTGGTCATAGGGCATCAGAACATTGCCCCCTTCTGCCAAAGCTTTCCATACCTTATCGGCTTCCTCCAGGGTCTCGCAAGTGACGTAAAAGGAAATGCCCGGACTGTGACGATACATGGGACCCCCATTGAGGGCAAGAAATTCCTGTCCATGCAAGGAAAAGCTGACCGCCATGGCACTTCCTGGAGGGTTTTTATGGTGTTCAGCGCCTTCTTCCTTATACCTGGATACGTGATGAATGGTGCCATTTCCAAATATTTCTGAATAAAAGCTTACCGCTTCTTCTGCTTCCTGATCGAACCACAAGCAGGGTACGATGGGTTTTTTCTGTTGGGTCATGTTAGGTTCGTTTAGGTGGATGGGGTTTTGCTGTTTATGGCTTTTTTTCATGGTCCAGCATCCATATCTTTCCAAACTTATCTTGAACTACGCCGAAGATAGAACCCCAAAAAGAGTCTTTTAAATCATCTATGAATTTTCCCTGTTGACTGAGAAGGACGTATACTTTCCGAATTTCGGACTCCGTATCAAAACTAATGGCAAGGGATATTTCACTTCCTGATTTAAAGCCATCCGGTGGTGTCATATCCGTGGCCATAAAGAGGAAATTGTCTCCTGTCAGGCTGGAATGCAGGATTTGTCCTTCCTTACCGCTTGGGCATTCCATGGGGGATTCCTCAAAGGTCTGGAATTGGAGTTCTCCCCCGAAACAGGTTTGATAGAAAGCCATGGCTTCCCGGCAATTTCCATCAAATCCAAGGTATGGGTTTATCGTTTTCATTGGTTTTAAATTTTATTGTGGGGAATTGGTTTGCTTTTCTTCTTCATGTACATGCTGTGGATCCATCCAGAAAAATTCCCATATGTGACCATCCAGGTCATTGATGGATGTGCTGTACATGAAACCATAATCTGAAACCGGTTTTTCAGGTTTACCGCCGGCCTTAAGAGCTTTTTCGGTCACTTGATCCACTTTTTCCTTACTTTCCAATGCGAGGGCATTCAATACCTGTACCTGAGACCTGGTATCCGCAATCGATTTGGAGGTGAAGGTAGAAAACTTATCATGGGTCAAAAGCATGACCATAATGGTTTCGGAGTAAACCATGCAAGCCGCAGTTTCATCCGTAAATTGAGCGTTATTGGTAAAACCTATCGCGGCATAAAATTCCATTGCCGCCGGAAGATTTTTTACTGGCAAGTTCACAAAAATCATGGGTTTCATAATGATAGGATTATGGTGAGGTCTTCTAATTTCAGCATTGATTACTACAAACATAATGCAAATTAACTGATGATCCGCTGTGCAAATCCGACAAAGTAACGGGTTGAATACGACAGGATTATACCGTATCTTTAGGCCATGAAAAATGTGCATATCCTTGTCCCGGAAACGGCTGTACCTGCTGCCATAGTAGATCCCCAGTACATGTTTACAGCGATCAACGGCTTTTTGATTGCTGCAGGGCAGGAGGCCTTTTTTAAAGTTCATCTGGTAGGAGTTGAACCAGAAATAAGGCTCAACAATGGCCTGATGGTCATCCGGCCAGATCGTTTGATGCAGGAGGTGGAGCAATCGGATTTGATTATCATTCCGGCCATCAGTGGAGATATCAAACAGGCCATAGAAAAGAACAAGGGCATGATCCACTGGATCACCGAACAATACCAAAGGGGAGCGGAAGTGGCCAGTTTGTGTATAGGTGCTTTTATTCTGGCGGCTACCGGACTTCTGAAGGGAAAGACCTGTTCCACGCATTGGATGCACGCCCAAACCTTCAGGACGATGTTTCCGGAAGTGAAGTTGGTAGATGACCGGGTGATCAGTGAACAGAATGGACTTTATTCCAGCGGCGGAGCCAACGCTTACTGGAGCCTGCTGCTCTACCTGGTAGAAAAATATTCCAGCAGGGAAATGGCCGTATTGGCTTCCAAGTATTTTTTATTGGACATAGAAAAAAACAGTCAACTGCCTTTCAGTATTTTTAAAGGCCAAAAAGCTCACGAGGACAAAGTAATCCTGGCAGCACAGGAATACCTGGAAAAACACTATGACCAAAAAATTACGGTTGAGGAATTAGCAGAAAGGTTTGGTCTGGGCAGAAGGACCCTGGAAAGAAGGTTTAAGCAATCAACTACCAATACCATCGTGGAATACATGCAACGCATCAAAATAGAAGCAGCTAAAAAGCAATTGGAAACAGGCCGGAAAACAGTGAGTGAAATCATGTTTGATGTGGGCTACAATGACCCAAAAGCTTTTCGGGAGGTCTTTAAAAAGTATACGGACATGTCTCCCCTGGATTATAAGGTGAAGTTTGCTGGATAGTCCCAAAACAATGAATTTGTAATGAACGAAAAACCCCCACAGCTTTCCACTGTGGAGGAAGTGTTTGGAGTCGTACAGATTGGAGGGTATGGCATTTCCGGCGGGATTTCTCCCCCTGATCAAATGATACCGACCCAGCCTACTCTCCCCATTTCTGCAAACTCTCCATTAACCGATTTTAATCAGGCGCAGCTCAATACCTGTAGATCCCGGCCAGCCCAGTATCGGTAGGCATATATTCTGGGGGCATGACCACTACCTTTCCACCCATTTTCATCACCAATTCACCCATATCATCCAGGAGGTCATCTACCCTGGGATTGTCCATGTCTTTTTTCTGCGTATTGCCGGTAACTAAATTGGTGATTCGCGCCGCAATGATCCGGTCAGCTTCTACAAGTAAAGTTCCAATTCTTCCTTCTACGGCGGCCACTGCCAGTTCCTTGTAATTGTCAGTTCCTTTTCCGGATGCCTTGGCCTGACAAAATTGACCTGCCTGGTTTTCCAGGTTTTTTAGGTAGGCCGGTTCCATTACCTTCCAGGCCATTTCAGCCAGTTTTTCCTTACCTATTGAGGATGGATTAACCTGGATGCCGTCTGATAATAATGCCCCATTTTTATTCACTTTTTGAAAGAGATGGTGGTGTTCGGGCAATGCTGCCAATATCAATGGAAGGCCTGAGGGTTTGGAATAATGTTCCTCTACCAATTTAGCCACGACACGGAAAAACCGTTCTGCATCCAGGTCTACCTGGTCTTTCTTTCCCCCATGTCCATGGTGCATGGCATTGCTTTCTCCCCCAGCTCCACCATAAGCGGCTACGGTAAGGTGCTCATCTGTTAATTCTTCACCCAGGGCATCTTCTATGGTTTTTGGAATGTCGGTGGATAGTTCTATTTCATCCAAAGAATGCCTGTTTCCCTCAAACAAAGCGAATTCATGCCTGCTTAAACCCAACAGGTGATATCGGTCTGTGGATTGCAAATATTTACGAAGAGGTTTGGTGTGGAAGCTATCTGCCGCAATGGCCAATTCATCCACAGTTACAGGTAATTTTACCAGCTCCAGCAGTCCTTTGGCGGAGAATACAGCCAAGCCATCCAAACTATGGTTCCAAAAGTCAAGGTTTTCGGCTATTTCCTCCAGGGGAGCCAGAAAGGATTTGGTTTCATCTGAACTGTATTTCTGCAGCAGGGATTGCTCCATTTCTTTCAATAAGTTTTTAAATCGAATGGGGTCTTGTCGGTTATCCGGGTGGTTTCGGTAGGTAGGCATGTAAAGCGAAAGGCAGGATGCCTGCTCTATGGACAATAGGTCCTGAATTAGTTTTTCGGTTATCAATTGCATGGAGTAAAATTTAAAATGGTATGAAACAGCTACATTTAAACAAATTGGGCACAATAGTTATGCCATGTTAGTTATCCAGGATTGATCATTATTTAAAGTGTCAAATTTGAAATAAAAACACATAATATTGTAATATATAGACTCAATATATATTTATCTTTGTGATGATACTAAATTATATAAATATCATACTTCCTAGAAAAATGAAAAAGCCCTATCGTACACAAATATTTTCCGGAGCGTTAATGATCCTGCTTACCCTGTTTGCAGGCATCAGTCTTGCGCTGGCACAGTCTAATAATCCAGGTCCAAAGATTGGCATTAAGGGGGGGCTGAATTTGTCCCAGTTGTACCTGGATCAGCCTAACGTAGAAAGTGAAAGCATGAAAATGGGCATTCACTTTGGTTTATTCAGTAAAATTCCCATCAACAGTTTTCTGGCGGTTCAACCTGAGGTGCTGTACTCCAATACGGGTTCAAAAGTATCCTATGGTGGATCAGATTTTGAAAATGTGTTTGGAATCCAGGAAGGCGAAATCCGGTTTAACCTGAATTACATACAGGTACCTGTAGCATTAGCGGTAAATTTAGGGCCTTTGAACGTTCATGCAGGCCCCTACTTATCCTATTTGTTATCAGCAAATGTGAAAGACTGGAAAACTTCAGAGACAAGCCCTACTCCGGTCAGGGAACTGGAGACCGATGACTTCAACAAAATTGATTATGGATTGGTAGTAGGCGTAGGCTTTGATATCAATGCCGTTAATGTAGGTGCCCGCTACAATTATGGCTTGAGAAATATCGGTAAAGACGGCCTTGCCGGAAACCTGACAGACAATTCAAAAAATGCAGTTGTCCAGGTTTATTTAGGCTTCGGTTTTTAATTTAAGATCAATTATCTGCATAGACCTTGCTTTCTGACGGAGGCAGGGTTTTTTTGGGTCTACTTTTTTGCTTTCCTACAGTCGTATTGTACTTTCCAGGGATCTGTTCAGCCGATGGAAAACCTATTCGGTTGGTGATTTAGGTAAAGTAAAATGAAACTGGCTTCCTTCCCCTGGCTGGGAGGTTACCCATATGGCCCCACCGTATTGGTTCACGATTTTTTTACAGGTAGCCAGGCCCAAACCTGTTCCTTCATAGGACTTTTTGCTATGCAGTCTTTTGAAGGGATGAAACAATATTTGCAGGTGTTCCGGTGCAATACCGATGCCATTGTCTTCCACAGTGAAATGATAAAACCTGGCATCCTGCCGGAATTTTATTTGCACCTCCGGAATTCTATCCTCTGGAACAAACTTCAGGGCATTGTTGATTAAATTTAAAAACAGGCGGTAGATATCATTCACATGGCCATGGATCAGTACATCCTGATCAGGAAGCTTAACATTGGCACCCGCTTGTTCTATGCGCTTTTGCAGGTCATTGACAACATTTTGCAAGATTGCTGCTGATTGAAAAGATTTCATTTTCTTTGTTCCCATTCCGGCCCGGGAATAGTCCAGGATATCTTCGATCATCCGCTGCATCCGGATAGAGCCATCCATGGCAAAATGGATGTATTGTTGGGCTTTGTTATCCAGCAGATGGCCATATTTTCTTTTGAGTAGTGAGGTAAAGGCAGAAACCATCCGGAGCGGTTCCTGCAAGTCATGAGCGGTGATGGAAGCAAACTGTTCCAGTTCCCGGTTACTTTTTTCCAAAAGTTGATTCAAATCCTGAAGTTTTTGTTCTGCTTTTTTGGCTGCAGTAATGTCTATGATGATCGCCACAAATGCGGGTTGTCCTTCATACTTCATTTTCTGCAGGTGCACTTCAACCGGGTAGCGGGTACCGTTTTTGCGTTCGTGTACCGTTACAAAAGTCAACTTTTCCTTTTCTTCCGTAAGCAGGGGGGCCAGGAATGACCGGAACCGTTGCTCATCAAATTCCGGCTTGATAAGATAGGGCGTCAGCTTTTTAAGTTCTGCCAGGCTATAGCCCATATTCAGGAGGGCTCCCCTGTTGGCATAACAGAAATACAGGTTTCTAGAATCAAAAATATATATTTCATTCAGGCTGTTTTCCATAATACTGGCCATTTGCGATTTGACCGATAGGGATTTCAACTCTTCCGTGCGGTCGTTTAAGATGGCCAGTAGGCAATTTTTATCGTCAAATACCAATTGATGGACCATAAGGTCTCCCTGAATCAGTTCACCATTCTTTTTCTTTTGTACAATGTTGTCTAATTTGACCTCCTTGTTTGATCCTGTGAGCTGCTGAATGGAATCATAAAAAAAGCCTATGGCTTCTTCCTGCATCAGGACACCCAACTTGTTACCGATCATTTCTTCTTTTTGGTATCCGAATTTGTCCAAGGCAGACCGGTTGATTTCCAAAATCTCCAGGCTGTCCAGCTCCAGTAATAATTTGGGCAAGGGGCTATGGTCAAAAAGCTTTCGGTAGTTGGCCTCCGATTCCCGCAATTTGATTTCCGCCTTTTTTCTTTCGGTAATGGTTTTGGCAAAAAAAGCTGCCCCTGTGATTTTTCCATCTTGTATGATGGGGTGTCCGCTCAATTCTATCCAAACCAATAAACCACTTTTCATTTTTTCCGGTCGGCAGTATTCTTCCACAAAGGACTCACCGGAAAGGGCCCGCTCGAAAAAATTCTTAAATTTTCGGTGCATATCCGCAGGAATTTTTTCGGGATAAAGCGCCATCATTCCCGGCCGCAACGTCTCCCCGATCAGGTCCTTCATTTTAAGTGAAAAAGCTTCATTGAAGGTAATAAAGCGGTAATTTTTATCAATGCTCCAGATATCATCGCTGGTGGTATTGATCAAGGCTTCATTGTTGAGTCGTTCCTGAGACCGCTGTAGTTCCATTTCCCTTTGGAGGCGATAGCTCTGCTGGATGACCTTTTGCTTCTTCCTTCCCTCCAGTAAAGAAATGATCTGTTTGGCCAATAGCTTCAGGGAGCGCAATTGCCCCTTCTGGAGATGGGCTGGATTTTGGTCCAATACACAGAGAGCTCCCAAAAGGAAGCCATTTGGCGAAAAGAGCGGGAAGGCTGCAAAAAAGCGGAAGCTTGTTTCTGGTAGCGATTTGTTTTTGGTATCGGCCTGTATATCCGGAATATTCACAGGGGTACCGTGTTTTTTCAGGGACAAAAGGGAAGGAAGGTGTAGCCCGGGTATTTCCTCCCGACTTAATCCAAAGGCAGATTTAACGAAAACCCTATTATCTCCGAAAAATGTTACGAAGGAAACTTTTGCTCCACTGACCTGTACGGCCAATTCTGTAATGGTATCCCATTCCTGCTCCGGAAGTGTATCCAGGATGTCATAGGATTGTACCACTTCCAATCTTTTTCCCTCATCGATGTTACCTAAAGCTGCTTCGTTCATGTAAAAAAAATCCTGAGAAATTTCAATCTTTCAAACCAATAGGATTAACAGGAAGGTTGTTTTAAAGCCCAACCATGTGAGGAAATTTAACGTAAATTTCTGGTAAATAATATAAAAAAAGAAAATTAAACCGTGCAGGTAATTCGAATAGTTGCTTGTAAAAATCAGGAAAAGTGGAGAATTGTTTTTTTAAAGCCATTTTTTTTAAATTAATGACTTAGGATTGAAACAATCCCTGACCGATAGAATAGAAGATTCTACCGGCCAGGGAGCTATTTACAATAAACAATGATTGTTTTTAGTTGGTCTTAAACCTGATAGGCAACTTCATTTTGACATTTACTTCTTGTCCTTTCTGCTTACCGGGCTCCCAGGCGGGCGAATCACGGATCACTTTAAGGGCAGCCTGGTCCAGCCTGTCATCTACCCCTCTGAGCAATTCTACATCCTGGATGGCTCCGTTCTTATTGACCACAAAGCTGGCATAAACGGTACCCTCCACACCTTCCTCTCTGGCGGCTTCCGGATAGGTCAGGTTGTCCATCAGGTATTGGTTCCAGCCTTCCAGGCCACCGTTAGGTACCGGCATATCCTCTACCACATCGAATACTTCTCCCTGCATCAGCCTTTCCGTGATTTTGTTGTCGCTTTTGTCGTTTTGATCCATCATCTCATCCTGGTATTCGCAGGCAAACAGGACAAATAGTAGCCCAAACAGGGGAATGGATAAAGCATACCTGCTTCTGGCAAGGGATCGGGTTTTTGGTTGATTCATCATCTTGATTCTTTTTTTAATTTGAAATTGATTGAAATTATGAACGAGTGCACTGGCTTGTGTAGGCCTGAGTAATTTTAAGAGCAATTGGGCATAGGATTTTTTAGGATGTTGGGCAATGATTTTTTCGTCTACCTGGTATTCATGGATTTCCCGCAATGACTTTTCCAAAAGCCAGACAAAAGGATTGAACCAGAGAAGGGTTTTCACCAACTGAAGCAGGAGTATATCCCAGCTGTGCTGATGCCTGCCATGCGCAGCTTCATGGGCCAGGATCCAGTCCCGGTCCACTACACGATCCGGTTTGGCAGGTAGGAAGATGTACCGAAAGAATGAAGCAGGTTCAAAATTTGGGTGTTCCAACAAGATAAAATCGCCCCAGGAGGAGTGTCTGGCCATGCTGATTTGTCTGTTCAAGGCAGTCAGTCCCCAAATCAGGCGAAGGAGAAAAAAGAAAAGCCCGGTAAGGTAAAGGCCAAAAAGCAACTTTGTCAAGGATATCCACTCCTCTGCTCCCGGCGTGGCTTTCTGAGCAGTAATTTCCAATAATGGAAATTGAAAGCCGTAACTTGCCGCCAGCTGACTACTGCCCACCTGAGCTGGAAACTGAATTCCTGGAAAGATCAGGGAGGCCAACAGGGCCAGCAACAGAAATGCCCGGTTCCAGGAGAAAAATGTATTTCCATCCAATAGCAGCCTATAAAAAATCCATAGAATGCCCAGGCAAAAGCTGGCTTCCCACAAATAGTTCAATACCTGGTTCATGATTTTTTCTCATTTTTAAAATTCTCAACCATTTTTTCCAGTTCTTCAAATTCCTGATCGGAAAGTTTCTTTTCCTTCACCATAAAGGACAAGACATTTTGCGCAGAACCATCAAAATAGTTTTTAACCATTTGGTTAAAACTTTTGTGGCGGTAAATCTTTTTGCTGATCAAAGGGTAATACTGATGGGTATTCCCATAGGTAATGTGATCCAGGAAACCCTTTTTCTCCAGTTGTTTGATGACTGAGGCCAATGTGGTGTAGGGTGGTTTCGGTTCAGGAAAGCGTTTAAGAACCTCCCGTATGAGTGCCTTTTCCAATTGCCAGATGATGGCCATTACCTGCTCTTCGTTATTGGTTAATTGTTCCATGAAAGCAAGGTAAAAAATAAATATTAGTTTTCCTACGAATAAACCGTAAAATTACGAATTATACGTAGTATGGTAGGTGGGCTTTAATTTGAGTGTTTAGATTTCTGAAAAAAACAGGGATCTTTTTTGGATTTATTTTACAATATTTTATTAAATTGAAAGGATAATTGGAGAAACTAAATACTATGGAAAAGTTTACAATTTCAATCAATGGCGAAAGCCGGGAAGTAACCGCTCCCGCAGACATGCCCCTTTTGTGGGTGATCAGGGACTTGCTTTCCCTCAAGGGAACCAAGTTTGGCTGTGGGCAGGCCCTTTGTGGTGCATGTACCGTACACCTGGACGGTGTAGCCATCCGCTCTTGTAGTATGCCCATTTCTGAAGTGGGTGCGCAGGAGCTCACCACCATAGAAGGCTTATCGGCCAATGGAGAGCACCCCCTTCAAAAAGCCTGGCAGGAGCATGTGGTTCCTCAATGTGGCTATTGTCAGACGGGTCAAATCATGAATGCAGCCGCATTGCTTCAGGAGAATCCCAGCCCATCTGAAGCCGAAATAGAAAACGCCATGGCAGGCAACCTTTGCCGTTGCGGGACTTACAACCGGATCAAAGCCGCCATACAAACCGCCTCCAAATCCTGATTTCACGCCATTCCAACAAGCTCATGATACCAAAATTTTCCTTTTCCCCATTCAAAAAATTTACCAATAAAAGTAAAGTATTCCGTCCTTCCAGGAGGGAATTTTTGAAGATCGGCTCACTGGCCACCGGTGGCTTTATGCTCGGAGTCAACTTCCAGTGTTCAGGCCCCAAAGGTGAAACCCTCACCTTTGCCCCCAACGCTTACCTGAGCATCAATTCCGATAACCTGGTGAGCATCATTGCCCACCGATCCGAAATGGGTACAGGGATCAGAACCTCCCTGCCAATGGTTGTCGCAGATGAATTGGGAGCAGATTGGAAATCGGTTAAGATCATCCAGGCGGTTGGTGATGAAGCTACCTACGGAGATCAAAACACCGATGGATCCTATTCGATTCGCATGTTTTTCGAACCCATGAGGAGGGCGGGAGCAACAGCCAGACACATGCTGCTTGAAGCGGCTGGAAAAAAATGGGAGGTTGCACCCTCCGACTGTGATACCCGGGATGGAATGGTGATTCATTCGGCAAGCGGTCAACAGGCAAAGTTTGCAGACCTGCTGGACTTGCTGCAGGATATGGAAATTCCTGATCAGGATGGTTTAAAACTCAGAAAACTCAGCGATTACAAACTTATTGGAAAGGATATTCCCATCTATGATGTAGCAGCCATCACCCGGGGTACGGCTGTATTCGGGGCAGACATGGATCTCCCCGACCAGCAAATAGCCGTGATCCAACGCAGTCCTGCTGTAGGGGCTAAGGTGGTCAATTATTCGGAAGACAAAGCACTAGAGGTACCAGGAGTCAATCAGGTGATTAAAATTTCCGGAAATGGTGCCCATCCGGGATTGAACAAGCCACTGGAGGGCATCGCAGTGATTGCCGACAATACCTGGGCAGCCATTAAGGGAAGAGCTGCCCTGCAGATAGAATGGGACCTTGGTGAGAACAAAGATTACCAATGCGCCACCCAGATGGAGGACATGATCCGTGAAACATTGGAGGACGGACGATTGAGAAGGGAAAAAGGGGATGTGAAAAACGTCCTGGGTAGTGCAGCAAAAACGATAGAGAAAACTTACCGTGCTCCTTATTATGCCCATGCAACCATAGAACCTCCCGCTGCACTGGCCCATTATAAAGAAGATGGCACCGTCGAAATCTGGGCTCCGACCCAACACCCACAATGGGCCCGGGATTCGGTAGCAGAAGCATTGGAGCTGGATGTGGCTGATGTCCGGGTGAATGTGACCTTGCTGGGTGGAGGCTTTGGTAGAAAATCAAAGCCGGATTATGTGGTAGAGGCGGCCTTACTATCAAAAGCCATCAAAAAGCCCGTTCGTGTACAATGGACCCGGGAAGATGATATCCACCATGATTTTTACCATTCCCACAGTGCCCAGCGAATAAAGGCAGGATTGGATGCACAGGGCAACTTGATTGCCTGGAATCACCACACGGTTTTTCCAGCTATCGGTGGCACTTCCAGTGCCGATGAATTGCACCCCTCGGATGGAGAAATGGGATTGGGATGTACGGATTTTCCCTACGATGTGCCCAATATCCGGATTGAATCCCATGAGGCCAAAGCACATACCCGCATAGGATGGCTTCGTTCCGTGAGCAATATCCACCATGCCTTTGCGATCAGCAGCATGCTGGATGAAATTGCAGAGCAGCGGGGCATGGATCCGGTAGCACATATCCTGGCCCTTTTAGGAGAGGATCGGCAGCTTAGCTTCAATGAAGAAATGGAAGGTGAATATCCCAATTATGGGGAGGACATCGCCGCTTATCCCTGGGATACCGCAAGAATGAAAAGGGTAGTCGAAAGGGTATCCAGGGAGGCCAATTGGTCAAAATCCCTTCAGAATGAGAAAGCGGTAGGTTTTGCAGCACATAAAAGCTTCCTAACCTATGTGGCTTGCATAGTAGAAGTGTCAAAAGATGAAAATGGTAAAATTATCATCCCGGAGGTGCACTATGCGGTGGACTGTGGCATAGCCGTCAATACAGACAGGATTCGCTCTCAGTTTGAAGGCGGGGCGCAATTTGCCAGTAGCCTGGCCATGTCCTCGGCCATTAATTTTGAAAACGGACAGGTAAAACAAAATAATTTTGATGGCTACCAGATCATTCGCATGCCCCAGGCCCCGAAAAAGATTTTCACACACATCATAGAAAGCACCGATAAACCTACCGGCGTGGGCGAGCCACCTGTACCTCCCTTTATCCCGGCACTGTGCAATGCGCTGTACAAGCTGAATGGGAAAAGAATTTATGAATTGCCAGTAAAAGGATTGTTTACTTAACCGGCGTCATTGGGCTTTCAGGATTTTACAAATCGTTTGGTGGAAGCTATACAATAAACCTAAAGGTCAGGTTGATCCTGGGCAAATGGACTTTTTTGGTAGGGGGTAGCCGATGAAGCCAATGGTCCTGGGTGCTTCCTTTCATGAGCAGTAAACTGCCATTTTCCAGATACAGGGAAATGGTTTCCTTGCTTTGCTTGTGTTTGAAGGCAAATTTTCTTTCCGCACCAAAACTGAGAGAAGCGATGGCACCATGCTTTTTGAGGTCTTTTTCGCCGTCACTGTGCCAGGCCATCCCTTCTTCACCGGAATGGTACAGGTTGAGCAGGCAGGAATTGAAGGATTCATTGGTTGTCTTTTCGGTAAGGGTTTTCAGATCCAATAATTCCCTGGTCCAGGGCAGCGCTTTTTTGGTGATATTGGAATAGGTGTACTCAAATTCCCGCTCACCATACCAGGCCACTTTTCTTTTGGTGACCATGTGTTTGCCAAAAATCACGGCTTCATCATTTTTCCAGGCGATGGTTTCCCACAATGCCTTCAAATAATGATCCGCCTTTTCCTCTGCCATGATTTTTCCCCAGTAGTAAACCATGCCATCTTCTGGCAATAGATTTTTTGATGGATTGGAAGGAGTATCAAACAATTTCATACCTGCAAAACAGTTGGAATTTGACTTTTGTTTCCGGGTATAAAACGGAATGGGTCAGGCAGGGAGTGCAGAACAATCAGTTTAAATAGTTATAATGATAGGAATGTAGCTTCAGCCTTGAAATGAATAACAACATGACCTCTGAAAAAGCCGTGAGGAAATACCTTTTTACCTATTTAAATGTCAAATTCCCCTATATATTTTTGGAATGATTGTTCCAAAAATATATATTTGATAAATTCTGTGAAAGACAAACAACATGGCCAGGACAAAAACGTTTGAGCAATCTGAAGTACTGATGAAGGCCATGGATTTGTTTTGGCGGAAGGGCTACCATGCCACATCTGTGCAGGATCTTGTCAGTTATCTGGGAATCAACAGGGCAAGTTTGTATCATACTTTTAGCGGGAAAGAAGATTTGTTTTTAAAAGCCTTAGAAAATTACCGGGAAATCAATAAGGCGGATATGCTTGAAGCTTTGTATTCCCAACCCAATGCAATAGCAGGAATCAGAAACCTTTTCCATTATTCCTTAAAAGAACGGAAGGACAGAAAGGGCTGTTTTACAGTAAATTTAACGGCTGCCTTAATGGCTGATGACAAGCACCTTCAGGAAATCCTTAGGGACAACCAGAGGGATTTCGAAAAAATCATTTTTGATTATTTAAAATCGGGCGAAGTAATGGGGGAATTTCCCAAAGGAAAGGACTTGCGTGCGATAGCCAACCTGCTGTATACGCTGTATAATGGTATTCAGGTCATTTCCAAAATAGAAGCAGCCCCTTCCAGACAAATGGAAGCAGTGGAGGTGGTGCTTCAACTGTTAGAGGACAAGTAATGTAACACTCAAAAAGAGTTGTTGTCATTTCCCTAATAATGAGACATCGTTCATACTGGTGCATGTCATCCCTGGCACTTTCATCAAAAGTAAAACAGGAAATTTGAGTAAATCTTTTCGGTAGCGGATTCCCGGGAAGGTTGGCTGCATTGGTTTCCAAAGGGATTACCCTTTCGATCCTGTAGGCCGTACTGTTTTGCTTATTTTTTCTGATACAATTAGCGGCAATCCTTCTTTTTGTCTGATGGTCTTATTCCGGCTGCTCAAATGGAAATCCGAAAGATACATTGGAGTAGAAAATAAGCTCCCATATTTTATTCTAATTAGTACAATAAAACAGGTATTTCAAAAACGGTCGTTTTTCAGAAAAAATTTTTTAACAAAAAAAAGAAAACTAATTTTGGATGAATATGAGTCTTCCCTTTTTCCATAAAAGCCAACTGTCCAAAATCAAATCTTTTTTGGACCCAACCTTGCTGAACAGGGGTTTTACGCTTTTCCGTGAGGGAAAAGTGGATTTTATCTACTTTGATCCAGCCAAAGAAATTTATTTTTTTGATGTTGCGGGCAATATGGAGCCTTTTTATTCAGTAAGTATAAGTTTGGAACAGCTTAACCGGAATGTACTAAGGGATGAAAAAGGTTTTGAAAAATTACCTGATAAACCGGATGAGAGCCCCATAACCTGCGAGTGTGTTTATTTTATAGAAAATCATCAATGTAAACATGTGGCTGCAGCAATCTATTATTTGGCGTTGACCACTGATGTGGATTATCAAAAATTCCCTCCACCCTGGATGGATAACCAGAAAATGCTGAAAGTAGAAAATAAGGAACCTGAAGAAGAAGAATTATCCTTTCCCATTAGCATCCCTTGTTCAGAAGCGGAGATTCCTCAGTTGGGGGAAAAACTTGATATAGCTCCTGGTAAATTCATTAATGAAAGGTTGTACAAAGCCGAATTGTTAGAGAACGGTATCACTTATTCGGTGGATATCAATGGGCAATACCATTTTTTGAAAATTCATTTTGATGGAAAACAAGTCACTATCAATGGGGACTTTCAGAGAAAATACCTGGTTCGGACCGGACTGGAATGGCTGAAAAAAAGGTTCAGTCAGGAAGGGCTGGGAGACCTTTATTACCTGACTTCCGGGCAAAGGAAGGCGGCAGCGGAAGCGCAGTTGAGGGAATGGGGTCTTCTGGAACAGCTGAAAGATCCTGAAAAGGCTTTTGGATTTCAGTTTTACGAAGGTCAGCTGGTCATGCATCCGGCGGGTCCCCTACGCGGGCTTTACGCCATTGAGGGCCTTTCGGAAAATTTCAAAGAAGAGGGAATACACATAGATGATCATTCGGTTTCGGATCATTTGATCCCCGGGGTACAAACCAATGAATTGGGTAAATACAATCCAGGCTTTGCGCTTATCATTGATGATGATGATGGTAAATTCCAGGGGATCCTTCCATTTATGGCCAAGGGAAGTAAGCACAAACCGGCTGAATTTTCCGTCAGGTTTAGCACCATAGAAGATCCCTACGACCCACGGCTGGCCCGAAATTCAGGATTGGATGAAGGGCTGCTGGCCGCAGAAAAGCTCAACCAGGCCATGATACACAAGAGGAAAATGGATCCTATGTTTTCACTCTTTGAGGATTTTCTGACCAAATTGAATGGCTATTCCCTTTCCACCTATCAAACACCTGCCTTTGGGTACCTCAGCGGTAAAATTCAAAAAAAGAATTTTGGAGCAGCCCTGAAAATTCTTCCAGCCAGACTTGGACTGAAGATCAGCAAGAAGGGAAAGCTCTATGAATTGCTTCCGCTGATCAGCACAGCCCAGGACAAACTGGCGTTGGAAAAGGAAAAGGATGAATTGATTTTGACTCCTGCCTTTGCCCTTTACAAGCAGCGCTTGTTGCTGAGGTTCCAGACCAAAGAAGCCTTGCGAATTTTAGAGGTGCTACTCCAATATCCGGTATTGCATTTTTTAGAAAAAGATGTGGAAGAGTACATTCAGAAAATATTACTACCCTTGTCAAAACACATTGAAATCATGGACGAATCCGGTCTTTTTAAGGAAGCCGACAACCATCCGGTGGTACAAAAACAACTCTATATTTCCGAACTTACCGGACTGGTGATCTTCCGGCCTGCTGTAAAATATGGCCCCCGGGCTTTTTCCAATCCGCTGGAGGGAAACAGCATCATGGATCCCGAGACCAAAACCCTGTATCTGCGGGATGAGGATGTAGAAGATGATTTTGTTTCTTTTCTCAAATCCCTGCATCCTAATTTTCAACGGGCGGGAAGCCAGGGTTTCTTTCACCTCAATCACGATGCGTTTATGGAAAACCTGTGGTTTATGAAGGCATTTGACTCCCTAAAAGCCAAGCAGGTGACCGTTTTTGGGCTGGAAAATATTCAAATTAAAAAGTACTCCCCTTTTCCTCCGGTAGTATCCATGGAATTTGGCTCCACTCAGGACTGGTTTGAACTTCATGCGCAGGTAGCATTTGGCAACAATAAGGTCAAATTAAAAGATATCAAAACGGCGCTGGACAAAGACCGGAATTATGTAGAATTGTCCGACGGAACAATAGGAATACTGCCTGAGGAATGGGTTAAGAAATTCAGCAGATTGTTCCGGACAGGAGAAACCGAAAAAGATCAAATCAAAATCTCAAAAACGCAATTCAACCTGATGGATGAAGTGGAGGAACTCCATAACTTTCCGGAAATCCTTAAGGAAATCGAAGATAAAAAGGAAAGGTTAAAACAGTTTACCGCCATCAGGCAAACCAAAATACCCAAAAAACTTAAAGCCGAATTAAGACCCTACCAGCAGGTAGGCCTGAATTGGTTGAATTTTCTTCAGGAGTTCGGCTGGGGAGGCATTCTGGCGGATGATATGGGACTCGGCAAGACCCTGCAACTCATTACCCTGATATGTAAGGTGGCGGAAAAAAAAGGGACAAAAGTGCTGGTAGTGGCCCCTACTACCTTATTGTTCAATTGGAAAGATGAATTGGAGAAATTTGCCCCCCACCTGGATTACTTTATTCACCACGGTAACCGCTATGATAGTGTGGAGGCGCTTCAGGGACATCAGGTATTGCTGACCAGTTATGGCCTGGTAATCAATGACCTGGAACTATTGAAGCAAATTCCATTTGATATAATCATTGCCGATGAGTCCCAGGCCATCAAAAACACCCAGTCGCTCCGGTACAAAGCCATCACCAAATTGAAGGGGAAATTCAAAATAGCCCTTACAGGAACGCCTATTGAAAATGGCCTGGCAGAACTTTATGCACAGATGAATTTTGTCAATCCAGGCTTTTTCCAATCTTTTAAAGGCTTTAAAGACCATTACCTGGATCCTCTGAAGAAAGGAAATGCAGTCATTTTAGATGAGTTGCAGAAAAAAATCAAACCTTTTGTGCTGAGGAGGACAAAGAAAGAGGTGCTCACCGAACTACCGGAAAAGACTGAAGAATACCTTTATTGTGAGATGGATCCGGTGCAGCGAAAAGTGTACGACGCTTATAGAAATGAGTACCGGGATTACCTGATGAAGAAATTTGAAGAAGAAGGAGCAGGTTCCTCGAAAATGTATGTTTTGGAAGGCCTGACAAGGTTGAGACAGGTCTGTGATGCCACCCGGCTGGTCACACATACCATTGGTAAAGACGCTTCTGCAAAGATAGACCTGCTGTTGGAGCATATCCTGGAAAAAACAGGTAACCATAAACTTTTGGTCTTTAGCCAATTTGTGAAAATGCTGGATATCGTCCAGGAGAAACTTCAGGAAAACCATGTCTCCTATACCTACCTTGATGGTAAAACGAGCCTCAAGGAAAGGGAGTCAAGGGTCAATCAATTTCAGCAGGACCCATCCAAAAGGGTGTTTTTGATCAGCCTGAAAGCGGGAGGCACCGGCCTTAACCTTACGGCTGCTGACTATGTCTATATCCTTGATCCCTGGTGGAATCCGGCGGTGGAAAACCAGGCCATAGACCGTTGTTACCGGATGGGGCAGGAAAAGCATGTCATCGCTTATCGCCTGATATGCAAGGATACTGTGGAGGAAAAGATCATGAAATTGCAGGCAGCCAAAAGCAAGATGGCTAAGGAAGTCATTGCGGAAGGAGACAGCTTCCTGGGAGCTTTGGATGGAGATAGCATGTTGTCCTTGTTTGACTAATTTTGAATGTGGGGACGGATTTTATAGGGAAAGATTTATTTGCCCTACTTTGGAACTTTTCCCTACTAGGAGGGGTGAATTTCCAGCACCTCCCAATTAAAAAAGCGGGGCTGCAGGCCTGCCGCTGGAAATGCCAGGCTCAGGTAGTACTTTTTATCCATGATAAAACTTTTAACCTCCCAATCGCCGGGCTCAATGGCTTCAGGTAGGGGAATAGCTTGCCGCCCATCCAGAAAGCAGTATTGATTCAGTTGATCCGATAAGCCCCAACCGGTAGCTTTCAGGAAGGCTTCCTTGCGGGTCCAGATTTTAAAAAATGAACGCTGAGGGCTGGCCGATTTTGCCAGGTAGCCAATTTCTGAAGGTTCGAAAAATTGAGGCACTACCTCCTGGTAAGCAAAAGAAAGATCTACCGGTTCAATATCTATTCCTGTGGAGTAATTGCTCAATGCAAAAACGACCCAGTCACCGGCGTGGCTGATGTTGAAATGAAAGTTATGGTGGGATGCCAGCAGGGGTTTATTGTACCTGTTTTGGCTTAATTCAACAGATTTGGGCTCCAGGTTCAGGTAGGCGCCTATTAGTCTTCTAAGAAAGCCCCTTCCGATGATATACCTGATTGTATCATCATGATGGTGAAACCTTTCGGCTTTTTGAAGCTCTTCTTCATTCATACAGCCCTTCATGGCTTCCAGGTCTTCCCGGCCCAGGTTTACCGGGGTCCGCCAGATGTCCAGAAAGTTTACCGGCCTTGTCCGGCCTGTATCCATCCAATCCGGAGGGGTTAATTCATCACAAAAAACATTAGCCTGGAACATGGACTTTTATTACATACTACTGATTTTCCAAAGAAAAATCAATATACCAAATATATTGCTGAAGCAAAGGGAGCTTCGTTCTGATTCCAGTGGATAAAATTTAGCAAAATTTGACTTTTTATTAGGTGACTTTAGGCCTCGAATTAATCAATGGCTAAAAAGCGGAATAAATCACTATTAAATTGGTGTTTATCCCATTTATTTGGAATATAATTTTGAATCATTTATCTTTAAAGCGTTTTAACACATGAATAATTATGATTACAATTTTTTGTTGGGGAGAAGATGAAAGAAACTGGTACTATCAATTTTGACCTTAGGGGAAAGAAACTTTTGGTTGTGGAAGACGATCCTATATTTGGATTGATCCTGAAATCAATTTTTAAAACCTGGAAAAATACCGTAACAGAGTTTGCTGTCAATGGTAAAGAGGCACTGGAAAAATTACTACAGCCAGGATTTGATTTGGTTTTAATGGATTTGCAAATGCCAATCATGGATGGATATCAGGCTACCCGTGCCATCCGAAGCGGAGATGTTGGAAGAGTTTATTCCCGTATTCCTATCATTGCTGTGACGGCTGACCTTTCATCCGAAGCGCAATCCAGGGGTTGTACGGTGGGCTTCAACGATTTTTTGATAAAGCCAACAGACAATGCCAGCCTTTTTGCTGCCATTGCTTGTTATTTATTGGAAAAATCAACCTCGCCGGAAAATGGGCAGCTGGGTAATCCATATACCATGACCGGCTACCACTATCAAAAAAGATAAAAAAGCGATTCCTTTCATAAGTATCCCTTATCTTCGTAGGAGATGACCTTATTTCAGAAAATAAAACCTGAAGTAAGATGGATATTATACAGGAAGAAATGTTGTCACCCCAAATCAATTCTTTAAAGCGTCTGCTGACCACTCATTATTACCGATTGATGAGTATTTGTCTTTTATTTTACCTATTTAGTGCTTGCCAAAGCAATACCAGGGAAAATGAAAGCCAAACCCCGGAATCCACGCAGGCCTCAAAGCCCGTTCAGGAAAAACTGGACCCCTTGGAACAGCCCGCTGCTACCCTGGCGCAAAGTTATTGTACAAGTTGTCACCTGTATCCTGATCCCGCCTTCCTTGACAAGGAAACCTGGAAAACCATTTTACCCAGAATGGGCCACTATTATGGCATTTATGCAGATGATACCACCAGGGATTGGTTAATGGAAGGTGGAAGAGCAGGGCTGATAGTAAATAGAAGCAATATTTTTCCGGAGTCGCCTGTTATAGACACCTTGATTTTCAATAAAATTTCAGCCTATTTTCTTCAGGAAGCTCCGGTAAAATTGTCCCCACCGGAAAGAAAGGAAATCCGGATAGGCATGCCTGGTTTTACATTGCGGAAACCAGAAAACCGCACAAAAAACCCCATGACCTTAATGGTACACATCAGTGAACCGGATCGCTTTTACATCAGTGATGTGGGCAGGTCCTCCCTGGCGATTATGAATAGCCAGTTTAAGGTACAAAAGACGGCACCCAGTCCGGAGGGGACTGTCTGGATACATGAGGGTGCTCAGCACGACTATGCCCTGGTCATCGGCACCTTCAATCCCACAGATATGGATTTGGGATTTGTGATGCGGCTCCCGGATGGACCGGGGCAGCCTACTCCTATTCTGGCCCGAAACCTCCAGCGCCCGGTACATATGGACAGGGGAGACCTGGATGGGGATGGCCTGGAAGACATGGTCATTTGTGAATATGGGAAACAAACCGGTAGCCTTGCCTGGTGGAAACAAGACCAGTATGGAAACTACCAAAAGAAGGTTTTGCGGCAGAAGCCCGGGGCTACCAAAGCTTACATCAGGGACCTCAACAATAATGGAAGAAATGATATCATTGCCTTGTTTGGGCAGGGTGATGAGGGCATATTTATCTATTACAACCAGGGTAATGGGAACTTTGTAGCCGAACCTGTGCTGAGGTTTCCCCCCAGCTACGGCTCCAGTTATTTTGAATTGTTTGATTTTAATGAGGACGGTCATCCCGATATCATCTATACCAACGGAGACAATGCGGATTATGACCCTATAGCCAAACCCTATCATGGCGTACGAATATTCCTCAATGATGGCAACAACCGATTCAAAGAAACGTTTTTCTATCCTTTGAATGGAGCTTACAAGGCCGTGCCAGCCGATTTTGATCAGGATGGAGACATAGACATTGCCGCCATTTCCTTTTTTCCTGATTATGAAAATACTCCTGAGGAAAGTTTCCTTTATTTGGAAAACCAGGGAGACATGACCTTTGAAGCCAGTACCTTTGAAGAAGCAGCTGATGGGCGCTGGATGGCCATGGATGTGGGGGATATGGATGGAGACGGAGACCTGGATATCCTGCTGGGGTCCATGGTGTTTGGTACAGATTATTCTGATTACTTTGATAAATGGGTGGACGGCTCCTTGCCCTTTCTCTGGTTGGAAAACCGACTTAAGTAGTCGCTATAACCGGTCTACCAGTTCCACCAGCCGATTGGAATACCCGGATTCATTGTCATACCAGCCTACGACCTTTACCAGGTTTCCCATGGAAGAAGTCAATCCCGAATCCAGGATGCAGGAATGAGGGTTGCCTACGATATCGATGGATACGATGGGATCTTCTGCATACTCGATGATTCCCTTAAACCTGTTTTGAGAAGCTTCCAGAAAGGCCTCGTTGATGGATGCGGCACCAGGATCCTGTTTCAATAGTACGATTAAATCTGTCAATGAACCGTCCGGTACAGGTACCCGCATGGCTGATGCCTCAATTTTTCCCTGAAGTCCGGGCAAAACGACTTCCATGGCTTTTGCAGCATGGGTGCTGGTAGGAATGATGGAATAGGCAGCAGCTCTTGCCCTGCGAAGATCCCTATGGGGAGCATCATGCAGGTTTTGGTCATTGGTATAGGAATGAACAGTGGAGACAAATCCTTTGACAATTCCAAAGGTGTCATCCAAGACCTTTACCATCGGGGCCAGGCAGTTGGTGGTACAGGAGGCGTTGGAAATGATGTCTTCATCCCCCTTCAAAATCTCCTCATTCACACCCAATACCACCATAGGTACATCCTGTGATTTTGGTGGTGCGGTGATGATTACCTTTTTCGCACCAGCCCTAAGGTGCATTCCAGCACCTGTGCTGTCGGTAAATTTCCCCGTAGATTCCAGGACCACATCTATGTCCAGTTCTTTCCAGGGGATTAAAAGGGGGTTTTTTTCTGCAAAAATGCGAATGAGTTTGTCTCCTACCTGAATATTGCCCTCTCTTTCCACAACCCGTTGACCATATTTGCCGTGAATGGAGTCGTATTGCAGCAGGTGAGCAAGTGTTTTTGGATCCGTGAGGTCATTTACAGCTACCAACTCCAGGTGGGGGCTTTCCAAAATCAACTTGATGGTCAAACGGCCGATTCTACCACAGCCATTTACCGCGATTCGTTTTTTCTTCATAGTTTAAATGTGCCTCGAAAATAGGAAAGAATTTTTCCAAAGGCCATTAAATATGAAAAAAGGGTCGAAAATATACCGGACTATCGGCAAGTAGGTAAGTTGGAATCCGTAGGAGGGCTTCAAAGCTGATCAATACCTATCAAAACGATGCCGTAAACAAAATACCGCACAATTCTGAAAAGACTTAACAGCAGGTACCTTTTTGTTGGCAGTCCACCCATACCACTCAATAGGGAAATAGCAGAAAAGGGCAAAGGACTGATGGAAGCCACAACAACCAGGTGACCGCCATACTTTTCAAATAGGCCCAAATATTTATAAAACCGGGGGAAACGTACCCCACTGATCCACTTTTTGTCTTTTATCCACTTGCCCAGGTTGAAGTTAAAAAAACCTGCACCATAGGAAATGACCGACAAGATCCCAATGCTTGGGAGATAGGAGCCTATCAGGGAGGTTTCCAGGGACCATAACATGAAAACTTCAGGAGGAATGATGCCAAAAAGTATTTCTGAAAGCACAAAAATACCCATTACCAATACTGCATCATCATAAATACTACCAAACCAGGCGTACCTTTGCTCTTCACTACTAAATTGCCTCAACAATAGAAAAAGACCCAATAAAATGGCCAGATAAAAAAACCCTTTTAACAAATTGGAAATAAGAAACTTGTTCTTATCGTTTGAGAACCACTGAACCATTAAAATTTCCTGATTTGTAAAAAACTTGCATCAATTATTTTTTGGGCTTGTAGGCGTCCTCGTAAGGTGACCATATTTCATAAATGGGGTTACCGGTGGAGCTTAAACCACTGTGATGCCATTCTCCGTCGATCACTTCATAGTCAAAATTTAAGGATGCCCCTACCCGGCTGTCATCCCTGGAAAAAAAGGTGATATGCTCCGTGTATTTTCCATCAATGGCCTCGTAATTGCCTCCTCCGGTGCCACTAAATTCCTTGGTTTCAGAATTGAAAGCGATCCACTGAAACCTACCTCCACTTAATATTTTTACTGTCCTCCTTGCTCCCGGTGTCATTTTTGATATCTCACCATCTCTCTTTCTTCCTGTAATCACCCAATTTCTGGTGAGGTCATCTTCTTTGGAAGATATTTTTTCCCATATTTCAATCAGGTCTTCACCTTTTATTTTTCCGGAAATGACCATCTTTTCATTGGCAAAATCCAGGGTGTAGCTGTTGGTGGTGCCCACCTGTTCGGGGTCAAGGGTCAAAAAATCCAGGCTTTCCTCATACCTATTTCCCTCTAATTGGTAGTTGCCACCACCCGCCATAAGGAATTTATTTCCCTCAATTTCTTTGGCTCCAAAAGCAAAATAGCCGTCTTGATAGATTTTTATAAATTCCCTGTTTTTTACTGGTTCACCGTTTTGATGGGTTAGTTTCCAGGCACCTTCCAGGTCCTGAGCATGTGTGAATGTGGCAAAAGCAATAAGGAATATTGAAAGTAAGGTTTTCATAGGACGGGTATTTTTGAAGATGGTCTTAAATTTAATTATTTAATTGCTTTTCGCAATACTTCCCCAAGGGAATCCTTTATAAAGCTGGCCATGAAAACAATTCTTCCTAAATTCAAGCACTTCAATCAGGAATTTGGGAAATGAGTATGGCAGAGGTTTTGAATTTGTTTATTCATTTGGCTGGTTTTTTGATGAATAAGTTTCAAATTTACCGGCAACTCATGCAAAATTATTTTCTGGCTTTTGTTTTAATACTTTTGTGCTACTCTGGTAATTCATATGGTCAAAGTTATGGCAGTGCCCTGGGTCTGCGACTCGGCAATACCAATCAATACCGAATGATTGGCCTTACCGTTCAGCAACGCATTCACAAAGGACTTACGGCAGAGGGAATCCTTCAATCAGACTTCAATGTGAATACCAGCTTTCATGCCTTGCTTGAAAAGCACAAGCCCCTGCTATCCAAAAGGCTGAACTACTATTATGGGGCAGGTATTTCTATGGGGATAGGGGAAAGCCGGGAGAAAATTCCGGAAAGCATGCAGATGATCCAGACCTACGGCAATGCACTCATTGGTGTTGACTTGATTGCCGGATTGGAATTAACGATTTTAGGTGTGAATTTTTCCGTGGATTATAAGCCCAATATTAATATTGTCGGCAGACAGCCCTGGTATAATGGTCAGGTGGGCATATCTGCCCGTTCTGTATTGGTCAAAGGAAAGCAGCAGCAAAAGAAGCGCCGGAAAAAGGCAAGAGAAAAAAGGAAAAAGGAAGGAAACGGATTTTTTCAAAATATTACCAAACCCTTAAAAAATAACTAAAAATGAGAAAACTGATCATTGTAATGATTACCACCTTGCTTTCCCTTCAGCAGTTGTCTGCGCAGGAGCCTGTGAAGATAGCCGTGGTCGGTCTTACCCATTCACATGTCAATTGGATCCTGGGGAGGGAAGATATAGGAGATATTGAAATCGTAGGCATAGTGGAGCCCAATACAGGTCTGGCAGAGAGGTACCTGACCAGACATGGCCTGAGCATGGATTTGGTTTTCAATGATATGGAAAGCCTTTTTGAAAAGGTAAGCCCGGAAGCTGTAACGGCTTTTGGTTCTATCTACGAGCATTTGGAAGTGGTACAGGCCTGCGCACCCCGGGGAATACATGTGATGGTAGAAAAGCCTTTGGCAGTAAGTATGGAACATGCCAGGAAAATGGAGGCTCTGGCCAGGGAACATAAGATACATTTACTGACCAATTATGAGACGACCTGGTATGCCAGTAACCATGAAGTAAAAAAGCGGCTGGCTGATCATTCTGCCATTGGTTCCTTGCGCAGGGTGGTGATCAATGATGGGCATGAAGGCCCCAAGGAGATTGGCGTCAATCAGGAGTTTTTGGATTGGCTCACAGATCCTGTATTGAATGGTGGAGGGGCAGTGATAGATTTTGGCTGTTATGGTGCCAATCTGATGACCTGGCTAATGGATGGTCAAAAGCCACTGTCTGTCACGGCAGAACTCAAACAAATCAAGCCAGACATCTACCCCAAAGTGGATGATGAAGCCACCATTCTATTGGAATACCCCAAAACCCAGGGAGTGATTCAGGCTTCCTGGAATTGGCCTTTTAGCCGAAAGGATATGGAAGTATATGGTAGCACAGGCTATTATATCGCCAAGAACAACACGCATTTGGTCAGCAGAGAAACTGGTGAAAGCCAGGAAGAATCAGAAACCCTTTCTCAAAGGGCGTATCCTTTTGATGACCCCTTTTCCTACCTGGCCGCTGTGGTCCGTGGTAAGGTTAAGGTCAGTGCCAATGACCTTTCTTCCCTGGAAAACAACATGGTGGTGGTGGAGATCCTGGATGCAGCAAAGGAAAGTGCGAAAAAAGGGGAGCGGATCTATTTGAAATAAGCTTATTTCTTAATCGCATTTGTTTTAAGGAAATACCTCAGGCGATACGCATGAATGGCCATTTTACCCAATTGTTGACTTAATTTATAATTGGCAATGGCACCTACCCCAGCGCCAATAATGGGAATTAACTGGGCCAATTTGGCCAGGTCCATGTAATCCCTGTATTCTAACTGAAAGTTGCGCCAATCAAAATCAGTCAGGTTTTCAGGAAGGGTCTGCGCATGACTGGCCCAGTTTTCCAGGTAAGCGATGGTTTCATTTCTGGTTTTTTGGCTGGCAAAAGTTAGTTTAAATATATACAAGATAAATACCCGTTCTTTATAGTCCCTAACATCGTGGCCGTAAGCAGCGGCTATTTCGAAGAGCATTTTCATTTTTATCGCCAGGAAAGCAGGCAGGTCCACAAAACCCATCAGTATACCTCCGGCTCCCGTTACCGCCCCCTCCACAGAAGCAGTTCTGGTATAGAGGCGAATGCTTTTGCGGGCTTTGTACTCCCTCAAACTTAATCTGTTTACGGTATATGGTTTGGTTCCTATATATTCGTTACCGGTCAAAACTCCTTTGACCATTTTCTCTATGGCATAAGTTATGGCCTTGTGTATCTTTTCAGGGATGAGGTTATTGATGGACCTTTGGGTTCCTTTGGTCACACGGTTAAGCAGGGAGGGTTTTTTCTTTGTTTTTTGTAACCAAATCATCATGTCCCGGTAGGCCAGGCTTTCATAGAGCTTTTCAGGATTGGATTCGATAGGTGACATGGTAGCCGAAATGATTTAGGTGTAGCTGGATAAAAAGACTTTTCGAATGGCCTGTTTTAACCTTTGTTGAACGTTTTGGATTGCCCTTTGGGTATGCTCAGGCTTTTCCAGGGACCATCGACCAGCATTTTACCCAAATAGATCAATTGACCGACATGGGAGGCATAATGGGCCAGTTGCCTGTTGATGGCATCCATTACCGTGTGGGCCTTGTTTTGGATGTAAACGGTTTTCTCAAAGTCTTCTTCAGATAGGGAATCCAGCACATCGAAAAGCAGCTTCCAACCCTTTTCCCATTCCTGCATCATATCCCTCCTGTTTTTGATGTCATTTTCAAATTCCTCATCCCGTTTTCGCCAGGGCTTTTCCCCATCTGTGGTCAAAAAATTGGTCCAGCGTGAATGCATGTTGCCTGACAGGTGCTTGACCAGGGTTGCCATGCTGTTGCTGTCTTCGTTAAACTGCCAAAAAAGCTTTTCCTCAGGGACTTGCGCCAAAGCTTTTTCCCCCAGGCTTTTGTAGGTGTGGAAGAGGCTGACAGTACTTTCCAGATAGTCTTTGATGGGATCCATACTTAAATAGGTAGTAAAACGGAAAATATTGAATTACAGATCAATTTACCCTATTATTTGAATAAAAAAAAGGCAACCTGAACAGCTGCCTTCATTTGAGAAAATTTCCTTTAAACTAAAGGTCAAAGGCTTTCTTTATGGCTGGTACATGGTCCAGTTTTTCCCAGGTAAACAGCTCCACATCCAATGTGATGGAGGCCTTGTCAGGGGAGTAAAATGTTTTGGAAACGACTTCACTTTGCCTACCCATGTGACCGTATGCTGCGGTTTCCTCATAAATGGGATTCCTCAGTTTCAGGCGGTTTTCTATAGCAAAAGGGCGCATATCAAATAATTTTTCTATTTTTTTGGCTATTTCACCATCGGATAAAGCTACTTTTGAAGTCCCGTAGGTATTTACATACAAGCCCATGGGTCTGGCTACACCAATGGCATAGGAAACCTGTACCAAAACTTCGTCTGCCAGCCCTGCAGCGACCATATTTTTGGCAATGTGTCGGGTTGCATAGGCAGCGGAACGATCTACCTTGGAAGGATCTTTGCCTGAAAAGGCTCCGCCTCCATGCGCTCCCTTGCCACCATAGGTATCCACAATGATTTTTCTTCCCGTAAGGCCTGTATCTCCATGAGGTCCCCCAATGACAAATTTCCCCGTTGGATTGATATGGTAAATGATCTCGTCGGTAAACAGCTTCTGAATCGCTGCCGGTAATTGTGCTTTTACCCTGGGAATAAGGATTTCTATGATATCTTTTTTGATCTTTTCCAGCATCAGGCTTTCTTCATCAAAATCATCATGCTGTGTAGAAACCACGATGGTATTGATCTTTTCAGGGACATTGTCATCACCGTACTGAATGGTAACCTGGGCCTTGGAGTCTGGCCGAAGGTATTTGATCTGGTCATTCTCCCTGCGAAGAGCGGCCAATTCCTTCAATAACTTGTGAGAGAGGTCCAGGCCTAGGGGAATATAGCTTTCCGTCTCATTGATGGCATATCCGAACATCATGCCCTGGTCACCTGCGCCCTGCTCCTCGGGATCACTGCGGTCCACTCCCTGGTTGATGTCAGGAGATTGTTCGTGAATAGCTGATAAAACCCCGCAGGAACTGCCGTCAAACATGTATTCACTTTTGGTATAGCCTATGCGGTTGATAACATCTCTGGCAATTTTTTGTACATCCAGGTAGGTGTTGGATTTAACCTCTCCCGCCAGAATGACCTGACCTGTAGTCACCAGGGTTTCACAGGCTACTTTGGAGTTGGGGTCAAAGGCTAAAAAATGATCGATGATGGCATCTGATACCTGATCTGAAATTTTATCGGGGTGCCCTTCGGAAACCGATTCCGAAGTAAATAAATATGACATACAAAGCTTTTTTAAAATTTAGCCGTAAATCTACATCTAATGGCTAAAATTAAAAACTATTTTTTCACTTAGGACTGACTTAATAGCTGTAACGCCTGTTAAAAATCATGGGAGCATAAAAGGAAAGACCAAAAGACAGGTACATTATTCCTCCAAAAAACTGCACCCATTGAAAAACATGACCCATACCATAAGTGCCCAAGCTAGGGAAATAATAAGTGAGAATGAAAAAAATATAACTTTCTCCAAAGGAAAACAACACCAGGCTGGCCATCCAAAAATAGGGAAGGGAAAGCAGGTTGGTGTCCTTGAATTGGCCCTGCCGCAGAATATCCTTGAAAAAAATCAGACTGTAAAACAATACCAACCCATGTCCGATAAGATAGGTATAGGACTGGATATCGGTGAAAATGGACTGTAAAAACAAGCTGTTAAGCAGTCCAAGTAGTAAAAAGCCGGCAATAGTGGGCAACACCTTTTTTTGCAAATGGCAACTGTAGGGCAATTGGCTGTAAAGTAACAACATTGCCGTGGGTCTCAGGTACAGGTATAAAATATTGTATAGCAGACAATTATTTTTTCCGTAAGCCACCGTATAGTTCCAGATGGCTTCAGATAGCAATCCGGTGATCAGGATCAATAACACCAGGGAGCTGATCCTCTTGTACTCTTTTTGGCCGGACTGAGACAGCAGATAAATTCCGGCAAACAGGGTTCCTAAAATAATGGCAATTAAATAGAAGGACAGTTGCATTGGTAGATTTTTAATTTTATGCAATTTAAATGCAAAGAAAAGTGCAGGCAATACCCTGTTTAGGGTATTTATTTTGCATTTCGAACCAATAAAAAAGTCAGCCCCCGGAGAGGCTGACTTTAATTTTTCTGACCTATTAATGGATTAGGCTACTTTTTTCTTCGGGTTTGGGGTTTCAGGTTCCTTGGCCAATTCCCGCTTCATCAGGTCCACCACTACAGGAGTAGCAATGTAAATGGATGAATAGGTACCTACCAATACACCGATCAATAAGGCGAATGAAAATCCTCTTAAAACTTCTCCTCCGAATATCAGCAGCACCAATACCACAATCAACGTCGTGGCAGAGGTGATCAGTGTTCTGCCCATGGTTTGGTTAATGGCATCATTGAACATTTTAACCAGCTTGCCGGTACCCCGGTTCTCAATATTTTCCCTGATCCGGTCAAATACAATCACGGTATCATTGATGGAATAACCGATCACCGTCAGCATGGCAGCTATAAATACCTGGTCTATTTCAAAGGTGGCACCAAAGGCACTTGCAATAGCAAAAGCTGCAACCACAAACATGGAATCATGTATCAAGGCCACGATGGAGGCCAGGGAGAATTGCCATTTTCTAAATCTCAGCAGAATATACAGGAATATGGCAACCAAAGAAAAGAACATGGCTTCCATGGAGGAGTTTTTAATGTCATCAGCAACAGTGGCGCCCACTTTATTGGAACCAGTAATAGCAAATGCCCCTTCCGACATTTGATTGGCATCCTCAATAAAGTTAAACCCGGTTACTGTGGCAATACCTTCCTTGATCCTGCTTTCTACCTCCCTATTGGCCTCTTCATTGTCTTCATTGACAAGGTAGGAGGTGGTCACTTTCAGGATATTGTTGGCGCCATAGGTTTTCACTTCTACCGAACCACCAAATTCATTATCCAGGCCTACTTTCAATTCAGAGGCAGGAACCGGTTCGTTGAATTCTACGATGTAGTACCGGCCCCCGGTGAAATCCACACCAAATTTCAATCCGGATGTAAGCGCCAGGATCATACCGATGATTATGATGGAAGTTGAAATCAGGTAGGCTACTTTTCTTTTGCCCAGGAAGTCTATATTGAGGTTTGACAATAAGTTTCTTGTAAATGGAGTCGCAAAAGAAAGGCTGCTCTTTTCTCCTTTTTTGCTCATCCAATAGACAATTACCCTGGTGATGAAAACCGCCGAGAAAAAGGAAGAAGCAATACCAATCATCAGAACAATGGCAAAACCTTTAACCGGACCCTGACCCAATGCATACAAAATGGCTCCGGTAAGAAAAGTGGTAACATTGGAGTCCAGAATGGCACTGAACGCCTTGTCATAACCACTGCTGATGGCTTGCAATATTCCTGCGCCATTCCTTAATTCTTCTTTGATCCTTTCGAAAATCAATACATTGGCATCAATGGACATACCAATGGTCAAAACGATACCTGCTATACCTGGCAGGGTAAGTGCGGCACCCAATTGCGCGAGAATACCCAAAATAAAGAAGATGTTGAAAAGCAAGGCAGCAATCGCAACCAATCCGCCTTTGGAATAGTAAGCTACCATAAACAATACAACCAGCACCAGTCCGGCAATCATGGAATTGATACCCTGATTTCTTGCCTCCACTCCCAGTGTAGGTCCGACGATGGCTTCTTCCACAATATTCGTTGGAGCTGGAAGCGTACCGGATTTAAGGATATTGGCCAAATCCTTGGCTTCTTCCATGGTGAAATTACCCGTGATTTCTGATTGTCCTGAAGGAATTTCACCCTGTACCGTAGGTGCGGTATAGACATAGTCATCCAGCACTACTGCGATCCTGTTACCAATGTTTTCGGCAGTTAGCCTTCTCCAGTTTCTGGCTCCTTCGGCATTCATCTGCATGCTTACGGCAGGCCTGGAAGTTTGATCCAGAGATTGCCTGGCATCTGTGATCACATCACCTTCCAATGGAGCCTGATCTGTCCCCCTTGGGGCCTTGATGGCATGTAATTCCAACAATTCCATGTCGTCCTGAACCTGGGGCTTTACGGACCACATGAAACGAATGTCTCTTGGCAATAATGCCTGTACATCTTCCCTTTTGAAAACCCGGTTGATGGTCATGGTATCCCTTACCTCATATACCAGTCCATAATTGGCCTTCAATAAGGAAAAAAGCGGGGAAACTTCGTTGCCCAGGGAATCAGTATCCGAACCCCCTTCTGCCAATTGCCTCGCCAGGTCACTTTCCAAATCCGTGGTATCTGACAGGGCATCCGTTTCATCACCTGATGCACTTGCCTGAGATTGCTGACTGGTAGCTTCTTCGACCAGAAATGAATTGATTTGCTGCAAGGCATCCCCAAATTGATCTATTTCGGCTACTTCCCAAAATTGAAGCTTGGCTACCCCCTGTAACAGGCTCCTCACACGCTCAGCATTGTCTACACCCGGTAGTTCAATTTGAATCCTGCCGGTATTCTGAATCCGCTGTATATTGGGCTGGGAGGTACCAAAGCGGTCGATCCGGGTCCTTAAAATATTAAAGGAGCGGTCAATGGCATTTTCTATTTCATCGTCCAGGATGTTTAGAATATCCGTATCTGAGGATTCCAAAGAAATCCTGCCTCTGTTGGCTGCTGTGGCGAAGATGGTGTTCAACTGCCTGTCTCCGGCTTCTTCCTGCCAGGCCTGATAAAAGATGTTGACAAACAGGTCATTCTCTGTTTTGGCCCGCTCACTTGCTTTTTCCACTGCCTGGTTAAATTCCTGATCCTTACTACCGCCAGATAAACCCTTCACGATTTCAATGGGGGATACCTCCAGGGTCACATGCATGCCTCCCTGTAAATCCAGTCCCAGACCCAGTTCGGTGTTTTTAACCTCCTGATAGGTAAAAGGAATGCCGAGAAAGTTGTACACAGGCTCCCTCCATACAGAGTCCAGGTAGGACTGCCTTTTGTCAAAGTCTATATTGCCCGTTTCATCGGTTGCATAAGTAGTGGCTTTATCCTGAACACTGTTGGATACCAGGGTAAAGGACAGGTAATACAGACATAAGCCCGTAACGACCACCGTCAAAAAAACGATAATACCTTTATTTTTCATGGTTATTGATTAAATATTTGATTACAAACTAAGGAAATGATTACGGCTTGATAGTTTTGCCGCTAATAGATTTACAGAAAGAGAAAAGTTTACTCAGGGTGCATTTACAGAAATGATCTGCTCAAAAAGTATTTCAAATAAATGATTGTATGAGGGTTCTACGTCTAAATAAAAATTGATTTTGGGATTTTCTGCACCTGTAATCTCATAAATGAAATGGTAAGCGTGGTCAAATACCACCAAAACAAAGGGCACTACCGCATCAATGGCCGTATGGATAAAGGTTTTATCCTCGCCTGGCGAGGGCTCATCCCCTTGATTTTCGCTTAAATCGAGTTGTATGTCAATACCAGAGGCATTTACATCAAGGTCAAGGGTAAATTCGGAGGAAGACACAAATACACAAAACAGCATCACCACCAGAAGGGACAGCCTTTCGTGTATCAACCTGTTATGTTTCCAATTATTCCCCATGGGGCGCAAATATAGAAAAGAATTTTGAAAATTGCAGTTATTAATGAAATAAATTGACACGACAAAGCACTTGCTAATCAGCATTTTAGAAAGATTTGAGACTCAAAAAAGTACAATTAGTAGCTTTCACCAGGGAATTTTGTCTGACTCCCGCTCACTTTTACTTGATTTTCTCCCGTAGAAAAACCTTGATTACCTCCAATGCCCTTTCAAATCCGTGGTTATTGGGCACGATCAGGTCAGCATCATGTTTAAATGGAGCAATGTATTTTTCATAAGTAGGCATCACGTGTTGTTCATACCGGTACAGTACATCATCCAAATCATATCCACGCTCTACCTTATCCCTGACAATCCTTCGCTTTAGCTTGATATGGTCTTTGGCATCAATGTATACTTTAAGGTCCAGCAGGTTGGCAAGCTCAGGATAGTACAACACAAAAATGCCCTCTACCACCACCACTGGTGCCGGCTTAAAGGTTAGGATCCTGGATTTCTTGTTGGGGTTGTTAAAGGTATACTCCTGACGGGTAATGGTTTTTCCTTCCTGAATATCCCTGATATCTGAAGCATACTGTTCAAAATCTATGGAATGGGGGGTGTCAAAATTATGTATGCCCCTTTCGTCCAGGGGTTGCAGGTTTCTGGGTTTGTAATAGTTGTCCTGAGAGATCAAACAAACCTGTTCCGGCTCGAAGGCATGTAACAATTTATCCAGAAAATGCGTCTTTCCCGAGGCGCTTCCACCGGTGATACCTATGATAAATGGTTTCTTCATGGGGTTCTGGGTGATACTCATGTGGCCATGATTAAGAATAATGCTCCTGTAGAAAGGCGGCCAGCTCTCTCACTGCCTTCCCTCGGTGACTGATGGCATTTTTTTCGGGCATGCTCAATTCCGCAAAAGTTTTGTTGTAGCCTTCGGGTTGAAAAACGGGGTCATAGCCGAAGCCCCCATTTCCTGAACGTTGTTCGGTGATACTTCCTTCCGCTTTACCTTCAAAGGAAAAGGATTTATCCGCTATGATCAGTGCTATGACGGTTCGAAAAGCCGCTTTTCGGTGGTCTATTTGCTGCATTTTTTCGAGCAGCAGGGAAACATTTCTTTCATCACTTCTAGGCTCTCCGGCAAACCTTCCTGAATACACTCCGGGTGCCCCCTGAAGAGCTGCTACTTCCAAGCCGGTATCATCTGCAAAACAGTCTACCCCAAAATGATCCTTGACATACCTGGCTTTCTGTAAAGCATTGGCCTCAAGGGTATCCCCTGTTTCTGGCAATTCTTCCTTACATCCTATTTCAGCTAAGGAAACAATTTCAAACTCATTTCCCAATGCAGCCCTGATTTCTTCCAGCTTTTTGGGATTATTGGAGGCAAAACAAATTTTCATAGGGTGAAATTAACGGAGCTTTTTGTAAATCCCTCTATCCTTCGGTTTTTTTCTGCTCCTCCAAATGACTTTGATACCTTTAGTGGTGGAAAATGGGAAAAGTTAATCTTCTACAGGTACAGGGATCAGGGAGACCATCTTTTCCAGGTATTTCTGGTCTATGCCATCAAAGTCCGCCAGCCTATCGGAATCTATGTCCAATACACCCAGGACAACCCCGGCATTCAGAATGGGTACCACAATTTCTGAACGGCTGGCAGAACTGCAGGCAATATGACCGGGAAAAGCATCTACATCTGGGATTAGCTGGGTTTGTTTGGTTTCCCAGGCCTTGCCACAAACACCTTTCCCATAGCCTAAACGGGTGCAGGCCAGCGGACCCTGAAATGGTCCCAGCACCAATTGCTCTTTTTTGACCAGGTAAAATCCTACCCAGAAAAAACCAAAAACTTCTTTTAAAACCGCTGCCATGTTGGCCATGTTGGCAATCAAATCCGTTTCTGAAGCCATCAGGGCTTCCATTTGAGGAAGCAATGCTTCGTATTTTTCAGCCTTGCCGGCCTGGGGAGGCAGGACAATATTTTCACTCATGATTGAAATAGGTTTCTAAAACATCTGTTTCCAAAGAAATACGCTTTTCGGGCAAACCAGGTAATACAGGGGCTGGAATACCGAGGCCAAACCGAAGGTTTCCGGTAAAAACCCTTGCTTCATCCCACAGTTCTTCTCGGATAAAGTCCTGCAACAAGGCCGCACCCCCTTCCACCAGCAGGCTCTGCACGCCCTTTTGCTGCAGGTCTTCTAAAAGGGCATGGAGGCCAAATGGCTCTTTTACTTGTATCCAATAGGTTTGTCCAATCGTTTTTTCCTGCTTATAGTTGTAAATCAGGGTATGTTGACTGTCATCAAAAAGGTTCAGTTCGGGGGAAAGCCGGAGCTGTCTGTCGATAAGCACCCGTATGGGATCTTTTCCGGTCCAGTCACGAACATTCAACCGGGGATTATCATAATGAGCAGTATGGGTGCCCACCATAATCGCATCTTCCTCCGTCCTCCACCGGTGAACCAGCTGGCGGCTAAGGGCGGAACTGATCCATTTGCTGTCGAAATTGGTTCTGGCAATGAACCTGTCCTGTGTCTGTGCCCATTTCAATAGTATGTATGGGCGTTTTTTTTCCATACGGGTAAAAAACCTGCGGTTTTGCAGCCTAACCTTTTCTTCCAGTACCCCGGAGACCACTTCAATTCCGGCAGCCCTCAGGAGGGAAATTCCTTTACCTGCTACCAGGGGGTTGGAATCCAAAGCTCCGATGACTACTTTTTTCAACCGATGCCTGGCAATCAATTCGGCACAGGGGGGTGTTTTTCCATGGTGAGCACAGGGTTCCAAACTGACATAAAGGGTGGCATTTTGAAGCAGGCTTTTGTCTTTGACGGTTTTGATGGCATTGGGCTCTGCATGGGCTTCCCCATACTGTTCATGGTAGCCTTCACCTATGATTTCATTTTCCAAAACGATCACGCATCCCACCATGGGATTGGGACTGACCCGGCCTTCACCAAGGGAAGCCAGGTCCAGGGCTCTTTGCATGAAAGTCTCATCTTCAGATAAAGTCCGGGTTTTAGCTTCCATCAGGGCATTTGCGGTCTTAGGGTGATGGCAGGAATGGTCAGTAGTGTGTCTTCCTTTACCGAGACATTGAAGGCCGTATCCAGATAGTTGGAAGGCGCATCTATGGTGATCCGGTAATCATTGGGAGGAAGCCCTTGCAGGTAATAACCACCATTTTCTCCTGTAAGGGTGGTCAGGGTATCGGTGTTACTGCTTACATAAACATGAGGTCTTTCATTTCTGGGTAAAATGCTACCGCGGATAACAGCTGAAACAGCAGACTCAAAAACCCGGATCCTGGGATCCAGCAGGAAGTTGCCATTGCCTGTATTTACCACTGAACGCGCCAGGTCAAAGTCAAGGTAAATATCATAGGAATTTCCCGGCAGGGCGTTAACATTAATTTCTACTTCCAGTTTCTCTTCGAAATCCGAATCTGTGCTCAGGTCAATGCGGTTTTCATCCTGTATCAGGTACAATTGGCTTCCCAGCAAAAGCCTGATCTTTGAAACGGTGCCCGACTGAATTTCGGTTCTACCTATCAATAACCTTTCTTCATTAACCAGGTCACTTATACGGACCATATTGCTGGCTGCCTGGTAGGGAATGTTGACCCAGCTGGCATTTTCAGCATTACCCCTGCTACCGGCCGGCAAGATTTCCACGCCCAGCACCTCTATCCAGACCTGATCAAAATCCCCTGGCGCATCTACTAAAAGTATATTGACGAGGGAACGGTTTTCAGAAGCAGCATCGTCACAACTCATACATAGTCCCGAAAACATACCCATCCATAAAAACAAATACAATTTATTCATCACCTCGATTACGATTTTATACGCTGGTACGAATTATATCCCAAATGAACCACGAACTTCCCTGTTATTCCTGCCATATTCTGCTGTCTTCAGTGATATACCAACGGCCGGCTTCAGCTATAGTTGATGCAGCCGAAATTTTAAACCTGCTTTCACTGACTTCATAGGAAAGGTCCGTTAAATCGCTGGCAATGTCCAGCTCAGCAAGATCTTTACTGTAATGCCCGGAGCTGGCAAATAGTTTCCGCTGTGCTTCATAATATTTTCTCAATTCGTTTTTGACTTTTTCGTCCGGATGGATCTGAAATGATGCTGTACCTTCCCCGGCGGTCATTTCCGAAAATTGCACATAGCCCCAGCGTTCCGGAATATGCATGTTGACCTGGCCCATGGCTGACCAAACCCAGTTGTCCTCCGGGTAGGCTTTCCCGCTGTCGGGGTTGGTTTTTTTAGCATATCCTTTTCCCTCAGGTTCAATTTGCCATTGTACCCTCGAAAAATTTATTTTCCAGTGTTCCCCAGGTTCAGGAGCACTATACCGGGGCCCGGACTGGGAAAGGCTTTTCCACGGAATGGCCATTTCAAGGATCCAAAATTCATCCGTATCGGAGGGGTCGTTTAAGGTTCCCTCCAGGTGCACGGCATATTGAAAATCGTTGATGTTCCAGCCGTTAATAGGTTTGCCTCCATTTTTGTAGGGCCGGGTCATCAATAGATCCCAAAGTGTTCCCAGAGCATTGATTTCTATTTCATAATAATGGTGGGTGTCACCATCTGGGTCGATAAAAATTTCTATGTCATTTTCCTGGAAGATGACGGATTCGCGTTCGGTGTAAGTGGCCCAGATATGGGTTTCTTCCAACCGGATCCCAATATACAGGTTGTCCTTGTCCCACAGCATTTTCATCCGGGTAAGCTGTCCGGGTTCAGGAAATTCCTCTCCTTGAATATCCTGAAAGGCGTCTGACCAGGGAGTATTTTTCCAGGCGGATTCTTCAAGTAGGCCATCCATTATTAATTTTTCCTGCACCTGGTAAGCCATGTAATTTCTTGGTGCGGGAATTGGCTGTGCCCATGTGGGCAGGCTTAGGAAAGCCATGATCAGGCAGCTGGTAATTATTTTATGCATATTTTTTTAATCAGGGAAAACAAATATACAACAAGATGGGCAATGATATTTTTTTCAGGTTGATTACGGGAGATAAGATTCAGAAAATTAATTAAAAAGACGAATGTTCATACCAGATTTTACCCGTTGATCTTATGAAAGGCAGGCCTGGGTAATTTTTCACTTGGTTTAACTGATAAAAATTAGTAATTATGTTTGTTATTAAAGTATAATACTCAGGTAATTTAATGCTTTAACGTAGGTATAATTTGTAGGAGAATTGGCAATGAACAGAGGTAAATGGAGTAAAAACTGGATATTCGTTTTTCTTTTAATCGGAAGCATATTTTTTTCATGTAGTAAAGAAAATCAAACGGGTGATACGGCAGCTAAAATCAAAGAATTTCCCGTGATCAAGGTAGTGGCCAAAGATACTATTTTGCACCGGGATTATGTGGCAGACATCAAAGCCATCCAAAATGTGGAATTAAGAGCCCGGGTGGAAGGCTTTCTGGAGCGGGTTTTTGTAGACGAGGGAAAGGAAGTAAAAAAGGGGCAGTTGCTCTTCAAGACCAACGATCAGGAATACAAGGCTGATCTGGCCAAAGCCAGGGCAAACCTGGAAAGTGCCAAAGCAGAAGCCAAGGTGATGGAATTTGAGGTGGAAAGGCTGAAGATCATGGTGGACAACAATGTGATCTCAGAATCTGAACTGAACCTTACCCGTGCGAAATACGATGCAGTGATGGCCAAAATAGAGGAAGCCAAATCTGCAGAAGCCAATGCGGCAGTACAACTGTCCTATACCGAAATCCGTGCACCGTTTGACGGTACTACAGATAGGATTCCCTTGCGCACAGGAAGTTTGATTGATCCGGGCAGCCTATTGACCACGGTATCGGATGTGAGTTCCGTTCACGTATATTTTAATGTTTCAGAGCGGGAATACCTGGAATATATCAAGGCCAAGGATGAGACGGAAGAAAACAATGTGGTGGAATTGGTTCTGGCAGATGGTTCGCCCTACCCTTTTAAGGGTATGATTGAGACCATGGAGGGTGAATTTAATGCCAATACGGGATCGATAGCCTTCAGGGCAAGGTTTCCCAATCCCAACAAGATTTTAAAACATGGCTCTACCGGAAAAATTATCCTTACCAACCGGATAAGGAATGCCATCATTATTCCACAAAAAGCGGTTTTTGAGATCCAGGACAGAAGTTTTGTTTACGTCGTGGGGGATGACAATATGGTGGAAATGAGAAGTTTTATTCCCAGGGCCCGGTTTTCTCATTACTACATCGTAGAATCGGGATTGGAAGCCGGTGAAAGCCTGGTGTTTGAAGGCATACAAAACATCAAAAATGGTATGACCATCCAACCAAAAATTGTCGCCACTGATGAAGAGGTAGATCCATCTATTCAGGAGGATAATACGGTAGCCGAATTAGTGCAGATCCCTTAAGCGAATTCAGTCATGTTTAATTTATTTATCAAGCGACCGGTATTATCCCTGGTTATCTCTCTTTTTTTCGTCCTGTTGGGCTTGTTGTCTTTTTTTACGCTCCCGGTTGAACTGTTTCCGGATATTGCCCCACCCTCGGTCTCTGTTAAGGCAAAGTATAGGGGGGCCAATGCTGAAGTTTGTGCCAGAACAGTTGCCACCCCTCTGGAAAAAGTAATCAATGGAGTTCCTGGGATGACCTACATGACTTCTGTGAGCAGTAACCGGGGGACTACCGTTATAAAGGTGTATTTTGAAGCAGGTACTGATCCGGACCTGGCAGCTGTAGAAGTGCAAAACAGGATTTCTACTGTGGTTAACGATTTGCCTGAAGAAGTGGTGAAAGCAGGTGTTACGGTAGAAAAGGAAGTGGAAGGCTTGCTCATGTACATCAATGTGGCCAGTGAAGATGTAAGCCTGGATGAAACCTTTATTTACAATTTTACAGATCTCAACGTACTGCAAGAACTGCGCCGGGTAGACGGCGTGGGCTTTGCCGAGATCATGAGTACGAAGGATTACTCCATGCGGGTTTGGTTGAAGCCGGACAGAATGACCGCCTATAAAGTAGCCACGGATGATGTGGTGGATGCCATACGGAATCAGAATGTAGAAGCGGCTCCGGGTCAACTGGGGATCAGTTCTGGAAAAAGCATGCAGATGCTGCAATACGTCCTGAAATATTCCGGTAAGTTTTTCGAACCCAAGCAATACGAAAACCTGGTGGTTCGGGCCAATCCTGATGGATCTATTCTTCGCCTGAAGGATATAGCAGATATTGAGTTTGGAAACCTGAATTACGGCAGAATCTCCAAACTGGATGGGCGGCCTGCCGCATCTATCATGGTGATCCAGAGACCCGGGTCCAATGCCAGTGAAGTCATTGCCAATGTCAAAAAACGACTGGCATCTATCAAGGAGAATAATTTCCCCTCAGGAATGGATTATAAGATTTCCTACGATGTCTCCCGATTCCTCAATGCCTCCATTCAGGAAGTGCTGGTAACCCTCGTGGAAGCCTTTATTCTGGTTTTTATCGTTGTATTTATATTTCTTCAGGACTTTCGGTCCACACTGATTCCTACCCTGGCGGTTCCGGTAGCCTTGATCGGGACCTTGTTTTTTATGCAGTGGCTCGGTTTTTCTATCAATTTGCTCACCCTTTTTGCCCTGGTTTTGGCCATAGGCATTGTGGTGGACAATGCCATTGTGGTCGTGGAAGCGGTGCATGCCAAAATGGAAAAAGAAGGCCTGGCACCTAGACCGGCTACCTTTGCTGCCATGAAGGAAATCGGCGGGGCCATCATTGCCATTACCATGGTGATGTCAGCGGTATTTATTCCGGTGGCCTTCATGTCCGGACCGGTGGGAATTTTCTACAGGCAATTTTCACTGACATTGGCATTTGCTATTTTTATTTCTGGTATCAATGCCCTTACCCTTACTCCGGCGCTTTGCGCCATACTGCTTCAAAACCACTACGGACAGGAGAAAAAGCGAACCTTGCTGCAAAGATTCTTTGATGGGTTTAACCGGTTTTATAATTTCTTTGAACACAAATACTATCAGTACATCACCTATATCGTTCCCAGAAGAGGGGTAACAACCCTTATATTACTCTTTTTCTTTTTTGCCACCTGGGGCATCAGCAAAATCCTGCCCACTGGTTTTATTCCCACCGAAGACCAAAGCATGGTATATGTCAATGTCACTACCCCGGTAGGGGCTACCGTAGAAAGAACGGAAAAGGTACTGGACGAATTGATCATTAGACTGGAGGGCAATGAGGCAGTCGAGTCGGTGTCCAGTCTGGCAGGATACTCCCTTGGAAACGGACTTTCAGGAGCTTCTTATGGAATGGCCATGGTCAATTTGAAATCCTGGGATGAAAGAAAAGAGCTTCCTATCCAACAAACCCTGGATGAATTCAGGGATTTGGCAGAAGGCATATCGGATGCCAAAATCGACTTCTTCTTGCCACCTACTGTTTCGGGTTTTGGCAATTCCAGTGGTTTTCAGATGAAAGTCCTGGATCAAACGGGCACCGGAAACCTGGACAGACTGGCAACCATTACCAATGAACTGGTAGCTGAATTGGAAGCTTCGCCGGAGATCAACAATGCGTTTACTGATTTTGATCCTACCTTTCCCCAGTTTATCGTGCACATAGATCAGGACATGGCCGCCAAGAACGGGGTTACCATTTCCAAAGCACTGAACACCATGCAGGTACTGCTAGGTGGTATGTTTGTCTCCGATTTTGTCAGGTTTGAACAAATGTATGATGTGATGCTACAGGCCGGGCCGGAATACCGGGCCAAGCCAGAGGATGTAATGAACCTGCAGGTCAAAAACAATGTAGGAGAAATGGTACCCATTTCCTCCTTCCTAACCATGGAAAAAGCCTACGGTCCGGAGCAGCTGACTCGATTTAATATGTACAACTCCTCCACGGTAAAAGGTGCAGCGGCCCCGGGATACAGTAGTGGAGATGTCATAGCTGCGATCGAGCGTATCACCGCCGAAAAACTTCCGCAGGGTTACGGACACGACTGGTATGGCATGTCCCGGGAAGAAGTGGGCTCTGGAAACCAGGCCATCATCATATTTCTGATTTGTCTGCTCTTCGTTTATTTGATCCTTTCAGCTCAGTATGAAAGCTTTTTATTGCCGCTACCAGTTATCCTTTCTCTTCCTGTAGGTGTTTTTGGTGCCTTTTTCGCCTTGTATCTCGTAGGCCTGCAAAATAACATTTATGCCCAGGTGGCCCTGATCATGTTGATAGGTTTATTGGGAAAAAACGCCATTTTGATTGTTGAGTTTGCCATTCAAAAAAGAGATGCAGGACATGGTGTTATCCAGGCAGCGGTAGAGGGAGCTGTCACCAGGCTCAGGCCTATTTTGATGACTTCCTTTGCCTTTATTGCCGGTTTGTTGCCGCTGGCCATGGCTACTGGTGCAGGAGCTTTGGGCAACAGGTCCATCGGTACCGCCGCTGCAGGAGGCATGTTTATCGGGACCATTTTCGGATTGATCATCATACCGGGATTGTATGTGATTTTTGCCCACTTCACCTTTAAAAAAATTGAAACAGAACCGGAACTGCCTTTAGAGGAAGAGGCACCCGTATCTTTTTCCAATAATTGATATTCATTCATGTTTTTAAAAAATAAACTTTTCGTACGTCTGGCTGTAGCCGCATGGGCTATGCTGACTTTGTACGCTTGTAAAAGTATAGACGTTCCCGTGCTTCCGGAAATGGAACCAGTACCTGATGCCTTTCTGGACATAACTGATTCATCGAGTATCGGGGATATTTCCTGGGAGGAATTCTTCAATGACCCCAATCTGGTCTATCTCATAGAGGAAGGCCTGGAAAATAACCTGGACTTGCTTACTGCCCTGGAAAGGATTGAAATAGCCCGAGCCAGATTTCAGATCAGCAAGGGGGCCATATACCCTACCATGGATGGTATTGTCCGGTACAGGTCTGGTGATATCCGCCCAAATTTGCTAGGGTCAACCATAAACGGTGACAGAAACGTAGTGAACCGGCTGGAAAACAATTTTATCGGATTTCAAAGTACCTGGGAAATAGACGTTTGGGGTAAGTTGAGGGATCGAAAAGAGGCCAATTTTGAAGAATTCCTTGCCACGGAAAAGGGCAGGCACCTGTTGATAACCAATATGGTCGCTGAAACAGCCAAGTTTTATTATGAACTGCTGGGTATGGACATTGAGCTGGAGACCATAGAGCGAAACATTGAATTTCAGGAAATGGCTCTGGAATTGATAAAAATTCAGAAGTTGGCGGGAAGGGCCACCGAGTTAGCGGTCCAGCAGTTTTCCGCTCAATTGCTGTCCACCAAAAGCCTGGCTTTTGAAAAGCGACAGGAAATCATTGAAACGGAAAACTACCTTAATTTTATATTGGGGAGGTTTCCGCAGCCCATATCCAGGGCTTCATCTCTTTTGGAGATCAAATTGCCTTATGGCATGGAAGTGGGCATTCCCTCCGATATGTTGCTCCGGAGACCGGATATTCAACAGGCTGAGCATGAGCTCAGGGCGGCCAACTTCAATGTGGAGGCAGCCAGGAAGGAATTTTTCCCCTCCTTTAGCCTGACTCCCTATGCGGGATTGAATGATCGAAGCCTTCCTGCGGCTTTAAAAATGCCGGGAGGCCTTACCATTGGTCTTTTGGGAGGACTGACTGCTCCCATTTTTGCTCAAAACAGGATTCAGGGAGATTTTGACCAGGCCATAGCCACCAATAAAATTGCCCTTTACAATTACCAGCAGCGTATTCTGGAGGGTTTCCAGGAAGTATCCAGTAAACTGCAAAGGCTGGATAATCTAAGGAGTGTGTACAGTCTCCGTGATGAGGAAACCGCTGTATTGCTGAATGCCGTATCCACCTCCAATGAGCTATTCAGGGGGGGGTATGCCTCCTATCTGGAGGTGATTACCGCTCAATCCAGGGTCTTGGAAGCAGAATTAAGTAAAACCAATACCCGGATTGAGATGTTTCTCACGGTGGTAGACTTGTACCGGGCTTTGGGTGGGGGATGGAAATAGGGCGGAAATTCTTTTTCCCCAGCACTTCACTTCGTATTTTTGAGGTTGCATGATGAATTGGGAAAAATTATTATTGCCGAAAGGCCTTCAATCTGCTGAGGCAGACAGACAAAGGAGTCAGTTTGAAAAGGATTATGACCGCATCATTTTCTCTGCACCCTTTCGGAACCTGCAGGACAAAACCCAGGTTTTTCCGCTGCCGGAAGACGATTTTGTGCATACACGGCTGACACATAGCCTGGAAGTTTCCAGTGTAGGCCGCTCATTGGGTAAATCCGCAGGTAAGTTCCTGCTGGAAAAATATCCCGGACTGGCAGCTAAGCAATTGCAGCCTTTTGATATCGGGGGAATAGTGGCAGCTGCTTCCCTGGCCCATGATATTGGCAATCCCCCGTTTGGGCATGCCGGAGAGGAAGCCATCTCGGATTTTTTTAAATTTAACACCCTGGGGCAATTATGGAAAGGGCAATGCCCTGACAAAGACTGGGAAGACCTGGCCCATTTCGAAGGCAATGCCCAAGGCTTTCGCATGTTGGTCGACAAGAAAAACGGGATCTTTATTTCTCCGCCTACGCTTGCTGCCTTTACCAAATATCCCAGGCCCTCCTGGACTGCGGCCAGGGATCAAAAGCGGCGGAGCCAGAAGAAATTCGGCTTTTTTTCCGGTAACCTGGAGGACTATACAAAACTTGCCGAAATGATGGCTATTCCCAGCATTGCGGATGCCTGCTGGATAAGACATCCCCTTGCCTTTTTGGTGGAAGCCGCCGATGATATCTGTTACAGCATCATTGACCTGGAGGATGGCTGCACGCTTGGGCTGGTTTCCCTGGAGCAAACCATTGCCCTTCTGGCAGCCATTATAGGCAAAAGATTTGATCCTGAAAAACTGGAGAAGTATGACAGCAACAGGCAAAAACTGGCCATCATGCGTGCCATGGCCATCAACCAGCTGATACAGGAAACGGCATTGGTTTTTGAGGAATTGGAACCACGATTGTTGTCTGGGGAATTTGACCGGGCACTGACCGACATCATTCCTTCTGCAGGTCCATTAGAAGAAATAACCGCCCTTTCCGTAAAACAAATTTACCGTTCTCAGCCGGTATTGGAAAAAGAAGCTGCCGGTTATCAGGTATTGGAAGGACTTTTGGAAACTTTTGCCGGAGCTCTTTATGCGCATCATTTCCAAAAGGAAAAGTTTTCCGGGCACCACAGAAGTATACTGAGGCTGCTTCCTTCTTCCTATGCCTTGCAGGAAAAGCAGGACGCCAGCACGATCATCCGGGAGCTTTTGGATTTTATTTCCGGCATGACGGACAAGTATGCGTTGTCCCTGTATCGCAGGGTAAAGGGGATTGCCCTGCCTGGTCAATAAATAGAGCATGAAGTGTTGTGTCTTTGTGGAAAAACCTGTGGATAACTTACTCAAAAGTTGTTTAAAGCCGCTAATTTCTTTTAAGTAGAAACTTTATGCTCCCCAGGCGGTCAGTACCAGTTTTCTGCGTCCTCCATGATTTCGGAATTCTCCCAGGTAAATCCCCTGCCAGGAGCCCAGGTTGAGTTTTCCACTACTTATCGGAATTTGCACCGATACTCCGAAAATACTTGATTTCAAGTGCGCAGGCATGTCATCAGGGCCTTCATAGGTGTGGATAAAATGTGCATAATCTTCCGGCACCAGGTCGTTGCTAAAGGTTTCGAAATCCTTCCGAACAGTGGGGTCAGCATTCTCATTGATGGTCAGGCCGGCAGAAGTATGTTTGATCCAGACTTGCAGCATTCCCGCCTCTATTTCCCCTATCTTGGGAAAGTTATCCACAATATGTCCGGTGATCAGGTGAAACCCTCGACGGAAGGGAGGCAAAGCCAATTCTTTTTGAAAAATTTTCATCGCTTTATCTGCTTTTGATGGTTTCTCAAAGGTAAAAAATTTAAGAATACCCATTATTTCTTTATATTTAAGTCTAAACCATTAAAGACACCGAAAAATGAAAAAACTTTCTTTATTCTTCTTGCTGCTAGTCATGGTGGGATCCACGCATTTTCCCACATTGGCTCAGGAAACGACACGGATGTTGACGCTGGAGGATGCCCAAAATATTTCTGATGCTGCAGAAGCCAGGGCCAGACAGGACAATTGGAATGTGGTGATTGCCATTCTTGATGCCGGGGGTCACCTGATCGCCCTGCGTCGCATGGATGGTACCCAGATTGGAAGCGTAGATGTAGGCATTCAAAAGGCCACTACGGCATTGAAATTCAAACGACCCACCAAGGTTTTTCAGGATGGAGTCCAGGCCGGGAATGTGCACATTATGAGTTTGCCCGGGGTGGTGGCCGTGGAAGGAGGGCTTCCCATCAAGGCGGGGGAACAAGTGATTGGATCCATTGGGGTCAGCGGGGTTACCTCTGCCCAGGATGGTATCATCGCTGCAGCAGGATTGGCCGCATTTGAATAAAATTGAATACAGACAAGATGAGATAGCCCTTTTGGGCTGTTTTTTTATATATGCAAAAGGAAGAAATTTTACCCTCAAAACTGCCCTATGTAGGAACGACCATTTTCACCGTCATGTCCAAACTGGCCACAGATGAGAAAGCCTACAATTTATCCCAGGGATTCCCCAGTTTTGACTGTTCTCCCAAATTGAGTGAACTGGTCAGTCATTATGTAAAAAACGGATATAACCAATATGCACCCATGAGCGGTGTCCCTGCCTTCAGGGAAAGTCTGGCTGAAAAAACCAGCCTGGTCTATGCTGTAGATTATGATCCGGAAACGGAGGTGACCATTACATCCGGAGCGACGGAAGCGATCTTTTGTGCCGTAACGGCTGTGGTATACCCGGGAGATGAGGTGATCGTTTTGGAGCCAGCCTATGACAGTTATGTGCCAGCCATAGATTTGAATGGGGGGATTCCGGTATATGTTACCCTGAAATCGCCTGATTTTAAAATAGACTGGGAGGCTGTCAGGGCCAGGATAACCGACAAAACCAAGGCCATTATGATCAATACCCCTCACAATCCGGTCGGAACGGTTTTCAGTAAAGCAGACCTTGATTCACTGGCTGAGCTGGTCAAGGACAGGGATATCTACATTATCAGCGATGAGGTGTACGAACACATTGTGTTTGACGGGGAAGTCCATCATTCCATGATGACTCATCCCCAATTGCAGGAGCGCACTTTTATTTGTGGATCTGTGGGCAAGACCTACCATACTACGGGGTGGAAAATCGGGTATTGCCTGGCACCAAAGGCCTTGACCAAAGAATTTAGGAGAATCCATCAATACATTACCTTCAGTACCGTTACCCCCATGCAATATGCCCTGGCAGATTTTCTGAAACTCCCTGAGCATTACCTGCTCCTGGGGGATTTCTATCAGAAAAAAAGAGATCGGTTTAATGAAGCGTTGAAAGCTTCCCGTTTTACCTTTAGTCCTTCCAAAGGAAGTTTTTTCCAAATCGCTTCTTACCGCAACATCACGGAGGAGTATGATTATGACCTTGCCATCAGACTCACGAAAACATGTAAAGTGGCCTCCGTACCGGTTTCGGTGTTTTACAAGGATAAGAAAGACGATAAATTATTGAGATTTTGTTTTGCAAAGGACGATGAAATTCTGGATAAGGCCGGAGAGATTCTGTCCAAACTTTAAAGATTAAAACACATGCTTAAATTAGGATTTGTTAGTGCGATTTTACCTGAAAAAACTTTCGAAGAAGTAATTGATTTTGCTGCAAAGGAGCAATTTTCCTGTGTTGAAATCATGTGCTGGCCCAAAGGCAAAGCAGAAAGACGCTACGCTGGAGTAAGCCATATCAATGTGGAGACCCTGGATGATGATAAAGTGAAGTACATCAGGAATTATCAAAGGGAAAAAGGAGTATTTGTATCCGGTTTGGGCTATTACCCGAATCCCATGGAACCCGATGATAAAAAGGCCCAGGCTGCAATTACGCATATCAAGGCAGTAATTGATGGGGCTGAAAAACTCGGTATTCCTGTGGTCAATACTTTCATCGGCAGGAATCCTTCGTTAAACATAGAGGATAATTTTAAGATGTTTGCAGAGAGATTTCCCGAAATCGTGGCTTATGGATCCAAAAGAGGCGTAAAATTAGGGATAGAGAACTGTCCCATGTTTTTTACCAATGACGAGTGGCCGGGAGGGAAAAATCTGGCCATCTCTCCTGCAGTTTGGGAGAAAATGTTTGATCTTATTCCGGATCCAAATTTTGGATTGAATTACGATCCTTCTCATTTGGTCTGGATGCAAATGGATCCGGTACTTCCCCTTTATGAATTCAAGGACCGCTTACACCATATACACCTGAAGGATGTGAAAGTATACCGGGAGAAGCTCAACAGGGTAGGGATTCTGGCCAACCCGCTGGAGTACCATTCCCCTAAAATACCCGGATTGGGAGATGTGCCCTGGGGCAGGTTTTTCGCTGCGCTTACCGATGTGGGGTACAGGGGTCCTTGCTGCATAGAAGTGGAAGACAAGGCATTTGAAAAGTCTGAGGAAGACGTTAGAATGGCCATTTTGGCCTCAAGAAACTACCTGAGACAATTTATCCCCTTTGGTTGATCAGATGGTGAGGATATTGGGATTGGCATCATCAATGGTTTTTTTGGTCCATCTTTTCTCATCTTGATCCAGTTTTTCTTCCTGGTCCTCCTGTCTATTTTCGGGAGAAAGCACCAGGTGAATAAACATGGGAAAATGGTCCGAAGAAATGGAAGGGAGCCGTTTGATTTTTTTCAACTGAAATTGATCTGAATGAAAAATATGGTCCAGCGGCCACCTCAACATGACGTGCCTGGCATGAAAGGTATTGTAAAAACCCCGCCCCTTTCTGGGGTCCAGCAGGCCACTGATTTTTTGAAACAACCGCGTGGTTCGGGACCATGCCACATCATTAAGGTCTCCGAAGACCAAAACCGGTAGGTCGGCATTCTTAACGTTTTTTCCCACAATCAGCAGTTCGGCATCCCGGGGTACCGAAGTGTCACTTTCTGTAGGGCTGGGTGGCTCCGGGTGCACGCAATGGATTTGTACTTTCTTTCCGGAAGGCAATACCACTTCTGAATGAATGGAAGGGATATCATCTTTTACTAAATAATGGACTTTGGTGTTTTCCAATGGCAAATTGGAATAAAGATGCATGCCGTAGAGGTTATCCAGTGGTATTTTTACCTGATAGGGAAAGTCTTTTTCCAGTGGTTTCAAATGATTTTCCCACCATTTATCCGATTCAAGGGTCAGAACCAGGTTGGGCTGGTATTGGTGGACCAGATCGATCAGCTTCTGTACCTGCCGGTTTGGGGTCAAAACGTTGCTGACCAGTAAGGCAATTTCGTTTTCCTGGTCTATACCCTGAAAGCGCCTGACCTCTTTTTTAGCAAAAAAGGTATAGGAAGATATTTTTTTGGCCTGGAAGAAAAAGCTGAAAACTACCAGGGAGAGCAGGATCAAATTCCATGTTTTGACTTCCAGGGAAGGAATAAAAAATAAAACAATGGCTATAGTAGCGAGGGTCAGCAATTGAATTCTGGGAAAATCAAAAACCCTGATCCACCAGTTGCCTAATTTGATTTTGGAAGCGATTACCGCCAATATGCATAGGGAGCTTAGGGTAATCCTGCCTATGGTGAGGGCTAATTCCATACTAAAAACAGATTTTTAATACCTTTTAAAGTCGTTTTGAATTCTAATTATTTACAAGATATGCGAAAACCGTAGATTAATTTATAATTTTATCGGGTAAATCAATAATTTAAGGGCCAATGAATTTTTTAAAAACATTTTTCAGGCAGGAGTTTGAATCCAGGGGATTGGACATGTCCAATGAGCCGTTTATACAGGCGCTGGAGATAGCCCTGTATACCCATAAATCCCTTTTCCTTACCGGCAGGGCAGGTACCGGAAAAACTACCTTTTTACATACCTTGAGGAAGTTAAATTCCACAAAAAACATGGCTGTAGTAGCACCTACCGGAGTGGCTGCCATAAACGCCAGGGGGAAGACCATCCACAGTTTTTTCCAGATTAATCCCAGGCAATTGTTTTTACCGGGAGATCCCAGGTTACAGCCCAAAGCGAAAGGAAACAAGGAATCCATCTATGACACCTTTAAATATTCCAAAAGCAGGTTAAACGTTATCAAAAGTCTGGATATTCTGGTTATTGATGAAATTTCCATGGTGAGGGTGGAAATGTTGGATATTCTGGACCAGATACTTCGGGTTTTCAGGAAAAAGATGCACCTGCCCTTTGGAGGAGTGCAACTCATTCTGATAGGTGACCCCTTTCAATTACCGCCGGTCGTCAGAGAGGCGGACTGGCCCTTCCTTTCCAATCATTATGAGACCAGGTTTTTTTTTAGTTCCTACGCTTTTAGGCAACTCGGTCCCTATCATATTGCCCTGCAGAAAATTTACCGGCAAAAGGACGGGATGTTCAAAGATATGTTAAACAGGATCAGGGAAAGCCGGCATACCTATGATGACATTCGCTTTTTAAATGAAAGGGCAAAAGCCTATCATTTTGATCTATTGGATCAGGGATATATTTTGTTGGGTACCCATAACCATTCCATTTCTCAAATCAATCAGCAGAAATTGGAATTGTTGACATCTCCTTCCCGGGAATATAAGGCCAGCATTGAAGGTGATTTCCCGCCCTCAATGGCTCCTTTTGACCCCATTGACCTTACCCTAAAGGTAGGTGCTCAGGTGATTTTTATGCGAAACAATGGCGATAAGAATTACTATAACGGCATGATTGGTAAAGTAGTAGAGCTGGAGGCCAATAGAATCAAGGTAGAAGGAAATAATGGTGCTTTTTATGAGGTAGAAAGAGAGGTTTGGGAAAACGTAGATTTTCGCTACAATGAAAAAGAGCAGCGGGTAGATGCTGAAGAGGTCGGGAAATTTACCCAATTTCCTTTAAAGCTGGCATGGGCCATTACCGTGCACAAAAGTCAGGGTCTGACTTTTGACAAATGCATCGTTGACATCGGACGATCTTTTGAAGCGGGACAGGTATACGTGGCGCTCAGCCGCTGTACAGATCTGGACGGTTTGGTCTTGAAAGCACCTATCGGCATGCAAAGTGTAAAGGTGAGTCAGGATAGCCTTAATTTCAGCTTGCAACGGCATGAAGAAACAGAGATTGAAGAAGAATTGAAGTTACAAAGGGCCTTGTCATCCCTTCCCTATGCCCTCCACGCGTACAGAAAAGGAAATTTTGATAAGGCAAGAAGAATTTTTGAAGCCGTTCAGGAAATTCACGACATTACGGCTTATGCCAAATGGAAGCAGTTTCTTTTGATAAAGCCCTGGCTGGAGGAAAGACATAAGAGGAAGTAGGGAAATCAACGTTGATGGCCAGGCTGTTAGCTGATATTTTTTTCTCAAACTTGTTGGAGTTACAATTTTAAATATATAAATTTGTAATTGACAGCAATATAAGTGCTTTTCGAAAAATTGTATTTTTAAAGAGGAGGGGCTTTGAGAGATGATAAACAGCAAAAAAATAATCTTGCCAGATTATTGGTATTAATTGGAATTATCGCAGGAAGCATTGGACAAACATATGCCCAACTTGATTGCGAGTTTAGTCCGATTCCGGGAGGTGGATTTTCCCGGCATTCGACCTGGTATGCCTATGTGTATCAATTGTCACCCGATTACCGGCCAACCCTTGATTATAACAGATCATTTGTAGATTACAGTCAGGCAGATAAAAAGTTCAAGGGTGTTTTGATGAGAGGAGGAAGTCATTTTCTGCCCAGTAATTCACTAAATTTTGATACAACTTTTGGAGATGGATCCATCGATGGGTTTTCAAATGATGAAAACTTTTTTTCGACCGGAGTTGATCCCTATTCAGCTGGAGGTTGCGATACCCAATTACAAGATTTTGGTGTCATCATGCGTAGCAGAAAGGTCATGGAAGAGCCTGGAATCTACCGGGTAAGAATTGGTAGTGACGACGGGTCTTATTTTAAAATGTATGAAGCAGGAAATAATTCAAATCCAACTTTAGATATAAATGGCGATCCTGTTATACATGACAATTGGTATAAAGACGGGAGTGATGGATTGTATAATTTTGTGTATAATCAAAATATCAGGAATTACTACATTCCGTTTAATGGCGGGGAGTCAATTTGGATGGACTTGTATTATTTTGAGAAAAAAGGCAATAACCGGTTAAGCTTTAACTTTGAATTGTATTTCGGGCCTGGAGAAATTGCCAATCCCGGAAGTGCGATGGGTGTTCGGTCATATTGTGGTATCGCCCCTGATCCCGAACCATTTGAATCCCTGGGTCCGGCCGTTTTTGCTGAGGGAACGGCTCCGGAATACCAGTGGCAGTATACTACCCTTCCCAATCCCGTGGAGGGGGATTGGATCGATATTTCCAATGCTACGGGCCTGACCTACGACCTGCCCCAGTACGATGAAAATGATCCGGACAATAACTGGACAGGTACCAGGTATTATAGAAGGAAGGCAGAAAATACCGTTACAGATGGGGAAGGAAATACCCTAATCAATTCTTTTGCCTCCAATATCCTGGAAGTGAACATCAACGTGATAGATGATTTGGATCAAAGTGAATATGGTAACAATGAGTGGATCGGACATATTTATTCCGGAGAAAAAAACTTTGATTCTGAGGATTACCTGGGAAGAATGGTTGAACAGGACATCTTTCTTCAGGATTTTGACTACAATGGGTTACCCTCCTCTCCGGTAACCTTTAGCCCTGACTACGGTTGCCCTTTTCTCACCGACCGGTTCTCCATACGCTATAAGATGAGGATGGACGTAGAGCCGGGTACCTTGAGTTTCAATGTGAGAGCCGATGATGGATTTAGATTAAGTGTGGATGGAGGCGTTACCTGGTTGCTTTCCGGGCAGTGGGAATCCGGAGGTAGTGCGGGAACCACCTATACAGCACAGTATGATGTGCCTGCAGGTATGGAGACCCTGGATTTAGTGATGGAGTATTTCGAAGTTACGGGAGGAAATTCAATTGATTTCTATTATGACATGGCCAGCTTAATCCTGCCTTTGCGGTGGGGAGAAATTTCCGGACAGTCATGCGGAGAAAGCAATTGTCTATACTGGACTACAGTTCAAGAGAAAAACACCAGTCATTTTGTTGTTGAAAAATCCCCAGATGGGCATCAATGGAAAGCCCTGCCAGGGTCTGTTCCTGCAAGCGGGCAGAGTAGCGGCACCAGGGCTTACCAGGCTGAAGATAGTTTGGTAACGGATAAAAAAGCTTTTTACAGGATTAGCCAGGTGGATTTGAATGGTGATTTCAGCCATTCCGAGGTGATCAGGGTAGAAAACAACTCTCTAAGAAAGAAGCTGCTGCCATTTCCAAACCCGACGGTTGATTTTGTCCATTTTGAAACCGAGGAAGAGGTCGTTAGGGTTAGGTTGAGCAGCCAGGATCAGCGGATAAGTAGGGAACCAAAAATTGAGCGAACAGGGGAGTACAGGTACAGCATAGATATACGAGACTTTCCGGTAGCTCACTATATGCTAATCCTTGAAACGGACAAGGAAACAAGTGTTTATAAAATAATGAAGCGTTGACCAAAAGCATATTCAGGGATAGTCAGAGACTTAATTTTTAATAACAATTTATCATTTCTAGGGTTGGGTTGGTATCTTTGCAAGATATGGGGACAAAGCATACCGAGAATACTACCGACCTGGATAAACTGGATCCTAAATCCTTTATCATCATTAAGAATGCCCGGGTAAATAATTTAAAAAACCTGAGCATTGCCATTCCAAGAAACAGATTAGTGGTGGTGACCGGATTGTCAGGTTCAGGAAAGTCTTCACTGGCTTTTGATACCCTGTTTGCCGAGGGGCAGCGCATGTACGTCGAAAGCCTGAGTTCCTACGCAAGACAGTTTTTAGGGAGAATGGAAAAGCCTGAAGTAGAATACATCAGGGGCGTTTCCCCGGCCATAGCTATCCAGCAAAATGTGAACACCAAAAACCCCAGATCTACTGTAGGTACTACTACCGAAGTGTATGATTATTTGAAGCTACTTTTCAGCCGGATTGGAAAGACTTTTTCTCCGGTTAGCGGGGAAGAAGTCAAACACCATACGGTAACTGATGTGGTAGATTTTATTCATGGATTTGAAGAAGGTGAAAAGGTGATGATCAGTTGCCCCCTTCACCTCGTGGAAGGAAGAAGTAAGGAAAAGGAATTGGAAGTACTGTTACAAAAAGGCTATACCCGGATATTAATCGATGGACAGGCTTATTTTGTAGAGGAAATCCTGGAGAATAAAGATTTTCCCGAAGGTGACTATGAGATTCTGATAGATAGGGTTTCCGTTAAAATTGAAGACGAAGACAATCAGTTCAGGATTGCAGACAGTGTTCAGACAGCGTTTTTTGAAGGCCATGGTGCCTGTACCATCGTCGTTCCGGATAGGGCTAAAAAGACTTTCAGTGATAAGTTTGAATTGGACGGGATCAGGTTTGAACTGCCTTCAGTGAATTTTTTTAGTTTTAATAACCCCTATGGTGCCTGCCGGACATGCGAGGGATTTGGCTCGGTTTTAGGAATTGATCCGGATTTGGTAATCCCCGATAAGACCCTTTCCATTTTTGAAGGAGCCATTGCTCCCTGGAGGGGTGAAACAACCAAAAAATGGTTGGAACCTTTGTTAAAAAACGGTATCAGGTTTGATTTCCCTATTCACAGGCCCTATGAAGATTTGAACGAAAATGAAAAAGAGTTGCTTTGGACTGGAAATTCTTATTTCAAAGGTATAAATGAATTTTTTGCCTTCATAGAAAGCAAGCTTCACAAAATCCAATACAGGGTAATGCTCTCCAGATTCAGGGGTAGAACCAGCTGTCCTGATTGTAAGGGAACAAGAATCAGAAAGGACGCATCCTTTGTCAAAATTGATGGCAAATCCATCACCGACATTGTCCTTCTACCATTGGATCAGGCCTTGCATTTCTTTGAGAACATCAGGCTTACTTCCGCAGAGGAAAAGGTGGCCCAAAGGTTATTGAAGGAAATCATCAACAGGCTTGAATACCTCGACCAGGTTGGTCTGGGTTACCTTACCTTAAACAGGCTTACCTCTTCCCTTTCAGGAGGAGAGTTTCAACGGATCAAATTGGCCACTTCATTGGGAAGTGCCTTGGTGGGTTCCATGTATATTCTAGATGAGCCCAGTATAGGCCTTCACCCCAGAGATACCATGCGCCTGATTGCGGTATTGAAAACCCTTCGTGACCTGGGAAACACTGTGATCGTTGTGGAACACGAGGAGAAAATTATCAGGTCTGCTGATCAGGTTATTGATATAGGGCCTGATGCCGGCATTCACGGGGGTGAACTTGTTTTTCAAGGCAGCCTCAGTGAATTGCTGCAGGCCGGAAACACCCATACTTCCCGGTATATCAATGGGCAGGAGTCAATCAGCCTGAAAACAGAAAACAGGAAATGGAAGGATCACATCCTAATCAAGGGGGCCAGGGAAAACAACCTTAAAAACATCAGCGTGAAAATACCCCTGGGAGTGCTTACAGTAGTCACAGGAGTAAGTGGTTCGGGTAAATCCACCCTGGTCAAAAAAGTGCTGTATCCCGCTTTAGGGAAAATATTGGGAACAGTAACAGACGAGTCAGGCAAACTGGAAAAGCTGGAGGGGGATTACAGACAAATCAACAGGGTGGAATTTGTGGACCAGAATCCAATTGGAAAATCATCCAGGTCTAATCCGGTTACCTACGTCAAAGCTTATGACGGCATCAGGTCATTGTTTGCAGACCTACCCCTTTCTAGGCAAAGAGCCTATAAACCTGCCTTTTTTAGCTTCAATGTAGATGGAGGCAGGTGTGAGGCTTGTCAGGGAGAAGGTACTCAAAAGGTTGAAATGCAGTTTATGGCAGACATTTACCTAACCTGTGAGTCCTGTAAAGGAAAAAGGTTTAAGAATGAAATTCTGGACATCAGGTATAAAGAAAAAAACATAGCAGATGTGCTGGCCATGACCATAGATGAAGCCATGGAATTTTTTAAAGGTGTTAATGGGATCATTCAAAAACTAAGGCCCCTTCAGGAAGTGGGTCTCGGATATATAGGTCTGGGCCAATCCTCCAACACCCTAAGCGGAGGAGAAGCGCAGCGTGTTAAATTGGCGTCATTTTTAGGAAAAAATGATACAAGGGCTAAGGATAAAATACTGTTCATATTCGATGAACCAACCACAGGCCTTCATTTTCACGACATCAAAAAACTTTTGCATTCCATTAACGCCCTGATTGATCAGGGTCATACCATTTTGATCATCGAGCACAACACAGAGGTGATCCGTGCAGCAGACTGGGTCATTGATTTGGGTCCCGAGGGAGGAGAAAAAGGGGGGCAGGTTACCTTCGAAGGCGTACCCGAAGACCTGATCCAAATGGAAGAGAATTTTACCGGGATATTTCTTAAAGAACTGGGGAAAAATGGCTACGGATGAGGCAGAAATTGATCATTAAATATTTTTCTCATCCCAGTTAAAATTAATTTTTTGTGATTAAGTATCACTTTTATGTTTTTTATCTCTAAATTTGTTCGGAATCATAGTTTAGTACCTGTTTTGGCATAATTGTTTCAAGGGGATTAGGCTGTGATAAATTTTTACCCTACATATTTTATTCATTGTCATGTTATTCAATTCCATTGAATTCCTGATCTTTCTACCTCTGGTATTTATTCTTTATTGGTTTGTTTTCAATAAAGATATAAAGGTCCAGAATCTTTGGTTATTGGTGGCCAGTTATATTTTCTATGGCTGGTGGGACTACCGGTTTTTGTCACTAATAGCTTTCAGTTCCTTGGTCGATTTCCTGATAGGGCTTCAGCTTAACCGCAGGGATAAGCCGCTACAGCGCAAGGCCTTGTTGTTTGCCAGCATTGCAGTGAACATTGGGTTTTTAGGCTTTTTCAAGTATTATAATTTTTTTGCTGAGAGCTTTGCTGATGCTTTTACGCTCCTGGGCAGACCCATGGATCCTGACAGGCTTTCAATTGTTTTACCGGTTGGCATCAGTTTTTACACCTTCCAGACCATGAGTTATACCATTGATGTCTACAGGAAAAAGCTGGCTCCTTCCACGGATCCTGTTTCATTCTTTGCCTACGTGAGTTTTTTTCCCCAACTGGTGGCAGGGCCAATAGAGAGGGCTACCCATTTATTGCCTCAATTCTTCAAGATGCGGGAATTTGAATTGGGAAAAGCAAATGATGGGATGCGTCAGATATTGTGGGGATTGTTTAAAAAAATTGTTATAGCTGACAATTGTGCCATCTATGTCAATGATATTTTCTCGAATTATGGAGATTATTCAGGCAGCACCTTGTTTCTGGGTGCGGTACTTTTTGCCTTACAAATTTACGGGGACTTCTCTGGCTACTCTGATATTGCCATTGGTTCGGCCCGTTTGTTTGGCTTTGAGTTAAGGAAGAATTTTGCGTTCCCTTATTTTTCCAGAGACATAGCTGAATTTTGGCGAAGGTGGCACATCTCCCTATCTACCTGGTTTAGAGATTATGTGTACATTCCTCTCGGAGGAAGCCAGGAGAATAAAATCAAAACCATCAGGAATATCTTCATTATTTTTATTGTGAGCGGATTCTGGCATGGGGCCAACTGGACCTTTATTTTCTGGGGAGCCTTGCATGCTGCTTTCTACCTGCCATTACTGCTGACCAGAAATAACCGGAAATATACTTCAGATACAGTAGCTTCAGGAAGGCTACTGCCTTCGGCAAAAGAGGTTTTTCAAATGGGTACCACCTTTATGCTGACATCCCTTGCCTGGATATTTTTTCGAGCAGATAGCATAAGCATGGCCCTGGATTACCTGTCTATCATTTTTTCAGCTAGCCTTTTGGAGCTTCCGGTCAAGGACTTCTGGACCATGAATACCGGAAACCACCTGATATACCTTTTCTTTCTTATCATAGGATTTGTATTGGTCGAATGGCTTCAGCGTGAAAAGAACCATGGTCTGGAATTTGATGTAAGCAGGGTGCCCAAAGTGGTTAGATGGAGTGCTTATTATGCAGTGATTATCTTTTGCTTTCTTATGAATGGTGTCCAACAGGAGTTTATTTATTTTCAATTTTAAGTAAAATGAAAAGGTTTATCATCAATTCCCTTATTTTTCTGGTTCCCTTCTGCCTTTATTGTTTGTGGATCATTCTGATTGATCCTTTCAATTACTTGAACCGCTCTGGCTTGATTTCCGATGAGCAAAAGGAAGCAGTGGCCATGGACATTGAACCTCACCTTTATAAAATGATAGCTTTTCGAAATGCACCTAAAAATAATTGGGTCATAGGAGACTCCAGGACTAATGGGTTGTATGAAGTGATGAATCACGAAAACTGGTCCAACCTGGCTTACGGGGGGGCAAGTTTGAAGGAAATGATACAGTCATTTTGGTGGGCAACTTCGATTCATCAGCCCGATACGGTATTGATGGGTATTAATCTAAGCCTTTACAACAAATACAATAAGAGGTTTTGGGTAGAGGAGACCATTAGCAGAAAAAGTAATTTTTTCTCTTATGCATTTAACAACTACACTTTTAAGGCCGCCTATTCGCTAGTCATGGCCGGAGAGCAGGCTGGAGATTCCGCTCCCGAAGCTGACGATTCAGCAGATAAAATCTATTTTTGGGAGCAAAAACTAAAGGGAGTGGATAAGTTTTACGGAAAGATGGCTTATCCGGATGAATATTTTAGTCAACTGAAGGAGATATCAGTCTACTGCAAGAAAAATGACATCAAACTTATTTTTTGGATCCCCCCATTACACCAGGATTACCAGGAATTGGTAGACCGATATGAATTGGAGGATTATGATGACAGATTTCTTTCTGATTTGAGGAGCCTGGGAGATGTATTTAACTTTAATGAAAAGTCCAGTTTGACGAGGAATAAAGATAATTTTAGGGATCCCGTGCACTTTACAAATGAAATTGCCCGGATGATTCACAAAGAGATCAGAACCTATTCTCCAAAAAATTCCATATTTTACAAAGAAATTGATTCCCGGCTATCTAACTTTAATTAAAAGGAAATTTTTTTCCGACAATGAACCGTAAAAAGGGGGCTTATTACCGTCCTTATGAATGGGCTTTCAATTATTAAAAATTAACAGTAAATTCCCCACCCGATAAGAAAATACGGGAAAGGTTAATTCACAAAAACGCAACACAAGCATTTCATAAGTTCATTCATGTTAAAAATATTGCAATCAACAATTGTCCTGGGAGCATCGGGTTTGACATTGCTTCTTGGCAGTACCTATCAGGATGAAGTGTCTTTTGACCCGTATCAACAAGAAATCCCAGATACCGGTTTGTCATTCGGGATGGTTCCTATTCCGGAAGGTACGTTTAAAATGGGAAATAGTACAGGAGAACCGGATGAGCGCCCGGTTCATGAAGTAGAAATTGCCCCATTCTGGATGGCTTCACATGAAGTTACCTGGGATTTGTTCGAATTGTTTTTAGACAAGGGCTTTGAGGAGTCGATCAGTGAAGGACCTTTGAATCCGGAAGTAGATGGATTGAGCAGGCCATCCATTCCATACCTGGACATGACTTTTGGGATGGGGAAGGAAAATAAGCCCGCCATTGCCATGACTCAATATGGAGCGATTCAGTTTTGCAGGTGGTTGTATCTGAAGACGGGTATATTTTACAGACTTCCAACGGAAGCAGAGTGGGAATATGCGGCTAAAGCCGGATCAGATACAGATTATTTTTTTGGAGATGATCCGGGAGACCTTGAAAAGTATGCCTGGTATGCTGCCAATAGTGATGGGACCACACATAAAGTGGGTCAGAAGGAACCCAACCCCTGGGGCCTGTATGATATTTTGGGAAATGTCAATGAGTGGACGCAAGATCACTATCAGCCGGATGCCTATGAAATAAGGGGAAATAAAGCTTCCAATCCCTTGTATGAATCCGAGGAATTGTACCCTAAGGTAATCCGTGGAGGTAGTTACAAAAGTGAGCCGGAAATGCTTAGGACCAGCAAGCGCTTTGCCAGTACACCAGAATGGAAGCGAATTGATCCACAAATCCCGAAAAGTCAATGGTGGTTTCCGGAAGCCCCGTTCCTGGGCATGCGCCTGGTAAGGCCACTCGATACGCCCAGTCCTGAAGAAATAGAAAAATATTATGGCACCACGCCAATGGAAGATTATTAATTACCTAACTCAAAATAATATGAAAATTATCAAAAATAACCAAAGAAGGGATTTCCTGAAAACTTCTGCCCTCATAACAGGAGGGGCAATGTTAAGTCCTTTTTCGCTCCCCGGAGCTTATGCTGCAGGTGATGATGCCATTAAAATTGCCGTTATCGGATGTGGTGGCAGAGGAACGGGTGCTGTTTTTCAAGCCTTTGAAACGGGACACAATATCAAGCTTGTAGCCATGGCGGACGCATTTAAAGACCGTCTCGATCAAAGTTACGAACGCATTTTCAAGCGGTATGGCAAAGACAAAGTAGTTGTGCCTGAGGAAATGAAGTTGGTTGGATTTGACGGTTATAAAAAAGCCATGGAAGCGGCAGATGTAGTGATCATTGCTACACCTCCGGGGTTCCGGCCAGATCATTTTGAAGAAGCTGTAAAGCAGGAGAAGCAAATTTTTATGGAAAAACCTGTCGCTACTGATGCGGTAGGGATACGCCGGGTTTTGGCAGCTGCAGAAATCGCCAAAGCAAAGAAATTGAATGTGGTGGTTGGATTGCAGCGGCATTACCAGGACAATTACATCCAGACCATTGACCGCATCCATGATGGAGCCATAGGTGACATCATCGGCGGGCAGGTATTCTGGAACGACGGCGGGGTCTGGGTAAGGGAAAGACAGCCAGGACAGACAGAGATGGAATACCAGATGAGAAATTGGTATTATTTCAATTGGCTTTGTGGGGACCACATTACGGAGCAGCATGTGCACAATATTGATGTAGCCAACTGGGTGAAGCAAGGCTATCCTGTAAAGGCAGAAGGTACTGGTGGAAGGACCGTGCGCAGGGGTAAGGACCATGGAGAAATATTTGACCACCATGTAGTTTTGTTTACCTACGAAGATGGTACGGTGATCCACAGCGAATGCCGGCATTTTCCGGGAGCCGCCAACAAGGTAGATGAAGGATTCCAGGGAACAAAGGGAAGAGCCTACATGAATGCGGGGCATACCGGAAGGCTAAGTGATTATAAAGGCAATAGCCTTTATGAGCATGATGGAGAAAACAATGCCAACCCTTATCAGGTGGAGCACGACCAGCTTTTTGCCGCCATTGTCAAAGGAGAATACAAATTTGCAGATGCTGAAAATGCGGCCAAAAGTACCATGACCTCCTTGCTGGGAAGGAATGCAACCTACTCTGGCAAAGTGGTAACCTGGGATGAGGCCATCAACTCGGAGATCAGCCTGATGCCGGAACGCCTGGCCTGGGATGCCATGCCTAAGGTTGTTCCTGATGAGGAAGGTTATTATGCATTTGCCGTTCCAGGAAAAACCAAAGTAGTTTAAGTTTTATGGAAAGAAGAAAATTTATCAGGAATGTTTCCCTGGGAACAGCAGCAGCCGGAATAGCTGGAATAAGTGATTTACAGGCGGGACAATCAGTACAGAAAAAGGCAGAAGAAACCTTTAATCTGGATTATGCACCACATTTTGGCATGTTTAAACATCATGCAGGAGAGGACCTGCTGGACCAGATTACCTTTATGCATGAAATGGGTTTTCGTAGCTTGGAGGATAATGGCATGATGAGAAGAACTCCTGAAATGCAGGAGAAAATTGCCAACCACATGGCCAAACTGGGTATGACCATGGGAGTTTTTGTTCTGGATAAAGGAGGAAATGGAGCCAACACCCTGGCAGCCGGCAAACAGGAGCACGTGGATATTTTTCTGGATGGATGCAGGAAGGCCGTGGAGGTAGCCAAACGGGTAAATGCCAAATGGACCACAGTGGTTCCAGGAGATTACCAGAGAAATTTACCTTTGGATATCCAAACGGCTCATGTTATCGAAGCTTTAAGGAAGGGGGCTGAAATCCTTGAACCACATGGACTGACCATGGTATTGGAACCCTTGAGTGACACCCCCAACCTGTTTTTGCGGTATTCTCCCCAAACCTACCTGATCTGTAAAGGAGTCAATAGTCCCAGTTGTAAAATCCTTTATGACGTTTACCACCAGCAAAAGAATGAAGGGCACCTGATTTCCCTGATGGACTTGTGCTGGGAGGAGATTGCTTACATACAGATTGGAGATAATCCCGGAAGGAAAGAACCGGGCACCGGAGAAATCAATTACCAGAATGTATTTAAATACTTGTATGAAAAAGGGTTTAAAGGCGTTTGTGGGATGGAACACGGCAATGCAAACCCCGGATTAGAAGGGGAAAAAGCGGTGATTGAAGCCTATAGAAAGGCAGACAGTTTTCTTTAATTGGAATATATAGTATATAAATAAAAAAGGGAAAGGTACCATACCTTTCCCTTTTTGTTTGAAAATCTATTTTAATTCAGAAAACCTTTCCTTTTGAGGATGGTTTCTACAAATTTTATTTCGTTCGGGCTGTTAAATATTTTAAACGGCAGGTGAATAAACTGGGCCTTGGATAAAACAAGGATATAGGCATCTTTTTTGACTTGAGCATCTTTGACCATTTCCCATTTTATGGGCATTCCCTGTTTGGAATTGATTTTCATCATGACTTGACGGCTGTCAATTTCATAGGACAGCTTTTCAAACATGACCTTGTTTTGCTCCATTTGGGTCACCCCTGCGAACTGGATTACCCAGAAAAGCCAATAAAGTGCGTAGGCCAGTAGTGCCATGCTAATCCACCACCAGGAAGGTATCCAAAAGTAACCACAGGCAATCGCAATGGCAATAAGGGCTACCCACCATTGTTCCTTTAAAATATTCTTTAATCCCTGTTTGATATAGGTTCCGGTTTCGAGTTTATATTTTTTTGTTTTGACAATCATTATTCATTATTCAATTTGATGGGCAAATATCTTATCTAATCCTTTAGATAGCAAGTTTATTTTGTTTCCCGTTGGAATTTTATTTTTTTCCAACAATGTGACCAATCTCCGGGTTAACTTGTTGATTTATTAAAAATTATATTGTAATTTGATTGAAATCTTTAGGAATGATGAGTAGCCTGGTAATCGATTTGATATTATGTGGAGTAGCCTATGTGGTTCTGATTTATTTTGTGGCTACCCTTACAAAAGCAAAAATAAACAGAAACAGGAAAAACAATGATGATGATGGCGATGGGGGAGTAGAAGACCTCACTCCGCCGAAAATAGACCTGCCACCTGGCATTGTATGGCCTGGTGAAGATACAGAGAAGCCTAAAAAACCAGTTATTTTGTAATATTTAACTGCAATTTTTACAAGTCCCCTGAATCAATAAACTCATTTCTTTTGGAATATAGCCCTTGGGGAGGTTGATTTTAGGCAAGGAGATTTCCTCCAGGCAATTCGTATTCCCACAGACTTCACACTTAAAGTGCACATGTTCGTGATCATGGTGCGGTTCTTCAGCATTATGGTTACAAAGAGCGTATTTTGCTGCACCTGTATCATCCAGTACTTTATGTATCAAATCGTTTTCCAAAAAAGTTTTTAAGGTTCTGTAGATCGTGACCCGATCAAAGCTTTCTTTCAGGGCTTCTTCCAGATCAGCGTGGGATAACGCCACTCGCCTGCCCAGAAAGGTTTTTAAAACATCTCTTCTACAACTGGTAACCCTTAAATTACTATCCTTTAATATATCAGCTGTTTTAATTGCCATCAGATCAGGTTTACTGCGATAAATTTCATTCCATCCATCCGAGTTCCGGTTTCCTATGGTAAACTTGTTTTATCAAAGAATAATTCCCGTTATTTCCGGCCGGTCAAGGGAATTATTTCATTTTTTTCCATGCTTTGAATACAAGAACCCCTCCAATGATTGTTATAAGTGTAGCAGCGGATGCTGCAATGGTTTGTCCATAGATCCAGAATCCCACCGCAAATAATGCCGCATAAACCATAATGGATGCGATAAGCATGAGTCCGATCTCCATAGGCAGCTGCCCTACTTCTTCTTTTTCTTCAGGGTATTTGGCCAGTAGCTTTTTCCATCCCCAGGATGCTGGTCTCACTTTTCTGTAAAAACTTAAAAGCACCTTATCATCTTCCGGTTTGGTCAGTAGGGTGACCGCCACCCAGGTGAGGGTAGTGAGGGAAACCCCAAAGACCAGCTTCAAATAAGCCATGTCGTCGGGAATAGGCCAAAAGCCCAACTTATTATGAATGGATTCAAAATATATGGCCACTATGAATGAAACAATCATAGCGGAAATTTCGGTATAAGCATTGATCCGCCACCAAAACCAGCGGAGGATAAATATCAGCCCCGTGCCTGCACCGATCTGCAATAATATATTAAATGCTTCCAGGGCGTTGGAAAGCACCGTAGCCAACAAAGCCGCCAATACCATCAGACCCACAGTGGATATCCGTCCTACTGCTACCAATTCCTTATCGCTGGCTTCAGGTTTGACGAATCTGGAATAGAAATCGTTGACCACATAAGAAGAGCCCCAATTGAGGTGGGTGGATAGGGTTGACATGACAGCAGCTATCAGGGAAGCAAGTACTACCCCGGCCAGGCCAGAGGGTAAAAAGGTCAACATGGCTGAGTAAGCCAGGTCATCACCTAGTTTGCTTTCTTCAATGTTTGGAAAAGCTTCCTGCATGTCACTCAATTGGGGAAATAGGATGAGGGACGATAGCGCAATGATGATCCAGGGCCAGGGCCTGATGGCGTAGTGCGTAATGTTAAAGAGTAGGGTGGCCCCAATAGCGTTTTTTTCATCCTTGGCTGATAACATCCTTTGGGCAATGTACCCCCCGCCTCCTGGTTCAGCTCCAGGATACCAGGTAGCCCACCACTGCACGGCCAAAGGCATGATAAATAGTGGGATCAGTAAATTCCAGTCGCTGAAATCCGGAATCAGGTTCAATTTGCCGACCACATTGGGATGGGTGAGCAAGTTATTCAGGCTGCCGATTTCCGGTAAACCAACCACATAAATCGCCGCCCCAAAAGCACCTCCCATGGCAAAGAAAAACTGAAAAAAATCTGTCAATAGTACTCCTTTTAATCCTCCTAAGGAACTGTAAATCACCGTGACTACTGAAACGACCAGCAGGGTTTCCCAGGAACTCAAGCCCAACATGACACCGAAAATTTTGATGGCTGCCAGAGAAACGGTGGCCATGATCACCACGTTAAAAAATACCCCCAGGTATATTGCCCTGAAGGCCCGGAGAAAAGCAGCCCCTTTTCCTCCGTATCTCAATTCATAAAATTCCAAATCAGTGGTTACCTCCGATCGCCTCCACAATTTAGCATATACAAATACAGTGAGCATACCAGTCAATAGAAATGCCCACCATACCCAGTTACCTGACACACCATTCTTTCTGACAATATCAGTAACCAAATTTGGCGTATCTGCTGAAAAAGTGGTGGCCACCATACTGACACCCAAAAGCCACCAGGGCATGTTTCTCCCGGAAAGGAAAAACTCTTTTGCATTTTTGCCGGCTGTCCTGGAGGCAATTACCCCTATCAGCATGGAAATGACAAAAAATAGAATGATGATGGCCCAATCGATGATTGAAATATTCATGGTTAACTAGCTTAATGTATGTTCGATATTACCCCAGGTAGCTCCTTAAAACAACTTCTATTAAGTTTTGGGAAAATTTTCTCAAATAAATAAAACTTTTTCAATTATTTTAAATAATTCAGGTAAAATTTGATATATCAGATTTCTGGCTTCTATTTGGATAACGCTCATTCAGCGGAGGGGTAAATATAAAGCCTTTCAATAATATATATTTAAAAGTATTGTAATTTTACCAAATCATTGCGCATTAAATTTGAAATTAAAGAAAAAAATAATCCAACCAATTACATGATATGGAGGAAGGTATTTTGGAAGCATTGAAAGCAGCTTATGGTTTAGGTGTTGAAAGGCTCGATGTAAGGCGGTTTGGTTCCGGCCATATTCACAAGACTTATCGGGTGGATACAGGTTCCGAGGACTATATTTTACAAGCCTTTAATGATCAGGTATTCAAATTTCCAGAGCATATATCTGCAAATCAACAATATTTGTTGGATCAATTTGATCCAAAGGATTTGCCTTTTTCACTTCCATTGCCCATAGTCAATGACAGGGGAACATTTTTTACCCATCTGGGAGGGGAATTGTACCGCTTATTTCCTTTTGTCAATGGAATCACAAAAGATGCCATCGAGCAGGCAGGCCAGGCAAAAATAGCCTCAGAGGCTTTTGCCCACTTCGTTCTGATTTTTTTGCAGGCCGATGCAGAAAGGCTAATGGACACCATCGTGCATTTTCATGATTTGGAAAAGCGGTTTGAGCAGTTTGATGTAGCGCTGAAATCTCCAAATGTTCAGGTAAATAGCGCTACAAAGGAAATGATTGGTTTTTACCATGGAATGAGGGAATTACTGGAAAAGTACCTGGTTTACCGGAAGGAACTTCCGCTTAGGGTGACCCATAATGACACAAAAATCAACAACCTGATTTTTAGCGAAGATATGGAAAAGGTAAATGCGCTGATAGACCTGGACACCATTATGGCTGGTTTCGTTTTTTACGACTTTGGGGATCTGGTTCGCACAGTGGCTTGTACCAAGGATGAATCCTCCCTGGAATGGGACAAGATTCAGGTGGATATGAATAAATATGAAGGCTTGTTGGAGGGATTTTATAGTGTATTGGGGGGTAAGATTCAGCAAAGGGAACTGGAATCCCTTCCTTTTGGAGGAGAGATGATGACACTGATCATGGGGCTCCGATTTTTGACAGATCACCTCATGGGGAATGTGTATTATCAGGTGGCTTATCCGGAACAAAACCTGCACCGGGCACAAAATCAGGCAGCCCTTCTTAGGGCATTGATAGCCAAAAGGGGAGAGATAGAAGTCCTGGAAAAAAAGTTGAAGAATAAATTATCTTTGTAAGTAGGGGCCGAAAACTGTAAATCTTGACTGGATTTTTTGAAACCAAAATCGAATACCTCAAAGGGGTGGGGCCACAAAAGGCCGCCTTGCTCAACAAGGAGTTAGAAATTTTCACTTTTGGTGAAATGTTGCAGCATTATCCTTTCAGGTATGAAGACAGAACCAGGTTTTATAAAATAAGGGAAATTCAACCTGATTTGCAGCAGGTGCAAGTGATTGGCAGGATCATGTCTGTACAGACCATTGGAGAGGGCAGAAAAAAAAGGTTGGTGGCACAATTTGCCGATGAGACTGGCAGCATGGAACTCACCTGGTTCAAAGGCATTCAATGGGTGAGCAAAAAATTGGTAAGGGGAGCAGCGCTGGTAGCCTTCGGTAAACCCCAGCTTTTTGGAAGTCGGTTCAGCATGGCGCATCCCGAGCTTGAGCCCCTTTCCGGAAGGCAAGATAAGGGGCCTTATTTTCAGCCGGTATATCCTACCACGGAAAAGTTGAGGAATAGATTTCTGGACAGCAGGGGCATATCCAAAATAATGGCTGCCTTGCTGCCATTGGCTTTTTCAAAGATCCCGGAAACCCTCCCTTCCAGCCTTTGTCAGTCTTTGCAGCTGGTTTCCAGATCAGTCGCCATAAGGGAAATTCATTTTCCTTCCAGCCCGGAAAATCTCAGAAAGGCCAGCTACCGGTTGAAATTTGAGGAATTCTTTTTTTTGCAGCTCCGTTTATTAAAGCTCAAACTGGCAAGGACTGAGAAGTTCAGGGGTAAAGTGCTCGGGCAGACCCAATTGTTAACTCAATTTTACCAGAAACACCTGCCATTTGAACTTACAGAGGCACAGAAGAGGGTCATCAAAGAGATCTACGCTGACCTCAAATCAGGGATGCAAATGAATCGCCTCATACAAGGGGATGTAGGTTCCGGCAAGACCATTGTGGCCTTTATTTGCCTTTTGGTGGCAGTGGATTCGGGTTACCAGACCTGCCTGATGGCACCTACAGAGATATTAGCCAACCAGCATTTTGAGGGTTTAAAGCCTTATACTGAACAGATGGGGCTCAAAATTGCGATCTTGACCGGGTCAAGTAATAAGAAGCAACGGGAGCTGATCCACCGCGACCTGGCCTCCGGAGCTCTTCACCTGTTAATAGGGACTCATGCGCTTTTGGAGGATGTGGTGGTTTTTCAGCAATTGGGTCTGGCCATAATTGATGAGCAACACCGTTTCGGAGTGGCACAGCGGGCCAAATTATGGGCCAAAAACAAGGATTTTTACCCCCATGTGCTGGTGATGACCGCCACCCCTATCCCCAGGACCCTTGCCATGACCTTATATGGAGACCTGGATATTTCAGTAATAGATGAATTACCTGCCGGCAGGAAAGCCATTCAAACCGTACACCGGTATGACAAGGACAGGCTAAAAGTTTTTGGTTTCCTTAAGAAGGAAATTGCCAAGGGAAGGCAGGTATACATTGTATACCCCTTGATAGAGGAGTCCGAAAAGAGCGATTTGAAAAGCCTGATGGATGGGTACGAGAGCATTTGCAGGGCTTTTCCGGGGCTTCCGGTGGGCATATTGCATGGGAACATGAAGGCCTCGGACAAGGATTTTGAGATGGCACGTTTTGTTAAAAGGGAGACCAAAATTATGGTAGCAACCACTGTCATAGAAGTAGGTGTAAATGTACCCAATGCCTCGGTGATGGTGATTGAAAATGCGGAGCGTTTTGGTCTCTCGCAATTGCACCAATTGCGTGGCAGGGTAGGCCGGGGATCTGACCAATCCTACTGTATATTAATGAGCAAGTATGAACTGGGAAAAGACAGCAGGGTGAGACTGGAAACCATGGTCAGAACCAATAATGGTTTTGAGATTGCTGATGTAGATTTGCGCTTAAGGGGGCCAGGAGACCTTTCCGGAACCCAACAATCCGGCATTATGGACCTGAAGCTGGCAGATTTGGGGAAGGATGGAGAAATTCTGGCGCAGGCAAGGGCCTCAGCCAAGGCCATACTGGAAGCAGACCCTGGACTGGTTCATCCGGAAAACAGTCCGATTGCTGATCAGGTATCCCGTCTCAGGAAGAATGAGTTGAATTGGAGCAGGATTTCCTGAACTATTTTTTCCTAAAGCAGTAGAAATTAATGGGAAGGCCTTAAATTGGTATGTTTTTAGTACAGGATGGTTAAAGTCTGGATAAATTATGAGGAATAGTATCATCATCAGTGGGATTTTTGTTGGGATAGTTCTGATCAACTCCTGTGTGCCCCAGAAAAAATACCATGAAGTCAATGTAAGGAATGCAGAAATGATGCGTTCTTTAAGGGCTACGGAAAATGATTTGGATAGTACCCAACAAAGCATGAAGCAGCTTCAGGAACTTATGGTCAACCTGGAGGATTCTTTGGCCAAAGAACAGCAGGCCAAGGCAGAATTGGCTTCCAGGCTGGAAAATGCCATGTCCACTTCCTCCTCTGTTCGCCAGGAACTATCCGATAAGGAGCAAAGACTGATGGAGCAACAGGAAACCCTGGATATGCTCCAAAAGCTACTGGATGAGCAAAGGGCCATTATGGAAAATTTAAAAACAACCATGGACAAGGCCCTGGTCCAATATCAATCTGATGAATTACGGGTTTATGAACAGGACGGAAAATTGTATGTGTCTATGCAAGACAAATTGCTCTTTCCTTCCGGAAGTGCTACTGTAAACAGAGATGGAAGAGAAGCATTGGGTAAATTGGCGGAAGTATTGAACAGTAATCCTGATATCCAGGTAATGGTGGAGGGACATACGGACAATGTACCCATACAGGGAAGGTTTGAAGATAACTGGGCTTTGAGTACAGCAAGGGCTTCGGCTATCGTGCGGATATTGACAGATACCTATGATGTGATCCCGGAGAGGGTTATAGCTGCTGGTAGAAGTTTCTATTATCCAAAAGCTTCTAATGAGACGGAAGAGGGAAGGGCAAAGAACAGACGGACAGAAATCATCCTCACTCCTCAATTGAAAGAATTGTTTGAATTGTTGCAATAGAGAAGTAGGATGGAGTACAGTTATTATTTGATATACAAACCCTACGGTACGCTGAGTCAATTCAGCGGTGAGGGCCACACCTTGGGAGAACTTGCAGATTTTCCGGATGATGTTTACCCTGTGGGTCGTTTGGACAAAGACAGTGAGGGTTTGTTGTTATTGACGAATGACAAATACCTTAACCATCGCTTACTGGATCCGGTATTTGGTCATGAACGAACCTATTGGGTGCAAGTAGAGGGAGAAATCACTCCTACAGCAGTGAAGACCCTTGAAAATGGTCTGGGTATTTCCATCAATGGAAAGGTACACCACACGGCCAGGGCCAGGGTCAGTAAAGAAGCCCGTGCGGGATCGATTTTACCGGAAAGGAATCCTCCCATACGTTACCGAAAGGATATTCCGGAATCCTGGATTGCCATGACCTTAAAGGAAGGTAAAAACCGGCAGGTTCGCAAGATGACGGCAGCAGTAGGCTTCCCCACGCTTCGTTTGGTTAGATGGGCGATTGAAGGACTGAGCCTGGAAGGTTTTCAGGTGGGTGAAGTTCAGGAGTTGGAGCAGGAGATAATCTACGGCTCCCTGGGTATTCCCTACCCCGAAAGCAGAAGCCTGCCCGGACATCGACCCAAATTTCATAAAACAAAAAAGAAGAAAAGGTTCTGAATTGGTATAGACCATGATTTATTCTAATTTAGGCTTCAATTTTACAGGCCAGATAAAAATTTAGGCAGAAACCATACTCTGAAACAATAAGGATCCATTATGCATCAGGAGAAGATACAAGAAGTTATCAATGAAGTTAAGAAAGTAGTTGTCGGTCAGGACAAAATGGTGAATCGGCTATTGATTGGATTGTTTACCAATGGACACATCCTGTTGGAAGGCGTGCCCGGTCTTGCCAAAACCCTGACTGTGAATACCCTCTCAAAGGTGTTGCACCTTGATTTTAAGCGGATACAGTTTACTCCTGACCTCTTGCCCTCTGATCTGGTCGGGACCATGATATACAACCAGCAGAATGCCAATTTCGAAGTAAAAAAAGGACCTATTTTTTCCAATATTATTTTGGCAGATGAAGTAAACCGTTCACCTGCCAAGGTACAGTCTGCACTTCTGGAGGCCATGCAGGAAAAGCAGGTGACCATCGGTGAAACGACTTTTACCTTGGACAAACCTTTCCTGGTATTGGCTACCCAAAACCCGGTAGATCAGGAAGGTACGTACCCACTGCCAGAAGCACAGGTGGATCGGTTTATGATGAAGGTAAATATTGATTACCCATCAAAGATTGATGAGCTGGAGGTGATGCGCCGGATGACCAATGCGCATTTTGCCTCAGAGGTTAATCCCATTCTGGATAAGGAGGATATTTTTGCCATTCGGAATGCCATCAATGAGGTTCAAATCGCTGAAGCCTTGGAAAATTATATCATTGAATTGGTTTTTTCTACCAGATTTCCGGAAAAATACGGCATGCAGGAAGAGGCAAAGTACATTCAGTTTGGGGCCTCTCCAAGGGCTTCCATCAACCTGAACCTTGGGGCCAAGGCCATTGCATTTCTGGATGGCAGGGATTATGTGCTTCCTGAAGATATCAAGTCGGTTGCAGAAGATGTATTGAACCACCGGATTATTCTCAACTATGAAGCTGAAGCAGATAATGTAAGCACAAGGGATCTGATCCACAAAATTCTGGAAAAAATACCCCTGAATAAGACCATAGGTATCCGATAGGGTCTGGACTTGTAAGGGAAGTGAATGGAGAAATATAAGTTATATTGGTTGCTACAAATTTTTGGTTGGTTGAGTTTTGCTCTGATCAACCTGTTTTTTGTGTCTCTGGCCAGGGGGATAACCCCCATCCAAATTGGGGCTTATTTTTCATTGGCCATTTTTTATTTCCTTTCTACCCATTTTTTCAGGTTTTTGATCAAAAACCGAAATTGGTTGGAATATCCGCTGACCAAATTGATCAGTCATGTGCTGATCGCTGTATTGCTCCTGAGTGTTTTAAATACATTTGCCCAGATCATCATTAACTGGATTTTTGGCACCTTACATGTGCTGGAGGATTTCAGGCCATTGGTCTTGCTTGCCAATCTGTTCACCAGTTTTCTTTACTATTCCCTTTGGTCATTGATGTATTTCTTGTTTTATTTCCTGGACAATTACAATTCCAGCCTGAAATATCAGGCCCGAATCAATGAAATTAAATTGATTCACCTGAGAAACCAACTGAACCCTCATTTTATATTTAATGCCTTAAACAGTGTCCGGGCCCTGGTGGATGAGAACCCCATCAAGGCTAAATCTGCCATCACCCAGCTGTCCAATATCCTGCGGTACTCCCTTATCATGGACAAGCACAAGACCATACCGCTTTCAGAGGAAATGAATACAGTTAGGGATTACCTGAACCTGGAATCGATAAGGTTTGAGGAGCGGTTGAAGGTGATTTATGATGTAGAGAAAGAGGCCTATCAATTCAGAATTCCACCCATGATGCTGCAGACCATCGTAGAAAATGGGATCAAACATGGCATTTCCAATTTGATCAAAGGTGGTTTGATAGAAATTAAATGCACGATCGGATTGCTCGATGATTTGTATATTTGGGTTCGTAATAGTGGTCGCCTCAATCAGGATGGTTCCTCCAGGAAAAAAGGAGAAGGACATGGGCTTTCCAATACCATACAGCGGTTAAAATTGATTTACGGAAACCGCGCCAGTTTTAAAATATTCAATTATGGAGACGAATTTGTTGTGACAGAAATAAAAATACCAAAACAAAGCCTTAATTTAGATTAAAATTAAAAGAGATATGCGTGTATTAGTAGTAGATGATGAAAGATTGGCCAGGAAAGAACTCATTAACCTCTTGAATCAAAATCAGAATATTGAAGTTTTGGGAGAGGCCGCTAATGTAGATGAAGCGAAGGAAAAAATAGAGTCCTTGCAACCTGAGGTACTTTTTCTGGATATTCAGATGCCTGAAAAAACCGGATTTGATTTGCTGGAAGAACTGGATCACGTGCCGCTGGTAGTTTTCATCACCGCCTATGATGAATTTGCTTTACAGGCATTTCAAGTCAATGCCCTGGATTATCTGCTAAAGCCCATAGAACCTGAAAGGTTAACAGAGACACTCAAAAAGCTGGAAAAAAAGCTGGAGGACCTTAAAAAGGAAGAAGAGACGACTGATGATACTCCTAAATCCAAACTTTCATTGAATGATCAGGTCTTTGTTAAAGATGGTGACAAGTGCTGGTTTGTAAAACTGTCTAATGTGAGGCTTTTTGAATCGGACGGCAATTATATAAAAGTTTATTTTGAAAACAACAAACCGATGATTCACAAATCCCTCAATGCCCTGGATGAACGGTTGGACGAAAAGTCATTTTTCAGGGCCAGCAGGAAGCACATCATTAACCTTAGCTGGGTGGAGACCATAGAACCCTGGTTTAATGGAGGCCTGGTTGTTACTTTAAAAGGCGGTGAGAGAATAGAGGTCAGCAGAAGACAGGCCGCCAGATTCAAAGATTTGATGAGCCTTTAGGCCTAATATTTATAAAATCAAATAATAATTTGTGCAGTTTACCCATGATTCTTTGCATTAGTTTGTATATTAATTTGTAAATTCGTCAAAACAGCTTTTATTTAAATTTTTCCATCAAATAATCAAACCATGAAAGAAGAAAGGATACTGATTGTAGAAGACGACATCAATATTTCCGAAAACATTGAGGAAATTTTACAACTTTTAGGTTATGTAAATATCGATATTGCCAATTCTGCTAATCAGGCCATCAAGGTGGTCAAGAAATACCGGCCGGACATGGTGTTTATGGACATCAAATTAAAAGGTGATAAAGATGGCATTGAATTGGGAGAGATCATTCAACAGATGGTAGATGCCCCTATTGTCTACGTGACATCTTACAGTGACCCTGCCATTATCGAAAGGGCAAAAAGAACCCATCCTGCCGGTTTCATCGTAAAACCATTTAACAGCAACGATATCCATGCCATGGTGGAAATCGTACTTTACAACCAAAGAACCAGGCCGGCTTTGTCTGAGGGAGTAAGTACCAAGATTGTAGAAAGTCCTTATCTGGTCGTAGACGCAGTTTATATCAAAGCTGACAATAGTTTTGAGCGGGTGGATTATCGGGATATTTATTATGTGGAGGCCAATGGTAACATGGTGACCATATTTACCAAAAACAGAAATTTCACCATTCGTAAATCCATGAAGGACATGGAAGAGAAGCTGCCTGCCAATCTCTTTCTCAGGGTGCAAAAATCATACATCGTACAGCTGGGCCAGATAGAGAGTTTCAATACCAAGGAAATCAACCTGAAAACGGGGGATGTGGTACAGGTCGGAAGGCAATACTACAACAGCTTTTTGGCCAAACTCAATACCATTACAGAAAGTTAATATCCACCGGAATTACAAAAGATCATTCGCAAGATTGGCCAGCTCGGAACGCTCCCCTTTTTCCAGTTTGATATGGGCATAAAGGGGATGATTTCTTACCCGGTCGATGAGGTAGGACAGCCCATTACTTTGGCTGTCCAGATAAGGAGTGTCTATTTGAAATACGTCACCTGTAAAAATTATTTTTGTGTTCTCCCCTGCCCTGCTGATGATGGTTTTTACTTCATGCGGGGTAAGGTTCTGGGCTTCATCTACGATAAAGAAAATATTGGATAGCGAACGGCCACGTATATAGGCCAAAGGCTGTATGACCAATTTTTCCTGATTGACCATGTCAGTAATCCGCTGATATTCCTTGTCACTTTCTTTGTACTGATTTTGAATGAATTTAAGGTTATCCCATAATGGCTCCATATAGGGGTTAAGCTTGGATTTAATGTCACCTGGTAGGTATCCGATATCTTTATTGCTGAGCGGGACGATCGGTCGGGCAAGAAATATCTGTTTGAAATTGCTGCGTTGCTCTAAAGCTCCGGCCAGTGCCAAAAGGGTTTTTCCCGTTCCCGCTACCCCCTGTATGCTTACCAGCTTGATATTCGGATTCAAAATGGCGTGGAGAGCAAAAGCCTGCTCCGCATTTTTGGGGCTGATGTTATAGGCCCTGGATTTTGATATTTTGTGGAAACAGTTCTCTGCCGCCTGAAAGAAAGCCAGTATGGAAGCATTATGAGAGAGACCTTTCAGAATGAAAAAAGTATTGTTTGGAGGAATATTTTTTTTGCCTCGCCCAAAAATGGCCTTGGCGTCCAGTGTGTTTTGTTCATACAGGTCATTGATCGTTTCCGGTTGAACGTTTTCCAGGGTTTCCTTGCCTGTATTCTCTATTTCCGATATGTTTTTGATCTTGCCGGTTTCATAATCCTCCGCCAAAATGTCCAGTGATTTCGCTTTCAGGCGGAGATTGATATCCTTACTGACCAAAATCACTTTCCTGTTTTTTTCTGTTTGCTTTAAACTTAAAGCCGCATTCAGGATTTTGTGGTCATTTTTTTCTTCTCCAAATATCTCGTTTGCATTCAAAGCGTTATCGGGATTCATCATCACCTTGAAGGCCCCCTTGTTTTTCCCATTCAGTGGCGTCCAATGCTGGATCATTTGGTCTTTTGACAATTTGTCCAAAAGCCTGATAAATTCCCTGGCCTCAAAATTTTTAGTGTCACTACCCTTCTTAAATTGATCCAATTCTTCCAGGACGGTTATGGGGATGACCACATCATGCTCTGCAAAGTTCATGATGGAATGGTGATCGTACAGGATGACTGAGGTGTCAAGTACGAAAATTTTTCTGGAAGGACTAGCTGCTTTCTTCACCATAAAATCTGACTGAAGTTGAATGAGGCTTAATAATAATTATTTTAATCCAAATTGCTTAAAGAAATCATCTTAATTAATGGAATGAATTATAATCCTAAATTGATATAAAACGCTAACCTGTTAATCCGCTGTATTTTATCTTATAATGCTACCATTTGATTTTTTGGAAGTAAAGTCATACCGTAATGGAGTGGCTGATTCACTCATTCCAGATTTCCCAGGCAGCTTCAGCCTGCAAGTGAAGCATTTCTAATCCATTTTTCGTTTTTGCCCCACGGAGTGCAGCTTCACGCATGAAGGTAGTAGTGGTAGGATTATAGACCAGGTCATACACCCAATGACTTTGGTTGATGCGTTCCAGCGGTATTTCTGGCATGGCCTCAGTTTTGGGAAAAGTGCCCAGGGGACTGGTGTTGATGATCAATGGGAAATCATGCATCAGCTCCGGTTTTTTACCGAGTGTTTGGTAGGTAATGGTGGTGCTTGCGGGATCTGCCTTAGCTTGCCTGGAAACTTTTACAAACCTCATATTGAGATCTTTCAGGGCCTGGGCTACTGCTTTGGAGGCACCACCTGTTCCCAGGATCAGTGCTGCTGGCCTCTCCTTTCCCAGCCAGTTTATCAAAGAAGTTTTAAAGCCGAAATAATCCGTATTGAAACCGATCAGTTCTGTAGGAGTAATCTTGACGCAGTTTACCGCTCCGATGGCCTTACAAGCCGGATTCAACCTGTCCAGAAAGGGTATGACTTGTTCTTTGTAGGGGATGGTGACATTCAACCCTATAAGTGATGGCTCCTTTGCCAATATCGCAGGGAATGACTGTATATCCGGAATTTCATACAAATCATATTGGCAACTTGTTTTCCCTTCCCGTTCAAACTTTTCTGTGAAATATTTTTTGGAAAAGGAATGTGTTAATGGATACCCTATCAGACCGTATTTTTTCATTCTTTGTTAAAGCTTTGGGCCAGCCTTTCAATTCCTACTACCAGGACTACGCCGATTAGAAAAGCAAGTATGGCGATCAAAAAAGCAGGTTCTTCTCCGGTCTCAGTAAAGTAAACGTGAGGAAGGATGTTTTCAGTCAATAGGGGCTTTTGTATACCGCTGCTGGATATTCTGTAGGTAAGGACTTTTTTCCAGGGCCAGATTTTATTGATTGAGCCTATCATAAAACCTGACAGTAAAGAGAGGGTTAGCCCATGATAGTTTTTTAAAAACCAGGAAATTATCCGGCTGAAGAGCAACAGGCCAGTAATACATCCCAGGGCAAAGACGGCCAATACCAGGATATTCCTGTCATTTACTGCCATCAATATGAATTCGTACTTACCCAATATAAGTAGCAGAAAGCTACCTGAAATTCCTGGTAATATCATGGCGCAGATGGCGATGGCACCCGATAGGAAGGTAATCCAGATATTGTTGGGTAGCGCCATCAGAGGCAATTCAGTAACGAAATAGGCCAATACGGCTCCCAGGGGAAACATTAAAATGGCCATGAGGTTCCAGCGTTTGATGTCCCTGAGTATGATAATGGCGCTGATCAGAATCAATCCGCAGAAAAAGGACCAGAGTGGAATAGGAAAATGTTCAATGAGAAAGGTTATGCCTTTTGAAAAGGCAAATATGCTGGTAAAAATTCCCAGTACCAGGGGAAGTAGAAATCCGCCGTTGATTTTTTTCCAGAAATCAATAACTTTAAACTGTAGCAATAACTTCAGGGCATCAAGGTCAAAGGAATTGATGCTTTCCAATAATTCTTCATAAATTTTGGTTACCAGTGCAATAGAACCTCCTGAAACCCCCGGCACAATATCTGCACTACCCATGCCCATTCCCTTAAGGAATAAAATAATCCTCTCACCTATCCTTTTCATTACCTGGCCTATTGTTTACAGGATAAAAATCAGCTTTATTTATTTGTTCAGAAAGAAATCAAAAGTATCCCCCCGAAGCCCCAGCCTCAGGGTTTCAAGTGGTATGATTTCATTCGGGGCGATATTTCCGAGATTGACATTTGATCCCAGCAACTTGATAAACCAAACCTGTTGTTCCTTTTGTGGCGCTTCCCAAATGATTTTTTCTTCCGGTACCTGGGTAAGAATTTCTTCTACAAGTCCCTGTCTTACTTCGCCCGAATCCCTGAAAAGGCCGACAGTTCCGCCCTCCCTGGACTCTCCGATCACTTTCCAGGCACCAGCATTGAGTTCTTTCTGCATTTGATCTATCCATTTATAGGGAGGAATGATCTTAGCGGCATCTTTTGATCCCACCTCAGAAAGGACGGTAACTTCCTTGGCTAAAGTTTCGATGTACTTGCATTTTATATCATGATCAAGTGTAATGGATCCATCAGAAACCTCCGCAAAAGTAAGTTGATATTTATTCAATAGGTTAACGTAATCCTCAAATTGGTCTCTGATGACAAATGCTTCGAATAGCGTCCCGCCAAAGTAAACCGGAATTCCAGCAGATCGATAGATCTCTATTTTCTCTTTGAGCTTTTTGGTGACAAAAGAAGTAGCCCATCCCAATTTTACAATATCAATAAAATCTCCGCTGGCATCAATAAAATCTTCCACTTCACGCAGGCTCAAACCTTTATCCATGGCCATTGTAAATCCTGAATTTCTGGGTTTGACTGTCCGCGAAGGGATGCTTTTAAGCATGTAATTCATTCAACAAAATTTTGGTAAAATAGATAAACAAGGATTTTATCCTTTTAAATCCTCTTTATACTGATTAATTATTTTGTAAATTGCTTTCTGTTGTTCCAGTTCAGGCATCAGATCGAAAAGCAATACGTGTTTTTCAAAGTCCAAAGTTAATGCATTTTCCAAAATTGAAAAGGCTTCTTTGTATTTCCCTGTTTTAATCAGGTAAACCACCAGGCGATAATACAGCTCTGCTTCTTCAGGTAGCTCTTCCATACCTTCCTTGATCACGTCCTCCGCTTCTTCAAAACGATTCTGATCAAAATAGATCAAGGAGAGATTGATATAGGTTTCTATGATCCCCGGTTCCAGGTTGATGGCCTCTTCATAGGCTTCCGAACTGGCCTGAAGATTGCCCAACTGGTACTCTGCACCAGCCAGCCCTACCCAGTAGTTGGCGTTTTCGGAGGTCAATTTCAGGGCTTTTTTAAAATAGTGAATCGCTTCAAAATATTTTTTCTTCTTGATCATGCACATGCCCAGGCCAAACCAGGCATCATCATATTCCGGATCTAATTTGGCAGATTTTTTGAAATACTTGAATGCCATATCAATTTGGTCCAGCTTTTCATAGGAAGCTGCCAGGTAGCAGCAATTTTCAGCATTGCTTCCCTCACAATTGATGGTGTTTTGATAAGCCTCCAATGCCTTCTCGTATTGATGGGTATTCATCAGGGCATTACCCAGATTGAAATAGGCAGAGGCAAAGGCATCATCTATCAAAAGGGCATAGTCATAAGCTTCAATGGCTGCTTCAAATTTTCCCAGCCTGTTGTAAACCACTCCCAAATTGTACCAGGCATTGGCGTTATAGGGGTCCTGATCAATAAATTCCTGGTAAAATTTCAAAATTTCATCAAAAGAACCTTCTTCCTCTGTCATCATGGCCAGTTGAAACAAGGCATCTTCATGATTGATTTTGCATTTCACCGCTTCTTTAAAGCAGGCAATGGCCTCTTTGTCCTTTTTCTCTATGCGGTAAAAGTTACCCAGGAGATAATATACTTCCGCCTTGTCCTCAGCCAATGGCAGAAACCCATTGAGTAGTTGAATGGCCTCTGCACTTTGGTCCAGAAGAGAAAGGGCATTGGCCATGGTCAAAATAATTTCCTCATTGTTTGGGGAAAGATTATTCAGGTTTTCAAGTATATCCAAACTTTCTTCTATCTCATCCATGAACAGGAGCGATTGGGCCATCAATAATTTGATTTCCATAGAAAACGGAAACTTCTGAAGTGCCCATTCACAGGTCTTGAAAGCCTTCTTATAAAGTAAATGGTCATGGTAATACCTGACAATATCTTCCAATTCCTCCTCCCCAAAAAAAATATCAAGGTTTGATTTAAGGGAATTTTCAAACCTTTGTACCAATTCCTTTTCCTGATCCGAATGATTGTCAAAATCTCCTGTCATAGGTTTGATATAAATTTTACGCTTAAGATACCAATTATTTTCAATGCCGGTATTATTCTCCGGTTTAATTTACAATCCATTGATAAAAATTTTTGTTCAGGTTTTGTCCATCGCCCATTGTAAGGTGTCCTTTAATGGGGTAAAGGGAAAACCAGTAATATTCTTTATTTTTGAATTGTCATAAACGACCTTGGATTGAGCAGCTCGTATGGTCTGTCTACTGATAGGGATCTTGTTCTTGCTGAACTTATTCTGCAAGCTGGCCCAACTTAGCACTAAACCCGAAAGCCAGCCGTTAAGTGGTTTTTCAGGTGCTTTTTTTCCGAATATGGCAGCCATTTCAGAGAAAAAAATCTCATAAGAAAGGCTTTCCTTGTTGATGATATAACGCTCATTCCATTCCCCTTTATCTATCAGATGGATCATTACGTCTACTGCATCCCTGATGTCGATATAATTCACATTTCCTTTCGGATAATACTTGTTTTCATCCAATACGTAGCGGTAGATCTGACTGCTGCTTCTTGCATCAGAAATCTTCCCCAACAGGACGGATGGATTAAATACCATTACCTGCAATCCTTCCTGTGCGCCTCTCCATACCTCGAGTTCAGCCAGGTGTTTGGATATGGCATAGGGTGTATTCAATTCAGAATTGACCCATTTTTTTTCTTCATTGATCGGCAATTCATTGCCCTCTCTCCCTAGTGCAGCCACAGAGCTGATGAAGACCAATTTGGGTTTTTTCAGAGAAATCAAGGCATTTACCAGGCAGGCTGTAGCATAGGTATTTGTTTGCAACAAAGCTTCTTTTTTAGAATCGTCAAAAGAAACCAAACCAGCAGCATGAATCACTATATCCTGATCCCTGCAGGCCTCCGCCAAGAATTCCACATCGGTGATTTCCCCTTCCTTCCAATGAATGTCTTCCGCCAATCCACCCAGTAAGCGCTTAGAACTACCCGGCCTTTTTATTCCCGATAGTTGCGCTTCACTGGCCAACTTTTTGGCCAGGTAGCTTCCCAAAAGTCCGGTAATGCCGGTGATCATTATTTTTTTCACAGGTACAATAGGCTAATGGGTTGAATTATAGGATTATAGGTTTTTGTTCCAAAGGTCCAATTCCTTTAGTTTCTCATAATATTTTTCCCTGGGCAATCTTTCCAGTGCATCCAGGTATTTTTCATTGTGACAATCTGTCCCGACCAGCTTAACCAGGCCCATATCGATGATTTTTTCAGCAAATTTCTTCACGCCTTTGGAGTAGTATCCGGTAAGGGAAAGCAAATTTAATTGAAAAGGGATGTTCCGATCTGCCAGGGCTTCCAACGTATGGCTTTCCTGGTGCAAATAAATATACCTTTCAGGGTGTGCAAACACCGGTTGGTACCCCGACATTTCCAGTTGGAAAAAGGTCTCCAGAAGAATGTGAGGCTTACTCATGAATCCGGTTTCCAAAAGCAGCATTTTATTACTGCCGAAGGTAAGTAGCTGCTCGTTTTTTTCCACCTTTTCAAAAAAGATCTCGTCCAGGTAATATTCCGCTGCAGCTTCCAGTTCAATGTTTATTCCCGCAGCCTCCGTGGCTTTTTTAAGTTCCATTAACCCGCTTGAAATGGTTTCGGGGGTATTTCTGAAAAATTCACTCATGATATGTGGAGTGGTGATCAGCTTTTTTAGCCCGTAGGAAGCCAGCCTCTCAATCAGGACCAGCGATTCTTCGGTTGTTTGTGCGCCATCATCAATACCAGGAATCAGGTGACTGTGCATGTCAGCATGCATCCACTCCAGGTCCAGCTTTTGGCTATCGTCAGATTTTTGTAATTTATTGAATATATTGAATAGAGACATTAAAGTCCTCCTCTGCTTGTATTTTCAAATTTTGTCAGATCAGGCCAATCCTGGTCCTTTTCGGATAGGAGCGGATCATCCACCCCCCAATCAATGTTTAACTGTTTATCATTCCAAATGATTCCACCTTCACTTTCTTTATGGTAGAGGCTGGAGCATTTGTATGTGAAAACGGCATCTTCCCAAACCGCAAAGCCATGCGCAAAACCCGTAGGAACATAGAGCATGTTTTGCAGGGATTCATCCAAAACCACTGCATGGTACTTTCCGAAGGTAGGGGAACCCTTGCGAAGGTCTACACATACATCCAGGACTTTTCCGGATATGACGCGCACCAATTTGGCCTGGGCATGCTGGCCTGTTTGAAAATGCAGGCCCCTCACGATTCCAGCGGTGGAATAAGACTGGTTGTCCTGCACCCATCTGGTGTTCATGCCATGCGATTCAAACAAGTCTTCCCGGTAACTTTCCAAAAAATATCCCCTTGCATCTTTAAAAATTTTTGGGTAGATTTCATAAACGTCTTTGATAGGCGTGCTCCTGATTTCCATGTTTGCTGTCTTTGGTGTCTGAAAACGCTGCAATTTGGCAAATAAGAACTGAAAATATACCAATTTTAAACGAATTTTAACAAGTTCTGTAGCCAGTAGGATAGGGAAGACCTGCCAAAGGAATAATTACTGCACTTTGGGTCTGATTATTCATTTTGATAATGAATCTATTTTTGGCCCTTTACGTTAATAATCTTCCGGAAAAGGAGTTGAAGTTAGATTAATCCCATTGAATGAGTAAATACAGCAGAAAACTGGCAAAATTAACAGACACGGAGCCCAAGCAGGAAACAGCTGTTTTGGTGGCACTGATTCACCAGCATGAGTCAGATGTGGTGGTGCAGGAGCACCTGGATGAACTGGCTTTCCTGACAGAGACACTCGGAGCAAAGGCCATCCATCGCTTTACACAGAAAATGGAAAAGCCGGATGCCCGTACTTTCGTAGGCTCAGGAAAACTGGAAGAGATAAAATCTTATATAGAATATTTTGGGGTGGATATGGCGATCTTTGACGAAGATTTGAGTCCGTCTCAGGTTAAAATATTGGAAAATGAGCTTAAAATAAAGGTGTACGACAGGTCCATGCTGATCCTTGATATCTTTTTGAGCCGGGCAAAAACCGCCCAGGCCAAAACCCAGGTAGAGTTGGCCCGGTACCAGTACCTGTTGCCCAGACTTACCCGGATGTGGACGCACCTGGAAAGGCAAAGGGGCGGGACGGCAACCCGTGGTGGTGCCGGTGAGAAGGAAATCGAAACAGATAAAAGGGATATCCGGCAAAAAATTGACTTGCTCAAGGAGAAGCTGAAAAAAATAGAAAAACAGGGAAATACACAGCGGAAAGGAAGAAAAGGCATAGTCAGGGTAGCCCTGGTAGGATATACCAATGTCGGCAAAAGTACCCTCATGAACCTCTTGACAAAAGCAGATATACTTGCTGAGAATAAACTATTTGCTACCGTAGACGCTACCGTCAGGAAAGTTGTTCTGGAAAACATTCCCTTCCTGATTTCCGATACGGTAGGTTTTATCCGCAAACTGCCCACCCACCTGATCGAATCATTTAAATCCACCCTTGCCGAGATTAAAGAAGCAGATCTATTGGTTCATGTAGTGGATTTATCCCACCCCGGTTACCAGGATCAGATCTCAGTAGTGAATCAGACCTTAAATGAAATGGGGGCTGGAGATAAACCAGTGATCATGGTATTTAATAAAATTGACATTGCACCTAAAATGCCCTCGGAGGCCGAAAGGATGCTGATGTCTGAACATGAGGTAGAAAGTGCCAACTTTATTGATTTTGAAAAGCTGGAGCTAAGTTATACCAAGAAATCTGAGATCAAACCAGTGTTTATGGCAGCTGGCAACGGCACTAATATTGCTGGATTCAGGAAAGTAATTACCTCTGAGGTGAAAAAGATTCATCAAAAAATTTATCCCCATTATCTGGAAGATGAGGTTTTCGATCTATCCGGCTTTGGGATGGAAGAATGATCATTTCATCCTTATGCGCCACTCTTTAGGGTAGTAATTGTTTGATCGGTTACCCAGGTTTTTGATCCAACCGAGATTCAAACCCTTGTATTTGACCAACACCCATCCCCTTTCTTTAATAGAGAGGGTGATGGGTTCTTTTTTTAAGTACTGAATCGCCTCTTCCCGGGACAATGCTACCGAGGGATAGTCGGAAATGGGATAAATGCCCATGGCCCAGGCATGAGCCGGGAAAAATTGCTCTTTTGTCCAATCTCCCAGTTCAACACCAAAGTACTGTACATTCAATTGTGTGGCTACTTTTTCGAACACAGGGCTCCATTTTTCTGGTAAAGCAAAAACATGTTTGTCATATTGGTAAAGTTTTACTTCAAGAGGGAAGTTCAGCTCAGGGAATTTTGATCGTTTAGAATTTTTAATGGAAAACCTTTTGAGGTGGGGATGATTGAAATCCCTGCCCTCCCGCAAAGGTTTGTGCGGTTCTCCGGAAGCCGGTTTTCGCAAGATGGCCATGAAAAGGCCTTCCCCCTTTACTTTGTGCGGATAAAAGCGATAGCAGGGAATGGTTTGTGAAGAAACGGTTATTTCGCTTTGTGTGATATGCCAACTGTTTTTGATCGGTACGATTACTTTTTCGTATCCAAAGTTTTCTACCAGGTAGCGAACATTTTCTTCATTCTCCTGCCAATTATAGGTGCAGGTGGAATATATCAGGTATCCCCCCGGTTTGGGCAGGCCGGCTGCCTGCTGAAGGATTCTCAGCTGCCTCCCTTTACAGACATGCACATTTTCCTGGGACCATTCCGCTATGGCCTGAGGATCCTTTCTGAATAGGCCTTCACCGGAACAGGGAGCGTCTACCAGTACAAAATCAAATGAATTCTCCAGGTTTGAGAAATGGGAGGGATCATTTTGGCTTACGATGGCATTGCCCAGGCCCCATTTGATCAGGTTTTCTCTCAAAACCTGATTTCTACTTTTGATGACTTCATTGGCCACCAATAGACCCTCTTCACCCAAAAAGCTGCTGATCAGGGTAGATTTTCCACCGGGGGCAGCACATAGGTCCAATGCCAGAGGAGAATGAGGTAAATCCAACTGATGTAATGCCTGCCATAGGAAGTTGGACGAGGCTTCCTGAACATAGTAAGCGCCTAAATGGAACAAGGGATCAATGGTAAAAATGGGTCGTTCTTCAAGGTAATATGCTTGCGGGCACCAGGGAAGGGGACTGCCCTCAAAAGGGCTTGTCTGGCATTTTTTTGGATTAAGCCGCAGACTTACTGGCGTTTTTTGTTCCAGCGCTTGTAAAAATTGCTCCAGCTCCCGTTGGCCAAGCTGCTGTTTCATTTGATCCAGAAATGTTTCTGGCAGGCGGTTTTTGATCTGGGACTCTGTAGAATGTTCCATTTGCGGTTGGAAAATTAAGGATTACCTTGGATTAAAAAAAAGGAGGGAAGGATTTCTGGGCCACATTATCGGCATTCTCCGGTTTAAAAATTCAAATAAAGGAAGCAGGAAGAATACCTGCCCGGGGTTTCAGGGGCCTGCTGGCAAAGTGCGGGGTTCAACCTAATTTTTTAACAAATGTTGGTTTTTCGACCCGGCTTATCCGTAAATTTACCGGGAATACAACAGGTCTTGTAACCAATTGGACTTTACTAAAACGAATCTTCCCTTTGTGATGTGAAAAAAAAGGCAAAAAAAGTATTTCATTGGATCGCCTATATCCTGATTGGGCTTTTCCTGCTTTCTATATTCACGGTAATCCTTTATCGCAGCATCCCTGTTTTTTTTACCCCATTAATGGCGGTCCGCACATTTGAGCAAGCCTTTGATGAAAGCAGGGATTTCCGTTTGAAAAAGGATTGGGTAACTATCAATGAGGTATCGCCACACTTATATCTGGCAGTGATTGCCGCTGAAGACCAGAAATTCTTGGAGCATCATGGTTTTGACTGGGAGGCCATACAAAAGGCATTTGAAGGAAATCGTACTGGTAAAAGCCTGAAAGGGGGAAGTACCATCAGCAATCAAACGGCAAAAAATGTCTTTTTATGGCCCCAAAGAAATTGGATTAGGAAAGGTCTGGAAGCATATTTTACTTTTCTGATAGAATTTTTCTGGTCTAAGGAAAGGATCATGGAAGTTTACCTGAATGTGATAGAAATGGGAGATGGTATCTACGGAGCTGAGGCCGCAGCACAGCTGTATTTTGGTAAGTCAGCTGCGGACCTGAGCAAAAGGGAAGCCGCCCTGATAGCAGCCGTTTTACCTAATCCTTTGAGGTGGCGGCCAGACCAACCCACAAATTATATAAGAGGGAGGCAAAACTGGATCTTGAGAAACATGAATAATCTGGGTGAGTTGGAGCTCAGCAAATAAATTTACTTTCTGATGAGATTCCGGAGTCGGGTAGTGAACCTGGGACGGTCTTCCATGACGTTCAGGTCATCTTCAGAAATCCTTTTGACACTCTCAATGGTGTAAAAAGCCTTTTCGTTGCTCTCCTTCAGCTTACCGATAAATCCCGGCAAATATTCTCTTTTGATCACGGTAAACATTAAAATTACTTTGCCATACCTGCCTTCCGCCCCTACAGATGTAAAACGGTATTCCTTATCTTTCATGTACTCTACCAACTCTGGTAAAGGTTCCGGAGTGATAATCCTTACCAGGACCCTGCCCAAAGCAAGTCTCTCCTCAATCACCATCCCTACATAGGTTCCCATGGCATATCCCCCTGCGTAGGCAACGTAGGACATGGGGTTATTGATATTCTGAAAAATCTGGCCGATGGCCAGGAGCCAGATCAGTGCCTCAAAGAATCCCAGTACCGGAGCAACGGTCTTTTTACCATTCAGTACGAACATGATTCTCAGGGTATTGATGGAAACATCCACTACCCTGGCCAGAAAAATAAACAAGGGCATGAGCAGATAATCAAAAATGGGCTGCGTAATGCCAAAAGACGCAAAGAATTCCTGCATAAAATGAAATAGTTTTATCCGATACAAAATTAAGTAAACCTTGTGATTTACGGCAATTTTATGAAAATTCTTGTATCAGATTATATGGTTCGGTTTTTACCGGCAAAATAACCAAAATACATGAAAACAAACGATGCCCCCAGCATCAGGTAAATGAGCAGGTTCCAATCCTGCCATAGGTCAAAGGCAATTCCAAAAAGCATGGGACCAAGCGCAGCCAGAAAATAACCAGCGGATTGTGCCATTCCCGAAAGTCCTGAAGTATACAGGTCATTTTTTGTTCGCAGGGCAATCAGGGTGTAGGCCAGGCTCAGGCTGGCACCCATGCCCAATCCCACCATTCCTATTCCCAGTACATTCAACCAGATTTCATGGGAGAAAAGGCTACTGAAGCCCAGTATATATATCAGTCCAATGGCCAGGGCCATTCCTGATTGCTGGCTGAACCTGGTAGCGATGACCGGAGAGAAGAGGGTGCCTATAAGACCTACCACTTGCATCAGTGATGCCAGCAACCCTGCCTGTGTGGCACTCAGGCCCCGTGCTATCATCATGTCTGGTAACCAGGTGATCAGGGTAAAGAAAAGCAGGGATTGCACGCCCATAAACAGACTTACCTGCCAGCCGAGTAGTGAGCGCCAAACGGATTTTCCAGCTTCTTGTTTTTGATTGTCAGGTTTGGGGGATAGGGTTAATTGTGGCCACCAGACCAACAGTGCCAGAAAAAGGAATAGGGTCCAAAACAATAAGGATCCTCTCCAACCAAAATTTGTGGCCAGGGGGACGCTGACGGCTGTAGCAATGGCGGCCATCAGGGTCATACCTGCGCTGAACATGCCCATTACCTTTCCGGTTTTGGAGGGCATCCTGGATTTTATCAATGGGATGATCAGTACATTGCAGATAACAATCCCAATACCGGTCAGGGCTGTTCCCAGGTAAAGCGTAACAGGTCCTGCAGATACCCGCATTATTGATCCGGAGCCTAAAATCAACAATCCCAGAAAAACTGCTTTTGCTTTGCCCAGACGCCTGCCGATGGCAGCGGAAAACAAGGAAAAAGTGGCGAATGTAAGTAAAGGAAGGGTAGTGAGAAAACCTGCGAGTCCGTTGGAGAGGTTCATGTCTTCCCGGATGAAGGGAATCAGAGGCCCCACAGCAGAAATGGAGGGGCGTAGGTTAAAAGACACCAGCAAAATGCCTACAATGAGCCAGCTATTGCTGGATTTGTCCTTCAATTGAATCATAAAAGCTGAACTGCAAATGGAAAAAAGACCCCTATCCTGAAGCTTTTTCCTCGGTAGTCAGGGGATTGGCCTCATATTGGCTGCGAATTTCGTCAATTTCCTGCTTTTCTCCTATGATTGACAATTCATCTTTTGCTTTCAATACTGAATTTCCATGGGGAAAGATTATTTTTCCTCCTCTTTTGATAACCGTGATCAGGGATTTCTCCGGTAATCGCAATTCCTGAATCATCTTACCGATAAGTATGCCAGAGGGCTTACCTTCTTCCAGCAGGATGTTAATGAAGCGTTCATCTCTGAGCAAAATCTGTCGCAGCTCGTTTTCATCTTTAGCCGCCAGCCATCTCTCAGGGAAGTTTTCATTGTCCAGAATTTCTGCCAGGTGGGCCAGCATTCGCAAGTGCTGACCGGAATGTTTTTTGGAACTGATCAGAAAAATCACGGCATGCAATTTCTTGTGCCAATTTCTTTTCTTTGCCCTGAATAATTCAAAATACCCGAACTTAACCGGAATCCCATCTTTGAAGCGGGCAATGGCGACCTCTGAATCAATGTCTTCTTCAAATCTGACATGCTTTAAAGCGGTGGTTTTTCCGATAGCAATCAATCCCTCTTCTTTTTCATCCTGTAAGGCCTTTATCAGGGCTTTTCTTTTCAAACCCGTCTTCCTGGTAAAATGATCAGATACCCTGTCCAACAATTGCTCATAGTTGTATTCATCCGCTCCGGCATCCAGGATCAGGGCCCTGCTGATCACCCTTTCGTAGGGATCCTCCGCTCTCAGTCCCCTCTCCTTCATCATGTTCCAGAGTTCCATTTCCAAACCATCATACCTTCTCTGCCCCAGTTTGCTATAAACGTGAAACATGGCCCCTTCCCTTTTAACCTTATCCTTGGCATAACTAAAATACCAGAAGATACTTACCCCGATGATTAAAAAAGTGAAAAACAGCGATAGGAAACCCATTTCTATAATTAGAAATAAGGAGAATAACAGGCCGGTGATCTGTACCCAGGGATAATACGGCGACCTGAATCCAGGGTCGTATCCTTTCAATTCACTTTCCCGCATGACGATCACACAGATGTTTAATAATCCAAACAGCATGAGCTGAAAGGTACTAGCGATTTTGGCTACCGACTCGACGTTAAAAACCAGTAGTAAAAAGACCATCAAGCCCGTAGTGGCAACTGTGGCATAAAATGGAGTTTGGAATTTGCCCAGTTTTCCAAAATAGGCAGGAATCAATTTGTCCCTTGCCATGCCCAGCGGGTACCTGGCCGCAGACATGATTCCTGCATTGGCAGTGGAGGCAAAGGCCGCTATGGCCGCAATGACCACCAGAATCAGCCCCATTTTCCCGGGAAGCCAATTCATGAATACCTCTCCTGCTGTGGCCACAGGAGTCAAATCAGAAAAGAAAACGTCTTTATCCAATAAAGAAACCATGATAAACACACCGATCACATAAATGATAGTGGCTGTTGCCAGTGAGTACATCATGGCAAGGGGAATATTTCTATCCGGGTCTGTTACTTCTTCAGCGACACTGGCAACCTTGGTCAGGCCTGCATAGGAAACAAAGACCAGGCCAATGGAACCAAAAAAACCGGTCGTTCCATTCAGGAAAAATACATCATATTCCTCCCTCAAATGGGTAAAAAAGTCATATTGAAATACACTTGCCAATCCCTGAATGGCATAAAAAGTTAAGATCAATACCAGGGTAGCCACCAAAACCTTTTGGAGCCATCCTGCTTCTTTAGAACCGATGATATTGGTAAACCCGAAAGTGAGGGTTAATCCTATGGCTACCGGTGTGATGGGCACATCAATGAATATGGCAATGTATGCTCCCATACCGATGAGTGCAAAGGCACTTTTGAAGATCAGTGCAAACCAGGATCCTATGCCCCCAATGGTTCCGAATAAGGGACCCAGACTCCGGTCTATAAAATAGTACGCCCCTCCTGCCCTTGGCATTGCCGTGGCCAATTCTGCTACACTCAGCATGGTGGGGTACATCATGAAACCGGCTACCAGATAGGCCAGCACCACAGATGGGCCAGTCATGGCTGCTGCGAGCCCGGGCAATAAGAAAAATCCCGAACTGAACATGGCTCCCGTGCTGATGGCATACACATCAAAAAGCCGTAAGGTTTTTTTTAATCGCTTTTCAGACATTAAACCTGGTTATTTAGAGATAATTGAATGAACTGTGAATCGATTATGGTTATGGTATTGAATAAAAATAAATAAAAAAAGTCATATTTTCATTTCAAACCCACTTTTTTTTAAACCTGAGTATACCCCGCTTTGTTTTCATTTGTTGCTTTAGAAAAGGAAGAGCCAATGGTACTAGTGCATTTTTCAAACCGTAAAAAGCATTTTTATGCATAAAAATTTGTATTTCAAATAAATTATTATGTAATTTGAACCATGGTATTTTATTAGACAGCAATAGACAGCATATGAGGGCGGTGGTAATTTTTACTTTGATTTTTCTTTTGGTAAGCAATTCCTGGTTGAGTGCCAGGCAGATGGCCTGCAGCGTAAATCCAATGGCTGCTCAGCGAAAGGCAGTAGATCTGGGCCAAAAAGGTATCCTGGAGGGTTTTACAGCGGAAAAGGGGCAGTTTACCCTGATTCATTACGACCAACTGGGAGACAAACTTTGGGAGCTTCATCTCCCGGCTGGATCTGCCAATACAAGGTTTGATTTGATTGCCTCACCGAATGGGCAAAATGTTTTTGTGTTAGGCTTTAGCCCTTCCTTCAAAGGCCCGGGCACAGCACGCATTCAACAGGTCCAAAATGGAAAACTAATCCGAAGCCTGGCTTTTGAGGACCAGCAAAAACTGATGGGGGAATCTCTGCATGCGGTGTTTGCAGATGAATCCTTCCTGTATTTTTTGACGGCGGATCAAAACCCGGATAAATTCAGGTTGGGCAAGTCGCCCAAAATGAACTTTTTGCTTAATCGCTTCCGGATAAGAGACCTTTTCTTTGACCAGGTGGAGGTTGAATTGCCTGAAATTGCCGAAACTAAGTGGAATCCACAATGGACCTTTGCCGGGCAGGTGGGTCAGGAAAAATACATGGTACTGAAAGATGCGGACCTGGTCTCCAATAGCCTTTATTGCAAGGTGGCGAGCTTTGATCCGGATGGTCAGTTGATCCGGAATTTTGAGTTGGATTATACACCTGAAGCGCAAGCCATACGCCCCTCTTTTCATGTAGACGAAAATGACCGAAACTTTCTCCTGGCAACCGACTATAATTACCCTGGCTATGCTTCCTTTGGCCCGGCTCCATCAGGAAATGCCTATAGGATAGGTGCCTATTTTGGTTTTACCCTTGATGAACAGACGGGCGCTTTTTATCTCAGCGGGCTTTCCGGAGAGGATTCTTTTGGAAAGAACCCTTTTCATTTCAAAGCACAAAAATACAACGGTTTTTACCTGAGCAAATTCAATGCAGAGGGAGAGTTGCTCTGGGAATCCGGACATGTAGCGGATGGGAAAATTATCTCCGAAAGTGATTTCAGGAAAAGACACCGCCCTGTGCAGAAACAATCCGCCATTGAACTGCAGAAAGCCAGTAAGGAAGTCAATTATGTTATCCGGGTAGGAGGTAACCATTTCAGCTTTTTGATGGATGATAAAGAAGGCGAATTAATGGCGATCAACGGGATGATGCTTAGCGGTCAGGGGAAAGTGTTGACTCAGAGGGCTGAATCACTTCCCGCTGATGAGCAAGGCCTTTTCCGGACAGTGGCAAGCCCTGCAAAACCAGGGAGAGAACAAGCACAGGCGCCCAACAGCTCCATTCTTGCTTTCTGAAGTTGATTTTTGGAAGTCAGCTCCCGGCTGATAATTAAGGTGTAGGTTCAGGATAGGATTTCCCTGATTACTTTTCCATGCACATCGGTTAATCTGAAATTTCTGCCTTGAAATTCATAAGTCAGTTGTTCATGGTCGAATCCAAGCCTTTCCAGAATGGTGGCCTGCAAGTCGTGTACGTGGGTGCGCCCCTCTATTCCATAATAGCCGATTTCATCCGTCACCCCATGCACCTTTCCTTTCTGGACACCAGCGCCGGCCATCCACATGGTAAAAGCTTCCAGGTGATGGTCTCTTCCGTCAAAGCCTTCGCCGGTTCTCGCTTCCATCATGGGTGTACGGCCAAATTCACCTCCCCAGACTACCAGTGTTTCTTCCAGAAGGCCTCTTTGCTTCAGGTCTTTGAGTAAGGCAGCGATGGGCTGGTCTATGGCCTTGCAGGATCGGCGCATCCCCTCTCCTACACCGTTTCCGGCCCCCACCCCATGGGTGTCCCAGCGGTTGTCAAACAGCTGGATGAACCGTACCCCTTTTTCTACCAATCTTCTGGCCAACAGACAATTGTTGGCAAAGGAAGCTTTGCCCGGTGAGGTGCCATACATCTGATGGATATATTCCGGCTCGTCATTGATATTCATGGTTTCCGGAACGGAGCTCTGCATGCGAAAGGCCAATTCATATTGGGATATCCGGGTGAGTATTTCTGGATCCATGGATTGCTCATATTCCATTTGATTGATCCGGTTGATGGCTTCAATCGATTTTTTCCGCAGGGGGGCATCTATTGATTTCGGGTTGGACAAAAAGAGTACCGGGTCTCCTTCTGAGCGGCATTGCACGCCCTGGTAAACGGTCGGTAAAAACCCACTTCCCCAGGCACTTTTACCGGCACTGATGGCCCCTCCCCCTGAAGTCAACACCACATAGCCCGGCAGGTCTTTGTTTTCAGATCCCAGGCCATAAACTGACCAGGCACCAATGCTCGGTTTGCCTAACCTGGGGCTGCCGGTATGCATGAATAGCTGGGCAGGGGCATGGTTAAATTCATTGGTATGCATGGCCTTCAGCAAACTTACCTCATCCACCATCTGCGCAAATTCCGGCATGTAATCGGAGACATAAGCCCCTGACTGTCCATGTCTGGCAAAACGAGCCTGGGGTCCCAGTAGTTTTGGAGTTCCTTTTAAAAAGGCAAATTCCTTCCCTTCCATAAGGGATTTGGGCGTAGCTTTGCCATGCAGCTCTTGTAGGGTAGGCTTAAAGTCAAAAAGTTCCAGGTGGGAGGGCCCACCGGCCATGTGGAGGAAGATCACACTTTTGGCTTTTGGCGCAAAATGCGGCCCTTTTCCTGCCAGTCCTGGTGACACCTTAGCCCCAGTAGGCTGTTCTCCACATCCCATCAGCGAGCTCAGAGCCAAAGCCCCCAAACCAGAGGTACATTTTTTTAAAAAATGCCTCCTGCTGTTGTATTGTGCCTTGCGGATAAAAGCTTCTTCCCAAATGTTCATCTTATCTCCTGGTTATAAATTCATCTAAATTCAACATGGCATTACTCACCAAGCGCATGGCAGCGAGTTGAGGATTGGAATCCAAATCTTTCCCCTCCTTTTTGTAATAGGCCAGAGATTCCTCGTAAAGCTGGTGTAAAACATCCACTTTTTCCTGTTCAGGAGGTTTGGCAGTGACCAGTTGCAGGTTTTTCTGAATCCCTCCCTTGATATCCTTTCCTGATTCCTCCAATATCCTCTGTGCCCAGGCACTGGCTGCTTCTACATATACCGGGTCATTCAGCAAAACCAAAGATTGCAGGGGAGTGTTTGTTCTCACCCTTCTGGAAGTACAAACTTCCCTGGAAGGGCTGTCGAAGGTCACCATGGAGGGATAGGGGTGGGTTCTTTTCCAGTAGGTATAAACTGCTCTCCGGTACTTGTCCGGTCCTTCGCTTTCAAACCAAAACCGGCCCCCAAAGCTGATGATATTTTCCGGCTGGTAGGGCATGACACTGGGGCCATAAAGCTTCTTGTTTAACAGACCGCTAAGCGCCAATGCCTGATCCCTGATGGTTTCCGCAGGTAGCCGTGTACGGGATCCCCGGGAAAGGTATTTGTTATAGGGGTCTTTGTTTAGTTTTTCATCGCTGGAGAGGGAACTTTGACGGTAACTTGACGACATCACGATCATTTTGATGAGGGACTTCATGGACCAGTTCAGGTCCTCTCTGAAGGTCACTGCCAGGTAATCCAGAAGTTCGGGATGGGTAGGTGGTATTCCCTGGCTGCCAAAGTCTTCCATACTTTCTACAATGCCAAAGCCAAATAACTGTTCCCAGATCCGGTTTACCATTACCCGGGCTGTCAGGGGGTTTTCCTCACTGACCAGCCATCTGGCCAAATCCATCCTGTCCGGGTCTGGTTCGCTGATACTGCCCATGATTTCTGGTATACCTGCCTCGACCTCCTTACCAGTGGATCTCCAGTCTCCACGCTCAAAAATGCGGGTTTGCCTGGATTTATTTGCCGGCAGATCGCGTAAAATTGGTGTTTGGATTGGATTTACAGTCAATAATTCATCCAGTTTTTGCTGCACGGCTACTGGATACCGGTCTTTTGCGGCTGACTTTTCATGGTAATAGAGCCAGTCTACCCTTACCAGATCCTGAGCAAAAATCCTGTCTTTTTTAAAATAGTAAAAAACATCACGCTTCCCGTTTACCGGTTTGATGGGTATATGTAAAGTTTTCCATTGCTCCGGACGGTTGCCGGGAAAGCCTTTACCAGTTACTTCAAAAACGCCTGCGCCTATTTTTTCACCCAGCATGGAGTCCAGTCTGATTTCTACCCTGGCTCCAGTAAGAGAAGCATACTTCAGGGAAATGGCTTCCACCTCTGCCAGGTCTACCTGCTCAAACATGATCCAGGAACTGTCCTGCACCTGCCAAATAGAGGCCTGATCATGAGCCACCAGTTCAATGAAGCGGCTCTTGTCCTGAAACTCTTCTGCTTCTACCCTGCGGTGACCCAGCCGATAAAGCAGCTCTTCTTTCTGTTGGTGTAGAAATTCATCAGAGACAGCATTTAACTTATTTTCAGGCTGCAGCCGATCATTTACCCAGCTCAGGAGTTTTTTGACTTTTTCCTTTTCGGCGGGTTCATAAGTAAATACCTTGGGTTGTTCGTTGTACAGATCCTTGTCGCGGGTATTGTTGAAAAAAGCCATGGATTTATAAAAATCCTCGTGTCGGATGGGGTCGTATGGATGGCTGTGACATTGTACACAGGCCATGGTGGTGCCCTGCCATACTTCAAAGGTGGTGCCTACCCTTTCCATAACAGCGGCAACCCTGAATTCCTCATCGTTGGTTCCTCCTTCATCATTGGCCATGGTGTTTCTGTGAAATGCAGTAGCCAGCAGGTCTTTTTCACCGGCATTGGGCAACAAGTCCCCGGCGATTTGGGCAATGGAAAAGGCATCATACGGCATGTCATCGTTGAAAGCCTCAATCAGCCAATCCCGGTATTTCCAGATTTCCCGGTGCAGGTCTTTTTCATATCCTTTGGAGTCAGCATACCGGGCCAGGTCCATCCAAAAGGCTGCCCATTTTTCACCGAAATGGGGGGAGTCGAGTAATTGGTCCACCACCTTTTCATATGCATCGGGAGAGTCGTCCTCCTTAAATGAAGCATAATCCTCCAGGCTCGGAGGAATGCCCGTGATATCCAGTGCCAATCTCCTCAGGAGGATTTCTCTGGAAGCTTCCGGATTGGGCCGGAGCTCCATTTCTTTCAGTTTACTGAAAATAAAATGGTCAATCTTGTTATTGGCGTCAACTTCTTCAGGAAGGCTGGGAGGGACAATGTCGCCATCTGGAGGGATATAGGCCCAATGTTTCTCCCAGATGGCGCCCTGGTTGATCCATTTTTTTATCAGCTCAATCTCCTGATCGGATAAGGGCTCCTTGCCCAGTGGCATGCGCATCTCCGGATCATGGTGGCTGAGCCGCTTTACCATTTCAGAGGCTCCTGCATCTCCCGGAACAATGGCAGGTTTGCCGGATTCGGTAGCCATTTTTGCTTCAGATTCAAACAGCAGCGAAAAACCTCCGGATTGCTTTACCCCGCCATGGCAGGATATACATTTATTATTGACTATGGGGCGTATGTCACGGTTGTAACTTACCAGGTCATCCTTGGGCCATGACCAATAAATAGCCAACGCTAAAATGGGTAATACAAATAACAGATTACGGCTCTTCATCTAATTTGTTTCTGCACAGATTTTAAAAGTAGTAATTTATACCATCATTTTCAAAGCCCAATCCTGTACTGTACTGTAGTCCAGGTGTAAAACAGTTTGCTATTCTATGTTACTTTATTTATATTTTGAGTTATAGGCAGGATAGTACAGGCTAGTAATTTTAATGAATTTATTTATTATTGTGAGGCATGGATCCCGATTTCGGAAGTGGTGAAGCGTCTTTTCCGTTCCCCATGATTTGGGATGTTGCCTGTAGGCGGATTGAAAACAATTGATATTGTAAAAAGATATGAACAAAATGAAATATAAAAGCACGGCCATTTTTTGGGTGACCGCAGTTCTTTTGCTCTGTGTCGGTCTGGGAGATGGATTATTGGCTGCAGGACTTCAGGAACAAGCGGAGGGTACTGAACCCTTCTGGCTATGGAAGTTTTTGGGACGCCTGCATCCCCTGGCTGTTCACTTTCCCGTGAGTTTATTGCTGTTTGCAGCCCTGTTGGAATTGTTTACCTTAAAAAATTTCAACCATAAGCTGAGACCGGGCATTGACTTGCTGGTTTGGGCTGGGGTGGCCGGGGCAGTTCTGGCTGCGAGTCTCGGATGGATACTGGCAACGGTGGAAGATTATGGAGGCAGCACCCTGGATGTGCACCAATGGACAGGTATAGCTACTGCTATCATTGGCCTGCTGCTGATATATTTTTTAAGAAAGACAGAGGGGGGTCGTAACCCAAAGTCAGTAAAGGCTTTTCGATCTGTACTATTTGTCTCAGCCATAGGAGTATCGGTGGCCGGTCATTTTGGAGCTTCCCTGACGCATGGCGAAGATTACCTTACCAGTACCTTTCCCTGGAACGAAGACAGCTATTCTCCAGAAAATCTGAACATAGATTTGGTGGCATTCGGAGAGGAGGGAGAACTCAGTGAGCAAAAGCAGGTGGAGCTGGTAGGTAAAGTAAGGGCTGTGTTGGCTCATAATTGTTACAAATGCCACAGTGATGCCAAGATCAAAGGTGAATTGAGGCTGGATGAAAGGGAATATGTTTTTGAAGGAGGAGAATCCGGCCCGGTGATCGTTCCGGGAAGTTCGGGGAAAAGCGAATTGGTTAGAAGGATCAATCTACCCAAAGATCATGAAGAAGCCATGCCCTCCAAAGGCAAGGTATTGTCCGGGGATGAAATTGCTTTGATCTCTTTTTGGATCGATAGGGGTGCACCCTGGCCAGATGCCGCCAGTGAGGTGAGTGAATACCGAGTGGCGGCTCTTGAACCCAGAAGACCCAATGTTCCCGCTGCGAGGAAAGGATTGGATCAACCCATAGATATTTGGGTGGATGAATATTTTCAGGAACAAGACATGAGCTGGAAGGACCCGGTAGACGATAGGACCTATTTGAGAAGGATCTACCTGGACATCATCGGGCTTCAGCCAGATCCGGAAACCTACAAGGCTTTTGAGGAAGATACCCGTCCTGATAAGCGGGCTGCCTGGGTGGAAGCATTGTTAAATCGAAACGATGATTATGCTACCCATTGGATGACATTTTGGAACGATGCGCTTAGGAATGACTATACAGGTACCGGTTACATTACCAAGGGAAGGTTTGCCATTACGGACTGGTTATATACCTCACTCAGAGAAAATAAACCCTATGATCAGTTTGTCAAACAATTGCTCAATCCGGATGAAAAATCCAAAGGATTTATAGAGGGGATTCGCTGGAGAGGGGATGTCAATGCCAGTCAGGTCACAGAAATGCAGGCCGCCCAAAACGTAGGGCAGGTGATCCTGGGCCTGAATCTGAAATGTGCTTCCTGCCATGACAGTTTTATCAGCGATTGGAAGCTGGAAGAGGCCTATGCCTTTGCGAATATCTTTGCAGATACCACCCTTGAAGTAAGCAGGTGTGAAACCCCCATAGGAAAGAAGGCAAGCACGAAAATTCTATGGGAGGAATTGGGAGAAATTGACAGCACAGCCAACAGGGACAAAAAGCTGGAGCAACTGGCAGAATACCTTGTTCAGCCGGCAAATGGCAGGATGTACAGAACCATAGTGAACAGGGTTTGGAAACAGCTGATGGGAAGAGGGCTGGTAGAACCGGCTGATGAAATGGATAATGTTCCCTGGAGTCAGGACTTGCTGGACTGGATGGCCACTGATTTTGAAGACAATGGCTATGACCTGAAAAACCTGATTTATAAAATAGCCACCTCCCAGGCCTATCAGCAGCCTGCGGTGGCGATAGAAGATCCTCAGATCCTGACAGATGATGATTTTGTGTTTGAGGGAGTGGTGACCAAAAGGCTGACGGCAGAGCAATTTGCAGATGGGGTGAGCCAAAATATTCATCCGCTATTTGAGATGGAGGAACTCCAATACAATCCCAATGAACTGGCCGTTTCCGAGCAGTCCACCATGACTTTTGCCAGGGCATCCCTGGTGGCCAACAATGATTTCCTGAAAGCACTGGGCAGACCCAACCGGGAAGTGGTTTCTACCAACAGGGACAGCCAGGCCAGTTTGCTTCAGGCCCTGGAGCTCACCAATGGAGAAACCCTGAACGAGGCACTGCAGGAAGGGGCCCTGAGATGGAAGGAAAAGTACGGTGATGGAGACATTATTGTTCATGAAACCTACCGGCAGCTACTGGGCAGAGAGCCGCACCAAAATGAATTCAATGTAGCCATGGAGGTTTTGGGAGAAGATCCGGAACCTGCTGCTATTCAGGATTTTTTCTGGGCCGTTTTGTTGTTGCCTGAATTTCAATTAATTTACTGATCAAAAGCAATTAGCGATGAATTATAACTGGAGAAGAAGGGAATTTCTTAAAAAGACAAGTGCAGCGACCATGGCCGCCATGGCTGCAGGAGTACCCATGTCGGGTCTGCTTTCTTCCTGTTCTACAAAGGAAAAGATCAAAAGCACGGCCGATACGGTTATCCTGTTATACATGGCTGGAGGCATGGCCCACACAGAGACTTTCGACCCAAAAAAATATACGCCCTTCCGTAAAGGAATGGAATCCAAAGAGGTATTGAGTACTTTCGATGCTGTACCGACAGCATTGGATGGGATATCATTCTCTGAAGGCCTGGAAAATATCGGTCAGGTGATGGACAAAGGTACCCTGATCCGTTCCTATGTAGCTGCGGATTTGGGGCATATCCTGCATACCAGGCACCAATACCATTGGCATACCTGCTATGAGCCACCCCAATCTGTGACAGTTCCACATATGGGGTCCTGGATGGCCAAAGAGCTGGGCCCTGTCAATCCTGTAATCCCTCCTTTTATCAATATCGGGCAGCGATTCACGGTTGGAGAAGGAGAAGAGTTGAAGGCTTTCCACAGTGCCGGCTTTTTGGGAAGTGAATACGGACCCTTTCTGATCCCTGACCCTACCTCCGGCCTGGACAGTGTGAGGCCCCCGGTGGGCATGTCCAATAAACGATTTGAAGCCCGGAATCAGTTGTACGAACGCCTGGTACAGGAAAGTGCCATGGGTGAATTTGGATCAGATTACCAGAAGGAATCCCTTAAAAGGTCCATGGAGCAAGCCTATATGCTGCTGAATTCTCCTGAAGCCAAGGCTTTTGACCTCAGTCAGGAGCCAAAAGAAAAATATGACACTTACAATACAGGAAAGTTTGGGCTGGGTTGCCTGATGGCTAAACGGTTGGTAGATCAGGGTGCCCGTTTTATCAGTGTAACATCTGAATATGAGCCATTTATGGGCTGGGATACCCACGAAAATGGGCATACCCGGCTCAAGGACATGAAAAAGCTCATTGATGCTCCCATAGCGCAATTGATCAAAGACCTGGATGAAAGTGGTAAATTGGACCGGACCATGGTGATTGTGGCCAGTGAATTCAGCCGCGATATGCTTACAGAAGGCAGGCCAGGAGCCAAAGTGAAAGATCAGGTGGAAGTACCCGATATCATTCAGGACATGAAAAATTACGGCATGCACCGGCATTTTACGGATGGTTGTTCTGTATTGATGTTTGGTGGAGGTATCAAAAGGGGTCATGTGTATGGTAAAACTGCAGACGAGCGGCCTTGTAAAAGCATAGAAAAGCCCATCAAAATTGCTGCCCTTCACCAGACCATCTACCATGCACTGGGCATAGATCCCGAGACCAATTATGAGATCGAAAAGAGACCTTTTTATACCACTCCGGACGGTGATGGAGTGGCAGAAATGGATTTACTGGCTTAATAAAAAAAAATGGAAAACAAATTAAACCCAAGAAGGGAATTTATCAGGAAAACCGGCCTCTCTGTCCTGGCGGGAGCTGTGGTTCCCAACATCATTATCAATAAAACCTACGGCATGAAAAAAGAAACCATTTTAGGACACGGAACTCATCGGTATAAGGTCATTGAAGGCTGGGGAGACCTGGATCCTTCAAAAAATCCTGTCAACGATTGCCACGAAATGGTAGAAGATGCCAAAGGAAGGCTGATACTTTTGACCAATGAGACCAAGAATAATGTCATTATTTATGATAAATCAGGCAAATTGATCGAAACCTGGGGAAACAGCTATCCCGGTGCGCATGGGCTTACCATCAGTGATGAAGGTGGAGAAGAGTTCTTGTACATTGCAGACAATACCCGCAATCAGGTCATCAAAACCGACTTGAAAGGAAAGGAAATCATGGTGCTGGATTATCCCAAAGAAACCGGGAACTACGACTATCCGCGCCAGTTTGTGCCTACCGAAACGGCCATCAATCCGGACAATGGAGACATTTATATCGTTGATGGTTATGGCAGAAATTATGTTACCCAGTATGATGCCAAAGGAAAACTGATCCGGCAATTTGGCGGTTCCGGGGAAACAGACGAAACCTTCAACTGCTGTCATGGTATCCTGGTAGATACCCGGGACAAAGCCAATCCCACCTTGCTGATTACAGACCGGGGCCATATGCAATATAAGCGGTTTACCCTGGATGGAAAATACATCAAAACCATTCCCATGCCCGGCTCATTTGTTTGCAGGCCTGTACTGAGAGGACAGCATGTCTATGCCGCTGTATACCGCAGTACCTCACAATCCTATCCCAACTCCGGCTACATTACCGTATTGGATGCCAATGACAAGGTAGTATCCACCCCCGGAGGTACGGCACCCGAATATGTCGGAGGCAAGCTGCAGGAACAGCGAAAAGACCTGAGCTTCCAGGGCTTTATGCATCCGCATGATGTCTGCGTGGACCGTGATGAAAACATCTACGTCCCCCAGTGGGCTTCCCAAAAAACCTATCCGGTGAAGCTGGAGCGGGTGTAATGTATTAGTCAAGAGTTGCAAAAATCACCGCATCAAAGGGTCAGTATGGTTACGATATGCTGACCCTTTTTCTATTTTCCTGCAGGCTGCCCTTCCCGGCAAACCGCTTTCCTTTTTCGAATCAGGCCCCTGTCTGAAATGCCTGTCAATTTAATAGTGGATCAAAATATTCAAGTTTTTAGTTCCTGATCAGTACAAAATTACCGTTGATCACGTATGGTTAAAAAACCAAACTTCAATCCAATGTCAAAACAAAAACCAATTGCTATCTTTTTTATGCTGCTTGTTTCGGTGCTTACTCTGGGATGTACCGACTCTGGGGATGACTTCAATCATGCAGGTCTTTACGGATCCTGGGGAATGATTAATTTCCATGAGGATCACGAATTGGACCTGGTCCATTCCCTGGTGCTAAACCAGGATGGGAGTTATCAAAGATCCATTACCTATCGTGATCCCGAATCCGGGGACCTGGTTGGCTATTCCCATTTTCAGGAGGGAAGCTTCACACTTGAGGGAGAAACGATCGCTTTTGAAGCTGAAAAGGACCTATATATCGGTAATGAGGCGGCATGGGGCAACATGGATGACCTTATTGAAATGGAAATCAATTCCGGGGGCCAGCCTTTAAGCTCGACACTCGAATATCGGGAAGAGGGATCAAAATTGGCCATTATTACGGAATGCAATGATGTAATGTCAGCTATGTGTGTACCCGATCCGGTTTATTCGAAAATAAGCTGAAATGTATCAACTGAACTTTTAAAAAGCTATTTAATCAATTTCAACCCTTCCAGGGCTGATTTGTCGTCAGGATTGTTCATCAGTACCTTTTGAAAAAGTACTGAAGCCTCTCTTGTCTTTTGGAGATTTAATTTGTTCCAAGCCAAAAGAATCAAACCATCGTAATCAAAGGGGTAAAGATTGACTACCTTTTCCAAATAAGGATCCGCTTTGTCAAAATTTCCCTGATTGTAATTTATTAGCCCCAACCTGTAGTTTACCAGGGAATTTTGCGGATCTGATTGCAGGATTTTCTGATATATCCCTATGATCTGATTCCAGTCTCCTTGCATGGATAAGGGTAAAACCAAACCCAACTTTGGTTCAATGGCATAAGGCTTCAAGTTGACTGCCTTTTGGTAATAATTCACGGATTCTTCGAGTTGCCCTGCCTGGAATTGGAGCCAACCCAGTCTCAAATTGATCTCATAGCCGTCTGATTGGTAGATAGCTTGTAACGCTTCTGCCGCTGCCTTGTAATTCCCAGTTTTTTCAAGCGCATAACTTTGCTTGAAAGCATTGATGACATTATCCTGCGCATGCACTTGTAAAGATAGCAAAAGCATAAAAGCCAGTAAGTAGCTTTTGATTAAGGGCCTTGAAGCTGCCAGGACGCCTTTCTTGCGGGGGAATGTTAAAATCTCCATGATGTAATTGCAGTTAGGGAATGTAATTGATAGTTTTTTTGATTGAAAGTTTCTCCTGTTAAGGGGGTCTGAATAAACTGGCTTTGGTTCTTCAAGTAGGTATAATCCACTGTAAAGGACCATTTAGGCGTGGCTTGAAAGATTAAGCGTCCACCAAACCTTTGCTTGACCAAATCCATGCGGTTAAAGATGACCAACCCGTCTTTCATAAAGTAGTTTTCGATTTCCCCAAAGGTGCCATAGGCTTCCAACCAAAGCCATTCAGTCGCCTTCAATCCCAATTGTTGATCAATGACCAGCCTGTTATTATTGCTTCCGTCTATGAAGTCCTGGTTTTGAAAAGAGGCTGTTGTAATGGTGTATAAATGGAGGTTGCCCAAGGGATAGGTGATCAGTTTAAAGTCAGTTTGATTTTGAATGAAATCGGAAATGTTTCCTCTATAATAGCTAGCTCCGAGGCTGATGTATTCAAATCGCTTGTAAACCGAGACAAAACCAACCCAATTATTATTGTTGACGGTAGTAGCAACTTTGCGAACGAAAGGCCGGCCAGGAGATCCGGTCAATACCTCAGTCAATGTCTGGTACTTTGAATTGACATAATGTAAGCCTCCGGACAAGGTAAGTCCTTTAGTAACCAAAAAACTCATTTGGCTGTAATATTGATGCAGTTCCGATTGGAAATCATTCTCCAACTTGGACTCATTGGAAGCCTGGGTGTACCGAAGTTGATTAACTTGAAGGTTGGAATATCCGTGGTAGAAAGACCAACGTGAGGATATTTGATGCTGAAGGCCCAGGAAAAAATAATGATGCTGTTTTGGAATGAATTGAGTACCGTCTTTATCCAAGGGGATATTGGTAGTAAAATTGTCCAAAACACCCGTCTCAGTGATTCCCGTGTAGTTGTAAGCCAGATCCAAACCAGAAATGAAGTTTCGTTTTTCCGTTTTTGTTTTTCTCTTGAGTTCTAGCGAGAACCCAGCAGCCAACAAACTGGCTTCAGCCTGTCTGCCCGCCATCAAATACGAATAATACAGGTATTCGCCGACGTAAGCTTCGGAATCGTTCATTTTTAACGCTTTTTCAAAATGCCTGGCCGCCAGATGGAAATTTTGTTTTTCGTAATAAGCCAAGCCCAATCTGACCCTCAGGTAATAATAGTCTATACCAGATTTCAAGGCCTTTCGACCTTCAGAGATCAATCCATCCCAATTTTTTTGTTGGAATAATACATAGGTGAGCCTGTCAGTTTCAGGTAGACTTTTTTGTTCCTGGGCATTTACAAAATTGGACCCGAATAGCACCAAAATAATGCTTATGCTGATAATGATTCTATCCATGTCGTTTCTAAGTTTGAATTTCCGGATTGAAAATGAAAACTTCTGATTCCAGTATTGTCGATAAGGAATTCAAAGTAATACGTGTCCAGTTTTCTGCCGAAAGAACTTTTGATGATTTCTCCTTTTAATTCAATAGGCTTGAGGGAAAGTCCTTTTCCTTTTTCAGGATAGCGAAGTCTGTATTCCCCCCTCAGATATCTGAGAAAGGGAGCGATAAAATCTTGCAAGAAGATTTTCTTGGGATGGAAGACCATATTTATCGGAAAGCTATCCCTCAACTCTAAGCCATTGGTAAAACCGAAACTGATTTTGTATGCAGCCAAATAAAATCGGTATAGGGTCGATCTTCGGTCTCCTTCAAAATGAGTAAAATGCAGCATGGCCTCATCCAGTTTGAAATAGGCCTTGGATCCACTCGGCTCGCACTCCAGATACCGGTTTAGTGAATAATCCTTTTTTACATTCCAGGTAATTTCCTGTTCATCCTTACTTTTAAATATTAATTGCTCACCGGTAACAAATGAAAATGCGTTTTTCAGTGCTGAATGCGGATTCAATGAGGACACCATCGCTCCCACAGGTGGAGTGGCTACCGACAACAAGGAGTCTTTATTCTGATAACGCATCCAAACATCCGAAATCGGGTAATCTATTGTTTTGGAACCGATATGGGGAGTAGACTGTAGCTGAAAATGCAAGTGTGGATAGGGAGAGTTTCCAGAATTGCCCAATCGGGCAATGATGTCCCCCTTTTTGACTTTATCTCCTATTTGCGGGACAATACTTCCTTTTCGTAAATGACTTAATTGGCTGAATAAAAAATCCGAATGCCTGATGACGATGGTATTGCCCCAGTTTTTTTCCAGGTTTCTTTTCCCGATAGGGTTTTCATCCACATCGTTCACCACGTTTTCTACCGTGCCGTAGGCAGGTGCAAGAACGTTTTTGTCAAAGCAGTAATAATCAGCAGGATAGTCTCCTTCATCTTTAAAGGTTTTTCCTTCTTCGTCTTTGATTTCAAAATCCCAGGCATGCTTCCACTCATCTTTGTGGGTGTAGGATCCCTTATGGCCTTGGGTAATTGCCCATTCCCCGAAAAAGGGGAGGTAGATAGGAATAGGACTGTCCTTACCAAACCTGTCCATAAAGTTGCGATAGTTGTATAGATTTTTCTCAGGGGAATTCTGTTGCCAGAAAATGGTGCTTAGGCCTATGCGGTTGTCCATCCGAAACTTTAACCCATACAGGAAAGTCAATACGGCCAGATTGAAAGGGAAGGAATGTACAGGTAGGTAAAACAGGTTGAAGATTTCCTGTAGGGAAATACTCAGGACAGCAACTATCGGGATAATGATCAATAGACTGGCAAAAGAGCTTTTGTTGGGAATAATGAAAAATCCCCCCAGAGCGATTGCGGTAAGGATATAATTGAAGCCTATAAAGCTGTAGGAGATTCCCGTAAAAGGAACCCCTAACACCAAATAAAAGGCATAGGCTATGTAAAATCCTAATAGGGAAAGCGTGAAACCTATTCTGGAATATATCAGCAGGCCGATTGCCGCAAATACCCCGGCAAACACATTTTGCTGAAAGAATATGGCTCCTAAAGAGAGGAAATAGGTTTTTAGGGAAGAAGGAAAAGGAAATTGGTTCCACCATTCATAAAGACTCACCAATTGATTGCCTCCCAGAAGATAAAGTTCATTCAGCACATAAATGCCTCTTTCATTTAGCCCGAGGGCTTCAAACTGTCTGGAAGCCAGGCGGAGCAGCCAAAACACCAGTATGAAAGGCATACTAAGAAATGGAAGACCGTATTTTCCTAAGATGCCCTCAAAGGCCAGTGAAATAAAGAGCGTTAATACCCCGGAAATCAATATTAGGAACAAAAGCAGAGGACCTGGCTGGAAATAAATTGCCAGACCGACTCCTACCAGCAGCGAATTGAATCCATAGTACCCCTGACGTATCGGGTACTCACTTAGCCCAATGAAATAGCCGGTAAGGAGGGCTGTGGATACGGATAGCAAGCCATAGATTCCCACATAAAAGTCCACGAATGTGAGCAGCAACAAGATGATTCCAAACCATTTGTTGTTCGAAAAAAACACCTGAGCATAACTGTTGAACAGGGCATGTGGAAACCATTCCAGCTTCTTCATGGATCCGGGCCTTTTAGAGGTTAAAATTCTGGAGATGTTCCGGTGTTATTTCCTGTGAGTTAATAGTATCCAGGGTTTCGCCTTTTCTAACCAGATGAGCTTTGCCTTTCATGTCCAGCATCACAATTTGGGGACGAAGGTTGATGAATTGCATCCACTGGGTGGTATTGTAGGCGCCTACACGCCTTACCACATAGTGATCGCCTTTTTTGAGCAAGGGAAACATGACGTTTCCCCGGATGACATCGATATTCATACAAAGAGGCCCATAAATGGTCGTATCCTCCATTTGGTCTGAAATGGGTTCGATGGGGCGGATATCGTGTTCGTACCAGAATGCCGTAAAGAGCAGGTTAACCCCTGTATCAATGATGGTTGCTCTTCGTCCGTCAGATAGTCTTTTGTTAGCCAATACAGTGCCTGCCAGGTAACCGGCATCGTCTATCAACGCCCGACCAGTTTCCAGTATGAGCATGGGTAGGTGATCTGGTTTGATTTCAGAACTCATCAAAGCAGAAGTGATGGCCTCTGCAAAATCATCAAAAGAAGGCGTAGTATCTGTGCCAGGATAATAGGCTCCACGGAGTGTATTTTTAGAAGCAAAACCCCCGCCTATATCTATATACTGGATGACGTGCCCGTGTTTTTTTTCCAGGCTAACAGCCAGTTGGGCAAGTTTTGACGCTGCAATTTTATAGGCTTGGGTCGTCATCATATAGGTACCGATATGGGTATGCAGCCCGATCAGATCCAGATTTTTGCTGGCCTTGATCCTGTTCAGCGCATCCCAGGCCTCTCCATTTTCAAAATTGAAACCGAACCGATCCCACTTTGGATAAATGCCTACATCCATATTGATTCGAATGGCAACTTTTGGCCTCTCGTCCATCTCCCTGGATAGGTGGATGATCTCATAGAGTTCGTCAAAGTGATCGATATGGATCAGGGAACTGTTTTGAATGGCTTTTCTCAGGTTTTCTTTGCTTTTATCCGGGCCATTAAAAATAATCGATTCGCCGGGAACGCCGTTGGCCGCCGCCTTGTCATATTCGAAACCAGAAACCACCTCTGCCCAGGCTCCTTCCTGATGGAACACATTGCAAACGGCATTTAGGTAATTGGTCTTGTACGACCAGGCAAATTGCACATTGGGATACCGGGAACTAAAGGCCCTGTAAGCTTCCTTGTAGGTTTTTCTGATGCTGGATTCTGATAAGATGAATAAGGGTGAGCCATAATCATTAATCAGGGATTTGATGGACAGGCCGTCTATATGAGATAGCGGTTCCAGCTTTCTTGAAATACCGTGTTTGCTGGGTATACCAGCGCTGATTTTTTGAATTGTGGGTCTTTCAAATGGTAGCTTTTCCATGGCGGTTTGGTTTTTTAGGGGTTACAGTTCACCTTTGGTGGACAGTTTTTCAAATTCGTCTAAGTCTGTAATCATGTCAAAGGAATACCGGATAAACATTTTTCCGGAAGCATACCCCTGAAAAGGTTTTACCTCTTCTCCCAACGCCAGCCGAACCAAAGCTTCGGGTAGATTCTGTCCGGCCGCAACAGCCAGGTAAACCCATGCAGGCAATCTGGGATTGATTTCGATCAGGTATAATTCATTTTTGGCCGTGCGAATCAGTTCCAATTCCATGCCTCCCCTCCAATGGGTCTGGGAGATAATTTTATCGGTCAGATCCAGCATTGAAGGGTCCTCCAAGGTAATTCCTCCCCATGCTTTCCCCTTGTCCGTGATATACGTTTTACGCATGGGTACGGCCCCAATGGTGTTTCCGTTGCCATCTCCCAACGCCACGACGTTGACTTCAGTGCCTTTGACAAATTCCTGAATAACGATGGGAAGTCCCCATTTGGAGGCGATTTTGTTGAAATACATTCCGAGCTGATCCAGATCATACGCCATGTATGCATCGTAGAACTTTCCTTTTACGACTACAGGAAATTCGAATTTTTCCTTATGCTGCAAAAAATCCTGCACACTGCTGATGGGCTCACTGTACGGTACGTTGACCTCGTACTTTTTCCCATACTCCGGAAGGTTGGATTTATGTCTTTCTTCAAATTGGTTGAGCGTGGGTAGAAAGGTAGTGATTCCGATTTCCCGAAGTGTTTTTTCAGACTTCATAAAGGTGAAAAGTTCCGAATCAAAATTGGGGATCAATACGTCTATTTGTTCTTTTTCGTGGATGTACTTCAAGCGCTCAAGCAAAGGTTCTACTCCGTCGGAAGGATAAGGGACTTTGTAGGTTTTATCCACTAAATCATGCATGTAAGCGCCAGGTTCCAAATTTTCATAGGCCAGGCCAATTATTCTGGCATCAAGGATTTTGGAGTCCCGGATGCCTCGGATGACAGGAATACCCGGGCCAGGGCTGTCGATATTGTTGAGCCCGGAAAGGGCTATTGTGAGCTTAGGCATCTGTTTCCACTTCTAATAGGTTAAATTGCTTGAGTGTAGCTACAAAATCATAGAAATACCTGTCGAACGTTTCCTGGTCCACCTCATATTTCGCTAGCAGTACCTCCGACAAATCTTCATAGGATTGCCCATTTTTGATCAAATGAATAATTTCTAATCCAAGAGGATTTAAAGAATAGGACTCTCCCGAAAGCGGATCAAAGACGAATCCCGATTCACTTATGGCGATATTTTTTCTGATTTTTGGCATGGTATTCGGCATTAAATGAACCAAGGTGTTGCCGAAAAGTACATAATGTTTTGGGTGATTTTTATGACATTAGTCACACGTCCGCAAAGAATACTAACCGAATCTGGCGTTATCTTGTATCCGACCAGTGTTGCGAGGTGATAACATGTATGCGGCTATTTACCGTAGCACCTCGCAAACCTTTTCTAATTCGGGATACATTACCGTTTTGTATAATCAGGACTGGGTGGACCGGGATGAAAACATCTACGTACCCCAGTGGGCTTCCCAAAAAACCTATCCGGTGAAGTTGGAGCGAGTGTAAAAACTTGTAAGAAGGGGTCTGGTAATGTAAAACAAAGGGTCTGACGGTTTAGAACCGTCTGACCCTTTTTCTTGGTATCTATAGGAAACCAGCTACCGGATATTCCAAGGGCCGGTATCTATTGGTTGGGTTTTCGCTAACCTTTATGGGAAGGAATCAGTGATATTTCCACAATAGTTATAAATAATCAACTTTTTAGTTCCAGATCAGGACAAAAGGACCGTTGATCACGTATGGTTAAAAAACCAAACTTCATTCCAATTTTAAAACAAAAACCAATTGCTATCCTTTTTATGCTACTTGTTTCGGTGCTTACTCTGGGATGTACCGACTCAGGGGATGACTTCAATCATGGAGGTTTATACGGATCCTGGGAAATGATTCATTTCCATGAGGACCATGAATTGGACCTGGTCAATTCCCTGGTACTAAACAGGGATGGGAGTTATCAAAGATCCATTACCTATCGAGATCCTGAAACAGGCGACATGGTTGGCTATTACCATTTTCAGGAGGGAAGCTTTTCACTTGAGGGAGAAACGATTGCTTTTGAGGCTGAACAAGATCTTTTTATCGGTAACGATGCGGCGTGGGGAACCATGGATGATCTTATTGAAATGGAAATCAATGCCGATTCCCAGCCAGTAATCTCCAGCCTTGAATACAGGGAAAACGGATCAAAATTGGCCGTTATTACGGAATGCAATGATGTGTTATTGTCTATGTGTGCCCCTACTCCGGTATATTCCCGCGTAACCACTTAAGCCCGGAATAACGGATACCGCAGTCAATGTTGAATAAACGATCATTTATAAAAACGTGTAAAAAAAATGAAAAACACCTTTTACTTTATAGCCCTTTTGTTAATCGGAAACTTGCTTTCATCTTGTATATCAGATGATCTGGAACACCAAAACGAATTCGAAGCAAGTCAAACAGCCTGGTTGGATTTTAAGGAATCGTCGGGCAATTCCTATACCTACACCGTCGTTTTTGGAAGTTGGGTGGGTTTTTCTTGGGAAACCACGCTAACTGTAATCGATGGGTCCATTACTAAAAGACATTTTAAATATACGACATTACCAGAAGACCTGTCAGAGGAGATTCCAGCAGAGGAATTGGAATGGACGGAAAACGAAAGCGAACTGGGCAGCCATCAAAAAGGTGCCGAACCGATGACCTTGGACGAAGTATATACAAAAGCCCAACAAGAATGGGTGGTGGCAAGAGAAAACGCCGAAACCTATTTTGAGAGAGAGAACAACGGGATGATCTCCACTTGCGGCTATGTGGAAAATAATTGTGTCGATGATTGTTTTAGGGGAATAAAAATAGATCGTATTGAAGCCCTTTGAAAATTAGCTATTGTCATAAAAAAAGAGAAACCGGGGACTTTCGGTAAATGTAGTAATTTAGGTAAAGGCCTATTTCAATGGTGAAATAGGCCTTTGTATTGGATTTTCTTCCGCTGGTCGAAATTTCTTTGGGTTTACGCCGTAAAATCTTTAGATTTTGAACAGCTTATAGTCAAAAGCGAATGGAGTCCCGTTTTGCTATTTTCATTAAACCCAATTGCCATGAAAAACCTGTTGATCATCCTCTTCTTATGCACCCTTCAAGGCTTGCTGCCCGCCAAAGCCCAGGAAACAAGCCCCCACGAAAGTGTTTTGATTACCAATAACACGGGTCAAACCCAGGTAAATGCCAATGAAAAGGGTGAATTAGTGGTCAACGTTTCTTCTGAGGATTTGCGTGCCATAAAAAATCAGGGACATGTTCGCTACAGTGATTTGGGTGCCAAAGGAGATGGCAAATCGGACGATATGGATGCCATCGCCGCTACCCATGCGCTGGCCAATCAGGAAGGCCTGCCAGTAAAGGCAGATGATGGATACACTTACTACATTAGCGGGAAACTGCGTACCGCAGTAATCCAGACCGACACCGATTTTGGAAAAGCTGAATTTATCATAGACGATACCAATGTGGAAGACCGAACCAAACATGTGTTTTTGGTCAGTTCCACCCTGCGTTCATTTGACTTGCAAGGAGTAACTTCCCTCAAGAGGAACCAGGACAAAATTGAGGCCGATTTGCCTGGCTCCTGCCTGGTAACCGTCACCGATGCCAATGTGCGACGGTATATTCGGTATGGGCCCAACCAAAACGACGGTTCCCCGCAGACCGATATTTTTATCGTTGATAAGAATGGAAAGGTGGATGCGGATGCCCCCATAATCTGGGATTTTGATCAGATAACGGAAATTACAGCCCTTCCTATGGACGAAAAGCAGCTCAGCATTACGGGAGGGCGTTTTATGACCATTGCCAACCAGGACGAATCGAAATACACCTATTATAGCCGTGGCATTGCTATCCGGCGATCAAATGTGCTGCTGGATGGCCTGGAGCACCGGGTTACAGGTGAAGGAGAACAGGGTGCTCCCTACGGAGGCTTTCTTAATTTCCGGGACTGTGCGTATGTAACGGTTCGCAATACGGTATTGACAGGACACAAAACCTACCGGACCATCGGTTCGGCTGGTGTACCAGTTTCTATGGGCAGCTACGACATCTCCTTGAGCCGTTCGCTGAATGTTTCCTTTGAGCACTGCAGCCAGACTAATGACATCAATGACCGCACCTATTGGGGCATTATGGGGTCTAATTTTTGCAAAAATCTGATTCTGGATCATTGCACCTTTTCCCGTTTCGACGCCCACATGGGCGTGGCCAATGCCACTGTGCGCCATTCTACCTTGGGTCACATGGGCATCAATGCCATCGGTACAGGCACCTTTCTGGTGGAAAACTCCACCCTGAACGGCAGGACGCTAATCAATTTACGTTCTGATTACGGCAGTACCTGGGAGGGAGAATTCATTATCCGGGATTGCGTGTTCATTCCTGCAGGAGGCAGGACCACCAGTGCCAGTCTTATCGGCGGCTCCAATTCGGGGCAGCATGATTTTGGCTACACCACCTATATGCCGGAAAGGATTGTCATTGAAAACCTGCACATAAAAGATTCCAACCATCCGGAAGATTACCAGGGGCCGGCGATTTTCGGCAATTTCAATCCCGAAATGACGGACGATACGTATGTGGAAAAGTACCCCCATGTGCGGCCCAAAGAAGTGATCCTGAAAAATGTGACCACGGAAAGTGGCAAGGAATTACGTCTCAGCGACAATCCCTATCCGTTCCGAAACGTAGAGATACACAAGGAATAGGTAGGAAGGTTCATTGTCCGGAAGTTCTCGAAATCGGGATTGCAAATCCAGCTTATCTGTGATTCGACATTACAAATGTCGAACAGCACAGCTCCGCGAAATTTGCAATTTCGTGGCCCAGATATAGGGGATTTATAATCACCGGGAGTGAACGACAATAGGATTGCAAATACTGTTTATCTTTCGTTAGACATTACAAATGTCGAATAGCAGGGTAATGAAATGTCTTTAGTGGAACATTTCCCTACCGTAAATAAAGCAAATGCTACTTGTGATATCCTTGTAGGTGGCGGTCCAAAGACCAAATTTTAACTGACCAACCCTGATACTTTTTCACCTGCTCTTCCCAGTCTTTTATTATTGAAAAATCGCCAAAGCCTATGCCCTTGCCTGCTTTCTCTGGGAAACCATCAATCCACTTGAAAAGATCCTCCTTTTCAGGAAATTTAAGTGGCTTAAAGGGGGCTTTGTCCTCCAAAGCTAATTTAACTTGCTTTACGTATTCCTTCGCTTTTACAAATTTAATATTCCCATTTAACTGGGCGATGTGATTGCCTGTTTCTAAAAGAGCCGAATAAGGAAGAAAGAAGGTATCCCCATTTTTTATATATATTTTAAAATCTGAAATAATGGATTTTCGTTTTTGATTGTAACCAGGAATATCAAGAATATTTAAAAATACAGAAGTGTCAATGATCCAAATAGTGTGTTTAGACATCGCCTAAAAACTACTTTATTGATTCCAGCCATTGCAAAGCTTTTTCTTTTTTTGCATCCGGACCTTCGTAATTTTTCACAAAATTGGAAAGTGCCCCCTCTGTGACTAAGTCACCCAAACTTCCTTGGGAAATCAATTCGGGGTAATCAGGAACATCTTTTAGTGATATCAATTTAGAACTACCATCTTTTTTATCCCGGTAGCAGAATACTACATCTGGAATAACTTCATCAGGAAGCGCATCCATTAATGCCGGGTTGTGTGTACTTAATACGATCTGTAGCCTTCTTTTCACAGCGATTTTGTTAATTTGGTTAAGCAATTGTTTTGCTCGGCTTGGATGAACACCATTATCAATCTCTTCAATAATGACGATACTTTCCTCCGGAGCGGAAAGTAATGCTGCGGCAATTGCCAATACCCTGAGTGTTCCATCTGAGAGGACTCCCGCATCCATCTTTCGGTTTTCATTTCCAAAGGTCTCGGTCAAAACGACCATCACTTCTCCTCTTGGACCTTCCAAAAAGTCGATATCTGTAATGTCTTGTTCAGGCAGGCTTTCAATAAATTGTAGGATTTCTTTCTTTAGCCTTCCAGGCTCATCATCGAATGGATTGTCATCGACGTTCACTAAGTTATATAGGACGGCTGAAATATTAGATCCATTTCCTAGAAGTGCTGACTCTGAGATAAAGCTATAGTTCCTCATGGATTGTGGTGAGGGATCCAGGAATAATATTCTGGAAAGAAGGGATTCTGTATAACGCGATAGCTCTCCAACATGTTGGATTGATTTTTTGTAGTTGGGGTTAATTTTTCCCGGGGCGCTCATTTGGGTAAAAATACCCAGTTGGTCTGAACAGGTGACCTGTGGTTTTTTCCCTCCCCTGGCAAAATTGTTAAAAGCAACAGAAATATCCGTGGCCAGGCCAGATGTAGGTTTTGTGGTTTCGTAAAGGATCTCTTCGGAATTGGTTTTTATCATCGACTCCTTAGATATGTGAATTTCCTTTCCCAGCCTATGGTCTAGTGTAATCTGGAGTTCCCAGGAATGACCTAAACCTGAATCCTGCATGAGACAACCTAATTTGAGCTCGCTATTCCCCTTAAAAAAAATATCTTTGATTTGCCCACGGATGGCAGCATTGTTTTGATTCACTTCAAACTGTAATGACGATAGTTTCTGTCCCTGAGCCATCCAAGTTAAAAATCGGATGGCTTCTAAGGCATTGCTTTTTCCAGAAGCGTTGGCACCAACCATTACGGTCAGCGGAGCTAACTTTAACGCTGCTTTTTTGTAGCTTTTAAAATTTTCAATGGTAAAGGAGTTAATCATTGCCTCTAAATATAATGATTTTATCAATCATATGCCATTTGAAAGTTTATCAAAGCCTGCGTCGTTCTCCGTGCAATAAAAAAAGTCATATCAACACCTCAAAATAGTAGCACATCCTTCCATTAAACCATGCCTTCGGCTCTGCTAAGGCACCCGTTAAGGTCCTTAGTTGTTAGAAATTTTCTCCGGCATACGGAATTTAATAACAAGGGATGAACCAATGGTCAGTACCCCAATAAGTAATATGGCGTAGTCAATGCCAAATAGGTCCGCTGTGATTCCTGAAATTACCGCTCCGAAGGCATAACCCAGGTCCCGCCATAGCCGGAACGTTCCGATGCTTTCAGCCCGCTGTTTGGGACTGCTCGCCTGGGCAATGGTGGAGAGGAAGGTGGGATATACCAGTGCCGTTCCCAATCCTAAAATGGCTGAAAGGGAAGCCAACACGTAAAATTCACTGCTGTAGGGAATCAGTAAAATGGCCAGGCCCTGCGCCAGCATGCCCCAAAAGAGCATGGCCTTTTTGGAATAATGGTCGGACATTTTACCGGTAAAAAGTTGCCCTATACCCCAAACGGTTGGGTAAATGGCGGTAATGATGCCTATGTTTTCATTGTTGTAATTCAGTGAAACCAGAATGATCGGAAGCAAGCCCCAGATCATGCCATCGTTCAGGTTGTTTATCAGCCCCGCCTGGGTCACGGAACTTAAGGTTTTGTTTTTGAAGGTGGTTTCCACAAAAACATTTTTCAGCTGTTCGGTAGTATCGATAGCAGTCTCTTTGTGCACAAATGCCCGGGTGTCCTTCAGCCAGAGGGCCGTCAACACAAATCCGATCACGGAGATAAAGATTCCAATGTAAAAGGGATAGGGCGTAATGCCGTATTTATTGGCTACATAGCCTGTCAGAAAGGCTACCAGCCCTACGGCAAAGTAGCCGGCAAATTCGTTTAAGCCCATGGCAAGGCCCCTGTCCTTTTCACCCACCAGGTCAATTTTCATGACCACCGTACTGCTCCAGGTGAGTCCCTGACTTACCCCCAACAGTACGTTGGCAAAAATCACCCAGTTCCAGCTGCCTGCATAAATCAGCATAAACGGTATGGGCATGGCCAGGAACCAACCAAACAAAAGCAGATTTTTTCTCCCGAATCGGTTGGCAAGTCGTCCTGTATAATAATTGGCAATGGCTTTGGTGATACCAAAGGCCGTGATAAAGGAAAGAATGGCTGTTTTTGAAGCAATACCAAATTCCATCTCCGCAAATTGGGGAATGATGGTTCTTTCCATGCCGATCATCCCACCCACAAAGGCGTTTACAATGACCAGAATGGTAAACTGTTTCCAGTTTTCTTTTAATCCAAGTTGTATGCTATCTGTATTCATCTCGCGCATAATTAGTCTGACAAAGGTCAGGCGATGGGGAGACAATACCTTTTACAAATGTTAAAAAATCGAATACGGCTAAAGTTTAAGTCCGTAGCTGGTAAAGGTAGGGTTAGATCTCCACAGGCTCAGGCGCAGAATTAATCCAATCACAGGGGCTCAGAAAGATAGATTTATTTGCCTGGAGATAATTTAGGAGTCTGTTAATGGAAATTTTGCCCTGATAGCTGGTTTTGGTTTTCCCTGGATCCACTGTTTGAGTTGTTCCATTGCTTCATATACTACCGGCACCAAATAAACCGTCAATATCAGCGAAGAAAGTAGCCCTCCGATAATTACCCATGCCAGTCCGTTTTTCCATTCCGATGCCGTTCCAGCGGCCAGGGCTATGGGAAGCATGCCAAATACCATGGATAAAGTAGTCATCAGAATAGGCCGCATCCTGCCTTTTCCTGCTTCCATAAGGGCCTCTCTTACCGGAAGACCTTTTTCTTTCAGCTGATTGGTGAAATCCACAATCAGAATGGCGTTTTTAGTGACCAATCCCATTAGCATAATCAGCCCTAATAGTGCAAATAAACTGAGGTGGTTCATGGATAGATTCAGTGCGAGAAAGGAGCCAATAACGGCTACTGGAATGGAAAATAAAACCACAAAAGGATAGATGAAGCTGTCATACAAGGCCACCATGATCAGGTAGATCAAAAGGAAGGAAATCAATAAAACGGAACCGAGTGCGCCAAAACTGTCGTTTTGCCTTTTGATATCCGAGCCCCAAACATAGCTGATATCTTCGGGAAGCGGATTTTCCTTGAAATAGGCCAGCACATCATCGGCTACGGTTCCGGAAGGTCGTCCCAGCGCATCGGCCGTGATCGTGACTGCAGGCTGCCTGTCCTTTCGCTCTAGCAAGGAGGGGGATTTGTCCTGTACGACCTTTGCCACCTGGGACAGCGTGATGGGCATGCCGATGGGATTTACCAGGATCAATCGATTGACATCATCGTAATTTTGCCGGTTAAAATTATCCAATTGAATGCGTATCGGGTATTCCGTCCCGGCCTGGGTGAGGGTAGCATCGTCGTTTCCGGTCAGGGCATTGCGGACGTTTAGTCCCAGGTAGGCATTGGTCAATCCCAGACGTTGTAATTTATCCTGATCAGGAATGATCTGAAATTCAGGGCTTCCTTCTTCTACAGATAATTTGACATGGTCTGCACCCGGAATGTTTTCAATGGTTGTTTTTAAACTTTTTGCTTCGGTCAGTACCCTGTCCTGGTCCGGACCGCTGAGGGTCAGTTCTATAGGTGCAGACCGGGGAACAAGACCCAAAGCCGCCATGGAATAACTGGACCCGGGAAACTCTTTTTTAAGTGCTTCCCGTACATTTTTCATGTACGTTTCAGTCGGTACCGTATTTCGTTCGTTGGACGCTTTTAGCTGAATTGTCAATTCTGACTTATAGGCTGAACCGACCCCCAAGCTTCCTATACCCGTGGATGGTCCGCCCACATTGCTGAAAACGGTAGCTACTTCGGGCTGCTGAAGCAGGAAATTTTCTACTTCCAGGGTACGGATGTTGTTTTCTTTGATACTGGTGGACTTGTCGTATTCCAGGTACATCCGGAACTTTCCCTGATCACCCGTGGCAATCAGTTCCTTTCCGATGATTCCTTGTCGCATAATGACGCCTGTAAGGGCAAAAAGCCCCAGAATGATGCCGGCAAAGGCCAGTTTGTGATCCAGCACCCATGCCAGTTGCCTGCCGTACCAGGCGATAAAGCGATCCAATTGGTGTTCAAACCAGATCAAAAAACGGTTGAATGCGGTACTGGGTTGCAGGTCTTCGGATTTACCTATTCGCGAAGCCATCCAGGGGGTCAGGGTAAAACCAACCAACAAACTGGTCAGGGTGGAGGTGATGACCACCACGGAAAATTGCTTGAGCATGTCTGCCACAAATACCTGCAGGAAGAGTATGGGCAGGAATACTACCACGTCGACCAGGGTGATGGAAAGGGCGGAAAATCCGATTTCCATCCTGCCGTCCATGGCGGCTTTGCGTCTTTCTTTGCCCATGTCCAGGTGTCGCTGGATGTTTTCCAATACCACGGTGGCATCGTCCACCAGGATCCCAATGATCAGCGACATGGCCAGCAAGGTCATCAGGTTTAACGTATAACCCAAAATCCACATCACGGCAAATGCTGTTACCAGAGAGGTAGGAATGGCGACCAGAACGATCAGGGAATTCCTGAAACTTCGCAAAAACAACAACATCACCAGTGAAACCAATACTACCGCAAGAATCAAATCAAACACCACCGAGTTAACGGCAGCAATCGTGTTGTCTGTGCTGTCATCGGCAATGATAAATTGAATCCCATCGGCAGCATGCAGTTCTTCGATTTGCGCTAATTTTTCCCGAACGGCCCGGGACACATCCACTGCGTTGGCATCGCCTTGTTTTTTAAGCATCAGGCCAATTCCTTCCTGCCCGTTATAGCGGCTTACAGAAGTGATTTCCCGGATACCGTCTTTTACGATGGCCAGGTCCCGCACATAGACCGGACTTCCCGGTACCGGCATGGCCACCTGAACCTGTTGAATATCTTCCAGTTTGGTGAATTTTCCAGTCAGCCGTACTGCTTGTTGATTCTTTTCCGTCTGAACCAAACCGGCGGGAATGTCCAAACCGGAGCGGTTGATGGCTTCTACCACCTGCTGTAGGGATAGCTGGTAGTGCCGCAGTTTTTCCTGATCCACCTTTACCTGGATCTCTCGTTGCTCACCGCCCAATACGGAGATTTCAGCGACTCCTTTGAGCTGTTGGATCTGGGGAAGGTAGTCATCGGTCAGGTTTTGGTAAAAGGCCGCACTGCTCAGGCTACTGGTCGCTGTGATGGACAGGATAGGCAGGTCGTTTGGAGAAACCTTGCTCATTTCGGGCGACAACACCTGCTCGGGTAAATCTTTTCGGATGTTGTCGATGTATCGCTGGGCATCCAGCATGGTCTGATCCAAATCCACACCGTATTTCATGTTGGCAATCACTACTGAAGCATTGGGAAGGGACTTGGTAACCAGGTAATCCACGCCTTCCAGGTTGGAAAGTGCATCTTCAATCTTTTGGGAAACAGAACTTTCCACTTCTTCCGGTTCGGCCCCAGGATAAACCGTTTTGATTACCACCACCGGTTGGTTGAAATCAGGCATCAATTCATAGGATAAATTGGTGAAGCCAATGTAGCCCAGAAGGATGAACAGGCTGAAAAGGACAATGATCAGCGAAGGCCTGTTGATGGATATGGAGGTAATGTTCATGACTTTTGGTTTAGTGGTTGGCAATTACAGAGGCACCGTCAAAGACATTGATCAGGCCTCCTACGATGAGGGTATCTTTTTCCCCGAGGCCGGATCGGACAAGCACTTTGTCCTGCATTCTTTTTTCGATGTGAATGTCCCGGATGATTGCTTTTCCGGCTTTGATCACATAGACCTGTGGTGCCAGGTCAGAGCCAAGTATGGCTGAGGAAGGAATCATTATTCCTTCTATTTCGGTATTCGTGTGGAGGTTCAGTTGACCAAACATGCCTGCTTTAATTTCCTTTTCTGGCATATTCGCAACGACGATTTCCACCGGAAAGCTATTGGCGGCATTGCCCCGACTACCGATCATGTGGACTGTACCGGTAAGTTCAGCTGGAAGGGAAGGAATACTGACGAGGTATTTTTTGCCCACTTCGAAAAGTTTCAGGTCCTGTTCCGTTACCTGAATCTCCAATTTGATGCGGCCAATGTCGGTAAGCTGTAACAGGGGTTTTCCTGGTGCCGCAAAATCCCCTTCCTCGGTAAGTTGGGCCGTGACGATGCCATCGAAGGGAGCCCGGATCTGGGTCTTGTTGATTTGTTCCCGGAGGGTACCTGCCTGTACCCGGGCCGTTTCCAAAGCCAATGCCGTTTTTTCGAGCTGTATACCCTGTATGGCTTCGTTTTCTACCAAAATGGTGTACCGGTTGAGGTCCGCTTCCAGGCCTTTTACCTGTACCTCTGCAGCTTTAAGCTGCCATTGCAATAAGGCATCATCCAGCATAATCAACACCTGTCCTTTTTTGACCGTTGCCCCTGCGTCTACCAGTATGCGGTTGACTTTGCCCTGCATTTCGGCACTGAGTCGGCTTTCTTTATCCGGGGCAAAGGTGCCCGTAAAAGCGTATTCAGATTGGATCTTTGCCATTTCGACCTGCAGGATACTGACTGGTATAGGTTGCTCCCGGTCATACTGGTAAACCTGCGCTTCAGCGATTTGCTTGTTGGAAAGTAGTTTGGCCACTACCAGGCCCAGCAGGACTAATGGAATCAGGATATATAGGATTTTTTTCATGGGGTATCAATTCAAGAGGTTTCCACTGTTTTTTTTGCGTTCGAGATTTGCTTTGAGGTAGTCTACCAAAACATTCAGGTACTGTTGCTGGGCGTCCCGCAAGGCATTGTCTGCCAAAAGTACCTCGGTCAGACTTACCATACCTTCTTGTTGTTGGATTAGGGTTTTTTGGTAAACGGAAACGGCCAGGTCGATTTGTTGTTGACTGGTGTGTAGCAGGTTTTCAGCTACCTGGCTTTGCAGCGAGGCATTTTGGTATGCCATGTGCGCTTGTTCCGTGATTAGCTCCTGTTGCAACTGGCTATTTTGCACTTCAATTTTCTTTTGATTGACCTTTTTATTGGTTACAGTCCCGTTGAAGAGCGGGACACTCAATTGGACTCCTACAAAACTTACCGGATAGAAATTCAGGAAGGATTCCGGATTACCGGTATAGCCAAATCCCGTGCGACCGTAATTTCCAATAAGGGACAGGGACGGAATCTTGCTGTGTCTAAGGGTGGAAAGTTCCTGCAGGGCTAGTTGCTGTTTTTTCTCCTGCACCCGTTCATCCAGGGTGCTCCGGGTGGAACCCGCTTCCTTCTCGGTCTGGCTAATATCAAGTGCAACGTCTATTGGGGAATGCAGGGGTAGCCCCATCACAAATTTCAAGGCATTCAGGACTGTTTCATACCGACTTTCGACCTGCGTCACGCTGCTTTCCAGTTGTTGGTTTTGCAGCAGCACCTTGTCCCAATCTGTACGCTGCGCCAGGGTTTGTTCGTAAAGGAGTCGGGTATTTTTCTCCAGTTTTCGGCTGTTGACAAGGTTTTCACGGATAAAGGCCAACTGGTTTTTCAAAATCTGGGCATTGTAATACAAGTTGGCTACTTCCAGGTACACCTGTTCCTTGGTTTTGGCTTCCTGAAGCAGGCTGAGCTCCTGGAAGGTTTGGGAAGCCTTGATGCTGCCCATGACCTGAGGGTCGTATAAAGGCATTTTAAGGCTTAGGTTGGCACTGACGTTATGCGGTACCCCAAACTGCACCTCCCGAAAGACCCCCTCCGGACCCCCGAATGCCGATTGGGGCATCAGTTGATAAGGCAATTCAGTAAAATACCGGTAGTCCCCCTGAAAGAAAAGCTTGGGGAGAAGTTGTGCGTTGGCTTCCTGGTTTTTAAGCCGGGCAATTTTCCCCTGGTTTTGAGCGATCTGTATGGTTTTGTTGTGCGACAAAGCCGTGTCGATACAGTCTTCCAGTGACCAGACGGGAGCCTGTGCCTGGACCTGAATGCTAAGCAGGAATAAAATAATCCAAGTCAGATAATGTAGGTGAATGTTTACTAACATAATAGGATAAATTTTTTTATGGTTTCAAGAGGGTTAGTAAGGCTTCGAGCATGTATTTTCCCTGCCGGAGTATATCAAATTTGAAGTTGGCGATTCGCCACTTGTACATTTGCAAGCGAAAGGAGCCCATGATGATATGGATGAGTTCCTCGCTGCCGAGTGCTTGGGTAAATATTCCCTGTTGTTGGCCCTGGGTTATGATAGGCATGAGGTAGTTCATTTTAACCTGCATGAGCTTCAGAATGGCCTGATTGATGCTTTCGCTTTCTTCCAATAGGCCATCCGAAAAAACGGCCACCACAAAATGGGGGTTTTGGGAAAAGAAATGGAATTGGCTTTCAAAGAGCGCCCTGAAGTTGGCCACAGGGTCTTGATCGGCTCGGTAGACGTTTCTCAGGCGCTGATCCATATCGGCATGTAAGAAACGGAGCAGGGCCAGAATGATCTCTTCCTTACTGGCGAAGTGCCGGTACAATGCGGCTTCCGAGAAACCGATTTCCCTGGCCAGATTTTTGGTGGTTAACCCACTCAATCCGGAACTAGCCAGAATTTTACCCGCCGTTTCGATGATTTCCAGTTGTCTGTCAGATAATTCCATATGTAAGTGAATAATCACTAACAAAGATACAAACGTTTTTCATAAATCCGAATCATTGGTTTGATTTTTTTCAGTCTTACCGGTGGCAGACAGCTTTGCGGCATCTTGGCAGGCATAGCCCCATCCCAAACGATTGGTTTGGTCGGCACAGATCAACCCAGACCGGAACGGATGCGGCTGAGGGACACCTGGGTGATTCCCAGGTAAGAGGCGATGTACTTCAGGGGGATCTTTTGAACAAAATCGGTGGTGTCCAGCAGTTCCAGGTACCGTTCCTTTGCGGATTTAAATTGCAAGCTTTCCAGCCGCTTGACGGTATTCACGTATTCCCGCTCAAAAATGAGACGAAAGAGCCTTTCCAGATCGTTGTGTTGGTCGTAAAGGTGAAAGAGCTTTTCCGAATCAATGGCCACCATCCTGGTTTCATCAATGGCCTGGATGCCTTTTGAGGTAGGATTTCCGGTAAAAAGGCTCTCAGCCCTCACAATGAGGTCATTTTCAAAGGCAAAGTGTTCGGTAATGTCATTGCCATCTTTGTAGTAGAAAATACGAGCACCTCCTGTTTTTACTATATATACTGTCCGGCAGCGGCTTCCAATTTCCTGAATGATTTCTTTTTTGGAATAGGTCTTTTCCCTGATTATTTCCTGCAATGTCTGTTTTGCATCGGCAGAGACTTTGTAAATGGTATCGAAAAAATCAATGATATGCTGCATGCCAGACCAACTTACCGTGTAAAATATAATCCAGCCCCGGTAATCATTTCAAATCAAAGTTGTCCGAGATTAAATTCTTTTTACTCATTTATTACGACAAGGTTTAGAAAAAACTCACCATTAGTTATATTGATGTTACCTTCCACTAAAGGGTTTTGTACGATGCCGGAAAATGTGCCTTTAACAGTATTTTCGGTAAGCTCTGTGATTTCAAGAGAGGAAACGGGATTATTGATATCGGTTACAAAAATTGTTTCCCCAATCTCATCACTTAAATTAACATTTTGATAACTAATAAGTGCGTGTAAAAAACCTACCGGTAAATCTTCTGGTTGATTATAAACACCGACTGTTATAGGATTATCCAAACTAAAATCGATACTTATACTTTCCTGAATTCCCTCCCCGGAACCTCCTGGTCTTGAAGCACTCAAAACCAATTTATACAGATCATTTATTGGTAACGTTCCCAATTCAGCTGTCATAAAATTTTCGAAATTTAAAACCTTTTCCTCACCATCAATATTGGCTTTTATAAAATATTCATCTGTGGGATCTTGCGGGTTTCTTCCGTTATCATCGTCACTAGAACAAGAGAGTATTATGGCAAAGAGAAAAAGTAATCCTACATGTTTTATAAATATTTTCATGTTGTTTATTTTTATAATATGAAATATTGGAAAATATTTTAATTTATAGTTATAATTCGTAATAGAACAAATAGCCTGTCTAAAAATTGCATTATATGTATACTTCTATCAGATAAAGGTATAAAAATTCATGAGAAAGGCTTACTAATTGGCTCAATTCTTATTGCTTGTAATCCCCTGGTCTTTACTTACATCTTCACATGATCTCATCACAAAGCCATCACGGGATATAATACCAACATTAAACGCCTTGTAATGGAGCTAACATAGTACATGATTTGGTTAACAAATTGGTTGGCAGTTGGAAAGGCATAGCTGTACCTTTAAACTGCTACTTTCACGATTGATCGGGATCTTGATGGTTGAATTTTCTTTCCAACCTAAATAACCAGAAATTTTATGCAGCCTACGAAACCTGGCGTAAATAAACTGTATTTTCTTATGCATGTTGGACTGCTATCTGCGCTTTTATACGGGTGCACGGATAATAATGCGGATAGTACCCCGGCGCAGGAGCGTCCAAATGTGATTTTGATAATGAATGATGATCAGGGTTATGGAGATATCGGGGCGCATGGCAACCCTTACCTGAAAACCCCCCATCTGGATCAGCTTTATCAGGAAAGTGTACGCCTTACGGATTTTCATGTGGACCCAAGTTGTTCGCCTACCCGGGCGGCCATCATTACGGGGCAATATTCATCCCGGTCAGGCGTATGGCATACCATCGGTGGCAGGTCACTGCTGCAGCAGGATAAAGTGACGATCGCTGGCCTATTCCGAAACGCCGGCTATCAAACCGGGTATTTTGGCAAATGGCACTTGGGTGAAAATTACCCTTTTCGCCCGATGGACAGGGGCTTCCAGGAAACGCTGGTCCACGGGGGTGGGGCATCTGCCATCCATCCCGATTATTGGGGGAATGATTATTTTGATGATGTGTACCGGCATAACGGCGTATTTAAACAATATGAAGGCTATGCAAATACCGTTTGGTTTGAGGAAGCCCTGACCTTTATTGAAAAAAACCAGGACAAGCCCTTTTTTACCTACATCTCTTCCAATATTCCCCATGCCCCTTTACTGGTAGATGAAGCCTATTCTGCTCCTTATAAATCGGATTTGTCAGACCGGATTGCCAATTATTACGGCATGCTCGCGAAGTTCGATGAGGATCTGGGTAGGTTTCTAGAAGAGATAGACCAGATGAAGTTGCGGGAAAATACCATTGTGATATTTATGACGGATAATGGTCCTGGCCCCTGGTTTGGAGGGATTATCCTCGATGAGGACCTATTTGTAGAGGAGGGCTTTAATGCCGGCATGCGGGGAGGAAAAATAAGGGGATACGAAGGGGCGCACCGGGTGCCATTCTTTATTCGCTGGCCTTCGGGAGGGATTGGCGGCGGCAGGGATGTGGATCAACTTACCGGGCACATTGATATACTGCCAACCCTCATTGACCTGGCCGGCCTGGATGCACCTGAAGAATTGGAACATGATGGGCGGAGCCTGCGACCTTTGTTGACTGGTTCGCAGGAAGAATGGGAAGATCGCATGCTCTTTGTTCACAACCAACGGTTGCAATACCCGGAAAAATACAAGGATTTCCAGGTGTTGACCGAGAAATGGAGATTGGAAGGACGCGATAAAAAGGAACTGTATGACATCCAATCGGATCCGGGACAAAGACAGGATATAGCGGGCCGAAACAAAGATGTGGTGGATTCCCTGACCAAAGAATATGAAGCCTGGTGGCGGCACATATCCACTGATTTTGACCGGTACAATCACATAATTATCGGAAATGAGCATGAAAACCCCTCCACCATCTATGCCCATGATGCCCTCCGGTCTGAGGAAGGATTGGTCTGGGCGGTCGATGTGGATCAGGAAGGGCTGTATGAGTTCCAGCTTTATCGCTGGCCCATCGAATCCGGCAGGAGAATCGTAGAAAATGAAGGAGCCACTTTTCGGCACAACCTTTCCCCCACATCCACTTTGGAGGACGATCGCTTTCGTATTGAAACCAACGCTGATCCTGGTACAGCAGCTATCAATACCGCCCATTTGATCATTGGCAATCAGGAGCGGCAGGCGGAAGTGAATCCTGATATGAGAGCTGCCGGCTTTCTGGTGCATTTAAAACCAGGTGAAACCGCTCTAAAGGCATGGTTTACCGGAGACAAAAACTACAGGGCCAATTACGTGCATATCCGAAGGATTGGACCGGCCGTTAGGCAAGATACCACCGGATATCAGGCGGTTCATGCCGATCTAATTTTAAGAGGGGATTAGTGGGGGAGTGAAAATTAGGTGCTGGGTGAAATTTGCCATTTCATCCCTGATACCCGCTCCTCGGAATTTGTAATTCCGTGGACAGATAAAAGGGGATTTGTAATCCCCGGATGCCTTCAAAAATATAAATCGGGAGACCATATGGCATCAGGTCATTTGCAAAGGCCAGGCATTAATAACGATAAATGTCATCTTACCATCACAATCAGCATATTCTTCCATTGGCACATCCTCAAACCATATACCTATTAAATCCCTCCTGATGCGCTTTTTTTACCTGTTCTGCCAGGGATTCGGGTTCCTGTTATTCTCCTGATCTTAACCTTTTTTAACCTCGCTTTCCCATAAAGTATTTTTAATTTACACTGTCCTAAATTTGATATGATGAAACAATTACCGCTGCTCATTTTGACAATGATCGGCTTTTCCTGTGGAAACAAGCCGGAAACCAGCACTACCGATAGTTTGAAATTTGAAGTGGACACCCTGATGGTGGATGCAGGAGAGGAAATACTGTATCTGGAAGGAGGCGATTTTGCCCTTGACCCAGATGGTAAATACCTGTATAACTTCAACAAGTATAACCATACGCTGGAAAAAATAGACCTGGAGGAACTTCGGCTACTGGAAAAGCTGCCCTTTGAAAAGGAGGGCCCAAACGGAACCGTAAGTCCTATCTATCATTTGAATATGCTGGACAAAAACCATGTCTACCTCTCAGATAAATGGAACCTGGGAAAATTTAATTTAAATGGGATCAGAACAGCTACCTATGACTTGCTAAACAATGGTCTGGAAGGGGATGTACTTACCGAATTCGAACATTTGCACAGCAATATCATTATTCCCGGGCAACCTGAAACCGTGTTTGTCCTGGTTTCCAACTGGAAAGACAAGACGTATAATTTGAGAAAAATGGATTTCGGGCAAAACCGGATTACTAAATTTGAGATTGATGCAGAGGGTAAACTTCCAACGTTCTCTTTTAAGGTGCCTGCCCTTTCCAATGACCCTATTTTTAGACCGTATGTTTTCTTATCTTCGGAAAACGGCAAGCTGATTATTTCCACTAATATCACCAATGAAATCCATCTTTACGACCCCATTGGGGATTCACTGATTTCCAAAAAGAACCAACTCCAATTGACGGCCAATGAAAAGACGGGGAATTACCGGGGAGAATATGCCTCGATGGATGAACTGATGGTGGATTATCAAAAAGTATTGGAACAAGTTAGTTTTTCACCACCGGTTTGGGATGATGAAAATGAGCGGTATTACCGCTTTTCCTATAAGATTGAGTTTGCGGAAGAAAAAGAAGCCGGTGATCTGTTTCCTGAAGCTATCGATAGGAACATATATCTTTCAGTTTACAACAAAGACTTTGACTTGGTGGCCGAAGCCCCTGTACCCCAACTGGTAACTAATCCGGTGCGTTACTTTGTCCGGGAGGGCGATATTGGGATTTTTGCCAATATAGCAGATGAATTGGGGTTTATTAGGTTAGAGTTGACCATTTAAAGAATGATATTTCTTCAGCAGCTTTTTGCGGTAAAGCAGAATATATAGCCCAGAAAAGGTGCCTGCATGACAGGGGCAGCAGGAGTTTTACCATTTTCTCAAATGATATATTGAGTAACAAAAATGGATAGCAATGAAAAAAAAGAAGTTTTACCTCGCCCTTATCCTATTTGTCCTTGGCATGTTGGGCATGTTGTCCATTTTGACCATGGATATCCCATTGCCGGGGGAGATATTATCTGTATTGGAGGATCAGTTTACGCCATCCCAGATTAAGCTGTTGATATTGATTAACCCTACCATTATTTTGATATTGGCCGTACTTGTGGGAACTTTACTTTACCAAAAAGTAAACCTAAGCGTTCCAATAATTGAGAAGTTTTTGGGCATCAAACAAGATTCCATCCAACTTAGGGAAATACTTTTATTTGGGATCTCAGGGGGAATTCTCACAGGAATTATATTGAGCCTACTCGGACTTTTCAGGTTACTCTCTCCTTCGGAATTTGAACTCCTCAGCGGTCAACTGCAACTTACACTTCCGGCAAGGTTTTTATATGGTGGCATAACGGAAGAAATCTTCATGCGTTTTGGTTTGATGACGCTGTTGGTTTGGTTGGGAGCCAAACTTTCAAAGGGAATCAAGTCCCAAATATATTGGATGGGTATAATCATTTCCTCCCTTATTTTTGCTATAGGCCATTTCCCCGTAGTCTTTCAAACTGTAGGAAATCCCAGCATCATTATGATAACCTACGTGCTTTTGGGCAACACTATTGGAGGGCTTGTTTTCGGATGGCTCTATTGGAAAAAAGGATTGGAAAGTGCGTTTCTCGCACATATTTTTGCTCATGTCGTCATGGTGCTAACAGAAAAAATATTTTGATGGATTCAGATAAATTTTGAGTACTTGGAGATTCTGAAAAGTAGACGGAAACATTAAATAATTTTTTTGTTCAAATAAGACAGTTTTTGGTCAAGGTATGGATTCAAACGAGCGTCTCAGAAATTTAACGACTATAGCCAAAGTAAATACAACTATCAAAAACCCCTTACTGGATTTTGTATTAGGTGCAAGTCAGACATACCTTTGGATTTTGAGAGACCCTATTGCCGCCATTGCTTTTCTATTTGGTCCCAATTTTCAAATCCGGAATATCAAGAACAGTCATGCCATAAATGTGGAAAAAATTCCAACACTTCCATAATTAAGCCATCCTGTTACCCTTGCTATAAAAAATACCAAACGATGTAAAGGTTATAAGTAATATAAAGTGAATATAGCAGTTCCTTTGTCAAGTTCAGGAACCACTAAATGTCTGAGTAGGTTGGGCAAAGTCCAGGCTTCCTGTGAGGTGAATTTTTCAATTTTTTAAAGCGAAAAAAACCAGGATTACAAATCCTGATTATCTTTGGTCCGACATTACAAATCTCGGACAGCCAAAGCCTCGTTTACCTATTTAAAGGGATTCCAACACCCTCAACAGCTATTAATTTCCTTTCCCGTTAATTAACTTTTCTATTTTAAATTAAAATTCCTGTAATTCGTACCAGTAAATCTTTATCCATGACTAAGAAAAAAATCGCCCTGATCATGGGCGGCTATACGGGGGAGGCGGTGGTCTCCGAAAAAAGTGCTGCCGTGGTGGCCCAACACCTGGACCGTGACCGCTATGAGGTGTATCCCCTGCACATCTATCCGGGAAATTGGTACCTGGAAGCAGAAGATGGAACCCAATGGCCGGTGGACAAAAATGCGTTTACCGTAGAGATTAAAGGGGAGAAAGTTGCCTTTGATGGCATTTTTAATATCATCCATGGCTCACCAGGGGAGGATGGGAAACTGGCGGGATATTTTGACATGCTGGGCATCCCCTATACCACCTGCGATGCGCTGACTTCTTCCATTACCATGAACAAGGGCTATACCAAAGCGATCCTGGAGGGTATACCCGATCTGTACATGGCCCGCTCTCTGCAGCTTTTTGCCAATGGCGCGGAAGCCGCCTCGGAAGTGCTGGCACAGTTGAACCTGCCATATTTTGTAAAACCCAATAATGGAGGCAGCAGCATTGGCATGAGCAAGGTGAAAACGACAGAGGAGCTGGAAGATGCTTTGAGCAAGGCCTTTCAGGAGGACAAACAGGTCTTGGTAGAGGAATTTGTGACAGGCAGGGAGTTTTCCATAGGAATATATAAAACCGCAGGCCAGGTGAATGTATTGCCTGCTACAGAAATCATCAGTTCCAAAGAGTTTTTTGACTTTGAAGCCAAATACAGCCCGGGTGTATCGGAGGAGATCACTCCGGGACGGATGGAGGAACGGGAAGTGGAAAGGGTAAAACAAATAGCAGAAAAGGTATACCTCAAACTCAATTGCAAGGGATCGGTGCGTATGGATTATTTTTTGGAAAAGGATACCGGCAAGTTTTTCTTTATCGAGATCAATACCGTACCCGGACAGACGGAAACCAGCCTGATTTCCCAGCAGGTTCGGGCAACGGGAAAAACACTAAAGGAATTTTATACCGAGTTGATAGAGGAAATGTGGACCTAAATGGAGGATAAAAACCAGGTACGGATCAACAAGTATTTGAGCGAGGTGGGCTACTGTTCCCGGCGGGCGGCAGATAAACTCATCGATGCCGGTCGGGTCACCATCAATGGGAAGGTTCCGGAGATGGGAACCAAAATCAGTTCCGGGGATGAGGTACGGGTGGATGGTGCCTTGATAGCCGCACCAAAAGAAACGCATGTGTACATTGCTTTTAACAAACCGGTGGGCATCGTGTGCACCACAGATACGGAAGGGGAAAAGGACAATATCATTGATTATATCAATCATCCGAAAAGGATTTTTCACATTGGGCGACTGGATAAACCCAGTGAGGGGCTGATCCTGCTCACCAGTGATGGGGATATTGTGAATAAGATTCTAAGGTCCAAAAACAACCATGAGAAAGAGTACCAGGTAAAAGTTCGGCAGCCCATTACGGCGGATTTTATCCGGCAAATGCGGGAGGGGGTTCCCATTTTGGATACGGTAACTAAGAAATGCAAGGTGGTGCAAACCGGGAAATTTACTTTCAGAATCATCCTTACGCAGGGCCTCAACCGACAGATCCGAAGGATGTGTGATTTTCTGGGCTATGAGGTGGTTGCCCTGAAAAGGACCCGGATCATGCATATCCAACTTGACGTTCCGGTAGGCAAATGGAGGGACCTAAGTCCTAAAGAACTGGACGAATTAAATGCCCTGGTGGCGGACTCTTCCAAAACCTTTGATTAACGGCTGAAAATGCTTCTTTTAATTTCGATAACTTTCCATGAAGGCTAGCATTTTAAAAGTAAATTTTTTCGAGCATGAATCTAAAATTCTCTGGCTCCCCATTTCTTGTGGTAACCCAACCTTAAAACCAGCATTAGCTTAATTTATATCACTGAAAATATGACAAAAACAAAGTTATTTTTACAATTTAATTTAAGGAATTTACATTAATTTATCAATAAAATTAATTAATATGTATTTTTTAAACCTTTTTGTTGATTTATTTTTAATTTTAGGTCCTTTTATTTACCTTTGACATATCAAACAAAGACAAACGGTCTTGATCTGGTCAGAAAGCATGCTGCTGAAGTCCAGAAGTTTTGAAACAATACTGTAGGGTGATGAAACCTGCCTACGGCAGGCAATTAAAAAGGGGTAATTTCCTTTAACTTCTCACTCCTGCATCTAAAGTCATTCATATACTGTAGGATGATGAAACTGGCAGACATGCCCTCCTGTCTCGGGGGTGGGGAGCACAGTATAAAGCAAATATCGAGCTCGTGTTTTGCCTAACTGCCCCGTGGAGGTTCGAATCCTTCTCCTACAGCAGGTTATTTTGGGTTTATTGTTAATTGACTAAAGCTATGAAACAGTGTTTCATGGCTTTTTTCTTGCATCGAAAAACTAATTTTTTGGTCACAGAGATCACCAAGGAGGCTCAGAGGTCACTGAGCATTTTTTTTGACATTGGACCTCCCTCCGTCACCTGTCCCTCTGATTCCCTGTCTTAATTTGGGTTCATCCGTGTCGGTTAAGGGTTAAAGCGGCAAGATACCTTCTGAGGTATTCATGGTGGCTGTCTGGCATCCACCCTTAACTTTGGAAACAACCGTTGTCGTTAATGGTTAATCAATTGTACAAATCATCCCATCTCCAAATCACCCCCTCTCCCCCTCCCAACGTATCTTAGTCTCTTAGTTCACTCCCTCATTAAATGTGAGGTGTTCATAATAACCTTTTCTGATAGAATAGTGTTGAGGCCAGCATCCATTCTTCCATTGGACATCCATTATGTAATCCAGGGTACTTTGTTCTCCCTGCGTTGGTCAGAAATGCTCATGGAATGGGCTAAAAAAAATATACTGATTTTTAGATAAAAATTATTTTTGGGTAATGAATTTATGGAAATTGTGATTTTTTATGGGGAAAGTTGCCAGTTCCATCATACAACCAGATCAATAGAATAGCAGAAATAAAGCGAAAAAGCACAAATAATAAAAAGCAACTTTTATGTGAGTTAGGTCACCTGTAACTTCTTATATTTGAGCTAGTTTTGAAAGTAGCCTGGATCTTTTTGAAATGCTTTCTTTTCAAAGTCCAGGGTTGAAAATATCATACCCAATTATAAAAGTATCATGGATGTTGAAATTTTATCTCGTATTCAATTTGCCTTTACTATAGCCTTCCATTATATCTATCCCCCTTTAAGTATTGGTATAGGACTTTTAATGGTTGTTTTTGAAAGTATCTATTTGCGCACAAGAAAAAAGGAGTATGAAGTATTGGCCAGGTTTTGGACCAAGATTTTTGCCATCACCTTTGGCATAGGGGTGGTCACGGGAATTGTCATGGAATTCGAATTTGGCACCAATTGGGCTACCTATTCCCGTTATGTGGGAGACATCTTTGGTAGTGCACTGGCTGCGGAAGGTATTTTTGCCTTTGCTTTGGAAAGCAGTGCCCTGGGGGTATTGTTGTTTGGTTGGAACCGGGTCAAACCATGGGTGCATCTTTTAGCGACATGGGCTGTGTTTTTAGGGTCCATGTTTTCTGCGGTATGGATAGTAGTGGCAAATTCCTGGCAACAAACTCCGGCTGGTTACCATATTGTAGGTGAAGGCATGCGGGCAAGAGCAGAAATTGTGGATTTTTGGGCCATGGTTTTTAACCCTTCCGCCGTAGATCGCCTTACCCATGTCTGGCTTGGTGCCTTCCTGGCAGGAGCTTTTTTGATCCTAAGCGTTCATGCTTATTACATTATCAAAGGCCGGTTTGTTAATATGTCTGAAAAAGCTTTTAAAATCACCCTGGTAGTTGCCGCGGTTGCATCCCTGGCTCAATTATTTACCGGGCATCGTTCTGCAGAAGGCGTTGCCGTAAACCAACCGGCTAAGCTGGCCGCCATGGAGGGTCATTTTAAGGAAGCAGCACCAGCCGACCTCTATTTATTTGGATGGGTAGATAAGGAAAAGCAAGAAGTAACCGGTCTTAGACTTCCGGCAGGGCTGACCTTTATGCTGCATCAGGATTTTGAGACCCCAGTAAAGGGCCTCAATGCTTTTCCCGAAGAAGACAGGCCTTCTCAGGTCAATGCTGTTTTCCAATTTTACCATCTGATGGTAGCCATAGGAATGTTTTTGATTGCCTTGAGCATGTTTGCTTTATGGCAGTGGAGCCGTGGAAAACTATTTGACAATAAATGGTTGATGTGGACCTTTGTGTTCACTGCTATATTACCTCAATTGGCCAATCAGTTTGGTTGGTTTGCTGCTGAGATGGGACGGCAGCCCTGGGTAGTTTATGGTCTGTTAAGGACATCAGATGCTCTTTCAAAAAGTGTGCAGGCCAACCAGGTTTTGTTTTCTTTGATCTTATTCTTTATCGTTTACACAGTACTCTTCTTACTCTTTGTCTATTTGATGAACAAAGCCATAAAAAAAGGACCGACAAGCGATATTGATTATAATGAGGGCAGTTTAAATAATGAAATTTCAAATGTAATTTCAAAATAATAGTCGAATGGAAACCTTACTTGGATTAGATTATCCCACCTGGTGGTTTTTAGTAGTTGGAGGACTTTTTTCCGGATATGCCATATTAGATGGTTTTGACTTCGGAGCGGGGGCATGGCATTTGTTTTTTAAAAAAAACAGTAGCAGAGAAACCGCTTTGAAAGCCATTGACCCTACATGGCATGGCAATGAGGTGTGGTTGGTAATAGGTGGCGGCACTTTATTTGCTGGTTTTCCTGTATTTTATGGAACGCTTTTTTCTGCCATGTATACCCCATTTATACTTTTCTTATTGTTCATTATTTTCAGGGGAATTTCTATCAAATTCAGAAATATGGAGGAGATGCCCTGGTGGAGAAAAATGTGGGATTGGGGATATTCCATATCCAGCATCATGCTGGCTTTTTTACTGGGTGTGGTGTTAGGCAATATCCTTAATGGCATGCCGCTTGATGAAAATTTCGAATATACGGGTCGTGGTTTCTTCGAATTTCTTAATCCATTTGCTATACTGGTGGGGGTAAGCAGCCTGGCTCTTTTTATGATGCACGGTGCCATATATTTATTGTTGAAAACTCAGGGACGACTCTATCAAAGGATTGAGGGTTTCTTGAAAAAAGGAATGGCCTTTTTTATCGTTTCTTACCTTATTACTACTGCATACGGTTTTTATAATCTGGAGCACTTATTGGTTGTTTTTTTAGAAAATAGAATCTTGTTTGTCGTGCCACTTCTTGTGTTTTTGAGTATTGCCAACGTACCAAGACTTGCGAGTAAGCAACAATATGGCTGGGCATTTATTTTCACAAGTCTTACCATTGCATTATTGCTGGTAATTGTTGCTTTTGAACTTTATCCAAGATTATTGTGGTCCAATTCCATTGAGGAAAATAGTATTACCATATACAATGCTGCAGCTTCCACCAAAACCTTAAAAATCATGATGGGTTTTGTAGCCGTTGGAGGTCCGCTGGTACTCTTGTACAGTTATTTTGTCTACAGGACATTTTGGGGCAGGGTGGATTCGAATACTGAAGGATATTAAACCCTCGAGATAACCCATATTTTATTTTATTAAAAAAATTGCAATCAACAGCGTTTTATACAGCTTCTCAATTACATTTTATTTAATTAAAATACACAAAAAATAAAATAAATGTAAAATTTAATCATTTTTATTAAACCTACTTCTTTATTAACTTTGAAACATCGATTAAAGACAATTGGTCTTGACCTGGTGAAGCAAAGAAACTTCTGGCTACCGGGATATTTGACAAGATACAGTAGGATGATGAAACTGGCAGACATGCCCTCCTGTCTCGGGGGTGGAGGTCAAAGGAAAAAGCAAATAGCGAGCTCGTATTTTGCCTAACTGCTCCGTGGAGGTTCGACTCCTTCTCCTACAGCAGGTTATTTTGGGTTTATTGTTAATTGACTAAAGCTATGAAACAGTGTTTCATGGCTTTTTTTTACAATAAAAACTAATTTTTCTGGTCACCTGACTTCATCATTGGGACACCCATAATCACTTAAAGTGTTTTAAAATTGACTTTTGGTCAGTAGTCTTATCCAGAAGCATCAGTTTTTCATCTCCGG
>NZ_WOFO01000020.1:1681-5092 GCF_010993705.1 Cyclobacterium sp. SYSU L10401 | reverse complement strand
ATAGAAGAACATATAAGGGGTTTTTGCATTGATCCTCAAATTAAATCTGTGCTATCTGTGGTGTCTTTCGGATCCCTTCCCTAAATACTGTCTGTGCAAATCTGTGTAATCTGTGGTGAACATTTCCTTTGCTTTGGGGTAAGGTAATAGGGTATAAAAAAAGCCCTTGTGGATGAACCAAAGGGCTTTTGAATAAATGAGGCGGCGACCTACTCTCCCGGGTGTAACCCCAGTACCATCGGCGCTGCAGGGCTTAACTTCTCTGTTCGGGATGGGAAGAGGTGGGTCCCCTGCGCCGGGCCGCCTATGTCTTTACGGTGCCCTATGGGCTCTCCGTTTAATATCTTTGTTCTTATATGACAGTGTCTCGCGGAAAATGCAATGCTTCAAAGGTGTTCAAGTTTTCGGGCTATTAGTACTGCTCAGCTTTGCCATCTCTGGCTTTACACCTGCAGCCTATCAACGTCATCGTCTCTGACGGCCCTGTTTGGAAGTCTCATCTTGGGGCGAGTTTCGCACTTAGATGCTTTCAGCGCTTATCTCTTCCCGACTTAGCTACCCGGCGGTGCAGTTGGCACCACAACCGGTACACCAGCGGTCGGTCCATCCCGGTCCTCTCGTACTAAGGACAGCCCCCCGCAGACTTCCCACGCCCGCAACAGATAGGGACCGAACTGTCTCACGACGTTCTGAACCCAGCTCGCGTGCCACTTTAATGGGCGAACAGCCCAACCCTTGGGACCTTCTCCAGCCCCAGGATGTGACGAGCCGACATCGAGGTGCCAAACCTCCCCGTCGATATGAGCTCTTGGGGGAGATCAGCCTGTTATCCCCAGAGTACCTTTTATCCTTTGAGCGACGGCCCTTCCATTCGGTACCGCCGGATCACTATACCCGACTTTCGTCCCTGCCCGGCATGTACGCCTCACAGTCAAGCTCCCTTATGCTATTGCACTCCACGCACGGTTACCAAGCGTGCTGAGGGAACCTTTGGAAGCCTCCGTTACTCTTTTGGAGGCGACCACCCCAGTCAAACTACCCGCCAAACAATGTCTCCCTTTCAAGGGATTAGACACCAGGCACACAGAGGGCCGTATTTCAACGTTGGCTCCACAACGCCTGGCGACGCCGCTTCATTGCCTCCGGCCTATCCTACACACCGTGTACCCGATGCCAATGTTAAGCTGCAGTAAAGGTTCATGGGGTCTTTCCGTCCCGTTGCGGGTACGCGGCATCTTCACCGCGACTACAATTTCACCGAGCTCATGGCTGAGACAGTGCCCAGATCGTTACACCATTCGTGCAGGTCGGAACTTACCCGACAAGGAATTTCGCTACCTTAGGACCGTTATAGTTACGGCCGCCGTTTACCGGGGCTTCGGTTCAACGCTTCCCGCTTGCGCAGTAACGTCCCCCCTTAACCTTCCGGCACCGGGCAGGTGTCAGGCCTTATACTTCATCTCTCGATTTCGCAAAGCCATGTGTTTTTGATAAACAGTCGCCTGGGCCTTTTCACTGCGGCTTCTTCCCGAAGAATCGGGAAGGAAGCGCCCCTTCTCCCGAAGTTACAGGGCCATTTTGCCGAGTTCCTTAGCCATGATTCACTCGAGCACCTTGGGATACTCTCCCCGACCACCTGTGTCGGTTTGCGGTACGGGCGCTCATACGCTTGACGCTAGAGGTTTTTCTTGGAAGTTCTTACAGACACTATCCGATTGTCCGAAGACGCTCGGTACTATCAGGTTCGGCTAAAGGTGCGCATTTTACTACACCTCCAATACCTACACCCTTCAACCCGGTATTCCGTCACCGGGCGGCCTTTTCATCACTCCGTCACCCCTTCACCTGTATGTGCGGTATGGGAATATTAACCCATTTGCCATCGGAATCCCCCTTCGGGTTATCCTTAGGTCCCGACTGACCCTGATCCGATTAGCGTTGATCAGGAATCCTTGGTCTTGCGGTGTGGATGTTGTTCCCATCCATTATCGTTACTTATGCCTACATTTGCTTTTCCGGAAGCTCCACCATACATCACCATATGGATTCGCCGCCGCCGGAATGCTCCCCTACCAATACTCCCGATAAATCGGGACGTAGTCCTGCGCTTCGGTACCGCGCTTGATGCCCGATTATTATCGACGCCCTGCCGCTCGACCAGTGAGCTGTTACGCACTCTTTAAAGGAATAGCTGCTTCCAAGCTAACCTCCTGGCTGTCTCTGCAGCTGGACCGCCTTTGTTCAACTTAGCGCGGATTTCGGGACCTTAGCGGTAGGTCTGGGTTCTTTCCCTCTCGGACTTGGACCTTAGCACCCAAGCCCTCACTGCCGGTTCTGTAGTGTGGCATTCGGAGTTCGTCAGGATTTGGTAGGATGTGACTCCCCCTAGTCCTATCGGTAGCTCTACCTCCACAATACAATTCCCGACGCTGTTCCTAAAAACATTTCGGGGAGTACGAGCTATTTCTCAGTTTGATTGGCCTTTCACCCCTACCCACAGCTCATCCGGAAGCTTTTCAACGCTTATCGGTTCGGTCCTCCACTCTGTTTTACCAGAGCTTCAACCTGGCCATGGGTAGATCACTAAGTTTCGCGTCTGCCCCCACCGACTATGGCGCCCTGTTCAGACTCGCTTTCGCTGCGGCTCCTCCCGTCCACGGGATTAACCTTGCCGGTGAGGTGCAACTCGTAGGCTCATTATGCAAAAGGCACGCCGTCATCCTGATAAGTCAGGACTCCGACCGCTTGTAGGCGTACGGTTTCAGGTTCTTTTCACCCCGTTATTCACGGTACTTTTCACCTTTCCCTCACGGTACTCGTTCACTATCGGTCTCCAGGGAGTATTTAGCCTTACCGGATGGTGCCGGCAGTTTCAACCGGGATTTCTCCTGTCCCGGCCTACTCAGGATTCCCGCCTCTCTATAAAATATTCCCCTAAGGGACTCTCACCCTCTCCGGTCAGCCTTCCCAGACTGTTCGGGTCTACTTTATTTCGATCATGCAGGTCCTACAACCCCGCATATGCCGTAACATATACGGTTTGGGCTATTCCGCGTCCGCTCGCCGCTACTGACGGAATCACTATTTGTTTTCTCTTCCTGCGGGTAATTAGATGTTTCAGTTCCCCGCGTTCGCTTTCTCCATCTTTAGATGGGAATACCCTGACAAGTCAGGGTGGGTTGCCCCATTCGGAAATCTGTGGATCGACCCGACTGTGCCGGTCCCCACAGCTTATCGCAGCTTGGCACGTCCTTCTTCGCCTCCTGGAGCCTAGGCATCCCCCGTACGCCCTTGTTCACTTGAACTCCCCATGTGCCCTTTTGCAAACACACAGGGTTCTTTTCGTAATATCAAACCATCAATGGTCTGATCTACATTGCATTTTCCGCTCAACATGTCAATGAACTTTTT
>NZ_WOFO01000005.1:346993-352846 GCF_010993705.1 Cyclobacterium sp. SYSU L10401 | reverse complement strand
CTAATAACCGACTGCATAATAAGAGCCGTATGAATTGAGAGGTTCACGTACGGTTCTGTGAGAGGTTTAGGGGTGGGATTCCCCTTTACCTACTCGACTGTGCTTTCGTTATTTTTAATTCAATTATTTGCATTTTGATATTCGTCAATTAGATAAATAAGTTCCTTTGCCTTTGTTAGTGCATCTTCCGACCTATCTATTTCTGCATTTGACCGAAATTTTCTCCCAATTAGGTTATTTTCGAAAACTGCACTTTCTCTTAATATGGAAGTATTATTAAGTTCTGGACTCCGTTTCTTCGGATAAGGATTTGAATTAGGCAAAAGTGAGCCAAACTCAATATTGTTATAAGTAAATTCTTCGATATGATTTTTTACGAATTGATTATTTTCATTTGTAAGGTTTGAAATGCTTGTAACTATAGCATAATAGCCATAAATCGCTTGTATTAAATCTTGATTTTTGATCCATTGAAAATGAGAACCCGTTTCCATAGAATTAAAGGTCGTTGTATTTGGAAAAAAAGTTCTTTCTGTGGCTACATGAAACACACTATCAGAAAAAGTTGATAAAGGCAGGTTGTTATATTCCGGTAGAGAAATAACGCGAAAAGAAAAATCAACTGCTTTCAACACGGTCTTGTTATATTCAATTTGGTCATTTAAATTTTCTATATCCTTTTGAAGGTTTAATTTCAAAGAGTTTAAAGAGGCATTCAGTATATTCTGTTCTTTTTTGGATTCATTCAAATTATTTATTTGTAAAGCAATCAAAATTCCAATAACCACAAGAATAATTTCTCCAATGGCATAAATCAGATACTTACTGAATTTGTTTTCAGAGAGTAGTTTTTGTCTTATTTTTCTAAAGAATTTTATCATTGGTTAGCGGTTTCTGATAATGAAGCACAACGTCCGGGGCTTGTGTGCGGCGGGCACTTTCGGAGCGCTTTTCTTCCCGGCTTTCACAAACTTCCTTAAATGTACTAAAATAATATTTTAATCGTAAACGGCCTGCTGCACCCAAGCTTGGGTTACAGGACGGGCGTTTCCGTGCAGTTTTTCCCGGTGGTACCGGTCAAATTTTAAGAACGGGAATGACCTCACTGTACGACCTGGACCGGATCTTTTCATCCTGTTCGAAACCTTTCGGTTCCCTTGATGGCCGCCCCCTGGTGGATCAACACTTTCAGGGTTTTTCCGGCAGCTCCCCCATAGCGGTCCGGACCCTCCAATCTTCGTCTTTATAGTCTTTTCCTTCCGGAGATCTGCCGTCCGGCCCTGCGCCTCCTGTACAGGACTGTGAACTCCCATAACCGGGACAAGACCCTTCTCGGCAACCGTGTTCTTTATCTGTAAAAAACCTCCTTCATTCCTGAATATAACGCAGGCCACCTTCGGAAACGGAAAAAGTCCTTTGCCTTGGATGCCGGAAAAAACCCTGGTCCGGTCCTTCGTGAACTTCCAGGTTATCGAATGCTTCCTTCCGAAGCCTAACCAATATCCCCAACTTCACCTGCCTGTCCTGTAACTCGTATATATACCTGACCGGGTCAGGGTTATCTGTCCATTTTAAGTTGGATAACCCTGATAAAATTACTTTTCTGTCTGGGTTTAATATTACTGCTTATTTCGTTAAAGATCATCAAATGGGGACTTTATTTGTCGCAAGGAGTGCGTACTGACATGGGTATATATCTCCGTCGTCCTACTACTTTTGTGCCCCAAAAGCTCCTGAATATACCGCAAATCAGTACCGTTCTCCAACAAATGGGTCGCATACGAGTGACGAAGCCAATGAAGCGTAACTGGCTTTTTGATCCCACTTTTTGCCAATGCCTGTTTCAATACATTCTCCAAACTTCTGTCACTATACTTTCTACCTTTCACCTTGCCTTCAAACAGGAAAATCTCCGGTTTGTCTTCACGGTAGTACTGCCTCAGCAAAAGTACCATTTTTTCCGAAAGTGGCACCACCCTGTCCTTCCTGCCTTTGGACTGCCTGATGATCAATAATCCCCTCCTGGCATCGACATCCTCGAATTTCAGCCCCAACAGTTCACTTCTTCTTAATCCGCAGGCATAAATCAACGACAACATGGCCTTGTGTTTGATGTTGTCATGTGCGTCCAAAATTCTTTTCACCTCCTCCTTGCTCAACACATTGGGAAGCAGCATGGGCTTCTTTGGCCTTTTGATGATTTCCGGATCCAGTTTTTTTTGTGCCAAAGTACCAAAATATAGCTTCAGGGCATTGATCACCTGGGATTGGTAAGAAACTGAATACTTTCTCCTGATGATAAAATCTCTGTTAAATGTTTCCAGATCATTATTGGTAACATCCTCCGGGTCTTTGTTGTCCATAAACCTGAAAAACAAAGCCATGGCTTCTGTATAGGTTTTGACAGTAGAATCAGCATACCTCCGGTTTCGCATCCAATCCCTGAGCTTGTTTACTTCTGACTGAATGGCAGGCTCAAGAACAGGTAATTCGGCAAACTTATCCTGGACTTTAACTTTTCGCAAGCTGGAATAATCCAACCAGACCTTGCCCCGAAAAAATTGAATCAGCTCGTTCAATTGGTCCTCCCGGTAAGGCACCCACCAAGCCTTATGCTTTCGGGACCACTGACATTCCGGGTAGGTTTTTACCAGCTCCTTTAAAGCAAAATCATAGGGGAAATCCAGACAGATTACCGGCAATCCCTCAAAAACAGCGTTTTTTAACACTATGGTTTTCATACAAGTAAAAAATATACCAACAATGTAGTGGAAATTTTTGAATCTGAAAAAATACCCCATTCCATTTTCCGAAAAACAACCTGCATTGCCATGCAATGAATATTCCCGGCAAAAAAGCAATACCTGTTCCGAATATCCCTTTCCGGCAACCCGGACTACTCCTGCGGCGCTACCAGGTCCAGGGTATAATTCAATTCCGAAGCAAGGGGTTCTTCCTCCGGACCCAATAAATGCAACCTGCCCTCCTTGTCCTGGCGGAAGCTTTTTAAAGCCACACTGTTTTCATCCAGCAGGCGGATGGCCATGGCGCCAGGTTCGTTTTCCAGGCCGTAGACCACCTCGTAAATCCCTTTACTGACAAACTCGCGATCCCCGTCTTCGGTACCCAGGTAGGTTTCGGTCAGTTCAAACGCACGCTCTCTCTTATCGGGACTGTTTTCGAGTTTCAGGACCGTCCGGATTCCCTCGCAGTCTGCACAGGGAAGCACCCCTTCATAGTGCATCCAGGTGGAAAAAGTATTGTCCAGCACCAGTTCTTTCTTGTTGTCCATTTCCTCCTCGTTTTCTCCCTCGTATCGGCTTTCTTCAGTAGGTGCGTCACAGGAAATCACTCCTGCAAACAGTAAGAGGTATGCCAGTTTTTTCATAAGTCGCTTTGTTTGTGTTGGATCCATTTCGGTAGTTCCTGAAGGATTTCACGGATCATGGCAGGCAAATCGTAATCTGGAGCCCAATCCCAGTCCCTTCTTGCCTCCTGGTCAGCTATGGACTGCGGCCAGCCATCTGCGATGGCTTGCCGGTAATCCGGTTCGTAAGTTATACTAAATTCCGGAAAGTAGGGAAGGATTCCCTGATACAATTCCTCCGGACTGAAGCTCATGGCGGCCAGGTTGTAGCTGGAGCGGATGCTAATCCGATCCTTGGGAGCCTGCATCAGCGCAAGGGTAGCCTTGATGGCATCGGGCATGTACATCATGGGCAGGCGGCTGTCCTTTTTTAGAAAAGACCGAAAGGATTTGCCGGCCAGGGCCTGGTGAAAAATGGCCACGGCATAGTCGGTCGTGCCCCCGCCGGGAAGGGCTTTGTAGCCGATCAGACCCGGAAAGCGCAGACTGCGCACATCCACCCCATACTGCTGGTGATAATAAGCGCACCAGCGCTCACCTGCAAGCTTGGCAATGCCGTAGGCAGTGACGGGCTCCTTGGCGGCATCTTGTGGGGTCTGATTTTTGGGGGTATCCGGACCAAACACGGCAATGCTGGAGGGCCAGAAGAGCTTGTTCAGTTTAAACTCCCGGGCAAGTTCAAGTAAATGCAAGAGGCTATCCATGTTTACCCGCCAGGATAGCAGCGGTTTTTTTTCTGCAGCAGCAGACAGAACGGCGGCCAGGTGGTATACTTGCGTGATGTTTTCTTCTTTGATGCATTTTCGCAACCGCTCCCGATCCATGACGTCCAGGACAACAAAGCGACAATAGGGAAAGGTGGCTTTTGCTTCCGGATGGATATCGCTGGCGATGACCGCCTCTGTGCCGTATACCTCCGTTAATTGCTGTGTCAATTCCGTACCGAGCTGTCCCGCAGCCCCGGTTACCAATACCTTCTCCATTCGGGTTTATTTTGATTTGAGTGATTTAACGCTACAATTTCAGAATTTTTATACAATCAGCTGTCATTTTTCTTTAAAAATTGTAAATTCATCACTCAGAATCCGGGTATCAGGAACAAAACAAAAAAAACATGTTTGGCAAAATTCAAGCGCAGCTGAAGGAAGAAATTGAAAATATCAAAGCCTCAGGGCTTTACAAAACAGAACGGGTCATTCACTCCCCTCAAGGCGCAGAGGTAACACTTGCCGACGGCAGCCGGGTACTGAATTTCTGTGCCAACAATTACCTGGGCCTGTCCAGCCATCCAAAAGTAATCGAGGCGGCCAAGGCAGCCATAGATAGCCACGGATTTGGTATGTCATCGGTTCGTTTTATCTGTGGCACCCAGGACATTCACCAAACGCTGGAAAAAAAGATCTCCGAATTTTTGGGTACAGAAGATACCATTTTGTATGCTGCTGCCTTTGATGCCAACGGTGGCGTCTTCGAACCCATCCTGGGGCCCGAAGACGCCATCCTTTCGGATGCTTTAAATCACGCCTCCATCATTGATGGGGTAAGGCTTTGTAAGGCCATGCGGTTTCGGTACCGCCACAATGACATGGCCGACCTGGAAGCCCAGCTCCAGGCAGCCGAAGCAAAAGGCGCAAGGCACAAGTTGATCGTGACCGATGGGGTCTTCTCCATGGATGGTACCATCGCCCAACTGGATAAAATCGTGGCCCTGGCAGAGAAATACCAGGCCATGGTGATGTCTGATGAATGCCATTCTACCGGCTTTATGGGAAAAACGGGTAGGGGCGTACACGAACTGAAGGGCGTGATGGGCAAGGTGGATATCATTACCGGCACCTTGGGGAAAGCCCTGGGAGGTGCCTCCGGTGGGTTTACCTCCGGCAGAAAAGAAATCATCGAACTCCTGCGCCAAAAATCCCGGCCCTACCTGTTTTCCAATACCCTGGCACCGGCCATTGCCGGGGCCTCCATTGCGGTGTTTGACCTGTTGTCGGAAACCACAGCACTTCGGGACCGGCTGGAAGCCAACACGCGCTTTTTCCGGGAAGGCATCCGGGAGGCGGGTTTTGCGGTAAAGGAAGGGACGCACCCCATTGTGCCCATCATGCTACAGGAAGCCCCGCTGGCCCAAAAGATGGCGGAGCGCTTGTTGGAGAAGGGCATATATGTCATCGGCTTTTACTACCCCGTGGTGCCCAAAGGAGAGGCGCGCATCCGTGTGCAATTGTCCGCCGCCCACGAAAAAGAACACCTGGAAAAAGCCATCGATGCCTTTACCGAAGTAGGAAAGGAGCTGGGTGTAATTGGCTAATGCATGCTATTATTGGTTCACCACAGATGGCCACAGATTCGCACAGATTTTTTTTCCGGTGCTGACTACAAAAATAGCAACCTTTGTTACTCCTTTTATGCTTCATAGTAGATCAATACCGAATTTATGGCTTAGCTTTCATTTGATCTGTGAGAATCTGAGTAATCTGTGGTGC
>NZ_WOFO01000005.1:0-346895 GCF_010993705.1 Cyclobacterium sp. SYSU L10401 | reverse complement strand
TTTATGGCTTAGCTTTCATTTGATCTGTGAGAATCTGAGTAATCTGTGGTGCCTATTATTACTTCACCACAGATGGCCACAGATTCGCACAGATTTTTTTTCCGGTGCTGACTACAAAAACAGCAACCTTTGTTACTCCTTTTATGCTTCATAGTTGATCAATACCGAATTTATGGCTTAGCTCCCATTTAATCTGTGAGAATCTGAGTAACCTGTGGTGCCTATTATTGGTTCACCACAGATGGCCACAGGTTAGCACCGATATTTTTGTGTAACTACTAACATTTCCAAACTTTAAACATTTCCAAACTTTAAACTTTTCCAAAGTTCTAAACTTTGGAAAAGTTTAGTTTAGTTAAATTAAATAACTCTTACACCTCAGTAGGTTTCTTAAAATCCCGGGGCTTATCCGTCTGACTGATCGGTTCAAATTTCTCATCAATCTCCTCTCCGGTCAGGTAGTTGTTAATGATTTCCCTTACTTCCTGAAAAGAAAGGTTGTGCAAGATTTTGCCGTTTTTGGCCAGGGAAACCTGTCCCGTCTCTTCAGAAACGATCAATACCAAAGAATCGGTGGCCTCTGACATCCCTATGGCAGCCCGGTGTCTCAAGCCAAACTGGGCTGGTACTTCTCGCTCAGTGACCGGTAGGATACACCTGGCGGCTTTAACGCGGCCATTAAAAATGATTACTCCGCCATCGTGCAAGGGAGAGTATTTGTTGAAAATTGAAACCAGTAAACGCTTGGAAACCACGGCATCGATCAGGTCTCCACTTTCGGCGTAAAACTTCAATTCGGAATTTCTGGACAGCACGATCAGGGCCCCGGTACTGCTGCCGGAAAGCGTTTTGGAGGCTTCAATAATCGGGGTAACATTGAAGGCCAGGCTTTCTCTTTTTCTCCAAAACAGCAACTCCTGCCAAAGGTTTTCATTGGAAAATATGGAAGATTTCCCCACAATAAGGAGGAATTTTCTGATTTCCTGTTGGAATAGGATGATGGCTGCCAGTACACCTACTCCCATAAACTGTCCAAGGATAATGGTCAGCAACTCCATCTGGGCAGCACTCACCACCAGATAAATTAAATAAATCGAAAGAAACCCCAAAAATATTTTAATGGCCACACTCCCGCGCATCAGTTTGTACACCTGATAGATCAGTATACTTACCAAAGCGATGTCTATCAGGTTGACCAGGGAAACGTCCAAAAAACCTATTTTAAAGAGTAATTTCAAATGTAGAGTTGTTTATATATTTTTAAAGTTTCATTTGCTTCTTTTACATCGTGCACCCTTAAAATGTTGGCTCCGTTCATCAGTGCAGCCATGTGCAGGGCAGTGGTTCCATTGAGTGCTTCCTCCGGACTGCTTTTCAATAATTTATAAATCATGGATTTACGGGACAGCCCTACCAAAATTGGCAATTGTAAGGTTTTGAAATAGGCCAGGTTGCGGATCAGCCTGTAATTTTGCTCCAGGTTTTTGGAAAATCCTAACCCTAAATCTACTATTACATCTTTTATGCCAGCTTTATAACAATTTCTTATTTTCTCTGAAAAAAAATACAGCAATTCTTTTTCCAAATGTTCATAATCTGTAAAAGCCTGCATGTTGCGGGGTTCCCCTTTCATATGCATGCAAATGTAGGGTATTCCCATATTTCCTACGGTTTCATGCATTTTTGGATCCAGGTTGCCTCCTGAAATATCGTTGACCAGGTCTGCACCGGCAGCGACAGCTTCTTTGGCTACCCTGTGCCTAAAAGTATCAATAGAAACCAGGATTCCGGAAAACCTTTCCTTTATATCAGTGATAACGGATATTAGCCTTTTTAGTTCTGTTTCTTCAGATACAAAATCTGCTCCCGGCCTGCTGCTGTATCCTCCAATGTCTAAAATATGAGCCCCCTGGGCGATCATGGTTTCCGCTTTAAGTAGCACCTCTTTTTTTTCTCCGTTGATTCTGCTACCCTCATAGAATGAGTCAGGTGTGCTGTTGATGATCCCCATGATCCAGGGCTGGTCCAAAGCAAACAGGTTTCCTTTGATCTGAAGTGTTATTTTTGGGGGAAATAAAGTATCTTCGGCATTAGAAACCGAACGTAAATCGTCAAACATAAAATTCCATTGCTTTGGAAACACAAACCGCAAGCGAATATAATGAAGTTATTGGCCTTTGTAAAGAACTTTTTAAGAAGAAAACGCAGGATTATGGGACCTCATGGAGGATATTAAGGCTTCCTTCCCTGACGGACCAGATTTTCATCAAGGCACAGCGCATCCGCTCCATTCAGGAAAAGGGGCAGCAGAAGGTCACAGACAGCATTAGAGATGAATTTATCGGTATCATCAATTATTGTATCATCGCCTTGCTTCAGCTGGAATTAAAGGAGGATCCGAGGAAAGAAATTTCTTTTGAAGAACTCGAACCCTTGTACGACAAATGGGTAAATGCCACCAGGGAACTGCTGGCCAATAAAAACCATGACTACGGAGAGGCCTGGAGGAGCATGCGGGTGGCATCCATGACGGACATTATTTTGATGAAGCTGTACCGCGTGAAGCAAATTGAAGATAACCGTGGAAAAACCCTGGTGTCCGAGGGGGTGATTGCCAATTATCAGGACATGCTCAATTATGCCGTATTTTGTATGATTAAATTAAATGAAAATGATCATTAAAACGATATTGTACATCGCCCGGCTGTTGGTGGGCGGGCTGTTTGTGTTTTCAGGCCTGATCAAGGTGAATGACCCGGTGGGTACCTCCATCAAGATGGAAGAGTATTTTGATGTTTTTGCCACAGATATCTCTCCTCTATTTGAACATCTGAAGGCCATCTCTCTACCCATTGCGGTGATTTTGGTCATTCTTGAAGTAGCGTTGGGTATCATGATTCTGGTGGGCTGGAAAGTGAGGACCGGGGTATACCTTTTGTTACTCATGATCCTGTTTTTTACCTTTCTCACCTTTTATTCGGCTTATTTTGACAAAGTAACGGATTGTGGATGTTTCGGAGATGCCATCAAACTGACCCCCTGGGAATCTTTTTACAAAGACCTGGTATTGCTGGTGCTGATTACCTTTATGGTCATATTCAAAAAGCAGCTCCCTGAGAAGCATACAGCGTTTGGTAAATGGCTGACGCTGGGTTCATTTGTTATTTCCCTGATCCTGGCCATAGTAGCCATCAGAAACCTTCCTTTCATTGATTTTCGTGCTTTTAAAGAAGGGGTAAACATTCCGCAAGCCATGGAGCCTTCTGCCAATTTGGAGTACAGCTACCTGATGCGGAAGGAGGGACAAATAGTCGAATTTGATCAATACCCGACTGATGAAAGCTATGAATTTGTAGAAATGAACCTTTTGAATCCGGAAGCTCTGCCCAAAATTTCTGATTTTGCCATTTGGAATGATAATGGTGACCATACGGAGGAGATGCTTAGCGGTAAGAAACTTTTGATCCTTTCTCCCAGCATTCAGAAAGTAGACCTTTCTCTGGCGCAGATGGAGAAAATCAGTTCCCTGATCAATGCGTTTCAGGGATCTGATGTGCAGGTAGCCCTGGTAGCTGCATCCTCTGAAGATGAAATGCGACAGTTTTTAAGAGATAACGGGCTACAGATAGGGCATTACATGGCGGATGCCACAGTCGTAAAAACCATTATTCGTTCCAATCCGGGCCTGGTATTTCTGGAAAGTGGAACGGTACTCGGTAAATATCATTTTCGAAACACCCCGGATCCTGAAACTGCCCAAGGCCTGTTTAGCCCATGATCGACCCTAGAAAAATAGTTTTAGTAGGTATGCCAGGGAGCGGTAAGTCCACCCTGGGAAAGGAATTAAGCAACAGGCTGAATTGTCCTTTTCTTGATCTGGATGACCTTATTGAGGAAAAAGAAGGCAAAAGGATTGCAGATATTTTTCCGGAAAAAGGGGAAGGATATTTCCGGAATCTGGAGACTTCCGTATTGAAGGAAGCTTTAGAAAATAAGGAAGCCTTTATTTTGGCGACAGGAGGGGGTGCACCCTGCTACAATGACAATATGGAGCTGATCAATTCTCTTGGGGTTTCAGTCTACCTGGATGTCCCCCTCAACCGAATTTTAGAAAGACTCAGTCAGACGCAAATTGATATACGACCCCTTTTTTCAGGATTGGATACCTCCGAAATCATACTAAAATTAAAAAACATGTATGTGGAGCGATATAAATTTTATGAAAAAGCCAAAATAAAACTCAGGGGAGAAGATATTTCCCCTGAGTTATTGATTGCCGAATGGATGCCTTTTTTAAAAATTAAACCCTAAGGTAAGCATACCGGAAATGATATTGTTTTCTGTGGTGGCCAGGTCCGCACCCGGATAGGAATTGTAATAGCTGTTGAATAGGCTGTTTACCAGACCAAAATCTATGCTGAAACCTGGTAGTTTTACCCCCAGCCCTCCGGAAAGTTTTGTAGTGCTCCGGTCCAGATTGCCCGCCTCCCCAAAGGGATCGCCATAAAAAGCATATCCTGCCCTTATCCGTAACATTTTTACCCTGTATTCGCCACCGACGCTATAATTGATCGCCTGTCCATAGGTACTGCTGATGACCTGGTTGTCCTCTGCGGTATTAAAGACATTAGACCGTAAATGGGCCGTACTGTAGTCCAGGTAGTTGGCATCGGCAGAAATAAATCCGTTTTTTCCGAAAAAGTAGGTCAGGCCTGCACCCAACCGCATAGGCGTCCTCAGGTTGTAACTGCTAAGAAAGATATCCGTTTGTGAATCGGATTCTGAAATACTCCCAAATTCAGGATCATCATAGGGAGGACTGAAATTCGCGAAAATGTCTGCATCATACTCTTCATTAAACCGATTCCAGGTGGGCGATTTGAAGTCCAGTCCCAGGTTTAAGCGGTCTATGGGTTTGTAGATAATACCCAAACCCAGGTTTATCCCTGAGCCCTCCAAAAACAGGTTTTCCTGCAGGGAACTGAATAAGGTACTTTGGTCATTGTCGTCCAGAAACTCTTCATTATAGGTTTGGGTAGACCGGAAATTGATGGAATTGATACCCAGAGAAGCTCCGACAAAGAGTTTGTTTTTATAATTTCCCCCGTAGGAAAAGCCAATCTGACTCATACTTCCCTCGTTTTCTACCATTTCCGATTTTTCAAGGGCCAGGGTGGCATTAGGAACATAATCGTAGCCCTCATTTCCAGGATTGATCAGAAAAGCTTCGAAATAAAGGCCATCTGTGCCGGTCGGGACCTCCCCCTGATCGTTATACAGATTTACATAATAATCCAGGATAGATCCCTGATCCAATTGATTGGAGAAATAACCGAAATTATTGTTATAGCTGGCTTGCCGGTTGATGCTTATCCCGAAAGATCCCCCTCTCCAATCTCCGACTTCCAGCGGTCCTTTGGCCCTGCTGATAACGGCTCCCAGATTGGGGATGGAAAAATTGGTTGCATTATAACCTCTGGATTGGTTTAATAGAAATGTTTCAGCGTTCCAGTCACTGTAGGCTGCCGTGAGGCTGAATTCTGATTGCTGGAAAAACCCAAGCCCGGCCGGGTTGCCGTGAACGTTGCTGATATCTCCACCCAAAGCATTCTGGGTACCGCCCAGTGCAGCTATTCTGGCAGAACCGCTGGCACCAAACCGACTGAATCTGAGGGCATCTTCTACATAGCCGCTTTGAGCTTTCAAATGCTGAACGTGAATGAGCGACAGCACCACTAAAGACAAAATCAATTTTAATCCTTTCATATCAACTGAATTAAATACTGAATTGGTTTTGGATTTCAAGCTACCTGAAAAAGAACAGCATATCCTTATCTTAGGTAGCCCAAAGGTTCACGAATTAGGATCGCTTTATTTTGAACGGAAACAAGAAATTTAAGTTAAAGTAAAAATAACGTTCAAATATTGAGGTTTTAGTTTTACTGCTTACTGCCGGATTGGGATGATAGGCAATTAAGGATAAAAAGTAAAATCAGGTGGTAAAGGGGTAAAAAAAGAGGGAATTAATTCCCTCTTCTACTTCCTCCTACGCTACCTCCGCCTCGGGAAGCTCCTCCTCCACTATAGCTGCCTCTGCTAGGCGCACTGTAGGAAGATGAAGACCTGGAGGGAGCAGAATAATTACTTCTGCTAGGTGAGGTAGACCGTTGTTGATAACTTGGCGTAGTAGTCCTGTTGGTTCTGCTTCTGTTGTAAGAAGGAGAAGCACTTCTACTATTAGACCTGGGAGCGGTATAGGTTGACCTGCTATTGTTACTCCTGTTGGTATTATATCTTGTGTTACTCCTTGCGGGAGCTTGTGTTCTGGTATCAGCGTTCGTCCTGGTAGGAGCATTATAACTGCTCCTGGAAGAGGTATTTCCTGAACGATTCATTGCAGGAGAGTTGATATTTCTTCTGGAAGGAGCTGCAGAGGCCGCATTGTAATAATCATTCTGTGACCTGCTGAAGGAGTTTCTTGAAGAAGCAGCCCTGTTGTTATTTACCGAACGACTGCTGTTCATAGCATCCCTTCTGGCCGCAGCTCTTGAAGAGGACGGTTGAGCAATGTCCCTGGACCTGCTGGTGCCGCTGGCCAGAGAAGAAGCCCTGCTCGGTCTGGCACTCTGTACCAATTGTCTCCTGTTACCTTCACTGCCTCCTGGCAATACGATCACTGGAGAGTAAATATTTCTACCCCACATGCCACCGCCATAAAGACCGCCGAAGCCAGGTCGGAATCCAAATCCCGGACCCCAGAATGGATCATAGAAACCCATACCGGGTCGCATGAAGCGATTGCCCCATCCAAATCCCATACCAATGGACATGTTGAAACCAGGTCGGAATCCGAACCCGGAACCCCAGAAGGGATCATATAAGCCCATACCTCCAAAACCAGGTCCCCAGAAAGGATCGTAGAAGCCACCCATTCCCATCATCATGGGATTCATGCCCATCCCCATCATGGGATTCATGAAATAATTGTTTACAACAGGATTATTCCCATTGCTGCCTCTGTAATTATCATAGGCATTGATATTGGGGTCTCCCTGTGCCTGGTCTTCTCCTGTTTCAGCATCATCGAAGTATACTGTACCCTCCTCTTCTGCAGGAGCTGTTGACCTTTGGTACTTGGCAATGTATTCGGGGTTAACATTCTTAGAACTGAAGTTATCGGTCTCGCCATCGAAAGATTGGATTTGATCGATTTCCTTAAAGTTTTCAGGATTGTTATTTTTCACCGCAAATTCAGTAGCTATCCTGGCGTCTGAAGCCATGAAGTACAGGTTGTCGGTTTCTTCTCCACTCCTGCTCGCATTGTAGCTGGTACTACAGGCAGCCAAGCCTAAAACCGCTATTGCACCTACTGTCCGTATGGGATTGAAATTAATCATAGGAATTTTTAGTTTATTACTCTGTTACTATATACGTGAACATAGCAAGAGGGTTATCATTTTTTAATTTATCTTTGCTACAATCAAGAATCGAATATAATGAGTTTTTTCAATACAACAAAGAAATACTAATGAGCAAAGGATTACCCAAACGAAGTGAGGATTATTCCCTATGGTACAATGAATTGGTGAAAAGAGCGGACCTGGCGGAAAATAGTGCGGTCAGAGGCTGTATGGTTATCAAACCTTATGGATTCAGTATTTGGGAAAAAATGCAGGCTGAGCTGGACAGGATGTTTAAAAAGACCGGCCATTCCAATGCCTATTTCCCTTTATTTATCCCCAAATCCTACTTGTCAAAGGAAGCCAGCCATGTGGAAGGTTTTGCCAAGGAGTGTGCGGTAGTGACCCATTACCGCTTAAAAGCTGACCCATCAGGGAAAGGGGTAATAGTGGACCCTGAAGCAGCTTTGGAGGAGGAACTTATCGTCAGACCTACCTCAGAGACTGTTATCTGGAGTACCTATAAAAACTGGATTCAGTCCTATCGTGACCTGCCACTTCTGATTAACCAATGGGCAAATGTGGTGCGCTGGGAAATGCGTACCAGATTGTTTTTAAGGACATCCGAATTTCTTTGGCAGGAGGGGCATACCGCACATGAAACGAAAAAAGAAGCCATCGAAGAAACTGTTCGCATGATGAATGTTTATGCAGAATTTGCAGAGAACTTCATGGCCATGCCCGTAATCAGGGGGGTGAAATCAGAAAGTGAAAAATTCGCCGGTGCGGTAGATACGTATTGTATTGAAGCCATGATGCAGGATGGAAAAGCCTTGCAGGCAGGAACCTCCCATTTTTTGGGACAGAATTTTGCCAAAGCCTTTGATGTAAAATTTGCCGGCAGGGATGGGGAGTTGGAACATGTATGGGGTACCTCCTGGGGGGTGAGTACCCGGCTGATGGGTGCCCTGATTATGGCCCATTCGGATGATAACGGCTTGGTATTGCCTCCCAAACTGGCCCCGATTCAGGTAGTGATCATTCCCATATTTAAAAGTGAGGAAGAACTGGCCGCCATTCGTGAAAAAGCTCATGAAATAATGGATGAATTGGATGCCATGGGGATTACAGTAAAATTTGATGACAGAGATACCTTCAAACCAGGTTGGAAGTTTGCCGAATATGAACTCAAAGGTGTGCCCCTCAGGTTGGGCATTGGCCCGAGAGATTTGAAAAACAAAACCGTGGAAATGGCCCGACGGGATAATCTAACCAAATCAATAGTAAACCTGGAGCAGGAAGACCTGCCGGTCAAAATAAAAGCAACCCTGGAGGATATTCAAAAGAGCATTTACGAAAAGGCCCGTGTTTTTACCCGGGAAAAAACAACCACTGCAGACAACTGGGAGGAATTTGTGGAACTGCTGGAAAAGAAAGGGGGATTTATATCGGCTCACTGGGATGGAACTGCAGCTACCGAAAACCAGATCAAGGAAAAGACCAAAGCCACCATACGCTGTATCCCGCTGGACCAGGTGCAGGAAGAGGGGCAATGTATCCTTTCTGGAAAACCTTCCCGTGGCAGGGTGTTATTTGCCAGGGCCTATTGACCGACGGGGCAACAGGTATCTGAGCAGCTGACTTAATTTAAAGCTTGCAGTAGCGGACAGATGATTCCCTCATTTGGCTTTCTATTGTAAGGATTTCTTGTAAATTTACGAAAAGGTTCAGGTTCTTCACAAACCCTGAAAAATCGTCCCTATGGCCTGGTTGATTCTGTTGAGTCTGATTTTATTTGGTGCCTTGCTGGTACTGGTGGAAGTAATTTTCGTTCCCGGAACAACCGTGGTAGGGGTTTTGGGCTTGATCTTTACCTTCATGGGTATCTATTATGCCTTTCTGAGTTTTCCGGCAGGCGTGGCCTATACTGTAGCAGGATTGACCATTATTGTCAACATAGGGTTTATTGTGTACGGTTTCAAATCCGGGGTTTGGGGCCGTTTTGCCTTAAAACAAACCATCATCAATGGTACCTTTGATGGCAGGTTGGAAGGCTTGGAAGAAGGGCAAAAAGGCATGACCCTATCGGATTTCAAACCTTTTGGTAAGGTCGAATTCGGAGATAAAATTTATGAGGCCAAATCTGAAGGGGGATTTATCGCTTCAGGGACTGTCGTGACCATATTGAAAATAGCAGACAATAAAATTATCATTAAACCGTAAATTATGGAAATTTCAAATTCGGCATTTATATTGATTGCAGCTTTCGCCGGGCTGATCTTACTCTTTATATTCCTTTATTTTGTCCCGGTAAACCTTTGGATCACCGCCATATTTTCCAATGTTAAGGTAGGACTGTTGGAATTGGTAGGGATGCGCATCAGGAAAGTGCCTCCCGGGGTAATCGTCAATTCCCTGATCACAGCAACAAAAGCCGGTCTTAACCTGACTACCAATGACCTGGAAACCCACTACCTGGCTGGTGGAAATGTGCCCAACGTGATCCGGGCCCTTATTTCGGCAGACAAGGCCAATATTTCCTTATCCTTTAAACAAGCTACGGCCATTGACCTGGCCGGTAGGGATGTTTTTGAGGCAGTACAGATATCTGTCAATCCTAAAGTGATCAACACACCCAGCGTGGCTGCAGTAGCAGCAGATGGGATTCAACTTATCGCCAAGGCTCGGGTTACCGTAAGGGCAAACATTGCCCAACTGGTAGGAGGTGCCGGAGAGGAAACCATCCTTGCCAGGGTAGGGGAAGGTATTGTTACCTCCATTGGCTCAGCCAAAAACCATAAAAGCGTTTTGGAAAACCCAGACAAAATATCCAAGCTGGTGTTGGAAAGAGGCCTGGATGCAGGTACCGCCTTTGAAATCCTTTCCATTGACATCGCCGATATAGATGTGGGATCCAATATTGGAGCCAAATTGCAAATAGATCAGGCCACTGCTGACCTGAAAGTGGCAGAAGCCAGGGCAGAGGAGAGAAGAGCCATGGCCGTAGCCCTGGAGCAGGAGATGAAAGCCAGGAATGTGGAAATGAAAGCCAAGGTTACGGAAGCAGAAGCGGAAGTTCCCAAAGCCATTTCTGAAGCCTTCCGATCCGGCAATCTGGGGATCATGGATTACTACAAAATGGAAAATGTAAAATCCGATACCAGTATGCGGGACTCCATCGCCAATTCAGACGAAAGCAAACCAAGTGATCGATCCAAAGGAGGCGATAAAAATAAATAAAAATAAAGGGGCATCAGGCCCCTTTATTTTTTTTCTTTTTCTTGTTTTGGGAATGTTCAGCGGCAATCTCCTCTGAGGCTTTACTGACGCTGGATTGACTTTTTGCCAATATCCTGTCATTTTCTTTGTCAAAGAGGATCTGGCTGTAAAAAAGCGGTAATTCAAAATCTCCGTTTTCATTCATCATGCCATAGACATCTCTTTTTCGGATCAGTATCTGGTCAGGACCTTCTCTCCGGATCTCTTCATAGACCGGTGGACTGATCAACTGGCCATCTGGCTTGGCCATTCCCAAAAGGCCCTCATTTTCCAGGAGATAATACCCATCACTTGTCTTACTGATGCGTTCGCAGGAGTTTTCCAGTAACAATTCCCCCCGCTGATTGATCAGGTTAACCCTACCCTCCTGGGCTACAATGGCTACCCCGTGCGAAAATGGTCCGGAATTCTCAAATGAAAAGGGAATAATCATTTGGTTGTTTCGATTGACATATCCCCATAGCTGGCCTTTCCTTACTTCGGCAAGTCCTTCGGAGAAGCGTTTTACCTGGTCAAATACCGGGTCAATGATGGTGTCCCCCCGGCTATTGATGTATCCAAAGTCTTCACCAATAAGTGCCCCAAAAAGGCCCTCATTTCCGGGGAAGATCTTTTTTGCAGACGGGGTAGGCCGGACTTCCCATTTGCCCTGAGGATTGAGCAGGCCTGTTTTCTGATCTCTGAAATGAACATTATAATAATCATCCACCTTCCTTACAGAGTCCATGCCCACGATATCCAGTAAAATACCGTCATTTTTCATGATCCTGCGTAATTTCCCATGGATATATTCTACCATCACATCGTTTTCAATGCTGATTTTATGAAAACTATTGTAACGAATGTCCGCATCGGTGGACAAGGCATTGATCAGCAGGTACTCCGCTTCATTTCGTGCAAAGAAATAATTGTCATCCAGATGTTTGATTTCATCAATGATAGGATCGAGGATGTAATCCCCATGCCGGTTGATCAGGCCATAACCGGTAGCTTCTTCTGCTATAATTACATCCTGACAGGGATCGGTCAGTGAAATATAGGGGTGATCCGGACTCTCGGAAAGGGGCAATAGATAAGACCCATCTGCTTTTTGAGCGATGACCTGTCCGTTTTTAGCAAACCTGGCCTTAGAAAATTCCCCGATGGACTGGGTGTTTTTTTTGCCCCGGTCATACACATAATAGGCATTTCCCTTTTTTGAAAGCAGCAGGTTGTAATAGGTAGCCACTTCATCGTAGATGGTTGGCAAGACCTGCTCCCCATATTCATGGAAAGCACCAAATTTATCTCCGTTATGGATAATAATCCAGGGTTCCAGGTACTGGTAAAGACGTGCGCTGTCCAGGGTGGCAAATGCCTCGTAGTCGGGGCCTAAAAATGAAAGGTCGTTTTCCCAGGCATTTATCCTGAGGGAGTTACCCAAAAGATGGATGTTTCCATGCGAGATTTTCTTTTCCAGATTCAATTGCTGGTCAAAAACTTCCCATACCTGACTGTTTGCTTTTTCTATGGTTCCGATAAATAAAAGCATTGCTACAAAAAATGGCAATGAATAAAATTTCCGCATATACACTTCTTTTTGGGTGAAAGTAAAAATAAATATGGGCTTTCTCAATAAAAAACCTGTAAGGGGTGATTTGTTTCAAAAAAAACATCAACTGTAAAAAAGAAAGGTAAAAACTATCAGGCGTTTTTTCTGTCCTGCTGCTTCTCCAAATCAAATAAATCATTGATAATATCTATCATCTCCTCTGCCTGATCACGCTTACACGCTGCCCTCAATTGTACCACCGGCACTTTAAGGATTTTTTGCATCATGCTTTTGGTGATTTTATCAATGATATCAAAATGCTGGGTATCTGCATTTTTCAGGTACCTTTCCAGCTCTTCTTTCCGGATTTGCTCCAGGCTGTTTTTCAATTTATTGATGGTCGGAGATACCATCATCTCCTTTTTCCAGTCGTAAAATTCACCGATATTTTCATCAATTATTTTTTCTACCTGAGGGATGGCTGCAGTTCGCTGGCTCAGGGTTTCGCTGGCTTTGCTCCGGATGTTATCTACATTGTAAAGAAGTACTCCGGGAATATCCTCTACTGCAGTGTCAATGCTTCTGGGAACAGAAAGATCTACCAAAAGCTTGTAGCTTTTGATATCAAAGGTACTCACCAATCCTTTGGTGATAAAGGGTTCTGACTTCATGACAGATGAAATGATGACATCTGCTTCTTTCATCGCCTCGAAACTGTCCTCAAAGGGGATGGCCTCAAACCCATATTCGACGGCAAGGGTCTGGGATTTGGAATAGGTCCTGTTGGATATTTTGACCTTGGCATCGGTCAGGTAAACCAGGTTTTTGGCTACATCTTCACCAATTTCACCCAGCCCTACCAAAAGTACCCTGGGCTGATGGGTATTGGATGTCAGTTCTTCAATCAATTCTACCGCCGCATAAGAGACAGAGGCTGCCCCGTCCCTGAATTGCGTTTCCTGCACCACCTTCTTATTGGTAAAAAAGATGGTGTGCATGAGCCTGTGAAGGAAAGGTCCGGCCATGTCCATGTCTGCAGACGCCTGGTAGGCCCTTTTGACCTGGTTGGAAATCTGCATGTCTCCAATGACCTGAGCCTCGAGTCCCATGGCCACCCGGAAAAGATGATTGATAGCGGATTTGTCGTCCTGAAAAATATCAAAATATTCCAGATAGGTAATCGTATCCGCCAGCCCCTTTTCCAAACCAACAAGTTTGATGATTTCGGTAGAAAGATCCAGTTCATGGCTGTAGTAAACTTCCGTCCGGTTACAGGTAGACAGGATCAGGGTATCTGTAAGACTGAAAAAATCTTTTAGTTTGGTTAAAAGCGATCGTATGGCAGACTCATCCAAAGAAACCAATTCCCGGATTTCTACAGGAGCATTCTTGTAAGAGAGACTTAAAGCTTTAAACTTTGATTGCATAACGATATTCTTTCCGGAACAAATTTATTATAGAAAAAGGACGAATGGAATTAAATCGGCCAAGTGAGTTTAATTTATAATCCTTCTAAATAACTTTTTCCTGTTTTTAATCTACCTGCAATAATGCGAATTTTTGGAATATAATTCCAATAATATTAATTTATGGTGTCAATAGCTGAAATCAATGGTAGATAAGTTGTTTTATTTTTTGAAGTCTTACCTGGGTTTTACCCGTAGGGAAGCCAGGGGCTTTGTGTTTGTGGTCCCTGTCCTGATACTGCTTTATGCTTTTCCCTATGGAATAAGCAATTATTACAAAGCCAGCCATCAGAAAAGTTATTCCAGCTACCTGGAAAAATTCCGGACGCTTTCGGAAGATAGCCTTTTGTCAAGCCCTATCCCAATCGCTTTAACTGCTGACAGCACCATTCAGGAGAAAAAGGAGGGAAAAGATTCGAAAAAGCAAAACACCACCTTAAAAGCCCCCGAAAGACCTGGCCTGAACAAGCTTGCCTTCCCGGAAGCCACCGCAGTGGAACTTCAATTGGTGAATGGGGTGGGACCTGTGCTGTCCGAAAGAATAGCGGCATTTAGAAGTAAACTGGGAGGATTTCACCTGCCTGAGCAACTTTTGGAGGTTTATGGAGTAGATGCCGCATTGGCAGAGAAAATCTATGAGACATTCCCTTTCAGCCCAAAAATATCCCAAAAGATCGATATCAATGCAGCAGAGGTGAAGGAACTGGCTCAGCATCCCTACATAGCCTTTGGGGAAGCCAAGGTGATTGTGGCTTACAGGGAGCAGCATGGAGCCTATAGCAACCCCTCGGACCTGCTCCACATTAAAATTTTTTCTAAGGAATGGGTAGATCGTATCGCCCCGTATTTGAATTTTTAAAGAAAAGCATGGCGGTCGTTTTTAGTATCGCTTAATTTGATACAATTTTGTTTCATGGAAGAAAAGGCAGGAAAACCCTATCAGGCAAAACTAAATCTCCCTCCCTATGAGTTTCGATTAGAAGAGGCAGGTAATGGGAAATGGTATATTTTTGATCCTTTGAGAAAGAAAAATTTGCTTTTGACTCCCGAAGAATGGGTCAGACAGCACCTGGTGCAGTACCTGGTTGGACACTTGAATTATCCAAAAAGCCTGATTGCTTTGGAAAGGGGCTTGACCTACAACGCCCTTCAAAAACGATTTGACATCCTGGTATTGAACCGGGAAGGAGGGGCTTTTTTCCTGATAGAGTGTAAAGCTCCGGACGTAACCTTGAGTCAGAAAACCATCGAGCAGGTTGGGGTGTACAACCAACAAATCAAAGCGCCATTTTTGGGGATCAGTAATGGGCAGAAACATATTTGTGTGAAATGGGATAAGCAATCAGGTAACTACCAGCAGATCAACTATTTCCCTACGTTTTCTGATCCAGGAATGTAGTACAACAATAGAAATATCAATCCTTCAGTGACTTTAGTCATGTTATTTGTTAATTTTAGGGAATAATTTTAATGAGATTTAAAATTCCCCTATGAACAAGCCGGTTAAAAACACACCTTGCGAATTGTGTCTGAGCAGAAAGTTCTCCATGTTTTCAGAACTGAAAGATGAACACCTGTGCAATATCTCAGACAATAAAAATTTTATCTCTCACAAGAAAGGCCAAATCCTTTATTATGAAAATACCAAGCCTTTAGGTGTATTCTGTGTGAACAGTGGAGTGGTTAAGATTTTTAAAACAGCATCAAATGGGAAAGAGCAAATCATCCGGCTGGCCCAAAAGGGGGATTTTGTGGGGTATACTTCCATGATCGCAGAAGAGGCGTACACTACTACCGCTACCATCGTAGAGGATGCCAGGATTTGTTTTGTTCCAAAGGAGGTTTTTCTGAAAATATTGGCTGAAGACAATAACTTCCACCGGAGACTCACCCGCTCCCTGTGCCATGACCTGGGCTTGATGGAAAATAAACTCACCGATGCTACCCAAAAATCCATTCGCGAAAGGTTGGCCTTATCACTTTTAAAGCTGGGTGACAGCTATGGGGTAGATGGGGGGGACAAACAAAGACTGGATATCACCCTGACCAGAGAGGAAATTGCAGGCATAGTGGGTACCGCAACGGAAACAGTCATCAGGCTTTTGTCAGAGTTTAAAAAAGATGGCCTGATAGAGCTGCAAGGTAAGAAAATCCTACTGTTGGACAGAAAAGGATTGGCCCGGTTATCTGATTTTTATGGATAGGAGCGGGTTTATTTGGTAATTCCTTCAATGGGTTCCAAAAACAGTTGCTTAAACTCAACCTCTGCCCCTTCTGCCTGAATGGCCACCTGCCCCCTCACTGCAGTGGCGTTGAATCCTTCATTGACCAAATCTCCGTTTACCCAGACTTTGATCCGGTCCTCAAAGCACTCTATAACCATCTGGTTCCATTCACCCGGAGGGTTTTCAGATCCATCTGTAAGGTTTAGAATACGTCTGTTTTTGCCTTCCGTGATGCCCCAGTCTTCTTTTTTACCCCTTCTTTCTACCATGTTTTCTACGGTAATATCTTCTACGATGCACCAAAAGTCCCCTGCATTTTCATGCATCATTTGGACTTCAATGCTTTTGGGAAACATGTCATACAAGGCCCTGGGGGTGGAGGCATGGACCAAAATCCCACAGTTGCCGGTTTCACCAGGGAACCTGTAATCTGCAGTAATGCGGTAATTTTCGTAAATATCATCCGTGATAAGGTGCCCCAAAGGCCTGCCCAGGCTTACCAACATGCCATCTCTTACCACAAAGGAAGGACCTAGCTCAGGGTTTTCGTCTTTTTCAGGCACATCGGCATGCCAGCCCGAAAGGTCTTTTCCATTGAAAATGGGCAATCTCTGGGCCTGAATTGCTGAAGAAGCGCTGAGCAAGACATTCAATAAGCAAATGGAAGCGAAAAATCTCATGGTTAATTCGGGTTTAAGGCAAACCTGCTGCGGGAATGATGAGTTCGCCGCAGCAGGTAAAAGAACGGAAGAGGTATAAAGTCGTTAACCGATGAGGTTGCCCTCATCATCCCATTGCGCAATGGTACCCCGGGTGCTGATATCCAGGTAAACATCCTTGTATTTGGGGTCATTTTGAAGCCCATGCTTGGCCAGTACCTCTTCCGGGACACCGTCCCAGGCATTGGGTTTATTGCCCACATAGCCTAGGTCCTTAAACCCTTCTTCACTGGTAAAGAAACCGGTAGCCGTAAGGTTGCGGAGCATGTTAAAAAAGCGTACTCCTCCTTCATTCTCCGCTTTGGCCTTATCCGGGTAGGCGATCTCATCTATGATCTGTATCCTTTGGTCCTCACTGATTTCAAGAAATTTACTGCCAAACATTTCATCCGATTTATGGTCCAGCCACAACAAGCCACCGCGCATGGGAGTTTGGTAGCTCGGGATATCCTTCATCATGAACTCAATGAAATCAGGCACCCCGGCATCTGTAGCACTTCCGGAGGTATCGTCTGCTGGAATGATGATATCTACCAGTACATCTAATTTTTTTCGCTCCTCATCGGTAAAGAAAGTGCTGGATTTGAGGTTTTCATTGTGAATGATTTCCTCGGGAGTCCTGCCATAACTGCCAAACTCACCAATGGTAGGATTGTGGGGGATTTCTGTGGTTTCAGGAGCTTCAGGCCCACATCCTGTAAAAAGGAAGCCTGAAGCCAGGGAACCGGTGAATAAAAGCTTTAAATTTTCTCTTCTGTTCATGGCCTTATATGTTTTTCTTGTTTAGTTGATCAATGATGTATTCGGATGTTCTCCAGGAAAGTGCCAGGATGGTCCAGGTAGGATTTTTGTCTGCCTGAGACACAAAAGGCCCTCCGTCTACTACAAAAAGATTTTTACAGTCATGTGCCTGTGAATTTTTGTTCAAAACTGAAGTGCCGGGATCATCCCCCATCCGGGTGGTGCCTACCTCGTGGATGATACGACCGGGTTTGTGCAGGCCGTATTGCTGCTCTGGACCGGGTTTATTACCTAAAATCACGGCTCCCATGCTGCCCAATATTTCCTCGAAGGTTTCGTGCATGTGTTGGGCCTGCTTCAATTCCTGGTCTGTCCATTTGTAATGGAATTTCAGTACCGGTATACCGTATTTATCTACTACCTGATTGTCAATCTCGCAGTAATTGCTATACTGAGGGATACTTTCCCCTCTGCCGGACATGCCTACCGTGCTGCCATAAAATCTGCGGATATCCTTTTTCAGGCCTTCACCGTACCCTCCGTTTGGACTGGGCTTACCAAACTCATCTTTTACATATTGTCTCATGGTGTCCATGCCACCACCAAATCCATAGGAAGGCATTCCCATGCCGCCCCAATATTCGATATGGTAACCCCTGGCAAAATCAAGGTTCTTTTCATTCAGCCACCAGGGGGTGTAGATATGCATGCCACCTACCCCATCTTCGTTGTACTTTTGCCGGTCCATCATGTCCGGCAGGATTCCCATCCGGTCTGCGCCTGTAGAGTCATGGAGATACCGGCCCACGTGCCCGGAGCTGTTTCCCAGTCCATTCGGGTGGGTTTTTGATTTGGAATTCAACATGATCCTGGCAGATTCGCAGGCGGATGCGCCCAAAACCACTACCCTTGCACTGAGCTTATGCTCCTGCATGTCCAGTTTGCTGATGTAGGTTACTCCAGTGGCTTCACCCTGCTCATTTGTCGTTACTTTTCTGACCATGGCCATGGTAAACAGATCTACCTGACCCTTTTTCATGGCTGGTTTGACCAGGCAGGTACCGGAGGAAAAGTCTGCATAAATCTGACAGGCCCTGTTGCATTGGTTGCAAAAAAAGCAAGTGCCCCGCTCATTATTGACCGGCCGGGTCAATATGGAAAGCCTGGAAGGAATGACTGGTATATTGATTTTGTCAGCACCCTTTTTGATGCGCAATTCGTGAAGCCTTGGCTTAGGTGGAGGAAGAAAAAATCCATCCGGCTCATTGTTAATGCCCTCCTTTGAACCGAAAACACCAATCAATTTATCGACCTTATCATAATAAGGAGCTACATCCTCATACCCTATGGGCCAATTATCGCCCATACCGTCCAGATTCTTTCTTTTGAAATCTAAAGGCCCAAATCGTAGCGATATCCTGCCCCAGTGGTTGGTCCTGCCACCAAGCATCCTGGACCTGAACCAATCAAATTCGCTGCCCTGGCCTCGGGTGTAGGGTTCCCCTTCGATGTCCCAGCCACCAATCGCAGCGTCAAAATCACCAAATGGCCTGACAGTTCCTGCTCCCCTTCTCGGCGACTCCCAGGGAGGCCTTAATTGGGTGCGGTGCTCCTCTTTGGCTGGATCAAAATCAGCGCCTGCCTCTACTACGGCAACCCTTAATCCAGCTTCCGCCAATATTTTGGAAGCCATGCCTCCACCAGCACCGGAGCCTACAATGATGACATCATAGGAATCAGCAGCGGTCTGTATATGTATACTCATGTTTTTTTCTTTGATTAAAATTTTTCAAAAAGTAAGACAATTTTCGTAAAATAAAAAACAAATTTATCCGGAATTGCCAGGCTGGATTCATTCGGTTGATGGGTTTTGCCAGCTCATTCCCTGTCATAGCAAAGGTTCCAAATATTGCCAAACTGTTTCAGCCACAATTTGATGGCCTTCGGCTGTTGGGTGAATGCCATCCGGTAAATTGTATTCCGGGTCACCGGCCACCCCTTCTAAAAGAAACGGAATAAGGGCAACGTCTTCGTCTTCTGCAATCTCAGCATACATTTCCCTGAATTCATCTGTATAAGCCTGCCCCATGTTGGGAGGGATTTGCATTCCCGCCAGAAGCACCTTTGTTTCCGGGTACTTTTCTTCTACGGCGTTGATAATGCCACGGAGGTTTTTCTCTGTTTCATCCAATGAAATGCCTCTCAAGCCATCATTACCCCCCAGTTCTAAGATAAAGATTTCCGGTTTTTCCTCCAGAAACCAATCCAGCCTGCTCAGACCGCTTGCGGTGGTTTCCCCGCTCAATCCGCCGTTGATCACCTGATAGGCCAAGTCCAAACTGTCCAGCTTTTGCTGGATAAGTGCAGGAAACGCTTCATAGTCTTCTAAACCGTATCCGGCAGTCAAACTGTTTCCAAAAAATAAAATGGTTTTTCGCTCAGATTTTTCCTGTACTTCCGTGCCCGATGCGGCTGTGGTTTTTTCTTCACTTTCCTTTTGACTACAGGAAAAAACCAGCAATAACAGAAGAAACGAAATCCGAAACAGGTGAAATGTATTTTTCATTGGTATTGAATTTAATTTTAAGGGAAGGTGTTAAAATTACTAAACTTAATTCACTATTGTTTTTGTTGACCGGGTTTTTATCTTTTATTTGAAAGTTATGAATATATTGAAAGTTGAAAATCTGACCAAGACTTACAGGAGCGGCAATCGGGAACTCACTGTTTTGGATCAGGTAAATTTTGAAGTGGCCCTTGGGGATACATTATCTATAGTAGGACCTTCCGGAAGCGGAAAAACCACCTTACTGGGCCTTTGTGCTGGTTTGGATGTGGCCAGCTCGGGTAGTGTAATGCTAGGGGAAAAAGCTTTGGAAAGCATGAATGAAGACCAGAGGGCAGCCATCCGGAACCAAATGGTAGGATTTATTTTTCAGAATTTTCAACTTTTACAAACCCTCACTGCTTTGGAAAACGTCATGGTTCCGCTTGAACTCAAAAAGAGGAAAGATGCCAGGGCAAAGGCGACAGCCTTATTGGAAAAAGTAGGCCTGGGAGACCGGATGACCCATTACCCCAACCAACTTTCAGGAGGGGAGCAGCAGCGGGTTTCTATCGCCAGGGCATTTGCCAATGAACCCAAAATCCTGTTTGCTGATGAACCTACCGGTAACCTGGATACAGAAACCGGAGAAATGGTGGAGAACCTGATCTTTCAACTTAATGAAGAAGAAGGTACCACCCTGATTTTGGTCACTCATGACCTGGAGCTGGCCGCCAGGACCCATCAATCTATCCACATCAAAGGAGGAAAATTACAGGAGGCAGTCAATGGTTGATTGGAATTGGTCATTTTTAATGGCAAAAAGGGAGTTGAGAAAGACGGGGGTCAAACTGATTTTGTTTGTGTCTGCCATCGTCATAGGTATTGCTGCCCTGGTGGCGGTCACCTCTTTTGGAGACAACCTGAGTAAAGATATTGATAATCAGGCAAAGGAGCTTTTAGGAGCAGATTTGTCTTTGCGAAAAAACCAACCCATTGATTTTCCCGATATCGAAAGCCAGGCCTCAGCACAGGCCTATGAGGTGAATTTTGCCTCTATGGTTTATTTTCCAAAAGTAGGAGAAAGCAGGCTTACCCAGGTTAGGGCACTGGAAGGAGATTTCCCCTTCTACGGGGAGCTGGAAACGCTACCTGATGCCGGAGAAGAAACCTTCAGAAAGGGTAACAAAAGGGCCCTGGTGGAGAAAACGCTAATGGCGCAATTTGGCGCAGTGGTGGGTGACAGTATCAAAGTAGGTGATGTGACCCTGGAGATCGTCGGCTCGCTACAAAAGGTTCCCGGTCAGAATGGGATCACAGCGACGGTAGCCCCGGCAGTATACATACCCATGGATCAGCTGGAAGCCTCCGGATTGGTCCAATATGGAAGCCGGGTCAACCACATCCACTATTTTCAATTTCCGGAAGAGCTGGAGATAGAAACCCTGGTAGCAGAAAACGAAGAGCAATGGGAGGAAAATAAGGTACGACATGAGACCGTGCAGTCCCAGAAGGAGTCTACCGGAAGGTCTTTTCAAAACCTGGCCAATTTCCTGAGCCTGGTGGCTTTCATTGCCGTTTTGCTCGGCTGTGTGGGTGTGGGTAGTGCCATCAATGTTTTTGTGAAAGAAAAACTGCCGTCAGTGGCAGTTTTGAGGTGCCTGGGGGTACGGTCAAAGGAAATTGTGATGGTCTATTTGGTTCAAATATTCATCATGGGTTTATTGGGATCCATGTTGGGCGCTGCTTTAGGTGCCTTTTTACAATTTTTATTGCCTTTTGTTTTCAGTGATTTCCTTCCGGTAGAGGTAAGTGTACAGGTTTCATGGAAAGCCGTCACAATGGGTACCTTGACCGGCGTACTCATTTCGATTCTTTTTGCCTTGATCCCCTTACTTAAAATCCGGAAGGTGTCTCCCATGATGACGCTCAGACCGGATGATCAGAGCACTGGATTGGGTAAAGACCCCCTTCGTTGGATGGTGTTGTTTGCCATCCTGTTGTTTATTTTTGGGTTCAGTTATTTTTTACTCGAAGAATGGGATGAAGCATTGTGGTTTACAGGATATGTCATCTTTGCCTTTGGAGCGCTGTGGTTACTCGCCCTGGGCACCATGAAGGCCATCAGGAAATTCCTGCCGATTTCACTGAACTATCCAGCAAGACAGGCCCTGGCCAATTTGTACCGGCCCAATAACCAAACGGTATCTTTGCTGGCCACGATTGGGCTGGGTACTGCCATGATCGGAACCCTCTTTTTTATCCAGAATCAATTGCTGGATGAAGTGCGTTTTGCGGATAAGGAAGATCAACCCAATATGCTGTTTTTTGACATACAAACCCATCAGGTAGACAGCATGAAATCGGTGCTGGAAGATAAAGGATTGCCTCTTTTGCAACATGTCCCTATCGTAACAATGGGGGTGTCCGAAGTCAATGGATTGACCAAAAAAGACAATGAGGAATTGGACGATGAGGACAGACGGTCCAACTCCATGTACAACCGGGAGTTCAGGGTGACTTATAGGGACACACTGATCAAAACCGAGGAATTGATCGCAGGTAAACTGATTCTTTACACCAATGAAAATGACAGTATTTTCGTATCCATGGAGGAAGGGTATGCCGAAAGAAACCATGTTGAGCTGGGAGATGAAGTGGTATTTAACGTCCAGGGCAGGCCCCTAACCACCTATGTGGGGAGTTTCAGGAAGGTAAACTTCCGACAGGTGTCCACCAATTTTCTGGTGGTCTTCCCGGATAAAGTGTTAGAAAATGCACCTAAATTTCACGTGCTGATCACCAAGACCAAGAATGATCAGGAATCTGCAGATATCCAGAACATGATGGTGAGACAGTTTCCCAATGTATCAGTGATCAACCTGAGCATGATTGTAGAAACATTGGAGGAAATATTAAGCAAAATCAGCTTTGTCATTCAGTTCATGGCATTGTTTAGCATACTTACCGGCGTGCTGGTGTTGATAAGCTCGCTGTTGATCAGTAAGTTTCAGCGCATCAGGGAAAATATTCTGCTAAGGACCATTGGTGCCGAAAAGCGGGTTTTGTTAAAAATCAATGCCCTGGAATACTTTTTCCTGGGGAGTCTTGCTGCCGGAGGAGGAGTCATCCTTTCTGTTGTGGCGGCATTTTTGCTTAGCTATTATGTTTTTGAAATAAGCTTTCGCATGGAATGGCTTCCCCTGATATTGGTTTTTGGCCTGATCACGCTGCTGACCGTATTCCTGGGCTGGATCAATAGCCTGAACATCCTGAAAGCTAAAACCATGGATATATTGCGGGCTTAAGGGGCTGCGGTTTCTCGCTGAAGTTTTTTTAAAATATTTACCAGTTGTGAAACCTTTTGATGTAAATAAATGTATATACATTAAATACATAAAGATATAAATGAAAATTGAAGAAGAGATAAAGCAAAAGCCATTTAAGGATGCCTATTCGAAGGCCATGGTAAACTTGCTGTATACGCATAGTTACCTGGTCAGCCGGCAAAGTCGGCTGTTTAAACCTTATGGTTTATCTCCGGAGCAATACAATGTATTGAGGATCCTTCGGGGAAAACACCCGGAGCCTACGACAGTCTCTTCCATACAAGACAGGATGCTCAATAAAATGAGCAATGCATCCAGGCTGGTGGAAAAACTGAAACAAAAGGGAATGGTGGAAAGAAAAGAATGCGCCGAAGACCGGAGGCAGGTTGACATCACCATTACGAGCAAGGGGCTGGAGACCCTCAGCCTATTGGAAAGTGAAGTAAAAAAATTCAATAAAGATTCCATCCAACTCTCAGAGGAGGAGGTAAACCAACTGAACGAGTTGTTGGATAAATTAAGGGGATAAAATTTTTTTGCTAAAAAAGTGTATATACATAAAATGTAATTACTTATAAATTAAATCAAAACATAATCAAACTATTAAATTTTAAAATTATGAGCACTACAAAATGGATCATAGATCCCACACATTCAGAAGTTTCTTTTAAGGTAAAACACCTGGTGATCTCTACGGTAACCGGCTATTTCAGGGAATTTGAAGGACAAGCAGCCACGGAAGGGGAAGATTTCTCAGGAGCCAGTGTTAACTTTGCGGCAAATATTGACAGCATTGATACCAACCAGAAGGACAGGGATGCCCATTTAAAGTCTGCAGATTTTTTTGATGCCAACAATCATCCCAAGTTGGTTTTCGCCAATGGCAAGCTGGAAGAAAAGGACGGTGATTTGCAATTGAATGGTGACCTCACCATCAAGGAGACTACCCAACCGGTATCCTTTAAGGTGGACCATGGAGGAGTGGCTGTGGATGGTTACGGACAGACCAAGGCTGGTTTCGAACTGGAAGGGAAAATTTCAAGGAAGGCTTTTGGATTGACCTGGTCTGCGGTGACAGAAACCGGAAGTGTTGTCGTCGGCGACGAAGTGAAAATTCTTGCCAGCATACAGTTGGTAAAACAATAAAAACATACATTTATCCGGGTTCTGAGACCTTTCAGGGCCCGGAAATTAACCTTTAACCCATGGAAAATTTAATTTCAGGCATTCATCATGTGACAGCAATTGCTTCAGATCCCCAGCGAAATGTTGATTTTTACACACAGGTATTGGGTTTGAGGCTGGTGAAAAAAACCATCAACTTTGATGCTCCCGGAGTTTACCATTTCTATTTTGGTACAGAAACAGGCAGTCCGGGTACCATCCTGACCTTTTTCCCATTTAAAGCGGCAGCAAGAGGAAGAAGAGGCCTGGGGGAAATGACCTATACCTCCTTCTCTGTCCCTCCCGGATCCTTGGATTACTGGAAGGATAGGCTGAGCGACCTAGAGATTACCCATTCAGGTATCCTCAGCAGGTTTGGAGAAGAGTTGATCAGATTTACAGATCAGGACGGCATGGGACTGGAACTGGTAGCTGCCAGGGATGACAATAGGAAGGGGTGGTCAGGGGGGAGTATTCCTGAGCCCCATGCCATCAAAGGTTTTTCTGGTGCCACCCTGAACCTCAGGGATGTCCAACCAACGGCAGCTGTGTTGACCGAAGTGTTGAATTACAGTTTGATTGAGGTTTTGGATGGAAAACGGTATCGGTATGGAATTGCCGGAAATCCTGCTGAAACCATAGACCTGGTAATGGCAGATCCTGATTCAAGGTCTATCCAAAGTGCCGGCTCGGTACACCACCTGGCTTTCCGAACAAAGGATGAGTCGCAGCAATTGTCAATTCAAAAAAAATTACAGGATTTTGGCTTAGCGGTTACAGAAGTAAAAGACAGGAATTATTTCAAATCTATTTATTTCAGGGAACCGGGAGGGGTACTCTTTGAGGTGGCCACCGATGAGCCAGGCTTTTTGATAGATGAATCGCATGAGACATTGGGCACGGAATTAAAATTGCCTGACTGGGCCGAACCTCAGAGATCCCAAATTGAAGATCAATTGGAACCCATTGCAGTTAACTACAATATACCATGGAAGAAGTAATTAAAGTAGGAAAAGAAATAGCAGAAGCTGATAAAATCGCCATTCTGATACACGGCAGGGGAGCAAATGCAACAGGTATGTTGGGACTGGCCGATGCCTTGAAATTAGATGATTTCGCCGTTTTGGCTCCTCAGGCACCTGGCAATACCTGGTATCCTTATGGCTTTATGGTTCCGGAACAAGAAAATGAACCCTTTCTGAGCCAATCTCTGAAGCTGATAGGGGACCTCGTGCAGGAGGTTTTGGAGCAGAAAAAATCCCTGAGCCAACTGTATTTGATAGGATTTTCTCAAGGGGCCTGCCTTTCACTGGAGTTTGCAGCGCGCAATCCCTCCAGGTATGGAGGGGTAATTGCCTTTACAGGAGGACTGATAGGAGCCACACTTCCGCCCTACAAAGGAGATTTGAAAGGTACGCCTGTATTTATTGGGGCAAGTCTGGAAGATTTTCATGTGCCCTTTTCCAGGATAAAGGAAACAGAGCTTATTTTGTCCGATATGGGTGCCCAGGTAAAAGTTGCTGGTTTTCAGGATCGTTTGCACAGTATCAGAGAAGAGGAATTGACCATGGCGGATGAATTTGTCCTTGATTTTTGAAATTTTGTTTTTTGGCCCGGGATTTGACAAAACCTTCAGCGATGAGCTACCGTAAAGGGCTGTATCGATTAGCGAAGATCAGCAGGTCATGAAATCGAGCATGACGAGAACCTCACACAGTAGGCTGTTTTTCAATCATGCGAGATTCCACCCCAATAAATCGGGACAAGTTCTGACCGCTGAAAAAAATTATAAAAACATGAAATCGACACGATTAAAATCATCATTAAACACACCCGACAATGATTATTTTAATCGTCAAAGATTCTCCCGATTTAGTATCGGGACAGGCATCTGACCATTAAAAATCAAATTATAAACACATGAAACAAGTAATTTTGTTTATTTCCATTTTACTGATCAGCCCGATCGGGGTTTTTGCTCAGGATCCTGCACAGATAGCTGTAGAGGGTCGGAGTGAAATCAAAGCCATGCCGGATGAAGTTTTGATAACAGTTTCCCTCTTCGAAAAGGCCATGGAAACTGCGGCAGCTACGGAGGCCTTAAATAAAAAAGCCGGGCAGGTCAGCAATGCCCTGAAAGAGAGTGGTGTTTCGGATTATGAACTGACAGCAGATAATTATTATGTAAACGTAAACAGAATTTATACCAAGGGGACAGCTAAGGACAGTGGCTATGTAGCCAGTCAAAATCTCAAAATTCTGGTTAAGGATACGGATGAAGACTTGGTGAAGATCATTCAATCCTTACATGTTGCTGCCGATATGGGCTTCCGGATGGAATACAGGTTGTCTGAGGATACCAGGAAAAGTTATCAGGAGAAGTTGTTGCAACTGGCCATTGCAGATGCCCAAAGAAAAGCAGCCATCATCTCCAAATCTCTGAATATTGATCACCTGTCCGTTTATAAAATTAATTATCATTCCGGGGTTTCCTTTGAGCCGGTGGTTTACAGGGAGGAATCCATGAGAATGAAGGCAGCTGATCAGAGAACAGCCCCTACCCTGAACCCGGAGGAACAAACACTTACCGATCAAATCAGCATCATTTTTTCTATTGATAACCGTGACTGAAACCATTCCTTATCTTTAACGGAGCGGCAACTGCTCGGGCGGTCAGGATAACATTTTGGAGATGCATTGAGTTTTATGGTCATGAGAAAAACCCATGTTTTAGATTTCCTCAAAGAATTGTCTTCAAACAATTCCAAAGACTGGATGGATGCCAATAGGGATTGGTATGAAGAAGTAAAGCAAAGTCTTCTGGAAGATGTAGCGGAGATCCTGGCAGCATTATGTATCAGTCAACCGCTTTTTTCGGAACTTCGTCCAAAGGATTGTATTTTCCGGCAAAACAGGGACGTGAGGTTTAGTGCCAACAAACAACCTTACAAGACCAATATGGCGGCCTATTTTTCTATAGGCGGAAAAAAGTCAGTTGGCCCGGGATATTACCTTCACCTGCAACCTGGTGCGAGCTTTGTAGGAGGGGGGATTTATATGCCTGACGCAGCTACCCTGAAAAAAATAAGGCAGGAAATAGATTATTCCGGCAAGGAGCTGGAGCGTATCCTCCATCAATCCGAATTTCATGCCTATTTTGGAGATATGGAGGGGGAGCAATTAAAGACCTCACCCAGGGACTATGCGATGGATCATCCTTACATCAGGTATTTAAAATATAAAAGTTTTATTGTATCCCGGCCCATTACCGATCAGGACATTTCTTCCGGCAGTCATGTTGGTCTGGCTGTAACAGCTTTTGAAAAGATGCGCCCATTTCATGAATTTTTAGAAAGGGCGATTGCTGCCCCGGAAGATGATGCTTCTTTGCTTTAAAGCAGGTGTTTTTCTATGGCCACGGCTACCCCGTCCGCTTTACTGTCTGTCGTAAACTCCCTGGCCACCGCTTTTACCTCCTCACGGGCATTGCCCACGGCGATACCCAGCCCTACGCTTTTCAATAACTCTATGTCATTGAAATTGTCACCAAAGGCCATTACTTCAGACATGTCAATGCCGTAGTTTTCGAGTACAAGTTTCAGGCCGGTAGCTTTGGAAATCGACCTGGGAGCGATTTCAATATAGGTTTTCTTGGAACGGTAAAGGTGGAGCAGGGATGAAAAATCCTGCACCAGTTGCTGGTATAGCCATCCTATAGCTTCTGACTCTCCCATGCACATGACTTTATGTGCTCCCAGTTGTCCCCTTTGCCAGGAATCAATGACGGCATGGTTATCGAGAATAGAAGCCTTTACCTTGGTGGCTTTTTCCTCTTTTTCGGTCCATTTATCAGCCTTAGGGGCATACCAGTCATCTTTGGAATAAAGGCTGATGTGGATGGGCTTGCCCATTGCCAATTCAATGATCTTCCGGCATATTTTGGCTTCTATCCAGGTACTACTCAGCGGGGATTCCGGGCTTTTAGCAGGCTGGAGCACAAAGCCTCCATTATAGCAGATAATGGGGTTATTTTCCCGTTGCAGGTCTTTCTGAAGGTGTCTCATGGCTGCCGGCATTCTGGAAGAGGCCAGGATAACCGGTAGGTCTTCGGGGAGGGAAGCAAAGGCTTCCCTGGTTCTTTTGGAGATTTCCCTGTTTTTATCCAGTAAAGTTCCGTCTATATCGGTACAAATCGCTTTGATGGACATTCGCAAATGATTTTTTGCGAAGATAGGGAATCAAATGGCTTTGCTAAAAAGAGGCCGGGCTTTTTTATTGCTTTGCATATAGGGATCAAATGCCGCACAAATGTTCCGCACAAACGGTTTTCCTGTATCTGTTATAGCCAGCCCCTCTTCCTCAATGGTTATCAGGTCCTCCTTTTTAAAGGCCATTAATTGATTCAAGAATTCCCCTGCTAGTGGTCTCAGACCCTTCCAGGAAACCCTGTGATTGCAGATCAGGCTCATGATCAGTTGTTTGATTTCCAGGTCGCCAGAACTTTGAACATGTCCTTTGATTATGGGGAAAGATCCGGCAATTATTTTTTCTTTATAGAGTTCGACGGATTTTTCATTTTGTCCATAGGCATAATGGATATCGCTGATGGCACTGCATCCCAGACCTACCAGGATCTTTGAGGGGGAGTTGGTGTACCCCATAAAATTTCTGTGCAGGGTTTTTTGATGTTTGGCTACCAGTAAAGGATCTCCGGGCAAAGCAAAGTGATCCATGCCGATTTCTTCGTAGCCCATTTCCTCGAGCCAGATTTTGCCTTGTTCATATAATTTTCTTTTTTCATTTTCATCAGGCAGGTAAGCTTCAAAGGATTTCTGAGCAGGAAATGCTGTAGGTAGGTGGGCGTAACTGTAAAAGGCAATCCTTTCGGGCAACAATTCCCTGACCTTTTGAAAGGTTGTATACAGGGTGGCAAGGGTCTGATGGGGAAGGCCGTATATCAGGTCAAAATTGATGGAGTCGTATCCCAATTGCCGGCTTTGGTCGGTAACTTCTTTTACTTTTTCAAAGGGTTGTATGCGGTGGATGGCCTGTTGCACCTGAAGGTCAAAATCCTGTATCCCATAACTAACCCGGGAAAATCCGAATTGGGCCAGGGTATGCAAATGTTCTTTGCTGGTATTATTGGGATGTCCCTCAAAGCTAAACTCAAATGATTCTGCACGTATGGAGGTTTTGTCGATGTGGTTGAGAAGAATCCCCAGGGCTGCCGGAGAAAAGAAGGTAGGGGTTCCACCACCCAGATGAATACCTGCCAGTTTGGGTTTTTTATCCAATGATGCCAGGTACATGTTCCATTCCTTCATGACGGCAGAAATGTAGGGTATTTCGACCCGATGGTTTTTAGTAATTCTTTTGTTGCAACCACAGTAGGTGCACAGGCTTTCACAGTAGGGCAAATGTATATAGAGTGAAATGCCATCGGTCTCTCCAAATTCCTGGTAGCTCCGTTTAAAATGATTTTCCCAGCTTTCTGCGCTAAGATCATTGTTCCAGTGGGGTAATGCAGGGTAGGAGGTATACCGGGGGGCAGGTACATTGTATTTTTTAATGAGCGCTGGCGCAGACATAAGTGTGGGATAATAGTTTGGAAATACAAAGTACCCCATCCCTATCCCAAAAAACCATGACAAGAAAAAGTAAGAACCCTGATAAAGATCAGGGTTTATAAAAAGTGTTATCCAAATGTAAATACTGTTATTGGTGGTTCAGGTAGTAACTTACAGGTACATAAGGAAGGTTAAAAGTATCGGCTACTGCCTGATAGACCACATCCCCTTTAATGATATTGAGCCCGGATTTCAATTCAGGATACCTGATACAGGCATCTTGCCAGCCGCTTTTTGCCAGTTCCAATGCATAGGGGAGGGTAGCATTGGTAAGTGCTAGTGTGGAGGTGTAGGGGACTGCCCCAGGCATATTGGCCACACAATAGTGAAGCACTCCTTCAATGGTATAGGTAGGGTTCTCATGGGTGGTAGGCTGGCAGGTTTCTATACAGCCTCCCTGATCCACAGCCACATCTACCAATACGGTGCCGGGGACCATTTCCCTTAGCATGTCTTTGGTGATCAGGTGAGGGGCTTTGGCTCCGGGAATAAGTACGGCCCCTATGATCAGGTCTGCCTTAGGTATCAGGTTTCTGATGTTGTATTCATTGGACATCATGGTTTTGACATTTTTGGGCATGACATCCGAAAGGTAGCGCATGCGGGGCAGGGACACATCCAGAATGATCACGTCTGCACCCAGGCCGGCGGCCATCCAGGCAGCCTGTGTTCCAACGATGCCTCCACCCAGGATCAATACCTTTGCGGGCAAGGTTCCCGGTACACCCCCCAGCAAAATCCCCCTTCCTCCCAGTGGTTTCTCCAGATAGTTTGCCCCTTTCTGTACAGCCATTCGACCTGCCACTTCAGACATAGGCACCAGTAGAGGTAAGCTCCTGTCCTCTTTTTCTACCGTTTCATAGGCCATGCAAACCGCTTTGCTTTTGACCATAGCCCTGGTAAGGGGTTCATGAGAGGCAAAATGGAAATAAGTAAACATTAACTGGTCCTCCCGGATCAATTCATATTCGGAGGCAATGGGCTCCTTGACCTTCATGATCATTTCTCCTGTTTCGTAGGTGGATTCTATGGAAGGAAGAATTTTTGCGCCGGCAATTTCGTAGGCTTCATCTATAAAGCCGCTGCCCTCGCCGGCCGATTTTTGAATAAAAACCTCATGACCGTTTTTGACAAATTCCTTCGCTCCGGCAGGAGTAAGGGCTACTCTGTTTTCATTGTTTTTGATTTCCCTGGGGACGGCTATGCGCATGGCTGATATGGTTAAGGTCTGGGGCAAATATAAACAGCCTGAGTAGCGCAAGGAACTTTTGAAGGATAAAAGATCTTAAAAAATTGCCGTAAAAACAGAGAAATAATAAATATAGCCCAATTTGCAACCCCTGCTGACCGGAGATGAAAGTATAATAATTATTGCCAGGTAGTTAATGGGCTTTTATATGGGATAAGTAATTTTTAAAAAATTTAATTCTGAATTAAATGATATAAATCATATTATCAAAATATTATTGTTTTTAATTGATTTTTTATGCATTTAAAAATTGGGATAAGTCCAAAAATTGTGTATTTTTGAAAACCATGGTAAGTCGAAACAAAGAAACCAGTTTGATTAAAGAATATGGAATCCTTATCCACATTGACTGAAGAAAGTATAGTGAGTTTAGATAAAAAGTGCATTTTAGCTGATTACAAAATGGTGATGATCAGCAGGCATGCATCATTGACGGTAAGGAAGGAAGTATTCATGGGGAAGGCCAAATTCGGAATTTACGGAGATGGCAAGGAATTGGCACAAGTGGCCATGGCCAGGTATTTTGAACCGGGAGATTTCAGGTCGGGTTACTACCGGGACCAGACCCTGATGTTTGCCATGGAGGAATTGGGATTACAGGAGTATTTTGCACAGCTCTACGCCCATACGGATGTGAAGGCAGAGCCTGCCAGCGGAGGCCGCTTGATGAATGGGCACTTTGCTACCAGGTCCCTCAATGAGGATGGTTCCTGGAAAAATCTGATGGAGATGAAAAACTCCACGGCAGATATTTCTCCCACTGCAGCCCAAATGCCAAAATTATTAGGGTTGGCTTATGCTTCCAAGTTGTACAGGGAAAATCGAGAGCTGCATGGTATGAAGACTTTTTCCAACAAAGGTAGAGAAGTAGCCTGGGGTACCATCGGAAATGCTTCCACGGCTGAAGGGATGTTCTTCGAAACATTCAATGCCGGAGGAGTTTTGCAGGTACCCATGGTGATTTCAGTTTGGGATGATGATTATGGTATTTCAGTCACCAATGATTTTCAGGTGACCAAGGCCAGTATTTCCGCTGCCCTGGAAGGATTCAGGAGAAATCACAAAGAAAAAGGATATGAAATTTTTGTCGTCAGGGGATGGGACTATGAGTCTTTGGTTGCCACCTATCGAAAGGCGGCTACACTAGCCAGGGAAAAGCATGTACCGGTATTGGTTCATGTCACAGAAATGACCCAGCCGCAGGGCCATTCCACCTCCGGATCCCATGAAAGGTATAAAAGTAAGGAGCGGCTTGCCTGGGAGGCAGCGCATGATTGTGTGGTAAAATTTAGGGAGTATATTTTAAGTCATGATATTGCCAGCAAGGACGAGCTGGATCAAATTGATGAGGCCGCTAAACAACTGGTAAAGGAGAGCAAGGACAAAGCCTGGAAGGCATTTACTTATACGATTAAAAAAGAGTTGGATGAAGCCGTGCAGTTGATCCGGGAATTGGCGAGCCACAGCTCATGTAAAAATGAATTGAGTCAGCTGGCGCAGGATTTACGGCAGATGCTTAATCCTGTGCGGATGGATGTTATCGGTTCAGTCAGAAAGGCATTGGTTTTGGCTAGAAATGAGCCGCCGGAAATTAAAGCGAAACTTCAGGAATGGTATCGTACTCAAAAACAATTGAACCTGGAACGATACTCGAGTCACCAGTATAGTGAATCGAGTGAAAGATCTGCTGCCATTGCTCCTGTTTCCGTAAAGTACACAGATCCATCTCCGATGGTGGATGGTCGTGAAGTTTTGAAAGCCTGTTTTGATGCGATGCTTACCAGAGACTCCAGGGTATTTGCCATAGGGGAGGATGTGGGTAAAATCGGAGATGTCAATCAGGCTTTTGCGGGTCTGCAGGCCAGGCATGGGGAACTGAGGGTCACAGATACAGGAATCAGAGAAGTAAGCATCATTGGGCAGGGCATCGGTGCGGCACTCAGAGGCTTAAGGCCCATTACTGAGATCCAATACCTGGATTACCTGATTTATGCCTTGATGACCCTCTCAGACGACCTGGCTTGTTTGCACTACAGAACCAAAGGAGGACAAAAGGCACCTCTGATCATCAGAACCAGAGGTCATCGCCTTGAAGGTGTCTGGCATTCAGGCTCTCCTATTGGAATGATTTTAAATAGTCTTCGGGGGATATTGCTTTGTGTCCCCAGAAACATGACGCAGGCTGCAGGAATGTACAATACGCTGTTGGAGGCCGATGAGCCCGCCATCATGATTGAAGTTTTAAATGGATACCGGTTAAAAGAAAAAATGCCTGCAAATATAGGGGAATTCAAGATAGCTTTAGGCCATCCGGAAATTCTCAGAGAGGGAGAGGATATTACGGTGGTGACTTATGGCGCCATGTGCCGGATTGTTCAAAGTGCTGCAGAGGAATTGGCTGGAATTGGTATTTCAGTAGAGGTAATTGATGTTCAGACCTTGGTGCCTTTTGATCTAAATCAGGTAATTTCCACCTCAATAAAAAAGACCAATCGGGTGATCTTTGCAGATGAAGATGTGCCGGGTGGGGCATCCGCCTTCATGATGCAGCAGGTAATTGAAGGCCAGAAAGCATATTTTCATCTTGATGCACAGCCGGTAACCCTTTCTGCCAAAGAGCACAGGCCTGCCTATTCTTCTGATGGGGATTATTTTTCAAAACCCAGCGTGGATGATGTGGTAGAAAAAGTGTACAGCATCATGCACGAGGCCAATCCGACTAAATTTCCAGCAATTTATTGAGACAATACTACTTAACTTACCTTTCTATCTGAGAAAGTGTAAAATCGGGTGTGGTCACTACATTGCTTCTGTTAAGCGCCCTATCCTGTACCTGCAGTTCTAGCCTTAGGGTATCTGTTCGAAAAATACTGTTCCATCCCAGGGAAAGCATGGAGTAACGAATTTGCCCTTCAATGGCACGTGTTCGTTCTTCTTCAAGCATTCGTGGAAACCTGCCGTTGAATGTGGTGAAGTAAGGTGGATCTGACCATTTAAATTCGGTATAATTACCTCCCCTTTTTATAAAGAATTTGACAAAAATATTGTAGTAATCTTCGTTTTCTGAAACCCAAAGGGTATCCTCAATCTCTACATTATTGATCAGCGGAAAAATGACCCAATCTCTATTGTTGAAACTGGGGGCATCGTCTGGCCTGTTGCTGTAGGTAATGAAATTGCCTTGTTCATCCGTCAAATAGTTAAGTTCGTTAAAAGGAGGAAATAAATCCCTGGCATTTAACCCCAAATCCCCTTCTGCATCCCGGAAATTGAGGGTGAGGATCAGCGAGTCCGCTCCTGAGGCCTGTACAAACTCCATGTTGTTGAAGCTGATATCCGGAATGCTGGGGAAATCATCGGGCGGAGAAATACAGCCTCCCCAGACGGACAGGATGAGCAGGATGATGATATAATGATTTTTTAACTTCATGGGTAATCCGTAATTTTACCTTTGGATCAGTTAGCTGTAAAAATGATCAAATTTTAGGTTTTACCATAAAATAACGATGAATTATTTTAAAAGTTTTAGCGAAAAAATAAATTCAGGTAAAATCGGGGATTTTACGACGACAGCACTTGAACTGTTCCGTTTTCAATCCAGGAATAATAAAATCTACCGGGAATATATCAAAGCCAGGCAGGTTAAGCCTGAAAATGTTAACCGGATAGAAGATATCCCGTTTCTTCCGATTTCTTTTTTCAAGTCAGATAAAATAGTTTCTGGTCCTGAAGATCAGTTTGATCAATATTACTCCAGCAGTGGTACCACAGGTCAGCAGCAAAGCAGGCATTATATTTGGTCCAAGGAATTTTATCTTTCCCATGCGCAGCGCTTGTTTGAAGCAGTGTATGGTTCCCTGCAGGATTTTCACGTTCTTGCCTTATTGCCCTCCTATATGGAAAGAGAGGGTAGTTCCCTGGTAGATATGGCTGCCTTTTTTATCGACAAAAGCAGGTCTGCGCATTCCGGCTTTTACCTGAATGAGCATGAAGCCCTGTTAGAAAAAATCAGCTTGCTTAAGTCAGGGAGGAGGAAAGTTTTGTTGATAGGGGTTACTTTTGCCTTATTGGATCTTGCAGAGAAGCTATCCGGGCAGTTGGATTGTAGCCATTTGATCATTATGGAAACAGGAGGGATGAAGGGAAGGCGAAGAGAGATGATCAGAGAAGAGGTTCACGAAACTTTGAAAAAAGCATTCTACTTGGAAAACATTCATTCCGAGTACGGGATGACGGAGTTGATGTCGCAGGCCTATTCACCCGGAGAGGGTAAGTTCTGGGAAACACCAAGTCTTCGGGTACTGATACGAGATGCCTACGACCCTTTTCATATGGTGAATGACAGATCTGGTGTCATCAACATCATAGACCTGGCAAATGTACATTCCTGTGCGTTTATTGAAACACAGGATTTGGGAAGAAAAAACCCTGACGGAAGTTTTTCTGTATTGGGAAGGATGGACAATAGCGAAATCAGGGGTTGTAATTTAATGATAAATTAATTTTGTATTTAAATACTAATTATACATATTTGAGCGTAATATCTTATGACTATGAAAACAATAATGACAATTTTGGTGGCAGGTGCGATTTTGATATTGTCTTCTTGTGCTTCCAGCAAGCCGTGTCCGGCTTATGCCAAGACTTCGGATGTAGAAGTGAGGGGATGATACGATAGGGTTTAGTAATCGGCGTACTTTTTGATGTCATCGGCGGAAATATTTTTCCCACCAAGGATTACCAGTCTTTCGATAACATTCCTTAGTTCACGAATGTTTCCCGTCCAGGGAAAGTCCTGAAGTTTATTGATGGCCTGGGGATCAATCTCCTTTTTGGCTGTCCCATATTCTGCAGCGATGTCACCCAAAAATTTATCTACCAGAAGCGGAATGTCCTCTTTCCTGTCCCTGAGGGGTGGTACCTGGATCAAGATAACGCTGATTCGGTGGTAAAGGTCTTCCCTGAAATTCCCTTCAGCAATTTCCTTTTTCAGGTCTTTGTTGGTAGCAGCCAGGACCCTTACGTCTATTTTGATGTCTTTGTCACCGCCTACCCGGCTCACCTTATGCTCCTGAAGGGCCCTTAATACCTTTGCCTGGGCGGAAAGGCTCATGTCTCCGATTTCATCCAGAAAAATGGTTCCCCCATTGGCTTGTTCAAACTTACCCTGGCGCTGCTTCATGGCAGAGGTAAAGGCACCTTTTTCATGACCAAAAAGCTCACTTTCGATCAATTCGGAGGGGATGGCAGCACAGTTTACGGCAATAAACGGCGCAGCTGCCCGGTTGCTCTTTTCATGAACCCAATGGGCCACAAGCTCTTTTCCAGTCCCGTTTGGCCCGGTGATCAGCACCCTGGCATCTGTAGGAGCAACCTTTTCGATCGTATCCTTTACCATGTTAATGGCTTCAGAATTACCTACCATATCCAGTTTTTTGGACAGTTTCTTTTTCAGGACCTTGGTTTCCTGCACCAGGTTCTTTTTATCCAATGCGTTTCTTACCGTCAGTAAAAGGCGATTCAGGTCGGGGGGTTTAGGGATAAAATCAAAGGCCCCCTTTTTGGTGGCTTCAACAGCCGTTTCGATAGAACCGTGAGCCGATATCATGATGAATTGAGGCTGCCTGGCAAGTTCGCCTGCCTTTGTCAACACCTCAATTCCATCCATTTTTGGCATCTTGATATCACAAAGGACAAGGTCAAATTCCTCGTTTTTGATCATGTCGAAACCTTTCTCCCCATCCTGGGCTTCGAAAATCTCATATTTTTCATATTCAAGAATTTCTTTTAGGGTGGACCTGATGACTTTTTCATCGTCAATTATCAATATTTTGGGCATGTTTTACTGGCTTTCCGTTTTTTTGTAAATAATAAAATGTGCAGGCCTGTAAGCCGGGTTCTGTGTCTTCTTTCGAAGCGTTTGCCATTTATCTGGTCTTTCCTTCACAGAAAAGATCTAACGACCTACCCACTTCGGTTTCCCGGATACCGGGATTGGACGAGCAGCCCTTGGACCGAAGCCTATTTGGTCTTTCAACCCATAAGGTTTGCCATGCGGTACCGGTCACCCGTTACCCGGTGGGCTCTTACCCCACCATTTCACCCTTATCCCTAAGCCGGCATATGCCGAAAAAGAGACGGTATATTTTCTGTGGCACTAGCTGTTATCCTGGTTTTGGCAGGATACCTTCCCGTTAGGAAGTATGGTGCTCTATGTTGCCCGGACTTTCCTCTTTTCCTTATCTGGTAAGGAACAGCGACAAACCAGCCTGCACGGTGCAAAAATAAATGAAATATGGCCATTAATCCCAAATTCCGCTGCTTTTATTATTTGATAGATTATTACTATTGAAAAATAATTATGTTTTGATTTTACAATAGGGATTGGCTTCTGCTTTATTCGGATTGAATTTAAACAAGGCATACATTTGTCTTATTAAAAAACAGTCTAAATAAAAACAAATAAAACTGCCTATAAACGGTTTTTTAGATGAACAGCATACGCTTACTTTCAAGCAATAGGATGTCCGGTTTCGGGAGGTGCTTCCTGGCCATGATTTTTTCTGTGGTAAGCTGCCTTCATGGGTTTTCAATAACCACCCCTGAAAATGGGCGACAGATTGTGATTCAAGGCACGGTAAAATCGGATGAAGGAGAACCTATTCCTTATGCGAACATTCAGGTAATAGGGACGGTGAAAGGAACTTTAACAGCTGTAGATGGCAGCTTTAAGATATTTGATTTGGAAAATGGTGATTATACGCTTAAAATCTCAGCCATTGGTTTCAAGCCCATTTATAAGGAAATAGCCATTTCTGGTGGGGAAGCACAGGAATTAAACCTGTTTTTTGAAGAAATCGGTGTTGAAATGCCTCTAATCTCTGTCATATCCAATAAAGACAGGGTTTTCAGCAGGGTGCCGGGTTCGGTCTCCTACATTGATGAAAAGGAAATCAGAACGATTCAACCGATTAGTGGAAATGAAGTATTGCGAAGGTCTCCGGGAGTTCATGTGGTAGACGAAGAAGGATTGGGTATGCGGGTGAATATTGGGATCAGGGGATTGAACCCGGATAGAAGTCGTTCTGTGTTGGTGATGGAGGACAGTGTGCCCGTGGCTTTGGCACCCTATGGAGAACCAGAGATGTATTATTCTCCTGCCATAGACCGCATGGCAGGCATTGAGATCTTGATAGGCTCTGGACAAATCCTGTATGGCCCCCAAACCATAGGTGGAGTGGTAAATTACATCACGGCCAGCCCTCCTTTGGAAGAGGAAGGTGCTATCCGGATACAAGGAGGACAGGGCGGATTCTTTAGTGGTTTATTGAATTATGGCAATACTTTTGGAAACACAGGGGTTCAGGTGAATTTATTAAGGAAGCGGGCCGACGATATCGGACCTACTTCCTTTGATATTACCGACTTGAACGCTAAGTTTTTGTTTGATACTGGCGCAAAATCCGAATTGGGAATGAAAGTCGGTGTATATGACGAGTCCTCTAATTCCACTTATATAGGACTGAACCAGGTGATGTATGATCAGGGAGGGATGGACTTTACCAGGCTTGCCCCTGATGACCGCCTGGGGGTGTCCAGGTATTCATTGAGTTTTAGCCATCAATACAGGATCAGTGAAAAAATTAAACTAAGAAGCATTGCTTATGGGTACAAAACCACCAGGAATTGGAATCGCCAGGATTTCTCTATCAATAACGACAACCAGGCGCCCTCTGATTGGACAGGAGTGATGTGGGGAGACATGGCAATCCCCGGAGGAGCCATTTTTATGAGGGATGGAACAGGTAACAGGAACAGGGAATTTGAAGTGGTAGGTTTTGAGCCGAGACTGGAAGTGGCTCATGACTTGTTTGACCTGGAAAATGACTTAATATTTGGAGCCAGAATTCTGTATGAAAGGGCATTTGAGCAAAGGATCAATGGCACCAAAGCAGGCGTCAAAAGCGGTGATCTGGTGGAAGATGAAGTCCGCACGGGCCATGCCTTTAGCGCATATGCCCAAAATAAAATCAACCTGACCGAAAAATTTGAACTGAGTGCCGGTTTGAGAATGGAAAGCTTTAATTATGCCAGGGATATTTTTAGGAGAAATTTCCCCGAAATTGGAATAAGGGATACTTCCTTGTTGGCTCAAAATAATATCATGGAGGTAATTCCGGGATTAGGGTTTAACTACAGACCATTACAGCACATTAACGTTTATGGGGGTATACACAAGGGTTACGCCCCTCCCAGAACAAAGGATGCGATAACTTCAACAGGAGATGTATTGGACCTGGAAGCAGAGAAAAGTTGGAATTTTGAGCTTGGTTTTAGGGCTGAACCTTCCAGCTGGATGTATTTGGAAATGACCGGTTTCAGAATGGATTTTAGCAATCAAATCATTCCAGTATCAGAATCCTCGGGAGGAATGGGCTTTGGTGTAGTCAATGGGGGAGCTACCCTTCACCAGGGAGTTGAATCTGCTTTTTTGGTCGATTTAAGCCGGTTGTTCAGTCTAAAGAGGACTAAATTGAACTACGATTTAAATCTGGCCTATGTAAACGCCATTTTTTCTGAAGACAGGTTTAAGGGAGAATCGAACATTAAGGGAAACAGAACCCCCTATGCCCCGGAGTGGATGATCAATTCTGCCTTGACTTTTGAAACCAACGAGGGGTTATTGTTCAGGTTGGGAGGTAATTATGTTGGTAACCAATTTACTGATGAGGTCAATTCAATCGAACCCTCAGCCAATGGAAGATCGGGAAAAATTGCTTCCTATGTTGTTTTGGATGGCATGTTGGCCTATCAGGTCAGCCAATGGAACAGCCGATTTAACATTTCAGTAAAGAATTTGGCGAACGAAAGGTACATAGCAAGCAGAAGGCCTCAAGGCATCAGGGTGGGCTTACCCAGGTTGATCACCTTGGGCTATGAGTATAAATTTTGATTAATTCAAAACAATCTCAAGTCTCGCTGGTTTATTTATTGTAAGGCTTTTACAAGCTTTTCTTCATAGTGCTGGGTTATGCCGTCTCCTTTCGGGGGCGGCATTTTTTGTGTTTTGACCTGATTTTCCTTTTAGGGAACAGGTCGTTTTTGTGAGGGATGAAATAAAAAACTAACTTTGCAAAAAAAAGTAATGATAGTAGTCGGTAAAGCAGTAATCAGTGATGATATTAAGGATCATTTCTTCGTTTGCGACCTGGAAAAATGTAAGGGGGCCTGCTGTGTGGAAGGGGATGCAGGTGCTCCCCTGACCGATGAAGAGACCGGAATTCTGGAAAAAGAATATTCCTCCATCGCACCATTTATTTCGCATGAAGGGAGGGCTGCAGTAAGCCAAAAGGGAACCTGGGTAATCGATCAGGAAAACGAAAAAGGGACAACTACTATTGGTAAGAATGGGGCCTGTGCCTATGCCATCAAAGATGAGAAGGGGATATTGAAATGCGGTATAGAGCAGGCTTATAATGCAGGTAAAACGGATTTTAAAAAACCCATAAGCTGCCACTTATACCCCATTAGAGTTACAAAATACGATGAGTATGATGCCCTGAATTATGACAGGTGGCAGATTTGTGATCCAGCCTGCCATTTGGGAAGATCTCTGGGAGTCCCCTTATACAAATTTTTAAAAGATGCTTTGGTAAGAAAGTATGGTGCGTCCTGGTACCAGGATTTTTTAAAGGAAATTGAAGCACAATAGTAATTTTTGATTAACCTTTTAGTATATCTTTAACGGCTTCTTTTTGAATTTCTTATAAAGCTTTTTGTACTTTTTTATAAAATCTATTTTAAAACTTTTTGTAAAGTTTATAAGGCATTGAAAATCTTGAGAATCAGGGTTTTTATTTTTTCTCCAACTCCTTTGTAAATACCAGATAATTCTATTTATTACTTAAAGTAATTATATTTTATAATATATAATTTAATATATGTAAAGTGTATATTACTTAATATCAAAAAATAAAATACCTTTAATTTAGGTCATAATACAATAAATAGGGATCAAAATAAATGAGTTTATCTGACGAGTTGGTTTGCCTGCTATTGATGCGTAGATCGATCTTGGCCGGCGGGCATTCGCAATAGAAATCCTCACCATATCCTATGTTAAACCACTATCGAAATAGCTTAATTTGCATGTTGATTGCCCTTTTCTGGTTATCGGGTGTGAAAGAAGCGTGGTCTGCGCCGATTATCCGGGATGTCTTTGTTTTTTCTGAATGCGAAAAAATGGCATCTATTCGTGTCAGAAACGGAGTGGCCCCTTACACCTACGTGTGGAGTTTTGATGGAAACATTGTTCAAACAGATGCAGATCTGGGTGAAAGTGACATGAGCACGATTGAACAGGCGCAGGGTGGGGATTATAACCTGACTGTGACTGACAGTGAGGGAAATACCTATTCCGAAACCATTAATTTCTCCGGAAGCACCAATTTCATTTTAAATATTCTCTACGAAGAAAATCAGGAATGCGAAGGAGAAACATTCGGTCAGGTATATGGTACCATTGAGAATGGAATTGCTCCTTTCACCATCAATTTTTTTGATGAAAGTGATGCGCTTGTTTTGACCACCGTTCTTAATGGAAGAACCCTCGATATGAACGGAGTTCCGGCGGGGAGCTATTTGGTTGAAGTGATTGACGCTACCGGTTGTAAGGAATTGACCACCGTAGAAATAGATGAGGTTGAGCCATTGACCCTGGCACCTGCAACGGGTGCAGGTACTTTTCCAGAAACATGTGAGGCCAATGGCGGAGTGACTTTTGATGCTGCTGATTTTTCAGGAGAGGTAGCTTTCAGGATCAGAAGAGCCAATGGTAGCTATGCCACAGGATGGCTGACAGCTCCTGCAGGTCAGGTCAGGTATGATGAGCTCGAAGCAGGTGATTACGTATTGGAAGTTATTGATGATTTCAGGTTGGAGGATTGCCCGGAGGAGTTGGTTTTTAACATAGCCAACGAACAGCTTCTGGAGATGGAGCTTTCTACTTCACCTATCAGCTGTTTTGGCGATTCGGATGGGGTCATTCACCTGGAAGCAGAGAGGCTGTTTATGGGGTTTGCCTATCCTCCTGATGAAATAACAGTTGACATTCTGGACCCCGCAAACAACCTGGTGGTCACAGGGGAGGAGGTTTCCATCGGTGCTTTTTCCGGAGAGGCTGATTTTACAGGACTTTCGGTCGGGGAACATACAGTGATTGTACGACACGGCGGGGATAATTATCCGGAATGTACCCTGACCTATACCGTAGAGATTGAAGCTCCCCCCGCGGCCCTAACTGCCAGCCTGAGTAGTACTCCTGAAATATGTTTTGGGGCAAGTGATGGTACCGCTACCGTCAACCGATCTGGAGGCTGGGGTGGGTATACTTACTTGTGGAGTGATGGACAGACCAGCAGAACCGCTACCGGACTCTCTCCCGGAGACTATTCGGTCAGGGTTATGGACAGTGGAGGCTGTTACATTGATCTGGATGTTACCGTTGATGGGCCGGCAGAGGCAATCTCCGGGGATATCACCCTGCTCTCGGGATTGACCTGTGTGGGATCCAATGATGGTTCAGCCAGGGTTTCTGATATTCAGGGGGGCTGGGGAAATTACAGCATTGAATGGAGCAACGGAGAGACAGGCCCTGAGGCCACGCAGCTTCCGGCTGGAACCAATGTGGTGACTGTACAGGACGAGGAAGGCTGTGAGCGCACCTTTAGCATTGACGTGCCTGTTCCCGATGCACCGGACATCAGCTATACCCCTGCTGAGCCAACCTGTTTCGGGGCTGCTGACGGCAGTATACGGGTGCAGATTTTTGATGCCTCCACCACCTATACAGTAACAGTAAACGGGGAGGTACAAACGGGCACTGACTTGCTTTTTGAAGGACTTGCGGCAGGCCAACATGAAGTACAAGTGGCTTATTCATCGGTATGTAATGTGACTACTTTTGTTACCGTTGATGCTCCCGATGAGTTGATTATCAATGAAGACAATCTGACCATCACACCGGTAAGCTGTACCGGTGCGGAAAACGGGGCGATTTCAGGAATTACGGCAAGCGGAGGCACGGGAAACCTCACTTACCAATGGGAAAAGGAAATCAGCGGGTCTTTTCAGGAATTGGTTGGAGCGTCCGGACTTTCATTGGACAACCTTTCAGGTGGAACTTACCGGTTGAACCTTAGGGATGAGAATGATTGTGCCATTTCCAGAGATTTTGTGGTAGATGAGCCGGATCCATTACAGGTAGGTGATCCCCTGGTCACTGATGTAAGTTGCTTTGGCAGTGCAGATGGGGCGATAAGCTTTACCGTTACCGGAGGCACCGCCCCCTACACCTATGCCTTAAACGGAGGAGCCCAGCAATCAACATCAAGCAGTCCGATAGAGCTTACAGGTTTGGCTGCGGCTACAGATAATTTTATAGTGGTAACAGATGCCAATGGATGTACCGTTCCGAACATCAACTTTGATATTCTGGCACCTCCGGCCATTGTGATAGCTGATATAGACATACAGGCAGCCTCCTGTTATGGACAGGGAAATGGGAGCATACATCTGGATATCAGTGGAGGTTCCGGGAGCCTGGGTTTCGAATGGTTCCTGGCATCCGATCCGGCCACTGTCATTGCTACAGATGAAAATTTAACCAACAGGTCCCCGGGAGAATATCTTTTAAAGGTGACAGACCTGAATCAGGCTGGTTGCGAGGTTCAGGAGACCTTTATAATTCCAGAAACCCCTGAGCTGGAATTAAGCCTGGATGGAGAACCTGTAGATGTTTTATGTTATGGAGAAAGTACAGGAGCGATTGGCATTGCCGTGGAAGGAGGAACAGGCAATTATACCTTTGCCTGGGAGGGCCCGAATGGTTTTACATCTGACCAGCAAAACCCTTCTTCTCTTGCAGCCGGTCTGTATCAGGTAAGGGTTACCGATGAAAATGGGTGTTGGAAACAATTGACTGATATCCTGATCAGTGAGCCTTCATCTGCTGTTGCTGTTAATTTATTGAATAAAGTAAGTCCAAAGTGCCATGATTCGGAAGATGGACGGATAGAAATACAGGTAGGTGGAGGTAAGCCCAGCTATCAGATAAGTTGGGAAAAAGCTGTTTCTCCCGGTGTCTTTGTAGCCATTCCCGGATCATCCTTGACCCTTTCAGGGATCGGATCGGGGACTTACAGGGCATTGGTTCAGGATGCCAATACTTGTGTAGCTACCCTGGAGGTGGATCTGGTAGCTCCTGATCCCCTGCAGGTGAATCTGATAGACAGACAGGATGTTTCTTGTTTCGGAAGGAACGACGGTCAGATCAGCCTGGAAGTAACAGGGGGATCAGGTGTATATTTTTTTGATTGGGACCATGGATTTATCAATCAAAACCCGACAAATCTGGGGGAAGGGACCTATGGAGTAACTGTGAGGGATGCCAATGGCTGTAGTTTTAGATTAGATAACATACAAATTGACCAACCTGAAGCCCTTCAAATTGAGGTGGATGAGGTAATGGCTCCAAGTTGTGGGTTGGATGACGGAAGGGTATCCGTATCTTTTACTGGTGGGGACCCTCTGACGGCCAGCAGCAGGTGGGTGGAATTGTCTACGGAGACAGTAGTGGCAGAGGATCAGGATGAAGTCTCCGGACTGAGTCCCGGGTATTACCGGATAGAATACAGTACGGGGGCGAATTGTACCGTCACGACCACGGTTAATGTACCAGGCCCCAGTAGCCCCTTACAATTGGTAACCAATTCCCAGGATGCGGTTTGTCCAGGAGAAAGCGGGATTATTTTTCTGTCTGCCTCCGGAGGAGTGCCCGGCTATACCTTTTATGTGCTCAATGGTGGAGTTTGGGAAGAAGCTTCAGGATCAATTTTAGCAGGTTTACCAGCAGGGGATTATGATGTTAGGGTAGATGATGCTTCAGGTTGTCAGGATTTTGATGTCATTACCATAGATGAACCCGACCCTCCTGTTTTTGATGCGGAGGTAAGCGCACATGTCTCCTGCTTTGGAGAAGATGATGGAGCCATTACCTATAGCGTTACCGGAGGCACAGGCGCTTATACGGTACAATGGTATAGGGAAACGGCTGTGGGTGGAAAAAGTCCTGTGGCGGACAGTAACCTGGGGAATCTGATAGCAGGGACTTATTTTATGGAAATAGTCTATTCCGGAGGATGCACCGTTACTTCCCCTGATTATGTCATCACCTCCCCTGAGCCCATCATTCATGATACTGATTTGGATCAACCCGTTTGCAACGGTGATTTGGGTTTGTTTACCATTACGTTTAGTGGAGGAAATCCCGGAAAAAGGTTGTCGGTGAGCGGCTCCAATGGCTACCTCATGAGCCATGATGATGAAATTTCCGGTACCTATACCTTCGAAGATTTGGAACCCGGTAATTATTCCTGGCAGTTGGAGGATTCATCCTGTCCGTTGCTGGAAGGAGATTTTACAGTTGAGGCTGTCACACTTCCGACCTTTACCAGCAGCCAGCAGGATATTTCTTGTTTTGGAGCTTCCGATGGCAGCTTGGAAATTTTATCCCCTTCGGTGCAGGCTGGCAGGACCTTCTCTGTTTGGATCAACGGGGTGAGCCAGGGAAGTCAAACCTCATTTTTCAATCTGAATCCTGGTTTTTATCAGGTTTGGCTGCAGGACAATAGGGGTTGCCAATCCGAACCACAGGTAATTGAAATCACTGAACCCGATAGCCCGCTCGCCATCGAGCAACTGGAGGTGATTCCAGTCACTTGTTATGGAGATCCTTCAGGATCCCTGAGCTTTGTAATAAATGGGGGAAGACCCAATTACCGGGCAGTGCTTACTCCGGATGGAGGAACCGGGATTCCATTGGTGGGATTAGAGGCCAATGAAACCTATGACTATTCAGGCCTTTTATCAGGAACCTACACATTGGAAGTTTGGGATGACAATGATAATTGTACCATTTCAGAAACCATTACCATTACCCAACCGGACCTTTTGACTGCAGATTTAGAAGCAGGGTTGGTCCTTTGTGCCGGGGGCACTACCTACCTGGAACTTACAGTGGAAGGAGGGACCCTGCCCTATGTATATACCTGGGAAAAGTTTGAGCCTTCTGCCGGTTCCTGGCAAATCCTTCCGGAAACCGACCGTAACCTCACCGGTATACAAGCCGGCGAGTACCGGTATACTGTGACGGATGCCTCTTCCTGTTTGTTGCTCTCAGAGGAAGTTACCATTGAGGACGCAAACGAGATTGATATCAACTTTTCTGCTGAAGCGATTTCCTGTTATGGAGGGACGGCACAGGTTATCCTTTCAGCCAGTTCGCCAGGAAAGGATAGCTTTACTTTTTTTGTCAACGGAAGCCAGGTATTTGGGGACAGCTTTATGGCTCAGGCCGGGACCTATTCAGTTTATGCGCAGGACAACATCAGCGGTTGTGTTTCCGAAGAAGTATTTATCACCGTAGAACAACCGGCGGCTCCTTTAGCATTAAAGGACTTTTCCTGGCAGGATTTGAGTTGCTATGAAGCTGCAGACGGCAGCCTGTCTTTGGTTCTGGAAGGAGGAACTGCACCCTATACCGTGGTGGTGAATGGGAATACCTATGCAACAACTGAAGATGAAGTACTCCATATTGGAGGACTAATGGCCGATGTGACCTACGATTTTGAGGTAACGGATGCCAATGGTTGTATACTGGATATTCCATCCAAAACCTTGCAGCAACCCCTGCCCTTGCAGGCAGCCGTCACGGCACCGGCCATAAGCTGCTTTGGAGGAACTACTACCATAGACCTTCAAATTACCGGTGGGTTGAAGCCATATCGCATTTCCTGGTTCTATTCTACGGACGGGATAGACTTTGCACCCTCGCCTTCCCTTGAAGACGAGACCCTGCTGCTGGATGTAGCACCGGGCTATTACCGGTATGCCATTGCAGATGGGGCTTGTGGTGACCTGACCGATACGGTGCAAATTGAGGCACCTGCTGCTGTGGAACTGGACGCCGTCAGTGAAGCTGTTTCTTGTTTTGGAGGCAGTGATGGTGGAGTGGAGTTTTTGGTTTCGGGGGGTACCGGATCAGGCTACAGGATATTTTTTAATGGAGTGGAAGTATCCGGAACCGACATCAGTGGATTAACTGCCGGAACCTACACCGCGTTTGCCATGAATGGCAGCTGCCGGTCTGAAGACATTTCAATAACTGTAGGACAACCTGCAGCTCCCTTGCAAGGGCAGGTCATTTTTCCTGAGGACTTGGCCTGTCATGGAGACGAGGCAACGGTCAGTCTGAACCTGAGTGGCGGAACTGCCCCATACAGGATTAACTTTAACGGGGAAGAAAGGACACTGGCACTTGCCGGAGACCTTACTTTTTCCGGAGTGGCTACCGGAGTATACACATTTGAGGTGGTAGATGATGCAGGCTGTAGCTGGCAGGAAGATATTAGCATCGCATCGCCGGATCCTTTAAACCTTTTCACCGAAAATGCAATGGATGTCAGCTGTTTTGGAGGGGAAGATGGTTCCATCAGCGTGCTGGCTTCCGGTGGGACAGGAAGTTTCACCTACAGGTGGTTGAATGCAGCTGATGAAGAGCTGGGCACCGGGAGGCATATTTCAGGGCTTGGTGCCGGAAGTTACCGGGTGGAGGTAAGGGATGAAAATAACTGCCTCCTGACCCAGGAATATGTATTGGTGGAACCTGAGCCAGTGGAATTTACTTTTGCTGTGGAAAATGTAAGCTGTACCGGTTCGCAGAATGGCCAAATTACGGCCACAGGTTCCGGCGGAAACCCGGATTACCGTTTGGTGATCAACGGAATCCAATACCCGGGCATGGTGGTCAATGGGTTAGCTGCCAATACCTATCAGGTAATGGTAATGGATGCCAATGGCTGTACCTCTGCTCCTCAGGAGGTAGTTGTGGAAGAGCCTTTACCGCTGCAGCTGGATGCAGATGTACAGGATGTAAGCTGTTATACTGCGAATGACGGAGCAGTTAATTTGCGGGTGGAAGGTGGTACAGCCCCTTATCAATACCGCTGGTCAGACGGCAATACCCTTTCTGAAAGAACAGGTATGGCGCCAGGGAATTATGAAATTATAGTCACTGATAGCAATGGTTGTAAGATTAGGGATCAGGTATTGGTCGTCCAGCCGGATGCTTTGCTGGTGCAGGCAGATGTACAAGCTGTTAGTTGTTTTGGGGGCAATGACGGGGAGATTCGGCTGGATATAAGTGGCGGAAACGGTTCTTATGCTGTCAGGTGGGAATCCCTTGCTACTGGTCTGGAAATAGGAAGCGGACTGTCCATACAAAATTTGGAGGCAGGCAGGTACCTGGCCTTGATCGAGGATGCCAATGGTTGCACTATTCAAAGGGAATACGAAGTATCAGAACCTTCAGCTCCCTTATCGGTGGTTCCTTTGGTAACGGATGTGCGTTGCGCCGGGGAGGAGAGAGGCGGTATCAACCTGGTGGTTTCAGGGGGGACTGCCCCATACAGTTTTAATTGGTCTTCAGGGGAAATTACCAGTTCTATTTCCAACAAAAGTGGGGGAGCATATCAGGTGCAGGTAAGGGATGCAAAGGGCTGTTTGTGGACAGATAGTATTGTGATAGAAGAGCCAGAGCCGGTAGGGGTAGCAGCCACCATAACTGATGTTTCCTGTAAAATGGGTGCAGACGGTGCCATAGACCTGGAAATTACCGGGGGTACCGGTGAGCCACGTGTTCAATGGAGCAATGGCATGACGGGGACAGCCATATCAGGATTGCGGGCAGGACAATATACCGCTTTCGTATTGGATGGGCAATCTTGTTTTGATAGCTATACTTTTCAGGTCCAAGAGCCTGAGGAAGCATTGACCGTGTCTGGTAGCGGAACTTTCGAACTGTGTTTTGTGGAGGATGTGGTAACCTTAAATCTGGAGGTAAGCGGGGGTACTGCTCCTTACCAGTACGCATGGTCTCATGGAGCTACCGCAAAAGACCTGTATGACATGGCACCTGGAAATTACGAGGTGACTGTTACTGATGCCATGGGCTGTACCGTAATTCAGGCTTTTGAGGTGCCTCCGCCTTCTTCTCCGATGGATGTGTCCATTTCTGGTAAACTGGGTGTTTGCAGCGTCAATGAAAGGGGAGAAGCCAGCGTGACGGTTAGCGGAGGGATGGCACCTTATTCATTTTTGTGGTCCAATGGAGCGACCACTTCCACCATTGAGAACCTGAACCCCGGCACCTATAGCGTGGATGTGACGGATGCAAAAGGTTGTGTGGTGAGAAGGGATGTAGAAATCATCCGGTCAAGGGACCTGCATGTCAGTCTGGAAGACATACAGGGTGTATCCTGTTTTGGTGCCAGGGATGGAAGCATTAGCATCCGCATTCAGCCAGACTCCAGCCCATTCCAGATCGCCTGGAGCAATGGGGTGGAGGACCAACTGTCAATATCGGGTCTAGGACCAGGCATCTATACTGCCACCATCACCGATGAGGCAGGCTGTGTCACATCGGCTGCCTATCAGGTCCGTGAACCGGAAATCCTGAATGTATATGAAACCATAACAGATGTAGACTGCCAGGGCAATGGTAATGGGAGTATTTTTCTTGAAGTAAGTGGAGGAACCGCTCCTTATACTTTTGCCTGGTCCAATGGGGCGACGAGCAAGGATATCCGTAACCTGGAGCCGGGTTCCTATTCTGTGATGGTTACCGATAGGATGGGCTGTTCTACAGGGGGTACCTATACGGTGGCTGAACCCGAACTTCTTGATGTGACCATATCACAGACAGAAATGCTTGCCTGCCATGGCGATGAAAATGGATTCATCAATTTGGAAATCACCGGAGGGGTTCAGCCCTACAGGATTACCTGGAGTGATGCTCCGGAGCTGGGTACGCAAAACAGAAATGGCCTTCAAGCAGGTAGTTACACTGTCCTTGTGACCGATGACAACAATTGTACTCAGGTGAACACCATTGTAATAGAGGAGCCGGCTCCCCTGGAGGTGGAACTATTCACCAGGTTTGATGTGGATTGTGAGCTTAAAGTGCTAACAGGCGAGGCCTGGATTGAAATTAACGGAGGAACCGGCGAAGCCTACCAAATTTCGTGGAATACCGGAGACCAGAATGTAATGGAAACCCAGTTTTTCGAGGATGGTGTTGTGGAGGTGCGGGTTACCGATGAAAGCGGATGCAGCATTGAAGTGGCTGAGGTGGTGACCATGCCCCTGGCTTTTTCTGAGGCTGAGTTCTTATATACGGTAATATCTACCGGGGTGGAAGGTGAAATCCTTGTCAATGATCCGGTCCAATTCAGAGACCAAACCCTGGGAAATGTATTTACCTGGGAATGGGATTTCGGGGATGGCAGTAAGAGCAATGACCAACATCCCATCCATAGCTATTCCAAACCCGGCACCTACACCATAAGTTTAACCACTTTTGATGTACTGGGTTGTGTTTCGGAAACCAGCCGCACAGTGGAAGTGGTGGCCTCCTACAGGATACTGATTCCGAATGCCTTTTCACCCAATGACGATGGGTTGAATGATCGCTTTTTACCCAAGCTAAGGGGCATAACAGATTTTGAAATGCATATTTTCAATAAGTGGGGAGAATTGGTGTACTCTTCCTTTAGTCAGGAAGATTCAGGCTGGGACGGAAGATTGAATGGCAAGATGAGCCCCAACGGAAATTATGTGTATAAAATCAATTATGTTTCTGTAGATGGAGAGGCAGGGACTAAAACAGGTGTGTTTACGCTGATTTACTAAGGGGAAATATATTTTTTAATCAACTAAATATTTGGCAGAAATGAAAAAGTTTGGAGTTTTTATTGTCTTTTTAATGGCTTGGGGACTTTCCTGGGGACAGGATGTACAATATTCCCAATTCTATGCAGCGCCCCTCTATTTGAACCCTGCCTTTACAGGATCAACCGAGCTCACCCGGATAGGGGCCAATTACAGGAATCAATGGCCGGGTTTGGATCACTCCTTCGTTTCCTATTCGGCCTATATTGATCACTACATGTTTGATATCAATTCCGGTATTGGGCTGATTCTCAATTCAACCCGGGAAAGTCAATCCAGATTGAGCACCAATGAGGTAGGGTTAGCTTATTCTTACAAGCTTCATTTGGGTGTTGACACCTATTTGAGATTTGGGGGTCAGGCTAGTTTTATTGCCAGGGATGCCTATTTTGGGGATTTGATATTTGGCTCTCAACTGGATATTGAACGGGGGTATATTGATGATTTTAGCGGAGAGTTGTTTGTGCACGATTATAAACACAATTTCCTGGATTATAATTTCGGTATGCTTTTCCATACCCAAATGTTTTGGTTTGGAATTTCGGGGCATCACTTATCAGAACCCAATACCTCTTTTATAGATGGGAATATCAGCAAGCTTCCCATGAAACTTTCCACGCATGGGGGTATCAAGTTTAATTTGGGGGAAGGGATGATCAATAATTACTACAGCAATACCAGGCAGGAAAGGTCCGCATTCTTTGCATTTAACTACAAACACCAGGATCCTTTTAATCAACTTGATCTCGGGGCCCAGCTTTTTATCGAACCCCTCATATTGGGGATTTGGTACAGGGGGTTTCCGGTCAAATACCAACTTCCCAATAATGAATCCATTGTTGGCTTGCTTGGACTGGTGCTCAACAACGGCATAGACATCGGGTACAGCTATGATTTCACCTCTTCCAAACTCACTTTGGGGAGTTCAGCAGGTGCACACGAAGTTTCGATACGGTATTCTTTCCTTTATGGAGATCCCAAAGAGAGGAATAAGCGGAGCACGATTATACCTTGTTTCAGGTTTTAGGGGATTTAATCAAATCTGACAATATCTGCTCCCAGGTTATTGAGCCTTTGGTCAATATACTGGTAGCCACGGTCTATTTGCTCCACATTATCTATAATGGAGGTCCCATCAGCAGACAAGGCGGCGATCAAAAGGGCCACGCCCGCTCTGATGTCCGGAGAGGTCATTCTGATACCCTTGAGGGCATATTTCCTGTCCAATCCAATCACCGTTGCCCTGTGTGGGTCACATAAAATGATCTGGGCACCCATGTCAATCAATTTGTCCACAAAGAACAGCCTGCTTTCAAACATTTTTTGGTGCACCAATACGGTTCCTTTGGCCTGAGTAGCCACTACCAACACAATGCTGAGCAAATCCGGAGTGAATCCAGGCCATATGGCATCAGAAATGGTCAGAATGGAACCGTCTATGAAGTTCTCTATTTCGTAATGTTTACTGGCGGGGATAAAGATATCATCTCCTTTGATTTCAAGTTTTATTCCCAGGCGTTGAAAAGTTTCCGGAATCAGGCCAAGTTTATCTACCCTGGCATCCTTAATGGTGATTTCGGATTGGGTCATGGCTGCTAGTCCGATAAATGAGCCTATTTCTATCATGTCCGGAAGAAGGGTGTGGGTGGTGCCTTTCAAGCTTTCCACACCTTCTATATCCAGGAGGTTTGACCCGATGCCTTTGATTTTGCCTCCCATGCTGTTGATCATCAGGCAGAGTTGCTGTATATAAGGCTCACAGGCTGCGTTGTAAATGGTGGTCTTCCCTTTGGCCATCGCTGCAGCCATGATGATATTGGCGGTGCCTGTAACAGAAGCTTCATCCAGGAGCATATAGGTTCCTTTCAGCTGACTGCCATCAATTTTGTAAATGCCCTTTTTGGAATCGTAATGAAACTTTGCTCCCAGTTTTTGAAAGCCGGTAAAATGGGTGTCCATTCTCCGCCTACCGATTTTATCCCCCCCAGGTTTGGAAATCCTTCCCTTACCAAACCTGCTGAGGAGCGGACCTAAAAGCATAACCGATCCCCTCAGACCTGAAGCTTTTTCCAGGTATTCGCTGGTTTCCAGGTAGGAAAGCTTGATGTTTTTTGCCCGGAAGGAATAACTTTCGGGTCCTTTTTTCTCCACATCCACTCCTATCGCAGAAAGTAGCTCAATCAGCTTATTTACATCCCGAATATTGGGAATTTTGTGGATGATGACCTCCTCGGAAGTAAGCAATACTGCACAAAGTATTTGCAGGGCTTCATTTTTTGCCCCCTGAGGAGTGATCTCACCCTTGAGTTGGGTGCCTCCTTTTACCCGAAATGACGCCATTAATTCCTTCTTTTTTTACTGTTTTGGTTGTTGTTCCTTCTTTTTCCCCCACTATAATTTCGTCGCCCTCCGCTGTTATTGGAATTGGATGTGGTGGTGGCAGTCACATTGCTCTTGAAATCCCTTCTCATGCTGGTTTCAAAAAGTCCGTTTTCTTTAACCTTGTCCAGGTCGATATGTAACTTACCCTTAGAAAGGGTTTTGATATCATCCAAGATGATGGCATCATCAAAATTCTCCCTGTTCCAGGTGGAATGGAAACTTCGCATCAGCTGTCCGATATAGATCAGGGCTGTTTCCTGCTCCTCATCATCCTCAATTTCGATTGCTTTTTCGATGAGTTTTTCTATGTTCCTGCCGTAATGTTTGAATTTCACTTCACCCTCAGGATAGCCTACCGGTTTGGGTTTCTTGCCGAGAAGTTCTTTGGGAGGCATGGGAAAGGGGCCATTGACCTCCAGTTCAAAGTCAGACATGATGTACATGTCGTCCCATAATTTCTGGTCACTTTCACTTTTTAGCTGGGGATTGAGTTGTTTCATCAGCTCCACCAGGGCAAAGGCATATTCCGTCCTTTTATCCTGATCAGTAACCGTTTTGACGTAATCCACTAATTTCTGGATGTTTTTTCCGTATTCTTTCAAAATAACTTTGCTTTTAGGCTTTTCACTGTCTCTCATGATACCTGCATTTAAGTTTCCTGAACTTTTGTCAATATACTAAAAAATATGTATTAGCCAGTCTCAAATGTTTTGGGTATCCGCAATCAAAATATTTAATCTACTATGCGAAGCTTTGCAAAGCTAAGTAATAATGTTTTATCTCCAAAATGGTCGAAGTGAATATGTGCTTTTCTGTTAACACCTTCGGTCTCTATGGATGTTACTTTTCCAAACCCGAATTTGGGATGTTCTACTTTATTACCTGCTGCTAAATGATTGGTATTGGATGGTTTGAAGTCCGGGCTTGGGCTGTGTACCCTGGCAGTAGTGTTCCTGACAGCAGGTTTTTTGATACCCACAAAACCCCGGCTCCCTTCGCTTTCCCTGAAACTGCCGGACAGCTGGGAGCTCAGTTTTTTGTTCACCTTAATAAATGAAGGATCAATTTCTTCCAAAAATCTGCTGGGCTCACAATTCAATAACCTGCCGTACCTGTAACGGGTCAGGGCATAGCTCAGGTAAAGCTTGTCCATGGCGCGGGTAGAAGCCACATAAAAGAGTCTCCTTTCTTCTTCCAGGTCCTCCCTGCTCTGCATCATCATCTGAGAAGGAAAAAGATCTTCTTCCATGCCTACTACGAATACATATTTAAACTCCAGCCCCTTGGAGGAGTGGATGGTCATCAGGGTCACGGTGTCCTGGTTGTCCTTATTTTGGTCTTCATCGGTAAGCAAAGCGATTTCCTGCAAAAAAGCACCCAATGATTTATCCTCATTCTCCGGATTGTCTACATATTCCTTGATGGCATTCAGCAGCTCCTGTACGTTTTCATAGCGGTTTAACCCTTCTATGGTTTTGTCTTCGTACAACTCCCTCAGCAGACCGGATTGTTTGGCGATGCTTGTAGCGGCCTCAAAGGCATCTTTTCTTTCTGTTTCTATTTTAAAACTTCTGATAGTCGTACAAAAGTCTTCTACGGCATTGGCAGCCCGGCCTGGCAGGAAGCTTTTGCTGTTGGTAATGACTTCCCACAAGGGTATGTCATGCTCATAAGCGGCCACCATCATTTTTTCAACACTCGTATTGCCAATTCCCCTTTTGGGATAATTGATGATGCGTTTAAAAGCCTCTTCGTCCTCCTGGTTGACCACATACCTGAAGTAGCCCATCAGGTCTTTGATTTCCCTTCTCTGGTAAAAGGAGAGGCCTCCGATGATTCTGTAGGCAATTCCCAATTTCCTAAGGGCTTCCTCCATGGATCTGGATTGGGAATTGGTTCTGTACAGGATGGCAAAATCACTGTTATTAAGCTTTTTGTTGTTTTTTTCTTCAAATATGGTGGTGGCCACCATTCTCCCCTCCTCATTGTCTGATGAGGCTTTCATCAGTTCGATCAGGTCCCCGTTTTCGTTTTGGGTCCACACGTTTTTTTTCAGTTGGGACTTATTTTTGGCAATGATGGAATTGGCTGTCTCTACAATATTTTTGGTGGAACGGTAGTTTTGCTCCAGTTTGACCACAAAAAGGTCCGGATAATCTTTTTCAAAATTTAATATATTTTGAATATCTGCACCCCGAAAGGCATAAATGGATTGGGCATCATCACCCACCACACAAATATTTTGGTGCACAGCAGCCAGTTTTTTGGTGATCAGGTATTGGGAAAGATTGGTATCCTGAAATTCATCCACCATCACATATCGGAAGCGTTGCTGGTACTTATTCAGGACATCAGGATGATCCCTGAAAAGCACATTGGTATTGAAAAGGAGATCATCAAAATCCATGGCAGATGATCGAAAAAGCCTTTTTTGGTAATTTTTATAGATTTCCCCCACCTTAGGTTTCATGGCAGCTTCGTCGTCAGCAAGAATGAAGGGGTCGTTGATATAGGTTTCCCAGGAGATCAGGCGATTCTTGGCTCCCGAAATTCTGGACAGCACCGTATTGGCCTTGTAAACCTTGTCATCGAGTCGCATTTCCTTGACGATGGAGCGAATAAGGGATTTACTGTCGTCGGCATCATAAATGGTGAAATTTCCTGGATAGCCCAGCTTATGGGCTTCCACCCGAAGTATTTTTGCAAAAACCGAATGAAATGTCCCCATCCAGGTATTCCTGGCTTCCAGTCCAATAAGCCTTTCAATGCGTTGCTTCATTTCATTGGCCGCTTTATTGGTAAAAGTCAGGGAAAGAATCTGAAAGGGATCCACCTGCCTGGCATGGATCAGGTGGGCGATCCGGATGGTCAACACCCTGGTTTTACCCGAACCGGCACCGGCAATGATCATGACCGGCCCTTCTGTTCTTTCTACTGCTGCTTTTTGTGGGGGATTCAGGTTTGCTAGGTAATCCATAATCGTCATTCAATTTTCTATTTCCCGTGGGATTGGTCATTAGGAATTTCAAAGGTACCATTTCTTTTTTACCTAATCCTGCAACAGCTTTGAAATGTCAAAAATCCCATATCCAACTTAAAATTAAATGTCTTGTCCATTTTCTTGCTTAATAAATATAGTTTATTTCCTTTTAAACCATGTTTTGATCATTTGGTAGAAAAAATATTGTGAAAATTATAAGTAAATATTTAAATTTGTGATTATTATAGTTAAAGTATTTTTGGCTCTTCCGGGCTATTGTTTCATAAGTTGCCTGTAAAAGAAATGAGTAATTTTTAAGCTCGGATCATCTCAAACACTTTGGCTATTTATCATTAAAACCTACACCAGTTACACCATGTATAAAGTCCTGATCATTGATGATGAAATTTCTGTTTGCAAATTGCTTTCGGCTTATTTAGAAAAAAAAGGTTTTGATACAGAAGCAACGATCAGTGGTAAGCAGGGGCTTCAAAGAATCCGGAAGCAGCATTTCGATGTGGTACTTTGTGATTATCGCCTGGGAGATTTTGATGGAAGCACCATCTATCCTGAGATCAAAAAAATAAGCCCTGATGTGGTGGTTATTTTTATTACAGGATATGTAAACCTGCAGGTTGCCATTGACCTGGTAAAGAAAGGAGTCTACCAATACCTGGAAAAGCCCCTCCGACCTGATGAACTCCTGGATACCATCAATTTGGCACTGAGTTCTAAAGCAAAGGGAAGGGACTATCCTGATAATGATCAGCCTGTTTCCCGGGAGCCGGATTTGATCATGGGAGAGGACGAAACGTCAAAGGAGCTGATGAAATCACTCTCACTCGTTGGTCCTACCGATTATTCGGTTGTAATTGAAGGTGAAACCGGTACTGGAAAGGAGTCCATTGCCAAATTATTACACCAAAACAGCAAACGAAGTAAAGGTCCTTTTATCCCAATAGATTGCGGAAGCCTTTCCAGGGAGATAGGGGCAAGCGAACTTTTCGGGCATGAAAAAGGTGCCTTTACCGGTGCAATTTCAGATAAAACAGGGGCCTTTGAATTGGCAGAAGGGGGTACCATTTTTCTCGACGAAATTGCCAACCTTTCCCCGGACATTCAGGTGATGCTGCTCCGGGCCATTCAGGAGCGGAAGGTTAGGAAGCTGGGGAGTGTCAGGTTAAAGGAAATAGATGTCAGGATAATCGTTGCCACCAATGAAAACCTTATCGACAAAGTAAAAGAGGGACTTTTCAGAGAAGATCTTTATTACAGGATCAATGAATTCAACCTCAAAGTACCTCCTTTGAGACAAAGACCCGGGGACCTGGCCCTATTGGTGAGTCAATTTATGGAAAAAACAGGCTCAGAGCTGGATAAATCCTTTAGTGGAATTGATGAAGAAGTAAACTGCCTGTTTAAAAATTACAACTGGCCAGGAAATATCAGAGAACTCAAAAACACTTTGCGCAGGGCATGTTTGTTGACAGAAGATGGAGGTAGTATTTCCAGTGCTGCCCTTCCGGCAGCACTTCAAATTTTTGATCAGGATATTTTATCTGATAGCAAGCCTCCCATTGGCCTGCAAGGGGAGGAGCAACTTCCCACCCTGGATCTTAAAGCCCAGGCCCATCTGGCCGAGGCAAAGCATATCCGGAAGGTGTTGTTTGACGTGGGGTTTAACAAAACCAAAGCTGCTGAACTGCTCAATATTGACCGAAAGACCCTGTATCAAAAATTGAAAAGGTTTGAAGAAAAGGCATAAATGTGTGCCTTTACGTTTGTGCAGACAACTCCAGATTTTTTTGGTCAAAAAATAAGGTGAAAGTACTCCCCGTTTTTTGTTCACTTTCAAGATGAAAGCCAATCTGGTGACCCAGAAGGATTTCCCTTGCCGTGTATAGACCCACACCATTTCCCTTGGGTTTGGTGGTATAAAAGGGTTTGAAGAGCTTGCTGCACTCATCTTCACTCATTCCTATTCCATTATCTGCGATGCGCACAATGGATTTCTGATTGGCTGATTTGGAACTGATGCTGATGATTCCATCACTGTCTTGTATGGATTCAATGGCATTGTTGATGATATTATTAAGTGCCATCAACAATTTATCCCGGTCGATGGGATATAAAAAATCCTTCGTAGCCAAATTCACTTTAAGCTGGATCCCCATGAGTTTAAATTTACTGCGGTTGACTTCGATTACCTCCTGAATTAATTCATTGATATTCAATGAATCAAACTTCAGGTCGAAACCTTTGTCAAATTCCAGCAAAGATTTGATTACTTTACTCAGGCGTAGGTTGTTTTCTTCTATGTAATCAATGCTTTCAGAGAGGTAGGCTGGAACTTTATCCAGGCCACCTTTAAGTTCATTTACCGCCAGGCCTATGCCATTGGATAGGTTTTTTATTTCATGAACGATGAGCTGAGTCATGGATTTGGTCGCCGTAAGTTCATTTTTCCTGATGGAGGCTGTTGTTTCTTTTCTTATTTCACCCATGTTTTGGGCACTAAGTAAATAGATATCCTCGCTATCACTTATTTTGTCTCCATTGAGTAAGACAGTAATTGGATTTAACTCTTTGGTTTTCAATAGATACTCCCAATTGATGACATTATCCTTAATGCAAATTTCACGGGTGAATTTTTCCCCCTGATCCTCGTGAAAGAACAAGTCGGGAACATGCATGTTACAGAAATCATCAAGGGTATATCCCAATTGCCGGAGAGCAGTTTCATTGGCATCCAGAATCCTGTAATTGCAATCAGCCAGAATTAAAATTTGATGCGATTTGAGGAAGGCATCTTTGTACAATTCATGCTTTAGCATTTCAAAATAAAGTTGGTTATGGGTATAGCAAATCATAAATCGTGCAATTTTCGTCCTGCTTGGGTAAAAAATACCCCAAGGAAACCTATGTGCATGATTTAAGCTTCTCATTTCATTTCAAAAAATAAATTTTAAATACTTTTAATAGGAATCTTATCAAATATTATTTCAAAAAATAAATACAATGTAATATTTTATTCTTTTCTGGTTCCAACTACACCATGCTGTTATTTTTTTAGAGCACAAGATTTTCCTGGCCTGATTTTTTTAGGAGAATTGGCTATTGCCAATGCCCACAACAGGATTGGTAATCTAAAATTAAAAGGGGTTTTTATGGAAAAAGTCAAGGTCAAAAAAAAATTGAATTTTGTCATGCGGATAACCTACCGGAAGGACTTCCAGCCAAAGACCTGAGAAGCAAGATGAGCCCAGGTCAAAAAGACATGAAAAGATCACCTAAAGTCAAGCAGATAGGGTAGTTCAGGCGGGGTGGAGTTTTCTCGGGCTTATCTGCCCGGATTTACCAGATTCAGGTGGATTTTTTGGTTCCTGAAGAAGCTCTTTCGGATGTACGCAGGTTAAACCCGAAATATGCATTAGGAATTCTATTGCAGACTGAAATTACTTCAAAACCAGTCAATCGTTGTAGTTTTCAACTTCATCCTAGCGGGGCTAGTTTCCAAACTGCCTGATTTTCTTGCATTTTCAGGCTTCATAACGGAACCTAATACCTAATCCGGTTTGGCCATGGCCGGCTTTAGGGTTGGGAGGCCTCTGTTGTTGGGTTGGTTTGATTTTTCCACCGGTTATGAGACCAAAGGTACAAGTCGGGATGTTCCCTGATATTATCCGCTAGCAGACTTATAAATTTTTCAGTAATGGAATGCGGCTCATGGCTTGTATAGGGGGGAGCTGCCAGCATGCGGTATTCAAATTCGTAATGGCCTCTTTTTGGTTTACTGGTAAAAGCATAAATAACCGTTAAATTAAATCTTTTGGCAAGTTTTTCTCCTCCCTCAAAAAATGCTGTTTGGCGGTTCATGAAGGATGTCCGGTACCTGATGTCCAGGAGATTGGGCCTTTGATCGGCGGCCAGAACGATTAATCTGGGGATTTTTCTGTTTTTCAGGAAATTCCGTTGAAAGGATTTTTTTTCAGTAATTTTGGCTCCCATTCTTCCCCGGATGGTTTGCATCAGTTTTTCAAAGAAAGGTTGGTTGATTCTGGTATAGATGGTTTCGCATTTTTCCTGCACCTTGGAAGAAACCGTTAAAAGATGTCCTTCCCAATTGAAAAAATGCCCACACATGCCAATAACGATTTCACCTTTATCCACCAGGTCAAAAATCAGGGCGGGATTTTTTGTAAGAAACCTTTTGCTCATTTCGTTTTCGTCCATGGTAAGCAATTTGATGGTTTCTGCGAGGGAATCGGTAAAGTTGCGATAAAATTTCTTTTCAATTTCCCTTCTTTCTGCATGGCTTTTTTCAGGAAAGGCATGTTTTAGGTTGTCCTGAACGACTTTTTTCCTGTAGCCGATCAGGTAATAGGCAAGCAGGTATAAGAAGTCTGAAAAAATATATAACACATGCAGGGGAAGTTTGGAAATCAGACGTACAAGGATCATGTGTTTGTCAGCCGCATTATTGGGTACCAGAAAATAAAAGCAAAATAATGAAATAATGATGACTTTCTTGGCGAAAATTAGTTATAAATAAAGCCAATTTGTAATTTTAAGCCCTATGTCCGAAGTACAGCGAAAAAAATATTCAGATAAAGAGAAAAACAGCATTTTTGATCATGAGTTCTTGCCTCATATTGACTCCATGTACAATTTTGCATTCAGGTTGACATTTGATGAAGATGATGCCAAAGATCTGGTGCAGGATACTTACCTGAAAGCCTACCGTTTTATCAATTCTTTTGAGAAAGGCACCAACGCAAAGGCCTGGCTTTTCAGGATATTGAAAAACAGCTTTATCAATGAGTATCGGAAAAAAAGCAAGCAACCATCCAAGGTAGATTATCAGGAAGTTGAAACTTATTATAACTCTGATAATGTTGATTATAATATGACCTCTGATTTGAGGGTGGATGCGGTCAAAGACATGTTGGGTGATGAGATCTCCAATGCCCTTAACAGTTTGGCGGTTGATTTCAGGACGGTAATTATTCTTTGTGACCTGGAAGGTTTCACTTATGAAGAAATGGCCAAAATTCTCGATATTCCAATTGGCACGGTTCGTTCCAGGCTTCACCGGGCCCGGAACCTTTTGAAGGACAAACTTCGTTCTTACGCCGAAAACATGGGCTATGATACAGAAGAAGATTAATATTTGAATAGAAATAACTTGAAATGGACAAAGATCTAAACACATCCAGCAAGAGAAAATTGAACTGTAGCGACGAAAGTAAATGTTTCGAACTGTTGGAAAGCATACTGGATGGGGAAGAATCCTCCGGTTCTAAGGAGGTTCTAGATGAAAAGCTGGCCAAATGCCAACCTTGTTTTGAACACTATCACCTCGAAAAAGTGATTCGGGAAGTTTTGAAAAGTAAATGCACCAAGCATATGGTGCCGGCTGAATTGAAGGACAGTATCCGACAAAAAATTCAGGAAATCAAATAGATTTTTATGTTTCAAGGCAAAGCCATTATTTTTTCTGCCCCTTCCGGTTCGGGCAAAACTACTATCGTGAAGCACCTGCTTCAGCAAATGCCACAATTGGGGTTCTCCATATCTGCCTGCACACGGGATAAAAGGGGCAGAGAGGAAGAAGACGGTAAGGATTACTATTTCCTCAGCCCCGAAGAATTTCGAAAAAAAATAAATCAAAATGCCTTTATTGAATGGGAAGAAGTTTATGAGGGCAACTTTTACGGGACATTAAAAGAAGAAATACAAAGGATCTGGGATCAGGGCAAGCATGTGATTTTTGATGTGGACGTCAAAGGCGGGCTGAACCTTAAAAAGTATTTTGGTGAGAAAGCCCTCGCTGTTTTTGTAAAAGTACCCTCCATGGAAGACCTTGCTCAAAGGCTACGCGATAGGGGTACTGATTCCGAAGAAAGTCTTTCGAGGAGAATTTATAAAGCCAAATTTGAAATGGGATTTGAAAGCCAATTTGATGTGACTTTAGTCAATCAGGATCTGGATGTCTCCTTTAAAAATGCAGAAGATCTTGTCAGAAATTTTATTGAAGATAATCAGCGTTGAAAGTAGGTTTATTTTTCGGCTCCTTTAATCCCATTCATGTGGGACACCTGATCATTGCAGACACCCTGCAGGACCAGACAGACCTGGAAGAAGTTTGGTTTATAGTTTCCCCACAAAACCCCCTCAAGACCAGCAGATCTCTTCTGCATGAATTTGACAGGCTGAAGATGGTGGAGTTAGCCACAGCAGATCATTTTAAATTCAGGGTAAAGGATGTGGAGTTTCATATGCCCAGGCCCAGTTATACCATAGATACCCTGACCTATCTCTCAGAAAAGCATCCGGAGAATGAATTTTACCTGATACTTGGAGGGGACAACCTGACCCATTTTCACAAATGGAAAAACAGTCAGGAGATTTTGAATCACTATGGGCTCTATGTTTATCCCAGACCTGGCAAAAACAAAACAATAGACCATGAGCGTGTTCGCTACGTTGAAGCTCCTTTGCTGGATATATCGGCCACATTTATCCGAAAGACTTTAAAAAGAGGTGGCTCGGTCAGGTACCTGCTCCACCCCCATGTATTGGATTATATCAGGGACAAGAAATTTTTTCTCTAGTCAGTCCCTGAGTGCCGTATTTATCGGGTTATCCTTCCGGGTACGTAGTTTTGAATTGATCCGGGCTGCCACCGCCTTTCCCTGGTCAACCCCATATTCAATTGCAGGGAGGTAGTGAATTCCCCCATAAAACCGGCTGATGGCTGCTTCTTCCGCTGCTTCCCTAAAAGAGTCAAATTCCCTGATGCCTAAGCCATATTTCACTTCGGTAGAATCCACAATAGGGAAGGGCTCACCAAGAAGCCCGGTTAAAGCAATGGATGCTGCAGTGGAGATTACGCTATGACCACTGGTGTATTCCGGAAAAGGAGGCGTTTGAAGCAGGGGTAGCCAATCCTGATCCATGTATTGGTTGATATAAGTTTCTGGTCGGATCAAAACACTTCTGTATTTTTCATCCCAGCAGGAAATAAACGCATCGAAAAGATAAATGGAAGTTACGGCCATGGTTTCAGCCGTTTGTTTCCAATCCAGACTATCGGCCTTGGAGGCAATACCTGCAATGCCCATCCAGTGTCCACCTGGAGTGATTTTCTTTTCTGCATACATCACATGCCCCTTTACATTCATTTTATAGGGATTGCAGTCCCAGAAAAAGGCAATCTCTTCCTGCTCTTCAGTCATCTGATTCCCTGCATCCATGACCTCCCTGGCATCCTGATAGAACCTGCTTTCCGGGATGGTGTCAAAGGGTGGAGGTGGAGGTGGAATAAATTGGTCGGCTGAATCCAGGAAAAAGGTTCTGATCTTATTCCAATGGGGTTCTATCCCCTCTATATAAGCCGGAGGAGTGGGTTTCCACGATCCCGGATCATTATTGATGGTGTATTTTTCAAAGGACCTGCTCTGATGGTAATTGTCCCGGGAAGCATAGGCCAAAATTTCATCGGCTACTTTCTCTCCTAAATTTACAGAAGCATCAAAATTGGCTTGCGGCATTCCTGCTTTTTTGATTTTCTCAAAAGCGGCCGCTTTAGAGGTCTCCATATCCTGTTCTGAAAAAATCATTTTGGTGGCTACCTTGTAGTAGGCGGCCAGCGCAGATAAATGAAAATTAACTTTCTCTTTGTCGTCAATGGTCACAGAAAGAGGTTCTGAATCATTTAACTGCCCCATAAGGGAGTTCAATTGATCAGGCGCTGCCAATACTGCCACCTCATAAGCGGCAATGGCAGGGTAGGCATAAATTCTACTGGCCACCGGCGGAGAAAAAATATCGTGCACAATGACTTCCGTTAAAGCTTCATTGGCATCCACTAAAAAATAGTGTTCTTTCAGCAAGCCCTTGTAAGCTTCATTTTCTTTGCAGGATGAAATGAAAAGCAGTAGTAATAAGGGTATGAAAGGGATCCTGAACCGATGTTTTTTGGAATGGATATTCATTATTGTAGTTTTTGTAAAACTATTGGATTGGCTCGCTTTGATTTTCAGTTAGACGCTTTCCGGAACTTACCAGGTGCTGCTCATATTGCTTGAGTATCCAATCGGCGACCCTTTTTCCCTGGTCCTGACCTCTGGTAATGGCATCCATAAAGTGAATGCCGCCGTAGAGCCTGGAAATACTTGCTTCCTCGGAGGCTTGCAGGAAGGAATCGAAATCCCGGGTGCCCAGGCCATATTTTTCTTCGACTGTATCGGTGTAGGCGAAATCATTTCCGAAGAAATGACTGAGAATAACCGCAGATGCAGTGGATATGGTGGAGTGTCCACTCAGGTACTCCGGAAAAGGCGGAGTTTGCAACATGGGCTGATAATTTGGGTCCAGGTATTTCCGTATTGCCGTTTCTGGCCTGATCCGATCACTTCTGTATTTTTCGTCCCAGCAACTGATAAACCCATCCATAAGACCTACAGCCACCAAAGTATTGATTTTCATGGATTCTTCAAAATCAAGGTTGGCCTTTTGGCAGGCAATATCGGTGATGCCCATCCAATGCCCTCCCGGGGAGATTTGCTTGATTCCTACCATCAGGTGCCCTGTTTCTTCCAGCGCAAAGGGATTGCAATCCCAAAAGGCAGCTATTTCCCTTTGTTCTTTATTCATTTCCAATTGGTAAACCTCTTCCATTAAATTAAAGAAGGGGGACTGGGGATCTGTAGAAAATGGCTCTGGCGGTAAAGGTTTAAACTGATCTGATGATTGGAGCAGAAAAGGCCTGATGGTGTTGAAATAGGGCTCTACAGGAGCAAAGTACCCGGGCGGAGTTGGGTACCATTTTCCCTCTTCTGAAGAGGCCTGATATCGGGGGAAGTTGCTTATTTCCCGGTATTTGTCTGCCTGGGCGTAAGCGAGGATTTGTTCGCTGATACCCTCACCAAGAGCTGCTGCAGCGTTGATTTCTTCATCCGAATATCCCCGTGCTTCAGCAGAATCCATCAAAGCCAGTTTAAAGTCCTTCATTTCCATTCCTGAAGGTTGCATACTTGCAGCGGTATGAATCATGGCAAAGGCCGCACTTAAAGGGTAAGAAGGACTTTTTTCATTGGGTGCCTCAATAGGGGAAAAGTTATTGACAAATCCTGAAAAGGAAGGATAATCCTCATTTTCCAAAGCGATTACCTCATATCCGGATAAGCAGGCATAGGCATAAAATCTGGCAGCCAATGGAGGATTGGTGATGTCATGGACCATCAGGTCGGTCATCTTTTCTGTGATCCAGCCTATGGTTTCAGCCCCTATTGGTTTTTTTTCTGAAGGAGCCTGGCAGGAAACCAGAAACACCAGGGCCAAAACCGAAGGTAACAGACCGGCTGATATAGTTTGCCTTATAGGTATCAATTTCATTTCATTTAAGTAAGATTCCATTCATTGCAAGCCGTAAGCTTGTATTTTTCCCTGATTGATGCCAAACAAAACTTTGTTTTCCAGGTGGATGATGCTCCTTACATCGCCTTTTACCTTTAATCCGGATGCCTTCTGCGGGACATAGGAAAAAGCACCTGTTCCATCTCCCAGGAGTAAGGTACCGAAATTGGCATCGTATTTACCAAAACGTAATCTGGCCCTTTCAATGTTCCCGCCAACAATCAAATCCACATGCCCGTCTGCATTGAGGTCTAAGCTTTCAATGGCAAAAACCGGTGATGCCTGAGCTTCTATGGGCAAGGACATTCGTTCAAATACCTGATCTTTTTTGTTGATAAAAAGACTCGTTTCCAGCATATCTGCTTTTAGGTAACCTGCCCCTTCCAGCTCTTTATCGGAAAAAATATTTTCTAACCTGGCTTCTGCAAAACCAGCATAATCATTAAAACGGTTTCTCATCATAGATATTTGATCCAACAGCTCATCTCTGGTCAAATAAGGGTAAGAAACACCTTCAATATAAAAACTCAGTATAGGGTCGATGGCTCCGTTGTTGTCAAAATCCTTATAATGCATTTCAGCAGGCGCTTCTTTGCTTGCTTTTACCTGGCTGTTTAAACCGTGATTACCAACAATTAAATCCGGCAAATTGTCCCCATTCACATCTGCAATGTGAAGGGTATTCCACCAGCCATGGTAAGGCTCTTCAAAATATTTGGAACTATTGTCGACCAGCTTTTGGCCGGATAGTTCAAATACGGTTATCGGCATCCATTCTCCAGTCACTATCAGCTCCGCTGTACCATTTCCATTGAGATCTGCCCAGGTCGCATCGGTTACCAAACCCAGGGAGGCCAGATCGGGATTCCAGCTTGCTGTTCGGTCTGCCAATTTCCCACTCCCATCATTGATCAGCAGGTAGCTTTTGGGCATTTCAGGATACCTTCCCGGTATGATGCGTCCTCCAATAAACAAGTCTGGAAGCCCATCATTGTTGATGTCCTGTGAAGCTATGGCACCTGTACTGGTAAGCATTTGAGGTAGTGCGTCTATCTTCCGGGTAAAATTACCCTGGCCATCGTTGAAGTAGAGCCTGTCCTGCAAGAGGGGATCTTCGGGAAGAAAATCTCCATAACCACCGCTGGCTACATATAAATCTGGGTATCCATCACCGTTGAAGTCATCAAACAAGGCATCCGTATCCTGGAAGTCACGGTCTGCTTCTAAATCGGGGATCGGCTTTTTGATATATTGCCCTCCAGACTGCTGCAGGTACAAACTACCGGCTTGACCTTGTGCGCCACCGACAAAAAGATCCGGCAAGCCATCTCCGTTTACATCTCCTTCTAACATCACAGGTCCGGAAAAGGAAATGGGATTGACCATCAGTGGCTGCCTTTTGAAATCATTGGTGGTGTTTTGAGGTGATTCATGGGGGATAGGAGAGGGGGCCTCAGTCATCAATGGTTTGATTTCAGGGCTGTATAATGGTTGGTTGGAAGCATTTTCCTGAGAAAGCACCAATGTTTGGTTGTTTTCAACCTGTTGCAATTTTTGCTGTGCGCCTCCGGGCCAAATCACCTGAAGGGAATCAATCTGGCTGTCATCCCCGAGGCCAAAATGGAGTACCGGTGAAACACTGGATTGATAGCCTCTGGCGGGCATTTGCTGAAGGGATTGCATTTTACCTTGCTGATAAAGGGTCACTTTTGCTCCGATGCCATGGGTATTGGCGGTATTTCCTTTTAATTTTATTTTCAAAAAATGATTGCCTGAAAGAGAATCGGCATTGTTTTGATAAATAAAAGCGGGGAGATTGATGTTATTGACGATCAGATCCAGGTCCCCATCATTGTCCAGGTCTGCATAGGCCGCTCCATTACTATTGGCCTGATGGTTCATCCCCCAGTGATCCGTTTTCTTTTCGAAAGTCAAGCCATCGGAATTTTGAAAAATATAATTCACCAGGTTGGAGGATGGCATTTGGTAGACAAGTTCCAGGATGTTTTCTCTTCTTAGTCCGTTTTCATTATTTTTCAGGTAGTCAGCCATGTACTTTAAAAAATCCTGGTTGGTATAATCCCTGAAATACCCATTGGTAATGTACAGGTCTTTTAAACCGTCATTGTCAAAATCCGCAAATAGGGCCGCCCAACTCCAATCGGTATTGGAGATGCCTGCCAGTTGGCCCACTTCACTAAAAGTCCCATTACCGTGATTGAGGTGTAGCATGTTCCGCATGTACTGGTGATGGAAACCTACATTCAGGTTAAATTCGAATTTCTCATAATTATCAGGGGCCATCAGCAACTTTTGCCTTTTATTGCCTTCTGGCAGCATGTCCAGTGTAAAGATATCAGGATAGCCATCATTGTTGATATCGGCAATATCATTACCCATGGAAAAATGGGATGTATGCCCCATGGCATCAGCAATCACATCTGTAAATGTACCATCCCCATTATTGAGGTACAGGTAGTCAGGTACCGTATAATCATTGCAAATGTAGATGTCCATCCACCCGTCCCCATTGATATCTGAGATTCCGGCACCAAGCCCATAGGAAAGGGCGACCCGGAGGATTCCGGCTTCCTCCGTTACCTCTGTAAAAACCTCCCCATCATTCCTGAAAAGTTGAGGTCCGGCCTGATCTGTATTTTTCATGATGGCTGCCGTACTGGATTCATCCAGGACCGGGAGGGATTTTGGATTGTGATTGAGGAGAAAAAGGTCCAAGTCCCCATCATTGTCAAAATCAAAGAAGCTGGCCTGTGTACTGGTAGCTTCACTGTCAATGCCATATTGCGACGCCATTTCAGTAAACAGAGGAATGCCTTGTTCGTTATTACCCTGGTTGATATAAAGCTCGTTTTTCCTTTTTTCCGGCGGCAGGCTTCCTGAATAACAAACGTAAATATCCAATAGCCCGTCTCCATTGACATCGGCCATGCTTACCCCCGTTTTCCAGGGACTGGACCTGGTGGCTACACCGGCAATTTGGGTAATGTCCTCAAATTCCATATTGCCCCGGTTGAGGTATAGTTTATTGGCGACCATGTTTCCTGAAAAGTAAAGGTCATCTAATCCGTCACCGTTCAGGTCTCCAACGGCTACTCCTCCGCCATTGTAAAAATATTCATACATCAGTATATTGGTATTCAATCCCTCGGTAAGGGTGTTTTCGAAGGCTACACCTGTCCTTTCAGCAGACAATAGGGTAAATTGCTTGATTTCAGGTTCTTTATTACTCTCCTGTTGGCAAGATTGCTGGGCAGAGGCAATGAGGACCAGAAAAATTAACTGTACTTTACGAAGCGGAAAATTGAACATAGGGATGAAGTGATATTCCTGCAAATATAGGAAGAATTGAGCAGCTTATCAGCAGGTAATCAGTCGGGAGCTCATTGGAAACATCCAGGCAGGTAATCGCAGGTGTGAAGAAGGACCAAAAAAAAGGGACGGCCCAATGACCGTCCCCTTGTTTGATATTAAAATTCTTTGATTAGTCTGAATATCCTGGATTCTGAACCAGATTTTCGTTTCGTTGCATTTCATCGAAATTGATGGGCATCCAGTACATTTTATCCAGCCAGAGCCTGTTTTCTTTTCCAGGGTCGATCTCAATAACCTCATAGGAATAATCATATAAGTCTGTATCGTACCTGTAAATCTCCACTTCCTGTCCGGGCTTCAGAGTACCGACAATACTGATCCCATTTGGCTGCCTGCCCAATGTTTCGGGGGCAATCATCCATCTTCTGGCATCGTAGTATCGTTGCTCTTCATGCACCATTTCTTTTCGTTTTTCATTGATGAAAATATCCCACAATTCTTCACCAGAAGCAGTAATTGCAGGTAATCCTGCCCTGAATCGGATTTTGTTCAGCCATGTTCTGGCTTCTTCATCATCTCCCAGGGCTATATTGGCTTCAGCATAGTTGAATACCACTTCGGTAAAGCGGATATGAGGCCATGGGATTTCCTGCCAGGTATTCTGGTCTACAAAATTAGGATCTGGCTCAACGAACTTGCGGATATAATATCCGGTGTAGCTGCCATTCCAATCTTCAATGGGGCTGTTTCTGGTATCCAGACCAAAATGGGTTACTTTCTGTCCTTCAGAATTGACTACCTCATACGTACCAGTCTGGATTTGACCCCGGGGATCCCGGGATTGATTGGCAGAGGAGCGGGGTTTCCATTGGGCTCCCTCAAAAAGGAAAGTTGCATAAAACCTGGGCTCACGTCCTTCATAGGGAGCACTGGCATGTTCCTCATCGTCCCAGTCAAAATCAGAACCATCCATCATTTGGTAGTCATCGATCAACAATTGAACCGGAGTATTTCCAGCCCAGTTATTATAGCCATTGGGGCCATTGTGTAGTCCGTGGCGGCCTCCGGTTTCAGGTTTTTGGGATAAGAAATACCTTCCAAAGATCATTTCATTCTCTCCTCCATCTCTGGAAAGGGAATTATTGATGTAAACCTGGACGGCCTCTTCCTGAGACAAGGGCTCAGTCAGATCAAGCATGTTTCCACTGGTTTTGTCCAGTACTGCTTTGGCAGCTGCTTCAGCTCTCTGGTAGCGGTCAGCCTGACTACCTGAAGTATATCCCAGGAGTTCCTTGTTTTGGAAACCCGAGATCACATCAGAATTAGCAGAAGCAGTGGACATGTCGTGAAGGTCTGATGCTGCATAGATCAGTATCCTTGACTTTAAGGCCAAAGCAGCAATTTCATTGGCCCGGCCTCTGGTAAGGTTCAGCCCTTCCAGCAATTGTGCGGAACGGTCCAGGTCCTCAATGATAAAATCCACTACCTCTTCAAAGGAATTTCTCGGAATAGCATAAGTATCTTCTCCCAGTTCAAAAACCCGGTCAGCTATGGGGATTCCACCAAAATTCCTCAGTAGCTGGTGGTGGTAATAGGCGCGCATAAATAATGCTTCGCCCAATAACCTGTCCACTATTCCACCGTCATTCGGAAATTGAGGATCACTCAGATTGGAAATGGCAATGTTGGTAGCCCGCAGGCTGTTGTACATATTGGGCCAGTTTCTGGTGCCATCCAGCCAACCCGGGCTTTGCGGGTTGGACCTTGCCTCGGTTACCGTGGTGATATCTCTACCCGGATGGGTAAAGATGGCTTCGTCAGTCAATGAGGCCAGTGCCTGTTCGCTGAATCCTCCTTGTCCCAATCCTGTATACAGGTCGGTGACAAAGGCTTCTGCAAGTCCTGCATCTGCCCATACGGCAGATTCAGATACTTCTCCAAGAGGTTGGGTATTCAAAAACTCTTCATCACAAGATAAATGGAGAAAAGAGATTGCCAGGCCCAACCCTAGATATTTTATATTTTTCATCATATTCAATGTTTTTTTGGATTTAGAATGTTACGGACAAACCGGCGTTGATAACCCTTGCCTGAGGATAATACTGGCCTGTAGCATTGTCTGACTCAGGATCGTACACTTTCAATTTGTCCCAGGTCAGCAGGTTCAGTCCATTGGTATAGAATCTCAGGTTGCTGATACCAAATCTTTCTCCAATTTGCTGGGGAACAGTGTAACCAATTTCAAGGTTTTTCAGGCGGAGATAATCCGAGCTCCTGTACCAGAAATCATTTCCTCCGGAGAAGTATTGGTCACTCCTGTTAGCGATTCTGGGGTATTCGCTACTTTCATTATCTATGGTCCACCTGTTTTCATAAAATTCCAACAGGTAATTTCCAATGTTACCAGATTCACCCAAACTTACCAGTGCAATGGCACCGGCAGCTCCCTGGAACAATACAGTCATATCCCAGTTTCTGAAGGTAGCATTCATGTTCACACCTCCCTGGAACCTTGGAATATTGTTTCTGTCCAACCTGACCCTGTCCAGAGGGGTGATGGCTCCATCGCCGTCATAGTCTTTGAAACGCATGTCACCAGGACGTAACTGGTTGGTGATGTCTGAATAATCCAGGTTTTCTGCATCGATGGCGGCCTGATTAGGAAAAACACCGTCATACAAGTAAACAGGGTTAGGAGTGTTCATGGGCTTACCGGTAGACAACTGCCAGTCAGGTGCTCCCGGAGGCTCATCCCAGAAAAGGATTTTGTTTTTGGCGTATCCACCATTGGCACTGATGCTGTAGGAAAGGTCTCCTTTTTGTCCCCTGTAGCCGATGTTAAAGTCAAATCCCTGATTTTCTACCTCGCCTATATTCTCAGCAGGAAGAAGGTTGGCAAGTCCACTGGACTGGGGTACTGATGCATTTTTTCTCCAAAGGATATTGGTCCTGAGGTTGTAAAAATAATCCAGTTCAAAGAAAATCTGTCCTTGTAGCAACTGACCCTCTACCCCAATATTGGAGTTGTTGGCCACTTCCCAGGTGATGCCTGTATTGGGCACCCTGGTTTCAAACAAGGTTTTCGCTTCGGTATTTTCCAGAATATGGCTTCGGAAACCATAAGTAGACAAAAATTGGTATTCCTGAAGTGATCCGTCGTAGAAAATCTGGTCGTTACCCATTTGTCCCCAGGAACCTCTTACTTTAAAGAAGTCCATGACTGAAATATTGTTTTTCCAGAAACCTTCTTCTGAAACTACCCATCCTGCCATCACACCTGGGAAGAAACCAAATCGGGTGGCTTCAGGGAAAATGTAGGAACCATCAAATCTCCAAAGAAACTCGAATAGGTATTTTTCCTGGTAGTTATAGGCTACCCTACCAAAATAGTTTAGTCGTGCTCTTTCAAAGGCACCGCCGCCATTGTCTTTCTCTGCGTCACCCCCGGCAAACATCTGATCGATGGCAGGAGAGATGAAAAACCTTCTGTAGGCAAAGAAATCGTCACCCTCTACGGTTTCCTGATTCACACCTGCCAATGCAGTAAACTGATGGTCACCAAATTGTTTTTCGTATGTAAATACACCACCCAATAAGATGTTTAACTGGTTGATGTTGGTTTGTCTTAACCTTGGTTCGGCTGGACCCCTCAAGCTGGGTACCAGCACTGGAGTGACTCCGTCGTCTTCAAATCCGCTACCTCTTTGATAGAGTGTCCAGGGGGTTTCCCATCTTTTCTGGAACCTGCTCAGGTTATCAATAGCAGCTGTTCCCTGAAATTTCAATCCTTCTACACCTGGTATTTTGACATTCAAGGCACCATTGGTCTGGAAATAGTTTCTGGTGTCTCTGTCATAACCGGTAGCATTAGTGGTGATTACTACCGGATTTTCACCGTTTTCGATATCCGGTCCTGGTCTGCCATCAGGCCAGAAGGCCGGCTCATGGGGCTTACCCCTCATTTGCATTCTAAAGATAGCTCCGGCTCCTCTGGTTGGGAAAAAGCGGTATTCCTGACGGGCCAAAACGCCCAGCTGCAAATCAACATATTCGTTGATTTTGGCATCCAGGTTGATCCTCATGTCATACTGCTTGTACCCGGTTGCAGAGTTTTTGTAATAGGCATCCTGGTTTTGGTATCCCAAAGAAGCCATGTACCGTAGGTTTTCTGCTCCACCATTCAATTGCAGGTTGTGTCTTACCTGAGGAGACCAAGTTTTCAAGGTTTCTCCGTACCAGTCAGTATTGGGATAGTTCCAGGGATCGGTTCCTGCCCTGTGAAGGTCTAGTGCTTCAGGGCTGAAAGGAGCCGTTCTTACCTGTCCGTCCGGACGGGTGTAGGTTCCAGTGGCGCGGTAGGCATCTGTAGCTGCTCTCCACTCTCCAACAGGAAGTTCATATACACTCAGGTCATTCAGCATTTCTCCATACTGGGCAGCATCTGCCAGATCAGGAATCACAGTGGGTTGAGCAAAACCCTGGTTAAACTGATAAGTCAACTCCGGCTTGCCTTCTTTACCTCTTTTGGTGGTGACCAGTATTACTCCGTTAGCTGCCCGTGCACCATAAATGGCCGCAGAAGCATCTTTCAGTACGGAGATGGTTTCGATATCATTGGGATTAAGTCGGTCAATACCTCCTGCTCTGGCAGGGATACCATCAATCACAATCAGGGCATCGTTGTTCCCCAAGGTATTTGAACCCCTAATACGAATACCTGCTCCATCATATCCAGGCTCACCGCTTCTGTTTACGGCGATCACACCAGACATCCTTCCGGCGATAGAGTTGGTCAGGTTCATGGCTGGAGATTTAACAAGGTCTCCCCCCTTCACAGTGGCTACTGATCCGGTGATGGTTTCCTTTTTCTGTTCACCATAACCTACTACAATGACTTCGTTCAGGGATTGCATGTCGGGACCTAAAGTAATATCAATATTAGTCTGGTTGCCGACCACAACCTCCTGACTGACAAACCCCACGAAAGAAAAGACCAAAGTCTCGTCCCCTGACTGCAGGGTAATCTGGTAGTTTCCGTCTATATCGGTAACTGCACCACGCGTGGTACCCTTAACCAATACAGAAACTCCCGGTAGTGGCAAATCGTCCTCTGCTGATATGACTGTTCCCGTCACATCCCTGGACTGCGCATGTAATGTCAGGCTGCTTGCCAAAAGCAAGGCCAATCCCAACAAAAACAATTTTGTTTTGGGTAAATAGTTTTGCATTCTTTTTAATTAATTAGGTTAATAATTATTGATGTTATTGTTAAAATAACACTTTAAATTTGAAGGTAATTTTTATCATATGCAATAGGGTGTTTAAAAATGGTTATATCAGACGGATTTGTCTTTGTAAAAAACAATTCATTTGTAATAAAAACCGTAAAATTAAGCCTTTAAAACTAAATAATCGTTAATAAAAAACGAATTATTTAACAGAAAGGTAAGAGATGGTTTCTTCAGAATTTCTTCAGAATTCAATAAAAAAAATCATAATTCATGTAATATCAACTTAATTTGCGATGATATATTTCAATAAAGGAGAAGATCACACATGTGTATTCCCAGTAGTTTAAATGGGGGTTATTAAAAAATAGCGGGACCAAAGGCGGCATTTATAAAATGTTTTTATAACACTAATTAAACCAGCCCAATAACTGTAAAAATCTTAATCGGAGAAAACCCCCATTTTTTTATTCAGGAGAAATACTTACTTTTGAAGGGTAAGGTTTAATACAGAAAAGAATGGTCAGCTATTAGCTGTCTGTTCTTTATTTTTTTTGAAGTTTCCTTTCTGTCAGCTGCGCTTACACTTTCATGATTTCGGCTTCTTTCTTGTCAAACAAATCGTCTATTTTTCCGGCATAGGTATCTGTGTATTTTTGTACGGTATCCTCAGCTCTTTTTACCTCATCTTCTGCAGCACCATCTTTCAGTAATTTCTTGAGGGCATCATTGGTGTCTTTCCTGACAGTCCGGATACTGATCTTTCCATTTTCGCATTCATTTTTCACCTGCTTGACGAGGTTTTTCCTTCGTTCTTCCGTTAATGGGGGAATGGTTAGCATGACCATTTCTCCGTTATTTTGGGGATTCAAGCCGAGATCAGAATTGATAATTGCTTTTTCTATTTCAGGGATCAGGTTTTTTTCCCAGGGTTTGATAGCCAAGGTCCGGGCATCGGGAGTAGTGATGGAGGCCACTTGCTGAATGGGTGTCGGATTGCCGTAGTAGGTCACCATTACACCATCTAGAAAATTGGGCATGGCCTTTCCTGCCCTTATTTTTACCAATTCGGCAGTAGTGTGCTGAACGGCTTTTTCCATTAATGATTTTGCTTCCTCTAAATACAATTGGATCTCTTCCATGGGATTTTATTGTTTTGATGTGATCAATGTTCCTACTTCATTGCCTTTGACCAAATCTAAAAGATTGTCTGTCTTGTTCATGTCAAAGACTATGATTGGGAGGTTGTTTTCCTGGCAAAGGGTAAAGGCGGTCATGTCCATGACATTCAGGTTTTTTTCGTAGACTTCCTGAAAGGTGATGCTGGAATACCGGGTAGCGTTTTTGTCTTTTTCAGGATCTGCCGTGTATACCCCGTCCACCCGGGTCCCTTTTAATACCACTTCTGCTTCAATTTCTATGGCCCGAAGACTTGCTGTAGAGTCTGTGGTAAAATACGGATTGCCGATTCCAGCTCCAAAAATGACTATTCTGCCTTTTTCCAGGTGTCTGATGGCTCTCCTGCGAATAAATGGTTCACACACACTTTCTACCTTAATGCCAGACATCAGGCGGGTAAACATGCCATTTTGTTCCAGTGAACTCTGCAGGGCCATGGCATTAATCAGGGTAGCCAGCATACCCATGTAATCACCTTGTACCCGGTCTATCCCCACATTTCCAGCTTGTACCCCTCTGAAAATGTTTCCTCCTCCTATAACAATGGCAATCTCTACCCCTAAATCATGTACATTCTTGATTTCAGTGGCATATTCCTGAAGTTTTTTCGAGTCAATACCATAACTGTTCTCACCCATTAAGGCTTCCCCACTTAGTTTCAGGAGAATTCGTTTATATTTCATAAGATTATAATTGTTTTTTAGTGGGTATATGCCTGCCTGTCGTCCAGACAGGGAATCTCGCCACTATAATCATCCCTTTATGCGACGATCTCGTCTGGCTCGATTTCATTCGGAGTTCTTTATCAATTGATGAATGGATAGGCATTTGCGATCATTCAGCTGTAAATAAAACTTAAAAGCCCGACAAATATAAATCCTTGTTTTAAGAATACTAAATCTTATGCTTAAAATTGGAGCAAGACCTGGTTTTTTTCTACTCCTTCGCCTTCTTTGATATCTACAGAACTTATGGTGCCCGAGGAAGGAGATTTGATGGTATTCTCCATTTTCATTGCTTCCAAAACCATCAAAACATCGTTTTTTTTCACCTTATCCCCGACTTTTACTTTTACTTCCAGTACCATTCCAGGCATGGGCGCTTTCACCGATGAGACCTTTAAGGCAGTACTTTCCTGCATGCCCAGCTTTTCAAGTAAAAGCGTCTTGGCATCCTTAAAGGAGGTGGTACAGGTTTTTCCGTTTACCGATACAGCATATTCTTTCTCATTGAATTTTTCCAAAAGTATCAGGTGATGCATGCGGTTGTTGAATGCGATCAGGTACTCATTGACTCCTTTTTGGTGCACTATTGGCGTTATTGTTTTTTCGCCTATCCTAAAGGTTTCACCCTCCCTGACAAAATTAAATGATTGGTTGTTTAGTTTTATTATGGCCATTTTCTTAATTTTAAACTGATATCAGGCGGAAAGCAATCTTTTGACGTTTCTTGCCTGCTCAAGGTACTAAATATTGTAGTTATTTACTTTTTTTGTTGACTGAAAACTCAAATTATCCATGCACCACAAGGGAAATCAAGCTTCTGTATTTTTGTTACTGCTTTTTATTTTTTCGCTATCCTGTAAGCCTACATCTAATTTGGTGGAGGATACAGAAAACGAATCGGCCACAGTCCCGGAAAATACTGCAACAACAGCTAATGAACGGGATAAATTAATCCGGAAGAAGGAACATGAAATCAAAAATTATAGAGCCAGTCAAACCCGTAATTTTGATTTGATTCATACAGATCTTCGCCTGTCCTTTGACTATGGCCTTCGCACTGTCAGGGGAGAAGCAGATTTGAAGCTTACACCTTATTTTTACGAACAGGAAATGCTGGTATTGGATGCCAAGGATTTTGATATTCATAACTTGTACCTGGATCTGAAAGGGAATAGGCAGGAGCTTACCTACAGCTACAATCAAAAGCAAATAGAAATCCAACTTCCTCAAAAATATGGTAAAGGGGATACCCTTGCCCTGCATATCGCCTACACCGCATTTCCCGAAGAGGGCAATGCCCCCGGCAATACGGCCATAACCGATACCAAGGGCCTGTATTTTATCAATCCGGACTCCAGCGAGTCAGGCAAGCCTGTTCAGATCTGGACTCAGGGCGAGACAACATACACTTCCAAATGGTACCCGACAATTGATAGCCCTAATGAGCGGCAAACGCATGATTTTTTCCTCAGGCTGCCAGACAAGTATACCAGTATCAGCAATGGTAAACTGGTACGGACTGAAAACCACGATGATGGGACAAAAACTGATCACTGGCAAATGGATCAACCCCATGCTCCCTATTTGTCAGCTGTGGTGGTGGGGGAATTTGCCATCATAGAAGATCAAAGTGAAACAGGTATACCGTTACGGTATTTCGTAGAGCCAAAGTTTGAATCGGGTGCCAGGAAGGTTTTTGAACATACCCCGGAAATGATCAGTTTCTTTTCCGAATTACTACAGGTGCCTTTTCCCTGGGGAAAATACGATCAGGTAGTAGTCAGGGACTTTGTTTCCGGAGCCATGGAGAACACTACGGTTTCTATATTTATGGAAGCACTGAACCTGAATGAAAGGGAGGCACTGGACAGTGAATGGGATTATATCATCGCTCATGAATTGTTTCATCAGTGGTTTGGCAATTATGTCACCACCGAATCCTGGGCCAATTTAACATTAAATGAAGCATTTGCAGACTATTCGGAGTACCTCTGGTTTGAATACAAGGAAGGCAAGGATCAGGCAGACATGCACCATTTTAATGCCATGGAGGAATATTTGGATGAGGCGGCGGAGAAGCAGAATGACCTGATCAGGTTCTATTATTCAGACAGCGAGGAAATGTTTGACAGCCATACCTATGCCAAAGGGGGTAGGGTACTGCATATGTTGAGGAGTTTCCTGGGAGATGAGGCTTTCTTCGAGGGGCTAAAGGTCTATTTACAGGACAACGCTTTCCAGGCCGTAGAGATCCATCACCTCAGACTGGCCCTGGAAAAGGTTTCCGGCAGGGACCTGCACTGGTTTTTTAATCAATGGTTTCTTTCTTCCGGCCACCCCGAACTATCCATTGACTGGGATCATTCTGATCCGGAAAACACCGTCTTGACCATCGAACAACAGCAGGATTTATCGGTGACACCACTTTTCAAAATCCCCTTTAAGGTTCAGATGTACAAGCAGGGAAAGGTAGTGGAGAAGGAATTTATACTGGACCAGGCCGTTCAGAAATTTTCGTTAGAGAATGGTGCCAGGACGGATTTGATTTTATTTGATGAATATCAGACCATTTTAGCAGAAAGGAAAACCCAAAAGGGGGCCGGGATCCTGGAAAAGCAGTTTCAGCATGCCAGGTCTGGCCTGGCAAGGGTAGAGGCATTGGACAGCCTTACACGTTTGTCTGAGGATTGGGCAGGTTTAGGAGAAGTACTGGCAAAGGCGTTAGATGACCCTTTTCAGGTAGTCAGGGAGCTAGCCCTTCAAAGGTTTCCAGGGATAGCTGCGGAGCAAAGTGGGCTTTATTCATTGGAAGCTAAAATAGTGGAAATGGCAGAGCAGGATGAAAGCAATACAGTGAAAGCTGCCGCCATTGAGGTACTGGCAGGAATAGATCCGGCCAAATACGAGTCATTGATCTATCGCATGATCAACGATGAATCTTACCAGGTCTCCGGGACTGCTTTAATGGCCTATATGGATGGGGAAGGTAATTTACCCAAAAAGAGGGAGTTGTTCGAGCGCTTGGAATCCGAAGAAAATATCCGGATCCTGGCTCCTCTTGCAGATTACCTTACACAAACCGGGCAAGGAACCTATGCGGACTGGATGCATGACAAGTTAGCAGCATTAGATGGGCAATCGCTTTATTATTTCATTGGGTACTATGGAGATTACTTTGCCAGTGTGGAGGATGTAGTCGTAGAGCAGGCCATTAACAACCTGAGTGAGCTAGGAAGGCGCCACCCCCAACCCTACGTCAGGTTGGCGGCCTTTCAGTCACTTTTTGGTTTTATCGATGATCCGGGGGTGTTGGAATTGGTCAAGTCTATGCTTTTAGCTGAAAAGGATGAAATGGTACGCAGGTATGAATCTTATTATTTGGAACCCTATCTGGAGGAAGAGTAAAATACTGACCATGAATGGTATAATTTGGATTTGTGAAAAAACAGGAGAATTTTTTTTATAATATTTTGAATGTTTGGTAAAAGGGTATAATTTTGCCATCCGTTATGACAACAAAGAAGTTAAGACATTGCATTGTCTTGGTGATTTGAAGTCATATGGGGGAATACCAAAGCGGCCAACTGGGACGGACTGTAAATCCGTTGACTTATGTCTTCACAGGTTCGAATCCTGTTTCCCCCACTGAATATCAGGGAAGATTTCACTCTCTGAACAATAATCTGAATATTCCGGTACCATTTATATTGTTTTCTTATAATATCCGGCTATTTTTGGATTCTTGAAATAAATAATGAATTTGAACGCTGGTTTTGACCAGTTTTCATTGTTAAAATAATAAGCGGGAGTAGCTCAGTTGGTAGAGCGGCAGCCTTCCAAGCTGCAGGTCGCGGGTTCGAGCCTCGTCTCCCGCTCTATGCTTTTCATAGGGCATAAAACTGAATGTAAAAAGCCGACGTAGCTCAGGGGTAGAGTGCTTCCTTGGTAAGGAAGAGGTCACGGGTTCAAATCCCGTCGTTGGCTCTGAACATTTCAAACATTTACTGAAATTTAATCTTTAACTAAACAGAGGATTTTCACGCATGGCAAAAGCAACCTTTGACCGTTCCAAACCACACGTAAACATAGGTACGATTGGTCACGTCGATCATGGTAAGACTACTTTGACTGCTGCCATTACCACTGTATTGGCCAGAAAGGGTCTTTCTGAATTAAGAGACTTTGCTTCCATCGACAACGCGCCGGAAGAAAAGGAGAGAGGTATTACGATCAATACCTCACACGTAGAGTATCAAACGGAGTCCAGGCATTATGCGCACGTTGACTGTCCAGGTCACGCTGACTACGTAAAAAACATGGTTACTGGTGCTGCTCAGATGGACGGTGCAATTCTTGTAGTTGCAGCCACTGATGGTCCAATGCCACAAACCAGAGAGCACATCCTTCTTGCACGTCAGGTAGGTGTACCGGCTTTGGTGGTATTCATGAACAAAGTAGATTTGGTGGACGACCCCGAATTACTTGAGTTGGTAGAAATGGAGGTAAGAGAGTTACTTTCTTTCTATGAATTTGACGGAGACAACATTCCTGTTATCGCAGGTTCTGCCCTTGGTGCACTTAACGGTGAAGCCAAGTGGGAAGATACGGTAATGGAATTGATGCAAGCCGTAGATGATCACATTCCGCTTCCTGAAAGAGCGATAGACAAAGATTTCCTAATGCCTGTAGAGGATGTATTCTCTATTACTGGTAGGGGAACTGTGGCTACCGGAAGGATTGAAAGAGGTGTTGTCAATTCAGGTGAAGCTGTAGACATCATCGGTATGGGAGCAGAAGGACTGAAGTCTACTGTTACCGGAGTGGAAATGTTCCGTAAGATACTAGACAGAGGTGAAGCAGGTGACAACGTTGGTTTGTTGCTGAGAGGTATTGAAAAGAGCCAGATCAAAAGAGGTATGATTATCTGTAAGCCTGGTTCTGTTACACCTCACGCCCATTTCAAAGCCGAGGTTTACGTACTTTCAAAAGAAGAAGGAGGTAGACATACCCCATTCTTTAATAAGTACCGTCCTCAGTTCTACTTAAGGACTACAGATGTAACGGGAGAGATCAAGCTTCCTGAGAATGTAGAAATGGTAATGCCAGGAGATAACATCACCATTGAAGTTACCCTGATCAACCCGGTAGCCCTTGAAAAAGGACTTCGATTTGCGATCAGAGAAGGTGGTAGAACAGTAGGTGCCGGACAGGTAACCGAAATTCTTGACTGATTTTGATTTAAGAAATCATATTAAAAAATGCGATCCTGAAATTATTCGGGATCGCATTTGTTTCTTTGGCCTCAATTCACTAATTTTGCGTTCCTTATTCGGGGATCGGAAAAATACGGGCGTAGTTCAATGGCAGAATAGCGGTCTCCAAAACCGTTGATGGGAGTTCGAATCTCTCCGCCCGTGCAATCTAAGGAAGATAAAATCATGGGTAAAAGATATGCAATGTAGCTTTTGCCGGTCATGTTTTGAATGAGGACCCCTCACCGCTATTGTGGCGGTGATAACAGAGGTTCTTTGGTAACCAATTTTACAAGGATGAATGTTAAAAATTTTGTAATTGAGTCCATTGATGAGATGAAGAACAAGGTCACCTGGCCGAAGTATGCGTCTCTTCAAAACAGTGCCGTACTGGTATTGGTGGCTTCATTGATTTTCGCTTTGGTGATCGGACTGATCGATTTGACCTTCGAAAATATCATGACATGGTTTTATGATTTATTCTAAAGAATATTAAATAACGGGATGGCAGATCACAAATGGTACGTGCTCAGAGTAGTGGCAGGTCAGGAAAAAAAAGCAAAGACTTATTTAGACAATGAAATTGCCCGTCAAAAGCTTCTGGAGTATATCCCGGAAGTTTTGATACCTTCTGAGAAAGTATATGAGATGCGTAATGGTAAAAAGCGGGTTAGGGAAAGGAATTTTTTCCCAGGATACGTTTTAGTCAATGCGGATCTCAGTCATGGAGAAGCCAATCACGTGATTACAAGCATACCGGGAGTTATCGGTTTTTTAGGGTCAAACCAAGGGGGGGCTTCCAAAACCCCTGAGCCATTACGTCAATCAGAAATCAACAGGATCTTAGGTCGTGTAGAAGAGATTGATGAGTTTGCAGAAAAACTGGATACCCCATTTATAGTTGGAGAGAGCGTTAAAGTAATGGACGGTCCCTTCAGTGGGTTCTCGGGTGTGATTGAGGAAGTGTTTGAAGACAAGAAAAAACTTAATGTTATGGTTAAGATTTTCGGTCGGAATACTCCCGTAGAGTTAAACTTTATACAAGTAGAAAAACTAGATTAGGAAATGGCTAAAGAAATCTCTGGTTATCTGAAACTACAGGTGAAGGGTGGCCAGGCTAACCCATCTCCTCCAGTTGGTCCGGCCCTTGGTTCAAAAGGGTTGAACATCATGGAGTTCTGTAAGCAGTTTAATGCCAGGACTCAGGATAAAATGGGCCAGGTTCTTCCTGTGCTTGTCACGATTTATTCGGACAAGTCCTTTGATTTTGTCGTAAAAACGCCTCCTGCAGCGGTTATGTTGCTGGAAGCTGCGAAATTAAAGAGTGGTTCTTCCGAACCAAACAGGAAAAAAGTTGGTGCAGTATCCTGGGATCAGGTTAAAGAAATTGCAGAGGTAAAAATGCCTGATTTAAATGCTTTTGAAATTGCCTCAGCCATGAGAATGGTTGCCGGTACGGCCAGAAGTATGGGTATCACAGTTTCAGGGAAAGCTCCTTGGGAGGAATAACAAGCAAAAAATGGCTAAGTTAACAAAAAAGAAAAAAGAAGCTCTTTCTAAATACGACCCTAGCCAACACTATTCCTTGGCTGAGGCTTCTTCTATTGTTAAGGAAATTTCAAACACCAAATTTGATTCTTCTATTGATCTGGACATCCGTTTGGGTGTTGATCCGCGAAAAGCTGACCAAATGGTCAGGGGAGTAGTGGCCTTACCGCACGGTACAGGGAAAGAATTGAAGGTTTTGGTGCTTTGCAGCCCTGACAAAGAAGAGGAAGCCAAAGAAGCAGGAGCTGATTATGTTGGACTGGATGAGTACATTGCAAAGATTGAAGGTGGTTGGACAGACATAGATGTCATCATTACCACACCAAATGTAATGGCTAAAGTAGGTAGACTGGGTAGGGTCCTTGGACCCAGAGGCTTGATGCCTAATCCCAAGTCCGGTACTGTTACCCTCGATGTTGGGAAAGCAGTTAAAGAAGTTAAAGCTGGTAAAATTGATTTCAAAGTAGATAAGTTCGGTATTATTCATGCAAGCGTTGGAAAAGCTTCCTTCACTGCTGAAAAAATTCAGGAAAATGCAAGGGAATTGATCCTGACCATATCTAAGCTGAAACCATCTGCCGCGAAGGGTACTTATTTCCAAAGTATACATTTATCCAGTACCATGTCTCCGGGCATTGTGATTGATAAAAGTAGTATTCAAGGTATATAATTATGACGAGAGAAGATAAAAAAACCATAATTGAAGAACTTACCGATAAACTGAAGACTACTCCGCATTTCTACATCGCTGATGCCTCCGGGTTTAGCGTGGCGCAGATAAATGGTTTCAGAAAATTGTGTTTCGATAAAGGGCTGGAATATAGGGTATACAAAAATACCTTGATCAAAAAGGCCCTTGAAAACCTTGAAGCCGATTATGCTGACTTTGCAGATAGTACTTTAAAAGGTTTTTCAGGTATCCTGTTCTCACCAGAAGTGGGGAACCTGCCGGCTAAAGTGATTTTGGATTACAGGAAAAAATTGGGAAGCAAAGAAAAGCGGCCGCTTTTTAAGGGTGCCTCTGTCGATGGTGACCAATTCATAGGAGAAGACAATTTAAAAGTCCTTTCCGAACTGAAATCCAAAGAAGAATTGATAGGTGAAGTAATTTCTTTGCTACAATCTCCATCCAAAAATGTGGTGTCGGCACTTCAGAGTGGAAAATCTATTCTTGCCGGCTTGGTAAAAACATTGTCCGAGAAGGAAGAAGCTTAATAAAATCATTCAAATTAGTAAATAACAATCAATTTAAATATTTAATACAATGGCAGATCTTAAAGCATTCGCTGAGCAGTTAGTTAACTTGACTGTAAAAGAGGTAAATGAGTTAGCCGCAATTTTAAAAGATGAATATGGTATCGAACCTGCCGCTGCTGCCGCTACTGTAGTAGCTGGAGGTGGAGCCGCTGGCGAAGGTGCTGCTGAAGAAGAGAAATCTTCTTTTGATGTTGTCTTAAAAGCTGCAGGTGGACAAAAATTGGCAGTCGTTAAACTTGTTAAAGAATTGACAGGTTTGGGACTAAAAGAAGCCAAAGAAGTGGTGGACAGCGCTCCTAAAGCCGTTAAGGAAGGAGTAAGCAAAGAAGAAGCTGAAGCACTTAAAAAGCAACTTGAAGAAGCTGGAGCTGAAGTTGAGCTTAAATAAAATTGAATAACCAACTCCAATTGGATTTGGTTTACCAGCATCAGACCTGACTTATCAGTCAGGTCTTTTCCTGTTTATGGACATGAAAATAATTGCACTTTTTTAAGTGTAAATAGTCCTTTAATAATAATAACTTTCACTAAAACTATATACTGCCTTGGCTATCCAGAATCAAACCGAAAGGAAAAGTTTCTCATCCATTAAGGTAGTCAAAGACTATCCGGATTTCTTAGATATTCAACTGCAATCTTTTAAAGATTTCTTCCAGTTGGATACTCCTGCAGAAAAAAGAAGGCAGGATGGTCTTTTCAAGGTTTTCTCTGAAAATTTCCCTATCAGTGACTCCAGGGAAAATTTCACCCTTGAATTTATCGACTATACCGTAGATCCCCCCAAATACAATGTGTCAGAAAGTATAGACCGAGGTCTGACTTATTCTGTTCCCCTAAAAGCCAAATTAAGGTTGCTTTGTTCCGATGAGGACAATGAAGACTTTGAAACCATCGAACAGGAAGTTTTTCTGGGAAACCTTCCCTACATGACCGAAAAGGGATCCTTTGTGATCAATGGCGCAGAAAGGGTTATCGTCTCCCAGCTGCATCGGTCTCCCGGTGTTTTCTTTGCCCAAAGTAAGCATACCAACGGTACGAAGCTTTATTCTGCAAGGATCATCCCTTTTAAAGGTTCCTGGATAGAATTTGCTACAGACATTAACAATGTCATGTATGCCTATATCGACAGAAAAAAGAAGTTTCCTGTAACCACCTTATTAAGGGCGATAGGATATGGCTCAGATAAGCAGATTCTAGACCTTTTTGGCCTGTCCGAAGAAGTGGAGTCCAATAAATCAACATTAAAGAAAATCATTGGCCGGAAGCTGGCAGCAAGGGTGCTGAGAACCTGGGTGGAGGATTTTGTGGATGAAGATACTGGAGAAGTGGTATCCATAGACCGAAACGAAGTTTTATTGGAAAGGGACAGTATTCTGACGGATGAAGACATTGATCTTATCCTTGAATCAGGAACCAAAAGCGTCATTCTGCATAGGGAAGATGTAAATATTGCTGACTATTCCATTATTTACAATACCCTTCAAAAGGATAACTCCAACTCTGAAAAAGAAGCTGTTGAAGTTATCTATCGGCAATTAAGAAATACAGAAGCTCCGGATGAAGCCACTGCAAGAGAGGTCATCCATGGCTTGTTCTTTTCTGACAAGCGTTATGACCTGGGAGAAGTAGGTCGGTACCGGATCAATAAAAAGCTGGGACTGAATATCGATGCGGACAAAATTGTCCTGACCACGGAGGATATCATTTCTATCGTGAAATACCTGATCGGTCTGATCAATTCCAAGGCGGTGGTAGATGATATTGACCACCTGAGTAATCGGAGAGTTAGAACGGTAGGCGAGCAACTTTACAGTCAGTTTGGCGTAGGTCTGGCCCGGATGGCCCGAACGATCCGTGAAAGGATGAATGTGAGGGACAATGAAGATTTCAAACCAGTAGACCTGATCAATGCACGGACATTGTCTTCTGTAATCAATTCTTTCTTTGGCACCAACCAATTGAGCCAGTTTATGGATCAAACCAATCCATTGGCAGAGTTGACACATAAAAGGAGACTTTCTGCACTGGGTCCCGGAGGTCTTTCCAGAGAAAGAGCAGGATTCGAGGTTCGGGATGTACACTATACGCATTATGGCAGGCTATGTACCATCGAAACCCCGGAAGGCCCGAATATTGGGTTGATTTCTTCTTTGTGCGTGCATGCCAAAGTTAATAGCATGGGCTTCCTGGAGACACCTTACAGAAAGGTCAATGCGGGTAAGGTAAGCATGAATGTGGAGGACATTGTTTTCCTAACTGCCGAAGAAGAAGACGATAACAACATTGCCCAGGCAAATGCTCCCCTGGATGACAAGGGTAATTTTGTCAATGATAAAGTTAAAGCCAGGTTTGAAGGTGATTTCCCGGTATTGGAGCCTAAGGAAATATCCTACATGGACGTTGCTCCCAATCAAATTGTTTCTGTAGCGGCTTCATTGATTCCCTTTTTGGAACATGATGATGCGAACAGGGCACTGATGGGATCCAACATGCAGCGCCAGGCAGTTCCTCTGCTCAAGGCCGAAGCCCCGATTGTGGGTACAGGTCTGGAAGGCAAGGCGGCCATCGACTCAAGATCTTTGATTTTGGCTGAAGCGGACGGGGTCATTGATTATGTAGATGCTGAAAAAATCGTCATCAAATATGAGCTTTCCAGTGATGAGTTGCTTGTAAACTTCAGTGACGAATACAAAACATACGATCTGATCAAATTCAGAAGAACCAATCAGGACACTACCATTAACCTGACACCTATAGTCTTGAAAGGACAAAAGGTGCACAAAGGTCAGGTGCTGGTGGAAGGTTATTCCACCAATAAAGGTGAGTTGGCTCTGGGTAAAAACCTGCTGGTAGCTTACATGCCCTGGCAGGGGTATAACTTTGAGGATGCCATTGTCATATCTGAAAGGGTAGTTCGGGAAGATGTTTTTACTTCTATCCATATCGAAGAATTCCAATTGGAAGTCAGGGATACCAAGCGTGGAGAGGAAGAATTGACTTCAGAAATTCCGAACGTATCAGAAGATGCTGTTAAGAATCTGGATGAAAATGGAATTATCAGGGTAGGTTCTGAAATTAAAGAGGGGGACATCATCATTGGTAAGATTACCCCAAAAGGTGAGACCGATCCTACCCCGGAAGAGAAACTGCTTCGTGCCATATTTGGAGACAAGGCAGGAGATGTAAAGGACGCCTCTCTGAAAGCCTCCCCTTCATTGAATGGTGTGGTGATAGAAACCAAACTCTTTTCCAGACCCAAGAAAGACAAGGATCTTCGGGTAAAGGCAAAAGCAGAAGTAGAACAACTGAAGCAAAAATACAGCAAGGACCTGCTTGTCGTAAGGGCTAAAATGATCCAGAAGCTGGTTCAGATCCTGGAAGGAAAAGTTTCCAATGGTGTAAGGCATAAATTCGGTGATGAAATCATCAGTAAAGGAATGAAGTTCAATGCGCAGAACATTGAAAACAACCTATTCCCCGAGAAGAACCCTTACAGAGATGAAAGCAATTATAATGTAGCGGAAGAAGTAAACCTGATTTCTGATATCATATTGGATGACTGGACAGATGATGAACATGTCAATTCTTTGGTTCAGAAACTGGTTAAAAATTATACCAATACCCGAAATGAAATTTCCGGTATCTTTAAGCGGGATAAATTTACGCTGGAAGTAGGAGATGAGTTGCCAGCTGGTATCGTTCAATTGGCCAAAGTATATGTCGCCAAGAAGCGTAAGCTAAAAGTGGGAGATAAAATGGCTGGTAGACACGGAAACAAAGGTATTGTGGCCCGGATCGTAAGAGACGAGGACATGCCCTTCCTGGAAGACGGTTCTCCTATGGATATAGTACTTAACCCATTGGGTGTGCCTTCGAGGATGAATATCGGACAGATTTTCGAAACAGTACTTGCCTGGGCTGGCAGGGAGCTTGGAAAAACATACGCCACACCAATTTTTGACGGTGCAACCACGGAAGAGGTAGCGGCAGAGTTGACCAAGGCGGGACTGCCTTCATTTGGCAGGACGTATTTGTTCGATGGATTAACAGGGAAGAAGTTTGATCAACCCGTAACGGTAGGTATTTCCTACATGTTGAAACTGGGGCACCTGGTAGATGATAAAATGCATGCCAGATCCATTGGACCATACTCATTGATTACCCAACAGCCTTTGGGTGGTAAAGCTCAGTTTGGTGGTCAGCGATTTGGAGAGATGGAAGTGTGGGCGTTGGAGGCCTTCGGCGCATCTCATGTATTGCGGGAAATTCTGACCGTAAAATCTGATGATGTTATCGGCAGGGCCAAGGCCTATGAATCCATTGTCAAAGGTGAGAACCTTCCAAAAGCAAACATCCCCGAATCGTTTAACGTTTTGGTACATGAGCTCAGGGGACTTGCCTTGGAAATTACGCTTGACTAACTTAGAAACCATTAGGCCTTTTGGGGCCTTCAAATACAAAAAAAACTATGGCGTTCAGAAAAAATAAAAAACTAAACAACGACTTTTCCAGAGTCACCATTAGTTTGGCTTCACCCGAGTCCATTTTGGACAGTTCACACGGGGAAGTTACACAACCTGAAACGATCAACTACAGGACTTACAAGCCTGAAATGGGTGGTTTGTTCTGTGAGCGGATATTTGGGCCGGTAAAAGACTGGGAATGTCATTGTGGAAAATACAAACGCATCAGGTATAAGGGGATCATATGTGACCGCTGTGGAGTGGAAGTTACCGAAAAGAAGGTAAGACGGGAAAGAATGGGCCATATCGAACTGGTAGTACCCGTAGCTCATATATGGTATTTCAAATCTCTTCCCAACAAGATTGGTTATCTTTTAGGCTTGCCCACCAAGAAGCTGGATCAGATCGTCTATTATGAAAGATACGTGGTCATTCAGGCTGGTGCCAAGGCAGATGATGGCTTGCAGTACCTGGACTTCCTGACAGAAGACGAATACCTGGACATCATGGACAAGCTTCCCAAAGAGAACCAGATGCTTGACGATGATGATCCCAATAAATTTATAGCCAAGATGGGTGCTGAAGCACTGGAAATGCTGCTCGCCAGGCTTGACCTGGACGACCTTTCCTATAGCTTGAGGCATCAGGCGGCTACAGATACCTCGCAGCAGCGAAAAGGAGAGGCTTTAAAGCGCCTGAAAGTCGTAGAAGCCTTCAGGGATGCCAGGACCAGAATAGAAAACCGACCGGAATGGATGGTTGTGCGCATGGTGCCTGTTATTCCACCTGAACTACGACCATTGGTGCCATTGGATGGGGGTAGGTTTGCTACTTCCGATCTGAACGACCTGTACAGGAGGGTTATTATCCGAAATAACAGGCTGAAAAGACTTATTGATATCAAAGCACCGGAAGTAATCCTTAGAAATGAAAAAAGGATGCTTCAGGAAGCAGTAGATTCCTTATTCGATAATTCCCGAAAAGTAAATGCGGTAAGATCTGATGGTAACCGTGCGCTAAAATCCCTTTCTGATATGTTGAAAGGGAAGCAGGGTCGATTCAGACAAAACCTGTTGGGAAAAAGGGTGGATTATTCCGGCCGTTCGGTGATTGTAGTAGGTCCTGAGTTAAAACTGCATGAATGTGGCTTGCCTAAAAACATGGCTGCTGAGCTATTCAAACCTTTTATCATCAGAAAATTGATTGAAAGGGGGATAGTAAAAACTGTAAAATCTGCCAAGAAGATAGTCGACCGAAAGGATCCGGTAGTCTGGGATATACTGGAAAATGTTCTTAAAGGACATCCTGTTCTGTTGAACAGGGCTCCAACCCTGCACAGGCTGGGTATACAGGCTTTCCAGCCAAAGTTGATCGAGGGAAAAGCCATACAGCTTCACCCCTTGGTCTGTACTGCGTTTAACGCTGACTTTGATGGTGACCAGATGGCCGTACACGTTCCCCTGGGGCATGAAGCCATTTTGGAAGCATCAACCCTGATGCTCTCTTCGCATAATATCCTCAACCCTGCCAATGGTGCGCCGATTACGGTTCCTTCTCAGGACATGGTTTTGGGACTTTACTATGTGACCAAGGGCATGAAGTCTACGGATGAAAATCCGGTAGAGGGAGAAGGCATGACATTCTATGGACAGGAGGAAGTATTGATAGCCCTTAATGAGGGAGCCATATCCAAGCATGCCCATATTAAATGTAAGGTGAAGGTTAGAAAAGAAGACGGATCCCTGGCCGATGAAATTGTAGATACCGTTGCAGGCCGGTTGATTTTCAATCAATTTGTGCCGCTTCAGGTAGGTTACGTGAATGAACTCTTGACCAAGAAAAAACTGCAGCAGATTATTGCAGAGGTGGTAAAGATATGTGGTATAGCCCGTTCAGCCCAGTTCCTGGATGACATCAAACACCTTGGTTTCCAAATGGCTTATCAGGGTGGCCTGTCCATGGGTCTGGATGATGTGATCATTCCGGAAGACAAGGAGCCTTTGATAGAAAAAGCCAAAACGGAAGTGGATCAGGTATGGAACAATTACCTGATGGGATTGATTACCGATAATGAGCGGTACAATCAGGTCATCGATATCTGGACCCGAACCAATTCCAACCTGACCAATATACTGATGCGTCAGATGGAAGAGGATAACCAGGGCTTCAATGCCATCTACATGATGATGCACTCCGGAGCCAGAGGTTCCAGAGAGCAAATCAGACAGCTGGGTGGTATGAGAGGGCTGATGGCGAAGCCTCAAAAGAACCTGCAGGGCTCTGTAGGGGAGATCATTGAAAATCCTATTCTGTCCAACTTTAAAGAAGGACTGGATGTATTGGAGTACTTTATCTCTACTCACGGTGCCCGTAAAGGTCTTGCCGATACAGCCTTGAAAACTGCTGATGCCGGTTACCTGACCAGAAGGTTAGTGGATGTGGCACAGGACATGATCATCTCTGAGGAAGATTGTGGCACATTGAGGGGATTGGTTGTTCAGGCTTTGAAGGACAATGATGAGATCGTAGAACCTTTATCCGAAAGGGTAGTGGGCAGGATCGCTGTTCATGATGTAATAGATCCCATCTCAGACGAACTGATCATCTCTTCAGGAGAAGAAATCACTGATGTGGTAGCCAAGGCTATCGATGATTCAGCAGTTGAAGAAATTGAGATCAGATCCGTCCTTACCTGTGAAACCCGCAGAGGGGTTTGTTCCAAATGCTACGGTAGGAACCTGGCCACTGGAAAACAAGTTCAGGTAGGCGAGTCTGTTGGAGTAATTGCCGCCCAATCCATCGGAGAACCTGGTACCCAGCTGACATTGAGAACCTTCCACGTAGGGGGTACAGCCTCCAATATTTCGGTGGAAGCAAGTATCAACTCCAAGTTTGATGGAATTGTTGAGTTTGAAGAAGAATTGCGTTGGATCAAAACTACCAATAAGGATGGTGATGAAGTGGCCATCGTGATGGGAAGATCCGGCGAGATTAAAGTTAATGATGTCAAATCTGGTAAAACTTTGGTTTCCAATCATGTGCCATATGGTGCGATATTGAATGTCACTGATGGACAGAAGATAGCCAAGGGAGAATCCTTGTGCACCTGGGATCCATACAACGCCGTGATTTTGTCTGAGTTTGATGGAAAAGTTGATTTTGAAGCCATAATCGAAGGGGTCACCTACAAAGAGGTGGCAGATGATCAGACAGGATACAGGGAAAAGGTGATCATTGATACCAAGGATAAGACCAAAAACCCTGCTGTAATCGTTGAGCATGGAGACGAGTCAAAATCCTACAATATTCCTGTTGGGGCGCACTTATCCGTAGAAAAAGGAGAAGAGGTCAAATCCGGGCAAATATTGGTAAAAATACCGCGTTCTGTTGGTAAAACCCGGGATATTACCGGTGGTTTGCCAAGGGTAACCGAATTGTTTGAAGCCAGAAACCCATCTAATCCGGCGGTAGTATCAGAAATTGACGGTGTAGTCATTTATGGCGGAATCAAACGAGGAAATCGGGAGATATTTATAGAGTCCAGGGATGGTGTCAGGAAACGTTATATGGTGTCCCTATCCAAACATATTCTGGTTCAGGAAAATGATTTTATCCGAGCGGGAGAACCCCTTTCAGATGGAGCCATTACACCCAACGATATCCTTTCTATCAAAGGACCGACAGCTGTTCAGGAATACCTGGTGAACGAAATTCAGGAAGTTTACCGACTACAAGGGGTGAAAATCAACGACAAGCACATCGAGGTAATTGTGAGCCAGATGATGCAAAAAGTTGAGATCCTAGATGCCGGTGATACAGGATTTTTGCAAAACCAGATTGTAGATAAATGGGCTTTCCGCGAGGAGAATGATGTGATACTGGACAAGAAGGTAGTGATGGATGCAGGAGATTCTGCCACCCTGAAGCCTGGTATGATCATTACCGCCAGAAGGTTGAGGGATGAAAATTCCAGCCTGAAGCGTAAAGACATGAAATTGGTTCAGGTTCGGGACGCACAAACTGCTGTTTCTCAGCCTACCCTGCAGGGAATTACCGCCTCTTCTTTGGGAACCGAGAGCTTTATTTCGGCTGCCTCCTTCCAGGAGACCACCAAGGTACTGAGTGAAGCAGCTATCAGAGGAAAGCGGGATGAGTTGCTGGGACTGAAAGAAAATGTGATTGTAGGTCACCTGATACCTGCCGGTACCGGTCAGCGTAAATTTGGTAAACTGATTGTTGGTTCTCAGGAAGAATACGAATTGTTGACTGCCGAAAAGGAAAGCAGCAGCAGAAAAGTAAGGGAAACCATCAAATAGAGAATTGCTCTTATGAAAAAAAGGGCCTGCTGATTGATGCAGGCCTTTTTTTCTTAAAAACTTCAACATGGAAGAAGACAACAAGACAGAAAAAGATCAAAAACAACAAATCAATGTTGAGCTTTCGGATGAAATTGCTGAAGGGATCTATTCCAATTTGGCGATGATTGCTCACTCCAATTCCGAGTTTGTGATTGATTTTATCCGGTTGATGCCAGGTATTCCGAAAGCCAAAGTCAAATCCAGGATCATCATGACTCCTGATCATGCCAAACGCTTGCTACTGGCATTGAAAGACAATATTGAAAAATATGAAAAGGCATTCGGAAAGATTGAAGGAGGAATGGAAGCGCCCCAATTTCCTTTGAATTTTGGCGGTACCCCTGGAGAGGCTTAGCAGCGGATGAATCTTCCCCAGTTTCAAAAAGCAACAGTTAAATGTTGGTCACCAGACAGGTCATAAAATATAACTCCTTAATTTTGTTTGTTTTATTGATTTGTTTACCTTTGCAATCCGAATTTTATAAGTTTAAAAGCAGAATATTTAATTTATCTATTAATGCCTACTATACAACAGTTAGTTAGAAAAGGTAGAACCACTCTTGAGAGTAAATCCAAGTCAAGGGCTTTGGATGCCTGCCCCCAAAGGAGAGGTGTATGTACCAGGGTGTACACCACCACACCAAAGAAGCCTAACTCTGCCATGAGAAAAGTGGCCAGGGTTAGATTGACCAACGGAAAAGAAGTGAATGCTTACATTCCGGGAGAAGGTCACAACCTCCAGGAGCACTCTATTGTGTTGATCCGTGGTGGTAGGGTAAAAGACCTGCCGGGAGTGAGGTACCACATTATCCGGGGAGCCCTGGATACAGCCGGAGTGAAGGACCGTAAGCAGGGCCGTTCCAAATATGGAGCCAAGCGTCCCAAGGCCGCAAAAAAATAATGTAATTAATATAGATTAAAATGAGAAAAGCAAAACCAAAAAAGAGGTATATTCTTCCTGACCCCAAATTCAATGACACTTTGGTCACCAGGTTCGTCAATTGTCTGATGGTGGATGGTAAGAAAAGTATTGCTTACAGAATTTTCTACGATGCCATAGAAAAGGTAGAAGATAAAGTAGGTGAGAATGGTCTTGAGGTTTGGAAAAAAGCGCTGAACAATATCACTCCCGCTGTTGAGGTGAAGAGTCGTAGGGTTGGTGGAGCAACTTTCCAGGTACCTTTGGAAGTAAGACCAGAGCGTAAAATTTCCCTGGGGATCAAGTGGATGATTACTTTCGCCAGAAAAAGAGGAGAAAAGACGATGATGGACAGGCTGGCAGGAGAAATAATCTCCGCATCTAAAGGAGAAGGCGCTGCTGTGAAGAAAAAAGACGACACGCATAGAATGGCAGAAGCCAATAAAGCATTCTCGCATTTTAGATTTTAATGAATAATGGCTAAGAAAGACTTAAAATATCTCAGAAACATAGGTATCATGGCGCATATTGACGCCGGAAAAACAACCACCTCTGAACGTATCCTGTATTATACCGGAATTTCTCACAAAATTGGAGAAGTTCACGATGGTGCAGCTACCATGGACTGGATGGAGCAGGAGCAGGAGAGGGGTATTACCATTACCTCTGCTGCAACTACGACAAAATGGAAGTACCCCACTATTCAGGGGCTGGCCAATGATGATACCAAAGATTATCAAATCAACCTGATTGATACTCCCGGTCACGTAGACTTTACCGTGGAAGTGGAAAGGTCTCTCAGGGTACTCGATGGTGCAGTGGCTTTGTTTTGTGCGGTATCGGGTGTAGAACCTCAATCTGAGACCGTTTGGAGACAAGCGGATAAATACCACGTTCCCAGAATCTGTTTTGTCAATAAAATGGATAGGGCAGGAGCTGATTTTTTCAATGCAGTAGCTGAAATAAAAGAAAAACTGGGAGCCAATCCTGTGCCACTTCAGATTCCGATAGGTGCTGAAGACACCTTTAAGGGAGTGGTAGACCTGATCACCAACCAGGCTGTTGTCTGGAATGAAGAGGATCAGGGGATGACTTATAAGGTAATTGATATTCCCGAAGACCTGAAGGAAACCGTTGCAGAATACAGACAAAGTCTGGTAGAGCAAGTGGCTTCTTATGATGAGGCTTTGATGGAAAAGTTCTTTGAGGATGAAAACTCCATCACCAAAGATGAAATGATGGCTGCTATCCGTAAGGCGGTGATCAATATGGATTTCTCTCCTGTACTTTGTGGTTCTGCTTTTAAAAACAAAGGCGTACAGGCCCTATTGGATGCGGTAATAGCCTACCTTCCTTGTCCACTGGATTTGCCACCGGTAAAAGGCACCAATCCAGACACTGAGGAAGCGGTGCTCAGGCATCCCGATAGTGATGATCACTTTGCTGCGCTGGCTTTTAAAATTGCCACTGATCCCTTCGTAGGCCGCCTGGCTTTCATGAGGGTTTATTCTGGCAAGCTGGAAGCAGGCTCTTATGTGTTCAACACAAGGACAGATAAAAAAGAGCGTATTTCCAGACTTCTTCAAATGCACTCCAATAAGCAAAACCCTATAGACAGGGTAGAAGCTGGTGATATTTGTGCAGGAGTAGGTTTTAAAGACATTAAGACTGGAGATACCCTTTGTGATGAGAAGCATAAAGTGGTTTTGGAAGAAATGACTTTCCCTGAACCAGTAATCGGTTATGCGATTGAAGCCAAAACACAGGCGGATGTAGATAAACTGGGGATGGCGATTTCCAAATTGGTGGAAGAAGATCCTACACTACACGTGAACACCGACCATGAAACTGGTCAGGTGATTCTAAGAGGTATGGGAGAACTTCACCTGGAAATCATTATTGATCGCCTCAGGCGGGAATTCAAGGTAGAAATCAACCAGGGAGCTCCCCAGGTTGCCTATAAAGAAGCCCTTTTTTCCAGTGTAGAGCACAAAGAGGTTTACAAGAAGCAAACCGGTGGTAAGGGTAAATTTGCAGACATCGTCTTTGAAATCGGACCGAGAGAAGCAGATCCGGAAACCAATGAAATCAAGCCGGGATTGGACTTTGTGAACGGCATTGTAGGTGGAGTAATTCCAAAGGAATTTATCCCCGCTATTCAAAAAGGTTTTGCTGATGCCATGAAAAACGGACCTTTGGCAGGATATCCCATTGAGGCGATGAAAGTCAGGTTGTTTCATGGATCCTTCCATGACGTGGATTCCGATTCCCTTTCTTTTGAAATGGCAGCCAGGATTGGTTTCAAGGAGGCAGCCAAAAAGTGTAAGCCACAATTGTTGGAGCCTATAATGGCAGTAGAGGTAGTTTCCCCGGATGAATACACCGGACCGGTAACAGGAGACCTAAACCGTAGAAGAGGTCTGATGAAAGGGATGGATACCAAGGGTGCCGCCACAGTCATTAAGGCTTCGGTTCCTTTGTCTGAGCTGTTTGGTTATGTGACTGACCTGAGAACAATTTCTTCAGGTAGGGCTTCTGCCTCACTAACCTTTTCACATTATGACCCAGTTCCTAACAATATTGCTGAAGGTATCATTGCCAAAGTAAAAGGAGAAAAGGCTTAAAAAAATCGAAAATGAATCAGAAAATCAGAATAAAATTAAAGTCATACGATTATAGCCTGGTGGATAAGTCGTCAGAGAAAATCGTTAAAGCTGTAAAATCTACAGGTGCCATTGTGGTAGGGCCTATTCCTTTGCCAACCAAGAAGGAAAAATTTACCGTTTTGAAATCTCCCCACGTCAATAAAAAGGCCAGAGAGCAATTTCAACTTTGCACCTATAAAAGGCTGGTGGACATCTATTCAGGTAGTTCCAAAACTGTAGATGCCCTGATGAAAATTGAACTCCCAAGCGGAGTGGATGTAGAGATCAAAGTCTGACCTGCTCCATTGAAACGATTAAAAGCCCGTGCCAGTTTTGGCATGGGCTTTTTCGGTTAAGAAAATACGATCCGGATGGTAGTTTTGAAATATTCTCCTGCGAATGGCTTTTTAAGTAGCTAATTGTTTGAAAATATTCAGGTTGCGATTTGCAAGCTGAAATTAAATTACTAACTTTGCAATCCTTTAAAAGGGCACAGGTGTGTAAAGCCTTGTGAATCATTGTATATTATATATCCATAGATGTCTGGAATTATAGGTAAGAAAATCGGAATGACTAGTATTTTTAGTGCCGATGGACGTAATGTCGCATGCACGTTAGTAGAAGCTGGTCCTTGCGTAGTGACGCAAGTAAAAAATGTAGAAACAGACGGGTACAACGCTGTACAGTTGGCTTATGGTGAGCGTAAGGAGAAAAATACGCCCAAGCCATTGATCGGTCATTTCAAAAAGGCCGGTACAACGCCAAAGCAGAAAGTTGTTGAATTCAGGGATTTCAGAGTGGAATTCGAAGGACAGGTAGACATGGGTAAAACCGTCATATCTGATCAGATTTTTGTTGAAGGTGACTTTGTCGATGCCATCGGAACATCCAAAGGAAAGGGTTTTCAAGGCGTGGTAAAACGACATGGCTTTGGTGGTGTCGGAGGAGCTACCCACGGGCAGCACAACAGGCAACGTCATCCTGGTTCCATCGGTGCTTGCTCCTGGCCTTCCAGGGTCTTTAAAGGCATGAGAATGGCTGGAAGGACCGGAGGTAACAGGGTCAAAGTACTTAATTTAAAAGTACTTAAAATTTATCCTGAAAAGAACCTGCTTCTGGTAAGTGGTTCTATACCGGGAGCCAAAAATTCTTTTGTGATTCTAGAGAAGTAAGAAGATGGAATTAGCAATATTAAAACAGACCGGTGAAGACACCGGAAGAAAAGTGACGCTTTCCGAGGATATTTTCGCGGTTGAGCCTAACGATCACGCCATTTACCTTGATGTCAAACAATATTTGGCTAACAGGCGACAGGGTACACATAAATCAAAGGAAAGGGCCGAAATTTCCGGTTCTACCAAGAAGATTAAGAAGCAAAAAGGTACCGGAGGTGCTCGTGCAGGCTCTATCAAATCCCCGATTTTCAGGGGTGGCGGTAGGGTATTTGGACCCAAGCCAAGGGATTATTCTTTTAAATTGAATAAAAAATTAAAGCAGGTTGCCAGAAAGTCGGCTTTGTCATACAAGGCAAAGGACAATGGTTTGGTAATATTGGAAGATCTGGTTTTCGATGCACCCCGGACAAAAGATTACATCAAGCTGCTTTCCAATTTGTCGCTTACAGATAAAAAGACCCTGTTGGTAGTAGCTGAAAACAATCCAAATGTATACTTGTCTTCCAGAAATTTGCAAAAAGCAAAAGTACGAATGGTAGATGATTTGAATACGTATGAGCTTTTGGATGCCGATAGCCTGGTTTTTTGTGAAGGTGCATTGAGTAAATTAGAAACCCTTTTATCGAAATAAAATCATGGAGATATTAAAAAGACCTTTGATTACAGAAAAGATCTCAGCCATGAACGAACGTGGGGTCTACGGTTTTGTGGTAGAAAAAACTGCAAAGAAGCCTCAGATCAAGCAAGCTGTAGAGAAAATGTACGGTGTCAAAGTGGTTGGGGTACGTACCATGCGTTATGCGGCAAAAAAGAAAACCAGGTACACCAAAGCCAAGATAGTATCCGGCTATACCAACACATTTAAGAAGGCGATAGTACAGGTGGCGGAAGGTGAAATTATTGATTTTTACGGTGAAATTTAATTGAATCAAACCAATGGCAGTTAAAAAATTAAAACCTGTAACCCCCGGTACCCGATTTAGAGTGGCTCCATCTTTTGATGAGATCACCACTTCCAAACCGGAGAAGAGCCTATTGGCTCCTTTGAGAAAAACCGGAGGCAGGAACCATACTGGAAAAATGACCTCCAGGTATATCGGAGGCGGACATAAAAAAAGACTCAGGATTGTCGACTTTAAAAGACTTAAAGAGGGCGTACCTGCAGTAGTAAAAAGTATAGAATACGATCCCAACAGGACAGCCAGGATTGCCTTGTTGTTTTACAAGGATGGTACCAAGACTTACATGCTGGCTCCGGAAGGGCTGCAGGTTGGGCAAACCGTACTTTGTGGGGAGAATGCCAGTCCTGAGGTAGGCAACACCTTATTTTTGAAGGACATTCCTTTGGGTACCATTATCCACAACATTGAGTTAAAACCTGGAAAGGGTGGTGCCATGGCACGTAGTGCAGGTGGCTATGCTCAATTGCTGGCCAGAGAAGGAAAATATGTGACCGTCAAATTGCCTTCTGGTGAAATGAGGATGGTATTGGGGACTTGTAAAGCAACCATTGGTACAGTATCCAATGGGGAGCACATGAACGTAGTCCTTGGAAAAGCCGGCCGTAAGCGATGGTTGGGAAGAAGACCCAGAACCAGAGGTGTGGCCATGAACCCTGTCGATCACCCAATGGGTGGTGGAGAAGGCCGTTCATCCGGAGGGCACCCACGTTCCAGAACCGGTTTATTGGCTAAAGGTAAGAAAACCCGTTCCGTTAAGAAGTATTCCAATAAATTCATCATTAGCAGAAGATCTAAATAAACATGGCACGTTCATTAAAAAAAGGCCCTTATATAGAACATCATTTGGCAAAGAAAGTGGATGTCATGAACGATTCCGGGAAAAAATCCGTAATCAAGACCTGGTCAAGAAGGTCTATGATCTCTCCGGACTTCGTGGGACATACCTTTGCAGTGCATAATGGAAACAAATTTATCCCTGTGTTTGTGACAGACAATATGGTCGGCCATAAACTGGGTGAATTTGCTCCTACCAGAAATTTCCGTGGACACATTGCCAAAAAAGATAAAGGAAAGAGATAATCATGGAAGCAATAGCAAAATTAAAAAACGTTCCTACCTCTCCCAGAAAAATGCGTCTGGTTGCGGATCTGGTAAGGGGAAAGAAAGTTGGTCAGGCATTGAGTATCCTGAAATTCACCCCTAATCATGGGGCGATCAGGTTAGAAAAGCTGTTATTATCAGCCATTGCCAACTGGCAGGCAAAAAATCCTGAAGAGAAACTGGAAGATGCTGAATTATATGTCAAGACCATCGCTGTAGATGGTGGCAGGATGTTGAAAAGGCTTCGACCTGCACCTCAGGGCAGGGCCCATAGGATCCGTAAAAGATCAAATCATGTAACGCTAATCGTAGACTCCCTGGGTGGAGACGTTACCGCTGATATTGTTGAATCAAATGAAAATGAAGATTAAAATATGGGACAAAAAGTTAACCCAATTGGTTTAAGGCTTGGTATCATCAAGGGTTGGGACTCTAACTGGTATGGTGGACGTGATTTCGCTGAAAAGCTTTATGAAGACCAGAATATCAGGAAGTATGTATTTGCCAGGATTCCTAAAGGAGGCATATCCAAGGTAATCATTGAACGAACCCTCAAGAGAATTACCCTAACCATACAGACGGCACGTCCGGGTGTGGTAATTGGTAAAGGAGGTTCCGAGGTAGATAAGCTTAGGGAAGAATTAAAAAAGCTGACCAATAAGGATGTTCAGATCAATATTTTTGAGATCAAACGACCTGAATTGGATGCTAAATTGGTGGGAGAATCTATTGCCCAGCAATTGGAAGCAAGGATATCTTTCAGAAGAGCCATGAAACAATCCATTGCAGCTACTATGAGGGTAGGTGCAGAAGGAATAAAAGTAAAGCTTTCCGGAAGGCTGGGCGGTGCTGAGATGGCCAGGTCTGAGATGTATAAGGAAGGCAGAATACCTTTGCATACCATCCGTGCCGATGTGGACTATGCCCTGTCGGAAGCACAGACGGTATATGGTAAGATTGGTATTAAGGTTTGGATCTTCAAGGGTGAAGTTTACGGGAAGAGAGATCTTTCACCTAATCTAAGCACAGGAAGCGATGCCAAAGGCAATGCTCCGGCTGGAAACAGGAGAAGGAGAGAAGGTGGACCCAAGAGAAGAAAAAGAAACAACTAAACATCTTTAACTGAGCAATCATGTTACAGCCAAGAAGAACGAAATTTAGAAAAATGCACAAGGGGAGGATCAAAGGAATTGCCCAAAGGGGTCATACCCTGGCCTTTGGCAATTTTGGAATCAAATCCCTTGAGCCTGGATGGATCACCTCTAGACAAATAGAAGCTGCCCGTATTGCCATGACAAGAGCAATGAAAAGAGAGGGTCAGGTTTGGATCCGGATTTTCCCAGATAAACCCATTACCAAAAAGCCTGCAGAGGTAAGGATGGGTAAAGGTAAAGGAGCTCCCGAATATTGGGTTGCGGTGATCAAGCCGGGAACAATCCTTTTTGAAGCTACAGGTGTACCTGTAGAAGTAGCCCAGGAAGCGCTGAGATTGGCTCAGCAAAAGCTTCCTGTAAGTACCAAATTTGTCGTACGTAGAGATTACGTTGGATCATAAAGCAATGAAAAATTCTGAAATCAATGCTCTTACGGAGAGCGAAATCATATCACGCATAGCTGCGGAAAAGGAGAACCTGACAAAACTGCGTTTTGCTCATGCGATCTCTCCTATAGAGAATCCAAATAGAATCAAAGAATCAAGGCGTTTGGTCGCAAGGTTGAATACTTTTTTACGAGCCAAACAACTAGCTAAATAACAAATAAAATGGCTACTATAGAAAGAAACCTTCGTAAAGAAAGAATAGGTAAGGTAGTTAGCAACAAAATGGATAAATCCATTACCGTAGCTGTGGAAAGAAGGGTAAAACACCCCATGTACGGTAAGTTTGTTGGTAAAACTACCAAATTCATGGCTCATGACGAAAACAATGATTGTAACCCGGGAGACCTGGTTAAAATCAGCGAAACGCGTCCGCTGAGCAAAAGTAAACGTTGGAGATTGGTCGAAATAATAGAGAGGGCTTTATAAATCATGATACAGCAAGAATCCAGATTAAGCGTAGCGGACAATTCAGGCGCCAAAGAAGTGCTTGTAATCCGAGTTTTGGGAGGAACCAAAAGAAGGTATGCCTCCATTGGAGACAAGGTTGTCGTGACTGTCAAATCAGCCATTTCGTCCAGCAACATGAAAAAAGGCACTGTTTCCAAAGCGGTAATAGTAAGGACCAGAAAAGAAGTCCGTAGAAAAGACGGCTCCTATATCCGGTTTGAAGATAATGCGGCCGTACTTTTGAATAACAACGACGAACCCAGAGGTACCCGTATTTTTGGCCCTGTGGCCAGGGAACTGAGGGAGCGGCAGTTTATGAAAATTGTATCACTGGCCCCTGAAGTATTGTAAACATGGAAAGAAAATTTAACAAGCAACCTAAATTGCACATCAAATCCGGGGATACCGTTTTGGTAATTTCAGGTGACGACAAAGGCAAAAAAGGGAAAATCCTTTCTGTTGATCAAGCCAAAAGAAGGGCGATCGTGGAGGGTTTGAATATGGTAACCAAACATATCAAACCAACAGCGAATTCACCCCAGGGTGGCATTGAGAAGAAGGAAGCTCCCATTCATATCAGCAATCTGAAATTGGTAGATCCTAAAACAGGCGAAGCTACCAGGATTGGAAGAAAGAAAAATGAAGACGGAAAATTAGTAAGGTACTCTAAGAAAACCGGGGAGGTGATCAATGGCTAAACCTAGATTAAAAGAAAAGTTCGATAAAGAAATCACTTCAGAGCTGAAGGATAAATTTCAGTTTTCAAGTGTGATGCAGGTACCTAAACTTACCAAAATTGTTTTAAACAAAGGTATTGGTGCTGCTGTAGCAGATAAGAAACTGGTAGATCAGGGGGTAGAAGAATTATCACTGATCACCGGGCAGAGAGCTGTGGCTACCAAGGCCAAGAATTCCATATCCAACTTTAAGTTAAGGGATGGCATGCCGATTGGAGCAAAAGTAACTTTAAGGGGAGACCGCATGTATGAATTTCTTGACAGGTTGGTAAGCATTGCTTTACCAAGGGTAAGGGATTTTAAAGGGATTTCTGATAAAGGTTTTGACGGCCGCGGAAATTACACCCTAGGAGTAACAGAGCAAATCATATTCCCTGAAATCAGTATTGATAAAGTAAACAGGATCTCCGGAATGGACATTACCCTGGTGACAAGTACCAATAGTGATGAAGAGGCTTATGCGCTGCTCAAATCTCTGGGAATGCCTTTTGTAAATAAAAATAAAGAAGAATAATAATGGCAAGAGAATCGATAAAAGCCCGCGAGAGAAAGAGGGAGCGTTTGGTAGCAAAATATGCTAAAAAACGAGCTGAACTTAAAGCTGCTGGTGATTATGAAGCCTTGGATAAGCTTCCCAAGAATGCTTCTCCAGTAAGACTTCATAACCGATGCAAACTTACCGGCAGGCCCAAGGGATACATGAGAAAATTTGGTATCAACAGGGTGACTTTCAGAGAGATGGCTTCAGCAGGTAAAATTCCGGGTGTAACCAAGTCTAGCTGGTAAAAATTATATAATAGTTTTTATTCTAAATTTCATTGTGTAACTTTGCAGGCCCGTTAGGGTTTTGCAGTTAGACTAATACAAATATGACTGATCCAATAGCTGATTATCTAACCAGGTTGAGGAATGCCATCAAGGCTTCTCACCGGATAGTAGAAATACCTGCTTCGAACATGAAAAAAGAACTGACCAAGGTTCTTTTTGACAAAGGTTACATACAAAATTACAAATTTGTTGAAGATGGTCCTCAGGGAACGATTAAAATTGCCCTGAAGTACAATCCCCAAACAAAGGAAAATGCGATTGTTAACCTTTCGCGTATCAGTAAGCCAGGTTTAAGAAAATATGTAAATAAAGATACCCTCCCCAGAGTTATTAATGGTTTGGGAATCGCAATTATTTCCACCTCTAAAGGGGTGATGACTGACAAAGAAGCCCGTGTTGAAGGCGTGGGTGGAGAAGTACTTTGTTACGTTTATTAATCAATTGATATGTCTAGAATAGGTAAAAAACCGATAAATATACCGGCGGGTGTGACTGTAGACGTTTCTGATCACAATCAGGTAACTGTTAAAGGTCCCAAAGGTACTCTGGTACAGGAAGTAAATCCTGATATATCAGTAAAAATTGCGGACAATCAGGTGGTATTGGAAAGACCCACTGATTCAAAGCGTCATAAATCTCTGCATGGACTTTTCCGTTCCCTGGTAAACAATATGGTTATCGGTGTTCATGAAGGATATAAAAAAGAGCTGGAACTGGTAGGTGTAGGTTACAAAGCTACCAATCAAGGTCAAATTCTTGAACTTTCACTGGGTTACTCACATAATATATTTTTATTGGTTCCCCAGGAAATAGCTATCAAAACAGAAACTCCCAAAGGTAAAAATCCGCTGATTTCCCTGGAGGGAATTGATAAGGAACTAATCGGTCAGGTTGCCGCTAAGATCAAATCTCTGCGTAAAGTGGAGCCTTTCAAAGGTAAAGGTGTGAGATTTGTAGGTGAGCATATTAGACGTAAAGCTGGTAAAACTGCTGCTAAAAAATAATTAGAAGATGGCTTTCAAGAAAAAAACTAGAAGACTGAGAATTAAAAGGGGTATCCGAAGAAAGATTTCCGGTACCGATTCCAGGCCCAGACTTTCCGTATTCAAAAGTAATACCGGGATTTATGCACAATTGGTTGACGATTTAAAGGGTCAAACGCTAGCAGCCGCTTCCTCTAAGGAATTGGGTTCCAGTAAAAACATAAATGTATCCGTTTCCAAAGAAGTTGGGAAAAAGCTTGCTGAAAAAGCGGTAGCTAACGGCTTAAATGAAGTTGTTTTCGACAGAAGCGGGTATCTTTATCATGGAAATGTAAAAGCTTTGGCCGACGGTGCCAGAGAAGGAGGCCTTAAATTTTAATCATTATGTCCCAAATAAGTAAAAAACCCATTCGGGCTACAGATACAGAATTGAGTGAAAAAGTAGTTGCCATTAACAGGGTAGCTAAAGTGGTAAAAGGTGGACGTAGGTTCTCTTTTTCGGCCATTGTTGTGGTAGGAGATGGAAAAGGTGTGGTTGGTTTCGGTTTAGGTAAAGCCAATGAGGTAACCGATGCCATTACCAAGGGTGTTGAAGATGCCAAGAAAAACCTGATTAAAGTTCCCATGCTGAAGGGCACCATTCCCCATGACCAGTTAGGTAAATATGGAGGAGGATTGGTTTTGATCAAACCGGCAGCTCCCGGTACGGGAGTATTGGCAGGTGGAGCCATGCGTGCGGTGTTGGAAAGCGCCGGATATACCGATATCCTGGCCAAATCCAAGGGATCATCCAACCCACATAATGTGGTTAAAGCAACCATCGATGCGCTAGTTCATCTCAGAGATGCCATTGCGGTCTCTCAGCAGAGAAGGGTTAAATTATCTAAAGTATTTAACGGTTAAATTTATGGCTAAGGTTAAAGTTACGCAGATCAGGAGCATTATAAAGCGACCTAAGAATCAGAAAGCAACCATCGCTGCCCTCGGATTGGGGAAGATCAATAGGACTGTTGAAGTGGAGAACACCCCACAGATGCAAGGTATGATCAGAAAAATCAGCCATTTAGTTAAGGTTCAAGACGTTTAAAAACAGTAGCTTATAAGGCAATCTCTGTTTTAAACCAGTAGAAAATATATAGAAGATGAAATTACATACATTAAAACCAGCTGAAGGTTCCATCAAGACCCGAAAGAGAATTGGTCGGGGCCAGGGTTCCGGTAGGGGTGGTACCTCGACCAGAGGTCATAAAGGTGCAAAATCCAGGTCCGGGTATAAAACCAAGCTTGGCTTTGAAGGTGGTCAAATGCCTTTACAGCGAAGAGTACCCAAGTTTGGTTTTACCAGTCACAATAGGGTGGCTTACCAGGCAGTCAATTTGGATAAGATTCAGGAATTGGCCACTAAATTGAATGTAGACACCATTGATTTTGATGTTTTGCATGAAAATGGTTTAGTTTCCAAAAAAGATCTTGTAAAAGTGCTTGGAAGGGGCGAACTTACCTCAAAAGTAAATGTAAGTGCCCACAGTTTCTCCGCTACAGCCATTGCGGCGATTGAAAAGGTTGGAGGATCTGCTAATAAGATTTAATTCATGAAAAAGTTTATCACAACAGTAAAGAACATCTTTTCGATTGAGGATTTAAGAATTCGGATATTGAATACAATAGGCTTGCTTATTGTATTCAGAATTGGATCTTTTGTCGTCCTTCCCGGAGTGGATCCGAGTCGTCTTGGTGAAGCTGCCACAGGTATTTTCGGATTGATAGATACCTTTTTGGGCGGTTCTTTCAGTAGGGCTTCCATATTTGGCTTGGGTATCATGCCCTATATTTCTGCTTCAATTGTACTGCAATTGTTGACTGTTGGGGTACCGTATTTTCAAAAGTTGCAAAAAGAGGGCGAGTCTGGGCGGAAGCGAATCAATCAAATCACCCGGGTATTGACCATATTGATCACATTTGCTCAGGGAATAGGATACATAACTGCAACCATCCCTGATGAAGCAATCATGATTGACAAAACCCTCTTCATGGTATCAGCCTTGATCTTGCTTACTTCCGGGACCATGTTCTGTATGTGGATTGGTGAAAAGATTACCGAGAAAGGAATCGGCAATGGTATATCCATGTTGATTATGATTGGTATTATTTCAGCGCTACCGGGTGCCATCATTTCAGAAAGTTTGTCAAAAGGTGGAGGGGGAATCCTCTTGTTGATCCTTGAAGCCGTTATCTTGTTTTTCGTAGTGGTTGGCGTGGTAGCTTTGACAGAAGCTGTCAGAAGAATTCCGGTACAGTACGCCAAGCAGGTAGTTGGAGGAAAAGTGTATGGTGGTCAACGCCAGTATATTCCTATTAAAGTGAATGCTTCCGGGGTAATGCCTATCATCTTTGCACAGTCCCTGATGTTTCTACCTGCACTTATTGCTCAGATTTGGGCAGAGTCAAGTGATATTGCTGCCTATATCGGAACCACTTTCAGTGACTTTACCTCCTGGCAATACAATTTGGTTTTCGCATTGATGATCATATTATTCACCTTTTTCTATACGGCCATTACCGTAAATCCCGAACAAATAGCGGAAGATATGAAACGAAATGGGGGGTTTGTTCCGGGTATTAAACCTGGTGCACCTACATCTGAATTCATTGATAATATCATTTCAAGAATCACGCTTCCTGGTTCTATTTTGTTGGCCCTTGTAGCGATCATGCCTGCCTTTGCCATTATAGCAGGAGTGAGTGGTGAATTTGCCCAATTCTATGGAGGAACGTCCCTGCTGATTATGGTAGGTGTTATCCTCGATACCTTGCGACAAATAGAAAGTTATTTGCTGATGAGGCATTATGAAGGAATGATGAAAAGTGGTAACATGAAAAATGATCCTTCTAGTTACGCTGTAGCTTAAGTATGATACAGTATAAGTCAGAAGAAGAGATTGAACTTATAAAAGAAAGTGCGCAGATTCTCGGAAAAGCGCACGGCGAGGTAGCCAAACATGTGAAAGAAGGAGTAAAGACTGCTTCTTTAGATAAAATTGCTGAAGAATTTATCCGGGATCACCAAGGCGTTCCTTCATTCAAGGGATATAATGGGTTTCCCGCATCACTGTGTATTTCTGTGAATGAAGTAGTTGTTCACGGGTTTCCCAGTCAGTATGTATTGAAAGATGGCGATATAATCTCAATAGATTGTGGAGTCTTTCACCAAGGTTTTCATAGCGATTCCGCTTATACTTACCCTGTTGGTGAAGTTTCTCCCAAAGTTATTGCGCTTTTAAAGGCTACCAAGGAATCCCTTTATGTGGGGATAGAAAAGGCTGTTTTCGGCAATCGTGTTGGCGATATTGGAAATGGCATTCAAAAGTTTGTTGAGGCCAAAGGTTATACAGTTGTAAGAGAGCTGGTCGGTCATGGGCTGGGCAAACAGCTTCACGAACCTCCCGAGGTACCCAATTGGGGAAAAAGGGGGAGTGGAGCGAAATTGAAAGAAGGAATGGTGCTGGCAATTGAACCCATGGTAAATCTCGGAACAAGGAATGTCGTTCAGGAGAGGGATGGTTGGACCATCAGAACAGCAGATCGAAAGCCCTCTGCTCATTATGAACATACTGTTGCCATATTTGAGGACAAAACAGAGATCTTGACAACGCATCGTTATATAGAAGAGAATTTTAAATTTTAATTATGGCTAAACAGGCATCTATAGAGCAGGACGGCACCATTGTGGAAGCATTGTCCAATGCAATGTTTAAAGTGGAGCTGGAGAATGGTCATCAACTTATTGCTCATATTTCCGGTAAAATGCGGATGAATTACATCAAGATTTTACCCGGAGACAAGGTAAAGTTAGAAATGTCTCCTTATGACCTTTCCAAGGGAAGGATTGTATACCGCTATAAATAAGCGAAAGGGAGCAATCAAAAAGTATCGGTAATTAGAAAAAGTAGTATTGATATGAAAGTTAAAGCATCTATTAAAAAGAGAAGTGTTGACTGCAAGGTAATCCGGAGGAAAGGAAAGCTTTACGTGATCAACAAAAAGAATCCTAAGTTTAAACAAAGACAAGGTTAAATACTATGGCTAGAATTGCAGGTGTCGATATACCGGACAATAAACGTGGTGAAGTAGGCCTTACTTATATTTTTGGTATTGGTCGGAGTACGGCCAGGGCCATCCTTAATAAGGCAGGTATTTCTTTGGATAAGAAAGCCGGGGAATGGGATGATGATGAATCAACCGCTATCAGGAACATTATTGCTGAAGAATACAAGACAGAAGGTGTTCTCAAGTCTGAGGTACAGTTAAGTATTAAAAGGCTAATGGATATTGGCTGTTACAGGGGTTTGAGGCACAGAAAAGGTTTGCCTGTCCGTGGTCAGAAAACAAAGAATAACGCCAGAACCAGAAAAGGTAAGAGAAAAACTGTTGCCAATAAGAAGAAAGCGACTAAATAAATCCTGACATAGATTATGGCTCAGAAAAGAAACGAAAAGACAAAAGCTAAAAAGCGGGTTGTTAAAGTTGAAGCGGTGGGACAAGCCCATATCAAAGCTTCATTCAATAATATCATTATCTCTATTACCAACAATTCGGGTCAGGTTATTTCCTGGGCCTCTGCTGGTAAAATGGGATTCAGGGGTTCTAAAAAGAATACGCCTTACGCTGCTCAGATGGCTGCTCAGAATTGTGGACAAGTAGCATATGACCTTGGTCTGAGAAAGATCGAGGTATTTGTTAAAGGTCCTGGAGCAGGCAGGGAATCTGCTATCAGAACCCTCCAAAATGTTGGTTTGGATGTAACTACCATTACCGATGTTACACCATTACCTCACAATGGTTGTCGTCCTCCCAAACGCAGAAGAGTTTAATTTAAAGAAAAATAAGCATGGCTAGATATAGAGGTCCAAAAGCAAAAATTGCCAGAAAATTTGGCGAGCCCATTGAAGGGCAAAGCAAAGTGCTTCAGAAGAAGAATTATCCTCCTGGGATGCACGGTAGGGGTAGAAGGAAAAAGCAATCTGAATTCGCCATCCAGTTGATGGAAAAACAAAAAGCCAAATACATCTATGGCGTTTTGGAAAGACAATTTGCTAAAATGTTTAACATTGCTTCCAGGAAAAAGGGGGTAACCGGTGAAAACCTGTTGCAATTGCTGGAAGCCCGGTTGGACAATACTGTGTATCGTTTGGGTATCGCTCCTACCAGAAGAGGTGCCAGGCAATTGGTTTCCCACAAGCATATACTTGTGAATGGTAACCTTGTCAATATCCCTTCTTACCTTTTGAAACCCGGCGACGTGGTTGGAGTAAGAGAAAAATCCAAGTCATTGGAAGCGATTACCGAAAGCCTTAGAGGCAGAGGAACAACCCGATTTAGCTGGTTGGAATGGGACAATGGTTCCCTAAGCGGTAAGTTTGTTAATGTTCCATTAAGGGAGGATATTCCGGAGAACATCAAAGAACAACTGATCGTTGAATTGTACTCTAAGTAATCATTTACATTCCTAAAAAAAGAATTAAAGATATGTCCATATTAGCATTTCAAATGCCAGAAAAGGTGGTAATGGAAAAAGCAGATGATTTTCATGGTCTGTTTACGTTCAAACCACTTGAGAAAGGATACGGGGTAACCATTGGAAACGCCCTTAGAAGGATTCTTTTGTCTTCACTGGAAGGATATGCCATCACTGCAGTAAAATTACCCGGTGTGGTGCATGAGTTTTCCAGTATAGAAGGAGTGGTTGAAGACGTTACTGACATCATTCTTAACCTGAAGCAGGTTAGGTTCAAAAAGATCCATGATGCGATCGACAATAAAATTACTGTCGAAGTAAAGAACAAGGATGTTTTTACTGCAGGTGATATTGCTAAATTCACCACCTCTTTTGAGATTCTGAATCCTGAATTGGTCATATGTCACCTGGATGATTCCAAAACCCTTGAGATCGAACTTAGTGTGGACAAGGGAAGGGGATATCTTCCAGCAGAAGAATCTAAGCCAAAGGAACAGCTTTATGGAACCATCTCTATGGATGCTATTTTTACACCCATAAAGAATGTGAAATATAGGATAGAGAATACCCGGGTGGAGCAAAAGACCGACTATGAGCAACTTATCATGGAAGTCAGTACTGATGGTTCTATTCATCCGGAAAAAGCCCTTCAGGAGTCTGCCAAAATTCTGATTCAACATTTCATGTTGTTTTCAGATCAGACCATGGTCATTGATGCTCCTGGCAGTGGCGCAATTGAGCCCATTGATGAGGAATACCTGCACATGAGGAAATTGTTGAAAACCTCCCTGAGTGATCTGGATTTATCTGTCAGGGCTTACAATTGCCTGAAAGCTGCTGATGTGAAGACATTGGGGGACCTGGCTAAATTGGAGATTTCAGACATGATGAAATTCAGGAATTTTGGTAAAAAATCCCTGGCGGAATTGGAGCAGTTGATCCAGGAAAAAGGCCTGACTTTCGGCATGGATCTTTCAAAGTATAAACTTGATGAAGAATAATTAAAATGAGACACGGTAAGAAATTTAACCATTTAGGTAGAACCGCCTCACATAGAAAGGCCATGCTTTCAAATATGGCCAAGTCTCTTTTGGAACACAAGCGGATCAGTACTACCCTTGCCAAGGCCAAAGAGCTGAGGAAATATATCGAACCTTTGATCACCAAGGCCAAAGAAGATACCACACACAATAGAAGAATTGCATTCGGGTACCTGAAAAATAAAGAAGCCATCAAGCTTCTTTTTGGGGAAGTAGTAGAAAAAGTTGGCAACAGGCCAGGCGGCTATACCCGAATCATTAAAACCGGTTTTAGGCTGGGTGATAATGCGGAAATGTGTATCATTGAGCTGGTCGATTACAACGAATTGTTGTTGAAAGATGAACAGCCAACCAAAAAGTCTGGCCGAAGAAGAAGCCGAAGGGGATCCGGCAAAAGCAGTGATTCATCTGACGTACCTGTGGCTGAAGAGGTCAAGGAAGAGAAGGAAACGCCCAAGGCAAAGAAAAAGGCCAAGGATCCTGCTGCTGAAGAGAAATCTGAAGATGTTGCTGATAGTGCAGCCGATGCACCGGAAGCTGCTGCTGATAAAGATGCACCGGAGTCTGCTGGTGATGAAGACGCAGATAAAAAAGATGACGATAAAAAATCTGAGTGATTTATGCTTTATCGTAGGAAAAGAATGGGATTGGGCTTTGGTTCAATCCCTTTTTTTGTATCCTTTTCTTTGAATGCTTTCTACTACTTATAAATTTCTTAAATTTGCCTATCAAAAATTGACATGAACAAGAAAAAAGCCACCCTTCTTTTAGCAGATGGAACTGTTTTTACCGGTAGTTTAGTGGGTAGTCACGGGACCAATGGCGGAGAGATTTGCTTCAATACCGGGATGACCGGTTATCAGGAAATCTATACTGATCCGTCCTACACAGGACAAATCATCGTAAATACCACAGCTCATATAGGAAACTATGGGGTGGTAGAAGAGGATGAAGAATCTGATCGGCCATTAATCGCCGGCATTGTCGTAAATGATTTTTCGGAAATCTACAGCCGTCTGGATGCCAGAGAATCCCTGCAAGAGTACCTGGAACGACATGGTATCACGGGCATTGCTGATGTGGATACCCGGAAACTGGTCAGGCATATCAGATCAAAAGGCGCCATGAATGCCATTATCAGTTCCGAAATAGAGGACCTGGATGCCTTGAAAAAGGAATTGGACAAGGTCCCTGATATGAATGGCCTTGAATTGTCTTCACAGGTGTCTACCAAAACGCCCTATTTTCACGGAGATGAAAAAGCTGCCATAAGGGTGGCCTGTGTAGATTATGGGATTAAAAAGAACATCTTAAGGTGCTTTGAAGAACGAGGGGTTTATTGTAAAGTATTTCCTGCCAAGACCAGTTTTGCGGAAATGGAACAATGGAAGCCTGATGCTTATTTTCTTTCAAATGGTCCAGGTGACCCAGCTGTGATGCAGTATGCAGTAGATACTACCAAAGAGATCCTGGAAAATAACAAACCCTTGTTTGGGATTTGTCTGGGGCACCAGCTTTTAGCCAGGGCATGTGGTGTGTCTACCTACAAAATGCATCATGGGCACCGCGGGCTTAACCATCCCATTAAAAACCTGCTTACCGGAAAAAGTGAGATCACTTCACAAAACCATGGTTTTGTGGTAAGTCGGGAAGATATTGACCTGAACGATCAATTGGAAATTACCCATTTGCACCTCAACGATGGGACCGTAGCAGGTATAAGGGTGAAAGACAAGCCCGCCTTTTCGGTTCAGTACCATCCGGAAAGTTCGCCTGGTCCCCACGATTCCAGGTATTTATTCGAACAATTTATTTCATTCTTACAGAACTAATTCATTAACCTTATATTGTTATGACATTGATACAATCCATTCACGCAAGACAAATTTTAGATTCCAGGGGAAACCCTACAGTTGAGGTAGATGTATTTACCGAAAATGGAGCTTTTGGAAGGGCAGCCGTACCCAGTGGTGCTTCTACAGGCGTTCACGAAGCCGTAGAATTGAGGGACGGAGATAAAAACATTTATATGGGTAAAGGTGTGTTGAAGGCCGTAGCCAATGTAAATGACCTGATAGCTCCGGAATTGATCGGATTTGATGTTTTTGAGCAAAATCAAATCGACCAGATCATGCTGAGTCTTGATGGAACCAAGAATAAATCCAAGTTGGGAGCAAATGCCATATTGGGTGTTTCCCTGGCAGTAGCCAAGGCAGCTGCCATGGAATCCGGCCAGCCCCTGTACAGGTACATCGGTGGAGTAAATGCCAACACCCTGCCTGTTCCCATGATGAATATCCTGAATGGTGGCTCGCATGCTGACAATGGTATTGATTTTCAGGAGTTTATGGTGATGCCAGCTGGAGCTTCTTCTTTTTCAGAATCCCTAAGGATGGGTGCCCAGATTTTCCATGAGTTGAAAGCAGTGCTGAAGAGCAAAGGACTTTCTACCAATGTGGGTGACGAAGGAGGATTTGCTCCGGACCTCAAAAATAATGTGGAAGCCATTGAAGTGGTCCTGCAGGCCATAGAGAAAGCAGGATTCCGACCCGGAGAGGATGTGTTCATAGCCATGGATCCTGCCTCCTCTGAATTCTATGATGAAGAAAAAGGATTGTACGTATTTAAGAAATCTACTGGTGATGAACTTACTTCCGAACAAATGGCCAACTACTGGACCGAATGGGTAAATAAATATCCCATTAAATCCATCGAAGACGGCATGCAGGAAGATGATTGGAAGGGTTGGAAAATGATGACTGAGGCTGTAGGAGATAAAATCCAGATTGTCGGAGACGACCTCTTCGTGACCAATGTAGAAAGATTGCAAAAGGGAATTGACGAGAATATTGCCAATGCCTTGCTTGTAAAAGTAAACCAGATTGGATCCCTTACCGAAACGATCAATGCGGTGGATTTGTGTCACCGAAACAAATACAAATCGGTCATGTCCCACCGTTCCGGAGAAACGGAAGATTCCACCATCGCAGACCTGGCAGTGGCATTGAATACAGGACAAATCAAAACCGGATCCGCCTCCCGTTCAGATAGGATGGCCAAGTACAACCAGTTGCTGAGAATTGAAGAGCAGCTGGGCGATTCAGCCTATTTCCCCGGATTGAAGTTTTAATGCAGTATTAACCTGTTTTATTTTCTTTCGGTGATGAGGGAAATAAAAAGCATAATTGAAAAAACCCTTTTAAGGCCCGGAGCTTTGAAAGGGTTTTTCTATTTAAAAGATAGGGTATTTGTTTATTTTCATATCTTCGGTTTATAGTTTGAATTGCATCAGCTTTATTTCCTGATACATAAGAATATATTTTTGTTTTCAAATAATTAAGATTATTACAAGGAAACAATGAAAATGATGGCAATCATTTCTTTCTGCTTACTGTTGCTGGGATCATTCCTCAGCATTCCTTTAATGGCCCAGAAGATTAAGGTAGAAGGTAGGGTAGTGGATGAGGAAACAAATTTGCCCTTGCCTTTTGTCACAGTATTTGTAAACAATACTGCTGAAGGCACCATTGCAGATGAAAATGGAAAGTTTGAACTGGAAATGGAAGCAGGCCATTATGAACTGGTCCTGTCTTTGGTTGGATATGAAAACCTGGTTTATTCGACAGATTTCTCAGGTGAGCTCCCTCGGTTTGTTTTTGAGATGGCCCAGAAGCCCATCGACCTGAAGGAATTGCAAGTGGATGGAGAAAGGAGCAGTGAGTGGTACGAAAACCTGAAGCTCTTTGAATACCATTTTTTGGGTAACAGCCGTTTTGCCACAAGCTGCAATATTATTAATCCGGAGGTTTTGGTCATTGACTTTGATCAATCGTTACTGAAAGTTTACAGCACCGACTTTTTAATTATAGAAAATCATGCACTCGGATACCGCATAGATTATCTTTTGAACTCCTTTGAGTTGGATACCGAGAAAAAAATATTTCACTTTTTGGGCTATCCCAGGTATACCGAAATGGATGGAGGGAAAATAAAACAACGCAGGTGGAAAAGAAACCGGTCATCGGCATACCGGGGTTCCTGGTTGCATTTTAAGCGCAGTCTGATAAAAGGTGTTACAGACCAGGAAGGGTTCGAGGTAAGGAAAATGAAGCAGGTACCAAATCCGGAACGTCCTTCAGAAAGGGCAATTCTTGAGGCAAAACAGCAACTTGAAATTACCAAGGATTTACCCTACAGCATTTTCAGGGACTCTTTATCGGCAATTGTTAGCAAGGAGTCCCTTCCAAAAATAATTGATAAAGTAGAACCCGACCCACTGAAAGAATCGGAATATAGCACTGTCACTGATGGAGAACTTACTTTGGAGTTTGATGATTTTTTGCAAATCACCTTTACCAGAGGGAAAGTCAGCAGGGAGTTTATCCATTCATTTGTACCAGGCAAAGCTCCCAGATCCCCCTATCCTGTTTCATTTTTAAGGCAAACGGCCCCTGTATCGATATACCCAACCGGTTTGGAGGCCAATCCCCTTTCCCTGTATCTGGAGGGGTATTGGAGCTGGCAAAGAATGGGGGATGATTTACCCATTGATTATGAATTGCCCGATTAAAATTGATATGGGATAAGCCGTTTTTGGAAGGTTGGTAATAGTTTTCCTATATTTGGATAATCATAAAGTAAAGAAATGGCCAAATACATCAGGTACACCAAAAACTTCTACTTCGTATTTACCGTTTTATTCATCATATGGATGGTTTTTATTGACAGCAATGATATCATCAGCCATTTTAAACTCCGGTCCAAATTGAATGATTTGGAAAATCAAAAGGAATTCTACCAGGAGCGAAAAGAGAAAATACAGGCTGAAAGAGAGGAGTTGCTGAGCAATTATGAGCTGTTGGAAAAGTTTGCGCGGGAGCGATATTTGATGAAAAGGAAAACGGAAGACCTGTATGTTATTGTGGAAGAATGATTTATGGCAAACACCAGCCGGTACCTTGGTACTGCTCTTTTTTATTTTTCAAAGTTTTCAGGTGCAGGGGCAGCGGGCAATATATCCCGAAGAAAACCCACCTCTTAAAGATCGGCTGTACTTTGGGGGGAATGGAAGCGTTCAGTTTGGGACCATCACTTTCGTAGAAGTATCACCCCTGGCCGGGGTGATGATCACTGAGAAATATTCTGTGGGAGCAGGCGCGACCTACCAATATTTCAATAATCGATTTTATCGGGATGCTGCAGGACATATTTATGGAGGAAGAATTTTTAACAGGTTCAATTTATTGCCCAGGATATTTTTACATGCTGAATATGAGGCACTCAATGTGAAGGTGGCCAACCCCATACCCAATTCCAATGATGTGTTCATTACCAGAGAATGGGTGCCCGGATTATTTGGGGGAGCAGGCTACTTTACACCTTTCGGCGAACGGGGAGGTATGAACTTTATGCTTTTGTATAACTTTAGCTATGACAATAGAAGGTCTCCTTATAATGAACCATATGTCATTAGAGTGGGTTTTGTATTTTAAAGCTACTACAAAGCATGGATTCATTTATAGACCGATTGCACAAAGCCCACAACCATTGCCCTGAATGCCCTTCTCCAAAGGTCATCAATCGATTTTTCGATGATATCCTCGGAATATTGTTTCCGGAGCATGCCAATGAAATTCATAGGGATAGAAGAAACCTGGAGAATAATTTTTTTCAATTGAGGTCCCAACTCCGGCATGTACTTAAAAAGAATGAAGTTCTGTACAAAGGGGATGGGGAAGCCCTGGCGGATGCCTTTTTCGACCGATTGGAAAAGGAGGTATTTGACCGGATACACGAGGATTTGCAGGCCATGTTTGAAGGCGATCCTGCCGCAAAGTCAAAAACTGAGATCATTCGTTGTTATCCCGGCTTCTATGCCATCGCCGCCTATCGCATTGCCCATTTGTTACACAAGCTTGGTATAGGGCTGATTCCGAGAATGATTACTGAATATGCCCATAGCAAAACCGGAGTAGACATTCACCCAGGAGCCAAAATCGGCCGCCATTTCTGTATCGACCATGCCACAGGAATTGTCATTGGAGAAACCACCGTTGTGGGTGACCGGGTAAAAATATATCAGGGAGTAACCTTGGGTGCCTTGAGTGTCAATAAGGAAGATGCGGATAAAAAAAGACATCCTACCATAGAAGATGATGTGGTGATCTACGCTGGAGCCACAATCTTAGGGGGCGATACGGTGATTGGCAAAGGAAGTGTAGTTGGCGGAAATGTATGGCTGACCAAAAGCATTCCTCCAAAAAGTAAAATTTATTACCAGACTAAAATTTATGACGGCGCTTCAAACCTGACAGACTTTTATGTGCTGAAAAGTGATGCCTGAAATTCTCACCTATGAAATTATTTGAACTAATTGGGAATACCCCTTTAATTGAACTGGAACAGATTCCGGAAAATCCAAAAGTTAAAATTTACTGCAAGCTGGAAGGGCAAAACCCGGGAGGTTCTGTAAAAGACAGGGCCGCTTATCATATGATCCGACAGGCCCTGAATAGGGGAGAGATAGGAAAAGGATCCAAACTTGTGGAGGCCACTTCCGGAAACACCGGTATAGCTTTGGCGATGGTCGCCAATTTGCTTGGGGTAGAGATGACCCTGGTCATGCCGGATAATTCTACCCGGGAGAGGATCCTATCTATGGAAGCTTATGGGGCCAAAGTGATCTTGACTCCAGCGGAAAAAACCATTGAGTATGCGCGAACCCTGGCCGAGGAAATGGCAGCAGAAAAAGGATACTTTATGCTCAACCAATTTGCCAATCCGGATAACTTCAGGGCCCATTACCAGACTACAGGCCCCGAAATATTCAAGGATACCAAAGGAAAAATTACTCATTTTGTTTCAGCTATGGGCACCACGGGTACCATCATGGGAGTCTCCCGGTACCTGAAAGAAAAAAATCCTGCCATTCGGATTGTGGGTACCCAGCCTACGGATGGCTCCAGCATTCCGGGCATCAGAAGGTGGTCTCCGGAATTCTTGCCCAGAATTTTTGAGCCGGAAAGGGTAGATCAGGTGATTGACGTGAGCGAAGAGCAGGCAACAGCCATGACTCGCAGGATGGCCAAAGAAGAAGGTATTCTGGCGGGTATGAGTAGCGGCGGGGCCTTGCATGCTGCGCTCGAGCTTTCCAAAACCCTGGAAGAAGGCCTGATTGTTTGCATCACCTGCGACAGGGGTGACCGGTATTTGAGTTCCAACCTATTTGGTTAAATCATACCAACTTTTTATTCCACGTTTCTTCGCTGGAAATTACTGCTAAACAGAGATGGTTTTCCCCTATTCGATTGAGGAAGCACCTGCTTTAACAGCAGTACGTCACGAATTTTTTGGAAGGTCAAAGGGACACTTGCCAAAAGAATGGTAGTACGCCGCCTATTGGTCCTTACCTGTAAGACATTTGCGTTAAATTTATCCATAATATACTGGAATCAATACCTTTGCATGACCATTACCCTGAATGCTTAATATTTCATGTTTTCCTTGATTTCAATAGGAGTTTGGCATACTTTTTACCCATTCTTTCGGAACGCTTACCAGCAATTAACCTATGGAATTTGGTGAATTAGTAACTTATTTTGTTTTAGCCCTTGCCATCATAAATGCTATTATTTTGATTCTGGCTGGAAAAAGAGCAAAAGTCTCCCAGCAATACATGGGGTTTGCACTCCTGTTTTTTAGTGGTTTCCTTTTTACCCAGCATTATGAATATGTTATGGGGGGGCTCGCAGTTCTGATGTATTTGCTAATGCTTTGTGTAGGTCCCTTTTTTTACTTTTTTATTCGAAACACACTAGTTGGTTCAAAAAGCAATAACTACCTGGATTTACTCCATTTCATTCCATTAATTATGGTATTAATCCCGTTGGTACTCAATATTTCCAGGAAAGAGTTGCCTGGTTTTTTGTTTTCTACCTCTCAGGTCCATGAACCAATAGAACTCGTTATGCCAGGCGGTTCGGCGTTTCCTTTTGTTTGTCCTCAGGAATTATTACTTGTTTCCCTACTAATTTATTTCCTTTTTGGGCTGAGGTTATTGTTTTTCGCCCAACCGATAAACATTCACTATTCCGAACAGCGGAAAATAAGAAGATGGCTAACTTGGATTTGCTGTCTTTTTGGTCTTCTGCTGATTCTTTTTAGTTACAGCCATGATTACCTGGAATCACTTGTGGAGCAAAAGGTCCTGCTATGGGATCAGGTAATGCCTGTTGTACTACTGGTGTTAACTGCTGTCATGCACTTCAAGCCCAATCTTGTATATGGTTTTGACTTTGGGGGAAAATCAGAATCTCAATGAAAATTTACTGTAGAATTACGGGCTTACTTACTGACAGGTACAAACCTTTGAATGGAGGTTTTAAGGCTGCTTTGCAGCGCATCATGTACCAGCTTCCCAGATAAAGTTAGGTTTTTGGGAGTATGTATGGATAAAGCGTTAAAATTTAGTTACTAAATCATTCCGAAAGTTCCTTCTTGTAAAATAAACCTTGCTCAAACTTTTCGAATCTCTTATCTTTCTGAATATGAAAAATTATACTGCAATCAAAGCTGCCTGTCAGTCAAATTCGAAATTTACTTCCCGAATTCTGGATGAGTTTTTGGTTTACTATGCGGCAGATAAAGATAAACTTGACAAAGAAGCAGATCAAAGGCTGGGAACTTACCGACACATTACCCAAAGCATAGACAAGAGCTGGTACAACATGCTCAAAACCCAGTATATCATGCATCGGGTGATGAAAGAAGGGGGGCTGATCCACAAATACTTAAAGCATGCGGCCATTAAACGCATGGAGGAAGAAGAGAAGTCCTGGCTGGAGGAACAGGCAGCTTCTCCCTGGAAATTCAGTTTTGCCAGGGTTGTGGAGAGTCCGGAAGCTGATTTTTATAACATGGAAGATGTGTTTACCGGGGATACTTACCTGCTTTATTCTCCGGGGATGTCTGATATACTAAAAAAAGAATCCGTTGAGCTTTGGTTTAACCTCATTGGTTACAATGGTTCCTGCTGGCAAACCTTTGGCCCGCTGAGTGGCTACAGGAGTTTTTCAGGAGATGATGTATTCTTTTTTGCCACCGAAGTCAACCCTTTGATAGCTGATGAGGATGCATTGATGGAGGATGTTTCCCGAAATCCGGTACCTTATATGATGCTTTTTGCCCGGTCCAATTACCCGCTGACCATTCATGAGGGTCAGGTGCTGGAAATCGTTGTATCGGAACTGGAGGATGTCGAACTGAATGAGGCGGGATTGGAAAAGAAATTTCAGGTGGACAGGATAGATTCGGTGTACCGGATGAAATTAAAAGGTATGGAAAACAAGCCTCATTTTGCAGCCGCTTATTATGACAAGGAAGAAAAATTCCTCCAGGTAACAGCCATGACGGAAAAAGGTTATACAGCGCTAGCAGAGGCCTTCCAAACGCTGAAGGTTCCGGTAGGTGCTTTTGCAGATATCTATGTTCGCCCTTCCATGCTTACTGCTGCCCAGGAAATTCTGAAAAGAGAAATCGAACTCCTGCCTTATGAATTGCTTTTTGAGGAGGATATTGATCAGGGGGATGCAGATGTGGAAATGAAAAAGCTAAATGAGCTGATGGCCCTGGCAATTCCTGTTATCAATCAGGGAAAAGATCCTGATCTGGAAGCCCTGGCACAGCAGGTTGGTTTGGATGTGGAAGCAAATATGGAAACCCTCACCGCCATATTTGAAGATATCAAGGGAAAAAGGAAGGGATAAAACTGTAATTTGGTAGGGAACCATTAAACCTTTTTTAGAATGACTAAACAAGTGATATGCTGCTTTTTTATTATTTTATGTTTTTTATGCACCGTCTCTGCTCAGGAAGGTGGGGAATTTCGTGTAAATGGTTCCATAGAAAAGGAATATAAGGGATACATTTATTTATCGTATGGTGGAATCCTGGACAGTACATTGGTGCAGGACCAAAGCTTCGGTTTTGAAGGGGAAATTTCCCATCCCATGGCAGCCATCGTAAAAACCAAAAATGGGCAGGTGACAGACAATTTTTACCTTGAAGCTGGAGAAATGGACTTAACAATTAACATTCAGTATAATGTTACAGAAATTATTTCCGTTGAGGGAAACCAAACCCATTTGATGTTGACCCAATTGCAGGATTTTTTTGAAGATCATCAATCTGACGATGATTTCACCCGTTTACTTTATCATAAAATTGACAGCATTGTCACGCTTCAACCTGGGAATCAGTTTAGCGGTGCCCTGTTATCTGATTTATTTTTGGATCCGATTTTTAGTTTTGAAGAGGCAATGGGGCTTTATGGTAAACTCGATACCCTCGTCCAACAACCAGATGATTTGGCCCAAATAAAAATCTCTTTGGAAAAACTTAAGCACACCAGGATTGGCAATACTTTTAGTCATTTTGGGATGAAAGATGTCAATGGCAATATCCTAAATACGGATGATTTTGAGGGGGATTATCTTTTGGTAGAGTTCTGGGCCGCCTGGTGTGGACCCTGCAGGCAATCCAATCCAAAATTGGTTAAAGTTTACAAATCTTACAAATCAAAAGGATTGGAAATCTTTGGGGTTTCTTTGGATGAAAAGGAATCTGCCTGGCAATATGCCATTCAAAAAGATGGCCTTTTATGGCCACAGGTTTTGGCAGAAGGAGGGTTCCAAAATGAAACCATCCAGAAATTACTCATCCAATATATCCCGTCCAATTACCTTCTTGATAGGGAAGGAAAAATCTTAGCGATAAATATTTCCCCCTTCGAATTGGAGGAACGACTGAATAATCTGATAAATCCCTAGTCAACATTGGTCAAAAGGGTATTTATTTCAAGCACTGTAGTTCAATTAGTTCGAGTCAAACTATATGGGTATTTTGATGCGAATCTGGAGCTATTTCAGCCTTATAAAAAGTGTACAAGGCTAGGGTTATACTCGTTTTTTGTGTTTTGACCTGACTCAAAATATACCTACCAATCAGGCTTTGCCATGATACCATGATGGAAGTAATTTTGTGTTTTTTTTAAAAAAGATAACTAAATTGCTTTTACAAGCTAAAAATCCTAAGATGAACAAAAGAAGAGAATTTTTAATCAAATCGGCCTTTGGTGCTGCTGGTATCGCTTTGGCCCCTACCTGGTTAAATGCCGCACCGGCCATTATAAAAAGTTATAACAAACCTGATTCAAAAATCAATGGTGTGCAGATCGGATGCATTACCTATTCCTTTCGCTCCCTCCCGGACCAAAGTGCAGAAGCTACTTTGAAGTATGTCACCGATTGCGGCATCAGTGCCATTGAATTGATGGGAGGACCGGCTGAAACATTTGCAGGGATGCCTCAATCCACTTTAGACCGAAGACGGTTGTATCAGTTGGGAGGTAAACAGCGCAACGGAGAATCCCTGACAGATGAAGAGTCCAAAGAATTCGCTTCCCTTCAAGAAGAGGCCGCTGCCTATGGAAAGGTGGTAGCAGATTGGAGGAATCAGGTGGATTTTAAGAAGTTCGACCAGCTCCGAAAGATGTACAAAAATGCCGGTGTCAGTATTTATGCTTTTAAACCCAGTGCTTTCGGACAGAACAATTCGGATGCAGAAATTGCCTATGGCATGAAAGCAGCCAGAGCCCTGGGAGCCACCCACGTGACTTTGGAACACCCTTCTGACGATGCCCATACCCTGAAGTTGGGTAAAATGGGAGAGCAACACAAGATGTCGGTGGCCTATCATGGACATGAGCAGCAGACTTTTACTTTTTGGGATACCGCTCTGGCTCAAAGTCCTAGAAACGCATTGAATTTTGATGCAGGCCACTATATCGCGGCTGGACATGCGGATATCATGGCACTGCTGGAAAAACAGCATACCCGGATTCTGAGTATGCATACCAAAGACCGGCAGACCCCAGCCAATGGAAAAGGAAATCTGCCATGGGGAACTGGCGATACGCCCATTGTAGAGATTTTGCAAAAAATGCAGCAAAACAAGTACAAATTTCCTGCTTCTATCGAATTGGAACACCAGATCCCGGAGGGTTCGGATGCCATCAAAGAAGTACAACAATGCCTGGAATATTGTAAAAAGGCTCTTTCCTGATCCCTGTGACTAACCCATGGTCCCAGAGAAGGGTTTGGGTCCTGGGAGTATTTCAGCCATAGCGATATAATCGCCTTCCCTCTACTACAGGTAAGCAGGGTTGGTATGCCCCGAATTTGTTGGGATAAGGTAAACCTCTTACTAAAAGTGCCACATGTATGGATAAAACCGGGTATGCCCCATTCAAACTCCCTGAGTGGCCGGTGATTTTCTTTGCTATTATGTAGCAGGAAAAAGGGGACGAAAGCAAGGAGACAATAAAAGCAAATATTTTAAGTTCCTAAGATTTTTAGGTCAACCAAAACGTCTTCCACACGCCCGTGAGCGGACAAAAGTGTTCGTTTTTTTATTTTGGAAAATCGGGGAAATGCCCAGGAAAGGCCTTGAGGACATTTTTTGTACTGGCACCATATTGGAATACTGCCAATGTAGCGGGTGAGAAGGTTGACCTGCTCTCTGAAAACCAAAGGATTATGATAAAGAATTACTTCCGTATATTTTTCCGTAATCTCAAAAAAAGCCCTACATACACCTTGATCAATATTTTTGGTTTGGCTGTGGGTATGGCATCCAGTATTTTGATTTTTATGTTTGTGCAGCATGAGCTCAGTTATGACCGTTACCACGATAAGTCGGATAGGATATTTAGGGTTTCCAGGGCATGGTTCAATCAGGATGGGGCTGTCAGTTTACACCTTGGCCATGCTGCCCCACCGTTTGGGCCATTATTGAAATCCGATTTTGAGGAACAAATAGAACTAGCCGTTCGGCTAATGAGTACTTCAGTGATTATCGGTGAGGATGACAAGGTATTCAAAGAGGAACGCTTCTTCTTCGCAGATCCGGAAATATTTGAGGTTTTTTCCTGGGAAATGCTGGAAGGTAATTCACAAAATGCCCTTTCCTTTCCGGATGGTCTTGTTATCAGTGCATCCATGGCGAAAAAATATTTTGGAGAGGAGGATCCAATGGGTAGGGCATTGGAAGTGCGGGTAGGATCCAATGTTTTTGAGGGGCAGGTCAGGGGCATTATGGCTGACTTTCCTGATAATTCCCATTTTAAATCGGATTTTTTTGCTTCCATGGAGCCTGTTGTAAATTTCTATGGAGGATATGAGGCCATGATGGCGAATTTCGGAAGCAATAATTTTGCTACTTACCTTTTACTTAAAGAGGGACTGAGTGCAGATGCGATAGCAGATCAGCTTCCCGATTTTGTGGACCGCCACATCCCGGCAAGCGGGCAGGGGGTTCCCGCCTCGTTGGGCACGCAGCTCTATTTATGGCCTTTGACGGATATCCACCTGTATTCCAATCTTGACTCTGAAGTCGAACCCAATAGTAGTATAGAATATGTATATATTTATGGAGCCATCGCCTTGTTTATCCTTTTGATCGCTTGTATTAATTTCATGAACCTGTCCACCGCACGCTCCGCCAAAAGGGCGTTGGAAGTGGGCTTGAGGAAAGTGATGGGTGCTGACCGACAATTATTGGTCAAACAGTTCATGGGAGAAACTACTCTGATGTCAATTTTTGCCTTACTGATTGCATTGCTTCTGGTTTGGCTTACTTTGCCGGTGTTCAGCAGCTTTACCGGTAAAACGTTAAGTCTGAACCTGGTGGATCAGCCCGAATACCTGGTAGGTTTTTTGGGCCTTGTGATTTTCGTGGGATTGATCGCCGGAAGTTATCCTTCTTTGTTCCTTTCCGGATTTCAGCCGGCCAATGTGTTGAAAGGTACCTATAAAATTGGGTCCATCCATGAGAAGTTAAGGGCCTTGTTGGTAGTTGGTCAGTTTGCCATATCGATCGTGTTGATCGTGGCAGTGATGATAGTGATCGGCCAATTGGATTTCATGAAAAACAAAGACCTGGGATTTGATAAAGATGAGATCGCCATCCTTCCCGCATTTGAAGAATTTACCAGTAACTATGCCCTTATGCGTGACAGACTCATGCAACACCCGGGGGTTGAGGAGGTGGCCATTTCCAGTAGGATTCCTTCGGGGAGGTTGTTGGATTCTCAGGGCGCACAGGCGGAAATTAATGGCACCCTTACGCCAATCAATACCCGGATTTCTGATATCCATATCAGCCATACCTTTATGGAAGCCTTCGGTATGGAAATATTGGAAGGCAGGGACTTCGACTTCGACATGGCAGGGGACTCTACCCAGTCTTTTATCCTGAATGAATCAGCGGTAAGGGCAATAGGCTGGGAATCGCCCAAAACAGCCATCGGCAGGCAGTTCAATTATGGAAACAGGAGAGGGCAGGTCATTGGAGTGGTTAAGGATTTTCATTTTGAATCCCTGCACCAACCTATCAGTCCGATGGTTTTCATGGTCCCGGACTCCCGCTTTAATCAGGTTGCTGTAAAACTCAGAAAAGAGGACAAGGAAGCGACGCTACGTTACCTGCGTGAAGAGTGGTTGGCCATGCGACCTGATTACCCCTTGGAAATAACCTTTGTCGCAGAGAAATTTGATGAGCAATACCTGGCAGAGGAAAAAATTGGGACCGTTTTTGGTTTTTTTGCCGCCCTGGCCATATTGATATCCATATTGGGCTTGTTTGGCTTATCCACATATGCTACCGAACAAAGGATCAAAGAAATCGGCATCCGAAAGGTACTGGGAGCAGGTAGCTGGAACATCGTTTTACTTCTTGGAAAGGACTTTTTGACATTGGTAGGCATCGGTTTTATCATCGCCGTGCCCCTTGCCTGGTTTGGAATGAATCAATGGCTTGGAAATTTTGCCTACCATATTTCGGTCTCATGGGAGGTAATGGCCATTTCCGGTTTACTGGCCATACTGATAGCTGCCGTTACCGTTAGTTCGCAATCTTTTCGTGCAGCCTTGGTCAATCCGGTAGATACCTTTAGGAAAGAGTAAGCATGCCAGAAAATTATTTCCATGTTTGCCTGGACAAAGAGGGATAAGGCCTTTCACATCTTAGGTCCCATAGTCTAAGATTGGAAATTTTTATCTGGTTAAGAAAGGAAATAGCGAATTGGGATCGATTTTGGATAATGCCGTTAAGCATCCAATGTGAGTCAAGATTAGCAATCCTCCAGGTATCCCGTCCCGCACGGGAAGGAACATCAGCATTGTCAGATATTTTTTACCCAAATGATTTCCCTGAGGGGACAGTTTTCATTTCACACAGGCTTTTTCAATCCCGCCTCACCTCCGGAAAGCCGCCCATTCCAGGCTGTATTTTAGCAATTTCTGGTAACTGGATTCAGCAAAAATTCCCGGGCCATGGCCTGGTTGCAGGTATACTGATCGGGTTTTTGGGTTGACTTCCCGGCACCACATCAGGTGCTCCATGCTTTCCGGATGGGAGGTACTGATCAATACATTCACTTCCGGAGCAATAAATACCTGACCGTAAATTTCATCATCGATGTCAAAAGCTTTCATACCTCGGGTGATGGGATGTGTTTTGTCTGCTATCCACGCATCAAACTGTACATCATGCCGGTAATTGGATTGTGTTTGGGTATCCTCTCCATTTTCAATGTACCTGCCACCTACTACTTCCCTGTAAAAATCCCAATCCTGGTAAGATACGATGGCGTGGTGAAGAAATACCAGGCCAATGCCCTGATTTACCAGGCCTTCGAAGGCTGCCTTTTCTGCTTCGCTGATTTGCTGGACCATGTCATAAAAGAGGATGACATCATAACCTTCAGGTTGGAGAAAACCGGCATTGGCATTGGGGTGGCGCATTTCCTTGTATTCAATGTTTTCAAAAGAGTCCAACATGTCAAAAAAAGCCGGACGATCAAATCCATGGCCTCCCGTTAACAGCAACACAGAAATTTTCTCCTCCTGGGCATGGGTCAGACCGGAGAGGTTTATAAACAGTAACAGGAAAGCAGCAAAAGTTTTCATATCGGTTATAGAAAATCTCTTTTAGGCAGATACGCCATTGGTTTTGAACGGTTTATGCACCATTGACCCAGTTTTCCACCTCTTCTTTGCTGGGGTTGGGGGCCTCTAGTTTGAGTTTTTTCCGCTTTCCACAGACATCATTGAACAATTTATTGGGGTTTTGCCCTCTGAGTTGTTCCAGGGTATGGATGTTCAGTTCCCGAATCGCCGGAACCAATCCGGGATGTATACCCAAAGCTATAAAATCCTCGTCTGTAGCCACCTGCACTTTTTTCTCCGGCTTCATCTGGGGGAAGAACAATACCTCCTGTATGGTGCTTTTGTTGGTCAGCAGCATGCAAAGCCGGTCTATACCTATACCCAGTCCCGAGGTGGGCGGCATCCCATATTCCAATGCCCGGAGGAAATCCTCATCCATGGCCATGGCTTCATCATCCCCTCTTGCCGCCAGTTTGAGTTGTTCTTCGAAACGCTCCCGCTGATCGATAGGGTCATTGAGCTCTGTGTAAGCGTTGGCGATTTCCTTGCCGTTCACAAATAGCTCAAAACGCTCCACCAAACCGGGCTTTTCCCGGTGCTTTTTGGCCAGAGGGGTCATCTCTATGGGGTAGTCTGTGATATAGGTAGGTTGGATCAGCTGATCCTCTACTTTTTCACCAAAAATCTCATCAATCAGCTTTCCTTTTCCCATGCTGTCATCCACTTCAATTTCCAGATCGGCGCAGACTTTTCGCAGGCCAGATTCATCCATAGCACTGACATCTATGCCCGTAAATTCCTGAATGGCTTCAAACATGGAAAGGCGCTTGTAGGGTCCCGCAAATTCAATGACATGCTCCCCGACCTTGGCCTGGGTGGTGCCCAGTACGCTATGGGCAATCTGCCCCAGCAGTTCTTCCACCATTTCCATCATCCAATTATAGTCTTTGTGGGCTACATAGATTTCCATGGAGGTAAATTCCGGATTATGGGTACGGTCCATGCCTTCATTTCGGAACATTTTCCCGATTTCATACACCCCTTCAAACCCACCTACGATCAGCCGCTTCAGGTAAAGCTCATTAGCGATCCTTAAAAATAGCGGAATGTCCAGGGCATTGTGGTGAGTATCGAATGGTTTGGCAGCAGCTCCTCCATGTACCTGCTGAAGAATGGGGGTTTCTACTTCCAGCCAGCCATTATCATCAAAATACCTTCTCATAGAAGAGATCACTCTTGACCGGGCTACAAAGGTGTCCTTTACTTCGGGATTGACCACCAGATCCACATACCGCTGCCGGTACCGAAGCTCCGGGTCAGTAAAGCCATCATAAACATTCCCTTCCTCATCTCTTTTTACTACCGGAAGCGGTTTCAGAGATTTGGAAAGCAAGGTCAGCTCCTGCACATGAAGCGAAATTTCACCCGTTTGAGTGGTAAAAATAAAGCCTTTAAGTCCTATAAAATCACCAATGCCCAGCAACTTTTTAAACACGGTATTGTAAAGGGTCTTATCCTCTTCTGGACAGATATCGTCCCTTCTTACATAAATCTGTAGTCTGCCGGAACTATCCTGAATCTCTGCAAAACTTGCCGAACCCATGATGCGCCGACTCATGAGCCTCCCGGCGATACTGATGTTCTTGTAATCGTTTTTACGATTTTCGTAGTTTTTATGGATATCTGCCGAGCTGGCATTGATGGGGTAGGATAGGGCAGGGTAAGGATCTATGCCCAGCTGCATCAGTGCCTCCCTGTCTTTTCTTCTTTCTATCTCCTGTTCGTTCAGTAATTGCATGTATAAAGGTGGTTATGCTATTGTTGGAAATTCAGGCAGGCTTTTACGCCTGCGTATTTCTTGTTTGATCAGTTTCAGCTCGCGGCCGGTTTGCCCGGAAATCCCGGAATTTTCTTCCGCCCTCCTGGCCAGGTAAGGCAGTACTTCTTTTACCGGTCCATAGGGAAGGTATTTGACTACATTAAAACCTGCTTTGGCCAGGTTAAATGAAATGGGGTCGCTCATGCCGTAAAGTTGGGAAAAATAAACCCTTTCGTCTGCCCGGGATAGCCCATGAAGGTCTATCAATTCAGCCAGCACGGTATTGCTCATTTCGTTGTGAGATCCGCTGACCAGAGAGATCCTTTGTTTGTTGTTGATGCAGAACTGCAGGGCCCTGTCATAATCCTGGTCCGTGTCTGACTTGTTGGAATGAATGGGGTCAGGATAACCTTTGGCGGCTGCCATTTCACGCTCTTTTTCCATGTAAGCCCCCCTCACCAATTTGGCCCCCAGGAAATATCCCCTGGCCACGGCATCATGGTGCGCATCTTTCAAATGGCGCAACATGTCTTTGCGATACAACTGGTAGGTGTTGAAAACCAAAGCATTTTCCTTGTTGAATTGCCGCATGGCTTCCCGGACCCATTGATCAATAACTCCCTGGAACCAACTTTCTTCACCATCTACCATAAGGCGTACCTGGGCTTGAAAGGCTGCTTCACAAATGGTCATGAACCTGTCTTTGCCCATGGACAGGGAATCCTGCATTTCCTCAGACAGCGGTTCCTTTGCCTGGGCTTGGGTAAGTAGGCCAGTATCCACTATTCCGGAAGCCTTAAATACAGCAAAAGGCAGGTTTTCGTTGGCTTGGGCAGCCTGAATGGTCTGCAGAATCTCCTCTTTTGCAGCAGCAAAGCTGCTTTCACCTTTGTTTCCCTCCACAGAATAATCCAGTATGGATTTGACTCCAAACCTGGCCAGCCGATCTACTGTAGGTTTACACGCCTCGATATGCTCCCCTCCGCAAAACTGGCGGAAGACAGTATCTTTGATCACCTTCTCCAGCGGCAGGCCCATTGAAAAAGACATTTTGCTGAGCCAGATACCCATTTTCACCAGTGCAGGATAGCCCATTAGCCGGAACAATGCTTGTGTTTTTTTTAAATCATCGTCCGAAAGGTGGGCAAAGGCTGTTTCCAGATTATCAAAAGAAAAAGCAGGTTTTTTTTCCATTTTCAAGGGGCAAAGATACCAAAAAAAACAGGTTAGGAGGGGTATTTCTGCTTTCAATTTCTTCATTGACTGAATATTTCAGGCATTTATTTTAAGAAAGAATCCTTAATTTTAAATCCAAAAGCCCGAACAATGGATGCCCTTTTTAAAAAATTAAACTTTAAATCTCAAGAAAAGGCAGTAATACTGGCTGCTCCTGATACATTTAAGCCGCACATGGAGGCCATGGACAGGCATACCCTGATCAGCGAGCACCTGGATGAACCGGGAGAAATTGAATTTGCTTTGGTTTTTGGAAGAACCAAAGCCGAAATGGAAGCAGAAGTCCTTCCCTTACTTCCCAAACTAGGGTCCGATGCCGTATTTTGGATCGCCTATCCCAAGGTTAGTTCAAAGAAATATACTACAGATTACAACAGGGATAGCGGATGGGACCTGCTCGGCGAATGGGGGATGGAACCGGTCAGGCAGGTAGCCATAGATCAGGACTGGTCTGCCTTGCGTTTCCGAAAAGTCGAAAACATCCCCAGACTGAAACGGAAATTTGGCTTGCTATCAGAAAAAAAGAAGCCCTGACATTTCCAGCCGTCTAATACAACGGTCTAATACAAGGGAATCGGATCAAAGTTGTTTGTATTGGATCCTGACAGACTGGTGTTTTTCGTGGCTAGGACCTGGCTGATAGGTTGTTTTCACTGGAGGTTTTGACATGATGCTGACAAAAAAAATGAATAACTGTTTGATTTTTAAATGGGGAAAGATTACATTTGACGCATGAAAAAATTCGCAGCTACATATTTTAGCTTCTTTTACTTTTATTTTCGTCCCCACGGCCGAATCGGAGCTGCGTATTGTCTTGAAAAAAAATAATTAAAGATAAACAAACACAGGAGCCCGATTCGAGAGAGTCGGGCTTTTTTATTTAACCGTAAATCAAACAATGGAAAATCACTTACAAACGAAAGACTGGGGCCTGGGCCTGGAAAAGGAGCACCTGATCATTGCAGGGCCCTGTAGCGCCGAAACACCCGAACAAATCGAAAAGGTTTGTCAGGACATGATAGCGGCAAATGTGGTCCCTGATGTATTCAGGGCAGGGATTTGGAAGCCAAGAACCAGACCCGGGAGTTTCGAAGGAATCGGGGAAGATGGGTTGAAATGGATGGAAATCGTCCGACATCACCTGAATATTCCGATTACAACCGAGGTGGGAAACACCGCCCACGTGGAATCGGCTCTGAAGCATGGGGTAGACATCCTTTGGATAGGTGCCCGGACTACGGTAAATCCCTTTGCCGTTCAGGAGATTGCTGAAGCCCTGAAAGGTGTAGACATACCTGTGATGGTGAAAAACCCTATGAATCCCGATTTGGAACTGTGGAGAGGAGCCCTGGAAAGACTTCAGGCAGTAGGGGTTAATAAGTTGGCTGCGATTCACCGGGGATTCAGTGATGCGTACGATAAAAAATTCCGCAACAAGCCCAACTGGTCCATGCCCATCCACCTGAAAAGGATTTGGAAAGGCATGCAGGTAATCAATGACCCCAGTCACATTGTAGGTAACAGGACGGGATTATTGGAAACCGCCCAGCGAGCCATTAATTTTGGTTTGGACGGGCTGATGATTGAAACCCATCATGACCCCGACAATGCGTGGAGTGATGCCAAGCAGCAGGTAACTCCCAGGCAGCTGAGAGAAATTCTCGATCAGATTGATTTCAAGCATACCCTCCAAACCGAGCACCCATCAGAAAAACTGCAAGACCTTAGAAATGCGGTAGACCATTTGGATGACCAGTTAATGGATCTATTGGCGGAACGCTTTTCCATTATCGATCAAATTGGCGCTCACAAAAGAGAACATAACCTGACCGTTTTTCAGGCTGATCGCTGGAAGCAGGTGATGGATTCCAGGACTCAAAAAGGAATGTCCAAAAACCTGAGTGAAAAATTCATGAAGGAATTGCTTTATTGCATTCATGAAGAGTCCGTAAAGCGCCAGGAGAAAAAGTTGCGAGAGGAGCAACCTTCTAATAAATCAGTTTGACGGTTAAACCCGTTTTATTTCTTTGGAATATACATTGGACGGTTTTTGATTTTCTGGTAAAACCTTAACAATCAAATTTATGGTACCAGCAGACCGGGAGGTATGAATCGTTGCAGTCTATATTCAGGAAATAAAACGGGTTTAATTTTTTACCTTTACCAAAAAGTACTGTTTTGGAAACAATTATATTTTCTTCCCATATAGCAGAGGATCTGCCACGCTATCTCCATAATAAAAAATATTCCCGCTTAGGGATTATTATGGACAGTCATACCATCAAGCATTGCTACCCGCTTGTTTCGGAAGGCCTGCCTGAACATTGCCTGCATGCTTTTGATGCGGGAGAAATCCATAAAAACCTGGACACTTGCCAGGGAATCTGGCAATGGATGACGGAAAATAATTTTGACCGCAAAACCTTGATTATCAATATCGGAGGAGGGGTGGCCGGAGACATGGGTGGGTTTTGCGCCAGTACCTATAAACGGGGAATCCGCTTTATCAATATTCCAACCACCCTGCTGTCCCAGGTGGATGCCAGTGTTGGAGGAAAATTAGGTATAGATTTCAATGGCTTCAAAAACCACATTGGCGTTTTTAATCAACCGGAAGGGGTATTGATCTGTGATGAGTTTTTAAAAACCCTGCCTGAGGCAGAATTGCGTTCAGGCTATGCCGAAGTGATTAAACATGGCCTGATACGTAATGAGAATTACTTCAATAGCCTGAAAACGGAGAACTGGCAAAACCAGCCCTGGAAAGACATCATTGAGGTATCGGTGGGCATCAAGCGGGAAGTGGTAGACAAGGATCCCAAAGAAAACGGATTAAGGAAAATTCTTAATTTTGGACACACGATCGGACATGCCATTGAGTCTCATTACCTGAATGGCCCCTACCGCCTTCTCCATGGTGAAGCCATCGCCATTGGTATGGTTACGGAAGCCTATCTTTCCCACAAGTTTTTGCGACTTCCCCAAGCTCAGCTGGACACCATACAACAAAAGGTGTTGGCAGTTTTTGGTAAAATTTCTATTTCCGACAAAGATTTTGATGCCATTATCAAGCTTTGTTTTCAGGACAAGAAAAATGATGGTGAAAAACTTAATTTCTCCTTGCTGAAGAAAATAGGGGAATGTGACTTTAATATTGTGGTGGACAAGCAATCGGTCGTGGAGGCCATGGAATATTATAATAACCTGGAGGAATGAGCATTGCGTGTGTCATTATTCCTCAATTTACCATCCACCTATAAGAATATATATTCATGAAAAGCATTGATTTACCCTTACTGGAATCCCTTGGTCAGGTTCGTATACCCTTGCCTTCTTCAAAAAGCGAAAGCAACAGGGTACTGATCATTGATGCCCTCACCAAAGGAAAAAATCTCTTGTCCAACCTGGCCGAAGCCCGGGATACCCAGACCATGATTCGCTTGCTGAAAGATGATCCTGAAGTCTATGATGTGCTAGACGCAGGTACCACCATGAGGTTTTTAACGGCTTTTGCCGCCCTGAACAACAAAATCAAAACCCTGACCGGCACCCCCAGAATGTGCGAGCGGCCCATAGGAATTTTGGTGGATGCACTGAGGGAGATTGGAGCAGAGATTGACTACCTGAAAGAGGAAGGTTATCCTCCTCTTCAGACCCGAGGTTTTGGGGGCCAAAAATCCCGTGAAATCAGTATTCGGGGAGATGTCAGCAGCCAGTACATTTCAGCCCTGTTGATGAATGCGCCCCTGCTTCCCCAAGGGCTAATCCTGAACCTTACCGGTAAGGTGGGCTCACGCACCTACATCACCATGACGCTGGAATTGATGAAAACCTTTGGCGTAAATTATCAATTTGAAGGGAACCAAATCAGGGTTGCTCCACAGGAATACCAGGCGACCTCATTCTCGGTGGAAAGCGATTGGTCAGGAGCCAGTTACTGGTTCAGTTTACTGGCATGCGCAGGAGCTGGCGAGTTGTTTTTGGAAGGATTGAAAGCGGATAGCCTGCAAGGCGATGCCCGGATCGTATCCATTATGGATCGCCTGGGCGTAAAAAGTACTTTCCAGGAAGGAGGCGTCCTGCTGCAAAAACAACCGGTCCTTGGATTGTCTGAATTTGATTTTACCCATTGCCCCGACCTGGCCCAGACCGTAGCCGTTACCTGTGCCCTGACCGGTCAGCAAGCAGATTTTACCGGGCTGGAAAGTTTACGGATCAAAGAGACCGATCGCATCGATGCACTGCAAAGAGAACTGGCAAAGATCGGGGCCCATCTAAGGGAAGGTCGAACCGGAGTCTTTACCCTTACTCCTGCAGCGCAAATCCCGGAAATAGTGGAGGTAGAGACCTATGATGATCACCGCATGGCGATGGCATTTATGCCCCTGATCACCAAAACAAAGATGCGCATTTTAGACCCTGAAGTGGTGAATAAATCCTATCCCAGTTTCTGGAAGCATTGCGAATTGCTGGGAATAAATCCTGTGTTTAAAAATTGATGCCCTATTGTAAAAACGATGAAGGGCTTGTACACCATTGTCTTGTTGCTGCTATCCAATGCCTTTATGACCCTTGCCTGGTACGGACACTTGAAGTTTAAGGAGCTAAAGTGGTTTGAAAATCTGGGGCTGATAGCTGTTGTGTTGATCAGCTGGGGCATTGCACTCTTTGAATATTTCTTTCAGGTTCCGGCAAACAGGATAGGCTTTAAAGGAAATGGAGGTCCGTTTAGTTTGGTGGAGCTGAAAGTATTGCAGGAAGTGATCACTTTGGTGGTGTTCATGATATTTACTTTCCTGTTTTTTAAGAATGAAAGCTTTCGATGGAATCATTTGGTAGGCTTCTTCTTTTTGGTGGTCTCAGTTTATTGTATATTTAAAAAGTAAAGCTATTGGAAAAAAAATTGAAAATTGCCATCCAGGGGGTACTTGGATCCTTTCATCACCAGGTGGCCCAACAGTATTTTGGAGAGGATATCGCTGTTTTTGGTTTCAATACCTTTGAGGAGGTGGCCAAAAGCGTGGAGTCTGGTTCAGTGGACTTTGCGGTCATGGCCATAGAAAACTCCATTGCAGGAGCCATATTGCCGAACTACGACATCATCGACCGGCATGATTTGTTTGTAGTGGATGAGTATTACCTGCCCATATCTCATAACCTGATGGTGCTTCCCGGCCAGCAGCTTTCAGACATCAGGGAAGCCAGATCCCACCCCATGGCCCTGCTGCAATGCAAGCAATTTTTTGCCAGACACCCGGACATCGTTCCGGTAGATGATGTAGATACTGCCTATGTGGCCAAATTAATCTCAGAACAAAAGCTTCAGGGACTAGCTGCCGTGGCCAGTACCAAAGCCGCTGAATTTTATGGATTGGAAATTCTGGCAAGGGACATACAGACCGTAAAGGATAATTTCACCCGTTTTATTATTCTTCAAAAAGAAAAGCCGGTACAGCGCAAGGCGCCTACCAAAGCCAGTTTGAAAATTACTGTTCGCAATGAAAAGGGTGTGCTGGCCAAATTGCTTACCGTGATGAGTGCGCATGACCTGGACCTGACCAAAATCCAGTCTATACCTGTCATGAGTAAGCCCTGGGAATACACTTTTTTTATTGATACCTTGATAGCAGATGAAAGCCAATTTAATGCGGCAATTGAATCCATTGAAGCGAACTATGGGGATGTGAAAATATTTGGGACCTACCAAAACAGGAAATGATGAAAGGGTATTCAGAAAGATTGCAAGAAGTACAGGAATATTACTTTTCCAAAAAACTCCAGGAAGTCCAGGAACTCAGAAATGCTGGTAAACCCATTATCAACATGGGGATAGGTAGTCCCGACCTGCCACCGGATCCCAGGGTAACGGTGGCACTCCATGAGACGACTGCCTTACCCAATGCCCATGGATACCAATCCTATCAGGGCACGGCCGAACTCAGACAGGCCATGGCAGACTTTTACTCCAGAAATTATGGGGTAAGCCTGGATCCGAAAACCCAAATCCTTCCCCTGATGGGCTCAAAGGAGGGAATCATGCACATTTCTATGGCATTTCTCGATGAGGGTGATGAGGTATTGGTGCCCAATCCCGGATACCCCACCTATACTTCAGTAACCAAACTTTTAAAAGCAAAGCCGGTGTATTTTGATTTGATGGAGCGAAGTGGTTGGGAACCTGACTGGGAGGCCCTGGAAAACCTGGACCTTTCCAGGGTAAAACTCATGTGGATCAATTATCCCCACATGCCAACAGGGGCAAAAGGCTCCAGGGAACTCTTTATCAAACTATTAAATTTCGCCAGCAGAAACAATATTTTATTGGTTCATGATAATCCGTATAGCTTTATTTTGAATGAGGAGCCCCTGAGTTTTCTTTCCCTTCCCGGGTCAATGGACCATGTACTGGAGTTAAACTCATTGAGTAAGACATTCAATATTCCGGGCTGGCGTGTGGGCATGTTGTCCGGAAGGAAAGATTACCTTCAGGCTGTTTTGCGGGTGAAGAGCAACATGGATTCCGGGATGTTTTTAGGTATTCAGGCGGGAGCTGTGGCTGCCCTTCACCTGGATGCTTCATGGATCAGTTCCATGAATGCCATTTATGCCAGACGGAGGGCCTTGGTTTGGGAAATGGCCAGGCAGTTGCAACTAGAGGTGGATGAAGGGGCCGTAGGTTTGTTTGTCTGGGCCAGGGTACCTGAAGGCATGCAGGCTTTGGAACTGGTAGACCGGCTGCTCTATGAAAAGGATATCTTCATCACTCCGGGGATGGTATTTGGCAGCAAAGGAAAGGACCATGTCCGTTTTTCTCTATGCGTTGACGAAGGATTGATCAAAGAAGCATTGAACAGGCTAACTAAATAATACAGCATGAAAAAGATACATATCATTGGATTGGGATTATTGGGTGGTTCTTTCGCCCTTGCCCTCAAAAAAGCATTGCCGGATTGCGACATTACAGGATTTGACAATCGCCAGAAACACCTGGACATGGCTCTGGAAATGGGTTTAATTGCCCGACAGCAGGAGGTTCCGGATAGGGATACGGATGTAGTCATTCTGGCAACACCTGTGGATACCCTTTTTGACTTGCTGGAAAAAACACTGGAACAGGTAGGGGCAAACACCCTGGTCATGGATTTTGGTTCTACCAAAGAACAGCTGTGTCGTCAAATGGCCGCTCACCCGAAGCGGAATCAGTACCTGGCTGTTCACCCTATCGCAGGCACAGAAAATTCAGGCCCCGGGGCCGCCGTGGGGAATTTATTTGATGGGAAGGTTTTGATCATTTGTGAAATGGAAAAAACAAACATACACTTGAAAGGTCTGGCCTATGATATCTTTGAGGCGGTGAACATGAAGCTTCGGTTCATGGATCCCGGAGATCATGATCTTCACCTGGCATTTGTATCTCACCTTTCTCATGTTTCTTCCTTTGTTCTGGGTAAAACCGTCCTAGACAAAACCAGTGACGAAAAGAATATTTTTGATATGGCAGGGAGTGGCTTTGCTTCTACGGTTCGACTGGCAAAAAGCTCTCCGGCCATGTGGGCACCGATATTTTTAGAAAATAAAAAAAATGTACTGGCGGCCATGGATAGTTATATCCAACACCTCTCACATTTCAGAGATATGATAGCTGAAGGGGATGTGGATGGGTTGAATCAGGAAATGCAGGAAGCCAATAAAATCAGGGATATTTTAGATATTAAGGAATAAATGCAAATATTTATTTCTACATTAACAATCATTGCTGATTATTTTGTAGATTGATTAACATGCATTTATCTATAGCATCAGAATTCAGAACCCTCAAGGAGGTGTTAATGCATCGGCCCGGAGGAGAGATTGACAGGTTGACACCCTACAATAAGAAATTACTTTTATTTGAAGATGTCCCTTACTTGGAAGAAATGCAGCGGGAGCACGATGTCTTTACCGGGACGATTCGGGATAATTGCGGAGCAACCGTTTATTTTTTTGAAGATTTATTGCTGGAAGTGTTGGCTCATGATCAATTGAGAAAAGAATTGATACAGGAAGCTTTGTTTGCATCCCGGCTGGGGCACCTGACAGAAGAGCTGCTAGGCGTGCTTTCGGTTGCAGAATGCGCCAAGGCATTGATGTCGGGCATCAAAGTTCATGAAGTGAGGAGGAAGCTAAGTTCAGCAGGTTTGGCAGATCTTATGGATGTGGCCTTTTTGATTCCCCCCTGTCCCAACCTGTACTTTCAGCGGGATACGGCTGCCGTAGTGCCTGGTGGAATGATTTTTTCCAGAATGCGTTTGCCAGAGCGGCAGCGTGAGGCCAATATGGTGCGGAGTATTTTTGAAAATCACCCTTTATTTAAACATAAGATCCGCAAGCAGTATCCCTTGGATGTACACCAAAACCCGGCTTCCCTGGAAGGGGGTGATGTGATCATATTGAACGAAAAAGCGGTGGCGATAGGATATTCTGAAAGGACAGATGAAAAGGCCATCTACCACGTGGCTAAAAGCCTGATCGCAGCAGGTACGGTAGAACGAATCTATGAGGTCCATTTGCCCAAGAAAAGAAATTTCATGCACCTGGACACGGTTTTTACCATTTTGGATGAAACCAAGGTGCTTACTTACCCGGATGCCATACAGTCCGTGCAGCGGATTTCATTGTATGTGCGCAAGGAGGATAAAGGGGATGAAGTGCATGTGAAGCGGCTGCATTTGAAGGAACAGCTTAGGGAGATCCTGAAGCGAGAGATCCCCGGGCTGGAGATCATCGGTACCGACCGGGTAAATCAGGAGTATGCCCTTCGTGAGCAGTGGTTTGATGGGGCCAATGTGTTTACTATCGGGCCAGGAAAAGTGATTTCCTATAATCGCAACAAGCATACCAACCGGGCCTTGCGTGAATTTGGGATAGAAGTTATGGAAATTCCCTCTTCTGAACTTTCCAGAGGCCTAGGGGGTCCCAGGTGCATGAGTATGCCCATTAGCAGAGAAAAACGTTAAATAAATTTTCAGACCGATTGAGAGTTGTATATTAATTCTTAGTTTTAGGTCCCAAAGGGCCAGGCACATTCCGGGACTTACTTTTTCCTTTATGTGCAGGCTTAGATTTTGTTAAAAGATTTTTGTAAGAAAATAGCAAATAGCATCATCTGGAGGACCATGGAAAAGAACAAAACCTTGTCAGCTGAGCAAAGCAAAAAATTGCTGGAGATTCTGAAGGCTCGCTTTGAGCATAACATGCATCGGCACAAGGGCCTGAAATGGGTCAATATCAAGACTAAAATCGAGTCCAGACCTGAAAAAATGTGGGCCCTGCAGGCCATGGAGGAAACCGGGGGCGAACCAGATGTAATCGGGTTGGATGACCCTGGTCAGAACTACCTTTTTTACGATTGCTCACCAGAGAGTCCAAAAGGACGCAGAAGTCTTTGTTATGACGGGGAAGCTCTTGAATCCCGGAAAACCTATAAACCTAAAGACAGTGCCCTGGGCATGGCAATGGAAATGGGAATCAATATTTTGACGGAAGAAGAATATTTTACCCTACAACAATTCGGGAATTTCGACACCAAAACTTCCAGCTGGCTTGCTACCCCCAAAGACATAAGAGTGCTTGGAGGAGCAATTTTTGGGGATTTCCGGTTCGGGAGAGTTTTCATTTACCACAATGGTGCGGAGTCCTACTATGGAGCGAGAGGATTTCGGGGTTCATTAAGGGTTTAAACCTGAAAGCTGGGGATAAGGGTCGTATAATAAACGGATGTTCCGGAGTGTCACTTAAAAGCTATCAAAGAATGACCTTCTTCTGGATACCTTTAGGTCCCTCAAGATATTTGATTTTACCCGGATATCGATGTTGTAGGAGGTAAAACGGCCAAAAGGAACCCAGTTTACATTCATCTGCCAGCAGTGCAGGTCACGGGCAATCCCGATCATGGTTTGGGTGATCCTGGCAGCAGCCACATCATAGCCGGAATTAAAATTGATTTTCCATTTGTCTGAAAGGCTCAGGTCACCTGAAATATTGATGGCCTGGGTGATATTGGTAGTGCCGGCAGCAGCTTTATTGTAACTCAGGTTATATCCAAAGGTCATGTTCCAGGGAATGGACCAGTCAATGTATTGGCTGGGATCATTGGCTATCCTATTGATTTCGTTTTCTACAAAATCGTTCATCTGCCCTCCCTGGTTCAGAAATTCGTTGGTGAGCTCATCCTGCACTTCGCCCGGAGATTTTTCTGTTTTGCTGGGGTTGATACTGCCATTGATATTGAGAGATGCCCGGCGGATCGTGCCCAGTCCTTGTCCCCTTCTCCAGGCAAAATCATTGACTCTTCTGGTCACCTGTCTTTCTCCGCTCTGGAAGGTCCCGGTGGCATAAGGATCAAAATTGGCACTCATGTTGACGGATAATTTGTTTTGGAACAGGGATGTTCGGGTATTGAAATTCAGAGGGGCCAGGTTAAAGGAATCTACGGCAAAGTTATAGCTGGTGGACACATTCAAGGTTTGAAGTATGGGTACTTTTTTTGTTTCGGCCTCCGTGGTATCGCTTTCTGTTCTTACCTTGGCTTCCACTACATTGCGGATATTGATACTAAGGGACTTGGATTCTCCCATGGGTGCGCCGCCATAGATGAACCCCTGGTACCTGGAAAGCCTTTGAATGCGGCCCTCTGCGTTGGTTTGTACTTCCTGGTAATACCCGTATTTGGGGTCTGAGAAATCAGGCGTGCTGGTAAAACCAAAAGTAGGCTGCATGTGGTGCCTGATGGCTTCAATTTTCGATCCTTTTTTAAAGGTATAAAATCCGTATATATTGGTGGATAGGTTAAAAGAGGAATTGTAATAATTGACGCGGTTGAAGCCGCTTTCTAAAATGCGGTCCAGCCGCTCTTCAGAAGGATTGTAATAATAGTTGATCCGGTCCAGGTACCATAGCTCTGTAAAGTTCATGGAAGCGGTACCGGTAAAAAATCGAAAAAGGCTGAAATTTGAGGATATGGGTACGGTATGTCTGAAGCCATTATCTGCGTCCCGGAGCAGTTGAGGCAAATTAGCAAAAGTAAAGGGCAGTACATCCGGAGCATTGGGCTGGCCCAACTCTTCAATTTGTTGCTGCAAGTCGGGGTCTACCCCGAGCTCAGGGGTAATCCTGTTATTGATTGAGTTTTGTGCATTAAAATTCCAGGCAATGTTCAATGTTTTTAGCGGCTCGAACCTGATATTCCTAAAGGGGTTTTGACGGTTCATGTTGACGGCCACATCTGGTAATAACAGGTTTACTTCGTCAGTGACCTGGTTTTGAGAATGCCGCAGGTTGGCTGACATGCTGAAAGGCGTGCCCGTAAAGGTTTTGCTGTAAGAAATATTGGAGGAAAAATCCGATTGTTGGTTTTGCTGGAAATTTCCCTGATTCAGGATATTGTCGTTATAGGATTTCGTTCCGAAATTGGCAGAGGCTGAAAACCTTGAATTGCCCCTGGATTCGGGGGTGTGATTCCATCTGAACCAAAAAGCATCGTATTCCAGAGGTTGTTCTGCGGTTTCAGGACTTTGAAATTTCTGGTAGTCTATGTTCAAGCCGCCCTTAAATCTGTATCTCTTGTTATAAACCGAAGCTGTTTTGGCACCATAACCACCTTTGGAGAAAATCTCTCCCGTAACACGGGTATGCACATAATCATTAAAAGCAAAATAGTAGCCAAAATCCCGGAGGAAAAAACCCCGTCTTTGTTCTTCCCCATAGGAAGGGAAAATGATCCCGGAGGTTTTCTCTTCCGGTGTATCAGGAATAATCCCAAAGGGCAATCCCAGGGGGGTGGGGATATTATTAAAATACAGGTTAAAAGGGCCAGAGATTACATGTTTGCCCCGGACCGATTTAATTTTCGAAGAGGAAATGTGCCAATGAGGTTCTACCAGATCGCAGGTGGTATAAAAGCCTTTGTTAAGGTAAACCGATCCGTCTTTGGTTTTTTTGACGGTTTCTCCCCTGAGCAGCCCTTCATCCTGTTGGGTGACCACATCAGAAATGATGGCTTTTTGGCTTTCGAAATTGTAGCGCATCTTTTTTCTGATCTCATAAATGCTTTCTCCTTCCTTGAATACAGGGGTTCCCTGTACCACGCCCGTACTGTCTTCCAGACCGGAGGCATAAAGCTCACTTTTCTCCCAGTCTATAATGATATAATCGGCATCCAGCCGGATATTTCCGTATTCAAACCAAGCCCCTTTATATAAATAAACCTTATTTTGAGTAAAATCTGAAACGATACTGTCTTCGGCGTAATAATTGATAGTTGTGGTAATATCGCCAATTTCCTGGTTGATGGCAGAGTCAAGATCAGCCGTGGAAATATTTAGTATGCTATCGGGCAAAGTGGGAAGCAGGGTGTCTGCTTTTGCATCAGGCCTAATTAAGGTGTCTGGAGCAGTCAGTTCAATTTCAGAGGAGCCGATTTTCCCGGTTTCCTGCCCAAAGGAAGCCTGCCCAAAAAGCATGGCCATAACTATGGAAAGAAAAGCGAGCTTAATATTATGCACTGATAATTTCTGTTTGCTTTAAAAATTTCTAATTTTTGCGTAAAGTTAACGTTATTAACGTTTATGAAACGAACCAGGCTGAAAAATATTCTTATAATTTCCCTGCTCTCCATGACCTTTGTTTTTGTGGGTTTTATACCCACCGGAGAGAGAAGTGCAGAGTTTAAACTCAGGCGCATCGTTATAGATGCAGGGCATGGAGGCAAAGATCCGGGAACTGTCGGGAAAATATCCCGGGAAAAGGATGTAGCCCTGGCCCTGGCCTTGAAGGTTGGCGCTTATGTACAGGATTTGTTGCCCGAGGTAGAGGTCATATATACGCGGAAGACCGATAAATTTATTGAGCTCAAAGAAAGGGCCAATATTGCCAACAGAAACAGGGCAGATCTATTTATATCCATTCATTGCAATGCGACATCTTCCACCCGGGTGCATGGTACGGAGACCTTTGTTATGGGAAATAAGAATTTTGATGCCAATTTTGAAATTGTCAAACGGGAAAATGCGGTGATTCTTTTAGAAGATGACTACCAGGAGAATTATGAGGGATTTGATCCCCAATCGCCGGAATCCTACATGATGTTTAACCTGATGCAAAGGGCCTATTTTTCAAATAGCCTTTCCCTGGCAGAAAAAATCGAAAGGGACTTTTCTACCCGTGTCAACAGGTATTCCAGAGGGGTGAAGCAGGCTCCTTTTTATGTGCTCTGGACCACGAGCATGCCCAGTGTGCTGATTGAGGCTGGATTTCTTTCCAATCTTAGCGAGGAGCGGTACCTCAATAGCAAAAATGGGCAGACCTATGTGGCTTCAGGGATATTCAGGGCCATCAAAGCCTATAAAGAAGAAATTGAATCTCTCTGATATTATGGGAATCCCCACCAACTTGTTGAAAGCACAGGGGGATGGGAAGGAAGCCTGTTTTTTAATTAAAATTCGGTAACTTTAGGATACCATAAGTGAGTAATTGATCAAATGGATAACCAACTAACTGATAAAGAATTGAATGCTTTGATTTCCCTTTTGGATGATACGGACCAGGAGATCAAGGCCCATGTGCGGGGAAAGATCATTTCTTTGGGGAACGATGTCATCCCCTATCTGGAAAACAAATGGGAAAGCTCCTTCAACCCTGAAGTACAAAAGGAGATCGAAGAGTTGGTCCACGAATTACAGATCAACCTGCTCAGAAAGAGGCTCTTTGATTGGAAAAATTCGGAAGAGCAGGAATTGTTGGAGGGTTTATGGATCATCAATACCTATCTTTATCCGGAGTTGGAATTTGAGCAACTGAATGCGGTGATGCAGCAGATCTACTTTAATGTCTGGACCAATTTCAAAAATGAATTTTCTGTTTACGATAAGATCAAATTGATCAATAACGTACTGTTCAATGATCTGAAGTTTTCTGCCAATACCAAAAATTTTCATAGTCCGGGCAATAGCATGATCAGAACGGTTTTGGAAACCAAAAAAGGCAATCCCATTAGTTTGTGTTCTGTATATCTCCTGGTAGCCAGAAAGCTGGGGCTGCCCATTTACGGAGTAAACCTGCCCAACCTGTTTGTGCTTACCTATCAGTCCGGAAAATTTAAATTTTACATCAATGCATTCAATAAGGGCCTGATTTTTACCAAACAAGATATCAATAATTACCTGGAACACCTTAAACTGGAGCCCAAACCCTCTTATTTCGGACCCTGTGAAAACATGGATATTATCCGAAGGACCCTTAGGAATCTCATTTTTGCTTTCGATAAAATCGGTGAAGTGGACAAGGCGGAAGAAATCAAGGGATTGTTGCAGATAATAGACAAGGACTAATTTTTCAGACGGATATTACAACCCACGGCGCGGGTGATGGCAGGGCTGGGCCTTTTTTTGGACAGGATATCCCGGAGGGCATTGTCCAGGTAATGTACGGTGGCGCTGGAAGCAGATTGGGCATTGTTGTCAATGGCCCCCTGATAAGCAATGGAGTATCCTGTAGGTCCGGATGAGATGAGCACTACTTCCGGAATTTTTCTGACACTTGTTTGTTGGGTGAAAGCCTGATCATTATCCATTAAAAAAGGAATTCCTGAATCCCTTGCCCATGTCAAAGTAGCCATTTGCTCCTTGCTTTCATCCGTCTGGCCGGCATGGGGGTTTACCAGCATGAAAATTACATTCTGGCCGCTGTATTTTTGATGCAGGGCCAGGATCCGGTCTTCGTACAGTTTGGCATAAGGGCAAGTCAGGCTTGTAAATACAAAAACCATGGTAGTGGAAGATGGATGACGTGCAGTGGAAAAAGTTTTTCCAGAAAAGGCATCTACCAATTCTACGTTAGAAACCTGCTGGCCAATAGCCAGGGAAGACACAAGAAAAAAAAGCATAAAACACCTTACATACTTCATAGAACAAGCTGTTTTATTAACAAATATAGGAAAAATCACCAAATGGTATAGGTAAGGATCATATCATTTTCAGTCAAGACCTTTACTGCATAGTGGTGATCAGCAAAATCGGTCCCACGGATTTTCCCTTTTATCACCCGGTCACTGCAGGTAAAGGGCTGGAGCAGTATGTTTTGGCGAAGACTGATACCCTTTCTGCCCTGGCATTTGAAGATGGTTTCCTTTACCGACCAGGCCAAGGTGTACAGGTAGGGATCTTTGTCCAGAAAGTCCATTTCTGTGGCATCCAGGTATTTTGGACCCAGGGGAACAGTTTTCTCCCGGACCTTTTCCAGATCGATGCCTACGGGGATTTCTTTATGAAAAATGGCTCCGGAAAAATCTCCATGGTGGGTAAGGGAGACATACCCGTAGCCGTCCATCGCATGGGATTTACCGTGTGGGTCTTTGTAAAATCCCGGATAAGGAAGATTAATATGGTCCAGGGCAGATTTAATGGCCAGCCTGGCACCTTTCCATTCTTTTCTTTTTTGGGGATGCCCGATATTGGCCAGGGAAAGTTTTTCCCTAAAACTCAAAAAGTCCATGGGACTGTTTTCGGATTCATGAATATTGTTGATAGCAAAAGCAGATAAAGGGCTAATTTTTTCTATTTTTGTTTGCATGGTTACTCAAAATGAGCTGGGTGATAAATACATGATGCAATATATGCCAAAAATTCAAGTAAATAAACTCCACACATTAAGCGGGCATAACCATTCTGTTTTTGCACTTTCGGAGGGATTGGCTCCCCATCATTTTTATACCGCATCCGGAGACGGAATGGTGGTAGAATGGGATCTCCGGGAGCCTAAAGATGGCTTATTACTTGCAAAGTTGCCCCGTTCGGTTTATGCCTTAACAGTAGACCCCAAAAGAAATTTACTTTTCATTGGGCAGAATTTTGAGGGGGTTCATGCCATTGATCTTGTCAGTAAAAAGGAGGTATGGTCCCTTAAAATCACTGCCAATGCCATATATGATATGAAGGTGGTAGGTGACCTGTTGTTGGTAGCTACCGGAGATGGTGTGCTGGTGGTTTTGAATATAGAAGCCCAATCTCCGGTAAAGCATTTGAAAATCAGTGATCAACACCTGAGGGTGCTGGCCATAGATCCAGTCAGGAACCAATTTAGCGTTGGAGCCAGCGATCACCAGATCAAAGTATTTGACTTTGAGGGTTGGAAGCCGGTAGCCAAGCTCGAAGGACACAGCAACTCCGTCTTTGCCCTGCAATATTCTATGGATGGTAAGATGCTGATCAGTGGAGGTAGAGATGCGCGGTTGAAATTTTGGAATATTGCCGATTTTAAGGAAAAGACGAGCATTGCAGCGCACATGTATGCCATCAATTACCTATCTTTTCGGGATGATGGCAGGTATTTTGTAACTTGTAGCATGGACAAGTCAATTAAGGTTTGGGATCCGGTGGAACGCAAGCTTCTGAAAGTAATTGATAAAGCCAGGCACGCTGGACATGGGACGTCTATAAATAAAGTGTATTGGTCTGCCTACAAAGATCAGGTAGTGGCCATCAGTGATGATCATACCGTTACCGTTTGGGATTTAGACATCAGCCAATGACTTCCGGAGAAATATTATCTGGAAAATAAAAATCGAGAAATGAAAATAACACCCTTGGATATTCGCCAGAAAACCTTTGAAAAAAAAATCAGGGGTTACGATAAAGATGAAGTTGCTGCATTTTTAAGCTACCTGTCCCAGGAATGGGAAAAGCTGGTGGAGGAAAAAAATGCATTGAGGCTCAAATACGAACAAGCTGAAAAAGAGGCTTCGAAACTCCGGGAGGTGGAGCAATCCCTTTTTAAAACACTTAAAACAGCCGAAGATACCGGTGCCAGCATCATTGAACAAGCCAATAAAACGGCAGAACTGATTCTGAAAGAGGCCCAAATGAATGCTGATGCACTTAGTGCAGAATCCAGGGGTAATGCAAAAAATATCGTAGAGCAAGCCGAATCACAGGCTAAAAATATCATGGAAGACCTGAAAGAGGATGTGCAATTGCTGGTAGACAATTATGAGAAATTGCAGGTACAGCGAGACTACTTGCTGAAGCACCTTAAAAAAACGGCGACCGAGACACTGGAGAATGTAAAAACGGTGCAGGATGGGTTCAATGAAATTGATGCGGTAGCACATACCAGACTGGTCAAGGATATTCAGCGGAAGGATAAGTACTATAATTCTATGAGTAAGCCTCCCCTGGAATCTGGCTCAGGGACGAGCAAGGAAGATGTATCCAACACGTATACCTGGGATAAACCGGATGCCGGAGAAGCTCCCATAGAGCAAAAAGAAAAAGATGAAGGCGGTATCCCAAGCGGCCTCGAAAACCAGGATTCAGCCACCGAAAACGAGGAGTCTGGAGAAAAGGAGACATCAGGAAAAAATTCCCGGGCGGAAGATAAACCCCAAAATAAACAGTCAGGTTCATTTTTTGATCAATTTGAATAATGGGTAAGGTTTCATTGGAGGGCATTGAATTCCACGCTTATCATGGGGTGTTTTCGGAAGAAAAAAAACTAGGCAACCGCTTTACAGTGGATTTACATGTGCATACCGACTTCCAAAAGGCCATGCTCCATGATGACCTAAAGAAGACGGTAGACTATTTTAAATTGTACCAGATAGCCAAAGCCCACATGCAGGTACCGGTTAAATTGCTCGAACACCTCGCCCACTTGATGATACAGGATATATTGAAGGTTTATCCTGAAATCCGGAAGATCAGGGTGATCATAAAAAAGCACAACCCTGCGATTGGGGGAGTAGTCAATTATTCCGTAGTTGAAGTAAACTATCCGCAGGATTACGATTAAACCGATTGTCCATGTATAGCAAAAATCAGGTTAGCCAGATGAAACAGGAATTTTGGACAGCTTTCGGATGGTATATGAAACCTGTCCCTTCAGCTGAGGGTCCTCCGGTAAATTGGAAAAACTATAAAACCGGTATCCGGCACCTTTACTTTCGGATGAAGGCGGAAAGAGATTTTGCTTCCATTTCCATAGAAATTCAACACCCGGATGCCGATATCGGTGAGTTGCTTTATGAGCAATTGTTTGAACTGAAGCATATACTGGAAATGGAGTTGGGAGAGACCTGGAGCTGGATGACAAAGGAACAGGATGACCTGGATCAATACAGGTATACGGTTGAAAAAAAGCTGGAAATGGTCAATGTTCTCGAAAAAAAATACTGGCCGGAGATTATTTCTTTTTTGAAGCCCAGAATCATAGGACTGGATGCCTTTTGGGCCACTGCCAGGTATGGTTTCGAAGGATTGGTTTGACAACTGATTATTGATGGCCGGGTCATTCATCCTTTTGATAAGGTGTCACTTATCATGTCTTTCAGGAATATCAGGATTGCTAAACACAAAGCCCCTGGCCTCATTGCTTTCGTGAAAATCTACTTGCATACCCATTAGAAACATGACGTGCCTTTTTTCTACGAGCACTGATAAGCCACCGACAGAAAATTGCTGGTCCCCTTCCCTCGACTGGTCAAAACCCAGGACGAAGGAGACTCCCCCACAACCCCCACCTTTGATGCCGACCCTCAGGGCGTATTCCTTCGGGATGTTTTTGGAAGTCATGATGTTTTTGATTTCATTCAGGGCCTGGGCTGTTATTTTTATTGGTACCAACATGTTTTGAAAATGTCAATCAAGTGTGAAAGGTTCCAAAATTAATGGAGAAAATAGTTGTTGCATAGCATAACTTGCCATTATTTTGGATATTGTGGTTCAAAACATCAAACAATGGAATACCTTACAGAGCTTTTGAAAATTGTACTCCCTGCAGGACTGGTCATTTATGGCATGTTTATCATTACGGTATCATTTTTGAAGAAAGAAAAAGAGATGAAATGGGTGGACATCAAAACCAAAAACACCGAGTTGCTGCTACCCCTACGTTTACAGGCCGGCGAGCGATTGTGCTTATTATTAGAGCGTATTTCCCCAAACAATTTAATCAGGAGGGTCAATGAACCTGGTTTTACAGCAGGGGAATTGCATGGCAGATTGATTGAAGAAATACGAAATGAATTCAATCACAACCTTTCTCAGCAGGTATATTTCACAGATGATTCCTGGGAGTCTGTCCGAACGGCTGTTGAACAAACCATTTCCCTGGTAAACCGATCCTATCAGGAAGTGGAGGGAGATGAAAAGAGCCTTGAACTGGCCAAAAAAATTTTCCAGGCCGCCCTGGCTCAGGAAAAGGACATTATCGGACAGGCTTTACGAAATATAAAAGATGAAATACGGATTTATTTTTGATTCCCTTACTAATTGGATAAGAAATTATGGATGCAAATTATGAGGAGCAAAACCTTTTTGAAAAGGTGAAAGCTATCTACATGAACCGGGCGATGCATATTGCCAGTACGGAGAAGAAATTACATGCCTTGCTGGAGAAAGCCAGCCTGAAGTGGCAGGAACTTTCCCAAAACCCCACCTTTGCTCAGGTGAAATTTCAGGTGGAGGTATTTATCCGAATGATCAGGTCGCACTTAAACAAAAAATATTCCGGGCTTTCCAACCGGTCTTTGGGCTTGCTGGCATTGGGATTATTTTATTTTGCTTTACCGACTGATCTAATTCCCGATTTTATTCCCTTCATAGGTTATGTGGATGACATAACCGTGCTGCTGGCCATCTTTAAAAGTTTACAGTCCGATATTGCACGATTTCTGGACTGGGAAAGGGATCAACAAGCATGAGCAGGAAAATCGCAATTGTATCCGGTTCATCCGGATTGGTAGGTATGAAACTGCTCCATCAGCTTTTTCAAAACCCTGAGTTTGATTGGGTGATTTCTTTTGGGCGACGTTACCTGGCCCTCAAACACCATAAATTGGTGCAAGTGAAAGTGGATTTTGGAGATCTGGATCAGGAAGATGTAAAAGAGCAAATCAGGAATCAGAATATGGGTGGGGATTTCCAGCCCCTGATCAAGGCATTGGACTCAGGAAATGCCCGGCCCCTGGCCTTTTGCAGCCTGGGAACTACGATAAAACAGGCCGGATCAAAAGAAAATTTTTATCGCATAGACCATGATTATGTAATTCATTTTGCCAGAATGGCTTTGCGACTAGGGGTGAAGCGGTTTTTATATGTGAGTGCCCTAGGAGCAGATGCGCAATCGTCCATTTATTACAATAAGGTGAAAGGTGAGGTAGAGAACGATTTAAAAAGAATGGATTTTGATTATGTGGGTATTTTTCAGCCTTCCTTGCTATTGGGAGAGCGGAAGGAAAACCGATTGGGTGAGGAAGTGGCCAAGGTTTTGATGAGGGGAGTTACTTTCCTGGGACTTTTCAAAAAATACAAACCCATTTATGACCATCAGGTAGCGAAGGCCATGGTAAAAAGATCTTTAAATGGAGAAATTTCGGGCAATGAGACCGTTACGTCTTCAGAAATGCATACCATGACAGAATGATTGCCGTAATACAACGTGTAAAACAAGCTGCTGTAAGTATCGCAGGAATAGAGAAAGCAGCCATTGGTACCGGTTTGATGGTTTTGCTGGGGATAGCCGATTCCGATTCCGATGAGGATATTTCCTGGATTTGCCGCAAAATGGTCAATATGCGAATTTTTCCTGATGAGGATGGCGTTATGAACAGGAGCATCCTTGATAAAGAAGGAGATATTTTGCTCATCAGTCAGTTTACATTGCATGCCAGTACTAAAAAGGGAAACCGCCCCTCTTATATCAAGGCAGCTAAGCCTGATACCGCCATTCCCCTGTACGAAAGCTGCATCAGGGAATTGTCCATTCAGTTGGGGAAGCCTGTGGCTACCGGTGAATTTGGGGCGAACATGCAGGTGTCGTTAATCAATGATGGTCCGGTGACCATTATTATTGATTCCAAAAATAAAATGTAACTGTTATCATGATAGCTAAAGCTACGTATATAAATTTATCCCCCGGTTTTTTCAGGAGCCGAAAGAATAATTAATCATGGACCATTACCAGGAGGACGATTTTTTAGTAATTAAAAATGCAAGGGTAAGTTACTTTGGAAAGACTTTGTTTCAGGATTTGAACTTCAGGGTGAAAAATGGAGATTCCTGGGCAATATTGGGGGCATCCGGTAAGGAAAGGACCGCATTTCTTGAAACCCTGCTGGGCCGGACATCTCTGGTAGAAGGGCAAATTACAAGGCCCTTTGCCCATGCTTATCAGGAAGAACAGCGCCAAAGGGGCCAGGTGAACAGCTTCAGGGATTTGGTGGCTTTTATTTCACAAAAATATACCTTCAAAGACAAATCCAATCAACAAAACTTCTATTATCAGCAGCGTTTCAATAGCTCGGAGTCTGAGGAAACGGAAACAGTAGGAGACTATTTGTCCCGGGTAGAAAGCAGGAGAGATGGCCCATGGAACATGGAAAGGGTAATCCGACTTTTTGATCTCGATCAGTTTAAAAATAAATCACTGATCAAACTCTCCAATGGAGAAACCAGACGGCTGGCCATGGCTGTTGCCCTACTGAAAAACCCGCGACTTTTTCTAATGGACATGCCCTTAACAGGCCTGGATGTGCAAACCAGAGAGAAATTTGATAAGGTGTTGCAAGCCATAATGGCATCCGGAGTACAGGTGATCATGTCCACTACAGCCAGGGAAATCCCTGCTTCCATTCAGCATTGGGCCTGGATAGGGGAAGGGAGATTGCAAACCATTCAGAATAAGGAGGAATTGATGCAAAGGGAATCAGTCCATTCGCAGCATTTTTCGGAGACACCTTTCCAGGGCTTGCTAAAAAAAGTAAACCAGGAGGGCAAGCTTTCTTCAGTCATCCTGATGGAGGATGTATCCATCCAATATGGCAACAGCAGGCTTCTGGATAAAGTAAACTGGCAGGTGCGCCCCGGTGAAAAATGGCTGGTCAAGGGACATAACGGGGCAGGAAAATCTACTTTGATCAGTTTGATATTAGGAGAAAACCCCCAGTCCTATGCCAATGACATTACCTTATTCAATCGGAAAAGAGGAACGGGAGAGAGCATTTGGGAGGTCAAAAAACCCACGGGATTTGTTTCTTCTGACCTGGCCAGGTTTTTCCCTTCCAATCAAACTTGCAGAAAAGTGGTCTTATCCGGATTCTTTGATACCATGGGTCTTTTTAAAAAAACCAGTTCTGATCAGGAGGCTTTGGCAGATGCCTGGTTGAAGGCCTTGCAGCTGTCTCATATTGGAGCATTAAGGCTGCAGCAGGTAAGTCTGGAGGAGCAGAGATTCTGCCTTCTGGCCAGGGCCATGATCAAAAATCCCAGGTTACTGGTCTTGGATGAGGCCTCCCAGGGAATGGATGAAGAACAACGCATCAGGTTTCGGTGGCTGGTAGACCATTTTTGTGAGCAAACCGGGATGACCCTTTTGTTTGTAAGTCACTATAAAGAGGACGTGCCGGACTGTATAGACCAGGTCCTTGAATTAAACCAGGGAAAGGCCATTCAAAAAAACGTATCATTATGAGCATTGCAGAAGCACAGGAAAAAGTAGATCAGTGGATCCGCAGTCATGGGGTCCGGTACTTCAATGAATTGACCAATATGGCCATCCTGACCGAGGAAGTGGGGGAGGTGGCCCGTATCATGGCCCGGAAATACGGTGAACAATCCTTTAAGGAAAGCGATAAGGATAAGGAATTGGCTGATGAAATGGCGGATGTACTTTGGGTATTGATTTGTCTGGCGAATCAGACGGGAGTGGATCTTACCAGCGCGTTGGAAAAAAACTTTGAAAAGAAAACCACCCGGGATAAAGACAGGCACAAAAATAACGAGAAATTGGGATGAAGATTTTTGTCCGGGAAATCCAGGTGCGGATTGGTTCGGTCTTTTGTTTGAATGGTTACCTGCGTTAGGTACGGTCGGACTTTCCATTAATGCTGGTTTTCTCCGTTTATTTCAACGGCTTTATACCCATAAAAAAATGCCGGTTAGGGATCAGAAATTTACCTTTCCAAAAATTTCAAAAAATAGGAAAAAGCCCGCCGATGAATTTCCTTTGAAGAGGGGTGATGTATAGGGCGGAAAATGTTTCTCCGGGCTCCGGATTATTGAAAAGGAAGACCGGTTGCGTTAGGTTAGTGATAGTAATAAATCTCTAAAATCTATGAAAGCACCATGATTGATTTCTTTATTTCTTACTTGTATTCCAGGCAATTTCCAGGGAAGCCAATTTTTTGGCTGTTATTCATTACTTTACTGATGCTGAACGGATGCATGGGATATTCTCAGGAAGCTACCTTCAGCAATCCCATCCGAGATGGTGCAGATCCCTGGGTTTTTCAAAAAGGGGAAGGGTATTATTATTGTGCTTCCGTGGGTGGAGGTATTGCCATTTCCAGATCGTCGAAGCTTACCCATCATGGGGACTTTCAGAAAGTATGGGATTCACCTGCTCAGGGGTGGAATGCGGCTAATATATGGGCACCTGAATTACATTTTATAGCTGGTCATTGGTACATTTATTACGCTGCAGGGGAAAAGCCGGGAGGACCTTTTATCCACCAAAAATCAGGCGTATTAAAATCACACGGAGAGGACCCTTTTGGCCCCTATGAGGATTTGGGCATGTTGTACACCGGAGATGACATCAATGATCCCGAATCAGCAAAGTGGGCCATTGACCTTACTCCTTTTGAACATGAGGGGCAACTTTATGCCATCTGGTCAGGTTGGGAGGATGACAGGCACACGGACCGAACACCCCAACACCTTTACATTGCCAAAATGAGTGATCCAGCCACCATCAGCAGCAACCGGGTGAAGCTTTCCTCGCCGAAAGAAAGCTGGGAAACCGGAGGAGAACTGGACCTTAACGAAGGACCACAGGTGTTGAAAAATGGGGAGCGGACTTTTGTCATTTACTCCACCAGGGAGTCCTGGTTAAAGGAGTATCGGCTTGGACAACTGACCTTGATTACACCCGGGTCAAACCCAATGATTCCTGAAAATTGGAAAAAAAGCGGGCCTGTATTTTCAGGCACTGCAGCGGTTTACGGTGTAGGGCATTTTAGTTTTGCCAGCTCGCCGGACGGATCCGAAGAATGGATACTTTACCATTCCAAAAAGAGCACTGAGCCAGGATGGGACAGGAATATCAGGCTGCAGCCTTTCCAATGGAAAGTGGATGGAAGCCCGGATTTTGGTACTCCCGTACCTGTAGGCCTGCCATTGAACGTACCCTCTGGAGAGAAATAGTTAAAATATAAAAGAAGAAACTGCATGAAATCGATTTTCTATTCCATCATATACTTGTTGCTGATGGCATCATGTCAGCAAAACACAACCAAGGATAACCATGAATCTGCCGGGAACCTTCTATCCAGGACCATCGTCAATCCGGTGTTACCCGGTGACCGGCCTGATCCTACAGTCATACAAGTTGGGGAAGAATTCTATGCTTCCACTACTTCCAATGAGTGGGCTCCCTTGTTTCCTATATATAATTCTTCAGATTTGCAGGAATGGGAGTTGGTCAATTACGTTTTTCCAGATAGGGCACCCGAATGGGCAAAAAACAACTTTTGGGCCCCTGAGCTTTCCTATGATAAAGCGCAGGGTAAAATTTATGCTTATTACACGGCACGGGACAAAAGCAGCAACCGCCTGAGTGTGGCGGTGGCAAGCTCAGATTCTCCTACTGGTATTTTCGAAGATCACGGCCCGCTTGTAGCTCAGGAATTTGGTTCTATAGATGCCTATGAAGTCAGGGACTATGAGGGTAAAATTTATGTATTGTGGAAGGAGGATGGAAATAGTCAGGGCCTTCCTACACCCATTTGGGCACAGGAAATCAATGCCCAGCGCACTCATTTGCTCGGCCAGCCGGTAGTGCTTTTCAAGAATGATCAGCCCTGGGAAAAGAACCTGGTTGAGGGTGTCAGCGTGTTTAAGGAAAACGGGTATTTCTATGCGACATATGCTGCAGGTGCCTGTTGTGATAGAGCATGCAATTATCAGACCGGGGTAGCCAGGTCGGAAAAATTATTGGGCCCTTGGGAAAAGTATGAGGGCAACCCTATTTTGACAGATAATGAGGACTGGCATTGTGCCGGGCATGGAACGGTCCTAAAAGTAAATGAGGAACATTTTATGCTATACCATGCCTATAATACTGAGGGCTCTGTTTTTGTTGGGAGAGAAGGAGTATTGGAGAAATTAGTGTGGAGAGACGATCAATGGCCTGTTTTTGAGAACAAGGCCACCTATACCAGAGGAAAGGGAATGATTGATTTCGATGATGATTTTCAACAGGGACTCCACCCTTTATGGCAATGGCGGGTCACCCAGGATATTGTTTTTGAAACCGGTGAGAATGGGCTGATACTGGAAGCGTCTGAAGATAACGAGAATATGGGTAGTTTGCTGGTACAAAGCACCAAATCTACCGATTATGCGTTAGAAAGCACCATTAATGTGGACCAATCCGATGCCAAAGGCGGAATTTTGCTGGTGGGTGCAGCCAACAATGGTTTTGGTGCTCCCATTGCAGGAATAGGTATTGCTGTAGGAAAGAGTGGCTTGGAACTTTTTGAAGCGAGGGATCAGGAAGAAACGATCCTGTACCAAAAGGAATTGGATTCAAAAGGATTGATAACCATAAAAATGGAAGTGGCTGCGGGTCATCTTTTAAGTTTTGCGTACAAAACCGAACAGGGATCGTGGGAATCTATTGGTGAGGAGCTTGATGCCAACCACCTGGTCCCTTGGGGAATGGGGTTTAGATTGGGGATGTTTGCAAAAGGAAAGGAAAACCAGTCAGTAAATTTCATTCAAACAAGCATTACCAACCATTAAAAATGATTTTAAAAATGATTTTTTTTATTCCCAATAGGGCACTGATTTACCAACCTGTGTTTGGGATTATAGCACCCGATATATGCATTAGGAATTCTAATTCAAGCTGAAATTACTTCAAAATCAGTCACTTCGTTGCATTTTTCAACTCCACTACAGCGTTGATAGATTCCAAACGACCTGATTTTCTTGCGATTTCAGCCTTCATAACGAAACCTAATACGGGTTGAAAGGAGAGCCCTGACCAGGAAGGAAACAATTTACCCATAAAGCAAAAAAATCCGGGCTGAACTTCAGCCCGGATTTTTTTTGGGGTTTTAATCGCCTAAGCTTATTCTACAATGAGCTTTATTTTTTTGATCCAATCCCTTCCATTCGAAACGGTCAGAACGTAAACGCCTGATTGTAATCCTTCCAATGGGATAGTATAGGTTCCAAAGCCATCAGATGCAGTTTTTGGATCTATACTTTTGACCAGAGCTCCAGAGGTGCTTTGGAGATAAATTTCACTGATAGAAACATCTCTGCCAATGGTAAGGGAAGTCTGGGAAGAAGCAGGGTTGGGGTAAACCTTTGTTTCTGAAACGAGAGATGCTTCTGATTCCATGGTATCCATATCCTGGTTTTGTTCCCCTAACCTAAGATTAGATGAGCTAGAAGTTCCTTCAGGAATCACGGCTATTCCGGATACGGTAGCGTTATTGGAGATAGCGGCCATGGAGATGTCCAGAATCCCGTCACCCACCTTTATTGATCTGAAGGTAAGGGTAGTTGGATTATTGTTGTTTTCCTTAAAGATATCAAAGTTTGATTTCACCCGATTCCCTTCAATATCTATATTAAATACCCTGTTTCCCGACTTGGCGGCAGGTCCAAATGACCCGAACCAAAGTTCATTGTGGTAGGTAATTACGGTATAGGTTCCGTTTTCTACCGGTATGCTATAGTTGAGGTTAAGTGCAAACCGCTCGGTAAGAAACATTTTGGAACCATTTACCGTGTAGTTGAAATTGATTTTGGAAGTTCCAGGATAATTGGTGTTCCTGTCGCCCACATAAGATTGGTTGTTATAAGCAGCACCGTCGTAACTGCCTGCATTCAGGAAAATGGGGCTTTGGTTTGGTTTCGTCACTCCTGGTTGCGAACTGTCCGAAGCTTTTGCAATAGATAAACCGGAAATGGTGGCATTATCCTTACTGGCATTCAAGTCCAGATTCAGCGCGCCATCGGTAACCACTACATTCTCAAATGTCAATACCGTTGGAGCATTTCCTTTTTCTGCATAGATATCGAAATTGTCTTTTTTGAGTTCACCTTCGATAGAGATATCAAATACCCGTCTTCCTGCAGCTGATGCCGGTCCGTAAGATCCAAACCACAGTTCATTGTGATAAGTTTTTACCTGATAGGTTCCATTTTCCAGGGGAATCCGGATACTCATGTTTTTAGCATACCTCTCTGTCTGGAAAAGGGGATCATCGGATACCGTACCGTTGAAATTAGCTGTATGACTGGTGAAATAACTGGTTTTGTAATCGGAAACAAAAGTTTTTCCATCATGGGAGACATCGTCTCTACTACCTGCATTGATCATCAGGAAGTCTGAATAACCGGTTAGTTCTTCATTTCCTGCGGAAGGCACGCCCTCAGTTAAATCCGAGGGGATGCTAATTGGGTTCTCGCTGATGACAATTCCCGAAATGGAGGCATTGTCTGCTGATGCTGCAAAATCCAAATTTAATACACCATCCGAAACCTTTACGCCTGAGAACGACAATACCAACGGTTTGTTTTGGTTTTCCCTGTAAAGGTCAAAGTTTTCTTTGACAGTATTATTTTCCACCGTGATATCAAAAACCCTTTGTCCGGCCTCGCTGGAGGGGCCTTCTTTCCCAAACCAGAGTTCATTGTGGAATGTGTACACATAATAGGTGCCATTGGGCACGGGGATATCGTAAGAGAGGTCGGAGCCAAATCTTTCGGTCTGAAAGAGGCTGTATGGGCTGGAATTGGTGACTTCATGCACCTTGGAAGAGCTGTAGAAGTTGTTGTTTTGGTTTTCTCCTGAAAATTTCAGCCCATTCAGTTCTGCATCAGCACTTGTACCGGCATTGATAAAATAATTTGTTTCAGGTTTTGCCGTTGAGCTGGGGGCATTTATTTTTAGAGCAATAGTAGAACTAGAGGCTTCCTGACCGTTATCTGCAATAGCTACTGCAGAAATATCAAAAGATCCTGAAGGTGGGTTTTCCCAGGCAAAGGTATAGGGTGGGGAGGAAATGGAACCCAGTTTGTCTGAACCGCTGTAAAAATCTACCTGTGTGATGTCACCCTCAGTGATGGATGCTTCAGCTTCCAGCATTACTGTTTCACCTTGCGTTGAACTCGCATTGGATTCAGGTTTGGTTAGTTTAACTGTCGGACTGGCCAATTCTTTTTCAATAACCCCACTTCCACTTTTAAGCAGTAAAAGTGAAGAATAAGGTTCTATGCTCAGGGTTTGTGACAGGTATTGATTGAGGAGGCCTACGAATCCACCAGAAGTGGAAAATGTTTGTTTTTGACGGGAAGGGTTTTTTTCAAAAAGCACCTTTTCCTCTGGTTTGGTGACACTGGCCTCAACTTCGTAGAATTCTATGTTATCCATCCATAATTCCCCGCTTTCACCGGTGCCGATTTCCATCACCAGTCGGGCACTTTCCATGTCAGCCAAAGATTTAATCAAGACCTCATGTTGATCTTTTTGCCAATCGATTCCCACTTTGTGCTTATTGGAAAGGGTGTACCAGGGAGATCCGACCTGACGAAGGTAAAAGGATACAGGGATACTTTTGTTGCCGATTGCGCTAAACTTAAGCAGGTAATGTTTCCCTTTCTTTAGTGAGCCAATTCCAATGGAGGTTTGGCTTACGCCCTTGGTACTTATTTTCAGCGAGCCTCCATCTAATTTCCCTCCATCCCAGGAAGTACTACAATCGGAGCAACTCACATAATTTACATTCCGATCAAATGATCCATTAGCATACCGATTGGAGCCAATCTTCTTATTAACCTGGTAGAGATCATTTACCTGGCTTCCCGACTTGGAGTTCCAGTCCTTATTGTACATGCGCTGCCAGCCTTTCAAATCAAAAAACTTCCTGGCTTCATTGCTTGAGTTGGCATTGTACCGTACCCTGAATCTGTAATTGTCAGAAAAAGGTGCTGAATACTCGTTATAATTAAACCGGGCCAAATCGGCAACATCATCGAATAAGGTATAGATATATACAAAATTCTGAGAGGCATCCTTTGCCAGTAATTTATTGTTTTCAATGGTGGTATTGGCAAGAGGGTTGCCCATCAGGTCATTCCGTAAGAATATCAGGTTTTCTGAATCGTAGATGGTATTATTGATTACCCTTATGTTATCAGTATTATGCAAGTAGATACCTTTGGAGGTGATGTGGGCGACAGTATTTCCTGACACCTCCACATCCGTCACATTGTCATCCAGGTAAATTCCTTCAGCCTGAGGTTTGTCTACGTAGTTTTTTATGGTGGTACCTTCCTTTGCGCCAATACCGTTAATAATGATATTGTTGCTGACTTTTCTATTTTTGAAATTGTCATATTTTTGTTGATAGGTATAGATGCCGGCGCCATCATTCTTGGTCAGACAAAACCCATCAATGTAATTGGACTTGACCTGGCTATCATTCCCTCCAAACCGGATTCCAATATATCCGGTTTTCTTGATTTCATTGTACTCGATTAGATTGGCATCTCCTGTTGCAAATATGGCCAAACCAACATTATCACCACTTCTTCCGTGGCCTGGGAAAATATAGGTATTGGAAATCTTATTTCCACGTATCACGGCCCCATCCGAGATTTTGATATTCATGCCAACGTTGTTGGCATGGTTTACCTCAGAATTTTCAACGACCAGATCGGAGACCCCCGCCAGGAACATACCATCTTCTCCGGAATTATCGATTTTACAATTAATGATTTTTATGTCACTTCCTCCTTCAAATTGAAAGGCGTTCCTATTTGCGCCTTTGAAATGGAGATTTTCAAAATTAACATACCGGGCTGACCCTGTACTTCGAACGATAAAATCAAAGGTGCTGACTTCCACTTTGGTAGAACCGGGGTTGCTACCGAAATAAACCCGTAACTTTCTTTGGGAGGTATTGTAATACCATTCTCCATACCGGTCCAGGGTGCTGGGGTGATCCTGGATGAAATACCCGTAACCTGGCCTTGGTTCATAGGAAGAATCCGGATTAGAAGCGTAATTCAGGGTGTTGCCGGAATGGGAGGTAATCCGGTGCCTGTCTGTAATCCAATAAACTTTTCTCAAAACAACCTCTCCTCCTGTCCAATTTGGGCTGGAAGAAAGTTGGTAATCAGTTATCGCACGATTTCCCGAATGAGAATCGTAAGTTAAATATCCTTTATTGCTGGTGTTGGAATTGGGATACCTGCCCATTTCCTGTGGGGTATCGTTTATAGCTACCATATTTACCTTATGGCTCGGCAACCTGCTGTCGGCCGCTTCATATACGCCATTCCCTACCGATTGCCAATTAGAAAGGCTTACAAAAGAAGTAAGGACAGGGTCGGGGCCAGAACCATAGGCTCCAAAAGTAATCGGGGCACCTGCTCTGCCGGATTCATTGATCAAAATGGAGCCGTAAAAAACATCTCCCCTACGGAAATAGACTTTGTCTCCGGGGCTTAAACTGGGAATAATAGCATTCAGTTTATTGATGGATTTCCATGGAGTGTTTGCATTTTGTGCTTGTGATGAACTTCTGGAGTCATCGCCGGTTTCGCTGGAGAAATAGTAATTGGCTGCGCTTACCTGCAGGCCAAATAACAATAAAGAGCAACACAGGATTAGTTTTGATAAAACTGTATTCATTGAAAATTAATTTGGTTGGTGTTTGTATATGTATGGTTTTTTCTAAATCAAAGTTATCCCACTCTTTGCCTGGATGATTAAGGCATACCAATTTACTGCAGTTTGAAATTACACATCAAACCCTATCAAAAACCTCCTCTGCCGGTTGTAATTATTAACTACTTGAAACTAAGTACTTTGGTAGTATTATGGGTAATTAAGTTGGTCACTTTTAGTTCCAATGATCTAAATTTCATGCCAAATGTAAGCAAAGTTTTCATTTCATGCTCCTTCCAAATCAGCCCTCATGTATTCAATTTACACAATTGTAGGTATAAGAAATTTCGTACTTAAAATTCAGCATCTAATATTAACAAAAATGTATTTAAGATACTATTAATGAGTGGATAAAAAATAAATTTTGACATTTTTTTCAACCTGAGACTAAAAAAAACGCAACAAAGAAATGGATTGTGCCCCCAAAGTGTATAAATGTTACACAATTATTGTCAAGATTTACAAAAGTATGTTGTCTCCTACAGCTAATTTACCCCTGTTCAAGGCGATGAGATTCTGTCCAAAAAAGATTTTTTCTCCACTTTTTCTATATTGCGATAAGGTATATAAAGGCTCTTTCCCTTTCTTCCCCGTGTTCTGATCTATAGTTGTAAGGACACATCTTGCACAAGGTTTTGTCGACTTGAATTTCACCTGACCGATGGTAAACCGATCCCAGGCCTCTTCTGCAAATGCAGGGCCACCAGAAAAAACGATGTTGGGCCGGAATCGTTCCATGGGTACCGGTGTGTCCAGCCTGCTATTGAGATCATCCAGGGAAGATTGACCGATAATAAGATATGGCATGCTGTCAGCAAAACTCACATGTTCCCTGTTGACCTGATATTTTTCCTTAATCCAGCGCTTTTCACCCCTGCCCATCTTTACCAGCTGGCAATCCATGTGGAGCAGGTCCGAAAACCATTCGTCCACCTCTGGTCCCGGAAGGGAAGCTTCCAGCTGGTCCTCCCATATGCTAACTTGTTTCTTTTTCCCTGAATCCATTATAAAAGGTAAGCGGAAAAAGGCATTTGTATCATACTTGTGACTCAGAAGCAGCTGATCTTTTTCCAAATTTACCTGAATGAGAGCCATCTCAGGATGAGTTCTCTGGCTCAGGAATTTCCCCTGTTTGTCTACCAGCATCCATTGTCTGTCGTATTGAAAGCCAGTAATTTCTACCTGACTGCTGCTTAGTGATAGGCCTGCGAGGGATTTGATGGGATATACATGGATGGCACTGACTTGCATGACTGAGAGGATTCAGGGATAGGGGATAGCTAATGCTTACGGATTTGGAAAATTAATTAAAAATGCTGACATATCTAATCCGAAAACTGTCATGTATTATGACAATGTGGCATTAAATTTTTCATTCATTCACTTGGCACATTGGTTGTTGTTCAAGTTTTGTAACTAAAACGAAAACGACAAAATAAATATAATTATGGGAAAAATTATTGGTATAGACTTGGGTACGACCAACTCTTGCGTTGCGGTAATGGAAGGTAGTGAGCCCGTGGTCATTCAAAACAGTGAAGGTAGAAGGACAACACCTTCTATCGTGGCATTTTTGGACAACGGAAATGGAGAGAGGAAAGTAGGTGATCCCGCCAAAAGGCAGGCCATTACCAATCCTGCAAATACCATATCCTCTGTAAAAAGATTTATGGGAAAGAAATTCTCTGAAATTTCGGAAGAAAGAAAACATGCCTCTTATAAGGTAGATCAGGGATCTAATGATACCGTGGCTATAAAAATAGGAGACAGGTCTTATACTCCTCAGGAACTTTCGGCCATGATCCTTCAGAAAATGAAATCTACAGCGGAAGATTTTCTGGGTCAGGAAGTGACAGAAGCAGTAATTACTGTTCCTGCCTATTTTAATGATTCAGAGCGACAAGCGACAAAGGAGGCCGGTCAGATTGCGGGCCTTGATGTAAAAAGGATTATCAATGAGCCTACTGCTGCTGCCCTGGCATATGGTCTGGACAAGAAAAACAAAGACATGAAGATTGCGGTCTATGACCTGGGCGGTGGTACTTTTGATATTTCCGTCCTGGAATTAGGAGATGGCGTCTTTGAAGTAAAATCTACCAACGGTGATGTGCACCTGGGTGGAGATGACTTTGACCAGGTAATCATCAACTGGCTGGCTGATGAATTTAAGGCAGAAGAGGATATTGACCTTAGGAAAGATCCCATGGCGCTGCAAAGATTGAAAGAAGCCGCAGAAAAAGCCAAGATTGAACTTTCAAGTTCTTCCAGTACAGAAATCAACCTGCCTTATATTACAGCTACCCAATCCGGGCCAAAACACCTGGTAAGGAACCTGTCCAGGGCCAAGTTTGAGCAACTTTCGGATGATTTGGTCAGAAGATCAATGGATCCTGTCAGAAAAGCCATTGCTGATTCGGGTTTATCCCCTTCTGATATTGATGAGGTAATCCTCGTAGGAGGCTCCACCAGAATCCCGAAAATCCAGGAAGAAGTAGAAAAATACTTTGGCAAGAAGCCATCTAAGGGTGTAAATCCGGATGAAGTGGTTGCCATCGGTGCGGCCATACAAGGTGGCGTACTGACCGGTGAGGTGAAGGATGTATTGCTTTTGGACGTTACGCCATTGTCTCTGGGTATCGAGACCATGGGAGGGGTTTTCACCAAACTCATAGAGTCCAATACTACCATTCCAACCAAAAAGTCAGAGGTGTTTTCCACAGCGGCGGATAACCAGCCTGCAGTAGATATCCATGTGCTTCAGGGGGAAAGATCCATGGCCAAAGACAACAGGGCTATTGGAAGGTTCCAGCTGACAGACATACCACCTGCTCCCAGGGGAGTACCACAAATTGAAGTGACTTTCGATATTGATGCCAACGGTATTTTGAATGTATCAGCTAAGGATAAGGGTACCGGCAAGGAGCAAAAAATCAAGATTGAAGCTTCTTCAGGTCTTTCTCAGGAAGAAATCGACAGGATGAAGAAAGAAGCAGAGGCCAATGCAGCCACTGACAAGGTGGAAAAAGAGAAGATTGATAAAATCAATCAGGCAGATAGTTTGATTTTCCAGACCGAAAAACAGTTGAAGGAATTCGGAGATAAACTCTCTGAAGGAAACAAAACGGCTGTAAACGAGGCCCTGGAAAAACTGAAGGCCGCTCACCAGAGTCAGGACCTTGCAGCGATTGATGCAGGTATGGAAGCTCTGAATGCTGCCTGGAGTGCTGCTTCGCAGGAGATGTACAATGCCACTCAGGGTGCAGAAGGTGCTGCCGGACAGGGCGGTCCTGCGGGTGGAGCAGCTGAAGGAGCTGGTGACGCTGCTTCCGGAGATGGTGTTTCCGATGTGGATTATGAAGAAGTGAATGAGGAAGACAAAAAGTAACCCTCATTTAGTCTGGCACAGATAAAATCAAATGATGGCGTCTTCACCTGGTGGGGATGCCATTATTTTTGACCGAAACATCAGGTTACCTTAAACGAAACAAAAAAAGCATGCAACTGACATCTGAAAATAGATTAAAAAAACTGATTATCGTTGGGGATCGCTTGTTGATCAAACTGAAGAAACAAGACCAGAAGACTTCCAGTGGCCTTTACCTGCCTCCCGGCGTTAGAGAAAAAGAAAAAGTGCAGCAAGGTTACATCATTAAAGCAGGGCCAGGATATCCCATTCCACTGCCTGTGGAAGAAGAGGAACCCTGGAAGGATCATGGGGAAAATGTAAAATACATCCCCCTGCAAGCAAAGGAAGGTGATCTGGCAGTTTTTCTGATGAATGGTGCCTTTGAAGTCATTTATGAAGGCGAAAAATATTACATCGTGCCTCAAAACGCCATTCTGATGCTTGAAAGGGAAGAAGATCTCTAAATATTAGTTCAAATTCTTTGATTAATTAGCCACAGTGGGTGTTCCTACTGTGGTTTTTTTGTTTTTGAGTATAAAAGCATTTTAAGTAGATATTATTAACCTTGAATAAGTTTAATAAATATTTTAAAATTTGAAAAATTATCAGTTTAAAATTCGGTTAAATATTTTTATATATTCATAAATCCTTCAAAAATGATTTGTGATGGTTTTTTTTAATATTCTGTATGATATAATAAAAAGGCTTTATAATTCTTAAAAATCATATTAAAATCAGAAATAGGTAAAAATTTTAACCAAAAATAAATTTATTTTTGCAAAATTGATAATAATAGGGTAATATTGAATCCAAAATAACCCCTAGTTATTTTAAAATTAAATTTTGAATCAGTTGTAGTTTAAAAATTAACCTTAATTATCAAAATCATGAGAAAAATTAACATTCCAACTTTAATGAAAAGCATTATTGCGCTTTCTTTGTTTTTTGTCTTTGCGGTAAGTACTGCTTCAGCACAGACTGAGACAGATGATAAGTTTAGTTACACAATTACCGTTAACTCGGACCAGTTTTTCGGTTTTTATCCGTTTTTTGCCGGATCATATGCGGTCAGTGAAACTTCAGCTTTTACCTTTTATGGTATCCTTTGGTCTGGAGGTACCGGTGGAGTTCAGGGATCTGGCGGAGGCTGGGGCAACTGGACTGAATTTGGTGTGGGTTATAGCTTTGATGCTGCAGATGGTTTGAGTATCAACCCACAGATTGGTGTGACTGGCGGAAACTTGCTTTCATCCGGTACGGCTGGTCCAGGGGTATTTGGAGATGGTTTGGTGCCCAATCTTACCATTGGTTTGGATAAAGCCAAAACGGAAGGTGAGATCTATTTTGGATTGTATTCTCCATTGAGGGACCTGGCACCGGACGGTGGTACTACTTTGGCTTATATTCACTATTGGGCTAATTTCGGAGTAAAAGCTTCAGACTTCTTTTCTTTGGGATTGCATTATGAGCACCTGATCAACTCAGGAGGATCTAATGTTTCTGAGTCTTCTGATGTGTACCAGTGGTTTGGTCCCTACATTCAGTTTTCAGATCCGAATGGAAAAGCCTTTGCCAGGCTATCTGCCGGCGGTGACCTGGTGGAAGGAAATGATTCCTTTTTCAAAGTTACTACCGGTCTTAGTTTCTAAGACTTATACAAGACTTGAATAACAAAAGGAGGCTGTCTGACGGTCTCCTTTTTTTGTTCTACGGGCGGGGTGCCTTTGCCAGCAAGTGCCTTAGCTTTCAAAAGATTGGATGTAAAGCCTGCCCCCGCTTTAGGATGCCGGTTTTTTTGAACGATGAAAGAAGCTTTATTTTTTTTCGGTTAAGCAGGTCCCGTTTAGGAATGGGAATAAAACCAATAAATCAGGGAAATCCACATTTTTAAGATAAAGGACAGTCATTTCGGATAGGCGAATGCGTATTACTTCAGACTGCCAGGGGTGCCGATACGATTTCTGCCATTTGACTGAATCTACGTCTGCACCCTACCGATGACGTTTTTGTTAAATACTGGAAATAAATGTGTTGAAAAAACATTATCATCCTGATTGGTGTATTTTCTAAATACTTAGCCTACCGGTGACGTAATTGAATCAGTTATTTTTGATAAAGAAGAAACCCTAAAAAATCTGTTAGATAAAGAAGAGATAAATTTTAAAACGAAAAGAGCACTGGCCCGACAAAAAACCGGGGGTGCGGGAGGTATGTGGGGGGAAGGATTTTTTTGTCTTGATTTTTTGGTACTTTTTGATCAAGCAAAAAGTACAATAGAAACAAGCAAAAATACCATAAACAACCTATGACTCACCATTATCCATTAAACAATGAGAATTATATATTGCCATATAATGCAAAAAACCTATCGTCATCCCGATTTCTGCGTTTTTTAAAATGTTAGGTCTACCGATGACGTGTTTGTTAAATCGCTGAAAATCTACATGATAAAAACCAACATCGTCATCACGATTTCTACGTTTCTAAATGTTAGGTCTCGCAGTAACGAAAGGACCCGCTGTGGTGAGAACTAACATTTTCTCTAGACGCAGGGATCAGGATGATGCAAAGGTTTTACGATACATTTATTAACAACTATTTAGTAAATGATTCATCAGTAGCCTTGCCAGGGATTTATTTTCAGAGATTCCGCCGAACGCCACCAGGGACAAACAGTAAAAAAATTGCACCTGTAAATTATTTTTTTCGAACGAGTCAGTCGCAGCAGACCCTTTACCCATAAGTGGGAGCTGCTAAAAAGGAGATTTGGATTGATTCTAAGGTGGTTGGCATTGCCAGGCAAATTCCCATTTGCTTGGGCAGGGATGAGTATCCGCAATTGACAGCATTCATTAACTCCGGCGAATATTAAAACCCTTACCCAAAAAAGAAGAAACCTTTCTATGGGCAAGGGTTGTTTTTCTAACTAGATATCAAATCATTTGATTTATTCATCATAGACAATGGTATATCCTCTGATGCCATGCTCCTGGCTATCCAATCCTGTTTTTTCATGTTCTTCTGATACCCTTATGCCCACTGTTTTCTTCAGTATAAAAAATATGGTCAAAGCAGAAAGGAAGGCAACGGACCCACAAATCAGTACACCTATCAGTTGGGTAAAAAAAGTATGATCTGGATTGGTAGAGAAAATACCCACCGCCAGAGTTCCCCAAACCCCGCAGGTAAGGTGGACAGACACGGCCCCTACTACATCGTCGAGTTTCAATTTGTCCAGGAATATGGCAGACAACACCACCAGGATGCCGGCAACGAATCCCACTAACAGGGCAAATATCGGATTGATAACATCTGCGCCAGCCGTAATGCCTACCAGTCCGGCCAGAATGCCATTCAGGACCATTCCGAGGTCCAGCCGTTTGAAGGCGAAGTAGGCAGCAAAGAATCCGCCCAGACCTCCTGCACAGGCGCCGAGCGAGGTGGTAACCAATACAAAAGATACCAGTCCCGGATCTGCAGATAGAACGGAGCCGCCGTTAAATCCAAACCAGCCCAACCACAAAAGGAATACCCCTATGACAGCCAGGGGAACACTCGAACCCGGTTTTTCTATTGTTTTTCCGTTGACATATTTACCGATCCTGGGACCAACCATGATCACACCGGCCAGGGCACCCCATCCACCGACTGAATGTACAAGCGTAGATCCGGCAAAGTCATAAAACCCCATGTTATCCAGGGCTCCTCCGCCCCATTTCCAGCTTCCGATAATGGGGTAAACGATGCCTACAAAAACGACCGTAAACATCAGGTAGGCCCATAATTTTACCCTCTCAGCGATGGCACCGGATACAATGGTAGCGGCAGTGGCCGCAAACATGGCCTGGAAAAGAAAATCTGTCCAATAAGTATAGTTTCCGTCTGCATAGGCTGTGGTGACATCCGCATCCGCAGGGCTAAACCAAAACATGCTCCAACCGGACCCATCGAAGCCAAACCAGCCCGGCTCCTCGTATCCTGGGTACATCAGAAAAAATCCCATCAGGCCATAGGTCACAATACCTATAATGGGAGTGACTGTATTTTTAAAAAGGATGTTAACCGTATTTTTGGCCTGGCCAAAACCGGCTTCCACCCCGGCAAAGCCAAGGTGCATGATAAATACCAATGCTGTTGCCAGCATCATCCATACATTATTTGTGGTAAGCAGGTTTTGCGCTATTGCATCAGCTAGATCGACTCCATCTGTGCTTACCTGGATTAAAGGTGAGGCAATGTTTTTCATAGAAACCTATTTTTTAAGAGTTATGGTTAGGAATGTTATTTTAATTGAGCATTCCTACCAAATCTAACCAATAATAGGTTAAAAATGCAACCAAAAAAGAAGTAAAAGATTGTCCTAAGTCAAACATAAGGTTTAATAATATATTTTAACAGATTAAAAATTAAATAATCTGAAATGGTTAATGTGTTAAGTAGCCCAAACAAAATTAGAATAAATAGTAATAAAATACCAATAAATAAATATTATAAAATAAAAAAATATATATTAAAGAAATAAAATACTGTTAAATATATTAAAAACGAATGAATAATCCTTTTACTACTGGCGTGAATTTGGACCAGTGCTATCTTAGAAATGGTGTTTTATAGCGAAAAAAATCACTTGACGAAATCGACACGATTAAAATCATCATTAAGCACACAGGTCAATGATGATTAACTATTCGAGATTCCACCCCGATAAATCGGGACAAGTTCTGACCAAAAAAAATATTAAATCCTTACTCAGGATTCCAATAGGGCCACTTCCTTGGCAAAGTAGGTCAGGATGATTTTGGCACCGGCCCTCTTGATGCTGAGCAGGGATTCCAGCATGGCCCTTTCTTCATCCAGCCAGCCATTGGCGGCCGAAGCTTTGATCATGGCATATTCCCCACTGACATTGTAGGCAGCAATGGGAAGGGGGAAACGGTCATGAAGCAGTTTGATGATATCCAGATAGGCCAATGCCGGTTTTACCATTAAAAAATCGGCTCCCTCTTCCATGTCCAGCTGCCCCTCGATCAAGGCCTCCTGGCTGTTGGCAGGATCCATCTGATAGGTTTTTTTATCCCCTGATTTAGGGGCAGAATCCAGGGCATCACGGAAAGGATTGTAAAAGGCACTGGCATATTTGGCGGTGTAGGACATGATGGAAACTTCTTTGAAGTCGTTTTCATCCAGTAATTTTCTCAGATAGCCCACCCGGCCATCCATCATGTCGGAGGGGCCGATGATATCCGCTCCGGCCCTCGCCTGGGCCAGGGTCATCTTGCCCAGTATTTCCAGGGTCTCGTCATTCAGGATTTTACCGTTTTCTACCAGGCCATCATGCCCGTCGGAATTGTAGGGATCCATGGCCACATCGGTCATGATGCAGGCTTGGGGAAAAGTCTGTTTGATCTGCCGTAAAGCCTTTAAGTAAAAAGTGTCTTTCCGGTAGCTCTCTGTCGCAAAGCGGTCCTTTTTGTCTTCCGGATAGGCCGGAAAAATATCAAAGGCATTGATCCCCAGCCTCAGGCAGGAATCGATTTCTTCCAGCATCAGGTCCAGGGAATACCGGTAGATACCCGGCATGGATTTTACTTCTACTTTTTGATTGATGCCATCGATCAGAAAGAGCGGAAAAATAAAATCCTTTACCGATAGCCGGGTTTCCTCTATCATGGAGCGGATGGCAGCTGATTTCCTGTTTCTTCTGGGTCTTCTGTTCATAAGAATGGTTCCTAACTTCTAGTTATGCAAAGGTATGGAATTTCCATTTTACTGCAGCCCTTCTGCAGCTTATACCGTTTCCGTTCCAGTTAGCAAATCCAGGATTTTCCGTGCATTCACTTCGTGGAAGTCATTGATGTGGAGGTTGCAGGGGGGTAATTCCTCCCTGCTGTGAGAAGAGAGCACACCAACTACCCGCATGCCGGCATTTCGGGCTGCAGAAACGCCGCTGTAGGAGTCTTCAAAAACCAGACAGTTTTCCGGATCTACTCCCAGGTTGCTGGCAGAAGTGAGATAGACTTCCGGGTCGGGTTTGTGTTTTTTCACATGCTCGCTTGCCATAATGGACTCCATTTTTGACTTAAAGCCCAGTGATTCCATGATCAGTAACAGGTTGGCTTCCGGAGCGGAGGTGGCCACTCCGGTGCGGAAGCCGCTTGTTTTCAATTCTTCCAGAAAGGGCAGAAAGCCTGGAATGGTGGCCACTTTCGGGGCATAGATCTCCCGGAACAGTCCTTCCTTTTCGTTTTCTAAAGCCGAAAATTCTTCCCCTGTGACTTCTCTGCCTAAAAAGTGGCGGAAGATGTATTTGTTGCTCTTGCCATACATGTGTTGGGCAAACTCTTCCTCTGTAGGGTTAAGACCCCTTTTGCCAAAAAACACCCGGAAGGCTTCTGAGTGGTAGGGGTTGGTGTGACAGATCACCCCATCCATATCAAAAATGACAGCTTGTTTTTTCATGCTTTTACACCAGGTTTTTCAAAGGCCAGAATGGTTTTTTCTATGATATCGCAGCAGCTGTGCAACTCTTCCAAGGTCATGACCAGTGGGGGGGCAAAGCGAATGATATTGCCATGGGTGGGTTTGGCCAAGAGCCCATTGTCCTTTAATGCCAGGCATGTGTCCCAGGCCGTGCTGCTGTCCGGACTATCGTTGATCACTACGGCATTGAGCAGGCCCCGGCCCCTCACCAGTTTTACCCAATGGGAATTATCCGCCAGCAGTGCCATGCGCTCCCGAAATACCTTGCCCAGGGCTCGGGCATTTTGGGCGAGCTTTTCATCCCTTACCACTTCCAGGGCGGTCATCGCTATTTTGACGCCCAGGGGGTTGCCTCCAAAGGTGGAGCCATGCTGCCCCGGATGGATCACGTCCATGATTTCCTCATTGGCCAAAACTGCTGAGACCGGAAAGAAGCCTCCGGAAAGGGCCTTGCCCAGGATCAGCATATCCGGTTCCACATAGGTCTCCTGTTTTTCACAATGCCCCTCACAGCTGCAATCACCGCAGACGGCCAGCAATGAACCTGTCCGGGCGATACCGGTTTGTATTTCATCTGCCAGCAATAAGGCATTGTATTCCAGACAGAGTTTTTTTGCCTCCTTCATATAGTCCGCATCCGGGGTATTGACGCCCGCTTCTCCCTGAATGGGCTCAATGAGAAAGCCCACCGTGTCGGGATTATTGGCCAGTGCTGCTTTCAGGGCTGTCAGGTCATTGTAGGGTATCCGGATAAATCCCGGGGTGTAAGGTCCAAAATTCTTGCGGGCATTTTCATCGTTGGAAAAGGAAATCACCGTAGTGGTGCGGCCGTGAAAGTTGTCTTCTGCCACGATGATTTTCGCCTGCTGCTCGGGTACACCTTTTTTCTCATAACCCCACTTACGTGCAATTTTGATGGCGGTCTCCACGGCTTCCACACCTGTATTCATGGGCAGTACCTTATCGAAGCCAAAGTATTCGGTGATGTACTTTTCATAGGGTCCCAGCACATCATTGTAAAATGCCCTGGAGGTAAGGGTAAGGGTACCGGCCTGTTCGATCAGGGCCTCCTTTATTCTTGTATGGCAGTGTCCCTGGTTGACGGCCGAATAGGCGGAAAGGAAGTCAAAGTATTTTTTTCCTTCCACATCCCAAAGATAAACGCCCTCACCCCTGCTGAGGACTACGGGTAGGGGATGGTAGTTGTGTGCGCCATATTTGTTTTCCAGCTGTATGGCTTCCTGGCTTGAACTGATCTCCTGCATCATGGATCTCCTTATTAAATCATTATCATTGCATGGGTTTTGAACCCAAAGGGCAAATATAAGAAAAGGAGCCTGTAATCATGCCCCAAAACCAAAAAGTTGGTAAGCAGGGATTTATTAAATATTTATAGGGCCTGCTTTTGTTATTTAATGATTTCTTCCGATATTTGCAAACCCAATTGAAAAAAGTCAATCATTACTGTATACATATATCATGGCAAAAATTTGTGACATTACCGGAAAAAGGCCTCAGGTAGGCAATAACGTATCTCACGCCAATAATAAAACCAAGCGTAGATTTTACCCCAACCTGCACAAGAAGAGCTTTTATATTCCCGAAGAAGATGCCTGGATTACTTTGAAGGTTTCCTCCTCTGCTTTGAGGACCATCAATAAAAAAGGAATCAGCGCCGTATTGAAAGATGCGCAGAAAAAAGGGGACATCGTTATCAAATAAGATTTACCTCAACACCAATATAAATTACAAAACGAAATGGCTAAGAAAGGTAACAGAGTTCAGGTGATCCTGGAATGCACGGAGCACAAGCAAAGCGGAATGGCCGGTACTTCCCGCTACATCACCACCAAGAACAGAAAAAACACCACCGAGCGCTTGGAATTGAAAAAATTCAATCCCATATTGAAAAAGGTGACGGTTCACAAAGAAATCAAATAAGAACTATCCCCTCGGGGATAAAATAATACTATTATGGCTAAGAAAGTAGTAGCAACACTGAAAAAAGAAGGTGGCGTATCGTATGCCAAAGTGATCAAGGCTGTCCGTTCAGAAAAGACCGGGGCGTATACCTTCAAAGAGGAAATGGTGCCTAGTCCCCTGGTTCAGGAGACATTAAAAAAATAAGGAGATATCCTTCCTTAAAGCATGTATACATCCCTTTCGGTTCTTATCGAAAGGGATTTTTGCGTATATTCGGGTCTTACAGTAAAAATTATGGGAGTATTTGGTTTTTTTTCCAGCGAGAAAAAAGAAAGTTTAGATAAGGGACTGGAGAAGTCCAGCAAAAACCTCTTTTCCAAATTAGGAAAAGCCATTGTAGGCAAGTCCAAAGTAGATGACGATATCCTGGATGAGTTGGAAGAGATTCTGATCACCTCAGATGTGGGTGTGGATACCACCATCAAAATCATCCGGCGCATCGAAGCGCGGGTGGAGCGGGACAAATACATCAATACTTCAGAATTGGACGTTTTGCTGCGCGAGGAAGTCGCCGGACTGCTGGCGGAAAACAATACCCCGTACCAGGGCGACTTTGACCTTCCCGAAGGCAAAAAGCCCTATGTGATCATGGTGGTGGGCGTAAACGGGGTGGGCAAGACCACCACCATCGGAAAACTCGCCCACCAATTCAAGCAGGCCGGAAAGTCAGTGGTGCTGGGGGCGGCCGACACCTTCCGGGCGGCTGCTGTGGACCAGCTCATCCTTTGGGGAGAGCGGGTGGATGTGCCGGTAATCTCCCATGGCATGAACACTGATCCTGCTTCGGTGGCCTTCGATACGGTAAAAAGGGCTGTGGAAATGAAGGCAGATGTGGTGATCGTGGATACGGCCGGCCGGCTGCATACCAAGGTCAACCTGATGAACGAACTGACCAAGATCAAGCGGGTGATGCAGAAATTCATCCCCGAGGCACCCCATGAGATTTTGCTGGTATTGGATGGCTCTACCGGTCAGAATGCCTTTATACAGGCCAAAGAATTCACCAAAGCCACCGAAATCAGCGCCCTGGCCATCACCAAGCTGGATGGGACGGCCAAAGGAGGTGTGGTCATCGGTATTTCAGATCAATTCAAGATTCCGGTAAAGTACATTGGGGTAGGAGAGAAGATGACCGATTTGCAGGTCTTTGACCGAAGGGAATTTGTGGATTCTTTGTTTAAGAAGAAGTAAGTGATTTGATGATGTGGTGATGCGGTGATGTGGTGATGCGGTGATGAAGAACCGGGCAATGAAAGGTCGCAATTTATTTTTTGACGAGGAAGCATTTCGGTCAACGCTTAGCTCTTGCATTTTGAAGTTGTTTTTCAAATTCGTCCGGGGTTACAATTTTAGCCGTTTTAAAGGGATGTTGTTCTAATAAGTCCTTGTCTCCGGTAACCAAGAAATCAGCCTTTGAAAAATCTATTAAGTCCAATAAAAAATTATCTTTTGGGTCGCGGCTAATAAAATGTGTAGGATGAATAGCTACTTTTTCGGCTATGGTCTCTAAAAGCTCAATTAATTCTTCTACTCTTCCTTTTGGAAAATATTTTTTCAATTTTTCACGGCGGGTAACCGTCTTGATTTCAATAAGGAGTTGTTCGGTGGTTATAATAATTAGACTTCCGTCCGCAATATGATGTCTGATTTTTGCCAGACGCTTGCCAATTAAGAAGCTGATCCAAACCTTTGTGTCAAAAATAACTTTAATGCTTTTGTTTTGCATACAATTCTTGTCGGACTATTTCCACTTCTTCCGTTATGGTATCCAGGTCAAGTTTATCAGTCCTTAGGGACTTTAATAAATGAGAAAGCTTGCTGCCAATCACTTCTTTCTCCAATTCTTGGGTTAGCTTGATTTTTTGGTTTTTGGGCAATTGTCGGACGATCGACATGATTTGGTCAAAGGTTAAATCTATTTGTATGGCCGTTTTCATCTTTCTTTAAAATTAATTTAAATTGAATTTACAAAAAAAGCCTGAAAAATAAATATGGTGCCTTACAAATTGTAATTAGTAAAGGTTTCGGGCATTGACCTTTGGGGTTTTCCGAACCCCGAAGTTCTTTTCTAGAACATTAACGAAAAAACTTTCGAAGTCTCAAAGACCTCAAAGGTTATACCTATCCCTTTTATCATAAAGCAGACCGGCTTCCCGAAGGGATTGGTAAACGCCGATTTTTTCCTGATTATCCTCAAGTAAAAAGGAGCGGATAAGCTCCCGCTGCAATCCGGTAGCCCTCAATTTCCCCAAAGCATGTCCATCCCGGAGCAGCATAAGGCTGGACTGGGGGTAGAACTCCGCCAATACATCGTAACAATACCTGGATAGCAGTTTGTCATGGGCAGCGCCCACGATCAGTACCTTTCCTTCGAACAGCCTGCCTTTGTCGTAATCCACTCCATGCACCGAAAAAAAAGAAGCTTGCTCCAATTCCTTCCAGATGGGCTGGCTTTCCTGTTTCATCCAGGCTGCCGCAATGGAAGGAGGCTGATCGTTCAGCCGGTTTGCCAGTAAATCATAACTGTGCTCAAACAGCCGTACTTTTAGTGCCACATCATCGTCCCTATTTTCCCATAGGCCCGGCACCAAAAATCCCCATTGTAAAAAGGCATAGAAAGGAAAATCATCGGTATCACCCGTATCCGGACAAAGCCTTTCGGCATGTGCATGCCATAAATAGCCGAACCAAAACCGGTTGGCCTGCGCTTCCGGGCAGGGGGCCGGGTCCCGGAAGTTCAGGTTTTTTTGAAGGTCAAGAAGTAGGGGGTTAAAGGAAATCAGGGAACTGACTTTTTCGGGATACAGGCTCAGGTAATAATGCAGGTAGGCGGCAGCACCGGAAAAGCCCACCAAATGCACCGGCTGATCTCCGGGTAAGGCTTTCCGGACCCTTTCCAGGTCCCGGACATGCTGGTCCACGTTCAGTAGCTGGTAAGCTTTGGACCAGTCCGTTTCCCCGGTAGCCCGGAGGGTATTCAGGAGGACTTTGGACTGATGGCGGCCTTTGATTTGTACCAGGTTAAATTCATTCGCCAGTTTCCGGAGCTCCATGCTTTGCTGAAAATAGTTGTCCACTAGATCATCCAATAGCAGAATGGTTTCTTTTTGTTCCTCGTAGGGTTGGAAAAGGGTATAACTGATGGTTATTTGCTTGCCGCGGGGCTCCCGATGGTCCAGGGGCACGGATATAAACCTACTGGTACCAGAAGGCGACAGGATAAACCATAAGAATACACTTAGAATTTGCAGAAATGCTATCAAAACAGCGTTTGATTTACGTTTACAATCGGAGGCCTAAAGGATTTCTCCTTAAAATCAGCTAGTTAAGGGGTCCAGTAGTTGAAAATAGCTTGTTTAAAAATCTAATCCAATTATGAATATAGTCTGTATTGTTAAATGATGTGAAATAGTGCCTTTTTTGTTAGTCAAACGAAGGTAAATCAAAAACAGCAATTCCAGGATCTTCATCTGTGGTGATACCATACAATTTGCCGGCCTGCTCATTTACGGCAAGGGCCCGGATGCTGATATCCAGTTTTAATTCACAGATAATAGTGCCCTGTAGATCAAATACGTAGATTTCAGTCGCATATTCGCTGCCTTCACGTACTTCCCTGAATGTTCTGCCACAATAGAGGCCATAAATGTAATCATCGCTTACCTCTACGGCAGCATAAGCCATGGGTTCTTTGATGTCTACGATGACACCATTGGATTTACCGCCGGAAGTCGCTACTGTAAACTCAGGAATAAAATTATATGGACCATCTACCAGATATATTTGTTCCGATTTCTTATCTAAAATTTCCAGGCGGTCCCGGTATGCACTGGCATATGCGTAGGTTTGGTTACGTTGATTTCCCTGAAAATAGCCTAGGTGCAGATCGGCCATCATGTAATCAGTAAAATCTTTTCGAACCAAAATGTCTTTCCATTTGCCATAATTTTTAATTCGCTGCCCATCCAAACTAAATTCTACGAAACGAAAGGGATCGTTGACCATTCGGCACATCACCGTGCTATCGGAAGAAAACTTCATCGCCATTGCCATAAAAAAATCCCCCTCTTGTTTGATTTGATTGGAAGAAAGGGAGGTAGTGTCTTTCAAACTGAATTCGGAAAACCGCTTCTCCATGGCACTGTACACCCAAAATGTATTTTCATTTGAACCTGCATCCATTCCGGCAACATCCGAAAGTTCACCAGGACCAAATCCGATCACTCCTTTAGCACCCAGGTAATCCATTTTTTGGCTGTGAATAAGGTGAATGGGAGGGAATTCATCATAGGTTCTTCTGCTCTCTCCTACAATCAACAGATCATTGTTTGTAAACAAGGTATAAGGCATTTTTAGTTCAGGATAGTATATTTTATTACCCTGAAGGGAGATAGACTTTGGCAGCGTTTCGAAGGAAAAGGTTTTTTCATTTTTAGCCCGCTCTGTAATTGGTGTGCAAGAAAAAATGAATGTAGATGCGGTAAAAGGAATTGCTAGTAATAATGACAAGCCTCGAAGATAGATCATTGTTTTTTGGGGTGGGTGGGTGGGTTTGGCTTTAAATTAATATAAATAATATAGAAAAATAACATCTGTTATTCAGGCCTTCTAAATTTCATTTACAATTAACTCAATCCTGTAAATATTTTTGAATTTCTTCTTGCAGTTTTGGTAGGTGGTTCACCACAATCCCCAGATTATCACATCGTCAACTTTATCATATCCATGTATTACCCAATTCCTTGTATCGACTATTCTTTTTGCATTCTCAATTTGCAAGTCTGGGTCTTGCTTCAATGCTCTGTTTATAGCTTCACCAATAATTTCTATTTCTCTTTCTATAGCCCTACGTAAAAGCTTGTTGTTCAAATATTCTGTAAAGTCAAGCTCATCGCCCAAATAGTCAAAAATTGAGTTTATGGAAACATTCACGTCATAAAGATTTTTTTTTATTTCATGCTTCATAAATCAGGACTTTATTCTTGTTTACACTTTCAATAAAGTAGGGATTTGATAAGGAACTTTCGGTAATTATATCTATTTCCCGATTGAAAAGATTTCTCAATGCATATTGCAATTGGAAATAATTCTCAGAATATTCTTCAGGTGATATTTTGTCGTCAAATGATATCAAGAAGTCAATATCACTATTCTCTCTGAACTTATCTGAAGCCACGGCAGAGCCAAAGGCATAAAGTCTTTTGATTTTTAGTCTTTCGCAGATATTCTTAAGCTCTTCTTTTCGTTGCTCAATTAATGCGTGCATTTTATTGTTTTTATTCAAATCTAATCAATTTTCCGCAATTACCTGCAGGTAAAAACTTGGCGATAACTACCTGGTTAAAGCCAATAACCTAACCGCTCTCTCATAATGGCTGTCAACTTCGCAACCACCTCGCTGTCCTTCAAAACCCATTGCTCAAAGGTGTCAACAAGCCTACCCTGATAGCATTCCACGTTTTACCCGGCCTTCTTTCATCCAAAAATTTCTCTAAATTTCCGGAAATTGGATTAGGATCTTTTTTGAATGGCCTTTTGGGTGAGGTACGTTGAAGGAGTTCCTTTTTGATATTGCTCCATTTGGATTTGGATACCCGCAGGCAAAGATCATTTTGTAACCTTATCTCTCTTTCCTTAGGCAAAAAAGATTGGATTAAATTAACATTGGCAAGGCAGTTCCGGTTTATTCTGATGAAGTCATCCGGCAAATGCTCTTCCATCCTTTTCAAAGAGCAAGTATCCGGGGATTGACGTCAGGCCCAGTTGATCCAGTATAATACGCTTTTATTGGCTTCATCCCCGGTAAAGGCACTGATCGCAATCCCAGGCTATAATTTTAAATCCGCTGAAAATAAATAATTTAGAATTTTGCATTTACTCAATATATTAAGTAAAATTACTCAATATATTGAGTAAAATAATATGACGTACCAAAGAACAGAAAAAGCAGGATTGCTGAAACGGCTGAAAGATGAACCCAGGAGATTTATACAGGTCATCTACGGACCTCGACAGGTAGGTAAGACCACCTTAGTAAGGCAGATTATGGAAGATCTGGATTTTAATTTTTGCCCAATAGTATCCAGTAAATGAAATATGCGGATTTCTGTCGCCTTTTCGTTGAATAGGTAGTAAAAAAAACCGAATCAAATCCCTATCTAAGAAATTCGTCTAAAATCCCATTTAATTCCTCTTGCTCCGGACCCGGAGCATTTGGGTGTATGAGCTTGCCTTTAGGATCAAAGAGCAGGTATCGGGGGATAAATGCCAGGTCCAACTGATCCAGAAAACTGGATTCACCCAGGTTCAGCACCGTAAAAGAACGGTCTGGGAAGGCAATGCCATGTTTCCGAACCACCTGCTCCCAAAACTTATGGTTTTTATCTACAGAGAGGTGAATGACCTCGAGGCTCCGGTCTTTGTTTAGTTCATGCAGGTTCCGCAAAGCAGGGAATGCTTTGATGCAGGGGATGCACCAGGCCGCCCAAAGGTCGACATACAGGTAACTGCCCCTTTTCTGATGCAGCAATTCTTCAAAAGACATCAGCCGGTTTCCGAGCCCCATCAATTCCATGTCCGGCCTTTCTTTTTTCAAGGTATTGATTCGGGCTTTTAAAAAATCAGCCTGAACTTTATTTTCCAACTGATTTCCAAAGCTTTTCAGCCATTTATCCGCTTCCTGAAAAGATAGGCGGGGGAGGGATTCCTCAAGGAGTTTAAAACGCATACGCTTGCTAAATGGGCTTGGACCTGAACCCAAACTGTCCGGAAGAAGGAGCTCATTTCGATCTTTCGCTTTGATTTGTGCCAGTAAAAAATCCGAAAACTCATCAAAATAGACGGTCTGTAGGTATTCGGAACTGTCGGTAACAGATGTCGTAAAGTGATCTAAGGCTCCCCCTGGGTCATAAACCCCCTTCTCCGCAGAAAAAAAATGAAGGTGGTCCAATTCAAACCGGAGTTTTGCCTTATAAAAAGAAGCGGTTCTTTCAGCAATCAGACCTGTGTTCTTCAGGGAGTCCAGCCAGAATAGTTCTTTTTCCCCACTTTCCAGGGCCTTTTTTCTGCTTTTTATTCGTTCTTCACTGAGGTCAACCGGTGTTGGGGAGTTAAAATTTGCCTGCCAGAGGAAATGGGAATCCTGAAGTGGGGTATAGGTGGAATGGTACAATTCACGATTGCGAAGCAGTTCCAGGTTGTCATCGTATACAGATCGTTCGCTGTTTAGGGTTTTTAGCCATGGTCTTCGTTCGTCCAGGCTGATAAGTATACTGTCCCCTTTAGCCAGCAGGTAGTTGTATTCGGTCTGGCTGTTGTCAGTATACATCAGGTCTATAGCTTCTCTTTGGGTGTCGATGGATAATACCAAATTATTTTCCTTTCCGGAGAAATCAATTGTTACAGGCATATATGCATCGTCCAGGTATTTTAAAGCGGCTTTTCGCTCCCTGAGAAAATCCCGAACCAGGCTATCTTTTAATACCAGAACAATCTGTGCACTATTTTCTTGCTCGTCATGATCCTTCACTTCCTGGTTTCTACCACAAGCGGAGAAAAACAGGACCAGCAGCACAATGAAGACCGATAGTATTGAATTAATCCTTCGCATTTCGTTCAAATTGTTCCAACAGCTTTCCATTTCTTTCCAGGCTGTTGATGATTGCGCTATCCAATGGGTGGTTCTTCAGGAATTCGTTATCTTTCCAAAATCCTTCATCCAAGGGGAATTCGTTTGGTTCAATTTCCTGCTCTCTTTTGAGCAGCTCTCTGGGCCTGATTTTTTTTAAATGATCTGTGTTCACCTTATCAAACCAAAGAGTATGGATATCCATCTGGTGAACACCTACATCCCGGTTGATCAGCCTAAGTGACTTCAGCCGGATGATTTCCGGATAGTAGCGGCCACCCACTTCCCTGAACTTTACATAGACCTGGTGCTCCCCACTTCTATAGCCCAGTTGGTATTCGACAATTGCATGGTTTCGGCCATTTATTTTTAGGAAATTCCTGCCATCAGGGGGATCATCTGAGCCAAAGGCTATGTGGTAGATGGTATCCCTGCCGATAAACTCCATGCCCAGAAATTGATGATAAACGGGCAGTTCAGGGATCCCCATAAACCGGTATCCGTCCCTGCTAAAGTGGCTTTCAGGAACATAGGCTGTTCTGATGTAGTTGGAGGGATAAGTCCCGATGATTGGATTCAAAGGCCCTAGAGGTTCACCCATGGATTCGATCTGATTTCTAACCTTTGCTTTCATGGCTGAGATATAGGGGTCAACTTCGGCATGTTCATCGCTCTGTCTCAGAGATTCCACTTTTATTTTAGCGCTCTGTACATCTTTTTCATATCCCAGGTCTTCCACCGTTACAACAGCTTCCACCAAATGGGTAAAGTCATCATAATTGGTGGAAACTTTGCGGTAAAGACCGGTTAGTTGGTGGCGTTTATTGGGATAATTTTGGGGAATACTGTCGATGGCTTTGGAAATCATTTCTTCCAGGGAGCTATCTTCAGGCTTTACGATGACTTCTTCCAGGGCAATGACTGCTTGCGCTAATTTGATGCTGTTTCCGGTTGATTTTAACCGGGCCAGGGGAACTTGTATGTGATGGTATCCGAGGCGGTTCACCACCAGGGTATCTTCCTTTAGTACCTTAGGAAATCGAAGGGAGAAGTGCCCGGAAGAATTGGAAACTCCATTAAATTCCGGATAATTTTTTAAGAAAAAGTAGACATGGTCCAAAGGATTGTTTCCTTCATCTAGTACGCTGCCACTCAATTGTCCGGTTGGTGAATTGGATTGGGGATACACGATTCCATAAAGGCAGGCAAAAAAAATGGACAGGGATAAAATTTTCATCTTAGCGAATGCATGTTTTCAATTGAATTTTCCCGCTTGCAAGTCTGATTGACGCCAGAATCATAGAAAATTAATTTTTTGTGATTAAAATCTCTCCATTAAATTATTTTCGGGTTTGAAACCAGGGCTTCCTAATTTTTTGGTCCTGCAGTACGCCCTATATCAAATATAACACAAATTTGTTAATTAAATATTTAATACCAGGCCTGGCCCCTATGGTTTTAAATCCGATGGATTCCGCTGCCTCGCTTAGCTTAAGCAGGTTGCTTCCGGAGCGGGTGGTTTCCGAATATTCCCGTATTTCCTGCAGGGAGATCAGTTTGCCGTAGTACTTGGCAATGATGCGCAGGCAGGTGGGGCCACAGTCTTTGGCATCGGGTTGTTTGTAGAAGCGGAAGGTGAGATTCGAAGAAATTTTAATTAATAACCTAAATAATTAAATTTCAGGTTGTACAAGAAATTGCAATTTAAATTCAGCAAAATCAATTGTAGGATTTGGCCCTCCTATATCTCCACCTGAATACTCGGCTGTTTTAAAATAGAAGGTATTGGTACAGTATTTTATTAATCCTACGTATCGTAGATTATCGTTTCTCCGCCAGTCTTTACTTTAAACTTACAATGCCAATGACAGGATTCAATTCCTCCGTATTATCGGCTGAATATTTTGCGGTTTTGATAAAATAGAATATGTCATGAGCTGGGTCCAGTGGCCTAAGAATGACGGGATCATCCCGCCCATCCAATAGTCCCCCCTTTAAATTGTAACCGATTGACTTACCCTTATCAAACAAAAACATCCATTTGTCCCCGTCTGAATCGTATTCACACATAAGATAGGACCGGGAATTGACCATATTCTTGATCCAAATTATTTTTTGATTTTTCTCATTGAGATGGTTCTGTTCAAAATTAAGCTTAGCGAAAGGAGTCAAGGTCTTTCCCTCAAGTCGATAGAGGGTATCCCGAAGGATGGTTTCATTGGTTAGTACAGGGCTATAAAGGTAAAGGTCGCTGTCCACCTTGGAGATAAAATGTTTATAGGGGTAGGTTGCTGCAATTTGTTCCTTAAGAATCAACCGGCGAACCGGAATACTGTCCGCTACTTCCAGAGAGTTGGATATCTCCAACAAGGTAGTCTGGTTTATATACCCCTGCTCCGTTTCGATCCCATTAAGTTGAGCAAGGGCGAATAATTTTCCATTATGAGTGTTAAGGTAATTAATAAAAAGTGGTAACTTGCCCTCTGCTACGAGCTCGTTTTCCGTGGAGTAAGCCAGGAGTTTTTGGCCAGATGCAATATAAATCAAATTGGAAGATTCGTCTATCGCCAGAGACGAAATGTAGGTGTATTCTCCGGGTCCGTTCCCGTTCTTTCCTAGCATTTGCAAAAAATTTCCTTCAATATCAAAAACCAGGATCTGACCCGCCAGATCGACCACATACAGCTTTTCATCGTAGAGCTTCACCTCTTGAATCATATTTAGCAAAGAACCTTCCTTTGTCTCAAGTTGAACAAGCTGAATTGACTCAGCTATATCTTCCAACCTAATGGGGTCATCGCTGGCTTTCGGAACTTCAATGGCCATTAAGTCATGTTTGTCACCTTGCGAGCAGCCAAGGATGAGAAAGATAAAAAAACTAAGACTTAACCTTAAATAGGACAATAGAAGTTTTTTCATCCTTGTTGGTATAGGCATACATGTATGGGTTGAGGTTGGTAAATTTTGGGATATAATAGCCGGAATGATTAAAGTCGTCGTAGAGGCCTGATTTGTTGCTAGATTCACTTAAATATTGTTTGCGGTTTTTTAAATCATAGAACAGGAGATATTTATTACCCCGATGTCTGAATGAAGTAGTCGCAAACTTTCCTATTATTCCTTGGTTACCGGACAAAAAGATATCGTGTTCCCCATCATTGGACTGGTATAAGTTCTTGAGTCGGGCAACCGGACGTATAAATTCATTCTTAGAAGAGTAAATGTCGTTGGCTTCACCAAAGGACACATAGAGGGAGCCGTTTCCACTGCTAAAGGAGTTGCGCCTGGATACGATTTTTACGGCAGGATGGGCTTTCTCTGTATCATAGACCATTTCAATAGCGGTTTTAACGGATTTATAGTCCTTGCTGTCGAAAGCCTCAATGAGATAGGTCTTTTTACCGGACTCAAATTTTACTGTTCCGGCGTAGATCCTGCCGGAGAAAAAGGCGATGTTGGACAAACTGTTTTTCACCTCAAACTGTGCTTTTTGGTTGCGATGGCGGACGTCATAAACCACGATCTTGTCATTATGGGCGATATAAAGATGTTCACTCGTTTTATCGTAGGCTAGACTTTGGATAATATTTTTGCCTCTGTAAAGCTCTTCCATAAAGGTACCGTCTTTGCTGAACAGGGCTACCGAATTGGAAAAACCTTTTAGGTCTTCTTCCCCTGGACTGACTATCAGGTATTTGTCTCCAATGACAAGACGGGAAATGTTGTGGTAATTTCGGTTCAAATCAACAAGATCAACCGCATCCGCAATAGTGGATGCGTTGATCTGGTTTTCGTATTTGTGTTCAACGAAAATATCATGATCACTGACCAGCATGGCTGAGACAATCATCAATATCATTAATAATAGGTGCATATTAAAGCTGATTAAATCCTAAAATTCAGAAATTAGGGGAGCATATGCCCCCCTAAATCTACTAAAGCCCTTGACAAGTTGCACCAGAACCCTGACAAACCAATCCTGCTGCCCATAATGCCTCTGTTAAATTAGCTGCATTTACTGTGAATGGGGAATCTTCCCCGCAACCTCCTACGAATCCGCAATAACATTCAAAAGTCCCCTGGCCTACCATTCCGCCATATACCTTTGATAGTTTGTCCTTTTGAAGTACATCTTCTGATGTGAGTTTTAGTTTTTTTAAATTTACCTTTTTCATCATTTTGAAATTGACATTTAATAAATTTCCTGACTATTTAGGACATCAGGAACTATGTCCATTCATCGCGATAGAATGCCTGTATTTACCACCTAATTTGTGATTATCTTTTTAGGTCTTTTATGATTAAATTTCTTTGATAAAGCAATTTTTCAACAATTTTAGGATCTTACCGGAGCTGCGGAAACAATTATTCATGCGGTTCAAACAGTTTAATAGTAGGTAGATTACCAGAAAAGTAGGAATCTATATATGTTTTTGCTCTTATTACTTCCCAATCTAATGGAAAAAATCAAAAAATATAAGTGAATAATAGTATTTCTCGTGAACTGACCTATTTTTCCCGTGAACGGGCAGTTTTATCCCCTGAAGGAAATGATTGGTGCTGTAATGTATAGGGATTGAGCCAGTTGTAGTTTAGATGACGAAAAGAATAAAGTTGATGGTTTGAGGTTGTGTTGATTTGTTGACGCGGAGATTTGGGGCTGCGGTGCCTGAGCGGAGTCGAAGGCAGCGGAGTCGGGCTTCAACAGGCTCAGCCTTATAAGGCGTGATGTGCTGGTATGGATACCTGCAGCAATAGTACATTCCTTCGTCATTACTTTTTTTGGAATTTCTCAGGTACAATTGAAATGGCATCGGGTTGTTAGTTGAAAGGAAACTAGCTTTTCAAAATCATTATTTAAAGGGTATTCGGTCTACATTTGATGGGTCATCCGGATATTGCCGGCAGACAGCAAATTGCTTCCTGTCCCCCTGTATAATTTTGTAGGTAAGGCAAAGCTCCCTGCAAAAAGTAATCATTGTTTTCCGGTCAAGTTCTCGATCCATATCATCAAAGACAAATACACTTTTTATACCTTTAAATAATTCCAGGTGATTTAAAATCCCTTGCCTTAATGTCCCGGGAGGCCCGTCGACCAAAATCAGATCAAAATTTATACGGGATAAAACAGATTTGACTTCTTCTGGCGAATACCATTCCCCTTCTATAGGGGCCAGCATACATTCATGCTCCTGCGATAATGAAATACAATACCGGGTATCGTGCTCAATGCTGGTCACCTGATAATTTCGTAGCAAGGCTTCGGTTCCCTTTCCTGTACCGAACTCAAGCAATTTGGACCCGGGAACCAGGATTTCATTAATGCAGGTAAGCATTTTTTTTTCAATGGACCATCCCCCCAGCCGGTTGTGGCGAATGGCAGTGGCTGCCAAATTTTCACAAATCGAATAAAAGAAGTCATTGTCGTAAATCATTTTTTGATGGTTCCCAGTAAGGAGCCGGTTTAGCCATGTCTCCACCTGATCCAACTCAAGATCCTCCAAATACCGGTGATGGATCAACTTTAAATGAAGGTGAAAATCCTCCTCGGTAAAATCCACACCGAGGGTTTCCAGTTGCCGTCTCCTAACCCGATTGGCCGTCTCCTCCTCCATTTCTCTTTTTTCGGTAAAAGCCTGTTCCGGATATATCCGGGATCTTACGAGCGGCTTGGAAATGTTTTGAACTTTAAATTTTTGTGCAACCCTTACCACAAAATCATAATCTCCAGCATAGGAAAAGGATTCGTCAAATCGAAATCCAAAATCCTGACACAGGGTATTTCTGATCATCATGGCTGGCTGGCGGGTGTTTTTGTCGGCAAACAACAAGACCTTTATTTTTTCATGGTCTGGCGGCTTATTTACTAAACCCATATTTCTGCCTGCTGCATCGATGATTTCATAGGAGGAGCCAATGCAAAAGGTGTCGGGATGATTTTCCAGCATACTATATTGTGTAGACAGGCGATCAGGCAGGGAAAGATCGTCGGCATCCGTAAAGGCAATATATTTTCCAAATGCATGAGCTATCCCAAAATTTCTGGCCGCACAGTTTCCCCGTTTGGTATCAAATTCGAAATACCGGATGCGGGTATCATCAAGTGATAGGATCAGATTGGTAGCCTTATCATTGGCCCCGTAGTCGATAATCAGCAACTCAATGTCTTTGAAATCCTGTAACAGGATACTTTCCACTGCCTCTGCTATGAAACTTGATGCATTGTTGCAGGGCATAATAACGGATACCAGTGGTAAGGCATTAGCAATTCTTCTCATTAGTATTTTTTATAAAAGCCTTTCCCCATAAAGGCAGATAAAAGAAATTAAACCGGGTATAGCGATGAAATTCAAGATCGTTACGCTTAACTATACCTCCTCCCTTAACCCCTCCAGAAATAAAATTTCCACTTCGGTTATTCTAATTAAATGATATACACAACCCTAATTATTGCTGCTAGACGTTTGAGCATGGAGGCTTTACGTAAACATATTTTTTCTGATAGACCCTCAAATAAGCACGAAATTAGATTAATGCGTATCCCTGATGCCATTGTCTGGGGAATCAGGTTGACGAAATTCTTTCTTTAGCGTAGCCCATTTGGATTTGGCTACCTTCAGTCGTACATTGTTTTCCATTACTATTTCCCTTTCCTTTGGCGGAATTGACTGGATTAAATTAACATTGGCCAGGCAGTTCCGGTTTATTTTGAAAAATGTCTCCGGCAATTTTTTTTCTACCTTTTTTAACGAGGAGCAGCAGGAATGGCTGCTTCCATCCAGACAAAAGACGGTGAGCAGATAATCGTTTACCACAATATGGGTGACCATATCAAGGCCAATTTTAAGGATTTTATGATTGCAACTGAGGATTAAAGAATGGCTCTCCATAAAAATAAACTTAGTAGTGTAACTAGGTCGATAAGATAAAAAAAAAGGAATGTATTCAAATTGATTTGAATTATTTTTTGATTGGATTTACATTTATATTTAAAATTTACATCAATAAAATTATAATTTTCTTTTTTTATATAAATTTTAATGGGTGTTTTTACGCATTTAATTTAACTATTTATTAAAAGTATAAGATTTAAAGTAGTTTTGCATAACTTTTTCTAATTGCCTGCCTAAAAGGAAGTTGTCAAACTTACTGCGGATGAATGCCCTTCCGTTTGGTTAATGGTAATTTGTATTTTCGGATGGATCATCAAGTGAATCTCTAAGGATAGAAATGTAAGCCATACCTTCAAATTGAGTAAGGTTCCACTTTTTCAGCTTGCGCATTCGGGGATTATTATTCAGGTTTTAATCATCCGTCAGTTTTACAGGATGGTAGAGTTTGTTTTTCAATGTTCCTGCCTCCGCAAAAACCGGTCTCCAACGCATGGTGCCGTCGGAGAGTATGCCTCTATGGTTGGGGCTGTTGTTCATGTAGAATCGGTTTTCAAAGCCCTCGGGTACAAATTCTCCCTTGCCTCCAAAGTCATGGATAGAAAGTCCGGTTTCGTAAAGCAGGGTAGGGATCAGTACCTCGTGATGCCCACACCACTTGCTGAGGAGTGCTTTGTGGATTAACTCCAGGGCTTGCCGCGAAATGCGGTAGATGGGGTTAAAGGAGCGGATCCGTTGCTCTTGTGGGATAACAGTATAGGGATGGGCCAGGGCAGGCCACCAGGGCCATTCCGGCTCCTCCTTGTAGCGGCGGATATGGCTGCTGATAAAATCAGTGTCCAGGGAGGAAAAAGCCTCAAAAAAGGCTCTCCAATCTCCGGAGAACGCCACATCGTCCTCGATGCACCAGTAGTAATCGTAATGCGGATGAGATAGATAAAATTTCAGCAAGGGGAAATGGTTGCTGCCCGGAACCAGGGTAAAGCCAAGGGGGAAATAATTCAGGGAGCTTAAGACCTCATCCGTAAATGTAAAAGCATTAAGCCCTGAAGCATTAACACCAGGCTTCCCCTTATCCAGATGGTAAAGCAATACCGTATCTCCTATATCCCGGGTTGCATCAAATATTTCCCGGTATTTTTGAATCAAAGGGAGGGAAGTTTTATTGGATAGTATTAAAAAGGATTGAATATTTTTCACCACCATGCTATAATAATTTTAGTTTGAATTAAGAGGTTTTTATATGATTTGGACCTATATAGCCTTCAAATTAGTTTTTTCCACCAACTGTATCATTTAAATATTCCAGTAGAAGTATTCCTATGCCGCCTAATCCTGCTGTCAATCCACAATTATTCACCATGTCTTGATTATAACCATTCTCCTCCCAATAATTTGATCTGCTTGTTTTTTGGATTATTTTTTCCATAGGTAATAATAGTTTCGAAGTCCCGGTAAGGGCTGACAATTTTCTACTGATCCATGCCAGACCTGTGATACCATCTTGTGCCAGGATATTCAGGTTTTTACATTCCTCATCGATAATCGTATCCAAGGAAATGCTTTCCTTTAGCAGATCCGCATGATCTTGCAACGCAGTCAATGGTAGCTCTTTAAATATACTTTCCAATCCCAACAGAAGGTACATTCTATTGCTATGCAATCTTGGATAGAGAGAGGTGATGATTGGGGTAAGGTAATCCAGTATCCGGTCAATTTTATTGGAATTGACCTGTAGTTGTTTTGCCTTGGCAAGGAGGATCAATAGTAGAGGAAGATCCCAATACAGGGTAAACAATTCCGGTTCCCTGTGCTGAAATTTTTCCTCCTCTACCAGCTGTCCTATCCGGTTAATAATTTCGGAGACGACCCGGGTATGGATATTTTGGTTTACGGACTTAGCATGGCCCTGTGAAATTTCGAGCCTACTGGTATAGTAAGCCAAGTATCCCAACAATCCCAGCCGGAGATCTACAGGCAATGTTTCTTTGTTTGCATTCCAATAGCTAATGATTTGGTGGTCGACATCAATTAAAATTTCATCGGGATCACCTTCTACATAGTCATTTTTGATCAGATGGCAAAGGCCCCAGGCAATGCCGGAAAGCCCGTTTTGAAAATTTGTAGGTATGATAAAATTCCCTAAAGTATTATAAACATCCATTAGAATATGCTCTGCGATGGATAGAATTTCACTATTTCTGGTACTCCTTCCCAACATAAAGAAATAAATACTCAATCCGATTTTTCCGTTTAATAGTCCAACCTCATTTTTTGCTGGTTCATTTTTACTTATAAAGTCGTTAAGTTTCTCAAGAATAGATAAAATCTGTTTTAGATTTTTTGTTTTTAGGGGCTTGCTTTCTTCTCTGGCCTTCGGAATGCAATTTATTTCTAACTTATTTAAATTTATTGTTGGTGAATTTGAGGGATAAAAAACTTTAATTGCGGGGACTTTTTTTTCTTTGTTAAGCCAAGATGACTTTTTTCTTTTTACAAAATCTTCAAAAGGAAATGGGCCCAATTCTTTTGAATCAATCGACAAGCCCAGAAAATCTATTAGTTTTACCCATCCTTCACCTTTTGTGATATCTAAAATCAATAATCTACTGTTAGATTCAAGGAAATGTTTCCTGACCCTTTCATTGTGTTTATAGTATGTTTCTTCAAATAGTTTAGCATCAAATTTTGCAGTGCCAAAAATTTCTATACGATAATCAAGGAACCATTTTTCTTTAATCCGCTCGGGAGGTCTCTTATCGATAAAGAACGTTCTGCATGAACTAAGCCAGTTATTAACATTTCTTGTTGTCAATATAAATTTGGATCCGGGGTAAATTCTATCAAGATCAATAAACCTGGAAGGTACAGGGGAATCACAAACAAAATCAAAATGATCTATTTTGTTCCACTGATTAGGAGAGAGGCAATGACCGGAAACAAAACCCAACTTTCTCATCGCCTGAGTTAGTGATTGTGTTCCCGTCCTGGGTAGTCCTATGCCAAATATTTTTGATTTCATTATTACCCTATCTAAAAATCCCGTAATGAAAATAGCATTATCTCCAGCTTTTAATTTCCCTTTTCAATTCCTTTTTCGACATCACCAGGGACCTTTGCAACTCCGCCATTTTTTTGTCGTTTTGACTGGAACTGTGGAAGGAGCTGTTGAGTCCCCTTTCGTGGGAAAGATGAAATAAGGGGCCGGGTACATGTTGGTGGCGGTAGCCCAATATCTTCCAGCGGTTTGCCCGGTCTCCATCTTCTCTGCCCCAGCCGTAGAATCTCTCGTTTTCCATCCCCGTATCGACATAGGCCTGTCTATGGGCAAAAAATACCCCACCCACCGGATTGGGGGTATACAGCGCATTCATTTTGCCCTGCTGCTTTTCCAATAGTCCAATGTCCCCTGATTGGATATAAAGATCCCGAAGGATGTAAGACGTGTCTAAAAACCTGTCCTGAAATGGGGTCACAAAATCGGCCTTCCCCTCCCTTAGCCTTTTCATGGTTGCTTCTATTTGGCTTGAGGGAATGATGACATCCGTATCCCAGAGGCTTAAATAGGTAGTTTCACAGGTTGTTGTAAGTGTATTGATGTATTTCGTCCGGTGAAAGACATCATCACGGTCTTCCACAAACCGGTAGTCCACCTCCCCGGGTAGCAATTGTTGTAATATTCCGGTATTGCGTCGGCAGGCTTCCAGAATTTTTATCCTGGTATGAAAACTTCCCAGGAGGAAATCCAGGATGACAAGGGTGTTTTCCAGTCTGTCTACCGTATCTATTCGCAGGGGGATGATAAAGGTGACATCTCTAAGATCTGATTTTTCCATATGCTGCTAAAATTTATTTCTCCATTTCACCCGGGCTATCTTTTAGAATTTCCAGTAAGAGCATTCCCATTCCGGACAGGCCTCTAGCCCAGCCTGTATTTTTCTTCATTTCCTGATAATGGCTCTCCTCCAGCCAATACACCGATTTATTTATTTTTCGGATTAACGCTTCCCTGGCAAATAGCAGGGCTGAAGTTCCGGTAAGGCTTGACAGTCTTCTGCTGATAAATGCCAGCCCCGTGATACCATCCTGTGCCAGGATATTCAGGCTTTTGAATTCCACTTCAATGATCCTGGTCAGGGAGGTGCTTTTCCTCAGTAGATCTGCATGGTCTTGCAAAACAGTCAGGGGTAATTGTTTGATCATGCTTTCCAGTCCCAACAAAAGGTACATTCTATTGCTATGCAATCTTGGATACAGGGAGGTGATGATTGGGCTAAGGTAATCCAGTATCCGGTCAATTTTATTGGAACTGACCTGTAGTTGTTTCGACTTGGACAGGAGGATCAATAGTAGAGGAAGATCCCAATACAGGGTAAACAAATCCGGTTCCCTGTGCTGAAATTTTTCCTCCTCTACCAGTTGTCCGATCCGGTTGAGGATTTCGGACACCACCCGGGTGTGGATAAAACGGTTCACGGGATCATGTGTTAGTTCGAGCCTAAGGGTGTAGTAAACCCAATACCCGAGCAAACCCTGCCTGATATCTACGGGCAATGTTTCTTTGTTTGCATTCCAATAGCGGAAGATGCGATCGTCCACATCCTCCAGAATTTCATCCGGATCAGCAGCTACGAAATCATTTTTGATCAAATGGCACAGGCCCCAGGCAATGCCCGCAAGCCCGTTTTCAAAATCAGCAGCAATGGAAATGTTTCCTGCTGCTTCATAGACTTCCCCTATACATTTTTCAGCCATGGTCTGATGTGCCGGGTCATTGGTCTCCCGGGCCAACATAAAATAATATATACCCAGGCCCATTTTTCCCTGTAGGAGTCCGGGGGCTTCATTGGACGGGGCGTGTTCAACCAAAAGTCGGTTGATTGCTATGAGTTTGGATGGTAACTGTGGGCTGCTTTCGGTTTGTTGGGTTTTCATTATTTTCCGGTTTAATTGGCCATGATTGATTTAAATTTAAAAAAAAGCCTTTCTGCCACACTCAGGTCCCGGGTAATGATCTCGGCGTTTCCCAGAAGCTCCTGCGTAAAGGGGATCCTGGTATTAAAAGAGGTTTGCGTACCTTCCGGAAGGGAGGCGTAAACCAGATAATTGAATTCATCATCCGGGGAGACAGCCACCCTGGTAACACGACCCGTCAGGGCGCCATACTGCTGAAAAGGGAAATTGTCCAGCTTAATCAACACTTTGAGGCCGATTGCCACTTTCCCAGCGTTCTGTGCCGGTATTTTCATGGCACCTACCAGTTCCTCCTTGTTTTCCGGAAGTACAGTAAATACCGGTTCGCCGGCATTTACCTGTTGATTGGCACTCCAGATTTTCTGAAAGCTGACCAGACCTCCGGTAGAAGATTTCATCAGGTACGTATATTCCCAATCCCGCAGGGCACGCTGCAGCCCATGGTAGGACTGGATCAGGCTTTTCAGGGCGCGGGTCTCCTCTTCCTTTTTATTGATTTCCGTGATGCGCAGCGTTTGGTTTCCCAGGCTCAGGGCCTCCTGCATTTGGGAAATGGCTATGGCCATGCTGTTGACCTGCTCCTGTATCTGCAGGTATTCCATTTCCCGGGCTTCAAAATCCTTGTCGGCAATTACCCCATCTTCATGCAGTGACTTGTTGCGATCGTAGTCGAGCTGGACCAGTTCCATTCTACGTTCCAATAGCTCCTTTTGGGCGATCTGCCTTTCGATCCGGTTATTGATTTCCACCAATGCGGTACGGCTGCCGTCCAATTGTCCGATAAAGGGTTGTAGTTCCAGAAGCAGCCGGTATTCCATGTAATTTCGTTCAAATTCCAGAAAGGCAGGTTCCACTTCTCCCAGTACCAGGCTGGAAAGTGAATCCATGGGGAAGGCATACCCATTTTCCTTTCCAAAGACCGCCTTTTCCAATTGGTCTTTCAGGATCAGGATATCCTCCAGGTTTGCGGTGCTTTTGATCCCGGCAAGTGGCTGGCCGGAGGAGACAAGTTCTCCGTTTTCCACAAAGAGCTTTTCTATCTGACCGGAAGTACGGGCCAGCACCCGCTCCGTCGGCTCCCGGGTTGTCACCAGCACCTTTGCCTGCACAAAATCCGGGTACCTTATCAGAAAAGAGAGCGTGATGATCAGACAGGTCATAACAAATACCAGGGTGATGCCCCAGCGGATCAGCCAGGCCGGCGGCCGGGTAATGATCTCCTGTACTTCTTCGGACCGGAGATCTAGGTTATCGGTATGGGTGTTCTCATCGGGCATGGTTAGTTTGTATTTATTTTTTCCAGCTCCAATTGATTTTTTACCAAATCAAAATAGGCCCCCTGTGCATACAGCAGTTGGTCATGGGACCCCAGTTCCACTATTTTTCCCTGATCGATAACGATGATCTGATCTGCATTTTTTACCGTACTCAGGCGATGGGCAATGACCACTACCGTCTTCCCTTTCATAAAATGCTGCAGGTTTTCCATCACTATACGTTCGTTTCGGGCATCGAGTGCCGAGGTGGCCTCGTCAAAAAAGAGAATTTCAGGATCCTTATACACCGCCCGGGCGATAAAAAGCCGCTGCTTTTGTCCGGTGCTGATCCCGGCTCCCTCGTTGCCGATTTTGGTATTGAAGCCAAGCGGCAGGGATTGGATGTAGTCGTAGATATTGGCGATCCGGGCGGCTTTGACCAACAGCTCCTGGTCGATGCGATCCTGACCCACAGCAATATTGGCCGCTATGGTATCGTTAAACACGTAGCCTTCCTGCATCACCACCCCGCAATGATCCCTCCAGCTTCTGGCAGCAATGATGCTAAGGTCATGCTGGCCATACAGGATCTCTCCTCTGGTGGGTTCGTAAAACTTGAGCAATAACTTCATCAGGGTGGTCTTTCCGCTTCCGCTGGCCCCTACCACCGCTGTAATTTTCTGTGGAGGGATGATCAGGTCGAGCCCTTCCAGAACGGGCTCATCGGCTCCTATATACCGAAAGGACAGGTTTTTCAGGGTCAGCTCCTTAGCTACATTGATTTTCCGGATATACTGCGTATCCCTGTTTTCCTCCTCTTCCTTGTCATGAATCTCGTTTAGCCGCTCCAGGCTGATGCTGGCATCCTGATAGGCCCGAATAAAACCAACTACCTGGGTGATGGGGCTGTTTAGCTGCCCGATGATGTACTGGAGCGAAAGCATCATGCCCAGGGTAAGATTGCCTTCAATTACCAGCACCGCTGAAGTAAACGTGATGAGAATATTCTTCAGCTCATTGATCATGGAGGAACCTACGCCCTGGGTTTGTTCCAGGGAAAGGGTCTGAATAGACACATTGAACAGGCTGGCCTGTACAAATTCCCATCGCCATCGTTTTTGCTTTTCCGCATTGTGCATTTTGATTTCCTGCATGCCGTTGATCAGTTCGATCACCGTGCTCTGTTCCTGGCTCAACTGGCCAAAACGCTTGTAGTCCAGCTCCCTCCTGCGCTTCATAAAATACAGCACCCAGAGGATGTAGAAAATGCTTCCCGCCAGAAAAATCAGAAAGATGGTAAGGCTGTAATAGATGAGTACCGCCCCGAAGACGAAGAAATTAAAAAAGGAAAATAAGGTGCTAAGGGTGGTTCCAGTCAACAGGTTTTCTATCCGGCGGTGGTCTCCGATGCGCTGCATGATGTCCCCGGTCATCCGGGTATCGAAATAGGCAATGGGCAGGTTCATCAGTTTGATAAAAAAGTCGGATACCAGGGAGATATTGATCCGGGTACTCAGGTGAAGCAAAATCCAGCTCCGGAACACTTCTACACTGGTACGCCCGACAAACAGCATTATCTGCGCCAATAGTACCAGGTAGATAAAACCGATATCCTGGTTTTGGATGCCCACGTCCACGATGCTCTGGGTCAGAAAGGGAAAAATAAGCTGCAAGAGACTGCCTACCAGCAGCCCGATACAAAGCTGAACCAAGAGGTTTTTGTAATTGAACAAATACCGGAACAGAAAGCGTAGTGAGCGCTTGTCTTCTTCCTCCCATTTCATCCTTTTAAAGTCCGGGGTTACCTCCAGCAACAGGGTGACGCCTTCTTTGGTGGATTCATCGGCATTGTTTCCGATCCACCGGGCGATAAATTTAGGTTTTGACAGGCGGATCAGGCCATAGGCCGGATCGGAGAGGTAAACCTGATCTTTTTTGATCCGGTACACCACCACAAAGTGCCTTTTATCCCAATGGGCGATCAGGGGAAGCTGTGCCTGTTTCAGCCGGTTAAAATCAAGCTTTGCCCCGATAGTCTTAAAGCCGATAGCCTCTGCCGCCTCACTAAGCTTAAGCAGGTTGCTTCCGGAGCGGGTGGTTTCCGAATATTCCCGTATTTCCTGCAGGGAGATCAATTTGCCGTAATGTTTGGCGATAATGCGCAGGCAGGTGGGGCCACAGTCTTTGGCATCGGGTTGTTTGTAGAAGGGGAAAGTGGTTTTCAAGAAAAGGGGTGTTTAAATTTATTTATTTTTTTTCATCTTCAAACGGACAAACCCCATCTCATCATTTATATTTTCATAAATCCAAATTTCCCCATCCTTCGCAAAATGTTTACCTGGCTTTTTGGTCAATTGAGGGATCAATGTCTCACCCAGCATATTTAAGTCCTTGTCTAATGCCGTTAAATATACTTTTGATCTAGTTCTTTCCCCGCCAGTATTTTCGATCTCCTGATGTGAGAATCGATAAAAACACTCCCCTTGCTCTTCCCAAAACGGGGGCATAAAATTTATTTCTTGCCTTAACTTTCTTTTTGCAATTTCAAATTCCTCTAGCGTTTCGTATTCCGTTACATACTCTTTTTCTTTTTGGTTTGCTGTAAGTTGACTGGCATATGATTTAGTAAAAAGAGAATCCCTAACGGTATCATACCACATCAAAATACTCGTAATTTCGTTCGATATGATCACTTTATTTTCAATTTTTTCCAGATCTACATCGAGTTGGTGAGCTATTCGACTGTTACCCGGAGTATAATAAATCTGAAAATTAGACAGGTTTTCAAAACTTTTTAATTCCAATCTTTCTACCTCAAAGGTTTCCAGGTCAAGTATGCATAAAGCAAAACTTTTCTCCTGGAAACGATATATTAATCCATATAATCGGTTTTCATCCTTATCGAGCACCCTTTCTGGTTTTAAATATTCCCTATCCTCCATGGAGTACAAACCCAAGGAAAAGTTTTCAAAATAAATGGTCCTGACCTTCTCTCCTTCCAAAGAGAATAAGGACGTATGACTCAAATTATTCATCGTTATTTGGCTGTCATTGTGAACTTTCATCATTCCTATACCGGGCCCCGTACCGTTGGGCCCCTCGGTATCAAAAGGCACTTTTTCCTCCAATCGTAGCTTATCCAAATTAATTTTTTCAAGTGTATGGTCATCATTATTAAAATTATAAAAATACTTTCCGTCTTTACCCATGTCCGCATTCAACAATTGGTGTTTCAAAAAGATAATTTCATCACCTGGATCAATAATAACGGTATCTACCGAAAATTTCAGATTGGAAAAATAATCTGGATCTGTTTTAATTGTATTTCCTCTACAGGAGAGCAACAGTATAAGTATTAAGTAAGAATAATTTTGCATATTACTTTTTAGTCTAACATTACATTGGCCATACTAAGAAATTGTATGGCCAATGAAACTAATTGATATTTGGTTTACATATTAAGTACAAGAGCCATTTTCCAGTTCGCAATTTCTATCTATAGCATCTACTATTTCTTGTGCGCTACAGTAATATCCTTGCCAAGCTCCTGTGCTTCCTGTGCATTGACAATAATAATAATTGCACCCGTCAGACCCCCCATAAATCGTTGTCATTTGATTTCGCTGCAGCACATCGTCAATAGCAAGCCTTAATTTCGCTAAATTTAATTTTTCCATTTTTCTGTTATTTAAATATTATTATTTCTTTCCCTATTTAGTTTAGGCACTTGGGAATTCTCCCAATTCATTTCCGTAATTTTTTTAGGATTAAGAAAATGCATTAATTTTCCTTAAAATATAGGATACCTTATCAAGGTAACTAATTTCTATTAATTCGTTTTATTCGCAATCACCCCCGCCTTCGCAATATGTATTTATTGCTTCTTCTTCTTCAGCTTCCGAACAGTAATAACCCTGCCAAGCTCCAAGGTGTAAATTACATGTGCAATAAACATATTGACATCCATCTGACCCTCCATAAATCCCAGCCAGTTGGCTTCGATGTAGCACATCCTCTGCTGCCAGCTTTAATTTTTCTAAATTTAACTTTTTCATTTTTCTTTTATTTAATGATGTTTTTGTTTTCCCCGGACCAGCTTAGGACACCCGGGATTTGTGCCCATTCATCGCGATAGAATTTCTTTATATACCTACTTATAGACATTTATTTCCTTGATGTCCGCTATACTGTATTCTTTTGGTAATTGATATCCGTTGATAAAAATGGTTGGTGTATGGATGATTCCTTCCTTTTCACACCAGGATTTCATGGCGAGTAGTTTTTCCTGCTGTTTGCTTAGCTCTCCATTCATGGGGTAGCGTTCGGCAAATACCGTATAGTCCTTTTTTTCGGCAGCATACCAAATATCTAATGCTTCCTGCGTTACCTTGGGGTCCCCTTTGCTGTTTATGGCCAGCAAATGGCTGATGGTTTTTGCATGGAGATCGTCCGTACTATTATTGGGAAAGAATATAATCTGTAAGTCAATGATTCCTTCCTCTACCAATCGCTCCAATTCCGGATGTGCCTCTGAACAGGGTCCACAGTAGGGGTTACACACCTTGATGACCTGATACCTGGGAGATTCGTTTTTTAGGAGAATGCCCAGGTCCCCGGTCGGGTTGTTTATCTTTTTCGACCGGGTTAGCAGGCTGTCAAAAATTACCGGATCGCTTTTTAATTTTTTCAGGTTCCTTTGGTACGTATAGTGCTTGTCTTTCGCATCGAGGATGGGTTTCAGGTATATCCAGCCCAGAAGGGAGGCGATAAAAAGAAAGGCAAAGGCAGCAACTGCCGGCAAGTCAATCGCATGCTGATAGACCTGCTGTGCCCAGACCAGTGCCATCTCAAGCACCAAGATACCTATCAGGAACAGGCATAGCCGGCACCAACTCTTTATCCTGAAGGCCTGGTAATAAAAAGAAATGACTACTACCGGAAGGGTTGCCAGGCTTAGCCATGCTAATGTGGGCAGTACTCTAAGCGGAGATATTTGGGTTAAAAGCAACAAGGAGCCGGAAAAGAAGTAAGCAAAAGCCAGGGATCCGGGGCTAATGGCCGCATCCGCAAACTTGAAAGCCGCACTGTCCAGTACCGTGTTGCAGTCCGTCTTGGCTCCCCCGGAGCAGAATTTTTGAACCAAGGGGTTATCTTTGTCGATCTCCCGCCATAAAATCAACCCCGAAACGCCCAATCCGATCAGCTTCAGTAGCAGTAAGCCTGCTGTGGCAATTCCGTATCCGGATCCCATCAGTTCAGGCCATCCGAAACCTACTGCAATCAAAGCGAACAGGACCAGGCCGGCCATCAGGAAGGTCTGTATTTTTTCTTTTTGAAGACGTTCTTCAATTCGCGGTTCGGCTGCGTGCTCGCTTTTTTCTACTGCCAAAACCACCCCGGTCCATGAATGCAAAAAATCCTCCCTGCTTAGTTTGAACTTTTTTCCTTCCTCATCATATCCGGAAAAACTGTCTTCAGCGATATGGGAAAGGGTTTGGAAATATTCCTTTCCTTGTACCTTGACCTGCACGATACAGGGCATGGGAATCTGATCGAGCTTCTCTTTTCCGACCTTAAGGGGAAGGGTACTGATATGGTACTTTTCCAACACATCCGAAAGGGTCAGCAAACTGGGAAATTGTGGATGGGAAAGGATTTCTTCTTTCAGGTAGTTTTTGGTAAAGCGAATTTTCAGCAATTCAAGGATTTTACCGGAGCTGTGGAAACAATTATTCATGCGGTTTAAACAGTTTAATAGTAGGTAGATTACCAGAAAAGCAGGAATCTATATATGTTTTTGCTCTTATTACTTCCCAATCTAATGGATAAAATCAAAAAATATAAGTGAATAATATTATTTCCCGTGAACTGGCCTGTTTTCCCCGTGAACGGGTGGTTTTATCCCGTGAAGGAAATGACAAATATTGGTAACAGCCTGAGGATTAAGGAGGAGATATGCCATTTGACCTGTGGCTTAGGGATTTTTTTTGGTTCTGAAAAAGAAAGGAAGGTAAAATAATGTTTTGATCAAACCGTTAAAAAATTCAGCCTTAGTATATGGTCATTTTTGAATGCTGTTTATGAAGAAAGTCTGAAAAGTCATGGATCATGTTTTTTTTAGTGGCCTGAAAATCCAACGGTTCCGGCCTCCAATCTACGGTGCTGAATAGCCCGTCTAACGCTTTTTTGTAGGAATCTGCTCCGGAGGAATGCTTGGGGATCTCATAAATGTTTAGTCCGAGTTCTCCGATGATTGAAACCCGGTAATCTAGTGGATTTCCAAAGAAGATGACCGGTATGCCCATGGCAATGCAGGGAAGGGCACAGTGGAGTCTGCTTGTCACCACCAGCGTTGCGTAGCGCTTATACAGGTACAACAGTTTTTTTGCCTGCAGTCGCTTTTTACGCGCTGTAGTGTCCGGGTTTATGGTATGCGTCATCCTCAGACCGTTTTTTTCAATAAAATCCGGCAAAAGAAACGGAACATCTACAATCATGATTGCGCCGTCTTCAGGCTTTTTCTTCCTTTCGGGCAGGGTAAGCGTCAAACAGCGGCTGTAAAAGGCCTCAATGCCGGCAGCCTTTAATTTCTCTGCAGTATAGCTGTCCCGGCATCCTATGGGCTCATGCTTTTTGAAAAATGCCAAATTCTCTTCCGATAAAAAATGCCTCCAGGAATCATTCCAGTCGCTGATATGGAATCCCCAAAAAACCGGCAAAATACTATTACTAATTGGAAGACAGTGCTCAGGCTGGTGTGAATACCACCCGTTCATGATCAACAAATGGTTAGGGTTACAATGGGCGCTTGCCAGTGTATCCCTGTTAAGCCTCATGTTAATTTCCGGTAAAAATCGTTCGGCGGCAATAGATTGGACCTGATCTCCCAGGTTGTTTAATCCCCGGTAGTCAAATCCTGCATAGCGTATTTTCATAACTACAAATATTTCATTCAATTATTACCATTCTCTCTATTTGGATTGCGGATTATAAAATACAAACCTGAGTTGGGGGTTGTTTCTCTAGTTATAAAAATCCGATCCTTTGATTTTGAAGACCGCTGCAATTCGATTGGTTCTGTAGGAATTGTGCATTGAGATCAGTCCGTTACATGCAACAATTGGGGTATACTTTGAGTCCTCCTGCCTTGGTGGGATGTTGAATATCTAGTTAATATTCAAATTCATCAAGATATTTAATGAAACTGTTATCTTTCACTATCCCTGTTTCCATTTAAACTTGGAGAAACAAGCCGATACAGCGCAATTAGTGGATTTTTTTCTTGCATACCACCCTCATTCCTTAAGATGGAGTAAAACAGGTCCTCAGACAGATGTTTTGGAAGCCTTTGAATCTTTATACCCGTTAAGTTAGTATCGTCAGGTTGTTTTAGGAAAGACAAAGGTACATTGTTGACTAAATCAAGCAATACGAGAAATGACTGCTTATTAAATTTGAAAAGTAGGGTTGCATATCCTTCGAACATTTCTACATATTCTATCACTGGCAGATCTTCCTTCTCAAATCCCTTGAAGTGAAGTAGGTATTCCGGAACCAGATGATCTTTCACTTTTCTGTAGATCGTATCTTTATGCTCAACTAATCCCCTGACTCGGGTTTGAGGTAGGTAAAAGAGGGTCGATTCTTTTATCCGGCCTAAAATTCTTGGGAATCTATGGATTATCGTAAATTTTGAAGTGTAACTGTACAGCGGGCTTTTCTGGTGTTTGATGACTTCAAGTGTTTTTGGATCAAATGAGCTTAATAGTATGTTACGGGTTTCTTCATTGGAACCAAAAAGACCCTCCTGAATCACCAATAAAGTATTATTTTCATGATACAAGGAAATTGGACGACCAGGCAATCGGCTTGAGCTGATGAAATTTCCCTCAAGATCATAGGAAATCAATACCATTTTCACCCAATCTGCCACAAGGACTATATTTTCTTTTTCTTCCAGGTAAATCGCATAGGGCATAATATATTCTTCAGGGCCTTCTCCCATCTCTCCGATAGTACCAAGTAAATTCCCACTGTAATCAAATTTTAAAAGTCCCAGTTTATTGTCCAGCAGAAAAAAAAAGTGCTTTGAGAAGGCTATCTCCTGTACTGTAGAAAGAGGAGGGTTTCCCTCGGCCTCCAGATTTATGGTGTCCAGCATTTCGAATTGTAACTCCAGCGAATCGCCCAATAAAAAATCCTTCTGGATTTCAATTGTATTGGTAAACAGTTCGGCATCCGAGTTGTCTTTATCTCCACAATTTTGCAACAGGAAAACTGTAATAACAGGCAAAATAAGCGTGGTATATTTCATATTCAATTTTGGAAAGCATGTACGATAAATTTTCTGGGAAACAGCCTTGTTCTGTATTTGGGAAGTCATTGAGAACAAGCGTCGTAGGGGTGTTTTCTTCCAAACTTCATTCATACGTTGTTCTAAAACGTAAAGGAGAAACCATAAAAAGCCCAAATGATTAGAAATGGGCTTTTTGAATTACCTATTAGCAAGCGGTTCTGAAATAACACCTAAAGAAATAAGTCTAAGTAAAACCAGGACATCAGAAAAAGAAACCGATTTACTCAAGAACAGGTATAAGTACCATATTCCATATCGTGGACATATCGCCCAACCGCTTCATGACACTCTGAAAAACTTAAACCAGGGTGTGGGTTATACAAGGTGTCTATGAGAATGGTGCCTGCAGTGTCCTCATACAAGTAGCAAACAGAACAGGAACTTCCTCCAGATCCGCCATAGACTGTAGTCATTTGATTCCTTTGCAGCACATCCTCTGCCGCCAGCTTTAGTTTTTCTAAATTTAATTTTTTCATTTTTCTTTAAATTAATGATATTTGTCGATTTCCCGGACTTACTAAGGACACCCGGGAATTGTGCCCATTCATGTGTCTATAAATTGTCTTTAATCGGCCACATAGCTTGTCCCAATCTCATCGGGAGAATCCCGGCCTACCGGCAGGCAGGTCGCATGGTTGATAGTCATCCTATTGTTTGACGGCTACGTCATGCCTGCCAGTCCGGTAGGCAGGCTCGATTTCATCGCAATAGAATGTTTCTATTTTACCTATTTGTAGATATTTATTTCTTTGATGTCTGCGATTCGGTATTCCTTTGGTAAAGCGGTTTTTCAGCCATTCAAAAATTTTACCGGAGCTGTGGAAACAATTATTCATGCTGTTGGAACAATTTAATAGCTTGTTAATTACCAGAAAAGTTGGTATCTATCTATGCTTTTGGTCTTAATACTTCCCAATCTAATGGATAAAATCAAAAAATATAAGTGAATAATTGTATTTCCCGTGAACTGACCTGTTTTTCCCGTGAACGGGCGGTATATTTTTTTCTATATCGGATGTGGGGTTTGCCAAACATATTTCGCCCCGTCAGGGCTTGGGTTCCCGTTTCGGGTTTAGACACAGGGCTGCACCCTGTGTTTGGGTATTGCGCACTTTCAGTGCTTGGGTTTGAATAACTGGATAGCGCATGCTGTCTTTCGTTTCTTTGATACGCAGGTATGGCAAAAAAATAACATATTGTTCCAATACAAGCCTTTGGGGGATCTTGGATGATATTGTAATCAGGACATAACACAATGTTCTTTTTGATTCACCCTATAATAGGTTAGGTGTTATTCTACTGTAGTCCGAAATACTGGCTTCGTATATGATACTGTTTTAGTATTCTTTTTTGTGCCTTGGAATCCCAAGCCAGAGACCAAACTATAATCCTCCAAACACATGATCCAGCTTCAGCTCAAATCCAGGCAGGGCTTCAGAAATTACCCTGTCACCCAAGGTGAATAAACGGGAGGCGCGGTATTTCCGCTTATCCAGGGTATAAATAAGAAGCGTTCGCTCATCCGGATGGATGACCCAGTATTCTTTCACTCCCGAAGCCTCATACACTTCGTATTTTAACTTCAAGTCTTTTCGATTATTGCCGGGAGAAAGTATTTCTATGATCAAGTCTGGTGCACCAAGACAGCCACGTTCGTCTATCTTCTCTGCATCACATACGACACATAGGTCCGGTTGGACAACCGTATCGATATCTTCATTCTTTTTGGAAGCCACCGGCAGTCGTACATCGAAAGGTGCTGAGAATACTTCACAAGACTTACCCTTTAGAAAATCGTACAGCGAGTAGAACATTTTTCCGGAAATCCGTTGGTGAATCACTCGGGGTGCAGCTGCCTGTCGAAACACCTTTCCACGGATCAGTTCTACCATTTCATCTATCTCCCAGGTAAGATAATCCGCATACGTGTAGGAGCCGTAAGCAAAGTCAGGTTCTTTGGCTATGTTTTTTTCAGGTTGCGTTTCCATAGGGCTAACAAAACACGTCAATGATTGATAAAAATAATAAAAACCAATCAATTCCGCGAGAAATACCTATCGGTAATGGAAACATGGACTGGATGCTTGAATTTCGATACAAAACCCCAAAAGACTACCAGGGTACTTTGCTGCCCAGGCCAATATCATCTGACGAAATCTAAACAACCCTTTTCCTACCCGTCTTATCAAATTGCCGTAAAAGAAACACAGAATATCCCTATTTTTGTCAGCTTCCAAAGCGTTTCCGGCCCTTTAACCCTAACCACCACCTTGGCTACCGCAAACGAGTCCTATTACAACTAATCTGGTCCGAACAATCCAAAATGTACCGAGCCTGTTAACCCATAGTACCTGATTGTGGCAAGTATTTTTCGATTTAAATGTTCCAAACTATTTGATTGGCAATTACTTGTTTGCTGTTTCTGCCTGTTATTTACTGAAATAATTTATTATATTCGAATTATGCAGTTGAACGAAGTAATCGCAACACGAAAAAAGGAATTTGAGACACTCTGCAGTAGGCATAATGTGAAATACCTGTTCGCCTTCGGATCATCCATCTCCGATCGTTTTGATCCAACTAAAAGTGATATTGACCTACTCGTTGAGGTAACTTACGAGGATCCCATCGCACGTGGAGAAATGCTGATTTCCCTCTGGGATTCACTCGAGAAATTTTTCGCCAGAAGAGTTGATTTGCTTACCGATGCATCGATTAAGAATCCTTTTTTGCGGAAAAGTATCGATTCCACCAAAGTGTTGATTCATGACGGATCAGGATAATGTTTTTTTGAATGGGATCGTAAATTCCTGGAGGAATCCCCTAATCTTCGCTATTTTTGGTAGTAAAAATAACGGGATGCCGCCACTTAAAATGAAAACATACAAAGCCAAAAAAAGGACGCCTGATGCAGGGTATACTGCTCGCCATGTTGGTATTGCCACTGGCATACGGGTTTTTGGGTACCAAACCGTGGAGGGAAAAGTTGCGAAGGATGATTCCCCTGACCGCTCCGGCCTTATCGATTATCTGGCCCTATCTTGACACCCGGTATTGGGTCCGGAGTCATACCTTTTACTACAAGTCAGGCTATATCAAGGGAGAAATTGACATAGGTAGCATCCGGACCATCCTTAAAGACAAAACCCGATGGGTGGGAGTGAAGCCTGCACTGGCTACCGGAGGCTTGATCGTGAAATACAACCGGTACGACGATGTCTACATTGCCCCGGAAGACAGTGATGCCCTGATTGTCGACCTGCTCACCATCAACCCCAGCATCCAGGTGATCGCATCGGGAAAGATACCTAAGTAGCATTAAAAAGTGCTGAGCATATCGAAATCCAGGAATGCACTTGCAAATTTTGAAAAAATAAAATCCCCCTGCGCCCCCTTAAAAAGGGGGATTTAGTTACATTATCCGAAAGTGCTGGCGGTCCACTATTGCATGTAAATCGAAGGGAGGTTTACTCAATTAATTAATGTTGAATAGGTATTATTGTAACGGGCTGAAAAAGTTCAGCGGCAATACCATGGCTGCAAATAGTCATCTGTCCAACTCCCCCTTATCAAGGGGGCAGGGGGATTTATTTACTCACAACTAAGTAAAACACTCCAATTACTCCGACAATAGCCATTAGAAAGCTTTGCTTTTTTAAACCATTAGTTCTACTTTTAACCATGATTAACTCCCGTTTACCACTACTAGCTTTGCTGGCAGCTGGGCTGCTGTCCTGTTCCAGATCCCAAAAGGAAACTTCCGGTGTCGGCAGCTATGCCCTTCAATTGGTGGACTCGCTACGTATCGATTATATGGGTAGTCTGGAGCTAAAGGATTACGATCCGGAAACCAACCAGTACCTTGCCTACGACCAACAGAAAAAGGAAGTCTTGATTTTTGATGCCTCAGGAGGTATCCAACATACGTTTATCCTGAAAGACGACGGCCCGGAGGCCATCAGCGGCTATGGGCTGAACCCCAGGTTCTCGGCAGGAAACATCTGCCTCTTTGGCGATAAAATCTATACATTGAGCCGACAGGGAAAGGTATTGAACCGGACGGAGATACCCTATCCCTATTTCTGGATCGTGGGTGGCGCGCATATAGCAGCCTCTTCGCTGGGGGATAAATTGCTGTTCTACAAACCGGAATCGGCAGAAGAGGGGCAGGACCGGCAGGCAGCCTACCAACGCATGCTTGATGGAGGACCCATGATGGAGGTGTTGGATACAATCAGCGACGAATATTATCCTACCATGCATTTTCCGGAAACCGATGCCTTTGAAGAAGGGCTCTTTTACGGGTATCCTACGCCCCTTATTCAAAATAGCGGCTCCCAATGGTTCCTTTCGGTCAATAATGCCTTGGAGTTTCATGTATATACCGAAAAGGAACAACAGTTGCTCTTTGAGCGGACGGTAAAAATTCCGGCGAAGAACGCCTTCCCGGACCAGCCGGTGCCATTGGAGCAGATGGATACCTTCTTTGAAAAAAACGGACTGGTTTACCGTATCCCACAGATCCACCGGTTTTTACCCCTGAAGGATCATTTGATCGCCTTTTACAGCAAGGGTGTTTCTCCCGAAACGAAAGCCGCCTACGATGTGTCGGATCCCGCACAGCGGCGGGAATTGGTGTACTCCTTCCCTATGGAATTTGCCGTTTTTGATTCGGAGTTTGGCCTGCGCGCAGTGGACCTGCCCATTCCGAAAAGCATGGTTCCTTTTGAGGCCATGGTGGACAAGGAAGGGCAAATCGTGGCACTTAAAGACCAGGAACAGGCAGGTGTGGAAGAGGATTTTAATACGGTTTATAAATTTAAACTGGTCTACGGAGGGAAATAAATTTAATTTTTGGTCGCGAGAAGATAGCCATTTAGTTAGAAACCTTAATTCGATTCTAGATGATGTTTCTGTAGCCAAGCGGTACGTTTTTACAATGAACACAGAAAATGCAGATAAGATAAATCCCCCTTAAAAAGGGGGTAGGGGGATTTTTTCGAAATGCTAAGTATTAAAATCTTTCATTTATCTCCCAAAATCCCCCCGATTGGTAAAATTTAACATCTTTTATGTAATGGTTTCATTTTCTTTTGTAGAACTTGGGAAGATGAAAATAGGGCTTTGTATAAGCTGTTTGGCTTTGTTCCTTTATGGGTGTAGCAATAACGGTAAAAAAAGCGAGGATGATTTTGCTTATCAATTGATGTTAACTGATTCCATTCAGGTGGATTATCGGGGAAATCTGTTTCTTTATGACTACGACTCGTCAACCCACCTATTTCTGGGCATGGACAACGGTACGGATGAAGTACTGCTGTTTGACAGGCAAGGAACCGTCAGTTCCCGGTTTCACCTGGCAAAGGACGGCCCCAATGCCATCACCTGGGCCATGGGATGGGGCTTTTTTGAGGGGAAATACACGGTAATGGATGCCGCAAAGGGCTTGCTGTTTTTTTCAGGGGAGGGAGAAATCGTCAAGCGCATGGATTTAAATCCACCGTACACCTTTATCAACGGGCTCAAAAGTCCCGTTCATGCCTTCGGAAAGGAACTGGCCTATATCCGACCGGAAAGGGGAGAACAGGATTATACCAACCAGGCCGAAATGTTTGAAAGCATTTACCGCAGTCCCATTCTGGAGCTGGTTGATCCGGAAACAGGTGCCTACAGGCAGACCATGCCTTTTCCACCCGGAACGATATACGAGGACGGCAATTTTTACCACTGGACCTTTCCTGCCGTGATTCCTGCAGGAGAGGAGTGGTTGGTCTATTTCAGGGGCGAATTGGCATATCACCTGTACGGGCAGAAGGAGGAACATTTGGTTTACCAAAAAACCATCGACCTGGACCTGAAAGATGCCGTCGCAATCAAGGGTGTTCCCATGGCCAACATAGATGATTACTACGAAGCGAGTCTTTACAATGTCTTTGGCAGGATCCAAAACCTGTTTGTTTTGGACAGCCAGATCCTCATCCATTACACCAAGGGTATGGAGGAGGAAAAGGCCAAATCCTTTCCCAGGAATACGATGGAAGAAAGAGCGGCATTTTCCCTTCAAATCACCGATTACCTGGCGGTTCTGGACCGGGAACACCGGATACTGCAAAAGGATATTTCAGTTCCACAGGGTATCACGCTCAGCAGTGCGGTGGATGAAAATGGAGCTTTTTTTGGTCTGAAGGACCAGGATTATTTTGGGGTGGAGGAGGATAAGGTTACTTTTTATCAAATGAAGTTGAAAATAAAATAATCTAAAGAAGGTCTTTCCTGGTACGTTTACGAAAAAAACCTTCGGTGTCTCAAAGACTTTAAAGTTTTTTTAGAATCCGGCAATGAAAGATCGCAATTTATTTTTTTTACAACAAAGCATTTCGGTCAAGGCTTAGTTCTTGCATTTTGAAGTTGTTTTTCAAACTCGTTCGGGGTTACTATTTTAGCCGTTTTAAAGGGATGTTGATCTAATGAGTCCTTATCTCAGGTAATTAAAAAATCAGCCTTTGAAAAATCTATTGAGTCCAATAAAAAATTATCTTTAGTGTCGCAGCTAATAAAATGTGTTGGATGAAAATCCACCTCCCGACGGATTATTCATCCCAGGCAAAGGATGCGACGACCGGATAGTGATCGGAGAGCCTGTCCGGTGTTCCCGTGTTGACCACTTCAGCATGGGTGCATTGGAATTCAAAAAAAGGGCTGACCAGGATGTAATCGATGCGCTGCCGGTAGCCGGCCTGTTTTTCGGGCGATAGTTCTTGCGTGATCAAGGGCGTGGGAAAGGAGGATTTTCGGTTTTCTTCCGTATGGTTTTGGACCACGTCGATCAGGGGAAGGGATAAAAACCGGGACATGACGCTGTAGTCAAAGCTGCCGTTTCGAAGCGTTTGGAAGGCTTCCGCACCCTTTTCTTCGAATCGCAGGCTGTCCCCTTCCCGATTGCGGCGAAGGGTTTCCGGATGGGCAAGGTCAAATCCGGCGTCAAAGGGAGAATGGGCATTAAAATCCCCGAGAACCATGAACTTTTCCTGCTGGTTTTTGACCAGTACGTTTTCGATATAGGTCGAAACCATCTCGGCTTCGGACCGGCGGAATTGCCAATCCTGGGGGCTCAGGTGGACCACCAGAAAGTCGATGTCACGGGTTTTGGCATGCAGCATCCCGTGCCAAAATCCTCCCAGCAGGCGGCCTTTGAGTTCCAGCGGTGTCTTTGAAGTAATGCCTATCGGATACCCATCTTCTTTTAAAAGCAGGGAATAGGGGTGTCCCCATTCAAGGGCCATCTGCACAAGTTTTTCCGGGCTAAAGGCATTGAGCTCCTGAAAGCCGATGATGTCCGCATCCTGTTCTTTCAGCCAATGAACCATGGTTTTTTCCCGTTCCAGGTCTTTCCCCCAGTCAAAACCATTCCAGATATTGTAGCTGATGACTTTAAGGGATTGGTTTTGGGCGTATACGTTTGGTTGAAGTAAAGCCAACAGCGCAAGGATAAGAAAAAACCGATTCATAGTAAGGGGGTTTGGAGTTGTATCTAACATTATTTCGAGATCAAATTTTTGTTGGCATGCAGAACTGAATGAAGGCCGAAAGGACCAGGTGCTTCATCAAAGGCCTTCCTAAAACGGAACTTCCTTTGATTATTTTTAACGAATGCGTACGGCTATAATTCCTTACTTTTCCTTGCCGGAAGCTGTCAGCCAGTTGGTCAGAAATTGTACCCCTTCCGAGACAATCGCCTCGTGGCCTCCTTCGTGCAAGACGAGATCGATCTTTTCGGGGATGTTCAGGCGTTGGTAGTGAATGGCTGCCTTTTCGTAGGCTTCCACGACCTGCGGCCAATGGGCAATATTGTCGTTTTTACCGTGCTGTATCATCAATGGCCGGGGCACGATCAGGGAAACGAGGTCTTCATCGGAAAATTCCGTCAGCCAACCGTTGAAAAAGGCATGTTCTTCCCGGGGTGAAAAGCTGGAATACCGCTCATCCGGCACTGCCATCTTATTTCTTCGTTGATTGAACCAGGCCGATACCACACCTGCTTTTATCCGGGGTTCAAGGGGCATCCAGAATAGGGTAGCCATTCCTCCCAGCGAAACACCCCACATCCCGACTCGTTCTGCGTTCACTCGCGGATCGGCAAGTACAACATCCAACAGGTGCTGTACCCGAACCAATTCTATGCCGGGTAAACTGGTACCTGCCAGGCGTGCATAGCGCTCCACGTTGTTGCGTCGCTCTACTGAACGCAGGTTCATCGGCAGGAGTACGGCAAATCCGGCATCAAGCAATCCTTTAGCATACTCATGGTAGGCACCGGAAGAAAAAGGGGTTTCCGGTGTGCTCCCAATGCCGTGTTGCACAATGACCAGCGGTACCGGTCGCTGTTGGCTTGCCCCTTCCGGAAAGGCAAACAATGCTTCTGCCGTCAATATTCCCAGGGGAAGGGTAAGCCATTCGGCCTGTACTTGTCCCAGGGGGTAGGGTTTGGTTTCGAGCGGTCCTGTCTTGAAGAGTACCGGAGGGCTCAGCACTTCTTCCCATCGCCTGCGGTTGGGGCTGACGCTTCGTTCAAGAGCCGCAGGGCTGCTGTAATCCCGGTTCCACTGCTTAGCTGCACGGGCTTCGTACTCCTCTACCAGAAAATGGCGCAGGTAATTTTCCAGTTGCTGTTCGTAGGCATCCGTACGTGCGGTTTCCACCTCCGGCGCAATCAATTCCGTATTTTGGGCGACCACTTCCTGGAAACCGGCAAACAAAACCCAAGCAAGAAAGCATATCCCGGGGTAACACATTTTTTTATTCATGTTTTTAAGGTAGGAAATTCCTGTCTTTAATTGAATACCTCGCTGGAAAAACATTCCGGGAATAGTTGGCATTACATGCGGAATCGGTAGCAGGGCGCTGTGGGTTGATTCGGAAATTTGTACGGATCGGAATGGAATCGATCGCATGCAGGTTTACTTTAAAAAAAGTAACGCTAATTTTTAGACTTGTGAAGGATCGATGAAGCCTTGGTTGATCAAATACGGGTAGCCTAAGCAGCTAAGGTAGGTATGTTTTTCTGCAACTAGGTAACTGCGTAAATTCATCAAAGACCCCATCTTTAAAAGAAACCCCCTGCAGAAAAATAAAAATAATTGTCTCCATCTTCTTGCTTTAATCTTAGATTACTTTTAATTATGGCTATACCAATAGCAGGTTTGGCTATTTGTTACCAGAAGAGGAGTGGCATCCTAAAGGATTTTGCTTTCAGCATCCCTTTTGGTTTCAGGATCAGGAAAAAATTTCGGAGAGGCAGTTTTGTACCGATTTCAAAATGAACTAAAAACTAAGAAAATTAAACTACGAAAGAGATGAAGATCCAATTTTCAGTAACCACACTTACAGTCATATTATCTGGTTTCATCCTTTTTAGCGCAGCAGCTCAAAACCCGGATTTTCCCTGGCCGGAGGGTAAAAAAATGGCCATCAGTTTAAGTTTTGATGATGCCCGGGCCAGTAATCCCAGTCCGGGGGCCGCCTTATTGGATGAGTATGGGGTAAGAGCTACTTTCTATGTGGTTCCCGCAAGCATGGAGCGGGATATACCCGGATGGAAAGAGGTTGTTGCCTCGGGACATGAAATCGGGAATCATTCGCTTTATCATCCCTGCAGCGGCAATTTTGCCTGGTCCAGAAATAAGGCACTTGAAGATTACACCTTGGACCGTATGCGAAAGGAATTGATCGCAGCAAACGATGAAGTGGAGCGGCTATTAGGCGTAAGACCGGAAGTTTTCGCCTATCCCTGCGGACTTACATACGTTGGCAAGGGAGAACGTACCCAAAGTTATGTACCCCTGATTTCAGAACTGTTTCTCTCAGGAAGGGGCTGGAGAGATGAAGCTCCGGTGGATCCTTATTATGCAGACATGGCGCAACTTACCGGTATGGAAATGGACAACAAATCCTTTGAAGAAATTTTGCCCCTGATAGAGGCTGCTGCTGAAAACCGGCAATGGTTGGTCCTTGCCGGGCATGAGACGAATACGGAGGGCAATCAAACCACTTATTTGAGCATGCTAAGGAAACTTTGTGCTTATGCCAATGATCCGGCAAACGGCATCTGGATCGCCCCGGTGGGAACCGTTGCCAAATACGTTCAGGAAAAGCGGACCGCCATGAAGGATAATTTAAATATTCCCGGAATTTCACGGCCTTCAGCAGATGGAACCGTTTACCTTACAGCGGAAAAAGGTAAAGGCATAGGCCCTGCTATCCAATACATGCCTGAGTGGAATGCCTTTGGTTGGTTTACGGCAAAGGACCGGGTGGAATGGGACCTGGATCTCCCAAAGAAAGGCACCTATGAAGTCTGGATGGAATGGTCTGTATCGGATGAAGAAGCCGGAAAACCTTTTGTGCTGACCTCGGGCGATCAAAGCATTGAAGGCATCGTAAAACCCTCCGGTTCCTGGGAGACCTTTCAGGAAACGAAGATAGGAGAACTGGTATTGGATGCGGATTTTAACCGGGTCACCGTGGCTTCCGGCGAGCAATTTGAAGAGGGAGCATTGATGGATTTAAAAGCCCTGAGGCTGGTACCGGTTGAAAAATGATCAGAATACACCCTTGATGCCAATCAACAAATGAGCAGGGAGTATTTAACCCGCAGGATGATCCCGGAAAAGTTAGCCCCTGTTTTATTGCTTTTTACCGGTATCCTGAATAAATGCTAAAAAGGCCATTAAAAGGTTAGCTTTTTTTAAGTCTTAACTGGACAATAAGCGCTTTAAGTTTACCAATCAACATGTGAAATAGTGGCTGAATATCAGGCCCTTGAATCGGGTTTTTATATCATAACATTTGTTTATTTGGTTTTTTAGTTCAAAATTAGGCTTATGAAAAAACCCCTCAGTCTATTTTTAATAACACTTTCATTTTATTCCTGTAATCAGTCCTCATCTGGAACGGGAAAAGTGGAGGGATTGGAGGTTTCCATTGATACGGTCTTGATAGCTACCGGAGAGGATTTTATCAACCTGCGTTCTGGGATTTATTTTTCGGGTCTCAGCAATGATGGAAAGTACCTTTTTAATTCAGGAGGGACAAGTCCTTACCTGGAAAGGATAAATCTGGAAACGTTGAAGTTTGAAGAAAGGATGAATTTTGACGAGGATGGGCCCAATGCTTTTGGTGATTATGTATTTGGGGTAAGTTCTGATGTCAATAATAATTTGGTCCTGACGAGTGGGGATGGGACAAGCATCTTTAACTTAGAAAAGCAAAAACTGAAAAAATTTATCTTTAATGGTCGTGAATTTCAAGGGGATAAATTAGAAGGCAGGGAGCAGTTCATCTCAAAAATTATTCCTTCCCATGATTATAAAACTGTATACGGCCTCGTTGAGAATTATGAGACCGGAGAAATATTTTTTGCTATAGTAAATGAAGAAAATCAGTCCCTAAAAAAGGTTAAACTGGATGGATTTGAGAGAGCTCACGAATATACAGTAGAACATAGCGTTGGTGGTGGGGTATCGACTTCTTCTCCCCAGAGCTCGGAAATAGTCAGGTTGGGAAATAAGTTAATTATCACCAATCCCGTGTTTAGCAAAATAGCAGTATATGATTTGGCTGAAAAAAACTTGAAATATTATGATTGCAACCCTACGCTCACTGCAAGCGGAAAAGTGGGTACCTATACCAAGGAGGTAAATTCAAGGGAGTCCTTCGAAATGGAAATACTGAAGATTAAAGAGGAAGTTACATTCCTGCCTCTAATGATAGACCTGAATAATGAGCATTACGTAAGGCTCTCCATTATTGGGGAACCTAAAATGAATGACAAGGGCCTGCCAGAAATGAATGACCACAAAGTGTTTATCAGTATTCTGAATGATTCTTTTGAAGTGACCAAAGAGGCAGAGGTAGCAGATGGTATTGGCAAACTTTTTTCGACTCCTATACCCCAAAAACCTTTTATGAAAGACGGAAAAGTATGGCTTTATCTTAATGTCAATGACGAATTGGCTTTTGTACGGTTGGACCTGGATGCATAGCTGTTTTTTACGCCCCCACCCTTTATGTTATCAATCAATTAAAAAAATGCCGTAATTTTAAAAAACCATGGCGGAAGAAGCAGAAAACAACATATGGCCTTTACCCAGGTTTTTCTTCGAAGTAGACTTTGGAACCGGAGCAGCCGTACCCTTTCAGGAGGTAAGCGGTTTGGATACAGAACCACAACGATTGGAATACAGACATGGCAATAATCCAGTATTTTCTACTATCAAAATGCCAGAAATGAATACGTATGCCCGTGTGACTTTAAAGAAGGGCATTATTATGAGTGACCACCTATTTTGGGATTGGTTCAAAAAAATCAAGATGAATACCATCAAACAGCAAACCGTTACCATCAAACTTCGTGATGGTGAAGGTAGACCAACGATGACATGGATCCTTAACAATGCCTTTCCTATCAAAATTTCTACTTCTGATTTTAAATCAGATGCCGACGAAATAGCGGTGGAGGCGATTGAAATTTCATTTGAGGAGCTTGCCATAAGTAATGGTTAAAAGATCACCATCCTTCGACTAAATAGGAATATAATTAGGGTCTGCTGAAAAACTCAAAAAACACAAGTTTTCATAACCAGCCCAGAGAGCTCTCTGGGCTGGTTATGTGTTTTCAGGTTTTCCAGAATCTGGATTATTATGCTCTTGATGGTGTATTTCAGCTCCGTCCACGCTGAAAAACTCAGGCACGGGAGCGCCATCCCGGCCAATTTGACCAGGTTGAGTACTAGGATGATGGAGGCGATCCATGATTGGCTGGTGTTTTTGAGCCTTGCCCTGATCCGGTTCATACCGTATCCGTTTTTAGTAAGTCCAAACTTGCCCGCTATCGGATTCCTTTCCCAGGGTCCTACGTGGTTTTCCACTGCCCTTGCCGAGGGCCTTCCCAGTGGCTTGGCCGCCAGTTTGAGGTTGTTTGTTATAGGAACTGTACCCCCCATGAAAGTACTGAAGATACATGTTTTCAGTAATCTGGGCGACGGTTTCCCGATCATCCAGATTGAGCATATGTTTGATAATTACTGCGCCGATCAGGATTCTAACCTCATCGGTAGTCCATGTGCATAAATCCTTTTAAACGTTTGACCAAGACTTTCAAGAAGTAGAAGATCAGCAACTAAAACTTAGATTCTGGTGGCCAATTGGGGTTTTCTGTTTCGTCTTCTCCGATTGCACCAGGCAGATGTGGCCATAAGACCTCCGGAGTATCTTTGGAGGGAATGCTGACCTCTACGACAAAATTCTCATGGGGTGTCTGCCTGATCTCCTCCAGTATGGTCCGTAGCTCATCTACCGTACCTGCTTTTCTGCCAATACCACCCATCGCATCGGGTATTTTGCTGTAGTTCCACCGTGGAATTTCGTTGTACGAATAGTTCGCATCCAACAAGTTATCGGAATAATCGACCGGAGGCTTTCGAAAGGGGTTGGGGTTCACCAGGTATTGTTCGATCCCGTAAATCCCATTCACCAATACGAACACGACGGTGTTCTGACCGTTTGCATGGTGTTCTGCGACCGCCTGGCAGGTCTCGTGAAAGGCACCATCTCCCACGGCTACCATCACGCGCTTGTTAGGTACGGCAAACTTTATTCCTGTAGCCGCCGGTACGGAGTAGCCGATCGCCAACCAGGCAGCCTGGGCCACAAAGCCGTTTCTCTCGGGAATGGTTACACCTTGTGCTCCGATCAAGGGAAATCCGGCATCTACTACAAGAACGGTGTCTTTTTCCTGTTTGATGTAGCTCTCCAGTTCTTTGAAAAACGGCGTATAGCCCATGCCCTTATCACTCGTCTCAACCAGAGCCAGCCGCTTTAGCGCTGGATGAATGCCCTTCAAATTCAAATTAGGCGCGGTTTTAAATGCCTCCGTAAGCGCTACGATAAACGTTTTTAAATCCACCAATGGGAAAAATTCCGAACCTACAAACACCCCATCGTGTGCTGCCATAATGGTTCTGTCACTTCTGATATTTTGGTTTTCCGTGTCCTTGCCAATGGTCCAGGCACCGATGCCGATGATCACGCCGTCATCGCCGACCAGTTTATTGATTTGATCTTTTGTTAAGGTAACACAACCGTCAAAAAACGGATTATCTTCAGAGATGCATGACTTGCCTAGTGCTGAGGTAACAAAGTGAATCCGCTCATTAGGCTGGGCATGTTGGTCATTGGTTACTTCAAGAAGTTCAAGGAATTCTTCTTGCAAGCCCATTCGTTGCAACTCAATTCCAGCCCAAAATATGGATTTTGGCCTGCTCCTGATCAACTTTATGGCGGCATCTATGGCTTTGCTTGCTTCACTTACGGTCAGGATACGTCCTTTTCCTGAGCTCAATGACCCTTCAGGTGCATTACACGGCGCGCGCCACACGTCTTCCGTCACTTCCAGGTAAACGGGTCGGCTATGCGTAAGCAATGCCGTTAGTACCGAGTCTATTTGATAGGGTGCCTGGGCAGCGTTGGTGATGCGCTCTGCGGCCACGGTAATCGGTCTAAACATGTGAATGTCGATAAATTCGTAGCCAGTAGTATGCGAGTACAAAAGCCCCACATTTTTCTCATTACTGTCTTCCTTATTCGTAGGCGCTCCATTGATCATCAAAATCGGTACTTTTTCTACGAAGCTTCCTGCGATCGTATTGAGTCCGGTGAAGGGGCCTACACTATAGGTCACATATACGGCGCTTGGCTTTCCTTTGACGCGAGCGTAGCCATCGGCAGCAAATCCTGCAGTAATCTCATTGGAGTTATTGATTATTTTAATTGGAGAATTCGTATCGGAAAGAATGGTGTCGAGCAATGGTGCGGTATAATTTCCGGCCACACCAAACATATACGCTATTCCAAGTTCCTCCATACGGGATTTTAGGTAACCCGCCACCGTCATTTCGGTTTTCATGTCCATGATTTTGTTATAAGGTGATAAAAATGATACTGTCCCAGAAACCAGCCCTTGTCCCTGATCTGACACCCGGCCGGCCTCCTCGAGCGATCCGGGAATCAGGAAATGATCGGTTGCTGAGACCGTTTCATCCTGCTTAGGGTAAGTCGTAATGCGTCAATGTAATGCCATGCGAAACGCCATCTGCTTTGAGGCTTTGCCGAACATTCTCGCGTGCTTTTGACGGAGCGATTTCTTTGAACTCCTGAAAATCTGGATCGATATACGTTTTAATTTGCTCAAGGCTGTTCTTTTTGTAGAAACTACTGACGGCTTCTTCGGGGGTCTTCCCGGTTTTCTCCTGGAATACCTCGCTGTACGCATTCAATCCCCATTTTTTCAGCATGAGGTTGGCCGAACGCAGCGAACCTTCTACCCAACCCTGGTAATCTGAATAGGCTTCATTGCAGATATATACATTCGGTAAGGGTTCCGTGAGTAGTTCCTGCGTTTTATCGTCTTCTGCGTGCAAAGCCCATTGGTGCACACCGTATCCAAATCTTTCGCTGGCTTCTTTATCGATAACGGTACTTCCGGCCCAAATACGGGCACTGGTCAAGACAGGCTGAGGAATGTAGGTCACATTGAACACTTTCTTGAAAAACTCAGTCGCCTTTTCTACCACCTTCTGGGAAGCGGCAAAGACTACCTGATTCTCTTTATCGTTTTCTTTCTCCTGCATATCCGAAGTGAAAAGCGGTCCATTTTTTTGCAAGGCCAACCAGAAATTGATATTCATGTAATCGCAGTAAATGGTCAACGCTGCCGGTTTCTGAGATTTACGCCGATTGATTTCATCTATCTTTTTCTGAATATCTTCCGGAATCGGTTGATTGTGCTCGCGCATGTATTGCTGATATTCCAGGGCAGCCGCTAACGCATCATCCACCGCATAGAATGGATAAATGGAACCAACAGGTAAATCGGCAAAATTAGGTCCGAATTCGACGGCTCCTTTTTCTACCAGCGTCTCGTTACACCACCAGGCTTTTGGGTAATACAAATTGATCTTGAGTAGGGGCTGGTTAGTGGCTGTTTGAAGCGTGTTCCACAATTCATCCGATTTGCTTTTATCCAGTACATTGAACGTATTGGATCGGATGAATAGCGTCTCCAGTGCCAGCCTGGGTAGCGCTAGAACCACCTTTGCACCCTGTATTTGCCCCCTTTTTTCCTCCTCACCTTTTTTATTGGTGATCGTGTAATCAAGCTGATAGCCCTCCTCGCTGGATTGGTTCAGACTGGTAACGGTGGTGTTCAGGAATATGGACTTTTTGCCTACTTGCGCTGCAAGGGCATTAGGCAATGTGCTGAAGCCTTCACTCAAGGTACGAAATTGTGGATCGGCTGGAAATTCTTTCAGCAATTGGTAGGCAACTCCGCCGTTCATTTGAGAAAGGAATGTGCCATTGAATCCCGATGATTGATACACCATGTTAATGGCTTCATTGCTGTAGCCCATGTCAGCAAAAAGATTCCATAACGACCAGTCCTTCATAGTCACCCCCTCCCATTGGCAGCCGATGCGGAAGTCTTGCCAATAGGCCGGCCCCTTGCGGTCTTCCGCCGTTGGGTATTTGGCCGTAAAATCCGGATTGGCAGCCAATATCTGATTGTAAACGCTATTGATAATCTCTGAGGGGCTCAGGGCAATTTCCTGCTCGGTAAGATTGTACAGTTGTGGCCAGGTATTGTTCGCTTCCTTTTGTTTAAAAGGAACCCCTCTAAAGTATAATCTATTGTTTCCGCCACTTTGCATGGGAAAAGGAACGATCTGCCTGGCGATAAGCTCCTCTCCCGGATTGGGTTCACCGCTCTCATCAGCAGTTGGCAGGGTCATAAACAGTGCCATCAGGTTATCCATACTGTCAAACGTAAAGCGCATGCCACCTTCTTCCTCTTTGACAGTGGCCCCCTCAAATTGGATCAGGTCCGAGTCTAGTCTTCCTCCGGTACGATTGAGTTTTTCAAGAATTACGATTTCTTCCGGGGAATACCCTTTCTCATTGATTAACCGCCAGGCCGTATACAGACCTGCCATACCGGCTCCTACAATCACCACGGAGGCTTTTTTTGGTACCTGATGACCTTCGGGATGTTTTAGATTCTTAACTTTAAAGTGTGCCATTTTTTTCAGATTTGGGTTTATTAAAATACGGTTGATTATACTACCTTTTGTAAGGTGTTGACGCTGACATGAGGCCAGTCAATACCAAAGAAGTTGAGAATGACCGTCTGGGTATATTGAAGCCTCAAAATCGGGTCGCCGTTCGAATCCTTGTCCGCTAATTCCTGTATCCAAAACGTAGCATTCATCTTGGTGGCGTTTGCCTGCTTTTTAATAAAAGGAATACTGGAAATGCCACCGGACTCAAAAGTGGAATCAAACGTCAGCTCGGTGGTTTTTACAATAGCGACTCCCTCGTTGGCTTTGGTAAGCAGGTCGTTCGGAATGGTGGGGTCGAAAACACCCTTAAAAAGATTTTCATGAAAATGCTTATACGGAGCCAGGTAGGGGTTATCAAGCTTTTTGAAACCTAACGGTAATCCACTTTCCTGAGGAATGGTCGGGGCACCGTCAATCGTTCGAGCCTTTCCTAAAGCCAAAACTGAATTCCCATGGGGGATAGAACCAAGTCTTGCGATGTCAAAACCGGTGGTAGCCAGGTTCGTCATGTGCAAAAATAAGCCGGGCTCGTGATGTATGGGTAGGTCTGGGGGGCCTGCTTCCCCACTCTCCGGAAAGTCCATAGCCGCGATTTGGGTGATAGACTGATCGTAATCCAGCGTGGCTACGAACTGATCCGTGTTTTCCGGTTCATTAAGGTCTACGCCTCTATTTGGAACGCCCTTATCCACCAGGCCAAACGCGTTTTTCTCATTGTATTGATTAAGCAGCAACCTGTAGTTCAGCGAAGACCCTTCCTTGATGAACGGAAGCGCGATCATGTTCCAACCATGACCGGGTAGATGGGGTACGTTTGTCCAAACGCCCGTTAATTGTTTAAGAGGGCCGAGTGCGTCTTCGTCTGCCGGAGCATGCTTTAACGTTCTACCCTGGGCGAGCATTTCCTTGAAATTTTCTGTGGTAAGCATAAAAGTGTTCGTTTAAGTGGATGATGCAAGAGGATTACATGTTTAGTTTTAATACGATTCGATTAACATTTAATTTTTCTACTCTGGTATAAAATTGGCTTTTCGGATGCCGCCTATTTAATAATGTTTTTTATTTTCTACTTTTTGAAAATATCATTTGCCGCAATGAGTGGATAAACCATTAGATTTCGCAGACTATTTGCGTATGAATTATAATTGAACCCTGCCAAAAGCACCAAGCCCGGGTGCGGGAGGCGTTTGTGGAGTCCTTTTTTCCTGGTTTTGCCCAACCTTCTTTAAATGTACTCAATAATATTTATTTTGCATGATTTAAGACGGAAAAAAGCATAGATTATACGGAATGGGTGCCTTTTTTCAGATGTTTGTTCGTTGCGTTAAGAAACCGCGTTGAAAGCAAATCCCATACTCCGATCGCTTGCCAACACCTGAACGGATGGTCAATCTTTCCCAGTCGTTAGCGTTCAACTTCTCGTGAGTTTCCGGCAGCATTCCTTGAGGCACACCGGGTAATTCAATATTCCGCCAAATGCCATTTACATACAACGACTACAGGGCATATTTTTCCGGGAATCACTGCTATGCCTTAAGCTGGAATGGTGATATACGAGTGTGTGGAATTCTCTTTTGCCAGAATAGTAGGGGTTTAACGCATTTAGAGACAGTTTAACCTTTCTGCTAACGCATTATTCTGGGGGTCCATTTCTTCCGGTATATCCAGTGAATTTATCCGAGACGATGGAGGACAAGGTAAGCGTTTTGGGCCGGGTAGGCGGGACTAGCCCGAGCGGAAGCGTAAACCTTGCCTACTGGCAGGCAAGTACCAGATTAGGTTGGGGTGGATCGGGATCGTGTCGATTCATGGGCCCGAGCGTTAAAAATTCGTCCCGAATGGAGTATTTTAGCGATTTACCAGGCTGCAGGGTGGCTCCCGGCGACTCGAAATGAAAATAGCCAAGCAATCAGCTTGGCTATTTTTGTGCAGAGGAGGAGGGATTCGAACCTATCCATACTATTTTATCAAAAGATATCATAAGTGCCATATATACATATATATGAACATATTATATCTTGGTTAAAGATAAGTTTTGAACACATTTAATCAACTTTTTCGCCCCTGAATTCGCCCCTGAATTTTTTTATTCGTAAATTTAGGTATCATTATTTAAAATCAGCCGATGGAAGCATCATTGAGATATGAGTTAAGACGGGATTTGGAAAACAAAAGAGGGGAACAACCGCTCACCTTATTGATCCACCTGGCGAGCCAAAGGAAAAAAGTCGGTACAGGAATTAATTTGATACCTGAACTTTGGTCCGGGGAGCGTCAGCAAATTTTAAACCTAACCACAAAGCTTAAAATCCAACTCCAAAAAAAATATGGAGACAACCTACCCAACAAGCATACCCTAATCCAGTACCAGGATGACCTGATTGATTTGAAAAATAAAGTTCGAAAGTTGGAAGAAGGTTATAGGTCCAGGGGCATAGCCTACAGTGTAGAGATGCTGGTGGAAAAAATAAAGGAATCAAAACTTCAACTAACCAAAAAAGAAGACCCCTCCAATCTCGTCTATGATTTTGTAGACCGCTACATTCAGGAACACGAACTCACCCGGGTCAAGGGTAGTTTGGTGGTGTATAAATCCCTTAAAAAGCACTTAAAAAATTATGAGGCCAAAACCAGGAGTAAAATCCGGTTCGATAAAATCGACTACAACTTTATGCAGGCCTTTCAAAACCATTTGATTGGTTGGGAAGAGGTACATGAGACTACCGGCACGGTAAAAACCTTGAATAACATTACCATTGCCAAGCAACTGAGTACCCTTAAAACTTTCCTTGGCTATGCCAAGAGGCAGGGCATCAAGGTCAATGATGGATACAAGGATTTTTCTATCAAGAAAGACAAACTGGAAGTCATCGCCTTGACCCAAGGTGAATTGGACCTGCTTTTTAATTTTAACCTGAGCTCCAACAAGCGTTTGGATCAGGTGCGGGATATTTTCTGTTTTAGCTGTGTGACCGGTTTCAGGTTTTCAGACCTGCAGCAACTAAAACGAGAACATATCAAAGAAATGGAAATCCGGTTGACCATCCGAAAAACCAAGGAACTTGCCATTGTCCCTTTGAACCAATATTCCAAAACCATTCTGGAAAAATACAGGAACCTGGCAAGCCCCATTCCCATGATTTCTAATCAGAAGTTCAACAAATACGTCAAGGAGCTCTGCAAACTGGCTGGGATCGATGATCCCATAGAAATAATCCGGTACAAAGGTGCCACCAAACAATCCACCATCTACAAAAAACACGAAATAATCAGTGCACACACCGGAAGGAAAACCTTTGCCACCTTATCCCTGGAAAAAGGAATCCCTGCAGAGACCGTAATGAAGATTACCGGCCATGCCGATTACAAGAGCTTTCAACGGTATGTGAAAGTGACGGAAGAAAGAAAAAGAAACGAGATGCAGAAAGCCTGGGGAGCTCCAGTGTAAGAAATCAACCCTTGAACCATGAAAAAGTTCGATCCAAAAAGGCCCCTCTGGCTGTACAAACTCCGGGAGTACCTGCTGCTTTTTGACGGGAGTTCCGAAGAAGAAAGGATGCTGGCTTACCGGTATGGCTGGCATATTTTTTCCATCAACCGACAGCACTTTGAGGATTTTTCGCATTTTATACGGCGCCGAAAGTGGTTTGTCTACCTGTCCTTGATTTATCCCATTCTCCTTACTTTTCTAAGCCTTTTGCTTGCCATTTCGGTTTTGACGATTGACGTTACATTAAAAGTACCAATGGCCCTGATTTTTTCAGGGATTACGGCGGGGATTATTTATAACCTGATTGGCAATACCCTTAAGAACATTCGGGAGACCAGCATTTTTCTAAAGTATGTGGATCCTACGGAGAAATTGGCCAATTTCCGGGAATTTGAAACCCTGGATTTTCTTGACAGGGAGGCTGCACTACTTTTCTATGAAAATATGCGGGCAAAGCGAGATTATGCCGTGATCGAAACCTCAGAAAACAAACTGGATAAAACGGAGAAATTACTGGCCATCGATTTTTTGTTGGGTGGACCGGGGACATTAAATGAACTGATCAACAAACTCTGCCTGGATCCAAATTGCAGTTTGTCGAAGGAAGGTGTTTACCGGGTGTTGGGAGAAATCCTGACAGCTTCTCCGGATAACATCAAAAAGGATATCACTAAAAAGGTAAGCGAAATCAGATATGGAGCAAATCTTTCACCCAAAAGGATCGATCAGCTTAGAAATGTCAAAGCAATATTCAATCAGGCAAAATTGGGGTCGAAGGCCAGTGAAATCGACAGACTTATTGACACCATGGAAAGTCCAAGGGTTGGATTGAAAAATGGGGTGGAATACCATTAACGGAAATAGTCAGAAAAATCTAAATTCCTTTAAAATCGTTATATTTGAAAAGACTTAAATATTGATAAGGATGGAAACAATTGCCGCCAGAAAATACGCGATTATAGAGAAGGTAATGCACTTGAATGAAGAAGAGCTCACTGAATTAGAAACTTCTTTGATTAAGTTCTCGGAAGGTCCTATCAGCGTTGAGCAATACAACCGGGAATTGGATGAAGCTGAAGCCGAGATGGACAGGGGAGCCTTCTACAGCCAGGATGAAGCAGAGAAAATGGCTAAAAAATGGTAGAAGGTAATCCTGTAGAGAATTTTTCCAAACAACGACCTACGGTATCCTGGACCAAAAGTGCTTTTATTTCACTTCAAAAAGCTTACAAAAAAATTAAAGAAAACTCACCTGCAAGTGCTGAGAAAGTGAAAGACACCATTCTATTCCTGACCCGCAACTTGGCAGATCACCCAGAGAAATATCCGTTGGACAGGTTTAAAAAGGACAACCCAGGGAGCTACAGGGCTTTTGAGAAATACTCCTACCGGGTAGCTTATCGGCACACAGATAAAGAAATCAAAATCCTCCGGGTAAGGCATGTAAAACAAGAACCTAAGTCTTACTAGTGTCCCACCAAGTATTCTGACTCAGAATAAATTATAGCTATGATGCGCATGAGGACAGAGCGTTAAGAATTGCTCCGGTGGAGCAATTTAGCGAAGGGCCGGGCTGCAGGGTGGGTTAAGGCCCTACTTCAGGACCTGCCGGAGATAGGCAGTAAACGTACCGATTACATCTACGACCTGATAAGTGGCAATGTAAATGCGGTGATCTATCAGGGCGGTCATGAGGACCAACTGATCCACCGCTACCGCTACGATGCAGACAACCGAATAGAGGACGTGATGAGCAGCACCGATGGCTTCGTCTGGAGCACAGATGCCACTTACTTCTATTATCCCCACGGCCCGCTGGCCCGGGTAGAGCTGGGAGAATACAATGTACAGGGGCTGGATTACTACTATACCCTGCAGGGCTGGCTGAAGGGGGTGAACACTCCGTACACAGGCGATCCCGGAGGGGATGGGGAAAACGGCCTGCGTACCGGCGGAGATGCCATGGCCTTTTCGCTGGGCTATTACCAGGATGATTATATGCCGATCGGCAGCGGCATCACGCTCTCCGATACCCGGGACAACCTATGGACCAGGTATCAGGACGACCGGGGTACGACTGCGGCGAAGGGCTTGTGCAATGAGGGCCGACCGTTAAGAAATGATCCCTTTGGATCATTTTAGGGAGGAGCCAGGTGGCAGGGTAGGCCCTAAGTGAATTAAATTCAGAGAATAATTTTTAATAGGGTAAAAACAATACTTTTAAAAACCGATTATTGAAGCTGGATGAGCACCGACCTGCCCAGCCTGGGCGAGTCCGACCGCATGCAGGCCATGGTCTACGGCTACGACCAGCTTCACAGAATAGTTAGGGCCAGAAGCCTGAGTACCTATGGCCAGAACGGGTTAACGAGGACTGATCCTACGGATAAATATGACACCGATTACAGCTATGATGCTAACGGAAATTTATTAACTTTACAAAGGAGGGACTCGCAGACGGCGATTCTTGATGAATTGACATACAGCTACTACGAGGAGAGCAACAAACTAAAGAACGTAGACGGTTCGGATGTTGAAAACTACTCCTACGACCAGATTGGCAACCTTATTGGTGACAATGCGGAGGGAATCGATAGTATCGCATGGACCCCATATGGAAAGGTACGAGCAGTATTTAAAGATGACAATTCTGAGGTACATTTCCGATATGATGCATCAGGAAACCGAATAGCCAAGATCACCGATAGTGACACAACCATTTATGTAAGGGATGCTTCTGGTAATGTGATGGGGGTGTACAATAATAGAACGCTCAAGGAACAAGCCATTTATGGCAGTTCCAGGCTTGGTTTGGTTAATTACGCTTCGAAAACAGGATATAGAAGTCTTGGAGGCAAGAAGTACGAACTTACAAACCACCTTGGAAACGTCCTTGCGGTCGTAAGTGACAATATCCACCTGGACCAGGACAGCACCTGGACGACAGCTATCAACACCACGGATTACTATCCGTTCGGATTAGCTATGGATGGTCGTACGGTTCAGGACAGCACGTACCGATATGGGTTCAATGGGATGGAAGGGGATGATGAGGTAAATGGCCCCGGTAGGAGCTATACGACCGAATTCAGGCAGTATGATCCCGTGGTAGGGAGGTGGTGGAGTGTGGATCCTAAATTGGAGTTTTTTCCGTGGCAATCACCATATAATTCAATGGATGACAATCCACTTGCGAAAATCGACCCAAAAGGAGACTGTGTAAATTGCCCTACAATGTTAGCCGGCGGTCTTATCGGTGCTGGTGTGGGATTGTATGACCTAACCCAACAACATGGCGGTTTTTTTAATGCTATTCAAAAATTGTCAGAGGGCGATGGTAAAGCTTGGTTACACCTAGCAACAACCACTGGTACAGGAGTGGCATTAGGGTCAGGTGTAGGACTTTTCGGAAGTGTAGGAATTGCCACAGGGTCAAATTTACTTGACCAAACAATTCAAAAGGATATAATTTTGGATGGGGATTTTTCAAAAGTGAATCCTGTTGAAACGATGGTTGCAGGGACATTTGCAGGGATCGGATTTGGCGGTGGAAAAATTGTAGATAAACTCTTAAAACCAATTACAACAAAAGGAAGTGCTTTAAGTCCTTTTGTTGAGAAGACTGTTTTCCCTCGAAATAATCCAATTTCAGTAGTTGGAGCTAATCTTGGTCTGGGTGCTACTTCGGCCCTTGGAGAAAAATTGACAATTTACTTATCAGATAACCCTTCAGGAAATGAATCTGCTGATCCTTCGGATTCAGCAGAATTGCCAATCCCTTTTGCCCGAGATCAAGAAGAATATACTCCAAAACCAAAAAACAGTGATTTCCTTGATTTGAACTAATGTTAAAAATTAAAAAAACGATATATTGGATTTCTTGGCTTTTAATTCTTTATATCCTTATTATGGGATTATATAAAGGAGGAGAAATGCTCTATAATTATAAGAAATTAAAGGTAAATGGCATAGAGTCTATTGGAATTGTTGAAAAAGTTTGGCGAGGAAAGTGTGGAAGTGGATATGGGTATTTTGTTAAATATAAATTTGAAGTAAATGGAGAAAACTATAAATCAATTTCCTCCTGTACAGCTTCAAAGACTACCAAGGTAGGTGAAAGGTATTATGTACTTTATTTAGAAGAAGACCCAACTCAAAGCCGGATTCTGTTTGATAAAAAGATAAGCGATCAATAACTACAATCTCCTGCGTAAGAATAAGGTTTTACATTCTTCCTTAGAAACATTCTGCTTTACTTTCTTTCAGCTGATAATTGTTTGGGAAGATGATTTTTTTGTTTGAATTTTCGAGTCGGAATCCCGCCCGATGGTTAATCTGTTGTTAATCATAGAAAAATTTTGAAAGTAACGGGGTTATTTAAATTTAAACAATAGGGTTAAGTAAGAGCGGATAGTTATCGCTTTACGGGTACTGGTTTCAAGAAGCATATGCCTGTTTTGCCTTAAAATCCCTGATCGCCAGGTCTAGGAAGTTCATGATCATGTTTTTGGTCTCTCCCTCCATTTCCTGGATGAGCTCAAACTTTTTGAACAGCTCCTTGTCCTTTATCTGTACCTGCCCGTTTTCACTCACCAGGTAGTCGGTGGATACTTCCAGTGCATCGGCGATGCTTTTGAGCACATCGGCCGGGGGTACGGTTGTGCCGAGCTCGTACCTTGAAAGGCTTTTGAGGTTGACCCCCGATATTTTTGAGAGTTCCCCCTGGGACAATTTTTTCTGCTGCCTTGTGAGTCTTATTTTCTCTGATATAGTCATAATTGAGAAGCTTTTTAGTTAAAAAAGCCTTTTTATATCTTATAAGGACAAATATAAGCAAAAAACTTATTTTTTTCTTTCAAATGTCTTGCGTTGGATTCTCACTAATATTACTTTTGGGACAGATATGAGAAAATAAAAATTTTAATTTTTTTTCAGATGAAAGAAAACCGCCGTGACCCCCAAAATCCGAAAGGGCTTTTCCAAACCGCCCCCCGGGAAGAATACCGCTGTTTATGGATGTGCCGCCGCGGGACATCTTCCCACCCCTTTAACCGGTAAAGGAATGGAAATCCAGGAAATCAAAGCACGCCTGACGCTGGCGAAAGTTTTGGCCCACTACGGCCTGAAACCCGACAAACACGGTAGGCTGCACTGTCCGTTCCACGAAGACCGGACGCCTTCCCTGCAGGTGTATCCCAAAACCCACACGGCCTACTGCTTCAGCAGCAACTGCAAGACCCATGGTAAGAGCATGGATGTGATCGATTTTATCATGCACAAAGAGAACAGCAGCAAAGCGGAAGCAATCGAAAAGGCCATTGAACTTTCAGGCGGAGAAAACAATCCATTAAATAACCCAAACAAAACTGTAAGCCCAGCAGTGAAGCCAACCGTCAGCCGTGAGCAGATACTGGACAAAATGTTCGCCTACTTCAGGAACGCCGTGCCCAACAGCCCCCCGGCCCGGGATTACCTGGAAAGCAGGTCCCTTAACCACACAAGGCTGGAAATAGGCTACAACAGTGGCCAGTTCCACCACGCTGGAAGGTTTAGAAAAGCTGGAAGTCCGGATAGCGGCAGCGTATCGGGAGCAAAGCAGGAAGATGCGTTGATCGAAGCCTGCGTGAAAGTGGGCCTGCTTTCCCCCTCCGGCAGCAATACCCGTTCCGGTGGTCAGGGGTATAAACCCTTTGCGAAGGGCTGTATATGCTTCGCCCTGCGGAACGGTTCCGATCAGGTCAGCGGCCTGTACTTCCGCAGTACCACCGACAATAAAGACCAGCGGCACTTTTACCTGAAAGACAGATCCGGGCTTTACCCGGGATACCCCAATGCTGCAACTCAAAAGCTGATCCTTACCGAAAGCATCATCGATGCGGCCAGCCTTTTGCAGCAGGAAGCCATAGCCAAACAATACGGTATCCTGGCCCTGTACGGCACCAACGGGCTAACCGAAGAACACACCGAAGCAATCAAATCCCTGGAAAGCCTGGACGAGGTCATATTTTTTCTCAACGGGGACGATCCGGGCAGAAAAGCAGTAAGCAGACATGCCGAAACCCTCAGGTCCCTGAACCCCGGACTGGCATTGAGCAGCGTGGACGTGCCGGAAAACGAGGATGTGAACAGCCTGCTGCAGTCCCATGAACCCGGGGTGCTAGCCCATCTGCTGGAAGCCCGCCTTCCCTGGGGCAATGCAGGCACTTTTCTTTCATGCCTGCCGGCAGATAAATTTTCAATTGAAAATGCCCCGGATGAAAAAGAAAGATCGCCTGCCGAAGGCCGGGACACAAAGGAACCGGAGGCCCCAAAGACAGGAAAAACAGCCGCCGGTAGCGGTGCCCGGCTGGACACCCGCAACCCCTACAAACTCAGCTACACTCCCGTATCAGGTGCGGGACAGGCTCCAAGGGCCCATTACGCCATCCTGGGCGGGATCAGCAGGACACCTGACAGCATGAAAGTGACCCTGCAGGTGGAGCACCCCGAAACCAAACGCAAGAGCCGCAATAAAGTAGACCTGTATGAAGACAAACAGGTGGAACGCCTGTGCAAGGAGGTAAGTGAGCGGCTGAACCTGAGAAAAGACCTTTTGGAAGAAGACATTTACCGCCTGACGGATTTACTGGATGCATACCGTGAAACTTTAGTAAACGCTGCCACGGAGAAAGGGGAGAGCCCACAGCTTACGCCACTGACGGCCAAAGAACGGCAGGAGCTGGAGGCCTTTGCTAAACAACCGAAACTCATACAAAGGTTGGGCGGACTGCTCGGCAAGACCGGCATAGTAGGGGAAGACCACAACCGGATATTTTTGTTCCTGGTTGCCTTCAGCCACAAGCTCCCGGAACCCCTTCACGCCCTGATCCAGGGCTCCTCCGGCAGTGGCAAAACAAGATTGATGCGGCAGGTCAGCGACTGCATGCCGGAAGAGAGCGTCGACCGTTTCACCCGGATCAGCGACAAGGCATTGTACAACTTTCCGGAGACCTATTTTGTGAACCACCTGCTCTGCCTGGAGGACATGGACGGCCTCTCCGAGGAAGCCGAATACTCGGCCCGGGAGCTGATCAGCGGCGGGGAGCTGCGCAGTGCCGTGTCGGTAAAGAACGAAAGCGGTCAGATCAGCGAGGGACAGCGGATAGTCAGGGGCCCGGTGGCCTCCCTGTGCTGCACCACCAAAGGCGAGGTTTACGAGGATAACATGAGCCGGGTGTTCCTGATAGCGGTGGATGAGAGCCCCGGACAGACCGAACGGATCATCCGCTACCAGGACCGGAAAGCGGCCGGCATCATTGACGGGAGGCAAGAGCAGAAAACCAAGCGGTTTTTACAGCAGCTGGTACGGATGCTAAAGCCCCATGAGGTGGTCAACCCCTTTGCCGGCAAAGTCAGCCTGCCGAAGGAAGCCCACAAGATCCGGAGGCTGAACGAGCTGTTCCAGGGCTTTATCAAGATCATCACGGTGGTGAACCAGTATCAGCGAAAGAAGGACGGACAAGGAAGACTGACCGCCACCACCGAAGACCTGGCCACGGCCATAGGGATCATGTTCGAGAGCATTGTGCTGAAAGTGGACGAGCTGGACGGGCCGCTCAGACAGTTTTACGAATCCCTGAAAACCTTCATTGAAAAGAAAGGGAAAGACTACGAGTTCAACCGTTTTGATGCGATGCAGGCCAGCGGACTGAAGAAAAGCCAGCTGCAGGTTTATCTGAACCGACTGATAGCACTGGAATACGTCCGTCAGTATGGTTTTGCCAACCGTGGCTTTACCTACAGGATCAGCCACTGGGACGACTACACCGCACTGAGGGCCAGGATAAAAGTCCACCTGACAGAGCAACTGGTAACGATAAAAAACAAAGAAAACGGGTTAGCTTCCGGCATGGACCGGACACCAGACCGGAAGCCAGAAGTACCGGCAGGAAGCAGGGAAAACGCTGAAAACGGGCAGGGATCAAAATAAATGGCCGCCGTCCCCGCTTATGGGGACTGGCTTCCGGTGTCCGGTAAAGTTGTGCAAGCCCCATCAAAAAAGACAGCAATATGACGCCTACGTATGACCAGACGGTCAGGGAATTCAGGGATTACCTACAGCAGATAGGCTACGGCAAGAGCAGCGTTAGCATGCTACCGGACTGCGTAAAAGCCTTCCTGGAGAGCCAGGGGCACATCCCAATAGATGAAATGAGATCTGCCGATATTGTCCGTTTTTACAGGTGGCTGCGTCAAAGGCCGCACAAACGAAAGGAAGGGGCATTGAGCGAACAGTACATCAACCACCACCTCTACGCCCTGAGGATCTTTTTCGGCTGGCTGGAAACCACCGGGCGGATCGGGGAAAACCCCATCAGCACCATGAAGTTCAAAAGCCCCGTGCCCAACCGCAGGGAGCCGTTTACACAAGGCGAAATTAAAGCCCTGTTCCAAGCCTGCCAGGCGATCGAAGAAACCGCCCTTTTGCACCTGTTTTATTCCTGCGGCCTGAGAAGGGCGGAAGCCGTAAAGCTCAACACCAGAGACATCCATTTCAGGCAGCAGGTCCTTTACGTGCGGGAGGGGAAGGGGGCAAAACGCAGGGCCGTACCCATGACAGCGAGAGTAAGCCGGGAACTTGAAAACTATTACCTGGAAGCACGGGGCGCAGCAAAAAAGGCAAAAGATACAGAAGCTTTTATGCTGAACGGGACCGGGACAAGAATGAGTGGGGACAGTTACAACCGCAGGCTGAAAGAGATAGCGGCCAGGACAGAGATAAAGCGGGAGATCAGTTTACACTACCTGCGGCATTCGATCGCCACGCACCTGTTGGAAAGCGGCCTGCCGGTGGAACAGGTCCGTGACTTTTTGGGGCACAGCCATCTGGAAGCCACGCAGATCTATGCTAAGGTGCATCAAAACCAGATCAGGAAACTATGACACTTGAGCAATACTTACAGCAGCAGTATACGCCCAAAACGGCAACAGCTTACGGGCGGGAAATACAGGCCTACCTGCAGAACCAGCCCGGGGCGGCCGTGGCCATGCACAAGGACATTGCCAATTACCTCGGGGCTTTACGCAAGCGCTACGGCAACCCGGCCACACTCAACCGGATACTTTGCAGCATCAAAGCCTATTACAGCTACCTGCATGCCAGCGGGAAAAGAAAGGACAACCCGTCCAGGTCAATAAAACTAAGGGACAAACAATCAAGGGACATTCAGTTGCAGGATTTATTCACAGCGGAAGAACTGGAAAAACTGCTGGACCGCAAAGAGCGGTACACTGTACTCACTTACCGGAACCGGGTACTGATGGGCCTTTTGGTTTACCAGGGACTGTTACCGGCCGAACTGGAGAACCTGAAAACCAACGATGTGAACCTGGACAGGGGAAGCATCTACATCAGGGGAACGCCCAAGACCAACAGCAGGGAATTACAGCTGAAACCTGAACAGATCATGCTTTTTCATGAGTACCTCAGCCAGGTCAGGCCGAAACTATTAAAGGACAATGAAAGTGAAGCACTACTTATCGGAAGCCGTCAGCACCCGGTAACTTCGGAAGATATCACCAAGCAGGTCACAAGGAGCTTTAAGGGGCTTTATGCACCCCGGAAGGTCAACTGCCGGACGATCAGACAAAGTGTCATCACCAATCTTCTGAGAGCAGGGAACGACCTGAGGATTGTCCAGGTGTTTGCCGGTCATAAATACCCCTCGGCAACGGAGAAATACAAACAGGCACAGCTCGAAGAGCTGAAAGTGGCGGTACAGAAACACCATCCTTTGGGGTGAAAGAAACTTAAATAACCATATAAAATGTTTACCTTTATGATTACTATGAAAACTTATCAGTTTACGGCCCAAATAGAAAAAGATAAGGAGACAGGCCTCTATGTGGGGCTTGTTCCTAACCTGCCGGGTGCCTATACCCAAGCAGCCACATTAGACGAGTTACAAACTAATTTAAAAGAAGTTATTGAGTTGTGCCTGGAAGAGCTGAGCCCTGAAGAACTAAGCGACCTGTCCGAGTTTATAGGCTTCCAACAGATATCGATAGCTGTATGAGTAAACTACCGTTGGTAGATGCCAAAACCTTAGAAAAGGTTCTTTTACTGTTGGGGTTTGAAATAAAAAGGCAAAAAGGAAGCCATGTTTTTTATCGTCATCCCGATGGCCGTTATACCACAATACCACATCATAAGGGCAGAGATATCGGCCGTTCATTATTACGGGCGGTACTTCGGCAAGTAGAAATTACGCCAGAGGAATTCATTGAACTGTTAGGCGGGATATAAACCATCCGTTACACATCTCCTCTCAAGCGACATAGCCGGACGCTCCGAAATGACGCCTGGAGTAGCGACAACGTTCACAGGTAAAGCGGCGTTCGTCATCGTCATCCGGCAAAAAGCCACGCCAGCCCGGCGCGGCAGCCTTCCACGAATAGTTTAAAAAAACAGGATGTTCCAGGCAGCTGCACCACCCTCCGGGTCTTCGCTACGCTCCGAGCCTGTCATGCCTTTTGCGCTCCTTCCTCTTCCTCACGGCTGTTCCCTCCCGATTTATGGCCGTATGCCCTTCGGGACGCTACGCTCATACCGCCAACATCGGGACCACAGCCAGGGTTATGGCGGGCCCGCGGGCCACCGACAGACCTCCCGACAGGCCATTATGGTCTTAAACTTTTAGTGGCATAGCCTGTCGGGATCACTGCCAGTCGCATTCCATCGCCAGGCTTTTTCCGGCAGGCTGTCGGCGGCACCCGCAGGCGGCCCGCAGCCCAATGCACGAAAAGGCCGCCGCCTAAAGGTCTAACCCCCAACCCCCGGGATCAACCGGGGGCTTTCCCCGCCCACGATGCCGGGTACCGTCTCCGAAAGCTGTTGCGTGCAGGAAAAAACAACAAAAAGGAAGAGCAAAGTTAGGCAGGTACGCACAGCCTGCCCGCCTTTAAAAAACAAGTCCGTTGCGCTATTTACCCGCACGCAACCCACCCTGCCTACGGCAGGCAGGCGCACCTTAAACCGCTCCACTCCCTTGCTTTTTACCCATACCCGCCGGATTGGGGGCTTTCTTTTTTTTCGTTTTTTCTTTTAAGGAATGTTTTACAAAAAGGCAGCCCGCGCACACCTTCTTTTTTTTTCAACTGAAAAACTTTTCAACTGAAAGAAAAAAACTATCTTTATGGTTGTCCATATAGGCGAAACGTTCTTTAGAAGTTGTGAAAGAGAGTTGAAAACCAACTGAAAATGTTGTGCAGGAGCGTACCGATATGGGTTCAATGGCAAGGAGGAAGATTCATCCGGAGAATGGGGTTCTAAGAGCCATTACGACTACGGCTTTAGGATCTACAACCCCTCCATAGCGAAGTTTTTGAGTGTGGATCCGTTGACATCAAGCTATCCTGAGTTAACCCCTTATCAGTTTGCGAGTAATAGGCCAATTGATGGGATTGACCTAGATGGGTTAGAATATTGGAATTCCACCAGTATTTATTCCGAGGGGCTAAATGTTGCAGTCGGAAACTTTTTCGGTGGAAATTTAGGGATTTCAAAGGGTACTGCCTGGGATATGATTGGTAAAACCCAATTTAAGACTTATTCGGCCGTGTGGCCCGGAAATCAAAACCTGGAAGAAAGTAGTCATAATCCAAGATTGATTGCCGGTGCGGAGGTGAGCATGGACGGTGGATTCAGCTTTGCATTTAATAAACCTACTTTTTCCAAGGCGATGGAAGCTATTGGTGTGTCAATGAGTACAGTGAGTGCTAAATGGGGCTTGGGGGCAAGCGTACAAATCGGCGAGAATCTTTTTGGAATAAGGTTCGGCGCAGGGATTGGAGGAAGTATAAAAACCGGTGATCAATCCATAATTTTTGAATCCATATCGATTTCAAATTCAGAGGCAAATGCCATCGAGAGAGGAAAAGATTGGTATGTAAGTACTCCAAAAATACTTGAATCGGATGGTTTAAATCCTGTAGAAGCAATTAGTGAAATTATGGTAGATGGTAAAAATACAGGAATACAGGTTTTTAGTGGAGTTGTTGAATCTGGAAATGACTTTAAATCTGATGGGATTTGGAAGTCTCAATCCTATTCTGAAAAAGAAAATGAATACAATAAGTAGTAGTGGATATGAGATTTAGCGTCAAAAAATTCCTAATATCTATGGTGGTGATCTCGGTTACAGCTCCAATACTATGGTATGTTTACGTTGGGTTTTGGAAACTTAAAACGAAAAATCTATTTGAAAAGGCACAAAACGAGTTTGTTGTAAGATACGGATATGAAGAAAGATCTAATGGGATTACTCAAACATTGGTAGGAAAAAATCAAAATGAGGGAGGTAAAATAGCAGATTATTATTATAAATTGAATCATGATTTAAAAGATGTTGAAAGAGAAATATTTATTAGAGGCGATGATATACTATATTTATCACCAATCCCGGTACCAATTCATTTGAAATATGTAGGTGTAAAAACTAAGTTATATATCAAACCAGGTGACCTCAATAATGAAGTAGTAAAAGCCTATGTTTTCAACACGGATTGCTGGGGATATTTCATTGCTTACATCCCATCAGTTAATATCCATGAATCGGAGCCTCCTCCGGAACTGTATGAGAAGTTTTTGGAATATGTAGAAAAATTGCCTAAATCGACGAGCCCAAAGTTTGGGTCCCTAAGTCCCTATGGATTTTATTGTAATTAACACCGTTGGTTTAATGAGAAGTAGCCAGGGTACTTCTCATTAAATTAAACAATACTCCCTAAAATACCTCGAAACAACTTCGTATTGTACGCCATTTTTTTTGTTTCATTGGTGGGGAAGTATAGCCTCAAAGCCCTAACGGCGCAGGCATTCTAATTTTCACAAAGTAACCCAGTTTTTTCATGCCTAAATAGGAAAAGCCCCAACAAATATTCCCCGATCCAAACCTACCCCAGAATTTTTTCATTTAAAAATCAGCTATAATCGCCAGCTATGACGGTTTCTGAAAAGTTGGGGTACTACCCCAGCTAACTACCCCTGCCAACTTCTGACCATATTCGGCCATCAATCAAACACAAACCGAATATGAACGACTTGATCTTTTCCCCCATCGACAAAAGGCAACTCATCCAGGAGATTGCCGAGGAAGTGGCCGCCAGAATAATCCCCGAACTGAAGCCACCGGTACAGGAAGACGAACTGATACAGATCCCCGAAGCCATGAAGCTGCTGGGCCGCTCCCGTACCACCATCAATAACTGGCGCAGGGAAGGTTTCCTCAAAGAGCAGGTGATCAACACCAGGGTATATTTCAAAAAGTCGGATATACTCAATGCAGGTCACCAGAAAAATGGCCGGAAAAAATAAAAGCGGATCATGCCCGATCCGCTTGCTATAATTTCATGTAGGAAATGGTATCCCTCTTTGAATGAGTCAAATATACCATTTCTGTGTGGATTTACCAACCCAAAACCTACAGAATAATGGACGAGGAAAACCCTATCAGGAAGATAGATGAGAAATCTTCCAGCCCGACCATCCGGATGATTAAATTCCTGATGTCAAAATACGACTTTAAGAATAACCTGGTACTAAACGAAGTCTTTGCCAGAGAGAAAGAAGGGAACAGCTACAGCCCAGTCAATCCCAATACCCTTTACATAGAATGCCGGCAAGCCGGGTACCGCACGTCTGTAGGTGAAATCAACACCTTCCTTTGTTCGGACTTTATTCCCAAAACCAACCCTTTTGTGGAGTATTTTAAACAGGTCCGGAACAAATGGGATCAAACCCTCCATGGAGACTATATCCAAAAATTCAGCGGCTATGTCCAGGTATTTGGTCAGCAGCGCTTCGAGCTGCAGTTCAAAAAATGGTTGGTCCGCTGTGTGGCTTGTTGCTTACGGGATGACTTCTTTAATAAGCAGGCCCTGATCTTTGTCCAAGAGCAACAGAACAGCGGCAAGACTACTCTGACCCGTTTTCTGATACCGAATCACTTAATGGCATACCATGCAGAAAATATCTCTGTGGACAAGGACAGCCTGATCGCTTTGAGCCAGAATTTCGGGATTATCCAGGACGAACTTTCCACCCTTTCCAAAACCGAGATCAACGCACAGAAAACCTTGATGAGCAAATCGCATGTCAAGGTCCGGCACCCTTATGATAAAAAACCCAAAATGGAACCTAGAAGGGCATCCATCTGGGGATCCACCAATAAGGCCGAGTTCCTGACCGATGTGACGGGTAGTGTACGCTGGCTCTGCTTTACGGTAAGGGCGATCAACTGGGACTATAAAACAGATATCGATATCGACCGGGTTTGGGCTCAAGCCTATCAGTTGTTTCAGTCGGATTTCCAATACGAGATGACGGCTGCTGAAATCCAGGAAAATGAACTGATGAACAATCAGTACAAAACCATTTCGCCCGAAGTGGAACTGGTGCAGAAGTTCTTTTCCCCTGGTACCAAAGAGGACCATGACAAATTCATGACGGCCACTGAGATTTGTCACCAGCTGACCTTGAACCTTTCCGGAAACCTAAGGATCAGCCCGGTAGAAATCGGCAAGGCCCTGAAACTGCTCGGCCACATTCAGACCCAGGTGCGGAGAAGCGAAGCCCAAACCTTCCCCGAAAAGGGGTATTACATTAAACATAATCAACCTACTACTTACTACAAATAACATTTAAACAATTGATAATCAATTAAATAAAGTGTAGTAGGATAAAATATATCAAGTTACTACAACCTACTACAAAAAGGATTTTTGTAGTAAGATGCCTTTTAATTTCTAATAGTCATAAATGACTGAATATCAATTTATAAACAGCGAAATGTAGTAAGGTAGTAGGTGTAGTAGGTGGTTTTTAAAAAAATTAAACTTTAAGACCATGAATGCCAAAGAAGCCAATAAGATATCCATAGTAACTTATCTGGATCAACTGGGAATAAAACCAAGCAAAGTAAAAGCAGGCTACTGTTTTTACTTGTCTCCTTACCGGGAGGAAAAGACGCCTTCATTTAAAGTTCACCCCATCAAGAATCTCTGGGTAGATTTCGGCGATGGGAATGCTGGTGGCACCCTGATTGACCTGGTTTTGAAAATGAACCCAAATTTTACCATTTCGGAGGCCATCCAGGAAATCGCCACCATAAGCGGATCCTCTTTTTTTCTTCACCCGCCAATTCTATCCAACGCGAAGCCTTCCGAAAAGGAACCACCTGGGATTACCATCATTAAAACCAAGCCTCTTGGAAACAATCGTGCCATTACGGATTACCTGCACTCCAGGGGCATATCATTGGAGGCGGCAAGCGACTTCTGCCGGGAGGTATACTACCGCATTGGGAACAAAAGGTATTTTGGGTTGGGCAACGAAAATGAAAATGGCTGGTCAATACGGAACAAATACTGGAAGGGCTGCACCGCTCAGGGGGTTTCGCATTACCGGAACAATGCAGCCGATCTCTGCCTGTTCGAGGGCATATTCGACCTGATGAGTTATGTGGAAATGAGGAAGGCGGAACGGTACCGAATGGATTTTATGGTGCTTAACTCCCTGTCCAGTTTAAAATCGGCCATGCCTGAAATACAGAAATACCGGCAGGTAAATCTGTTTCTGGACAGGGATCAGGCGGGAAGGGCAGCAACGGAGAAATTGACGCAATCCCTTCCCCAAAGCCAGGATTGTTCCGGGATCATTGGTTCGTTTAAGGACCTAAATGAGTACTGGATGAGTAGGAAAAATCATGGTCCAAAAAGATAACGCAGCCTGGTAAATTTTGAAGAAAATTTGCCTGCTTTCCTAAATGGGTGCTTTTTCTTTTAACAGCAGCCTTTCCTGGCCGGGTCCTGGCTTAACGTAGACGGGGGTCTTAAAAGTGGACAGCCTTTGCTAGCTTTCCAAAGCAAATAGTTCTATATGTAGATATATAGTTATCTGATTAGCAATTTATACGGATATACCAATATTCAATAAGCATAGCGATCCACTGGACCTGTCAGATGGTTGCTTCAAATGCTATCGGTAGCTGTATTTTCCTGTATGCGGCTATTCAAATAGCCGGATTTATAGCTATTCCTGCATCCGTATATATGAAAAAATAGTTAAATATATTTGCTTTTATTTAGATATAAATTTATATTAGTTGGTAAAAATAGGATTATTCATTTAGTATACTATAGTAAAACCGTTCTTATTTACATCTCTGTAGGATGAAAGAACGTCCAAAAACGCACTTTGAATTAACCCTAAAACCCGCTGTGCGCGGTCCTTGCAAGTTGTGTCTTTGACCGACAAAAAACCTCCCGGTTTTTTTCTGCCAAAAACGAACTTGCCCCTCCTTTTTCCATACGGATTTGTGGGGGAGGAGGGGAGGAAAATCCTCGCAACTCGGATTTAAAAATTAAAATTATGAGAAGAGCAACCCAAAATGATCGGGAGAAAGTGGTAACCATCCTGCTGGAAGCATTCAAAAAAAACAAGAGCGTCAACTACATTGCCGGGAAGCAAGAGAAAAAGATCCGCTATTTGATGGAGTATTCCTTTGACAACTGCATGGATACCGGTGAGGTATTTATTTCGGATGATGGCGATGCTTGCGCCATGATCCAGTTTCAGGATCGGAAAAAGTTCTCCTGGAAAAGCACCTATCTGGATATACAGTTGATACTTAAAACTATCGGCCTGGGCAACATTCCCAAGGCCTTGGCCAGGGAATCCTTTATCAAAAAGCATTACCCCAGCGAACCGTTTACCTACCTCTGGTTTATTGGTGTAAATCCGGAGCGGCAAGGGAATGGCTTTGGGACGGCTGTGCTGAAGCATGTATTGGATTACTCCAGGACGCTCGACCGGCCGGTCTACCTAGAAACCTCTACCCAGCGAAACCTGCCCTGGTACCAAAAACACGGCATGGAGATTTATACCGTTTCAGAGCGGTTTGGGTTTCCGTTCTATTTTCTAAAAACTGCCTGAACGCCATGACCGTTCTCAATACTGAAATACATATTGTAACCCTTCTGTTTGTAATTCTGGAAACGTTAATGTTTTCCCACCAACTGGTCTTTTACCTGCAAAAGCCCAAAGAGAAAAAGAGAAAATATTACCTGATCCTGCTATTCTTACTGATCATTTATAATATTGCCGGAGGTCTCTTTCCCGACGAAAACCTTCCCCTGTCGGTAGTATTTCAATACATCCTGGCCTATGGGGCCGGTTTTTCCATGGGCGCCTATTTTCCCTATTATTTTTACCAGTCCTACAACATCACCCATCTGGAATTTCATGCCAAATATGGCGTGCTGATCTTCCTGATTTTGCCCTTTATCATTTTCTTCTGCATACTCTATCCCCTTGGGTTGGATTTGATGACGGTCATCTATGTGGGAATGATTATTCCGTTTGCCTATGCGTTTTACATGGTATACAACATCCTATGGGGCATTCGGCAGCGATATAAAAATAGAAAAGCCTCTTTCGATGCCATTTTATCCTACATTGCCGTAGCCCCCTGGGCCCTGATGCCCTTATTGGCCTACTTGCAGGTAACCCAACTTACAGAGGTGCTCTTTACCAACGGCGGATTCCTGATCATCACCTTTCTTTTTTTCCGGAACATGATAGAGGAAAACCGCAAGGATCTGGAAACACTGGACCTGATCCAAACCAAAAATGAAGAGGAAATTTTCGCCATCCGGTGTAAGAATTTGGGACTTACCAAAAGGGAAACGGAGATCTGCCAATTGGTCAGGGATGGCTACATTTACAAGGAAATCGGCGATACGATGAATATCTCCGAAAGGACCGTCAACAAGCACATACAGAATATTTTCAAAAAGGCTGGAAGTAATAATAAACTTGACCTGTTGAATAAGATTAGCAGAAGGGTGAAGTCGGCGTGACAAAATGAATGATTAAATTACTCCGGACCGACTTACAATCGTAAGAAAAAGTAAAATTACCAGAGGGTCGACGACAAACACCACCGCTCGGTTACGCATCTTTTTTTATAAAATATCGTTAACTTTGTACTGTGAAGGAAAAAATCAACATAGCCAAAGTCTTCCCCAAACATCTATTTTGGGATATGGATCATAGTGCGCTTGACTTTGAAAGGGACAAGGATATTATTATTCCCCGTGCCCTCTTTGCAACTACTCCGGAAACTTTTGATACAGATATTGTCACTCTGGAAAACCTTTATTCCAGAAAGCAGATCCTAAAACATCTCAAGACCACAAAAGAAAGAATAAGCAATGAGGTCTGCAGGATGGTTGCCCACAGATATGATGTGGATATTTTCTTTCGTTTTAAACAATGAAAGCTGTTGACCCTTTATTGGTTTCAACAATCAAAGAACTACAGCAACTCCCATCCCTTAACAGCTTTATGCTGGCTGGGGGAACCAACCTGGCACTTTTGTACAACCATCGGGTATCTTATGACATAGACCTGGTATCAAGCAACATTATCGGGAATGAGGGCTTTGAAAAAATAATAACAGAAGTAGCTGGCATATACGGCTCAAAGAATATTATAGTAAACAAGATCAACACGGAATTGGATGGACAGTTCATTTTTTTAAGACTATTTATTACCAAATCAGAAACTATCATAAAAATAGAATTTCTTCAAAACATCCAATACCTAACCGAACCTGATGAATTTGATGGAATGAGAATTTTATCCAAACAGGACATCGGACTGCTAAAGTTGATGAGTGCCTCCAACCGTTTCGCCAAAAAGGATACTTATGATCTGGATTACATTACCGATGAAATCCCTCTTGGAGAACTATTCAGTTTACTTCAAATAAAATCAGAGAAGTACAATAAACCTCAACACCGGAATATATTTGACCTGGACAATGAAATCAGCCCACTAACCAGGCCTGAGCTATTATTGGAATTTGACAAAAGGAAATATTCAAAAAACAAGCCCTTCCATTCCAACGACAGAATTGATATCATTGAGGGGAGCAAGTCCTGGCAAGAAGCCAGGATCAGTTGGAGGTTTAAGGTGCGGAAATTGTTCCAAGATTTGGGATTGGAATTCCCGTCTTCTGTAAGAGAGTGATTCAATCTTTAAACAGTCTCTTTTTATTCGTTCAGTTCAGAGGATAATGACGATTTGGAAGCCGATTTTTTGTCCCCTCGGTTTCAAAATAATCTTTCTTCTAAGTTATCTTTCCAAATGACAAATCCTTTTCTTTCGTCCGTATAGTCATGGAAGATTCGGCTGAAATTTTCCGGTTGCTTTTCCAGAAACACTTGTCTGCCTTTGTTTCGGATAATATTCAGATCCTTGTCAATTGTTCGTAGCTTTTGTGGGAGCAGTTGCCTGTTTTTCTCAACATGCCAGATATAAGTTGCTTCTTCGGAGTCCAGTGTTTCTAAAACAACATGATATTGTTCTGTGCCGGAAAGAAGGAACACGAATGAGAATGGATTTAAGACAAACCTGAGTTTTAATGTAGTACCGTCATGCCTGGATGCCAGATACCGTAGTTGCCTGTAATGCCTCACTTTCTCATTTTTCAAAAGATCACTTAGCAACTGTTCTTCTGATCCATAGAACGGTTTACCATTTTGTCCTTCCTGTATCTTGTCTAGCCCGAGTAAATTTTCTTCCATACCTGGAACATATTGCTTACCCAGAATTCCCTGTTCAATAAATCGGAATTTTACGCTTTCAATGATCTCCCGGTTGATACTTTCCAGACTAGTCGAACTCGCTTTTTGTGAAACCAACAAGTTATTTTCAAACTCCGCAAAAACTTCAGCTTCCACGTATTTTGACTTTAATACTTTGGAGAAGTATGGCTTTAAAACATCAAATTCAGGCCTTACCTCCTCATTTTCTATCTCAAACTCCACTTCCGTCTTCATCTCAGAAACTCGATACCGGAAAGCAATTGCACCATAACGAAAATCCAATTGGTCAATAAGCAACTTGATCTTTTTGTCAACTGTAAATGTTTCCCCGAAGGAGGTCCCGGCAATCTCTGTGTCATCAAACAGGGTGGCCTGCCGATTAAGCTGTCGGTAATAGGTATTCCTTTTCAGGAATAACCGGTTCAGGTATTCAATTTTATGATCTCTGTAATCATAAATAACCGGACTGATTTCAGATCGCTGAACACGACCAATATATTGAATCAGTTTACCTTTAAAAGAGAATGGATAAACAAGGAAAAGACAGGAAGCATTTTGCAAGTCAGTTCCTTCTCCGAAAAACTGTCCGGTTGTGATTAGTGCCTGGTAATTTCCGCTGTTTAGTATTTGCCATTTTGCTTTACGGTTGCTTTCCGAATCATCCCCAGAAAGTGTTACCACTTCAAAAGACTGTTTCAGAAACTGATAAAGCGCATTAATATGCTCTTTTCTTTCTGTAATGATAACAACCTTTCTTCCTTTATCCAGTTCGGTAGTAATGTCCCCAAGAATTAACTTGTTTCTGGCAGAATCGTGAACCAATACCTTTGATAAGTTTTCGAACGGGTCTGTTTTTGAATTGAAGGGAATATCTAAAGCCGTTTCTCTTACGATTATCCTTGCCTGCTTGTATTGTTCAATTTCCTGCGGTCTAATGTCTGCAATGATGTCGCCCAAATGGGTAAAAATTATTTTGCCATCATTTCCTTTCCGAAAAGGAGTTGCCGTTAACCCATATTGGTAGTAAGACGGAAAGTTTGAAATGGTATTTCGGAATGTTTCTGCTGGGATATGGTGGCATTCATCAACGATAATAATCCCGAAAGACAGGGCAAATTCATTTGTTTCCTGTTTGTCAAGATACTTACCCAAACTCTGGATCATTGCTACCGTAATCGCTTTTCCGGTTTTGGCATTTCCTTGTCCTATCCTACCAATCTCGTTTTTCGGTATGCCCAGAAAACCCTGAATCCGTTCAACCCATTGTTCCAAAAGCTGTTTACGATGCACAATAATTAGAGCAGGTTGCTGTTTTTCAGCAATGATCTTTAGGCCGATTACTGTTTTACCGGAACCCGGAGGTGCGGTAATGACACCAAATTCTTTGCGGGAGGTAACTTCTATTGCGGATTTCTGGTGTGACTTTAGACTGAAATTTGTTGTGAATAAAACAGGATCCTGCTTCTTCCGTTCATCCTGAAATTCGAAATCAATGTTTTGCTGTTTGCAGTACCGGATCAATCTACCTATAAATCCTCTCGGAAGAATTATCTCATGCGTTGTTTCCTCTACAAACCGGAAATACCGCTCGGTTCCCCATGTGTTTCTGCCACTTTTCTTTTTAATGAAATATTCCGAATTGGCAAAATTTAATTCCTCTTTTAGAAAATTGATCAGTTTGGGTGTCATACCTGACCGATTAAGGTGAATTAAATTGTTGAGTTGTATATGCAGCTTACCTGAATTGACGTTGTTTGGAACCTGATCGTTCTTCGGGTGGAGTGAATGAAAGATCGTATCAAGATGAGATACAGTCACCCTCTGGATTGACGACAAAAATTCCCATTGATCCTGATATGGGTTAAATTGTTCATCTACAAAACAACTGTTACCTTCTTCCATGGTCGGTTTATATAGTGGCAATGCAATCAAATTGCCTAACTTTTCTCCCGTAAGGAAATCCTGATTGGGGAAAAGTCTGTCGAAGCTGGAACTTTTGTCAAAAACAGAGAAGATACCTGCCTGTTCCAAAAGAGAGATTAAAATTTTACGACTTTTAATGGCAGGATAGGGCTTGTCGAAAAATATCCAGACGTGACCTCCTTTACCGGAACGGGATCGTTCCAGATAAGCCGGAATAGCATGTTCTTTGCAAATATTGAGAAATTCACGGCATTCCTCTGCCCATTTCTCTTTATCAAAATCTGCAGCAATGAACCAGGATGTATTGTTCTGTAGCAATGGATAAATACCGATTAATTGTTTCCCATTGAAATGCTTTAGAAGTTGCTGATCAGTAAGTGGACGGTAGGTTTTGTCTTTATAGTCTTTGAAGGATCCCCCCTTCATTTTATGGAGCCTATACATGTAGGGGTCATATTGATATGCAGGCATGTATCCGCTTTTAATCCTTCCACCAGCGGATTGGGCAGCTTTTTCCCAACGTATGGCAAAGACATCTTCCCTACCTTTGAAGAGGCTTTTGAACAGATTCAGTTTTTCATTTTCTGAATATTGGTTCATCTGTTTCGTTATTTATTTTGTTGGTACCGGGAATGTTATTGAATCCATTTCGAACTTATTTGACCAAAAATTCTGTTTAAGTGCCAAATAACCACTTTATATCTGTCAATTAACCGCCTTCCTTTAACGCTTTGTTAGTATGCCACGACTTATGTTGGATGTGTGAACCTTGGATTGTGAATATAGGTCAAAAAGTTGACTGTTTCAACGAGTGAAATGGGCTTGCGCACGAAGGTCGTTATCCGAAACAAAGTAAGTGGAAAGCCAGTCCCGCCGCTCCGGGGCTTTGCCGGGAGAGTTCAGAACGTTTAATAAAACCTGTATTTTTTTTAGTGAGGAGCCAGGCTGAAAGGAAGGGGACCGCCAGAAGGCTCAGGAAATACTATAACCCAGACTGTGGTACCTGTACTGAGGAACTTACCGACTTTTTTTACCATTGGGATCTATGCAAAAAATTAGTTTGCATCTCACAGGGGCTTGGGCCTTGGAAGTGGCGAATCAATAAATTTGGGATGATTTTGAGAATGTTCAATCACTGTACTAACAAATTCATCACTAAATGAATAATTTTTCAATAATATTTTAGAATCAGAATCTAAGAGAAAAACACTATAGCCGTCCAATTTGGAAACAGTAGGATTAGCTTTCCGGAAAGCATCTTGGGAATCATATAATAGCGGATATTTAAAAAACAACCCCTTATCTCCGATGCCGTAACTAGCAGGATCAATATTATCCCCCCGGACATAAATCATAAAAGTATATGGATTATGGCTACCAATCTTATCTATAGCCTTACCTATTTCTTTTAATTGAGCCATAAAATTAGGGTCATCACCATCAACTACTGTAACGATCTTATATCTATTTTCAATATTCAAATCAGAAACGTCAATAACTTCACCAAATAATACCACCTCTATACTGTCTAAAACTAAGTTGATACTTCCTTGGTCAAAACAGTAATTTCTTGGTAAATGCAGTATAAACGCTAAGCACGTTAACATTACATATGGATACAGTTTCATAGATTTTTACATGTTCAATTCTGGTTCAGACATTTCGGGTAAAATTGGACACCTTTACTGAAATATTTTGATTAAAGTTTCTTGAATGGTGAATATAGGTCAAAAAATTCACTATTCCAACGGGTGAAAGTCCACATGTGCGGGAGTTCCCGATGAATTTCAGGACAGGCTGTTACCCCAAGCAAAGCAAGTGGCAAAGCCCGTCCCGCCAAAGCGGGGCTGGTTTGCAGTGAGGCATGCAGGGAAGTAACCTATACTATGGTGTGTGTACTGATGAACCGGCCCGAACACAGGAGTGTGAAGAGGGTGCATGTAGTGCCATATACTGAGGCCATGAGATCGTAGAGGTGCCACATCACACCTAGCTGCATTACTGATACCTCACCGGAAGCAGGTTCATTTTCAGTAAAACCAAAAATAAAATTAACAGAGCTGTTGCCGGGACAGCAAGGAAGTTGATGAACTTTTGTGCCCTAATTCCATTTTGGAATGCTCTTTCCAGTCCTGAAAAAGCCAGTAGCCCAATTAGTCCGCCTAAAGTATTGGTCATTAGATCGGTTACATCAAAAGCCCCAATCCTCAATAGGTATTGAAGTCCCTCAACCAACAAACTAAGCAGGAAAAGGAAGAAGAATTTTTTACCGAAAATCCATTTGGTGAATAGGGCGCCGGCATAGATGCCAAGCGGCATAAAAATCAGTACGTTCAAAAAGTTTTCGCTGGTAAGGATTACCGGTTCATTAAACGGAATGAAGTTGGTATTTCTATTTTCCATATAGGAGAATTGCACTCCTAACTTTAAAAGCATAATCCAGACCAGGGCAATTCCGTAGATTATGAATAGGGCGGTAGTCAACCTGTTTGCTGCCAAACCTGAATGCAAGTCGTTTTCAGACATTTTAATTCCCGTAAATTACCCAATTAAGATCTATTTTTTTGTTGCTGCTATAGCTTTCAATCTTTTTAATAATTGAACGCCTGTGCGCCACACCACACAAAAAGACAGCCTTATCAAATTGGTTTTTTCTGCAATACGAATAAATATTTCGCATCATCGAATGCTCATAAGCATCAATATCATCGTCAACAACGTCATTTAGCTTGTTTTCAAGCAATAGACGGTATTCAAACCTTCGCATTTCCGCTTGTAAATCTATACTTTTTGCACTATTGAGAAATAAAAAGCCTTGCTCCTTGGCTAACAAATTAAAATTATGTACCATCTTTTGGTGCTGATTATTCCTGCAAACGAGGTCTTTTTTCTTTTCAAATGAATCAGATAGTCCATGGTCAAGCACAGGAACATATTCAAACGAGGAGCTATGGCTGTATTTCTGAATAGCTTTTAACTCGAGCTTTTGATGATATTCTCCAAATGCGGTAAAACGAACCTTATCATAGTTTGAATAAGTTTTTTCAAGAGCTTCTAAAAACACAATTTCAGGACGAAGTTTCTCCAAAATAGCACACAGTTCATCAGCATTACATTTCCCCATTTCCTCGTGAACGGTGCTAATCAAAGTGATGGTACTCATTGATTTACTCTTTATTGGGATGTTGAGAATACCTAATTAGGTTTTGAATTTGAACGACCCTTCGAAGCATGTGGGCGGCGAGCACTTCCGGAGCTTTTTTTCTTGCCGTTTTTCGCAAACATTCTTAAATGTACTAAAAATATTTTAACCGGGAATTGCCTGCTGCACCCAAGCCCAGGCGTATGACTTGAATGGTGAAGATAGACCAAAAAGTTTACCGTTCCAACGGAAGATAGTTCAGGTCAAAGCATCTCTGGGGCCTGCCCGTTTAGTCGAAGACGCTGTTTGATCTGACTCATGGGTTTTGGTTTTCCAGCCATCTGAAGTACGGATTAACGATTTGGTAAAACCGCTAATTAACCAAAATCCATTTAGGGGGTCAGCATACTCCGGATTGTCGACCCTAAGGGGTCAGTATGCTCCGGATTATTCAAAACAAGGGGTCAGCATCTGCCGGATTGACAGTTACTTTTTCGCTATTTTTTTAGTTTCTGGATTGGGGGATCAGTTTAGTCCGGTATATCCAGCTGGTGGGATACAAATTAGTCTCACATAATGGACTATTAACCGACGGCATAATTAGAGCCGTATGAAATGCGCTAGCATTCGTGAATTCTGCTAAAAAAAAATTAAGTACCTGAACAATTGAGAGGTTCATAAATTGTCCCGCCTCAGCAGGACCCTGTCCAGTCAAACGGGATACGACGGTTCACTGGGCTTGTCGAAGCTTTCTGTGATAGGTTTAGGTTCAGTTCAGTTTAAGGGTGTGATTTCCAAATATTTACTCGACTGTGGCCAGTATTTACAATTTACATCTCTTCCCATACGACAGATATTACCGTATTATGCCTTGGGGTAACGATACAATATTCATAGAAATTGTAGTTCATATCATCTTCCCATTCTTTCAAATCGAACCAGGTTGATTTCCATATCTGCTGCTTGGATTGACTTTTAGAGTAAATCTTGCCCTCATTAAAATATTCCGCTGCCACTGAGTCTTCTGGTGGCGATAGATTGATGCGATCTACTATAAAGTTTTTAAACTCATCTGATTTTTTCCAATACCTGAGCTTATTATTGAAGCAGTAAAACACACAAATTGGATGAGAACCAAGCTCCATGTATTTAAAAACCGTTGATGTTCTGCTCGTCTGAAATCTATCTGAAAGGTGCCTAACCAAATCGGGACTGAAACGATAACTAGAGCATTCCTCCAAGAAAACCTTGGATGGCATTAGCAGCTCAGATGCAAACTGGTTAGCCTCAGCCTCTTGAATTCCTTTCTTTGAACGATTTACTTTATCATCAAACCAGCTTAAGGTGCTCTCATTTTCGTTATGCACCTCAAAAGAATCACGGTGCATTTCATAATGCCCCAATTCATGAGCGGTAGCAAATCTTCTTCTTCCTTCAAACAGTAAGTTTGAGTTCACAGAAATGATACTCTTTTTTTCACCGAATACAATTCTACCATCTGAGTTTTTAAGTGGTTCATACCGTAATGTGGCTCCCCTTCCTGAAACAATCAACTCAATTGGTATTTCTGTTGGATCATCAATCCCGCAATCTCCTAACATTTGTTGTGCTACCCTAGCCCCTTTTGAAAGCCCCATTAATCGTCATTATTTTCTTCTAGTTTTTCCATAAGTTTGGCAAGATCGACATCTGTTAATATCTCGCGAATTTCATCATCATCTAAATTGTCAAGGCTTCTAAATTGAACATTTGGGGCGTTTTGCCTTAACAGTCCGATTAATACTTCACCTGATTTGGTTAAGTTTTCTTCTATCTTTTGTTTAAGCAATACAAGGGCTTTTTCCATTAAACTTTCGTCTTTTTCCTTATTTGCTTGAGCTTTTTTCAAAAACTCTGCTTTACGAATGCTCTTAATACCAGCGGTAACATATTTACTGACATCAACACCTTCGCTTGTTAGAAAATCAGTCGCGACCTCATGATTTGAGCTGACTGCTTCTGCATAATCATGAAGTAGCAACTTATAGCCATTGTAGTTCTTTTTCTTTGCCATAATTATCTATTTAACTGAGTCTAATATCTTTCTAGACAGTCGCCTCAGTCTGCGAATTCTATTATCATATTCATCTGTGGAAATCTTCAAATCTTTGCAGATTTCTCCTCTCTTTGACTCATAGCAATAACGCCCAACAAAAATTTCGTATAACTCCTCATCATCTTCTATTTCTTGCTCAATTTTCACAACGACTGAAGCTACATCTATAGCCTCATCCAGTTCAAACTCCTCGGCAAACAAATCATCAACAATTTCTGAATCAAACTTCTCGCTCTCATCATCGCCTTGAACGACCTCATTAACATTTGATGCTTTTTTCTTAGCGTTAGAAATTAACTGACGTAGTATGTTATATTTCAGATATTTAATTAAATCAGGGTTCCGCGAGGGGTCAAATTTTTCTGGTTCGTCTAAATATTTGGTGATTGCATCAACTGCAAAATCGTAAGCCAGTTCTTCTCTAGACCTGGCCATCCTTTGGTTGCTTGCCCCAACTAAGACATAAGCATACGACATCAGTACTGGAATGACTTCATCCCAGTCAACATTACTGTAATCAGATGTAATTTCAAGTCGTTTCAATTCGTGCGCTTAAAATGATATGCTATTCAATAAAAAAAAATTGCCGCATTCATGGCAATTTTCTTCCTGCCAGTAGCATACAATTATATAACGTCTAAAGTACAAAATCGATGGCTGTAAACAAACCAACTGGCGACAATACTCGCAAAGGAGCAGTAAGAAAACGCTCACAAGTACAGAACCCTAAAACTGGTCTCTGGACAAAGAGAGACTCAATTACAGGGCAATTTATGGATGTGAAGACATCCAGTCCGAAACCTTTTAAGGGAGTCAAGAAAGAGAAATAGATACCGCTTAAAAGGGTATCTTTCCTACAAAGCTGTCAGGCGGAGATTAATGCGGATGTTTAAAGAATATAAATCTTGAATCATTCTGTTAATAAATACTCTAAAGATCGAAACGCCGTGAGGGTGCGCAAGAAAGACAAATGCAAAAAAGCCAAAGGCAAAAATGCAGACCGGTTTGCAAGTGCAGTAGCTATCATGCTGGTGGTTGTTGGTATTGCCGCTATTGCCGGTGTAACACGATGATGGCAGGTGGCTCCAGTATAGTGCCGGAGCCATATTTAAGGACTTCAGTGATAACTGAATGTTTCGAATGAAATAAGATGATGAAGAAAGACAAACGCCCAAGCATACCAACCAAAGTAAAAACAAACCTATGGAGGGCTTCTGGCGGTCGATGTCAGTTCAAAAATTGCAACACCCCGTTGTGGGTGCATAATGCCACTATGAATCAAATGGACAAATCATACATCGCTCACATTTACGCTTTTTCAGAGGGCGGTCCTAGATATGATAAAGTGAAGTCTCCATTGCTGGCGAAGGATTTTTCGAACCTTATGTTGGTATGCGATGAATGCCACCGCACGTTTGACGACAAGTCTAAGGAGAAAGAATATTCAGCGGATCGCCTTATAGCGATGAAAAAGGCTCATGAAGAGCGAATAGAGCTTCTCACAGGAATTGTTCCTAATATGAGAAGTCATGTACTACTTTTTGGTGCGCGTATTGGACAACACGCTTCTCCTCTACAATTTCATAGTGCCACAGAGGCTATACTACCAAGTTACTATCCGTCAATGCCCCGACCATTGGAAATAGGTTTGCAGGCCGCGTTAGAAGATCATAGTGTAAGTTATTGGCGAGCAGAGGAGGAAAACTTGCTGGCTCGCTTTAAATCAGAAGTTCAGTATTTAAAGGGGAAGCACGAAACCCAACACTTCTCCATCTTCGGCCTGGCTCCACAGCCCTTGCTCATTAAGCTTGGTTCTTTGTTGAGCGACCTTTATGACGCTGATGTCTATCAACTTCATAGAGAGCCTGACACCTGGAAGTGGTTGGAACACGAGCATGATGTTGTACATCAAATTGTGCCTGCTTCTGGAGATAGCAAAGTTGTTGCCCTCAAGTTTGAGCTGAGTGCTACTATAACCGATGATCGCATAAGGAGGACGCTAGGCAAGAAATGCAATATCTGGTCCATAACCCACGATAACCCCAATAATGATTATTTGAAGTCTCCCCTTCATCTACAAGATTTTAGATGCCAAGCGCGTAAGACGTTTGACCAAATAAAAGCACAGCACGGAGAGGATGCTACCATCCATGTGTTTCCTGCTATGCCGGTTTCTACAGCCATTGAACTAGGTAGGGTTTGGATGCCTAAGGCAGACCTGCCAATGATATTATATGACCAAAACAGGAAGAATGGAGGTTTTTTTCAGACATTAATAATTGAATAAAAAGTATGTTAACAACAGATCAAAAAAAGCAGTTTAGCGAGCTCTTAGAGGAGCTTGGGCAATCCCTGGATATTAGTGAAGGCCAATATGATGCAGCGGTAAAAAGCTATCAAGCGGTAGGTAATCAACTCTCAAAAGAAGGTTCTACACTGGCACCTTATAAACCAGAGATACTTCCACAAGGATCGTTTTTGCTTGGAACGATGGTAAAGCCCGTAAACGAGAATGACGATCTTGATATAGATCTAGTGTGCAAACTAACAGGTAAGCAGCCATCATGGACACAATACAACTTGAAGCAAAAAGTTGGGGATCAGCTAAAAGAAAATGAGCTGTACCGTAAAATGTTGAAAGAAGAGGGGCGTAGGTGTTGGACGCTCGTGTATGCGAACTCAGCTAATTATCACATGGACATTTTGCCATCTGTTGTAGATACAGGATATCAAATGATATTGGAAAAGGCATTTTTATCAGCTGAATTGACTGATTTGAATGAACTGGCCATTAGGATAACAGACAAACAGAGGGATGACTACTATTTTGAAAATAATCATAAGCTATGGCTAAAATGCAATCCTTTTGGTTATGGCAAGTGGTTCTCTGTTCAGGCCTCATTAGACTTAGGCAAACGAATCACTTTAAGTGAATCGATAAAGCCGGTTCCCCAATATCAAAAGGATAAGTTGCCCCTACAGCGAGTAGTACAAATTCTTAAAAGACATCGTGACCTTATGTTCAATGGAGATGAGGACAAACCAATTTCAATTATCATAACTACTTTGGCCGCAAGGGCCTATCAGAAGGAGGTTTCTACTTTAGATGCTTTATTGAATGTAATAAACCGTATGCATCTGTTTATTCAAGAAAAGTTTAATCCAAAAACAGGTAGAATGATCAAATGGATAGGGAATCCTGTAAATGAAGAAGAAAATTTTGCGGATAAATGGGAAGAGACTCCTCAAAAAAAGATCATCTTTTACAAGTGGTTGGAGGCTGTACAAGCGGATGTGAGACATGTATTCGACCAAAAGGACAGAGGTCTTCAGTGGGTAATAGAAGCCTTAAAAACCCCATTTGGTGAGAAAGCAGTAACCAAAGCCTTTTCAAACTATGGGGACAAGCAACTATTGCTACGTGAGAGCGGAGGAATGAAAATGGCAGGCGTTACAGGTGCTATTGGCTCGGTGGGCAGAACATCAATCCCTAAACACACAAATTTCGGTGCAAAGAAAGACCAGTAAGCGCATACCGTTATTCCAACAGGAAGGGGCGCTGAAGTCTTACTTTCCCAACTCGAAAATCACTCGAAATGGTGATAATGAAATCCGTTGGACGCAAATGGTTAAGCCTACTCCTTTGAGTGGCTCTTACAAGCTTCTTTTACACTATAAAAGAGGCAGAGGAGCAGGCGTTTATGTTGTCTCCCCTAAACCATTGCCATTAGCTAAAGGTAAAACAAGGCTTCCCCATGTTTACAACCATAAAGAACAACGGCTTTGTCTGCATTATCCAAAGGCTAATGAGTGGGATACTTCGATGTATTATGTCAAAAGTCTAATCCCTTGGGCCTGTGAATGGTTAATGCACTATGAGATATGGGTAGGTACTGGCGAATGGAAAGGAGGAGGTATTGAACACGATGAAGATGAGTAGACTAATTAGAAGCGCTTGGCTTTTTTTCGTACTATCAACTTTTATTGGTCACACACGGTAAATTGAATCGTAGCTTTGGTATCTGTGTCTCGTTTGCGCGCCTATAATTTCATACAATAATGTGCCGGCCCAGCAGGAGCATCAGGTATCGAAGATACCATATTATTCCAGCAGGTGAAAACCTGTGCCGAAGTATTTCGGTAGCCCATGCAGATGTCTATCGGTGTCCGTAGGATGCACATCCGGCATTTGTCGGATTCATTTGCGTTTTCCTCATTGAAGTCTTACTGAAAGTTTCTCGTAAAAGAGTACCATGACGGAAGCGGGCCTATCCACCACATTGAATGTCTTCATTTGCTTCCTCCGTCTTTCCTTTACCCGCATCCCCTTTGGCCTGCTTTGCAGTAGGCTAATCCCGGAATCCTGGGAAGGCTTGCGGGATTACCAAGTTCCACTTAGATAACGGAAGGGGTTAGGTCCTACCTCTTTGCCTGGGGAATCGAAATCCATGTAGCAGAAACCGAAAAGCCTGCTTACTAGACCGTTTTGATCAGCATGCCAACGTCTTTCGCTGTCTACACTACACGTCACGACATTTATCAGCAGGTCACATATGTTGATCATACCCATCGAGCCAAACTCCCCTGCACCTAACATTGGTGCGCAACAGGTAAACTTCACAGAATCCTGTTACGGGCTATATTGTCAGGATAGCTTCGCACAATTCCGTTACCAGAAAATGCACGTATCCAATTGATGGAACACAAAGTTTAATCGAACTTTGAACGTTATACAGTTATCTAAGCGACTTCTAGTCGCGCCTCGGCCGTGTAAGAGCCCCAACCTGAGTCAATTGGATCAGGTCGGGCTACTCATTAGGGGACGATTTTTCTAATATGCATCCATACTACAGATTCCACCTCTACTTATTTTTAGTTGGCGGTCGTTCTCCCAATTATGGACATCTTGTCCGTATATATAGGCGTTTGCTTCCTGCTGTACTTCATGAATTGCAATGGTGAATCCACTGGTGAATTGATTCTCTTGTTTGTCTATTGTTACTCGTACAATTTGATGATCATCTTTAATTACAATCCCTTTTATTGCATCAAAAACAGTTTTCAAATAGTTATCGAGATCTTTAAATTCTATATAATTTTTTGGCCCTCCTATATTTATATCAACATATAATTTGCCTACAAATGGCCACCATGGTTTTGGATTTTTTGTAAGACGTTTACGAATTTCCTCTCTAAAGTTGTCGACATTTGGTTTGCTTAATTTTTCGTACAACTGTTTATCAGCATCTATTAGCTTATATTTATCTTGAGAAGTTGGAACTTTGGTATCAGCAAATAATAAAACTTGATCGTAATAGGGATTTGCAGAATATGTTGCAGTTTCTCCTTCATTTAATTTAGGTTTTTTTATTCCCATTTTTGGTTCTGGTAAATGCCCCCAACGTAGCAATAAAGTGCACCGTGCACTTTATTTGCCTTACAATAATACCTTAATCTAACACTTTTTTAATGTTTTTGAAGGATTTTATGGCAACAAGCGTATAAATCTCTGTAGTTTGGTGAAGTTATTTCCCAGCAAGACGCTAGTGTGCCTCAAACCAGTTCTGGCTTCAAGTAAATGGGTGGTAAAACTAGCATATGGGGAGTTTTTCACTTCTTTATTCCTGGACTTCGCACAATTTCGCTATCAGAAATGCACACATCCTATTGATGGAGCACAAGGTTTAATCGTTCATCGACCGTTAAACAGTTATCTAAGCGACTTCTTGTCGCACCTTGGAGGTGTGTGGCGCTCCCCGTCAGAGGAATCTGGCGGGGCCGTCTACACGATGTGTGCCTCGAATGATGAATATAGATCAAAAAGTTGACTGTTCCAACGCAAGAAAGTCCTTAGGCGTGGGGTAACATCCCGAAGTCAAGCGATTGGCAAGCTGGTTTTCCGTTAGGCATGCAGGGAAGTAAGCCAGCCTGTACACGAGAGCCGTGCGTACGGTGCTTTGAGTGGTGCTCCGCAGCTAATGGCCTGCGGCCATCCACTATTAACACCAGTTTTTCTTTATTTTTTTTTGCGATATTTTTTTGAAACAAACCTGTTTCGATTTGACGTCCAATATACTATTGAAACTTGTTTTTCCTTCATTTTTATAATCTAGAAGGATTTTAAACTCATCAAAGAAGTCTGGCTCTACTGTATCCAATTTATCTACATCTTTATGTTTTGACTCTTTCTCTTGATAAAATTCAAAAGGTATAACTAATTCCTGATGAGCAGCTAATGTTTTATTCTCATTGACAATAGAATTAAATGTCAATTTACCTTTCGTCGTTTTTTGCGGAAACATTTTAATGTTATACGCCGCATTTTCTGAATTATTTCGAATTATCAAATCGAATTTCCATACTAAACCATATAAGCTTTCAGCTTCAGGATCGTTCCCATATTTAATTTCTGAATTTTCAATTCTTGCAATATGTCGCCTTTGCATAGTAATTCCTTCATTTGGATTAATCTCCATAAATAGTAAAGGTCTAGCGAAGTATTTCTTGCTAATTCGAGGAATAATAAAATAAAGAAATCCGGCACTCAATATTAATATTGGGAATAAAATTTCAAGTTTCATATTTATTTTAAATTGCTTTGCTTTTTATCTGATGTGAAGTTCGTGCCAAGGTACGGCCAAAGTCCCCAATACACTTGATTCGAATTCATTAATCTAACCATTTTTTTTCGTTTTAAAAGAATTTTAGGCAACATGCTTTTGAATTTCTGTAGTTTTCATGAATTTATTTCCAACCAATTCCTGATTACGCTGCAAGTCTGTAGTTATATACCTGCATAAACTTCCACCTCCATATACGCATACTCACGTATACCGCTAAAGTATAGCTTTTTACGTATTTTATCCTGTTTTTTTTCTCCTTCTCTTTGGGTTAAACAAAGCCTGGCAAGGACCAAGCGGCCCCATAACCATGAAGGACAACCAGGAAAATAGAACCCACAAAATCACCTTCCGGCTGAATGAGCAGGAAGTGAAATTCCTGGATGAATTCTCCAGTAGTGCGGGTATTACTAGAAGCGATACGCTGAGGAACCTGATAAGGAAAATACAGGGAGATGCTTCCATTATAAAGAAGGATAAATTGCTCCAAACACTGAATAAATTGGCCGCTGAGCAGGGTAGGGTCAACAACAATATCAACCAGCTGGCCAAGCATGCCAATCAGTATTCCAGGGTGGAAGAGCTGGACCCGAAGGTATTTGCTCAATTCAACAGCCTCCTTTCCCGGTACCTGGACTACCAGGAGGACATGAACCGGACTTTCCGGAAAATCTATAAATCCATCAGCTGATGACCGTCAAAATCCTATCATCGACCAGTACCTTCAACGGGGTGTCCTATAACACCAACAAGACCCAGTCTGCCAGGGGAGAGCTGATGAAATTCAGGAATTTCGGTTACCTGCAATCGGCCCAGAAAGTGACTCCGGATGAAATGAAAACCTTTCTGAAAGTTCACTCCAACCGCAATACACGGGTGAAAAACCAGCAGTTCCATGCGATGATTTCCTGCAAGGGCAGGGAATTTGACAAAAAGGAGCTTACTGACATGGCTGAAAAATGGTTGCATAAAATGGGCTATGGCAGCAATCCTTACCTGATCGTCTTCCACGGGGATACCAAAAATAACCATGTCCATATGGTCTCCTCCCGAATCGGGAACGATGGCAGGAAAATCAACGACAGCATGGAGAGGATCAGGGCGCAAAAATGCATGTTGGAGATCATGGATCGGGATCCGGGACAGGAATGCAACAAGGTGCTTGATCAGCTAAAATCCTATTCTTTTTCCACAACCAGCCAGGCCAGGCTGTACCTGGAAACCCACGGGTACAGCTTAAATGAAAAAGAGGGCAACCTGGCCCTGTACAAATTCGGACTGTTGCAGGGTGAAATTTCGCTCAAGCAACTAAATGCCAAAACCATTTCCTATTCCCCGGACAAAGCGAGGATAAAACAGCTCCATGCCTTATTCGACAAATACAGAAAGGTGTACAACAGTGCCCCCGTCCCTGTATTCGAACCGTTAAAAGGCAACCGCCTGGGAAAACCAACCGGATACCGCTCAGAACTTGCAGACTTTCTTAAAGAAAAATTTGGTGTAAAGCTGATTTTTCACGGTAAGGATGGGAAAGCCCCCTATGGCTATACCATCATTGACCATAATAGAAAAATTATCTTGAAAGGAAGTGAAGTTTATCCCCTCAAAAACCTGACAAAGGAGGAAACAAAGGATACTGTAAAAGTCATCAATTTCGCTTTCCAGGCAGATAAGACTGCTTATGAAGATATTACCGGGACCAGGGATACGGTATTCCGGTTCAAACGCTTTCCCAGGCAAGCAGCTTATCGGCTAAAATTGCTTTCGGTATTGGAGGATTTTGCCAATCTCCAAAGGGGCCTTGAGGAATACGGGTTGCACCTACTGGTAAACGAAAAACGCTTGTACCTGCTGGATACCCGGGAGCGGTTTTTTATTAGCCTGGAAGCCATTCTTAGGAGCGGGGAATACAATCGCTTTGCTCGCCTCTGGAATGTGCCGGAGCGGAATGAAATAGAACAAAGCCCATTGACCAGAACCGGCGCAGCATTCAGAGCGCTGGTGCCGGTACATCCGGACAAAGATACCCCTACTTCAGAATCCCAGGCAAATGATCAGGTCGAATCTGGCCGGGAGACAGCAAACCCGATCTCCAACATCAGCCTGGATATCCATCAAGATGTGGACGATGAGGCCTTGCATGGCAGGAGAAGGAACAAAGAGAAAGACAACAAAAAAAGAAGCATCAGATAAAAACCAATGCATATGATTATCCTATTCGCAAACCAAAAAGGAGGGGTCGGAAAAAGCACCTTGTCAGTCCTTTTTTCCAATTACCTCTCCCTGGCCAAAAACAAACCAGTAAAAGTCTATGACATGGACTTTCAGCGATCCCTTTACAACAAAGCCCAAGCTGCGGAGGTGATTGACAACGAACCGCTGTATCCGGTAGAGGCTGCTGAACTTTCCCAGTTTACATCCATTCAAAAAAAGGCTTCTAACCAGGTAAGCATCATTGACCTGGCAGGTAAAATGGATGACGACGAACTGGTTCCGGTGTTTCGCAAATCAGACTTGATCCTCTGTCCCTTCAGCTACGACGAGTACTCCGTTTCTTCTACCATCGAATTTTCCTTTGTGATCCTGAAGATTAATCCAAAGGCTAAAATCATTTTTATTCCCAACCGGGTGCGGAGCAGTGTCAAATACGAAACCATGAAATCGGTTCAGGCAGCACTGAAAAATTTCGGGGTGGTGACCAACAGCATCACTGAGCGGATAGATTTCCAGCGCATCACCACCTATGACATACCGGCCAACATCATTGAGGTGATCGAGCCGGTATTTGAATCCATTTACAACGAATACATCGACCCGGCATGGCACAAGACGAATACATAAAAAATCTAATGAGCAATTTCCGTCCGGATAGGCCTTCCCCAAAACCTGCCAGCGGAAAGATGAGAAAGCTAACCAAAAGGAGCCCGCTCAACCATGACAAGGAAATATTCCATCAATTGGAAAATGTCAGAGACTTGAGAATTGAAGGGAGCAAAAAGAGACTGATAAAAATCGACGAGCGGCACGAGGAGATTTTAAAGGTGTTGTATCCGGTATTTTCGGTAGACGTGACCCGGTTTATCAATTTCCTGCTGACGCGTTTTTTTCAGGATCATCCTGAATTGATAGAGGAGATCCGCGAATCATTTAAAAAACTATGACATGGGATGGACTGAATTTATCAAATACCTGGCATCCGGCTACCTGCTGTACTACGGGGTATTGGTGGTCTTGGATCTGCTAAAACCTCAAAACGATGAATTGCTGATCGGAGGAGATGAACTCCTGGAACTACCAGAGGAGGCCCCGACAAGGATTATCGGGGAGGAGGACGATCAGGATGTCAGCCATTCCGCTTATGGGGTGGGGAAGGTCAAACCAGAAGCCAGTGACCAATGGCGACTTTACCGCGAAAATACCAATGTTTCCACCGGTGGGGTCAGTAGTATGACAGAACTGTTTAAGCTGGCTCAAAACGAAACGATAGAAGTCAAAAAACACCTGGTTTACTAATATGAAGGCCTCCTATCTTATCCTCGTAGTCACCCTGTTTTTCCTGGTAGGAATTACGGTGTCCATGGCACAAACACCTCCCGGAATTCCGGAGATCAATGAAGGAAAAAGCCTGATGGCCCAAAACTTCAGGGCCCTTTCCTCTGCGATTCTGGTCTTAGGAGCTCTTTTCGGTTTACTGGGAGGATTGAGGATTTACAACAATTGGCAAATGGGCAGGAGAAACATTGACATGGAAGTAGCTGGCTGGCTTGGGGCCTGTATTTTCCTTTCCGTGTTGGGAATCTTTCTGAGTGCCTTGTATCAGGTACCTATAGCATAAGAAAAGAATAATTCGAAATCAACAACAAAACCAATCCATTTAAATCATTCAATCATGTTTAAAAACAGCAAAAAATCAATTCTAAGTCTGGGCCTGGCGGTCTTTACCCTGGCCCAGGCAAAAGCACAGGGAGTGCAGGGCATCACCGCAGCAGAATCTTCGCTGATCGGCTATGTGGATCCGGTGGCTTCCCTGTGTCTGGTTATCGGTGCGGTAGTCGGAATCATAGGTGGGGTAAGGGTATACATCAAATGGAACAGTGGCGATCAGGACATCAACAAAGAACTGATGGGCTGGGGAGGTTCCTGCTTGTTTATGGTCCTGGTCAGCGTGGTCATCAAGGCCTTTTTCGGAGTCTGATGGGCAAGCAGTTTTCCATCTACAAAGGGCTTCAAAAACCCCTGATGTACAAAGGTTTTCAGGGCAAATACATTGGTTGGGGCATCACCTCCCTTGTGATGGGCCTGGTCCTGGGCGGTTTGATCGGTAGCCTTACCGATATGGTTTTTGGAGGAATCCTTACCATAAGCACTATTACAGGTGGCCTTTATTTTACCAGTCAACAACAGAAAAAGGGCCTGCATAACAAAACAAGAAACCTGGGGGTATTCCTGCCCCCAACAGAACTAAAGCATTATCACCATGCCAAAGCGGAGAAAAACACCCTTTAAATTGCCTTATCTTGGAGTGGATCACTGCAAAGGATATGATATCCTTTTCAATGAAAAAGGTGACTTTGGGGTGGTATTGGAAATCAAAAACCCTGTCCTGCAGTATGCTGCTGATCCGGGGAATTATGACAATTTCCACCAACTCTATGTCAATGCCATCAAAATACTGGGAGAAGGTTACCTGATCCAGAAACAGGATATCCTGAGCAGGAAGCAGTTCAACCCGGAACCTTCCCGGGAATATTTGCAACGGAAATACGATGAACATTTCCGGGGCAGGGTCTATACTTTCCACCAAACTTTTCTGGTCATTACCAAAAGGGCAAAATCAGGTTTCTATACCTACAGCCAAAAACAGCTCCATGATTTCACACAATCCATTGACAAGGTAGCTGATCTATTTATCCGAAGTCATCTGCCTGTAAATGCCTTGAACAAAAATCAGATCAACCGTTACATCAGGCGGATCCTATCCATGAATTTCCACGAAAGCCAATTCTGTCTCAACAACCTGCTTGCAGGAGATGAGCAAGTAGAAATGGGCAAAACGGCTGTACGCTCCATCAGTCTGATCAATACGGATACCATTGATCTGCCCCAAACGGTGAGCACCCATCAGGTCAGGACCGACAAGGATACCCTAAAGGGCTTTCCCATTGACAATATGGGCTTTTTGTTTTCAGTCCCCCATTTCAACACCATTATCTATAATCAGGTGATTGAAATCGTGCCCCAGGCCATGACCCAGAGGAAGTTGGAACTGAAACGGAAAAGACATTCTGGCATACCCGATTCCGCCAACAATATGTGTGTAGAAGACATTGACCAACTGTTGGAGGACATCACCAGAAACAACCAGTTGCTGGTCAATTCCCATTTTAATATTCTGGTGTCGGGAGAGAAAGAGCTGATTCAGGGAACCGCCAATTTCATAGAATCTTCTCTATTTCAGCAGGGAATTATCCCCTCCAAGAATGCCTACAACCAACTGGAATTGTTCAGAACGGCATTGCCCTGCAATACGGCCGAATTGAAACCCTATGATTATTTCCTGACCACTTCCGATGCCGCTTTGTGCTTCTTTTTTAAGGAATCCATGAGCCGGGATGAGGTCAGCAATTTTCAGATCAGGCTGACGGACCGGCAGGGCATACCGGTAAAGATTGATCCCGCCGACCTGCCCATGCAGATCAACCGGATCAACAACCGGAATAAATTTGTCCTGGGCCCATCGGGATCGGGTAAGTCTTTTTTCATGAATGCCCTGATCGAACAGTACTGCATGTACAACAAAAGCCCGGAACCCAGGTGGCTGATGGATGTGGTCATCGTGGATACGGGCCATTCTTATTTTGGGCTTTGTGCCTATTATGGGGGGAAATACATTACCTATTCCGAGAAAAACCCCATTACCACCAATCCCTTTGCCATCAGTAGGGAAGAATACAACATCGAGAAGAAAGATGCCCTGCTCACCTTGATCAGTGTGCTGTGGAAATCAGCGGAAGGCCAGATTTCTCAGGTAGAATCTGATGTGATATCCGATACCATTGCCGCCTATTACCAATCCTATTTTAAAGCCCCAGCAGAAAAACCACGCCTCTGTTTTAACAGCTTTTATGAATTTGCCTTGGTATTTATTCCGGAGATGATCCAGAAGGAAAACATCCATTTCAACATCGATGAATTCAAGTTCGTCCTTAAGAAATTTTATAAGGGAGGGGAGTACGGCAGCCTGCTGAATGAAGAGGTGGACCAGTCCCTTTTTGGGGAATCCTTTATTGTCTTTGAAATAGATTCCATCAAGGAACACAAAGTACTGTTCCCGATCGTCACGCTGATCATCATGGATGTATTTATCCAAAAGATGCGGTTCAGGAGTAAGCAACGAAAAGCACTGATCATTGAGGAAGCCTGGAAAGCCATTGCCTCCCCGCTAATGGCCACCTATATCCTTTACCTGTACAAGACGGTCCGGAAATTCTGGGGAGAAGCCATAGTGGTGACCCAGGAATTGGGAGATATCATTGGCAATACCGTGGTCAAGGACAGCATTATAAATAACTCTGATACCATTGCTTTGCTGGATCAGTCAAAATTCAAAGACCACTACGATGAAATCGCCTCCCTGCTTTCCATCAATGAACACGAAAGGAAAAAGATCTTCACCATCAACCAGTTTGACAATACAGAAGGTCGGGGCAGGTTCAAGGAGGTCTATATCCGAAGGGGTGCCACCGGAGAGGTGTACGGTGTAGAGGTTTCCCTTCACCAATACCTGACCTACACCACCGAAAAGCCTGAAAAGGCGGCTGTGGAAATCTACATTGATCACTATGGCAATTACGAAGAGGGCCTGGACCGCTTTGTGGCGGATTTCAAAGATTCAGGAGCGGAATTGAACCGTTTTTTCTCCTTGATCAACGAACTGGGAATTCCCTATTCAGAAAGGAAAGAATTGACCACTTAAAAATCATTCATGATGAAAACCCTCACATTTCTTGTTTTGATGCTTACCAGCGTTCTGGCGCAGGCCCAGGTGTATGTGGACCCTGCCGTTTCGGGAGCCCAAGCCACCCATGCAGCGGTGATCAATACCCAGCTGAACAACACCAATGAACGGCTGACCTTGATAGAAAGGGGGCAATTGGCGGTGACCGGAAACCTTACGGTGGTGAATAACATGCAGGAGAAACTTTATGAAGGTCTGACCGAGGTGAGTGCCATACTTACCAATCTCGCCGATGTAAAAGAGATTGCCCGGATCGCAACGGGCATTTCCGGTGATGTCCGGGATATCGTGGAACTGGCCCATACCAACCCTGAATTCCTTGTCTTTGCCCAACAAAATGCCTCCCTGTTTCAGCAAAGGGCCACAGCCCTGGCTCTTGAAGTGCAGCAATTTGCCCTGAAGGGAGGCAAGGATAACCTGATGGATGCAGGGGAAAGGGCAAAAATAATCAACACCATTCTGAATGAATTGCTGATCCTGCGGTCCTATACCTATGGAATGTACCGGTCCATGCAATTTGCCAGCATGAAGGGACTATTCAAGTCATTGAACCCCTTCCAGGGATACGTCGAAATGGACCTGGCCATTATGAATGACATCCTTAGAAAAAGAGAAGTCCTAACCCGATAAGCCATGCAAAAGCTCCTAGTTATCCTTTGCCTACTTTTCTCTTCTCCTGTTTTAGGGCAGGTCAACGTTGCCTTATTGCATCAATTGGTGGAAGATTCGAAAAATGAGCATGAAAGGCAATCCGAGGCAAAGAGCAACCAGGCCAAAAATGCCATCAATGAAGAAGTGAACAGGAATTTGATGGGGCAAGTAAAGGTGAAATACCGTACCCTGCAGGAGCGCTTTGCTAAGCTGGATTTATTGATAGAGGCAATAGGGCTGGCTGCGTCAGCCAATCCTTTGCTCAGGTCTATCATCGGCCACCAGGAACAAATCATTTTCCATTGCCAAAAGGACCCCTTGCTGATCCCGCTGGCACTGGAAACCGAAAAGCTTTTTGTAAAGCAGTCCTATTCCCTGATGAATTATCTGATAGGATTAACGGCCTCCATCGGTGACCTCAACCAGATGAAGGTTTCCGAAAGGCGACTGTTGTTGCAGCATGTTTTACAGGAACTCCGGTCGATCAACCGGCTTGCGAGCGCCACTTCGCAAACGCTGGCTTCCGAAATTAGGCGCAGATCAGCGGGAAACAGTAATCCGCAATACCCAAATGAAACTACCGAAATGGTAGATGAAATATTGGCAAACATTCAACTGATAAAAGATTGAAACAGCTACTGACGATATTCCTTTTGGCTTTCTCCTTTGAGCTGTCGGCTCAAACGGTGGTGTTTGACCGGGAGCATTTTCTGATCATCAATGAAAATGCAGCCATGAGGAATATTTCTGAGATAGGCTATCAGGAAAGCCTGAACGGTATCCGAAAAAACACGGATGACATTGGACTGAATGTATCCAGCCTGGCCATGGTAGAGACCATGATTCTACAGTCGCTCAATCAAGTCAATGAAGGGTTAAAAGATGCTATCCAGGTAAAACAGATTGGGAGGACCCTGCAACGGATTTATGCCTTAAGTGATGAAACCATTACCATGGCTTCCCAAAATCCCGTTTTGCTCCTTTTTGCCGAAACCTATATCCGCCAGGCCAAAGAAAGGAGCTTTACCCTGGTAACGGAGGTTTCCGCCTTTGTATTGGCCGAAGGAAAAAATCTCCTGATCAACCCTAATGTGAGAGATGAACTGTTAGGGAAAATCCAGATGGAACTGGAACGGATAGTCGGATACCTGCTTGCAGTCCGCCATGCCATGTATTGGGCCAATATCAATGGCGTCCTCAAAAAGCTAAATCCCTATCAGGCTTATATCAATCAGAGTAAGAATTTGGCTAACCAAATCCTTGTCCATAGACACCTGCTGCGATGATGAACACAAAATCTTGGCTATTATTTCCGGCTTTCGGGCTGCTGTTTATGGCAGGTAGCCAGGCACAAACACCCATTCAGGATCGGGCAGTGGTAGCCCAACAGGAAAGAATGGTTTTCAAACAATGGGATGAAGACCGGTTCCTGCCTCGTCCCAATCGCTTTCTGGGCATTCCCACCAATTCCAATTGGTATTTGACATGGGCTTTACACCCCAACTATCCCAAATTGGACAGAAGGCCGCTTTCTGCGAGAGGGGAGCAAACGCAGCGAATGGCATTAGCAGTGGCGATGAAAATTTCCTCGGACTATTATAAGCAGCAAACAGATACCATCCGGAACCTGGCTACCAAGGAAATGGCCCGCATTTCCGGAGCCTTTTCGTCTGCTGATCCACTGTATCTGCTCTACTACAAAAAGGAGCTTGCGCCGCTGGAAAATATTGAAGCTCAGGTATTCCAACACCATTCCGCTCAGGTGAAGGCCTATCTGGTAGAAAATGGTGCCTATGCCTGGTACCTGGAAAACATGAAAAGCCTGGCGGAAAGGTATGGATTTGCAAAAACGCAGGACATGGAAAGAGGCCAACGAATCCTCATGTATCACCGGATTTTATTAGATCTCCGAAAACTTCAGAGCGACTGGGATCGGAAGTTGGTCCTGTCCCGGAAAGTCCTTGCCTTAAAGGAAACGATCCTTAAAAGGCAGAATGGGAGTGGCCGGTTAGTGAAAAAAGCAGATCCAACCGACGAAATTCTTTCGGGCATTTTACAACGACGAATCTCTTTAAGATGAAAAAGTCAATGATCACTTTCGCTTTATTTCTGATTATTCTGTCTATGGCAAATGCTCAGACTCCTGTACCTGCTGATGAGTACAAAGAAGCCATTTCTTTTCTTCAGGGAAATGGCGTTTATGATCGGGGTATCATGCGTTTTTTCGAAGGCATGCGGGATTATGCCTACAGTCATTTTGGCCCCTTTATTCAGGATGCCCAGGCACTGGCCTGTGTTTTTATGCTGATTTTCTTTTCTATTAAGGCCTACGAAATGATGGTGGGAGATAAAAAGATGGAGATTATGCCCCTTCTGCGACCCTTCGGCTTATTGATGCTAACCATGTGGTGGGGTGTTTTCTGTAGAATCATTGCCTTTCCGACAGACCTCATATCTGCCAAAACAGAGGCCATGTTTTCCACCCAAAATGATCGGATCAACGCTTTGCGTTTAGACCGGGCAATATACATCATAGAGGTAGCTGACAAAATGGTGGAATACCAGGCGACCACTGAATTGGCCTCGCAACAAGCTCAGGAGGCAGATAAAGGTCTGGGCACGGTCATGGTGGATGGGGTTAAAGGGTTTTTTACAGATAATGTATACGGTCCATTGGTCCAAATGAGAATCCGGATGCAGACCAACATGCAGCTATTGGTTACCCAGTTATTGGAACTCCTGGCCATCTGGATATTACGAATATGCGTTTATTTCATCTTTTTTATCCAGATCATATACTCCACCATTTTGGTGATATTGGGTCCCTTTTCACTGGCAGCGAGCATACTACCGGCCTTTAGGGATGCCTTCACTACCTGGATAGCCCGATTTGTGGCCGTCAATCTGTACGTAGGCATTGCCTACCTGGTACTCTATGTTTGCGGCTTGATGCAGGAATATGCCTTTCTGCAGGAAATTCAGAAATACGAAGCGCTTTTATTAGATACATCGGGCGGCGAGGAAGTGCTTACCAAATTGGCCTGGATGGCAGGTAACGGAATCCTCTCTTTTGGCCTGGTGATCATTAGTTTTTTGGTGGGAGCCATTGCTATCACCACCGTGCCCTCGATTTCTACCTGGATCATCAGCACCTCAGGGATCACGGCAGCCGCAGCAACGGCAGGTAGGACTGGTTCTACCCTAAGCCGTAGCGGGTCCCGCATGTCGGCAAAAGGAATTCTTGGAAAATAAAATGCAAAGACAATGATCATCAAAAACATTGAATCAAAAATCAAACTCGCTACCCTTTTATCAATAGGTAGTTTGCTTGCAGCAACCATTATCTGTATTGCAGTTTCCTTCTTTGCCTACCGGCAGGTGGTCAATGCCCGGAAATCCATATACATCCTGGATAAAGATGTGCCCATTCTGGCGCAACAAACCAATATGGAAATGAATCGTCCTGCGGAATACAGAGCTGCCGTGGATCTTTTTCACAGCCTTTTTTTCTCCCTGACTCCAGATGACGAACATATAGAATACCAAATGAAAAAGGCCATGTACCTGGCAGACGAATCCGGTGTATTGCAATACAATAACCTCAAGGAGAAAGGGTTTTTCAACTCCATTCTCAGTTCCAGCTCTGTTTTGACTCTCCAGACTGATTCCATCATTCTGGAGCCCAATAAAAAATTCACCTTTTATGGAAAACAGAAGATCGAAAGAAGGAGTGCCACCATCACCAGGTCCCTGATTACAGAAGGGTATTTAATGGATATTCCAAGGTCAGAAAATAATAGCCATGGAGTATTGATCACGAATTGGAAAACACTTGAAAACAAAGATCTGAGCCATGTTTCGAAAAACACCTTCTAGCGATAAGCGCCCTTCCGGAGTATTGAGGAACGAACTCGGAAACCTTCCCATCAAGGCCAAAAATCGTTTGGTACTCTTGCTGAAAACCTATCCCCGGCAATGCTTTGCTGGCATGTTAATCAGCCTTATGCTGTCGGCTATGCTAGCCTTTGTGATTCCCGTTAATCTTAGGACCGAACAGACAAACAATCCCCGGCAACTGATGAATGAAATCAGAAACCTTGGTTCCGGGATGACAGATGAAGTTAGGTCACTTTTTAAAATTCAGGATAAGTTAAAAAGGATGGCAAAGCTAAAAAAAGACGTGGAAAGCATCGTGGACAAGGACCCTCTCGATGCCGGGGATAGTCTTTTCCTTGAAAATGCCCTTCGCCAACTCGAAAATTATAATCATTTAAACCCTGCAGATGATGAAGATTGACATCAAGCAACCGAAATACATCCTTCCCCTGATCCTGTTGCCCTTTATGCTGTTGCTGAATTTTGGCATGCAGTCATTTACCAGTGAAGATGAAATACCACGTGACGAAGAATCGGAAAATCTTCAGGAAAGTGTAGGAGAAGTATCCGATCAGATCAGGAACCGGGGCATTGATGGGAAATTGGATGCCTTTCGGTCCAGGTACAAAAGGGCAGATGGCTACACGGCCATCCAAAATCTGAGAATTGACGTGGAACCGGCAGATGAAATTCTTTCCCAGTACAATGAGGCCGAAAAAAGAATGCTGGATTCCATTGATCTGGCTTTTAAAAATTCATTGGATCAAGCTCAAATTTCAACGCAACCCGCTTTAAGCTCATCCACCGAAACCAGGTCTCGAATTTCCCCACCTACCGAAGAGGATGAGTTAATTCTTGAGGCGTTGAGTCAATTAGAAAACTCAAAAAATAACCGGGAGCCGGAAAAGTACGAAGATCCCATGGACCTTTTTCGTGCCCAAATGTCATTGGTGGATTCCATTTCCAAAGCCAATGATCCATCCTATCAAGCCCCACAGGCGGAAGCTGAACCTATAGAAAAAGATCCCACAACCCAGCGGTTGAAAGTTTCAAAGGCTAGCCAACCGGATACCCATTTTAATACCGTCATGAAAGCTTCCCAGCCATCCTTTATTCAGGCCATTGTAGATCAGGAAATTCGCAACGGAACCTTGGGAGAAAGGATCAGGATACGGCTATTGAATGACATTCAGGTAGGTGCTGAAGTCTTACCCAATGGAACCTATCTCTATGCCTGGATCAGCGGCTATGAGTCCCAGCGGGTTAAATTGACGATTAGCAGCGTGATGGTAGGCGATAAAATCCTACCCATCGCCTTAACTATTTATGATCAGGATGGCATGGAAGGGCTGTATGTTCCCGCCAGTTCGTTTCGGGAATTTTCCAAGGACCTGGGCGGTAATGTAACCGGGGGACTAAACCTGCAGATGCAACAAGACCCTTCCTCTATGAACCAGATGTACCTGTCTGCGCTCCAACGGGTTTTTACCTCCAGTTCCCAGGCCGTCTCCAAAAGACTCCGGCAAAATAAAGCCAATCTGAAATACGGCACCCTTATTTACTTGATTGATTCGGGAGAATTGAATTCGCAAAACTATTCAAACCAAAACCCTAACTGATATGCAAAGGATAATCTTAATCACATGCTTTTATGGTCTTTTCACCATACCTACCCTTGCTCAGCATACTGCCTCAGGCAGTCACTTTCCTGAAAAGCAAAGCCTATTTATCCGGGAAGGCATTACGCTTCATTTTACCTCACCCGAGCCCATCCAATATGTGGATATTTCAAGCAAAAAGCTGGTAGGGGATCTGCCGGTTGACAACGTGTTCCGAATTAAAATTAAGGATGATAGTGCTGTTGAAGGGGAAAATGAACCCCATGACCTTGGGGTGGTGACCATTATCGGCGAAAAATTCATTGCCCAATATGATTTTAAGTATGCCTCCGGCAACCGGGAACTACCCACCTTGCTGGAAATTGGGCCTGAAAATATGCGCCCATTGAATACAGGAGCGGCACCCCTTACTCAAAATGAACTGAGGGAGTTTTCATTGCAGGCGTATAAGCGAAAAGGCAACAAAAAAGGCCTTTACAGCAGCCAATACGGCATCACCGGTAATGTCAATCATATCCATACGCTGGATGACTATATTTTCCTGGACATCACCTACACCAATAAGACCAATCTGAAATTTGATATCGACCAGGTTAGTTTCAGGGTGGCAGACAAGAAGATTGCCAAAGCCACCAATGTACAGGCCATAGAAATGGACCCTGTTTTCACTCTTTTTGAAAAGGAATCTTTCAAACGCAAATACCGGAACATTTACGTGTTGGAGAAATTTTCCTTTCCTAACAACAAGGCGCTGACCATAGAACTGGCGGAGAAGCAATTGTCCGGAAGAACCCTATTGCTTGAAATTGACTACATCGACCTTTTACGGGCTGACACACTATGAAATTGAGCCAGCCGGAGGCTGACAGGCATGACGAAGGCGGCATGCAGAGAAGATAATAAGTCATGCAAGATTCTCCCAAATTAAGATCGGGACAGGCTATGTGGTCTTAGAAAATAAATTATAAACAAATGAAATCGAGCATGACGCAATCGTCACACAGTGGGATGAATATTAATCATGCGAGATTCCATGTGACCATTAAGAAACAATTATAAACACATGAAACGGCTTTTATGCATCCTATTGATTTTGTGGGCAGGTAGGCTAATGGCCCAAAACGGTACCCAACATCTCAGTTTTGAAGGGGGAGTGGGCGTGCCTCTATTGGATTTAGGCCGTCTGGGATATGAATTCAATTCCCAACACCACCGACGACATGAAGTGTTTTTGGAGTGGATGAAAACCAGGGAAACCGATTACCAAACGGTATTGCTGGGCCTTTTGATCAAACCGGTAATCTTCAGAAGGAATGCCACTTCCCTAAGGTTCAGGGCGGGGTCTGCACTGGGAACCGATTTTACTAGGCTAATAATAGCTCCCTTGGTGGGTTGGGAGTTTTCCTGGGTTTTACTCAAGCGATTGGAACTATGCCTGGGCAGCAGCAGCCAGTTATTGCTTTGGGCCAAAAAAGCGGAGCGGTGGCGTGTGGTGCTGGATGCGGGCATTAAAATACCTCTCAATTAAATGGAACAGAAAAGACAGTTGGAAAAGCTATATGGTATGATCCAGTTTCTGGTGTACGGCATGGTATTCCTGGAACTGTTTCTTTTCATCTACAGTCCAAAAGTCCTGACAGGGGAGGGGATATCCAGGCAGGTTTTGCCCCTGGTGGATAGGTTGATGCAATTTCCGATTTACCAAAATCTGGTTTACAGCAAGCTATCCATTTTACTGGCGATTTGTTTGGCCGCCATAGGCACCCGGTCGAAGAAGGAATTAAGCCTAAACCCCAAAAATCAAATCGTATTTCCCCTGATGTTAGGATTTGGTTTTTTCTTCGGTTCATTGTTTTTCTATTCCATGGAGGCTCGTGCCATTATACTACCCTATACGAGCTGGCCTGACCTGGCTTTTGGGATTTCATCTCTGCTGGGAGCAGTACTGATCCATACCGCTCTGGACAATGTCTCCAAGTTGATCAAAAGTGGGTTGGGGAAAGATGAATGGAACATTGAAGGGGAATCGTTTATGCAGGAAAAGGAAAAGCGGGAGACCCCTTATTCGGTCAATATACCCATGCAATTTTATTATAAAAAACGCATTCATAAAGGCTGGATCAATATTGTCAATCCTTTCCGTGGCACCCTGTTGATTGGCACTCCGGGAAGTGGTAAGTCGTTCAGCGTGGTAAATCCCTTTATCAGGCAAATGATTGCCAAAGGGTATACCATGTGTCTCTATGACTTTAAATTTCCAGACCTGAGCCAAATTGCCTATTACCATTATTTGTTGGCAAAGCAAAAAGGGAAAATTCCGAATTACCGGTTCCTGGTGGTTAATTTGGACCAGGTGGAATATTCCAGAAGGCTAAATCCTCTGAAACGGGAATACATTCAGACCCTCGCAGATGCTTCTGAAACGGCAGAAGCCATCGTGGAATCCCTTCAAAAAACAGAATCTACCGGAGGTTCGGATAAATTCTTCACCCAATCCGCTGTCAATTTTCTGGCGTCCTCCATTTACTTTGTTTCCAGGCATCAGGATGGCAAGCACTCCACCTTTGCTCACCTGCTTGCTTTTTTAAACCGGACCTATGAGGAGATTTTCACCTGCCTGTCATCTTTTCCGGAATTGGAATCCCTGCTAAGCCCTTTTCGCAGTGCTTTGGAAAAAAGGGCCTTTGAGCAATTGGAAGGCCAGGTGGGGACCCTGAAAATCTTTATCTCCAGGCTGAATACCAAGGAAACGGCCTGGATTTTTTCCGGGGATGATTTTGACCTGCGAATTTCCGACCCAAGGTCCCCGGCCATATTGGTGCTGGCCAATAGCCCGGCCACCCAAAACATCAACTCTACCTGTTATTCGGTGATTGTAAACCGGCTTACCCGGCTGATCAATACCAAGGGAAACTTACCCGTTGCCATTGTGGCGGATGAGGCACCTACCCTTTATATCCATCGGGTGGAAAACCTGATTTCCACTGCCCGAAGCAACAAGGTAGCCGTTTTATTGGGGCTACAGGAATTGCCCCAGTTGAAGCAATTGCAGGGAAAAGATACGGCCACCACCATGACTGCTGTGATCGGCAATGTGCTGAGCGGTTCGGTTAGGAATAAAGAAACCCTGGAATGGCTGGAACGGATGTTTGGCAAAAAGAAACAGTTAGGAGAGAGCGTTTCCATTGATCGCATGAAGACCTCTGTTTCGATGAATGAAAAATACGACCCCCTGATCCCTGCCGGAAAGATAGCCGGAATGCAAACAGGGGAGCTGGCGGGATTATTAGCAGTCGACGCGGAAAAGTTCAATGGAAAATACAAAAGCGCTGCTTTTCACTGTAGGGTAAATCTTGATCCTAAAGCATTAAAAACAGAAGAACAACACTACCGGGACATTCCCAAATGCTATGAATTTAACGATGCAAAAGAACGAATCCTCACCCGGAATTTTATGCGGATCCGGGAAGAGGTAGAGAACATCATCAACTACTATACCGCATCAGCTTAAGAAAATGTATCCATCATTTAAACACCATCCAAATGAATTCAAAAGATGAAAGAACCATGCGATCCCTGATGGAAAAATTGGATCGGCTTCAAAGAAAAGGCCAGGTAGAATTGACTTCTGAGGAAGCGGAATTGTACCAGATTGACACGATGGACGAGCTTCCCGAAGAAGATCATGTTGAATCCAATAATCACTTGAGATATGGCGATTGAAACTCCGAAAATGCACGAACTGGTAGCTGAGAAGATCATTGCCCAGCTCAAGGAAGGAACGGCTCCCTGGCAACTGCCCTGGAAGAAATCAAGCGGGGCCTTCGATAAGCCCTACAATGCCGTAACCAACAAGGCCTACCGGGGATTGAATTCCCTTTTTCTTCAACTGTTCACCCCCTTTGAAGACCCACGCTGGGCCACCTTCAAACAGGCCCAATCTCAGGGCTGGAGTGTGCAAAAAGGAGCGAAGGGAATGGCCATCAATTTCGTTAAGACCCACCAATTGATTCCCAAAAGAGATGAGCAAGGCAAACCTGTCCTGGATCAAAAAGGCAAACCCGTGAAAATCCGGAAGAAACTGAATACTCCCATTGTCACCAAAGCCTGGGTTTTTAATGCCGAGCAGATAAATGGTGTAACCCCGCTGGAAAAAAAGCAGGCAATCAGCCACTGGGAAAAATTGAACCGGGTAGAAAACCTAGTAAAAAACACCGGAGCCAATATTGAACATGTTCCCGGTAACAGAGCGTATTATTCCCCTTTAGCGGATCGAATCAGGATGCCGGAAAGGACGCAATTCAAGGCCTCCGATAGGTATTATGCTACCCTTTTGCATGAATTGGGGCATTGGACCGGCCATAAGGATCGGCTGGACCGGAGTATCATGAACACCTTTGGCACACAGGAATATGCCAGAGAAGAGCTGAGAGCCGAAATAGCCAGCATGATGCTGGGCTCGGAACTTCAGATCGGCCATGATCCCAGGCAACATGTGGCCTATGTGGACAGCTGGATCAAGATCCTAACGGAGAAACCATTTGAAATTCATCAGGCAGCGGCTGATTCCCAAAAAATCATGGACTACCTGATGGCCTTTGACCGAAAAAGAGAGCAGAAGCAGCAGGAAGAAATGCAGACAGGTACGGAAATTTCAAAGCAACCGGAAAATAAAGAACCGCAAGAAGATTTGGAACCCACTTTAAAATTTGGAAGATGATTATTGAAAAGAAATTACCCATGCAGGATTTGAAACTATTCGGAATTTATAAAGACGGAAAGTTTACAATCCCGGAAGACCAGGTCCGGGCGTTACAGGAAGGAAAAATGACCGACGTAGTGGAATTGAAAGATTTGAAAGGAAAGGATGTGCATATTGACAGTTTACCTGCCAGGCTATCCATCGTAAGGGGTACAGACGGCAACCCCTCTCTGAGAATTGATCCGGTGTACCGGTCCCCCAACTCCCATCCCCAACTCTCCACGGAGGAGAAAAAAAGGTTGCTCCGGGAAGATCTGGCCAATATCCGGAAGAATTATGTGGACCGGGATGGAAACGTACGGACGGAGATCATTGCCTATGACAAAACTACCCGTCAGTTTATGAGCCATGATCCCAGGTCCGTCCAGGCACCCGAAGCTGTGAACAATGAAAAACTGACAGCAGAACAAAAAAGAAAATTCAAAGAGGGGGAAACGGTGAACCTGGCAGATGGTACCCAATTTCAATTTTCAACAACTGATCGAAAAGGGGTCCGCTCCAACCGAAATGGGCTGGTAGTATCCATATTGCTGGACGGAGGAATATCCTATTTATTGCTGACCGGATTGGGAAGGATGTTGGGCAAAAAAAGTACTGAGGAACAATCCTATTCCAAAGGCTATCAGGAAGGACTTAAAACGATGCAGAAAAATATGGAACGGCGAATTGCCCTTAATCCCAATGACAGGGATGCAGTCAGAGACCTAAACAATGTCAGGGAGGAACTTTCAAAAATTTCCGCAGGTCATCCGGCCAACTATCAGAGCAAGGATGTAGATGAGGTCAAACGGTTTAACTCGAAGGATACCGAGATAAACTCCCAGAATCAATCAGAAGATGAACAGCGTCAAAGAAGGATTTGAATTGCTGGACAGTTTGGGGATTAGCAGAGAAGTTCAGCACCTGTTTTCAGCCGGCTTGCGGGAGGATGCCAGTGGCAAATTGATTGCGGATTACCGGGATGAAAAGGGAAGGGTGGTGGATCAGGAGATTCTTGCTGTTTCAATGCAGAAAATGTCTTCTTGCGGTATCCTTCACTTTTCATTCGCACTGCCTGAGAATGTTCGCACATTGTATATTTCCGATGCGATAATGCATTTGATTTTTATGGTGCAGCGAAAAATCGGTAGGATAGATTTCTCTTATGCTGCTTTTCTGATGGCAGGAGCCAAAATGGACCGGGAATTAATAGTGAAAGGAATGGATCAGTTTCCTGAGGGTGTGAAAATATATACCCTGTTTGGTCATTCGCTTATTGGAAGGATCAGGGACTGTAAAGTGCAGCATTGGGTAAAGGGATTGAATGGTTCATTTAGGGTAGCAGGTAATAAGGTGGTTGCTTTATTTAAAGGCAGGGAATTTTGGATGGAGGTGGGGGAGTTTTCGTTGAGGAACCATTACAGGCAGGTAGGTTTGCGGCAAACGGTAAGCACCTGTAAACCAATTGATAAAAATATTGACAATTTTTATTCGTTTAGTTAATTTTAGGTATGATTTCCAATTTAACATTAAAATAGACCCAATTAAATCCCTAAAATAACCTAACCAAACCACTGTTATGAAAAGATTTAAAAGCCTCCTATATTTTGCCTGCATCTTTTTGGCATTTTCCTGTAGTAATGATCCGGATGAAGAGCCACTAGTAGAAAAGACAGCGCGGATTGAAATCGAGTTCGAGGGAAGCCTGGACCAGTACCTGGTTAATTTTGGGCTGCATTCCCTCTATACCGGCCAAAGCGGTTTTGTCAGTGCCACCATCGTTCAGCCCAGTGAACTGGAATGGACCCAGATTATCGAACAGGCCAATACCTTTAACATTTCCACGCCCCTTACCTTTTCCGAACTGATCGTAGAATCAGCATCACCCGTTCATACCTTCGGGTTTATCTTCAATGTGGTCCACAACGGAGACATTCCTGACGAAGACTTTGAGGATTTAAGTGCTACAATTAGGATTTTTGGAAACAATACCGAAGTCCAAACATACCAGTTCGTAGCTAGGCCGGTAGGGGAGGTTTCTGAGCCGTTGAGTGAGACGGTGAGGTTTTAAGTATATAAATTTTAGTTTTTAATTTTGAGGAAAAGAATTTCTTTCTGGTAAATGTTCCCATTCACCCTTGGCTCCTGGAAGACATTGAAAAGGTGATACCCCCCTAATCCCCCTTCCAATAATATTAAGTTAAGCATTGTGAGCTACAAATTCGGTCTCCATAAATTGATTTTTTGGTTTTTAGGTTTCGGTATGCAGACTTTTATCAGATTGAAAGCATACCTTTTCCTTACCTTATTTTAGGGCTTTAATTTTCGTGGTCGATATTTAAGGGGTTATTTTTTTCTCCATATTTATAGTATTGATTTATCCTGGTGGGTTTGCCAAGACTGCCTTGAAAATTTTTTGATGTTGAATTGGAGGTTATGTGGTTTATTGCCACAGTAAAACTAGATTTCGGCACCTCTTATTGGGATTATGAAAAATGCATTATTGAGGAGTTGAGAAATGTTGTGGGTTTTGGAAGGGAAATTAATATTTAAATATCGGAACTAGAAAGTTTAATTCGGTCCTTATCTGAAGGATTTATACTCTTTCATCTCAGTTGAGTACCAATGTTTAATAAAAAGTATTTATAAGTTTATCAATATTTTTTTTAAATGAGAGGGAAAGCACTTCTATTAAGATATTATGCAAATCATTATAATAAATTTGTATTATATCTAAATATAATTCCCTGTCTGTCTTTCTAGGTTTAGGTAAATAATTTTCAAATTTATTTGATGTGAAATCGGATTTACCTTTGATTTGATTTCACTTCTGCTTTAAAAACTCAGCTCTGATATTTACTTTTCTTGTCGCAGCAGTTTGCAATGCTTTCACAAATATTTCCTTTGTGTACAGTTCTCCTTTTTTTAATCCTGCCGACTGCCGGAGAATTATAAACTTATCTCTTTTTGAATTTGAATGATGCAGCCAGAAAGCCTCCATGCCTAGTTCGCTTTGTCTAAGTACCCTGAGCGTGAATTTGTCATTCAGGCCATAAATGTTTTCGGTGATCATCTCAAGGATTTTATGAAAACTGTTCAAATAATCATTATCTACAATTACCTGAAGAAGGGGGGCGTTTTTGGTACTCTTTTCAAAATCATAAAGGTATCTGTCCTCGTCGGATGCAAGTATCCTGAACGCATATTTCGATGTAATTGGGTTGCTTTTTTTATCGTAAAGTGAGTTGAAGTCAAGAGAGTAGACAGGTAGAGAAGATACGGCGTTGCGGTACGTATTGATAGAAAAATCTATCTTGCGTTGCCTGCGCTTAACGCGAAGAAATTCTTTTGATCTTGACTTTACAATGTAGTCACGTTTTGATTTACGGAAACTACTTAATCCAGCAGTCTGACTATCTGTGAAGTAAGTATCCGACCACTCGCTGCCATATTCCTGGTAATTGTTCACCACAAGTGAAAGAGGGCAAACTGCGTCGCCAAATTGTGGGTCTTTTACAAAAACAAGAGGTGTACCCTGTCTGCCATCATAACCAGTAATCATTAGGAAATGTCCGTGCCCTGTATCCCACTTAATCCTTATGGCAATTGGAAATCCTCCATCAATCTTTCGCTTGATTTCTCTTATAGAAAGCGGTCCTTCTTCATGGCCGTAAAAGTGTCCTACCTTTTTTAATGCTACGTCCAATTCAAGTGGCACACTACATGCACCGGAATCTTTCTGATGACAACACGTTGAACGGCGTAATACTTCATTAACAAGTGCACATTGTTGCGACCAGTTTGAATTCTCATCGTAAAATAACGCAACGCTTACAGCATTAGCAGCCCAACACCAATCAGAGGTCTGCTGCTTTTGCATTTCGAAGTTCTCTAATTCTTTTAGCATATTTCAACAGCCTACTTGTTTTTAAATGTAAGCTTGATCTGATGCTCCGCAGATTTTGTCCTGTTTGCGCTCCCGTCAACACCGATGTTCCAAACCTCGAAACTTAAGCCACCTGCGTTCTTGTCGTAGATCGAAAAAACTATATCTATTTCAAATTCCTCCTTTACAAGGTGACCTAATGAAACTTCAAGCGAATTAAATTCCTTGGCCGCGCTTATAATTACATCCTTTATATCAGTATCTGTAAATTTGATTTTACCAGAACCCGCTTTGTTTTCCTTTTTAGTAAGTGTATAGGTGACACTCGTTGACTTGCTTTGGGTTCTTTCTTTTCCGATTTTGAAGATGAGCACTTTAATTTCAGCGTCTACGGTAGATGCCTTTGCAATTTTCAGAGTCAGATCGGCATTTGTAATTTCCACGTTAGTTATTCCTTCATTTTCGAGTTGCTTCAACGCCTGTTCATACTGTCGCTGTACTTCGCTTACAACATCCTGAAGACTGGGTAAGTTTTTGTTATCGATTGTCAGCGATTTTTGTGATTCGCATGATGACATGATAATGCAAATCATTAGAAAAATAAAAAGTTTTTTCATGAGGATTAGGATACGTTTTTAAAAGCCTTTTTGAACCGATAAAAGCCCTTTTTCTAATAACCAACCTGAAGGTACTCAGTTGATCTATTGATGAGCTTCTACTTCTCTGAAGCTAATATAAATATAATAACCTGAGATTCTATGTTACAAACCAAATTCTATTCAATGAATTTTGAGTTTTTTTAGTCATTGCCACAAAGAATGTCAAAATATTAAACATCTATTTCTTTTTGTGCAAATTTTCTTTTTGGTAAATTTTGTTTCATAAATCGGTCATGAGCCAGTTTCTGAAGAGAGTGTCTATTCTAGGGCATCTCTCTTCTCTCTTCTCTTTTTCATAATCATGGCAGTACTCTGTCTTATTCTTGAATAGAACGTATGCTTATTCTAATTCTAATTCTAATTCTAATATCTTTTTTTGTACAGCCATTAGACCCTTCATTTTGATTCCATGTCCACTGCCCACCAATCTTGCGTAGAGGTCTTTATTAATGGGATTATACTTTACAGCCGACAGAGCTGGGAGGTGCAGGGATTTCCTGATATGCCTGTTCCCTTTTTTTGATATCTTGGGCTTGACTTTGACCGATGTACCGGATAACTTCTTTTGAAGCCCGTTTCTGCAAAGCTGGTCAACTGCTTTTTGTTCCTTATCATTTCAAAACCATTTGTTTCTGCCAAAAGGATCACGGCGGTCAATACCCCCACTCCAGGGATCGTGCAAATCCTCTTTACCTCTTGTTTTATATGCGGCCAGCTAGACGGGATCCCGTTGATTTCTTTTTTAATTTCCTGCTCCTCCTTGTTGAGAAACTTGATTAGTTTCCTAATCCTTCCTATACTGTTTTTTAGGGTATGATTCACTTTATTCTGCATGCAGACGGTTCTTCACCATTGTCCGTTCTTCACCATTGTCGGTTCATCGACAATCTGGTCACGCTCCCTGGTCAGTTGTTGCAGACTCCTGAAGGTATCATCTGGTTTTTGCCAGTTATCCAACTTGCGCTCAAGCCCAAAACATGCTTTTGCCTCAGAGCAGGTCCTGTCTGTCACTGTTTTGACATCCAGGGTACGCTTATGATTGCTGATTTTATTGGGAAGGACGATACTTACATCATAGTCCATTTCTTGCATATAACACGCGAACTTCTGGTGGTACAAGCCCTTGGTTTCCATGACTATAGGGAAAGGGAAACAAGGGTCAGTATGCTTTTTTATCCATTTGTTCAATGCTGCAAATCCGCTTTTCTTGTTGCCGTATACGCAGTGTGCATACAGTCCAATACTTAAATCCTCCCTTAACCTGCCCAAGCTTACCTCTAACTCCTTTTGGGATACATCTACTCATAGTACTTGTTTTAAAATCTTCACTTTCTTTGGCTTTATGGTGAACAAAAACATAAAGCGAATTATCCCTCTTCGTTTTGTCTCCTGGTTGGATATTCTAAATATGGTCAAACATTAACCGTTCCTTACATTCTATCCAAAATCTAAGAGATAAAAAAAGAAGTGGCAATACCTCAGGTAGAATATGCTCTATAAGCTAATTGTTCGATTATTCGCTCCGATTCTTTTTTCACTTTACAATACTAATTTATTGAGTTTGCTAACATAGGAGTTCAATGCTATTAAGTTAAGAAAAAAATGGCCTCAGGAGACAAAATAAGCCGATTTTCCTTATGAAAGCCGGCCTATTTTAGGTAAATTATGTCGTTTTAAACATATAGCTACGGAGGCACAAAATACCAACCAAAACACGACGGATATATCTTGCGATTGTCCGAAAAATAATCTTTGAAAAATTCCATTCAACTGAAAATCAGTCCATTTACTGTTCGGATGCTGCTCATTTTTACAGGTCTTTCCCGCTCGACTTCCAAACTGTAGCACTTTCAGTGCTCAAACTGTTCAAAGAATCCGGCGGTTCTGATACCGAAGATGTCCTTTCAAAGCTGGAGAAACGAGAAGTCACCGGGAGTTCTTTCTCACAGGCCCGCTATAAAATTGAATGGTAATTTTTCTCTGATCTCTGTGCTATCAGTTCAAAAGATTATGACACGTTCACCACTGCCAGATGGAAGGGGTACAGGGTCTTTGGTGGCGATGGAAGTACGCTAAATTTGCCAGCATCCAAGCAGATAAGGGGATATTTTCGGCTTCAATCCAATTGTTCAAAGACCTCACTGGCTAGGATACGTCCTGTCTATGACGTACTTACCGGCCTCACGCTACAAACAAGACTCGGAAGAATGAGTACGGGCGAATCCGGCCTACTCAATGACTGCCTGTTGAAAATTCCACCCAGGCCGGATGATCTGCTGGTGCTGGATAGGAATTTTGGAACCTTTCACATTGCACACAAAATGACCTGCGAAGGAAGACACTTCTGCATCCGGATGTCCACCGGGATTTCCAATTTTGCAAAAGCGGTAATGGCCGATAGCAGGATGGATTTTATCACCGAATGGGTCCCTAGCAGATCGGAAAGGGAAACAGCCAAAACATCGGAAACGATACGGGTAAGGGTAACCAAAGCCGTTCTTGACTCAGGTGAAACCGAACTGCTGGTAAGCAGTCTACAGGATATGGAATCATTTAAAAATGAAGAGCTTGTAGAACTTTATGGCATGAGATGGGGAGTTGAGGAAGGGATAAAAAATTTGAAGCCTAAGATTAAAGTAGAGCAGTTCGGATGTAGAAAGCCGCAGGGAATCTATCAAGAATTTTATGCCCATATCCTGGCCATGAACATGCTAGCACTTGCCGGTATAGCTACTAATGAGCAGCTTGAAAAAAAAGAAGGTCCAGTAAAAAGAAACGGAAATTGATGTACAAATGTTTATTTCAACTGAAAAGTATACCGGCGGTGCCCGGCTGTTTGTTCTTTCATTTGCCCATAATCTGCTTGGTTTCCCTCAACAGGTAGGATTCCCCATTCAGATTTACAAGGTGGGCTTTATGGGTGATCCTGTCGACCTGGGCAGCCGTTAGAAACAACATGAAAAACACCCTGGTGGAGCTATAGGATAAGATCTTGCTACGAAAAAGAGCTGTAATTGAAACGGTAAATGACCTACTGAAAAACATGTGCCAGATTGATCATTCTACGCATCGTTCTTTTAATAATTTCATTACAAACTTGATATCAGGCTTGATTGCTTATTCTTTTTTTCCAAAAAAGCTGCAGAAGTGTCTTCGGTAATCAAATAAATTTCTTCATTTTCATTCCCGATAATAAGATGCTCACAATGTATTATCAGCTTGGCATCAATAGATTGGATAAAACGGTTTTTCTGAACTTCAAATTCTGCATCTGTTAGTTTTGTGAAGTGGTTTGCCACATGTTGGGTTTTGACCAAATTAAGAAACCTAGTAGGAGCCAATGAAATCAGTTCATCAGTACCTTTATTTTCAATAAACTTAATTTCATAAAGCAATTATTCAGTAAAAAAGTACTATTTTTATCTCAATCAGTATTGTGACCGAAAAGTAAGGAATTGTAATACGATTTAATGAATGGCAAAATTCACAAAGCATGAATGATCTTCAGTTTTCGATTGTGCCTACAAGGCCTAAAGATTCACACATAATCGACCAAAGGTTTTGTTTATCGGACGCAATAATTCAACTTGCCCAAGAGCATATTGATAGTGGTATTGAGGAAAAAATTCATTCCTGTTTAGATAAATGGAATCGAGGAGACATTGGATCGCCAATATCTGATTTAAGAGTCATAGTTGAGCCTATAAGAATGACCCCACCATCATTCCGTCGATTACAACTTATGAACTCTTTCCTTAGAGTATTTAGTCGCCCCCAGATAATCACAAAATATTTAGAAGCATTGGTAATTGCCTCACAAGATAATCGATCTGGTGATTCAGAGTTAATAAATAGACTAAAAGATGATACACTTCACTCAATGTATGGTTGGTGTGGTAATTGTCAGATTTTTTATACGTCATCTGCACCTCTACCCTATTACGGAATAAAATCAAAGAAGTTACAGCGTCAAATGGGATATCCCGTGGGTGTTTGGGGAATTAACATCCATGTTTGGCAGCCTAATTCAAGTGCGATACCATTTAAAGTAAAAGGAAATCTTCCAAGTAACATTATTACTGAACCCCCACATTCTCACCCGTTTGATTTTGTGTCAATTGTTCTAAAAGGGAGGGTTCACCAAAGTACTTATTACCCATGCAAAAATGAAGATAGCGCCTCTTCATCCATTTCCACCTATAAGGGTTTTGGATTTGAACATGTTGACGGTGTTTGGCCGCCTCACACTAACAAGAATAAATGCTATTTAAAAACCTTAGAACATCGAGTTTTAATCGAGGAAGGAGGCGCATATTTCATGCCCCTAGAAGTTGTGCACGACGTTCAAGTTGAGAAAAATGTGGCATCTAAGACGCCAGCGATTAGTTTATTCTTCGCTTCCGAGTATTATTCGCCAGCACACGTTTACACAACCAAGGAAATGATAGATTTTCATAATAGAAATCCATTTCTCAAATACGAAGGCTCAAAACTGTCGTCATCCCAATGGGAAAAAAAGCTAATTTATATTTCAGAATATCTATTGAATACCAGGGAGACATTAAATTTGAACCCAATAGTTAAGCACCGTAAAAGCTATTCATTTTTACTTAATGCGCAGAGCTAGTTACCGAGAATGTAGAATTCTAAAATGACCTTCAGAGCTTTTTACCTCATTTAACAAATATATTTCTTTATGACCAAATTTTTTGATCAAGGATAATACCAGTTCATGTTCCTCGTCAGAATGTGTTTCAATTAAGACATTTCTTATACGTAAGTCAATATTCAGCAACTCAAGCAAAATTGGGACTTCCATGCCTTCGGTGTCAATTTTAACCACATGCAAATCATTTATTTTTAGATGTTGAAGTACCTTTTTAAGATTTATGCTTTTTACCTTTTCTGCGCCAAAGGTGTAAATGCTAGAACATTTACCTCCCCCTGAATTATTTATATTCGCAGTGTAGTAACCGTGTTTCTTAAAACCACAAGCGCCTTTTAAGCAAAATACTTTTTCTACCTGCTTCGGCTTGGAATTTTCAACTAAATAATCGAACGATTCGTCAGGCTCTATACAAATAAGATTAGCAATATCAAAAATTGATTGTATAGACCAGGCAAAGGCACCTATATTAGCTCCGATATCAAGTACATTAATCTCATTATCAAATTTCAAATCATTCAGGTGATAACAGTCAGATATCAATACTTCATCCAAGATGTCAATATCACCTATAGCCGTTTTATTTTTTCTTTTTCTTAAAGAGAATGGTGATCTGTGCATCTTGCTCTTCAAACTTAAGACTTCAGAATTCTCACAGTCGTTACAATAGTATAAACTCATGTAATCATCCACGTTGGTGAAATATCTTGAAACATTTTTGTGTCGATCCTTAAACTTCATAGAATAATTCCCCCCCATTATTCTTGTCAAATTGAATCACTCCGTCTATTTCATTTTTTAGCAATTGAGTCTTGTAAGCAAGCAACATATTTCTCTTCACACTGAAATCATACAATACTTTGATTGTTTTTTTGTACCCTGTCATTTTGTACAAACCTTGTTCTACTTTTGATAGGTATGGCTGATTGTTATACAAGTAGATTTTGGCTAAGGGATAAATAAGATCCTTTATTGAATGCACAAATTGATGATCTGGATCATCACAGGACATATCGGAAGGTAAGAGAATAGTGTCCGGTTTCAAATTTTGAATAAAGTCGATAATCTTATTCTTGATAAGAATCGGATCTCTTTCAACTTTCAATAAATCCGATGTGAACCAATCCTCTATTTCTGTTAAGTAAATGTTAACTTTTAATTGGCGATAAGCATTTTTTTCTTCCCTTTTTCTAATTCTGGTGTTTAAGGATAATTCATTTACACCGAAATGTGTAAAGGAGCTTTTTGAGAAAATATTTAATATATGGATATCCTTTTCTTTACTGAATCTGGAAATAAAACCACCTGCTGATAGACACGCATCATCTATATGAGGAGAAAGAATCAAAATCTTATTGCTAGTTAGAAAAAAACTCATTCCATTCTTTATTGTTGGTCAATTCGGTGATTACTTTATGAGCCAGATCATCGATATTTTGTCCATTCAAGTTTGTTTTACAGGTTTCCAAAAATTCTTTATCAATTGTAGCAGATACGTTTTGTGCTACACTTGATAATTTGGATAAACGATATGCAAGAATGCGTTTAATATCGCGTCTAATACCTATTAAAGGTAGCGATGATAAGTCATGATGATTCGAGTAAAAATCAAATACATGGAAGCAGACTATGTCGGTCTCCTCAAATAACATTCTAGAGAAGTCAGTTTTTGTTGAATTATGGTAGAAACTCGATTTTGATGCAAAAAAGTCTTCGAAGGAGTGTATCCAAAAAATATCTTCGCCATAGAGTTTTGGAAAATAGAAAGGCTTATTAAATTTGGGTATTAAGATTGAGCCTCCTATTCCATCATAATAATCATCATATTTATTTGGTACTTTAGAAATTTTATTTTTGAACCTCTTCAAGGATGAGTTGTCCAAATGGCCATTGGAAAGTAGAAGAGTCGGAATATTTCTTGACAAACCAGAGGAGATGAGCTCTAATAGGTTCTTTTCTTCACCTTTAAATATGTAATCATCGTCAAGAAAAAGTATTTTCTCTAATTGAAATATTTTACAAATTAATTGAGCAACACTTCTTGCAACAGGTGTATTCCACGTTCCAGTACCTATTCTCAGTTTTTTAGAACAATCTGGCAAAAAATCTAAGTTCTGCTCCCTAAGTAATTCCCATAATTCATCATTTACAATAGTCAAATCAAACAGGTCAATGGATTTATTGATTTCGATTGAGCTACTGCCATCGTTCACTATTACAATCCGAGAAGAATTACGTAAAGTTGATGGTAAAGTAGATAATTGATTATTGCACTTAACAGAATCTCCATTCGATATAATGACAATTGCATCTAAGGTCATTCATTATTGATTTTAATTATTGGTCTCTCTCAGAACATCTTCTTTCGTGTAATTAAGCAATGGCAGCCATAATTCAATCTTTTTTTGCTTTTCCAACCTGGACACCTTAATGATTTGTCTAAAAAACTCTTTAGTTCCTGTATAGACTTGTCCGTAACTAGACTTCAAATCATCTTTAATTACTCCTATCCCAATATTGTCAATGCCTCGCTCTGCGCAAATATCAATGGCTAAAGAGAGCATTGTTTGGTAAGTGGGTTCGACTACTAAATTTACTTCGATCCATCTCAGCGGATATTTATATCGAAACTCCTCAAGAATTTCAATTTCATTAAACGACCTTTCAGGATATGAAATAGTTAGACATTCTACTACCTCAAACTCTTGTAATGCTTTTGAAAGCATTAAAACAGAATCCACACCACCAGAAAAACAGACTAGTATAGAAGTTTTATTTAGTGATTTTCTTGCACTCAATGTATTCCAATTGTTAGATGTAGGGAATGTTCTGCTTTTGTGAACGCCCCATGTATTACTGATTTGCTAATTCTGAGGAACTCATATTTTTTCAGTCGAAAAGGAAATGATTGATCAAATGATCCGCTTTCAATGTCTTTAGGATAAATGCACCAATACTTTTCCCCAGAAAGCTGAACAATCAAAACGTCATGCTGATCACTATGAACGCTAAAACCTTGGCAGTTGGGAGGTGTAAAATACAAGTTTAAGTGTACCGTCCTTTCTAGTAAATTTTCTAACAGAGCCCTCAATTTACAAAGAACAGTGTCTTCAGTATCAATAGCATCTAATACTATGGTTACTTTATGATTTGTAATCCAAGTGAGGTTCAGGTCTTGTAACTTATATTCTAAAATCCTTCCATTTTTTACCAAACGAAGCTGATCCTTATTGATATCTCTACATCTTTGGAATACATAGTCCAAATCAATATTCTCAATATATGGGACCAGATTCCTTACATCTAGGTCAAAGTCTGTTTCCTTCAAAATTGAATGCCCAAATTTACTTTTTATCCCCGTCCGTATCTTTTTTGTTTTTGATTGAAATTTGCCTATCACTGACAATAAGAACCTTATCTCCACCATCCGGATTGAATCTTACTTCAAATGAACAATCAATTCTTTCAACCTGTCCATTTGCTCCAATGATCTCAATCCCTTTAGTACCAATAGGAAAATCAAGCGTTAAAACCTTCTCAAAGGGGAGTATTCCGGGCAGAGCGTACTTTCTTAAACATCCGACAACCTCTATTCCCCAATATTCAGGAGTTTTTGAATACACCAAAGGAATGAGATCAACTTCGAGGTTTAGATAAGGAGATATCCCATCTACAATTAAAGAACTGTAAAAACTATCTCCTGAACCTTGTATATGAGCATCTTCAAATGTGATTAATTTCCAACTTTTTATGTGTTCTGACTTTCCTTTGACCATATGATTTAAAATTTGTTAGTTGAATTTACTTTATTTTCAAATATAAACCCAACTATTTTATAAAAAACTTAATGATTTTACAATAATTTCTTGTTTAGCTACCTGAAGTCTTATTTGGGGCTTGCTGAAAAACTCAACCAGTTCAATGTTCGAGAACCACCCCAGAAGGTAATCTGAGCTGGTTTTTTGGTTCCCGAGGTCTCAAAACGGACTCTAAGGCCTGCGTAAGTACGGATTTAAGGTGTTGCCATGCTGAAAAACTCAGCCATGGGAGTGCGTCCCCGGCCAATTTGACCAGGTTTAGCACTAATATAATGGAGGCGATCCACGATTGGCTGGTAGTTCTGAGCCGGGCTCTGATTTGATTTATCCCGAAGCCGTTCTTTGCCTGCCCGAACTTCCCTTCTTCCGGGTTCCTCTTGCCGGAACTTACGTAGTTTTCCAGTACCTTCACCGATGGTCTGCCCAAGGGTTTGGCCGCCAGCTTGATTCCCTTTTCCTTCAGCCATTTCCGTTTCTCTCGGCTGCAGTACAGTTTGTCCGGCAGAACCAGGGCCGAATAGAACCCGAACCTTTCCCTGTACCTTTCCACATAATCGCTGAGGTGCCTTCCTTCGTTGAAAGCGTCCTAGGATACCGTGTCCAGAAATGAATAACCGTCCACTATACTAATATGGATCTTGGCCCCGCACTCGGTTTTTGCCCCCGCTTTTCCCCGCACGATAGGACGCGCATGGGGTTCGTGGATACTGACTATCCGATCGTCCACCTGATGGCTCCTGCTTTCAAACATCATCAACTGCTGGCTGTATAGCGTCCAAATGATCTAATACTTCCGCTGGGGTTTATGATCGAGCGGAAAATCCTCAAATCGGTCCAGCTGTTTTTCAATTGTTTTGAAGTTTCTCCTTAGGTATTGGAGCTTTGACTTTATCCCTTTTCGGATTGTTTTTTTCGATGGGTTCTTATTCTGGGCTACCTTTAGGAAGGCTTTCCTGGCAGTTTCCCCATAAGTCATCGGCTTTTTTCCCAGCGGCTGTTTCCCGTGAAGAACATCTATGAGCTCTTCGGTGATCTCCCAGGCTTTATTTAGCAGCCCGTGACCGGTAGGATAAGCGATATTCTGTGGGCAGACTGTCGAATCATAGATAAGCTCCCACTTGATTTGCGTCTCCCCGTCGGGAGGGCCTCCGCATTTGTTCTTTCCTCCCTTACCTTTCTTTTCCTTCCTTTTGACGTCCCTTTCTATGGAAAATCCTGAATCCTTTCATTCATCTCCCCGATGAGCACCTGTCCGAGACGCTTTCTGATGTCGACAAACAATGATGCGTCGAAGGGAGCTACTTTGAAATAGGAACAGTCGCCCAAAAAGTATTGGAGTTACATGTTTTCCGTAATTTGGGCGACCGCTTGCCAGTCATCAAGATTAAGAATATGCTTGATGATCAAAGATCCTATCAATACCCTGAGGTTTAACGCAGGTCTACTACTCTGTTTTGCGGGGTTATGCCTGTAGAAAAGGCTTACCAGATTATCCCCTGGAATCTGCGTACAAAGAAATACGCAGCGGTTGTTGGGATCAAGCAAATTGTAAAAAGGAGTCTCAAACCAGCTGAGAGAAAGCTGTCTGGGGCTGGTATATTCACTGCGCGGTGCACGCCTTTCGAGGGTCTTTCGCATAATTACTTGCACTCGTACCCCATTACTTTCCGAAAAATCCTTCATATTACCAATCCTTTAGCCAATTTACACTTTATCTGCAGGCCCTAGAATAGGTATTTATCCCTGGTTAATACTCCCCTCGTTTATGACAGGGGAGGTTTTTTTCGGTGTTTTGAATCCTCAGTTTTTAGTTTTTGTCTCAAATCAAATCTGACCCATAGATTAGTCCAATACATATAAATTGACCAAATCAATGACTCACCAATTTATGGGCTATTTTTTCACATGCATCCGAATTGACTGTCTGAGATATACCAAGGAACTACGGCATAATAGGAGGTGACCGACAGAGATGATTTATTCCGTTCCTCCTTGTGCTTAGTGAAAAACTCCCCATGGGATGGGCTTATCATTCCTTTAGCCCTCCAGTGCCAGGAGTTTTAAAGTCGGTAAGTACATTATGAAACGATTCAATTTATTATCAGAACCCACCGAGATGCTTTACAACCAGGGAAAATCCGCCATGACAGACTATCATATCATCGCTGCCATTGCCAATATTCCGGTGGACAAAGCCAGGGAGATATTGGCCAGAGCAGACCATAAACTGGGCGAATTGGCCAAATGGGACCTTGAAAAATGGTTGAAGATTGACGGAATAGGGTATACCCGGGCCACCGCACTAGTCACTTCCTTTGAACTGGGAAGAAGAAGGATGGTTGAACAACCGGATAAAAGAATCAAAATCAACTGTTCACAAGATGTGTACAATTGTATGAAACCGTATCTCTTCGATGAAGTGGTTGAGCATTTTTACATCGTTTTGTTGAACCGGAATAACCAGGTAGTCAAACTCCATAAGATCAGTTCAGGAGGGACGCACGGTACCTTGGCGGATCCCAAGTTGATCTTCAAGAAGGCCTTGGATTACCTTGCCTCGGGATTGATCCTGGTGCATAATCACCCTTCCGGAAATCTTACCCCTTCCGAATCGGACAAGAGGCTTACGCAGCGGCTGATTGAAGTCGGAAAAAGCCTGGAAATACCGGTCCTGGACCATTTGATCTTTACCGATGCTTCCTACCTTAGTTTTGCAGATGAAGGCCTAATATAGGTCTTCATTTGTAAAATTATTGGATGGGATCTCAATTTTGTCAATTAATTTAGATAATAAACCTTTAGAAAAATGATAAAAAATTACACCCATTTATAAAGTGACATCTAAAATATTTCAGCTCAAGGATAATAGGACATTTCAAGCTGGCAAATCGTCCTCATCTTCATTATTTTTTTCTCTTTCACTGTCCTCAAATAAATCTGGTAATTTTTTTAAGGCATTAAGAATCTTATGCAGTTTTAAGAAAAAATGGTATTCCCTCTTTTCCTTTTCTTTCTTCATTTCAAATTCCCACAACAAGGCCTTGATTTCCAACTTTATCTCCTTCCCCTTTCCTGTAACATAACTAAATCCAATTGGGATTAAGCCTAACACAATAATAGAAAAAGGGCCTCCAATTGGTAAATCAACAGGATCCTTAATTAAATCGTCCTCGACTAACTCATTATAAGTCTTACTTGCCTCTAATTGAATCTCTTCAAATTCAAAGAAAAGAGGAGGCAATCCAAAAGTTTCTGCCAAATTATCACAAATAATTGTGAATATTTCTTTTTCACTTTCAATTCCAAAAGTATTGTAAAATGTGGTTATTCTTTGTTGATTATCAACCACTGCTTTCCTGAAGCCTTCTTCGGTTTGAATAATTAATTCTTCAGCAGAAATTTTATCTCCGATAGTTTCAACTATTTTAGACAATACAATTGCCCAATAATAAATTTGCTTTGATGTCAAAAAAATTTGAGTATTATCAAGTGGTTGACCTTTTGTGAAATTATCAACATTTTCATTAGTAAGATCATTTGTTAAAAAAAGGAAAGCAAATTGATTTAAATTGAAGAATTTTTCTCCAACTTTTAATCCAATCAAATCTAGACCTGTGTTATTCATGTTTACCATTAAAATTGTTAAAAAGTAAGTTAATAAAAAATTGTTTAATTCAATAATTTCCAAAATCTCTTTTTCCAGAAGGATCTTAAACTTATGAAATTGAGAACACCTTACATGAGGAAAGTGATCTGCCCAGAGGATTTGATTAAATTACCAATCTAGTTTAAAATATAAGTTACTAGAAGGCTGATTGCATTTTTTTTTAAAATTCTACCCAACTTTTTATTTCAATGGCATTTAAGATTGCAACTGATTTAAAAAATATTTACCGAGTACTACCAATAATGTAGGGGTACAACTTATGGCAATGGCTTTTCCAATTCCCAGTTCGAACTCATGCCATAACATAATGGCAAAAAACAAGTAGAACCCCAGCCAAAAAATATAACTCAGTTCCTCCATATCCGACAGCCCCAATCCCATAAAGGAGGGTTGATTCAAGATTTCAGAAAGGGTACCGCTTTCTTCGATCCCATACAACACCAACAGGTAAATCAGGCAGTTGAGGATAATGGGGATGAATGATATAGTAATCACAAAGGACAGCTTTTGGGAATTAAATTTTTCATCCAGCAAGGTGAACATGAGGCCGGAAGTCAGCATGTAGAATACGAAAAGCATCAAAGGCACAAAAAGGGCAATCAGGTTGCTGATTCCCCGAAACAATCGGAACAGTTCCATATTTTCCAGTTCACCGGACTGAAGGGCATAAGACCTGCTGGATATCCAGTAAAACAGGACGGAAAGGGTAAATAGAACGATATAAGGCAGGTATTTTCTCATCCGGAGAAACTAACATATACTTCCAAAACAGCGGCTAATAATAGGATGACCAGGGTAGTGGCTGACAGGATCAAAAATTTTTGGTAGTCAAATTGATGACTCCTTCCAAGGATGAATTTTTTAAGTAGATATAGTCCGAGGTAAAACCCCAGTGAACCCGAAAGAATGATGGCAGCGATTTCGATGGCATGGGGGAGCAGGTGTCTTATAATTAAGGCAAGTGAAAAATTATCCCCTGCCACAGATAGGGTATAACCCAATACGACACCATTGTAGAAAGTATTCAGCAAGGAAATGGCACCCAGGGAAAAACCACCACCTATATTAATCAAGGCTACTGATATATTGTTTCCGGCAATGGAACAGAACAACTTTGATTTGGAATCCGCCATCATTGCTACCGATGGCTGGACTTCCGGTAGGCTCAAATCAAAATCGGAATCAATGAAATACCCTACCAGCAGCCCTGTCAGGTAGACGGCGGCCGCTGATAGGGTAAGGGGTTTAGCATTCATGGCTCACTACATACCGGCAGTGGCTCCTGCGATCATCCCTCCTGCAGGGCCAGCCACCATACCAACACCAAAGCCCCATGCGGCGGCATCTATCAGGCCAATGGCATTGATGGCCAATCCAGCTTCAGCCGAAGCGCCTCTTCGTGCGGCCAGGTAACTAATACCCGCCCAAACTTCTCCTTCTTTAGGCGCGGCTTGTTCTACGCTTCCCATTGCAAAACTGCCACAAATGGCAATCAGGATAAGCAGACTTTTCATTTTAGTTTTCATAGTTGTTTTGTTTTAGTGAATGAATCAAATAAAAAAGGAAATGGCTTTTGAAAATTTGGTATTGTAATAGAGGTAAAGGGATACCAGGCCAAATGCGGTGAGGGCATGGACGAATCCGACCAGGAATGCCATCACAATATCTTCGTGCAGGTAGAATACAATTTGTTCGGGTACCACAAATGACAAAAATCCGATCACATAGCCCCAGGTGAAGGATTTGGTTTTCTGCGGAACCACAGCTCCCCCGCAACGGGGACAGGCAAAGGCATGATCGTTTTTGACTTTCAGGATTACCCGAAAGGGCAGCTTTTTGTCACAATGTGGGCAGGTAAACGATTCTTTTTTCTCCATAACTCTCAATCAGGACCGGGGGACTCTAAGATCCCGAACCTTAGGTGTATTAAAATGTAAAACGATTGTTTCATTTTTCTAAACAATAATATAGAAAATAAACCTATTTTCAAAACAGTTATTTGATCTTTAGTAACAAAAGTATCGGATAGCTAAATTGATGTATTCTAAAACGATACATCCATGACAGATTTGGGCTTGTATTTAGCCAAAAGGACGGTAAACAAGGCGGAAGTTTCAAGGCGCACGGGCATCAGCAAATCCCGGCTCACCCAGCTAACTTCCAACGACTCCGCCAAACTCCGAGCCGACGAACTCTACCTCATCGCCCTGGCCATCAATGCGGATCCGGGAGAGATGTTTAAGGAGTTGTTTGGGGGGTTGGGGTTGAAGGGGAAATGATGAAACGGCATAGATTCTCATAAAAAGCATCAAATGAAATGGAGTTTATATTATCCAATTCCAGAAGGTTCGAGTTTTTCAGTACATATGGGAAAAAGGTATTTTTTAATTACCAATCTTCGGGAATTTGAACCGGAGTATCCACTATCTTAAATTGAGCAATTCTAGTTATTTTGAATGATTGGGTTACAAAGACCACTAAATCTGTATTAAGTTTCTCCTTTTAAATTAAAAAATCGATATTTAAAAGTGTAAAAACCTAAGTCTTTATTTTTCAAGTTTCAAATTGATTCAAACAAATGCTAATAGACAATAAATCAATACAAAAAAACCATCCAACAAAACTTTTTGAGTTTTTTAAAAAATACATTAAGAATAAAGGAATGGTCAATGCTGTTACTGGATATTTTTCACCTTCCGGACTGGCGAGGTTTCAAGAGCATTTTGATGAATTCGTTGATGAATACAATTTGCTTATTGGGGATCTGGTAACCACTGAAAGCACCAAGGAAAAAGTTTACCAGTTACTTTCAGATAATCTTAGCATAAAAAACGGAGTAAATTCTTTAAAAGATTCTGATTTAGCCATTAAATTTTTACAACAAGACAAGGTTAAAATAAAAACCCTCAAACCTAATTTCTGCCATGCAAAGGCATATTTATTTCAAGAGGCTTCCAATGATCCCCAGAAAAATTTTCATATCGTGGGAAGTTCAAATATGACAGAGGCAGGGATGGGGCTAAAGTATTCATCCAACATAGAATTAAATACAGCCGATTTCGGAGGGAGTAGTGATTACAAAGAAATGCAGGATTGGTTTAATAGCCTGTGGGACCATAGTTATGCAAAAGATCACATCATAGTAGATGACAAAAAGGTTCTTTTCAAAGATTATCTAATAGGATTGATTAAGGATTATCATAAAAAATATACCCCGGAACAGATTTATTACAAGGTCTTATTCGAACTGTTTAAAAATGATTTTTTAAAATTTGACCAAGATCCTGAATTCAGGGCCCAAATAGGGAGTCTTGAAAATACAGCCGTTTTCAAAACCCTTTATCCATTTCAGCAAAAAGGAGTCTTAAGTCTTATCAAAATGCTCCGAAACTATAATGGGGCCATTTTAGCCGATGCTGTTGGTTTGGGGAAAACCTGGCAGGCGTTAGCTGTAATGAAATTTTTTCAAATGAGAAACCACGAAGTTATCTTACTCTGCCCAAAGAAATTACACCAAAACTGGACTAAGTATCAAAGGAAAAAAATGTCCAGATTTGAGGTTGATAAGTTGGATTATACCATCCGATGGCATACTGATCTGCAAGATGATCGTCTAGAAAAAAAAGATGACGGACTCAAAATAGAAGACTATTTCCAAAGTGATGGTTCGAAACTGCTGGTTATAGATGAGTCACATAACTTAAGAAATGATTCTTCAGCCAGGTATCAATTTTTGATGGAGGAGATTATCAAAAAAAATATTGATATCAAAGTGCTTTTGCTTTCTGCCACTCCCATTAATACAAAACTGGCAGATATAAAAAATCAATTCAAACTATTTGTAAAAGGGAAAAACAATGGATTTAAGGAATCACTTAGTGTGCCAAGCCTAGATGCTTTGTTCAGGGAATCAGATAGAGAGTTTATTTCTTGGGTCAATAATCCTGATGAAAATATTGATCACCTTATTTCCAGATTAGGGGATAGTTTTATAAGGTTAACAGATACAATGGTGGTTTCAAGAACCCGTGACTTGATAAAAATCGATGGGCTTGATTTTCCTAAAAACAACGGTGCAGTCAATAAGTATTGCAGTCCTAAAAATATTGGAGATATCAATAGCTTTGAATCTTTGGAAGAGGCCCTGCCAGATGTCTTGGCTGGTTATAAACCAAGTATTTATGCCATACCTTCCACTTTTAGAGTGAGCGCTATTGAAGATGCGAGGATTCAGGATAGCTTTTTGGTCAAAATGATGTATATTCTGATGATCAAGCGGTTTGAATCTTCTTGGAAATCCTTTCAGATTACTTTGGAGAGGATTTTGGCCCATCATCAAAATGCACTTGATGTTAGCTTAAACTATAAGGCAACTAAAATCAAAACGGACGCTCTGGTTCGATTGGATGGTGATCTTGGGATTACGGAAGAGGAAATGGAGGAAGAGGAAGAGTTTACCCTTGGTAAAAGAGAAATCCGACTTCAGGACATTGATGCACAGGGTAATCTGGAATATTTTATTGAAGACTTAGAGTCGGATGTCAATAAGCTCAAATTGCTTAAGGAAAACCTGAAAAGGCTGGAAGATGAAATTCAAGACGAAACCGGAGACCAAAGCAAAGACAATAAATTGAAAGAGCTTATCAAAATTATCAGGGAAAAGCAAAAAGCTCAAAGAAACGGTGGAAATAAAAAACTGATTGTATTTACTACTTTCAAGGACACGGCAATGTATCTTTTTGATGAATTGAAGAAACGTGGATTTCAGCAACTGGCTGTAGTGACAGGAGGGAAAAGTTTTGTTTCAGGAGAAGAGATCCCATATGGAGAATTCGAACCAATTTTGGAACGATTTGCCCCATTTACCAAACTTTATATGGAAAGGGAGTGGCCTGAATTTTACAAAAATGAAGCAGTGAGTGATTGGGAGAACTTTTTAGCTTGGAAGGATTACATCAAATCACACAAACCCTCGGTAGATGAAGAAATCCAGAATCCTATCGACATTCTGATCACTACCGACTGTCTTTCCGAAGGACAAAATTTACAGGATGCGGATTTAGTGGTGAATTACGACATACACTGGAATCCAGTTCGAATTGTGCAGCGCTTTGGACGTATTGATAGAATTGGGTCCCCCAATATGCAGGATGGTATTTCAGCCGTCAATTTCTGGCCAACTGATGACATAAATACTTACCTCAATCTCCAACACAGGGTAGAAGTCAGAGTGGCCGCTATGAAACTCGCTGGTTCGGAAGTGCCCAAGGGCTTCAATGAAAGGATTGGTGAAAAAGCCAGCAGTGAAATGACCAAAGAATTTCAGAAAGCAAAAATGCTGCGGCAGATGGCTGAAAAAATTGAAGAAATAGAGGGAGATGATGTAAAGAATTTTTCTTTTGCAGACTTATCCATGGAGAATTTCCGTCAGGAGTTATTCCAGTTGTTGCAAAGCAAAAAGAAAGAACTGGAAGCAATTCCAAACGGCGTTTTTACCGGTTTCAAAGCAAATCCGGATTTATTTCATCAGGCCATCCCTGAGGGAATGGTAGCATTGATGGGTTATCCAGCCAAACCTTCAGGTGTTGTAGACCATCAGTATAAGGAATTACACCTGATGTATCTGGATAATGAAAAACAAGTAGTATTCAAAAATCCAAAAGAAATCCTTGCAGTACTCCAATCTCAAAAATTAAGCAAAAGGCAACTACCTAAAGGATTGGATGCCGGGGATGAATTGGTCCTAAAGCACTATTCGAAAAGCCTCTTGCACTGGTTGGACATTCAGGCAGGTAGGGAAATAGAAAACACGATGGATGATATTTTTGCCGGAGATATAACCTTTACTAAAAGCAGCTCAAATGATGAAGAAGAACAAGCTTTTTTGGATGAAAAATACCAAGCTGAGAATTTTGACTTAATCTGCTGGATAGCAGTACAAAATAATTAACGAAAAAAATGTACCTAAACACTTATTTTGATCAGCATATTGACCTTGGAAAGGGAGTCCGCCAGTTTTTTGAAGAATCCCTGAATTTGAACCTTCAAACACCCACCGAAAAACCTATCCCCACAAAAGCAGCTTTTAAGGATAAGGATTCTGAAAAACTTAGCGATTTAGAATCGATATATTTTGCGGGAAAACTTTCTGATAAAACTTTTCGACAGGAGGGGGAAAATTCCAGCCTTGAAGAAACAGAAAAGGAGATTGAAAGAGGAAAATACGATTCCATTCTAGTTTTTGGGGTAGAATTGAATATAGATAACCCAAGCAGAAGCAGACTCTCTGAAATTACCAGATGGCTTAACAGGAGAAGCTTGGGAGTTCCTGTGGCTGTGGTTTTCAGGTATAATAGGTGCTTGGCATTTGCAAATTCGGAAAGGCTACCATTTGTCCATCAAAAAAATGAGGGGGAGAAAGTTGGGAAAGTGGTCATGCTTAAGGACGTATTTATTGAAAACACGCATGCTGCCCATTTAAAAATTATTCTAGGTGATGGGAAGGGTTTTGATGGATTAAAAATAGATGAGGCTAAAATTAATTCCTTTGAAAAACTCTATCAATATTGGCAATCTGTTTTTGCCCTTCAGACGCTAAATGACCAATTCTATGCTGATCTTCAAAATTGGTTTTATTATGCTTTAGAAAATATCAATTTACCTTTCTGCCCAAACTATTTAGACAAAAAGGAGAATGGGAAAAACTTTTTGGTAAGGTTGCTTTCAAGAACCCTCTTTTGTTGGTTTGTCAAAGAAAAAGGCTTGATCAGAAAAGAATTACTAGAGCTTGAAGATTGGGAAGGAAACAAATATCCGCTGGTTCATGACATTAGTGAAAAGAATTTTTTGAAGAGCAATTCTTACTATAGGGGCATCCTTCAAAACATTTTTTTTAACGCGCTCAATCAAGCTGATAAGAAATCTTTAAAAGACTTTAAGTGGACCAATTACCTTCATTCTGATTTTGCCCTGAATTGGTTGACAGACATCCCATATCTCAATGGAGGGATCTTTGACAAATTGGAAGAAGACAATGCTAAAGAGAGTATTGAGGATGGCGCCATTCAGATCCCTAACTTCCTATTTTATGGAATTGAAACTGAAGAAAAGGTACATGTTGGAAGAGGTAAAACTGCCCGGGAAGAGGTGCAAAAGGTAGAGCACAAAGGACTTAATGGGATCTTGAAATCATACAAATTCACTTTGGATGAAAATACACCATATGAAGAGGATGTAGCTTTGGATCCAGAAATGCTTGGATTGGTATTCGAAAATCTATTGGCAGAATTAGATCCTAACTTGGAAGACAGCATCAAGAAAAGTATCCGTAAACTTACAGGTAGTTACTACACACCTAGAAAGGTGATATTAGAAATGGTAAACGATAGCCTTTTCCTGTATCTGACTAAGTATTTGGTAGAAAACGTAAGAAAAATAGAAAATGCTAAACAGTCCATTTCTAATCTGATTTATAAGCAGGAGGTGGATACCTCAGAAACCAAATTCTGTGATGCTATAGTAGAAGCTTTGGACAAATATAAGGTACTTGACCCTGCTTGTGGATCGGGTGCCTTTCCCATGGTTATGTTGCATAGGATGGTTGATATTCTGAAACTAGTAGACCCTGATAATGAGCGCTGGCTAAAGCTAAAGTTAAAAAATGTGGATGCTGCACAAAGGGTACAATTCGAAAAAGTACTTAAAAAGCATTTGGATGATTACAGTAGAAAACTTGGAATAATTCGGGACAGTATATATGGGTTAGATATTCAGCCACTAGCAGTTCAGATTACCAAACTTCGATTTTTTATATCCTTGCTTATTGACCAAAATACACATAATGGTATAACACCAATGCCAAATATCGAGACCAAAATCATTTGTGCGGATAGTCTAAAAAATATTCAAGTTGATCTATTCTCTAATGATGCCATAGATAGGCTCACAGATGCAAGGGCACGATATTACCAGCCGGATATTAGTCACGAAGAACGTGAAAAAATTACTAATGAAATTATAGATGTATTAGATCAGGCATTTCCCTTCTTTGCCAAACAAGTAACAGGAAAATCAATACCAGGTCAGAATCCTGTTTTACTTAAAGAATGGTTTACCCACAGCACACTTGCCGCGCCATTCTTTAATATGGACTTTTTCTATCCCGAGCTAAAGGATGATGGTTTTGATTGTGTGATTGGAAATCCTCCATATGGAGGTGTCAAAATCAGCGAGGATGTGCGATCAGCCTTGGATATAGAAAGCAAGGATCCATACGGAGCATTTATTGCAAGATTCCTAAATGATGCCAATAAGCTTACTCCGCTCAAGCATGGTGGAGTATTAGCTTATATCGTCAGCGACACCTTTATGACCATCAAAAGCCACTTGAAATTACGCAAGAAGCTTATGCAGAACTATGTGCACAAAATGATCCGGGTACACCCGGATACTTTTCGTGCTACAGTCAATACCGCTGTGATGGTGGCCGAGCGGAATAACAAAAAGGAAATTGACGATAAACATATCTGCCTAATGGCCGATATGACGAATATTTCTATACATGACAATTACGAGCACTTTGTGGAGGTATTGGGCCAAACTCGTGGAGCAGATTTTGAAGGGTCAGATATGAATTTGCAAGTATCCAACGAAGAATATGCTATTTATTATTATCCTCAATCTTTAATTAGGACGAATAGCAACTTACCATTTTTTGTAGCAAGTCCGAAACTCTTTGCTTTGATGAATGATGGGAATGACAAATTAATTTCACCTAAAAGTCAATTAAAAGAGATTGCTGGAAAGCAGGTTAATGTCCGTAAATTAAAGTTGAATGAAAAAAATATAGAACTGGTAAAACTTGGAGATATAGGTGCCGCACCTCACGGGATTTCTACAGGAAATAATAAGAAATATGTTAGAGTTAAGTTAGGGACAAAAGGATCTTATGATAAAATAGAAGCCTGGATGGTTTTCCCGTCTAATAAATTATCTACCTTATCTAGAAATGAGAAAATAAATGGTCTTGATAAGGATTGGAATAATTTAACTGAGTGTTTTGTGCCCTTTGAAAAAGGTGGAGAGTCTGACTCGGATGATGGATGGTTACCTAATTATTATGTGCCTACTCAATTTTTTATCAACTGGGCTAAAGGTGCTATTTTGGATATGAAAAATAACCCAGGAGTAGCTTGGAAAAATGAGAAATATTTTTTCAAAAAAGGCTTAACCTTTTCTATATCAGGTATATACGCACCAACATTTCGCTTAAATAGTAAGGGGGTTTTTGAGGCGAAGGGGTCGGGTTTATTTTGTGAAGGGGTTGAAGATGAAAAATTACTTGGAATTTTGTCTTCAAAATTCGCTAAGTTCATATTTAAAAATTTCATAAAGCATACTGTAGATACTAGTGGAGATGATATTGCTGCTTTTGTTTTGAATCTGGGTAACCAAAAGGTTTTAGATCAAATTAAAGAATTTGTTAAAGAAATCATATACCAACAGAAAGACTTTTCTCGATATGACTATGCCAGCCACGAGCAAATAGAAATAGACAAATTGGTCTATAAAGCCTATGGTTTGAATCCAGAGGATATTCAAGCAGTTGAAGATTGGTTTGCCCGCAGGTATCCCAAGCTGTCTGCTGCCCAGAAGGCCAATTTGCGGAAGTTAGGGAAGTCGGATGATTATTTGGAGTTGTATGAGATAAAAAAATGGCATGTTAAATAAAAAGCTAAGTATTTCACTTTTAAGAGGAGAAAAGCTCCTTTCCAACGCTGACGAGGTGTTTTTGGCATCTGCAAGCGTGAGTTTCCCTGCTTTAGAGCTTTTGTTGCGAAATGTGAATCCAAAAGCAAAACTCAATTTTTTGATCGGTATTCACCTACCCAGTCAATTATCCGCTTTTGAAAAATTAATTGATGGTCATGAAGAAGGAAACTGGTCTTTTAGACTTTATGCGGATAACTTTTTTCATCCAAAACTTTACCTGTTGAAAGGTAAGGGTTTTGTTCGAGGCTTCATTGGTTCTGGCAATTTTACTCAAGGAGGTTGGTTTAGAAATGAAGAACTGTTTCATTCTTTCGATGATGAGGATTCATTTATCGAATACAAGAATTGGTTTGATCAGATGTTTGCCAAGGGGTATTTAGTTTCCAAGGAGCGTTTGCCAATATTTCAATCACTTTTTGAAAGAAAGGCTATGGAGAAGCAAAGGGATAAAAAAGAGATCAAACTATTGCAGGATATTTTAAAAGGTAAGTTTAACATTGAATCTATAAATTTTGAAGGGCAATATTTTTCGAAAGAGCATCACCTAACATTTTCTCCGGAAAATTCATCTAAGGAAAATGATCCAATTGTAAATGAGTTAAGAAAAAGTGTAAGGAAAAGGTTATTTAACCTTAACGATAGACTTTGGCCTGAAATACAATCCAAACCCTGGAAGTTGGATAAACATTATTTAGAAAATGATATAGTAGCCAGTACAGAGTTAAGCTTCCATAATTCAAATGAACTGAATTCACTTTGGATTCACTATGGAAGATCAAAAAGTGAAATCAAAAAATATGGTGATAAAACTCCGTTGTTTTTTGCCCGACTTCAGGTTATTATTCATTTTGATGATGTTGGTGTCTGGCTAAGGTTTGGGAAATCGGGGGATAGTATTGAGGATCGGGCTTATTTTCAATCACAGATGAATAATAAAGGTTACAAGGAGAAGTTTTTTCAATTAATCCGTCAATTAGGTAACGATTATTGGATAAGAATTGGTGAGGAGGAAAAATTTTTAAATGAATTTAAGGATTCAGAAGCGCTTCATGATTTTGTAAAAAGAGATAATTGGAAGTCTGATTATTTCATTATTGGAAATAAAATCAGTCCTGAAGATAAAAGATTGAAAGATGATTATATTGTAGATACGGTTTTGGATGATTTTGAAAAACTCTATCCGCTATATGTATTAATGAAGGATAAGTCATTTGAATAGTATGAACTATTGGTTGGTCAAATTTGCTCCTTTTCGCTATTCCTGGCGGGATGTCTTGAAGAATGGAAAATTTGAAATCTATTCCGTAAGAAATCCACAGGCGAAGAATAACCTTAGCTTGATGAGCTTAGGAGATCAAGCACTTTTTTACCATAGTCAGGAAGGACATGAGGTATTGGGAATGATGAAAGTAATTGAAGAGGCACATCAAGACCCTACTACAACAGATAGCAAGTGGATATCCGTAACCTTTGAACCTGTTAGAAGTTTGGAGAATCCTGTTAGTCTAAAGAAAATAAAATGTGAGCCTAAGCTGTCTGAAATAGGATTGATCAAGCAGCAACGGCTGGCAGTGATGAGATTAAATAGAGAGGAGTTTGAAATGATTTTAATTTTGGCTAAAGCATGAGAATCAATCAAACCTATCGCAGCTTACTGGATAAATCTGTTAACTCTATGCTATCGGCTATTGAGATTTACAATAAGCCGAATTTTTCTTATCGGGAGGAGACTTTTGCCATTTTGGCTACCAATGCGATAGAACTACTTTTCAAAGCGCAATTATTAAAATCTTCCTCTTATCAGATGAAAAGTCTATATGTAATGGAACCTGTTCCAAAAAAAGACAAAACTCCACATAAAACCAGAAAGAAACCAAAACTAAGTCGCAGCCAAAATCCGATGACGATCAGTCTATTTGATGTTATCAAAAAACTGGAAAAAAAGGGTTTTAAGTTAACTGAAAATCACTTGGCAAGTATTGAGGGGTTGGTGGAATTGAGAGATAATGCCATTCACTTTCATAATGAGGAATTTATCTCCAAAGAAATTCAGGAGTTGGGATTTGCCACTATCAAGAACTACTTGCACATCATCAAAAAATGGGATCTGGAAGTAGATTTGTCAGTTTACAATTTTTACTTAATGCCTTTGGCATATGTGGATTCTAAACTAGTATCGGATGGTTTGGTTACTGATGAGGTAAAGAATTACCTAGCCTTTGTTAAAAATAAAATTGATAACCAAAATAAAGAAGACGAGGAATTTGACATTGCGATTTCTATAGATATCAATTTCTCTAAGAGCAATAGTTTTGACGGAATAGGTTTTAAGTATGATCCTAAGGGGGTTTCAATAAATGTAAAAGAAGAAGATATCAGGAAAAAATTTCCTTTAACCTATGATGAAGTTAGGTTGAAAGCAAAAGAGCGGTATTCTAATTTTAAACGAAATCATGACTTTAATATCCTGATGAAAAAAATCAAAATAGATGATAAGCTACACCACGAAAGAAAGTTAGATCCTGATAACCCGAGGTCACTGAAGAAGGCATATTACAGCAGTAATATATGGAAGGAATTTGATAAGCATTATACAAAAAAGAAGAATAATTAAATTGCAGAATGAATCTGTTTGAAAGTTATTTTTGGAATAATGGCTAAACCGAAAAATAAGGAATTACTGGTTGGTCAAATTTGCGCCTATTCGTTATTCCTGACTGATTGTTTTAAAGTGTGGAAGATTTGAAATCATGATGGAACATTCATTTGGGAAATTATCCATAGGAAGCGGAATTTTTAGTTTATTTGATATCCTCAGAGGTATCCATGAGGGGTAAATAGTGGTACATAAGTCTACAAAGTATCAAGGAAAAAGTATAAACTCACGAGCCTTGGATTATAATATTGTGACGGTTTATTAATGAGGAAATTATCAAATAACTAAATTTTAGAATCTAATTAGTACGAGAATATTACATGGAAAAAATCTTTGACGAAAAATACAAATTTGTCCAGAACCTAGGTCAGGGAGGTTTTGGACAGGTGTTTTTGGTAAAGGAAAATATTACCGGAGAATTGCGGGCCATAAAAAAATTAAAAACCGAAAATCCGGATCAGTCGGACATCATTCATGAAATCCAGCAGGTAGCTAAACTAAAATTACCAAATATTGTCACCTATCACCATCACTTTTGGGCAAACTCACAGCTATTCTTTGTAATGGAATTTTGTTCAGGAGGAAGCCTACATGACCGAATCAGGAACAAAAAAATCCAACCTGAAAAAATATTTGATTGGATCAAAGAATTAGCACTTAGTCTGGAAAAAATTCATAGTAGTGGAATGATTCATAAGGACATTAAACCTCCCAATATCCTTTTTTCAGAAAACGAAATGCCTAAAATATCAGATTTTGGTATGGTGAATAAGTTTGGTGGTACACTATCCTATATGAGCCCAGGAGCAATAATGCGGCAGGAAAACTCAAATGTGGATGGAAGAGAAGATGTTTATGGTCTAGGAGTGACTCTATTGGAGGCATTGCTTGGACATAACCCCTTTTGGGGTATGATGCTTCCTGAAATTATTGAAATACATCAATCGCTTGATTTTCCTATTTCTCACCTTCCCTTATGGCAACAGGATATTTTACTTAAAGCGATCCATATCCAGCCCGAATTGAGATTTCAATCGATGGCAGATTTTGCTGAAGCCATTGAGGCAAAACAAGTGCCCTTCGTATTCAAAAAGGAAACGCTTGATGCGGGGATTTTGGCTGAAAAAATCCGGAGACTGATAAGATTGAAAAAATGGAGCAAAGCCCAGGGAGTTGTGGAATATGCCTTAAAACATTTTCCCCTTAACCTCAATATTTTGGAAGTTACTGGTAATTTATACCTAAACAGAAATAGGATTGATCTCGCTGGGAAAGCATTTGAAAGAGCGTTGAATATCAACCCCAGATTGAATATTCAAAGACAGTTGGGTGAGATTCAATTGGAGTTAAAGAATTTCCCAAAAGCCATTTCCCTTATTTCAGACCATCTGCACCGGAATCCAAATGATTTGACCGCACAGAACCTCTTGTTGAAATGCTTTTATTTGACTGGTCGCTATGAAGCTGGAATTCAACTTACCAAGGAACTTTTGAGGATCTTTCCCAAAACGGCTTTTTTGACAAATAACCAACTTTTATGCGAGATCCTAATTTTGGTAAGTAGAAACCAAATGGCAAAAATGAATTTTTCAACTAATAATAATCCTTTTGCAAAATACAACAAGGAGGTTTGTACAGAACCAGAATCTGTACAAAGCTCTACCTATAAAGGAAAACCACATATCAAATCAAAGCTCCTTTTCATGGAAAGTAGGTTTGAAAAGGTGCTTGCTTCCGAATTATTTATTGTGGATTCAAATATTCCCGAATTGATCAACAAGTCCTATTTTCAGTCAATAATTAAAATTGGAAGAGATGGTTATTATTACAATGACATCTTCTTGCCTGGAGGGAACATGATTAGCAGGCGTCATGCCGCAATTATCAATCAAAAAAATGATACCTGGATTTATGACCTGGACTCTAATTCGGGTCTTAAAGCAAATGGAGAAAAAGTAATTGGCAAAGCCCAATTGATCGGCGTATCCAAGATTGAAATCGGAAATTTTTGGTTTAGGATAAGCACGGATAGAGGGAGGTTGGTATGAATATAAATTCAAAAGGATGAAATTTTACCCTTAGGGTAAATTTCCAGCATCGGTGGTGTATGGGGTATCTTGGCGGCAACTAAAAACATTTTTATAGTTCTTGTTGATCATGCAAGCTAGGATTTAAATTCTGTGCCTTTCCAAAGTTTTTCGACCTCCAGTAAGCTGCAGGAATCCTGCTTTGCTATTAATTCTATTCCCTCAATAATAACCCTATATTGAACATAGTTCTTTATATCTTTAATTTTTTTGACCGAATGGGTTTTAGTCATTATGGCATCATTTTTTTTATAATTTTCTCTGATACCGTCTAATAATCCACCGTCTATTGGTGGATGAACATGTTGAGGCAACCCCGGTCTGCCAATTGATGCCAGGTATACCATTGTCTTTAAATAGACATTAACCAGCTTGGCAGCCCATCCAATACACATTTCTGGTCTAGCCAAATTTATTTCCAAGACACTTTTTTCGTGCCATTGGTTGAACTCTTGCTTGGTGATGGGACTGTATCCTTTCAGCACCTTATCGTATTCTGGAGTATCTATTAAAGGGTATATGTCGGCACGTGATTTTAGCGGGCTCCCGGATCTCGTTGACGAAAAAGCACACCACCTAGCATAATTTCTAATAATTAAGTGCCTTGCATTCGATAAATTCAATTCTTCCATTTTCTTAATAAATCGTTAAAGAATAGTTTTAAATTTTTCCTCAGCCAGCATGTTGGCATCCCATGCAGTTTTCGAATCTGATAGCCCCACTTCCAAGCTAGACAAATTATTTTCGATGATATTTTCTACAGCGGGATGTTCAGGTTGTAGTCATTTTCTTTCAGGTCATTCAACTCAGCCAATTTCATATAATTCTCCACATCAGTGAAGGATTAAATAGTTGTTCGATCTATCCAAGTTTCGTCCAGTATTCTAAAAGTTTATGTTCCAAATTCTATTTTAATTATAATTTAGAACAATTGAAGATATTTGGGAATAAATCCTATTAATTATTTTTTGATATTAAGCACTTGAATCGATTGGATTCTCTCTAATCTAAAGCGTCTTTCAGCATTTCGAAGTAAACAATGTCCTACAAAATGTTTGATGCTTTGTTTACTTGTGTCACCTGGATTTTTAAAAACTTCATAATCTGAAATGGATTTTGCTTCAATTGTCCTGCTTGTTACTTCCCCATGAAAAGAGGCATATCTAATTTTAAAGTATTTATAATCTCCAAAGTGAGCATTTAAAAACTCATCTATTGAGATAATTTCATTTTGGCTATCAAATTTTGGCCAAGACTCAACAATAGGACTGATGGCTTCTGGAAAATCAATATTGGGTTCAACCAAAAAAGTATCAGGTTTATTTCTAACCAAATCGAATCCTTGCAGGTAATATTTACCATTTAGACAAAAGGAAGAGCTGACTTGAAGTAAAATGGGAATTTTATCCCCGGATTTTATTATGTGTAGCGTGGTTTGTTCTTTGACCAGTTCAGAAATTTTTTCCAATATTTCAGAACCGTAAAAAGGAACACGCTCTAATACGGCTAGCGGCATGAATTTTTCAGAAAATTTATGACCCTTTGGATTAAACCATTTGCATTTGGCTAAGTATTTACCGGTAATGCGAGCCTGCTTTCCAGTCTTTTCATCATATTTTGGGTCTTTTTCCTCAGCCTTTTTTACGCTGATGACTTGCATTGTAGGCGCAACAAACGACAAAATATGATTATCTACCCTCGTTTGAACTCCATTTTTGGAGGAAAGTGATGATTTCTTCTTTCCTGTTTCAAGCGACGCAGTTTTAAAAATCACGTTTGAATAAAGTAAATCCTCCTGACTTACGACTTCGGATTTTTGAATAAGTTTAAGCTGTTTTTCTGAAATCCAGGCGTCTTCAAATTGGTATTGGTCATGGTTGAACCAAAAGCATTTACAACTTTTGGAACCCTTCTTGTGTATCTCCTCTCCATCTTTAGGATCATAGCTTCCTCTGTTGTGCATCAAAATTTCCCCTATAACCATCAGCGGTGGCGTTAATAATGATTCTCCTGCTATCACTGTTTCAAAAACTGAATTTTGAATTGATGAGTAGGGATGAGATTTAAATGCTACTATATCTCCAAGTACAAAATTTTCCATGCTAAAAGTAAACAGTTAATTATATGCCGAACATACAAAATATTTATTACATTTGAACTAAGCCTCGCGGAGAAATGTGCTTAGGCAATCGTCTGGTTTAGGACTGTACGGCCTTATTAGGCTGACTATTGCCATAGGGTAATAGGTAATGGATTAACTATGTAATGGTTCCACTTCTTTGGAAACTTCCTTATAATTAGAATCCCATTGAGGAGAGTAATGTTGAGGAGCTTCAAGGTTGGTGCATCAAGAAATTGATTGGCATCGGAGCTGATTGCATATATGACGGATATCATAAGTAGGTTCATAAGTAAATATTTCATTTGCTTCTTCTTTATTCGTTTAACATAATTGAAAATAAGCGTGACTCAAGAATTTGGGTACCGGTCCGGCTTCGAAGGAAGTGTAAGATTGCTGTTAGATACGCCTATCATCCCGCGAGGTGTTTTTTAAATTATGAGGATTGGGATAAGAGAAAAATGGTTTAGAAACAGGGGTTACCTTCATTTAAGTCCAAAATTAAATTTGGATTCGGAAGGAGACTATGTTTTTAAAAAAATCAGCAACCCCAGATACGTAGCGCACCATTCCTTTTTCCCCCTTATACATGCCAACATTAAAGAAAGAAGATACAAAAAGGATCCGGTAACAGAAAAAAGATGCCATACTGCCTCAACCGGAAAAAGCAATGCGAAAATAAGACCCCTTCATTTTGCATCGCATTTGGACAGTTTAATATTTGCATACTACGCTGACAAACTTAAGGTTTTGTATGAAGGTGTATTAGCGACAGAACCAGAGGTATCAGAATGTATTACCGCATACAGGCAAATTCCTGACCCGAACAGTCCGGGCAAGAACAAAAGCACAATCCACTTTGCACACGAAGCATTTGAACACATAAAAACCAAAGCAGAAAAGAATAAACAGTGCGCAGTCCTAAAATTTGATATCGAGAAATTTTTCAGCGGAATTAATCATAAACTTCTGAAGGCCTCCTGGTCCAATCTATTAGAACAAAAGGAACTTCCTAGGGACCACTATCAGGTATTCCGAGCATGCACCAATTTCTCCTACATATTAAAGGATGACTTAAGAATATTTCAATCCAATAATGGAAGGAAGGCAGGATTTGATGAAAAAAAGCTTGCTGAAAACCGAAAAAAGGGAACTGAATGTTTTTTTGAAAATCCGGCGGAGTTTCGCCAGGCTATAAAGTCGGGACAGTTAAAGGTCTACAAAAATCCATTTTACTCTAAAGCAGATAAAACCCGAAAGGGCATTCCCCAAGGTCTACCTATTTCTGCCACATTGGCGAATTTATACCTTTTGGAATTTGATCGTAACGTTGTCAAGGAAATCGTCAAAAAAAGAAATGGGTATTATCGCAGGTATTCGGATGATATCTTGATTGTAGTTCCAGTGGATGAAGAAGAATGGGCAAATAAGTATATTACAAAGTTGATTTTAGAAAGCAAGGTTTCAATCAGCACTGATAAAACCGAGATATTTCGATTTATTAAATGCACCGATACAACAGGAAAATCGATTATAAAGGGATTTTTAAAGAAAGAACATGATTTGGTCGATACCACCCCTTTGAATTACCTGGGATTTGATTTTTATGGGTTCAAGACCTTGATTGCATCAAAGAATCTTTCAAAATTTTACCGACGGATGAAAACGTCAGTTAAAAAGAAGGTAAAGATAGCCACAAAGAAATTCCAGAAGGACGAAATCGACAGGTCGGGGGTCGCTGTCTATAAACGTCAGTTGTATAAAATTTATACCAGTCTGAATCTCGAAAAATCCAACGCAACCAAAAAGCGCAAAAAATTGGTCAAGAATATTTTCGGCTACTATTATTTTAAATCAGACATCCAATTCCCTCCATTCAAAGGAAATTACCTGACCTACGCCAAAAGAGCGGCAAAAATTATGGAGGAGCCTGCAATCGAAAATCAGATCAGAAATCATAAACGTATATTCAATAAAGCAATACGGGAAAGGATTAGAAAAAGTAAATCGTTGCTGTGACTGGGAATAAGTTTAAATATATTTATTTTAAGTGTTGTGTGGGAAGAACCTAAATGAGAACTCAAATAATGCATACAATCAATATAAAAAGTCTATCTCATGCTTTGACAGTATAAAAAGCATCTATTTATAGAATCTTTATAATACCATTTTTTTGAAGAACAAGAGGATAAATGTATCCGTCAGAGGAACCCGATCTTCCATGGAAGCCGGTTTGTGGCTAAACTTGCGGCATGAATAGACAGAGCAACCAAGAAACGAGAAACCTGGAACTAGAATTGGTGGTTGTAATCCGGAAAAAGCAAGTTCGAATTCAATTTAAAGAGGGGATAAGTCGTATTGATCAAATAATGGGTTAGAAAGTCTTCCAAATGAACAAACAAATCCAGATTTCCAAGTAAAGTGAAAGACAGACTCAAGTTGATTTGGAAATTGTGTAGTTTTCACAACCATTCTTGGGGTTTGGATGAACTCTTAAAAGAGGATGAGCACAAAACATAGAGAAAATGAGGTTTGCGTTAGTTGATAACGAAAGAACTGAAGCCAGAAAAGGAATTAAGGGGACATGCCAAGCCTGTGGTTTTCAGGTAACTCCGGTTTGTGGGCCTATCATAATTCACCATTGGAGGCATGATAGTAACTGTAATTGTGACCCCTGGTGGGAAAACGAAACAAAATGGCATCGCAATTGGAAAAATAATTTTCCTAAAGATTGGCAGGAGAAAGTCTGTTGTGATGACCAAACAGGAAAATGGCATTTTGCGGACGTTCGTACAGACAAGGGAGTTGTTATTGAATTTCAAAATTCCCCAATCTCAAAGGAATTAATTAAAGAAAGAGAGCAATTTTATGGTGAACAAATGGTATGGGTAATAAATGGAATAATTTTCAGAGACAATCTAACTTCCAAAGAATTCTGGGAAGACCCTGAAACTATCAATATTCGTTTAAGTCATCCTAGAATTGATATTTGGAGAAAAAAAAGTCGCAATGAAGAGTTTTTCAAATGGAAATATCCTCCTAAAAGCTGGGAAGGAGTTTTGAGACCGGTGTTTATAGATCTTGGTGAAGATTCCCTTCTTTGGGTTAAAGAAGGGATGGGAACTAAACAAATTAGTGGTGTATATATTTTGAAAGAAAAGTTCATTGATCACTATAGTGCAGTCTTGTCAAAATAAAAACTCAAAACAGAGATGAACCCATTGCGAGGGAGCACAACGAGATTTTTGGGGAAGAAGTCTAAGAAACAGCGCTTCTTTCTAAATAATAATATAGCTGAAATTCAATTAATTAAGTAAAGATAACTTAAGTCAAAGACCCCGAAAATAGTCTCTTTTAGGCTTTTTCCGGGGTTTTCTTTTTTGTATTTTAATGTCGCTGGGAGCAGTCATCACCCAACTCATGGGCCAGGGCTTCCTGCTTATGCATTTCACGGAAACGTTTGATATTGCGGCCTTAATGGATTTTTCCTGGCATGTTGTTGCTTTCTGTCGTTGATCAAAATTAACCATTTCCATAGAATTGGCTATAAGGAAATAAGGGATTTTAAGTAATATATCCGTAGTAGAGAAAATTTATGCTGGTGGCCATCTGGGATCGGTTAGCATTTTCCTCTTTTTTCAACCAGCACCTGTGCATGTTCAGAAAATAAGTTATCCCTTATCAGAATAGGGTAGGGGTCAGGGATTTTTGAATTTTGTAAAGCTGCCTGACAGAAAATCCCAATAGAGAGGGCCACCTAGCAACCGAAAAACCTGGATAACTGGATAATAAGATGAATATTACCCTGGACGAGTTGATTATTGAGTTGATCCTTCAGGACCTGAAACACAATCAGTTGATTTTGGGGCTGGACAGGTTGAACCTGGATGCCGGTTACTGTCATTTTTTGGGTATTTTGGATCTGATTCAAAGGTTAATGGGGGTTTCAGATGACGAGATGGATGAGTTTTCCGCCACCTATATGGCTGTCATGCACAGGAGCCTGGAATTTCCAATTTCCCGTTCAGAGGAAGAGGTTAGGTTATTGGCAATTGAATGTTATAAAAACCTAAAGGAAAAGTTAAAGGGATAACCTGGAATGATGTTAATTTATTGGGGCTTACCCTTCGGGTCGGGCTACCACTTCGTTTTCATTCCAATCTTTTTTCCCGGCATTTTCCTCCCCAAAAAGGATTTCCATTGCTATCCCTAAGCCAAATACCAGGAGGGAAGGTAAATAGGTAGTCCTATTATTTGTAAATTGGATGCTCAACATAAACTGGAACTATGTGTGGCAGATACTCCGAAAAGCAAGACCTAAAAAAGGTAGAGGACCAATTGAAGTTGAGGTTGTCCGAAAAGGCCAAAAACTGGAAGCCATCTTTCAATATTGCACCATCGCAATTGGCTCCTGTGGTAACCTCAGATAAACCTGATCTGATTGATGTCTTCCATTTCGGTTTGGTGCCGCATATGATAAAAAGGTCGGATATAAAATGATAAATGCCCGCTCAGAGACCCTGCTTGAAAAACCTTCCTTTAAACCCCTGTTGGTAAACAATAAAAGGTGCCTGGTCCTGGCTGACAGTTTTTTTGAATGGAAAAAGGAGGGCAAGGAAAAGCAGCCATTCAGGATTTATCTTCCCGAAAGAGAGGTGTTTTTTTTCGCCGGGCTCTGGTCAAGTTGGAAGGACCCTGAAGGCGAAACGTATAATTCATACTCCATTATCACCACTGCGCCGAATAAATTGATGGAAAAAATCCATGACAGAATGCCAGTGATTTTGACCAGGGAAGAAGAAAAATTATGGTTGGATCCCGGTCAAAACCCCAAGGATCTGCTAAAATTGTTGAACGCTTATCCGGCCGATTCCATGGAGGCATATAAAATATCCAAAGAGGTGAACAAACCCGGAAACAATCACCCGGGAATTCTGGATCCGGTTTCGGAATAGATTAATTAGGCCTCTATGCACTATCATACAGTTTTTCTGTATAAGTTGGATAGGGTATTCCTATTTCACCTTTTCATACTTTCCGTGGTAACTTCAAATTTCATAATCTTTAATAGCCGTTCGTCCTTGTCCCTCAAATTCCCCTGTTTTCTATGGTTGGATAAATCCTGTTACTGCAAAGGACCATTCCTAATTCCCTTTTTATGGAAGCCTTTCAAATGTCATGGCCTATCCTGTTCCCGGTTGTGAATTATGATCCATGCAAAGATGGGGGCAGCGGTCCACCCGCCAAGGGTGCGCTTCGCCCGTTCGGAAAAATTGGGTATTCCAAAGGAAGCCTTCCGCAATTTTTTCGCCCGGCCCTTGGCTTGGGTTTCCCTGGCAGCCCCCGTTCTCTTGAGCATAATCAAATTTCAAACCTTAAACAGTTAAAGTCATGTCACAATTTGAAAAAACCTACATCGGCAAAGGAACCCAGGTAAAGGACCTCAACATTATCCGGGTATCCATCTCCAAAGAAACATTGGAGGAAATCCTTAAGGACCATATGGTCGATTACGACGGCAAAGAATACCTGGTATTTGAAGTCGCCTCCCTAAAAGAGCCGGACCAATTTGGAAAAACCCATACGGCCTATATCAGCAAAAAGGTAGCGGCTCCGAAAGGCGGGAGGTCGAAGAAATCGAAATCTTGATAAAAAGCCCTGCGGGGCTTTTTTTTCCTTTCAGACCATATTTACGAAATTTCATTGAACGTAGGCTGAAAAAAACTTCCTCTTGCTTTGCCAAACATGTGGCTTTATCTTTTTAATTTTATTTTCAAAAGGAAAAAATGCTTGAAGATCTGCAAAAGCACCTGAATAGATTAATGAATGAACAAAATAACCGGCCTATCCCAGATTTTGAGGGGTATTCACCAGCAGAAATGCATTCGATTTTGCACTTTACTTTTGAACGAAGCAGTCCAATTAGTTTGCAGAAATTGGATGCTGCCGATTACAGAAAAATACCATTATTAAATCAGGTTAAATACCTCGCTACATTAATTGAGGATAAGGGTGAGCTTAAATTAACAAAGTTGGGATTCCTTCCGTTGAATGTGGTGGCTGATATCTATGATCTAGGTCTAATTAAGGACAAATATTTTGAACTACGATCACCTAAACAACTTCGGGAAGCAGATGTACCTGCTATTACTTTATCAAGGATATTGCTTATCATCGCTGGACTGGTGAAAAAACGATCAAATAAACTGAGTTTGACCAAGCAGGGACAAAAAATCATACAAAATGATGGTGCGCTAAGACGATTGATCATAAGAACCTATGGGGAAAAGTTCAATTGGGCCTATTTTGATGGGTTTGGAGAAAACGGTATAGGCCAAATGGGTTTTGGGTTTTCCCTCATTTTAGTAAGCAGGTACGGCCAGGATTGGAAAAAGGTTAGCTTTTATACCCAAAAATATTTTAAGGCATTTCCGGATTTGCTCAATGTTCCCGATCCCCCTTATAGCAACCGAATTGCTGATTGTGAAAATTGTTTTACCTATCGTGTTTTTGAAAATTTTATGAGATACTTTGGTTTGGTAGAGGTAAAATACGAGGGTGAGCTTTGGAAGAACAACCTTTCCGTTTTAAAAACAGATCTCTTTGATAAACTGATCAGCGTTGAAATGCCTAAGCAAGTGTAATTTACCCATGCAATTTAAAATATCTTTTTTGAGAACTGTTTAATGAGTTTAGTTGGGCTTTTTCGCTTCACCGGTGGAATCGGGTTACCACTTAGCTTCGGTTCAGGTATTTTTCTCTGCACCATCTCCAAAAAAGGGATTTTATCGTTATCCCTATGCTTTTAACTATTCCCAATTCGGACAATAATTCTTCGGTCAGATGATTACAAAGCTAAAATTTTAAAAAAAATGTAGGTTTCCTAATTAAAGCCCTATTTTAGCCATCTAGCTTTGTTTTTTAAAGTGAGGAATAAAAATATTTTCTATTCAAAATAATTATTTTATGGATTTAAGAAAAGAACTTGACAGCTTTATTAAGGACTTTTACGGCTACGGTAATCTTAAAAGTGATATCTGGTTCATTGGCATGGAAGAAGGGGGTGGTGCTACCCTGGAGGAAATAAAGTCAAGGCTGGAAGTATGGAAAGCATTGGGGGCTGGAAAGGTAGTAGATGCATATGATTTCCACTATAGGATAACGGATGATAAGGGAAAGAATTTCGATTTTTTGTTCAGAGATGGCAACCCCGCTGTTCAAAGAACCTGGCAAGGTTTGATTAAACTCTTGCTGTCCTACAAAGCTGAGACTTATTCAGCGGAAAAAATCAAAGAAAAGCAAAGTAACGGTTGGGGACGTCTTAAATCAGATAATTGCCTGCTGGAGCTATTCCCTTTGCCCTCGCCAAATGCCAATGATTTCAAATATACCAAATGGCTTGGTGATGAAAACTTCACAAGGGAAAACTATAAGAAGGAAAATGAAAAGCCCAGGATACAGGGACTTCAAGAGCTCATTAAAGTAAACCAACCAAAAATGGTTGTGTTTTATGGGAAAGCTTATGGCGATAAGTATAAAGCCATCGCGGGACTTGACGGAAGTGATTTGCTGGAATTAAAAATTACTTCAGAAAAAACGGCCAAAGTTTTTGTAGGCTCCCCAACCTCCTATGTTTTTATTCCTCATCCAACCGCGCACGGCATGTCAGATGAATATTATCAGCAATTAGGAAGAGAATTAAAAGAGAAGATATGATAAAAATGATTCTTTACAATTTCAGTTGAATTGGTATTTATAGAGCCTTGGAACACGAGTTTGATGTAGTTTGCTCTATGAAAAGATGAGAACAGTGGTCCATCTACCAAGGGTACGCATCGCACGATCAAAAAATAGGGTTTCCTGAGGAAGTGTTCTAACTTTTTTAAAATTACCGTGGGGGAAATCCAAAAAGACCATATAGACGGCTGTTACGGCAAGAAATACATGGTATTTGAAGTTACCTCACTGAAAGAGCCGGATCAATGTGGGAAAACCCATGCGGCCTATATCAGCAAAAACGTAGCTGCTCCGAAAGGAGGGGGGGTGAAAAAATCGAAACCCTGAAAAAAAGACCTCAAGCGGATTTTTAGCATCAGGAGCATGGATAAGTGGCCTATACCTATTTCTGTTAAGTGGGATACACCAGAAGCAGAAATTACCTTTTAAAGGTTCATTATTGGTGGAGTTTGTTAAACAGAGAAAAAGGTTGCTGGTGAAGAAAAACCGAATTTTAATGTTTAAATTATTGACGGTATAATGTTAATATAATAAACAATGAAAGATATCTCCCTGATCGTAATGCAATTGAAAAACCGGCAAGTTCAGATTGAACGGAAGATCAACCAGCTGATAGACCAGAACCTGGATCCCTTTCCCTTTGAAAGATTGGAAAAGGGAAAACAGCTAAATGAATTGATTCAAAAAATCCTGCAAGCCATCGAAGGGGATGACTTGATTCTGGCCGGTATGCATATTAAAGAATTGGAAATTGAGGGCTTGAAACTGGACCTTTGATGGTATTGCCGCTTTTGGGGTATTGAAAGAAAAATATTACTGGACCCGATTATTAGTGACCTCTTTGTTCCAGTTTCCTCATAAGCTCCTCGTTTCTGCGCTCCAGCTCCCTGATCTTTCTGTCAGAATTGTATTCCTTGGGTTTAGATAGGGAATAAATAAACCAAACCCACACCGTAATGGCCACTATCAGACCTGGCCATTCGTTCTCGCTGCCCAGGGCACCGAACATGGCTACCATGCCAATAAAGGAAACGAGGATTAGTTTGATGAGAAATTTCATGGCTTCAATAGTTAAAAATAATACCTTAATTTAATTAAATTTTCGGTAAATTAAAAGTAATTTAGTTGGAAATGATTATATAAATATCTTAATATCAATGTATTAGAATGATTTGTTGCACATGGATAGTTAATTTCTTTGTATTAAATTTGAATTTTGTAGTGCATTTAAAGAAACGATATGATTACAGTTCAACATAGATTTTTAGACCACCAAATAAATCCAAAAGCAGAAACGATGATAATCGGAACCTTTAATCCAGAAACAGCGGACAATGACGCTGAATTTTTCTATGGTAGAACCAGAAACTATTTGTGGAGACTCCTTCCAACAGCTTTTGGCAAGACAGACTTAAAAGGTGCTTCTAAGCAGGAAAAATTAGATTTTATTAAGCAACATAAAATTGACCTTACTGACCTGATTGAAGAAATTAAAGTTGAAGAAGGTCAAGAAACCAATTACTATGACGGCTACATCGACAACAAAGTAACTCGATGGAAAGACATCATAGCACTTATTGACACTCTTCCAAACCTGAAGAGGGTTTGCTTTACAAGAAAAACTTTCTCTGATATACCGAACATGAAAAGGCAGCTTTTAAACATCCAAAAGCATTGTGAAAACAAAGGGATTGCTTTCAAGGCTTTAACCACTCCAGCCAGATTTTATCGAGAAGACAAACAAACTGAATGGACAAGATTTTTATTAGATGGTCACAGGTAAAGAAACAGATACGGTATATTTTTCAGAAAATCTGCAGGATGACAAGAGATTTACAAAGACCTGCAATACTTTAATTGGACTTCTTGACAAGCATTCAATAAAGTATGATTTCTTAAAAGCCACAAAAGACATTTGGTGCAGAGACTACATGCCAATTCAGATTGAAAAGGGAAAGTTTTTACAATTCCGTTATGAGCCGTCTTACCTAAAAGACGAGTTAGAACTTCAATCAAATCCAAAAGAAGTTTGTAAAGCCAACAACCTGAACCCTCAATTTTCCAAAATCAACCTTGACGGTGGAAATGTTGTGAATTGGTCAGATAGAGCAATTATTACTGACCGAATTTTTGACGAGAACCCAGAATATTCAAGTAAAAGCCGACTGATTGCTGAAATTGAAAAACTTCTTGAAGTCGAAATAATCGTTATTCCACAAATTAAATCTGATATGACAGGTCATGCAGATGGGATGGTTCGATTTGTTGATAAAAATACACTACTTGGAAATGAGCGAGAACAAGAATATAAATATTGGAAGGACGGAATTAACAAAGTCCTAAAAGAGAAAGGAATTGACTATATCGATATTCCATTTCTTGACCACAAAGAAAAAACTTACCCTGACCATGCAATTGGGTGCTATGTAAACTACTTGGAAGTCCATGACCTGATTGTGCTGCCAATATTCGAAACAGAGAAAAACAAAGACCAAGAAGTTTACAATAAGTTCAAGGAGATTTTTCCAGACAGGATAATTGAGACGATTAATTGCTATGAAATCGGACTTCATGGCGGTCTATTGAACTGTACAACGTGGACGATAAAAGACTGAAAATGAATAAAAACGCACTATAAAATTGTATTAGCGTGGCTGAACTGCTAAAATTAAGCATTTTGCTCATAAGAAACTGACCGTAGGGCGGACAGTGAATTGCTTCGAAATCCCTCACTACGCTTATACTTGACTGGAAAGTGGAGTCATCCCAAAATAATTACCATAAAGGTAGTGACAAGAATAGGAGAGAGCTTTTCACTTCCGTCTTGCAGATTATAAGAAATCAGGACTGCGGGTTGGCAAAGGCAGAAGCATGTCTGACGAGGGGTTTTGGAATGACATGCCATCTTTATAAATATCATTCATCCAAAACCCAGAGGAGTTTGCTTCTGTGAGCGAAGTGTACGGATTTTAGCCAAAAGATACACAATAGCGCGTGTCCGCCGTGGCCTTTAGGTTTGCATTATAGAATTACTAGGTGAAAAATGGATGTAATATCTATCTGATTTAGAGTCAATTCAAATATTTAATATATTAAAAAAGAATGGGGTGAACTTTCGCCGCGGCAAGGTTAGTGACCTATTCTCCGTATCAGTCCCCATTCTTAATTGAGTTGCCAAATAACCAGTTAGAATTTTAGGCTTCAAGGCCTGTTAAAGGTTTTAGTTTCCGCAACTCTCATTTGTTAAACTTTAATAGTCAAGTTATGAATTTCAAATCAATTATCGGAATCGATATAAGTAAATCTACTCTTGATGCCTACCTTAAAATCAATCATTCTCATGCTACCTTTTCAAACAACGAAAAGGGGTATTTGGAGCTTGTGGAATGGGTCATGGAAAACTCCGGCTTGGTATTGGCCAAAGAGCTTCTTTTTGGATTCGAATCCACCGGTATCTATTCTTCACAAATTGCTTCGTTTCTTGAGAGATACGGGTTGCCATTCTACATCATGTCCGGCCTTGAGCTCAAGCGTTCCTTAGGGATAAGAAGAGGAAAATCAGATAAAGCAGATTCGAAAGATATTGCAGAATATCTCTACGAAAAGCAGGAAAAAATCACTCCAACTGTGCTCCCCTCCCAGACTATTCTTAGCTTAAAAAAGCTGCTGTCCTACCGGGAAAGGCTGGTTAAAGAGAGAGCAGCTTTTAAAACACGGCTTAAAGAATATGATTCTGTGATACCTGAAAATGGTATGAAAGTTTATCAAAGCTCCCATGAAACAGTTATAGCCTGCTTGAATGAACAAATCAAAACCATTGAAAATGAAATGGAGCAGCTTCTTAAAAAAGACAGCTTTCTGACTGAGCAATATAACCTGATCAACTCAATCAAGGGAGTGGGTCCACAGACCGCTCTAACACTTATTATTTTGACAGAAGGATTCTCTAGGTTTAGTACTTGGAGAAAATTCGCCAGTTACGCTGGTACAGCTCCCTTCCCCAATCAGTCAGGGACATTCAAAGGAAAAACCAAGACAAGCCAATTAGCCAACAAAAGGATTAAGTCACTGTTGACGATGTGTGCAAGCACCTCCATCCAATACAATACAGAAATGAAGAAATATTATGAAAGAAGAGTCAATGAAGGGAAAAACAAAATGAGTACACTCAACATCATTAGAAATAAAATCATTGCCAGAGCTTTCGCTGTAATCAACCGAAAATCCAGCTATGTAGACACTTTCAAATATGCCGCATAAAATTTCCTTTTGTCCTTGTTTTAACCTTAGAATACGGAGCGGGGTTTCCCTGAGTTATCAGGACAGGTTGATTACTTTTTGATCCCGATTCGCTTCGCTGCCCGGGACAGGCTCTGCAGCAAAAAGTAATAACGACAAAATATATTCAGCAGCGATTAAATTTTTAAAGCCACCCCAACATTACACAGAAAAGGACTACATAGGCAAAAAGCTTAGATGAAAGGATCAGGCCAGGGAGAGGTTACCTTATTTTGACATATCTGATAAAGTCTATCAGATTACAGACAACTTCAGATAAACACAAAAGGGCTGAAACTTGAAGAGGCAACATTCATTCCTGGAGGATTTGAATGAGCGGAAATTTTAATTTATTAAGATTTATGGTCTAAAAGATAAGCAAATTCGCCCCTGAATTCGCCCCTGATTAAAAAATAAAAACCCTAACTTACTATATTTAAAGTAGTTAGGGTTTTTCTCAGCAGAGGAGGAGGGATTCGAACATCCATTTCAATATATTGATAATCAGACATTTAAAATCGTAAAATTAAATAGGTCTCGATTTTTCCGCATAAAATAAATTCTTGGGTTCGAAGGGATTTTTGTGATGAACGGTATAAGTAAGAAAAATTTACGCATAATTCTCCTTACTTGGAGCTGTCTTGTGGGAAATTTATTTTTCATGATTGAATCCTTCCATCCATTTATCCTCCTTCTTAATCATTGGGTCCAACCAATCAGCTTTTGATCGAGCCCATTCTAGCCAGGTCGACAAATCTTCTTTCAGAGAACCACTTGATTCAATAGAATTAAGATAAGCCCTCAGTTGCTGTGATTCGGCCCACCGCTTACTTTCTTGCAACAATTCCGAAAACCTTTTCTGTTCGTCATCTTTCTTTTGCTTGATTTCTTTTTTAAGCCTTTCTTCCTCTTCGTTTCTTTTTTTCAAAATATTCCTTTCGATGGTTTTTTTAGCATTCTCCTCGGCGAAAAACTCAATCCCCCCAATTACCCGGGCAAGCTTTTCTTCCAGTAACGAGTATGGCGTGTCCCCCCATTCCTTCCTCAACCATATGTCTATCACCTGAATATAAAGGAGACCCGTCGGTATTAGTTCTCGACCATCATAGGAGCCCTTTTTTATTTTTTCACTCCGGCATTTTTCCCAAAACCTAATTTCAACTTTTTCATCGTTAATTTTAACGTAAGTTTTTTCCCCTGCTATTAATATCTGATGATTTCTTACCCTAACCGCCTTTATGAAGGTATCGATTATTAATAAAGACCGATCAAGGCTTTTCAATGTGATGCTGGTATTGAAGTAACCTGGTTTAGTGGATGGCATTCTATCCCTTTCGTAAGAGATTCTAAGGTCCTTTGATTTAAAATGATTTTTTAATGCCAATACTATGGGATCGGGATTGGTAAGATTGGTGGGAACAATAAGACTTATTGAAGTGTCCTGGGATACTTCTTTTATTATGGCTTCTCTTCCGGGATTTTGTAGGGATTGGTTCATCATAAAATCCAATTAAAATCTACATAAATATATGATTATCAGAATAATAAAATTAATTTCTTAAAAAAAATTGAAAAATAATTTTTGCCCCCGTACCCATGGTGAAGTATACCCCCCTATGTTTTGGTGGGGAAAATCCCTTCCGACATTGTCAAATCAAAATTTTATTGTATGAAAAAGGAATTGTTAGATTTCTATGAGGAAATGTTTCACATGGGTGATTTTCTTTGGAAAATGTTTAGCCGTAGGCATCCATATCACCAACTAATTTCATTCATTGCAGACAACCGCTTTACCCAGGAAGGTAATAATCGGGTTCCATCTTTAGCATACACCTGTGCAAAGGTCGAGATTTCATTGGATGCATTGGAAACGCAACTGACCCACATGAAGGAACGGATAGAAAATTACTTTTATCAGAACGGGGATTTCGAGCATAGCATTCATCCCTATTTGGATTTGCCTTTTGCAGGTACAGTTTTTTTCTTTAAAATGGAAGAAGGGGAATCAAACTGCTTATTAAAGGTCAAAATGAAGTTGGACTTTGAGCTTGGTGTTCCAATCCAATCCTTATTGTTTCCTGGTAAGTATAAAGGCAGGCACTTCCAAATCACTGCACGTCTGGTCAGAATGACCTATGAAGGGGTAGTATTTGTATATTATCTCCGTCCTGCCCAGGATATGTAAAATTAATTTTGGCCTTAAGATTCTCCTCCTGGATTCAAAAGATTTGACCAGGGGGAGATTTTAATTTTTATTAAAGGAAAAGGTCAGTAAAACGATATACTTTTGGGCACTCCTATTTCTAATATGCGATCGGCAAATGCAACGTACCCAGTAACAGCCAATGACTTCGCCAAGCTCTGATCAGACGAATTCTATCTGATAGCCTGGACCGTTAATGTGGATCCCGGGAAGATGTTTAAGGAATTGTTTGGAGGGTTGGGGAAGTAACGGATGGGGAATAACTCCAAAAAAATCAGGAATGTTAAAATTTTTGGAATTTTGGCGGTCATAGTTAATTGGATGATGTGATATTAAAATTTAATTTTTAAAAAGGATTTTTGAGCCTATAAAAATCATTTTTTACAACCTAATCCTATATTATTTTTTCGGCAATAAAAATTATTATTTGCCAAAGTTTTGAATTTTAATTTTTAAAACTATATTTGTTTTATCTTCATGAAAAACACTGATCTAGCACATAGTCTTAAAATACATTTTTCAGGTAAACGGGAGTTTACTACCAAAGAAATCACGGATACCCTTCAAGAGCATTTTCCTGATTTGTCTGGTAGTACTATAGCCTGGAGGCTCAATCAACTGAAAAAAGACAAACTCATTTATCAGATTGGTAGAGGTTTATATACCTTCGATTTTAAACCTGAATTTTCTCCTGAACTAAGCTTAAAATCCAAACGGCTTTACAATCGAATAAAAGGCATTTATTCAGGTGAAATAGTGATGTGGGATACCTTCTTGTTGAATGATATTGGAAATGATCACATATCCAAATACTGGGTATTCCTAGCTCTTAATAAGGATGGCTTGGATCTATTATTCAATGAAATGCGGGCATTCAGTAAGCCAGTTTATCTGCAACCCGATAAGGAAACAACTGTCCGGTACATAATCCCACAGAATGAAGCTATCATTTTAACGGCGTTGATCTCTGAGACACCAACGGAACGATCAGGTGACTATCTTTCCCCCAGCATTGAAGCAATCCTGGTAAATGCATGGTTTGAGTACGAACAGTTTTTAGAGCCTATTGGCTTAGACATTGACAAACTTTACGTACAGGCATTTGCTAAGTACAATGTGAATAAAAGTAAGCTGTTACGCTATGCCTCCAGACGAGATAAAAGAAAAGAAATTAACGAACTACTAAAATCCATTGCATAATGTCAACAGAAGTACTTGATCAAGAAGATATTGTCTTAGAAGATAACCAACTGGTATGCATACTTTCTGGTGAAATTAAGAAGGTTAAGGCCCAGGAGACCAACCTGCAATCTGCAATCCTTATGCTTAATGAGGAATATGGCTTTGACCTGTCTGATATGGAACGTGATTTCTCCATCACTTATACTGATCCTGATACAGGGAAAGCTAAGAAGCAAAAAGTTGAGCTGGTAGTTTTTGAAAAAGGTAAGCCACACGAGCAAGATTTCATTATCCGCATCTGTATTGTCCAAGATGATAAGGTTAAAGACAACGATAAAAAGAAGGGAGTAGAACCAACACTGGAAAATGCCATGGGTGCGATAAAGAGTTGTGAATTTGGGCTGTGGGCAAATGGATCTCATTACCACTACAAGCAAAAGGTAGAGGACGCAATTGGCTTTGATTATGAGTTTGTGGACCTCTCAGATTTCCCGGGCGAAGGAGAAACATTGGATGACATGGACAGGGCTGATCGATCGTCAAGCAAGAAGCCCGCTAATGACTCCTTGATAAAGGTATTTAAACGCTCGCACGATTATATTTATGGCAATGAAGGGAGAAAAAAAGATGCTTTCTGGCAGTTGCTTAACCTGATCTTCTGCAAGCTATATGACGAAAAGCGAAAGTTTATGCCTTCTGAAGATAGTTACCGAAGGAAGTTTTGGGTAGGTGTAAAAGAACAAAACACAGAAGAAGGTAGAAAGGCCGTGGCTGAACGAATTAAGGGTTTGTTCGAAGAGTTGAAAACGGATGAAATCTTTTCTGAAGTTTTTGATGGCAATGAAGCCATTGGACTAACTGATAAAGGCTTAGCCTTTATCGCTGGTGAACTTGCTAAATACTCGTTCCTTGACGCATCAGTTGACGTAAAGGGAATGGCGTATGAAACGATTGTGAGTAATACGCTAAAGCAAGAAGCGGGTCAGTTCTTCACACCACGAAACATCATTAAGGCTATGGTCGAGATGATGAATCCTACAGAAACAGATAGAATTTTAGACCCTTGTTGTGGTTCAGGGGGATTCCTGGTAATGGCATTAGACCATGTGCGAAAGCAAATAGCATCGGAACTTCACCCTAATCTTGAAGGCCCTTTGTTGGCTGAGAAATTCAATTCACTTGAAGTAAATGAACGTGTACGTGAATATGCAGAGCGATGCATATTCGGTTTTGACTTTGATCCAGATTTAAAAAAAGCCGCACGAATGAACATGGTAATGGCTGGAGATGGACATGCCAATATTTTTCATGTCAATTCCCTTGCCTATCCCAATTGGGAGCATCCTGAGGAGATTCAGAAAATCAACGCCTCTATCAACAAAAGCTTATCCGATATGAAGGATATGGAGTCGAGATATGGTAATGACGCTCGTGGTAAGTTTGATATGGTATTTACCAACCCACCATTTGGGGCTAAAGTGAAGGTAGAGCAAGAAGTAGCCAGTCAATACTTCTTATCGAAATACAGTGATGCTCCTGAAGTACTGTTCATTGAAGCCTGCTACAACTATTTAAAGCCAGGCGGGAAGATGGGAATCGTTTTGCCGGATGGTATTCTTGGAAACCCCAACACTTTACCTGTGCGTGAATGGATATTGGATAAGTATAAGATACTTGCCTCTGTAGATTTAGCGGTAGAGGCATTTCTACCACAGGTTGGGGTGCAAGCCTCCCTACTCTTCTTGCAGAAAAAGACAGAATTAGAGCGCCAACTAGCCCAAGACAGTGCAGAAGACTATGAAGTCTTTATGGCCATTGCTGAAAAGCTAGGCAAGGATCGCAGAGGTAACCAAATTTATTTGCGTGATGAAGATGGTGCAGAGTTGCTTTTTGATACCGAAACAAAATATATAGTGAACAAGAAAGACGGTACTTCCGAAGTAAAAACTAGAAGAGAAAAGTTAAAGCAATTGGATGATGATCTCCCCAAAATCACTGAGTCTTATTTCAAATTTTTAAATGGTGATAAGATATGAGAGTAGGAAGAGTTAATTCAAAGTATGTTTTCGATAGTTATAGGCTAAATTCAGACTTTCATTTGACTGATGGGGTGGTTTATGATCGTTTCTTCAGGTCCATGAATCATGAAACACTCGGAGCTTTGTCAAGCGATATTTTTTGTGCTGGAAGAAGTAAAAGAATTTATGTTGATAAAGAGAATGGAATACCCTACTTGGGAAATACTGATATAACATCCTCAAACCCCTTGTCTAGCTGTAATTATGCTTCAAAGAAATTCTGGAAAGAAGGAAAGGGTTTTTTGAAAGAGGGAATGATATTAACTGGTCGTGTTGGTCAAAATACCGTTGGTGCCTTTTCGTTTGCTTCAAAAGAGGTTGAAGGTTCGATAGGCTCTGACAATGTCATTCGAATTATTTCAAACGGCAAAGTTGAAAACGGATACCTATATAGCTTTTTAGCTAGTAAATATGGTTTTCATCTTGCAAGAAGACATATAAGTGGAAATGCACAGCCATTTATTACAGAAGAAATGCTTGCCGATCTCCCAATCCCAATTCTCCCCCAAACCAAACAACAAGAAATCCATAGCCTAATTATTGAAGCTTCAAACCTTCGTGCAGAATCGAATAAGTTATTGAGGGAGGCTATTGAAATGATGGAAGAAAAACTTCCTTCAATTGAATTCAAAACTATATACAAAGCAAAAATCTCCTCAAGAACTAATCATAATTCAAGAATTGAGGCTACATATAATACAAATTCTATAGAAGGGTTTTATCGTGTTTTAAACGAGAATAATATTGAACTAAAGTCAATTTCGGAACTTTCAGATCAAGTTTTCACTCCTGGCATATTCAAGAGGATAAGAACAAACAATCCAGATAAAGGAGTTCCATTTCTAAGTGGCTCAGATTTATTAAATCAATACCCAAATTTCCAAAGTTTTTTAAGCCGAAAAATGAAGAATATTGACAACTATATTCTTCGCGATGGATGGATCGCCATTCAAGATGCAGGTACAATAGGGTATCTATCCTACATTACAAAATTCCTTGATGGAGTATCAGCAACTAACAACCTTGTGAGAGTTGTGCCAAATGAAAATGACAACAAGAACTACTACATATACTGTTTTTTGAAAACTAAAGTAGGTCAAAACCTATTGAAATCTCTTGAATATGGTAGCGTTCAAAAACACATTGACAATCATCAGATTTCCAGCTTCCTAGTTCCAATATTTCATGACATAGAAGGAGCAATATCTGAAAAGGTAGAAAAATGTATGATTAACCTAAGTGATGCCTGCTTTATGGAAAAGGAAGCAATTGAACTAGTTGAAAAAGAAATCGAATCATGGCAAGAATCATAAAACCTCCCTACTTTGAATCGGTTGTAAATGCCGGAGAAAAGCGTTTGCTTGATTATCTGGAAGTAAATCTCCCTGACACTTACTTTTTAGTGCCTAATGTAGAAATAGCCTCTACCAATCCCAGAAACAACCGTACCCAATATTGGGAGTATGACTTGTTGGTAGTTACTCCTCATGCCATTTACAACATTGAGAATAAAGACTGGAAAGGACGCATTGAGGGGGATGATAATTATTGGTATGTCAATGATCGTCAAAGACAAAACCCACTAAAAACTGGAAGGCAAAAAACAGCCATTCTTGCCTCCAAACTCAAGGAAAACGATTCTTCTTGGGGAAGAGCATGGATTCAAAACATGGTTTCCCTGTCTTACCCAAACACCTATGCTCCTTCACTTTGGCAAGAAGCAGGTAAGCTAACTTTTCAGCTCAATGACAACCTAATTTATTTTTTAATAGATCCTGATCAGGTAGGAAAGCAAGAAAATGATATTCAGGATATCTATCAAGACATTGTCAAGTACCTAGATGGTAGTCAAAGCAAGAAAGCACCCGATGAAAAGCGTGAAGTTGAAGGTTATGAAATCATTGAGATTTTAGAGGTATTACCGAACTGTACTGAATACTTAGTAAAACCAAAAGGTGTGACCTCTTCTATTCGCAAGAGAGTAAAAGAATACTCTCTTCAAGTAGCCGGGTTTTCACAACCTGAACTGCTCAAACAAGAGGACATCATTAAAAACCAATATAAGGCTTTGCATAAAATCAAGGCAAAACCGTTCATACTTAATGTGGAGTTTAAGATAGATGAAGAAAACCATCTTTTTTATGAGATTTCAGACTTCTTAGACGAAAATTCATTGCGTGCCGAAGCTCGATCTAAGACCTTCACTTTTCAGGAAAAAATTGGCATTCTCCGAAATGTAATGGCTGCATTAAAAGAAGCCCATAAAGAGAATATCTTCCATAGAGACATCAACCCTGACAACATCTACATGAGTAGCGGTTATGCGTATCTGGGAAATTTCGGGAAATCCTACTTCACAGACCATAACCAGCAAGGATATACGGTGATGGCAACCATCAACGAATCCAATGCTACCCCCTACCACCCGCTTGAACTCACCGTTGGAGATGCTTCCAGGGCATCAGACATCTATTCGTTAGGTGTATTGGCTTATTGGCTATTCACAGGCGAAGAACCATTCAACACACCTTATGATCTTGATAAACTAGGCGGTCAGCTCCCATCAGAAAAATTGCCTAGTTCCCTTAATAAAGCACTTCCAAAATGGCTTGATGCACTTTGCAATAAAACCATCCTAACGGATGATTTGAAGCGTGTTGACAGCATCGAACAGATAGAACAATTCATAGAAGATTCTATGAAAGAAGGCGATAGTGCTGTCGAATCAAAGCGAAGCACTGTTTCGCCTCAGATTCCTTCGATTGATACTTATGACTTGAAAGAGGGAGATCGGTTAGGAGTTTACATCATACATCAAGTTCTAGGCAAAGGCGGCTATTCACGCGTATTCAAAGTCAAGCACCGTTTGCAGGATAAATATTTTACACTAAAACTTTTTCACGAAAGCGTTAATGCCAATTCTGTAATTGACGAGTATAGTGCACTTAAGGAGTTGAGTCATAATAACATTGTGAAATTCGTTTGGAATGATGAAGCTCCAAGTGGCCAATTCTATACAGTTATGGAGTATTTGGATGGTGAAAATTTGAGTGTTTATGCTCGAACTGATGCCAAACTACCTATATACCGAGTATTTCAAGTGGCTCAGGATATTCTGAGTGCGTTGGTTTCTATGCAAAGTCTTGAAAAGCCGATTTTGCACAGAGATATTAAACCTCAAAATATAGTTTGGGATAACCAAAAGAGGTTTGTCCTCATTGACTTTAATGTGGCTTCTTTCGCAAATGATAATCAGGATTTTGTTGGTACTAATCCCTATTTGGCTCCAGACTTAATCACTGATGGCTATAAAGTGAACTGGGATACTTCTGCTGACACGTTTGCCTTAGGAATAACTCTATATGAGTTAATCTGCAAGCAATATCCTTGGGCACCCAAAAAAATGCCTGTTTTAAGTATTGACCCAGTCAATCCTAAGGAAATAGAACCACGGATCTCCAAAGCATTCGCCAGCTTCATTCATAAAGCGATCAATCCAAGAGTCGAAAATCGTTTCCAGAACGCCCAACAAATGATGGATGCGCTTATTGAGATCGGAGAAGACGGCATTTTGGAGGCGAGCATAAATGAAGAGAAATCCATCACAAATGACAATCAGCTTTATCACGTAGAGTTGATGATTTCTCAACCAGGATTGAGAGTCAAGTTGTTTGATAAGATGGCCACTTTCTTCGAACTTGAGAAGACGATCCTAAACAACTTCGACCGCTTTAAGGATAAACTTTCAACCTATCGCAACAGCCTTTCACTTGGAGAAATGATTGAATTAACGCTTAAAGTTGATAGCGAGATTATCATTTATAAGCCCTTTTGGAAAGGAGGAGCGAGAAATTTTACTGATGGCAATATTCAACGCCTACACGAAGGGCTGCTTCAGGTTTTTGAAGAACACAAGCAAAAGTTAAATGCCTATAAAATTGAAGTGAAAGGGCTTGATTTTATTGAGTATATCAATTCCTTATATAGTCAATCCAGAAACGGAAACTTTGGTACAAGGGCAAGTGAAAATGTCAATGAATTTGACAAGCTGACTTACACTCCATCGAAACTTGATAAAAAACTTCTCCCGGATATACTTGATGGGAAATACAAGCTGCTTATTATCACTGGAAACGCTGGTGATGGTAAAACCGCCTTCATCAAACGTATTGAGTATGACAACGCTATCAAAGAACTAAATCATCAGGAACATAAAAATGGTGCAAAATTTAGGATCAATGGAATCAACTTCGAAAGTAACTATGATGGTTCACAAGATGAAGATGAAAGAGCCAATAATGACGTTTTAGAATCCTTTTTTGAACCGTTCGAAAACACGGCAAACTACAACGATGCTAAAGAAGGAAGAATAATAGCAATCAATGAAGGTAGGTTAGTTGAGTTCTTAAAGACCTCCACCAAGCACAAACCTTTACATGATACTATTGAAAACTACTTCTACAACGAAGGCCATCACAACTTGCCTGGCGGGTTGATGATTATCAATTTAAACCTAAGATCCGTTGCTGCGCTAGATGATAAAGAACCAAGCCTCTTTAGAAAGCAAATCAAGGCACTCACCAAAAAAGAGCTTTGGACCAAATGTGAAGGTTGTGATTTAGCGAATAAGTGTTTTATTAAGTATAATGTGGATTCCTTCAATGATCCTGCGATGGGTGAAGAAGTCATCTCACGAATGGAATGGCTACTCAGGACTGCTGGGCTCAAGAGAGAACTGCACATTACCATGCGTGATCTAAGATCTTTTATTGCTTTCTCGCTTACCAGAGATCATGAGTGTTCTGATATAGAAAAATTGTATGCTGAAAATATTGATATACCCGAGAATTATTGGCAGCACTATTATTTTAACATTACCGACCCATCTATTGAGGATTCAGGAAATCAGGATAGGCTAATAAAACTGCTCCGTGAAACTGACATTGGAGAAGTCGCTATTCCTGATAGAGATCGCGATTTATTCTTTGGAAATCACCAATCGAATGATTATTTGGAATTTGCTGAAAGAGGGATTGACTTAATTGATGAGTTTAACAACAATAAAATATGGGTGCCAGCTCATGAACAAGATGACACGAATGTTAAGAGAATCCGTGGTATCCAAAAGAACTTCATTCGTCATCAATATTTTGAAGGGAAATCAGAATTACTGACTATTAAAAATGGCTTTGTAAAAGGTGATGCTGCTTCAGAAGAAGCACAGTTTCCCTCCTACTTACTCCGTCTACCGTACCACTCGGTTTACAAGTTCGTAAAAGTTCTTGAAAAAGGTGACGCTGAGAACTACACAAAAGCCAGTATTTCAAGAGCTATTTCTCTAAATGAAGGGTGCGATAATCCTGGAATTGATAAGGACTATTTGGTATTGGCATCCACCGAAATCAGAGATCCTTTAAGTAAATCTTTCCGCTTGTTTGACTTAGATGATTTTGAGTTGTACGTGAATAGAACGGATCATTTGGTTAAATATTTAGAGTATGAACCGGACAGCCTCACTTTCAGACATAGGTCTAAAAAGCACATCAAGCTTACTATTTCTTTGGATTTGTACGAAATGCTATATTTCATTCAACAAGGTTTTAGTCCTTCATTGAATGACCTGAGAGGGAAATTTATTGAATTGATCATTTTCAAAAACCTTCTGGAAAATCTTAGCTACAATGAAGTTGTAGTTACCAGTGACAACATGGAGTTTTACAGAATTAGTAAGGATGAAGAGAGCAGACTTTACATTGAACCAATGGAATTATAGTTATGGCAATTAAACTGAATAAAGAAGAGAGCATATTTCGCAACGAGCTGATATTTACAGCTGATGCCAAGGCGGTGAATATTGACAACACTTTGGTAAATCTTTTCATGCTATTAAAGCATAATGGAATTCGTCCCAAGCAGCGAGCCAGAGCGGGGAGTAATTCCTTTATTGACCTTGAGACGTTAAAGCGTGTATTTTCTAAACTTGAGGAGGAAGGTTCTATTACTGGGTTTAACAACAACCCGGAAGCAGCAGTGCTATGGATGCGCAGTAATTTGGTCAACATGGTTTATAGAGGGAATTTAGACAAAGAGAAAATCTCCTCTTTAAGACCAATCCACTTGGAAAGTTATAGGGTAAGAAATGCGACTAATACAAGAGACTATAATACTGCAGATCAGGTTTATCTTATGCTTGGTGCGAACCCTACCGTTCGGGATGACTTGAAAAGCTTTCTTATGGAAGGCTGGGATCAAACTACAAGCAAAATAAATCTAGGGAACGAGCTTGATGTTGACAGTCTTGGATTGCTTCATGTCATTAAGAATGTAAAGCCCGGATTCCTTGATAGTAGTTCCAGTTTAAATCAAATAAGACCACTTTTAAATGAGCAAGCAGAACTGTATTGTGATGATGTGAGGCGTCTCTTGGTTTATAAGGAAAAACTCCCTAGAAATGTACTTATTGAATACCTAAAAACTATTACTTCTTTTCATCTATCTATCTATATCCAAAAACTGATTTTCACCTTACCTCAAATGGTGGAAAATGGTACGGATACTTCAAGAGTCGACTGGAGTATTGTGGTTGATGCAACTGACGATTTTGAGAGTAGAATTGCAAAAATGTCAGCTGAGGAAGCTGAAAATTTGGGCAACAATGTTAATGACTATATCAAGTCCACATTCCAGGTAAACGCTGCACTTAGACGACTAAGACTGGAAAAAACCAATTCAGAACATTTGGGCAAAGCCCTAGAACTTCTGAAAAATAAACCCCAAGAATTTGAAATCTATTTTGAAACTCAATGGGATATCCTGTATAGTACGCTTGATGATGATGACAAGGAATTAATTCAAGACTTGGTGAAATATGAAGAAACCTATTTTGACCGATACATCGAGCTTATCTTAAAAGCAAGAGGTAATTACCAGTTCCGCTACCACATGCAATTAATAGACAACCTCTCTCAAAAAAATAATGAGAGAGGAATTATGGCCCAAGGACGGAGTAAGAAACATCCAAGAAGATACGTTCTTGGTACCCGCTTGCTTGAAACACTTGTTCAAATTCTGGTTTTAGAATCAGACGGAAAGGACTTTCATACTAAAAGTTTATCCATTGAAGAATTGATCCAAAAAATCAGAGATCGGTATGGTCTAATAATAAACGGACTTTCTGAAGACCGCTTTAAAGATGCAGATCTGAATACTCATTTAGCCTTTAAAGAAAATGTGGAGGCGTTCAAATTGAAACTCAGACAAATTGGATTTTATAACGATCTAAGTGATGCCTACATTCTTCAAAGAATTAGACCACGTTACGAATTAAATGCTTAGTAGAATGGAATTAACCTCATCTATAAATACCTATTATAAGCGAATCATTAACTTGATACTGGAATTGTATCATGATGATTTAAGTAAGGCGATTCAAGGACATTGCATGAAAATCACTGGCCTTGGAATGTCCGAGTTGGAGTTCTTGTGGGAATTGATTCGTGAAAAATATCCTAACATTAATACTTTCATCGTTTCTGAGCAATCCAGCTCGGACTCCAGATTTATCACTGCTACCAAACTCATAGAGTTTCGAAATAAGCAGGATGCACCACTCCTTGTATTAATTCCATCTAATAGCAGAACAGCCGCCGAAGACTCTTATGGAAACGCAACTTTCAAAGATATTTCACTTGAAGGTATTGAGCATAAACTCAAGGAAGAGTTACTTAATAGTGTACCGTCAGAATTTAATCATATTATCAAAAATGAAATACTTGGTTATCTAGATATTCTTCATGGAGATGCTGTCTATGTTATCGATTATCTGCTCTCTCTTGAAGAGCAAGGTTACAATGCAGAAACAATCGGAAACAACATCTACCTATTAGACTTAATCCCTGATTGCACGCTGATTAAGGAACATGATAAAATACGTTCAAGGCTCAATTTTAACCTTGAAAGTATATCCCTATTAGGCTCTTTTCATAAACCCTTATACGACAGAATAGCTGAACTACCTCTCGAACCCAATACGCTTCAGAAAGATTTAGTGAATTTCATAAAGTCAGAAAGTGATGCAAGAAGTTCAGAAGACATATGCAGGATAATTTACAAAAGCTATCCTAATCTCAATTTCTCTAATTGGCAAATTCCTGATCTTGATTTCACTCATATTAAACTTACTACCGAGGAAATTAGGTCTACAGATTTCACAATTGAAGAAGGGAAAAACGTTTTAAAAGCACAGCCAAACTCAACTTCAAAAGTCAAGGTTCGCTTCTCAACGAACCAAAACCCAAAAGACATTTCAGACCTGAAATACTTTAAGGTGATTTTAATGGCTGTAGATGGTGCAGCTGGTGAGGAAATACAAGTGCTTCGCAAAATCAAAAACTCAAATTCTAACAGGCCATACCGAGAAGCTACCGTTGAGTTAAGTCCAAATACAATGGAAGAAGGCTCATATTTTTTTAAAATATGGGCTGAGGATGAACATGGAAATATCCTTAATGGAGATGACGATTTTAAAGACATAAAAATTCAATCCGCTTGGGAAGCTTCTAAATCAGAAGATCAAAGTAAATCCAAGAGCAGCTTTCCGTATAAGTTAACCTGTGATTCAGACGATTTTTACTATGTAGTTGAAGAAAACACCGAACGAGAAGAAAACCAGCGCAAAGACAAACTAAACAATGTCCTACAGGCGTTTTTTAAATTCAGAATTGACAAGTTAAGATCAGGCTCAGACCCTGAAGTACCTCAATCTTCTGAAACATCAAATATCTGGCTCACAGATTACACTAAGCATACTTCGACCTTTCACATTAACTATTCTGACAAGCATAATTATCAGGTCAATTTGTCTTCAAAACTCAGAAGTATTGAAGATGCATTTCTAAAAAACGGAAGCAGCATTGGTCATGTGAAGGCAACTTTAAAGAGCAATTCTTCTGCAGTAGTTTTTGAATCCATAAGTTTCATTCCAAGTGAAATTTCTACACTAATACCGCAAGACATTCTCAAACTACGATCTGAAATCTTCGATCAAATTAAATCTTCGAATGACGATGAAAACGGAGTATTTGAGACCACCAACATCATGTTCATTTCTGAATCAATAAGAACATACATCCAAAAACTTACCACTTGGATTGCAAAACTTCACAGTCAGATTTCAGATGAAGAAACAACTGATGATGAGAAATCTACCATTCAGGATTTTCTTGCTGAAGTTCAAATGCTTGATATGGTTAAAATAAAAACGAAGCTGCCAGATGGAAAGCCAACTGAGGCGCTTCTTTTATCCCCTATTCATCCTTTAAGACTAGCCTGGTGGGTGCAGTTGATTGATGTATTCCTCACATGGGAAAAAAGCACAAGTGAATATGAAGGTTATAAGTCCGCATGGAATAAAGGATTATCAGAATTATTCGAGGGTCAGTTATCTCCAGAAAACAATCCCTTGGTTCTAGTTGAACCCAACACATTTAAAAGCTATCACTACTCCGGTGAATTAGCATTTGGTTGGGGCTTTTATCTCAATGTACTTTCAGAAGAGTCCAAAAATGGGATGACGTCTGTATCCCGTCAAATGAAGCACTATTTCAGACAACTTTTTAACATCACTAAAGACAACTATGTCGAAACCGAGATTAGTCAAAAGTTGGTCGTTCGCCACATCAAAAATTATTTATCCCAACACCCTTATACCGACAAACTGATTATAAATCTAATAAATGCTGGTGATGCAGGTGTTTTTGCAGATTCCTTGGTAGAATTAGAAAGAGAGACGAACTTTCAGAACATAAAATATGAAGTTCGAATTTTCAAAGGAGATGACAAAATAATTGAACATGGAGAAGCTCTTCGCACCCTGATTAATCCAGAATCAAATATATCTGAAGAAGCTGAGGCATTCTCACAACCTTCAGCCAATCGTCTATTTCCCAAGATGCGATTTTCAATCAATAGTATCTCGGATTATCTTAAATCTCCTTCTCAGTATTCTTCTCATTTAAGCTTTCTAATAAGCCCATTTCCAATTACTGTAGAACTGATCAAACCACATAAACTTGATCGTAATTTCTATTTGAATGGTCTTATCGCAACTCCAACGATTGCTGTAAATGATATCGGATCTGAAATTAAATGGAATAGGTATTTGCAGGGAAATGAGGTAATGCCAGATTATAAAGATTCAGGTACTTGTGGTGTCAGTCTTTTCAATAACCTTCAATCTTTCATCGCCGGGGCATTAGCTTCAAGATTCACGGAATCAATACCTTCTACTCAGCTTCGTTTGAACGATAAGGATAAAGTCCTTCTTACCCATCTGCATGATTTTTCTGATTGGGTAATAACATTTGATAAAAATCTTGGTCCTCAGGTTTTCGATCAACCCTCTAAGGATGGAAAAATTCCATTTTTATTAGACTTTGTTCCTGGTGAAGAGATAACAGGAATATCCTCTTATCTCACAACAAGACCGACATCTGAAGTTCTTGGACTACTCGGGCCGCATTTTCAGGAGTTCAACATTGATATACATAAACCAGAGGATGAGAAGAAGGTTAAGATTCTTCTTGAAGATCTCAGAGCAGTTTCCAGTTCATTAGTACTCCAATTAAACTCTTCAAAGAACAAAGCATTTGAGGTAATCGGTTCAGCTTTCACCAAGAGGGTTTTGGAAAAAAAAGGGCTTTTAGAAGAATCATTTCTAATTCCAATTGATTTACACCATAACCTATTTGAAAATCTCCCATCAGAAAGTAAAAGCCGAGCTGATAATCTTTTAGTCTCGATTGATCCGGAAACAAGAGAAATACAATTCACTGTAATTGAGATAAAGTGCAGAAAAAGTATTGGATCTGCTGAGAACGGAGATTTAAAGAGTAAGATGAAAGAGCAAATTGAGAACACAATAACTGCTCTAAGACTGCACTTTGACCCAGAATATGAAATGTCTTTTGATAGACTGGACAGAGAGATTAAAAATAAGGAGTTAAAGTCCCTCTTAGGCTTCTACATTGAACGTGCGTATCGTTATGAATATTTGACAGAAAATGCTTTCGCAAGTTATAATGCGTTTTTGCAGTTGCTTCATCAAGGGTTCAAGTTGAGGTTTAAGCAACTTGGTTTGATTTTCAATTTTTCGGCAGATCAAAAGTATTATAAAGAAGAAATTGACAACGATCTCACATTCTTCACATTTGGAGATAAGTTAATTGAACAAATTCTTGATCCGGATTCCGATTTAAACACAAAACGTCTTGAAGATCATCAACTGGATAGTGAGTTAAGTGAAGCGGTTGGTATTAATACCAAGCTTAGGCCATTCATCCAAAAACTAAAATCCAAAGAACCGATAGATCAGAAGGATGACAAGCCGGATCATGAAGATGGTGGAATCGAAATACCAGTAGATGATTCTCCCGATATTACATCAGCAAGTCCCTCTACATCAATTGATAATCAGGTTGGTTTAGAAGATTCTGAACCTATTTCCAACGAAGATCAATTCAATGTTACACCACCGGATTATGACATTCTTATTGGTAAAAATTCTCCAAGCGACCAATATGGAATCCTTGGCGAAAGCATTCATGGTAAGAAAATAGCAATTGACCTTAGTGAAACTAACACTATCAGCCTATTTGGTGTCCAAGGTGGCGGTAAAAGCTACACTATTGGTACAATCTCAGAGATGGTATTGAAGCAATTCAACCATATAAACCTACTTCCAGCACCACTAGCAGGAGTAATATTTCACTATAGCGAAAGCATGGATTATGAGCCTGAGTTCACTTCAATGAAAAGCCCCAACGATAAAAAAACAGAACTCTCAAAACTTCGTGAAAGATACGGAGCTGAACCGGACAGCATTGAAGATGTGATTATCTTGACTCCAAAGGACAAAATAGAAGAAAGGAAAGCAGAATACCCATCAATTGAAGTATTGCCTATTGCCTTTAATTCAAAAGAGTTAAACGTTCAAGATTGGATGTTCCTTCTTGGCGCAATTGGGAATGATTCCACGTACATCAAGCAACTCAAGGCGATCATGAAAGAACTTAGACGTGATTTGACTCTTGATGGTATTGCTCAAGCAGTTGAGGATTCTTTATTACTATCCACCAATCAAAAAGCATTAGCAAAACAGAAATTGAGCTTCGCTCGTGAGTACATTGATGATAAATTCATTTTACGAGACACCCTAAAGCCAGGCAGATTAATCATTGTTGACCTCCGAGACGAGTTTATTGTCAAGGATGAGGCCCTGGGCCTGTTTGTGATAATGCTGAATATTTTCTCAGCTGTTAAAAATGTAAATGGAAAGCACTTTAATAAGTTTATCGTTTTTGATGAGGCACACAAATACATGGATAATAAGGATTTAACTGGCAACATAGTTACCGCAATTAGAGAGATGAGACACAAAGGTGTTAGCATCATGATTGCGAGTCAAGACCCTCCAAGCTTGCCAAATGAAATTATCGAGCTTAGTTCAATCGTTCTACTTCATAAGTTTAACAGCCCCCAGTGGTTGAAGCATATTCAAAAATCAGTCACTCAGTTATCCAGTCTTTCTCCATCAGATATGAGTTCATTATCTCCAGGTGAAGGCTTTCTATGGGCCACTAAGGCAACTGAGCGAAGTATTTCGGCTAAACCTTTAAAAATTTCAACACGGCCACGAGTGACAAAACATGGTGGTGCTACTATTCAAGCAACTGGTGAACAATGAAATCTATCTCCTATTCACATAAAGGAAGAAGAGCAACTAATCAGGATTTAATTCTTGAAGAACACTTTGCTGAAAACTGCTATTTATTTGCGGTGATAGATGGAATGGGTGGGTACGAAAATGGTGATATGGCGGCTAAAATTATTGCTGAAAGCATAAGCACTTTCATTTCAACAGTTGATAAACCTGATTCTTTTCAAATTCAGAAGGCAATCAACAAATCCAACTTAGCAATACGTCAAAAAAAAGCCTCCCTTTCAAGTAATATGGGAGCCACAATTGGTGGTATAATCATTTATGACTCGTGCGCATTTTGTTTTTGGGTTGGTGATGTGAAGATTTTTCAATTCCGTGATAAAGTACTGCTCTTTGAGTCAAGTTCACACAGCTTAGTTAATGACTTAGTCGAGCGAGGGTCTAATGTTGACCCTATTAAACTCTCTAAATACAGACATGTGGTAACTAGATCAATACAGGGTAATGTTAATACATCTCAAGCCGAAATAGAGATAATTCCAGATCTCTTAAATTCAGATATTTTCCTGATTTGTTCTGATGGCGTTCACGACTTATTTGATGGCATTCAAATCGAAAATATTCTAAGATCATCCTCTACAACAGACGAATTGCTTGAGCGATTAAAGCTTAGACTTTTATCAGAAGCTACTGACAACTTTTCATTAGGAATTGTAAGTGAAATAATAAACCGTTAGGTAGCTAATGAACCAGAATCTCTCTTTAAAAATATTGACATTTAATTGGCCGAATTAGCCATTACGATTATACCTATTTGATTTGGTCAAATGCAAGTTTCAGAAAAAGTACTCTGTCCTCCTAATTTTAGAGGTAATTACTTTATTTTGAAGAATTGCCGGAATAAGATATAATATACTTTGTAATGCTAGAAATGATAATATTAAATGAAGTAATTTAGTAATTAAAATTCTATTTACAGAGAAAAATGTTACTTTTGAAAAAAGCATTTAAATTAAATATTATTTAGTGGACTTTCATATGACTCCATAGCAAATTTTCAATAATAAGCATATACTTTGACCGAAAAAGAAATCAATCAAATTATTCGTTCTTTTCAGAAACTGGATATAAATTCTTTAGGAGTAGAAGGGTTAAATTCCTCGGATGAGATTTGTAATCAAGTAGAGGATGAATACTCTGCTTCTTGGAATATTCATAAGGAAATGATTTGTATACCAGTTTTTTCGTTTTTAGTTGGCTTAATTAATTCTCAAAAAATGATAATATAGTATCAAACATTAGAAGGTGAGTTGTGCGCTTAATACCCATATTGTGGTCATATATTTAATTCATAGGAATGCTACGAATTAGTTGGAATAGAATAATGAATTAGGCGCGGATGAATAGAGTAATTCCCGGATCAGACAGTATTATAGTAGATAATATATTGTGTACTTATAAATAGTTTATTAATTAATATTAAATCAATTTAGAAATATGAATTCAATATTAGAAGTAAATTTAAACAGGTTTCGCTGCTCAGGCTGGAGTACCGATACGGATTATGTTGAAATAAAGCATTCGAATGGATTTTTATATTTTGGTAGAGGGCAACGTTCAAATTATTATAACAAAATACTCTCTTCGAAAAATCATTTGTCATCAAATATTGACGATAAGGAGAAGATGAGAGTAATTTCAGATTCATTTAAGAAATTTGAAGAATACTCCAAAAATGAATTGGAAGAGTTTCAAAGGGTAAATTTATTTGCCTATGTATACTCACATATTTTAATTGATACGGCAATAAGTGAATCTAAAAGCAAAATAGAGCTAGAGGTTTTGAAAGAAAAATTAACAGAAATTAGGAGACAATTAAAAGATATTACGATATATATAGATGATTACGAAAATCTTTTAAATAACTTCAAACAGGTTTAACCCCACTTAGGTGTAGTCACTATAGCTTGACAATTATCGTTAATATACTGTAAGAACAAAACCTTAGTAATTAATTTTATAAGAATGAAAATTTGGAGAATTGGTTCTAATTGGGGTAAGCAAATTGATTTAATACCTATTTTTAAAAAATATAATATTTCTTTTGCAGGTTTAGAGGTTCAAGAATTGATGAATGGTGTTTCTTCAGGTGACTTAATATGTATCACTAAAGGGCAATCCATTGAAGCAGTAGCGAAAGTTAAAAGTATTACTGATTTGGAAAGGGTAGAAATATCTTTAGCAGATGATTTTGACTTCGTTAAAGCATTGCAAATAGAGGATCTTTTTTTTCTCAATGATTTTTCTTTAAAATCGGAAACCTATGGTGGTCAGGGAAAACAGTTCCACGAAGTCCATGGCAAATATTTTAATTTGATTTATAAATTATTTTCTGATTTAAAGGCTCTTTTCATGAATAGTAAAATTGAAAGTTTACTAACCTACAAAAAACAAATTATCCTCCAAGGACCTCCAGGTACAGGAAAGACATGGATGGCAAAAAAAATTGCTAAAGAATTAATAGTACCGCAAGATCTTGGAAGTCCAAAAGAATTAATTAATTCTTTCTTTAAGGAATTTAATGGAAGTAGCCCTGATGTTCAAGCAAAAAGGCTTGAAAAAGAAAGATTGTTGACCCAGTTTCAATCTAAATTTCCAAAAGAAGAACTTAGAAATATCAGTTTAGAGTCTTATTGTATTGGAACTGGAGGAAGAGATAATTTTTGTTGGTGGATTGAAAGAGGCCTTTCTAATATAGGTGGGTATTCTCCTGGAAGTTCCCGAACGTACTTAATCTACTTCAGTCAAAAGGATGATGAATACAAAACCTATTTCAGGAGTTTGAAGGCTTTTGAAGGCGTAAATACTCCTCAGGAAGGAATAAAAGTTGTAGGGGGATTTCTGTCTGATTTAGTTTCAAAAGAGAATTTAGATGGCATCGATGAGTTCCCATTTGGATGGGGGTATATGATCAAAATTTTAAGTAGCTACTATCCGAATAAGTTTTTTCCAGCGAATGGTGAAAAATATATGACTAATATGCTCAATTTGTTTGGGGTGAATAGCAGTGGAAAAAGTCCAATTGAAAAGAACCTACTTATTCAAGGTTTTTTTCAAAAGAAAAAAGTGGAGTTTGCAGTTGATGTAACTTCTTACGAATTCATGATTTGGATGGATACCCACTTTGATCTGAAGGGAGAAGTGGAATATAACAATAGAAATCTCATTTCTAAGGGTGAATCAAAGCTAATACAATTTCATCCGGCTTATACTTACGAGGATTTTGTTAGAGGGATTGTGGTTGAAACTACTGATGAAAATAAAACAGAATATAAGGTTGTTAATAAAGTCTTGGCTGAATTCGCCCTAAAAGCCTTAAATAACAAATCTTCCAATTATGTTTTGATTATTGATGAGATTAACCGTGCCAATTTGCCATCTGTATTGGGCGAATTGATCTATGCTCTGGAATATCGATTTGATCCCGAAAATCCTAAAGAAACAAGTGTGGAAAGTATGTATTCTTTAAGAGATGAAGGGGAATTGGATGCCTCAGAAGGTAGGATTTTAAGCCTTCCCAGGAATCTTTATTTAATAGGGACAATGAACACTGCCGACCGCAGTGTGGGGCATATCGATTATGCGATTCGAAGAAGGTTTGCTTTTGTAGATGTATTGCCGTCAATCAACCCGATCTCGAATGCGTTGGCCAAGGAAATGTTTGAAAAGGTCTCCAAGTTCTTTGTGTCAAACTACCAAGAGGTGATCTACACGCAAGCTAGCCCAAAGCGAGCAGACACCTTAATGCCGGACTTCAGGCCAGAGGATGTTTGGATAGGGCACAGCTACTTTCTGACTGATAAAAAAGTAGAGCAAGAAGCAAACGATGAGATCAAAATAAAGATGAGGTACGAAGTGCTTCCACTCCTCAAGGAATATGTAAAGGATGGAATTTTGCGGAGCGATGATACCAAGTCGAATGACCCTGTGCAAAAGCTGATTCAGGAATTGAGTAAACTATGACACCTTATTCCCTACGTGAACATATAACCAACTCCTTTGACTTTCCCGAAGATGAATTCTCGGAGGAGATCCGGTTTAAGAAAAAGCGCACAGACGGAAGTTGCGCGGCGTTCAAAGTAGCTGGTCAAGAAATGACAATTTCCACTACTTACTATGTGGGGGCAGACTGGATTCCCCAGCACGAGGGCAAACACTGGATCTATGTAGCTTCTAAGCTAAACACAAAATTTGACGAGGAATCTGGAGAAGAAAGTATACAAAACCCAGAGGAACTCGTCCGAGTGGATGTGTTGAAGATGTTGTTTCAGGCACTTGAAGAACCGGAAGTTCGCGATCATACGCAGGAGCTATTTGAAATCAAGTTTGACCAACCCTGGATTCCACTGCAGAAGTATCAGGATTTGATTTCGCCCCTAATCATGATCCAATTTCTGAATCAATTAAAGGACATTGTCCGCAAAGGCTTGAAGAAAAGCTACTACAAAGTGGAGCGAAACCTATACGCTAAAGTCAAGGGGAAAGTGTTGGTCTCGAAGACCATCAAGCAAAACCTAGTCAAGAGTAAAAACCTGAATACTCATTGCTTATATGAGGAATTTGGCGTGGACGGACTGGAAAACCGCCTACTAAAAAAGACCCTGACTTTTATCAGGAAGTATTTGGCTACCGTCAAGGGGCTGGACTCCGCCTCCTATTTTGAAGAGGCATTTTGTTTTATTCAACCTGCCTTTGAAACCGTCTCGGAAGAGGTGCAGCTTTATGAAATCAAGCATTTCAAATTCAATCCTTTCTACAAAAACTACGAAAAGGCCATCGAACTGGCCCGGCTGATCCTTCAGCGCTTTAGCTATAATCTCCATACAATCCAAGAACAGGAAACCATTTTAACTCCTCCTTATTGGATTGATATGAGTAAGCTGTTTGAGTTGTATGTGTTGGGGAAGTTGAAGGATGAATATGGCTCCAAAATAGCCTACCACCAGAGGACGTATGGAAACGAGTTGGATTTTTTGTACGTGGATGGAACGGATGTAAAAATCATAGATGCCAAATACAAGCCCCAATATATTGGTAAAAGCCATCAGGGTTTGCATAATGATATCCGGCAGGTGAGTGGCTATGCAAGGAGTAAGGCTATCCGGGAAAAAGCAGGGGTAAGGGACCCTAATAAATTACTGGAATGTGTGATTGTTTTTCCTAATCAGAATTCAGAGAGTATGGAAATAAACAACCTTCATCAGTTGGAGGTGGAACAGTATGAGAAGGCTTGGAAAGTGGGGGTGAAATTACCCCAACTGACTACGCCGGTGTAGAATTGTTTTTTAAAATAAAGTGATAAGCGGTTAGGTCAAAAATAGTTTTAGTTATAATTTCACCCCGTTAATTTTTTTTACCAGGCTAAGGTAAAATTCATTCATTTTCTAGATCTGATCGAAGCTTATTATTTGCAGTTTTGGAGGATAAATTTGTAAAATGATATCGAGATTTTTGAAAATGAGATTAAAACAATGACAGGAAATAACCTTAACTGAAGCGTGAGAATAATTTAAAAATTTAACGCTAAATTGTTTTTTTGAATCCTTGGTTGAAATCCAATTAGAGTGATGATAGAAAATGGATTTATTATATATTGTTTAACCAATCTATTAATTTTAAAGCGTACTAAAATGAATAAAGATTTATTTTTAAAGCAAATTGGAAAAGATATTACTCTTAAATTTAATCATGTTGATGGAGGAACTGTAGATCTGATTTTTAATTGGTTGGATTGGTTAAAAAGCGATAGAAATTTTTTAACTATATCCGAAGAATTTAGAAAAAATGAATTGTCAAAAGATTTTCAACAATACATGATATTTACCTGCAAAAATGATGGATACCCAAAATATAAGCACTATGATAATATTCAACTTTACGCAAGCTATTTAGCTACAATGTTTCATGAAAATAAAAGAGAATTTGTTGACCATGATTTTATAATTGCATATGATAAAATAAATGATAAAGCAATATTAGTTTGGGATCGGATGGATGAACATCCTGTAAAATGTCAAAATTTTTGGGATGAGGTTTTAAACCGCCAATAATTGACTCAAATCCTAAATTTATAGGTAATGTAAAATGAAGGGGCTAATTTTGGGGAGTGAGGTGACCAGCCTACCCGAATAAATCAACACTATAAATAAGTAGGAGGCAAACAGCGCAAACCATTACATACCGACCAGAATAAAAACACTTTAAGAAAAGGTACTTAAGGGGTATGTCTTTAAGTGAAAAAGCAACGATAAAATCTGACAGTTCTGTTTAACCAGTTATAATAGCCTCTCCGTGATACTTCAACGATCTCACACATCTTCCCGACAGTAAATTCATGTTGATGGTCTTTCATGAACGGGAATATTTGTTGTCGCTCTTGGAGAAGATGCCGACGGCCTTTTTTAGGATGTCACGTTCTATCTCAGCCTCTTTCAGTGCTTTCTTTAATTGGGTGATCTATTTCTGTTCAGGAGTCAAAGTGGCTTTTCCATTAACTGTAGATTCCTATTCATCTTGACCACCTGTTCCTATGATGCTGACCACCTTTTTCCGGCGATCGTGACCACCTCTATTTAGGGGATAATCAAGATTTCCAAGGTCCTTTTCCGGTGATGTTGACCACTGCCATTCCGGCCATTCTGACCACCGCTTCTTGGTGGTCAACATAGACAGAACGGCAGTACTGACCATTGGATTTGTTCAGTTATCGTTTGCTTTGCGGTTCATTTTAACTGTAAAGTATGGCCGGAACGACGATAACGATGAGTAGATTAAAACAGATTATCCGCCACCGTGACCACGGTATGGCCCTACAGACAATTTCCAAAACCCTTGGTATTGCCCGTAATACGGTAAAGAAGTACCTGCAGCTGATCGAGTCCAAGGGGTTTTCCCATTCCGAACTCCTGAAGATGGAAGACGAGGAACTAAACGCCCTTCTTGCAGAACCCGATCATACCTCCGGTTCCAGATTCCTTGATATGGAGGCATTTTTTCCACACATGCTGGAAGAGTTGAAAAGGACCGGGGTAAACCGCTGGAACCTTTGGGGCGAGTATAAAACAAAACATCCGGACGGTTACAGCTATTCCCAATTTTGCGAGCACTTCAGACAATGGGGTTCGTGCAGGAAAGCCAGCATGCACATGGAACATATTCCTGGTGACAAGCTCTTCATCGATTATGCGGGGGATCGTTTCTCCCTTGTAGATGCCGTGACCGGGGAGATAAAAGAGGTTGAAACCTATGTTTCCACCCTGGGGTACAGTCAGTACACTTACGTGGAAGCCGTCCCATCACAGAAAAAAGAGGACTTTATATCCGCCTCCGACAATGCACTGCAGTTCTACGGCGGAGTTCCGAAGGCCCTTGTCCCCGATAATCTCAAAAGTGCCGTAACAAAAGCAGACAGGTACGAACCATTGATAAACAGCGACTTCCTTGATTTTGCCAACCATTACGGCTGTACTGTTTTTCCCGCCAGAAGCCGGAAACCTCAGGACAAGTCATTGGTTGAGAAGGCCGTAAGCATTGTTTATTCCAGGATCTACGCCCCGTTGCGCAACAGGGTCTTCCATGATCTTCCATCGCTCAACAGGGCCATCATGGAGCTTCTCCTGGTCTACAACAGCACCCCCTTCCAGCGAAGGCCCGAAAGCAGAAAGGAACTTTTCGATACCGAAGAGAAAGCCGCACTGAAGCCGCTTGCCACGGAAAGATATGAGCTTAAAGAATATAAGCAGGCCACCGTACCGAAGTTTTGCCATATACATCTCAAGGAGGGCAATCACTATTATTCGGTACCGTTCAGGTTTATCGGCAAAAAAGTTAAAATAGCCTATTCCCAAAGCCATGTATCGGTGTATTACAACAACGAAAGGATCGCCTACCATAAACGCAGCACCGGGGGAAGCAAATATACCACCGTGAAGGAACACATGCCCTCTTCACACAGGTTCGTCAGTGACTGGAACCCCGATTTTTTCCTTGATTGGGCCAAGGGGGTAGATCCCGACGTCCACAACTACATCAGGGTGATCCTGGAAAGTTATACCTATCCCGAGCAGGCCTATAAAAGCTGTCTGGGCATATTAGGTTATGACAGGAAGGCCGGAAGGGAAAGGCTTATAAACGCAGTCCGCAGAGCCACAGGATATGATATCTTCAACTATTCCGTGATTACACGGATTCTCAGGAGCGGTTTGGACACCCTGCCGCTCCAGGAGGAACAGACTCCCCAAAAGGAGATAAAACATGCCAATATAAGGGGAAGCGAAAATTTTAAATAAAGGAAACCGATAAGCAACGACAATAATTTTCACATAAAACAAACACGCAAAATGACACAAAGCACCGCACTTAACCAGATGTCCCAGATGAGGTTGGATATAACGGTTCGTCTTGTGCCACCCATTCCGGTTTTTGCGTGCCAGTGATTCCGGTCTAAACTGTGCCAGTTTACTGAAGCAGGTCCGGACCTAAAACGGTTCGTTTTGTGCCAGTCATATCGGTTCGAACAGTGCCACTTTGAAAGATCATGTTAAACCGGTTATATCGTAATCAAAAAACGATATGGCCAACCAACTTGATCCTATGGATATCAAACAAATCATCACACTTCACCTTGACGGGGACAGTAACCGCAAAATTGGGAAAACCCTGGGTATATCCCGTAATACCGTCAATGCCTACATGAAGCTTTTCAAGGCCTGCGAATACAGCCTTCAGGAGTTGTTGGAATTCGAAACCGGATCCCTTGCGGAGCTTTTTCCCTCTCATACCACCATCAAAAACCCCAGGTTCGATGAACTGATGGGGTATTTTGAAAAAGTAAACCATGCCCGCGACCATCCCGGCTTTACCTTTTTGTATCATTACAGGGACTACAGCCTTCAGGCCAAAGAACCTTACAGCTATACGCAGTTTATGGAACACTACAACCGTAAATATGCCAAGATCAAAGGTTCCATGAAGCTCGACCATGAGCCCGGAAAGGAGCTTTTCATTGATTATGCCGGTACCAAAATGCATATCGTCGACAAAGAGACCGGAGAACTGCGGGAGGTGGAAGTTTTTGTGGCCACCCTGCCCTACAGTCTGCATACCTACGTAGAGGCTACCATGAGCCAGAAAAGGGAAGACCTGATACCGAGCTTGAACCATGCTGTGGCATTTTACGGAGGAGTTCCCAAGGCAATCGTATCCGACAACCTGAAGTCTGCCGTGACCCGTGCCAGCAAATATGAACCCGATATCAACCGTTCACTCAAGGAATTCGCCCAACACTACAACTGTGTGATCAATCCC
>NZ_WOFO01000022.1 GCF_010993705.1 Cyclobacterium sp. SYSU L10401 | reverse complement strand
TAATAACCGACTGCATAATAAGAGCCGTATGAATTGAGAGGTTCACGTACGGTTCTGTGAGAGGTTTAGGGGTGGGATTCCCCTTTACCTACTCGACTAGCAAAAGTTTCTATTTGTTATAGCCGTATGGTTTTTTAATTCCGATCTCCTTTAAAGATTGAGTCACTTCATTTATTTTGGCAATTGTCCAAGCGGTATTGCTGTACTGTGTAAAAAGTTCTTTTTCTCCTTCAAAGAAAATAATTCTATCGGCTAAACTCATTTTATAAGAATTGAAAATATTGTACTTCATTTCTTTAACCCCAATTGTGATATCTTTTTTGCTTTGAAACTTCATATATTCAATTCTTATTTCGTCGCGAAGCTCATCAAATTCTATTGTCGTTATGTATATTTATTTTCGATTCGATAAAAGGCTTAATTATTATCAGATAAGTAGGTAAAGGAATGTAAATTAAAAGAGCAATCCAAAAACCTGAGCTTGTCGGCTCAAGTCTAAACAATAATGAGAATCCAAATCCTAAGATGACGTATATAAAAAGTACAGTTATGTCAGTAAAAAGACTTCTAAATATTCTTTCTAAGTAACTTATCTGTTTAAGCTGAGTAATTTTCAATTTTTCAAATTTTTGCTAACGTCCGGGGCTTGGAGTTGGTGGGCAATTCCGGAGCTGTTTTCTTTCTCACTTGACCAAACTAAATTCGAAGTACTGATTTTATTTTAACCGGAACCCGCCCGCTGTCTCCAAGCTAATGTTACCAACCGTACCTTTATCTGGACAAACGATAATCTGTAATCAATAACCCAGGTGAAAGATTTAGCTTTCCGGTTAAATTCCTTATCATTTCTACTGTTAATTTCCTTTTCTTATTGAGTATTTCAGAAACCCTGCTTTTTCCACCGATCTCATTTACCAGATCTTTTTGTTTTAATTGCAGCTCTTCCATCCTTATTTTTATGGCTTCAATGGGATCGGGGGAATCGATCGGATAATGTTTCTTTTCATAATCATCCACCATTAATCCAAGAATATCCGCTTCATCACTTTCCGATGTACCTATAGGGGCATCGAAAATCATCCCGATTCTTTCAAGTGCTTTTTGATAATCTGTTTCTGATTTTATTGGTCTTAGTTCCATTTGCTTTTCAATTAAATCGTATCTGCATCAATCCTGTCATATTCACTATGAGTTCCAATGAACCGAATGAAAATCCACCGTTTCTCAAAATTGAATTTTGCCACCAGCCTGAAAGAATTTCCCTTTATGTTAAAAACAATCCTACTGTCTTTCAATATGCTGGCATTTGCATAGGATTGTTTTACATCATTGGGCGTCAGCCAGTTTGAACCAATCGCAGTATCATACCAGGTTTTTAAATACTGCTCTGTTTCCGGGTGTTTTTCCCAAAACTTCCTTAAGGTGCTTTTAGCAAAAATTCTTTCCATTACTTCTATACTAATGCAAAGATACGTAAATATTCTCAAGTTGGGAACTTCCTGTGGGGTGATTTTTATGGTATGGTTGGTAACGTTTTGCGCATATGGCTTGTGGCGGCTTCCGAAGCGGAATTCTTTCTTTTAAAGTTAATCTTCATTAGAAGTCAAAACCCGAATTTACGATAATCCCGCCATAAGCTATATGCGCTGTGTGTGCCTTGAATGGTGAATATAGGTCAAAAAGTTGACCGTTCCAACGGGTGAAAGTCCCTTAAGCGCGGGGGTAACCCTGACTGGGTCAGGGCAGGCTGCCCCGAAGCACTAGCAAGTCGCAAGCTCGTTTGCTGTGAAGCATGGAGTGAAGGAAGCGAGACTGCAAACCCCGGTTCCAACGAACAGGAACTGGATACTGAGGCCTGACAGGTTGGATGAGGTAGCACATCATACCGACGTCCTAAGGGTGGAAAACCATCAAATACCTGTCTGGTAGATCCAGTGGATATTGGGGGAAGGAATATGTCCTTACCTGGGGAGATCTCGACCTGTACGGGTTACAGGATGAGAAGTCAGCCGAGGTCATAGTAGTTACCGGGAACGAGCTGTAAGAGCTACAGAGGTCTCACTGGGTAACGAAGGACTGAACACTGGATTACGTCCAAATTCGATGAGGAACACCTTTTTGATTTAGCCCTATCTTAAGCAGGGCCGAGCGTCAAGAAAATGTCCCTTTGGACATTTTTAGTGAGGAGCCGGGATGCAGGGGGAGGGTTAACAGATTAAATCATGATAGAAAAAGTACTCAACCGTAAGAACCTCTACAAAGCTTACCGACAGGTAGTGCAGAACAAGGGTTCGGCAGGGGTGGACGGCATGAAGGTTTCCGAATTGTTTCCCTATCTGGAAAACAACAGGGACAGGATTGCCACCTCCATCCTGAACCACACGTATGTACCGAAACCTATCAAGGGGGGGACGAAGCGGGAGCTTCGGGCCAGGCTGTGGGTGGCTCCCCAAGAGCAACGGAAAGACCAGACTATTGGGAGTTCCCACAGTAGTAGAAAGGTGGCTACAACAAGCGGTAAGCCAGGTGCTGATGACCAAATACG
>NZ_WOFO01000004.1:526598-558377 GCF_010993705.1 Cyclobacterium sp. SYSU L10401 | reverse complement strand
ACTAATAACCGACTGCATAATAAGAGCCGTATGAATTGAGAGGTTCACGTACGGTTCTGTGAGAGGTTTAGGGGTGGGATTCCCCTTTACCTACTCGACTATAGCCAGTTGTTCTTTTCATCTCGTCCAATATATTTCTAATAATTCGTGAGCTGTCTTCGGTATTTTTTGTCTGTCGTCTTTGCTTTGTCCGCTTACAGATTGCATTTTCGCTTTAAGGTCAATGTAAACAGGGTGCTTTATGCTTGAAATTAGAAGTCCGCCTTTATTAAGTTCTTCATTTATTTCTTTTTTAAGCTTTTCCTTGTCGGTCAGCAAGTCGTCTATAAAGTCAAAGCCACATTTAACTATTGCATTTGATTTCAGTTTTTCAATTTGCTCGTCAAGAAATGGGAGTCCGAATTTTTTATAATCTCCAAAAATTTCCCTTACGGTTTTTGTTGTAGTTTCAATTTGTCCGTTATGAAAATAGTAAGCGTCTTCAATTTTTAATGCTCCGGAATTATGTCTCAATTCCTTTAAGTCCTTATGAGGATTTAAAAATCCATTGTTATATTGGTTTGAAAAGATGTATTCAGGATTTAGTATTGAGGAAATTGAACAAGCGAAATTTCTGTCTTCAAGTGTAAAAATTATGCGAAGCACTTCATATGCTGTCAAGTTGTTTACCTGTCTTATTCGCTGAAATGAATAGCAACTGTTCTTATATGCAAAAAATTCAAAGTCGGGCAAAACTTCACTTGCCGTCTGAATGAGAATTTGTTTTATCTCTCCTTTTTTCAGTTCGGGTGATTTGTCCTGCTTAGTTGTCAACTCTTTTATTTTGTTTATCCAGTTCAATTTGTCTGTTTGTGTTTCGGTGTCGTTCTACAATTGGCTATAACAGCCAACTATAAATGTAGTGAGTGATTTCGGAGCGAGTTACTGTCAGCCCAACGTAAAATTTTTAAGGAGTAAAAAAGCTCAATTTCAGCAATTCAGCCCGCATTACGCTTATACAATGTTGTGGGTAGTATTTCATTTGGGTCAACAGCGACAATTTTTCCGTTCCTTACCACAATCATCGGACTTTTCTTTTGCTTTTTGTATTCGATTAGCCTTTTGTATGTCTCTTCGAGGCCTTTGACTATTTTATCCCGTTCTTCTTTCAGTTGTTCTTTAGTTCCCATAGTAATTCCTTTTTAAATCTTCCCATTGTTCAACATTGCTAATTGTTTCTTCCTTCAATGCTCCTTCAGCTATTATCTCATAAGTATCTCCTGAATTGTTCACAAACAGCCAGTTGTCCACCTTGGCAAGATATAGATTGAAAAAATTCTTAAGACCACTTTTATACCTCCTCCTAATCACCTCTTCCGGTATATGATGACCTCCTTCTTTTACCCTTGTTTCCACTCTTGAAATAGCCAATTCTTCTGAATTTAGCCAGAAAAACAAGCAAGTCACTTGGTAATCCATTTCTTTTGCCCTATCAATAAATTGGACATAGCTTCTAGTTGAAAGAGTAGTTTCAAAGGCAAAACTTTCTCCTGATTCTAACAATCTTTTAATTCTTTTCAACATTAACCTGCCTGCTTCTATTCCTGCTTTTTCTGGCTGAAAAGGAGAAATTCCTTTAGCGATTTCATCTGCGTTTACAAACTCCTTACAATCAAGTATTTCTGGTAGAATTGTGTAAGAGGCAGTTGTTTTTCCTGCTCCGTTGCATCCAGCTATAACGTATAGTTTTTTCATTTCATTCTAATATACGATTTTCTATCAATGGTGGTAGAATCTGGATATTACCCACAACATATTATAACCCTGACAAAATCAGGCATATCTTACTAAATCCCGTTGGATACCCCTCACAAAACTTACTTTCAGTAAGGTTTAATATTACTAATTATTTCTTTAAAATCATCGGGATTGCTTTTATTTAAGCTTTCTTTAGTTAAAGGAAGGTACGGCAATTGCCTGTTATCCACTGAAAAATACAGGTACCTTCCTGAATCCCTTCGGAGAATTAAATTGATTGTATGCCCTTCCTGGGGAAAAGTAAAAAAAATCCTGCCGGCATTATCCGGCAGGAGTCATTTCCGTGTAGGTACTTTCGTTGCAGGAGCACTTGCTTCGGTAGGAACACCGCCTTTGTCTGTTGCTTATAGCCTTCTTCCCGGAGCAGGCTTATTGCTGCCAGCCACCGCCCAGGGCCCGGTAGAGGCTGGCGATGCTTTGCAGCTGTTGTACCTTCAGGTTGATATAGTCCAGCTCGGAAGAAAGGGCATTGGACTGGCTGTTGATCACATCCAGGTAGTCGGCATACCCTACCTTGAACATGGTATTGGCATTGTCTACCGACCTGCGTTGTACCAGTACCTCATTGGTTTTAAATTCAAGTTCCTCTGCCAGGGTGCTGTAGTCATTGACCAAAGCCAACACCTCCAGGTAACTGTTGAGAACCGTTTGTTCATAGTCATACAAAGCGACTTTTTGCCGGGATTTGGCTTCCTGATAGGCCGCCCGTATCCTGTTCCGGTTAAATAGTGGTGCGACCAGCCCTCCTCCCAGCTGGTAGGCGGTAGATGCCGGATTGAGAAATAGCTTACTGAATTCAAAGGCATTGAATCCGGCCATACCGAAAAGGTTGAATGAAGGGAAAAAGGCCGTCCTGGCAATGTTTACTTCCAGATTGTTGGCCTGCAGGGTTTGTTCGGCAGCCCGGATATCAGGACGCAGGCGGAGCAAATCCGAGGGCAGTCCAATCTCCAATATCTCCGGTAAAACGTCAATTTCGGAGAGCGATTGCCTGGAAATGTTTTCAGGATAAGTGCCCAAAAGATAGGCCAGGTTCAGTTCTGTCTGCCGCAGCTCCCTACGTTTTCTGACCAGAAGGCCTTCGGAGTTGAGCATCAATGCTTCAAACTGGTCAATGGACAGTTGACTTTCCTGGCCGGCATTTTTCAGGCTTTTGCCCAACTCAAAGGCCTGTTCCTGAAAAGCTATGTTGGACAGCAGGGTTTCGATTTCTTCATCCAGGCCTACCATCTTGAAATAATTATTGGCTATTTCAGCTACCAGCCAGGTTTGGGCAAGGTGGGCCATTTCCTCTGCCGCCATGTAATCGGCAAGGGCCTGCTTCTTTTTCATTCCCAGTCTTCCCCAGATATCCAGTTCCCAATTGAATGCCGCACCTATCATTAAATCTTTATAGGGTACCGGAATTCGTTTGTCTTCGGGCACGGTTGGGGAAAGGTTGGTATCGTCATTTCCCACCCCATCCATGGTGTAGTTTCCAAATTTCCTGACCTGGGCTCCCGTTTGCAGGTTGATTTCAGGAAGCTGCCCCATTTTTGCCCTGCTCAGGTTGGCCCTGGCTATTTGGACCTGGGCCAGGGTTTTGGCTACGTCCTGGTTGTTTTTAAGCCCTTTTTCAATCAAGCCCTGCAGGTGAGGATCACTAAAAAAGGCCTCCCATTGGGTAAAGGCCAGGCTGGCACTATCTGCGGTGGAAGCTGCTGGGACCGGATAGGACTCCGGAGGATCCTGCTGTCTGTGGGTGGTTTCCTGTGGCACCTTACAGGAATTTAACCCCAGTGCTACCAACAGCATGATGTATTTTAAGGGTGGTGTATTCATGAAATTTGGCATTTGCATTAGGAAGTTTTAAGACTATTGGAGGCTACAGCCTGATCTGCTGGTTGTGGTTCCGGCTGCTTTTTGAGGTAGGCAGCCAGGGACTCAAAAACCACAAATAGTCCCGGGATCAGGATGATGCCGACAAAGGTTCCGATAAACATGCCACCTGCCGCTGCAGTGCCAATGGTGCGGTTGCCCACGGCACCTGCACCGGAAGCCAGAGCGAGGGGAATCAGCCCACTGATAAAGGCAAAAGAGGTCATCAGAATCGGGCGAAGTCTTTCCACGGCTGCGTGAATGGCAGCGTCCAGGATGCCCATCCCTTTTTGCCGGGACTGGACGGCTATTTCTATGATGAGGATGGCATTTTTCCCCAGCAGTCCTATCAACATGATCAGGGATACCTGCGCATAAATATTGTTTTCCAGACCAGTGAGGTAAAGCAATAAAAAAGAACCAAAAATACCGGCAGGCAGGGACAGGATTACCGGCAGGGGCAGCAGGTAGCTTTCATACTGGGCCGCAAGTAACAGGTAAACAAATAACAGGCATATCAGAAAGATGTAGACCGCCTGATTTCCGGAGGCAATCTGCTCCCGGGTGATGCCCGACCAGTCAATGGAAAAGCCTCTGGGGAGGGTGGCAACAGCCGTTTCTTCCACTGCACGGATGGCATCCCCACTGGAATAGCCCGGTGCAGCATCTCCATTGATCATGGCAGAGATAAACATGTTGTATCGGGTGAGTTGTTCCGGCCCGTAAATGCGTTCCAGACTTACGAAGTTGGAGTAGGGGACCATTTCTCCCTGCTTGTTTTTGGTATACATTTTCAGCAGGGACTCGGGGTTGGTACGGAATTCCGGCGATGCCTGGAGCATCACCTTGTACATCTGTCCGAATTGGATAAAGTTGGAACTGTAGTAGCTGCCAATAAAACTTTGCAAGGTCTGCATGGAAGACCGGATGTCCACGCCTAATTTGGCCGCCTTGTCATGGTCCACCCTGAGGATATACTGGGGGAATGAGGGGTCAAAATTGGTAAAGGCATCTTGTATTTCAGGACTTTGCCGGATGGCGGCAAGAAAATCTTCCACAGTCTGTGCGGTAAATTCCAGGTCCCCACCGGTTTTGTCCTGCATCTGCAGTTCAAATCCGGAGGCATTTCCAAAGCCGGGGACGGGTGGGGGAGCAAAAAACTGAATGGATGCCCCGGTAATATGGGCCGTTCTGTCCTGGTACTTTTGAATCAATTCATTTACGTCTTCATCCCGGTCATCCCAGCCCACCAGATTGATCATGCCCATGCCATAGGAGGCACCGGCGGTTTCGGTAAGCAGGCTATATCCGGCAAGGGTGGAAATGGTTTCCACCTCCTCAAAAGGCAGGATGGATGCCTGTACATCATCCATGATCTGCTGGGTGCGGTCCATGGTGGAGCCCGGGGGAGTGGTCACATTCACATAGATCATGCCCTGGTCCTCGTTGGGGATAAAACCGGTAGGTAAGAAGAATGTCATGCCGTAGGTGAGGCCAAAGAATAGAATCAATAGGCCAAAAGTCAGTGTTTTTCTTCCGGCTGTCTTGCCAATAAGGTGAGCATATCTCCCCGAAAAAGCCTCGTATTTTCTGTTAAATGAGGTAAAAAAGCGGGATAGCAGGCTTTTCCCTTCCTCGTGGTGTACCGGTTTGAGCAGCAGGCTGCAGAGTGCCGGTGAAAGGGTGAGTGCATTGATTCCTGAAATCACAATGGCGATGGCCAGTGTAAGGGAAAATTGCCGGTAAAAAATCCCTACAGGTCCTGAAAGGAAACTTACCGGAACAAAAACGGCTGACATCACCAGGGTAATGGCAATGATGGCCCCTCCGATTTCTTTCATGGCTGCGAAGGTAGCCTCTTTGGCATTCATTCCGTTTTGGTGCATTTTTACGTGTACGGCTTCCACCACCACTATGGCATTGTCTACCACGATGCCAATGGCCAATACCAGGGCAAAAAGGGTCAGCATATTGATGGAAAACCCAAAAAGTCCCATAAAGAAAAAGGTACCAATAAGGGAAACGGGTACGGCTATGGCTGGTATCAGGGTGGATCTCCAGTCCTGGAGGAAAATAAACACCACAAAAGAAACCAACAGGAAAGCCTCAATCAGGGTTTTTACTACTTCTGAAATGGAAGCATCCAAAAACCTGGAGACATCATAAGAAATATTGAACTTCATACCGGGAGGAAATGAGGACTCCTGCAGTTCTCCCATTTTATCCTTGATGTTTTGGATGACCTCTCGGGCATTGGATCCAGGGCGCTGCTTGATCATGATAGAGGCGGAGGGCTGCCCGTCTGTCATGGAAACCATGTTGTAGTCCTCCGAATCAAATTCCACTTCGGCCACATCCCTGACCTTTAGCAGGGAGCCGTCAGGCAGGGATTTTAAAGTGATATTTTCGTACTCCTCCTGGGTGTTGAATTTCCCGGTATACTTGAGTACATATTGCAGGGACTGGGGGTCCCGGTCCGAGCTGATGCCTGATTTGCCGGGAGCGGCTTCCACATTTTGGCTTTGAATGGCATCACTGACATCCTGGGGCGTAAGATTATAGGCTACCATGCGGTCTGGATTCAGCCAGATGCGCATGGCATAATCCCTGTTTCCCATGATTTCTGCCCTTCCTACCCCGTCTATCCTTTTCAGCTCCGGCAGAATATTGATATCTGCGAAATTGTAAACAAACTTTTCATCCTGGGTACTATCTGAGGTCATGAGGTTGAGGTAAAGTAACATGGAATTCACCTCTTTCTCGGTCATCACACCGGCCCGGATGACCTCCTCCGGCAATTCATCCACCACAGTGGCCACCCGGTTTTGTACGTTTACAGCTGCCTGGTCGGGGTCTGTCCCCACACTAAAAAACACAGTGATCACGGAAACCCCGTCGTTGGTGTTGACGGAAGACATGTAGGTCATTCCGGGAACACCGTTGATGGCCCGTTCCAGTGGGGTAGTGACGGCTTTGGTGACCACTTCCGCATTGGCTCCCCGGTATTGGGAGGTTACCGTTACAGAAGGGGGTACGATCTCCGGAAATTGGGTTACGGGTAATCCTAAGAGTGCCAGCAAACCTATCAAGGTAATCAGAATAGAAATTACCGTTGACAGAATGGGTCGTTTTATAAATAAATCAAACATGTGTCAATGGGTTTGTAGCCTGCTACAGAGGCAGGTTCAGTGAACGGTAAACTTCTTCTTCACCAATTGGATTGGGTTTTACGGTGGCTTCATCTTTGAGAAGCTGGATTCCCTCCAGCACCACCTTATCATTGGTGTTAAAATCCTGCGCCACATAGTATAGTCCATGTCTCATAAGCGGGCGAAAGCTTCTGACTTTCACTTTATTGTCTGCATCTACCAGGTAGACATAGTTGTATTCCTGAATTTCAAAGGTGGACTTTTGAGGAATTAAATAGACGTCCTTTAATTCATTGCTCATTTGTACTTTTCCGCTCGCCCCGTGTTTGATCAACTTATCGGGATTTGGAAACCGCACCCTTAGTGCAATGGAACCTGTTCCCTGTTCAAAGTCAGCCTCCATGGTTTCCAATTTGCCTTTATAAGGGTATTCCACGCCATCCGATAGGATCAGGGATATTTCCTCCTGTTCATCCTGCAGGGTTTCCCTGACTTGCTGGTTCATTTCTTCAGAATCGGCATCTTTGTTTAATTCCCCCCGCATGTATTCCAGGTATTCATTTTCGGTGATGCGGTAATAGGCGAAAATTTCACTGATATCCGTAATGTTGGTCAGCAGGTCTCCACTTTTTACCAAACTGCCTGTTTTATAGGGAATCCGATCCACAATCCCATCGAAGGGAGCTTTTACAGTGGTGTAGGAAAGGCCTACTTGTGCATTTTTTAGCATGGACTCGGCTTCCAGGATAGCGGATTGTGCCATTTCTTTCCTGGACTGCGCAAGTTCCAGCTCGGAAGAGGAATAAATCTTTTTATCCACCAGCACTTTTAACCTTTCCACCTCCAGGCTTGCGGCCTTTTCCTCCGCTTTGGCTTGCATGAGCTTGGCGGTTGCAGAATTGACCAATTCGTTGTATTCTGCGGAGGACAGCTGAAACAGGGGCTGACCTTTCCTGACCTCCTGTCCCTCGTCTACATAGATCTGTTCTACAAATCCTTCCAGCTTGGACCGGACTTCCACAAACTGTATGGCCTGGAGATCACAGACATAGGTTTGGGGAACTTTTATGTCTTTGGGCGACAAGGAAAAAACAGGTACTTCCAGGTGCTCCTTGTTTTTATTGTTTTTACCGCTTCCCTCACTACAGGAAACAAAGGCAATTCCAATGAGCAGGATCACCAAGATTGCAGACAAAGGGTTTGAATGGGCATGATTGATACCGGCATACCGGAGCCCCAGATTTTTTTTATTCATTTCAGAAATGGGATTAAACAAACAATTGGACCAAAACATTTGAACCTACCAACAGTGGTATAGCAGACCTATTCAGCCTGCCAAAGCAATGAATTGTTGAATGGATATTTTGGGAATTCCGGAAAAGATGAATTGGGCTGACGAATAGAAGTCATCCAATTTGATAAAAGCGAAACTTTACCTCAGGGGGCATTGGTCCAGACAAACAGGGATACTATTTGTCTGATCTGATCTAAAGTAAAAAAAGGAGGAAATATTTCTGGTGTTGCAGCATGCAAAAGCAGCAGTAAGTGGAAAGGATTATACCTCAGATAAAAATGGGGAAGCAAAATTTCCCTTGAATGAGAGTTGCTGGAGTAGCCCCGACTCAGGGAAGTGGGAAAGTCTACGTAATCAAAATCCGACACATCCAGGTGAATGCCTGAAGGAGGAAATTGATGAACAGCCTCTTCCCCTTCAGCTACAGAAAGCCCAATTAAAAACAGGGCCAGTAGATTGGTGAAGATATACCTGTAGAAAAAAGGAGCTATTTTTTTTCTTAAGCGTTTCACATCACAAAAATAAAGATAAAAACAAAAAGAACTATTCCGTTTAAACAGGAAAAAGGACGTTAAAAAAGAAATAGCGGTGTTTTTGGCTGATTTTTGGGAACCTTATTTTGACCTAATGGCTGTATAAAAACGCCGATTTGGTCACTCGTAGCTGACAGGAGTGAAAAATCAACTTCCCAGCCAGATATAGATCAATACCGTCACCAGACAGAGGATAGCGGCTACAGGTTTGGCATATTTCCAGGGCTTCATTTCCAATACGGGGGGACGACTCACAAAGGTGTTTGGCTTACCTGGAAAATAGCTACTGACCAGTACCATCAGTCCCAGATTCAGGATAAATTCTATGGCCCAGATGTGAATAAAATGGATGCCTGTGTCCAGAAAAAAACTGGTAAACAGGTAAAAAGCCAAACCGGTGAACAAGCCCACTTTGGCAGCTCGGGCAGTGATCTTTGGAATAAAGAACCCGGCAATTAATATGGACGCAATGGGGATAAAAAAGATGCCATTGAGCTGCTGCATTAGCTGGTAAAGGCCTTCCGGGGCATTTCCAACCAGAGGCGCAATTAAAATGGCCAAAACGGCCAGCACCAGGGAGCTCAGGCGCCCTACCCGTACCAAACGTTTGTCAGAGCAATTGGGGTGAATTAATTTTTTATAGATATCCAGGCTGAAAATGGTAGCTGCAGAATTCAATACGCTGTTAAAGGTACTCAATATGGCACCCAGCACCACGGCAGCGAAAAAACCCAGCAATCCCAGGGGCATTACCCGGCCCAATAACACTGGATAAATAAAATCCTGGTTGTCATAATATTGATCACTGTAATAATAATAGGCGATGATGCCGGGCAAGACAATAATGAGGGGTATCAGGATCTTAAACATGCCGGTGAGCAAAAGTCCTTTTTGTGCCTCCGCCATGTTTTTGGCACCAAAGGCACGCTGGATAATGGTCTGGTTCATGCCCCAGAAATACAGTTGGTTGATCATCAACCCGGTAAAAATGGTGCTGAATGGCAAAACCGAATCCGCTTTACCGATGACGTTAAACTTTTCGGGAGCGTATTCATAAACTTTGGATATCCCGGTTAGAATATTCCCATCCCCTATATCCCACAGTGCGAACACAGGTACCATTAAGCCTCCAATGATCAGGCCTATGGCATTGATGGAATCTGAAAAAGCCACTGCTTTCAAGCCGCCAAAAATGGCATAAATGGAACCGACTACCCCTATGGTGATCACTGTAATCCAAATTCCCTCCGAAAGGCTTACTTGCAGGACTTCGGACACATTGAAAATACTTTCCAGGTTAATGGCTCCCGTGTATAAGACGATGGGAAGCAAGGTGACCACAAATGATACCATCAGCAGGAAGGCTACAATGGTCTTGGTACTGCTGTCAAACCTGTTTTCCAGGTATTGTGGGATGGTGGTCAACCCCATTTTAAGATAGATTGGCAGAAAATACAGGGCGGCTATGACCAGGGCAATGGCACTTGTCACTTCCCAGGCAATGATGATCATCCCGTTTTTATAGGCCGAACCGTTGAGTCCGATCAGGTGCTCGGTAGATATATTGGTCAAAATCATGGAGCCGGCGATGACCCCACCGGTGAGCGATCTCCCTCCCAGAAAATATCCGTCTCTGGAACTGATATCGTCCTTGCGTAATTTATACCAGGAAAAAAAAGCTACAAAAAGTGTAAAACCTATAAAGGTAAGGGCTGTAAGCATGGTTTACATTTAAATTGCTGCCCGGCAGCTACCAGGCAGCAATGTTATTGTCAGATCTGTAGGTTAAAATTTCATGGTGGCAGGCAGGTACTTTGCGACCAGGTCCTCATAGTAAGGTCTCAAAGCTTTGGCATCTGGTGGAACCGGCACCTTGGAATACAGGTCATAGGGGTTAAATTTATCCACCCATTTAAACATTTCTTTGTCATGGTCACTTAACAGGTGATCGTAGGCGCCTTCTCTGTGCTGGGCATAAAAAGAGTGATACCGGATCATGTAAAGGGCAGGCTCAGGCAAATAATCCTTTACCATTTGGTACAGGTATTCATCATGACCCCAGGACATTTTTACGTTTTCCAGGCCTGTATTCGGCTCGTAAACACCATATTTGGTGTTGAATTTTTCATTTTCTGAATCTGGATTGGCGTCAAAGAATTCAGGATAAACGATTTTGTCTGAATGCCTGCAGCCTACCGGAAAGGTATCCCCTACGACAGCCCACTGCGGTTCTCCAAAGAGGCACAGTACCTTGCCCATGTCATGGATAAAGCCTGTCAAAACAAACCAGTCCGGGTGACCATCCGCCCGGATCGCCTCAGAGGTTTGGAGCAGGTGCTGGAGTTGGTCCAGGCTGATATCAGGGTCAGAATCATCCACAAGGGTGTTGAGATAATTGATGGCATCCCAAAAGGGCATTTCTTTCTTATCAAATTTCAGAAATTCCTCCTGTTTTTGACAAACGAAATCATAGGTTTGATACTGGTGGTTCAGCCGGTAAAATTCTTTTACGGTATCTATGCGTTCAGAATCATGGTAATTCCGGTAATCCTCCTTGCTTTTGGCTTGCTCGGATTTAGGTTTGGGATAACGAACCTTTAAGTCGTCCTCCCATTCTTCTATATGGCCCAAAGGAGCGTTTTCTTTCTCGTTAAATGGCTTTTGCATGATTCAAATGATTGATTTCTTTGGCTTAAATTTAGAAAAAACAAATAACATTTTTTTATAATGGGACCGTTTTTCCAATATAATTACTCTTTAGCGAAGGTTGCATTAAATTTTTGCTGTATGGCCTTCAATATCCTGGTGTTGGTTTCACTGCTACTTTCGATCTCGATTATTTTTGGTTTGATGGAATCGTGGAAGAAATTTGTCAAAACCTTTTTTAATTCAGGCATGGATTTGACCAGGTTGTATTCAAAATCCATCTCAGCGGCCAGACTACTGGCGTTGAGGCGTTGCTGGGTTTCAAAATATTCTTCCAATTCCGGTAAGTTAGCAGGCCCTTCGATCATGCGGAATATACCACCACCATGATTGTTGAATAAAATAATCCTGAGATTGGCCATGTTGTATTGGTGCCAAAATGCGTTCCTGTCGTAAAAGAAAGCCAGGTCACCGGTTATCAGGGTCACCGGTTCTTTGGTAGTAAAGGTACAGCCTACAGCCGTGCTGTTGCTGCCATCGATACCACTGGTGCCCCTGTTGGAGATGACTTCTACCTTTTCCTGGCTTATCCCCAGAAAATTAGCATTTCTCACCGCCATGCTGTTGGCCAAATGAACTTTTCCTGTTGCAGGTAAGGAAGAAAGAAGACCGGACAATGCTTTCAACTCCCCGAACGAAGCTTCTTGCAGCAGCTCAGGTAGCTGCTCTTTTACATATTCATTTTTGGATTCCCAACTTTGTTTGAAAGAGGGATCTATGACAGGGCCTTCCTGAAGCAGGAATTCCAGAAAGGTATCCGGTTGCAAGCGGATGATTTGATTCAAATGCTGGAATGGATCCGGAACCGGGCCTTCCGGCAAAATATGCCAGTGTGACAGCGGGCAATTCCTTAGAAACTGTTTCAGGGATTTGGATAATATGGATTTACCGAAGCTGATCAATAAATCGGGCACCATGTCTTGGTGCCTTTCCGGGTTTAACCCGAAGAAATCATGGTGAATGATGGCCTGCGGCTGGGCCATATTGCTGGTCACATCTGTCACCAAAACCCCACCTTGCTTTTGAATGATGGCCGACAATAAGCGTTTTATCTTAGGATGGGGTGGTTGCTGGCCTGGGAGAAGGAGTATTTTCCTGAAACCTGACAGCTGGTTCTTTAATTTTTGCCACACTTCTTCCCTGATGTGTTTGCTTCCTGCTTCGACTTCCAAAACAGGCTCCATTGCGGTGATGTCGAAATGATAGGTTTCCTGAGGTAAAGGGTAAAAGGGTTCCCTTAAGGGTACATTGATGTGGACCGGACCATAGGGGAAGGTTTTTGCCAAAACGAGCGCCTCCTTTACGATTCTTTTGGCATGCCATAATTTATCCGGTAAGGAAGCATCATCAGGAAAGGAAAAACTGCCTTTGACGTGCGGCCCATACACATTTTGTTGCCGGATGGTTTGTCCATCCCATTGATCTATCCATTCTGCCGGACGGTCTGCTGTCAGGACCAATAAAGGGACTTGCTGGTAAAAGGCCTCTGCTATGGCCGGGCCGTAATTCAAGGCGGCTGAACCACTGGTGCAGACCAGTACCACGGGCTTATTGAGTTGCTGGGCCATGCCCAAAGCCATAAAGGCTGCTGAGCGCTCATCTGAAATGGTACGGCAATGGATGGTAGGATGCCGGATAAATGCCAGGGTTAGTGGAGCACACCTGGATCCTGGTGAGAGTATGGCTTGGGAAATACCACTTTTTGCACAAATGGAAACCAGGTGGGTGATTTGAGGGAGTATCAAGGAGATTTTTTGGTTTTGATGATTTTGGCAATGGTGTTACATTTCATTTCGGTTTCTTCCCATTCTTTTTCAGGAATTGAATCTTCTGTGATCCCCGCTCCTGCAAAAAGTAAGGCTTCATTGTTTTCCAGTTTGGCACAGCGGAGGTTGACATACAAGGCGGTCTCTCCATCCATATTAACCGGGCCGATAAAGCCGGAAAAATAGGACCTGTCAAAGGCCTCTTCCGCAGCAATGAATGCCAGGGCCTCAGCTTTGGGCATGCCACATACGGCAGAAGTTGGATGAAGTAATTCCAACATGACCGTGCCCAATTGGGGGAAATTGGTAGCTTTCATATCCACCAAAAATTCAGATTTGAGGTGCAGCAAACCTCCTGCGATGGTGGTTTTTGGCCCCAATTCAAGGTATTCCCGGAGTCGGATTTTTTTGAAACAATCTACAATATAGCGACTGACCAATGCCTGTTCTTCTATTTCCTTCTGGGTCCAGGCAGCATTTTTCAAGGGATTGTCTCCCTGGGCCTTTTGAGTTCCCGCCAGGGCCATGGTGTAAAAACTATCTCCTCTGGTTTTGATCAGGGTTTCAGGGCTGGCACCCATCCAAAACCCGGTGGTTTCACTGTAGAAACAATTGATAAAGGCATTGGGATAGGCATCACAAAGGGCCAGAAAGGTAGCTGCTAGATCAAAGTCTGCGGAAAGTTTCATTTTTTTCAGCCGTGCCGGAACCACCTTATATAGTTTCCCTTCCTGAATGGATTGAATCGCCTTGGCCACTGTTTTGGTAAAACCTGATTTTCGGGAGACCTTTGCCTTTTTGCTGGGAGGGAAATAATGGATGGCTTCGCGGATTTTTTTTGTCAAATCTTCCCTTGGATTTTCCTGTAGGGGAAAATGATCCTCTGCAGATTGACTTTTGTCCAGTCTGAACCGATAGTAGTTGGTGGCTTTGATGAAGAAAGGCTGCTGCCCGGCCGAATGAAGAAAAGGATGGATCATAAACCCCGGAGGCAATTGGTCCAGATCCATTCCAGGCTGTTTGATACCATTTTTGTCTTCATCAATGACGACTTCTATTAGGGTTGATTTAGGCTTTTTCCAAATGGCAATGGGCAAGTGATCTTCCAGCGCCCTGGCCAGCAGGGTTTCCAGAAATACTTCTTTGGTAATTTCGGCTATGGTATTGGTTGTTTCCATTAAATCTTACTTTTGAAGAATGGCCAGGGTGATGCGGCTGATGCAGGATAACTTGTCCTGAGAATCTTTTATTTTTATTTCCCACACCTGGGTTTTTTTACCCAGATGAATGGGTTTGGCCCTTCCGGTTACCATCCCTTCTTTTACAGGCCGGAGGTGATTTGCATTGATCTCGAGTCCTACAGCATAGGATTTGTCATTGTCAATGGTAAGAAAGGCCGCCACAGATCCAAGACTTTCCGCCAAAACCACACTGGCTCCTCCATGTAACAATCCGAAAGGTTGTTTGGTTTTTGGAGATACTGGCATCGTAGCTTCCAGAAAATCATCTCCAATGGCAGTATAGGTAATCTCCAGATAACCGGTCATGCTCTCCTTTCCCAATTGGTTTAAAAAATTAAGATCCGGTTTTTCCTTAAATATCATGTATTATGGAATAAAATTTTTTCCTTTGATTTTGGAATCAAAAATAAAGAATCTTGAGCAGTAAAAAAATATATGTGGTGCGGCACGGGCAAACGGACTATAACCTCAAAGGGGTGGTACAGGGAAGCGGGATAGATGCCCCTATAAATGACACCGGCAGGAAACAGGCAGAAGCGTTTTATGAAAATTTCAAACACATTCCTTTTGATCACATTTACTATTCCTCCCTTATCCGAACCAGGCAATCCATAGAAAAATTTTTAAGCCGGGACATCTACCAGGAAAAGTTGCCTGAGCTGAATGAAATTTCCTGGGGGGATTATGAAGGCCTGCCGATGGATCATGACGAAAACCAGTATTACCTCAACATGTTGGACAACTGGTCTGCGGGAGAATTGGATCATAAAATAGGAGGGGGCGAATCTCCGATGGACGTCGCAGTACGGCTAAAAAGGGCCATGAAGTATATTTTAAGCCAGGGAGGAGAGCATATCTTGATTTGTATGCATGGCAGGGCTATTCGTATATTAATGACAGTTTTACTGGGATACGATTTGCGTTATATGGATGTGTTCAGGCATGAAAACCTATGCTGTTATGAATTGCATGAAGCCTCAAACGGCCTGATATACCTGGACAAATACCATCCGTCTCCACTGAAAAAAATTAAAGCTATAAAGTAAGCTTAATGGTAGCGATTTTTTTCTTCTGCTTTTGGTCCTCGGTCTTGGAAAGCAAAGCCTTGAAATTTTCCTGGCATTCATCCATGTCTATGATCCGGAAAGCAATATCCTCCAGTGGCACTTCCTTGCTGTCCGTGATTTTGACCACCATACTACCCATTTCACAAACCGTCCAGTCGGCAAATGGGACGGTTACCATCAGGGCCCTTTCCGAATTTCCGCCGTAGGCCTTGGTTTCAAAAGTTTTTAGAAAATTCAATTCAACTTTTGCAGGGCTGGATTGAATGCGTTTTAGCTCTGCTTCATTAAAGATGATTAAAAAAGTCTTTTCCGGACTATCTTTCGCTGAAGAGACCTGACCAAGGCCTAATAAGAGCAGGGCTAAAATGACTGTTTTCATAGATTCGTAATATATGTAATTATCATATACGAAACAAAAAATGAATTGGATTCCAATACAACAAAAAAAACCGGAAAATTTCCGGTTTTATATATTTTAAGCTTTAGATCTTTTTCGTTTGGGAGTGGGTTCCTCCACAATTTCATCTTCTACCCCCGCCAAAATTCTTCCACAATGTTCACAGACGATGATCTTTTTTCTTTCCCTGATTTCAGCCTGTCGCTGAGGAGGTACTATATTGAAACAGCCGCCGCATGCTCCCCTTTTTACCAGTACTACGGCAAGGCCGTTTTTGGCATTATTTCTGATTTTGTCATAAGACTTGATCAAGCGGTCTTCCACTTTTTTGGCAGCTTTATCCCTTTCGTTTTTCAGTTTTTTCTCTTCTGTTTCACTTTCTGAAACGATGGTATCTAACTCTCCTTTTTTCTGATCGAGGTCGTTTTGCCTGTCTTTCAGAATTTCGTTAAGGTCAGCAATATCTTTTTGCTTCTCCTCAATTCTTATTTGCGCTTCCGCTATTTTCTTTTTAGAAACCTGAATTTCCAGATCCTGTAATTCCAACTCTTTGGTGATGGCATCATATTCCCGGTTGTTTCTCACATTCATCTGCTGCTCCTGATACTTTTTGATCAGTTTTTCAGATTCCTTGATGGCATCTTTATGCTTTTTGATCTCATCCTCTGTAGCCGCTATATCTGAGTTGAATTTGCTCAGGCGTGTTTCATAGCCTATGATTTCATCTTCCAAATCCTGAACTTCTTCGGGAAGGGCTCCCCTCACCTTAAAAATAGCGTCTAAACGTGAATCAATATTTTGAAGGTTAAGAATAGCTTCTAATTTTTGTGCGACCGGACTTTCCATTTACTAAAGGTAACTTATTGGATTTGTAACTACATTTGTCAAATAGGTTGCAATATTACTAAATTTTTGCGACAATAAATCTTTTAAAAGTTCTTTTGTGTAAATTTCACTTTCATAATGTCCAATATCTGCCAATAAAATCTGTTGATCTGCATCAAAGAATTCGTGGTACTTTACATCAGCCGTAATAAACACATCTGCACCGGATTGTATGGCCTGGCCCAGCAGGAATATTCCTGCTCCTCCACAAAGGGCTACCTTGCTGATTTTCTTGTCCAAAACAGCTGTATGTTTCAGTACCTGCAGGCCCATGGATTTTTTCAGGTGTTGAAGAAAATCCATTCCGGGAATGGCTTCGGGCAACTGTCCGATCATACCGGACCCTACTTCCTGGTGATCATTGTCCAAAGGATGCAGGTAATAGGCCACTTCCTCATAAGGATGGGCACTTTTAAGGGCTTGTAGGACTTTTGACTGCAGGTGTGCCGGAAACATCAATTCTACCCTTTTTTCCGCCACCCTTTCCTCTTTTCCTTTGGAGCCAATATGGGGGGTGGCATTTTCCATGGGGAGAAAGGTCCCCTCTCCTTCTGTTTGAAAACTGCAGTGGGAGTAATTGCCAATTATTCCTGCTCCTGCCTGATATAAGACCTGGAGAACTTCCTCTGAGTTATCCCTGGGAATAAAGGTGGTCAGCTTGGTGAGTAGGCCTTTTTTGGGGGCCAGGATTTTCGTGTCCGACAGGCCGATTTTTTGAGCGATTTTCTGGTTTACACCCTGGTGTACGGCATCCAGGTTGGTATGTACGGCATAGATGGCAATATCATCTTTTATGGCTTTTATGACTGTTCTTTCCACATAATTTTTGCCTGTCAAACTTTTTAGACCTTTGAAAATGATGGGGTGATGGGCTACGATCAGGTTGCAACCTTTGGTTTTGGCCTCCTCTACTACTACTTCCGTTACGTCCAGCGAACAAATGATACCTGTCACCTGAGCCTCCGGGCTGCCCACTATCAGCCGGGCATTGTCATAGCTTTCCTGATAAGCGGAGGGAGCTATGGATTCTAAATGAGAAATGACATCCTTAATCAAATAAACCATATATTTGCTTTTGTTTTTCAATCAAAACTACAAAAAAATCCACAATGCGCTTCCCAGACTTTTTGTTGTTTCCTTTTGCCTTGATCTATGGGGGGATCACCGCTTTTCGAAACCACCTGTTTGATGCAGGATTGAAAAGAAGTCAGGCCTTTGAAGTGCCCACCATCGTGGTGGGCAACCTTGCCGTTGGAGGTACGGGTAAAACGCCCTTTGTGGAATTTTTGATCAAACACCTTTCACCAGGTCTTTCCCTTGGGGTGTTGAGCAGAGGCTATGGCCGTAAAACAAGCGGGTTTAGGATTGCGGATGAAACAGTGGGGCCGGAAGATATTGGAGACGAGCCCTTTCAGGTTTATTCCAAATTTAAAAGTCAGGTCCAGGTAGCAGTAGGAGAGGAAAGGATACTGGCTATCCCGATGATGCTGGCTGCAGCAAATGGGCTGCAGGCTATTTTGCTGGATGATGCTTACCAGCACCGCTACCTGAAAGCCGATGGCTATATATTGTTGACTACCTTTGAAAAACCCTTTTATAAAGATCACCTGCTGCCCATGGGCCGGCTCAGAGAGGGGAGAAAAAATGCCAATCGGGCTGACGCAGTAGTAGTAACGAAGTGCCCGAATACAATTTCCCAGGAAGAAAAGGATTTAATGACTACCAAAATAAAATGTTTTACCCGCAAGGAGACCCCCGTTTTTTTTGCCGGATTGAATTATGGCAGGCCGTATCCTTTGCAGAATGGAGATAGGGGCCTTGGCAAAAACCTGATTTTGGTAACAGGAATAGTGGACCCCAAGCCCATATTAAATGAATTAACCAAAAACCATCAGGTCTTGGAAGTGATTTCCTTTCCTGATCATCACCGCTATGCTGAAAAGGACATGCAGTCAATAAGGCGCATTTGTGACAAATTCAGGGATAAAAAGCCGGCCATAATCACCACTGAAAAAGATGCCGTTAAACTCAGGGATGAAAGATTATTGAAAATATTACAGCACCTTCCGGTTTTTATCTTGCCTGTAGCAGTAGCTATGGATAAAAAGGATGCGGATGATCTGTTGTATCGGGTGCATGAAATAATAAAAACAAAAAATACAGGTGTTGAAAAATAGGAGGAATTTCTTTTTTGCTGTGTGGGCAGTGTTGCTGGTGCTGAATTTTCCCTTGCAGGCCCAGCAATCACCTACCGAAGATGAGGATGAAAATAGTCCCAGGAGGGGATTACTGGATGATTCTACCAAAATGGTCTATGGTCCCAATACCTCACTTTATTTTTACGAAAAATCTGTCAGGAACAATCGATTTGAAAAATTGGAGCTGGATACTGCCCTCACCGGCTTTCACAACTACGAAGCGGTGGCAGACACCTGGTACAAATACCAGGATCTGGCCAATTTGGGGACTGCAGCCAGGCCTGTTTTCTATGAGGTTTCGCAGCAGATAGGTAGCACCTCAGGTTTTGATGCTTATAATTTATATCACAACTCAGCGGATAGTATCAAGTATTATGATACCAAATCTCCCCATACCAATATTGCTGCCTTTTTTGGTGGAGGGAACCGGAATAAACTGGATGTGGAATTTGTCAGGAATATCAAGCCCAATTGGAATGTAGGCATTGCTTACCGTACCATACGTGCAAGGAAAACTTTAAATCCAACGCGCAGGGACGATAACAATGTGGTCAATGATTCTTATGAGATCCATACCAATTATCATTCTGAAAATGAAAAATACCGGCTCTTGGCCAGTTTTACCAGAATGAAGCATAATGTCAATGAGCAGGGCGGAATCATACCCCCAGAGGTAGATACCACCTCGCTGTATTTTACCTACGAGGATTCCAAAGTATGGCTAAGGAATTCCAAAGCGGTAGATTTGCGACAGGAATACCACCTGTATCATGAATACGAGTTATTGAAAGGTTGGCAGGCCTACCATGTTTTCGATAAAAAAAAGCAGGAGGTGACTTTTTTCAGTAATCTCGGAACCACAGATGCGGCCTTTTTTAACGAAAATCGGTTCAATTCCTCGGATACCACTTTGGTACACAGTAAAACCGATACGACCAATAACCACAACCATTTCTCGGAATGGAAAAATGAAATGGGCTTTAAGGGAGATTTTGGTCCGGTTTATTACAATGCTTATCTTAAATTTCGTTCAGGAAGAATGGCCAGCAGGTTTTTTAGCTCTAACAATTCCTTTACAGAGCTATATCTGGGAGGAGCGTTGAGGGGTGAGATCAATGAAAACTGGATGTTTGAGGCGGAGGGGGAATACCTTATTCCCAATGGGTACCACATCAAAGGCCTGTTTATCTCTCCCTTTCTGGATGTCAGCTATACCAAAGCCTTGTATAAGCCAAGTTTCGCCCAGGAGAGGTATCAGGGGAATCATTACCAATGGGATAACAACTTCTCCAATACAGGAGTAGATCAGATCAAGGGCACCATTAAAGCTGATTTTCCTCACTTTAAAATCAGACCCAACCTGACAATCAACCGGGTTAATAACTACGTTTTTTATAATGAAGAGCAGGTGCCTGAGCAGATTTCTTCAGAGGCATTTATGGTTATTCCGGGGGTAAATGCACATTTTATTTTTGCTGGTAAATTTCACTGGCAGTCTGAGGCTTATTACTCCTTGATTACCGGTGGGGCTGCGGAGAAATTCCGGATTCCCGAATTATTTGTCAACTCCCGGTTTTTCTTCGATGGTCCCTTATTCAATGAGAATGTGTATGTGCAGTTGGGGCTGGAAGTAAGGTACAGGTCGGATAATTTTGCTCCGGCCTACATGCCGGCAACCCAGCAGTTTTACTTGCAAAATGATTTCAATGTATTTGCCTATCCGGTAGCAGACGCTTTTTTAAACTTCAGAATCAACCGGACCAGGGTCTTATTCAGGTACAACCACCTGAATGCTGGCCTGATGGAGAATGACGGTTATTTTGTCACGCCTGGTTATACCGGTTTGAAAAATATGCTGGACCTTGGGATCAGTTGGTATTTCTTTGATTAAATTTAAATATGGATTGGCAGGAATCGACAAAGCAAAAAATGTTGCGGTTGCAGTTGCCCACAGATCCTCGTTGGGTGGATGTGGCTAAAATCAGCCTGGAAGAAATATTGGTGGATCATGCCTATTGCGAACAAAAGGCGGCTTCTTCCTGTATTTCTTTAATTATCAAATTTCCTGAATTTGACCGAATGGTGGATGTGCTCAGTCCGGTGGTGGCGGAGGAATGGGCGCATTTTGAGGCCGTAATGCAGCAGATCCGCAAACGCGGCTACAAGTTTGGGCACCCCAGAAAAGACGAATATGTGGTGCAGTTGCAAAATTTTGTGCGCAAAGGCGGTAGCAGGACAGACCAATTGACGGAGCACTTGCTGATGAATGCCCTGATTGAAGCCAGGTCTTGTGAACGTTTCAAAATACTTTGGAAAAACCTGGAAGATGAGGAGCTTCAACAGTTTTATTACCAGCTCATGATTTCTGAAGCAGGACACTATGTGAATTTTATCCAACTGGCCAAAGCTTACCATGATCCGGATAAGGTGGAAAAACGCTGGGCAGAATGGTTGGCTTTTGAAAAGGAGGTCATGGAAACTTTGGCTATCAGGGGAGACCGGATGCATTGATGCCTGGCTAGTTTGTTAAATTTTCGGAAATACTTTGCTGCAAAACAATAAATGGTTAATATTATCGAAATAGTTGGTTCATTTTATCATAAGTGGCCATTTACGGACAAAGCATGAATTTGATCGAGAATATAAGGGAGGCCTTCCGGTCGGTACAAGCCAATCTTTTACGTACCATTTTAACGGGTTTGATCATTGCGATAGGCATCACTTCCTTGGTGGGGATGCTAACTGCGATAGATGCCATGAAGGCTCAGATTGAGGAAAGTCTTTCCGGATTTGGGGCCAATAATTTTGATGTAAGGAGCAGGGGCTTTTCCGGAGGAAGGGCCACTTCTTCGGGAGTTGCACCGAAAAATTACCCCAACATATCTTTTAGGGAAGCAGAGGCTTTTAAAAAAGAATACAGCCAAATGGGTTTGTCTACCATCACTACTTCAGTGACAGGTTCAGCGGAGGTGAAGCGGGGTTCAAAAAAAACCAACCCCAATAGCCGCATTATCGGAGGGGATGAAAACTATTTTATGATCAAAGGAATTACCATAGCAAAAGGCAGGAATTTCAGTAATGTGGAAATCCAGTATGGCAACAATGTTTGTGTAATCGGTACAGAAATCCAGAAATCCCTTTTTAATGTTGGGGAAGAGCCTGTAGGTGCGTACATCTCATTTTTTGGTAAGCGATACACCATTGTAGGTATGATGGAAAAGCAAGGCGGAGTAGGAGGGGATACCGGTGCAGACAGGGCCATTGTGATTCCTGTCCTGAATGCCAGAAATCTGGATCAAAGAGGTACTTTTCGGTATACCATCACCGTGGCGGGAAAAGACCCTGTAAAATTGGATTATGAAATGGGACAGGCCACCGGAATCATGCGGTCCATCCGGGAGGATGGTATCGGAATGGAGGACTCCTTTGAAGTAGTCAAGTCCCAAACCCTTGGAGAAAGTCTGGAAGAAATCGCCGGTTTTCTTCGAATAGGCGGCTTTGGGATTGGATTCATTACCTTGCTGGGAGCAGCCATCGGTCTTATGAATATCATGCTGGTATCTGTAACCGAAAGGACCAGGGAAATTGGTATCCGTAAAGCCATGGGAGCCACACCTAAACTGATCCGGCAGCAATTTTTGATTGAAGCGATAGTCATCTGTGTTTTGGGGGGGATTTTGGGTGTCCTGATGGGAATAGGCATTGGTAACCTGGTGGGTAACTCCGTAGGTCCTGGAGGTTTTTTGGTTCCATGGGTCTGGATCATATTTGCCTTTGTCGTTTGTATCCTGGTAGGCTTGTTTTCGGGACTACTTCCAGCCTATAAAGCCAGCCGTCTGGACCCTATAGAATCATTACGTTATGAATAAATGAATTACCATGAATGATCATATTTATGATGCCCTCGTCATCGGGTCAGGTATCAGCGGAGGATGGGCTGCAAAGGAATTGTGCGAGAAGGGTTTGAAAACAATGGTCCTGGAGCGGGGTAGGAATGTGACTCACAGGGAGGATTATCCCACCATGCATACCCCGCCCTGGGAGTTTCCCCTTCGAGGACAATTGCCATTGGAGGTGCGGAAAGAAAATCCCGTGGTTTCCCGTTGTTATGCCTTTAAAGACGATGCAGACCATTTTTTTGTCAAGGACAAGGAGCACCCTTACATTCAGGATAAACCTTTTGACTGGATAAGGGGATATCAGGTTGGCGGTAAGTCCCTGCTATGGGCGCGGCAAGTGCAACGCTGGAGTTCCTATGACTTTGAAGGCCCGGGCAGGGATGGATTTGCTGTAGATTGGCCCATCCGATATGCCGATATCGCGCCCTGGTACAGCCATGTGGAAAAGTTTATTGGGGTCAGTGGAAACAAAGATGGACTGGATACCCTTCCCGACGGAGAATTTCTACCTCCCTGGGAAATGAACAAAGTGGAGAGAATCGTTCAGGAACGCATCCTGGAGACTTATCCGGACAGGAAATTTGTCATAGGCCGGTGTGCCCATTTGACGGAGCCCCAGGACCACCATAAAGCCCAGGGCAGGGGACAGTGCATGGCCCGGAGTCTTTGCCAGCGGGGTTGCCCTTTTGGGGCCTATTTTAGCTCAAATTCTTCTACCCTTCCTGCTGCAGAAAAGACCGGAAACCTGACCATCAGGCCTCATTCCGTGGTTCATTCCCTTATTTATGACGATAAGGCAGGTAAGGTTACAGGTGTCCGAATCATAGATGCCATAAGTAAAGAGACTACTGAATATTTTGCAAAGGTGATTTTCGTCAATGCTTCTGCATTGAACTCCAACCTTATTTTGCTGAATTCCAAATCGGGCCGCTTTCCAGATGGTCTGGGCAATGACAGCGGACTTTTGGGTACCCATATAGCCTTTCATAATTATCGGGGCTCCTTATCAGCCCACATGGAAGGTCATCTGGACTCCTATTATTATGGAAGGCGACCCACTGCAGTGATGCTTCCGAATTTCAGAAACGTCAAAAAGCAGGAGATGGACTTTCTGCGTGGATACATGACTTTTTACTCGGCTGGCAGGGGCGGTTGGGGCGGTGCCCGAAACGAGGATTTTGGTCCGGATTTTAAGGACGCTAACTCAGAAGCCGGACCTTGGGGTGTATACATGATGATGCAGGGAGAGACCATTCCAAAACAGAGCAATAGGGTATATCTAGATGAAAATCAGACAGATGAGTGGGGGATGCCTCAGTTGCGGGTAGATGTGGGCTATGATGATAATGATGAGAAAAGCCTTCGGGACTTTTTGGATCAGGGAGCTGAAATGCTGGAAAGTGCAGGCTGCAAAAATATTCGTCAAAATGATAGCAAACAGGCTCCGGGACTAGATATCCACGAAATGGGTGGCGTAAGGATGGGTAAAGATCCCAAAACCTCCCTTCTGGGGAGGTTTAACCAAATGCATGCCTGCCCAAATGTCTATGTCACAGATGGAGCGTCCATGACCTCTACCGGTACCCAGAATCCAAGTCTGACCTATATGGCCTTTACAGCTAGGGCTGTAGACCATGCTGTGAAATCCCTCAAAGGGATGGGATGAAGCCGGTGGCGGGAGTCCAGGCAATCGGGTTTATACAGGGTCAGCACCGTAACAGGAATTTTGTTGCGTATGCTATCCACTCGCTGATGACTTCAGTCTGGCCCTGTCAAAAAACGGAGGAAAAGGTCAGGGCCTAATTGGAGAGATTATAGATTATTGCTTGTTTTTTTGGAGAATAATTTGGAAATAACGCATACTGATAAAAAATTGTCAAATGAAATTCTATATCACTTCCGCATACCCCTTTCATCCCGTTAATAATTTTGGAGTGAATTGGATCAGGGAATCCATAGCATTAAGTGGAAGTGATACCCATACATTAGTTGATGACCCGGCTGCTTCCGACATCATCTTATTTTTAGAACATCATCCAGTTTCAGACCCTTATTTTTTCAAAGTATTGACCCATGAATTAACCCAAAGATTTTATCACAAGGTGATTCTTTATACGGATAGCGACAATCCCCTAGCCCTGATACCAACCATTTCTCCGTCTTTTGAAAAGAAATTTTACAATCCACATAGGGAAAGGTCTGGCCCTTAAATTGGGAGGCATACTGAAAACACCTCAATTTCCTATTCCAAGGAAAGGAAGGAGCCAGAATATTTGTTTTCTTTTATAGGTGCTTCCCGTACGCACCCGGTACGGAATGAAATTTTAAATATTAAGTTTGATAATTGTTTTCTAAAAGATACCAGCGATAAATATTTATGGGAATTAAGTGGTGAGGAAAAACTGTTGTTTGAAGAGCAATTTATCCAGGTCAGTCATAACAGTTGTTTCGTTTTATGCCCCAGGGGCCATGGAGTGAATTCTTATCGACTCTACGAAACCATGGAAATGGGAATTGCTCCGGTTATTATTTCAGATGAGTGGATTCCCATGGAGGGCCCACAATGGGATGAGTTTTCTATCCGGATACCTGAAAAGCACATTGCCAAGTTACCTGAATTGCTATTGAAAAACAGGTCAAGGGCCCTTGAGATGGGGAAAATTGCAAGGAAAAATTGGGAAAAGTGGTTTTCAAAAGAAGTTTGCTTTCTTCAAATAGCCAGATTGTCCACAGAACTTCAGAAGGACCGAAAGCATCCCCATTTTACCTATGAATCAGCTAAATACTTTCAATTTTTGAGACCTTTTCATTTTAAAAATCTGCTGCGTTACTTTAAAAACACGTTAATGAAACGGTAATTTTTTTCCGGCAGCTAAAACCATTGCTTAATCAGGTAATCTGCACCCTGTTATTGAAGATTTAAATTTTCTTTTTTCCTAATAGACATCTCCGGTCGTTTTCTTGTCTACAAAATTATTGGTTTTTCAAGTGAGCGTGGTACTGAGGGTACTATGTCCTCACTTTTTTTAAAATATAAGATAGCAAGTTTTAATTTATTTTATATAATTTATCTAATAATAATTATGGTGATTAGCTAATAAAATATTTACTATCGGTTTATTTTGACATCATTCAAAATTTATGGGTTTCTTAAATACATAAAAATGAATTTAAAAAACACTAAAACGTTGATTATTAAATTTTATTGTTTATATTGCTTGAAATTGTTGATTCGATTTTCTTTTCCGAACTCTATTACAGGTCAATCAAGTTTCCACTTTACGATGATGCAAAATGGGCTGTTTTGCGAAAAAAGTTATCTCCCGATCCCCCCTGTTTTTTCTAGCTTTAGTAGCAGGACTGCTATTTAGCCGGGGCTCAAATGGTCAAAGCATTGGATTTGACCAAACTGCTTTAAAATTTAATGGCCTCAGTCCAATATCCAGTGGGACTTCGCTCAAATTTGGACCTGATGAACGGCTTTATGTTTCTCAGGTAGACGGGACCATTAAAATTTATACCATTTTAAAAGCTGGATTGAATCAATATGAGGTTACTGATGTAGAAATTTTAAATGGTGTAAAAGAAATCCCCAATTTTGATGACAATGGTAAGCCTGCTTATGACAACAGGAATAAGCGCCAAATAACCGGAATTACAGTGGTGGGTACTGCATCTAACCCTGTGATCTATGCTACTTCCAGTGATCCAAAATGGGGAGGTCCCAGTGGAGACAAGGTGCTTGATACCAACTCAGGGACAATCACCAGATTGACCTGGACGGGTTCTGAATGGGAAGTTATTGATTTGGTTAGGGGTTTGCCTAGATCTGAAGAAAATCATTCCACCAATGGTTTGGAATACACCTTAATTAATGGCAAGCCATATTTACTTGTTACCAGTGGAGGCTTTACAAATGGAGGTGCCCCTTCCAAGAATTTCACCTACATTACCGAATATGCCTTGGGAGCAGCCATCTTGAGTGTTGACCTGGAGGCGATAGAGGTGATGGAAACTAAGTTAGATCCCATTTCAGGGCGGCAGGTAAAATATGATATTCCTACCCTTGACGATCCCAGCCGGCCCAATAAAAATTTTATTTACGACCCCAACCATCCCGGATATGATGGGATTGATGAAAACGACCCTTTTGGGGGAAATGACGGGCTAAACATGGCCATGCTGGTAGCCGGCGGGCCTGTGCAAATTTTCTCAGGTGGGTACAGAAACTCCTATGACCTGGTAGTTACGGAAAGCAAAAAGGTCTATGCTACCGATAATGGAGCCAATGTCAATTGGGGTGGACTTCCTGAAAATGAGGGTGATCCCTTATTGGTTAACAACAATTTTCTTGTTGGCGAACCAGGTGGTAATTCCAATAGTCCAAGTGCTTCAGGGGAATATGTGGATAACAAGGACCACCTACACCTTATCGCCCAGGATTTGGACAATTATACTTTTGGTTCCTACTATGGCGGTCATCCAACTCCGGTGAGAGCTAATCCCGGAAACCCATATTCACAAGGGTCAAGTTTTCCTTTTAATCCGAGTGGCGCCGGCTTGTATACCAAATTTGTCGGTGATGACAGTGATTGGTCTAATATTGTGCCCGATTTTCAGCCAACAGATAAATTCAGGATACAAATTCATCAACCGGTGGCCCCCGGGACACCGGGTTTTGACGAATATGCAGCCAATAGTCTGCCTGCCAATTGGCCTCCTGTTCCGTTATCTCTGGCCGATGGGAAGGAAGCAGATTTCATAGCTCCATCTTTGCCCAACCCGAATGGCCCCCAAACTGAAATCATTACCCAGTTGCCCATTAATTCCAATGGTATTGACGAATACAAGGGATCTAATTTCGGAGGCCAGCTAAAAGGGGCTTTGGTGATTGGCAAAAGTGGGGGATCGCTACATTTGGTTCATCTAAATCCTGATGGATCATTAAATAACCTAGAAGCAAATAAATGGAATTTAAATGGAGGTAATGCATTGGGGATCTCCTGTAATGGAGATGATCAAATATTTCCAGGAACCATTTGGGTTGCTACCTATGATAATAGAATAATGGTACTTACCCCTTCCGATGAGGTGTTTTGTATCGCTGAAAATGATCCGAATTTTGATCCTTTGGCAGATTATGATTTCGATGGCTATACCAATCAAGACGAAATTGACAACGGAAGTGATTACTGTTCTGGTGCTTCTATTCCAAATGATTTCGATGCAGACTTCATTTCAGATTTAAACGATCTGGATGATGATGGAGATGGGATTCCTGACGAACTCGATCCATTTCAGTTGGGGGAACCCAGGAATCTACCCATTAATAATGAATTATTCAGTAATCAGCTTGATAGACAAGGAAGACAAAGTGGTTATTTAGGCTTGGGACTGACTGGCTTGATGAACAATGGAGCCCCTAACCCAAATTGGCTGAATTGGCTGGATAAACCAAATGAAAGACCAGGTCCTGCTGATATTTATGGGGGGGCAGCTGGTGCTATTCAGGTCTCCATGACAGGCGGTACAGCAAATGGTACTATAAATAACCAGGAAAAAGGTTTCCAATTTGGAGTCAATGTTGGTTTGGAAACAGGGAAATACACGATCAGTACCGGATTACTGGGACTGGCTTCATCCGGAGGTTTGTACGAATATACCGGTGATGGAGAAGTGGGTATACAAATGGGAGATGGATCCCAAAGTAACTTTATTAAATTGGTGTTTACTTCAACGCATTTGATAGCAGCACAGGAGATCAATGATGTGCCCGATTCAAATCCCATAATGATCCCCATACCTGTTCAGGACCGACCTGATCCGGGGGCTTCAGTCACATTGGGCTTTGATGTCGATCCTTTGGACGGTTCAGTGCAGCCTTTTTACATTTTTGGAAATGGAGAGAAAATAACGGTTGGAACCATTTATAGTTCAGGAACCATTAAAAATGCCATTCAAGGGTTGGGTAGTCCTTTGGCAATAGGAATTTTTGGAACATCCAATGATTTTGAAGATTCATTTATTGGCGTTTGGGATTTTTTTAGGGTGGTTGGAAACCAGCCTTATATCATTCGAGAATTAGGGAATGTTGACAAGATCATCAATGATCCCGATCTGATGATCGACTTAAACCAATATTTTGAAGATAATGAAGGGAATCAGAACCTTACCTATGCTGTCGTAGGAAATACCTTTCCTGCAGTAGGTGCTACCATTTCCGGAAATACACTTACCTTAAGTTTTCCAAATGATGAAGGGCAATCAGAAATTACCATCAGGGCAACGGACCAGGATAATTTTTTTATCGACCAATCTTTCTTTGTAAACGTGAGTGTAGGAACTGAAGTATTCCTGAGAATCAATGCCGGAGGAGGGGTCCTGGATGATCCTTCAGATAATCCAGACTGGTTAAGCAATAGTGTCACTGGATCTATGACCACCGAGTCCTACAGCGTGAATGCAGGGAAATTAAGCAACAACACCTTTGAATTGGCAGGCAGGCATGCATCTATTCCGTCCTATATCAGTGATCAAATGTATGTTCAATTATTCAATACAGAAAGATATAATGGAACTGCCAGCATGCAATTCGACATACCGCTTCCAAATGGAGATTATCTGGTGAACCTTTACATGGGTAATGGTTACAGCGGCACCTCCCAACCAGGGCAAAGGGTTTTTAGTGTTGCAGTAGAAGGAGAAGTAAAATTACCTGAAATAGACTTATCTGGCCAATATGGCCATAAAGTGGGTGCAATGGAGCAAATTCCAATTACGTTGGAAGACGAAGAATTGAATATTAATTTTATAAAAATAACCGAAAATCCGCTGATCAATGGAATTGAAATCATTAGGAAATTCGGAACTTTTATACACAATCCTATAGTGGTGGTTTCCCCTGACAACCTTATCAATTCTTCAGGGGAAGAGCTGGATGGCAGTTTATTCATTGAGGCCTCAGGTGGAGATGGAAACCTCAATTATACCGCTGTTGGTCTACCACCATCTATCGTTATAGAACCGACCAATGGAACCATTTACGGCAGTTTGGATGAGGACGCACATGTAAATAGTCCTTACCTGGTTACTGTTACTGTTGATGATGAGGATGGCACAAGTTCAGATGCAGTTGAAATCACCTTTACCTGGACAATTAGCCCAAGTTTAATTCAGCAAACCTGGCAAATCAAAAATGAATCTCAGCAGTACACGAGCAGACATGAAAATTCTTTCGTTCAGGCTGGAGATAAATTTTACCTGCTTGGGGGGCGGGAAAGCAGTAGGACTTTGGAAATATATGACTATACAAATGATTCCTGGACTTCTTTACCCAATAGTATTCCTTTTGAGTTTAACCATTTCCAGGCAGTAGAATACCAGGGGCTTATCTGGGTCATAGGCGCATTCCAGAATAATAATTTCCCCAATGAATTGCCGGCTGATCATATTTGGATTTTTGATCCCTCTACCCAGGAATGGATTCAGGGTCCCGAAATTCCCTCCGGAAGAAAAAGGGGTTCCGCAGGCGTTGTTGTGTACAATGGGAGATTTTTTATTGTCAATGGTAATACCCAGGGGCATAGTGGAGGGGCAGTTAATTATTTTGATGAGTTTAATCCGCAAACCGGAGAGTGGACCATCCTGGAGAATTCTCCACAGGCGAGAGACCACTTCTTTTCTACAGTGGTCGGAAACCAAATGTATGTCATTTCTGGTAGGCGAAGTGGCGGAGATGGTGGTGTTTTTAGTCCTGTGATTTCAGAAGTAGATGTGTATAATTTCAGTACAAAAACGTGGTCAACCCTGCCGGCAGAACAAAACTTACCCACTCCCAGGGCAGGGGCAATTGCCAACAATTACCTGGACAAAATTATTGTCGCAGGAGGAGAAGTGGAGAATCAAACCGAAGCACTGGCAATTGCTGAAATGTTTGACCCTGCTGAGGGATCCTGGTTTTTGCTCGCTCCTATGAATTTCCCCAGGCATGGGACCCAGGGTATTGTATCCGGAAAAGGATTGTATGTTTTGGGAGGTTCTCCAAATAGAGGTGGAGGCTCACAAAAAAATATGGAAGTTTTCGGTTATGATGAGCCCAAGGGAACCGCACTTGTTGCAAGTGAGCTTTCGGTGGACAATACCTTTACTATAAATAGCGGAGAAATAAAGGGGACCCAACTTCAGGTAGCAAATGGAAATACAGGAATTTTTATCAGATCAATGACCATAGAAGGTACTGATGCATCAAGTTTTATTATTAAATCTCAGCAAACCAATAATTTTCTGTTAGGAAAGGATTCTCAATTTGAGGTAGAAATTGAATACGTAGGATCAGGAGATAAGGAAGCAATTCTAAAGATTGATTATGGGTTGAGTGCAACCAAATCGATTCAATTGATTGGACAAAATGCACCTCCGATCGTTAATTTAACAGCCTCCCCAACATCTGGATTTGCCCCATTACAGGTAGATTTCAGTAGCGCCGGATCAATGGGTACAGGGACTCTTTCCTTTCTTTGGGATTTCAAGGATGGGATTACCTCTACTAATGAAGATGTCAACCACACCTTTATTAACCCTGGAAGTTATAACGTTAGCCTGACCATAACCGATGAAAATGGAGAAACAGCCACAAGCAATGTAGGCATCACGGTAACTGAGTATGTGGAGCCAACAGGTCCCGTATCCCTGGCGGAGGCATCGGTAAGTACAGGAACATCCCCACTTTCGGTTTCCTTTACCGGTTCTGGTTCTACGGGCAGCGGCACGCTATCCTATGTTTGGGATTTCGGAGATGGTAGTAGCTCCACGACAGCAGACCCCGAACATACCTTTGCCACAGCAGGAGTCTATGCGGTAAGCCTGACGGTGACAGATGGCAATGGGCAATCTTCTCAGGACACGATAGAAATAACCGTTTCACCGTCGGAAGTTACGCCTGACTTTTCACTTTACCTGAATAGCGGTACGGCAAACGATGCGAGCCTTGG
>NZ_WOFO01000004.1:0-526502 GCF_010993705.1 Cyclobacterium sp. SYSU L10401 | reverse complement strand
TTGTAGCGAACAACAATCAGGAAACGGTACTGGAGTTTGAGGAGGTTACTGTAACGGATGGTATATTGAATATATTGATGGATGCGAGTGCAAATAATGCTCAAGTTTGCGGTATCAGCATTGTTTCCAGTAATAAGGAGTCACAGGATATTACTAATCTAAGGGTAATTAACGAAGGAGTCGAGGACTCCCAATTGATGGAGGAGGAAATTCATGTTGGAGCTGAATTAATATCATTATATCCAAATCCTGCAAGTGAATTTATAAATATTGAATTGGGAGCTGATATACCACTATACGGGATTTATATTTACGATATGGCTGGTAGAATGGTACTTGAGCAAGATACAAGGCTAGATGATAATACCATTTTCACTATTCCGGTAGATTCTTTGTCGCAGGGTGTTTATATGGTGACTTTAATAGGAGAGAATGGAATTATTAAGCAAGTCAGGTTGATTATAAAATCTTAAAATATTTATATGAAAAATAAGTCATTATCTAGTATAAAATTAGTTAATTTATTTAAATGGAATTTTAATTTTTTTTATGAATAATTATTCCTGTTTTCGGATTAATATTTCTGTAAACCATAGTTATTATTTTCTCAGTCTATGTTATTTTTTTATCTCTTTTAATTCTTTTTCTCAAATTGAAAGCGATAAATCAACTGATATTGTTTCTAAAGTCGAAAATAGTGAAGTACTGTATCAATCACCCAAGGAAATTTGGAGGGTTAGTAATTATAAGACGGGTAAGAATCCCAATAAATTAACATTTGGTATTCGGTCTGGATTGAATGTATCTAACATGAATTTCAACAAAGGATATTCCTTTGGATATGACAATTTGGCACCTGTATGGAGATCAGGATTTCAAATTGGATTAATATTGGATATACCTTTGAATGATAGATTTTTGATCGCTCAGGAATATAGTTTATCAAGGGTAAGGGGGGCATTTTCTCCTGTGCCATTGTATCTGGCCATAGATTATCTTTCTATACCATTATTATTAAAGTACCGCATACTTCGAAACACTTCAATTATTTTTGGTCCTCATTTTGAATTGTTAATAGATGGTTTTGAAAATAATCAGGGTAAGGTAAATAATATATCAAAGACGACAGAGGAAAGAAGTGTTGGTTTGACTTTTGGGATAGAGATTTTATTCTCAAATCATATATTTTTTAATGGAAGATACATGCACGGTTTAAATGCTATTGGACTTTGGCAAAGAAATTCAAGAAGGGAATTCAAATACGAAATGTTTCAGATGTCGCTAGGGTATAGGTTTCAATAGGAAATGATTATTTATTTTGGCTTAGTTCATTTGAAAATGAAGGTCTTTGGCTCACCTCATGATACCTGATCACGTCTTTACCAAAATAATGCATCACCATGCTTTTTCGTGTTCTTTCAGGATCTATTACTTTACTTCCTCCATGTAATAGATTTGCATGCCAAATTAAAACATCTCCTTTTTTAGCAGTAAAATATTTTTTTTCGAATTTGTTTTCTGATAATATGGTATCAATTTTGTCTGAATATTTCTTTTTATAAGACTTTCCTAAAAGCCATTTATTTCCTCCGTGATCAAAATCGCCATTCATGATATAGTTTAATTTGTGGCTTCGAGGATAATAAAATAGTGGGCCGTTTTCCAGGTCAATATCTTCCAGCGCTATCCAGGCTGCTATTAAATAGCCATAGGGATAGGTTGTCATATGAATGAAATCCGAATGTGCGGGGTCTTCACTGCCTTTGAAGAAATTGACACTTTGGAAAAGAGAAATGGGGCAGCCCATTAATAATTCCAGAATTTTCTCCAATCGATCGGGACTTGCCATAGAGCGTAAGTCCTTACTGTGATCGACAGCAAACATCATTTTTCTTTCTTCCCGAATCTGCAACTTGTTGGACTTGGCTAATTCATTAATTTTTTCATTGATAAACTCCACCTCATTCTCAGAAAAAAAATCTTTTAAAAGCGCAAACCCTTCATTTGACCAGGAGAGTAATTCCTTTTTTATTCCTTCAGGCAATGCTTTAAATGACAATTTATTTGGAAGTTCATCCGCTGAATTAACCTTATCAAACAAAGGAAGGTTTTGAGATTCATTCCTCGGAAAATCTTTACTTGATATGGATTGAAAAAATTGCTTTTTCAGTCCATATTTCATATATAGCGGCTTCAAGTAAGATAATTTATTATGATTGAATAAATTATAAGCCTCAGTTAATATTTTGATTCTTTTTAAGGTATTTATCATGTGATGAGTACATATAGGTAAATTCAATTTTATTTCCGTATTCTAAATATAAATATTTTTATTAAATATTCATATTTTATTTTATAAAATAAACAAATAGCTATATTTTATTTTACATTTAATAGTAATTATAATTTTTTATTTTTGATTGATTATAAAACAATATCGTTTTTTTAATCTATTTTAATTATATAATAAATTTAAATAGGTATGTATATTTATTTTTTTACAATAAAAATTTGATAAAAAGTAATTAAAAGTATATTTTAATTACCTAATCAATCAAGTTTAAAGCTTGGGTAGTGGAATACTTTTTCCTGTATTTAAAAAGCAAAAAAAACGTTAAAAAATTACGATACATCTTAATTTTTCTTATATTGCTTATTGTTATCTAAATGATGTTAGGTTTTAAAACATCGATAAAATTGAGAAAAGAATTAATAATTTATTCTTGCTCCCAGAGTTGATTAATTGGATTTTTTTAATAAAAAACTATTTAATTTATATATGTAAATTGTTTGTTTTATTAAGGATGGTTTAAATTAATTGTCATGCAGAAGAGGGTTTTACTGATTGGATATAATTTTTCTCCGGAACCGACTGGTATTGGTAAATACAATGGAGAAATGATCCAGTGGTTAGCTGCCAAAGGGTATGACTGTTCAGTCGTGACGACCTATCCTTATTACCCTTTTTGGAAAGTTCAGGCCCCTTATGTAAAACAAAGATTTTGGTACCAAACGGAAAAGGAATCCTTTCCATCAGGAGGTAATATTACCATTTACAGGTGCCCGATGTATGTTCCTTCTCTACCAACAGGGAAAAAAAGAATAATCCTCGATATTTCCTTTTTTATTTCGTCATTTTTCAGGCTGATATCATTGATGTTTCAATCAAGGTTTGATCATGTGATAGCAGTTGCACCTTCTTTTAATTTTGGCTTGTTAGGTTTTTTTGTCCAAAAAATTCATGGTGCTAAATTTTCCTATCATATTCAGGACTTACAAATTGAAGCAGCTCGGGATCTGAATATGGTTAAATCTGATTTTTTCATAAAAATGCTTTTGGCCGTTGAAAGGTTTATTTTAAATAAAGCGGACTATGTGAGTTCAATTTCGCCTTCGATGATTGCAAAAATTAATAGTAAATGTAAAAAGCCAATCTTTCTCTTTCCAAATTGGGTTAATACTGATTTTTTCAGACCCTTATCAGAGAAAGACAAAATTAAACAAGAATTTGGCTATTCTCCGGAAGACAAAATAGTTTTGTATTCAGGATCAATAGGTGAAAAGCAAGGGTTAGACCAAATTATCAATACCGGTCATTCTTTAAAGCACATAAAGAATCTTCATTTTTTAATTTGTGGTTCAGGTCCCTTTTTGGATAAACTAATGAAAATGAAAATTGAATTGAAGCTCGAAAATGTAAAATTTCTACCCCTTCAGCCCTTGTTTAAGTTTGTTAAAATTTTAAATATGGCTGATGTTCATTTAGTAATCCAAAAGTTCAGCACTTCAGATTTGATGCTTCCTTCCAAGCTTACCAGTATATGGGCTGTTGGGGGCGTTCCCTTAGTGACGACCATGCCGGGTTCCCAATTGTACCGTACCATCAATAACTTTAAAATTGGTATCATAATAGATCGGGACGACCAGGAAGCTCTTAATCAAGGGATTAAAAATGCAATTGAACAAAATTGGAATGAAATTTCTTTAAATTCCCGCCGGTTCGCTGAAGATCATTTGTCAATCAATGGCATAATGGATCGTTTTGAAAACCAGATTTTAAAGGGAGATTTTCAAAGGGAGATGGTAAATGGGCTGGTTAGCCAAAATGAATTCGCAAAAGGCTGATCACTTCGAAAGTATCACCGGATAAATTTCCCACCTAGGTTCCCAACCAATTTTTAAGTGCGGCCGTCTTCTCTGTACTGCTGATGCATTCTTTACCGCATGGCGGTTGCAGGTCCAGCTTTATTCGGCTGCGGGAATAGGCATGCATCTGATGGATCGCATCTACCTGTACCATAAAGCTTCTATTCACCCGAAAAAATTGCTCCGGATCAATCCCTTCCTGCAATTGGTCTAGTGTTTCGTCCAGTACGTATTTACTGCCCGATTTGTCGACCAGGTATACGGCCTTGTTTTCCGCAAAAAAATAGGCGACCTCCGATATACCGATGGATTTAATCGTATTGCCATATGCAACCAAAAAACGCTTCCGGTAGGGCGATTCTCCCTTTCGGATTTGGGCCAGTAGCGCATCCAGGGAAGCTACCTGTATCCCAGAGGCCTGTATGGATTTTAACTTTTGCAGGCTCGCTTCCAATGCCTCCTGCCCGATGGGCTTTAGCAGGTAGGCAATGCCATTGACCTGAAAAGCCCTTAGCGCATATTCGTCGTAAGCGGTCGTAAAGATGACCGGGCAGCTTACCCGCACCTGCTCAAAAATCTCAAAGCCCGAGCCATCTGCCAGGTGAATGTCCAGAAAGATAAGTTCAGGTTGGTGATTTTTTAGAAAATCTACCGCTGCGCTTACCGAATCAACTATAGCCTGTACCCGGATATCCGGAGTGATCTGTTGAAGCATTCGTTCCAGCCGGTCCGCAGCCAACTTTTCATCTTCTACTAGTAGGGTGTTGTACATGGTTGATCAATCAGATTCAGGAATCAGAGGAATTTCAGCATAGAAATACCCCTCTTTTTTATAAAATTTAGCTTCTTTGTTTACTACCAATTGCAGCCGCTGCGCCATATTCCGCAGACCTGTTTGGGTTGATGCAGCAGGGTAACTCCTTTTTTGGAGGTTATTGCGCACCAATAACGTGTCATTTTGTATCTCAAGAAGGATGACAAGGGGACGGTCTTTCAAAATAACGTTGTGCTTGATGGCATTTTCTACCAGGTTTTGCAAAATTAAAGGTGGAATATGGTAACGGTCCAGGTGTTTTTCCAGTTGTTGCTCAAACTTCAGGTGCTCGCCAAATCGGATTTTAAGCAGGTAAACAAATGAAGATACAAAGTCCATTTCCTCCCTGAGCGAAACAAAATTCCGGTCTTTCACTTCCAGCACGTACCTGTAAATGCGGGCAAATTCCTGCACGAATTTTTCCGCCTTTACCGGATCCACAGGAATCAGGGCAGCAAGGCTGTTCAAGCTGTTAAACAGGAAGTGGGGGTTGACCTGGTTTTTCAGGCTTTCAAATTGCAAACGTGCAGCTGTTTTTTTTAGTCGTTCACTTTCCAGCAGGGAGGATTTCCAGAGATCAAAATAGAAAATGGTTTCATATACGATGGCAATTACAGCTGTGATAAACAAGCCCATAAGCAGGATGTGCAAATGATAATCCCACTCGTAAGGTGCCCAGCCTACCAAATGTAATAGGGAGGTTACTGTTGTTCCACCAAGAATGGTGTAGCCTATGGAAAGCCCGATTTGAGTAAATATTCGTCTTCTGGTTTGTTGCATAAGCGGATATCGCTCCCTGACCCATCCCACCAATTGGTAATTTCCTTCCCAGAAAACGAAGGTGAATAGCATATTGACCAGTACCAGGGGCCAGAACTCCTCCATAGGTTGCATGATGGCCAGCAGGAAGGCAAGACCCAGCATCAACAGGTACCGGTCATAGGGAGCTTTTAATTTCATTTTACATGCAGCTTTGGTGGCAATATAACCAAAGCTATTGGTTAAAAGGTAAGCCTGTATTGTGGAATTGGGAAAATACCCAATTGATAACTATTCACAACAGATTCGGTAATGGGGTTAAAGGTTTGCCGGAATAAATTTTGGTGATTGGTCAGGTTTTGAATGTCCAGCGACCATTCATGTGTGAGGTTTTTCTTATTTACCCGGTAATTTATTTTAAGGTCAGAGCGGAAATAATCCGGATTTTTTACTGAAAAAGCCCGGTTCTCCTGATAGACGGCTTGATTCTCCATGATGCTTCGTTCCAAATCTATGGGAGTAATGTATTGTCCTCCCGCAAAGGTAATTTTGAAGTCCAGGGACAAAATGCGATTCGGGTTTCCTATTTGCCATTCCTTGCCCAGTAACCCATTCAAAACATATTGGCTGTTGAAAGCGGTATTTCTCCACTGTTCGTCGCTTCCCCTATACCTGGAATCAAACAGGGACGTGGTAAGTAAAAAATACGAACCCTCACTAAATTGTTTTTCAAGGGTAAGCTCCAGTCCGTAATTTCTTCCCCTACCGCGATTGGTCAGGCTGTCTACATCCGGAATCCCAAAATCCGCTCCTGCATTCAACATGGAAAAACTACTTGAACTCTCTTCCACCGCAATTCCATACAAATGCTGGTAATAAATTTCTGATTTGAGATGAATATCGGGGCTTATCTGATACCGATATCCGGCCACAAAGTGATGGGATTTGGTGAAATCCAAATTTTTATTGGTCCTGATAAGGTCTTGATTTAAATCCTCAGATTCTAGAAAATAAACCGGCAAGGGCTGCAATTGGCTGTGTAATCCATAACCCAGGCTAAAAGTACTTCTTTGGTTTTGTTCAAAGGACAGCCCAACCCTGGGCTCTACCTGTTGGATATTGTTCAGGATGAAGTTTTGGTAGTGAACACCTATATTGGCTCTGACCCTTTGGTCAAAGCGGTGCTGCCATTGCAGGTGAGCTTGGAGCAGTCCGGAAGAACCGGTTTCATTTCTCAAATCCTGAAAACGATCTTCTTCTACCTGGTACAAGCTGTCCCGCAGATTGAACTTCAGGTAGTCGTAATTCATGCCCATTCGAAAATTGTTTTTATTATCTACCTTCCGGTGTACTTCGTATTGTGCCCGTATTTTGCTCAATCCGTAATGGTTGCGGTAAAGCGGAACAGGTGTTCTGTTTTCAAGGCTCAATGAATCTACCCGGTTTCCTGAAAAACTATGGTCTGCAGACAGGGTGATTACGCCAAAAGTTTCGGGATCATAATATTGTGTGTGGTTGATGCCAATGACACCCATTTTGGCGCGGTTGTAGATGTTTTGGGACATTTCAGAGTACAAATCTGTAGTACTGCTATCTGATTCCGATCCAAGCAGGTCAATGTTACTTTTACCGCCCAGGGCAAAAAGGGAGAATCTCCCCATTTTATCGGTTGGAAGATCCACTTTCATGGAAAAATCCTGATAATAGGGTACCGCATCCCCTGTACCGGCAGAAAATCCCACTTCCTGCATCATGGCGATAGTTGAATAACGATAGTTTAACAGGTAAGATGCCCGCTTTCCTTCTACCAGAGGTCCTTCTGCACCCAGTTCAATTCCATTGAATCCCATTTGTACCAAATACTCCCTCCTGTAGGCATTTCCTTTCCTTAAATTAAGGTCAAATACTCCTGCCGTTGCATTTCCATACGCAGCAGGAAATGCACCCGTGATAAAATCACTTTTATCCAGGAGGTTGCTGTTCAGGATACTTACCGGTCCCCCCGTCGTGCCCATGGCTCCGAAATGGTTGGGATTGGGGATATCTACTCCCTCCAATCGCCACAATACACCTGTGGGTGAATTGCCCCGGATGATGATATCGTTTCGGGAATCATTGGCTCCACTCACACCGGCAAAATTTTGTGCCATACGGGCAGGGTCATTTCTGCTGCCGGCAAATCGATTGGTAGCCTCCATGTCAAATCCCCTGGCAGAAACAGTGGCCATTTCATTTTGTGCTTCCCGGGAGTCTCCCCTGGCCTGAACCACCACTTCCTCCATTTGTTCCAGGTTTTCCTGTAATTGTATGGTCAATACTACTTCCTTCCCGCTGGTAATGGGGATTTCCCGAAGAGTAGTAGATTCATATCCCAGAAAACTGACCCGAATTGTCGCCCTTCCAGCGGGTACCTGCTCCAGCATAAAGCCGCCCTCCAGATCCGTAGCGGTTCCTATCAGAGGGTCAGTATCCAGGATCCTAACCGAAGCACCGGGTAAAGGTGATTGACTTACCATATCCAGTACGGTTCCCCGTACTGTTTGGGTATACGCTTTTTTTTCCTGTGCAGTGGCCCAATGGCTCAGGCTCAACAGCATCATTAATGTAATCAGTTTGTGTCTCATGTCATTTGTGGTTATCATGCAGGCAAAGTAACGGCAGGAGCAGGCTGGGTGAAAATCAAGTTGGACAGACCCGTTTAGATCGGCGATGAATCCGTATATTTCCTGGATGATAGTATCAGGGAGATGTACTGCCCATTTCTGACAGTTCATTTGGTTTGAATAAATCGTAATAAAATATGTTAACCCTTGCTTCGACCTGGTTAATTACCGCTGATTACCTGTTTCTGGTGTTGCATACCACACTTATCGGCTTTAATTTGTTCGGTTGGATGGTGAGAAAGTGGTGTAAAATTCATTTACTGACGATTGGGCTTACTTTTTTGTCCTGGTTCCTGTTGGGGATCTGGTATGGATGGGGTTATTGTTTCCTAACCGATTGGCACTGGCAGGTTTTGAGGCAACTGGGGGAGAAAAATCTACCCAATTCCTATATCAGTTACCTGTTCAGTAGGTTTTTTGGAATGCTTCCTCCTGCCGCCTGGGTGGATTTCTTTACTGTTGCGCTTGCTCTGCTGGCTTTGATCGCTTCGGTTTGGGTTAATTTTTTTAAAACCAAAAGGTGAAAAAGTCTTTGGGTATCAGGAAGTCTAACCAGGGTTAGGTATTGGTTTTTCCGAATATCGGTAAAGACTCAAAAAGCCAAAAAATAGTTGTACCTGAGCAGAATAGGTTTATTCCACGAACAGGGAGCTGTAATGGCCCCTGATTTCAGGTTCATTGAATGAAAAGTGAGGTACCGGAGTTGGATTGATCCAGCAGTTAAAATTGCAATTAATTGCTAAGTACTGATAAACAAGCCTCCTGACAATTCCGACAAGCCTTGGCGCAATGCTGGCAGTGTGCATGCTCATGTTTTTCGCATTCATCGGCACATGCCCCACATAACCTGGTACAAAATTTCAGCAATTCATCCAGAGGACCGAAAGACATGGACATCAGCTTTGCTGTAGTACTGCAGGTTTCCGCACAGGCCCTGTCGGTCCGTATACAGTCCACCATGTGTGAAACATTATCTTCGTCCAAACATGCGTCAGCACAGTGATTACAAGCCATGGCACATTCGTTGAGGATTTTGACTAATTCAGAATTTTTCATGGTAAATACATTTTGAATTTGATTGTTATTAAGTTCAAAACCAAAAATCATGCCTTATTCAAAACCGAGATAAACCCAAAGACAGGCTTTTATCTGCCAAAATCCGTATAGGCTTTTAATGCAATCTTGCCAATGGCGGCCTCTGCCTCTTCCATTGATTGGAAATTTTCCACAAAAACAGACAATATTAATGGTTTATCTCCCAGTATCAAACCTGCGTCACCGCGCACATAATCCAGGGTTCCTGTTTTATGGGCTACAATTGTATCGGTTGGCAAGCGGCTAGGGATCGTACTATTGTCTGCACATCCTTTGAGCCAATGCATGATTTCCTCCTTTGATGCTTCCTTCAGCCATGCGCCATTCCAAAGATTCAAAAGTATTTCGTTGATTTCCTTTGGGCTGGTATAATTTTGTCTTCCCGCCTCAATGGCTTTAAAATCCATCATGAAGCGATTCAGTTGGGTGGCTTTATAACCATGCTTGCTAAGCCATTGTTGAATGTAGTCCATTCCAATTGTTCGAATTAGGATATTGGTTGCAGTGTTGTCGCTGATACGGATCATTTCTTCCGCCAGGTAACGAAAAGTAAGCCTGGAACCTTCCGGAAGGTGCTGCATTTCTCCTGCTCCTCCCACCTTATCAGATGCCTGCAGGGTATAAAGGGAATCCAGGTTGACCGCTTCATTTTCCACTTTCTCCATGAGGGCAATCAAAATGGGGATTTTGATGATGCTGGCAGATGGAATGCTTTTATCGGAATTTTGCTGGAAGAGGATATCTCCAGTTTCATTTTGAACCTGCAGGGAAATCTGCAGGTAATCCGGAAATTGCTCCATAAAATCGGGCCATTCCTCCTGGGCCTGGCAAAACAGGGCAAAACCCGGGAAACTCAGCAACAAGAAAAATAAGGATTTTATACCTGAGGAATTGATCATTATGAAGTAGGGGCTAAATGGCAGGATAGGTATAGGTAGATTGCAGGCCTAAAGGTATGCCTAAAGCCCAGTAAATTAACAGGAATACCGTCCAAATGAGCAGTAAGTACAAAGAATAGGGCAGCATCAGGGATACCAGCGTGCCTATACCGGTTTTCTTAACATATCGTTGACAGAAAATGACTACCAGGGGAAAATAGGGCAGTAAGGGGGTAATGATATTGGAAACCGAATCCCCTACCCGGTAGGCCGCTTGTGTAAGGTCTGGAGATATCCCCAACTGCATCAACATGGGGACAAAAATCGGACTGATCAAAGCCCATTTTGCAGAAGCGGAACCTACCAGAAGGTTTACAAAGGCACTTAAAAAAACAATGCCTACTACTGTCACCTGAGGAGGAAGCTGTAAACTTTGAAGAAAAGAAGCTCCTTTCAGGGCAGTCATTGAACCGATATTGGATTGGGTAAAGGCATCTATAAAGAGAGCACAGAAAAAAGCCATCACGATGTAATTTGCCATGCCTCCCATGGCTTTGCTCATGGAGGCGACCACATCTTTTGAATTTTTGTAATTGCCGGACATGAAACCAAAAATTATTCCGGGAACCCAAAAAACCAGGAAGATCAGTGGTACAATGGATTGCATCAGTGGTGCCGAAATAGAGGTTATTTCTCCCGATACATCCCGCAAGCTAGAGCCATCCGGATAAGCCCAGAAAAACAGCCCTGCCAGGCCCAGGAGCATCACTAGGCTGGCCATTTTAAAAGCTTTTCTTTCTTTCGTTTGCAAGGGTTCCATGGTAGGAACATCTGAAAGGTCCTGGTCTACCGGATTATTCCTGTTTAATCGTGGTTCAATGATACGATCTGTCAGGTACCAGCCCACTCCGATGACGACCACACTGGAAAGTCCCGTAAAAAAAATGTTATTTAAAGGGTTGAGGCTGATATTCGGATCAATGATCCTGGCTGCGGATTGGGTAAAGCCTTGCAGTAGCGGGTCTATAGCGGATGGAATAAAATTGGCACTGAAACCACCCGATACCCCCGCAAAAGTGGCTGCAATCCCTGCCAGGGGATGCCTCCCGGCTGCATAAAAAATGACTCCGCCCAGAGGAATTACCAGTACATATCCGGCATCAGCCGCTGTATGGCTGACGATAGCTACCAAAACCAATATAGGCGTTAGCAGGCTTTTTGGGGTAAAACCCAACAGGTACTTCAAACCGGCTGGAATAAATCCGGAATATTCTGCTACCCCCACACCCAACATGGCCAGCAATACTACACCCAAGGGAGGGAAACTGATGAAAACGGTGATCATACGGGACAGAAAATCCGCCATTTTTTCACCCGTCAGCAGGTTTTGAACAAATAGTTTTTCTCCCGTTCTGGGATCAAGTTCGCCAAAGTCTACCGGTGCCAGCAAAGCGGAAAGCAACCAGGTAAACAACAACAGGAATAAAAATAAAATGGCAGGGTCCGGGAGCTTGTTACCTGCTTTTTCAATAGCATTTAGGAAGCGATCCAGCAGGCTGTTTTTTTGTAAGTTATCGTTCATTTTCTGTTTTATAGAAAACCAAAAATAATAATCTGCGGCACATTTACCGGAGCCTGAGGTAAAAAATTATAAGATAATTCAATCAAGCCGGGTAAGCTATCCTGGTCTTGGAAAAAGGTAGTTCCCGCTAACCCTTGTTTTTTTCATAGTGACCAGAATAAAATTGAGAGGTTAGGTGTGCAGGTTATAAGTAGGGAATGAGTTATAAGCAGCGAATGATAAACTAATAAGTGCCGACGTAGTCCTCGAAAAGGGCTTTAAATGTTTCCTCCAAATTGGGCGAAAGGCCCGAATGTGGTCGGGAGGTTTGAATCATAGAACTTCTTACGGCTGTCAGCCAACGGAAACGTGAAGCGGTATTTTGCGAAGCAATGGGGCTGGCTGCTTTCTCACCTTTACAAATCCGGATAAAGGCATTCAAATGATCTTGTATGGTTTCCGGATCCGCATCCGGATCAAGGGCTTGCAATTTGGTTTTATCCAGGTGGGTGGAGCATTTTAAAAATTGTTGTTGTATGGAGCACAGGATTATTCCGACATTGATAAATTCCTCCTTCTCCACCCGGGGCACTACCCGGACGATGGCGTATTCATACAAGTGCTTTTCTGGCATTTTGTATTGCATGACCTGTACCGTTCGGAGTGCTAATTCATTCATTTTTCTGTGGCCATGGGACGGTTGTTCCTGGACCATTCACTCCAGGAGCCTACATATAATTTGGGGATTTCCATGCCTGCATGGGCTAAAGCAAGTAAAGTATGGCAGGCAGTTACTCCAGACCCACAATGAATGATGGTACGGTCGGCGGATTTTTCCAGTAGGGTTTCATATTTCTTTTTTAATACCTCAGCAGGTAAAAATTTCCCTGACTCATCCAGGTTTTCTGAAAATGGAATATTGACTGCGCCTGGAATATGGCCTGCTACCAGATCTATGGGTTCTGAAATACCCCGGTATCTATTGGTTTCCCGTACATCTATGACCATTTTATTATTGTTCTTAGTCGCTTTTTCTACCTCCTCCATATCTGCCAGAGGTAATTGCCAATCCTTTGCCGGATAGGGAGCAGTGGGTTTGGGACTTTCGTTTTGGTGACAGGTAGGAAGGCCAGCTTTTTCAGCCGCTGCTTTTCCACCATCCAATACCTGCACCTTGTCATGACCCAGGGCCTTAAGCATCCACCAAAACCGTGCAGCAGACATGCCCCCATTTTTGTCGTCATAGACCACTACATGGCTTTCAAGACCTATGCCCAATGCTCCAAGTGTTTTTCCGAATGCATCGGGTTCCGGAAGGGGATGGCGTCCTCCCGCTGAGGCATCCTCCCGGATATGAGACAACTGCTGGTTGAGATCTACGTGTAGGGCACCTTTGAGGTGCCCGGACAGGTACTTTTCCCGGTCAAAGCTGGCATCAATTAATACCAGATTTGGATCTCCCATTAAGTTTAGCAGTTCTTCGGCAGAGATTAGGGGTGCTTTTGATATCATAAAAGGAATAGTTTTAGGTGGTTAAAGGAATAAAAGCTCAAATATAAAGGCAAAAGCTTAGTATTTGCGGTAAATGTTGGAAAAAAGATGTTGCAGAACTCATTTGCTCCTGGAATTTTTCAGCCTTTAAAATAAATCAAAATAACTTTTGAAAATGAAGGGCCTTTTCTATATTTGCCTCAACTTATGAAAAAAACGATTCAAATCTGGTGGTGGCTTACTTACTTCTTTTAGAGGGAGCACAGCTAACCATTGCCCAAATTTGATAAAACAAATATACTTAGGCTTGCTGGACTCCCGGCAAGCCTTTTTTTATGCAAAACTCAGTCGATGAAACCAATTAAAATCAAAACCCGGTACAAAAAATTGCTGGCAGATACCATCACTCCGGTGAGTATTTACCTGCAAATTCGCGACAGGTATAACAATACCATCCTTCTGGAAAGTTCTGATTATCATGGCAATGAAAACAGCTATTCCTATATTTGCTGTGAACCTATGGCTTCTTTTTCTCTGATTAAAGGGGAAATAAGAACCTCGCTGCCAGGTCAGAAGACTTCCTTCAGAAAGCCTGACAAGGAGGAGAAAATAATGGACGCACTCAGGAGCTTTTCCAATAACTTTCAGGAGGATCAGCTAGATTTTAAATTCATCACCAATGGACTTTTTGGCTATATTCAGTATGATGCGGTCAATTATTTTGAGGATATCAGCCTTCGACACACCCAGGACTCGGAAGTTCCCTTGATCCACTATGCTGTTTATAAAAATATGATTGTGGTGGACCATTTCAAAAATGAATTACACATTTTTGAACATTATCTGGAGGGAGAACCTGGTGAATCCGGTATTCCCAAAATAGAAATGATCCTCAACAATAAAAACCTTCCAAGCTATGATTTCCAATTGGAGGGAGAGATAAGTTCCAACTACACCGATCCGGAATTTCTGGACATTCTGGCCCAGGGTAGGGACCATTGCTTCAGGGGAGATGTATTTCAGATCGTGCTTTCCCGCACCTTTTCTACCGGATTTAAGGGGGATGAATTCAATGTTTATAGGGCTTTACGTTCGATCAACCCTTCCCCTTACCTGTTTTATTTTGATTATGGCTCTCACAAAATTTTTGGCAGCAGCCCTGAAGCCCAAATCGTTGTCAAAGGAAGCAAGGCTACCATTTACCCCATTGCCGGGACGTTTAAACGAACCGGAAATGATGAGGCAGATGCCAAATTGGCTGTGAAGTTATATGATGATCCCAAAGAAAATTCAGAACATGTGATGTTGGTGGATCTGGCGAGAAATGACCTCAGTCGATCCTCCGTAAAGGTGAAGGTGGAGGTTTTTAAAGAAATCCAATATTACTCCCATGTCATTCACCTGGTTTCGAAGGTGACGGGAGAACTTCCCGAAGGGGCCAACCCCCTACAGCTGGTAGCCGATACTTTTCCTGCTGGTACCTTATCAGGAGCGCCTAAGTACCGGGCCATGGAATTGATCGATGGCCTGGAAAATTGTTCCCGAAAGTTTTATGGGGGTGCCATCGGGTTTTTAGGGTTCAATGGTGATTTCAACCATGCCATCCTGATCCGGTCTTTTGTGTCTGAAAATAACCGGCTTCGCTTTCAGGCCGGGGCGGGAGTGGTGGCCAAATCTTCCATCGAAAGTGAGTTGCAGGAAGTAAGCAACAAGTTGGAAGCCCTGAGAGTGGCCCTTAAGTCAGCAGAGGGCATTTAGATTTTTACAAGTAAACGATTAACCGATGAAAATACTGGTACTGGACAATTACGATTCTTTCACTTATAATCTGGTCTATATTATCCGGGATCTTGGCTATGCCCCGGATATCTACAGGAATGATAAAATAAGCCTGAAAGAAGTAGATAATTATGATAAAATATTGCTTTCTCCTGGCCCAGGGATTCCCTCCGAGGCAGGAATCATGCCGGAATTGATAAAGGAATATGCTCCATCTAAGGATATCCTCGGCATTTGCCTGGGCCATCAGGCCATTGGAGAGGCCTTTGGAGGAGGGCTGATCAACCTTACTGAGGTAGTACATGGAGTGGCTTCCAAAGTAAGGATACAACCAGACCCCTTGTTTGAAGGGGTTCCGGAGTTTTTTACCGTCGGCAGGTATCACAGTTGGGTCATAGATGAAACGCTGTTTCCGGCAGTATTAGAAGTGATTGCCAAAACACCGGATGGACAGATCATGGCAGTAAGACATAAAAAATACCGGGTGAAAGGCCTGCAGTTTCATCCGGAAAGCATCCTTACCGAACATGGGGTGCAGATTATCAAAAATTGGATTGAAGGAGCTTAAATCAAGTAGCAATGAAAGAGATACTGAATCACCTGATCGAGCATAAAACCCTCAGCAAGGAACAAGCCAAAGGGGTGCTGAAAGAAATGACTGCAGGAGAGGTGAATAATAGCCAAATGGCGGCCTTTCTTACCGTATTTATGATGCGCAGTGTGCGGGTGGAGGAGTTGATGGGTTTTAGGGAGGCCATGCTGGAGCGCTGCATTCCGGTAGAAATTCCTGAATATGATGCCATAGACCTCTGTGGAACAGGGGGCGATGGAAAGGATACCTTTAATATTTCCACCCTGGCTTCCTTTATCGTGGCAGGTGCAGGTCAGCCCGTAGCCAAACATGGCAATGTGGGCGTTTCTTCTGTATGTGGTTCCTCCAACCTGCTGGCTCATTTCGGATATGAGTTTACCAACGACGTAGATAAATTACGGAGCAGCCTGGATCGGGCAGGAATTTGCTTTCTTCATGCTCCCCTTTTCCACCCGGCCATGAAGCATATAGGTCCGGTGAGAAAGGAATTGGGCGTTAAGACCTTTTTCAATATGCTGGGACCCATGGTAAACCCCAGTTTCCCTAAAAAGCAGCTGGTGGGAGTTTTTAGCCTGGAATTGGCCAGGTTATATGGATACTTGTACCAAAACCATGATGTTCGGTTCAGTGTTTTGCATGCCCTGGATGGATATGATGAAATATCCCTGACAGCCGGCTTGAAATGGATTTCCAATCGGGGAGAGCAGGTCTTAAGTCCGGAAGACCTGGGGTTTGAGGTCATTTCTCCGGAGGCTATCAAGGGGGGAAGTACAGTAGAAGAATCTGCTAAAATATTTCTCCACATCCTGGAAGGAAAGGGTAGTGCCGAACAGGAGGCGGTGGTGATCGCCAACGCCGCAGCGGCTTTGCTTACCTCCAAACCGGAATGGACTTATGACAAGGCCAGGGAGACAGCCACAGAGTGCCTGAAAAACGGAAAGGCCTTAAAAGTATTTAAAGAATTGGTAGCCCCCAAAACATCCATAAATATCAGTTGAATATGAATATACTGGATAAAATCATTGCGTTTAAACAATCGGAAATAAAAGAAAGGAAAAGTCTGTACCCTGCCAAGCTACTGGAAAAAAGCCTTTTTTTTGACAGCCAGACGGTGTCGATGAAGCAATATGTGAGGGATCCCGAGAAAACCGGTATCATTGCCGAATTTAAAAGAAAGTCTCCCTCCAAAGGCTGGATCAATCCGACCGCCAGGGTGGAACAGGTTACCATCGGATACATGCAGGCCGGGGCTTCTGCCTTGTCGGTGTTGACAGACCAGGAGTTTTTTGGAGGATCGGAAGAAGACCTGAAGCAAGCCAGAAAATTCAACTATTGCCCCATACTTCGAAAGGACTTTATCGTGGATGAATACCAGCTTATTGAGTCGCGTTCCCTGGGCGCCGATTGCATCCTGCTAATTGCAGCGGCACTGGCTCCAAAGGAATTGTACCGACTGGCCAGGCTCGCCAGGGAGCTGGGTATGGAAGTATTACTGGAAGTGCATGACAAACAGGAACTGGAAGAAAGCCTCAACGAAAACGTTGATTTGGTTGGCGTGAATAATAGAAACCTGAAAACATTTGATGTCAATGTAGAAACTTCACTGGAATTGGTGGAAATAATACCAGGGGAATATGTAAAAATTTCAGAAAGTGGTCTTTCTGATCCGGCTACCCTGGTGCGCTTAAAGAAAGCAGGATTTGATGGCTTCCTTATTGGAGAGAATTTCATGAAAACCATCAGACCCCATCAGGCGGCCTACAATTTCATGCAGCATTTCAGGAAATTACTGGCAGAACAAACCAAAATCACAAAATCATGATCATCAAGGTCTGTGGCATGGCAGATAATGAAAACTTTGAAGGCCTGCAGGAAATAGGTTTGATCGACTGGGTGGGCATGATTTTTTATCCCCCATCCAGGCGGTATGTGCCTGGCTTTGGCCATGCTCCCGAGACCTATCAGAAGTGGAGCTTGCCTAAAGTCGGGGTATTTGTAAATGCCTCCTGCGATACCATTCAATCCACAGTAAAGGCTTATGGTTTGGGAAAGGTTCAGTTGCATGGGGATGAATTACCGCAGCAATTAGAGGAAATCAAACGTCAGCTGGATGTGGAATTGATCAAAGTGTTTCGCATTGGGGCGGACTGGTCATGGAAAGCGTTGGAACCTTACCTGCCCCATGTGGATTATTTTCTTTTTGATACCGACGGGCCCACTTTCGGAGGCACTGGTCACCGTTTCAATTGGGAATTATTGAAACAAAACCCGTTCAACAAACCGTTTTTGCTGAGTGGGGGAATTGGTATTGAACAGGTGGACGAAATACTGGAATTTTATCAATCCCTGCCGGCGATGGAAGGAATTGATATCAATTCCAGATTTGAAGTACGACCAGGGTTAAAAGACCTGAAATTGATTACTGAATTTACCCGGCAGCTTAGAAACAGAGCAATGAAAATAAAAAAATAGATGGAGACACCAATGATAAAAGTAGACGAAAATGGATTTTATGGGCAATTTGGGGGTGCTTTCATCCCTGAAATGCTTTATCCTAATATAGAGGAGCTTCGGGAAAATTACCAACCTATCATGGCTTCCCCAGCTTTTAAAGAAGAGTTTGACAGGCTTTTGAAGGATTATGTCGGCAGGCCGACACCATTGTTTCTTGCAAACCGGCTGTCCGAAAAATATGGGGCAAAGATTTACCTTAAAAGAGAGGACCTCTGTCATACCGGAGCCCATAAGATCAATAATACCGTTGGTCAGATAATTCTGGCAAAAAAATTAAATAAGAAGCGTATCATTGCGGAAACAGGGGCAGGACAGCATGGAGTAGCCACGGCTACTGTATGTGCCCTGATGGGGATGGAATGTACCGTTTATATGGGTGCGGTAGACATGGAAAGACAAAAGCCGAATGTGGAACGCATGCGGATATTGGGAGCGAAGGTGGTACCGGCCAATTCAGGCAGCAAGACCCTGAAGGATGCTACCAATGAAGCCATGCGCCAATGGATCAATAATCCCGTAGATACCCATTACATCATTGGATCTGTTGTGGGCCCGCATCCCTACCCGGAGATGGTGGCCAGGTTTCAGTCCGTCATTTCCGCAGAAATGAAAACCCAGCTAATGGAAAAGGAAGGCAGGGAAAATCCGGATCTGGTGATAGCCTGTGTAGGCGGAGGTAGCAATGCCGCCGGTGCATTTTACCATTATTACAATGAACCGAATGTAAGGTTAATTGCCGTGGAGGCGGCGGGTATGGGGGTGAGTTCTGGTAAGTCAGCGGCTACTACCTTGCTTGGAAAGCCTGGCATCCTTCATGGCAGCCGAACCTTGCTGATGCAGACAGCAGATGGTCAGGTAGTGGAGCCTCACAGCATCTCCGCAGGTCTGGACTATCCCGGTATCGGACCTGTTCATGCCCATCTGTTCGATTCCGGAAGGGGAGAGTTTGTAGCAGTGGAAGATGAGGATGCCATGCAGGCAGGCATAGAGGTAAGCCGTCTGGAAGGCATCATTCCAGCCATAGAATCTGCGCATGCCTTCCATGCCCTGAATCAGATCGAATACAAGTCCACGGATGTGATCGTGATCAACCTCTCAGGTAGAGGTGATAAAGATTTAGAAACTTACATCAAATGGGGAAACTATTAAACTGTTATGAACCGCATAGATAAATTATTTCAAAACAAGAAGGAGTCCATTTTATCCATCTATTTTACTGCCGGTTTCCCCCAACTGGAAGATACCTTGCCCATCATGGAAGCCATAGAAGCTGCCGGGGCGGATATCATTGAAATAGGGGTGCCCTATTCAGATCCCATTGCAGATGGCCCTACCATTCAGGAAAGCAATAACGTGGCGCTGAAAAATGGCATGACTCTTCATCTGTTGTTTGAGCAATTGGAAAAGATGAGGGAAAAGGTAAGTATTCCGGTGATACTGATGGGCTACCTGAATCCAGTTGTCCAGTATGGGATGGAGGATTTTTGTAAAAAATGCAAGGAAGTGGGAGTGGATGGACTTATTTTGCCCGACTTGCCCATGCAGCAATACCTGACCGAATACAAAAGCTGGTTTGATGCGCATGATTTGAGAAATACATTCCTGATTTCACCCCAAACCTCTGAAGCTCGAATCCGGCAGATTGATCAACATACAGATGGCTTCATTTATATGGTTTCTTCTGCCAGTATCACCGGCGCCAAAAAAGCCGTTTCTCCTGAGCAAATAGCCTATTTTGAGCGGATAAAGGCCATGGGGCTGAAAAACCCCAGGCTGATTGGCTTTGGTATTTCAGACAAGGCCTCCTTCAAGACTGCAGCGGCCCATTCGCATGGAGCCATCATTGGTAGCGCATTTATTCATGTACTCCGCGATTCGAAAGACTTGAAAAAAGACATTTACCACTATATTCAAAGTATCCTATCATGATTATTCAGCTAAATCAGGACATCAGTGCCCCCCAAAAGGAGACTTTAATGGAAAAAGTCAACCGGATGGGGTATAAAGTGACAGCAGTCAAAACCCAGGTGGGGGATTACCTGATTGGGATTGGCAAAGCGCCCTTCGATATCAGGAGAATAGGGGTGCTGGATGGGATTCAGGATATCCACATCGTTTCGGATGAATACAAATTGGTGTCCAAAAAATGGAAAGTAAAACCGACCAGAATCGATTTGGGTGACGGCATCGGTTTCGAAGACGGTGATATGGCCATTATTACCGGCCCTTGTTCCATCGAATCGGAGGAGCAGATTGCCAAAGTCATCGCTCACATGAAAGAAAACAAGATCACCATGATGCGTGGAGGGGTATTTAAACCCAGAAGCAGCCCCTATGCTTTCAGGGGGTTGGGAATGGATGGACTTAAATTGTGGTACAAACAGGCCAAAGCTGCAGGAATTAAAATTGTGACTGAAGTCATGCAGGTTTCGCAAATTGAGGAAATGCACGATTACGTGGATGTGTTTCAGGTAGGTGCCAGAAATACCCAGAATTTTAATTTGCTGGATGAATTGGGTAAAGTGGATAAGGCCGTATTGATCAAAAGGGGGATTTCCGGTACCATAGAAGAGCTCCTGCAATCGGCCGAGTATGTTTTTTCCGGTGGAAATGAAAAATTGATCCTCTGTGAAAGGGGAATTCGGACCTATGAAAAGGCCAGCCGGAATACACTGGACCTGAATGCTGTTCCCATCCTGAAATCTAAATCCCATTTGCCAGTGGTCGTGGACCCTTCACATGGGATAGGTATCAGGGAATTTGTTACACAAATGGCCCTGGCCGGGGTCATGGCAGGTGCAGATGGCATCATTTACGAGTCCCATGAAAACCCGGATAAGGCTTACTCCGATGGGCAGCAGACCTTGAATTTTGAGCAAAGTGCCCTTCTGGCCGATCAAATCAGAAAAACCTTTGCCCTGAGAAAAACTTTTGATTTGCTGTAGGGATTTATAAACCGGAGCCATTTTTTTCCGTTGATTTTTAAGGACGGTAGCAGAGATATTCCCGGAAAAGGCCCGAAGGTGGGGAGGGAGATTTTTATGCAAACCAGGAATTTGAAATGGAAAGAAAATGAATAAAAAAAATCCGGAGGAGGTTTTGTTGGATCCCAGGCTTAAAAAACTAAAACAAGTATATGATACCTATACTGAGGAAGATTTTCAGGTTTGGCGCATTCTTTACGAACGTCAGTATAAAAACCTGCCAGGTGCGGCCTCCGAAAAATTCATGAATGGCTTGCAAATGATTGGTTTTTCAGCAGACCATATTGCCAATTTTGAGGAGGCCAACAAAAGGTTGGCAGCTGTTACCGGATGGGCCATTCAGGTCGTTCCGGGATTGATTGATGATGACCTGTTTTTTAGCTTGTTGTATCACCAGCGTTTTCCCGCTTCTACCTGGCTGCGAAAAAAAGAAAACCTCGATTACCTGGAGGAGCCGGACATGTTTCATGATGCCTTTGCCCACCTGCCACTGCTGACCGATCCGGACTATACCCGGTTTTTAAAAGATCTGGCTGGGATTGCTCTCAGGTATATTGATAATCCATTGGCCATCGATCTGCTCTCAAGGATTTATTGGTACACCATTGAATTTGGGTTGATCCGTGAAAGGGGACAGCTGAGGATATATGGAGCGGGTATCCTTAGTTCAGCTGGGGAGACCAAGTTTTGCCTGTCTGACGAACCCCAGCACCTACCCTATGAAGTGGAGACGGTTTTGAATACACCTTACTGGAAAAATAAATTTCAGGACAGGTATTTTATCATTGAAGATTTTGAAGCTTTGTATACTTCCGTGCCCCTGATCGAAGAAAAACTGGCTGAGCTATTGGAAAAAGGTGAATAAATCCGGGGTATTTCGGGTCTTTTTATTTATTCTTGGGGATTCATGTTAAAGGCAAAAATTCACGGTACAATGAGCCCTACACTAAAGAAATATTTTCTCTTACCTCTGCTAATCCTTTTTTGGTGCCAGTTGCAAGCCCGGCAGGATATGGATATTTACCTGGCAATCGGCCAATCAAACATGGCCGGCAGGGCAGAAGTGAAGCCGGAGCTTGCAGATACATTAGCCGGAATTTTCCTGTTTTCCGGAACCGATTGGCTGCCTGCAGCCAATCCCCTGAATCTCTATTCGAGTATAAGAAAGGACAGCAGCATGCAAAAACTAAGTCCTGCCTATGGTTTTGCCCGAAAGATACATGAATACAAGCCCGAAAGAAAAACCGGCCTGCTGGTCAATGCCAAAGGTGGTAGTGCCATTGAGGAGTGGATGCCGGGATCTCATTTTTTTAATGAAATCGTTCAAAGGTCCAGGCAAGCAGCCGAACACGGCACCATAAAGGGGGTCATCTGGCACCAGGGAGAGTCCAATGTTGGAAGAGGAGACCAATACCTGGATCAGATCAGTCGTTTGATAGGGGCCTTGCGGGATAGTCTGGGCTTGCCTGATCTGCCATTTGTAGCCGGGCAGGTGTCGGAGGATAAAATAAGCAGAAAAAAATTCAATGAAATGATCCTTGCATTACCTGATAAAGTGCCCCATACCGCAGTGGTCATGAGCTATGGAACTACCACCTTTGATAGCACCCATTTTGATAGTCCCAGTCAAGTTTTGCTGGGAGAAAGGTACGCCGATAAAATGAAAACACTACTGGACGAAAACGCAGCAAACGAACGCTTTGCCTTCGGCATCATAGCCGACGTACAATATGCAGATGTAGCTACTGCAGGAAAGCGTAACTACCGGGGAACCCTGAGTATTCTCGAACAAACCATTCCCTTTCTGAATGCTCATGACCTGGAATTTTCAGTCAATCTGGGTGACCTGATAGACAGGGATTTTGCAAGTTTTGACAGGCCGCTGGCCATTTTGGAAAAGAGCCGGGCCCCTTTTCATCATGTTTGGGGAAACCATGACTTTTCAGTGGAGGACGAGCTCAAGCAGGAAGTGGGAAAAAGACTGGGGAATGAACAAGGCTATTATGCCTTTGAAAAGGGGAAGCTGGTGTTTCTGGTTTTGAATGGCATGGACATTAGCCTGGAGGGGCATCCCAAAGGGAGTGAAAGGTATAAAATGGCGGAGGCCCTGATGACCGAATTGGAGGCTTCAGGAGCAAATAATGCCAAGCCATGGAACGGTGCCATCGGAAAGGGTCAGCTGCAGTGGTTAATCACTCAGGTCAGGAATGCCGAAAAAGCAGGCAAAAAAGTGGTGGTGTTTTGCCACTACCCCTTATTGCCTGAAAATGGCCTTCACCTGCTCAATAGCCGGGAAATATTGGATGCCATAGGAGCGTCACCTGCACTCCTGGCCTGGTTTTCGGGGCACCATCATGAGGGGAATTATGTGCAGGATGACCATGGGGTCCACCACCTGACATTTGAAGGAATGGTGGAGGCGACAAGTCCTGCACTCGGTGCGGTGGTGACAGTTCATCCAAATAAATTAATCATCCATGGCATTGGCCACGAAGCAGATCGCATACTGGAATTCAGGTGATTAGTTTAATACCTGACCGGTCCTTCGAAAAGGCTCCCGAAATTTACCCTTTTGGTACTGGATTAATTTTTATATTAGCGGTCTAATTGAAAAATCATGTATACCCGTTTTGCCAAAGTGTTTTATTTTCTTTCCATAGGCTTATTCTTGTTCTTTTTGCTGTATGTGTACGCCGCTTTGCCTGAGTTTGCTACCTACGCTGTAAACGAAGCAGGAATGCCCTTAAAGCAAGTGAGCAGAGATGCCTTCTTTTATACCTCTGTAGTTTTCTTTTTGATTTTTAATGTGATGTTGATCATTCCGGCCAAGTTGATAGAAATGAAAATAAATGTTTCCCTGAAACGACTCTTCCCTGTGGGAGATCCCTACAGGGATAAAATGCTTGCCTGGATATATTCCTTTATCGGGATACTCAATGTAGCTTCTGCGGTCCTTGTTTTTTATATCCATAGCCTCAGCAATCAAAATGAAATCAGCAGTTCATCCTATAACTTCTTTTTTTACCTGGCTCCCCTATTGTTGTTGGTTTGGATAGCCGTACTTTTTTATCTTTTGGCCGGAAAAATGAAACAGGTGAAAACGGGTAATATTATTAGTTGAAAATCAGTATTTTATGGCAGCGAACGTTCAATATACAGAAGACAGTATCAAATCCCTGGATTGGAAAGAACATATCCGGCTCAGACCCGGCATGTATATTGGTAAATTGGGGGATGGCAGTGCCCAGGATGATGGTATTTATGTGCTGGTCAAGGAGATACTGGACAATAGTATAGACGAACACATGATGGGTCATGGCAAGACCATCGAAGTAAAAATCAGTGAGCACAAAGTAGAAATCAGGGATTATGGCCGGGGAATTCCCCTGGGGAAGGTGATTGATTGCGTGTCCAAAATCAATACCGGCGGCAAGTACGATTCCGGAGCTTTTCAAAAATCGGTGGGCCTGAATGGGGTTGGTACCAAGGCCGTGAACGCCCTTTCGGAAAATTTTATGGTACAGTCTTTCCGGGAAGGGGAGAGCAAAGTGGCCTTGTTTCAAAAAGGAGAGTTGGTGGAGGACCGAAAGGTCGAAAAGACCTCAGAAAGAAACGGGACAAAAATTGTTTTCTCACCCGATTCCACGGTGTTTAAAAACTACCATTTCATACCCGAATACCTTGAAAATCAGATTTGGAATTATGCTTTCCTGAACTCAGGCCTGACCATTAATTTCAATGGGGTCAAATTTTACTCTCAAAATGGCCTGCTCGATCTGCTTGACAGAAAAGTGGATGAGGATAGCCGCAGGTACCCCATCATTCATTTGAAAGGGACGGACATAGAAATAGCCCTTACCCACTCCAATCAGTACGGAGAGGAGTATTACTCTTTTGTAAACGGGCAATTCACCACCCAGGGAGGTACACACTTGTCTTCTTTTAGGGAATCTATTGTAAAATCGGTCAGGGAGTTTTTCAAGAAGGATTATGATGCTTCGGATATCCGGCAGAGCGTGGTGGCAGCCATCGCTGTAAGGGTGCAGGAGCCGGTGTTTGAGTCCCAGACCAAAACCAAACTGGGCTCTCATAGTGTTGGACCGGACGGGCCTACCTTGAGGACTTTTGTCAATGACTTTGTAAAGGTAGAACTCGACAACTACCTGCACAAGCACCCGGATACGGCCAATGCCCTGCTCAAAAGGATACTGCAATCGGAAAGGGAAAGAAAGGAAATCTCCGGTATCAAGAAGCTGGCCAATGAAAGGGCCAAAAAAGCCAACCTGCACAACAAAAAACTTCGGGACTGCAGGGTACATTACGATGACAATAAAGCAGATGCAGAGCTGAAGGATGGCACCATGCTGTTTATCACAGAGGGAGATTCAGCCTCAGGCTCCATTACCAAATCCCGGAATGTGCAGACCCAGGCCGTTTTTTCCTTGAGAGGGAAGCCTTTGAATTGCTACTCCATGACCAAAAAAGTGGTGTACGAGAATGAGGAATTCAACCTCCTGCAGCATGCGCTTAATATAGAAGATGGGATTGAGGGCTTGCGGTACCGGAAAATCGTAATTGCCACCGATGCCGATGTGGATGGCATGCACATTCGCCTGCTGATCATGACCTATTTCCTGCAGTTTTTTCCGGACCTGGTCAAAAATGGGCACCTGTACATTTTGGATACCCCTTTGTTTAGGGTCCGGAATAAAAAGGAAACCATTTATTGCTACACGGATGAGGAGCGGCAGCGGGCCATTCATAAATTGGGCAAAACAGCTGAAATCACCCGATTTAAGGGTTTGGGTGAAATTTCTCCCAGTGAATTTGGAGCCTTTATCGGGGAAGATATCCGCCTGGAGCCAATTATACTGAATAAGGAAACAAAGATCGCCGACCTGCTGGGATTCTATATGGGCAAAAATACCCCCAACCGGCAAACTTTCATCATCGATAACCTGAAAATAGAAAAAGACATCGTTTTTGATGATCCGGCGGTAAAGACAGTTGAAGAAGAGTCCGAGGCGGTCTGATGACAGGTTGTTGGTTTGAGAAATTGCTGATATTTATTTCACATTTTATGAAATAAATCCATTTATTTCACATTTTATGAAATGAATTCTATTTTTGTAAAAAGTGAAATGATATGAATTATGTTTTGATGGCCGATATTATTGGGAGCAGCGAGTTTTCCAACCTATCTAAATTAGCCAAAACATTTGCAGATTTAGTTAAAAAGTGTAATAATGTTAATGAAGAAGAATTGATTTCTCCACTGACCATTACCTTGGGAGATGAGTTTCAGGGAATAGCTAGAAGCGAGTGTTCATTATATAAAATTATCACCTGGTTAGAAGAAAACAAGTGGAGAGCGAATGAAGAATTACCCCTAAGGTACGCTGTTGAACTGGGAGAAATTGAAACAGAAATAAATACGGAAATAGCCCATGGCATGATGGGGCCTGCTTTGACTAAAGCGAGAGAAAGGTTGAATATGCTGAAGGATGAGGGTGACTTGCTTTCTATTGGAGGGGATATCGAGGATAAAGAGTTGAAGCAAATACATCTTAACCTCTACCTATCTTATTTGAGAAATTGGCATTGGAGAGATAGGGTTTTAATTTCTCACTTGCTGGAGTTGAAAGATTATAAGCTGGTAGCGGAAAAGCTAAAAAAAACCAGGTCATTGGTTTGGAAGAGAAATAAAAGTTTGGGTATGGATAATTACTTTAAATTAAAAAGGTCATTAGAAATCCTCTTGTGTCGATGAACTTTCTTTATTTGCTTCTAGCCATTTATTTGTCTTCCGAATTCTTAGCCTTTTGGGTATTTCTGATGCTCAGAAAGAAATTTATGCAAAGGGGTTTTTCCATTAGACCGATGATTTTGGGGATTTTAGAACGCTTATTTCTATATGTAGGTCTAATGCAGGGTTTTGGCCAATCCCTTATTTTGTTTGGGGCTTTAAAAATAGGTACAAGGCTGAAAAATGAAGAAGATAAAATATCCAATGATTATTTCCTGGTAGGAAATATTATTTCCGTTTTATTGGTATTTTCTACTATTGCTATTTGGAATTATTTGAATAAAACATGAGTGATAACGACATTAACCCCGATAAAGGGGACGAGAGCTTACACGATTCCATCCCCGTCACAGGGATGTACAAGGACTGGTTTCTGGATTATGCCTCCTATGTGATCCTGGAGCGGGCGGTTCCGGCCATAGAAGACGGGCTCAAACCTGTTCAGCGCCGGATCCTTCATGCCATGAAGGAGATGGATGACGGACGCTTTAACAAGGTGGCCAACATTATCGGGCAATCCATGCAATACCATCCCCATGGAGATGCTTCTATTGGAGATGCCATTGTGAACCTGGGGCAAAAGGATTTATTGATCGAAACGCAGGGTAACTGGGGAGATGTGCGTACCGGTGATGGAGCAGCGGCAGCCCGGTACATTGAGGCCAGGTTGTCCAAGTTTGCCCTGGAGGTGGTTTTCAATCCACAGACTACCGAATGGCAGCTGTCCTACGATGGAAGAAAAAAAGAACCCGTCACCCTTCCTGTAAAATTCCCCTTGCTGCTGGCCCAGGGTGTGGAAGGCATAGCCGTGGGCTTAAGTACCAAAATACTTCCCCACAATTTCTGCGAACTGATCGAAGGGTCCATACAAATACTCAAGGGAAAAAAAGCCAACCTGCTCCCTGATTTCAATACCGGGGGCCTGGCAGATTTCTCCGAGTACAATGAGGGGCTGCGGGGAGGAAGGGTAAAGGTCCGTGCCAAAATAGAGGAGGAAGACAGCAAGACCCTGCTGATCAAAGATATCCCCTATGGCACCACTACGAATTCACTGATTGAATCCATTATCAAAGCCAATGATAAAGGCAAGATCAAGATCAAAAAAGTAGTGGACAACACGGCCAAGGACGTGGAGATCATGGTTCAGCTGGCACCGGGGCAGTCACCCAACATGACCATTGATGCCTTGTATGCCTTTACTGATTGTGAGGTCAGCATTTCTCCCAATGCCTGTGTAATCATAGAGGAAAAACCCGTATTCCTGACCGTAAATGAAATCCTGGAATACAATACCAAACAGACCAAAGCCCTTCTGAACAGGGAGCTGGAAATCCGCAAGGGAGAGTTGATGGAAAAGCTGCTTTTTGCTTCTCTGGAAAAGATTTTTATAGAAAACAGGATTTACCGGGACATAGAAGAATGTGAGACCTGGGAGGCCGTCATAGAAACCATAGATAAGGGACTGGAGCCCTTTAAGCCGCAGTTTTACCGGGAAATCACCCGCGACGATATCATCCGGCTGACGGAGATCAAAATCAAGCGGATATCAAAATTTGATACTTTTAAGGCAGATGAACTGATGCGTAAGCTTCAGGAGGAGCTGGAAGAAGTAAACCACCACCTGGAAAACCTCACCGATTATGCCATACAGTATTATAAAAACCTGCTGAGCAAATATGGTAAAGGCAAGGAAAGGAAAACCGAAATCCGCACTTTTGACACCATTGCAGCCAATGTGGTGGCGGCCAACAATGCAAAACTGTATGTAAACCGGGCAGATGGCTTTATTGGATACGGCCTGAAAAAGGACGAGTTTGTCTGTGATTGCTCAGACCTGGATGACATCATTGTTTTCCGGAAGGATGGCGTTTGCCTGGTCTCCAGAATCCAGGACAAGGTATTTGTAGGCAAAGATATCATCCATGTGGCGGTATACCGGAAGGGAGATGAACGCATGGTGTATAACCTGGTGTACCTGGATGGGGCTTCCGGCAGGGCAATGATCAAAAGGTTTCAGGTCCTGAGTGTAACCCGGGACCGGGAATACCCGCTTACCAAAGGTACCAAAGGATCCAAAATATTGTATTTTACAGCCAATGCCAATGGAGAAGCCGAAATCATAACGGTTTACCTGACGGCCGGCAGCAAAGCCCGGATCAAGGTTTTCGATTTTGATTTTAAAGACATAGAAATCAAGGGAAGGGGAGCTCAGGGCAATATACTGACCAGGCATCCTGTCCGGAAAATTCAGCTTAAAATGGAAGGGGTTTCTACCTTGGGTGGACTGAACATCTATTATGACCCTTCTGTGGGCAGACTCAATACCGACGAGCGGGGTGAATTGGTGGGCAACTTCCTGGGGGATGACAAAATCATCGCTTTTTTCAAAGACGGCCATTATGAACTGACTAATTTTGAATTGACCAATCGATTTGATCAGGACAACCTGCTGTTGATTCAAAAATTCGATTCCGAAAGGGTGGTTTCAGCCATCTATTTTGATGGAGCCAGCAAGCAATATTTTATCAAAAGATTCCAGATAGAAACCTCAACCCTCAACAAGAAATTCAATTTTATTTCCGATCACAAAAATTCTCAGCTGACGGTAGTCACCACCGAAAAGCAGCCACAGGTAAAGGTGAAGCTGCAAAAGGGGAAAGAGATCGACGAAAATGTCTACGACATGGACATGCTGATTGATGTGAAGGGTTGGCGGTCAGTTGGCAACCGCCTGAGCAACCATACCGTAAAATCGATTCAACTGCTGGTGTCGGAAAAAAAGAAAACCGGGAATACCGATGAAAACCTTTCTGTTGGCTCCACCGTCAATTTTGACCTGAAGAAGAAAGACGAGGAAGACGATGATGAGGATAAGGAGCAGCTGGGCTTGTTTTAATATGCTTTTTCTTGCGGGGGTTGCGGTGGGTTTTTTCAGAGGTTAGCCACTTGATAAAACAGGTCTATGGATTTTCCTATCGTTGCGTTCTCTGCGTTTTCGTTGCGTTTGCTGCGAAAACTCAATCCCTCCAGTTTCTAGAATCAATACATCCGTATAAACCCAGGTTAACCAAATAGTATATTTTATCTGAATGTTGGCTCATTTGTCAAAAAAACATTCGCCTGGCAACCTGAAATTGTTATAATTGTACACTTTTATGTACATAAAAAATTAAAAAGCATGCTGACTACCACTTTATCCGACTTCAGGAAAAATATTAAAAAGTATCTGGACAGTGTTACAGGTAATTTTGAAACCTTGATTATTAACCGCGGCAAGGATACCGGGGTAGTAATCATTTCCTTGGAGGAGTACAATTCGCTTACAGCAACTCATCATGAATTATCCTCAAAGGCCAACGAAAAGAGGCTTGATGGGGCTATCTCCAAACTTAAATCAGGTTCCTCATTTGAAAAAGGCCTGATAGAGGAATGAAGTTAGTGTTCGTAGATGAACCCTGGGAAGACTACTTGTATTGGCAGCAGACGGATAAAAAAATGCTGAAGCGCATTAATTCCCTGATAAAGGATATTGCACGGAACCCATTTGACGGAATCGGTAAACCCGAGCCACTGAAATACAAATATTCCGGTTTTTGGTCCAGGAGGATTAATGGCGAACATCGACTGATTTATCAGGTGAAATCGGATGAAATTTTGATAGCAAAATGCAGGTTTCATTATGATTAAAAAAATGGGAGGGCATCCTAATTCAGCAATGATTTTGTTTTTCAGCTTTCCCGATTGTCACCCTGTTCTTCAGGCATGCTATTGATGGGCTATAGGCCGGAGCAGCCCTGGCGTGTCTTGGGGTTGTTTTATTTATGGGGTCATCCAGGCATCAGCAAAGACCAGCTAGATTCCAACCAATTCAGCTACCTTTATCCCAATCTCCGGGATAAGCCTGGCTTCCTCTTTTTTTTCCCCTCCCGAATGTGCATATTTGCAGTCCGTTAAAAACACCTGTTTGTAAAGGTGTAGGTTAAACAGAAAGCGAAAAAATGTCGAAATCCGAAAATGAAATCAATGTAACCTTTCCCGACCAGTCGGTCCGGGTTTTTGAAAAGGGAGTCACCGGCCTGGAAATCGCCATGAGCATCAGCGAGGGGCTGGCCCGAAATGTTCTCGCCGCAAAGGTTAACGGCGAAGTATGGGATGCCACCCGTTCGATAAACAAGGACGTCAGTATTTCCCTGCTTACCTGGAACGACAAGGAAGGAAAATCCACCTTTTGGCATTCCTCTGCCCACCTTTTGGCGGAGGCCCTGGAAGCCCTCTACCCCGGTATTAAATTTGGAATCGGCCCTCCGATAGCCCAGGGGTTTTACTATGACGTAGACTTTGGAGAGAAGACTTTGGAAGGGGCTGAATTGGAAAAAATAGAGGCCAAGATGGTGGAACTGGCCCGACAGAAAAACGCTTATGTCCGGCAGGAAATCTCCAAAGAGGAGGCCCTTAATTATTATCAAAACAAAGGTGATGAATACAAACTGGACCTGCTGGAAAGACTGGAGGATGGATCCATTACATTTTACAGGCAAGGAGAATTTACCGACCTCTGCCGGGGACCCCATATACCACACACCGGATTTGTAAAGGCGGTTAAGTTGCTCAATATCGCAGGAGCTTACTGGCGTGGGGATGAAAAGAACAAGATGCTTACCCGGATTTATGGGATTACCTTTCCCAAGGCCAAAGAGCTGAAGGAATACCTGGAAATGCTGGAAGAAGCTAAGAAAAGAGACCACCGCAAGCTGGGCAAGGAATTGGAACTGTTCACCTTTTCGGAAAAGGTAGGAATGGGCCTGCCCCTGTGGCTGCCCAAAGGCACCTTGCTTCGAGAGCGTCTGGTCAGTTTCCTGAAAAAAGAGCAGGATCATTCCGGTTATCAGCAGGTCATTACGCCGCATATCGGTCACAAGGCCCTGTACGAGACTTCCGGGCATTACGAGAAATACGGCAAGGACTCCTTTCAGCCGATCACCACCCCCCACGAGGGGGAGGAGTTTTTGCTGAAACCCATGAACTGTCCCCATCATTGTGAGATTTACAAAAGCAAGCCCCGGTCTTACAAGGACCTGCCGGTCAGGTATGCCGAATTTGGTACCGTATACCGGTACGAGCAAAGCGGGGAACTGCATGGATTGACCCGGGTGCGGGGGTTTACTCAGGATGATGCGCACATCTTTTGCCGGCAGGATCAGGTGAAAGAGGAATTTATCAAGGTCATCGATCTGGTTTTGTACGTATTCAAAGCCCTGGGTTTTGATGATTACACGGCCCAGATTTCGCTGCGGGATCCGGACAATATGGAGAAGTACATAGGAGAAGGGGAAGCATGGAACAAGGCAGAAGCAGCCATCATTGAAGCGGCTTCAGAAAAGGGGCTTCAGACGGTTACTGAACTGGGAGAAGCGGCTTTTTACGGACCCAAGCTAGACTTTATGGTCAAGGATGCTTTGGGAAGGAGCTGGCAGCTGGGCACCATTCAGGTAGATTACCAGTTGCCCGAACGTTTTGAACTGGAGTACACCGGTTCTGATAACCAAAAACACCGGCCTGTAATGATTCACCGGGCACCCTTTGGCTCACTGGAGCGTTTTGTAGCGGTACTGATTGAGCATTGTGCGGGGAATTTCCCGCTTTGGCTGGCCCCTGAGCAGTTGGTGATCCTGCCCATTTCCGAAAAATTTGCTTCCTATGCAGCCAGCGTCAAATCTTTGCTGGGAGACCATGGTATTTCAGGGGAAATTGACAATCGGGATGAGAAAATAGGCCGGAAGATCCGGGATGCAGAAGTGAAAAAGATTCCCTTCATGGTGATCGTAGGCGAAAAGGAGCAGGAAGAAAATGAGCTTTCTCTTCGTAAACATGGCGAAGGCGACATGGGAAGTTTCAAACTTCAGGATTTTGTGGCGTACTTTCAGGGAATCATCAGGGAATCATTGAATAAATAACAGTATAATAATTTGTTGATTTTTAATATTTAAAAAATTATTAGATATTTGCAGATTGAAACTTTAAACAACAACCATAACTATTTTGAGAGGAAAAAGAACGTATACTCCGAGACAAGAGGAACCATATAAGGTAAATTCAAAAATCAGGGCCAGAGAAGTCAGGGTTGTGGGGGATTTTGTAGAGGGGGGCAATGCGGTCATGGCGACGGATAAAGCCATTGCTCTTGCCGAAGAAAACGGACTTGATCTCGTTGAAATTTCTCCTTCCGCAGCACCACCTGTCTGTAAGGTGATTGATTATGCCAAGTTCAAGTACGAACAGAAGAAAAAGCAAAAAGAAATCAAATCCAATGCAGCCAAGACAGTAGTGAAGGAAATACGTTTTGGTCCCAATACGGATGACCATGACTTTGACTTCAAATTAAAGCATGCCATTGGTTTTCTGAAAGATGGGGCGAAAGTCAAGGCCTATGTTCATTTTGTGGGTCGTACCATTGTGTTTAAAGAGCGGGGTGAAATGCTACTGCTGAAATTTGCCCAGGCCCTGGAGGACTATGGACAAGTGGAGCAACTTCCCAAAATGGAAGGCAAGAGGATGAATATCTTTGTGTCTCCCAAAGCAGGTAAAAAATAATTTAACTAATCATATACGGTAATGCCAAAAGTAAAAACTAAGTCAAGTGCCAAGAAAAGGTTCAAGCTTTCTGCCACTGGAAAGATCAGAAGGAAGCATGCTTTCAAAAGCCACATCCTGACCAAGAAATCTACCAAAAGGAAGAGAAATCTTACCAAAATGGGAGAAGTCCATGAGACGGATGAAGGAAGAGTAAGAGCCATGCTCAGGATTTGATTCCCATCAAATTAAACAGGTTAAAAATTCACCAGACCTTTGGTTTATCAAGTCTTTAAAATAGAAAGCACCAAAAGTCAAAAACTAAAACAATCATGCCAAGATCGGTAAACGCAGTTGCTTCAAGAGCAAGGAGAAAAAAAGTATTAAAAGCTACTAAAGGTTACTTCGGAAGAGGTAAAAATGTATGGACAGTAGCCAAGAATAAATATGAAAAAGGCCTTCAGTATGCCTACAGGGACAGGAAGGTCAAGAAAAGAGAATTCAGGGCATTGTGGATCCAAAGGATCAACGCCGGTGCCAGACAATACGGCATCAGCTATTCCCAGTTTATGGGTATGTTGAAAAAATCAAGCATTGATTTGAACAGGAAAGTATTGGCCGATCTGGCCATGAATCATCCGGATGCCTTCAAAGCCATAGTAGAGAAGGTAAAATAAGGATTTTCTGCATGCTATAAATATAAAAGCCCTCTCAGGAGGGCTTTTTTTGTATTCCCTTTCGGACAATAAGCTTTACTTTTTTGAAATTTTCCTTATATTACTTTTCCTTTAGTCTTTTCAATGGGAATGTCTCAAAGAAAAGCTGTTTAGGTTTCATGTCCCTTGTACTAAAACAATAAGTAAAGAGGGCGAAGGATTCGTTATTTGATGCTTTCCTATGGGAAAATTAGAAGCAAACCCCATCATGGTCAATAAAAAAAGGTCTCCGATTGGAGACCTGTATGAAATGTAGCGAGGAGGGGAATTGAACCCCTGACCTCAGGGTTATGAATCCTGCGCTCTAACCATCTGAGCTACCTCGCCGAATGAGAATGCAAATATGTGAGGATAATCCTTGAATTGCAAATAATGGAGAACCTAAAAAAAGACTTTTTATAACCAGAATAACTAAGGCTATGGAGAAAATTAAATTTGTTGCGGATTACCAGATAAATACCTCCAAAAAGATCATTTATCCGTACCTAAGTACGGCCAGCGGTTTATCACAGTGGTTTGCAGACGATGTGGTTATCAATGAAGACAAGGTCTATAACTTTATATACGATGGAGAAAACCACTATGCCAAACCGGTTATCATGCGCACCAATCACCATGTCAAATTTGAGTTTTTCGACCCTTCTGTAGAGGAAGAGGAAAGTTCAGACAACCCCTTTATCGAATTCAAGCTGGAGGAAAATGAATTGACACAAACCTTTTATCTTCGTGTGATTGAGTATGGAGATGCCTATGATGAACAGGAGCAGCGCTCCATTTGGGAGGGCTTAATCGGAAGTCTCAAGGAAATAATCGGTGGATAAGCACTTTAGAATTATCATTTTTAACATAATATGTTCAATTTTGTTTCGTCTTTTAAATGAAGGGAAAAAGGCGTTTCATGAAAAAATTAGATAAACTGATCCTGGGTTCCTTTCTGGGGCCATTTTTACTCACTTTCATCGTAGTGGACTTTATCCTCCTCACGGTGAATATGCTCAAATATTTTGACGAAATATTTGGCAAGGACCTCCCTTTTATGGTTTATATGGAGTTGATTGGTTATTTTGTGATCAGTATCTCTCCCATGGCACTTCCCCTGGCTGTGTTGCTTTCTTCTTTGATGACTTTTGGTAACCTGGGAGAACATTTTGAATTGACGGCCATCAAAAGTAGTGGCATCTCCCTGCTCCGGGCCATGCTTCCTATCGGTATATTTGTCGTTTTTTTAACCGTCTTTGCCTATTTGTCCAATAACTATGTAGTTCCCAGGGTAAACTTAAAAACTTTCAGTTTGCTGTATGACATACGGATGAAGTCGCCTGCGCTCGATATCAAGGAGGGGGTGTTTTACAATGGCATACCGAATTACAGCATAAAGGTCAACCGCAAATTGGATGAGGTAAGGCTGGAAGAGGTACTCATCTATGACCATACACAGGGACAGGGAAACCTTCATGTGATCACCGCAGATTCTGGCAGGATGGAATCCTTTTTCAATGACAGGTACATGATGCTGACCTTATATAATGGAAACAGCTATCAGGAAGGTACCGGGCAAAGAGGGATCAAGGACAAGCCGGTGACTTTCAGCAGGACCAGGTTTGATAAAAACGAAATGGTATTCAGCCTGGACGCATTTGACATGAAAAGAACGCCTGAAAACCTTTGGTCCAACAGTAAATCCATCAAAAATATAGGTGAAATCAGGGTAGACCTGGATTCCATGGACCGGGAGCTTAACCATTGGTATTTTTTTAATTATGCCAATACCGAAGCCTCTTACAACTACTTTGGAAGGACCCGGAAGTTGACACCTCCCAAAGAGATCGTAGACAAAAAGAATGAGTCGGATTCACTGAAAAACTTAAAATATAAAGACGAATACGAAAACCCGGAAAACGGAAGGCCGGTAAATGAAAATGTAGCGACGAACAGAGATACAGTACGAAATGCCTCCGGCCAGGACAGTACTGATCAAAGCACTGCACCATCTGCTGATCCGGATACGACTTTATTGGCTTCAGGCGACACTATTTCTCCGACTGAAAACGGTGCTTCGGTGGATGCCATCGGAGACACACTCAGTAATAACCAGCCTGCTGCGGGGGAAGATTTGATCAGTGATGCTGAAATGAATGAAAGGGACAGCATCAATGACCTGGCTACCCAGCCCGATATGGGCAGGATCAATAAAAATGCAGGAATGGGTAAGGACAAGCCTGAGCCGGCTACCCTTACAGCGGAGCAAAAACAAAAGCTAGACTCCCTGAGGAATACCCCCAGGTACAGGACTTCGGAGGCCACTGTAGGGCTGACGGCTGCCAGAAACATCAAGAATAATTTTACCACCAACCGAACCCGGATTAATGAAGTACAACGCAATTACAGGGTTTTTAAGGTAGCCTGGTACCAGAAATATACCCAGTCTCTGGCCTGTTTTGTGATGTTTATGATAGGCGCTCCATTGGGTGCCATTATCAAAAAAGGAGGCTTGGGCATGCCGGTGTTGATGTCCATTATTTTCTTTATCATGTATTACATGTTGACCATTACTGGAGAAAAGTGGGCCAAAGAAGGCATGTCAGACACTTTTTTTGGTACCTTTTTTTCCAATCTGGCACTGATCCCATTTGGTTTGTTTTTCCTCAGGCAGGCCAGAAAAGATGCCCGGCTTTTTGAGCCGGATTTTTACCAGGCGATATGGGATAAAATAAAAAAAACCATGGTACGAAAGCAATCTCCTACAGCATCCCCCAAAGAGGCAGACAAAAAGTTAAAAGAAGAAGTTTTATAATTTCGAATAAAACAGCTACCTTTGTCTTTGTTTTAAAAAATTTACATCATATTTGACTAAGCATGTATTTAGCGAAAGAAGAGAAAGTAGAACTATTCAAGAATCATGGTCGGTTGAAGTCAGAACAAGATACAGGGTCTCCTGAATCACAAATTGCCCTGTTTACTTACAGGATTACGCATCTGACGGAACACTTAAAGACCAACAAAAAAGATCACTCATCACGAAAAGGTCTTTTGAAGCTGGTAGGTAAGAGAAGGCGATTGCTGAATTACCTGATAAAGACCGACATTGAGAGGTACCGGGCTATCATTGCAGACCTGGGTATCCGTAAATAACAACCACGTGGGGTTCCCTTTTATCAGGGAACCTTACTTTTTTGCTACCTTCTGTTATTAAACCTTACTTTTACAACTATACCTTATTCAGAATCAAAAATTTATGTTACCAAATTCAATTTCAAAAACCATCACCCTGGAAGATGGTAGGGAAATCATCATTGAAACAGGAGCCTTAGCCAAACAGGCAGATGGGGCAGTCATGGTAAAGATGGGTAAATCCATGTTGCTGGCTACCGTAGTTACCAAAAAAGAAGCGGGCGAAGGGGTGGATTTTCTGCCCATGTCTGTAGATTATCAGGAAAAATTTGCTGCCTCCGGAAAGATTCCGGGTGGATTTTTGAAGCGGGAAGGCAGGTTATCCGATTATGAAATACTGATCAGCCGTATGGTTGACCGGGCCATCAGGCCTATTTTCCCGGACGATTATCATGCCGATACCAATATTACCATCACCTTGATGTCCTCAGATGAGGAGGTCCTACCGGATTGTTTGGCAGGACTGGCTGCCTCTGCTGCATTGGCAGTATCAGATATTCCTTTCAACGGTCCCATATCTGAGGTGCGTGTGGCCAAAATAGACGGTTCACTCGTCATTAACCCCAAACCTGCCGACCTGGAAAGGGCCTCTATGGAACTTATCGTGGCCGGATCTGAAGAATTTATCCTGATGGTAGAAGGTGAAGGAGATGAAATCGCTGAGGATGAAATGGTAGAAGCCCTTCAGTTTGCTCATGAAGAACTGAAAAGGCACTGTCAGGTACAGAAGGAACTGACCAAATTGGTTGGAAAAGAAGTGAAAAGAGAATACAGCCACGAAGTCAATGATGAGGCCTTATTCGAAAAGATGAAATCGGAACTGTATGACAAGCTCTATGAGGTGGTCAGCCGGCAGATTGCCAATAAGCAGGAACGTTCTGAATTGACCAAAGCCATCAAAGAGGCCTTTGTGGAAAGTTTGGGAGAGGAGCATGAATACGATGAAGGGTTGATCAGCAGGTACTTTGGTAAAGTTCACAAAGAGGCCGCAAGAAATTTTACGCTGAAGGAGAAGAAAAGGCTGGATGGAAGAAACCCGGACGAAATCCGACCCATTTGGTCCGTGGTAGATTACTTGCCTTCCGCTCACGGATCAGCTGTTTTTACCAGAGGAGAAACCCAATCCATCACCACTTGTACCCTGGGTACGAAGCTGGACGAGCAAATGGTGGATGGAGCCGTACATTCCGGTTACAATAAATTTTATTTGCATTACAATTTCCCCGGATTTTCTACCGGAGAAGTAAAAATCAATCGGGGTCCTGGAAGAAGGGAAGTAGGCCATGGCAACCTGGCCATGAGGGCTTTGAAGAAAGTATTGCCCCCTGATGCCGAAAACCCCTACACCATACGGGTAGTGTCCGATATTCTTGAATCCAACGGTTCATCCTCCATGGCTACGGTTTGCGCCGGCTCCCTGGCATTGATGGATGCGGGAATTCCGATAAAAGCTCCGGTAACGGGTATAGCGATGGGAATGATTTCTGATGCCAAATCGGGAGATTATACCATCCTTTCTGATATCCTCGGTGATGAAGACCATTTGGGAGACATGGATTTTAAAGTGACGGGTACTGCAAAAGGTATTACTGCCTGTCAAATGGACCTTAAAGTAGAGGGACTCGATTATAATGTATTGAAAGAAGCTTTGTACCAGGCCAGAAAGGGACGGTTGCATATTTTGGATGAAATCAACAAAACTTTGGCCGAGCCAAGGGCAGAATTCAAGCCACATGCCCCAAGGTCTTTCAACATGCAAATACCTAAAGAGCTGATCGGAGCGGTCATAGGTCCGGGCGGTAAAGTAATCCAGGAAATTCAAAAAGATACTGGCGCTACCATTATCATTGAAGAAGTGGACAATGTGGGCCGTATCAATGTCTTTTCAAATAATCAGGATGCCATGGACAGTGCTGTTGCGAGGATAAGATCCATCGTGGCCCAACCTGAGATCGGAGAAGTATATACCGGAAAGGTTAAAAACATCATGCCTTTCGGAGCTTTCGTTGAATTCATGCCAGGCAAAGATGGTTTGTTGCATATTTCTGAGATCAAATGGGAGAGGCTCGAATCCATGGATGGAGTACTGGAATCTGGCGAGGAAATTGCTGTAAAACTCATTGATGTGGACAAGAAAACAGGCAAATTCAAGTTATCCAGAAAAGCTTTGTTGCCAAAACCAGAAAAAAAAGACAAATAAGCTGAAAGTTTTCTGAAAATTTAGAACAATTATTAAAAATTGAACTTATTTTCAGGAAACTTCTGTTATGAATGCGTTAAAAATAATAGATACAATTGAATGAGGCAGCTTAAAATCAGTAAACAGATTACCAACAGGGAGAGTCAATCCCTGGATAAATACCTTCAAGAGATAGGTAAGGTAGATCTATTGACAGCAGACGAGGAAGTGGTTTTGGCCAAAAGAATCAGAGAAGGGGATCAACTTGCCCTGGAGAAACTGACCAAAGCCAACTTGCGATTTGTTGTCTCTGTTGCCAAACAATATCAAAATCAGGGGTTATCTCTGGGGGATCTGATCAACGAGGGAAACCTGGGTCTGATCAAGGCCGCCCAGCGTTTTGATGAAACCCGTGGATTTAAATTCATCTCCTATGCAGTATGGTGGATCCGGCAGTCCATCCTTCAGGCTTTGGCGGAACAATCCAGAATTGTAAGGTTGCCTCTGAACAGGGTAGGATCTTTGAATAAGATCAGCAAAACCTTTTCTGAATTGGAGCAGAAGTTTGAGAGAGAACCCTCTCCTGAAGAGTTGGCTGAAGTGCTGGAAGTTACTGCCGGTGAGGTAGTAGACACCATGAAAATTTCCGGCAGACATGTGTCCATGGATGCACCCTTTGTGCAGGGGGAAGAAAACAGCCTCCTGGATGTACTGGAAAATGACGGGGAAATCAAACCTGACGATGGCTTGATGAATGACTCCCTGCGAAAAGAAGTGCAGCGGGCCCTTTCGACCCTGACCCAAAGAGAAGCAGATGTGATCACCCTTTATTTTGGACTGAATGGGGAACACGCCATGACGCTGGAAGAAATTGGAGAGAAATTTAACCTGACCCGTGAGCGGGTCAGGCAGATCAAGGAAAAGGCAATCAGGAGATTGAGACATACCAGCAGGAGTAAAACCCTGAAACCCTATCTGGGTTAAAACTTGCTGAAAAGCGAAATATTGAAAAGGGCAGGTCGCCCTTTTTTTATGTGTATGAAAATTTTATTGAAGTAAATTAAACTTTTTTGTTTTTATATTTTGTTAACATGCCATAACTATTTGAATTTTATAAAATTGATTAATACCTAAAGTAATGAGTCAGGAGACCGAAACAATAAAAGTCCTCATCATAGGGTCAGGACCCGCGGGATATACCGCCGCCATTTATGCATCCAGAGCCGGTTTATCACCGGTATTATATACGGGTATACAGCCCGGAGGGCAGCTTACCATTACCAATGATGTGGAAAATTATCCCGGCTACCCGGACGGGGTAATGGGCCCCCAGATGATGGAAGATTTCAGGAAACAGGCGGAGCGTTTTGGTACGGAAGTCAGGTATGGGGTGGTGACTCAGGTGGATTTCAGTCAGCGACCCTATAAAGTATTGGTGGATGACAGCAAATCCATTCAAGCCGAAACGGTGATCATCTCTACCGGAGCTTCTGCCAAATGGCTGGGGATAGAAAGTGAAACCAGGCTCAATGGAAAGGGCGTTTCTGCCTGTGCCGTTTGCGATGGCTTCTTCTTCAGAGGAAAGGATGTGGCTATCGTCGGGGGAGGGGATACTGCCTGTGAAGAGGCCAGTTACCTGGCAAATATTTGCAGTAAAGTGTACATGCTGGTAAGAAGAGATGAACTTAGGGCTTCCCAAATCATGCAAAAAAGGGTGATGAACAATCCTAAAATCGAAATCCTGTGGAACCATGAAACCGAAGAAATTCTAGGTGAAGAGGAGGTCAATGGCGTAAGGGTGAAAAATAACCAAACCGGAGAAGAAAAACTGCTGGATGTGGCCGCATTTTTTGTAGCCATAGGACATCAGCCCAATACCGATGTTTTTACAGGCCTGATAGATATGGATGAAAATGGGTACATACAAACCAAACCGGGCAGTACCAAGACAAATATTCCAGGCGTTTTTGCCTGCGGAGATGCTCAGGATCACGAATACCGACAGGCGGTAACTGCCGCTGGAACGGGCTGTATGGCCGCTCTGGATGCTGAAAGATTTCTTTCCGCACAGGAGTAGCCCGGCAAATAGCTAAAGTTGTCAAAGCCCTGTAGGCGGTGATTGATGGATCCTTAGATAAAGTTTCCTTCAGGAATACCCAGTAACCACAGGTCAGGTAAAGGAGTTGTGGCTTGTTTTAATTGCCGGTATTGCTCATGGATTGGATGGGGTTGTGGTAAACCAGAATACGCAATAACATGCCATCCAGTTCCCTTTTATTTTAAGAATGAGTAGCTAGAGCCTACCGTACCGGGCAGGTAAAAATGTACTTTTAAAGAATAATTTATGAAATTGGATATATTGGCCATTGCAGCCCATCCGGATGATGTGGAACTGTCTTGTAGCGGGACTTTAGCTTCCCATGTGGAAAAAGGGTATAAAGTAGGTATTCTTGACCTGACCCAGGGAGAGATGGGTACCAGGGGCACACCAGCCCTTCGGTTGGAAGAGGCTGAGCAGGCGGCAAAGATTATGGGCTTGAGTGCCCGTGAAAATTTGGGATTCAAAGATGTTTTTTTTGAAGATGATCAAGCCCACCAGGTAGCCATAGCCAGGATCATCAGGAAATACCGTCCCGAGATGGTACTGGCCAATGCCGTGAGTGACCGCCATCCGGATCATGGAAAGGGCGGAAGTATGGCATCTCATGCCTGCTTTATCAGTGGGCTGAGAAAGGTAGAAACTGAAATGGATGGCAAGCTACAGGAGGCATGGCGGCCCAAAGCCATTTACCATTACATCCAGAACAACTACATCGAACCCGATCTGGTGGTGGATATTTCTTCCCATTGGGAAACCAAAATCAACAGTATCCTGGCTTTCCAGTCCCAGTTTTACAATCCGGAGTCCAAGGAGCCGGAAAGTTTTATCTCCCGGCCCGACTTCCTGGATTTTATCGAGGCCAGAAGCCGGGAAATGGGCCATAAAATCAACGTGAAATATGGAGAGGGATTTACCGTAGAGCGTGTGGCCGGAGTAAAGAATCTTTTTGATTTGTTGTAAACGGTGTAGCATATTACACCGATTTATAATTGTAAAGACGTTTTTGAGGCCTTTTCAAGGGTGGTTCAATACGAAACACCTATTCAAGGTTTTTGGAAAACATGCCGATAGGCCATTTGTAATGGCCTATAGGACCCGTTTTGACTTTTTACATCACCGGAAATAACAGGGAGAAGTTACAAACTTCCCCTGGCACTAAACTTCAATATAGGTGTAGATGGCGACTATGACATTTTTTTCCTCATGGTAAGGCTACGAGCTGATAGCAATGTCAGTTCAAAAAGGACGCAGCTATGAGTTTTTTTGTTACACTTCAGGGTGCCAATCTTTCCATTTTCCATTGATTTTCGGAAGTAGAAAGCGTATACAGGATGCGGTCGTGCAGGCGTGCCGGCCGGCCTTGCCAAAACTCGATTTCAATCGCCATCAAACGGAATCCTCCCCAGGATTCCGGTCGTTTTAAGGTTTCCCTCTCAAACCTTTCCACGGTGAGGGCCAGATTTTTTTCCAAAAATTCCCGGTCAGGGATCACCTGGCTCTGAGGACTGACCCAGGCCCCAATCTGGCTTTCCTTCGGTCTGCTAAGGAAATATTCATCGGATTCCTCTGCCGGTATTTTTGAGACTTGCCCGGATATTCTTACCTGTCTTTCCAGTTCAGGCCAGAAAAATGTCAGGGAAGCAAAAGGATTTTCGGAGAGTTGCCTGCCTTTTTGACTGGTATAATTGGTAAAAAAAACGAAACCCTCGTCTACTCCCTTCAACAAAACAATCCTACCGGCAGGTTTCATGGCTTTATCTACCGTACAAAGGTGCATGGCTGTAGGTTCATTTACCTGTGCAGCGAGCGCATTGGACAACCATAACTTGAATTGTTCTAAAGGGTTGGGATCCATCCCTTTAATATCTAAAGTTTTAGAGGAATATTCCTGTCTTATGTCTGCTAATTTCATTTTTTCAAAATAAATCAGAAAATAAATTTAAGAATATAAATATATTGTATTTAAATTTTTTTCTTTTAAATTAAACCTTCATATAATTGATGATTGATGCATGCACCATCTAACATATCTCCCCAATCAGGAAGCCTGCTCATTTCAGAGCCTTTCCTACAGGATGAAAATTTCGTCCGATCGGTGGTGCTTTTGTGTGAAAACAACGAATTGGGCTCATTTGGTTTGGTATTGAACAAACTTTCTATCTTTAAACTGGATGAGTTGCTGGAAGGGTGTGAGTTGATGGACAAGGAGGTATATGTAGGTGGACCGGTGGAACAAAATACCCTTCATTTTATCTATCAGGGGGAGAAGCAGTTGGAAGATAGCGTTTCCCTGGGAGAAATGCTTTGGTGGGGAGGAAGTTTTACTGAACTGCTCGAAAAAAATAAACTGGGGCTGGTCGATATGACAGATTACCGGTTTTTTATTGGGTATTCGGGTTGGGAAAGTGGCCAATTGAAAGCAGAACTATCAGAGAACACCTGGATTGTCTGTGACAATGCCCAGGCAAAAAATATATTCAAATCCGAACCGGATGATTTGTGGCGGGTGATCTTGAAAAATATGGGAGGTGATTTTCAGGTTTTGGCAAATTATCCCATTGACCCAAGACTTAATTAGCCCAAAATTGCTACTTTTGTTCAGTATGGTTTGATTTACGCAGGAATACTACAATAATATGGATAAGGATAAAGAAATGTCCGAAAAAGAGGACAAGGTTACTGAAGACCTGGTGGACAAGCAGGAATCAGGAGTGCAAGCAGATGAGGATCAAAGAGAGGAAGCTACCGAAAAGACTCCGGTCAATGAGGCTGATGCTGAACAATCGGAAGAGGAGGATCAGGAGGAAGAAGGAGTTGATTATAACAATTACGACAAGCCACAATTGCTCAAGGCCCTGAAGGAAATTGTCAGCCAGCAGCATTTCATCAAAAGTGATGCCCTTGTTCAGGAAATCAAAAACCATTACGAAGAGTATTACCAAAAAGAAAAAGACCTGGCACTGCAGCAATTTATTGCTGAAGGCGGAGAGGAGGAAGGTTTCGATTACAGGGGATTGGATGAAGACAGGGAATTTTTCGCTACTTATCAGCAATTTAAGGATAAAAGACACCAGCAGATAAAGGAATTAGAGCGCTCCAAAGAAAAAAATGCCCAGGAGAAAAATCAGATTCTGGATCGCCTGAGGGGTCTGGTAGATGGTGAGGAAACTACCAATAGCATTGAGACCATAAAAAAAATCCAGGAAGAATGGAAGAGAATAGGTCCTGTTCCCCATAACCAAAACAAGAACCTCTGGGCATCCTACAATGCCCTGATGGACAGGTTTTATGATAACAGGAGCATTTACTTTGAGCTGAAAGAACTGGACCGGAAGAAGAACCTGGAAAGTAAACTGGAGCTATGTGAGAAAGCCGAAGCCCTGTCGGAGCAGGAAGATATCAAAGAAGCCATCAAATCACTCAATGACCTGCATGAAGATTTTAAACACATAGGCCCCGTTCCCAGAGAGGAGCAGGAGGCCTTATGGCAGCGATTCAAAGGAGCCTCGGATGCCATCTATAACAAAAGAAAAGCGTATTACGATAGCCAAAAGGAGGTTTTTAAAGCCAACCAGGATTTAAAAGTAAAATTGATAGAGAAGCTGGATGCCTTTAAAGCATTTAAGGCAGAAAAAATCCGGGATTGGAATACCAAAACCAAAGAAATACTGGCTATTCAAAAGGAATGGGAAGCCATCGGCCCGGTGCCCAGAGAATCCGGAAAGGAAATCAACAAAACATTCTGGGGGCTTTTCAAACAGTTTTTTCAACATAAAAACCAGTTTTTCAAAGAACTTGATGAGGTCAGGCATCAGAACAAGGAAAAGGCTGAAAAGCTGATTGCAGATGCGGAATCACACCTGGAAAGCACAGACTGGAAGGAAACTTCCAATCACCTGATCCAATTACAAAAAGAGTGGAAAGAGCTGGGGCCTCTGCCGGAAAAATTCAGAGACAGTTTGTATGGGAGGTTCAAAAAGGCCTGTGACACGTTTTTCGATAACCGTCGAAGTGCCAATAAGGAGACCAACAAAGCCTTTGAAGAAAACCTGGCGGCTAAGGAAGCGGTTTGTGCGCAGATAACAGCAGAAGCAGCGGATAAGGAGGGCAGCAGCCCCGAAAATCTGGAAGCCCTGATCCAGCAGTACAACGAGATAGGTTTTGTGCCCAGGAAAAACATGAAGGATATATCCGCTAAATTCAATGATGCTGTAAATACCTATCTCAGCCAATTGGATCTGGAAGGAGAAAGCAAAGATGATTTCCTTTTCAGGCTAAACCTGAACAAGCTGCAGGCGGATCCCAATAGCAACAAGGTGCTGAATAAGAAAGAGCATGGCATTAGGAAGCAAATTTCTGATCTTGAAAACAACATCACCCTTTGGCGAAACAACCTGGAGTTTTTTGCTTCCTCGAAAACGGCCGATAAATTGAAAGACCAGTTCGAGGAAAAAATTGACAAAGCAGAGCAGGAAGTGGATAAGTTGAAGAAAAAGCTGTCCATCATCCGGGAATTTTAATTTACTCATGCAGAGTAAAGTAAGTATTTTTTTTAAAATTATTGGGTGAAATTTTGAATTACTAATGGTATAAAATTATATTTGCACTCGCATTTGGGGAAAGCCATCATTCATATTCGCTTTTCCTTGCATGTGAGCATCCTATAAAAGCCTCCTTAGCTCAGCTGGTAGAGCAACTGACTTGTAATCAGTAGGTCGTTGGTTCGATCCCGACAGGAGGCTCTTGATTATCAGGCACTTATAAGAGCAATCTTGTAAGTGCCTTTTTTCATTTTAAAAGCATCTGCATCATCAATGATTTTTTACTTACTTCATTAACTTGTTAATGATTAATCTTCCAAAGCAGCATGTAGAATTATTCCTTTATCACCTTTAGGTACTCTACTTTCTGACCCCATTGGATTTCTATAACCATTAGTCCACCAGGAATTTTTGAGATAAGGCTTGCCAGTTGCTCATTCATTTCGTTTTCGGAATTGACCCTGATTGCTGGAGTGATCAGCTCTGGATGGATAATTCGAAAGGTGATTTGTTCATCGGTATACTGAGTTTTATTAACCAAAGAAATTTTTAGATGTTTCCCTAGCGTCGGATTGGGGTAAGCGCGCCACACGCCATTTGTTATCCCGACCTGTGAAATCTTTATTCCCACCGTTTTACTGTAGGTATAAGCGCCAGAAAAGTCTACCTGCTTTAATCTGTAATAGGCCATGCAGTCAAAAAGAGGGAGATTATCATCAGAAAAGCTGTAATCAGTGAGAAGATCGGAATAACCTACACTCTCTACTTTCCCAATTTTTTCAAAATGCTTTATATTATTAAGCGCACGCTCTACTTCGAAGTGTGAGTTTTCCCATTCCTTAAAAGTACCCCATGTAATAGTACCAATGCGCGTTTTTTCATCAAAGGATGCATTGATGTAGGAATATTCTACAGGAAGTATGATGAGGGTAGCAGAGATGATTACCAGTCCATTTCCGCCGTTCCCACCTCCGGTACCACCACCACCTCCACCGCCGCCGTTTGTGGCATTTGTTGCCGTTCCTGTAGCGCCATTTGTACCACCATCTACTCCAGAACCTTGGGTTTGGAACCGGCTAGAGCTGGCAGATCCTCCGCCACCCCCACCATATCCTAGTAATCCGGCTCCTCCATTCCCTCCGTTAGCTCTGGGCTGACCACGGTTACTTACAGTCCCATTAGATCCATTGCCAGAAGCTCCACCACCACCGCCACCTGCTCTCCTGTTACCACCAGCACTAGCTCCGGCTCCCCCTGGTCTTCCCATGCCTGATTGCTGTCCGCGTCCGCCATTTCCACCTTCACCACCTAGACCGGGGTTTGCGGTATGTGTATCAAAACGTGTAGGTGTTCCGGGGCTACCACCAACACCGTCAGTAATACTACCGGTTCCACCAGCACCAACCGTATAGTTAAATGAATTTTCAGGAGAGGTATCAATGGTAAAAGTCTTTACCTGGCCTCCTCCTCCGCCTCCTGCTCCTTGTCCTCTTCCGCCTCCACCACCCCCTCCTACGATAATTATGGTCAGCACAATCTCGTCTACATATTCACCAGATTGCAGGCTGGTGGATGTGGGAACGGAATACGTGCCGATACCTGGAGTTGAGTCCGTTACCGGTGGAAGGATTTCAAATCTTTGAGCTAGTAAGGTATTTGATGTTGTTAGTACGAGGAATGAAATGATATGGATTAGATAAAACTGTAAAAATTTAATAATCATGTAGGAAGTTCTTTAATTTAAACATTAACCCTTTTTAAGTATTAAAATAATCGTTTTTGTGAATAATTATTTTTTAAAAATAATTTTTTTTTAAAAAAGATCAAACACCTTTAAGGTCTATTTTGTTTATCTAAAGAGACTTTTAATTTAATTTTTGACTGATTTTTTTGAAACTATAACTTTTTAATTAAGTAAAAGAGGTAAAAGTGGAGAAGGGAGTGGCCTGAAAGATTTGTTCACTGGTTCTGCCTCTGGCTTCTTTTGCCTGTGAAATGGGGGATAATCATTTAACCATAAAGGAGATGCATCCCCTCAATTTGTTAGGGGCCAATGGTAGGCAGTTAATCCGATACGGGCAGAGGATCAATATGCCACTAAAGAGTTGTTGATTCGTGGTGACTTTATTTGTCGTTGCTTTGTGCGAATGAAATATTTTTTACTTTCTGCCTATACCCTGCTTCAGCAGATTGGTATTCAGGTTTTGCCAACCCTTTCTTTCCCATATCAGAGAGCTGGAGGAAGTTAATTTACCGTTATTTCTTGTGTTTCCGCTTTCGGTCCCACCAGACATAGGCAATAAAACCAACCAGACTGACCGCTCCAACCCATACCAAGCCGCCTTTCAGCCGATCCGTATTTTCCCCCAGAAAGGCGGTGACAGCCGTAAGCGGGGCTATTCCCAACATGGTGCTGCCGATAAATTTCCAGTAGCCCATGCGCAACATTCCCGCAATGATGCTGATGGCATCGTTGGATAGGAAGGGGGAAACCCGGGTTACAATGACGGCCCAAAAGCCATAGTCTTCCAGAAATTCGGATATTTTCTTTTCTGTTTTTTGGCCAAGGATTTGATCGATTACTGGCGTGCCGAATTTAACTCCTATTCCATAACCGATGGAGGAAGCCGTGAATATCGCCACCAGGATGATCCCTGCCCCGGCCCAGGGTCCGTAGGCAACTACCGTTACGACCATTAATAGAAAGGAGGGAACCACAAACAGAAACATCTGCAAAGTCATGGCAGCCACGATGAGCAGCGGCCCCCAAAAATCAAATTGCTCCACCCAATTGGATATTCTCTCCTCATCATTGCTGCGAAGCACCTCCCAGGCCTCTGAAAAAAATTCCCGAACCGAGTCGTTTAGGAAATAAAGAGCGATCAGGGTTCCAAAAAAAATACTGGAAAGAATATAGGGCCAAACAGCCGGTTTATTTTCGGACATAAAATTAACGATAAAAACAGTTTACGTATTAACATAGATTGTACCGAAAGTACTCATTTCCAGAAAAAAAAGGGAAGATTTCTGTGGAGAAACCTGCGTTTCCGGATTCATCTGCTTTTTTCATTTGTTCCTGCCCTTTTACGGATCCTTGTTTTTTCTATCCGACAATTGCTGATTTTTATTATCCGTCAAAGATGGCTATTTTTCGATTACTTGTAGAAATACCTCCTTTACGGAAATCCGGTATAGGTTCGCATTATTTGCGGAACGATCGTATGAGCTAACTTAATTTTATTCTGTTGAAAAGTACCTCCCTATGTTGACGAGAAACTCTTTTCGTTGGGTAATGTATTGCGGCCTGGCGTTTTTTCTTTTTGGGTTCCAAAACCTTGCTATTGGCAGTGGAGGAATTGGGATACCCCAAACAGTAACCCCCAATGCATTTGAAGGAACGGATACCGAGCGCATTATCCAGGCGATAGAAGCCGCGAAGGAACGTGTCCAAGTGGTACGCATTCCGAAGGAAAATGCCAATGGAACGGCCATATGGATGATTGATAGTGCGCTGTTGTTGCCCAGCAATATGACGCTGATATTGGACAATTGCACCTTGCAACTCTCTGATACAAGCAGGGACAACCTGTTCCGTTCGGACAATGTAGGGGAAGGCATTACTGACCCGGTCTGGAACGAAAATATACGAATTTACGGAATTGGAAATGCGGTACTCAAAGGGGCGGTCAATCCCCGGGCAACGGGTGACGGTGCCAGGACGCTTAGCCTGAATCCACAAGCAGAGCAGGAAAAGGGAAATTGGCGGGTAAGTTATGGAAGTGATGCCGGAAAACCTGGTTTGAAGCAAACGGGCGACTGGCGGAATATCATGGTGTTGATCGGATACGTCCGGGACTTCAATCTAAAAAATGTTCGTTTTGAAAATGCCCATGGCTGGACCATTAGTTTTGAGCGAACGGTGGGAATAGACCTATCCGATGTGACTATTTTCAACGAAGAGTTTGTGACCGTGGATGGGGAGCAATTGATGACGGCGAATAAGGATGGGATTAACCTGAGACAGGGTTGTAAAAACGTTCGGATCGATCATGTCTCCGGTGTAACAGGGGATGATTTTATAGCGCTTTCTAATTTGGATACCGCCCCCGATATTCCCAAGCAAAATGGAGATATCAACGGGAGTATGGTAACAGCCAGTCGCTGGTACGGACCGGAAGATGATATCGAGCAAGTGGTGATTACGAATATCTCCTGTGAAAACCGGTACCGCGCGGTTGCGATACGGGGCAGCGACCGGGCAGGAATCCATCATATCTACATTAGTGGTGTCATTTTTAGGGCCATGGAGGAGCGATATGAAGCCCTGCTGATTGGAGGGAGGGGCTATGGAGAAGAATCGCTACCGGGTAAAATTCATACCATTCAGGCCATGAACATCATGGGAAATGGCCAATCCCTGGTAAGGATACAGGCAAAAGTAGCCAACTGTCATTTTTTAAATGGCATGTATACCGGGGTAAATGAGCGTGCTACCTTGTATGAGGTGGACCCTCGGGAGACGAGTAATGTGACCGAAAACACTTGGTTAAAGGTCAGGTGAGCATTTTGTTTCGAACCGGTGGCTTAACGAAGGACGCTATGGAATAAATACGGGGACCGATCTCCATTTCGGGTCGAGCCCCCCTTCCCCTTGCTTGTTTTGTTCGAAAAGGATGAATACATTTAGAAGATCCAACATAACCAGTTATCAAATGAATGTGAAACCAAAGAAAATGGTGAAATTATCGAACAGTTTTGTTTTTTTGCTGATACTTAATTTTTTAGGCCTTACCCAGCTGGCTGTTGCGCAAAACCCCTCCCTTTTGGAGGTAAACCCACCTGATGGGCCTTCAAATGATCAGGTCAGTGCCATCGTAAATGTGCGCCTGATAGATGGGCTTGGAGGGCCGCCAGTGGAGAAGGCAGTCGTGCTGATCAAAGGCAATCGCATATGGGAAGCAGGTACTGAAGAACAGGTAGCCATTCCGGAAGGAGCTGAAATAATGGATGGTACCGGAATGAGCCTGCTGCCGGGTCTGATGGATTCCCATTTACATAATGTAAACAACAACAAGGCATTACATGCCATTCTTACCAATGGGGTGACGACTGTCAGGGATCCGGGACACCCCTTTCGGTTTTACCAGTCGCTCCACTTTGCCCAGGCCAAAATGCCCCGGGTGTACCTGACAGGAGCCCATCTGGACGGCTATCCGGGGGTCTACCTGGATCAGGCTGCCCTGATAAGAAGTAAGGATCATATCCAAACGCTGATAAAGGACTATGTGAAGCAGGGAGGATCTGGTATTAAAATTTATTTCAGGCTTCCGCTAAAGTATTTCGAGACGGTGATCCAGACGGCTGATTTCTACCACATACCCGTAGTAGCGCATTTGGAGCTGGTAGATGCCGATGATGCCATGATGGCAGGGCTTCAGGGCATCGAACACATCACCTCCTTCGGTACCTCCCTGGCCGATCCAGAAGACGCGAAAGCATTCAGGGAAGGCGTTCAGGCAGATAATAATTACAGAAGGGAAGGCAGGTACCGCCTGTGGTCGAAGATAGATTTGTCCGCTGACCGGGTGAAAGAGGTGCTTGCCCTGGCGGTGAAAAATAAGGTGGTATTGTCACCCACCCTGACCACCTTTGAAAGGCAGGTTGGTGACGAGGAGTACCAGGCAAAGGCCTTCCAAAACATGCTTGATTTCGTCGGCATGGCGCATCAGGCAGGAGTCACGGTGGTTACTGGTTCCCACAATTCCGGTAAATACGCCCAACCCGGCCTTGCCTACCAGCGGGAGATGGAGCTATTGGTTGCTGCCGGTATGACGCCGCTGGAGGCCATTTCCAGCAGTACCCTTTATAACGCCCGTTATTTCCGTACCCAGGACCGTCTGGGCAGTATTGAGCCCGGCAAGCTAGCCGACCTGATCCTGGTGGAAGGCGACCCCTCCGTGGATATCAAAGCCATGTATGCCATCAAAAAAGTCATGCTCAACGGGGAATGGGTGGATAGGGAGGAAGTGGTGGAGTAGGAGGTGACGCAAAAATCCGAGGCAGTGCAATAAATATTTGTCACAGAGGACACAATGAGCCACAGAGGGCGCAAAGGTGAAAGGTTAATTTGGTTCACGCTGAGCGGGGCCTAAGGGTCGTCCCTCTTTTTCTTGCCGACCTTTATTCCGATGCCCGATTATTCCAATATCCGCCTTTTAAAGGAAAGAAGCATGGGGGTGAAGGGCTAGAGATTATTCTGAATAATCAAAAGTGAATGCATTGTTTGAATTATTTTTATATGCATCCTCATGCTCCCTTATGCTATCAGTTCAAAGTTTAAATAATCCTGCATTAATTTAAAATGCTTGTCAAAACTGAAAAGGGATATCCTTTGATGAATTACTTGTTGCAGAATGATCAAATCAGGAATACCGACCTTATTGACACCTTTTTGAAGATTCAAAAGTTGGTATTTTTGGATGAGTTGCCAATCAATGGACAGGGGAATCATTTCTAATTCAAGAAGGTTTTCCAGGATGTCATACCTGCCTTTATGTTCCAAAAAAGGCGATAACTCCGTCAAAATTAACTCGTTGATACATACCAAATCCTCTGTGATCATCCGGTCGAGAATGGGGATATTTCCAGACTTGAAATAGTCAATCCAAACCGAACTATCGACCAAAACCCTGTGACCAGACATCCTATCGCTTTCTAAGGTCATCCAAGTCAATTTCCAGATCAATGGTTCCTTTGTAGGCGATCAATCGTTTTCTTTTTATGCGTGCTATTTGGTCTTCCAATGCCTCTTTTATTAACTGGCTTTTCGTTTTAGCGCCTGTAAGCTCCATCGCTTCTTTAATCAGCTTTTCGGGTATTTCCAAGGTAGTTCTCATAATTTTTGGTGTTTATACGCATAAAAATATATGCTAATATAACCTATTTTATGAAAATTTAAGTTCAAATATAAATAGTGAATAACAGTTGAAAATCATCAACCACCGTCATTGCGAGCGCAGCGAAGCAATCTGATCCGAAGCGAAACCGGAAGTCCTCCGTGGAATGCCCTCCAAAAACGAATGATGGATTCGCACACCGACAGACTGCCGCAGGTGCCGGGGCGATTACGACCATTCGACTGGACTCCGTTTGCACCCTCGCAGTGACGGCATCACCACATCCTCAAATCATGCATCAGTTGTTCATTGCCCCGCTCAGCTTGGTGCAATAAGAAAGACTTTCACGTTTTTTTCCGTGACGATTTGGCTTTTTTTTCATAGCTTAATCTCCGGAAATGCCAAATGAATCCTTTGTACCCTTTTCGATTCGATTAGAGAAGCGATGGGGGCATTTGCGGGCAGTTCCATTCCATTGGTCCGAATAACGGATTTACTAGAGCCGGAAGGGCTAGTTTCGCCAGATGAGGAAATCAAGGTCCTGTTGCAGACCCTTTAACCCGTACCACTAAATACCAAACAAAATGAAAGCGCTCTTTTCACTATTCTTACTACTGACATCGCTCCACTTATCGCAAGCCCAGGACAGGTTGTCGGGCAAGGCCTTTGCCACCCGGTCTGAAGTATTGGCCCGGAATGGAATGGCGGCCACCAATCATCCGCTGGCCACCCAGATTGCCATCGACATCCTCAAGCGCGGAGGGAGTGCCGTGGATGCAGCCATCGCGGCGAATGCTTTTTTGGGATTTGCCGATCCTGGAAACAATGGCATCGGTGGAGATTTATTTGCCATTGTCTGGGATGAGAAAACCCAGCAATTGTATGGTCTCAATGCCAGCGGAAAATCACCGGGCAGCCTAACGGTAGACAAATTTAAAGCCGAGGTCGAAGCGGGTAAAAGCCGTACTACAGGTCCGCTGTCTGTTACAACTCCCGGTGCTGTGGGAGGTTGGTTTGCCTTGCACGAAAAATTTGGACAGTTGGCGTTTAGCGATTTGCTTGAGCCTACTATCAATTACGCCCGGGAAGGTATCCCCGTTTCTTCCGAGGTATCGGATAATTTTTCAACTGTCAATTTGGGGCGGGACAATCCATCCTTTGAGGCAACCTACTTTACGGATGAAGGCAGGCTTCCGCGTTTAGGGGAGCTATTTTCAAATCCGGAACTGGCAAATACCCTGGAAATCATCGCTAACGAGGGAAGGGACGGGTTTTACACGGGAAAAGTCGCCCAAACCATCGCCGATCAGGTACAAGCGGAAGGTGGCTACCTCAGCACAGCAGATCTGGCAAACAACGAGCCCGAGTGGGTTGATCCGGTATCGATCAACTATCGTGGTTACGATATTTGGGAAATGCCACCCAACGGTCAGGGAATGGCGGCCCTTCAGATGCTGAATATCATCAAAGGATTCGACCTGGCCAGCATGGGCTATGGCAGTGCCGCCCATATCCATACCTTTTTAGAAGCCAAAAAGTTGGCCTATGCGGATATGACCACCTACTATGGAGACCCCAATTTCGGCACGATTCCCCTGAAGCGGTTATTATCGGAGGAATATGCAGCAGAACGCAGAAAACTGATTGATCCCGAAAGGGCAGGAACGTTTGAAGAAGGATTAACATCAGGTGACCACACGATCTACCTGACAGTTGCGGATGGGGATGGCAATATGGTCTCCCTGATTCAAAGCAATTCGGCGCTATTTGGTTCCCGAGTGGTTCCGGCCGGATTGGGCTTTGTACTGCAAAACAGGGGTGCCGGATTTATTTTGGAAGAAGGGCATATCAATAACTATGCGCCCGGTAAGCGGCCTTTTCATACCATCATTCCGGCCTTTGTAACCAAGGATAATAAACCCTTTATGAGTTTTGGTCTGATGGGCGGCGATATGCAAACGCAGGGACATGCGCAGATCATCATGAATATCATCGATTTTAAGATGAACCTGCAGGAAGCAGGAGATGCGCCCCGAATTTATCATCGGGACGAAAACCTCAGTAGCGGCGGCACCTTTCTTGAGTCAGGGTTCGATTACGAAGTGATCCGTGACTTGATGGACAAAGGCCATACCCTGCGAATGGGAAAGGGTATCTTTGGCGGGTATCAGGCCATTATGCGTAAAAATGGGGTGTATTACGGGGCTTCAGAATCCAGGAAGGACGGACAGGCAGCGGGGTATTAGAAGTGTATTCCTATGCTGAATTGAAAACGGTAAGCAGTGCCTATCGTTTGCGACAGCGTGGAAGTATTTACGTATTTAAAAATCTCAAGGTAAACGAAATTCCTCTTTTAAAATGGGAGTGGGGGATTTTTTCGAAGGTTTCTAATATTCAAATGACTGATTTATAGATAGGTACGTAATTAAATCCCCCTTGCCCCCTTGTCAAGTGGGAATTGGTATCGATAGGCTTCCATTAGTTATAATCTCTGCATTCCTTCGGGATTAATGGAAATGGCCTGGAGCGTAAAGCAAGGATTTATCTTCATCAGTAGCCTGCAAAAAGTTGGATGGTGACTACCAAAACCGGAAGCGATGGCAAGAATATAGAACGAATGATTTGCCCGTATCCAGACAGAAGCCCCAAAGAAGTGACTTACCCAATCCCGAAGGGATGATAAGATTATAGAAAAAAAATGATCAACCGATAAATTAAATCCCGAAGGGATTATGTGATTTTAGCGAGGAAAACATCCCAGACAAGTGAGTGATAGAAATGCCACCTGGTGGCCATTATAGATAGAACTTTGATCAGTTCTTGCGCTAAACGTGGAGGGCCATCAAGCTTAATCAACTCCCTATCATCAAACCCTAAGCAAAGCCGAACGCGAATCTAATTCAACTTCCCTTAATCTCCAATCATCCCATCTCCAAAACCTAAACGGCGCTAAAGGCGAATCTCCGGCTAATTTTTTCTCCCACTAATGCCTGGATTTTACCTACCTTGTCAAAAAGTCTACAGGTGGAGCTTGATCAGGATATTAAGCATTCGATGCGATGGTTAAAATGGAGGATGAACGGTCTTTTGGCGATCGCCATTTTACTGGACGTGGCGGCCGTTTCGTTTTACCTGCTTTCAGTGATCAAGCCGGAGACGGTACAGCGTTTTTTCCCCCAAAGTATGCCCGAATATGTCAATGGAGTATCGGTGGTACTGGCCTCCCTTTCCGGCGTACTGTTTGTGTACGTGGCCTTTCTGGGGCAGCGCTGGCAGATGCTTTTTCAGCAGCAAGAGATCCGGGATAACCGGAAGGAAATTCGGTTTTCTACCGGTGAACTACGGATCAGAATCGAAACGCTGGCCAATCAGGTGATGCAAATGGATGGCGATGTTATCTGCCAGACATTTTTTCGGATGCTGGACCACTGGTGTATGGTTCGTGATTCTGTCCGCTATACCCCTATCATCAACCGTCCTGACCAGCAGAAAAGCGGTCATTTCGGAAATAAAAGAGTAGCTATCGAAAAAGCCTTCGTTTGCTTTTTTGAGGACCTGATTCATTGGGTGGATGACGAGGAAAGAGGGTGGAGGCAAACGATGGATCTTTCGAAAGAAAAGCAGTTTTATTCCGAAAACGGGTATGCCTGGCAGGCACGCCCCTTCGGTTTGGCGCCTATCGGTGAAGCAGCGAACCTGCGCTTGCTGACCAGCAGCCCACTGACTAAAGATGAGATGGCTTTCCTTATCCGGACAGTACCTACCGGGACGGCCTTTGATGCCTACCTTCGATTGGGTTTCCAGTTGTTTTTCTTCATGATGGATAAAAACCTTTCACATTACCTACCGATCATCGAGGCTGGCATGGGGAGGCACGAGCGTACGTTTTTGTTTTATCAGCTTGCGACACAATTTGAGGGGAAGGAACGTAAAAAAACCAAAGATTGGTTGCAGCAGAATGGGTTTCTTGCCGGAATTCCCACGCAAGAACTCCTGTCACCTGAGCATGGAAGCTTCTTTATCCAATCGGCAGCAGAGGGGCCAAAGTGACGGGTGGCAGATAGCCAACCTTCGTGTGTCCTTCCGCAGCATTTTTTGTCCCGGAAATAGCTTGGATAAGCAAGCCCGTTTCAGATGAAGGTGATGGGGATGTTTATCCAGTCACGGGATGTGGAAAATTCCTGTACCTTCCAAGGGACATTTTGGGGCAGGAAAATCAAACCTCTACCCCCATTTCCTCCACTTGTTCTTTCAGTGCCAGGTTCATATCTTCAAACCCTGCTTTGATCTCTGTATCAAGTTTTTGGGCCATCAAACCTACTAATATTCCTTTGAACTTTTCGCTGTGAATAAAAGTGGTGCTGCCATCTTCATTTGCCAAAAGTTGGAAAATATGTTCACCATCGAAAATACCCGGGAACAAAACATGCCCTAACCAGCGAAATTCACGGTCTTGATCAAATTCCAAAACAGTAGGTTTAAACGTCATGGGCTTGGTGCCTTGCGGGCCCAGAACAACTTTAATATTGTTTCCTTTTTTTACCTCCCCGGTAATAGAACGTACAAAGGGGTTCCAATGTGAATGATTCTCAAAATCTGTCAATACTTGCCAGACTTTTTCCGGGCTTGCATTGATCCGGATCTGGGTTTTGATTTCCTTTTTCATGGTCCTTTATCTTTTGTGATTTTCAATTGATTATAGACCAAAGGTAGGGTGCTATTGCTTGCTTTCTCTTGACAAAAATCAAGAAATTATGAAAGTTGTTTGTTTCGTATGCGGCTAAAGGTTTCCGGACTCATTCCCAGCATGGAAGCAATGTATTGTAAGGGGACCTGGTTGAAAAGAGATGGGTTTTGCTTGAAAAAATCCTGATACCGCTCTTCGGCAGATTTAGAAAGATGATTGTAAACCCGGTTTTCAAGTATGGTGAAACACTTGATGATGAATAACTTCTCAAACTCATGCCATTGGGGTACTTCTTTTAGTATTTTTTGATAATCAGTCCTATCGATACTGAACAGGTCCACATCAGTAAGTGCCTGCATATTCCAACGGGAACTGCCTCCGAACATAAAACTTGAGATCTCGGTGACAAAATATCCCGGGGTGGAAATCCATTGGGTGATTTCTTTGCCATCATCCTGGGTATAGAGGCGAACCATACCTGATTTGATAAAGGAAAGCTGATGGGCCGGCTGTCCCTGCCTCATCAGAAAGGCACCCTTGGGTAGAATTTGCGCTTTAAACTTATCGCATACTACTTTTAGTTCATCCTGTTTAAGAACGCCAAAGTATTCCTTGATATAGTATTCCAGGCTTTCCATAAATGGGCCAAATGGTAATTAATCTTTGAACTACAGCAGACAAAAGTATTGCTTTGCGAGCTGCCATCCAATTTTATTCATGGTAGAACCAGTCCTTCTTGATTGGCGATAGGGGATTACCTTTAATGATAGGGATACCATAGCATAAAAACATTGTCGCAAAAATGTGCCAACACCAATTTCGAATAGTAATGAAGATTCGTAAGCACTCCAAAGAACGGCCTTTAAATGAATCCATGAGTACAAAAACTGCAAAAAAGAACCGGCCCAACTTGGGATTTCTCCTAAATTGGGCCGGTAAATCGTTGGCCGACCAGGGCTCGAACCTGGACTCTTCTGGACCAAAACCAGACGTGTTGCCAGTTACACCATCGGCCAAACTTATCCCCTCTCGCAAAGGTGTCACAAATGTAGCAGGACTTTTTTTTTAATGCAAACCCCATGTATAAGAATTTTCCCCAATCACTTTCAAAAGCCTTATTTTCAGAAGCAAATTTTAATTTTGCCATGCACCTTTGGTCATGATAGTCCCCTTAGGTAGACTTCCTTTATAAAAAAAAGCTTGCTTTTTTGGGTTATTTCTTTCCTGAAACCAGATTTAGTGCCAAAGGCTTAATTGACCACATAAACCTATCATTTTTACTTTAACATAATTGGATTTGGTTGGGATATGATTTGTCACCATTTTTCCAAAATATATTTCGATTGCATCCATACCATTCTGATAATACCACATTCATGAAATTCCATTTACCGTTTTTAACAGTAGCCGTTCTTTTTTTTAACTCAGTTGCACTTTTTGGGCAGCAAACCTATTCCGGGACCATCATCGACAGTCAAACGAAGGAGCCCCTCTTTGGTGCCTATGTTTTCCTGAAGGATGGTCAAGGTGAAACCCTGAGTTCTACCTATACCGACTTTGATGGTAAATTCGAAATCAAAAAGCCGGAAAAAAATGAGTTTTTGGTGGAAGTATCCTTTATCGGGTACCAAACCCTGCAAGAAAATAGGACCGCTCCCCAGGGAAACGATTTGGGTACATTCGAACTGGTAAGTGATGGGCAGGAAATGGAAGCTTTTGAGCTTTCTGCCGATGCGCTTACGGGAGAAGTGAGGGGCGATACGGTCGCTTTCAATGCCAATGCCTTCAAAACCCGGCCTCAGGCAGATGCGGATGAGCTGGTACGGAAAATGCCGGGTGTGGTGATTCAAAACGGTGTAATAGAAGTGCAGGGAGAAGAAGTGATGGAAGTGCTGGTAGATGGCAGGCCTTTTTTCGGAGACAATCCGGCTGCCGCTTTAAAGAACCTTCCGGCACAGGTGGTGCTGAAGATCGAATTTCTGGATCAGAAAAGTGATGAGGCCAGGTTGACCGGATTTGACGACGGAGAAACCACAAAAACCATCAATATCATCACCAAACCGGATATGCGGGCCGGTAGGTTTGGAAAGTTTTATGGGGGATACGGTACGGATAACAATTACATTGCCGGTGGCAACATGAACTTTTTCAATGAGGCCCAGCGCTTATCCATACTTGGATTGAGCAACAATATCAACCAGCAGAACTTCGGGGAGGATGAATTGGGAAATATCGAGGGAGATGACAGTCGCAGAGGCGGCAACGAACTGGCCGTGGGCGAATTGCCGGGAATCACCAATACCAATGCGGTTGGTGTAAACTTTTCTGATGAATACCAGGACGAAAAACTTAAAGTAACCGGTAATTACCTGTTTAACGACCGGGATAATGTATTGAACAGGTCTTCTTCCAGGGAATATATCCTGCCCAATGATAGCCTTCAGATTTATCAGGAAGACAGAAACAATCAGACACGCACGCAAAGTCACCGCATGAGTGCCCGAGTGGATTATAATATCAATGAACGCCATGCACTTATTCTCCGTCCCAGAATAGGTTTGGACTATCGGAAGTCAACCAATATCAGGGATGCCTTTAACCTTTTTGATGCCAACACCCCTATCAGCAGCAACAACAATACCACCACTTCAGAGCGCCAATCATTGAATTTCAGGAATTCCCTGAATTACAGGTATAATTTTACCAAGGAGGGAAGGGCATTGTCTACCTATATCTATACCAGTACCTATGATAGCGACAGCCGGTCAGACATGGTAGCCGTGAACGAAAATTTTCAGACCAGCAATGTAGATTCCCTGATCCAATTCAGAAATAACCTGTACTCTAGTTTTTATTACAGTACAGGGGTAAGTTATTTTGAACCGATTAGTGAGCGGTCCCGGTTGAGAATAGGATATAGGCTGTCCAACAATGCCTCCGATACCGATCAGGAGGTGGAAATTCAGGAAGCTGAAACGGACTTTGTCCGGCTGGACAGTGCCCTGACCAATCGCTTCGAAAATCAATACATGACCCATAGGGGCAGGCTCGGTTACAGTTATAAATCCGAAAAACTCTCTGTATACAGTACAGTCAGTTACGAATCCGCAAACATAGACAGTGATCGCCTATTCCCAGGCTTTGAAAACACCCAAAGAAGCTTTTCCAATGTGCTGCCAAGAGTAGTGGTCAATTACCAACTGGGAGAATTCAGTAACATGCGTGTGGATTACAATACGGATACCGATGCGCCTTCTATCCGGCAGTTGCAGGATGTGATCAGCAATGCCAACCCCCTTCAAATTTCCAATGGTAATCCGGATTTGGTGCAAGAGTACAGCCATCGGCTGTTTACCCGATTCCGGAAGATCAATCCGGAAACCAACCGTTCCCTGATGTTTTTCCTGTATGGCAATATCCGCAATAACTACATCGGAAACGAAACCTTTGTCGCTGCAAAGGATACCCTGATTCAAAAGGATGTCTTGCTCAACCAGGGCGGTCAGTATACCCGGCCGGTAAACCTGGACAATTATTACGTATTCAGGCTGTACGGCAGTTATGGATTTCCGCTGAAATTCATGAAAAGCAACCTGAATATCAATTCTTCCTACACCGTTCGAAACAGGCCGGGGATCATCAATGGGCAGGAAAACTTTAACACCAACTCGACCTTTAGTCAGGGGATCAACCTGAGCAGTAATATCAACGACAGGATCGACTTTAACCTTTCCAGCAGAGGGAGTTTTAATACCGTGAGGAGCAGTCTGCAGGAAGACCTGGAAAACAATTATTATACCCACCGTACACGGGCTGATCTGTTTTGGAACTTCCTGGGAGGGGTGTTTATGGGAGGCAGTGTCAATCACCAGGTATATTCCGGGCTGGGAGAGGGCTTTGACAGGAGCATCATGCTGGTGAACCTGGATTTGGGATACCGAATCCCGCCCAGCAACAAAACAGAAATCAAATTGACGATCTTTGACCTGCTGAACCAGAACGTAAGCATCGACCGAAACGTGACTGATGTGTATGTGGAGGACGTTCGAACCCAGGTGTTGCGACAATTCTTTATGCTTACGGTCACCTATAACCTGAGAAGGTTTGGCGGTTATGACATGGCGCTATAATGGGCAGAAAAAGGCAGGTTAATCGGGTTTCAGGCCAATAGGTGCTTTTCCAGATGACTTTCCAGATAAGCGAGTCACGCATGATTTGCTTATTCTATTTCTGTTATTTCAACTTTGTAAATTTCATGCGGGCAGGATAGTGCAACCATACATGGAATGAAGAGGGCGAGCTTTTGCGTAGCATTCATGATTCCATTTTTTTGAACTTATCTAATAAGCTATCACGTAATTAACAAGTGTTCAATTGATTAATTGCTCCTCAATCTTTTTTCCGACAGGGAAAGAAGTAAGTTTTCTTCCAAAGGAGATATCCTTACATTTGGGCTATCATGAAAGCGCTATTGGAAACCATAAAAGGATGCACCCTCTGTGAGCCCCACCTTCCATTGGGTCCCAATCCGGTACTGGTGGCCAGCAAAAATAGCAAAGTACTGATCATCGGGCAGGCTCCCGGCACCCGGGTGCATGCCACAGGCATCCCCTGGAATGATGCCAGCGGCCGGGAATTAAGGCGCTGGATGGGTGTGGATGCCGGTCTTTTCTACGACCCTGAGATTTTTGGTATTGTGCCCATGGGGTTTTGCTATCCGGGAAAAGGAAAAGGAGGGGACCTGCCTCCCAGACCTGAATGTGCCCCTACCTGGCATGCGGCACTTTTGGAACAAATGCCACATATCCAAATGACCTTATTGATCGGGCAATATGCCCAGAACCATTACCTCGGAAAAGAAAAAGGGAAAAACCTGACCGAGACAGTTCGGAATTTTGAAAGGTACCTCCCGGAATATTTCCCCCTGGTGCATCCATCACCCAGAAATACCATGTGGCAACGAAGGAATCCCTGGTTTGAGGATCAGGTGGTACCTGAATTAAGGAGAAGGCTGTCCCGGCTTATTACCTAAGCAAGCAGGGTAACACAGCTTATATTATCCCCATTTAATTATCTGATCAGTTTCAAAATGAGTAATTTTATTTCAGAAATTGCATAGCCCGGCCAGCCCATGAACCCTATATGTCCCCAAAATAGCCTTACTTATGCGCTGAAATTGGCCTTAGGCATGCTGGTTTTAATGCTTGTTTTGCCTGCCTGTTCGGAGCAGCCACCCCAAGCTGATACAGCCAGTGAAGAAGCAACTGATCCCACCAGGTTCACCTATGAAACCCTAGCGGATGGCCTGGAAATGGATTTGATATAGGTTTCAGGTTGGTTATGGAGTTGGACTGAGGGAATGGATTTTATTAGCAGAGGTATATATTTTTTGTCCGAATAGATAAAAAGCGTATTTTAAGGCATGGAAAATAAACACAGGCGTTCTTTTTTGAAAAAAGCAGGCATAGCAGCTTCTTCGCTGTTGGTAGCCCCCACCATTATTCCCGCATCGGCCTTGGGGAGAAATGGATTTACAGCCCCATCCGACCGGATCAACATGGCATTTATCGGTGCCGGAAATCAGGCGGGTAATGATGTGCAAGGATTTCTTCCTGACCAACGGGTGCAGGTTACGGCCATTTGCGATGTGAATAAAAAGAGCCCCGGTTATTGGAATGGCAAGGTAGCGGGAAGGGAATATATACAACAAGTGGTGGATGAGTATTACTCAGATAAACATGGAACGTCTTACCGCTCTGCAGTTGGCTATACCGATTTCAGGGAGGTTTTGCAAAATAAAGATATTGATGCCGTGGAAGTGGTTACCCCTGACCACTGGCATGCCATTCCTGTGATGATGGCAGCCGCTGCAGGGAAGCACATTTATTGTCAAAAGCCCCTGTCCCTTACGGTGGAAGAGGGCAGGGCGATGAGTGATGCCGTACGGAAATATGGGGTTACTTTCCAGACCGGCAGCCAGCAAAGGTCCAGCCATCATTTCCGAAGGGTTTGTGAATTGGCCAGAAACGGGAGATTGGGAGAATTGCACACAGTTACTTGCGGACTTCCCGGAGGTACTCCTGATTTTGGGAAAACCGGACATTTAACCGAAACCGTCCCGGTGCCGAAGGATTTTGACTACGATATGTGGCTGGGTCCGGCACCGGAAGCTCCCTATAGTCCCTGCCGGACACATGTCAATTACCGCTGGATCATGGATTACTCCGGAGGAAATGTAACAGACTGGGGAGGACATCATCCGGATATTGCCCAGTGGGGGATGGGAACAGACCATACCGGACCAGTGAAAATACAAAATGCCCAGGCGGTCTGGTCCGATCATCCCGTATGGAATACAGCAGTCAGGTTTTATTTTGAATGTGTATACCAAAGCGGCATCAAGCTGATCATTCAGAGTGACAAGGATTTTGGAGTGACTTTCGAAGGAACGGAAGGGTCTGCCTGGGCTACCAGGGGTGACCATAAAATTAATCCGGAAACACTGGCCGATACCAGCATTGGTCCGGATGAGACGGCTCTTTATGTAAGTGAAAACCACTACAGGAATTTTATCGATTGTGTTTTTTCCGGTGAAGAAACGATAGCACCGGCTGAGGTTGGGCACCGGTCCATCAGCCTTGCTCATCTGGGTAATATCGCCATGATGCTCCAGCAGGACCTGGACTGGGATCCGGTAAATGAAAAGTTTAAGGGTAACTTTGCTGCCAATCAATTGCTTTCCAGAAAGATGAGAGAACCGTGGGGTGCTTTATTCAGGGAATATAAGGTGTGATTATCCCCAGTCCAAATTCGTTCAGGCATCGGGTGAAATTCTCCTTTTACATATTGGTTTGCCCCTTCATTTTTATGACAAAAGTCAGTTTTATCCCTGATGCTACATAGCTTTTTCGGTAAAGTTGGGTGATAACTTTGTAGGATAATCATAGCCACAATTGTGGTCCGTTATTTTAGAAATCATCACTTATGTCATCAGTTCATCATTTTCACATTCCAGTAATGGGATTGGGTTTTACAGTAGACTCTCCCATTAAAGTAGCCAAATATGGTATTTCATCTGTAGTTTCCATTATGGATGACCAATTATTGGAGGACATTCGGCGCCGATACAGCCGTGAACTGACCATTCCCTACATTGCCATACATGAGGATGATGATGACAGCCGTGCAAAAAGGGTGGAAGCCTATCTGAATTTATTGCAATATGTGGTAAACAGGGAAATGAGGCACCTACAAAGTCAGGATTTTGTCCTGGATAAGGATATCAACCAGTATTTCGATCTCCTACCCAAAGATCATCCTGCAGCCAGACTTTACCTGATGATGAAGAATGCTGCCGGTTTTAAAAGGCTGGACCTGCAGGAAGAATTAAGAAAACACCTGGTTCCGGGAAGAACCGATGTCAACATCATGACCAAAGTTGACAAAATCAACTATTCCAAGTCAGGAGAAGCACTGGGCAGGGAATATTCCGATGCCTTAGCTGCTTTGCGTGGCTTTGCAAAGAGCAAGCTGGAAGGGGGAGTGGTATTTTCGGCGGGCATGAATCCCGCCTTGTACAGCTATATGGAGGAATTCGATGTATTTTTTCCAGACGAAAACGGAGCCATCAAAAAGCCTGTGATATTGAAAGTGTCTGATTACCGTTCTGCATTAATTCAGGGAAAATTTTTAGCGAAGAAGGGGATTTGGGTATCTGAATTCAGAATTGAGTCGGGTTTGAATTGTGGAGGGCATGCCTTTGCCACAGATGGCCTGCTCGCCGGGCCCATCCTGGATGCCTTTAAAGAGGATCGGAAAGAACTTCGGGATACCCTTTTTCACCTGTGTCAGGAGGCTTTGGAAAAGAAAGGGTTAGCGAAATTGCCGGAAAACAGTCAACCTAAAATCACCTATCAGGGGGGAATTGGGAATGCTGAAGAAAACCAATTTCTGATGGACTATTATCAATTGGATGGAACCGGTTGGGGAAGCCCATTCCTATTGGTTCCGGAAGCCACTAGCGTGGATGAAGACACCTTACAAAGACTTCTGCAAGCAAAAAAATCAGATTTTTACCTGAGTCATGCCTCCCCTTTGGGAATTCCCTTCAATAATCTCAGAAACAGCAGTGCGGAAGAACAGAGAATATCCCGGATTGAAAAAGGCCGGCCAGGAAGTCCTTGTTATAAAAAGTTTCTTTCTTTTAATACAGAATTTACCGAGAAACCCATTTGTACGGCATCACGGCAATACCAGGATTTGAAAATCAAACAGCGTGCAAAAGGAGAAATCAGCGAGGAGGAAATCAATGGGGTATTGGAAAAGGATTGCCTCTGTGAAGGTTTGAGTGCCCCTGCTATTTTAAGTGGAGGAGAGGTGCCCAGGAGGAACCTTAAGGCAGTGACCATTTGTCCGGGTCCCAATCTGGCTTATTTTAAAGGGATATTCAGTTTGAAAGAAATGGTGGACCACATCTATGGAAAAGTCAGCCTTAAACTGGATGCCGAAAGGCCCCATGTGTTTGTCAAAGAGCTTCAGTTGTACATGCAACACCTGAAAACAGAAATCAGTAAAACAGTCACTGAGAATAATAAAAAACAGGAAGCCTACCTGGATAAATTCCGAAAAAACCTCTTTGAAGGAATCGATTACTACCAGGGGTTGGTAACAGTCTTTGCTATGGATGCGGTTTCCGGTATGGAGAAAATTAAATACCAGCTGGATCATTTGAAAATGGAACTGCAGGAATTGACACCGGGTCTGACCAAATAGACGTCTTGTTATGCTTGATCCTGCCTGAACATTTGAAGACTGCAAGCAGTTGTGAAATCATTTTTGGATGATCATGAAATGAAAACGATTCAAGCCTTCTGGATTTTACCATTTATAGTATTTAGCCTGCTTTCAGGAGTTTTGGGTGGTTGGATCCGATTGGGCTTTGTGGCCATTCCGCTGGGAGCAGCAGCTGCGCATCACGGACTGCTGATGGTAGGTTGTTTTCTGGGGGCCTTGATTTCTCTCGAAAGAGCCATGGTCATGAAAAATAAATATGGGTTGGTTGTCCCCTTGTCCAGCGCTTTATCCATGTTTTTTTTGCTTGGAGGGTGGCCAATACTGGGTGCCATTCTACTACTTGCTGCCAGTTTAGGTTTGGTTGTACTCATGTATTTCCAAACCTTAAAAGTTCCGAAAATCTATACCTATATCATCGCTTTGGGAGCAGCAGCCTGGATGCTGGGCAATTTTGCCTATATCTATTCAGATTTTGTACCCATGGCAACCGGCTGGTGGATGGCATTTTTGTTGTTTACCATTTTGGGAGAAAGGATGGAGCTGAATAAATTTTTACCTACTCCTGTTTGGGCGAAATATGTTTTTTATGCTGGTCTGGCAGTGTTTGGCCTTGGCTTGTTGCTTCCCTTTCACCAATGGGGCAACACCGTTTTGGGTGCTGCTTTATTGATTTTGTCCATATGGCTTGTTCGCTTTGATATGGCCAGATTTGCAGCTAAAAAGTCAGGGCAGTTTCGGTATATCGGAATTGGATTGCTTACCGGTTATTTTTGGTTGGCCCTGAATGGCTGGATTCTGGGTTGGATGGAAGGGCACTCCTTCTATTATGACCTGTACCTGCATACCTTTTTTCTTGGATTTACCTTCTCCATGATATGGGCCCATGCACCGATCATTTTTCCTGCAGTCTTTCGCATCAAAGCAGACGTATTCCATCCGGTATTGTGGTGGGGATGGGGGATTTTTCAAATCAGCTTGGCAGCACGAGTAGCTTCTTCCTGGGCTGGATGGACATCCTGGCGTTATTTTTTTGGTACGGTAAATGGGTTTTCCATCCTCGCTCTATTTCTCAGTATGGGCTTGATCGTTTATTTTCGAAGGAAAGTTAATGCATCTATAATCACCGTTGATTTGGCAGGGAAGGCAAAAATTATCAGGTCAGAAGAAAAAATGGTAAGCAGTAAATAAATTAATTGCATAAATTTGACAATGGTTATCATGGTTGCTCGAATCGTTTCATATGCACTTCCATTTTTGCTGGCAGGCTTGATGCTCGTTCAGAGTGCGACCCTGTCCTTGATTCAGCTGGATTTTATATGGAACAGAGAGGCAATTGCAGAAATGTTTTGTATCAATTTGGACAAGCCACAAATGAATTGCCACGGCTTCTGTGAGTTGGGGAGAAGGTTGGAAAAGGCGTCAAATACCGAACTGCCTCAGGACCTTCGTATACCTGAATTTGTTTCCTGGGTTTTTGTTTTTTCTCGCATTTATGCTTTCCAGGCTGCTTTCGTTTCGAAATCGGCCGATCAGTTAGATCACGCTTACCTGGAGCCCGGCAAGTCCAGATTTCTTACCGGGGGGATTTTCCATCCACCCCAATCTTAATTTCTTTTATTTGCTAAAATCAGGTATGGGCAGCTTTGAAAATAGAGGCTGTTCGGCATAACCTATCCCTTGTTTTAAGTCGACAGTGGACAGCAGTTGTGTAGAATCGTGCGTTCCAAAACGATCCTATTTTAGAAGGTACCTTCGCTGCAACTATAGCTATAGTGGTACCAAATGGATGATTTTTACCATGGAGCGAGGCCACGGTGACAAAAGCTACCCGATTCAAAATGCCTGCTGTTTACTTTCGCAATACTTTACCATTTACAGTTCCTAACCAACGGGTCCATGTATCACTCATTTCCCTTTTGGGAAATCCAGAAATCTTTATGTAATGAAACGAATTGTCTTATTATTGCAGCCAGCCATGCTATTGATGGCAGTACTTTCGATTGCCCATGCCCAAGAGGGTAAACCCATCCGTTTTTTTGACGGGGAGGATGGCTCTCCCATTTCAGGCTTAAGTTACAGCTATGGAAACCAGGTAGGGAGCAGTGATTCATCCGGAACGATTTTTCTGCGATTGCAGCAGGAAAGCAGGCTCCGTTTGCAACACCTCCGATACGGCTCCTGGGAGCTCACAGAGGCAGCATTTAACCGGCTTTGGGAAACAGGTAGTGCAAACTGGAATCCGGATTGGATGGAGCTTTCCCCAGTTTCGGTCATTGCCATTGGCAGCCCTCAGGAAAAGGATCAGCAAATTATCTTTTCGTCCCGGGACAAATTGCATCACGACGCAGGAGCTTTGCTGAATGAAAACCCGATGATATCTTCCATTCGGAAAAGTGGCGCTTTTGGTTTTGATCCGGTCATGCGGGGCTTCAAATACGATCAGATAAACGTGGTGGTGGACGGATTGCAAGCTGCCAGCGCAGCCTGCCCCAACCGGATGGACCCGCCCACTTCACAAATAGCCCTAAGCCGCATGCAAAAGGTAGAATTACTCAAAGGGCCACATGCGCTAAGGTACGGAATAGGATTGGGAGGGACGTTAAATTTTATCAGCGAAACTCCCGAATTTGTCGAAAGACCAGAGGCTTATGGTAGGTTTTCCAGCATGTGGGAGCAAAATGGGCAGGTGTGGCGAAGCGAAGCCAAGCTGGGTTGGAGAGCGAATAAGGCAGACATGGGGCTGATAGGTTCCTGGTCCCGTGGCTTGGACTATCTGGACGGTGATGGCAATACCGTGCCTGCATCTTTTATGCGTGGATCTGTAGGGTTTTATGGAGATTTTGCTACCGCTAAGGGAGAAAATTTGTCGGTAAACCTCAACCGGAATTTTGCACGAAACGTGGATTTCCCAAGCTTGTCGATGGATTTAAGGAAAGACGATACCTGGATCGGAAACGCCAGATTTAAGAAGTCCTTCCAGGGGCGGCAGCTCAAGGCCATCACCCAGTCAGTTTACCTTAGCCTGGTAGATCATCTGATGGACAATGGCTTACGAGAGATAAGCCCCCGGATGATGGATGCCCGAACACCTGCCAAAACATCCAACGCCGGCGGAAGGGTGGAAGGAGAATGGCAACCGGGTACCGGTCGCCTGTTTGCCGGCCTGGATTTCCGAAACGAAAAGGCTGCGGGAGTGCGGGAAAGGACATTTCTGATGGGACCCAATGAAGGCAAAACCCTACTGGACAATGCCTGGCAAAAGGCTATGATACAAAAATTCGGGCTTTTTACGGCGTATTCCATTCCCTTGAAAGAAGGGATGCTCAGTATATCCGGCAGGCTGGACATGAACCGGGCTCAGGCCTTGGACCCTACCGTTGAATTCAGGCAGCAATTTGATGAAATTTCTTCCCTGCAAGCCAATCCCGGCATTTCTTTAGGCTGGCAAAAGGACCTGAACGATGCCTGGCAACTCGGTTTCTGGCTGGCACGGGTTAGTAGAAGCGGCAGCCTTACCGAACGGTACATCAATTATTTTCCGGTAGGGTTGGATCCTTACGAACTCCTGGGTAACCCTCAATTGAAACCGGAAACGAACAATCAACTCGACATCAGCCTGCAGCATCAGACCGAACAGTTTTCCATCTCGGTCAGCCTGTTTGGGGCTTACCTGAATGACTACATTACCGGTGTACGGACCGAACTTGCTCCCCGATTGCCCCAGAGTCCCGGCGTCAGGAAGTTTATCAATTTGGAGGAGGCAATAAAAACCGGGATGGAATGGACCATTGAGCACAGGATAGCCCCACAGTGGTCGCAGTCCCTGATGGCTGCCTATACCTATGGTCAGGATCTCCCACATCAGGAAGCACTTCCCGAAATTGCGCCCCTGGATCTGCGCTACTCCTTGCAGGGCAAACACCTGGATGGAAAGTTGACTTCCTTGCTCCGGTGGCGGGCTGTTTCTGCTCAAAAACGTGTGTCTTCCCGCTTTGGAGAACCCACAAGTCCGGGTTTTCATTTATTGGACCTGGAAGCTGCGTACCGCTTGTGGCCGGCCCTCACGGTACGGGCCTCAGTTCACAACCTGCTGGATCAGACCTATTACGAGCACCTGAACCGACCCATTCGTACTCAAGGGGCTCCATTGTACGCTCCAGGACGGAATGTAAGGCTGATGCTGAGTGTTGATTTCTAAAAAAGATAAATAAGTATTTTATTTAGCCTGTAATTTGTCTATATTTGTTTGTGCTTTATTTTGGAAAAAGTCTTGCGGCAAAAAAAGAAATCTCATGCAAAAACCGCTAAAGAGACATGAAGCGTTGGTACCTTTGTCGAGGGACCATCATTTTGGCTTGCTATTGGTTTGGAAGATCAGACAAGGATTGGCCTTTGAAGTAAGCCTTTCGAGAATTTGCAATTACCTGATCTATTATGTTGAGCATCACCTGCTGCCTCATTTTCAATTGGAGGAATTGGGGGTATTTCCGTTTTTGGATGAAAAAGACGAGTTGCGGCAAGAAGCCGAGGAGCAGCATGAAGTGATTCTTGGTATTTTTGAGACCATTAAGAGTGGGGAGGAGGAACATAGTGCGAATCACCTCTATCAATTTGCCGGGAGTTTGGAAGCCCACATTCGGTTTGAAGAGCGAATCCTGTTCGAACACATGCAAGACGTTCTTTCCCCGGATGAAATGCAAAGGTTGGGAGAAAAAATATCGGAAAGTCATCGGTTTGGGGACGAAATTTGGGAGGATGAATTTTGGAAAAAAGATAACTAATAAATAAATGTTTTCAAAAGCTTGTGAGTATGGCATAAGGGCTGTAATCTATATATGGTCTCAGAGCAAAAAAGGAAATAAACTGGGGGTGAAGGATATCTGTAAGGAGATTGATGCTCCCGAGTACTTTACAGCCAAGATCCTGCAGTCCCTGGCCAGGCAGAATATTGTCAGTTCCACCAAAGGACCCAATGGAGGGTTTTATATTGACAACGAACAAGAAAACATGCGGCTAATGGATTTGGTCGTGGCCATTGATGGGGAAAAACTATTTATTGGATGCGGGTTGGGGCTAAAGCAATGTTCGGTAGCTAACCCTTGTCCCATTCATCATGAGTACAAGGCAATCAGGGAGGGACTTGCCAGTCTGCTCAAAGCAAAGACGCTTAGGGATCTGGCTGATGAGGTATCCAGTGGCAAAGCCACCCTGCATTCCATTCTTTAGGACCATTTTCAATTTTAAAGTATAAACTGATCAGTAGTGGAGAAAAGGGAAAAAATAGAAGAAATAGATCAGATCAAAAGTTTGGTGGATGCTTTTTATGGAAAAGTGAAAGCTGATCCCCTGTTGGCACCAATTTTTGAAAATCGGATTAAGGGCGACTGGGACAAACACCTGGATAAAATGTACCGGTTTTGGCAGACGATATTGCTGGAAGAACACACCTATTATGGTAGTCCCTTTACTCCACATGCCAGCATGCCGATAGATGCACAGCATTTTGAACGCTGGTTGGAACTTTTTAAAGCGACAGTCAATGAAAAATTCACCGGTGAGAAAGCAAAGGAGGCCATCTGGCGGGCAGAAAAAATGGCCTTGATGTTTCAGGCCAAATTAAATTATTACCGGGAAAATGAAATTTATCCTTTAAAATAAAACCCCTTTATGGCCCGCTTATTTCGATGATTTTTGTAATGATTTCATCATTTTGCAAGCCCAGTCCCTCTTTTTGGTATTGCAATACTCCCTGCTCATCAAATACACTGATGATGTTGGAATGAGAGAAATCTATAGGATCTATTCTTTTGTATTTTACTGCCAGTATATTGGCAAAATCCCTGACCCCTGATTCCGTCCCTTGTAAAAACAGCCATTGAGCGCCATCCATCTGGTTAACTTTAGCAAATTGCTTTAATTTTTCAGCGCTGTCATTAAGGGGGTCGATACTGACCAAAATATACCTGGGCTGTTGTACGGCAGCCGAAGATGTTTTTTCTTCAATCTGCCGCATATCGGCTACCAACCTGGGGCAGGCGGTTTTACAGGCAGTATAGATCATGACCACCACCAATGGCTGGCCTTTCAGGTCTTTAAATGAAATCTTCTCGCCATCCTGTGTATTCCAATCAGATGGCAGGTGGTAGATGGACATGTCATGCAGTTCCTCCTGCTGCTTGCCTCCTCCCGACACGGGACCGTTGCTGTTGCTGCAGCCAGAAAGCATTCCGGACAGACAACATAATATGATTAATTTTTTCATGGCTTTCAATGGTTAAAAATGGTTTTTACTTTTGAATTAAAGTTTAATCCTTTTCAGATTTTCCGGTTTTGGCACACCTGAAGCCTATGGTTGCCAGGTTATTCCGGGCGTGAAGACTCGACCGCATGGCATAGCGCATAAAGGCCGCATAGTTCATCAGATCATTGGCTCCCAGTGCTCCACTGGCACAGAAGAGGCCCAGGTCAGTGTTGCCATAGTTTCGGGATTCCCCCGTCAGGATAATGGCATTGAAATCTAATGTCCACTCCCAGACCAGGCCGTGCAGGTCGGAAATTCCCCATACGTTCTTTTCCTGATTTCCTACCTTTTGCAAGTAGGTTCTGGGTTTTTCATAACTGCGTAAGATGGCCAGGTTGAACAAACTATCCTCCCTGGCATCTTTCAGTGTAGGACTGGCCATGGCCACATATTCCCACTCATCTACTGTAGGGAGACGTTTGCCCTGACATTCACAATAAGCCTTTGCGGCAAACCAGGAAACATGGTTTACCGGGCTTTTCTTCAGGGATTCTGGAAAGGAGAGATCTCCATCCCAGGATGCCAGGTACCTTTCGTCTGCAAAGAGCCCTTTCACGGCTGATTTTCTCCATTCAGGTTTTTTTTCCACGAAGGAAAGGTACTCCATATGTGTTATCGGTAGGGCATCCAGGTAAAAGTCTGCTACCTGCACCTGGGCCGTGGAGGTGCCGTAAAGCGGGGTGTATACCCCGCCTGTGACCGGCACCATCATTTCATCCTGTGCATGAACGGTAAAAGATACCATCAATAAAACCGGTAGAAGGATCGCTGATTTCATCTTCTGCGGCTTTTCACCATTTCCGGACTGACCAGGGTGCCATTGTTATCCCAGCTATTGTACACATAAGTCAAAACATTGGCTACCTCTTCATCGCTGAGCTGCTGTGCAGGCATGATGCTGTTGTATTTTTTTCCATTGACTTCGATTTCTCCTGAAAGGCCGAAAAGCAGGGCGTCAATGGACCGGTTTACATCTTCATTCAGGTAATCTGACTGGGCAAGAGGAGGAAAGGCATTGGGAATTCCTTCCCCATTGGACTGGTGGCAGGCAAAGCAGGCCTGCATGTACATCTTTTTACCTGCTTCGATCCGATCCGACTTGCTCAGGTCCTTGGGAGCTTCCATTTCCAGTTCACTTTTTGGCATGTTTTGAATGATGCTGCCTTCGGGCAGGTAAATGCCTTCCATGATTTCTCCTGCAAAGACCTGGGGGTTTTCTTCTCCACTTACAGCCAGTACTCCCAAGGCACCTTTGTTGAAAGCTCTGAATATGGAGTGATCCACCAGTACCAGGTTGGAGGGAACATCCGCCACAAATTCCAGTATGGCTGCACCTCCGGCCGGAACCAGGGTAGTTTGCACATTGGTATTGATCTGACTGCCACCTTCCACATAAACCTTATCAAAAATTTCACCGATGACATGGAAGGAGGAAGCGAGGTTGGGTCCTCCATTGCCAAAAAATATCCGGATGCTTTCTCCTGTATTGGCTGTCAATGCATTTTCACCGGAAAGGCCGTTCACACTTCCATTGAATACCACATAGTCAGGATTTTCGTCAATGGCTTTCTGCATATTAAACGGTTGCAAGCCAGGTTGACCAAACTTCCCGTCTGTATAGAAATCACCCTGCATAACATAGAATTCCTTGTCTACCGGGGGTAAACCACCTTCCGGCTCTACCAAGATAAGTCCATACATGCCATTGGCAATGTGCATTCCCACAGGAGCTGTGGCACAGTGGTAAACATATAATCCGGGATTGATGACCTTAAATGAAAACGTTTTCTCCTGGCCTGGTGCTACAAAGGAAGCTTCTGCACCACCACCCTGCCCGGTAACCGCATGCAGGTCAATGTTATGAGGCAATTTATTATCGGGGTGGTTTTTAATTTTAAATTCCACCAGATCGCCTACCCTTGTCCTGACAAAGGAGCCTGGAACGGTTCCTCCAAAAGTCCAATATAAATAAGTCACCCCATCGGACATTTCTGCCTCCTTTTCGATGATTTCCATTTCCATATAGAGCTTTTTTGCAGGTCGGTTTCCGACAGGAGGAGGCACCATGGGAGGGCTTGTCAGCTCAGCCACCTCTTCTCCGAAGATCTTGATCCCGGCATATTCATCCGCACTTTTGGAAAAATATTTTTTCTGATCCTGCTGCCCGGGACTACAGGAAAGTACAGATCCAATGAATAAAAAGATAAAAAGACATTTTAATCTTTTTAATGGGTAAATTTTTTCAGTCGTTTTCATGAGGTTTAAATTTTTTATTTTTTGCCGTTAAAAATGCTTACAGAGCTGATGTTGTCATTATTTTCTAATGTAAAAATAGCTGCGAAAGCACATCCAAAAGCAAACCTTTATTAGTAGGGAATATGACTTTCGTCAGCTAATACTGGTATTGCCGTGTAAAATGCTGCTTACCAAATTATTTACCCACGAATTTTGAACCTTAAAAAATCAAACTTAATTTAAACGAAATTTAAAAGCCTTCAAAACATGACAATTTCACGGTATTTTAATTTATTACTGTTGTCCTTATTGTGTATTCAACCATTCGCCTCCTTTGCCCAATCGGGAAGTTCCCTATTGTTCCGGGAGGATTTTAAAGAGATACCTGCCGAAACGCCGGTAACTCAGGAGCACCTGGCAAACAGGGAACTGAGTTTACATTTATACGGTGCAGCCAAACAGCAGCTGAAGAAAAGTAACCATCCGGAGATCCCGAATGACCCATTCTATATATGGTCTGGTACCTGTGAGGCCAACTGGGCCATGGCGCTTTCCTGGCAGCAGAAAACCATGGATTTGAGCGATAAAGGTAAAATCAGATGGAGAAGCAGGCAGTCCGGTTTCCGGCAACTTCGGGTAGTGCTGCAATTGCCAGATGGTAGTTGGTTTGTGAGCGATGACCATGTTGGAGAAACCAAAGATTGGACCGTTTCGGAATTTGATCTTTCCAGTATGAATTGGCGCAGACTGAATATGGACGACATCATTGAGGGAAAAACAGTGGAGGCTCCTGATCTTTCAAAAGTCCTGAAAATAGGTGTTTCTGACCTGATGAAAGGGGGAGGGACCCCGGCAAGTTCCCGGCTGGACTGGATTGAAGTTTACGGAAAGGAATAGTTTCAAATGACTATTTTATTCCGGTCTTCTTTCTTCCATTGTTTGAAGGTAAGGATGGCCATTATAGAAATAAGCAATAAAATCCCCACCACCACATAAACCCATTTGGGAACCGGTACGGGATCGCCGGCAGCATAGGAATGTAAACCGGAGAGATAATAATTTACCCCAAAAGAGGTCATGATGATGCTTCCGAAGGCCCACAGACTAGCCAGGTTATATACCAAAGCATTTTTCAATGCCGGAACCAGTCTCAGGTGAAGGACAAAAGCATACACGATTACTGAAATCAAGGCCCAGGTTTCTTTGGGGTCCCATGCCCAGTACCTGCCCCAGCTTTCGTTGGCCCAGACCCCGCCCAGGAAGGTTCCGATAGCCAGGAGAAACAGGCCGGAAGTCAGGGCAATTTCATTTACAATATTCAGTTCCAAAAGGCTTTGCCACCACCGTTCTTTGGGAGCTTTAGGTTTAAAAATCATCAAAACAAGTGCCAGTAGTGCCATAATGGCTGCCAATGCCAGGGGCGCATAACTGCTTACAATGATCGCTACATGTATTTTAAGCCAATAGGAATGCAATACAGGCATCAGGTTGGTGATTTCGGGATTGAGCCAATCCAGAAAGCCCACAAACAATAGGGTTCCTGAAAACAACAATCCCAGGGGGATGGTAAATTTAGATTTGCCTGAAAAAATCAAGCTGAAAAAGAGGATACCCCAGGCTACAAAAACCAGCATTTCGAAGCCATCACTCCAGGGAGGATGCTGGGCAATATACCACCTCAGTGCCAGGTGAAAGGTAAACAATAGCCAGCCCGTCCAGGCAAGCAACTGTCCCACTCTCCAGATGTTTTGCATTACTCTGTGTTGCCAAAACAATTGGGAGATACCCAAAAAGAGCATCAGTGTTCCCAGTAACCAGAACGGCCCGAACAAGCGGGCACCCAGGTTCAGTTGGTTGTATAACAATTCAGCCTGGATGAGCCTTTTCGGTGGGTAAACTTCCTTGCCGGCTTCCTTTTGATACAAGGCTATGTACGAGAGGGCATCTTCTGCTTCCTGCCATTCCCCAACCTGCAGTCCTTTTTGTAAACCTGACAAATAAAGTTGTCCGATGTTTTTTACAAACCGGGCATCTTCCTCCGTAAATCCCTGATTGAACTCACTGCTGGTAAACCAGGTATCGTTGGCGTCCAATTTGTTGGGGTAAAGGCGCAGAAAATCGCCTGTCAATAGGGCGTAGAAAATATTAAACCGCTCGTCGATTTTTAATAACGCTTTGTCGGATTCGTTTCTTTCAGCAGGCTTTAGTCGGTTGACGCTTTCTACCATTTCATTGAGCAGATAGGTGCCTTCAGCATTGATAAAACCTCTGAAGCTGATTTTTTCAGCGGGTGAAATATCCAAAACCTCAAAAACTTTCCGGGACTTTTTCCGGTCGATTTTTATTACCGGCACCTTGCTCATCGCCTCCGGATCCAACTGTACAGCCAGAAGAAATTGTTCGGGAGTAATCCTTAAATTACTGGGCTGGGCTTCGATTGAAAAATAACTTTTACCCGTGAGTTTTCTTGAAATTTCCCTGGCAAGGGTATTCAATGGCTTCATTCGGCCATCTATATCCTGCACAATTAATTTACCATAAGCAGCTGCTATTTCTTTGGGTACCAGAACCGATTCCAAAGGCTGAATTTGCTGGGCATGGAGCTGTTGGGAGCATGCGAAAATAAGCAAAACCAAAGGTCCTCGCTTTTTCAATGAGCTAAGCTTTTTGTTGAGCATCTGAAACCTGCTTCCCCTGGCAAACAAGGTGAGGAACATGCCCAAAGCCAAAAGCCCATATCCCAGATAGGTCAGGAGCGTTCCGGGACGATCCTGATTCACGGATAGTATGGTTCCCCGTTCGTCATTGTCATAGGAAGATTGGTAAAACCGGTACCCCCTGTAGTCCAATACATTGTTCATGTAAATCCGAAAGGGGAATTCTTGCCCTTCATCCATGACCATCACTTCTGAGGCATAACTTGAGGGACTTTGGCTACCCGGATACCGGTCCAATTCGAAGGCATTGAGGTACAGTTGGAAGGGTAATTCAATGGCTTTGGGACCATAGGTGAACTGGTAATTTTCTCCCTGAAATGTAAATGGAACCCAGGCAGGTTCCATGGATACCAACTTTATAAAACCCGATTGGAGGGCTTGCTGATCCTTATCAAGAACACTGAAGGCCATATAATCCGGCAAGTCTTTGGCCAGCTCGGGGTTGGGCTCCGGCTGATATTCCAGTCTTACGTTTTCTTCAATTCCCTTGATCATGAACGCCCCTTCGTCCCATTGGTAGAGGCTGCGCAATTGTAAAGGGGCACGCTCCCCTTCATGCAAGACGCCCATCTGCTGGGTACTCATTTCCATGACCTGCAGGTGTACCTGGGTTTGGATATACCATCCTGCTTCCGTTTTACCAATGCAAATGGGGCTCTTGCAGTTTTCCTTGCTGGATAAAACCAGTTTGTCCAAAAGAATTTCATTTCCCTGCTTTAGTTTAAAATCCTCTCTGCCCTGGCCCATGGCTACCGCCATATCAATATAGGTTTCTTCTCCTTTCTCAAACACTTCCCTTGCGCCGGCTATGTACTTCTCCAGGCGTACAGTCAGTTCCGAGCTGGAAGGAAAACTAATTCTGAATTCTTCGGGCTTAAAATTTTGGGCAATGTATTGCAGGGGTTTTTCATATACTTTCCCTTCATTTACTTGCTTCAGCTGAAGGTAATGCGAACTGGTATAGAGGGTACTTGCCGCTTCTCCTTCCCGGATGTGCATGGTTCCTTCTACACTTAAATACCGGGTGATACCTGCGCCAAGAATGATAAGGATAAAGGCCAGATGAAATAGCCCCACGGGCCATCGGTTTCGATGAAACAGCTTGTACTTTCGAATATGATTGATAAAACAAAATGCCAGCCAGACCATCAGAATTTCAAACCACCAGGATTCATAAACCAGGCCTCTGGCTACTTTGGTACCATGGTCATTTTCAATGAAAGTAGCCACACCCATGGACCCGGCAAAAAGCAACAGCAATAACAAGGTTATTTTTGTAGAAAAGAGCAAAGAAAAATATTTCATCTGTTTATAATTTGTCTTTAAGCGGTCAGATGGAATCTTTGACGATTAAAATAATCATTGCCCTGTGTGTTTAATGATGATTTTAATCGTGTCGATTTCATGTGTTTATAATTTGTTTTTTAGCTGTCAGATGGAATCTCGCATGATTGATAATCATCTTACTGTGTGACGTTCTCGTCATGCTCGATTTCATAGGGTCAAAACAATATGCCTATAAATTTATTCGGCATGGTAGGACGAACGATCAACATCAGATAAGCCCAGTTTTGGTTGGTTTTGAGTGATCCGTTAGCTTGTATAAGCTGCTCAAAGGTATCGGAATGAAAAAACTGACTGTAGCCTCCCTGCAGGGAAATGGCCTGATTAAAGACCAAACCAAAGGAAAGGTCTATTTCGGTACCCAATCGTTTATCCATCAATTCTCCTGACACGAAATTCGTGTACACATCCGCATAGCTGGAGAAAAAATGAGCATCAGTTTGGATAAAAAAGGAAGGGTTGAAGTCATGCCGTCCCTTCAGGTATATATCCTTTAAGCCTACATTGTTCTCATGGGTGCCTCCAACATAAAAAAGATCCATGTAGCCATTATATAGGTGGTTGGTTCCATATAAGGGAGAAAAGGATTTGTTTTCCGATAAATCATTGGTCGGGGTACCGCTGAGGATTTCTATTCCCGCAGCAAACCTTAGTTTTTTGCCTTCACTTTCCAGTGGGATTTGCTGGCTGGCCTGTAAATTTACATCAAAACCGTTGGTAGTACGGCCCATACCATCTTTACCCAATTGGTGGTAATAGAATCCGCTCAGCATGGTTTGCTGGAATTGGTATTTGAAGGTGGGTATGCCTATGGTTTGTCTGTGGTATACCCCATCCGCAATCACCGTCCCCACATTATCTCTTTCAACGTATTGCCTGCCATCATTCCAGAACAAAAAAGACAGGTGCAGGTTTTCCCATTTGTTTTCATACCGAAACATTTGGGCATATTTGTACTGGTTGCCTGTGGTGAATAGGTTTCCCGAAAGCCGGGCTTCACTCTGGTTGTACCCGGCGCCGAAATGGATTTTTCGATTTCCCTGTTCCTGTTTGACAAGCGCAAAGTCATGCGCCCTCCCCTGCAATGCCCAATCCAGGTTTCCCAGAAACCTGAAGTTGTCATAATTGAGTTCTTGTCTCCCCAGTTTCACCTTCCAGGTATCACCTATAGGCAATTCTGCATAGGCTTCATGTACAGAAAGAAACGTATCGGAAAGCTTAACCTGAGGGGTATTGCCCCATACCCTGATATCCTGAATGCTCATGTAAAAATCCACCGGTTCCGATTGGTAGCTGGCCTGCAGCCTGGCCCTTTGCGCAATAAATCCGGCCGGGGGCTGTCCCTCCGGTATTAGCCTGCTAAAACCATTCCTGAATTCTGCCCGCTGAATCAATTGACCATCCAGGTTAAACTGGGCCAACAGGGGTTGAGAGATCAGCATAGTACTGATCCCAAGTAGAAAAAATAAAGATTTCTTCATGTAATGGTCTTTTCGTGTTTCAAAATAAGATGGCTGTTATCAATTTAAAATTAAGGTACCTGTTGGTATGGTTGGTTTTGAATTACCTTGAGCTGACGGTTGTTACTTCTTTTTTTTCTTGTCTGGCCTTGCCTTCTTTCAGCCATTCAGGTACTACCTGATCCAGAAAGGTTTCTTTGGCTGCCTTTTCTTCGGCTATATCCAGGCCGATGTATGCCTGAAGCGCATCCTTGTCGGCAAAATCCGGCATGTCTACTTTTTGATTATAACCCATACTTGCCAATAACCTGGCCAGCTCAATCCTGGTATCCTGAATAATGCCTGTAGCAGAGGTGACGATACTACTGGTTTCTAGCGGGGCATGAAAGGCTGCTCCGTGAGAGGCTACGGAATAGTCCCATCGCCATTGCGCATGTCGGATTCCCTGAAGGATATTTTCCATATCCGTTTCTGAGGCTCCTAATTCCCAGGCTTTTGCGGCCTCTATATGGGCCATGGCGATCAGTCTTTGCAGCTTGGAAGTACCGGCTTTGATTTTTCTTTGTCTTTCATACACATCTGTTACCAGGTCTGACTCCTTTTCCCTGTGGCAGACAAAACAGGAGTTTTCAACATTGCTTAAGGGTGAACCTATGTGGTGGTCGGTGAACTTTTGTCCCCCCTCTGATTTATAAGGCATGTGACAATCGGCACAGGATACACCCCTTTTGGCATGTACGCCTAAAGAATAAAGTTCATAATCCGGATGTTGCGCTTTGATCATTCGGGCCTTGCTGAGCGGATGTACCCAATCTGCGAAGTCAATATTGTCATAATATTTTTCCACTGATGCTACATCCATACCATCTTTCCAGGGGAAAGTCAGGTACTGGGCATCTTCTTTACCAGGAATGGACTTGTCAAAATAATATTCCACATGACATTGGGCACAGACCAGTGACCGCATTTCCTGATGGGAGGCTTGATTGACATCCTTACCCATGGCCTCAAAAGCTTCAATGAGCGCCGGCCGGGTGATGGTCAGGTTCATGGTTTCAGGGTTGTGACAATCGGCACATCCTATAGGATTGATGACTTCGGATCCCAAATCCGAAAATTTCTTGCTATAATATTCCGTTACACCAACTTCACTCATCAATCTGGGTACATCGGGGCTTTTACAGGTCCAGCAGGTGCTGGGCATGGGGCCTTCTCCAGCCTCCATGGGAGCCCCTGTCCTCAGGGTTTGTCGAATATCTTCTACCGCATAGGCATGGCCTCGCGGATGGTTGTAGTCCTTACTGAACCCGTAACCCGCCCATAATATTACCATTTCGGGATTTTCTTCCAAAACATCCCTTTTACCACTGGTATTGTACAGGCTACTAAAGGTGGTGTCTGCGGTCTTTTGGTAGGATTGGTGTTGCCTGGGATAATTCAATCCCCAGACAGAATCTCTGGGTTCGATACCTTCTAGTTTGACTTTGGGTTGGTAGGCAAAACGGGCTTCCGTTTTTCGATCCATGATGGTATATGCCAGCATGGCTAAAAGGAATACGATAATCGCAGTAATTCCAAAAAGCATCCAATTTTTCATAACCTGAGTATTTATTTTGGTTCATTCTTTTCTTGCATGGATTCTTTCAGCCATTCTGGGATGATTTCAAGATCAGCCGGTGCATGAGCCCGTATGGGTTCAATTTGGTGTCCGGTAGCTGAAAGGCTTTTTACCCTTCCATGGGGCACATCCCTATGGCATTCCCAACAGGTCCTGTCTGTTCTTTTTTCTTTATGGCTTTCTACAAAACCTACCATTTTGGCATCGGTAACCTGATCTTCATGGCAGCGGATACAATTGTTCTGAATGACCCTGATAGAAGGTCCCAGGGCCTTGATTACTTCAGGCTCAGCCCTCATGGTAAAAACAGAAGCATGGTACAAACCATCTTTGGCTTTGAAGAAATACTTATTGGCAATATTGTCGTGGGGAACATGACAATCATTGCAATGCGCCACTTCCCGGTGGGAACTGTGGTTCCAGGTAATGTATTGGGGTGTCATGATGTGACAGTTGACACATGCCTGTGGATCATCTGACAAATAGGAGGCGGCATTGCTAAGTTTTAAAAGGTAAATGCCCAAACCGAAAATAGCTGCAAGCAAAATGGTAGCTGCTGGTCTCCATTTATGGGGAGGTACCAGGCTATACCTAAAAAGGAATCTTTTAAATCGATGGCCAAAAGACATAAATAAAGTTCTTTTTACATTAAATCAATGCAATTATTTAAAAAGGTTGTTTCACCACCATATATTAATATTCATTATCAGCTTTTTACTATTAATTGTAATTTACAAAAAATTTAAGGTTAGAAAAATAAAAGAATAAAGTAATTTAATTATTTCAAATGGCTTTGGGATCGTTCGAAAGTGTTGCTAATGTCCCGTTTTATATGCTTTATTTCTGGTTGACCCCAAATTACGACCTGACATGGGGTTGAAATCAAAACAATTTCAAAATTTTTCATCCGTTTTTATTGCTATGTGACACATTTTTATTAGGTTTAAGAGAATTTGGAAGTTGATAAAGTTCAAAATAACCCATTTTCCAAAACATTATAGCTGTTAGTCAGTTTAAAATAAACCCAATTTGAAGGATCTGAACAAGATCCTTCTTTTTTTTGGTTAAATTTTAAACCTATTTTTTGAATAAAATCAGAAATTTTTAATATTTCAGTTATTTTTTAAACCAATACGTAAAAAATTTACAAGATGAGAGGAAGGTTTGGTTGATAAACAACAGGTTCAGGTATAAAATCGCTTTTAAATGAATTAAAGCGTGGTTTTTTACAGTAACAATACCCTAAAATAAAAATAATCTTCTTTATTTGCATTCGTTTTTTACCTGATTATCGGATCCGTCTTTTCCAGGCATTGTAAATTTCAGCCAGGGGATCACTTAAAATAAATTTTAAATCGGTATCCTTCCAGTTGAAATCGGCACTTTTTTTAACCGAAAATATTTTTTTTCGCATTTTTATCACTGATACAAAGTCCATGTATCGAATTGGTTGAAATGTAACAGGGGGAAGGTCCTCATCCAGCGCAGCCAAGATATGTAGAAAAGGGAAATTGACTCCTGATAAATGAGAAGCGATCAGGCTGCCCCAGTACCGGGCATTAATCTCAATAATTTTGAAATCTCCCTCCTTTTGGTCGTACCTCAGGTCCACATGTGCTATCCCAGAGAAATTTAGTTTATTAACCAGCTTTTCTACCCCATTATAGACAGCCTCATTTTTGAGAAACTGCACTCCTGCAGCAGCCGCGAACCTATTGCTTCTTTTTAGAAAGCCTTTTTGAATGGTATGGGCAAGAATTTCCCCGTTCTTTGCCAGAAAGCTCATGTCAATATCGTAACCTTCTATAAATTCCTGTACAATATACGTTCCTTGTTTGGGGTCAGATAGGGGTTTGATGGCTTCTACCTCCTCTTTTTTGAATAGCTTGTGAACATTTTTGCCTCCCCAACCGGTTTCCGGCTTGACAATTACCGGATAGGGAAAGGACTGCTGATTTACCTGGTTTAATTCCATTAAATCATTCAGGTATTCGGTTTTGGGTGCAGGTACCCCATGCAATTCGCAAAACTTCGCTAATTTATACTTATTGGTAGCGATAGCCAGCGCGCCTTCCGTTGAAAGGGTAGCCAGCTTGGTATTAGCTTGAAAAACCTTTTTATGGGAAGCGAAAAATCTATAGCTGTCTTCATCTATCGGAAGAATCACATCAATATTTTTTGATTCCACCAGAGCCAAGAGGTCTTTGATATAGGACTCCTTGCCTTTATCAGTTAAAGTAGTAAAGCTTTCCTTATAAAGTGAATACCTGAAGGGACTTTTTGGGTCGAAGGAACAGCCATGCAGCTTTATCTCAGTGAATCCTTTAAGGCACCTGACCACTGCCATGGTGTGCCCGCTTTCTGTGTCCGGGATGAGGACATTAATTAATTTGCGTTTCATAGAAAAAAATTTATTAAACAAAAATAGCCGCCTGAATAAACTATTCATTCAGTTTGAAAACTTAAAATATTTAAGTTTTCCAAATGCTAAAATATCTTTTCAATGGATTTTCAACTGACCAACCATTGATAAGAAATTCCTGCCAACACCCCCATCACAATAATCAAAGGCGAGGGTACTTTGCTGAACTGCAGCAAGGCAAATGTACCAATTATGGCCATGATATTAAAAAGGTTGTTATCCAGGGGTTCAAAAAGCAGGTAAGCTGCTGCAATCAGCATGCCACAGCTTACTGCATTGATTCCTTCAAGTGCGGCCCGTACCGGCCTGTATTTTTTGAGTTCATCCCAAAACCGGATGATAAAGAATATTAAAAATGTGCCGGGAAGAAAAATCCCTGCAGCGGCTATCAAACCACCTGTGATCATTCCTGTAGCACCTAACTCCCGCATAGAAAGGGCTCCAATGTAAGAACTGATGCTAAAGGTGGGGCCTGGAATACTTTGGGAGATGGCGTATCCGGTTAGAAACTCTTCCGAACTCAGGTAGTTTTTAAATTCTACAAATTCGGTATACAGGTAAGGCACCAAAACCTGTCCCCCTCCAAAAATCAAGCTGCCGTTTCGGTAAAAATTTTCAAAAAGCCTGACCGGCAGTAATCGCGTATAGTGACCCAAAATGGCTGCAGCAATCAGCACTCCTGCCCATAGGATAAAGTTTTTCCAGGAAATCTTGATCTTCGACTTTTCCTTGATGACCGGTTGCTTGTTGTAATTGTGGGTGGTGATCAGGCCTCCGATGGCCAGCATGATAGGGAATATGAATGGTGAGTTGTAAAAAAAGGCAACAAATGCTGCGATCATCATTAGCAAGGCCGCTTCAACGGTATGGATCATTTTTTTAATGGTGATCTGAGAAGCGTATATAATGTATCCAATGGCCATGGGTTGAATGAACTTCGCAAAACTCAGGGCCCCATCCGTATTGGCTTGCAGGTGCTCTATTAATAGTGCAGTACCTATCATCAGGCAGGTAGCTGGAAAAATCCAGACCAAAAGTGAAAGATAAGCCAGTGTAGGACCTCCTATTCTGAAACCTATGGCAGATATGGTCTGCGTGGAAGTAGGTCCGGGAAGCACCAGGCATAGGGCATTTAATTCCAGTAAATCCTGTTCTGTGATATAGCCTCTTTTTTTGACCATCAGGTTGATAACCATGGCCAGGAAAACCTGTGGGCCACCAAATGCTGTAAGGGAAAGCACGAGTACATCCTTCAGATAAATGTAATACCGTACCCTCCTGATGGTAGCCATAAAACCATTTATTTTTTCAAACCCAACTCTTTTAGCCTTTCTTCCAAAAACTCTCCCGCTGTGCAATCTTCAAAGGACTTTGGAAAACCAGCACTGACGCAATTTTCCAAACAACTCAGGTCCATCTCTGACCTGGGATGGAGGAAGAATGGAATCGAATACCTGCTGCTGTTCATCTTTTCCCTGGGAGGGTTCACTACCCTGTGGATGGTGGATTTGAGCCTTTTGTTGGTCAATCGCTCCAACATGTCTCCGACATTTACCACCAGTTGATCCGGGAAGGCAGTAATCGGGATCCATTTGCCATCTCTCCTTAAAACCTGCAATCCATCGGCACTTGCACCCATGAGAAGTGTGATCAGGTTGATGTCTCCGTGCTCCGCTGCCCTTACAGCATCTGCTGGTACCTCCTCCGGATTTTCTATCGGGAAGTAGTGAATGGACCGTAAAATAGAGTTGCCATAGGTGACCTTATCATCAAAATAGGTTTCTTCCAGACCCAGGTTCAAGGCGATGGCCCTAAGCATCTGCTTACCTGCATCCTCAATCGTTTTAAATACCTGCAAAGAAATCTCCCTAAATCCCGGTACTTCTGCAGGCCATACGTTATGAGGATAATCTTCCTTGACAATATCGTCATTTGGGATAAGGTCCATAGGTTGGCCCACATGGTAAAACTCTTTCAGGTCTCCAGTATTTCTGCCTTTGGCATGTTCCTTACCCTTTCCGGTATATCCTCTCTGGAAACCTATTTCAGGCTTTTCATATTTTGATTTTACTTCATCAGGTAAGGAAAAGAATTTTTTTATGGCTGCATATAACTCATCTTGCATGGCCTGGTGTAGTCCATGGTTTTTGATGGCTACAAAGCCAATATTTTCATAGGCATCCCCCAAATCCCTTACAAACGCCGCTTTTTTGACCCGGTCGCCGGAAACAAAATCAGCCAGGTCTAGAGAAGGGATTTTATCAAATAATATTTCGCGCATCTACTGGTATATTTGCTGCAAGGTAATTTTTTTATATTTAAAATTAAATACCTTAACCGGTTTTCATCAGGTTGAATAAGGGGTATTACCGTCATTTTGAATAGTAAGTAGTCTTGGTTTATTCCATAGGAAGGGGAATTATACCCTTAAAGTAAAAATCCTGAAATTTACCCCGTCATGCTTCTCAGTATAGCCAGTGATTTGATCTCGCCGAAACCCTCCATATGTATTTTATAAAACAGGAGCCAATCGTCCATCAAAGCACTCTTTATTTTACCGGGAATCGTGAGTTGGTCTTGAGCACCTGAAAGCATGAGCCGGTCAAGGTGACCTTTCTTGTCTTCATAGAGCTTACCTGACTGATTCAGGGGCAGCTGCAGATAGAAATCAGTGGCATCACTGGGCTCAAAGCCCAGGAAACGGGAAGTTTTCATTAGAAATAATAAAATAAATAAACCAGGTTGAAAATCCTCGCTATCCAGGTCTGAAATTTTTTCAAAGAGAAAGTCAAAAAGCTGTTCGTTCTGGTAGTTGTCAAAAATGATTTTCCCCAGGATTTCTCCTATAAACATACTGATGCCGGACCGATAAAAATCAAATGGGATCCGATGGAAAGCTCTGGCCAGTTTAACCTCCGATAACCTGTTGATATTGGCACTTTCTTTTTCATAAACCACCAGATCCAATAAAGTCAGGGGTTGAAAATGGGCCATTTTAGTTTTGGATTTATTGCTTCTTACCCCATTGATCAGATAGGTTTTCAAGCCCAGGTCACGTGTGAAAATTCTGGTTATGATAGACGTTTCCCTGAATTTGGTATACTTGATAACTATTCCGGTGGTTTTTTTTAGCATAATTCCTGATTTTATGACTGATCACCATAAAAACACCGCCTGCACCGGGCCTCATAACTCTCCTTTTCTCCCAGCATTACCTTTGATTTTTCGGAAGATAGCCTGTAGCTGAAGGAGGCAAGGTCACCACATTTCATGCAAATGGCATGTACCTTGGTTACGTATTCTGCAACTGCCAGGAGTTGTGGCATGGGTTCAAAGGGTTTGCCTTCAAAATCCATGTCCAAACCAGCCAGAATCACCCTGACCCCAGACCTTGCCAGTCTTTCGGCTACAGCCACGATTTGTCTATCAAAAAACTGGGTTTCATCAATTCCCACGACATCGCAGTTATCTGCCAATAAAAGGATATCATTGGCAAACTGTACAGGAGTAGAACGGATGATGCTTTCGTTGTGGGAGACCACATTTTTTTCATCATACCTTTTATCTACTGAAGGTTTAAAGATTTCCACTTTTTGTCGGGCAATAATTGCCCGGTTTAACCTGCGGATCAACTCTTCAGTTTTTCCGGAAAACATGGACCCGCAAATGACTTCAATTTGGCCTTTTTGGCCGGCATGACTTTGGTTTCCTAATGGAGGTTCTAAAAACATTGTTTTGCTAAAAGTTGATCGTATGACTTCTCTTTTCAATTTTGAAAAGAGGAGCCTGTGGCCGTAATATGCTTTTGGCCTTCAGCTGGTGAAATTAAGGGTTTTCTTCTTATTTATGAAAATAAAGGATTGGGATTACGGGTTTACCAACAGGAAATCCCTCTTTATATTAAGGATAAAATGCCTAACTTTACTTTTACTTTTAACGGAAAGAAACAAGTCAAATGGCAATTCACAGGATTTTAGATCAAACATACATAGACCGGTATTCGGAAGCATTTTCCAAAAAAGTATGTGGGGAATATTTTACCGACAGGCAATACATGAGTGGTCAGGAAATCATTCAGCTTACGGCAAGCAAGCAGCTGAATTTAATGGCGATCAAGATTCTTTTTGATCGGTGGCAGGAGCAAATGGAAGCCATGGCCCGTAACCCTTATTTTGACTTCAGGGATTATGCCGTTAAGGAAGCCCTGGTTCAATTCATGAATACCTTGTCCAGGGCCATAAAAATTGAAAGGTCAGCTTTTGAGCCTTTGCTAAACGAAGCGGTAAGACTTACCCTGCAACTGGGAGCCGACCCTGTCAGCTTTTTTGAGCAGGAGTGGGACAGCGCCGAAGCCAAACCTGCCGGCTATTTTAAGGACCTGAAAAAATACATCAAATGGCATGCCCCCGCCTGGCAACCCGTAGCATCCTCCCTGGCTGATCATCCGGAAAATTCAGAATGGAAGCAGGAATTGAAAGAAAATTTTGAGAAGAATGCCTCTACATTGGACGCAACCGAGAGTCTGCTTGAACCCTTGAATGAAAAATTACCGATCGATTATAACCAATTATGGGCCAGTAAAACAGTTGCTCCCTGGGAAGTAGATGCCCCTGAACCCGCTGTAGAAAGGGAAGAAAATTCCCAGGAAGCTGAACAGACCGAAAATGAATTGCCTGCAGATATAGAGGAGCCTGATGAGGCTGCAGATGAAACAGCCACCGAAATAGATCCGGCACTTGCATGGGCGAAATTTGAATCTGAGGAATATGCTTTTATGAAAGGGAGTATAACTCACCTGAGAGAGGGTATGGGCATCAATCAACGCATCATGTTTACCAAAAGGCTTTTCCAGGGAAATCAAGACTTGCTGGATCAGACCCTGGATGAATTGAATAGAGCTGAAAGTTTTTTTGATGCTGTGAACCTGCTGAATCAGGGTTTTGTGCATACCCTGAAGTGGGATGTAAATTCTGAGGAAGTTCAGGAATTGCTACAGCTGGTTTTCCGGAAGTTTGATGGGGAGGAGGATTGACACCATTGCAGGCCCATTACCGACAACTGCATGAAAGCTCCCTGAAGAAGATTGCAAAGGAGGGTTTTTCGTATGATGCTGCCTTGCAGGATTCAGGGGATAGCAGGAGGGGATTGACCCTGCTGCTGCGACCCAATGAAAGCTTAAAGGCGGCTTTTGGCAAGTTTCTGGAAGCTGTGAAGGCAGTGGAACCGGATCAATATTTCTATCCAACCTCAGATATGCATGTGACCATCATGCCTATTATTTCTTGCTATTCTGGTTTTAACATGGATGATCTGGAACTTTCCCGGTACTTTTCCCTCATTCGCCATGCCCTTCTTCCGGTCCGGAAAATGACCGTCAGGTTTGAAGGAGTATTGGCTTCAACTTCCTGCCTCATGATCCGGGGTTTTCCGCTTAATGAAGAGCTGGAACATTGCAGGCAAAACCTGAGGGCAGCTTTTGTCCCTACCGACCTGGAGCAATCGTTGGATAAAAGATATAAATTGGTCACCGCACACAGTACAGTGGTCAGATTTCAGCGAGAGGTAAAACAACCGGAAAAGGTTGTGGCGCTACTGGAGCAGTTTGAAGGTTATTTTTTTGGAGAGCAAATTTTTGACCAGGTAGCCTTTGTTTACAATGACTGGTACCAGCGCAACGAAATTGTCAAAACCCTTCAATACTATCCTTTGAATGACTGATTCCTATCCGGGCAGCTTAATCGGAAACTTTCACATTGTCAATATAAAACAAAGCCATGGCATCCTTATCATCTGCTCCTGGAAGGGGAGGCACTGGATCTTCATTGGGAGTCTTTCTGTTGGGAAGGTTTCGGTAAGGACCTGTACGAAAGGAAATCCGCTCCACAGATTTGACGGCTTCGGTTAAGGGTATTTTTTCTGCTACCAATTGTCCGTTCCAGTACAGGTCATAGGATCCAAATGGCTGTGCGTTGATTTCCAGCCTGAGCTTTTGCCAAACTCCGGCTTTCACTTCTCCCATTTTTTGCTCAAGATGCCCTGCCATGTAACTGAGCTGCTTTTCCGGATTGATTTTAATCCTGACTGGCCGGTTTCCATATTGGTCCACCACATCCATTTCAAGGAGCCCGGCATTTTCGGGGGCTACCATCAATTCCCATGATACATGGACTGCTTTTGATTCCTCAAAAACCCTTATGGCACGGGCATAATCGTAAGGATCCTCATCTTTCAGCTCAAGTGCCAGTCCAGGTCCATCCGGAGCTTTTACCACATTCACCGGAGCCCAAAGTGGGGCATAAATGTTCCAATCCGGTACAAGCCCTGCTTCCTCCAATTGGTCAAAATCATCATCCACAGGACCGCCGACCCGATGGCGTATAGGTGTGGGGACTCGACTGACCCACATGTCTTCCTTATTCATGCTGTAGGTTAGCCACATGTCATTTCCGGGAGGCATGCCATTTCCAGGAACGATTCCCCTCACATAGCAAGGCCCAAAATCCTTCCATCTCCCGTAAAATCTTCTGGCAGGCACTTCTCCCTGTACCAGTACCATGTCATCGAAAATGATTCCATCATCAGAACTGATAGCAATTAAGGGGTACCTGTATTCGTCAATATCGATGGGATTATATACCATGGCGAAGCGGCCGTCCCGTGTCTTTTGACCCCAGACTTTGCCGCCAGCCATGGTAAGGGTAGGTGCTCTTACGGAGGGCGTAAAGTTTTCACCCCCATCTGCAGAGAGTGCAGCCATAGAGCGTTTCCAAAGGCCGACAGTTTTGCCATCTTTCCTGGTAAAAAATGAAAAAGCAGATCCACCCCTTTCTCCCTTATAGAAGCCATCCATTCCATTGTCTTCATCCCTCCACTGAAGGGTCATGAGGGTATTGGCCAGCAATTCCTCACAGGCTGCTTTGAAGCCTTCATCGGGAGAGGATTGGTAGAAAGGAAAAGCAGTATTGCTATCATTCCAATGGGTATGGCTGCTGTACCGAATAAAAAAGATGGGACCCAAAGTGCCATCTTTTTTTATTTCCCGTACTACCCGGCCGATACCCCCTTCTTCAAAAGGGTCTTCTGTATGTCCATAAAAAGCCAATGTAAGCAACTTTCCGTTTTTGCTTGTATAAAACCCCATGCGCTGGTGCATCATATAGCCATCATACCCTGCCGGGATTTCTGTTCCCTCTGGCGCCGGGTATGGAGGGAATATCACCTCAGGGGAAGACCATCTCCTGCCGTCTTCAGAAGTGATCAATAAAGTCTGACCCGGGGCAATGTGTTCATCTACCGGATTGCTCAGGTATTGCTGGTAAAATTTACCCTCCCAATAGGCCAGGTTGGAGGCATGGTTATACGTCCATCCATGGCCATCGGCGAGTTCTGGCTGAGACCTGTTTACCCTCAGGGTTTGCCGGCTTTCCACTCCTATGGCATACCGCAACCGTCCCTCATGCCGGTCCGGGTCTATACTGTTCCCTCCTATATACCTGACAGGCTCATGGTGGCTACCGGTTTGTGCCTGCAGGTTGAGGGAAAAACAGCAGAAAAAAACCAACAAAAGGCTTGAGGGGGCAGTAAGGGTATACATGAATTCAGAGTTTGATAAATATTTTTCTTCGGAACAAGATGAAGGCAGGAATGAAATTTATTCCTACAAATAAAAGGGCATAGGATAAGCTCGCCAATTTGGCGGAAATTCCCAAACCTGTGAGGCCATTCATAAAGTGGGTGTTCAGGGACTGTCCACCTATTTCCCATCCATAAAACAGCAAAGACAGGACATCAGCCAGTACGTACACGGTGATGGCATTGGCACCAAAAATGATACCCACACTGGTTCCTTTTTGTTTGCCCAGAATGTCTACCAAAAAATAGCAGGCGCCTAAAGCGATAAATGCCGTTCCACCGGTGACCAGGGTAAAGGAACTGGTCCAGAGGTGCTTGTTGATTGGAAAAACCTGCGCCCAGAGTAAACCCAGCAATACCAGCGGGACTCCTATGGCCATCAAGTAATTGGCTTTGAGCTGTTCATTACTCCTACCGAGTAAAATTTTTCCTGCCAGTAAGCCCAAAATACCCGTGACTATAGCTGGAAGGGTACTGAATAAACCTTCGGGATCCCAGCTGCCTTCCCACATTTTTCCAGGTAAAAGGATGCGGTCTATCCATGCGGCCAGGTTCCGGCCGGGTTCAAGTATTATCAGGCCCTCATCTGGGGTAGGTATCAGGGTCATGGCCAGCCAATAAAGCAATAATATGCTTCCCGCCAGATAGGCTTGTTTTTTCCAGTCTGTGTTTAGAAAAAGGAAAGCACAAACCAAAAATACCAACGCAATCCGTTGTAATACGCCTGCAATGCGCATATCGGTGAAATCAAAAGTGGGGATAAGGTTTAAAAAAACGCCTACAACGAAAATCTTTATTGAACGTACCACGATTTTTTTATACATTCCTTCCTTGGGAAAGCCTTCCTGAAGCCTTTTGGTATAGGCAAAAGCAATGGAAACACCTACGATAAAAAGGAAAAAGGGATAAATGAAATCCGTCATGGTAAGGCCATTCCACGATGCGTGGAGTAAAGGCGGGTATACATGGCTCCAGGATCCGGGGTAATTAACCAGAATCATGGCGGCAATGGTAAACCCTCTTAAGGCATCCAGGGAGATCAATCGGGTAATGGTAGGCTTCATAGAATAAAATTATGTGTTTTTAATAGTCAATTTAATACCAAGAGGGGTAATAATAAGGCTATTTAAATCTTTTGAATTATGAATAAAAGCAATACTTACTTTCTGCTCCTCGGCATTTTTATTTTCTTTACCAGCTGTCAGCAAGAGGAATCCTGGCAAAATACCGTCAATCAGCTTCATTTAGAATGGGAGTTGGTCAGTAACTTTACTGAGGAGGAGGGACAGTTTGAAGCACGCTTTATCATTGAAAATAAGGGAAACGATCCATTGGAAGATGAAGGTTGGGCTTTGTTTTTTAATATGTCTCCCCGGATGATTGTAAGCAGTACCAAGGCAGATATTACCCATATTAATGGAGATTGGTATAAGCTCAGCCCAAGGGAGGGATTTTACCTGGATGCGGGAAAACAAATGGAAATATCCTATACGGGAATAGAGGGTGTCATCAAAGAAACCGATGCGCCTATGGGTCTGTACATGGTGTTTTATGGAGCCGAGGATCAGGAATTGGCGACCATCCCTGTCAGCAACTGGGAAGTAAGGCCTTTTGAAAGAAAGGAGCAACTGCTCAGGGGAGCCATGGATGAAGAAAATACCTACAGCCCCGCCAGCCAATTCAATGCCAATGAAAAAATGGAACCCGTCAGTTCATCGGAACTTTTGCCGATTATACCTTCGCCCTATCATATGGAAAAAGGAGCAGGTACCTTTGAAATTGAATCCGGAATGACCATTGCCTTTCAAGAAGGCCTTGAAAATGAGGCCGCCTACCTGAACGAAAAACTGGAAAGCCTGACGGGTGTGAACCTGGCCAGCAATGCAGGCCAGGGTGGAGAAGCCGCGATTTCCCTTGCTATAGCTGATATCAGAATAGATGGCAAAAAAAAGGAAGCTTACCAGCTGGAAATAAGTGGGGATGGAATCACCATAACTGGGGGCGATGCAGCAGGGGTTTTTTACGGAGTACAAAGCTTGCTGGCACTAATGGGGCCTGAGGTTTATCTGAATGAATCATCACCTGTAGGTTTGCCTTTCGTTTATATAGAAGATGTTCCTCGATTTGGGTTCAGAAGTTTGCATGTTGATGTGGCCAGAAATTTTCAAACCAAAGAAACCATCAGAAAGACATTGGATATGATGGCCCATTACAAACTGAATCATTTCCTTTTTTACACCTCTGAAGATGAAGGTTGGAGGGTTGAAATTCCAGGTTTGCCTGAATTGACAACTGTCGGTGGACAGCGTCAGCATGTGGATGGAATGGATGAGGCAGCGCTGCATCCTGCTTATGGTTCCGGTCCGGAAGCTTATGGGGAGGGCAGTCATGGCAGTGGCTTTTATTCCAGAGAAGAGTTTATAGATATCCTCGAATATGCCAGGGACCGGCACATTACGGTCATTCCGGAGTTAAATTTCCCCGGACATGCCCGTGCTGCCATCAAATCCATGGAGGCCAGGTACCTGAAATATATGAAAGCAGGAGACGAGGCTGCCGCCGAAGAATACCGTCTGATTGATCCCAATGATCAGTCGGAGTACCTTTCGGCACAGGCATACAAGGATAATGTCGTCAGCGTAGTCCGGGAATCTACCTACCGTTTTTATGAAAAGGTAGTGGATGAATTAATGGCTATGTATGCTGAAGCGGGCCTGGAGATGAAAAAAATGCATGCCGGAGGAGATGAAGTACCTGTAGGTTCCTGGACGCAATCACCTATGGTGGCGGAATTGTTGGAGGAGTCTCCGGGGGAGTCATCCTCTACGGAATTATTGCTGGAAGAACTGCCCGATATAGGGGATATGGATAACCTGCAGGCTTTTTTCTTTCGGGAATTACTGACACGATTGGAAAAACGGGGCTTGGAAGTTCATGTGTGGGAAGAAATGGCGTTGAGAAGGAATGAATCCGGCTCCCTGGTTCCCAATCCTGAATTTGTGGGTAGGAAGGTCATACCTTATATATGGAACAATATGTTTGATTACCCGGATTTGGGCTACCAGCTGGCGAACCAGGGTTATGAAGTGGTACTTTGTAATGTGTCAAACTTTTACTTTGACCTGGCCTATTCCAATGATCCTGCAGAACCTGGTTTGTATTGGGCAGGCTTTGTAGATACCAGAAATGCCTGGACATTTGCTCCTTTTGACTGGTTTAAAACCACCTATAAATCAAGTATGGGCAGACCTCTGGATAGGAAAGCAGCATTTGAAGACATGGAACGAATATTTCCCGAGAACGAAGGCAACATCCTGGGCATGGAAGCGCAGCTTTGGGGAGAGACTGTAAAAGGAGGTGACATGGCTGAGTATTACATTTTTCCAAAGCTACTGGGTTTTGCCGAAAGTGCCTGGGCAAAAGAGCGGAATTGGGAAACAGAGGATAACCTGGAAATTATGGATCAGGCGATAGAAAATGGGTGGAATGGCTTTGCCAATACCATCGCTCATAGGGAGTATCCCAAATTATCCCACTGGAATGGGGGCTATTTTTACCGCATTGCCCCTCCGGGAGTGAAGGTTGAAAATGACACCTTACAGGTTAATGTGGATTTTCCTGGTCTTGAATTGCGATACACTACAGATGGCTCCGAACCAGGACCTACTTCCAATCTTTATGAAAGGCCAATCCCTCTTGGCGGACGGGTAAATATCAAGGCATTTGACATGGCAGGAAAGGGAAGTAAAACCGTCACCGTATTTCCCTGATTTACCACTGAAATCTCTATCCTTGCTATTTAATATAATTTGAATCTAACTGAAGAAGAAAAGAGATTTTCCAATAATAGTAAATGGCTTTTTATAATTTAATACCAGCAAGATGTAACTAACCGAGATTATATTGTAACACATTGAGGCATTTTCTTCTCCATCTTTGTATATAATTAATTTGCTCAAGTTGAACGGGCAAAAGGATCCAAAAGCCTTATATGTTATGAAAAAGATATTAGTTGTTGACAATCAAATTTCTACTTGTGAGCTTTTACAAAAATTTCTTTCGCAAAAAAATTTTGAAGTGGAAACCATTACACAGGGAAACCCTGCTCTGAATATCATAAAAAAACGCCATTTTGATATTATTATCAGTGAATATCGCTTACCTGATATAGGAGCCGTGGAATTCTTTGAAAAAGTATTGAAAATTCAGCCTGAAGTATTCATGATTTTCATGAGTCAGGAGGTCAATTTAAAAAATGCTGTTGATCTGATCAAAAGGGGTGCATTCAATTTTCTGACCAAGCCATTGCATCCAGATGAGTTACTCGAAGTGATACAGGACTGCGATAAGCTGAAAACATCCTTTTCCCCGGAAGCATCTTTTGCAAACAAACAACCCAAGTCCCGGGAGAATGGGAAAAATGAGGAATTCGGCTTTGTGGTGGGTGAAAGCAAAGAGGCTTTGGAGATGATCAACCTGATAAAAAGGGTAGGGAGTACTAATTTTACCGTTATAATAGAAGGTGAAACAGGTACAGGGAAAGAAGCCGTGGCCAGGCTTATCCATAAAGTAAGTAGCCGATGCAATAAACCATTTATAGCCGTGGATTGCGGAAGCTTGTCCAAAGAAATTGCAGGAAGTGAGCTTTTTGGTCACGAAAAAGGAGCCTTTACCGGAGCCATTACTAAAAAAACAGGTTTGTTTGAGCTGGCCAATGGAGGCACCATTTTCCTGGATGAAATCGCCAACCTATCCCCGGAAACGCAAATGGGATTGCTCAGGGCACTTCAGGAAAAGCTCATTAGAAAAATCGGAGGGGTTGATGAATTGCCCATCGATGTGAGGGTAATTGCAGCGACCAAAGAAGACCTGATCGTCAAGTCCGGAGCAAACTGTTTTAGGGAGGACCTGTTTTTCAGATTAAGTGAGTTTATTTTGAAAGTCCCCACTTTAAAGCAAAGGATTTCGGACCTACCCCTATTCATTGATCATTTCCTCCAGCAGACGAGCGAGGAATTAAAGATTGAAAAACCCCTGCTTTCAGAGGAAGTAAAAAGGATATTCAATAGGTATGAGTGGCCCGGAAATGTCAGGGAATTGAGAAATGTAATTCGTAGGGCTTGTTTGTTTATCGAAGCGGACAACTGTATTTATCAAAATGCTTTGCCTAAGGGGCTGTTAGATGCGCTTGTACCCATTGAAGAAAATGGACTTTCAAAGGCCAAAAACGAAAGGTATGCTGTAAATAGGCTGGATGAAGGTGCTGACACGGATCTTAAATCAGCGGCCAGACAGGCTGAATTAACCAGAATTATGGAAGTACTGCACAAAGTTGACTTTAATAAAACAAAAGCCGCAAAGATTCTTAACATCCACAGAAAAACCCTATACTCCAAATTAAAAGTTGTAAATTTAGCCTATTAGCGAAGCAGGCCGGCTTTTTTTTGAATAGTAATGATTTGAAACCTTTCAGATATTGTATGATAAGCCCCACTACCATCCCAGCTGCTTTGAAAACCTGGCAAAGAATTTAGCCCAATTTGACATACAGACGGATGACATTCCCACAGCATTCAATATTTTTATGAATGTGCAGGTGGCCCTGGATGGGAGGATTCAAGTGGCCCCTCCAGAAAGTAAAGCGGGTGACTACGTTTTATTTAAAGCCTGCATGTATTTAATCATTGGCCTTACCGCCTGTTCAGCGGAGCAATCCAACAATTATCGCTTCAAACCCATCGCCTACGAGATAAACCCTACTTAATAATTAAACAAAGGAAGGAAAGTGTTTGCAAACCTACTGCCTGCTTGATTGGTTCAACCCATCTCTAGGCTGCTTTTTTGCTGATTTTTCAAATGACTGTGGTACCATTCAGGATCATTTCTTTGAATCAAGCCTATTCCCTCATCCAAATTCGCATCCAGTTCTTCCCGAAAAAGATCATCCTCGGAAAAGGCCTCCTGTAAAATCATTTTCCATTGTTCTTTCACCTGTGTATCGCCTGGTGTAGACCTGAGTTGATCCAACCTGTCGTGTCCGGTGGTCCGGGTCAATTTACATTCTAACCATTCATAAATACTTTCTAGTTTTCCTTTTACTTTTTCATTGCCTGAAGGGTTGTCCAGGTATAGTAATACAATGGGCAAATGTGCTGCTATGGTTTTCATGGATAGTTGGTTTATATGAATCTCTTTCACTTCTGTTGATAAAAAAGACTGATGAATGCATACAGGTTATTTGTATTCAAAAAATGAACCAAAAATTTAATCAATTAAAAAAATCAAACAGAATTCTGAAAAAAGTAATTTTTGTTCCATAATCAGGATTTGTATGGAAAATTAACACAATTTTAAAAAGAACCGGTTTTTAAAATGATATAATCAATCAATAGGTTATTTTTTTGTGATGGTTTTGTTAAATCCTTCATTTCCAACCCCAAATGGATTAGTTAAATTCGCAAATTGAAGATTTATATACGTGATTTGCGCAGAAATTCTAGTTTTAAACCTTGATATTCATAAAAAAATAAGACGGACCAATCCAAATAATATGTTTTGGTCTGTAACCGAAATATTATTACAACTTAAATACTTGGGATATGGAACAACCTGACAAAAAATTACTGGATGGTTTTCGAAACGGAGACCGAAAGGCCTTCGAGAAGATTTACCAATACTACAGGATACCTGTGATCCGTTTCAGTGTTTCCATTATCAAGGATGAACAGGAGGCGGAGAACATTTACCATGAAGTGATCATGAAAATCCTGAAACGAAGAAAAAACATCAAGCCGGAATTGAATTTCAATTCCTATGTGTTTACCTCAGTAAAAAACGAAATATTTGATTACCTGAAGGCCTTGAATAAAAACAACAACCTGAAGGAGCAGTTTTGGGAAAGGATCCATCAGGAGGAAGAAGCGTGCAGTCAGGTAAAGGAGGAGCAGCTGACCAGAATGGAAAGCATTATTCAAAACCTTTCACCAAAAAGGAGGCAGATCCTGGAGATGAATTATTTTGAAAAGAAATCCTATAATGAAATAGCAGATATTCTGATGATTTCAAAAAACACCGTCAAAAACCAATTGGTAAAAGCCAAGTTTATTTTAAGAAGGGAGATGGAATAAATTAATATTTTTAAGTTTACAGGATAACATCAATAATTTTCGGCTGAACTGGACTGGTTTTAAGATCGTTTTATTTGTTGCCTTGGCAAATTATCTGGTCTGTTTTTTCCTCAGACTTCCTCAGCTAAGGATACGGACTTTTTTTTGAATTGCATTGGTATTTATTTTTTGATCCGACCGCTATCAGGAGTAACCAGGAGGGCATGCTGGTGTTTATCTCAAAAAAAGTGGGTGTTTTTCTTTTTTGGCGTCCGGTGCATCGGCTCGCCTTTTTCATTCGTTTTTCACCTTATACCTGACGGACTTTCCGGATGCCAGCCGTTTACTTGCATTGTTGGTAGGGTAAACATGTTGTCAGTAGTAGTGCATGGCTTACTGGTCAAATTGGCCATGGCCTGGTCGGAAAGCCAATCTAAAATTAACGCCTGGAAATTCCTGACACCAATTAATTTTTCCCCATGCTTTCTAGACAAAATGTTACGGTAATATCGTATTGCTATTCAAAAAAAAAGTAGAAGAGTAGGGATGTATCTGATAATATCTTTGGTAGGTAAATGTTAATGTGTCATTTTAATCATTATCCCATGAAGATATTCATACTACTACTGCGGCAATTCGGCTGTTTGGTCACCATTTTGGCCATTTTGCTGACCACTGCTCCGCAGGTTTTTTCCCAAACCAGCAGACAAGTGAAGGGAAAAGTTTCCGATGATTCTGGAGAGACCATCCCTGGAGTAAATGTTTTGGTCAAAGGTACATCCGTTGGTACCATTACTGATATCGACGGAAGTTATGCCATCAATGTTCCCGAAGGAAGTAATACGCTTGTGTTTTCCTTTATTGGTTATGCGACCAAGGAAGTAGAAGTAGGAAATAGCAATACCCTTGACCTGGTTTTATTTCCTTCCCTGTCCGATATGGAGGAAGTGGTGGTGATAGGTTATGGGGAACAATCCAGAGAAACCCTTACCACTTCCATCACTAAGGTAGACGAAAAGGTTCTGGAAAGTGTTCCTTTTCCCAATGCCGCATCGGCACTTCAAGGATCAGTGTCTGGCGTCAGGGTACAAAGTACCTCAGGCCAACCCGGCGCTGCGCCAAGGATCATCGTAAGAGGGGGTACCTCTATCAATAACCCCAATGGAGCCGCACCACTATTTATTGTAGACGGTGTAATCAGACCTGACATGAATGACATTTCAGCAGATGATATAGCTTCGATGCAGGTATTAAAAGATGCAGCAGCCACCTCCATTTATGGAGCCCGGGGATCCAACGGGGTAGTCATCATCACCACCAAAACCGGAAAATCAGGCCAATCTAAGATCTCCTACCGGTATGACCTGACCCTATCAGAACCTGGTAAACTTTACGAAATGGCCAATGCCAGAGATTACCTTACCATGTTTAGATTGGGTCATATCAGGCCTGATAAATTTCCGGATGAAACCGTAAGGTTAGGCCTGCCAAATGGATTTGGAACGGGAAATGACTTGAGTAATAATACCGCATTTACTACGCAATACCTTACACCGGAAAATGAGTACAAGCTAAATGAAGGGTGGGAAAGCATGCCGGATCCGGTAGACCCTTCCCGAACCCTCCTATTTCAGGACAATGACATTCAATCCCTGATCTACCAAACGGGTGTTTCCCATAACCACCATGTGGGGATTCAGGGAGGTACCGAAAAAGCTACTTTTAATGCTGGTCTGGGTTACCTGTCCAATGAAGGAACAGTCGTCACTACCGCTTATGACCGCCTTACTTTCAATTTAAATGGGGAATTAAAAGTAAAGGATAATTTAAGTGTATTTGGCAGGGTCCTCTATACCTATAATACTACCAATACCACCGGTCAATCCACAGCTGTTACTTTCTACCGCTCAGCAGGTCTTGCTCCTACAGCCAAGATTTACTTTGAGGACGGCACCCTGGCACCGGGTACAGCTGCCAATATTGGAAATCCCCTGTATTTTCTCAATAACCGCGTAGCCGAGAGTACGGCGGAAAAATCAACTTTTACTGTTGGAGCGCATTGGGACATTTTGCCAGGCCTGTCTTTCGACCCCCAGTTGTCCATGTACAATGTCAATAATGACAGCTACAATTTTCAACCAGGATTTTTAAATGGTCCCTTGAATTTTGTGGACACCCGAAATGCCAGTGCTTCCAATTATCAGTGGAGGCAAAACCAGGCCGATCTCGTGTTTTCCTATGGAAAGACTTTTGGCGAAAATCACAACCTGGATGCTAAACTTGGTTTTGCCTATTATGACCGCAATATAGCCACCTTAAGTGCTTCCGGAAGAGGTGCTTCAACGGACTTAATTCCTACACTCAATGCTGCCTCTGAACCCACTGCTGTAAACAGTAGTATTACTGATCAGGTGATCCTTGGGTATTTTGCGCGGGTAAATTATGACCTGGGGCAGAAATATTTACTGTCTCTTAATATGCGTTACGATGGTGCTTCTAACCTGGGAGCGGATAACAAATGGGGCTTTTTCCCAGGCATTTCTGCAGGATGGAATCTTCATAGGGAGGATTTTTGGCAAGATGCCCTACCTGAAAATCTTCTACGGATGAAGCTCCGGGCAAGTTATGGTGAAAATGGTAATATCGGTGGATTAGGTGATTTCGCTGCTCAGGGAGCGTATGGGGTTGGAACCAGATATGCAGGGATCTCTGCTATTCAAAATACGGTTATACCCAACCCCAACCTGCAGTGGGAACAATCACGAACGATAGATATTGGTGCGGATTTCAGTTTGTTTAATCAAAGGTTGAACTTTATCGTTGATGTGTACAGAAGGGTCACAGACAATTTGATCACCAGTCTGCCCCTCCCTCAATCTACAGGTTTTTCCAGTGTATTGACCAATTTGGGCAGCTTGGAAAACAGGGGTTTTGAGCTGGAAATGGGGGCCAGCCTGTTGCCGGAGGGCAGTCCGGTGACCTGGGATTTATCGCTAAATGCTTCCAAAGTTAAAAACAAGATCCTCAGGCTTCCACCCAATGGGGTGGAGAATAATCGGGTTGGAGGGGTTTTGGTATGGGATCCCTCACAGGAAGATTATGTGTGGAAAGGAGGGCTTCAGGAAGGCGGTAAACTTGGAGAAATGTATAGTAGAAACCAGTTGGGCATCTACGCCACTGACGAGGAAGCAAGTAATGCCCCAACAGACAATTACATCGTATCCGCTGATAAAACCAAATACGGAGGGGATACCAACTGGCAGGACCTGGATGGCAATGGAATCATTGATAGCAGGGACCAGGTATACATGGGTCAGGAGTTTCCGGTTTGGACAGGGGGGATTACCAATTCCATCAGCTATGGCAACCTGAACCTTTATCTCCGGTTGGATTATACCACAGGGCATACGATTTTTAACTGGGCCAAAATGTTTATTGACACCAATTTATTTGCTGACAACAATATGACCCAGGACAAGGTGGATAATTCCTGGAAAGAACAGGGAGACATTGCCGAATATTCCCGGTTTTACTGGGGAGGTGAAAGGATACAGCGAAACAACTTTAATGGAACGGCGACCTCTGGCAACTCAGTATTTTTTGAGTCCGGGGACTTTCTGGCTGTCAGAGAATTAACGATCAGTTATACCGTCCCTCGTGCCTTGCTTGACCGGATAAAAATCAATGGTCTTAGATTTAATGTCACCGGCAATAATTTGCATTACTTCACTCGCTACAAGGGTCTGAACCCGGAAGAAGGTGGTAGGGATGATGGCCGCTATGCCATACCTAAAAACTTTATTTTCGGAGCCAATATTACGTTTTAATCAAATCATTGAGAGCCATGAAAGGAATAAAAAAATACTTTGCCATTACCCTTTTCCTGATAATGGGGTGGGCATGTACAGAAACACTTGAAGTAAATCCTACCAGTGTCATTACCACCAATTCATTCTGGCAGAGTGAAAATGACGCGGAAGGAGCATTGATGGGCATGTATGTGGAATTAAGAAGCCTTGCACAGGGCCTGCACCAATTGGGGGAACACCGCAGTGAGGTTCTTTCTCCGGGACTTTTCGGAGAAGGGGTCTTTATCCTGCACCGAAATCAAATGAATGCGGATACTCCTGGTCATCCTGACTGGAGCGGGTTTTACCGTGTCATCAATACGGCAAATCTTATGTTGAAATACGTCCCTGATATTACTTTTTCCAACGAATCCAGAAAAAACCTGATGCTTGCCCAGGCGCATGCCATGCGGGCCTATGTCTATTTTGTAATGACCCGTACCTGGGGAGACCTGATTATCAGAGAAGAACCTACTGAGGGATTTGGAGCGGATGTGACACAAAGGGAAAGATCTCCACAGTCACAGGTGTTTCAATTGATCAAGCAGGATATTGAGGAGGCCCTTCAATTATTCCCTGACAATGGATTTACCATTGGAAGGTCTGTATGGTCCAGGCCGGCAACAAATGCGTTAAAAGGAGAAGTTTACCTTTGGACCGCCAGGAGATTGGAGGGAGGAACGGAAGACTTCCAGACTGCATTAGCTGCTTTGGAGGAAGTAGATCAGGCAGATGTGGGATTATTGGATGACTTTCAGGATGTTTTTGACTTCGAAAACAAAGGAAACAGGGAAATTCTCCTGAGCATCCGACACCAGGATTTGGAACCGGGAAATTATTTGTGGTTCATGTGGATCATTGGAGCAGCCGCACCCAGCAATATAGATCAGGAAACCCGGGATAAAATTTTCCCCATAGGGGGAGGGCAGGGACTGATGGTTACTTCCGACCTGGTACGAAATCAATTTGAAGCAGAGGATGCCCGAAGAGATGCCTCCTTTTTTGAAATTTACACCATCAACGAAAACGGGGGCAGGGAATACCTGACCAATATACAGCAGAAATTCCAGGGAACCATCATTGGTGGGAATCGGGTATTCCTGAGCGATCCGATTTTGTACCGTTATGCCGACGTACTGTTGATGAAAGCTGAAGCCAAGAATGCGTTGGGGATGGATCCTGCTGCAGAGATCAACCAAATCAGGCAAAGGGCTTATGGGGATCAGTTCCCAGGTAGGGAATTTGTGGACCAGGGTAAAGAAGCCAACGATGAGGTCATCTTGAAAGAACGTTTGCTGGAGCTTTTACATGAAGGTAAAAGATGGTGGGATCTGGTTCGGTTCGGGAAAGCATTCGAAATGGTACCAGCCCTTCAGGATAGGGAAGGCGAAGACCATTTATTGCTATTTCCCATTTCCAATACCGTGTTGAGTCAGGAACCGCTGGTGGAACAAAACCCTGGGTTTTAAAAATAAAAAAAATAAATAACAGATGATGTATAGTTGGTTAATTACTACTTCTATGGCCATCGGTATACTGCTGATGCAGCCGACCGAAGAAAAAAGCAAGTCGCCACTTCCAAAAGAAAAGAAATCCGTGGAAGTACTTCAGCGATTGGTATCTATTGACAACGTTTGTGCCTGGCCCAATTTGACAAAATTGGAAGATGGTAGCATCCATGCCAGTATATTCAACCAGCCCAGCCATGCCCGGAGAGAGGGAAGTGTGGAAGTTTGGTCTACCAAAGATGGTGGATTGTTTTGGGAAAAAACAGGCGTTCCTGCTGCTCACGACAAAGGTACCAACCGAATGAATGTAGCGGCTGGTTCCAATCAGAATGATGAATTGGTGGTAGTGGCATCAGGCTGGGAATTGAAGCCCGGAGAAACCCCTGATGCTCCCATGGATTTAGTAGGGGTGCTGAGGGCCTGGGTATCCGTCTCGGGAGATGGGGGAAAGAAATGGAAAACCTATAAAAATGGCTTTCCTGAAGCAGAGGCTGGCATGACGGAATTCATACCCTTTGGGGATATATTACCTGCACAGGATGGCAGCCTCAGGCTGCTGGCCTACGCCCAATCCCTGGATAAGGAAATCAATAAGGTATCCCTATTTAGAAGTGATGACCAGGGTAAATCCTGGAACTGGATATCCCATCTTAGCGATGCCAGCGGGCCCACAGCCTTTGCAGGCGGGCATAATGAAACGGCATTTTACCAAACAGGGCCTAAAACCTGGATAGCCGCTGCCAGAAGGTGGAAGGCAGGAGCGGCCATGGATTTATTTATCAGTGAAGATGATGGGGAGAGTTGGAAATATCTTCAACAATTGACAGAGGAAAGGCAGCACCCGGGACATATCACCACCATGGACAACGGAGACTTGCTTTTGACCTACGGAAACAGGATACCTGGGGAGTTTGGAGTAGCGGTTAAATTCAGCTCGGACCAGGGCAAAACCTGGTCAGAAGAGTTCCTGGTAGTGGACGACCTGAAAAGCAGCGATTGTGGGTATCCGTCCAGTGTTCAACTTCCGGATGGGAGCATCATGACGGCTTTTTATTCCAACGGGAATGCCGTGCATGACCGCTACCACATGGGGACTGTTATTTGGAAGAAACCGTAACTTGCTGATGAAACCACTCGGTGCAGAAGAAATTGTAGGTGTTTGGGGTACGGTATTGCTACCTGTTCAGAAAAATGAAGCCATCGATTGGGGGCTGTTAGACGAGGAAATCGCCCTACTGCTGAATACGGGGCTACACGGAATCTACACCAATGGCACAGCCGGAGAATTTTATAACCAGAGCGAATCGGAATTTGATACCCTTAGTGAAAAGGTGGCTGCCGCAGCGGAATTAAAGGGAGTTCCCTTTCAGTTGGGCTGCTCCCACCCCTTGCCATTAGCCGCTCTAGAGCGGGTAAAGAGAGCAAAATCATTGCATCCGGGAGCTTTGCAGGTTGTTTTGCCCGATTGGGTAGCTCCTAACCGTGTTGAACTGTTCCGGTATTTAGAGAAAATGGCCAAAGTAGCTGACCCGGTGGGTTTGGTGCTTTATAATCCGCCCCATGCAAAAAAGTACCTGAAGCCAGCCGATTATCGGGATATTTTATCAGAAGGCTTTCCTATTGTGGGCTGCAAAACAGCCGGTGGGGATGCAAGCTGGTACAAGGAAATGGCCTCCCTTCCCCAACCATTCTCTCATTTTATCCCGGGCCACAAGTTGGCTACCGGTATGCAGCTTGGGGCCAAAGGTTCCTATTCCAATATCGCCTGCCTGCATCCAAAGGCTGCTCTAAAATGGTATGAAAGTATACAGACAAATCCCTCCGAGGCAAAAGAATGGGAAGCTAAACTGGGCCTCTTTTTCCAGGAAGCCATCTTCCCTCTGATCCAAAAGGATGGATATTCTGATACTGCCGTTGATAAGTTTCTGGCAGCCATCGGAGGCTGGTCGGAGATTGGAACCCGCCTCCGCTGGCCCTATCAGGGAGTGCCCATGGAATTAGTCCTGAAAAAAAGGAAGCAACTGGAGGAAATATTCCCGGGTTTTTTACCCCGGATTAGGTATTAGGTTTCGTTATGAAGGCTGAAATTTCAAGAAAATCAGGCAGTTTGGAATCTAGCACCGCTATGGTGAAGTTGAAAACTGCTACGAAGTGCCTGATTTTGAAGTAATTTCAGTCTGCAATAGAATTCCTAATGCATATTCGGGTTTAAATGTTGAATAAATAAGACTACGTAAAACTATGATGAATCACCTGTTTTTAACCCTAATCCTGATCGCATTTAGCATTGAAACTGGTTTTGCCCAGGATGCGGATACGCCCAAAACAACCAAAATCTGGGACCAGGCTCCCCACAATGCCTTTCCGGATATGATCCGGTTTCGGGGAATGTTTTACGTAGCCGTGCGGGAAGGGAATAACCACATGCCGGATAATAGTGGCAGGGTCCGTATCATCCGCTCCAGGGATGGAGAGGAATGGGATAGTGTAGCCTTGTTGGAAAAAGAAGGTATGGACGTTCGTGAAGCCCGACTTTCAGTAACCCCTGAAGGTAAAATCATGGTGTTGACCGCTGTGGGCATTTATGACCAAGGTTACCAGGAGCTTTATCCCATGGTGGCTTTTTCAGACGGGCAGGGTGGTAATTTTTCTACTTTACAACGTACAGAATTAAACATTGAACCAGGGTTGGATTGGATTTGGAGCCTGACCTGGCATAAGGGAATCGGATATGGCGTAATGTATACCATTAACGAGGAGGAAGGTTGGGAAACCCATCTGCTGAGAACCAGGGACGGTATAAAGTTTGAAAAGGTTTCGGGTATAGATACGGGAGGCAACCCGAATGAATCTACGCTTCGGTTTGACGAAAACGATCGGCTTTACGTTCTGGTAAGGAGAGAGTCAGCAGATCAAATGGGTGTCCTGGCAAAAAGCGAGTACCCTTATACTGATTGGAGCTATACCAAACTTACCGTTCGCCTGGGAGGTCCTAACTTTTTGTTTTTCGGAAAAAACAACTTGTTGATCGGTACCCGTGATTACCGGGAGACCGGTGCCAAAACCGTCCTGCACCGAACGGACCTGAAGGGTAATATTGAAAAGACGATAGAATTCCCCAGCGGTGGGGACACCAGCTATCCCGGAATGCTGTATCACAAGAACAAATTATGGCTGGTCTATTATTCCAGTCACGAGGAGAAGACCAGCATTTACCTGTCCAAAATTCCACTGCCCTCGCTTCGCAAATAAGCTGAAATAGTAGAAATAAACGACTCGCACCGGACTGAAGGATAGGGATGTTTTTTTCTTCAGGTCCTTTACCCGGGAGGATAGGGAAATGGCCTTTTCCTCTTTTAGCAAGTATTATAAATAATTGAAAAGCATTATGAGAAAGTATATTTTCGCAACATTGGGCCTATTTCTGGCTCTACTTCCACTTTTTGCACAGCGGTCTTCTACCAGTGAAAGCCCCATGCCTGCAACCAAGATCCGGGATTTGGTCATTTACCAGGATTCCAATTACTACGCTACTTTTCCGTCTATTGTGAGGAAAGCAGACGGAGAATTTCTCCTTTCCTTTCGGCGTGCTCCGGACAGACGGGTAGTCTTTGGCGAAAAGGGCAACAGCCATGTGGATCCCAACAGTTATTTGGTAAGCATGACCTCCAAAGACGGTATTACCTGGGAAGGGGAACCGGATCTGCTCTATGCCCACGATTTTGGGGGGTCACAGGACCCCTGCTTGCTTCAGCTTCGTGATGGGACGCTGCTATGCGCCAGCTATGGATGGGCATTTTTGAATGAGGATGGCCTGGAAAACATTCCCGAACCCCACTTTCAAAACCGCGACGGTTCTGTTTTTTTGGGAGGTTACCTGCTACGGTCCATAGATGGAGGAAGCAAATGGGCCGGACCCATTTATCCGCCACACATCGAGCCGGAAGTCCATCTTAACCCCATGGGAACTCCCATTCCCGCCTACAACAGGGGAGCCATGTACGAAGGGAAAAATGGACGAATCTATTGGGTGGTTGCAGCCAATGACCGGTTAAGTCCCCGGCGAACATCCAATTACCTGCTGGTTTCCGATGATAAGGGGAAAAATTGGGAGCATTTGTCCACTGTTGCCAAAGACGAAGAAGTGGTTTTCAATGAAGCTTCCATCTATGAAACCCCCAAAGGTGACCTGGTGGCTTTTATCCGTACCGCCAATTTCGAAGACCAGGCCGTTATTGCGAGGTCTACAGACGGTGGGAAAAGCTTTGGACAATGGCAGGCTATGGGATTTAAGGGCCACCCCTTGCAGGCAACCAGGTTGCCTGATGACCGGGTGCTTCTGGTCTATGGGTACCGCCATGAACCTTATGGAATAAAAGCTAAGATCTTAAATGCAGAATGTACGGATTTCGCCACTGCCGAGGAAATTGTCCTAAGAGAAGATGGTGGCAACGGGGACATCGGTTATCCCTGGGCAGTGGTCTTGGATGATCACCATGCTTTGGTGACCTATTATTTTAATATGGACAATGGCACCAGACACATTGCCGGAACAGTCATTGGATTTTGATCGGCACCTTACATTTAGAAGGGTTGGACAGGGGATTTGCGTTTCCTTTGTCCGACTTTTTTTTATCTTTGTAGGGGATGAGTCCTATCGGGTCTTTTCAAACAAATCAATCCGGATTAATTCATTGTTCCAATATGTCTCAAATTAATAATTTAGAAGTTAGTGAACCACAACTTAATATTGGATATGGACTAGGGTCTACTGAAGATGAAAAAAAGCCTTTAAAGGTTGCTTCCCTATTTTCTGGCTGCGGAGGTATGGATTTGGGATTTGAGGGAGATTTTTTAGTTCACCGGGATGCAATAAACGAAACAACAAATAAGGATTTTATCACAGGAAATGCTGTTGGTAATTACTTTAGATTAAAACCTACCAGGTTCCAAACAGTTTTTGCCAATGATATATTGCAAGATGCCAGAAATGCCTGGGTAACCTATTTTAGAAAGAAGGGATACCCTGCCAGTGTTTACCACGTTGAAAGTATTGTAGATTTGGTCAAATTACATCGTCAGGGAACTCCTGTTTTTCCGGAGAATGTGGACCTGGTAACAGGTGGGTTTCCTTGTCAGGATTTTAGCTTATCAGGTAAAAGAAAAGGGCTCAGCTCCCATAAAGATCATCATGGAAGAATATTTAAAACTGAAATCCCATCTGTAGAAACCAGAGGCCAACTCTATATGTGGCTAAAAGAGGTAATCGAAATTACCAAGCCAAATGTTTTCATAGCGGAAAATGTAAAAGGACTGGTTAATTTAACTAACGTAAAGGAAATTATTCAACGAGATTTTTCAAGTGCTGACGGAAATGGATACCTGGTTTTGCCTCCCATGGTGTTACATGCAGCCAATTATGGGGTGCCTCAATCCAGAGAGAGGGTTATTTTTATAGGGATAAAAAAGGCTGCCTTGACCGAAAAAGCTTTGGCAGAATTGAACAAACCAATCATTTCTGAGGAATTTAATCCCTATCCGTTTCCTTCCCATGCTTTTTCAGTTAGTGGGACTGGTTTACAGCAACCTGTTCAATTAAATCGGATTTTTGCTGGTTTAGAAGAACCCGAGTTGACCAATGATCCCTCCCAAAAATTTTACTCTAAAGCTAAATTTATGGGAAAGCACTGTCAGGGTCAAACAGAGGTAAAACTTGATGGAATTGGGCCTACAATTAGGTCAGAGCACCACGGGAATATAGAGTTTAGAAGACTTTCGATAGAAAATGGAGGAAAATATCAGGAGGAACTTTCGCTCAAACAACTTAAGGAGAGAAGACTTACTCCCAGGGAATGTGCGCTTATTCAGACTTTCCCACCAGATTATGAATTTGTCATTCCCGGAAAAGGGAAAAAGTTTTTTGTCAGTCCCTCTGCAGCTTATAAATTGATCGGTAATGCAGTGCCTCCTTTAATGGCTTATCATATTGCCAGAAGAATAGAACATATTTGGGAGTTATATTTTAATAAAAAGCCAAATGGTAATTTCAGTAAACCCAAAACCAAATCAACATCAGTTCGAAGCATTGTTGGATGAAACACTTCAAACTCTAAAAACCGAATCAGAAAAAGATGAGGCAGCTTACCTTACTTTTTTGGGAAATAAGCTTGAAAATGTAGTTTATACGATTATGGCTGAGAAGGCAAAAGGGACACCTTTTGAAAATTCAATTGAACTAATTTCTGGTCAAAAATTCCCAGATATAATTGCAAATAAATTCTTTGGGTTGGAGATTAAAACCACGAAACAAAATCACTGGAAAACTACAGGGAATTCAGTTTTGGAAGGTACCAGAGTTGATGGGATTGAAAGGATTTTTATCCTTTTTGGGAAGATGAAATCTCCAATTGAGTTTAGATGCAAACCATATGAAGAATGTCTTTCAGAAATAGTCGTAACCCATTCTCCCAGATACCTCGTGGACATGAATTTATTGAAAGGTAATACAATTTTTGACAAATTGGATACCAGCTATGATGCTCTTAGGGTGTTGCCCAATCCCATAAAGCCAATTTCTGAATATTACAGGCGATTTTTAAAGCCTGGAGAAGAAGTTTGGTGGTTAGATAACGAAGAGCAGAACACATCCGGAGTGATTATTAAATCATGGAATAACCTGCCAAATCAAGAACGGCTTGAGCTTTTGGCTAAAGGGATGATATTCTTTCCAGAGATATTTGGGAAAAAGCCTGATAAGTTCAACCGGTTTGCCATATGGTTAATTAAGAAAAAAAGTATTGTTTGCCCTAATGTGAGGGACCCTTTTACCGCAGGAGGGAAAGGGTCAATTGTTTGGAAAGGGGAATCTATTCAAAAAGTGCCCAGAGTTTTGGTAAACCTAAATAGCTTAATGCCCAATTTAGTAGACTATTTTTCCGAAATTGAAGATGAAGATTTAGTATATTTTTGGGACACCTCATCAGTAGATAATAGGTTTGGTTTTTGGGTAGAACAAGTAGTTAGGAATTCCAAATGGATGGAACTTCCATTTGATTTGGAGAAGTATTTGAACTCCTTTTTTAATAGAACTTAAATATGATTATGCAAAAATATTCCTTTATAAGTATAGGTAAACTCATCTTGTGGTTCTTGATTTTTTTTTCGAAAACTTTCACGGCGCATGCGCAATCCCATGTATTTATTGGCGACAACCGAGAGCTGTTTGTAGACCAATACCTGATCGAATCCCTGGATAATGCGGAGATTACCCTGCAACATCCCGAAGATAAGGGGAAGGTACTGGATTTTGACAAGCCCTGGGAAGGCGCATTCTCTGCTTATGTGACCATCATTGAGGAAGATGGCTTTTTCAGGGCCTATTACAGGGGTGTCCCCACGGCTGGAAAAGATGGCAATAGTGCCGAGGTGACCTGCTATGCCGAATCAAGGGATGGCATACACTGGGAAAAGCCCGACCTGGGCATCTATGAAATAGAAGGCAGCAAAAACAATAACGTAATCCTGGCCAATGAAGCCCCTGTAACGCATAATTTCAGTCCCTTTTTGGACAGCAATCCGGCAGCCAAACCCAATGAAAAATTTAAAGCCCTGGGCGGTACTTCTAAGAGTGGGTTGGTGGCCTTCACCTCTGCAGACGGAAAAAACTGGAAAAAAGTCCGGGAGGAAGCCGTATTTACACAGGGAGTATTTGATTCTCAGAATGTATCCTTTTGGTCGGAGGAAGAGCAGGTGTATGTCTGCTATTTCCGATCCTGGACCGGTAAGGGATACAAGGGGTTCCGCTCGGTAAGCCGTACCACTTCTGAGGATTTTATCCATTGGACAGCCCCCGAGCCTATGGGCTTTGGGAATACTCCCTACGAACACCTGTATACGCAGCAGACCAGCCCCTATTTTCGGGCGCCTCACATCTACCTGGCCATCGGTGCGCGCTTCATGCCCAACCGAAAGGTGGTTTCGGATGCGGAAGCCGAGAGATTGGGAGTGAATCCCAAATATTACAACGACTGCTCCGATGTAATCCTGATGTCCTCAAGGGGAGGCAACCACTATGAAAGGCAATTTATGGAATCCTTTATCCGGCCAGGTATCGGTTTGCAGAACTGGGTTTCCCGGTCCAATTATCCGGCATTGAATGTGGTAAAAACCGGAGAAACCGAAATGTCGATTTATGTGAATCAGGATTATGCCCAGCCATCTGCCCACCTGCGCCGCTATGCCCTGCGTCTGGATGGATTTGCTTCCTTGTCGGCCGGATATGAAGGTGGGGAAATGCTTACGAAACCCTTTACCTTCGAGGGAAAAGCCCTGGAGCTCAATTATTCCACCTCTGCCGCCGGGGAAATCAGGATTGAACTGTTGGATGGAGAGGGGAATAAATTGCCGGGCTATTCCGTGGAGGAAGCCCAGGCTGTTATCGGCAATGAAATTTCCAGGGAAGTATTTTGGAATGGCAGCAGTGATGTATCGGAGTTATCCGGGAAACCGATCAGAATGAGGGTATACTTAAAGGATGCTAATTTGTTTTCCTTTAGGTTTCATTGATCGGATATCGGTGAATTTGTTCTATTCAGAAAGTACTGGTGCTTTTAACTAAAGTTTGGGCCTTTAAGACTGAACTTTTTCAACCCAATTTGTATGCGTTGTTAAACCCGAAATGAAAAATGAAAAAAACATGGATTTGGCTCACCACTCAGGCAAAACTGCCCTATATAAAATCTGATCGAATAGGGCTAATATTGGGAGTAGGCATATGGATGATGGTACATCCGCTAATGAGCCAGGGAAACCGTGATACCAACCGTTTTTTCCAGGCAGGTGCTGCCAAAAGCAATATTACCCCTCCCCTGGGAGAGCCGATCGTCGGAAACTGGGAGGAGCCTCCCGCTGATTATATCCACGATGAAATTTTTGCTCGCTGCCTGGTGCTGGATGACGGAGAATCCCAGTTGGGTTTGGTTTTAGTAGATAATGTAGGGGTAAAACAGGAGGTGTTTGATACAGCCAAAAAGATGATCTTTGAGGCAACAGGTTTACCTCCAGCCCATATTATGATGGCTTCCACCCACACCCATTCGTCCATCAGTGCCGGAGGCACCGGAGAGAAAAGAAGAGCATGGACAGCGGGCGAACCCTTGGACGCTTATCAATCGTTTATGGCATCCAGGATAGCCGACGGCGTGCAAAACGCTTTGAAAAACCTGGAACCAGCCCGGCTCGGCTGGGGGACAGGCAGTGTGCCTCAACATGTTTTTAACAGGAGGTGGAAAATGAAGCCGGGAACACCCATGCCCAACCCTTTGGGAGGGGATGACCTGGCAGTAATGAACCCCGGTGTTGCCCATCCGGACCTTTTGGAACCGGCGGGACCCACAGACCCTGAAGTAGCCTATCTTTCCGTACAGGCCATTGATGGAAGGCCGTTGGCTTTATTGGCCAACTATTCCCTGCATTATGTAGGGGGAGTGCCCAAAGGGCATGTTTCAGCAGATTATTTTGGGATATTTGCCGAAAGGATCCAGGACCATTTGCACGCAAATGGGCAACATCCCCCCTTTGTAGCCATGATGTCCAATGGTACCTCGGGTGATGTGAACAACATCAATTTCAGAGGTCCTTCCGTCCGGCATCCAGCCTATGGTAAGATGAAAGTGGTGGCCGAAGATGTAGTCAGGGAAATCCTGAAAGGCTATTATGATATCGGTTACCAGGATTGGGTGAAATTGGAGGCCAGACAGGACCTTCTTCCGTTGAAGGTTAGAAAACCCGGACCGGAATTGTCGAAATTTGTGAAAGGGGTTTTGGAAAGACCGGAATCGGAAACCGTGCGGCACAGATTGGAAAAAACATACGCTCAAAGGGTGATTCAAATGGAATCCTGGCCAGATGAAATCCAGGTCATCATCCAGGCTTTTAAAATAGGAGATTTGGGCATTGGCGGCATACCATTTGAAACATTTGCAGAGACAGGCCTGGAGATAAAAGAAAGGAGCCCATTCAGTAAAACTTTTACCATCTCATTTGCCAACGGCAGTTTTGGATACCTTCCCAGCCCCCGACAACACCAACTTGGAGGATATGAAACCTGGCTTTCCACCAATAGGGTAGAAGAGGAGGCTTCAGAGAAAATAGTTGGACAATTGTTAAACCTGTTTTCGGCAATGGATTAAAGCCGGATGATAAAGACAACACACCATTTAGCTAAGTCCAGGTGGGTTTAGCATGGAGCAGAATTGTTGGCTATATTGTAAAGCATATTCAAGGTTATACACTTTAAAAGAAAATAATGAGGCAGCCCAGCAAACCCAAAACAAACAAGCACCCTGATTTTATTATGTTCTCAATTCCTGCTTTCAATATGAGAGTACCCATAATTTTTATTATCCTCATGCTATTGGCCCTGGGTAACACGGAGGTCAATGGTCAGCAACAGGAAAAAGATGTAATTCCTGCCATAAAAGTTTTCCGTGCCGGGGCTGCCATAAGCAGCATTACGCCTAAAATCGGCACATCTATCAACGGTGGCATGCAGGACCGCACAACCCTTCATGTCCATGACGACACCCATGCCAGAAGCCTGGTGTTGGATGATGGGCTTACTAAACTGGCCATCGTCACCCTGGATCTATGCATGGCCTATAGAGAGACCATCGATAAGGCCAAGCTGCGGGCCCATGAGTTTACGGCCATTCCTGTTGAGAATATGCTGGTTTCTGCCACCCATACCCATTCTGCAGGAACGGCTTGTTCCGTATTTCAAAGTGATCCGGACCCTGCTTACCTGACCTTTTTGGAGGAAAGGGCCGCCGATGCCATTATCCGGGCTCACAATAACCTCGAACCTGCGAAAATTGGTTGGGGAACAGGTCAGGAACCAGGACAGGTTTTCAACCGCAGGTGGAAAATGAAGCCCGGAGCCGATTTGACCAATCCCTTTGGGGGAGAAGATCAGGTAAGGATGAATCCTGGAATAGGTAACCCTGATTTGCTGGAACCTGCCGGACCCATCGATCCGGAGCTGCCTGTGGTGGCTGTCCAATCCATTGAGGGAAAGCCCATCGCTTTGATGGCCAATTATTCCCTGCATTATGTAGGGGGGACAGGCAATGGAGAAATATCTGCAGATTATTTCGGAATGTTTGCGGATAAAGTCAAACAAATGATCGGGTCTGACCACCAGTCTCCCTCTTTTGTGGCCATGATGTCCAACGGCAGCAGTGGGGACATCAACAATATCAATTTTGGAGGAGAGGCACCTGCACCCATGCCGGCTTATGCCAAAATGGAAACGGTCGCCAATACGCTTGCTGCAGAGGCTTTCAAGGTTTACCAGCATATCCAATTTAAGGATTGGGTACCACTTGCCGTAGTTCAAAAAGAAATTAACCTGGGCGTAAGGAAGCCCGGTGCAGAAGAATTGGAGCGGGCCGAAAAGATCATGTCGGAAGCCAAAGGCCCCAATATGGTTTCCAGGGAAGAAATTTATGCCAGGGAAACTGTTTTGATGAATGATTATCCGGACAGTGAAAGCATCCTTCTCCAGGCGATGCAGTTGGGGGATTTGGCCATTACTGCCATTCCCTGTGAGGTTTTTGTAGAAATAGGTTTGGAAATCAAGGAGAAAAGTCCCTTCAGGCAAACATTCAGTGTTTCCCTTGCCAATGGCTATTATGGGTACCTGCCGACTCCCGAACACCATGCCCTGGGTGGCTATGAAACCTGGAGGGCCAGGTCTAGCTACCTGGAAGTGGATGCCTCCAGGAAGATCACGGATAACCTCCTGGAATTACTGGGGCAATTGAAATCAAGCTCCAACACCTCCAGGTATTCAGAACCTTTGAATGCCAATGATATGAAGCTGGAGGAAACGGTAAAATTATTCAATGGTCAAAACCTGGACGGCTGGTATACCTTTCTGAAAGATAGAGGGAAAAACAATGACCCGAAAAATGTATTTACGGTTAAGGATGGCCTCATTCACATATCCGGAGAAGAATGGGGTTGTATCACTACTGAGGAAGAATATGAAGACTATAAATTGCTCGTTGAATTTAAATGGGGAGGAGGAACCCACGAACCACGCCTGGAGAAAGCAAGAGACAGCGGAGTTTTGCTTCATTCACAGGGGAAGGACGGAAATTACTCGGGTACCTGGATGAATTCCATCGAATGTCAGATCATAGAAGGCGGTACAGGAGATTTTATTGTAGTGGGAGACGGTACGGACCAGTTTGCCATTACATGTCCGGTAGCCCCTGAAAAAGTGGCCGGAGCCTATGTGTATCAGCCCGATGGAGAGCCGGTAACCATCCATGGAGGAAGGGTCAACTGGTTTGGCAGGGACCCTGAGTGGAAGGATGTGATTGATTTTAGAGGGACGAATGATGTGGAAAATCCTGTGGGTGAATGGAATACATTGGAATGCCATGTATTGGATGGAGAAATCACGGTGTACCTGAATGGGGTTTTGGTGAACAGGGCCCTGGAAGTAAAACCCAAAAGAGGGAAAATTCAGATCCAATCCGAAGCGGCGGAAATGTTGGTGAGAAAGGTGGACCTCAGTCCCATTCTATAAAAAGGAATAGGGATTTTTCGAAACCTGGTTGCTGATGGCAGCCAGTCTGAGATTCCCTTGCAAGACATTATTGTAATATGATTTCGATAGTCAAAGATCTATTCTTGAGGTGCCTTTTGTTAGGCTTGGTTCCATTAATTATTTTTTGGGCTTGTATGAGCAAAAATAGGGAAGGGGATCAAAATGGAGAAGTAGTATTTGAGTTGCAAGATGCTCCTGTGAATTCCCCCTTGTATACCTATGCCGATTCGTCTTCACTCAAAGAAGCCATGGCCAAATTTCAGTTGGAGCCGGGATTAAGGATAGAATTAGTGGCCGCAGAACCCCTGGTGGTTGATCCTGCTGCTTTTGCTTTTGATGAGGACGGGGTGATGTATGTGGCCGAAAACAGGGGTTATCCGGACCCTGCTGAAGGCGGAGCACCGGACCAATTGGGAAGAATTGCGAGGCTGGAAGACCGGGATGGGGATGGCAAATATGACCACAGGACTGAATTTGCAACCGGACTCAGCTACCCCAATGGCATCATGGTTTGGCGTGGTGGTGTTTTTGTGACCTGTGCACCGGATATTTTTTACTTTAAAGATACCAATGGGGATGGCATGGCCGATGTGAAAAAGGTGGTGCTCACCGGGTTCAATGCCGATAAAACTGCCCAGATCAGAACCAGCCACCCCACCCTCGGCATGGATGGCTGGGTGTACCTGACCAGTGGTCTGAATGGGGGGAAGGTAACTTCCCCTGAACATCCGGAACGGGACCCGGTTGCTTTTTCGCCCTCGGATGGCCGTTTTCATCCGGAAACCCTGGAGTTCCAGAATACGGGTGGCAGAAGTCAGTTCGGATTGGCTTTTGACGCTTTTGGCAGACGCTTTGGAACTTCCAACAGGCATCCCTTACAGCATGTGGTCATCGAACCCGATTTCCTGGGACGTAATCCCCATCTTTTATTTAACCAAACCATTCAGGACGTGGCCGATGCTGAGGCCAATGCGACGGTATATCCCATAAGTAATGCGGTAACTACAGCCGATTTTATTCCCAAATTAATGGGGCTCTCCCATAAAGGCACCTTTACCTCCGCCTGTGGACCTGTAATTTATAATGGTACCGCATTGGAGGAAGAACATTTGGGAAATGCCTTTATCTGTGAACCTGCCCAAAACCTGGTGCAAAGGCAAACCATCAGCCCTGATAATGTGTCCTTTCGCTCTGTACCAGCCTACGAAAACCGGGAATTTTTGGCTTCAACGGACAGTTGGTTCAATCCGGTATTTCTTGGCCATGGGCCTGATGGGGCACTGTACCTGGCAGATATGCACAGGAAAGTGATCGATCACCCATCCTATGTTCCGGAAACAGCCCGGGGGGAATTGGATTTTGAAAGTGGTAAGGACAAAGGAAGGATTTACCGTATTGTAAAAAAGGAATTTACCCGGGATTCCGACCAAGGTGTAATTCCAATGCGTTCATCATCCAGTACCAGAGATTTGGTATTGGCATTGGGTGCAGCGGATGAATGGGTAAGGTCCACCGCCCACCGACTGCTTTTGGAAAGCCTGGATAACGAGGCTGTACCCAGGTTGACTGAGCTGGCCGAAGAAGGTGATAGGCCGGAAGGAAGGGCAAGAGCGCTGTGGGTGCTTTATGCTATGGAAGCATTACATCCAACAGTACTTCAAAGGGCCTTTAAAGACAGGGAAGCAAGTGTAAGAGAGCAGGCCGTGATACTTTCGGGAAAACTTCTGGAGAGATTCCCGGATTTGATTGAGCTATTGATTACCGCCACCGAAGATGAGGAAATACGGGTCAGGTACCTGTCATCCCTGGAGTTAGGAGCAGGCAAAGGGGAAAAAGTCATCGATGCCCTTGCCAGGGTAGCTGCCCGGGACGGTGACAACCCCTGGTCGCGGGCTGCCATATTGAGTGGGGTGGGGGACCAGCTTTCTGCTTTTTTGAGCACTTTTCGCAAGATGGATACCCTTGATCGGTCCGCTTTTCCATTGATGATGCAAGACCTGGGGGAATTATATGGACATGCTGCCAAAATGGAGGACTGCCAGGTGCTGTTGAAAGACATGGTGACTGCTGAAGGAGCGCTGCAGTGGAGGATGGCCACGGCCTTGGGCTTGCTAAAGGGGTTGGAAGGAAGGGGTGTATTCCAATCCGAAAAAGGGCTTTTACATGCCATGGTAAATCACCCTTCTTCGGACTTGGGCATGGAAGCCATGAAGGACTTTATCGATCAGGTCGCCCTAAAGGCTTTGGAAGAAGAGGGGCCCTTGTCTTCCAAGGTGGTAGCTACCTCACTTATGGGTTATGCACCATTTGAATGGGTTGAAAATGGGTTAAGGAATTTGCTGAAGCCCAATATTGCGGTGGAAATCCAGTTGGAGGCAGTAAAGTCACTGGGGCGCATAAATGATCCTGAGGCGGGCCTAATATTGCTTTCCAAAGACGCCTGGGCGACCTATACCCCCAGGCTAAAATCTGCTGTGATATCGGCAATGGTAGCAAGAAGGCCCACCATGCTGCAGTTACTTGCTGCGATTGAAGCACAGGTGGTGGCTCCGGCAGCGATTCCCTCCATGATCCGGCAGCGGCTGATGAATGAGGCAAATGATACCATAAAAGAAAGGGCTACCCTTCTTTTCAACGAGCTGGAAGGGGGAGGCCGGATGGCTGTATATGAAGATTATCTTGAAGTATTGAATCATCCTGCAGACCCCGGTTTGGGAAAGGTTGTTTTTGAAAAAACCTGTTCTTCCTGTCATGCTTATGCAGGAGAGGGTGGCGAAGTGGGCCCTGACCTTACCGGCGTCAAAAACCAACCTGGTGATGCCTTGCTTCTGCATACCATTGTACCCAATTATGAAGTATTGCCGGCCTATCAGGCCACAACTATCAGCACCAATGATGGGAGAGCTATTGCTGGATGGATCTCTGCCGAATCGGATAACAGCATTACCCTTCGAACAGCTTTTGGCACTGATGAATCCATTTTAAGGTCAAATATTGAATCCATCCAGCATTCAGGGCTTTCTTTGATGCCCGATGGTTTGGAGCAAACCATGACAAAGGAAGATATGGCCAACCTGATTGCTTTTCTAAAGTCAGGTGGGTGATAGCTTTTTCACGGAGAGATCATTTCCATTGTCCAATTTCTTCCCTTGATTTTCCTGCGATTAAAGCCCTTGCTACGAAGCCTGATGCATAATCCGGGTTTAAAAGTATATAATAATAATTTAGTAAAATAACTGATAAAACAATTGTTTAACTTATTTATCAGGTGTATATTTATTACAACTATCTTTAAAACCAATAAGGATGCTAGATAGAATACACAAAGCGGGAGTCTTTATCATTATGGCATTGCCGGTCGTAATTTCCTGTAATACAAGCAGTAAGTCAGAAGAGGAAATGAGTGAAGCTACTACCTATTATTTGGCAAAGGTGGACTCCATCCGTATAAACCGGGAAAATACCGTCAGGTTGCTTGACTATCACCCAATAGAAGATCGTTTTCTGGCCTATGACCAAATTACGGAGGAATTTTTGGTGTTGGATGGAAAAGGAAAGGTTTTGGAAGCAGTTTATCGGATAGGGGAGGGTCCCAATGAGTACAACAGCAGTTTGTTGGCAGCTTCCTTCAATCAGGAAGCAGGAGGCTATTTTCTACAAAGCTCAAGTGAATTTTTGTGGTATAACTCCGATTGGGAAGTGGAAAATAGGATACGATTTGCTTCTGAAGTGGTGATCAGGTTTTATTCAGGTCCTCAGCTAAGGGTTCCTTATTTCCGGTTGCAGGATGCCTCAGACCCCTATTTTTTTACCAATTTTTTCTCAGGAGTCAATAATTCTGCAGGAGGAATGAATGGGGGAGACGGTCCTGATTACCTGATCGAACGCTACAACCCCCGGAAAGGGGGGCTTGAATGGGTCTTTGCCAATGATCCGGAACTGCTGCCGGAAGTAGCGGTAAATCCAGATTCCAAACGGGCAAATCCGGTACAGGTTTTTGCACTGGACAAAGCCGCTAATCGCCTGTACCTGACCTACGATCGGTCAAATACTATTGGAGTTTACGATATGGACCAGGATTTCGGGCTAAAAGAGATGCTGAATTTCGATCATCGGCGTTTTTCTTCCGTCCAAAATGCAAGAAATAAGGCCTTGTTTAATTTTGAGGATGATTTCTATGGAGTACTTTATTTCGAGGGACTTTCCGAAGCGGCCACCGAGGCGAGAAGGGCCAAGGACCCGAATTATTTTCCCTATAGAGATTCCGGTTTGTACCATTTCATTCTCATCCAGGATGGGGTGCAACAAGAGGAGGAGATGGGCTTTCCAGCAGGCTGCGAACCCCATTCTGAGATCCTTTCCTTACCTGGCAAACGACTTTTGTTTAGGGACAAGTATGGAGGAGACGATGAACCTACCTATTCCACTTATTCGGTTTATGAGTTAAAGTCGGAGATTTGAGCGGAATTATATCTTTAAATTTTATGGGGTATTGGTTAAAAAATAAAAATTTGGAGCTCCTCAATTTCCCTCAATAGGATTGGGCTTTAGCCCATTCCCAATTATAGATTTCCAATCCCCTGGCTTTAGCCAAAATTGATGGGAAGAACTCAATAGGTAATTGCCCCATCCACAGGTTGAACTGTAAATTTCGATTTTAGGGTTTGGGGATAAAGTTTTGGCTAAAGCCAATGATGCTGACGAATTCATTATTGCCTACAGCTAAAGCAGTAGGCAATTGATTCAAAGGGTAATGAATCTAAAGTTTTAGAAGGATTTTGGTTTATTAATAAAAATCTGGATTTCCCTCAATCCGACCTCCTCAATAGGAAATAGCCCATTCCAAGAAAATAGCAACCAAATGTTCTGGGCTTTAGCCCAAACTATAGGATCGGGCAAGTGTTGGGTAATCCAGGTTTGGCTAAAGCCAAGGAAGGTGTCAAAATCCCCTATAGCCTCCAGCTAAAGCAGTAGGCAATTGAACCAAAAGAACCCTGGTTCCAAATTATGGCCGAAATCAATGGGCGATCCCTCTTCAATTGGAAATAGCCCATTCCTAAATAATTGCAATCAAAAGTCATGGGCTTTAGCCCAATTTGGGTAAAGGAGAAATGAATGGTAATCCAGGTTTGGCTAAAGCCTGGGTTTTTGGTGCACTCCTGATTGTCTACAGCTATTTGGCAATTGATCTAAAGGGATTGATTCTGAAATTTTAGAAGGGTTTTGGTTTATAAATATATATTCGGACATTCCGAAATCCCAATCCCCCTCAATAGGAATGCGGCTTTAGCCCATTCAAAAAAATTAGGAATTAAAGGTCCTGGGCTTTAGCCCAAATTTCGGATTGGGCAAATTCCAAAATCGGGTTTGGCTCCTAATTTAAGTTTGATTTTAAAATTTTAATTAATAAATTAATAGTTGAATAAATCTCAGGTATCGTAATAGGTCTTACCTTTTCTATGCTGAAAAATTCACCATGCATGAATCGTTTATTGTATCCCTTTTGGATGGTCCTTTTGTTGTTTTCCTGTGATTCTGGAAACAGGGATACCGGGAATAAAGATACCGCATGGTCAGGTACATCCGTCTTCTTTGAAAAACTTGACAGTATTCGGATTAAATACTTAGGCAGTCCCACTTTCCATGACATTGATCCTGTATCCAAAAAGGTGCTTTTTATGGAACATAAGGAGACCTCCCAGGTAATTACGGTAGCTGATTTTGAGGGATCTGTTCTGACATCTTTTTCGAAATGGGGAGACTTTCCCGACACCTACGGAAATTTGTTGGCTTCGCTAAAAATTGCTGGAAATGATTCCTTCATGGTCTATGGATCAAAAGGTTTTTTGACCTATAATTTTGATGGGGAGCTTCAATCTTTGGTGAAACATACTGATAATCCCTATCAGGGGTCTACACGTATCGGATTAGGGTTTGGCATGGAACCGTTAGGAGATGGATACCTTTATATCAATACAGGTAGTAGTGTTAGCTTGCCCAATGGTGGGGAAGATTATGCAGCACTGCATCCATTGGTATTTCTGAATCCCCATACAGGCGAAACCAAGCCGCTTCTTCATTTCCCTAAATCCAGTATTTTTTTGAAGGGAAAGTATTTCTTCCGAAATGCCTGGGCTCCTGCCTTTACGGTTTCAGAGAACAAAATTGCTGTAGTTTTTGGGCTGGAGCCAAGGGTATACATTTTTGATGGAGCTGCCCCTCATCCCTTGCTCGAAGAGATACCACTTGATTTACCTGACTATCGGTTTTCTGAAGGTGAGAATGAGTATTCCTCCGATGTAAGGTTTTTTGGTCAGGCCAGAACTTCCGGGAAAATACTAAACATCAAGTTGATAGATAAATATATCCTTGTTTCCTACTTTCCGGGGTTTAATTCGGCGGATAAGGAGGCTTCTTTTGCCAATTTGACGCCGGAGGAAGCCATTAACTTCTGGAAGGGCATGCGGGAAAAATACCCCTATCGAATGGCTGTTTTCGATGCTTCCGGCAATAGGTTAAGCGATTTTGAACCAAAAGGGCTTATAGCCAGCTCTATGGTTCTTCGAAATGGCCAAATCTGGATGCAGGAAAAACCGGATGAGGAAGTAGAGCGGGATTATTTCCGTTTGTTTCGGGTGGGGCTGAAAATCGATCGGTCTGATCAATGAATCAGGCCTAAGCGATCATTGCATGCAACAACTTAATTATTAGGAATTCAGCCTTGGTCCAAAAACAGTGTGTGCTAGACCTATTTCGGACCTGATTTGGCTAAAGCCAGGGATGTTGGCAAAAACTATATTGCCTACAGCTAAAGCAGTAGGTAATTGATTCAACAGGAATGATTCCAAAATAGCAGAGGGATTTTGGCTTATGAATAAATTTGCAGACTACCGGAATCAGAACCTACCTCAATAGGAAATAGCCCATTCAAAAAAAATTGGAATTAAAGGTCCTGGGCTTTAGCCCAAATATAGGGTAGGACAAATGTAGGGTAATCCAGATTCGGCTAAAGCCAGGGATACGGACAATAATCCGATTGCCTACAGCTATCAGGCAATTGATGATAGGTAAAGCTGGTTCCGGATCATGATGGATCTATCTTTAACCGAGCAACCCTCAATAGGATATAGCCCATTCGTAATTTTAGATTTCCAATCCCCTGGCTTTAGCCAAAATTGCTGGGAAGAACACCAGCAAATCATTAGTCCCTTCAATAGGTAAATGCCCAATTCACAGGTTGAACTGTAAATTTGGATTGTAGGGTTTGGGGATAAAGTTTTGGCTAAAGCCTAGGAAGAAGTCAAAATTCCATATTGCCTCCAGCTAAAGCAGGAGGCAATTGAACCAAAAGAACCCTGATTCCAAATTATGGCCGAAATCAATGGGCGATCACTCTTCAATAGGAAATAGCCCATGCCAAAAAATGTCAATTAAAGTTCATGGGCCTCAGCCCAAATTTCGGATCGGGCAAATCTTAAATCTAATTGGTCTCCTAAGAAAAGTTTGATTTTCAAATTTTAATTAATAAATTAATAGTTGAAATATACCCCAGGTATTAATACAGGTTTTCCTCTGTCCATGCTGAAAAATTCACCGGCTATGCATCGAATCTTTATTCCCTTTTTGTTTGTCGTGTTGTTGTTTTCCTGCGATTCCGGGAAAAAGGATGAAGGTGGTAATAAAAAAAACGAAGGTTCAAATACGGCCGTGTATTTTGAAAAACTGGACAGTATAAAGATTGATTACCTCGGAAATCCTTCCGTCCATGACATTGACCCTAAGTCAGGTACCATTTTGTTTATGGAGCACAGGCAATTTACTGAAGACATCATGGTTGCCAATTTTGAGGGCGAAATTCTCGACTCCTTCTCCAAATTGGGAGATGTCCCTGATGGGTATGGAAAACTGATGTCAACATTAAGAATTCTTGATGACAATACTTTTCTGGTCTATGGATACAATGGTTTTATGACTTATGATTTTTCAGGCAAGCTTTTAAACAGGGTAAAACTCAAAAAATTTCAGCTACCCTATTTTAGAAGGGATGCAATGGGTTTTGGAATGGAAAAATCGGGCAATCGTTATGTATATCCTGACCAAGAGGTACCTGAAGGCATTTCTGAATCTGATACCCGGTTTTACGAGGAAATGGATTTGATGTTTTTGCTTAACCCAGAATCCGGTAGCAGAGAGCCTTTTATCAAGCTTCCTGAAGGCAGTTTATTTCGAAACGGGAAATTCTTTTACATGAATGCCTGGCGGCCAATATTTACAATCGATGATGACCAAATGTATGTGGTGTTTGGGGCCGAACCCGTGATTTATGTTTACAGCTTAACCGAACCCTATTCTTTACTTTCAAGTATACCTTTTGACTTGGACGATTACCGGTATTTCAGGGGTTCAATTGATAATTCCGTCGATCACACCTTAATGTTCACTTCAGGCAATATATTGAATATCAAGAAGATAGATGGATATTTTGTGATCGCCTATTTCCCTGGCTATTCGGATGCAGATAAGGAAGGAGAAAGCGAGAATAAGACCCAGGCAGAAAATTTACTATATAGGGAAAGAATGCTGAAAAAATATGCCAAAAGAATTGCTATTCTGGACGCTGAAGGCCATAGGGTCATTGATTTTGTTCCCGATGGATTGACTCCGGAAAGCATGTTGCTCAGGAATAATGAACTCTGGATGCAAGAAAAACCGGATGAAGAAGTGGAGCGAGATTATTTCCGGTTGTTTCGGTTGGAACTCAGGGTGGAGAATAAGAATAGTATGGATTGATTTTAAAACTAATACAAGATGCGGAATGTATGTTACCTCGCCATTATTTTATTGGTTTCCTGTGAGGGAAAAATGGGCAAAACCGGTTCGGACTACTTTTCCAATCGGCAATTTTCCCTGGACACCGTGATCATTGAACCGGGAGATGAGATTTTATTTCTGAAGCATCAACTATTGAATGCGGACATGGGCACGGACGGAAAGTACTTTTATAATTTCAATGGTGGTGACCATACCCTGGAAAAAATTAATCTGGATGAGTTACGCTTGGAGGAAAAGCTCCCTTTTGAAAAAGAAGGACCGAACGGGACCGGGCCGGGGATAGGGGTGATGAGAATTATCGATGAAAGCCATGTTTCCATAACGGGTATGTATCAGAGCTCCTTATTCTCCATGGAAGGTGAAAAATTAATGACTGTTTATTACGAAAACTTCTCTTTGGCGGATTGGCATAACGGGGGCGACCTGTTAAAGGGAGATAGGGTGTTATTGGACCCCGATACCAAGCGATTATATGGATTGATTCAAGGATATGAGGATAAAAGGTTTGTTTTGGGACTGCTCCATTTGGAGGAATATGAAACTGCCAGAGTTGAGCTAAAAAGCTTTGATAAGGTGCCTGACTATAGCTTTATGTACCACTTGGGGAAGAGTACAATACATCAAACACCAAAAGTGGGGATAGAAAAGTTTGGTAGAAAAGTGATGCTGTGGAATGAAATTACGAATGCTTTGATGTGGTATGACACAGAGATGGATTCTCTGTTTATGAAATCATACGCTAGCCAGCTTACTGCTAACCAAAAAGAGAAAGCGTATAAGAAAGTACATGAAACTCCTGAGGAATTTAAGGTTGAATATGCAAGGTATAAACAAGAGATTAGTTTCATGTCACCCTTTTGGGATAGCGACAGGCAGTGTTTTTATCGGTTTTCCTATGAGGAAAACGAGAGCGAAACAAAGGTATATTTAACCGCATTTGACGAGGATTTAAATCAAATTGGAGAAACGTTAGTCCCGCAATTGACCAAAAAGCCCGAAAGGCATTTTGCCAAGGATGGGGAAATTTGGATGTATGAAAATATGGAAGATGAAATGGGATATGTCAGGTTGGCGATTAGCGAATAGCATTATGAGGTTATCCTGTTTATGAGGGAGCCGAAGCATTTATGGTGTGATTCTTATTTGAGCTTTCAGGGATAAATGGTTTGGCTAAAGCCGGGGACATCGATAAATTCAACATTGCCTCCAGCTAAAGCAGGAGGCAATTGATTCAACAGGAACGATTCCAAAATAGCAGAGGGATTTTGGCTTATAAAAAAATTTGCAGACTCCCGGAATCCGAACCTACTTCAATAGGAATGTGGCTTTAGCCCATTCAAAAAAATTTGGAATTAAAGGTCCTGGGCTTTAGCCCAAATTTGGATAGGACAGGTTTAGGGTAATCCAGATTCGGCTAAAGCCAGGGATGCGGACAATAATCCGATTGCCTACAGCTATCAGGCGATTGATGATAGGTAAAGCGGGTTCCGGATCATGATGGATCTATCTTTAACCGAACAATCCTCAATAGGATTGGGTTTTAGCCCATTCGTAAATTTAGATTTCAAATCCCCTGGCTTTAGCCAAAATTGCTGGGAAGAACACCAGCAAACCATTACCCCCTTCAATAGGTAATTGCTCAATTCACAGGTTGAACTATAAATTTGGATGTTAGGGTTTGGGATAAAGTTTTGGCTAAAGCCAATGATGCTGACGAATTCATTATTGCCTACAGCTAAAGCAGTAGGCAATTGATATAAATATTCAATAGGAAATAGCCAATACCAATTTACCTCTCCATGATTTGGAGTTAAAAATGGTTAAACTAAATCATTTTACTTCCATTATGTGCTTAAAATGAATAGGTTTAGGAAATGTTGCTTTACTTTTATAATAGACACCTTTAAATCCAATGTTCAACAGAACTTTCCTTGGTATTTTACTTATTGTAAGTTTTTCCTGCGGAAAACCACAAGACTCCGCAAACGTTGAAACAATCTCTTACAGGGTTGATTCCGTGGTAGTAGACTCCATGGGGGAGATTTTGTACTTGGAATACCTATTACACGTCTCGGATTACTGTCAGGAAGATGCGTTTCTTTATAACTACAGCGAATTTGACCACAGCATTGAAAAGATAGATCTGGACCGGCTGGAACTCGTGGACAAATTTCCGCTTCAAAAAGAAGGCCCGAATGGTACCGGTTCATGGATCTCCTCGCTCAAAAGTATGGGGAATGGAAAATTGTTCCTGGCCGGGCAATATGCCGGGCATTTCAATTTAGAAGGCAGGCTGGTGAAAAAATTTGATTGGAATAATATTTCCCTCGCACAGGGAGGAATGGATGACAAAGAAAATGTATACCAGCAAAAGGCAAATCCCAGCTTTGATCACCTGGCCTTTGGATTGGTTACTGACCATTCGACCAATAGGATATCATTAAAGAAGCTAAACATAGCGGACACCCTTATTTCCACATTTGAAATTGATCCTAACGAGAATTATAAAAAATACACACTTGGAGATCTGACAACTTATAATAAATGGGATCCCCGGGTCTTTATAACCAGTCAACAGGATAAGGTGATCGTATCCCATGAGTTTTCCAATGATTTTTATGTGTATTCTCCGGAAAACGATGAACTTCAACAAGTGACCTATTCCTCCCAACACACACCAAGCAAGGTAACAATAGCTACCGAAGGTGACTTAATAAATTCAATTGAGGACAGGATCAATGCCCTGGAATCTTATCACGAACAAGTAAGTTTTGGCCCTTTGGTTTTGGATCCGCAAAAGGAAAGATATTATAGGCTTTCTTCCTCAAGAACTTTTGGTGAAGAAAAACGAGAGAGAAGGTTACTCCATGAAACAACTAATATCGATGTATTTCTCAGTGTTTTTGACATGGAATTCAATCTGCTAAGTGAAATGCCAATACCTGAGCTTAATATCAACCCCTCTGCTAAATATTTTGTCAAGGAAGGGATGCTATGGGTTTTTGAAAACATGGACGATGAGATGGGATTTGTTAGGGTGGCGATAAGTGAATGAAATTAGGATATTATCCTGTACCCATTCCACGAGCGAGCCGGAGTATTTATGGTGACATTGGGATTTTTAGTCTTTTGGGATGGATGGTTTGGCTAAAGCCAGAGATTTTGGTGCATTCCCTAGTACCTACAGCTATTAGGCAATTGATTTCATCGGATTGATCCTGAAATTGTAGACGATTTTTCGCAGATAAACCAATATCCAAACCTACCTCAATAGGAATGCGGCTTTAGCCCGTTCAAAAAAAATTAGCAATTAAAGGTCCTGGCCTTTAGCCCAAATTTAGGATAGGACTTTTATCACCACAAACCTGGCCGAATCCGCCTTCCTGAAAAAATTAAATCCGGCATTCTCCATCTGTTCCCCGAGCGTTGTCAATCGCAGCCCGCCCTCTCAATCTCTTTTCTTCAATCTTTTTCAATCTCTTTCCCCTTCAATCTCTTTAACCAAATCAATCTCTCTCCATCTTTCCCCTCAATCCCTTTCAATCTCAAACCCCCAATCCCCAATAAAAGACCATCACGCCACTTCTTGAATATTCACCATCTTCCTGAAATGCGTGGGTGTCATTTTCTTGTATTTTTTAAATTGCCGGTTGAAATTGGCCAGGTTGTTAAAACCACACTCGAAGGCTACTTCTACGATATTCATGTCGGTTTCGGAAAGCATCTTGCAGGCATGGCCAAGCCTCACCGTATGCAGGTATTCCACAAAAGTAATCCGGTATTGCTCCTTGAAAAAATTACAAAAGGTGGTTACCGCCATATTGGCCATGGAAGCCACTTCTGGTAAGGAAATGTCCCTATCGAAATTTTTGTGTATATAAGCTTTTATCTTGTCCAGGCGGTCGGAGCCCTGAATTTCCACCTGGTCCAGGTACCCAGGACTGGCCAGTAATTCATATTCTTTGGTTTGCGAGAGGATATCAAAGATAGAAAACAGACTCGAAAGTCGCTGAATGCCATTCATGTGTATCATGCCTTCCATCAGTGCATTGATTTGTTCCCTTGTTTTTCCTTTAAGGGCCATGCCCCTTTTGGACAGTTTAAGAAAATTTTTGAGGGTTTCCATTTCCGGTATTTTCAGAAAATCTTCTCCAAGGAAATCCTCCTGGAAATGGATTACAATGGCTTCGGCATCATAGTCGGCTTGTCCTTTTACAAATTCGGAGTCATTTACCCAAACATGGGGAAGGTAGGGACCCATGCAAACCAGGTCTCCTTCCTGGAAATAACCAATATGATCGCCCACCATCCTTCTACCCTGGCTTTTGAGAATCAATACCAACTCATATTCAGGGTGATAATGCCAGGGGCAAGGAAAATACTGGCCTTTTTCTTTAAATACGATGAAGGATTTATCAAAATCCTGTGGTAGCCTTACTTCGATCGATTTCATATGATTATAATTTGCTTTTTAAAGGCCATATGGAATCTCGCATGTTTCCCCGAAACCTTTCGGGGAATCCCTCCTTGTGTTGCTTGCGTCATGCTTGTCTGCCCCAGGCAGGCTCGATTTCATAGGGTCTTCCTTTTTTCCTATTAATATAATTTAAAGTATGAATACATAAAAGTGATTGGCAGCTCAAATGAAAAATAGTACCATAAATATAAATAATAGTAACAGTTGCCTAGGGGTTTTTGCCCTACTTTATCTTACATGCATCAGATTAATCTTGCTTGAGGATTAAAGGAATTAAAGCATATTTTGGGTTGAATATGAGTTGATTATGTTCTAAATCAAGTGCAAAAAGGATCGATTAATCCAAAGGAGCAACCGGCGCTGATTTCCAGAATGGGCGTTGGAAACCCGGTAAGGCTTTGAAAAATAGTACCATAATTCTACATAATATGAATAGTAAAATTTACCTGATCCTGATAATTTTGATCTTGTAATTGCCGCACTTAAATTTTATTTCAATAATGAAATTATTTTTAAATCAATGAACTGTGATTGATGATAAATGCAAAATATTTGCCCGAAATTGACACTGGAGTCGTAGGATTGGGATTGATGGGAAGCAGTATAGCCGTTGCCTTATGTATTGCCGGTCATCCTGTAAAGGCAGTGGCACCCGTAAAAGACGAACTGGAAGGAGCAAAGAGAACCACCTTTCATCTTTTGAAGCATGCTGAAGAAAGCGGTTTACTGAATACATCTGTTTCGGAATATTATCGGCACATTCATTTTTCTGAAGATTATAGCATCCTCGAAAATTGCCAATTGGTACAGGAATGTGTAGTAGAAAATCAAACCATCAAAGCAAAAATATACCGGAATATCATTGAACATACCGGTGAAAACACAGTGATATCCAGCAATACATCGGCCATTCCTGTAAGCCTTCTTCAGGAATTGGTCCCCAACCCCGGACGTTTTCTGGGGATTCATTGGGCTGAACCCGCTTATCTTACCCGGTTTATGGAAATCACAAAAGGGGCGAAAACTGATGACAGCCTGGCAAACTGGGTGTATGAGCTGGCTCATTTATGGGGCAAGGAGCCCACATTTCTTCAAAAGGACATCAGGGGATTTGTAACCAACCGCCTGATGTATGCCGTGTACCGGGAAATTTTTCACCTCCTGTCATCGGGAGAGGCCAGCATTGAGGATGCCGATAAGGCATTCCGCTATGATGCAGGTTCCTGGATGACTTTTATGGGTATATTTGAACGGATGGAACAACTTGGCCTGGCTGACTACAGAGAAACATTTAAAAGAATTTTTCCCCAGCTTGGAAACTCACCTGAGGTGCCTGAACGCATGCAGGAGATGGTAAGTATACAAGCCAGGGGAGTACATAATGGTAAAGGGCTATACCCATATAAACAAGGTGAGGGGAAGGCTTGGGAGAAATCCTTTGCAGCATTCAACCGGGAAATATTCCGGATGGCCGCAGCCTGTCAAAAACAAAAAGAATCATAGGACCTATGGAAGAATACAACTATCAACAATCTGCAGCATGGCTGGAAAGGGCAAAAAAAGTATTGGCTTCGGGAGTATCTTCTGAATTCAGAAAGTACAACCATCCCCATGCCCTTTTTTATACCCATGGCAAGGGTAGTAGGGTTTATGACGTGGACGGCAATGAATACCTGGACTTTACCCTGAGCCAGGGGCCATTGATTTTGGGGCACTCCCATCCGGAAGTTTTGGATGCAGTCCATCAGGAATCCCTTCAGGGTCAACTTTTTGCCGGGCAGCATGCCAGGGAAATTGAATTGGCAGAAAAGCTGCAGAAAGTCATTCCCGCTGCCGAGATGATGCGTTTTTGCCTGGACGGGTCGGAAGCAGTACAGACTGCATTGCGGGTAGCCAGGTCCAAGACAGGAAAAAGTAAGTTCCTGAGGTTTGAAGGCCATTACCATGGTTGGTTGGACAACGTTTGCTTCGGGATCTCTACCCCATCACCGGAGGCCATGGGTTCCAGGGAAAGCCCTGTAATGCACCCCTGGAGTCAGGGCTTACCCCCGGGATCAAAGGAGGAAAGTTTCCTCCTGCCCTGGAACGATTTAGATTTGGTTGAGCGACACGTGGCTAAGCACCACCAGGAGTTGGCTGCTATCATTACGGAACCTGTGATGTGTAACAATGGCTGTATTACCCCTGAAGAAGGGTTTCTTCAAGGGCTGAGAGACCTGTGTACCCAATATGGCATAGCCCTTATTTTTGATGAAGTGATTACCGGGTTCAGGTTAGGACTGGGTGGGGCGCAGTCATTTTATGGGGTTACCCCGGATATGGCCGTCTTTGCCAAAGCCATCGCAAGTGGTTACCCCATCAGCGCCATCGTGGGCAAAAAGGAATGGATGGAGGAAATCGCCACAGCCAGGGTGATCCATGCAGGCACCATGAACACCGGAAACCCTACCGTGGCAGCCGCTCTGGCCACGGTTAGCATACTGGAAAGGGAGGATCCTTATCCCAGGATGTTTGCCCTGGGTGAGAGGCTGAGAAAGGGCCTCCGGGAAATAGCCCAAACTACCGGACATCAAATGCTGGTATCGGGCATTGGTCCGGTGGTGCATACCGGATTTACAGATATGGAAAGGGCGGTAGATTTCCGGGATGTGCTCCGCTTCGATAAGGGGAAATTAAAATCCTTTATTGCTGCCTTGCATGACAAGGGCTTACGGGTGATAGGAAGAGGGCTTTGGTACATCAGCGCAGTGCATACGGAAGCGGAAGTAGACGAGGCTCTCGGACTGGTCAAAGAAGTTTTAACCCATCAGGAAAAATGAAATCGAGCATAACGATATCGCCATCCAGTGGGATGACCGTTAAGCATGTGAGATTCCATCTGACCACTTAATACAAATTATAAACACATGAAATACCTCAATTGTAAGGTAGCAGTGGTGGGGGAGGGTAAAATGTTACCTTCCGTGATTTGCTGTCTCCTACAGGCAGGGCATCAGCTCAAATGCTTTTCTTCCGGGAATCCTACCGAAGAGGTAGATAGGCTGTCGGAGATTGCCGGCCTTTCTCCATCGGGTACCTTTGATTGGGAAGAAAATTTTGCCTACCCTACCAGTCTGAAGGGATTTCAGATCGTGGTGGCCTGTACAACAGAAAAGACAGGAGAAAAAGAAAACTACCTGAAGAAAATTGATCATGCGGCGGACCAGAATGCCCTGATCGCCATTAATTCGGAAAGTATCCCTTTGGAGCACCTGCAAAACCAGGTACAGGCACCTTCCAGGCTGCTGGGCGTAAACTGGACCTACCCTGCACACCAAACCTTATTTTTGGAAGTTATCGCCAATCAGCAAACGGATAGTGAGATGCTAGCTGCTTTGATGACCCTTGCCCGTAAAAAATGGGGCAAAGATCCCTACTTGTTGATGGGGGGTAAGGGAATCCGGAGCCGATTGATCGCTGCCATGGCCAGGGAAGCCTTTTACCTGGTGGAAAATGGGTATGTGGAAGTTACAGACATTGATAGGGCCTGCAGAAATGATCCGGGTTATTATCTTCCTTTTTCCGGAAATTGCCGGTACATGGATCTGATGGGTACCTTCATATATGGGGTGGTCATGAAAGACCTCAATCCCGAACTGTCCAATGCCAGGGAGGTGCCCGGCTTTTTTGATGAAATGATCAAGAAAGAAAGGGGGACTGACCAGGGATACCATTCCCATTCTCCCTCCGGGAAGGAGAAACTGGAACATTCCTTTTTGGAATTCAGCAAGGAAATGAGAGCCCTGATGGAAAAGTACCCTTTTCCAAAGGATGGGCGTGGAGCAGAGGAGTAAATTCCCTCCGGGGACAACATTTATCGGTAGTGGTATCAAAAGCAACAAACAATGACCATAGAAATGGATGCTTCGAAAGTTAAAAAATCATTTATTGAAAACGGATATGTTCATTTGCCCGGGTTTCTAAAGCAGGACCAGGTGGCGGAGATCAACGCCAGATTAAAGGACCTGGTGAATACCAAAGTTGCCAATATGCCCTCCGAGCATGTCAAATATGAGGTGAAGGGAGATGCCACTACCCTGAAGATGCTGCAGGACCTTCAGCTATACGATCCCTTTTTTGCGGAGGTCCTCTTTGACAGCACCTTTACAAAGCTGGCTGAACATTTATTGGAAGAAAAAGTCATTGGTAAAACCCTGGAGTACTTTAACAAACCTCCCAAAATAGGCAAAGCCACTCCTCCCCATCAGGACGGGTTTTATTTTATGCTGGACCCCATGAGTGCGGTTACCATGTGGCTGGCACTGGAGGAAGTGGACCAGGAAAACGGCTGGGTAAGTTATGTCCGGGGATCCCATAAAAAGGGAATGAGGGACCATTCGCCCACCCAAACACTGGGGTTTTCACAGGGGATTGCAGATTTTGGCACTCCGGAAGACCTGGAAAACGAGGTATTTTTTCCCGCCAGGCCCGGGGATTTGCTGGTACACCACGCGTTGACCATCCACCGGGCCAGCCCAAACACCAGCAGCCAAAGAAGCCGAAAAGCCATGGGATTGATTTATTTTGGCACATCAGCCAAAGAAGATGTGGCCGCCAAAGCAGCGTATGTTAAAGCATTGAACCAAAGCACCTGATGAAATACAAGAAACCATCCCTTTCCTGCCTGCTTTGCTTATTTCTTTTATTGTTTTTTGGCTGTGACAAAAAAGACAACACCGTCAGTGATGATTTGAGGGAAAAAGCGGTGAAGGAATTGGACCAGGTGATGCAAAGCCAGGAATCCTGGGTGAAGGTGCATGCAGCGGAATATAAAATTTGGTCCGGGTACCGGGAATCGGTCCGGGAGACTTTTCTGGAAGAAAAAAGCAAATGGGAATCCCAGTCCCCTTACCGGATAGGTATTTGGCGGGTTTTGGCCCAATCCGATCCGGCTTCAGAAAAGGAGTATATTGATAAAATTGTAAAGGCTTTTCAGAACAAACAAGGAGCGGACCGGATTCATGCTGCCGAAACCATGGCCAAACTGGGCCATAACCTGAACGAATGGGCACCCGAGGCAACCCAAGAGGTTTTGAAGGGTCCCATCAACTCGCTTTATGTGTACACCCTATGGAGCAGCCTTCAGGGAGAAGATGATATTTCGGCACTAATGGACCTGGCACTGGACAGGCAACTGGATGACCTTCTCCGCATGCAGGCGGCCTATGCCATCAGAAATGAAGAAAATATGATACCCTGGGACGAACTGGCCCGGGAAGCGTTGGCAGTGCCCGATAATTCCCTGGCAAGGGTGTATCTGCTGGCTGCTGCCTATGTTCATGCCCTCGAAAATGAAAGAAATTCCAGTACCTTCCATTCTATCAAGGAGGAATTGCTGGCTTACAAAAACGCTCCCAACAAGGGGGAGCGCATGGAGATGGCCATCGCTTTGGGAAAGGCCGGACAAGCAGGGGATTTACCAGTACTTAAGGACCTGCTGGAAAACAAAAATCCCTTGGAAGAGCCTGTAGCGCCCGAAAATGCAGGCCCTTTAGGTCAAGCGAATGCCGACATCAGGGCCACAGCGGCATACAGTATCTTGACCCTGGACAGGCGGCAGGAGCATACCCTGGCTTTGGCCGACTGGCTGATGGTGATTTTTTACCTGGCAGGAATGGTAGGCATTGGCTATTATTTTTCCAAAAAGAACAAAAATGAAAAGGACTACTATTTGGGCGGGGGCAAAATGAACCCCATAGCCGTCGGGCTGTCGCTGTTTGCGACGCTGTTAAGTTCATTGAGTTACCTTTCCTATCCCGGAGAAATGGTCAAATATGGCCCGGTAATCTTTTCCGGGATTCTGGTCTTTCCATTGATCTATTATGTGGTGGGATGGTTTTTGATTCCCAAATTTATGAAGCTGAGGGTGACCAGTGCCTATGAAATACTGGAGATCAATTTAGGGGTTAGCATCCGGCTGCTGGCCACTTTCTTTTTCCTGTCCCTGAGGTTCCTCTGGATGGGTACCATTATTTTTATCACCGTACATACCGCTATCCTGGCCATATTTGGTTTTGACCCCAAATATACACTGATTATCAGTGTCTTGCTGATGGGTATTACCATATTTTATACCACCCTGGGAGGATTAAAAGCGGTGGTTTTTACTGATGTGATCCAATCCGGGGTGTTAATGGGTGGAGCCATCCTTACCCTTCTGGTGGTGAGCTATACCTTTGGTTCCTTTACCTCCTGGATTCCGGATGAGTGGCTGGGACATTGGGGGGAGTTAAAATTTGGGCTGGACGCCATGGAGCGCCTCACGATCGGCAATGCCCTGCTAACTACCTTTGTCTGGTACGTGGCCTCTTCCGGATCGGACCAGATGTCCATTCAGCGCTTTCTGGCGACGGAAAATGTACAGACCGCCAGGAAAACCTTTGGGGTTTCGCTGATCACCACCTTTGTAGTACAAACCTTGCTGGGCCTGGTGGGCCTGGCCGTACTGGCCTATTTTATTGCCTTTCCCCAATATATGGGACCCGGGGAATCAGTGGCTACCCATGCAGACCAGCTGTTTCCCAAATTTATTCTGGTGGGTTTGCCGGTGGGCATTTCCGGTTTGGTGGCGGCAGGTATTCTGGCAGCGGCCATGTCCAGCCTTTCCTCCGGCCTTAACAGTACCTCTTCCGTGATCTCAGAGGACCTGATCAAAAGGTTTACCAAGAATTACAAAGCCCCAAAAAACCAAATGTCCAGCGTGCGCAACCTTTCTTTCTTTGTCGGGGTCTTTGCTCTGGTGCTTAGCGTTCTGATTAGCAGGGTGGAGGGCAATTTGTACGATGTGATTGTCAAGGTGGTGAATTTATTTGTTTCGCCCCTGTTTGTACTGTTTTTTATGGCCCTTTTTGTCCCTTTTGCCACCGCACGGGGTACTTTTTGGGGTGGAATAGGAAGTGTGGGCATGGCCGTAGCCATTGCCTTTTTTAAGTTTATGGGAATTGAAGTGCTGTTCATCATGCCGGTATCCCTTTTGGTGGGAATGGTTTTGGGAAGCTTTTTTAGTTTTCTGGATGTAAAAGTGCTGGGAAACCCGGAGACCATGGCCAAGCGCAGCCGGGAAGCAGCGATATTCAAGGCTTCTTCAGAAAAGGAATAAAGAACGGGCCAATGAAAATTCTGGAAAAAGGACTTGTATGTGGATTGCCGGAAGCCTCAGGCCTCAAAAGCCTTACCTTTCCCACCATGGAAGTGTTGCCCTCCGGCCGCTGGCTGGCGGGATTCAGGGCAGCCGATAGGAAAAAGGATGGTAAACAGATGCAAGCCATGATGACCTGGTCAGATGATGGGGGCAGGTCCTGGGTGCCGCCATTTGAGCCAGTGCCATTACCGCCCATCGGAGGACGCCCTGGTAATTCTCATAGCCTGTATTTCCTCGCACTGGGTGGTAGCCGGGTGTTGATGGTCATCAATTGGGTAGATGCTTCCGAGCCCGAATCACCCTTTTTTGATCCCCAACATGAAAGCCTGAAAGACACCCGGATTTATTACAGTTTCAGTGAGAATGAGGGCAGGGACTGGTCCGCTCCCCGCCTGATGGATACCGGAAGTGCCGGAGGCCCGGTGCCCTTGACCGGTCCCCCGATGTCCCTGGGCGATGGGACCTTGATTTGCCAGTTTGAAATCAATAAATTCCGCCATGATCCCAAACCATGGCTGCACCGCTCGGCTTGCCTGTTTTCCAAGGACAACAGAAATTCCTGGGGCGACCTGAGTCTGGTTACAAGCGAACCGGGCATGTATTACTGGGACCAGCGGCCTGCAGTACTTCGGGATGGGCAGTCACTGGTCAACTTCTTTTGGACCTTTGATGGGAGGCAGAATCAATATCAAAATATCCACCGGGCAGTAAGCAGGGATGGAGGCAAAAGTTGGAGCCAACCCAAGGATATCGGCATCTATGGACAGCCGGGGAGGCCGGTGGCTTTAAAGGATGGCCGACTGGCCCTGGTGGCCATCGACCGAAGGGAAATGCCGGAAATACACGCCTACATCAGCCGGGATGAAGGGAAGACCTTTGATGAGGCCATGCTGCTGGAAACATTGCCCTCGGAAAGGCAGGACAGCAGGTACATGAAAATGCAGGAAGCCTGGGCAGAAATGTCCCGCTTTTCCATGGGACATCCCCAACTGATGGGTTTGGGAAATGGGCAACTGCTGGCCTATTATTATCAGGGCACCCTTCCGGATAAAACAAGTATCCGGTTCATTAGGGTGGAATTGGGTAAATAATGGATGATTTTGAACCATAAAACGATGGGCAAATGAGCGATGACAAATACAGGGATCAGGAGGGTTATTCCTGGAGCTTTACCACCAAGGACCGGGAAATGGTGGAAAGCCTTGCAGATTTTCTACCGGACAGGGTATGGGACAGTCATGCCCATATTTACCAGACCGGAGACCTGAACCTAAAGGAACCAGGCCTGTGGACGGGTGGTCCGGCCTCGGTAGGCATTCCGGAATGGGCATCAGGGGTGAAACCCTTTTTTCCCGGAGCCCGGCTGCTGGGGGGCTTGTTTTTTCCGGCACCGCTTCCTTTGGCAGATATACACGCATCGAACACTTTTCTCCGGGAGCAGTTGGAGCAGGATCCCCGAAGCAGGGGGCTGGCATTGGTGCGGCCCGAAATGCGGGTGGAAGACCTGGCGGAGACCCTCGCGCATCCACAGGTGGTAGGGCTAAAACCTTACCATGTGTACAGCAGAGAAAAGCCTACTCCGCAAAGCTCCATCAGTGGATTTTTTCCGGAATACTGGTGGCAATGGGCCCATGAGCGGAAGGCGGTGGTCATGATGCACATCATGAAAGACCGGGCCATTACGGATCCTTCCAATCAGGAAACCATCCGCCGCATGTGCTTGCAATATCCCGGTATCCGACTGGTCCTTGCCCATGTGGCCCGTTCTTTCCATGGACCCCATGCTGCCGGGATCTCGGCATTGAAGGACCTGCCCAATGTTTGGTTTGACATGTCAGGAATCTGTGAACCCCAGGCCATGATGTCGGTTTTGCACCATTTTGGTCCTGGCCGGTTGTTGTGGGGAAGTGATTTTCCGGTTTCCTCCCTTCGGGGCAAAGCCATAACGGTGGGTGATGGGTTTATCTGGCTGGACCAGCAGTCCTGTGACTGGGAGAAGGCATGGGCGGAGCCCAGCCTGGTAGGTATCGAATCCCTCAGGGCATTGAAACAGGCCTGTGAATGGATGGGGCTGAACAAAAACGACCGGGAACAAATATTCTGTAATAATGGCATGCGCCTGCTCGGATGCGCAGAAGAAAAGCAGGCGGAGAACCAGGAACTTTACCGTCGGGCCAAAAGCCGGATTCCCGGAGGGGTTCACCTGCTCAGCAAGCGGCCGGAAAACCTGGCGCCCGGGCATTGGCCCCCTTATTTCTGTGAAGCCCGGGGTTGTGAGGTCTGGGACCTGGACGGCAACCATTATTATGACTTTTCCACCCATGCGGTGGGTTCCTGCCTGCTGGGCTATGCCCATCCGGCGGTGAATGAGGCAGTCATGCGGCGCATCAGGATGGGCAATATGAGTTCCCTGAACCCACCCGAGGAGCTGGCATTGGCGGATGAACTTTGTGTGCTACATCCCTGGGCCGATCAGGTCAGGATGGCCCGTGGCGGAGGGGAAGCCTGTGCTGTGGCGGTACGCATTGCCCGGGCGACTACGGGCAGGTCTATTGTGGGGATTTGTGGCTACCATGGCTGGCAGGATTGGTACCTGGCGGCCAACCTGGGGACCTCAGATGCCTTGAAAGGCCACTTGCTTCCCGGCCTGGAACCGGCTGGTGTACCAGAAGAATTGCGGGGCACCGCCTTTACCTTTCGCTATAATGATGTGGATGGGTTCAGGCAATTGATCAAAACCCATGGGCAGCAATTGGCGGCAGTGGTGATGGAGCCGGCAAGGAATCAGGAACCCCTTCCCGGATTTTTGGAGCTGATCCGGGAGGAGACTCAGCGGTTGGGGATTGTCTTGATCTTTGATGAAATCACCGCCGGATGGAGAATGCACCTGGGCGGACTTCACCTGCGGTACAGGGTGGATCCCGACATGGCGATTTTTGCCAAAGCTCTGGGCAATGGCTTTCCTATTGGAGCCGTGATCGGAAGGAAATGGGCCATGGAGGGCGCACATCGTTCCTTTATCAGCAGTACCTATTGGAGCGAAAGCATTGGTCCCGTGGCGGCGCTGGCCACGCTGGGAGAAATGAAAAAACAGGACCTTCCCGGCCGCCTGGCCGAAACAGGTGGCAAGGTTCAGCAGCTATGGAGGGAGCTGGGCCAAAAATGGGGATTGCCCATCGAAGTCACCGGCTTTCCTTGCCTGGCTGGCTTTCGATTTGTTCATCCTGAAGGAGAGCGCCTGCGCACCTTGTTTACCCGAATGATGTTGGCCCAGGGCTTTTTGGCAGGCACGGCCTTTTACCCCTGCCTTGCCCATGGGGAAGTGGAGGTAGAAAAATATGGGCTCGCTTTGGACAAGGTGTTTGCTGCACTTTCAGAAAGCCTGTCCACAGGCAGTTATCGCAATTTACGGGACGAGGAGGTGGCGAAAAGCGGCTTTTCCAGGTTGATTTAAGACCATAAGGGTTAACGGTTTATTTGACGCTATCCTTTTTATAGCCAATCAAAAAACATTAATGTTGCAGCTTTGGGCTGCGGAACCGGGACTTTTGTGAGAATTGTTTCAGAACAGAAAATAGAAAATCATGGGATTCGAAATCAGGAATCAGGAGACTAGCCTATGGATTAATTTGATTAGCTTAGGTGGCTCTGGGAAATAGGGTTTAACTACATCCGCATGAATTAGAAATAATTCAATTTCAGTGTTTACGAAGGTATTAAAGAAAAAACAATGGCATTTGAATTAAAAAATACAGTTCCCTGGGGGCGATCATTAGCGGAGTATAAAAGCATGTTCAACTTAACAGACCTTGACCTTAATAAAAAGATAATAAGTTTTGGGGATGGTCCAGCGAGTTTTAATTACGAAATGACACAACAAAACAAGACGGTTACTTCGCTTGACCCAATTTATCAATTCTCGAAAGATGAATTGAATAGGCAGATTGTGTCAGCAAGGGATACCGTCATGAAGCAAATGATAGAAAATCAAAATAATTTTGTTTGGACTTCGATAAAAGATTTGGAGGAACTGGAACACATTAGGATGCGTGCCATGTCAGATTTTATTGCTGATTTTGAATTGGGAAAAAATCAACATCGGTATGTACATCATGAGCTGCCGGAAACGACAAGTTTTAAAGCGCAAGCCTTTGACCTGGGGTTGAGCTCTCATTTTTTAATCTTGTACTCAAAACTGGGGATTGAATTTCATATAAAATCTATGGCAGAAATGTTGAGAATCTGTAAAGAAATAAGGGTTTTTCCCTTGTTAAATCTGAATGCAAAAAAATCCGAAGTATTAGATGGCATCCTGGAGGAATTTGGAAATGGCTATAGCTGCAGCATTGAATCTGTTAGCTATGAATTTCAAAAAGGAGGAAATAAGATGTTAAGAATACAAAATAAATAGGATAGCCAGTAGGTTTACGTACCAAATAGCCATAGGTGCAGACCCGGTATCAAAAAAATACCCGTTCGCTCTTGATTTTTTATACGAAATCCTTAATTTGACCAATGATAATAGGGGGGATGGTGGACCTAGTACCTATACACGCAAGTCCCCATTCAAGATATAGCTGCCTACAGATGTTGTGCCGCATGCTGAAAAAATCAAATCGCTAAACTTGATACAATTTATTATCTTTGATTTATGATGTCAAAAGGTGAAATATTATTAAAGTTACGGGATCTTAAGCCTACCCTTCAAAGAGATTTTGCCGTGAAAGAGATAGGTCTTTTTGGATCATTTGCGGATGATTCCTTTGATGAAGATAGTGATATTGACTTAATTGTAGAATTGGAGAGGCCAATTGGATGGAAATTTTTTACATTGGAAATATACCTGGAGAAAATTTTTAAACGGAAAATAGATTTGGTTACAAAGAATGCGATTAAAGATCAAATTAGAGATAGCATCTATAAAAAGATTAACTATGTCTAAATGAAAAAAAGGAATCGCAATTACCAAATGTATCTTGAGGATATAATTACCTCGATGGATCGTATTGCTGAATATATAGATGGACTTTCCTTCAATGAATTCAAAAAAGATTATAAAACGGTAGATGCGGTAATCCGAAATTTCGAAGTTATGGGAGAAGCTGCGAAAAATTTACCCATAGAGATCAGGTCCAAATACGAAGATGTTCCCTGGGATGAAATGTACTTGCTCAGGAATAAAGTATCACATGAATATTTTGGGATTGATTATGAGATAATATGGGATGTAGCCACAAATTACCTACCTGAAAATAAATCTCAAATTGAAAGAATAATACAAAGGGGAAAATAAAGCACGAAGGCACAACAAAATTAGATAGAAAATAGGCTAGAAATCAGCAAAATCAAAGGTTTCCGCCCGTATAAGTTTCATCGAAAGCCGAACGAGAATCTCTCCAACCTGCGTACTTTGCATATACTGAATCGCTAGAGGACATATATTCGGGCATTGCATTCCTCTGCGTTCGCCGCGCCTTCGTTGCGGTCTCGGCGTGAAACCCCTTCCGACAACACTTTTCCTTAAAAAACCAGAGGTCGGGAATCGACTTTCACTACCAGGGTTGCTAATCGGTGTCGTTACCAAATTGCAATAAAGGTGGATAAGGATAAAAAAGTAATCGTTCGGGCTTGATTCCTTGTCCGAAATACTTAATTTGACCAATAAAAACAGGTGGAGGGATGCGGACATATACACGCAAACCCATCCCCAGGCATAGTTTTGTACCAATCCATTCAAACCTGAAAGTAATGTTGATCTGAAGGTGGATATTGAGGACAATCCCCTTTATCCTATTCCGACAACTATTTCAATCTAAAATTTCAACTGGTGCAACTGATACAAAGAGAAGTTGATCTATTGAAACAAAAGGCCATAAATAGCTCCTTTTTACAGCAACAAATTGAGAAAAACAAAGTACTGGTGTATGGAAGATTTAAATTTGACCACAATTTTTGATGAAAGGGTACGGGAAGTTTTGGTGTTAAGAATCAGTGCCTTGACCAAAGGCCATAAAGCCCAATGGGGCAAAATGAATGTTTTTCAGATGGTGAAACACAATACCTATTGGAACGGTTGGATTTTGGGCAAAGACAAACATGTCTATAAGCAGGCATGGATGGGCAGACTATTTGGTAAAATGGCTTTGCGGAGCATGATAAAGGATGAAAAGCCCTTGGATAAAAATATCCCTACCTCCGCCCAATTCAAAATAAATGACCCGACGGGTGACCTGGACGCAGAAAAAACAAAATGGATAGCCTTAATCCGGGCTTATGATCAATTTCACAATCCAGCCTTTATCCACGATTTTCTTGGAAAAATGACCAGAGAACAAATTGGAATTCTGGCCTACAAGCATACCGACCACCATTTGAGGCAATTTGGTGTCTAGCAATTATAAACCCATCAATATGAGCACTATCAAATTTGAAGATATCTTGTCCAAACTGTTGACCTAAATCACAGGTGCACTTTAAAGGCTACCAGATAGCCCCGTACAAAAACAGGCTTTCAGGTAATGGATAAATAATGTATTTTAACGTTTCCACCAAAATAACTGAGCTTATGGATCCCAATGAATCCGACAGCAGAAGGGCCTTTCTAAAGGATGGCCTGATCGCAGCCATCACACTCTCAGGCATCGCTCCCCTTGCCCTTTTTGGAGGCCCAGGCAAGTCATCTCCGGGCCAGGACACCTTGAAATATCACCTTGACCTGAAGGTGCCTACCCGCTTGTTTGATGGGGAAAAGTGCTGGGTGCACCCAAGAGCTGGAATCGTTCCCGGAGCTGGAAAAGCAGGGATGCCCAGAATCGTCATGACCCTTAATACACTGGAATTATCGGGGAGTGATGTTTTTAAGGGAATGTTCGGCATGCATTCGGAGGATGGGGGTGCAAGTTGGACCGATCCACAAGCCCTTCCTCCGTTGGCCCCACGGACCGAGCAGCTGGAAGGGGAGGAGCGCCCCGTAGCGGCCAGTGATTTCTGGCCCTCCTGGCATAAAAAAAGCAACACTTTATTGGGCACCGGGCATACCATTGTCTATACCAGGGACTGGAAAGTGGCCCACCCAAGACCCCGGCATACCGCATTTTCTATCTATGATCCCCAGGGAAACCAATGGTCCGACTGGGAAAAATTGGATATGGGAGACGATGAAAAATTTCAAAATGCAGGGGCCGGCTGTGTGCAGCGCTGGGACGAAGTGGATGGAAATATTCTTTTGCCCGTTTATTTTATGCCTCCGGGAAGCAATTCCCAGGTTACGGTAACGCGCTGTGCTTTTGATGGGAAAAAGCTTCGCTTTCTGGAGCAGGGCAATGATTTGTCCATCGCCGATGATAGCAGGGGACTACATGAACCCTCCCTGACACATTTTCAGGGCAAATTCTACCTCACCATTCGGAATGACAATCATGGATTTGTTACCCAAAGTGATGACGGGCTGAATTACGCGCCCATTAAGCTTTGGAAATTTGATGATGGAACGGATTTAGGCAATTACAATACCCAGCAGCATTGGGTGACGCATAGCGAAGGCCTTTACCTTGTTTATACCCGGCGGGGAGCAGGGAATGACCATGTGTTCCGGCACAGGGCACCGCTTTTTATGGCTAGGGTGGATCCCGAAAAGCTGGTGGTGATCCGCAATACCGAACGGATACTGGTTCCGGAAAGAGGAGCCCGCCTGGGCAATTTCGGCGTTACAGCGGTCAGTCCGGAGGAAACCTGGGTGACCGTGTCTGAATGGATGCAGCCTGAGGGCGTAGAAAAACACGGCAGCGATGGCAGTGTCTATGTGGCGAAAATCTGCTGGAACCAGCCCAATGCTTTATTTGGTAATTAAACTCTTTATGTGGCAAGTACTATTGCTATTTAATTTTGGCAAAATTCCTTTAACAAACCACAATGAAATTAGGAGAAAAAATGAAAATTCCCGGATTTAAGCTTCTTGGCCTCCAACTTCCTGAAAAGACGACCAACAAAAATGGAAAGTCAATGGTGGATGGCGGCAATTTGTGGCAAAAGTTCGAAGAAGGCCAATATGTTCGTCAAATTCCTAACAAAATGGAGGATAAAATCTATGCCGTTTATTTTGATTATGAAGGGGATCATTCCCAACCTTTTTCTTACTTTATAGGCTGTAAAGTTCTTTCGCAAACAGTTACGCCGCAGGGGCTACAAAGTCTTGAAGTACCAGAACAGCATTACCTTAAAATAGTTGCCAAAGGGGAAATGCCCGATTGTATGGTCGGTTCATGGGAGCACATCTGGCGTTCTGAAATCAAGAGAGCTTATGGTTTTGACTTTGAAGTGTATGACGAAAGAAGCAAGAACTGGAATGATGCTGAGGTGGATATATTTGTATCTACCGGATAATCGGAAAGACACGTTGGAAGGCTGCTCACCCACCCTCATTCTTTTTATATTTGTCAATCCCTTAATTTGGTATTCAGGCGGTTCACTTGTCCGTACAGGCCATGAAAAATAGTACCATCTTTCCAAATAAAAGTAATAGTTACTGCCTGGCTACTACCTTACATTTGATCAAGCAAAAACCGATATGACTGTTCCCATGAAATCCAGCCTGGTGCTGAAAAAATTACGCTCCGGCGAAAATGTGTCCTGTTTTAAAATAAACCTGGCAGATGCCCGGGTGGTGGAAATGGCGGCCCTTGCCGGATTCGATTGCATTTGGCTGGATCAGGAGCACATCGGCCATGACTGGTCCATCCTTACGGCACAGGTTTGGGCAGCCAAATCCCAGAACAAAGACACCCTGGTAAGGGTGCCCAGGGGCAGCTACAGCGATTATGTCAAACCCCTAGAGCTGGATGCCAGCGGGATCATGGTGCCTCATGTGATGAACGTAGCAGATGCCGAGAAGGTAGTGGCGATGACCCGGTTCCATCCACAGGGGATGCGGGCCATTGATGGAGGCAATGCCGACGGGGCCTACACGGCGGCAGATTTCAAGCAATACCTCAAAGATGCCAATCAGCAACGCTTCATTATCTTGCAAATCGAAGACCCCGAAGCGTTGGAAGAAGTGGAAGGCATCGCCCAGGTGGATGGCTTCGATATGCTTTTTTTCGGACCTGGCGATTTCAGTCAGGCCATAGGAGCACCTGGTGACATGGATCATCCCAAAATTCAGGAGGCCAGGAAAAAGGTGGCCGCCGCAGCCGCCAAACACGGGAAATTTGCAGGGACCACTGGGGGACCAAAGCAATTGGGCATGTTACATGAAATGGGCTATCAGTTTGTAAGTGTGGGAGCGGATGTTGTAGGGCTTACCCAATATTGTAACCAGTTGATTGCTGAAACGAAGGAAGAAAAGGAAGCTCAAAACAGGCCTGATTATTATAACCCCTCCCAAAAACAATGAACAAAAGGCCTTTGGGAAATACCGGCATAGAAGTATCCGAAATTGCATTTGGGGCGGTGGAAATCGGGATGCCTTATGGCTTGGGGGTTAATTCTGCCAAAGACATGCTGAATGAGCGGGAGGCCATCAAATTGTTAAATGATGCCTTGGACCGGGGGATAAATTTTTTTGACACTGCCCGTATGTACGGCAATAGTGAAACCCTCATCGGAAAAGCCTTTGTATCCAAAAGAGACCAGGTAGTACTTGCTTCCAAATGCAGGCACCTCAGGGATGAACAAGGCAACCTACCGGAACCAAAGCAAATTAAAGACAAAATACTGGCCTCATTGGAAGAAAGCCTGGCCTGTCTGCGTACCGATTACCTGGATATTTATATGCTTCACCAGGCAGATATAGAGATCCTGAGACATGAAGAAATCGGCCAAACCTTTCTAGAGCTTAAAGCAAAGGGTATTGTAAAGGCCATAGGTGTCTCTACCTATTCCGTAGAAGAAACGGGCACTGCCATTGACAGCGGGGTTTGGGACCTTATCCAATTACCCTTTAACCTGATGGACCAAAGGCAGGCTGCCATGTTCAATCAGGCCAGGAAAAGTGGGGTGGGCATCATCATCAGGTCGGTATTGCTTAAAGGTTTGTTGAGCGATAGGGGAAAGGACCTGCCTGCACCACTTGCTGAAGTGGAGGCACACATCCAAAAATACGGGACATTGACCCATGGCGGTGAATTTGACCTGCCTGCACTGGCCATCAAGTTCGCTTTGTCATTTCCCGAGGTTTCGGCGGTATTGGTGGGCATTGATAAGGAGACTTACCTGGATCATGCCCTAAAGGCAGCAAATGGTCAATATTTGAACAAGGACGAACGCCAGTTGGCCCGAAGACTGGCCTATCCTCAACCTGAATTCATCAACCTGCCCCATTGGGATAAAATGGGCTGGTTAACCTGATAGATAAATGATTAAAATTGGAATAATCGGTATGAGTCCGGGCAACGCCCATCCCTATTCCTGGTCTGCCATTATCAATGGGACCTTTGACGGAAAGGAGATTGCTGCGCTGGGTTATCCTGCAGTGAGCGATTACCTGATGGCCAACAAGGATACGTTGGGCTTACCGAATGCAAGGGTAACCCACGTGTGGTGCCAGGAAAAAGCAATCAGTAAGAGCATCGCCAAATCTTCCCAAATCGACCAGGTAGTGGAGCGGCTGGAAGACATGATCGGGCAAGTGGATGCCGTGATTTTGGCCAGAGATGATCCGGAAAACCATGTGGCCATGGCCAAAGCCTTTTTGGAGGCCGACATCCCGATATTCATAGACAAGCCCCTGGCATTCAGTAAGGCTGACTTACAGTATTTCAGCAGTCAGCACCGTTCGGGAAAATTCCTGATGTCCTGTTCTTCGATGCGGTATGCCCATGAATGCCGGACCATCAAGACAGAAATCAAATCCCTGGGCCAACTGCACCTGGTCACAGCTGTAGGTAAAAAGGATTGGAAAAAATATGGGGTGCACTTGCTGGAAGCCCTGTTCGCCACCCTGGATGACCCCACGCCATTATGGGTACAACATGTAGGTGAAAAGGACAAAGACATTGTAGTGATCGGTTTTCAGCACGGGCTCAAGGCGACGGTTCACCTGTTCAAGGACATCAGTGGTACTTTTCAGCTTTCCTTTTTTGGATCTGAAGGATGGCGGATAGCAGAAATAAAAAATTCCTACGCCATGTTCCGGGACAACCTGATTGAATTCATCCGGTCGGTGGAGGAGGGGGCTTCCCGATTGGAATTTGAAAAGACCGGGGCGATCATCCGGACAGTAATAGGGGCTTGGGAAAGTTATGAAAATGACGGAAGGGTAATTTCATTGAAATGACATGCATATAAAGGATTTGTTTAATTTAGAAGGAAAGGTCATTGTGGTGACCGGGGGATCCGGTCAATATGGCCAATGCCTGGTAGAAGGGCTGGCAGAGGCCGGAGGAACCGTCATCACCACCTCCAGGAAACTGGAATCGGCGAGGGAAACTGCAGGTATTTTTCGGAAGAGAGGACTGGAAGTACATCCCATGGAACTGGACCAGGGGGATCCTGCCTCCGTACAGGCTTTAAAAGAAGCCCTTTCAAAAGAATTTGGTGGGTTACATGTCCTGGTAAACAATGCGGTTTCCCGGCCCATGAAAGGCTACGGTGCACCCATTGCCCAATTTGCAGCGTCCATGCACATCAATGCCACGGGCATGATGGACCTGGTGCGGGAAATGAGCGATTTGATCATCCGCAGCGGTGGTGGATCTGTCATCAGCATCAGTTCCATGATGGGCATGAAGGGACCCGATCTTTCCAATTACGAAGGAACGGACATGGGCGATTTGCCACCGGATTATTTCTTCCACAATGCCGGACTGATCAATCTCAGCCGCTACCTGGCCAAAATGCATGCCGGTAAAAACATTCGCTTTAACTGTATTTCACCCGGAGGCCTGTTTAACCACCAGCCCAGGCCTTTCCTGGACAATTACTGCAAAAAAGTACCCCTGGGAAGGATGGCCAATAAAGATGACATCAAAGGGCTTGCGGTTTTATTGGCCTCCGAGGCCGGGGCCTACATCAATGGGGAAAATATCCTGATGGATGGGGGCCTCAATGCTTAGACAATAATTCAACAGCTGCAATGAAAGATCAATTCGGATTAAAGGACAAATGGATTTGGCTGATTGGTGGAGCCGGTTACCTGGGAGCTGCCGTAACGAAACGCCTGACCGAATTGGGTGCAAAGGTGATTTGCGCTGACCTGGATAATAAGGCTTTCGAGCTGGCCGAAGCACATGATTTTGCAGGTCAAATGGTTCCCGAAACCCTGGATATAGGCAATGAAAAAGCCCTGATGGAGTTTATTACGAGAAATAGGGAAAAATACGGCCCTCCGGATGGACTGGTAAACCTGTCCTATGCGGCTACCACCAAGAAGTTGGAGGACATATCGGGAGAAGAATTTGACACCGTAAACCATACAGGGCTTACGGCCAATTTCATTTTGGGAAGAGCAGTGGGTAAGGCCATGGCCGCTCATGAAGGAGGAAGCCTGGTGTTTTTTGCCAGCATGTATGGCATGGTGGTACCTGATCCCGGGATGTATGAACCACCCATGAATCCCAACCCCATAGAATATGGCGTGGGCAAGGCAGGCATCATACAGATGACAAGGTACCTGGCCATGCACTTTGGACCTCAAAAGGTGCGCTTCAACTGTATTTCCCCGGGGCCTTTCCCCAATTTGGAGGTAGGGAAGAAAAATCCGGAATTCACGGCAAAGCTTGAAAAGAAAACCTTTTTACAAAGGACAGGCCAGGCTGATGAGATAGCCGGCCCTGTGGCTTTTCTGCTATCCGATGCTTCTGCATACATTACCGGACATAACCTGGTGGTGGATGGAGGCTGGACGAACTGGTAAAATTTTAGTTTAACAAAAAATCAAATGACCATGAAAAAAATCGCACATCCCAAACGCGCTCAGGGATTTGATACCGGAGCTTATTCTGATGCCATCCTGGTAGATGGATTCCTGTTTGTCAGTGGCCAGGCATCGGTGGATTTTGAAACCTCCCAATTCAAGTTAGGCACCATTGAGGAGGAAACCACCCAGACGTTGAATAACATTAAGGCCATCGTAGAAGCTGCCGGAGGCAGTATGGAACACATCGTCAAGTGTACCGTACACCTGGCCGATATCAGTGAATTTGACCGGTACAATAAGGTGTATGCAGCTTATTTCCAAGAAACCAAACCAGCCAGAATTACGGTTCAATCAGTATTGGCAGAGGGGCTTAAGGTAGAAATTGATTGTATTGCCAGGATTCCTGAAGACAGATGAAAAAAAGACTGATCATTGATGCCCACCTGGACCTGGCCATGAATGCCATCGAATGGAACCGGGACCTGCGCCTTCCACTGGCTGAAATCCGGAAATCGGAAATGCACATGCCCGACAAACCGGACCGTGGCAAGGGGACGGTTTGCCTGCCAGAATTGAGGAAAGGTAAAATTGGCATTGTAGTAGCCACCCAACTGGCACGTTATTCCCCGCCTGATTCTTCCCTGGCAGGGTGGAATTCACCCCAGCAGGCATGGGCCATGACCCAGGCACAATTGGCATGGTACCGGGAAATGGAAGCCCTGGGAGAAATGAAACAAATCACCAACCGAACAGAACTCGACCAAATGGTGGACCTGTGGAATGACGATTCCCAAGCGGATACCAGCAAACCTATTGGTTACCTGCTAAATCTCGAAGGAGCGGATTCTCTGGTGGATGTTTCTTACCTGGAAAAAGCGCATGCCTATGGCCTGAGGGCCCTGGGACTTTCTCATTTCGGGCCTGGCAGGTATGCTCCCGGAACCAAAACCGAAGGCCCCATCAGCCCCTTGGGAATGGACCTGCTGAAGGTCATGGAACAATACCAAATGATTCTCGATCTGACCCACCTGACCGACCAGGGGTTTGAGCAAGCCCTGGATAGCTATGGTGGTCCGGTTTGGGCAAGTCACCATAATGTGCGAAAAATTGTACCCAATCAAAGGCAACTGAGCGATGAACAGATTAAACGTTTGGCGGGAAGAGGGGCGGTAATCGGAGGTATGCTGGATTGCTGGGCCATGGACATCCGCTTTATAGATACCATATCCGACCCCTGGCAGCTGGATATCAGGCTGGAGCAGCTGGTAGACCACTGGGATCATATTTGCCAACTTGCGGGTGATTGCCTGCACATTGGCATTGGAAGTGATCTGGATGGAATTTTCGGTACCGAACAGTCACCCTGGGACATGAATTCTATCGCGGACCTTCAGAAATACGAGGAAATTCTGGATAGGAGGGGCTATACCAGTCAGGATATTGACAACATATTTCACGGCAACTGGCTGCGGTTTTTGCGCAATGCCTTGCCCGTATGAATGCTGAACCAGGCAAATTTTTGAACTAACTACTGGTAAATTATGAAAGCAGACTTAACACTGATGGCCGGAGCAGCAAAGGTGGATACCACGCCCCCTCTGGGCACCATCATCAATGGAGATTTTGTCACCCATTATGCCCGGACCATTCATGACTCCCTATTTGCCAAAGCGCTATGGTTGGAGAATGGGAGTGGGAGCTTGGTTTTTGTAGTGGTAGATATCTGTGTCATGGGGCAGGAATTGATTGATGAAGCCAAAGCGATGATCCATGAGCAGCAGGGCCTGGAGCCTGGCCGCATCCTGGTAAGCAGCACGCACACCCATGCTGCAGGAGCTGTGGAAGAAGTACATTTGGTGCAGGCAGACCTGGCCTACCGGAAGTGCCTACCAGAACGGATCGCCCGGGCGGTGTCCCTGGCCAGAGAAAGAAAAAGGCCGGCCCGGCTGGCTTTTGGTTCCGCTCAGGCTCCAGAACATGCCGTTTGCAGGAGGTTTTGGATGCAGGAAGACTATGCCCCCGTCAATCCGGTGAGTGGAAAGCAGGATGCCGTTAAAACCAACCCTTTTGGGGTGGAGAAGCAGATCATCAGCCCTGTATCCAGCCCGGATCCGGAATTGGGTTTTCTGGCCGTTCAGGACTTAAAGGGAGAATGGATCAGCATCCTTGCCAATTATTCCATGCACTATGTGGGCGATTGGGAAAATGGTACCATCACGGCCGATTATTTTGGTACTTTCAGTAAGGCCCTTAAAAAACAACTGGGAGCAAAGGAGGATTTTATAGGGATCCTCAGTAACGGGACCAGTGGAGATATCAATATCTGGGATTTTCTGAAGGAAAAAAATTATCCTGAAGCCCATTTTGCCAAAAGTCAATTGATCGGGGAGGACCTTGCAGCAAAATTAATTGAACAAATCCCTGAGTTGAATTGGGAAACCCAGCCAAAACTAGCATTTCGCTATGAAGTAGTGGAGGTAAAGCGCAGGCTTCCCAATGAAAACGAGCTGGCCGAAGCCAGAGAAAAGGTAGGCAGGGGAGATTATGAAAATTTGCTGCCCAATCAGGAAGGCTGGGAGTACCTTTATGCCCGGGAACAGGTATTATTGGCCGAATTTCCTGCTATCGCCCAATGTCCGGTACAGGTTTTTCATATCGGAGCGGGCAGAATCGGGGCCTTGCCTGGAGAGATATTCGCTGAAACAGGCCTGAAAATTAAGAAGGAAATGAAGGGAAAACCCTATTTCACCGTCTGCCTGGCCAATGGAAACCTGGGGTATGTGCCTCCTTTGCATGAGCTGGAAAGGGGAGGTTATGAGACCTGGCGGTGTAGGATCAGTAACCTGAATGGGCAGGCGGAAAAGATCATGCGTGAAAAAGTGTTGGAATTGACTCAGCTAAGTAAGTCCTAGCAAGCCTTCCTGGAAAACAGGCATCCTGTCGGGAAGGAAATTAAAGCTGATCCAGAGACAGGATATAATAGACCATGGTTTGGGCATCTTCCATTTTTAGGTGTGGGTGTGGGCTCATAACCGGATTTCCCCATGATCCGAAGCCTCCTGAGATGACCTTTCTGGCCAGCATGTCCACATAGGCAGGTTGGACAGGATACCTCTGAGCGATATCCTTAAAAGCAGGTCCCTTGGCTTTGGTATCGGTCCGGTGGCAATCTGCGCATCCCGAATAAGCTATCAATACTTCTCCTTTTGATACCAGCTCATCCGGTATGGGCTCACTTTTTCCCTCGATTTTTCGGATATAGTCTTTTTTTGGTGCATCGTTTTCTTTTTCGGCAGGAAGATCCTTCTCACACCCGGCCAATAGAACCGAAGCCAACAACATGATTTGATAAATGCCTGTACATTTCCTGGTGACCATACACAAATGTATTAAAAAAGATAAAAAAGTCTTAATTTAATTTCCCAAAATTTGACCTAACCGTTATTTTTTTCAGTATAGTATTGGCTGGAATACTGGAATTATTCAATAGATATTGAATATGGAATGGTGAAACTTATTAAATTTGGTTCTACCGAAAACCAATAACGATGGAAAAAGCAATAATAACCCTTTCACTCCTTTTTATGACCACCTTTGCCCGGGGACAATCCGGGATGCAAGAACAGATCAACCAAACGGCACTTGCCCTGGAGGAACAAGTGATAGAATGGAGACGTGATTTTCACCAACACCCCGAACTGGGCAATGAAGAAACCCGGACGGCAGGTATTGTTGCTGCCCATCTGAGGGATCTGGGCATGGAGGTCACCGAAGGAGTGGCGGTAACAGGAGTTATTGGGGTCTTAAAAGGTGGCAAGCCTGGCCCTACCGTAGCCATCAGGGCGGATATGGATGCTTTGCCGGTAACCGAGCGCAATGATTTGCCCTTCAAATCTCAGGTCACCACCAATTACAATGGCCAGGAAACAGGTGTGATGCATGCCTGTGGGCATGATTCCCATGTAGCCATCCTGATGGGCGTTGCGGAGCTGCTGGCAGGCATGCAAGACGAACTGAATGGAACAGTCAAGTTTATCTTTCAGCCTGCCGAGGAGGGGCTGGAAGATAAGACTGTGGAAAGCTGGGGAGCCAAGCAGATGGTAGAAGAAGGAGTAATGGAAGATGTGGATGCCATTTTTGGATTACATATCAATTCCCAGACCCCGGCAGGTGTCATCAAATATAAACCAGGTCCCTCCATGGCTGCCGTGGACAATCTGGAGATATTGGTCAAAGGCAGGCAGGCCCATGGGGCGTATCCCTGGTCTTCCATAGATCCCATTGTGACGGCCTCTCAAATAGTGATGGGATTGCAGACCATTGTAAGCCGAAATGTAAAAATCATCGAAATTCCTGCGATCGTCACCATTGGTGCGATTCACGGTGGGGTACGACACAATATCATTCCGGAAGAAGTGGAAATGATCGGTACAATCAGAACTTACAGTGAGTCCCAGCAAACGCTTATTCACCGACGAATCAGAGAAATAGGGGAAAATATTGCGGAGAGTGCCGGTGCAGCCGCAGAAATCAGTATAAAAAAGATGTACCCTGTAACCCACAATGACCCGGATTTGACAGCATCGATGTTGCCCATCCTGGAAAAGGTAGCGGGCAAAGCCAATGTATGGCTACATGATCCCGTGACCGGAGCAGAGGATTTTAGCTTTTATCAAAAGGAAAAACCCGGGTTGTTTATTTTTCTGGGTGGCATGCCCCCTGAAGGAGATTCGGAAACGGCTCCTTCCCACCATACGCCTGATTTTTACCTGGATGAAAGTGGATTTGTTTTGGGAGTCAGGGCTCTGAGCCAACTGGCCGTAGATTATATGGAATTGAATTAAACTGCGGCCTTACTTTCTGGATTGATGGCTCAATGAATGGTATTGTCTATAAGATAAAGAGAATTGGTTTCCGCCAGTAAATGAAATTTTACACCTAAGAGTTTTGTACCAAATCGTGATTTCTGCTCCCAATTCCGGTAGTTACCGAAGTTAGGTATTCAGGTTAAAAAAGCTTTTTTCAGATAGATTAGAGGTATTTACTTTCAAGTTATTTAAATATAGGAAGGATTAAATTTACTTTTTGCAGTTAAATTCCTTCCAATGGTTTTCCATAGGATCGGACTAGTCACGTAAAGTCCTGGTTTTAATGTAAAATTTGCTGTTTTTAGGGTAACCCTCATTCAAAGTATGTTTTTTGCAGGCTAATCATCAATTTGATATTTAGGATTGACTCAAGTGATATTCATTATTGAAAAAGTTAATTAACCAGCTCAAACCAAAGGTTAATATTTATAATTTTCATCAATTAATAGACACGAAATATTTTGATCTTGTTTTATAAAATTTTATTTTTAAGGTAACGTACACGTAAAGAAGACTATTAAAGCCAAACTAACCTTTTTATTAATTTATCCTTTAACACACTACATTATGAAGAAAATTTACGAATTACAGAACAATCAAAGGGGGAGGTTTCATACCTTCTGGAATTGGTGTAAATCACTAAATCCTCCAAAAGCATTGGTTCTTTCCCTTTTTACATTGGTTTTTTATTGGTTTGCCGTTAATTCTGCCACAGCACAGCAAGGAACGCAGATTACCGGTCAGGTTTTCGATAATTCTACCAAGGAAAGTTTACCTGGCGTCAATATTCTAATCAAAGGGACAGCTCAGGGAACAGTCACTGACATTGATGGTTCCTATTCCATCAGGGTTCCTAGTGAAGATGCCGAATTGATATTTTCATTTGTGGGATATTTGACTCAAGAGGTAAGTGTAGGTAACCAAACCACCATCAATGTGGACCTGGTCGCCGATCAGGCGCAATTGGAGGAAGTGGTGGTAGTAGGATACGGATCGGTGAAGAAAAGTGATCTTACCGGATCTGTAGTAAGGGTAGACCCTGAATCTTTTAAAAACCAAAGCAACGTTCAACTTACCGATATGTTGGCGGGAACGGTGGCAGGCTTTAATGCCAATCAGGGGACTTCGGCTGCTGGAGGAAGTTCGCTGGAAGTAAGGGGACCCACCTCACTAAGTGCAGGTACCGAACCACTGGTGGTTCTGGATGGGGTGATTTTTAATGGTAGCCTTCGGGACATCAATCCCAATGACATTGAATCCGTAGATATCCTTAAAGATGCCAGTTCGGCAGCAGTCTTTGGAGCAAGGGCGGCATCAGGAGTCATTTTGGTGACCACCACCAGAGGTAAAACCGGTACACCCACCATTAATTTCACCACCAAGTTAGGCGTAGCCGGACCGACCAATGATGAATATGCGGTACGTGGTCCAAAAGGGTACCTCGACTTTCGAAGGGATTTTTATAGAACTTTGGGACAGGCCCAGCCGGATTATCATTGGTTCAATCCCAGTGAACTGCCGGAAGGAGTTACCCTCGAACAGTGGAGGGCTTCTAGCAACAATCCTAATCCGGATGATACCAGAGAATGGCTGACCAGGCTGAACTTTTTTCCTAACGAAGTAACGGCCTACCAGGCCGGAGAAACCATCAATTGGAGAGATGAAGTAATGAAGCCTGGCATAAGGCAGGAATATGACCTTAGCATCGGTGGAGGTACAGAAAAAATCAAATACTATTGGTCCCTGGGTTATTTGGATAATGAAGGGATAATTGTGGGAGATAAATTTTCCACGATTCGTTCCAGGGTTAATTTTGATTTTGAGGTGACGGATTGGATGAAAGTGGGATTGAATTCCCAGTTTTCTTCCAGGGATGAAAGTGTGGTTCAGGCCAATTTGGGAGGGATGTATTCGACAAGCCCATACGCGCAAAAGTACGAAGAGGATGGTTCCATAAAGTGGTTCCCTCATGGATACATCGGAGGTCAAAATCCATTGATCAATTACCTGGGACAGGACCGGTTTCATAAAAGAAACAACTTTTTCAATACTTTATTTGCTGAGTTCAAATTGCCGTTTGGGTTCACCTTCAGATCATCTTACCAGCCCAGGATAGAAAGTGTAAGGGATTATAACTATTGGTCACCGGAGACCATTACCGGTGGGCAAACTTACGCAGGAGGCAGGGCCACCAGATTTGAATCCAATACCTATGAGTGGATGGTGGATAACCTGCTTAAATGGAACAGAGAATTTGGAGTGCACAATTTTGACGTCACCTTTTTGTACAATTTGGAAAAGAACAGGATATATAGTTCAAATATGGCCAACCAAAGCTTTCTTCCCAGCTCGATTTTGGGCTACCACGGGATGCAATTTGGTGGAGACCCCACCATAGGAACAGATGACATTACCTATACCGGCGAAGGCTTGATGGGAAGGCTAAATTATACCCTGATGGGTAAATATTTGTTTACAGGCTCGATAAGGAGGGATGGCTTCAGTGCATTTGGCAGGGAAAATCCCAGGGCCATATTTCCGGCATTGGCTTTGGCATGGCAAATTTCAGATGAATCGTTTTACAATTCAAGTTTGATTGATCAGCTTAAAATGAGGTTATCCTGGGGTGTAAATGGAAACAGGGATATCGGTCCTTACTCTTCATTTGCCCAAATGGGAAGCAACCAGTATTTTAACGGTTCCCAGGTGCAAATGGGGATATTCACTTCCACCCTTTCCAATCCGGAACTTTCCTGGGAAGAAACCGAATCCTACAACCTTGGTTTTGATATCGGAATATTGGCCAACCGCATCAACCTGACGTTGGATTATTATGACATGAGTACGGTGAACCTTTTGGTTGATCGCTCCCTGCCTAGGGTGACGGGATTTGAAAATGTGACATCTAATATAGGGGAATTGGCCAACAGGGGTTTTGAAGCCACCTTAGGAGCGGTAAACATCAACAGACCCAATTTCACCTGGAGGTCCAATATCAATTATTCCATGAACCGGAATGAAATCATATCCTTATTTGGTGATACCGGTGAATATACCCTTCAGGGCCAGACCCTCTCCGGTGAAATACCTGATTTTGAAAATGAATGGTTTATCGGTCAGCCAATAGATGTGGTGTGGGATTATGATATTCTGGGTACCTGGCAGGTAGAAGAGGCTCAGGAAGCGGCTGAATATAATCTTGACCCTGGTGACATTAAAGCGGACGATTTGGATGATAACGGCGTTTATGAAGCCTTACAGGACAAAAAATTCATTGGGTTCAGCCAGCCCCGTCACAGGATTGGATTCCGAAATGATATTACTTTTTTAAGGGACTTTACGGCTTCTATCTTTATCCGGGCTGACCTGGGCCACATGAGGGCTTTTCCTCCCTCTGTAGCCGGATGGTCTACCTTTGACAGAATTAATACTGCCAATTACCCCTACTGGACACCAGACAACAGGACCAATGATTACCCCAGATTGAGTGTAAATGACTCTCCTTTTGGTGGTGGCGTCATGCCCTATAAATCAGCCTCCTTTGTAAGGGTCCAGGATCTTTCCCTGTCTTATAATTTACCAAGCGCCATGGCACAAAGGTTTAACATGCAAAATTTAAGAATCTTTGGATCAGTCAGAAACTTGTACACTTTTTCCAGTTGGCCGGGATGGGATCCTGAATCAGGACTTACCCCTATGCCAAGAATTGTCACTGTAGGTTTCAATTTATCACTATAAAATTTACCGAAAAGATGAAACGACATATAAAATTAGTATTTATTTTACCCATGCTTTATTTGGTGATGGCAGCCTGTAATGAGGATTTTTTGGAGCCCCAACCCTTGTCCTTCTTTACCACTGAAAATGTATTTGTGGACCGGGCAGGTTATGAGGCGGTTTTGGTGACCATGAGGAAAGATCTTACCCGCGAGCAAACGGCTCAGAAGAACTTCATGGCCCATCAGTGGGCAGCCTCAGAAGCAGGTGTGCCTTGGCTGCAGATGGATTTTACAGCCCTGACCCCCAACTCGGACAGGTACCAGCAATTTGTTACCCAGATCAATGACATCTTTGAAATGGTGAAAAATGCCAATGTGGTCATCACCAGGATTGATGATCTGGAATGGGTAGATGAGGCAGATCGAAATGAAGTCTTGGCGGAAGCTTATTGGCACCGGTCTTATTGGTATTACAGATTGATTGGGAATTATGGTGATTTACCCTTTTTAAAAGAAGAGGTACGTGGCGTCAGGCTGGATTTCCAGACCCATAGCAGATGGGCCATTCTGGATCAGATTCAGTCTGATATGGAATTTGCCGTGCAACACATGCCTGTATCTGCTGCACCAGGTATTCCAACCAAAGGGGCAGGTGATCATTTGTTGACCAAAATTTACCTGGCCAATATGGAATTTGACAAAGCCATTGAAGCAGCTACCAGAGTGATTGACGGACCTTATTCCCTGATGACGGAGAGGTTTGGGGTGGAAGCGGATGATCCGGCCAAAAATGTGATATGGGATCTTCACCGGCATGCCAACAAAAATATGGGACAGAATACAGAGAACATATTGGCCTTTGTTGACAGATGGGAAGCCCCACCGACGGCAAGGACCCCAGGTCTATTTACTATGAGAGTTTATCATTGTGCCTTTTACCAAGCCTTTGTTAAAGACAAAGACGGTAATCCCGGAACAGTCGACAGTGGTCCCATGTACGATTCCCTGGGACGGGGAAACCCTGATGTGGCTTTAAGCGATTGGCACAGTTATACCATTTGGGAAGAGGGAAATTTTGATTATACGAATACACCTGATTTGAGAAGGGCCGACATCAACTGGTTTGACAGAGAGGAAGTTTATTATAACAATCCTGCCTCCTCCCAATACAGGGAACCTATCGAAAGGGACCAAATGGACATTCCGTCTGAATATTGGGCCAGGATATATCCTATGCCGTTTTATAAAACCTATTCTCCAAATGCTCCGGATCAAACCAGTATTCCCATGGGAAGCAATGGTGACTGGTACATCTTTAGGTTGGCAGAAACCTACCTTCTAAGGGCCGAAGCTTATTATTGGAATGGTGACCAGGCCAGTGCTGCCATGGACCTCAATACCGTAAGGGAAAGGGCCAATGCACCTGCCATAAGCCCGGGGGATGTCACCATCGATTTTATATTTGATGAAAGAGCAAGGGAGTTGTTTGCTGAGGAACCCAGGCAAAATGAACTTAACCGGGTATCCTACATCATGGCCGCAAGGAATGAAGGCGGATATAATCTTGAAACCCTTCATGAAAACAATTATTATTATGACCGGGTAAGAAACCTAAACGATTTTTATGACAGGAGTGATCAAATCATCCTTTTGGGCCAAAGGCCAAGGATCATGCCTTACCATTTTCAGTGGCCCATAGACGACGATATGGTTAATTCCAATACCCTGGGAAGGATCAATCAGAACCTGGGTTACACCGGATCATCTAATAATGTTCCTCCATTAGAAGTGGTGGAGTAATTGTTTTGGTCCGCTAAGTACTTCCCCCACTGCTGTTAATCATTTGGTTACGCAGGCAGTGGGGGAATTTTACAAATTTCAAATAGCACCATAGTTTCATCGACCCTTTTTAGGTACCTAAAACACCTGTAGAAAATGAAAAAGATGCCCTCTTTATTTACGCTTTACTTTATTTGGTCCCTGGGTATGTTGGTAAGCAGTAACAACGCCTTTTCCAGGCAGGATCATTCAGGATGGAAAGCAAGCGTGTCGAAAGTAGACATAACCCCTTATGAATCCATGTGGATGGCGGGATACGCTTCCAGGGACCATCCCTCCGAAGGAGTAAGACATGCCATTTGGGCTAAAGCCCTTATATTGGAAGATGGCTCTGGAAACAGGGCAGTTATGGTGACTACAGACCTGGTGGGTATCCGCCAGAAATTGTCCCGGCAGATTCGTGACCGGCTGATGAGTCAATACGGGCTGTCCAAAGATCAGGTCATACTCAACAGTTCGCATACCCATACCGGTCCCGAAACCGATTACGACAGGTATCAATTCCAATTGGATAAGTCAGAATTGGATAAAATCAAAAGATATGCTGAAGATCTGGAGAATAAAATTCTGGACTTGGTGGGCAATACCATGAAATCGCTTAGCCCGGTTCAATTTTATGCTGAGAATGGGCTGACCCGGTTTCAGGTAAACCGAAGAAATAATAATGAAGCCAGTTTAAACCATCAAACTGATTTGAATGGACCTAATGATTATGCTGTCCCGGTCATAAAAGTGACTGACGATAAGGGAAAAATGATCGCCCTACTATTTGGATATGCTTGTCATCCCACCGTATTGTCTGACTATCAAATCTCGGGTGACTATGCTGGGTTTGCGCAATTAGAATTGGAGAAGTACTTTCCAGGAACCATTGCCCTTTTCTTTCAGGGAGCTGGTGCTGACCAGAATCCCTTACCCCGGCGTTCTGTTGCCCTGGCCCAACAATATGGGAAAGAATTGGCCGCTGCTGTGGAAAGGGTGCTAGGGGAGGAAATGACTCCTTTGGAGGGGGAGTTATCTACTGCTTATTCTGAAATTGACCTTACTTTTGCCAGGCCTACACCAAGCAGAGAGGAGTTGGTGCACATTACTGGGGAGGCTTCTGATTATCCCGAATACCTGAAACAAAATGCAAAGGTTTTAATTGCCAAACTGGATAGCGGAGAATCCCTAATTACTTCCTACCCCTATCCGGTTCAGGCGTGGAAATTAGGTGATCAGGCCATTTTTTCTTTTGGTGGGGAGTTGTTGATCGGGTATTCCATTGCATTAAAGAAGATTTTTGGTCAGGATATTTTTGTGATGGGTTATTCCAATGATGTAATGGCCTATATTCCTACCAGGACCGTGTTAGAGGAGGGGGGGTATGAAGGTACGCGATCCCCTATTTTCACTACGCCCTGGGCGTTTGATATTGAAGATCGGATTATTGGGGAAGCTTTGAAAGTTGCAGAAAAGGTGGGTATCCAGCCCCAGGAAATTTCGGTTAAAAATTAAATATCATTTAAAAAAAACCACATCATGCATACCTGTTTATCTTCTATTTTCTCAATGGTGGCGCTGCTGCTTTTTGGATTTACTGCCGGGCAAGCCAGGGCTGTTGAAAGTCAGTTTACCACGCAATGGAAAGCTGGAGTTTCCAGGATTGACATCACACCGGAAGAGCCTATTTGGCTGGCCGGGTATGGTGGCAGGGATCGTCCTTTTGAAGAGGTAATCCATCCCATTTGGATCAAGGCCCTTGCCCTGGAAGATGCCTCCGGAAAGCAGGCCGTATTGATCACAGCAGACCTTTTGGCCATGCCAAAGGCACTTTCAGACAGGATCAGGGGCGGGTTGCAAGAAAAGCATGGACTAAGCAAGGCACAGATCATTATCAACAGTTCCCATAGTCATTCCGGCCCGGTTTTGGAGAATTCGCTTTCCGATATTTACCCCATTAATGAAGCCCAAAAACTGCAGGTAAGCCGTTATTCGGATGCCCTGGTAGATAAGATGTTTCGATTGGTGGAGGATGCTTTCGCTTCGCTTCAACCAGCGCATTTGTTTGTGGAAAATGGCCTCAGCAGGTTTCAGGTCAATCGCAGAAATAATGTAGAAAATGCATTGGAATCAGTTACTGAATTGAAAGGGCCCAATGATTACGCCGTGCCCGTAATCAAAGTTACCAATCAAACCGGCGATATCCTTGCCATTGCTTTTGGATATGCCTGTCATCCTACGGTGCTTGGGGACTACAGGATTTCAGGGGATTACCCGGGTTTTGCACAGATTGAACTGGAGAAAAATTACCCTGGATCCGTGGCTTTATTTTTTCAGGGCGCAGGGGCAGATCAAAATCCCCTTCCAAGAAGGACGGTATTTCTTGCCCAACAATATGGCAAAAGTTTGGCTGCTGCCGTAGAAAGGGTTTTAAGTGAAGAAATGAGACCGTTGGAGGCAAGTATTCAAACCGCTTATTCCGAAGTAGATCTTGCTCTTGCCAAACCGCCAGCTATGGAATCCCTTTCGAAGTTTATTGCTACTTCTTCGGGCTACCAGAAAAGATGGGCTACCCGAATGAAGGAAGAGAGAAGCAAAGGTTTGGAAACGATGAAATCATATCCTTTTCCTGTTCAGGTATGGAAGTTGGGGGACCAGCCCATAATCACTTTAGGAGGCGAAACCGTCGTAGGATATGCTGTTGAGCTGAAAAAAATTTTTGGACAGCAGCTTTTTGTAATGGGCTATTCCAATGATGTGATGGCTTATATCCCCACTGCAACCATCCTTAGAGAAGGGGGTTATGAGGGTGCTTCTTCCCAAATGGTATATGGCTTGCCCAGTACCTGGGCCTCAAACATAGAAATTGATATCCTGCACGAGTGTATTCGACTCGCCGGGCAGGTGGGGGTTCCCCGGTTAGAAGCTAATTTGATACCTGATTAATTCATTTGAATTTCCATCCTATTTTTACGCAATGAGCAGAAGTAAACCGACCCCTGATCAGAATAAAAATAAATCTGGTAAACATTTGGAAGCAGAAAAATACTTTTCAGGATTCCATCTGGCCCACGACACCTATAATGCCATTACCCGTGCAAGTGATGGCAATATTTATTATATTTTGTCTTCTGAATCCCTGGAAAGAGGTGGCCAATTTTATGTGTATAAGCCCGGTGAGGACAAAATTGAATTTTTAGGTGATCTGACCGAATTGTGTGGAGAGCAGCATTTGAAAGCTGTCCCACAAGGGAAAAGTCACGTAGAATTCTATGAAAGTAAAGGAAAGTTGTATTTCAGCACACATGTGGGTTTTTATGAACTGATAGATGGCATGGACAGGTTGCCTGAAAACCCACCTGCAGGTTATGAAAAATATCCTGGTGGGCATATTTTGTCCTATGACCTGCATACCAAAGAAGTGAATGATTTGCTTTTGGTGCCCGGGGGAGAGGGGGTAGTATCGATGACCATGGACCGTGAAAGAGGGCAAATTTACGGAATTACCTGGCCTACCGGTCGTTTCTTCCATTACGATACCGAAACCCATGCTTTTCATGACCTTGGATTGATTTCAGCACTTGGTGAAGCAGGCAAATCGGGAAAGGATTTCAGAACACTTTGCCGTTCCCTGTTTGTAGACCCCAGAGATGGCAAGGCCTATTTTTCTACTGCTGAAGGGGGGATTTATAGTTATGATTTCCAACAAAAAGCCATAAGTTTGTTGGAGGGGGTGAACCTTCGTTTGGATTATTTTGGCCAGTATGATCCCTGCAGGCCGGGCAGTATGGCTTACAACTGGAGAAAGGTTTTCTGGCATGATGGTGAGAAGGTTGCTTTTGGCGTTCATGGCAATTCCGGCTACTTGTTCCGGTTTGACCCTTTGAAACGGAATATAGAGATCCTGGAAAGGATTGTTTCCGGGCCTTCCCGAAGCAGTGGCATGTTTGACCTATTTAGTTACGGGTATTTGGGTTTTGGCCATTGTGAAGAAAACGATACCATATATTACCTGACCGGAGGTCCTATCTACGAAGATGGTAAATTGGTTCGAGGCCTTGAAAAAATAGCAAAAGGAGCAGCCAAAGGACTGGAAAATTTACATCTTGTTACCTATCAGATTTCCGATCAGCATTATATTGATCACGGCCCTGTATTTTATGCAGACGGAGGCATACCCACCTATGTCAATTCCATCGCCCTGGGAAAAAATGGGTATATTTATACCCTTGCCAGAATGGAACACAATGGAAAAATCATTCAGGATTTAATTAAAATAAAAGATCCACAGGGTTAAATGGAATTAAATGATGGAAACAAAGATAGGTACAATATGGACAAACGGTATAGCCTATTGGTGGTAGGCAGTTCTAATACAGATATGGTGGTGCAGACAGACCATTTTCCCGAACCGGGTGAGACCCTTTTGGGGGGCGATTTTTTCATGAATCCCGGGGGAAAGGGAGCCAACCAGGCTGTAGCTGCGGCAAGGTTGGGTGGTAATGTTGCCTTCATTGCCAAAGTAGGCAGGGACATTTTTGGAAAAGAAACCATAGAAAACCTCCTGAAAGAGGGCATCCATACAGCGGGGATGTCCATGGATGACCATCTTCCCTCCGGAGTCGCACAGATCACTGTAGACAAGAAGGGGGAGAATTGTATTGTGGTGGCCAGCGGTGCCAATATGGCCTTATCGGCGGATGATATAGACCTGCATTTCAGCCTTGTCCAACAGGCTGAAATCATCCTGCTCCAACTTGAAATACCCATGGAGACGGTAAGTCACGTGACGAGGCTTGGTCATGAGGCAGGTAAAAAGATCATACTCAATCCTGCTCCGGCACAAGTCCTTTCCGATGAACTTTATCCCAGGCTTTACGCCATTACGCCCAATGAATCAGAAGCCACCCTGCTGAGTAGAGTACAGGTAAATGATGAATCTTCTGCAGCCCGGGCGGCGATGTTTTTTCACCATCAGGGGGTCAAGGTGGTGGTCATCACTTTAGGTGCCCAGGGGGCATATTTATCTTCAGAGGCATATCAAGGGATCGTTCCGGCACCTGCTGTTGCGGTAGTGGATACGACAGCTGCAGGAGATACTTTTAACGGAGCCTTGGCTGTGGGCATTTCGAAGGGAATGGGTGTCAAAGAAGCGGTTGAATTCGCCAATAGAGCAGCAGCTCTTTCAGTAACCAAAAAAGGAGCCCAATCCTCTGTGCCCAGGCTTTCAGAAATAGCATCTTCTAAATAAACAATTAAACCCAATCCCATGTTTGTCATTGAAACGTATTCCCTGGCCGTAGTTTTCTGTTTTGTGACCATGTTTTGCTGGGGTTCTTGGGCCAATACCCAGAAACTCGCCGCGGATAACTGGCGATTTGAATTGTTTTATTGGGACTATGTAATAGGGATTTTCCTGCTTTCCCTGTTGTTTGGCCTTACCATGGGCAGCACAGGTACAATGGGCCGGCCATTTTTGGAGGACCTCCAGCAAGCCACCTTACCCAATTATTTTAAAGCTTTTGTGGGAGGCGTAATTTTTAACCTGGCCAATATTCTCATCGTAGCGGCTATTGCCATTGCAGGGATGTCTGTATCTTTTCCCATAGGCATTGGGCTGGCGTTGGTCTTGGGTGTGATCATCAATTATATCTCGGAGCAAAAAGGCGATCCGGTATTGCTTTTTCTAGGGGTAGGCCTGGTCACCTCTGCGATTGTCCTGGATGCAATGGCGTACAGGCAAATCAGTAAGGACAGTGCAAAAAATCCTGCCAAAGGGATTAAACTGGCTTTGTTGGGGGGTGTTTTGATGTCTCTGTTTTACTTCTTTGTTCAGCAATCCATGTCTTTGAATTTTAACAGTCCTTTGGCAGGAAAATTCACTCCGTATGCTGCTGTTTTTGTTTTTTCATTAGGCATTTTGATCAGTAATTTTTTGTTCAATACCATTTTAATGAAGCGGCCTATAGAAGGAAGCCCGATTGGCTATGGAGAATACTTCAAGGGCAAATGGTCCATTCATGGTGTAGGAATTTTAGGAGGTATCATCTGGTGTATCGGGATGTCTTTTAGTATCATTGCTTCCGAACAGGCGGGTCCTGCCATTTCCTATGGTTTAGGGCAGGGAGCTACGCTCGTTGCAGCTTTGTGGGGCGTTTTTATATGGAAAGAGTTTAAAGGTGCCTCCCGGAAAGTACATTTCTGGCTGGCGGCCATGTTTGCCTGTTTCATCACCGGTTTGTTATTGATCATTTATGCCGGAGTAGGATAAATTTATTCCTGGTTTAAGGAATAAATTTAATGAAAGGGTTGATTGGTCCTGGTACAAACCTCGCTGGTATCCTGGTCATTTGGAAGTGATAGGATGGCCACAGCCCGCCTTCTCTGATCCGCCCTGCTTCAGGTGTTCAATTTCTTGGTCAACAAAGGCCATCGTACATGGCTTACGGGGAGTAGCAGCTGCTTAAAATTTACCGGTACGGAATTTTCCCTGATCCATGGGTTTGAGGATTATTGCGTTTGCAAAAAAGGGCAATAGTGTCCAGCAAAAACCCTCTGAATGGTGGATTCCGGCCTTGGTTAGCGGTAAAAATCCTGGTTTTCCCTGGTGACAATATCGATGGGCATGTAATAGATTTTATCCACTGGTAATTTGAGGGCAAGGTGATGATATAGGCTCATAAGTCCCTTGTATCCTTGTTCTTCGGGCTTGTGACAAATTAAAAAATCAATCAAGCCATTTTTTAAATAATTTTGATTTTCTTTTGAAAAATCATAACCAACAAGGTGTATCCCGGAAATTTTTCTTGATTCAAGGAACTGAGCTACAGAGAAAACCCTTGAGTTGGTTACGAAAATAACCTCTATGTCCGGATTTTGGACAAAAGCCTTTTCCAGGTTTAAAAATACCGACTTTTTTTCAGTGTTTTTAATTTCCAATTTAACCAATTGGTGATTTACATCATTTTCAAAAAAATAGTTTTTAAAACCCTCTTCAATTTTGGAGTAATTATAACTGCTGCTTTCCTTGGATATGTTGACAAATAAAATCTTGCAGGTACGATGCATTCCGAAAGCACATAGCCGTGCACCGAGGAATCCACTTTCAAAAAGCGGAGGGCCAATATAGGTAAGGCTTTCCTTTACCTCAATATTGCTATCTATAAAGACAAAGGGTATCGCCTTTTCCTGACAATAGTCTATGAATTTAATGGATTCCTGGACAAAAGAGGGAGCCATTAAAACTCCATCATAGCGTTTTCGCTGTTTTATTTTTTCGGCTGACCGAATAAAGGAATTTTTATTGTTCAGGTCAAAGAAAAAAAAATCTACAGAGATGCCATACCGACTGATTTCTTCTGCTGCTCTATTGATTCCCTTGAGCGGCGTATCCCAAAAATCGGTTCTATCTGAGCCTCTTGGAATCAATATAGCAAGGTGATATACCTTTCCTGAAGCCAACCTGCTGGCTAAAATATTAGGCCGGTAATTCAATTCCTCGATGATATCCTCAATTTTGGATTTGGTATTGGCGGATACACCGGAACGGTTATGAAGGACCCTGTCAACGGTAGCAATGGAAACACCAGCCAATCTGGCAATTTCTTTAACCCCTGTCACCTTCCTTTTTTTCTTCATTACTGTTTGAAACTGGTAAATTAAATCAATGTTGTCGTCATTTACTATTTCCGTTTCCGGACAACGTACTAATTTAGAAAATTTAAAACCCTCTTGTTCAGTTTTGGTGGGTTTTTAGATATTTTAAATAATGCCCCTAAAGGGGATAAAGTCAGTAATGGTTAGTTATGGTAGTCTCTATGAAATAGATCGATAAAACAAGTTCCGAAGGAAAATAAAAATAGCTTTCCGAACCATAGATAAAAGTGGCTTAGAACAGGAGGGATAAACAAAATTTCTCGTTTAAGCCAGCTAATAATGAAAGGTCAAAAAATGAATAAAAAAATGAGACAGTTTATAACTACTTCCCATTTTTTACTTTAAGGTGAACGTGAAGAAAAATTTTTTCAACGAACGGGCCCGTGGGGGTAAAATACCGATCAGACCTTGTCGGAGGATTGATTATTATTTGAGCTGGTTACATTCAAAGCCCTCTGAATGCCGGCGGTTGAATGCCATTTGCCCTGATATAAGAAATGGCCGCTCCCCTGTGGTGGGTGGTGTGGTCATCTACCAGGCCTACCATCTGGCGGCGGGTAATTTTACCGGCAAATGAGTCTATTTCTTCATCCATTTCCTGCTGACTGAGAGAAGCAATGGTTTTTTTTCCATAGTTATAGCACTGATTGATGAAGGTGCTCATTTCTTCTTTGGTTTGAGGCTTCGCTTCATGATCAAAGCCCATTTCTTCACCTAATAAAAAGCCCTGGCATATGGAAGCCATGGCACCGCCAATATGCGTGATCTGTTCTTTAAACGACATGGCTGAATCATGGGGCTTGTAATCCAGTAGTTCATTAGGCATGGTTTCTATGGCTTCCAGGGTGAAGGCCCGGCTGCTTTCCCATTTGGCCATAAATTCCTCCATATTGGTCTGGGCATTTGCGCTGATGGCGCCTAACAAGAGAAAAAGAAGGATAAGGGTAAATTTGTAGTTTTTCATTGGTTTTTATTTTAAGGTTTCATTAAAGTTCGGAATAATAAAACTAAAATGCATCATTCTTACTTTAATAAAAGTTAAAAAGTAAGATTTTACCGGACCGGAAAAGGTGGTTTTCATCCGATGGAGAAATTTTTCCTTTTTTCCTTCATTGAGGTTACAATGATTAACTTTGGTACCACTAAAAGATGGTAATTCATGAATAAAGGCAAGGTTTGGACAGACCAGGAAATCCTGGACGAGATTTCCGGAGCCAATCAGATAAACGAAGCAGTCCGGCAAATTTATTTAGGCTATTATGAAATTCTGGAAAATTATGTGTTACAAAATAATGGGAGTGAAGCAGATGCTGCAGATACCATACAAGAGACCATGCTGGTATTTCTGAATCTGATCGAAACCGGTAAATACAGGGAGGAAGCGAGTATCAAGTCTGTTTTGTATGGGATCAACCGAAACTTATGGTTAACAACTTTGAGGAAACGAAAAAGCAGAGAAAACAGGCATGGTATCTATGAAAAGGAACAAGTACAGGTAGATTACGATGTTAGTAAGTCCCTGGCAGAAATAGAAGGATATCAATTGATCATGGCCTTATTTGAAAAACTGGGAGAAAAATGTAAACGTATCCTTACCCTGTTTTATTACGAAGACTTTTCCATGAAAGAGATCGCAGAAGCAGAGGAATTCAGCAGTGAGCAGGTGGTGCGGAATAAGAAATTTAAATGCATGAAGCAATTAACAGATCAACTTGAGGGTAACAGGAATTTATACGAAATGGTAAGAAATGCACTGAAAGATGGAAAATAGGTTTGACGATCAAAAAATATTGGATTACCTGGATGGGGTTTTAGAAGAAGGGGAAAAAAGGCTATTTGAAAATGAATTGGAAAATAATTCCGATCTTCAGGAAAGGCTTGACTTGCTTTTATTCACCATCAATGCAATCAAACTGAAAGGGTATAAGCATACCATCAGGCAGGTACAACAGGATTTTATTCAAGAAAAATTAGAAAATAAGAAGTTTACGCCTTTTGCTACCCCAAAACTTGAAAGGAAAAAAATACCCCTTCTTTTTTGGGGTAAAGTAGCGGCAGCTGTTTCCCTTCTGGTATTGTTTGGATTTATATTTTATTTGTTACGTACAGATGGACCTTCCCTATATGAAGGCAAATATATTTCATACGAAATTGCAACTGAAAGGGGATTTTCTGAGCAGGAAAACCATTTGGAACCGCTCTTCTTACAGGGAGAATTTAGACAAATGTTTCAGGCTATCGCTGCTCGTGATGCCGAGCAGTTAAGTGCAAAGGAGCTGCTATTGTTAGGAAATGCAGCCCTTGAACTAGATTCAGCCACTGCTTCATTGACCTATTTGCGAAAACTGGATGAAAACAATAAAAACTCAGGGACGGATAGTTTTCAGGATGAGGCGGACTTTTTTCTTGCCCTTACCTATTTAAAACTTAAAGATTATCAGGCGGCTTATCAGCTGGTGGATAAAATCAGGTCAGATGAGCGGCATAAATACAGGGGTAATTTCTCTGGTCTTGATCAGCTTAGCATCAGGATAAGAACCCTTTTTTGATATCGGAGGGAGATATTTTTTTACAAACTAATAAGGTATTTTTTTTGCACCTTTTTAAGTCCAACTGGTTACAAATGGCTGTCCGGTTGCAACAAAGAAAAAACTAAACAACTTAATTAACATGAAGAAAACAAAAAATTTATCCAGACTACTGATATTTGCCATAACTGCCTACATGTACACAGCCTGTACTTCAGAAAACGATATGGTACCCGGTACAGGAGAAGGCACAGTGGGAATGCTCTTTAAACTGCAACCTGCTGGTGGGGCGGTGGCTGCCAATGCCAGAGTGGCCAATGCAGGTTTAAGTTTTACAGACGGTTTTATCCAAATCAAGGAACTGGAGTTGGACCTGGAGGGAAACTTTAATCGGGATGGACTTGTCTCCGGCGGCAGTTTCGATGATGATGGAGACGATGATAATGAAAGCGAATGGGAATATGAAGTAAAATTCAATGAAATCAAAAAGGTAGGTTTTGACCAGTTTAATAACGAAACGGATTTTTTTATCAATATTCCTGAGGGCGAATATGAGGAAATTGAAATGGAAATAGATTTGATTGATTACCGGAATGAACCATCCATTCTTTTGAACGGAACCTATACCGATGGGGAAGGAGAGGAAATTCCTTTCAGGTTTGAATTATTCGGTGATGACATCGATTTTGAGGTAGAAATAGAAGCAGATGATGACCGGTATTTTGTGGTGGACAGGGTGAATAATCCCCTCATCCTTTTTGAGCTGGTTCCCGAAAGGTGGTTTTCATCCATCAGTTCTTTGGAATTGGAAAACGCAGACATTGATGACGGATTCATGGTATTCAGTGAAACAAGCAACAGGTCGATTTTCCGGAAAGTTCGAGACAGGATAGCTGCAGATGCTGAGATTGAGATAGAGCTTGATTGATATTAGCTTAATCACTCATAACAAAGAGGGCGTTTAAAGCCCTCTTTTTTTCTTCCAAAACCAAATAAAACCAGCTGCAACCAGAACCAGCAAAAGAAAACTTAGCGTTATTCCTGCCGATTGCCTGGATGTTGCATCAAAAGTATTGCCGATGAAAACCATATTTGCCCAAAAATAGGGATGGTGATACTGTGCCATTTTAGTATCTTTTAGCAAGGTTTTTTTTGCCAGTTGCAAGGCTTCGGGATAAGTGTTACCCTGATTTACCTTGTCATAAAAAACCTCACTCAGGTAGGCTGTCACCTTATCATTGGCTTTCCAGATGCTGCTGATAATATTGTCACAACCTGCATAGGAAAAGCCACGAGAAAGGCTGATCAAGCCTTCTCCATTCATCACCTGACCCTGGTGGGTGTCACAGGCACTTAAAAAAACCAGGGAAGCCTGCCGCAAATCCAATTGATACAATTCCTCTGCATAGAGCAAGTGATTTTCCTGGGAAGGAGAGAATACTATAAACCCTTCCTCCGGGGATTCTGGATTTGACAAGGCATGTGTGGCAAGATGGATAATGGAAGCATTTTCTGAATGGGCCAAAAACTCCTGTTTTGTGGCGGCAGTCCCAAGAAATATCCTGCCTTCCAGTAATTCCATCTCTGAAGCAGCTGCAGGAAGAGGAGCAAAATCATTGGTTTCCGGTAATCCGGTAGCTGCTGAAAATGGGGCAAAACCGATGGCTTTCTCTTTATCGGAATTGATCCGGCTTGTATCCATTTGAAGTAATTTCCCTGAATACTGGTAAGTAATCGCATGATTTTCCACCAGGTAGTTTCCTTCAGGGTCTGCCAGCATTTCAAAGGGAACATGTACAAGCATTTGATCCGGGAGGATGATCCAATTTGAGTGTTTTTTTAGATCAGGATACGCCTCGCCCAACATTTGATCAAATGCCTGAATGGTAACCTGCTCTAGCTCTTGTCGGTTGTTTCCTCTGGAGGAGATTAGCTCCTGGTTCATGCTTTTTATTGTTTCTGTAAGCGGTCCTTTTTCAATAATTGCCGACAAATACAAATCATCCTCGGAGAGCATAAAGCAAAAAATGACATCATTGGCCACAAAATAGGACAGTAACACTTGGTGACCGCTTTGTAAGAAGTTTTGAAGTTTTTGAATCCTTATCCTTTCCGTATTTAACTTTTGATCGAAGAAGGATGAAAAATCATTGTAGGAGGCATATAAACGGCTTAATGCCAATTTGCTGTCCCGGACTTGCGCTTCCAGATCTTCCAGCTTATTGGGATCCTGAACCTCCCTTATTTTTTGATTGGCCCTGGTTAATTGAAATTTTAAAATTTTCTCTTCCTGAAGAAGGGCAAGAGGAATACCTGAATTTGCCTTGATTTTTCCCTCATTTCTCGCCAGTTCCAATGCAGTAGCTTTGCTTTCTTCTGCCCATATAAATCCCCTAACCAAATGCTTTTGATCTTTTGTAAGCTGATATAATGCTATAGAAGCGGATACTGCTTCTTCGTATGCCTTGCGAATGGACTCCCCCAGAAATATCCGCGCATCCTGATTGTCATATAAATTGTTCAGATAAAAAACCAGATCAAAGGCTACCTGGTAGGTGTCGAAGGACAATTGATACGTGGGCATATCATTGTTTTCTTTGGCCAGCACCATGGTGCTTTTAGCTTTCAAAACCAGGCTTTCAAAAATATCCGTCATTCCCCAATTGATGTTACCGGGAGAGGGGTTTTTCCAAATGTCTTCTTCAGAAAACACCCCGTCAAACTGTAATATGGCTTTATGAAATGCCTCTGCTGCCATCTGGTACTCCTTTTTTTCCATCCAGGACCTTCCTATTATTTGGTAGGTCTTCCCCTTGTGATAATCCAAAGCAACCTGACTGGGCTGAAAGTTTTTTCTTTTTTCTTCGTCCAGACCGGGGATCAGCAATTCAAGGGACTTGTCTGCCTGACCCTTAAGCAAATGGATCTCTGCGTTGATGTTTTGGTTCGGCAGGCTATTTCGACTTGCCTGCTCCGCTATGCTGTCCAGGTAGTAGCGTGCTGAATCTGGATTTTGGTTTTTGATATAGAGTGAGGCGAGTTTGCTCAACACCTCGTCCCGGTCAATACCCAGGTTCAATGCCTCCTGATACAAGGTAACTGCCTTATCAAATACTTTCAAGTTGGCCCATGCAGCAGCTTCATTTGTCAAAAAGCTAAATATCGCATATTCGGTAGCTGCTGATGGTTCTGGATTGGATTTTTCTGTTACGATGGACCTGGCTTTAGAAAAATAATTTGTGGCTTGGGCATAATTCCCTGACTCATAGTAAATCACCCCCAATGAGTTATACAGCCTGCCGGTTTCCTGCTTGTCCTTTTTCGCATCCAATTTTTTTTCTGCCTGATTGAGGTAATGGATACTGCTATCTGCCTGATTCAAGAGAAAAAATGACTCCCCCATGTATAAATAGGGGTTAAATAACAGGCTGTCATTTGCTTCATTTTGTTCAATGAATTTCAGCCCCCGGCGCAAGATTTCAATACTTTTTTGCGGTTGGTTTTGGATCAGGTATAAGGTGCCTAATTTCTCATAAACGTCGGCCGATTGGGAAGGTGTTAAAGCGTTGGTTGGGAATTGAGATTTAATTTCTTCCAACAGCTGAATAGCGGTGCTGTCACTTTGATCCGTGGGGTATTCGGCATAAAAATAGTTCAATGCCCGCTCATACTTTTTATCCAGCGAGCTTTCCTGCCCAAACAAAAGCGGGGTAAAACAATTGCAGCAGCATAAAATTATAAAAAACTGTTTTTTTATCATTGGCACAAGGGGGTATCCTGGTAGTTTACCGCGAAAAGCGGGAAACTACCACAAGATACGGTGGTCTTGGCCTTCTTGTTCTGGGAGGATCAAAATTTGTTCTTAAATTATTCGAAAAAGGCTTGATAGATAAAATTTGGTCTTGTTTTGCCTGGATTTCATCAATCAGGATTTGGGGTACATCTTCCATCGTTTCGTAATAAAAGAATTTTAAGTCAATGGCATTCAAAGCTTGCATGCTGCCATCATTTAGCCGGTAGTAAAGCTTGACATCTTTTTCAATTCCATTTTCCGGTTGGGTACCAAAAAAGTTATTCTGAAGTGTCTCCTGAAGTTTAATGACTCCGGTGGAATTACCGATGATGAGCCCCTGATCGGCTAAGCGCTCTCCTCCAGGACCGGCTGCATCAAATTCACAATCCTCGTCATCATCATCATCATCGTCGTCGTCATCATCGTCGTCATCATCATCATCATCATCTTCACATGGGGGTAAGGTAGCCGGCGATCCGTTAAAAACAGGTTGAACGCTCGTTTCTCCCTGGTCCAACACGTAAAGGCCATCTAAATAGTTGATACCTGCAATAGTCAATTCGATATGGCAGCTATTGTTGCCCTGAGCAAAAGAAACCCTGTACTTTAACCCTGTCTCACTTTGGTTGATGTCAATAATGCCTGTTTCAGGATCTATGGCCAGGCCTTCTGGTTGAGAGGAAAACAATCCTGGTCCTTCGATTCCCAGGGGACTGATGGTGTTATCGCCTGTATCATTGATGAAAAATAAAGTGTCACCATAACTCAACGACTGGCAGTCTGCTTCAAAAGTATCATCTGAAGTGCCATTGACATTTCTGTCCAGGTTACAGGAAGACAATATCAAAAGAAAAACGAGTACTTCAATAATCGTGTTATTCTTATTTGGCATTTTTCGTTTTTCTATTAGTTGCATCGAATATAAAAATTGTAACGGAAAATAAGGTAAAATTAACTGATTTTTCGGTAGTCAAATCAACCCGTTTAATAACTTTTGTCAGATTTGGGGTAATCAGGAACTTAATTTTTTTTATTACCTTTCTTTTTAAAACATTAAATCTTACTTCTCATATACCAAGAACCAATAGAATATGGACACTTCTAAACTCATACAGACATTGTTGGAAAAACTCGAGAATTGGCTTACCTCTTTTGTTGAGTACCTTCCAAACATGGTTTCTGCACTTGTTATTTTTATGCTATTTTTATTTTTGTCCCGGTTTGCTGAGCGGTTTTCCAAAAAACAATTGCTAAATATTCACCTGGATGAAACCATCAGTGGATTTTTAAGCAGATTGATTTTTCTAGCCATTTTGGTTGGAGGAGTTATGATGTGCCTTTCCATATTGAACCTTACGGGTACAGTCACTTCCATATTAGCCGGGCTGGGTATTATCGGTCTGGCACTGGGTTTTGCTTTTCAGGATACCGCTGCAAATTTTATGTCAGGGATTTATATCACTTTTCAGCAGCCCTATGCCATAGGGGATGTGATAGAAACCCATGATGGGATCATGGGCAATGTGGTGGATATCAATTTGCGTGTGACCAAAGTAAAAACTTTTGATGGGCCAATGGTTTATGTACCTAACCGGTTTCTTTTTCAGGAAAACTTCACCAATTATACGGAGGAGGGCAGAAGGCGGATCAGGGTAGATGTGGGGGTGAGCTATGGTGAAGACCTGGAAAAAGTAGAGCGTATTGCACTTGAAGCCGCCAGAGATGTACCTGGAAGAATTGGCGATGAAGATGTCAGCCTTTTCTGGAAAGGTTTTGGAGATAGTTCTATAGACTTTTCGGTAAATATCTGGCTGGAATATTCCAGAGAAAACCGCGCTTATATAAGTGCCAAAAATCAGGCCATTAAAAACATCAAAAAGGCCTTTGATGACAATGATATCATGATCCCATTCCCCATCCGTACCCTCGATTTTGGCATAAAGGGAGGGGTGCAGCTCCATGAGCAAGTGGATAAATCAGAAAAAATCAGATCTATGGGAACAAGTAAGGGTTAGGTAAAAAAGACAAAAGCACCGGATTTAAAATCCGGCGCTTTTGTTCAATTATTGAATTTAGATTAAGGTTTATCTTTTCTCGTCTTCAGAGAAAATCATTTTCTTAATTTCTTCTTTCGCTGCACCGGTCTTTTGCTGCAACCTGCCAATCAACTGTTCTTCCTGACCTTCAGCATATGCCAGGTCATCGTCCGTCAACTCTCCATATTTGGCCCTTAATTTGCCCTTTAATTCATTCCAGTTGCCTTTAATTTTTAATTGGGTAGACATAATTTTATTGGTTTTAGTGAAAAATTATTTTCTTATTTGTTTATAAATTATACAATAACTGTTCCAAAACTAAAAAAATATGGCAGAATTGAAACTTCCTGGTCATTTAAGGGCGCTCACCATTTTGTTATTATTAATCGTTATTGTGTTTATTCTAATCATTGGTAGAAGCCTTTTGATACCACTCATGTTGGGGGGGTACATTGCCATGCTGCTGATACCTGCCTGCACCTGGATGGAAACCAAAAAATTTCCCCGCCCGCTTTCGGCGCTGGTAGCCCTGCTGACTTCCCTTTCCGCCATTGTAGGCCTGATTGTACTGGTTATCCTGCAGGTGAGGAGTTTTTCCAGAGACTTTGAAGATGTTACCGGCAGGCTAAACAACTACCTGGCGGACCTGGATCAGGTCGCTACTGATTTATTCGGAGCAAATCTGGGGATTAAGAACGGAATAGATAAATCCCAACTGTTCGAGTTATTGGAGTCTAACAGTGAAACGGTGTCGAATTTTTTATTGTCTACTATTGGCTCCTTATCGGGTGTCGTCTTGTTGCCTGTATTTATATTTTTTATGTTGATCTATCGGGACCATTTGGGGAATTTTATAGCCAGGCTTTTTGATAGGGAAGATGAAGGAAATGTAAAATCAAAAATCCGGGACCTCCGAAAAGTAGTTCAATACTACATCATAGGGATGATCAAGGTAATGGGGATTCTGGCCGTTCTCAATACAGCAGCTTTGTACGCCATAGGTGTGAAGCATGCCATTTTTTTCGGGCTTTTTGCAGCCTTGCTTAATATTATACCTTACCTGGGTCCTTTTCTGGGTGCGATATTACCTTTTATTTTTTCTTTTTTGACCATGGATAGCCTGTTTTATCCCCTGATGGTTGTCATTACCTTTACGGTGATACAATTGATTGAAAGTAATTTTCTTACCCCAAAAATTGTAGGGGGGAATGTCAACCTGAATGCCTTGGTGACTTTCCTGGGTTTATTGTTGGGGGGAGCCATTTGGGGAGTAATTGGTATGATCCTCATCATTCCCACTTTAGCCATCCTAAAAAGGATTTTTGAACTTAAGGACAGCACCAAACCCTTCGCTTATTTGTTTGGTGAAGAAGAAATCAAGCCAATATTTAAAAAGGGAAAGAAATGAATCAAATGCCATATGTTCTTTTTGCCTGGATACTGCTGGGAGTAATTTCATGCGATTCTGCAGATGACAAAAAGGGAAGGTTTTTATTAAAAGGCAATAACGAATTAAGGGAAGGAAATTCCAAAGGGGCGATTGCCTATTATGATGAGGCCATTGCCATTGATCCTGAGTTTAAGGACGCTTACTTTAATCGGGCTATGGCCTTGCACAGACAGTTAAAATTTCCAGATGCCATTGCGGATTACAGTCGGGCCATTGACCTGGACAGAAACTATAGGGAAGCGCAGGTTCAAAGGGCAATGGCGTACCTGGATTTTGGCGAAAATTATAAAGCCCTGGAAGATACCAGGACCTTATTGTCCATGGATGAGAAAGATAAGCAGGCTCATTTCATACAGGGATTGACCTGGACAGCCCTGAAAGAATATTCGGAGGCTAAGGAAGCCTTTGATAAAGCCCTGGAGCTGGATCCCAATAACGTGGAGCTTTACATTAATCTGGCTACCGTCAATTATCATTTGGAAGAATGGGAGCAGGTAAAAAGAAATTTATCGCTGGCAAAAAATATGGATCCTGGCCACAGCATGATCTATAACCTGGAATCTCTGGTTTATTTTGAAGAAGGAGAATATCAAAGGGCGCTGGAGCAGGTGGATAAAGCCATCGGGTTGGAAAAGGACGACCCTTATTACTACAACAACAGGGGCCTGTACCAGTTGTACCTGGGTAATCTGGAGGAAGGTTTGAAAGATATTAATTTTAGTTTGAAGCAGAATAGTAGAAACCTGTACGCCCTCAGAAATAAAGGTATCTATTACTACAAAAAGGGAGAAAAGGAACTCGCAGAACGGTTTCTCAGGGAGGTGTCTGAAAAGGACCCCTCGATCAAATTATTGGACCAATACCTGACTGACCAGTCTTCAGAATAATCCGGCATTTCAATGACAATTGTTTGTGTCAACCTCTGAACGCCGGCAGCAAACCCTTCGGGGCACAAAAAATCCCCTCTCCACTAATGGGCAATAAAAAAGGTCATGGGTATCATCCATGACCTTTTGTTCCTTCATAAGCCAAAAAAGGTACACCTTAAATGGCATTGTCTTTTACCAGATTGAGGGCTGATCCAGCTTTAAACCACCTGATCTGTCCTGCATTATAGGTATGATTGACCTTGATTTCATCTTTGCTGCCATCAGGGTGGTTGCATACTACTACCAGGGGCTTACCGGGAGCAAAGCTGTCCAAACCGATAATATCCAGGGAGTCATCCTCCTGAATCAGGTCATAATCTGCCGGATTGTCAAAGGTCAAAGCCAACATTCCCTGCTTCTTAAGATTGGTTTCGTGTATCCTGGCAAAGGATTTTACCAGAATAGCACGGACCCCCAGGAATCTTGGTTCCATGGCAGCATGTTCCCTGGACGAACCTTCACCATAATTTTCATCCCCAACGACCATGCTGCCGATGTTGTGCAGCTTGTATTGACGCTGTACGGCAGGCACTTCTCCATAGCTGCCGTCCAACTGGTTTTTTACTTTATTAGTGGCATCATTGAAGAAATTGACCGCACCGATCAGAAGGTTGTTGGAAATATTATCCAGGTGTCCCCGGTACCTTAACCAGGGACCGGCCATGGAGATATGATCCGTAGTACATTTTCCCTTTGCCTTGATCAATAGCTTAAGCCCCTTCAGGTCTGTTCCTTCCCAGGGTTGAAAGGGTTCTAATAGCTGCAGCCGCTCTGAGTCAGGGGCTACTTTTACCTCTACTTCCGAACCGTCGGCAGCGGGCTCCTGATAACCGGCATCTTCCACCGCAAAACCTTTGACAGGGAGTTCCAGACCAGCAGGTTCTTCCAGTTTTACCTGTTTGCCTTCTTCGTTGGTCAGGGTATCCGTCATGGGGTTAAAGGTAAGGTCTCCGGCAATGGCCATGGCTGTAACCACCTCAGGGGAAGCTACGAAAGAATGTGTATTTGGATTACCATCGGCTCTTTTGGCAAAATTCCGGTTAAACGAGGTGATAATGGAATTTTTTTCCTGCTTTTCAGCACCATGCCTGGCCCACTGCCCTATACAAGGTCCGCAGGCATTGGCCAATACCACTCCTCCCATGTTTTCAAAGATTCCGAGGAATCCATCTCTTTCTACAGTAAATCGAACTTGTTCGGATCCGGGGGTAATGGTATATTCTGACTTGGCTTTCAGCTTTTTATCTACCGCCTGCTGGGCCAGGGAAGCTGCCCTGGAGATGTCTTCATAGGAAGAATTGGTGCAAGAACCAATCAATCCTACTTCCAGCTTTTGCGGCCAGTTATTTTCCTTAACGGCAGCTGCGAACTTCGACAAAGGCCAGGCCAGGTCCGGAGTAAAAGGGCCATTGACATGGGGTTCCAGTTCTGAAAGATTGATTTCGATGATTTCGTTAAAATATGCTTCCGGGTTTGCATATACCTCAGGATCTCCTGTCAGGTGTTCCCTGATGCTATTGGCCAGGTCGGCAACGTCCGATCTGTCGGTACCCCGAAGATAGGCTTCCGATTTCTCATCATACCCGAAAATAGAGGTTGTGGCACCGATTTCGGCCCCCATATTACAGATGGTGCCTTTTCCGGTAGCCGAAAGTGAGCGGGCACCTTCTCCAAAATATTCTACGATGCAGCCCGTGCCTCCTTTTACGGTGAGGATACCCGCTACTTTAAGAATTACATCTTTTGCTGAGGTCCATCCGGAAAGTTTACCGGTAAGCTTGACTCCTATGAGTTTGGGAAACTTAAGTTCCCAGGGGAGTCCGGCCATGACATCACAGGCATCTGCTCCGCCCACTCCTATGGCCACCATGCCCAAACCTCCGGCATTTGGCGTATGAGAATCGGTCCCGATCATCATTCCTCCGGGAAAGGCATAGTTTTCCAGCACCACCTGATGGATGATACCTGCCCCTGGTTTCCAAAAGCCCAGGCCATATTTATTGGATACGGATGAAAGAAAATCGTAGACTTCCCGGTTTTTATCCTTTGCTTTGGCCAGATCGGGGTTTGCCCCCACTTCAGCCTGTATGAGGTGGTCACAGTGTACGGTGGAGGGTACAGCTACCTTTGACCTGCCTGCCTGCATGAATTGAAGCAGGGCCATTTGTGCCGTAGCATCCTGCATGGCCACGCGGTCAGGTTTAAAGTCTACATAAGAGACTCCCCTTTCGTGTTTTTCACTGGCTTCTCCTTCGGAAAGATGGGCATAAAGGATCTTCTCAGTGAGGGTGAGCGGTCTGCCTTCTGCTTTCCTTGCTGCGGCTATACGCCCGGGAAATGCAGCGTAAACCGACTTGATCATATCTATATCAAAAACCATCGATAATGAAGTTATACTGTTGATTGTAGAAAATTCAATTGAGCGGCAAAGATAAGAAAACCAGCCATTATCCGGCTATTTTGCACTATTTATATGCTTATTTATAAAGGATTTAAAAAGTTCAGCCTTGTTTTTGAGGACCTTCTGCATACCTCAGGATTTCCTGATCCAGGTTCAAAAGAAATTTTAATGTGTCCACCTTATCAGCGTAATCGGACACCTCCGGACACTGGGCGCTTCCAAAAGGTGTACTTCCATCAAACCAGCCTTCTCGGGAAACAACACACTGTATTTTGTTTTCTTTCTCCTTTAATTGTTTCTGTAGCCGGGTCAAATCGGTATATAGCTCAAAATACACCACAGATATAGGGGACACCAATTCATTGCTCTCAACCAGCAACAAGTGTCCATTGTCGAAATGTGGGCTTCGGTTGACCAGGTATTTGGATTTATTATATTCGTAATTGTTCAGGTATTTGTGGTGATCGATTAACTGATGGGCCGGATCCATGCCTTTCAGAAAAGCCTGTAAAGTTTTCTGATTGCTGACATATATTTTGGATACATTTCGGCAGCCGAGTCCATAGTACTGGAAAATATCCCTGGAGAGTAAGTTCCAGTCCTCCTGGGATTCGTTCCCGTCCAGAATAGCTATAGAAGTACGGTTTTTACGGATGATATGTGGGTACCTGCCAAAGTAATAATCAAAATAGCGGGCGGTATTATCGCTGCCGGTGGCAATATAAGCATCCATCCCATTGAGCCTTTCCTCAAATGAAATGGCTTGGCCCAGCTCAATGGAGACTTCCGATAGCAGAGCGACCAGCCAGGGGATCAGTATATTGTCTGAGGAGGACAGTTTAATTTTAGCCTGGTGACCAGCTATTAGTACACATAGCAAGTCATGGAATCCCACCCCAGGGATATTGCCGGCCATTATAATGCCTATATTTTTAGGTTTAAAAGATTTTGGATCAGGGAATTCATATTGCCCCAGCCATTGCCGGAGTTTTTCAGGATACAGGTAATTGACAATGCCTTCCAGCGCAAGTTCCGATTGTTTAGGTGTAAACCAGCTGTTTTGGTTGCGTATTCGGTCAAATAAATTATTTTTTTCCTCTTGAGTGGTGTTTTTTATGCGTTGCTGCCAGTTTGAGAGGTGGATTAATCTTTGGTTCACATTCATGGGAAGGACTCTGGCTAGATGGATTTGCGATAATAATTGGTCGAAATGGACACAAAGATAAAAAAATGTCCCGAAAGGAAAGCTAACTCTCAGAGGTAATAGTTAGTATAGCAATTAATGTATAGGGTATATTTTACCTAAAGTGGAATTATTTTCCTTGTTAGATTGTATTTTGGTTAGTAGTTTTGCAAACAAACAAAAAAGAAGAAAAATGGCAATCATGATAACCGATGAGTGCATCAATTGTGGTGCATGCGAACCAGAATGTCCAAATACCGCCATTTACGAAGGAGGTATCGAATGGACCTGGGGCGGAGGTACGGAGTTAAAGGAAGTCACTTTAGACGATGGAACGGTAGTGAGCGGGGATGAGAAGCAGGAGCCGGTTTCCGATGAGTTTTATTATATTGTAACGCAGAAATGCACAGAGTGTACGGGATTTCATGAGGAACCTCAATGTGCGGCAGTTTGCCCGGTAGACTGTTGTGTAGACGATCCGGACCACAGGGAATCGGAGGAAGAGTTGATGGCCAAAAAGCAATTCATGCACGGAGAATAAGTTGATACTTAGATTATACCATCTTTTGTACTCATAAAATTGTCTTTTCCAATAGGTAATTTGAACAATATCCCAGATTTTGGAAAAAAAAACGGGCAATAACTTGAATTTGATAGTTGAATTGATTTAACTTGGCACTAAATTCTTTTTTACAAAAATAAATGTTCGGATAGTGGAAAATAACAAAGATTACGAAAGAGATGAGATTTTCACCAAAAGGGTAAAGGCTGGAAAAAGGACCTATTTTTTTGATGTGAAATCTACCCGGTCCAATGATTACTATTTGACCATAACGGAGAGCAAGAGGAAAATCAAGGATGATAATTTTTTCTACGAGAAACATAAAATATTCTTGTACAAGGAAGACTTCGCCAAGTTTGTGGAAGCCCTACAGGATGCGGTAGACCATGTGAAGAATGACCTGATGGCTGATTTTGATTTTTCTCAGTTTGATACAGAGCCGGAACCTTCTGAAACCAACAATGAAAACAATAAATTTGGTGACGATCTGAAGTGGGATTGATTGACCTTTGAGCAGTTTTATTATCGGGAAAGGCTGAACAGGTAAGTTTATAGGATAACGAATCAGGATAATGGATCTGTATTGGGCAGGTACATGAGCCGGATTCGTTTTTTTTGTTATTTTTGATTCATGGTCAAGGTATTCCTCACAGCGGTAATTGTAACCACTCTCGTATTTTTGGTCGGCTGGTATTTTTCTGACATCAGTTTGTACTTTGTTTTATCCATGGTATTGGCAGCAGCCCTCCGGCCATTGACCAATAAAATCAACAACTTGTATGTTCTGGGACAGCACATTCCTCGCGGCATTGCCATCTTTCTCTCTTTTTTGGCGATATTGTCTGTGGGGTTTTTATTGGTACTTTTATTTACGCCCCTTATTCGCTCACAAATTGAATTGTTAAGAGATTTGGACATCAATTACCTGTATGACCAAATTCAGCGACCTATAGATAATTTTGAAGCCATATTGATCCAGTTAAACCTGATCAACAATGAACCCGGATACCTGATTGATCTGGTCAAGGAAAACCTGATCAGCAGTCTTAATGAAGTAAATGTTCAGGGATTTGTCAATAGGGTTATATCAGCCACCAGCACGTTTTTTATAGGAATCCTTGCAGTGGGCTTTATTACTTTTTTTCTGCTTCTGGAGAATGGTTTGCTCCGCAGAAATTTAATGAACTTCATTCCCAATAAATATTTTGAGCTATCTGTAGCTACTTTTCACAAAGTAGAACGATTGCTTTCCAATTACCTCCTGGGATTATTGATACAGATGTCCGTTATTTTTTCCATAGCTTCCATAGGCTTAACCATTGCAAATATTGAGTATGCCATGACCATAGCTGTTTTCGCAGCAGTGGCCAATCTCATCCCCTATGCCGGGCCAATCCTGGGGGCAACTTTTGGTGTACTGGTAGGCCTGTCTACCGGGGAATTCAATGCAGCCAGTGAGATATATTTTTTCCTGATAAAGATTCTGGCAGTATTTTCGGTGGTTCAATTGAGCGATAATGTGATTTTACAGCCTTTTATTTTTTCTAAATCTGTAAAAGCACACCCGCTTGAAATATTTGTGATTATCTTTGTGGGAGCAAAAATTGCAGGGGTATTGGGAATGATCTTTGCCATACCGGTTTATACCATTTTCAGGGTTTCAATCAAAGAATTATACAAAGGGTATAAAGAATACAGAATATTTAAAATAGATAAGATTTAACATTCATGGGACTAAAATGTGGAATTGTTGGTTTGCCCAACGTGGGGAAATCAACATTATTCAATGCGATATCGAGTGCAAAAGCTGAAGCAGCAAATTTCCCTTTTTGTACCATAGAACCCAATGTCGGGGTAGTGACCGTTCCCGACGGAAGATTGCAGATTTTAGAAGGCCTGGTAAATCCACAGAAGGTTATTCCTACGGTCATTGAATTCGTGGACATAGCAGGCCTGGTAAAAGGGGCCAGCAAGGGAGAGGGTCTGGGCAATAAGTTTCTGGCAAATATCAGAGAAGTGGATGCCATCATCCATGTGATCAGGTGTTTTGAGGATCCCAACGTTGTTCACGTGGCAGGTTCAGTGGATCCGGTATTCGATAAGGAGGTTATCGACACGGAATTGCAGCTAAAAGATCTGGAATCTGTGGATAAGAAAATCCTCCGGCTGGAAAAAGTGGCTAAAAGTGGAGATGTTAAAGCAAAAAAGGCCATGGAAAGCCTGCATAAATTCAAGGATGCTTTGAAAGCCGGACAGAATGCCAGGGCGGTAGATGCCGATGAGGACGACCTGGAAGCCATCAGGGATATCCACCTGTTGACGATCAAGCCTGTACTTTATGTGGCCAATGTAGACGAGGGAAGCATCCAAACCGGAAATGCTCATGTGGAGCAACTCCAGAAGGAGGTGGCAAATGAAAATGCGGAGGTGATCTTGTTGTGTGCAGCATTGGAAGCGCAAATTGCGGAGTTTGATGATGAGGAGGAGAAAGAAATGTTTTTGGGAGAATACGGCTTGAAGGAAAGCGGTTTGAACCGATTGATTGCCGCTGCGTATAGGTTATTGAATTTAATCACCTACTTTACGGCCGGCGTTCAGGAAGTCAGGGCCTGGACCATCAAAAAAGGTTGGAAAGCCCCGGCAGCTGCAGGAGTGATTCATACGGATTTTGAAAAGGGTTTTATCAAGGCAGAGGTGATCAAATTGAAGGATTATCAGCAGTTCAAAACAGAGGCAACTTGCCGTGAAAACGGGAAAATTGCAGTTGAAGGTAAAGAATATGTAGTTTGTGACGGAGATATCATGCATTTTCGGTTTAATGTATAAACAAATTCAAATATTATTGTTAAGTTTGTTGCAACTTATTTACCCATAAATTAGTTTATTCTGTTAGATTGATGTATTTAATAATTGTTTAACTTTTCATTTTTAACGTCGTGAGAATTAGATTAATATTTTCCTTAAAGAACAAAGGTGCTTACTTGCCTTTTCACCACCAGTACATCTTGGCCCAATTTCTCAAAGGCTTGATTGTTAAAGGTGGACAAGAAGAGTTTTTTAACTACAATTACTTTAACTTCTCTGGTTTGAAAGGTCAAACCAAGGTTAGTAGGAGTGGGTTGCACTATTATTCCAGCTTAGTTACCCTTGTCGTATCCGCTCCGGATGAAGCGTTTATCGATTACCTGTTGGAGCAAGTGTTTAAAACCCCCAAAATTGAGTTGGGAAATTTGATTTTGTCTCCAGAGTACACAGAAAAGGAGATTGAACCACCACTTGAAACCTCCAATAAGTTTGTTTGTATTTCTCCACTTGTCTTGCTGACACCCACTTTTGATGACGAGTCCGGAAAAAGGTTTATCAATCCGGATACAGACGAATTTTCAGATTTATTGTATGAATCCACCCTGACCAGGATGGAGAAATCTGGTTGGTACGATCAGGAACAGATGGAATCTTTTTACAAGTTCCAGGTAGTTCCTGACATGAATTATGTCAATAAATTGCGGGAGCAACAGAAAAAATTTGCAAGAATTTATTCTGTCTATGATATGGATGTGAAATATGAAGTAAGGGGATACACCCTTCCTTTTACCTTGTATGCCGCTGGAGAAGTACAGGATTTTGTCTTCAAATGCGGTTTGGGGGCCTTTACCCACAAAGGCTTCGGCATGCTTGATCTGGCCAATAATATGCCCAGCCAACGTACCGAGCCTTATAAATTTAAAAGAGAAGGTTTTGTCCCCTATCGGTCACAATCTCATGAGCCCAGAAAAAATGACGAAAGGGCGGATGAGGGAAACGGTAGTACCGAAACAGAAGAAGAAAATGATTGAAATAAAAAAACCCGGATACATTCCGGGTTTTTTTATTTCAATTTATTTTTAAAACCTCCGCTTATTCGGATTGAGTATGGTGTAACCGATCAATTCGTCATACCGTGAGCCCATGTCACGGTAATAGAAAAAAACCTCATACTCGTTTTCGGTCTGAAAATGGTTGCCTTCAAAAGGCTCCATGTCCCAGTCGGTATCACTGCGGAGCCCATACTGGAAATCATACCAACCCTGTTTTAAGAAAAGAGTCGCCTGATACTTTCCCGATGGCTGGTCGTAGACCATCTTGGCATTTGGATTTTTGCCCCAGTTACTCAAGGCACCCAAAACAAACGGGGCCGAGGGAAGCTCTTCCGTTTCCAGATTAAAAGTGAGTAAGACATACTCGCTTTCCAGTTCATGATTTTGCCTTTCCACATTAAAAATGCCAAACTGACCATTAATGTCCAGGTATTCCAGGTAGCCCTGACCCCTTCTGCTTTGATCCACGCCTGCCTCAGCAAATACCGCATCTTCTTCCATACTGATGGAAGCAATGTTTCTACCTCTGGTTCGTACATATCGCAGGTCTACAAACCGAAATTCGTTGCCTGCTTCAAAAGTATTGCTGCCATCAAACAGTTGGTATTGCAACTGCTTCAGGTCTTCCCGCATGTTGTTGTATTTCAATCCCACAATCGCATTGTCCCACCGTTGGTTTTGTCGGATCACCAAAAGGGTATTGTTTAGGGGATCCATAAGTTCCCGGTTACTGTAATTAACGTTTACGTTGATTTGCTGGGCAGTCCTACGGTCTTCATTTTTGCTGGGTGGTACCACGGAAGCTCCCAGGGCTACCTGGTTGTCATATACCATAAACCTCCTGGTCAACAGGGGTTTGGACTCATCCCGGCCCCGGTAAACCTTGATGATGTAATTTCCACTGCGGTTGACCCGGGGTATTTGAAAAGTATAGTGGATATACGGCACCCTGGTGTTGATGCTGTAATCATAGGTATCCACATTGTATTCGTTGTATTGCTCCAGATAATCGGCATCCCGCAGGCCGGAGCGGGTCCAGTCTGCATTGCAATGAATGATTTTGGCCGAATACCTGTCCGATTCATAGGCAATATCGTCAAATTGAAGGACCAAAGGCACGGGACTTTTCAAGGCAATAACCGGAGAGGTCATCTGTGCCGCGAAATCATCCGAAGCGGGAAATAACTGCACTGTCTGGATATTGTCCTCAAAAACCCGATTTTCATACACTTCCTGCGCCTGAATACTGGAAGACGACAAAAGCAGGCAGATAAAGGGAATCAAGCAAAGAAGAAAAGTTTTCATGTCAGAAGAATAAATGATTGGCGTTCAGGATCCCTGCAGGCTTTCAATCTGTTCCGCCAATGCCTCCCATTCCTTATTGAGTTTTACTTCGTCCTGCCGGACCAGGGAATAGGAAGCATTGAGCTCCTGCATTTGGGTTTCATCTCCATAAACGGAAGGATCAGCCATTTGATTTTCCAGGGCCAGTTTTTTCTTTTCCAGCCTGGTAATTTCTTCCTCCAGTTTTTCCAAGGCTTTTTCCTTTTCTCGGATAACCGTTTTTCTGGCAGGATCTTTTCCGTTGTCAGCAGCTTTTGCTACTGGAGGAGGGGTTTCTTTCTTAGGAGAAGCGGCTGGTACCGTATCTTGTTTTTGTGGTTGCTGGGAACGCCAGTAAACATACTCATCATATGTGCCAGGGTATTCCTTGATTTGATGGTCTTCGATGTACCAAATTTTGTTGGCTACTCCCTGTATAAATAACCTGTCATGGGACACGGTGACAAAGGTGCCTTCATACTGCTGTAGCGCCTGGGTAAGGATGTTCACGGATTGAATGTCCAGGTGGTTGGTAGGCTCATCCAAAAGCAGGAAGTTGGCTTCAGAGATCAGCGTTTTGGCCAGGGCAACCCTGGATTTTTCACCACCCGAAAGTACTTTTATCTTTTTGAAAACATCTTCATTGGTAAAAAGAAAGCAGCCCAGTACATTCCGGAGTTCAGTTTCCGTTTTTTTGCTGCCTTCCTGCGCCAATTCCTGAAGGATTTCATTGTTGATACCCAGGGCTTCCAGCTGGTGTTGTGCAAAGAAGGATTTGATCACATTGTAGCCATCTTCCCTGTGGCCCTGAATGGGCTCAGAGCCATCGATGATTCTGAGCACAGTAGATTTTCCTTTTCCATTGGCACCGATCAGGGCGATTTTATCTCCCCTTTCGATGCGGGCGTGGGCATTGTCCAGGATTTTCAGGTCACCAAAAGATTTAGAGACGCCGTCCAGCACCACCACATCTCTGCCTGATTTTTGCGAAAATTTGAATTTGAAATTTACAGATACCTCATCCCTTACCACTTCAGAAACCCTGTCCATTCTGTCCAGCGCCTTGACCCGGGATTGTACCTGATTGGATTTGGTGGCCTTGGCACGGAAGCGTTCGATAAAGCGTTCTGTTTGCTTGATCATCTGCTGCTGGTTTTCATAGGCATTCTGTTGAATTTCTTCCCGGGCTACCTTCTCTTTTTTGTAAAATGCGTAGTTTCCAGCATAGCTGGTCAGGTTCCCCTGAGAAACTTCCACCGTAGTTTCACTACAATTGTTCAAAAACGTCTGGTCGTGAGATACCACAACAACGGCTCCCTCGTATGATTTCAGGTAATTTTCGACCCATTGAATAGAGGGTAAATCCAGGTGGTTGGTAGGCTCATCAAGCATCAGCAGGGAGGGTTTTTCCAATAGCAGCTTGGCCAGCATGACCCGCATTCTCCAGCCACCTGAAAAAGTTTTCAAGGGCCGGTTCAGGTCTGCCGTTTGAAACCCAATCCCTTCCAGCACTTCTTCGGCTTTGGCTTTGATCGTATAGCCTTCATGGGCTTCAAATCTTTCCTGTAAATGAGCCAGCTTTTCGATGACTTGTTCGGAATAGTCCGTTTCCATTTGTTTGAGCACCGCATCAATCTCCTCCTGTAGGGCCAGGGTCTCTTTAAACGCTTCCAATGCCACGTCCAGGATGCTATCCTCAGATTGATAAGAAAGCAGGTCCTGGTTTAGAAAGCCAATGCTGCAATCTTTCGCCTTTTGGATTTCACCGCCGCTGGGTTGAATGTCCCCATAGATGATTTTTAGCAAGGTGGATTTACCAGAACCGTTTATACCTACCAAACCAATTTTGTCCCTGGGCTTGATGTGTAGGGAAGCATTTTCATAAAGGGGTCTCCCCCCAATGTAATAAGAGAGATTATTGATGGATAACATGCCGCAAAATTAAGAAAACAAAGTGGTTTTTAGCAGGAAAGGAAAAACGATTTTATGACGCAGCTGTAATTAGCTGCTTTTACCCCAGGAGTTCCACCTGGAAAGCCGCCTCATGTAGCTCCCCGGGAGAAAGGGGGATGATTCCTAATTTATTTTTGAGTTCACCATCATGCCCTACGGTATCAGCAATACCATTCCAGGGCTCTATACAAATAAAACCGGCATTTTCCCCCTTGGTCCAAAGTCCCAACCAGCGGAAATCGGAAAATTGCATGGCATAGCCTTTACCTGTCTTTTGGCTGCGGATACGAATGGAAGTAAGCGGATCGACATCAAAGATCAAGGCATCATTCCTGAACAGGTCCTGCTGTAACTGCAGCTTTCCCTGATCCAGGGGAAGTGATTTCCGGTCTGCGGCAATCAAGCCGTTTTCCAGAAAATAAATGGGTAGGGAGTACAGTTTTTCAAGACCAAAATCCAACTCATAATCCTCAAAGTCTTCTTTTTCGGGGAGTAGGGGACATCGGAATCCCGGATGGGCACCTATACTGAACAACAGCTCCTTCTCCGCAGAGGGGTTGCTCACCCGGTAGTTCACCTGCAGACCTTTGTCTGTAAGGGTATAGCCGATAGTCAATTCAAAATCAAATGGGAAAAGGTTCAGGCTCTCCGTATCTGCTTTCAGCATCAAAGAAAGACTGTGTTCGGATTGTTCCAGCAAGTGGAAGTTGCGGTCCCGGGCAAAGCCATGTTGTTTCAGGGTATAGCTTTGATGGTCATACCGGAAGCGATCGTCTTTTAACCTGCCCACAATGGGGAAGAGTACCGGCGCATGCCTGCCCCATACCGCCGGATCTGCTTGCCAGAGGTGTTCCAGTCCTTTGTATTTCAGGCTAATACACTCGGCACCCAGACTGGATATCCGGGCTTCAAGGTTCCCGTTTTTTAAGGTATAAATGGCTGTTTCTGTCATGGATGGCATGTGAAGTGAAATGGAAGTAATTTTGTAAAAAAACTGTTCAAAAAAAAACCTTTCCTGAAAAAAGGAAAGGTCATGTGCGCACGAGAAGATTCGAACTTCCACACCCGAAGGCACCACCCCCTCAAGATGGCGTGTCTACCAGTTTCACCACGTGCGCAGTTTGGAGAGGCAAAAGTAGATATATAATGGCATCAGTGCAAACAAAAGCGGAGAGAAATTAACAAAGCCCGCCTGATGATTTTTCTGCGTTACCCATTTCAGCAGATCTGCTTCTATAAACTACCTGACAAAGAAGGTCCTCTGGATTTTGCGACTCGCTTGTATAAAGCGAATTTGGTTAAAATCACCTCCTACATTTTATTCTCATTAGGCTGCTCCATACTTATCGTTCATCCCCTCATCGAAGAAGAGGTAGTTCAGGTAGGTGGCTGGGACAGTGTTCTGCTTCTGCTTGCCATTAGCGTACCGCCAACAGCTATTTGAGAATGGAGGGAAAAAAGATAAATAAGCCGGTGATAGGGTAGCCACCTACAACAAATACTCCATTTTTATATCGCAACGCTGGTAGGTACCCGGCTCCATGGGGATTTCCCTGAAACCCAGGCTTCGGTACAGGGCAATGGCCGGGACAAGGATAGAGTTGCTGTAAAGCAGGACTTTCTCTGCACCCTGCTTCTTAGACCAGTCCAGGGCAGCCTTTCCCAGCATCCATCCGATCTTTTGCCCCCGTGCTTTGGGAAGCACCCCCATTTTGATCAGCTCATATTGCCGGTTGCCCCCGTTTTTCAGGCCTACAGTACCCACGATTTCTCCCTTCCATTCGGCAAAGAGCACTTCCCCGCCCTGGTTGATAAGGGTTTCCTGAGGGTTTTGCAGCTGGGCTTTGTCAAAAGGCTCCATGGCAAAGTATTTTTCTATCCATTCCCGGTTGATGGATAGAAAATAGGGGGCCAGGCTTTCGCTGAAAGGGTGGATGCTTACCTTTTCCATAACCAAAAATAAGGAAGCGGAGGAGTAAAATAAAATGTTTTCCGGAAATGAATTTAAAAACCAAGGTCAAATTGATTGCCCGGCTTGTCTTTGGCTTCCAGCTGCAGTAATTTGAGCTTTCTCCACAGTCCTCCTGCATATCCTGTCAATTCTCCCGTGCTGGCGATGATCCGGTGACAGGGAATGACGACCAGCAGGGGGTTGGCGCCAATGGCTGCCCCTACTGCCCGGACAGCAGTGGGTTTGGCCAGTTCCCTGGCGATATCATGGTAGGAGACCGTATGGCCGAAGGGGACTTTGTTTACTTCCATCCAAACCAGTTTCTGGAATTCTGTTCCCCCAATGCCTACAGGGATATCAAATATTTTCAGTTCACCTTTAAAGTATGCTTTCAACTGGGCCATGATGTCCAGAAAGAAGGGTTTGTCGGCATTCTCCGATGCCTTATCATCCGTAAACCGACAGGATAAAAGAAAACCATCTTCGGCGATGAGCCGGATATTTCCTAAGGGGGACGCCATTACCACTGTTTCTTTCATATCCTCTTCAACTTTAAAACCAAAAACAAGGTTTGACCTAAACTGATGTGCAGTGAGCCACTGCCGCTATTCCAATGAGATATTCTTTGTTTACCCCTTTTAAAATAAAAATACATGCGACTACCGGCTCATGATCAGAATGGCGCCGGTAAAAGGGTAAACATTTTAACAGGTTTCGGCAGAAAATGTTGCCGGTAATTGTACTATCGATGGGCTATCGATGGTGTAAAGGTAGGTTTAATTTCAGTTTCTACCAACTATTTGCACATTATACCAGCATCATGCGGTATTTCCATACTTCCCGAACGGTATCTGCCGCTACTTCGAAAGGTTTGTAGAGGGGATTGCTGGAGCAGAGCAGCAGTTTCCTTTTTTCATTTAATTGGTTGTAGGCCAGTTTGAAAGTGACGCCATCCTGTGCTGTGACGATGACGTATTTCTCTCCATCCCTGATTCGGGTCCAGTCGTCCATGTATTCGCAGATGATCCAGGCTCCGTCTGGAATGGGCTCCATGGAATCTCCATCTACCTGAAAAACCCGGTGTTTTTTGTCCTCTGGTAGAAAGGGAAGGTGAAATCTGGGCAGGTCTCCAATGAAATCCGGATCTGAGAACCCAGCCAGATAGCTGGCCCGGGCCTTCTGGGAAACCACCTCTATCAGTTCCCTTCCCGATGCATCTACTGTGGTGGCCAGGATACGCAGGTCGCGTCCCTTTAGGTAGCGACTGGTCTCGAGAATTTCCCGCAGCTTGTGATCCGGGTATTTTGCCAGGTTTTCCTTCAGCATCAGGTCAACAGATACTTCCAGGTATTCACAGATTTTTACCAGTGTATCCAGTGGAGGACTGACGTTCAACTCATATCCGGCCAGTTTGGAGCGACTGATGTCCAAGCCTTCGGCCATAATGGATTGGGTCAACCCTTTTCTTTTGCGCAGCAGTTTGATATTCGCATGCAGGTACATAGATAAATTTTTTAAAGCTATGGATGAGTAAATATAAAACATTATGTTTAAATTATAAACAAAAAATTGTCAATAATATTAACATTTCAATGCTCGTAAGGAAAGGGGAGGAGGATAGGGGAAATAAGCGGAATATTGTGCACCTGGACCTGGACAGTTTTTTTGTATCTGTGGAACGGCTGCATGACCGCAGGCTTAATGGCAAGCCCATTCTGATTGGAGGCTCAGGGGACCGGGGAGTGGTGGCTTCCTGCAGCTATGAGGCCAGGCAATTTGGAATACACTCGGCCATGCCCATGCGGACAGCCCGGCAGCTTTGTCCGGAAGCACTGTTGGTTCGCGGAGATTTTTCCCGCTACAGCCAGAAATCCCATGAAATCACCGAGATTATCCGAGCGAATGTGCCGCTGTTCGAAAAGTCATCCATAGATGAGTTTTATGTAGACTATACAGGGATGGACCAGTTTTTCGGCTGCTTTAAAATGGCTCGGGAGCTGCGGCAGAAGATCATGCAGCAGAGCGGGCTTCCCATCTCCCTGGGGCTTTCGGAAAACAAGACCGTGTCCAAAGTAGCTACCGGTGAGGCCAAACCCAACAATGAAAAACAGGTGCCTCATGGAGAGGAACGGCCTTTTCTGGCACCACTGTCGGTGCGGAAAATCCCCATGATTGGTAAGCAAACAGCCCATACCCTGTTCAATATGGGGGTGAAGCGCATCCATACGTTGCAGGGCATGCCGGCAGAACTACTGGAGTCGGCCTTTGGAAAAAATGGGCTGCTGATCTGGGACAAGGCCAATGGGATTGACCGTTCGCCGATCATTCCATATACGGAAGCCAAATCCATTTCCTCGGAAAATACTTTTGAGACGGACACCATTGATACAGGCTTGCTGCAGGCCACCCTGACAGCCATGACCGAGCAGCTGGCAGGCAAGTTGCGGCAGCAGCAAAAACTCGCTTCCACGGTAGCAGTGAAGATTCGCTATTCCGATTTTGACACCCATACCGTACAGCAACGGGTACCTTTTACGGCTGCAGATCACATGTTGCTACCGGTAGTAAAGGCCCTTTTTCAGCGGTTGTACCAGCGTCGCATGCTGATCCGATTGATTGGAGTGCGTTTCAGTGGATTGGTACATGGCCATTACCAGATCAATTTATTTGAGGATACAGAGGAACGCATATCGCTGTACCAGGCCATGGACCGGATCAACGGGAAGTATGGTAACAAAACCGTTTGCCGGGCAGTGGGCATGCAGGTGGGACGCAGGCGTTTCAATCCCTTTAATGGGAAGGAAAGCTGAACAATTATTGGTAAATCATACCCACCGCCGCCCGGGTTGACTGGCGGTGGGTATCTGGCTATTGCCCCTGACCCAGGGAGTAGGCCCGCTGCCCATCGAAGGTGTAGAGGTTTTCGGTTTTGATCACATCTACATCATTTTGGATGGCCTGAATCAACAGTTCGGCAATCAATTGATTGGCACCGGTCTGGTTTTCTACCAATTCGAAGCGGCACCTCCAGTGGTCTGTGCAAAAGGTCTCTTCAAAGCCTTCCGGCCATACTTTTACTCCCCGGTTGGTGATCATCTTCAGCTGAAATCCGGGATGCAATTCCCGGATTTTTGCAGCGAGTATATCAGGATCGCTGCCTTTCCAGTCAATAAAAAGATCTACCCCCTGGAGCTGTTTTTTGCCTGCGGCTTTTCGCTGGTAGGCAGGAATGCGGATTTGTACTTCTTTGGCATAAGAGACAGGCTTGAGTTCTTTGGGTAGTTTCCCCAGCCTTTCAATTACTGCACGGGCAAAATCCCTGGTACCGACTTTCTCCTTGCTCAGCCCGGGTCGAAAGATATCCTCGGTGTGTATGCCTTCTTCCAGGGTACAGGACCAGGCATTTTTGATGGTTTCTGCCGTTTCCGGCTGGCCGATGTGGTTGAGCATCATGATGGCTGCCCGCAAAAGGCCGGAGGGGTTGGCCAGATCCTTGCCTGCCAGAGGGGGAGCAGATCCATGGATGGCTTCAAACATGGCGCATTTTTCACCGATATTGGCCGATCCCGCCAGTCCTACAGATCCTGATAGCTGGGCAGTAATGTCTGAAACCACATCCCCGTAAAGATTGGGCATGACCAGCACATCAAACATTTCCGGACTATCCGCCAACCGGGCCGCTCCGATGTCTATGATCCAGTTGTCTGCTTCAATGTCCGGGTATTCGGCAGCTATTTCCCGGAATACCTGGTGGAAAAGCCCATCGGTCAGTTTCATGATATTGTCTTTCGTGAAGCAACTCACTTTTTTTCTTTGGTAGAGCCGGGCATATTCAAAGGCATATCGGACAATGCGCTCACAACCGGGTCGGCTGATCAGTTTCAGGCATTGTACCACTTCATCGGTTTGTTGGTGCTCAATTCCTGCATAGAGGTCTTCTTCATTTTCCCTGATCACTACCAGATCCATCTCCGGATGCCTGGTAGGAACATAAGGATAAAAACTTTTACAAGGCCTTACATTGGCAAAAAGGCCCATACTTTTCCTCAATGTCACGTTGAGGCTTTTGTAGCCTCCTCCTTGTGGAGTGGTAATGGGAGCTTTTAAAAATACCTTGTTGCGGCGGATGCTTTCCCAGGCATTTTTGTTAATGCCACTGCTATTGCCGGAGAGGTAAACCTGCTCTCCGATCTCTATGGGATCCCATTGGATTTTTGCTCCTGATGCCTGAAGTACCTGTAAAGTGGCCTCCATGATTTCCGGGCCGATGCCGTCGCCCATTGCTACCGTGATTTTCTGCATGTGTCTTTGTTTTTGTTCCGGCACAAAAGTAAAAACACATTAACATAAATTTTTATTTATATTTATAATACTAAGCATTAATAAAATTTATGAAAATACGGTCGTGATGATTTATCGAAAGCCTGCGTTGATGGTCTGCAGTTGCTCTTCCCCCGGACAGAGGGCTTTCTCTGCTAGCGTATTGAAGGCCCTGTCTGTAGTGTTCAGGATATCATGCAGGTCACCAAACACAGTATTGATGTACAGCAGGCCGGTCAATATTTCGTTTTTTGCCCGCGCCTGCTGCAGTGCATTGACGGCAGAAAGCCGGTCTTCGGGATCCCACTCCGGAGCCAGTTTGTGCAATCGCATGGTGGTGCCATCGTGTAAAGTAACAGCTGTATCCGTTCCTGCTGCATAGGATGCATTGATGGCCTCCCTTTCAGGAACAAAATCCAGCGTACCCGTAGCATGCATGTGTTCCCGGACATAATCGTAGGATTTGGTGGAGCCCGGATTGTTGTTAAACGTCACGCAGGGAGACATCACATTGATAAATGCCAGTCCCTTGTGTTGGATGGCTGCCTTGATCAGGGGTACCAATTGCTGCTTGTCTCCACTAAAGCTCTGCGCAACAAAGGTCGCCCCAAGTTCCACGGCCAGGCTGGCCAGGTCTACCGGCTGAAAGGGATTGATGTGTCCCGATTTGCTGGCCGATCCCACATCAGCTGTGGCCGAGTCTTGTCCTTTGGTGAGGCCATAACAGCCGTTGTTCATGACGATATATACCATGTTCAGGTTTCTGCGGATGACATGGACAAACTGTCCCATGCCGATGGAGGCGGTATCCCCATCTCCGGAAACCCCAAAATACACCATGTCTTTATTGGCCAGGTTAGCACCGGTGGCTACCGATGGCATGCGTCCATGTACCGAATTAAATCCGTGAGAATTACCCAGAAAATAGGCCGGCGTTTTGGAAGAGCAGCCGATGCCCGATATTTTGGCCACCAGGTGGGGTTCTATGGACAACTCAAAGCAGGCCTGCACGATGGTGGCACTGATGCTGTCGTGACCACAGCCTGCACAAAGGGTGGAAATGGTGCCCTCGTATTCTTTAAGGGTATACCCAATTTTGTTTTTGGGCAGTTTTGGGTGTCTAAATAAGGGTTTCAGATAAGTCATGGGGCACGGCGTTTTTTTGCTTCAAATAATCGGAAATCTGCAAGGCAATGTGATCGGCAGTAATGGGCATGCCATCGTAATTCAGCACGGATACCAATTTCTTTGGGTTCATTTGCATTTCATTGATGATCAGGCTTCGGAGCTGACCATCCCGGTTTTGTTCGATGATGAATACCAGCTTGTGGGAGCGGATAAAGGCTTCTGTTTCAGTTCCGAATGGAAATGCTTTGATGCGGATGGCATCCAATTGGACTTCTTTTTCTTCCAGGATTTCTTTTGCCTCCTCTGATGAATAGGTGGAGGTACCAAAAAAGAGCATGCCTATTTCGCTTTGATTGCTTTCCTGGTAAAACTGGGCTGTGGGTACGATTTTTTTAGCGGTTTCCCATTTGGTCTGCAGCCGGTCCATATTGCGTTGGTAGGCTGCGCTGTCTTCTGTATAGACTGCATATTCATCCCTGGAAGTTCCCCTGGTAGTAAAGGCACCTTTGGATGGGTGGGTACCGGGGTAGGTCCGGTAGGGGATACCATCTCCCTCATTGTCCAGGTACCGGCCATACCGGCCCATGGCGTCCAATTCTTCCTTATTCAGGACTTTGCCCCGGTCATATTTTCGGCTTTCGTCCCATTGGAAGGGGGCACTCATGTGATCGTTCATGCCCAGATCCAGATCAGTCATCAGGATTACCGGTGTTTGCAGTCGGTCAGCCAGGTCAAAACAAGCTGCTGTCATCCGGAAACATTCTTCCGGAGAAGCGGGAAACAGCAAAGGGTGCCGGGTATCCCCATGAGAGGCATAGGCCGCCAGTGTGATGTCGGATTGCTGGGTACGGGTAGGCATGCCTGTGCTGGGTCCTGCCCGCTGTACATCTATCAATACGGCCGGAACTTCCGCAAAGTAGGCCAGGCCTATGAATTCGTTCATCAGGGAAACCCCGGGTCCACTGGTAGCAGTAAGCGCTCTGGCCCCGTTCCAATTCGCTCCGATGACCATACCCATGGCGGCCAGCTCATCTTCTGCCTGTACCACGGCATAAAGGTGTTTCCCGGTATCTGGGTCCAGCCGGTATTGGGAAGCAAATTTTTCAAACGCTTCCGCCACAGAGGTAGAAGGCGTGATGGGATACCAGGCCATTACCGTTGCTCCTCCATAGACAGCACCCAGACCGCAGGCTGTGTTGCCATCTACCATAATTTTATCCCTGACCAGGTCCCTTCTTTCCAGGTAAAAATCCAGGGGGTAGTCAAAATGATCCCGGACATAATTCATGCCCAGTTTCAGGGCAGTGATATTGGGGGCAATGAGTTTTTCTTTTCCTGCAAATTGTTCCCTGAGCAGGGTTTCCAACACCTCAAACTCGATCTGCAGCAGCACGGACAGGGCACCTACATAAATGATGTTTTTGAACAGCTGCCGCTGTCGGGGATTACTGAAATTTTCGTTGGCCAGTTCCATCATGGGGATGCCCAGGTAATGGATGTCTTCCCGTATCAGGTCGGGAGCCAGCTTTTTGGTGCTGTCGTAGACCAGATAGCCGCCTGTCCGTACACTTTCAATATCCTGCTTCATGCTCTGGGCATTGACAGCCACCAGCAGGTCAATGCCTTCCCTGCGACCCAGATACCCTTTTTCACTTACCCTCACCTCGTACCAGGTGGGTAATCCCTGTATATTGGAGGGGAAGATGTTTTTGGGTGTCACCGGTATGCCCATCCTGAAGATGGCTTTGGCAAAAAGAAAATTGGCACTGGCCGAACCGGTACCATTCACATTGGCAAAGCGGGCGACAAAATTGTTTATCCGGGCTCTGGGCCTGGAAATGGCTTGCTGCATGCTCATATGTTTTCTGCTTTGGTTACGCTATAGAAAAATTGCTGCATGTCCCAGGCGGAGGTGGGGCAGCGTTCCGCACAGAGTCCGCAGTGAAGACAGACATCCTCATCTTTGACCATCACCCGGCCGGTTTTCAAGGTTTCCGAAACCAGGATGTCCTGTGATTTATCCGTTGCTGGTACCAACAAGTTTTGCCTTAATTGGTCCTCATCTTCCTCATTTGCGGTGAATGTAATACAAGAGGTGGGGCATATGTCCATGCAGGCATCGCATTCTATGCAACGGTCAGCAGTAAATTCCGTCTGTACATCACAATTCAAACAGCGTTGGGCTTCTTTGTAACCCGTGGGCAAATCAAATCCCAGCTCTACTTCTTTTCTCCGGTCCAGCAAGGTGATGGATTTTTCTGCCTGGGGTACCAGGTAGCGTTGATCAATGGTCACCGGACTGTCATAACTCCATTCGTGGATGCCCATTTTGGTGCTAAAAAGTTTGGTATAGGGAGCAGGTCTTTGGCTGATGTCTTTTCCCTGACAAAACAAATGCATGGATACCGCAGCCTGGTGTCCATGGGCTACGGCAGTGATTACATTTTCCGGGCCGAAGGCAGCATCCCCTCCGAAAAACACCTTGGGATGGGTGGACTGAAAAGTGACCTTATCCACTTCAGGCATGTCCCATTCATTAAATTTGAGCCCTAAATCCCTTTCTATCCAGGGGAAGCTGTTTTCCTGACCAATGGCGATCAAAACCTCGTCTGCCTCAATGAACACGTCAGGTTCTCCGGTAGGAATCAATTTTCGTTTGCCGCTATCGTCATATACTGCTTTTACCCGTTGAAATTTCATTCCGATGAGTTTTCCGTTCTCAACTTCAAAGCTCAGCGGCACATGGTTATCAAATATTTCAATGTCCTCATGCATGGCATCTTCTTTTTCCCAGGGGGAAGCTTTCATGTCTTTGAATGGACTTCTGACCACCACCTTGACACTTTCGCCGCCCAGCCTTCTGGAAGTCCGGCAACAATCCATGGCAGTGTTTCCTCCTCCCAGGACGATCACCTTTTTACCTATTTTGTCGATATGCTCAAAGGCCACTCCTGCCAGCCACTCTATCCCGATGTGGATGTGCTCATCTCCCTCTTTCCTGCCGGGTAATTTGGGCAGGTCACGTCCCCTGGGGGCACCAGTACCTACAAATACCGCATCATAATCTTTCTCCAGCACTTCTTTCAGGCTTTCCACATAAGTCATGAACTGGGTATGAATGCCCAGGTTCAGTATGTACCCCACTTCTTCATTCAATACTTCTTCGGGCAGGCGAAAAGCAGGGATTTGGCTGCGCATCATGCCTCCGCCGGCGATCTGCTCATCGAAGAGGTGGATTTCATAACCCAAGGGGGCCAGATCCCGGGCAACGCTGAGAGAGGCGGGGCCTCCTCCGATCAGGGCAATCTTTTTGCCATTTGACGGGAAGGGTGCCTGAGGCATCAGGGACTGTACGTCTCCCTTGTTATCTGCAGCTACCCGCTTTAACCGGCAAATGGCCACGGGTTCTTCTTCCACCCGACCCCTGCGGCAGGCAGGTTCACAGGGCCTGTCGCAGGTTCGGCCAAGAATCCCAGGGAATACATTGGATTCCCAATTGATCATGTAGGCTTCAGTGTATTTTTCTGCTGCGATTTTGCGGATGTATTCCGGCACAGGGGTGTGGGCAGGACAGGCATATTGGCAGTCCACCACTTTGTGGTAATACTCCGGGTCACGGGTATCGGTAGGTTTCATGGCATTTTGGGTTTTGGGTCCTTCAGATTTGGACTATACTTGTTATTGCCGAATAATTTTATAAAATAAAGTCAGCTATGCAAACGATTGTCTAAATAATTTTTATTTATCGTTTTATTTGGCAGTTCTAATCCACTTTGAACCAGTGACGGGCGTATTGATTCTTTTTTTCAGACCGAATTTATTTACAGATTGGTAGTTCAGGCCTCATCAGTTTCAATCATAGCCAACCCACTTTTTCAGGGATGGGGTTTTATCGATTCATTTTAAACTGCTATTTTTGACCGGTTAATTCTTAGCTAATGACCAAAGCAGACTGGAATAAAATATTGGATAGCCGGGTGCCGGAAAAGGCCATTCCCTATTGCTTCGCCCTCTGGGAAGAAGAGCCCTTTCACTTTGAGATCACCAGGTCCAGGATCTCCAAATTGGGTGATTTCCGATATAGGAAGGGACAAAAAATCCAAAAGATCACCATCAATCATGATTTGAATCCCTACCAGTTTTTGATCACTTTTGTGCATGAAGTAGCCCATCACCGCGTATTTAGTAAATACCAGGGGGATGGAATCAAACCTCATGGGCCGGAATGGAAGCAGTCTTTTCGTTTTTTGATGGCTCCTTTGCTACATAAAAATATTTTCCCCATGGATGTATTGATCCCGCTTCGCCTGTACATGAGTAATCCCAAAGCAAGTACCGGGGCCGACTTTTTTTTAATGAAGGAGCTGAAGAAGTATGATAGGCATCCTGCTGCATACACTGGGGTGTTATTGGGCGACCTGAAGCCGGGAGCTCAATTTGGTTTGAGGGCCAGGATTTTTGAAAAGCTGGAGACCAAAAGGTCCAGGGTATTGTGCCGGGAATTGGCCACAGGCAGAAGATACCTGATTTCCAGGCATGCGGAGGTGGTAGAAAAAGCCGGTGAGGGGGAATTTCCTTTTTAGTTTTTTCCGGAATCGGCGATTTGCTGCCGGGCGTTGATACCCAGGTTTTTCAATTTTTCAGCCTGTGAGACCAGGTTGCCTTTTCCCGTTTTCAGCTGTTTTAAGGCCGAATGGTAGCTGTCCTGAGATTTTTCAAGGTGTTTGCCTATGTCTTCCAGATTCCCTAAAAAGGAGGCAAACTTATCGTACATGCGACCGCCTCTATCTGCAATTTCCAGCGCATTTTTGGATTGATCGTCCCGTATCCACAGGTCTTTGATCATTTTCAGTGCAGCAATCAGGTTGCTACTGCTGATCAGCAATACCCGCTTTTTATAGGCATATTCCCAAAGTTGGGAATCAGCCTGCAGGGCCACGATATAGGCTGCTTCCAGGGGCACAAACATGATGACAAAGTCCAGGGCCCTGGCGTAGGCCTCATATTGTTTGCCCGATAATTGGTCAATGTGGGTCTTAACGGCCTTCACGTGCATTTCCAGCGCACTTTTTTGTTCGGGTTCTGCAGTGGCACTGCTGTATTTCTCGTACGCCAGTAGGGATACTTTAGCATCTATGATGACCTTCTTGTTGTCCGGATAATGAACGATCACATCAGGCTGCATTTTTTTTCCATCCAGCCCCAGTAAGGGATGGCCTGCATCGTCTTTTAAAAATCCCTGTACGCTGTAATGCCTGTCTCTTTCCAGGCCTGAATTTTGCAGGATGGTCTCCAGGATGGCTTCACCCCAGTTGCCCCTGATTTTGGCATTGCCCTTCAGGGCATTGGTGAGGTTTCTGGCTTCCTGGCTGATCTGCTGGTTGAGTTCGGCCAGCTCCTTTACTTTTCGCTCCAGGGAAAAACGCTCTTTGGATTCCATGGAATAGGTTTCCTGTACCTGTTTTTTAAATGCCTCCAGGTCTTTTCCCAGCGGGCTCAGAATCCTTTCGATGTTTTCCTGGTTCTGTAAGGAGAATTTCACAGATTTCTCCTCCATGATTTTATTGGCCAGGAGTTCAAATTCCTGATGAAATTTTTTCCCCATCTTTTCGAGTTCCTGCTCCTGAAAAGCCAGCTTTTCGCCGAGATAGTGCAGCTGGGACTCCAATTTGTTTTTGTCCAGTCCCAATTGGTACTTTTCCCTTTCCAATCTTGTGATGACGGCTGTTTGGCTATCGTTTTGGTTGAGTTGCCGGTTCAGGTTATCGCGGAGCAGTTGCCGGGTTTCTTTCAGGCTGTCTCTTTCCATGGTCAAGTCCCTGACATGTTCCTGCAGGGCAGAGCTTTTTTTAAAGCTCTGATAGCTGGTGAAGGCCATTGCTGCCAGGGCAATTCCCATGATGATCAAGGCTACCGATTCTATTCCCATAAGCAGTATTTGTTGTTATTCAGGCAGGTTTATTTCTCTGCCGGACAGCTTCATAGATGACGATGCCGGTAGCTACCGATACATTCAGACTTTCTATTTTTCCCATGACAGGTATTTTTACAAATTCATCACACAGCTCCATGAGCTCTTCAGATATTCCGTCCTCCTCTGAACCCACTACCAGGACGGTGGGCAGCGTTAGGTCTGCCTCGTACATTGCCCGGTCTGTTTTTTCGGTAACCCCCACCACGTTGAGGCCTGATTTCTTCAGGTCTTTCAAGGCATAATACAGATTTCTTTCCCGGCTAACTGGTATAAAATTCAAAGCCCCTGCTGAAGTTTTGACGGCATCGGAATTGATTTGGGCACTGCTTTTTTCGGGGATGACAATGGCATGAACACCCGCCACCTCAGCAGTTCTGGCAATGGCCCCGAAGTTCCTGACATCAGTCACCCGGTCCAGCATCAGGATGAGGGGCGCTACGCCGCTGGTGTAGCAGCCATCTACCACATTGTCCAGAGACGCATAGGCAATCGATGAAATATAGGCCACGACTCCCTGGTGATTTTTCCTTGTGATGCGGTTCAGCTTGCTTTCTGGTACCTTGGTGACAGGTATTTTTTTTTCCCTGGCAGTACCCAGTAATTCCTTTAACAAGTCACCTTTCAATTCCTTGTTGACCAAAATTTTATCTATCTGCTGGTCCGCATTAAAAGCCTCCATAATGGGCCTGATGCCAAAGAGGTAATCTTTTTGGTTGTCATTTCTGTCGATCAGAAAACCATCCTTCCGTTTCTCCATGCTGTAATGTTTTTGAACCAAATCGGCTGGTAGGCTCTGGATCGGTTCAAGGTGTAATAATTGGGGGTTAAAATATTTTTTATGCGGGCAAAGGTAAAGGTAATTTTTGAATTTGAATCCTGCGACTGGTATACCCAGGTTTCTTTGTCCCTATCAAAGTAAACTTCCTGCGGAGGACCCATAATGATAAAGATCATGCCCCGGTCGGTGGCCCAGCCTTCCTTAAAATCTGTAAAGAGTATGTTGGCAAATTCCACTTGCCGGAAATATTCCTTGATCAATTCCTTGGCCGTTTCTTCGTCCCGGGTCATTCGGATCCAGTATTCGTCCAGGGCTGTTTTTTTATTTTCTGCCGCCAGCAGCGTTTCATGTTCCTTGCGGGTGGATATATAAGTGACCATTTGGATCATTTCTTCCCAGGTTGCCACCCTGGGAAAGGTCTGGCTGGCAGTTTTAATCATCAGCCCCGAAGATGAACTGGTATCAGCCTGTATGTAATAGTAACCGGATTTTTCAAATGGAACAGGTACATTGACCAGAAAACTTCCGTCATCCACCACTTCTGTTTCCCTGGGTATTTCCGGTGTGTTGGTCTCCATCGGAGGTAAGGGCAGGGGGAATTCCCGCGGATAATAGTAACGGTACAGGTTTACTCCCTGCTCACTTTTAAATAAGAGGGATTCTTCCACATTCAAAAAATTCTGGTCAAAGGGTATGTCATTTCCAAAATAGGCACCAAAACCCGGTTGATCCGGCACATAGGGGCTGATCAGGTCAGCATGGTAGACGTATTCGTCTTCCTGCCGGGTATCGAGGGCCCTGAATATCACATAAGCTTCCTCCTGATCTGCGGGTATTTCCACCGTTTCCTCAAAGTAGAAATGCCTGTCGGTGTCGGCTTTCAGCAAGTCCCTGTCCAGCGCGATCACCTGCTCATCAGCGATGGTTTGCTGAAAACCATTGACAATGGTATAGCTAAATAGGTAATTGTCGAAATCAGGGTCTTCTTCAATTTTTTCTGCAACCATTTGCAGGGTAAAAGTTCTTTCTGCGGTTTTTATGGGGATCACTTTAAGCGAAATCCGGGAGTACCTGGAGTACCTCAGGTTTTGGTTGATACTTTGCAGGTTGTTTTGTGCATGGACCGAAAGCGATAAAAAGCATAAAACGGCCAGACACCCAATTATTTTTTTCATGTGCAACGACTTTATTGTTTCCATAGTTGGTTTTAAAAATTAACCTTAATTTTGTTGAAAATAATAAAATTTTAAATGGCTACCTATACAACGGAAATTACTTCCGATAAGTTGATCAGTGACAACCCCATACATCAACGGCTTTTGAAAGCCTACATTGTCGCCAGGGATTATGTTTCTGGTGATTTGTTGGAAATTGGCTGTGGTGAGGGAAGGGGAGTGGAAGTTTTGGGCCCCCTGCTCAATCATTACCATGGCCTGGATAAAATCGGCGAGATACTGGAGACCCTTCGGAAGCAACACCCGGGTTTTGTTTTTGAGCAGGCCCTTTTGCCACCCATGCCGGGCCTGAAAAACGATACGTTTGATTGGGTGGTCAGTTTTCAGGTAATCGAACATATTCAGGATGATTTGCTGTACCTGCAGGAGATCTATAGGGTACTGAAACCAGGTGGTTGTGCCCTGATTTCAACGCCGAATATCCGGTTTTCCCTTTCCAGGAATCCCTGGCATATCCGGGAATATACGCCGGCTCAGCTTAGGGATTTGTGCCTAAAGGTGTTTGATAAGGTAGAAGCAAAAGGAATAGGTGGAAATGAGAAGGTATGGAAATACCATGAAGCCAATAGAATTTCGGTAGAGAAAATAACCAGATGGGATTTTCTCAACCTGCAGTACCGCCTTCCGGCAGGACTTTTGAAAATTCCCTATGAAATTCTCAACCGGTTTAACCGCAACAAATTGCATCAAAAGCAGGGTAAATCGGTGGAAGAAATTATGCACACAGATTACCTGTTAATGGATGATCCCGAAGAAGCCCTGGATTTGTTTTATGTCCTGCATAAAAAAGAATAAACAGGGTATTGATTCCGGCTCTATTGTCCCATTCAGGCATTTTAATAAGCAAAGGAGAAGTCAATCGACTTCTCCTTTGCTTATTTTTTTTTGTGATTTTACTTTTGGCTGACCAGCTTCTGCCATTTACATTTATTCCTTATCGTCTTTGCATCTGCTGGCCCATGGAGCCAAACAGCCTTTCAAACTCCTGCTGAAGCTGATTCGCTTTTTCTTCAAAACCCTGTTCCTTTAAAAGCGGAATAAAATACCGAAGCATTTCCATGGAAATGGAGGCCTCCCTGTCCATGGCGCGCCCGGTTTCCTCGTAGAAATCCAGCATTTCAACTGATCGGGAGGACATTTCATTGATGATGTGCATGGCCTCATCTTCCATACCCAATTCAAATAACAGGGGAACAGCCTGTCCGCTGGCCAGGTCATAGGGGATGGCCTCATGAGGGAATTTCTCCAGGCTCAGGCGCATGATGTCCTCGGCTCTTTCCAAATCCGCTTCGTCCAATAGGGCGATGGTAATGCTATTCAATACGCTTCGGTGATTAGAGGTAAACCTTCTGAACTCATCATCAAAATAATTGGAAGGGTTATTCATCCCCCTAAAGGCAAATTTTTCCATGACATTGGTATAGGCCAGATCTGTATTGATCAACTCTTCCTGGTTATCCGGTTTTTGAACAGGTAATAGCCGGTAGGTAAGGCCTTCCATTACTACATTTTCGCTGATGTCAAAACCTACGGAGGCCAATGAAGTATTATTGAAATAAATCGGCCTTTCCCAGTTATTGGTAGCGATCAGATCCAGAAGCATCAAATTGCCTTTGGTTACATAATTTCCCTTCAGTCGGATATTGATTCCCGGAACCCTTAAATCTCTGAACTGCTCAGGAACGATGTTCAGATCCTCTATTTTTTCCTGTTCAATGGATAGGGAAAGGTTTCTTGAGGGGACGGTGTTGATGTTACCTGACCTGCTGGACGAAAGTTTGAGTAATTCACTGTTATTTTTAAGCAGCTTGAGATAATCGGGCAGGGATAAGCTTTCCAGCCTGTCTGTAATATACAAAACGTCATTGGTACCCTTTTTAAAGTTGTCGTACTGAAGGGTGAAGTCCAGGGCAGCAGATTCATTGACCGGCCGGGTCATCTGCTTGACATACCAATCCGTATCGAAATAACTCAGTACAACCACCCGGACATCAGTTCTGAAACCTTCTACTTCCTGTACATACCAGAGTGGAAAAGTGTCATTATCGCCTCCGGTAAATAATATGGCATTGGGTGCACAGGATGCCAGGAAATTCCGGGCAGAATCCACAGAAAAGAAGCGATCTGACCGGTCATGATCATTCCAGTTTTCGCTAGCCATTAGCAGGGGCACGGGCAGGGTGATTAAAGTAGCATACAAGCCCGCCAGCACCAGGTCTTTCTTCATCCGGCTCAGCTGCCTGCTGATGGCCAGCACGCTGAAGCCAATCCAGATGGCAAAGGCATAAAATGATCCTACATATATATAATCCCTTTCCCTGGGTTCTACCGGAGGAGAGTTCAGGTATAACACCAATACTACTCCCATCATCAGAAATAGCATCAGGGTCAGCCAGAATGATTTCGGATCGTGTTTGGCTTGAAAAAACATTCCGATCAGGCCCAGAAGCAGGGGCAGCATCAGGTAATTGTTATGTCCCTTGTTATTTTTTATGTATTCCGGAAAGTCGGTGCTGATACTTGTCCATATGCTTAAAAACGGTGCATCACTAAAGTCACTTTCCCGGCCGCTGAAGTTCCACATAAAATACCTCCAATACATGTGCCCCAGCTGATGATCCAGCATGAAATAAATATTATCAAAAAAAGTAGGATCTTCTCCATCTCTCAGGCCAAGTTTGGATTGGTAGATTTGTTTGTGCCTGGGCTGGGTAGAATAAATCCTGGGTAGTATGGTGGTTTTTTCCGGGTCGTAAGTGTTTTCCAATTGGTAGTCGACAATTTCGTATTTTTCCTCTCCCTTGGCATATACGGGAGCACCTTCTACCTGGTCGATTACTTCTGCAGTGAAATATTGACCATGTAGCAATGGCCGGTATCCATATTGTTCTCTTTTAAGGTAACTGACAAAGCTGATGATATCTTTGGGATCATTTTCATTGATGACGGGTTCCGCATTGGCCCGGATAACAATTAGCGCATAGGAGCCATAACCGATAAGAATGAAGGTAAGGCATAACAATACGGTATTCAGGATTACTTTCTTTTGTTTGTAAGCATACACCAGGGCATAGACCAGAGCCCCCAGAAAAACAATGGAGAAAAAAACAATACCTGCCCCGAAAGGAAGGCCCAGGCTGTTGACAAAAAATATTTCCATTGATCCGGCGATGCTTGGAAGGCCGGGGATGATGATATTATTGATGATTACCAATGCAATTCCTCCCAAAGCAAAGGCAATGATTCCACCTTTCAGGGTATGGTTTTTGTACTTCTTAAAATATACGACCAATGCCAGGGCAGGAAGTGTAACCAGGTTTAGCAGGTGAACCCCTATGGATAAGCCAACCAGATAGGCAATGAAAATCATGTATTGATTTTCTGCCCGGGGATCCTTTATGACATCCCACTTGAGGAATGCCCAGATGACAATGGCTGTAAAAAATGAGGACATGGCATATACCTCGGCTTCTACTGCAGAAAACCAAAAACTATCAGAGAAAGTATAGGCTAAAGCTCCGACCAGTCCGGCACCCATGAGTTTATAGGTCTGCTCCTTCGTCGGTTCACCGTCCCCAATTGAAAGCAATTTTCTACCTAAAAGGGTAATGGTCCAGAAAAGAAATAAAATGGTAAAAGCTGAAAATAAAGCACTACCCACATTCATCCAATAGGCGATGGCCAGGCTATCCCCAAAGGAAAAAAAGCTGAACATCCGGTAAATCAAAAGAAAGAAAGGAGCTCCGGGAGGATGTGGCACCTGCAATTTGTAAGCAACAGCAATGAATTCCCCAGGGTCCCAGAAACTGGCGGTCTCTTCTATGGTGAGTAGATAGGTGATGAACGCAATCAAAAAGGCGGTCCAACCTGTTATATTGTTCAACCTGGCATATTTTGGCATGAGATCGGATTATTTTTGAAAAGCGAAATTAAAAAAATTATCAGGAATTATGGTTGAATTAACTTTTTTTAAATAACCATTACCTGGCTTTGATGCCCTATTCCATGCTTTTTTCAGCTGTTGAAAATTAATTATATTTTTTTTAATTAATATTTAAACAAAATATAATTTTTTGAAACGGGTGTTTTAAGCAGGTTAATTAAAATAAAATAGCATTCAACGGTTCAAAATCGAAGAGATTACCTGATTCCTGCTTATTCTGTTGGGATATAAATTGGGGGGTTTTAAAATATTTTTTATGTATTTTAAATACAATAAAATGGTTTTTAGATTTTTTTACCTATCTTTACATCGTCTTGAAAAAACAGCATAAAAATTTTTAATATGAAATCACAAAACGGCAAAAAATTAAGAATTGGTATCGCAGGAACCGGCGGTATCGGCAGAGGGCTGGCAAAGTTGATTGCCAGAAGAGATGATATGGTCATCTCAAAGATTCTGACCAGAAGGAAGGGTAAAATTGAGGACCTGGGCGTAGGTCAGGATTTCCTCACTACCGAACCTGAAAGGCTTTTTGAATCTTCAGACTTGATTGTGGTAAGTACCGGGGACACGTTGTATTCTACTCGTGTGATCCATAGTGCTTTTGAGTACGGATTACCGGTAGTGACCATGGATGCAGATACACAGGTTGTCACCGGATCCTGGTTGTCTAAAAGAGGGGTGATCACGGAAGCAAACGGGGATCAGCCTGGTTGTCTGGCAGCGCTTAATCAGGAAATCATTCAAATGGGATTTGATCCTTTGGTATATGGTAACATCAAAGGCTTTCTGAATAAGAATCCATCCCTGGAGGACATGTTGTTTTGGGGACAGAAGCAGGGTTATAGTCTGAGTTCGGTTACCTCCTTTACTGACGGGACCAAGCTTCAAATTGAGCAGGCTCTGATAGCCAATGGCCTTGGTTTGGATATTGTGCAGCAGGGTTTGGTAGGTTATGAAACCTCTGATTTTGAAAAAGGAGCCTTTGCGCTGGCTGAAATTGCGCAAAATGAGAAAAAAGTAATCAGTGATTACATTATTTCCAGAGAATCGCCTCCCGGGGTGTTTATTGCCGCCACACATCAGGAGGACCTTGCCGCTGAGCTCAAAACCTATAAAATGGGAGATGGACCTTTTTATTTATTGTATAAGCCCATGCATCTCTGCTTTTTTGAGATTCCAAATACCATTTTGAATCTGGTAAACCATGATGAAATATTGCTGGATAATGGTGCTACACCATCAGTAAGCGTAGGTGCCATCGCAAAAAAGGATCTTTCTGCAGGTTCTGTCATTGACAAAGGTATTGGCGGAATGGAAGTCAGGGGAGAGGCTTTGAAAATTGAAGATGCCATGACCCATGTACCCATAGGTTTGCTCAGCAATGTTGAGTTGAAGAGAAATATTGAACAAGGTGAATTGATTACTTTTGATGATATCCATATTCCGGATTCCCTGGCATTGACTGCCTGGAAAAGCACATTGACAGACCTATCCTTAAAGAAGGAGTCTGTCAGAAGGTAAGCTGTTAATTTTTTTATCTTATTGCTGTTTACAGATCCATTGGCCAGGATCGCATCTGATGTGGTTTTGGTCTAATGGGTCTGTTTTTTCGTTTAATGTGCAAAGCCTGTAAAAGCAAATTTCGCAGCACAATCGAAATTAATTATAGAACATTATTGTTTTGTTTTTCGTGTAGTGATTTTGACCTGAAAAATAGCGAGAATTGAAGAATAGAATTATAGGTTACCTGTTTATTTGCTGGGCTTTTCTGATACCCGGTCTACCCTTGCTGGCTCAAATGGAAGCCATGACTCAAATTGGGGAGCGAGAAAGTGAATATTTATTACTCGACAAAGGGCTTCAGTTCAGGATCACCGATGCGGTAAACAGCATGTACAATTTTGATTTTGAAAATGCTGAGAGGGGATTTGAAGTGATGCGTTACAGTTATCCCGATCATCCCCTGCCTTACTTTTTGATGGGGCTCAGCCAATGGTGGAAAATTGCCGTGGCAACGGAGAATGAATCTCATGATGCACTTTTCTTGCGTTACATGGACCTTACCATTGACAAGGCAGAAGCCATTTTGGATCGTGAACCGGACAATAAGGAAGCTGCTTTTTTTCTGGCAGGGGCTTATGGTTTTCAGGGTCGATTGCACAGTGAGAGAAAAAATTGGACCAGTGCTACTTTTGCAGGAAAGAATGCATTGAAATACATGGAATTGAGCAGGGGAGAGGAAGAATTGAACCCGGAGCTATTGCTCGGAGACGCCCTGTTCAACTATTTTTCAGTTTGGATACCGGATAATTACCCCCTGCTCAGACCGGTGATGTTGCTTTTTCCCAAAGGTGATCAGCAGCTCGGCCTCAAACAATTGGAGGAAGTTTCTGAAAATGCTTTTTATGCCCGGGTGGAGGCGCAGTATTTTCTCTTTCGTTTGTATGCATCCGAGGAGAAAAAACCTTTTAAAGCCCTGGAAATCACCGCTTATTTGCATGAAAAGTACCCCAATAACCCTTATTTTCACCGGTTTTTTGCCCGTCAGTTGTATGCTGTAGGCAGGGGCAAGGAAGCCATGGAGGTTTCCTTGGAAGTCCTGAAACGCATCGCAGATGGATGGACCGGATATGAAGCCAATAGCGGCAGGTATGCTTCCTTTTTTGCGGCACAGTATTTTGATAAAATGGGACAATATGAGGCGGCTAAAAAGCATTACCTGCAAACAGTTACTTTTGGGAATGAACTGGAATCGCAGGAAAGCGGTTATTACCTTTTTGCCCTCGTTCAGTTGGGAAAAATCAATCTTGGTCAGGGCAATAGAGCAGAGGCCAGGAGATATTTCGAAGCTGTAAAAAGTAATGCCAAAAGAAAACATCCTGCTCACAAAGAAGCCAGAACATTTTTAAAAAAGAATAAACTTTGACCGGTACTAAACTGTTATTGATAGGCTTATTCGAGAGGAAGTTTATCTTTTCTCAGGAATGACAAAACAGTAAGAGCAATTATTTTAATTAAATTGACAATTTAATAACAATATTTCGTCCACGCTTGCGTTTTTTTCGTAAATGTCTTTAAAATAAATATAAATTGGATTACCTTTGTACCACATATAATTCGGTAAATTCTTTACAATATGGATAATAGCATAAAAGTGAAATTTGACAAAATCGACCGTAAAATTTTAGAGATCCTTCAAGCGAATGCAAAAATAACCAATGCACAGCTTTCAAAAGATATAGGTTTATCTCCTGCTCCTACCCTGGAAAGGGTGAAAAAGCTGGAGCAATCTGGCATTATCAAAAGCTACCACGCCAAGTTGGACCCTGAAAAAATAGGTTTGGGAGTAAGTACTTTCGTACTGGTAGGCCTTATCGGGCATAATAAGGCGAATATAGACGCCTTTATGAAAGAAATTGACCAGATTCCTGAAGTGATTGAATGCCATCACATTACAGGGACTGGTGATTTCATCCTGAAGATCATCTCTAAAGACATCAATTCCTATCAGAAATTGATGTTGGAGAAAGTCAGTGAAATCAAAGAAGTAGACTCCATGCAATCCATGGTCATTCTTTCTACCTTTAAGGACAGCAAGGTATTGCCCATCCCTGCATAAATCACATTCATTCATTTCAAATTCTTTGAAGGGTGGCTTGATGTCACCCTTTTTTTTATAATGAAAAATCCCTGGACAAAAATTTCGGAAAAGAAGGTGTATGATAATCCCTGGATTAAGGTGTCAGAACATCAGGTGATTACTCCCAGGCAAAAGGAAGGCATCTACGGTAAGGTGTCTTTCAAAAATATGGCCATAGGTATAGTGCCGCTGGACAAAGATCTGCATACCTGGTTGGTGGGCCAATACCGCTATACCCTGGATGAATATTCATGGGAGATCCCTATGGGAGGAGGACCGCTTGATGAGGATGCTTTGCTAAGTGCCAAAAGAGAATTGAAGGAGGAGACAGGGCTAACGGCTGAAAAATGGACTGAGATTATGAAAATCCATACATCCAATTCGGTCACAGATGAGGTAGGTTTCGTTTTTATTGCCGAAGACCTGCAGGAGGGCGAAACAGCGTTTGATGACACAGAAGACCTGAAGATTTGGCGCTTACCGTTTGCTGAGGTGTTGCAAATGGTGATGAAAGGACAAATCACGGATGGTATAAGTATAGCAGCAGTTTTAAAAACGGCCATTATTTTAAAGCAAGTATAGTTATTGATTCATGAATTTGAGTGCATTTAAAGCAGATTTTGCCTTTACTTTTCGTCTGGCATATCCTGTGATGCTTAGCCAATTGGGTCAGGTAATGGTGGGTGTGGCAGATAATGTCATGGTGGGAAGGCTGGGTGCAACTCCATTAGCTGCTGCATCCCTGGCCAATAGCATTTTCTTTCTGATCCTAATGTTTGGTATTGGCATTTCGATGGCCGTGACACCCATGGTGGCTGCAGCTGACGGAGAGGGGAAAAAGGGGAGAATTGGCAGGTTGTTGAATCATGGCATGGTTATCAATGGTTTTTCCGCCTTCGTGTTGTTTCTATTCATTCTTGGTATTTCTTCGGGCTTAAAATTTCTGAAACAACCCGAGGAAGTGGTAGTACTCGCTATTCCCTACCTGCTGATCATCGCATTTTCTCTGGTTCCTTTCATGTTTTTCCAGACCTATAAGCAATTTATTGAAGGGCTATCCCAGACCAAGCAAGCCATGTATATCACAGTAATCTTCAACCTGCTCAACATAGGGCTGAACTGGCTGTTAATTTATGGCAATTGGGGCTTTCCTGAGTTGGGTTTAAATGGGGCTGGTTGGGCTACCTTGATCTCCAGGATTTTGATGGCATGGGTCATCTACCTATATGTAACCCGTTCCGGGAGGTATAAAAAACTTCTTCAAGCCTTCAACGCAAAAAACATCAGGTTTTCAATCATAAAGAAAATGGTACAGATAGGCATTCCTACCGGATTGCAATTTGTATTTGAAGTGGGAGCTTTCAGTACAGCAGCCATCATGATGGGTTGGATAGGAGTCAATGCCCTGGCTGCCCACCAGATTGCCATTAACCTGGCATCCATAAGTTACATGATGGCTTCGGGTTTGTCTGCGGCTGCCATGGTCAGGGTGGGGAACCAGCTGGGAAAACGGGATATATCAAAACTGAGAACGGTAGGCTTTTCCATTTTTGGGATGGTGGCGATCTTTATGTTGTCTTTCGCTATCGTTTTTCTGTTGACAAGAAACCAACTTCCCCTGCTTTATATCAATGACGTACAGGTGGTGGAAATGGCAGCAAGCCTATTGGTGATTGCCGCTTTTTTCCAATTGTCAGATGGCCTCCAGGTGGTTGGTTTAGGTGCATTGAGGGGGCTTTCAGATGTAAAAGTACCCACACTGGTCACCCTGGTGGCTTATTGGGTGATTGGGCTTCCCTTGGGTTATTTCCTGGCATTTGGCTTGGGATGGGAGGAAATGGGAATTTGGTCCGGACTTTTGATCGGGTTAACCCTGACGGCCATCATGTTGATTTATAGGTTTCATGCCTTAAGTTTGCGCTTGTACCGACAATCACAAAGGAAACCAGCCACCTAAATGGCTGAATCATAAAAAAAACAATTTTGCTATGGATTACAACAACTGTTACATCATCACTGGAGCAAGTAAGGGCCTGGGAAAAGCCCTGAGCGACCAGTTGAAGGCCAATGAAAACAACCTGGTGATTGGAATTGCCCGATCCGTGCTTAAATCAGAGAAGAATTTTACCGGCATAAGTCTTGACCTGGGGGATGTGGAATCGCTGATTAAAAAATTGGATGAAATACTGCCGGATTCGCCATTCAAAAAAGTTGTTTTGATCAATAATGCAGGTTGGATCGGTGAAATCGCCCATACAGGATATATCTCACCCCAATCCATTCAGGATATCTATCAGATAAATGTGATTGCCCCGGCTTTACTGATGAACGCTTTTATGAAAAAATATGACCAGCTTCCGGCTGAGAAATTGATCATCAATATCAGTTCAGGAGCTGCTGGCAAAGTGACCGATGGCTGGTCCGGGTACAGTGCCTCTAAAGCCGCTCTCAATCAAATGACAGCCATTGCCCAGCAGGAGTCTGATTTGAGAAACAGGGGCTTCAGGTTGTTTGCCCTTTCTCCGGGAATCATCGATACTCCCATGCAGGAGACCATTCGCTCCGCCTCTGAGGAGAATTTTAGCAGCCTTTCAAAATTTAAATCCTTCAAATCTGAGGGTGCCCTCAGCACAGCGGAAGAAGTCGCTCTTAAAGTACAATTTTTGATCGATAACCATCAGGAGTTTAACGGTGTATTACAGGATGTCAGAAAATTTTAGGGGAACTGTTTTTGGGAAAATCATATAACCAGAAGGAAGCATTTTCCCTGGAAAGCTTACTCCAGCTGTTGGTGGCAAAAGTAAATCCGAAAACAGCTGCGGTGGGCAGGTTGTCCAGGCTTTCTCCCAAATGGTTGATCAAATCTGTAAATCCGGGATTATGGCCAAAAATAAACAAGGTGTTTACCCTGTCAGAGGCATGGCGGACCACTTCTAAAATATCACTAACTGAAGCATGGTAGAGTTCTGCAGTCTTTTCGAAAATAACATCCTCCTTGCGGAAAGTTTCCAGATAAACTTCTGCCGTCTGCAAAGCCCGTAAAGCATCGGAAGAAATGATTTGTTCCGGATAAATGTGGTTGGTTTTTATTCTTTTGGCCATGAGCGGGGCATCCCGCCATCCTCTTTTGGCCAGAGGTCGTTCATGATCATTTAATCCGGGTTCGTCCCTGGAAGATTTGGCATGCCGGCAAATCAGTAGTTTTTTCATCTTTATCAGTTATTTAATTCAGCCATTTCTTTCTGTTCATGTTGCTTTGATCAAATTTGATATATTTGTCAGGAACAATTGACCTAATTTAGATGAATATTTTGAATATACGCAATGCATCTTTTTGGATGTTTACCGTTATGGTTCTGATTTCCTGTAAGCAGCAGCCGGCAGGCCAGCCGCAGGATATGGAGGACTGGTCTTCCTACCTCGGAAGCAAAGGCAGTTCCCAATATACTGTCCTGGACCAAATCACCAGAGAAAATGTATCCTCCCTGAAGCTGGCCTGGAAATACCAAACGGGAGACCTGAAGGAGAAAGGGAATACCCAGATTCAATGTAATCCATTGATCATCAGTGGCGTGTTATACGGAACCAGCCCTACCCTGAAGGCCTTTGCCCTGGATGCTGCTACCGGAGAAGCGCTATGGGATTTTGATCCCCATGAAGACCATGAAATAGGAGGAAGTGTCAACAGGGGATTGATGTACTGGGAATCAGAGGATACGGGCAGGGTGTTTTATGCTGCGGGTCCCTATTTGTTTGCCCTGGATGCTGAGACAGGGAAATTGATTCCTGAATTCGGGGATGGCGGTAAGGTGTCTTTAAAGGAGGGATTGGGAGATTGGGCTCAGGAACTGTACGTGATTTCTTCTACTCCCGGAGTCATTTATCAGGACAAACTGATCATTGGCACAAGGGTGTCTGAAAGTTCAGATGCTGCTCCCGGCTATATCAGGGCTTTTAATGTTTTGAGCGGGGAGTTGGAATGGATTTTCCACACCATTCCCCAGCCAGGAGAGTTTGGCCATGAAACATGGCCGGAAAATGCCTATCAATCCTCGGGAGGGGCCAATAGCTGGGCAGGAATGAGCCTGGATGAGGAAATGGGTCTGGTTTTCGTTCCTACCGGATCGGCAGCTTTTGATTTCTGGGGGGGTAATAGATTGGGAGATAACCTGTTTGCCAATACCCTGTTGGCCCTTGACGCCAATACCGGGAAAAGGATATGGCATTACCAAACGGTAAGGCATGACGTATGGGACAGGGATTTGCCAGCTCCTCCCAATTTGGTGACCATTAAGAAGGATGGCAGGGAAATTAGTGCCGTGGCACAAATTACAAAGACAGGCCGGGTGTTTATATTTGACAGGGAGACGGGTGAACCCGTTTATCCCATAGAAGAGGTAGCTGTACCTCCTTCCGGTCTGCAGGGAGAGGAAGTGGCGCCTTCACAACCCCTTCCGACTATCCCTCCCCCATTTTCCAGGCAGGTTTTCACAGCGGAAGAGATCACAGATATTTCTCCGGAAGCCACTGCCTATGTCAGGGAAAAAATCCAGGGGCTAAACTATGGGCATACTTTTGCACCTCCCAGTACGGAAGGAACCGTAATTTTCCCCGGTTTTGATGGAGGAGGTGAGTGGGGTGGAGCAGCCTATGATCCGGAATCAGGGATGCTTTATGTGAATGCGAATGAAATGCCCTGGATCCTGACAATGGTTCCTACTTCCACCGGGGAAGTTACTGCGGGTAAATCTGCTTATTTTACACATTGTGGAATGTGCCACGGTCCGGATCTGGCCGGGGATAATTCAGGGGCATTCCCTTCCCTAAGAAATATTGGAAACCGCCTTGGTCGGGAAGAGATCGCTGCAGTGATGGCCAAAGGCAGGGGAAGGATGCCTGCTTTTCAACAAGTAAAAACCGAAAGCAGGGAAGCCATTATCGATTTTCTCCTACAACCCGATGAAAGCCAGGATGATCACCTGATAGGAGCTGAATCCAACGAGGATGCTGTTCCTTATACTACTACCGGATACAACCGTTTTTTTGATCAGGAAGGTTATCCCGCAGTAAAGCCGCCCTGGGGCACATTGAATGCGATTGATCTGAACAGGGGGAGTATTGCCTGGTCAGTACCCCTGGGAGAATTTCCTGAATTGACTGCCAGAGGAATACCCCAGACGGGCACCGAAAATTACGGAGGACCGGTAGTAACTGCCGGTGGATTAGTTTTTATCGGGGCTTCCAAGGATGAATATTTCCGGGTATTTGACAAGGATACCGGGGAAGAACTGTGGAAGTATAAGTTGCCGGCCGGAGGCTACGCTACCCCGGCTGTCTATGCCGTAAATGGCAAACAGTATGTGGTAATTGCTGCTGGCGGTGGCAAAATGGGGACACCCTCAGGAGATTACTACCTGGCTTTTACCCTGGCTGAATAAGGCTTATTCTATCGGAGTACCTTGGGGAGACTCAGGAACAAAGGGCTCATAAGGATAGGCTTCCGGGAGGACTTTTATGCCACTGGTAAACTTTAAAGGAGTATTCCCCGCATAGGTCAATTCTACAAAATGCCCACGCCAGCCCTTTTCGGGAGATTGAATGGGGATATTATAATTTCCGTCAGCGGAAACCGGGACATTGCTGGCGGTCCAGGCAGGACCCAGCTCATCTATTCTGAAATCTCGTTTTTCAGGATTGGTAGCGGTCCATAATTTAATGGCAACCGGGGGGTTTTCAGGATCAATTTGCAGGGAAATCTCTTCGTCGCTGATGTCCCAGTGGTAATCAGGTCGCTTTTGGTCCGAAATGATATGGGCGTAGAATCCCAATAATACCTGTGCTGCATCCGATTTATCCAATGAATGACCGGTATTGGGAATATAGGCCAGGTGTTTTTCTCCCGGCAATTCGTCCCAGTAAAACTTCCAGCTATCAGGAAGGAAAAACTGGTCTCCGGATGCATTTATAAGTAATTTGGGGATTTCGGCATAGGCATCCAGGAAATGATAGGGTTCTACTATTTCAGTAAGCCGCTGAAATTCGCGGCTGTCCATCCAGTTAAAAATACCTTCTTCTGTATAGTCATCCACTGCCGGTGCCCAAAAACCATAGGTTTGCCAATGATGCTTAAAGGAAGGTGTTAAGTTCAGCATATCAATAACAAGTGGTGCCATACCCACTACCCGATCGTCCACAGCAGCGGTGGTCCAGGTAGTCCATCCTCTTTTAGAACCACCGGCTATCACGTATTTTTCTAATCTCAGCCCCAATTCCTGTCCGGTAAAATCCACCACAGCATCCATGGCTGAAACCACTGCCTTTGTCATGGGAAACCTGGCCAACCAGATAGCTGCTTCGTCTGTAGCGCCTCTTTCCATAAACTCCCTCCAGCCATAGGCAATCAACCCGTCTTCTGTCCTTTTTTCCAGGGTATCTCCTACATAGCGCACCGGCTGATAGGGGATATTATGGACTTTAATGGCTGGAGAGCCCGTAGCCATTGCTGCTTGCAGAATGAGCTCATCCGGCTTTTGAGGCAGTTTGGATTGGCTACTCCCACCTGTGACCATCAGCAATGAGGTGTCGTGGTGAAGGCTGTCTGGAATGACAAAGGACACCCAATGCCACCAATGGGTGGAGTCGACTTCAGCAGTTGTCAGCCATTCCTGGGAAACCATTTTCAGGACATAATAGGAATATCCTTCAGCCTGCGACTCGAGGACCAACTCGTAATCAAATGCTTCCTGGTCCTCTGCTACATAGGCTTTAAGCAAGTCTATGCCCCTGACCTCTGAGGGTTTGTTTTCAGGTTTTCTGTCGGTTTGACAGCTAGATAACAACAAAAATATCAGAACTGTATTTAAATAAAGTCCTGCTTTGGCTGATAGGTGGTGTTTGTGAAGCATAAGGTGTCGTTTTACGATAATAATACCCATAAGTTGGATAAAAAGGCCACTAATTTGATGGCCCCTCTTCTAAAATAATGGCTATTTCCGGTTTGTGTTTTTGAAAAGCAGCTACTATTTCTTTTTTTACAGGTGTACCAAACAGGTAGACTTTTTTCAGGCTTTTGAATTCCAGGAGATGTAACAGGTGGGCATCTTCCATTGGCGTAAATGACAGGTTCAAAACTTCCAGATAGGGCAGGTCTTTCAAATAGGGTAGGCCTTCTCCGGAAATGGCCGTTTTTTGTAATACCAACTCCCGCAATTGACTCATTTTTGCCAGATAAAACAGGTCATCGTCGCTCACATTAGTGGATGCCAGGGATATCCGGGAAAAATAGGGGAAATAGGGTGAAAAGGCTTGTAATTCCTCTGTACCAAAAGGGGGAGGAGGAAATTTCATTTTCATTTCAAAATATTTTTCATTCACCTGCCTGTCCGGAGCCACTGTAACCCCAAAATTGGAGGCAATGCTTTCCAGTTCTTTTTGTGCCGCTTCAAATGCTGCTTTTTCTTCCAGAATTTTAAATTGCGCTTGTTGGATATCAGGCATCATTTCTTCCAGTTTGGTCATAATAACATCGTCTTCAATTTCACCCTGCTTGATTTCCTGAGAGGCCCCTTTTTCTATCCAGAAGGTGAGCACGGCAAGCTCGTTTTCCGTCAATCCGGGTTTTCCTTCCGGTGGCATCCGGTCATCATGTTCCTCGGGAAGCTGAATCCTCACCATCAATTCTGAGCCTTCGGGGTTTCCGGGAACTACGGCTTTCTGACCGCTTTTACCTTCAGCCAATAAAGCTTCATGGCTGTCCAGCAACAGGTCCCCCTTGGACTTGTTTTCATTGTGGCAATTGACACATTTGGTTTCCAGAACAGTGGCGACGATGTCTTCATACAAGAGCATGTCTTCCGGATTTTTTTGTTCCATTTTGGGAGGAAACAGGCTTACCAATGGTTCGGAAAGGTAGTCTGATCCATGTGTCAGGGATCCACCCATATGGCTGGTATAAGCCAGTGAGAAATTGGTCAGGCCCAGAAAAAGAAAAAAAATTAATCCGGGAGGTCTGCCTTTGGTGCTCATCCATTCATAGCAGATGAAACTGAGCGTAATCCCCCCTCCGGTAATGAGGGCGCCATAAAAGTGGTTTTTGGCCAAAGCTCCGGTATAGGTGTCTGAAATAAAAAGCAGGTATCCTGCCATTATGGCTGCCAGGGTAAAGAGTACTGAGCTTCCCAATAATGAGCGAATTATTACCGGCTTTTCAAAATGGGGATTCAATCTCCCCACCAATACAAAAGTAGTAGTCAGGAGAATCAGCACGATTGGAAAATGAAGCATCAGGGGATGAAATCTCCCTAAAAAAATCAATAATGGATTTTGTGTGGATGTTTCAAACGGCAAGAACAATAAAAACAGGTAAAGGCCAAGCGGCAAAAGAAGGAATGGCAGGCCTTTCTTTTGGAATAAAACTGCTTTTTGCTCTTGGGTGGGGTGCTTATGTTTATCCATAAAATTCCTGGTAGCAGGACCTGCTGATCCTGACAACTATTACTGTTTTGAGGTACATTGATTGTTAAAAATCAGGCCATGATGGAAGGTAAAAGCCCGGTACTGTCTGCAAAAGATTCTTTTTCTATGCCCACCGCTTGCATCCAGGTGGTATACAGGTTGGCCAGTGGGGTGTTTTCGTCAAAAATCAGGTTTTGGCCGGATTTTATTTTTCTACCTCCATGTCCTCCCACAAGTATGGGTAAATCTCTGGGGGAGTGCCGGTTACCATCTCTTAACCCGGAGGCAAACATAACCAGCGAGTTGTCCAGCAAGGTACCGTTTCCTTCTTTGATTGATTTCAGTTTATCCAAAAAGTAGGCATATTGTTCCAGGTGCCATTTGGTGATCCGATCATATTGATCCATTTTATCAGGATGGTTCATGTGGTGGGAAATGGAATGATGTGCGCCATTCACCCCTTCCAGAAATGAAAAATTCCTGTTGCTTACCGAATTGCCAAACATAAAAGTAGCCACCCTGCTGGCATCGCTCCACAGTGCCAGTGCCATGATATCAAACATCAGCCTGGTTTTCTCCGTGACGTCAACACCTGCATAGACTTCTACATATTCATCAATATTTTGATTTACCCGTACAAGCTCCTTTTTGATATCGGGAGTAATTTTACTGGAAAAATCTTTTATGTTGGACTGGTTGTTGATCCTTTTTTCTATGGACCTGATGGATTCTAGGTATTCTTCAAGCTTATCCTGATCGGATCGCCCCAGGTTGTTTTTCAGTGATTTGGCATCGGTCAATACCGCATCCAGTATGCTACTTTTGTAGGGGTTTTCCGTTGCATTGTTACCCGGGACAAAGGATTTAAACAGCCTGTCAAACGCCAGTCTGGGATCAATTTCTTTGGACAGTGGAGTAGTGGCATTTTTCCAGGAAATGCTGCTGGCATACAGGCGGGTGAATCCCACATTGATGTCCACGCCGGTTTTGATGCGGTCCAATCCATATTCCAGAGAAGGGAAAAGGGTTTCATTTTTGTAATGATTGGCAATCAGCTGATCCACTGATATGCCTCCGCTATTGATGTTATCCCCTGCCGTTTTTTGAATGGGCATACAAGTCAATAGATTGGCCGTTTTGGCATAATGTCCATCTGCTCCCTGGAAGATGGCATTTTTGTTCATCAACTGACCCAATACCAGTATGTCGTCTTTCAGGTGACTAAGGGGAGAAAGGGTCGGCGAAAGCTGAAAGTTTTTACCAATGCCTTGTGGGGTCCAGCGTCCAGGATGAACACCATTGGGCATAAACATAAAAGCAGAGCGGACAGGAAAGCCATCATTGCTGTAGGTGTTCAGGCTCAGCGGAGATGCCATTGCCTCCATAAAAGGAAGGGCGATGGCTGCGCCTACACCCTTTAACATTTTTCTTCTGGATATTTGCCACTTTTTACTCATGGATGCTCTCGTTTTCTGGTCTTGCTTTGGTAAGTAAATTATTCATTTTTTATCATGCAAAGCAATGATTATCAAATATTTTAATCTATTTCATTGACCTTTTTCTGAAAATCCTTGATTTTCATCCGAAAGGGATAACTTTTAACCAATGCCGCAATAAAGGTGTCCGGGTTAAAGTCATTCTCCATCAGCACAGCAGACAGGTCTCTGATGGCCATTTCATCAGTAAAGGTCATGCCCCGTCCAATAGCGAAGGAGAGCGATTTTTTAGATATATTCCTCGCAAATTTCTCTTTTTCACCCAACAACAGCTTCTTCAGTTCAGCTGGACCCTCAAAGGTTTCGCCGGAAGCCAACACCCCAGAAGGATCAATGGGTGTATTACCGTAACTTTCTCTCCATTTACCATCTGCGTCAAAGTTTTCCAGGCCCAGACCCAAAGGATCCATTTTTTCATGGCAGGACTGGCAGGCGGGATCAGATCGGTGCCTTTCCAGGAGTGCTTTTAAGCCCAGGTCTTCGTGCAGCCCCTCATCCTCCGGCAATTCAGCCACATCCGGGGGGGGCGGGGGCGGGGAGGTCCCTAATATTTCTTCCAAAACCCATTTTCCTCGGAGCACTGGGCTGGTACGGGTAGGTAGTGAGGTAACGGCCTGAACACTTCCCATTCCCAAGAATCCTCCTCTATTTTGATTGGCCAGGTTTACTTTTCTAAAATCCTCACCTTCCACGTCATTTATGCCATAATAGCTGGCCAAATCTTCATTTAGAAATGAATAATCACTGGAAATCAGGTCGAGGAAATTCTTCCTTTCGGTGAGTACATGGTGAAAAAATGCGGTCGTCTCCTTAAACATGGCTTCTCTAATGTTCTGGGTGAATTGAGGGAAACGTGCAAGTTCTGCCAATGGCGCATTGGGATCTTTTAATTTATTGATGCCCAGCCATTGGCTGACAAAAGATTCCGCAAAACGAATAGATTTCGGATCTTCCAGCATTCTGCTGACTTGACTTTCTAACACTCCGGGTTCCTGCAGCTTTCCCTGGACTGCGAGTTGGAATAATTCGTCGTCCGGCATGCTGCACCATAAAAAGAAGGAGAGCCGGTTGGCCAATTCAAAATCACTTAATGGTACCGGTTCGTTAACCACAGGTTCTTCTTCCATTTTGTATAAAAAGGAAGGGGAAATTAAAATGGCTTTAAATACCTCTGCTACAGATCTGTTGAATCTTTGGGGATCTGTTTGTTCTGGCATGGTTTGGTAAACCTGCTTGAAGAGCTTGATGAAATTTTCTTTTTCATCCACCTTTATCAATCTTCTGAATGCTTTGCTGGCAAAGGGGAAAATCACTTCTTCTGCGGCTGCCTCCGGTGGATTTACTGGTTTGAAATCTGAAATAAATTTGGGCATCAACCAGTTGATGAACCGTTGCCATAGGTTTTGCCGGTAATGAATCGGGACCAGTTGCTGCCATTTTTGCGGAACATCAAATACATTGGAAATAATTTCTTCTGCCGCATCATAATACCTTTCCATTTTCAATGGAGTGAAAAATAATGATCCTCCCTGATTATCAAATCCACCTCCTCCAGAACCATCTGCTGGAAACCTTCCTGTAGCATCATAGGAAATACCTGTCAAATCAAAGATGGTATATTCGTATTCGGTATGGCTCAATCTTCGGATGATTACCTTTCCGGGAGTTTTCTTTTCCAGGGATTTAATCAAAATACCGTTGATGCCTTCTACCAAAACATGGTAATCTTCATCATTTAGCGCCGGTTTGCTGGAAGGGGGCATTTCTTTGGTTTTGACCATGTCTACTACCTTCAGCCAGAGCTGCCCTTCTTTTACTATTCGCCCCTCTTCTTCATATCTTTCCAGGTTTACCCCTCCCTTGGGATTGCCCACATTATGGCAGTTGTAACAATGTTTGCGAAGTACCGGTATGATTTCCGTGGAATAATCCAGGGTTTCCTGTGCAGATACAGGATTCAGGATTGATATAGAAAAAACGAGGAAAAGAAATGATTTCATCGCAGGGATATATGTTATTTGGGTATTTGCTATCAGATGAAATGAAAGTAAAGGAAAAATTCTGATTTTTCCAATACTATTTTGATAGATGGTAATCCCATCACTTTCTTCCCACTAAAAAGTGAAAGACAAAAAAAAAGAAACCCTGGGGTTTCCTTTTCATGCCATGTACATTCTATTTTTCTGAGGAATAAAATCAGGCATCCACGCCCAGCGCTTTTGCCATAACTTCTCCAATTTCGGCCGGAGATTCAGCTACGTAAATCCCATTTTCCTTCATGATCCGCATTTTAGCCATTGCTGTATCATCCTTACCTCCGATAATGGCGCCAGCATGCCCCATTCTTCGGCCTGCCGGGGCGGTTTGCCCAGCAATAAAGCCGACCACCGGTTTTTTATTTCCATTTTCCTTGATCCACTTAGCGGCCTCAGCTTCATAGTTACCTCCGATTTCTCCAATCATTACGATGGCATCTGTCTCCGGGTCTTCCATCAGCATTTGCACGGCTTCCTTGGTGGAAGTACCGATGATGGGATCTCCGCCAATTCCAATGGCGGTAGAAACGCCAAGACCGGCTTTGGTGATCTGATCCGCAGCTTCATAAGTAAGGGTTCCAGATTTGGACACTACACCTACCCGTCCCGGCTTGAAAACAAATCCGGGCATGATGCCTACCTTAGCCTCACCCGGGGTGATTACTCCGGGACAGTTGGGCCCGATTAAAACAGCACCCTTCCTTTTTACGAAAGGTTTGGCTTTCATCATGTCCTTGACAGGAATTCCTTCTGTAATGGTAATGATGGTTTTGATTCCTGCGTCTGCTGCTTCCATAATGGCATCTGCTGCAAAAGCCGGAGGTACAAAAATGATGGTAGTGTCCGCTCCCTTTGATTTGACAGCATCTTCTACAGTATTGAAAACAGGTTTTCCCAGGTGGGTGGTCCCCCCTTTTCCCGGCGTCACACCGCCAACCACATTGGTGCCATATTCGATCATCTGTTGGGCATGAAATGAACCCTCAGTGCCGGTGAAGCCCTGAACAATTACTTTAGAATTTTTATTTACCAGTACGCTCATATATCTACTTTATAATTAATTCGGTACAAAAATAGAAGATAAAGAGCGATCACAAAAAGAATTGGCAAACATTATCAATTTAATTTAGAGTATTGATAACTTTTTATATTTTTAGGACCAGTTTGACAAGATATGAACAAATTAATCTCTTTAATTTTTCTGCTTTTGGTCCAGGGATTGGCTTGGGGTCAAACTTATAAATTTAACAAGCAAGTCAAGGGTTTCGGTCATATTCCTAACCAGATCAATTCCCTTTCTCAGGACAAACGGGGTTTTGTTTGGGTTTCCAGCAACCGGGGCGTTCAATATTCCGATGGCATTACCCCACTTAGCCTTCCGGACAGCATTCAAGGAGTATTTTCCGCTCATCAGAAAGTCTGGGTGGATGAAGAAGGTATGGTATGGGTATATCAAAGTGCAGGGAAACCTTTGGTGTACCATTTCAATTTGGAAAAATGGAGGAAGGAAGATAAGCTGGTAGCATCGGTAGATACGGCAACATTTTTCAGTGATATGCATTTCTTCACTTTGGGTGCTGCTGAAAACCAACAAAAATTTTTGGTATTGCCGGATAGAATAATTTATCAGAAAAAGCCTGAAAAAGAAGCGGTTGCTTTAATGACCAAAGGTATGGGAGCATATTATTCTCATTTCGTCTCTGAAACCGACACCTTGTTTTTCTTCGGGAAGGGTGTTTACCGGCTGGAAAATGAGCGGCTTCAACCCCAGGAAAGTTTTTTTCAGGCTAAGAATGAAGAACCAATCGTGAAAATGATTTTTTTGGAGGAAAGGGAATCCTTTTTTTATTTAACCAAAGATGCCTTGTACCAGGGAGATGCTGCTGGAAATCCCATCGATACGCTGTATCAGGATTTCAGGGAGGAGATGATTGGGTCAAATGATGCCTTTGACCTTTTTTATAAGCATGATAAACTGTATTTTTATTTCAATTCTCAGCTCTATCAGTACAACCTGGCTACCAAACGACGATTTGAACTTTCTGCCTATGATGATTTGAGGGTCAATCAGGTCAATACAGCCATGGTGGACAGGGAAGGGATTATCTGGGTGGGCACCTTTCGGGGTTTGGCCAATCTGGCAAGTACCAGATTTCAGAATTTTGACCAGAGGACGGGCATTCCAAATCCGGATGTATCAGCTGCCATCAAATATGACAGGCAGAAATACCTGGCAGGTTTTGAAAATGGCATTCAGGTCTGGAATGGCTCCCGACCGGTAAAAACCCACATTTTTTCAGATGGGAATTCCCCTACCAGACGAGAGCGGGTTTTGAATTTTAGTCAGGATGAAAATGCGAATGTTTGGTTTTCTGCCTATGAATATGGATTGGGTTTCTTTAATGCCGGCACCATGGATTACCAGATTTTTCAGCTACCCAATCAGGAAATTGTAACTTATGTACTCGCTAAAGATGGCCATTTATGGGTTGCAGGGGAAGATAGAATTTACACCGCAAAACTTCCCAGGCAGGGAGTTGCCCCCAAACTGGAAGTGTTTGATTTAGGATTGCCGGAAAATGTATCGCTGGGATTTATCCGGAAATTTGGGCAGCTAAAAAACGGAAAATGGATCGTTTTTGTATCGGATAGCCCCTCTCCCAATCAGGAAATCATGGCGTATGGTGACCTGATCAAGGTAAAGGGGTACGACTACCTGGAGAGAAATGATACCTTGTTTTTGGGGACAGAAAAAGGTTACTTTTCCTATGATAATGGTGAGCTGGTTCCGGCACTTTTGCATGGGCAGATAATAAATCATCCGGTTTATGCGATTTTAGAAGATGACAAGGGGTACGTTTGGTTAGGTACTGACTCAGGTGTTATCCTTCATGAAAAGGACCGTTTGCGGTTATTTGATGAAAATACCGGCCTGATTGGGAATGATGTTGGCAGAGGGGCATTGGTACTGGCGGATAAGGGAAGGGTGTTTATTGGTACCCAAAATGGGGTGTCGGTGTATTATCCTGAGGAAGACCTGAGTTACCCTTCCAGCCCTTTGGTAAACCTGAATAAAGTGGCCGTGGTGGATGCAGAGCCTGTAGAAACTGATTTTCTGACCATTCCCTATCAGCTGAATAATATCGTGTGTGCGTTCAGTGCTGCCAGCTTCCTCAATTCCCCAAACCTGATGGTATATTACCGATTAGAGGGATTTCATTCGGAATGGCAAAAAGTGGAGAATCCAAGAAGCAACGAATTGTATTTCAATAACCTCCCCCCCGGAAACTATCGGTTGGCCATGAAGGCCTCCCTGGTAGGGTATCCTGAATCTGAGACCGTTTATTCCTCAGAATTTCAAATTGACAATCCCTATTATTTCCAGGTATGGTTTATTCTTTTGGTCATTGCTTTTTTGATTGCGCTGGGGTATGGTATCAATACATTCTACAGACAGGCAAAGCACCAGGGGGTATTAAAAAATTCCTTAAACCAAAAAACCATTGAAATTGAAAACAGGGAAGACCGGTTTCGGAATGTCTGGAATAGTTCACAGGATGGTTTATTGCTATCTGTTTTGGGAGGGCAGGTAATAGCGGCTAACCCCAATCTTTGCAGAATGGCATCGGTGACCGAAAAATCCTTACAGACCTATGGACTGGGCCATCTTTTCTCCGATCCTGCTTATTACATTACGATTCGCAACCAAATTAAAGGAGACATTCAAAATATTGATGGCAATGGATTTACCTGCGAGTTGGAGATGCCTTTTCGCTCAGGGAAAAAAGAGATAGAGTTGTTCATTACCAGAATGAAGGAAGATTATGATGGGAAGCCGCTTTATTTGAATGTTTTTCGGGATGTATCGAGTAAGAAGGCCTATGAACAGGGATTGAAAATAGCCAGGGATAAGGCAGAGGAAGTCAGTCAGTTAAAGAGTAACATTATTTCCAACATGAGTCATGAGGTCAGAACCCCCCTCAATGGTATATTGGGAAGTGCAGAGCACCTGATACAAAATAGAACAGGAGATGATGATTTGCAGGGCCATTTGGAAATCATCAGGGAAAGTGGAGAAAGATTGCTCCATACCATGACAAATATCCTGGACCTTTCCCTGATCGAGTCAGATAGAGTCGATTTGATGCTTGAAAATACCAACATCAATGATTTTATTTCAAAAATATTGCTTAAACATAAATCTGCCGGAATAAAAAAAGGTATCTTAGTCTCGACAAAATTTATCACCAAACCTTTTTTTGCAAAGGTGGAAAGGAGATGTTTGGAAATAATTGTGAATAATACGGTCGGTAATTCAATAAAATATTCCGAAAAGGGAATGATTCAAATACGGGTGGAAAAAGTTGAAAAACAGTTGGTACTCCATGTACAGGATGAAGGGGTGGGAATCAGTCAGGATTATTTGGTGAAATTGTTTTACCCGTTTGAGCAGGAAAGTAAGGGTTTTAACCGTAAATTTGAAGGGTCAGGAATAGGGTTGGCCATTACCAGGCATTTAGTTGAACGCCTGGGTGGTCATATTCAGGTTGAAAGTGAAAAGGATAAGGGTACATTGGTGAAAATTTCTCTTCCTTTAGATGATTGATGCCCTATGGAGATCCGTGATTTTAATAATTTTGTAAGTATGTTTTCTCTTAAAATATTAATTACCGAAGACGATACCGTTTCGGCACTTTTGCTCAAAAAAGCCTTGGAAAAGAATCACCACCAAATCATTGGAATGGCCGATTCAGGAGAAATGGCTCTGGAAATTTTGAAAAACAACCGGGCGGATATCGTCATGATGGATATCAACCTTTCCGGTAAACTGGATGGTATCAAAACCACTGAAATCATCAATGAAAAATACAACATTCCCGTGGTTTACCTTACGGCAAGTTCTGATTCGGAAACCTTACAAAAAGTAGCCGTTACCAATCCAAGTGCTTATGTAATCAAGCCATTTAATATCAGGGAGCTCAATATGGTCATAGAACTGGCCATATTTAAAGACAAAAAGGAAAAAGAGCTGCAGAACCTGAACAATGAGCTGGAAGAAAAAGTAAGGAAAAGAACAGCTGACCTGAATGAAGCCAATAAGGAATTGCAGAAAGCGCTGGAAAAGGAAAGGGAATTGAGTGAATTAAAATCCAGGATTGTCCAAAATGTTTCTCACGGTTTTAAAACACCCCTCACCTCTATATTGAGTTCTGCACAGTTGCTGAAAATGTATGCTGAAAAAGACCATCCTCACAAGGTCAAAATCGTAAAACATGCTACAAAAATAGAAAATTCCGTCAGAAACCTGAACAGCCTGCTGACCAGTGTCTTGTTTTTCGGAAAAGCAGATGCCGATAAAATGAATTATAAGCCTGTACGGATCTACACTTCCGCTTTTCTTAATGAGGTGGTAGACATGGTTAAGGCAGGGATTGACAATGATGTGAAAATCGTGACGTCATTTGAAAAATTACCCAAAATGATCACCTCCGATATGGATTTGCTCTACCAGATCCTGGAAAATCTGCTTTCCAATGCAGTTAAATATTCTAAAGATGGGGGGAAAGTGACTTTTAAGGTCCATCACGAAGATGACTTACTCAAGCTATCGATCAAAGATGAGGGGATTGGGATTTCGGATGCGGAACAATCTCAGCTTTTTGATCGTTTCTTCAGAGGTAAAAACGTAGGCTTGAGGGAAGGCTCTGGTCTGGGTCTCTCTATTGTCAAGAAATGCATTGAAGTAATCGGAGGAAAGATCAGTTTTATCAGCAAAGTAAACAAGGGTACCGAATTCAATCTGGAAATTCCTGCAAAAAAATAAGTTTTAATGATTGCCACCAAGTCTATTCAATTTTCCTATGAAGGGATTCCGGCCTTCGAAATTCCGGATTTGGAAATAAGGGGAGGTGAGGCCTTGTTGGTTTTAGGTAAGTCAGGCAGTGGGAAAACGACACTTTTGAATATACTGGGTGGACTACTTGCTCCCAGAAAGGGAGAAATCCTGGTGGATGGCCTGTCATTGTATTCCCTGAAAGGGCAAAAACTGGATAAATTCAGAGGTAAAAACATTGGTATCGTTTTTCAAAAACCTCATATCCTGGCTCCACTATCCGTTGCCGAAAATATCGCACTACCACATTTTTTTAGTAAAAGTGAGGCAAATGATAAGGTAGACCACTACCTGAAAGAGCTGGGAATCATGGATAAAAAACATGCCAAAATCAATACCCTGAGTGAAGGAGAAGCGCAGCGCGTTTCCATCGCCCGCGCCCTGGTCAACGAACCTAAAATTATTCTGGCAGACGAGCCTACAGCCAGTTTGGATGATGAGAATGCCAGGATTGTTGTCCAATTGTTAAAATCCCAGGCCGCAAAGCTTGGGGCTGCCTTGCTCATTGTCACCCACGATCAGCGCATCAAAAGCGAAATTAACCAGAGCATAACACTAAAGCGGAAGGACCTATGAGTATGTTGAAGCTTAGCTGGAAATACCTGCTGGCCAAACCCTGGAATACGACCTTGAACATCCTGCTATTGGCTTTGGGCTTATCCATCATTACTGTGCTGATTCTGATTCAGGATCAATTCGAAAACAAAATGAACAGGGATGCAGCCGGAATAGACCTCGTGATTGGGGCCAAGGGTAGTCCCCTGCAACTGGTGCTTTCTTCTGTCTATCACATTGATTTCCCAACAGGTAACATTCCTTTGGATGAGGCCAGGGGCATTTCCAGAAACAGGTTGATCAAAAATACCATTCCTCTCGGCTTGGGGGATAACTACCAGGGCTTTCGAATAGTGGGTACCAACCATGATTATTTAGACCTGTACGAGGTTACCTTTGCTGCCGGGGAGGCCTGGAACAAAGCTTTTGACGTGGTATTGGGCAGTCGGGTAGCGCAAAAATCAGGATTTGAAGTGGGAGATGTCTTTGTAGGATCTCATGGCATAGAAGCTGCCAGCCACGAACACGATGAACACCCCTACAGAGTGGTGGGTATTTTGGCCCCTTCCGATAAGATAGTCGACCAATTGATCCTGACCAGCATAGAATCGGTATGGTATGCCCACGATGAGGAGCATGATCATGGTAAAATGGAGGAAGAAGTAGCCAAAACCGGTTTTCCGGAGGTAGTAGCTGATGAGGAGCGAGAACTGACCACACTACTGGTTCAATACAGAAATCCGATTGCCGCCGTTCAATTGCCCCGTCTGGTAAACAGCAGAAGTGCCTTGCAGGCAGCTTCTCCATCTTTCGAGATCTCAAGGCTTTTTGAATTATTGGGCGTTGGTATTTCTCTGGTGCAGGGTTTAGCCCTGATTATTGTACTCATTGCTGGTTTAGGCATATTTATTGCGCTTTACAATTCCCTCAAAGAAAGAAAATATGATTTGGCAGTAATGCGGGCCATTGGAGCTTCCAGGGAACAGCTCTTTGTATTGATCATTTTGGAGGGTGTCTTGCTTACGTTTCTTGGGGCAGTAACAGGACTGCTGATCGGACACTTTTTCCTTTATATTTTGGTTATGACTAATGAGCAAGGTGCCTTATCCGGACTAAGTGCTGGGGTGTTCCTGACTCAGGAATGGTGGATTTTGGCTTATGCGCTTGGGGTAGGGATACTTGCCTCACTTATACCGGCCTGGAATGCTTACCGCACCGACATTGCAAACCAACTAACAAAATAAAAAAAAAGATGATAAAGAGATATTTGATCGTTCTGTTTGCCTTTTTTTCCTTTACTGCCATGGCCCAACAGGGCAGCGTATGGAAGGATCTATCCAATGTAACTTATGAAATTGGAGAAGATGAATTCGGTGAATTATACCTGCCCGTTTTCGACGAAAAAATCAAAAAATTGCAGGGGGAAGAAATTACTGCAGAAGGTTATATCATTCCATTTGAAGGGATGTTTAAGCCAGAGCACATTATTCTTTCCTCTCTGCCATTGGCGGAGTGCTTTTTCTGCGGCTCAGGCGGACCAGAAACGGTCATGGAGGTCATGCTCAAAGATCCCATCAAATACACCTCAAAAAAAGTACAGGTAAAGGGCAAACTGGAACTCAATGCCAAGGATCCTGAAAAGTTGATGTATATCCTAAAGGATGCCATGCTGGTCTCTCCCTGATTTTAGAAGGATTAATTCCTCTTTACAGCCCCTGCATTTTCGATTTCCATGGTCAGGAAGTCAGTCATAAGTTTCCTGGTGTGTGGACCTGGTTTTCCATGGCCTACTTGTACCTCATCAATCCGGGTTATGGGAAGGATTCTTTTGGTGGTGGAACTGATGAAAACTTCATCCGCATTCAATAAGTCTTCCAGACTGAAATCAGAGAGGCTTATATTACCGGCCAGTTCCATGACTTTCTTACGGGTAATGCCCCATAAAATATCCCGCTGAGGGGTATAAATTTGCCCCTGTTTTACGAGAAAAATATTGCTTCTTGAGCTTTCGGAAACCCTGCCATCGTGGTGGTAAACCACATCCTCAGCCCCCTGGGATTTCCAATCCAGGCTAAGCCAGCAGGGATAGGTATAGTTGGTAGTTTTGATGGCCGGCAGGGGTCGGACGTAGTCTACACTCAGCAGTTTTACCCCATTTTTGTACTTCTCCTGTGAAGGCAGCATCAGAGGCTCACAAAAGATAAAAAGCTGTCCACGAGCTGGGAGAAAATGGTTGGCAGATATTCCTCCTGTCAAAACCATCCGTATGCCACCGTCTTTGTGGTCGTTTTTTTCTATAAGCTGGTAGATGATGTCCCTCAATTCATCCCTGCTGTAATCCAGTGGAAGTCCGGCTTTCTCTGCCGAAAGCGTGAACCTTTTCAGGTAATCTTCCAGGAATAGGGGATGAGTGCCCACCGTCCTGAAAAAATCGAATATGGCATAGCCGCGGATCAATCCGATATCCAGGGGATGTAGGCTGGCCTCTTTGCTGTCTGTGATGGTGTCATTGGCAAAACAATATGGCTTCATTTATTATCCTGATTATATTTACTTTAACTTTATTGATATAATATTACCTTTACAATGAAATTATATTAGTTTTTATTTTTTTATGAGGTTTATTTTATTCAAATTTACCACTGATTTAGACTTATATTATCACCCAAACCCAATTTTAACATTAGACATGAAATTAATACCTTTTGTGCTATCGATGCTATTTATTAGCCTTTTATTTTCCTGTGGAACCGAAAATGATGAAAATGAGGTGTTAAAAGAGCAGGTAATCGCCATCCACGACGAAGTAATGCCTGAAATCGGTAATCTAAAAAGCCAGCAGTCAAAGTTGGTTGAAAAAGCCAATGCGCTGGAGAATGAAGCAGATGAATCCTCATATAGGGAGGAATTGAACAAAGCAGCCCAGTCCTGCGAATCAGCCTATGACAATATGTTTGTTTGGATGAGGCAATTTGAAAGCGAATATGATGACATGACTGAGGAAGAAACCAGGGCATATTTGCAGGAGCAACTTCAAATGGTGGAAAAAGTAAAAGCCGATATACTTACTGCGCTGAGTACAGCCGATTCCCTATTGCAAGTCGGGGCCTGAGGTATTTTTCAATGCATCGTTGACTTGTTCTGTTCCAATCAGACCTTTCTGATTTCCCCATACATTATAAATGTAGGTACTTATTTGGGCGATTTCTATGGAGGTAAGGTGCTGGTTTCCTGGCATGGGTTGATTATAGGTGATACCATTTACCAGGATTTCACCCTTAATCCCATGCTTGATCAAGCGGATGGTACGGCCGACATCTGTCAGCATGTAATCTGCTCCTTTTAAAGGGGGAATAAGCCTTGCCAGACCGCTACCATCTTCCTGATGACAGTTGCTGCAATATTGCAGGTAAAGCTGCTGCCCCTGAATGGCGTACTGTTTGGTTTTCAGGTCTTCGATCTCATTGATGCCTGCATTTTGGGTTTGCTTCCGATCATTACAGGCATATCCGGCCAAAAGTACTGCCATAAGCAAGCACTTAGCGCATACTGATCTCATCGCTTTCATTCAGTAACTTGGGGATGTCCTTTATCAGTTGGTTTACTTGTGTGGCTTTTGTTCCATCGTATACACCTCTGATTCTGCCTTGGGTATCGATCAAAAGAAAGGCCCCGCTGTGCAGAAAACCGCCAGGTTCATTTTTATCGGACATGGCAGTAGTCAAATAGGACGTTTGACCGATTTCAAATATTTTTTCCTGATCACCGGTTAGAAAATTCCAGGTATCGGCATTTTCTATCCCTAGTCTGGCAGCATAGTCTTTTAACAGGGCCACAGTGTCGTATTCCGGATCAATGGTATGGCTGAGTATTTTGAAATTGGGCTGGTCTTTAAATTCCTCATAAACCCTGAGCATTTCTTTTTTCATCACAGGACAAATGGTAGGGCATGAAGTGAAAAAAAAGTCGGCTACATAAATCTTGCCGGCTACATCCCTATGGGTCACCGTATCACCTTCCTGATTGACAAATTGAAAATCGGCTATCTTATGGTAAACAGTATCTGCCTTAAGCTCTCCATTCACGGTAGTTTCTTCCACATGTCTGTTGCCCAATATGGGCAGTTTTTCACCGGAAGAATGATTGGGTTGGCAAGAAACGGAAACCCATATCAGGGCCACCAAAAGGGACCCCATAAGCAGGCGAGAAGTTTTCATTTTTTTTTAAAGTTAGTACACCTGGGGGGCGGCATTAGTTCCCTTCCCGGACTTTTTTGTACCATTTGGTGGCCAGCATCAGGCTGACTGCCAGTAGGACCAATCCAAGCATTCCCCAAAACATGTTGAGCAGGCTTTTCAGTACGATCAGGAATACAATGGCAAAGAGGAGTAAGGTAGCCCCTTCATTCCACAAGCGGAGTTTTGAACTGCTCCATTTGGCCTGTCCTTTTTGAAGTGCTTTATATAGGAAATGACACCGGATATGGTAGGCATAGAGCAAAGCCACAAACCCCAGTTTGGCATGCATAAATGGCAGTTGAAGGTAAGCAGGGCGGTACAGCAAAACCCATGTGCCAAAAATCAGGGTCAAGACGGCTGAGGGCCAGGTGATGATGTTCCATAACCGGTTTGCCATCAGATCGAGTTGTGGTTTAAGGATGGCCTTTTCCGGTTCAGGGCGCTCCAGTGCCTCTGTCTGGTAAATAAAAAGTCGCACAATGTAAAACAAGCCTGCAAACCAGGTAACTACGAAAATTATGTGCAGTGCTTTGATGTATTCGAATGCCATTGTCAATATTTTGGGCTAAATTAAGGGTTTCACATGGTATAATAATAAAATGAAAACAAATTATTGGTTTTACCTGATAGCGACTGTAGTGGGTATATTGGTGCTGGTAATGGTGTATGACAGCCTCAGCCAGCCGGGTGTGGCAGACCTTAAAGGTGATTACCGGGAGCTAGCGAAATTTAGAAATGAAAATAATACCGGTCCTGTAGTCCGGGTCTTTGCCGTTTATACGGGTGAAAGGCTTTGGGAGGACATGCGTGCGTACGGAGATTTTATGCCCCATACCAAATACGGGAATACCCGGGTCTTTTTCTTCGATCAGGAGCTGGAGGATATCCGCCTTTCCCCGGAACCTCCTCATTTTGATGCCAGATACAGAAGTGCATGCCTGGCAAAATATGAAAAATCAGCCATGGGGCAGGTTAGTTTTCAGCAGTTTCCCTTTGACAAACCTTAAGGCATGCTGGCAAAAAGATTCTCAGTGAGACAATATGTAGAAGGGATACGTGAGGGGAACAGGTCTGTGCTCAGCAGGGGTATCAGTCTGGTAGAAAGTGAATTGGAGAGCGATCGGACCTTGGCCAATGAGCTTATTCAATGCCTCCTGCCCTATACCGGAAAAGCACTCAGAATTGGAGTTTCGGGCATTCCGGGAGTAGGAAAAAGCACCTTTATCAATAGCTTTGGAGGACTGTTGATTGCCAAAGGGCATCATCCCGCAGTACTTACAGTAGACCCCAGCAGTAGTAAAACCAAAGGGAGTATTTTGGCCGATAAGACCAGAATGGAGACGCTGAGCCACCATCCCAATGCCTATGTCCGTCCTTCTCCTGCAGGCCCCAGCCTGGGGGGCATAAGTGCCAAAACAAGGGAGACCATGCTTTTGTGTGAAGCTGCCGGGTTTGACAGGATTCTGGTTGAAACGGTAGGTGTGGGTCAATCAGAAACAGCGGTAAAGCAAATGGTAGATGTTTTTCTGCTGCTCCTGATCACCGGTGCCGGGGATGAGCTACAGGGAATTAAAAGGGGCATCATGGAATGGGCAGATATCTTTGTTATCAATAAGGCAGATGGTACCAATACTGCTGAAGCTGATAAAATGAAACAAACCCTTCAAACTGTACTACACCTGATCCATCCAACCGAAAGAGGATGGGAGCCTGCTGTCAAAACCTGTTCTTCGCTCAATGGAAAGGGTATGGATGATTTGCTGGAAAGCTTGGAGAGCCTGGTTTTTAAATTGAAGGAGAATGGCCATTTTGAACAAACAAGAATAACCCAGCAACACCAATGGCTGGAAGATCACATTGCTTTTTTGCTGCAGAAAAAATTCAATGAAGACAAAGCTGTGGAAAAGGCAAAGCAAAGCGCAATGAAAGATCTGAATCAGGAAAAAAGTAACCCTATCCGGCTGGCAGAAGACTTGGTTCGTTTATTTTTTGAAAAATGATCAGTGCGACCTGATTTTCATATATTACTTTTTTCCTTTGGGTTGGCAATGGTCATGCCTTGACTATCATGAAATCTTTTAAAGATGCTGGCGATGGAAAATTGGATTGCTCTAAAAAAAAATATTACTGTTGCATTTTCGGGTTTAAATAGTGAGGGGCATTCATGCCTTATTTGACAAAAACTTTCCGGAGGGTTTTAGCGTAGTAACAAAAAAAGTATCTTTATTATCATGAGGACCATAACAATAGCATTTCCTGATTCAGTTGATCTTAATGATCAGGAGGTAAAAACGGTTTTTGCAGCGAAACTATATGAGATAGGGAAATTGTCCTTGGGGCAGGCAGCAGGACTTGCGGGCTACCCAAAAGAAACTTTTATGGAGATGTTGGGAAATTATGGTGTGTCTTTTTTCAATTATCCCCCGAGCGACTTAGATGAGGATTTAAAGCATGCAGCAAACCATAGTCTCTGACGCAAGTTGTTTAATACTTTTAGATAAGTTGGGTGAACTGAGTTTACTAAATAGGATTTTTGGTCAGATTCTCATTACGAATACCGTAGCTGCTGAATTTAAAAAACGACTTCCGGATTGGATTCTGATAAAGTATCCTTCCCCTGATCTTTAAATTGGTCTGAAGGAGTTTTTGGATCCCGGGGAAGCTTCTTCCATTGGTTTAGCGGCATCATTTGATAATGCTTTACTTATTATAGATGAAGGGAAAGGACGAAAAGTTGCTAAAGAATTAGGGATATCGATTACCGGTTCGTTGGGAATACTTATACTAGCGAAGAAAAAAAGACTAGTCCCCTTGATCAAACCAATAATTGAAAAGATACAGAAAACTAATTTTCGGCTGAGTGAAGCTTTAATTGAAAAGGTTCTGGAGCTTGCGGAAGAAGGTTAAACTGGTTAGTTTATTTTTTGAAAAATCATCAGTACGACCTGATTTTGAATTGCTTCTTTTGTTCCTGAATGGCATTCCTGAAGTTGGTGTCTGTTTCCATCAGGTCATTGACTGATTGCACGGCGTGTATCACGGTGCTGTGATCCCTTCCTCCAAAATGATAACCAATGGATTTCAGGGAGTGGTTGGTAAACTCCTTGCTGAAATACATGGCCACCTGCCGGGCAATAACGATTTCTTTTTTTCTGGTTTTGGCCTTGAGTTCTTCCACCTTGATGCCATAATACTCGGAACAGGATTTTTGGATGTATTCAATGCTGACCTCTGTTTCTATGTCTTTGACAATGTTTTTCATGATGGTCTTGGCCAGGTCAAGGCTTATTTCCACCCGATTCAGGGAGGCATGGGCGATCAGGGAGATCATCACTCCCTCCAGCTCACGCACATTGGTGTCCACCGTGTAAGCCAGGTATTCAATTACATTATTGGGGATGGTGATGCCTTCCGACTGCATTTTTTTCCTGATAATGGCAATCCGGGTTTCAAAATCCGGCATTTGTAAATCTGCAGTCAGCCCCCATTTAAAGCGGGAAAGTAATCTTTCTTCCAGTCCCATTAAATCCTTGGGTGCACAATCAGAGGTCATGATGATTTGCTTCTTGTTCTGGTGCAGGTGGTTAAAAATATGGAAAAACATTTCCTGTGTCCTGCCCTTACCTGCCAGAAACTGTATGTCATCAATGATCAACACATCCACCTGCATGTAGAAATTGGTGAAGGATTTGATATTACCATCCTTGATGCCATCCATAAATTGGTTGACGAATTTCTCAGATGATACATACAGGACAAATTTATCTTCGGGACCGTTTTTGATTTCATTGCCTATGGCCTGCACCAGGTGGGTCTTGCCCAGTCCTACACCACCATATACCATCAGCGGATTGAAAGAAGTGATCCCGGGCTTATTGGCTACCGCAAAGCCTGCAGATCTGGCAAGTCGGTTGCAATCGCCCTCTATAAAAGAACTGAAAGTATAATTTGAACTCAGGTTGGATTGCAGCGTGGTTTCCTCATCCAGGCTGGACAGGTCAAAAGGGCTGTTGGCAGCCGCCAGCACTTCTTTTTTCTTTTTCCCAGCTGGACTGCTCACTCCCTGTGGATAGCTGACCATGTAGGGTTGGTTTTGGGAATTGCCCTTATCCACGACCACGGCATATTCAAGCCGGCCATTGGCACCGATCACGGTTTTGATGGCCAGTTTCAGTACATCTACATAATTGTCCTCCAACCATTCATAGAAAAACTGGCTGGGAACCTGAATGGTAAGGACGGAACCTTCTATTCTGGCAGGTGAAATGGGCTTAAACCAGGTAGAAAAACTCTGTTCGTTGACGTGTTTTTCGATTACCCGCAAACATTCAGTCCATATAGCCGTTGCTTCTGAATTCATTGAATTTCATTTAATCGAAAGTAGAAAAAACTTGAATACTCCTTAACAGGGGGAAACAAAATTGTGGAAAAATATCTTAAATAAAAAATGCCAATTTACTTGACTTTTTTACTTTATGGGAAAGCAGTTTGTTCAGGCGGTTTTTATTTTTTATATATTTGAAAAGTGAAATAAGTCCTTTGTTTTACACCTATGCCTGGATGAACGGTTTTGTTTGGGAAGTGATTTAGGTTTATTTTTGGAAAAGGCCCTGAAATCAGGTATCCTGATTTGTATTTTTAATGTTATGGTATATTCCTTCCCCAAAACCAATAAAGCCAACTGGAAATCCACCCTCGAAAAGGAAGGCTTGTCTCCTGAGGGTATCAGGTACCGACTTTCCGATGGCACAAGTTTTGACCCCTACTATACTCCTGAAGAATTGTCGGATGAAGGGCAGGAGAGGAGCTCTGAATTTGAAACAAGCCTTTGCCTGATGGCCGTAGAAAATGCAGATGATGCTCAGGCCGCAGAAACCATTCATCAGGCTTTTGCCCTTGGCGCAGAGGGGTTGGTATTGGTACTTGATGGAAAAGAAGACCTTACCATCAGACTGGATAAAGTCATTCCGGATGCCATCCATTTTTGGTTGCTCCCTACAGGAGATCCCCTGCCCCTGTTGCAACGATTTCTGGCCTGGTACCGGGAGCAGGGAGTTGATCCTGGTTTTCTTAAGGGAGGGGTGATTTTAGACGGTGGGGACAAATACTTTACCGATCCAAATAGAAGATTGGCCTACCTGGAAATGGCTGATGACTATCCTCAATTTCAGGTTTTAGGCTTTATGGATCAGACAGGAAAAGCGGATAATGGCACCCTTTTTCATCATTGCAGGAATTGGCTGGATGGCTTGAAGGCTCCTCTTGAAGGAGAAATGGCCAGGACAATTATGGAAAACATCGCTTGGGTGACACCGGTTGGTGACAGACTCTTAAATGAAATAGCCAGAATCAGTGCGGCCATAAGTTGTTTTTCCCGCCTTTATCAATCCCTGTTTCCGGATTCCCTCCCCTGTAAGCTGCCGGTAATGGCTATAGTAGCAACAGACAAAAACTCCGCCAGGGCGTCCTATATTCAGCAAACGGCCCGGTCCTGGGCTGCCATGCTGGTTCCTGTAAGGGCCTTGTGGATAAAACCTTTTAGCGAATTGGGACAGCCTGCCAGCAAACAGGTGCTGCAAACGGCTTTTAATATTGGCCTTATTTTGAAGGAGGAAGCTCAGTTGCAGGATCCCGGGGGGAGCTGGCAGGGAAGCTATTTTCTGGAAAAATTAAAGGCAGGAATAATGGCTGCCACCGATGGCAAAATCCGCACCTTGTTTCCGGAAATACAGCAGATTCCTCAGAAGGGGCACAGATCTACGGAAAAATCACGCGATTTTCCTCATACAGGTTTCGGGGCTGGGGAGCCACCCTATCTCCGGGGACCCTATGCGAGCATGTACCTCAAACGGCCATGGACCATTCGGCAGTACGCCGGATTCTCTACGGCCGGGGAGTCCAATGCTTTCTACAAAAAAAACCTGCAGGCCGGACAAAAAGGCCTTTCGGTAGCCTTTGACCTTCCGACCCACAGGGGATACGATGCAGATCATCCCCGGGTAGTGGGAGATGTGGGTAAAGCCGGGGTGGCCATTTCCACTGTAGCAGACATGAAGCGCCTTTTCGATGGCATTCCTTTGGATCAGGTTTCAGTTTCCATGACCATGAACGGTGCCGTCATTCCCATTCTGGCATTTTTTGTGGTTACCGCTGAGGAACAGGGAGTAGCACTTGAGGACCTTACCGGAACCATTCAAAATGATATCCTCAAGGAGTTTATGGTGAGGAATACCTATATCTACCCTCCTGAGCCATCCATGCGGATAGTTGGGGATATTTTTGTGTACCTTTCTAAATGCATGCCCCGGTTCAATTCCATTTCTATATCAGGTTATCACATGCATGAGGCTGGTGCCACAGCAGATCTGGAGTTGGCCTACACCTTGGCAGACGGCCTGGCCTATGTCAGAAAAGGTTTGGAGCTGGGATTGGCTGTGGATGAATTTGCTCCGCGGCTTTCCTTTTTTTGGGCCATTGGCATGAATCATTGGGAAGAAATCGCCAAACTCAGGGCAGGCAGGTTGCTCTGGGCAGAGTTCATGCAACAGTTTCAGCCCAAAAATCCAAAATCCCTGATGTTGAGGGCTCATTGCCAGACCTCGGGTTGGTCGCTGACCCAGCAGTACCCCTACCATAACATTTGCAGAACTACCATTGAAGCCATATCCGCTGTTCTGGGCCATACCCAATCCCTGCATACCAATGCCTTTGACGAGGCCATTGCCTTGCCGACCCCTGCCTCGGCCAAAACGGCCCGTGATACCCAACTCTACCTGCAACAGGAAACCGACCTGAGCCAGGTGGTTGATGCCATGGGTGGATCAGGTAAACTGGAATCCCTGACCCATGCCCTGGTGGAGCAGGCCAAAGCCCATCTGGAAGAAATTGACAGTCATGGAGGCATGGTAGCTGCGCTTGAAAAAGGAATTCCTAAGTTGAGGATAGAAGCAGCTGCAGCCCGGAAACAAGCCAGAATTGACAGCGGGGAAGAAATTATCATTGGACTCAACCGGCAGCAAGGTGAAAGGCAGCCTTATGATTTTGAAATATTGGAAGTGGACAATGACCAGGTAAGGGCCAGTCAGGTGGCAAAAATTCAAGCGATTAAAGCCGGCAGGAACCAGTCGGCGGTTACCCAATGCCTCCTGGCCATTTCTGAAGCGGCTGAAAAAAACAGCGGAAACCTATTGGAGCTGGCTGTGGAGGCTGCCAGAGAAAGGGCTACATTGGGAGAAATTTCCCAGGCAATGGAAAAAGTCTATGGGCGCTACAAGGCAGTGCACAAAACAGTGAGCGGAACGTATTTAAAAGGCATGAAAGATAATTCCAAAGTAAAGGAAGCCCTGTTAAAGTCAGATGAATTTGCCCGGCTAGAGGGTAGGAGACCCAGAATTCTGGTGGCCAAAATCGGGCAGGACGGGCATGACAGGGGAGCCCGGATCATCGCCAGTGGCTTTGCAGATCTGGGATTTGATGTGGATGTGGGGCCGCTATTTCAGACTCCTGAAGAGGTGGCTCGTCAAGCCATGGAAAATGATGTACATGTAGTGGGCGTGTCCTCCCTGGCAGGGGGACACAAAAGCCTGTTGCCCGCTTTGATCAATGCTTTAAAGGCGGAAGGCAGGGCTGACATAGCGGTAGTGGCCGGGGGAGTAATTCCTGACCAGGACCATGATTTTCTTTACAAAAAAGGGGTTTTAGCCATTTTTGGACCGGGAACACCTTTGGCCGAAGCGGCTATCAAACTTTTGGCTGCTTTAATAAAATAAGCACTGAGCATGAAAAGTATAATCTTATTGTATGATCCCGAAGCAGAAGCGCTGGTAGCGGAAACCATCATCCCCAAATTGGGGGCAGATTTAAAACTCAAGCTACCGTTCAAAACCGAATTGACGGTGGAGCTTGGGAAAGATGACTTTGTGGTTACCTATCTCTCGGATGAACAGCTGAAGGAACTGTTTCCTATTGCTTTGGAGCATGAATGGCGCATTGCCCTGCTCCCTCATCCCGGACTGGTTCACGGGAGGCAGGGTTTTGGCATAGACAATGACCTGGACGACTGTCTGGAGCGGGTGCTGGAGGCAGAAGAAACCCGAAACATAGACCTGCTTACCCTAAATGGCAGACCTGTTTTCAATACGGTAATCATAGGTGAGTCCCTGAGTCTGATGAGCGGTTCTGTGGCAAAAAATGGATGGGAGCGGTTCTGGAAAAAGATGGGTTATTTTTTTAAGTTGTTCTGGATTGCAAAATCCCACAGGTACATACTGGAAGCCTCGGAAAAGGAAAAGCTGGATACGGCGGCTATCGGCATGGTGATCGTGCAACATGGCAAAAGTAACCTCCTCAGTAGAAAGGTATTGAAGGATTCTTATATCAACGATGGGAAGATGCATGCCATGATTCTGGCTCCCAAGAGTATTTCGGGTTTGCTGTGGTTTGGATTGGATAGTTTTTTCCGTAAAAAGGGAAGGTCAGGTCTGCCCCCCTTTGCCGCCCATATCAAAACCTCGGTGCTATCCATATGCAGTGATGATGCCATAGAATATGCGCAGGACGGTATATTATTGAGCGCAAAGAAGCTGGAACTAAAGGTGAGCCCTAAAGCACTGAAAATGTTGCCAGGCAAGCACCTGGACATGGAGGGAAAGGTTTCTCAGGAGGATGTTTTTAAAGTAAAGGTATTGCCAAGGGGAGAGGTGAGGGATGAATTGCTGAAGAGGAAACTTCCCCTTATCCACCATGCTTCCACTGAAGAGTTCAAAGAACTGTTTTCCAGCCTGCGCGCCAGTGCCCGGACCAGCAACAGCTACCTGGTTTTGATGTTACTGTCTACCTTTATTGCTACCCTGGGACTTTTTGGCAACTCATCCCCCGTCATCATTGGAGCGATGATACTTGCCCCCCTGATGGCTCCCATTATTTCCCTTTCTATGGGTGTATTGCGCCAGGACAAGAACCTGATCCTTAACAGTGCCAAATCCATAGGCTGGGGCATGCTGTTGGGTTATCTTTGCGCCATGCTGATTACCTGGCTTACTCCCCTGAATATTTCCAACGAGGAAATCATGGCCAGGGTGAGGCCCAATTTATTGGATTTGGGCATAGCGGTGGGTTCAGGCATCGCAGGGGCATATGCCAGTGCCAAGGAGGAAATAGCCAAAACCCTGGCTGGAGTAGCCATTGCGGTTGCCCTGGTACCACCTTTGGCCGTTTCTGGCATCGGCCTGGGTTGGATGGATTGGAGCATTTTCCAGGGAGCCCTGCTCTTGTTGCTGACCAACCTGGCAGGTATGGTCATGGCGGCTGCCTTGACCTTTCTGTTTTTGGGATTCAGTCCTTTCCGTCTGGCCAGAAAGGGGATCGCCTACTCCCTCATAGTAGTGGGGGTTGTCAGTTTACCCCTGTTTTTTGGGTTTATGGATATGGTCCGGGAGAAAGATGTGATCTCCAAACTGGATGGCTATCAGATAGAGGGTACCGTTTTGCGGGATATCACGGTCCGTGGAATCAACCCGGTCAGGCTGGCCGTGAAAATTGTTACCGAGGGCAACCTGGATGAAACCAGGTTAAAGTCCATAAAAAATGAAATTGAGGAAATATTGGGGGAAGAAGTGGAATTGGAAGTAACCATAGGGGTGAAGGTTTTTTGACCAGGTACCTGGATTCAGGCTATCCTTGATGGATGATAAGGGGAAAGAATCCTTTCGGAAGGTAGCAGCACCAGCCGACGCAGTTAAAACAATACCAAAGGAAGACGGGTTTATTAATAGGTTGAATGGTCAGCGGTATGATGACAGAAGTTAATTTAGTTATTTTAACAGATAATTGATACCTTGAATAAGTTTTAATCTATTAACCCATCAACAAAATATAAAAATGAAAAGGAAAGCAACAGCAATTTGGAAAGGAACAGGATTGGAAGGAACTGGTACCTTGTCTTCCCCCAGTGGTTTTTTTGACAAATCTCCCTATAGTGCAAAAACCAGATTTGAAAACGAGGACGGTACCCAGGGAACCAACCCTGAGGAAATGATCGCCGCAGCACATGCGGGATGTTTCAACATGGCACTGAGTTTTCAAATTGCAGGTAAAGATTTAAAGGCAGACGAATTGAATACTACTGCTACCGTAACTTTGGAAAAGGATGATGCCGGCTTTTCCATTACAGGAATTGTACTGGACCTTAAAGGAAAGGTGTCTGGAATGGACGAGTCCCAATTCAAGGAACTGGCTGAGGTAGCCAAAGAAAACTGTCCCATAAGCAAAGCATTAAGTGCTGTACCCATTTCTTTGAATATCACCTTTTCCTCTTAAAAGGGGGGTTTTTAATTGATTTTTAAGTGCCGGGATGTCTTTTCCGGCACTTTTTCTGTTTATTTCGACACATGAATCGAAAAATGTGGCTTTTGGGCTGGATTACCCTTTTCGGCTTTGGCTTTGCCGGCATGGCTTTGGTATTTTTTTTTCAGGGACAATCCATGGCGGATTTATGGAGAGGACATTGGTATTTTCCATGGCAATTACTGGCAGGAGCGTTGACAGGGTTCCTGGGAGCCCATTTGTCCAAGTGGCTTATCCAAAGGTCTTTTTTTGAGAAGGAAAAGTTTCGTTACCGGAAATTGATCAATCATTGGTCCTGGTCGGCTAAAGGAATTGTATTCATTTCTATCTGTGCAGGAGTAGGAGAGGAAATGTTTTTCCGTGCCGGCTTACAACCTTTGTTGGGCTTATGGCCCACTGCTGTCGGCTTTGTTCTTATCCATGGCTACCTGAACCCTCTCAATTGGCGCATCAGTATTTATGGCCTGCTGATGGTGGGGCTGATTGGCTTTTTTGGTTTTTTGTATGAGGAGGCAGGAATTGTAGCCGCCATGACTGCCCATGCCGTTTTTGATGCAGTATTGCTGTTTTGGATGACAGCTGGAGGGGAGACTATGGGACGAAGTGAGGGGGAGACATAGGGAACAGGTGACCTAGAGTCCATGCTCCTTGGGATTTGCAATCCCGAGGACAGATAAAGGGGATTTGCAATCCCCGTAAGGTGTGCGTCGCAAATACCGCGCACAGTATCCGTAACGTGCCCGTCAGCAGGATTACAAATCCTGCCTTATCTGTGGATTCGGAATTACAAATTCCGAACAGCCGTGCTCCTTGGGATTTGTAATCCCGAGGACAGATAAAGGGGATTTGCAATCCCCATGACGTGTGCGTAAAAGCAGGATTACAAATCCTGCCTTATCTGGGGTTCGGAATTACAAATTCCGAACAGCGCGTTTCCGAACAGCTGTGCTCCTTGGGATTTGTAATCCCCATAACTTACACGCAAACAGGACTACAAATCCGGCATCATTCAAGTGGAACCTGAAATTCATTGCTGCTTCTGCCTCCGGGGGTGACTGTCACATACCTGAGAGTAAGCGGTTTCTGCTCCGCCCCGGGTATAGGAGTCAGAAATGGCCCGGCGTACAATAGACCTGTCTGGTCAGCCTTATGTCCGTCAAGGGTATAATACACCCGGGCTCCCGCCACCAGGGGCTTTATTGCTACCTTATGCCGGCCGCTTTCAGCATCCTTACTGATCTGAACATCAGCTTCCGGAATCCGGAAAAATACTCCTTTTTCTTCCAGATCCAATAAGCGGAAGGGCAGGCGTTCATGGATAAATGACTGGTAGTCCTTTTCCTCCCTGCTTTTCCAGGCTACTTCTGCCAGTGCCAGCGCCCGGGGGAAAAGGTGGTATTCCATTTTATTGTTGGTAGCCAGGTATTCGGTCCAGAGGTTGGCCTGAACACCCAGCACATGTTTCCCTTCCTCAGCTGTCAGGTCCGCAGGTATGGGGTTGTATGCATAAACCTTTTCCAGTGGCAAAAAGCCGCCGATAGCCAGGGGTTCGGTACTTTTGTCTTCCGACTGGTAATGATCAAAATACAGGTGACTGTTAGGGGTCATGATCACATCATGTCCCATTTTTGCCGCCGCAATCCCCCCTTTTTCTCCCCTCCAGCTCATGACCGTTGCATTGGGGGCTAATCCACCCTCCAGGATTTCATCCCAGCCAATCAATTTCCTGCCGTTTTCATTCAAAAATTGCTCGATCCTTCGAATAAAAAAGCTCTGCAGCTCGTGTTCATCGGCCAACTTTTCTTTTTTGATTACTTTTTGGGCAAGGGCAGAGGTTTCCCAGTGGTCTTTGGGGACTTCATCTCCTCCGATATGGATGTATTCCCCTGGGAAGATATCCATGACCTCAGTCAGGACGTCCTCCAGAAACTGATAGGCCTGATTCGTAGGCCCATAAATATTGTAGTGGACCCCCCAGTATCCTGGTACCTGACTGCTGATATCGTTGTCCAGGGGCTCCCCCTTATCATTGAGGGCAGCGATGGTACCCTTGCCCTCATTTTTGTTGACATCAAAGCTACCCAGCTCAGGATAGGCGGCCAGCACGGCAGAGCTGTGTCCGGGAAGTTCAATTTCCGGAATAATGGTAATCTTTCGGTCAGCGGCATATTGGACGATGGACCTGGCCTCTTCCTGGCTGTAATAGCCTCCATGGGGCTCCCCATCGTAAATGAAGGGTTGGAAATCATAGTATTGGCCGATAATGGTAGAATCCCTCCGGGCACCAATGGCGGTTAACTTGGGATATTTTTTGATCTCCAGGCGCCAGCCCTGATCATCGGTCAGGTGCCAGTGCATGGTATTGAATTTCAGCTGGGACATCAGGTCCAGGACCTTCATGATCTGTTGGCTACTGAAATAATGCCGTGAAACGTCCAGCATGATCCCCCTATAGCCGAAGGCTGGGGCATCGGCAATTTCAACCTGCGGCAACATGACTTCCGGTCCCCTTATTTCCAGCAATTGGATCAGGGATTGAAGGCCATAAAACAACCCTTTACCAGCCCCCTTAATGTATACTCCCTTGTCTTTTACGCTCAGGGTATAGGCTTCCTCCTGCTCACCGACCTGCGCTTCATCCAGGTGAATAACCGGCCCCTCAGCTGATGCCTGGTGTTGGATAGTCAGCTGGAAACCTGCTTTGGCTTCCAGCAATTCATTAAAAATGGCTGCGGATTTCCTGGCATCGGCGGTGGCTGCCTGAATAATGGTGCCGGGCTCCAGGACCCAATGCCCCTCAGCCCTGGTCATGGTCTTTGGCTGGGGTACGATGCTTTTGGTTTGGGCAAAAATAAGGTTTCCCAATAGCAGCAAAAGGGTGAGGGTAAGGTAAAATACTTTTCTCATATCAATGGTTTACGGATGCTGGTCCAATAAGATCTAATTAAAATTTTTATTAATCAATGCACAAGATATATAAAAAATTTTGAATAATAAATACTTTGTTTGTGCTCCTTGGGATTTGTAATCCCCGGTACGTTCCCGTAAATCAGTATTCCAAATCCTCCTTCAATTCCCTGCTACATAAAAAGGGTCAATCAAAAACAAATGGGGGTTTTCCGGGGATACCTGTATCCGCACGGCATGCATGTCCCGATCACCAAATACCTGAACAGCAGTAAAGTTGGTTAGGGTCCTGCCCGTATCGTCCCGAAGGGGTTGGTCTATCATAAACCGGTGGTTGTCTCCATACAGGAGCAGCACCGGCTTGCCATACGCCATCACTTCTTCCCGCAAGAGGTGTACAAAACTGGCATGGCCGTTACGTTCATCCCGGCTGTTATAATTAAGTCCGGCATGCAGGACCAGCACCAAACCGCGGCTATCAGTCTCCCTGGCCTGTTCAAAAAGTTGTTTCAACCAGAAGTTATTCGCCAGCTCTCGCTCGTAAAACTCATCGTTCAGTGCCGCTGAATCCAGTTTGAAATTGTTATTGGAACCGATGACGTGCAAGGTGCCAAAGGTAACTCCGGCCATTTGCCAGCGGGCATTTTCCGGGAACTTTTCAAAGCCCTCCAGGCTGTTCTGCCTTTCCAGAGGCATGGGGTTTTTGCCCTGGCTTTGTGGGGTAGCAAAAAACAATTGCCGCAGTTTATCCAGCCTTTCCTCCGGCTCAAAGCTTCCGCAGGCTTCCCGGTGGCAATCCGTCCATTCATTGTCCCCCGGGGTATAGACCAAAGGCTGATCAAAAGTATCGAAATAGCCTTTTATTTTTTCAAAATACGCATCCGAGCAAGGGGTGCTGCCGGATTTGATGTCTCCCACATGCAAAGTCAGGGCAGGACCTTCACCATTGATTTGCTGAATCAAGCGTTCAAATCGCTCAAAATCCTCAGGCAGGTGATAGGGCACATCCCCGATGGCCATAAAGGTAATGTCTTTCGGCCCACAGCCATTCAGGCAAGCGACCAACAGCAGTATCCAACCAAATTGCAGGCAGCTTCTCATGCTTTAAACCGATATAGGTAACCATTTTCTCCACCATGCCCTGGAAGGCATCTCCTCATGGTAACCGTAACCTTTGCTGCCATAGCCATAGCCTCCACCATAGCCATATTTACCATAACCTCCATATTTGGATTTATTGACCACCCCATTCATGACGGCATATAATTTCTTGACACCGTTTTGTTCCTGAAGGGAGTTGATGTAGTCGCAGGCGCTTTTCTCAGAAAATTCCTGCCGCAGGATCATCAGGTTAATTTGAGAATATTTGAATATTTCCAGGGTTTCCGAAACCAGCCCCACCGGGGGGCAGTCCAGAATTACGATATCGTAGGCTTCGCGGATCTCTTCCATCAGGTAGGAAAACCGGTCCTGGAGCATCAATTCGGCAGGGTTGGGGGGAATGGGACCGGAAAGCAAAATGTCCAGGTTTTCCTTTACTTCCTGGTGCACCAGAGGTTTCCAGTCAGTTTCACTTTTCAGGTAGGTACTTACTCCCCGGTCATTGGACAGGTCAAAATCATCGGCTATCCGGGGTTTTCTAAGGTCCAGGCCTACCAATAAGACTTTTTTGCCCGAAAGGGCATACACCGCTGCCAGGTTGATGGAGCAGAAGGTCTTTCCTTCGCCGGAAATGGAGGAGGAAAGTCCGATCATCAATTTGTTTTTGCCCATGCTCAGGTAGCTCATATTGGCCCGCAGGTTTCTGAAAGCCTCGGTAATCACCGATTTGGGATTGCTGTGGACCACCAGGTTGGTTTTGGCGGTACTGTAACCGATCAATCCGATCAGGGGCACCCGCAATTTTTTCTCCACTTCGTGTGGGTCCCGGATCTTGGTATTGAACAAGTCCCGAAGGGTAATAAAACCTACCGGTAGGATGATGCCAAAAAGGATCCCGATCAGGTAATTGATATTTTTTCGGGGGAATACCGGCACAGACGCGGACCTTGCAGCATCCAGGATATTATTGGACGGGTAATTGGAGGCCCTGGTGATTTCTGCCTCTGCTCTTTTTTCGAGCAAATACACATAGATGTTCTCATTAATCGTAAACTGCCGCTGAATGCCCAGCAGGTTTCGCTCCGTGCTGGGCAGCCGGTTGATTTCCCGTTCTACCTGGCGGATCCGGTCATTGAGCTCGGAAAGCTTCGTTTCTGCATTGGATATGGCATTTCGCAAGTTTTCCGAAAGGGCATTCTGGGTATTTTTTATCTTGGAGTTAACCTCCCGAACCGCAGGGGTCTCATCAGAAAAGCTGGCGGTCAGCCTGACTTTTTCACTTTGCAATTCTGCCAGTGAAATCACCAGGGCATTGAGCAATGGATCCTGGATTCCGATAAAAGATGGGGCGACCAGGTCATTGAGTTCCTCTTCTCCCAGGTAAGTAGCCATGGACCGGTAGTAGGATAGGGAAAGGTCCATTTGGGCCTTTTGTTCTTCCAGTTCTGCCAGCCGCTGAAAGATCAGGGTGCCTTCTTCTGTCAGGTTAAACACACTGTTTGCACTGCGGTAGTTTTCCAGTCTGTCCTCGATAAAGGAAAGGGAATCCGAAATCCCCGAAAGTTGCCCCTCGATAAAATTGATGGTATTGGTTGCGGTACGGTTTTTTTCGTTGAGCTCCCGGGCCAGGTAATCCTCCATCAGTTGGTTCAGGAAGTTTTCTCCCTTTCTTCGGTTGTTCAATTCTATTTCAAGGTTCAGGACTGTGGAGGTTCGATTCAGTGGACTTACCTCCAGGGAAGACCGGAATTCATTGGTTAAAGCTCCGGTATCTTTCAGGTTAAAATAAACCTTTTCACCTTTATCCATACTTATATTGGAAATACTGAACTTAAAGCTTGTGCCGGTGAGCAGTTCATCAAAGCTGTATATACCTTCCTCAATTTCTACATTTTCTATTCTGGTTTTGAAGTTGGGATCTTTTGGGGAAAACAATAGGAACTCATCCTCCTCAATGCTCAGCTCAAATTGACCATCACCCAGATTCTCTACGGCAAAACTACCATAGATAATCTGGGGATGCTGCCAGTCTACTTCGACCAGCAGGGGGGAAGTAAGGTATATTTCCTCCGGACCGAAAAAACCATCCCTGGAGTAAGTGACATTCAGGTTGAGCTTTTCCAGCGCCTCATACACCAGCGAAAAACTGGTCAGTATGCCCATTTCATTTTCCACATTGTTTTTGGGTACATTCAAGCCTGCCTGTTCAAACAAACCCGATCCCAACATGCCGGAATCCTCATCTTTGATGATTACCGAGGATTGTACCTTATAGACCGGGGTTACCAGTTGGTTAAAGGCAAAAGCCAGAAAAAAACCAATGAATGCACAAAAAGCAATTACCTTCCAGTACCTCAGGTATTTAAACAATATTTCTTTCAGATCTATTTCCTCTTCTTCCATAGGATTTTGCTGAAAAGGATGGGATGCAGGTTGCTCCATGTTTTAGTTTAAAATTAAATTAAGGATCAAAGCCGCTGCGGTTACAGATGTAACGAGTAAGGAGATAGATTGGGCCAGGTTTTCTCCTGATCCCAGTTCGCGGATCCGCATGGGCTCGGCATACAACTGGTCATTGGGCTGAATAAAATAGTAGGGACTGTTGACCAGGTTCCGGTCATTGAGATTGACCCGATGCAATTTGGTTCCCTCCGGATATTGCCGGATCAATAGGATCTCATCCCTTTTGGCCGACACATTCAGGTCCCCGGATAGGGATATGGCTTCCAATATGGTCATCCGGTCCTGCAATACCACGTATTTGTTCGGTCTCCTGAACTCCCCCAGGGTGCTGAAGCGAATCCCCCCCAGTTTGACCCGCACATAATAGTCATCATTGGTCATGTATTTCTTCAAATCCTCATGCACTTTGGTTTTGATTTCTTTTAGGGTCATGTCCATTACAAATACTTCTCCCAACAAGGGTAATTCTATATTGCCCTCCTTATCCACGGTATGACCTGTAAGGTAAAAAATATCCCCTCCGGAGGATTCCGCATTTCTGCCTGCCTGCATCATGTTTTGACCGCCGGAAATATTGAACAACTCATTCATTTCCGGATCTACGGTCTGAATTTTCACGTCCAGTACATCATTGTATTGTACCTGATATTCTGTGGTGGTATATCCGATCAGGGCGTCCTCGGGTATCGGTTCATTTCCTTCCAGGTTCTGCAAATAAATCAGCTTTTCATTGGACACACAGGAAAAAAACTGAAGTGCCAGTAAAAATAAAAAAAGGCTTCTATTCAGACCAAAGGTGCTGATACTGGGGTAAAGGACTTGCCGGGGTTTCAATAGAATGATTCGTTAATTTGAAATGCTGATTGGATTTATAAAGTCGATCTGAAAAGCTCAAAATCAGGTCAAAGTAAATTGATTAATTCTTTTCAAACAAGGAAAAATAAAAATCCATCGTTCAGTTTTCCGACTAGTCATTAAAGGCTGCTGCAAATTCCCTGCTTTATAGACAACAGAACAAGAGCAAACAGGATTTAAAATACATAAAATAAGATATAAAATACATAAAAATATATTTTAAATATTTACATTCAGATTTTAAGCTAAATTTTATTTGGAAAATACAAATTTTAATCATTTAAATTTTGCTTAAAATTTTGAAATAAATTACTACCCCACTACTTTTAGCCTTTCAATAAACCTGTACCTGAAAGGCGCTCCGGGCTACTCCTACACTGGTGGTCCTCTGGATGCCTTTATATCCTTCATAACCTAACTCAACCAATGCCCCTTTGAAGCGTGTGAAGGGTTCATTTGGTTTTTTTTTGAATGGTGTAATTGTATGCTCCGGTCCTTTAATAATGGGACTCACCGGGCGAAGCTGTGCCTGATTTCTTTAACCCTTTGATGTTTTCCCCCAGCCTGATTACCCTGTTTATTGTTGCAGGATTGGTATTTGTATTGTACAGAGACCTGCTCAGACCGTCTTTTGCATTTTTGGGGGCGGTTTTTTTGTTGCTCCTCCTGCAAATCATCCGGCCCGAGGAATTTTTGATGGGCCTGGCCAACAAACAGATCATTGTGATTTTTTTGTTGATCGGACTCACGGCCGGCATACAGAAAAATATAGGAACAGGTTTTTTCTTCCGGCTTTTCAGCCAAAAACTAAAGCCGGGTGTATTCCGCATGCGCCTGATGCTGCTGGTAGGGAGTCTCTCTGCCGTGCTGAATAATACACCGGTGGTAGCCTTTATGATCCCCTACGTAAAAGAGTGGACCAAAACCAATAACTATCCGGCTTCAAAATTCTTGATCCCACTTTCTTTTTCTACTATCCTTGGAGGTATGATCACGGTAGTAGGTACCTCTACCAACCTGGTACTAAACGGACTGATCAGCCAGTATGGGCTTCCCCTGCTGGGCTTTGAGGATTTCCTTTACCTGGGCTTGCTGGTCACATTCTTTGGCATCATTTACCTCAGCCTGGCTTCTGCCCACCTGCTGCCTGCCCGGGAAGAAAACAAAAGCGAAATCATCGATCACCTGAATGAGTACCTGGTAGAAACCTACCTGCCGCAGGGATCCAAAATGCATGGCAAAACCGTCAAGGAAGCCGGACTCAGAAAGTTGAAGGAGATTTTTCTGGCGGAAATCAAGAGAGGAAGCCTGGAAATATCACCGGTAGGTCCCAATGAGCTTTTGCAGGAGGGAGACAAGCTTTTTTTTACCGGAAATTCGGAGGCCATACTCCAATTGATTCAGGAGGAAAACGGACTCAGCCTTCCGGAAGATGGCTATGTTTCCAATTATGGCTTTTTTCAATTGACCGAAGCGGTGGTGCCGGCCTCCTCCGCTTTGATCGGTGAAAAAATCAAGGACAGCGATTTCCGCAACCGGTACCAGGCCTCCATCATTTCCATTCACCGAAATGGTACCCAACTGAAAGGCAACATAGGCGAGACCAAGGTGCAGGCAGGTGACCTTTTCCTGATGCTGACCGGTAAGGAAGATAACCGGAACGAGTACCTCAAAGATTTGATTATCATTACCCTAAGGGGAGAAATCAGTCAGGACAAGGGCTTGTTCAAGCGCTTGCCCTCCCTGCTGGCATTGGCCATATTGTTTACCGGCATTATAGGCTGGGTAGATCTTTTTATGGCAGCTTTTGCCGGAATCCTTACCCTCTATATATTTAAAGTGTTAAATTTGCAGACTTTACGAAAGGCAGTGGACCTGGACCTGTTGTTGATCCTGGTCTGTTCCCTTTCTCTGGGAGTAGCTTTAAACAATTCCGGAGCGGCCAATCAGTTGGTAAATGGCTTGCTTTACCTCAGTGATGGTACGGAGGTAATGCTTGCTTTGGTCCTGTTGTTTGTCATGACCCTGGTGCTGACCAGTCTGATCACCAATGCGGCAGCGGTTTCCATCATGTTTCCCATTGCCATGGAGCTTGGTAACCAGCTGGAGCAGCCATTGGTCCCTTTCTTTGTGGCCATAGCCTTTGGGGCGTCCGGGGATTTCATGACGCCTATAGGGTATCAAACCAATTTGATGGTCATGGGGCCTGGAAATTACAAGTTTAAAGATTACTTTAAAATCGGCTTTCCGCTTACCCTGATTTACAGTACCGTGGTGCTTTTGTTTATTCAATGGTATTACCTTTAAGTCGTATTCAGTATAAAATCGCATGCAGGAAAACATACACCCATCCGAATTTAAAGTCACCCGGGAGCTCCGGCAGCAGGCCCTGGGGCAGCAGGCCAGGCTGATCTGGTTTACCGGCCTGTCCGGCTCGGGCAAGTCCACCCTGGCCAATGCCACAGAGCAGGCCCTGCACCGCCTGGGATACCATACGTACCTGCTGGATGGAGACAATATCCGTACGGGGCTGAACAAAGACCTGGGCTTCAGCAAGGTTGACCGGGTAGAAAACATACGCAGAATCGCTGCCGTGAGTCAGCTGATGATGGATGCCGGCCTGATCGTATTATCGGCATTTATTTCCCCCTATATTTCTGACAGGGAAATGATCCGGGAGTTGGTGGGTGAAGATCAGTTTCTGGAAATCCATGTGGACTGTCCGCTGAAAATCTGTGAGGAAAGAGATGTAAAAGGCCTGTATCAAAAGGCCCGGCAAGGTCTGATCAAGGATTTTACAGGCATCGATTCCCCCTATGAAGCTCCTGAATCTCCTTTTTTAGTGATCAAAACGGCAGAAGTCACCGCTGAGAAGGCAGTAGAACAATTGATGGAAGCATTAGATAAAAAAATTAAAATATAATTATGGCACAATACTATTTATCCCACCTGGAGGAACTGGAAGCAGAAGCGATTTTTGTTATCCGGGAGGTGGTCTCCCAATTTGAGAAACCTGCCCTTTTGTTTTCAGGTGGCAAGGACAGTATCGTACTGGCTCACCTGTCCAAAAAGGCGTTTTATCCTTCCCGCATCCCCTTTCCCCTGATCCATATCGATACGGGACATAACTTTCCCGAGACCATCGCTTTCAGGGACCAGCTGGTAAATGACCTGGGCGTCCAACTGATCGTTGGCTCGGTACAGCAGAGCATCAATGAAGGCAAGGTGAGGGAGGAGACCGGTGTCAATGCTAGTCGCAATGCCCTGCAGACGGTGACCCTACTGGATACCCTTGAAAAATTCAAAATTGATGCCGCCATGGGAGGTGCAAGAAGGGACGAAGAGAAAGCCCGTGCCAAGGAGCGCTTCTTTTCCCACCGCGATGAATTTGGTCAGTGGGATCCCAAAAACCAAAGGCCTGAGCTTTGGAACCTGTTTAACGGCAAAAAGCACATGGGAGAGCATTTCAGGATTTTCCCCATTTCAAACTGGACAGAAATGGATGTCTGGCAATACATCCAAAACCAAAACATCGGTTTGCCTTCCCTGTACTTTTCCCATCAGCGGGAATGTGTGGTCAGGGACGGTGTCATCCTGGCCAAATCGGATTTCATTCAGTTGAAGCCCGAAGAAGAAGTGAAGACCATGACCGTGCGGTACCGTACCTGCGGGGATATGCCCATCACGGGAGCGGTGGAATCGGATGCCGATGACCTGGAAAAAATCATTGCCGAAGTAGCTACCACTCGAACCACCGAAAGGGGTACCCGGGCAGACGACAAAAGAGGCGAAACCGCCATGGAGGACAGGAAGAAGAGTGGGTATTTCTAGGAGAGGATGTGATGATGTGATTTCTCCGGTCCCTGAGCGGAGCCGAAGGGAGCGGAGTCGAAGGTATGATTTGATGATGTGATGATGATGCCGTCACTGCGAGGGTGCAGACGGAGTCCAATCGAATGATCGTAATTGCTCGGGCACCCGCGGCAGTCTGTCGGATTACGAATCCGTCATTCGTTTACTGATGGTATTCTACGAGGTACTTAGAGAGGGGGGGACTCAGGGACTGAGAGACATAGGGACGAAGAGAAGAGAAAAATTTCCTTACCGGTCCCTGAGCGGAGTCGAAGGGAGCGGAGCCGAAGGCATGTTGTGATGATTTGATGGTGCATTGGTACGATTGATTAACCCTTAACTACAAGAGTTGATCTCATCGCCAGCCCAACTGCCAGACAGCCCGGTTGAACAACCTGGCCAGTTACCAATCACTTTAACCCTTAACAAACAGGGTTAAAGCCATGGTTATGGCGTACTGCCAGACAGCACGGCTGATCAGGCCATTCAGCGACCCTTAACCTTTGTGTCCTCTGTGGTTCTTTGAGTCCTTTGTGACTAAAAAAATACGAGACTGAAATAAGAAATAAAATAAAAAGCATGAGCATACAAGAAACCAATCAACTCCTACGATTTACAACTGCCGGATCGGTGGATGATGGGAAAAGTACCCTGATCGGCAGGCTTTTATTTGATTCCAAATCTATTTTTGAAGATCAGATCGCCGCAGTAAAAACCTCCAGTGAGAAAAAAGGCTTTGACTATGTGGACCTTTCTTTGTTGACCGACGGCCTCAAGTCGGAAAGGGAGCAAGGCATTACCATCGATGTGGCTTACCGCTATTTTGCGACACCCAAACGTAAATTTATCATTGCCGATACCCCGGGGCACATCCAATATACCCGAAACATGGTTACCGGAGCTTCCACCGCCAACCTGGCCATTATCCTGATTGATGCGAGAAAGGGCTTGCTGGAACAAACCTACAGGCATTCCTTTATAGCTTCCCTGCTGAAAATCCCTCATGTGATCGTCTGTGTCAATAAGATGGACCTGGTGGATTATGACGAAGCGGTCTTCGAAAAGATCATCAAAGACTACAAGGACTTTGCCAGCAAAATGGAAATCAAAGACGTTCATTTTGTACCTATTTCCGCTTTGAAGGGAGACAATGTGGTGGACCGGTCTAAGAACATGGACTGGTACGAAGGTCCCACCCTTTTGTACCTGCTGGAAAATGTGCATATCGCTTCCGACCTGAACCATATCGATTGCCGTTTTCCCGTGCAGATGGTAATCCGCCCCCATACCCACGAACACCAGGATTTCAGGGGTTATGCCGGCAGGATTGAAGGGGGGATTTTTAAACCCGGGGACGATGTGAAGGTATTGCCTACCGGCTTTACCTCCAAAATCAAAAGCATAGAACTGAACGGGCAAGCCATAAGTGAGGCTTTTTCTCCCATGTCAGTGACCATGACCCTGGAGGATGAACTGGACATCAGCAGGGGAGACATGCTGGTGCGGCCCAATAATGTCCCGACAGTGGCGCAGGATTTGGATGTCATGGTTTGCTGGATGAGCCAGCAAAAACTGGCAGGACGGACCAAATTGCTGGTCAAGCATACCACCAAAGAGTGTCAGGCCATGGTAAAGGATATCCTGTACCGGGTGGATGTCAATACCCTTCACCGGGAAGAAGGGGTACATGAAATTGGTATGAATGACATTGCCCGGATAAGCCTGCGCACTGCCCAGCCCTTGTTTATGGATGCCTACCGCCGCAACCGCCAGACCGGTTCCATCATCCTCATCGACCCCAATACCAACGAAACCGTCGCTGCAGGGATGGTGATTTAATGAGCGAGTGACCTATCGTTTTCGGTCCCAGAGGTGCCTGAGCCTGTCGAAGGCAGCGGAGTCGAGGGGAGTGGAAGACTTAGAGACGAAGAGAGGGAGAGAATTAGAGGCTTAGGGACGGAGTGACTTAGAGAGATTGAGACTTGGAGACTTAGAGAAGGGGATACGGAGTGACCGAGAGAGAGGAAGACTAAAGATGTCCCTTAGTCTCTCAGTCCCTTCGTCCCCCAGTCTCTTAGTCCCTTAATCTCTCAGTAGTCCCTTCGTCTCTCACTCAGTCTCTTTATTGAATACATAGACTAGAAATATATGATCGACATACCAAAATTAACTATCCTTGCCATCGAGGCCGCCAAGGCAGCAGGTGGGGAAATCCTCAAGATTTACCATTCTGCTGACTTTGGGGTAGAGATGAAAAGTGATGATTCCCCGTTGACACTGGCCGATAAGGCCGCCCATGAAGTGATCATGGCCTACCTGAAGGAAACCGCCTACCCGGTCCTTTCCGAGGAGGGCAAGGACATTCCCTATGCCGAGCGCAAAGACTGGGACTACTTCTGGATGGTGGACCCCCTGGACGGTACCAAGGAATTTATCAAAAAGAACGGAGAATTTACCGTCAACATCGCCCTGATCCACCGGGATACGCCCGTGATGGGCGTGGTGTATGCCCCGGTGCTGGATATCATGTACTGGGGAAATGCCGAAGAAGGAGCCTGGAAGCAGGAAGGGCAGGAAGCCCCCCTGCCGCTGAAGCAGCCGGAAGACAAAACCGTGCGGGCCATTGTGGCCAGCCGTTCCCACCTGAGTCCCGAGACGCAGGAAGTGATCGATCGCTACCCGGGTGCGGAAGTCATCAGCATGGGGTCTTCCCTGAAATTCATGCTGCTGGCCGAGGGCAAGGCCCAGCTCTATCCGCGTTTTGCACCCACCATGGAATGGGATACGGCGGCTGCACACGGCGTATTGCTGGCCCTGGGTTATACGGTAAAGAAAACCGATGAAGACAGCCCTTTAATTTATAACAAGGAAAACCTACTGAACCCCTGGTTTATCTGCGAAGCCTGAACCAGTCCCTTTTTAACCACGGATTACAACTTCTAACAGCTAATGAACATGTCTATTCAACAAAGCATTGCCCGGGAAAAGGAATTGGTCTACCGGGTTCATCCCTCCCGCCTGGAAGGGGAGGTTACCGTAAGTGGTGCCAAGAATAGCGCCCTGCGTTTGCTGGCCGCCTCCATTCTGACCGATGAAAAAGTGCAATTGACCAATTACCCTGAGCAATTGAGAGATGCGGTTATTCATGTGGAAATGCTTCGGGTGCTGGGGAAAACCTGTACCGTCAGCAGGGATGAAATCCAGATTTCTCAAGACAAAGCTCTGGCTACCAAACTGGACTGGCAGGAACGATCCATACGCAATACCCTGCTTATCCTGGGAGCCTTACTGGCCAAATATGGAGAGGGGGCCGTTCCCTTGCCCGGAGGCTGTAAACTGGGAGAGCGGAAATACGACCTGCACGTGTTGGTTTTTGAGTCATTGGGAGCTGAAGTATGGGAAGACGACACCTTTCTGTATGCCCGAACCAACAAACGATTAAAGGGCAATGACATACACCTGAGCCTTCGCTCTACGGGAGCCACTGAAAATGCCATTATCTGCGGGTCCCTGGCGGAAGGCACTACCACCGTATGGAATCCACATGTGAGACCGGAAATCCTGGATCTGATCCGCATGCTTCGGCAGATGGGTGCGGGTATTACCGTTTATGGGCAGGAGAAAATTGAGATCCGTGGCGTGGAGAAATTAAATGGTGTCAATTATAGGGTATTGCCGGACAATATGGAAGCCCTTACCTGGTTGGTGGCCGCCACCGTTACCGGGGGGGACCTGACCATTCGTGATTTTCCTTTTAAGGACCTGGAGGTACCCCTGGTTTTCCTCAGGGAAAGCGGCGCACAATTTTACAGCAACGAGGAGGCACTGGTGGTCCGCGGGGGCACACCCTTTCCTTTGGAAATAAGCACCGGCCCCTATCCCGGTATCAACTCAGACATGCAGCCTATCCTGGCTTTGTACGGGGCCATGGCACAGGGAGAAACCCGTATTATTGACCTGCGCTTTCCGGGAAGGTATGCCTATGCTGAGGAACTTGAAAAAATGGGCGTGGCCTATGAGACCAAGGGCAACATGCTGATCATTCACGGAGGCAATGCCCTGAAGGGAGCGGAAGTTCGTGCCTCCGACTTACGAGCCGGTGCCGCGCTTCTGATTGCCGGATTTGTAGCAACTGGCGAAACCATTATCAGAGATGCCTGGCAGATCGAGCGGGGCTATAACCGCATGACCGAGAAACTGAAAGCCATAGGCGGAAATGTACGATTTTAGGATGAGCCGGTCGGAATTACTGGAGCTGATTCGCTCCGATGCAGGAGCTGAAAAGGGAAAATTTTTCTTAAAAGTGGCCAAAAAGCTGCTGATAAGTAACTCCTTCAAATTGATACTCAATTACCGCTTGGGGTATTTTTTTCAGACCAGAGGAAATGCCTGGTTATGTAAGCTGTTAAAGCACAGGCAAATCAAACGCCATTCCTGCCAGATTTCCTATAAAGCGAAAATTGGTAAAAAAATATCCTTTCCACATCCTATAGCAATTGTTATTGGTGATGGTGTACAAATTGCGGACAGGGTCAAAATCTGGCAGCAAGTCACTATAGGTTCTCATGGAAAAGCTGGAACCGACCTTCAGTATCCAAAAATCGGATCAGGTGTTCGTATATTTACCGGCGCTGTCGTTATCGGAGATGTGCAATTGGGGGAAAATAGCACAGTAGGAGCCTTGTCCCTTGTAACCCGTGATGTGGCACCCAACAGTACGGTAGCAGGCGCTCCTGCTAAACCCATCCGATGAGTAAATTTATCTCCGATTTTCTAGCCGTATTTAAAAGCAAAGCTTTTAATATTATCCTGGCACTTCTGACTGGGATAATCTATGCAAGGGTTTTGGGACCAGAAGGCAGCGGTATACTGGCCGGAGTAATTATTTACCCCACCTTGTTTGTTTCCTTTGCTACCCTGGGCCTGCGCCAGGCAGCCGTTTATTATGTAGGCAAGGAGATCAAGCCCGTAGATACGGTTTTTTCCACCATCATTACGGTATGGCTGTTTACCTCTGGCTTTGCCGTGGTGTCCTGTATTTACCTGCTGCAATACCTGGCCGGCAATGAATACAGTCCTCTGATGATAGGCCTGGCGGTGGCCGCCATTCCTTTTGAAATCTTCAAGGATTATTCCTCGGGCATTTTACTGGGAAAAAACAATATCAAAAAATTTGCCACCATCACCTGGCTGCCCAGCCTTTTTCGCCTGACAGGAGCCTTGCTATTTGTCTGGTGGCTGGGCTGGGGAGTGGCAGGAGCCTTAATCGCTCCCTTGCTGGCCATGATGCTGATGGCGGGACTGATGTTTTATTTTCTGAAGCCTTACCTCTCCTTTACATTTAGCTTCGACTGGGAGCTAAGCAAAAGCATGCTGCAGATGGGCATCGTATTTGCGATTGCCCTTTTTGTAATCAACCTCAACTACAAAGTAGATCAGATCCTGCTGGAAAGACTTTCCTCTGCCTACGAATTGGGCATATATGAGAAAGGGGTGACTTTGGTAGAAAAAGTCTGGCAAATTCCCATGCTGCTGGGAACCATTATTTTTGCCGGATCCGCCAATGCAAAAGATAGCAAAGTTTATTCCCTTAAGGTAGCCAAACTACTTCGGGTGTCCCTACTGGTCACTGCTGCTGTATTGCTGGTGGTGGCGCTGGCGGCACCGTTGATAGTGACGGGATTTTACGGCCGGGATTTTCTTCCTTCGGGGAGGGTCATTCAATTCCTGGCACTGGGTATCCTATTTATGGTTTGTTTTAAGGTGTTGAATATGGACCTGGCGGGTAGGGGAAAACCCTGGCTTTCTTTACAGGCCATGGGACCCGCAGTGCTGGTAAATATAGTTCTTAACTATCTTTTGATTCCGGAATACGGAGCCATGGGTGTGGCACTGGCTTCGGCCATCAGCTATACCCTGGCCGCTTTCCTGTTTGTGGGTATATATTCCCGAAATACGGGCCTGACCCTGAAGAATATTTTTGCTTTTCAGCGTTCGGATTTCGAGGTATTGGAGCAAAAAATCAGAAAAAAAATACGTTAATCGTTTTTCCCATGCGCATTATCAAGCAATGTGATCTTACTTTATACAATTCCTACCGGATAGCGTCCCGCTGCCGGGAGGCCTATTTTCCGGAGACTGAGGCAGATATTGTGCGCTTTTTTTCAGATCCGGCTCCTTATTGCCTGCTGGGCAGCGGACACAATGTGATCCTGTCCAGAGATTGGTACGATACCCGCTTTCTGATCTTTAATGGTAATTTTAATGCCTTGGAAGGGAACCCCGAAACCGGGGAAATCGTGGCCGAGTCCGGTATCAGCATGCTGGAAATCAGCGAGCAGGCCCTGGAATTGGGTTTGAGTGGCATGGAAATTTTTTACGACATTCCCAGTTCCCTGGGAGGGGCAGTGGTGATGAACGCCGGGGCCAGTGGGGAGGAGATCAAGGATGTACTGGTCAAGGTACGCTACCTGGACCTGGCAGATAGGCAGGTAAAGGAGATCCGGCAGGAGGATATGGGTTTTGAGTACCGCAACAGCTTCTTTCAGCGGCATACCGATAAGGTAGTGCTGAAGGTATGGCTGCGCCTGCGTCCTGCGGATAAAGCCGCTATCCGAGCGAAGATGGACCGGATCAGGGATCAACGCTGGGCCAAGCAGCCCCGCAACTATCCCAATGCCGGCTCCGTTTTCAAGCGACCCAAAGGCCATTACGTAGGTGCCCTGATGGACGAGCTGGGGCTTAAAGGCTATACCGTCGGTGGGGCTCAAATCTCCGAAAAACACGGGGGATTTATAGTCAATGTGGCCAATGCCAGCGGGCAGGATATCCTGGAGATCATAGCCCATGTAAAAAATAAAGTAAAGGAGCGCTACGATGTGGAGCTGGAAGTAGAACAGCGAATTATTTAAACGATGGAAGCAGAAAAGAATCAACCTTTGGTGTCGGTAATTACCGGCTATTACAACCGGGAAAACCTGGTAGACGAGTCGATCCAAAGCCTGCTGGATCAGACCTACCCCAATCTGGAAATCATTATTTTTGACGATTGTTCCACCGACAATACCTTAAAGGAGCTCCAGAAATTCGAATCTGATCCCAGAATTCAAATTATTGCTCATAAACAAAACCAAGGATTTACCCGGGCATTGATCCATGCCATTCAGCAGTCTAAGGGAGAGTTTATTGCCATCCACGGATCGGGAGACTATTCGTACCCGGAGAGGGTTGGGAAGCAAGTAGCTGCTTTATTGGAAAACGAAAAATATTCTATTGTTGGATGTGAGGATGAAAAAGTTTTTAAAGACGGTACGATTTCAGTGACGGCAAGGTGGCCGCCCCGTAATTTTTACAATAGTATGATACGGAAGGGCAAGCGTCCTTTAAATGGCTCTCATATTATGGTTAAAAGGAATTATTATGAAATGGTAGGGGGATACAGGGAGTTTTTTACCTATGCTCAGGATTCAGATCTTTTATGTAGATTGTCTTTGGTTTCGGACTATACTTTGGTTCCGCAAGTATTATACCGACAATGGAGGCATGTGGAAGGCTCTGTTTCAGGGGATCCTATAAAAAGGATTAAACAAATTTTTTACATGGAGCTTGGTGTAGAGTGTATGAAAATGAGAAAAAAACTCGGTTACGACCATATCGATATGTTAGGTAAAGAATCATTTTTAGCATTTAAAGGGAATAAAAATCTTACAGACAAACTCTCAACTCATGCGATTAAACTTTATAATGATAATAGGAAAAAGGAGTTTTTTTATTTGGTCAGGATAATTGATAATTTACCACAAACTGCCCAATCAACATATTTGAAGCTACTTTCAAAAAAAATAATATCGGCAAAACTAAATAATTCAATATATGGAAGGGCAAAATCTGTAAATAGAAACTCCTTTGTAAAATGGCTAAAACTTAAATTTTTTAATGTCAATAAAGTTTAATTACCGGATTCTCGTTTTGTCATCTGTTCCGATCTTAAATGGGATCTCTGATATTACAGCTCATTTTTTTTCTTCAGGATTACATACAGGTCATGTAAGAGGAGTTATTTTGATATTTTTGTTTGTTTTGGGCTATACCAAATACAAAAATATACTAACAAACCATCTGATCCTTTGCCTTACCGCTTACCTTTTTATTTTAGTTCTTTTTTCTCAAAACCTAACTGGATCATTTGACATTTATTTGAAATTTATAACCTCAATCAATATGTTCTTATTTGGTTATAATTTTTTGTATAATAAAGAAGATTTTAAAAAGGTTTTTAACGCAATATTACTAACCTTTAGTTTAATAATTTTTTATTTAGCGTCGGCACAGGTTATTCCAGGATTGGGAGAGGCTTCCTATTCGAACGTCTATTTGCCAGCTATGGGGGACGGAAGTGGTACAGGTGTATATGTTTTAAATTCCTTGGCCTATTACTCCCTGCTACTTCCATTGGCTTTTTATGAAATTGATTTTTCAAAGTTTAAAAAGTTGCTCTTTTTAATTATTACCCTAGCTACATTGGTTTTATTGGTACTAGTATTTAGAAGGTCTGCGCTATTGGCTTATGTTTTGGGACTGTCCTTAATATTTCTCTTTAATTTCAAAAACAGGAAGTTTGCGGGGTTTTTTATCGTTATTATTGCCTTAGTGGTGGTGTTCTCCCCGATACTTTATGAAAATTTTTTGATTCGTCTCGAAGAAAGAGGTGGCGTGGAGGTAATGACCAGTGATACCTACAGTAGAGGCTATGATTTGCAGATGGCATGGGAAGTGTTCAAAGAGGGGAGTGCCAGAGAAATAATGATTGGTGATTACTCGCAAATTTTTAAGCATACCAGAATAGGATGGATCCTTCCATGGAGACAAGTACATAATGATTTTGCGGCAATTTTTCTAGGATCGGGTCTTGTTGGGCTTTTACTTTTTATTCTAATTCATTATTCGATTTTAAGATATAATTATCGGATCTTTAAAAATTATAAATACAGGTGGAGGAAAGTCCTCTTTGGTACCATTTTAGCTCTATTATTAGCTACTACCATTCAATCTTTTGCTAACCAATATTGGACCATTTCTTCTTTATCTACTGTTTTTTTCCTTTTAGGTATACTTACCAAGTACAATCTTATTTTAAAGAAAAATTTTAAAATCGGAAATGACAAAGCCTAATTTATTTATTATTGGCAGCGCAAAATGCGGAACGACCACGCTTTATTCTTATCTTCAAAAATCTAAGGAAATCTTTTTTTCTATTCAAAAGGAACCCCACTACTTTTTGAGGGAAGTGCATGACTTAAAATATCAAGGCCCTGACGATGACTTTTTCTTTGAAAAATACCCCAAAACGCTTACCGAATACGAAAAGCTTTTTTCCGACGCAAAAGGCTACGCCTGGGTAGGGGAAGCCTCAACCATGTACATGTATTATTCTCAGGTGGCCCAAAAATTATTCGACTATAATCCGGAAGCTAAAATCATAGGAATTGTGCGCAATCCCATTCAAAGAGCTTATTCCCATTACCTGCATCACGTACGAGAACAAACGGTTTCAGCGCCTTCTTTTTATGATGCGCTTAAGGAAGAACTAGGTGGGAAACGGGACTCCTGGGCACCCCAGCGGAAATTTATCGACATGAGTATGTATGGTAGACAGTTACAGGCTTATTTCGACCTGTTTCCAAGAGATCAGATTTTAATTCTGAAGTTTGAGGACCTTATGAAAAATCCCAATGAATTTTTGGGTAAGGTTTCCGAATTCCTAGGCGTGGAAAATGTTTTTCAGGATATTAAAGTAGACAAACACAATGCTTCCGGAGTTCCAAAATTTGGCATGTTACATACAGTTTACATAAAAAGTTTGCGTTTTATGCGCAGGACTTTTCCATTTTTGACGCATTCTCCTCTTTCAAAAATCCGTAAGAAGTTCGATAACTACTATCGGAATCTGTTTTTGTCCAAGCCTAAAATGGATCAGAAAAGTGCTGATTTGTTGAAGCCTGTTTTTAGGAAAGATATTATGCAACTGGAAAAATTGACCGGACTGGATTTAAAAGACTGGTATTAACGTGTGATTTTTAGGAAATGAAAATATTGTTTCTTTGTAATAGCTACCCTACACGCGCCAATCCCTTCAATCAGCTTTTTATCAAGAAGATGGTGGATGAAATGAAGCGACAAGGTGGCAAGGTTAAGGTAGGTTTTAATGTCGTTTTTTATTTTTGGGGAAATGCCAATAAAGTCAAAAACCCTCTCGCCACGGTTATCAAGTATTTCTTTTACGTATTCAGCCATATTCCTTTTCTTCTTAGGAATCTGAAAAATACAGATGTGTTGTTTCCCCAGGGGATTTTGCTATCTACCCTGCTGGCAGTGTGGGTAAAACGATTTACCGGATTGCCGGTGGTAGCCTATGTGCATGGGGGAGACCTTAATCGAAACCTGAAGGGCAAGGGGATGGGAAATCGCCTGATCCGGTATTCCTTGGATCGGTCTGATTGGGTGATTGCCAATAGTCAGGACATTTATAAAAAAGTGAAACAAGTATCAGCAAATCCAAATGTGCGCATCATTTCCCCTGGAGTAGATTTATCGGTAATGAAACCCCTTGATGGCCTGGATGAACTCAAAAAGCAGTATGCTGTTTCAGACGACAAAGTTGTTTTTCTTTGCGCCGGAAATGCCATCCCACGAAAGGGGATGGATGTAATGTTGGATGCCGTACTGTCGCTGGAAGAGTCTATTCAACAAAAAATACAAGTGATCCTTCTTACAGATGGTCCCTTGAAACGCAACTACCAATCTTTTGTAGAAAGCAATGGGCTTTCAGAAGTGATTCATATCCGCTCCAAGGTGCCTCCGGACGTACTGAATATTTACAACAATTTGGCCGACGTGTTTGTGTTTCCTTCACGGGAAGAACCACTTGGCCTGGTAGGATTGGAAGCCATGGCAGGCAATGCATTGGTGGTAGGTACGGCTGTCGGAGGCATCAAAGAATTTGTCATACCTGGCCAAACTGGATTTCTTTTCGAAAAAGATAACGTTAAGGAGCTGGCTAATCTAATCAGGCATCTGTCCCAAAACCTTTCGGAATATGATTCCTATTACCCGCGTATTCGGGAGATGGTGGAGCAACATTCCCTCAGCAGCAGCGCCGAAAAATTAATGGCGTTATTTTCTCAATTAGCTACTAAAAAAGTCAAGGCATGATCATCAGTCATACCCATAAATTTGTTTTTGTCTGCCTGCCCCGCACCGGTACCACGGCCATTCGAAAGGAATTGTGTGAAAAATACGGGGGAGAACCCATTTTGTACAAACACGCTTCCTACGATGTGTTTCTTAGACAGGCCAGCGCCGAAGAAAAAAACTACAAGGTCATCGCTTCTTCCCGGAATCCCCTGGATAGAACCGTCAGCCTGTTCTTTAAGTATAAGTCTAACCACGATGGCATTCAAAGTCAACAAATCAAGGAGGTAGGTCATAAAAACTGGCTGCAAAGAAGCCTGATTTCACTGGCCAACCGCCTGCTGGCCAACCGGGCTTCGGCGGTCAGTGGCAAGGACCTGAGTTTTCAGGAGTTTTTCAAACAATTTTACCAGCAACCCTACAGTGACTGGCATGCCATCTACTGGGACCGCTACGATTACGTGATCCGCTTTGAAAAACTTTCCGAGGATTTTCTGGCCGCTTTGCGCGCCGTAGGCATCGAGCCCCTACGGGACTTGCCGGTGGTGAACAAGACCAAAAAAGAGGGTAAATCTTTTGAGGAATACTATACGCCGTCTATTATCCCACAGGCCCAGCGCGTTTTTTACCATGCCCTGAAGCGCTACGACTATGCCTTTCCAGACTTCTGGCCTTCTTATCGTCCTAGCTTGAAGGATAACCTCAGCTACCATACCACCTTTCAGTTTCGTAAATTGTATTGGAAATATATCCGCTAATGCCAAAAACCAATCCAAAAATCCTGATCGATATCAAGCATCCCGCGCAGCTCAACCTGTTCAAGCACCTGGCTGAAAGCCTGAAGAACAAAGGCTGGGAGGTAACGGTCTGCTACCTGCAGCGGGGCAAATTGCCCCAGATCATTGCCCGGGAATACGCCGGTTTTCACACCCTTCCCGTAGGCAGCAGCAAGGGTACCAAATGGTCCATCCTTTGGCAGGGAAACGTGCAGCGGGTCAGCAGTTTTTTAAAACTGATCCGTAAAAATCACTATGACATCTGCGTGGCGGCCAGCTCGGCACCGCTGGCCCTGGCTTGCAGGCTTAGCGGCACGCCGGTGATCCAGTTTTATGACGATCCCGAGCGCCAACGCATCAATGCCATCAATGCCCGGCTCTCCGACCGGATCTTCTTTCCGCCCATTGTGGAGGAAAGCGAGAAAGTAGGAATTTTTAACTGCCTGAAGGAATGGAGCTACCTGAGTCCGGCCCGATTTACTCCGGACCCAAGCGTCACCGATGCCTATGGACTGGCTCCCTATTCCTATGTATTTGTGCGGGAGGTAAGCAACCAGTCCTTTAACTATTACGACCAGAAGGCCGATATTGTCGGCAGCTTTGCCGCTAAAATTCCGGCCGATGTGCCGGTATTGCTGTCCCTGGAAGACAAAGCCAAGGCCCATCTGTATCCGGAGCATTGGGTGCAGCTACAGGAGCCGGTTGGGGATATCCATTCCCTGATGTTTCATGCCCGCCTGGTGCTTTCCTCCGGCGACAGCATGGCCAGGGAAGGGGCCATGTTGGGAACACCCAGCATTTACTGCGGGGTGCGGGAGATGAGGGCCAATGCCTACCTGATGCAGGAAGGAGGGCCGCTTTCCCAGCATCCCGAAGAGGCCGCCCTGGAGCCGGTACGGCAAGCCATCTCCCGGCCGGTGGATAAGCAAAAGCAGCAAGAGGTTCGCCAGGACTTGCTGGCAAAATGGGACGACATGATCGCCTTTATGGAAGAAAAAATCAATCATTATAAAAAATAAGCATGAAGATTTCAATATTTGGCTTGGGATATGTGGGCTGCGTCAGTTTGGGTTGCCTGGCCAAAAACGGGCATCAGCTCATCGGTGTGGACATCAATGCCCTGAAAGTGGACCTGATCAATCAGGGCAAACCCACCATAGTGGAAAAGGACATCGACCAGATCATCCGGGAAGGGCATTCCGCCGGCCGGATTGCTGCCACCCAACAGGCGGCAGAAGCTGTGGTCGCTTCGGATATCAGCATCATTTGCGTGGGTACGCCTTCCTCCCCGCAGGGACACCTGAACCTGGATTACATATACAAAACGGCCGAACAGATAGGAGAAGCCCTGAAAGGCAAGGACAGTTTCCATACCGTGGTGATCCGCAGCACGGTTTTGCCGGGGACCAACCGAAAGTTCGGAGAGGTCATGGCCGCTGTATCCGGCAAGGAGCGTGGCAAGGACTTTTCCGTGGTATCGAATCCGGAATTTTTAAGGGAAGGCACGGCCGTCAAAGACTACTACCATCCGGCCATTACCGTGATCGGAGGGGATCACGAGGGAGCACTGGAACAAGTTTCCTCCCTGTACCGTGACCTGGATGCCCCCATCGAAATTACTGCCATCGAAGTGGCCGAAATCATCAAGTACGTGAACAATAGTTTCCATGCCCTGAAAATCACCTTTGCCAACGAGGTAGGAAACATTTCCAAGGCCCTGGGCATTGATTCCCATCAGGTAATGGAGCTGTTTTGCAAGGACACGCACCTGAACATTTCCCCGGCCTATTTCAAGCCGGGCTTTGCCTATGGAGGCTCCTGCCTGCCCAAGGACCTGAAAGGCCTGGTTACCCTGGGGCATGATCAGTATGTCGCCACCCCGGTGCTTAGCGGCGTACACGAGTCCAACGAATACCAGAAGCGTACGGCCTATGAATTGATTGCCCGTACCGGCAAGCGGAACATTTGTTTTGTGGGCCTGTCCTTTAAGGAGGGAACCGATGACCTGCGCTACAGCCCCTCGGTGGATTTGGCGGAAAAATTGATCGGCAAGGGTTTCCGCATCTCCATTTACGATCCCAATGTAAGGCTTTCCAAGCTGGTGGGCGCCAATAGGTCTTTTATTGACGAGCACCTGCCGCATTTGTCGGACTTGATTGCAGAGGACCTGGATACCGCCTTGGCTGAAGCAGAAGTGGTGCTGATCAATCACCGCAATTTTGACGCCGCCCCTCATAAGGAAAAGCTGGCCCAAAAGGATGCCGTAGTAGACCTGGTCCGCATTCCCGAACTGGAAGACCTGCCGAATTACAGTGGATTGTGCTGGTAGGAAGTGAGGAGACTTTGTGATTTAGAGAAGGAGAGACTGAGAGAGGGGGACTGAGGGACTAAGTGGCTGAGAGATTATGGGATGATGGGATGGTTTGATGATTTTATGGTAGGGTGATACAATTGTTTAACCCCTAACTTCCAGGTTGAGACGAAGGGACTAAGAGACAGGGGTCGCACATAAAAATTTAGTCTCAAAGAGCACAGAGAGCCTCGAAGGGCACGAAGGGACTGAGAGACCTAGTGACTGAGGGACTTAGAGACAGGGGGATGATACGGTTTGGTGGCTTAATTGTTTAACTGGTTAATTGGTTAACTGATGGGAATTCGTTCGATTGACCAATCCCGTAGTTTATGTTTAAATACGAAGCCAATTTCTAAGCCGGCCTATCTTCGTCAAAAACGAAAATCTATGTCGATTTAAAACAAACTTAATTTCCGGGAAGAAACATTGACCATCTCTAACTGCTATTCGATGCCGAAGCCTGAAGGGCTTCAACAACAATAACCCCGTGCGAAACCCGGGGTTTAGGTAACAATCTATACTTCCGGCAACCCCGGAGTGGGTTCAACATGGTCTTGCGAATACGGAATGCCACCTGGTAAAGGTTCAACCCCTTTCGGGGTTGGTGCTTCTTTGTTAGCTTTTTTCCGTGGGCTGCACCCACGGTTATTGTTGTTCAGGCCCTTCAGGCCTGGAATCTATTGTTACTATCGGTAACTCCCCCCTTCCTGGTATGGTGGTTTAATTGGTTAACTGATGGGAAATCGTTCGGAATAAACAAATTACCGATTTAGCAAATTTGTATTCGTCCTGAAAAACATATCTGCCTTGAGCCCTGAAGGGGCCTTAGCTCCCAGCGATGGGTGGAGCCCATCGCAAATAACATCCTATTTTGGCTCAGCTCTGAAGGAGCGGGATATTTTCCTGTATTCGTAAACGCCCGGGCATATAACCCTTAACGAAGTGACTTAGAGACTTAGGGATAGTGAGACTGAGAGAGGAAGGATGACGTAATTAAAAAAATAGTCACAAAGGACACGAAGAACCTCGAAGGACAAAAAGGTTTGATTTGAGGGTTGAATCCAAAGTTACCTCAACTGCCAGGATCAGCCCAGCCCGTATCGATCCACCTTTATTAGAAGCGGAAATGAGTAATTTAACTTGCTTTATTTCAGTAAATTCGGGCTTGGAATACTGATTTTTGATCATTATATTGTGCTATATTTGAGAATTTAAGACATGATGATCAGTACAAAGCAGTTAAAGGAAAAGCTAAAAGAAAGAATTGATGGCCTTTCTGAGGACAAGCTTAGGCATATAGAAGCGTATTTGGAGTCTCTGGAATCAAGAAATAAAAAAGGAGAACTTTTAACCTTTGCAGGGGCCTGGGGTGATCTCGATGATGAAACTTTCAACGAGTTTACAACTCATTTAAAAGAAAGAAGGAAATCAGATAGGGCAAGATTCTTTGATGAAACCAGCTTTGATTGATACAGACATTGTTTCCTATTTTTTGAAAGGAAACGACAAAGTTAATTTTAGGTTCGACGAATACCTTAAACACTTTCAAAGCATAAATATTAGTATTATTACTTATTATGAAGTAATTAGTGGTCTGGCTTTTAAAAATGCTGAAAAGCAATTTTTGATTTTTGAACAATTTTGCTCAGCCGCCAACATGCTTTACCTAACCAAAGATTCGATTTGGAAATCTGCAGAGATCTATTCGCAACAGAGAATCAAAGGAGAGCCCATTGATGATATAGATATTTTAATTGCGGGAATTGCAATCTCAAATGGGTTAAATTTGGTAACCAATAACCTTCGGCATTTTGGCAAAATAGAAGGTCTTGATGTTGAAAATTGGAATGACTAAAACCCCGGATGCTACTCCTTCTTCGTCAAAAATAAATCAATTAAACAAATAACTGATTAAGCGATTTAGCAAATTTGTATTCGTCCTGAATAACCAATTTGCCTTGAGCCCTGAAGGGGCCTTAGCTCCCAGCGATGGGTGGAGCCCATCGTAAATAACATCCTATATTGGCTCAGCTCTGAAGGAGCGGGATATTTTCCTGTATTCGTAAACACCCGGGCATATAACCCTTAACGAAGTGACTTAGAGACTTAGGGATAGTGAGGCTGAGAGACGAAGGATGACGTAATTAAAAAAATAGTCACAAAGGACACGAAGAACCTCGAAGGACACAAAGGTTTGATTTGAGGATAGTATGGTGGTTTAAGTGGACAGGCTTTGACGAAAAAAGATACCAAAAAAGTCAAGGCACAAAAATCCTTCTCTCCGCAATCCTCCCGCACCCTCCTGAGAAAATTCAGGACAGGCTCGGTTTTGTGCTGGCCCACCCGCATTTCTCAACTGTAAACATTCAACGGGCCTCCAACAATTAACCGATTAACCAAATAACCGATGAAACACTTTAACCCTTATCCACCAGCTCTGACCACAACACCAGCCCAGCTGCCAGCCAGTCCGTACCCAAAAAACCTCTAGTCAAGATCTCCTCAAACCATTTCGGTGCTTTTTAGTTTGAGCTTTGGTTTATTTAATTTTCTGATCGATTCGCTTACTTTTATTTTTGTTTCAGGTTGTAAAAAAGTTGGAATCAAAACACTTAGCTTAATTCCCAATACCTGGTGAATAATCACCAAATCCTTTAATGTAAATTGAGATACGCCATTTATCAATTCGCTCATGTAAGATTTGGGATGATCGAGAATTGAACCTAAATCTTGCTGGGTCAGCTCATAGGCTTTGAGTTTCTTTCGAATCGCCTCTTTTCGCTTTTGGATGAATTTTTGCTCCATATTCACCGTATTTTCTGCCTGGTCAGATTCGGCTACTTGTGAATCAGTGATTTTTTCAAAATCAGACCATTCCCGGTCTTCGTAACCTTTAATCAAATCCCGAAGTTTTTTTCTCAGCGGTATTAAATCCGGATTTTCATCAATCATCAATCGCAATTGGCGTTCAAATAAAGATGCTTTTTCCAAATCATATTCATTTTCTAAGCTTTCTATTTTCTCAATTTCCCTAATGTCAAGAATATCTTTCATGGTTACCTATTTTTAAATCCAGTTGTTATCTCTCAACCATTTTTTAATTACATTCCGATTGTTTTTAAAAATCAATTCGTAATCGTCATGGTTACCAGCCCAAACAATCGTAGCTTCTCCGGTTTCTTCAAATTCAATCAATACCAATGTGCGGTGTACATGGATATTGAAGAAATAAAATTCGCCCCCATACACACCATCAGCATCAGGTCTTTTTGCTATCAAATCAAGGGGAGATTTCCAATGGCTATCTTCAATTTCAGAAATCAATTCCTGAACAGCTTTAACCAATTTAATGTTGCCTCGATTTTTCCGGATCAATTTACCCAGGATGTGTTTATTAATAATTCTCAAGTCATTTTTGCTGTAATCCTCCTAGGTGAAAGGTAATAAAAAGTTCGGAAAAAATCGTAACATTTAATCATTTATTCTAGCTTTAAAATAAGGGAGCGTCACAGCGCACACAAAGAGAGCGGGGGAGACTGAGAGCCGGATGAGACGTACATTTATCTTTTGTCACGGAGGACACAGAGAGCCTCGAAGGGCACGAAGGGACTGAGAGACCTAGTGACTGAGGGACTTAGAGACAAGGGGATGGTATGATTTGGTGGCTTAATTGTTTAACTGGTTAATTGGTTAACTGATGGGAAATCGTTCGGTTGTTTGTTTTCGTACTTGGTTTTTTAATTCGAACATTATCTCGTCACTTCAAACCAGTCTTCAAAAACGAGTCTCTCAACAATTAACCGATTAACCAAATAACCGATTAAACATTTTAACCCTTAACCGAGAGCGGGGGAGACATAGTGACTGAGAGACAGAGGGATGTTATGGTTTGGTGGCTTAATTGTTTAACTGATGGGAAATCGTCCGATTCACCAACCTCGTAATTTATGTTTAAATACGAAGCCAATTTCTAAGCCTACCTATCTTCGTCAAAAACGAAAATCAATGTCGATTTAAAACAAACTTAATTTCCGGGAAGAAACATTGACCATCTCTAACTGCTATTCGATGCCGAAGCCTGAAGGGCTTCAACAACAATAACCCCGTTCGAAACCCGGGGTTTAGGTAACAATCTATACTTCCAGCAACCCCGGAGTGGGTTGAACATGGTCTTGCGAATACGGAATGCCACCTGGTAAAGGTTCAACCCCTTTCGGGGTTGGTGCTTCTTTGTTAGCTTTTTTTCCGTGGGCTGCACCCACGGTTATTTTTGTTCAGGCCCTTCAGGCCTGGAATCTATTGTTACTATCGGTAACTCCCCTCTTCCTGGTATGATGGTTTAATTGGTTAACTGATGGGAAATCGTTCGGATTAAACAAATAACCGGTTAAGCGATTAAGCAAATTTGTATTCGTCCTGAATAACCAATTTGCCTTGAGCCCTGAAGGGGCGGAAGCTCCCAGCGATGGGTGGAGCCCATCGCAAATAACATCTTATTTTGGCTCAGCTCTGAAGGAGCGGGATATTTTCCTGTATTCGTAAACACCCAGGCATATAACCCTTAACGAAGTGACTTAGAGACTTAGGGATAGTGAGGCTGAGAGACGAAGGATGACGTAATTAAAAAAATAGTCACAAAGGACACGAAGAACCTCGAAGGACACAAAGGTTTGATTTGAGGATAGTATGGTGGTTTAATTGGACTGGATTTGACGAAAAAAGATACCAAAAAAGTCAAGGCACAAAAATCCTTCTCTCCGCAATCCTCCCGCACCCTCCTGAGAAAATTCAGGACAGGCTCGGTTTTGTGCTGGCCCACTCGCTTTTCTCAACTGTAAACATTCAACGAGTCTCTCAGCAATTAACCGATTAACCAAATAACCGATTAAACACCTTTGTGTGCTTTGTGACCCTAAATTATTTAAATTTTTTCAAAACAAATAGGCAACATTGAAATCAAGCAGTAAACTCGTTTTTTTCCGGGTTTCGGGAAAAAGCTGGCCGGCTTCCATTTCTGTATTGTAAAACTGGTAATTCATGGAGCGGATCAGCTTGGTCTCCAGGGTGAATACCAGGTTTTGGTAGGTATCTGAGGCAGCCAGTCCCAGGGCCAGATCCACCCAGGGTTTGACCGCCAGCCCATCGTAATAGGCAAATTGGTAAAAATTTTGTTCCCTGGCCAGCCGCTCCAGAGAGAGTTGGTACTTTTTCATGCCTTTCAGCAGGCTCAATTCAATGGTAGCAAAATTGCCACTGCTGCCCAGACCTGAGCCCAGCACCATTCCCCGGTGGGTCAGGCCATGTCTCACCTGGTTGTTGTCAAACAGCCCCAATCCAAAATTCGGTCTTCCTCTCCAGCGCACATTGTTGTTAATGGATATCTGCGTCTGGGTCATTTCAGCCCGTACCCCCAGCCAATAGGTGTTGGGTAGGGGCAGGTACTTGCTCATGCCCAGGGTATAGCCCCGCGAATGTTCGGGGTTCATCACCACATCCCTCCAGTTGAAGCCATGGTCGTTTCTGATGTACTCAAAGTACAGCTCAAAACGGGATTCCGGAAAGACCCACCTGGCAAAGCCCGAAAGGTTCTGATCCTCCCTGAGTTCTATGTTTTCAATATTGCCTTCTCCATCTTTGGGAAAGGGGGCAAACAGGGGGAAGTAGGCCCTTAAATTGCTGCGCATGTCTTCCCGGTAAACCTGAAAGGTACGCGTAAGTCCGACAGATAGTCCGGAAATCCATTTGGGAGAATAGGTCAGCGAGAGCCCTGTAAAGTAGCGCCAGCTGTCATTGTCTTTGGGGGAAAAGATGTCGGCATAGGCTGCGTCACTGTAAATGGGCAGCTCAGAGCCACTCAGGGTACCTACAAAATACTGCCCTTCAAAATTTCCCAGGAAGGTTTTGACCGGTTTGCTGCTTTCCAGGGTAAAACGGGGGAATCCCGGGGCATTGTCACTGAAGAGCAAGGCATTGAACTGTCCCGGCCCGAACCAGATATTTTCGGTACTGAGACCGGCAGCGAAGCTGCCAAAATGGTATTTGAGATGGGAGTTTCCCGGCAGCAAGCGGAAAATGGCCCCCTCCCCATGCCGGGTAGGCATGTCTATCCCGTTGATTCCCCTGTTTCGGCGTTGGAAAAAGGGGCGGGGTGCGGCTTCCGGATACTCTTCAAAAGGCAGGTTTTGGGCATAATGTATTTGAGGGTAAAGCTGTATGCTCCAGTTGCCGATGCTGGCATGGGCACCCAGATGGATCAGCCCCTGGTATCCCTGTGCCGGCACCAGACCTCCCCCTCCCCATCCGTAGGGGTGGCCCGCATTGATGCGGGAATGCCACTGCAAAGGCAGGGCTTGTATGTCCCAGTCACCTACCTGAGGAAGAAAGGCCAGGGAATCGGGGCGGTAACCTGGCATTCTGTCCTGTAAGAAGGGCTCCTGGTTTTCACCCATTATTTTTTGCAGGTTCAATGGTTGGTACATGAAGCTAAGCTCCGTGTCCAGGTTGCCCATTACCTGCTCCCTCCTCAGGTATTCAGGAAGCAGGGGAAAACTTACGGGCAGCTGCTGGGAAAAGCCATCCACTATCAGGGCTGTAGCCGCCAGGAAGCTCAGGCATAACAAGCGGTAAAACCGAAAGGGTGCTGAAAAAGGCTTCATTATTTGTTGGTATTGGTTTTGCAGTAAAATTTTAACAATATTCCAAAAAAAAAGAATGAATACAATGAAATTTACCATTTTAAGCGGTTTGATTTTACTTTTTGTTCAATTTCATGGACTGGCTCAGGTGAATGTTCCATTGGACAGGTACCGGACTTTATTATTGGAGGACAAGGTGAGTGATCGCCTCTTTGCCATCATACAGCGGGAATGGGAGCCTGAAACCGCTTGCTGGGCGGATGTGGATTATGAGGATCAGGCCCGCACCGGTTGGAAAACAGCCCTTCACCTCAAGCGCATCAAACAATTGGCAAAAGTTTATGCAGACCGGGAGGGTTCTCATTTCAGGGAGCAGGAGCTTGCCGCTCAGGTAGAAAAGGCCTTGCGTTATTGGCTGGACCAGGATTTCAGAAACCCCAATTGGTTTCAAAATGATATAGCCGTCCCCTCGGGATTGAGGGACATTTATGTATTGATGGGGGAGGAGCTGGATGAGGAGCTAAGGGCCCGCATCCGGCAGCGCCTTGCTGAAAGGGAATATAAAAGCAGTTCAGGCAGCAACCTGGTTTGGCTGGCCGACATCAAGTTGCATCTGGGGTTTTTCACACAGGATGAGGCTTTGATTAGGGAAAGCCTGGATTTGATTGGCGGAGAACTGAAAACAGGGGCTTTCGAGGGTGGTATTCAGCCCGATTTCAGCTTTTTATTTCACAAAAACCGACTGCAGATGTATGCCTATGGATATGGGCTGCTGAGTACGGTTTCCAGGATTGCCTGGCAGGTACAGGGAACGGAATGGGCTTTGGCACCGGAAAAAATAGCACTACTGGGAGATTTTGTGTTGCAGGGATGGCAATGGATGGCACGCGGGCCCTATACCATTCCCGGAACCATGGACAGGGCTTCTTCCCGCAAGAGTGCCCTGACCAAACCTAGAATACCCTTGATCTTGGAGCAGATGCAGGAAACTGACCCGGACCGAAAGCAGGAGTACCGGCGCATGGACCGGGCCCAGCAGGATCCGGAGACTTTTGACCTGCAAGGCATCCGGAATTTTCCCTATGCGGACCTGCTGGTCAGCCACCGATCAGAAGGGAGTGTTTTTATCAAAATGCTTTCTGACCGGAACCTGCCTACCGAGTCCATCAACAGCGAAAACCTGCAGGGGAAATTTTTAAATGCAGGCAATACCTATTTTTTAAAAACCGGTAAAGAGTACACCAATTTACTGCCTTTTTGGGATTGGGACCTGTTGCCCGGTTTTACCTATGTGGAAGGAGCAGCCAGGATTAGAAGAGGGAGTTTTACCGGATCTATGGTGGACAACAAAGAGCGGGGCAGCCTGTCTGTCATGGACTATGCCTTGCTTGATGGTGAAAAGGAATTGTTGTACAGGGCCAGGAAAGCCTGGTTTGTCCACGGGGACCTGATGCTGGCACTGATAGCGCCCCTAAAGTTGAAGGAGGGACAAATCAGCCAGACAGCACTGGACCAGAGCCGTTGGCAGGGGGAAGCTTTCTGGGAAGGGGAGTGGAATAAAACCGGGGGGCAGGGTAGCCCTGATGAAGCATGGGTGATGCATGGAGGATTTGCCTATTATTCTCCGGGCGGCAAGCAGCAATTGCACTGGCAAAACAAAAAGGTCAGTGCTTCCTGGGCAGCTATCAACAACCGCTATCGCCATGAATCTGAAAAACAGGAACAGGTGTTTTTGCCGCTTTTGAGCAGTACCGGAGAGGCCCAGAGCTATGCGGTGCTTTCTGTCCATTCGCCCTCGGCAGCGGCTGAATTTTTTACCAGGAAGCCCTGGAAGGTAATTCAAAATGATTCCTTTGCCCAGGCGGTGTTATTTGAAGAAAATCTTTTAATGGTAGCTATTTATCAGAAAGATTACACCTTCAAATATGGAGACTGGGAGGTACCGGCCCGTGAGCCAGGTCTTTGGATATTGGATCAGGATAAAATACAATCCGCCCAGCCCATGCCTTGATGCGTGCAAATCTGCTGAAATCTGAAAAAAAACCAGACCAAACCCTGGAAAAGGCAAAATACCCGAGAGATGGGTGCAGCCAATCGCTAAGGAGTCGAATATATTCCGCCCCTACAGGGCTTGGGATGGCTTTATGAATGCCTTTCACAGGGCTTCACCCTGTGTTTTGGTGTTTTGCCCCTACAGGGCTGGGATTCATCTTAAACCGTTGAGGTCTCGAAGACCTCGACGGTTTTAACGGCTAGTTCAATCACCCATTCCCATTTCATCCAGCCCTTTAAAATCGAAGGGTATGCCATCCAATACCAGGCGTTAATTTATTAGATTTTAGATATTTATCCATTGGCTTTATGTATGCCTTTCACAGGGCTTCACCCTGTGTTTTGATATCTGGCCCCTACAGGGCTGGGGTTCTCATAAACTGGATTGAGTAAAAAGTTTTGCCCTTACAGCGCTAGGGTTGGCGTAATCAGCTGCTGCCACAGGGCTTCACCCTGTGTTTTGGTGTTTTGCCCCTACAGGGCTGGGATTCATCTTAAACCGTTGAGGTCTTCGAGACCTCGACGGTTTCAACCGCTGATTCAATCACCCATTTCCATTTCAACCAGCCCTGTAAAATCGAAGGGTATGCCATCCAATACCAGGCGTTAAATTATTAGATCTTAGATATTTATCCATTCAACTAAGCCCTGCAGGAGCAAAATACCATAGCGATGGGTGCAGCCCATCGCCAAAGGAGTCACTATCGTATAGAGCAGCCCTGATGGGGCGGGATATTTTTCCCGTGAATACGGATTTTGCTAAAGGGACCCTGATGGCTTTTCCCATATTGGGAAAGCCGTAAATCACAGTAAAATGTTTTTTTAGTTATATTTATTGAGCTGGTTAAAAATTTATATTATTTCTTCCCAGAAGAAAAAATTATTGCTCTTTGTAGCTTTCTTAAAAATTTTAATCAAAAAAACTAGTCTCAAACAAGAAAAAATTTTTTCATTTTTTTTACGAATTTAATTTATGGTGGTTAGTTACTCATTAAAACCTTTTATTTTTTATTTTATATAAATATTTTAATAATAATTAATTTTTTTTCAAAAAAATAAATGTGTATAAACTTCCACAAAATGTAGTCAAAAGCCGCACAAATATATTTTTAAATAAAAAAATTTGTTTTTTAAATACACATAACCGTTTTTTGAAATTCGAGTATACTTAGTTTACCGGATGAATTGCATTTCCTGGTGTCATGCCGAAGTGCAATCCAATTCAGTGAAATCAGGTACTCAGGAATTAGTATTAAACCATTTTGTACACATGAAGCACCTTTACTTGCTCAAAGCGCTCTGTTTTTTGCTGTTATTTTTTAACACCACAGGGACGCAATCGAATGTTGCCTATTCAGTCCTTCCTGACCGGGGAGAGGATTCCGTTGATAGGCTTGTCAGTTCCGGAAACCCGGAGGCCATTGACCTCTTTTCGGACAATCTCCATTTTCGGGAAGCCCCCTGCCCGGGTATCAGTCCACTGGACTGTGACCAGATCCAGGTGGGGCTGCCGGTAAACCTTGATTTTTCTACCGATCAGGGTGGGCTTTCCGAATCAGGATTCACCATGGTCCTGGAGCCCAGTGCTCCGTTGGGAACCCCCTCTGATGCCGATGTGCCAGGCTATGAGCCTTCGCTGATCAGCAGAGATGCCAACGGCCTGAGCATTACCAGTACCAAGGGCATATTTTACAGCCAGCCTTCAGGCAGTCCCTCCAGCAACAATACCAATTCCCAGGTCAATGCCCTGGGTACTGGTCTGGAAGTACCTGCAGGCAAGTTCAGCGTTTCCACTACCATGATCAATCCCGATTTTGGAGTGAGTGACGGAAACAGCTCCCAACAGGCTGGAATTTGGCTGGGTAAGGATGAAGACCATTATGTGAAACTGGTGGTGGTGAAAAACGGCACTCCCAACCAGCGGAAAATCCAGCTGCAGGTGGAAAATATGGACAATACCACCCAACAGACGGCATTTTTAGAAATCAATACAACCAGCCTGGGCACCGATACCGGGCCCATAAGCCTCAGACTTGAGTTTGACCCTGTCGCCAATTCGGTGCAGGGTTTTTACCGTTTGGGAGCAGGTGAGGAAATTTTGGTAAGTGGCCCCGAGGGCGATAGCCGGGCAGTACCTGCTGACTACCTATCAGGAGACAGCTATGCTGGAATTTTTACCAGCCACAGAAATGCTGCGGCCAGTGAGCCCATCACGGTGTTGTTCGAAGATTTTTCCATCGAGGCCGATCCGGTGGTGGATCCGGACCTGATCAGCATACCCTACCGCATGAACGTGGCTGGATTTGACTATACCAAGGATGGTGATCTCTTTGTTGCAGAAAACACGGATTACCTGGTGGAAACCAGCGAAACTCAGACTTCACTGGGGGTCTATTCACCATATCTCGTAGATGGAGGCCATCAGGACCTGTATATCCCCAGAAGATTTGGTGAAAACTTTAGTTACAACTTCCCCGTTGCCAACGGAGACTATACCGTGCGTGTACACATGGTAGAGAATTTCCAGGAGGCGCCTGGAGCCAGAGAATTTGACATCATCATGGAAGGGGAAGTGGTACAGGATGACCTGGACCTTTTTGCGGTTTATGGCAGAGGGGTGCTCGGTATTACTCAAAACAATGTAACTGTTACTGATGGGGAACTGAATATGCAGTTTCTAGCTTCAGCAAACAATGCCCTGATTCAGGCCATTGAAATTTTACCCCTGACGGCCAGCTCAGACAAAGACATATTCAATTTCACCCTGCCGGAGCAAGTGGATAATGCCACTGTAGATCAGCAGGAGGGCACCATCGAGCTTACCGTGGTTTCAGGTACGGATATCAGTACCCTGACGCCTACCTTTAGCCTTTCAGACCTGGCCAGCTCAGTCCCCGCATCCGGTGAAGAGCAGGACTTCAGCAGCCCTGTGACCTATACCGTTACTGCCGAAGACGGCAGCCAAAAAGCCTGGACCGTCACGGTTACTGCTTTACCAGCTGATTTTTCATTTATTGAAAACTTCGACAGCTATGGTACCGGCAACCTGCATGAGATTGCCCCGGGCCAATGGCTGAAAGAAAATGATGGAGATGCTGCCATTCCGGTGCTGAACGAAGGTTTAACCCCAAATACCAGTCATTCTCTGGATTTTTCACTGGGGAATCATGCCCATGATCTGATCCCGCTGACGGATAATCCGGTAAGCCTTACCCCCAATGTGCCTTTTTACTTTGCCACCTATTTCAATATCAGTGGTTTTGGTTCAGGTGCCGGTGACAGGATCAGGACAGCAATCAGGATAGATGAAGCATCCTCTGCTACTCCATGGGTCAGGTTGCAAATGGCAAAGGGAGGTTCCACCGGATTGATTGCCCGCCTGGGACTGGGTGCACCTGGATCTGATAATGGTACTGCGGAAGTAGCTTTTGACGAAACCATACAATTCCTCGTCAAAGGGGTATGGGACGGCGCATCCAACATCACCTACGAATGGACCATTGATCCTCAATTGACAGAGGGAGCCAATAGCTGGACCAGTGCAGGTGCACAGACGGTATCCGGAACGCCTAAAATAGGCCGGCTATTCATCAGCTCTGCTTCCACCAACGATGCCAGAATCGGGCCGGTCCGTTTGAGTACTGACTACAATGAAGTAGTAACTGAAGAAATTGAGGAGGAAAGTTTAAGTTCAGAAAACAATATCCAGGGTATTTCCCTGGCCGGTCTGGATACTCCCGGAGCAATAGACGAAGAAAATGCCACGGTAACCCTTAACGTACCTTTCGGTACGGATGTAACGGCTCTTGCCCCTGAATTCACCCTATCCGAAGGAGCGAGTGCTTCCCCTGAAAGCGGGCAGGCACAGGATTTCACCAATCCGGTGGTTTACACGGTGACGGCAGCAGATGGTAGCGAGCAGGAATGGACCGTGACAGTGGCCGTAGCAGATGGGTTTGCCGCAAGGATCAATTTCCAGGACCGCACGTCTACACCTCCTTCCGACTACCTGGTAGATTATGGCAAGCAGTTTGGCCATGCCTCAGTTACGTTTGAAGAAACGGATTATGCTTATGGCTGGAAGTTGAAATCTGACGGCACACCAATTGATGCTTCGGATGAAGCAGCCAATAACGGCCCTGGAGTAGGCAGAAACCGCATAGAAGGTACCTACGCCTCCGCTACCGATCAGGAGAAACTGGAAGGTACGCTGGTCCATTTTCAGGGTGATAACATTTTGAATGCCACTGGTGGCGTTCAATCCTGGTCTGGACAACCCAGAGGTAACGAATTGATCTGGGAAATGGAAATTCCCAATGGAACATATGAAGTAACGGTTGGCCTGGGAGATGCAGGAACCGATCTGGATAGCCGCCACAGTGCCACTGTGGAGGGATATACTGCCATTGCGGCCTTTGTGCCGGAAGCAGGAGAAACCAGAACCGGAACCATTACGGTGGAAGTGACCGACGGACTCCTGACCATCACCGGGCTTGGAGGATACAACAGTAAAATCACCTACCTGGACATAACGGCCAGCAGCGGCACCGCTGCCAGTGGGCAATTGAGCTTTGAGCCGGCAGCGGTAAATAACAGCTTGGAGCCGGGTGAAGCAGGTACCTTCAGTAGCAGCCTGAGTGGAGCTGGCGCAGGAAGCATCGGTCTGGTGATTGATGACAACATCAATGCCGAAGACAAATTGATCACCGGCAGCAACGATTGGTTGACTTTGCCGGAGACCGCAGCGGCTGGTGCAATTGATTTTGATATGGATGCTTCCTCTCTCAGCGATGGGGAAAGCAGAAACAATATGATAATTGCCACTGCAGAGGGATTTGCACCGGCATTGCTGGAGGCAAGTCTTACCGTTTCCACTACCCTGAGCGATGAGAAGTCCTTGCTGACTTTTGAATTGCCAGGTGATATCGGGGAAAGTACGGTAGATGCCACCAATTTTGCAGTGAATGTAGAAGTGCCGTTTGGCACGGATGTAGCGGCTCTGGCCCCTGAATTCACCCTATCCGAAGGAGCGAGTGCTTCCCCTGAAAGCGGGCAGGCACAGGATTTCACCAATCCGGTGGTTTACACGGTGACGGCAGCAGATGGCAGCGAGCAGGAATGGACCGTAACAGTGGCCGTAGCAGATGGTTTTGCCGCAAGGATTAATTTCCAGGACCGCACGTCTACTCCTCCTGCCGGCTACCTGGTAGATTATGGCAAGCAGTTTGGAAATGCCTCAATTACGTTTGAAGAAACGGATTATGCTTATGGCTGGAAGTTGAAATCTGACGGCACACCAATTGATGCTTCGGATGAAGCAGCCAATAACGGCCCTGGAGTAGGCAGAAACCGCATAGAAGGTACCTACGCCTCCGCTACCGATCAGGAGAAACTGGAAGGTACGCTGGTCCATTTTCAGGGTGATAACATTTTGAATGCCACGGGCGGCGTACAGTCCTGGTCTGGACAACCCAGAGGCAACGAATTGATCTGGGAAATGGAAATTCCCAATGGAACATATGAAGTAACAGTTGGCCTGGGAGATGCAGGAACCGATCTGGATAGCCGCCACAGTGCCACTGTGGAGGGATATACTGCCATTGCGGCCTTTGTGCCGGAAGCAGGAGAAACCAGAACCGGAACCATTACGGTGGAAGTGACCGACGGACTCCTGACCATCACCGGGCTTGGAGGATACAACAGTAAAATCACCTACCTGGACATAACGGCCAGCAGCGGCACCGCTGCCAGTGGGCAATTGAGCTTTGAGCCGGCAGCGGTAAATAACAGCCTGGAGCCGGGTGAAGCAGGTACCTTCAGTAGCAGCCTGAGTGGAGCTGGCGCAGGAAGCATCGGTCTGGTGATTGATGACAACATCAATGCCGAAGACAAATTGATCACCGGCAGCAACGATTGGTTGACCTTGCCGGAGAGCGCAGCGGCTGGCCCCATTGATTTTGCTATGGATGCTTCCTCTCTCAACGATGGGGAAAGCAGAAACAATACGATAATTGCCACTGCAGAGGGATTTGCACCGGCATTGCTGGAGGCAAGTCTTACCGTTTCCACTACCCTGAGCGATGAGAAGTCCTTGCTGACTTTTGAATTGCCAGGTGATATCGGGGAAAGTACGGTAGATGCCACCAATTTTGCAGTGAATGTAGAAGTGCCGTTTGGTACGGATGTAGCGGCTCTTGCCCCTGAATTTACCCTATCCGAAGGAGCCAGTGCTTCCCCTGAAAGCGGGCAGGTACAGGATTTCACCAATCCGGTGGTTTACACGGTGACGGCAGAAGATGGCAGCGAGCAGGAATGGACCGTGACGGTGGCCGTAGCAGACCCGCTACCTTGTTCGCCTTGGAGTTTACTGGACTGTGACGGCATACCCAAAGCCCTTCCTTTGCGATTGGAATTTGATGGTACTGAAGGTGGATTGGAAGATGGTAGCGGTGTTGGTACCGGATTTACCATGGTTGACCCGCATAGCGAGGAGCGACTGGCAGCTGATTTACCGGTTACCTATGAAAATGTCATTGGCTACGAGCCATCAAAAATAGCCATCAATGGAGGCAACCTTACCTTAACCGCCTCCAAAGGCATTGCTTACCTGAGCCCTGGCCCAACTTCCAATACCAATACACAGGTGAATAGCCTGGGTGTAGGAATTACCGATCTCAGCCAGCCATTGGTGATAGAAACCCAATTGCTGAATATCACCACCGGGGGCAATGCAGCCCAGTCCGGTATTTGGTTTGGCCTGGACGAAGATAATTTTGTCAAGCTGAATGTCAATGCAGACAATGTGGAGATCCGAAGGGAGCTGAACGCCCTTTCCGAAAACGGACCCAGCTCTCCCGACCAGATTCAGGTCAACGATGTAGGAGTAGCGGGGCAGGATGTGACCCTCAGGTTGGTGATCGATCCACTGGATATGAGTATCAAAGGGTATTATGCCATTGGCGAAGGAGACTTTGTACAGCTGAGCAAAACAGGACTGGATGAAATGGTATTGCCTCAGGCTTATCTGGACGGCATTACCGTAGGTGCCAATGAGGGAATTGCCTTTGCAGGGATTTATTCTACCTACAGAAATGGCAGTACACCTTTCGATGCAGACTTTGCCTATTTCTCGGCTGAGCAGGAGAGTCCTGAATTGAGTTTGGGCTTTTCTTCTTCACAGTTGACTTTTACCGGGGAGGAAGGCACCGCCATTGCTTCTCAGGTGGTAGATTTGATAGCCAGCTTTGGAACGCCTGAAGTCGTGCTATCTGATGATCCTGATTCCGGCGAATGGCTGATTCTTCCCGGCAGTCCCGCACTGGGAACCCTGGAGTTTGGGGTGAAGGAAGATTTGCCAGCAGGTAGTTATTCCACAACTGTTATTGCCATCGATCAGCCGGATCTGGGATATACCAATGCAGAGATTAGCATCAGCCTGGAGATCACGGAAGCTACTGGTGATCCTGGTACCCCTGATTTTGATGTAAACATCAATTTCTCTGATCCGGAAACCGCTGCCCCATCCGGCTATTCGAGGGATGCAGGTGATGGTTTTGGAGATAGGGGCAACGGCTTCAGTTATGGCTGGCTGGATGCAACTGATGATTCACCTGCAGACCTTACCCTGAACGGTAGAAACCGTGAAGTAGCAGGGGTCACTGTTTTGGAGAATACCCTATCCCACATGCAATACGGGGATGTTTCAGACAATGCAGCCAATGGTTATTTGCCGGATGCCAAATGGGAAATTGAAGTACCCAATGGCACCTACAATGTAACTGTTGGTGCCGGAGACCCATCTGTGGACGGTTCAGTAGATGATACTCCCTCCCATACGGTAAATGTAGAAGGGGTGAATGCGATTGATGCCTTTGTTCCTACGGGCAATGAAGGCGCAGCTACCCGATTTACCACCGGTACAGTTGTGGTAAGCGTAGCGGATGGCCGGCTGACCCTTGATCCTGGGGATGGTTTCAATACCAAGATCAACTATGTACAGATCAGTGCTACTGATGGGTCGGGAGTACAAACGCCAAAAGTTCTGGGAGTAAACCCTGCTGATGGTGCCATCAATGTGCCAGTCAGTACCAGTGTTTCTGCCAACAACCTGTTCCTGCCCAATCCTGATGAGAATGGACTGACCAGTTTGGACAACAGTACCATTACCAGCAGTACAGTAAAACTTTTCAAGCAGGGCAGCAATACGCCAATAGGAGCAAGTGTAAATGGTACAGGAGGAGGCGATGCCATTAATCTGGTACCGTCCTTGCCTTTGGAAGCCAATACTACTTATGTTTTTGAAGTAGATGGAGTAAAAGACCTGACCGGCGAAACCTTTGAATTCTTTACTTCCTCTTTCACCACTGGTGCAGGGGGAAGCACAGGGCCGGTTACCGACCTGGACAACGTTTCCTTTACCAAGGAGGGTGCTGTGGCTTCTGGGGCCAAGTACACCACGCTGACCATAGGTCCTGATGATAAATTATATGGTTTGACCCTCGGAGGCGATATCCATCGATGGACCATCAATGCAGATGGAACACTTTCCGGAAAACAAACCCTGAGCGGCTGGAAGAATGACTATGGGGGAAGAACAGCGGTAGGGCTGGAATTTGATCCGGCTGCTACAGCAGAAAACCTTATCGCTTATGTATCACATAACTCTTCCGGACTGAGCAATGCTCCAGACTGGGATGGAAAACTTTCCAGACTTACCGGTGCCAACCTGGAAAATGAGGAATTGCTGGTGACCAACCTGCCTCGATCCCTGAGAGATCACCTCACCAATAGCATTGCCTTCAGACCCGGAGAGCCGAACATGCTGTATTTCAACCAGGGAAGTAACAGTGCCGGTGGTGCACCTGACGGTGCCTGGGGTAACAGGGAAGAAAGCCTGCTTTCGGCGGCCACATTGAAACTGGACCTGTCCAAATTGCCCGGCAGCCTTCCGCTGGATGTCATGACCAGCAGAAATCAGGAAGCCATCAACAATGTGGATGTCAACTCCCCAACTCTGGATGGCATGTATAATCCATATTATGTGGACGCACCGCTGACCTTGTTTGCTACGGGTGTGAGAAATGCCTATGATCTGGTTTGGCATTCCAATGGACAATTATATGTACCTGCCAATGGTACTGCAGGAGGTAGCAATTCGCCTGCTTCTGTCAGTGGAACCAGAAGGCCTGATGGCAGCATCTACGATCATTCCAACCCGGATTTCCCTTCCATTCCTGCCGCCAATAACAATAATGTGCAAAGGGATTGGCTGTTCCGGGTGAACCCTTCTTCCGGATTGGGCTATTATGGACATCCCAATCCTTTCCGCGGAGAGTTTGTCATGAACCGTGGAGATGAAGATGTAGATAATTATAATGGCGTGGATCCGGATGTTAATTACCGGGGAGCGGCCTTTGATTTTGAATTCAACAAATCGCCCAATGGCGTAATCGAATACCGCAGCAATGCTGAAAATGGCAACCTGACCGGAGCCCTTTTGGTGGTGCGCTACAGTGGAAGCAGTGATATCATTGCCCTGGTACCGGACGGTCCCAACGGAGATATTGCTACCTTCAAGGAAGGTATTCCTGGATTTACCGGATTCGGTGATCCACTGGACCTGATAGAAGATGTCAATACCGGAAATATATACGTTTCGGATTATGCCGAAAGTAAGATTGTGTTGCTCAAGCCAAGTAACCAGGCTGCACCTGCTCCATCCATTGCGGTGAGCAAGGAGGATGTCAGCGGGGATGCCATTACTGGCGAGTCCGTTTACGCTGAGGAAATCTTGTTGTCCAACCTGGGCAATGCCCCTCTGGAGGGAATTACTGCCGAAATCACCGGCACCCACAGCGATCAATTCGCTGTTTCCGGACTTCCCACCTCAGTAGCTTCACAAAACTCCTCTTCCTTTACCGTAACCTTTGACCCCACTACTAACGGACCAAAATTTGCCCAGCTTACCCTTTCCGGGAATGGGGCAGATCCTGTTCAGATCAGTTTAAGTGGATTGGGTAAAACAGGTAACGGAGGAAGCAATGAGCCTTCCCTGCAATGGATTCTGGATACCCAGCTGGGACAGGGTCTGATCGATGTAGGAGATACCGATCCGGCTACCAATGTGATCAACCTGCCTGCCGGACAGTCTTACAATAACCTGTTGGGTGAGGAACTGGATATCCAGTTTTTCCAGCGGGCAACAGATGCACCGGTAGAAATTGAGGTACTGGGCATATTTGGCCCGCAAGATGACAATCCCATAGTAGGCTTTGGCTGGTACAACAGTACGGACGGTGGATCCACGCAGGAACTTTTCACTGCACAGAATTCCATAGAAGGAAATGGACAAACCCTTAATCCGGTTATCAATGGGGATACTTCCTTTGATCCCGGAACGGGCAGCTTTGGCTTCTATAACCGTTGGCCATTCTTCGGAAATCGATTCCTGTACAGTGAAGATGCCCTGAATACCTTTAGCGGAGCCATTCCTCACCATATCAGGGTATATGCCCTGCCAGGAGAGTCCAATGCCTATGTCATTGCCACAGAAGAACATATCAGTGGATTTGATTACCAGGACATTGTGGTCATTGCAAGAAATGTGAGGCCATTTGATGGAGAAACCACAGGATGCTCGCCTATTAGTTTGCTGGATTGTGATGAGCTGGAAGTTGGCTTACCATTTAGTCTGCAGTTTAGCGGAGACGAAGGTGGATTGGGCAGTACCGGCTTTACCATGGCAGACAACCCTTCTGCCCGTCTGGAAATAGATGGACCGGTGGCTTATCCGAATGTACCTGGATACGAACCTGGAAGACTCAACCTGACAGGAGGAAATCTGGAGGTAAATGCCGCAAACGGAATCGCCTACAGAACCAACGGCAGCACGAATACTACCAGTACCGAGGTTAATTCCCAAATCAATACACTTGGTGTAGGAATGGATGCTGACGGACAAGGTAATTTCAGTATTCGTACTACCATTTTAAACCCTTACAGTGATGGGTCCGATAATTCCGAACAAGCAGGAATTTGGTTTGGATTGAATGAAGACAACTTTGTAAAACTGGTTGTAGCCAATGGTGGAAAAGTAGAGATTCTGAGAGAGATCAATGGATTGGCTCCAGCAGACGTTGCGAATAATATACAGGCAAACGGTGTTTCGGCCATTCATAGCAGTGCGGTCACCTTGCGATTGTATGTTGATGTAGAAAACAACCTGCTTACCGGTTACTATAGCCTCAATGGAGGAGCAGAGGTTGAATTGGGTTCAGTAGCGCTTCCAGCGGTTTACCTGAATGGTAACCCTGCGCATAATGACCTTACTTTTGCCGGTATTTTTGCCAGCAAACGAAGGGAAGAGGTTGCCGAAGTGAATTACACCTTTAGTGAATTCTCTGTCACGCCAGACCAATTGCCTGAGACGGATTTTGATCCGGTCAGGATCAACTTCTCCAGACCGATCGATGACATTCCGGCAGGATATATCCGGGATAGTGGTGCTCCTTATGGTGACCGTGGAGAAGGCAGGACTTATGGCTGGTTGACCACCAATGGTCAATCCGGACTCAATCTGGCTGACAATACCCGAAACAGGGATTTGCCAGGAGTAAGCCTGCTTCAAAACACCATAATCCACATGCAGTATGGTGCTGTAGGTGGAACAAACGGTGTAAATACCGAGGGTATATGGGAAATGGAGGTACCAAATGGTACCTACGAAGTAACCATAGGTGTAGGTGATCCGGAAGTGGACGGACAGGAAGGAACCATCCCGTCACATACCATCAATGTAGAAGGTGTGAATGCAGTAAGTGATTTCGTGCCCACAGGAGCTGACGGTGATCCCAGCAGGATGACCAGTGCAACGGTTACCGTGAATGTGTTGGATGGAAGATTGACCATCGATGCCGAGGGTGGATTTAATACTAAAATCCATGCCTTGGAAATTGTTCAAACCTCAGGTTCTGATATTCCGGTATTCACCAATGTGACCCCTGCGAATAACGCCAACAACGTATCTCTGAATGACCTGCAAGTCAACGTGGAGGTCATCACACCGGATGGATACGAGCTGGACAAGGCTACCCTCGCCGGAAATGTGAACTTGTATGAGTTGACCGAAGATGGAGAGGTAATGGTGCCTAGCAATTCCAACGATACAGCGGGAGGCGATGCCATTACCCTGACGCCTTCAGACCAGCTGAAGGAAAACACCACTTATGTGTTCCGTATTACCGGTGTAGAAGCCAACCGACTGGGAGACCTTTCCGACAGGCTGACCTTCAATACCTTTGAATCCAGGTTTACAACCGGATCAGAGGATGATTTGCCCGTACCGGTAAGAGATCTGGAAGGAGTGGCCTTTACGGCTGTTCAGGGCGGTACCGAATTGGGAGATGGAACCACCAATGAAAGGTTCTCCAGCCTGGTCATCGGTCCTGATGGCAAGTTATATGCCAGTACCGTAGGTGACTTCCAGGGAGACGGAGAGATCTTCAGATGGGATATAGAAGCAGATGGAACCTTAAGCAATCTGGAAGTATTGACACCAGCGCTAAGTGGCTCTCCACATCCGGAGACCGGAGTCAATGCAGGAGACGACAGGTTGATCATTGGATTGACATTTGATCCGGCATCTACTGCGGACAACCTGATCGCTTATGTAACCCATAGTGCAGCTTCGCTGTCGAATGGCCCTGCCTGGGATGGCAAGCTTACCAGATTGTCCGGTCCGGATCTTTCCACCGTACAGGATCTGGTCATTCATTTGCCAAGATCTACCAAAGATCACCTGACCAATAGCGTCACTTTCGATGAAAGCGGCATGCTGTACATCGCTCAGGGAAGCAATTCGGCAGGAGGAGCACCCGATCCGGCATGGAACAACCGTCCGGAAAGATTACTTGCAGCCGCAGTGCTGAAGGTAGACCTGAATAAATTACCGGCTAACCTGCCGCTAAGTGTGTACACCACGGATGATATCGCAGTAATCAATGCCGCTCCGGCAAACGGACTGTTGATGGGGGATGGATCTACCTATAACCCTTATTCTGCAGATTCGCCAGTGACCATTTTTGCCACAGGTATCCGAAATGCGTACGATTTGATCTGGCACTCCAATGGCTGGCTATATGTACCAACCAATGGAACTGCCGGCAACAATAACAATTCGCCGAATTCTCCATCTACCGAAGATTATTCCCTGGCCAGGAGAATTGACGGATTGACCAGTATTCCGGATGCACCCGCCCTTGTAGGTGGTGAAACGCAGAAGGATTGGCTGTTCAAAACCCAGGGAGGCAGTTATCATGGCCACCCCAACCCTTACAGGGGAGAATTTATCCTGAACCATGGTGGCTTGCCATACAGTGGTGTGCCAGGTCAGGAGACCGAACCTTACAGGGATGTGGCCAAATATCCTTCTACATTAGGACCGGATCCAAACTACAGAACCCCAGCCTACGACTTTGGAAACAACAAGTCTCCTAACGGGGTGATTGAGTACAAGAGTGATGCCTTCGAAGGCAAGCTGCAGGGACTGTTGATGGTAGTAAGATTCAGTGGACAGGATGATATATTCGTGATGGAGCCAAACAACAATGGTAACATCGGTGAGGTGTACAACCAGATTCCCGGTTTGCGGGGATTTGATGATCCCTTGGATTTGGTAGAAGACCCCAAAACAGGAAACATTTATATTTCTGAATACGACAGGGATAACAATGGTATACCCAGACTGACCTTATTGCGGGCGGCTATTCCGGCCAGCTTGAAACCAGAATTGGTGGCAGAACCTGAGGAGCTGCTATTTGAAACCACCAACAATACGGCTGGTGATCAATCCCAGAGCAAGACTGTACTCGTGACCAATGAAGGCAACGAAAGCGTGACCATCACTGGAGTAACGGTAGCCGGTCCATTTGCAGATCAGTACGATGAAGTGAGTCCTTCAGGCAGCATTTCACTTGCGCCCGGAGAGGATGTCACTTACAATGTGACCTACGCTCCGGATCTCAATACCAGTAACCTGGGTTACCAGGAGGCAGTATTGGAAATTGCTACTGATAATCCGGATCAGCCGGTATTTGAAGTAGGCCTGCATGCCTTGAAGAAAACAGGCTATGAAGGTGGAAACGAGCCTCCTCTACAGGATGTGGTAGATGCATTGGGAATAGGCATTGATGTGGGATGGACCAGTCTGTCCGATGGTACACAACCTGTACTAAAAGGGGAGGAAGTGCTGGTACAACAATGGGTGAAAGCCGGTCCTGGTCAGGTAAATATCATACCTGTGGGCAGGTACTCTCCAAATGAAGGAATACCTTTTGGCTGGTACACCAGAGATGAAGCGGTTGCCCTGAATGAGGTAGGTGTGATGTCCGGTGTCTTTGGACAGCACCAGACCCTCTATCCGGATATCTCTGAGGGAACAGATAACTTTGATCCTCAAGGAGCAGTGTTTGGTGTTTACGTAACATCAAATGTATTTGGCAGAACCAATTACACCGAGGATGATTTGAATACTGACGGAGTTGAAAGAAGGGTGAGGACTTACCCTGTAAAAGACAGGGAAGGCAACCTGGTGGAAAACAGTTACCTGATCAATTTTGAAGATGCTTCTAACGGTGATTACCAGGATTACATGTTTGTCATAGACAATGTCATTCCTTTCGAGGATGGTACCTTGCGCTTGAATTTTGATCCGGAAGTATTGAGCTTAAACGGTACAGTCAATGACAGTGATCCAATTACTCAGGAAATTACCCTGAATGCCAATGGTGGATTGACTGCCGGGGAAGTTAGCCTTAGCAGTTCAGATCCAAGGCTTACCTTGCCGGAGACTTTCGAATTGGGTACCCCATTTGAAATCAACTTTGACAAGGCCGGCCTGGCCATAGGAAACTATACGGTTACGCTTACAGCAGAGGCCTCCAATTATGTAGAGGCGGTGCTTGAACTTCGGGTGAACATCACCCAGGAAGCCGTATATGTGTATCAGTTCAACTTCCAGACACCAGAGCAGGTGTCAGTATCTCCTGAGGGATATATTGATGACCTGGGTGCGCCTTACGGATTACAGACTACCGATTTGGGACAACTGAATTTCGGTTGGGTGAATCCGGGATCCGATACGCCGGCAGATGCCAGTGTCAATGGTAGAAACCGAAACACGGCTGCGGATGAAGATCCCTTGCTGAATACCTTTACCATCATCGGTCACAGGACCACCGCTACCTATCCGCAGAGGGATTGGCTGGTGGATCTACCCAATGGATTGTACAATGTAAACATCAGTGTGGGTGATCCGGATTTCACGGACAGTTACCATGCATTGGATGTAAATGGTGTCCGGGTGGTAGACTTCGACCAGGAAAATAATAATCCTGAGAATCTGGTATTCTTTGAAAATACCGAGTTGGTTGAGGTGACTGAAGGAAAGCTAAGGTTGAGCCTGGCTGCAGCAGGCGTCAATGCCAAGCCGAATTACATACGCATCGCACCGATCAATACGGCGGCGCTTCCACCAACTTTGAGTGCCGTATTCGATGGACTTGAAGCAGAAGAAGGTGTCTACAGGGGACCTTTGTCCATCGCTGTAGAGGCTGCTGATCAAAGCGAAAGTGGAGAAATTGTAAGGCTGGAGTACAGCATAGACGGAGGATCTTTCATAGATTATGAGTCAGCTATTGAACTGAGTGAAGCCGGGGATTATCAAATATTGATAGAAGCTGAGGACGGCAATGGCAATGTGACTTCCAGAAATTATTCCTTTATTATAGAAGAGCCTTCCGGTGCCCTGGTGGAGCTGGAAAACATGACCAAAGTACCGGGTACGGACAGGGGCTTCCCTGCAGAAGATTACTTTACCTTCTACAGGATTGAAAATACCGGTTCTACAGGAGCAAGGTTCCACGATGGCAACGTCATGAGACTGAACAATACCGGAACCGAGCCATTGGTGATAGATGAGATCAATATTTCAGATGAAAACCGTTTCATTTACAATATTGTGCCTCAGGGAATAGCGTCTACTACCTTGCCTTTGGTTATTCAGCCAGGAGAATCAAGAGACCTGTCCCTGACATTTATTGGTGTAAACGGCAACAACACCACCATGATGAAGGAGAGCATTGAAATTGTCAGTAATGCTGACAATGGCATCAAGGCTGTAGCGACCCTGCATGGTGGATATGTACCGGTACCGGAAGGTGGAAAAGAAATCGATGCCCAGCAGGTATTTGATTCCTTTGGTTTCAAAACCAGCATGTTGAGCATTGTAAATGATGAAGGCACCATAGATCCGCCAAATAACATATCTTACAGGCCAAGTTCCAACTACCCGGATCCTGCAAATATTGATGCAGGTTACGAAGGGGACATGATTCTGTCCGATAACTTTGTACAGGCAGATCCTACCAAACCGGTAATTGGCATACAATTGTCTGCCCTTCACGGAGGACCTTCCAGTAATGGATCCCGTTTGGTAGAAGTAAACGGGACCGGTACAGTTGGTGGCATGAGCTTTAGCCATCAGGCTGACTGGTACCAAACCTTACTGCCAAAAGCAGGTGATAACGAAACCATAAACTTTGATGTAGCCAATAGTATCAATCAGGCCTTCCGTATTTCGGTTGCCGGTTACCTCTCCAGTGGAGGCAATAACATCAATGGTGATCGGCCGGATTTACTGGGGCTGAGAATTTACAAGGCGATTGACAGTGATGGTAACATCATACCGAATGAATACATCGTCCTTCAGGATTTTGTGCAGAATGGTTGCGGGGCAGGTTCTGCCAATTGCGACTGGAATGACAATACCTTCTACTTTATCAACATCAGGCCTGAAGCTGAACCCACAGCGGAAGCCATTGAGGATTATCTGGTAGATATTGGAGATTCCTTCAGCACAGATCTTTCAGGTTCTTTTGATAAAGGCTACCCTGGAAACAAACTGGAATATGCTGTAGCACTTTCTGGTGGAGCAGCAGCCCCAGGCTGGTTGACCATCAATTCCCAGGGAGTATTGTCAGGAACAGTACCGGATGACGAAGAAAATAATTACAATCTGGTAATCACGGCAACAGACCTGAATGGCCTTACCGCAGATGCTGAAATGAATTTGATCATCAACAAGGCACCTGTGGTAGTATTGGATGCGGATGTAACAGAAGGCAGGGTGCCCCTAACGGTGGCGTTCAGCAGTGAGAATTCTACCGACGAAGGCGAGATTGTAAGCTATGCCTGGGACTTTGGAGATGGAAACGGTTCTGAAGATCCCAATCCAACGCATGTGTTTAACAGCATTGGAGAATTTACTGTAGAACTTACCCTGACCGATGACCGTGGACTGGAAAGTTCGGCCACACAATTGATTGAGGTGGTGGATCTGGAAGGACCACTTGCGGTAGCTGATGCTGATGTTCAGCAAGGGCTGGCACCATTGACAGTACAGTTTGATGGTACCCAATCCGAATCCAATACCAATATAGTGGAATACCTCTGGGATTTTGATGATGACAACACAGCCACAACGGTTAGTCCTGCACATACCTTTACTGCGCCGGGAAGTTATACGGTAACACTGACTATCACCGATGATAACGGAGCAACAGATGAGGCTACCCTTCAGATCGAAGTGCAGGAAAATTTACCTCCTGTAGCTGTACCTGATGCCAGTGTAACCACAGGAGATGCACCACTCACCGTGGCTTTTAGTGGGGATGATAGCAGTGATGACCAGGGTGATGTGACTTACTTGTGGGATTTTGGAAATGGAGACACTTCTACCGAAGCAAATCCTGACTACACCTTTACAGAACCGGGAACATACGATGTAACCCTGACGGTTACAGATGGAAGTGGAAATGAAGATGTACAACAGATTCAGGTGGTCGTTAATGATCCCGGCCAGCAGCCATCCCTGGAAATCAGGGTGAACGCAGGTGGTCCGGAACTGACCTTTGAAGGAAATGTGTTTGAAGCTGACAATTATTTTGAGGGTGGAAAAACTTATTCCAATACCAGTGCTTCCGTACCCGCCTTGTACCAGACCGAGCGTAGCTCTACACCAAAAGTATTTGGTTATAATGTACCGGTAGCCAATGGAACCTATGAAGTCATCCTGCATTTTGCAGAGATCTTTCATGGTGCTACCGGTGGCGGTGGAAGTGGAACGGCTGGCCAGCGGGTCTTTGACGTAAGCATCGAAGGAGAGCTGTTGCTGGATAATTTCGATATCAATGCGGAAGTAGGACCTCAGACACCCACTACACGAACTTATGAAGTAGAGGTGACCGACGGGGAATTGAACATGGATTTCTCTGCCCTTTCTGAAGACGGTGGAACAGATCAACCCAAATTGGCAGCATTTGAAATAATAAGTATTGCTGAAGAGCCGGTTGTTCCCGACTTCTCCTTGTACCTGAATACAGGTGGAACGGAAGATGTAAGCTATGAAGGTAAAACCTTTGTTGGGGATGTAAACCTCCCAATCTATTATGATACAGATCATACTTACACCAATGTAGCGGCAAGTACAGATGCCCTGTTCCAAACAGAAAGAGGATCCGGAGCCAACCTGGCACCATTGACCTTGAGTGTAGCAGTTCCAAACGGTACCTATTCCGTCAGCACGTACCATAATGAATTGTATTTTGGTAAAGTAGTAAGCGGTAGCGCCGGAAGCAGGGTATTTGATATCCTGATGGAAGGCCAGCTGGTGAAAGATGACCTGGACCTCTTCCTGGAATCTGGAAATGAGCCGGTAAAATTGACTTTCCCGGATATTGAAGTCACGGATGGCTTATTGGAGATCACATTGGATCCAAGTGCCAACCGACCAAGTATTTCTGGTATTGCCATAGAAGGTGCTACCTCGGCCAACGAGCCTCCAGTAGCTGTAGCAGAAGCAGATGTGAGCTCAGGTTTTGCACCATTGACGGTCAACTTTACCGGAGAAAACAGCAGCGATGCAGAAGGAGATGTAAGTTATGAATGGGACTTTGGAACGGGAATCACCTCTACCGAAGCCAATCCGACTTCTACTTTCGAGTCAGCAGGAGATTACGAAGTGACGCTGACGGTTACCGATGAATTGGGAAGCACCAACACTTCCACGCTGGATATCGCTGTTGCGGCCAATGAGCCTCCTTTAGCTGTAGCAGAAGCAGATGTGAGCTCAGGTTTTGCGCCATTGACGGTCAACTTTACCGGAGAAAACAGCAGCGATGCAGAAGGCGATGTAAGTTATGAATGGGACTTTGGAACGGGAATCACCTCTACTGAAGCCAACCCGACTTACACCTTTGAGTCTGCTGGTGATTACGAAGTGACGCTAACGGTTACCGATGAATTGGGAAGCACCAACACTTCCACGCTGGATATCGCTGTTGCGGCCAATGAGCCTCCAGTAGCTGTAGCAGAAGCAGATGTGACTGAAGGTTTTGCGCCATTGACGGTCAACTTTACCGGAGAAAGCAGCAGCGATGCGGAAGGAGATGTAAGTTATGAATGGGACTTTGGAACGGGAATTACCTCTACCGAAGCCAATCCGACTTATACTTTCGAGTCAGCAGGAGATTACGAAGTAACGCTGACGGTAACCGATGAGTTGGGTGCTACCCATACGGCCACACTGAACATAGTAGTGACAGCCAATGAGGCTCCTGTAGCTGTAGCAGAAGCAGATGTGAACTCTGGTGCTGCGCCATTGGAGGTTAACTTTACCGGAGAGAATAGCAGTGATGCAGAAGGCGAAGTGAGTTATGAATGGGACTTTGGAACGGGAATCACCTCAACTGAAGCCAACCCGACTTACACCTTTGAGTCTGCTGGTGATTATGAAGTGACCCTAACGGTAAGCGATGATGCGGGCGAAACGAATACGGCCACACTGAGTATTACCGTAATTGCCAATCAGGCACCGGTTGCTGTGGCAAGCGCCAATGTAACTTCAGGAAGTTTGCCTCTGACGGTAAACTTTACAGGAGATGGAAGCAGTGATGCCGAGGGACCGGTTAGTTACCAATGGGATTTTGGTAATGGATTTACCTCTACACAGCCCAATCCAACCTTTACGTTCAATCAGGAAGGTACCTATCTGGTAAGCCTGAAAGTGACAGATGCATTCGGGTTGGAAGATACTGATGACATACAAATAACAGTTGGTTCAGTGGTTGGCGTCCCGGATGACCCATCGTTCGAGCTAAGGGTAAATGCCGGAGGGCCTGCAATGAGTCATGAAGGAAGGGATTTTGAAGCCGATACGTATTTCATCGATGGCAAATCCTACACCAATAGCAATGCGGAAGTACCTGCCTTGTACCAGACAGAGCGAAGCTCTTCCCCGCAGGTGTTTGATTATGCAGTACCTGTACCGGATGGTACTTACCAGGTGACCCTGCACTTTGCAGAGATCTACTGGGGTGCCAATGGAGGAGCAGATCAAAGTGCCGGTAAGCGGGTATTCGATGTAAACCTTGAAGGAGTGCTGGTATTGGATAACCTCAATATCAACGAGGAGGTAGGACCCCAGACTCCCTTAACGAAAACCTTTGAAGTGGAGGTAACAGACGGGGAGTTAAACATGAACTTCTCTTCCCTGTCCTCAGTGGGCGGATCAAATCAACCTAAGTTGTCAGCTTTTGAAATCGTAGGAGAGCAGGAGAACGAAGCTCCGGTGGCCGTTGCCACGGCTTCGGCAAGTTCCGGAGTCTCTCCGCTGACGGTGAACTTTACAGGTGATGACAGCAGTGATGCTGAAGGTGCTGTCAGCTACCTCTGGGACTTTGGCACGGGAGATACCTCCACAGCAGCCAATCCGGTCTATACCTTTACCAGTGCCGGCACCTTTGAAGTGAGCCTGACGGTAACCGATGAGGCGGGAATGACAGATACGGCAGTCCTTGAAATAGAAGTAGAGGAGCCTGTAGTCATCCCGGATGACCCATCGTTCGAGCTAAGGGTAAATGCCGGAGGGCCTGCATTGAGTCATGAAGGAAGGGATTTTGAAGCCGATATTTATTTCATCGATGGCAAATCCTACACCAATAGCAATGCGGAAGTACCTGCCTTGTACCAGACAGAGCGAAGCTCTTCCCCGCAGGTGTTTGATTACGCAGTACCTGTACCGGATGGTACTTACCAGGTGACCCTGCACTTTGCAGAGATCTACTGGGGAGCCAATGGAGGAACAGATCAAAGTGCCGGTAAGCGGGTATTCGATGTAAACCTTGAAGGAGTGCTGGTATTGGATAACCTCAATATCAACGAGGAGGTAGGACCACAGACTCCATTAACGAAAACCTTTGAAGTGGAGGTAACAGACGGGGAGTTAAACATGAACTTCTCTTCCCTGTCCTCAGTGGGCGGATCAAATCAACCTAAGTTGTCAGCTTTTGAAATCGTAGGTGAGCAGGAAAACGAAGCTCCGGTGGCCATTGCCACGGCTTCGGCAAGTTCCGGAGTCTCTCCGCTGACGGTGAACTTTACAGGTGATGACAGCAGTGATGCTGAAGGTGCTGTCAGCTACCTCTGGGACTTCGGCACGGGAGATACCTCCACAGCAGCCAATCCGGTCCATACCTTTACCAGTGCCGGCACCTTTGAAGTGAGCCTGACGGTAACCGATGAGGCGGGAATTACAGATACGGCAGTCCTTGAAATAGAAGTAGAGGAGCCTGTAGTCATCCCGGATGACCCATCGTTCGAACTCCGTGTAAATGCCGGAGGTCCGGCCTTGAGCCATGAAGGCAGGGATTTTGTGGCCGACACCTACTTCATTGAAGGTAAGGCTTACACCAACAGCAATGCGGAAGTACCTGCCTTGTACCAGTCAGAGCGAAGTTCTCCGCCGAAGGTATTTGATTATGCAGTACCTGTACCGAATGGTACTTACCAGGTGACCCTGCACTTTGCAGAGATCTACTGGGGAGCTACCGGAGGAGGACCCGAAGGAACGCGCAACAGGGCCTTTGATGTGACCCTTGAAGGAGAGCTGGTACTGGATGACCTGGACATCAATGCGGAGGTAGGACCGGAGACCTTATTGATAGAAACCTTTGAAGTAGAAGTGACCGATGGAGAGTTGAACATGAACTTCACCTCATTGTCCTCACTGGGAGGAGCAGATCAGCCTAAATTGTCAGCCTTTGAGATTATTGGTCAGCAGAATGATCCGGATTTTACCCTCTACCTGAATACAGGAAGTGCGGATGATGTAAGTTTCGAAGGAAAGACCTTTAAAGGAGATATTAATCTTCCGGAATACTACGATTCGGACCATACGTTTACCAATACAGCTGCCAGCGAAGAACCGCTTTATCAGTCTGAGAGAGGTTCTGATGATGGGCTGCTGCCGTTGAGCCTGGCTGTTTCGGTGCCGAATGGTACATACACCGTAAGTACCTACCACAATGAGCTGTTCTTTGAAGGTGGTGCCGGTAACAGGGTGTTTGATATCCTGATCGAGGGTGAATTGGTGAAAGATGACCTGGACTTGTTCCTTGAATCAGAAAACAATCCTGTTAAACTTACCTTTGAGAACATAGTGGTAAGCGATGGGGAATTGAATCTTGATTTCCCAGTCTCTGCCAACAGACCAACGCTTTCCGGTTTGGCCATTGAAGGATTCAGTTCTGCCGGAGCCAGGGTAAAAGCAGTCAGCACACCAATGCTGGTAGCCAGCCCCATGGAAGGAGAAGGTCCTTTATTGGTAAGTTTCTCCGGAGATTTACTGGGAACAGCCGACCCTGAACTCAGTTACTATTGGAACTTCGGAGATGGCAATGTTTCCAAGGAAAAGAATCCTAAGCATACATTTGCAGAGGCAGGAGACTATGAAGTGGAGGTGCGCATCAGTAAATTTGGTATACCACTACTTACTGAAACCATTTCAATATCGGTTTGGAATGAACTGGCTGACCTGGAGGCAGAAGAGGCGGAGGAGAGTCCACTTGATATCAGGATGTATCCTAATCCAGCTTCTACTTTTGTAAACTTAAGTATTGATCATGAAACCGAGCGAATTGCTGAAGTAAGGATCTTTGATCTTCGAGGAAGGCTGGTAGACATTTACGAGCCGGGAGATGAGATTAGCAGTAAAACCTATGAAATACCAGTAAATGATCTGGCCGCTGGAGTGTACTTCGTAAGTACCGTCACCCATACCGGCGCCAGGGACATGCAAAGGTTGATTGTAGTGCACTAGTGCTTGCTTATTTGACTAGATTAAAAAAGAGGAATCCTGAATGGATTCCTCTTTTTTTTGTTGTGTCTGTAAAAGGAGATTATTTGCGGAAGGTTTGGGAAAGTTTAATGGTCAGGCTTCAATGACTTCCTGTATTCGGTAAGCAGGCCATAGGATAAAAGTGATGGCTTTCACTCATACATGAAGTTGCCGGACCCGAGTTGGGTATCCCTACTGAAAAAAGTATATTGTTGAACCCAGACTATGGATCAGGAATCGTAATAGATAGGCCAATGCATATTTGGGGTTGAAGGCAGGTGGGTTTTTATCTGAAAGTAAAACAGAAGTGGCAGATCGGATCAACCGTACTTTCTAAGGGGATTTGTCCAACCTTAAAATTAAGGTGAAGCTTAGGTTTAAGCGGTTCCATTTATAGGAAAAATTCCCTTTGTTTTATATTAGGGATGAGTACCCCAAGTTGTCCAAATTTTAAAAATACAATTCGGGTTAGAATGCTTTTTGATGGGTTTTTTTTCCAAAAATGGTAAGCCAGATGATTTTAAAATCCAACCAGATGCTCCAATTTTCGAGGTACCAGAGATCGTGTTTGGTTCTTTCTTTTCGTTGTTCTTCCGTTTCAGTAGGCCCTCTCCATCCATTTACCTGAGCCCAGCCGGTAATTCCGGGTTTCAGGTAATGGCGTATCATATAACCGCTTACTTCTTCCTGCATTTTTTGGTTCAGGTAACTTCTGTGTGGCCTTGGGCCAACCACTGACATATCTCCCTTTAATACATTGTAAAACTGGGGCAGTTCGTCCAGGCTGTATTTTCTCAAAAACCGACCAATTTTTGTGATTCTGGGGTCTTTGGCTACAGTTGATTGGGTACCATTCTTCTGGTCATCGCAGTGTACCATGGAACGAAATTTATAGACTTTGATGGCTTTCCCGGAGCGCCCCACCCTAATAGGTTTATAGAATATAGGGCCTGGGCTTTCTTGCTGGATTTTGAAAGCGATCCATAAAAAAAGTGGAGAAAGTAAAACCATCACTCCCAGAGAGAAAAAAATATCAAAAACCCTTTTAAAAAAAGAGGCATAAATTTCATCCAGCGATATCTGTCGGACATTGAGTACATCCAATTCCCCATACCTGGTAATTTTAAATGGCCCACCAAAAAGCCCATAATAATCCGGTACATATTTTACCCTGATGCCATGATAATCAGCTGCTTTTATGGCAATTTTAATTTTTGATGAAGAGTGGTAGGGGAGGGCTATGATGACTTCATCTACCTGATAGAATTCTATCAGGTGGTGGATTTGAGATAAATTTCCAATGATTTTTTTTTCTGGTACAGTGACCTTTTCATCATCTGCATAAACAAAACCTGAAATAGCATATCCCAAATCCGGATTTGATTTAAAATAATGGTCCATTTTTGCGGCTACTTGCCCCACACCTATGATGATGGTATTTCTGATATTGATACCTTTTCGTCTCAAATTACTGATGAGCTTGATTAGAAAAATATTTACCAGAAGACTGATTACCGGAAACCCGATAACAAATGCCATTACCAGGTTTCTGTCTTTATCATAAACACGGGTGACCAGATAGGCTATTGAAATGATACCTAAAAGAATAAAATATGATTTGATGTAGTTGACGAGCCGGTACCTGATGCTGTTATGCAGGTGGATAAAATAAAGCCTTCTGAAATAGCCTATTCCTATCCAAAGTACCATGATGGATAACAAAACAACCCATTCCAACCTGCCTGGAAAAACGGTTGGCCCAAAGAAAAATTGACTGGTTAAAAAGCATCCTATTAAAAGAAATAAGTCTACTGCGAAATAGAGAAAGGCTAGTTGTTGGTCGGATTTGGTCATGACAACCTGAAAAGATGAGTATTTTTTTATTAAATAAATATAGCAAATCATTTTGTTTTTGAAAGAGGAATAAAGGGTACTTTTGATTAATTCCCCGGATAAAGGCGGGAGGGTAAAGCTTAGAAGATTGAAAAAGGTTCATTGTTAGCTGTTTATGAGATTAGGAAATAATGCGGATGTGCATTGGATTAAAAATTATTGTGATTTTTTTTCTTTTTTCTCTGTAAATGGTTTCAAAATGAGCAGCCGCATCATGTTTCAAGTCCATCAATTTTACTGGTAGAAAGTGACTTAATAATCCTTTAGTTTTTTTCACGATTCCATTTTTGATTAATCCCATTTTGAAGAAAAAATTTTTAATTATGATTAAAAATTAAATTTTTATAATAAATTTGCCTTCTCTTTTACCTGATATTTGTACTAAACCCAAAAGGCAGGTAATTTTTAAACCCAGGTTTGGAAAATGATTAAATCAGATCAAAAGCTTTCATTGTTATACAAAATCACTGATATTTTTACTTTGGCGGTGGTGTTCCTGTCAGTAAGAAAGTTTTTTGTAGCTGGTCCCATTGCCCGCGATGATTATCAGGTATTGGGACTCTACCTGGTTTTTTGGTTGACGATAGCATTTGTTCAACGGTTATATTTCATCCACCTGCACAACCGGCACTACTTGCGGTTTATCAATTATTGCAAGAGCCTTTTTATTTTTTCAGCCCTAATGGCCATGGTGTTTTTGTTGTTTAATTTTCCGGTTTATGCCAGGGAAATGGCTTTTATATTTTTGGCTTGCTTTTCTCTATTGGGCTTGCTTAATAATTTTCTGGTATTGAATGCCGTAAAAGCCTATCGGAAAAGAGGTAAAAACCTACGCCATATAATCATTGTAGGTACTGGTGAGACGGCCAGAAAAATTGGAAATTATTACACAGAGAATATTGATTTTGGGCATAAGGTAAAAGGTTATATACACGCCTGCCCTGGTGTAGCTCCTTCAGACCTGCAGGTATTGGGTAATCTGGGCCACCTGGATGATTTTATCAGGAATAATAAGGTGCATGAGCTCATTATAGCCATACCACATGATAACGTAGACATTACGAAAAGTGTCATTATGATTGCTGACTTTTATGGCCTGAGAGTTAGGTACCTGCCCGATTATCAGGCCCTTATAGGTTCGTCTTATAAATTTTCAATGTATGGGGACAATTTGTTGTTAAATGTTCGTCAACTTTCCCTTGATCAATTATACCTTTCCTGGCTGAAAAGGACATTTGATATTCTCTTTTCTCTTCTGGTGTTGTTTTTTCTATTTCCTTTATTTGTAGCTTTGGCTTTGGCTATTAAATTTGAAAGCAGGGGACCTGTATTTTATTGTCCCAAGCGGATTGGCCAATATGGAAAACCTTTCAAAGTCTACAAATTCAGGTCGATGTTTCAAAATGACAGTGTAAACAATGGGATTCAATCTACCATAAAAAACGATCCCCGCATTACTCCTTTGGGTAAGATCCTCAGGAAGTATAGCCTTGACGAGCTTCCGCAGTTTATAAACGTACTTATTGGGGATATGTCTGTGGTAGGCCCTCGTCCACACCGTGAATTTTTAGAAGGAGAATTTCAGAAAGCAATTAATAATTATAAGGTAAGACATTACCTGAAGCCAGGGATAACTGGTTGGGCCCAGGTCAATGGCTGGAGAGGACCAACAGAGACCTTTGAGCAGAAAAAAGAGCGGACCCTGCACGACCTTTGGTATTTGGAAAACTGGTCTTTTTGGCTTGACATCAAAATCATATTCTTGACCTTGTTCGGCAAAAAAACCCACGCAGTGGCCTATTGACCGGATTTTAATTGTATATGGTTTTGATGAAAGGGGAATTTTTTACTTTCCAATCCAATCAAAAAGTAGGGTTTGTTTTTGATAATCGTCTTAATGGTTTATTTTTGAAATCTTAAATAAAACTAGTCCGGTTTTAGGCCAATGATTTATTTTTATTCCCCTTAATTTTGTCTTATTATCTAGTAATCTACTGTTTTTAAACCATAAAAAATGAAAATTCAGAATATATGTTGTATAGGTGCCGGCTATGTTGGAGGCCCAACCATGGCTGTGATTGCCAGGAAATGTCCTGACATAAAGGTTACCGTAGTAGACATCAATGAAGCCCGAATTGCAGCTTGGAACGATGAGAATGTAGAAAATATTCCGGTTTATGAGCCAGGCTTGTCTGCTGTAGTAGCGGAGGCTCGCGGACGAAATCTATTCTTTTCTACTGATGTGGATAAGGCCATAGATGAAGCCGAAATGATTTTTATTTCTGTCAATACGCCTACAAAAACCTATGGGGAAGGGAAAGGTCAGGCTGCTGACCTGAAATGGATTGAATTGTGTGCCCGTCAAATTGCAGGAGTAGCCAAGGGAGATAAAATTGTAGTGGAGAAGTCTACCCTTCCCGTCCGTACGGCCAGTACGCTGAAAGATATTTTAACACATACAGGCAATGGGTTGAATTTCCAAATCCTGTCCAACCCGGAATTTTTGGCTGAAGGTACAGCAGTAGACGATCTGATGGACCCGGATCGGGTACTTATTGGGGGAGATCAGACCGATGAGGGAAAAATAGCCATACAGGCTCTTGTAGATGTGTATGCGAGGTGGGTGCCCAAAGAGAGGATATTGACCACGAATGTTTGGTCTTCTGAATTGTCAAAATTGACAGCCAACGCCTATTTGGCTCAAAGGGTATCCTCCATCAATGCGCTTTCTGAGCTTTGTGAACATACGGAAGCAGATGTAAATGAAGTAGCCAAAGCGATTGGTACCGATTCCCGCATTGGTCCCAAATTTCTGAAGGCTTCCGTAGGTTTTGGTGGCTCCTGCTTTCAAAAAGATATTTTGAACCTGGTCTATATTTCGAGGACCTATGGCTTACATGAAGTAGCAGACTATTGGGAACAGGTGATTATCATGAATGATCATCAGAAAAGACGGTTTGCTAAGAAAATCATCAGAAATCTGTACAATACCGTTAGTGGGAAAAAAATTGCTTTTTTGGGTTGGGCTTTTAAAAAAGACACCAATGATACCAGAGAGTCAGCTGCTATTTATGTTGCCGACCACCTTTTGAATGAACAATCCCATATTGAGGTGTATGATCCGAAGGTGAACAAACAGCAGATTTTTTCTGATTTAGATTATCTCGGTTCGCGAAGCCCTGAGGAGAACAGAACCAACCTGACGGTTGGAAAAGATCCCTACAAGGTCTGTGAGGGCTCACATGCGGTAGCTATTCTTACGGAATGGGATGAGTTTAAAACCTATGATTGGCAAAAAATCTATGATGGTATGTTAAAACCTGCCCATGTTTTTGATGGAAGGAACCTATTGGATAAGGAAGCTTTGAAGGCCATTGGTTTTCAAGTACACGCTATAGGTACTGCAGATTGAAAATAACATAGGATGGACAAAAAAAGGGAGAATTGAAAAATTCTCCCTTTTTTTAATCAACTCTTTTTATTTGCCTTTGACATCGTCCTTCACCTCGTTCATGATTTTTTCCACCGCCTTTACATCAAGCTTTTCATCTTTTGCGAAAAAAGATGCCAACTTGGCAAAAGAACCACTAAAATAACCTGAAAGCAGGTTGTTTATGGTGAAACTCCTGTATTCATCTTTCGACACAATGGGATAATACTCATGAGACTTTCCATAGGCATTGTGTTTGACAAAACCTTTCCTTTCCAATATCCGTATAATCGTCGATACCGTGTTATAGGCTGGTTTGGGCTCACTCATTTTTTCCAGGACATCCTTGACAAAACCTTTCTCAATGTCCCAAAGAATCTGCATGATCTGTTCTTCTGCTCTTGTTAACTCTCTCATATTTTTAATTAAGTAGGTGATTTTCCATGAACTTAACCATTTAGTTTTTTAATTGCAAAACATTTATTAAAAAAAATATTTTTTAGTAGGAATTATTCAAAAAAAAGTATTTATAATTAAAATTACCTTTCTGCAGGTCAAGTATAGAAAAGGCTGCCGGTTTCAGCAGCCTTTTTTTATGCAGCAGGTTTCATTTTTATTATTCCTGAAGCATGCAGCAGTTTGATAAGCGGATAGGTTGGATCAAATTCAAACCATTTGACTGCAAAATTCACTCGTTTTGGAAGGCGGTGGTGATTGTTTTGAAACAATTCCCCAAGCATCAGGAAATCCAGAAAGATAGAGTTTTTGGAATGGTCGTTATTGTCAAAATTCGCATAACCATATTTATGCCCACTCCAATTGACTATGGCACCATGAACAGGACCCATCATGAAATGAATAGGCAATAAAAAATACATCCACCAATGGGTGCCGGCCAATTCGAAAACGCTGATGGACAGTACGTAAATTAAAACGTAAATCAATCCCCAGCCCAGTCTTATGCCCATGGTATCGGCAAATCGATCAAATCGATTCCAATCCGGAACGTCCTTGGAAAACCTTTCTTCAGGTTTTACTTTGAATGTGAAATGTTCATTGTAGATTTTTTTTGTTTTCCACATCATGGTAAACAGGTTTTCTGTATGGTGTGGGCTATGGGGATCATTAGGCGTATCGCTGTATGCATGGTGCATCCGGTGCAGGATGGCATAAGCCCTGGGAGACAAATACGAACTACCCTGAGCAATCCAGGTAAAGACGTAAAAGAATTTTTCCCAGAATTTACTCATGATAAACATTTGGTGTGCTGCATATCGGTGCAGGAAAAAACTTTGACAAAACAAAGAGAAATACCAATGCATTAGAAATAGAAGTAGTAGAATCACTAGCTGTAAAATTTGTTGATAATAATTACTGTAAATTTAAATCCAATTTTTTTTTTAAGGGCACCCAAAACAAGATTTTTTATAAAAGGTGATTTAATTCATCTTAATGGATATTGGCGGAAGGGGTATATGGTACCTATTTTTTTATTTGTTAACATAATGGATTACATTTAAGTTTAAAATGAATAAACCCAAAAAATATACCGATCTAGCTGAGGACAAAGATTTGGGCCTCCATAGGCCAAAACCGGTTTCAGAAGAGACTGACGCTGACTTATGGAACCAATTCAGGCAAGGCAGTGAAACTGCCTTTATCAAAATCTATGAACAGCATTTCGAGCAACTTTTTAACTATGGGTACAGGCTTTCCGGTCAGCCCCAGCTTACGGAAGACTGCATTCAGGACGTTTTTATTAAAATTAGGCTCAAAAGAGCAGGTTTGGGAGATACCAATTGCATCAAATTTTACCTGATGAAATGCCTGAAAAGAAAGTTGGTCCGGGAAATGGGAAAATCCAAAAAGACCATCGCATGCCTGGGTCATGAGCCCTTCTTCATCATTTATTCTCATGAGCAGGTATTGATAGATCAGCAAATTCATGAAGAACAGGCGCTACAGCTGAATCAGGCATTGGAAAAGCTATCAGGAAGAAAAAAAGAAGCCCTTTATTATTTTTACTTTGAAAGCCTGCCTTACCACCAAATCAGTGAATTAATGGGTTTGTCCCATGTTAAATCCGCCAGAAACCTTGTCTATCAGGCCATTGCTACCTTAAAATCGGCACTTTAACTATTGTTCGGCAAGTAGAAAACGTATTTTTTTGAATACCCAAAATAAAATTTTCGTGATTTTTTTTTCTAATTATGATGTCATTTTCATTCCCTGTGCCTTATAGCTATGAAAGTCTTTAAAACATGGAAAAGCAAAAGGACATCACTTTTCTTTTATTAACAGATCCGGAGTTTGTTCGCTGGGTTCGCAAGCCCAATGGGGAGTTGGATACTTACTGGAAAAATTGGATGCTTGCCCATCCTGATAAAGTAGAGCAAGTAAAGAAGGCCAGGGAAATTATTGTCGGGTTGCAGCTAAAGCAAACAGGCTTGGAAAATACCAATAAATACAAGGTGTTGCAGCAAATTCTGGCCACTGAAAAAGCTGAGACAGGGACTTCAGGTAAAGTTGCCACCTTGCAAAGAAATCCATTTTTTTGGCTCCTTTTGGGGCAGTGGACCAAAGTAGCTGCCATTCTTGTATTGACACTGATGTCTATTTTTGTGCTAAGCAGGATGTCCCTTAACCCGCCGGTAGTGGTTGCTCCTGAAAAACCGGATACGCCCCTGTTGACCAAAGTGACCCAATTTGGAGAAAAGCTAAATTTCAAACTACCGGACGGCTCATCTGTCTGGTTAAATTCAGGAAGTGAATTGATTTTTCCGGAAAAATTCGACTCTCTGGAGAGAAGGGTCAGTCTGATTGGAGAAGGATTTTTTGATGTTCACCAGGATTCCAGTCGCACATTCAGGGTTGTATCCGGAGATCTGATTACTGACGCTATTGGGACCTCCTTTAATGTCAAATACTCCGAAAAAGATGAGTTGGCCGTTTCTCTGGTCAGCGGAAAAATCAAGGTTAATCATGATAGCCTGGAGCATGGTCTGTTTTTAGAACCCGGGGAGCAACTCCGATATAGGGATTCAAGCAATAGTTTTGAGTTGACTTCTTTTTCTCCAGAAAACATTACCGGTTGGAAAGATGGGCTGCTTCAATTTACAGATGCGGGGTTCGATGAAGTGATCGGTCAACTGGAACGCTGGTATGGGGTTAAAATATCCATTTCTGGAAAACCGGGCCATTCCTGGCGACTCAGCGGGAAGTATAAAAATCAAAATCTCGATTTGGTTTTGGACAGAATGGCTTATATAGAAAAATTCGAATACAGTATTATTGGTAAAAATGTAAACCTAAAATTTTAATTCTATGATAGAAATCCAGTGAAGAATGGGACCTTAGTTCCTGAAATGGTCCGGGATGGAAAGTCATTGGGGAATGCACCATCACCGAACCAGGCTTAATGAATGTTTCAATAAACCTTTTACAAATTATGAAATTTAAATTACAAAAGACAATCTATATGTTGTCACGCTACTTCCTTTATGGATTTTCCCTGCAACTCCTGGTATTGAACCTGGTTTTGGCAGGGAATGTTAGTGCCCAATTGGAAACCATTGATAAGGTTTGGGTCAATTTAAGTCAAAATGAAATGACTTTGGGTAAGTTTTTCAGCCAAATCGAATCCAAAACACCCTATACCTTCTCCTATGACCAAAAAGATGTGGATCCGGAAAAGAGGGTAATGTTGACAGATCAGCGAGCCAGCGTGGAAGCGATGCTCCAGGAAGTGGCCGTGCAAACTTCCCTTGGTTTTCGGCAGGTCAATGATCAGATTGACGTAAGAAAGGTAAACAAGGTATCCGCTAACGTAGAAACATTGGTGGAAATCACCATTAGTGGAGTAGTAAAGGATGAGGAGGGAGAACCCCTGCCTGGAGCTACCGTCTCTGTACAGGGTACTTCTACGGGTACGGTTACCGATCTGGACGGGAGCTATTCCCTGACAGTTCCGGATGATGCGGTGTTGGTCTTTTCTTACATAGGATACGACAGCCAAACAGTGACCGTGGGCAACCAGACCACCATCAATATTACCATGAGCATGGACGAGTCCTCTCTGGAAGAAGTAGTGGTAGTGGGATATGGAACACAGAAAAGGAGTGATCTGACAGGAGCCGTTTCCTCGGTAAAAAGCGAGCAACTAACCGCCTACCCGGCAATTGATGCGGTTCAGGCCCTTCAGGGCCGGGCTGCGGGTGTACAGATCCAGGCCAATAACGGTGCCCCCGGCGCAAGCCTTAAAGTTCGGATCAGGGGAGGTACTTCCATTAACGCCAGCAGTGATCCTATTTTTGTAGTGGATGGATTTATTGGTGCTGCCATGCCACCTCCGGAAGACATCGCGTCCATTGAAGTACTTAAGGATGCGTCTGCTACTGCGATCTACGGATCCAGAGGCGCAAACGGAGTGATCATGGTGACGACCAAAAGGGGGAAAAATGGTGCTGCCAAAATCGAGTTCAACACTTCCTACTCCATGCAAAACGAAATTAATCGATTGGATTTGCTGAATGCAGAACAATTCAATGATTACATTTCCGATGCCAGGCCCAATATTGAGCCAGCGGGTGGAGATACCGACTGGCAGGATCAGATTTTTCAGACAGGAGGCATTCAAAATTACCAGCTTTCTATAAGTGGAGGTACAGATAATGTCAATTATTACGTTTCTGGAGCCTATTTCGACCAAAAAGGGGTGATCATCAATTCGGATTTCAACCGATTCAGCATCACCAGTAACCTGGATATACAGGCTTCTGAGAAGCTCAAATTGGGTGTGAACCTGTTTGCCAGAAGAAGTAGCAGCGACGGGGTCCGAACACAGGAAGGTTCCGGTGGCCTTACGCCGGGTGTGGTAGCTTCCGCATTCAAGTTTGAACCCGACCAACCCATTTACAGGGAAGATGGAACCTTTACCGTTGCCCGCTTGAATGATCCGCACGACAATCCCTATGCGGTGGCCACCCAATTGATCAATGAAAATGTAAACGATCGGTTTCAGGGCAATTTCTTTGCAGAATACGACCTGTCTGACGACCTGAAATTCAGGACTACTTTCGGTGCCACTGCCAATGCCAGTCGTACAGGATTGTATTCTCCCACAACGGTAACAGAAGGAAGAAATGTAGGTGGGGACGCACGGATAAATGCCGCCAGGAATACCCTTCTTCTGAATGAAAATTACCTGACCTATACCAAGAATTTCGCCGGTAACCATACCTTTTCTGCCATGGCAGGGTACTCCTATCAATCATCAGAAAATGAAAATTGGGGAGCAAGAGGTACTTCTTTTATAACGGATGCCTTTTCATTCTGGAATCTTGGTTCCGCTGCGGTGTGGCAAACTCCAAATTCAGGTCTTACCGATTGGAGGATTTCTTCTTTCTATGGTCGCTTGAATTATTCCCTGGGTGACAAATACCTGGTAACATTCAATGCCCGTTATGATGGCTCCTCTACCTTCTCAAGGAATAACAAATGGGCCTTTTTTCCTTCCGGTGCCATTGCCTGGAACATGAAAAACGAGCGGTTTCTGGAATCCTCGGATCTGTTAAGTTTCTGGAAGTGGAGGGTAAGTTACGGTATTACAGGAAATCAGGCGATTTCTCCCTACCAGACCTTGGCTAGATTTTCACCGGTATTCACGGTGATCGACGGTGTTCCTGTCAACGCAGTTCGGCCTACTACTGTAGCCAACGATAACCTTACCTGGGAGACCACCGCTCAACTGAATATAGGTACGGATATCGGATTCTGGGATGACCGGGTGACTTTGTCTGCGGAATACTACCGCATGGTCACCTCTGACCTGTTGTTTGCTGTTCAATTGCCTCAGTATTCAGGCTATACCAATCAATTGAGAAACATCGGTGAGGTGGAAAACAAAGGAGTGGAATTAACCCTGGGATCAAGAAATTTGGTGGGTGCTTTCCAATGGGATATGGACATCAATTTCTCCAGAAACCGGAATACCGTATTATCCCTTCCTGAGGGTACCGACATACAGTATGGATCCGGACCGGGACATATGGTAGGACTGGGTACCACTCAGCTGCTCAAAGAGGGGTCTCCTGTTGGAAGCTTCTTTGGATGGGTTTATGATGGGGTATACCAGGAAGGAGAGGATTTTCTTCCTGGTGGAGGATTTGAACAAACGCCGGGAGGTGAAAGATTCAGAGACCTGAACGGAGATGGCACCTTAAACAGTGACGACAGGGAGATTATTGGGAATCCCCATCCTGATTTCTTCTGGGGATGGAACCATGATTTCCGGTACCGTAACTTTGACCTGAATATTTTCTTCCAGGGCTCCTTTGGAAATGATATTCTGAGTTACACCCTGATGGAGTTGGATTTAATGTCTGGTATCAACAACGCTACCACAGCGGCTTTGAACAGGTGGACACCTACCAATACACAAACAGATATTCCCCGAGCCTTTAATGGCAGGACCAGGAGGGTTTCGACCCGTTGGATTTATGATGGGACCTTTACCAGATTGAAAAATCTTTCCCTGGGCTACAATTTTCCCAAGGCGATGGTGGACAGGTTGAACCTTTCCAGATTAAGGGTATATGTCAGTGCTCAAAACGTGTTGACCTTTACCGAATATGAAGGTTACGATCCCGAGGTCAATTACCGTTCCGGTGGTGCTACGGACGGAAACCGAAACCTGGGACTGGATTATGGAAGTTATCCCAATGCGAAGAACTACACCGTGGGAATAAATGTAGGATTTTAAAATAGCCACCAAAACAGAAATAACCATGAAAACGAAAATATATAAATCTTTGGTTTTGGCCATGACCTGCTGGATGGCAGGCTGTACCGATCTGGAAGAAAAGCCGGTAGGATTATTGGCTCCGGAGAGTTTGTTTAATTCTGCCAATGATGTAGAAACGGCAATATTCGGCGCTTACGGCTGGATGGCCTCTGAGAGGTTGTACGGAAGGCAATTTGTAACTGCGCTGATGCTGCGGGGAGATATGGTAGATATTGGTGATCGTGGCACCCCTGCCGAGCGGCAGCAGGTGAATGATTTCAATATGGATGACAACAACGGGATGGTCAGGTCTTTTTGGCCTTATTGGTACCAGACCATCAGTGCAGCCAATGCAGCCATATCCGGAGCCGAAAGCCTTGATCTTCAAGAAGATGTCAACAACAGATTGGTAGCAGAAGCCAGGTTTGTCCGTGCTTTTAGTTACTATCATTTGGTAAGGGTTTTTGGTGATGTCCCCTATATCGATTATTTCATCAATGACCCGGAAGCGGTTAAAGATATCTCCAAAACCAGTTCTTCAGAAGTTTACCAGGGAATAGTAGCCGATTTGGAATTTGCCAAACAGTGGCTACCAGATAACCAGCCCAACGATGTCCGGTCCAGACCTACCAAGGGTACGGCTGCATCTTACCTGGCCTCGGTGCACCTTACGCTGGCCGACTACCCCAAAGCCTATGAGGAAGCCAAGTGGGTAATCGACAATAAAGGTAGGTTTGGGTATGAATTGGAAGCCGATTACCAGGACCTTTTCCGTGCAGAGATGGCTGATAATTTGACAGAACACATCTTTTCCCTGGACTTTTTAGGCCAGCAGAATGGAGGAGGCGGAGCCAATGACGACCTCATGCCACCGATGACCGGCATCCGGGGTGCCGATGAGCTGGGATGGAGCGTTTGTGTTCCTTCCATGAACGTCTACAATACCTGGGATGACCGCGATTACAGAAAGGAAGTTAGCTTCCAGCCCGAAGCACTTACCAATGGCGTGCTAGAACCCTATACTGAATTTGCGAATACGCAAAGGCCTCACATTGCCAAATACAGGAGGTTCCCCGGGAATAGCAATTCTGATGGAAGGTATTCAGATCATAACTATGCAGCCATGCGCTATGCGGAGGTTTTGCTGATCGCAGCGGAGGCAGCTGCCGAAGTAAATAATGGACCTACGGCAGAGGCAATTGGTTACGTTAATGCCATTAGAGAACGGGCCAGGAATGCGGCAGGTACCCAAAATGCTTTTCCTGAAGATGTTTCCGCAGGTATGGATCAGGAAAGTTTTATTGACCTGGTGCTGGATGAGCGAAGGTTGGAATTGTCCTTCGAATACAAACGGTGGTATGACATCAAAAGAAGGCAATTGGGACAGCAGGTTTTTGTCGGGGCAGAAAGCCTGGAACCTCATCCCAATTTCGATTCTAACCGGGATTACCTGATGCCACTACCCAGAATCGAATTGGATGTAAATCCCAACCTGGGACCGCAGAATCCGGGTTACTGAGTTCTGGTTTCAGATAAAATAAAAAAGGCGGTGGAAATTTTCACCGCCTTTTTTATTTCCAATCTGTAATTCCTTATTAAACCCGAATTAGCCTATCTATTACGACCTTAAACTGCTTCAAAATCAGCCGCTAGGTTGCCGTTTTCGATTTCACCAAAGCGATGCGATGCCTCAATATCCAAACTGTTTGATTTTCTTGCAGTTTCAGCTCTCATTACGATTCCTAATGCATAGTCCGGGTTAAAGACCATCATCAGGATATGTGCGGTATGGTAATGGAAAGCCGAACAGGTATCATTATACCGGACAAAGCAAAAGTGGAACCGTAAGGCACGCACACAGGCTAAAAATCAGCCTCCCTCAAAATCAGGATTCCTGATCTGCTTATTTCAGATCTGCTTCAATGAAAAAATGCTTGTCAAAACCTGCGGAATCACCGATAATTATTTAAATCCCCCAAAGTTTATCAATAAACGGGAAACTCCTTTTTCAACCCGTCGAAATCATCGATCATCTGCCATTTGTCCTCTGGTATCCTTAGCCTTGCATTGGCAGTGGCAGGTCCATATTGAACGTAAGTGAGGGCACTGGCGAGTCTGAACTCCTTGATATCACCCCAATTGGCAGAAGGGTCGTCTGCTGCCGGAATGTCTACAGGGAAACCATCAAAGTACTCGGCATTGCCTGCTGCATTGGCAATGGCAAAGGTAATGGGTACCAATTCAACGTCGTTTTGAGCCAGCACGGTATTAAATTGGGAAAGGGGAAATGATCCTACCGGCTTGCCATAAGTTCTTTGTCCTACCAATACCACATCCATATAAGGTTTCAGGCAATTAATCATCAATTCGCTGGCGGAGGCAGATCCCCTGGAAGTGATAACAATCAGTCTATCCAGGGCGATATCCCTGCTTTTTTCAAACCTGTAAACTTCGTTGAGGTTGCTTTTCTCTTCATTTAAGGCATTGGTATACATCAACTCACCGTCTGCAGCAGCTGGGATCAGTCCATTCATGATTTGCTCAGCCACATCTACGGATCCCCCACCATTGTACCTTAAGTCTAATATAAGTTCTTCAATACCAGCAGCCTCAAAATAGTCCAGGGTTTCTTCCACTTCTGTGCTTCGGTTGGGACTTAATCCGGCAGTGGCTTTGAAACTATTGTACACCCAATACCCGGTTTTTTTACCACCGGTTTCGATTACATTCTTATACAAGACAGAATTCGCCTGGTAATCTGCCTTGGTATTACTGCGCGTAGTGGTGCTCCCATCTGGTAACCTGAAAGTAAATGAATTGGAAACGCCTGGCCGGTTTTCACCCAGTTCAAAGTTATAGCCACCTGCTCTGCGGTAATCAGCTATCGGCTTCCCATTGATTTCAATGATCTCCCAACCCCTTTGCCAGCCATCTTTACCTGCAGGAGATTCTTCGTAGACAAAGGACACATAGAGTCTGTCATCTTCTCCCAGGGCAAAGCCAAAGCCATGACCGGCATTCTGGCCTGTAAAGGCCTTATTGAATTCCTCTCTGGTGGTAAGGTAAGACCAACGGTCCAATTGCAGGTACATCAAATCAAACAAGAGTTCATCATTGGTGCGGTAACGATTTACATCCAGGGAAACGGGTAATTGATCGTTCCAATAATACCACTCCTGCATGCTTTCGTAAATGGCCTCTTTTACCAGATTTGGGTTTTGAGGCATTTCCACTACATCGTCCTTACAGGAAACAAGCGTTAAGGCCATTCCCAGAAGAATGACAAAAACCAACTTTTTAATATTCATCAACATGTCCATTCTGCTTAAACTTCTCATTAGTAACGAATTCAAAGTTCATTTGGATGCACAAATTCCAAACAAATCTATCTTGAGGATAAATTTCCCCGACCCGAATATAGGAATTGGGAAAATTATTTCTACAATTTTACAAACCTCTTGGCATCGGTTATTGTTACATCTATGCAGTATAAAAAAAGATTAGGAGATGACAGAAAAGACAAAAAGTCAAAAGACAGATAAACATAAAATCATAGACGGGTATATCCAGCACATCCTGGAAAACGGCAGAGAACCCGTTTCTATTTATAAGTTTGCCAAAGATTTAAAAATGCAGGAGGCTGCATTTTATGACCATTTCAGCACTTTCGACGCCATCAAGAAAGCCGTTTGGGAAATGGTTTTCGATCAGACGTTAACCAATCTGGAAGAGCAGGACGTCTATAAAAGCTATAGTGCAAGAGAGAAGCTCCTCGGATTTTTCTTCACCTGGATTGAAGAATTAAAAAAAAGGAGGTCCTACCTGCTTACCGTATATGGCAAGGACCTGTTAAAAGATAAAAATTTCCCTCTGGAGATGAAGGGCTTCAAGTCCAATTTCAAGGACTTTGTCAGTGAAATTATCATGGAAGGCAAGGAGACGGATGAAATTGCCGAAAGACCTTATATAACAGATCGTTACGATGAGGCCCTTTGGCTTCAGGTGATGTTTGTGTTCAGGTTTTGGTTGAAGGATGATTCTCCCGCTTTTGAAAAAACAGACGCTGCCATAGAAAAATCAGTTAACCTGGCTTTTGATTTGATGGGTAAATCCGCAGTGGATAGTTTTGTGGATTTTGCGAAATTTTTATTTCAATCCAGATAGGTCATGACAGAAAAACTAAAAGAGCAGCAAAGCATCCCTGTGTCCAAGGTGCAAAGGGCAGCAAAATTTATCAGTACCGGGGCAAGGGTAGGGGGAAATTACATGAAGCATTATGCTAAAAAGGTGGTAAATCCCTCCATGAACAGAGACGATCTGGATAAAAACAATGCCTCTGATATCTATAACTCATTAAGCGAATTGAAGGGGAGTGCCTTAAAAGTGGCACAAATGATGGCCATGGATAAGAACATGCTGCCCAGGGCCTATCAGGACAAATTTACCATGGCCCAATACAGTGCTCCTCCCTTGTCCTATCCGTTGGTTGTGAAAACTTTCCAGCAGCATTTCAAGAAAGGTCCTGAAACCATTTTTGATACCTTTACATTATCTGCGGTGAATGCAGCTTCTATCGGTCAGGTCCATCAGGCAACGAAAGAAGGTAAAGTTTATGCAGTAAAAATCCAATATCCCGGTGTTGCCTCCAGTGTACGCTCAGACTTGAAATTGGTAAAGCCCTTTGCCTTGCGCCTTTTGAATATGAATGAAAGGGAGCTGGATCATTACATGGAGGAAGTGGAGGAGAAACTTCTGGAGGAAACAGACTATGAATTGGAAGTGCGGCGCAGTAAGGAAATTTCTGAGGCATGTTCCCATATTGCCGATTTGCAGTTTCCGGAATATTACGAAGATTTAAGCGGCCCAAGAGTCATTACCATGGATTGGATGGAAGGGCTTCACCTGAGGGAATGGCTGGCGACCAATCCGGATCAGACTGCGAAAAACCGGATCGGGCAGGCTCTCTGGGATTTTTATCATCACCAGGTTCACGAGCTGAAGCAGGTTCATGCCGATCCACATCCTGGAAATTTCATCATTCAGGAAGGTGGCCAACTGGCCGTGATTGATTTTGGTTGCGTGAAGGTGATTCCCGAAGATTTCTATACCGGATACTTTTCATTGATTAAAAAAGATCTTTTGATCAATGAAGATGAACTCAATCAGATCTTTTATGGCCTGGAATTTATCACTGACAAAGATACAGCCGAGGAAAAAACCTACTTTAAAAATATTTTCAAGGAGATGATATCCCTATTGGGTAAGCCCTTTCATGTAGCCCATTTTGATTTTGCAGATGATGGTTATTTTCAGCAAATTTTTGCCCTGGGGGATAAAATATCCAATGACAAGATGTTCAGGAAATCCAAGCAGGCCAGGGGTTCCAGGCATGGACTGTATATCAACCGGACGTATTTTGGCTTATATAACCTGCTGAATCAATTGCAGGCCTCGGTAGATACTACCAAACCGGAATGGTTAAAGTAAATGGTGATAAATCCTGTGATTATTACAGGCTTGAGATGATTCTACTGGCCAGTTTGTAGGGCAGGTAGGGGTCTTTGGACTGGTTTACGGTGCCTGTCAGGAAGAGTTTGCGTTCAGGAACATATAGGGCAAAGGCACCGGATAGACCGGTATGTCCTATTATTTCAGGAGATTTCCGGAAAGGTAAGGTATACCGGGGTCTCTCGAACCGGGTTATCCCCAGCCCATACGAGAGGTGCTTGATCATGGGTTTCCAATCTTGAATGGTATCCAATTCTGCCAGGGGAAACAGTTGTCCATGAAAAAAAGCTTTGAGAAAGGTCATGCTGTCTTTTGAAGTACTTACCATGCCTCCTACTGGTCCGAATGAGCTCATGGCCAAGGGTATTTCTAAGGCCCTTTCCTGAAAATAAAATGGTACCGGTGTTCGGTCATATACATCCTTGTAGACGTAGGTTTCATTCATTGACAGGGGCTGCAATTGAAAAGTTGTCAAAGCTTCTTCCAGACTTTGATGGGTGATTTTTTGAACTATTTTTCCGAGAAGTTGAAAATTAGAATCCGCATAAAACACCCGCCTACCTTCACCGGGCTTGAATGGGGGTTTTAACTTCTTAATGGCTTTAAGCCAATCGTTTGACTTCCAGGATTGATCTTTACCGGAAAAAAGGTCTTCTCTCAGGCTTTTCCCCCCACTAAACGAAAATTGAAAATAATCGGGAAGCCCTGAAAGGTGAGAAAGCAAATGTCTTATCGTAATTTTAGGGGTAAAATCCTGCCCCTGAATGATGCACAGGCCCTGATAGGCTTCTTCTTCAAGGAATTGGGATAGGGGATCATCTAAATTCACCTTGCCTCTTACCTTTAACTTTAGTATCAGCGCCAAAAGATGAAGTTTGGCCACGCTGGTAATAAAATAAGGCTGTCCTATGGAAAGGTTTCCAACAGCACCGGTCCAGGAAAGCGGATCTTTTTTTTCTCTGAACAGGGATAAAATGATTCCTTGTAATTTTTCCTGCTTGGAAAATGCTTTCAATTGATTCTGCCAGGCAGTAAAAATCCTTTGGTTGCTTTCACTGGAAGATATCATTTAATGTAAGGATTAGGTATTAAAGGTAAGAAATTTTTTGAGAGTTTAATTTACAAAAGCTTGCAGGAATACCAGAAAAATTAGATGAGGAATATCCTGTATTATTGGCTGAATTTCATTTAATTTGAATCCTACCCAAAAGAGCCCTGCCTTATTCCAAAATTGTTCAAACCAGATTATTGATTTATGAATATGACCAATCACCTTTATTCCAGAATTTTAGTTGTCTTGTTTCTGTGTTTTGCCGCAAGCTGCGGGAGCAGGGAAGGGCAGGTATCGGAGGAGCTTCCCCGTGTTGCCATTGCCGGTTTAGCCATTGAGTCCAGTACCTTCTCCCCGGCGGTTACCGAAGAGGAAGCCTTTTTGGCAAGACGGGGAGAGGAGATTTTTTCTTATTACCCCTTCATGCAGGAGGATTCTTCGAACAGACAAAGGGCCCATTGGTTTCCCACCTTGAGAGGACATGCCATACCGGGAGGGATTGTTTCCCGGGAAGCCTATGAATCTCTGGTAGGCGAAACGCTCGATCGGCTCAAAGAAAATTTACCCTATGATGGATTGTTTTTTGACATCCACGGAGCCATGAGTGTGGTGGGATTGGATGATCCGGAAGGAGATTTTATTGAAAGGGTAAGGGATGTAGTTGGTAAAGAAACCCTGATTTCTACCAGCATGGATTTGCATGGAAACGTATCCAGGCGACTTGCGGCCCATTCGGACCTGATTACCTGTTACCGTATGGCTCCCCATGAAGACGCTTTAGAGTCCAAAAAGCGGGCTGTTGATAACCTGCTGGAAAGACTGGAAACAGGAAAAGGCAAGCCCCCCTATAAAGCCTGGATTCCTGTTCCCATACTTTTGCCGGGAGAAAAAACAAGTACAAGGGTAGATCCGGGGAAGAGTCTTTACGCAGAGGTTTATCCCGCCGCTGATCAGGAGGGGGTGGTAGATGCCGCCATCTGGGTAGGATATGCCTGGGCTGATGAGCCAAGAAATCATGCTGTAGTCATGGTGACCGGAGATGATCAGGATAAAGTGAAGCAAACAGCAGAGCAACTGGCGCAAAGCTTTTGGGATAAGCGCAATGAATTTGAGTTCATCGCTCCTACAGCAAGTCTGAAGGAAAGTTTGGATATGGCCGTCGAAAGCGATAAAAAACCATTTATGATCAGTGATATGGGAGATAATCCTACTGCAGGAGGAGCCGGAGATGTGACCTGGACCTTGAGGGAAATACTGGACAGGCCTGAATTCAAATCGGAGGATGGACCATCCCTGATTTACGCATCCATACCGGGTCCTGAATTGGTGGAAGCTGCAATAAGCGCAGGAGTAGGAGAGCAGGTAGAGGCCCATGTGGGAGCAGCCGTCGATGACCGGTTTTCTCCACCTGTTCTATTATCGGGTACGGTAAAAGCAATTACCCATGGGGATAGAAATGCGGAAACTGAAGTAGTTGTGGCTGTAGGCAGTGTGCAGGTGATCGTTACCAAAAAACGAAAACCTTACCACAGGGAAAGTGATTTTACCAATCTGGGATTAAATCCCCGTGAAGCGGATATAGTAGTAGTCAAAATCGGTTACCTGGTGCCAGAGCTTTATGATATGCGTGCAGATTGGATCATGGCCCTTACCCCTGGAGGAGTGGACCAGGACCTGGAACGCCTGGAGTTTAAAAGAATCAACAGGCCTATGTTTCCATTCGATAAGGACATGGAAACGCCTGACCTGAGTGCCCGATTCATTCCCTTGTCTCATGAATATTGATACTGCCAAACGCTGCCTATCTGTCCCGTTTTTGTTGAAATTCAACGAACAACCAGCATTGACTATAGAAACCTGAAATGTTTCGGCCTTTTTCAATCACTTGAATATAGCATTGTGTTGGGGATTTTCGTTATTGAATACCTACCGACTGCATCACACATGATGGTATATCATTTGAAGTAGTATGGCTAAGGATAATTATTGAAAGTATATAAAATGGGTTGGAGAATCGTTTGTGTTTTCTTGGTATGGGTTCCCCTTGCTGTTTATGGGCAGGAAAAGGTAGAGCGCGAATATCGTGTTAAGGAGAAAGAAGTGCCTGCAGAGGCCAGAGAATGGCTGGATGATGCTTTTGAAGGTCGTAAAAGGGTGAAATGGTTTAGGGAAGAAACCTCAGGAAAAAGTAGTTTTGAGGCTAAATTTACATGGGAAGAAGCAGCTTACAGTGTGGAGTTTGACCTTTCAGGATCAGTGGAAGACATTGAAATACAAAAAAACTGGGAAGACCTGTCAGGAAAGCTGAGGGAAAACCTGGGGGCCTATTTTGATGAAAATTACAGCAAATGGAGGATCGAAAAAATTCAGTTACAATATAGTGGTTCTCCTGATGATCTGGAAGATTTCATGGATGAGGATGAAGAGGAGGGAATCCTGACCAGGTATGAAATAGAGTATTATGGAGAGGGAGGTGATGGTAAGCATTTATGGGAAGGTACCTTTGACAAGGATGGCCATTTAATCGATAAAAGAGTCATTATTATTCCACCGGCAGATAATTTATTTTTTTAATGATAAGAATTGTTTGGATCATTTTATTGGCCTTGCCTCTGGAGTTGATGGGGCAGGGGAGGATAACTAATTTCGGGCTGTTTCCGGAATTTCAACTTGGATTTAGCGCAGCAGAAAACCTTAAGATAACAGGGAAAATTGAAAGTCAGCATGGATTGGTAGACAAGGTATCGCAGGAGCGGGCAGATTGGGCTTACTACCACAACCAAACTGATTTTCAGGGATTCGTTGGTACCTCTCTGAATCCTTTTGTTGCGATCACGGGCGGTTACCAGTACCGCCTGGAGTCCGGAAGTGACAACAGTCATCGGGCCATTCAGCAAATCTCTTTTTTACAAAGAAAAGGTACTTACCAAATGGGACACAGGTTCCGGGCAGATCAGACTTTTGCCCCGGATGAGCCGGTAGAATACAGGCTGAGGTATCAGATCTCCATTGAAATACCCATAGAAGGGCAAAGTCTTGATCCGGGCGAATTTTATCTGGTATTTAGCGATGAACCCATATACAGCATCCAATCAGGAGAAAGTGGCCTGGAAAACAGGTTGGTAGCTGCACTAGGCCACCTATCGAAAGGAAAGCAGAAATTTCAGGCCGGAATAGATTACAGGACCGACCGGTTTTTTGATGCTGACCTCAGACAGCGAACCTGGTTTAAATTTGGATGGTACCTTAGTTTATAAGCCTGCCTGGGCTCGTTCCTCCTATCAAAATTGAAAGGTAATTTTTTTATTGTTAATAAACGTCCAGAATTTTATAAGTCCGATTGTTTAAGCTGAATGTATCCCCTTTCTTTTTACCCTGCATCTCTTTATAGATAGGTGCTTTTTGGGAAATCCCAAAAAGCGATTCTCCTTCTACCTCAAAGTTTTCGATGCTCACACTTGGAAAAAAGGTCATTTTGTCCGTATGGACTACTGCCCCTAAAGTGACCTCATCAAAGATGTTGTTTGCCGTTTTCATCTGCTTTAAAAAGTCCAGTTCCTCAACAACAAAGTTCAGCTCATCTGCCATTCTGTTGATGACAATAGCACTTTCATCTTCCTGACCTTGCTGATCATATTCGAATTTGTCACCCTGGGCTTGCTGCTCTCCATCTCTCAATTCCTTGATTCGGGTTCTAAAATCAGAAACTATGGCTTCCTGATATTTGATGGCTTGCTCCATCACTTTCTTTTTGAAGGCTTTTTTATCCATTTTTTAAGATTATCGTGAAAAATGATCGTTGTAGAGGATTTTTGTTGATTTCCTGTTTACAAACTTTAAAGTACGCACAATTAGTTCACTGTCCAAATAAAAGGTAATTATGGTTTGTTTCAAAAGTTAGTGCAGCAACAAATTTGTTTTTTTATTAAAAGTGTTAACTTTAACCTTACTTAAAAACCATAACGAGAGAAATATGAAATTCTTAAAAAGTTTAAAATCCACCGCATTATTGATGGTATTGATGGCATTCTTCTTTTCTGCTACCATTAGTTCCTGTGGCAACAAAAAGACGGATGATACAGAAGAATCAGCTGAACATCCTGAGGGAGAGCATCCTGAAGGAAACAGCGAAGCTGAAGATGAGCACCCCAGCGATGGAGGTGAGCATCCCGAATAAAATATAGGTTTTAAAAACCCACAGAAGGCTCATTTCGATGCTTCTGTGGGGATTTTTTAATTGTTTCTTGAAAAGGTAAATGTAGTCTGCGCTACTGCCGATTGTCCATCTATTTCCAATAGGGGGTAGGCCAGAAAATTAATGGGGCCTGAAGCTGGTCCCGGATTCAGTTCCAGATCTCTACCCCGGCTAAACTCTATGCGATTAGCAGGATGCCGGCCAAAATAATAGGTAGCCAGTGCGGTATACTTATTACCTTCACTAATGTCCACAGGCCACCATTTTCCTTCAGCATAAAACTCCGCCCAACAATGATACCCGTCTATTCCCCCTTCATTCCTATCAGAAGGGATGGCTGCACCGATTGAAAAACGGGCAGGGATGCCTACAGATCTCGCCAGAGAAATGAACAAGGAATGAAATTCGGTGCAATTCCCTGTTTTTGCATCACAGGCATAAACGGCATCACCTTTTCCATATTCACCTGATTTGGCATACCGCATATTGTCAATGATATAATCGTATATGGCCCTGGCTTGCATGAGGTGGCTGTCTTTGTTTTTTTCACCGATAGCCTCCATGGCTATTTCCCGGAACCTTCTGTCCACAGGCATGAGTCGATTGGATGCCAGGTACCGGTCGGCTACCTTTTCCTGTGATGCATAGGGACCCTTCTCCTTTCGCTTTACCTTATAGATCAATGCCACTTCTTTACCACTATCTTCCGGACCCAGCTCCAGGTACAGGATCTGATTATGGTTGACTTTGTCTTCAATCATCCGGTGATTTCCCGGTACTTCCATGGATACCAATTCTACTTCCTGAAAGTCATCGGTCAATGCCATGGGAATCCACATTTCTGCTTCGTTTTCCAGGGATGGAAGCGTGGCTTTATAGTTGAAAACAAACTGATCTTCTCCTTCTATTACCCCAAGCAATTCATTGGTAGCCTCTTCAATGGGTAACTTAAACCAGGTTTTGTCTTGCTTTTGTTTCCAGCTGTAAAATGGTTTGCCATTGAGTTTGTGAACGGATGTAGCGGTTACATCCATGGCGCCTGGTTCTCCCTCCATAAAAAAATCTACATCATAGACATCTCCATTCACATCGGCCAGGTCTACACAAGCAAAGTGGCTTTGGGGGCCCAGATTAGAAAGGTACTCGGTGTGCACCCGGACCAGCTGTAAGCGTAGCAATTTATCCCCGTCTTTTACAACGAAATAACCATCATTTTCTTCGGTTTTGGAATCGATGTATGCTTTTATCCCTTTTTCTATATCGGCTATATCAACCTTTGGGCGGGATATTTCCTTATTTTCCTTCTCGGAGTTGACTTGCTTTTCATTGGATTGACAGGAAAAAACAATGAATAATCCAAAAATCAAAAGGGATTGGGTCAAAAGGAAGTTGCATTTTCCTTTAAGGAAGTGGAATAGTTTGACTTTCATGTATATTCGAAGTGGTTGTTGATTTTTCCAAAGATAAAATATATCCATGGAGGAACAAGAAATTGGGATTGATTTTGAAAACCTATTTGATTTTTACACGGGTTTATTTTCCCTCAGTAATTATCCCTGTGGTACAAGTACGATCCCGGATGGTGACTTTCTAATTAATTTTATTTTATCAAAACCTTATTTGACTATATTGCACCTTTGTTTTTGATTGTAAAACCAAGTGAATTGACAAAAGACCGAACCCATTAATCCACACATTCATGAATTTCACCACTTTAGACCTTATCATCTTTATAGGTTACTGTATTTTAATTCTCATGATGGGATACCTGGTGTCCCGGGAGAAAAAGGGACACATCAAAGATTCCAACGATTATTTTCTGGCCAGTAAGGCCCTTCCCTGGTGGGCAGTGGGGGCTTCATTAATTGCGTCCAATATTTCTGCAGAGCAGTTTATCGGTATGTCGGGATCTGGTTTTGCCCTTGGGCTGGCCATTTCCACCTATGAGTGGATGGCTGCAGCCACGCTGATTATTGTAGCCATCTTTTTCCTGCCGATTTACCTGAAAGAAGGGATCAGTACCATGCCTCAATTTTTATTGAAGCGATACGATAGCAGGGTAAGAACGGTAATGGCAGTATTCTGGCTTTTGGTATATGTATTTGTTAACCTGACCTCTGTGCTGTACCTCGGCGCATTGAGTCTGGAAACCATCCTGGGTGTTCCCCTGATTTACGGTATCGCCGGGCTGGCGCTTTTTGCCATGTTGTATTCTATCTACGGAGGTTTAAAAGCTGTGGCCTGGACCGATGTGGTGCAGGTTTTCTTTCTGGTCATGGGCGGCCTGGCCACCACCTACCTGGCCCTCTCGATAGTTGGTTCCGGTGATGTTTTCGCTGGTTTTGCTTCCCTATTGAAGGAGGCTCCTTCCCACTTCAATATGATTATCAATAAAGGCGAAATGATGATACCTGATGGTGCCGGAGGCCAAAGAGATGCTTACCTGGACTTACCAGGGATCAGTGTGTTGATTGGTGGAATGTGGGTGATCAACCTGAATTACTGGGGTTTTAATCAGTACATTACCCAGAGGGCATTGGCAGCCAAATCATTAAACGAAGCTCAAAAAGGAATGGTTTTCGCAGGTTTTCTCAAGTTGGTTATGCCCTTGATTGTAGTGATCCCGGGGATAGCCGCCTTTGTAATCGTCAACCAGGGTCTGGATTCCTCTTTTATTTCATCCATGACTGATCCTGATTCCGGAATCATTAAGTCTGACAGGGCTTACCCCACTTTACTGCAACTTTTGCCCTCCGGCTTGAAAGGCCTGGCTTTTGCCGCTTTGACTGCTGCCATCGTTTCATCTCTGGCATCCATGGCCAACAGTACCTCCACCATTTTTACACTAGACATTTATAAAAATTTCTTTGACCAAAATGCCTCTGAAAACAAACAGGTTAGGGTAGGGAGATTGACCGCCATCATTGCTTTTCTGGTAGCCGGTATAGTAGCCCCAGCATTGAGTGAATTGGATCAGGCTTTTCAGTATATCCAGGAGTATACTGGTTTTGTTTCCCCCGGGGTATTTGCCATTTTTATTTTTGGTTTTTTCTGGAAAAAAACAACATCCAATGCGGCACTTACTGCCGCAGCTTTGACCATACCCTTGTCAGCAGCATTTAAATTTCTGACTCCTGAGCTGCCGTTTATTGACCGGATGGGGCTGGTATTTCTTATCATTGCCGGCTTGATCATTGTGATCAGCCTGATGGATGGAAAAGGAAAAGACCATCCCAAAGGCATTGAAATAACCAAAGAGCTTTTTGTTACCAGCACCAAGTTTAAAATAGGCGCCATCCTGATATCAGGGATCATTGCTGCACTATACATTGTTTTCTGGTAATTTCACAAATTTAAAAACATGAGACGACTACTGATTGGATACGATGTGGGAAGTTCTTCTGTGAAAGCCACCCTGCTTGATGCAGATTCGGGCAAGGTGGTAGCTTCAGTTGGGTTGCCCAAAGAAGAAATGGGCATAGAGGCCCCAAAACCGGATTGGGCGGAACAGGATCCCGAAACCTGGTGGGATTACATCAAAGCTACGAGTAAGGAGCTGATCAAAAAGGGAGAAGTTAAGCCTGGAGAAGTCAAGGCCATTGGAATATCCTACCAGATGCATGGCCTGGTGATGGTAGATAAGCAACTGTCCGTCATCAGACCAGCCATCATCTGGTGTGACAGCAGGGCGGTAGAGATAGGTAATAAGGCATTTGACGATTTAGGCGGTGATTATTGCCTGAAAAACCTTTTGAACTCCCCCGGAAATTTTACGGCCTCCAAGCTTAAATGGGTGAAAGAAAATGAACCTGCGAAGTTTGAAAAGATACATAAAATCATGCTTCCTGGCGATTTTATCGCCATGAAGCTAACAGGAGAGATCCTCACCTCAGAGACAGGATTATCTGAAGGCGTATTTTGGGATTTTCCCAAAAATGGACTGGCGGATAAACTCCTGGACTATTATGGCATTGATGCAGCCACCTTGCCAAAGGTGGTTCCCTCCTTTGGCCATCAGGGAGACTTATTGCCTGAGATAGCGAGGGAATTGGGTTTGGAAGCGGGTATTCCGGTAACCTACAGGTCAGGAGATCAGCCCAATAATGCCTTTTCCCTGAACGTGCTGGAAGAGGGAGAGCTGGCCACCACTGCTGGTACATCCGGGACGGTCTATGGGGTCAGTACCCAGCCTGTGTATGATCCGAAATCCAGGGTCAATACCTTTGTTCATGTAAACCATACCGCTGCCAATCCCCGGTATGGAGTCCTGCTATGTGTCAATGGAACAGGAATACTGAATAGCTGGCTCAAAAAGCTGTTGGGGCCGCAGGTTGAGGACTACGAACAAATGAATCAATGGGCAGCAGAGGTTCCCATTGGAGCAGAGGGACTGAGTTTTATTCCATTTGGAAACGGAGCGGAAAGAATCATGGAAAACAAGCAGGTAGGAGCACATTTGGCCGGGTTAAACCTGCTGAAACACGATAAAAGACATGTGCTCCGGGCAGGGCAGGAAGGGATCGTTTCGGCGCTTACCTATGGTTTTAACATCATGAAGCAAATGGGACTTAACCTAAGGACGGTAAAAGCCGGCAAGGCCAATATGTTTTTAAGTCCGCTGTTCCGGGAAGCCTTTGTCAATATGAATGACGTTGCATTGGAATTATACGATACAGACGGTGCTCAGGGTGCAGCCAGAGGAGCGGGAATTGGTGCAGGCATATACACTGGTGCCAGGGAGGCCTTTCAAGGCCTTGAAAAAATACAGGTTTTCGAACCTGAAAAGCATAAGCAGGAAAGTTACCAGGCAAGCTACCGGCAGTGGGAAAATAGCCTGCAACAGGTCAAATAAATAGTAGAAACCAAAAGTTATTTTAAATACCTAAATACAAAATAATATGTCAAAATCATTTTTCCCAAAAATCGATAAAATCAAATTTGAAGGCAGGGATTCAAAAAACCCTTTGGCATTCAGGTTTTATGACGAAAACCGAATCATTGGTGGAAAAAGCATGAAAGATCACTTTCGCTTTGCCATAGCCTATTGGCACAGCTTCTGCGGCACCGGCAATGATCCGTTCGGTCCCGGCACACTCATCAGGGAATGGGATAAGGCTTCAGATCCTATCCAACGGGCCAGGGATAAAATGGATGCAGCTTTTGAATTTATTGGTAAAATAGGAGCCCCCTTTTATTGTTTTCATGATGTGGATCTGATCGACGAGGGAGAAGACCTGGCTACCTATGAAAAGCACATGCAGTCCATTGTAGATTATGCCAGGCAAAAACAAAAGGAAACCGGCATCAAATTACTGTGGGGTACTGCCAATGTATTCAGCCATCCCCGCTACATGAACGGGGCAGCTACCAACCCCGATTTCAATGTGGTAAGCCGGGCGGCCACACAGGTAAAAAATGCCATTGATGCTACCATTGCCCTGGGTGGTGAGAATTACGTTTTCTGGGGCGGAAGAGAAGGATACATGTCCCTGTTGAATACAGACATGAAAAGGGAAACCGAGCATTTGGCACAGTTTCTCAGCATGGCCAGAGATTATGGCAGGAAACAGGGCTTTAAAGGCACCTTCCTGATCGAGCCGAAACCCATGGAGCCTACCAAGCATCAGTACGACTATGATGCCGCCACGGTCATTGGATTTTTGAGACATTTTGGCCTGGATAAGGATTTCAAACTTAACCTGGAAGTGAATCATGCCACCCTGGCCGGACATACTTTCCAACATGAATTACAGGTGGCCCAAGATGCCGGCTTGCTGGGCAGCATTGATGCAAACCGGGGAGATTACCAAAATGGTTGGGATACCGATCAGTTTGCCATCAATTTACAGGAACTGACAGAGTCCATGCTGGTGCTTCTGCAAGGACCTGGTTTTACTACCGGAGGGGTGAATTTTGATGCGAAACTCAGAAGAAACTCTACAGATCTGGAAGATTTATTTCATGCTCATGTGGGCAGTATGGATGCCTTCGCCAGAAGCCTGATTATTGCCAACGATATCATGGAAAAATCCGATTATCAGCTCTTGAGAAAAAGGAGGTACAGCTCCTTCGATAGCGGAAAAGGGAAGGATTTTGAAACCGGTAAGCTGGGACTTGAGGCCTTGAGAGACCATGCCGTCAGCATCGGTGAACCTGAAATGATCAGCGGTAAACAGGAGATGTATGAAAATATCCTGAATCAATACATCTGATGATTTCTCGAAAAAAAAGGCTTTGAAACTCAAAGCCTTTTTTTTACCTTTTTTCTTGTTCCAACAGCAAGGTCACTTCTTTTATCAGGGCCTGACTCAGACCTGGAATAAGGTTGAGGTCCTGGTCCCAGAATTCAATTTTTGAAAGCACACTGCTTACCACCTCTTCCGTGGGCTTGATTTTCCAGAGTTGGTCAAAATAATGCAGGATTTCCTGCTTGTCTTTTAATGGAATGGCTTCCCCCTTATAATGTCCCCTGTAAAAAACAATCAAAGCTGCAAAGGCTTCGCAAAGGTGTTTTGGCAACTGGTTTTCTTTTTTAATGTAATCCAGCAAGGAAGGAAGTACCCTGACTTTCCATTTGGAAATGGAGTTTAGGGAAATATCACTGAGCTTATGCTTGATAAATGGATTTCTAAACCGGTCCAAAACCGCTTCAGCAAAAGGCTTCAGGATATCCTCCGGTAAATCCACGGAAGGAATGATTTCTTCAAAAATGGTTTTTTCGATAAAATCGCTTGTTTCGCCATCATCCATGGCTTCTTTTACCAATCGAATACCTTTGAGATAGGCAACGGGTACCAAACAGGTATGTGCCCCATTCAATATCCGAACTTTCCTGGTCCTGAAAGGTGAAAGATCAGAGACGAATTTCACATTAAGCCCGAGTTTGTCTGCCGGAAATTTCTCTGCCAGCTCTTCGGTGCCTTCAATGGCCCAGAAATGAAAGGGTTCGGCCATTACCATTTGTTCATCCCTGTAGCCCAGGCTTTCTTGTATTTTATTGGCAGCATCCAGTGGAAAACCAGGTACTATTCTATCTACCAGTGTATTGCAGAAGGTGTTGTGTTTGACCAGCCAGTCTTCAAAGGTGCCTGGCAAATTCCATAGATCCACATAGCGCAGGATATTTTCCTTTAGTTTTTGGCCATTGTTTTCCACCAATTCACAAGGCAAAATGAACAGGCCTTTTTCAGGATCTCCATCAAAATGCCTGAATCGCTGAAAGAGTAGCGCAGTGAGTTTTCCCGGAAAGGATTCGGGAGTAATGGTCCAGTCTTTGTCTTTTTCCTCAAAATAGATACCGGCCTCCGTGGTATTGGAGAAAATAAAGGTCAGTTCCGGACTATTTGCCAGCTCCAGAAAAGCCTTGTAGTCGATGTATGGATTAATGGCACCTCTCACACAACTGATCAATTGATTTTCCTCTACGGTTTTTCCTTTGTAAAAACCCCTGACAATCAGATGATAAAGGCCTTCCTGTTCATTGATTCCCCGGGCAGGTTTTCTACTGTGTACCTGCACCATTTGTATGTCCCCGTTAAATCCAGTTTGATCATTGAGAACTTGTACCATCCAATCCGCAAACCCCCTTAAAAAGTTTCCTGTTCCGAATTGAACAATTTTCAAGGGTCTTGTAGCTGTATTCGCTGTGTTTTTTCTGTTTAATGGTTTCATTTTTTACTATATAGACTAATTAGGGTTATTATTTTTGCGCATTACAATCTCCGGGAAGAGTCCCTGATAATCAGGTTGGCATCCAGGACTTTTTTTACTTTAGGCTTGTTTCTCTGGTCCGCATTAATCATTTCGAAAAACAATGCCGCGGCACTTTGTCCCATATCAATGGCTTTTTGATCCACAGTACTGAGCGTAGGCTCAGTAAAGGCAGTGAAAGGCTCGTTACTGAAACCGACCAAGCCTACCTCCTGTGGAATTTTTACATTGATTCGTTTCAATTCCTGCAAAGCTCCTACGATGGCATAATCACTGGCAGAAAAAATGGCATCGAATCCCAGGTTATTATCCAGCAGTTGGAGGGTGCTCTTTTGCCCACCATCCAATTGCATGTTGCTTTCAACTACTAATCTTGGATCAAAATTTATACCATTGTCAATAAGGGCTTGCTCATATCCTCTAAGCCTTTCCTGATAAATTCTGATTTTCATATGGCTGGTAAAATGGGCAATGTGCCGGTAACCCTGTTCGATCAGGTGGGTAGTAGCCTGATACGCAGACAGGTAATCGTTGATGATCACCTGATTGGCTTTCAGTTCATCTGTGGTTCGGTCAAAAAATACCAGGGGGATCCCTTTTTGCAGTACGGCTTCAAAATGCTCGAAAGTATGGGTGTTTTTCCCTAAGGAAACCATGATTCCATCTACCCTGGCATCCAGAAGGGCCTCTATGGTTTCTACTTCTTTATTGTAATCATCGTAGGACTGGCTGATCATCACTTTATAATCGAGGGCATTGGCATGTTCCTCAATGCCGCGGACTATGGAGGAAAAGAAATTCCTGTTGATCGTAGGTACAATGATACCAATCAACTTGCTTTTACCATGGCGTAGAGCGGCCGCTATCCTATTGGGTTTATAATTGATGGCCTTCGCTGCATCCAACACCATTTTCTTCGTTGTCTCACTGATCCTGGGGTGGTTGTTCAGGGCCCTGGATACGGTAGAGGCGGTAACACCAATTTCCAAAGCAATATCATGAATGGTGATTTTTTCTTTCTTTCTCATTTAGTTGTTATGGAAACAGAATATTGGCCACCATGGCTTTCGGGCCATTTAAAATGAATGATAAGGAAATATTCCAGCAAATGCAATCGATTGCGCTAATATATGTTTTATTCTTTTGCTTTATTCTTTATATTTAATTCCTTGTTGTTCCATCAGGACCTAATATCAGAAGTATGCCAAGTCCTGTATCAATCAAAACAATTTTAAATATCGTATTTAAATAATTTAACTAATTATTATCCAATTAATAAATTTATTCATATGAAAATCAATAGTAAATTTTGGTCACCTGTGGCTGCATCAATTTTACTTTTAGGCGTGTCATGTTCCAACGAAAAAATGGAGGAGGAAGAAGTGAAAACAACCTTTACCGGAGAAAAGAACGAAATCAAACTGCTTACCCTGGATCCGGGGCATTTTCATGCCCACCTTGTAAAAAAGTCCATGTATGATCAGGTGGATCCAAAAGTTCATGTTTATGCGCCCGATGGCCCGGAATTGAAGGCCTACCTGCAGGCCATAGAAAATTACAATACCCGTACGGATGATCCTACCAGCTGGGAGCTGGAGGTATACAAAGGGGATGATTTTCTGGAAAAAATGCTCAGGGAAAAGAAGGGTAATGTGATGGTTACTGCAGGAAACAACCAGGAGAAGACGGCCAATATCAAGGCCACTGTAGAAGCTGGCCTTCATGTGTTGGCAGATAAACCCATGGCCATTGATGTTGCGGGCTTTGAAATGCTCAAAGAATCGTTTGACCTGGCCAAACAAAACGATGTGTTGCTTTTCGATATCATGACTGAAAGGTTTGAAATATCCACCATTATGCAAAGGGAGTTTTCCATGATCCCTGAGGTGTTTGGGGAACTGGTGACAGGAAGCCTGGAAGATCCGGCCATCACCAAAGAAAGCGTGCACCATTTTTACAAGCAGGTATCCGGCAGTCCCTTGATAAGGCCTGCCTGGTTTTATGATGTGAGCCAGCAAGGTAACGGTATTGTTGATGTAACCACCCACCTGGTTGATTTGGTTCAATGGGAAAGTTTTCCCGGAGAAATCATCGATTATGAAAACGATATCGAGATGATCAATGCCAGAAGGTGGACCACTGACCTGACGCTGGATCAATTTGCCCGGTCTACGGGTTTAAACGAGTACCCTGATTATTTGGGATCAGTAGTTGAAGACGATATTTTAAAGGTCTATGGTAACGGAGAGATCAATTATAAGATCAATGATGTACATGCCAAGGTATCTGTTATCTGGAACTATGTAGCTCCTGAAGGTTCAGCAGACACCCATTATTCTATCATGCGCGGTAGCAAATCCAATTTGGTGATTCGGCAGGATGCGGAAGAAAATTACATAACAGAACTGTACATTGAGCCGGTAGAGGGCGTGGATTTGGAGGATTTTGAAGAAACCCTTCAGGATCAGGTGGAGAAACTGTCAGCAAAATATGAAGGTTTGGGAGTGGCAAAGGTAGCCGGTAAGTCCGCCTGGCGCATAGAGATCCCGGAGGCTTTCAGGACCAGCCACGAAGACCACTTCAGAGAAGTTACAGAGCGATACATCGAATACCTGACAGACGGTAAATTGCCCGATTGGGAAGTACCAAACATGTTGGCAAAATATTATGTAACCACCAAAGCACTGGAAATGGCGCAATAAACCTTCCGGCTGCTTTACCAAATTTAAACTCATGGAAAACAACAGGAGATCGTTTATCAAACAGGCCGGATTGGCAGGATTTGGCCTGGCCTCTGGCATACCGGTACCAGAGGCTCTTTCGCTTGGTAGTTCAAATAAATACACAGAAATGACTACAAATGATAAAAGCATCATCGGTCCCTATGGGCCCTGGGTGGATGGTCTGATGAAAGATTCCCTACCGAAATTCTCATTTCGGAATGCCGCTTTCAGGGATGTGGATCAATGGAGGGAACTGGCCCTTGAAAAAGCCAGGGAACGGTTGGGTATTCCTGATTTGGGACCGCTCCCGGAGGTGAAAATTCACGATTCTCATGTGTATGATGGCCTGGAAATTGAATCTGTTTCCTGGCAGCTTCCTTACGGCAGACCCACCCGTGCCCTGGTGCTTAAACCGGAAGGCGCTTCTGGTAAATTACCTGCCATTCTTGCCTTTCATGACCATGGCGGCAACAAGTATTTTGGATTGCGTAAAATCACCAAAACCGGTAAGGGTCAGCATGAGTTGATGAGCGAACACCAGGACCACTATTATGAAGGCACCGCATGGGCCAATGAGATCGCCAAAAGAGGTTATGTGGTGATGGTGTCTGATGCGTTTACCTTTGCCAGCAGGAGGGTTTGGATGGAGGATGTGCCGGAGAGCCAAAGATCAGGACTGAACGACAAGGATCCTGAAAATCCCGAACACATCTCCGCTTACAATGATTGGGCCGGGAGGCATGAACATGTGATGGCCAAGTCGCTTTTTTGCGGAGGGACCACCTGGCCGGGAGTTTTCTTTGCCGAAGATAAAGTAGCATTGGACTTGCTATTGTCCAGGCCGGATGTGGATGAAGAAAGGGTAGGTTGTGGAGGTTTATCGGGCGGAGGACTCCGGACGGTCATGATGGCTGGATTAGACCATAGGATCAAATGTGCTGTCTGTGTTGGTTTCATGAGTACATGGACAGATTTTATTTTAAACAAATCCTATACCCATACCTGGATGACTTATATTCCAAGGTTGCCGGAGGAGCTTGATTTTCCAGAAATATTGGGACTCAGGGTACCTCTTCCGACGCTGGTATTGAATGATGAGGATGATCAGTTGTATACCCTTCCGGAAATGAAGAAAGCCGATAATATCCTGGCCAGCGTTTTTGAAAAAGCCGGATACCGCAACCATTACAAGGCATCCTATTACCCTGGTCCGCATAAGTTTGATGTACCCATGCAGCAGGAAGCCTTTTCCTGGTGGGATAAATGGCTTAAAGCTTAAAATAATTCTATATGAAAATTAAAATGAATCCCCAACCGATGGCATGGCTTGGCCTCGCTCTTATTTTACTACTAAGCCCGCGTTGTGAATTGCAAGCCCAATCGGCAGATGAATCCGATATGCTTTGTGTGGGGGCGCACTGGACAGAAGAAGAAGGTGCAAGTTTCCTTCAAATGATGCGCTCTGAGTATACCAGCGAAAAGGCCTGGGATAAAAGGGCCAAAGCCATTCGTAAGCAAATCTTAAAAGGAACAGGCCTGGACAAAATGCCTGAAAAAGGACCGATGAACCCCATCATGGGAGAAGTCAGGGAGTATGATGGGTATAAAGTTCAAAATGTAGCTTTCGAAAGTTTACCCGGAGTATTTGTCACCGGAAGCCTGTACATGCCAGCCGAATCCGACGGTAAAGCACCCGGTATCCTGAGTCCCCATGGCCATTGGGATAAGGAGGGGGATGTAGGCCGTTACCGGGCTGATGCCCAAAAGCGGTTTGCTTCCATGGCCAGAATGGGCGCCATGGTCTGGGCTTATGATGCCGTAGGCTATGGTCAGCAAAAAGAACAGGGTTGGGATCACCGGGAAGATGGGGAAGTCCTGAAACTTCAATTGTGGAACAGTATCCGGGGAGTGGATTTTATCCTGTCTATGGGGGCAGACCCTGAGCGCTTGGCCGTAACAGGGGCTTCCGGGGGTGCTACCCAAACATTCCTTTTGGCTGCTGTGGACGACAGGATTGATGTGGTCGTACCTGTGGTCATGGTCTCTGCACATTTCTTTGGAGGTTGTGTGTGTGAAAGTGGCATGCCCATACATAAAACCAAAAATTTCCAAACGAATAATGTAGAAATTGCGGGAGTGATAGCCCCAAAGCCACTTTTACTGGTATCTGTTGGTGGGGACTGGACCAAAAATACACCCCAGGTAGAATACCCTCACCTGCAATACATCTATGGGCTCAAAGGCCGGCAAGAAAGGGTACAAAACATTCATATCCCAGAGGATAACCATGGTTATGACGATAAAAAACGCCAGGCGGTCTATCCTTTTCTGGCCAGGTACCTGGGATTGGACCTCTCCAAAGCCTTGTATGAAGATGGCAGGCTAAGAGAAGAAAAAGTAGTAGTGGAGGAGCAGGAGGCTTTATACCCCTTTAATGAAGAACAGCCTTTTCCTGAGGATGGGATCACTTCCATATTTAACATTAACTGGTAAGCGTAATGAATGAAAACCAAAATGACAGAAGAGAATTCCTGAAGAAAAGCATGCTATCCAGCCTTTTTCTGGGGACCATGGGTAGCTTGTCCACCTCGGTTGCCCTGCCAAAGGTATCCAAGATGGATTTTGGTCTGGTCACCTATCTTTGGGGTAAGGACTGGTCTTTACCCGAATTGATCAGCAATTGTGAAAAAACGGGATACAAAGGAGTAGAATTGCGGACCGAGCATGCCCATGGGGTGGAGGCCCATTTGAGCCAGACCAAAAGGGATGATGTAAGAAAAAGGTTTGAAGACAGTCCCGTTACTTGTGTGGGCTATGGTAGCAATTTTGAGTACCACAGTTCTGATCCGGCATTGGTTGTAGAAAATATCAGGCAGACCAAGGCTTATATAAAGCTTTGTCATGATATTGGAGCCACAGGGATCAAGGTTAAGCCCAATACGCTTCCTGAAGGGGTTTCCAGGGAAAAGACCATTGCCCAAATCGCTAAATCCTTCAGCGAGGTTGGGGAATTTGGTGCTGATCACGGACAATTGGTCCGGGTGGAAGTACATGGCAGGATTACCCAGCAACTTCCCGTGATGAAAGCCATATTTGACCAGGTAACTTCTTCCAATGTACGCATTTGCTGGAACAGCAATGATACGGATTTGGTGGATCCTGGCCTGGAAGCCAATTTTGATATGGTGAAGGAGTGGTTGGGAGACACGACTCATGTAAGGGCTTTTGATGAAAACGATTATCCTTACCAGGACCTTTTCCGCTTGTTGGACAAAGCCAACTACCAGGGGTGGATTTTATTGGAGGCCCACAGCAATCCTGCGGATAAAGTGGCCTCCATGATGGCCCAAAAGCAAATGTTTGAAAAGTTTATTGCCAATTTATAACAGTCGATCAATTAAAAACCAAAAAGAATAATGACCGAAAGAAGAGAATTTATTAAAAAGAGTTTGATGGGTAGTGCCGGAGTGGCTTTAGCGGGCATGAGCATGAGTGCCAAATCCTATGGAAACATCATGGGCGCCAACGACAGGATGCACCTGGCGATAATTGGGATCAGAGGACAAGGTACCAACCACATCAACCAGTTTTGCAAACTGAAGGAGAGCCGCAACGTGGTGATCAAGACCTTATGCGACGTGGATGAAAATACCTGGGCAGAGAAGGTAAAATTGGTCAACGATAGGGTGGGAGATACACCTGGTACAGAGTATGACATGCGCAGGGTTTTTGAAGATCCGGAAGTGGATGCCTTATCCTTTGCTACGCCCAATCATTGGCACGCTTTGGGCACCATATGGGCCTGTCAGGCAGGGAAACATGTGTATGTCGAAAAGCCTGCCAGTCACAATGTCTTCGAAGGGAGAAAAATGATCGAAGCGGCCAGAAAATATGACCGCATCGTACAGGTGGGTTTCCAAAACCGCTCCATTAAAAATGTGATGGAAGCCATGAAGTTTTTGCATGATGGAAACATTGGAGAGGTATACATGGCCAGGGGACTTTGTTACAAACCCAGAAATTCTTTTGGTATAGCCAGAGACAGTACCCCTCCGGAGGGTCTGCATTATGATTTATGGCTAGGACCTGCACCCTATAGGGCATATAATGAGAAAAAAGGGCACTACAACTGGCATTGGCACTGGGATACCGGCAATGGTGATACCGGAAACCAGGGACCCCACCAATTTGATGTAGCCAGGTGGGGATTAAACAAAAATGAACATCCTGTTTCGGTATTCTCATCAGGGGATATTTATGGTATTTCTCCTCAGGAATGTTCTCAGGAAACGCCCAACACCCAAACTTCTGTTTTTAAATATGATGATGGAAAAATGTTGGAATTTGAAACCCGGGGCAGGTATACCCATGGGGAGTCCAGCCTGGACATCAAAATCGGGAACATGTTTTATGGAACCGATGGATACCTGGAATTGAATGGCAGTACCTGGAAAGCTTTCAGACAGGATGAAAAAGAGCCTTTTGCCAGCTCCCAGGAGGCAGCACCACAGGACTCAGGTTCCAATGTACTGGCAGCCCCGGGAGGTGCAGAACATTATGCCAACTTCCTGGATGCTGTCAGGGATGGTAAAAAAGAAAGCCTGAATTGTGATATCATGGAAGGGTACTACTCCTCAGCTCTCCCATTGATGGCCAATATTTCCTATCGGCTGGGAAGGGGATTGAAGTTTATGGGTGATTATGAAAAATTTGCCAATGATACGGAGGCAGATACCATGCTGACCAGACCCAGCAGACCGCCTTATGTGGTTCCTGATCAGGTATAGTTTACCTAAGATTTCCTGATTCAGCCTATTGAAAGCAGTTTTCTGCAGGATTAAAATAACGATAAGACTTATTTGACTTTTGTGGTTCAAGAGAAAAATAAGTCTTATTTTTTACCTCTATATTTATGTCAATAAATCCCCATACCATGTTTAAATTCCTTTTTTTGACCACATTAGCACTTGTCTTCTGGTTTTTACCTGCCCAGGCACAGGAAGATTTAAAAGTCATCCAACCCCAATGGGTCAGCTTCACAGATGGGCCCAATGCTTTATACAGGTACCAGACCCGACAGGCTTTTGCCTTGTTGGAAGCCCGGGAAAAGGCCCTGGAAAAGGTACAAACACAAGCAGATTGGGAAGACTGGCAAGTCCAAATCAAGTCCAGGTTACAAGAGGTAGTAGGTCCTTTTCCAGAGAAGACGCCTTTGGAAGCCGAAATAACGCGGAGGGTACAAAAGGAAGGTTTTCGCATGGAGCATATCGTCTTTCAATCCCAACCCGGCTTTTTTGTAAGTGGCAGCCTCTTTTTACCGGATGATTTACCAGGGAAGGCACCTGCCATCATTTACTGTTCGGGACATGCCCTGGAATCTTACAGGAGCTCCACCTACCAACACGTGATACTTAACCTGGTCAAAAAGGGATTTATCGTATTCGCATTTGATCCGGTAGGGCAGGGAGAGCGGTTGGAATACTTTGACCCGGCGACCAATGAACCTACCATTGGCGGGCCCACCAAACAACACTCCTATCCTGGTGCCCAGGCATTTATTGCCGGTACTTCTCAGGCAAAATACATGATATGGGATGGTATCCGGGCAGTGGATTATCTGGTTAGTCGCAGTGAAGTGGATCAAAACAGAATAGGTATTACGGGTCGATCCGGAGGAGGAACCCAGTCGGCTTATATTGCTGCTTTTGACAGCCGCATCTATGCGTCTGCTCCGGAAAATTACATTACCAATTTCAGGCGCTTACTGCTCACCCATGGTCCTCAGGATGCCGAACAAAATTTTTACAGGGGTATTGCTGCCGGACTAGACCAGCCTGACCTGTTGCTGGTAAGAGCACCCCAACCCAACCTGATGATCACCACAACGCGGGATATTTTCAACATCGCCGGAGCCCGGGAGACAAGGCAGCAAGTGCAAAGAATCTACGATGCCTATGGTCACTCAGATAGGTTTGACATGGTGGAGGATGATGATGGGCATGCTTCCACCCTAAAAAACAGAGAGGCCATGTATGCCTTTTTTCAAAAACACCTGGATTTACCCGGATCTTTCAAAGACCAGAACATAGATACACTGACCCGTGAGGAGCTACAGGTCACCCCGACCGGGCAGGTGCTCAGCAGCTATAAGGGCAAAACCATCCATGAACTCAACCAGGAATTTGCTCCTGATAAGGTTGCCGGTAGCCTGGCCGAACGGGTAAACCATTCAAGAGTACTTTCAGGCTATCGGGAGCCCGGCGAGGATGTGGAAACCATGATGACGGGTAGATTTCAAAGAGAGGGGTATACCGTAGAAAAGCATTTGATGAAAGGTGAAGGGGATTATTGGGTTCCTTTTCTCTTGATGAAACCCGATATCACGACATCCAAAGCCGTAGTTTATTTGGATCCCGATGGGAAAGAAACTGATGCGGGAAGAGGAGGTACCATGGAGGAACTGGTGAAGGCAGGTCATATGGTCCTGGCACCAGACCTGCTGAATACCGGGGAGATGGGTAATGGGGGATTTACAGGGGATTCAAATTTCCAGGGAGAATCTTATAACCTTTGGTTTGGGAGTATCCTGATCGGACGAAGTATTGTAGGGCTTCATGCGGGGGATGTCAATCGGCTGGTTAAGGTATTGCAGGAGTCCCAGGGAGCCGATGAAATTAAAAGCCTTGCCAAAGGTCAGATGGCGGCAGTATTGCTGCATGCGGCCAATTACAATCCGGATATTGCTTCTATAGCCCTGATTGACCCCATGGTTGCCTACAAAACCCTGGTGGAACAGGAAAATTATGATCCTGCCAATGTAGCATATACAGTGGCAGGTGCATTGCCCTACTATGATTTACCAGATCTTCTGAAAAATCTTGCCAATAGAAATCCACTGGTTCTGGAAAGTGAATCAGCGGAAGAAATGGCATTGCCAGGGTGGTCGGAAAGCCTGCCGGCTAGCCAGAAAATGTCCAGACAAGTGTCGGATCCCATAGAAAGGAGTGCCTATTTACAGCAATGGCTGAACCCTTGATTGGAAATGGCATTGATCTGATATTTGAGAAAGAATAAAAAAATCAGGCCAATCGTTTGGCTCAGTCTTTCCTAAACCAAAAAAAGCTACCCGATTGGGGTAGCTTTTTTTTACGTCAGAGAATCTGGTATTTAATTCCTATTGATGGCATTGAGCATGTCAAAAGCCAGTTCAAGTCTTTTTCCGAAATTTTCTTCGCCCTTCCTCAGCCATACCCGGGGGTCATAAGATTTTTTATTGGGGTTATCTGCTCCCTCTGGGTTTCCGAGTTGGGTTTGAAGATAGCCTTCTTTTTCATGATAATACTTCAAAACACCCTCCCAAAAGGCCCACTGAAGATCGGTATCGATATTCATTTTGATGGAACCATAGCTATTGGCTTCTCTGATCTCTTCCACAGTGGAACCGGATCCACCATGGAAAACGAAATTGACAGGTTTGCCTATGGTACCAAATTTTTCATTGATAAAGTCCTGGGAATTCTTCAGGATTTTCGGCTTAAGGGAAACATTTCCTGGTTTGTACACCCCATGTACATTTCCAAAGGCTGCTGCTACGGTAAACAGGTCATTCACTTTTTTCAGTTCTGCATAGGCATAAGCAACTTCCTCTGGTTGGGTGTAAAGTTTAGAACTGTCTACTTCGGTATTATCCACCCCGTCTTCTTCTCCACCTGTGACACCCAGTTCAATCTCAATCGCCATCTTTAATTTGGCAAATTCCTTGAAATATTTTACTGAAATCTCAATATTTTCTTCCAAAGGTTCTTCGGACAGGTCCAACATATGGGAACTGAACAATGGTTTCTTAAAAGCCTCATAGTAGGCTTTGCCTTCTTCTAGCAGTCCATCTATCCAGGGCAGCAGTTTTTTTGCTGCATGATCGGTGTGCAAAATGACCGGAACTCCATATACTTCTGCCATTTTTTGTACGTGCATGGCACCGGATACACCACCGGCAATGGAAGCCTGTTGTTTGTCGTTGGGAAGACCTTTTCCTGCGAAAAATTGCGCCCCCCCGTTTGAAAACTGAATCATTACCGGTGAATTCACCTTCTTAGCCGTTTCTAATACCGCATTGACGGTATTGCTATTGATGCAGTTTACAGCGGGCATCGCAAATTCGCTTTCCTTGGCGTATGCTATCAGGTCTTTAAGCTCTTCACCATACTTTACTCCAGGTTTGAATTTCATATTGAATGATTTACGGTTGAATTAATTGTTGATTTCCCTTTTAAGGGTTTAAATGGTAACTAGAATTCAAAGATATGAATACCGCTGAACAATTGCCTTATAAATTGGCTGAAAAAAACCATTTGACCGAAGAAAGCAAGTATAGGTAGCCTCCTATAATCGGTTAGAAACTATAAAATTTCCTTATATCTTTGTTTATGGAAAAAATCAGCATTACAGGTGTACCAGAGCATTTTAATTTCCCCTGGCAGCAGCTGGTGGCAGCACAACCTTTTTTGGACAGTGATGTACAGCTGGTGTGGGAAAATGAATCGAGGGGATCAGGAGCCATGAACAGGGCATTACGGGAGGGTAACACTGACCTGGCCATTGTGCTCACGGAAAGTTTTGTCAAAGACAAAATTGAAGGTAATCCTGGCAAAATCATCGGTTTTCATGTCGATTCCCCATTGGAATGGGGTATCCATGTGCCGGCAAAATCCGATTTGACCCAGGTATCGGATTTGAAAAATGTCCCTTTTTTGGTCAGTAGAATGGGGTCTGGCTCCCATTTAATGACCTATTTACTGGCTCAAAAAGAGGGTTGGGATGCCGGCGAAATGGATTTTGAAATCACGGGTAACCTGGATGGTGCCATCAAGGCTTTTAAAAAAAACAGCCCCAAGGCATTTTTATGGGAGAAGTATACTACCAAGCCGCTTGTAGATAAAGGTTTATTCAGAAGGATAGGAGAAATCCCCACTCCCTGGCCTTGTTTTGTCATGGTGGCTTCTGAAAACATGCTCAAGGAAAATAAAACACTGGCCTTGCAAATCAGGGATGCAGTCTATGCCATTAATTTATCCATTATGCAGGACAAAGAGGCACATGTAAAACCCATCAGTGATCGGTACCAGCTTGAACTGGCAGACGTAAAGGAGTGGATTTCGCAAACCAACTGGACGACCAACAGCGAGGTTTCAAAGGCTCATTTGGTAAAGACCATGGAAATATTGGGGGATTTGAAACTGATTCATAAAAAAATAAGCCCTGAAGCATTTGTGGTAACGGAATAGCCATAAAAAAAGACCAGCCATGACAGAAATGGCTGGTCTTTTTTATGTTTTTTTACCTGGTTTAATCCGGATTATGTATTAGGTTTCGTTATGGAGGCTGATTTTGAAGTAATTTCAGTCTGCAATAGTATTCCTAATGCATATTTCAGGTTTAAAAGTCTGAATAATCAGTTGGTCGTAATAGACGGGTGACATTTTTGGAGACCGTATTGCGGTATTCCTCCAGATCTTTCATGGCTTCCCAATCCGGGTCAACCCTAAACGCATCCCAATGTGCATCACGTTCTTCCATGTTTTCAAATGTAGTCAGGTACATTAAATTGGGCATGGTGCCACCTGCAAGGGTTTCTGCATAAAAGACAGGATTAAAATCCAATTTATCAAAAATATCGATTTCACCACTGTTAAACATTTTTACCTTTTGCCGGTAGAGTCTTTCGGTAGCCGCTTCATAACTTCTCAATTCGTAAACCCGCTGGCTTTTGGGAGCGGTGAGGTTTGGCGTATTCATTCTGGGGTTTCCGGTAAAAGCTTGTAGCAGCCGGCTCTCTATCCTGGCAAACGGGGCATTGTCATGGGCAGCATAAATATAATCTCTTCCGGCATTCTGATAAGTTTGGTCTTTGTCCAACTTGCTTTGGAACTGGAAATAGGCTTTTGAATTTTTAAAAGGAAGAAATACATATATTTTTTCTCCCGCATCCTCCTCGGAGGGGAGTGGTTTAAATACGCCTACCTCACTGACTCCTGCCCGGTGAGCGGCAGGAATAAAGGCAGATTTCAGGTATTCGTCTACCATTTTCTCCTGAGCATCATTGGCTATATGGTAAATTTTAAGCTCATACAAGTCTCTTTTACCATCCTGAGCAATGGAAAGGAAGCTGAGGGAAAAAGTGAAAAGAAATACCAGAGAGGTAATGATAAGTTTATTTTGGTTCATGTTAAATGTAATTTGGATGGGATACCAGATTCTAGAAATAAAATTTTGGTCAAAAGTAAGTAATTTCAAATTACTTTAAAAAAATATTATACCAATGGGAAATATATTGTTATTTTTGGTTTTTAAATTTAAACACCCACGAGCTAGTTTTTAAATCAATTATTTAAAAAAAATGAAAAGGATTTTAGTAACCGGCGGAGCTGGATTTTTAGGCAGCCACCTTTGTGATAAACTTTTGAGTGAGGGGAATGAAGTCTTGTGTGCCGACAATCTTTTTACCGGAAGGAGGAGAAATATCCACCATTTGCTGGACAATAAAAATTTTGAATTCCTAAGGCATGATGTTACCCTTCCGCTATATGTAGAAGTAGATGAAATTTACAATCTGGCATGCCCTGCCAGTCCCGTTCACTACCAATTTGACCCTGTACAAACCACCAAGACCAGCGTATTGGGTGCCATTAACATGCTTGGTCTTGCCAAGAGGTTGAAAGTCAGGATATTGCAAGCAAGTACCAGCGAGGTATATGGCGATCCGGAAATTCATCCTCAACCAGAATCTTACAAGGGAAGTGTGAGCGTAACCGGACCAAGGGCCTGTTATGACGAAGGCAAGAGGTGTGCGGAGACCTTGTTTTTTGATTATCACAGGCAGCAAAAGCTGAGCATCAAGGTGATGCGTATTTTTAATACCTATGGCCCCAGGATGCACCCTTCTGATGGACGGGTAGTAAGCAATTTTATTGTGCAGGCATTGAAAGGGGAGGACATTACGATTTTTGGAGACGGGAAACAGACCCGCAGTTTCGGCTATGTGAGTGATCTGATCCGGGGAATGCACTTATTGATGAACAGCCGTGAGGGGTTTATTGGACCTGTCAATATTGGTAACCCAGTGGAATTTACCATGCTGGAACTGGCTGAAAACGTATTGGAACTTACCGGATCCAAAAGCAAGTTGAAATTTCTTCCTCTCCCACAGGATGACCCCATGCAGCGGAAACCTATGATAGATCTGGCCAGGAAGGAATTGGGATGGGAACCTAAAGTTCAATTGAAGGAAGGCCTGATAGAAACGATCAGCTATTTTGAACAGGTATTGAAAGAAGGCGGGTATTGATTCAAAATCCATAGATACATGAAGGCATGGTTTCCGATGGTGGAAACCATGCCTTTTTGGTTTTTACGCATGTAGTGCCGTTTGTTTTTTTAAACCCAATAATTAGTTTTTTAAATATTAAATTTTGTATTTTATTAAAAATCCATATTTTAACTATACAAATTGTAAAAATATTTTATTTTAAATTAAAAATAAATAACAAAACCTTTTTTTATTTGCCTAGACCTATTTACCTTTAGCTACATTTAAGTATCACCTTTAAGTACTTGTAGCCATGAAAAGCAGGTATAGATTATTTGCCATTGATGATGAGCCTTCCGTTTTGTTGATCATCCAGCATTATTTCAAGGAAAAGTTTGAAGTAAACGTTTTTAACAAGCCTGCAGATGCCATTGCTACCATGCATGAAGGTAACCTGCCGGATATCATCATTTGTGATTTGAACATGCCTGATATCAACGGGACCGAATTCGTTGAATTTATTCGTTCTAGCGGATTTTTTTCAGAGATACCATTGATCGTCCTATCCGCAACAGAATCATCTGAGAAAAAGATTGATATTTTAAATCTGGGAGCTGATGATTTTATGGTAAAACCTTTCAATCCCAAAGAACTTGAAGCAAGGATCAACTCCATCTTGAGGAGAGCTGGAAAACTTGCCATGGAATCTGTTCATGAGTAATACCACCCGTAAAATTGCGTTGATTTCCGAAAGTCAACAGTTAATTGATTCGGTTGGTCAGGCTTTGGGAGGGGGCTTTGAAATAGTCACTTTTTCCAATGGGATAATATTTTATAACCAACTTACCACTTCTCCCGAAAAATTTTGTTTGGTGCTAAGCGATGCCTCCTTGCAGGATGTTCATGGTCTCCCTTTAAAAAAGACATTGCAAAATTTGGGTTTTGGAAAGCTACCCTTCTTTCTTATTGTGGAAAAGTTCAACAGGGAAGATGTGCTCAAAGCCATTTCCAAAGGAGTTTCCGATTTGTTTGTCAAACCTATCAACAAGAAAAAACTTAACACCCGACTGGCCTTTCAAATCAAGCATCCCATACAAACCATTAAAGAAAGTGAGATAAGCGAGGTAAAGCCTTATAAAATCCCTTTGATAAAGAGGTTGATGGATGTTTTGATCTCTGGATTGATTTTGATTGCCTTGTCCCCATTATTTTTAATCGTAGCCATTTTAATCAAACTTGAATCAAGAGGACCTGTATTTTATTATTCCTATCGTGTAGGAACAGGATATACCATATTTAAATTTTACAAATTCAGATCCATGGATCCGGATGCAGATGGCAAGCTCCAACAGCTGAAGCACCTGAATCAATATAATCAACCGGAGGAATCAATAGTTGAAGGCAATAATAGGAGCCAAGCTGATCCTGGTTCTCTGGCTGTAAAAGAGCTTTGTGAATTTTGTGAACAGGCGGGGGGCGGTTGCTTGCAGCCGCTCTATGATGATAACCAAATGGTTTGTGAAAAAATCATTCTGGCAAAGAAGAACAGCAATAAAGATGCGGCTTTTATCAAGATCAAAGATGATCCCAGAGTTACCAGAATTGGAAAATTTATCCGAAATACCAGCATTGACGAGTTGCCACAGCTATGGAATGTACTGAAGGGTGATATGTCATTGGTAGGGAACCGGCCACTGCCCTTGTATGAGGCTGAAAAAATCACCACAGATAAATATGCCCTGCGCTTTTTAGGGCCGGCAGGAATTACAGGTCTATGGCAGGTAGAAAAAAGGGGGAGAGGTGAAATGTCCGAAGAGGAGCGGCTTAGCCTGGATAACGATTACGTTAAAAACTTCTCTGTTTGGTTCGATATCAAAATTTTGCTGCGTACCATTCCAGCGCTTTTTCAAAGCGAAAATGTCTGATTCAGCAAATCCCAAAACTGGCTTACCCTTCCTTCCCAGGTGTTTTTAGAGGCCTCAGCATATCTTTTTTCAGCTTTTTCGGGATTGTCACCCGCAATCTCCTGCTTCACTGCCAGGGCAAAAGCGGTGGGGTCATTTTCAAGCCTTATCAGAGGAAAGAAGGACTGTATGTCTTCGGAGAAGGGAGTAGCCACGGTGGGCTTACCTGATGCCAGGTATTCATTGATTTTTAGCGGGTAGATACTTTTGGTCACCTCGTTGCATAGAAAAGGTAAAATCAAAGCATCAAAATGTGCCAGGTAGCCGGGCAACTGCTCTATTTTTTTTGGCCCCGTAAAGTACAGGTTGGGGATTTTATCCAGGTCAATATTGGTGCTTCCCTGATGGTTTCTTGGGCCAACCATGACCAGGCTGATGTCCGGGTTTGCCACGCAAATCTCAGCAATCAGGTCGTAATTCAGGCGATGGCAAATGTTGCCGGTATATCCAATGATCGGTGAAGGAATATTTTTCAAATCAGCGGGTTTAGGCAATTCGCTATTATAGGCAGATTTGAACAAATTAAAGTCGGCCGCATTGGGAAAATAAGCCACCTGTTTATTAGAGAGCCGCTGCAGGTCTTTCTGTAGTTGCCGGGAGGTGGCCAGACTTATATCTGCTACCTGTATGGCTTGAATTTCATTTTCAGCCCCATGTTTTCTCAAATAGGGCTCCAGTGCACGGATATTGTCTCTGGATTGATACACAACCGCCCTGGGTTTAAAATTTACTGGCAGTTTGCTCAGATAAAGTGGGTTGAAGGAATTAAAGAATAGGAATTCTTCTGAATTCAATATTTTAAGTCCCTTTTGGATACTTTTGGCCAGCCTGCGGTCATTCCATCCTGCCAGAAAATCATATATCAATCCTTTTGGCAGCCAATTGATCGGGAGCATCAGGGGAGGGGTCAGCGCAAACAAATACGGGCTGTATTCCGGTAAGGGTTTTAAGCAGTTTTTACCCCTAAGCAAGGCAGATTGCCTGATCTTTACCGCTTTCTTTTTTCTTTCTCTAAAAAAATCTAAAATTGTAAAAGGATAATCCACATAAAGGACCACCTGCTCTCTTGAAAAGGTCTTGGCCAGCGACCAGGAAGCGGAAGAAAAATCTCCATCCCAGCGTGACATACTGGTCATGACTACAGGCAGGCCCTTCAGACTGGAAATAGAAAAATTATTCATTCAGGCTGTTATTTTCTTAAAATTCTAAAAGGATTCCACTTTGGAAACCTTAAATTTAGGTTAAAAATAACCATTAATTTTTGATGCCTTGGTACTGTTTGAAATAATTACCTGGATTTGCTGTTTTTATCTTTTGTTTCCACTGATCAGTGCGATTATGGCAGTTTTCAGAAATGATAAGATGAATCCTGAACCTGAATTTGCAACCGATTTTGCCTGTGTGATCACCCTCTATAAAGAAAGTGAGATTGCCTGGCCGCTGGTACGTTCTTTACTGAAGCAGGATTATCCCCATTTTCACATTTACCTGGTAGCTGATGGGCTGAAGGAGCCCCTGAATGCACCGGTTACTGATGCAAGGTTAACCATTCTGCAACCAGACAATTTTTTACATAGCAAGGTGTCCTCTCTGGATCTGGCCTTGCGTTCGATGAAAGAAAATCATCGCCATGTGGTGGTTTTTGATCCGGATAACCTGGTTCCTGCGCACTTTTTAAGGGTAGTTAACCAGTATCACGCCATGGGATTTAAGGCAGTGCAGGGAAAAAGAATTGCAAAGAATATTACAGGAACCTATGCTGCGTTGGATGCATTGGGCGAGTATTATTATGATTTTGCGGTTAGAAATGTGCCCTATTTATTGGGCTCTTCTTCCACCATTGCAGGCTCAGGAATGTCCATGGAAAGGGAGATTTACAGGGCCAATATCTCCAACGAATTGCTTGTCCTGAAAGAAAAGGGAGTAGTAGTAGCCGAGGACAAATCCCTGCAACTGCAACTGGTGGGGCATGGGCATCGCATAGCCTATGCCGGTGCAGCGATTATATTCGATGAAAAAGTCACAGCAGCCCAGCAGATTGGAAGGCAGAGAGGCAGGTGGCTCAACAGTTACTTTGCCCAGCTTCCATTGTCTTTAAGGCTATTATTGAAGGGAATCACCAGAGCAGATTGGAACAGGATTTATTTTGCCATCATGGTATCTATGCCTCCCATGGTGATGTTGGTAGGAGCAGCCCTCCTTCTGGCTACCCTGGCTTTGTGGGTCAAATGGACTTATTTTTTCCTTATTATGGGCTGTTTAAGCTTATTTGCATTGGGTTTTTTGGCCATTCTAACCTTTAATAAGACGCCTTACAAAGTTTTAAAAGCGATTCCAAAGATTCCGCTTTTCGTCTGGGGGCAATTGTCAGGCATGCTACACATCAGGAAAGCCAGTAAGGATTTTATGGCCACTACCCACAATGAAGTCATGGATATTGAGCCTTTATGGGAGCAGCGTAAAGGGGAGTTTCAGCACTTGAAGCAACGATGGAAATGAAAGGCCTACCTTCGTTTTCTGATCCTGCTTCTGATTTCTTTCAGGGTCCGGGGATAGTTTTTCGCTGCCTGAACCCAACAAGCCCAGATCCGGATGTCGATGTATCGTGACAAGATAAAATGTTTGATTAAGGCCGTGATAAAAACGGCAATCACCAAACCGTAAGCTGCTCCCAGTAGCCCCATCCAATGGATAAAAAGCCAGCTTAATCCTGCACCGTATATAAATGTCCCGAAGACCATGATCATATTAAAAAAGGGCTTGCCAATGGCATCCAGAAAAACCCCGGACTGCCTGTCGAAGGGTTTGATCAGAGCCAGGAAAGCGATGATCCTTAAAAAGGGCACTGCATTCAAGTAGGTTTCTCCGGCAATGATTAGGATGATGTAGTGGGCAAAAACAAGGCAAAATATCCAAAACGGTACTGTCAGGGCCAGCATCATCCCCAGGGTTTTTTCATATAACTTCCCGACCTCTTCCGAACTCTTTTTGTCATGGGCTTCGGCCGCTTTGGGGTAGCTGATAGAGGCAATGGAGTTGACAGGAATCTCCACCATGTTCATCACCCTGCCGGCTGTATTGGCCGTGGCCACCTGAACCGGCGAAAGGAGGGCGCCAAGTAAAAATTTATCCAGGCTGTTGGTGAGCATGGAAATAAGGTTGGTGCCAAAAACGAATTTCCCGAAATGGAATAACTTAATGAGCCAATAGGAACTGGCTATCCACCGGAGCGCAAAATACTTTCTCACCTGATAGGCGGACATTAGGGAAGCCAGTAAAAAGGCGCCGTTTTGGTACCAGGCCAGCGCAATCAGGTCCAGGTCCAGGAATTTCAGGTAAGCCATAAGAATTACCAGAAAAAAAGGCAGGCTTTTACTGATACCGGCAAAAAAGTAGGCTTTGAAATTAAAGCTGGCCTGCATCAATATCAGGTTATGGGTATGAAATATCAACAGGGGAATCACCCAGGAATAGATTTTTAATATTTTGGATAGGCCCGGTGCATTCAATATATTTTCCAGCGGTAGAGCAAACAGCCAGATAAGCATGAATATCAACAAGCTTAGCGCCGTATTCAACCAAATGGATGCGGTCTGAATCTTACCCTGTACAGCATCCTTTTTCCCTACGAAAAATTTGATCAAACCATTTTGTACAAAGCCGTTTCTGGCCATATCAATGATGGATATGATCGTGATCAGCAAAACCCAAATTCCAAATTCGTCCGGTGAGAAGAGGCGGATCAGCAGCATGAAGCCTATAAAGCCCAGGAAAAAATCCACCGCCCGGTGCATCATGGTGTAAACCCCACTGCTTAGCCAGTAATTTTTATCGCTCATTTGGATTCCAGCGTTTGAATATAGGCGAGTAATGTTTTTTCTGCTCCTTTTCGGTAATCAAATAGTGGAGGCCTTTTATAGCCGTTTTCTATCAACTTTTGCCGGTGTTCCCGGCTTTTAAGAAGTTTTTCTATCCCTTCACTCAAAGTCTCAGGCTCAAAAGGATCGATGAGCAGGGCAGCTTCTCCGGCAACTTCCGGCATGGAGGAGGTATTGGATGTAATGACAGGACAGCCACAGGCCATGGCTTCCAGTATTGGAAGACCAAAACTTTCCCTGAGGGAAGGGTATAGAAAAAGCAATGCCTGGCTATAAATGGCCGGCAGGTCTTCATTGGGAATATAACCTGTCAAGTGGATTTTGTTGATCAGCTGGGGAGCACCCATCGTTGCCAGCATGGATACCAATACCTCTTTGCCAAAGTCGGGCATGACCAAATCTGGAAAATCTACCTTTTTCGCCTCCAGCAGGGCAAGGCTTTGCAATACCCCTTTCAGGTTTTTTTTGGGGTCTGTATTGCCCAGGAATAGGATAAAGGTGTCGGGCAAGCCGTATTTTTCCTGAATGATTTCCATCCTTTCGGGGCTTTCCCTTTTGAAATGCCCGGCCACCCCATTGTAAATCACCTTTACCTTGTTTTTATCCATACCAAAATGGCTCACTATTCTTTCTTGCTCGTAATGAGAAACAGTAAAAAGGTAGCTGGCTTTTTTTACTACTCCGGGCACATTCCAGCGGCGGTAGAGGTTCCCAAGGCGTTGGTACCAGGAGCCCTCTTTAAAGTTTAACTGCTCCAAATAGATGATGTCGTGCAGGGTAATGAGCAATTTGGTGCGGCAGAAAAATGGTGCGGTATTGCTGGTACAATGCAAAAGATCCAGGCGGTATGCTTTCACTGCTTTGGCCAAATGGTACTGCTCCCAGATGGGATAGGGAGAAGGGGACAGGGGTACGATGGTAAAATTTTCAGTGGGGGTAATGGGAGAGGGATCTTCTGCTTCATTGATGAATATAAAATACTCGTTTTTGGTATCCATTTGTTGCAGGTTTCTGATAAGCGCAACGGCCACCATGTCCATCCCATGCCTTTTTTTTCTAAAAATCCGTTGTGCTTCTATGCCTATTCTCATGATTGCTGTTTTAGTGTAGGGTTATCCCGTATGTTTTTCATGAACAACCCATCTGAAAAACCCTTGAAATATTGCTTGAAATGAGCCCATTCTGCATTCAGGGCAAATACCAACAGGTTTTTTGGAAGCGCAATCAGCAGGTAATAGGCAGCTGTAAAAAAAAACAGGGGCCAGTTCACATTTCTGCGTAAAAATAACCACCGATTGCGACTCATATAATAGGTTTTCAACAGGGAGTTTTTGCCCACGCTCATGGATTCTTTGTGCAAGATATAGCTTCCTGGTTCGTACCAGATTTCATAACCGGCCTTTTTAATGCGCTCACAATAATCCATCTCTTCGTAGTAAAGAAAATAGAGTTCGGCCATCATGCCTATTTGCTTAACCACAGCTTTTGGTATAAACATGGCCGCACCATGTGCCAGTTGGGTGACTTCTGCCTTTTGGTATTGTCCCTTGTCCTTTTCCTGGTAGCCTTTACCTTTTCCACGCCCGGTGACAGGGTTTATCGCAGTGAATCCGGCATATTGTATGGTATCAGGTGCATCATGGTACAGGATTTTAGGACAGACCAATCCGGCATTTTCTTCCCGCTGAATACGTCGGAGCAACACCTCCAGGATGTCCGGGGCTACTTCCGTATCATTATTGATCAGAAAGAAATAGTCACCGGTTGCCTTTTCCATTCCCCGGTTATTTCCCCCGGCAAATCCCTCATTCACCGGATTTTTAATCAGGGTGGTGCCGGGGAATCGTTTCAATATCTCATCCGGGTTCTCTGTTGAAGCATTGTCAACGACGATGATTTCTACATGGGGGTAGGTTACTTTTTGAAAGGAAGCCAAAAAGTCCAGGGTATGTACCAGGCCATTGAAGTTAATGGTGATGACAGAAATAAGCGGTTTACTCATTTTTTTTCAGTTGGTTGGTGCTTTCCCGATCCAGCTCTTCAGCCAGGAAAAAATAGGCCCAGGACATGTACAGGATCAAACCGGTAGGCATCTGTCCAAGTAAAGGATTTCCGATGGACGCTGCTGCAATGCCCACATAACCGGCAAACAAGGCCAGTAATTTTTGCCTTAATGAAGGATTCTTGACTTTCCATATTTTAAACAAGGCCATCAAGCCAATATAGGCCAGGATGGATGCATGCAAAACCAGGCCTACGATTCCCATTTCTGCCCATATTTTAATGAACCAGCTATCATTGGGTGTCTCTGCCAGAAAAGTACCGGGACTGAATCTTTGGCCCCAGAAACCAGAAGTACCTATACCTCCTCCAAAAGGCCTTGATTTCAGGTATTCAGCAAATTTTGCCTGGTTGGACAACCTCACATTGAGAGAAGCGTCATTGGGGTCAAGGGCCGATCTCAGCCTCCTTACCTGGTAATTGTCGTTGCCAATGGTGGTGAATTTCAGGAACAGAAAGATCATGGCCAGACAAGCCAGACCCAATGCCATTAATTTAAAGTTTTTGGAAGCAAAAAGATAGGCCAGTGTTCCTGCCACCGGGACCATTAAGGCCCCTCTGGTTCCGCTCATGATCATCAGGTAGAAAAACAGCAGGGCACAAAAAGCGAATATCAGGCGCTTTTTTACCGAAAAAGGGCCCAAAGCCAAAACCAAAGCAATCATGGCCGCATGAGCAATTCCAGCTCCAAATTGACCGGCATCTGAAAAGAAGCTGAAAACCCTCAGGTTGCCAAAAAGTACATGGGTGGATCTGGAGCCCGCATCCAGCCAACGATTTTCTGCCGCATCCAATCCTATATAATACTGCCTCAAACCCCAAAAGGAAGCCAGGATGGAAAAAAAGAGGATGATTTTTATCAACCGGTTCAGATCTTTTACCTTATGGGCATATAGCAAGGTCAGGGGTACCGTCAGCATCATGTACAATGCTGTTCCCCGGACAGCATATGCCCAGGCACTAAGACTTCTGGCTTCGGGATTGAACAGTTCGGCGATGTTATACATCATCCACAGTAGGGTGACAGCAAAAAGACTGTTTTTCAAGTAATTAAAATCTGTTTTAACCTTTGTATGAAACAAGGCACTAATCATCACTGCGACCAGGGCAAAATCAACCGATAAGCCCAGAGGGAGACTGGGAATATATCGGCTGGCGCCAATGGCAACAAAGGCAAACACCAATGCAATTGTCAGGGCTTTATCAGGATGGCTCATCATGAAGTAAAACAGCGCTGCGGCAAGGGGCAACATGATCAGGGCTCCAATTCCCAAAAACCCAGTATATGCCACGCCCAGGCTGATCAATAGTGACAGGATGAGTCCTGTGAGGGGTAACAGTATTTGAGGACGGGAATATTCCATAATTTGATTTCAGGAAAGCAGTTTTTTTACTTTCAAACGAATTAAGGACCTTTTCTTTGGGATTTCACCGATGATGTCTTCCAGTTCGTCACTTTTCATTCGATTGAGCCAGATCAGGTGAGGGATTTCCACCATTTCTTTAAGGTTATTGAGTAAATGTAGGTCCGCCTGGGTCCATTTACGTTCAGCGTCCAGGACCATTACCAAAGCATTTGCCTGATTGATCAGGGAATAGTTCAGGGGTGATGCTGTCAAATTGGGCATTTCCCATAAGATGAATTCTTTATCGGTTTGTGATATTTTGTTTTCCCAATAAGCTTCAAAATTGTCATGTATGCTTGTCAAATCAGGGTAGGGCATGGTGGCACAGGGCATTCGGTCCGTGTCTGGTTGCATCCCCCAATAGACTACATCCTTGTTCTGGCGGTTTAGTTCTTGTACCAGATTTTTGATCAAAAAGGTTTTGCCCTCATCGGGTTTCAAACTATAAAACAGGATGATTTTTTTACCAGCTTTGGGCAGGTATTTGTTGAGCTGATTATAGCATTGAATGATTTGTTTTTGGGTCAATTTTTCCCGGATCACTGCTCTTTCCATCCGATTTTCATCCACCCAGGCTCCTGCCACCTTTAAACCGGTTACCTTTTCTGCATTAGGGCCAGATTTAATGGTGTTGTCCAGAAAAAAGGTTAGGAAAACCAGGGAGAGCATGATGAAACCTGTCGCTATCCCTCCTCCTAATGTCAATAATGCCCTTTTGGAAGGCAGGGGGGTTTTAGGGAAAAATGGCTCGTCGATCAGTCTTTGAGAAGAAGACATTTCCAGGTCATATTTTTTTAAATATGCCATATTCAATCCGTGTAAAATGGAGAGGTATTGCTCCTCATTCACGCTGACCTCCCTTTCCAGTTTTTTCAATTCCGCTCCAAGTGGGGCAAATTCTTCAATTTTATCAGACAGGTAAACTTTCCTGTTTTGCATCACATCCAGCGCTTGTTTTTGCTCCTCAAATGAAATTTTCAGCCGCAGCCATTCTTCCAATATGGTTTCCCGCTGCAAGCCATTCAGGGAATTACTATTTTTAAACAATTCGGTGGATGCATCCTCAATCTGGGCTTTAAGGTTGCTTATTTCACTTTCCAGCATGGCTATACGAGATGATTTTTCCTGCTGCAAGAGCAGGCCTTGCATTTCCATGTTTTTGGATACAATATAATCCTGAAGTTGCCCAATTTGCTGTATGATTACCTGGCGTTTATCAAAATTTTCGAACATGCCTTCTATTTCATTCAGGTTATATTCGGTACCCGAAATCAACCGTTTGGACCTTTCTTCATCCTGTTCATGTTCTAATTTGGCAATATCCAGGTATTTGCCTTGCTCATAATAATTCAATATCCGGTTTTCGGTCATGAAGGATTTGAGGTTCTCTTCCGCCGCTCTCAATTTATCCTGGGCAATTACCAGTTGATTCTGAAAATAAGTAATGGAGTTGATGTTTTCCATTTCCTTCATACCCGAATACCTGCTCATGAAGCCATCGGTAATTAACCGAAGGGTATGGTAGCAAATCCCGGGATCATTGGTTCTGTAAGCGATTTCCATCATATCGCTGGAGGCTTTTCGACTGACGTACAATCGCTCAATGATTCTACTGATGGCATAATGGTCATGTTCACGCAAAAGGTATTCTATAGGAGAATCTTCATACCTTAAATAATGACTTTGAATCCTGGCAAAGGTTTCTTTTTCGTTACCCGGTACGGCCAAATCATTCCAAAGTGTTTGAGAAACGTGTGATTTCAACTCATTCAGGGAGTTTTCACCAATTATTTCTTTATCTGACTGGGAGAGGGACAGGTGTTGGGCGAGCAGTCTCAGAGCGGCTTCTTCAATCGTTTGCCTTGATTTGACCAGCAGGGTAAGGTTGTCAAACAGGTTGTTTGAGGTGTAAAAATCCATCCGCACCACTCCACCGTCTGTGGCTCCCTGATTGGTAGTAGGATTGGTAAATACGATGGTTTTGCTTTCATATTCCCTGGGCATGTTACTGGTCAAAAGGAAGACCCCTACTGCTACCAAGATGGGGGGTATTGTGATCCAGAATTTATGCTTCCAAAGGAGCAGAATGAATTGTTTAATTGTCATTTTTATGTATAATATTAGCTAAAGGTAGTCCGATCAATACTTCTAGTTTTTGAGAGGCTACAAAAAAATTACTTCTTGCATTTTCGTATTCAGATTGAGCGATGGTGTGGATCTCCGCATTTCTCATGTAGCTGGATGCATCCAGGTTACCCAGATTAAATTCCATTTCCATCTGTTGCAGATTTGTTCGGGCTTTTTCCTGCATCTGGTATCTGATTTGCATCAGCCGGTGGGCTAGCAATAAGTTATTGTATTCTTCTATGACTTGCTCTGCAATGACCAATTCCATTTCACGGGTTTTAAAAAAAGTTGCCTCCATTTCATTTTGCTGCAATTTGATTCGGCTCCCTCTGTTGAAAATTTCGGAAAAGGGGATGCTTAAGTTTGCCCCGGCCCTATAGCCATTTGCGATGTTCGATAGGTCGCCCGCCTGTGAACCCGTGGTCAGAATGGCCTGATTGCCATAACCGTAGTCAATATATACCCGGAATAAATCGGCCCAGGATTTTTTGGCCAGTTTTACCCTTTCTTCAGCAGATCCGATCAGGGCTTCATTGAGTTTGATGGTAGGGTGATTAGATTGGGCTATACGGATGATGCTGTCCAGACTAGGAAGCTGATCTTCCAGGGGACCATTCAATTCAATGCTCTCCAGAATATTGGATTCATCCTGAGCTTGCACTTTTCCCCCAGTGAAAAAAATCATAGAGGCTATAATGAAAGGTAAGAACGTATAGATTGATGATTTTTTAAACACGAATTTCATTTATTTATATATCAATGACAAAAATACCTTTACATAAAATAATTTACGGTTTTCTCCTTATTTTTAAAATAAAAGTAACAAAAATTTTAATTTATCCTTTTTTTTTGAATTTAAATTTTCACCCCATATATTCATTAATTATTTAAAAGTTGGATGATTAAGCGTACTATTGACGAAAAATTGAGTCAAAAAAGTGAAGCTGTTTTTGGCAGAGAGGCCATAGGTTTGGGAGAAAATATAAAGCTCTACATCCTACTTGCTAAAGAGTTGTTTCAGGGTTTTTTCAGGCTCCTGAATGCCGCATTCAGGCTTAGGAATTGCAAGGAAGTAGGTAAATGGGTAACGGTAAGGGGAGCTTTACGCGTAGAGGGGGCTGGCAAAATAAAAATTGGCAATTATTGCAAACTATGGTCCCATATGGGTACCACCCAGTTATTTGCAGATAGGGGAGCCTTGCTGGAAATAGGGGAAGGTACTTTTGTGAATACCGCTTGTATCCTTTCGGCAAGTGAGCATATTTTCATTGGTAAAAACTGCCAGATTGCCAATCAGGTTATCATCATGGATGGAGATTTTCATGGAGTGGATATCAGGTCTGCCAAAGGAAAATCCGGGGCTATCTTTATTGAAGACGATGTATGGCTGGCTACCAGGTCAATGGTGCTGAAAGGGGTAAGGATAGGAAAAGGGGCGACAGTAGCTGCCGGAGCGGTAGTGACCAAAGATGTAGCCCCTTATACGTTGGTAGGAGGGGTTCCCGCAAAAACAATACGGAAACTAGAGCATGACCCAACCATTCTTACAGATTAAATGTGTCAATTAATGTGTTAACAATTCTACCGTTAAAATCGAGAATGATATGATCCGTTGCGTAATCATAGACGATGATGCTGCCAGCATTGAGGTCCTTGCCCACTATATATCCAAAACCAAGACTTTGGACCTTAAGGCTAAGTTTACCGACTCCATTGAAGGTTTAAATTTTCTAGTGGAAAATAAAGGTAATATTGATTTGATATTTCTGGACATAGAAATGCCCGAAATGAATGGCTTTGAGATTCTAAAGCACAGTCAATATGATGGGGCTTTGATCGTTATTTCAGCCAATAATGAAAATGCCATTTCAGCTTTTGAGACCAAGGCCTGTTTTTATTTACAAAAGCCTTTTGCTTATGCCCAATTCCTTAAAGGCATAGACAAGTGTAAGGAAGCGGAGGTACGAATTGACCCCAATTCCTACTCCAAGGACTTTATCTTTGTAAAGGATGATCGGTTGTATAAAAAAATTCTCTTTGCAGAAATAAGTTACTGTGAAGGAAAAGGAGATTATATCAGTCTGAAATGTAAATCTCAGACCTATACCATTAAATCCACCATTTCAAATTTTTTAGACAAGTTATCAGGCAACCCGGAATTTGTTCAGGTGCATCGGTCTTATGTCATCAACCTACATTATTTAACAGATTTTGATAGTGATACGGCCGTAGTAGACGGTAAAATCATCCCCATAGGTGCCAAGTATAAGGAGCAGCTAAAAAACAGTGTTAACTTTTTGTAGCCCCTTTAGGCGCTATGGTTTTTGAGATTTTTTTCGTAACAAAGGGTTTTATAATGGTTTAGGGATCGATGTATTGGTTGATCAACTTTTTAACAGTTTCAATTTCTTTAGAAAATTCATCCAACAGGTCCTTCCATTCATCAGACTGGAAGGAATCCATTTCCTCGAATTTCAATGCCATTTCAAACAATTCGTCTAACCCAGCCGTTAGCGCAGAACCCTTTAATTTATGCCCCTCGCTATTTAATGCCTGTAGGTTTTTATCCTTATAATGCCTAATCAAAAGCTTCTCAGATTGATCCAGTTCTTTTAGGGTTAATTGCAACACATCTTTGATTACTTTTGGCTCATCTCCAAGGTATTCTTTGACCTTATCTATATCAAAGTGGTTTTTTTGTTGGTCAACCCTATTCTGTTTACCTTCGTTTTCAGGGGCTGCAGCCGCCACAGCCGGAGTTACGTTTTGATCTGGTTTTAACCATTTTTCAAAAATCTGGATAATATTTTTTTCAACAATCGGTTTGGCGACAAAGTCAACCATACCAGAATCCATGCATTTTTCTCTTTCCCCCTTTACGTTTCCGGCCGTAATGGCCACGATGGGTATGTGCTCGAGCTCGGGAATGGCTTTAATTTTTCTAGTGGCTTCATGTCCGCTCATGACCGGCATCTGGATGTCCATCAGGATGATGTCAGGCAGGAATTTCTGAGCCATTTCATAAGCGGTTTTTCCATCAGTAGCTTCCAAAATTCTTGTGTTGGGAGATACTTTAAGTACAATCGTTTTGGCCAGAAACATGTTGATAGCATTGTCTTCTGCGATCAGCACGGTTAAATTATGATTTAAGGATACTTCCTGATTTGCCTGGCTCGGGTCCTTTTTAACGGGCTTTTTCCTAGGATTGAGTTGGGCCAGGCTTTCGTAAAGCGCATTTATTTTTATGGGTTTGGATAATTTGATGGGAATAGAAAGTTCTTTACATTTTTTATAGATATAATCGTCATCAGCCGAACTGTGTAAAAGCATGATGGGTGAGGAGGCCTTATCTTTCGGGAAATTCTCCCTGATTTTCTTAACTGTCTCAAGTCCATCCATGTAGGGCATGTTAAGGTCCATCAATACCACGTCGTAATCTCCATTGTTTTCTATTTTCTGTAGGGCATCAAAACCGTTCACAGCTTCTTCCATCAGGATATTTTTCAGGGAAAACATTTCCTTCAAAATCAACCGGTTGTTCTCATTGTCATCTACCACCAACACCTTTTGAATAAAGCTGGTATCCGATTTTTTGATGGTATTTCCATTTTCTGTTTTGAGGTTGATGTCGAAATAAAACCTGCTACCTTCCTCCAATTTACTTTCCAATCGTAGTTCAGAGCCCATCATGGCCAAAAGCTTATTGGAAATGGTCAATCCCAGGCCGGTACCGCTATATTTTTTGGTAGTGGACCCATCTTCCTGTGAAAAAGCATCAAAAATTTTCTTTTGGTTTTCTTCAGAGATTCCAATACCGGTATCCCTCACCTCAAATCTAACCAATCGTTGCGTTTTATCCTGCTGGGAGAGGGTATGTATCCTCAGCTCTATCTCACCTTCATTGGTAAATTTCACCGCATTGCCCAGAAGGTTTATCAGGATTTGTTTGAGCCGGATATCATCTATAAAGATAAATCTGGGCAAGTCCTTTTCCAGGTTGAGCAACATTTCAATACCCTTCTTTTGGGCCTGATAGGAAACCACGTCCGTAGCCTGTCCCGCCAATTCGAAAATGTCAGCCTTGTTAATATCCAGTTCAAGCTTACCTGCTTCAATTTTAGAAAAGTCCAGAATGTCATTGATGATATTCAACAAGGTATTGGCAGACTGGTTGACAATCCCGATGTACTGGTTTTGAACTTCAGTAAGGCTTGTTTTCAGCAAAAGATCCGTAAATCCGATGATACCGTTAAGTGGTGTCCTGATTTCATGACTCATATTGGCCAGAAACTCTGATTTTGCCAGGCTGGCCTTTTCAGCAATTTCCTTTGATTCGATGAGGTTTTTTTCAAGAATATTCCTATCAATGGCATTGGAGATACTGTTGGCAAAACTCTTTAGCAGGGAAATTTCAGCCTGTGACCATACCCGTTCTAATTTACAGTCATCATATCCAATGAATCCCCAAAAACCTTCCTCGGTAAATATCGGAATGGATAATATGGATTTGATGTTCTGGTTGGTTAAGAATTCACGGGTGGAGGAATCTTCTGGCATTTGGGACAAAATGGCAAAGAAAATCTCATTGTTTTCCATGGGAGCTACAAATTCCCCGAAAAAATTGATGGGTACATTTTGTAGGTCTGGGTTGTTTATTTGAGGTTGTACCTCATCAGAACTCCATTCAAACCTTTGTGAGGTGAGCCTGGTTCCATCTGCATCCAGGCTGTTTTCCCAGTAATAAACCCTGTCTACATCTGCAGCTTTTCCGATTAATTCCAGGCTATTTGAGATGGCCTCGTAAAGATTTCTATTGGATAGTAACTCGTCAGTTGCTCTTGAAATTGCAGAAAGCATTTGTTCTTTTTGTATCAGTTGATTTTCTCTCGTCACTGCTTCATTGATGTCTTGTATGGTTCCAAAAAGGTAAAGGCATTCTCCTTCCTCTATGTGGGCCTCTCCTATGGTTCTAACCCAGATTTCATTTCCTTTTGCGGTGATTATTTTTAATTTTTCATCCCAGGCTTTTCCATAATCCCGTGCAAGTCCAAAAAGCTCCTCCATCCTATCCCTGTAAAAGCCTTCCTTATAAAAATGGAAGGCATTTTCCAAACTTGGATTAAAATCAGCGTCCACTTCAAAAATCGTCTTGGTGATATCCGTCCAACTCAGGAATTTTTTTCCAGTATCATATTTCCATCCGCCTATTTTTGCCATCATATGGGTTTGGCTGAGCAATTCCTTGGCATTTTGGATGGACCTTTCTAATCTTAGTCTTTCGGTTATGTCTATGGAATTTCCGATTACATAGCTGTTACCCCGGTAGTCTTTTTCAAGCGTGTTGCTATATAACCAGACTTTTAAGCTTCCGTTGGTCTGTCTGGTGGTCATCAAGCCCTGTGCTTTTCCATCCTGAAGCAATTCTCTGAAATAGGCGTCAATTTCTGCATGATACCGCTTCGGTATGATGTCCCATAATTTTTTAGACAGCATCTCTTCCACTGTATATCCCAATAGCCTTGCCCCATAGTTATTGAAGCTTAAAAAATGGCCATCAAGGTCATGGGTCAGCATCAGGCCCTGGCTGTTTTCGAAAAATGAACGAAACTTTTCTTCACTGGAAAGAAGCCTTTCTTCTTTTTCCTTTTCCTCACTAATGTCCCTGCCAATGGCGAAAATCCATTTGTTTTTTAAGTCACCGGTGGCTGTCCAGGCAAATGTCTTATAACCTCCTTTATGGGTTTTTAGCCGATGGCTAAAACTGGTGGTAGTTTCCCCCTTGATCAGTTTGTTGATCTCTACCATGGTGCCATCCACATCCTCCGGATGAATATAATCCGACATGGGCTTTTCTGAAAGTTCCTCCTCCCCGTAGCCCAGTAATGTTTTGAAAGCCTTGTTCACCTTAATAAACTTTCCATCAAACCTGATCACAGTGATTAAATCCAGCGAGATGCTCAAAGCTTTACTCAAAAGCCGATCCTCGAAATTTTCGGTTTTCGCCTTTATTTGCTCCAGAATCTGCCGGTTCAATAAATCTAAATTTTCTGATACCAGGCAATTGGCCGCAGGAACCTTTGTACCCATTACCACCAATAGGCCTAAAATCTTTTCTTTTTCGATAATTATTGGCTGGGCAGCCAGATAATTGGCCGGTGAGTATTTCTTTTTTAAAAAAACACTCTGAACCAAGTCGTTGTCATGTTGAAGGTCTATTACCTCATGAAAATCCTTAACCGAATTTAAAAATTCATGAAATGCGTCAGTTTCAGGAATAGGGGTTTCATTATTTTCCCCGGAATAAGATTTGACCCATATTCCGCTGGTATCAAAAAAAACCAAAAAAGCCTGCTCACAGCCAGTCAGCCTTTCGGCCAAAAGTAGGATTTTTTCAAAGTTCTCGTTTTGCAAACCTCGACCTGGATAAAAATCAGCAACCTGATAAGATTTTTTCATATCTTTTTAAAGAGTTGTCCCTGCTCATTTAGACCCTATTGCGAAAATAGTCCGTTAATACACCCTGAAAATGAATGGTCAAAACCTTGACTAGTAGAAATAAATCAAATGTGAATATTGTTTATAAAAAAACAAAAATTTTTAATTGATTAAAATTTGCTTTTAAAGCATTCCACTTATGTTTACAAATTCGATAATTTAATTATAAATTCAAATTTGTAAACCTAAATAAATCTTATGCCTGAAGTAATATTTTGGCTGGCCATCGCCATAGTTGCCTATACTTTTTTGGGTTATGGCTTGATTCTTTATCTTTTAGTAAAAATAAAAATGTTGATTTTTCCTGAGGAAGATAAGGTGAATGAAACTTTTGTTCCGCAAGTAAGCCTGGTGATCCCTTGTTATAATGAAGCAGATATCATCAGGGAAAAAGTTCAGAATTGTCTTTCATTGGATTATCCAGCAGAAAATCTGGAAATATTTTTTATCACTGATGGATCAACCGATAATTTCAGGGAAGTGCTGGCCGATTATCCTGAGGTAAGCTTATTACATAAGGATCGCCGGGCCGGCAAAACTGCCGCAGAAAACAGGGCGATGGAAATCATCAAAACCCCTTTTGTGATTTTTACTGATGCCAATACCCTGCTCAATGAAGCAGCAATCAGGAATATTGTCCGGCATTTTCAGTTCGAAAATGTAGGTTGTGTTTCCGGGGAAAAGCGGGTAATGATGGAGGAAACAGAAGAAGCCAGTGCGGCAGGTGAAGGCATGTATTGGAAATATGAATCGTTCCTGAAGAAGCTGGATTCTGCATTGTACTCGGCTGTTGGTGCAGCCGGCGAGTTGGTAGCCTTTAGATCCTCCCAATATGAGACTTTGCCGGAAGATACCATTCTCGATGATTTCATGCAGTCCTTATTGATTGCTTCCAAGGGTTATAAGATCGTATATGAACCCGAAGCCTATGCCATGGAGACGGCTTCGGATTCCATAAAGGAGGAACTCAAAAGAAAGATAAGGATCAGTGCGGGTGGATGGCAGTCCATGCAAAGGCTGTTTTTTAAAATTACTCCAATCAACCATCCGGTTTTATTTTTTCAATATCTATCCCATAGGGTATTGAGGTGGACCATTACTCCGTTTTTGTTGATCCTGATCTTTTTTCTAAACATCCTGTTGTGGCCGCTGGGATGGATTTATCAATTGTTGATGATAGCTCAGGTAGTGTTTTATTTTGCTGCTTTTATCGGCTATCTTCTGGAAGATAGAAAAATAAAGGTCAAATTACTTTTCATTCCTTTTTATTTTTGCCTGATGAATTATGCTGTCATTGCGGGATTGCTCCGTTTTTTAAGGGGTACCCAAAAAAGTACCTGGGAAAAAGCCAGGCGCAGGTCAAATTAATCTCAAATTGCCCGTTTTGAAACAGGTAGCCCTGTCGGACCTGACAGGTTCGATATCCTGCGAAAATTAAGGCGTTTAATAAGAGATGCTTTGAAGCCAAGGCCATCTGAATGTCCCCTTGCGTCTTGTAGGTTTGGGAATTACGTGGCTGAGTGGAAAAAATAATTGCTTTAAAACCCAAATAGTTTTACATTTCCCAAAGCTTTCAATTAACCAAATAAACCCAACTTGTACCGTGAAAAAATGGCTCTTTTATGTATGTATATTGGCTTTGAACACTGGAATGGCACAGCGGCTGCCTCATCCATCGGCCGTATTTGAATGGAAAATGATGCCTGCTACCCTTGAGGGAGTAGGGGAAGAGCGGAAACTGATGGATTGGCCTACTGAGACCCTGGACAACTTCCGCATCGTCCATTATACCCTGCAGGATTCGGAAACCATGGACCTGAATACCAGCTCAGAGCACCTGGTGCTGGTGGGGGAGGGGCTGCTCTCCCTGGATATGAGTGGAGAAAAAGCCATGCTCGGCCCAAGAAGTGTGGGCTGGATTCCTGCCGATAGGCAACTGAAGATAGCGGTTGGAAATAAAGAAAAGGCTTCCTTTTTTATCATTGAATGGGAGGCAGAAAAAGTGGCAGATGAGCTGGCACCCAAGGATACCTATCCCTTGCTTTTTGATTATGATGAAATGACATTCCGTCAGAATGCGAGAGGTGGTAGGAGGGATGTGATGCAGGCCCCTACTGAGACACTTAGAGAGTTGGAAATGCACATAACGACGCTGAAAGAAGGGGAAAAAAGCCACGATCCCCATGTTCATGCTGATGAAGAGATCATTTTGGTCTTGCAGGGGGAAGTGGAGGAGTTGATCAATGGTACACCCTACCGCCTGGGAGCGGGTTCGGTTATTTACCTGGCGGCCTTTGACCCGCATGGCATCCGCAATGTAGGGAAAGGTAGCTGCGAGTATTATGCCATCCGTTGGATCACAGATAAAACAGGAAAGTAAGCTTTTGCGGGCGATTCTCTCAAACAGGAATTTTTTTATTCATTATAAAAAAAGGTATATTGTGAAGGCAAACCTTACCTACTTATGTCGCCTGATTACTACCGAACCAAACCCAAATAACTATTGATCATGGGATTGCTGGAAAATCTTACGGACGAAGCATTACTCATTAGCCTTAGACAAGGGGATGTCAAGGCATTCGATGAATTATACCTCAGGTATGCCAAAAAACTCATGGCCTTTTCATTGACCTTTTTCACCGATCAGCATCTGGCAGAAGAAGCGGTGCAGGAAATATTTGTAAGGATTTGGGAGAGGAGGAAAAAGCTGGATGAATCAAAATCTTTCAAAAGTTACCTTTTCCAGGCTGTAAAATTCTATATGTACAACCATATCAGGGACAGGAAAAAGGAATGTTGTCTGGAAACCGCTGCTATTGAACAAATACCTGTAGCGCAGGACCCGGAAGCTACATTGGCCTATCAGGAGTTGGAAGAACTGGCATTGGAGATGATTGGCCGGTTGCCCAAAGTGCAGCAGGAGGTGTTTAAATTGAACAAATTTAAGGGAATGAACAGTGATCAGATTGCGCTGCAGATGAACCTTTCCAAAAGAACCATTGAACACCACCTGTACCTGGCATCGAAATCTCTCAGAAAGGGCTTACTGCATCATCCATCTTTTTCATGGCTGATTTTCACAGGTATATATTTTTTATAATAGTATTAAATGGTTTTTATATAAAATTTAATTTTGAGAAATTTACTTAAACATATTTTTTAACTTAATTTAATTATTTTTTACCATTCATTAAGTAAATGGGTTTACTTGTGTTTTATACTTACAAAATACCATAAACCCAGTGGAAAAAGACCTGCTCATCAAATTTTTAAATGGAACAGCCAGTGCTGCAGAACGCAAGCAGGTAATGGTATGGCTGGAGCAGGACGATGCCAGGGAAAAATTTGATCGTTTCCTTCGTGACCATTGGAAGCAAGTGGAACCCAATTCAATGGATAATACAGATTATCCATTGCTGCTGGAAAAGATTCACTCCAGAATTTTTCCCGGCTCCAAAATCAGACCATTAAGACCCTGGCTTAAGTATTGGAAAGTTGCAGCCAGCCTGCTGTTGGTTATAGCTAGTGCTTATTTTTTAATGCAGGCTATGGATTACAAGGACCCCGATCCTGTACTTGCAGAAAGAATAATGGAGAGAAGTACCGGGGAAGGTGAAAAACTGCGACTTACCCTTCCCGATGATACTAAAATCACCCTGAATGCCAATTCATCAATTTCATTTTCATCTTTATATGGGGTAGAAGAACGGAAGGTCCGTTTATCCGGGGAGGCTTTTTTTGAGATAGCCAAAGACTCCCTGAGGCCTTTCCGGGTGGAAGCTGATGGGATGATTACCAGGGCTTTGGGTACCAGGTTTAATGCCTATGCCAGATCCGGGGACGTTGCAGTAGCCCTTACGGAGGGCAGGGTTGCTGTGGATGGAGCCCAAACTTCAGTAGAATTAGAACCGGGACAATTGGCCAGATTGGTCAAGAACGATGCTTCACCGGAGCTAAGGGTGGAGAAATTTGACCTGGAATCAGTCACCGGCTGGAAAGAAAATATACTTGTTTTTGACCGAAAGCCCTTAATAATTATTTTGGAAGATTTGGAAAGATGGTATGGGGTAGCAATGAAAATTGACCCCGGGATCAATGTGAACCGCCGGGTGATTGGCACTTTCCGCAACAAAAACCTGAACGACGTACTTACCGGCCTGGGCTTTTCTCTGGGCTTTGAATTCAGCATCAATCAAAAAGAAGTTATCTTAAATAAGAACAGCCTATGAAACAAAAAATGCAGGACAAAACCTCCATCGCCAAATGAATTGCTTTGCCCTGCTGACTTTAAAGTGTAAAACTCAAAATCCTTTAAAATTATGAAAAGAAAATTACTGTACCTAATCAAAATGGTATCGAAAAACCTATTGTATGGTTTGGTTCTTCAATGTTTGTTGATGACTACATTGATGGCACATGAGATCAGTGCCCAGATCAAACCCATTGATGAGTCCTATATTCGCCTGAAAAAGGAGGAATGGAGACTTGAGGAAATCTTCCGGGTAGTGGAAGAAAATACGGACTATCATTTCGTCTTACCTGAGGATATTCTGGAAAATAACTCCCTGTTGGAACTTAAAAGTAAAAAGCAATCCGTCAATGAATTGTTGTTGGATGTTGCACTTGGAGCTAACCTGAAATTCAAGCAGGTGGACAATTCCATTTATGTTGCGCCGGGAAACCAGGCCCTGGATTCACCCATAGAAATTGTAATAGATGAACGCCCTGTCAGTGGGAGGGTACTGGATCCCAATGGTGAGGGTATTCCCGGTGCGACTGTGCTGGTGGAAGGAACCAATATCGGTACAGCTACGGATATTGACGGTAATTTTAACCTGGAAGTACCTGATGATGCTGTTTTGGTAATTTCTTTTATCGGGTACGAATCCCAGCGAATAGAATTGGGCAACCAAAATGAAATCACTGTAACCATGGAGGAAGACTTATCCTCACTGGATGAAATTGTGGTCGTGGGATATGGAACACAGAAAAAGGTGAACCTTACCGGGGCAGTAAGCACGGTAACTTCGGAAGACATTGTCAATCAGCCGGTAGGACAAACCTCCATGGCATTGCAGGGAATCGCGCCAGGAGTGACCATCACCCAGAGAAGTGGACAGCCCGGATCAGATGGAGGGGCTATCCGAATCAGGGGCTTGGGTACCTTGGGTGACTCCAATCCCCTGATCATGGTGGATGGGGTAGAAACCAACCTGAACAATGTAGACCCGAATGAAATAGAAAATATTTCTATATTGAAAGATGCCTCTTCGGCGGCCATCTATGGTGCTCGTGCAGCCAATGGGGTGGTGCTGATTACCACCAAAAGAGGTGTGGAAGGCGTAAGGGTGAATTATAACATGTATGCCGGTTTCCAGGTCCCCACCCGCATGCCGGAAATCGTAGGAGCCCTGGATCACATGGAACTGGCCAATGAAGCTTTTACCAATGTGGGCAATGACCCCCAATACTCTGAACAATTCCTTGCCGATTACCGGGCGGGTATGCCCTCAGACCGGTATCCGGACACCGATTGGCAGGCCCTGACCCTAAAGAATACGGCCTTCATGCAAAACCACAATGTGAGCATCAATGCAGGTAGTGAAAAAGCCAAGATTTTTGGATCCATCAGTTACCTGGACCAGGACGGGATCATCCCCAATACAGATTTTAACCGGTTTAACATCAGGCTCAACTCTGATGTCAATGTTTCGGATAGGCTGACCCTGTCTACAGATATATTTTTACGCAGGGCTTACCAGCGGGAACCCTCCTCCGGCACCGGGTACGTATTCCACTGGATGCGCCGGATTCCGGCCAATGAAGTGGGACTTCTCTCCAATGGTCGCTATGGAGAAGGTTGGAATGGGGATCATCCACTGGCCAGAGCAAAAGATGGTGGGCTACGGACAGTAGAAAGTCTGGATGCCATTCTTAACTTTCGCCTGGATTACAAAATTACCGATTGGCTGTCCGCTGAGCTGATGTATGCCCCCAAATTCTGGAACCCACATACCAAAAGCTTCTCCAATATTACCCAAACCTATGCCAGGGATGGAGAGACTCCTACGCATTTTGTGCCCCAGAGAAATTCCCTAACAGAAAGGTATGACCGGGAATGGTACAACAACATCCGGGCTATTGTTACCATGGACAAAACGTTCAATGAGGTACACACGCTGGGTGTTACAGCCGGTTACCAGCAGGAAGACCAGACCAATAAATGGATCTCTGCTTACCGGGAAGTATTCCCACTACCACAATACCAGCAGATCAACGCAGGTAACCGGGCCAATGAACAAACGGGAGGGGCCGCATCCCATTGGGCTTTACAATCTGTTTTCGGCAGGGTGACTTACAATTATGATGAAAGGTATTTACTGGAAGGAAATGTACGTAGAGACGCTTCTTCCCGTTTTGCTGAAGGCAACCGGGTAGGGGTATTCCCTTCCTTTTCTGCCGGATGGAGAATCTCGGAAGAAAGTTTCATGCAGGGCACTTCCAGTATCATAGACCAGTTGAAGTTGAGGGCAAGCTGGGGGCAGTTGGGTAACCAAAATATTGGTTTATACCCCTTTGCCGCCTTCATGTCCCTGGGAGGAGGAGCACAGGACTACGTGTTTGACGGGGCCAATGCTCCGGGAGCGGCCTTGAATAGCATGGCCAATTCCTCCATCCAATGGGAGCTGACAGAAACCACCGACATCGGATTGGATTTTAACCTCTGGGGCAAGCTGGATGTAGCGGCGGACTATTACATGAGAAGAACAAAAGACATCTTGCTGGCATTGAATATTCCGCAGACCATTGGCCTTAGTGCACCTTTTCAGAATGCTGGGGAGGTGAAAAACAACGGCTATGAATTGATGGTCAATTACCGCAACAAGGTAGGAGACCTGAATTACAGCATCATGGTCAACTATTCCGACGTAAGGAATGAAATTGTTGACATGCGGGGTATAGAAAATACCGGCCTGACCGTAAACAGGGAAGGTTACCCCATCGGTTCCTTTTTCGGATACATTTCCGAAGGTTTGTTTCAAAGTCAGGAGGAAGTGGACAATCATGCCGACCAATTTGGGAATGTAGCACCCGGAGACATCAAATACCGGGATGTAGATGGAGATGGCATGATCAATGACCGGGATCTGGCCGTAATAGGTAGCCCTATTCCCAGACATACCTTTGGTCTTAGATTGAACGCTGATTACAAGGGCTTTGATTTCTCTTTGTTTTTGCAGGGAGTTGGTAAAGCAGATGGTTACATGTTTGGGCAGGGAATCATGCCTTTTTATCTGGGAGGAACGGTACAGGAGCAGCACAAAGACCGCTGGACACCCGATAATACGGATGCATCCTTTCCCCGATTGGCCTGGAACCAAACCAACAACGAACAGAACTCCAGCTTTTGGATGCGTAATGCGGCTTATTTGAGAGGACAGAATGTGCAGTTGGGTTATTCCCTTCCTGAAAATGTCCTTGATATACTGAATATTCAGCGGGCACGTATCTACCTGAGCGGTAGAAACCTGTTTACCATTACGGATTTTTATGAAGGATATGATCCCGAAGCACCGGTCAGTAATGGAGGTTGGTACCCGCAGATGACTACCTATACCATGGGCTTGAATGTTAACTTCTAAACAGCAGGAACCAATGAAAAATCTATTTAAATATATACTAATACTACCCGTTCTATTCTTCTCAGCGGCATGTGAAGATGAATTTCTGGAGCGGATGCCACTGGATTCTCCATCCAGTGAGACCTATTTTGAAAATGAAACGGAACTGGAAATGGCCGTTACTGGGGTATATAACCGCCTCTGGTACTGGCCTGCAGGAATCGCCTGGTTTTTATCCTTTGATTTTGCCTCGGATGATGGCTGGGACCGAAATGGAAGCCCGCTTCAAGCCTTGGGAAGAGGTGAACAAAATGCAGACAATGGTTTTACCAATGGCTTCTGGTCCCACTTCTACCGGGCTATCAACCGTACCAATTTTATCACCTCCCGTGGTAGCCACCTGCGCGATGAAATGGATCCGTCTAAATATGACAGGCTGGTAGGGGAAGCCAGATTTATCAGGGCGTATTTCTATGCCTACCTGGCAGAATTATATGGAGATGTTCCCTTGGTGACGAATACGCTTACGCTGGAGGAATCGCAAACTCCCAGGTCTCCAAAATCGGAAGTAATCGATTTTGTAATGAGTGAACTCAACGAGATAAAGGACTACTTACCTATGGATGCCTCGGATAAGGGCAGGATTACGCAGGGAACAGTTCTGGCGATGATGTCCCGGGTAGCCCTTTGGAACGAGCGTTGGGAGGAGGCTGCTTCAGCTGCCAAAGAACTTATGGATTCAGAAGCCTATACTGTAGATCCGGATTACGAGGGCATGTTTACCTTCGCCGGGGACAATTCCCCTGAGGTAATTACCCGGATACAGTACCTGAGAGGGGTGCAAACACACAATATGCCCAGAAACTTCTGGTCACGGATGGCATTGGGTCATTCCAATAAAAAACCGCCGCAGGATATGGTGGATACCTATGATTGTATAGATGGATTGCCCATCGATGAATCGCCCCTGTACGATCCGCAAAATCCTTTTGAAAACCGGGATCCCCGATTGGATTATACCCTGGTGGTACCCGGCTCCCGCCTGGTAAACTGGATATTTGAAACCCACAGTGACAGTACCATGACCTGGGAATTCAGAGGGGATGATTCGGTAAGGGTAGAAAATATAGAGGCACAGCATGCCTATGCCTCCTTTACAGGATACCTGTACCGCAAGCATGTGGATCTGGCCAATTATCCCACAGATGTGGGCTCTACGGATCAGAACCTGACCATTTTCAGATTAGGGGAAGTGTTGCTGAATTATGCCGAAGCCAAGGTGGAATTAAACCAGCTGGATGAAAGTGTTTATGAGGCCATCAATGCCTTGAGACAAAGGGAATCGGTTCAGATGCCGGTCATAGAAAGTGGTAAAACTCAAGAGGAATTGAGAAACCTGGTTCGCAAGGAAAGAAGACATGAGCTAGGCATAGAAGGATTCCGGTATTTTGATATCAGAAGATGGGGAATTGCCGAGGATGTGATGCCGGGACCTTACCGGGGCAGGGTAAATCGGTACGGAGAAGGTGGCTGGCTTGATGAGCCTCCGATGATAGACCCTATTGGCACGCCAAGCTATGACCATATCAGCAATGCAGATGAAATGGTGGTGGTAGAGACCCGCGATTTCAATCCTAGCAGGGATTACCTGTGGCCCATTCCACGGATAGAGTTGGAAACCAATACAGCATTGACCCAGAATCCGGGTTATTGATACCGGAGCTGATGCTGAAAATTGATGATTTCAGGGATTCCTACCCCAAACGTTTGGGGCAGGAATCCCTTCCCTTAGCTATTAATGTTGCCCAGGGAAAAGGGGCAAAGAAAAGTCTTGCCTTTTTGCTCCCGATATTCCTCTTTACCATTCTTTGCATTTGTTACTCTCCTAAGGTTTTCTCTCAGGTTAGCCGGCATGATTTGGTGGTTTATGGAGGGACTTCCGCTGGCATCACTGCCGCAATTCAGGCAGCCAGAATGGGTAAGCAAGTAGTGTTGATTGAACCTGAAAATAGATTGGGAGGGCTCACCACAGGTGGTCTGGGACAAACGGATATCGGAAACAAGCAAGCGATAGGAGGAATAGCCAGGGAATTTTACCGAAATATAAAGCTGTACTACGATCAGCCTGAAAACTGGATATGGCAGGAAAAGAAAAATTACAAAGGAGTGGCCTATTCCCGTTCTGAGGATGGAGAAGAGACCATGTGGACCTTTGAGCCGTCTGCTGCCTTGCATGTTTTTGAGGAAATGATAAGGAAGGAAAACGGAATTGATATCGTATTTGGGGAGCGACTGGAAAGAAAAATGGGTGTAAATATGGATAACCAATTCATTACTTCTCTGACGATGGAAAGCGGAAAGCAATACTATGGAAAAGTATTTATTGATGCCACTTACGAAGGGGACCTGATGGCTGCGGCTGGTGTAAGCTATTCTATAGGCAGAGAAGCGAATAGTCAATATGGTGAAAGCCTCAATGGTGTTCAGGCAAATGCCTATGGAGTCACCTTACGCGGAAGACCAGCAAAGAATGGCAGGAACCACAATTTTGTGGACGGTGTGGATCCATACATTGTTCCGGGTGATCCGGATTCCGGTTTACTACCATTTATTTCGCCTTTGGGACCGGGGATTGATGGAAGTGGGGACGCAAAAATTCAGGCGTATTGTTTTCGGATGACCCTTACTGATCATCCTGAAAACAGGATTCCCTTTGAAAAGCCCGAAACCTATGATGAGGCAAACTATGAGCTGCTTTTTCGGAATTACGAAGCGGCCAACGATGTACAGACCATGTATGATTATGGAGTGCCTTACCTTCCCTGGGCCAATTCGGCCATGCCCAACCGGAAGACAGATACCAATAACAAACATGGCTTTTCGACCGATTTTATCGGACAAAATTACGCCTATCCTGAGGGAACGTATGAAGAAAGGGAGAAAATCGTCGAAGCCCACAGAGAATACCAAAAGGGCCTGATGTGGACCCTTGCCTATCATCCCAGAATACCTGAAATCGTCCGGGAGGAAGTATCTAAATGGGGAACCTGCAAGGATGAATACAGCAGGGAGGATGGTTGGCCAGAGCAACTCTATATTCGGGAAGCCCGCAGGATGCTGAGTGATTATGTCATGACCCAAGGCCATTGTGAAGGACTTGAAGTAGCAGCGGATCCGATAGCATTGGCCGCCTATGGTATGGATTCTCACCATGTTCAGCGATTTGTAGATGCCAATGGCTTTGTGAAAAACGAAGGAAATGTAGAAGGAAGTGTGGCAGGGCCCTATCCGATAAGTTACCGATCCATTGTTCCAAAGAAAGAAGAAGGGAAGAATCTCCTGGTACCTGTATGCCTGAGTGCTACCCATATTGCTTTTGGTTCCATCCGGATGGAACCTGTATTTATGGTTTTGGGCCAGTCGGCCGGTATGGCCGCTGTCCTGGCGATGGATGCCAATAGCAGCGTACAAGATGTCCCTTACGGAATGTTAAGAAATGAATTAATTACCTATCGGCAGCGCTTGGAGTAATTACCGATAAGTAGCAAATTTAAAAACCCAAACTAACATGCACTATTTGATTTTATCTTTATTATTCCTGCTAATGATTGGTAATGTCCAACCAACAATGGCCCAAACAGAATCCTATGATCTGGTCATTTACGGCGGTACTTCGGCGGGCGTTGCCGCAGCCATTCAGGCATCCCGTTTGGACAAATCGGTAGTCCTGATCGAACCTTCTTCCCGTTTGGGGGGATTGACTACCGGAGGCCTTGGCCAGACAGATATTGGCAACAAACAAGCCATTGGAGGTATTGCCAGGGAATTTTACCAAAACATCAGAAAGCACTATGAAAACCCTGTCCATTGGAAATGGCAATCCAGGCAGGAGTACCAGGACGGGGGCCAAACCCGCACAGCCGAAGGAGAAGATGCCATGTGGACTTTCGAACCATCTGCAGCTTTGGAAGTATATCATCAGATGATCGATGCAGAAAATATTGACATTGTGTACAATGAGCGGCTGGACAGGTCCGTACGGGGTGTGACCAAATCAGGACCGAAAATTCAATCCATTACCATGGAAAGCGGCAAAACTTTTTCAGGAAAAATGTTTATGGACGCTACCTATGAAGGGGACCTGATGGCCACCGCTGGCGTAAGTTATACCGTAGGTAGGGAAAGCAACGATGAATATGCGGAAACCGTGAATGGTGTTCAGGCCAATCATTGGAGCATTACCCTGGAGGGAAAGCTTTCCAAAAATGCTGCCAACCATAATTTTGTACCAGGGGTGGATCCATATGTGGAAAAAGGTAATCCTGAAAGCGGTTTATTACCTTATATCATTGAAGGGAGCCCTGGAATTGACGGTACAGGGGATAAGAAAGTTCAGGCTTATGGCTTTCGAATGTGCCTTACAGACCATCCTGATAACAGGATACCTTTCGAAAAGCCTCCGGGATATGACGAACTCAATTACGAATTGCTTTTCAGGAACTATGAAGCTGGGGAAACCAGACTGCCCTGGATCAATTCTGCCATGCCCAACCGCAAGACAGATACCAATAACAACCATGGTTTTTCAACCGATTTTACCGGTCAGAATCACGATTATCCGGAAGCTTCTTACGAAGAAAGGGAAAAAATTGTGAAGGCACATCGTCAGTATCAAAAGGGCTTGATGTGGAGCCTGGCATACCACCCCAGAATGCCGGAAAAAATCCGGAATGTGGTATCCCAATGGGGTACCTGTAAAGATGAGTTTGAACGGGAAGATGGTTGGCAAAACCAACTGTATATACGGGAAGCCAGGAGGATGGTCAGTGATTATGTGATGACACAGCACCATTGTGAAGGACTGGAGATCGCTGAAGATGCTGTGGGTCTGGCAGCTTATGGCATGGATTCCCACAATATCCAACGGTATGTAGACCACAATGGATATGTACAAAATGAGGGTAACGTGCAGGCATCTGTCCAGGGACCCTATCCTATCAGCTATCAATCCATCATCCCCAAAAAAGGGGAAGCCAATAACCTGTTTGTTCCTGTATGCCTGAGCGCTACCCATATTGGATTTGGATCTATCCGCATGGAACCGGTATTTATGGTATTGGGCCAGTCTGCTGCCATTGCGGCTTCCCTTTCCATAGATCATGACTTGATCGTTCAGGAGCTGCCTTATGAACAATTAAAATCAGCATTGATCGCCCAAAAGCAGCGGTTGGATTAGTGAAAATTCCTTAAATTCCATTCTTTAAAATAAAAAATCATGAAATCGACACGATTAAAATTATCATTAAACACACAGGGCAATGATTATTTTAATCGTCAAAGATTCCATCTGACCATTAAAAATCAAATTATAAACACATGAATAATTACTTATTGACCTTATGTTTTGTTTTTTCTTTCCTGTCCCTTCCACCGGTTCAGGGACAAAACCAATCTTTTGATATCGTTATCTACGGCGGCACTTCCGCCGGAGTAGCCGCTGCTATCCAAAGCTCCCGTATGGGTAAATCTGTAGTCCTCATCGAGCCTTCTGCTCATGTGGGGGGGCTTACTACCGGCGGCCTGGGGGCTACCGATATTGGTAACAAACAGGCCATTGGAGGAATTTCCAGGGAGTTTTATCAAGGGATCAAAAGCTACTACGACAATCCCGACAACTGGAACTGGCAGGAACGGTCCGACTATTTTACCCGGCCGGATCAGGGGAGGTCCAAAGAAGGAGAAGACGCCATGTGGACCTTTGAGCCCTCCGCTGCCAAAGCGGTTTACGAGCAAATGATGGCTGCAGAAAAAATCACCCTGGTTACCGGTAAGCGCCTGGATCGTTCTACTGGGGTGAAAAGTCAAAATAACCGGATCAGCTCCATCACCATGGAAAGTGGAGAAACCTTTTCGGGCAAAATATTTATGGATGCTACTTATGAAGGAGACCTGATGGCGGCAGCAGGGGTGAGTTACATGGTCGGTAGAGAAGCCAACAGCGAATTTGGAGAAACCCTTAATGGTGTTCAGGCCAATTATTACAACCGGACCCTGAAAAACAATGTCTCTCGAAATGCCATTCACCATAATTTCATTCCCGGAGTGGATCCCTATGTGGAGAAAGGAAACCCTTCCAGTGGATTGTTGCCCTTTATCATTGAGGGAGGCCCGGGAATAGATGGTTCGGCTGATGATAAACTTCAGGCCTATTGTTTCCGAATGACCCTGACCGATCATCCGGACAACCGGATTCCCTTTGAAAAGCCCGACAACTACAAAGAATTGGAATACGAGTTGTTGTTCAGAAATTACGAGGCAGCTACCGGACTGCTGGAAGAAATGTATCATTACGGTGATCCCCTGGTACCCTGGATCAATACCCCTATGCCCAACAGAAAGACCGATACCAATAACCAGAAAGGATTTTCTACTGACTTTGTAGGTCAAAATCACGGTTTTGCTGATGCCAGTTATGAAGAGCGGGAGGCCATTGCACAGCGCCACCTGGAATACCAGCAAGGCCTGATGTGGACACTGGCTTACCACCCCCGCATTCCTCAAAAAGTAAGGGATGTGGTATCCAAATGGGGAATGGCAAAGGATGAGTTTGAAGCACGAAACGGATGGACACCCCAACTCTATATCCGTGAAGCAAGGAGAATGCGCAGCGATTATGTGGTCACCCAACGGGATTGTGAAGGACTGGAGCCACCGGTAGCCGACGTGGTGGGTTTGGCGGCCTATGGCATGGATTCCCATATGGTTCAGCGTTATGTGGACCACAATGGCTACGTGCAGAATGAAGGCAACTTTGAAGCCCATGTGCCGGAACCCTACCCCATTCCTTACCGCGCCATTGTACCCAGAAAAGGTGAAAAAGAAAATTTAATTGTTCCCGTTTGCGTAAGTTCCACCCATGTGGCCTTTGGGTCAATCCGGATGGAACCGGTATTTATGGTGTTGGGCCAATCTGCTGCTACGGCCGCCGCACTGGCCATTGACCAAAATATACCGGTGCAAGAAGTACCGTACGGGGATTTGAAAGATAAGCTGCTGAATGACAATCAGATTTTAGCCCATGAATAACCCATTGGTTAACCAAATCAGAAGCCATTCCTAATTGGAAGGTGGAGGCAGATAAAACAAGGAATATTGGAAAGGAGAGATTTTATAGGACTTGTATCAACAGGGGGAATAGCTACTTCCGCTTTCCCCTTGTTTTCTACTTTTGGAAATCCGGTAAAATCGGATGATGTAGGTGGAGAAATGAAAGCAGATATAATCGTTGCCGGAGGAGGCTTGGGAGGTTTTGCTGCAGCCATGGCCGCTTCCCTTTCAGATCCCATTGGGAGCCCTGCTACCCATTCGGATGGAAAACCTGATTCCTGCCAGTAAAAATATTGGAACCACCCATATTACCAATGGCTGTTACCGCCTGGCACCAGTAGAATGGAGTATTGGTGAGGCAGTTGGTTTGTTGATTGCGTTTGCAAAAAATAAAAAAATATCCCCCAGGAAAGTAAGGGCCAACAGTAAATTATTAACTGAATTTCAAAATTTCATCCGGTCTCAGGGGATCCAAACCCAATGGCCGGAAAATACCTAAACGTTGAACACATGAAGTATGTAACGGATAACACCAGGAGATCATTTATCAAAAAACTCAGTGCCTCTGCCGTGGTGGCCACAGGAGTACCCCTGGCTACTGCCTCTCCAAAAGTGGCCGTTTCAATTTTGGAGAAAGGAAGAAGAAAAAAAAGGACGGCCAATGACCGCATTAGGATTGCGGTCATCGGAACCGGTGGCATGGGTATAGGGGATGTGAATACCGCACTCATGGTGGAAGGTGTAGAAGTGGTGGCTGCCTGTGACCTTTACGATGGGAGGCTTGTCCGTGCAAAAGAGCTATGGGGAAAGGACCTGTTTACCACCAAAGATTACCGTGAAATCCTGGAAAGATCCGATGTGGACGCCGTGATCAATGCCACCACAGACCATTGGCACCAAAAAATATGTTTGGATGCCATGGAAAAGGGGAAGCACGTCTATTGTGAAAAACCCATGGTCCAAAAATCCGAAGACGGTCATGCCATCATCGCCATGCAAAAAAAGACCGGTAAGGTATTTCAGGTGGGGAGTCAATACGTAAGTTCCATCATACATGCCAAGGCAAAGGAGCTGATTGCCGCCGGGGAAATTGGAGAGATCAACTTTGCGGAGGCTCAAATTGATCGGCACAGTGCCAGAGGGGCCTGGCAATATACCGTTCCGCTGGATGCTTCTCCCCAGACAGTAGACTGGGATACCTACCTGGGGCAGGCACCTGACCGGCCCTGGGATCCACTCCGGTTTTTTCGGTGGAGAAATTACCGCGATTATGGAACCGGGGTGGCCGGTGACCTGTATGTACACATGCTTTCCATGCTTCACTTTGTAACCGGATCTAAAGGGCCAAACCGGGTTGTGGCCACAGGGGGCCTGCGATACTGGAAAGATGGCCGGGATGTACCGGACTTGCATTTGGGCTTATTCGATTACCCCGAATCCTCAGAACACCCTGCCTTTAACCTGGCTTTAAGAACCAATCTGGTCAGTGGAGGAGGCGATAATTTTCTATTTCGGATCGTTGGGTCGGAGGGTGATATTTCCATTGGCTTTACCGGCCTTACCTTACGCAAAACTCCCTTTCCCAAAGACCCCGGGATGTCCCTCAACAGTTTTCCCGAAGCCATGCAGGAAGCCATAAGAGCAGATCACCAAAAAAAATACCCAGCTACAGCCTCTCTGGTAGGCCCCTCCGAGTTTGAATTCAAGGTTCCTTCCGATTACAAGGGAGATCGATACGAACACTTTGTCAATTTCTTTGACTCCATCCGGACGGGAAAACCTGTAGTAGAGGATGCGGTATTCGGACTTCGGGCATCCGGACCCACAGAAGCAGGGAATATCAGTTATTTTGAGAAAAAAATCATGGGCTGGGATCCGGAGAAGATGGAGCTTGTACATCAGGTTTAACCCTTTGGATAGGATTCATTTACCCATACATTTGACTTTATGCAACTAGAGAAATTTATTTATATTGTCCTCATCTTCCTTACCATAAGTGCTTGCGGGTCAGGTGACAGAAAGGAAAAAGAGATGCCGGAGGTAGCTGTTACAGCCGGGCCGGAAGTACCTAACAGGCTGACTGAGGCCGAAAAAGCGGAAGAATGGGAGTTATTGTTTGATGGTGTCTCAACCCAAGGCTGGCATGGCTACCTGGGAGCAGCAACCACAGACTGGAAGGTAAAAGATGGCGTGTTGTACACGGATGGCGGAAGTGGGGACCTGGTAACGGATGAGCTGTTTTCGGACTTTGAACTTAAGGTGGACTGGAAAATTGAAACCCATGGAAATAGTGGGATTTTTTATTTTGTAGTTGAATCCCCTGAATATCCCAGAATCCATCATACAGGGCCTGAATTTCAGATTATCGATGATGAAAATTATCCGCAGGAATTGCAGGATAATCAAAAAACCGGTGCGAATTCAGATGTGTTGGCGCCTTCCTCCATGGAAGCCCGTGCTCCGGGTAACTGGAACAGGACCCGTATTGTATCCCGGGCAGGTAAAATGGAACATTGGCTGAATGGCAAGCAAATACTTGCATTCGATGCCAACTCACCGGAATGGAGAAGCGCAGTAGCAGCGAGTAAATTTTCAGCCTTTGACTATGCCATGCAATTGTATGGTAAAATTGGCCTGCAGGATCATGGTGGTCCGGTATGGTTTAAAAATATCAAGATCAGAAAGTTATAATACCAAAATAGTACCCATTAAATCCCAAAAAATGATGAAAATGTTAGATAATTTAGGAAATCTTTTCCTGGCCTTTTTTATGTTGCTGGCTTTTATGGCCTGTAGCCCTGCTGAGGATCAGGAAGAAATCACAGATGTAATCGTATACGGAGGTACTTCCGGAGCAGTAACAGCGGCCATTCAGGCCAAGAAGATGGGAAAAACCGTGATTATGGTTTCCCCGGATACCCACCTGGGAGGTCTTACTGCCGGAGGCCTGGGTTGGACCGATACGGGAAAGAAGGAAGTGATCGGTGGGCTTTCCAGGGAATTTTACCAGCGAGTATATGACAAATACCAGGAAGATGATGCCTGGAAATGGGAAGATCAGGCTGATTTTGGCAATCAGGGCCAGGGAACTCCGGCTATTGACGGGGAATTTCGTACCATGTGGATTTTTGAACCCCACGTGGCTGAGGAAGTATACGATGAGTGGGTAGAGGAATTGGACATAGAAGTGTTGCGTGACGAATGGCTGGACCGGGAAAGCGGTGTTACGGTGGAAGATGGAAAAATAACCGCTATCCGTACCCTCAGCGGAAAAGAGTTCAAAGGCAAAATGTTTGTCGATGCCACCTATGAAGGAGATTTGATGGCAGCTGCCGGTGTAAGTTACCACGTGGGCAGGGAAGCCAACAGTGTCTATGACGAAGAATGGAACGGTGTACAGACCGGAGTTTACCACCACAAACACCACTTTAAAGTACTGGACCAACCCATTGACCCCTATTGGACGAAGGGAGACCCTTCCTCCGGCCTGTTGCCACGAATAAGTGCGGAAGACCCGGGAATCAAAGGGGAGGGCGACAACAAAGTTCAGGCGTATTGCTTCCGTACCTGCATGTCCAACCATCCGGATAATCGGGTTCCTTTTCCCCGGCCTGAAAATTACGATTCCACCCAGTATGAGCTCCTGGTCCGCATATTTGATGCAGGCTGGAGGGAATGGTTTGGAAAATTTGACATGATCCCGAATCGAAAAACCGATACCAATAACCATGGTCCCTTCAGTTCGGATAATATTGGCATGAACTACGATTATCCTGAAGCCAGCTATGAACGCAGAAAGGAAATCATCAAAGAGCACGAGGATTACCAAAAAGGCCTGCTGTATTTTGTAGGCAATGACCCCAGGGTGCCGAAGGAAACCCAGGAGGAATTTCAGAAATGGGGATTGGCCAAAGATGAGTTTACCGATAATGGCAACTGGCCGCATCAGATTTATGTCAGAGAGGCACGCCGCATGATCGGTAAATACGTGATGACGGAAAATGAATTGTTGCAAAAGAAACCCACCCCTGAATCGGTAGGAATGGGTTCTTACACCATCGATTCCCACAATATACAGCGGTATGTAGATGAGAATGGCCATGTGCACAATGAAGGGGATATAGGTGTTCCGCTGCCACAGCCTTATGAAATTGCTTTCGGTTCCCTGGTGCCAAAGAAGGAGGAGATTCAAAACCTGGTGGTGCCTGTGGCTGTTTCTGCAAGCCATATTGCTTTCGGGTCTATCCGGATGGAGCCGGTATTTATGATATTGGGTCAATCCGCCACCACGGCAGCTGTGATGGCCATGGAGCAGGGAATCCCCGTACAAGACCTTTCCTATGAGGATTTGAAGGCAAAATTGCTGGAGGATGGACAAGTCCTTACCTTAGAAGACAGGATTGCATCTAACTAGTGTTTATGGTTTCTCTGAGAAAGCCTTTTTTCTTTCTTTTCCTGAGCCTTCTGTGCTGCCTGGGCTGTCAAAAGCCTGTGCAGCAGGATCGCTCCGCAGTTCCCAATGTGGTCATCTTTTTATCAGATGATCAGGGTTGGGGGGATTTGAGTCACAGCGGAAACACCAACCTATCCACGCCAAATATCGATCAGCTGGCGCAAAACGGGTTGAATTTTGACCGCTTTTATGTGGCCCCTGTTTGTTCTCCTACCCGGGCTGAATTGCTAACCGGAAGGTACCACCTGAGGGGAGGGGTTAGTGGCACATCAGCAGGCGAGGAAAGGCTGGATTTGGACGAAACCACTTTTGCTGAGTTGTTCCAACAAGCAGGATATGCTACGGGTGCCTTTGGTAAATGGCACAATGGCACGCAGCATCCCTATCATCCCAATTCAAGGGGTTTTGACTATTTTTATGGTTTTTGCTCCGGTCATTGGGGAGATTATTTCAGTCCACCACTGGAGGAAAACGGAAAAATGGTACAGGGAGAAGGCTATGTAGTGGATGACTTTACCACAAAGGCCATCGAATTCATTGAAAATAACCGGGAATCCCCATTTCTGGTCTATCTGCCCTACAATACCCCCCATTCACCCATGCAGGTTCCGGACCAATGGTGGGAAAAATTGGAGACAAGGGAATTGGAAAAGGTCTTGCCGGAAGATCGAAATGAAGACCTTCCATTCACCAAGGCAGCCCTTGCCATGTGTGAAAATATAGATTGGAATGTGGGAAGGGTGATGGATAAGTTAAAGGAGCTGGACCTGGAAGAGCATACCATTGTGATTTACCTCAGCGATAATGGCCCCAACAGTTTTCGCTGGAATGGAGACATGAAGGGCAGGAAAGGATCTACTGATGAGGGTGGTGTTCGCAGTCCCTTTTTTATTCAATGGCCCGGAAGGATTCCTCAGGGGAAGACCATTACAGAGATTGCTGGGGCCATCGACATCCTGCCGACCCTGGTGGATTTGGCTGGTTTAGAACCTTTATTCCCTAAGCCACTGGACGGTAAAAGCCTGCTACCGCTCATGCTGGAGGACAATCCGTCCTGGGATGACCGGATGATTTTCAGTCATTGGAATGGAAATACCAGTGTCCGGTCCCAGCAGTACCGCCTGGACAAGGAGGCCAAACTTTATGATATGGTAAATGATCCGGGACAATCTACGGATATCGCTGGTGAATATCCGGAACTTGCCCAACAGCTTGTTCAGGCGAAAATAAGCTGGGACCAGGAAATGGCTGCGGAGTTGGATGGGAAGGACAGGCCATTTACCTTGGGATACCCGGGCGCTTCTATCACCCAAATGCCCGCCCGGGATGGAATAGCTCATGGCAATATACAGCGCAGCAACCGGTTTCCCAACGATTCATTTTTCACCAACTGGACCAGTACAACAGATAAAATCACCTGGGATGTGGATGTCATGGAAGCGGGTGAATTTGAGGTGGAATTGTATTACACCTGTAGCGAACAGAATCTGGGTTCCAGGATCCAATTATCAGTCGGGGATAATCAGGTGCAAGCACAGGTATTGGAGGCGCATGACCCTCCCATCCGTGGTATGGAAAACGACCGGGTGGAAAGAATGGAATCCTATGTGAAAGATTTTAAACCCATGAACCTGGGAAGGATCAATTTAAATAAAGGAAGGTCCGAGATGGTATTGGAAGCCCTGGAGATCCCGGGTGATCAGGTCATGGATGTCCGGCTTTTGCTATTTAAAAGTATGAATTAACCTAAAACCAAAATCATGAAAAATCCAATTGTATCTCTTTGTTTTGTCTTCGTTTGGCTGACCTTTTCCTGTTCTACTGAAAAAGAGACTGAGGTAGAAAATTATGATGTAGTGGTATATGGAGCGAATTCAGCCGGAATCATGGCCGCTTACACGGCGAAAACCATGGGTAAATCGGTAGTGCTGATTGAGCCCAGCCATCATTTAGGCGGCTTGACCACCGGCGGATTGGGATATACGGATATCGGAAATAAATATGCCGTGACCGGTTTGTCCAGGGATTTTTACAGGAGGCTGGGCGACCATTATGGCAAATTTGAACAATGGATTTTTGAACCCAGTGTGGCCAAAAAAACCTTTCAGGATTACCTGGACAGGGCGGGAATAGAAGTGCAATATGATTATCGTGTCATAGGTGTCAATAAAGAAGATGGATTTATCCTGGAAATTGAGTTGGAAAAGTCCGGCAATCCTTCCGCTGATCGCCGGTATGTGGCAGGGGAAATGGTAATTGATGCTACCTATGAGGGAGACCTGATGGCTTTGTCAGGGGTTAGTTATGCCATTGGAAGAGAGGCCAATTCCATGTATGGTGAAACCTATAATGGGGTGCAACTGATGACCGGGCACCAGTTTCCGGATGGCATAGATCCTTACAAAACACCGGGTGATCCTTCCAGCGGATTGTTGTGGGGCATCAGTGAGGATGAATTGCAGCCGGATGGCACAGGGGATGATAAGATTCAGGCTTACAATTACCGCATTTGTCTGACCAATGATCCGGCCAACAGGGTTGAAATTACCGAGCCTGAGGGCTATGATCCTTCCATGTTTGACCTGCTGGTCCGGCTTTTTGAAGCCCAGCCCGACCGGCAGAGCCTCAACAACTATTTTATCTGGAGCCACATGCCGAACAACAAAACGGATATTAACAACAGGGGTGGTTTTTCTACCGATATGATAGGCATGAACCACGAATATCCGGAGGCAGATTATGAGCGCAGACAGGAAATCATCGATGCCCATACCCATTACACCAAATCGCTGCTTTATTTCTACAAAACAGATCCACGCGTGCCGGCAGCCATACAAGAGCAGATCCAGGAATGGGGATATCCCAAAGACGAATACCTGGACAACGACCACTGGACCCCACAGCTTTATGTACGGGAAGTGAGGAGAATGATAGGTGAATATGTGATGACTCAGGCCAATTGTGTAGGAGAAGAAGTGGTGGAGGATGGCATAGGTATGGCGGCCTATACCATGGACTCCCACAATATTCAGCGGATTGTGATCGAAAAGGATGGTAAGAAAATGGTCAAAAATGAAGGTAATGTGGAGATCGGTGGTTTTGGACCCTATCCCATTGCTTACCGCTCCCTTATTCCCAAAAGTGAAGAAGCTAAAAACCTATTTGTACCGGCAGCCATGTCAGCCAGTCATATTGCCTTTGGTTCCATTCGTATGGAGCCGGTATTTATGGTATTGGGTCAGGCCTCTGCCGTGGCCGCCAGTATGGCCATTGATGAGGGACAGGCCGTACAGGAAGTAGATGTGCCAGCCCTTCAGGAGGAACTGAAATCCAACCCCCTGGCAGACGGGAGCACGGCAGACATATTGGTAGACAATGACGATGAAGCACAAGTGAGCCTGTCCGGAGATTGGGAAAAGATGAGCAGGGGAGGCTATGGTCCCAGTTTTTTATTTGCAGGCAGTGCCGGCAATAATTCTGCCCGTTTTAGCCCAAGCATTAAGGATGCAGGAAAATATGGCGTATACGTTTATTTTTCCCGCGTAGCCGATGCCAGCTCTCAAACCAACATTTTGCTTGGAGATGGATTTGAGGAGCATGAAATGGTGATCAGGGAAGAAGATGTCCGGGTAGAGGGGCAGACCTCCGGAGAATGGGTGCACCTGGGAGATTTTGGTTTCAAACCCAATACCTCGCCTTTTGTGGAAGTGTCCAATAAGAATGCTGATGGCAATGTGGTGGCCGATGCGGTGCTGTGGGTGCCGGTGAGGTGATGTCTCGTCACTGCGAGGGTGCGTTTTGGGACAAAAAATGGTCGCATCACTCGTCGCACCCGCGGCAGTCTGTCGGTGTACGTTTGCGCTATTCGTTTTTTTACTTGCTTTCTACAGAGGACTTGCGGTTTCGCTTCGAATCAGATTGCTTCGCTGGCGCTCGCAATGACGGTTATTGATGATGTGTAGATATGATGATTTGATGATGTGATGATAGGTCTCTTCCGGTGCCTGAGCGGAGTCGAAGGCAGCGGCATAAAAGATGCCTGGAGGAGGGGACCCTCGTTCATGGATGCCAGTGGGAATTTCAACCTTATTGTTTATTGAAAAAATACTGTAATTTTGAACCGTATCCACCTACTAAATACCACTAACCAATGAACATGTCCAAGCCACTTTCTCTGCTGTTATTTTCCATTGTAACCCTCTTTTTTCAGTGCAGCCCTGGAGTTGAGGAAAAAGAAGACCTTAGCAGTGAATTAAACGAATGGCTGGATGTACAGTATGAAGCATGGCTGCAGCAAAGCCCCCTTCAGCTGACCGCCCAGGGTCGAAAAGACTTGTATGACCAAATTGATGACATGAGTGAAGAGGCTGCAGATGAAAAACTGGCCTGGCTGGAGGGTAGTGTGACCAAAATGCAGGAGAAATTCTCCAAAGATCAACTCAATCCGGAAGCGCAGGTTTCTTTTGATTTATGGCAATACCAGTATGAGGTGGCCAAAGAAGAAGCTGAATTCAGGCAATATCCTTATATTTTTCATCAAATGGGTGGGGTCCATACCGGTCTGCCCAATACCCTGATCAATTACCATAAGGTAGACGAACCGACAGACATAGAGGCACTGATCAGTAGAATTGGAGAAACAGGCAGGGCCATCCGGCAACTGTTGGAACGGGCAAAAAAACAGGCAGATGCGGGTATCCAACCCCCACGATTTGCCTATGAGATTGTGATACCACAGGCGGAGGCACTTATACAGGGGCAACCTTTCGAATCAGGCGAGGAGGGATCACCGCTATGGAACGACGCCAATACCAAAATTGATAGTCTGAAATCGGCCAATAGAATCGATGAAAGTCAGGCGGAAGCTTTTCGGGAATCAGTCGATAAAGCACTGAAAGAGCAATTTAAGCCCGCCTATGAGGAGTTGATCGCCTGGCTAAAATCTCAATTGCCCGGGTTGGAAGAAAAACCTACCGGTGTCAGCAGGCATCCCAAAGGGGAGGCCTATTACCAACACATGTTGAAGGTTTCCACCACTACCGACCTCTCTGCAGATGAAATCCACCAAATCGGACTGGAAGAAGTGGACCGGATCAAAGAGGAAATGCTGGAAATCAAAGAAAAAGTAGGTTTTCAGGGGAGCCTGGAAGCATTCTTTGAGTTTGTCAATACCGATGAGCAGTTTTTCTATCCCAATACGGATCAGGGAAGGCAGGCCTACCTGGACGATTCGAAAGCCTTTCTGGATGCCATCACGGAAAAACTTCCTGATTATTTTGGGCTGTTGCCCAAAGCGGAATTGCAGGTCAGGCGAGTGGAAGCCTTCCGGGAGCAGGATGGCGCACCGCAGCATTATTCGAAAGGAACCCCTGATGGCTCACGGAAGGGAACGTATTATGCCCACCTGTCCGATATGAGCGCCATGCCCAAATCTACCATGGAAGGTGTGGCCTATCATGAAGGGAATCCAGGCCACCACATGCAGGTTTCCATTGCCCAGGAGCTGACCGGTATCCCTAAATTCCGGACCCAAATGGGTTTCAATGCCTATGTGGAAGGCTGGGCACTTTATTCTGAAATTCTGGCCAAGGAAATGGGAGGCTATGAAAACCCCTATTATGACTTTGGCCGGTTGGTCAACGAAATCTGGCGGGCCATCCGCCTGGTGGTAGATACCGGGCTGCATGCCAAAGGCTGGACAGAGGACGAGGCCATCCGGTATTTTTCCGAAAATTCCTCCATTTCTCAGGGGGCCATCAAGGCCGAAGTACGGCGCTACATGGTCATTCCGGGGCAGGCCACAGGCTATAAAATCGGGATGCTTAAAATACAGGAGCTCCGGGCTATGGCGGAGGAGGAGTTGGGTGAGCAGTTTGACCTGGCCGGATTCCATGACATCGTCCTTGGGGGAGGTGCCCTTCCGCTGGAAATTCTGGAAGAAGAAGTGAAGCGATGGATCGAAGGGGTGAAAAAGGGTGCTTAATTTGAAGGAAGTGCCTACTCTTCCCTCTTCAAATTTAAATTTACCCATCCCTTGCAATTCCAGCTCATTTTGAAATTCCTCAACTATTTTTTTTGAAAATAATTTTTTTGTACGGTGAAAAAGCGTACGTTTGTAAAGCTAATACGAATTGGACTAAAGGTCAAAGGCAATTAAAAGAAAAAAGGCTAAAAAAAATTCAACTAAGGAAAAATCAAAATTAAAACCGCAAATAAGAAGTTAGAAAGGCAAAGAGAAAAGATAATATTTATCAAAAGAAAAGCCAGGCAACAAAATCACAGCAAAAAATACTGAAAGACTAAATTTTGAATTCAGATAAAATCAGATAATATTAAAATCATTAGATATGGCAACTCAAGTTAATGACAGAATTGATGTTCGTGTTAGCACAGAACAGAAAGAGCTTTTTAAAAGGGCTTCGGTGATTAGCGGGTTCAAGAATCTGACTGAATTCGTTGTACATTGTGTGTACAAGGAATCCAAAAGTTTATTGATTGAAGAAAGTCAAATTTTGAAGAGTGAAGAGGATAAACGTATTTTCTTTAATGCATTGCTGAATCCCCCTAGTCCCAATGCACAATTGAAAAAGGCTCGCTTAAATTATTTGAAATTTAAAAGCGAACAATTCGATGAAAATTTGCAAGCTGGGGAAATCCCACAAAAAGAATGAGTTTGATTGTGGCAAGAGGTCACTTAATGATTATTTGGCAAAAATAGCCAAACAGGATATTGAAAAAAATGTGGCCGTCTGCTACATCCTGGAAGGAGAAGAAAATAAGGTAATTGGATATTACACACTATCCTCAGGTTCTATTTCCAAAGAGGAAATCCCAGATAATTTATCTAAAAAATTGCCCCGATATTCCGATATTCCTTTCGCAGCGATCGGAAGATTAGCCGTAGATTTAAATTACCAGGGTAAAGGTCTTGGAGCTTATTTGTTGATTGAAGCATTTACTGAAATCACAAAAGTATCAGAAGTCTTGGGAATTGCCGGAGTTTTTGTCGATCCAATAGATGATGATGCAATTAAATTCTATGCGCTTTTTGGTTTTATAAAACTAAATTCCTCAGACAGAATGTTTCTTCCTATGGCAACTATCCGGGAGCTTTTGAAGGATTAAAAGCAGAAGCAATTCCTTAAAAATGCCATCCAGCATTACCTGGATGGCATTTTTGCTTCTTTTTAAAGCGAAAAAAATTATTTAAAACTGCTTGTAATTCAAGATATTACCTAGACTGAGTTCAAATTATTAATTTTAACCAGGTAGTAGCTGGCACTGAGTCACCAGATCTCAAATATTTGTAACATTTCTGCACCGCAATTTTTTGTGTTAAATGATCCAGATAGACAATTGAAAAGCTACAAGCCTGTTTGACGAAGTGCTTTGACAAAATTTCGTTTACCCTATAAAAGGTCCCTTAAGCCTGAAATAAATGGAATTTGATTATGGGTTTTCCCTGCAATTCTCTCTAAATTTGGTTGGATCAACCAGATAGAAAAAACATTCCCTATACTATGGCAACCACCACCAAAGCCAAAAAGGGCAATTCGAAAAGCCGGAAAAAGAAACTTGAAGTTCCTTACCACAGAAAGCCGGATAATCTCAGCCTGGATCAGTGGTAAGCTGCCATTAGAAAGCGGTTTGCCCAAATGCAGCACTTCAACATTGAAAATGTGGGTGGGGAACCTGTATTTTCAGATTTCGAGGTGTATAACCCCCAAAGCGAAAACTCTTATAAGGTGGCTATCCGGAGTAACCTGAAACAAATCCAGGAAGGACAAAACCAAAACTTTTGTTCCTGCTATGATTTCAAGACCAATGGGTTGGGTACCTGCAAGCATATCGAATCGGTATTGCTTCATATTCACAAGAAAAGGGAACTGAAAAAAATATTTACCAGGGAAACTTTTAACCCACCATACAGCTCAGTCTATTTAAAATACAGTCCTCAGCAAAGAACTGTCAGGCTAAGGATAGGGAGCCACAATGCCAAAAATTTGGAAAGCTTTAGGAAATTGTTTTTTATAAAGACGGCGTATTAAAAGACAGTTCTTTCGATAATTTTGATACGTTTATGGCCGGGGCAAGGGATATCGACCCCGGTTTCAGTTGTTACGGAGATGCCCTTTCCTATATTATCACCATTCGGGATAAGCGCAGTAGAATGGATTGGGTGAAGAGGAATAAAATTTAGGTTTTAATGGAAGGCAGATGGGTTTATTTGATGATACTGAAACTGAAATGACTTCATCGCAGGCCCTTCATTCTCAAACTGAGCAACAAACGCAAATGGCCGGTGGTGGCCCCCCCGATTGGCTCAAACAAATGGCCCAGGCATTTTCTAACCCCCAAATGGCTAGCCATTTGGCAAAGACCTTTACCGAAAAGAACCACCAAACCGAAGAGACCTATTTTAAGATTCCTGTGGAAAACGAAAAGGTAGTAGAGAACATGCTCAGCAGTTTGGGACAATTATTCAAAGCAATGGATTTGGGTAAAGCTGAGAATGATAAACATTGAATTAGCATCCCCGGTCTTTAGTAAAGATAGGTTATTATTTCACAAATAAGGAAAGACCATCGGGATTTTAGAAAGCCCAAAGGTCAGTATGTTCGATAACCGTTGAGGTCTTCGAGACCTCGACGGTTTTATTCGTAAACGCTACTGGTCAGCCCTTATGGTTATGGAAACCCCAAAGGTCAATAACAACTGAAGTCATTGGGACCTCGAAGGAATATCACTTTAAAAATCAGCCTGGAAATTCCATTTGAAAAGTAAAATCACAAAATTGATTTGCAGGTAAAAATTCCTTTAACCTTTCAACGTAAAAACCGATACCATGAATTTAGGTGCTTTCTCTATCAGTTTGAATGTAAAAGACCTCAGAACCTCCCGGGATTTTTATGAAAAGCTGGGATTTTCTGTATTCGGAGGTGACCTGGACAAAAATTACCTGATCATGAAGAACGGCAATGCGCTGGTCGGTCTCTTTCAGGGCATGTTTGAAAACGACCTCCTTACCTTCAATCCGGGCTGGGATGAAAATGCCCAAAAGCTAAAGCAATTTGACGATATCCGAAGCATACAAAAAAAACTTAAGGAAGAAGGTGTTTCCCTGGTAACCGAAGCCGATGAAAGCAGTTCCGGGCCAGGCAGCTTTGTGGTCATGGATCCTGATGGCAATGCCATTCTGGTGGATCAGCATGTTTAGGAAGCTTACATTTCCTCATTACAATCAGATGATGTATTAAGAATCGTTATAGTCCGTGCCTGTTATCGGGAAGGAAGTAAAGCAGCGGATAGCGGAGGTAAATAAAGATAAACCTTATTTGCTAATGTCAATAACCATTGAGGTCTTCGGGACCTCGACGGTTTTAATCGTGTACGTTAAGAAAGAAAGGACCTTTACCTGTCATTTGTCCATTTCCTGCTCCCAGCTATCTTTCAGCTGACTTAGCTCCCGGAAGATTTCCGGAAAATCTGCTTTCCGGTCTCGGCTTTCGGAAAGGTCATGGTCAAGGTTATACAGGGCAAGGGACTCTTTCTCCCGGTCTTCCAGTAGTTTCCAGGGACCTTTTCTCACTGCAATGGCTTCCGGGGTTCTCCAGAAGAGGGTCCTGTCGGGCACTTTTCCTCTTTCGGTCAGGACCGGCAGCAAGCTTTGCCCATCCAGGCGATCCGGTCCCTCGGAATCAGGAAAGGGCTGTCCGGTCAACTCCAGAAAGGTAGGTAAAAGATCAAAGGATGCCAGGGTTTCGTGATTTTGGCTACCTGCCGGAATTTTTCCGGGCCACCAGGCAATGGCCGGCACCCGGTGTCCTCCTTCGTAGAGATCCGATTTTTCACCTCGCAGCTGGCCATTGGATCCCACAGATGGCCAGGTTTCGCCCTGGTAATTCAGGTATTGGCCATTATCCGAGGTAAAAAATACCAGGGTATTTTTATCCAGTCCTTCCGCCTTGAGGCAGGCAACCAGTTTGCCGAGGTTCCTGTCCAGTGATTCGATCATGCTTATCAGCGTTTCCGGGACTTCTTCGGGTGGATGTGGTCCCAACTTACTGGCTGCTCCCGGTAGGCTGGAGGTATAGTCGGTTCCCTCTTTCCGTATTTCCAGGTGCTCATCTTCCGGAGATTGCCAGGGAAAATGGACGCCCAGGTGAGCCAGGTAAAGGAAAAACGGTTGCTTTTTGTTTTCTGCTATAAATTGAATCCCGTTGTCAGTGATGACATCCGTGGTATATCCTTCCTGAAAGGACAGCTTTTCGTTTTGCCACCAGTCCGGAAAGCCGTAGCGATCCAATTTGGAAAAGTAATCCCCATCACCCGAAGTCAGGCCACGGAAGGTGTCAAAACCAAAATTCCGGGGATTGGCATCCGGGTGGTTGCCCAGGTGCCATTTGCCAAAAAATGCCGTGGCATAGCCAGATTTCTTCAGGTAATCGGCTATTGTGGGTGTTGAATACAGGTCCTCGCTGGCAATTCCTTTAATGGCCCCTAGCCCTTTTTGTTGCCAATCCCCGGGAAGGGGATCCTCTATGCCGAGCCGTTGCTGGTACCTTCCGGTCAATAAAGCTGCCCGGGTAGGGGAACACATGGCTCCGTTACTGTGAAAATCGGTAAACAACATGCCTTCCCTGGCCAGTTGGTTCAGGTGGGGAGTATGGGCAATTCCGCCGTAAAAGCCCCCCACATCCCCATAACCCAGGTCATCTGCCAGTATGATGATGATATTGGGAGGGCTGGTTTCACCGATATTGGTATTAAGGGGTCCTAGCGTCAAATGCCACCAGATAAGCATTATGTTCAGTAAAATGTGCATCCTCATTTTTAGTAAGTCTACTTAGATACTTTAAACCTTTTCAATTGGGCCATTTTTGGGTTGATCAACTGTTTTTATTGATCATTTGGGATCAAAATGATGATTTTTCGATTGGCTGGTGTTGGGTAATTTCCAATACCGGAAATTCTGAATTTTCTTCCAGGGCCACATCCGAAATCAATGAAATTTTGTCTAATCCAACTAACTATCCCATCGTATCTGCCAACGATGACAACATCACCTTCCGAAAACATGCATTGGGTACGCTTATCGGAGCCAATGATTTTCAGGGTGGCCTGGAAGAACGGGAGGGCAATGTGGCAGTCAAAGTGATTTTGGAGCACATGCTCGATAACGAAGATCCTCGTCTCACTTATGTTTTTTGAATTGGGTGAAGGTGCAGAGGGAGAATATATTGGATTGGATCCAGTTTTAAGTTCTTCCTTTCAGACCGAATTGATCGGATCAAATACCATGGCCATCTACAACAGGACTATCTTGAGCCGTAATCAGTACTTTCCTGGTATGTTGATCAACGCCAGCCAGATTCATTTTATGGCTGCCGAATATTATCTGAAAGCAGGTCAGGATGCCCAGGCCAAAGAACATTATGAAAGTGGGGTCAGGGAATCCATTCATTATTATGATATACTGCGAGATATGAGTAATAACTTGATTTCTCCCGAGCCAATGCCGATCACAGAAGCTGGCATCGATACCTATTTGGCCGATGCAGATATCAGTTGGGATGCGGCGACTGGGCATATGGAGAAGATGAGGCTTATCGCTGAACAAAAATGGCTTCATTTCAACGTGGTGCAGCCCAACGAAAACTGGGCTGAATTGAGACGAATAGAAATGCCGGATTTGGTGTTTTGGGAAGACCAATCCAATCAGCAAAGCCTTCCCCCAGCAGGTGGATTTATCCTGGTTCAGAGCAAACCTACAATACGGAAAATTACCAGCAGGTACAGGCCAATGACAATCTGAACCGAACCTTGTTCTGGGATAATTTAAAGAAGACATCATCACTCAATCATAAAAGGGCATCCAAAGGGTGCCCTTTTTTATTGCTGCTTACCGGACCAAAATTAGTCTGGTCAAAAGCGAAAAGACAAATGCGTTAGAAAAGGATTTCATAAAATTTTTATATCTTGTTTTTTTATTTTACTGAATTTCAACATGAACTTACCTATGGCTCGTATTAATCCTGCATTCACCCTGTTTATTGCTTTACTGCTATTCACTTCGTTTGGCTGCCAGACTGAAAATAAAACTGAAGCTGTCAGTACCCAAAAGCCCAATATCGTCATCATTTATATGGATGATTTGGGCTATGGGGATGTAAGTGCCTATGAGGCGGGTACGCTGGAGACTCCCAATATGGATTTCCTGGCCAATGGGGGAATGAAGTTCACCAATGGTTATGCCTCTTCGGCTACCTGTTCCCCCAGCCGGTATGCTTTGATGACCGGTACCTATCCCTGGAGAAACAAAGATGCCAAAATATTGCCCGGAACCGCTCCCTTATTGATAGGAACGGATGAACTAACCATCCCCGGAATGCTGAAAAACAAAGGCTATGCCACCGCAGTAGTGGGGAAATGGCATATGGGATTGGGCGACGGCCAGGTGGATTGGAATGAGCGGGTAAGCCCGGGGCCAAATGAAGTCGGTTTTGACTATTCCTATATCATGGCTGCCACACAGGACCGGGTACCTACCGTCTACCTGGAAAATGGCCTGGTTCAGGGTTTGGACCCAAACGACCCCATAGAGATCAATTACCAGGAAAATTTTGAAGGTGAACCTACCGGAAAAGATAACCCCGAAATGCTGACCATGAAATGGCACCATGGCCACAATAGCAGCATTGTCAATGGAATTCCCCGCATCGGATTTATGAAAGGTGGTGAAAATGCCAAATGGGTGGATGAAGACATGGCGGACCATTTTCTGGAAAAAGCGAAAGCCTATGTGCAGGAAGAAAGGGATCAGCCGTTTTTCCTCTTTTATGCCATGCAGCAGCCCCATGTACCGCGTACACCCCACCCCCGATTTGCAGGAAAATCAGGTATGGGACCCAGAGGAGATGTGATCCTGGAAGCCGATTGGTGCGTTGGGGAATTTATGAATACGCTTGAGGAAGAGGGATTGCTGGAAAATACCCTTGTGATTTTTACCAGTGACAATGGACCGGTGCTCAATGATGGATATTACGATGATGCAGTCGAGAAATTAGGCGATCATACGCCCTGGGGACCTCTGAGGGGAGGCAAATACAGTCTGTTCGAAGCAGGAACAAGGGTACCTTTCATCAGCTATTGGAAGGGTACCATTGAGCCTGGTCAATCTGATGCCATGATTAGTCAGATAGATCTTTTGAATTCCCTGGCTTCATTGACAGGTAGCGGGGAGAAAAGTTCAGACGGGCAGGATTTTTCTGCTACCTTGTTGGGAAAGGCTGATCAGGGCAGGGAATCACTGGTATTGGAAGCCACTACACGTACCGCATTCCGGAAAGAAAATTGGGTACTTATCCCTCCTTATAACGGCCCTTCTGTCAACGAAAATGTGAATATTGAACTGGGGAATGACAAGGGTTTTCAATTGTATGACTTGAACAATGATTTGGGGCAGCAGCGAAACCTGGCAGAAGAAAATCCGGAAAAACTAAAATCAATGCTGGCAGATTTTATCTCGATCAGGGGCGAAGAATTTGTTGATACAGAAGCCCTGGAACTGAAATAAATAGCCCTTGGGGAACGCATACCAGTTCTTCTTAGACATGAATTCCAGTAATAATAAAACAATACAAGAATGAAAAAATTACAGGTAGTAGGATTTATTGGTATTTCACTGGTAGTATTTGCCTGTCAAAGTAACCCAAGCGGGAACCAGGAATCAGCTGAACAAAAAGAGGGAGACACTTCCGGTAGCATCCGGCCCTGGTCCGAAAACCCGGCTTATTGGGAATATAAGGGAGAGCCTGTACTGCTATTGGGGGCAACGGATAATGACAATTTGTTTCAGCATCCCAACCTGAAATCCCATTTGGACAGCCTTCAGGCCATAGGAGGCAATTATATCCGCAATACCATGAGCGACCGGGATCCGGGAGACTTAAAGGCATTTGCTACCAATGAGGCAGGAAAGTATGACCTGGATCTATGGCATGAGGTTTATTGGCAGCAGTTTGATAGCTTGCTGCATTGGACGGCACAAAGGGACATCATCGTCCAAATAGAAATCTGGGATCGTTTTGACCATTCCAGACAGGAGTGGCTCACGGACCCCTTTCACCCGGCCAATAACATCAATTATAGTTACGAAGAAGCCCGGCTGGACAGCCTGTATCCCAATCATCCGGGGGCAAACGAGCAACCATTCTTTTATACCGTTCCCGCTTTGGATGATAACCCGCTAGTCTTGAAATATCAACAATCTTTCGTACGCAAACTTCTGGACCATACCCTGGGCCATGATCATGTACTGTATTGCATTGACAATGAGACCAAAGGAGAAGACGAGTGGGCCATATACTGGGCGGATTTCATAAAAAAAGAAGCGGGTGACAAAGAAATCATGCTTACCCAGATGTGGGATGACTGGGATATCAAATCCGACATGCACAGGCGAACCCTTGACCACCCCGAACGCTATGACTACATTGACATGTCCCAAAACAGTCACAATACAGGGCAGCTCAACTGGGACAATGCCCGCTTTATTTTTGACTACATCCAATCCAATCCCAGGCCGGTCAATAGCACCAAGATTTATGGCAGCGAGACCAGCCCCTGGACCAATAGAGAAATCGATGAGCAGCACGCGGTAGAAACCTTTTTCAGAAACATCATTGGTGGTTTTGCTTCCAGCAGGTTTCACCGGCCTCCAGCAGGTTTGGGCCTGAGTGCTTCCTCTATTGATGCATTAAAGGCTTTGAGAAAAGTAGAGGAAAAACTGAAGTTTTGGGAGTTGAGTCCCCGCATGGATTTACTGTCCGAAAAAGAAGAAAATGAAGCGTATTGCGCAGCAAAAGAAGGAGAAAAATACCTGGTTTACTTTCCTCAGGGAGGAGAGGTAATGTTGGATTTAAGCAGTTTGACAGGTAATGCTTCCCTTCAGTGGCTTTCTGTTACTGGTGCGGAATGGCTCTCAGCATCGGAAGTTTCAGGTGGTGAAGCAATACAGTTACGCAGTCCGGTGGATACAGGGGCCATTGCCGTATTGGTGAAAGAGTAAAACGGTATGGTTGGTTTATCCAGTCAAAGACAAAACCATAACAAATTGACTATAATAAATACAGGAAATGAACAGGTATAAAATTTTTGGAAAATGCGGTTTTTTCTACCCTTTATTACTGGTCTTTATTCTTGGGGTATTTAATTGTGGGCATGATGTAAATGCTCAGGACCGGCCAAATATACTATGGATTTCTCATGAAGACCTGAGTCCTATTTATGGTTGCTATGGGGATAGCCTGGCCAGGACCCCTGCCATTGATCAGTTGGCAGAAAGAAGTATCAGGTTCAACAAGGCTTTTTCCAATGCACCCATTTGTGCCCCGGCCCGATCTACGTTGATTACGGGCATGTATGCCATTTCTCTGGGCTCCCAGCACCTGCGATCCGAGACCCCTGTACCCGAATCCATGAAAATTTTGCCTGAGGTAATGCGGGAGTCAGGCTATTACACCAGCAACAATGTGAAAACGGATTATAATTTCAGTCATGAGGGAAGATGGGACGAAAGCAGCAGTACCGCCCACTGGAGAAACCGGCCGGAAGGCAAGCCCTTTTTCAGTGTTTTTAACTTTATGATCACCCATGAAGGCCCCACCAATGCCTTAAGGAAATCAGATACCGAATCATTGACAGCGTTTACAGACCCTGATCGGGTAAGGCTTCCTCCGTATTTGCCAGACAGTCCTAAAATGAGAGAGATCTGGGCACATATGTATGATTTACTCGCTGTCTTTGATCGGGGAGTGGCAAGGCTACTGTCTCAATTGGAAGAAGACGGCCTGTTGGAAGAAACCATCATTTTCGTTTTTTCAGATCATGGACATGGGCTGCCAGGGCACAAACGCTGGCTGAATAATGCCGGATTACAGGTCCCTTTTGTCCTGCACGTACCCGAAAAGTACCAGCATTTGGTCAGTCATATCCGCGGAGCTGAAACCGATATCAAGGTGGGCTTTGTGGATTTTGCGCCCACGGTGATTAGTCTGGCAGGAGCTAAGGTGCCTGAAATGATGGAAGGGAAGCCATTTTTAGGCCAAGAGGCGGTGGAAAAGGAATATGTTTTCGGTTACCGGGACAGGGCTGATGATTGTTATGAGGTTTCCCGTTCCGTATATGACGGCCGGTATTTGTATATCAGACATTTTATGCCACAGTTGCCTTACTACCAAAATGCTTTGATCTTTAATAAAGGCGGGAGTTATGAAGAAATCAACCGGATCAGGGATCGGGGACAGTTGCCGGATGCGGCACAAAGGATGTTTGCAGCCAAGGAAGTAGAACTGCTTTATGATTTGGAAAATGATCCAATGGAACAAACCAACCTGATTGACAGACCTGAGTTTGCCGGCTTGATTCAAAAGCTCACCGGTGAATTGGATGAGTGGATGATACGGAACCGGGATACCGGCCTGATCACGGAAGGAATAATGATGCAGGAGGCCAGAACCAAAAATAGTAGTGTGTATGAAGTGGCCCGCTCTTACTCCAAAGAAGAATTTGAGAAGATACTGGAAGCAGCTAAAATGGTAGGAAAAGTGTCAGGATTAGAAGAACTGGAACCTTATTTTAAAGCCGGGGATGCTGCCCAAAGATTTTGGTCCTTGATCGCATTGGATGCCTATGAGGGTACCATTGAACCCGTGATGCCGGAATTGAAGGAATTGATGCAGGACGAAGTACCTGCAGTTGCCATTAAAGCAGCTGAGGTAATGGTGAAGCGGGGAAATGATCCCCTTGCCTTTACCGTTTTGGAAAACATGCTAAAATTACCTGATGAAGTTCAGGTCCTGCAGGCGGCCATTAGCGTGCGGCAGTTAGGGGAGAAGGCAGCTCCACTTTTACCGGTTATTCAGAATGAAATATTTCCCAAATATGCAGGAGATATTTGGGGAAGGTACAAAAGCTGGAGTTATCCCATGTTTATCGGAATGGCCCTGGATCAAACCCAGATCATTTGTGGTATTGGCATAGATACACACAAGTGATGGTTTAATATAAGGCATACATCAGTTGGTCAGACCCCATTTATTGGAAATTATAAAAGCAGTACGAAGTCCGTAGCTTGTAAAAGAAAAAGAATTGGTTTTGATTTTAAAATTGGGACTTCTTAAAGCTCGGGCTCTTGCTTATGAATTAATAGGGTAAAAAAATCATTTTAAACCTAAAAAATTGAATTATACCACATAGATAAGCGAAAAGTGGTTTTTTATTTTAAAAAAGTTGATCTTTTATAATGGCCTTTTATCAAATTTAACACGTAATATAACAGATTGCTTAAATTATTTGATATTTTTATTGCCGGAAACAGCATGTATTTGAAACAAAAGTGTTTTTGCATTTATTTCAAAAATATTTTTTCCGGTTCAATTTTTAATCAGCTATGGATTGTCACTCAAAAAATGGGAATATCTATGAAACGACTTCGTTTAACATGGAGTTGTTTTTTGAATTGTCACTGGACTTATTTGGTGTGGCAGGTTTTGATGGTTATTTTAAGCGCATCAATCCGGCACTAAAAAAAGTACTGGGGTATCCGGATGAAATCTTATACGGCAGGCCCATCAATTCATTTGTTCATCAGGAGGATTTGGAGGCTACGGTGGAAACCCGGAATTATATCATATCAGATGGAACTCCCCTGCTAAATTTTGAAAACAGGTACATTACCCATTCAGGCGATATCATTTGGCTGTCCTGGACCTCTGTACCAGCCAAGGAAGAAGGGCTAATCTATGCGGTAGCCAAAAACATTACCCATAAAAAGAAACTGGAGGCGGATAGAAATGCGCTCATTGCCAAACTCACCCAGTCCAATGAAAAATTGAAAGAACTTACTTTCACGACCTCTCATGATTTGCGGTCACCGGTCAATAACCTGCTTTCCATTTTCAGTATTTTAGAAGAATCAAGGATGGAGCCTTCTGAAATACTTGAGTTTATTGAATTGATGAAGCATTCTACTGCGGGCCTGAAAAACACCCTCGACACCTATGTGGACAACCTGAGTCAGAAGGACGTCCTGACTGTACTGGTTGAACAGCTCGATCTCCATGAAGTCATGGGCAAGGTAAAAAACTCCATTAAATCACTGATTGAAATCTCCAACACCAAAATAATGGCTGATTTTTCTGCAACGGATCAGGTGAAATTCAATGGAGCCTATTTGGAAAGTATATTCTTGAATATGTTTACCAACTCCATTAAATATGCCAAGCCTGGCAGCCATGCCATTATCATGGTTTCGACTAGGATTAGCAATGGTTCCACACAGTTGGTTTTTGAGGATAATGGCATAGGTTTCGATATGGAGCGCATAGGCGATAAGATTTTCGGTTTCAGGGAAACCTTCCATAACAATGCAGACAGCAAAGGTATAGGTTTATATTTGGTCCATAACCATGTCACCTCCCTGGGTGGGAAAATCGATATTGAAAGTGAACCCAATAATGGCACAAGATTTATTATTACTTTCAGGAAGTAATCCAATATAAACCCACCAGGTAACTGGTAATTACTATTTGGGGGAAGATGGCTTCGACTCCGCTCAGCTACCTTTCGACTCCGCTCAGCCACCTTTGGACTCCACTTAGCCACGCTTCGACTCCGGTCAGCCACCTTTCGACTTAGGTCAGTCACCCTTCGGTTTTACGCAGTCATATTTCGATTTTGCCCTGCCAACCCTTCGGTTTCGATTTGTCCTTATTCTCATCCAATGGATACATTGTTGACCTCCCGCAATGCGCATTTGTGCTTTGATGTACGCTCAATGGTTAAATTTTTTTAGTTGATTCCAGTCTTGAAAACGTGTTAAAATACCATGCTTATTTGCTAAGATGGTGGAAGATTAATCAGGTACTTCAGCTTACTTTTACCGTTCTAAGATCATTTACTTCAATCCCTTGGGTCCAAAAATTTCAAACTTGTTCAAAATTGAATTAACCGGCAGGAAAATGGTCGTGATGCTGTTCTTTCTGTTAGTATTAATTTTTCATTTTTCATTTTTGGCCTGTTCACCGGCCGAAACAAAGCCGGAAACCCTTCTTATGGAAGAGACCTTCCTTAGTCCGCCTAATGAATACAGACCTCTTGCCTTGTGGACCTGGATGAATGGGCATATCGACACAGTAAAACTAGGTTACGAATTAGAAGAAATAAAAGATAAAGGTTTGAGGGGAGCTATTATCTGGGATATTGGTTCGCTTATCAACCCGGATGATATGATTCCTGAAGGCCCTGCCTTTCTGGGCCCTGAATCACTCCATTACCTATCCCTGGCTTTAGACAAAAGCCATTCACTGGGCCTCGACCTGGGTATCAGTTCCGCCAGTAGCTGGAACTCCGGCGGAGAATGGGTAGCCACATCGGATGGGAGTAAATCACTATTAAGTTCATCTGAATCGGTAGAAGGGCCCTCCAAAATCAGATTGGCTGTTCAAAAGCCGGAATTACCCAGTGGTCCAGCTGAAAATTGTGATAAGGTTACGGTAGTGGCTATACCTCAAAATCCGGAAAAGAAGTATGTTCCGGAAGAAATCATTCTATTTTCAGAAATGGAGCAGGATGGCGAAGCAGTGGAATTCACTGTGCCGGAAGGCCGTTGGGAAATACTTACTTTTTTTAGTTGCAACACCATGCAGCCTTTGGTGGTCCCTAGTCCAAACTCAAAGGGTTTAATTATTGACCATTTGAGCAGGCAGGCCACGGAAAATCATTTTGATGCATTTTTTTCCAGGCTAGACCAGATCAGTACCGAGGAAAAACAAATGAAGTTTATTTTTCTTGACAGCTATGAGGTCTGGCAAATGCTGGACTGGACACCGGGGTTTTTGCAGGAATTTGAAAACAGGTACGGTTATGATCCCAGGCCTTTTCTTCCATTACTTCACGGATTTCATCATGCCGATTCCCTGATTCAGGTCAGGTTTGAAGCCGATTACAGGCGCATGGTAAGTGATTTGCTGATCGAGAATCACTATGCTCAAACGGTAGAAATAGCCGATGAAAAGGGTATGCAAACGCTCACAGAGGCTGGCCACGGGGGAAGTCCAAGGGTAGAGCCATTAAAAGCCCTGGGGCATTCCCATATCCCCATGGGGGAATTCTGGAACCGGCAGCGGCACTGGGTAACCAAAGAAGCTGCCAGTGCTGCCCATATTTATGGAAAGGAGGTAGTGGCTGCAGAGTCACTTACAGGCTGGAATCACTGGCAACACGGACCCACCGATTTTAAGCAACTAATCGATATAGCTTTTTGTGAGGGGCTGAACCAGATCGTATTTCACACCTTCTCCCATAACCCGGAAATAGCCGGTAAGCCCGGATTTGTATATCATGCCGGAGAACATGTCAATGTCAATGCTACCTGGTGGGAGATGGCGAAGCCATTTATGGATTATATTGCCAGAAGCTCTTATTTGTTGCGACAAGGTAATTTTGTGGCAGATGTGCTTTTGTATTACGGTGATGATGCTCCCAACCTGGTGCCTCCCAAACGGCTGGACCCCAACTATACCCCGGATATGCCCGGCCTGTTTCCGGATTATTTTGACGATGACACCAAATGTCCGCATTGTGGAAGAACAAAGCCCGTTCATCCCGGGAAATTACCGGGCTATGAGTACGATTACATCAATGAAGAAGTGATCCGAACCAGACTGAATACTGAGAACGGGCAACTGGTGTTGCCGGAAGGGCAGACCTACAAGCTATTGGTGCTTCCTGACCGCAAGGACATTTCCCTCGAGGTATTGAAGCGGCTGGAGCAACTGATTTCCAGTGGAGCGGTAGTTGTTGGCAGAAAGCCTGAAAGAGCTACATCCCTGAAGGGCTATCCGGATTGTGATGATGAGGTAAAGGAAATGGCCGATAAGATTTGGGGAGGCATAGATGGGGAGTCCGTTTTTTCGAATACCTACGGAAAAGGCACTGTCTACTGGGGGAAATCAGCTAAAGAAGTGCTGGAGGAGCTTTCTATTACTCCTGACTTTGAGGTGAAAGGAATTGATAACCACGACCTGCACATTGATTTTGTGCACAGGCAAACGAAAAAGGAAGACATTTACTTCGTTTCCAATAGCAGTGAAAAGCAGGAAAAAATCAACATCAAATTCCGGGTCGATGGAAACAGTGTACCTGAAATATGGGGTCCTGCATCAGGAATGGTGCAAAGAGATATAAAATTTTCAAAAGTGACAGGAGGTATACAAGTTGAATTGGTTCTGGATCCACTGGCATCAAGGTTTGTGGTGTTCCGGCAAACTGCAAGCAAAGGAAAAGATACGGGCATTTCTACCGACTTGCAATTTGGTTTTACCAAAGGAATTGGAAATGAAACAGCCGGGACCATGGATATTTCTACGCAGTGGTCCCTTGGTTTTAATCCTGATTGGGGTGGTCCTGAGGTTTTGCAAATGGAGAAACTCGTCAGTTGGACTGAGTTGGAGGAGGAAGGGGCACAATTTTATTCCGGAACAGCCACTTACTCCAGGGATTTTACGGTGGATGACGAAATGCTGTCTGCCGATACAGAAGCTTTTGTCGCTTTTGAAGCCGTTCAGGAAATGGCCCAGGTGGTTGTAAATGGCAATGATTGTGGCATAGCCTGGTTACCTCCCTATACCGTCCGCATTACTCCTTTCCTGAAAACCGGATCCAATACCATCACCGTTCGAGTCTGCAATGCCTGGAACAATCGGATTGTGGGAGATGTCAGGAATTCAGATAAAAAGCCCTATACCCAAACTAACGCAAAAGTAAAATTCAATCAGGATTCCCCCTTATTGCCTTCCGGCTTGATGGGCAAATCAGAGATTATTTTCATTAATTAAAGACAGGCACATGAATTTACGCACGTACCAGAAAATCCTTTTCCCCATTTTTGTATGTATCGCTTTTTGCGGCACTATTGCAGCGCAGCAAAAAAAGCCAAATATCATTTATATTTTAGCGGATCAAATGCGGGCATCGGCTCCGGGCTATGCTGGCGACGCCAATGTAAATACCCCTAACCTGGACAAACTGGCTCAGGAGAGCTATAATTTTCGCAATGCCGTATCCGTGATGCCGGTGTGCACACCTTACCGGGCAGCTCTGATGACCGGCAAGTACCCCACCACCACCGGAATGTTTTTAAATGACCTGCACCTGCCCCTGTCAGAATACGGATTAGGGGATGCCCTGGCAGATCGGGGATACATCACTGGATATATCGGTAAATGGCACCTGGACGGCCATGGCAGGCATTCATTTATCCCTCCCAACAGGCGCAGGGGATTTGAGTACTGGAAAGTGGCTGAATGCGACCATAATTACAATCACTCTCATTATTATGCGGGAAATTCCGATGAAAAGCTTTATTGGGAGGGCTATGATACCTATGCCCAAACCAGGGATGCGCAGCAATACATAGCAAATCAGGTGGGAAAAGAAAAACCCTTTGCCTTGTTTATTTCCTATGGCACCCCTCACTTTCCGCACCATACCGCTCCGGAGGAGTTGAAGAAAAACTATCCCCTGGAGGATATCGTCCTTCCGGACAACGTACCAGCATCTATGGTGGAGGACCTTAAAATTGAAGCACAGGGTTATTATGCCCATTGTGAGGCTTTGGATATCAGCATTGGGAAATTACTTTCCAGCCTGGAAGAATTGGGAGTCAGCGAAAATACCCTGATCGTATTTACTTCAGACCATGGTGAAATGATGGGGGCTCACGGGGTACGGGCAAAGGCCAAACAGGTGGCACTGGCGGAAGCATCCAGGGTACCCTTTTTAATTCGGTACCCTGACTTGCATGGTAAAACCGGAAGAACAGTAGAAACCCCCATTACCACCCCGGATATTTTCCCTACCATCTTTGGTATGCTGGATCTGCCCATTCCTTCTTCCTATGAAGGAGACGATCTCTCTGAGCTAATTACCGAAAATACGGAAATCAAAGACCATGCAGTGCTGTACATGAAGCTGTCTCCCTGGGGAGTAGGAGGGGAGTATGACAAGGAATACAGGGCCGTCAAAACCTCCCGCTATACCTATGCCCGCGATCTGGACGGGCCCTGGTTATTATTTGATGATACAAAGGATCCGTTGCAGATGCACAACCTTGCAGGGGATCCATCCCACAAAGCTTTAGTGGATAAACTGGATCAGCAACTCTGGAAATTACTGGGTAAGATTGGGGATGAATTTAAACCTGCCCAATGGTACATAGATAGGTGGAATCTTGAGCCGGCAGCACACGGAAGTATTCCTTACAGCAATGACGGCCAGGACCAGGAAAACCCGCAATCTCCCAGTCTGACTAAGGTAACGCATTGAGCTGCTTTTTAAATCAAAATAGTAGGCAGGGTTAAATTCCTTTGCTAAATTGACATGATAGAAAAAACTGAATAATCCATGAAAAAATTGCTCTTACCTGTATTTGTTTTAAGCTGGCTGATGTTTTCCTGCCAGGAAGATGAAACCGAACAACAACCCAATATTCTTTTTATCATGACCGATGACCATACCCAGCAGGCCATTCATGCCTACGAAAAAGGCTTGTTGGATAGTGTTTATTTTCCCAATATGGACCGCCTGGTCAAAGAAGGGGCAATCTTCAAAAACAGTTTTGTTACCAATTCCATATGTGCCCCCAGCAGGGCAGTATTGTTGACAGGAAAATACAGCCACTTGAACGGAAAAGTGGATAATGTGGGTCCTTTTGACTGGGACCAGAGGATATATCCCAAACTATTACAGGAAGCAGGCTATGAGACCGCATTGATTGGGAAGATCCACCTGGGTGGAAAGCCACAAGGCTATAATTTTTCCATGACCCTGCCAGGTCAGGGAAGTTACTACAATCCGGAATTTATCAAAAACGGTGAGGAAGAAGTGAAATTTGAAGGCCACTGCGAGGCCCTGATTCCTCAATTTGTAGTGGATTGGATAGAAAATGATTGGGACAGGAGCAAACCTTTTGCCATCAACTACCACACCAAAGCCCCACACCGGGACTGGATGCCGGAAGAAAAATACCTGTCCTACCTGGAGGATAAGGAATTTGACTTTCCCGATAATTTCTTTGACGATTATGAAGGCAGGGGGACTGCTGCCCGGGAGCAGGAAATGGAAATTGTCGATAACATGTATTGGGGTTGGGATATGAAATTTGAAGCAAATCCCTTCACCGGAGAACCCAGCCGCCTGGCAGCGCCCTTTGCCCGCATGACGGAGGAACAAATGGCAGCCTGGAATGAAGTATATGGGCCGGCAAATGAAAAATTCCTAAAAGAATTTGCCCCTGGTGATGAACGCATCACGGAGGTTCCCGATAGAGAAGGACTTGCCAAATTTATGTTTCACAGATACCTCAGGGATTACCTGAAAGTAGTCAAGTCGGTGGATGATGGCATAGGTGAGGTGCTGGACTACCTGGAAGAGCAGGGTATTTTGGACAACACAGTAGTGGTGTATACCTCAGACCAGGGTTTTTATCTGGGAGAGCATGGCTGGTATGACAAGCGATTCATGTATGAACCCTCCTTGAGTACCCCTTTGATGGTGAGGTATCCAAAAGAAATTGAACCCGGTACAGTAGTGGATGAGATGGTATTGAACCTGGACCATGCGCCTACCATCCTGGACTATGCCGGTCTTGAAAAACCCAATGACATGCAGGGAGAATCCTGGAGATCCATTGCAGCCGGAAAGGATATTCCCTGGCGGGATGCCATTTATTACCACTATTATGAGTATCCGGGACCTCACAATGTAAAAAGGCATTATGGCGTCAGGACCGACAGGTATAAGTTGATTCATTTTTACCATGACATTGATGAATGGGAAATGTATGACCTGGAAAATGATCCTGACGAAATGAATAGTATCTATGATGATCCGGAATATGCGGAGGTTCAGGAAATGCTTCATAGCCGACTGGAGGAACTTCGGGAGCAATATGGAGACTCGGATGCATTGAATCAGCAATTTATTGACCGAAGTTTGTCCAGAAATTAAAGACATGAGGATGCATTTTGATAAAAAGCACGGTGTTTCTTTTTGGTATTTAAAAGCAGTAGCAGTCCTTTTTCTGGGTGCAGTTGGTTGGAGTTGCCAGGCTCCGGAAAAAGAAAAAGCTATAGCAAGTGAACCACCAAATATTATCTTTATCCTGACCGATGACCAGCGTTGGGATGCCCTGGGTTTTGCTGGGAATGAGATCATCCATACGCCTCATATGGATAAGCTGGCAGGCGAAGGGTTGTATTTTGAAAATGCTTTTGTCACCACGCCCATTTGTGCCGCCAGCCGGGCTTCTCTCTTTACGGGATTATATGAGCGGACCCATGATTTTACGTTTGGCAAGCCACCGCTACAGGATGCCTACATGGACAATAGCTATCCAAAGTTGCTCAAAGATGCCGGTTACCGTACCGGCTTTGTGGGCAAGTTTGGGGTAAAGGTAAGTGAGGGCATGGAGGATTCCCTTTTTAGCCATTGGGATAAAACTTTTTGGCCCTATTTGAAAGAAGTAGATGGCAAAGAGGTACACCTTGCCGATACCAACGGCGACCTGGCCATTGATTTTATCCGGTCATCCGGGGATCAACCCTTCTGTCTTTCTCTCTCCTTTTGGTCCCCACATGCAGATGATGGGGCGGAAGAACAATATTTTTGGCCGGCCTACACGGATGACTTATACCGGGATGTGGACATTCCGGTGCCGGCAACCGCCGATCCTTCCTTTTATGATAGCCTACCTGATTTCCTACAAAATACCATGAACAGGGAAAGGTGGTATTGGCGCTATGATACCCCGGAAAAGCACCAGAAAATGGTAAAGGGCTATTACCGGATGATCAGTACCGTGGACAGCGTTTTGTCACGAATCAGGGTCTCGCTGGAAGAGGAAGGAATGGCCGATAATACGGTCATCATTTTTATGGGCGACAATGGCTATTTTACGGGTGAAAGGGGCTATGCCGGAAAATGGTTGTTGCATGAACATTCCATCCGGGTTCCCTTGATGATTTACGATCCCCGGCAGCCGGAAGAAAACCGGAAAAAGACCCATTCGGAAATGGTAACCAATCTGGATGTATCCGCCACCATATTATCACTGGCTGGAATAGATATCCCCGAAAGCTATTCGGGTAAAAGTCTGACCAACTTTTATGAGGGGACACCAGGGGATTGGCGATCCGGTGTATTCCTGGAACATCGGCTGGAAAACAATGAAAAACTGTTGAAAACAGAGGGGTACAGGGATGATGAATATAAATTTATCCGGTATGACGATAGTGATTTGATAGAATTATACCACCATAAGACCGATTTTAATGAGGTCAATAACCTGGCCCTGGATGCCAGGTATACTGAAAAAGTGGCCTATTATTCAGACAAGTGTGATTCCGCTATCCATGAATTACTACAGCAAAGGGTAACGAATCAATGAAACCAGCATCTAAAATCGGCAAGCTCGGGTTAAAATGGACCGGTCAGCAAGCAGGTAATAAACCCTTCTTTTTATATTTTACCTTTCCTTGATACCAGGTTCCCAATTATTCCAAATGAGAAATACGAACAATTTACTTAATATGATCTGTAGCTTAAAATTTAGAAAACTTCTTTTACCCCTGTGCTTTGTTTTTTTGGGTAACCTTTCTGCACAAGAGGTTATTGTGATCAATGATTGGAACCAATTTGGGGACATCCCCGCAACCTGGGAATTGGTAGGAGGGGTGACGGCTGATTGGGAGCAGGAGGATTTTTTGTCAACAAGTCCTGGTACGGGTATTCTGGTGAATCCGCCAAAACCGAAAAACGGTCCACATTTGATTTCAGGATTTGAACATGGGGATATGGAATTGGAGCTTGAGTTTATGGTGCCCAAGGGATCCAATTCAGGAATTTACCTCCAGGGGCGTTATGAAATACAGATTTTTGATAGTTGGGGAAAAATCAATCCCAATTCCGGAGATGCCGGAGGGATTTACCAGCGCTGGGATGAAGAAAAAAAGCAGGGCTTTGAAGGAAAACCGCCCCGTACCAATGCGAGTAAAGCACCTGGTTTGTGGCAGCAGGTAAAAATCGATTTTGAAGCGCCAAGATTTGATGCTTCAGGCAAAAAAATTAAAAACGCAAAGTTTAACCAGGTGTATTTGAACGGGGTATTGATCCATGAAAATGTGGAAGTGACCGGACCTACCCGATCTGCACTGTTTGAGGATGAAAAACCACTGGGCCCCATCATGATACAGGGAGACCATGGTCCGGTAGCCATCAGAAATATCCGGTATGAGATTTTTGGAAAACCGGTTCCACCCATTAAAGACCTGCAATATGCTTACTACAAAGGTAAATTTCAATCTGTGGAGGAATTTCAGGACAATACTCCGGACCGAACTGGTCCATTGAATCAAATCACCTGGGACCTGGGCCATGGAATTCTTGATTTTGCTTATGAATACTCCGGAAATCTGGAAATTCCGGAGTCCGGAAATTATACTTTTTCACTGAACGCCTTTGGCAAAACCAGCCTGGAGGTAAACGGAGAAAATATTCTTCCGGATGAAGTGCAATTTCCCGGCGATGGCCCCAGGAGCAAAACAGTAAGCTTGGAGCAGGGTTCCATTCCCTTTAAACTGGTTTTTTATAAGAATAATTATCCGGGAAGAAGACCCCAACTTGGTTTTTTTATGGCAGGACCAGGTATCAAAAGTAGTCCTTTGCACGAGCCTAATTCCTACCTGGATCACCAGATCCAAAAACCATTTTATCTGGAGCCGACCACCGAGCCTTTGATTCAAAGAGGATTTTTTCAGCATGGAGAGGGAGTAAGAACGCACACGGTAAGTGTGGGAGAGCCGGCCGGACCAAATTTTACTTATGACCTGCAGCAAGGATCACTATTAAGTGTTTGGAAGGGTGGTTTTCTGGATACTGCGCCCATGTGGCGGCAGAGAGGGCAAACCCAATTGATGGTGCCAAATGGAGCGTTGGTCGAATTGGAAGGAGGCCCTTCCATTGCCAGACTTGATCAGGACAACAGTCCCTGGCCGGATTCCCTCAGCAGTGAGTTGTTCCTGATTAAGGGCTACGATTTAAATCGGGACCGAAGGCCCACTTTCAAGTATGTATTTGGGGAAATAGCCGTGGAAGACCTGGTGGTACCGGAAATGAATGGCAAAGCTTTGACCCGCACGATCAGGTATAGTCAGCCCCAAAAAACTCCTGGAGTATGGGCAAAGGTAATTGCTGCGGAAACCATTGAGGATAGAGGAGATGGTATTTACCTGATCAATGAGGGCCAGTTTTATGTCAAATTGCCTGATACCAACCAACAAAAAGCGCATTTAAGAGCGACTTCCTCGGGAAAGGAACTATTGGTTCCCTTTTCCACCAGCCAGGAGAATGGTGAAATCAAATACAGTATCATTTGGTAGGGAAATCCTACAGGTAGTTACCAAGACGAAATTATCGAAAAATAAGGGTATGAAAATATATAGTTATAGATTTTTGAACATTTTAACAGTTGCTTCTTTACTATGGCTGTCACTTCCTGTAGCAGCTCAGCAAGCGACAGAACAGTCGGATCCTGCTCCCAGGGAGCAGGTTTATTACACCATTGTAGATATTCCCATTCCAGATGGGATAGAGCTGGAGGTGGGTGGATTGGCTGTAATTCCTGATGGAAGCCTGGGAGTGGCCACCCGTAGGGGAGAAATTTGGTTAATAGAGAATCCGTATATGACTGGAACGAGGACTCCCCGGTTTGACCGTTTTGCTACCGGATTACATGAACCCCTGGGCCTGGCCTACCATGATGGAAGCTTATACGCCAGCCAACGCTCAGAACTTACCAAACTGACGGATAAGAATGGAGACCGGCAAGCTGATGCCTATGAGACGGTCGTATCCTGGCCCCTTTCGGGCAACTATCACGAATATTCCTATGGTCCCTTGTTCACCCCTGAGGGGGACATGCTTGTAAACCTGAATTTGGGTTGGATAGGACATGGCGCCAGCCTGGCAAAATGGAGGGGCTGGATGATGAAGGTGTCACCAGAGGGTAACATGGTACCGCTGGCTTCAGGCATGAGGTCTCCTGCGGGTATGGGATATAATGCAGCTGGGGATGTTTTTTATGCCGAAAACCAGGGAGATTGGGTTGGGTCAGGAAGGATCACCCATGTGGAAACCGGTGATTTTGTAGGGAACCCCGAAGGGCTGGTATGGAGTCATTTGGAAGGATCTCCTGTGAAACTGAAGCCCGAAGACATACCCGATACCGGAGATCCCATGTCAAAAGTCGCTGCAGAGATTCCTGGTTTCAAAACGCCGGCAGTTTGGTTGCCACACGGGCTGATGGGGATTTCTACCTCTGATATTCTTTTGGATCAAACAGGTGGCAACTTTGGGCCGTTTACCGATCAACTATTTGTCGGTGACCAGGGCCATAGCAAGATTGTGAGGGTTTACCTGGAAAAGGTCAATGGAGTCTATCAAGGCGTAGCCTTCCCTTTTAGAGAAGGTTTTTCTTCCGGTATATTGCGCATGGTATGGGGAAATGATGCCTCCATGTTTGTGGGAATGACCAGCAGGGGCTGGAGTTCTACCGGAAAGGAACCATTTGGTTTGCAAAGATTGGTATGGACAGGGAGAGTACCTTTTGAAATAAAAACCGTAAAAGCCCAACCGGATGGATTTGAATTGGAATTCACCCTTCCCGTGGATGCTGATGCAGCAGGAAGTACAGATTCCTATCAACTTTCCAGTTTCAATTACAAGTATCACCACAATTACGGAAGTCCGGTAATCGAGCTGGAGGAGTTGGCGCTAAAGGCAGCTCTGGTCTCTGAGGACAGGCTGAAAGTGAGATTGGTGGTGGATGGCCTGAAGGAAGGATATATCCATGAAATCAATGCTTCAGGAATCAAATCAGGGGAGAAAATGGATCTATTGCATGACGTTGGGTATTACACCCTGAATCAAATTCCTTCAGGGGAGAAAGCGAATCTTTCGGAGATAAGGAAGGCTGCTGCCAATCCACATGCTGCTCATCAGAATACCGCCGTGGCAGCCTCCAATACCGCCGGCACAACTGGAGCAGCCACCAATACTTCAAAAAGAATGACGGAAATGCCTGATACCTGGACCAATGGGCCAGACCAAAGTATCGTGATGGGCACTTTGCCCGGCTTGAAATATGATGTGGAACTTATCGAAATAAAGGCAGGCAGCAAGGTCAAGGTCACCTTCAATAACAACGACGATATGTTGCATAACCTGGTGTTTGCCATGCCAGGCACGGCCATAGAAGTGGGAGAGGCGGCCTTAGAGATGGGCTTGGAAGGCTCTCAAAAAAACTACATACCCGACTCCGACAAGGTGCTATTCCATACCAATATCCTCTCTCCGGAAACTTCAGAAACCATCTATTTTGAAGCTCCGGCTGAACCCGGTGAGTATGCTTATGTGTGTACTTTCCCGGGGCACGCCTATGTTATGCAGGGAGTGATGAGGGTTATCAAATAATGGATATGGCTGGTTTTACATTTGTATTTTGATGGTTTATCCGATTGATCAAAGTAAAATCATCAGGTACTTTCCGACCTTTCCCCGGGAGGTTTTCAATCCGGATTATGTATTAGGTTTCGTTGTAAAGGCTGAAATTGCAAGAAAATCTGGCAGTTTGGAAACTAGCACCGCTATGGTGGGGTTGAAAACTGCAACGATTGACTGATTTTGAAGGAATTTCAGTTTGCAATGGAATTCCTAATGCATATTCGGGTTCAACTCGTTTGAGATGATCCCGGAAATGGCGGGCTAAACCAAAAAACACAATCTAATTGAATTTGTCTTTCAGGAGGATTAGTCCCAGCCATTGGTGATAATTTATCATCGAACCCAGTCCATAATCATGTATCAGCCCGGATACCTTTCCAGCTCAGCTCGGTTCCACCCTGAGGTGACAGCGGCTGCCTGGTAAGTACTTTGCAGAAAATCCCAGAGCATTCCCTCCGGATCTTTCGATTGTTGCACGTCATCGTACTTCAGCATAAATTCCCCCATCTCAGCACTATAAAAAGCTTCTTTGGGAAGTACCTCCTGTTCCGCAAAACGGGGACCTGCCGGATAGGCATAGGAATAAAAGATGGCCGAGGGAAAATCTTTTGATCCCGGCCAAAAGCCAGCACTACTTACTTCTTTGGAATAGGCTTCCTGCATGACCTCTAATGGCATGTTGGGCGCTCCTCCCGGGTGTAGCGGTGCAGGACTTCCGGAAAAACGGGTAACAGCCAGATCAAAGGCTCCCCAAAACAGGTGGACCGGACTGCATTTACCGATAAACTCACTTCTGAATCGGCTAAAAACAGCCTGTACTTTGGCCATGGCCTGCCAGAGCGTCCGGGCAGCCTTGGGATCATAGGATTTGTTAATGGTATTTTCTTTGAAGGGAATGGCGGTCTCCAGTTCATTGGGACTTCCATGGATGGCTACATGGATTCCCAGATTGGAAAGTTTCTGGAATAGTTCCTCGTAAAAGTCAGCTACCGTTATGGGGCGGAGATCCAGACTCAAACTGGCTCCATGAGCACAGGAAACGTAAAGTTTATGTTGCATAAAATCAAAATCGATCTGAAAAAAGCCGCCCTGGTAGGGAATGCCTTGGGTAGTTAATCCATGGGGACTCAGGTACAGGGTGGTATGCCAGGAATGGTTTTGCCAGGGCATGGTTCGCAGCCGGATTTTGCCTACAATCTGAATCCACTGGTGGAGGGTTTCCAGGGTGTCCTGTATTTTTCCGAATTCCAATTCAGGCCAGGGTAGGGATATATCTTTTGATTCCATGGGTTTTTATTTTAATTAAAAGGTTTTTGTAGCATGGATCAATACAATATAAATTTTTATAAAAAAGTCAGGTCAATTTTATCCGTTTAAAAAACATTAAGTTATATATAGATCAAATCTAAATATACATGCAAAAATAAACTCCGTAGTGAAAGTTCAACCACAGAGTTTTTTACTACTTATGCGTTTGCAAACTGATTGCATCCAAATCCTGCGCCTGTAATAAATTCTATTGATTTGGTATTTTGATCGATAGGTTTTCCATCATTTAATACCGGAATGATGTAATCCGGATCCATTTTTGACTCCAGGTGACTTAATTTATTGCATTCACCATAATTTTCTTTGTTGGCGACCACAGGAGCCTTGGGTTCCCAGTGGTTACAATTTGAACAAACTTGATCCATAACATGTATATTTTTTGGTTACACTATATATACTACAACGATAATTAAATGTTTCCTTTATTAAAAAAAATGCTATAGTTTATAATTAAACTAAATTAAACTGTTCTTTAGATCATCCCTGCAATGTATATATATAGGTATTTAATTGAACTAAATGGTTTATCTTGTACCATAAAACGCCATATTAATAAACCCACCGCCCCATATCCTATTTCTGAGATGTTTTCCGCAGCCTGAAAACAAAAATGTACCAGGTAAGCCAACTGATCAATCCCAGCAGCAGACCGACAAACACCAGTGGTTGCCAGGAAAGGGAGTAGCGTAAAATCATAAAGGAATACATGAAGCCGCTTACAATCAGGGCAAGGCCCAAGTTGATGTATTTCCAGCTGCCCATGGGTTTGACGTTTGTCTTTTTTACTTGCCGTTTCAAGGCAATCCAAATGCCTGTGAGTACCAGAGAGGAAAGGGAAAGGCCGGCAAAAAACCAGAGGATTTTGGTGGTTAAACCTCCCCAATCACCAAAATGAAGGGGATCTGCGATATCATTCAGGTACATTACGGTGGGGATTTCCTCAGCTTTCTGTACCATTACGGGCTGATAGGATAGAGGGTCCAGGTATACCCGGTTGGCCCTGTTTCTGACTAGGGGCACATGACTTGTTCCCCGAAAATAAATAGGCTTGCTAACCTCATTGGTAGGCACAATGCCCCTGATTTGTAAACCAGGAATGGACTCCTGAGCGATCTGCGCTGCCTTGTCGTAATCCAGCTGATAGGAAAAAGCGACCGGACCGGAAGGGTCTGGCAGCTCATTTTCTAATTTTGGCGGAATTGGATTGGATATTTCGGATACTTTGCCCAGGTTGGTTCTTTCTACAAAATACCAAATACCCGTAAGGGAAAACAGGATGGCAAAGGGCACCGACCAAAGACCAACCAATCTGTGCAGGCTGCGAAAGAACATCAGTTTTCCATTTCCGGACTTCAACTCAAAAAGTTTATTCCACCATTTTTTGTAAAACATGAGTGCGGTTATAAGGGAGATGGCCAGGAAAAAGGCAAATACCAACACCATGAAATAGCCTATCTGGTAAAAGGGCATGAAGAGGTAATAGTGGAAATCACGAAAAAAACGCTGAAAGGTAACGGTAGTATCCCCCCTGACCTCTCCAGTATGTGCATCCACAAAAACATAGTGGCGCTGCCCCTGCTTGTTTACATAGACAATGTCATTCAAATACGGTTCTTTGGGCATTACCCAATAGCTGATGGCCCCATCGGGATAGGCCTTTTGCACAGCATCCACCAGCTGATTATAAGACACCCTTTCCCCATTGCCTGTGGCACGCATGCCAGGGTAAAACAGCCAGTCCATCTCATTGCTCAGGGTGGCCAGGGTACCGGAAAAGCATACTATAAAGAATAGTATGCTTAACTTGATCCCTATCCAGCTATGGATCTGAAAAAGCGTTTTTTTATTCAGTTTCACCAATAGCTGCTGTTTATTAAAAGGTATAAGAGACGGTAGTCATGATATTCCTGGGACTTCCGGGAAAGGCACGAATTACATCATAACCGCCCACCCAATGGGTCTCATTGAACAGGTTATTGACATTGATCTGGAATTGGACTTTGTTTAATTTGTAGTATAAGGCGGTGTCAAAAATTTCGTAGGATGGGAAAACATCCGGTTCGGAAGCCGATACAATAGATCCATACCGTTCGGACACATGGTTATAACCCAGACCAATACCCAGGTCTTTAAAGGAGCCCTTTTCAAAGATGTATTTGGTCCAGAGGTTTGCAGTATTTCGGGGAGCATTGGGTTTTTGTCTACCGATCACTCCCTCTATGTCTGCTTCAGTGATTTTGGCATCGTTAAAGGCATAGCCTGCGACGATGGACCAGTTGGGCAGGATATTACCGCTTACATTCAATTCAACTCCCCGGGACTGTTCTTCTCCAATTTGTTCCAATCTTTCAGGATTATTGGGATCATTTGCATTGTAAAGTCCTCCTCTTTCCACAATTTGATAAAGGGATAAGGTGGCACTCAAACGCTTGTTGAACCACTCTGATTTGGTTCCTATTTCCATCATTTCGCTGGTAAGGGGGTCAAAGGGGCCTCCTGCCTCCGGGTTAATAAAGGAAGCTGCAGATTGTGGCTGGTAGCCCTGCACCCAGGTTCCATACAGGTTGGTACTGGGATGGAGGCTGTAAACCAAACCTACCCTGGGAAGCAAAGCCTGCTGATCCACCACCTGTTCTCCCGGGCTGTTGTAATTCAGGTAATCGGTGAAATATTCCTGACGTAAACCGAGCAGAACCTTCAATGGACCTATTTCCGATTGATTCTGCAGGTAAAGTCCATGGGATTCCTGCATAAACTGATTGTATGTTACCTGATTATAAATGTATTTGCTCATGTCCCGCATGCCGTTGGCAATGGGGGAGGTGAGGTCAAAATGAGCTACGTTGGTGACGGGATTGCCGTTGTTATCGAGAACAAAATTGGCAGCATTAGCCGGGTTGTACACATTGGATGCTGTGCCATCCTGCATCAGGTAGGAGCGTGCCTCCAGCTGTGATCCTCCAGGAAGTTGTTCCTGCCGGAAGTAATCGTGTCCTACAAGCAAGGTGTTTTGTACAGCGCCAGCATTATAATCCACATTCAGGTAATTGTTGATAGAGTTGTTGTTCCAGGATCTTTTACGGATAAAAACCCGCATGGCAACCTGGGTCTCATCAAATGAGCCGTCCCCCAGGGAAGCAAAACGGTTGGATGTCCGGTGCTCCAGCAGGTCCTCATTGTAGCTGGACAATTGGTAAGTACTGTTAAAACTCACCCGGTCAGAAAATTGGTGCCGCAGGGAAAGGGTAGCATTTATAGTGGTCTCATCCAGGTAATCATTGATAGCACTCAATGACGTGGTAATGGGTGTGGAAAAAAGATTTCTGTTACCAAAGGCAGCCTGACCTCTGTCCAGACGCCCTTTCGAATCCTGATAGACAATGTCAAAATTCAGGCTGGTATGATCAGTAGGTAAAAAGGCAAAGGAGGGAGCTATCACCAGGTTTCTGCTGAACTGCAGGTCCCTGAAGCCATCTGAATTTTCAAATCCAAGGTTAAGCCGGTAAAGTAATTTCTTGTCCTCAGTCATGGTCCCGGTGAAATCTGCCAGGGTTCTGAGGGTATTGAAGCTGCCCACGGTAGTAGATATGGATTTCCTGGATTCTGCCAGGGGCTTTTTGGTTACCCGGTTAATGGATCCTCCCGGAGATGCATTTCCGAATAATGCCGATGCAGGTCCTTTGATCACTTCCACCCGTTCAATATGAGGAACCAGCTGTGGTTTCCAAAAACTGGTAAAAGTGCGCATGCCATTCAATAGGGTTCCAAAATTTCGCTGACCCTGTACCCTGAACCCCCGAATGGAAATATCATTGTAGAAAGAGAATTGATTTACCCCTGCCACATTTTTGACCACATCATTTACCGTAAATGCCACCTGGTCCAGCATTAGTTCCTTAGTGACAAAGTTGATCGAGGAGGGGACATCTTTGATGAGTGATGCTGTTTTGGTGGCAGAAAAAGTTTCCTTATTGTCGTAGCTTATTTCCCGTCTACCTGTGATCTCGACAGTTTGTAGCCCAAATAGTCCTTCCGATAACACCACATTCAGGCTTAATTCCTGGCCGGCAGCAAGGGTAACTTGTCTGCTTTCGGTTTCATAGCCTAGAGAGGAAAACAGCAGGTTGTAGCGGCGTGGGGCCAGATTGTCAATGGCAAATCTCCCTGCTGCATCCGTGATGCCACCCTGGGCCGTGCCTTCCATGGCGACAGTAACAAATTCCACCGGATTGCCGGCGGTATTGGTGACCACACCGGTAATGGTTCCTGTCTGCGCCAATAAGGCATTTGATGCCAACATTAACTGAATAGTAAATAGCAGGAGTATATGTTTCATCATTTTGATTTATTTAGATTAATTTAAAATAATAGCAAATTTGTAACTTAATTCAAAAAAGTAAAAATTATTTAGATTAAATCCAGATTGATTTTTTCTATGGATTTATATACCTAATAAATTGGTTTTTAAAAATGGGCTGACTTTGAAAAAAGAAGAGATACAGGTATTAGCCGGATGGGTCATATATTTACCTATTTTTCTTCTAACCCTGTGTTGAATGGCAGTCGGTTTAATTTTGTTTGTAATCTTGAATTTGCAGGGAATAGATGAATACTAAATATAAAGGCATCTAAATAGGCCCGGCTCGCCGGACAGGAGGCCAAGCCATGGTTTTTGACCGTTGAAATTAAAATAATGCCGGAACCGGCTTTTATTCATTGGAACGGTCAATTTTTTACCCTATCTTCACTTTTCAAGTGATGCCTGGTGAGAATAAAAACGGCGTTGAGAGGCTTGCTGATAAGTTTTCGGACAAAATTCACCTGTCTTTTCATTCCATCACCTTCAGACATGAATTACTAACAGAATATATACTGATTAACCAATCAATAGCAATGAAAAAAATTATTTACACCTTACTTTTCTTTCTTTTTACAGGCAGTATGTTCGCTCAGAGCCAAAAAGATTTCCCGGTAACGGAGGAATGGCTGGAAAAAATAGAAGCGCTGGTGCCTTCTGAACCAAGGGTGCAGGCACCGGTAAGGAAAATCATGGTTTTTTCCCAACACACCGGATTTTACCATTGGATCATTCCCCACAATGATGAAATGCTGAAAATCCTGGCAAAGAAAACAGGTGCTTTTGAGATTACCATTGCCCGGGACATTGATAGTTTCGATAAGAAAAACCTGAAGCAGTACGATGCGGTAATCCTGAATAACTCCAATCCATCCGGCCCCGACCGGGATCTTTTCGCAGACCTTTTGAAGAAAAATTCCAGTTTGGGAGAGGCCCGTATAGCTGAGTTATCCGCAGCATATGAAGGCAACTTGATGGACTATGTGGCCAAAGGTGGGGGTTTGTTCATCATGCATGGAGCGATCACCGTACAAAACAATTCCCAAAAGTTCAGTGCCATGGTAGGCGGTAGCTTTGACTATCATCCCAAGCAGCAGGAAATGCACCTGAAAGAGGTTGACTCAGGTCATCCCCTAGTCCAGGCCTTCAACGGAGAGGGTTTTACCCATATAGATGAACCCTACTTTTTTAAAAATGCTTATTTTGACTACAATTTTCGTCCGCTATTGTACATCGAAGCCGATAAGCTGGAAGGTAAGAGAGCGGAAGTAGATAACAATACCATTTATGTTGCCTGGATCAAAAGGCATGGTAAAGGCCGGGTCTTTTACAGTTCTCCTTCCCACAACGCCCAAAGTATGGACCAACCGGAGCTGCTTCAGTTTTTCCTGGATGGCCTCCAATACGTAGTGGGTGACTTGCCGGCAGATGATAGTCCGATGGATAAACCAGAATAGGTTTTAGCTTTATCTATGACAAACTGAACTGCGGACAAAATCAAATTCCGCAGTTCTCCCCTTTTTCCTATTTGCCAGGCGGTCAGATTTTCCTACCTGATAAATTATTTTTTACCGGATAGCGTATAGGCTATTTCATTGGATTGTGTAAACAGTTGTATTTGTCTTTTTACCTGTGGACAAAGATAGTACACAAGACGCATATCCATCACTCAAGCTGATTGAAGCTTTCCGGATGACTGATGTGTAAATCATAGGTATTAATCATAATTACATCCCATCATTTACTTTCAAGTATTTTTTTGATGTTTATCAAGTCTTTTGTATTGGCTTTCTTCATCTTTGTTGCCATAAGTGGAGCAAAAATTTTTGAAAAACCAGTTGGATTACCCTGGTTGCGCAGGCTCATTTTTGTTGCCTTGTCATCAATGGAGGTCCAGGTGTATGTGGTCTGCATTGGAAATGGTCCCTCTGTTGTCCGCATGACCAATTTATTTCCAGGAATTAACTCAGTAAATTCATACGTGTATGTAAGTTTTCTTCCTAAGAAATGCGCCACAAAGGCAACTTGAGAACCTACTGCAATTCCAGCTGCTATCCCATTACCGAACAGTATTGTTGACACACCCTGACCAAGATTGGCTTTACGTCTATGTTTGAATAGATAAATTAAAAGGAAAATCCCTCCCAGGACTAATCCCCCATATTTTGCATAAGAAATGAGTATTTCGATATCCAAACCTTATTTCTATTAATCACCAGTTTCGTTCAACTTGATTTTGTTGTTTGGAACCAGGTGTTTGTTTTTGGTGTTTTCGAGGGTTATCATGACTTCCGGTGTTATAGGAAACAACACCTCCAATTATCCCCCCAATTGACGCTCCTATTAAAGTGCCAATGGGTCCAAAGAAACTTCCAACAACTGCACCTCCCGTTGCCCCGGAAATTGCACTTCCCGTTGTATTCATGTGGTTAATATGTTCGTTGACATCACTCATATTTTATTTAATCTGTTACCTCTTTTAACGTCCAAAATTATGAAATGATTTTCTAAGCCGATACAAGGAATCGAGGATGAAGAAAACCTCACGCACTGGGATGATTGTCGTGGCAAGATTCTCCCGATTAAGGATCGGGACAGGCTATGCAGCCATTTAAAAACAAATTATGAACAAATGTATGTTAAATTTTTAAGCTCAAATACTAATTATCCAAAGCCCTAATGCAATAAATTGTAGCGTAAATCCAAAGAAAATAACTTTTATCCTTGGCCAAATGTAGCAGGCCCAACCCAGACTGGAACAGTGTTAGTCCAATTGTTTCATAGCAAATGTAGTGCTGTAGAGAATGAATATACATAAAAATTATGATCGTTCCAATAGGTTAAATCCTAGTCCCAGGTATGTCGGTCGATTGTCCTTGATTTTTGTTCCCTTGGGTGCATCAAGACTTCGTCGGCACAGGCAGGAGGCATTGGCAAGTCGTAATTCCCTCCCATTTTCCAAAGAGCTGGTTTGGAGTGGTAGCGTTGAGACCGCATCTCAAAATCCAGTGAAAGTGGTGGATCGTTAAAAAATAAATCCTTTGAATCATTTTGGCGATAAAATGGAAGAAGTGAAGCTGGGTATAGTTTCCCTTCTTCCACATTAATTACCTGCATCGTCCTAATATCACTTCTTCGCCTTCTTCTTCCCGGTAGCAGCTTTTTTGGGTTTGGCTTTGCCCTTTTTAGCATCACCCTGACTTTCTATAATCTCTGCAACCTCGGAAAAGGTAAGCTTCTCTGCTTCCTTGTCTTTGGGGATCTTATAATTGTCCCTGCCTTTTTTGATATAGGGTCCCCAGCGACCAAGCAGGACTTGGACCTCCGGATCTTCGTCGAAGGACTTGATGTGCTTCTTGGCATCGGCCTCCCGTTTGGCTTTGATCAAGGCTATGGCTTCTTCTTCATTGACGGAATGAGGATCATATTCCTTGCCCAGAGATACAAATTTGCCGTCATGCCGGATATAGGGTCCAAAACGGCCTATGGCTGCCACAATTTTTTTATCCTCAAAAAAGCCCACATCTCTGGGCAGCTTGAAGAGTTCCAGGGCATCTTCCAGCGTAATGCTTTCGATAAACTGCCCTTTGCGCAGGCTGGCAAATTGCTTTTCTTCATCTTCCTGTTCACCGATTTGTACCAATGGTCCGAATTTTCCCAGCCGGGCGATAACCGTTTTGCCCGTTTTGGGATCTACTCCGAGCTCCTTGGAGCTATTCACATCTGTGCGTTTGATATTTTCGGTCTGCTCCACCTTGGAGTGGAAGGCTCCGTAAAAATTCTGGATCATTTCTTCCCAGGCCTGTCCCCCCTGGGCGATGTGGTCAAATTCTTTTTCCACCTTGGCGGTAAAGGAAAAGTCAATCACGTTGGGGAAGTGCTCTACCAGAAAATCATTGACCACCATGGCAATATTGGTGGGGAAAAGTTTATTTTTTTCCGTGCCGGTAGTTTCGGTTTTTTCTGCTTCTTCGAAATGGCCATCTTGGATACGCATTTCCATATATTTTCTTGGCGTTCCCTCTCTGGATTCCTTGAGCACATAGTTACGCTTCTGAATGGTAGAGATGGTTGGCGCATAGGTGGACGGTCGTCCTATGCCCATTTCCTCCAGTTTTTTTACCAGCGATGCTTCGGTATACCGGGCAGCAGGACGGGTGAAAGATTGTCTGCCTTTCATTTCGATCAGGTCCAGAACTTGCCCTTCCTTTAATGGAGGAAGCAGGCCTTTGGCAGTTGATTCTTCTTCCTCTTCTTCATCTGTGCTTTCCAGATAGACTTTCAGAAACCCCTGAAATTTGATCACTTCCCCGCTGGCACTCAGGGTTTGGTCTGCATTGGAAATGGCAATGGAAACATTTGTTTTTTCCAGCTGGGCGTCTGCCATCTGGGAGGCTATGGCCCGCTTCCAGATGAGTTCGTATAAGCGCTGTTCATTTCGGTCTTTCCCGGCTTCAGTCACTGAAAAGTCAGTGGGGCGAATGGCTTCGTGAGCTTCCTGGGCCCCTTCAGATTTGGAAGTGAATTTTCTTTTGTGGTGGTATTCCTTCCCAAAGGCTCCTTTGATTTCTTTTTCTGCACTTGTGAGCGCATCTTCGGACAGGTTTACACTGTCGGTACGCATATAGGTGATCTTTCCGGACTCGTAAAGTTTCTGGGCGATGTTCATGGTCTGTGCCACCGAAAAATAAAGCTTCCTACTGGCTTCCTGCTGAAGGGTGGAAGTGGTAAAGGGAGCAGCAGGGCTTTTCTTCGCCGGCTTGGTTTCCAAAGATTTAATGGAAAATTCTGCTTCCAGGCACTTTTTAAGAAAAATTTCGGCTTCCTCTTTACTATCAAATTTTTTCGGTAATTCTGCTTGCAATTGTTTCCCTTCCACATCGAAAAGGGCGGTGATCTTAAAGGAAGAAGTAGCTTTGAATTTTTCTATTTCCCTTTCCCGATCTACAATAAAGCGGACGGCAACAGACTGCACCCTTCCGGCAGATAGACCTGCTTTGATTTTTTTCCACAGTACAGGGGATAGCTCAAATCCCACCAGGCGATCCAAAATCCGCCTTGCCTGCTGGGCGTTGACGAGGTCCAGGTCTATTTTTCTGGGTGATTCCAGGGCTTTGATAATGGCAGATTTGGTGATTTCCCGGAATACTATTCTTTTGGTATTTTCATCTTTAAGGTCAAGCACTTCCTTTAAATGCCAGGAAATGGCTTCTCCCTCCCGGTCATCGTCACTTGCCAGGAAGATGGTCTCAGCCTCCTTTACCAGTTTTTTTAATTCCCTGATTACTTCCTTTTTATCTGGGCTGACCTCATAGGTAGGTTTGAATTTATTTTTAATGTCGATGGCATTTTCCCCTTTGGGCAGGTCCCGCACATGCCCGTAGCTGGAAGTGACCTTGAAGTCTTTTCCCAGGTAACCTTCTATGGTCTTGGCTTTTGCTGGTGACTCGACAATGACTAAATTCTTTGGCATGGTTTGCTTGTTTAGAGATAAAAATACTAAGGAGCAGGAATTATCCCCTTATTATGGCCTAAAAATAGATGTCATATAATTCTCTTCCAAATATTCAACCAAAGCAATTTTTTTTGCCGGCATAATTTCAAGATATTTAATTTTCATTTCAGATATCAATTTTGGTTTATGGTAAAGGAACTTTTACTCGCCCGACATGGTGCAGCCACCTCTCCCGACATCAGTGCTATCGATGCAGATCGGAAACTGACACCATCGGGAATCCAACAAGTGGAAAGGCTTGGACACATGCTGGGTATCAATGGACAGAAATGTCAATTGCTGGTGCATAGCCCTGCCTTGCGATGCCGCCTGACAGCTGAAATACTTGGCAAGTACCTGAAGCCAGCCAACCGGCTGGTCATACCTTCTATTTACCGGGCCGGGCGGGACGAATTACTTGCTATTATCAATGCGTTTTCTAAAACATCAGATCATGTGTTGCTCGTAGGACATAACCCGGCTATCAGCATGATTGCTTCCTATCTAACAGGAGAGGGACATCTAATGTTTTCTCCGGGCATGATGGCCCGGCTTCATTTTCAAGATATGGGATGGGATATGTTGTCAGGAAATACCGGTACCCTGGAGGAGATACTTCAGTAGTCTGGCTTTATCCTACAGCTTTTATTTTACATTTCACCAATTCAATCAAGACATGAGTAATAAACAAAAAAATGACCCATTCACGGATTTTGATCCCAATGGCATAGGGATTTCCGGTAAATTATTTGGACTTCCCTTTGAACCGGTAAACAGTGAGGTGGTCATTCTTCCCGTTCCCTGGGAAGTGACGGTTTCCTATCATTCAGGAACGGCCCAGGGCCCGGAAGCCATTCTGGCAGCCTCCCAACAGGTGGATCTTTTTCAGGAAGACATCAAAGATGCATGGAAGCTGGGTGTCTGCCTATTGCCAATTGATGAAAACCTGCAGGCAGACAATAACAAGTACCGCCTGCTTGCGGGCAATTATATTCAATGGCTGGCGGAAGGAGCTTTGGAAATTCATGGGGAGCGATTTGCGGCCGTTCCGGATATCATCAACAGGGCTTGTGAAGAAATGAACGATTGGGTATACCAACAGGCCCGCAACTACCTGAAAGAAGGAAAGGTTTTTGGACTTTTGGGAGGAGACCACAGCACCCCTTTGGGAGCTATCCGTGCCTTGGCTGACCATCATTCCACTTTCGGAATACTGCAAATAGATGCCCATGCAGACTTGCGATCGGCTTACGAGGGATTTGACTATTCACACGCCTCCATAGCCCATAATTTTCTGAAAATCCCCCAGGTAGACCGTTTGGTTCAGGTAGGTATCCGGGATTATTGCGAGGAAGAATGGACGGTGATCCATTCAGATGAAAGGATTCGGCTATTTTCCGATAGCCAATTGAAAGCGCAATTGTTTGAAGGCAGAACCTGGATATCCATTTGCCAGGAGATGGTGGCCAATTTACCCGAAAAGGTTTACTTGACCATTGACATTGATGGGTTAAACCCCGCCCTTTGCCCCCATACGGGCACTCCTGTTCCCGGAGGCCTGGATTTTCAGCAGCTGGATTACCTACTCAAAACATTGGTGAAATCCGGGAGGCAAGTGATTGGTTTCGATCTGGTAGAGGTAGCTCCCGGGCCGGAAAAAAGTGATTGGGATGCGAATGTTGGGGCCAGGGTACTTTACCGCATGGTCAACCTGGCGGCCGTTTCTCAGGGCAAGTTAAACTGGTTGTAGGTTTTCTAATCAAACTTTTCCAAAGTTTGAAACTTTGGAAAAGTTTCGGTTTACCTGAAAAATTTCCCGTACGGGAAAAAGAAATTATTGTCCGCATTTTTCCGATATTTGCAGTTTGATTTTTCCTGATGAAGAAGCGCACTCCATTTTGGCAATTATTATCGGAATCTATCCGCGGCAATGAGCAGGACTACACAAGGATCCCTATCAAATCGGGGATCGTCCTGTTGGCCGTTCCCATGATCCTGGAAATGATCATGGAGTCCCTATTTGCTGTGGTGGATATATTTTTTGTGGGTCGGCTTGGGGAACATGCCGTCGCCACGGTGGGGTTGACAGAGGCTGTGCTGACGATCATTTATTCATTGGGGGTCGGGATCAGCATGGCCGGTACGGCCATGGTGGCGAGGAGATTCGGAGAAAAAAAATTCCAGCGGGCAGGTACCGTTGCCTTCCAGTTGCTCCTGGTAGGTATATTGGCATCTCTACTCCTGGGAGCAGGGGGCTTTATCTATGCCGGGGAGATCCTTTCGCTGATGGGTGCAGAGGACCAGGTTCTGGAAACGGGAAAGACCTATACGGAAATCATTTTCCTGGGCAATACGGCCATCATGCTGCTTTTTCTGATCAATGGCATATTCAGGGGTGCCGGAGCAGCCCATCTGGCCATGAGGGCCCTGTGGATATCCAATGGGTTGAATATTGTATTGGATCCGCTGTTGATTTTCGGATTGGGTTCTTTTGAAGGTTTTGGACTGGTGGGAGCTGCCTGGGCCACCACCCTTGGACGAAGTGTCGGGGTTGTGTACCAATTGTATCATTTGTTCAATGGCAGGCACCGGCTGGTCATAAACCGGACAAACCTGCGGGTTCGATGGGAGACCCTGAAAAAAATCATTCACATTTCTGCCGGAGGAATGGGGCAATTTTTAGTGGATTCAGCAGCCTGGATAGTACTCACAAGGATTGCGTCTGAATTTGGGAGTGCAGCAGTAGCGGGCTATACCATTGCTTTTCGGGTCCTCTTGTTTAGTCTGATGCCGGCCTGGGGCCTTTCAGCTGCTGCTGCTACCCTGGTAGGACAGAACCTGGGAGCAGGAAAAGCCTTTCGGGCCGAGATTTCTACATTCCTGACAGCCCGGTATAACTTTATCTTTCTGGCAGCAGTCACCTTGGTTTACCTTTTGTTTGCAGATAACCTGGCAGGATTTTTTGCCCTGGAAGAGGAGGTCCGTAACGTTGCAGCCTCAGGGTTAAAAATCACGGTACTGGGATATATTTTTTATGCCGTAGGCATGGTGATGGTGCAGGCCTTTAACGGGGCAGGAGATACCAAAACACCCGCCTACATCAATATCGGCGTGTTTTGGCTGTTGGAAATTCCACTGGCATATGCCCTGGCCATCACTTATGGTCTGGAAACCAAAGGCATATTTATCAGTATAGCCATTTGCCATTCACTCCATGCCATGATTGCCTTGTGGTTTTTCAGAAAGGGAAACTGGAAATTCGCAAAAGCCTGACAGAGGATGGCAGCAACGGTAGGGAGGTGCAATGACCTGGAATGTAAAAAAACAGGAGGAAAGGGCTGTCCTTCCTTCGCTTTTCTGTTATATTAAAGCTTCAATATACCCAAATGATATGAATCGATTTCCACAAATCATCTCTGCCGATGCGGCCGCTCAATTGATTAAGGATGGGCAGACCATTTGCATAGGCGGAGGAGGTGCCGGGCACAATATTCCCGATGAATTACTAAAGGCCATTGGCCGTCGTTACCTGCAATCGCAATCTCCCTCAAACCTGACCATCATCCACCCTTGTGGTCTGGGGGATTCGGATCAGTTGGGACTGAATCATTTGGCCCATGTAGGTTTGCCTAAAAGGGTAATCGGCGGATTTTTCGGCAATGCGCCCAAAATGGTAAGTCTGACCCGGAACAATGACATCGAAGCTTATAATTTTCCCCAGGGGGTATTGAGTCACCTGATGCGGACTACCGCAGGAGGAGAAAAAGGATTGCTGACCAAGACCGGTCTACATACCTTTGTGGATCCCAGGTTGGATGGAGGTAAGATCAATACCAGAGCCGGTGAGGAGCTAGTGGAATTGGTGGAGATTTCGGGTGACTTTTACCTTTTTTACCGGGCGCATCCCATTGATGTGGCCTTGATTCGGGGAACCAGCCTGGACCAAAATGGCAACCTGTCCATGGAAGGGGAAGTGGGTAGTTTTGCCATGCTTTCCGAAGCTCAGGCGGCTAAGGTCAACAAGGGGATTGTGATTGCCCAGGTAAAATCCATCCGCAGGGACCACTGTACACCTGCCATGCAGGTCAAAGTCCCGGGTGCATGGATTGATTATGTGGTGGAAGTACCTGATCAGCCCATGACCTACCTGACCACTTATGATGCCTCACTTATTCGCAAGGATGCACCCGTTACCGAAGAGGAAAGTTTGCGGCTGTCCGGTATTAAAAGGATTATCAGCAGGAGGGGGGCCAGGGAATTGTTCCCGGGTGCTTTTGTCAATCTGGGGTATGGCATGTCTGACGGTATACCCATAGTTGCCAGGCAGGAAGGTATATTTGATCAACTTACCTTTATGATTGAACAAGGTCCTTTGGGAGGTATCCCTACTACAGGCTTGAATTTTGGTGCCATGTACCAGCCGGATGCCATATTGGATGATGGTTACCAATTCGATTTTTTTCATGGTGGTGGATTGGACATGGCCTTTTTAGGCTTTGCACAGGTGGATCAATCGGGTAATGTGAATTCCAGCAAGTTTGGAGATAAAATTACAGGATGTGGGGGATTTATAGACATTTCCCAACACAGCAAAAAGGTAGTGTTTTGTGGAAGCTTTGCCGCCAAAGCCGATGTGGAGTGGAGTGAAGAAGGCATTAAAATCAGGGACCCCGGTAAATTCAAGAAATTTGTCCCTGAGGTGGAGCAGGTAACCTTTAGTGGAAAATATGCCTTTGAAAAGGGGCAGGAGGTCTATTACCTGACAGAAAGAGCCGTATTCAAATTGACGGCGGATGGCTTGTTACTAACGGAAATTGCACCGGGAGCAAGGCTGGAAGCAGATATCCTTGACATGATGGATTTCGTGCCTGCCATTGCTGAAAACCTTAAAACCATGGACCAGAGTATTTTCGAAGAGGACAGGCTCCATTTACCTGGTTTTACAACTTAAACTGACCATGAAAACTGCTAGCATAGAAAATTACAAAGAAGGGCAAACCCAATTTATTGTGTTTAACCGGCCGGAAAAATATAACTGTTTTGGCCTGCCGGAACTGGATGCCATTCAACAAATCCTAAAGCGTGCCGAGAATGATGAAGAAATCAGGTCAGTAGCATTTAGGGGAAAGGGGGACAAAGCCTTTTCGACCGGAGCAGACCTCAACCAGTTTACCGCTTTGGATCAAAAAGGCTTGATCCATTGGATTAAAACCGGGCATGAAGTATTCAATGCGGTGGCAGCTTTCCCAAAACCTACCCTGGCGCTGATACAGGGCTATGCCCTTGGGGGAGGATTGGAACTTGCGCTTGCCTGCGATTTCAGACTGGCTGGTCCCGGGGCTGTGTTTGGAAGTCCGGAGCTTCGGCACGGTTGGCTGCCGGGATGGGGAGGGATTCACCGGTTAAACCAACTGATAGGCGAAGCCAATGCAAAAGAGCTGGTTTTTTTGGCAGAAAAACTGGATGCTGATGCAGCCTTGAACCTGGGTCTTGTCAACAGGGTTTTTCCAAAGGAAAGGTGGCAGGAAGAAACCACTGCATGGTTAGCAAAACTGAATCAGTTGGACCCTGATGCATTTAAAATGGCCAAGGCAGTGTTTTCTACCCATACCAAAACAGGAGATCAAAGCATTTGGTACGATGTGCTCAGTACGCTCTATTCCCGATCGAAGGAGTAAGCTTTTGATGTAGCAGGAAGGGATAGGTTTTTTTTGCTGTGCGGTAAAAAAAACTACCGGTATATGAGAGGACCGGTAGTTGAGTTAGGTTCAATAGGTAAGGATAAGATAAAATTTTTATTTTCCTCACTTTCTTGTGTCAAATGTATCGTCTTCCTTTCTAAAAGAAGGTACGCATATGTAACCAATAAGGGTATAAAATGTTAATACCGACCATATCTTGCCAAATGGAAGGCTTTTTCTTTTTTTGGGGAGCAAAAAATACCGCTGTAAATCAATAAAAGGTAGTCAGTACTACCAGCCGGTCTTTTTCTGAGAGATTTATTTCATGACCTTTGGCCGGGTTTAACAACAGGTGGTTTCCTGCTTCGTCTTCCCGATCCAGGTAGACGCCCAGCACGGTTTCCCCATGAGCGCTAGCCAGTGATTCGAGTTCAAAAAAGCGTATTTTCCCAAGAGAAACCCCGTATTCCATGAGGTCCCGGAAAATAATTTCTGCCCCTCCAACAGTGAAAAGTTCATTGTAGATACTATTGAGTTCCTGCTGCAGGGCAATTCCTGCCAGCAAATGGCTCAATACCATGGGACTGATGATGACTTCACTCTGAAAACGTTTGATGAGCGATTCGTTGCTGGGGTCTGACAATTCAATCAACACAGACGGTCTTTTATTGGCTTTCTCCAGCACCTCTTCGAGTAATACATAGCCTACCATGGTCCTGGCATCTGCCTCCTCTTCCTCTTCAAGTCGGTCACTACTTACCAGCAGTATGTGGTCAAAGGTTTCAGCTTCAATTTTTCTGATTTCAGATTCCCGGATAAAATCTGCTACCACATGTTCCACCCTTACCCGGTTGTTGTCCTCTTCTAAGAATGCCAGGTCCTTTTCCCTTTCTGATACGGGACGCAGGGTGATAAGTCGGATAAAATAATTCTCATCTTCATAGGTACCCAATTCCCTGATAAGGGAAGGTACATGTTCATTCCATCCCAAAATCAAAATCCGGTTGGGGCTTTGCTGTTCTTCCACAGGCAGCAGGCCGACAAACGGGGCAGGCGCTTCCTTTGTTGCAACCCTATCCCTTCGCCAAACCAAATCTGTAGAACTTCTGGCTAGCAGGACCAGAAGATCTCCATCTTCCAGTACCTTTTCATCAGGCAGGTTTAGGTGAGGAGCAAAATTGTCCCCATCTGTTTTGATTATGCCCAACACCACCGCTTTGGTAAATGCTTTTTTTAAAAGACCTATGGGTTGGCCAATTAATTCAGGAAATGCCTGTGAAAACAAATTGCTATCATCCACCTGTGAGAGGATTTCATTGTAGACTTCCGAAAGCCCCGGATGCCGGATGTTTTGGGCCATTAGCCTGCTGATGATGGTGTTACTGCCCACGACTTCCAGCGGACCTGTGTAGGACCTGCGGGCGGCATTGATCTTGTTTTCGTCTTGTATTTCTGCTACTACATAAGGCAGCTTGTGGTAGTTTTGGGCATTGGCCTCAGCATTTAATGAAAGCAGGCATTTGATGGTTTCTATATCAGGATTGATCAGTTCCTTTCTTCCATATGCCAAACTGGGGATAATGATACAAGACGCATTCAGGCTATCCACCCGGCGCAGGTGTTCCCGGTCTATGGCCAGCCCGGTTCGCAATACAATTTCATGGGCCCGGCTTCCGATCATGGGATGGTCTTTTAGTTCCTGCATTTGAAAAGGACTGACCTCTTCTGAGAGGATGATCAACCGTAACTTTTTGGTATCGTATTTTTCCAGAAACCGCCTGATTCTACCCACAGACTGGAAAATTTCAGCTGCAATGTGAATGGTCCTGTTTGACCAACCCAGAATTAAAATGTGGTTGTTGGCTGTTACCGGAGTCAGACCCTGTTCCAAATGCCTGATTTTCCGATTCATCCAGGTGGTGATAACTGCCACCAGTGAGCCCAGAAAGACCACATAGCCGGCTACCGTTATCAGGGTTGAAATAAATCTTCGCCAATTGCCTTCATCGTCGCCCAGGTACCCGGGGTCACTAAGCCGTAAAAAAGCCCACCATACGGATTCACCAAAAGTAGCCGTGGGTGCCCCCGATGGCATGACCAATATTCCCCCTATGATGGATATCAGTCCGATCAGTGCTGCCACCAGCAATAACTGAAAATGGGCTCCCTTTACCAATTGCCTTTCCAGGGTGAAGATAATTTTCTGCCGGATCCTGGGTCTTTTTATATGCATGCTGGTTTTTTAAAAAGCAAAACTTTCCCAATTTAGCCATTTCAATAGAATTAGCTAAGGATTTTTTCATTCCTTCAGGGAGTAAATGATAAGCTGATGATGGAACTGAAAAATCACTTGCTGTTGACCTGATTTTGCCCCATGTACTTACCGGTAGGTTCGGGTAGAAAATTTCACAGGTGAAATAGAGCATTACGAATCAGGTTCTATTCAATTAACCTGAAATCCTTTACCTTCTTGCCCTCAAGGTTCTTTTGCCATTTTTCGAACAAGGGCTTCTCCATGTCCATCTCCCTGTACGCATCCGGGCTCATGATCGGAATACCTTTGACAATGGGATATATCCGTGTGCAATGGGGGCAATGCAACCAGCCCTCCAGGATTTTTCCTTCTGTATCTTCAGAAACCCGGGTCAGTGTCAAATCTGAATGGTCAAATGGGCAACACAATTTATTGATGGTGGCTATTTTCATTAAATGGAGTGTTTTGTAATTTAAGTAAATAGGCTTCTATGGCCTTGCAGGGATCGGCTGCCTGCATGATGCCTGAAATGACAGCTACTCCTGAATGGGATAGCTCATTTAGTTTTGACAAGTTATGCAGGTTGATTCCACCGGCCAGAAAAAGGGGGAGCTTGCTGGATTTTTGGGTTTTCCGTATTGTTTCAAAGGAAACCAAATCACAACTATTGGCAGTAGCTGAGGGAAAAACAGAGCAAAAGGAAAGGTAATCAAAGCCTTTTTCTTCTGCCTGGTTAATGAGGTCCTGGTCATTGTTACAGGTGATTCCGAAAAGGGTGTCTTCAGGCAGATTCTTTCTGATGGCCTCCAGGTTTTCCGGGATTTGATCAAAATGCACCCCATCTGAACCCGTATCCTTTATCCATTTCCAACGGTTATTGACCAATACGGGAAAAGGGTGTGGGCGAACCAGCCGACAGACCTTCCGGATAAACTTTTGGCCATCCTGGGATGGTCTGAAATGGTCCCATACCTGAAGAGCAATGATGGGGTACCGCCCGATCTTTTCCAGTACATCGAAAAGTTCGTTTTCCGGCTTTGATGCGGGATCGATTATCAGGTAAATCCCTTTTTCTGTTTGAAGGTTTAGTTTTTTCATTTCCAGCCTTGTTTGTATGCGTTCGAAAAAGCGGCCCAGTAAGGATCGGTTTTTTGGTAATCAAGTGGCCGGGATGAGCCATCATCCTCCAGCAGCACCATCCCCCCGGAGTTTTCGGTTAATTCACCTACAACAGTACAGCGGATTCCTTTTGCTCTTATCCGGTCATGAATAAGCCGAACCCTGGATTTATCACAGCTGATGATCATAGAACCCGCACCGATACATCGCATGGGGTCGAGATCAAATAGGTTGCAAATGGCTTGTTGGACCGGACCTACCGGGACCTTATCTTTCTCCAGGCGTACCCCACAGCCTGAAGCAGCAGCCAGCTCATAGATAGCTCCTGATATGCCTCCTTCCGTTACATCATGCATGGCAGTCACTACCTTTTCCCCAGGGCTGCCTGCAGCAGCCAGGGCCTCCTCCAGAGAGGAGGTGTTATAAAAGGATGCACAGGCTTTTTGGTAAGTTTCATTTCCCAGTTTATCCTTGATGGTTTTCGGAAAACTCATGGCCAGGATAGCTGAGGAGGACAAAGCGGCGGTTTTGGTAACCAGGAGCACATCTCCAGGGCGGGCTTGGTTGGCCGTCAGGGCCTGGTCTTTGGGGAGGATGCTTATGAAAGTTCCCCCTCCGGCTATGGTCGAGTTTTGCCCCTCAACAAAACCGGTATGTCCACCAGTGATGGCCATGCCAATGTTCTGGCAGTAATGATGGATATGCTCCCAGTAAATTTTGAAATCATCCCTGGAGAAACCAGCTGGCAAATTCAGTACAAACTGGCCATATTGCGGCGCAAAACCTGTGGTGGCCATGTCATTGGCCATTAATTGCACAGACAGCCAGGCCGATTCCTGTAATCCAAGCGTTGGAATCAAGGACAAGGGATCGCTGGTCAATGCCATGACCTGTTGTCCCGGTAGTTCCACAAGGGATACGTCCCTGCCAAAGCCGGGTTTTACCAAAACCTCTTCCCTGTAGGCCCCACATCGTGAGGCGATAAAGTCTTCCAACAAAGACTCATCTATTTTACCCAGTTGATCAGCCATTTTATTCGACATCATGAAGTTGAACATATAAACCAAAAAAATCCCCGTAGGGCAGCCCCCATTGCTGGACCGGAAACCATTTGGGCAAGCCGGTGCAGGACCATTCTATGGAATAAGTTCTTCCCTTTAAGGCCTCCTGGATGATTTGTATAAGTTTGTCCGGGGTATAAAAGGTAGCTGTCACATAAAAGGGGTTTTTTCCGAATAGCTGCTGAACCCTCCTGCGCAGCACTTTGGGGGAGTTTCTGTTCATCATGCCCATGGCGATTCCGTATTTGCCCACCCGGGCCGCTTCCCTGATTACCTTTACAGGGTCCTTGTAGTATTCAAAAGTAGTAATAAAAGCAAGGGCATCGAACGTATGGTCTTTAAAGGGCATGTGGTGGGAATCTGCCATCACCAGGTCTCCCTCAAAAAGGTGGATTGCCTGGGAAAGCATCAGGGGAGAGATGTCTCCACCGGAGGCTTCAATACCAATTTCTTGCCACCATCGGGTAAACCGGGTGGTACCACATCCGAATTCCAAGAGGGTTTTGATTCTGCTGTCTTTGGATACCAACTGTTCCATAACCTTTTTCTGCCAGATTTCCGCCCTTTTGTACCGCCCTTCGTACCACAATTCATAGGTATCGGTGTGCTTGCGGTTAAAAAACCATTCCGGCCGGTTTTGCCAGTTTTGCTTGTTTTGAGGTATCAGTCCGCCAGTCGTTTTTTCAAGTTCCATATTGTCTTTGTCTGTAAATAAAAATTCCATTCTCGGCAATACCAGGGAATGGAGCTACAAATTACAATTGGAATTCTGGCTTGCATCCCTACGTTGGCATTATCCAAATCAGGTTTCGGGTTTGATCTCAGCCGGAATAAATTCCAGCACCCCGTGCGTTTATTTCTTTGGTCAAATGTATTCAATTCTTCCATCAATTCAAAAAAGCAAGCCTTTCCGCCCTATATGTCAGGACAGACCTCAGAAAAGATCACCAAATTAATTTTAATGTTTTCAAAAAATTCCCATATATTCATAACTTGTTGAAATAAAAACCATTAACTTCATGACTGCCCTATCAAAATTTATATCCTGGAAAAAAGGGAATACCATTGTCTCATGGGTCCTTATCCGATTGGTGTTTCAGGTTATTTTTAACCGGGAAAATGTGCCCAGGCACATAGAATTGTTGGATGATACCTTGACAGATCATTGCTCCAGGATCAAAAGAAACCGTTGGGTAAGCGTTATTAATTTCATGATACGGCCCAGATTTGTGCGCAGGCTGGTGGAAAACCGTCTTAACAGGAACATGGACAGTCATGAAAAGGTGGTATTGTCTTTGGATAAGGAGTTGACCCGTGAAGATTTTTTTCCAAAAGAAAAGAATAAAAGAAGGAAATGGGCCAACTGGTTTGGTAACCACTTTTCAGAACCCCTGCAATTTTTTGTACCAGGAAATGGAGAATATAAGAACTTTTCACCTCAGGATCCCAGGTGCGGCACCTACGATTATTCCGGCCTCGAAGAGGTTTGTTCTTTGGTCAGGTTGGCCGAAAAAAATGGCCGTAAGATCCGGGCCATAGGTTCCGGGCATGCCCTGACTGCTGTTGCCCAATGTGAAGACTATTTGGTTTGCACCCAGGACATGAACATGACCCAAAGGCCGGCCAGGGAATGGATCAAGGAAGCATTTCGGGATGGATTTGAGGTAGAGGTGAACTTTGGCAATCAAAAAAATACGGAAACCCACTATTTGTTTGAGACCGGTGGCGGCACCAAGATCAGGCATTTGATTCAGGCCCTTACCCATCACCAACTGGCTTTGATCAACCAGGGGGGCTCCAGTATTCAATCCATTACCGGAGCCATTGCCACTTCTACCCATGGTTCCGGCATTGGTATAGGTCCGGTTTCTGCCTTTGCCAAGTCCATGACCATAGTAGGTAAGGGGGGGAAAGTGTACCGTGTAGAGCCCCGGGATGGCATCACTGATCCAGAGGCATTTCAAAAGGACGAAAGGAATAAAAAGCATGGAATCACACTGATACAGGATGATGAAAAATTCAATGCGGTAATGGTGGGCATTGGATCTGTAGGGATTGTTTTTTCTATGATATTGGAAGCCCAGCCGGATTACCGGCTTTTCGAAGAAAGGATTTTGCGGAATTGGGAAGATGTCAAAAAAGAGATGATGCAGGAAGGCATGTACCACTATATCAATGCTCACCGGCATTTTGAGGTACTGATCAACCCCTACCGGGATATGGAATCTCCTACGGAAGATGGTAAAAAGAGAAAATGTCTGGTCACTACCCGAAATTACAGTGAAAAAGAACCGGGTGGTCACCATGCCGGGAGGGAAAGGAATTACATATCTTCTTTTATTTCCGGCATAGCCATTTCCGGCAGGCTTTCTCCCTGGGTGTTTAATAAAAACCACCTATCTATACCGAGAATGACGAATAACTCCCTTAAAAGGCTGGTGGATCACAAGGATGATGCCGGTGGAGGGTTTGAAGACCAGGCCAGAAATGTATTGGACCAGGGGCTGGGTGAATTAAAGTTTTATGGGTATGCCATAGAATTTGGATTTCCTCTGGACAAGGTGTTTGAAGCAGTAGATTTGATCATTAAAAATTGTGAAGCTTCTCAGGAATACGATCAATTATTGGCTGCCCCTTTTGCTTTGAGATTTGTCAAGAAGTGTCCTGCCCATTTATCCATGATGAACCAATCGGACATGTGCATGATCGAACTGGTCAGTGTCAAGGATGTTACCGGTAGTTATCCCTTGTTTATGCGTTTGGAAAGGGCATTGCTGGAGTTGGGTGCAGTTCCTCACTGGGGGCTTTCCGTGGAGCCCTGGCACCGTCAAATGGTTGAAAAAGCCTTTCCCAGGTTCAGGGATTGGGAAAAGGAGCAGGAGTTTTTTGGAGGCAGTACTTTTTGTAATGCCTTTCTGGACAGGATTCAGCACTCATAGTGATTTCCGAAAAGCGGCCAATTCCTTGTAAACCCTTCTTCTGGCCCGGTTGATGCCGCCCACTGGCGCATGGGCTTTTAGTCCTATCCAGGGAGAAAATTCCATTTTTTCACCCAGGTGTACCCTTTCTTCGGTATCAAAATCCTGCTTTGGAATGTTCAGGCTGGCAACCGGGACCAGGTCGGCTTTCCAGACTTTGGAGGTATTCTCCAGGGGCTGATCTTTTTCGTTTTTGTGGATTTGTACATTCAGGGTAAAGGCATGTTCCCTTTTTTGGCAATCTTCCCTGAGCTGCTCCTTGAGAAAATCCTCCGAACGGGGCTCTTCCAGGCTGTAACCCAAAGCCGGATTGTTAGGGGTCAAAACAAATTTCACAAAATGGTCCGGCCCGTGTTTGAAAGCACCACCGGAGAAATAGGTCTGGGAAAGCAGGTTATCGTGTTTGGCCGCATATTTAAGGGTAAGAAAAATACTGCGCCAATGTGCGGGGTTAATGGCAAAGCGCAGCTGCTCCCAAAGGCCAAATAGTACTGCACGGATAGCCTTTCTATACAAGCGGATGGTCCATGTAGAAAGGATGGGGCTTGTGGTCATTAAAATATTTTGAGTGGCAAATCCGATAGGGTCTTCCTCTATCATTTCCCCTTCCACCTGCAGTATTTTTATGGCCAATCCTCTGCCAGACGCTGGTTTGTCAGATTGTATTTTTGGAGGGGCATTGGAAAGCCGGATCCAGACATCATATTGTTTGGCTTCTTTGAAGAGACCTACCTGCAGTGCCTGGGGAATATCATTGTAAATCGTAAGTGTTCCCTTGAGGAGGCCATGCATTTTGGGGTGAAAATTTCTCAGTATTTTTCCATCCGGATACTGTCGGCTCAGGTATGCTTTCATCACCCGGATCAATTCCTGAATGTCTTTTTCTTCTCTTGGTGTATAGGTGTCATTCATGGTCAGCAATGTATTGGAGTGCCCTGATGCCGGGTAAAAAGAAATAGGCACCGCCTTTTATGGTGGTAAAATTTGGTAATTTGTCCAGTTTTCTCCTTACCGGGTAGGCGGGAATACTGAATTCGTCCGTTTTCCGGGATTCACTCTGGTAATGGTTGCCAATGATGGGATCAGCATCATTCTCCAGGCCTCCGAATTTGTGAAAGTTCACCCAGTTGTTTTGTACAAATTCAAATTGTCTGCGAATATCAGTTACCAGGCATATAAAATGGAGTCCACGCTCCTGGGTATCGGCTATACTATCCAGCATGTCTTCAGGATTTAATTCCGGGGTAACCGGTGGTCCATAGGGCCTTCCTTTTCTGATCATGCGGTGTTTGGCAGCCATTTCAGTGGAGTCTTTCTGACTTTTTTCGGTAACCAAGTGATCCCTTGGATTGGTTCTCCGGATATGGGAGCCGATGGGACATTTTAATCCGTCTTTATCTGCCTGCCAAAACCCAAAATCATTTGTTTCGGAAAGGTTGGGGTCCGGCTGCACGGGACATAGGGTCAAAGGAGAGCCATCAGGCCACCTGCCCACCATTTTGCTGGCAAGGGCAATGGCAGAAATTTTATCCTTGCTTTGCGCTTTCATGTATTGCCAGAATACATGTACTTTTTGTTCCATTTGTCTGAAAACAAGGTAGGTGCCGTTTTTTCCCAGATCTTTTAGAGATTCATTATCAGGATGATAGGGTAGCCTATCCTGTTTGTCCAATGCCTGCGGTACCGTAGGGCTTGGGGCATATTCCTCATAAAGGTTTTTATAACCCATGATAAATTCTCCTGCCGGAAAGGTGACTGCCTGTTCATCCGGTTCTTTATGTAACAATTCCCAGATTAAGGGTCTGGAGATATCATCCCGGAAGCCAAAATGTTCTTTCTGACCATGCAGCATTCCGGTGGGTAAGGCATGCAACATGACTATACCGCAGGAGTCCGTCAATACCTTGATTTCGGACAAGGTTCGATCCAGTTTTTCCAGGTCTTTACCGAAGACCATCAACATGAAGTGCAGGTTGTTTTCACCCCAGGACCAGTTGTGGGGAGCATTTTCACCGGTGTCTCCCAGGATAAACTGCCGCTGTTTTTCCGTCATTCCTTCTTTGAATTCCCTGCAGAAACTATCCAGAACAGGACCAGGAAGATTCAAAAAAGCCATGCCTTCGTAGGTAAAGGCGATTTGCAGGGCCTGCTCCTCAGGTTTTTCGGTGGCAGCTGTGATTTTGGGAAGGATTTCTTTTAAAAAATTACCTGCTTGGGCAGGGTCGGTAAAGCTATACAGCAGGTAGCTGGCGCTGCTGAGGTTGCCATGTCCCCTGATCAATAATCCCTGAATGTCTTCCTTTTCGAGTATCGTCATTTTTATAAAGTTAGCAGCCAGTCCTTGATTGCTGCATCATCCATTTTTTTGTTCAGGCCCTCCCGAAAAGCCCTGTTTCTTTTTAAATTTTCCACACTCAGGTCATGTTGGGAGGCATACCAGAATTGGGTCACCTTTTGGTGCGCTCTTACTCCCTTCATGTAGTTGCTGCGGTGGTTGTATTGCTTGTGTACCAGCCAACGGGTTGCCGGGAAACCAAAAGCATGGCTGAAAATAACGGCCATGTTCATGGACCTCCTTTCGCTGTCTACAAAGTCATGGGCGTATGCCTCGGAGAGGTTATCAAAATTGGCGATGAATACCAACCTTTTGCCCTTGTCCATCTGAAGCCATCTTGCGGTATGTACTGTGGGGATATAGGCAAAGTAAGCCACCAATCCCACGAGTTTTAAGGTAATCCCAAGAAAAACACGGCGTATCCAGCCGCGTTTTAATGGAGCGATTACCGTCATTTCATTGATTACCGGATTGGTTTCGAGCGCCACTATTTCCCGCACCTTTTCATCCGATAGTTCCTGGCTGGGTTCATGGGGTATATTTTCGTTGAGGCGCAAAAGCAAAAACAGCAAAAGCAGCAGCAGGAGGAATAAGGGAAAGATACAAGCCAGGATTTTCAATACCAGTACATCCAGAAAAATACAAAGTACCAGGGAAACCAGGGAGCTCAACATCACCAAACCAAATAAGCCAAGCGGCCACAGCATCTGGATTTTATTCCTCAGGGTGTAGGGGATTTTTTTGCCAGCCCAGGACAACTGAGGATGTTTCCGGACAAAGGATTCGATGTTGTCTTTTACTTCTTTTGGGGAGGCAGGTTGAGCTTCATCAGCCAATTCTCTGGTATATTTCCAAACCTCAGCTTTGAGTTGCTTTTCCCTGACTACCTCCCGGGTACTGATAAATTTGAAACCCGAATAAAAGGTATTGGGAATGCTTTTGCGTTTCAAAAAAGCAACCAATCCCGATTCATCCAGCTCATTTTTGGGGTATTCCGGGCTTTGGCTAAACACCTGTTTGATCTGAGGCGCCAGAAAGGTGGCCAATTCCCGTATGTGCTTCGATTTGCTTCCCACATAACTGCTCATCAGGATGATCCGGGCAGGAAGTTTTTCTCTACCTGCATAGGTTTGGACAGGTAAAGTCAGCCAACTGATAAAAAAAGTACCGGGCAAAGACTTATTGTATTTTTCCTGATAAATGTTGAGGTCCTTCCGGTACTCAAAAAGCAAACCATTTACATAAGGTATTTTTTCCTCATTCAGGGTAACGGTTACGGTAAGGCCTTTATGGACAGTGGACATAGGCTGATAAAACTTTTACTCAATATAAAAAATTTTGTCTGCCATTCGCAACCCCATAGGATAAATTTCTTTGTTAATACCTACCAATACGCTATGATTATTTTAAAAAAAAATAATTTTTTTCAACCAAAAATAGCTGATCCTATTGGCTTGGGGTACTTAGAGGAGTAAAGGCAAAAACCTGAAATGAAATCAAGTCAAATAAAACGGTATTTTGAATCCTGGCTAAAGGAGAAAACGGGGAAAAAGGGTCGGCATGATTCGCGGCAGTTGTTTGATAAGCTGGCCAGATTGGGAAAGGACCCTGATGCGGAAGCCATTCGTCAGTCAAAGCTCAGCGTCTGGAAGGGTTTGGAGGAGCGCAGGGCAAGGCAACTGAGAAACACCTACTGGCTTCAAGGATTTAGCAAATATGCCGCTGTATTTTTGCTTTTGGGGCTTTCGGGTTGGATTTACTGGCAGCTGGCTTTTTCTTCTGTTGATTCGCCTGCAATGAAGACCAAGCAAACCCTGGAGGGCATGCGTTCTACCATTACGCTAAGTGATGGGAGCAGGGTCAGGTTAAATGAAAACAGTGAATTCGAGTTTCCAGAGACTTTTTCAGGAGACCAGAGATTGGTCAAATTGGAGGGAGAGGCATTTTTTGATATTACACCAAATCCCGATAAGCCATTTATAGTTCAAACCGGAAATGCTGAAATTGAAGTTTTGGGAACTTCCTTTAACATCAATACCGATCAGGCTACAGAGGTTACCGTGACCAGTGGAAAGGTAAAAGTAGCCGACAGGCATTCCCTGGAGCAGGCTTTCCTACACCCGGGGCAGCAGGCAGTTGTAGACGGTAAAGCCATTGCCATCCATGAGGTAAACCCGGAATATTTTATCGGTTGGCATACCCGGAGTTTGTCCTTCGAGGAAGAACCGGTGGAAAAAGTATTTGAAATTCTGGAAAGAGCCTATGGGGTAGAGATTAACACTACATTTTCAGGCAAAAGACCCCAATGCCTGATAACAGGGACCTATGAAGGTGAAAGGATTGAGACTATTTTGAGGGGAATGAAGCACCTACTTGAATTTGATTATCAAACGGATATCCGTACAAAAACCATATCGATTAACATTATTCAATGCAAATAAAATCCATGCCTATGAGAAAGACGAAATAAGCAAAAAATGATCCGGCCACTGCGGCAACAGTACCGGATCAGGCTCAAATTCCAATCAAATTAACAAACTCAAAAGAATTTAAAGCACTTAAAATTATGCAAATTAATTTACTTAAACTATTGATCATGGCATCAAAGAAGCTATTGTATGCCTTCCTGATTCAGGTGATTGCCATGCAATTTATACTGGCCACACCTTCTAATAGTCAAAATCTGGAGGATGTCGGGATAAGTATTCAGGCCAATTCCCAGAGTCTGAAGGAAATCTTAGAAGTTATAGAAGAAAAGACAGTCTTTAGCTTTACCTATAACCAAAAAGTAGCCAGGCACAATAAACGAATTTCTTTTAATTACCAAGACAGTAATGTAAAGGAGGTACTTCAACATTTGGCACAAATTACGGATTTTGAATTCAAAAGGTTAAACAAAACAATATACGTAGCACCAGGAGATAAATCTTCAGGCCCCTCGGAAGTGATGATAGAGGAAGGAGAAAATGAAGCAGACGAGGATGAGGTAACCATTTCCGGAACAGTAACCGATGAAAATGGGGAACCTCTGCCTGGAGCAACTATATCAGTCCAGGGTAGTTCTACCGGTACCGTTACGGATCTGGATGGTACTTATTCATTAAATGTACCGGAAGGTGCAACCATTGTTTTTTCCTTTATCGGATACCAATCCCAGAGTTATACCATTGAAAACCAAACCACAATTGACGTACAAATGGTTCAGGACGAATCTTCTCTGGAAGAGGTGGTTGTAATTGGTTATGGTACCCGGGAGAAGAAAGATTTGACCGGAGCAGTCACGCAGATCGATTCTGAGGAAATCACGAAAACAGCAAGCATGACACCTGAACTGGCGATGCAGGGAAAAATGGCAGGAGTATTTGTTTCGAATCCCGGTTCAGACCCCAATGCACGGCCCTCCATTCGGATTCGGGGAGTAAGTACCCTGGGTTATAATGACCCTCTTTATGTAATTGACGGTGTTCCTTTGGTAGAGGGCGGGGCTGCATCCGGAGATGCACGGTCGCAAGACCAAAGAGGAGATGTCAATGTTTTTAATCTTATCAACCCCAATGACATCGAATCCATTTCGGTATTAAAGGATGCTTCGGCCACTGCCATTTATGGTGTTCGGGCGTCAAATGGGGTCATTCTAATTACCACCAAGAGGGGGGCAAAAGGGAAACCCAAAGTCAGCATTTCGTCTAGATATGGGGTTCAAAATGTCAGGAATGATTGGGAGGTAATGAATACCAATGATTACGTCGACACCTATCTGGAGGCTTTAAACAATAACCCGGCAGCTTCACCTGATCCTAATTTTTTCCAATTTTATGATAGCAGTTCACCAGAATATCTGGGGAATAGCCCCTATTATACCGATCAATGGCTTGAGGCAACACGGGTAAAAAACGCAGTGATTCAAGACCACAATGTATCCATTACCGGAGGCAATGAGATGTCCAATTATGCCGTAGGGGCTGGGTTTTCGGGGCAGGAAAATGCCATGTATACCAGCACCTTCAACAGGTACTCAGCCTATGTCAATTCTGATCACCAGGTAGCCAGCTGGTTAAAAGTTGGTGAATCTTTTCGTTTTGTCTATTCTCAAACAGCAGAGGATGGAGGGGCAGGCTTAAATACCGCTTTTTCTGCTCCATGGCAACCATTGTATGATCCTTCCGGATTTAGGGGATATGCCGCCCCAGGCCGGATTGTAGGAGATTCTTTTTTAAGTAACGGGTATGGCGGTGCCACCAGAAATAATTTCCTGGCCATAGCAGATTTGAATACCGTGCAAAGAGACATGATACGAAATATTGGATCGTTTTATGCGGAAGCCAGTCCCATCGATGGCCTACGATTGCGGGGCACGTTTAGCTTTGACCAATTTACCAATACACAGCAGCGGTTTTTTGACCAGAGAAGGGGGATTTTTGAGGCAAACCAGGGGACACCCTATTCGGGAGAAGGAAATACCTATCGCAGGAGAATTAACGAGAATATCAATATTGTAAAAGAATTTTTGATCGGATACAACAAAAGTTTTGGCGAACACCGTATAGATTTGATTCTTAATGCTATGGACCAGCAGGTACAATGGAATAATACGCAGTTGGCGGCTGATCAGAATTCACCTCTTCCAGGTTGGGATCAGCGCCGGATCGAAGAAGGATGGGCAAGGGAAAACAAAGCCGTGCTTTATGAGCGTTCTCCATCTGGTCTACAAGGATACATGGGAAGGCTAAGCTATAGTTTCGCAAGCAAATACTACCTGGACGCTACTGTAAGAAAAGATGGTACTTCCAAATTTGGCCCTGGTTACAAATGGGGAACGTTTCCCAGTTTCGGCGCTGCCTGGAGATTGTCATCAGAAAACTTTATGAACCAGGGTTTCATTGATGACCTTAAACTTCGTGTGGGATGGGGTCAGACCGGAAATCAGGAAACACGTGATTTTGCCTTTTTGTCCCTGGTAAATTTCAACCCGGTCTATGCCCTGGGCTCAGGCGGAAGTGCTGCCGGCGATGGGATTATACAATCCGCCGCCGCCTTGGGTGACTTTCCTATTGTAGATATGAGTTGGGAGACCGTCACGACAACCAATATAGGATTGGATGCCATGTTGTTGAGCAACAGGCTCTCCCTTACTGTTGAATATTACCAAAGATACACAGATGGAATCCTCCAGGCCATCAATATCCCACAGGTAATTGGCGCACTGTCTCAGCCGGTTGTCAATCTTGCAAATGTGGATAATCGAGGTTTTGAACTCCAGGGAAATTTTCAGGATAAGGTAGGGGATATTAGTTATTCAATAGGAGCCAACCTCACTACCGTAAGAAACAGGGTTTCCAACCTCTACCAGGGCAGACCCTCTGGAGGAAATTCCAATCGAATTGAAGAAGGCAGGCCGATTAATTTTTTGTGGGGTTACCGGACTGATGGAATATTTCAAACCGAAGAACAGGTAGAATCCTGGTTGGAAGAAAATGAAGATCCGGGATATCAGGCACAAAAATCTCCCGGTGATATTCGATTTGTAGATATTCAGGGACCTCCTGGTGAGGAAGATGGGGAAAATGCTTTTTTTAGCCCAAATCCCGATGGCAGGATTGACGCCTTTGACCAAACCTATATTGGAAAGTCAATTCCTGGATATTATTATGGAATCAACCTGGGACTCAATTATAAAAACTTCGATTTTAGCATTGACTTTAGGGGTTTGGGTGATATGCAGCGAATATTCACCAACGGACTGCAGAGTGTAGGTGCCGGAGGAGGAAATTACCTGGTAGATTACCTGGATCGTTGGACAGCTACCAACCCATCGAATACGATTCCAAGGGCAATTACCGAAGATCCGTCCGGAAACAATAGAATTGCAGACCGACATGTAGCCAATGCCGGATTTTTTAGATTTCAAAATTTTCAATTGGGTTATAATGTTTCGGGAAACTTGTTGTCAAGGCTTGGAGTGAGCAATCTTAGAGCTTACCTGATGGGGCAGAACCTTCTCGTATTCAGTCCTTTTCCCGGACTAGATCCCGAGAATGATACCACCCCGACGACTTTTATTTTGGGCGTAAACCTTGGATTTTAATAAAAACCGAAATCAAAATGAAAAAGATAAAATATATCATCAGTTTATTCATCATCACGGGATTGGCATTTCTTTCCTGTGATGATTCAACCATAGAATTAGATCCCATTGGGGATACTGAGGCTGGTTTTTTCCAGACGGAAGACCAAATGACCCAGGCTGTACTAGGAACCTATCAAAAATTAACTTTCTTTTATACATTCAGGGGAGGCCCTAATAACTTTTTGCAGGCCATATGGCAGCTGCCAGGTGACGATCTGACTACAGAAGCCAACCACCCTCACGAGTTTTTCTCCGGACTCAATGGGAATAACGGGCAATTAAATGCTTTTTATAGATTTTCTTACCAATTGATAGCACGCGCCAATACTTTAATGCAAAAAATAGAAGAAAATGGATCGATTGCCTATGAAAATCAACCCGAACTGATGGATTACCATCGTGGAGAGGTGTTGTTTTTAAGGGCCTGGATGTATTTCAAGCTTTGGAATACCTATGGTACAGCACCTTTGGTTAGGGAAAGAATTGTAGCGTTAGAGAATGCTTTCCCTCCCAATTCTCAAGGCACTGAGCTATTGGATCAGGCTATCCAGGATTTGGAGGTAGCAGCGCAAATTTTACCCGAGGCCTGGGATGATGCCAATAAGGGAAGAGTGACCCGCAATTCAGCCTTGGGGCTTAGGGGAAAAGCATTGGTATTCAGGGGTACAGTGACAGGAAGCAATGCTGATTTTACCAGTGCGATTCAGGATTTTGATGCCATCTCCGGAGTTTCTTTGACTTCCAATTATGGAGATAATTTCAATGCGGCCATGGAAAACAACGAGGAATCTCTTTTCGAATTTCAGGCCAATAATCAGGCTGGCATCAACAATGTTTTTTTGGATAATGATAGCTTTGCAGTGGTGGGTGACATTGGCGCCTACTACGGGCATTTTGTCAGAAGACCAACCTGGGTGGGAAATACCGTATATTCTGCAACCTCCTCGTTAATGGATGAGTTTGAATCGGGAGACCCCAGAATCAATTACATTTTTGATCCGGAACCCGGATTGGTTACCAATGTAGTTAAATACATCAAGGATGGAAATTGGACCAACAATCCGGGTGGAGCCAATGGTTCCAGTCGAAATAATCCAAGGATTCTAAGGTATGCAGACATATTGCTGTTGAAGGCTGAGGCTACCGTTCGCTCTGGGGGTAATTTGGCGGAAGCCGTTGCCCTTTTGAATCAAATCAGGGAAAGGGCAAGGATGTCAGGAGAAATTGACATGTCAGAAGTACCCTCAGATTATACACTTACCGGAGAAACTGAAGCCACTGTATTGGAATGGATATTCAAAGAAAGAAGGATGGAACTCGCCTGTGAGGAAGGTCACCGGTGGTATGATTTGAGAAGGAGGCATTTGGCTGGAGAAATTGATTTGACAACCTGGGATTTCGACAGCAAAAGAATCGATCTTGAATTTGAAGATTTCCATGTCAATTTTCCTTTACCAGAAATTGAGGTGATCGAGAACGAAAACATGAACCAAAACGCCGGTTATTAAAAAATAAATATCAAACCTATTGAATCAAATTATTGCAAAGATCCCGGTATTATTAGGTGATAATCACCTCTTTTACCGGGGTTTTTCTTTTTGGCCTTTTCTGAAACAGGCGGAAGTGTGTCCAATGAATGAAGGTGAAAATGGCCATCAAAATCCCATAAAGCAAATCATTCATTTTATTCCCGAAATAGTAAGGGAATTGGATCCAACTGTTATTTGATTTTTATATAATTCATTTTGGCAACCCATTGGTGATTATATGGGATCGATCTTCTGGTAGAAAGCAATGAATTCCTTAAAAAATTTTAATTATTGATGCATTAAGGTTTAATTTGTATGAATTGTTGCCTTCAGACAGAACTAATAATCATTAATTCAATATCCATGACATTTAAAAATATGTTGCCCCTGTTTGCTGCCTTGCTGATGGTCTCCTGTCAGCAGGAGCAGGCGGAGCAAGCTGAAAAACAAAAACCCAATATCCTGTTTATCCTGGCCGATGACCTGGGATACCACGATTTAAGCTGCATGGGCAGCGATTATTATGAGACACCAAATATCGATAGGATAGCCAATGAAGGTATGGTATTCACCAATGGTTATGCCACCTGCCAGGTTTGCAGCCCCTCCCGGGCCAGCCTGATGTCTGGAAAATTTCCAGCCAGGCATGGCATTACGGATTGGATAGGTGCCAAAACCGGGGAAGCCTGGCGGGAAGCAGGGAGATTCAATAAATTACTTCCCCCGGAAAATAAAGATCATTTGGAACATGAATACACTACCCTTCCTGAAGCCATGAAGGAAGCGGGTTATACGACCTTTTTTGCCGGGAAATGGCACCTGGGAGGGGAAGGTTCGTACCCGGAAGACCACGGTTTCGATATCAATCAGGGGGGATTTGAACAAGGAGGCCCCTATACAGGAGGCTATTATTCACCTTTCAATAATCCCAAAATGGAGGATCATGAAGATGAAGTAGGAATGAGCCTGTCCATGAAACTGGCAAAGGAAACGGCCAAATTTATCACTGATAATAAAGACACCACTTTTTTTGCCTATCTATCCTTTTATGCGGTGCATTCGCCCATTCAGACCTCCAAAGAGAAATGGTCCAAATACCGGCAAAAGGCCGAAGAGGCAGGCATTGCAGAAACGGGGTTTAAAATGGCACACTTTCTTCCTATCCGGCAGGAGCAGGACAATCCGGTTTACGCCGGACTGGTAGAAACCATGGATGATGCCGTTGGGCATGTATTGCAAACCCTTGACGAACTAGGCCTGGATGACAATACCATCGTCATTTTCACTTCTGACAATGGAGGCGTTTCAGCAGGTGATGCCTTTGCCACTTCCAATCTCCCGTTGCGTGGCGGAAAAGGGTATCAGTATGAGGGGGGTATTCTGGAGCCTTATTTTATCAAAACCCCCTTTCTGGACAATGCAGGAAAAACGTCAGATGCCCCGGTGACAGGAACGGATTTTTACCCTACCCTGCTGGAATTGATAGGTGCTGAATTAAAACCTGAAGAACATGCCGATGGGGTCAGCCTGGTTCCGCTGCTTACCGGAGGAACCATCGAGGAAAGACCCCTGATCTGGCATTATCCCCATTATGGCAATCAGGGGGGGGAACCCTCTTCCATTATCCGGCGGGGAGAATGGAAGCTGATCCATTATTATGAAGATGGAAGGGAAGAATTGTACAACCTGGAGGAGGATTTGGAAGAAAACCATGATGTGGCTGCCGAAAACTCCGAATTGGCCGGTAGGTTGAGTGAACAGCTATTTGCCTACCTGGACGAAGTAGGGGCCTTATACCCCAAAAAAGACCCCATGTACGATCCGGCGAAGGAACAAGAGTACCTGGACAGGGTAAGAAATGTCCGTATGCCCGCTCTGGAAAAGCAGCGGATGGAATTCCTGTCCAGGGATTTTGATCCGGGCAATCAATGGTGGGGCAGTGATGTGGGGAATTGATCGGATCTCCAGGCACTTGGAAATTTATAGGTAATGCCTTAATCCTGAGTATTGGGTAACAGGCTGAATTCCTCCTCCCGTTGCTGAGGTTGAAAACCAAAATACTTTATCCACTTCCCGGGACATTGGATAGCTGACTGGCTTTAGCCGATCTCTGTTGGAAAGGCTTCGCCAGTTGCTCCAATTCCCTAATTCCCATGTCCCTGGATGCCGTTGCCCCTATTTCAGCCTGAAAAGCCCTGGTTTTTTCGGTATAGGTATTTGTAGAAAGCATTTGTTTGATGGCCCTTTGAATGGTACCCTTATCGGATTTGGTTGAAAGCCTGATGCCACAACCATGATAAGCGATTTTTGCGGCATTGTCATGTTGGTCCCGGCCCATGGGGATCACTATCAGGGGTAATCCGTTGGCCAGGGCCCTCATGATGGTTCCATGACCCCCATGGGTAATAACCAGATTGGCTTCAGGAAATACCCGGGAATGGGGAGCTGAACGAATAACTTTAATTTTTTCAGGTACCCTGATGTCATGCAGGTCGATGGCCCATCCAATGGTTACCAATCCCCGTACCGGGAGTTCGGCCAAAGCCTGTATACATCGCTTTACAATACCTGCCTGATTTTGGAAGGTAGTAGAAAAACTGACCACTACCAATGGCTTGTTGTCTCCCTGCTCCCATGGAGTTTCCCATGCTTCCACCCAATCCGGATCATCCAGAACCGGGCCGGTATAACGCACATTAGTGGGAGCGGGATCCAATGGGAAATCAAAACTTTTAAGCGTTTGAATCATTCTCAGATCTGCCTGATGAATCATGGAAATAAGGTCATCTAACTTATTCAACCCCAAATCCTGCCGGATAGCATTGATTTGGGAAAGGTGACTGTTAAATACTTTTGAAAAAATCCTACCCAGTAACCGGTCCCTTATTTTTTCCAATGTCCCTTTTCCCGGAATCAATCCCATTACACCCGGGGGACGGTTTTTTCCCGGAAGGTATTCCGGCATGTGAAATAACAGTACCCCTGGGATATTCAGGCATTCTCCAGCTATCAAAGCAGGAAACAATAAACAATCCACGACCAAAACATCTGCTTTTGTTTGCTTCAGGGCTTCGACGGTTTCTTGTACCGTAGTTTTTGCAGGCCCGAAGATGATGTTTTTAAATACAGTTGGTTTTTTTAAGGTGGAATCATTCCAATCCTGGCAAATATCTTCGTTTCTGTCTTCTCTTGTAAAATGTTCTTTAAATGGGATGAAATTGAACCCCAAAAATTTTACAGCCGTTTTCAGGCAGGGTTCCGTCAATACATTTACTTCATGGCCCCTGCTTTGAAGCCTTTTTGCAAGTCCGAAAACCGGTGGAATATTACCACCTCCATCTACAGTGAGAAAAAGGAAATTAATTTTATCTTTCATAATGCTGGAGTTTATGTTTTTCCCTGTTGAATTAATCCTTCAACCAGGGATTTGAAAACGACAAATGTGGCTTCCCGACTTTTGTTTAAATCTCTTCGGAGCAGTTTCCACAAGTAAAATTCTGTTGCGGTAATAAAGGATAGTAATTTTTGTTCATAATCCGGGTTCTCAGGGTCCGGCAGGAAAGGAGCAAAAATCTTTTCGCACCATTCCCTGTGATAAGCCCTTCCGCTATCCAGTATTTTTTTGGCTATGGGTAATTCTTGTTCAATGGCGAGTGTCCTGATAGCGGCATCGCCAATGCGCTCATAATCCCGGACCAGAATGGTCAGGGCCTGCAGGTAATCTCCTTCAATCGCAGTTTCCCTTTCTTTTTTAATGTTGGATACATCCTTTTCTATGCTCGCCTCAATCAAACCTTCCTTAGATCCGAATTTCCGCAGGATGGTTCTGACGGTAACCCCGGCATCTCGGGCCACCATATCCAGTGTGATTTCATGAATGGATAGTTGCTCCCAAAGTGCGAATATGGATTGCATGATGCGTTTATCATTAGCGGATGCCATTTTAGTCCTGGTATCCATATTGTAGTTTCGCTTGGGTTTTTTCTTATTCATGTCATGAATATAGACATTAAATAAATTAATGTCAACATAGGTGACATTAAAATCAGGATTCGAATAAATTTAATTATTCAACTTTTTGGTTTATTTTAGAAATTGAATAAAAAATATTTACCCCAACCCAAAATGAAAAATCTAATCGTTGTATTTGGCCTGTTTGTATTAATTTCTTGTAATTCCACCCAGGAAGAGCTTCCCCCTCCCAATATTTTATGGATTACCAGCGAAGACAATAGCCCGTTTGCAGGCTGTTATGGCGATGAGTTTGCCACTACCCCCAATATGGATGCCCTGGCTGCTGAAGGATTTTTATATACGCATGCCTATGCCAATGTGCCGGTTTGTGCCCCAGCCAGAAATACCATTTTGACAGGAATTTATGCTACTGCGGGTGGTCACCAGCACATGAGGAGTTATTATGATAAATCCGACCTGATACAACCTTACCCCAGGATGTTGCGTGGGGCAGGGTATTATTGTACCAATAACGTCAAGGAAGATTATAACATTAACCCTGACCAAAATCAGGATTTTTGGGATGAATCCAGTAATCAGGCCCATTATAAAAACAGGCCTGAGGGCAAACCCTTTTTCGCAGTTTTCAACACCACGATTTCCCACGAAAGCTCCATTCATCAATCCACTCCTACTGAGGAGCTGCGCCACCGTCCGGAAGATGTCACTTTGCCTCCTTATCATCCGGATACGCCGGAGATGCGCCACGATTGGGCCCAGTATTACGATAAAATCGAAGATATGGATAAAAGGATTGGGGAGTTGCTCCAGGAGCTTGAGGAAAGTGGACAGGCAGAGAATACCATCGTATTTTATTATGGAGACCATGGGGGCGTATTGGCAAGGAGTAAAAGGTATGTGTATGAGACGGGTACCCGTGTACCCTTCATTGTCAGGATTCCAGAGAAATACAAGCACCTCTATCCTGCCGAACAGCCGGGAAATGAAGTCAACCGCCTGATCAGTTTTGTGGACCTGGTGCCTACCGTGTTGAGTCTAATCGGAGAAGAAATACCCGAATACTTACAAGGGAAAGCCTTTCTCGGAGAACAAAAAACAGAAGATCCCGAATATGCCTTTATGTTCCGCGGAAGGATGGATGAACGCTATGATATGAGCCGTTCGGCCCGGGATAATCAATACCGATATATACGCAACTATATTCCCTACAGGGTATACGGACAGTTTTTGGAATACCTCTGGCGTGCTCCTTCCATTCAATCCTGGGAAGCTGCCTATAAAGCAGGAGAGTGCAATGAGATCCAGTCCATATTTTGGAATACCAAGCCAGCAGAGGAGCTTTATGATACGGAAAATGACCCCTGGGAAGTCAATAACCTGGCAGATGATCCCCAGTACGAAGATGTACTTAAAAGAATGCGTGCTGCTACCAAAGACTGGATGCTGGAAATAAAGGATTCCGGATTTATTCCGGAGGCTGAATTGATAGACCGGACGGAAGGAACTACTACCTACGATTACATGCGGGAATCCGGTCTGGAGCTGAACGATTTGATAGATGGTGCAAACCTGGCTTCAGATCCTCAAAGGGGAGACATTCCCTTTCTTAAAGAGATGCTGAATGAGGATGAGGCTGCGATCCGGTATTGGGGAGCCACAGGCTTGTTGATCCTGGGGCAGGAGGCTGAGGAAGCCGTTGAAGCCTTGAAAAGTGCCCTGGCAGATTCCTCCCCAAATGTGAAGGTGGTGGCAGCAGAAGCCTTGTATCAGCTGGGGCACGAGGAGGAGGGACTCAGGGCCTTGTATGAAGTATTGGAGACCCCCAATTCTTTTGCGAGGACCCATGCATTGAATGCCATTGACAGCATAGAAGATGAGGCTGCTGCTACCCAACAGGCAGTCCTGGATATGATTGGGATGGTAGGGGATTTTAACCGGCAACATTATGACCTCAGGGCAGCAAAGGGCTTGCTGACCAAGTGGAACGTAGATCCCATGGACCATGGCTATGATATGAATTGGTAGCGCGATGAAAAGGAGGTCATTCATTACCACAATAGGGACTGGGGCTTCCGTTTTTTTAGCTGGAGCAGGTCCTACCCAAATGGATCCGAATTCCATGGAGCCATATGTTTACCCGAGTCCGGATCAATTTGATGATGTTCTCAACCAGAAGGGGGAATTCATGCTTCGGCTGGAGGTAAAGGCCGTAGACAGTTTGGAACCTGCCAGGGTAGTAATGGAATTTCATATACCCCGAGGCAACATTGGAAAAGTACGTGATTTTCCATTTGCCAATGAAAGTGCAATTGTGGATCAAGAAAACAGTAGGTTTGAATTGAAGGTTGGAAAAGCTTTCCCTTATATATTTGCTTTTTGGTTAAATGAGCCCAGGCCCAGCACATTATTTTCTTTTTCATTCAATGGAAATGTGGAACAATTTACTTTAGCACAGCTGCTTGATGAGCAGGAGCTCTCCTTTCAGCAGCAGGGGATATCTGTAAGTTGTAATTACCTGTTAGATAAAGAAATAGGCAAGCTGAATCTGGAAAAAATAGGAATTTCAGGCGCAACCGACTCGTTTTCCATAGCCATTCTGGCCGACCCTCAGGGAGGGAATCCTGTCACGCCAAAGGCCCATCCTACGCGGATGAAAATCCACAATGCATTCATCGAAGACAGCGTCAACAGAATAAATGACCTGAATCCCAGTCCGGTACTTTCCCTGGTATTGGGAGATATTGTGGATAATCAGGGAGAGAAATCTCATTTTAAGGCCATGCATGATTACCTCAAAAAAATACAAACGCCCATCCTTTATGCAGTAGGTAACCACGAAACCCGCTATCAGGCAACATTTAAACCAGGTTATCACATGGCTGAATTCAACCATTATTTCAGTGCCCAAAAAGCCATGAATGGGATGGAATGGTTGCTCTATAGTTTTGATTTAGGTGACTGGCATTTTATTGTTTGGCCGGACCCCCTGCGCGCTGATTTTTTTGAAACCCATCCCCATTACTTTGATTGGCTGGAGGAGGACCTGCACGAAAACCGGGACAAACCCACTGTGTTCTTGCAACATGTGCCCGCCCACCCCATAGGGATAGATCCTTTGATCAATTATGCAGAATCTGTTGCTGTGAAGCGCATGGTTTTGGACAGATTGGCTACTCATGGTAATGTCAGGTTTATATTTAGCGGGCATGTGAATATCCCCATTAAAGCCTCTTTTAAGACAGCTGTGAGCTACAAGGGCATGAAAATGATCAACCTGCCCGCAGCCGGCTACCGGCCAAGGGCCTTCGGGGAAGAAGAGCTGCACGGAGGACCTTCTCAGGGAGTTTTGATTTTTGAAATTCAAGGTAAGGAAGCCAAAGCCTATTTCAAGACGGTGACCGAAGAAGTTTATCCCTATCCGGAGGAATTGCCGGAATTCAATGAATCGGCCTATCCCCTGTGGTTGAATTACAAGTGGCAGTTGGACGCTGATGAAGAGATAAAAAACGGAAATTTCGCTCAGGGGCTGTCTCATTGGCACCCTAGATTTGTGTACAGGGAAGATGACCATCCCTCCAATCGCATGGAGGTGAAAAGATTCCAGGGTTACCAGGCCTTATACCTGCGCAGCGAAAAAAGAAAATACCACATTCCCGGCCAGGACAGGTTGCCCCAAACCATTAACCATGTTTGTCAGGGACTGCTGCTGGATGCTGCGCCAAAGATGATCGCCCTGGATTATTGCCTGGACAAGCAATCCGTAAACCTTACAAATGCCTGGGCAGGTGGCTATATCTGGCTGGAAGGATTCCAGGGAAGTGTCAAGCTTTTAAATATGGCTTATTGGGTGGGTAAGGGAACCTCCCAGCTTATCGACAGGTTTACCGATCAAAAGGAAATACCCTTTCTTCACTTTCAGTTGGATGACCAAATGGAGCATTGGCAGCAGGTGCAGCTCAATTGGTTTTCGGATTATCAGCATCAGGGGCTGGACATTTCCCAATTGGACCGGTTGGTGATCAACCTGGGTACCTGGCATGTAAACGATGGCAACAGCCCGGGTTTCGGTATTTACTTTAGCCAGGTGAGGGTACCCAAACAGGTTCGGGAATCCACCGTCAATCAAAGAAGAATCAAACCCATGCCCGATGAAAAAATGTGGTGGATGAATAAGTACGAGCCATTTGTTCACATTGCGGGAGAGCACCGGTATATCATGTCTACAGGTAAAAAGCATTGATGATGAAGATTAAGTTAATTCCATTCTTACTGTTTCTCACACTTCTGAACGCCTGTCAAAAGGATAGCAGCTTTGAAGTTCACCAACTATCTACCAATCACCTGGAAAAGCCTTTGGGATTGGAAGAGAAGCCTGTTTTTAGCTGGCAAATAAGTGCAGAAAGTGGTTTCAGGCAGGATGCCTTCCGGATTTTGGTGGGTAGCAGTACCGATAAGCTGGAAGAGGGGAAGGCAGATCTTTGGGATTCCGGCAAAATCCACGCTTCCCAATCTGTGGGCCAGGTTTATCAGGGTAAAACTCTGGAGCCAGGGGTAAGGTATTATTGGAAGGTAATGGTATGGAATCCCCAGGATCAGCTTGCAGAAAGTCAGTCTTCCTGGTTTGAAATGGGTTTGACGGAGGACAGCAACTGGGAGGCACCATGGATTTCCCATGTAGAGGAAGGTAGGGAAGTCCCGCCCCTCACACCAGCACCTTACTTTCGCAAAACCTTTGAATTGTCGGAAGAAATCCAATCAGCGAGGCTGTATATTGCTGGTTTGGGATATCATGAGGCGCTGATCAACGGGCAAAAAGTGGGTGACCATGTCCTGGATCCCGCCCTGACACGGTATGATAAAAGGGTGAAGTATGTGGTCCATGATGTCACTCATTTACTTCAAAAAGGTGAAAATGCCATTGGAGTGGTTTTAGGAAATGGTTGGTACAACCAACACACCCGGGAAGCCTGGGATTTTGATCAGGCACCCTGGCGGGCCTCCCCCGCGCTCAGGCTGCAGTTGAAAGTGGTGGATGCAGCAGGAAGAGAACGCTGGATCTACTCAAACAGAGACTGGAAATACAGCCTGGATGGCCCCATAATCTTTGACGGGGTGCACAATGGGGAATCCTATGATGCCCGAAAGGAAATGCAGGGATGGGCTGCCCCGGGATTTTCAGGTGATTCCTGGAATGATGCCGTAGAAATTTCCGGTCCGCAAGGTAAGATGTCTGCTCAGGTGATGCCTCCTATTCGGGTGACCGGCAGGCTGGACCCCAAATCTAGTTGGGAAGTAAACGACAGCACGTTAATGCTGGATTTCGGTCAAAACCTTACCGGCTGGGCCAATATCCGGGTAGATGGACCGGCAGGCTCAGGTGTGAAAATGCGGTATGGCGAACGCATCTATCCCGATAGCACGCTGGATGTGGAGGAACTCAGCCGCTTTATCTGGACCGGAGATACCCAGACCGACAGGTACTACCTCAAAGGAGAGGGGGAAGAATCCTGGCATCCCGTATTTACCTACCAGGGTTTTCAGTATGTGGAGGTGACAAAAAGTGATCTGGAGGTGGAACTATTGGATATACAGGCCGATGTGGTCCACACGGATCTTGCTGAAAGGGGTTATTTCAGAAGTTCGAATGACATGTTCAATCAGCTGCAGGAAAATTTTCGCTGGTCTTTTTTGGGTAATTATCATGGGTATCCCACCGATTGTCCCCACCGGGAGAAAATGGGATGGTCCGGAGATGCCCTGTTGGTGGCTGAAACCGGATTGTATAATTTTGGCCTGAGCCGGGCTTACCTGAAGTGGATAGATGACTTTCTGGACGAGCAGCGGCCAAATGGAGATCTTCCCGGTATCATCCCCACCAGTGGCTGGGGCTATACCTATAACCAGGGTGAAGATCCGGAACGTGGGTACGGACCGCAGTGGGAAGGGGCGTTCCTGGAAGTTCCCTGGCAACTCTATCGGTTTACCGGCGATTCTACCATAATCAGGAATTACTACCCGGCGTTCAAAAAATATGTGGATTACCTGAATGCGCATGCCGATGGATACCTCTTGAATTTTGGCATTGATGACCACAAACAGCTGGAGAACAAGACGCAGGGACCTTTCCTGGCATCCGCCTTTTTCTACTATTTCAGCAACATACTTTCGCAAATGGCAGGGATTGCCGGAGAGGAACAGGACAGGCAGACCTATTCCGATATGGCAAGCAAGATTAGAGAAGCCTTTCATATCAAGTACTATCATCCGCAAAGTGGTATTTTCGATCACGGCGGGCAGACTGCTCAGGCTGTTCCCCTATTCGTAGGCCTGGTAGTAAAAGATCAGGAAGCCGCGGTACTGGCCACGCTTCTGGAAGCCATTCAGGAAAAACAGGGGCATATCAATGCCGGGGTAGTGGGTACTAAGGCCCTGATTCAGGTGTTGATGCGTTTCGGGCATTCCGAATTGCTTTATGAAATGGCCGACAAACGCACCTATCCGGGCTGGGGCTACTGGGTGGATGAATTGGGAGCCAGCACGCTTTTTCAGAACTGGGACGGATCCCAATCCAGAAATCACATCATGTTTGGGACGATAGGGGATTTCTTTTACAAGGGGCTAGGCGGCATTCAGCCAACGGATGAAGCGGCTGGATTCAAGCGGATACTACTAAAGCCATCTTTTCCCGATGACCTGGAATGGGTGGAAGCCGGGCATCAATCCCCCTACGGTTGGATCCGGTCCCATTGGAAGAGGGAAGGGGAGCGCATCCGTTGGGAAGTAGAAGTGCCGGGCAATTCATCGGCCGAAATTCGTTTGCCGGCGGAGCTGACAGATGAATTGCGACTGAACGGGAAACAGGTAGCCGCTACCGATCTGGTCAGTGGGGCCGATACTGCCGGACCTTACATCGGTTTATTGGTGGCTAGTGGCAGGCATGTGCTGGAGTTTTGACGGCTTTGGGCAACTAGATATTCTCCAAATTAAAATGCCATGGTTTTAATTCAATCAGCATGGATTTTGTGTCTGCTATTTGGGAATGTTTCAGCGAATAAAATTATACGATAAAATGGAAAGAAGTCACATGTATTGAGATATTGTCGCATCAAATGCGCAATGATATCCCAATATTTCTGCTTCAAACGGGGTGTATATTCAAGTTATGACTTTTTCATATTAAAATTTAGAATAATTAGTTGTTTTTATTAAATTAATAAGATATTTTAGATCCACTTTTAGTATTTTTTGATAGTCGCAGGTACTGCAACCTATAAGCTCATACAAGCTTTTGCAGTTTTTGATAAGATCATTATCTTATTTAACTCCTATAAAACTCAACTTCTATTTTTAACTACCCTGCTATTGCTATCATCGGATGCCTAAAAGATGTCACTAGAGTAGGCAAAACTTTTAACTATTTCACCTATGAAAACCAACATTTCAATTGTTTTTGCGTTTTGCATCCTCGTGTCTTGTCAAGAGGATCTGCATGTAAATCGTCCCGGTTTGGATCTTTCGAATGCCTCTGAACGATTCGAACAAATGTACACCGAGGGGCTGGATGTTGCCATTCGGACTTTAGACGAAACGTTAAGGAAAGAGGGTAATGGTATATTTCTGGATAAACCATCTTTGCAGGCGAATACATTTCATCATTGGCGAAACAACTTTTTTTACGCTGAAAGTTTTGATGCCCAGGCGTTTTTATCAGAAAACCTGGAGGACATCAGTGGGAGAAATGTTATTATTGACCCTAACACCTCTGAATTTGTGGAAATCCTGGAAAAGGCGTATAGTGGCCCGCAATTGATGGTCCTTAAGGGCTTTCTGGATGAATTATTTTTAACAGATGATTACATGGAGGCGAAAATTTTGGCTAAAAATTTTCATAATAATTTGAGCGATAGTAATTTATCCATCGAGGAAAAGCTGGAACTACATGCCATAGGTTCCGGAGTTTATGCCCTGGCTGACTTCTTGGAAAATGGAGGGATGGACAGGTTTGGAGAACAAATGGCTGTGCTGGCTAAAGGATCAGGGTATTCTTCTAATTTACGCTGTAGAGTAGACATGAGGGCAGTATGGGGAAGTGCTGTTATCAATGGTGGTTATGGGGCTGTCCGGGGAGGCTTAATTGGATGTGCAGGAGGCACTGTTGTATTTCCTTTATTGGGGACTGCCTCTGGTTGTGTAGGAGGTGCTGTTATGGGTGGAGCAGTGGGTTTTATCGAAGGAGCAATAGCTGGGGTTGCCGGTTCATTATTATATTCTTGCTGGAGGGCGTAAACAAATGAAATCGAGCATCACGCAAGCGACACAAAGAAGGATGATTATAAACCATGCGAGATTCTCCCGATTTAATATCGGGACAGGCTATTTGACCGTTAAAAAAACAATTAGAAACAGATGAAAACCAATAAGTGGAAAGAACATTCAATATCATTGATTTTCGGATTATTAGGTGCATTTACCTTGATGAAAGTTAATCCATTGGCGTCTGTGGATCCGACTAGTTTTGGGTTCTATTGGGCTCTATTTACGGGTTTATTTGTCTCCTTTTCCGTTGCCTGGACCGTTAAAAAATTCCAGAATAAGCCGAAAGAATAGATCAGGCGGCAAACAATAGTAAAAGTAGGCGATCACTTTCCGGAAAGTGATCGCCTTCCTTTAAAAGCTTGCATGTCGTGTTACATAAGGTTATAGGTTGAAATCGGAAAATGAGCTATTTTAATTGGTAAAAATTAGGAAATGCCTTATTAATGGGTAAATTTATCCTGTAATTACCAATAAACCCTATGATGCCTCGCTCTCAATTCAACGTTTCGAAGCAGTTCCCTGATGAAAGAAACAAAACCCGGTCTGCGGATAAAATTCCGGATGCCACCCTTTGGGATCAATTCCGGAATGGCAGCGATGCGGCTTTTATTGAGATTTACGAACAGTATTTTGATAGACTTTTTGCCTATGGCATGCGATTGACTGGAGATGAATCTCTGAGCAAAGACGGCATTCAGGAGTTGTTTTTCGATTTAAAAAACCTCCGAAAGAAGTTGGGGCCTACGGATCATATCCGGTTTTATTTATTGAAATGCCTTAAACGAAAGCTTTATCGGCAACAGAGCAGATGGGAGCAACGCCGGGCGGATTTGTCGGAGAAGGAAGGGTTCGGGTTTGAGTTGTCCCACGAGCAGATACTGATAGATCAGCAGCTGGATGCCGAGAGGATGGAAGAGCTCAACCAGGCCATTGCCGAACTAAGTCCCAGAAAGAAAGAAATCATCTATTATTTTTTTTACGAGGATCTTTCCTATGCCGAGATCCGGGAATTGATGGGAATGGACAGCGACCATACCACCCGTAACCTGATGTACAAGGCACTGGCCTTTTTGCGGAAAACCTTGCGGTAATCTTTCTCGATCAGATCCTTTAAAAAGACTCCTAAAACCGAGATACCCGTTTCAGTTTTTTGTCACGAAAGGACTCAAAGAACCACAAAGCGCACAGAGGCTTATTTTAAAATGCTTCGTGTCCTTTGTGCATCGTTCGTGCGCTTTGTGTCAAAAAATCTCGGAATACGATGCGTTATTCTTTGTCACAGAGGACTCAAAGAACCACAGAGGACTAAGTTTTTAAATTTACCTTACTCGTCATTGCGAGCGCAGCGAAGCAATCTGATTCGAAGCGGGCACCCAAGAAATTTGTGGAATGATAATAAATAAGGTAGTACGGATACATATTCCGACAGACTGCCGCGGGAGCGTTGAGCGTTTTCCGTAGGTTTATTTATCCAAAAACGCTCCCTCGCAGTGACGAAGACTGCTCATACCGACCAAAAACACCGTCATTGCGAGCGCAGCGCAGCAATCTGATTCGAAGCGAAATCGCAAGTCCTCCGTAGATGGCAAATAGAAAACGACCAACGCAAACGTACACCGACAGACTGCCGCGGGTGCAGGAGCGGATACCGCCATACGATTTGACTCCACCTGCACCCTCACAGTGACGCCATTATCACATCACCACATCACCACATCATCTCTTCGTCTCTTCGTCTCTAAGTCTCTGAGTCTCTCAGTCCCCCAGTCTCTAAGTCTTTATGTCCAAAATTTTTGGAATGCGACAGGACATTTTTTCAATGCTGCAATATTTATTAAAAAAAGTAAATTTTTTAGGTGTTGTTTTGGGGACTGCTGGTATTTACAGTAAAGAAGGAAATAATACGGCATGAAAACCAAAGAGGATTTTTTGACTGACCCGGAATTTATTGCCTGGGTAAAGCAGCCTAACCAGCAATTGGACAGCTATTGGTCCAAATGGATGGTGGCCAACCCGGGACAGGTGGGGGAGTTAAAAAAAGCCAGGGAAATTTTACTCCGGGTCCGGTATCCGGAGCACAAAGCTCCCGAAGGGGCCCGGGAGGCTATCTTGCAGGAATTACTTCGTGAACCAAAACAGCAAAAGGAGATTGAAAAATCCGCTTTGAAAAAGGACCATTCGTTCCGTTGGCAACCCCTGGGGCAAATGCATCGCATCGCAGCCATCCTACTCCTTTCTTTTGGATTGGCCTGGTGGCTATCGCCTATGCCCACCGATACGGCACCCGGGGCAGCGGCTAATGAAACCGTTTGGATCGAAAAGAGCACCCAGCCGGGAGAAAAATTGCAGTTGACCTTGGGTGATGGTAGTCGGATTTGGCTGAATGCCAATAGTTGCCTCTTCTTTCCGGAGCGGTTTGACTCCCTGGAGCGAAATGTTAGGCTGATAGGAGAGGCCTATTTTGAGGTGGAGAAGGACAGTTTACGGCCCTTTCGGGTAGAAACCAATGGGTTGGTGACCACCGTATTGGGTACCACCTTCAATATCCGCAACCTAGAGGGGTCCAACATTGATATTTCCCTGGTTTCCGGGTCGGTGAAAGTAACAGAAAAAGCCCTGGCCGATCCGGTTTGGCTGGAGCCGGGCGAGGCCCTGCATCACGATGGACAGACGGGAAGAAACAAAGTAAGTAATTTTGATTCGAATGTGGTGCTGGCCTGGAGGGACGGTTGGATCCGGTTTGACCGGGCCTCACTGGAAGAGGTTATGCAAACACTGGAAAACTGGTACGGGGTAGCGTTCCACGTGCAAGGTTCGAAACCCGTCGCCTGGGAGTTTTCGGGGGATTACAAGGAACAGAGCCTGGAAGATGTATTGCGTAGTATGGCTTACATACAGGGCTTCCAATTCAATATAGAAGAAAAAGTTGTTCACATAAAATTGTAAAAGTATGGTAATGATACACGCTCCATAAAAAAACCGGCTGGTAAAAACCAACCGGCTCAGGACTGGTCTGATGATGGTGTACATTGGGGAATGGGGCCATCAAAAGACCAGGCTTATTGAAATCAAATTCCAATAAACATCCAAAATTATGAAAAATAAATTACTAAAGGCAATACTCATGTTGTCCAAAGGCTTTTTATATGGCTTAATTTTACAAATGCTGCTGGTCAATTTTGCCAGTATCATGCAGGCAAAAGGCCAATACAAGCGCATTGAGGAAGTCACCATCCGCTTATCGGCTTCTTCAATGAATGTCCGGCAATTTTTTAACGAAATAGAAGGGAAAACACCATTTAAGTTTGCTTACGACAATAAAAAGCTGAACAAATCCCAGCGTATTCAATTTGACACGGAATCAGGCACGGTAGAAGACCGCCTCAAAACAGCCAGTCAACAGTTAAAATTGGGTTTTCGCCAGATGAACCATACCATCGATGTTGTCCCTACGGAACAACCGAAGGTTCAGGTTATGTCTGATGTGGAGCTAAGGCCCATCACCGGAACGGTGGTAGATGAAAATGGGAATCCCATTCCGGGTGCTACCATTCTGATAGAAGGCACCAATACGGGTACAGCCACGGACATAGAGGGCCAATTCAGCCTGGATGCGGAGGAAGGAGCGGTATTGTTGGTTTCCTTTATCGGTTATGAATCTCAGCGGATTACGGTAGGAAACCAAAGCAGCTTGTCCATTACCCTGATGGAGGATCAATCTTCGTTAGAGGAAGTAGTGGTGGTGGGGTATGGAACGCAGAAAAAAGCTGATATTACTGGTTCTGTTTCATCGGTATCAGAAGACCTTCTACAATCCAGACCTGTGGCCAATTTTGAAGATGCATTGCAGGGAAGGGCCAGTGGCGTCCAGGTGAGGCAAACAGGAGGAGACCTCAATGGAAAATTTTCTATCAACATCAGAGGGATTGGATCTGTAACAGGTAGTAATGATCCCTTAATCGTAGTGGATGGTGTACCGCTTTTCAGTTCGGATTTTTCTACCATCAATCCAAAAGACATCACAGCCATAGATATTCTTAAAGATGCCTCAGCAACGGCAATATACGGGGCAAGAGCTGCCAATGGCGTAGTCATCATCACGACCAAAAAGGGTCAGGCAGGTAAAACTCAATTCACCTTCAATGCAGATATTGGCTTAGAAGAAATCACCCGAAGGTTTGATGTAATGAGTTCACAGGAGCAAAGGGCTTTGTTTGTAGAAGCTTTTAAAAATTCAAACCGGAATATTTCCGTATATGATGATCCTGGTCACCCTTCCTGGCAGGTAGATAACGATTGGCAGGAACTGGGAACTCAGACAGGGGTAAGGCAAAATTACAATCTTGGTTTTAGCGGAGGATCTGAAAAAACCCAATTTTCAGGATCTGTTTCCTATCTGGACAGGAAAGGGACGCTCATTAACTCTGATTTAAAAACCTGGTTTTTAAGATTGAATGTAAGTTCTGAAATCAATAAGTGGTTAAAGGTATCTACGAATATGACCGGAAGCCATCAAAAACAGAATGTTCAGAATAATGATAACTGGGGATCCACCGGATACCGAAGTTTGGCTTTTCAACATTCCTACACGCCAGCATATGATGATAATGGCAATTTGACCGCCATCAATACAACTGCTGCCCCTTATTTTGGTGCCAATGATAATCCTTTGATAGATCTCTTGTTGCCTACCCGGGAGGAAGATGTAACCCGATTAATGGGAAACACCAGGTTTGATTTCAAGCCCATGGATGATCTAACCATTTCGGCTAATGTTGGAGGGGATTTGATATTGGGCAGTGGCTATACTTACATGCCGGTTTACCAAATTGGGAGATTCACGCGCCCGGAAGGAAGCGTTACTGTGCCCAATAGACAGGAAATCAATTGGGTATCCGATGTTACCGCAAATTATGAGAAAAGAATAAATAGCCATGATTTTAAATTATTAGCTGGATTTTCTGCCCAGCAGTTTATCTTTAATAACAATTCAATATCAGGTTCAGGAACGGTCAATAATTCCTTAAATCAACTCTCGAACCAGATTAACTTCAATGCCAATGGATCAAAGGTAAGTTCCGGATTAATTTCCTCCTTTTTCAGGGCAAACTATTCCTATAATGATAAATTACTATTAACAGGAACAGTAAGGCGGGATGGCTCCTCAAAATTTGGTCCCTCCACAAGGTTTGGCGTTTTTCCGTCCGGATCCATCGCCTGGAGGGTATCAGAAGAGGAGTTCCTTAAATCCTCCAATTTTATTGATGACCTTAAAATAAGAACCAGTTATGGACTTACAGGAAATCAAGAAATTGGGAATTTTGCATTCCTAACCCGGGCTGCATCCACTCCCTATGTATTTGGAAACAGTCTGGTCATCGGAAATTCTCCCCAAAATATAGGAAATCCATTTTTACAATGGGAAAGTACAAAACAATTTGATGCAGGGATTGACATTTCCATTTTGGAGGGAAGGATTTATGCTACCGCAGATTATTATAATCGTGTTTCCCAGGATTTATTGGTTTCAACTCCCATTCCTCTAACGGCAGGGGTTGCACAGGATCCTGTTGTGAATTTGGGTTCGGTTTTGAATTCCGGCTTCGAATTTTCAGTCAATTCGAGAAACACTGTTGGAGCAATTTCCTGGAGCACCAATTTCAATATTTCATTTAATAAAAATGAAGTATTGGATATAGGTACAAATTCTATTGGAGAGTCACTGGAAATTCCAGGACAAAATATCCCTCTTTCTAACCAACCTGCCAATCTATCCAGGGCTGGACATCCGGTTGGATCCTTTTACATGTGGCAATATGATGGGGTCTGGCAATTGGGAGAAGAAGATGAAGCCTCAAGCTGGTCTGGTGCAGTACCTGGAGATCCCAAGTACAAGGACAATAACGGAAATGGAGTATTCGATGCAGGCGACAAGACCTTTGTGGGAAATCCCCATCCAAAATATTTTGGAGGAATAGATAATACTTTCAATTATAAGAATTTTAATCTTTCCGTGTTTTTTGATTTTGCCGGCGGATACCAGGTTTATAATACGGCAAGAAACCTTTTGGCCAGAGGAGTGCCTTTTGTTCAAAACTTTGCCGAGGTAAATGGTTTCTGGACACCTGAAAACCCAAGTAGCACAATTCCCAGGCCTTCACAAGGTGGAAATACCACCACGCTTGTAACCATGGTGTCAGACCGGTTTTTGGAAACGGGAGATTTTGTTAGGTTAAAAAATCTTAGTTTATCCTATAATTTCCCCTTGGAATGGTTTGTTGGAAAGTCCATTCAAAGTACCAAACTAACCTTGACTGGTACCAATTTGTTAATGTTTACTAACTACACGGGACTGGATCCGGAAGCTTCCAGCAGGACCAGTTTGTTATCATCTGGAATAGATTATACCCCTTATCCACAAACCAGATTGGTTTCGTTGTCTGCCCAGGTGACCTTCTAAATTTTCTAATTTTCCATAAAACTAGAAATCAAAAATACGATGAAAAGCAATAAAATTTTCAAAAATATAGGAATAGTATTAACTGCTTTTTCCATGAGCTGCGAATCTATTCTGGAACCAGCACCTGAGGGCCTTGTTCCTATGGCCGATCTGTTTACGACAGAAAGTAATATCATCACTGCCGTCAATGGTGTTTACCAGCCTTTAAATCCTTTGTATCAAAACGTAATGTTTCAACTTACTGATCTGGCTAGTGATGATGGCTGGACCTGGAGGAAGGAAACTGAGCCGGATATTTTTAACGTAGATCCAACTTTAGGCTATATCGAAACAACCTGGGGTTTGCACTATACTGGAATTACCCGTGCCAATACTGTCCTGGATAATATATCCAGGGTCGAAGATTTCTCCGGTCCTGTAATGGAAAACGCCATAGAAGGTCAGGCTAAATTCATGAGGGCTTTGTATTATTTTAATTTGGTCAGGTTATTTGGAGAAGTACCCTTAATTATCAACGAAATAGAAACAAGAGAGGACGCTGAATTACCAAGGGAAAGTTTATTGGATATTTATAACCAAATAAAATCTGATTTAAACGATGCCATAAACTTATTGCCAGAAAATTATTCCGGTGGTATAGGAATGGAAAACGGCAGACCAACCACATATTCGGCCATGGCACTTCTTTCCGCTGTACATTTGGAATTGGAGGAGTGGAATGAAGTCTCCCAGGTTACCAGTAGCCTCATTGGTGCCGGTTCCTTGTTAGCGGATTATGCTGATCATTTTAATGGCTCCCAGGAAAATAGCGAAGCCTCTTTTTTTGAAGTGCAATATGGTGGGGTAATAGGGCAAACTACCTCCTCCAAGAGCGTTGCCTTTGCGCCACCTGATTTCCTCAATGGTTTGGCTTTCATTTTACCAACAGATGATAATTTAAATGGTGAAGGTGGAGGATTGTCTTCAGGAAATGGTATCATTCAACTATTCGAAGCCGGTGATAACCGCAGAGCAGTAATCGTCCAGGATTATGGATTGTCTAATTTCATAGATCCTTCCAAGCCAGATGGCAGCCTCAATTTTGTCAATAAGTATTTTAATACGGATGATCCCCAATCGTTAAGTACCTGGAATTTTCCCTTGATCAGGTATGCTGAAATTTTACTGAATCGGGCTGAGGCGTTGAATGAAATCGGCTATCAGGCTGATGGGGAAGCTTTTGAATTGCTCAATCAGGTCAGGATCAATGCCGGTCTTCCTGCCCTTGATGCTGTTGACCTTCCTAATCAAGATGCTTTTAGGAATAGATTACGGGATGAAAGAAGAATAGAGTTGGCTTTTGAAACCAAAAGGTATTTTGATTTAAACCGGTATGGGATTCTTAGAGAAGTCATTCAAAACCAGATGGGATTTACAGGACTTAATTTCCCTCAACAACGCTTGATAGACCATCCTATTACGGGCAAGAAATATTTTCTTTACCCGCTTCCTTCTATAGAATTTGTAAATAATGCTCAATTGGGAGAACAAAACCCGGGATATTAAAGAAAGGCAATATGAGAAAAATCATTTATGGGATGGGTCTATTGGCTTTACTGGGTTGGGGATGTAATTCCCAACCCAGTAAGGAGGCCCATTACAACCCAGAAAGGACCCTACCCAATGTAGTGCTTATTATGGCTGATGATATGGGTTTCAATGACCTGGGCTGTTATGGAAATTCTACGGTCCATACCCCAAATATTGATCGTCTGGCCGCTTCGGGGATAAGGCTCACCGATTACCATTCCAATGGGGTGGTGTGTAGTCCGACCCGGGCCGCTCTTTTAACCGGCCTTTATCCTCAGGAAGCTGGAGTAGAAGGAGTTGTAACTGCCAAAAGCCATAGGAAGAGCGGTATGTCTCCCGATAAACTTACATTGGGGGAATATTTAAAAGAATCTGGCTATGCAACAGCTATATATGGAAAATGGCATTTGGGTTATGAGCCGGAATTTGGGCCCAATATACAAGGCTTTGATCAATTTAAAGGATTCGTGAGTGGGAATGTGGATTATTTCAGCCATATCGATCAAGAGGGATATGAAGATTGGTGGATCAATCAAAGCCTTCAAAAGGAAACCGGTTATTTGACTGACCTGATATCCGATAATGCCATGGCGTTTTTGGAAAAAAAAGAAGCTGATAAACCTTTTTTTCTGTATTTGGCCCACGGAGCTCCACATTATCCCTATCAGGGACCCAATGATCAGGCAGATAGAACGGTTGGCGGTAATTTTCAAATACAGGGAAGCCGTGAAGATAAAGCAGCTGCCTATAAGGAGATGATTGAATCATTGGATGAGAATGTTGGAAAGTTAATGGAATATTTGGAAAAGAACCGGCTGGCAGAGCAAACCCTTGTAATTTTCTGTTCAGATAACGGAGGCACTAAAAATGTAGGATCAAATGCTCCTTACAGTGGCTTTAAAGGTCAACTTTATGAGGGAGGGCACAGGGTGCCGGCAATTTTCTCCTGGAAAGATAAAATTACTCCCGGAGAATCTGATGCATTGGTATTGTCCATGGATTTATTTCCCACTATCGCCAGCCTGATGGGTTTGGAAGTACCAAAGGATTTGTCCGGAAAGGACATGTCAGAAATATTTGATGGGCCCATCCCTGATATTGAGGAAGAAGCGAGGACTGTGTTCTGGAGGTTTAAAAATCAGGCTGCTGCAAGAAAGGGACAATGGAAATTATTGATCATAGATGGGGAATCATCTTTATATAATCTGTCAACTGATGTTCAGGAATTAAATGATGTCAGCGATGAATATCCGGATATTTTTCAGGAATTAAATAAAGCTTATAAAGAATGGGAATCAGGTTTAAATGAAGAAACGATACTGACCTGATCCCTCTTAGACCTGCGTAACTAAAAGAATTATCAGTTAACAAATAATAACAAGCATGCTTAAATTAATAAAATTCCGGTTTTTATATTCTATTGCTTTTTTGCTATTGTGTTTTCAAATCAATGGGCAAACATCAAATTCGACGGACCATCCGAATATCGTATACATATTGGCGGATGATTTAGGGATTGGAGATGTGTCCGCTTATAATCCCGATTCCAAAATCATTACCCCTAATATAGACAGGTTGATTAAAGGAGGATTGCAATTTACTGATGCGCATACCAGTTCTGCAGTATGCACTCCTACCCGTTATGGGATCCTTACCGGAAGGTACAATTGGCGATCCACCTTAAAAAGTGGTGTATTGGGGGGGTATTCCAAACCGCTGATACCCACCGATAGACTTACGGTCGGAAAGCTGCTTCAGGAAAAAGGATACCATACCGCTTTTGTTGGGAAATGGCATCTCGGATGGGATTGGACATTTAAAGAAAATGCACATGGAATAGACAACCTTAACAATAACTTTGAAGTAGATTTCACCCAGCCCATCGAAAATGGTCCTATGGACCTGGGATTTACGTATTCTTATGGATTTAGCGGTTCTTTGGATATGCCCCCCTATGTATATGTGGAAAACAATAGGATTACGGCTGCTCCGGATAGGGTTACGGTCAATGTAGATGATAAGGGATTTTGGAGAGAAGGACCAACAGGAAGTAATTTTGATCATGTTCAGGTATTGCCTCACCTTACCCAAAAAGCAGTGAATTATATCCATGACCAATCCAATACTGCGGGCCCGTTTTTCCTGTATTTTGCCCTTCCTGCACCGCATACTCCGATTTTACCCACGACTGAGTTTATGGGGAAAAGTAATACCAATATGTATGGGGATTTTATGCTTCAGGTAGATGATGTGGTAGGCCAGGTGATACAAGCGCTGGAAAACCAGGGTGAACTGGAAAACACCATTCTTATTTTTGTTAGTGATAATGGCTGCTCTCCAAAAGCCAGTTTTCCCGAACTTGAAAAGGTAAATCATGATCCCAGTTATATTTATCGGGGTCATAAGGCCGATATATACGAAGGAGGGCATCGTGTTCCTTTTATTGTTCATTGGCCGGAAAAAATAAAGAAAGCGAAAACCACATCCAGCACCATATGTACCACCGATTTGATGGCAACGGTTGCAGAACTTGTTAATTACAAATTACCAGAACAGGCAGGGGAAGACAGTTTTAGTTTTTTACCACTATTGACCAGTACTGATGAGCCTGAACCATTGAGAGATGCAACTGTACATCATTCCATAGATGGGAGTTTCGCGATCAGAAAAGCCGAATGGAAACTTATATTATGCCCGGGGTCTGGTGGTTGGAGTTTTCCGAGAACCCCTGAAGAATTAGAAGGATTGCCAGCCATGCAACTGTATAATCTCGACAGTGATCCGGGAGAAGAGCAAAATCTTATCGCTAACCACCCGGGCAAAGTGGAGGAGTTGAAGTCCCTCCTTACTGCTTATGTACAAAATGGCAGGAGCACTCCGGGAGCACTTCAGAAAAACGATGGACCGGAAACCTGGAAGCAACTCTATTGGATGACGGATTGATCTGACTGGAAACAAAAAAGGATGTATATAAAATGGTACCAACTTAAGGCGTCAAAAATGTTAAAAAAAAATATTTTCGTTTCATTTCTTTTCGTGGCTACCGGTTTTCTGTCCTGTAACCTGGAAAACAAAGAAAAACAACTTCCCAATATTGTTATTATATATGCCGATGACCTGGGTTATGGTGACGTCCAATCCTATAATCCGGAGAGGGGAAAAATACCTACTCCCCATATTGACCGATTGGCTTCGGAAGGAATGTCTTTTACAGATGCTCATTCTTCATCGGGGGTGTGTTCTCCCTCGCGATACACACTGCTTACAGGCCGGTATCATTGGCGTAGTAGGTTACAGAAGGGAATTGTAGGATTGTTTGAAAAACCTTTAATCAGCCCGGAAAGGCTAACTTTTGCTGGATTGGCACAGCAATACGGATACCAGACTGCTTGTATCGGTAAATGGCATTTGGGCTGGGAATGGCCCATTCCTGATGGACAGATGAATTTATTTCGGCCGGAAAAGAAAGATGTTAGGGCCACAGATGAGCACCGCAAAGCCTGGCAAGAGGTTTTTTCCCTTCCCATTCCGGGAGGACCTTTGGCTGTTGGGTTTGATGAGTATTTTGGAACGGCGGTCCCCAATTGGCCTCCCTATTGTTTTATCGAAAACGACCGGACTGTAGGCATCCCCACTGAATTCGGAGCTCCCCGTTTATTTGGACGTAACCATGCCAGTACGCAGGGACCGGCACGTGAGCTTTGGTCCCTTGAAGATATATTACCTGCTTTGGTTGCCCGGTCGACCGCTTATATTGAGCGGGAAGCGGAATCCTCCCATCCCTTTTTGCTGTACCTCTCCCTAACATCACCCCATACACCACTTTCTGTTAATAATGAATGGTTGGGTGAAAGCAACCTTTCGCTTTATGCTGATTTGGTGATGGAGACTGATGCGGTGGTGGGCAGGGTGCTCGAAGCATTGGAAAGAAGTGGGGTAATGGAAAATACCCTGCTGGTCTTTACCAGTGATAACGGTTGTGCTCCCTATGTGGGTAATACCACCCCGGAGGAAGCCAATGACCTGAGCATGAAAGCATGGCCCTGGGACCGTACCCATCCTCCTGTTGCCGCCATGGAAGAGAAAGGCCACTATCCCAGCGGACCTTTCCGGGGATATAAATCGGACGTTTGGGAAGGCGGACATCGTGTCCCTTTTATAGTACGTTGGCCTGGCAAAGTACAATCCGGGAGTTCTTCTGAACAGTTGGTTCATCAGGCTGATCTGATGGCGACTATTGCAGAGATCATAGGAGCCGAGATTCCCGACGATGCAGGCGAAGATAGCTTCAGCCTGCTTCCCTTGTTAATGGGAGGTAATCAGGCTGTACGTCAAAATGCAGTAAGCACTTCGATAAGCGGCTTACCTGGTTTGCGCCATGGCAATTGGAAATACATCGCAGGTCCGGGATCTGGTGGATGGACACCCGGGGAGAGCGAGCAGCCCGTACAACTCTATAACCTGGATGCTGACCCAGGTGAATCCCAAAACCTGGCCGATCAGGAACCCGAGCGGGTAAAACAGCTGGAGGAACTTCTGGAAAAACTCATAACGGAAGGTAGAAGCTCTCCTGGACCCATCCAGCAAAATGACGTAGAAGTGATCCGTTATCCTGAAAAACAGTAAATTAGGAGTTTCGAAGATTAAACAATTTTAAATAATTGAAAAGAGGTAATATATATGAAGTACATGGAAGTAGTAATTTATACTTTCTTCATTTTTTGTTTTAATAGCATTGGTTCTTTTGGCCAAACCCCAGATCCCCCCAACATCATCCTGATCATGGCCGATGACCTGGGGTTGGGGATTTATTCTGTTCACCCACATTCAAAAATAAAAACCGTGTACCTTGATTCTATGTATTTTCAGGGAATGCGTTTTACTAATATCCAATCTTATGCCTCCATTGGAATGTGGCTCTGATATGCCCATTACACCCGCTACCAATTTTAAGAATATAAGTGACCACTTAATTTTCAAATGCAAAATTGAATTGAATAGATGGCAGGCCTTGTAAACAATTTCATTGCAGGTCCTGCCGGGAATCAGCGCATGTAAAGTTTAAGCACAATAACCATAAAATGAAATGATGAGTAGCGGTGAAGATGGATGATTGCCTTGGACGTGCCATTCCTTTTCCTATAATCTATTTTTTTGGGTTTAAGCATTTTTGACCTGCATGTGAACCTTCTAAACAACCTATTTGGTGAATCAAAAGTACTTCCTTTTTTTAAAAAACTACTTTACCACAAATAATATTGGTATCTTACCAAATTTTTTTCTACTATTGAATAGTAAACCCAAATTAACTCAAAAGTGAGCCAACCTCATTCGCATATTGTTGATAGGACTGTTGCTGAAAGCAAGGATTGCTGGATGCGTATTCAGCAGGATGATAAAACGGGTTTAGAGGGTCTTTATGCGCTATTTGCCAGTGAAATGATGGCTTTTGGCCTTTCCATTGTCCCTAACCGGACTCTGATCAAGGATTGCATTCAAGAACTTTTTATCGAGATTTGGCGGTACAGGAGAAACGGGGCAGCCGTCAAAAATGTGAAAGTTTATGTCTTTAAGGCCCTTTCCAATAAAATCAAAAAGGAATTGGCCAGAGAAAAAAAGAGACATGCCAACGATCAGGAACTGGGTGCAAATTCGCTTTATTATCAAAATGAAGCGGAGTCTGGGATGATCCACATCCATCCGGAAGAAGCCAACAACCGGAGATTGTCAGAAGCCCTTTCCAAACTTTCACCCAGACAGATGGAAGTAATCCGCTACGTGTTTTTCGAAAACCTTCCCAATGAACAGGTTGCCAAGCTGATGGGGATCAATGTTCAGTCCGTATATACACTGAGCTGGAAGGCCTTATGCAAGTTAAGAAAACTTTATATCCTCTTTATTTCACTTTATTTTTCCCTTTTAAGCAACTTCAATTAATTTTTTTGAAAATAGTCCAAAAATAAAGGATAGATTTTTGGTTTGTTTGACACCTATCCATGAAAACATGCCTAAATGGATATTTACAACGATACAGTCAAAGGCCTGGTGCTAAACCCGGAGTTTAGGAAATGGGTATTAAATCCAAGTTCCGAACGTAATAAGATCTGGAAGCAGTATTTGTCCGATAATCCCACCTCTGTGAAGGATGTGGAGCTGGCCAGGGAGCTTATTTTGGAGTTGTTTTCAAATCAATACCCGCTTCAGGATAAGGAATATAAGGAGATCTGGGACAATATAGAGACCAAAACCACTAAAGAAGACCAACAAAAGCAACTTACAAAGGTGGTGCCTATCAGGCAAGGGGTTGTAAAAGAGAAGCCCAACAGTACTCAGGACTCTTTTCAGGTAGGCTATTTTTGGCGAATTGCCTCCATATTGCTGATAGCATTGGGGGTAGGTTTTTTTACGAGCCGCTATACGCTTCCTGAACCAACGGTAGAGATTCCCCAACCCGTGAAGAAGGTCGTTTTCAATAACCCTCCAGGTGTAAAATCTAGTATTTCCCTGGCTGATGGAACAAGAGTAATGCTAAATGCGGGAAGCAGTTTATCCTATGAGGAGAGTAGATTCAAAGAGGCTCGGGATGTCTTTTTGGAAGGGGAAGCCTTTTTTGAAGTGGCACATGACCCAGATCGGCCCTTTACGGTAAATGCAGGAGGAGTCAATACCACTGCCTTGGGTACTTCCTTTAATATCATGGCCTATAAAGATGAAAAACAAATGGTTTCTCTGGTTGCTGGAAAGGTATCCATAGCGCTGCCAAATTCAATAGATGAAAAAATTTTATTGGCTCCAAAAGAGGCGATAAGTATCAGTCCGGATAAAATGCTGGTTTCCAGGACTAAATTTGATGAGGATGCCATCCTGGCCTGGACTAGAAAAACCATTGTGTTTGAGGATACGAAGTTGGCGGAAGCCATCAGGGCTTTGGAAAACTGGTACGGGGTCAGGTTTCATTTTCAAAACCAACCGAAACCCGGAAAGCGCCTTTCGGGGAAATTTCATAATGAGACGCTGGAAAACGTGCTGGCAGGCCTGAGCTATACGGCAGGGCTTGATTTCAGGATCGAAAAGGACCAGGTCAACATAACATTCAACTAGTAAACCAAAACTTCACTGCCCATGGAAAACTAATTCAGATTGAAAGTAAAAAAAACCGAAGGTGCTGTAACACCTTCGGAAGTAGTAAAACATCGGGCCATTTGACGCTAATCAGTACCCGATGCCCGTTTATTCAACCATTTACACAATAGCCAAAATAAACCATGTAAAGATATGAAAAATCTTATACTTAGGCATGTTATACGCATGAGCAAATTATTTACCTATGCTTTTCTTTTCCAGTGTTTGACCATGGGCTTTTTAGTTGCCTCGAATGGCAATGCCCAGATCAAAAGTATAGAAGAGGTGGTGGTCAGGCTGCCCCTGGAAGGAGTCCCGGTCAAGGATGCATTCAAGAAGATTGAAGGAGTATCCGATTTCACCTTTGTTTATCTTACAAAGGAAGTCAGGAGTTTGCCTCCCATTTTCGTTGAGGACAAGGACCAAAGCCTTTATGAGGTATTGGTGGAGATAGCCCGACAATCCGGATTGGATTTCAAGCAAATAAACCATAATATCCATGTAAAGGCGGACCGAAAAGGACAGGAGAAACCCGTTGTGTCCGTTTCTACCGTAGCGGTAGAAATAAGGGGAACCGTAACCGATGAAAACGGGGAGCCCATTCCCGGGGCTACCGTGCTGGTAGAAGGAACCAATACAGGCACGGCGACCGACATCGATGGAAAATTCAGTTTGGATGCGGAGGAAGGAGCTGTATTATTGGTTTCCTTTATCGGCTATGAATCTCAGCGCATCACGGTGGGGAATCAAAGTAACTTTTCCATTACGCTGGTAGAAGATCAGGCATCGCTGGAAGAAGTAGTGGTGGTGGGGTATGGAGCTGTGCGAAAAAGGGATTTAACCGGGGCCATTGCAAGTGTTGATGTGGAACAACAACTTGAACTACCGAATGTCAGTGTGCTTCAGTCGCTGCAAGGACGGATACCGGGACTAAACGTAGGGGCCATCACCCGATCCGGTCAAGATCCAAGGATTGAAGTGAGGGGACAAAATACGATTTCAAGCAGTGCGGGAGACAATGCCCCATTGATAGTGCTCGACGGCATAATTTACCGGGGAAATATCATCGATATAAACCCTGCCCAAATCCAGTCAGTAGAAGTGCTGAAAGATGGGAGTGCTGCGGCTATTTATGGCTCCCAGGCAGCAAATGGTGTTATATTGCTTACTACTAAAAAGGGAGTTGATATGGGTAAGCCTGTTATCAATTATTCCGGCCAGTATACCGTTCAAGTGCCAACAAAAAATATACGGCCCAGGAATACCGCTGAAAACAAAGAATTTTTACCTCATATTTATTGGGAACAGAGCCGACTGCCTCCAGATTATCTGCAAACGAACCCAGACTTTACGGTTGTCCCATTTTTGAAAACCAATGATCTTTCACAGGGCTTTCAAAACGATTTGGATAATGATTGGTGGGGAATGTTTACAGGAAATGGCCATATCCACACACATGACCTAAGCATAAGGGGTAGGACAGAAAATTCAGGGTATTTTGTAGCTGCTGGGATTACAGATCAAAAAGGCTTTATAAAAAATGATCTTTTCAATAGAATAAATCTCACAGCAAACTTTGATACCAAAATCACGGAATGGTTGCATTTTGGGATGGAGACCTTTTTGACCTCGAGTGATTATTCAGGCCATTCCCCATCTGTTCAAAATATATTTCATTTGCAGCCTTTTGCACCCATTTATGACGAAAATGGGGAATTTATCCCTCAACCTGAGGGTTCATGGTTGAATCCTTTTATGCAGATTGAGAGAGAGGATGAAAACAAAAGAATTAATCTATTTGGCAATTTCCATTTTGATGTAAAACTCCCATTTTTACCGGGCTTTAATTATCGGGTAAATTATGGTCATAATTACAGAAACAATACCCACAATCAATTTGACCCCCATGGGGCTAATTTTACTGGTTCAGGATTTAAAAACTCCAATCATTACTACAGTTATATTCTGGATAATATTTTTAGTTATGACAATACCTTTCGAGACGACCATAGGTTGAGTTTGACCTTTTTGTACGGTGTTGAAAAAATACAAACCAGTTTCACCAACACTGCTGCGCAAAATTTCGCAAACCCTACTTTGGGGTTCCATCGAATGCAAGCAGGTGACCCCTCCCTGAACGTCATTAATTCAGGAGCTGAAGAAGAGACGAGTTTGTATAGTATGGGAAGAATCCTTTATGGTTATAAGGATCGGTACTTATTAACGGCTACCCTACGAAGGGATGGGTTTTCTGGTTTTGGAGAGAACAACAAATTTGGAATTTTCCCATCTGTTGCCCTTGGCTGGGTACTTAGTGAAGAAGGATTTTTTACCGCCGATATTGTAGAATTCCTTAAGGTAAGGGCCTCTTACGGGCAGACTGCCAGGCGGGGTGTGGGAAGGTATGAAACCCAGGCAAGAATGAACGCTGCCCCCAGCAGGGTGTTTGGTGACGGGGGATCGGCAACTATTGGACAATGGATTACCACCATGGCAAATCCAAATTTGGCCTGGGAGACCACTACCGGACTTAATTTAGGAGTTGATTTTGATATGTTGAACTCCAGATTGTTTGGGAATATAGAATATTACAACAATAACACCGAAGATATTCTTTACAATATCCAGATTCCTCAAACAACTGGTTTTTCTAATATTGCCACTAATATCGGAGAAGTTTTTAATTATGGTATTGAATTTTCTCTCACAGGGGAATTGGTTAGAACCGGAGATTTTTCCTGGCAGTCTACTCTAAATTTCACCAGAAATAGAAACCAAATTAAGTCTATTTTAGGAGTAGACAATGATAATGATGGAGTGGAAGATGATATTGTTACCAACCAACTTTTTATTGGAGAACCTCAGAATGTTGTTTTTGATTACGAGGTGGTCGGTATGTGGCAGCTGGAAGATGAAGTCCCACAAGGATTTTTTCCAGGAACTTATAAGTTAAATGATGTGGATGATGATGGTATCATTACACCGAATGACAGGAAAATCCTTGGATACCGGGACCCCTCCTATCGGTTTGGGATTGGAAATACCCTAAAGTATAAAAATCTATCCCTTTATGTGTTTATCAATTCCATTCAGGGGGGGAGTGATTTCTATTATGCCGACGGAAGTCCCTACGCTTCAGGAGCCTTTTTCAAAAGGGATCAACTTACCTACTCCAATGCCATGCCTTTTGATTATTGGATGCCTGAAAACCCCAATGCAAAATACAGAAGATTGGATACGCCATCAAGTTTCGAAGCTAGACCTTATGACCAAAGAAGTTTTATAAGACTCCAAGATATTTCATTGGCCTATTCTTTTGACCCTGGATTCCTCGAAAAATGGAAAGTCAGTAATCTGAAGGTAAATCTAAGTGCCAAAAACCTGATTACCCTGACCAATTGGGAGGGATGGGATCCCGAAACCGGAACAGGGCTGGTGGCAGGACTACCAGTTATGAGGACCTTTACCTTGGGATTGAATGTTCAATTTTAACCATTATTTGTCATGAAAATAAAATATATTTATATATTAACCTTCTTCTTATTTACATCATCTTGTAGCGATAGTTGGTTGGAGGAAAAGCCCCTTGATTTTTATTCACCGGCCAATTCTTTTACGAATCCCAGTGATTTTAATGCAGCTATTGCCCGATTATATGAAAATGTACACAATGACCTTTATCAGGTAAATGATCTAACGGTTAGATCCATGTTTTATCCTACCGATGTGGCTGTTGATGCTATTGACCCAACCCATCAATTGAATCTTTACGCTGATAGGCTTACACCTGTTACTGGGCAAGTCCAGAATATGTGGTCCAATTTGTATCGGATTATTTTCGATGCCAATGTGATCATAGAAAGGATCGAAGATGAAAGTGTGGTTTTTACTCGCAGTGAGCAACGCAATGAATTTAAAGCTGAAGCCATGTTTTTCAGGGCATTTGCCTATCGAACCTTAGGTATAATGTATGGGGGAGTACCCATCGTTTTGGAAGAAACCCAGGAACCCAAAAGGGACTTTGTTCGTGCCAGCCGTGAAGAGGTTTTTCAGCAGATTATTAGCGATTTAACCTTTGCGTCTACCCATTTACCTGGAATCAATGAAGTTCCTCAAGAAGGCCGTATATCCAAAGCTGTCGCGGATCACTTGATGTCCGAAGTATATGTCATTTTAGAAAATTGGGATGACGCAATAGCAGCAGCCACCAGAGTCATTGACGACCCAAATTTCCACTTAATGACAGAAAGGTTTGGTTCCAGAATGAATGAACCGGGAGATGTGTATTGGGATCTGTTCCGCAGGAACAATCAAAATAGATCCAGCGGTAACCGGGAAGGGATTTGGGTCAGCCAATTTGAATATTTGGTAGAGGGAGGAGGAACGAGCATAGGCTGGCCGAGATTTCTTGTACCCCTATACTGGCAATTATCCGATCCCGATGGGGTAAGTTTGTTTACAGGGCCTATGAATCAGTATGGAGGCAGAGGGATCGGCTGGTTTGCACCTACTCCCTTTTTGATGGATGAGGTTTGGGAAAGTGATTTTGACAATGATATCCGAAATTCAGAGCATAACATTATTCGAGATATTAAAGCCACCAATCCCAATTCCGAATATTTTGGGCAGTACATTGTGGAAAGCGGTGCCATTTCAAATTTCCCCAATATCTGGGATCGCTGGTGGAACGTCATTTTTGCCAAAATTGCACCCATCAACAATTTCCCCGATGAGTTTGTACTGAATGCAGAATCAGGACTTTTGAACAACCAATCCAATGATATGATGACAGATAATTACATATTTCGTTTAGCGGAAACCTATCTTTTGAGAGCGGAAGCCCATTTGGGCAAAAGGGATATGGCCAGTGCAGCGGCAGATATAAATGTGGTTAGGGAAAGATCGAATGCCAATCCTGTTTCTGCTGCAGAGGTGAATATCGATTACATTCTAGACGAAAGAGCCAGGGAATTGTGTTGGGAAGAATTGCGGTTGCTCACACTCATGAGGTTAAATTTATTGGTTGATAGAGTAAAAAGATACAATACCATGACAGGCGACAATATTTTAGACCATCAAAATTTGTGGCCGATTCCTTTTAGAGAGATTGAAACCAATACCGAAGCTGAATTGACCCAAAACCCTGGGTATTTCTAATGATATCGGACTTGGTATCGGTGGATCAATGTATTTGGGATCTTCGGAAATAAGGACTTCTCGGGTGCATTGATCCTAACTTTTAGGAGAAATCAGCACTTATGGATATTTCCACGGTGGAGGACAGCCATGTTTTTGAATTCAACTCCAAAAAAAATATTTGATTGTGGGAGGAAAGGTTAACCTGAAATAAATCAGTGATGCCTAGTAAATTACAACGAAAATTAATCAAAATCCATGAACTTGAAATATGATCTTCTGGTCTTTTTAATACTGTGCATCCATATCATCGGATGTCAAGGTCAAAAGGCAGATGGAATTGAAAACCGAAATTTGCCCAACATTGTATTGATCGTGGCCGATGATATGGGCTACGGCGATCCGGGCTGTTATAATCCCGAATCCAAAATACCGACCCCCAATATGGACGAATTAAGTAAATGGGGTGTAAGGTATACGGATGCCCATGCTGCCGCCTCGGTATGTACCCCGGCACGATATGGTATTTTGACCGGTCGGTATTGTTGGCGATCTCGCCTGAAAAAGGGGGTTTTGTGGTCCGGTTATGATGATCCGCTTATCCCTTTGGAGAGGGAGACCCTTGCCTCCTTACTCAAGAATCATGGATATAAAACCGGTGTGGTGGGGAAATGGCATTTAGGGATGAATTTTCTTCAAAAGGACCAAATTTCTTTTGTTAATCCAAAGGATTACCATTTCAGTGGATTGAACGGGACCAGGGATGTCGATTTTTCTGCCCCCATTTATAACGGGCCTAATTATTTGGGGTTTGATTATTCCTTTGTCTCTGCCGCGGGACATAATATGGAACCTCATTGTTTTATTGAAAATGATTTTGCTTTGGGCATTCCAGATATTTGGAGAGAGGCAAAAGTACCACTTTGGCAAGGGGTATCCGCTTCAGAGGTGCATGAGGGTTGGATGGTTGACGGATGGGACGACAGGCAAGTCGGTCCTGATCTCACCGAAAGTGCCATGAATTTTATAACCACCGCTCATACGGAAAATCCCGATGAGCCTTTTTTTCTTTATTTTCCTACCGTCTCTCCCCATAGACCTTGCACCCCTCCGGATTTTATCAAAGGGAAAAGCCAAGCCGGTGAAAGGGGGGATATGGTCGCTGAATTTGATTGGAGTGTCGGAGAAATCATGAAAACATTGGCCAGGTTAGGAATTGAAGATAATACCATCCTAATCGTTACAAGTGATAATGGGGCTACGCGGGTAAGTGACGATGGTAAAGATTATGGCCATAAGAGTTGTGGGGACCTCCGCGGTTACAAAGGAGGGCTTTATGAAGGAGGACACCGGGTGCCTTTTATCGTTTCCTGGCCTAATCAATTGCAAGCTGGCACGGTTGAGGATCGGCTGGTATGCCAAACCGATTTTTATACCACCTTTTCAAAAATTGTTGGAGAACCCGTAAAAAATGGCAGTGGGGAAGACAGTTATGATTTTCTATTTACGGCCAAAGATGATCGGGAAGCTCGAAATTCATTAATCATGCAAAATTATGGTGGTGATTTTGCCATTCGACAGGGAGATTGGAAATTATTATTGAACGGAAACCAAACCGTAGGAAAAAATGAGTTGTATGATCTCAAAAATGACCCCAACGAATCAGTCAACCTGGTACTGGATAATCCCAAGAAAATCAATGAACTTACAAGCCTTTTAACCCGCCAAAAACGGAAGGGATACAGTAATGAAATCCTGATAGCTGGAGATAATAATCAATTTTCAAAATTTAAAGCACCATAAGTATATAAAAGTCATGAATAATGAGAATATCATTTCCCTGTTTTTTAAAAGAAGGGCTCCTTTCGTTTTCGTATTACTGAGTCTGGGATATCTTACTTTTAACATGGCTTGCAGTCCTGAAACGGAATGGAAACAAATTCCGAATCCCTACACGATCACCTGGAATACCCAAAGTAAAAATGCTTCCGAATCCATGCCGCTGGTCGGAGGAGATATCGGTTGTAATGTGTGGGTGGAAAATGGGGATTTGCTTTTCTACGTTCAAAGAAGCGGCAGCCTGAGTGAAAACGGAGAATACCTGAAACTGGGTCGGTTCCGTGTTCAGATTAATCCAAATCCGTTCGCTAAAGGCAATTCATTTCAACAAGAACTAAAACTTCAAGATGGTTACATTGAAATTGAATCGGAAAGTGATGAACTGGATAATACCAAGATCAAACTTTGGACGGATGTATTTAGTCCGGTTGTTCATGTGGAGATAGAATCGGCGAAAAAAGTGGATGTTAATGTTGCTTACGAAAGCTGGCGTACGGAAGATAAGGAATTGGCCTTCGGAAAAGGCCGTTTTGGGGCATTTGGTCTGGAAGGTTATCCAGGTAAGGTAATCCGTTCAAAAGACATCATTGCGCAAAATGATGATGGGATTTTATTCTATCACCGAAACCCAAAAGAAAAACTGGTTCCTGAAGTTTATATCAAATTGCAGGAACTTGAAGAATTCGCTAATGAAATAAATGATGACTTAGAAAAGTTGACTTTTGGCGGATTATTATCAGGCCAGGGTTTAGTTTTTGATGGGATAGAGGATGGAGTTTATCAGGGGACACCTTATAAGTCTTGGAAACTGAAAAGTGAATCACCGCGAAACAGATACCAAATTCGTATCGCTACTCACATTGAAAAAGCGGAGAAAATTGAAGACTGGAAAGATGGGTTATTAAAAACGGCAGATCTGTCTGTACAGGCACCGGAGAAAGCATTCAAAAAAGCGGTTAACTGGTGGAGCGATTTCTGGAATCGAAGTTACATTTATATTCAACCCGATAATCCTGATCAAGAAAATCCAGTTTGGCAAATGGGGCGAAACTATCAACTCTTTCGTTACCAGCTCGGCGGAAACGTTTTTGGGAAATATCCTACCAAATTTAACGGTGGTAACTTAACCTACGATGCGGTTCTGGTAGATTCAGCGAAGGTACACGATCCGGACTGGCGACAATGGGGTGGGGCCGTCTTTACGGCACAAAACCAGCGGCTTTTGTACTGGCCGATGTTAAAGTCAGGTGATTTTGATGCCATCTTACCCCAATTTGAACTGTATCGGAAAGGATTGCCGGGCGCAAAGGCCAGGGTGAAAAAACATTTTGGGCACGAAGGTGCGGTTTATTGCGAATATACAAGTGTTCCGGGAATTGCGTTTGGTGACGGCTGGGGCTGGCAAAATGAACAGAATTACCGTATACGGGGTGAAGAGATACCTTTTGGCGACCCGCGCGCCAATGCAGCCACCGGTTTTAATGACCCTGTAGAAAAAGGAGTGATGGCGAATGGTGCCATTGCATACCACTGGGAGTCACAGATTGAACATTCATATATGATTCTGGAATATCACCGTTTTACAGGTAATGATGTTTCTGAATACATGCCTTTCATCGAGCAGTCGCTAATATTTTTTGACGAACATTACCGTACACGCCAGAAAATGCGCAACGGAAAAGAGCTGGATAAAGACGGCAAACTAGTCATTTATCCTTCGACTTCATGTGAATCTTATCGCGGGGCAGAAAACCCGGCTGATGTACTTTCCGGACTCAAGGCTTGTTTAAACGGACTGCTTGAATTGGATGAAAAGTACCTGTCGGAGGAAAGAAAAAAATACTATCGTGAATTCTTGAGCAGCGTTCCTGATTTTGATTATGAGGAAATTGACGGGTTGAAAGTGATTAAACCGGCAAAAAGCTGGATCAGGGAATCCAACCAGGAACTTCCCCAGTTTTACCCACTTTTCCCTTTTAACCAATTTCAGTTAGGCGATGAAGAGATTCCGTTTTTCAAAAATGCCTATGAAAAAGCAGATGATTTCAGAAAGGGTAAAGTACAGAGCTGGCATCAGGATGGAATTCAGTTTGCCCGAATGGGCATGACACAGGAAGCCGCTGATTATAACACCAAAAAACTACAGGACAGTCCCCGCCGTTTCCCCACTTTCTGGGGCCCAGGACATGACTGGGTACCTGATCATAACTGGGGTGGATCGGGTATGATTGGCCTTCAGGAAATGCTGATGCAGACCATCGGTGACCAACTTGTGCTGTTCCCGGCCTGGCCAAAAGCCTGGGATGTAGATTTTAAATTGCATGCGCCAGGCAATACTATCGTTGAATGTAGCTTAAAAGAAGGAAAGATTGTCCGCTTAGACATAACTCCCGAGTCGAGAAGGAAAGATATTATTACCTCTTTTTTATAAAAATTGTGTTATGATTAAATCAATTTTATTAAATTATTGTGCTGGGGCGGCATGCCTTCTTCTGACCATCGTTTCCTGCATGGGACAAAACGATAAACCCAATATTGTAATTATATATGCCGATGACCTGGGTTACGGCGACGTTCAATACTATAATCCGGACAGGGGAAAAATACCTACTCCTCATATTGATCTTCTTGCGACTCAGGGCATGTGGTTCACAGATGGGCACTCGTCTTCTGCAGTCTGCACCCCTTCCCGCTATTCAATCCTCACCGGGCGCTATCATTGGCGTACTCGGCTGCAAAAGGGAGTGATGAATGGTTTTGGCAAGCCGATCATCACATCAGACCGCCTGACTCTGGCCAGCCTGGTCCGGAAATGCGGTTATGAAACGGCCTGTATCGGCAAATGGCATTTGGGCATGATAATGCCCGATCCAATAACGGAAGGAAGCATCGAAGAAGGTCCCACAACGATCGGTTTTGATTATTTCTTCGGCATCAGTGCCTCTTTGGACATGCCACCTTATGCGTTTATCGAAAACGACCGCTTCACGGAATTGCCTACCGCTGAAAAATCACTTCTGCTGATCAGAGGTAATGAGGAGCGGCGTCGAGGACCTGCAGCCCCAAATTTCGAATCCGAACAGGTATTGCCTGCCTTTGTACGAAAATCCGTCGAATGGATTAATGACCAAAAAGAGGGTCCATTTCTTCTCTACCTGGCACTTAATTCACCCCATACCCCGCTTGCCCCGACCGAGAAGTGGAAAGGTAGGAGTGGAATGGGGGATTATGCTGATTTCGTAATGCAAACGGACGCGGCAGTCGGTGAGGTGATGCGGGCGATAGAAGCTGCCGGGATCGTCGGGGAGACCTTGGTGATTTTTACCAGCGACAATGGATGCGCTCCTTACGTTGGCACCGGAGTTAGCGCAGATCCCCGTTACTCCCATGACCGGATGCATGCGGTGGGGGATTTGGTGGATATGGGACATTTCCCGAGTGGACCCTTTCGCAGATATAAGTCAGATGCTCTGGAGGGCGGACATCGAGTTCCTTTTATCGTCCGATGGCCAAAAAAGGTTCAGCCGGGAAGTGTCTCCGATCAATTGGTTCACCAAACAGACCTCATGGCAACTTTGGCCGAGATCATCGGAATCAAGCTTCCTGAAGATGCAGGGGAGGACAGTTTCAGTTTACTCCCATTATTTGAGGGAAGCAATAAGCCTGTCCGGGAAAATGCTGTAAGCACTTCGTTAAGTGGTTTACCCGGTCTGCGCTATGGGAACTGGAAATACATTGCTGGTCCAGGTTCAGGTGGTTGGACACCCGGGGAAAGCGACCTACCGGTACAACTCTACAACCTGGCTGCTGATCCCGGTGAAACCCAAAATATGGCCGGCCAGGAACCCGAGCGGGTAAAACAGATGGAAGAACTTCTGGAAAAACTCATAACGGAAGGTAGAAGCTCTCCTGGACCCATCCAGCAAAATGATGTAGAAGTGATCCGTTATCCTGAAAAACAGTAAATTAGGAGTATCGAAGATCAAACAATTTAGAATAATTGAAAAGAAGTAATATATATGAGATACCTGGAAGTAGTAATTTATACTTTCTTCATTATTTGTTTTAATAGCATTGGTTCTTTTGGCCAAACCCCAGATTCCCCCAACATCATCCTGATCATGGCTGATGACCTGGGCTGGGGTGACGTGGGGTTTAATGGAAATCGGTACCTGCAGACCCCTGAACTGGACCAAATGGCTCAGAATGGGCTAAAGCTGAATCGGTTTTATGCCGCTTCTGCCGTTTGCTCCCCCACCCGGGGAAGTTTCCTTACCGGCAGGCATCCGGAAAGGTACGGCATTACCCATGCCAATACCGGTCACATGAAACCGGAGGAAATTACCCTTGCTGAACTGGTAAAAAACCAAGGGTATACCACCGGGCACTTCGGAAAATGGCATCTGGGAACCTTGACGGTGACGGAAAAAGATGCCAATCGGGGAGGCCCCAGGGGAGCGGCCCATTATTCCCCGCCCTGGGAAAATGGTTTTGATGTCAGTTTCTCCACCGAGTCCAAAGTACCTACCTGGGATCCCATGGTTACGCCTGACCCCAGTGCGCAGGATATAGGCAATCGGGTTCCCGGAGAACACTTTGGCACTTTTTATTGGACAGGGGAGGATGAAAAGTTTACGGATAACCTTTCCGGAGATGACTCCCGAATCATCATGGACCGGGTAATCCCTTTTATCGATCAGGCGGCTGAATCCAACCAGGCCTTTCTATCCGTTATCTGGTTTCATACGCCCCACCTTCCCGTAGTGGCAGGGCCTGCTTACCGTAGTTTGTATGCTGATTTTTCTGAAGACAAGCAACACTATTATGGCAGCATCACTGCTATGGACGAACAAATTGGTAGGTTGAGGAATTTCCTTCGGGAGAAAGGACTGGCAGAGAATACCATTATTCTTTTTTGCAGCGACAATGGACCCGAAGGTCCGGAACAAATCAACCGGACCCAGGGCTCAGCCGGACCGTTTCGTGGAAGAAAAAGAAGCCTGTACGAGGGGGGTATCCGCGTTCCGGCACTGATCGAATGGCCAGCAAAAATTGAGGCGGGAAAGAAAACCAATTTACCCGTTTCCACCAGTGATATTTTCCCAACCCTATTGGGTATATTGGGCATTGATAATCAAAATGGAGTAAAACCTCTGGACGGTGCCAATGTTTTTCCCTTAATTCAAGAGAATAAGCAAACGAGAGCATCCACCATCGCTTTCCGGTTTCAAAAACAACAGGCCATTATGGACAACCAATTCAAATTGTATTCGGCGGACAATGGAGAAAATTTCGCTTTATTTGACTTGCTGAATGATCCTTCGGAATCTACCGATATTGCTTTGGACAATCCCCAAAAAACAGCGGAATTGTCTCAAGAGCTTGAAAATTGGCTGATTTCCTGCGAGGAAAGTAATCAGGGAATGGATTACCAATAGAACTTCTAAAAAATAACCTAAATATGAAAATTAAAATTCTCTTTCTAGGGATTACCCTGTTACTGACCGGACTTGCTCAGGCCCAACAAGCCAGCGATGAAAAACCCAATTTCCTATTTATCTTTTCGGATGACCAACGCTATGACCTGATCGGTGCGCTCGGACATCCTGAGGTGCTTACGCCCAACCTGGACCGCTTGGTAAACAATGGTTCTACTTTTACGCATGCCTATAACATGGGTGCCTGGAACGGTGCGGTCTGTGTGGCCAGCCGGGCCATGATGATCAGTGGGCTTTCGGTATGGGATGCCCGGGAGCAGGAGAAAAACTTTCAACAAATGGCCGATGACGGCAGGTTTTGGCCCCAATTGCTGGAAAAAGCTGGCTACGAAACCTATATGACCGGAAAGTGGCATGTAAAAGCAGATGCTGAAAGCGTTTTCCAGAACGTGGTACACGTACGACCGGGCATGCCCAATCAAACCCCTGAGGGCTACAACCGCCCCAAAAGCAAGGCAGATACCACCTGGCAGCCCTGGGACCAAAGCTTTGAAGGATTTTGGAAAGGCGGTAAGCACTGGTCGGAGGTTCTCGCAGAGGATGCCCGTGGGTTTCTGGATCAGGCAGGCAAAAGTGAATCTCCCTTTATGATGTACCTGGCCTTTAATGCGCCACACGACCCCCGGCAGGCACCAAAGGAATTTGTGGACCTGTATCCGGTCGAAAGCATTGCCTTACCACCCAGCCACATGGATATGTATCCTTATAAAGACAGCATAGGACTCAGCGAGAACCTGCGTGATGAAGCCCTGGCTCCCTTTCCCCGTACCGCTTATTCGGTTCGGAAGAACATTCAGGAATACTACGCCATCATCAGTCATATGGATGCCCAGATTGGTAAAATTCTGGATGCCCTGGAGGAAACAGGCAAAATGGAAAACACCTACATCATCTTCACTGCCGATCATGGCCTGGCGGTGGGCCACCACGGCTTGATGGGTAAACAAAACATGTTTGACCATAGTGTGAGAGCACCATTGACCATCCTGGGTCCGGGCATTCCAAAAGGCAAAAAGTACCATCAGCAGGTCTACCTGCAGGATGTCAGTGCCACCATGATGGACCTGGCCGGGATAGAAAAACCCGAAACTACCGTGTTTAACAGCCTCATACCTTATATTAAGGACGATGCGCCAAGTGCCTATCCCAGCATATACAGTTCCTATCTTAACCTCCAACGGATGGTACGGACCGACCAATATAAATTGATTTTTTACCCGAAATTGAATAAAATTTTGTTATTTGACCTGGAAAAAGACCCGGCAGAACTGAGGGACCGTTCGACCGATCCGACGTATCAGGGGGTAAAGCAGCAGTTGCTGACCTTGCTGGCGATGCAGCAACAGACTTTAAATGATCCATTGGGACCGATCAGCTTCTAAGTGTGGGACATGGATACATTAGGATAGGTAGTCAGTGCGTGGTAGTTTGCCCGGGAATCTTTTTTAGCTGAAAGAAATCCTAAATGCATTTAATCGCTTACCCATGAAGAAAATATACGTTCTGATTTACGTTTTCCTTGCGATCCACTTGAATACCCAGGCACAAAAGGGTGTCGCAGAAGTTAGAAATGATCATTTGTCTTCTGGAAATGACTGGCTCCTCTACCGGTCCAATCAGCCTGCCAGGGTGCAGGCCAACAAAGAAGGACACCTGGTGCTGAGCAATGGTCTGGTGAGCCGTACCTTTGCCACCGCGCCGAACGGAGCTACCATCGGACTGGAACAACTGCAAACCAGGGAGTCCTTTTTGCGCTCCGTGCGACCAGAAGCGGAAATTCAATTGGATGGGATTCGGTTTGAAGTAGGTGGTCTTACCGGCCAACCCATTCACAATTATTTGCTGCCGGAATGGATCGCTTCCATGAAAGCTAATCCGGGGTCCTTCAAACTGGCAGCTCATACCGTGGAAAACACCAAAGCCCGTTTTGCCTGGAAGAAGCGAGCCGAATGGATGCCCAAAGACATGCCCTGGCCTGCACCCGGAAAGGAACTTGTTTTTAGCTACCAATTGGACGAGGAGGCAATACAGGAGCTCTCGGATCGAATGATCACGGACGAAAGCCGCAAAATCCTGTTTGAGGATGCTTTTGCCACCTTACACGAAAATTGGAAGCGGGTTGAATCGGCTGCCCATGAACGAAATTCCTTTATCAACGAAGGAAAGGCGGGTGAAATCATGGCATTGGCCAATACCGCGGTGTATGCCGAGCAGCCGGTGCTTCCGGATGCCAGTGTTTTTCTGGCTAAAATTGATCCAGGCACGGACCAGAGTAGCAGTTGGGGGCCGGGGCTCGGACTGGTGTTTTCCGACAAGGTGATCAAACTCAACCTTCGTCCTGGTAACCAGGAGATCGGGTTTTACGATGGGCAGCAGGAACAACGCATGCCAGGCCTGGAAGGCGGGAAACCGGTCTGGCTGAGGATGGAATTAGGGGAGGGGAAGCTGTTGGCCTCCTGGTCTTACGACAAACACGACTGGCAGCCAGTGGCTGCGGTCCCAATTCAGCAAGCTCCGCAAACAGTCCGCATTGGCAAAACGGATGCATCGGGCACCGATAAGGACCACACCGAAAAGGGGGAATTCGGGCGCAGTAAAATCGAAGTGTTTTCCATGCTGGGGGAAATTTCTCCCGATGCAAAAGCTGCCGACCTGGCATCCTACCGCTACCTGTTGGATATTACCGTGAACGTGCATTACGAATTGTACGACGGCCTCCCGGTGTTTAGCAAATGGGTGACTGTTGAAAATAATTCCGACCAGCCGGTAACTGTCAATTCCTTTACCAGTGAAATCCTGGCAGTGATGGAACCCGAAAGCACCGTTGATAGCCGGGAGCAGTGGCAGCTTCCCAATTTGACGATCGAAACCGATTACAATTTTGGCGGAATGACTTCCGAAAATGTCTTGCGTTCCAGCATTGCCTGGAAACCGGATCCCCTGTACAAAACCCAGGTCAACTACGAACGTACCATGCCCGTTTTGCTGGAAGTTTCGCCCAAGTACGGCCCGGAGCAGGAGCTCCAGCCGGGGGCTTCCTTTTCCTCCTATCGGGTATGGGAATTGCTTCACGATAGTTGGGATCGGGAACGAAAAGGGCTTGAGCACCGGCGGATGATGCGTTCCCTTGCTCCCTGGGTGACCGAAAACCCCATATTGATGCATGTACGGTCTGCGGATACAGAGGCGGTGAAAAAAGCCATAGACCAAAGTGCTGAAGTGGGGTTTGAAATGGTGATCATGACCTTTGGAAGCGGATTCAATGCCGAAGATGCAAGCAGGGAAAACCTGGATCGCATGAAGGGCCTTGCCGACTACGCCCATTCAAAGGGGATCGCCCTGGGCGGTTATTCTTTGCTGGCCAGTCGCCGTGTTGGCGGTGGAAACGACGTGGTGATGCCCGAGGGGATGACTCCCCGTTTTGGCAATTCGCCCTGCCTGGAAAGTGAATGGGGACACGATTATTTTGAAACCCTTTATAATTTATACAGCACAACCGGACTCGATATCCTGGAGCATGACGGCTCTTATCCGGGCGATGTGTGTGCGGCAACTGATCACCCCGGACACAAGGGATTGGCCGATTCGCAATGGAACCAGTACCGGCGGATTGCTGAATTTTACCAGTGGGCCCGTTCCAAAGGGATTTACCTGAATGTACCGGATTATTATTTTCTGGCGGGGAGCAACAAAACCGGGATGGGTTACCGCGAGACCAATTGGTCGCTGCCCCGTGCTCAGCAGGAAATCATCGAACGCCAAAATATATACGATGGTACCTGGTCCAAGACTCCCTCCATGGGGTGGATGTTTGTACCGCTGGTACAATACCATGGGGGAGGAGAAGCAGCTACGATCGAACCATTAAAAGCGCACCTGCCCCATTACGAGCAGCGCCTGGCCAACCTATTCGGTGCAGGCGTACAGGCCTGCTACCGGGGGCCGCAATTGTACGATGCGCCCGAAACCAAGGCATTGGTAGAAAAATGGGTGGGCTTTTATAAAAAACACCGGGAAGTGCTGGATGCAGATATCATCCATCTTCGACGGCCAGATGGCCGCGATTGGGACGGTATTTTGCATGTAAACCCGAGGGGAGAAGAAAAGGGCTTGCTCATGCTTTACAATCCCTTAAGTGAGGAAATTACGCGCACCATAAATGTTCCGGCATACTATACCGGCCTGCATGAAGAGGTAGTGTTGGAAGATCAATGGGGAAAATCACAGACCCTGGCTGTAGGCCGTGAATTTAGCCTTCCGCTTGAGGTCACCATACCAGAGCGTGGGTATCGGTATTTTGTTTTAAAATAAACTACCTTCTAATTATTTCAGTAAGGTGGTGATAATCAATATTTTTTTCCCCTGGAATACGGCTATTTTTCCATAAAGTAAATGAGGGACCTACTGGAAAGTTACCTATCATTTGATCAAGGTATTTAGATGATCAGTTGGTAAGAATAAAGTACATAACATGCTTTTATCGAAATGAACTGTATCCAAGCATTAAAGAACAGCATGCCATTATGCATATTGGTTACATTCGGTTAACCTTCCGTTGCATTGAATTGGGCAAGCGTCCATTTTCCGTGGAGTAGAATTACTCATCCCTAGATTTTAAAGGAGTTATTATTTTATTCAGTTATTTTTTATAAATTGGATAATTGTAATTGAATCCTATTAAACCAAATTGGGTAAAATAACTATCTTTCTGTTATAGTTTATTTGAAGTGTTTGCCATCAATTAACCTAAACCCTGATTTTGAGACCACTTATTAACAAAAGTGAGAAGGACTTGGTATGTTCCCTTAGACAGGGGGATATGAAGGCCTTTGATGAATTGTATTACCGCTACCTTCCCAGGCTACTCGGATTTGCTTACCGTTACATTAGCGACGAATTAGAGGCTGAAGAAACGGTACAGGTAATTTTTATCAAAATATGGGAAAAAAGAAGTAGCCTGAATGAAAATCAAAACTTCAAATCTTATTTGTTTCAGTCTGTTAAAAATCAACTACTTAATAAGCTTAGGAATCAAAAGAAAAATTGCACCATAGAAGAAATTCCAGAGAGGTATTTCGTCAGTTCAGAGGATGTCTTCGAAAATATAACCTATAAAGAACTGGAAAATACTGCCACGGCACTTATCAAAAACCTACCCAAAACCCAACAAAAAGTTTTTGTTTTAAGCAAAATAGAAGGCCTGAGCCATGATGAAATCGCCTCCCGATTGAGCCTATCTAAAAGGACAGTAGAACACCATGTTTATCTGGCAACCAAGTTTTTGAAGGGGGAGTTGACCCAAAGAGCTTCACTGTACGGACCACTGATCCTGGTTTTAATTGCCGGTTAAATCTTGATTTTAAACCTTATTAATATTTATAGTTCGTGATGAAGCGTAAATTTGAATTATTTTCTATACTGATTTTGTTTACAGGAATCACCACTACTTATTGTCGAAGCACGCATCTACCAAATATTGTAATTCTACTGGCGGATGACCTGGGATACCGGGACCTGAGTTGTTATGGGAGTACCCAGGTCCAAACCCCAAATTTGGATCGCTTTGCCGCCGAAGAAATGAGGTTTACCGATTTCTATGCCGGTTCTGCGGTCTATTCGCCATGCAGGGTATCATTGATTACAGGGCGGTCTTCAGTCAGGGTAGGTATTTACTACTGGATCCATACCTCTCAAAAATGCATTTGGTAAAGTAAGATTATACCATTGCCGAATAGCATCATGAAATGTAAAAGAAGCCGTCGACTGGAGAGCGTTCTCCTGGCCGGAAGAATAAATTTAGTAAAACAAACAATTCTTGATGATACACCAAAACTTAGGTATTATATCGGTTTTCTGCTTATTATTTCATGTCATGGAGGTTTTTGGCCAATCAGATACCCAGGTAGAGAAACCCAATATCTTATTCATATTTACAGACGATCAAGGGTACCATGATGTGTCTTATTATGGTACAAAAGACATTCGTACCCCTCATATAGATGACATAAGAAACGACGGTATGCGCATGGACTTTTTCTATACCAATTCTCCAGTCTGTGCCCCCACCAGGGCTTCTTTGATGTCAGGCCGTTATCCGGATCATGTTGGGGTTCCTGGATTGATAAGATCTACGCCGGATAACAACTGGGGATATTTGGACCCTGCAAGCCTGCTGATGCCAGCCATGCTCAAAAGAGCAGATTACCATACGGCGCACATCGGAAAATGGAATTTAGGGTTTGAAACTCCCAACCTTCCCAATGAACATGGATTTGACTATTTTCATGGCTGGTTGGAAGACATGATGGACGATTACTGGGCCCATAGAAGGCATGGGAGAAATTACATGCGCCTTAACGAAGAGATTATTGATCCGGAGGGACATGCAACTGATCTGTTTACCCAATGGTCTGTGGAATACATCAAATCTCGCAAGGAAAGTAAGGATCCATTTTTTCTTTACCTGGCCTATAATGCCCCTCATTTTCCTGTTCAGCCTCCGGAAGAGTGGTTAAAAAAAGTAAAAGATAGAGAACCAGGCATTCATGATACAAGAGCCGAATTGGTTGCCTTTATTGAACACATGGACAATGGTATAGGAAAAGTAGTGGAAGCGCTAAAGGAGACCGGCCAGTATGAGAATACCCTGATTATTTTTACAAGTGATAATGGGGGACATTTACCGTCTTTGGCCAATAATGGCCCAATTAGAGATGGGAAACAAAGCATGTATGAAGGGGGATTAAGAGTACCTACAGTTATTTCCTGGCCTGAAGTAATTGAGCCTGGGTCTGTTTCGGAACAGGTTAATCTGTCAATGGATATTTATCCTACCCTTGCGGATATAGCAGGTGTTGAATTGGAACATGGGGTTAATGGCAGAAGTTTTTTACCGACCCTTATGGGTCAAATAATGGAGGAAAAAGAAAGACCCCTTTATTTTGTCAGAAGAGAAGGAGGAACCCGATATGGCGGAAAAGCTTACCATGCCCTTAGACTGGGCGATTGGAAATTGCTCCAAAACGACCCTTACCAGCCGATGGAGTTATATAATCTTAAGGAAGACCCGAAGGAGGAAAATAATGTAATAGAGCAAAATCAGAAAACTTATCAAAAATTAAATGCCTTGTTGATGTCCCATATTCAGGAAGGAGGCAAGACTCCCTGGCAAAAACCTGAATAGTATCGAACCGATATTAACCCAATTCGGGAATACGAATTCGCTTATTTGTTTCGATTAAAAACATTTGAAATTCAGCCTTCTGTGTTTTTTTGCCTTTAATATTGGGTATATCGATACGGGACTCAGGGGACAAGCCTATTTTCGGAAAACCATAAGAAATCTTGCCGTAAGGCCTAAATGGCACATAAAATAATTGCCTGACTCTGGCAGAATAAAATTTTTTTAGATTTTTTTAAGTAATAAGTTGGTGTCAGGTGTATTGCTTAAAATGAAATGATATTTTGAAGGAAAGAAAGCTAATAAGATTTTTAAATAACCTTAGCACACCTAAAGAAAATAGGGAGGTGATGGATTGGCTGAAAAAAAACGGTTCTGAAAATGATTTTTTGGACCTGCTTGAAAAGGACTGGCAATCCGGGAAGCCTGCGAATGTGAGTCAATCCAGGCAGCAACAATTACTGGATCAAATTCACAAAGCCACACTGAAAAATGATGAGGGGCATAATAGGGAAGCAGTTTTTTATCAATTGCTGAAATTTGGAAAGGTGGCTGCGACATTTTTATTGTTGCTTTTTTCCGTTTATTTTCTTTATGAGTTGGGTTTTTCAACGAAGGGTGAACCCACCTTGGCTGAGGTTTCCCCAACGAAAATTGAGAAAAGCACAGCGGCAGGGGAGAAGTTACGACTGTTGCTCCCTGATAAGTCTGAAGTGGTGGTCAACTCCCTTTCCACCATCACTTTTTATTCCGATTTCGGGGCCAGCAACAGGGAAATAACCTTAGAGGGTGAAGCATTTTTTTCAGTAGCTCCGGATAAAGAAAAGCCCTTTATCGTAAAAACGGGAGCTGTGATAACTACTGCCCTTGGTACGGCTTTTAATGCTTATTCCAGAGCGGAAGGCATTAAAATTTCTTTAACAGAAGGAAGGGTCAATGTAGCCAAAGATGCTCAGGTAATTTCTCTTTTTCCGGGAGAGATGGCCTCAGAGCAGCCCGACATGGCTTCCAGTTTGACCAAAGAAAAATTTGACCCGGTTCAAATTACGTTATGGAAGGAAGGAAAGATTAGGTTTCAGAGCAAACCCTTCAGGGAAATCCTTGAATCTCTTGAAGATTGGTATGGCGTCCGATTCGAAACGGAAGCCTTTGATAATAGAAAAGTCACCGGTTTATTCAATAATGAAAGTCTGGAAGACCTATTGACAGGTTTGAGTTTTTCCCTCGGATTTGAATACCAAATCAATCAAAAAAATGTACTGATAAAATTCTGATTGCCTATGAGATAAAACAAAAAGCAGGATAAAATTCCCATCGCCAAATGAAACATTTTACCCTGCCCGCTTTAAAGAAATCAATTCAATAAAACACCTAAAATTATGAAAAGAAAAATACTATACCTAATAAAGATGGTATCCAAAAACCTGTTTTACGGCTGTATACTGCAATGTATGTTTCTGACTACCTTGCTTGCCAATGATTCCGAGGCCCAGATCAAGCCGATTGATGAGACCTTCCTTCGTATGGGCGATAAGGAGTGGAGTTTAAAGGAAGTTTTTCAAATCCTGGAATCCAAAACAGATTATGTATTCATTTTCCCGGACGATTTGCTAGCTGGCAGGGGTCCGGTAAGCCTGAAGGCTGGAAGGCAATCTGTCAATGACATCCTGATTCAGGTAGCCCAATCCTCCAGATTGAAATTCAGGCAAGTCAACAATTCCATTTATGTCGGGGGCTCCAAGTCCTTAAACCAAGGCCAGGAAGTCACCATTGAGATGGATTTTATAGAAATTACCGGGAAAGTCGTAGACCAGGATGGTAGCCCCATACCCGGAGCTACTGTGCTGCTGGAGGGAACTTCCACAGGGACAGCTACCGATATTGATGGCAATTTTTCCATCGAGGCAGCGGAGGGATCAGTGCTACTTTTTTCCTTTATAGGATATGAATCCCAGCGGGTAACCGTAGGCAATCAAACCAGCCTGACCATTACCTTAACCGAAGATCAGTCATCATTGGAAGAAGTGGTAGTAGTGGGTTATGGAACCCAGAAAAAGGTGAACGTCATCGGTTCTGTTTCACAGATAACCGCTGAAAATATTGAGAATCGCCCGGTTCAGCAGCTTTCGCAGGCCATCACAGGACAAATGCCCGGGGTGACGGTTATTCAAAGGTCTGGCAGGCCTGGCCAGAGTGGCGGCAATATTAGGATCAGAGGGGTAGGTTCCTTTGGAGCCACTCCGAATGCATTGATTTTGATTGACGGTATTCCGGGAAATATGAATGATATCAACCCTGATGATGTACAGTCCATTTCTGTTCTAAAAGATGCTTCCTCCGCTGCGATTTATGGGGCAAGGGCTGCCAATGGGGTTATCCTGGTAACCACCAAAAATGGGTCTGATAAAAAAATGACGGTAAGCTACAATGGCTATGTGGGCTTTAATCAGCCGACTCAGCTACCTCAGTTTGTAGATTCCTGGGATTATGCTGCCATGTACAATATCGCCTCAGGAAGCAATAGTTTTACAGAAGAGGACATAGCCAACTACCGGTCACAATCTGACCCGGATAATTATCCCAATACCCGGTTTTTGGACCATGTGTTTGCCGGAGATGGCATACAGACCGGCCATACCCTAACCCTGAACGGAGGAGACGAAAACAACAAATATTTTCTTTCAGGAGGTATATTAAGTCAGGAAGGAATTGTACCGAAAAATAACTACAACAGGTATAATCTGAGGCTGAATCTTGAAAATAAGTTGGGAGAAAATTTTACATTGACCACCAGATTATTTGGATCCATAGAAGAACGCAATGAGCCCCAGGCCACCGCCAATAAAGGAGGTGAACTTAGTGACCAGCTGATTCAAAACGCCATCAGGTACCCTGCTGTGTATCTGGGGCAAGCATCAAATGGGGATTTTGGCATTGGCCCGGAAAGTGGAGGAACTCCCGTATCGTGGTTGCATTCCGATTCCTACCTGACCAATCCCAGAACGCGAACTGGAATAAACATGAAATTGGATTGGAAGCCGATAGACGGCCTGGTTTTTTCGGCTATTGGGGGTTATAATTCATTTTTATTGGAGCAGCGCTCTTACCTGGCCTCTCAGCGGTTGAATGATGATGTTTTTCATGCACAATCCTACCTGAACCAATTCAGCAATAAGGAAATATTCAAGACAGCCCAGTTAATCGGAGAATATTCAAAAAGTTTCAATAAAAACAATTTGGATTTCTTGTTGGGCTATACCTTCGAAAACCAAATCAATACCTATTTCAACGGCTACCGGCAGGATTTCCCCAGCAATGATTACACAGTAATCGGTATGGGAGGGGCGGATAATCAGAGAGTAGGCGGTTTTGATGAGGAATGGGCCATTCAATCCCTTATTTCAAGGGTGAAATTCAACCATGATGAAAAATACCTGTTTGAAACCACTTTGAGGTATGATGGTTCTTCCAGATTCCCTGAAAATAATAAATACGCACTATTTCCTTCCATGGCACTGGGCTGGAGACTCTCAGACGAACTTTTCCTGGAGAACTGGAGCTGGCTTTCAGATTTTAAATTAAAGGCCTCCTGGGGAATTCTGGGAAACCAGAATATTGGAAACTACCCCTACCAAACCGTACTTAACTCCGGTAGGAATTATCCATTTGGTGGAAGTATTTCCACGGGCGCGGCCTATTCAGATTACAGGGATGCCAATATACGTTGGGAATCTACCGAAACTTTGGATTTTGGAGCTGAAACGAGCTTTTTAGAAGGTAAATTATCATTTAATTTTACCTATTTTAATCGGAATACCACAGATATCCTTTTCCAACCTACTGCAAGTGTATCGTCCATTTTAGGAGTAGGTATAGGAGAGATCAATACAGGAGCAGCTAGAAATAAAGGCTGGGAATTCGATTTTGGGTATAGAAACCAAATCAATGAATTTCAATACAATGTTTCAGGAAATTTTTCCATCATCAATAATGAGGTGGTTACTTTAGGCCTGGGAAATGTGGAACAGCCCAATGGAATGGTAGGAAATGGGTCTTCCTTGTTTTTAGGTTTCCCAATGGAAATGTATTACGGATATGAATCGGACGGTGTTTTTTTAAATGAGGAGGATATATCCGGTTGGCCCAATCAATCTGCCATCACACCCAATCCCCGGGCAGGTGATGTCCGATACAAGGATATCAGTGGTCCCGACGGGGTACCTGATGGAAGGGTGGATCCCACCTATGACAGGACCTTTTTAGGAAGCAGGATTCCGAAGTATACTTATGGATTGAATTTTGGATCCAGGTACAAGGGATTTGACATATCCGTCTTCTTACAAGGTGTGGCTGGTGTAAGTGGGTTTTTAAATAACTACGCCGGTTGGGCATTTTTTAATCTGGGCAATATCCAGAAATGGCAGATGGATGGCAGGTTTAACCCGGACAGTCCCGAACGGTACCCGGCTTATCCCCGACTGGAGGTCATTACCAATAGCGGAACTCCCAATACCGTCATTTCCGATTTTTGGGTAACAAATGCTTCTTACCTCAGGGTAAAAAACCTTCAGCTGGGATATACACTGCCCGCAACTGTACTTGAAAGGATTGGACTTCAAAACTTAAGGCTCTATTTAAGTGGAGAGAATGTACTTTCATTCACTTCCTATGCAGAAGGTTGGGATCCTGAAATCAATACGGGTGGGGCCTATTATCCCATTTTGGCTACCTATACCCTGGGTGTAAATGCCAGATTTTAAGTACAAATGAATTCAATAAATAAAAGGAATATTCTTATGAAAATGATATATAAGCCATTGCTAGTCATGTTCCTGTTACTTACGGGTATTTCCTGCGATGATAAACTGGAACAATTTCCCACCGATGCCTTTGCCAGCGGCACATTCTGGACTTCAGAGTCCAATGCCCTGATTGCATTGACCGGAATGTATAGGGGTAATATCAATTATGGAACCCAGGTAGTCCCCTCAGATTGGTGGACTTACTGTGGAATAGTTTTTTTGGAATTCGCTACGGACAATGCCTACGATAGGAGAGGAGATAATTCGACCTATAACCGCCTGACAGATGGTACCTTGTTGCCTAACAACAATGTAGTGAACGGTTATTGGCAGGGATCTTACAGGAGGATAGCCATTACCAATGATTTTCTGGAAAACATAGATAACGTAAACATGCCCGAAGAAAACAAGCAGAGAATGAAAAGCGAAGCGCGTTTTTTAAGGGCAACCCAATACTTTTATCTGTCCCAGTTTTGGGGAGATGTGCCTCTGGTTACCAATACCCTTACACCTGATGAGGCCAACAATGTGGAAAAATCAAGTAAATCGGTTATTGTAGATTTTACGATTCAGGAGTTAGAAGAAGCAGTAGATGGACTGCCCAGATCCTCAGATATTACAGCTTCTGAAATAGGAAGGGCAAGCAAACAAGCTGCACTGGCCTTTTTGGGTAGGCTATACCTGGCTGAGAAAAGATTTGACGAGGCATCCGAAGTGTACCAGGAAATCATTAATTATGGGGATAATATCATAGATACGGAATATGGCCCCCTATTTACCACGGAAAATGAAGACAGCCGTGAAAATATTTTCAGTGTGCAATTCGTATCGGGCCTGGCACCTAATTCCATGCCGCAACATGCCTTTCCTGCTGCTTCCAGTGGATGGCATATCATTAATCCCCTGGGAAGTCTGGCTGAAGAATACGGTTTTGATGACGGAACTCCGTTTTCTTATGATGACCCGAAATTCGTTCAGGAGGATATGGGAGCCAACCGGGACCAGCGTTTCAGGGATACTTTCATTTGGAATGAATCCACCTTTCGGGGCAGGAGATATGTTTGTCATCCCGATTCTACCCAGTCTGTTGATCAATTGACTTATTCCAAGCAGGCCACCCGTACCGGGTTTGGGTTTAGAAAATATTTTGATGAATCATTTAGCGGAAACCTGGTCAATGATTATGGTGGCAATATTCCGATCATCAGGTATGCCGAGGTCTTGTTAAGTTACCTGGAGGCAGAGCTTGAAGCGGGAAACCCCATTACGCAAGAACTATTGGACCAAACGATTAATGAAGTAAGGGGAAGGCCCTCAGTAGACCTGCCACCAGTTACTGAAACGAACCCGGATGCCCTGCGGGAAATTCTAAGAAGGGAACGAAGGATAGAATTGGCCTTTGAGGGGACCCGCCTATGGGATATATTGCGATGGGAGATAGGAGAAGAAGTTTTGAATGGGGATTTTTGGGGAGCGCCCTTCCCTAATTCTGTCAGGTATCCCACTACTTCTATTAAACTGGACCCTCAATCCAGGTGGTATGTCACTACCAAAAATTTCAGGCCCGGCATTGATGATCAATGGCCTATTCCTGAATCAGAAACCAACATTAACCCAAATCTGGCAAATTAATCATTATGAAAAGAAGACATGCAGTAAAAGCAATCGCCCTTGGATCTGTTACTCCCCATTTGCTCTTGGGTGGGACTACGGGCTTTGTGCCGGCACCAAAAGTTAAAAATAAAGTAACCCTTTCGGATTTTTCCAGTGCCTGGCAGCAATGGCCCGATATGCCCTGGGTGGGTCCTGAATATTGGGGTAACCGGCTGCAGGACTGGGAAATTCGTGATGGTAGAGCCGTTTGCGTAATCTCCGACAAAAACCGTTCTCTTCATTGCCTCACCCATCAACTGGGCAGCGGTAGTGGTAACTTTTCCCTGCAAGTTAATTTGCGATGGCTCAACTCCGACTCCAAGGGCCTCCCTGAAGCCCATACCGGATTCCGGCTGGCAGCCAAAGGGAAATTTGAAGATTACCGCTCTGCAGCTGTTTTTGGCCAGGGGCTTGATGCCGGTATCAACGGACAGGGCTTCCTTTTCATTGGAGAAAAAACCGGTACCCAACAGCTCTCCCTGGATGGGGAAATTACCCTCAAACTGGAAGGAAGCGGGAATGAACTCCAACTCAAGGCTCAGCATCCGGAAAACGGTAAATTGTTGGCCATGTTGACCTATAGCCAGCCCGAGGCTACATGGGAAGGCAACCTGGCCCTGCTGGCTCATATGCCGGTGGATGACACAGCTGCTCCTTCAGTATCATTTTCCGATTGGCAAATTTCGGGAGATAAAATCACTGGTGATGAAGCACAGGCCTTTGGCCCGATCTGCTTTGCGCAATATACCCTGCATCATGGCATATTGAAACTCGCTGCCCAATTGGCTCCTGTAGCCGGTATACCGGATCTTCAGTTAAGCCTGCAGACCCAACAAAATGGCCAATGGGAGACATTGCAGCGAGCCATCCCGGATCCTTTGGGCAGGGTAGCCCACTTCAGGCAGGAAAACTGGATAGCCGAAAAGGCTACCCCTTACCGGGTAAAACTGGACCTTCCTTTAAAATCCGGGATCAAATCTTATTATTATACCGGAACCATAGCCCGGGAGCCAGGCGAACAGGACCAGGTAAAAATGGCCGTATTCAGCTGTAACGCAGATTATGGTTTTCCGGATCAGGAGGTCAGCCTCCATTCTCTCAAGCACCAGCCCGACCTGGCCGTTTTTCTGGGCGACCAGTTTTACGAAAGCACCGGAGGTTTTGGCATTCAAACGTCTCCCCTGGAAAAATCCAGCCTGGATTACCTGCGCAAATGGTACATGTTTGGCTGGTCTTACCGGGAAATTTTCCGCCACATCCCCAGCGCATTTATTCCTGATGACCACGACGTTTACCATGGCAACGTTTGGGGGGAATCAGGAAAAAAAGCCCCCACGGATGAAGGATGGGGCTATGCAGCACAGGACCAGGGTGGATATAAAATGCCGGCAGAATGGGTAAACATGGTGCAACTGACCCAAACCGGTCATTTGCCGGATCCGTTTGACCCCAGCCCGGTCAAGCAGGGGATAGGTACCTATTATACCGATTGGGTTTATGGAGGGGTGAGTTTTGCCATCCTGGAAGACCGGAAATTCAAGTCCGCACCCAAAAATGTATTGCCAGAGGAGGCCATGGTGACCAATGGATTTATTCAGAATCGCGAGTTTGATATCAAAGCCCACTATGATGTGGAAGCCCAGTTACTAGGCGAGAGGCAGCTTGAATTTTTAAAGCACTGGTCTTCAGATTGGAGCAAAGGGGCTGAAATGAAGGCGGTATTGTCTCAAACCAATTTCTGCACGGTAGCCACCTTGCCGGAAGGCAGTATCATTGACAGTATTGTACCTAAACTACCTATTCCCGAACCTGGAGAATATGTACCTGGAGATGCCCCTACATCAGACATGGATTCCAATGGCTGGCCACAAAAAGGCAGGGATGAGGCATTGAAAATCATCCGGAAAGCCTTTGCCTTGCATGTGGCTGGTGACCAACACCTGGCTTCTGTTGTTCATTATGGGGTGGATGAGTTTGGGGATGCAGGGTTTGCCTTTGCCGGACCGGCATTAAACAACCTTTTCCCCAGGCGCTGGTGGCCTCCGATAAGTGAAAAACAAGGAGAGCTTCCCGGAAAGCCAGCTTATACAGGTAATTTTCATGATGGTTTTGGAAATAAAATGACGGTACATGCAGTAGCCAATCCCAGAAAAACGGGTCAGGAACCCGCTTTGATCCATGACCGATCCACGGGCTATGGATTGGTGACCTTCGATAAAGCACAAAAGACGATGAAATTGGAGTGCTGGCCCAGGTATGTAGATCCTGAAAAGCAACCCGATGGTCAGTTCGAAGGTTGGCCGATGACCATTGCTCAGCAGGATAATTATGCCAAAGCAAGCCTGGGTACCTTACCTGCACTCGATTTGAGCAATTACCACAAACCCATTGTCCAGGTAATTGATGAGGAGAGCGGTGAGCTGGTATATGGGCTTAGGGTAAGGGAAAAAACTTTTCGCCCCAGGGTATTCAAGGATAGCAAATACATGGTGAAAGTATGGGAAGAACATCAGGATAGTCCCCAAATTTTTGGTGGATTGGCCTTGGATCATGAGCAAAAAGATACCGTATTTGTGAATTACCGGGTTTAATCCGAAAACTAAATAATTGTAACTCCATGACCTTCAGGATTATTTTGTTGATTGCTTTTCTGGCCATTTCATGTACTGCAGAAAAGCAGGAAGTGCAGACCCCACCCAATATCATCTACATTCTGGCAGATGATCTGGGTTATGGGGATCTGGGTTGCTACGGGCAGGAAAAGATCGAGACGCCTCATATCGATGCATTGGCTGCCTCCGGTATGTTATTTACCCAATACTATTCCGGTTCTCCGGTATGTGCGCCGGCCAGGGCTGTTTTACTGACAGGCCAGCACAGTGGCAGGGCACAGGTCAGAGGGAACGATGAATGGGGAGATAGGGGAGACGTATGGGATTATATGGCCATGCTGGCCGACTCCACTCTGGAAGGGCAACGACCCATAAGGGAAGGAACCACTACATTGGGTACGCTCCTGCAGGGAGCGGGGTATACGACGGCCATTGTTGGTAAATGGGGATTGGGTGCTCCTCATACAGTTGGTGTACCGAATAAGCAGGGTTTTGATTATTTTTTTGGCTACAATTGCCAACGACAAGCCCATACCTTGTACCCCGTTCATCTTTGGGAAAATGACCGGCGGGTGTATTTGGATAACGATACCGTTCCTCCCAATACCCGACTGGTAGAAGGAGCTGACCCCTATGCAGAAGAAAGCTATTCAGATTACTTTCTGAGCGATTATGCACCAGAAGAGATGTTTACCCGCATTCAGCAATTTGTAAAAGAAGAGACTGTTCATCCCTTTTTCCTGTATTGGGCAACACCTATTCCGCATGTTCCCCTACAGGCACCAGTTAAATGGATCGATTATTATGTCGAAAAGTTTGGAGAAGAAGAGCCTTATCTGGGTGAGAGATCTTATTTTCCGGCCCGCTATCCAAGGGCCACCTATGCGGCCATGGTCAGCTACCTCGATGAGCAGGTGGGGCAATTGGTACAGCAGCTCAAAGATCAGGGTATTTATGACAATACCCTGATTATTTTCACCTCCGATAACGGGCCCACCTTTAATGGAGGTACGGATTCACCCTGGTTTAATAGTGGAGGACCATTCAGGGAGGAAAGAGGCTATGGAAAGGGTTTCCTTTATGAGGGGGGAATCAGGGTACCCATGATTGCATCCTGGCCGGCAGAAATTGAGAAAGGAACCCAAAGTGATCATGTTTCGGTATTTTACGATGTGATGCCTACCTTGGCTGAAATTGCCGGAGTGGCGGAAACTTACGATTCAGATGGTGTCAGCTTCCTGCCTACCTTACTTGGAGAGGATCAAAAGGAGCATGAATACTTGTATTGGGAATTTCCTTCCTATGGTGGTCAGATGGCGGTCAGGATGGGAAACTGGAAAGCCATGAGGCTAAACATGCAGGAGGAGGAATCGGAATGGCAACTATTTGACCTGAGCAGTGATCTTTTGGAAACTAATGATCTGGCTGCCGATCATCCGGAGATCATCAGGAAAGTGGAAGAAATCGTTTCTGAAGCCCATGTTCCTGCCTCTAATCCTCGCTGGCGGTTTGCAGCTTTGGGAGAAGAACCATAGTAAAAGCAACCCTGAGAGCCTCTGGATAAAGCGTATGGTCTCCGGAATATTTTATTTTTTCCTGCAATTCCCCGCTAATCGATTTCTGCATTGGGAATTTAAAGGATATTTGGTATCTTAAGCAGCTTATTAACCAAATGTACTCATGCATTTAAAAGTGTATCAATACCTGTTGGCAGGCCTGGTGGCCCCCATATTGGCAAGTATTCTATTATACAGCTGTAATGAAGGAGGGGCTAAAAACAGTGCTGAGATCCCGGATGTAGTCAGTTACAACTTCCATATACGTCCCATATTATCCGACAACTGTTTTGCCTGCCATGGCCCGGATGCCAACAAGAGAGAGGCAGGTTTACGTTTGGATAACGAGGAGGGCGCTTATGCTGCGCTAAAAGAAAATCCGGGAAAGCATGCCGTTATTCCCGGAGACCCAAAGCAATCCATGTTGATTCAGCGGATTTTTTCAACCGATCCCGGACAAATGATGCCCCCTCCGGAATCCAATCTAACAATTACAGCACATGACAAAAACCTGATCAAAAAATGGATCGACCAGGGAGCAAAATACGAAAAACACTGGGCCTTTGTTCCCCCTGAGAAACAGGAGCTCCCCAAAAATGAAATGAAGGGTTGGTCTGACCATCCCATTGACCGTTTTACCTTGGCAAAAATGAAAGCCAATGGCCTGTCGCCCAACCCGGAAGCGGAAAAAGCACATCTGCTGAAACGCCTGAGCCTGGATCTTACAGGCCTGCCGCCGGAAATGGAAGAAGTTAAAGGTTTTTTGAACAATGAGCGAAGCTGGGAGGAAATGATTGCCCATTATTTGGCAAAGCCTGCATTTGGAGAGCGGATGGCATTGCTTTGGCTGGATATTTCCAGGTATGCAGATTCCTTCGGCTACCAGAACGACAATATCCGGACGCAATGGCCCTATCGGGACTGGGTCATTCATGCTTTTAACCAAAACATGCCCTACGATCAATTTCTGACCTGGCAATTGGCCGGCGACCTGCTGCCGAACCCGAGTAAGGAGCAGCTGCTCGCTACCGCCTTTAACCGCAACCATAAAATTACCGAGGAAGAAGGGGTGATAGATGAAGAATACCGCGTAGAATACGTGCTGGATAAGACCAACACCTTTAGCAAGGTAAGTCTTGGTATTACCATGGAATGTGCCCAGTGTCATGACCATAAATATGATCCGGTTTCTCAAGAGGATTATTTTTCACTCTATGCCTTTTTTAACAATACACCGGAGAAAGGATTTGAAGGTGGGGCAGGTTCTCCGGTAAGGGCTAAAACTCCCCTGATTTGGGTGGAGGAAGCAGATACCGAAAGCATCCTGTCCTTCGTCAACCATCCTGATACCAGCAGGGTGGCCGTTTCTATCATGGCCGATCTGCAGGACTCTATCCGGCCTACCCGTGTTTTGGAAAGGGGATTGTACGATGCTCCTTCAGGTGAGCCATTGTTGGCAGCAACACCTGAGGTGATCAAGCCCTTTGACCCGGAATTGCCTAAAAACCGGTTGGGTCTGGCAAAGTGGGCGTTTACGGATGACCACCCCCTTACTTCCCGTGTTTTTGTTAACCTGATCTGGCAGGAAATATTTGGCAGCGGGCTGGTACCTTCTGCGGGAGATTTTGGGATGCAGGGGAAATTACCTACGCACCCGGAGCTTTTGGATTGGCTGGCAGTAGATTTCCGGGAGCATGGTTGGGATATCAAAAGGCTTATTCGCTTGATCGTTAGCTCGGCTACCTACAGGCAGTCTGCTGAAGTGAAAGCCAGGCACCTGGAAATGGATCCAGAAAACACCTATTTGGCCCGGTTTCCCAGGCTTCGTTTGCATGCCGAACTCATCCGGGACTTTGTGCTTTCAAGTAGCGGCTTGTTGGTTCCTGAAATAGGAGGCCCGAGCGTAAAACCCTATCAGCCGGCTGGCTTATGGGAAGCATCCAGTTCGGGCAGGGGAGAATTGAATGTTTACCGGCAGGATAAAGGCGATAAACTGTACAGGAGGGGTATTTATACCTTCATCAAGTTGACCTTGCCTCCTCCATCCCAACTGATTTTCGATGGCAGCAACCGGGACATTTGTCAGGTGGGGAGAAACAGGACCAATACCCCCTTGCAGGCCCTGGTCATGCTCAATGACCCTTTGGTTTTGGAAGCCTCCCGGGTATTGGCCGAAAGATTGAGTACGGCACATGACAACCCTGAGCAGGCCATAGAAGAAGCTTTTCTAAGGATATTGTCCCGCTTCCCAAGGGACGAAGAAAAGGAGGTAATATTGGCATTTTATGAGGAGGAGCGCGCCCGTTTTGATGAAAGCCCCCTGGCTGCAAAGCAGTCAGTACAAATCGGGGAATTCCCCTTGCAAAAGGAGCAGGAAGCCCGCGAATCAGCAGCATTAATGCAGGTAATAGTAGCATTATATAACCTGGAAGAGGCCATCACAAAAACCTGAAGAAAGAATTAACAGCGAAAATTAAGGGTCAAAGAAGACGTTAGAAAATGATTCGGTATTTTTAATTTAACATAAATGTGACCGTTTTCATTTTTAAAAATAGCAGGTAAATTCTCTATGCGGGGATGCGTATTTGTTAATTTAAACCAACCCAAAATAACTCAAGCATGAAAAAAGAAAATTCCGTTTCCAGGCGTAAATTTTTAATCACCACAGCTACGGCAGCACTGGCCCAACCGCTTTTGTTAAGCCATGCCAGCCTGGGAAAAAGTAAAAGAATCCCACTCAGGCATGTTTGCATCGGTGTAGGGGGAATGGGGTGGCATGATTTAAACCGCTTTAAGGCTCATCCGGAAGTGGAGATTGTGGCCATTTGTGATGTGGATGAGAATCATTTGAACAGGGCAGCAGAAGCTGTCCCCAATGCAAAAAAATATACAGATTGGAGAGAACTGCTGGAGGTAGAGGCAGGTAATTTCGATTCCATCAATGTGAGCGTTCCTGACCACAACCACTTTGCGATTGCCTATCAATCCATCCAGCTGGGCAAGCATGTCTACTGCCAAAAACCCATGTGTCATGATGTGGCGGAAATCAGAACACTTACCGCCGCTGCCGAAGAAGCAGGGATTGTCAGCCAGCTGGGCACCCAGCATGCTTCGGGCAAAGGAGACCGAACGGCCGTACAATGGATCAAGGAGGGACATATCGGTAAAATCAAACAGGTGTACCTCTGCTCCAACAGGCCCGGCGCCACAGAGGCTTACCGATTTGAAGGTCCCAGACCTGATCGGGGTGAAAATCCGCCTGCCCATGTGCACTGGGATTTGTTTATTGGCACAGCGCCGATGAGGCCCTATGCGCCTACCATTTACCATCCTTCCAAATGGAGGGCCTGGCAGGATTTTGGCACAGGTTGGTCCGGTGATATAGGCTGCCACATACTGGATGCGGTCTGGAAAGGTTTGGAATTGAAGGCTCCCAAATCTGTAGTAGCCAAAGTGCAAGATTCCTGGGAAAATTCTCCTGCCCGAAGAGCAGATACCTGGCCTCAAAGCAACCACATCACCTGGGTATTTCCGGGTAATAAAATGACTGCAGCCGGTGAGTTAAAAGTAGAGTGGTTTGATGGAGAATTTTACCCTCCGGAGGAAGTGAGGGCATTGTTTTCCGTAGAAGACTACCCGGCAGAATCGGCCATGCTGATTGGTACGGAAGGAGCGCTATTGATCCCCCATACCCAAATGCCTGTTTTGTTACCCGAAGCACAATTTGCGCATGTTGCCCCGCCCAAATTGGAAGAAAGGGATCATTACCATCACTTTGTGGATGCCTGTTTAGGAAAAACCAATACGGAAAGTCATTTTGCCATTTCCGGCCCCATGTCTGAAACCGTAATTTTGGGCACTGTGGCCATCAGGCAACCCAATGAAGTATTGAATTGGGATGCCAGTAACATGAAAATACTAAACCAGGACGCCGCTAATCAATATTTATCAAGGGATTACAGAAAAGGCTGGCAAGTGAATGGATTTGATGCAAAAAAATTCAATTCCTGAATAAATTTTACCCCTATGTTCTTAAGAGAAATTTTATCCATTTTGATTCTATGTTGGATGAATGGTTCCTTGTTGGCACAGGAAAGCAGGAATACCAAAGAAATGAATATCCTGTTTATCGCGTCGGATGATCTCAATAATGGTATCAGTAGCTATGGGCATGATTTGGTAAAAACCCCTAACCTGGATCGGTTGGCAAAAATGGGAATTCAGTTCAATAAGGCCTATTGTCAATACCCTCAATGTAGCCAAAGTAGGGTTTCGATAATGACGGGACTTCGACCAGACACAACTCAGGTATTTGATCTTAAAACAGATTTTAGAGACATTATTCCCACAGTCACGACATTACCCGAACTTTTCATGGAAAATGGATATTTTTCTGCAAGGGTTGGAAAGATTTACCATTATGGGGTCCCCGGGGACATTGGCACGAATGGTTTGGATGATGCAAAATCCTGGAACCAGGTCATCAATCCAATTGGCAGGGATAAATGGGAAGAAGACAAAATTATCAACCTCACCCCAAACAGAGGGTTGGGAAGTTCTTTAAGTTGGCTAGAAGCAGAAGGTACTGATGCAGAACAAACAGACGGGATGGTCGCCGATGAGGCCATCAGGTTAATGGTAGAAAATAAAGACAAGCCTTTTTTTATCGGAGCAGGATTTTTTCGACCTCATTGCCCTTATATCGCCCCGAAGAAGTACTTTGATATGTATCCTTTGGAAAGTATTGTCCTTCCGGACGAGCCGGAGGATCATTTCAAAGAGATTCCACAGGCCGCCTTTTGGACCAATCCCCTGTATTGGGGGCTGGAGGAGCATCAACGCAAGCAAGTGATCAGGGCGTATTATGCTTCCGCCACTTTCATGGATGCGCAGGTAGGTAAACTATTGGATGCCCTGGAAGATTTGGGGCTTGCAGAAAATACCATTGTGGTGTTTTGGAGTGACCACGGGTACCACCTTTCCGAGCATGGTCAATGGAAAAAGCAAAGTCTTTTTGAGGAATCGGCACGGGTTCCCCTGATGATTGCGGCACCGGATATGGAGGGAAATGGCAAGGTTTGTGAGCGCGTGGTAGAATTGGTAGACCTTTATCCTACTTTGGCAGCGTTGTGTGGCTTAGATGCCCCTGAATATTTACAGGGTCGTGATCTTTCAGCGCTATTGAAAAACCCAGATGAGACCTGGGACCATGGGGGATTCACACAGGTGAGGAGAAAGGGACCTTATATGGGGAGAGCCATAAGGACAGAACGCTGGCGATACATTGAGTGGGATGGGGGCAAAAAAGGAATGCAGCTTTATGACCATCAAACCGATCCCAATGAATACGTCAACCTGGCCGGGAATCCGGATTATATGGACACCCAAAATAAATTGAAACAACGCCTGGATGCCAAATTCAGTAACTAAGCATTTGCTTTAGGAAGAGGTGGATTTATACACATGTATTAATGGTGGGTAGAAGCAATTTTTAACCGCTGTTTCCTTAGCCATAAGCCAATAAATAAATAAAGTGCCGCTGGTAGGATGCCGATTATGGGTGAAATCCAGATTTCCTTTTGGGATGCAATTTGAATATGGCCATCAATGACCAAATGGTTGATCAGGGCATCTTCCACGGCATGAAGCAAAATCACAGGCCAAATGGATTGAGTTATTCTGAAAATTTCTGTAAACATCACTGTCCATACCAGCATGTTCAAAACGGCAATAATTGTAAACAGGTACCGGTTTACAGGCAGCACTGCGTTGATGGATTCATCTGGTAAAAAATGGAGGTAGTAAGGCGCATGCCATAACCCCCAAACCAGTCCCGCAATCAGGTAAATGGTCAGATCATTTGGCCTGAGATAGATGAGCCTGGCGGTAAGGTAGCCCCTCCAAACCGTCTCCTCAAAAAAATTCTTTATAATATTGACCAAAAACAGTCCCAGTAGGACTGAAAAATAGTCTTTCACCTCAAAAGCTGAAAAATCGGTCCATCCTGTCAGCTTTCCCACTATCAAAGTAATACTGGTCACAAAGGGAAAAATGAGCAAGGCGATACCATACCACCTATAGTTATTTTTAAAATTGGGCTTGAGCCCGGCATCCTTCCAGCCATCTCCCCCAAAAGTCCGCAGGACAACTACCGCAATTAATGGGGTGATCAGCCATATGGCCATTCCGAGGCTTTCCTCCCCTTCTTGCTCTGGAACAATGCGATCTATACCCACTCCTGCCCAGCCAATACTGAGGGCAATCAGACCGAAAATTATTAAGTTACGGATGGTTTTAGCGTGCTTCATTTTAGGTTATATGAGATAGATAAAGGAAAACTCCCCAATTTTTTTGGACGATTGTCTCGCCATTTTTCAGATTTTTTTCCTTCAAAAATATACAAACGATGGATAGAAAACGTCTATTTCCCCGGATTTTGGGAGAGAATGTGGGAAGCACGTAAGGGCAAAACAGTATGAACCATGGTCAGTAGCCAGGCTTTGATTCCTTTTTTTATGAAGAGGCAAGAATGCTTTCTTGGAGTACCTTGATTCAGTTTATCGCACAGCATCCCGGTCATCTGCCTGAAAATCCTGCATCATTTTCATCAATTCTGCTACTTTTTCAGGGTGCCGGGCTTTCAGGTTGCGGGTTTCCCTGAAATCCTCCTTCAGGTTATAAAGTTCCACTTCATCATTGTCGTGCAAAAGCAGCTTCCAGTCCCCCTCCCTAACGGCCAGGGTATTTCGGATCTTCCAATACATGCGCCTTGGATTTTCAGGGGCCTGGTTGGCTGCGATTTGCGGCCAAACATTTCTTCCATCCAGACCGTCAATTTTTTCATTTTCATTTCCGATCAGCTTATTCAAAGTAGGCAGCCAATCGGATATATGGATGGGATGATCAACGATTCCAGGCTCCAAATGACCCGGCCAATTGACAAATCCCGGTACCCTTATGCCTCCCTCATGTAAACTTCCTTTCCAACCCCGTAAAGGATAATTATTCCCCAAAACCAGGTGTGGCTTATCGGCATACCTTCCTTCGTATTCGGTATTACTTTGCCAGCTTTGCTGTCCACCATTGTCACTAACAAATACGATCAGGGTATTCTCTCTTTTGCCGGTACGTTCCAGGGCATCGATGATCTGACCTATGCTTTCATCCAGGTGGCTGACCGATGCGGCAAACAGTCGGCGGGATGGATGCATCATTACCTCGTCCCTGTACAAGGCATGGTATTCCTCTGGTTCGGAAAGGGGATAATGGGGTACATGGTGGGTCACATAGAGGAAAAAGGGTTGGTCCCTGTCCTCCTCGATGATGCGTATGGCTTCGGCTGTAATCAAATCGGTCACATGGGTGCCACTTTCATCCAGGTATTCATCATTGCGGTGCCAGGACCTGCGTTCTGTCAGTTCGGTTTCTGTCTTATATTCATGGGTATAAGGATCAATCTGTCCATCAAAGTAACCGTAGGAGGATTGAAACCCATATTTTAAAGGGGTATAAGGCGGCGATCCCATGTGCCACTTTCCGGCAATGGCGGTATAATACCCGTTTTCTGCCAGTACGGAAGCGATTGTAGGATCTCCCAGGTCAATGACCTCCCCATAGGCCGGCGCCAGTACCCCGTACCGGCTGGGATACTTGCCTGTCATCAGGCTGACGCGGGTAGGCGTACAGGTGGGCATGACGTAATGCTGACTTAGAATTTTCCCGGTCCTGGCCAGTCTGTCAATATTGGGTGTTTTGATATCAGAGCCATGGTACCCCACATCCGCCCAACCCAGGTCATCCGGTAGGATAAACAGGATATTGGGTTTGTCAGGGAGGCTTTCTTTTTTTTCTATTTTGGCATCAGTCCAAAAAAAGGAAGCTCCCAAAAGAAGTAATATTTGTATCAAAAGCAGTTTTAAATACATCATGTTGGGTTTATTGTCATGGATACTTTCAATTTACATAAGAATGGTTAAACTGGCAATGGATTCACCACAGATGGCTGCAGATTTTCACAGATTATTCTGGGTGTGTTGTCCTGACCTTAATTTCCCGATCATTTTCTATAGTACCCCTTTTGCAGCTTCACCAATATCATAAGCACTTTCCCATGAAATGCCCCCATCCGTACTTTTCCGGATGCCCCCACCATTGAAAGTCAGCATACTGCCATCTATTGCGGCCACCATGCTCCGGCCACCTCTTCCATTGAACAATTTCTCGGTGTGAAAAAAAGGAGTTTCATCATTTTGGTAACTTTGCAGCGCCATTCCCTGAAAGCAGCAAATAAACAAACCACATAAGCACCCAATCTTTAGTAAAAATGATTTCATTTTAAACTGATTTTTTCCCAATTTACAAAATGTAATTGATCCGGACATTCGGGAAATAAAGGCATTCTTCAAACCAATTGGTTCATCCGCCAGGTTTTCATCAATAATAAGCTAAAAATTGTTGTTTAATCTAAAATATCCATGAGAAAAAATAACCCAAAATCAATCGCCCTTATTTGTTTGCTACTAAGTGGAATGGTCACTTTGCCAGGCCAGATCCTTGCCGAAAAGGGAAAGCCCAAAGCCGATCCGCCAAATATCATCGTCATCTTTGCGGATGACCTGGGTTATGGAGACCTGGGGGTATTTGGTCATCCCAGCAATCAAACTCCTCACCTGGACAGGATGGCGTTTGAAGGACAAAAATGGACCAATTTCTATGTTGCCGCTCCGGTATGTACGCCCAGCCGGGCAGGTTTGCTTACGGGAAGACTTCCGATCCGGTCGGGAATGAGTAGCGATAAGAGAAGGGTATTGTTTCCCGACTCCAATGGCGGACTACCCCAAAGTGAAATTACCATAGCGAGGGCCCTGAAGGAAAGCGGGTATCAAACCGCAGCAGTAGGCAAATGGCACCTGGGGCATCAGTCTCCCTATCTTCCCACCGATCATGGATTCGATAGCTATTTCGGAATACCCTATTCCAATGACATGGACAAGGTAGAGAAAACCGATCATTTTACCCTGGCGGAAACGGAAAGGTATCAGGCTTATAATGTCCCCTTGCTAAGGGATAAGGAAGAGGTGGAAAGGCCTGCAGATCAGCGGACCATTACCAAACGCTATACCGAAGAGGTAGTGGGAAAAATTCAAAACATGAAGGATAAGGGCCCTTTTTTCATTTACCTGGCCCACTCCCTTCCCCATATTCCCTTGTTTCGTTCAGAAGCCTTTAAGGATGCCTCTATTGGTGGTATTTATGGCGATGTGATTGAAGAAATCGACTGGTCGGTAGGGCAAATCCTGGAGACTTTGAGGCAGGAAGGTATTGCCGAAAACACCCTGGTGGTGTTTACCTCCGACAATGGCCCCTGGCATACATTCAAAACCCATGGTGGTACCGCAGGTTTACTGAGGGGAGCGAAAGGAGGGACCTTTGAAGGAGGCATGCGGGAACCCACCATTTTTTGGTGGCCGGGGAAAATTAAACCTGCAGTGGTGGCGGATATGGGTACCACCATGGACTTATTGCCCACCTTTTGTGCATTGTCCGGGACAAGTCTTCCTGAAGATCGGGTATATGACGGCTATGACATCAGCCCTTTGCTGATGGGAACAGGTAATGGAGAAAGGGAGACGGTATTTTATTACCGGGGCCAGCAAGTCTATGCCGTCCGCCTGGGAGATTACAAAGCCCACTTTATTACCCAGTTGGAATATGGCAACCCAACCGCCCATCCGGTGACCAATCCGGCCGTACCACTGGAAAATGGACCGACGGTGCTGGAAGAGCCCTTATTGTATAATGTGAATATAGACCCAGGCGAAAGGTTTAACATTGCATCCGATCATCCGGAAGTAATTGCTGCCATCAGGGAAGTGCTGGCAAGGCACAAAGCCGGAATCGTTCCAGTTGAAAACCAGCTGGAAAAATAAGTTTTTGTCTATAGAATTCCTTCTTACCAAAAAATTGAAACGATGAAACTTCTTTGCTATGTTACTTTAGGCTCGATGCTGTTATTCTCCCCCCGCTGTAGCAATGCCTTTCAGGAGGATCGGCCCAATGTGATCCTCATCATAACAGACGATCAGGGTTACGGCGATCTGGGTATTCATGGCAACCCTCACCTGCAAACACCTCACCTGGATCAATTTGCCAGGGAGAGCATACGGTTGAATCAATTTTATGTGTCCCCTGTCTGTGCCCCAACCCGATCCAGCCTGATGACAGGTAGGTTTTCCCTGCGTACCGGAATGCGGGATACCTATAATGGAGGAGCCATCATGGCGACAGCCGAAGTGACCATTGCTGAGATGTTGAAAGAAGTCGGCTATAGTACGGGTATTTTTGGGAAGTGGCATTTAGGGGACAATTACCCGTTCAGGCCCGCAGACCAGGGCTTTGATGAGTCCCTGATCCACCTTTCCGGTGGCATGGGGCAGCCGGGTGATTTCACCACTTATTTCAAAGGGGACAGCAGCTATTTTGATCCAGTACTCTGGTACAATGGCCAACAAAAAGCCTACGAAGGGTATTGCTCAGATATTTACACCAGTGAAGCCATCTCTTTTTTGGAAAATAACCGGGACAACCCTTTCTTCCTCTACCTTTCTTTCAATGCCCCGCATACCCCGCTGCAGGTACCAGAGGAATACTACAATATGTACAAGGACATTGACCCGGCTTCCGGATTTGAGGCAGATGAAAGGCCGTTTCCTGAAATGAGCGAAAAGGACAAGGAAGATGCGCGGAAGGTGTATGCCATGGTTTCCAATATTGACGATAATGTAGGGAAATTGCTGGAAAAGTTGGAGGAACTGGATATAGCCGACAATACGCTGGTGGTTTTTATGACCGATAACGGGCCCCAGCAGCCCAGGTACCTGGCCGGCATGCGGGGCAGAAAAGGAAGCGTGTTTAGGGGTGGAGTCAGGGTGCCTTTTTTTCTTCGCCTTCCGGATCGATTGCCGGGAAACAAGGATGTTTCCACTACCCTTGCCCATATCGATGTATTGCCTACGCTGGCAGAAATATGTGCTGCCCCCCTTCCCGAGAACCGGAAAATAGACGGGAAGAGTTTTCATGCCTTGCTTAGGGGAGAAGCAGCGGATGAATTTGAAAATCGGTCCCTGTTTTTTTACTGGACCAGGCGGTATCCTGAATTGTATAATAATGTGGCTTTGCATAAAGGGGATTTTAAATTGGTCGGGCACACCGATCATGATGCGCCGGTGGAGGCCTTTGATCTTTTCAATGTGAAGGAAGATCCTTACGAACAGCATAACATGGTTCACGAAAATATCCCCCTGGCGAGGTCCCTGAAAGCAGAGATGGATGAAATGATGGCTGAACTGACCCAATCTCCTCAACTCAACCAGGCCCAGCGAATGATTATTGGCAGTGAACATGAGAATCCGGTATTTCTCAACCGTAACGATGCCGGAGGGGAACGGGGCATCTGGACCCAGGAAGAGGTATTCGGGATGTGGAAGGTCAAAACCCTGGAAGGCAGGTACAATATCCGCTTCAAATTTATCAAACCCCTGGAGACCCAGGGTAGAATGGTACTGGAAACGAATTCTGTCATCCTGCAGGAGCAATATGAAGACCTTCCCACAGACGAAATCAATATGGAGGATGTTTATTTGCCGGAAATGGAAGTAGACCTGATTCCCCACTATGTGACGGAAGGCCGGAGTATTTTTCCGTTGTGGGTGGAGCTGGAAAAAATTACTGGTCCATGATATCCAAAAGCCCAGATTTAACAATTTTGGCAACTATTCTTTCAATAACCTTCTCTATTTTCGAGGGTTTATCGGAAAATCCTGGCCTGAATGGCCTGAACAACAATAACCGTGAGTGCAGCCCACGGAAAGCTAACAAAAAAGTGCCTCCAACCCCGAAAGGGGTTGAATCTGATGTAGATGCCTTTTTAAGATCAAATATTCTTGCTGGTACACCACCATTTCGAAGCTGATGGCATAGGAGAGCTTATCTCTGGATAGGACAGTTGGTTTGCAGTACCTTGTTCAACCCACTCCGGGGTTGTATGCAGGATGAATCAGGCCCGTATACCCCGGGTTTCGCCCGGGGTTATTGTTGTTGAAGCCCTTCAGGCTTCGGAGTCGAATAGGAGCATGTTTCTGGGGAGGTAATTTGGTACTACATTAAAATATGATTGGACCAAATGAACAGTAATTTTAGTAGATGCCAAATAAGACTGTTGAAGCTTTTCTCAGTAAAGGCAGGCCTGAAGGGCCTGAACAACAATAACCGTGGGTGCAGCCCACGGAAAAAAGCTAACAAAAAAGTACCTCCAACCCCGAAAGGGGTTGAACATTAATTATAGGAAAAGATAACGCTCGTCGAATTCAATACCATTTTCTTTCAGCAATCGTTTGTATTCCTCCAAAAAGGATTCCTTTTTGTGATGTTCTTTCTGCCTTTTGATATAGGAAGTAATACGGTCTTTTTCTCTGTAGGTACAAGTAAATGCACCGTATCCCTTTCCCCACGCATTCCACTGGGAAAAACTCGTGTGTTCCTTCATCCATAAGCTGCTTGCAACTTTTATGTCTTTAATGAAATCGGATAGTGACAGGGTGGGGTGTAGATCAGTTAAGAGATGAATATGATCTTCGATCCCGTTTATCTGGTAAAGCGTACAGCCTTTATTTTTAACTATACCCCCAATGTAGCGGTATAGTTCTTCGCAGTGCGTATTGGGGATTGTTGCGTTTCTGTTTTTAGTTCCTAATACTGAATGGTAGAGTATTTGTTTGTAACTGCGCATTAGGTTAAGGAGTTAGCGTTTAAAGAAAGTTACGAAATATAATTCTTTTTCGAAATGTTCAACCCACTCCGGGGTTGCTGGAAGGATAGATTGGCTCGTATACCCCGGGTTTCGCCCGGGGTTATTGTTGTTGAAGCCCTTCAGGCTTCGGAGTCGAACAGGGGCTGGTTTCTGAGGTATAAAAGGGGTTCAACTTATTTTTTAATACTACTACAGGTGTAGTTTTATAAAAATTCCGTATATTTTAGATGAAAATGTATGAACGCTAATATGTTGATCTGTCCGAGGATACAAAAAGAAATGAAGGGCTTTCAAGTTGCATAACTTTAAATCGAAGAGCAATTGAAATAGAAATCACTTAAACACCGGAGAAATGCGAAAGTTGAAACCATTTAGTTTGGAGCTTATTAAAATACCATATAAAAGTCAGTTGACCAGAATACCGGAATTCCAATGTTGGAAATATTTACTGTTTTCAATACTACTCTACACATCCTTTTCTTGTCGGGAGGAGGGTTCCGAACAAGGTAGGCAGATAACAGCATACACGGTAGATACAGTTTTCATTGCCTCAAAAGAGCGATTATTGGATGTGTCGGGGTACATGAAGGTTTCAGACCTGGATGATGATGAAAGATCCTTTTTCCTGTATAATCACCATGATCATTCCATTGACGAAATCAACCTCGATACAAAAGACTTCGTCAAAACCTTTCCATTAGAAGCAGAGGGACCCAATGGGGTAGGACAGTATGTCTTTGGTTTGCAGTGTTTGAAGGATAACCTATTGTTTCTAAAATCAGTGCCATTCTCCTCGGTGATTGATACAAGCGGGCATGTAATTCAAAAGATCAATTGGCTAACTGCAAAGGATTCGATAGGAGATCCATTTGGTGCTGTACCGCCGAGATCGGAAGTAGTAGTAGACACCAAAGATTGGCGGGTGATGGGAACCAATCTGGACTTCTCAAATACGACAGCTTTTTTGGGCGTTCTTTCAGTTGAAAAGAAATTGGTAAAAAATATCGATGTAGATACCAAACTTTCTTTTTCAAATTATTTCTTGAAAGCTGGCAACAACTATCGTCCCCCATGGGTATTTCTCCATGCTGAGGAGCATTATATTTATCTAAGCCACCTATATTCCAATGAAATATTCCTCTTTAATCCAGAGGGTGAGCTTGTAAAAGTAGTTGATTACGAACCAAAATTGACGCCTGCCAGAGCAAAAGAACCGGAGCTTTTATCTGGCACTCGGGAACAAGTCCGACACGAAAGTCGCATGCTTATGGAACAAGTCAGTTTTGAAGCCCCGGTATGGGACAAAGTAAACCGGCGCTATTTCCGATTGTCCGCACAGCGGATATTCGGAGATGAATCCGGATCTGATGAAACTGCGGCAACTACGAAGACCAGGGTGTTTTTGTCGGTGCTGGATCCCGAATTTAATCTCGTATCGGAGGTGGAACTTGAAGAGGTACCTGGTGCGGGGTACAAATACTTTGCCAAAGACGGGAAGCTTTGGGTATGTCAGAACTTCTCAGATGACCTTGGATTTTTGCTCTTTGATCTGTAAGTCGAGAAATTTCACCCTGTTGTTTAGAAGGCTTGTTTTGTTGCAATGCTGGAAAAAGTTCCGGAAAGTAAGGTATGATGGTTTCCTGGATCACCAAGGAGATGGAATTCTGTAAGGTGTACAAGGTAGAAGGCAAAAATGGCACTCCATTGGATATTCCGGTGATAGTGCCCCACCTTTATAAGTTTTTTGAAACGTTGATTCTTCAATGGCTCTGCTAGGTCTTCAACTGAGGTTACCATGAAGTTACCGTTATCCACGTTAACAATAAAATAATCAAAGTTACCAGGGAAGGCTCGCAGCCTTTGCTTAACGAATCACAAATTCCGGATGATGAACCAAATCTACAATGGTGCCGTTCCAACCCGAACATGCTTCGTGCGGTAATCGGCAGGTGACATACCGGAATATTTTCTAAATACATTCCGAAAAGCTTTGGTATCCGTATACCCTACATCAAACATGATCTCATAGACTGTTTTGTGGCCGTTTTCTAACGCACGCTTTGCTCCTTCAACCTTTACCCGTTGAATGTATTCGACCACGGTGTTGGTTGTAGCCTTCTTAAATCTTCGTTCCATCGTCCTGCGGACCAGGTTGAATCGTTCGCACAATCCTTCTACCGTCATTTTATCCTGGTAGTGAGACTCGATGAAATCCTGAACTTGTTTTATTTGCTCATCTCCATGATCTTTCTGGCCCGTAAAAATGATGAAAGGTGACTGAGTGTTCCTACCCATATCAATCTGGAAGATTTTGGAGCAATAGATTGCGGCCTCTTTTCCTACATGTTTTTCAATTAAATATAAAATCAGGTTGGCTGATGAAAAGGCACCACCACCGGTATAAATACCATCTTCATCCGTGAGTATTTTGTCCGGAACCACATTGATTTCGGGGAACAGCTTTTGAAAATCAGCAGCGGCCCGCCAATGAGTTACACAACTCTTGCCATTTAGTAAGCCGGTGGATCCCAGTATAAAGGCCCCAAGGCATAAACTGGCCACCTGTGCACCCTTGTCGCGCTTATCCCTGATCCACGGGCAAAATCCCTGGTTCTTTTTTATAGCTTCCGCAGTTAAAAGCTTTTGAACTGGTGGGATGAGAATCATATCTGTCTCCTGGACTTCATTCACTAACCGGTCGGCTTCAATGGTGTAAAGACCACGATTTAACCTGACTTTACAGTCCTGGCCCACAATCTCCACGTCAAACATGGGTGATTGACCTTGCTGCTTCAGGTAAGTATTGGCCTCAAGGAAACCCTGACGTGCATTCTCCATTCCCGCCAGATTTACATGATGCAGGAGTAAGATTGAAACATGTTTCATGGTGCAAAATTACTATATTCTGTCGCATTCATCCCTTTTCTTTGTCGTTTTTACACGCTATAATTCTAAAGTAGAAAGCCTATTTTTGTATAGAAGGAATGTAAAAATAATTTGTTATTATCTATTAAAAAAACATAGAATGAGCGAACAAAAACTCACTTCCTGTCTTTGGTTTGACCAGTAGGTAAAAGAAGCCGATCTCCTTTTCAATGCTCTTTCCGAGGGTGGAGAAATGGAAACGGCACTTGAAAAGCAGTTTTGGGGTGACTACTTCGGTTGCTTTATCGATAAATTTGGGGTGATGTGGATGGTAAATTATAATGAAGGACAAACGTAAACAAAACCGAAGCATAAGGCAGCTTATCTAATGAATAAAGCGGAAAAGCCAGAAAATTTGTGGAAATACTCTCGGTTTGGAGGCTAGTCCGTTGATAGGCACGGGAAAAATTTGGCTTGCCAGTGCGTTTTAAAGCAAGTAGCACTATTTCTTAAACAACGTCTATTGACGAGGCGCCTTTGCGCCCAAATAAAAGGTTGAAACGTAACGACTACTGGGTATATGAAAAATAAAATTCTAATGATCATTAGTCTACTTTTCGGATTAATATTCATCAATTCAGGGCTCAACAAGTTTTTCTATTACATGCCTATCCCGGATGACCTGCCTGAAAAGGTCCTAAAAACCATGGAAGCTTTCAACAGCATAGGGTGGGTGAACCCACTGGTGGCGTTAGTAGAGATCCTGGGAGGGCTTCTCTTTATACCGGGGAAGACGCGAGCACTCGGGGCTATTGTCATTTTCCCGGTTATGGTAGGAATTATCGTCCATCATCTGGTGGTGGCTCCTTCAGGATTGGCGGTGCCGCTTGTGTTGTTTGGGATCTTGCTTTGGCTAATCATTGAAAACCGTAAAAGATACTTTCCGATGGTGAAATCATGAGCTTCACGAGAACTTATCCTAAAAACACCAAATGGTAGAAGTCTTTAAAACCAACGTAAACAATCCAAAAAATGCCAAATCGTTGGTCGATATAATTCACGGGCATTTTCCTGCTTACAAAGCCAACTTTGACCTGGAGGATTGTGATAATATCCTCCGGGTGGAATGTACCGGAACGCAACCCGATGCCGTATGTATTATTGAAGTGCTGGAACGGACAGGGTACCAGGCAGAAGTGTTGCCTGATGAAATGGAAAATCATTAAGAGACCAAGAAGTAGGGCAATCACTCTGATTTAAATGTGGGCGATATTGGTATTAATTAAGTTGTTATGAGAAAAATAATTGTGCTATCATTTGTTACATTAGATGGCATCATGCAAGCACCCGGCGGTCCGGAGGAAGATACCTCAGGCAGTTTTAAATATGGCGGTTGGATGGCACCTTTTTTTGATGAAACCTACGCCAGGGTCATGGAAAAGCAGATGAGTCCCGCAGATCTTCTTCTGGGCAGAAAAACATTTGAAATTTTTGCGTCTTACTGGCCGGAGCGGAGCGATCAATGGCCGGGTATCAATGACGTAACAAAATACGTGGTATCCACGACCCTGCAGAAGTCGGTTTGGCAAAACTCGACTTTCCTCCATAGCGTGGAGGACATCAAACAGCTTAAAACTACTGAAGGATCTGATATTCAAGTACACGGCAGCGGTGAGCTTATTCAACTATTGCTTGAACATGACCTGGTGGACGAATTCTGGCTCAAAATTCACCCCTTGACACTAGGGAAAGGTAAAAAGTTATTTGACAAAGGTTCGATCCCAGCTGCATTTACATTAACAGAAAGTACAGTGACACCCAGCGGCGTGATTATTGTCAATTACAAGCGAGTTGGTGAAGTGGAAACGGGAACGGTGGGAGCATAGGTCTTCAGCATTGGTAGGGAGTGCTCGTAGACATTAAATTGATTAAAATGAGCTGCGACCTTCCCGACGCGTCGGGACAATCTACCCAGCTGTGATTGAGTTAGGGAAGGGGTTAAAGCAAAAAAGCCCGGGAAACCCCAGGCTTTTGAGCGGAATGGACGGGACTCGAACCCGCGACCTCCTGCGTGACAGGCAGGCATTCTAACCAGCTGAACTACCACTCCAATATTTTTATTCTATAACTCGAACCGGCGACCTTCCCGAC
>NZ_WOFO01000021.1 GCF_010993705.1 Cyclobacterium sp. SYSU L10401 | reverse complement strand
AATAACCGACTGCATAATAAGAGCCGTATGAATTGAGAGGTTCACGTACGGTTCTGTGAGAGGTTTAGGGGTGGGATTCCCCTTTACCTACTCGACTAGGTTTCGTTATTTCTGTTCTAGTTTTATTTTATTCATCAACCTTATTCCAGAGTCTGAATCGTGAGAAGGTAAAAAAACTAAGTTATTATTTTTAGCATAGGTTTTAATTTTCTCAAATGTTTTTTTTGATTCTTTGTAATTTACATTGATTCCAGGCAAGTCGTTTTCTAATAATTGCCGTTGATTATAACATACATCTCCTGCGAATAAAATATCACATTCATCTGTTTTGAATAAGACCGATGAATGATTCTTAGTATGTCCATTTGTAGGAATTAGTAATAAGTCCTCAGATTTTGTCAATGGATAAGCTTCTTCAAAGATTTCCAGATTGTCCTTTTGATATTTGACTGTTTTGGGTTTGAACCACTTTGGAATAAGTTCAGGGAAATGACCTGAAGGATGCATATATTCCTGTTCATTTATAATTATTTCAACGTTCTTAAAATCTTTAATTCCGTCTGTATGGTCAATATGTAAATGCGTTAGTACCACATTTTTTATACTATCATTCGCTATTCCAAGTTTACGAAGTTGAAATCCAATTTCATTTTCTTTTGAAACCTCAAACATGAAATTTCGCTTGCTATATTTCATAACAAGTTTTCCGGCAGGAATTAAATAATCTGGATTCATTACATCAGCATTTTCTCCAGTATCAATAACAATTATTCCTTCTGGATGCTCTATTGCCCATGTCCAAATAGGCATAAACTCCGTAAAATTCTTGTCTAATGAAATTTTAATCGGCGTCAAAAAATGGGCAGTTCGATTCGATCTGTGTGCCTGTTTTACAGCAACTGAACCAGTTTGTATAGCATGAATTTTTACTTCTTTGCCATTGCATTTTACCGTAGTGGTTTGTGTTTTTAACAGGTGTATACTTTCATTTAACTTTGTATCTTTTGAATTGGCTTGAAATAAATGGGTCAAGTCTTTATTTGTTTGAGAAAAGTGACTGATTGGTATCATACCTAGTAAAGCAGTACTTCCAGTTGATTTGTTAATGCCTCTTCTTTGCATAATTATTGTTTTTATTTTGTACAAAGTTGAGTGGATTAAATCGCAAATCTTTTTACCAATGTTAAAAAATCAATTTTGCCCTCTTACTCGACTTAAAGTTACCTGTGTCATACCTAAGTAGGATGCCAAATCTCCTAAAGAAATCCTGTTTATACAGTTAGGAAATTGAACTAAAAACTTATCATATCTCTCTCTGGCACTCTCAAATTGCATTGAGTTTATGCGATCCTGCAGTTGAACCAATGCCATAATAGATAATTGTCTTCCAAGTCTTTCCATATCATGGTATTTTGCGAATAGTTTTTCCAAATCAGAATAGGAAATTCCAATCAATTCTGAGTCCTCCATAAGCTGAACAAAATGTTTACTAGGCTGATGTGTTAGAAAGCTTGTTACCGAGGTCAACAAATTACCTTCATCACTAATCCAGTCAATAAGCTCTTTTCCGTCTTTTAAGTAGTATACTTTTCCAATCCCTGTTTTTACAAAATAGAGGTATTGAGATACTTGTCCAGCTTTAACTAAAAAGTGCCCTTTCGGGAAATTGAAATTTTTGCACATTGAAACGAATTCCAAAGAACTTTCTTCCCCAAGTGCAGATATACCTTTTAGATATGAAATAAATTTTTCCATTTATTGAATGATTTCAGAATTAGGTAAATGAAACCTAACGGTCTTGTATATGAAAAGCAGCAAATTTGCGCTTGTTTTTTTTAGTCAAAAACAAAGATAGCAGAAAAGAACCAAACACTAGATTTAGCTCTTGACTGCTATTTTTTATATACTTTGTGTGTGCCTTGAATGGTGAATATAGGTCAAAAAGCTGACCGTTCCAACGGGTGAAAAGCCTGTGCCGATCTTTCGGTATCCCTTAAGCGCGGGGGTAACCCTGACTGGGTCAGGGCAGGCTGTCCCGAAGCCAAGCAAGTGGCAAGCTGGTTTGCCGTGAGGCATGCAGTGAAGCCCTGAAGACTCAGGATATCCTATAAGCCAGACTGCGGTGTCTGTCTGTACTGACGAACAGAAACCATATACTGAGGCCAAGAGGTCGGATGAGGTGGCACATCACTCCGAAGTCCCAACCTTCCGAAAGGAGGGAAGCACCGAACTGGTAGATATGGCAGGAATAGGCACAAGGATATTCACCTTACCGAGGGAGATCTCTGGATGTCGGGAACATCCAAGAGAAGTCAGCCGAGGTCATAGTAGTTACCGGGAACGAGCTGTAAGAGCTACAGAGGTCTCACTGGGTAGCGAAGGACTGAACATTGGATTATGTCCAAATTTGATGGGGAGCACCGTATTGGGGCAGCCTCATCTTAAGCAGGGCCGAGCGTTAAGAAAAAGTCCCTTTGGACATTTTTAGCGAGGGGCCAGGCAGCGGGCTGCAACCAGAAAAGGAGGATGGGCAGTAGCTCAGAGTCCGATTCTGATCACGACTATCACTTTGTCACGCCTTAGAAGAAAGGGATACGAATCCATGCTTTCCTATTACCTCAAATATAATCCAGTGAACTGGTACTGAGCGTTAAGAAATCTTTTTGTAAAAGATTTTAGCGAAGGGCCGGGATGCAGGGGAGCTACGAGATCCGTACGCTCGGTGGTGTGTGAGGCGCTCC
>NZ_WOFO01000003.1:718969-741185 GCF_010993705.1 Cyclobacterium sp. SYSU L10401 | reverse complement strand
TATTGTCGGATGAGACGAACACAAAATTCCCGACCGAGCTGGCCGTCAAAACCTTTGTGAATGCTTCCGCTGCTGCCGGCAGTGAGGCCCTTTCGGAAGAGATAGACCGTGCCACTGCTGCCGAAATGCAACTGGCCGAGGACCTGGAAGCGGAAACGATCCGGGCCAATGCTGCTGAATTGGAAAATACCCTGGCAATAGCGACCATCAACACCCTTGAAACAGGAAAAGTTTACCTTGGAAATGCAGGCAACGAAGCCACAGAAGTAGCCATCACCGGAGATGTAACCCTTGACAATTCCGGAGTAAGTACCATTGGAGAGGATAAGGTAGTAACAAACATGATTGCCGATGCGAATGTAACTGATGCCAAACTCGACAAGGAAAATATTCCTTTGAGCGGATTTGGTGCGGCAGGAGCAGATGTTGCTCTTGGCGAAAATAAACTGACAGGGGTGGCCGATCCTACCCTGGCCCAGGATGCAGCTACTAAAAATTATGTGGACACGGGATTATTGGAAATCAATTCTCTTCAAACGGATAGAGTTTATGTCGGTAATTCAGAAAATATAGCAGCCGAGATTCCTACTACAGGCACAGGTGATGTAGTGAGGGCAAATTCAGCAACGCTGAACGGTACTGTGACTGCCAATACCCTGAATGCTAATAATGTATCTGCTACTGCTTTAAGCGGAAATACAGTCAGTGGAACTTCCGTTTCTGCATTAAATTTAACCAGTTCAAACAATACATTTGGTCAGGTAACAGTAAGTGGCGCTTTAGGAGTGACCGGTCCTACGACACTTGGCAGTTTAGAAATAACTGGTGCGGCTACGCTGATTAGTGTAACAGTTACGAATAATGCGACTATTGGAGGTACGCTTGGGGTAGATGGCGTAATCGTTCAATCATTGACACCTTCCCTCCCTGTATTTACGGATGGTTCAAACGGTTTGGTTTCCAATCCTATAACAGGAACCGGAAGTGTTGTCTTATCAGATTCACCCACGTTGACAGGTATACCCATAGCACCAACAGCAGCAATAGGAACCAATTCTTCACAGATAGCGACCACAGCTTATGTGGATGCAGGACTTTCAACGATCAACTCCCTTGAATCCGGAAGTGTGTACCTTGGAAATATAGAAAATCAGGCTGCTGAAGTTACCCTAAGTGGTGACATCACCCTCAGCAACACAGGCGTAAGTACTATCGGCGAAAGCAGGGTGGTAAGCACCATGATTGCCGACGAAACGATCATGACGGCAGATATTCATAACGATGCGGTAACAACGGCTAAGATTGCGGATGACAATGTAACCACCGTCAAAATCCTTGACGCCAATGTGACAACGGAAAAAATTGCCGATGCGAACGTGACCGATGCCAAACTGGACAAGGCAAATATTCCATTGAGCGGATTCGGTTCAGCAGTAGCTGACGTTTCGCTGGGTGAATATAAACTGACAGCGGTGGCTGACCCAACCCAGGGACAGGATGCAGCTACCAAAAATTATGTTGACGGGAAGGTTTCGGATCTAACTACCGGTTCAGAAAGTATTCAGACCGAACTGGATGCCACCCAGACCGGTGCCGGACTGGGAACAGATGGAAGCTATACTGCAAATACAGAATCAAATTTCCTTAAAACTGCAAATTCTCTTCAGGATGCAGACGAGAAACTGGATGCCCAGGTCAATACCAATGCTACTGATATTTCTACAAAGGCTCCATTGGCTTCACCAACTTTTACAGGAACACCAACTGCTCCCACTGCGCTTGAAGGCAGCAGTTCAACACAGATAGCGACGACGGCCTTTGTGCATGCAGGACTTTTGGCGATCAATACCCTTGATGAAGGAAAAGTATACCTTGGAAACTCGGAAGGCGAAGCAGCTGAAGTAAGCATCACTGGTGATGTTACCCTGAATAGTACAGGCCTAAGTAGCATAGGGGAAAGCAAGGTAACAAGCAATATGATAGCAGACGAAACGATCATGACGGCAGATCTTCATGACGATGTAGTAACCACTGCCAAAATTGCGGATGCCAATGTAACCACTGAAAAGATATTAGATGGAACAATAATAAATGCAGATGTAAGCACTACTGCCGCAATTGAAGGAACTAAAATAACCCCGGATTTTGGCGATCAAAATTTGAGTACAACTGGCACAATAAAAACTGGTGCAATAACGCTTCCCAATACCGATGGAACCACTGGTCAGGTGCTGACCACAGACGGTGCAGGCCTTGCCACCTGGCTTACTCCTTCGATAGCATCAAGTGATAATTTTGTGGATTTAACATCAAATCAATTTATAACTGGAAACAAAACCTTTAGGCGAAGAATTTTATTTGAAAATGAAAGTTGGGGTAACAAAGCAACAATGACAATTGGATTTCCGAGAAGCGGATACAATTTATCAGGTTTAGCCATAGGCATCAATGCCTTAGATAAACACCAATATGGTGTAAATGCAATTGCCATTGGAAATGAAGCTCTTTTCAATGATTTAAGAGGCTCTGATAATATAGGTATTGGTTTTAGGGCTTTGTACAATTTAAAAGATGTAAATAATGAATGGGGAAATAGTAATGTTGCAATTGGGAAAAATGCTGGAAACAATTTAGTAGAAGGAGATAACAATACATTATTAGGCTCAGAATCAAATACATCAACGAGTACAATAAGTAATGCATCAGCAATAGGATACCAAGCAGTGGTATCTTCTAGCAATAGCATCCAACTAGGAAATGCGGCTATAACCGACGTAAAAACAAGCGGAACCCTTACTGCGGGTGAAGTTACCTATCCCAAAACACATGGAACAACTGGTCAAGTATTATCTACTACAGGAACAGGATCTTTGACCTGGGTTACCACATCTTCAGCCCCTAGCGTTATGGAAGTTGCCGATGAATTTACGGCTACGGCCTCTCAGACAAGTTTTACCTTAGCGCAGACACCATCTGTCAACAGTAAAGTAAAAATGTACGTCAATGGTATTCGGATCAGCAATACGGCTTATTCGGTAGTCGGAACTGCACTGACTTATAATCCAGCCAATAATGGTTCTTACACACTTGCCGCAGGTGATAGAATCCAAATGGACTTTTACTACTAAGCAATGAAACAAAATTTACTATGTCTTCTCTTATCCATTTTTGCTTTTACCTCCTTGCAGGTTCAGGCGCAGTTGAGTGATTTGCATTACCTGCCACCTTTGAAGCAGGCTACCAATCAAGTGGCGATCATCAATCAGGCTTTATATCTTTCCACAGCGGAAACCACACCTTTTGATATACAGATTTTCAGAGGTACCAGTAGTACACCTTATGCCACTGTGACAATATCCAATACAAATCCAGGTCTATATACCTTGCCCAATGGAGATAATGATATCACATTAGTAGCTGATGCCAATACAGGGATAGTGCTTAGCAATTCCGGTTTGCGTTTGCAGTCGGTGGCCGGGCAAAAGTTTTATGCCAATTACAGAGGTAAAAATAATGCCCAGGGAACCTCCCTAACCTCAAAGGGCAGGCAAGCTTTAGGTACTTCTTTCAAGTGGGGCGGTTTGCCATTGGGATATTCCACCAATGATGCCGGTGTAAATGCAACACTTGGAATTATGGCGACAGAGGATGGAACAGTGGTAAATGTCTTTGGCTATGATCCAGGGGTAGCTTTTCGGGTGCAAGGTAGTGGGTTTGGCATGACAGATGACACCAAACAAATCACCCTTGATGCCGGTCAGTCCTTTGTTTTTGAAGCCAAGGCGAATGGAACGGCTGTTCATAGAGACGGATGGCTTGGGGCAAGTATTACTTCCAATAAAAAAATTGCCATCAGTAATGGTTCCTTATTATTAAGGGGTATAGACGATGTATCTGTTGGCGGTTGGGATGCAGGAATCGACCAACCTTCACCTGAAAATATCATCGGCAAAGAATATGTATTTGTCAGGGGAAGAGGGCTGGATATCCAGGAGTTTCCTTTAATTATTGCTACTCAAAATGGAACTGACATTTATGTAAATGGAGCGTCCACACCTTTCACTACTTTAAATGCCGGCGATTATACTAAAATCCCAGCAGCTTACTATTCTGTAGGATCAGCCGGAGGTAACATGTTCGTGACCTCTAATAAGGACATTTACGCCTACCAGGTCATGTCAGGGGATACGCAAATCGCTACCGGAGGTCTTAATTTTATTTCTCCTGTCAATTGTTTGATGTTTACCACTATTGACAATGTTCCATTAATCAATAATTTGGCGGGAACACTAATTTCCGGTGGGGTAACGATAACCGCTTCCACGGCGATTCCGGATGATGAAATTATCATTTCTTATGAATCTACTGTCAAAACTGCTGCTGACTACACTGTAAGGAATGTGATTGGAACCGACCAATGGAAAACCATTTATGCAGAAGGACTTACAGGAAATGTAAAGGTACAAGCATCCGGACCGATCGCTGTTGGTTATGTAGGGGTTTCCGGTCTGATTGGCGTTGCGGGATACTATTCCGGATTGGACAATGTGCCCAACCTGGTCGTTCAGTTAGTTGGAGACGGATGTTTACCGGGTACTATTTTACAGGCCACTGAAGGTTTTTCCAGTTATGCATGGTTCAGTGAAGGGGTCTTAATTCCCGGAGAAACGGCCAATACATTTACCCCTGCATTACCTGGTAGCTATAGTGTAGAAGTCAGCATGGGACCTTGTATTTATGAATCAGCTCCACAAATTGTGGTAAACTGTAATCCGGAGATCGTATTGAGTAATGTGGCTGATGCCGTTTCGGGGAAACCGGGTGATAGTATCACCTTTACCATCAAGGCCAAATATATTGGGGAAGGAACTTTAACTGATCTGGTCGTCAATAACCTTATACCCGATGGTTTGACCATCAGCAGTGCAACTCCGTCCTTTGGTACCTGGTCGGGTTCTGGTCAGAATTTTAACTGGAATATTGGGACCATGTATAATGGGGAAGAACACATTCTAACGGTAGTGACTGAGGTAGATCCGATCAGTTCCAGTTCTCAGGCAACTTATACCACAAGTAATACCCAAACCCAAATTGATGGCAATACCTTGAGTGATGATCCTTCAGAGACAGTTTTATTGTACCTGGACCCTTTGCCTGAGATCAGTAGTTTTGGCGATATCAACAGGTTGTTTTTTGATGGGACTTTTGAATTAAAAATGCCAAAATCCAACAGTACCGGTAGTTTTTCATACAGCAGTAATAACCCGGGTGTTGCTACGATTAGCGGGAATTTGGTCACCATAGTAGGGATTGGTACAGCGACAATCACGGCAACACAAATGGCTGCAGATGGATTTGATCAGGGCTTTATTTCTGCAGCATTAAGAGTAAATGCGACTGAAGCCATCCTTACCAATTTTGGTGAAAGGACATCTTCTAAAATAAACTTTGTGAATGCAAACGGGAAACTAAGTGAGCAGACAGGGATGAGCTCCAGTGGAAAATCAATAGCCGTCAAATCCCCCTTTTCAAATGATCCCGACTTGGTGCTTTGGTTAGATGCTGAAGCCAAAAGCAGCTACAACAGGCTGGATAATACCTGGTATGACTTAAGTGCTAATTTTATTAACGGACAGCTTAAGAACAATTTTAACTATGCATCAAATAATGCCAGCAGTTTCGTTTTCAATGGTAATAATAACTTTGTAGCATTAGAGGAGGGTTTTCCTCAAACAGATTTTTTGAGTATTGAAACCTGGATTTATCCAACCTCCTTTACGGCCGATTTTTCGGGAATTATGAATCATAACGACTGGTCAGTAGGTATGGTCCACATGCAATTTGAAGGAAATATGCTGAACATGGACATAAATGGGGCTGCAAATGTATTTTCTACTTATACTTTTACGCCTAATCAGTGGTATCATTTGGTAGTGGTTTATTCCAAAGCAAATCAATCAGTAAAATTTTATGTCAATGGGGTGATGACAAACGAGGCATCAACTGGTTTGGCTTCCCCCAGTATTCTTCATCAGGATTTTACGATTGGTTCCTGGAATGGTACAAGCAGATTTTTCAAAGGTAACATGTCACTATTCAAAATTTATACCAGAACGCTTGGATTGGAAGAAGTCCAGGCCAATTTCAATCAGGATAAAAACCGGTTTGAATAATTGAGGATGATGTAATACTACCATAGATCTAAACACTGGCAAGTTTAGTTCATGGTTCGATTAAACCGTATCAACAGAACGAAAACAGATTGCGTTTCATTTGGCAAAACAGTATTGAATTATAAAATATGAAAAATTACTTCAAACATATTCTGGGTATTTTTATTTTTTTCTCCATTTCAGCGGCTCTCTTTTCTCAAAGCCTGACGTTGGTGGGAGAGGCACAACTTAGTTTAAGAGGCGAGGGAGTGATTTTTTCTACCCCTTCTATACACCTTAAGGATAACAGCCGCCTGATCAATCCTGAAAATATCACTTTGACAAAGTCTGATTATATCAACATTACCAGTAAAGATGCCAAAATAATCACCAGGCTTTTGTCCAAAGGTGAAATAGCAAAAATAGCGGTTGGCATTGACGGCAAGACCAATTTAACCATCAGGAACACCGGCGCAAACACAACTTTTATTGTCGGAATGGAAGCCCATTCCGAAGCCGATGCTTTACCCTATATCTGGAAGATTCAAGCCACTGAAAAATCCGGGGCTGAAAGCGCCAGCCTTGCCTTTGCCTGGGAAAAAGAGGCTGAACCGGCCGCTTTTTATCCAAAAGCACTGGCCAACAAAATGGACTCCCAATGGCTTTTTTTGAAAGATCAAACCCTTTCCGGAGAAATGGCCAGCCTGGAGGATTTTACTGAATTCGGGCCGTCCGCCTCGTCTTTTACCGTAAAGTCAAGCTTGTCTGATGCTGACGAAGATGGGGTACCTGATATCCTGGAAATACAGCAGGGTTCTGATTATGATGATCCCCTGGCTTATTTGGACACAGATGGCGATGGGGTACCTGATTATATTGAATTGATCCAAAATTCAGCCCCATTGAACCCACTGAGTTTCCTTGATTCAAACGGAGATGGTGTAGCAGATTACATCCGGGACAGGTCCTTGGTTGTCCTTTTATATGCATCAACAATGCAGGTCCCCTGGGGTTATACCGAAATGGATCAATTCCTGACAAATTCTATTAGTGCGATACTAGGATCAGGCCTTATCGTGGATGCAGCTGTAAGTTGGGATAAAGCTGATCTTAATATTTACAAAAAGGGGATTTATCAAATAGCAGGTGAAATCAATTATCCCAGGGGCGTATTGAATGTGTACAATTTGTCAGCAAACATTGCGGTTGAAATACTACCTAAGCCTGCCCCGCTTGATATTTTGCTGGATAGCGACAGTTTTAACGGTAGTTCAAATGAGTCTATCCTGCCTGTAGGGAGATTTGAAATCCTGGACCCGATAGATGACATCCATGAAATCATGCTCTATAATGAAGGGTATGACAACGGGTTATTTGAGATCAGGGATAATATGCTGTATTGGAATAGTGAGGAAAGGGCCGAAGGAAGGACCAGCTTTAACATTATCGTGAGAGTGACGGACAGGGATGGCAATACCCTGGATAAATTCTTTGAAATCAACAGAACAAGGATGCCTTTTGAAGACATTAGGGTCCCCAATACTTTCACACCAAACGGTGATGGAATCAACGATTTTTGGGATGTCAGGGATTTAAGATTGTATCAGGGAGCCAGGATTCAGGTCTTTGATGGGGGCGGGGTAAGGGTCTTTTATACAGAAAACCCTGATATAGGTTGGGATGGAAAAAGGAATGGAAGGGATTTGCCAATAGGAGCTTATTACTGGGTAATAGAAATAAGAGAGTCAGGCGAATCCAGAAAAGGGATCTTGAACCTGCTTAGAAAATAAATATCAATATAAATAAAACACCTTTTATTTTTAATAAATGAAAAAGCAACTGTTACTCCTTTCCGTTTTGCTGTTGATGGTTTCCAGTGTATTCCCCCAATCGAGAAAATACGTCAGCCAGTTCAGTCATTTGCAGCAGTATTACAATCCCGGTTTGGCAGCCTATGAGGGCTCCATGATCCGGGGATTTGTAAGGAATCAATGGATGGGCTGGGAGGGAGCACCCAAGACCTATTTTATATCTGCAGAACTTGATTTTGGTCAGCTAGCCGGGGAAACAGATCCGGGTTTATTGGGTAAGAACGCCACGAGCCTGAGTTTACATCACGATACCTTTGGTGCTTTCATGGAATCAGAGCTTATTTTGGGTTATGCTTCCCGGATCAGGCTTACCAAGACAGCCAATCTTCGGCTGGGAGCAGGCATCAATTACAATACTGTAAGGCTGGATGGCAATAACCTGAACACAGAGCAGGCTTCAGACCCCACTGTCGGCCGCTATCTGGGTAGCTTTGCCCATATGGAGATATTGGACTTCAATTTGGGCATGGCACTGACCCATAAAAATTATTATCTGAGTTATGCTGTGCACCATGTCAATGGAGGAAAACTGAACAGAGGCGATGTATTTATGGACGGAAAAGTACCATCGGGAATATTCCAGGGAGGATACCGCAACAAAGTAAAAGACAACCTGGCCCTGGCGGCAAATCTGATGTGGAGAACGCAGGCAGATCTTCCGGAAAATGTGGAGTTTAACTTTAAGGTTTTGCTGATGGACCGCATGTGGGTAGGAGCGGGCCATCGGGTATCCTATGCCAACAGTTTTCAACTGGGTTTTGTATTTGGAGAAATGCGGATGGGCTATATCTACGAGATTCCCATGACGGATTCTTACTTATTACCAAATACCACCCATGAATTTATGCTGACCTACAGCCTTTTCAAGGGTGGAACGCAGATGATTTGGTGAGTTTTATCCCATCCAAACCTATTTATTTGTTACTATGCATGAACAAAAACGGATCTTTTTCATTGATTATGAGGAATATATTAATGCTGTTAGGGATGATTATCTGCCTGTGTTTAGAGGCAAAGACCCAGACTACAAGCCCATCATTTGGGGAATTTAAACCTATTGTAAAGAATTTTTTTATTGATAATTTTGAGATCTTTCCACCATCCAGCGATAGTGAAGGTGGATTTTCCTTTTCCAGCAGCACTCCTTCAGTAGCCACCATTGAAGGATCCACCGTTCAAATTATCGGCCCTGGAGAAACCACCATCACGGCCACCCAGGCAGCAGCCGGAGATTTTTATAGCAAAGCCGTCAGTACCACATTGACGGTAGAGAATATTTGGATCATCAGTTATTACGGGGGGGTGACCAATACAGGTAATCAATTTATCGATGCTCATGGCAGGTCAGGAAGTTCGAGGGGATTGACTGCCTATGGAGAGAAAAAGCAAGTTCGCTATAATGACGGGTTAAGCAAGGAATCCCCCTCCACGAGTGCTTATCAGATCAAACTGGATTATCCGGAATCAGAAGACGGCCTATATTGGATCATTCAACCTTCCATCAATGCGGGTGCTCCTTTCCAAATCTATGCGGATATGACCACGGATGGTGGGGGCTGGACCCTTATCATGTGTAATGTAAGTTATACGGGCTGGACCTTCAGTAATGCCATTTTGCGCAATCCAAATTCTCCCTCCATTTCCAACAACTATTCCATCATCTCCTGGGCAGATGCCATAAAAAAGAGTGCCAGTGGATTTCAATACATGATGGAAGCAACCTCAAGAAACAGATGGGGCGGTATTTTTACAGCCAATCAGCCCTATACCTTTGTGAAAACGGATAATTCTCAAACCGATATTACCCGGGATATCCCTTTTGATACCTATTCCTATTCTTTAGATAATTCAAATTCTGTGCAACCCAGAATGCCCTGGCGTTCTATCTACAATAATGCATTTATGACAACAGATAACGGATCTGGAAATTGGTGGGGAACATTGATTACAAGCCATTCAGGGTGGGGGCCTTCTCCCTGGATCAGTTCATTAAACCCCTACCCAGGAAAAATTTGGTATTGGGTGAGATGAGGGTTTAAAGTATGGTTTTGGCAGATTAAATACCAGTTCCTTGCAGCATCAAGATCCGAATAAGTATAAAACAGGTAGTTAATCGGTTAATGTCACTATTGATTTTATTAATCCCTGTTATGGCCGAGCTTTAGGCGGTCCGCATCGATATACATAACTTAAAGGGATGCCTATTCCCTTATGTAGTGATCATCCCGACCAAGTAAATATTTTGATTCTGGGTAGCGTAATTTTCCCGATTGAACCATTTTCCGTATCGATTTGAAAATTCTGAAGTAAAACCTTCTGTATACCGATTTTTTTATGGTATTTGGCAGAGGTCTTCATCAATTTTATGCAAAATTGATAACAAGACTTGATTTTTGTCCCATTTAGATGGAATTACAGCTTCTTTTTATCATTATTTTACTTTCACTAGGAGTATTCAATAGCCTGATATTGATGGGGAAGGATATTTCTGTCCTTTCCAATGATACCTTTCTGGATGCTTCTGTTTTCTTTTATAATACTTTTCTTTTGCTCTATTTTCTGTGGATAGAAGCCGGATACCTTTTAGACATGCCCAACATGCTTCGGGTATTCAATCCTTTGATGTATTTGTGTGCTCCTTTTTTTTATTTTTATGTCAGGAATTCCCTGTTCAATACCCGGGGTTGGAAAAAAAGTGACTGGATCCACTTTCTTCCGGTACTGATCGGTTACTTTGATTTGACACCCTACTTTTTGGAGTCATCAGCTTTAAAGCTGAGCTATGCGGAATTGGTGGTGGCTGACCCCAATCAAATCAGTTATGTGGCCAGCGGTTGGATTCCCATACGCTGGCATTATGTTCTTCGGATCTTGCTTCAAACCGGGTACTTTATTTACCTGCTCTTTTGGATCATCAATATGAAACCCCGCATTTTTAAAGGTGCTTTTAGAAAAGCCTCCTTTAATTGGCTTCTGATGGTGATGGTATTCATGGGTTGGGTGGTCTTTTTTCAGTTTTCTTTTTTAATTACAGAATTTTTAAGCGTCTTTCAATTTACAACTTCCATAGGTTTTAATTCCTTAATCCGAAAGTTGTCGCTTGCAGGATTATTTTTGCTGAATTTGTATATCAACTTCAAACCCAAACAATTATTTAATCCCCTGCCAAAAAATCAACCAACCGAAAATGTTCCCCAGGTCACCCAAATACCAGCCATGAGCGATCAGGACATTTCTTTGGAGGCCTTGGAATCCCCCATCAAAAAGAATATCCTACATCTATTGGATGAGGATAAGGTGTATTTGGAAGTAGGGCTGGATTTGAGTGGTTTTTCCAAACGCCTGGGCATACCAAAAAATCAGGTTTCCCATGTTATAAATAATGAATTTGGGAAAAGGTTCAATGAATTCCTTAACCAATTCCGCATCCGGCATGCCATACAACTCATTGATCAGGGATATCTGGATAATTTCACCATGGAGGCATTGGCTGAACAATCCGGATTCAATTCAAGGATCACTTTTTTCAATGCCTTCAAAAAAGAAATGGGTACAAGCCCCAGTGAATACTGGAAAGGGTTTCAGAAAAACATTATCTGAAAAATATAAAACTGTCCATTTTCAATAAAAAAAAGACCTGCTTAATTATATGGGCAGGTCTTTTGGATAGGATGAATTAAACTTTAAGGGTTCAAAGTAAATTCCGGTAACTTCATGATTTCACCACCTTTCATGGCTGATTCATGGGCCAGTATGCCCACACAGGTGATATTGGCAGATTGGCGGGCATCCGGATAGGGAGCCCTGCCCTCGTTCAAAGCAGAGAGGAATTCATGTACCAGGTGAGGGTGTGATCCACCATGGCCTGCTCCCTGGATAAAAGAAAGGTGCTGGTTTTCATCAGAATCATAAACCCCTTGCTGGGTGAAACCTGCTATTTCATCGGGTAAAAGGTGTCCATAGTCTGGTATTTTTACCCGGGCAGGTTCTTCACCTGTATGCACCACACTGTCTTCATGTTCGATCAGGGTCCATTCAAAAGATTTTTCTGAACCATAGGCATCAAAACTTTCCCGGTATTGCCTGGCAGTGTTGAAAAGAGATCGGGTTACCTCTGCGGAGAGATCCGAGTCTTTCAATTTGATATGACAGGTTTCGATGGCAAAAGGAGACCCGTATTTTTCAATGAGGTTTTCATCAATCCTTCCGGAGCCAAAACAGGAAACATATTCTGCCTGACCTTTGGGCAATGCCAGTACCGGACCTACGCAATGCGTGGCGTAGTGCATGGGAGGCAAGCCTTCCCAATATCCCGGCCATCCGGCCATTTCCTGCTGATGGCTGGCCCGCAGAAATTGCAGTTTACCCATTTCACCCTTCTCATACATTTCCTTGACAAAAAGAAACTCCCTGCTGTAAATGACGGTTTCCATCATCATATAGGTCAATCCCGACCTTTCGGTTTCTTCCACGATCTGCCTGCATTCCTCTACCGTAGTGGCCATGGGTACGGTACAAGCCACGTGTTTTCCAGCTCTCAAGGCTTTCAGGGATTGCTCGGCATGGGCCTGTATGGGGGTATTGATATGTACGGCATCAATGTCCGGGTCCTTCAACAATTCATCGTAATCGGTATACCGCTTTTCTATGCCAAAGGCATCCCCGATTTCGTTCAGCTTTTCTTCATTTCTTTGGCAAATGGCATACATATTGGCCAAGGGATGTTTTTGGTAGATGGGTATAAATTCCGCACCAAAACCCAGTCCAATAATGGCCACGTTTAGTTTTTTATCACTCATGTCAAAAATAATTTATGTTTATGCAATTGGTTTTTTCAGGAGGCGGCCCAGGATTTAAGAAACTTGTAGCCATCGGCAGCAAAGGCATCCTGGCTTTCTGCCAGTGGCCGCCAGATACAGACGGCTCCGGCCAACTCTTTAATTTCAGGTGTGAAACTTTCTATGGTGACCGTCCCGGTATAATTTAGTTTTTCCAAGCCTCTTTTATAGGCATCCCATCTTGTTTGTCCGGTACCGGGGGTGCCACGATAGTTTTCAGATACCTGCACATGGATCAGTTTTTCCCCAGCCTGTGCGATGGCTTTTTCTATATCTGGTTCTTCAATGTTCATGTGAAAACCATCCAGCAATACTTTTGCAGCGGGATGATTGATGTCAGCGATTAACCGCATCAGGTCCTCTGTGGTATTGATGAGGTCGGTTTCAAAGCGGTTCAGGGCTTCCAGGGCAATTTCCTGCCCGGCTGCTTTGGCCATCTGACATACCGTGTAAAGGTTGCGGACCGCCCTGTCCCATTCTATTTTTTTTTGTTCCGGAGAAACCAGTCTTGCCTTTCCCACGGCAGAATACATGGGTCCGGCCACAAAGGATGCTCCCAGTTCTGCACTGATCTTGAAACATTGTTGGATGTAATCAAAACTGGTCTGGTGGAAAGATGGATCCTCATGGGTAAGGTCCCTTCCGGGGCCAAAAGCACCGCAAATAATCGGTTGGAGCCCATTGTCTTTCAGGGCCTGTTTAACTATACCGGTGTCTATAAGGGATGGATCCTCCACCGGTATTTCCACGGCATCGTAGCCCATTTTCCTGATTTTTGGAAAAAGCGCTACTGATTCCGAACTAAAGGGAGAAGTCCATAGCCAGGTAGTAACTCCTAATTTAATATCTAATGCCATAGTTTTGGGTTTGGTGAAAAAAATTATTCCACAATCATGATGCCGTTCATAATCCTCCAATGTCCGGGAACGGTGCATAGGTAAGGGTATTCTCCCGGTTCGGTGGGAGCGGTAAATACCAGACTCTCGCTGGTTTCCGGATTGACCAGCGGAGTTGCTGCCAGAATCTCTGGGATTTTAGGAACGAAATTCATTTCCATACCATTAGGATCCCTGGCCAGTTCATCAGCAGCCTTGCCTATGGTTTCCAGACTTCCTACTTGTCCTATCAACAAGTTGTGCTGCATGAAATCATCATTGACGAAATCGATGGTTACCTGCTGACCTGCTTTTACCGTAAAGGTAGGTTTATCGAATTTCATTTCATGTTGAATTACTCCCATTTTGATGGTCACTGCTCCAGCAGTATTGCTGGAAGCTTCCGCTGTCATTTCCGGGCTGCTTTGGGTATTGCCCTCTGCAGGTACCTTTAATTTCAGGTGGGAGGTACGACTGTTCATTCTGCCCCTGAAATAAAACCGGTCGGGGTAGGTTCCGACTTGCTCTGAACCCATATTGTCATGACCTATCCGGACCCTGTCCGGGCTAAGTGCGGTGGAAAACAAACCGGGGGCCATTCCTGAACCTACCTGCCTTTCGTCTATGCTAAGGACCATGTCTCCACTTTCCAGCAAGCTGGCTTTTAATTCAAACTGCTGCCCGGGAAGGGTGCCTCTGGAAGCTGCCTGATATGCCTTTCCATCTTGTTGGACCAGCCAGTAAATCCTGTTGTTTTGAATGTAAAGACTGTAACCATTCTCCTTATTACCCTGAGCCAGGATAACTCCTTCCAGTGGATCATCTGCCTTGCTGATGGTGGCTTGGATGTGGATTTCTTTACCGACCATTTCCGGAGGATAGGGTATTCCTGCCCGCCTGTCCAGACTGTATTGTTCTTCGACCAGGCTTTTGGTCACTTTTTCTCCAAGGGTCATCAGAGAATCGGGCTTGTTTACTTCAAGGATCTCTCCTGATAATTCATTGAACGATTGTGGATGGCTCAGGACAGCAGCAAATATGGCTTGCGGAAGATAACTGTCTGTAGCATTATCTGATTCGTCACTGGCTTCCAAGATCAATTTAGAGGCTGCATCGGAAGAGGGCATATCAGCAAGGGCCAGAAAGGCCGCTTTCCTGGTATTCAGGTCACTGTCATGCAGCAAATTGGCATCCAAGATGGCTTGAAGTACCTGTTCATTTCTGGGCAAGACCATCAGGGCATTTTTCCGAACACCCGCAGCAGGGTGTTCCAAAGCTTTGGTGACTACCTGTATTGCAGCATCATTGCTGCCATCCAGTGCTCCGATTCCATGCAAGGCCCATAAGGCATGTACTGCAGGACTATTCAATCCGATTTCATCTACAGACTGGTTGTCCACCAATTTAAGTAATTCATTGCTAATGCTGGTGTTTTGGGCTTCCACGATCAGTTTTTGTGCCGTCATCCGCCAAAACATATTGTCGCTTTTTAATCCGCTGATCAGGTCACTGTTACTGGAGGGATCAATGTCCATGGTTTGGTAATCATCGGATCCCTTGTAAACCATTCTATAAATTCTGCCATGCTCCCTGTCCCGGAGTGGATTGATATAGGCATTTCCTTCTCCATTTTCAAATCCTTTTGGAGTAGGATTGTGCTGTATAATAAAATTGTACCAATCCGCAATCCATAAAGCCCCATCAGGTCCTACTTCTGCATGTACCGGGGAAAACCATTCATCGGAACTGGCCAGTATATTGAAACCATTTTTTTCTACGAAGCCTGAGCCATCTTTTTCAATGATGGCATTGTGCAGGACCCTACCCGTCGGTTCTGCCACAAAGGCTACCCTGTTCCAGTAAGATTTGGGAAAGTTTCTGGCTGTATAGAAGTGATGTCCTGCAGCTGCTGTATATCCCCCGTGCCAGTCTACCTGCCTCAAAAAAGGCGTGAGGTGAGGCATGTCATAATGGGAGTCTATACCATGAACGGCATTGACCGACCCGCCATGAACAGGCCGTCTGACATATTTGCCTGGCATGGCCAGGTAGGCACTGTGCTGTCCGTTGGCTGTGGAAATAAACACATTGTTTTCCTCAGAAAAACCCAGTCCCCAGGTATTGTTGCTGGTATTGCCAAGAAATTCAAAATCTGTCCCATCCGGATCAAAGCGGTAAACGCCCTGGCTGAAGGAAAAGGGTTTGTTGTCTATTTCACCCCTGAAACCGGAGTAACCCAATACCCCCCAGATTTTGTTATCAAATCCATAGCGCAAGTTGGAAGGACCTGCATGGGTGTCACTTTTACCCCAACCCGTAATGATGGTCTCCCGCTGGTCTGCCTTGTCATCCCCGTCCGTATCTTTCAAAAACACAAAATCAGGTGCCATTGAAATCAATATGCCGCCATTGACATAAACCATACTGGTGGGGATATTCAGGCCTTCGGCAAATACTGTGATTTTATCTGCTTTACCGTCTCCATCAGTATCCTCCAGAATTTTTATTTTGTCATTGCCACCTTCCTGTCTGACCTCATTGGGATAATCGGTGGTTTCTATCACATACAAACGCCCTTTATCATCCCAACACATGGCCATGGGATTAATGATATCAGGCTCAGCCGCAAATAACTGCAATTCAAACCCAACCGGTACCTGAACCAGTTTCATGGATTCTTCAGGGGATAGGGGAAGTTGGTACCTGGGCGCGGGGTCTCGTTTTTCGTAATTTGGAATTTCAGCGTCTTCAAACTTCGGTTGGGGAATGTCATAATCAGCCACTTGTTGGGCTACGTCTTCCCCAACGGCCCACAATACACCATTGGTAACCAACTTCAGAAATTCAGGCTGGTTCCAGGTTCGCTCGTCATGCCCGTAAGCGGTATAGAAAATCCTGCCCTTGCCCTGCTCCCTTACCCAGGTGTATGGCTCCCTGTGGTCTCCTTCTACTCGTTCCATCAGCACCGTCATGTCCTCATTGAGTTGGCTGTGAACATAAGTTTCATCCCAGGTCTCAAATTCGGAAATACCTGCCATAACCGGATGAGAGGAGTCGGTAATACTGGCTGTAAAATCTCCGGTACCATGAGAGGAAAATTGTCCTCCCACCGTCTCCACAAACCAATCAGAGTTGCGAAAACAAAAGGAGGCACTGTGGATGGGTATCAAGGCTTTGCCTCCTTCCACATATGCTTTTAAAGCTTTTTCCTGATCCGCCGTGATTTCATCGTGATTGGCATAAATCATCAGGCCATCATAAAGCCTGAGTTTTTCGGCATTCAGGTCGTCAGGGTCCGCTGTATAGGTAAGGTTGATGCCTTTCTGAAAAAGGTGTCTGGCCAGGCCAGGCATTAGTTTTTCGGAATTGTGGTGGGTACTCTCATGGCCGAGGAACAGGATTTCCGCCCTCCTGGGTCCATCGGAAAGTTCAATTTTAGAGGAGTTGCCGCCACATCCCATCATCAGGAGCATGGCTACAGTGATTAACCCGAAGTATTTCATTGTTATTATTGTTTGGGTACTTATTGCCTTATTGTTTCAATGTACTAATTTGAGTGATTTATAAGTGTATTTCTTACTGTTTTTTATCTAATTATGACTGTATTTTGTCATTTTTACGTATTTTTACCGTGATTTTTCGCATAAAGTAACTAGCTGATGAAAAAACCTTTCCAAAAATCCCGAATTCCTGAGCAAAATGCTTTTGTAATCAAGGAACTGAAAGCCCCCTTTTTTGATAAGAACTGGCACTTCCATCCGGAGTATCAATTGTTTCTGGTATTGAAAGGCAGGGGAACCCGATTTGTTGGGGATGACATGCGTACATTCAAGGCCCATGACCTGGTGTTTTCAGGGCCTAACCTGCCTCACTTATGGCGTAACGATCAGGAATATTTTGAAAAAGACAGTCAGCTGATGACCCATGGTATTGTAGTCTATTTTCCTGAAAATTTTATCGGCAGGGAGCTGCTGCAAAAAGAAGAATTTGAGGAATTGCAAGGCTTGTTGGGTAAAGCATCTCTTGGCCTGGAGATATTGGGGGAGACCAATGAAAAAATCAGGCCATTACTGATCAATCTTTTGGATCAGAAAGGTTTGGAAAAGATCATTGGCTTGCTAAGGATTTTATTGCTGATGGCCCGATCCACCGAGGTAAATCCCATCGTACAGGCTGGATACGTCAATGCCAACAAGGAATCTGAGAAAGACCGCATGAGTAGGGTGTATGCTTTTGTCATGGATCATTTTCAGCAAGCCATTAAACTGGAGGAAGTGGCCGGTCTGATCAATATGAGCAGCAGTTCGTTTTCCAGGTATTTCAAATCCAGAATGAACAAATCCTTTTCGGATTTTTTATCAGAGGTGAGAATCAGTCATGCCTGCAAACTGTTGCACAAGGAAAACCTGAACATCAGCGAGGTCAGCTATGAATGTGGTTTCAATACATTGTCGAACTTTAACAGGCAATTTAAGGAAAAGATGAACATGACGCCTCTGGCTTACAAAAAGGATTTTATGCAGCGGTTTGATTAATTCTTTGAGATCCACCATAACATTCCTTTTTACGGAATTAATTGATTTGAAATTTTAGAAAACCTATATTCATGATTGGTGAAATCCTTAGGTATACCTGTCCCAGAAAATCATGACACTTATTTCGACAGTATTGTTGTCTTTTACCTTGCTTCAGATAGGAGCTATCTATCCTGATTTTGGAACCCTGGTGCATCCTGCGGCACTAAAAGGTTTAACGATTAATGAAATTCCTGAAAACCTCAGGGGAGAATTGCAGGCGGCCGTTGCGGACATCAGGGATGACAAATCTGATCCGCTCGTTGAAATCCATTACGAAGGCTTACTGGACAATAACCCTTCCCGCATTGAAACCGTCCGCCATTTGGAAGACATGGATAAGGTAGCCCTTTTTTATTGGCACCATGCCTTTTTTGGAGATGCTCTTAGCCTGAAAAAGATGATGGATTTTAGCCTTGGCTGGGCAGAAACGTTCGAACCTACCGGCAACCCGATCAACGAGAATAAATTGCTTCCGGTAGTGTATGCCTATTCATTTTTGAAACCCCATTTGAATAGCCGGCAGCACAATATTTTGGAAGAATGGTTAAGGAAATTGGCAAAGGCTGAAATCGGGAATGACCGGGTTCCTTTAAACAATTGGGAAACCAAGCGCATCAACCTGGTGGGGACCATAGGTTTGTTGCTGGACGATAACAAGCTTGTTTCCTGGGCAGAGGAAAAAGCTGTTTACTATGTGGAAAATGCCCTTTTTTCTGACGGAAGTAGTGCAGACATCCGTCAGCGGGATGCGCTCAGTTACCATGTTAGCGGGTTAAAGCCACTGCTGCAATTTTTAATCACTTTAGAGCTGGAAAGGGGTCGTGGAAAGGACTTTTTCTACAAGGAAACAACTAAAGGTGCTTCTGTAGCCCGTTCATTGGATTTTGTACTGCCCTATGCCCGGGGGGAGAAAGTTTACCGGCAGTGGGAAAATTCAAAAGTAAAGCTGGATCAGGAAAGGGCTGCGGCAGGATTAAAAAAATACCAACCTGGTGTAGCCTATGATCCTGAAAAAGCCTACGAAACCATGGCACTGGCTGGTTTTTTTGATCCTAAATACCGAATAGATCGCTGTGACCTGCCCCTGTGTCAAATAGCTGCGTTATTGGATTAGACGATAATTGTTAAGGGTTAATCAATTGTACCTTCATCATACTCAAATATGCAAATCCAAGCCCTGAAGGGGCAAAATACCAAAACACAGGGTGAAGCCCTGTGTCATCAGCCATAATGTGAACCCCAGCCCTGACGGGGCGAGATAGGTTTGTCCTTCCCGGAAACATGAAAAATATTCCGCCCCTTCAGGGCTCAGAGTCACATCGACTTTTTTACGATGGGCTCCACCCATCGCTTGGCTATCGCGCCCCTTCAGGGCTCAAGTCAAATGGATTATTCATAATTCAGAAGGATTCATACCCTTAAATCATCTAATCAGGAAGGAGGTGTATTTCCTATCAAAGAAGCAGCAAGGAAAGGTACAATTCTGCTGCCATCCCGCTAAGCAACACCGTCAGGTAAAGGGCCCCGAGTATCCAGAATTTGATCAGGGTTTTGAACCAGTGCTGCCGGTATATTTTCAGAAGGGCGAGGTAGGCGTAAGTTGTTACCCATACAAAAGCCCCGACGATTAGCCAGCCGCTTTGTATTCCTCCAAGAAAAGTTAAAAGAATTACGATGCCATAAAGGGCATAGGCAAAGGCATGCAGGTGAAAGCCAAGAATCAGGTTTTCCATGTAAAAGACCAACCGATTGGCATATAAGAGATGGATAAAAAAGGCAAACACAGGCAGTAAAAGGAGCATCATCAGGGGCAGGTTTTTGGCCACCTGGATCAGGAACAAATTGGAATGGGCCACCAGGTCCCGCTTTTTTTGCAGGGAAAGTCCAACATCAAAGGCAAAGGCACTGCTGTCCAATGCCTGCCCAAATTTTTCCGTGCTCACTTCCGGGTCAATGGATAGAAAGCGGAGTGCTTTCCAGGAATAATTTTGCCTGTTGGTACTGCTGTCTGCCGGAGGTGCATTTAAAAAATATTCCGACTGGATTTCATCTGCTTTTCTCAAGGCTTCTTGGATACGGGCACTATCAGCAAGCCCTGGTTCTCCGCTCTCCTGATTGAAATTTTCCTGTAATGCGGCCATATTATCAGGTTGTACTGTATTCAGGACCCTGTCAAAAAAGTTTTTGGGGATCAGGAAGCCGATCATAAAGAAATAGAACAAAGAAAACACCAGATAAAGCCTGATGGGGTGGGTGAATCTTTTGCGCTGACCTTTATTAAAGGATTGTGTTAGCTTACCCGGTTGGAAAAAAAAGGCGGTCAGGGTCTGCAGGAACCTACTGTCAAAGCTAAAAAGGCTGGTGAGCAATTCCTCTATAAAAACGCCCACAGGAACTTTCTGATCCTTGTTTTCCTGTCCGCAATCAGGGCAATAGTTTTCCCTTTCCGGCAAAGGTATGCCACAATTCAGGCAATGATCGAGTTTCCGCTGTTTTTTCACTGGGTGTTGGATGTCATAATTGGAAACAGGAGTAAAAATACCTCAGATCAACTGAATTTTGCTATTGGTTTTGGTATTTATTTTTTGAATAGGCTAGTTTGTTAACGAATAAGGCTACACCTTAACGAAAGTATTCTTTTTATACATGTACCAGAGCAATGTATAAAGTAGGGCAAAGCCACCAATGCTGGTCCATACCGGATACCAGGCCTCGCCGTATTGTTCCAGGCCAAAAAGCAAATCCTCAGCTATACCAGGAAAATCAATCACATGGGAAAGTACATAGGCCGTGATGGCATTCATACCGATTACTTTCAGCGGAAAGATCCAACCTGTCTTTCCCTTGATATCAATGATCCAGTAGAAAGCGGCGAGCAACAGGTAGCAAACACCAGAGGAGGCTAATACAAAGGAGCTGGTCCATATTTTTTTCACGATGGGGTGCCAAATGCCCCAGATCAATCCTATACTCAGAGCTATCAAACCTGCTATTACCAGGTATCCTGCCACTTTTTTGCGGGGCATGTCTGACTTGATCCATTCTCCGGCAAACAATCCGGATAGGGTAGTAGCCGTAAATCCCAGGCCGGAAAGCAACCAGGTGTATTGCAAGCCATCGTCAAAGGGCCCAAATACCAGCCGGTCCACATACAAGGCAAAATTCTGGTCAGGCAAAAGCGTGCTTCTTCCTACCCCGGGTACCTGAGGTACAGTGAGCAGCAAGGCATAGGCAATCAGGCAAAAAGCAAACAGCAGGTACCTGCCGTTTTTACTCAGGTGGATAAAGGCCAGGCAGGAAAACACATATCCTACGGCAATGGCCTGCAGGGTATTGCTGAAAACCTTAAACTGGCTTGCATCCAGCGCCAACAGGTTGCCCTGTACGATCCAGCCTAAGATAAACAGGATTACGAATCTCCTGAGCAATTTACGGTAAAGCTGCCCTTTGGTATGTTGGTCTTGCATGCGCTGCGACAGGGAAAAGGGGATCACTGCCCCCACCACAAACAGGAAAAGTGGCATGATGATGTCATAAAAAGTAGACCCAAACCATTCCGGATGATCGAACTGGTTGGCCAGAAATTGGGTTAGCGGCGTATCGGCGCCGCGGTGTAGGGACATGAAAAAACGATCTGCAAAAATGATCATTAACATGTCAAATCCCCGCAAAACATCTATGGAAAGGATTCGGTTGGATGAAGGTGAAGCTGCGATCATAGGTTATAATCAGTAATTGCCTGCTTTTGCGAAAATAATTATTGTGATGGATTCATGCTATTGAATGAGCCGGTCAAAACTGCATGCTTTCCAATATTTTATTCGGGTAAAAATAGGAGAAATTGTTTACATACACCTTTCCTTCTATTTATTTTTTAGAAAAGCATTTGAATGGCAGTCTGAG
>NZ_WOFO01000003.1:705829-718872 GCF_010993705.1 Cyclobacterium sp. SYSU L10401 | reverse complement strand
GAGGGGGAACGTAAGCGACCTATCGATCCTATTCCCATTTCCGGATGCACATGCGCCTCCGCTCCGGTTCAGATCGCTTCGCTGAGCTCGCGATGACGGTAAGTGTCGTCACTGCGAGGGTGCAGCCCTAAATCCGGTCGAATGGACCAAAATGCCCCGGCACCCGCGGCAGTCTGAGGGGGAACGTAAGCGACCTATCGATCCTATTCCCATTTCCGGATGCACATGCGCCTCCGCTCCGGTTCAGATCGCTTCGCTGAGCTCGCGATGACGGTAGGTTTCGTTACTGCGAGACTTAACATTTTTTAAAACGCAGAAATCGGGATGACGATGTAGGTTTTTTAATACATTGATTTACTGGTTTTTAATCAAAAACGAAACCGTAAATTCCCCGTACCCGAAATCCCCCTTAAAAAGGGGGACAGAGGGGGATTTTTTTTCGAAAGCATTCCTTTCATCCGAGCTTTGAGAAACTTGTAATTCAGTTGAGAAATCCCATATTCATTTTGTCAAGGGATCTGATGCGATTTTGAATTGTAGCTGATCCAACTAACATGACCCGGGCTATCGGTTTATCATGTAAGATTGCGCATGAGCAAAGGACCGCAGACGAAATCCCCCTTTAAAGAAAGGGGGACACAGGGGGATTTTTTTCGGAGACTTCAGATTGACCAGCTTTACCGCGCAATGTATTTCCCTTTCCTGAAAGCGGCCACTATCCTTCTGTCGGCTGTTCGGCAAGTATTGGGGTAATCCTGAAAATACAAACAATCCGGAACCCCGTCCCGGAAGGATATTTTCACGGTATATTGTTGGCGGCCAAAAAAACCTTCAAACTGGTAGCTGGCAGACATGTTACTGGGGCGATTCTGGCTGTCCCTGGCCGTGATGCTGACGTTCTCGACACTGTTGCGGATAAACTTGTTTACGGCCCAGCTTTTCGAATTTTCTAAAATCAGGTCTTCTATAAGTATTTTGAAGTTTTGGGGCCGGCTATAATCCACTTCCCTGGCAGCCATATCGCCCGACAGGTTTAGAGGAGCCTGGTTATTGGCAAAGCGGATCAGGTTTTCCTCAAATCTCTTCATGGCCTTATTGCCACAGCCATTTAACCTGAAGAGTTCTGCCAGATCTGCTTTCATGGACAGGGCATCTCCTACCATACTTGTCATGGCTTGCATGCCTTCCCCATTGGCGAACTGCGTCAGCATTTTCCCCAAGTGCTTGAAGGTATCCCGGTCCAGGATGCTTTGTACCACAGAATGGGCCTGGTATACATTGGGATCGGCATATAATCCGGTAGGTACCTTGACCCAATCTACACAATAGCGACTGACTTCCACCCCAAATCCATTGGTAGTGACGGATTCTGTTTTGCACTGGTCTTCATAGATCTGGACCCGGTTGTCAGGCAGGTTGGAGGAGCAGGTGCGCGCATAATGATACATGTATTCCGAAATCAATGTTCCAAAATTCATGTCGTCCCTGTTGAAGGGAATGTCTACAAAATTGCCCTTAAAAATATTTAGAAACAGGGCAGCATGTTGCAAGCCATTGGTGTTGAAATCAAAACCCAGTTGTCTCATGGCTTCGGCCTCGGCCAGTAACCGATCCCTTTCGGCTTGTTCCTGCTGGCGTTTGATGGCTTCTTTCCTGGCTATTTCACGGCGGATGTTTTCCTGCCGGATTTCTTCCTTCCGATCTGCCATAATCTGATACAAACCACTTACTTCCAGGTTGTCCGAATATTGGATATGGGAAAGGTAAAAAGACTCCAGTTGTTCCAGGTCACCTGCACTTTGAGCCGATTGGATTTTGCCCAACAATTCGCTTTTTCCCTTGGTGACCAAAGCCACTTTGGTGGCTATGATTTCCTGATTTGCTTTTCTTACCTGAGGAGCATTAAAAACCTTCTGGTACTTGTTGTTAAAGGATTCAAAAAAGGCGTTCAGTTCTCTTATCTGCATGGAAGGCAAAGCCTTCAGATCTGCAGGTACGCAAGCATCCAGGATTTGGCTGACTTTACTTTGGATTTCCCCATCTACCTTCTTTTTGTCAGACTCATGGAGATAGGAATAATACCTGCCATTATCAGCAACAAATGAAAGCAGGGGATTAAGGGAAGAAAAACCATTATCAAGTATACTGACTTTGGCTAAGGCATAGCCTATTTGCTCATCGGCTATTTTCTCCATGTGTTGGCTGATCAGCCTTGTAAGAGAAGTCATTTCAGCAGGCATCAGCAAATGGGCATACCGGGCCTTCAGGGATCTGTCCCAATCAAGCAGGAAATCAAAGTCAGGAGATCCTTTTTCCTCTTTTAGTTTCTTTTCCAGGGCGGCAGTTTCTTTTCGGATATTTCTCAGTTCGCCTGCCTTTGCCTTGACCACTTCATAGCTGAAGTCCCGCATATTATTGGCACTGATATTTCTGTTTTTCCCCAATGCATTTTCAGCAGGGGCAGAGAATTCAAATAAGTTTCCGGGAATGGTACTGCTGCAGCCGGCAAAATACCCCGCTTTGACGATGTATTCCAGCTTTTTTTTCGATACTTCCGCTATGCTTTTTTTGAATACAGGTACAAAATATTTGTCCGAATACAAGTTGTAAATGATGCGCTTCATCTCTTCAGCACTGGCCTGGTTCATATCTACTCCCGGGTAATCCAGGCTGACCTGCTCTACCCACTTTACGATTTTCTTTGGACACTGTGCGGCTAGGGGTAGGCAATTAATTGCCAAAATTAAAAATAGAATACATGGAATTTTCATCAGGTGTTCGTTTAAAGGGCTGGAAAAGAGCAGAAAACAACTGAATAAAAATAAAATAGTTTTCCGGTAAAATAAAATAGAATGGATGTTTTCTTTTGAAAATCACCCATTAAGGTGATTTTCGATGCATTTTAGAAACAAAATTTTTTGTGCTGATGCATAAATTTCTTTCGACCAGGCCATTGATTTTTTACCCAAAACGGATGACCTCAACCCAGCAATCCTGTAGGGCAGCACCCCCTCCAAAGTCTGACAAACGATCATTTGTTAACGCATTGGATGTTGCGTTTCCCTTTACAAAAGAGGGCCAGTATCCATGAGGCATAAGGACCACACCGGCACGTATGCGGTTTCTAATCCTTGCTTTTAGCAGCACTGTCCCATATTGATTTTGTGCTTTGACCTCATCTCCATCGGAGATATTCCGGCTTTGGGCATCCTCCATACTCATATCAAGGGTGGGAAACCCTTCATTCTCTATAAGGTGTTTAACATTAGCATGTGACGAATTGTGGAAACCTTTGGTGGCTTTAACGGTAAGGAGCTGAAGGGGGTATTGTGCCAGGTTTTCAGGAGAAGTGGATTTATAGGCAGGTAAGGCTTGTCCGGAACTTTCCATAGAAGCACTATAGAACTCACATTTGCCCGAACTTGTACCGAAATTACCTGTTGCATGAGGTAAAAAAGGATCTGGAATTTTAAGTCTCGCCCAGCCATGTTCCTTCAAATAGTCAAAGGTGATGCCTTTCATATAGGGATGATCCGTATCGAAAAACGATTGGGCGATTTCAATGTCTGACTCATTAAAACAGGCGTCATTGAAACCGTACTCCTTTGCTAACAACCTGAAAAACTCACTGTTTGGCCTGGCCTCTCCAAGGGGCTCGATGGCCGGTTGGTTGAGATTTAAATAAACCTGCCCCCATGAATCAGCCACATCCCAGTGCTCTAGCTGTGTGGTGGCAGGGAATATATAATCAGCATATTTAGCCGTATCCGTCACAAAATGTTCTACCACTACCGTAAGAAGATCGTCTCTTTTCAGCCCCTCACGAATCAGGTTCTGATTCGGTATGGTTACCACAGGATTTGCATTGAACACAAATAATGTCTTTATCGCAGGGTTGAGATCAACGTCATTCAGCATACTCCCCAGCTGAACCATATTAATCCATCGGGTTTCTTTTTCCGCAAGTTCGGTATACATATTCAGCCGTCCATAGTTCAACGCTTTGCCAAACAGCTCGTAGGTAAAATGCATCAGGCCACCTCCATGTTCCCGCCAGGCTCCGGTAAGTGAGGGAAGCATACCCACAGACCTGAAAGCATCACCACCATTGAAATTGTGTTCCATCCCTACCAGGTAACGGATAAGAGAAGGTTTTGCTCTTGCATATTCCCGTGCAAAGTCCACCACCAGGTGTTCTTCAATCCCACAAATCCCTGCTACGGTAGTAGGATCATACTTCTCTACATGCTTTTTCAAAGCTTCATAGCCCAACGTGAAGTTTTCGATGTATTCGTCGTCGGTAAGCTCCTCCTTGATGATAACATGCATCATGCCCAGGGCAAGGGCAACATCAGTTCCCGGCATTAGCTGGATATGTTGGTCTGCTTCCATTGCAGTTGCGGATCTAAAGGGGTCAATCACTATGATTTTGGCTCCCCGACTTCTGGCCTCCAGAACAAATGGCCACAAATGTACATTGGAATGTTTGGTATTGGTACCCCAGAGAATAATGTAGCGGCTGTGAACAATGTCTTCAGGGAGAATACCCATGACCTGGCCATTTGCCATCATGTTGCCTGTAATGGCTGGGGCACCACAGATCGTTTCCGACAAATTAGAGGCCCCAAGCTTTGTAAAAAAACGGTTGCTCATGGCGCCTTTTTGAATCAGTCCCTGGGTACCCATATAACCAAAAGGAAGTACCGATTCTCCACCATGCCTGGCCACAGAAAGTTTTAATTTTTCGGCGACTTCTTTTATGGCCTGTTCCCAGCTGATTTTTTCGAATTTTCCTTCTCCTTTAAGGCCTGTTCTTTTCAAGGGGCTTAAAATACGATCGGGATGGAAAGTGATGTCCTGAGGAAAGGTTTCCATTTTATCACATAATTTTCCAGCCGTAAAGGGATTTTCCTTATCGCCAGCAAAACCCCTGATTTCTCCATTCTCTACGGTCACTTCCCAGCTACAGGAATCAGGACAGTCATGATAACAGGCACCATGAATGGTTTTTGCACTGGACTTTTTACAACCCGAAAAAGCCAATAAGGAGAGGGGTAGGCCCTGTGCCAACTGAACACCAGAATATCCCTTTATGCCAAGACCAATAAATTTCCTTCGGGAGAATTTTTTATTCTTTTCGGACATTTTTATAACGGTTTGATGTGTAAAATAACCTGCCTACCGCATTACCAGGTAGGAGTAAAAGGCTGAGCAGTAAAACAATAGGGAATTTAATCTAATTAAAAAAGTTGACAGTTACAATACAATGGTCGTTTACTCCTGCTTTTGATCTCCCGATATCCGACCAGTTAAACACACAAGGGCTGGGGTGATTTATTTGAATGGAGGACGCAAATGCACGAAGGATTGGTTTATTTGGTTTCCATTTTTCGTACCAATATTCTCCAAAAGCATTTATCACCTTTCTAATATCCGTTCACAGACTGCTTCAACAATGCCATAAATTCGCCCATTTTACTGTCATCCATCCATCGGGTTACCACCACCAGGTCATGCTCCTGGTCAATCACAATATAGTTTCCGCCAAAACCAGCGGCATAGTAAATTTCGGGAGATACTGCTTTCCATCTGTTGCTGGTATTGATCCACCACATATAGCCATAATCCTGATTGGCGGTGGAAGGTTGATGGGCGGCAGCTACCCATTCTTCGGACAGTAATTGTTGGTCCTTCCATTTGCCCTTTCTTAAAAAGAGCAGTCCAAACCTGGCCTGGTCGATGGCGCTGATAAAAACGCCGCCGCCGTGATGGCCGCCACCACTCACGGATTGCATCATCAATCCATCCACATTTACAAAGGAGTTTTCATACCCATACCACCGCCAGTTGCTGGAAGCACCAATGGGGTCCATGATTTTTTCTTTGAGTACCACAGGCAAAGGTTTTCTCCACACCTGAAGTAAAGCATAGGCGAGAAGATTAACCCGCACATCATTGTATTTAAATACCGTTCCCGGTTCGTTGAGTTTCCTGTTTTTCCAATCATGGATGGTTCCTTCTACTGGCGGCCGGTCCGCCCAGTCATGCAAACCGAAAAGCGTACCGCTCCAGTCAGAAGACTGGGTCAACAAATGCTCCCAACTGATTTTAGAATTATGTGGGCCGTCAAAATGCCCCTCCCAGACATGGTTTTTTACAGGTTCGCTTACGCCTTTAATCCATCCCTCGTCTATGGCCAGGCCTGCCGTGGTAGAAAGGAAGCTTTTGGTTACACTAAAAGTCATGTCGACCCGCTGAATGTCTCCCCATTGGGCCACGATATATCCGTTTTTCAGGATCACTCCGGCCGGACCGCCCCTTTCTTTCATGGGACCCAATATTTTATAATCCGGCTCCCGGGCATAGGATTTCAAATTGGCGATCCGCAAATCCCTTTCCACTTTATTTTCATGGGTCAACGCAAATTTCACCGCACTGTCCAAGAGTGCAGCGTTCATTTCCATCTCTTCGGCAGACTTTACCTGCCAGTCGGTGCCGGGGAAGTAGGGTGTCTGGGCATAAGTAAAAGAGAGACATAAACTAAAAAGACAGCTGAGGAATGCGTTTTTCATGGGCTTGATTTATTGGGAAATGGACGGATTATTTTCTACTGATTTGGTCTTATTGAAATTCACAAATCCCTTGAAATGTTTGACCACCTAATCTAAATAAAAAACATCACATTTCCTCTTTGCTGGTTGAAGAGGGGATTTGGGGTTTATGAAGTGGAAGAGGATATGAATTTTAGATTTCTAATAACAACTACACAATCTATCTATTAAAATAATAATTTTATTTTTCACATCATTAACATAATATATCGATAAAAATGCTTTTTTAATTAGAAGAAAAAAAAATTAATTTTATAAATATGCTAGCTTATATGCTATGGGAAAAATTTTGTATAAAAAAAATTAAAAAGAAATTTGGTTTATTTTTATTTTATGATTAAAATTAAATGGCCCTTATTTTTGAATTATTATAATTACAAGCAGGATATTTGGTTTTTAAGGGTTATCGAAACAAACAATATATTTAAGAAATGATGTGTCTTCGCGCTTTTAATGGAATGTCATTTCCATCTTGAAGGTAAGATTGGGCAGATTGGGGGAATGACCTGTTAAAGGAGGAATTGAATTCCATTGTAAATTCAAGATTTTGTTCTTTTGGTCATTTGTCCACCACATTTAAATCATGAATTCCAGGATTTTCCCTTCGGCTATTGCCAATCATAGCGTTGAGGTTTTTGATGCTCATATTGGTGTTCGCTCCCAGGCCATTTACCTCATTATTTTGACCCTTTTGATGTTTTCCTGCCTGGCGCTTTTTTTTGTAAAAGTGGATGTTGCCGTGCAATCCAGGGGTTCCTTTAAGTCAGCTTTACAGCGGAACCCGCTGATAAGTGCTGTAGGAGGAAGGTTGGAAAAATGGAACCTTTCCGAAAACCAGAAAGTAAAGCAGGGTGAGGTATTGGCCGTTATCAGAAAAGAGGCTCTGGACCTGGAAATGCAAGGTGTGCGGGAGCGACTTTACCTCCTGGAGGATTTAATTTCAGACCTAAGGTCATTGTTAAGCGCAGATTTAGTCGGCGCCCAAATTCAAGCTATCCGGCTTCGTACGCATTATTTTCAAGCTTCCCTGCTGGAGTACCAGACGCAATTTAATAATCAATCTGCTGCAGTTCAGAAGTTGGAGCGTGACTACGAAAGAGCCAAAATTCTATTGAACAGTCAATCACTGGCTTTTGCGGATTTTGACGAGGTAGAAGTGAAGTTCAAACAGGCCAGCTCTCAATTGGAATTGATCCAAAAACAGAAAATTCAAAGTTGGGAACAGGAGTTGAATGATTTCAAGAATGAAAGGATCAAGCTGAGCAATCAGTTGAAGTTGTATGCATCACAAATGGATCAATACAACATTCTGGCGGGCACCAATGGTACTTTGATCAATGTGCTTAACCTGAACGAAGGTGATTTTATTCATCCACATCAAAAGTTGGCCGAAATCTCTCCGGATACCACTTTGCTGGCGGTTACGTATATTTCGCCAGTTGATATTGCTTTTATCCAAAAGGGACAAGAAGTGAGTTTTCAGGTGGATGCCTATAATTACAACCAATGGGGGATTGCGGAAGGCAAGGTGTGGGACATTGCCGATGATCTGACATTACTGAATGAGAAAGAAGTGGGCTATTTAGTCACCTGTCTTATGGAACGTTCATATTTGACACTTTCCAGTGGGGCCGTAGGTCAAATCAAAAAAGGAATGACCTTTAATGCCCGTTTTGTGGTGGCAAGGCGTTCCTTGTCTCAGTTGGTATACGATAAGGTGGATAATTGGATAAACCCTTTTGTCAGCAAACACCCCTAAGCGGGATGCGATATGAGTATAAAGATCAAACAGCGAGATATCACCGACTGTGGTGCCTCCTGTCTGGCTTCGGTAGCTTCCTACTACAAGTTGGAAATGCCGGTGGCAAAAATCAGGCAAATGGCTTCTACCGACCAAAAGGGAACCAATGTGTTGGGATTGATTGAAGCCGCCACAAAAATGGGTTTTTCTGCAAAGGGTGTGCGCGGAGAATTTGAGGCCTTGAAAGAGCTGCCCATGCCTGTAATCGCTCATGTAGTGGTCAAAAAGGTACTTCACCATTTTGTGGTTTTGTACAAGGTGGGTGAACAAACGGTGACCTATATGGACCCAGCTGACGGGCAATTTCATAAAATCAGCCATCATGATTTTAAAAATTCCTGGACCGGAGTACTGGTGCTTTTAATGCCCAATGATGACTTTAGATCTGTTAACCAAAGAGTAAGCAACTGGAGCAGGTTCTGGTTATTGATGCGCCCGCACCGAGGGGTGATGTTTCAATCCCTATTAGGAGCGATGATCTATACCCTCCTGGGCTTGTCCACTTCCATATATGTGCAGAAAATCATCGACCACGTGTTTATCGGAAGAAATACCAACCTACTCAACCTGCTGTCAGTAACCATGATTGTTTTGTTGTTGTTGCAAATCACCATTGGGGTTTTTAAAACCCTTTTCGTGTTAAAGGTGGGGCAGCGCATCGATGCCAGACTGATTTTGGGGTATTACAAACACCTATTGACGCTACCTCAACGCTTTTTTGATACCATGAGAGTAGGGGAGATCATCTCCCGCATCAACGATGCTGTGAAAATTCGAGCATTTATCAATGATGTTTCCATAGGCCTGATAGTGAATGTCTTCATCGTCCTTTTCTCCTTTGCATTGATGTTTACCTTTTACTGGAAGCTGGCATTGGTGATGCTATTGGTTATTCCACTGTATGCGCTGATTTATGGCATCACCAACCAACTCAATAAAAAAATTGAACGAAGGCTTTTGGAAGAATCGGCTGAGTTGGAATCCCAACTGGTAGAATCCATTACGGCTGCCGGAACGATAAAAAGGTTTGGTGCCGAAGAACATGCGAATATCAAGACGGAAATCCGATTTGTATCCCTACTACGTACCGTGTACAAATCAGGTACGAGCTCCATTTTTTCAGGCACTTCTGCAGAAGCCGTTTCCAGTTTGTTTACCATTATCCTCCTTTGGGTAGGGGTTGGGTATGTGTTGAGGAATGACATAACCCCTGGGGAGCTGATGGCTTTTTATGCCTTGACGGGTTATTTGACCGGCCCCATATCAGAGCTTATTGGCATGAACAAAACGATTCAAAATGCCCTGATTGCAGCAGACCGCTTATTCGAGATCATGGATTTGGAAGTTGAAAGTGCAGAGGAGACCTTCCCTCTAAATAAGGAAGAAGCAGGAAATATTATTTTTAAAAATGTAAGCTTTCGATATGGCTCCAGAACCAATGTCTTCGAAGGCCTTAATCTTGATTTCCCAAAAGGCAAAATCTCCGGAGTAGTAGGGGAGAGTGGCTCGGGTAAAAGCACCCTGGTGGCCTTATTGCAAAACCTATATCCCCTGCAATCAGGACAAATTTATATTGGAAAGCATAATATCAAGTACATTAACCATACGAGCCTTCGGCAATTGGTCTCCGTGGTGCCGCAACGCATTGATCTTTTTGCCGGAAATATCCTGGAAAACATTGCTTTGGGAGACTACCAACCGGATATGCAACGTATCGTCAACATTTGCAACAAGTTGGGCATGATGGATTTTATAGAAACCCTTCCCAATGGATTTGGGACGTATCTGGGAGAAAACGGAGCCGTTTTGTCGGGTGGGCAGAAACAGCGCATAGCCATTGCCAGGGCGCTGTACCGTGATCCTGCCATCTTGATCCTGGATGAGGCCACTGCATCATTGGATTCTGAATCAGAGCAGTTTGTACGCAATACAATACGCATACTGGCAAGGGAGGGAAAAACCATACTTTTCATTACCCATAGACTAGCAGCCGTTCAGGAAATGGACCGGATTTTTGTCCTGGATAAAGGGCAACTTATAGAAGAAGGCACCCATGAAGAACTTCTGGGCAAGGAAGGCAAATATTACAAAATGGTAAAGAAACAGTGTTTGGTAGTGAATTTAACGAGTTAAACCAGATAGATTATGGAATTTATTAGACAGATTGAGCGATTTCAGCTATTGAATAAGCTGGTAAAGGAACAACGCACAGGGAGTCCTAATGATATGGCAAAAAAGATGGGGATAAGTAAAAGGCAATTGTACGTGTATCTCGAATACCTAAAGGATTTGGGAGTTGAAATTTCTTTCTCGAGAAAATTAAATAGTTTCATTTATAAGGGGAATACTAAAATTTGTATTGATCTGAGATTTGAGATACTTAAAGTATCAGAGAATTGACAAATAATCAACGAAAACTTGATGAATGTTATTTTATTGCATTGATCAGAGTTAAATTAGAGTGAAATTGAAGAGAAAATAGCTTCTAACATATATAGGAAGGATTAAAACGTTAAAAAATTTAGTGTAATATTTAAATTTGATTAAAATTATGAAAATGTTAAAAGAACTAAGTTTAGAAGAATTAAAAGAGGTTAATGGGGGAGAACCAATTTCAATTGCCATAGGACTATTTGCTTTAGCGATAGCGGTCGGTTCTGTAGGTGTATATCTTTATAATAATTCTGGGGATATTGCAAGAGGTTTTAGGGATGGAAGGAAAGGAAATTATAATCCACCAGTATCTTGTAGGTAACTACAATTAAATTATTATCTTATGAAAGAATTAACTAATAAAGAATGTTTATCAATCATGGGAGGTGATCCCTTCTTATATGATGTATTCTATTTAGCTGGTATGGTTTTTCAATCAAGTTTAGAAAGTGGAAAGAAAGCTAGAAGAACACCGGGAACGAATAGCTACATGATTACTCTAAAAATGGGAGGCCTTTAGTATATTGTAGTTAATTGCCAATATCTGTGATTAAATGATAAGTTTAAATTGGACTAAGATGATAAATAATGATAATAAGTATAAAATTGGGTTCTATGTACTTTTAATTTTTTCTATTTTGGTTTTATTAGTTCAATTATATAATGCTATTAAACCAATTAGCTATTAGAATTGTATTGGGTTTAGCTGAATGTAATTTATAGAGCTGTTTCCCATTGATACCAATTTGTCGGGGGTATTAAAGCTACAATTTCCCCTCCATGGGGTTTTATGGAATACACTTTATTTGGATTAATATGGTTTGTTTTTAGGTGGAAATTACAAGGCTGATTAATTATTTATCGATCAGCAGAATGGTGATGGATATTTTTTATTTCTTTGTATGAAGATTAAAAATAGAATACTGTTAATTAATTTTATTATTATATTTTTGATGATTTTATTTCAAAAAGATGTCTCCTATTATCTCCAACAAAATGTGGCTATTTTTTCTGTTGCTATTGTGTGTTCGTTTCTTTATTCAATATTTATATTTTTTGCTGGTGCTTCAAATGTTCTTGTATACATCGCTCCAATTATATGTTTATTTTTAGGGAACTATATTTTTTGGGTTGAATCGAGTTATATTAAATTAAATGATCTTATATTTGGTATAATAATAGGAGTATTTCTATATGTTTTAGAAGTAGTAATGTGCAAGATATTTTCATTATAACTTTAGGAGTTTATCCCAATTCAAAGACTAGGTTAATTTTATATATTATTATTATATTGATGATTTCTATTGAAGAAAATGAATAATGCTTGAAATCCTTTCAATATTAAGTCTTATACTGATTTTTATATTTTCAATTCGAGCTTTTTATATTTTTTACAATAACAAGGTAGAACTAAGAGAAATAGCCGGAATTTATTTTCTCGAAAGTTTAACCTATAATCTATATTTTTTTATTTTAATTTTTATTTTGTTTTATTTTATCATCTTGTTAAATATATATAATGGTTATATTGTTTTAAATTTTACCAATAATTATAAAATAATATTTTCACACATTCCGAAATATTTATCCATAGCAATAGTAGAAGAATTTATTTTTAGAATTTTACTTTTTGCAAGCCTCATCCATTATATTTCCAATAAAAATGCGTTAATATTTTTTACTTCTGTTCTTTTTAGCTTATACCATTTCCCAACAAATGGTGTCTATTTTGTAAGTTACTTCTTGGCAGGTATCATGTATGGGTATTCATTTGTAAAATTTCAATTCATACTCATTCCGACAGGTATTCATTTCTCTTGGAATTTTATACAAGGTGCTATTTTTGGTTTCCCTGTTTCTGGAATCCAATCTGAAGGATTTCTGAATATAAGCATTATACCCGATGAAATTTATAATGGCGGTAGTCAGGGGCCGGAGGGTAGCCTTTTTGGAATCATGATCCGATTAGCCATTATACTCCTGATATATTTCCTCCCTTCGAAACAAACAATCAATTTCTAAAATACGCTAATGATTTTAAAGGGTAAATAGTTTTGGCTAAAGCCAGGGATTATGCTATTCCAATTTTAAGAATGGGCTATTTCCTATTGAAGAGTATCCATTTGGAATCAGAATTCTTATAATCAATTGCCCACTGCTTTAGCTGTGGGCATGTTGGGTTTTTAAGGCAAATTGGC
>NZ_WOFO01000003.1:617733-705732 GCF_010993705.1 Cyclobacterium sp. SYSU L10401 | reverse complement strand
AGGAGTATCCATTTGGAATCAGAATTCTTATAATCAATTGCCCACTGCTTTAGCTGTGGGCATGTTGGGTTTTTAAGGCAAATTGGCTTTAGCCAAACCCTTTATCCATAACCCTTCAAATCCATATTACACAATTTTATCCATTTCTGCTAAAGCCGCATTCCTATTGAGGCGTAGTAATTTTGACCAAAGCCTTCTTATTTTTCCAGGTGTTTTAAAAAAATAGTTCTCTATCTTTTCTTTAGAATTATTTCCATAACTTATAGCCTGCAAGACAATAGCTTGTAAATATTTTTAGCAGATTGCCTGAATATAAGTTATTTTGTATCATGGAAGCCTGCTTTGCCATGTTTTGGCAAAGCCTGGCACCAGCATACTAGGATGTACAGTATATAGTGAAGCCAGGAAAAATAAAGCCATTGCTATCAGAATCTTTAAACAAAACAGCTAATTACCATGGAAATACTAGATGAGATCAGGCTAAATTTTAACCGGGATAGCCTGCTGCTGCTGAACATCTGTATGGGTCTGGTCATGTTTGGTGTAGCCATAGAATTAAGCCTATCAGACTTCAAAAATGTATGGCAAAAGCCCAAAAGTTTAATTATTGGGTTAATGGCCCAATTCCTGGCTTTACCCCTGTTGACCTATTTGCTGATCTTATTCATTGACCCTATTCCCAGTGTAGCTTTGGGTATGCTCCTGGTAGCCAGCTGCTCAGGAGGTAACCTATCCAATTTGTTATCCGTGATGGCCGGGGGTAATGGTGCTTTATCAGTGAGCCTGACCAGCATTGCCACCCTGGCAGCCGTGGTCGCTACTCCGGCCAATTTTACCTTCTGGGGAAACCTGTACCTGAGCGGCGGCACTTCCTTACCACAGATTAACATCAGTTTTATGGATATGCTGGAAACCATACTGCTGATCGTGGGCATCCCTTTGCTGCTGGGCATGTTGCTCAATCATTATTTCACCAAGATAATCGCTACCATCCGCAAGCCGATTCGCATCCTCTCCATGCTTATTTTTATCGCCTTTATTGTGGGTGCCTTTGCGGCTAACTTTGCTATTTTTCTGGAATACATTCATTTCATTGTTCTCATTGTGTTTTTGCACAATGCACTTGCTTATGGCGTAGGATATGGCCTGGGACAACTTTTTAGCTTATCCCTTCCGGATAAAAAGGCGATCACCATAGAAACGGGAATTCAAAATTCAGGCATTGCTTTGGTGTTGATTTTCAACTTTTTTGATGGTTTGGGAGGCATGGCCATCATCGCCGGATGGTGGGGCATCTGGGACATGATTTCCGGCCTGTTACTCGCCTGGGCCATATCTAAGGTAAAATATACATCCATAAAAGGAATGGATTCAACCCGCATTCCTAATTGAGTAATAATCATTTAAAACAAGGATTTTTTTCCTCAATTGCCCACTGCTTTAGCTGTGGGCAACCTGGTATTTAAGGAAAATTGGCTTTAGCCAAATCATGTATCCTTAAAGCATTCAAATTTGAATTTCACAAATGAAAAGGAGGGGGCGCCTAGCCTCTTTTTCATTCGGTTGTACCTGATGCAACATTCAATATGGTCAAAGGGGGACAATTATTCCCAGGACTTTTCCCGCTTGCGGTATCATTTTTGTCAACATATAGGGAAACTTGAAAAACATGAACAAGACCATACTTTTGCACAAACGCCCGCAAGGAAAGCCAACCCTTGAAAATTTTAAAACTGTAAGTGAGGAAGTTCCTGCCGCAGAGGAAGGGGAGCTTTTGCTCAAAACTTTGTATGTATCGGTAGACCCCTATCTGCGGGGCAGGATGAATGATGCGAAATCCTATGTTGCACCCTTCGCGTTAAATAAGCCGATTCAGTCCGGAATAATAGCCGAAGTGCTGGACTCCCACCTTCCGGATTTCAAAAAGGGCGATTTTGTCTCTGGCATGTTGGCGTGGAAGGAATTCCAAACCTCCACCGGCAAAGGCCTGAATAAGGTAGATCCTTCCCTGGCTAAACTATCCAGTTATTTGGGGATTTTGGGAATGACAGGGCTTACCGCTTATTTGGGCTTGACGGAAATCGGAAAGCCAAAGGAAGGGGAGACCCTGGTGGTTTCCGGTGCTGCCGGAGCCGTAGGATCTGTCGTCGGACAGATTGGGAAACTGCTGGGTTGCAAGGTGGTGGGCATTACCGGCAATGATGAAAAAGTAAAGTTACTTACCTCGACTTTTGATTTTGATCATGCCATCAATTACAAAACAACAGCAGATATGAAAAAGGCGATCAAAAGCACCTGTCCTGATGGGGTAGATGTTTACTTTGATAACGTTGGCGGGGAGATATCAGATGCGGTATTGACAAATATCAATAAGTTTGCACGACTGCCTGTTTGCGGTGCCATCTCGCTCTACAACGAGACAGAGGTGCCAATGGGCCCCCGGTTGCAGCCGATCCTCCTCACTAAAAGTGCCACCATGCGGGGATTTATCATCGGCGATTTTGCTTCCAAATTCCCATCGACAACCCGGCAATTGGCTGCCTGGTTACAAGAAGGGAAACTGCAATCCAGCGAAACCATTGTAGAAGGGTTCGACAATATTCCGCAAGCCTTTCTGGATTTATTTGAGGGTAAAAATAAAGGCAAAATGATTGTTAAGGTAGGAGAATAGCTGTAGCTTTTCCTGCCTGATACGGGGATATTCAAATGAGCAAAATTAATGCGGTTATTCCCCTTGTGATAAAATACACAAGCTGTCTTCCATTGCCTCCACCGAATGGGTAATTTCAAGGGGAATGTCTACTTCCTCATATTGCTTCAGTTCCAAAACCCTGTCTTCTTCTTTGTAAATTACCGCTCCTTCCAAAACGGTTAGTTTTGATACAGTATGGGCTTTGTGTTCTTTTAAAACCATCCCTTTAAGGAACCCCACGACCAGTACCTTGAATCCGGTACCGTGGTGGAGTGATTTTGCAATGGGATGATTAGCCGTTTTTAGTTCCTCCTTTATTTCTTTAATGGTCATTTGGTTATTTTTTTTGGGTTTTTTCTGATTATTCTGTTCTATTTGAATTATGCCAGGTGCGGCGGTTTGTTTGTTTCAGACCTTTGGGATTTAATCCGGCCGCATGTTGTGCTGTTTTCTTTTCGTAATACCAAGTTAAGAAAAAACGGCGGGATGTCTCCAATTTTAAAGTATATGCTATCTGGCCGTAAAAATAGGGGCCTCTCAATTCCGATCACAATCCCGGAATATTTGCCATTCCTCCATTTTGGCTAAAGCCTGGGTTAACAAGGCGCAATTCCAGGGAATGGGCTAAAGCCACATTCCTATTGAGGGTTGATTTTTTGAAACCAGGATTTTTCATCAATTGCCCACTGCTTTAGCTGTGGGCAACCTAGTGTTTAAGGAGAATTGGCTTTAGCCAAACCCTTTATCCATAAACCTATCGAATCCAAATTTCACAATTTCATCCATTTTGGCTAAAGCCTGGGTTGAGGGGGCTTAATTTCAAGGAATGGGCTATTTCCTATTGAGAAATAATCATTTGGAACCAGGATTTTTTCTTGAATTGCCTACTGCTTTAGCTGTAGGCAACTTGGTATTTAAGGTAAATTGGCTTTAGCCAAACCTTTTATCGATAACCTTTCAAATCCAATTTTCGCTATTTTATCCATTTCGGCTAAAGCCAGGATTTAGGGGACTCAATTTTTAAGGAATGGGCTATTTCCTATTGAGGAATGATCTTTTGGAACCAGAATGCTTAAAATCAATAGCCAAATAGCTGTTGGCAACCAGGATATGTTAACCTCATTGGCTTTAGCCAAATCTTCCCAAACAGGCAATAAGGAGATGCCCGGTCTCTTGACTACATCATTTATCTTTAAACTGCCCAAATCCATATTTCTCAATAAATTCATCATATTCCTGCTGGAATGTTTTTTTTAAATGATGAACTTCCTGATTTCTAATATATGTTCTGACCTTATCTATCCTGGATTCGGAAACAGAAATGGCAAAATATTCATCTTGCCATTCAAATTTCGCTCGCGTAAGTTTGTGTTTATTGATCCAAAAAGAAGACTCACCTTTGATCAATTGCATCAATTTTTGAATGTTTTGGTCAATACCCATTGATACCAGGCAATGACAATGGTCTGAATATCCGTTGATGTGATCAATAAAAATCCCTTTCTTTACTGCGTTTTCCCTAATATGGGACCAAACTTTACTTCTCAAATTTTTTGAGTCAAGGAATGGTACCCGATTTTTGGTGCTCCAAATAAAATGGATATAAACCTTTACGAATGGCATATTAAAAACAGATGATGGTCATACTAATTTAATAAATCATTCGGAAAATTTGCTAACTCAATCTAATTTAAAAATTAACAGCTTTTCATTTCAATAATTTTGGCTAAAGCCAGATTCACCATGCTTAATTTTTAGGGAATGGGCTATTTCCTATTGAGAAATAATCATTTAGAACCAGGATTTTTTCTTGAATTGCCTACTGCTTTAGCTGTAGGCAACTTGGTATTTAAGGCAAATTGGCTTTAGCCAAACCCTTTATCCATAACCTTTCAAATCCAAATTTCACAATTTCATCCATTTCGGCTAAAGCCTGGGTTCAGGGGGCTTAATTTCAAGGAATGGGCTATTTCCTATTGAGGAATAATCTTTTCGAACCAGGATTTTTTACCCATTAGCCAAATAGCTGTAGGCAACAAGGATATGCCAGCCCATTGGCTTTAACCAAATCATTTATCCATTACCTATCTAATCCATATTTCGCTATTTTATCCATTTCGGCTAAAGCCGGGGGATTGTGATTCTATTCTAAGGAATGGGCTATTTCCTATTGAGGAGTAGCCATTTGGAACCGGGAGTCTTATAATCAATTGCCTACTGCTTTAGCTGTAGGCAATAAGGATATGCCAGCATCATTGGCTTTAGCCAAACCTTTTATCCATAAACCTATCGAATCCAAATTTCACAATTTCATCCATTTCGGCTAAAGCCTGGGTTCAGGGGGCTTAATTTCAAGGAATGGGCTATTTCCTATTGAGGAATAATCATTTGGAACCAGGATTTTTTCCCCATTAGCCAAATAGCTGTTGGAAAAAAGGATATGTCAGCCTCATTGGCTTTAGCCAAAATTTTTATCCATATCCTCTCCAATGCCTCTTACCACAAAAAAAGGCCCCTCATCCTCCGATGAAAAGCCTTTTAAATCTAATTTGAACCCTTTCTATGGCAACATTTTGCTCCTGAAAACCATCAGCTTCTCCCGCGTCATGTCTTGCATGGAGTGGGGGATGCCGCCCAGGCCTTCTCCGGAAGCATCCCGACCCCCAAAAGGCATCCAGTCTACCCGGAATGCGGTGTGGTCATTGACCATCACGGCTGTGGCATTGAGCTTTTGAACCGTGTCCAGGGCCAGATCGATGTCCCTGGTAAAGACAGCTGCCTGAAAATGGTATTCCAGGCTGTTGGCCAATGCAATGGCCTTGTCCCGGTCTGAATAGGAATAGACACAAACCACAGGCCCGAATATTTCTTCCTTCGAAACCCTTACTTCAGGTGAAGGATTAAACAAGACCGTGGGTTCAAAGCAGGTGTCACCGATACGCTTGCCCCCACAGAGCAGTTCTGCACCGCTATCTACCGCCTCTTCGACCCATTCTTCCACCCGGTCCACTTCCCCGGTGCGGATAAGAGGGCCTACCTCTGTGGCTTCGTCCAATGGATCACCTACTTTTAATTTTTTGGCCGCAGAAGCCATGTCCTGAGCCAGCTTTTTGGCAATTTTTTCATGAACAAATACTTTCTGCACGGATACACATACCTGCCCGGCATGGTAAAAGCCACCTTTTACCAGCAAGGGCAACATGTCTTCCAGGTCAGCGTCGGGCTCCACGATTACGGGAGCAGCTCCTCCATGTTCCAGGGCACAACGCGTTCCGGGAGCCAATTTGGATTTCAGGTACCAGCCGATTTTTCCTGAGCCAATAAAAGAGAGAAAATTGACCCTGGGGTCAGTGGCCAGTTTTTCGGTCAGCTCATTGGTGCAGAGCACCATTTGCACCCAACCTTCCGGCAGCCCGGCCTCTTTTAAAATATCTACCAAAGCCTGGCAGGAGAGGGGAGTAGTGCTGGCCGGTTTGATGATCACCGGACAACCCGCCGCAAAGGCGGTGATGGTCTGGTGTACGATCAGGTTTAATGGGTGGTTAAAGGCAGATATGGAAACCACTACGCCTATGGGTTCCCGGATGGTGAAGGCCAGCCGGTTTACCGAGGCAGCTGTTAGCCCCATAGGTACCTGTTCTCCTCTCAACTGGGAAATCTCTTCGGTGGCGATTTTCACTCCGTTAATGGCCCGGAGTACTTCTACCTTGGAATCTTTATAGGGTTTACCCCCTTCCTGGGCGGCAGTTTTGGTCAGCTCTTCAATTTTGCCCTCCATGATTTGCCTGGCTTTTTCCAGAATTTCTATCCGCTTAAATGCTGGGATCCAGCCCGACTGGTTGAGGAAAAGATCACGGGCCTTTTTGATGGTTTTTTCTACCTCACCCTTATCCATCAGAGGCAGCTCTTTTATCAATTGCTGGTCATAAGGGGAAGTCACTTTTAATGTATTGGAATGGCTCATAATTTCGCTGTTTTTTCTTTTAACATTACATTTAAGATGGGGTGGTTGAGAGAATAATCCACCGGCAGGTCGATGACGTGTACCCCGGGGCTGTTCAGGCTCTTGTCCAGGATTTCCTGCAAATCGCTGTCGCTTTCCGGCCGGTAACCATGGGCACCGTAGCTGTTGGCATACTGGATAAAATCCGGATTGTTGAAGTCCAGCCCGTAATCTTTAAATCCCATGTCTTCCTGCTTCCACTTGATCATGCCATAGGATTTGTCATTGAGGATGATGACTACCAGGTTCATTCCCAGCCGGACCGCTGTTTCCAGTTCCTGGGAATTCATCATAAAACCTCCATCACCAACTACGGCCACTACTTTTTTATCGGGATAAAGCAGGTTAACCGTCATGGCGGAAGGCAATCCGGCACCCATGGAAGCAAGGGCATTGTCCAATAGCAGGGTTTTGGGCTGGTAGCAGGTATAATTTCGGGCAAACCAGATTTTATATACCCCATTGTCCAGGGTGATCACATCTTTTTCTCCCAGCTTTTTGCGCAACAGGTTGACCAGGCGCTGGGGCAGGGTAGGGAAGCGTTCGTCTTCAAAATATTTGGAAAGGTGTCCTGCCACCTCATTTTTGACTTTTTTATAATAGGAAAAATCCCAGTTATCGGTTTTGGTGATTTTTTCTGTCAGTTTTTCCACGGAGCTGGTAATGTCTCCTACCACATTGAGTTGTGGAAAATAGACCGGGTCCACCTCTGCAGGTGCAAAGTTGACATGGATGACCTTTTTACCTCCCTGTTTCATAAAGAAGGGTGGTTTTTCGATTACATCATGTCCCACATTGATGATCAGGTCGGATGCATCCAGGGCGGCATGCAGGAAGTCATTGCTGGAAAGGGCGGCCGTACCCAGGTATTGGGGATGCCTTTCATCGATTACCCCTTTGCCCATCTGGGTGGTAAAGAAATAAATACCTGATTCATCCACAAATTTGACCAGGGCCTGGCAGGTAATTTTCCTATTGGCGCCCGCTCCTATTAGAAGCAGGGGCATTTTGGCTTTTTTGATCATGGATACCGCCTCATCAATGGCCTTATCATCCGGCTTGGGAATGATATGGCCGACTACCTCAAAGACGGTGTCATCTGTCTCTTCCTGAGCAATGTCCTCGGGCAATTCCAGGTGTACGGCACCCGGCCTTTCCTCTGTGGCCAGTCGGAAGGCCTCCCGGATATTGGAGGCAATCACGCTGCTGTTGACGATCTGTTTGGTGTATTTGGTGATGGGTCGCATCATGTCTACCACATCAATGATTTGAAAACGCGCCTGCTTGCTTTTTTTGATGGGTTTTTGGCCGGTAATCATCATCATGGGCATGGCACCCAGCTGGGCATAGGCAGCCGGTGTGACCAGATTGGTGGCGCCTGGCCCAAGAGTGGCCAGACAGACGCCAGGTTTGCCGGTGAGCCTGCCGTAAGTGGCGGCCATAAACCCGGCCCCCTGCTCATGCCGGGTAAGAATCAATTTGATGCTTGATTTACTAAGGGATTCCAGTAAATCCAGGTTTTCTTCTCCGGGGACGCCGAAAATATATTCCACCCCTTCCTTTTCCAGGGCTTTGACAAATAAATCTGATGCTTTCATAGGTAAAAATTGTAGCGTTTAATTTCAAGCAAATTTGATACTAATCTACCCTTTATGAATTTAAATACCGAATTTTTTCGGGACCAGGATTGAAAGTCTGTTCAATTCACTTTCTGATTTTGTCCTGCTAAAGCTCCATCAAGCAGCTTTTATGGAAGCAGTCAGGGTAAAAAAAGGAGGAGGTAAAATACCTCCTCTTTTTCTTTCCAACTTATTAAAGATTAAAAAATTAACCCTAGTTAATGGTCAGTAATTTTCTGTCCGGCAGACTGGCGACAACCAGTTTTCTTCCATCTGTCCTATAGGTGCTCCATCCGGGGCAGGCAGGGGCTTTAATAGCATGATCTCATCAGCCGGATGATCTTCAAATTGGCTGATTTGTTTTCCGCAAAAGGCATAATGCGCTTTTTGAGAAAAATCTGAAGGTTCCTGCGCTTTTATCCAGTCGCTGAGCTCACTGGCTTTCATTAAGGCGATGGCCCTTACCTGGGCTGAAGTGGATTGATCAGTTCCGAGCTGCATCAAATGCTGCAAGACCAATTTTTCAACCGATCTTTTGATCTCAGCGGCATATCCTGTTTGGGCCGGGGCTTTCCAGCTGGCCTCCATTACATGTTCGATCATTTCTTCCAAGCCGATTTGACTGGGGTCCAGGGCTTTTTGGCTGACCAGGCGGGAGGCCCTTTCGGAATGAAAGAGCAGGGATAGGCAGTGGTGAGCAGCAATTTCCGCAGGGCTTAAAGGATCAAAAACCAATCCGGTCTTCCTTTGGAAGGTTTCTCTTGGATTGGGATTATAACCAAAGGGTCTGGGCGGCAGGTGGTTCAGGATTTGTTCCGGTAAAGCCAGCGTTTCAGGTTGTAGGATTTCTAATATCTGAACCAAGGCATTTTCCTGAACTTTCCTGGGAATGGTTTGGTGCTTTTCCCTTTGGTCACCTTTCACCGTGTAGGTATAATTCACTCCCCCCACTACCTTGGAGGCTGCCTCTACCTGGTAGCGGTGGTACATGTAAACGGGAACCAACAATTCTTCCAGCCTGGCCAAAGCGGTTCCATCGGGAATTTTATTGGGTCCGAAATCAGCCAACACCATTTTTCTAATGGCCAATGTTTGCTGGAGTTCTGCTACCGGATCCGATCCATTATCCCATAAATGGGTCTCCGGATGCGCTGAGCCTGCAGGTCTGGCATCCTGGTCAGCCAGAAAATCCAGGCCATTCTGCCGGTACGCTGCTATCCATTGATTGAGGGCAGCTTGTTCATCCATTCCCTCTGGCAGGCTGGCATAGGCCATTTTGATGGCGGCTATGTCCCAGTCTCCAATTCCCTCTGCATAGGCATCTGACAGATCGATGGCACCATCCTTTATCCTGACAGCAGGATGGGGATAATCCATGACCGAAGTCCGGCCTTTGGCGCTTGCAATATAATTGTGGGGCAATCCCAGCGTATGCCCTACCTCATGCGCTGCCAATTGCCTCATTCTGGCCAGTGCCAGATCCATGATGGCTTGATCATCAGGGTTTGAGGAATCGAAATTTCCTGCCAGGGCCTGTGCAATGAGGTAATCCTGCCTGACCCTTAGCGAGCCTAAAGTCACTTTCCCTTTAATTATTTCGCCTGTGCGCGGGTCTGTCACCCCACCACCATATGACCAGCCCCTGGTGGAGCGGTGAACCCACTGCACGAGGTGGTACCGCACATCCATGGGGTCTGCATCCTCAGGAAGTAGTTTTACCTGAAAAGCATCCTTGAACCCCGCTTTTTCAAAAGCCTCAGCCCACCAGAGGGTACCCTCCATTAAGGCGGTTTTTATAGGTTCTGGTGTTCCTGGATCAATGTAATAGACAATGGGTTTTTCTACCTCGCTCAGTGCGGCATCGGGATTTTTCTTTACCAGCCGGTGTCTTCGCATGAACTGCTTCTCAATCGGTTCATTGATGGCGGTAGCGTAATCATAATAGCTAATGGCATTCACTCCGGCCCTGGAATCAAACTTTCTCATTTCAAAGTCATTGTCCGGCAGTGCCACAAAGGAATGGTGTAGCCTTAAACTGATCGCTTTTGGATCGGGTAAAATCTGCCGGATGTAATTGCCTGCCTGATCTCCGGTGAAGGTGATGGTTGCTTCTATTTCTGTATTTTTTGGAAAACTTTTAGTTCGTGGTTTAAAAAGGGCTGACCTGGATAGATCTACCTTATAATTCCCCTGTCCATTTCTTTTGATGGTTTCAACCACACCAATGGCATCCTGGAGGAAAAAATCAGTTGCATCGACCAGAATCTTATCATTTTCCCGCCCTGCAATTTTAAAACCCCAGATGATGGAAGCAGCAAAGGATTCATCTACTGCCGCTTGCTCCAAGACGTTTGAGGCAGATGCCCGGTACTTGTAATTATTAGATTGAAGAAGTAATTTTTCCCCTGCGGGAATAAAATTCACTACATGTGCGCCTGATATCCTGCCCCTGTCCAGACCAATATCATTGGAGCCCAGACCAGCAGCCAATGAGGGGTAATACAGCATTTCTGATCCACCTTCGGGAATGGCCATCCAGATTTTTCCGTTGGGATCATCCCAGTAAAGGTCAATAAACCCAGGCATTTTTTCCATACCCCGGGTAAGAGCGGCAATGCCTTGATTTTTAGATTCCTGCGTTTGACCTATTCCCTCTGGATTACAAATGAGAGTAAGTACTAATACACCAAATAGTTTAAGTTTAAGCAAATCCATGAGCTGATCGGGTTAATTTTTTTTTCCAAAAATAAAGAGGAATGCTTCAACTATCTATTTTGGAAATAGAAACTACCGAAATAATTTTGCAGGTTTGCTGAAAAGCCTTTTGAAGAGAAAAGCTGAAAAAAGAGTAGAATGCTGCTTCGTATATCCCTGAACCTCAATCTTCCTGGTTTAAAAATATTTTTTTCTGATAAATTTTTCATAGATTTGAAATGATTTAGTTGTTAGTGGCTAAGTTCAATCTGAGGAGACCCACGGGCCCTAACCCTGGGTTTCCTCTTTTTATCCTTTTAATTCTTCCATCATATCCGCTACTGTTGATAGAAATTTATCTTTTACTTCGGGGTCAGGGCGGGTATCCCAATTACCTTCAATGTGATTTCCTCCAAGCATGATACCATCTCTTCTCGGGATAAAGTAAACGCCTGACATGTTGGCCCTATAGGTCAATTCCGGTTGGGGGATCAAAAAACAGAGCTGTCCGGAAACGGGTACCAGGTCATTGTCTCCAAATATTTTCAAGGCACCCAAACCCGTACAATTGACGATGCACTTTTCTGGTAGTGCATCTACATCTTCCGGTCTGTTGAATTCCCTGATGGCAATTTTACCACCGGCAAGTAAAAAATCATCCTTGAGCATTTTCAAATAGGAGGGGATGTTGAAAATATTGGTGGGGCTTTTGGATACATTTTTGAATTTGAAAGGGTTCTCCCTTCGGGACAAACTTTCCCCTTTTGGATAAAAGTCCATCTCCTCGGTTATCAGCAGGTCTTTTATGGAGGGCTCTCCCGGATTGGGCCTTGAAGACCTATCATTACTTTTTATGCTGTAATTGTCCATCCAGTCTACCACCTGATTTAATCCAAGCAATCGTTGGTAGGTCTGGTAGGAGTGGTAGTAGGCTTTTTTAAATTTCTCCTGAAAGGCTTCTGTTATCCGATCGGTCTCAATGAGTTTGTGAGAAGGAGACCAGGTTCCGGTCGCCATGGCTGAAGTGACATTGGGGTACATGTCTTTGGTATAGATGATGACCTCATATCCTTTTCTCTGTAGCGTTCTGGCCGTGGAAAGACCCAAAACACCGCAGCCCATCACCGCAATTTTGCTCAGGTCAGGATCTTTTGGCAGCAATTCACATGCAAGCATTGCCGAACCCCAGGAAAGAGACCAGCCGCTTCCCCCGTGGCCGTAATTGTGAATCAAAAGCTTGTTTCCAAGCTCCTGGGTTTCTATTCTCGGACCGGACCGCCGGAATGGTCTCAAACCAACGCTTTCCTTGATAACCCTGGAAGAGGAAACCTTGACTTTTGGTAACCTTACCCGGTTTCCAATATAAAACCCGGCATCTTTTGCTGTTGTACCTGAAAATGCTGGATTGCCGATGCATCCGGCACCCAATGCTGCTAAACTAACTTTCTTTATAAAGTCCCTTCTTGGATGAATCATTGTCAAAGCGGTTAAAGTGATGATAAATTCTGGTCAGTTTGGGTTTACTGGAAAGTGCAGTTGTATAAGTGGTTTAAATAATAACCAATATTATCAAATTATTCATTTAAATTCAAAATAAGGGTAAAAAAATATGTGATAAAATCGTTATTGGATAAAAATATTTGAAATATAAGGTGTATTAATAATGGTACTTATGAGTTGGTTTTAAATATTATAATTAATTCGACCCAACCTTTTCCGTCCTGGCTTTATTGAATTCTCAAGGTTATGCGGTCCGTAGAAGAAAAGCATTTTACCAGCTTAGTCTGAAATTAACTTAAAGCGAATCTTTCCTGACGGTCTTACTTGAGCCAATTTGGAGAGCGAACTTTTTTTGATTTGCAGGATTCGGTGGTATCCGCCTGTAACTTGTGCATCTTTCATCAGCACAAGCAACTTGCCGGAAGGTGTCAGTTGAACTGTTCCGGGATATACCGGGCATGAAATCAATTCATTGAAATCGTTATTCATCCTTTCCTCCAATTGTATTCCCATTCGATTTTGGGTCTGAGAAATTGTAAAAGTGTCTTGACTTAGGGATTGTTGTTGATTTTTTTGCAGCAGCGCAAAGGAAGTGCCCCTGTAGGCTTCGATGGATTGGATTTCGGGAAAAACGGGTGTTTTAATTTTGGCTTTGTTCCTGGGAATGGTCTCCTTGCCAGGGTGAAATTCAATTTTTTCGTTGTTTGAAAACTTCCCTTTTTCAGTAATCCCAGGATAGAAAGATTGGCTATGGAGTATTTTTTCGGTAGCAAACTGCCCGTTTATGGCCATATAGGCCCATTGCCCTCTAGCAGGCGGCTTCATGGTTACTTTAGCTCCCTTAGGAATGGAAATGATTTGATTTCCGGAAATGGCTTTCTCCTGGCAAATAATTTCCCCAACAGCACCGGTAAAAACCACCTGACAGTCGGCATTAAAAACCATTTCAATGCCTCCCATGTAAATTTCCAAACAGGCGGAGTCGCCAGCTCTTCTGATCAGGTGATTGGCTAAATAAAAGGAGTCTGAGTCCATCGGGCCAGATTGGGGCACTCCTAAGGCTGCAAAGCCCGTTCTACCATCATCCTGGAGGCTTGTCATGATTCCTGCTTTTTTTAATAGTATGTTAGCCATGGTATGGTGTTTTTCTCCAGTCAAAGTTTTCTGTGGCTATTAACTTATCATATTCCTTCCTTGTGATGGCCTCAAATCGGATCCTGTCTCCTGCTGAAAATGGGAGTTTGAGAGCTCCGTTTTGAAAAAATCCTACCGGTGTTTTGCCTACCACGTACCAGCCACCAGGACTATCCATGGGATAGACCCCTGTCTGGCTGCCACCAATAGCTACGGAACCGCTTGGAATTTTTTTGTCGGGAATGGCTTTTCTTGGTACATGTAAGCACTCATCTAAGCATCCCAAATACATAAACCCGGGTAAAAAACCATAAAAATACAACAGGTAAGCGTTGGCAGTATGTTTCTCAACAAAAGTTGTGTGCTCCAATCCTGATTTTTCCAGGTAAAGGTCCAGTTCAGGGACCAAATCCCTGTCATAGCAAACCGGAAATTTCCATTCCTGCCTCTGGGGAAGTAGGTCCGGATTTTGTTGGGATGATTCCCATAACTCCTTTAGCGATGGCATACAGGAATGAGCATCAAAATTCTCTTTTAGCTGTATGCCAAGGACCTGATAGCCGTGGTGTATGGAACGGATTTTTTCTTTCCATTCTTCCATGATGACTTTTTCGAAAACCAGGATTTCCAAAAGTATCCCCTCTTCAATTTTTTCAGGCCAGTGAACTTCAATGAGCTCAGGACTTATGGAATAGAATCTTACCGGGTTGCTCATGCCTGAGGGGTTTTATTTCCTGAAATATTTGAAGATACCATTTTAGCTATTTCAACGGCTTTGGGGTGATCTCCATGTATACAAATGGTATCTGCCTTGACTTGATACATATCTCCTTTTATCGTTTCTACTTTGCCTTCAGTCAGCAAAAGGGAAAGCTGTTTTTCCATTTCAGGCAAGTCTTGCAGAACAGCCCCGGCATGTTTCCTGGGGAGCAAAAGTGTAGCTGATGCATACCTCCGGTCGGCAAATACCTCATTGCATAGGGGGATATTTAATTTCAAAGCAGCCCTGGCCATACGGGAGCCGTAGGGAGCATAGATCCGTTGTGTGGGATAATGCGATTGCAGGAAGCTGGCAAGATGGTCAGCCAATTCCTGATTGTTCAGGCTGTCCAGGTAGAGTGCCCCATGAAATTTTATATGGTGGAGATTTACCTGCTCCTGATCGGCTATATTTTTTAATCTTTCTATTTGCATTTTAAGGCTGGCTTTTAATGTCTCCGGATCAAGGTCTAATGAAATCCTGCCAAAATGATCCTTATCCGGATAGGAGGGGTGCGCCCCTATATTCACCTGATATTTTTTTGCCAGCCTTATGGTCCTCCGGATGCTGGCATCATCTCCGGCATGGCCTCCGCAGGCAATGTTGCAGCTGCCTAAATAAGGCATGATGTCCGGGTCTGAGGGCATCCCTTCTCCCAGATCACAGTTGATATCAATTTTTTTTGCCATGCATCAGATAGCTTAATGGAGGAAAGCAAATGGACAATTAGACCTATGGCCAGGTATTTTTCCTGATGCCATTTTTATTAAAAATCTTACAACATTACCTGTTTTAATTACGTCTTGAAGGTAGAAATTAAGGTGCAAAATATGAAATATACATGCAGCATATTCATCTTGTTGGGTATTTTCTGGATGTCTTCCTGTAGTCCCGTCAGGGTTTTCCTGGAGAAAAACGAGGTGGCCAATATGGAGGATTACAAAACATTCTATGTCATCAATCAATATTATGACAAGGATGCCTTTGACTCGCCTGTCCTGGAGGACAACCTGCAAAATAGCCTCACTGAAGGCATGAAAAGTTTTGGTTTTGAGCAGAATGTAGAGCAGCCCGATTTGATTTTAAGGTATAATACCAATCTTACTGACCGGCAAAAAGAGGTGAACTCCATGCCAATGATGAGCCCTATTTATGGTTGGGGCATGTACAACCCATGGATGATGCCATGGGGACCAAACACCGGTAGTTTCAGGGTAGAAAACTACGACATGGGGGAATTGGTAGTGGATTTTATTGATACCAGACAGGACAAGGTGGTGATGCGTATCAGTGCTGTGGGAGAAATTAACAAACCACAGCAAAAAAGTAAAAATCTTAAGACCTCGGTTGATAAAATCCTGAAAACATTTTCGAAAAAAATCACCTCCTGAGCTTACACAAAGAGAAACGTTTCAGTACTTCAACTCGTAGTTTGATTTCAGGTGGGCATATAGTTTATGTACCGGTAATCCCATAACGGTATAATACGACCCCTCTATGCTATTGATACCGATCAATCCAATCCAGTCCTGAATGCCATAGGCACCAGCTTTGTCGAATGGCTTGAAATTTTTAATGTAGTGGTTGATTTCGAAAGTATCCAAATTCGAAAAACGTACTGAGGTGGTATCTGAAAAGAGGATTTGATGTTCCAAATCCATCAGGCAAACGCCGGTGACTACCTGATGGCTTTTGCCCTGTATCAGTTCCAGCATTTCTCTGGCTTCGTTTTCATCATGAGGTTTGTTCAAAATGGTGTCTTCTACCAATACTACCGTGTCTGCAGTGATCAATAAATCTTCATCGTACAGGTAGGGCAAAAAGGCCCTGGCTTTTTTGTCCGCCAGGTAGGCTGCTACTTCGGGCAAGGGCAGGCTGTCTGGAAAGGATTCATCCGTATCCATTGCTTTTGTGGTAAAACAAAGACCCAAATCCCTCAAGAGTTGTTGCCTTCTCGGGGATTTGGAGGCTAGGATTATATTTTTGTTGGGGATTTCCAAGTCGCTCAGGTTATATGTTGTTTCTTCTCTTCCATTTGGAAGGCAGGCCATTGGATCCAAGGGGCAATTTTTTTTCTGCGGGAATGTTCAGGTAGTCTGAAACGAAAAAGGCGACGGCTTCCTTTTCTTCCATGTCCGGGTCCTTATCCAGCGATTCGGGTTTAAAATACTGATCGATAAAATGGGTGGTAAAGGTGCTGTCCACAAATGCTTGCTGTTGCATGACCCAGCCACAAAAGCTGAGGGTGTTTTTGACACCTAAAATATGAAATTCATCAATGGCTCGTTTCATTTTAGCAATTGTATGGGACCTGTCCTCACCATATACAATTAATTTGGCTATCAGGGGGTCATAATAAATAGGGATTTCCATACCTTCTTCGTATCCGCTATCTACCCTTACCCCAGGCCCCTCGGGTTTCTGGAAGTGTTTTAATGATCCGGTATCCGGTAAAAATTGATTTTTCGGATCCTCCGCATAAATCCTTATTTCCATGGCCCATCCCCTGATTTGTATATCATTTTGGCTCCAGGGTAGGGCATTTCCCTTAGCTATATTGATTTGAGCTTTTACCAGGTCTATGCCGGTGATGCATTCCGTTACCGGGTGTTCTACCTGGAGCCTGGTATTCATTTCCAGAAAATAGAAATGCTGCTCGTTGTCTAATATGAATTCTACTGTACCTGCCCCGGTATAATCGCAGGCTTTGGCTACCTTTATCGCGGCTTGTCCCATTGCCCTTCTTGTCTCCGGGCTTATGGAAGGGGAGGGGGCCTCTTCAATTACTTTCTGGTGCCGGCGTTGTACAGAACATTCCCGGTCGAACAAATGGATGGTATTTCCTTGTTGGTCTGCCAGGATCTGAATTTCCACATGTTTGGGGGACCGGATAAACTTTTCTAGAAACACGGCAGGGTCTCCAAATGCACTTTTGGCCTCTCCCATGGCCCTTGCCAATTCTTCCTTTAAATCTGCCGGATCATGAACAATGCGCATGCCTTTTCCTCCTCCTCCGGCACTTGCTTTGATCATTAATGGAAAGCCTATTTTACTGGCAGCTTTTTCTGCTTCTTCAATGTCTTGTACTGAATGGGTAGTGCCGGGAACCAATGGAATATCAAATGAAGCCACCGCTTTTTTGGCAGCCAGTTTATCCCCCATTATGGAAATGGCTTCCGGACTGGGTCCGATAAACACCAAACCTGCTGCTTTCACTTTTTGGGCAAAACCAGCATTTTCCGACAGAAAACCGTATCCAGGATGTATGGCATCCGCTTCAAACTTTTTTGCCGTCTGAATGATGAGCTCCTGGTTTAAATAAGATTTGGATGCCTGAGAAGGACCTATACAGACAGCCTGGTCTGCAAACCTCACATGAGGTGCCGTAAAATCCGCTTCACTATAAATGGCCAGGGTCTTGATACCCATTTCTTTGGCTGTCCGCATGATCCGAAGACTGATTTCTCCCCGATTGGCTACCAATAGTTTTTTTATTTTCACAGTCCCGGTTTTTATGGTTCATTACGAAATAAGCAAATCTGTTCTATAAAAGAAAGGATTTACCAAAAGTCCCTTTAATTTTGGGGATACCACTTAAAAACATTACTTTTGAGGGTTTAAATAATCGATCTAAAAGATATTTGTTATACAGTAAAGTAGTTACAAGTTGGATATATTTGAAAAACTGAATACAAATCTGGGCCCCTTAGGAAAGCATTCTGAAATATCAGAAGGTTATTTTATGTTTCCCAAGCTTGAAGGGGAAATTGCTCCCCGAATGAAGTTCATGGGAAAAGAAGTACTGACCTGGAGTCTCAATAATTACCTGGGTCTGGGAAACCACCCTGAAGTCAGAAAAGCAGATGAGGAAGCCGCCAGAAAATGGGGGGCAGCTTATCCGATGGGAGCAAGAATGATGTCTGGAAATACAGATCTTCATGAAAAACTGGAAAATGAGCTGGCGGAGTTTGTAGGGAAGGAAAAGGCCTATTTGCTTAATTATGGGTACCAGGGTATCATGAGCGTGATAGATTCTCTCATCGATCGGAAAGATGTGATTGTATATGATGGAGAATGTCATGCCTGTATCATTGATGCACTGAGAATGCATATGGGCAAGCGCTTTGTTTTTCCCCACAATGATATGGAAAGCTTTGAAAAGCAGCTTTTTAGAGCAGACAAGCTTAGCCGTGAAACTGGAGGAGGTATTCTGGTGATTACCGAAGGCGTATTCGGGATGACTGGTGACATGGGGAAGCTTAAGGAAATTGTTTCCTTCAAAGAGAAATACCAATTCAGGCTTTTAGTGGACGATGCCCACGGTTTTGGTACCATGGGAAAAACCGGAGCAGGCAGCGGTGAAGAACAAGGTGTACAAGAGCAGGTGGATCTTTATTTTTCTACTTTTGCCAAATCTATGGCCAGTATTGGTGCATTTATTGCGGGAGATGAAAAAATAATACATTATCTAAAATATAACATGCGCTCTCAAATATTTGCCAAAGCCCTACCTTTAATTATGGTTGAAGGTGGATTGAAGCGTTTAGAGATGCTGAAAAGCAGGCCGGAATTCAGGGAAAATCTGTGGAAGATTGTTAATGCCTTGCAAAACGGATTAAAGGAAAAAGGTTTTAGCATAGGGAAAACCAACTCTCCGGTAACACCGGTAGTATTGAACGGAACAGTAGGAGAGGCAGCTACCTTAAGTAAGGACCTGAGAGAAAATTATAATATTTTCTGTTCTGTGGTTATTTATCCTGTCATTCCTAAAGGAATGATTATATTGCGATTGATTCCAACAGCAGTGCATTCCCTGGCAGACGTGGAAGAAACCATTGCTGCTTTTGAAGCGATCAAGGATAAATTGAGCAGTGGGTTTTACAAAACCACGGCCCTTGCCACTTCTTTTGGAGAATAAATGGAGAAAAAACGGCAATAACTGTAGATTTATAAACATTTTAACTATATTGAATCAAAAATTAATCTCATCATCAACCTTAATTAACTTTTAATTATGAACAGATTTAGTGAAATCAAGGATCTTATTATGTCGCTGGAAGCTGATTTTGAAAAATTCTACGATAAGAAGAATCAGGCAGCTGGTACCCGAGTGAGAAAGGGCATGCAAGATTTAAAAAATTTGGCTCAGGATATCCGAAAAGAAGTTCAAGACATCAAGAATACTTAAGTTTTAAATAAAAAAAGAGGGCTATATTTTTATAGCCCTCTTTTTTTTACTCCAAATGCGGAGAATAAAATTGTTTGGTATTGACTTTTTCTGCGGCCATTTTAATTCTGCGGCTTAAATCCGGAGAAGCTTTTAACAGCGGTAACCGCACATGTTCCTCACAGATACCCAGATGGTGCATCAAACATTTCACGCCTACCGGATTACTTTCCTCATACATTAAGGGGTTTATATCCAGAAGGCTAAAGGTTCCTTTTTTGGAATAGGTGGCATTGCCATGAATGATGGATCCCATGATTTCAGGGTAGGCATTGGCCATTACTGATATGACTCCTTCAGCTCCTATGCTGCGCATAAAGGTAGTGATCATGTCATCACCCGAAATCAATAAAAAGTCTTCAGGTTTATCCTTTGCTATCCGCATGCATTGCTCCAGGTTTCCACTTGCCTCTTTTACACCAATTATATTGGGGTGTTGGGCAAGTTGAAGACTGGTTTGGAAGGTTAAATTCGAGGCGGTTCTTCCGGGTACATTATAGAGAATCACCGGTACTGGACAGCGATCCGCTATGGCCCGGTAATGGGCCACGATACCTTCCTGACTGGGTTTGTTGTAGTAAGGGCTTACCGATAGTATGGCATCTATTTCCGAAAAATCGATGGAATCCATTTCATCCAGGACCGATTGGGTGTTATTTCCTCCAAGCCCGTATACGATAGGAAGTCTGGATCGATTAATTTTTCTGGTGAATGCCAGCACTTGCTTTTTTTCAGTTCCGGATAAAGTAGCAGATTCTCCCGTGGTACCCTGAACTACCAGGTAATCCACATTGCCGTGAATCACATGCTCAATGACCTTTTCCAAAGCCGGGAAGTCGATAGATCCGTCTTCATTAAAAGGCGTTACCAATGCTACACCGGTACCTTTAAATTTTTCCATTGTATTAATTGATCTGCTTTAAATATTTTATCAATAATGCCGTACCTGATTGGATATCTTTTTCCTCCTTATTTAACATCAGGTCCAAATAGGGCTTTAACTCATCACTGAAGAACCCCATACTATATGATGCTGATTGTAGCTGTAGCAGATAGAGGGTAAAATAATTCAGTTTCTCAGAAGTAAAAATAATCAAATCTGGTTTAAGGGAAAGTAATTGATTCAGTTTTTCTCCTGGTTTACCAAATAAAGTAAAATCTTTATAGGAAAATGCCTGTTCATCCTCAGATTTTTCATCATAATAATTTCCCACCACCTTGATGTCTTTGTTCAGGTGATCATGAATCACTTCCGTTAATTTTTCAATCTCTTCTTTGTTGTTGGCTAACAGCCCAATTGTTTTAATGTTCTCTATATGCAGGAAGATGGACTTTTGGGCCTTCTTTTTCTTTGGCTTCTCCAAAGCATTTTTCACAAAATATTCCCTTATCCATTTCATGGTCGGTCTTTTTATAAATCTATTTGGTTGAACACATCTTAAGGAATTCTTCCTCGGTAATCAAAGGAATGCCTAAATTCACTGCTTTTTCTTTCTTGCTTGGCCCCATATCTTCTCCTTCAATGATGAAGTCCAGATTTTTTGATACTGATTTACTGTAGGTTCCGCCATGGGATTCAATGAAATCAATGATTTCATCCCGTTTGAAATGGTTTAATTTTCCGGATGCAAGTATCCTTTTGCCTGCCAGTTTATCGCTTTCCTGCTTTATTTCCTCCTCAAATAATTCAAAATGGAGCCCCTTTTCTTTCAAACGATGGATGATCGACTTGTTTTTTTCAAGGGCAAAAAATGACCTGATGCTATGAACCAGGGTTTCACCTACACCATTGATTTGCAAAAGTGTATCGTCTGTTGCATTTTCAAGCTCATCAATATTTTTAAAATGCCTGGCCAATAAAATGGCGGTATTTTCACCAATATTTCTAATACCCAAAGCAAACAAAACCTTTGGAAACGGTTGGGATAGGGAATGTTGAATGCCTTCCATCATATTTTTAATCACACCCTCCTGAAAGGTACTTCCCTTGAGTTTATTGATTTGATCTTTTGCCTGCTCTGGAACCTCCAGGCCTCCATGAATGATCAGGTCATGAAGGCTACTTTTGTTTTTGGAAAGCTTCAACAAATCCTCTACACTGGCACCAGCCTCCGGCAGGAGTACAGCCAGGACATAAGCGACTGGCACAAAATCATCTACATGGTCCAGGGTTTGCTTTTGGATCATTTCAAGTAGCCTTGAAAGCCATCGCTCACTTTCATTGGTTTTTTTCCCCGTTTTTTGATGGGTATCCAAAAAAAGAGCGATTTTTTCACTTTGCTCTGCTGTTTCGTGAAACTGCAAAAATTCTTCAATCTCTTTTAAGGTGACTTGATGAGTAAGTGCGTACAGGCATTTTTTAAGGCTTACGTATAGGTATCCATCACTGTTTTTGGTGTATTGATCATCAGAAATTTCCAAGCCCAATAAATCGTCTCTTTTTTCAGGTAAGCTATAGAGGTCGGCGGGGTCCTTTACATAACCTTGTTGTACCAGGGCACGTAGCCTTTCCGTGCCCAGGGAGTCGATGTCCATGGCCCTTTTAGAAACAAAATGTTCTATCCTTCCCAATACCTGGGGCGGGCAACCGGCTTCATTTGGGCAAAAGTGCTTGGCTTCGCCCTCTTTTCGTTCCAGGAGTGTACCACATTCCGGACAGGTATCAATATAGGCTATTGGTTTACTGTTTCTATTTCTGCGCTCGCTTACTACCTGGGTAATTTTTGGAATGATTTCCCCTCCCTTTTCGACCAGCACCGTATCTCCTTCATGCAAATCCAGCCTTTCAATTTCATTGGCATTGTGCAGGGAAGCCCTTTTTACGGTGGTCCCTGCCAGAGAAACCGGAGAAAGGTTGGCCACCGGGGTAATGGCTCCCGTTCTACCAACCTGGTAGGTTATGGAGAGTAAAGTTGCCGCCGCACTTTCAGCCTGGTATTTATAGGCAATGGCCCACCTGGGGATTTTGGCAGTAAATCCCAACTCTTCCTGCTGCCGGTAATCGTTTACCTTGAGCACCACGCCATCAGTTTCTACGGGTAAATCCTGTCTTTTGTCCCTCCATTCATCGATGTAGGCCAATACCTCGTCCAGGTTTTGGCAATTCCGGTAAGTAGGGGAGACATTGAAGCCCCATTGCCTGAGCTTTTCAATGGCTTCATCTTGTTTAGACAGGGACAGGTCATCTGCTATCAATTGATAGACGTAACAGTTCAATTTCCTTTTAGCTACAACGGCGGAATCCTGCATTTTTAAGGTCCCGGAAGCAGCATTTCTTGGGTTGGCCAGCAGGTTTTCTCCCTTGCTCTTTCTGACTTGATTTATTTTTTCGAAGCCACTTTTAGGTAAAAAAATTTCTCCACGTACCTCCAAATAGGGCGGAAGCCCTTCTTTTGCCTGAATGCTTAAGGGAACGGTACGGATAGTTTTGACATTTTCAGTCACCACGTCACCCTTATAGCCATCCCCCCTGGTGACTGCACGGATGAGTTCACCTTGTTGGTAGACCATACTAATGGCCACCCCGTCGAATTTTAATTCGCAAAAATATTCATAATCCCTGTGCCCCAGACCTTTGGCTACCCGTTCGTCGAATGCCATCAGCTCCTCTTTGGAATAGGTATTGCCCAGGGAAAGCATCCGCACGGCATGTGTGGCCGTTTCAAAATTTTTGGTAATGCTACCTCCAACCCGTTGCGATGGACTGTCGGCTTTCTTAAGTTCCGGGTAATGGTTTTCCAAAGCAATCAGCTCTTCCAAAAGCTGATCAAATTCAAAATCACTGATAATAGACCGATCTTCCTGATAGTACAGGTGATTGTGATAGTTGATGGATTCCGTCAATGCTACTATCCGTTTTTCTGCTTCTTCCCTGCTAGGTTTATTCATTAAAAAAAGATCAAATATCTATTTTCAAATGTACAGTTTTTGCCTAAAATAACCTGATTGGATATTGAATTTAGGCCAATGTTTTACAGATTTTATTTCTATGGTGGGACAATTGTTCAGTCCTCTTCCAAAAATGCCTTTTTGATTTCCTCTTCAGTCATCTTTAGTTTCTTTTTACAGACTTTTACCAACTCGCTGGCTTCTTTTACCAATTGGGTAAGTTCATCCATCCCCTGGTCTTCTTCTTCCAGTTTGCTGACGATCAATTCCAATTTTTTTAAGGCTTCATCGTATCCTGGTTCACCTGCGTTTTTCTTCATTTTGCTCCAATTTTTTGATAATTGATGTGATTTTTCGTTTTTGGCTGAATGTTACCAGCTCATCTCCTGCCTGCAGTTCCTGACTATGAATAGGCATCCCATCCTTTTCGGTTTTGGTATAGCCTCTGGATAAGAGGTATTCTGGATTTAAACGCTCCAGGGTCTTTTCAAGTTGATTCAACTTATCAGCGGCTTTACTTATGCAGGTCAAAGCCGCTTTATGGAGGTATTTTCCATTATTGTTTACCTTGATGGTATCTTTTTCTATTTTATGCAGTGCCGAGCGCATGGATTGTTGGGATATGCGATCCAAAAAAAGCATTTTCTCATTGATTTTGCCCTGAAAAAGGTTCTTTAATAAATGGGTTTGATCCATAATGCCCTCTGATTCCTGCTTGATCCTGCTTTGGACCCATCTTTCTATTCGGATCAAACTGTGTTGGAGGTTATCTTCGAATTCACGAAATCCGGATAAAATAAAGCTGGCCACTGCTGTGGGGGTTTTGAGCTGGGTATGGGCTACCAGATCTGCAATAGATTCATCCCTTTCATGTCCGATACCGGTTACTATGGGGAGGGCAGCATTGGCAATAGCTTTAGCCAGGTCATAGTCATCAAAGCAATCCAGGTCTGTTTGCGCTCCACCACCCCTTATCAACACTATCAGGTCAAATCCGGGAGCGGTTTCTTCGATCTGTTGGATGGCATCAATGATTTCAGCGGCAGCTGATTTTCCCTGCATGGCTGCCTGATACAGCTGATAATGAACCTTATATCCATATGGATTTTGATCCAATTGGTTGATAAAGTCTCCATATCCGGCAGCTGTAACCGAACTGATGACGGCAATTTTCTGGCTTACGGCAGGAAGGACAAACTGTCTGTTGAGCTCTAATAATCCCTCTGATTGTAAGCGTTCAATGATTTCCTGTCTTCTTCTTGCCCTTTCTCCAAGCGTAAAATTTGGGTCAATATCCTTGATGACCAGGCTGATGCCATAGAGTTCATGGAACTGCACATTGACCAAAGCCAGGATATTCATGCCGCTTTTAAGCGGCTGGCCGGTGGTGCCCTGAAACTTCCTTTTTATGGCCTGATAGCTGTAGGCCCAAATATTACCTCTCATCTTCGCCCGAATCTCCCCATCTGTCTTCTCCACCAGGTCCAGATAGGCATGCCCTCGTACAGCTTCTCTTATCTCACCAATTTCTGCAATGACCCAATAAGTGGGGGAGAGCTGCTTGTCCAGGCATTCCTTGATGATGGTATTCAGGGAAAATAAAGTTATGGCTTGCTGCATGCCACAAATTAACAAAAAATTGAGGTTTATAAATCAAAAAAACTGACTTAAGACAAGTAATTGGAATCAATTCAAAAAGATCTGGCAGAAAACCTGTTTCCCTAACTGGCCCTCATTCCTGGTTTTCCTGATTTCTTGAATCCCGATCCCTTCTTTGCATTCTATAGATATGTCGGGTAAAATCCCGGTTCACTTCATTTAACCTCAACGCCTGCACCGGAGATAGGGTCTCTGAAATTTTTTCAAGAAACGCTTTTTCAGCATTTAATAATTTCATTTGAATTTCAAACCTGCTTTTTATCAATTCTCTGGCCTCCTCATTGCTGATTTCAGCTTCGCTCTTCCGGGAAATACTACGCATTTCCCTCATCATGGACATCCTGTTTTCCTCGTGTTCATTAAAGAGAGGCCAGAATTTCTCTGCCTGTTCGGGGGTAAGCGAAAGCCTGTTGGTTATAAAACCTACCTTAGCGGCATCGAGTTTTTCCCGGTCAATATTCCGATCCCTTTGTCCGAAGGCTGTGAGGGTGATTCCCATCATGAGCCAGACCATGATTAAATTTTTCATATCAATACCAGATTTCATTGTGATATAATTCTTCTTCATCCCATACCTGATGGCTCCATTCTTCCTCTGCTATGAGATCCAAAATATCATTTGGATGATCTGCCAAAAGCAATATTTCCTCATCATCCCAGATTCCCGTAACGATGTAATACTCTATATCTTCATTGATTTCAGCCTGAAGATCCACCTCCTCCATGGTCGTAAAGTCAATGGCCAGCATCAGGAATCCAATCAGCAATACAGCAGTAGCTGCTATTCCACTGATATAATAGCGTTTGATCTGCTGCTTCCGCCTATTTAGGATGGTATCCGGCAGATTTTCAAAGTAATTGTCCGGAGCCTTAAATATATTTTCTTTAGGAAATTTATTCATATTCGTCTTTTAGACAGTTTTATTGCGGGAAGGTTTATTCCCGCTTCAGAATTTCTTCAATTTTCTTTACGGCATGGTGGTAACTCGCCTTGAGGCCACCTACACTTGTATCCGTCATTTTACTGATATCTTCATAGGGAATCTCTTCAAAATACCTGAGGTTAAAAACCAGTCGCTGCTTTTCTGGCAATTTTAAAATGGCTTGCTGTAGTTTCCGTTGAATTTCATTGCCATCTACCAGTGGAGATTCCTCAACGTAGGCTTTCATTACTTCCTGGTGGTCTTCCATGGAAAAAAAACGCCGCTTTTTTTTCTTTTCCAGGAAATTTAAACTCTCATTGACCGCTATCCGGTAGATCCAGGTAAATAAGGTTGATTTATGATTAAACTGGTGAATATTTTTGAATGCTTTGATAAAGGTGTTCTGTACCACATCATTGGCATCATCATGGATGATGACCATTTTTCTCACCATGCCATATACCCTTTTTTGATAGGTCTCTATTAAAATTCTGAAGCCCTGATCCCGGGTTTGGGGATCATTGATCATTTCTAAAAGTTTAACATCAATTAATGGAACCATTAGGTGTTTAGACCAGATAATACCGGCTGGGTTTAATCAATCCGGTAAAAAGAACGGGAAAAATTCAAATTGAAATTGAATATCCTTTTGAATCGTTTTTTGCGTTTTGGTGTAATGGGTGATCTTCAGGGGAACAAGTCCCTAAATAAGTGGATTTCCCCGTAAATATTCTTGCACATCCATTTTTCTTTTTCCCTCAAGTTGCACTTCCAAAAGGGACAAAACTCCTTTTCCAGTCTGAAAATGGATATATGTTTTGTTATCTGTTTTGAATTCCCCGGCTTTTAAGTCGGTCTTCTCCTGGGGTAGCACCTCAGTCTTGAATACTTTACAGGATTTGCCATTCAATAAACACCTGGCCCCGGGGTAAGGAGAAAGCCCCCTGACGAGGTGATGAATAGCAATGGCAGGTTGGCTCCAGTCAATCTCACACGTTTCCTTGAAAATCTTCGGTGCCTGATGCAGTGCGTTGTGGTGATCTTGCTTTTTAGGCTGAACATTATTAGTGGCGATCGCTTCCACTGTTTTCACTACCAGCCTGGCCCCCCTTTGCATTAACCTCTCGTAAAGGCTACCTGCATTATCTTCCGGATGAATGGGCTCCTCCTCCTGAAAAAGGATATTTCCGGTATCGATCTCCTGCTGAAGAAAAAAGGTGGTGACACCTGTTTTTGTTTCCCCATTGATCAGCACCCAGTTGATGGGGGCGGCACCTCTGTAATCTGGTAAAAGCGAGGCATGCAGGTTGAATGTACCTTTGGGTGGCATGGACCAGACCACTTCTGGAAGCATTCTAAAGGCAACCACCACCTGCAAGTCTGCCTGGTAAGTTGCTAATTCGGACAGGAATTCTTTGTTTTTAAGGTTTGGTGGCTGCAGGACTGGAATTCCATGTCGCAGGGCACATTCTTTTACGGGTGAGGGTCTGGGCTTTCGGCCCCGTCCCTGGGGCTTGTCTACTGCTGTAATAACTGCCACTACCTGCCAGCCCTCCTTTAGCAGGGCTTCCAGCGGCGCTACCGCAAATTCCGGAGTGCCCATAAATATTATCCTAAGCTGCTTATCCATGGTTCATTATTCGTAAATCAAATACTTAGCTCTTTTTGCGCCATACGCTTCCAAATCTTCTGCCCAGGACTCCCTGATGCTGGCTTCATCTTCTCCATCGAGAATGGCTTTCCTCAGTTGATCCGTTCCTGCCAGTTTATCGAAAAAGTTATTGAAAAAATTGGGTCCACTGTCAGCTATTCTGTATGCCTCCAATAAATGAGACAAAGTAAACCGATGAGTAAGCGGTTCATTTCTCAGGTCTTTTCCATAACAAAGCTTATCCTGCTGAGGGGGATTTTTGGACATTCCTTCAATGCTTACAGGGGTAAATGTGAAGTCTCCGAATTTTGGATCCGGATAGCCGTAGACCTGAAACGGGAAAAGGGTGCCTCTTCCCAGGCTTATATTTGTCCCTTCAAAGAAGCACAAAGATGGGTACAGACGAATGGCCACATCATTGGGTAGGTTGGGTGAGGGTTTGATGGGTAAGGTATAATGGTTAGCGTGCTGCCATTGGTCAATTGGTATGATGTCAATATTGGCCTTTACCTGGTTTTTCAGCCAGCCTTCTCCATTGATCATCCTGGCCAGTTCACCCACGGTAAGACCGTGAACCACAGGAATGGGATGCATGCCCACAAAACTTTCATAGCCAGGTTGTAATACCGGCCCATCAACATAGTCTCCATTGGGGTTGGGGCGGTCCATGATCATCAATGCTTTACCTTGCTCAGCGCAGGCTTCCATCAGGTAATGCAGGGTACTGATGAAGGTATAAAACCTGACACCCACATCCTGAATATCAAAGATGACGATATCCACATCTGCCAGTGCAGATTCCGAGGGCTTTTTAGAATCTCCATACAGTGAAACCAAGGGTATTCCTGTTTTCGGATCCACCTGATTTTCGACCTTTTCACCTGCATCCGCATCTCCCCTGAACCCATGTTCCGGAACAAAAACCTTTTGGACGGTAATTCCTTCCTGAAGTAAAAAGTCCACCAAATGCAGGTTGTCACTTTGTGTCAGGACGCTGGTTTGATTTACCGCCAGGGCTACCCGTTTGTTGGCCAATTTGGGCAGGTAAATTTCAGGGCGGTCTGCCCCCGGGACAGCTTCGGTGGCAGGAGGATGATCCATTGTTTGCCCGGTTATTTTTGCCTGGTTTTCTGAGCTTTGCTTGCAAAATGTCAGGTTTCCAAACAAAAATGCCAGGATAAGTATTAATTTTAGGAGCTTCATATTAATTTGCGTTTCGGTTAACAAAATAAACGACTTCATTGAACCTTTCCTACTTCATTGCAAAAAGAATCAGTTTTAAAAAGACGGGAGGTTTCACCGGGACCATTCATCGGATCGCAGTAGCCAGCATCGCATTGGGCCTTTCCATCATGATCATTTCCTTCCTGATACTGGGTGGATTTCAGGAGGTGATATCCAATAAGGTTTTTTCCTTTACCGGGCATTATCAGGTCAATCGTTTTGTCATGAGTCAATCCCTGGACGATTCACCGACGAGTACGGAAAGTAATTTTTATTCCAATTACAATAGCCTTGACAATATCCGCCATGTGCAGGTATATGCCAACAAGCCGGGATTACTCAAAGGTGAGGAAGAGGTGGAAGGAGTCATGATGAAGGGAGTGGGACCTGGATTTGATTCTCTTTCTTTTAAGTCTTCCCTTGTTAAGGGCCGATTCATTCAGTTCAATGAAAATGGAACAGCGGCCAATGAAATCGTTATCAGCACCAGGATCGCCAGAAAAATGCTGTTGGATGTGGGTGATAGGGTTACCATGTACTTTGTCCAGGACCCACCACGATTCAGAAGAATGGAGGTGGTTGGACTGTATGAGACCTTTCTCGAAGATTTTGACGACAAAATTGTACTGGGAGATATTCAGGTCATCCGCATACTCAATGATTGGGACGAATCCCAGGTAGGTGGATTTGAGGTGTTTTTGAAAGACCCGAAGGAAATCGATGGTTACGAAGAAACCCTGTATGACTTTATTGATTATGATTTAAGACTGGTAAAGGTTACCGATAAATTCATTCAGATTTTTGATTGGTTGGAATTGCTGAACAACAATGTGTATGTATTTTTAGCTCTCATTTTATTTGTAGCTGCTTTTAACATGGTGTCTATTCTTTTTATCCTGATCATGGAGCGAACACCCATGATAGGCTTATTAAAGGCATTGGGAGCGAAAAACAGGCAAATAAGGAATATTTTTATTTGGAATGGTGTGCGTATTATTGGCAGAGGCATGATTTTGGGCAACCTCATTGGATTGGGTTTTGGCTGGATTCAGGAGCAAACCCAATTGATCAAGCTTGATCCGGAGAATTATTACATGAGCTTTGTGCCAGTATTTTGGAATTGGCCGGTAATCATTGGCCTGAATGTCTTGATTCTATTGATAACTACAGCGGTGCTATTCATTCCAGCCATGATCACCAGCAATGTAAATCCAATAAAGTCTATTAAGTTTGATTGACCCGTTTGTATTTAAAAAAAATACTTTTTAGTTTCATATAGATGACCCCAAAAATGGCTTCTCTGAAAATGTGTTGAGACATTTTTGAGGTACCCCTGGTCCTGTCCGTGAAGATGATCGGCAATTCAACGATATCAAAACCAAGTTTCCAGGCAGTGAATTTCATTTCGATCTGAAAAGCATATCCGATAAACCTGATTTTATCCAAATTAATGGCCTCCAGCACCTTTCTGTGGTAGCAGATAAAGCCCGCTGTGGTATCCTTGATGGGAATGCCGGTAATAAGTTGTACATACTTACTGGCAAAAAAGGACATCAATACCCTGCCCATAGGCCAGTTGACTACGTTTACTCCTGATACATAGCGGGAGCCGATCACCATATCACGGCCTTCCTCATATGCCTTAAGATACAGTTTACTGAGGTCTTTGGGGTCATGGGAAAAATCAGCATCCATTTCAAAAATATATTCATAGCCCTTTTCCAGCGCATAAGAAAAGCCTGCCAGGTAGGCTGTTCCCAATCCCAGCTTTCCTTTTCTTTCCATTAAATGAAGCCTGTTTGGGAAATCGGTCTGCAATGCCTTTACCAGTTCCGCGGTGCCATCAGGAGATCCGTCGTCAATTACCAATACATCAAATACCTCCGGAAGATGCAGTACGGCAGCTACAATATCCTGGATATTTTCCTTCTCATTGTAAGTGGGTATGATGACTAGTTTCCGGCTTTTCATATTTCAGAAAACAAAAGTAGGGTTTATAACCGTTTTTTTCTGAAAAACGGAAAGAAATACGGTTTTTATACAGTTAAAAATTATTAAATGAGTTCATGTATCCTTGCGCTCATTGGTAGCCATTGCAACGTTGCAAATTTGATTTGGCAAGTAAATTGCCGTTTAATGCGGCTGTTTCTAAGTCGAAGCAAGCCTGCCGGGGATTTTTGTCCATAAGGCAAATAGCCCGTCTGGCCAGGGCTTCATAATGTTTCGGATTGTCATCCAACACCTTATCAAAATCCTCAATGGCCCATTCCTTATAACCCAGTTTCATCAGGGCAAATCCCCGGTTGTAATGGGCACTCAGGTTATCGGGTTCAATTTCCAGGTATTTGTTAAAGGAAACAATTACTCCCAAACCATCTCCGGAATAGGCCATGGCAATTCCTTTATAATAGTGAGGCATGGGCTCTTCAGGTTTTAACCCGATGGCTTCATCCAAGAATTCCACTGCACTTTTATACCTCCCGTTTTTGATCATGGCCCTGGAGAGGAAAATAAGGATGTCATAATCTTTGGGGTCATGCCTGGCTGCCAGCAAAAAATTCTTTTCGGCAGTCTTCATGTCATCCTTTTCCCAGGCGATTTTTCCTATCCCTGCATAAGCCTGGGCATAAGTTGGATCCAGACTGAGGATTCTGCGGTAATCCTTGGTTGCCTTATCATACATCTGCAATTCCTCGTAAGACCGGGCTCTCAAATGTAAGGTCTTCAGGTCCGTTGCACTTACAAACAAAACCTTGTTAAATTCCTCAATGGCCTCTTCGTACCTGCCGTTTTGGTACAATGCTTCTGCATCCCTGAAGCTACCTATGCATTGGCTAAAAAGCAGGGAATAAAGCATAGCATAAAGGAAGGGAAGAGCAAAGGAAGATTTCATATATTAACTATTTAGTTTTAAATATACTGGATTTATATTTTTTTTACAAAAATTCCCTATCATTTCAATCCAATCGCTAGGATTCTGACGTAGGTTATCTCATAAATAACCGAAGTTCAGCTTGTAAATGTTCAAAAAAAGTGTGCGTCCATAGGCTGGGTTTGAGCAGAGGAGGCCGTGGGAATCTTCAAAATAGGGATAATACCAGGTTCTTACTCCTCCCACAATCAGGAAAAAGGTTTCTCAGTGACGAAATTGAAGGTTTTTTTGGAGAAATCAGCTCAAATCCAGGTTAATAACTGGCAATGTGAAACTTCCCTGATTTACCACGATAAGCGTAAGAATATCGCTTTAGGAATTGTTAAAAAGTAAATGCAATAAGGTAGAAAAAACAGCTATTTTTTAATAAAGGGCTATCCAATACGGCGGGATAGCCCTTTTGTTTCACAGTGTTCCTTTGGTACTTGGCAACTGGTCAAGCCCATGGGGATCTTTTTTTACCGCCATTTTGATGGCCCTTGCCAGGCCCTTGAAAATGGCTTCAATTTTATGGTGCTCGTTTTCTCCGCTTGCTTTGATGTTCAGGTTACATTTTGCCGTGTCGCTGAAGGATTTGAAAAAGTGAAAAAACATTTCTGTGGGCATATCACCAATTTTTTCCCGTTTAAAATCGGCTTCCCAGACCAGCCAGGGTCTTCCTCCAAAGTCAACGGCTACCTGGGCCAGGCAGTCATCCATGGGTAATAGAAAACCATATCTGTAAATACCTTTTTTATCTCCCAAAGCCTTTAGATATGCTTCACCCAGGGCCAATCCTGTGTCCTCGATGGTATGGTGCTCATCTATATGTAAATCACCGTTTACCTTTATTTCCAGATCTGTGCTCCCATGCCGGGCCAATTGATCCAGCATGTGGTCAAAAAAAGGAATGCCGGTCTGAATGTCGCTTTTCCCGGAGCCATCGAGGTTTAGGTGAATGGAAATTTCTGTTTCTGATGTGTTTCTTTTCAAACTTGATTTTCTGGGAGGCAATTTTAAAAAGTTGTAAATTCCATCCCAGGAATGGATACATAAATCGGCTCCCTGCATTTCCTCTGTTCCGAAAAAAATGGCACGGGTACCCAGGTTTTTCGCCAACTGAACGTCTGTCTTTCTATCGCCTATTACGAAGGAGTTTTCAAGATCATACTCCCCATTCAGGTAATCCTTAAGCAAGCCGATACCGGGTTTGCGAGTGGGTGCCTTTTCATGCTCAAAGGTCTTATCGATGTGAATGGCTTTGAATACCACTCCTTCCTGTTCCAGGGTTTTAAGCATCTTGTACTGGGCAGGCCAGAAGGTTTCCTCTGGAAAAGAGGGCGTGCCCAGACCATCCTGATTGGTGACCATTACCAGGTCAAAATCCCCATCTTCCGACAGCTTACTCAGGTTGGTAATGGCTCTGGGAATAAATTCCAATTTTTCAAGACTATCCACCTGAAAATCTGTAGGTGGCTCCTTGATGATGGTGCCGTCTCTATCAATAAACAATACCTTTCTTTTCATAATTTTCTTGGTTCAGGGATTTAGGAGCCTGCCTGACATTCCAAAACCTCTTTTAAGGCCTGCAGCATGCGCTTATTTTCGTCCATACTCCCTACAGTAATTCTCAAACAATCATCACATCGCTGTACTTGTGACCGGTCTCTTACTATTATTTTTCTACCAATAAGTTCCTGATAGACCTTCCGGGCTTGTGGTACTTTGACCAACAAGAAATTGGCCTGGGAGGGATAGACCTTTTCCACCAGCGGAATTCTATTTAATTCTTCTGCTAGTGATTCTTTTTGGGTCAGGATTTCCCGTACCATCCCATCCAGCTTATCCATATCGTTCATGGCCTGCAGCACCGTTTGCTGGGTAAGCCCGCTCACATTGTAGGGAGGCTTGATTTTATTGAGTATGGCTATGATTTCTGGGGAAGCGAAGGCCATTCCCAGTCTCAAAGCCGCCAGCCCCCATGCTTTGGATAAGGTTTGCAAGACCAAAAGGTTTGGGAACTGATCCAGTTCCAGAGAAAAACTGGGTTCATCACTAAAATCAATGTAGGCTTCATCGACCACCAGCAGGCCATCGAAACTCCGAAGGATTTGGTAGATGGATGCTCTTTTCAGTTTATTCCCACTGGGATTATTGGGTGAGCAGATAAATATGATTTTGGTATGCTCATCCACAGCCTGAAGGACTTTTTCTTCCTCCATCTGAAAATCAGTGCTTAAAGGCACCTTGACCACCCGGGTATCATTAATCCCTGCACTGACTTCATACATGCCATAGGTAGGAGGGAGAATGATTATATTGTCAATTCCAGGCCTGCAGAAAGCCCGGAAGAGCAAATCAATGGCTTCATCGCTTCCATTTCCTATAAATATCCTGTCCGCAGGTACTTGCTTAATTTGGGATAACCTGGCTTTCAGCGCTGTTTGATACGGATCCGGGTAGCGATTGAAAGCATCCTGAGTAATTGAACCGAGAGGATTTTCATTGGCATCCAGAAAAATGCCTTCTTTGCCTGTATATTCATCTCTGGCAGAGGAGTATGGTTTGAGTGCCGCAATGTGTGGCCTTAACAGGCTTTTAAGGTCAAACGCCATGTTATTTGTTTTTGGAGAGGTACTGTAATCGGATGCTTACTGCATTTTTGTGGGCCAGCAGGTTTTCATTTTCCGCCATGATTTCGATGGTTGGGCCCAAAGCTTTAATCCCCGCAGCAGTGATTTTCTGGTAGGTGATCTTTTTGACAAAACTATCCAGGGATACTCCGGAATAGCTCCTGGCATACCCATTGGTAGGTAGGGTGTGGTTGGTCCCTGAAGCATAGTCTCCCGCTGATTCCGGCGTATAATTGCCGATAAATACAGATCCTGCGTTAATTATACCTGATACGGCTTTATCTTCCTCTTTTACTGAAATGATCAGGTGTTCGGGGGCATAGGCATTGATCAGGTCCAGGGCTTTTTCAGTAGACGACATGACCACAGCTACACTGTTTTCCAGGGCTTTTTTAGCAATTTTTTGCCGGGGAAGATTTTCCAATTGAAGGTTAACAGATTTGATTACCTTTTTTACAAATTTCTCCGTGGGGCATACCAAAACCACCTGACTATCTACCCCATGCTCTGCCTGGGAAAGCAGGTCGGCAGCGACAAACTCTGGGATGGCCGTTTCGTCAGCATATACCAGTACTTCTGAAGGCCCGGCAGGCATATCTATGGCCACGCCTTGCTTGGTAGCCAACTGTTTGGCCGCAGTAACATACTGGTTACCAGGACCGAATATTTTGTCGACCTTTGGCACCGAATCCGTACCATAGGTCATGGCAGCGATGGCTTGTGCACCTCCGGCTTTAACAATTTTATCAATACCTACCATTTTGGCAGTAAATAAAATGGCGGGATGTATTTCTCCTTTGGTATCCGGAGGAGTGCATAAAACAATCTCCTGACAACCAGCTAATTTAGCTGGAATACCCAACATCAATACGGTGGAAAACAGGGGTGCGGTACCACCCGGAATATAGAGTCCTACTTTCTGGATGGGCACACTTCTTCTCATGCAGGTAACGCCATCCATGATTTCGGTGCTTAGGGGAGGGGCTTCCTGCAGTTTATGAAATTTCTCTATGTTTATTTTGGCGGTCTGTATGGCTTCTTTTAGCCGGGTATCGATTTTTTGGCCGGCTTTATCCAGGGCCTCCTGAGTTACCAATAACTGTTCAATTTCAACATGGTCATATTCCAAAGCAAACTTCCTCAAAGCCTTATCGCCCTGACGCTTTACTTTCTTCATGATCGGTTTGACGATCTTTTCGATATCCTTCATTTTCTGAACCGGCCTGGCCAGTTCTTTGCTCCAGGTATGGATGTCAGGATTCACCAGGATTTTCATGTTATATCGTATTTAATTGAGCCCTGATAATTACAGGAAATTTTATATTCAGTTTTGACCAGTAAAGCTGCAACAGGTAGTTTGCACTTGTTGAAAATGCGTTTAAATCACCATTTTTTCTATGGGCACTACCAAAATTCCCTGGGCACCAGCGGCCCTTAATTCCTCTATGTTTTCCCAAAACTGGTCTTCACTGATGACTGAATGTACCGAAGACCAGCCTTGCTCTGCCAGTGGCAATATGGTAGGACTTCTCATTCCGGGTATCAGCGAGACAATGCGATCCAATGAATCATTTGGAGCATTCAAAAGGACATATTTGTTCTTCTTGCCTTTTTGAACAGCGTCCATTCTAAAAAGCAGTTTTTCAACCGTTTGTTGCTTTAGATTCGAAATGCCCTTGTGGCAAATCAGGACTGCTTCAGATTGGAAAATCTCCTCTACTTCTTTCAAGCCATTCATCATCAGGGTGGAGCCGGAACTGACGATATCACAGATACCCTCTGCCAATCCAATACTGGGGGCTATTTCTACAGATCCACTGATTTCATGTATTTCGGCCTTAATTTTCTGAGACTCCAGGTAGTCACCCAATATTTTAGGATAGGAAGTAGCGATGCTTTTTCCCTCAAAATAGTTCATTCCCGTATAGTTTTCTCCTTTCGGTATGGCCAGGGATAGGCGGCATTTGGAAAAACCCAGTTTTTTAAGCACATCAATGGACTTGTTTTTTTCGACTACCTCATTTTCTCCGACAATTCCCAAATCTGCCACTCCATCTGCCACATATCCCGGAATATCATCATCTCTTAAAAACAAAAATTCTATCGGGAAGTTGGTAGAAGTAGACTTTAATTTTCCTGTTCCGTTGTAAAATTTAATGCCGCATTCTTTAATTAACTTCAGTGATTCCTCACTTAACCTTCCGCTTTTTTGAACAGCAATTCTGATGATATTTTCCATGTAATGATAGGTACAATATGATTTTAAATAAATTGTAGTATTTTTTGATTGAAAAAGTGCTTCGGCATTTTGAGCTACTTTCCGGTAACCATATGGTTTGCATGATGCCAGGCTGCATTTGAAAAACGTAAAAATAGTATGTTAGTGTATCTGTTCTTTTTGGTCATCATGATAGGGCAAATTTAGTGAGCTATTTCTAACATACAAAATATATGCTGCTTTCCAACGCAAAAAAGAGGCTCCATCCGGAGCCTCTGAAACAATAAACCAACTTAACCAAAAAACTTCTTTATATTTTAGCTTAATAGGTTGAAAAAATCATTGACAAAAATTAATTGTATAAATAAAAATCGTTTACCATTCTTTCATAATTGATCATGTCTTTATAAGGAGAAGCACTTCTGATTTTTTCAATTGACTTTTTCAAAAGCTGTTTATTCATCAGGCTGCTGGTCAAGCTTTTTTTGACCTTAAGGTTGTCATTATTCATGACTTTGGTAAAATATTGATCTCCGAAGGAGTGCTTATTAAGTAAGTCATTGGCTTGATCTAGCATATTCAAACCTTTTTTTTTATCCATCCAATCAAAAAATACCGCATTCCTTTGAGCAATAAGGGGTTTTGCTTTCTTTAACCACCTTTTATTGATGTCCATTTTATTTTCAATTATCTGATAGATATCTGCCAGCTCGAAAGAAATCACCAATTCATGATGGTTTAACCAAGCCAGGAAATCTCCTTTTAAAGACAGGTCTATCAATACTTTTGGGGAGGAAAGATCTGGTGTTTCCAGTTCTTGAGAAAATACCGGCTCCAGATCTTCCAGTGTGGAAATCACGATATCATTTTCCTGAAGCACATTTTTCGTTTGATCAAATGGCTCAAAGATGAAATTTTTCAATTCCTCACCTTGTAAGGTTGAAAAAGAAGTGATGCTGCTTTCTACAATGGTTATTTTGTTGAATCCCTTTTGGGTGAGGTTTTGGTAGACCCGTTTGCCCAGGGCATTGAAACCGACGATGGCGATTTTCGGAGTTTTCACTTTTCTTATCAATTCCGTAACCATGTCTGTGACTGTATAGGAGATCGAAAAATTGGGAAATTGAAAACTCACTTCATTTTTAATGGCATTATTTGTACTTACCAGGTGATTCCACCATTGTTCCAATAAATCACCAGTCATGCCACATTGAGAAGCGGTAGAAAATGCCGCAACAAAATGGGGAAAGAGGGGGACCGATCCGTAGGTGGAAGACTGAACACCAAAACAGAGCTCGGAGAGATGGGTCAGTGACCTTTCCTCATTACAGCTATGCTGAAATAAGTTAGCGGCAGGGAAGTTGTCCTTCGCCTTAATCGCTACAATGGCGGAATAAATCGCATCATCCAGGACTTCTGAACTGTAATACAGGATTTCTGTCCTTTCAGGAACGGACAAGACCAGGGCTTCTTTTATGGTCGGCCAGTGTTTTAACTGAAGGAGTAGTTTTTTAGTTTCTTCAAGATCCAGGTAGAAGTTAAAATCTTCTTTCGTTGTCACTTTTGTACTGAAGCTTAATAATCTGAACTGTCCCATTGCTGCTGTTATTTTTTGCTGTTAATTTTAGAAGTACATACGAACTTCCAAACTTTACCGGATTTGCCGGTAGTAAAAATATGATGATATGAAGGTAGTGGTATTCTTTATTATCCTGGAAAAAATTCGTCCAACTGTAAAAAGTGGTCGGTAAACTTCTGCTATCCGGGGGTTAAAAATATACGGGGTTATTGTTGGTGAGGGCAAAAAAAAATCCGGAGACATTTAGCCTCCGGATTTTTTTGCTTTGTATCCTTCCTGAATTAAATGCTCCAGCACTTTTTCCCTCTGATCACCCTGAATAATGATTTCTCCTGCTTTGGTATTCCCTCCAACACCACATTTTGTTTTCAGGGCTTTTCCCAAAGATTTCAGATCTTCTTCATTACCGATAAAACCAGTAACCAAAGTGACTTGTTTCCCACCTCTTGACTTTTTATCCAACATCACTTTTAAATGTTGCTGTTTGGGTGGAAGAGTTTCACCTGATTCGGAGTCATTTTCGTCATAATCAAAATTTTCTGCGGTAGAATACACCACCCCATCCCTTTTTTTCCAGTCATTGTCTTTTTTTCTACCCATAAATCCGCTTTTACTTTTTAAACTTCATGGTCCATACAGGCCTTTTGGCGCTATTGACCACATCTTCTGCAATGCTTCCGCTGAGAAGGTGTAGAAACCCTGTTCTCCCATGGGTAGCCATGGCAATCAGGTCTGCATTGATTTCATCTGCAAACTCAATGATTCCTTCCTCCTCGGTATCGGCATTGTAGATGTCAATCTGAACATTTGTCAGTTTATTGGCTTTTACAAATCCATTTATTTTCTCAAATGAGATTTTAGATTTCTCGAATGAGTTTGGGGTATTGATTTTGACCAACCTGATTTCAGCCTCCAGAAGCTCTTGAAAATCCTTGAGTTGCTTCATGACCTTTTTGCTGTCTTCGCTGAAATCGCTCGCAAATACGATAACTTTTAAATCTTCTGCTTTCAGAGGACTTTTCACCGTGATCACAGGACAGGAGGAATGCCTGACCACCTTCTCAGTATTCGAGCCTATCAACAGTTCTTCCAGGCCACTGGATCCTTTTGAGCCCATAATGACCAGATCCGCCTTGACTTCGGTGATTTCGCTGGATATGCCTGCATAAGGATTGCCAAATAACAGGTTGGTACTGAATTGATAAGGTTTTACGGCATGCGTTTCTTCCAGTTTTTTAAACTGTTCCTTTCTTTTATCTACCAAATCCACCATATAAATCCTGTCAATGAAATTATCTTCCATGTTGATTTCACCCATAGTATTAAAATGTTGGGCGGTAGGAATTTCGATGACATGAACCAATTTCAACTTGCAGGAAGCTTTGGCAGCTAATTCCTGTGCCAACTGGAAGGCATTTTCTGCTTCTTCCGAAAAATCATAAGGTACTAAAATGCTTTTCATCTTTGCTTCGAACTATTTAAGTTTATAATGCAGGGAAACTACAAAAATATCAACAGAATAGGTAGTAAATCCTCAATTTGTTTAAAAAATCAACCAGCCCAAACCAAAAAACAAAACACATAAAAAAGTGGAAACGGCCATGATTTTCAGGTAAGGATCCAGTTTCTCCGGAGAATCAAATTTTCCCAGGGCCCAACCTGTTTTTAATATCAGTGGTGTGGCCAGGAGGTAAAATAACCCCCCCCATGCTTTTTCCATTAATATGAATACAATAAAAAGGATCAGGGCTGAAACCAATAAAAACCAATGGTAATTTGTGGCGGCATTTTTTCCTATTCTTACAGGTACCGAACGTTTGCCTGCCGCTTTGTCTGATTGTATGTCCCGGATATTATTGATGTTAAGTACCGCAGTACTCAATAAACCCACGGCAGATGCGGGCAGCCACAACATGGAGTCAAATGTTTGGGTATGCAGATAGTAAGTACCCATGACACCTACCCAACCAAAAAAGACAAATACAGCCAAATCTCCAAAACCAGCATAGCCATAGGGTTTGCTTCCGGAAGTGTAGGAAATAGCCGCCCAAATGGCCAGTATTCCTATTCCCAAAAATAGCAAAAACTTCAATGGTTCCTCTAATGCAATAAGCAACAAGCTTACACCAGAGATAAAAGACAGCATGGCAAAAATCATCATGGCTGATTTCATCTCAGAGAGGGAAATGATACCTGACTGTACTGCCCTTACCGGGCCTTTTCTACCTGCGTGGTCCGCCCCATTAATGCTGTCTCCATAGTCATTAGCCAGATTCGACAAGACCTGCAAAAGGGTAGTGGTGAGGGCAGCAAGTACAAAAACAGACCATTTGATACCGGAGGTTTGAAAGGCAATGACAGTTCCCATCAAAATACTTGATAGGGCTAAGGGCAAAGTTCTCAATCTCATGGCATGAACCCATGCCTGTCTTTTGTTGATAATACTCAAGAGCTGAAGAATAATTTTAAACAAATAAATGAACGAGGCAAATTCCCTCCCTAGGAAATTTGCCCCTGGTTTCAGACCATCAACCTATAAACAAGATTTCAGGCCTTGATCAAAGCAATGATTTCCTCATCCATTGGTTTGACGGAAGAAGGAAAAAACTTAACCAGCTCTCCTTTTTCGTTGATAAAGTATTTACAAAAATTCCAGGAAGGCTCTGTATTGTTCCATCCGTTCAGGTTTTTGTCAGAAAGCCAGCGGTATAAGGGATGCTTGTCTACTCCCTTGACAGATATTTTTTCGAACATCGGAAAGGTAACTCCATAGTTTTCAGAGCAGAAGGACTTGATATCCTCATTCGTTCCCGGTTCCTGGCCTCCGAAATTATTTGCAGGAAAAGCCAAAATTGTAATTTGGTCTTTATAAGCTTCATAAAGTTCCTGTAATTCTGCGTACTGCGGGGTATAACCACATTTTGATGCCACATTGACGATTAAAAGCTTCTTGCCCTTAAAAGCAGAAAAATCAACCGGATTACCATCAATATCATTCATGGTAAAATCATAAAAATTTTCTTGTATATTCATATAATCTTCATTTGAAACCAATTCCAGGTCGTTGTTTTCCATAGGAAATTCCTGTCTATTGGATTGGGGGGACTGGAAAGCCAGTAAGGCTAAAGCGGTAAAACTGAGTAAAATTTTCATAGTTACATTTTTTGGGGTACAACGATACCTAACAAACCCATGCCCGACTTAATTGTTTTGGCTACCTGAGCGGATAAGCCTACTCTAAAAGCCTGCACTGCTGCTTTGGTTTCACTAAATATAGGGAGTTCTGCATAAAAGCGGTTATATTCTTTGGCCAAATCAAATAAATATTGAGCGATGACCGCCGGTGACAGTTCTTCAGCAGCCAAATGGACCTTGTTGCTGTAATCATCCAATTGATAAATCAAACTTTCTTCGGCTTTCTCCAATGTAGCATAGCCTTGAAATTGGGCAGGGGAATAATCCAGATCAATTTGTGCAGCCTTTCTCAGGATAGCCGCAATCCGGGCATGGGTATACTGGATAAAAGGCCCTGTATTGCCCTGAAATTCTATGGATTCCTGTGGGTTGAACAACATCCTTTTTTTGGGATCGACTTTTAATAGGAAATATTTTAAGGCTCCCAATCCCAAAATTTCATAAAGTGCTTCGGCTTCTTCCTGGCTAAATCCTTCAATTTTCCCCAATTCCTGCGTATGCTCCCGGGCTGTTGCCACCATTTCGGCCATAAGGTCGTCGGCATCCACTACGGTACCTTCCCTGGATTTCATTTTGCCTGTAGGTAAATCCACCATGCCATAGGAAAGGTGGTAAAGGCCATTTCCATAAGGCCTGCCGAGCTTCCGCATGATCTTAAACAAAACTTCAAAATGATAATCCTGCTCGTTGCCCACCACATAAACGGATTTTTCAATGTGGTGGTCCTTGTATTTCAAATCTGCCGTTCCCATATCCTGTGTCATGTAGACAGATGTTCCGTCGGCCCGCAAAACCAATTTTTCATCGAGGCCTTCCTCACTGAGGTCAGCCCATACGGAACCATTTTCTTTTTTGAAAAATACGCCTTTTTTTAACCCTTCGGCAACAATGTCCTTTCCCAATAGGTAGGTGTCGGACTCGTAATAGTATTGATCAAAATCTACTCCCATCTTCCGATAGGTTTCTTCAAAGCCCTGGTAAACCCAACCGTTTAGTTTTTTCCACAAATCAATGGTGGCAGCATCTCCCGCTTCCCAGCGCACGAGCATGTCCTGCGCTTCCTTCATCCAGGGGGCAGACTTTTTGGCTGCGGCTTCTTCTAAACCGGATTCGGTAAGTGCCCTGATTTGTTTTTTGTATTCCTGATCAAAAAGGACATAGTATTTACCCACCAGGTGATCCCCTTTCAGTCCTGAAGATTCCGGAGTCTCTCCCTTACCCAATTTTTCATAGGCTACCATGGACTTGCATATATGGATTCCCCGGTCATTTACCAGATTGGATTTGATTACCTCATAACCATAGGCCTCCAGGATAAGGGAAACGGCAAAACCCAGGAAATTATTTCTAAGGTGTCCCAGGTGAAGGGGTTTGTTGGTGTTGGGCGAACTGTATTCAACCATGACCTTTTTACCTTTGGAAGGAAATCGACCATGATCCTTTGCTTCATACAATTGCTGAAACAAATTCATCCAATACGAAGAGGAGAGCGAGATGTTTAAAAACCCTTTCACCACGTTAAATGTGCTTACTTCGGGAAGGTTTTTCTGTAAATAAGCACCAAGCTTCTCCCCACTGGCTTCCGGGGTGCTTTTGGTGATCTTTAAAAAAGGAAAGATGACAAATGTATAGGTACCTTCAAACTCCTTTCGGGTAGGTTGCAAGGCAAGACTATCCGGATCCACCGCATGATCAAATAAATCCCGGAATGCACCGGCTATGGTTTTTGTAATGGTTTGCTGGATATCCATACTTATCATAAGGTCAAATTTATTGAGGCGCAAATATAAGGCTTTCCCAGGAAAGACAGGAGAGCTCTTCCATTAAATCTATAGCCTGTTTTTTCGGTAGGGTGTCCCTCCCGAGAAAATTACCTGAAGGCTGTAGTATTATTTGGCTGCCCTGGCCAATCGACTTGGGATATTATTTACCGCTTTTTCTACCATTTCCTACCAAAAAAGGGGTATTTCTGGTCAATATTATGACTTGACGCACCAAAAAATTATTGACCTCAGGGAGTTTTATGCTTGCAATCATTTACAGGTTGTGGTAATTAATCCACACATTTTGACGAGCTATTTACGGGGTCAAGATTTCTTGGCGGTGCGCTTTAACCTGAATTAATGGGGTAGGTAACCTTTAAAGCCTGTTTTTATATAAATTAAAAACTTTAAATTAATTCGGCATAACATTTGGATAAGTATAATTGAAAATAATATTTAAATAGTATTGTTTTCAACCAACTATTATTTAACACCATAAATTAAAAATGTTATGAAAAAGTTAATGTTATCCCTTGCCGCAATGAGTGTTCTGGCCTTTGCCGGAATCAATGCCGAGACAGTGAAATCTGCAGATCAGGTAATGATTCAGGAGACTACAAAAATTGATCCTGAAAGCCTTCCGGAAAAGGTAAAAGAAGCCATTCAAAATGATGAGGCTGTCAAAGATCTCACAATCAAGGAAGCTCATCAGGTAATGGAAGAAGCTGTGGTTTTTTACATGGTAAAATTCGAAGGCGAAACTCCTGAAGGAGAAGTGAAGAAGAAATATGATGCCATGGGTAAAGAAGTGAATGAAAAGAAGAAGTAGAACCAGCTAAATAAGCTTTTAACCCAATTTTTGAAACAATTAACCAACTCTAAGGCAATGGTCTCTGATCATTGCCTTTTTTTTATCCAAAACCGGGGCATAACAGGGTGCCGTCCTTTGAACCCGAAGTATGCATTAGCCTATCCATTACGATTCCTAATGCATAGTCCGGGTTGTAATGGAGGGATATATTGGCGTCATCACCTTTGGTTTAGCTGATGAATGGCTCTACAACATGAAATGAAAATGTTAAAGTAATTCAGGGTTGGTTTCTAAAGATCCGGTATTGATTGGCGATTTCTTGTTTTTCCATGCCCTGGTGTACCAATAATTGATTTTTGAACCTTAAATGAGGAGCCTTTTTGCTCAGCAGAAGGGCTTCACTTCCAGGGAATGCCATGTTTTGCATGCTGTTTTCCGATCTTAATATCCAACCCTGGTAGGAGGGAAGCCTGTCAGGTTCTCCCATGATGACCACGCCAGGATCTTCAGCTTTTTCTCTGGTAACATTGATCCATGGGCCTGCCTGGACAGCCAACTCCTGTGGTACCACCGCTCCATTTTCATCAAAAAATCCTACATTTTCGGACAATTTGATCCTGGGAGAGAACCCGCCATACCCTTTGGGGTCTTCGGATCCTCCCAATCGTACATCGGAGAGTAAAGGCTTTAAAGTAATGTCAAAAGCGAGTTTAAAGGCCCTTGAAGAGATTCGCTGGTAGCTGATGATTAAAGTTTCTTCCAGGATGTTTTTTTTGACGGTTCCTGTGCCTTTCCAAATGACCCTGGCTTCCAGGCTAGCCGAACCGTTTGGGTTGGTTTGGGTTTTTACATTTTTGACCTCCCATATGATATCTTCGCAGATCCAGGGGTCTGCTGCTCTTTGATCCCCTACCCAAAGCTGATGCCAGGTCCAGAATATTCCACGGTGATGCGGGTGGTCGGCCGGAAAATCCTCCGTCACCACCTCACCATCTGTATTGTATAAAGGATGAATGTAATTTGCCCTGGGGTATTTTCCATCAAGGGACTTGGTCGCCGTTTGGTAAAAATACCGTGGCTTTCCATCGTCCAGTAAAAGCCAGCCATCTTCCTGTTCTTCAAAAGTAAGGGTCTGTGCTTTCAACTCCATCATGAAAATGAACAGCAATGAAAAGAAAAAAAGGATTTTCGAAAAGGGTAAGTAGGATACTTGCATGGTATGGGGCCGAGGGAGTAGCGTTAAAAATAATTGTTTCCTGTATATTAACCTAATTTCTGTCTCCATAAAAAAAGCGGAAAAAGTTTTCTTTTTCCGCCTTTAACCTGGTTGGCATGTATGATTATTTCCTGGCAATGGCTTTCTTCACCGCCTTTACAATGTTTTCCGCATTCAATCCATATTTTTCCAGTAGGTCCACTGGTTTGCCTGATTCGCCGAAGGAGTCATCTACACCGACAAATTCCTGAGGGGCCGGGTTGTTTCGGATCAGGGTTTGAGCAACGCTGTCACCCAAACCTCCATTAAGCTGATGCTCTTCGGCCGTCACTGCACAGCCGGTTTTGGCCACGGAGGCAAGAATTGCCGCTGTGTCCAAAGGTTTGATGGTGTGGATATTGATCAATTCCACGGAAATACCTTCTTCTCTCAACATGGCTTCGGCTACGACAGCTTCCCATACCAGGTGGCCGGTTGCAAAAAGGGAAACGTCCTTTCCGTCGATCATTTTCCAGGCCTTACCGATTTCGAATGGCTGATCCGCTGGGGTGAATATTGGCCAGCTGGGCCTGCCAAAGCGAAGGTACACGGGGCCTTCGTGGTCTGCTATGGCCAATGTGGCTGCCTTGGTCTGGTTATAATCACAAGGGTTGATCACCGTCATATTAGGCAGCATTTTCATCATGCCCACATCCTCCAGGATCTGGTGGGTGGCACCGTCTTCACCCAGGGTAAGACCCGCATGAGAGGCACAAATTTTCACATTCTTTTCAGAATAGGCAATAGATTGCCTGATCTGGTCATATACACGTCCCGTAGAAAAATTGGCAAAGGTACCGGTAAATGGTATTTTGCCGCCTATGGTCATACCTGCTGCCAGGCCCATCATGTTGGCTTCTGAAATGCCCACCTGAAAAAACCGGTCCGGGAATTCCTTTTGAAAGGCACCCATTTTGAGAGAACCGATGAGATCGGCACACAAACCGACCACATTTTTGTTTTTTCTGCCAAGCTCAAGAAAACCGTCACCAAATCCGGAACGGGTGTCTTTCTTTTCTGTATAAGTATATTTTGTATCGAGTGTTTTTTCCATTTTTCAAACCATTTAATGATCAAGTCTGATCGCTTTTAATAATCTCCCAGCGTTTCTTCCAATTGGCCCAGGGCCTTTTCCAATTGTTCGTCATTTGGAGCCACACCGTGCCATTTGTGGGTGCCTACCATGAAATCAACCCCAAAACCCATATCGGTATGGAGCAGGTTGAGTACTGGTTTACCTTTTCCAAGCAAGCTTTTCGCCTTTTCCAGGGATTGCAGCACGTTGGTGATGTCATTGCCATTTTCGGTGACGATCACTTCCCAGCCAAAGGCTTCCCACTTTGCTTTCAGGTCCAGCAAATTCATGATCTCTTTCGTAGGACCATCGATTTGTTGTCCGTTCAGGTCAATGGAAGCGATTAAATTATCCACCTTGTGATGGGGCGCACACATAGCGGCTTCCCAAATCTGTCCTTCCTGCTGTTCTCCATCTCCCATCAGGGCATAGACGGTCTGCTTGTCACCATTCATTTTTTTGGTCAGGGCTGCACCAATAGCCACAGACAATCCTTGTCCCAAAGAGCCGGAGGCCACTCTGATACCTGGAAGTCCTTCTTCGGTGGCCGGATGCCCCTGAAGTCTGCTGTTGATTTTTCTGAAAGTGGCCAGTTCTTTGGTGTCAAAATAGCCACTTCTGGAAAGCACACTGTACCAGACAGGGGAAATGTGTCCATTGGAAAGAAAAAATAAATCCTCGCCTATCCCATCGATATTGAAATTTTTATTGTGCTTCATTTGATCAAAATAAAGGGCTACGAAAAATTCCGTACAGCCCAGGGAGGCTCCGGGATGACCTGATTGACAGGCATGCACCATCCTTAAAATGTCTCTCCTTACCTGAGAGCAGATTGCTTGCAATTGTTCTGTTGAATGTTTTTCCATTGATTTGGAATTATTTGATAATTTGATTGGTGTGTTCTTTGGTTTTTACCTTTGAGATAATTTCTTCGATTTTACCCTCCTCATCGATGACAAAAGTAGTTCTGGCAGTACCCATGTATTTTCGGCCATACATGTTTTTTTCTACCCAGGTTCCGTATTTTTCATGCACGCTCTTGTCTTCATCAGCGATCAGTGAAAAAGGCAATTCATGTTTCTCTATAAATTTTTTGTGTGATTTTCCGGAATCAGAACTGATGCCCAAAACCACATATCCCGCCTTTTGAAGGGCCTCATAATTGTCTCTCAGGTTGCAGGCCTGGGCAGTACATCCGGGGGTATTGTCTTTGGGGTAAAAATACAAAACCACCTTTTTGCCTTTAAAATCGGAAAGCCTGATGGGATTTCCATCCTGGTCAACTGATTCAAAATCCGGTGCTGTTTGGCCTACTTCTAATGACATGATTTTTGTTTTTTATAGATTAGCAAATTAATTTGAGGCCTTAAATATCGTAATAAATTAAATTTTTCTCCTATAAATGGACTCGTTATTTGCCCGATCCCTTACTTTTAAAATTACCTCCCCCTGAAGGGACTTGCCAGAAGGAGGATCGGACCATATCACGGACTGCTTGTGTTCATACCGCATCTGTATCCATTCCCCATCTACACAGGCCTCAAAATCCCTGATTCCGGACATACCATCCCGGATAACGAAGCGCAATTCATTGCGGTTGACACGGATGGGTCGTATGCCTGGGGGAACAGTATCTGTGGCGAGTATGAATTTGCCGAAATTTGTGGTGGAAAAGTGAATACTGTTACCCTCCCAGGTACCTCCTTGAAAATTTTTATACCCATTATCATAAAGAAGGTACATATGTGTTTTGGATTTATCCCCCTGAAAATCCGGTGCATGGTAGGAGATGTGCATGGGGTTCCATAAATATTCGTAGGGATCATTAATGCTGATGCCCTCCGCATCTCCATCCCGGAAAGGGTTCAGCCGCAGGTAAAGGTCATCCAGCAGTGTTTCCTTATCGAAAGTCAGGGTCAAACGCCCATCATTGAAATGGATTTCCTTTTCTGAGGGAATGACCGCATTTACTTCAGGAATAAACGTTTCGGTACAAACATCCACCGAGTCAGGGATACCCAGTCGCATGTCCCAAAGATAGGTTCTTTTATTGGTTCCCTCATAGGCATAGGGTATTTCCATGATATAGCCATTTACATAAAACTTGGCCAGGCTGCCATTTTCTGAAGGCGGCGCATTGATGATCAGGTGGTTTTCATCATAATCCAGGCTTTTATTGCCGGAGGTATAGTTGAAATTCCTCAGCAGTTCAGGGGCTTCTTCCCCGAAAAAATCCAGTATCAGATCTGTTTCGTTGGCATAGGCATCCTTGAGTTTTACCCGGATCTCTTTATTGATACCGGGTTGGGCACTAATGGCTCCGCTAAACGCCGAATCGGGCTCGTAAAAATCAAATTTATTGTTCGGTTTCTTATAGAGCCGGGTATATCGGTTGCGGTAAGTGTGGACCAGGATAAACCGGCCAATATTAAAATTCACCTCATTAACCTCTGATTTGAAGATCCGGTTCTCCTGATCATAAATTTCATAAATGGGAAATCCATTTTGGTTGTACATTTCATCGAGCTGGTCATAGGCCAGAATTTCTATACCTACTTTTCCGGAAATGTTGATGGTTGGGGGTACCCGGAAGGCACCATTGCTATAGATCAGGGAAAACTCCTGTCTGCGAAACATGCCATTTACCCGGCTGTTCTGATCCAGGGGGGTAATGGCCACCCTTCTCACTATGGGAGAGGTGGTATCCTTTATTTCCGCAAAACCTGCATGTAGGGGATCTATGGCCCTGTTCAGGGAATCTCTGATTTCAAAGTGCAAATGTGGCCCACCCGAACTGCCGGTGTTGCCTGAGAGGGCGATGACATCTCCCTTTTTGACCGGAACTTCACCGGCTTCCGGAAAATATTCCAGCTCGTTTTGCCGGGCCTCATAGATTTTGGATTTCATGTAGCTGGCAATGGGTTCCTCAAAATTCCGCAAGTGGGCATACACGGTAGAGCTGCCATTGGGGTGTTTGAGAAAGATGACATTGCCATAACCAAAGCTGGATATTTTAATGCGGGAAACATACCCATCGGCAGCCGCATATACCGGCAGGCCCTGCCTTCCTTCGGTTTTGATGTCCAGTCCGGTATGAAAGTGATTGGGTCTGATTTCTGCCATATTGCCCGCCAAAAAATTCTGTTTTCCCGGTTTAATGGGGAAAAGGTAATAATCCTTAGCTGTCTGTGAGAGGAGCGTGATGGCAAGCAGTATTAAAAACAGGCAAAAAAGGGTTTTATTTAACTTCAAAGTCCAGTAATTTTTCTTGCTCCACATAAGCCTCCAACCGGTCACCGATAGCAACTTTTCCTACTCCTGCAGGGGTGCCGGTAAAAATTAAATCTCCTGTTTTAAGGGTAAAAAACTGCGAAACATAAGCCAAAATCACATCAAACGAAAAAAGCAATAGGGAGGTATTGCCGGTTTGCCGGCGTTCTCCATTTACGTCCAGGTGAAAACTGATATTGGCTACATCGGGGTAATTGGCTATCGGTCGAAATTCGCCGATAGGAGCGGACCCATTAAAGGCTTTGGCAATTTCCCAGGGCAATCCCTTTTCCTTACATTTTTGCTGCAGGTCCCGGGCGGTAAAATCGATACCAATTCCGATTTCATTGTAGTAGTTACGGGCGAATTTTGGATCAATGTATTTGCCTTCTTTTTTGATTTTCAGGACCAATTCCACTTCATGGTGGATATTTTCAGAAAATTCAGGATGATAAAAGGGCTCATTGTTTTTCAATAAAGCCGTATCCGGTTTAAGGAAAACCACCGGTTCAGTGGGCTTTTCGTTTTGCAATTCTTCTATATGAGCGGCGTAGTTACGGCCGATGGCAATTATTTTCATTTTGATGCATTTAAAACAAAGTGCAAAGAAAATGATTTAAGCAGTATTTCAAAGGGAATTTAATTTAAGTGCTGGAATCATTGACCGAAAGTTTGTTCAGGATTTTGGGCTCGGAAAGTAATGTTTTTGTAACATGCGCTCTAATTCCGTATTATTAGTAAGATCAAGGCTTAAAGGCGTCAGGGAAACAAGGCCGTGGTTTACCGCCCAACGATCGGTTCCTTCTTCTGCTTCTTCAATAGGTTCCACGGTAAACCAATAATGCTGTCTTCCCATTGGGTCTTCGGCAGGTTTGACTATACCATCGTAATGGCGGACAGATTGCCTGGCCCATACGATGCCACGTGGGTTAATTGGGAAGTTGACGTTGACAAGGGGAGGGCTTTCTTTTTCCTCGGTCAGGATTTTCAATATGTTTGAGGCGAATTGTTTTATGGCATGAAATTCGATTTCCGCTTGGTGGCTCGGGGTGCTAAAGGCGATTCCTTTAATGCCCAAAAGGGCAGCTTGTTTGGCACCTGCCAGCGTACCTGAATGCCACATCGAATTACCGAGGTTGGAGCCTATATTGATGCCAGACAATACCATGTCCACCTTATCCCAGTGAAAGCAGCCGAGAGATACACAGTCTGCCGGTGTGCCGTTAACCCGAAAAGCTTCAAAATGGCCAATTTTGGTCTTTTTATAAGAAAGTGGACGGGATGCGGTGATGGCGTGGCCCATGGATGATTGCTCAACGTCCGGAGCAACAATTCTGACATCGCCAAAATCAGCGGCTATTTCCGCAAGAGCTAAAATGCCAGGACTATATATGCCGTCGTCGTTTGTTATTAATATTTTCATTTACATAAATTTTGGTTTCAAACGTTACATTTAAGGTACAAAAATCGGGCGATAAAATGGAATAATTGGAAAAAGATGCATATCAACCTTATCTATAATGAAACGGCAGGTGATGGAAGTCATTCCATTGCAAGTATTGTGAAAAGGCTTAAAGACCACGGGGCCAATGTTCTAGCATTCAATAAAAAATCAGTTGATCTAAGCAATTTCCTTATGATAAAATGTGATTTTTTGCTAATTGCTGGGGGGGACGGTACGGTACAGGAAGTATTAAAAAAAATAATACAGAACCCTGTACCTTTCGCGATTTTGCCATTGGGAAACGCCAATAATATGGCAGAAAGCCTAAACCTTGATGATTATTTGGGCAAAATAGTACGTAATTGGAAAAACAAGAAAACAACACCTCTTAGTATAGGATATTTGGAGCAAGAGGGGAAAACGCACTATTTTTTTGAATCGGTAGGGTGGGGGTTGTTTGCTGATACACTAGCCAGAATAAAAAAAGAAAAAAAACGGTGGAACAGAAGTCCGGATGACAAAGTGGCATTTGGACTGAAAAAATTAAAGGATTCCATTAATGACCTCAAATCATCCCACTACCAAATAGAAGTCGATGGAAGGGATTATTCCGGAGAATACGTATGGATAGAAGTGATGAATACGCCCTTTATGGGTCCAAATCTCCATTTAGCACCAAATGCGGACCCTGAAGACCAGTATTTGGATGTCATTTTAATAACGAAAGCCGAGAAAGAAAAAATTGAACGGTTTATCGAACATCAGAAACAAACGGATCATTATCGATTTGATTTGGCACTAAAAGCGAGGGAGGTATTGATCAACTTTGAAGGGTCGATGCATGTTGATGATGAATTATTGGAAGGGGAATTAAAGAATCGATCCCGCCAAAACTGGCTAAAGCTCTGTTTGTATCCAAAAAAGTTAAGCCTGGTACCTAGTTATTAATCCTAATGGTTCACAGAACCTTACCGGAAAGAACGCTTTTTAAACCAAAAATCACCAATTATTTGGTCCGTTGATTTTGTTTAAATGGAAAATATTCGATTATATTTGCATCAAAATAGAGAGTTGGGTGAGTGGCTTAAACCAGCAGTTTGCTAAACTGTCGTACGCCTAACAGCGTACCGGGGGTTCGAATCCCCCACTCTCTACCAGTTAAAACCCTTTCTTATTGTACATCAATAGGGGAGGGTTTTTATTTTTTTATGGGGGGCTAAATGGGGGATATTTGGCATGGGTTTTTCAGCAGACCCTAGCTATCGTTTCCTTTTTGTTTCAGGAAATCCTGGAGGTCATTGTTGGCACCGTATAATACCAAAATATCCGATGCTTCCAGGTTTTGATCTGGGGTAGCTATTCCTTGTATTCTCATTTCTGTCCGGCTTTTCCCCAATATGCTTTTCACTTCGGTTTTTTTCATAATGGTAAGGACGAGCAGGTTGTATTTGAGGCGGAAGCCTACTTCCCGTATGGTCTTACCGATACAATCTTTTGGAACCTTGGCTTCAATGATGCTGAAATCATCACTTATTTCGAAAGAGTCCACCACATTGTTTAGGCATAACTTTTTTGCCCAGCGTTCGGCAGTTTCTTCTTCGGGATGCACGATTTCGTCTACCCCAATGGCCACCAACACTTTCTCATGAAGGCTGTTGATGGCCCTGCTGATCAGGCGTTTTACCTGCAGGTTTTTAAAGAGGGCGGTGGTCATGATATTGGATCCCTGATCTTCTCCTATGGCTACAATAACCACATCAGTATCCTCTAACGGCAAGCCGCTCACCGTAAACTCATCCGTTGCGTCCATACGAATGGTATGGGATATTTTTTCCTTGTACAAATCCACCTTTTCCATCCGGGTGTCTATTCCGATGACTTCATTTCCTTGTGCGGTGAGTTTTTGGGCCAGCGAGGCACCGAAATTTCCCAATCCTACGATAAGATATTTCATGTGTTTATAATTGATTTTTAATGGCCACATAGCCTGTCCCGATCCTTAATCGGGAGAATCTCGCAATAATAATCATCCCTCTGTGTGACGATTGCGTCATGCTCGATTTCATCTGTTTATAATTTGATTTTTAATGGTCAGATGGAATCTTTGACGATTAAAATCATCGTTGCCCTGTGTGTTTAATGATGATTTTAATCGTGTCGATTTCATCTGTTCTTTTTAGTTAATGGTTAGTTTTTCTGTGGGATACCGGTAGTTTTTACTTTTTACTTTCCGGAATACCGCAATGATGATGGTCAGCATGCTTACCCTGCCCACAAACATGATGGCTGTAATTATTAATCTACTTTCATTGGCCAGGTCTGCAGTGATACCCAGGCTCAGGCCAACCGTACTGTAGGCGGAGAAGCATTCAAATCCGATATCCATCAGGTTTTTATCCTTTTCAAATAAGGATATGGCCATGATGCCCAGGCCTATGACTATCAGCGAAAGCGATATAACGGCAAAAGCCCGCCTGACAGAAATGGCAGCGATTTCCCTTCCGAAAACTTCCATCCGATCTTTGCCCTTGGCCAAACTCAGCATGTTTAATGTTGCGATGGCAAATGTACTGGTCTTGATCCCACCTCCTGTAGAGGCGGGGGATGCTCCAATCCACATCAGCAAAAATACCATCATGGTGGTGGGAAAAAGCATGGAGGCGGTATCGATTGAGTTAAATCCTGCGGTTCGTGGGGTAGTAGCTCCAAAAAGTGCGGTAACCAGCTTTCCGAAGCCCTGATGCTAGGATAGGGCATTGTTGTACTCCAATAAATAAAAACCAACAAAAGCGACAGCAGTGATAGAAAAAGTGGTAATCAAAGTGATACGACTGTTCAGGTTCAATATCCAGGGGCGGTACCCCCAGCGGTTTTTTCCAAAAGAAAACAACTTTCTTACCCGGTATTTAAGGTAATTTATTGTGTTTGCAACTATCGGAAAACCAAGTCCCCCCAAAACAAAGGTGCCGATTACCGTTAACTGGAGCATGTAGTTGAATTTGAAATCACTTTCGTAAAGGCTATTTGGCAAAGTAGAAAATCCGGCATTGCAGAAGGCAGAAATAGCGTGGAAAACAGAGAAAAAAATCCGCTCATACTGAGAGGGAAAATGATCTGCATTTAAACTACTGTAAATCAGTATTCCAGAAACCAATTCAATACTGAAGGTAATCAGGATAATGTATTTTAGGGTAGAGAAGACTTCGCCAATCGTTTTTGAACTGGTGATATCGGTAAGCGCAAGTTGGTTTTCGTAGGTAGAACCACCTTTAAAAAAATAGCCGAAATAGCTGGCGAAAGTCAGGATTCCCAAGCCCCCGATCTGGATAAGGAACATCAGGATGATTTGACCAAATTCCGTAAAATAGCTGCCCGTATCCACTACAATAAGGCCAGTCACACATACTGCACTGGTAGAAGTAAACAAGGCATCAATAAAGGAAATGCCCTCATGGGTGGCTTTAGGCAACATGAGGAGAAAGGTTCCCAATAAAATAATGAGTAGAAAACTCGCAACAAAAAGCTGTGCGGGATTTAGTACCGTTCTTTTATAATTTAACTTCACTTCGGAAAATTCCCGGATAAAGGTAAATAGCACAGCAATTCTAACCCAGATGGGGTTTTCCAGCAACAAGTCTGTCTCAAAGGGAACGCCTACAAATAAAAACAAGTAAAAAACCCATAACGTAAAACAAACCGACAAAAAATCAAAAACAAATACTTTTCTTTTGATCAGGGACTTGTTGTAAAGGTATCTAGTCAAGGTGGAAACGATACCGATTCCAAGGACTACAAAATAAAACCCATCAAGTAACTGTTGAGATCGATCACTTTGTGTATATCCAAAATCAGAAATAAAGGCTATGATTCCAAATATGCTGGTCTATAAGGCAAGCCGGTGTAGTATTTGTAAATTCATTCGCTAAAATTTTCTATGCCGTCCGGAATACTTACGACCGCAGGTTCATTTTTTGGCCCCTGGCCAGATCTATTCTCCTTGCACTGCGCCAAAAGTAAAGAAAAAATTTATTACCAATGGGAAAAAGTTCATAAGGCCGCTACGGCGGAATACACCTCAATTCCTTCCCGGATACCGGATGCGGAGGCCTCAAATAATGTCATAATTATTTGATTAGCTTCGATTTACTTCAGGACAGACCATCCTTTCCGGCCGGGTACTGGTGCAAATAATGCGCTTCTAATCTTTATAGTTTCCACCATTCAAATGTCCTTTTCCCTCCAAGTCAAGCAGGTTTCCCAGAAGGCTTTCCTGGTGGATGAAGGAAACGGACAGCCGGTAATGCCAATTATTTCTTCAAAAAAATACGTATTTGCAGGGAAAGGCTTTGGTGTAGGGGCACTGAAAAGGGTAATAGCCCGACTGCAATTTGTTGCCCTGACGGCAGGCCAACTATACGGGGAACTGCGCTGGAGTAAGAGGCTGATTATTTATCCTTAAAATAAAAAGCCCCTGTAGGAAAATTATTCCTGTAGGGGCTTTCTTTGGTTGGAATGAAGCATTACAATTTAGCCAGCAACACTTCTGCGTGTACAGCCACTTCGCTCCAGGTTTTACTTACACCATCTGATCCGGTATGTAAGGCCTCGCAAGCTTTATTAATAGATGCTACTGCTCCCAGGGCATCCCAGTTGGCCAGGTCCATGACCCCGTCAAAAACAAATTTGGTATCGTTTTCGGTGGTGTAGGTCAGTGGGATGGTCTCGGTTTGTCCGTTTAGCGTTACATCAATGGCACATTGCTTATCCGCCCCAACTTTAAATACCCCGGAAATCAGCTCGGTATTCTCCAGGGCACCGAAGAAAAATTCCAGGATTTTTGGGTCCCTGGTCCCAGTGGGATCGTTGGTAAACAAACTGCTGACCGGAATACTGAATTCCGTACCATCCATGGCTTCCAAAGCGGTGTCTCCGGATCCAAAATCAGAGATGTTGATATTGGTAAATTCCCCGCCAACAGGAACTTTATCGGTGGTTTTATAGGCCACAAAGCTGACTTTGGTCGAATCTCTGACCAACTCGAAGCTCTCTGCACTTGCCTGTGTTTCGGTTTCTTCTCCTTTTTTGGCATTATTGCAACTGAAAGTCGCAAACAGGAGCAAGGCCATTACAATCTGTGGTATCTTTTTCATGTAGTAAGCGTTTGATTTATTGAAGGTGGATTTCTTGATTATCAAAAAACAAATAAACGATTTTTTCTTATCATCTGAAAGCGGGTAGGGAAATGGGGGCAATTAGCCGTATCTTACACCCTTCGATTGAGTACGACCACCCCATATTTTTTGATATTTCCATTTATCACTTGCTCAAGTACCCTATGGACCATAATATTGATCTCCGGGTCAACATCTCTCACTGCTTCACTGGCGCGCTTAAGCAACTCATCAAAAGATCCTGATGCCTCTCCTTCCATTTTTCCTTCAGGCCATAAAATCCCGCTGTGGATTTCATAACCAATCTACACCATTTCAGGGAATGTTCTTTTTTTGTACTGTCCATTCCCGGGATTGAGCAAGGCCGCTGGGATCTCCTGAAAACAACGTCCCTGCATCCAGGTCTCCTTTTAACTGCCACTTGTACCAGGCTGTTGCTACCCTGGCAAACTCACCACCATGCGTACGGGCATAGGTGCCGCCATGACCCACATTCATATTACCTACGAACACAGGAACATGGTCGATCCGATTGAAATCATCCATTCCATTGTTATAGGCAATGTCCTTTTCACCACCCAGCAAGTACAGGGTAGGCGTGTGCAGCTTTTTGAGTTGTGCTTTGTCCAGGCTGGGCATACCGGGCATGCCATCACCTGGTTTCGGAAGTATGCCACTATTGCATACCACCACGGTAGTGACCCTTGGATCCGGCGCGACTTCCAAGGTCTGTAATCCACCACAAGACATGCCGCTCACTGCAATTTTTGTGGTATCCACTCTTTTATAGTAGGGACTATTCTCATCTTCACTACTGGCGATTGCCCAATCGATAGCGGCTATCATTTGAGGGGAAGTTGACTTGCCGGTCCCTTTCTCACCCTCCTTGGGCATAGGCCCAAGCGCTATAACCAGAAATCCATGGGATGCCACTTCACTTAAAAAATTTACGTGTTCCCAGGGGGAGTTGGCGCAAGCTCCATTTCCCCAGGCGATGATGGGCAATTTTTCATTTTCGCCAAATTCACTCAGATTCCGAGGTCTAAATACGGTGTGAGTGGGTAATGAAGGGGCTTGCTCCATGATGGCAGGATAGGACCCAGTGCCGCCATCTTCTACGAGCCTGACAGTGTTTTCTTGGGCCAAAGAGAGATTGTATAACCCAGGCAGCACTACAACCAACAGGATCAAAATTTTTCCTGCTTGCAAAAAATTAATCCAAGGATAATTCTCACAGCCTTTTATTAATGGCATGTTTTTCGGGTTTTATATGACGATAGAATATTTAATGGCCAATTTACCTAAACCTTTCAACTTTAATGGAATAAAAGATTAATCGAATGGATAATGGTTGCCTAAGAATTTATTTTTCAGGTCTGAAATGACAATCTTTTTTTGAACCATATAAGACACATGAGAACACATAGGATTATTTTTAATACGGAGTCTGTACTATACTGATTTTTAAACTAAGGGGAGAATCATTGCTTTGCTGCAGGTTCCATTTTTATGCCCTTCTGTGCCTTATATGGTCTTTTTTTAACCACATAAGGACACATAAGACTTTTTTAATAATATTTTTTGCTGCCTATTTTTTATACAATAGCCTCTAGTAAAGCGAGGGAAGGATGTTTTTCCATCTCAAACCCCTCTAATATGCCCTTAAGTGCTTTATGCGGTTCTTTTTCTTAACCTTACAAAAAGTTTGCGGACCTATTGGTATTTATTGAAAAAATAAAGTTTAAATTTATTGGTGACTTTTTACTTTCTTTCCGATGTATAGGTAACATCCTAATTTGGTACAATTATGAAATTATCATCTGCTCTTTTAATGCTGCTGGTACTGCTGCTGGTCTTTAACTCATGTAAGGAGACCGAGGAGCCTACCCAACCAATAAGTCAAAACCCCGGTGTAGAAGATCCCGTTCCGGATGAAGGCGGCGAGGATACTGATCTTCCCACCGTGGATGTAAACATCCTGATTCCTGAAGGGTTGGATCTATCAGGGGGAATTGTTTCCACCGGATTAATGGATTTTTCCATCGATCCAACCGGTAATTCAAAAGTTGTTTTGCCTCCGGGAGTTTCCAGAATTGCCTATGTATTCGATAAAGAGGAGAATTTGGTGATGATGGGGCTGATCAGTGCCAATCATAAAACCATCGATTTCATGTCCACTTCGGAGGCATTGGCCTATATGGGATTGGGAATGTGGTATTTCCCTGAACAAGTCCAGCAGGAATTTTTTCAAAGCATGGATAAAGTCGGAGAGATTGCCGAATTCAAAACTCAGATCAAGGGACTTGCCGGGTCTGACCCCTATTTTTTGGAAAAGGGACTTTTTCAGGATGCCTTGGAGGGCCTTACGCAGGCATTCGAAAAAGATGCCGATCTGATTGATATCAGAAGCCGGCAGATCAACGTAGACCGTACCGGAAAAGCGAGTGGAATACAGGTTTACGAAAACGATCCCCAGACCATTAAAATACAAAACTATTACAGAAGATTGGCCAAGGCTTTTATTTACAAGCATGCTTTCATAAATAAGGAAGACGAAGAAAACACCTTACAGATTGTAAAGGAAAATATCAGGGGAAACGACGTAGCTGACCAAGATGTAAGTGTTACCGGCACCGCAGCGTTTGGGGGTACCATGGGCACCATAGCAGACTGGGTTTCGGGAAAGGGGATGGATTATGCCATGGTGGAAACTGAACCTATACCTATAACGTTGGGTCCCGGCGAAAAGGAAACCCGATATAAAGTACGGTTGATCGGGCCAAGTTTCCGTGGTACGGCAAATTATACCCTGACAGCGACCGAAAAGGATGCCTTCCGGGATCTGATGCTCCGCCAATTTGCTTTTGACTTTGTACTTCCCATCATGGGAGAGGTATTTGGTGAGCTGACCAGTGAGTTTGATGCAGATTATTTCCGTGATGAAGTCATTATTGAAGCAGTAAAATACCTTTATGCCAAATACCCGAATCTCTGGGATATGCTCGTGAATGGCAATTGGAAAAGTGCTGGTACTGAAACCATGAAATACCTGGTGGTGGATCTGGGGGGAGGATATTTTCAGGAACAAATCGTAAAAAAGGTGGTGGATCGCTATGCCAATCAACCCACCCAGAATTGGATAGAGCTGGACCGGGATTATCTCAATGAAAAAAAGGTATCAAAATATTTGAAAGTACTAAAGGTCATTGATTTAACCTTAAAAGCCGTGGATATGGCAAAATTGGCAGGGGAGATAGGCGTCAGCAATACCCTGGAAGAATTTGTGGTCAAAGCCATTGAGCACGATATCAAGCTATCTCCCAATGAAACCTCCGTATTGACCTTTAAAGATACACCCTTTACCGTATCCAGCCAGTCGGGTTTTTCGGATGGCCAGGCATTGTTGTTCAAATGGCGGACCAGCGGGCAATACGGATTTCTAAAAGATGCTTTAGGGAATGAGGGGATAACATTTGAAAACGGACAGAAGACCGTTAATTATCGCTCCAATAAGTCCGCCGCGCAACTTCCTGACGATGCGGTGGACACGATTTATGTGGAAGCGTATCTCAAGCAAGGAGAGCGGCTGGACAAGGTAGGAAGCACAGAAGCAGTGGTAACGGTAAAGCCAGCCGAATTGGTTGTTAAACCGGATGGATTATCGTTGGTTGGCAGAAAAAAAGATCAGGTTCGCCTACATGTCGAATGGGCCAATGGGGATACCTTTCACCAACCTGAGGTCTTTGATTACAAATACGAATGGAGTACCACGGGTAAGCATGGGCTTTTTGATGGATTTCTTAGTGAAGCAAATACCCAAACCCCCCAAATTACCTATCAGGCACTGGATGAGGAAATCGAGGAAGGAATCGATCAAATAACGGTTCGGGTGTCACTTTCTCCAAAAGGAAAGAATGATTATTCCTACTATGCGACTGCTGAGGGGGATATTAAAGTGGTCAATGATGAGCATTATGAGATTTTACATTTGCCGCTTACCGTAGAAATAATTGAAAACCCTTGTTCTACTTATTGCTTTACAAATTGGCTTAATGCCACGTTCAAAAAGGAAGATAACCATGAATCGTATACCGTTAGATTTTACGGTTTCAAGAAACAGGCCATGCCCAGTGTAGAAGGAAAAACCTATACATGGAATGCTGACCAAGAAGTTCCAAGAGCGATTGATTTCAGTAGACATAAGACCAATCTTGATGATAAAATTGGGGTTTGGATTTTAAACAATGCAGGCGGCACAGGAGCCAATCCCCGCCTATACAATGCACTGCAAGCATTTGGCGGGATGGTAGAGGTCAAAATTAAATTAAAACCCGAGTAAATTTGGATAAAAATCAGTCCATTTTCTATCCTGAAGCCCTCTAATTTGCCCTTCAATGCCTCCTATATGGTTCTTTTTAAACCACATAAGACACATGAGAGCACATAGAATTATTTTTAATATGGAATCTGTACAATACTAATTTTTTAAACCAAGGGGAGAACCATTTCGTTGCTGCAGGTTCCATTTATATGCCCTTAAGTGCCTTATGTGGTTCTTTTTTTAACCACATGAGAACACATAAGACTTTTTTAATAATATTATTTGCTGCCTATTTTTTGTACAATAACCTCTATTAAATCAAGGGAAGGGTGATTTTTAATCTTACACCCCTCTAATATGCCCTTAAGTGCCTTATGTGGTTTTTTTTGATATATATAAAAATTTCTTCATATTGAATTATATCAATAAAAAACAATGTTTTTATCTAAATTAACCATATTTATTTCAAGAATATTTGGTTTTTGAACGGCTTTATCTTGGCTATTATTTCAAATATTTTATATTTGAAATACAGAAAGTTGTTTAAAATCCAAAGATGAAAACTTTTGTCATCATTTTTATATTGCTTTTTTGCAGTTTATGTCCGCTTAGGGCCCAACAAAGAGATTATACCTTTAAAAATATTACCATTTCGGAAGGCCTGTCTCAAAATAGTGTGGTAGACGTGGTAGAAGATACCACCGGCTTTATTTGGTTTGCTACTCAGGATGGCCTGAACCGTTTTGATGGAAATGAGTTTCTGGTTTTTAAAAAGTTCTTTGATGACATCACCACTCCTGACAATACCCAACTGGGGAAACTCGCCTCAAACGGGCATGAATTATGGTTAATCACAAAAGGAGGAAAACTTGAAGTCCTCAACCTATTTACCCATGAATTTCAAGAAATAGAACGGATTGGTAAAGAGAATATCGTCGTTCCTCCGGCAACTGATTTATTTTTTGATGTTCAAGGAAATTTATGGATTGGAACGCTTAATGAAGGCGCTTTATGCTACAATCCAAGGAAAGAGGAGGTCCGCATTTTTGGAGAGGAGCATCTCAATAGCGGCGAGGTCCGGACCTTTTTCCAGGATAGCAAAGAAAATCTCTGGATTCTGACCAAATCCGGATTAGTAGAGGTAAAACCATCCGGAACTGAATTGTACCTGGAAACTATTAATACCCATGTGATGACAGAAGACCGCGAAGGAAACCTCTGGGTAGGGACTTTTAATGAGGGACTATACAGGAAGGGGCAATCATCGCAGAATTTTGAGAAATTCACCGGTTCCAAAGGTGATCAGATTCCGTCTGATTTAATTGTAGAAGCCATTCATGTTGATCACCTGAACCAGCTTTGGGTAGGAAGCTATGGTAAAGGCCTCTATATTATTGATTTAAAAGATGCTACATTCATCAATTTGATGCCAGATATCCGAAATCCATTTTCAATTGGTTTTCAGGATATATTATCTATTTACGAGGATAAAAAAGGGGGAATCTGGATTGGAACAGATGGGGGAGGAGTAAGCTATTATGACAAGCAATTCAATAATTTTCGACGTATCACCAATCAGAATGTATCGAAAGATGTCTCAATTGACCAAATCAGATCCATAACCACAAGTGAGGACGGCAAGGTTTGGATCGGCACTTCAGGCCAGGGTTTAACGTTGTACGATCCCATTAGCAGGGATTTTGAAACGATTTATTTACCCCCGATTCATACCAACATTGGCAATCCAAATAGGGTTGTTTCCCTGCTGTCGGATAAGAAAGGAGATGTTTGGGTTGGAACTCAGGATAATGGCTTAATTATTCTTGACAGGTTTACTAAAAAAATCAAGAAAAGATTTTTTAAAGAAGCCTCTATCGCATCGGAACGAATACCGGATAATACCATTTGGTGCATTTTGGAAAATGGGCAGGGTCAATATTGGTTAGGTACCCGAGATGCGGGGTTGCTTTTGTTGGATAAAAATAAGGGTCTGATAAAAAGGTTTATCAAGACACCAGTACACCTGCAGCAACAGGACGAAAACAGTATCAGAAGCATAATCGCCATAAACGACAGTACACTTGCCGTTGGGTTTGAGAAAATCCATGGTGTACAGTTGGTAAATACCAACACAGGCACCTTTACTAACCTTGATATTTCTCCTTCCGATACCACCCGGCCGGTAGTTAAGAGTTTGTATATCAATAAAGGATGGCTTTGGATTGGTACTTCGGGCGAAGGCTTACTTGCGACGCACCTGGAAACAGGAAATACCCTACAGCTGAATGAAGAAAATGGTCTTCCCAACAATGTGATTTATGGAATCTTACCGCAAAGCGACAGTTGTATTTGGGCAAGCACCAATCGGGGCCTTTTTCGGTTTAACTTTCAAATTTCCCGCAATCAGTTGCAATCCGGACAAATTTCTGCCTATACGGTATCAGATGGCTTGCAAAGCCCTGAGTTTAATACCGGTGCTTTTCACCGTTCGGAAAGGGGAACCATGTATTTTGGAGGCATTAGTGGTTTAAACTATTTTGACCCTGATCACCTGGTCTTTTCTGACAATTCGAAGAAAACGGTGCTTACAGAAGTCATGGTGGGCAATATTCCTGTACAGGCAGATACCTTGATTACCTATAAGAATTCAATACAACTCAAGTACTATGATCATTCCCTTGGTTTTTCTTACACCGCTTTTGATTTTATTTCGCCCGATAAAAGCACATTTTATTACAAGCTTGAGGGATATGATGAGGATTGGGTAGCGGCCGGAAACCGAAAATACACTGCTTACACCAATTTGTTGCCAGGAGAATACCAGTTTTTGGTAAAGTCTGCTAAAGCGCCTGATGACAAAGCCCATCAAGCGGCTTTGACCATTACAATAGCGGCTCCCTTTTGGCTGGAATGGTGGTTTATTTTGGCTGTATTGCTCCTGGTAATACTGCTTCTTTACGGAACCTACAAATACCGGGTTAATCAAATCATACATATTCAACAGGTGAAAAATACGATCTCTGCTGATCTTCATGATGAAATCGGATCCAAACTTACGAATATTCACCTGCTATCCGTTATTTCAAAAAACAAACTTAAAGGAGCTGACCCAATGGACACATTGGAGAAAATAGACAGGGAAGCCAGACTTTCTGCAGAGGCACTGGATGAAATTGTCTGGAACATCAAGATTTCTGACGAAAGCCTTCTTGATATTGTTACACGCATGAGGCGCCATGCCAGTGAAGTCCTGGAGAACGACGGGATAAATTACGAAATCGTCGTGGGTTCAGGTTTTCGGAGAAAAAAAATGTCCATGCAGAAAAGAAGAGAGCTTTTTATGGTTTTCAAAGAGTTGCTTACCAATGTCCGAAAACATGCGAAAGCTTCCTATGTAACCATAACCATTGTGCCACAAAAACATGGGATATCTTTAAAAGTCGTGGATAATGGGGTCGGTTTTGATACCTCAGGGGAAAGTCTCAGAAATGGCATACGAAACATTCAGTTTCGTATGGAAAAATGGAAAGGATGGGTACAATTTCACTCCCGGAAGGAAAAGGGAACGACTGCTGAAGTCTGGGTACCTTTTGAAAGCAATTGGCTATACAGGATCCTTGATCGAAAGTGAGCCAGGTTTGAAGGCCTGCAAAATTCAATATCCCCCTTTTATGGGATTGATAGTTATATTTTAGTTACCTATTTTTAACCATGTCGACGCGTTTGGTATTATTTGAGGATGACGATGCACTTAGAACATCTCTTTGTACACTTTTAGAGAGTGGGCCTGAGTTTGAGGTAATTGGAAATTACAGGGATGTGCTTCAGGTAAAAGAAGTGATCAGGAAAGATAAACCGGATGTAGTCATACTGGATATTGATATGCCAAAACTGGATGGAATCTCCGCAATCCCCATTATTAAGGAACTTAATGCCGGCATTTCGATTTTGATGTATACCCAATTCGAAGACGATGATAAATTGTTTGATAGCCTTTGTGCAGGAGCAGATGGCTATGTGCTAAAAAAGACTTCTCCCCTGAAATTATTTGAAGCGATAGATGATGTACAAATGGGAGGTGTACCCATGTCGCCGACCATCGCACAAAAGGTCTTGCATTCCTTTAGAAAAAAACACCGTACCCAAAAAGAGGTGTATTCTCTGACCACCCGGGAAACAGAGGTGCTCAGTTTGCTGGTAAAGGGCTATACCGTCAAATACATCGCATCAACACTCCACATGGCGTATGAAACCTGCAGGTCGCACCTGCGAAATATTTACAAAAAGCTTCATGTTCAATGCGGAAAAGAAGCCATTGCCAAAGTTTTGCAGGAGAAAATCAGGTTAAACAAGTAAAATATCACCCCAAAAGGGGATTGTCAGGATATTTATTCTTATTTAATTTTAAGGTATATCGTTCAAATCGCAAACAGGTCATTCTACCATTTCCTGAAGATTTGATTTCCTACTTTTATTCAAACTGGTTTGACTGTTTTGGGTAGGACTAGCTATTATAACCAACTGCGGTTCCACACCTTTTTGTGGATGTACTCATATGCCCTTTGAAGAAAGCACCGGTGGTTTTTTGAAAACCCTACGATCATTTCGGTAACAATTCATTCAAAGAACGGATCTACCTTATATTGTTTCATGTAATGGGACAAATTAGGAAGTATTGTGTTAACCTAAACCCTTTTTCAAAGATGGAGATTTTGCCTTCTTTATTAAACCAGCAACAGCAGCAATTGAATCATTTCAAGCAAATGATCATTGACAAGGATAATTCTATGGAGGAAGTGGGAGAAATGAGCCGGGAAATCATGCAGTATTGCAATAAGGATTTCCGATGTCTTTTTTTAAACCGGCGGGGAAGGAACTGGCTGGGCCTGGATGCTGCAGGGATGGAAACACTTAAGAAGAAAAACCCGGAGGAACTGTATCATCCCGACACCGTCGACTTCGAATTCCCAAGGATCAAAATGTATTTTAGGAATGAATGCAGTTCAAAGGTATATTCCAATTACCAGCAGTTTTACCATCCCGGGGAAAAAAACTACGCCATCTGCCTGGTCATGACTAAAAAATTATTTGAAGGTTATCTTTCCTTTATCCTTCCTTTGGAGAAAAAGGTTTTTTTATCTACCAAGATCAAAAGGATCATTGCCGAGGAATTGTTCAAAAGGGATCATGAAGCCCAGTTCAGTACCCTCACTGAGCGGGAACTGGAAGTGTTCAGGCGACTTGCCATGGGGGAAAACAACCCCAAAATAGCCGAGTGTTTATTTATCAGCCGGAGGACTGTGGAGCAACACCGGAAAAAGATCAACCAAAAGCTGGACATTCATTCGCCCAATGAATTGCTGACTTATGCGTATGCTTTTGATGTGATTGGATGAATATCGGGCTTAGTTGCAGTTCTTGAATATGTATGAACCGATAATTCTATTGCCCTATTCTTTTATACAGCGAATGGAATAAGCGGTGGTAGAGATTTGTGGAAACCCATGAAAATCGGGCATGTTCAATAGAAAACCAAAGCCATTTTTACCAGGCCCCACCGTGGGAAACAGGTCGTCAGCCAGATTATTGTTTGAGTTTAGGGTCAGGTAAAAGGTTGCATCACCTTTTCCAAAAAAACTCCCATCAATTTTTCTTCCACCTGCAGGTAAGGCTGAGAACCCACTTGAGTTGGTATTGTCAAGATTCTCTTCATTCCAGCTTTTCTCTGGTTTCAGTTTACCGGCAGGGAAGGGGTCTAGCTGATGGCTTAGTTGAGTCCAATCGTCAATGGTAGGTAAACGCCATCCTTCCGGGCATATGGCACAACAAGCAGTTTGTGCATTGTATAATTTCCCGTAGTTTTGGTGAGCTTCCTGATCGTAGTCGTACCAGGAGTACCCCGGACCGTCAAAAGCAACCCACTCTTCTGAACTTTCTAATGGTTCGATAGGTGTTCCATCATTGAATTTACCTACGCTCAGATTTTCAGCCATCCACCATTGTTCACCAATCCTGACGGTACGGTACTCATTTCCTTCAATATCTGCTACAGTTCCGAATTCAGGAATAGTAAATGATAGGCTTCTTTTGCAGCCCAGTGCATCTTCTACTTCCACTTCATATTGGCCTGGGGGTAGATCGGATAGGTTCTCGCTGCCCGTACCCTGCAACCAATGCAAAACATAGGGAGGGGTACCAAAAGTCATATCTAGGGACGGTTGGTCTTCCTCGATTACAAATTGGAAAATAATTGGACAACTTACCTGTACAATAACGGATAGCTGTTTAAAAAATTGGTACTGTGGGTTTTCAACCAGTACCTCCAAGGGAAATTCCACCGCATTTCCGGTCAGGGACTCCACCATTAGCTGGAGTACTCCTTCCACCCAATCAAATTCCCTTATTCTAAAGGTGCTTTCATCAAGTATTTCAGTCCGTGGTGCTACTGAGAAGCTTGCCGTTAATTTACTTTGGACCCTATCCGCATGTGGGGGCAAAGTGTGGATAAAATTGCTTGCTAAATCAGACAAGGAGAGTGAATAGGTTTCCAGATAGGAATTGATCAATTGCACCGATTGAATTTTATAGGGGGCTGCATTTGCAATGAATTCAGCAAAATCATGATGGCTACTGGATGCCTCTGAACCTAAATCCTGTTCATTTATATTTTGGTAATGGGCATAGAGGCTAAAGACGGTATGCTCTCCTGATTCTAAAAATAGTTTTTCAGTGGGTTCTTCAGCCAAATCAACGGAGTCAATTTTATAGAGGCTGATATCCCGAAGCATGGGAAATTCCAGTATTTTATGGGAAAGGTATTCATTCAGTACATTTCGGTACCAAAGTCCCATACCCAATCCCAATGTCATGGTGCTGTATAGCCGTTGGTCAGGAAATTGATTCATTATTGCTAACTGTTGCAGATCGTAAAGGTTGTTGTGGAAATCCAGGGTTGCCCGGCCGGATGATAAGTTTTCCACATTATCCAATTGGAGCAGGTCAATTTGATCGGTTTGAAATAGCTGCCTGAAGGTAAACTGCTGCATGGCACCCAGGACCGTTGTTTTTTCCTGATCGCTGAGTGCATGGAGATTTTCCTGAAACGTATTTATCCAGCTTTCAAATTCTGAGGACAATTCCGACAGGCTTTCGATGGTTTCTGCTTGAGAGAGCAAGACATTTGTTTTTCCCATCAGGTCCTCATAAAAATCATTGAGGTTTATTTCAAGTATGGGGTGCCGGATGTCCAATGACCATCGCTTCTTTTCCCCAGCTATGTTTACGCTGAGTAGGTGGTTTCCCTCCGGGATGATAGGAATAATGAAAACCAGGGAATCATCCGTATACCTACCCAAGTGCACCATTTGATCGCCGAGGGTACCGGTAAAGGCTGATTGATCTTCCGGCAAGTCAGGAACCTGGAATTTATAAATATGAAAAATTTCTGTTCCCCCATCCAAAGTAACAGGGGGAGGAGCAGGCTGGTCATCAATTTGGTCTGTTTCGCAGGAGTACAGCCCCAAAAAAGTCAATAGAAATAGAACAACAGTAGCCAGTCCCATCGCTTGTGCCAGCCATTCCTTGATTTTCTGATCATGCCAAAAGGGTAAATTCATTTGCCTTATTTTTGTGAATTTTCAGTGATATCGCCAATAGGGCCGGACCATAAAAAATAGTCAAATCCGGGTTGCATAAAATCTTTTGGTTCGCCCCATTTTAAGGCCATGATCGAGGTGCCCATTAGGTCTTTGGCCAGGCCCATCAGTATCCTGTCATTGAATAAATCATCCAAAAACTCCATGGTTTGGGTAGTCACAGACTGATCGATTTTTTCCTGTTCCTCGTTTGGATCGAAATAAACATGGTCGTGGGCTACCTTTTCGATGACAAAGGTGAGGTATTCTTCCCCTTCATACAGCATCAGGCGGCCTACTTTTTCGTGTTTGGCGGGGAAGAGAGCTATAAATTCATTGGGTTCACCAACCGTAAAGGTGTCACCGTATTTTTCTTTTAGTGCAGGAATAAGTTGGTCTCGGATCATGTTTTTTTATATTTATGGAAGTTTTAGCAGCTCTCCATTTAATGTATAATGGTAGGTTAGCTGTTATTTTGTATCGTTAGCTTTTCTTATTGTACTTTTTCCTTGATGAAAAAGTACCAAAAAATCAAGACAAAAAAATCCTTCCCCCCACAAGCCTCCTGCGCACCCCGGTTTTTTGTCGGGCCAGCTCGCTTTGTTTAATTAAATGTCAAACTTAGATCCGATAAAATTTTTATTGTAGGTTATATTTTTTAACAAAGATTGCTAATTGAACTGAATAGCAGCGTATAAAGGTACCGATAACGGTACTGATTCGAATTCAGGTTATAAATCATCATTTAACTTATTCCTGAAAACAGCGGTATCCCTGCCTTTTTCCTCCGCTAAGTTAGGGATAGGGCCGGACCATACAAAATAGTCCACACCGGGTTCCATAAACCCCTCCCTTTGGGAAACAGAACATTGTGGGATGGCAAATGAGAAAGTCAGGTCTCTGTCTATGGCCAAAAGCATGTTGTCATTGAAAAGATCTTCCAGAAAATCCACTACGGACCACTTCATATAATTGGCTGCATATTCCGGTGTATCATCTTCGGGGTAAGACAGGTGTCCGTGCGTGATATACGGGATGACATAGGTAATGTCTTTGATAGCCTGGTACAATTTCAGCTCGCCCACTTTCTCATGTTTGGCCGGAAAAATAGCAATATAGTCCCATGGGTTTCCCTCGATAAACTGTCCGGGATATCGCTTGTGCAGTTCCTCCAGTGTTTCTTCACGGATCTTAATATAGGCTTCTGGTTGCAGGTACATGAGGGAAGTATTGATGATAAAATGTGAAAAGGATTGATTTCCTTCAAGACTCAATTTGCTACTCAATCATTAATGCATGGTCAAGGTAGATTTTCTTTAGAATTCAGGCAATACCTAAGATTTGGTATTTTCAACCACCCCCCAACCCCCCTCCTTTTAGCAGGAGGGGGGCTAGTCTGTCCAATAAAGTGAGTTTTCTTCTTATTGAGGTTAATTGGTGCTTTGAATAAGGCAAATGGAAACTGAGAAAAATAGAAATAGAATTTAATAAACTTGGAATTGGCAAGCAGTTTCGTAAAACCAAATAAGCAATGGGAGGAACCAATAGTAATTCATATATCCCCCTCCTGTTTTAGGAGGGGGAAAAAGGGGGTGGTAAATGACAATATGGGAACTGATTAAATTTAGGAGACAAGGTTCAGTGGTTTACCGTTTTTGTATGGGTCCCACTTATTCGCAGCGCCTCAAGAAGTTCCTGGCTATTGATTTTTATTTCCAATCTATCCTCACAACCTATTTGTTTAAAGGTAATGCCATGAACGATTAGAAAATTATCTCCGAGTTCATCTACGTTGAGGATTATTTCTGCCCCATCATCACAGGAAATTCCGTTTACTTGCCAATTTGACTGACCCTCCGGACGATTTGCCTTCAGGAAAACCTGTATCCTTTCTGATTCACTTAACGGGAACCGTTTAAAGGTTGCCTGAAAGGAAGCGTCCAAAAACAGGAATTGTACAACTGTAAAAATATAATCAGTAGCTGTCTCCTGATAAATGGGAACGATGATTTCATTTTTTCCTTTTGCGATTTCCCTCGCGTCTTTTAATCTGATTTTACTTGCTTCCATTTGTATGCCTTCCCGTTGATCCACAGGAATAATTGGCAGTTCGCGTTCCAAGGAACAGGTAAAACTGGTAATTGGATGACATAGATATTCCTTTTTCTGTTCAAAAATCAACTTTTTATAGGTGTAGGTGTACATGCAGGGTGGAGGGTTTTGGATTTCCAGGCTGACCCTCATTTCCCCTACGCTAGGTTTAAACATACTTCTAAATATCCCTTGGTGTTCCTTGTTGTCATCATTGTACTGGTATTGACTGAGTTGCCAACCTAAGGGATATACAACTGTGGGACTGCTGGCAAAGGCAATATCCCACTCGCCTTCTTCGGTGTAGGCGATTTGCGAAATAACTATTTTCGGTTTTAGACTTTGGCTCACTTTAAATCGGATGGTTTCCAGATGGCCCTCCAGCTCATAGGTGAGCGTGTATTCTCCTGGTCCGATTACTGATGGAACGATTGTTTGTATAGTTAATTCCTTATCATCCAACCTAAGCTTTCCCCCCTCTGGTTTAACCCTTATCATATAAGAATCCCCATCCGTTTCGCAAAATTCCCGTTGCTTCAGTTCGATAACTGGTTTCCGAGATGCTGACTCACCCGGAGCATGTTTTTTCGATGGGCTAGGGTATTCCGGCTGGGGGAATGGGAAATAATAGGGCAAGTAAAAGTCTGCTATGACGATGTGATCCGGAATTTGGGTTGGCTTGCTCTTCTGTTCGGCGGCCTTTATGTCCAAAGCCGCTATCACTTTTTCCACATGCTCTCCCAGGGGTAGGTTTAACCACCTTAATGACTCGGCAAATTCAGCATATTTGGTGGCTTCAGGGTTTTGTCTAGATTGAATCGACTCATTATCATTGAATACAAGTATAAAGGTGCCACCTTTTGTAACCCCAGCCTTGTGCTCAATGCCATTTAATGGTTTTGATTCGTCCTGGAGCAATGCAGTGAAGTCGCCTGAACTTAATACAAGCAACTGAAAGGGCAGGGAATATGCCGATCGAAAGAAGTTCAGTTGTTGCCTTGCGGTTGTATAATGCTTTCCAATATGGCCCTCTATTTTAAAGAAGTTATAGGGCCCCAGGTTGTAATCCAGTGGTCTGTTAACCCAAGAAGGACAATTCATTTCATATTCGTTGAAATATCCCATTGGATGGTAATAGGGAAATGAAGCCACCTTATCGGTAAATTTCCAAAAGTCCTTCAATCTGCCCCAGTCATAATAAATGGGTATGGCCCGTGCTGCTGTTTCGACATTTCCTATCATGCTTGGTGTGACAATCACCTTACTGCTTTCCTCAATATTCACCCAGTCAAAGGCGGAAGCCATTATACCCAATCTTCTTAACAAAAAAGCCGCTTCTTCCAAGATATCAGGTGGAGCGTTGGTAAAGGTATTACGCTGGAAAGAATGACGGTATTTGTTTTCATTACCATAAACACCCTTTGCCGTGGTGCCCAGGGCGAGGTGAAGTGGAAATGGAAACGGATCGAGTTGACCAGAATCTATTGCTGCCTTTGTCTTTTCAAGGAACTCAGTGAATGCCCTGCACAAATCCTCTATAAAGTCCACGAGGTATTGTGCCATGATCCTTAATCGACTGTCCGATTTGAAGCTGGCCAATAGCCCATCCAGGTGAATAATGCTAAAGGGATTATCTTCTTGGATGCCCAATAAAGGCGCATAAAAATCCCAGACACGGACCATATTTTCTTGTAAAATACCTAAATGCCCATTCGAAATCAATTCCAGAAAATGCATAAGAACATCATTTCCGGAACGTATTTCACCTTTTCTTGGATTAAACCGCAGTGTCCGCTGAAAAAAATACAGCCCTGGCAATTGATCTTCAAAAACGGGACTACCTTTGGGTACCAAAAGGGGAACTACGTTCACTTTAACGAAAGATTCTTCGCTGTCTTGATATAAAACTGCTTCCAAAACTAAGGTGACCACAAATCCTGCTAAGTCCTCCTTGTGCTTCAGGTGGGTATCGTTATCCTTATCGGCTTCACCCTTCTTTATTAGCCGATAAATTTCTTTGGACCGATAGAGACTTTTTTTATTGCTTTCGCCAAGTTGTATCAAGGCAGCCAACTCAGAAGGAAAGGGTGGGGGACTGTAGGGGGTAAAGTGGGTGTATACGGTCTCCGGATGTTCTATCGGCAAGCCCCGCGAGGTGAACCCGAATCCCTCTTTGATGGTGATGGTGTGGTTGGCGCCCGATTCAAGTTCGAGTCCGGAGATGATGCCTTTGCCGTATTGGTTATTGCGGCTAAGGCTTTCTCTAAGCTTTAGCAAGGCATCCAGGTGTTCTTGTTTGGATTGGTCTAAGGGGATTTGGGGTAGGGGTTGCACTGGTTTTAATTTATAGAATAATTTAACTAATGATCCAGCAGTTGTGTCATGGCTTATCTTGTGGCTTGGTTAAAAACTCCTGTGATTTCCAGGTTTACCCAAGAGGTACGACAGTTGAGTTCAACCCATATTCGCTTAGGTACTTTTGATTATAGCTTGTATAGTCCCAAATCGCAAGGGCATTTTTGAAGAACGAAATTTGGGAAGTTTCTGCCTCCAATGCTCAAGACATAGCGGTTCCAGTTGATAGATGATATAAGGATTATTAAATCCTATAGTGTTCGGAATCAAATTTCATCCAAGAACCAATGTCTAGTCTGTTTTAGTTATATTATTAGCTACTGTGATCAGGAAATTATGACAAATATCCTCTAATTAATATATTAAAAGCCTTGCAGTATGATAATATCCTCCGGACCAAACAGGTGGCAATACTATATCCACTCGTTGTTTTGTCATTTTGAAGAGGGTGGTTTATCATTCGGGTGAGTATTTTCAGATGAAAGTGGATTATTAATACTTAATCCTAATGCCGTTATTAATCCTGCATCCATTAGTACATCAAAAGACCGTCTTCCCCAAAGCCTTGCTGATGCCTTTGAAACAGATTGGCCTGCAAATTGTCCAGACTGAAGTTGAACTCCATTGAGCCTATAAATAGGTATCGTATTTCCATTTACAACTCTGCTTCCAATTTGTTCTGCCGCCTCAAATGTAATATCACCAAAACCAGCTTTACTTTGACCAAGCATACGTTTTATCAAACTAAATGGACCGATCACTTCATGTTGCCTGAAAATATTGTTTGCACCCTGAAATTCAAAAATCGCAGAATTTGGACTAACAGAGCCTCCACCAGTTGCTCTCCAAGTGGGTAGGTTTGGTGTATTCATACTATAAACACTACCTTCAGTCTGGCCCCAGATTCTTCTACTATTAAGAATTAAATCTCTATCTCCTTGTAAAGTCCATGTTGCATTGGGGCGGCTGCTGCCTAATCCCGAGCCAGGAAATAAATTAAGGCTTTTGAATACTAGACCTGCTGTGCCTCCGGTTGCATAATCCCATGCCATTGTTTGAGGAGTAACTGGATTTACATACTCAGGAAACATATTATTAAATCCACCCCTCAGTATTCCTCCTGTAACAGTTGTACTTGTGCCAAAAAGCACAAAAGTTTGAGTTGCTGTAAGAGAAGCAGTGGCAGTTCCTGTTCCGGTTGCAAATATCCCTGCTCCGCCTGCTGCTAACACTGCTTCTCCTCCCACGATTGCCAACCCGCTAATGGCCGCAGCTCCAAAGACATTTCCCAAAACTCTTGCAGAACCGCCCAAGCCCTCATACCTGTTGGGGTTATGATATGCGTCATATCCACTATATCCTGCTCCTGCCAGCGCACCTCCGATAACGAATACAGCAACAATAATAGGTACGGCTTCTCCATTAGGGTCAATGTTATTGATGGGATCCTGACCTGCATAGACATATAGTGAAGATGCATCAACATATCCATTGGAATCTATACTCAAAAAAGCACCGTTTATTGGATCCATCAATCGTTTCTTGGACAGATAAAGATTAGATGCTTTTAAATATCTCTGCCCCCCATAGATCGGGTCTATGTCAAATGCAGAATTACTAATAATTCCGCCAGAATTATCAATTATTTCGGGTTTACCGAATGATTTGTAACGATAGCTCTCTATTGAGTTACCAGTATCATCTAATAGAGCAATTAAATTAAACCTTCTATCAAATAAAGTATAATGGCTTCCTGATGCAGAGTGATAAGCTATGGTTATCCCGGTTACAGGGTGCTGACTGATTTGTCTTGCTGCAGTTCCGTTTTCGTTTTCCTGTTCAACGAATCCCCCTAGATAATTGAATGATTTATCCGGTTTACCGGCTTCTTTTACAACGCTTGGTCTTCCAAGAGCATCATAAGTGATTTCAGTTATGGTGCTGGTTCCTGATTTTATTTTTACAATCCTGCCAAGTGCATCCGCCTCATAAATTAAAACGCCATCACTTCTTAATGTGCCATCCGTAAAATGAGTATAAGTGTTTGTACCGTCACTTTGAATCCTGTATCCGGGTTGATAAGCATAGTTTTTATCAGGCAAACCAGTTTCAGAGAATTTGGTCCTAGCATCAGATGGGTTATAAAGAAACTCTTCAAATTGAGATGCTACTGTCGAAGATGCTTTAACAGTGGAAATAGCCACATCATGTTCAGCCTGATTTACTGCATCCGGAATAGGGGAAACAAAACCGTTACTCGCATTCAGCAACCTGTAATTAGTGTCATAATCAAAATAACTGAGTTTAGGATTTTGCCCTGAAATAGCTTCTACTTGTATAAGGTTCGCAGAGTTATAGCGGTATTTTACAGATTCATTTAGTCCAGTTGGGCTTGAAGCGTCAATAGATGTCAACCGCTTTCTTTCATCGTAATTCTTTTTAATGGAAACACCACCATTGTAAATCGTTTCTCCCAAAAAGTTTGGGCCACTTGGCTTAAAAGTTGCCAAAGATAAATTGCCCGATCCTAGTGTGCCATTTACTGTCTCTTCAACTTTGCTCAGATTGCCATTTAAATCATGTGATAGCTTTTCTGTTCTACCATCAGGCCATATTTTTTCAACTTCTCCGGTGACGTCATTATACGTACATGAGATTGTATTACCATTCGTTGTTTCTTCGAGCAAACGACTTTGGCTGTCATATTTGCGGAGAACAACGTTGAGCCCAACTTTAGCAGAAAGTGTTCTGTCTAAACCATCGTAGGTAAATTCATGTGTATCAATTTTTATCAATGGAGCGGGGATCACTGTGTTTTCGATTTTTTGTAAACGATTTGAAAAATCGTATACGTAAACTAACTCTACACCGCTGCCTAATTGCTCCTTTATAATTTGATTGTAATCATTAAATGTTTTTTTACTTGAGAAACCATTAGGATAAGTTACTCGAAAGTTTCGACCAACCGAATCAAAAACATAACTTGAAATTTGCCCCATAGGGTCGATAAATGAAGTGACTCTTGACATATTATCAACAGTCCACTGCTTAGTTATATTTAGTCCACCGGAATCCTCAATCTCTCGGATTTTAGTATTGAAGCTATCATAAAACATTTCATTGACTACCCTTTGTTGGTCAGTCAGACTAACCAATAGGTTCCTGTCATCATATTGACTGATGACTTTTGCTCCGTCCGGTTCTATTAATCCAATTCTTCTGTTTCTTGCATCATATTCAAATTTCTTGATAAAAACAGATGTTGAACTATCTGGTTCCTTATGATGGCTTTCTGTTTTAATAAGATTTCCATTGTTATCATAAAAATAGTGCTCTTCATTACCCATTGGGTCAGTTTCAATACTGATTCTGCCTAGATTATCGTATTGTTTCGTTGAAACACCACTTCTGCTATCAATGATTTTTTCTATGCGATCTAAATTATCATAGAATAAGGTGGTAGTCATATCTACGGAAACAGAAGAATCATCTGTAAAAGATTTTATGGTTTCCGTAATTTTTCTGCCTTTTTCATCGTATGTAAAAGATTTGAATTGAAGCTGACGAATCGTACCTGTGCCATCATCACCAATTGTTTCTTCTGATTCCTGTAAATCATTTTTAAGCCATTTATATCTTATATGTGTTTCATTTGGCAATTCCACTTTAGTCAGCCTTGAAAAACCATCATATTCATATTTTGTAGTTAAGCCAAATTCATTTGTCTCCTGGATTAATTTTCCTGAACGGTCATAAACTTTTTTTGACGAGACTTTTTTACCGTCAGTTCCTAACAGTTCCTCGCTTAATAAAAAGCCTCTTTCGTCATAGATAGACCGGAATTTGCTTCCATCCGGATTAATGGTTTCGACCGGAAAACCTCTGTAATTATTAATTACTTTAAGTATTCTCTCTTCCCCGGTATTGCTGCTTAGTTTATATTTAACCGGGAAACCCAAAATATCTCTCTCAAAAAGATCAATAATATGATTCCCTGTCAATACCCCATCATTAAAATCTCCTTTTGGTTTTTCAATTGAAATTACGTTCATATCAGAGTCGTAATGCAAGAAGTATTCTGCTACATTTCCATTTACAGCAGGCAACATTGTTTTTTCTGGTATTCCAAGACTATTGTATTCCTGCCTGGATATATTGCCATTTCTGTCAACTTTCTCAGATGTAAATCCAAACGCGTCATACTTAATCAATTCTTCCGCATCAATTCCACCTACATCAAATACCTGTTTTATTAACCGGCTTCTCTCGTGTCCGGTTGTACCATATTTTAATTCATTTCTTATACCGTTTGGTTGAATAAAAGCAGTTGATTGACCTTTGGAATTATATTCAAAAAATGTTTTTGCAGTCTGTGCCGTGCCATCGGGCAGGGTAGAATCTGGTTGAATAAGCTCTATTAATTTTCCTGAACTGGCTGGAGCGGCAGGAGTAATATTAAAATCATACTTATAGGTAGTGGTTGCCCCTGTTTCGTTTTTTTCTTCAATTAACAGTTGGTAAACCGGTTCATACTTGCCCCTCCATATTATCCGGCTTGGAGAAGGAAAACCGGATGCAGATGTAATTTCTTTTCTTAAAAGTTTGCCTCTCATCCTTGGGTCAACATTGGCGAAATCAAAAACAGTTAATTCTTCACTTCCGTCCGGCCTGGTGGTTTTAGCAGGGTTTCCTTGTTCGTCAAATTCATATTGCCAGACCACTACACGATAAGATTTGTCTTTACTTAAACGATACCTGCGGTCAAGCAAATCGCCTCTGTAATTGAATGTATAAGTCTCCAAGCCAAAGTCGGGATTCATTACTTCCACTCGCAAAGCGGGAATATTAACATAGACTGAATTTGCAGGAACATATTGTAGTTGTGTATATCTGAATTGATATAAGTAGCCACCATACAATTGCTCGGTTACTCTTGCGAAACTCCAAGAAGCCGGGTCTTGTTCATAGGTATTTTCGAGATATACATTTCCCTGAGCATCTTCTACCCGTACAATATTATGCCTCAATTCAGGCAGTGTCCAGGGGTTCTCATAGTGATAAATACGGGTGATGCCGTTGGGATGGCCACTAATGGCAGGTGATTTGACATGAACCAATTGCATGGTTTCCTCATCATGTTCGTATAGAAATTTCCTGCCCGAATGGTCGGAAACAGCTACGAGTAATCCACACTGATCATAATCAAACCTGAAAAACCGGTCATCATCGTCCCGTACTTCAGCTAATTTGTCTTCAGCACCATAGGTAAATTGTAACTGATTTCCGTGCCGGTCTTTTATCCAAACAATTGGAATTCTTTCTCCATCAATCCATCCTGAGGGCCTTTCAAAACGCATAATTACCCCACCTTCGCCTTTTATCTCATACACTTGGGCTAATGCGGGAATTCTTTCAAGTTTCTCAAACACGCCTCTCTGAGGTTCAAAATTCGCACCATCAAACTTGAATTTTTCCTCGTGAAGGTTTCGCCACAATGCCATATCTCCGTTGTTTAATTCACGAAGGAATAAGTTGAAATTATGATCCCAATTCCACCCTAAGGGTCCAAATGAAGCTGCCCCACTCCTATAAAACCTTGTAAAAGCAAGTGGTAGAATAGTGTTGGGTATCTCCAAATCTGTTTCCTGCAAGTAGAAAGCACCATTGAAAATATCCACAGGGTCACCTGCATCAGTTTGTTCATGGGGTTGTTCTTCACCGTGGGAGGGGTGGGGCTCACCAGAAGGGGGTCTCATCGGTTCTTCGGTCGCATTAACAGTTGTGGAATTAATTTGATCGTCTATCTTAACTGTTCTAGAGACTGGTGGGTTTGGGGGGGCTTGAAGTTGATCCAAATCTTCATCAGCTTGATTTATATCTTCCACTGGATCTACCCTTGGAGCTGGCTGGGGATCGACTAAATTATCGGTTATAAAATTAATAGGGCAATTGTTCTCGGGGCGAGCAGCTTCTTCCTCTAATAGTCTGAAAGTTCTAGCCTTATATTCCTTTGCGTTAAATGGCGTAGTTCTTCGAATATACCGAATAAATTCGCAAACATCATCCGTCTCAAATGTTTCCCCAGTTACGTTATCTAAAGAGCGATATTTACCCATAAAAATTCAATTATTTATTAAATTGTATCAGCTGAAGCATTTTTTCAATTATAAATAACATCTCCCTCATTAATTTTAACGGTGGAGTTGTAGTTTTTTTAGTGAAAATAGTAATTGAGAAGATGATTCGATTTCGTTAAATCCAATAGACCTACTTAAAGAACTTGAAACACTTTTTGATTCTTGCTGTGCCAAAGAGATCCGTTTCAACCAAACGTTAAGTACGTTATCTAAACACTAGATTTCACCTGAATGCTAACTTCGGATTTGGCACATAGGTCGCTCAAGAGGAGACTCCTTTGGAACCGGTCTGCTCGGGTCCTCGAGAACCATCTTTCATTGAAGTCTCTGCTCCGGGGAACATGAGTACACGCCTGAGATGTGCGGCCTCGCTTACGGAGCGCCCGATCTGATTCGCCAGCTCCGTCACTTCCATGGCCAACACATCGCTCACACTCATTTTCAAACCGAGTTGGTCCTTCACGTCTGCGGAAAGTGTCGGTACATCTTCGATGGGGCAGCGCTTCCGATCTTCGGGCACCAAGTCGATTAACCGGTCTCGGATGTAATCAGTGTCAATCAAAGTTGTTTCGCCTAGCGGTCGCCGGCTCGGCATTTTCCAGCTCGATACTAAAGCCTTGCCGACCGCATCCGCTGTCGCACGCGCCTCTGAATAAGAATCTTGGCGGAGTGTCGCGGCCTTCGGGATCCGCAAATCGAGTTCATCGAGGATGCCCACGGTGCTCCTTGCCTCCGGCAGTGATTCCTCCTCGTCCGGCTTAGTCTCTTCTATGCAATGGTCCGCACTCCGGTACCACGCACACAAGCTTCTGCCGAGCACGATTAGCCGGCCCACATCCGCTCTGTCTGCGCCGGTCGTGCGAATCTCCCGCCGTAGATGCACCTTAAAGTCGCGGTGGAAACGCGTATTCTTTTCTGTATAGCTCCGGAGTTTCATCTTCACGAAAACGAGACCGGGTGAGCTCGCACCGTAGTCGTAATTCTCCATGGCGGGCAGTGAACGGTAAAACCCCCGCCCACCGGTCGAACCGTCCGCGTTGTCCCCCGACTTCAGAATCTGCTCAACACCGCCTTTGCCTCGATCACCTGAGGCAACGTCAAATTGCCAACCATCTTCTTCTAAGCCGTGAAAGGGTATATCAAAATTTCTCGTCGCCCGCTCACGTCCCCAGCGTCCTCTGCTCTTTACGGTTTTGTCCACCGTCACAGTAAGTGTGGACTTTTCCCATTTTTTTGACGGTTCCTCAATTGTAGTGTCCTCGGGAAAGTGGCCGGTCTCGAGCTGAATTTCCACCCGTAGTCCATCTGAATCTCGGGGGCGCGATACCACTAGAAAGAAATCCTGCACTCCCTCAATGACACGTAGGCCTTGGGCGAAAGTGCGGTGCTCGCTCGGCTGCTCGGTGTTCGGGCGAGGCAGCATGAGGAATACTGAGCGGTTGGTACCCAAGTGATACCCGGTCAAGAGATTGTACATTTGGTTCAGGTGAGTGGTAGTGGCGAACCGCTCACGCTCCTCCTGATGAGCGTCACGCGTGGACGAACGAACATCCTGAGTTGTTTCTCCCCAGGCTCTAGAAAGGCTGCCTTGCCCCTTCCCCTCATAGCTAGCGGTAAGGGATAACCCGGTCTCCACCGACTCAGTATGGCTGAATGTCTTGTCCAATCGAAGTCTGTTGACGGAAGCGGTGAGTACCTCACCACTTTCCGTGGCTGCCTGGTAAAGATCTCGCCTCTTAGGTTCGAAATCGATAATTCGTGGGTAGTGGCCGGTACCTTTCCCGCCCTCAACGATTGGGTGTACAGCCACGTTTACAAGTACCCCGTAACAGGCCATATACTCACCCAAAAGTTCCTTGAGTCTCTCCTTAGTCGGCACTCCGTCCTTCAGCCCAGTACCGGAAAGTCCTTCTATCGACTCCAGCTGAGTCCCAGTGATACTGCCGGATACCTTAAGGTAGGTCAGTCGCCGATCACAGAGCGAAGAAGGGAGATCTTCCACAGTCGGCTCAAAAACGGACAGTGCTATCGATGAACGCCAAGGGGGGGGTAGTTGCCCATCGCAAAATTTCATATCCATCATATCACTGCTATTGGCTATCAAGCGCCATGGAATATCTGTTGGAAGATTTAATCTAAAATTTGACATTAGGTTTTGAATTTTAGTTTGTGAAAATAATGATTTAGATGATTTGTTAGTTTGTTGTCAAATAAGAGCAACAAATGTGGTGTGTAAGAAAAATTTGGCTCTTTGACTTTTGGAAATCTGCCAAGCATTGTGCGGAGGCAGGTAAAAGAAAATGTGCCAAATGAGCGTCAGACGTAAAAATGAAAAAACAAAAAAAGATGGCGGAAAAAAAATATTCTTTGTCGGCTTGTTTACCTAGAACTCCATTTAACAAATCCGCTTGGAACCCGTTTAATTGTCCCAGTGTCCGGTTAGCATAAACTTTCTTATATGCAAAGACCTATCACTACACCACCATTGCCGCATACACGATGTGGGGTGTCTTGAATGGTAACTATACGTACAAAAATTGATCGTTTCAAAGGGTGAAAGTATCTTAAGCGCGAGGGTAATCCTGCGAAGCCAATTAAGTAGCAAGATGGTTTGAGGTTACACATGCACTGAAGTAAGCTAGGCAGCGGTGTCTTTAATGATAAAATAAGAACTAAAACTCCCACGGATACGGGAAATTCCATGTTTCTCTTCAAGAGCTTAAGCCCACTCTTGAAAAGAAACCCGTTGATTTGCGGTTTTATCTTACTTTCAAGATATTAACTGCAGTCACAGACCAGCGCAAAGTCCTCCGATTAATAGGTGAAGTAAATTTTCTTGGGGTTCCTCTCCCCTTTGTGTCCGGCATGGATGTATATTGTTTATATATTCACTAAAGTCCATTTGGACGATTGAACCAAAGATACTCCCACCTTGTGCTAAGCTTTTTGTCGGAACCATGGTTTGCTATCCATTTAGCCTTTCTTAAGTCATTGAGCAAAAACCTTTCTGCTCAATGGAATATTTTGCAAGATTCATTCATGAGAAATGTTGTGGAAACCACTTTTGATGTCCTCTTCCGGAATCTTTTTGGTCGAATTGCGTTGGCACAGCACGTTGTGGCATAAGACAATGTTTTTTTAGATTTACAACACATAAATGTCTGAAATACATATAATTTGGTATCGGTTAATTGTCTAATTTAATAGAATGTTTAGTCAGCTTCGCCACCTCACTCCCATAATGGGAACTAAAATCCTGACAAGCAAGATAACCCCCATGTCAAAGGCAGACAATACCAAAGCATTGGTATATTGGAGGTAAGTAGCGTGAAAAATAATTAGATAATTGAAAATTGGATAATGGAGAAAGGGTAGGGACCAGCAACTTATTATCTCTGGATTTATGTCTAGCAGTATAAGCCTATTCTCCGGACTAACTCAAAAAATAGCCCTACAACCTCGGATCCACCTCTTCACTCTCCAGGGCCAGCACCCCAAATACACTCTCATGAATACGACGTAAAGGTTCCTTGTTTACAAACCTTTCCAGCCCTTCTATACCAAGGGCAAATTCCCGCAAGGCAAGGGAACGTTTTTTCGAGAGCCCCCTGTTTTTGAGCCTTTCTAAATTTTCCGGGCTGTCGTATTCCGGGCCGTATACGATGCGCAGGTATTCACTTCCCCTGCATTTGATGGCCGGTTGTAACAGTCCTTCCTGGCCATAAGCGAGGAATTCGAAGGGCTTTACCACCATTCCCTCACCGCCTTTTCCCGTTAGTTCCAGCCACCAGTCAATGGCCGCCTGGATGCTTTCGATATCTTTGGTGTCGACTACCCGGTTGGGAGTGGCTCGAAAAAGTTTTTCATCGACCAGGCAGATCTCTCTGATGGTTTCCATATGCCATTCATGCGTTTTGTCCACATGTACGGCACCTTCAGTGGCCAGCACATGGAAGGGGGCTATTTTGTAATCTTCCAGGCTGTTGACATCCCAACAGTAGTGTTGGTAGGCCTGAATAAATTTGGAGATGGAGGCTTTTTTATGGCTGAATTTTTTTAGGGAAGGATTGGCACCTTCTATGCCTCGGTCTATCGCTTTTTGTAAGGCCTTTTCTACTTCGGGAAGTGCGTTGTGGGCGGCGGCACCTACGGAGGCATATTGATCTTTTAGTAGCAGTTGGGCCTTGGCAGACCAGGGCATGATTTCGGTATCCAGGCAAACCCATCCGGTTTGCAATTGATCCCAAAAACCGGATTTGCCCAATGCTTTATTTACTCTTTCAATGAATTCCTTTTCCATTTTGCCATCATTGAAAAAGTTCCTCCCTGTCCGGGTATAACATACGCCAATGCCTTCATTTTTTATCCCAAAGCGCTTTAATGCCACGACTTCGTCCCTGCAAATAACCAGGATGGCTCGGGATCCCATGTGTTTTTCTTCACAAATTATTTTGGCTATGCCTCTTTTCCTGTAATAATCGATGGCCAGCCTGGGGTGCTCTAGGTATTCCGGCATGTCGCTGGTGCTGCAGGGGGACATTGTGGGAGGGAGGTAAATCAACCATTTGGGGTTGACTGCAAAACGACTCATCACTTCCAGTGCGGCAATGGAGTTTTCTTCCCGAATGGACAGGTTCTTCCTGAGACGTGTTTGAATGATGCTGTTCCCAATCACATCATCAATGTCCAACAAGTCATCGTACGCCTGCTGGAGGGTCATTTCGGTCTCGGATTTCGCTTGCAGGGGCTTTACAGGTTCGCAATACACTTTCTTTGCCCGCACGGCTACCAGTTCCTCTTCGGGATACCGCAGCGCAGTCAATTGACCACCAAAAACGCAGCCCGTGTCGATGTCTATGGTCTTGTTAAACCATTCCGCCTCCGGCACGGGTGTGTGTCCGTAGACTACTTTTGCCCTGCCTGAATATTCCGATGCCCAATTGTAGCGGACGGGCAGGCCAAACTCGTCGGTTTCACCGGTTGTTTCTCCATACAGGCAAAAAGACCGGATGGCACCCGAACCCCTGCCTTGCATTTCTTCTTTTAATCCTGCATGAGCGACAACGAGTTTTCCATCATCAAATACATAATGGCTGATCAGGCTGTACAGGAAGTCCTTAACCTCCAGGAGAAATTCAGGCGGTTCTTTCTCCAGTTGCTGCATGGTTTCTGCCAGTCCATGGTTGAGGGATACATTTTTTCCGTTGAGTTTCTTTTGCAGCTTGAGGTCGTGATTGCCGGGAACGCACCAGGCGATGCCGCTGTGCACCATGCTCATGGCCAGTTTCATGACTGCCGGGGAATCAGGTCCCCAGTCTACCAGATCTCCCAGGAAAATCACCTGACGGTTTTCCGGATGGGTAAGGTCAATGCCATAGTTCTTTCCGTTATCGGCTACGTTATCTATGCGGTAATCGAGCTTTTCCAGTAGCTCCAAGGTTTCTTCATGGCATCCATGAATATCCCCAATGATATCAAACGGACCCCTGATATCCTTCTTATCGTTATAAAGCCTTTCCCGAACAATGGCAGTGACACTGTCTACTTCTTCAGGAGATTTGAGCTCGTAGATCTGTCGAAAACCTTCCCGTCGCAAGCCTCGAATGGACCGTTTCAAAAGAGACTTTTGTCGGCGAATAACATAATTTCCGAAATCACGCTCGGGCCGTCCGGCATTGCGTTCTTCACAGACCCTTTGTGGCATATCCAGCACAATGGCCACCGGCAGGGTATGGTAGTTTCTTGCCAGTTGAATCAGGCTTTTCCGGGCATCAAACTCCACATTGGTAGCATCCACCACCGTCAGGTAACCATTTTTCAGGCGCTTGCCGATAATGTAATGCAACAGCTCAAAAGCATCGGTAGTAGCCGCTGTATTGTTTTCATCATTCGATACGATTCCACGGCACTTGTCTGAGGAAACCACCTCATGCTTGCCAAAATGTTTCCTGGCAAAGGTGCTTTTTCCCGCTCCGGAAGCACCGATCAGGAGCACTAGAGAAAGTTCTGGTAGCTTAATTTCCATAGGTAAAAATGCCCATTTGTGAAGGAGCCCCCACCTTGTCGGTTTCCGGACCCACCGGCAGGAACTCCACGGTATAATTGTTTTTATTGGCCACATGCTTTGCCCAGGCCTCAAACCGCTTTCTGGTCCATTCAAAACGGTGGTCGGCATGGCGCATGCTGCCTGGCTCCATTTTCTCAAACAGGGCATTGTACTCGGCATTGGGAGTAGTCAGCACCACGGTTTTGGGTTGGGCAAACTCAAAAACGACCCGCTCAAAGGAATCCAATCTATTTTCGTCCAGGTGCTCCATGACTTCCACGATGGCTGCGGCATCGTATCCTTCCAGGCGTTTGTCCCGGTAGGTGAGGGCCCCTTGAAACAAGGTGATGCGTTCCTTTTGCTTAGGGGCCATGTTTTCCCAATGCATGCGTTCTTTGGCTTTGTTCAGCTGTTCATAGGACACATCCATGCCGGCAATCCTGGAAAACTGCTTTTCTTTTAACAGCATTCTCAGCATTTTTCCTTCCCCACAGCCCAGATCAATAACCGTTTTGGCTTCAGTCTTTTTTAGCTGCTCCAATACAAGGGCAAGCCGTTGCTGGTGCAGTGTCTCCTTTTTCTTGATTTCCTCCTTGCTTATTTTCTCCTCCTCGCTGTCTTCAGGCTGCTCGTCTGCTTCATGAAAACTTTCCAGAGCCTTACGGGTGAGTGACCTCAGGTTAAGCAGGTAGCGACTGCTGATTTGATCCCTCTCCGGATGGCCTTCCAGCCATCCCTTTCCCCTTTCGAGCAACTTTTCAATCTCATTTTGGCTGACAAAATAATGTTTGTCATTGTCAAGGACGGGAATCAGCACATAGAGGTGGGAAAGCAGTTCCTGAAGCGTCAGGCTGTTAGAAAGCGCAAGGGTAAAGTATTTGCTATCTCCCCAATCCTTGAATTTATCGTCTAGTGCATGTCTTTGTAGGCTTACTTGATATCCCAGGGGCTCAAACAATTTCCGGATCAGGAATTCTCCTCCTTTGGGTGCCGGCAAAACGGCTATTTTGATCTCAAAGGGCAATTTCGTGGATACCAATTCTGGTCTGTCCTCACATTTGCCATTCATGGCCGTGGAAAAGGCCTTGGAAAGGGCAACACTCATAAAGGAGGAGGCCACGTAGGGCCTGTCGTTCACGTATTGCCCCAGTGCAAATCCCTTACCGGCGAGGTTTCTTGCCCCTCGTACCATATCGGTGGGGTCGATGTCCAGCAGCAGGGCAACGGTGGTTTTGGCTTCAGCACTTTCGGGATAAAAAATATGTGCCTGCCCAATGGAAAGGTCCACGGACTGGAATTTGTCCGGATGTTTGTGGAGCAAGAACCCCAGGTCTGTTGCCGGTTGATGGGTGGTGGTGATGGTTAATAGCATCTAAAGTGTTAAAAATAAGGCTGGTTAACTGGATTTTATTTGGTCAGGATTATGGTTCTTAGTTTTACCACATAGGACACATGAGCGCACATAGGAGTCTTTTTGACAATTTTCCATCTTTTACCCCTCTAATAGGACTTTAACTGCCTTATATGGTTCTCTTTTTTAAACCACATAGGAGGCATGTAAGCACATAGGATCATTCTGATCACAGGCTATGCATAATAATAGGCTTTTTATATTGAGAAAAGAAACCCCCTCTCGGTTGAGAAGTGGTTTCTAAAGGTTGATCTAGTAAATTACGGTTTAATTAGTATGAAATTATGGAACCCTGTAGATGGGGACATCAATCGGAACAATAGCTTCCCTGTCTTAATATTTATAGCATTGATAGGAATCACAACTTTATTTTGTCCTTTCACAATTGGCCATTTCTCCTCATACAGCAGTCTGCCTGTCAGGTCAAAGATGCTGATGAGCACTACCTCATCAAAATTACTTTGCAAGTCAATAAACAACTTTTCCTGAACAGGATTAGGATATACCTTCAAGTTAAGCGTTACAGACCCTTCCGGGAATTTCTCAGAAATCGGTTTACCAGTCCTATTACTAACATCGAAACGGTTATTTTTACCCGAATTGCCCTTCCCGGGTTTTTCTTTAGCTATTTTTCCCTTTCCTTGACTACCCTTACCTGGCTTTTCATTTTTGGTTCCAAGATTGCCTCCCCCAATCACAGTGGTGGGTTCCGCATCATCTGAAGTACCCATTTCGTTATCGTAAATAACCGTACCGCTGAATTTCTCCCAGATTTTTATGCGAAACCTGTCCAAACCATCGCCATTGAGCCTGCCATTTACCGCAACGAGTAAAAAGCCGTATTGGCCCAGGCCATTGTTCGTGCCATTCCCTTTGAGCATAGTTGAAGCACCCGATACCAACAGGGATTCATAGGAAAGGCTTTCAAAGTCGATATTTCCGCGTCTAAACTGGAATGTTGTATTTCCAGTTGCTTTACTGGCACCGGGTTGATATTGGGCATCGAAACTGAATTTTGCTTTTCCTGTAGCCCTGGGGTATTGAACTGCAGCTCCGGCTGGAGAATCAATCCAGCCTCTACCTCTGACTGAGGTTGCATCGGGATCAACGATGTCTATCTGATCAGGATAGGAAAATTCTACCTTTTCATTGCAATGGTCAGTTATCACCAATGTGACCGTATAATTCTGAGCACTAGTAAAGCTACGCTGACCACTCACGTTACTGGTACCTGTGTTAGCATCATATGTAAAGGAACCCGATGTAACAACACCATCATTCCAATGCCATTCCGCTGATTGGATATTGTTGTCCGTAACCATATCACTGAAGGTAACAGTTGTTCCCACAGGATTGGGACCAATAGGAGCGGTCGTTAATGTGCCGTTAATTACAGGTAAAGTGTTTGTTACTGTAACCGTAAAGGTCTGTTCAGCCGCTTCATTACCGGCAGCGTCCATCGCATTTACAAAAACCATGGTTTCTCCCACTGGAAAGGTATAGGGGGAACTGATTTCCGTACTTTCTCCATCAACCAGCATACTGAATACAGGAGAAACAGATGAATCGCAGTTGTCGGATATTGTTACGGAAAAATCCACCGAAGCAGCACAAGTTCCGGCATCGGCATTTGCAGTAATGGGTGCTATCGCCTCAATAACCGGAGATTCGTTATCTTCAACGGTAACCGTAAAGGTCTGTTCAG
>NZ_WOFO01000003.1:499597-617636 GCF_010993705.1 Cyclobacterium sp. SYSU L10401 | reverse complement strand
TCGGCATTTGCAGTAATGGGTGCTATCGCCTCAATAACCGGAGATTCGTTATCTTCAACGGTAACCGTAAAGGTCTGTTCGGTTGCTTCATTACCGGCAGCGTCCATCGCATTTACAAAAACCGTAGTTTCTCCTGCCGGAAAGGTATATGGGGAACTGATTTCCGTACTGACCCCATCTACCAGGATGCTGAATACAGGAGATACAGAGGTATCGCAGTTGTCGGATATTGTTGCGGAAAATTCCACCGAAGCAGCACAGGTTCCAGCATCGGCAGGCGCAGTAATGGGCACTACCGCGTCAATAACCGGAGCTTCGTTATCTTCAACCGTGACCGTAAAGGTCTGCTCTGTAGCTTCATTACCGGCAGCATCCATGGCATTTACAGCCAACGTGGTTTCTCCTGCCGGAAAAGTATAGGGCGAACTGATTTCCGTACTGACTCCATCTACCAGGATACTAAATACAGGAGATACAGAGGTATCGCAGTTGTCGGAGGTGATTGCTGAAAAATCGACCGAAGCAGTACAGGTTCCAGGATCTGCAGTCACTGTAATGGGCACTATCTCCTCAATAAGCGGAGCTTCGTTATCTTCAACGGTAACCGTAAAGGTCTGTTCGGTTGCTTCATTACCGGCAGCATCCATCGCATTTACAGTCACCGTGGTTTCTCCTGCTGGAAAGGTATAGGGCGAACTGATTTCCGTACTGATCCCATCTATCATGACGGTAAATATTGGAGTGATCGTGGCATCGGAATTATCGGTAACAATTGCAGAAAAAGCTACAGATGCATCACAGACACCAACCTCGGTACTTGCGGAAATAGGTGCTACCTCCTGAATAACTGGTGTTTCATTATCAGCATTTACGTCCTGAAGTTTAACGACCCAATAATCTAAGCCGCCTTTGCTGTCTTCGCTTTTGTCGCCTGAAGCATCTGAGTCGGAATTACCTGCAAGTAGATAGGCACCGTTAGTTGTGGATAAAGTACTATAAAGATAGTCGTTTCCGCTTCCTCCGAAAATTTTATCCCAAATTTTGTTACCATTTCCATCTATTCTGACGATCCAGTAGTCCCTACCACCTATTCCTGTCTCACTTTTATCACCCGATGCCCGAGACGGTGAATAACCTCCCAATAAATAGCCTCCATCAAGGGTGTTGGTGCTACTGAAAAGCAAATCACTACTTGCTCCGCCATATGCTTTGTCCCAAATTTTATTTCCCAATTCATCAATTTTAATCACCCAATAGTCAGAATTTCCTTTACTGTCCTGACTTTTATTTCCTGATGTATTGGATTCAGAATAACCTGCCAATATATAGCCCCCTTCTAGAGCGACATTTATACTATAAAATTTTTCATTCCTATTTCCCCCATAGGTCCTGTCCCAAATTTTGTCTCCATTACCGTCAATTTTTATTATCCAATAATCATTGCCACCGTAACCGTCCTCGCTTTGATCTCCGGAGGCAGTGGTAATAGAAGTACCTCCCAACAGAAATCCCCCATCCGGAGTAATTGTGACCGCTTGAAGGTCATCAAGCCGATTTCCTCCGAAGGTTTTGTCCCAGATTTTGTTTCCGGTTTCATCAATTTTTACTACCCAGTAGTCGTAGCTACCACGACTGTTTTCACTTTTGTCACCTGAAGCCCCGGAGTTAGAATAACCTGCCAGTAAAAAGCCGCCATCATCAACGGTAGTGATACTTCTAAGAAAGTCAGTTCCAATTCCCCCGATAGTTTTGTCCCATACCTTATTTCCATCACCGTCTATTTTGATTATCCAATAATCGTCTCCACCCTTACTGTCCTCGCTTTTATCCCTCAAAGCATTGGATACGGTGTGACCAGCTAGCAAATATCCCCCATCATTTGTAGCAGAAACACTTCTAAGAAAGGTTGCGCTACCAGCTCCAAAGGTCCTGTCCCAGACTTTGTTGCCATTGCCATCTATTTTTACTACCCAATAGTCCATGGAAAAATTTCCGTCCTCGCTTTTATCTCCTGAAGCAGGAGAATTCGAATAACCTGCCAGCAAATACCCCCCATCATTTGTAGAAATGGAACTGGTAAGATTGTCATCACCGCTACCGCCAATGGTTTTGTCCCATTGGAAAGCGAATTGAGCAAAAGTTGAAAATGAAAAAAACAACAAGCTACAACTTATAGCCAGGCTCCGGGTATACGTATATATTCTCATAACAATTATCGATAAAATAAGCTACCAAAGAAAATATCTTTGGTTTAGGACCAGTATTTTTCTTTTCCGCTCAATGAAATTCAATAAATTATAAAATATTGGTCCTCGGATAATTTAGCGCAACAAGCACGGATGAATAGCTAAAATTGATGTCAAGCATCCTTTTAACAATAGTTCTTCGGTACCTCCACTTGAAATGACCTAATTCAGTTTTTTCAGTCGCCAAATAGACTGCACCAAACCAATATTTTGAAAAACAAGGTAAACCCCTTACCAAAGCCATACAATACCAAACCTTTGGTATTTTTAGGATTAAAACTTGAAATAGAGACTGGTTGGTGTAGGGAATCGGAAAAGGGGGAAGGTAGGGGAGAAAATATTTCCAATTCAAAAAAAGCGAATGCGTTTCCAAACCCCTCTTACATGCACTTCTATGTCCAATAGGATTCGAGTTTTTTCAAACCCTATAAGCCATAAAAGGAAATTTAAGGGTTTTATATCGGTTGAATTGATGGTTCCTATTTCTTCGTGATGTCGGGCTCCAAAAAATAATCATGCCCCATTAAATTCTTGTTTGTATGCACTTCTATGCCCGTATAGGGTTCCTTTTTCTAAATCACTTATAGGGTTCATTATCTTTCGCAACCGTCTACTACCGCATCTGCTTCAGCACCTTACGGAATGTGCGAATCGCTTTTTTACCGGTAGCATCCAACGCTGCAAAATCGAGCGGCCGGGTTTCCAGCAAATCGTTGCGGAGATCGTAGATTTCTCCATCGGCATAGTACTTCCAGTCGGTATCGTAGACAAAGGTTCGGGCCTTAAAATTGCCCCAATTGGGGTCGTAATGGCAGAAGACCCAGTCCCGAACTGGACCGGTGTACCCGGAATCCGTCAATTGGGGATAAAAACTGATCCCATCCTGCGGTCCAGGCAAGGCATTGGGTTTCTTGCCGGATACTTCCAGCAAAGTGGGTAAAAAATCCGTCAGGTCGATCAGGTTTTCATTTCTGCTGCCCGAAGCGACCGTGCCTGGCCAATAGGCCAACATGGGCACATGCGTTCCCAAATCGTTGGTATAGCCCTTGTTGCCGCGCAACTCCTGTCCCTTAAAACTTGTGACCACATCCCGGTCAGTGCCGTTGTCACCCACAAACAGGATCAGCGTGTTTTCGGCAATGCCCAGTTCCGCCACCTTGTCGATAATCCGTCCCACCAACTTGTCCATATAGGTCACCATCCCAGGGAAATACTGAGGATCGTTGACCCGCTTTTGAGGATCGTAGGATGCAAAATCGGGGGAACCGGGGTACGGCTCGAAGGGATCGTGGGTCAGCGCCATGGGGAAATAAGCGAAAAAGGGATCACCTGCCTGCCGCTCCACAAAATCCTCCAGGTAATCGGTAAAAAGGTCCGGCCCGTACTGCCCGTCGAACTTTTCCAGTCCACTGCCTTTGGTTTCCAACAAGGGGTCTTTGTACCGGGAACCCAGATCGCTCACCTGCCACAGCCGATAGGAATCGAAGCCGGCTTCCTCCGGCAGGCTGCCGATCTTTCCCCCGGCCAATTCCCGCTGCCGGGCATTGCCATACAGTTGCCATTTGCCCGCCACGCAGGTGGCATAGCCCTGTTCCTTCAGCCAATGGGCCATGGTTTTTTCATTGGGGTCCAGCAGGCCGAAACCGATGTAATTGCGGAAATTGTATTTCCCTGTCATGAGTTTTACCCGCGAGGGGGTACACAAGGGCATGGCATGGGCATTTTCAAATACCATTCCTCCGGCAGCCATGCGGTCCAGGGAGGGCGTTTGATGTTCAGTATTGCCATAGGCAGGCAAGACCTCATAGCCCAGGTCATCGGCAAAAATCAGGATAATATTGGGCGGCTGTTGGGCTTTAAGGGAAGGTATCGTCCCCGGTATACCCAGTAAAATGCAGAGAAGAAAGAAAAGAGAATTTGGTTTCAAAATGAGGGGAATTAATGATAAAACTTTCTTTAAACGGTTATTTTTAAGGGGTTAAGCTAACTTAAATTCGGAGATTCTCCAATGCCAACATGCATCAATCCGGGAATAATCTACTTCCGCTTTCATCGGAATAAATTCGACGCTCGGTTGGAAGGGTACCTCATTTGCCAGGTCTCAATTCCACCGTAAGGGATTGGCCTGCATAAACACCATCAGGCATTTGCATGGTGATTAGGCTGGTATTGGTGCTTCTATTCCATGTTGCCTTTACTGCCTTGGATCTTGGTTTGTATTTGCCGGGCACGCTTATTTTGAATTCGCTGTTGCTCCGACCAGGATCTGCTACGGTCAGGGATTGAATGGAATTGCCATCGTTTTTAATCAGTACAATTCCCGGCTGCTTTACGGCCACTTCGGCTCCATCGGTCAGGTAAAGGGTACCGGCTTCGTAAAATACGGCTTGCGTTTGCTCCAGGCCAGGGTGGTGCACCGCCTGTAACCGCTGATTATTTGCCAGGATGGTTAACCCGGACTGAGGAAGGGAAGCCAGTTCTTCCAGATTGATTCTTGGAGCGACCAGATAAGCATACCCGGCGTCCTGAGGCCGAATACCGTGATCGAAATAAGCCGTCAGAACTTTTTTCCGAATCTCTTTGGTGGAAACATTTTTCTGATCGGTGATGTCTGCCCAGCTTCCGCTCTCTACCTGGTTTTTAACCGTCAGATTGGGTCTGTTGGGAAACCAATATCCGACTCCATCATGGTACAGCCATTCCAAATCCTCCAGTTCGTGTTCCCCCTCAGGCAAGACCCGGGGATCGCTGTCCCGTTGCTGTACCCGAATCGGGCCCCGGAGTAACACCTGATCCACAGTGGTAGCTACGGGATGGGGCTTATCCGAAGCAATTCCGGCTCCCAGACAAACATAAACCCGGTCAAAGAAAAACCATGCCTTTTTTGCCTTGGTATCATCATGTGGACTGATAAAATCAAAGCCTACGGTCCCAAAATATCCGTCCTCTGCTGCCCCTACGAAGTCCGTCAAGCCATCCATCTGTATGTCATCGGGTCCGTGTAATTCAGGTTTTTGCAATATGGTGGTTCCGGAGATCTTTTGCCAGTCGTAAACCGGCCAGATATCATGGTATTCATTGCCTTTCAGCATCAGGTAATTCGTGCCATCTGCCCGGTGGTGGGTGGTAATGCCTGGACCATTATAGGGCATTTCCATGTTTCGGTTGCGGGTGGAAAACATCCGCACGGTCGTATAAAAATCCGGTCGCTGTAGCACAAAATGTTCTGTTTGCCAGAAAAATTTAGCAAAAGAGCGGGTAGGAGAGCGCTCCCCTTTTCGAAGCTGTATGATTTCTTCCAACTCCTCCTTCCGGTGATCGGTGCTGCGCAATAACCTTTCAATTTCTTCAGTTCCCTTCGGCTGGAAAGTAGTTTGATTGGAGATGGCCCGGTTTTTTACGCTAATGTCTTCGTATATACCGTAGACCAGTTGCTTGTAGACCCCGTCCAGGTAATAATCCACCAGCTGGTTGATCCGGTCGGTGTCAAAGGCGTAGGAAGTTCCTGCTACATAGTCTGCCCATTCACCAAAGGCATTGGCGTATTTTCCATAGCCGTAGGAGGTGGTATTATTTACCCGATCCACCCGGTGGTGAAAGCTATAGTCGTGCTGTATGCCCCGCTCTCCCGTAGAAAATTTGATTTCGTTGGCAATGATGGAAATGACCTCGTCAAAGGCTTCTTTATTTCTTGTAAAAAGCAGATTTTTAGCCAAAATACCGGCTATTACGATCCGGTCTCCGCTGGGACGTGCGCCAGAGGCCTCCATATGAGCCCTGCCAATGATGGGTTGGGCTTTATCCACCAAATCCTCCGGTAATTCATCCCCCATCAGAAGCATCAGGTTGACCAGGTTGGTGGGGGTGGTGATTTGGTTGTTGTGCCAGTTATCTCCCACAAAATCATGGTTTACCCAGTATTTTAGCGATAGGGTGATCTTTTCTTTTAAGGCCTGATCCTGATAAAAAGCAGAGGAGGCTTTGGAATAAGCTTTTGCCAGGTAAACCAGGTCTCCGGTATGTTTTCTGTGAGGAAACCCTGCTGTTCTACTCAGATCCTGGTAATCGATTTCAGGGAAGGAGCCATCTGGGTTCATCCGATTCAGGATATTTTTCACCTGTTGTTCTGAAATTTCTGATTTCAGCAATTCGGCTACTACCCGGCTCCGGATGGTGTCCAGCTCACTGGAAAGGCAGGTGAAAGATTGGAGCAGGAATAGTAAAATGACCGACAGCCAAAAACTCCCTGAGCCTGTCGAAGGTAATCTCATGGTTTTGTTATTTTGGGTGAATAATGATAGGGCAGGAAGACTTAAATCATGGCTCTTTCTGCTGATTTTTCTGTAAGGCTTCCATTTTTTTTCTTAAAGAAAGTGGCCGCATATCGGTCCATATTTCTTCTATGTGATCCAGGCATTCCTGTTTACTCCCTTCTTTTCCTTCGGCCTGCCACCCGAGAGGAATTTCCCGGTTGGCAGGCCAGATGCTGTATTGTTCTTCCTGGTTGAATACTACCCGAAAAACTGTATTATCATCTTCCCACATATAGACTTGATTTAAATTTGTCTTTTAAATGTACGTATTAATCAAAAATTTGCAAGCCAATATTCTGTTAAAATATGAAAGTAGGAGATAAGTGTTGGTAACGGCAGTATAAAAAAACTTTTTGAGTACGTTGCCCGTCAAGTACCTGTTTTTCCGATATATTGTTTATCTTTAGGTATAATTACTTGAATTAAAATTCCTTAGTTTTTTACACTGAACGGATGATATCAGGAAATGAGATAGGTCCAACTACTTTGCCCCAATTGTCATCGGGGCAAATCCAGGCACTTTTAAGTTGCTGTGAAGGTGAAAAAAATCTGATGGTCAGTGTGTTCGATAAAGGGAAGAAGGAGTTTTTGTACCTCAATGACTCGTTTAATACCATTTTGGGATACAGCAAACAGGAAATGGTGCGTGGGGGTTGGGATTTCTGGTTTCAAAAAATCAAACCGGAAGAATTGCCAGGAATCCGTTCCCTGTTTGAATCTATCATACAAAACCCTGAATTTTTTAATGAGCGCAGTTCCATTCCCACCTTTTCCTATCACATACAGGATACCTACCGAAAATGGTACCTGGTCCAACACCAGATTTCACTTTTAATCAATTCATGTAATGAACTGTTGATTAGTTATTTATATGATTTTTCAAATAAAGAAAAGATTGAAAATATTTTTTCCCGTCTCCGGTATTCCGTTCAGCAAAGATCCTGTGAAATATCAAACAGAGAAAGGCAGGTGCTGAATTTGATTGGGGAGGGCTATTCCTCCAAACAAATTGCCGAAAGGCTTTTTATCAGTATTCATACGGCCATCACTCACCGCAAGCATCTGATTGAAAAATTTGCTGTTAAAAACACGGCCCAACTCATCAAGGAAGCTTCCAAATCGGAATTCATTTAAAAATCCCCATAAATGGGGATTGTGGCTTTGTCAGGATTCAGGTAATTTTATTTTTCCTGTTGAACTGTTTTGTAATCAGTCCATTACAGAATTTTATTTTTCAAGCCAGCAAACCTTTTCCATGAAAAAGCCAAATCCCAAATTAACCGGATTGATCGGTCATTTGAATCTGAAAACTACCGCAGAAAAGAATGCCTCTCTTCAATTAACTTCCCTTTTGTCCAGAACTGACCTGGAAGCAAGCGAATCAACTATCCGTGCGAATCCCTTTTCCATTGAAAAATCGGATCTTTTTCAGGCAGATTCCATCAGTAAATCCCAAATGAAGGCCATCCGAAACATTGAAAAGGCCAGAAAAAAGAAGGATCCGGATACACAATTTAAAGTTTTTCGCCGAGAGGTACCCCTTAAAGACCCTTTGATACCCCATTCCGTATCCGACTGGTCGGCAGGTGCTAAGGTGGATGAAACCATAGGCCCCTTTAAAAATAAAGATGGCAGGCAGTTTTGGTTTGATTTTTTACCCATTGGTACCTTTACGGCCCTTTACAAGCAGGGTATAACGTCACCCATCTTACTCTTTCAGGGAAAAAAGATGGTAGAAAAAGTGCCTGCCAAAGGAAGGGCACCGATCCGGCAGCAGCATCAATACAACCTGGGTAAGGGTGGCATCTGGATCAATGCCAGGCTATTTTCCCCGAATGCCCCGGAAGGAACATTTACCGGATTGACCATCAAGTCGGGAATCATAAAAATGAGCCAGGCGGCCAAAACCATCAATAAGAAGTTAACATTGCCTGCAAATGCGGGTATCGATGTTTCCTTAAACCTGGATCAACAAGAAGTTAAGGCAATAAACCAAAAGAGCCCCTATGGGAAGGCCGCTGCCAATATGGTACTGAATCTTCCCGCAGGTCTGGATTTTAGTATCGTTGGAAATACGGCATCCATTTCCAGAATAGGAAAAGGAAGTTGGCAATTAATGGGTCAGAAGGTGAATTTCAGCTGGCAAAAAAATCTATCCCTGAGCTATCATCCTTTGCTCCAAAGAATCTTGATTCCCTTCAAGGCTTCCGCTTCGGAATTGGAAGTACAGCAAAATGAGTCAGATTTCAACTTCTTAAGCCATAAGGCTCCCATAGAAAATAGCGGCTGGTTGCTGCCGGTTACCCTCCTGGACCTCCAACAGCCAACGCTACCGGAAGGGACAGGCCAGCTATATGTGCGTACCGGTCCTGGTCTGAGCAATTCATGGGTAGGCCTGCAAGGAAGCGGTTTCAAGCTTTCCCAAACGCATGTATTGGCCAGCCCGGGGCAGCTGCTCTTGGTGGATTTCAGCGTCTCCAATCCACATGCCAGCCAGGAGCTTGAGTTGTGGAAGGAAGCAGATCAATTGATACCTTCCCGGGTGCGCCTGACATTTCCTCAGGCAGGCCCTTTGATTTACCTGACGCATGCCAATGGCAATGAACTGCTGATGCGATTTTGTGATGCAGACTTTCAGGTAGACCGTCCGGTCAAGGTAGATGGTACGCCACCGGCGCTGCAATCCAGGCATTCCCTGCTCATGTTATCTGCTACCCCCGCCAACCGATTGGTTTACTTGTTTGACGACAACCTCATTGCTGATACCGGAGAAATAAAGAACCAGGATCCATACCTTCCGGAACAAATGGCGCTGGCGATGAGCAATGCCCTCTTCAAAGTCACCCAGCCTAATGGATGCCTTTTATTTGGTGAGTTGAATGAAAGTTTTTCCAAGGTAGATGAAGGATTTTTATTCCTTTCCTTTGGCCTGTTGGCTTATATCCCCACCTTACCTGATCCCTATGCAGCCAATCTGGGATTGATCAGGAGACAGTTCAGGGAAAGTACAGGCCAGACAGGAGCAGCTGGAACCAATTTGCAAGGCTGGCTTATAGGAAGAACGGCCTGGTCTGCCGGTGAATCCGGGGATCAGGTATCGGTTTCTTTTCATTTTTCACCTTTGGAGCAGCTTTTTGCTGGCATTTCCTTTGACCAGCCGGCGGAAAATCCGGATCCGGTCCCGGAAATTTCCGGACCTGGAAATCTTTCTGCCATTTCTGAAAACCCTCCCTTTTCAGTTTCTGCAAATTCTGATTTGGATAATCCCGGAAGCAAGCTTTCCGCCATGCGTTTTTCCCAAAACCTGAACCAGTCGGATACATTAAAATCAGCTAATTTTACAGGAGTTGCTGCACGGGCCGACAGTTCTGCACCGAAACCGTTGCCAGATTACGGGAGCCAATGGGATAAGGACACTTCCCGATACAGAAGAGATGTCTTTGCCCTTTTAGATGTCAGCACGAATGCAGATCTGTTTGGGATCAGCTTTGACCTTTTAAACCGGCGGGAATTCCGTGTGGACACGGAGAGGGATCCAACCACAGGTGAAGTTTCCTATAGCTTCTTTTCGCTTCAGGTGCAGGGCCTGGACGTGGTCAGTGCCGGAGAAAACGTACGTGCCTTTACCGTTCCTCAAATTTCCTGGGAACCTGTCATCAATTTAACCCCTCCTGATGGCTCCACACCTGGAGATCCTGATGGTGGCTTCATTTATTATCCGGATGATGGAGGGCCGACACGGATCGCCAACAATAGCGGGGAAAAGGTAACCCTGGCACCGCTTCCTTTAACCGATTTTCTCTTGGAAAAGCGTAATTCCGAGTCGGATTTCAAGGCTTTTTCGTTTTTCACCCTGCCCTTTGGGATGAAAGCAGCAGCTTTGCTTACAGAAAATTATCGGTTTGATAATGTGGACAGAACGGGAGGGAATCTAAAGGAAACCAAAATCAATTTTGACGGTGAAGTGCAGTCTAGTCTCCAATTGCGCATGGATGCGGGTATCCCTCTGAGGGAGGGAGATAGCAAGATGTTTATGGGTAGTACCGTACAAATTAACAATGTATTGGATTTTCTGGGTAATGCTACCGGAAACAGCACCCTTGGGGGAAGTGTAACGGAAATTTTTAATCGGGAATTTTTTTACGACAGCAACTATCCCTTTGAGTTGTATAAGCAGCGAGGGGTGCCGGTTACCCGTATGGACCTGAGTGGTTATGGTGCCAATATGTTTAGCAATTGGCTGAATACCAAAGCCGCAGTGGCAGAAACCAGCCAGGCCAAATTTGACGTCATGATGGGCCGCTGTTCCCATGAAATCATCCAGGTAAAAAGCATACTGTATCCCTGGGCCATAAAAGTAGTGCGAACCATCACACTGTTCAGGGTTAGTTCGGGGTATGTCTATCGTTTCGACAGTGGCTGGCGGGCAGAAAGCGATGGTAAATTTGATTTCAGGTATTTTTACTACAAACCCAACCCCGCCTTTCCGGGAGGTCCTCCTGAAAATCCGGAACCCCAGCTTATTGCTATTGAAAAAATGGCCGAACTTGATATCCATCCCGGCTTGATAAAGGGTTTATTCAACGTGTCGAACATTGTTGAAACCCAGGAGGTGGCACCCTTTAACGAAAACGTACTTTTCGAAGAATCGGTAGACCAGGAGGGCATGGAAGTTAAAACACCCAAAAATTTCGACGTCAGTCTTCAACCGGTGTATTTTGATGCCGATGTGGATATTGAAGGCGTAATTTCAGGAATGCAAACCAAACCCACGTCAGAAGGAGAAAAAGCATTGGTTCCCTCCAGTAGAATTCTGGGCTTTGTCCAGCTGGGTCCCAAAGGTTTTCCGTTAAACGATACCGCTCTGCGCCTGTTGGTGCAGCGGCAGGGGACGATTGGTGGTGCCATCGACTGTGAAGTAGACCTGGTAGGCAGCCATCAGAAAATGCGTTTCAGCCATTTTGATTTTAACAATTCCTTTGATGAAAATGGATCTGACCCGGTTTTTTGTGTAGCAGGGAGGGGAAACGTGTTGCTGCCCAAAGATGGTAGCTGGTCCATGGTCAAACATGAGCGGGCCAATGGAGAAATCAGTCCTGTGCCTCCCAATTTTGGTATCCCGGTAATTCGCCCGGGAAAGGTTATCAAAGATGGAGAAGGTGTAAAAATAAATCTTCCGGCTGCTACGGTACTTACGCGATTGGCAGAGCCATTGGAACTGTTGCGACAGCCGGTAAATGGTACCATCAATTATGGGTTTTTGCAAAGTACCGACACCCAGAAAGCCTTGTTGCTCACCCCTTCTTTTCAGCAGGGACTGAATAAACTCCTCAGCAAGACCCCTCCATTGTTTGTGGATGCCTTCCGAATTGTCAACACCAAAGGCATATTCCCCAATATCGGTGCAGGGGATGATTTCTCAGCTGAAACCCTGGGTGAAGCCATCCTGATGAAGAAAAACGGATCCTTTCCTTTTGATTTGAATACATTACAGGATCTGGGTCAGGATGTATTTGAACTGATGGATGTACAGGATACGCTGAATGGCATCAAGGAACAAGGCTTACAGTTGCTTCACAATCCGGAAGAAATGTTTGACCTGCCCACCGAATTTGAACTGATAGATGTGGGCGAGGGAAATTTCAGGATTTATATTGAATATGCCAAAAAAGACAAGAATGGGAATGTGGAGGAGCCCGGGTCTTTGGATTTTGATATCAATTCGGTGGCGGAAAGCTGGAAAAGCAAGATGAACAACATCGGCCTGGTCATTGACCTGGCAGGTATAAAGCGTCTGATGACCATTCGGGGCAATTGGGACTCAGAAAATGGGAAAGAGGCTACCTATCCAAAACCGGACCTTGAATTTGCACCTGAACTGGATCCGTTGGTAGACTTATTGGAAATCCTGCAAAGCCTGCAGGAAGGTGACTATGGAGCTGCTGTTCAAAACGGCCTGCAACTGGCCATGAGCAATAAAGCTGGAAGTTGGGAATATAAATTTGAAGCTTCCAAGGAAATTCCTGTTATCCGTTTTCCCATACCTGATGCCGTATACAATGATCCCAACACCCCATTTAAGTTGGAAGCCGGCCTGAAGATCGGTGCCTACTTCAATGCTGCGCTCAAGGTAACCACTGATGCCAATGAACTGCTTCCCTCCGCCGGTGGAGTACTTGGCTTTTATGGCCGGTTGTCAGTCATGTGCGTGTCCATTTCAGCGGCTACCATTTATGCCATAGGGCAGGCAGATGTTGACATTGCTGCAGACACCAAGCTTGGACCTTCCTTACGGATGAAGTTTGGCTTTGGGGCCCAAATTGTGGTAGGCCTGCCCGTTGCTGGAAATGTAAGTGTGTTGTTTGTTGTAGGGGCTGAGATATTTATAGCTGAGGGCATTGTACAGGTTTCTGCCTTTCTGCTTTTTGAGGGACATGCGGAGATTCTGGGTGGGGTGGTGTCCATTACCATACGCATCGAAGCCAAAGGTACCTATGCCAAAAAATCCCTTGGCGGCGGCGCCTCACGTACCGATTTGCAATGCCAGGTTACCTTCGGACTGGATATCAGCATTGCCTTTATCATCAATATCAGTTTTACCGAATCCTGGCAGGAACAGCGCCGGATTGCTTAATTTCTTTTTACCATGAATCCCAACCAGAGACTATCCATCATGACATTTCCGCAATATTTTGACGGAAACGCATTGCAGGTAAATGTTGTGGTTATTCCCAGAGACCATAACCCATTGAATCCAATTATTGTAGGGCAGGAACCTGCCATTCCTGATGCAACTGAAGCATTTGCGGATGCGAACTTTTCGTTTGGCGCCCAGCTGATACAGGGCTTTGCAGCCAACCCGCTACCGCAACCCCAGCCTTTAAATCAAGCCATCCCGGTAAACACCAGCGCTCCCGCAAACCCCAGGGAGATCTTTGAAGCCATGGCCAACCACCTGCAGATACTGGATGTAAATATGCTTAACAGCAATGCAGCTTTGAGCAGTATTCCGCAGTCAAGGCAATTTGAGGCGCCCCGTGCGCGGAACGTTACGGTTTACAAACACCTGCCCAAGACCTTTCTAAAAGCTACCGGATTGAAAGCCATCAAAAGCAAAAATGCCTTTACGGATGACACCTACCATTGTGCAGTAAAGGCGGCTAATTTTTACCAGGGCTTTCAGCAAAGTGGTCCCGCTATCAGTTGGGGAAAGGTATTTGCACATATTTTACGTCAACCCTTGCTAGCCAGGGCAGCGGGATTCATCTATTCCTTCGAATTACCTATTGCAGCCGATACTTTTCCAGAGGGTGGATTTTTGTACCTGGACCTGGGCAGTGGAAGCAGCTTTAGCCCGCAGTTTGCCGCGGACGATACTTTTATCAAACGCTATGCAGCCCGGATTCCCATTTTAAGACCCGGGGAGCCCCGGCAGGTTTTTGCCCCACTGCTGTACCCTGTGTTGAGCGTTCACGATGGAAATTACGATGAATTGTTTATCGAGACGGCCATTTATGATGACGGTTTCGCCAAGACAGTGCATTGCCACCAGGCACCCCACCGTGATCCCCTGGTCGAAGAAGCTGATGGATCTTACCCATTAATGGATTCAGGGATTCAACTGGGTTGGGATGATTTACAATTGCTTGATTGGTATATCCGCCAGCTGGCGGTTGATCCCAGTGTGGCTGGTCCTGTCCAGAGGCTGGACGCACCCTTGGGAATCAATGGCTTTGTGATCGATGTGCGGCAACAGGCAGCAGAGGGGGAGGAACCGGGAGAATGGGAGTCCCTGAATTGGGTTGAGAACCGGAATACGTTCAGCCTGAGCCGAAATCCGGCAAACCCGGAGGATGCCATTGTACTGGGAGATTTTACCGGTAACTTACCTTATCAGGTATATCCTACCCAACTGGACGGGACAGAGCAAGTCACCGGTCAGCCACAGCCTTATTGGTTGCCCATGTATTTTGCAAACTGGACCGGCCACAGCATGGTACTGCCAGACGAAGATGCCGCCACAGTATACCAGACCACTAATCCCAACCTGGATGCCGACCCGGATGGACAGCCGGCAAATGATAAAGATGGCAATCCTGTGTCCACCGGTACAGGTGTTACCGGGGCTGCTCAAAACCAACTCAATCAAATCTATCAGCCGGGCCCTGTTAGTGCTCAGCTCCGGTATGGCAGAAGTTACGAATTCAGGGTGAGGATGCAGGATATCAGTGGTGGAACCCCCGCCATTGAGCGGCAACCCATTAACGAGACCCCTTCGGACATCGGGTTTTGCAGGTTCAAGAGATTTATTGCTCCGATTCAACCCCGAATCCTGGAAATTGAGGCCAATCCGGAAGCCATGCCAGGGGATGAACATCCGGTAACCGGTGTGGATGGACCCAATCAATTGGAAGCCCTTACCATTCGCAGGCCTAAATTAGGTTATCCTGCAGTAGTGTATACAGGTAAATATTCGGATCCCATTGGAAGACTTACGGCACAATCCAACCTGGGTCTTAGCCCCGAAGCAGGGGATGCAGAACATCGGGTCGGATTGGGCATAGCGGATCCAGATGTGGACCGTCTGGAAATCACCGTAGAAATAGCCACCTTAAAACTGGACAAGTTGGACAGCCTGAATGGGAAGGATGATTATGTCCACCTTTACACCACCTATCGGTATTTTCCCGACATTGGGGGAGATGAAGACCAGTATGAAGCCAGCCTGAATATCCCCATTGTTTACAGGGATATTCAAGGTACAGATAAGGTTCTGCATACCGGAGAAACCTTAAACCTCGCCCAGGATCTGGGCCTGGATCAGGATATTGATGATTTAAGTGAATTGGTTTTACCTACCGCAAGGGTAGCCAGGTTGACCATCAGGGCAGTTTGTGAGGAAAAAGAAACAGCTTCCCAAACCGAGGCGTATTATGGGGTCTTGGATGTCGGAAACCCCACATTGGATGTTCGCTTCGGAGCATCATTCTCTGTGCTTCTGTACCAGCCATCCGAAGACGAAACGCAACTACTTGTTCAAACAGCCGGTATTCCTGCCCTTCAGGGATTGTACATGCGCCCCGATGCTACCACGGTATTTGACGGAACCTGGAATACCCTGCTATTCGGCAAATCAATAGAAAATCAAAATAGCAATATTCAACAGCTTGCTGACCGGCTAAACCTGGAAAGCAACGGCTTAACCCTGTATGCACCCAAGGGAAAGCGGGTGGTTTTTGGCTGCAGCAGCCGCATCCGGCACAGCCTTGCTCCGGATGGATCTTCCATCACCTTTGCATCAAAAGGAGATTTGTATAACCACTGGATTTGTTGCCTGAACTATGAACTGGACCGGGATTGGATGTGGGATGCACTGGATACCGAAGCTTTTTGGGTGAGAAGATCCAAAAAATTCACTCATGATGCCGGTACCGGTGAAACAGACGTAAGGGTAGGAATCCTTAAAATGATCCGTACGGCCTCATTTGAATCATTGGATGGCCCGCAAAGGAATAGCAGTCAATTGGTGTTTTTTGATGCCGTAGAACCCAAGCGGGATGATGATACTGCCTTTCCGGATACCATTGACCTGAGCTACCATCTTGAAGCCCGATTCAAGCCTGAGCATGGGGCCACAAGCGATACCCTGGAAACCATTGAGATGACGCTGCCCATTACCAGCCCCCCGTCCCAGGTGCCAAAAATCGTTTCGGCAGGCTATGCCTTATCCCCCTATTTGCGGGATGAAAAGTATGAAAACAGTGAATCCAGAAAGCGTTATTTGTGGATCGAGTTTGAACAATCGGTGAAAGATCCTCAGGATTGTTATTTTGCCCGGGTCCTGGCACAGGCACCGGATCAATTGATCAGCAATAACCATCCTTCTTTGTTTTTAGCTCCGGAAGAGCCCCCGCTGCCGATAGATCCGGAACTCCTCCGCATTGTTTCACCTGCATCATCCAATGATTTGGCAGGACTGAATGCCATGCAACCCATGGTGAAAAGCAAAGATAGCGATGTACATTATATCCTGCCCCTGCCTCCCGGACTGCATGCCAATAGTGACGAAATGTTTGGTTTTTTTACCTATGAATTTCGGTTAGGGCATTTTGAGCGGCCTCCAGCTGCAGAAGGTGCGGCCGGAGAGAAGGTATGGACCACCGCCCAGGGCCGCTTTGGCCGGCGGTTAAAAATGCAGGGAATCCAGCATCCGGCACCTGCCTTATCCTGCATGCCCAACAGGGATAAAGATAAAGTCTGGGTCACTGCACCCTATGCGGTAGCAGTTCACAAGGGAAAAAATGTAACGGCAAATCCCCCCAGAACCGGATTATGGGCCTTGCTGTATGCGCAGGTGAAACGGGTGGATAATCAGGATTACCGAAATATTTTATTGGATGACCGCCCCCTGGATTGGCGGATTCAGGTGAGTAGCTCCACTCAGGAGAATCCTTATGCAAGCTATACGGAAAAGGAATTACACCTGCTCAACCAGGTTGCTGTAAAGATCTCAAAAGGGCTGGGTGGAATTTCCTACTCAGGCAACTATCTGAAATTAAAGACTGCAAGCCAAAAAAACCTGCATTCCACTAAATTTGGTACCACCGTCTGGAACAATAGCGAAATCAGCCAATTTCTCCAACTGTATGGTTTACCCAGGGATGCATCCCTGAGCGTGGTAGTGGTAGAGGTCTTGCCTCATATAAAAAATATTTTTGACCATGTTTCCGGACTGGAGGATTCCCTTGTGGCCCAATCTACCAGTAATTTTATGAGTGCCGGTCAAAGAGCATCCTTTAATCAAAGCTACAAACAGCGATATGGCTCGAATGTTTCCAATGCCAGCACTGCAGTACCTAACAACAGTCCGGTAAGTGATGAACTGGGGCATCACCGCATATTGCGTACTTCCCGTTTGACCAAGGTGCCGGATATTTGCTGTACGGACTGCGATTAAAAAGAATCAGGCTCTTTTAAAAAAGTATTTCATTACCTGGACTTTTCTTTCCATACCTTTCCCCGACAGGACCTGGCTCGGCAGCGGAATGGTTCAGGGAATTGGACGATTCAAATTTTCCGGTTTATCTTAAAAAAAATAAAAATGAATTTGCCGGTTATTTTATTGCTCAAAACAATTTAATTTCACCAACTTCAAGTCGGAAATGTCCTGATGAATTGTAAACCAATCGAACAAAGTCTATGCAAATCCCCAGTTTAAGCTCCTTAAAAAAAGAACTTCAACATAAGGACCCAAAAGAACTGATTGATTTGATTTTGCACCTGAGCAAGCTCAGCAGGGACAACAAGGCTTTTCTATATTTTAAATTATTCGATACGGAGGATTCTTCATTGTTTATCGATTCCTTGAAGGAAGAGTTGGAAAGTGCTTTTTATAAAGCCAACACAAGTAATTACTACCTGGCCAAGAAAGCCGCTCAAAGCGTTCGGCGGATCCTCAACAAAAACTTGAAACTGACCAAAGACCCCATCGCAAAAATTGAATTAATTGCTTTCTTTTGCCAGAAGCTTGAGGAACTGGGGTATTTGGATTACCGGCATCCTGTCATTAACAACCTGTATGCGCTGCAGGTGGGAAAAATAGAAAAGTTACTTGCTCAATTGCACGAAGACCTGCAATTTGATTATCGGGAACTGTTGGAAGTGCTCAAAAAACCAATACGTTAAACCCGAAAATCATACAAGGACGGTAGACACAAGCCGGCAGAATAGTTTTCTCTATTTTCTTCATCAGGGAAGCCTATTTATAAATCAAAGCCTATCTATACCAGACCTGCTCATCCAATCCCCTGGGCCCGTAAACCGGAGGGGGATCTCCTGCTTCGATGCCACCCAAATCAGGGGCTTCACCATTATGGTCCGTGTTTATATTGGGGATAGGAATACCTTCATCAATGGCTTTTCCACTCAAATCCCAGGTTCAAAAGGGTAGGAGGTTCGGTAATGAATGCTCCGGAAGACACTGCATCCTGGGCAAAAAGCCCATAGCTACAGCTAACAAGCAATATTACAAGTGAGTGGAATAGGATTTTTGAAGGGATCAATCGCAGGTATTTGGGTTTCATGGCAAATTTTTTAGGGTAAGGTAAATATTTAACAGCAATTATTAAAGTCGCTATCGGAAAGGGAGGCTAAAAATTTGGAAGCATATCCTTCTTGTTGGAAATCTGGTAAGTGGATTGATTTTACCCGCATTCTGAGAAAAATGGGATGCATAGATGATATGAAATTCAAATTTCCTTCAGAATGTGGCCTTACTTTTCAAAAATGCCCGGTTAATAATGTTTCTTCTATCCAGGAAAATGACTGTTCTTTCAGAACCCTTTCGGAGCCGGATAGAAGGTTTTTTTGAGGATAAGGAATGAAAAACAATGTTATGATTACCTGGTGTTTTTTACTAACTTCATAAAAAAATAATATTCCATTGCCCTACAAACGACGGTCAACATTGTTTTTTACTTCAATTAAAGAGGAAAAGCCTTTGCCTGGTCTTCCAATTATAATACTCCTACTCTTTCTGGGAATAGCCTCATCTTGCGGGAATAAAGTGACCACTACGGATCTTCCCGTCTCGGTCCCTGAGGACTATACCCTACCTACTGGTGAGGCTGATCTTGAGGAGGAATGGTGGTCCTCTTTTGGGGATTCTACCTTGAATGCTTTGGTAGATAGTGCTTTAATGCATAACCTGGAATTAAGAGGTTCCTGGTATCAGGTAGCACAGGAAGCCAGTAATGTGGCCATCATCGCATCTGAAAGGGTGCCCCAGGTATTTTTAGAGCTTCAGGGAGGTGCCAGTCGGCCGGTTCCTGATTTCGTGGGTGGTGAAAATACGCAATTATCCCTACGAAGCAGCTATGAAGTGGACCTTTGGGGCAGGGTAAAACAGAGTAAACTGGCAGCAGAAAGCCGGCTCAGAGCTACTTTTCTCGATTACCGGACCTTGGGCATCAGCATTGCCGGAGAGGTAGCACTCACCTGGTTTTCCATGCAAGCTTTCCAGGAGCAGCTGGACCTGATCCGGGAACAAACGGAATACAACGAGCAGGTGTTAGCTTTGATCCGCGTCAGGTTTGCCAGTGGGCAGGTCAGGGGAGTCGATATTTTACGTCAGGAGCAACTGATTCAAAACACTCAGGAACAGGCAACGGCCATTGAAATAGAAGTGAAAACCCTTCGAAACCGATTGGCAGTCTTACTGGGTGCTGTACCGGGTAGTCTTAACCTTCCACAAGATGGCAAACTTCCGGAATTAAGTCCTATGCCGGATGCAGGGTTGCCCATGGAATTGATCAACAGGCGCCCTGATGTCCAAAGTAGCTTTAATCGTTTGGAAGCCGCAGATAGGGAGGTAGCGGTAGCCATCAGCAATACCTATCCCCGGCTGAGCTTTAATTTTACAGGTGCCCTGAGATCCAATACACTCACCAACCTGGTAGAGTCGCAAGCAGCATCTATCACCAGCAGCTTGCTGATGCCGCTGTTTTATGGCGGTAGGTTAAATGCGGAAAAGGAGCAGGCAGAATTTTTCCGGGACCAGCAGGTGCAGCTTTATGGACAAACGGTTTTGCAAGCCCTTCAGGAAGTTGAGGATGCCATGATTAGGGAAAACCTTCAAAAAGATCGTATCGGCTACCTGGAAAATCAGTTGGATCTGGCAGAAAGGGCCTTTCAACAATTGCGGGTAGAATATTTGAACGGATCCATCGCTTACCTGGATGTACTGGTCAGCCTGGATCAAATGCAGCAATTGAAAAGAGACCTGGTCAATGCCGAACTGAATCTGCTTTTGTTTCGGCTAGCGCTTTACCGTGCTTTGGCTGGCGGATTTGAGACACCTATTGAAAATGGGGGAAAATTTAACCTGAATTAAAATAAAATCCCGACAAATGACGAAAAAGAAAACCATATGGATCAGCCTGGGATTATTAGCCATTTGCAGTCTGATAGTCATGATTTTTATCTGGACAGCACCGGAAGCCGAAATGGAGGGGGCCTCTAAAACCACCGCCATGCTGGTGGATGTAGTGGAGGCTGAAAGAGGAGATTTCACTCCCTCGGTGGTGGCCACGGGGATTGTTCAACCGGCTACAGATATTTCTCTGAGCAATCAGGTAGGGGGTGAGGTCACTCAAATTGCCTCTCAATTTCTTCCCGGAGCCTATGTGAAAAAGGGCGATTTGCTACTTCAGATCAATCCTGCGGATTTTGAAAATACCCTCATGCTACGGAAAAGTGACCTGGCATTGTCCCAATCAGACTATGAGGTGGAACTGGGCCGGCAGGATGTGGCTCAGAAGGATTATGAACTCATCGGGGATGAGCTTTCTCCGGAAAACCGGAACCTGGTCTTGCGAAAGCCTCAGCTGGAGGCAGCAAAGGCCAATGTGGCAGCTGCCGAAGCGGCTGTGAATCAAGCCAACCTGGATTTACAAAGGTCCAGTATAAGGGCACCCTTCGATGCCCATATCCTTTCCCGAAATGTTAATCTCGGTTCACAAATAGCCCCCGGGTCGGACCTGGGAAGGTTAGTTGGCATAGATGAGTATTGGGTAGTGGCTAACGTACCGCTGTCTAAAGTCAATTGGCTGGATGTGGGAGAACAAACCGATGGGTCCGGGGCTGCCGTCAAAATCGTGCATCCTGCGGCCTGGGAACCCGGACAATTCAGGGAAGGGCAGGTATCCCGTCTGGTAGGTGCTTTGGATAACCAAACGCGGCTGGCAAGGGTAATCATTAGTGTGAAAGATCCGTTGATGCGCAGGGCTCCGGACCCTGACACACCCCCACTTATCATTGGTACCTTTGTAGAAGTGCAGATTGAAGCCCGTACACTGGAAAATGTAATCCGCCTAGACCGCCAATACATAAGACCTGGAAATACCGTTTGGGTCTTCCAGGAGGGGGAATTGGATATTAGGGAAGTAAACATTCTATTTGAAGATCGGGTTTATGCCTATATTGATAAGGGACTCGAAGGCAACGAGCAAGTAGTGGCAACTGATTTAGCCACCGTAGTAAGCGGATCGCCGCTACGCCTGGATGAAGATTAAAAAACCAAAACCATGAAGGACCAAACCAAGCCCGATACCGAAAATGGTGCCATAGCCTTTATGGCCAGAAGACCGATTATCACCAACCTGCTGATGGTTATTCTTCTTGCTGGTGGATTTTATACCATGTATAATATCCAGAAGGAAGTTTTTCCCCAGTTTCAGCTGGACATTGTGGAAATATCCGTGGTATATCCCGGTGCAGCTCCGGAAGAAGTGGAACAGGGCATTGTGCTTCCGGTAGAAGAAACGGTTCGAGAGGTACAAGGTATCAAAGAAATTATTTCCTCGGCCAATGAAGGTTCCGGAACAGTAGAAATCTGGCTGATCCCCGGTACCGATCGCATGAAAGCCTTGCAGGACATCAACCAGGCAGTTAGCCGGATTCAAACCTTTCCTGACGATATAGAAAGGCCTCAAATCATCCTTCAAAACCAGCAAATGGATGTAATGCAGGTGGGGATTTATGGAGATGTAGATGTCTGGACTTTACGTATTCTTGCCGAGAGGCTGCGTACCCGGTTTTTAAGCGATGATGAAATCACCCAGGTGGAGATCGGCAATGTACCTGACTTTGTAACCCATGTGGAAATCCCCCGAAATACCCTGCTGAAATACAACCTTACCCTTGGGCAAGTGGCCGACCTGATTGAAAATTCCAGCCGGGATATTCCGGCTGGTTCCATTGAAACCCTCTCCGGAGAAATTTTGCTGCGCATGGAAGAGCGGAAACTGGTAGCCGAGGAATTTGCCAATATTGATATCATTTCTTCAGAATCCGGTTCCACCGTCACATTGGGAGATATCGCCTCCATTAGGGATGGCTTTGAGGAAGTGGGTTTTCATGGTCAATTTGAACAGCAGAACACGGTGGACCTGGAGGTATTCCGGATAGGCAATCAATCTCCCCTTGATATAGAAGTTATCGTCAAGGATATTCTGGAAGAATTTAAGCCCAGCCTGCCACCTGGTGTTCAGGTTCGGATTGAAAGCAACCGGGCCGAAGACTTCCGCGAGCGGCTTTCCCTGCTGACGGAAAATGGACTGATGGCCATTGTGATTGTATTGGTAATTCTGGGACTGTTTTTGGAATACCGATTGGCTTTCTGGGTAATGATGGGCATGACCATTTCCTTTGTAGGAGCCATTATTTTTCTGCCTGCTGTTGGAATCAGCATCAACATGATTTCCATGTTTGGCTTTTTGATTGTATTGGGGATCGTGGTGGATGATGCCATTGTGGTCGGAGAAAACATCTACGAATACCGTCAAAAAGGATATTCCTACATGGATGCCGCGATCCTTGGTGCCAAAGATGTTTCCAAACCGGTAATTGTCAGTATACTGACGACGGTAATGGCATTTGTTCCATTGCTCTTTATTCCCGGGGAAACCGGCAAATATTGGTGGCCGCTACCTGTAGTGGTGATTGTGGTGCTCTTTGTTTCTTTATTCGAAGCGCTGTTTATATTGCCATCCCACGTTAACAAAGCGCCAAAAGGCTCCAAACATGCCTGGATTTTGAAATTGGAGAAATGGCAGGGAACTATTGCTGCGGGCTTTAATCGTTTTATCAATCGTTACTACAAGCCATTTCTGGACCTCTGCCTGAAAAACCGCTACCTTACTTTTTCTGCAGCCATTTCCCTCTTGATACTGGTGGGCGGCTACGGGTACAGCGACCACATGGGCATGGTTCTCATGCCGGAGGTAGCCGCAGATGAAATCGAGGCGGCGGTTCGGCTTCCTGTAGGCACCACCAATGACCAGGCAGCAAAAATAGCTAAAGAAATCACTACAAATACCCGGAACATGTTTGAAACCCATAATCTTTATGAGGTTGCCGAAGGGGTTAAAACCAATGTTCGGGGAAAAGACTTTATTGATGTGGAAATTGTGATGAAACCACCTGACCAGCGAGACATGAGCGTCAAGGAACTGATAGCGCTCTGGCGGGAAAACATCGGGGACATCAAAGGAGTAGATCAGATTAATTTTGAAGCTGAGCGCGGACCGGGTGGTGCGCGGCAGGATATCAGCGTGGATTTGAGTCATCCGGATATCGAAGTATTGGAACGGGCCAGCAGGGAGTTTCTGGAACGGGTGGAGGCCTTTTCCGAAACCCGGGATGTTAGCGACAATTACAATAAAGGCAAGCTTCAGCTGGGCTTTGAATTGCTACCGGAAGGCCGTAACCTGGGCCTTACACCCAATATAGTAGGACAACAAATCAGGGATGCCTTTTTTGGTGCACTGGCCATGCGACAGCTTCGCGGAATCAACGAATTTGAAGTTCGTGTGAAGCTGCCATTGGAAGAACGGAAGGATATGGACTACCTGGATGAATTTATCATCCTGGCACCCAATGGCACGGCCGTACCTTTGTTGGACGTAGTGCGCATCAGGGAAGGGGAAACCTTTACCAATATCAACCGTCGTGATGGCAAAAGGGTGGTAAATGTAGGCATGGATGTGGAGCCTCCTGCTGCACAGACCAGGGTACTTAATGCACTCAATGAACAGGTTTTACCTCAATTAAGGGCGGATTTTCCGGGTATTGCCTGGACGTATGAAGGGAGTCAGGCAGAAATGCGGGAATCTACTGAAGCCTTGTGGTCGGGTTTTATCATTGCCATGTTGCTCATTTTCTGCTTGCTGGCAGTAGCACTGAGCAGCTATACCCAGCCCATTGTCATCATGATGGCCATCCCTTTTGGAATAGTCGGTGCCGTGATCGGACACATTCTATTGGGCTATGATTTATCCCTGGTTAGCCTGATGGGAGTAATTGCCCTCTCCGGGGTGGTGGTAAACGACTCCCTTATCATGATCGATTATGCCAATAAACACCGGGTCAATGCTTCAGCTTATGAGGCCATACATGAGGCAGGCGTACGTCGTTTCCGGCCTATAGTTCTGACTACTCTGACTACCTTTGGCGGGCTAACCCCCATCATACTTGAAGGTTCAAGCCAGGCCATGCAATTGATTCCAATGGCCATTTCCCTGGGGTTTGGGATCATTTTTGCCACCGCCATTATTTTGGTGATCGTACCTTGCCTGTACATGATCTTTGAAGATTTGGTTCAGGCTGTTAAACCCGCAGAAAAGCAGGAAGAGGTATCCGCATAATTTTGGAAAATAGCTGTATATTCGTACAAAATTATAGATTTATGAAACTATTTGTTCGTTCAATATTGCTTTTAGTATTGCTTTCCAGCCCATTTCTGCTTCAGGCACAGGTGGTGGATCAGGAAGTCCACCGGGTTGTATTTCAGGTTACTAAAGGAGAGCCTGCCGACCAGGAACAAGCCATAGGCCAACTCAATAACATCCTGAGGGCACTGCCCAATGCAGAAATTGAGGTGATCTGTCATGGAAAAGCCCTGCCGTTTCTTCTTGAAGCACAAAGCCAGGTAAAAGAAAGTATTACAGACCTGCTCAGCCGTGGTGTGGTCTTCGCTGCCTGTGAAAATACCATGCGCAGGGCCGGCGCAAGTAAAGATGACCTGATATCCGGCGTGATTACCGTTCCTTCGGCACTGGCAGAAATCATCATTAAGCAGGAGCAAGGTTGGGCATATATCAAAGCGGGTAATTAGTGCGGCTAGGGTTTCCTGGGTAATGGCTTCCTGCTTATCAAGGCCCAGATAGGTTTGCCATCTTCGGAGGCCCGGGCGCCAATTTCAATCAATAGCCGCTTGGTAGTGGCTTCATCGGCACCGATCACATGCTGGAGGGTATTCAATTCCCGCCATTCGTGTGCTTTATCATTTAGCAAATTTAAAAGCAAGTCTTTTCTGGGCTGGTCTTTTTTGGTCTCTGTTTTTTGTTTCAGGTAATGCCCCAACCAGGTTCCTGCCAGGGTGGCCAGAGAGCCTATGACGGCACCGGAAAATCCAATAAAGGCAATCCAAATAGCGTCCGACATAATCAAAAATGGAAGGTGTTATTATGAAAATAGGGATAAAAATTATTCTAACCAATAATAATTACGATAAACTTGTTCCTGTATAGATAAGATATGGTAAAAAAATATTTATACGTACTGAATAAATTCACTATGCGACTTTCTTCAGTAGTATTTTTAATTTTCTTGATGACTCTAATTCCACGATTGATGGCAAAAACGAATCAGAAAGCGGCCACCGACAATAATTCAGCAGACAGCTACCAGGTGACCCTTAGACCTGCGGAAAACGGGTCTTTCAGTATAAGGCCGGAAATTTCTCCCGACGGAATGGTAAAAGCGGGGACGGCGTTAACCATCAAAGCTAGTCCTGCTTCAGGTTATAGCCTGGATGCCATTTACTACACGGTAAAAGGAGGCATGTGGGGAACGACAAGTCATGAGTTTTTTTCCTCCGAAGTTACCCTAACAGTGACAAAGGACATGACTCTGGGGGCCGTTTTTGTCGAAAATTTCCTGGCGGAGAATATTCAGGTGATTCAGGATGTAGTATATGCCCAACCAGGCGTGAAACCCTTGAAATACGATGTGTATTCCCCAAAGGGAGCCAGACAACTTCCGGCAATCGTCATCATCCACGGCGGAGGCTGGTCCTCCAATAACGAAGACATCATGCGTGGACTGGCTCGGGAGCTGGTCAAAGAAGGAAAATACGTTGTATTCAGTATAGACTACCGCTGGATCAATAAACTGGATGGAGATCCTACACCCAACCACATGCACCAGCTCATAGAAGATGTATTTGGAGCCATTGCCCATATTCAGGAACATGCCATGGAATACGGTGCCGATCCCACACGAATAGCGGTAACCGGCGACAGTGCCGGTGGCCATTTATCAGAAGCAGCGGCGCTACTCGGTCCACATATTGGAAATGGCGGCTTTGGAGAGCAGGAGGGGCTGTATGAGTTTATGCCCAGCTATATTCCTCCAACCAAATCAATAGATCAGGTAAAAGAGGAAATCAGCAGGGCCATAAAGGCAGCAGCTCCTAGCTATGGACCTTCCGATGCCGTTGATTTTAAAGGATTTATGGAGCAGACAGATTGCGGATATTGGGATGCGGTTTCCCCCATCAGGCATGTGCCTTCTTTCCAGAAGCGGGCAATACCTCATTTCATAGTTCGTGGTACGAAGGATCCGCTTATATCGCATGAGATGGTTCAATCTTATGTAGAGGTCCTTCAGGATAAGGGGCAAAAGGTCAGCTACATACAGGTAGAGGGTGCAGGCCATGCTTTTTTCGACTGGAAGCCGGATGCGCAGACCAGAGCCACTTTTGCCCGCTATGGCCAGCCTTATGCAGCCGAAATGAGGAAATTCTTTGATGGTATCTTTTACTAGAAAAGACGATGAAAGTAATCTTAGTTGCAATCGCAGTACTATTAAGTTGGGGAGGACACGCGCAAACCAACGCTAATAGCCCCACGGATGGGGCTGCCCAGTCACTGAAGGAGCTGTTTGATGGGAAGTTTTATATGGGGACGGCCATGAATCGCCGTCAAATTAGCGGGGAAAATCAAGCGGAGGTAGCGCTGATTAAAACGCAGTTTAATTCCATCACCCCGGAAAATGTGATGAAAAGCGAACGCCTGCAGCCCCAGGAGGGGGAGTTTACCTTTGATCTGGCAGATGCTTTTGTGGCATTTGGAGAAGCAAATGACATGCACATCATAGGACATACCTTGATCTGGCATTCTCAGGCTCCCCGCTGGTTTTTTACCGATAAACAGGGCAATGATGTTTCCCCGGATGTTTTAAGACAACGCATGGAAAGTCACATAAAAACCGTGGTGGGCAGGTACAAAGGGCGGGTTCATGGCTGGGATGTGGTCAATGAAGCCATTCTTGACGATGGATCCTACCGGGAAAGCAAGTTTTACGAGATTCTGGGCGAGGAATTTATTCAACTAGCCTTTCAATATGCCCATGAGGCCGACCCGGAGGCGGCATTGTACTACAATGATTATTCCATGGCCAATGCCGGTAAGAGGAGTGGAGTAGTCAAAATGGTGAAGGCTTTACAGGAGAATGGATTAAGAATTGATGGCATTGGCATGCAGGGACATGTGGGGATGCATCACCCATCTCTGGATGAGTTTGAAAAAAGCATCACCACTTTTGCAGCTCTTGGGGTAAGGGTGATGGTGACAGAACTGGATCTGAGTGTGTTGCCTTCCCCCGGGAATGAGGGAGGAGCAGAAATTTCCGATACCAGGGCCTATCAGGAAAAGTTCAACCCTTATACAAAGGGGTTGCCAGATGAGGTGAATGCCGCTTTCACCGAACGCTACCTGGATTTTTTCAAATTGTTTCTGAAACATGCCGATAAAATCAGCCGTGTAGCCACCTGGGGTGCAGCAGATGCCCAGTCCTGGAAAAACAATTGGCCGGTCCGGGGTAGAACGGATTATCCACTGCTTTTTGACAGGGAGTATCAGGCGAAGCCTATCGTGCATGCATTAATTGAAATCATGAATAATCAGTAAATCCATGAAGAAAAATCCAATCCAAATTAACCGACTGATACTACTGCCCTTAATACTGAGTGCCGCTTTTTACTTTTCGGCCGTCTCCGTTTGGGGCCAGGAGCAAAGTAAGGAAACCTTTAGCAATCCTATATTCCCCGGTTTTTTTCCAGACCCGGGTATTTACGCAGTGGGGGAAGATTTTTATTTGGTCAATTCCACTTTTTCCTTTTTCCCCGGAGTACCCTTATTCCATAGTAAAGATTTGGTGCATTGGAGACAGCTAGGACATATCCTGGACCGACCCGAGCAGATGGATGTAGAAGGTTTGGGTATTTCCGAGGGAATATTTGCCCCTACCATCCAATACCATGATGGGGTGTTTTACATGCTGACCACCCTGGTAGGCAAAGGGGGTAATTTTGTGGTAACAGCCACCGACCCTGAGGGACCCTGGAGCAAGCCCATCTGGTTGCCTGCTGTTCGGGGCATAGATCCTTCTTTGTTCTTTGACGATGACGGCAATTCCTATATTATATACAATGGAGACGCCCCGAATAACCGCCCGCTTTACAGTGGGCATCGAACCATCCGGATCATCGGGTTTGACCTTGGAACCCTGAAAACAGTGGGGGAAGACCGGGTACTCGTGAACGGCGGTGTGAACATAGATGAAAAACCCGTATGGATAGAAGGTCCCCATATTTTTAAGACCAGGGGCTACTATTACCTTTGCGCAGCAGAAGGAGGGACCAGCGTCAACCACTCCCAGGTAATTTTCAGAACCCGAGACCTCAATGAAGCCTTTATTCCATACGAGGACAATCCCATTTTGACCCAGCGGCATTTGGACCCGAACCGGCCGAATCCCATATCAGCTACGGGTCATGCCAATCTGATAGAAACTAAAAATGGCGAGTGGTGGGCGGTATTTCTCGCCACCAGACCCTATGATACCGAGGATCATTATAACATTGGAAGGGAAACTTTTTTAGCTCCGGTGAAATGGACCGATGACGATTGGCCCATCATTAATCCTGATTACGAAGAAGTGCAATACCAATACCCCAGGCCTGATTTGCCTGAACACACATTTGAAGACCATTTTCCGCTCTCCGGAAATTTTACCATTTCCGATGATTTCGATAAGGAAAAATTGGCGGATTACTGGTTTTTCATCCGTGTGCCAACGAGCAAATGGCATCGCATTGAGGAAAAAACGCTCACCTCTCAAGTAAGGCCGGAAACGGTGTTTGGAACCTCCAATCCCAGTTTTATCGGCAGAAGGCAGCAACATAATAAAGGGCAGGCCACACTGGAAATGTCCTTTAATGCCCGGAATCCAAACGAAAAAGCCGGCTTGTTACTTTTCCAAAACGAGACCCATCACCTGTTGCTCTGCATGAGCCAAAATACAGCCGGCAAGCCAGTGGTGCAAGTACTGAAAGCCAACGAAGCGAAGGAATACGAGGTCCTGGCAGCGCAGGAATTGGATGGGGCGCAGGATAAGGTAACCCTGAAAGTAGATTTTGACATGCCAGCGTATCGTTTTGCGATGAAGCAGAACGAAGATTGGCTGCCCTTGTATGATTTCAAAGAAGGAGAATACCTCAGTACCCGTGTAGCCGGTGGCTTCGTCGGAGTGACCATGGGACCTTATGCCAGTTCCTCGGGCAGTCCGTCCTCCAATACCGCTTCGTTTTACAATTTTACCTATACGGGAGAAGATTAGGCAAATGGAATTTAAGTCTTAAAATGCTTCTATTTGTAAACAAGACACACAAAATTGGTTATTCATGTAAACAATTTAAATGGAATTAAGTAAACTAAACAAAAAATGAGAGAAATGAGGGTGAAATAGCAAGGAAAGCATGTTAAATAATAAAATATCAGTTATTTTGTATAGGTGGCAATAGTAAAAAGCTTTCATCGTTCTTCCAACCATTTTTTCATTAAAATTTCCTCAAATTTCGAAATACTTCTTTTAGAATACACTCTGAAACCTGATCAATATTTCTCCTCTCTATTTATCTAATTAATTAGTTTAGGTGGGTAAGTTTTCCACCTTGAGGGCACCTGGATTAAAATGTTACCTTTGTCCCCCTCAATCAAAAAATCTATTAATTATAAAAAACAACTACTAATTTTATGAGTAAAAACCTAAACAAATTGACGAAGGTCTTTTGTACGATGGTCCTTTTTTCACTGCCTTTTTTTGCCCATGCCCAGACAACGGTTTCAGGGGTAGTTACTGACAAAACAGGGTTTGGAATACCAGGAGTGACGGTACTATTAAAAGGGACATCAGAAGGGACCGTTACAGATTTTGATGGAAAGTATAAAATTGAGATAGACGAATCTGATGCCGTTCTTGTTTTTAGTTCAATTGGATTTGATTCGCAGGAAATAGATGTGGGGACCAAAAACCAAATTGACGTCGTATTAAAGGAGGATGTTACCGGGCTAACCGAAATTGTGGTAACGGCTTTGGGAGTAGAAAGAGAGGAAAAAGCACTTGGATATTCCGTTCAACGATTAGATGGTGAGGATTTAGCCACTGTAAAAGCGATCAATCCAATAAATGGACTTTCCGGTAAGCTATCTGGCGTATACATAACGGGAAGCGGAAACGGTCCTACTGCTTCTGCGAACATTACTATACGGGGAGCAGCTTCTTTATTGGGAAATAACCAGCCATTGTTTGTTGTGAATGGGATGCCGATCACAAACGATCTTTACAGCTTTGACGATGGGTTAAATGGCTCCACAACCATTGATTTTGGGAATGCGTCACAAATAGTAAATTCCGACGACATCGCTTCCATTAATGTTCTGAAGGGACCTGCCGCTTCCGCGCTCTATGGAAGTAGGGCAGCAAATGGAGTAATTCTTATTGAGACCAAAACCGGGCAGGGGTCCGATACGCCAATGGGTGTTGAAATTAACTCAAGCACTACGTTTGAAAACATCCTAAGATTACCTGATTTTCAAAATGAATATGGGTTTGGTGCGGACGGTAAATATAGCTACGTCGATGGTTCGAACTACATTGGTCCCAATGAATCGTATGAAGCATACGGTGAAAATTGGGGCCCAAGAATGAACGGACAGCTTATTAAGCAGTTTAATTCAAATGGTGAACCCGTTCCCTTTACACCGGCACCCGATAATATTCGCAACTTTTTTAGAACAGGAATCACCTCCATTAATAATATTGCGCTAAATAACTCAGATGAAAACGGCGATTCACGGTTTTCATATACCAACCTGGGAAACAAAGGCATTGCGCCCAATACCAACTTGAATAGAAATACACTTCAAGCGAGCATTGGCAGGAGATTACTGGACGATCGCTTAAAAATAAGGGTGAATTCCATGTATGTAGCATCAAATTCTGATAATGTGCCCAATGCTGGCTATGATGAATCATCTTCCATCATGTACGGTTGGTTATGGTATCCGCGGCAGGTGGAGATCAATGATCTGAAAAATTACTGGGAAGTTCCAGGCGTACAACAGCGCTATGTGGAGGATCTTTGGGTAAATAACCCTTGGTTAGTTGCGAAGGAAAATACCAATTCATTTAAAAGCAATCGCTTCATCACCAACCTGAGAGCAGAGTACGATTTTTCAAAAAACTTTTCAGGACGGTTCCGATATGGAGCGGATGTATTGGATGAAGAAAGACAATATCGTAGGGCACCGTCAACTAAAGGTGTTTTAAGAGGAAGTTACCGGGAAGATGAAGTTTCTTTTAGCGAGACCAACGCTGAGTTATTATTCACCTACAACACGGATCGCGACAATTTATCAAATTTTGACCTGGATGTAAGTGTTGGGGGCAATATTATGAAACAAAATGCAAATTTTCTGGTAGCCAACAATCCTGAACTAGCCGAATTTGGTGACACGGAGAGCATTTACACCTTAGCAAATGCTCGATCAGGTGTTTTAGTAGAATCTCAGAAGACTGAAACTGGTATTAATAGTTTGTTTGGAACAACAACCTTGTCCTATTTAAACAGCCTGTTTCTAGAAGCCTCTTTCCGTAACGATTGGAATAGCACGCTGGTAAATCCGATGGAAGGTCTTGAGGGCTCTAATTTCAGCTTTGGATATCCATCTGTAGCTGTAAGTGCCGTCCTTTCCGACTTACTCGACATCTCCCGACAATTTGCATTTTTGCAGTTAAAAGGATCTTTTGCTGAGGTGGGGAACGGTGCGCCTCCTTACTCTTTTGGAAATACCTTTGCGCCACAACCTGCTTTTGGTTCACAAACCGCATACACCACCAATATTATTTTCTTTGATCCGGATCTTAAGCCAGAGCGTACACAGGCGTGGGAAGCCGGGTTAGATGCCCGATTCTTTGAAGGTAGACTTCGAGTAGACCTGACTTATTACGAAATGTTAAGCTTTGATCAGATAATAGATTTACCGGTTGCCAAGACCAGTGGTTTTGAATTTTATAGGACCAACGGAGGGGAAATCAGCAATAAGGGAATCGAATTAACTGTTGCGGGTAGAGTTATTGATAATGAAGACCTTAAATGGGATGTGATGTTAAATGCTGGAAGAAATAGATCCGTCATTGAATCGCTACCCGATATCATAAGCGGTGGGAGGTACTCGATAATAGCAGACTTATTCCCAGGCGACGAAGGAGGTTCTGACCTTGAGTTTGTAGCCGAAGAAGGCAAATTGCTGGGGCAGCTATACGGACTTGGCTTTGAACGGGGGCCTGATGGCCGTATCATCCATCAGGATGGTATTCCCATGATGACTGATGAAAAAGTATCTGCAGGCTCCTTCCAGCCCGATTGGAGAATTGGTATTAACAATAGTTTTACCTACAGAAACCTTACGTTGAACGTTCTTTTCGATGGACAAATAGGGGGTAAAATATATTCCCGCTCCCATTCACTTTATGGTACCAGTGGGGCCATTACCAATAATGACGATCCTAACCTGCCGTTGTCCACATTGGAAGGACGAAGAGTCCATTCAGTAGCTTACGACAGCGATGGCAATCCGGTCTACACGCTGGAAAATGCCGGTGGTGTTGTGGGACCGGGTTGGAACTGGACAGACGGTAACGGAGACGGAGCTTTCGTCAATGAAGATGGGTCCTTTCAAACAGAAGAACTCGCTGAAAATGATGTGGTTGTACCTTCGGGAGGAGCGCAGTACACAGGTTATTTCTACCAATACTATGGTAATGGTTTTAACAGAGATAATATCGAAGCGGCCACCTATGATGCTACCTATGTGAAATTGAGGGAACTGAGTATCAGTTATGCAATTCCAACATCACTAACAAATCAAATAGGAATTCCCAGAGCGAGTGTCTCCTTTATAGGCAGAAATCTCTTGTTATTTACCGATGTTCCAAGCATTGATCCGGAAACGTTCTCCATTCGGAATGGAATGTTCGTGAATGGGTTTGAGAGCACGCAGCTGCCATCCACCAGAAGCTATGGTTTTAGCATAAATCTCGACTTTTAAAAAGCTGGCCAGTAATTAGAACATAAAAAGAAAAAAGCATGAAATCGAGCCTGCCTACCGGACAGGCAGGCATGACGAGATCGTCACACAATGGGATGACTATCAAACACCTGTCTGCCGGCAGGCAGGTGCGAGATTCCATCCCGATACTCGGGACAAGTTATGACCGCTAAAAAAAATATAAACACATGAAATTGAAATATATAATCCTTGCCTTCTCACTACTGACACTGTCTGTTTCCTGTGAGAAGTTTGAAGAAATGAACGAAAATCCCAACGAACCTGCAGAGGTGTCAACAAACGTACTGTTGCCATCAGCCATCCGGCAGAGCGTGAATACGCATGTAACCGAATCCTTTCTATTAGGGAACAACATCGCACAGCTGACCGCAAAGACGCTTCGTACGGAAGTTGATGATTATCGATGGAATGCGTTCCCAACCGTTTGGGAAGGTTTTTACAAAAGCCTTACGGATATCGTGGTGATCGAACGAAAAGCTGTCGAAGATGGGAATGAGGTGTTGGAAGGAGCGGTAATTGTGTTAAAGTCCTGGATATTTTCAAACCTAACGAATTCTTACGGAGATATTCCCTATACCAGTGCCATCAATGGCTTTGATTCTGAATTTACTCCTGAATACGATCGACAAGAGGATATTTACGCCGACCTGCTTGATGAGCTGTCAAGGGCCAATACGCTTTTAGCTTCCGGAAACGGGGTGATTGGTTCAGGCGATATCTTGCTTGGCGGAGATGCCAATCACTGGATACGATTTTGCAATTCCCTACGTCTACGACTCCTCATGACTGCCAATAATCAGATTCCGGATGCAGGAACTCAGTTTGCACAGATTGTAGCTGAGGAGGATATAATTACTTCAAATAATGAAAATGTCATTCTGGATTATTTAACTGGTTTTCCAAACCAATTTCCGACGCTTCCCCTGAAAACGGGTGATTTCGATGCCGTGGCGTTAAGTAGTACCTTGCTCGGGGTCATGGATGAGAATATGGACCCCCGACTAAGCCGCTATGCACGACCGGATAACGACAATTACAGTAATCCTACCTTTACGGGTGCTGATAACGGAGTAGGGGAATCCTGTGCTACCTCGGGGTCTCGGTTAGGAGCGCAGTTTTTTGACGATCCCAACCAGACCTCAGCTACTGAATTGGGGTTAGAAGATCCCAATGGCATGATAATAACCTATGCAGAAGTAGCGTTTCTATTGGCAGAGGCAGCGGATAAGGGCTGGATAGACGATGCAGTAGAGCCCCATTACCAGAATGGTATCAAGGCTTCTATGGACTATTACCGGGTTAACTACCAAGCATTCGGCTGGGAAGATTTTGATGATTTTTACAATCAACCCGCTTTAGCCTATACAGACAGGAATGATATCTGGGAGCAAAAATGGCAGGCACTTTACTTTAATGGATTAGAGCCTTATTTCGAGCTTAGAAGGTGGTATTTTGAATCCGGAATGAGCTTTGATGGTATACCGTTTATGAATGCTGCCTGTGAAAATAATAATAATAACGAGCTGCCACTTAGGTTTTTGTATCCGGGCGAGGAACAAAGCTTAAATGAAGCGGCTTATCAAAAGGCAATCGCGCGGTTAGATGGTGGTAATAACTTTAATGCCCGTATTTGGCTGGTAGAATAGTCGTATTTGAAAGATTAAAAAAAAGGGAAATCAATTATTGGTTTCCCTTTTTTTGTTTTTATATAGTAGTATCTGATTTTTACTGAGCTCATTACACCGAGGAAGGCTTGTTGGTAGACCGGGAAAGCGATGCCATTCTGGAATCGTATGGAATCAAAGTGCTGCGTTTTTCGAATAGTAAGCTGGAGGAAGAACTTATGAGCGTTTTAAAGGTAATTGAATCATTCATTATCGCCCGGCTACCGGAACGGTAAACGAAACATCATCCCAGCTAAACGCTATGGTGGCACCATTATCAGAGGAGCGGATGTCTATGGTAAAGGTTTCTACTACGGTATCGGTTTTTTGTACCGGGGCCTGAACTTTCACTACATCCCGTTCGTAATCCGGTTCCGCTGCACCAAAGAATACGCCGGTCTCGTTGTTTAGGATCACTTCAAAGGCATCTGCCCCGGGCACCGCATACATGCGGTACGTTCCTGCGGCTACCGGTTCGCCTCCGAAAGTCACGTCCTGATTAAAGGTGATTTCCGTGGCTGCATTGGCACCGAGCCGCCAGTATTGCCCATAAGGCTGCAGGGCACCGGCACTTTCGTCCCCAAAGATAATCCGGTCTTTTTTGGATGGCTGGGAATAGTCAATGCTGATTTCCAGCCCGCCGTGACTATAGGAAGCCGTGGCAGGAGGACTTACCGGTGTGGCAATAAACAATCCATACACCACCCAGATAATAAAAATCAGCAAGATGACACCGGTGCCAATAAGGATATTCTTTTTCATGGTTTTGCAATTAATACCTTTTCAAGGTACAAAAATAATCGAAAATTCAGGCTAAGATCAGCATGATCATGCATATTTGGTCTTATCGTGGTCTTTGGTTTTTTGTGCAGGCATAAAATTGGGGACTGACCAATTCAACTGATGGGCTTACCCATCCCACCAGGTACCGGCCTTCTCCTCAGGGAGAAAGCATTTGACCAGAGTGGTAGATGAGTCTCGGCAAATTCTTCGGGCCATCCTTATCTTTCGGGTAAATGGTATGATTAACCTATTTTTTGAAATTTTCTTTTTGCTCGGTAATACTGATATTTTCTATCCCCTTGAGTAAAGCATCGGGAGTAAAAGAAACACTGTCTATGCCCTGGGCCACAAGAAATCCTGCGAATTCGGGATAGTCACTTGGGGCCTGACCGCAGAGGCCAATTTTTACTCCGGATTTTTTGGCGGTCTGAATCACATCGGACAACATTTGTTTGACCGCCTCATTATTCTCATCAAACAGGTCACTGATGATGGCGGAATCCCTGTCAATCCCAAGCACAAGTTGTGTCAGGTCATTGGAACCTATGGAAAAGCCATCAAATATTTCTGCAAATTCTTTGGCTAGAATCACATTACTCGGAATTTCGGCCATAACATAAACTTCCAGCCCATTTTTCCTCCTTTCCAGGCCAAAATCCTTCATGGTTTCCAAAACCCGCTTTCCTTCTTCCACTGTCCTGCAAAAGGGTATCATGACCTTGATGTTGGTCAAACCCATTTCGTCCCGGACCAGCCGTATCGCTTCACACTCCAAGCCAAATCCTTCCCGGTACCGCTCATTGTAATAGCGGGAAGCACCCCTGAAACCCAGCATAGGATTTTCTTCCTTTGGCTCAAAAATTTTACCTCCGATCAGTTGGGCGTACTCATTGCTTTTAAAGTCACTCATCCTGACAATAACTTCCTTGGGATAAAAAGCTGCCCCGACCATCGCCAGTGATTCTGAAAGCTTTTCCACAAAATAAGTTTTCTTGTTGGTGTAGTGGTGGGTAATGGCTTCAATGGCTTTTTTGTCATTGCTATCACTGAGTTCATGGTATTTGACCAAAGCCATCGGATGGATCCTTATGGTGTTGGTGATGATGAATTCCATGCGAAGTAGTCCAACGCCCTGATTGGGATAAAAAGACAACTCAAACGCTTTCTGGGGGTCAGCCAGTATGAACATGGGCCTGGTACGGGTTTCCGGCACTTCACTTACGTTGATTTCCTTTTCGTCCCATTCCAGCTTTCCTTCATAAACCATGCCTTCATCCCCTTCAATACAGGAAGCCGTGATGACTTGACCGTCATGTAGTTTTTCAGTAGCATCAGAGGTCCCCACCACGGCATGGATGCCCAATTCCCTGGCTACAATAGATGCATGACTGGTCCTTCCTCCTTTGTTGGTAATGATACATACCGCCTTGCGCAGCATGGCATTCCAATCCGGATTGGTGATGTCTGCGACAATGATATCTCCTTTTTGCACTTTTCCGGCATCAGCCAGGGATTGGACGATACAGGCCCTGCCACTGGCGATGGATCTCCCTACGGCTTTTCCCTTGCAGATGGGTGTTGCTTTTGTTTTTAAGGTATATTCTTTAATGGAAACGGCATCCCGCTTCCCATGCACCGTCTCCGGACGTGCCTGAACGATAAATAGTTCTCCGCTCAATCCATCTTTGGCCCATTCAATATCCATGGCCATTTGATAATGCTTTTCTATACTAAAGGACCATTCCGCCAATGTCTGTACGTCTTGGTCTGAAAGGCAAAAAACGGATCTTTCGGAGGGGCTGGTGGTAACATTGATGATGGGTTTTTCGGATCCTACCGCATATACCATCTTGTTCTCCTTTTCTCCCAACTTCCGGTAGATGATGCTCTTTTTCTGGCTGTCCAGGGATGGTTTAAAAACAAAAAATTCATCTGGATTTACGGCTCCCTGCACCACGTTTTCTCCCAATCCCCAGGCAGCAGTGATGTATATTACGTTTTGAAATCCCGTCTCCGGGTCAATGGTAAAAATTACTCCCGCACTGCCTTTATCTGAGCGAACCATCTGCTGAACCCCCACAGACAGGGCCACGTCCATATGGTCAAAACCATTGTCTATCCTGTATTTGATTGCCCGGTCATTGAAAAGGGAAATGTAACAGCGGTGAACGGCTTTCAGCAGGTTGTCCAGACCTGCAATATTCAGAAAACTATCATGCTGTCCGGCAAAACTTGCCGTAGGCAAATCTTCGGCTGTGGCGCTGCTCCTTACGGCTACTGAAATTTCATTGCCAGACCGGAGGGCCTCAAAAGAAGCGGCGATATCCTTTTCTATTTCTTTTGGTATTTTCCCTGAAGACAGGATCTCCCGGCAAGTGGCACCTATGGTTGGCAGGTTGTCCAGCGTTTCATTATCCAAAGTTGCCAATTCTGCTTCCAACTTTTCCTTAAGTTGATTTTCTTTGATAAAGGTTCGGAACGCTGCAGCTGTAACCGCAAATCCGTCCGGTATTTTAATGCCCAGGGGAGCAAGTGTTGCCAGCATTTCACCGAGAGAAGCATTTTTTCCCCCTACCAGGGGGAGGTCTTTGTTTTTGATGGATGAAAAAGGGATACAATTGGTAGACATGATAAATCTTGCAGTTAATAGAAAAAGTAAGGTAGTTAGATATAAAACAATTTTAAATGATAAAAATCATTTGCATCTATGATATTGCTTTGGCAATATTATTAATAGAAGAAATTTAAGCTAATCCAGCACATTAGGATCTATTATTGTAAATTGAAGGTATGATTAGGTAGATCATTGCCTTATTGAATTGAAATAAACCTTTAAACTTTATGAAAGCCTGGCTCCTACATAGAATTTCAAATCTGGATGAAGTGGCACATCCTCTGGAACTGGCAGAAATGCCGGTACCTGAACCGAAAGATTTTGAAATAAGGATTAAAATTAGTTGTTGTGGGATTTGCCACACGGAATTGGATGAAATTGAAGGCCGGACCCCCCCTGAAAAATACCCCATTGTGCCAGGTCATCAGGTTGTAGGTTTGGTAGACAAATGTGGCAAAGGCTCTAAAAATTTTAAAAATGGAGATAGAGTAGGAGTAGCCTGGATATATTCTGCCTGTGGGCAATGTGAATTTTGTTTGGTAGGCCTGGAAAATCTATGCCCTGATTTCAGGGCTACAGGAAGGGATAAAAACGGGGGATATGCCCAATTTATGGTGGTTGACGAGCGATTTGCTTATCGTATTCCATCCAGGTTTTCCGATGTTGAAGCTGCTCCATTATTGTGTGCCGGTGCCATCGGTTACCGGTCCCTTAACCTGACGGGCATTGCTGATGGACAAACGCTTGGGCTTACAGGATTTGGAGCATCAGGTCATCTGGTTCTGAAAATGGCCCGCCACCAGTACCCAAATTCCCCTTTATTTGTTTTTGCCAGGAGTAAAGAGGAGCAAGCGTTTGCTATGGATCTGGGAGCCAGTTGGGCGGGAAAAGTTACGGATACAGCTCCTCAAAAGCTCAATGCCATCATTGATACTACCCCGGTTTGGACCACTTCAATTGAGTCCTTGCTGCAGCTAAAGCCCGGAGGCAGGCTGGTGATCAATGCTATCCGAAAAGAATCCAAAGACCAGGAAGCCCTTATGCACCTCTCTTATCAGGATCATCTGTGGATGGAAAAAGAAATAAAGACAGTAGCCAACATTACCAGATCAGATGTAGAAGAATTTCTTAATCTGGCAGCTTCCATTCCGATTATACCTGCAGTAGAAACCTATCCATTTACAGAAGCCAACAAAGCCATAATGGACTTGAAACAGAAGCATGTGAAGGGAGCTAAGGTGCTGTTGTGCCGGTAAATAAATAACGATTTTTCGGTTGTTTCACCCGAAACAGCGCAATTATTTCCATTGAATGCCATCGGAAGTCATGCCGGACTGTGAAAAATGGAAGTTGATTTTTTACATTTGTCAACCGACATTCGTTCGGATTTAACGTATTTTGCAATATCCAATAACCTGCTCCATGCAAAAAATCAATGTGTCACTTATCCTTGTCGAGTTATGGCTTTCGGCAGCTATCCTGATGAGCTGTTAACAGAGCAGCTACGCTAGTTTATTTGATGCCGGTATCGCCTCTCATGAGAAGGCTGCCGAAACCTACGTAGGCCAACCCCATCTCAATAACCATACATTGCCAAAAAATCCATGCCTCCAATAGCCTCCCAAATTCTTAATTGTACCGGTGCCACCACCATCCGGGAGATCGCGCATGTTCAGACTTTATGGAGTGGTTACGGCTCCATTAAACGCTATAAATTAGTAGGAGGGAAGTATCCGTCGGTTATTGTAAAGCACATACAATTACCTCAGCCTGGTAAACACCCCCGGGGTTGGAATACCGATTTGTCCCATCAACGTAAAATCAAATCCTATGCCGTGGAAAGCTACTGGTACCAGCATTATGCCAGGTTAACGGGACCAGATTGTAAAGTTCCTCAATTATTACATGCGGAAACACAGGAAAGTTCGCGGTTGATTATCATGGAAGACCTGAATGCCTTGGGTTTTCCCAGACGTTTGACACCCGATACGGTTTCCTTGGCAGCAGCCAAAAACTGCCTGACCTGGCTGGCCCGTTTTCATGCCAAATTTATGCAGGTACCGCCCATTGGCCTCTGGGAAATGGGAACGTATTGGCATTTAGAAACCCGGCCTGATGAGTTGGCAAAGATGAATCATATACCCCTGAAGCAGGCTGCTTCGCTGATCGATCAAAGGCTCAATGAAGCTACCTTTCAAACCCTTGTACATGGCGACGCCAAATTGGCAAATTTCTGTTTCGGCCCGGAAGACCAGGTGGCAGCGGTGGATTTTCAATACGTTGGAAAAGGCTGTGGCATAAAAGATGTTGCCTATTTTATCAGCAGTTGTTTTACCGCAGAAGCCTGCGAAATACATGAGGATGAATTGCTGAACCACTATTTTAATTCACTTGAAATGGCACTTGATAAATCCATTGACTTTCAATTGGTTAAAAAAGAGTGGACGAAGTTATACGCCTTCGCCTGGGCCGATTTGTACCGCTTTCTGGATGGCTGGAGTGCCGGCCACTGGAAGATGCATGGGTACAGCGAGCGACTGACACGATCGGTATTGGAAGAACTAAATTACGTTTAAATGCTCAACAAAAACATCCTTTCCGCACTTTGCCAAAGTGCCATTAAAGCAAGTATCAAAGCGGGGCAAATGATTCAATCGCAGGTAGATCAACCCCATGACCTACAGGACAAGCAGGGGGGATATTCCAGGGCTTCCCAGTTAGTGACCGAGGTCGATTTTAAGGCGCAGGAAATTATTTTAGAACATTTACGGCCCGGTATTGCCCAATACGATCTGGGCGTACTGACGGAAGAGGCAGCCGATGATCAATCCCGTTTGTATACCGACTATTTCTGGTGCATTGACCCGTTAGACGGTACCTTGCCCTTTACGGAGCAGCGGCCGGGGTATGCCGTTTCCATTGCCCTCGTTTCCCAATCCGGAGATCCTGTAATCGGCCTAGTCTATATACCTGATGAGGATGAATGTTACAGCGCTATAAAGGGAGAAGGGGTGGTCCTAGATGGCCAGCCATTTAAATTAGGAAATTCAAGCGATGATAAGGTCTTCCATATCTATATGGACAGCAGCATGCAGTCGGCCGACTATTTTAACGCATTTACCGAACAGATGAAGCAATGGGCAAAAGCCCAAAATTACCGGGATGTGGTTGATCATATCGGTTTTGGTGCGGTCCGGAATGCCTTGGGTGTCTTGTCCCATGCCAATGCCTGCTATGTTAAATTTCCCCGACCACAAACGGGAGGTGGCAGCATCTGGGATTTTGCCGCCACCCGCCTGATATTTGAGGAATTGGGCTTACCGGTCTCGAATATGAAAGGTGAAAAACTACACCTCAATGCGCCGGAAACCACCTTTATGCATCAGCAAGGGGTGGTGTATGCGACAACGGAGAGTATTAGTGAGATGGTTTTGCGGTTAGAATTTTAAATCGTATCAGGTTGTGTGGGAAAGAAAAGCACGGGATATTGGATGGGTATCATGGTTGTTTTAAGTCTTTTTGATTGTATGGTTTCGCTTTAAGGAGAAAGAAGTATGGTACACACGCTGCATATTCAAAATTATGTAAGCACAATTTGCAGTACATCGTAGATGATTTTAGTTTAATGATAATAGAATGAAAGCTTATACTATCATAAGGTCTGAAGAACAATACTGGATGTATTGTAGCGACCTTGAAAAGTTAACCAACGAATACAGGGAAAACCCTTCTGATGAACTCCATGACCTTATCGAGACCATTACACTCTTAATTGAAAAGTATGATGAAGCGCACGCTACTTTGGAGGAACTTGATCCCATTCAACTGTTAAAATCCTTAATGGGGGATAATCATATGAAGCAGCGTGACCTTGCCCAATTGCTAGCGATTTCAAAGGGGCATGTTTCGGACATCTTGAATTATAAGAAAGGGCTGTCAAAAAACGTAATTCGCCTACTCTCCGATAGATTTAAGGTTCGACAGGACGCTTTTAATCGTACCTATGAATTATTCCAGGTTACCAATAAACAAAATGGGAATGCCGAACAGGGGCAATTGTATACCCAAAAGTAGCAGGAGCATGAAAAACACGATTTTAATCGGCTTAGCCCTCTTTCTTTTACGGGGCCTTGTAGTTGCGCAAACCGGACTTGCTCTCCCGCCGGATCTGGAGGGGCGAATTCCCTGGGATTTAGCAACCTTATCAGCAGCCCCCGATTTTGAATGGATAAATCAGACCGATGCTGTCTGGTCACTGATCTATACCGGTGAGGAATATGAAGGAAAGGTGACGGAGGTTTTTGCGTACTACGCCAGCCCGGCTACATTGGATGGAAAAAATCCGGGAACCGGGGAGTTTCCCGGAATCGTGCTGGTTCACGGTGGGGGAGGGACGGCCTTTCGAATTTGGGCACAGGAATGGGCCGAAAGAGGATACGCCGCCATTGCCATGGACCTAAGTGGTAATCAGCCGTTACCCACTGAGGAGCAAGACAACCCCTGGGGTTCAAAAAGCACCCGGCTCGCAGCCGGAGGCCCACGGCAGGATGACGAGCACAAGTTTTTCCGGTTAGACAAAGACTTTACCGCCCAATGGCAATTCCATTCCGTATCCAATATCATTCGGGCCCACTCCCTGATCCGTTCCTTTCCAGAGGTAGACCCCGATCGGACTGCGCTAACCGGGATCAGCTGGGGCGGGTACCTAACCAACCTGGTAGCCGGCGTGGACCACCGGTTTGCTGCGGCGGTACCGGTATATGGAGCGGGTTTCCTGCATGAAGGAAGCGCCTGGGACGGTCAGTTTGACTCCCTTGGCATGGAAGGGACGCAACGCTGGGTAGCACTATGGGATCCTTCCAGTTATGTGGCCCATGCAAGGGTACCCATGCTGTTTATCAACGGCACCAATGATTTTGCCTATTTCGTTGAAAACTGGCAAAAAACAGCGAACCTGGCCAGTAATGCGCAGTATTCCATGATACCGGAACTGAAACACAGTCATTTGCACGGAGCTGAACCTGTGGAAATTGACCACTTTATCAGTACCCAATTGGAAAACAAAGCCGAATTTATTAGTTCAATTAAATTGAGCCAAAAGGGGAGTCAGGCCAGGTATTCGATTGCTCCTGCGCCGAAAGAAGTTTACCTGGCATACACCGCAGATGCGAAACGGAGTCCGGAAAGGAACTGGCAACTGATCCCTCTCGGTAAAGCCAAAGGTAAAGTCACTATTCCTTCAGATGCCATGCTTTGGTACATCTACTGGGTGGATGAGTCGGGGAATAGAAGGAGTGGGGAGGTGTTAAGTAATTGAAAATCAATACACAAAGTAAAAGATAGTAAAAGGTTTGTTTTAATCCTTCAAATGATATATATTGGTATGTCAAATGAAAAAAAGTAAGAAATACAAAGCCTTTAAGTCGGAAGACCTATCTTATATTAGTGATTATGAAAAGCCCTATGGCATTTCTGATACTTTTGTGGTCAATAAGGGAGACCAGCAAGTCAGTTATGTGGTCAAGAACGGATATGGTTATTTCTTAAAGGATTTTAAAGGTGCCAGGAGTTTGGCAGAGGTGGCTAGAAAGCTTGAGGATAAATTGACCTATGCTGAGATTTCCCCGATAATTGATTTTCTGGATCTTAAAATCGTTGATTTGGCCAAGGCGGCCGCAGTTTCCCAAAGCACTATTTCCAGGTGGTCTGCTGACAGTAAAATCGGCATACCTGGTTCTTACCAGTTTTTTAAAATGGACGAAGTGATCAAAAAGGGAATGGAGATTTTTGGTCGGGAATCCAGCTTAAAATCCTGGCTGAATACACCAAATATGGCTTTGGGTCAAGTCAAACCCAGGGACCTATTGGTATCCATGATGGGGATAGACCTGGCGCATGAGGCTATAGATGCGCTTCACTTCGGAAATGTCATGTAGGCATGTTGACCTATTACCGCATGATGTCGGAAAAATACCACCGGGAACCTTTTAGTAGTTCTTTGTCAGGGGGAAGGTGGAATCCCAAAGCTTATCCTATGATATATGCCAGTAGTTCGGCAGCTCTGGCGGCTTTGGAATACCTGTGTATCAAAGGTACTTCTACTGCTCTTAAAACCTGGTATGTGGTTATTTATGAAATCCTTGACAGTGAACTGATTGGTACCCTTGATAAAGAAAGTCTGCCACAGAACTGGGACATGCTGCCACATAACAAAGCAACACAAGATTTTGGCAAACTGTGGTTGGTAGAAAATAGTTTTCCATTTTTAAGGGTTCCATCCGCCCGGTTGCACTTATCTTTTTATCCGGAAGAACACAATCTATTGGTTAATCCCAGGTTCCCGGGTATCCAGGATTTTTTCAAGGTGGTGGATTTTAGAAAGTTTGATTATATACTTGGTAACTAACGGGTGGAATTTGGATTCAATTTCTAATGGTGGACTATCTAAATGATACTTTGTGATTTGCTTTAGCGTAAAAACTAATCTTAAGAAAATCATCCGATAGAGCAATGTTATTTAATTCTTATTCCACCGGGTGTTATATAATTTATATTATGTTAAATACTGATAATTCCACACCATCAATTAATAATGAAACCTGCACTGAATAATGGTACATTTCTGGTCCCTCCCTTTTGTTCCTGACACCGCATAAACCAATCGGTATTCTCTATTGATACGCCTGGACCAATAACCTCTATAATTGCCTTGTTCATCAAGGTTTAAAAGGAACTGCTTTACCGTCTTTATGCTGTTGGATTGATTCTTCTAGGCGTTCCCAATTCGCCTTGGTTGACATGAGGTGAAGTATTTCATTTACAGAGTTATATTCCTCCTCTGATATCATTACCACTGCATGCTGACCACTTTTTCTGGGAACGATAATCGTTCCTGAATCCTTGGATACGTAGTCAAGATGCCTTTTCATGGACTTACGCAATTCGGTCATTGTTATGGTTTTCATCAGACAAAATTTTATTGATGGAATTTAATCAATGAGTCTATTGAAATTCGAATGGTTTTATTTTCGGAGGATTCTCATTAAACTGTTTTTCAGCTTTCCTCAGATCATGTGAAAGCTGCATCCTTAACCAAAAGTCTGCGTTTCCTCCAAAAACTTTGGCTAGCCTAAGTGACATATTTGGAGTGATAGATGCCTTTTCATTTAGAATATTTAATAACGTAGGTCGCGTAACCCCAAGCAGCTCAGCCGCCTTTCCAATCGTCAGTCGATTGGCACGAATCACTTCTTCCTTTAACACCTCCCCAGGGTGTGTATTGTGTTCAATTCTACGTTTCATTTGAATAAAATTTTTTCACATTAATTCCTATATCGCTTGTCTGACTGTACCCGGTTGTTTAAATTAACGAAACAATCAAAGAAAATGAAAAAGTACGTTAAGAATGTCTGGACCTATCACCTGATTGCCGACGGACCTGCGTTGATTTTTATTTGGTTTTGGGTAGAAGCCGGTACACCGGGATCGATTTCTTTTATACTATTTGCCTTCATCTATCCCTTCTTATACCGACCTGTGGTGGATTATTATCGTTTACTGGCCCTGGAGGCCATTGAGAAAAAAGACTTTTCAAAAATGTGGAAATGGGCCGGGTTTTACCGATTCAAATGGTATAGCAAGCTGATGTTTGGCGTATAAGCCCTCGCACCACCTGTATGGTGGAAATCCGTCTAGCGTCTTTTCCTCCTGTACCGCTTATCTGCTTACCGGTAAACGAACAGCTATGCCAAAGTCTCCACCAGCAGCACCAGATCCCCTATCCTAATGTCTTTTTTAACTAACAAGTACATTGGTTAAGCAATAACGAATTGAATTTCATTGCTAAAGGTATAAAAACAAAGAGATGAATACACTAGAAATCCGAAATTAACAGGGGTACAACATTTTAACCTGCTGCGAATAGGCCCTTTTTCCCATATCCGGTATATTTACCAAAAACAACAAATCCATGCCATCCCGCTTTACCCTCAGCCTTTGGTTACGTTTTTTTACCGGTCAACTGCTGATCCTTTGCCTGTGTGCAGCTGCCCTGGCCCAAACCGAACCTGCCGGTATCCTGCTTACCTGGCAGCAAGACCCCACTACTACCATCAGCATTGACTGGCATACCTTACCTCAAGACGAAGCAATCGAATCCGTCCGTTATCGTTCCGAAGGCTCATCCGAATGGCAGACAGCCCCTTCCCAATCCGTTCCCTTTCCCTATTCGGACCGTCGCATTCACCGCATCGAACTGACAGACTTGAAACCTAATTATAACTATGAATTTAGTGTTGGGGAGTTCCAGCGGATCTATTCCTTTCGCACCCTACCGGCCAAAAACCACCGCCCTCTCCGCATTGCCGCTGGAGGCGACACCTCCCATGGGGAGCTGTTCCGCCAAATGAACCGGGCCGTGATGCGGTACGATCCGGATTTTATCGTCTGGGGTGGTGACCTGGCCTATGCCAATGGTGACAAGGAGAACGTGGACCTCTGGTACCAATGGTTTGATGGGATTCGGGAAACGCTTATCTCCGAAGAAGGGCGTGTCGTTCCGATCATTGTAGCCCTGGGCAACCACGATGTCATCAACCACCATTACCCGGCATCGGAAAGTGTGATCGATGCGGACATGGGCATGCCGGCCTTTATCGCAAAAGTGAAAGCGGGCGGAATGGAGGAACCCACCGATGCCATGCGCCTGGCCAAAGGACCGTTTTTCTATCCCCTCTTCACTTTTCCGGGGCAGCCTGGCTACGGGGTACTGGATATCGGCGACTACCTGAGCCTGATCATCCTGGACAGTTCGCATAGCAACCTGATCAGTGGCACCCAAACCGAATGGCTGAAAAACACCTTGCAGGAGCGACAGGATCGGCCACATGTGCTTCCGGTTTACCATAAACCGGCGTATCCATCCGGTCGGGTGGAGCCTGGAGGAAAACGCATTCAATTCTGGTCTGAAGAAGTGCTGGATAATTGGATTCCTCTCTTTGAGGAGTACGGTGTTCGGGTGGCCCTGGAAAATGACGACCATACCTATAAGCGAAGCTACCCGGTAAAAAGCAATGCCTTCCACCCTAATGGGATCGTGTACTTGGGTGATGGCTCTTGGGGAGTAGCGAAAAAGAAGCCCAAAACCCCGGAAGAAATCTGGTACCTACGGAAATCTGCCGAGGAAAACTCCGCCATTATTATTACCCTTCAGGGTCCCCACCAGCATTTTTTAATGATCAACGAAAACGGAAAAATCATCGACGAATACCCGGAGACCTTAAAGATCACTCCCTAAATTGGTCGCTGTTCAACCCCTCCAGGGTTGCAAATTGGATGGGTTTTAGCTATCCCTGGGTTTACACCCAGGGTTATTTTTATTCAGGCCCTTCAGGCCTGGAAGCGGGGTGAAAATGTTATTCCCGTTTTTAAATCTGCGAATTACTAGTATTTACCGGGATAAATAACTTAAACTATTTCATGTGTCTATAATTTGTTCTTTTATGGCCACATAGCCTGTCCCGATCTTAAATCGGGAGAATCTCGCATGGCTGATAGTCGTCCCGGCGTGTGACGGCTACGTCATGCTCGATTTCATCTCCCTTTTTCCATCCCTACTTTCCCCCATTTCATCACATAAATTTGATTGAAGTGTCAGCGTGGTTTATTCTTGTGTCATGATTAATGCTTCCGGATTCCGATCAGAAAGGAATGACAAAATACGGAGACATTTTACCTTGACAAACACCATGACCAAAGCTACTAAAAGAACCTATATTGCGCTGATCCTCGCCGGTTTGTTATACAATATCTATTTGACCTGTGGCGCATGTGCAGAGGCCAAACAAATCATCCCAAAGCAAACCAGGTACAGCGTATTCGGGTTAAATTTACATTTTTAAATGGAATACAATATGAAAAACAAACCCTTAGCATTTCAGGAAATCGAATGGTGGATTGTCACCTTTGTTTTTTTGATTCTTGTGCTTGTAAATATTCTAAGTGCTGGAAGCAGTAGTTTTCACTATTTTCCAGGCAATCCCACTGGTTATTTTGCCAGGGTTTTTATTCCGTTGATCCTCTTTTTGGTCTTTTACCTGATGCACCGGGTGCTGATCCCCCGGTATCGAGAAACAAACCGAAAAGGACCTTTTATTGGCTACGGTTTACTGATTTTCACCTTGTCCTATATCCTTGTTTCCTTATTCTCAGTGGGCTCCGAAATTACCAATTCTCCCTTTACCCCATTTTATTTTACGGCTATGGCCTTGTATGGTGGCTACCTGGTTTGGGTATTGCTGCTAAAGGAGGTTTTTTTACCCCCCAAAATGGATGACTATCTGACGTATAACCTGCTAAGGTTGAGCAGTATTTTCTTCTTTGTGGTTCTTTTTCTATTTAAATTCGACTTTCTGGTTTCACGGAACATCTCTGTGATCCTGGCGCTTTTTCTTCCAGCCTCCATTCTGGTATTGTTGTACAATTTCTTTTTGATCTACAGAATGCGCTTACATGGAAAGCAACGCGCCGCCCTTTGGTTTAACATATTACTGATCGTAGGTTTTCCCGGTTTTTTATTGTTTGTAGGACTTATGCAACAGGATCCAGGCACGGTGCTTTTGGGCTTAGGCACCGGATTGGTCATCCAGTTGGTCGTACTGCCCCTTTCCGATCTGGCCTTCGAAAAGTACTTTGGCATGAAAGGCAAAATAGAAACCCTCAGCCATCAGGTAGACCGCGGATCGGCCGACCTCCGTTTTCTCAAGTCCCAGATCAATCCTCATTTTCTGTTCAATGCCTTAAATACCCTATATGGGGCGGCTTTGATGGAAAATGCCGAAAAGACCTCGGATGGCATCCAAAAACTGGGCGACATGATGCGCTTTATGCTACATGAAAACCAACTGGACAAAATCCCCCTACAACGGGAAATCGAGTACCTGCGCAACTACCTGGACCTTCAAATGCTGCGCTTTAAAAAGGAGGATAATTTAGAAATTAGCATTAAATTGAATGAAGAACACTGTGAAGGAACCATTGCCCCCATGCTGCTAATCCCTTTCGTAGAAAACGCCTTCAAACACGGCATCAGCACTAAAAATGAATCCTGGATCCGGATTAACCTGCGTTGCCTGGCCGGATCGGTGCACCTGGATGTGGTCAATTCCCTTCATCCGCCCAAGGCCCTGAAAGACCCTTCCGATGAATCCGGTATCGGTTTGGACAATGTGCGCAAGCGATTGCAGGTACTGTATCCCGACAGGCATGACTTAACGATTGTTTCCAACGATACGGAGCATTTTGTTCATTTTTCCGTGCAGATAACCCCCGAAACGCAAAAACCATGATCAAGGCGATTGCCATAGACGACGAAAACATGGCACTGGAAGTCATTAAATCCCATGCGGCTAAGGTGCCCTTTCTGGAGTTGGAGGCCGTTTTTTCCGATGCCATCACGGGCTTTGACTACCACAAAACCCAGCCCGCTGACCTGATTTTTTTGGACATCAACATGCCGGATATTTCCGGAATCGACCTGGCGGGCATGTTGCAAGCCGAAACCATGGTGGTTTTTACCACGGCCTATTCGGAGTATGCAGTCAAGGGCTTCGAGCTCAATGCGCTGGACTACCTGCTCAAGCCCTTTTCGCTGAGCCGTTTCCTGCAAGCCTGTCAAAAAGCACGGGATTGGAAAGAGCTGCAGCCGGCAGCAACAAACGGGCATGTATTTATTAAAACATCCGAAGGCCAAATCAAGGTCCATTTTGCAGACCTGCTGTTTTGTGAAGCCACCGGTAACTACGTGACCTTGTACCTGGAGGGGGAAAAGGTCATTACCCGAATAACTTTCAAGGAGCTGGAAAAATTGCTTCCCTCCTATTTTGTCCGCACCCACCGCTCCTTTATCGCCAATAAGCACCGCATGGACAAAATCGAAAAGCACCAGGTGCAGCTCGGAGAATATACCGTTCCGGTAAGCCTTTCCTACGCCGGACTTTTGTAGTGTTTTTTTGTTCAACTAGTTCGTACTAGCAAAAAGTGGTTAGATAGCCAAACGTAACTAATTCCCCCTTTTTAAGGGGGTAAGGGGGATTTCTTCGAGCAGTTTAATCTAATAAGAGTCTATAATTTATATCTAAAATCCTTCAAAACCCTGATTGGTACATGTCCTCTTCCTCGGATGGTTTAAGCAAGTGCATAGATGTGATTTTTTTTGTAAAAATTCTATTTTACGTTTGCGGTATGCTTAGATTTTCGTCCAATAATCCTCCCTGCCGATTCTGGTCGGGACAGGTGCTGGCGCCCTTGAGAAGGGGGAATTGATGCCGATCGAATTTCCAAACTGGTCCCTTGTTAAAGGGGTCCTGTATGGAAAAAAAAGCAGGCAGCTCCGGGATCGGGGCTGCCTGCTTTTTTACTATTTCTGTTACTATTCTCCCGCTTCCATAGGATGCTCCTGAAGGAGTTCCGAAGGTGAATAAAAACCTTGTTTTCCCTTTGTAGCTTCCCGCACCTCCGCAACCTTTTCGGCTTGCACAGGTGCAGCTTCATTGCCAAAACTATTCCTTACATAGGTAGCCACTGCTGCCACTTCCTTGTCATTGAGCATGCCGGCATAAGGGGTCATGGGCACCTGACCCGGATATTCCTTGCCCAGCACTTCAATGGGTCCCATTAATCCATTTAAAATTATTTTCACCAATCGCTCTTCGCTGCCATTAACCCATTGGGTACCGGCCAGGGGTGGGAAGCCTGAAGCGCTCAGGCCCTTACCATCGGGCTGGTGACAGGTGATACAGAAACCCTCTCTGCTATAGATGGCCTTACCCATCTGAAACAGGGTCAAATCTTCTCCTTTTAATCGGCTGTTGGAAGCTTTTTCTTCCTGAGGTGCTTCCTGAAAAACGATGCTGCCGTCGGCATTCACCACCATATTACTCACTGACATGCCATTCAAATGCGCCAATGCAGTTTCAAAAGGTTTTTGCATCCATACATCTTTGGGATGTTCATCCGCCACTTCCAGTATGGCCAGTCCATCCTCCTTGTTGAGCCAGGAAGCAGCTACGATGGCCTCCAGCCGCACCCTGCCATGGGGATCTGCAGCTGCTTTTTTCAGCATATCCACCTGATCTGCTACCTGATGGCCGGTATAGCGTAAAATTCTGGTTACGGCTGCCCTTACCCGGTGGTCATCGGAGGCAAATAAGGTCTTCATCAAGTCCTGATCCACCTGATTCAAGCCCCAGCTAACCCAGAGGGCTTCCAGGAGGTGGTGTTCGTACCGGGGATCATTGGCATCCAAATTGGCCGTCCATTGTTGCATCTTTTCCAATACTTCGGTTTGGTCTCGTCCCCGCAGTTCAGCGCGGGTACTGTATCTGGCCCTGAATTCGGGCAACTTGAGGTTGTCCAATAAGGTTTCTATGCTTTCCCCCGCAATCTTTGGTGGGGTAACCAAAGGCCTGGAAGGATAGGTAATCCGGTAAATCCTGCCATGCACATGGTCTCTCAACGGATCACGGGCATTGTGCTGCATGTGGCCTACCAGTATATTGTGCCAATCCACGAAGTAAAGGGACCCATCGGGGGCAAACTCCATGTCTACCGGGCGGAAATTGCGGTCATCGCTGCGTATCAGGTCGACCCGGTGCTCGCTGTCATAGCCGGTACCATCTTCCATCATCTTGTGCATTTTCATACCCAGAAAGCCGATGGTATTGTTGATGAGCAGGTCACCCTGTACTTCTTCCGGAAAATGCCTGCTGGATACAAATTCCAGTCCGGAAGTAGGCCGTACCCGGTGGGCATCTTCGATCAGGTTAGGACCTTTGTGGGTGCCTTCACCATACCTGGGTTGGATAGATCCAGGCATCATCCAGCGTACATCAGGTCCTGAGGTCTCTGCAAAAAAGTTTTGGCCCCAATCGTCAAAAGCAATTCCCCAGGGGTTGGGAATGGGCAATTGGGCCGTTCTTTCCAAATGTTTTCTTGCTGGGTTGTAGCGGTAAAAACCGCCGTTGGTCCCCCTTACCGGACCATAAGGGGTTTCTACATTGGTATGGAGGAAAACCCCCTCACCCATGTAAATGGCTCCCGAAGGATCCGCTACGAATGCGGAAATATTGTGATGGGTATCGTGATCGTCAAATCCACTCAACAGGATCTCACGTTCTTCGGCATAATCGTCTCCATCTTTATCCCTCAGGATGATCAGGTTGGTACCTTGTGATAAATAGACTCCCTCCGGAGCGATTTCCATGCCTATAGGCAGATGCAGGCTGTCTGCAAATACGGTTTGCTTGTCTGCTTTTCCGTCATTATCGGTATCTTCCAGAATCAGTATTTTATCATTGGGCTTTGGGTCTCCCGGCTTGTAGTGCGGATAGCTGGGCATCACGGCTACCCAAAGCCTGCCTTTGGTATCAAAGGTCATCTGCACCGGATTGGCCAGGTCAGGAAATTCCTTTTCGGAAGCGAACAACTCGACCTGGTAACCTTCTGCCACTTCAAATTTCTCCATGGCATCTTCTCCATACAGGTATTCCAGGTCGCCATTTTTATCGGGATTGTAATTGGTTTCTACCGGAGGCAGCTCTATGGTATTTTCATCTGCTGCTGCCAGGTCAAAATTTTCTCCCTTGCTGACTTTCCAGATGGCCTGGTCCCTGTTGTCCGTCATTTGCCGGATTTTTTGCAATTCATAGGGATAATTGTCAGGACCAAAGGGATTGTACCTTCGGCCAAAGACATGTACCCCATTGGGGATTTTATAGTCATTGTGCCACATCCAGTTTTTTTCCAGTACAGCTGCATGAATGGCCGTTCTCCTGTCCTCTGCTACCGGATCATCCTCACCAAAAACCTTATCTGTCAGGAATTGGGAAAACTTTTTGTACCCCTCTTCTGTGAGCTGGAAACCGTCTATGGTCAGGTATTCATCCGTAGCTGCATACCAGGACCTGGAGGGTTCAAATGCATCGACAAACAAAACCTGATTGGCTTCGGCCACTTCTTTCATGGCCTGGGTGTACATTTTCAGGTTTTGATTTTCCTTTTCACCATTGGGAAGGTCATGGTTTGCGCTCAGGTTTTCAAAGGCGATAGGTGAAACCAGGGCCAGCTGCGGAGCAGCATCCCCATTATAAATGGTGTTTTGGGTGTGGTTGATAAATGCTTCCAATTCATTTTTATAATTTTCCAGCCCTTCTTCTCCCTGGAAGGATTCATTGTATCCGAAAAATGCAATGATGATATCGGCTTCATGATTTTTAATCCATTCATCTGGTGATTCAAAATGACCTTCACTACCTGAATTGGTGGCGAGCTCATCCTGGAATTCTTCTGCTCCCGGAAAAGCCCAGGGAGATACCCTGCCCGAATGGGGCCTGAATCCCGGCGTATCACCGGCATCACTCATGTTTCGGATATACAACAAAGAATCCGGATAGCGAACATGCATTTCTGTTTCAAAATGTCCGTAATTCATCATTCTGGATCCAAGATTGTTTCCTACTAAAATGATGTGGTCTCCTTTCCGCAAATCCAATTTGGGCCCTTCAGGACCACATTGAAAAGCAAAAAAAGAAACGATAAGTAGGATAACAATTGTAGGAGTACGTTTTATCAGGTTAAAATTGAAGGGGACCATTAGCATTTTTTATAAATGTTGAGCATTACTTATAATTCAATATTACTATAATTTTCCAATTATTCTTAAATAAAGTATATAAAACGGTGATTTCTATCCTGCACTGTCCTGTGGCATCCATAAATGGAAAGCCAACCTTATTTCATTACTTTTGCTAGTACCTGCTCCCTTCAATTGTAATAGAAAAATTTTTGATTTCCAGCATTTATGGTTATTCTTAAGGTTTCTTACAAACTATGCAAACGCAAAAAATCGGCTTATTCTTAGGCCCATTGGTCTTTTTTGGTATTTATTTTACAGCTGCGCCTGAAGGACTATCTGCCTCAGGGCTTGCTTTATTGGCCGTTACATTTTGGATCGCAATCTGGTGGATAACTGAGGCCATACCCATTGCTGCCACCGCGCTTCTTCCCCTGGTTTTGTTTCCCTTTACCGGTATAATGGATATCAAACCTACAGCCATTCCCTATTCAGATCCGATGGTACTGCTGTATATGGGTGGATTTATGATTGCAGTCTGTATCGAAAAATGGAATCTGCATAAAAGGATTGCCTTGAAAATCATTTCCTATCTGGGTACCAACCTGAAAAGAATCATCCTGGGCTTTATGGTAGCCACAGCTTTTCTATCGATGTGGATTTCCAATACGGCAACTTCTCTTATGATGCTGCCCATTGCCATTGCCGTGGTGGTTCAGGTCAGTCAGTCCAATGATAGCATCCGGACTTCGCTGGGACAATCCCTGATGTTAGGAATAGCATACAGTGCCTCCATTGGCGGCTTATCTACCATCATCGGGACACCCACCAATATCATTCTGGTGGGCGTGTTAAAAAATACCTATGGCATTGAAATCAGTTTTGGCGAGTGGATGCTGGTGGGTTTGCCGATCTCTTTGGGTTTGCTATTTATTTGCTGGTATTACCTGGTAAATTGGGCATTTGTATTTCCTGACACCTTGAAAATAGCCGGAGGAAAAGAGGAGATCAACCGGCAGCTAGACCTGCTCGGTCCCATGAGTGTTCAGGAAAAACGGGTCTTGTGGGTATTTGTGGCGGTCAGTTTTTCCTGGATCAGTCGCAGTTTCATATTACAGGATTGGATTCCCTCTCTGGATGATACCATTATTGCGCTCACCGGAGTCTTGTTGTTATTCGTCATTCCTGCGGGGAATGAGCATAAAGAGCAATTGCTGGACTGGAAAGTTGCAGAAAAAATTCCCTGGGGCATCCTGATATTGTTTGGTGGTGGATTGGCCCTGGCAAAGGGCTTTCAGGAAACCGGTTTGGCCAACTGGATTGGTGAACAGTTTATCTTGCTTCAAAATGTTCCGTTTTGGTTGTTTTTGTTTTTCATCATTGCAGCAGTCAATTTCCTGACTGAAATTACTTCAAATGTGGCCACTGCCTCCATGCTCCTGCCCATATTATCTGCAGTAGCATTAGCCATGGGGGTTCATCCTTACGGGTTGATGGTGGCGGCGACCATGTCTGCTTCCTGCGCCTTTATGCTGCCTGTGGCCACTCCTCCCAATGCGGTGGTATTTGGCTCAGGTTACCTTACGATTCCCGTAATGATGAAAACAGGATTTGCTCTAAATCTACTGTCTATCTTATTTATTTTGATGCTTACCTTATTTTATATTCCCTGGGCCTGGGATTTTTCCCTCATGGAATTTCCATTAGAATGGAAATAAAAAAGGCTTTCAGATTCAACTGAAAGCCTTTTAGAAGTTAATTTTTATTATCAGAATGTTATCTTTCCAACCAATCTGGACCTAATTTCTCAGATAACATTGCATTGTACTCTTCTGCTTTTGCTTCATTCTTCAACCTCGTATGGATCTGAAATAAAATTTCCATTATGTCTGTGTTATCAGGTTGTAATTCGGAAGCTTTGGTAAAGTAAGGTAAGGCTTCTTCATACAAGCCGTCTGCTTCAGCCAACATGCTTTCTGATTTTTCTTCCCACTCCTCATCAGAAAGGTTATTCACCTCCGTAATGATATTTCTGGCCTCATCCAAATAAATGGCACCAGCATAATAGTTTCCTTCAAAGAATTCAGGATCAGCTTCTACCGTTCTCTTGTACTCTTCCAAGGCACCTTCCATATCTCCTGAACTTTCTTTCAAATAGCCATACCTTAAGCGAATGGCAGGATTATCCGGATCATTTTCCAAAGCCTTTTCTATAGAAGTCATGGCTTCATCCATTTTATCTAATTGCAGGAGCAATTGAATTTCAAATTCGGCCAAGCCCTTATCTTCAGGATATTCTTCCCTGGCTTGCTTCGATAGGCGGTAAGCTTCTTCCGGATCATTGTCTTCTGCGCTGGCGATCTGGATCAGAAAATAATATGCATTTAGTTTATTATATTCCTCAATGTCCAGCAATTTGGTAAAATACTCCTTCGCAGCATCGGATTTTCCGATCTGGTTGGCTGTATACCCTGCGTTAAAAACGATTGAAGTATCTTTCGGGTCAAGGTCTGCTGCAAGGGAAAAGAACTCGAAAGACAATTCCATATCATCGTTCTCATATTTTTCAATGGCTTTATTGAAGGAAGCATTTTTTAATCGATAGACACCTTCACCTTGAAGATTAGCAGGTAAATCCGGAACAACTTCTTTAAATAAGTCTTTACTTACCTTGCTGGTAGAATCCATGTCCTCCATTTCAAAGGTGGTCATAAAGCTGCTTTCTGCTTCCCTTCCAATGGAAACCGTCTCCTGGGTATTGGAAGAGTCTGCTTCGAACATCTGGGTTTCTATTTTACCCTTAATATAATAGGTATCCGATTGGCTTCCCGTATCTTCATCATTTACGGCATTCTTGATATCTGAATAGGCTTCTTCAATATTGCCTTTTCTTAAGTTCCTTTCGGCTGAGCGGACTACCTTTTTCTGGCCAAAGGCAATTGTAGCAGCGATGCTCACCAAAGCCAACGATAAAATTAACTTTTTCATGTTTCGAGTGTGGTTCTTATTTGGTTATAAACTATTATTCTAAATCTGGATTTATATCACTTTCTGCATTATCGGGTGTATCATTTTCGGGATCATCTTCCAGGATATTTTCAATTTTTTCTACGGAAGAAATTTTATCCGTATCGTTCAGCCTGATCAGCCTGACTCCCTGGGTAGCTCTTCCCATTACCCTTACTCCTGCGGCAGGAGTTCGAATAATGATCCCTGACCTGTTGATGATCATCAAATCATCGGTATCTACGACTTCTTTGATGGCCACTAATCCACCTGTTTTCTCGGTGATATTCATGGCTTTTACACCCTTTCCGCCCCTTTTGGTTATCCTGTATTCGGACAAAAAGGAACGTTTTCCATACCCTTTTTCAGTAACTACCAAAAGCGTAGCTTCTTCTCTCTGAACACAAACCATGCCAATTACATGATTACCATCTTCCCCCAAATTGATGGCCTTTACGCCGGTAGCGGTCCTTCCCATGGGTCTGACATTGGATTCATGGAAATGAACCGCCCTGCCTGAACTGGAGGCGATCACTACATGAGCATCCCCATTGGTCAACTCTACATTTAATAACTGATCATCTTCCCGGATATTCAAGGCTATGATTCCATTGGTTCGGGGCCTGGAATATTGTTCCAGGGTGGTTTTTTTGATGATACCGTTTCGGGTTACCATCACAATATTGTTATTATTGATATAGTCAGCATCTGACAGGTCCGTAACCTGAATGATCGACCTGATTTTATCTCCGCTCTGAATATTGATCAGGTTCTGTATGGGCCTGCCTTTAGAGGTTTTACTTCCCTCAGGTATGGCGTAGGTTTTCAACCAGAAAAGTTTACCCTGATCGGTAAATATCAACAGGTAATTATGGGTAAGGGCGGTAAACAAATATTCTGTGTAATCGTCCTCTTTGGTAGTAACTCCTCTTGAGCCTACTCCTCCCCTGCTTTGGGATTTATATTCTGTAAGTACGGTCCTTTTGATATATCCCTGGTGCGAAACAGTAATCACGACCTCTTCATTAGGGATCATGTCCTCATAATTGAAGTCTTCGGCATTGTGCTCTATCTCCGTCCTTCTCTCATCCGAATACCGGGTTTTCATTTCCACCAGCTCTTCCTTGATGATTTCCATCCGCTTATCCTCATTGGCCAGGATTTCTTTCAACTCTTCAATGAGTTTCATCAGTTCATCATATTCCTGCTGGATCTTCTCCCTTTCCATGCCGGTAAGCCGTTGCAGTCGCATGTCCAGGATGGCTCTGGCCTGAATTTCAGACAAATCGAACCTTTCTATCAGACCATTTCTGGCTGTCTCCGGATCTCTGGAATCCCGGATCAACTGAATTACCTCATCCAGGTTGTCCAGGGCTACCAGGTAACCCTCCAGTATATGGGCCCTTTTCTCCGCCTCCTTAAGTTCGTACTGTGTCCTTCTGATGACCACCTCATGCCGGTGATCTACATAATGAACAATCAGGTCTTTCAAATTTAAGGTATAAGGTCTGCCCTTCACCAGGGCCACATTGTTGACACTGAAAGAAGTCTGAAGCTGGGTATGCTTGTAAAGATTGTTTAGGATTACATTGGGGACGGCATCCTTTTTTAGCTCATATACAATGCGCATGCCCTGCCTGTCGGATTCATCTCGGATGGCGGAGATTCCATCCAGCTTTTTCTCATTGATTAGCTGGGCTGTTTTTTCCACCATAGAGGCCTTATTCACCTGATAGGGGATTTCGCTGATGATAATCATCTCGCGTCCATTGGATTTGGTCTCGACAGTGGCTTTGCCACGCATGATTACCCTTCCTCTACCTGTTTCAAAGGCTGCTTTGACGCCATTGTATCCATAAATGATGCCACCAGTAGGGAAATCAGGAGCTATTATGTGCTCCATGAGTTCCGGAATGGTGATCTCATTGTTATCAATATAAGCAATGATCCCATTGATGACCTCTCCCAAATTGTGTGGAGCCATATTGGTGGCCATTCCCACAGCGATACCTGATGCCCCGTTTAAAAGCAGGGCGGGAATTTTGGCCGGTAAGACTACCGGTTCCTTGAGGGTATCATCAAAATTGAATTGAAAATCAACTGTTTCCTTATTGATATCAATTAGGAGTTCCTCTGCGATCCTTCTCAGCCTGGCTTCAGTATACCTCATGGCTGCCGGATTATCCCCGTCCACTGAGCCAAAGTTTCCCTGGGGATCTACCAGTGGATAACGCAGGGACCAGGGCTGGGCCATCCTGACAAGTGTTTCATATACGGCAGAATCTCCGTGGGGATGGTATTTTCCCAGAACCTCTCCTACTATTCTGGCAGATTTCTTATATGGTTTATTGTGGGTCACCCCCAATTCCTGCATGCCATACAAAATCCTGCGGTGTACAGGCTTTAAACCGTCTCTCACGTCCGGTAAAGCCCTGGAAACAATTACCGACATCGAATAATCGATGTAAGCACCACGCATTTCCTCCTCAATATTAATTGGGATGATGTTCTCGTTCTCTCCTTGAGCCATATTTAAAATTTCTCTCTAATAACCTGCAAGATAGCAAAAAGAACAGGTTTTGAAAAATATAATTTTTCTAATATTTTGATTAATAGGTATTCAATTTATTTTCATGGAGTTATTTTTACTATTTCTTTAAAAAATTTGGGAAAGGGCATGTTTCAGATGGGCAATTTTCATTATTTTACCATTGGCCCACTTTTCTGTTTTGTCTGTACCAAATGGAACTACCCCGGTATTCCACTCCATTGTGCAGGTGTTTCATGACCACCCGGCAGCCTCCGACCTTGCATTTTTTGGTGCCAGGTAAACTGACCGATACACCTACCTGCAGGGAATAGACATTTTGATCGATGTTTTGAATTTCCTGAGCCTTGGGAGCAGTATAGGCAAATGTCCTGAATGCTGCAGCTGATCGTACAAATGCCCTGGTATATTCTGAAAAATCGTATTCCAGCCTTAGAGCTATTCCATAATAGGGATCGGGAGCCGTTAGGTTCTGATCCGGTGGATGGCGCATCATCATGGACCCAAATTCACCTTCTGCCACCAATCTCCAGGGGTAAATCTGCCTTGCCCTTTGCTTCAATTCGGACTGCATGGCAATATTGTTGCCGGAATATTTTCTGTATTGCCATCTCAGAAAAGCGTTTCTTTTTCCGGCATCCCAAAGGACCAAACCCAGCGTTCCGTATAATTTATCATACGTATAGTTGGAACGTTCAAAATCAAAGGCATATCCCTGGCCCATGAGGGGCGATATATTGCCCCATTCCCTACCATACCCTGCTCCTAGGGTGACAAAATTAAAAACATTGACCCTGACTCCCACATTAATTGGGTATGCCATTTGGCCAGTTGTCATGGCCAGTGTATCCCCCGGCTGAATATCCATCTGCTGGTCTGCCCCCGTAGGGCGCAGTGGATAATTTGATGGCGTATCACTATTAAAAAGCAAATCATGTTCCTGGTAAGCCGCACCTGTCGATATTTCGAAAGAAAAATTACTCACCATGTTTCTGAAAACATTACCCAACTCATTTTCACTTTTCCTCCCTTTAATTTTCCGCTCTATGCCAAAAATATCCTCCTGGGCCATTAAAGGGAACTGAATACCGCAAATAAACAAGAAAATGGAGACAGCAGCAAATGCCTTTTTTCCGAATAAATTCATCGTGTTAAGGTTTTTATACTTGTTGTTTAACGTATAAAACCAAAAAACCCTCTCAAATGGAGGGTTTTTTTCAATAATTATTGAAAATATTTTTATTCACCAGCATCAGGTGATGCCTCATCTTCAGATTCAACCGTTCTTTTTTCCTTCATCTCGGCGATCATATTGTCTACTTTTTCCTTGATTTCAGGATTTTCCTTCATGGCTTTGTTCACCTTGTTATAAGTAGCAACACCCAGAATGTCATCATTCTTGATAAGACCTATTTTTAAATCCCTCACCTCATTACTGAGAGACCCCATAAATTCCAGTATTTCCTCATAGGCAGCTTTCTCCTCATCCGTGATTTCAAGTTCGGCCATTTTTTCTTCATCTTCCCAGGCACCCTTGATTTCATTGTAGCGGGCAGCTCCATCAATCACCTCATTATCCTTGATCATACTGACCAACTCCTCATTTTTCTGATCGTAGAAAGCCATTACGGAATCTTCTACAGCTGCGAATTTAGCCAACTCTTCATCAGTGATTTCCTCTTCTGCTTCATCCTGTGCCTGTGCGTGAAATCCTATTACTCCTAACATCAGGAAAGCCAATACAAATAATTTTTTCATAATTTCTATTTCAGTTTATTAAACGCTTTATACCTACGAATTAAATTAGAATCCATTTATTTCACAAATAATATCGCAAAAAATACGCCATATTTTATACCAAGCCCCTAAAATTTGAATTTAAACAATGTTTTTTAGCTTTTTAATGGTTTCTGCTGGACTTTTTGAGGAAAACACAAAATGCCCGGCTACAAGTATATTGGCTCCTGCACTAAAAAGCTTCCCTGCATTATCCATACTGACCCCGCCATCTATTTCTATTCTCGCATGGGATCCGGTTTCAACGATCAATCTGGTCAGGGCATTCACTTTCTTATAGGTATTATCGATAAATTTTTGCCCCCCAAATCCCGGATTGACAGACATAAGCAATACGACGTCTACCTCTCGGATGATGTCTTCAAGGAACTTAACCGGTGTATGTGGATTCAATGCTACCCCTGCTTTACATCCCAGCTCTTTGATGGCCTGCACGGTCCGGTGAAGATGTGGGCAGGCCTCGATATGGACGGTCAGTTGAGATGCTCCTGCCTTTTGGCAAGGTGCCAGGTATTTGTCAGGCTCGACGATCATCAAGTGCACATCAAGCGGTTTTTTGGCATGCCGGTGAATGGCCTCCAATACAGGCAGACCGAGCGATATGTTGGGAACAAAAACCCCGTCCATGATGTCTACATGAATGTAATCAGCTTCAGAACCATTGATCATTTCTACTTCTGCCTGTAGGTTGGCAAAATCAGCTGCCAGTATGGATGGTGCGATTAAAGGATTCATGGTGCTGGCTTTTAGGAATTGGTATCTTACTTTATTGAATGACTTGAATTACAAAAAAAAGGAAATAAACCCTCATTTCCTTATTTCTTCCACAACTTTATACTCCCGGCTTCTACAGCATCCTCTAATTCAAGCCAATAAATGCCCGGATGCAGGTTTCCCATGTCTATCCTGTAGGGGTTTTCTCGTTCCCTTCTGTACAGGGACAACAGCCCGAGCATTTCTCCCTGGGTATCATAAAGCTTCATGCTGCAGTTCACCTGTTTGCCAAACTCTACCTTTAATTCATTTTCTGTCAGGGGGTTAGGGTATATTTTCAAAGGAGATTTCACCAGTACTTTCTTGTCTTCGCCCGAATTGATCCTCAAAAAACTGGGGACGCCATAACCGAGCTCGAAATCCGGCCGATCTGACTGGGATCCACTTTCCAATAACTTTTCCTTGAGCACAGACCGGGTCCAATCAGGATTGGCCTGCCAAACTCCTGCCGCAAGAGCAGCTACCTGCGGGGAAGAAAAAGAAGTACCGCTGGAAATACTTGTTCCCTCAATTTGACGCCAAAGTGTCACTCCCGAACCAAAAGCGGCCAATTCAGGTTTGACCCGTCCGTCACTGCTTGGGCCAATAGAACTGAAGCTGGCTTTATTGAAGCTATTGGTGATGGCACCTACTGCAAGGATTCCCCGAGCATCTGCAGGCACCGTAATGGTTTTCCAACTGATATTCCCCTCATTACCAGAACTGCAAACCACCAGGATACCCTTATCGGCTGCCATACTTGCCCCCCTGGAAATAATCGCAGTGGTACCATTGAGATCCTCCCTGGAATAATTCATTTCGGGATCATCAAAATTATTGTATCCCAGAGAACTATTAATCACATCCACCCCCAGGCTGTCGGCAAATTCTGCGGCACGTACCCAGTTGTATTCTTCTATCCTGTATTCTGAAAAAACATCTTCTGTGATACAAAGGATATAATCAGCGGCGTAAGCCCCTCCTACCAATTGGCTTGGATCATAAGCAGCCATCAAAGAAAGAGATCCTGTACCATGGGTATCCGTTCGAAACACATCCCCGGAACCTGGTTGGACAAAATCTCTTGTGGCGATGATTCTGTTTTCATTGAACAAATGCTGCAGCCCGGTGATTTCATCTGCATTTAAAAATCCTGCATCAAATACCGCCACTTTTATACCCTGCCCGGTGAAGCCTGCCCGGTGCATTTCAGGAATGCCTAAAATATTGTTTTGAAATTCAAAGGCCCTATTTTCCGGTGTAAAGGATTCCAGTTTGGATGGAAATTTTTCATGCAGGGCCTGGCTACCTTCATGCTCATTCCGAAGCCCTCCCCTTGCCACCAAAATTACATTTTCTACGAAGTCCAACTGCCTCAATCGATCAGCGGAATTTTCATCCGCATGGACAATGGAAGCATTCATCCATTTGGAATGATAAATCACTTGATCAACCTCTTTCGCTATCAATGGTATGTATTGTGCGGAGACGGGCAAATCCGTGCTGTCTACCGCCAGCTTTTCTCTGCTCCTGCGCAGGAGAGCGGCCGCTGTCATCAATTCTTCCGGACTGTCCAGGCTGTACTCGGTGGTAGGTTTGTATTTGTAATGTATGGCATACCTGTCCTGAGCGATAGCGTTGGACCAGCAACCCAGGAGGAACAGCACAAACAAAAAACGGACGTTACATTTGGCCATAGTCAATTAGCTTTAAATGAGTAAAACGACCTTCCTGAATGATTTGTTCTCCCAAACAGTCATTTCTGGAACAATACCTGAAGACTTCATAGTAGCTTTCTACCATTCCAATATCTTTAGCAAACACCTCATACCGATTGTCCCTGATGGTAATCAGGTCGTCCTCTTGCTGTTGACGGATCGTTACTGTTTCCGGAAAACTCAAGTTGTCCAATATATGGTCTCCTTGCCTTTCCACCGTAAAATTTTCGGGAGGTAGGTTATTCAGCGAATTGCCGTCCCATTCCAGTTCTGAGTTTAGGGGGTATACCAAAATGACATCCTGCCGGTTGTTATAATGGCGGATTATACGGTTTTGGCTAAAAAGTAGGGTGAAAACCCTTTCATTTATCCAATTGTTTCTGTCAGTTGAAGACTGCCTTTCTACCCTGTAAACAAATTCATTTTCAGCATTGAGGTATTGGTCTACAATTTGATCCCGGTAAAAGAAGGTTTGGGTTTCAAAATCATTTTCTCCAAAGTAAACCGTCTCCGCCACCCTGTACTCCCAAAATTTACCGGGAGATAAAGGGTAAAAAGGGGAAGAAATACTTTCCGGTTCCTCCCGCTCTATCCCACAACTGGCCATAAAAATCAAGTACAGAAAGAATCCCTGCCTTTTAAACAAAATATACATTCTCTATCTTTGAATTCCGTTGAAAATTACACAAATAATACCCTAAAATAAAATGGCTTTAAAAACTTTTGTAAAGATAAGCAATGTAAATAACCTCAGTGATGCCAGATACTGTGCCGGAATGTACGTCAACCTGATGGGCTTCTCCCTTGAGGAAAATAACGAATATTACGTCTCTCCTACCGAATTCAAAGAAATAACCGATTGGCTGTCCGGGTTGCAATATGTAGCTGAGTTTCGTTTCGCCCATCCGGATCAAATTTTAGAAACGCTTCAGCAATATGAGGGTTTTGACTATATACAAGTCGACGAAAAGTTTCATTTACAAATGCTCCATAATTCTGGCTATGGACTTATTTATAATTTTACCATAAAAAAAGAAGCAGATTGGGAAGAGGTACTCTCTTTTTCCAAAACACTGAAAGCCCATAAAGTAATGCTCAATCTTGAAGCAGAAGGCAACAGGCAATTGGAGCAAACGGAACAAAAGCACCTGCAGGCCCTGTCTGAGAATTGTGAAGTATTGCTGGGTTTTGGGTTTGATGAGCAAAATGTAGAGCAAATTTTAGAAGCATCTGGAGTCAAGGGCATCAGCATGAAAGGTGGTCATGAAATCAAGCCTGGAATCAAGGATTTTGATGAACTGGCAGATATCCTGGAGTTGCTTGAGGTAGAGGATTAGCTCTGGATAAAACAAAATTCAATGTATTTGATGGTTTCTCCTTTTTCCATAAACATTTTTTCATAGCGTGTTCTGATGCCGTGGTGCTCGTCTTTCCAGTCGGAAAGGTAAAAATCAGTTGTTTTCCTGATTATCCGGATATCTGTACTGGCAGATAGCACCTCATGCGTATAATTAAATAATCCGGTATTGTCGGTTTTAAAATGAATGTGCCCCCCATCTGCCATAAGTTGGCGGTAGCTGTCCAAAAATCTTGGAGAAGTCAATCGTTTCCTTTCATCACCTTCTCTGGGCCTGGGATCGGGGAAGGTGATCCACAACTCATTGATTTCACCAGGTGCAAAAAACCGCTCCAGCAGTTCAATTTGTGTTCTTAAAAATGCGGCATTGTTTATTCCTTCGGCAAACGCCTGGCTACTCCCCTTCCAAATCCTGGACCCTTTGATATCCACACCCACAAAATTTTTCTCTGGATATTGTCTGGCCAAACCTACGGTAAACTCTCCTCTGCCACAAGCCAGTTCTACCACCAGGGGATGGTCGTTCTGAAATTGAAAGGATTTCCATTGTCCCTTGATCTCTTCGAAAATCTTTTTGCCTGCTTGTACCACATGGGGATTTTCTTCATTTTGCCTGAAGCGTTCTAGTTTCTTTCTGCCCATTATTCTTATAATTCGTTCAATTCGGCTACTACAAAGGTACTCCCTCCAATAAAAATCAAATCCCTGTTTCCGGCACTTTTTTTAGCATATTCCAGTGCCTGGTTTACATCAGGAATACAGGTTCCGCTCAATCCATAGGTCTTGGCCTTTTCCATTAATTGTTCAGCCGGCAGGGATCTGGGTTGGTCCGCCTGACAAAAAACATAGACCCCTTTTTTTGGCAGAAGAGAAAGGATCTGGTCCTGATCTTTGTCTGCGACCATACCCAAAACGAAAAATAGGGTTTCCCGATCCAATTCTTCTACCTGTGAAAGTATGGATTCAAATCCATCTATATTATGTCCTGTATCACAAATGGTTAAAGGGGATTGACTTAAGATTTGCCAGCGGCCTTTTAATCCGGTATTCCGTTTTATTTGTGACAATCCTTTGGCAATATGTGTATCTTTGATTTCCAGTCCCATAGCCTGCAATATTTCCAGGGCTTTAAGGATAGCTGGAAGGTTTTTAATCTGATATTTCCCCAATAAATCCATGGAGATCTCCTGAAGACTGCCCATTGCGGGCTTGATCTGATAGACCGCATTGGCAACATGCCCTTCATTTGCCTCAGAGCGCCTGGAGGTAACCTTCACCCCTTGATCGGCAAAGGTGATCGGTGATTGTGTTTCTTCTGCCCGCTGAGTAAATACCCCGGCGGTTAAGGGATGGGTTTGCCCGATAATTACCGGAACGCCGGCCTTGATGATGCCTGCTTTTTCAAATGCGATCTTATCCAGGGTATCGCCCAGGAATTGCGTGTGGTCCATACCTATATTGGTGATCAGACTGAGGATGGGCTGGATCACATTGGTGCTATCAAAACGACCGCCCATCCCTGTTTCTATGATGGCATAATCTACCTTTTGTTTGGAAAAATGGTCAAATGCCAAAGCAACCGTCATTTCAAAAAAGCTGGGCTTTAGTGCTGTCAGGTAGGCTTGATGGCCTTTCACAAAAGCAATCACCTCACTTTCTGGGATTTCCTTGCCATTAATTTTAATCCTCTCGCGAAAGGATTTCAAATGAGGAGAGGTGTACAAGCCTGTTTTGTATCCGGCTTCCTGCAGCACGGAAGCCAGGGCATGTGCAGTACTCCCCTTTCCATTGGTCCCAGCGATATGAATACTTTTGAAATTGTTTTGGGGCTGCCCCAGCCTTTCACAAAGCTTAAAGGTGTTGCTGAGGTCCTTTTTGAAAGCGCTGCCGCCTACCCGCTGAAACATAGGTAGGGCCTGGAATAAAAAGTCAAGGGATTCCTGATAATTCATGGATTCAAACTAGTCAACCCTTATGATAAAAGTAATTCTACCGGTAGAATATTCGGCGGTGGGATTCCCACTCTGCCGTTTGAACGAAAGACCATTGACCACTGTCCGGTAGTAATTCATTACTTCATTTGTGACGTTATATTCCAGAGGAATCGCCTGTACAATTTTTCCGTCGTCATTTACGGTTATCCGGAATACAATTTTCCCGTTTCTGTTGGATAAATTATCCTGAATATTGGGTTTGGATGCAAAATCCCAGCCTGCCAGATCCAGGTTGTAACCTGATCCATCTCCGGTATTACCCCTTCCGGATTGCAAGATGGACCTGCCATCTACCGTGCCCTGGGGATTGCCTTCATCGCCGCTTTGATTGGATTCACCCTGTTGACTTCCGGCAGCAGGTTGTCTGGAAGAGCCTTTGGTCCCCCCTGCCCCAAAAATTGCTCGGGGATCTACGGTGGGCTTTTTTTCTTCTACTTTTTCAGGAGCAGGTGCTTCCTTCACCTCATTACTAGCAGATTCTGAAGGTTTTTCGTTTGTTTTTTCCGGTTCTTTTATGGATTCTTCCAGTTGTTCTTCTGCTTGTATGGGGCTGGGCACCCTGGATGGGGATTCCACCTTGGGTTGACTTTGCTGAGGGGTATTTTGGGAAGGAGTGGATTCGGGAGGACTAGTGGGGACGGCGTTTTCCGATGGCTGAGGGGCAGGCTCACCAGGGGCTGCTGCCTCTGTGGCAGGTTCCTCGCTGCTGGAAGGCGGTGTAGTGGTTTGGTTTTCGCCCGTACCTACATCGGAAAAGCCCAGGTTAAGTTCCAGGCCAAATTGAGACATGGGAGGAACCGGCTGCTTCCATACCACTATAAAGTACACGGCAGTCAGTATCAATACATTCATGATGAAGGTAATGATTATGGCCTTTCTTTTAGTGGTTGCTTGTTCTCTTTGGTCTTCCCAGACTTCCATGATTTACTTAAATGGTTGTGTTGCAATCGTTACATTGGCTTCCAGTGCAGCTGCTATGCCTCCAATTTCCACCAGGTATTCAACCGGCACTTCTTTATCAATATGTAAAACTACATATCCTTTCTTCTCACTAAGTAACGCAGTAAGTTCATTTTTAATTTCATTCCTGTTCACCTGCCGGTCGTTGACGGCATACCTCAGGTCCTTGGTGATGCTCACGGTGATTTCCTGCATCACTATATCAGAACTCTCGCTAGAGGGAAGGTTTACCGGCAGTCCGGAGGGAGTGATAAAGGATGAAGTAAGCATAAAAAATATCAGCAACAGGAAAATGATGTCTGTCATGGAAGACATGCTGAAGGCGGCTTCGATTTTGTTCTTAGATTGTAAGGCCATTTTATTTCTTGTCCTGAAGTAAATCGATAAATTCTATGGTAGTGTATTCCATGTTGTGTATCAACTTAGACACCTGGGTCACCAGATAATTGTAACCCAAATAAGCAACAATTCCTACCACCAACCCGGTAGCCGTGGTAATCATGGCTTCATAAATCCCTGTGGACAAAAGTTTGGGGGATACCATCCCCTCTTCCTGTGCTACTCCAATAAATGCCCGGATCATTCCTGCGACAGTACCCAAAAAGCCAATCATGGGAGCTGCTCCGGAAACGGTAGCAAGGAGCCCCAGGTTTTTCTCCAATTTATAGATTTCAATTTTACCCACATTCTCTATGGCTACTTCTATGTTTTTCAAAGGGCTTCCTATCCTTTCCAATCCCTTGGCAATCATGTGGGCAACGGGCGTCTCTTCTCCCTGGCAGATCATTTTGGCCTGCTCAATATTCCCGCTTTGCACCATCATCTTGACCTGATCGATCATGCCTTTTGGTGTTTTGGAGGCCTTTTTAAGCGTAAGTATCCGTTCTACAAAAATAAAAATAGCCAGGATGAATAAAAGGTAGAGAGGGATCATCATGTATCCTCCTTTTATCAATAATTCCAGTAATCCGATATCTGAAGATCCGGTTCCTTCCATCAAGGCAAGGGAATCTACGGTTTGCTGTCCATCAGCTGTTGACAAAGTTTGTAATAATATCATATTAGTATTTCAAAACCCATAAGTTTTCCTTGTAATCATTCTGGGAGGATTCCATGGCCTCCAATGCCAAATCTAAATTTTCAAATTGTCCAACAGCCAGTCTGTAAAAATTAATATTGCCGTACGGATGCACCAAAAACGTATTCAATCCCGAATTATTGAGTCTGGAGGAATAATCCCTGGCAAGATCGTCGTCTATAAAACTACCTACTACTAAAAAATACCTGGGACTACCTTCTCGGCCTTCGATTTCGGTGAGCTGGGGTGCTGTTGTTGGCTCCTCAGTTTCCGGAATAGCAGCTTCAGGATCCGGGCTTGGTTCAGGTTCAGGGCTTTCCACAGCAGGTGGCGTTGTATCCTCAGTGGTCACTTCAGGAGTATTTCTATTGAAATCCTCCATCAGTCCAAAATGGTAAACACCATATCCAACGGCTAATATAAAAAGCAGGATCAACAAGATCACCCAATTGGTACGGTCTTTTTTTTCTTTCTTTTCAGGATTTTTTCCAGCATCAGGAACGGAGGATGAACCTGATTCCTGGGCTACAGGTACAGCCGGTTTTTCTGCAACCAATTTTTGTGGGTCGCTTTTTAATGGACTTACATTTACCGGGGGAAGCCCAAAGTCCTCATCATTATCGGATTGGCTGTTATGATCCTTAGATTTATTTTCAGACATCTCAAAAATGGTTGATTTAATCCACTAAGCTAAAGTAAAACCAGCAATTCGCCAATATTGCTACGAATAATTACCTGATATTTACCTTCTAAAACCCCCTCAAAATCCCGGAAGGTTTTCTATTTTCAAATTTTTCAGAATTTAAATCCGATTCCACCGATTACCTGTATGGATCTTACCGGATAATAGTTAAATCGTTCATAGGATTGATTCAGTAAATTATTTCCCTGAAGGAAAGCTGAAAATCTTTCCGTGATCGCATAATCTACACTCAGGTGTAGATCCAATATGGGATCCAATTTTCTTTGGCTGTCAGCGGCCAGGTTAATGGCTTGAATCCCTCCCAAAGCATTCAGATTGGCATGTAAGGTCCATTGTTCATCCGGCGTGAAAGTATTGTTGAGATGGAGTTCCCATTCCGGCCTGTGCCAGGCGGTATTGATTTCGTCAAGCGTATATTGGAAATAATGGGCGCTTGCCTGCAGCTGATAATACTGGTCAAATTTGTAATCTAGTGCTGCATGGTATTCCATTACCCTGGTATTGTTATCGTAAATGAGTTGAAACCGGGTGCTATCGGTAGCATTGTTGCCAAAGAAATGCATGTTGGTATAATCTCCATATCTTAATCCTGCTTTGTAATTGGCTTCATCATTGGCTTTCCCTGAAATTCCGGCATCAATTCTATAATTTTGAACGGTATTTCTCAGCTGGTCGGAAGGACCCAGAAAAGGATTCTCCCGGACAAAATCATAATAGGTATTTCTTATTACATCGCCTTTATATTCAGCATACAGGCCAATGGACGGCATTACATGATAGGATAGGAATACGGATGGAAACACATAAAATTCCTTCAGTTTGTTGGGTACAATGTCATTCTCATGAATCACATTGGCGCCGATTTCCACATGAAAGCCATCTTTGTTATACTGGGCATAGGGATGCAATTTGAAATAATTTCTGTTGATCGCTTCATATTTGACATCTGTAGGTGAGGTAAATGCCAGCTGCGAATTAATTCCTCCGATGAGGTTTTCATTGGCCCTGAATAGTGCCCTGACTTTGACCAATGCTTCACTTTCCCGGGCTTCATACCGATCATTAAACAACCTGAGGGAAAGGCTGGCGCCATAATCAAAAGGCTCGGACCGGTCTATTCTTTTTATACCTACAACAGTCTTTATCGTATTGAATACTTGCTTGATGCTATCAGATGGAATCGCTATTTCAGGGTCAGCGGTATAGCCGTAAAAATGATACATGTCCCTTTGAAAATCCAGGTTACCATAAATTTCCACAACATCCTTATATAAACTTCCACTTAAACCAATTTCAGTATGGTCTTCAGCCGAATTTTCTCCATCCACAGGTCCCGTATAAAACCCCTGATGCCTCAGATGCAGTCCGTATGACTTATCAGGATCGGGCAAATTATGTATATCCAACCGGATCAAGGGTGAAGAATAATTTCCAAATCCAAGTTTTGCGCTGCCCAGCGTTTGGTCATAGGCAGGCAAAGGGAAGGGTTTTTGGTAGGGCTGGGTTTCCAGTACCACGGGATCAAGGGGTACAAAAAAATCCTTAACCTGATAACTGTAATTGGTAGAGGCAGCTACAGGAGGTAAAGTCGGGCTTTTTTCGAAAACCCTGGACTGCCTGGGTAAACTCAATACCCTGTCTTTCCGGATGATGAATTCGGTATCCCTGATTTCTCCCCTATCCGGCTCCTGCCCCTCCTGGCCATTTGACTGGATGGACAGCAGCATTCCCCATAAGGTGAATCCCATACAAAGAGATTTTATTTGGTTCATTCTCCAGTTGCGTTGATGGTTTCTAATAACTCCTCGGCTTCCTGCTTCACCCCTGCATCAGATGAATTCTCTATGATGGATTCCAAAGTGGCTTTTGCCTGAAATTTTTCATCCATTGCCAGGTAATTTTTGGCCAGTTGTACAAATTGCATCCCGTACCAGTACTCATACTGACTGAATGCCTGAGATCTCTCGAAAATCAATTCGTTTGATGCCGCATATGCTCCTGCTTCGGTTTGTATGCGTGCCAGGTGGTACAATCCTTCTGCCCCCTGAATGGTATTGTAATTGTCCACCAACTCCTGATAAGCAGCTGCTGCTCCCGTATCATCATCGGCTTCCTGCAAGGATTTCCCTTTAATCAGCCATGCGTTGGGTTCTGCTTCAGGAGTGATATTTCCCAATGCAAGAATTTTGTCCGCATTTTCTACGGCTTTTTCATAATTGCCTGTTTCATAAAAAGAAAGCATCAAACCAAAATAAGCTTCATATTCCTCTGCTTTGCTCCTGGCATTATCTGCTGTAAATTGAAAATAAGGGATGGTTTTATCGAAATTGCCCCGGTCAAATTCAATAGAAGCAATTTTTTGGAATACCCGGTTCTTTAGATTTACATCGGTAGTATTTTCCAGTTCATAGAATAAGGCCAAAGCCTTGTCCTCATTGTCCATCCTGAAATAGGCATCTCCCAAATAATATTTCGCTTCCGGTACCTGGGAAGCCTTGGGATAATTTCTCATGAATCCCTCCAGGGCTTTGATGGCTTGTTCATAAGATTGGTTGAAAACCAGGCTTTTTGCTGCTTCAAATTCCACATTCTGGAGGTTACTGCTGCTGGGGTTGGTAGTGCGGTATTCCGAAAGGTAGGTGGAAAACTCTTCAGATCTTCCTTGGAGAGAAAGACTTTCCTGCAAACCCACCAATGCCGTTTCTCCATTACTTGCATTGGGAAACTGATTCAAAATTTGTTTATAATCTTCAATAGCTTTATCATAATCTTTCAATGAATAATTGGCCACTGCCCTTCCTTCCAGGGCAAAGGGAATAAAGGGACTGTTGGGTTTGGATGAAATCAGGTTGGTAAAGACCTCCCTTCCCTGTCTGTAATTGAGGTCTTCCATGTGGATCTGGGCTTTCTGAAATACGGCATCTTCCCAGTAAAGGCTGTTGGGATAATTGTTGATTACCTGATCCAGTTGTCGGATGGCCTCGTTATTGTTATTCTGAAAATTGGCTACCACCCCTCCCCTGAAATAAGCATAGTCGCTATACTGATTGTTTTCCCTTACTGCTCTTCTAAAGGTACTCGCAGCAGCATCAAATTTCTTTTGAACATAATATACATCGCCCAGCCTTACCAGGCCATCATCGTAATGCTGCTTTTCATTGCTGTTACTGAGTTTATCGGTGTATACTTTAAACTGGTTCTCCGCTTTTTCGTATTGCCCCTCATTGAAATAAGCATAGCCTAAACTATAGTGGGTTTTAATCAAGCTTTGATCATTACCAGGGGGCTTCATGGCCAGCAAACGCTCATAAGCCTGAATGGCAGCATCCGGTTTATCATTGATGGCATTTACCTCTCCTTTCCAATATTGTGCCTGATAGAGTAATCCTTTATCCATAGGAAAGCGCATGGATTTGTTCAAAAGGTCCAGGGTTCCGTTGAAGTTATTATCCCGTAAGTAGGTCATCGCCTGATAAAAAGTCACTTTCTGATAGGCCGCTTTGATCCGATCTGACTTTTGTTGCATGCCCTCTATGTGAGAAATGGCCCGGAGGTAATTACTGGTATTGATCAAGGCATCACTCAATAGGTTTTCTGCCTCATTTATTTTTTCACCACGGGGATACTGATCCAGGTAATTGTCCAGACCAGAAACGGCTTCCTGAAATTTCCCCATTTCCAAATTTACTTTGGCGTAGTTAAACAAAGCCTCTTCTTTGATACCGGGCTTGAAATCCATCTTATAGGCTGCACTAAAGCTATTTGCCGCAAAAGGTAAATTCTTCAATTGTATGTAAGCATGCCCCAAAAAGTAACTTGATACCTGCCCCAGGTCGTCATTTACCAAAGCAACATCTTTAAAATAATTGCTGGAAGCTTCATAATGCCCCATTTCATAATTAGCCACTCCCGCCTTGTATTTCTGATCTCTGGACAATTGGCCCTTTTTTTCATCAAGAAAAGCCTGGTAATTTACTGCTGCCTGGGAAAAATCCCGCTCATTATAATAGGCTTCTGCCAGCAATAAGTGGATCTGTGCTTTGTTTTCCAGGCCTGCTTTGCCTACCAGCGGGGCAGCGTATCCGATTAGGCTGTCAAGTTTGTCCTGCTGGTAGTAGATGGCTGACAACATGTAGGGGACCTTTAAACTGAATTCCCTGGATTTACCTGCTTCCTTAAAATCTGCGACGGCCTGCTCAAATTCATTTTGTTTAAAGGAACTAAAGCCAGAATAGTAATAGGCCCCTGCCAGAAACGGACTCCTGTACCTTTTTGCCCGTTCAAAGTAATATTTCGACTGCGCATAGTTCTTAAGTTGAAAATAGCTATAACCTATCTTGAAAAGATATTCAGGATGCCTTTCTTCCATCAGGGGTACATCTTGAAGCAAGCTGAAATTTGCTATGGCCTTGCGGTAATCCTTCCTGGCCAAGAAATAATTGCCCAATTCCCAGGCAGCATCATGACTTAAGGGGTGGCCCGGGTGATCCATAATAAACGCTTCCAGAACCGAAGGCCCTTCAGGGAAATCTCCCCTGAGTGAATTAAGGGCGATGTAATAAGCTACATCTGTTGATTTGTTGGAATCGGCGGCTTCAAAATCGATTTTTTCAAAGGCTTCTTTGGAGGAAGCAAACTGGTCCTTATGAAATAAATCCAGGGCCTCCTGAAAGGTAGAAGCCATGTTGTTCTGGTGCTGCGTGCTTTGTGCTTTGGATGTATACCATGCCAAATTCACAAGTACCGAAAGTAAAATTATTCTTTTCATTCTAACCATTCGGATCAATGAAGAATTTTAAAAATGAGTTCTTTAAGTATCTGGCTTTCTTCCATATTGCTTGCTGTTACTCCTTTGGAACGTAAATCTGCTTCTCTCAGGTATCCGATGATATCAATAATCTTGCCTAAAGGGTAATTTTTCCCTGCAGTGATGTATTCTTTTATAAAATAGGGGTTTACTTTTAATAGTCCTGCCAGTTCCCGTTCACCCATGTTCTGGTTAACTTTGAGGAGCAGTAAACGCGTAAAATGGGTGTACAGCAAGTATAAAAGAGGTACCAGGGGGTGTGATTTCTGGTTCTGGGAAAAGTAGCGGATGATGGTATTGGCCTTTGGGACATCCTTATAGCTCAGCGATTTTGTCAATTCAAAATTATTAAAATCCTTACTGATGCCAACATATTTTTGAATGTGCGAAGAATCAATTTGAACGGGCTCGTCAAAATTTATGAGCATTTTATCAATCTCATTTGTCAGCACCTCCATATTATTGCCAATGGATTCCGCAATTACCTGACAGGCCCTGGGTTCAATGGTAAACCCCTTTGATTTGACATATTTGTCAATGTAAGGACCCAGCTTGTATTCTTGTATTTTGTCGGATTTCACCAAAACAGCCTTCTTATCCAATTCTTTCGCCAGGGCCTTTCTGCCGTCTAATATTTTATATTTATAGGCAAAAACAAGGATGGTACTGGGTAAGGGATTTTGAATGTAGGAAAGTAACTGCTGCATGCCATGTTCCCTGTTCAAATCCTGAATGTATTGGGCTTCCTTTACGATGACCACCTGCCGGTCTGCCATCATGGGAAATCTTTTGGCATGGGTAAGGATAGACTCCATACTGGAATCCTTTCCATAAACAATGGTTTGGTTAAATCCACGATCCTGCGGGGATAGGGCATTGTTTTCAATAAAATCAGTAATTTTGTCGATGAAGTAGGGTTCCTCTCCCTGAAGAAAATAGATGGGGGCAAATTTGTTTGCTTCTAAATCTTTAAGAATACTTTCCGGATTATTGGGCATACCTGGTTTAAAAATATCTCAACAAGAACTCAAATATAAAAAGAATATAGGATTATCAAGGGTGAGCAGAAACAATACAGCCATAATTTTTGTATGTATAGAAGATCTAAATGAAAAATGGTGGAAACGATAGAAAAAGGAATTATTTGCTACAAAGAGGGGAAATTCGAGGAAGCGTTACTGATATTTGATAAATTGGTGCAATCTGATGGCCCAAAATCAGAATACCTGCATTTTCGGGGCAGAATCCAGTCCCGGCTGGGATCATTGGACCAGGCCATCAGCGATTTTGATAAATTGATTGCACTAGAGCCCTTTAATACTACCTTTATCAGCGATCGTGCAGTGGTCCTTCATTTGCTGAAAAGGAATCAGGAGGCGATGGAGGCCTTTGATCAGGCCCTGAATTTAGATCCCAATAACCCATATCGTTATTCCAGCAGGGCTTATTTCAAAGATAGGATCGGTGATTTGAAGGGGGCCATAGCGGATTATGAAAAAGCCATTGCCCTTGATCCTGAAGATGCCATTGCCTATAACAATAAAGGATTGGTAGAAGAGAAATTAGGCTATCAGCAAAAATCTAAAAACAGCTTTTCTGAAGCAGATCGGTTGTCTGGCTATGACAACAAGGAAAGCAAAGAAGATTTCACTTCCCCGGAGAATACTTCCTTAAATGAGCCTCATTTTATCCAGGAGGATGAAAATAAGCCCATGAGTTTGGGCCATTACTTTTCTATTTTAACCGACTTATTTACCAAAAAGGAGACCAGGCATGAATTTAAGCAATTCTTAAGTTCAAAGTTCAAAGGGTCTTGACCACATAAAGGGGCTTGTTGATAAAGTAAGACATCTTTTTGGAAAGGTTTTTAGTGAAAAGTTGTTCAAACCATGACTTTTTTCTGCTCAGGGTAAATAATATATCCCCTTTGGCGGTGATCAGGTAGTTTTCCAATCCAAGACCTGGCTCATCCCGATAGCTTTTCAACACAAAATTTATTTTTTCATAATTAACAAAAGGAATTAACTCCTCCATCATAAGCAGGTGTTGGGCCTTGTCGATGATTTTCACCCGGGTACTGACATGTACCACATCTACTTCGGCCTCATAATACTTTGCCAGCTCAATTACTTTCTGAATGGCCAGTTTGTCTTCCTCCAGGTAATCCGTAGCGTAGACCAGTTTTCTTGGGGCTTTGAAAAATACCTTTCTGGGAATGATAAAGACATCACAAGCTGCCTTTAGGACTACCTTGCTGGACTTTGTACCTATATAGTTTTTTTTGACCTCATTGATTCCCTCAGTTCCCATGATGATCAGGTCCACTTTTTCCCTTTCCGAAAAGTCAAGAATGGAGGAAACGGTCTTCCCTTCCTGCAGGATGCCTTTACACTCGGAAAGTCCTTTATCCAGACTTTCCTCCCGAACGGTTTCCACCAGGCGCTTTAATTTCCTTTGAGCTGTTTGAAGGCTTTCACTCAGTTGGTTTCCGGGGAAAAGTTTTTCGTAGTCCTCCTGATCTGGTACATGAAACAAAATTAATGTTGCCCCTTTTTCCTCACCTATTTTGGCTGCATATTCAATGGCATTTAAGGAGCATTCGGAAAAATCAGTAGGACAAAGAATGGTATAGGTTTTCATAAAGAATGGTATAGGTTTAATAGCCCTGGTTTTTGTTGATTTGGTTGATAAGGGGTTTATCGGCCATCAGGTTCTGGTAGTTCTCCATAATTTGTGGAGCTGCGGCTTTGTGATTGGTGATACTGGCAATATGTGGGGTGACGGTAATTTTATCATGCTCCCAGAAGGGGTGTGTCACGGGCAAGGGCTCCTCCTGAAAAACATCCAGCAAGGCACCTGAAATAAAACCGGCCTGGATGGCTGGTATAAGGTCTTCTTCCACCAGGTGCTTTCCCCTCGCTACGTTGATCAGGTAAGTTCCTTTTTTAAATTTCCTGAATAAATCCTTGTTTAAAAATCCGACCGTCTTGGGCGTTAAGGGTAGCAAACAGACAATCAGATTCACTTCATTTAAAAACTCCTGCAATTGATCGCCGTAAAAATAGCGGTGCCTGAAATTGGATTTGGGTGAATTGCCATAACCTATGGCTGGAAATCCAAGCCCGGCAACTTTATCCAAAACATCACCGCCCAATTCACCTACTCCCATTACCCCTACTGAAATGGGAATCTCAGGTTGGCTCATGTCCCAGGTTTTGGATTGGTTATCCTTGATGTACCGCAAGATCTGCCGGTGATGATTAAGAATGCCCATGACCACATAATTGGTCATGGAAAACGTCAATCTAGGATCTACGATTCGGGTAATCGGCACATTGTCCGGACTGTAATCTGCCATGATATGATCTACTCCTGATCCCATGGAACAAATTAAGCGCAGGTTTGGAAATTCATGTAATATACCTTTGGGGTGCTGCCAGAGCACCACTACCTCTACGGCTTTTTTATCGCTGATCTCAGGAAAAACCTGAATATGTAATTGAGGATTGATTTCCCTGAACACAGCCGTCCAGGCATTGATTTCATCTATTGATTTATTTGGAGCAATAATTGCAAGTCCCATTGAAAGAATTTTGATTAAAAGATTAAATATTTTCAAAAATGACCTCCAAAAATGCACTTTAGCTAACCAACCACCAAACAATTACCCCAACAGGATTACTAAAATGGCACAGAATTTACTCACAATTTCCATATCTTTACCGAAAAGGATCCTACCGGTAAAACAATAGATTTACCTGTGCCGTAAACTAAAAATGCTTCGGATGATCATAACTACAATCTAATTATAAATTTCTATGAAAACAAAAAATCTGCTTTTTCTCATTACAATTTTGTCGTTAATCCAAATAAATGGATTCGCTCAGATCAAAATGCCTCAGGCCAGTCCCAGTAGCAAAGTGGTTCAGCAAATGGGATTAACTGAAGTCCACCTAGATTATTCCAGACCAAGTAAAAAGGGACGAAAAATTTTTGGCGAGTTGGTTCCCTTTGGACAGGTTTGGAGGACCGGTGCCAACAACCCTACTACACTTGAATTCGATACAGATATCAAGGTAAATGGGCAAAATCTGCCTGCTGGCAAATACGCTTTTTATACCATACCGGATAAAAAACAATGGACGGTCATTTTTTCCAAAAAAACCGAACTTTGGGGAGCAATGGGTTATGATGCCAATGACGATGCCCTACGGGTATCTGTTCCGGTAAACAAACTAAGAAAGCCAGTGGAATCCATGTCCATTCAATTTGCAGACCTGACAGATACTGGCGCGACTTTACAACTGGCATGGGATAAGAGCCAGATCGAGCTAAGGATGGAAACTGAAGTGGATCCGGTGGTCATGAAACAGATCAGGGAATTGCTTATCGATCAGGACAGTGATAACCCCGGGCTTTATTTTCAGGCAGCAAACTACTACTTTACCAATGACAAGGACCTGGACACTGCTTTGGAATGGGTCAATAAAGCTGTGGACGCTGATCCAAAATATTATATCGTACACCTGAAAGCTAAAATTCAGGCAGCTTTAGGCATGAAATCAGAAGCCATCGCCACGGCACAGCAATCCCTGGAACTGGCCAAGGAAGCCAATAATCCAGATTATGTTGGTCTGAATGAAAGACTGATTGCTTCTTTAAAATAGTTTCAAAGGAGCTGCTCAGGTTTAATGAGCAGCTCCTTTAATTTTTTTATCCTTTGACTTTTTTGGGGATAAATAACTGCAGAATAGCGGCAATCAACATGACCAGGATACAGCCGATGGCATTGTACCACAAGTATCCCACATCAATTGCCATTCCAGCAACGGTTTTTCCATTATAAAAATGGAGGGTCAGGATCAATATTTCAGTGATAATGGAAGCCACAAAGACGGCTCTTCCCCCAACCCATTTCATAAAAAAGCCAACCAGGAATATACCGAGTATGGTGCCATAAAAAAGGGATCCCAATAAGTTAACTGCCTGAATCAGGTTCTCAAACAAGGTAGCATAAGTAGCAAAAAGCACAGCAAATAACCCCCAAAGGGCTGTAAACCATTTAGATGATAACATGTAATGCCTGCTGCTTTCTGACTTTCTGATGGACCTTTTGTAGATATCCATGGTCGTCGTAGAGGAAAGGGCATTCAATTCCGATGCAGTGGATGACATGGCTGCACTGAAAATCACAGCAAATAGGAGCCCTACGATCCCTTTAGGCAGGTAATCCATCACAAAACGCATAAAAACGTAATCGGTATCGTTGGTTTCTGCTAACGGGTCATTCCTGACAATCAATGCTTTTACTTTTTCTCTTACTTCTTCCTGCCTGGCTGAATGATCAAAGATCTCAGCCTTGTACTGATTCGTTTGAGACTCGTTTTCTGAAGAAATGGCTCCCAATAACTGCTGAATACTTTCACTTTTTTCATCAAATATATGGCTGTATTCATCTTCCAGTACCTGAAAATCCTCTATAAGTTCACTTTGCTTGAGTTTATCCAATTGAATGGTATTGAAAATGACAGGCGGCTGGAAAAACTGGTAAAAAACAAACACCATGACACCAATAAATAAGATCACAAATTGCATGGGCACCTTTAAAAATCCGTTCATCATCAATCCCATCCTGCTCTGTGTTAAGGAGCGGCCACTGAGGTACCGCTGTACCTGAGATTGATCCGTGCCAAAATAGGATAAAAACAAAAACAAAGCCCCTGTCACTCCCGACCAGAAGTTATACCTGTCGGAAAGATCAAATTCAAAATTGACGATATTTAATTTCTCCATTTTGCCAGCCAAATGCAAGGCTTCGGTAAATTTCACCGGGATCATATGAATGACAATGATTCCAGCCAGAATCATCCCACCCATCATTACGGTCATTTGTTGTTTTTGGGTGATGGATACCGCTTTCGTACCTCCCGAAACGGTATAGACGATCACCATTATCCCGATGAAAAAATTGGTAAGTGTCAGGTTCCATTCCAGCAATGTAGATAGAATAATGGCCGGCGCATAAATGGTAATCCCGGCTGCCAATCCACGCTGAACCAAAAACAAACAGGCCGTCAGGGTCCTTGTTTTCAGGTCAAAACGGGTCTCCAGAAACTCATAGGCAGTATAGACCTTTAACCGGTAATAAATGGGCAAAAACACCACCGAGATGATGATCATGGCTACAGGCAGGCCAAAATAAAATTGTATAAACCTCATGCCGTCTGCATAAGCCTGTCCGGGAGTACTTAAAAAAGTAATGGCAGAAGCCTGGGTTGCCATGATGGAAAGGCCTATGGTCCACCAGTTCAGATCATTCCCCCCTTTCAGGTATTTTTCCATGTCCTTGGGGCCATAGGTTTTGTATATACCATAAGCGGCAATAGCAACCAAGGTGCCGAACATGATGGTCCAGTCCAGGTAACTCATGAAAAAGCATGGGTTAATATATAAAGTAAAATAACCAAAATGCCAAGCACAATCACCTGAAGCCAATAAAGTCTATTCCAATGCTGATATTCCTTTTCCTTCTTCACCGGATTGTTCGATTAGGTTGACAAATAATTTAATTGCTCCTGGAACCCCTGCAGGCAATAATCGGAACCAGGAGATGCCTGAATAGGTGAAAGTACCCTTGCCATAGCGGCTTAGCAGGAGCGATCCTTTGGTCGGGGACTCATTGGGGTCCTGCATGAGCAGGGGCGTTTGGTAATTATCATCCCAATCTCTAGGGAAATACAAGCCCCTTTCCTGAACCCAGCCTTCAAAATCCATATTTTCAATTTTATTGGGATGATTCAGCGCCGGATGCTCCTTCAATAGTATTTTTACGGGTGAATCTTCCACAGCTATCCTGTCCCTGGAAAGCTCCAGCGGATAGGGACCAAAATCACGGGAGAGCAAGGGCGAACTGGTATTGTATTGCACAATCAGGTTACCCCCATCTTTCACATATTCCATCAATGCTGCGGTTTGGTTGGCCAGCCGTTGATTGACGTTGAAGGCCCTGATGCCTACGATGATGGTAGGGTATTTGCTAAAAAGCGAGGGGCCGAAATTGTCATTCTCCAACATTTCCACCGTATAGCCCAGGTTTCTCAAAACGCCGGGAATATCATCTCCTGCACCCGGTATGTACCCAATCGTTTGTTGGCTCATGTCCATATTCATCCGGATCAGGTTAAATGAAGCTTCCGGAAAATAGGTCAGGTTTGGAATATGATCATATAGGATGCGATTCCTGCCTTGGTTGAAAACCAGGCCATCTTCACTTTCAAAAAACACGGTATGGTTTGATTTTTCCACCCCATTGGTATTGGATAAGGCTACTTTAAAATAGTACTTGCCATTGGCCTTGTCTGTCAGCTTTCCCACAATGCGGTAGGCTTCATTGTTCAGTCCGTCGATGCCTATGGTTCCTGGTACCATATCTCCTTCAAAAGTCACCGTCACTCCTATGATGGATTCCTGTCCATTGAGCAGGAATACATTGTCCTGATCTACACTTACCGAAGCCTTTGGTACAATCGTAAAAGGCTGAATGATTTCGCCGTTGACCTGATCATTGTATCGGTATTGGAGGGGAATTTCTATTTCAAAATTATGCCCATTGATATCAAAACCCAAGGTTCCCGAAATAGAGGGCTCGTTGAAGGCTTTTCCGATCATGGCCTGCTCACTTACTGTATATAAATTGTTCTCGGGAGCTTTTTCCAGCCAATAGGGTTGGGAAATAGGATACGTTTCCGGTATAGACAAATCCATTTCCAATTCAAAAGGTTTGTTGTCACTCAGGGTTGAATTCAATTCGTGGGTAGTATCCAATACCTCAAATGACCGTAAATTGACAGCTGTTTTATAGGGTTGATTCACCACAAGCCGACCGCCAATTTGGTCAGAAGGAAAGGACAACTCTTTGTTAGCTAAAAACAAGGATTTCCAGCCCAGGGCATCTAAGGTGATCTCATCGATCAGTTTTTGCTTTTCTTTGACCCAGGGTAAATTTTCCTGAACCTGATTTAAATTTACTTTAATATCGAGTAGTTCCGGTAAATTATTTTCCGGATGCACAAAATCAAAATTTTCCAGCAACCCCTCAATTTGGTTCTGAATGACTTTACCCCGATCCAGGTTTTCCCATCTGTTGGGAATACCATCAAAGGGACCATCTTCAAATGAATCTCCGGCAACAAACTCGATGAAATCCTGTCCCTCTCCAATAGAAGCCGTAGACCCGAAGCCTTGCGACTTATGCATGGTCCTGCTGTCTGCTGCAATTTGTGAATAGGTGGTGCCAAGCAAGGGATTGAATGCGCCTACTGGAAAACGATAATATTTTTTATCTGGTTTGGGCTCATATTGCCCTCCCCAATTGTATGCATTCCAAAAAATTCTTTTGGCGGTCCAGGGAGCTACCACCTGCAATTGTTCTGGAAAAACATCGGGATCTCCAGATTTTTTGAAAGCCTCTCCCGCAAGAATGGCTGAGGTAGTATGGTGTCCATGGGTAGTACCCGGGGTGGTGTTAAATCTGGTAATGATGATGTCTGGCTGGAAGTTCCTGATGACCCAAACCACATCAGAAAGCAATTTTTCCCGGTCCCAATTGTTTAAGGTTTCGTCTGGATTTTTGCTGTAACCAAAGTCAATGGCTCGCGAAAAAAATTGTCTGCCACCATCCGTTTCTCTGGCTTTCAATAATTCCTGTGTGCGGATCATTCCCAACTGGATGCCCAATTCTTTTCCAATCAGGTTTTGTCCGCCATCACCCCTGGTGAGTGACAAATAAGCGACCTCAGCATTAATGGCATTAGACAAATAACCGATCAGCCGGGTATTTTCATCATCTGGATGGGCAGCGATATACAATACCCGTTTGGTCTCCTTTAGTTTTAAAAGTTGGTGGTAAATTTCCGAACCACTTTGCGCCTGAGCCAAGGGAGCAGGTAGCCACAATCCTGCCAGGCAGCATACCATGAGCAAGACAGGTAGTTTGAATAAGTTCATTGGTTGAGGTTTCATGTTTCAAGCTAAGCAATGTAAAATCCATCCTGAAACTAATTTACATTAATGGAAATATAAGCAGATCAAATCAAAAATGTCGCTTATTCTTAATATTTTAGGTTTTTGTAGAATTAAATTATTAATGTTATATTTTGCCTGAAAGATAAAAATTTTACGATGGCTATTAATAAAAATCATAAAGATATTCCTGGAAACCCATCTACTGCGACCTCCAGTAAAGTTTTTTTAAATGACAGAAGCACGGGTCGTCCGCTGAAGGTTTTGACGGAGAATGATTGGCATTTCTGGGTAGACAACGGGTATGTGATCATCAAAAAAGCAGTACCCAAAGGACTGACATCCAGGTTGCAGCAGTTGTTGTGGGAATTTGAAGAGAAGGACCCTAATCGTCCGGAAACCTGGTATGGGGAGGACAAACCGGAAATGAAAATGAAAGAATTGACCAATAGCGGGATGGTAGAAATTTACAACCACCAATACCTGTGGGATATCCGGCAATACCCTAAGGTGTATGAAACCTTCACCGATATTTGGGGTATGGATGAACTTTGGGTTACCATAGACAGGGCAAACCTTAACCTGCCTTCCCGACCTGGATTTGAGTTCAAAGGCTTCATTCATTGGGATTATGATCCGGAAACGAACCCTCAAAATGTTCAGGGACTGGTCGCATTGAATGACCAGACTGAACCAAATGTAGGAGGTTTTCAATGTATCCCGGAACTCTATCGCGAATATGAAACCTGGAAACAAAGTCAACCGGAAGACAGGGACAGGTTCAAACCTGACACCAGTGGATTTGAATTGGCAAAAATAAAGCTGGAGGAGGGTGACCTGTTGATCTTCAATAGTAAACTGCCCCATGGAATCCGCCCGAATACCAGTCGGGACAAAGTAAGGATGGCCCAATACATCTCCATGATGCCAGCCGAGAATGATAATGAGGAGCTGAGAAATTGGCGCATATCTTCCTGGAAAAACAGGATAGCACCCGATGGATATGCCTTTCCGGGAGATCCCAGAAACTGGGAACAATCCAAGTATGAAAGGGCCAGCTTAAGTCCCCTGGGTAGAAAACTACTGGGACTGGATCATTGGTAGCTGGTCCGATGCTACCAGGTCCACCAGTAAGTAAATTTCAATGCCAGGGTCCTGTTTTTTACATAAAATGGTGCAGGCAGGTAATTATCTGTAAAAACCAGGTAAAGGTCAGAAGCAGGCTTAAACCGCCATTGAAACCTGGTGTTTAAATTGATATTGTCTATCTGCTCGTTGTATTGCGCAAATGCAGTGAAAAACAGGGTGTTGGTAAAGGTCACATCCACTCTGGGACCCACCAGCCAAAACCTGGTATCACCCCAGGGTTCCGGAAGATCAATCTGGTTATAATTTCCCGTCATCGATAGGCCAACATAAGGCTGGAACCTGTATCCCAGCTCTCCAGATAGATTAAACCTTTCTCCCTGAGCAAAATAGCCTCCGTACTGAGAGGAGACAGTGTAAGTAAAGAGACTTTGCGGTTTGGATACATATTCCATGCCTATGGCATTCCAGGTGTGGTCTGTAAACGCCGCCAATGTATCGCCGCTAAAGTTTGTAGGGTCAAAAGCCTGTTGTAACAATATCCGGTTATAGGTGTATTTGGCCGTCAGGTTACTCTGACTCCTGAACCGCACCGTATAGCCCAATTCGGTAATGTTGTCTGTCTGTTCCCTATCCATATTGTAAAAAAGGGAAGTATTTACGGTGGGGCCATGCCTGAGAATTTTCTTACTCTTTGGGAAAAAGAGGTATTCCATATTTGGATTGATCCGGTAGTAGCCATTTCGGGGAACATAACCTACCTCTGCTGTATAATTGGGTGAAACGTATTCATGTTTCCATTCCCAGGTCAGGTTGCCACTGGAATACCTGAGATTGGCCGCATGCACCATGCTTTCACCCGATTGAACGGGGCTAAACGATTTCAGGAAAAGGGCCTTTCCGGTCCAGAGGTTGTTGGATGAGGCCAGGTTGTATTCCAAACCCAAATTTCTATCATAGGCAGGGATAGGTTCCACATTTGCTCCATTACTGCCGGGCACCTGGCCCATATTGGCCTTATTGACGAAGATGGCGGCAATATTGGACCGTTGTCCCACTCTCCTTTGGGCTGACATCACGGTAAAGTTTTGGGCTGGTGTTGCCGTTTCCTCTACCTGTCCTGTTTGCATGTTCATGGCCCCAATACGCCAGTCGCGATTGATTTTTCCGCTAAGCCTGGCCCCAAACTGAATGGGGGCATTCAAACCAATGCGTCGGGAAAAGAATGGCCGGATGGTTTCGTATCCAAAATTGGCGAACAAATCTCCATTTTCCAGAAAAAATTGTCTCCGTTCAGGAAAAAACAATTCGAAGCGATCCAGGTTGGTAATCTGCCGGTCCACTTCCACCTGCGAAAAATCAGGATTTACGGTTAGGTCCAGGTTTAATGAAGAACTTACAGCGATTTTTGCATCCACTCCTACCCTGTTTTGGTAATCTGTTGGAATGCCGCCTTCATTGTCTTTTACACTACCTCCCATGACATAAGGGATGATGGAAACATTCATTCCTGCCTCTGGCGGGGCCTCATCCCAAACCAGGATACCTGTATAAGCCAGGGAGGCGGAAGGAAACTGCCTGGGGACAGGAGCCCAGGAAGATTTTTCCGTGGTTTTTAAGTCCAGGCGACTGAAATTAATCCCCCATTCCTTGATTCCTTTTTTGTATCGGATGGATTTGAACGGTATGGAGGCCTCAAAAACCCATCTGTCTTCATAGTTTTGAACCTTGGAAACCCACTTATTGTCCCAGCTTAAATCTACCTTTCCCCCTTCATACATGATCCCGTCCCATTGGGCTCCGGCGGCATTGGCACCAAATGAAAAGCCATTGGTCTGGTCATCGAAGGTGTCCATGAATAAGAGGAAATTGTCATTCTTTCCAAATGAAAAATCCCGGCGCAGTGATTCCACATAATAGGGACCGGGGACAGCATGGTGGTTGATTACCAACAAGTATAGGCGCTCATCGTCATAGGTCATCATGACTTCCGTCTCTACCTGAGAGAAACTGGTGTCCATGGGCAGGATCATATAAAAATCACTGGCCACTTCAGCGTCCTTCCAGGCCTGCTCATCCGCTTTACCGTCTATGATTACCGGAGAACTGGCCCGCTTGATATGCAACCTGTAGTCATCATTAATTTTTTGACTGAAACCAGGAAATGACAAGAGTACTCCTAAAAGTACCAGGCAGACCTGATTCATCTTAACCTTCCCTGCAAATAAGCTCCAAACCATACCGAAAACCCGAAATATTACCTTGAATCAATTTATTTTGAAGGGCAATAATAAGTTAAATAATCCTATTGTGGACTTTTATTTCTACAATTCTATTGAAAAAAACGGTAATTTATATTGGTTGTGCCAAACCTGGTTTTAATGGTTAATTTCTTTTGGTTTCCTGTTTGATCTTACCGGTTTCCTTGTCCTTCAGGATTAATTTTTCGTCTCCATTGGGCAGAAGCTCTTTTTTAATCAGGAAGTATCTGGCATCATAGGAAGCATAAAATTTATCCTGCTGGTGTTTTGAATCTCCTCTCCAATCTTCTAGTAGGACTTTTTCCCAATTTTTACTTTTTGCTGACAAAAATGCCGCATCAAGGATGGCATTGACTACATATCCGTCATAGAAGGTTTCCAGGGGTGCCCTGCCCTCTTCGATGGCATCAAACATATCCGTAAACATGTGCGGATAGCCCAATTCATGGGCTTCATCCCCAACAGGAAATAGCCATCCTGAGTCAGATTCTGCCTTTTCTGCCACATATTTACCCCCTTTACCAGTGGTAAACATGTCAAACCCGGTTCTTAAAAAACTATTCAGCCAAATGGTACCTTCCGTTCCCATCACTTCATCTCTCAAATCCATGCCTCCTCGAAAAGTCCAACTGACTTCAAACTGGCCAATGGCCCCATTTTCGTAACGGACCAGCCCAATGGCATGGTCTTCTGCTTCTATGGGGTGCACCTGGGTATCTGCCCAGCACATGACTTCCATGGGCCGTACAGACTTGCCGATAAAATTGCGACCGATTTCTACACAATGACAAGCTAGATCTATGATGGCTCCACCGCCAGATAGTTCCTTATCCCAAAACCAGTCGCTGTGAGGTCCGGGATGCGCTTCGCGGGATTTGGTCCACAATATCCTTCCCAGGCTTCCGGCAGCAACACTTTCTACTGATTTCAAAAATTTGGGTGTGTAACAAAGGTCCTCCAGGTATCCGGCAAATATACCAGCCTTCTCTACTGCATCCAGCATGCGCCTGGCCTCACTGGCATTTCTGCCCAGTGGTTTGGTGCACAACACGGCTTTTCCCAACCTGGCACAAGCCAGCACGGCTTCTTCGTGCAGGTGGTTGGGCAGGGCCACAATTACCGCATCAATACTATCCGCACCAATGCTTTCTTCCATTTCGGTGCTATAGGATTCCAAGTCATAATCTGCAGCAAATCTTTTGGCATTGGCTTCATTTCTGGAATATACAGTAGTGATCTGGTCCTTCCTCCTTTGGGCATGTAAAGTGTCCGCATAAAATCGGGCTATAAACCCGGAACCGAGCATGGCGATATTCATAAGTTTTTATATATTGATTAATTAAATGTAGCAAAAATGTTGAAAAATGAAAATGTCAATTCCATGAATCACAATGCCGATCTACCGAATGGTCATGGTAAACGATTTTCCTTTTTGTCATGGAATAGGTTCTTCCGATCAAACAACCATTTTATAATTTTATGAGTCAAAACACCAACCGGCAGGCCTTGATTAAAGCCGATGAGCTGGAGCATTTTTTGGATTGGACCTCAAAAAATGGCATGCAACACGAATACGATACAATTAAGCATAAAATCTTTATTTATCATCAGGCCTGCAGGCTGGGGGATGTAAGACTTCCAATGACAGCCGTTTATGCACCGGAAAAGGCCGGGATAAAGTGGGAAGAAAAAAACCATATCCTGTGTATGGTAAAAGCAGGAATGGCAGCAGTAGGCTATTTCGAAAATGGCATCAATATATCTCATAAGGTTTTCAGGGCCTATATGGTCAGAAAAAAGCAAGGTAAAAGTCAAATCAAATACCTGAAAACAAAGGGGAAATCCAGGGCTGGATCAAGGGTGAGATTGGGAGAATCGGAAATTTTTTTCAATCAAATCAATGAAAGGATATCCAACTACCTGGATACCTATCCAATTGATTATATCGGTTATTCCTGCTCAAAAACCTTATGGCCCTTTCTTTTTAAGCCAGGTTCCACTTTGCAAAACAACAAACACCTGCTCTATAAAATCCCTGTTCATATTCAACAACCGACCTATGACAGGATGCTGGAAATTAATGGCTTATTACTCAAGGCTACCCTTAGGTTGGAAGATGTCGCACCCAATTTACTGGCGGAATATTTTGAGCAAAACAGGGAATCCTCCCACGAAGATGAGCAATGGTAGCGGCAAGGTAAATGATGATGGGAAAGGTTTCCGCTGCGATTATCTGCGAAACCTTCAAGTTTTATCTAACTACAGGCTATATTTGTGCACACAGATCTGAAATTTATGGCATACGATATTACCATTATAGGAGGAGGAATTGTTGGCCTGGCAACAGGATTAAAAATCAAGACACAAAAACCTGATTTAAAAGTAGCCATTCTTGAAAAAGAAGGAGAATTGGCCCGGCATCAGACCGGAAATAACAGTGGTGTAATCCATTCCGGTTTGTACTATAAGCCTGGAAGCCTCAAAGCTAAGAACTGTATTGACGGCTACCGACAATTGGTACAATATTGCGAAACACATGAAATCCCCTATGAAATAACCGGCAAGGTGGTGGTAGCCACAGAAAAAGATCAATTGCCACAGCTAAAATTTCTATTGGAAAGAGGTTTGCAAAATGGGCTAACCGGTATTAGGTCCATTACTTTGGATGAGCTTAAAGAACTGGAACCCTATTGTAGTGGACTGGGTGCATTACATGTGCCGCAAACAGGAATTGTAGATTATAAAGCTGTTGCATTAAGCTATGCCAAAGAATTTCAAGCCTTGGGGGGAGATATATTTATAAACCATAAGGTACTGAATATCAAAAATATAAATAATAAAATTGTAATTGAAACTTCAAGCAGTGATTGTACTACTAAGGTTTTGATAAACTGTGCGGGTTTATACGCAGATAAAATTGCTGAACTCCATGAAAACGCCCCCTTGTCCATTAAAATAATTCCCTTCAGAGGGGAGTATTTTAAAATAAAGAAAGAACGGCAATATTTGGTCAAGAACCTGATCTACCCCGTTCCAGATCCTAATTTCCCTTTTTTAGGTGTTCATTTTACCCGGATGATGAGGGGTGGTGTGGAAGCCGGTCCTAATGCTGTCCTGGCATTTAAGAAAGAGGGGTATAACAAAAGTGACTTTAACCTGAAGGAATTTATAGAAGCCATAAGTTGGCCAGGCCTTCAGAAAGTGGCGGGAAAATATTGGAAAACTGGTCTGGGAGAGTATAAACGATCATTTTCAAAAAAGGCCTTTACAGCAGCCCTTCAGGAGTTGATTCCGGATATACAGGAAACGGATTTGGAAGCTGGAGGAGCAGGTGTCAGGGCGCAGGCATGCGACCGTGAAGGGGGCCTTTTGGATGATTTTGCCATCCACGAAACTAGCAGGGCGGTTCATGTCATCAATGCTCCTTCCCCGGCTGCTACCAGTGCGCTGTCTATTGGAGATAAAGTTGCAGAGCTGGCCTTAACAAAAATATAGGCCATTGAAGCCTTTAAGCCTGAAGATGATGCTTCCAAAATTCAATGGTGTTGCAAATTAGTTTTTGGTAGGTATCAATATGGAGTGGTTTGGTCAAATAAGCATTGGCACCTAAAGATAAGGACTTGAGGGCATCCTGATGGCTGGAACTGGAGGAGAACATGATGATGGGAACCAGTGCCATTTGGGGCTGAGCCCTGATTCTCTCTAACATTTCAAAACCATTAATCTTGGGCATATTGATGTCAGAAATTATGATGAATTTTTCCATCCGAAACATTTCAGGATGGATCGATTCAATGTAGGATAAAAAATTTTCGGGATGAGAAAAACTTTTGAAATTAATAGTGTCAGAAAATTCCGAGATAGCATCTTCAACTATTAAAATATCAACGTCACTATCATCCACTATTAACAGGTTTATGCACATAAATCAAAACAAATATATTGTTTTCAGGATTACCTCATTTTTTGAAGAAAAATTTCTTCCAAATCCAGCAAAGATATTACTTCCCCCTCAATTCAACTACTTATAAATAAAATGTTTTTTTATTCCTACCCAATTGAGCTGGGACCAGAATTTTGAAGCAGGAAAAAATGACTATTGAAAATCTATCTGTAATTTTTCACCTCCTTCAGCACATCATTCGCTGCCTCCAGAAATTCATTTTTATGAGCTTCAATACCCTCATCAAATCCCTTTTCCAGCATTAATCGCTTACCGTTACCGATAATTATGGCTAATTTTTCCAAATCAAATAAACCTAGGGTAGGCTTTATTTTATGTCTTGCCTGCTTGATCGTAGGTAGGCTTTTCTCCTCTATCCCCCTGATATAGGTGCTTCGGAGTTCTTCAACAGCCGCCTGAATGGCATCCAACAATTGGTTTCGGAAGTCTAAATCGTCTTCCACCATATCTTCAATTTTTTTGAAATCAATATTCTTAAAATTTTTATCCATAGTAATTATTTTGTTGACGATTTTCCAGCCAGAAATCCGGTACTCCAGGCTGCTTGAAAATTAAATCCTCCGGTGATTCCATCCACATCAATGACTTCTCCGGCAAAAAAAAGTCCGGGTATCAGTTTGCTTTCCATGGTGTTGGCATCAATCTCCCGAAGATCTACTCCACCAGCAGTAACGAATTCTTCCTTAAAGGTAGTTTTTCCTGAGATTATTAAGGAAAAGTTAAATAGGTTTTCTATCAATTTGTTGATCTTTTTTTTACTGATATCATCCCAGTTTAAATGTTCTTCTATATCCGCCTTTAGGGTCAAATATTGCCAAAGTCTGGCAGGAAGGCTAAAAAGGGCGTTTTTTCTTATGTTTTTTTTAGGATGCCTTTTTTTGAAGTCATTCAAGGCATTTTTTAATCCAGGCTCTGAAAAGCTTTCATCCCACTTGATCAGCACAGCTGCTTGATACTGCTTGCCGTGCAACCAATCTGCTCCAAAAGCAGAAAGCTTCAATACAGCCGGACCAGATATACCCCAATGGGTAATCAGAATCGGCCCCGAATAGCTAAGTTTTGATCCCTCAAACCTGATCTTCCCACTGGGAACACTGATCCCCTTTAATAATTTCAACCCTGTATCTGGTGTATTGAATGTAAACAAAGAGGGTATGGGATTAATGATGGTATGTCCAAGTTTCTCTAAAAAGGAATAAGGCTCTTTTTTGTTATTACCTCCGGTACAAATGATTAACCGGTCCATTTTTTCTTCTATTTCATCCCCTTTCAGGAGAAAATAGCCATCTACCGGGATTATTTCACGTATTTCCTTCCGGGTCATTACTTCCACCCCATATTTACTTGCCTGATCCAAAAGCAGATTGACGATGGTTTTCGAATCATCACTCTGTGGAAACACCCTTAAATCCGTTTCTGTTTTGAGTAATACTCCCCTGCTCTCAAACCAGGCCATGGTGTCGGATGTGCTGAAATGATGGAATACTTTTTTTAAAAACCCACTACCTCTGGGGTATCCCTTTAATAATTCATTTAAAAAAAATGTACCATGCGTCAGGTTACACCTACCCCCACCCGAAATCAATACTTTTGAAAGTAGTTTTGGACTCTTTTCAAAAAGTTTAACTTTATGGCCGGCGTATGCTGCATGAATGGCAGAAAAAAAACCAGCTGCACCGCCGCCGACTACTCCTATTTTCATATAATATGTAAGGTATTCATTAATTACACGGTTAAATTATCCATTTTTAGAATAGCAAATGACAAAACAGCATAAAATTAAATCAAAAAGAGGTAATAGATCCAATAAAAACATTTTTTTATATTATTTATTCTTTTTGGTTATGATGGTTTTCCTGGCTTTCCTTGTTCGAAAGGAATGGAAAAAAAATCAGGATAGCATTTCTATTTATCAGCCTGCAAAAGAGGTAGAAAAAGGTCCTACTGATACCAAAAAAGACCAAAAGCAATCCCCGGAAAATAAAAATAAAGCCGGAGACACTTCCCATTTTTCCTTGGATTCGGCTTATGTTCATGCCCTTTTGATACCCCAATGGTCTCCCGAAAGCAGCTTACAAGTGGTCCACCATGGCTATTACGCTCTGGGTTATGACGAATCGTTGGAACAAGCCGCCTGGGTGGCCTATCAATTGACCCCGGAAAAGCTGTTGGGAAAGCATCAGCGTAAGGATGTTTTTATGGAAGATCGCTTTATTGAAACAGGCTCGGCTCACCCCAAGGATTACTTGAAATCAGGATACGACAGGGGGCACCTGGCTCCTGCAGCGGATTTTACGTATTCAGAAAGTGCCATGAAAGCGAGTTTTTATATGAGCAATATTTCCCCTCAGCATCCAGGCTTTAACCGGGGTATATGGAAAAAATTAGAACAGCAGGTGCGGTCATGGGCCATGGAATATGAAAATATCCTGGTGATTACAGGCCCGGTGGTCAAAACCAATGGGGCGCTTTCCATAGGAGAAAATGAGGTAAGGGTCCCGGAATATTTTTATAAAGTTATCTTTGACATCCATCCCCCTTCGTATAAAATGTTGGCTTTTTTGTTAAAAAATGAAAAATCCAGCCGACCTTTATTGCATCATGTGGTTTCTGTGGATAGTTTAGAACAATTTTCCGGGTTGGATTTCTTCGAAGTCCTTCCAGATAGCCTGGAATCAGCATTAGAAAATGAGATTAGATATGACATTTGGTTTGAATAGCATTTGGAGATACTCCCAAAGTTCCGCAAAGCTTTCAGCTTTTATTGAAAAACAGCAGTTTGTTAAATATAAATACATTAAACCTGAAAGGATCCCCTCCATAAGCACCCCACAGATAATAATGCGCATGAAAGGTCTCAGGTACGCTTTACTTTTTCTTTTATGCCTGCTTTATTTCCCATCTCTTGCCCAGCTACAACCCAACCTGGGCTCTACTTCCAGATTGATGGACAAGGCGGTAAATGCCATGGAAAATGAAAACTATTTGGAAGCAAACAATCACTTCAGGGAAATCATCAGCAGCAACCTCCCTATTCCTGCCGAGATGCCTTATTTTTTTGCTGCTACGCTTTATGAATTAGGACAATATCACAATAGCGGATCCTTCATCCAAAAATACCTTGACCTGAATGGTTTTAAAGGAGAACATTACGATGAAGCAAAGGTACTTGTAGAAAAGCTGGAAAAACCACTCGCCGCCATTGCTAATTGCAATCTCTGTGATCGCAAGGGCTACCGATACCAAACCTGTGAAACCTGCCAGGGGGAAGGCCACACGGAACAAGCCTGTTCCCTGTGCCGGGGGCTTGGGGTTATCGGCTGCAGTCGCTGTACCGGAGATGGCCTGGTGACCAAAAGGAATGTCTTTAATATTGTTGAATATTTTGAATGCGACCGGTGCTCAGGTAAAGGAAGGCTCACCTGCACCAAATGTGAAGGCAGCCTTGTAGAGCATGGAGCGTGCAAGACTTGTGACGGAACAGGCAAAATTCAATCCGAAGTGATTTGTGATCACGAGCATGAATAAAAAAAGTCTGGGGTTTCCAGACTTTTTCTTTTATGGACAGTAATTACTAATGGCTTCATCCGCTGGTTCATAACCATTTTCTTTAGCAGCTCTGAAATCCTGGCAGGCTTTGGTGGCCTCCTCGGTAGCGACGTACAACATCCCTCTGTAATAATAAGATTGTCCGTTTTTAGGACTCATTTTTATGGCAGTATTGTACTCCCTGAGTGCTTCCTTGACGTTGCCTATACGGTGCATGGACCGGGCTTTTAAGAAATAGGCCATAGAAGGCGCACCAGATACTTCCACCGCATTGTCCGCATACATCAAAGCCAATTCCGGCTGATCATTTTTATGGTATAAATTAGACAGACTCAATAAAACCTGAATGTTTTTGGGATCCTGCTTCAAGGCTAATTTGAAGCTTTCTTCCGCTTCTTTGAAATCATTCAATTCTTCATGAGCTCTTCCTTTATTATAAAGGGCCTTCACATTATTGGGCCTGTTTTCCAAATAACTGGTATAAGCCATTATGGCTTCCTCATATTGGCCCTCATTGTAGTAAACATCTCCTTTGGAAGAAGAACTATCACCACAGGAAGCCAACAAAAAGGCAATAAAAAAAATGCTTAATAGGTTTTTAATGGTAATCATATTTGAATTTAGTTTATACAGCTACACTATTTTCTCGAAGGGCTTCGTTTAGGGAAGTCTTTAAATCAGTGGAAGCTTTTCTTTGGCCAATAATCAGTGCGCATGGCACCATGAACTCTCCAGCGCTAAAGTTTTTCTTAAGGGATCCAGGTATAACCACCGCTCTTTCAGGAACATATCCTTTGTATTCTTTCGGCTCATCTCCGGTTACGTCTATGATTTTAGAACTTGCTGTAAGCGTTACACCTGCACCGATTACCGCTTCCTTCGCTATCCTTACTCCTTCTACAATGATCGCTCTGGATCCAATAAAGGCACCTTCTTCAATGATTACGGGTGCCGCCTGAATTGGTTCCAAAACTCCTCCTATGCCCACACCGCCACTAAGGTGTACATTTTTCCCGATCTGCGCACAGGAGCCTACAGTAGCCCAGGTGTCGACCATGGTACCAGAGTCAACATAAGCGCCGATGTTTACATAAGAAGGCATCATGACTACACCCCTAGCAAGAAATGCGCCATATCTTGCCACTGCATGAGGAACTACCCGGACACCCTGCTTGGCATAATTGGTTTTTAATGCCATTTTATCATGAAACTCGAAGGGGCCGACTTCTATCGTCCTCATTTTCTGAATCGGAAAATAGAGAATCACAGCCTTTTTCACCCAATCATTTACTTTCCATGAGCCGTCATTGAGAGGTTCTGCAACCCTCAAAGAACCATTATCCAAATCTGCAATAACTGTTTTGATGGCAATCTGGACATCCTTTTCGTTTAACAAATCCCTGTTGTCCCAGGCTTTTTCTATGATGTGCTGTAATTCCATAAAATTTTAAATATTAGCTTTGTTTGAATGAATACCGAATGATGAGAAAAAAAATCCCTATAGTCCTGGCTTCCATCCTTAAACCTGTGAATGATTCCAGGATGTTGTTTAAGCTGGGATTTTCATTGCGTGAAACAAATAAATACCACCTTAACATCATAGGTTTTTCTTCAAAAAAAAAGTGCAAAGTCAAAAATATTCAATTTATTGATATTTTTTCCAAAAACAGGACCCATCCGTCCCGGGTACTGGTACCATTCAGGTTTATCTTTCACCTTTTCAGAATCAAACCCAGGGTGGTGGTGGTAGGTACCTTTGAGCTATTACCTGCTGCCGTATTGGGAAAATGGATGTTGTCCTACAAGCTGCTTTACGATGTACAGGAAAATTACCTGTGGAACCTGCAATACAATCAAACCCAATCCGGTTTAAAGAAAGTGCTGGGAAAGATACTGGTCTATTTTTTCGAAAGATTCAGCCGCCCTTTTATTGACCATTTTATTTTTGCTGAGAGGTGCTTTACAGCCGAAATGCCTGCCAATAAAAACCATACGGTCATAGAAAATAAAGCCTGCATGCCTGAAAATCTTTTACCTCCTTTTACATTGGGACAGAGCCAGGCTCCACAATTCTTACTGACAGGTACGATTAGCAGGGTTTATGGAGTTTCCACTGCCATCAATTGGTTTATTTGCCTCAGGGATGTCCTACCCGAGGCCAGGCTACATGTTATAGGGCATTGTCCCCTGCCCTCCTATGCGGCCGAACTCCAGGCAAAGGTGTCCATGCACCCGGGAATAAATCTCCAGCTTTCCCCGGACCCATTGCCCCATTCCCACGTACTCAGCCAAATCCGATTGGCTGATGTTTTATTGCTCCCTTACAGGCAGCTTCCCAGTATTAAGGATAAAATACCAACCAAGCTTTATGAAGGCATCGCCCATCAAAAACCCATACTCATCTCTGAAAATAAAGTTTGGGAAGAAATGCTGCAAAAATATCCTGCCGGAATAGGGATCGATTTTAAGGATACTACCAGGATTAAAACCAACTGGGAAAAATTCTCCCGGATGGAGTTTTATCAGGTGGCCCCTGGTAATGAAGTAAGCTGGGAAGCGGAGAAAAAATCTTTTCAGCAACTGATTGAAAGATTTCTTTAAGCATCACATCGGGTAAATTGTACTTTTCTTATATCCCAAATCCCGACAATATTTTCCCAAATTTACATTCGTAGATATTTTAAATAGCTATAAATCAGTTCATTATACTTTTTTTAGATTAGGCTAAAATTAAATTAATACTCACCTTAATTTTTCAAAACATTACCAACCCACTTGTCCACATTTGATTTAGTCTCAAATTAAAATTTTTTTTAGACCAATCTAAATTCTATTTTTGCCAAAAAACGGCCCATGAAAAAACTATCTCCCGCAGAAGAAAATTATCTCAAAGCGATTTACCATTTACTGGAAGAAGGACTGGAAAAGGTATCCACCAATGAGATTGCCTCCCTGATCCAAACCAGTGCCGCCTCTGTGAGTGACATGTTAAAAAAGTTGGCTGAGAAAGAATTGATCCACTACAAAAAATACCAGGGAGTCAGCCTGACTGAATTGGGTGACAAGACTGCCTTACACATCATTCGGAGAAACCGGCTCTGGGAGGTTTTTTTGGTAGAAAAATTAAAGTTTAGCTGGGATGAAATTGACACCATTGCGGAGGAGTTAGAGCATGTCAATGCTCCCCTACTCGTCCGCAGACTGGATGAGTATTTGGGCTTTCCAAAATTTGATCCTCATGGAGACCCCATTCCCGATGAATTTGGAGAGTTGAGCAGCAAACCCAGGATTGCTCTGGGAGACGTACCTGCTGGTCAATCCGGCAAAATAGTGGCTGTCAACAACAGCAGTGCCGCCTTTCTAAAATACCTGGACAAGGTAGGCGTTTATATAGGTGCGAAAGTAGCCGTCCTGGATAGAATAGAGTTTGATGGCTCCCTGGAATTGTTAATAGATGGCCAAAAGAAAGTTTTTGTTTCCAAGGAGGTTTCGGCCAACATTCAGGTGATGTTACATCCCTCCTGAGTTTGCGGAACCTATGGCATGCAATTTTGGTTTTAAGTCAATATTTACCTGAAAAAAGAGGAACGTAATTTTTTATATTTGTCAAATAAATCAGTAGAAACATGAAAAAATCATTGGGGATTGTGGTGTTGGGCTTGATGATTACATTCAGTCTGAAAGCGCAAGAGGAGGCCATTACCTGGTATAGTTTTGAGGAGGTCATTGATAAGGTAGAAGAGCAGCCTAAAATGATTCTGGTCGACGTCTATACGGATTGGTGTGGATGGTGCAAAAAAATGGACAAAGAAACCTTTACCGATAAGGAAGTGATCAGCTATGTGAACCAAAATTTTTATGCGGTCAAATTAAATGCTGAAGACGGAAAGCGAAAATTTGATTTTCGGGGCAAGGAATATTCGGAGGAAGAAATGGCACGGGCCATGCGGGTGCGTTCTTACCCCAATTTTGTTATCATGGATGCGGCCATGGAAAACATCACCCAGTTGCCCGGATACCGGGAGGCCACCCCTTTTGTAGAGGCATTGGTTGCCCTGCTCGAAAATTTCAAACAATAAATGGTACATGCTATCAGCCAAAAAGAGGACACCATTGTTGCGCTGGCTACCCCTCAGGGTGTAGGCGCCATTGCAGTGATCCGGCTATCGGGACCACAAGCCATCGGGTTGGTAAACAAAGTTTTTTACGGCAAGGATCTGGAAAAGCAGCCGGGCCATACCATTCACTTTGGCACCTTGCGGGATGGGTCAAAGGTCATAGATGAGGTTTTGGTTTCACTTTTTATAGCCCCTAAATCGTTTACAAAAGAGGATGTGGTAGAAATTAGCACGCATGGCTCTTCCTATATAGTCAATCAGGTCATCAAGCTGATGATCCGCCAAGGCGCCAGGCCTGCCCGACCCGGGGAATTTACCCAAAGGGCTTTTCTCAATGGTCAGTTTGACCTGGCCCAGGCAGAAGCAGTGGCAGACCTGATCCACTCCGATTCGGAAGCTTCCCATCAGGCAGCCATGAACCAGATGCGCGGTGGTTTTTCGGGAGAAATTGCCGGGCTACGTACCCAGTTGATCCATTTTGCCTCCATGATTGAACTGGAACTGGATTTCACAGAGGAGGATGTGGAGTTTGCCAGCAGGGATGACTTGCGGGTATTGGTTGAGAAGCTACTGCGGGTAGTGGAAAACCTGATCAGCAGCTTTGACCTGGGCAATGTGATCAAAAACGGGGTGCCCACGGTCATTGCAGGGAAACCCAATGCCGGAAAGTCCACCCTGCTCAATGCCCTGCTCAATGAAGAAAAAGCCATAGTTTCGGAGATAGCTGGCACCACCCGGGACTTTATAGAAGATGAAATCAATATAGGCGGGGTCATTTTTCGGTTCATAGATACTGCAGGCTTGCGGGAAACCAACGATACCATCGAGGCCATGGGCGTAAGCCGTACCAAGGAAAAAATGAAATCCGCCTCCCTGATTCTGTACCTTTTCGATCTCGGCGATACCGATATGGTAGAAATCAACCGGGACGTCAACCTTTTGGAAAACCTGGGGGTTCCCTTCCTTAAAGTAGCCAATAAGATGGACAAGGGTAAAGAGCAGTTAACCAATGAATTAAATAAGGTGTTCCCTGACACCATTTTCATTTCTGCTGGCAAAAAAGAGAACCTGGATCTTTTGAGAAAAAGGATATTGGAGCTGGTAAACTTGGACAAGTTCAAAACCGGGAATACCATCGTTACGAATATCCGGCATTACGATTCCCTGACACGGACAAGGGAGTCCTTGCTGGATGTGCTGAATGGTCTGGATCAGGAGGTCACCAATGATTTTCTGGCTATGGATATCCGCCGCTCCCTGCACTATCTGGGCGAAATCACCGGGGAGATTACAACGGATGATTTGCTGGCGAATATATTTAGTAAGTTTTGTATCGGAAAGTAACCTTTGAGGTTTTCAAAACCTCAAAGGTTTCACCGTGAAAATCAGTGATTGATCCTCGATTTTAAAAATATCTAAAATGACCGTCGAAGAATTAGCTCAATACCTTTCCTCCAAAAAACCCGGATTCCAAACCCAAAATGGCCTGTCCATCTACTTAATTGACGGTGGGATTTCTTTCTCCTACGATTTTGAAATGAATGAATTAGATTTTTCCTTTCGTCTATTTTCCGAAGAGGAAAGTCTTGGCGATTTTATTGAGGGATTTAGGATCCAGCGTATCAAAGATTTTGAAGCATTGGGTTACAACAATAGTTGGATCCGATACCTCAACCGGGAAGCCGATATGGAGGTTTGCCAGATGGAATTCGAGGAGGGCCCGCTATGTTTTCGATTACACAAAATGAAAACCCTGGTATTCTCTGCCTCCTTACATTTCTATGATGAAGTGTATGAACAACTGACCTTACCGGAAGATTTTATTTCTTATTTTTCCAAAAATAAATCAAAGATTGCTACCGCTATGGCAAATCGGTATCGATTTTAGGGAAAATTACTCTCAGCCTGGTGCTTAAACCCAAAAAAGGTGCTTACACCGGTAAGATCAGAAAGGTCGCAGAAATGTTGGACTTACTTGTTGAAATGCTTATTTAAGCTTATAAAATGGACGGTCAGCAAGAATCAGGTAAACAGTAAAATAAGCATTATTATTTTCCTACATGATGTCAGTTCATCATCACACTTGATATTCGTAAATTGCTATATTTGGAAATACCTATGCTCCATGATGTGCGAAAGATGTTGGATTGGAGGAATTCGAGTAAAATTTTAAGGAGAAACTTTTATGGAAAATCAAATCGAAATCTACCGAGGGAGCGATGGCCAAACTCAAATTGAGGTTCGTTTTGAAGGCGACACCTTTTGGTTGCCATTGCAGCAAATATCAGAATTGTTTGAAAGAGATAAATCTATAGTTTCCAGGCATATCAAAAACATTTACAAAGAAGGTGAACTGGTCAGGGAAGCAACTGTTGCAAAAAATGCAACAGTTCAAAAGGAAGGGAAAAGAAAGGTGGAAAAGGTGAAGAAATTGGTAATTAGTGTTCTTAACCGGAATAGATTGTTCAGCAAAATAGAGGACATCTAAAATATCTGAACAAAATTGCCAAATAAGTTTCGGACTACATTACAAAAGTTTACTTTTTTAGTAAACTTATTTTTTTATCTTGGCGTTTAAAATGAAATATCAAAACATTATGAGTAGTGACAGCATATTAGCCAACGATCTTGTTCCGGGGTTAGCCAGTCATCCCGGCAGGCTTTTGAAAGATGAACTAGATGCCAGGGAAATGAAGCAAATTGACTTGGCCAAAGAATTGGGAATTGCCAAAAACGTAATGTCAGATATCATTAATGGCAAGCGAAACCTTACTCCTGAGCTGGCGGTCAGACTGGAAAATGCATTTGGCATCAAAGCAGAATTCTGGATGAAATACCAGGTGGCCTATGAGATTGACAAGATCCGGATTAAAAACAGAAAGGCGGTGGAGAAAGCCAAAATTTCTGAAAAAGCAAAGAAGCAACTGGCCTCAATTTGAGGTTTCCAGATAGGTTTTAAATTGTCGAAATGATGATCCACCATAGGGCCTAGTTATTGGAAGAGTCCAAAAATCGAGCTGGAATTGGATAATGGGACACCTTCTTATCTGGCAGGCTGACGACCTTACCGAAATATATCTGTGTGACCGGAGGTTTTTGGACATATGCAAACGAAAAAGTACCATATCTTCTCAGAAAATACTTTTGAGCGGATATCTGAAAATCGCAAGATGCTTCTCTTTGCTTCTCCTATTCTGAAGTGGTATAACACGCTAAGAAAGTATATATACGATTTATTGGCACCCATGCGGAACCTGCCGGCCGGACAGGCGGGTATGACAAAATATAGGACATTCAAAATACCTGAGCCATGATTAAGTCAGAAAAAGAATATACTGCCATAAAAAACAGAATTGAGGAATTACTTTCTGTTGCTGAAAACTTAGAAAATACAGAAGCTAAGGGCTACGAGGAACTGAATTTGCTTTCCGATTTGGTGGCGGATTATGAAGAAAAGCAGCACTCAATCCAGCCTCCTTCCCTTTCCTAAGCCCTAAAACTGCGAATGCATTACTATCTTTGTCAGGTTCTTCCCGGGAAATAAATAGTAATTCCCTCATTTCTTCCCTCACGTCCATCCTCGATTTCGACAAGGAAAAACCTGAACTTTTTTGCTTATATTTGCGTACCAAATAGGTACATTAAATAAACCAAAATATAATGATAATTATCAATTCAAGGGAGTTTAGAGATAATCAGAAAAAGTATTTCGAGCTGGCGTTAAAACAACAGGTCATCGTCCAGCAGGGTAGAAAACACGCCTTCGCTATCACCCCAATCAGTGAGGACGACCAATATTTTATGGATCCCAAGGTAAAATTGGAGATAATGGAAGGAATAGCCCAGCACAAAGCCGGAAAGACCACAAGGGTTGATCCCAAGGATTTTGACAAGCTTCTTGGTCTATGAGCATGGTTGACCTTTTCCATTCATAAGGTAGGCTTGCCCTACTCCAGATCGCATAAAAACGGCAACCCCACCCCTGCTATACTGGCCAATGCAGGTTGTGTCAAGGCAACCGCCTTTCTTTTATTTTTTACGAACTCGGATAGATGGGTTCAAGGAAACCGTTGAAAGATCTGTTTTTCAAACGAGCCTTCTTTACCAAGTAGGAACAGGTGAGGAATAGTAGAATGCTAAATCCGAATGTCTAATTACTAAAAGCCATTTTCTTCAGATTCCACCCTTCTGAAAAATCGGTCCCAAGCTAAATAGAAATGATATATTAAAAGATTAGGTGTTCAGTGGGTTTAATTTAAATCAAAAAGTTACTTTTGTTACAGGAGGGTTGTTTTTAGCACAATAGGAATGAATTTACCAGGCGAAAAACACGAGCCTGTTTTCGCCCCACTGTTGATGTTGGCAGAACTTCTTACGATTTCCGAAATCATGGCCAGCCCACCGATCATGCCTGCCAGCACATTGCCAAGACCTACACCAATCAGGTCCTTGTTCATATTGGACTTCCGCTTGAGGGGATCCAAACCATCTATAGCTTTTGTACTGAGCAGTGACTCCAGGCTTCCAACCAAAGCAAACATGAAAATGTATTTAATCGAGTTCATTGAAAATACCTGGGAAAAATCAGGTAAGGTCACGGCAGCAATTAGGTTGTCTGGTAAAGTATCCAGAAATCAGGTCAGATTTCCAATTTTTACGAAGTTCTGCCAATCTTGACATAGGAACTTCAACAGCAGACTTATGCATGTTGTATTTGGTTTAAGAAGATTTTAAAGCGGTAGCATGATAATTTTTGACATGAGGGCCTAGGAAAAGCCGCGCATAGATACGGATCAGGGCAATGCCGCCAAAGATATAACTGATGGCATCAAAAGAGGCCAACAGGTATTGATCCTGGTGAATATGACTGAATAATAAATCCACACCAACGAAAGTCGGACTTATAGGAAATCCCATCAAACCCAGGGAAGCAAGCAGAAATACCAAGGCAAGTTTCGGATATTCATACACATGGCCATAGTACTGGTTAAGGTCAAAATGGTTGGGTTCCTTTTTCCTAAGGTAATCCAAGGTCCAGAAACCAATGATACCTGCCACCACGACGCCACTGAGGTAAATCATCGTTTGACTGTAATCAAAATTTTCATTGAATGAAACGGCCAATGCAACCCAGAAATGATTGGCCATAACCAGCAATAAGGCCAGCCTGGGATAAATTCTCTCAGAAAAAGCCTTGAACACCATGAACAAACCCAAGAGACCAAATGAACCTGGCAAATAGTAAAGGATAGTATCCGGTACCCATTCTTTATTAAAATACAAGAATAAACCAAGTGCGTAAAGGGGCAGAAAAAACAGCAAAAGGTTTTTGGGTGTCAGGAAATCCAGTTTTCGCCCAAACCTTTTGATAGGATTGAAAAACATCCTATTGAGCAACCTGTCCAAATTCCATTCTTTTAGAGAAAGAATGTACATACTGTAGGCCAATCTTTTAGAGAATGTGTCCTCCAGACGGATTGTTTTGGGCTTGAAATGGTAAAACTTATCCCTTATCATGTAGGCCACCACAGAAGGGGAAACCAATAACTGGTAGGTCCTTAAAAATGCATTCCCGGCAAAATGTATCAATGCCAGTACCTGCAAGCCCAGGGCCACTTCAATAAACATAATTCCTATCTGTGCTATGGAAGCATAGGCGATTTGGGTTTTAATAGTGGACTGAACTCTTGCAATGGAATAGGCCATTACTGCTGTCACCAGACCAAGAAGCCCTATCAGTATTCTCGCCGTCAGCTGATGCTCCCAGAAAGGGAAAGTCCTCAGCAAGAGAAAAACACCAAAATGTACTGAAAGAGACCCATAGAAGATGGCTGAAGAGGGAGTAGGTCCTTCCATGGCCTTTGGAAGCCAGGAAGAAAAAGGAAATTGGGCGGACTTTGCCGCTGCCGCTATCCATAAACAGACGGCAATGAACAGTCCGATTCCCCCATGGGAACTCATTTGGTTGGAAACAAGATCCTTATCCAATAATTTGATGAAATTTATGTTTTCATGCCACATATGATGGCTTGCCCACATTGCGAGGATGATGCCAATATCCCCAATCCTGTAAATGGAGAAAACCTTTACCGCATTCCTAACCGGTAAATACCGGTCTCTGTAAAATGCGATCAATAAGAAAGAAGAAATCCCTAACATTTCCCAGCCCAAAAATAGGGTTTCGAAATTACCTGCCAATACGGTGAGATTATAGGCCAGGTAGAAGAAAAGTAAAGTGATGAAAAACCTTTTGTATCCTTCTTCTAAGTGCATATAAAACCTACTGTACCTTATGATCAAAAAAGAAATAAAGGCCCCCACCCAAAGAAAAACCGCTGAAACAGTATCAAAATAAAAACCAAGCAGAAATTGGTAATCACCTTTATTAAAAATTTCCAATGCCGGGATGTTAACGTGATTCATGCCATTAATTATCCAGTAAACGCTATAACCTGTGATGCCCAATAACTGTAAACTCAAGGCGCCAAAAGCCAATCTGGAAAAGGTTTTTTCCCTTCCCTCGGGAATTAGCAAGGAGATCAAAAAAGTCAACAAAGGAAGCAAAACGAATAAACTGATCATTATGTTATTTTCCATGTTTTATCCAATAAGGTATACAGGTAGATTTTCCGAAGTGGATTCCAGTACAGCATTGAGGTTTTTAACAGCCTCGATCGAATGGGTGAGTGGAATGTATTCAAAAAACTCACTTTCTTTAAAAACAAAAGCCTTTTTGCTTTCGGGATGGATACAAACCAGCTTTACCCAATCATTGGCAAACCATTCATAGGTTTGTTCATGGGTTTGGATGGTTTTCAATACGATGTCTGGATAATGTTCCACCGTGATCAATATTCTGAGAGGATCATGAATATTAACCATTTGCATGGGTAAGCCTGTTCTCAAGTCACCATCCATCCCATTGGCCACAGCGATCAGGCCCATCACATTGTGTGGCAACTTACTTCCGGCACCCAGCCTGTCGTTATCTACTTTCGAAAAATAATATTCCAAATTAATTCCACCACAAACCGGTGCCACTGCTTTAAGGATACCAAAGAGATATTTGCCCTCCAGATCAATGCTGTAATCATAAGAATTGAGGAATGCACGCTTGTCTAAAAACAAGTGACGGTTATTTTCCCTTTTTCCAATCAAACAAAGTGCATTAGTCGCATGATTCCATTCAGGTCTGGTTACAAAAAGCGACAAAGCCCTTTTCTTCACTTGTTCATGTACTTTCTTTGCATCCTGTCTGGAATCAATGGTATGAAACCTTCTTGATCTTTCCTTTGCATTATAATCCAGGGCTACTTCAAAAGTCTTCACATTTCTTTCGTGTAAAATCCTGATGGAATCCACGAGATCCTCTACATCGTAAAACTCCATTTCGTCCCGGGTGGTATCATGTAACCCTCCTACAAATACGGTGGTATCTGGGATTATAAGACCCCTTTTGGCTAAAACCTCCCTTACCTCAAGGTTGTTGCCGATGGTCGCGGCCACGCGGGCATTAACAGATCCGGCCCTTCCACTACAGGCGCCACAGTCATATCCGGCATAATGGGTATTATTTACCGAACTGGCACCATGACCAATGACATATACCAAATGGGCAAAATCCTGGACCAAACCGATGCTCCTCAAAAGTCCTTCCAAGGCATCGGCCATTTCCTCTATCGTGAAGCCAACCTGAAGTCCGTGATGTTTATTTTCCGGATTTTTGCTTACTATACTCAATTTACCTCTGGGGTCCATGTGCTTGAAAGAAGAAACCATGGCAGGGGTTGCTGAAGGGTAGAAAATATTTTTGGCCAATTTCAAAGCCGACCAGAAACCCATGGTCTGACTGATGGCCCAACCCCCAAATATACCCTTGGAATGTTTACTGAAATGGGCATCTTTTTCATGTCTTATTTTGGATTCGGTTTCTTTGATGACATGTGAAGGGGTGACAGGAGCGGGACAAACTTTGGTCATAAACTTGCCATGCTGGGGCTGAAAATAGAAGGGAAGGTTAAAGAAACCGGCAGTTCCAAAGGTCTGGGCATCCGGGGCAAAGTGTTCTACATGCCGCCTAATAGAACAAGACCTGTCATCAAGGCAGAACATGGCCTGAAAAGCTGCCTTTTTTTTGAAATCTTCTTCGTGGCTAAGTTGAAGTCCTTTGATGACCTGGTCGTAGTAAGACCACTCCAAAGCTTCCTGCCAAAGTTTATGAATTTCAAACCATTCGGAGTATTTTAGTTCTTCAAAAATTCCAAGATGGTCAGGCGGAATTAACGGCGCTAACGCTGCCCATCGATTACCCCTTCTCCTGTCCAAAGCATCGATTTCCAGAAGACACTCCAAAAATATCAGGTCATATAAACAAACCTTTCTTTTGTCCAGAAGGGTGCTTTCGTTATGCTCCAACACAGACACCATTCCAGACCAGCCCGGGTGGGAAAACTGCTGGTCGAACAGGTATTGGCCATAGAATTTTTCATTGCCTACCAAAAGATCAAGTAAATCCTCCAATTGGGTGCTCTTATCAAAGAGCAGCTCCCTGACCCGCTCACTCTTAATAAAAGTGCTGAAACTGTTTTTTTCTAATTTCCTGATACCTGCTAACAGCCCATTTGTTCCGGCAGGAAATTTCCAAATGGCAATACCCTGATCCAAATAAGCATTTAGCAATCGGAATAGGGTCTGATGGACCTCTTTATCCAAATTAAGGTTATAAGCTTGTCTCCACAGTTTTCTGATTTGGCCGATTTTGGGCTCGATCAACTCCTTTGGCGACTTGTGAAGCAAAAGGTTTGTCCAATGGGCCAGATCATCAGCTCCTTTATGTTCGGTAATTACCCGTTTCAGAATTTCTTCATTGATTTTCTTTTCATAGAAATATGCTCTGTACCTTTCAATGTTCCAATAAACCTTGTAACCAAAGGTTACTGATGCTTTATGCAAAGCTTCGTGAAAAGGTAAATGCTGGAATGCATGTAAGGTGTTGTGGTGCACAAAATCCTTTAGCGGGAATTGTGCAGGAAGATAGTGGCCCAATTTCTGGATGATATCATCCATGGCCGATGACACGCTATGCGCCATATTAAAGAAATTAAAAGTGGAAGAATAAAATATTTAAACTGGAAAAACCCGTATTCACACAGAATTTTATGCCAGGTCTAGCCGGAGTTTTTGGAAAAGTATATACAATGATACCTTACAATAAAAAATAAACTTAGATTTAATAATGCCCCTCGAAATAGCAGCAATTGAAGGAAATTGCGTCTCGAATGTTGTCGCATGGGTGCCCAGGGAATTTTTATGATAATTTTCTTCCTCTTTTTCTTCTACTTCTTCAAAGATAAAACCCGTAATTCTTCCAGAAGTCTTATGAGTCTCCGTTGCTGAAATTTTGGTTGGATGGATAGAAAAGCTCCTGTTATCCGGTACAAAATTGCTCAACTGGAAAAAAAGGAAGGTAGAGAAAATCACATAAAGCAACCCCAGCAAAATTCCGATTAAGGGAAATTTTCTGAAACCTGGCTGTATTGCTAAATTTTTGGACATTGATAAATGCGAATTTCCAAAGTTAGAGAAAACTGAATATTTATCGGCAATGTTCCATCTTTTTTCGAAATAAGTTATGTTTTAACAAATCATTATTTCAAGGTCATTTAAAATATGAGAGGTAATCAAATCCAGTTTTCCTGAGCTGATCTGCCTTCTTAAATGCTCTTTTAAAATTTCCCTTGTTAAGGGATCCAAACCCGCAGTACGTTCATCTAAAATCAAAATTGATGGATAAAAAAGAATTTGAACATGCCGGTTGATTATCTGCCTGGGTACGGTGCCAAAAAGCGACCATCATTTATCTTGATTTAGTGGAGTCATTTCCCTGTTACCTCCCGGATCACACGAAGCCAGTTTAAGCCAAGGATTTTTTTGATTCGCTGATCGCTATAACCGAGCCGCTGCATGGCCAGGGTAATCTGGGGAAAATCGCTGATATCCTGGATTTCCCGAGGCAACTCAGGACCGCCATCTAAATCGGAACCTATGGCAACATGGTCTTCTCCTACTAAATTCACCCCATAGTCAATCACTTTCGCCAACTGATCTACATGCATCCAATAGGGGTCCGGAATCGTTCCCTTGAAATTCAGTGGAACCTCTTTCATCAGTTCCTGATCCACTTCTTCAATGGTCTTCAATTCAGCACCCTGAACGGAAGCTGGGGTGGTTTCTTTAGTATCTGTCTGCCATTCCCAGTATTTTGGGTTGTTAAATAGGCTGCCAAAGTGAATCCCAATTACGCCACCTTTTGATGCCAGCGCTTTCGCTGCTTCGTCAGTAATACAGCGCGGATGAGGCACGATGCTGTAGAAACCTCCATGACTATAGATAATAGGATGCTTGCTCGCCTCGGCCGTTTGCAGGATCGCCTCATTGGATGCATGGGCAATATTGATGACCATTCCAAGACGATTCATTTCGGCAATGATTGTTTTTCCCAGCTCATTGATACCCCCCCATCGTCTGACATCATTGCAGGTATCTATAAAAGCATTGGTGGTATTGTGGGCGGTTAGCTGCATGGACCTAAGGCCTAATCGATATAGTGCACGTAATAGGTTGATATCTCCGTCCAGGTCAAAAGGGCCTTCTAAATCCAGAAATGCCGCAATCTTTCCTTTCTTGGTGATGCGTTCGATATCCGAAGCGGTAAGGGCAAGCTCGATCACCGCATGGTTCTTTTCGATTTGGTCCAGCGCCAGGTTTACCACGCGAAAGGTGTTTTTTGTCTCGAACCTTCCGGGATAATAGTGTTCAGGTGTATACACAGAAAAAAACATGGCGTCTACACCACCTTCTATAGCCCTTGGCAAATCGACGGTCCCATCGGTATAACGCTGTCCAATATCGGTACCAAACAGTAGCTCGCGGGTCATGACGTGCGTATGCCCGTCCATCACCAAGGCCTGGTGATGTAAATCATTTATTGGCTTGGTAGGGGGATCTGAGGGAAGACTCATTCCGGTGGCAGAAGCAGCTTTTAAGGTTTCTATTGGAAACATGCTTCCTGCAATGGGAAGAAGTGTTAAGTTTTTTATAAGGTCTCGGCGTTTCATGAGATTATCCAATTATCAATTATGAGTCAAAACCCCTAATATAGGGCCGGCTGGGTGGCCGCTCGCCTTTGTTAAATTGTGCACCCCGGGTAGATTGGTAGGTCATATCCATGTAGGGCGTCTCGATGCGACGTCCAATAGGCGTGAACCGACCATTTTCCCAGTTGGATTCCATGTAATGGTTTACAATTCCGGTGGAAAGCAGCAATCGCTCAGCAGGGAAGGGTTCTTTTTTGGTAACCATCATCTCGGTTATCCAATGCGGTTGGGCGTTCGATGCATGATACTGATCGAAGGGACCTGCCCAGCCCAGCATAGAGATGATCGTTGGGTCTTTTTGCCCTTCGATTTCGCCAGCGTAAGTCCAGCCAACACCCCGGCCAGAGAGTACAGCTGCTTTAGTTCCATCATTATACTCCACCAAACACAGGTTTGTCTGGGCATTCTGCTGAAAATGTCCAGACGGTAGTTCAAATTTTTTTGCGACTGATTCTATCAGCGTGCTTGCCCATGGATTGCGCTCCACCCAATTCCAAGTCTCGGGCCCCCTGATGGACTGTACCGATTTAACACCTGACTCCCCTCCCTTCCTGCGCTCTACAAAGGCTTGAAGTACGTCAATACAATGGAAAATGCCGCCTTCGTCTGCTGCTCCACCAAGAACGATCGAATGTTTTATGGGTGTATCGATATCGATCTCTATCTCAGGCTTACGGTAGTAGACGGGTATGGAGGAGCCGCCGGTCAAGGGGAAATCGAGCTCACGGGATTTGTCAAACATCCACTTGGCTTCATCCCAATTGTAAGAGAGGTGCTTGTCATTAAAGACCGGAACGGACCGCTTACTCTGCTCGAAAACCTGTATCACCTGGCTGTAGATCAGCCAGCGTGGTAAAAGCCAATGTCCCTTCAGGTCCTTTGGATAATCTCCATGTTCTCCCACAATGACCACACCATCCACTGCAAGTTCCTTCCCTCCCAGCGTCACGGCCTCCCCTACTGTTTTAAAGATCGGAATACCTTTGGCCTTTGCTACCTTCTGGCCCAGTTCACTTTGGTCATGTTGGTGCAGAAAGATAGAAGCTACCTCAACTCGTGATGGCGTGTGGGCACCCTGCCACCAATATCCGTCAATCAACTTGGTTACGATCCAATCTGCATGGGATCTGGTAGCACCCCAATAGCTGGCCAAAACGGCAATGCGGAGCCGTCGTTGTGGAGACTGCGCAGCAGCATTAAAACCGATTCCAGTAAAAGTGGCCAAGCCGGCTAAACTGCTTATTCCAAGCATTTCACGTCGTGTTAAGAAAGTGTTGCTTACTTTCTTTTCGGCAACTGTATTGAAACCGTGGTCCGTGGCTTTATCATTCGTAGGTCTTTTAGCCATATTGTTTGATGAATTACTGGTAAGAAATTAGTGGGTAAATCCTTCGCCTGGTACAAAACTATACAAATATTTAGCAATCGATTCTTACGCATTGGTCTTTTTCCTGATTATTGGTTTGAGATTAGGAATAAAATTGAATATTTAGGAGATCACCTTACGGGAATCCAAAACGAGCTGGAATGCAAAGGGTTTGGTGGTGGAATACGAGGAATTGCACCACCCTATCCAAGGTCTTACCCTCTCTCCTAAGCCATAGAAATCTGAATGCACGAAATAATTTAAAAGTACTTGCTCCATATTTGGGCGTAAGTAGTTCCAGAAAGATTAATCACTTACTTTTTCAAACACCAGGCGGTGATGGTCCCAAATTCCTCGTTCGAAAACAACCTTGATAGGTGCTACTTTAAGGTTGCTCAAGCGTTTACGCATCGATGGGTCGGTGAAAAGTTGAGGAACAAGCTGCAGGTAGGCCCAGTACTTCTTCCAGCCAAAAGATTTAAGTTTTTGACGCCATACTTTGATGGTTTCAATGTAATCCAGCCGGCCACTATGTTCAGTAACAAGCTTAAAATACGGAGCTGCATTTTTAATGATTTGCTCTTTTCCATACGGAATCCAGGAACCGGGAAATTCATTCATAATCAACGCTAGCAAATATTCATTAGAGTCCTTAGGTGCATGTATATCGGCACTGTCAATGTCTATCATGTCTTTACCAAAAACCATGGATTGGATAAAACATCGTTTGCCTACCGGTATGAGACTGCTGACAATTTTAAAAAAGTTTTTATAAACCTCATCTTGTTTACCCGCCCTGTACTCATCCACTGAACAAAAATGTTCAAACGCCCCAACTGAGGCTATTGCATCAAATTTTCCAAAGGTAGCGGGTCTTAGGTCGCGATAATTACAAATATGTACATCCAGGCCATTACGTCTACAAGCATTGTATTGCCCCTCCGAAAGTGTAATGCCAGTTCCTATTGCACCCAATTCTTTGATATAGCTTAAAAATGGCCCCCAGCCCGAACCGATATCCAGTACCCTATCGCCTGCTTTTATTTCCAGGTTTTCGGCAATAAACTTGTGTTTATTTTGCTGCGCCTCTTCCAGTGAAATTGAAAAATCCCCATCATACTTAGCCCCGGTAAAATCAGCAGTTTCCCCAACACTCCATCTCCATATCTTGTCCATTGTAGAATAGGTATAATCGATATCCTGCTTGCTAGCCATAATTAATGATGTTTTGGTGGGTAAATATTTTTTATCTAAGCCATTGATGTTTAATTTGATAATTCATGTTTGGAGTCTATTGGTTAACCAAATTGTAAATTTATCACCTTGGGACTGTTTCCTCAAACAAGGTTTTTTTGTCTACACCATTTAAAATCATGTAATTCCCTGTTTCCAAGAAGTAGTATGAACGGCTTACCATTTTATCGGTCACATGAGGTGATCCGGATGCTGGAAAGGTTTTCAATGGACAAGGCTTTTTTTACTACTAAGTCCATTCCTATCACATTTACTTTTAAAGATAGTGATTAATTATAAAAAATAATCTAACCAATAGCATATTCCCAGACACCTATTTTTCCTTGAATTTCACTGTTTAATTCTGAAGTGCATTTCTACCGCAAATAGTTTACCTAATCAATTGATATAAATAATATTAATTGGCTATAAGGATAGCCTTATACCCTCTGTAAAAACTTACCTGGAATTATAAATTGCGCTCTAAAAACCGTTGCAGTGCTGGTCCGCGCAGGTTTTTTTCAATTATTTTTCCTTCCGGGTCAATCATAAAGGATGCTGGAATAGCCGTAATGTTATACAAGCGGCCTGCTTCGCTATCCCACATTTTGAGGTCCGATAGCTGCGTCCATACCAGTTTGTCATCTTTGATGGCCTTAAGCCAGGCATCCCGATCTTTATCCAGGGATAGTCCTACCACGGTAAACCCTTTATCTTTAAATTTATGATATTGGGAAACGATATTAGGGTTCTCTTCGCGGCATGGCGCACACCAGGCGGCCCAAAAATCCAAAAGAACGTACTGGCCCCTGAAGTCGGAAAGCTTGACTTCTTTGCCTTCCGGTGTCAAGGAGCTAAAGTCGGGTGCTTGCTGACCGATACTTAATGGTTTTATCTCTTCAATATGTGAGGCAAAGGATTGCACATCTTGATTGTTTGGAAACTTTTCCCGGAATTCTTCCATGTGTTTAATGATTGCTTCCTCATGTGCTGTCGGGTCAACGGAATACAAAGTCATTATTCCATAAAAACCGGCCAGATTATTTTTGTTCTCCAAAAAAAACTGCAACACCTTCTCTGATAACTCGCTGACATACTTTTCATTCTTGGCCATCAAATCATTCTGTATCGATAACATCGTTTCGCCGCTGTCTATCCGCTTTTCAAAATCACCATGTAATTTAACCTGTTGTTTATCAAATTTTTGACGAATCGCATCTAGCTCTTGTAGTTTAGCCGATGTTTCCGAACCCTTTACCGTGTAATGGTCAGGGTTGGACAGGTCAGCGTTGAATTCGACTTTTTTTCCATTTTTTAGTACCAGCATAAATGATCGCTCTCCAACCAAAAAGGTATATAAAGCCTCATCAGGCGCACTTCCTTCGAAATAAAATCCGCCATTACTTTCTAATTCGATAGAATGGGTAGCCGTCTCTCCTTCTAGCAGCTGGACTGTTTCAAGTTCACCTGCATTTTCTATACGTCCGGTCAAAATAAATTTATTTTGAACTACAGCATTAGCTCTTTCCTTGTCTTGGGCATTGCATGACATGAGTAAGATCAGGATAAAAGCTTTTATTAGAATTATTTCTGCTTTCATTGTATTAATAGTTAATGGTGGCTGATTAATCTTTTACACTCAACGTTTTTAAGCCACAATTTAGAAAGGAACATAATTTTCTATATCCAGATCAAAGGATATCGGCAGTACTAATATTTTACCCTTATTATCTGATAACACAATAATGGTTCCATAAAAAACAGTCGCCTGCATACCATTCCATTTTCGTCCGAATATTGACTTCCTCTTTTCACTAAATGACAACCTATTTCTTTTTCAAAATACCCTCAAAACGGTCTATCAAAATCTGAAGCTTCATACAACCATACTCCTTCGGTAATCCTATTTTTGATTTTTCGGCTGCTTTGTCAAAAACTTCTATTGCCAGGTCATTTTACAAATTATCCTTGGATAGTTGCGCATGTTTCTCTTTATAAAAACGAAGTGCAAGATCCTGTCGCGCTCCCTCCCATGGGTCGCTGATCCATGAAATTTTTTAAATGGAAGGAAAAGGAAAGTCTTTTTCTTACTTTGTGATGGAATCAGATCAGGTTACAAATGAAAAAAATAGGTTTAATCGGTGGCACTTCATGGCATGCTACCATTGTTTACTATCGTCTTATTAATGAGTTGGTGGGAGAAAGGATCGGTACGCAGGGAAATCCCGAACTGCTTATATACAGCTTGAATATAGAACTGATGCGAGCCCAGGATAAAGAAAAAATCAATGCCAAATACCTGGAAATTGCCCAAACCCTGGAAGCGGCAGGTGCAAAAGCCCTGGTCATCTGTGCCAATACGCCGCATATGGTGTACGATTTCGTACAGCCGCAAGTAGGCATACCAATATTGCACATCGCTGATGCCGTGGGGAAAGAGGCAAAGGAAAAAAAGCTACAGACACTGGGTCTCCTGGGTAACAGGCCCACCATGACCGGTGATTTCATTCCTTCTCGTTTAGCAAAGAAATTTAGCATACAGACAGTCATCCCAGACGAACGCTACATCGCACAAAATCATTGGTATGTCTCCAATGAATTGACGCAGGGCATTTTCAGGGACGAGGCAAAAACGTTTTTTCTGGAACAAATGCACTTGCTCCAGAAAAAAGGCGCAGAAGGCATAATTCTCGGATGTACCGAACTCCCAATCCTTATGGATGAAACAGATTTTGCGCTACCCCTCCTGGCTACTACGACGCTCCATGCCCGAATGGCTGCCGATTTTATATTGAATTGAGTTTAGCAGAGCTATTGTTTACCCGGACCGAAATCCGAAGAGGAGGATTACCCTGTTTTACATTAAAACCCAGTAGGTGCTATCTGTGAATGGACGGAAAAGAAGAAGACCTGTTTCCTGCCAATGGTAGGCATACTGTTGTCAGACTCATGCTAAACCGATAAAGAGTACCTGCTGCTGATATGATGAAAAAGCAACCAGAGATGTTGGGCTTTCCTCTTGAAGTGATAATTCAACCTTAGAGAAAATACGGTAAACAAGAAACAACCAAATGATAAAGCCATATTTTTTACAAAATCCAAACCTAAACGGCCTTGCAACTATGCCTTGCAATCCATATTTTTTGTAGATTTGGTTCTCCTCCAAACAGTAGCGGTCTATGTATAAGCGCATTTTATCGGCCATGGTCTATTTCATTCCCTTTATAGCCATTTCCCAAACCGGGAAGTTTCACGAAGCCTTTGTCGAAGATTTTTCCGATACTACTTCAGCGTATTTCAGATATGGCTCCACCGGAAACAAGGCGCCATTTAAATACAAGCTGGGGGTGAATTCCCCTTCAGAGGAGGGCACTAAAATCCTTTCCTTTAAGATAGATCCTACAGATAGTGCCGGTGCGGGTCGCGGGCCAGAAATTATCTCCAGGCACTTCACCCATTATGGCTCTTATGCTGCCAGGCTGAAAGTTCCGAAGACAAGTCATATACAACCCAATGTTGGGGCTGTGGTGGGATATTTCACTTATCATATGGATAGTATTCCAGGACTGAGTGAAATTGACTTCGAATGGTTACTCGCAGACCCTACCGTTATTTATATGGGTACTTGGACGGGTCATTCAGGAGAGCTTAAAAGAGTTGGCAGGATCATCAATCTGGCTGAAGGAACTATCTATAGTACGGTCTACAGAGAAGATCACAATGACCTGAGGGTCCCCTTGGCCGATTTGCAAAATCAGCCCGACACCATTGAGGCCATTGCAGACTATGATGCCTCGGCACGATTTTACACCTATGGTTTCGACTGGTATCCGGACCGCATCCAATGGTGGATGCTTCACCCTGAAAACGGTGAAAAAATTGTATTGTGGGATTATCAGGGATCAGAAAAGGGAATTCCCCAACACCGTACGCGTTACCGCATGAATTTTTGGCATACCAACAATTGGTCGGTGGAAACCAATCCGCTTTCCATTGAAAAACCATTGCAGCCCTACGAGTTGGAGGTGGATTGGATGTCTTATGAGCCATTTAAAAAGGATTCGAAATAAATGGGATTACTTTACACGATCAAGCATATCCATTTCTACATTAACTTATAAAAAATCCATACTTCTACCCTTCACATTTTAGGAAACCCCTCGGATATCGACTATGAAAGTAACCAGGATATTTTTGGACAGATCATAACGCAGGTGCCCATTCTTGTGGCCAATAGGCAGGTAAAATTAGCCCACTATACCACCATCATTCAGATCCACCAGCTACCACGCCCAATCCAACTAAACCAGCCATTAAAGTTACCAAGCCTACCCCTTTACCTCTAACGATGGAGTATCCCGACATCTCTTCCCTTGGCGCCAGGATTTGGTTAAATTGTTATTGGGTTAGTTCTCGGACTTTAAAGAATGAAGCCAGGTAAAAATTTTGATTAATGACTTCTGTCTTTACCGGCTGGTTATCGGTATCGAGCATAGAATAATTAAGGTAACTTTTTAGAGTTATGGGGGTACTCTCACGATCGTAAAAGGCCATTTTAGCCTTTAGTTCCTTGTTAAAGAGAGAATTATAAGACCAGTTGCCTTCAAGGTCTTCTCCCATAATATTTCTAGTTTCTGCACGAATATCTGCAAACTCATTTTCTACAAAAGCCTGGGGTGGAATATAAAGCGTATTGGTTTTTTCGGAAATCTCACCGTCAAAACCGCTTATTGTGCCCGTTCCCAAATTGGATATACTTCCATAAATGGTTGCCTTACCGTCAATAAAACCAATCGTGTTACCATTGATAGTCAAGGCAGATTTGGTCAGATCGACCAAAATCGGCTTATCCGCATAATTCTCTATACGTATCAATATCCTTCCATTTTGACTATTGAAAGCATGTGAAATACCGACCGTACCATTTTCTTCAGTGTAATCCCTACCGTCAATGGTACCATCGGGTCGCTCCTCATTTTGCCAGGAGGCCAAATAGTGCGTAGTACAACTCAACAAAATGGGAAGAATAAATACAATCAATAAAAACTTCTTAAAAATATTGGCCATGGATTTTATAGTATAGATTTACCCCTATTTATACGAAAAAGAAATATTAAGTTGTGGAACCAACTGTTTTTATTCGTTATAATAGAGAATGATGTTGACCTTTGGATTTCCCCAAACCAGAAGGTCTTTTCCCAGGACTGTCACGAAAAAAACCATCGAGGTCCCAAAGACCTCAACGGTTAGGACTATTGACCTTTGGGGTTTTCCCAACCCA
>NZ_WOFO01000003.1:393924-499499 GCF_010993705.1 Cyclobacterium sp. SYSU L10401 | reverse complement strand
CCCAGAAGGTCTTTTCCCAGGACTGTCACGAAAAAAACCATCGAGGTCCCAAAGACCTCAACGGTTAGGACTATTGACCTTTGGGGTTTTCCCAACCCCGAAGGTCTTTTCCCAGGACTGTCACGAAAAAAACCGTCGAGGTCTCATAGACCTCAACGGTTAGGACTATTGACCTTGATTTTGCTTATTTATTTTCCCTTACTCCGGCATAAGTCTGCCGGATGATTTTACGATTCCGGATAATGAAGGTATCGGTGGCATAGCTCAGGTTGAATTCAGGGGTATCGGCTTCCCAGAGGATATAGCCAATATCTTTGACCGCCAGGCTTTCCTTCAGGGTCAGGGTGGCTTGGCCTGTAGGAAAGGCCGTAAAGGCATTGACAAAGTTTCTGCGGATTTCATCCAGTCCCCTGTAAGTACCGTTTGGGGTAATCAGAATGGACTCTTCTGTATAATCTTCCATGACGCCTTCCAGGTCATTGGCAATAAATGTTTGCCAATGATGGTCGAGCACCGCCTCGGTCTGGGCTTCATCAATATTTTCACCAGAAGAATTGGAAGCACATCCGGAAAAAAGCAGGCAGGCCAACAAAACAAGGCTGTAGTGCATTTTCATAATTATAAATTTTTAAAACCTGTATAAAAATAGGCTAATGGAACAAATCAATTTTATTTACCATTCAAGATGTGGATATTTAATTAATAAAGCAACTATTATTTCGAAACAGGATTTCCTTTCTTTGAAGAAAACCTTCCTCCCGAATACCGCCACCGGCCTTTAACTAATCATAACTAGATCATATTTTATTTTTAATGTCTTTTTTTGGTTTTTATAGAAGGTTTATCCCCCGAACTTCTTTTAGTTTCAAGATCATACCCCTGGCCTCGTTCCGTTTCCAATTTCCATACGCCAACAGTGCCTGTTTTATGGTTTCTTCATCCAAATAGCCTTCATCCAGGATTTGGGGCATGGCCACTACTTTTTCCCACATTCCGAGTTTAGACATGAAATTGGGATCTCCTTTTTCATAAGTTTCATTTGCTTCAAAAACCTGAATATTTGATAGTCCGTTAGCCATCAGGAAATCCGGCAAATCTACTATAATTTGATTATTCAGCCCTCCTTCTAAACGCCAGGACAAGAAGGCATTATAGGCCATTTTCATAGCATCAGGGATTGATGGATTCCATTCTATTTTTAAATGATCATAGTCCAGGATGGAAAGCTGTCCCCCGGGTTTAAGTAGTTGTTTCATTTTACCAATGGCCTGGTTTGTATCAGAAATCCATTGCAAAGTTCGGGAGGCAATGATCAGGTCGAATTTTTCGACATGTTCGAACGAGAAAAGGTCTTGATGAACAAACTCCAAATTTTTAAACCCTTGACTTTTTAATTGGGCTTTCTTAATAAAAGATGGATCTGCATCAATCCCAATTACGCATCCATGCTCCCCCACATATTTCAGTAATCCGCAGGTAATGGCACCTGATCCACAGCCAACATCCAGGACCCTAAGCCCAGGTTGTAAGAGAGGAATTAATGTCCTATAGTCTTTTTCTAATGTTCGTTCTTCAAATATGGCTATCGAATCCTTTTCGTTCCTTTTTAAATTAGCCGCTGAGTTCATAGGATATAGCCAATATCTTTGACCGCCAGGCTTTCCTTCAGGGTTAGTGTGGCTTGGCCTGCAGGAAAGGCCTTAAAGGCATTCACAAAGTTTTGCCGGATTTCTTCCAGGCCCATATAGGTGCCGTTTGGGGTAATCAGAATGGATTCTTCTGTATAATCCTCCATGACGCCTTCCAGGTAATTATTGATAAACGTCTCCCAATGGTGGTCCAGCACTGATTGGGTGAGGTTTTCATCTATGGAAGATGCCGGGGAACAGCCCGAAAGGATCAGTAGAACCATAAAAATGAATAAACAAGAATGCTTCATGGTATTTGGGTTTTAGCTTTCCTGACATAATTTTTTTTTTATCGAAATGGACGGCAGGGAAGGTTTTATGCTATTCGGATCAATTAACTTTCTCGAATATACTGAGTATTTATCGATTTTATCAAAAAAACGTAGATTTAATACCTTGCCATCGGAAAGGAATTCCCTAATCTTTGGTAGGTGGCCAAGGCCCGTTTTCGGCGATCAATCATTTATTCCAATCAGAATTGAATGACCGATATACTTGCTTTTTAATTTATATTGGTGTAGATTATTATTCCAAAATATGAAGGTATTCAAATATATAATATTTTTTTCCATGCGGATTAAACAATAAATACCGTTGGGATAGATTTACAGGATCACAGCAAATTAGGTATCGATAAAACGGTATTCATTTTAGGAGAGATAGAATCGAAGTTGAGGGTTTAAAAGCTAAACAATATCAACCTAATGAAAAGCAATCGCTCCACTTTCTGGATTTCAATACCTGCCTTGACCAGCTTTCTTGTTTGGTCATTGCTACTGATCCCCTACCTTACCCGGTCCCAATCCCAGCCCGTAAGATTCGAGCGATTTACCACCGAGCATGGACTGCCAAGTAATTCCATTCTGGATATTGCTCAGGATCATCAGGGATATATTTGGATAGCAACAGAAGATGGCCTGGTGAGGTACAATGGCTATGAGCTCCGAGGCTATAGCAATATTCCTGGTGATACAACTTCCTTGTCCCAAAACCGGGTGGAAACCCTGTTTGTCGATTTTAAAGGTGATTTATGGATAGGCTCCAAGTCTGATCTGGATCGATATGATTCGACTTGTGATTGTTTCATTCGGTATGCTTCCAACTCCTCTGCTCCTGCCAATGAAGCCGCAGGGCAAATTAATTCCTTCACCGAAGATCAGGACCAAAACCTTTGGGTAGGTACTCAAAATGGTGGGCTTTTTCGATATGAACGGGATTCGGACCAATTTACCCGTTTTTTAAATGACCCGGCAGATTCGGTCAATCTGTTGGAGGATGAAGTTCGGGTGTTATTGGCTGATAGTAATCATCAACTTTGGATCGGAACCGGGGAACCGTTTGACGCAAGTAGTTTTGGTGGCGGTCTTATCCGGATGGATTTAAGTTCGGGAACCACAAAACGCTTTTTGCATGATCCGAAAAATCCAAACAGTCTAATTGATAATCGAATTAGCGCACTTTATGAGGATCAGGAAGGTAAAATATGGGTGGGTTCCTGCCAAAGTGGCCTCCATTATTTCGATCCTGAAAAAGAGAATTTTATTCGAATGCTTCCGGATTCCTCCAAGCCAGATGCCCCTCACGCCCCACAGGGAGAAATGGGATTATGGTCTTCTTGTCCTCATGTGAAAATTATTTTTCAAGACCATAATAGTGAATTTTGGGTGGGAACGTATAATGGAGGGCTAAACCATTATGATCCAGTCAGTAAAAAATTAACGCAATATTCGAATAATCCTGATGACCCCGGTAGTTTAAGCTCCAACCAGGTCTGGACATTTTTGTACGACAGTCAGGATCGCTTGTGGCTAGGAAATTTGCCAGGGGGCTTGCACAAAGTGGATCCTTCCCTACATAAGTTCACCATACATACACATGAGCCAGAAAATTCAGCAAGCCTGTCCTATGATCATGTCATGGGAATGTATGAAGCGCCCGGCGAACCCGACCAGCTTTATTTGGGAACCCGTGGAGGTGGGTTAAATAAGCTGGATTTAAAACATAAAGTATTCAGGCATTTCCGACATGATCCTACTGATGAGCATAGTATCAGCAGTGATATTGTTTGGACTACTTATGAGGACCAAAACGGTACATTTTGGGTAGGAACAGAAGCAGGGTTGGATACTTTGAATCGTCAGAATGGCCAATTCGCACCTTACCAAATGGTAAATGGAAATGTTTACACCCATGTTACGGACCCTGTCATTCGGATGCATGAAGACAGGCATGGCAGGTTATGGTTGGGAACCTGGAGCAGCGGAATAATACGCCTGAGCAGAGATCGACAATCCTATAAAAGGTACGATTTTTCCAATAGTAGTCAGCAAACCTTTTATAACAGCATTTTGGCCATAAATGAGAGCAGCGACGGTACCATTTGGGTGGGTGTTTTTCAGGGAGGTTTATTTCAGTACGATACGGAAAGCGATCGTTTTTTACCCCATCTTGAAAGGTATGGAGTTACTTGCTTGCTGGAAGAAAACCCGGATAATTTCTGGGTTGGTACGCCAAACAATGGATTATTACATTACAATGTGTTGACCGGGGCCATGGACCAATATACCACGGAGGATGGACTGTCCAGCAATACCATTAATGGCATATTGAAAGATGAAAATCAGATTTTCTGGCTTTCTACCGGAAATGGTATTGTCCGTTTTGATCCGAAAAACCGGCACTTTACCAATTATGATGCTTCAGACGGCCTTTCTGTCAGCAGTTTTAATCATACCGGTGCCTTTAAGAGTAGTGATGGTCAGCTGTTTTTTGGCGGAGATGGAGGGATGGTTTCCTTCTATCCCGATCAGATTAAAGGAAACCCTTACCCACCGGATGTAGTCCTGAGCGGTCTGCAGGTAGCAGGTAAACCTTTTGATCTACCGTCTTTTAAAAGTACTCCTTCGGAAACCCTTACTTTATCCCACCGACAAAATGATTTGACCTTTGATTACGTCGGGCTTCATTTTACAGATCCTTCTAACAATAGTTATAAATACAGGATGCTGCCTTATGATGCTGAATGGATAGATGCCGGAAAACAACGCACCGCCCGATACACCAACCTGGACCCCGGTCAATATACCTTTCAGGTAATCGCAAGCAACAGTGATGGGCTTTGGAATGAGGAAGGTACTTCCCTTCATGTATTTATAAGCCCACCCTGGTGGACCCGATGGTGGGCATATATCCTTTTTACAGGTCTCCTCCTTGTCATGTTTCGGTGGTTTTATCGATTTAAAATTTCCCGCAAACTGGCCGTAGCAGAAAGCAAACGCCTAAAAGAAATAGACCATTTTAAAAGTAGCCTTTACACCAATATCACCCACGAATTCCGTACCCCACTAACTGTAATTCTCGGTATTACGGATACCCTCCGATCAAAAGCAAGGAACCAACAATGGGAGGATACCGATCATGGGCTTGAAATGATCCAGCGAAATGGTAAAAACCTTTTACAACTGGTCAATGAGATGCTCGATTTGGCCAAGCTGGAAAGTGGACATCTGGAACTGGAAATGCAGCAACAGGACGTGGTTCCTTTTATCAAATACATTTGTGAAAGTTTTGAATCCATGGCCCAGGAAAAACAAATTAAGGTGGATGTTGATGCGCATGTGGCGCAATTGGTCATGGATTTTGACCCTGCAAAACTCGCAATGATCGTTTCAAACCTCCTATCAAACGCCATAAAATTCACCCCTGATCATGGCCGGATAGCTGTCCACCTTGATCAGGTCTATGCGTCAGGGAAAAAATATTTTACTTTAATAGTTAAAGATAATGGCAAAGGACTTCTGAAAGAGGAAATCCCTCACGTTTTTGACCGTTTTTATCAGGCAGACCAATCGTCGACCCGGCATACAGAGGGAACAGGTATTGGTCTTGCACTGACTAAAGAGCTGGTGGAATTGATGGGAGGAACAATAAAAGTTGAAAGTCCCACAGGAATGGGTAGTACATTTACTGTCCACCTACCCATTACCCTGGCTGCCCCTAAAACCATCGGGCAAGAGCTTAACCAATTCTTTCAACCAACCCTACCCCAAGCCATAACTTATATCAATGAAAAAGCCCAAGACCTGGAGTTACCTCTGGTTCTCATCATTGAGGACAACCTGGATGTGGGCAATTATTTGAAAATGGCGTTGAAGAATAAATACAATTGTCTTCATGCGACGAATGGACAAACCGGACTGGAATTGGCTTATGCACATATTCCAGACATCATCATTTGTGATGTCATGATGCCCGGAATGGATGGTTTTGAAGTCTGCGCCACACTCAAAGCCGATGAGCGCAGTGACCATATTCCGATTATCATGCTGACAGCCCTGGCGGAAAAGGAGGCCCGGCTGACCGGACTTTCCAAAGGGGCAGATGCCTACCTGGCGAAACCATTTGATAAAAAAGAATTATTGATCCGTCTGGAAAAATTGCAGGAGATCCGGAATCGGCTGCAACAAAAGTACAGTCGGCGCTTCCTAAGCAGTGAGCACAGCTATGAGCCTATCAGTTCTTCCATAGAAAGTTTTTTAGTGAAGGTTGAGCAGGCCATCCTCAATCACCTGGAAGAGGAAGATTTTTCTGTAGATCAATTGGCGGATGCAATATGTCTAAGCCGCTCGCAGGTACACCGTAAAATCAAGGCCCTTACCGGACATTCAACCACGATTTATATCCGGCTGATCCGGCTACAAAAAGCAAAAGAACTATTGGCTTCCGGGGACCTGAATATCTCTGAAGTGGCCTTTCGGGTAGGGTTTAAATCTCCTGCATATTTCTCTCAGATTTTCAAAAAAACTTTTGGCGAAAGCCCCACTGAAAGCAGAATATAATCATTTTTTTGTCTTTTGCAACAATATATATAGATGTTGCAACAATACCTAAAGCAGCTGAAAGCCGTAATTTATAGCTTTGAAACGTACATTTCATGAAAGCTACCTGCCCATAGGTGCAAGATGATATAGATGGTGGTCAGTTTTACCATTGCAGGCCTTTATCAGGAAAAAAATGAATCTTACTACCTGATAAGCATGGTCCCTGCACCAGGTTGATGGCAAACAATGTATTTGTACCAAAAACCAATTAACAAACTTTAAACAGATCAACCATGAAGAACTCAGTAATGAATTCCCGCAGAAAATTTATCGGAACCCTGGCTACCGGAGCCACAGCAGGACTAACTGCCATTTCCAGTCCGCTATTGGCTGGGAAACAAATGGACACAAAAGTGCTCAACGATGCAGAGGACTGGTTTGAAGGCGTTAAGGGAGAGCAGCGGGTAGTGTATGATGCTCCAGAACCCCATGCCGGGTTCCCATTTATTTGGTCCTGGGTATTCTACCAAACCAACAATCAGACCGGCCTATCGGATGATGAAATGACAGCCATGGTTGTCTTGCGACACAATGCCATTCCTTTTGCTTTAAATGACCAATTGTGGGAAAAATATTCCCTTGGAGAAATGTTTAACATTGTGGATAACAACACAGGTGCTCCTTCCCAACGTAATCCTTTTTTCATTCCCCAAGAAGGTGATTATCCCATGCCGGGTATTGATGGAATGAAACAACTGCATGACAGGGGAGCCATGTTTTGTGTCTGCGACATGGCCTTAACGGTCTACAGTGGTATGGCTGCCCAAAAAATGGAGCTTAACCCGGAAGAGGTGAAAGCAGACTGGACAAAGGGCGTATTACCTGAGGTTCAGATCGTTCCTTCCGGGGTGTGGGCCCTTTCCCGTGCGCAGAAAAAGGACTGCGCCTACATTTACGCCGGAGGTTAATCCTGTTCTTTCCATTATCCATTAAACCATAAAATGATGAAAAAAATTATCCTTTTGTCCTCCTTCCTGGTGTTAAGCATGGGGCTTTTGGCACAGTCTAATCCGGTAAAAATTGTATTCGATATTACCAGCAACGATGAAGCTACACATCAGGCCACCCTCAGACATGTCAGCATGATGTCGGCCAACTATCCCGACTCGGAATTTGAGGTGGTGGTTTATGCGGGAGCCTATCCCATGGTACTTCAGGAGAACTCCACTGTATCATCGGAAATCCTGCAATTTGAAGGTAATGACAAGGTGAGTTTTGTGGTTTGTGAAGCCACGCTTAAAAGACATCAAATCAAGCCCTCTCAATTGCTGGCAGGAGTGAAAACGGTTCCTGATGGTATCCTGGAAATCGTCACCAAACAAGGAGAAGGTTGGGGATATATCAAAGAAGCGCATCATTAAAAAAAAGGAAAAATCAATCCATTATGGAGGAAGAAAAGCTGGACAAATGGCTTCGACAATTGACCTTGTCGGTCAACCTTTTGGTCATAGGAATTTTAGGCTCAACCCTCCTCTTGCTAGGCCATGCCTTAGGAATTTTCCCTTTAAAAAATCAGGAAGTTCCTGGTATTGCCAGGTCTGGCGATTCGGCATCCGGGATTTCGTCAACAGGGCTTTGGCAAGCACCACAGTTGGCCAGTCTTCCTTCCAATCAGGAAGGAGACTTGATCCGATATGGTCATGAGTTGATTGCCCATACGGCGGTGTACCTGGGACCAAAAGGTAAAGTGAGGCAAATCAGCAATGGAATGAATTGCCAGAATTGTCATCTAAAAGGAGGTACGGTGGCTTATGGAAACAACTATGGTGCCGTGGCTTCGAAATATCCGGTATTCCGCAATCGCTCAGGTACCACCGAAGGGTATGAAAAAAGGGTAAATGATTGTATAGAAAGAAGCCTGAATGGAAAACCACTCGATCCTGATAGCCGGGAAATGAAAGCCATGGTGGCTTATATGAAATGGTTGGGCAAAGATGTCACAAATGGCGCATCCGATAAGGGATTCGGCCTGTTGGATCTTCCCCTACCTGAAAAAGCCGCTGATCCGGTACAAGGAAAAGCTGTCTATGAAGCTTATTGTACCAGGTGTCATAGAGCGGATGGAATGGGGATTTTGGCGGAAAATGGCTTGGAATATACCTATCCTCCCCTATTTGGAGAAAATAGCTACAATACCGGAGCAGGTTTATACCGGCTATCGCGGTTTGCTGCATTTGTGAAAGCCAATATGCCCTATGGAGTAACCTTTGATAATCCCTTCCTGACCGATGAAGAGGCCTGGAATGTGGCCGCTTATGTCAACTCCATGCCAAGGCCTGAAAAGGACCTTAGCATGGATTGGCCTGACCTTTCCAAAAAACCATTTGATCATCCCTTTGGACCATATACGGACAGTTTTCCTGAAATTCAACATAAATACGGGCCATTTGGTCCATTAATATCGGCTAATAAGTAAGCTTTAATCAACTATAATTTCAAATCCGGATCAAATTCAATCATGGAAATTCTGGGCTACTTTTTTTTGTTTTTTGTCGGATTGACCCTGGGGATTTTGGGCTCAGGGGGATCCATACTGGCCGTCCCGATTTTGGTTTACCTTTTTTCCATGGATGCGGTTTTGGCTTCGGCTTACTCCCTATTTATTGTTGGGATAACCAGCCTGGTGGGAACAGCACTGAATTACCATGCGCAATTGGTAAATGTAAAAACGGGGTCCATTTTTGGCATTCCTTCCATTTTATCTATTTTTCTGATGCGAAAATGGATTGTTCCTGCTATTCCTGATAGTATTCTTCAAATAGAGTCCTTTAGCCTTTCAAAAAACACCTTTATTCTTGGCGTATTTGCCTTTCTAATGATACTTGCTTCACTAAAAATGATCTATGGACGGACTTTGAACAAGGGAAATGAAAAAAAAACATCCATTTTTTCACTGGTATTTTTTGGCTTGTTGTCTGGATTAATCACCGGCCTGGTGGGTGTAGGCGGTGGTTTCCTGATTATCCCCATACTCGGTTTTCTCACTAAAACACCTCTTAAAACAGCGATTGGTACAACACTATTTATAGTAGCCAGTAATTCCCTTATAGGATTTTTGGGTGATGTGCTCAATTATTCCATACACTGGAACTTCCTTTTAGGGATAACCGGTCTTGCTATTTCAGGAATTTTCGTCGGCAGCCGGATAGTAAAAGGAATTCCCACAATGAGTTTACAAAGGTCATTCGGTTGGTTTACCCTGACGGTTGGAACCTTAATAGTAATCCAGGAATTTATTATGGTTAGTTAAAGAAACCGTAAGCGTTATATTTGTCCTCCAACCCATGCCATGTGCTAAAAATTTACCTGGTGGATAAGATTGAGCCGGAAAACAAAATAAAATACCTTTTAAGAAAAACTGCCCTGTATACAATAAACTAGATTTGTGATGTAATCCTTATCATTCACTTAACATTTGGGATCATGCAGTATATATTCCTTGATAGTCACCCGTTCTTGAGAACGGATAACAAAAGTATGGGAATCAATCCTAACAAATTAAGTTTTTTGGGGAAAGCGGATAGGGCCATTCTTGAACACCTGGAAGAAGAAGATTTTTCGGTTAATCATTTGGCCGATGCGGTTTGCCTGAGTCGTTCGCAGGTTCATCGTAAAATAAAAACCATGACCGGATACTCCGCTTCCATCTACATCCGAATGATACGCCTAAAAAAAGCAAAAGAATTGTTAACTATTGAGGAGCTTACCATTTCTGAAATTGCTTATCGGGTAGGCTTCAAGTCACCCGCCTATTTTTCCCAAATTTTTAAAAAAACCTTTGGTAAAAGCCCGACGGCAAGTCGAAGTTAGCGTATTTCTCTTTCGTAATATATAAAAATAGAAAGACATTGCAACTGTAGCAAAAGCCTCCCGATGCTTGAATTTTTTGTTTTGTATAATCCCTTTTACTGTAAAAACTTATGAAATCCGTCTGCATTTCTAAGGACTGTTTTACAAATACAGAAAATCATAGTCTGCGGACAAATAAATAAGCTAAACAAAAGGTCTGATCAATAAAAATCGTTAAATTATAACAACGAAATGAATATTTACGAAATCCATAAAGCAAATCCTGAGATTTTCACCCAGCTAAGGCTAAAAGATCAACTATTTCTATATTACAAGTGCCCGCAAACGGATAAGATAATTCAGTTATATTCCAATCACAACCAATTGGCCTTTACCATAGGTGGCAAAAGAATCATCCGACATGGGGATAACAAATGGATAACCAACAGGAATCAGGGAATTCTATTAAAACGTTGTGCCTTTTTGCAGGAAATACCTGCTGATTATTCAGGTTGGGAGGTCTTGGTACTGTACTTAAAAGACGATTATTTGAGGAATATTTTTGAAGAGTTCAGACCATACCTGAACTTAACTAAATTACCGAAAGTGGGCGTAAAGATGATCCAGGAATTCGAAGTTAATGATCAAATTCGTAATTATTACGAAAGTCTACTTCCCTATTTTTCTAAGCCCCAGGTATTACCTGATTCCATCTTTGAAGCAAAGTTCAAGGAATTACTTTTTAATATACTAGTTCATCCGGCCAATAATCATCTGCTTGCACATGTGAATCAACTAATCAGCGAATATGTAATTCCTATTTGGGAGGTTATGGAATCAAGCTATTGCTACGATTTAAAAATATCCGAGTTTGCAGTAATTACCAACCGAGGTACAACCACTTTCAGACGCGAATTTGAAAAACATTATCGAACCACTCCCGGGAAATGGTTGACCAAACGAAGGCTTGAAAAAGCCAGGTTACTACTTCAAACTTCAGAGAAAAGGATAGGTGATATCACCTTTGAATGCGGATTCAAAAATATATCTCATTTTAGCCGTATTTTTAAAGAGAAGTTCAACTTGTCCCCCAACCAATACCGCATGCTGAACAATCAATCAAAACAATATGATTGAGCAGGAAAACAAAAATATATGCTTTTTAAGAAAAACTACCCGGTGTCCATTCCACTAAATTTGTGATGTAATCATTATCAATCACGTAAAATTTAGCATCATGAAGTATTTATTAGGTTTGCCAATGTTGTTTTTATGCATCACACTCATGGGTCAGGTACAGAATTCCCAGGAGTCAAATGAAAAAGTCTTAATTGACAATGACAAAGTAAAGGTATTTGAACACTCAAGTCTACCAAAAGGCGAAGTCTGTGGAGAAGGAATGCATCACCATGAACCCCACTTAACGGTAATCCTGACTGATGCGAAAGTCCAAATAACGCCTGATAATGGGAAACCTCAGGTAATTGAAGTTAAATCCAGAACATCCATGTGGTTTGAATCCGAAACGCATTCAGTGATTAACAAAGGGGATAAGCCTACTAAAATGGTATTGGTTTATTTGAAGGAATGAAAAAAAGATCTCTTGTTTTCAGCAAAGACCTCAATGGTTATGACCGCTGGGGTTTCCCTAACCCCGGCGGTCTTTTACGAGAACAATATTTGTATTTTCAACATCACTCTACCTTAGGGTGAAACCATCGAGGTCGCGAAGACCTCAACGGTTATGACCGCTGGGGTTTCCCCAACCCCGGCGGTCTTTTACGAGAACAATATTTGTATTTTCAACATCACTTTACCTAAGGGTGAGACCATCGAGGTCGCGAAGACCTCAACGGTTGTGATCATTTACTTTTCCAATGCTTATCCGCAAAATTGAAATATTGGTGCATGTCATAAGGCAGCATCCCATGACCACCACTTCTCACATGATACCCAATATCTCCCATTATTGGCTGGTCGACAGCAGGTTGCTCATTTACGGGCATACCGGTTTTGCCCAAAAGTTGATAGACCGGATTGGCATGTAAGCCGCTTAAAAATTCTCCCCTGGGGTCGGCCCAGCGGTCCTCCTCTCCACTGGCAATGTACACCGGTCGGGGGGCCAAAAGGGCGATCAATTGGTGCTGATCGATGGGGAGTTCATCTTCATTTTCACTGTAATGGCTAAATCTTTTGGCGAACCAATGAGGAAAAGCCCGGTTAATCCTGCCTACCGTCTCCCCATACCTCCTCCGGGATAAAGCTGCACCACCGCAACCCGAATTATTGGAGATTACCATGGCAAAACGTGAATCGGAGGCTCCAGCCCATAATGCCGCTTTTCCCAAACGACTGTGTCCCAGCACGGCCACCTTTGTAGCATCCACCTCCTCCAGGGTTTCCAGGTAATCCATTACCCTGGAAAGTCCCCAGGCCCAGGCGGCCACAGCTCCCCAGGAGTTTTCATCTCTTTCCTCCTGATACAAGGCATGTACGCCATTATCAAACCCGTCATCAAAGTCAGGATCCAATTCTCCATAGTACAGGGTTGCTATCCCATAACCCCTGTTGATGGCTTCTTCAACCCCCCAATTATCTCGTCTCAGCCCCCTTCCCTTTTCAGAAGCCCTGTTTTCAGAAGAGCCATAGGTCTCATTGTTTCTGATCCAGGCATCGGTAACCCTGATGGCCTGGTCTTCGGACAAAGTATGGTTACCATAAAAATTAAGACCTAAAAATACTGGTGATCGAAGATTCGATTTAGGCAGGTACATTAACAAATAAATATCCACTTGTTTTCCTTGCCGGATGAGCGAAAGCTTCACCTCTTTTCTTATGGCCATGCCCCCTACTGCATTATCAGTAGATGAAATCACTTCTGCCCGGGATTCGCCATCCCAGTGGGGACTTTTCCCATATACTTCCCGCTCAAAAATGTCGTGTATTTCCAGGCGTCTCCTTTCCCAGTCTTCAGCGGTATTTATTGCCTGCCCATTATCGAAAATTAGCGGGTCAGGTAAATGATATTCCGGTACTTCAGCTTCGTCGTAATTGGGCTCGAATTCTTGAGAAAAAACCAGTAAAGGGAGAAAAAAGAAGGATAATAGGTAAATCGATCTCATGTCAATTGGGTTTATTTTTTCCAATTTACAACCAATCCCTCAAAAACTGCAATATATCCTGCCTCATCTCAGCGGTTTCTTCATGGGCTACCGGGTAAATATTTAATTTCCAGGCTTCAGGGGCGCCATCTTTTGCATAGACCTCCTGCAGATTTTTATCGATAATTTTAAGCCCCTCCAAGGGTGTGAGGGGATCGAACTCCCCCGCCAGACCCAAATGTGGCCTGGGAGAAATAAGGGCATTGATGTCGGAGGTAGAAAAATGGTTCAACAGGTCTGGAACGTAATAATAAATCCCATGAAGTCGGAGCTCTCCCTGCTCCATCAAAGTATGAAAATCAGTTAGGCAATTCAAGTCCACACAGACCTTGATCCGATCATCCAAAGCAGCCAGCCACCAGGACATGGTACTGCCCATGGACATGCCCATGGTGGCGATGCGGTCTTTATCGATATCATCTCTGGATACCAGGTAGTCCAGGGCCCGCAAGTTGTCATAGACCATCATCCCAAAAAGTACCTGTCCCTGCCAGATCATCTCTTTAAAAATATCCAGTTCAGCCCTTCCCGACCTTTCACCAAAGCCCCAGGAATCAATGCACAATCCGGCATAGCCCTCTTTGGCCAGGGCAAAGGCATAGGGAGGTGATTGCATTTCTTTTCTTCCATTCACAAATTCATTTTTTCCTACCTCGTATTGGCCAAAATGGGAATGGTTAAAAAGCACTACAGGCAGTTTTCCGCTTGCATTTTTGGGTTTGGAAAAATAAGCGGGAACCAATTCCTGCCCGTTGATGTCCAACATTAATTTCTCTATGATGACTCCGTCTTTTTCTTCCGTGGAAACCAGTTCTACGGTAATTGGACGCTCCCTGTCCGGTAACCTGCCCAAAAGTTGGTATAATTTATTCCGTTGTGCTTCCTTATTTTCAGTCTTTTGCATGGCTTTTACGGGTCTCTGGGTTTGGGGAAATAATTCGGTCAAAGGAGCAAAGAAGATCAGGATAGCAAAAAGGTATGATGTTACATTTTCCATAAGGTGTCATTTTAATGGAATAATACGTGAAAATTAAATTCAAATTCTTTCCAAAAATATACTTCTCATCGGTGTTTTCCTCCCTCACCATGGTTTTTTGCAAAAGGATTTTTTATACGGCCAGGTTTCCTCCATAAATTCGATGCTAAAGGCCCTTGCAATGATTCGATAAATTTATTTTTAATAAAGGCCAAAACATTTTTATTCCTCCATATTAATCGTAATATTGCAATGTATTAATAAAGGAAAGGAACCGATCATGAAAATAACCCTATTAGACCCTGCCATGTGTTGTAGTACCGGCATATGTGGTCCCGAAGTGGATGATGTCCTGGTACAGACAGCAGCCCATGTCAAGTGGTTGAAGTCGCTGGGCCATGAAGTTCACCGGCATAACCTCTCCAATGATGGAGAAGCTTTTAATGAATACCCTGAGGCCCTAGCCAAATTACAGCAGGATGGAATGGACTCCTTGCCCTATATTTTGGTCAAGGGAAGGGTGGTTATGGCAGGTAAATACCCTTCTAAAGCAGAATGGACACAAGTTTTAGAGGAGGAAACACCAGAAGACGGCTCGGAGGGCTCCCCTATTCAGAATAACACAAGCCAGAAGACCACAACACTTATTGGCATTGGGGCGGCCATAGCCTCCTCCAATGAAAGTGCGCTGAAACATTATGTAGCAGCGGCAAAAAAATACGGGATTGCTATTCAGGAAATTGCGGAAGCCATGAATATTGGAAATGAAGTAAAAAACACCCTTAGTCAGGAACTCATCAATCAGGCCAATGCCTTGCTGAATGAAATGGAGCCGGCAGCTACCAATGCCTGTGCTCCGGGATCAGGCTGTTGCTAAGCCGTTTCATTACGCTCATCCATAAATTAAAGGAAATCATGCCAAGCACGAAAACACAATATCTTTTTTTTACAGGCAAAGGGGGGGTAGGAAAAACTTCTTTATCCTGCGCTACTGCTGTTAAAATGGCTGATGAAGGCCATAGAGTGCTATTGATCAGCACAGATCCGGCATCCAACCTGGAGGATGTACTGGACAGTCCGGTCAGCGAAAAAATTCAAGCGGTAAAAGGACTGGACAATCTTTTTGCCCTCAACATCAATCCGGAAATTGCTGCTGATGAGTACCGCAATCGGGTAACGGAGCCCTTAAGCCGTATTTTGTCTGCAGCTGATATCAAAAAAATGAAGGAAGAGCTTTCCGGGGCCTGCACTACTGAAATCGCTTCTTTCGACGAATTTTCCCGCTTTATTTCAGGAGAAAACGAAGGCAATCAATTCGATGTCATCATTTTCGATACTGCTCCTACGGGACATACCTTAAGGCTGTTGGAACTGCCTGCTGCCTGGGCTGCCTTTTCAGAAGAAAATCCGGACGGGGCTTCCTGTTTAGGTCCCACTTCAGCCTTGAAAAGCAGTCAGGAACGTTATAATAAGGTGGTTTCCACTTTAAGAGATGCTGATCAAACGACTTTTTTTCTGGTTGCCCGGGCTGAAAAGTCCTCTTTGAAGGAGGCTTCACGCAGCAGTAAGGAACTCGGGGAATTGGGATTGAACAATCAAAAATTACATGTCAATGGGGTTTTTAAGGCCCTGGATCCTACCGATGATTTTGCCGTCAAAATGGAAGAAATGGCACAAAAGCAATTGAAATCCATCCCTGAAAACCTGAAGGGTCTGGCCATGCAGGAATATCCCCTTTTATCTTATAATGTATTGGGCATTGAAAAGCTCCGTTCCCTGTTGGATAAGCAACTGCAGGAAAAGATAGTTTCCGGTAAAGACAGGCGGATCCTGCATGTAGATGGGCTGGATCAATTGGTCGCAAAGCTAACCAAAAATAAGGATCATGGTTTGATCATGACCATGGGAAAGGGTGGCGTGGGTAAAACTCTTGCGGCTTCCGCCCTGGCCATCATGATTGCAAGGAAAGGTTTTGAAGTACATTTAACAACCACAGACCCGGCAGCCCATGTAGAGGACTTTATCCAGCAATTGGATGAAATTCCGCCCAGCCTTACCGTAGATCGTATCGATCCCAAATTGGAAACCCAAAGGTATACCGAAAAAATATTGCAGCAGAAAGGTGCCAACCTGGATGATCAGGGTAAAATGCTCCTGCTAGAAGATTTGAAATCCCCTTGTACGGAAGAAGTGGCTGTATTTCATGCTTTTTCCAAAGCCATCCAGCAGGCCAAACGGAAATTTGTGGTGATTGATACGGCTCCTACCGGCCATACCCTATTGCTACTGGATACCGCCGGAAGCTACCACCGTGAGGTGATGCGACATACAGGCCTGCATGCGGATAAAATAAAAACTCCCTTTATGGCTCTGAAAGATGGGGATTTGACAAAGGTCATCTTGGTGTCCCTACCGGAAACCACACCCATGAGAGAGGCTGCTGCACTGCAGGAGGATTTAAAGCGGGCCGGAATCAGCCCCTATGCCTGGCTGGTAAACCAGAGCTTATCCATGCAGGATTCCTTCAGGGACCCCCTACTCAGTAGCAGGGCCGCTGCAGAAGGGAAGGTTTTCAAAATCATCAGTGAAGAACTTGCTGATAGGGTATTTGGCATTCCCTACTTGCCGACAGAAAATCTATTGCCAGCCTTGCTGGATTTCTATAAAGAAAACATATTGGAAAATAACCTTTAAGATGGGAGTAACCAAAAGTGATTTATTCAGCGAAACGCAAAATGAACTGGCGGCAGTTGCCAAAGTTCTGGCACATCCCGCAAGGATTGCCATCATTCAATACTTGCTCAAATCTAACACCTGCATCAATGGACATTTGGTAGAAGAATTGGGACTGGCACAAGCCACCATCAGCCAACACCTAAAGGAATTAAAAAACAGTGGTATCATTCAAGGGACCATAGAAGGAGTTTCGGTAAGCTATTGCATTAATCCGCTTAGATGGGAAGAAATCAAGGGTATATTTAATTCTCTTTTTGAAAGCTTTCCTTCTCCCAATTGTGGTCCAAATTGCTAAATCAAAACAAAAATGAAAACATCAGCAACATTAAAGAAACTGGTTCAGGAAAAATACAGTGAAATCGCCCACCAGGAAAATCCATCCTGTTGTGGCAGCAAAGATGAAAACCAGGAGGTTTATCACATGATGTCCGACGATTACACCAAGATCGAAGGCTATCAGGCCACCGCAGACCTGGGATTGGGTTGTGGATTGCCTACCCAATTTGCACAAATACAAAAAGGAGATACGGTCATTGACCTGGGTTCCGGAGCTGGAAACGATTGTTTCATCGCCAGACACGAAACTGGTGAGAGTGGTAAAGTGATCGGGATTGACTTTACTGAGGCCATGATCCACAAAGCCAGGATAAATGCAGAAAAATTGGGCTTGAACAATGTAGAATTCCGCCAGGGAGATATTGAGGACATGCCGGTCTCCGACAATCTGGCGGATGTCATTGTCAGCAATTGTGTGCTTAACCTGGTGCCTGACAAGGAAAAAGTGATCCGGGAGATATACCGCTGCCTGAAACCAGGTGGGCATTTCAGCATCTCCGACATTGTGTTGGCGGGAGAGTTGCCGGAAGCCCTGAAGACGGATGCTGAAATGTATGCCGGATGCGTATCCGGGGCCATTCAAAAAAATGACTATATCAGTCACATCAAGGAGGCAGGGTTTATAGACCTGGTTATTCAAAAGGAAAAACCTATACTACTACCTGATAGCATTTTGGACCGCTACATGGATGCAGAGCAGAAAGTGCTTTTCAAGTCCGGAGAAACAGGTATTTTCAGTATCACGGTATTTGCCAGAAAACCTGGTATCAAACCTTTAAAATCCCTTTCCAATGCAATCGGAAGCCCATCCAACCAATGTACTCCCGGTGCTGCATCAGGTTGTTGCTAAACCATTTCCATCCACCAAGAATACACTTTACACTCATGTCAGCATCTAATAATGAATTGTTTCCTGAAATTCAGGCAACCATAAAATCACTTGATATTCACGCAATTTCAAAGGAGAGAAAAGCGCTGTTACAGTCTCTGACAACTTATATTCAGGATAAGGTAAACCAGGACAAAGTGCTCAGGCTCAACTTTATATGTACCCATAATTCACGCCGCAGCCACCTGTCCCAGATTTGGGCACAGGCCATGGCAGCGTATTACGGCATCCCTCATGCATTCTGCTATTCAGGAGGTACAGCAGCCACCGCGCTTTTTCCCATGGCTGCTGAAACGCTGGCAAATCAGGGTTTTGAAATAACTACACTTTCCGAAGGTAAGAACCCCATATATAGTATCAAGTACGGTGAAAATGCCCATCCGGTCATAGGATTTTCCAAAACCTATGATGATACTTTCAACCCAAAATCGGAATTTGCGGCCATTATGACCTGCTCCCAGGCTGATGAGGGCTGTCCATATATTGCAGGAGCAGAAAAGCGTATCCCGATTACCTATGATGATCCGAAGGCATTTGATCATACGCCGCAACAAGCGGAAAAATACCTGGAGAGAAGTCTCCAGATCGCCACTGAATTGAGTCATGCATTTTCTAAAATAAAATGAGCATCAAAACCGAAAAAAAAGAAATGGCTTTTTTTGAAAGGTACCTGAGTCTCTGGGTAGCCTTTTGTATACTGGGTGGTATAGCTATCGGCTTTGTTGCCGGGGATGCCATGGCCTATCTCAGTTCCCTGGAAATTTACCAGGTAAATATTCCCATCGCCATCCTGATATGGTTGATGATTTACCCCATGATGCTTCAGATTGATTTTTCCAGTTTGAAAAAAATCGGAAAAAAACCCAAGGGCATCGTGCTGACCCTGGTGATCAATTGGCTGATCAAACCCTTTACCATGACTTTTTTCGCCTGGTTGTTCTTTTCCAACATTTACAGCGCTTTCATTTCCCCCGAACTGGCAGGGGAATACATTGCAGGGGCCATTTTGCTGGGAGCAGCCCCCTGTACCGCCATGGTTTTTGTCTGGTCCTACCTCAGTGATGGAGACCCAAACTATACCCTGATGCAGGTTTCTGTTAATGACCTGATCATTTTAGTGGCCTTCGTTCCAATTGTAGGGTTCCTTTTAGGGATTACGGATGTGTACATTCCCTATGAGACCCTTATCATCAGCATAATCATTTATGTGGTGGTCCCGCTTTTGGCTGGCTATTTGACCAGCAGGACTTTGATAAAAGCAAAGGGGGAAGCCTGGTTCACAAATAGGTTTTTACCCAAATTCAAACCTGTTAGCATGCTTGCCTTATTGTTGACACTTATCTTATTGTTTGCCTTTCAAGGTGGAAATATCCTGGATAATCCCTGGATCATCTTCTTTATAGCCATTCCTTTGATCATACAGACCTACTTTATCTTTTTTCTTGCCTGGTTTTCAGGAAAAAAGCTAAAATTGACTCATGCTGTTTGTGCCCCGGCAGCCATGATTGGTGCCAGTAATTTTTTCGAGTTATCGGTAGCGGTTGCCATTGCCTTATTTGGTCTGGAAAGTCCCGCAGCCCTGGTATGCGTGGTGGGGGTTTTGGTAGAAGTTCCTGTAATGCTTTCCCTGGTGGCTTTTGCCAATAAGAGAAAATATTAGCATGGACCATCATAAAGTATAGCACCCGCAAGACGCATGGTTCTCAATCGACTTATCGTTTTCAGATGTTTCCAACATGATGAATAAATCACCTAAGGGTCCTTCCGGTGATTTACCAGGAAAGGTCTGTAAATTCACCTGAACTGACTGCAACCAAAATTTCTCTTTCCACGTCATAAGCAGAAAAGGAAAATGTTCCGGAAAACCGCCGGGCATCCAGGTCGATTCCTGTAATTTTTAGCTCAAAATCTGCAGGAATCTCCTCCCAGGCACTTAATTCAGAATCAAAACCCAGAATTTTTGTTTGACCGTCAAAAACCGTTTCGTCATTGGAATCGTCATCCCCAATTGAGTCAAAGGTTTCTTTAAATATCACTGCGTAACCACCACTTTTAACAATTTCAAAGGTCCCTTCGGTATTTAATTTACCTTCAACATTTTTAAAAATGGCACCCTTTTTCAACTCGTTAACTGAGTTTACATTTAGGTTAATACTGATTCCTATGCGTTGCCCTGTAGTTACCTTGAGAGCAGTAATGGATAGGTAAGAAAAGCCATTGGGATTATCGTCATATTCCGTTGAAATACCTTCTCCTAGCAGCCATTTATCACTTTCAATGTGTATTTTCTCGCCATCAACTTCAAATAACAAATGGCTATTATATTGGGTTGCATCCACTTCCTCTTCGCCCGCTTCTTGTTGGGTTTCTGTCTCCTCAACATCCGTATCGGGATCAATGTCCTCCCCGGAAATGGGTCCACAAGACAAAAGGAGGAGAAAGGAAAGGTATACCAGTAGATTTTTCATAACAGATTAATTTAAATTTTTAGTAATACTAAATTTCAGGTAAAACTCCGGATCTACCAGGTGATGTTTTTGAATTCCCCATTGGTTACCTTGACGATAATATCCGCCGCTTCATCATAGGCTTCAAAGGAAAAATTCCCTGAAACAAGCCTTTCCTCCGGATCGTATGCTGTTATCTCCACGTTAATTGACCCCTGCTCAGCAGTACCTGCTTCGTATTCCTCAAATTCCTCCAAGTGGCCTTTGCTAATAACGGCAAAGGCTCTGAAAGAATCAGCAATAAGGTTCTCCTCATTCATCGTTTCGAACTGGGTGCCAACCTGGACACCAGTCAGATCTGGTCCCATTAAATGGATTTGTATTAAGACGCCTCGCTGACTACTTAACACCACATCGGCAGCCGAAATAATCAAAGAAAAGCCCAGAGAACTGGTTTTGTGTTCTGCTTCTACCAGATCTACCTGAATGTCTTTACCTTTGGGAACAAGTGCCATAAAATCAGCTCCGTTTACGATAGCTTTTACAAAGTGATCCCCTTCTTGTGGCTCATTTTCTTCCAGGGTATCTTCTACCAAATCGGATAGATCGCAGGAAGAGAATAAAATGCAGGCAGCAAGCAACAATGTCGAATAAAAAGATATTGTATTTTTTTCCATGAGTAAATTAGTTATTATAAACCGAAATGTACAGGTTACTTCCTGATGATGAAGTACCAGCCTTTAAACCATTACATGAGGGTAAAAGCGACAGAAAACTAACCCATAAAAACTTTGAAAGAGCTTGTGTGTGTTTGGAGCTAACTGGTTTAAATGCATTCATTTTGTAAATGGGGCAAATGGGACGGATTTTCTCCGTCCCATGATGGTGTACCTATTCACCTGTAACTGTTGTTTCGTAAGTAATGATAATTCCTAAAACATTGCTTGTCTTGATATCAACAGTCGAAATTCGTGTAATCCCACCATTTTTTGCTGCACGCTGAATGCTGGCATCCTGGTCAAAAAAGAGCACTCCCAGGTATCCTGTTGCCTTAGCTGTACCCACTTTTGTGCCCACTGGATTACTCGTAGCATTCACCGGGAGGGTCAGGGCACAACCTGACATCAGTGTAACAGCAACTAAAATGGCGAGCATGGTTTTTAATCTTCCAATCATGATTTTTGATTTTTAGTAAGCGATAAAATTTTCTTTGAATTTTCGTTTTTTTGCCAGGTTTGATATCCCTTATAAAGTAAATCACCTGCAATCCATAATGACAAAAATAGAGGGGCATCTACTGGTTTCGGCCACCAATATTGGTGGTTTGGAGTAAAAAGGATTTTTCAGCCCAGGAGGCCTGAACAAGTTTCAGCATTTTTGCAAACTGAGGTTATTGGAAAACAATCAAATTTTTTTTCAAAAAAAGTTAAACCCTAAAATGGGCACTGGCCTATCTACTATTATTTTTAAAGCATCCCTTAGTAATAGCATGGGTTACCCAATTAAAATAATGTGCATTGGATTTCTGTTTTCTTAGCCAATTTTCCCCAACCGCTCATAAAGTCTGGCCCGGGTATCTCCATTTTGGGGGATGGGTAGGGAATGGGTCAGGCTTTTACCAGGAAAAACTTCTTGAATGACACCTACATGGTTGTGCTTAATCTGCTGAATCCTGCTGAGGCAGACGATGTGTTTGCGGCTAAGCTGGAAAAAATTCGGCACTAGTTTTTCGCGATGTTCCTGGAAAAAATTTTTCAGGCCTGGTGAGGTAAATACCACCGGGAATTCTTGCCCGTCAAGGAACGCCCGAATGGTTTTGCCATCCGCCTCAAGTAAAACGAGCTTCTCTAAAGGTAATGCGGTAAGTTCCCCATGAGCGGTAGCTACAAAAATGGCAGCCGGTTTCTTTGATTTTGAATAGGGTGATTCAGACAATGAATGCGCTGATAATTCAGAATGTGCTTTTCGAATCAGCAGCAATTCCAGCTGATCGACAAGTTGTTGTCGGTCGTAAGGCTTGCGTAAAAAGCCATAAGGAGCGGTAAGTTTGGCCGAATCGAAGCCAATCTCGGTTGGCAAACCGGACAAATATAAAATCCGCACAGCAGGCTGGGTCAGGTTGATATGATGAGCAAGCTTGATACCCGCCTGCTTGTCTCCCTGCAAATCAATGTCCAGCAAGACCACATCCGGCTGCCCGGTATGCAGCAACTCCACTGCCTGCGCAACGGTCTCCGCCGGTCCGAGAACGGTAAGCGGTGACAGGGGAAATAGTTTTGATAAATCGGAAACAATTAAGTCTCCTAAAAAAGGATCATCTTCCACTACCAACACCTGTATTTGTTTCTGCATGGACGTGTAATTTGGCTGCCTATTCTATAATGCCGTCTTTCTTCTAAAACTTTTGCGAACGAGGTGATGGTATCAGGTAAAGAAAAGGTACCCTACCCCTTCTTTTACCATCCATCCAACGTTCGTTGGTACTCAGGGTGAAGATTTGAACGGTAAGTGTAGGAATAAACCCATCCGAAAACAAATTACCTGCGTCTTATTCCTGCAGGAAGCTAAAAAAACTACCCGCCCTTTGCAAAACCTTTGCGCTTGCTTTGCTTAAAATACGTTTGATTTACGGTATCGTTCGCCAGGAAGGCAGCCATAAAGAAGAAAAAACCTGTGATAGACCACCAGAATTGGTGAAGAAGGCCGGGTCGGAGACCGCTATTTTTGTCATACAAGGCAATAATAATACTTGCGCTGGCAACAGTCTAAATCTCCAAAACCTACTACCACAATGAAAAAGCCATTGAGTCTACCAATCCTCAGTTTTCTTTTAATTCTACTGCCCGGCTGCACCGAAGATCCAGCAGACCCGGATTCGGAAACGTCAGCAGAACAACGCATTACCGCCAAAATAGATGGCAGAGACTTTAAAGCAGTCATGCCAGTAGAACAGGATCCGGAGGCCGAATTTATCGTAACCAACCTGACTATTTACCCCAATGAAAGCGGTTTTGTCCTGGGTATTACCGGTATAGATGGAAGTTGGGAGGATGCCGCCGCGGTGGATGTTCGCGTCATCTTAATTGGGCCGGATTTAGGGTCCTTGAAAGCAGGAACTGTTTTTGAAAATCGGATTACGGATACCGAACCCACCTTTGACGGGTACGTGGCAGCAGGTCTCACTACCATGCTTTTGCCAAGTATGGAAAATGCATACATCGCACTGACAGATGATTTTGGGACCATATCGGCAGAGATTACTGCCATCGACCACGAGGCCAAACGGATTTCTGGTACCTTTGCGTTTACTGCCGTCGATCCGGATGAGGACAGGACCGTAGTGATAACTGAGGGGGAATTCAAAAACATTCAGTGGTAATCTGAAACCAGGAGTCCTAACCCTGAGAATGTGAATTTGAGTTAAGAACGTACGTAAAACCGGGCTATATCCTCACTGCGACCTTTATATTGCGTGTACCAGGCTGCGGTAGTCCCTTATTATGGCTTCCTTTGCATATACCCACTCCAAGAGATTCAGGATGTAGGGTTTATCGTTAAAACAGGTAGAACTCGTGTTAAAACGGTGATTTCCCCTATAAATAAAAAACCTGGCGTCGGGGAATTTACCCTTTTAATTTAATCAAATAGCAGGTACCGCCTTCGGTGGTCACGGTTAGTTCCGCCTGTATAAAACGGGCCAGGCGGGAAATCAACCCTTGTCCCACACCGGTAAGTTCCGCCTTGTCCGCTGATCCCTTTCCATTATCCCCTACCAGAAGCAAGAGGTGATTTTCAGACCGGGACAAGGAAAGGCTAATCATCGGGTGCGCTACTTCATGAGCTGCATGTTTGATGGAGTTGGTGATGATTTCCGCCACCATCAATCCGCAATTCAAAACCGTTTTCACCGGCAAAACCGCCTCGGTATTCAGCTCAACCGAATACGTGATTGCTGGGTGGATTGGATTCGAAAAGGCTTCTTTTAACCGTTCCACCAGTTCCTGCAAAAACTTGCCCAACGAGACTTCTTCTTCATTTTCGATCCCGTAGGTAAATTGCTGCAGGGAGGCGGCCGAAACGATGGCGGCTTCCACCTGCTGCAGCTTCTCCTGGGTTGCCGAATCCTCCAGGCTATCGGAAGTCATGCGCAGGAGGGCCTGCAAGCGCATCAGCAAGTTAAACGAATGGTGCTTGATTTCGAGTTTTTGAAGCGCAATCAGTCGGTTATTATCTCTTAGTCGGCGGTTTAGCCGAATAAAGAAAAAACTCACCAAGGCCGCAAAAACCAGCCCTGCGAGCAAAAACCACATCAACTGGGCATTTTTTCTGGATTCGGCCCTGGCCAAAGCTGCTTCCTGCAATAGGTTCTGGGCTTCCAGGTTCTTTTCCCGAAGAACGGCACTGGCCTCCAGGCGTTGCACTGCCAATTGTTCTGTCTGGAAAACTTCCTGACGTACCGCAGCCAACTCCTTATGGGTGCGTAGGGCCTCGGCCTGTCTTCCTTCCCGCTCCAAAAGGAAGGTACGCAACGATAGGTAGTCCAGGTAAAGCTCCTTCACTGGAACCTCCTCCAGCAGTGCCCCTGCCTTTTTCAGGTAGGCGGCGGCCTGTTGGGTTTGATCGCTTTTCAATGACAATTTTGCCAGGTTATTATAGTTTTCAACCATGCCCTCCTTATCCCCTTTTTCAACATACAATGCATTCGCCTGCAACAAGTACCGGGAAGCCTGGTTCAGGCTGTCCAGCGCCAGGTAGTTTTCGCCGATATTGTTGAGGTTACTTGCTTTTTCAGTTGCTTCCATACCCAGCTCTTCCTTTAACTGAAGGGAGCGCAGGTTGTAATACAGGCTGCTTTCCTGGAGCCCAAGACCTGCATAGCTAATTGCCAGATTGGTATACAGGTAGGCCTGCATGGGCGGATCGGGGCGGATCCGCAATACATTCAGGGCTTCCCGGTGTTTTTCCAACGCAAAACCCCATTTTTCCAGGTTTTGGTAGAGAATCCCGCCTGCATTGAGCAAATCAAGCACCATTTTCCAATCCTGGCGGATTTTTGCCAGCCGCAGTGCCTCCTGATTGGCCTCCAGGGAACGGGCATACATACCCAGTTGCCGGTAGGCCATGGCCAGAGAGGTTTGGGACCCGATCCACTTTACCGTGTCTTGCAGTTGACGAGCCATCCGGGTGGCGCGTTCGTAATTTTGGGCACTTTCCATGTATTCCTGGAGCAGGTAGTGGGAATATCCGAGGTTGTTAAAGGCCATTCGCGCATTGTCCGCCTCCTCCACCCAGTCTGCGTGCCTAGTAAGCAACGTAAGTAATTCAATGGCGGCTGCAAATTCCTCCCGATCCATCATTTCTTGCGCCACTTGATACAGGGAATCCGGGTCTGTGATCGACCGAGCCTGTAGTCCGGTTATTACCAAAAAACAAAAAGGAAGCAAGTAGCGCATCAAAGGTCCCAAGGCGAGCGGATAGTATCAGATAATTGAAAATGGAAAAGCTAAATATACTACCTTCTTTGGATTTTCGGCAAAATTGGTCGTTGATCCCTGGTCCGGGATGGTCATTTGAAGATTTTTCCAGGTGGTTTATGAAAAAAAGCAGGGGTCCCTGCGGTGGGGACCCCCGTTTGGTGAATACTCATTGAATTGGTTTTCCGGAAAAGGCATCAGTCCTTTCCGGGAGGTACGTTTTCGTCCGGGTCCTGGATCATTTCCTTCGACGGGAGTTCCATGTTTTCTTTTACTTTCAAAAGATCACAGGCTCCCAGCAGCAAGGCTCCGATAACCATAACCATTACTCCTTTCGTTTTCATGGCGAAAAGGGTTAAGTGGTTGCACGCATCTGCCAACAGGCCAAAAGGGGGAAACCGAAGAAGCCATTAGCTGCTCACCCCAGACTTCGCAGCCCGGCTCCTTCGTTAATACATATGTTCCGGTAGCTCTCCAACCGCCTCCGCTCGTTTGGACAAGATATCCTGACGTCCCGGGATAGCTTCAAAAAGAGGCGGTGAGTTCGTTGAGATAAAGGTGGACAGGTATTGGCAAAAAAGTATATCGCCGATGGATCGGCGATATCGGTTAATTATCGGGATTTAACTTTTTTCGGATTTCTACCTTTGCAACCACCAGTGAAAAACTCTGGTTTCTTCAATGCTCGTCCTACCAAGGATTTAATGGCTTAACCAAGCGCACGAAACAGATCGGAATGGAGGGCACTACAATTAAGCGTTACCAGAACAAATTCCCCTTTCTCTTAAGAGGCTAGGGGGAATTATTGAAAAAATAGCCGCATATCCTGCGCATAATTCCGGAATTAGGTCGTCAAAAATGGCATCCTTTCACATGTTTGAAAACCAGTCGAAAGAGGATATGCGATCCAAAAGGAATTTTCAGGAAGAGAAAAAGACGTTTTTTGAGGCGATTCGTCTAAAAAAATTAGGCTATTCGCCCTTTTCCAGGTCGTCTTCGACTTTTTTCAACCAACTTTTGACAGTCAGCCTAACTTGATGTGTTTCCCCGAGATGAAGATCAGCTATTGAAGAAGCAGTTAGCAAGAGCCTTTTCGCCTCAAGTAAGTTCTTTTTGCCGGTTAAATCATACAGAACCAACGCCAGATTTAAGCGAGGAATCACCGTTTGCGGAGCATCGGAAGAGAAATTCTTTATATTAGAGGCGAGGGACCTTTCGAGTTCCCTTTGCGCTATTTTTAGATTTTCATGGCCACCTAATTTCCTGAGCAGTAGACCAAAATTCGATCGCACCACGGAAACCGTAGGTGCATCGTTACCTAAACGTTTTTCATATAACGATAAGGCGGTTTTTAGTTCGCCTTTTGCCCGGATATTGTTTTCGATTCCTCCAATATCCTGCAGTACTGCGGCAAGGTTTGATCGGAGCGTGGCGGTCGCCGGAGCTTCGTTACCCAGGTTTTCTACATAAGACGAAAGTGCACGCTCTAGTTCGATTCTTGCACGAATTAAGTTTTCTTCTCCCCCGATTTCCTTAAGCAGCATGGCCAAATTGGATCGAACTATGGATACAGGCACAGCGTTTACCCCATAGCTCTTTTCATAGGAAACGAGCGCCTTTTCAAATTCCATTTTCGCTAGTTGTAGGTTTTCAGGTCCACCAAGATATTGGTGTACCAAAGCTAAATTCGATCGATGTTTTGCTACCACTGGAGCGGTTTCACCAAAATTTTTCACATCGGAGACTAGCGCCATTTGTATTTGTTCGGAAGCAAATAGTAGGTTTTCACGGCCTCCAATATTTTGTCGGACCATTGCCAGGTTAGCTCGTAAAACGGCAACCGATGGAAAATCCTCTCCGTAATGCCTTAAGCAAGATTCGAGGGCACTTTCCAGTTCTGACAGGGCGCGCATTAAATACTCCCGACCGCCCAGCTCCCTGTATACAACAGCCAGGTTTGACCGGTACCTGGCAGCATCGGGACCATCTGCTCCAAAGTTTTTTACATAGGATTTTAGTGCCTGCTCAAGAACGTCCGCTGAACGAATCAGATTAGCTCGCCCTCCAAGGTCCTTACGGACCAGGGCCAAGTTTGAGCGACTTCTTTCCACTGCAGGGCTCGATTCGCCAAAGTTTTTTAAGTCCGAGGAGATTGCCTCGGTAAGCTCCGCTTCAGCCAATAGTAAATTTTTACGGCCTCCTAGGCCTTTATAACAAAGTGCCAGGTTGGAACGCATCACCGCTACCGTAGGAGAATCCTCGCCGAAGTTTTTTAACTTAGAAGCAAGGGCTTTCTTAAGTTCAGCGACAGCACGTAGCAAATTAGTAGTACCCCCTATTGCTTGCAGCGTAAGCGCCAGATTCGATCGCACGGAAGCTATTTCATCCGCTTCTTCGCCAAAAATTTTCCGGTACGATGCAAGGGCTAGCTCAAGTTCCGTAGCAGCTCTAAGAAGATTGTTTTTTCCACTTAAAGTAAGCAAAATGGTCGCCAGATTTGATCTACTTCTTGCAACAGCAGGGGCAAAATCCCCAAAATTTATCAAGTTTGATTCAAGGGAACGCTCTAATTCTCCTACCGCACGACTGAGGTTAGCTTTCCCCTCAAGTTTGTTGAGAACAACTCCCAAATTTGATCTCCAGATTGCAACCGTAGGGGCGTTTTTTCCAAAATGGTTTATTCCTGAAATAACCGCTTTCTCAAGTTCGACAGCTGCACATGCCAGGTTTTCATGCCCTCCAAGTTCCGTAAGTGCCAGTGCCAGGTTGCTTCTGCATCTCGCTGCCTCTGGGGAGTCCTCCCCGAAGTTTGCAATGTCGGAACGGAGGGCTTTCTTTAATTCCGCTACCGCTAAAAGTTGATTGTCTCGGCCACCAACCAGGTACAGGATCATCGCCCTGTTGGATCGCATCACCGCCACGGAGGGAGCTTCTTCGGCTTCGATTTTCAGGCCCGAATCAAGAGCCTTTTCGCTTTCTTCCAATGCACGCGAAAGACTTTCTTTTTTTCCGACACCTATTAATGCAGTAGCTAAATTCGATCGCATCATACCCACCTCGAGATGCTCTTCCCCAAAGTGCTGAATACCTAATGCCAATGCTTTTTCTAATTCTACTACTGCACGAGCGATGTTTTTTTCCCCGTTGATAGTTTTCAAGAATATGCCATGGCTATTTAAAAATCTACTATACATCGGATCCATGCAATCCTTAAAAATCAACGATAAGCTACCGGCGATTGGCTGCCATTTGAACGTTTTATGAAAGTCGTCTTTTTTGGGGTCTTTCTGAATCAAAAAACCAACCCGCTCCACCAGTCCTTTGCCTTCCTCCCAAAGTTGCTCCTGGTGCTTGTTTATCGCTAGGTCCTGGATTACCGGACTCATTCGAAAGACCTGAGCGCCATCTCCACCTAGCCAGCCTTTTGCGTACAATTTCTTCAAATTACTCCGAAATTCGCGCTTGTTACCGGGTTGAAATAGCTCGTGCAACACTTCCAGCCGGTGGTCGCCTTTTGGAAGTAAGGCCAGGTTAATTAGCAATGAATTCAGGCGAGTATCCAGTTTGGAAAAATCGTGCAATCCATCCAGGATATCCGTCGTGGTAGCCAAATCACTTTTCCTCCGGTAAAAGGCATAGTTTGTTGCGATGTCTTCCTGACTTTCCGCCAAATACAGCCCCTCAGCCTCCAATCTCTCCAAAAATTCCCGCAACCCGAACCGTTCTCTCTCGCCTCCCCAAAACTCCTCCCGGAGTTGCTTGGCAAAAACTTCGATCAGTAGTGTATTATATCCAATGGCAGAAATCAATTTGTCTAGCAATGCTTCAAATGCAGCTCCGGACTCCAGGGCGCCCCCGGATGCATCCCGGTAGTGTCCTTTAAAAAGCGCCTTCGCTGCCGGGGTAGAGAGGGCTGGCAATTCATACTCACTGATTCCTTCCCATTTCATCCTTACCCGACTGGTGACCAGCACCTGCCAATTGAATCCCTGAAAAGCCATTAGGAATTCCCCAAGATCGTCTTCCACATTATCGAGCACAAGCAAGAAATCGTCTTCCATTGCTTTCAACTTGTGCTGAATCATCCGCAGCCTGTCCTTTTCGACAAGATCCTGGAAAGGCAAGCCTAGAAAGTGAGCCATTTCATCGATTGCCTTCAGCGTCCCCTGTTCGCAATACAACCAAGCCAGGTTTTTATAGGTTTGGCTGCGAATAGACCGGTGGTAATAGGCCGCCGCCACGGTGGTTTTACCCATACCTCCTTCGGCATGAAGTAGCAGGCTGCCGTTCTGACGGAGTTGTTCCGTTATTTCCACCAGGGATTCCTCTCTGCCCAAAAAGTAATCGGTTCTGGGTTCAGTAACGGCATTCGGAACCAATTCTCGAGGCGTTTCTGTTTGTTTTTTCCGGTTGTAGATTTTGTTTGTCTGTAAATTGAACGCCGACCCGGTTATCAAGGCCTGGTAGATAGGATCGGTATCGGCTTGGTAGTCCTCCCCAAAGGCATTTCGTAAATAATCCTTAAAGTTAGTGTACCCGCAGAATGCAGCTAACAGATCGAGAAAACCGGTATCCATGTGTTCGATTTTCTCGTTTGGATGGATACAACGCCTTGCCTTGAGCCAAAAATCCTGAACTCGCCTATAAGTCAGCGCATGGTATTTAAACCCGCTTGCCTCCATTATCCCATCAACCTTCCCGAAATCAAATTGCTTGATTGCACGCCGATCCGCAGGACTTTCAACCAGGTTCATCAGTTTATTGAGGAAGTCTTGCAATTGCTGACAGGTATGAATATCTACTTCTTGCCTATCGTAAGGGGATAGGTATTCGGAGGGCTCAAATGCCTGTTTCGGAGCATTTGGGAACATGGATTTTATGTAATCGGTTTCCTTGACGAAAAAATCGCGAAAAGATTCCGAAAAGTGAAGCCCCAGTCTGAAGTAGGCATAATAGTCGGAAAAGGGCTTGGGAAGAGAAGCTAATTTCTCATTTTCGGAAATCAGTTTGCCGGTTTTGGATACACGTGCCATGTTATTTGCAGATTTAAAAAAAATCAATGTAGTAAATCCGCCGACATTTTCGCCAGGGACTTACTCATTTTTTACCAATTAGTTGTTTTTTACATAGCGATTAGTGCATGTCGTTGCTCTGTTAACGGGCCTCTTTTCACAGCTCGCCCAAATCTGCACGTTTCTATACCTTTCCTATTCCTTTAGAATCTTCCATGCGCCAAGTAGGATGTTGGCCGTGCATGAACGTATTGCAAACGCTTCCAGTAAGGTTCATTTGTTTTCATGACCGCATGCGATGGATGGCACTTCACTGAAAATAGTTGGGGATCACAGAATTATCAACCGAGTGGAACATCGTTTTATCCAAAACCAAATGAGCCGCAGCTCCCCCATCCCATTCCCCAAAAAGCAACCTTTATCCCTTAACTGCCCACCTTCGTGAACATCATTTCTGTTCCTTAAGCTCCCTGATTTACTTGACCACCAAAAGTAGTGATTACCAAAAAACAGGATCAAATGAGCTCCAAAAGTAGTGGCAAACAAGATGAGTTGGCAGCCAAAATCCAGGCCTTTCGCATGGCTGCCGACTGGATACCCGGCATTAAAATCATACAGCGGACCGAACCCTGGGAAAACCTGTTTATCTGCAGTCAGGGAAAGGAACGATACGGGCTTTCGGAAAGCTTTTTCCAACACCTTCCCAGCCATGAGTTCAGGCGATTGGTTTTTGATCCGGAAAGTCCCGATACCTGCCTGATCGGACCGCCAGGAGCCATTGAAAGCGATCTGGCAATCAAAAAATTTTATTTACGCAGAATTTCCCATAGCGAAGAACCAGAAATGGAACTGATCAGCGTTGTACCAATCTTATCCGACCAAGCTGCCTTTGGCCAGTGTTTACTGATTCAGATCGTACCCATCGATTTGCAGGCCTGGGCAGCCCCGAAGACCAATCGGATTGCCAACGAACTCTCTTTCCAAAAAAGAAACTATAAAAAATTCCGACAACTCTCAGACAGAAATAAAGAGGTACTGGCACTGATAGGCCGCTGTAAAAAAGCCGAGGAAATTGGCGAGGAATTGTTTATCGGCGTGAATACGGTGAACTCGCACAAGAAACGCATCAAGGAACTCCTGGAAACCAACGATACCTGGGAACTGATCCAATACGGGCTGGCCTTTGATTTGGTTTGAACCCCTTTTGCGTAAAGCTCATATCACCAGTGTCACTTCCCGTAGTCCGGCCCGTTGCGCTGATCCCCCTACCCTACACTCAAACCTGCCGGTGCGGCTGCGTTTTTTCAGGCAATCGCATGCTCCCCCAAGCAGCCGAAACCTAAAAATGGCACCCGATAAAATGATCGCTGCCCTCATTTTATTCCGAGTGACAATTGCAAAAATCTATCGGATTTAAAATTGGTTGATTGTCAATCAAATCTGTTACCCAATAGAAATTTTCAATTAAAATTAATTTGGATTTAATCTAAATAGACTAATATTTGTGCCGGTATTTAAAATTGATCTAAATAAATGAAAAAATCATTGTTACTCCCTGCTGTTGTCATGGCACTCGTACTTTCAACGAATGCGCAGGCATTTCAAGCCAACGATACCTCCATTATCACCGCAGGAGGTACCATCACAGAAATCGTGTACGAACTCGGTTTCGGACCGGCGATCATCGCCACGGATATTACATCCACCTACCCCGCTTCCATGCAGCAATTGCCCTCCATCGGCTACCGCAACCAAATCAAAGCCGAAGGAATTCTGGCACTGGGGCCGGACATGCTTTTGATAGAGACCGGCTACTTCAATCCGGACGTGGTCGCCCAGCTAAAATCGGCAGGGTTGGAAATACACCAGTTTGACAAGCCCACCGATGTCTCCGGCACCTACCGCATCATTCGGGAATTGGCAAATTTTCTGAAGGTTCCTGAAAAAGGAAAGGCGCTTACCAGCCAGCTGGAAAAGGATGTAGAAGCCCTTGAGGCCTACACGGAGGACCTTTCAAAAAAACCGAAAATGGCTTTTGTCATGGCCCGTGGACTGGAAAACGTCTTTGTAGCCGGAGAAGATACCTTCGCCGCATCCTTGCTGCAAATGGCAGCCATCGAATCGGTGGGCAGGGGCTTTAGTGATTTCATTCCGCTTACCCCGGAGGCAATGGTGTCCATGAATCCGGAATACCTGCTGTTCTTTGAGTCCAGTCTGCGCTCGCTTGGTGGAAAGGAAGCCGTGAAAAATATCCGTGGCGTCGAACAAACGATTGCCTGCAAGCAAAATGGAATCCTTGCCTTTGACGGGCTCTACCTGTCAGGATTTGGTCCCCGGGTAGCCAAAGCAGCACTGGAACTGGCCAAAAGTGTAAACCGCAACTGAGCATGATTCAAAACCTGAGTTATTCAAAAACCGCTCAACATTCCCTGGTACTGGCTGCACTGGGAATCGGCCTTGTATTGCTTGGGCTGCTTTCCATCACCATTGGTGCATTTCCCATTCCCTTTGGCCATGCCGTTTCCATTTTATTGAGTCAGGTGGGCATCGATTCGGGTACCTTCACCGAACAGGAGGCCAACGTGCTGTGGCAAATTCGCTTACCCAGAATCGTGCTGGCCATTCTGGTAGGCGGTGGTTTGGGGGTATCGGGAGCGGCGCTGCAGGGCCTTTTTAGAAACCCCCTGGTAGAACCGGGACTCATTGGGGTAAGCAGCGGAGGTGCTTTGTTTGCGGTCATTTTTATCGTTTTTGGCTCCTCTTTCCCCTGGCTTGGTTCGGTGTTCGGAAGTTTCAGCCTGCCCCTGGTCGCTTTTATTGGCGGCTTGATAAACGTGATGTTGGTATACAAAATGGCCAATCAACGAGGCAAAACAGATATTTCCCTGCTCATATTGGCGGGCGTTGCCTTGACCGCACTATCGGGGGCACTGATCGGTTTGGCCATCTTCTACGCAGACGAGGCCGCCTTGCGAAATTTCACCTTCTGGAGCCTGGGAGATGTGGGCGGAGCAAATTGGGACAAGGTAAAAATAGCCTTTATCCTGATTCTGTTTCCCTCCCTCCTGATTATCAATCAATTTCGAAACCTCAATGCCCTGGCAATCGGAGAAAACGAGGCCTTTCACATGGGAGTGGACGTACAGCGGGTGAAGTACATCGTGTTATTTATGGGTGCCCTGGTGGTGGGCGTAGGGGTATCGATGACGGGTACCATTGGATTTGTGGGGCTCATCGTCCCCCATCTCTTGCGGCTATCTTTCGGCGCCGACCACCGCCTGGTGCTTCCCGGAGCCTTTCTTCTGGGCGCTTTCCTGCTCAACGGAGCGGATTTGCTTGCCCGGACGGTGGTGATGCCCGCAGAATTGCCCATTGGGATCATTACCGCCATCCTTGGCTCTCCTTTCTTTATCTGGCTCATCCTACATGTAAAAAAACTCAACAGTTGATATGTTAGACGCAAAACACATTCAGTACTATATTGGAAACCGGCCCATTGTGAATCGGGCAACTATTCAGGTCCTGCCCGGAGAATTGACGGCCATCCTCGGTCCGAATGGTGCCGGGAAATCGACGCTCTTCCGGCTACTATCGGGAGAACTATCCTGCAAACAGGGTCTGATTACCTACAATGGGCAGCCATTAAAAGGAATGAAAACCAGGCAGCTGGCCTCCTTGCGTGCAGTCATGCCACAGCACAGCACACTTACCTTTCCCTTTCAGGCCATGGAAGTCGTATCGCTTGGCCTGATGTATTGTCGGCCCAATGACCCAAAAATGATTCTAAAAGAGGTCATGTCTGCCACCCAAACCTGGCAGCTGAAAGATCAGTTGTACGGCAACTTATCCGGAGGTGAAAAGCAGCGGGTACAGCTGGCACGGGTATTGGCGCAAATATGGGAAATCAAGGCCACTCCCCGCTACTTGCTTTTGGATGAACCGACTTCCAGTATGGATATTGCCCAGCAGCACCACATCATGCAAATTATCCAGCAACTCAAAACGCGGAATATTGGCATTTTGGCCATACTCCACGACTTGAACCTCGCAGCAAATTATGCCGATAAGGTACTGCTGCTTAAACAAGGCAAGGTACTGCACCAGGGTGCGGTACGAACCGTAATGACTCCGGAAAACCTGCAAGGGGTATTTGATTATCCCTTGTCGGTACAATCGAACGGTCCCGGCGCACCGATTTATATCAGCAGCCTTCCCTCATCTGCTACTTCATCAAAGAATTATACCTACAAACTCGCTTAAATATGGAAACTACTCTGAAATATCCCTCCTCCACTGCTTTGAAAAAGGCCTGGGAGGAACTAAAGTCAAACCAGCCAAAAACCAGAATACGGGATGCCGCCCGCATCCTTCAGGTATCCGAGCTTGACTTATTGCTGACTACGGATAACCCCGCCCCCATCCGATTGAAAGCCGATTGGGCGAATATTCTTCTTTCTTGCAGGGAGTTGGGAAAAGTGATGGCCTTGACCAGAAACGAGGGCTGTGTCCTGGAGCACAAAGGAAATTTTCAAAAAATCACCATCCACGGCACCCCTCTTCACCAAATTGCCACGGTAATCGGACCCATTGAGCAGCGGGTGTTTTTTGGCAAGTGGAAATACGGCTTTGCCGTGGCCACCGATACGCCAAGGGGCATCATGCGCAGCCTTCAGTTTTTTGACCAGTCTGGAGAGGCTGTGATGAAAATTTACCTACAGGAAAAAAGCAACCAGGATGCCTACGACAATATGATTTGCGCCTACCGCAGCGAGGAACCCTTGCAGGGCATTCAGGTACAGCCTTTCGAGAACGAAATCCACGCTACTTCCGTAGATCAGGAAGCTTTTGCCCGGGACTGGGAAAACATGAAAGATACCCACGATTTCTTCGGTATGCTCCGCAAATACAATATGCACCGGCTGGACGCCATCAAATGGATCGGTAAAAAATGGGCCTACCAAGTGGATCGCCTTTCGGTCAGGAAGATTCTGGAGGTGGCATCCGCAGACAAATTGCCTATCATGATCTTTGTGGGAAACAAAGGAAACATTCAAATCCACCAGGGAAAAGTACGCACCATCCGGCAAATGGGGAACTGGCTGAACGTAATGGATCCGGACTTCAACATGCACCTGGACGAGTCCTGTATCGACTCGGCCTGGGTGGTGCATAAGCATACCGACGATGGATTGGTATCTTCCCTGGAGCTATTTGATGCCGACAGGGAGATGATTGCCCAGTTTTTTGGGCTCCGGAAGCCAGGCCTTCCGCAGAAAGAACAATGGAAACATTTAATCGACCAACTTTAATACTTTCCCGGTGGTCTGCCGGCCATCGGGAAAAATTTTGTCCCTATGTGTAGAATCAATCTTAATAAAAATAGTTTTGCCTGTTTGCTTATGGGGTGTCTTCTCTTTCCGTTCCTCACCCTCGCTTCCGATCCGATTTGTATCCGCGATCAGGCAGGCAAGCCCATTCCGCATGCCTATGTAAAAATCGGGCCGGACAAGGTCGTTCCGGTGGACAGTACCGGTTCCTTTGAGCTGCCGGATAACCTGGAAGACGACCAATTGATCGAGGTCTTTGCCATGGGATTTGATGCAAGGCAGATTCTGGTCAGGGAAATAAGCGAATTGAGTAGTTTGCTCTTGACGGAAAAAATTGGGCAAATGGGTGAAGTCGTCGTCGCTGCCACGCGTACCGACCGCAGTGTGGAAGACCTACCCATGCCGGTGACGGTCATTTCCCGCAAACAAATTCAGGAAACCGGTGGCATGCGGCTGTCGGAGGTGTTGCGGGAACAAACGGGCCTGCAGGTAGTCAGCGACCACGGTTCCGGGCTACAGATGCAGGGGTTATCTTCCGATTACATCCTGATACTCCTGGATGGGGAACCGCTGATCGGTCGAACCGCCGGAACCTTTGATTTGGATCGAATTTCGGTGACAAACATCGAACGGATAGAAGTGCTCCGAGGCCCTTCCAGTGCCATCTATGGAAGCGAAGCCATGGCCGGTGTGATCAATATCATCACCAAAAGCAATGGGCAGCCGTTTGCCGCCTCCCTGGAATCCAGGTTCCGCTCCTTTTCTACCATGGACCTGAGCGGGGAGGCGAGCTTTAACCAAAACGACTGGTCGGTTCAGGCCTACCTCAACCGCTTCCGTACGGATGGGTTTGACCTGAATCCTGATGTCCCGGGAAATACCCAGGCACCATTTCAGGCCACGACCGGGCAGGTTAAGTTAGGGAAGAAGTCCGGTAAATGGGAGTTCAGGATCTACTCCCGAATGTATAGGGAAGATTCGGAAAATGTCCTGCAAATCAATGAAAACGGAACGGGTCGACTGGCCGACCTGAGCTCCGAACGACGGGATTTAAACCTCAACCCTACGGTAACCTACCGGCCCAACGAGCACTGGCAATTGACGCTTCGGAGCATGACCTCCGTTTTCGAAACGCATTCGCTGACGGAGATGCAGGAAGACGATTTCGTAGTGGATGCACAGGATTTCCAACAGCGGTACCACCGCACGGAGTTTCAATTGGACCGGCAACTGGAAAACAATCAATTACTAACGCTGGGGATGGGACACCTGCTGGAGACGGTTGATGCGACGCGCTACGAGGACCTGAACCGCTTCGATGCCGGCTATTTGTATCTTCAGCATCAATGGGATCCAACGGACAGGTGGAACATCGTTACCGGTGTTCGGGGTGACTTGCACAGCCAATACGGAGAAAGAATCAGCCCGAAGATCTCCTGGATGTACAAATTCAGCGAGAAATTTAGCTGGCAGGCGTCGCTGGGGGCCGGATTTAAAGCCCCCGATTTCCGGCAGTTATTGCTCAATTTCAACAATGCCTCCGCAGGATATTACGTTTTTGGGGCGAATATGGTGCAGGAAGGGATTGAACGGCTTCAATCACAAGGACTGGTGCAGCAGCTATTGCTCGATCCTTCCCAGTTTGGTGCGCTGCAAGCAGAAAGTTCCCTGGCAATTAACACCGGTTTTCGGTGGAAACTCTCGAACGACTTACTCCTACAGGGAAATTTCTTCCAAAACAACATTTCCAACCTGATTGAGACGGCTCCTTTTGCCAGGCTTACCTCCGGTCAAAATGCCTTCTCCTATTTCAACGTTTCTCGTGTTCGTACGCGGGGAATCGAGCTGGATTGGACCTGGCGCCTGACGTCCCATCTACAGGTATCCGCAGGATACATGTATTTGGATGCCAACGATTTGGATGTTTTGGAGCAGATCGATTCCGGAGAGCTATTTCGCAGGGACTCGGAGAACCGGACCCAACGGGTGAGTCGAAGCGATTACGGAGGTTTATTCAACCGAAGTCGCCACAGCGGTAACCTGAAAATCAGCTACCAGGAGCCCGTTTCCGGGATAAACCTGGCCCTTCGCGCCATTCACCGGGGTACCTTCGGGTTTGGCGACGTAAACGGGAATCTAATTCTCGACGATCCTTCCGAATATGCGCAGGCTATGACCAGCTGGAACCTTAGCCTGAGCAAAACCCTCAGCAATGGCCTATTGCTGGAGACCGGAGGATTTAACCTATTGAATCAACTCAATCAATACGAGCCCAGCAATCCGGGGAGAACCCTGTTTGTGGGAGCAAAAGTACCTTTTCATCAATTAGTAAATTCTAAATAAACACCTATTACAATGAACAAATGGAACACGTTTCAGGCAGGCATTCTATTGCTTGCCTTGAGTACAAGTTGTGAAGAAAACACCGTGGAGGAGCCGGAAATTGAGCTTCAAGCGGTAACGGTTGAAAATCTCCATGCGCCGGGAGACCTGATGGACCGAAGTACCGGAGAAATAACCGAAGTGCGCCCTTTTCGCTACTTCAGCCTGGAAGACAATCAGATGGTGGAAGACCGGGAAGGGGACTGGGACATTGGATTCAAAGGAACGACCATTATCGTAAATAGCGGTAGCAGTGGATCGGGTACGGCACAGGCATCGGTAGTTACGGGTACCTTTGACGAAATTACCAGTGTACCTGCCACTGCGGATTTCAAAAGCGATAGGGAGGATGGAATGGCCATCCCCACCGGTTCCGGCAACGGCTGGTACAATTACAACTCCAGCAGCCATATCGTCAGCCCGATTCCAGGACGGGTATTGTTGATTCGAACCAATGAAGGAAACCATGCCAAAGTAGAGATCCTGTCTTACTACCAGGACAATCCGCCTTTATCGGAGGTGGACCCAATGACTACTCCAAGCCCCTATTTTACGTTTCGGTATCTGATTCAACCTGATGGAACGATAAACTTCTGATATATATTAAAAAACCGAATCTGAAGGTTTCGTCAGATTCGGTTCTTTTTTAACCCGGACTCTAAATTAGGAATCGTAATAGATAGGCTAATGCATATTTCGGGTTTAAGATTATCTTTGATTAATTTTTCAACATCCTGATTTTTAGCGTTGTCTTGTTCCTTGTGGTTTCAAATATCCCTGCCTAGAGCTTCCGGTATGCTATTTGGAATCCGGGGGATAGGGCATACCACATGCCCTCATTTACGCTGGCAACTGTCTGCAGTAAACCAATTGGCAGCATACTCAATAGTGCTCTTAGCATCAAGCCAAATCCTAACCCACGCATTTGCGATGCTTGAAAAATGCTTATTCCCTATTTGATCATAAAAATTCACATTTTCGAAAGTGGAAAATGGTACGCAAAATAAAAAAGTACCGGCCAGGCTTTAGTATTTAGGTGCATATAGGAACTTTCTTCGATTTCTTCAATCTTATCTTTATAACTATTTGATCTGACAGGAACCAATAGACCCACATCCCAGAAAGCTCCCGGATGGACCAAAGAATTGATTTTAAGGCCGGAGCCAAAACTTGGCCCCCCATAGGAGCCATTCATATTTGCAATCCCTTTCATTACTATAACAGCATTGTACCCGTACATACCGGTAAAATAAAATTCTGTATCTTTCTTACTTGGTATGATCAGTTTAAGTCCACCATTGACACCTACCCCAACCAAATTGTAACCTAAACCCAAAAAGACATTGACCTGATCAGAAGTATTGTACCCAACCTGAGTTCCAATCCCCCCATATGGCAATCCGATTCCCAGACCGAGAGAACTTTTTCCTTCCTTAGAACTTATATGCTGTGAATACAATTGGACGGATGTAACCACAAGGAGGCCAATAATTAACATAAAAACTTTCATGACAGGATTAGTTGTGATAAAACTCCGCAGGTAGCAAGGTGATTTTCTTTCCTTTTTCTTTGTCGGAAAGGTACTTTTTCATGCCATTTTGAATATAATATTCGAGTTTTTCGGCCTCAGAAGAAAAATCCACTTCATGAAGGGCAATTGGTTCCTTTTTTGAAATGAGCTTTCCGAGTCGCTTTTTGGATTTCGCATCGTCTCCTGCAATTGGGAACAACCTAACTGCAGCCTTCAAAGCTCCTGGAGTAGGTCTGACCTCAATGATATAAACTTTACCTGGCAAAATATTCGCCTCAATAAAATCCCTGTTTTCCGAAGTGACCCAAAAAACATGCTCACCCGGGTCACATTCATAAATAAAATAATTCCTGCTTTTGAATTTGCCAAGGTAATTTTCCCCATCAAAGTATTTAAAGTTGATCAGGGCTCCGGTCCCTGAGGACCTGACAAAATAAACCAGAGACTTCCCTTCAGCAGGACTACGCAGATCCTGCGACATGCCAGCGGAAATAAAAAACAATGTGCTACAGGCCAAAAGAAAAAGGGTGCGTTTCATAAATTGAATAAATAAAATTAAACAAAACTAAATAATTAAATAAATTGATTTTTACTTTCTCAAAAATTCAGCATAAAGAAAAATATAAAGGCAGCTTTTGTTACCGACTAATTTTTTTGCGAAAGATAATAAAAGATTTATTATTTCAAACTACACCTCTCTTATGTCATACTTCCTAAAATAATTTAAATCATTGGTTGGTAATATATATTATAATTCCAATAGTTTATATAATTTAAAACAAAACTATGTCCCTGAATAGATGGCAATTTGCATTTTATACCTAGAAAGAAGGATTTGCCGTAGCAAGAAACCTTTTTATTAAATAGAGGTTCTAAAGCGTGGTGAAAAACGTTTCGAACCGTACTTGCAGTTGATGCTACAGAAAATGCGGAATAAAAGTTAAAAAAAAATCAAAAAATATGCCATCTTAGTTTTGTTTCATTGCTGCATAGTCTTTCTCATTTCGTTGTTTTTTCTAACCAATTTTTCCTATATGCTTTAGTACAGGTAGGATTATCCATGAAATTGTCCATTAAAAACCAATTGGGTGTATAAATTTCATGCGCTTACATTTTTGAAAATCAGAAACCACACAAAAATGCTTGTACCAAATAAATCATTGGGAAATAAAAACCTGGGATAGGGGAAGATTTAAGTTCTGTTCGTATCAACATCATTTCTTTTTCGCCAATAATTGTATTTATTGATATTTAATTAAATATCTGAAAAACACAGCATTTATTACCCTCAATTCCTATATGGTAGGTAGATGACATGCATGCAATCAATTTTCCATAATCCTTAGACAAAATAAACCCAATAATCATGAAAACCACATTTACTATTGTCCTGCTTTTCTGCACCATTGTCCTTTATGCCCAATCAACGGAAGAAGCGGCAATAAAAGCCGTCCTTACCGCCGAAACCACTGCCTATATGAATCGGGATTTTGAAGCCTGGGCTTCGCATTGGGATTCCAGCAGAGAGGTATCGTTTTTGGTAACAAATATGGGATTGAGAGCCAACAACTGGGAGGAAATCAGCCAAAACATGAAAGCGGATATGGAAACCAATTCCAATCCCATACAGGCTAAGTTAGAAACCTCTGATTTTGACATCTCCCTTACCGGCAATCAAGCCTTTGCCGTATATGTACAAAATATGAAAGCGGAAGGCCAGGAATACAAAACCTACGAAGTACGTAACCTTCGAAAGGTAAACGGACAGTGGAAACTGGCAGCTATGGTCTCAAGCATAATCGAAGAGGAATAAAGTCTTATCAGGAAATAGTTCTCTTTTTCCACTACCGAATTCCCAGACTATTCTCTTTGAAGTATGTAGCCTGCTATTTTGGTCCAGGAGGTTAGGACAAAAGTTTCTATTTTAGACAAATTAAAAGGAAAGACGAGAGTTGTAAACGAGCGCCTTTCCTTTTCTAAACTTTCCTTTGAATTATTCAAAGCTCTAAGCCAATTCAATTGACCAATATAATCGGGTATGCCAACCGGATTCGCTGCAGCGCTAAGAAAGTGCCTCGGGTGGCGGATCCTTCCGCCGGAATTTTTCTTCCGGTAACGGAATAAACGCATCCTGATCATCCGGGGGCAAAACGATTCTACCCTTCGTCCAGTCTTCCTTGGCCTGCTCAATCCGTTCTTTTCGGCTGCTCACAAAATTCCACCAGATAAAGCGCTCTCCCACCGGTTCCCCTCCCAGTAACATGATCGTACAATCCGCTACTGCCTTCACGCTTGCCTGTTCAGTTTTCCCGAAAACCAGCAACTGCCCAATTTCATAGACCTGACTGCCCAATTCCAGGCTCCCCTTAGCAATATACAGCCCACGTTCTTCGTATCCCTCCGGCACGTTCAACCTGTGTCCCCGCTGAAGTTCCACATGTACATAGAACAAAGGAGAATGGGTGGGTACATTACTTTTCAGACCGTAGGCCTCCCCTGCGATCTGCCGCATCCACAGCCCTTTTTCCTCGAATACAGGCAGGCGATCTTTTTGGTAATTGAAAAAAGTGGGGTCAGATTCCTCGTCTTTTTCGGGCAAGGCCACCCAGGTTTGAATCATTTCGAGTTGCCCACCGGCCAGAACCGCCGGATCCTCAAAGCGTTCACTATGAGCGATCCCCTTTCCGGCTGTCATCCAGTTGACTTCCCCGGGTTCGATGACCTGCTTTACACCGAGGCTGTCCCGGTGGGTGACGTTGCCTTTAAACAGATAGCTAACGGTGGATAAGCCAATGTGCGGATGGGGCAGCACGTCCATGGCCGGGCCCTTTTCGGTACTGAGCCGGACCGGGCCGGCATGGTCCATGAAAATAAAGGGGCCCACCATGCGGCGCATGCGAAAGGGTAGTATCCGGTTGACCATCAGTCCCGGACCGATGGCAGCTTTTCGGGCATTAATGACGATTTCGGGCATAATTGGCTAAAACCACTCGGGGATTTGTCTTATTAATAATATTTTCCTATCCATTTTATTTTTGAAGCATCCGACAGGTTGGTTATTTTTACCTTGGAAGGAAACGAGGCCATTTGTCCATTTTCTGTTTGATAAACTTCTTCAATCTGGTATTCCACCCAGTTAAACCCAGATTTTAACTCCAATTGATACGCATACGTAACATCCACATTCGTGTCTTCGTCTACAAATTTGGAAGATGTACAATTGGTTGAAACAGACAGGTCATCCTCCAGGTAAAGTACTTCCCAAAACGTTCCACTTACTGCCGGTTGATAGGCTTCATCTTCCAGCCAGGGAATGAGATTTTCATCGGAAACCATAAATACCGTTCCGGCCCACTGCCCTTTCTGGAGGAGCCTGACGTAATCTATCCGGGCTGCCGGTACATCCCGGTATTCCCCAAAATCATCTCCATTGCCACACCTGAAGTGAAAATTAAAAAACAAATCACTCATAAACATGGATTTAACGTCCTGTGGCACATTCTGGGCATCTTTATCCTCCAATTCAATGGATAAAACACCTTTTTTATCTACCTGGCCGGCTGTAATTGAATGATCCAAACCAAATGGCATGAGCACCATGTCCATGGCTTTTTTGGGGTGAGACGGAATCTCCCCCTGAATTACCTGTGCCCATGCAACAGTTCCTGCCACTGTTGCCAGAAATGTGAGTAGCATTGCTTTCATTTTTGAGATGCTTTTTTAATTAATGCATGGTATTATGTAAGTAGAAATAACTGAATAATCATTGATAAACTTTTGGGGAAAATTACTTATTCTTCCATCCCAAACCAATGAATCGCATTCTTATAAAACACCTTGTCCACCACCTCTTTGGGCAAATGTAAACCCTGAAACGGTTCGTTGATCAGGTCACTTTCCATCTCGTTATCGCTCACGAAAAATTCCCAATCCCGCTTCCAGGCGGCATCCATGGCAGCATGCAAAGCCTCCTCCGTACGACTACCGTTATCTGACAGGTCCGTGGCATACAACAATCGGTCCTGGTACCGGATAAAGAATTCCCGCACCTTTTCCCTGTCTTCTGCCGTTTGGTAGAACACCTGCCCCATGCGCGCCGCCAAATCCACCGCCATGTTGGGAAAGCGGTCCAAAGTCCTGCCCAGCTCGTCTACATCGTATTCCAGGCTACCCATATGGGCACCGACAAATTTCAGGTCCGGATGTTTTCCCAACATGTTGTCCCTGCGTTCGATCAGCTCCTCATGGCTGGGCATTTCGGGCTGCAGGTACATGTGGTATTCCGGATGATTGCCATAATAGTTCCGATCGTTATTGGTAGTCATTTCCTCTAATGGAAGCCAGCAATTTTTGGGCTCTGCCAGGTGCCCCATCAAGGTCTTACCCCGTTGCCGAATGTGATCAAAGATGCGATCAAAACGGGCATCATCGATCTGGATCAGGTTTCCGGCCGTATCCTGGGAAACCATCCCTATATTTTTCCATACCTTCACTCCCAATGCTCCCTGGTCAAAGCAACTGTCTAACCAGTGGATCACCTTTTCCTCCCAATCCGGACTGTCCCAATCAGATACCGCAAAAGCGGTCACATTTACCACCGTTTCCGGATGGGCATTTTCCTGCTGCTGGCCGTAGGAAAATTTCCGGTACACATCATTCCAGCCCTCCGTATATTCCAGGGCTACATTGATCAGTCGAAAACCATCGGATTCGGCTTTTTCTACGAATAATGGGCGATCGGTTTCCATATGCACATGCACATCCATTTTCGGGACGGAAGGATAATCATCCATCGAATAATGATCTGAATCGGTCCCGCAGGCCGTTCCTAAAAGCATAAAAAATACAGGGATTACATATCCGGTCAGTGGCAGGTCTATTTCCATAATTAAATTGGTTTCCATTTCAAATTAGTACATTATACACAAGTATGATAGAAAAACCGAAAAAAATTATTTTTCCGGTAAGCAATTTTTTATAAAAATGCCCTACTTTGGTACTTGCTTTTCGGTCACCGCTTATTTACCGGCAATCGAATCGATTGAAAATTGCATTGAACAAAACCATTACCCATACATGATTGGCAAATACCTGAACTATTTTTCCCTGCTTTTTCTACTTGCTGCCTGCCAGCAGCAGGAATTGCAAAAACCAGTGTTTGATATCTCTCCTGAAGAACTCCTGGACCCCAAAAGAAAAGAAGCTCCCTACCCACAAATAGAAATCCCAGAGGGAGTAGATATAGAGTCCCCCCGCTGGAAGGGCATTGACCTGACGCCCGCAGCACCGGTCATCCCCTTGTCAGCCCTGGAAGAACAAAAAACGTTTCGCCTACAACCCGGCTTCCACATGGAACCGATTTTGGCCGAACCTCACATACAGGAACCTGCAGCCATCCAATTTGACGGCAACGGGAGAATGTATGTGTTGGAGCTCCGAACCTACATGCAGGATATTGACGCTACCGGAGAATTGATGCCGGCAGGCCGGATTTCCCGCTGGGAGGATACCGATGATGATGGCATTTACGAAACGGGAGTCGTGTTTTTGGACAGTCTGGTATTTCCGCGTTTTGTGGTTCCTTTCGGACCCAATACCATTTTGACCATGGAATCCAACGAGGATCACGTGTACAAATACACGGATACCAACAATGACGGCAAGGCCGATACCAAGGAACTCTTTGCCACCGGCTTGGGTCGTTCCGGCAATGTGGAACACCAGACCAGCTTTCTGACCTGGACCATGGACAATTGGATGTACAGCACTTACAATTCACGCCGCATCCGCTGGACACCGGACGGCGTCATTCAGGAACCTACCGGCAATCCCTACGGACAATGGGGCGTCACCCAGGATAATTACGGACAAGTCTGGTTTCAGGACGGTGCCGGAGGGGTACCACAAAACTTTAACTTTCCCATTGTATACGGCAATTTCAGGGTGGAAGGGCAGTTTCAGGAGGGCTTCCGAGAGCCGTTTAGCCTGGTCGCATTAGCGGACTTTGAACCGGGCATGCGGGAGACAAAGCCCGATGGCTCACTTAATAACGTAACCGGAGCCGCAGGAAACGATGTGTTCCGGGGAGACCGGCTACCTGAAGGATTGGTCAATCAGTATTTTTACGGAGAACCCGTAGCCAGAATTGTACGGCAGGTTCGGTCCGACAAGTCCGAAGGATTAACCTACATTCAAAACCCTTACCGGGATCAGGAAACGGAGTTTATTCAATCTACAGATCCCTTATTCCGGCCGGTAGACATGGCCACAGCACCTGACGGCACCATGTATATCGTAGACATGTACCGGGGCATCATTCAGGAAGGTAACTGGACCCAGGAAGGCAGCTACCTGCGCACAAAAATTCAGCAGTACCAGATGGACGACATCATAGGCAATGGCCGTATCTGGAGGCTGACCCATGAAGACCACCCCCGAAGTACCGAAAAACCACGCATGTTTGAGGAGTCTGCCAGTGAATTGGTGCAGCACCTGAGCCATCCCAATGGTTGGTGGCGGGACAAGGCACAGCAACTCCTGATCCTGCGACAGGATCGCTCGGTAGTACCAGAGCTGGAAGAAATGGTCCGGAACCATGAGCATGAACTGGCCCGCATACATGCCTTTTGGACCCTGGAAGGATTGGGGTCTTTAAAAGCCGAATTGGTCCGGGAATGGATGCAGGATGGCAATCCGAATTTACAGATACAGGCTTTGCGGGCAGGTGAAAGCCTGTATAAATTCGGCGATAAGGGTTTGGAGGCCGATTACAAGGAAATGATGGATCATCCGGATCCTCAGGTAGCCGTTCAGGCCTTGCTAAGTGCCTACGTCCTCGATTTCGAAGAGGTGGAAAAGCTGATGCAAGAAGCATTGGCCAACAAACAGGTAAAGGGAGTTCAAACGGTAGCACAGCAGGTCCTGGAAAGAATGGCTGCTGCACGGGAGCGAGCCGCCACACAATATACCGCTGTAGAAAGGGTCCTTTTTAATGAAGGAAAATCCATTTTTGACAGCTATTGCGCCACCTGCCATGGGGTAAAAGGCCTGGGAACGCCTACCGGTGGAGCTGGCGGTGAACTCATTGCTCCCGGTTTTTCGGGATCCCCACGTATTCAGGGCCACCCCGAATATGCCGTCAAAACCCTGTTGCACGGGCTAACCGGGGCTATTGAAGGAAAGGAATACGAAGGAGTCATGATTGCCATGGGCGAAAACACAGATGAATGGATAGCATCGGTAGTTTCCTACATCCGCAATGATTTTGGCAATCAGGGAAGTTTCATCAGTCCGGAATACGTAGCACAAATCAGGGAAGCCACCCGGGAACGGGATAGCAATTATTCCCATGATGCTTTGGTGGCGGAAATTCCCAAGCAACTGTTTCCGCAGGACAACTGGCAGGTAAGTGCCAGCAGTACCGCCTTGCAGGGAGTGGGTTCTACCCGAGATCCGGGATATGCTTTTGGCTTCAAGGGCTGGAAAACAGAAGAAGCACAAAAGCCGGACATGTGGTTTCAGGTAGTGCTTCCCCAAGCCCAAAAGCTGGCAGAAATCCAGTTTGATTCCGGGGAGGAGCAATTTCCGGGTAGCTATGCCGTGGAAGTATCGGCCGAAGGGAAGGAATGGATAGAAGTGGCTAACGGTACCGGAGAAAAAGGAATGAATGGTATCCGTTGGGAGGATAATACGCCGGTTTCGCAGGTTCGACTGGTCCTCAAGGAATCCGGGGATCAGCCCTGGGCGATGAAGAACCTCCGATTATATGCGCGATAAAAAGGTAGCAGGCAGAAAGTGGTTGCGATGCAGTCACTCATTCCGGAAGCAAGTGCCTGTGGCAGAAAAATGGGCCTACCGGATTTTTCTGATCAGTTTGGTCTGGTTTACACCAGGATTAATCGAGGCACAAATCCTCAGGAAACCTATTCCGGATAAAACGGTAGTATTGACATTTGACGATGCACCCGCCAGTCATTATTCCCACGTAGCGCCGCTGCTGAAGGAAAAAGGCTTTGGCGCCACCTTTTTTGTCTGCGAATTTCCGCCCAACCATGCGGACAGCAGCAAGTACATGAACTGGCGGCAGATGCAGGCCCTGGACCGGATGGGATTTGAAGTCGCCAATCATACCCATACGCATGCAGGGGTAGGAAACCTTCCCAAGGAAGAGATCCGGCAACAAATCGAATACATTGAAGAAAAAATGGATTCCCTGGCCATGCAGCAGCCTATCAGCTTTGCCTATCCCGGGTACAGCATGAGTGAAACGGTGTTGGCGGTGCTGAAGGAGAAAAACTACCGGATTGCACGGGCCGGGGGAAGCCGGGTTTACGATCCCTTGGCCGATCATCCCTACCTCCTACCCAGCTGGGCTACAGATGATACGAATGAAGCAATGATTTTCGATGCGTTGAAAAAAGCCAAAAATGGAAAGGTAGTCATTTTAACCATTCATGGGGTCCCAGACCTGGAACATCCCTGGGTAAACACCTCACCGGAACGATTTGCCCGGTACCTGGACTTTCTGAGTAAGGAAGGATACCAGGTGCTTTCTTTAAAGGACCTGGAAGCGTACATTGATTTTGAAGCAGCTTTTCGGTTGCTGGAAGCAGATCTCCATAAACCCCTAAAAAATTAAATGGGATTAAAATACCCCTATTGATCAAGATTGATGATCACTCATAAAGGAACCGGTTTGAAAAGAAACCTGACAACGAATATCAAAGGATTCCTTATGGTTTTCAATCCATCATTGCAACGATCAAAAGAAAAACGGTTCTTATGGATTGAATTTCAGGGACATAAATTACATTTATCAACTTAATTATTCTTTATCATGAAAGCACTTTTAATTACCCTTACCCTCCTTTCACTCGCAGTATTATCTTTCGGACAAAGCCCCGAAGGAGAAACCCAATCGGATAGCCTGATGATTACCATCTTTATGAAACACCATCAGGATAAAAATATCGAAGAGCTTAAGGAAATCAGGGATAAAAATGGTTTTTTGGAAGATTTCCCACCCCCCTCCGCCAAAGTCGTCAATTGGTACGTCATGATGGGTATCGGGCAGGTAGTAACGCTTAGAATCCCTGCCAGTGAACTCCGCAATCTCAATATAGCGGTTGAAAAAAGCGTCTGGGGGGCATTCTCCACAGAGTTTTATCCAACGTATGACCTGTATCCCCACATTCAACAGGCAAAAGAAGAATTAAAGGCCAGCCAAAAAGAATAAAACGAATACCTTTCGGATTTCAGGCCTGATGAAATGATTGCTACAGGTAGCTAATTTTCAATTCATCCAGCAGTAAAACTTCATGTTGGCTCGATTCGCTAAAATCCAAAATCTCTTTCATTTCCAGCTTATTGCCTAGCGCATGTTCAATGTTTGGCCATGATGGCGGGGTGAATATCCAGTTTCCGGAAGCATCTTTCATGTGGCTCCTGTCAGAAAAAAAGTAATCGGTAAAATGGCTTGCGGTAAAGCATTTAAAAAGCGGTGCTGTGGCCTCAGGCAAATTTTCCGATTGAAATGTTTGGTTGAAATAGGTGCCCAGGTCTGACGGGAAATCAAGGGTAGAATCAAAATCGTATACCCTCCACCGGCCGTTCTCCCTTGCCATAAGGACCACATGGTAATCCCACCAAACCGGATTTCTTTCTGGAATGGGGTGATGAGCCCAAAAAGGACAATTTTTACTTATATTGGAAATGACCAGTACTTTTTTATCCAGGGATTGGAAATCCGGATGCTTGCACAATTGCCATACATTTTCCTCGCAATAATTTTTGGTATACTTATAATTGGTTTTCTCCATTGGGAGCGCAAAGCTAAAACAAAATGATGGGAGAACGCCTGAATGTGCCGGGGATTTTTGAGGAAACAATTTTATAACCCATCATTTAATTTTATAATACGTCTTTTTCTTGATCCCCTGTTTTAAAATTTTCATTTTTACCTACAAACCATCGAATTTGGATGATGAAGGGAAAAATTTGCCTGGTTACAGGAGCTAATTCAGGAATTGGGTATGAAACCGCCAAAGAGCTGTGCATAAAGGGTTTTCATGTAATCATGTTATGCCGATCTGCTGAAAAAGCCGAAAAGGCAAAAAATGAAATCATTAAAACCTATCCGGAAGCTAAAATTGACCAGGCCATTGCGGATCTTTCCTCCCAAAAGCAAGTGAGGAAGGTCGCCAAAGAGATCATCTCAAAGTATCCAAAAATTGATGTATTGATCAATAATGCAGGGGCATGGTTTTCTGAATTCGGCCTTACCGAAGATGGTATTGAAAGGCAATTTGCCATCAACCACCTGTCCCCTTTTTTGCTTACCCATTTGTTACTTCCAGTCCTGCAGCAAGCGGAAGACCCGAGAATCATTAATATAAGTTCAGATTCTCATTTTCACGGTAAAATTCATTTTGATGATGTCAATTTAAGCAAAAAGTACCATGGATTAAGGGCCTATGCCCAATCCAAACTGGCCAACGTACTTTTTACTTATGAATTCGAAAAAAGAAAAACAGACAATAAACTGTCTATCCATGCTGTGCAGCCTGGATTGGTCAAAACAGATATTGGCCTCAAGCATACCTTTTCTTTTCATGGCCTGATGTGGAAAATCAGAAGGCTGGTCGGCAAGTCTCCAGAAAAAGGGGCAGCAACCAGTGTTTACCTTGCCAGTGCGGAAGAAGTAAAAGGAATATCGGGAAAATATTGGGACAACTGCAAAATCAAAAGTGCCTCCTCTCTGGCTGATTCGCCTGTGGGAGCAGCCCGACTCTGGGATTTGAGTATGGACATGTGTGGGATAAAAACCTATTTCCCCCAATAATGCTAATGCGTACTATATACCCGAAAAAGCCTTTCCAAAAGCCTCATTTTTAATCCTGTCGGGCATAATTTCATCAGTTTTACGAGAAACCAATTGACTTTGCCAGGGATGAGGATATTTTTCCCCTTCAGTAATCCATCAAGCCCATACTCAGCTACCTCTTCCGGACGGCAAAGCACCCATTTGGCCCGGTTGCCATGGGCATCCATGCGTTTTAAGGCATCAGGATTGGTCATGACCGGACCCGGACATACGACCGAAACCGTTAAGGGGCCATGCCTTTGCTCTTCCCTCAATGCCAGGGAGAAAGCATATACGAAATTTTTGGAACCGGTATACACGGCTTTGTAGGGCAGCGGCAGGGTAGCTTCCATGCTGCTCATATTCAACATATAGGCATGTTCATGCTGAATCAGGACCGGAAGGAAATAATGGCACATCAATACCAAAACCTTGTTGTTCAGGTTTACAATCTGCAGGTATTTATCCAGGGGAATATTTTCAAACCTCCCCCCTGCCCCCATTCCGGCATTGTTGATCAGCATGTTTATTCCAAGCTGCTTCTCCTTGCAAAAATCCGCCAATTTCAATACAGCTCCTTCGGCAGTGAGATCGGTGCCATAAACCATCACCTTTATTGGATACAAGGTTTGAAGCTCACGTTGTACTTCTTCCAAAAGCGCATCTGGAAGGGCTACCAACAGTAGGTTCATGCCTCTTTTGGCGCAGGTAAAAGCAAAGGCCTTCCCTATGCCCATGCTGGCGCCGGTGATTAGCGTAAACGTTTCGTTTTTCATCACCTGAAGGTATTATTTTTATTCACCAAATAAACAGGTGATACTGCTATCCGTTTCCTTATCTCCATTAGTTAGTTCTGGTAACCGGACTTGGCTAGTTTTTTATCCTGAGGCCCGATCGATAGGAACTTGATATTTCTTCCTGATCGACTATTTACCGGGTAAGTTATAAAGTTAAGCAGACTTTTGTAGAACAAATTAATCACTTTTCCTACCTTTATGTCCCATGCACAACAACGATATCTTACGTAGCCTGCGGTATACTTTTGACTTCGGTGACGATCAGATGATGCGTATTTTTGCTCTAGGCAACCTGGAAGTTACCCGTGCTGAAGTCAGCGATTGGCTGAAAAAAAATGACGATGAAGCCTTTCATCCGCTCAATGATTTCAAGCTGGCTGTTTTTTTAAATGGTCTGATCAATTATAAAAGGGGTAAAAAAGAAGGTGCCCCGCCCGTACCAGAGAGCCGGCTAACCAATAACATCATTTTGAGAAAGCTAAAAATAGCCTTGCAGCTGAATGATGAAGACATGTTGGAGATATTGGACCTGGCCGGTCGAAAAATCAGCAAACATGAATTGAGTGCCTTTTTCAGGAAACCGGAGCAAAACCAATACCGCCTTTGTAAGGACCAGATCATGCGTAATTTTCTTCAGGGGATGCAAAAAAGATACCGAGGAAGCCATCAGGACTAAATCAATTCCAATAATTGAATCAGGATTTTGTATCCGAACCATGATCCTGCTACTGTTTTTTTAACCTTTGGGCCGAATGATTTTCCGGTAGCCAACCCATTTAAAATGGCAGGCAATAGGTAGCCAAAGCCTATCTGATTGATAACGAATCAAATACTTTCTGAACCAGGGATCTTATTTGGTTTTTAGAAAATAAAGCAGTAGTCTTGTCTTGAAAAGGGCTTTTGTAGCATAATTGCTTTCGAAAAGCTAACCAAATAAGCTTTCAAATCATTATTTCAATTAATAATTAAACAGTTCAAAAAATCATGTCCAAAAAAGTCGTAACCCTTGGTGAAGTAATGCTTCGTCTCTCAACCCCTGACTTTAAACGTTTTGTTCAAACTGACACTTTTGACATTACTTACGGCGGTGGCGAGGCAAATGTAGCTGGAGCTCTGTGTAATTACGGGCTGGAAGGAACCTTTGTAACCAAAGTACCGGACAACCCTATTGGCCAATCTGCCATCAATCATTTGAGAAGGTATGGTGTGGATACCCAATTCATTGCCAAAGGAGGAAAAAGACTAGGCATTTACTTTTTGGAAACCGGGGCCTCCATGAGGGCTTCTCAAGTAGTATATGACAGGGCTGACGCTTCCATAGCAGAAGCGGAGATTGCTGATTTTGATTTTGACAAAATTTTCGATGGAGCGGTTTGGTTCCATACCACAGGGATTACCCCTGCCTTGAGCGATAAAGCAGCAGCTTTGACCGAAGCAGCCCTAAAAGCAGCCAAAGCCAAAGGTGTAACTACCAGCATTGACCTGAATTACCGCAAGAAATTGTGGAGCAAGGAAAAGGCAAAAGAAGTAATGACAAGGCTCTGTCAATACGTGGATGTATGCATAGGCAACGAAGAAGATGCCGAAACCACCCTTGGTTTTAAAAGCAATGAAACGGATGTTACCAAAGGGGAGCTGAACCTGGAGGGATACAAGGACGTGTTCAAGCAAATGAAGGAGAAATTCGGCTTCAAATACATCGCCTCTACCCTTAGGGAAAGTTACAGTGCTTCGGACAATGGCTGGAGTGCCCTGGTGTATGATGGCAACGAATTTTACCACTCCAAAAAGTACGATGTGCGAATCGTGGATCGCGTAGGCGGTGGGGATTCTTTCGCCAGTGGTTTTATTTATGGTTTGGTAGAAAAAATGGCCATGAAGGATGCCTGTGAATTTGCTGTTGCAGCCTCAGCCTTGAAGCATACCATTCCAGGTGACATGAACCATGCTACCCTGGCTGAAGTCAAGGTGCTGATGGGTGGTGATGCCAGTGGTCGGGTACAGCGTTAATTGTAAGCTTTATGATACTGGATACCCTGGCAAATAGCCAAAAATACCATTGTGTGCATCCCCTTTTTGAAAGGGCCTTTGCCTATATCAATGCACAAAATCTGGAAGGCATGGCAGATGGGAAATATGAAATTGAAGGAGATTCCCTGACTGCAGCCGTATTTACCAAAGCAGCCAAATCGGCTGAAGAGTCCAATGAAAAGTTTGAGTGCCATGACCGGCACATCGACATTCAGGTATTGATTTCGGGAGAAGAAAGCATAGGCTGGAAACCAAGAGCCTCCTGCAAAGCGGTGAAGGGAGCATACAATCCTGAAAAAGATGTTTCTTTCTATGCCGAAGCCCCGGAAATGTATTTTGGCATGCAACCCGGTCAGTTTGTGGTGTTATTCCCTGAAGATGTACATTCACCCATGATCGGAGAAGGCGAAATCAAAAAAATGGTAGTCAAAGTTAAATTATAACAAGCTTTAAATGAACTGAACCTCAGTTCCATTTAACGTTGAATGGGTACAATCAATTTACTGTACTTTTACAAAACCCCTATCGAAATGAGTGACAAAGCATCAATTTTAAAAAAAATACCGGAACAGGGGATTCTTCCCTTGTATTTTGATAAAGATGAAACCGTAAGCCTGGAAGTGTTAAAGGCCCTTTATGCAGCGGGGATCCGAATGGTAGAATATACCAACCGGGGTGAGGCCGCCTTGCATAACTTCAAGAAAATGGTTGCCCTCAGAAATGCAGAAATGAAGGATTTGCTATTGGGCATTGGAACCATCAAAAACAAGGAAATGGCCAGTACCTACATTGCTGCCGGGGCAGATTTCATCATTTGTCCGGGTTTGGTAGAGGAAGTGGCGGAAATAGCCGATCAGCATGACATGCTTTGGATTCCCGGTTGCATGACACCCTCTGAGATTATCAAAGCGGAAAATATGGGAGCCAAAATGATCAAGCTCTTTCCAGGCGATATGCTGGGCCCTGGATTTATGTCTGCCATCAAGGCACTATTCCCCAACCTGCTGTTTATGCCTACCGGTGGGGTATCTCTGGACAGGGACAACATTGAATCCTGGTTTAAGGCTGGCGTATGCGCTGTAGGTATGGGTAGTAAGTTGGTCAGCAAAAGCCTGCTTCAGGAAAAGGACTACCCCAAAATTCAGCAAATGGCCGAAAAAGCCATTCAGGTAGTCCATGAAGTGAAAGGATAATATCTTTCCCTAAGTTATTCCGAATCCGGTATGGTGTTTATGATCAGATAAATATCCGTACCGGATATTCAATTTCCAGCCGGCAGCATGTTCCTGATGGCAGCAATTTTCCAGTTTTTACCTTTTTTGACGGCTACAAAAGTACTCCACATTTTTCGTTCCGAACCGTCTTCATTTTTTATGGTATAGCGGGCATCTGCCAGACCTGTTTGCTCGGACAAATACCTGACCCGTTCCACTTTTAGAATCCGTTCTCCGGGATTGTCCTGAGAGCTGCCAATCATGCCCTTTACCGCAGCGTCCATACCGTAGCGCCATTCTCCGGAAGAGACGAGCTGGTCCATATCCTCGGTAATTATTGATTTTAGCAAAACAGTATCTGCCTTATCTCTTGCTTCAGCGTACCGGGCTACCAGGTCAATAATGGCCTTGCCATCTTCAATGGTTTGCCCTTGCAACTGGAAAACTGAAAAAAACATCATCCCTGAAAAGAACACTATATAGACTTGAGCTTTCATATCGGCTGTGATTTTTATAAATATAATCAAAATTTGGAAAAGTTTGCGAGCCCTGGTACCCCAGAATGGCTAGGAGGCACTGGCCAAAGAAGCTGAAATTAAATTATCTTTACCAAGTCGGGATGATCGGTGTAAAAAAATAAGCCAAAAAAGGCATTGGTTTTCGGCACCGATTTCCAAAAAGACAAACAAGGGAAGCCTTTTATCGTTTAAAAAGCATGAACTTCTTTCAACAACGCGTTATCGTCATCATACTTTTATGTTTCCAGATGGGCTGCAAACCAGGTCACGCCCAGGAAGAAACAAACTATACCTATTCCAATGCCAGTAGAGATGGTATTGGGAAATTTTATATGGGCAGGGAAATATCTCAAATCATGGGATTTCACGGGATGGCCTGGTTGGAGCGACCGGGAAGGTCTGAAGAAGAGAATACAGAGCTGGCCATAGCCAATTTACCCATTAAAAAGAATAGCGTCGTAGCCGACATTGGAGCGGGATCTGGCTACTATACCTTCAGGATCGCCGAAAAAGTTCCGGAAGGAAAAATATATGCTGTAGAAATTCAACAGGATGCCCTGGACTATATACAGGAAAAGGCAGCCAATCTCAATTTTGATCAGGTGGTGCCCCTTATGGGGTCAGAAAAATCACCCAATCTGCCTGCCAATGAAATGGACCTGATCATCATGGTGGATGTTTACCACGAGCTGGAATTTCCCCGAGAAATGCTGCAAAGCATCCGTGAGTCCCTGAAACCCGATGGAAAGTTATTGCTTATTGAATACCGGGGAGAAGATCCTGAGGTAGCCATCAAGCCCCTGCACAAAATGACGGTAGATCAGGTTGAAAAGGAACTTACAGCCAATGGTTTTGAACTGGTAAAGAATGGTCAGTTTTTAAATATTCAGCATTTCCTGGTTTTTGGCAAAGAGTAGTAGGTCATTTTTTCAATTCAAGGGCCACCTCACATCGCTGACCTTCCAAAAGGGAGGAAATGGCTTCCTGATCCCAGTTTCGTTTGACCTGATCCAAAAGCGACTCATACTCTTTTTTGTAGCTTTTTCTTTTGATGGCTTCTACAAACCTTCTTACATCTGTGCGGGTCTCCAGCAGTAGCGGAGGCACGGTTGTGGGTCTGTCATCCTCCCCCTTAGCTACCATGGTAAAATAGCAGGTATTGGTATGTTTTACTACCCCTGTTTTCACATTTTCTGAGATCACCTTAATACCAATGATCATGGAGCTGTTTCCCACATGATTGACGGAAGCTTTCAGGGAAACCAACTCCCCTACTTCGACTGGTTGTAAAAAGTTAACGGTATCCACTGATACGGTAACACAATAGGCGCCACTGTGCTTGCTCGCAGCGGCATAGGCCACCTTGTCCATCAGGGATAGTAATATTCCACCGTGAATTTTTCCTCCAAAATTGGCATAGGATGGGATCATCAGTTCGGTGATGGTAACTCTGGAAAAGCTGGCGGGTTTGGGCTGAATTGTGACAGGCATAGGAAAGCGCATTGATTGGATTAAAAATACTGTAATAGTTCACCAAATATATGCATGATTATCTTATTTAAATATTCTTAAATAAAAGCGATCACGCAAAAATCAGCAGATCCAGGTTTTGCCAATTGAAATCATTCCTGCACAGATTACCTAAAATGCCCCGAATCTGATGGTGACGATTCTTCTGACCGCTAAAAAAGAAAAGAAATGGTAACTTCAACCAGTCTTTTTAAACATTCAAAAATCAGGATTTTTTCGTTTCCAATCCATTTGTTATTTTTAAATTATCGTTTATACCAAAATGGCAAATATAAATAACCCAAAATAGCTGAATATGTTTAAAGATTTGAACCGTGATTTACCCGCCAGTATCGTTGTATTTTTTGTGGCACTTCCCCTATGTCTGGGCATAGCCCTGGCCTCCGGAGCCCCGCTTTTTTCAGGAATTATCGCAGGAATTATCGGAGGGATTGTGGTTGGTATGGCCAGCGGATCCCCATTGGGCGTTAGTGGCCCGGCAGCGGGACTGGCTGTTATCGTTTTTAATGCCATCGAAGAATTGGGGGGGAATTGGGAATTTTTCCTGGTAGCTGTAGTTATCGGTGGGATCATACAACTTATACTGGGGTTTGCCAAAGCGGGTTTTATCGCTTATTTCTTTCCCACCTCCGTCATTAAAGGGATGTTGACCGGGATTGGTTTGTTGATCATTTTAAAACAAATTCCTCATGCATTGGGATGGGACAAAGATGTATTGGGAGATTTTGCATTTTCTCAGATCGATGGCGAAAATACTTTTACTGAGATCGTAAAAGCATTTCAAAACATCACCCCAGGCGCATTGTTAATTACAGTGATCTCCATGGCCATTCTAATTCTTTGGGAAATGGTCCTAACTAAAAAACATAAAATATTCCAGTTGTTACAGGGCCCCATTGTGGTGGTATTGGTTGGTATATTGATGTACTATCTTTACCAAAGCGGTATTTTGAATTTTTCTTTGAATAGCACTCAGGTGGTGAATATCCCTGTTCCTGATAGTGCAGGCGATTTCTTTGACCAATTTACATTGCCTGATTTTTCGGCACTGGCCATGCCTGAAATATGGAGAATAGGCCTGGTAATAGCTATTGTAGCCAGTTTGGAAACACTTTTATGCGTAGAAGCCACAGACAAATTGGACCCACACAAAAGGGTTACTCCTACCAATAGAGAGCTAAAAGCACAGGGGTTGGGCAATACCCTTTCCGGTCTGATTGGGGGCTTACCCATTACACAGGTCATTGTCAGAAGTTCTGCCAATATTGCATTTGGGGGAAAAACAAAAATGTCAGCCATCATACATGGTTTCTTTCTGCTGATCAGTGCCATTACAATTGCCAATGTTTTGAACATGATCCCTTTGGCCAGCCTGGCTGCCATATTGTTTTTAGTTGGGTATAAATTGGCAAAGCCTTCTTTATTCAAGCAAATGTATTCATTGGGAAGAGAGCAGTTTGTTCCTTTTATGGTAACAGTAGTGGCCATATTGCTAACGGACCTGTTACAGGGAATTGCAGCAGGTATGATAGTTGGAGGCTTTTTTACCCTGTATCATAGCTACCGAAATTCTCACCACATGAAGGAAGAGATTTCAGATGAAAAGGGCGTTAAGGTTTATCATTTGATTCTTGCCGAAGAGGTTTCCTTTTTTAATAAAGCAAGTGTAATCAAGGAATTAGACAGAATCCCTCCCGGATCAAAGGTAGTTATTGACTGCACAAAATCGGTTGCCATTTCTTATGACGTAATAGAGGCGATTAAAAACTTTGAGGTAAGTGCAAAAATGAAAGATATTACCGTGGAAAAAATCAACTTTAAGGATCCTGTAACCAATTGATTTTAAGTACAGATTCTCATTTTCCTGGTTTGTGTTATGGTTGCAATTCTTAATTTACATGGTGCATGCAAGTAGAGGAAATTGTTTCCTTATGGATTCCCGAAATAATTCCAAAAACCATCATACTTAACAAAGCTGCAAAAAAACACCAAATGGAAACTAAATGATCTGAAAAGAAAATAATAGTGACCATAAAGGATACAAGTACTGCCAATCCCAGAAACCTTACCCCCTTTCTCCCTGCTATAAAGGGGCTTGCTGCAATGGGGAGAAAATAAAATACACCGCTCCATTTTTCCAAAAATACTGGAAAATCCAGTGTATATTTAATGTGTCCAGACCGAATTTCAGCAGAAAAATCAAAGGCAATCATACAATATAAAAAATAGCATGAAACAGATATTCCCATAAGCAAAAGGACCGAAAGTATTTTTCGCCGCATGGGGTTTTCTTCAAGAAATAAAATTGAAAGTGGAACCCAAAATGGCCACAATAGCTGAGAAAATCCCAAAAAAATCAAAGTTGGCAAATACCTCCAATTTGAATGTTCGGGTTCTCCCAATCCAATCCAAAGCATCCCCTCAGAAAACTGTTGAAGAGCAAACAGTAATGGAATAACTGAAAAAGGCAAATATCGGGGATTTTGGGTTTTCTTTATGGTGGCTATACCAATCGTTCCCAAAACAATGCTTGCCCCAAAACTTGCTTCCGCTGAAAAACACATATGCTGTCCTATTTATTAAATGGTGAGTTGAGCTAAGAAAAATCCTAAAATGTATAGTGAATTTTTTATGAAGATCAAAAAATAGATGGGTTAAAAGGAAATGAATATTTTGATTCCTGTATGCTTGATTTTAAAGATTCGTTTATCTCGGATTTTCCGGAACCATTAACTCTTTGATCCATCTATTGTATCTAATGGATGGGTATTGTCTTCCAAGGTATTTCTTTTATTCAAGATAATTCAAAATATTTCTAAAAATTAAATACGATTTTCTTATTTTAATAACCTAAAAGAAAAGCTATTATGCCGAAAGCAGAAGAACCCGATTTTGCCTATCAAAACCATTCCTATGCAGATTACCTCAAATGGGATCTGGATGAAATGGTCGAGCTGATCAAAGGCCGGATTTTTAAGATGTCCCCCGGACCCAACAGGCTGCATCAAAAAATTTCCGGATACCTTTTTTATGCTTTTTTCAATCACCTCAAAAACAAGCCCTGTGAAACTTATGCTGCGCCCTTTGATGTGCGATTGCCCCGGCATTCCAAAAAAAATGAAGAGATATATACGGTAGTCCAACCCGATATTTGTGTCATTTGCGATCCACTTAAGCTGGACGATGCCGGATGTGTTGGGGCCCCGGATTTGATCGTAGAGATCCTTTCTCCTGGAAACAATCGAAAAGAACTGGCCAACAAATACGAAGTTTACGAGGAATCTGGTGTAAAGGAATACTGGATCATTCATCCCATTGAACAAACGATTTTGATTTATTCCCTGATCAATGGGAAATTTCATCCCTCCCGGCTTTTTACTTCAGGGGATGCGGTAGAATCCAACGTAATTAAGGGGTTTCGATTGAACCTTGAATCATTTTTTAAAAACATGGACTAATGTCTTCCCCTACCCTATTTTTTTACCCGTAACTCGTAAATGTAATAACACTGGTAATCCTTTTCCTCCTCATGTATTTCGGCCTGCTCTGCATAATGCAGGTACCGGTTATCGCCAAGTCCTAATTTAAGCAGCCCGGGTTTATCCCAGGGAACTGGTTGGCCCATTTGCCTGCCTTCCCTGATGGGATAATAGTAGGTTTTTCTGCTTGCCATAACGGCCGAAAGCTCTTCTCTACTAAGTCCTGCCCTGCTTTGTTCCGGATTTATACCCGTTTTATATTCAACAATAAATGTATTTCCCTGACCGGCCATATGGGTAAAACTGGCCCCTAGAGTAATGTCCTTTCCAAAAGCACTTCTTCCTGCTTCTTCCATGGGTAGGCGGGAAAGCTGGTCCGGTAGCTGCCTATCCAGTCTAATCTTGTTGACCAAGGACAAATTTTCGTCAAACTGAAAAAGGATAGAATCGGCGGGAAGGATTAGGGACAGTACTTCCGAATGCCTATCAGAAAAAAATACGGGTTTATCCTTTCTCGGATAAAAATAACCCTGTTTGAAAATGCTGCTATCGTCTATTTTCCCCCCTTTCACCACAGCCCCGTCTGCCGGATTGACCAAATGAAAATAATTCAGGGTATCGAAATAATCGACGGGATATTTATCTAATAGCCGGTCACTGAGGTTGGCTATTCCGTGAGGAACATTGTCCAGGCTGAAGGAATTGAAATTGTCCAGGGGAGCATGAACCATCCTGACCATTGTTTCTTGTTCAAAAGGAAATTTTCGTAGCTGTTGCAGGTTTAAATCATATAAAAAAATTTCCTGATCGCTTACAAACATGAGCTCATCGCGCACAAACCCGGCTCGGTGAAGCACCATTCCAAAGGCATTGGGGCCTTCGCTCAACACTTCCTCTGCCAGAACCTCCCCGTTTTTATCTATAATAAAATACCTGCCTTCCAGACCCTGGGTCACCATCAGGAAAATTTCTTCCCCTGGATGGTAATCCAAAATCCTCAAAGTCTGTAATTCGTCAAAAACCAGGGAGTCTACCAGGATAAAGTCCATTTCTGCCTGCTCATGGTGTTCTTCCCTGGAAGAGCTACATGAGATGAGACCTGAAAAAAGGATAGCCAGGAAAAGAAGGTATGGATAATTCATCTGTTTTTATTTAAAACTAATTATTTAAAATGAAGATGTCAACTTTTCCTTGTATTTTGTTGTTCAGGACCTCGTCTTTTTAGCAAACCCGTCATCGGTAACCCCGTAAAGCAATCTGAACCGGAGCGGAGTCGTATGTCCACCGGGAAGTGGGATTAGTATCGAAAGGTCTCCTACGTACCCCTTCAGACAGACTGCTACGGGTGCGAAGTAATGCGCTATAAATTTTTATAGCCAAACACCGCACCCTCGCCGTGACGACACCTACCGTCATCGCGAGCACAGCGAAGCGATCTGAACCGGAGCGTATGCGTATGTACAACGGGAAATGGTAATTGGATCTAAATGTCGGATATGTACCCCTTCAGACTGCCATGGATGCTATTTAATGCGATGTGATTTTCATAGTCAAAAACGCACCCTACCGATGACGTAATTAAAACTGTTTTCTTTTAAGATATAATCCCTGAAGAAATTTTATAGATAAGAAGACCTTTATTTTTAATACGCAAAGAGCGCAGGCCCGACAAAAAACCGGCCTGTCCTGAATTTTCTCAGGGGGGTGCGGGAGGTATGTGGGGGGAAGGATTTTTTTGTTCCCGATGAAAAATCGGGACAAAAAGTACAATAAAAACACGGTTAATTATCAAAATAAACTTTAACTCATAATTATCCATTAAACAATGAGAAGTCTATATACCCATATAACTGATTTTAAGCCATAATCTTAATATAACGAACAAAAACACTATTTTCCCATATATGGCAAAATCCCTATCTTCATCCCGTTTTCTGCGTTTAAAAAAATGTTATGTCTACCATAGACGGCAGAACAGGTCATTGAGAGCCCTGCGAAGCAATCTGAATCATCTTTTTTAAATAAGCCGCTTTTCGCTATTTTAAAATTTGCAAGAATACTTTCCTTCCATCCTATTATTCTTGGTAAATTCGAATAATAAAACTAATTTTTGCATTAATTATTTTTCATTGTTTCTAAAAACATGACCCAAGCAGATATCAAGAATCTGGAGAAAGAACTCTGGGACGCTGCCGATGAACTCCGTGGCAACTCCAAATTGACCGCAGCCGAATACAAAGACCCTTTATTGGGATTAGTGCTTTTACGTTTTGCACAGAACCGCTATGAGGATGCCAAGATCCAGGTGGAAAGGAACCTGGCCATCAATCCCAGAACCGGAGAAAAACGAGCTGCCACCAAAGATGATTATGCCGCCGCAGGAGCCATCCTGCTTCCTGAAAAAGCCAAATACGAGTACCTGGTGGCACTTCCCGAAAGCGAAGACATCGCCGAAGCCATTAACAATGCCATGAAGCTGATCGAAGCGGAATACCCGGATCTGGCGGGTATTCTTCCAAAAAGCTATCAGGAGTTTGACGCCAAGCTGCTGAGAGACCTGGTGCGGGTGTTTAATGCGGATGCGGTCCGAAATGCCAAAGGCGATGTCTTCGGTCGCATCTATGAGTTCTTCCTGATGAAATTCTCCATGCAAGGGGCCGGTGCCCAGGAAGGCGGAGAATTCTTCACCCCTCCTTCTTTGGTAAACCTGATCATCCACTTTATCCAGCCCAATCAGGGCATTATCCATGATCCGGCTTGTGGCTCCGGCGGCATGTTTGTGCAGACGGCACACTTTATCAAAGACCATGACCCGAACAGAAGCGTCAATGAAGCCATTACGGTGTATGGCACCGAACTGAAAAGCAACAATGCCAAGCTCGCGAAGATGAACCTGGCCATTCATGGCATCGAAGGAAAGATCCTGGAGAGCAACAGCTTCTATACCAACCCCTTCCACCTAACCGGAAAGTGTGATTTTGTGATGGCCAATCCCCCTTTCAATGTGGACCGGGTGGATGCCAAAAACAAATTCCTGACCGAAGACGATCGCCTGCCTTTCGGTGCTCCACTCACCGGAAAGGGCACGATCGGGAACGGAAACTACCTTTGGGCGCAGTATTTTTATTCTTACCTGAACGAAACGGGAAGAGCAGGCTTTGTCATGGCCTCTTCCGCTACAGATGCAGGCAATGCCGAAAAACTTATCCGCCAAAAACTGATAGAGACCGGGCATGTGGAGTGCATCGTTTCGGTGGGCAACAACTTCTTCTATACCCGAAGCCTGCCTTGCCATCTCTGGTTTTACAACAAAGGCAAGAAGCCCGAAAACAAAAACAAGATCCTGATGATCGATGCCCGGAAGGTCTTCCGAAAGGTAACGACTACCATCAACGATTTTTCCGAGGAGCATATGTTTGGGCTCACGGCTATCATGAATTTATTTAGAGGTGACCCGGCAGATCACGGAATGGAGCATGTCACCGGGAGCGAAGTCGAAGGGTGGTTCAAGGAACACTTCCCCAAAGGCCAATACCAGGACGTAGAAGGACTCTGTAAGGTGGTGGATCTGGAAGAAGTGATTGCGCAGGATTACAGCCTGACGCCTGGTCGCTATGTGGGAGTAAATATCGAACTGGATATGGACTTTGATTATCAAGGTAGAATCAAAATGATCCATTCTGAACTGGCTGAATTAAATAATGAAGCCAATAAGCTGATGTCTCAAATCCAGTCGATCAACCTATGAGACTAAAGCTAGAGGATCATTGTGACCTTATAAATGGTGGTAGCTGGACTGCAAATGAATATTCGACTACAGGCTACCCAGTACTGAAAGTGTCCAATTTTGATAAAGACTCTATATCCTTCGATGAGCTTAGTTACTTGCATAACGAGAGTTTCCATAAATATCGAAGAAACAGGCTTAAGCTTTTCGACATTGTAATTGCTACCGTTGGTTCGCATCCGTCTTTGGTAAATTCTGCCGCAGGAAGAGTAATTACAATCCCAAAAACTGCTGTAGGCCTTTTATTAAATCAGAATGCCGTTTGCTTAAGAACAAAAGCCCCTAACTTAATAGAACAACGTTATTTAGGCTACCTATGTAAATCACAAGTATTTCAACACTTTATTCAACAAAGGGGGAAAGGTGCAGCAAATCAAATGAGGATACCCATTGGAGGGATCAAAAATTTTGAATTTGATTTTCCAATAATTGAAACTCAACGCAAAATAGCCGCTATCCTTTCTGCCTATGATGACCTGATCGAAAACAACCTCAAGCGCATCCAACTGCTGGAAGAAAAAGCCCAACTCACCTATGAGGAGTGGTTTGTCCGCATGAAATTCCCCGGGCATGAACGTACTCCTATCAATAAGGAGACGGGGCTGCCGGCGGGGTGGGAGAAGAAGACAATTGATGAAGCTTGTAACATATCAGGGGGAGGAACACCTTCCAGAACAAAAGATGAATACTGGAATGAAGGTCATATTTCTTGGTTTTCCCCAACCGATTTGACAAAAGCAAACAGCATTGCAGTATTGGATAGTAGTCAAAAAATTACTGAGTTGGGATTAAGAAAGAGTTCCGCAAAATTATTGGAGCCAAACTCATTTATGATGACTAGCCGTGCTACCATTGGCTTATTCGCAATTATTGATAAGCCATTCACTACTAATCAGGGATTTATAAACGTGACACCTCATGAATTAATCCATAAGGAATTTTTACTTTATAATTTTATAACCCGCATTGAGGAGTTTAAGGGTTACGCCACAGGCGCTACTTTTCCCGAGCTTTCAAAAGGAAAATTCAAAGTACTTTCAATTGACTGGCCTGCAAAAGAGCTTTTAATTTCCTTCAACAATTTGGTTTCAAAAGTCCATGCAACACTATTTAGCATCACAAAACAAAACCAACTCCTAAAAGAAGCCCGAGACCTCCTTCTCCCCCGCTTGATGACCGGGATGATTGACGTCGATGCTTTGGACCTTTCGGCTTTTGAGCAAGAGGATCAGGAGGGGATGTTGATGGCGGCGGAGGCGGAAGTAAACTATTTCTCAAAAAATAGAAAGCTATAAAAAAAGGGTTAAAATTAACTTAAAAGTGAATCAGGCTTGGAAATTAACTTATAAGTAAATATGTTTGCATTGGAAATCTGGGACGATGAAGGTTCGGCATGCACACTGTATTCGCTTAGGCAAGAGGGTCACAGCCTCAATGAAACAGACAAGTTTTTTTCACGATTTGAGGATGAATCGGTCCCTTACTTCGCAAATGCACAGGAATTACTCTTGCTGATCATAGAAACGATTGGAAATAAATATGGAGCTACCGATGATTTTATCAACCGATTCAAGAACAAAGGATTCGCACTGCCTCCTAAACCCAACCGCTACATCATTGAAATCAAAGACCTGGGCACAAAATTCCCGCTAAGGTTATATTGTTATAAAGTCAGTCAGGAAATACTGATCCTATTCAATGGAGGTATTAAGGACCATGCTACCGACCAAGAATGCGAGGACCTGAGTTTTAAATTTCAGGAGACGCAGGTCTTCTGTCAAAAAATAAGTGAGGCTTTAAAAGAAGGCTTGATACAAGTTAATGAAGCCAGGAGAAGATTAGAAGACTATAAAGGAAACACAGACATACTGCTATGAGAAGTAAGATCGCACAAAAGCTACTCGACAAGACCTCCGTCGAAACAAAGGAGTTTGTCTCCCTATACTCAGACATTGTGGTTCGCATCAACGAATTGATCGCTGAGAAGGGCTATTCCCAAAAAGAACTTGCCGAGAGCATAGGGAAAAACCCTTCGGAGATCAGTAAGTGGCTGAAGGGGGAGCACAATTTTACGCTTCGGTCGATTGCCAAACTACAGGCACAGCTGGGCGAACCCATTATCTGCGTTCCCAAATCAAAAAAATTCAAATCCGATATGGGCTACTCCCTCAAGATGACAGTGTATAGCCATCAGATCCATTTCAATACAGATCAAATGACGGTTGGAAAACCCAAAAAAGGATCAACCGCACCAAAAGTCGCCTGAGATGACGAAGAAAAAATCCCTTGATGTGAGCAAGTTGCGGTTATTTCAATACGAAATAATCCATGCAAGCATTAAAAGCTCTCTGGAATTTGAGCCTCAGTTGGTCACAGGCCACGAGTTCAATGTAAACCTGGACCTGAATTTTGATGAAACCAACAAGGTGGTATTGGCCAAGCTGGATTTTACCATTTCTACGAAGAGTTCGAAAGAAGTGACAGAAGCAAAGGGCGAGTTTGAAATGTTATTCGCCTTTCATGTGGAAAATCTGGAAGAGCTGATCGAAAGAGACGAGAAGGACGTTTTGGTGGTTGATGCAGGCTTATCCAATGCCATAGCTTCGGTATCCTACAGTACCTCTAGAGGTATTTTGCTGACACGTTTTCAAGGTACCGCCTTGTCCGGATTTATTTTGCCTATCGTGAATCCGAATGAGCTGCTGAAGTGAAATCGTCATTTCCGATGGGAACTAAATTTTATTCGATTATTTGGCCACCAAAAGAGGTTTTATCTTCTTTAAGCAATTTTATTTAAAAATATATGCCACATGCGTTAGCAGCAAAAAAACAAAGCCAAATCCTAGAAACCCGAGATATCCTTCGTCTCAGCTTGATTACCGGGATGATTGAGGTCGATGCTTTGGACCTTACGGCTTATGAGCGGAAAGATCAGGACGGGATGATGGCGGCGGAAGAGTCGGAGAGCTATAAGAAATAAAAGGGCCTATGACAAAACAGGACGATGATAGTATGTTTTATTACTCTCGCTACTTGGATTTAAAATCAAACCAAAAAATAATTGTTAATACTTTAAAATAAATGCCGGAAAGCCTTAAAATATCATGTATCTCAATAACCGACTTTTTTAAGGAAAAGCAACCGCTTAAGATACCTACTTATCAGAGAGCTTATACTTGGCGTCTAAGAAACATAGATGACTTACTTCAAGATTTGTACGAACACTTCGAGGTTTCTGATGTTAAACCCTATTATTTGGGTACAATTTTGCTCTGTAAAGATGCAGAAGGATTTTTTGAAATTATTGACGGTCAGCAAAGAATTACTACTTTACTTTTATTGAGCGAAATACTGAGCGTTCAACATGATTTTCCGTTTCCTGATTTGAGCTATCATAGCCAACTTTCAAAGCAGAACATTCTAAAGAATTATAAAGCTATCAAAGCACATAGTCATATAGGGGTATTTCAGAGTAAAGCAAAAATGCTATTTGATCAGTCAGTTTTTACAATCATAGAAACAGACCAACAAGATGAAGCTTTTTCTTTTTTTGATAGTCAAAACAATCGAGGCATTCCATTGGCAGGAGTAGATTTCCTAAAATCGTATCACCTGCGAGCTTTAGGGCAGAATGAAGAGACCCAAGAGGCTTTGGCAAGGGTTTGGGACAGAGATAATAAGAATCAGTTTTTAAAAGACCTATTCAGCTTCTATTTGTGGCGCTCTCGCCACTGGAAAGGCAAAAATCTAAATCACGAGACCCGCCAAAGTATCATAGAGGGTTTCCAAAAAGGTTTAGCAAATAGCAAAGAAAATGAGGTTGAGTTGTTTCCGAGTCAGGGAAACATGCTGGGACAAACGCTCATTTACAAGCCAGATAGTGGAATCATGTTAAAGACCGTTCCTTTACAGTTGCAACTCTCGGCAAAGGATTTTCCTTTTTCTTTGAGGCAACCTATCCAAAAAGGGATTGGTTTTTTCCTATTTACTCAGAAATATGTGGCCCTCCACCATCAGTTATTTGAAAAAGGAAGTGCACCTGAGTTTTTACAATTGGTTTATAAGGATTTGATTGAAGGTTTCAACGATTATTTTAAAGTGTTTTTCAAGCTTTGTGTTCTATGCTATTATGACAAATTTGGCGAAACAGGACTTGATCGTTTTATCCTACTGATGGACTATTTATTGGGCAGCTATCGAATAAATCAAGATTCTATTGTCAGGCAAACCGTAATTAAGATATTAAGAGATCAGCCTCAGAACTTATTAGATGTTATAGAAATGGCCTACCTCCCGCAAGAAGTGTGGTCGTTTATTGAGTCTATTACAAATGAAGATCATTATAAAAGGCAAGATATTGATAGGGGAGTGAAAAAAAATTATAAAGACCGAGTCCTTAATTTTTATAAGAAGAACGAGGAGATGGAATCCATGAGTAGAAAGCTGCAGTGGATTAATAAAATGCTAAATGAGAGAACTGAGTCAAAAAAATAAGATAGATTCTTCAGAACTCACGCTGAAGAAAGTTGCTGAAAAAGGTATGTTTTTTAATGTACCGATATATCAGCGTTTATATGTCTGGGGGGAAGATCAAGTCAAGACTTTGCTAGAAGATATTCGATCCGCTTGTGAGCAAAATGACGCTCGATTCTACTTAGGGGGCATCATGACAATTAAGAATAAAGAATATTATGATTTGATCGATGGACAGCAGCGATTTACAACCCTCTGGTTAATTGCAAAAGAATTAGGGGGACGGCTAAATCAATTTGCAAATGATTCTCAAGAAAAGGAATTAAAACCAAGGCTTCATTTTGCTGTTAGGGATTTCGCTAATCACTACCTTCAAGAAGGGCAAAGAGAAAAAATTAATAAAGAGGATAGAGAACAACTAGGGAATATTATTGATGCTTCTGGTACCATCAAGGCATTTGTTAATACAGAGCTTGGGAACGTAGAAAGAGATACCTTGATTGACTTCATCTATGAAAAAGTACTGATCATAAATACTGAATTGTACCCGGAGATAGATGAAACAAAAGTATTTGAGCAGATGAATAATCGTGGAGCACAACTTGAGCCACACGAAATACTTAAAGCTAGAATGCTCGAACAGCTTCCAAGCCAAGAAGAGCGATACCTGTACAGTGTACTTTGGGACTCTTGTGCTGTAATGCACAATTACATAGAGAGAAATCTAAAAGAACTTGGAGGATTTGAATGGAAAGAACTGATTGCTAGAAGCTCCGACAATGATTTACCCTCTCTCGTCGAAGTTAAAAAATTATTAATTCAAAAAGCTATTTATCAAGGTAGTAATGCTACGTCATTATCTGAAATTTTGAAGCAAAAAGATGAAGAGATTCAAGAAATAAAAGAAACGGAGATTTGGACTGAAGTTAGAAGCATCATCGACTTTCCAATGCTTCTACTACATACACTCCGTATTTTTCAATATGAAGTGATTGCTCTTCAATATGCAGGAGAATCTGTGGAAGTTAAAGGAAAGATGCTGATCAAATTATTTGAAGAAAAGTTTGGAGACTATTTCAAGCATAGGCCAGATCGGGTAAAAGACTTTATTGAGCTCCTCTGGGAGGTGCGTTACAATTTCGATAAACATATCATTAAATGGGTGCATGATGAAGAACAGGTAGAAGTCCACCTCATCAAACCTTTATATAAAAGTGAGACAAGTTTTCAACGCAACACACCAGAGAAAAATGAAGGTTTTGCTCTTTTGCAAAGTATGCTTTATCATTCACAGCAAATCACTACCCATTACTGGCTCACACCGTTATTGCATAGACTTATAAAAAGGAAATCTTCTCATAACCATTATTTGGAAGCCTTGGACAACGCTATGTTTTGTAATCCTAAGCAAGATCTCAGGATCAATAGCTATGATTTAATAGGAAAGGGAGTAGAGGAACTTAGAAGCGATATTCATTTTGTTATCGATTTTTTGAAAAGTGGTAAAGGCACGAGTTACCCAAGCTACTGGTTTTATAAACTAGAGTATTTGTTATGGAAAGAGCGATCCCTGTTTAATGCTGATAAATGGGAAGGGTATAGAATGACAGCCAAAAACTCTGTGGAACATATATCGGCACAAAAGCCTAAATTAGAGGAGCTTAACAGATTAACTGAAGATGGCTTGAGTAATGAAGAAAACAAAAGACGGACAGACGATTTCGGGAATTTAGTATTACTCACTTCAAGTATGAATTCTGAATACAGCCACAAAATTTTCAATGTAAAACGGCAGGAGTTTCTATCTAAAAGACGTTTAGATTCATTAAAATCAGATCTAATATTTAGAAACGAAAATTGGAATTGGGAGAAATGCAAAAAACATAGGGATGAAATGGTTGATTTATTCAAAAAACATTTGTCGAAGGAAGAATGAGCTACGAATACTCAGAAGACGGATTGATCGAAGAAGCCACCCGGCAAGTTCTGGAAGAATTGGGTTGGGAGGTGGTCACTGCCTGGAAGAAGGAGAAATTTGGCGAAGAGGGGCTATTAGGCAGAGATAATAAGTCAGAAGTAATCCTGACCCGATACCTCAAGCAGACCTTGATTAAATTGAACCCGAGCTTACCTCCTCTGGCCTACGAACAAGCCATCGAGCAAATCTCCCAGAAAGTAGCTGACCAGTCAGCCGGAAAGGTAAACAAAGAAAAATACGAACTGCTGAAAAATGGCGTCCCTGTCAGCTATACCAATGACAAGGGAGAATTGATCAAAAAGAAACTCAAGGTATTCGATTTTACTAATTACTCATCCAATCAGTTCCTGGCGGTACGTCAGTTTGAGGTCCTTGGAGAGCTGTACCTGAGACGACCGGATGTCATCTGCTTTGTCAATGGGATTCCATTGGTATTTATGGAGCTCAAAGCCCACCTGCATGACCTGCAAAACGCCTACAATGATAACCTAAAGGACTACAAGGATACCATCCCACATGTTTTTGACTGTAACGCCTTTATCATCCTCAGTAATGGCACCGATGCCAAGGTAGGCACCATCACAAGCCCGTATAAGTACTTCCTGGACTGGAAAAGGATCGAAGAAAACGAAGAAGGGCTGGTCAGCCTGGACAGCATGCTCCGGGGTACCTGCGCGCCTCATCGCCTGATGGACATCTTTGAAAACTTCTTGCTTTTTGATGAATCAAGAGGGGATGTAATGAAGCTGATGGCCAAAAACCACCAGTATATTGGGGTGAACAAAGTCATTGCCAATGTACACAACATCGAGAAACTGAACGGTAAATTGGGTGTCTTTTGGCATACCCAGGGCAGTGGCAAATCCTACTCCATGGTATTTCTTTGCGAAAAAATTCACAGAAAGCTCGGGGGCGCTTACACCTTCCTGGTTGCCGTAGACAGGCAGGAATTGGAGAATCAATTGTATGATACCTTTTCGGGCGTTGGGGTAGTCCATGATAAGTCCATTGTTGCCGGAAACAAATCGGGTATGACCGGCCGGGATCATTTGAGAGAGCTCCTGGCGCAAAACCACAAGTATGTCTTCAGTCTGATCCATAAGTTTTCGATCGATCCGGAGAAAGAGAGCGCGTATCCATTGATCACCGAAAGGAAGAATATCATCGTGATTTCTGACGAGGCGCACCGAACGCAAGGCGGCACCTATGCCCGAAATATGCGTTTCCATGGTTTACCTAATGCTTCATTCCTGGGCTTTACAGGCACTCCCATTATCAAGGATGAGGAAGAACTGACCAAAAACATATTTGGTGAATATGTTTCAGTTTATGACTTCAAACGGGCCATAGACGATGAAGCCACGCTCCCACTGAAATACATCAACCGGGGAGAAAAATTGAATATCGACAACCCCGAGCTGGACGAGCAGATGGCTGAAATCCTGGAAGACGAGCGCCTTGAGGATGATCAGAAAAGGAAGCTCACCTACCTGTTCCAAAAAAACTATCCAATCCTGACCGCAGAGCCCCGATTGGATGCCATTGCAAAGGATCTGGTCTGGCACTTCAACGAGAGAGGCTACCAGGGTAAAGCGATGTTTGTTGCCTTGGACAAACCCACGGCAATACGAATGCATCAGCTGGTGATGAAATATTGGCCGGAATACCTGGCTGAACTACAAGCGCAAATCGATTCATCCAATGACCCACAGGAAGCTCAAGAACTCCATAGAAAGTATGAAAAGGTCCAGACCACGGAGGTATGCGTGGTAGTCAGCAGCGAGCAAAATGAAGTGGACAAGTTCCGCAAGATGGGTTTGGACATCGAAACCCACAGACGCAAAATGGTGGAGCGCAATCTTGAGAAAGAATTCAAAGACCCCGAAAACCCCTTTCGACTAGCCATCGTCTGTGCCATGTGGATTACCGGTTTTGATGCCCAGTGCGTTTCCACGGTCTATTTGGACAAGCCAATCAAAGGACATACCCTCATGCAAACCATCGCCAGGGCCAACCGGGTTTATGATGACATGAAGGAAAATGGGTTGATTGTGGATTATGGCAACGTCTATGAGCAGCTGGAAAAGGCCTATTCTGTCTATGGAGAAGGAGGTAAAGGAAGCGGTACAGGTGGAAAAGACGGTCATGGTTCTGGCAAACCCGTAGAGGAATTAGCAAGTCTGGAAATAGAATTAAAGGAAGCCATCAGGAAAGTGGAAGATTATCTTCGCTCCCTTAATTTTCAGCTTTCGGACCTGATCAATGCCCAACCCATGCAAAAATTGGGAAAGATCAGGGAAGCAGGAGATGGTGTAAACTTGAATGAAACTACCCGGACCACTTTTGAGATGATGGCCAGGAATGTTTTCAGGAAGTTCAAGGCCCTCTATCCTGAAGAACAGGTAAAAGCCTATGTAAAGAAATACAATGCAATAGAGGCAATTTATGGCCTTTTGAACCAAAAGACAAAGAGCGCCGATATAATTGAAATTGTCATGCAGCTGCAGGAAGTAGTAAGTAGAAGTGTTTTATTGGAGGATCAGGTTGCCGATCCACGAGAGGAAGTATATGTGGATCTAAGTAAGTTGGATTTCGACAAGCTGAAAGCAGCATTCCAAAAAGCCCCACGAAAGAATACCATTACTTATGACCTACAGCAAGCGATTGAAAAAAAGTTGGAGCAAATGCTGAAAGAAAACCCTTTGCGGCTGGAGTTTTATGAGCGGTACAGGGAGATCATTGACGAATACAATAATGGTAAATCAATGGAAAATACGGTGAGAGCCTTCAACAAACTATCAGACTTTTTGGCTTCGCTTTCAGAAGAAGAGCAAAGAGCAGTCCGTGAAAACCTGGAAGACCAGGAAACATTGGCGGTGTTTGACCTCCTCCGGGAAGGAAAAGAACTCGGACCAAAAGAAAAGAAAGCCGTCAAAAAAGTTGCACAGCAAACACTTGACAAGCTGAAAGCGGAAAAACTGAAAATAGACCGATGGCGAGAAAGTCGGCAGATCACCGCCCAGGTGAAGGGGATGATCTACGACAATCTCCTATGGCTCCCTCAGGAAGTGTATTCCGATGAAGAAGTCAGCTTGAAAACAGTAAGTGTCTACCAGCACATCTACACCAATTATTTCGGTGGAGGGAAGAGTGTTTATCAGAGGAGAGCTTAACAAAATTTGACCAAGCTTGAATTGTACCGGTGAATCATCATTCTAAACGCAGTAAATGGATTTACTCAAGTTTTTCACGTACCAGTCCATTGGTCCAATAAACCTGCCAGTAGTGGAAATATTGTTAAGTTTCAATTGAAAATGAAGCTTCCTTTTTATATTGTGGCCTATTTCAGTCACACCGGTCAATAACCCAAGTAAACCCATGTACCGAATCACAATTTTTCTGTTCCTGCTCCTATTTTACAGCTCCTCTCTGTTTGCTCAGGCAAGCTTTGACCCCAAAGAGGGAGACCGGGTGATTTATCTGGGCAATTCACTGATGGAGAACGAACAACAGTATGGATTTCTGGAATACCTGATTAGCAGTAATCACCCGGAAAAGCACCTCTCCTTTCGAAACCTGGGCTGGTCGGGCGACACGGTATTTGGAGAAGCCAGAAGCTATTATACCAGTCCTCCGGGTCCCTTTGACCTGCTGATCAGCCAAATTAAAGCCACCCGGGCAGATTGGGCTTTTCTGGCCTATGGCACTGTGGAAGCGCAAAATGGATCCAAGGGGCTTGTTGAATTCGAACAGGGATTGTCCCGTTTGCTGGATTCATTGGAAGCAATGGGCACCAAAGCACTGATTATTTCTACTATTCCACAACTCCTGATGAATGGAGCCGAACAATCAGATCAACACATCAGTAACCTGAAAGCTTACAACCAAAGCATGTCCCGTATTGCTGAAGAAAGGAACCTGGCATTTATTGATGTGTATGGACCTATTGAAAGGGAGCAATCGGATGATATTTGGGAGTCAAACAGGGTTCACCTGAACCAAAATGGCTACCTGTTATTTACCCAAACGATGGGTGAAGAGATGGGGCTGAAACTGTCTCCTGCAGATATCCTGATCAACATTAAAACAAATACCCTGACCTCCGATCATCAGGCAGAATTATTGGCTGCTGATCCGGGGAATGGACAGCTGCAATTTGCATTAAATGGAAGTGTCCTTCCTCACCTGAACGCTCAAACCCTATTTCAGGGACCTAAAATAAGTATTCAAGGCTTGAAAAAAGGTTACTATCAGCTTTTTATGGATGGGCAATTATTGGCTGTAGCTGATCACCGTACCTGGAACGAAGGGCTTTTTATAGATCTTTCATCGGCAGGAAAACAAATGCTGGACCTGATTCGTGAAAAAGATCAAATTTATTTTCAACAATACCGCCCACAAAACAGAACTTATATCCTGGGTTTCCGCTCCTATGAGCAAGGCAGGCATAAGGCCGGCCTGGAATCGCTCGACGCCCTGATCTTTTGGCTGGATGGAAAAATCAACCGCAGCAAAGACCTGAAGGAGCAGCTTTTCACGCTCGAGCCTTTGCCCTGAGGACCAGCATAATTATCACCGATCAATGAACAATCCCCATGAAAAATAATCATCCCTTCCCTTCCGTTTATCCTTGCTTTTCCTTTCCCGGTATCAAACCGAAGGGGATCAATACAATAGTGTTGGTGATGCTCCTGCTGCTGGCCCAGACATCCCAACTCCTGGGCCAAAATGCCTTGCGAGATATCCCTTCCCCTGATCCCAAATTGCAAATGGACATGTTCCAGTTGGCTGAAGGCTTTGAAGTGAACCTTTTTGCCGCAGAGCCGGATGTGGTCAAGCCCATTCAAATGAACTGGGATGCTGAGGGCAGGCTATGGGTGGTCAGCAGTACGGCCTATCCCCACCTCCGTCCGGGGGAATCCGCCAATGATAAAATCATCGTGCTGGAAGATACCAATGGGGATGGGACGGCTGATCAATCCACCGTCTTTGCTGAAGGGCTGATCACACCTACCGGTATACTTCCCGGAGATGGAGGAGTCTATGTAGCCAACTCCACTGAAATATTGCATTTAAAAGATACCAATGGAGATGGAAAAGCCGATGTAAAGGAAAAAATACTTTCGGGTTTTGGAACCGGTGATACCCATCATCTCATCCATACTTTCAGATGGGGGCCAGATGGATTGATGTATTTCAATCAATCTATTTATATCTACAGCCACGTTGAGACGCCCTGGGGCATTCGCAGACTGGAAGGTGGAGGCGTATGGCAGTACAATCCGCAAACCAAAAAGCTGGAAGTTTTTGCCAAAGGCCTGATCAACCCCTGGGGCCTGCAGTTTGACAAATGGGGAAAAGCATTCTTAACCGACGGAGCGGGCACAGAAGGCATCAATTATGCTTTTCCCGGAGCCACTTTTGTTACTGCCCCGGGAGCTGAACGTATTTTAAAAGGTTTGAACCCGGGTCAACCCAAACACAGTGGCCTGGATATTGTTTCCGGCGCCCATTTGCCTGAAAGCTGGCAGGGAAACCTGATCACCAATGACTTCCGTGCCAACCGGGTAAACCGTTTTGTGCTGGAGGAAACAGCCAATGGAATGGTTTCCAAACAAGCGGAAGACTTGATCTGGACAGATCATATTGGTTTCCGACCGGTGGATGTTTTGGTAGGACCTGACGGTGCCATATACATTGCTGATTGGTACAACCCCATCATCCAGCATGGAGAAGTAGACTTCCACGATCCCAGAAGGGACCAGCAACATGGCAGGATCTGGCGGGTAAGCAGGAAAAACAGCCCCCTGCTCAAAAGGGCTAACCTGAGTGAAATGGATGTCCCTCAGTTGGTAGAAGCTTTGAAGGCCCCCGAAAACTGGACACGTCTTCAGGCCAGGTTATTGTTGAAAGCCAAAGACCGGGACAGCGTCATCAAGGCCTTAAATTCCTTCGTTTTGGGACTAGACGCCAATGGAATAGCTTACGAGCAACATCAATTGGAAGCATTATGGACCTTCCAGGCCATTGGAGAAGTCAACGAGGGGCTATTGATGGAGCTACTTCAGGCAGAGCAGCCCGGTGCAAGGGCTGCAGGGGTACGGGTGTTGAGTCAATGGATGGATGAAATCCCGGGAAGCTTGTCTATTCTTGAAAAGGCTGCAAAGGATCCCCATCCAACTGTCAGGCTGGAGGCAGTCGTAGCGCTGGGTAAGGCCAAAAGTCCTGAGTCCGCCCAATTGGCCCTGTCAGTTTTGGATCAACCCATGAATGAATTTTTGGATTTTGCGCTTTGGCAAACCATTAGAAATCTCAAGGATTACTGGATGCCCGGGCTACTGGCTGACAGGTCTTATTTTGAAAATCCCAAAAAAACCGTTTATGCCCTCAAAGCAGTCAATGACTCCACAAGTGCCGGAGTTTTGGTGGATATTTTCCTTTCCAATGAGGTGCCTCAAGCCTATATTCCGGAGGTAATTCAGGTCCTTGCCAGAAATGGCAATGTAAACATTGCTGGAGATTTGTTCCAAAAATCGCTGGAAGCATCTGAAAGCCAAGTTTTGCTATTGGAAGCTTTGATACAGATGGTCTCAGACAGGGGAATTAAGCCGGCATCCGGATTGGACCGAATCCGGGAACTTTACAATGGCTCAGAAGAAGATGTGCTTGCAAGAGCATTGGCCCTTTCAGGCCTTTGGAACCGGGAGGCCTTGCTGGATCAAATCTTCAATTTTGCCCTGCAGGGTAGTCCGACCATCAAAAAAGCCGCTATGAAAGCCCTGGCAAGTATGGAAAGTGAAAAAGGAAACCTCTTATTGGAGGACCTGACCTCAGCTGGAAAAAATAAAGAAAGCCAAATACTTGCCCTTACCCAACTGGCCCAGAGCAAGCCGGAACAGGTGGTTTCCAAAACCATTGGACTTTGGAAGGAAGGATTAGCGGAAGCGGACGTATCACGCATGTTTGCTGCCTTTTTGAATACTGAGGAAGGTACGGAAGTTTTATACCTTGGCCTTAAGGAAGAAAATATTCCGGAGGAAGTAGCCAAAACGGGAAGGAAGGCCATGCAACAATACCTGCCATGGCAGCGCCGCAATGCTACCCTGAGCCAAAACCTTCGCCAGGTATTGGAAGCCTCTGGAGGCGTTTTACCTCCGGAACGCATGCCCCAGCAATTGACAGAAAACCAAGTTTACGCCCTGGCTCAGGAAGTAAAAACCAAAGCGGATCCCATCTTGGGTGAAAGCATTTACCGCAAACAAGCTTTGATGTGTCAATCCTGCCATGCTTTAGGTGGAGCCGGTGGGAAATTGGGACCTGATTTAAGTTCACTGGGTAGCAGTCTTCCAATAGATAATATCATCAGCTCCCTGTTGGATCCGGCAGAATCCGTAAAAGAAGGCTATGAGCTCCAGAAAGTTACCAAAACGGATGGCAGCATTGTGATGGGCTATCTGGTCAGTGACGGATCCAGTGAACTGATCATGCGCAACCCGGCTGGCAATGAAATGACCATCCCTAAAAGCCAGGTAAGTGGCAGGGAAAATGTTTCCGGATCACTTATGCCTCCGGGATTAACTTCGGGGCTCGAACGACAGGAGTTCATAGATTTGGTAGGTTATTTATCCAGATTGGGTACTTCTGGAGACTTCAGGGTTCCCAATGAAAACTTCGTCAGGCGTTGGAAGGCATATGCTGAGTTGGATCCAGCGGCAGACTGGTCGTCCACCTCTTCCGATAAAATGCCAGAGGGGAGGCAAGTTGTATTGTACAGCAAGGTGGCCGGAGATATACCGGTGACAGAATTGCCAATCCTAAAAGACAAGGATGGACAAGACCTGGCCCTGCTTCAGTTTGAACTGGAAATTCTGAATGAGGGAAAGGTGGACCTGGAATTTAACGCTACCAAAGGCCTATCTGTCTGGGTTGCTGATCAACAGGCAAGCATAGGGGGAAAAACCGCAACCCTGCAGCTGTCCAAAGGCAAGCAGCAGATCCATGTGAAGCTGGATTTATCCACATTTGATCAATCCAGCCTACGGCTAAAAGTATCGGACCAGGAACAGGCACAAAGCAGGTTATAAACCGGACTCCATTGCTGGCAGAAAAAGGCTGAATAGTGAAAAGGAATGGCAACCCCCTAGCTAAGCTCATTCCTTACAATATGGACTAAAATGGGTATTTACATTTCAGGCTTATCCTGCCTCCATTCCAGCCCAATAGATGTCCTTGGAATAAAGCCTTCCCAGGTCTCATCCAGGGAATTTTGCGGTAAATCCAAGTACCTGGCCTGTTCAGTCATACCTTTCAGCTTTAAGCCCAGAAAGGCCGTAAGGAAGTGCTGGTTGATATTGTTGATCCTGCGCTCATCCCAGACAGGCTCTGCATAATGCATGTAATCATCCTGGTTAAGGTCCGGAGACAATGGAGGGTTTGGTGCGACATTGTGCCTGGCATTCAGGTAAGTAAGCATGTACCTTTCTGCATTTTTGGCGCTCTCATAAATGGCTTTTACCCCTTTTTCATAGCCAGAAATGTCATCCTGCTCACCGGCAATAAAAAGGGTGGGGATTTCAAGATTTTGAAGTCCTTCGTCGTCCCATGCTCCTCTGGCCATGCCCCAGGGAGCAAAGGCCACTATGGCTTTAATCCTGGGATCTACGGATGCCTGAAATGACGGGTGGCGAAGGCTTCGCTCAGATAATTTCTGACTTCCTGCTGTCATTTGCCCAAAAGCACTGACGAATCCAGGGGCATATCCAGCCCCACCTGCATTCAATACCCCGTATCCTCCCATGGAGTATCCCACCAAAGCAGTATTTTCGGCATCAACCAATCCTTCCAAAAAACTGTCGGCTCCACTTCCCCCAAGCCTGCTCAATTCCTCCAGCACAAAAAGTTGGTCTTTGGACCGGTGATAAAGGGTGCTGGCAAACTTTCCAGGAGCTTCATGGGTTGACTCTGTATGGTGAATGGCTACTACTACGTATCCTTTTGAAGCCAGGTTTTCTGTCAAATAAGTCATCAGGTACCTGGATCCCAGGTATCCATGAGATACGATTACCAAAGGATAAGGTCCTTTGCTCCGCTCAGGGTCAGCATCCCTCACCGCCCTTCCAGAAAAGGTAAATGGCGTCAATGGTCGTTTTCCATCATTGGGTGCACCAAAGTAATCCTTGTATTCAACCTGGCTGGTATTGCCTTTGAGGGTGGCAGGATACCAGACCTCTACTGCTAATGGCCTGTCATAGTTTGGTTCTTTGTTTGCTTCAAAGTTTTGAATATCAGGCTGGTTCTCATGCACTAAATCCAGGGAACGAACCCCCACCTGGTGATTTCCCCTGAAAGAAAGGGCCGGTGCATCCGGGAGTGGGTCACCAAAAATGAAAGCATCTTCCTGAGGATAAATATCATGGGAGATACCCATACACAAAAAGAAAACGAAGAAGGAAAAGGCAGTAATGATCGGTTTCATGGGCAAGAAAGATAAGTAACGATTGATTTAGTATTAAAACACAGGTAAAAGTAGGGAAATTTTCCGGGTCAGTCTATCTCGAAATAAAAATTCCATTCCGGGATCATTTTGCCTGAATGGATCGGCCAATCCTTATAGCAATTATAAAGACATCAATCTATCTAAGTGTAATACATATTCAGAAAATAAAGATTATGTTTGTTAAGCAAACTATTTAAACTAAAAACCATTGTTTTGAATAAAAATCAGCCCTTTAAGGATCTTATTGAAAAAGCCAATATAGAGGACATCAGTCGTTCCATATTCAGTAGTCCGGCAAAAGACATCCCTGCAGGAATCGTTGTTTTTTTAGTTGCCCTTCCATTGTGTTTGGGTATTGCCCTTGCCAGTGGGGCACCATTGATATCCGGCCTGATCTCTGGAATCATTGGAGGGGTAGTTATCGGAGCTATCAGTCAATCCCATGTAAGTGTTAGTGGACCGGCGGCCAGTCTATCTGCTGTTGTTTTGATTGCCATAGATAGGCTGGAAAGTTTTGAGATTTTTCTTCTGGCACTGTTTATTGGTGGGATCCTCCAATTAGGCTTTGGTATATTGAGGGCAGGTTTAATAGCGGATTATATGCCAACCAATATCATTAAAGGTTTGCTGGCAGCTATTGGGCTTATCCTGATTTCCTCACAAATTCCCTATGCATTGGGGGTAAAGAAAGGAAATGAGGCGGTGGATTATTCCAGTTACCTATCTTTAAATCCACCGGATTTCGATGCATTGTTGGAATCTTTTTCTCCCGGGGCCATTTTCCTTACCGTGCTATCGCTTGGCATTTTGATTTTCTGGGATAAAACCTTCCTTAAGCGAATCAAATTATTGCCACCTTTTCTCATCGTGGTAATTTTAGGTGTGATCATCAATATGATATTTAAATTCACGCTTCCTTCTTTTTACCTGGCAGGCAACCAACTGGTCAATATTCCGGAAGTAGAAGGTTGGTCATCTGTAATCACCTTTCCTGACTTCAGTTCGATATTTAATTTTCAGGTTTGGACCTACGCCTTCACGATCGCTTTAATAGCTTCTATCGCCTCCTTATTGGCTATAGAAGCGGCAGATAACCTCGATCCCCATAAAAGACGAAGTCCTCCAAACCGTGAATTGGTGGCACAGGGAGTTGGAAATATATTAGCTGGTCTTTTAGGCGGTATTCCCATCACTTCTGTGATTGTACGAAGTTCGGTAAATATAGAAGCTGGTGCTGAAACCAAACTATCAACCATTATACATGGCATTTTATTGACGGCCAGTGTGCTTTTTTTAAGTAGTGTGATCAACCTTATTCCTTTAGCATCCCTGGCTGCTATCTTATTGCTTGTAGGGTATAAATTGGCCTCTGTTGCCATTTTTAGGAGCATGTTGGCCAAAGGTTGGTCTCAATTTTTACCTTTTGCCATAACTACAGTAGCTATCTTACTAACAGACGTATTGTTAGGTGTATTGATTGGGACCGCGGCAAGTGTTTTTTTCCTGCTAAGAGGGAATTACTATAATCCCTTTTTTTACGAGGAAACCACAAAATCCAAAAAAAAGAAATCCATCCGACTTGAGCTTTCCAATGAGGTCTCCTTTTTGAATAAACCCGCCATAAAAAGAAAGCTCTGGAACCTGCCGAAAAACTCCAAAGTAGTAATAGATGCTACCTTCTCTTCCTATATTGATAGGGATGTCTTAGGCATCTTGCACGACTACCAAAGTACCTTTGCAAAAGAGAATGACATTGAGGTAAACATTATTGGATTAAAGGAAAGCTATCAACACAACAGTGAAATTAAATTAGAGTCCAGTTCCTTGGATCCTAAACCAAACCTTACCAATCCAAAGGCCATTCTTGAATACCTGATGGAAGGAAACCAGCGGTATGTAGCTGGCAACCTGGTTTCCCGTAGATTAAGAAACAAGGAATTGATGGATTTTATTAAAGATGCTCCCCTGGCAGTAGTGATCAACTGTATAGATATGCGGGAACCATTGAATATGTTATTAAACACTGGAATCGGGGATCTAATCCCGGTTAAAGCTGCCGGAAACCTGGTAGACACCCATTTAATTCATACCATAGAGATGGCTTGCAGTTTTCAGGGAGCGCAACTGGTATTGTTATTGGGGAATAATAAAAACAGGCTGATCAAAAATGCCCTCATTCAACAAATAAAAAAACCGGATGACCCCATCAGTCACCTGTTGGAGCCTGCATTCGAGGCCGGACTTTATTCCCTGGAAGAATTGAAAGACAATAATTTGAATGATTGGACAGACAAAATCACTGTATTTAACCTGGACTATTCAAAAAACAAAATTTTAAAGGAAAACCCTTTACTGCAAAAACAAATACGATCAGGCAGTGTAGGAATGGCTACAGCCCTGCTGGAGCGCAAAACTGGAGCCATTCAGATTTTGGATTCAGAAATGCATGTAAATGCCCATAAGTCAATCAGCTGACAAATAGAATTGAAAATATCGTGTTTTCATCCAATCATTGTTCTATAAACAATAAGCACCAAACTCATGAAAAACAATAAGATTAAAATTGATTTATTTTCTCTAAAAACATTTATTCTTTTATCGGGCCTAACGATATCTTTTTTGCTTTATTCCTTTGATTCCAGCAGCCCGAAAATTTCAAAGCAGGACGAATGGCAAAGCTTATTCAACGGAAAAGATCTGCAAGGATGGACCCCTAAGTTTTACCATCACGAAACCGGTGAAAACTATGCCAATACCTTTAGGGTAATTGATGGTGTCATTCAGGTCAATTATGATGATTATGACAGTTTTGACCAACGCTACGGACACTTGTTTTATGAACAGCCGTTTTCCTCGTTTCATCTTAAATTTGAGTATCGTTTCACCGATCAATGGATGGATGATGCTCCGGATTATACCTACCGGAACAGTGGGGTGATGTTTCATTCCCAGGCTCCCGAAACCATTTTAAAAGAGCAGGATTGGCCAATTTCGGTAGAATACCAAATGTTGGCAGATGCCGATGATGGGAACCCCCGTCCTACCGGAAATATGTGCTCACCGGGTACAGAAGTATATTTCAAGGGAGAAGTGGACCCCAGGCATTGTATCAACTCCTCCTCTCCGACTATTCCATGGGATGAATGGGTGGAAGCTGAATTGATCGTTTATGGAGATTCTCTGGTTATTCATAAGGTAAATGGAGAAAAGGTCCTTGAATATACCCAGCCGCAAATTGGAGGTGGAGTAGCCAATGGTTACGATCCTGCGATCAAGGTAGATGGAAAGATGCTAAAAGAAGGATTTATCGGTCTTCAAGCCGAAGGGCAGGGCGTGGAATTCAAAAATATTTTCATCAAGCCCTTAGATTAATCACCTACCTGTTCCTTTACACAATTGTCACCAACCTGCCTTGAAAATGGGTAAGGTAAAATGGGGCATGATTATCGTGCTGATATTCCTCGTCCGCTGACAGATACTCACCTGGCCGATGGAAATCAAATTAAAAACACATGAAATCGAGCATGACGCAATCGTCACACAAAGGAATGATTATAAATCATGCGAAGATTCCATCTGACCATTTAAAGACAATTATAAACAGATGAAATCGAGCATGACGTACCCGTCACACACAAGGATGATTATAAGCCATGCGAGATTCTCCCGATTAAGGATCGGGACAGGCTATGTGACCGCTAAAAGACAATTATAAACACATGAAATATTTCATTTACATTCTGGGTTTGGTTGCCATAGTAATCACGGCCCTGCCCATCATTGATACTGGCACCTGGTGGATCAGGATTTTTGATTTTCCCAGGGTACAAATTTCGATATTCAGTTTATTTGCTCTGTTGCTTTCGTTATTTTTTTTAAAAGATAAACCCCACATCAAGTTACCTTTTATAGTTTTATTAACAGCCGCATTGTCCTATCAGCTGTTTATGATTGCTCCTTTTACTCCCCTGTTGCCCGTAAGTGCAAAAAATGCCGCTCCAGGAGAAAACGAAAACCAATTCACCCTACTCATGAGCAATGTGCGCATGGAAAATACCGATAGAGATATGTTGCTTTCCCTGATCAATCAAAAGGACCCTGATTTAATTTTACTGACAGAGCCTGATTTATTGTGGACCCAATCTTTGATCCCATTGGATGAGAAATATCCCCATTCCATCAAGGAACCCCTTCCCAATACCTACGGCATGATCCTTTTGTCTAAGTTCCCCTTACTGAACGCTAAAGTAAATTATTTGGTAGAGATGGATATACCCTCCTTTCATACCCAGGTCCAACTACCCTCTGGAGCCAAATTTGATTTCTATGGGGTTCATCCCGAACCCCCGAAACCCGGTTCTGACACCTATGAAAGGGATACAGAATTGCTGTTGATTGGGAAGAAAATAAAAGAAGATCCCAAGCCGGTGATCGTTGCGGGAGACTTGAATGATGTGGGCTGGTCCCAGACCTCTAAGCTTTTCAGGGAATACAGTCAATTGCTGGATCCCAGGGAAGGCCGGGGGTTCTACAATACCTATAGCGTATTTTTTCCGTTATTTCGGTATCCCTTAGACCATGTTTTTTATACCAATGACTTTGGTCTGATTTCATTCGATAAATTGGAGGAGGTAGGTTCAGATCACTTTCCCATGTGGATCGAATTAACCTTTGAACCGGATGCTTCCGATCCAGAGGAAGTGGAAAATACAGATGCGGAAGAAAATGCTGAAGTAGAAGAGAAAATCGAAGAAGGTAATTAAAAGTAACTAAGTCTCTCAGCCGCTTACATTTTTAAGCATTTCGCCCTTTAAATTTAACTATAATAGGTTGGCCAAGAATCAGGACTAAGTTCAACTGATTTTAAATATCAATGGATTTGAAAAATATGTATTGATATTTTTATACTTTGCCAATTCATATTTTATCAATAAATGGAAAAGCTCTGGAACCACCTTACGCATGAATTTGTATTGCCGCTGGCAAATCCCGTATTGGTATTTTCATTAATACTTTTCATTATTCTTTTGGCTCCCATCATCTTGAGGAGATTTAATGTTCCGGGTATTATAGGTTTGATTTTGGCAGGTGTATTGGTAGGGCCTTATGGGTTGAATTTGCTGGAAAAAAATTCAGCCATTGATTTGTTTTCCACTATTGGGCTTCTTTACATCATGTTTATTGCTGGCCTGGAGCTGGACCTTAACGAATTTAAATCCAACCGAAATGGTAGCCTACTTTTCGGCTTTTTTACCTTTGCATTTCCTTTGGGTATAGGATTCCCGGTATGTCATTATATTTTGGGCTATGATTTTAATGCCAGTTTTCTTACGGCCAGTATGTTTGCTACGCATACCATGGTGGCGTATCCCATTGTAAGTGCATTGGGGATAGCCAAAAACAGGGCGGTCGCCATAACAGTAGGCGGTACCATACTGACCGATACTGCGGTGCTGATCATATTGGCTGTAATCGTCGGAAAAAGCGAAGGAACACTGGATTCAGGATTCTGGATAAGATTGGGTATATCACTCAGTATTTTTTCTGCTATCGTTCTTATCCTAATGCCAATAATAGCCAAATGGTTTTTCAAGAAGCTGGAAAGCGAAAAGCACTCCCACTATATTTTCGTATTGTCTATGGTATTTTTAGCTGCTTTTATTGCTGAATTAGCCGGAGTAGAACCGATTATTGGTGCTTTTTTGGCCGGATTGGGCTTGAATAAATTGATTCCTCATTCCTCAGCCTTGATGAATAGAATTGAATTTATAGGCAATTCCCTTTTTATTCCTTTTTTCTTAATTAGCGTAGGGATGCTGGTTGATATTAGGGTGATTTTTAGCGGACCCATGGCACTGATTATTGCGGGAACACTTTCTGTAGTCGCCCTTTTTGGTAAATGGGTTGCAGCCTGGTTTACCCAATTGATCCTGCGTTATACACCTGCGCAAAGGAATTTGATTTTTGGTTTGAGCTCGGGCCATGCTGCAGCTACCCTGGCTGTAATTCTGGTAGGTTACCGGGCGGAAATTTTGGATGAAAACATACTTAATGGAACGGTCGTTCTAATACTAATTACCTGTCTGGTCTCTTCTTTGGTGACTGAAAGAGCAGCGAAAAGACTCATTATTGAATCTGAGAATGACAATTCTGATTTATTGAAATTTCAAATAGAAAAGCAGGAAACCCTGTTATTGCCCTTTGCCAATGTAGAAAATATTGAAAAACTCCTGGAATTTACCATTTTCATCAAAGACAAGAAATCCATTAACCCGATATCCATTCTCTCTGTAGTTTCAAACAATGAAGAGGCAGAAATCAACCTTGTCAAAGCAAGAAAAAAGCTTGAGGGATTTGTAGAACAGGCGGCCGCCTTCGATACGGAGGTTAATATCATTACAACCTTAGACCTTAATCCTGCCAGTGGCATTGCCAGGGTATCCAGGGAAATTATGGCGGATACAATCGTTCTTGGTTGGCCCAGAAAATCGGGATTGATACAAAAAATCTTTGGGCAGAAAATGGATGCCATCGTGTCCAATACGGATAGAACTATCTTTATTTGCCATTTGGAAAGGCCACTGCTGCTGCACAGGAGCATTTCTGTTTTCGTCCCTGAATGGGCTGAAAAAGAATTCGGATTTATTCACTGGTTTCTGAAAATAGCCAGACTTTCCAGTGAATTGAGTGCGAAAGTTCAGTTTTTTTCCATGGGATCAACCCTTGAATCATTGCAAGTGTTAATCCAATCCAATCAGGTAAGTGCGAGCGTAAAAGACCATGCGGTCTCCGATTGGGAATATTTCAAAAACCAATCCCAAAATTTAGCAATGGATGAGTTGGTAGTCCTGGTGGCTGCCCGAAAAGGCTCCGCTTCATACCATCACATGATGGATAATATTCCCGAAAAAATGGAAAGTCTGATTCCTGAAAATAACATCCTGATCATTTATCCCAAAAAGTCGGAGAATGCATCGGAAATGGAGAAATTTGATGGTCTGAGCTTTAATTAAATGGATGAATAGCTCATCTCCCACTGCCAGATTTAGGTTTCAAACTGCTAGTGATAATCTTGTTAAATATTTTTAAAAGTATGTAAAACCAATGGCATAAGATTCACTACCTTGCCGAGGTTTTTAAACATCAATAGAAGGTCATTTAGTCTTTTACAAATCCAGGCATTCCCTGGCTCAAACACCCTGAAGTGCATCAGCATACCAGCTACCATGCTCCATTTCAACTAGCATCTAGAAAGTAAAAACTGCCTTTAATTGAATTGACCAACTAAAAATAATAAAATGTCGCTAGAAAAAATTGACGAACTGATTAAGTTAAATGATGAGCTGGAGAATTACTTCAAAAATACCATCATACCCCAACTTTTTGTTGATGCCAACCTGAGACTGCGTAAGTTCACACCTCCAGCCATGAAGCAATTCAATTTTTCCCCTGACGATATTGGAAAATCCCTGGAAGATTTGAATGACAATATCCGCTATTCCACTATTGTCGAAAATGTGACTGAAGTAATAGATTCCGGGAAAATCTATGAAAAAGAGATTCAGACAACAGACTTCAGGTGGTTTCAGATGAACATCATTCCCTACCTTATTGAAAAAACAAACAAGTCAAATGGGGTGATCATTACGTTTATTGATATCACTGACCGCATCAAAGTCCTGAAAGACCTGGAACGACTCAATGCCTCTCATGAAACCTTTATTTATTCTGTTTCCCATGACCTCAAGGGTCCGCTTTCCAACATTGAGGGCCTGGTAAACCAATTGATCCAAAGCTCTGACCATATCGTGGATTGGAAAGAAGAAGATTATAAAGACCATGAGGTAACCAAGGATTTGCTACAGGAGTCCATAGCTTCGATGAAAACAATCATCACCGAACTTTCCGAAGTCATCAAGGTTGAGGGTAACTTTAAGGAAGAAGTTGAACTGGTAAGGGTTGAAAGCCTTTTCCAACAGGTGAAAATGGTTCTCCGCGATAAAATAAATCAAAGCAAAGCCATCATTGAAGTAGACATTCAGGAGCCAGAAGTGAATTTTTCCAGAAAGAACCTGAGAAGTATTTTTTACAACCTCTTAAGTAATTCTATTAAATACAAACGGCCAAATACCCCCCCGGAGATTCATGTGAAGGTTGAAAAATCTGATGGATTCATTCATATTTCTGTAAAAGATAATGGAATAGGCATAGAAGAGGACAAGCAAAAGCTTATCTTCACCCCCTATACCCGTTTGGTCAAAAATGTCGAAGGAACCGGTATAGGCTTGTATTTTGTGAAAAAAATCATCGAAAATGCCGGGGGAAGGATTACCTTTAAAAGCAAACCAGAAGAAGGGTCTGAATTTGACATATACTTGAAAGCCTGATTCCGAAACCGAATTATATTTTACGATATTTAGTACCCGTCTTTTTGATCCAAACCTGCCTGTTTCAGGTAGCTGGGGAGAATTTGGAGCTAAGTGAAGCAGCTTCATCTCTCAGGTATACATTGAAAACCGAACCTTTTCCCCACTCACTCTCTGCTTCAATTTTTCCTCCGGATTCTTCCAGTAATTTTTTTACCAGAAAAAGCCCAATACCCAGGCTTTCTCCGGGATAAGGTTCCTCATGAAGGGTGCCAAATTTTGTGAACAATTTGTCCATTTTCTCGGGGCGAATACCTGTACCATTGTCCAATACCGCTATCACTACAAAATTCCCCTTTCGAAAAGAACTTACGTGAATGGCTGGCGTCCTATCCAAAGATTTGAATTTTATCGCATTCGAAATGAGATTAAAAAATATATTTCTCAAATGCTTTATCGGCATTTGTACATGTGTAACCTGCAATGACCTGGTCAAAACTGCTCCAGCATCTATGATCTGACTATTGATACTTTCGGTTACCTCATTTAGTACCGTTTTAATATTGACTGTACCGGTCAATTCGGGTTCTTTTTCTCTCTCCTTAAAAATTGACAGTTCATTCAAGGAGCTTTTGAACTTACTGATCGCCTTCAGCACCGGTTTAGAAAGGTAATCAATTTCCTCAGGGTCTTTGGTTTCCACCATCAGGTTCACTAACGATACAACATCGTTTATAGGACCTAGCAGATCATGAGAAGCATGGTGAATAATGGATTTATACTCCCTGTTCAATTGCTGTAAACTACTCAATTCGGCCAATAAACGCCGATTCTCAAGGGTTGTCACCTCAAGCGCTGTTCTTTTTGCTTCCAAACCGTTGGTCTTATTTCCGAATGTGCCCGATATTTCAGTTGTCATGACCTTTTAAATTTATATTACTGCTGTAAAATTAGGATTACCTAAGGTAATTAAAATTAGGCCTTATCATTTACATGATCATTGATCTGATTTATATAAATGCTTCAACTTCCTGATTAATTGGCTAAAACTTCTATTGTTAATTAAATAGTTAGCTATTTAATAATAATTGATTGGAAGCCTGGTTTATAATCTGTGATTTCTGCAAAAAGAATTAAAATAATGTAATCCATTTGACCCATGAGAATCCAATATTTGAGGTACCAAATATTGACGAACGGAGTATATTTTAATTCAAAAATTTCTACCAGATCAAAGTAGAGCATAATAAGAAAACGAACCCAGATTCTGGGAATCAAATTCCGAAATTGAAATTAGCTACTATGGTAAATATGGAGTATATTCAAGATGTGATGTCTTTGCCGCAAATTCATATCAAGTTTATGGTCAGCCTTCGATGTAAAATGATGGTAAAAGAAGAGTTGAAGAAACTTCATATCAGGTTTGCAAACATTCAATTGGGAGAAGTAGAGTTACTAGAGCCGCTCACTGCCGAACAGCACGATCAATTGCAAAAAAACCTGCGCAAATCAGGGTTGGAATTGCTGGATGATAAAAAAACCATTCTAATCAACAAAATCAAAAGTATGATCGTAGAAATGGTTCACTATACAGATGAAGTGCCAAAAGTGAATTATTCTGATTACCTCAGCGAAAAAATCGACTACGACTATACCTATTTGTCTAATATATTTTCTGAGGTTACTGGAATTACTATACAGCAATATATTATTATACATAAAATTGAACGGGTAAAGGAACTTTTGCTTTATGATGAACTAAATCTTTCTCAGATTGCCCATCTTTTAAATTACAGCAGTGTGGCCCACCTATCCAACCAATTCAAAAAAATTACAGGCCTTACTCCTTCTTATTTTAAGTCCATGAAAAAGAGGAGAAATGTCAACCTGGATGATCTATAAATTATATAACTAAATACCGGTAAGTTATAATACTTTACCGATTGAATTGACTTACATTTACCTGTTGCTTAAATCAACTGCGGATGAAAAACTTGAATAAAGATGGTGCTGAAAGAGAAAATGGGGAATTGGAAAAAACAAAGGCGCATGTGATTGTGCAGATCATTGAGTACCTTCCAAGTTCAATTGTGAGTAAAACCATCCTAAAAAAAATAACCGGAAATGTTACCGTTTCCTCCCTGGATGCAGGGGAAGAGATAGCTGAAAAATCGTCTCCATTCGATACCTATGTGCAAATCATTGATGGTGCTGCCGAGATCTTGATTGATAAAAAGGTCTATAAACTTGCGCTGGGGGAAGGCATCATCATTCCTGCCCATTCCTTCCATCATTTTAATGCCAATGAACAGTTCAAAATGCTTTCTACAGTGATCAAATCGGGTTATGAAAATTTGATTTAAGCGTTTGAACAATTATTGGTCCAAAAAAATATCAGGTACAGCTACATTGGCCAATGAAAATTTTTCCAAGAAACCAGTAGATTTTTTGACCTGATATAAGAGAGGAATTGGAACCCTTCTCAACATTTTATTTTAACACCTATTTCTGGGTTCGCAGCCTCTCATCATTTTAAAGGCGACTATACAGGCTAAGCAGCCGAATGTAATAATTTCGATTTACTGACCAATTGAACCGGATTTTTATCTGACTATAATTTGCTTTTCATAAGGCCACATAGCCTGTCCCGAACTTGATTCGGGAGAATCTTTGCATGCTTTCCCCGATAGCTATCGGGGCATTTCAGTGTTTAACGGGTACCTCATGCCTGCCTGTAGGCATGCTCAAATTCATCACATCAGTAAATAGATGTCTTTAGTGGCCACACCCTTTACCGTACCGATGGTCAGGATCGCTTGTCCAAAACTCGATTCGGAAGCATATCGCATGGTTTTCCAGACAACAATCGGTGCATTCCTAAGTGTGACCTATTCGGCATTCCTGGTTTCATGTCAAAAATAATGTTACCAGAAATGATGTTGGCAGCATTCATACCTACAACTCCTAAAAAAGGATGCTTTAAGCCGAGGTTTAAACTGTTGAGGACTTAAATCTTACCAATGGCTCCTAATTGGTTTTAAAAAATTTGAATTAAATTGCCTCAGAGTTATTTCCCATACTGACCAACTGCTAAGGAATAAAAACGGAGAAAGGTAAAATCAATGCAAAACGAAACAAAATTTATTGGTACCAAAAATAAAATTGAGCTGGACCTGATCCTAAAAATTACCAAAATGAAACCGGTGATCAAACCTACCAAACCCCACCGGCACCAGGGGTATCATGAATTGATCTTTTTAAGCAAAGGTTCCGGTCAGCATACGGTTGGAAATCAGGTCCATGAGGTGTTTCCTCCGATGGGCTTTTACCTTAACCTGGGTCAGGTACATTGCTGGGACTTTTCCAAAATACCTGAGGGATTTGTTATCCTTTTTAAAGAGGATGCACTGACGGCCTATCCCCGGGCACTGTCAAATCTCTACAGGATCAACGAAAAATTCAAGCTTCCCCGTAACGAAGATGCCTTGATGAATATGCTCCATCTATTCTACAATGATTTCAAAAACGGTGAGCACATGGAACTGCTAAGTGCCCACCTGAATGCGATCATTTATAAAACACTTCACCTTCCCCATCATACAGAAAATATTCATCCCAATGTGGTGGATGAATTTTCCCTATTCAAAAGATTAATCAATGAAAATTACCTGCAGATTAAAAATGCAGATGAATATGCAAATCTGATGCACATCAGCATTCGTAAGTTGAACCAGATCAGCAGAGAAGCTGCAGGTAGTACGGCCATTGAGGTAATACGTGAAAGGATACTTATCGAGGCCAAAAACCTGCTCACCCATACCAGCCTATCTGTCAATGAGGTTGCCTTTCAACTCAACTTCTCAGACGCATCAAATTTTATTAAATTTTTTAAATCACAAACCACCCTGACTCCCTCAGAATACCGGAGCAAGCTATAGGTTAGAAATCTACCATAATGGTAAAAAAATCACCATTCAATTTCGAAGCCAATACCCTTTATTTGTGGTTTATTTGAAAATGAACATGAGATTTACTTTAATAATGTTTTTTATTTTGCTCACTAGCGCTACAGGCTATGCGCAGTCCGGGATTGCCGGAAAAATTTTTGAAGCAGGAAAAAACACCCCCATAGAATATGGAAGCGTCGGTTTATATAATCCTGCTGATTCCAGTATGGTGGCGGGAGCCGTGAGCCTGGAAGATGGTTCTTTTGCTTTGGAAAATATAAAACCGGGCAATTATTACCTGGTGGTCCAGTTTATGGGATATGATCCCACAACCCTCTCTGACATTGAGCTTTCCAGAGGTCAGCAATTGGATTTGGGTAAGCTGGAAATCTCTCCTAATGAAAAATTGCTGGAAATGGTAGAGGTATTTGGTAGCCGTTTCACTGCCATGCATAAAATAGACCGGCAAGTATTTGAATCGGCTAATTTTTTATCCGGACAAGGGGGTACGGCCATAGATGTCATCCGAAACCTACCCCCCGTCAATATCAATGCTGATGGAGAATTATCCGTGCGGGGAGCCTCAGGCTTTGTGGTCATGCTCAATGGCAAGCCCATTCAGTCAGACCCTTCCATCATCCTCAGCCAGCTGCCCGCCAATGCCATCAAAAATATAGAAGTCGTGACGGCCCCGGCTGCCAAATATGACCCGGAAGGCAAAGCTGGAATCATTAACATCACTACTGAAAAAGGGGCTACAGATGGCACCTATATCCAGGTAAACACCAAAATAGGCCTGCCCAGTATCGAAGACTATGACAATAAGAATAAACCACAGCGATATGGTGCAGATTTTACCATCAACCACCGACAGGATAAATGGGACCTGTCCTTTGGCGCCAGTTATTTGAGGAATGATGTGAATGGCCTCAGAATAGGAGATGTATACACCAAAAGGGGCGACACGACCACCCGCTTTCCCTCAGAAGGTGAAAGGGGTTTCGATGAGGAAGCTTACTCTGGTCGCTTTACAGTAGCTTATACCCCTGATGCCAACAATGAATTCAGCCTGGGTTTTTACGGAGGAATCAGAAGTAAGGACCGAACGGCAGATATCCTTTATTATGATAATCATGCTGAAATCGCCGGAGAAAGACTGTATACCATGACGTATTACAATGAAAACCTCAGGATAAGAAGAGGAGACTTTTTGTTGGGGAGTTTTGATTACAGCCATACTTTCGATAACCAATCCAGGCTATCCAGTTCATTCCTGTATGAGTACACCATGCTGGGTGGGCCTACTACCAATAGAAACCTGGGTTTTCCCAATACGGACTTTGTTTATCAGGACGCGTACAATACCAATAACAACCCCCTGGAAGGACTGCGCTGGCAGCTGGATTATCAGGCCAAACCAAAAGACTGGGGTACCTTTGAGTTTGGTTATCAATTCCGAAGCCTGGATCACAAAGGAGACTTTGTTTATGAAAGGAAAAACAATGAAACAGGTGATTTTGAGCTGATTCCTGAGTTTTCTTCCAATGTGGAATTGACCCGGCTGATTCACTCTGCCTACGGTCAGCTGACCGGAAATATAGGCAAATGGGATTATGCTGCCGGACTGAGAATGGAATACATGGACCGGGAATTGTTGCTTCAGGACAAGAGTAATACAGTGGATACCACCTATTATTATGACTTCTTCCTGCCCTATCCCACAGCCCGTGCGCAATATGCCGTTAACGATGATTTTAGACTAAAGGCAGCTTATAGCCGGCGTGTGGAAAGAACTACTACGTTTAAAATGAACCCTTTTCCTGAAAGAGAACACTCTGAAACCCTGGAGCAGGGGGATCCTACCTTGCTTCCGGAATTCATCGACCTGATAGAAACCGGTTTGGTTAAGGAATTTGGCGACAACAGCCTCTATGCTACTGCTTATTACCGCCACGTGAAAAACCTGGTCAACAGGGTCAATACCGTATACAATGACACCATTTTAAACCGGATTTATTCCAATGTGGGTACAGGAAGATCTGTGGGAATGGAGACCGGGCTGGAATTAAACTTCTCCTCCAAATGGAAAATTTTTACAGGTGGAAACCTTTACCGGTACCAAATAAAGGGAAGTTTTGATGAGCAACCTATCAACTCCTCCGCCTGGGTTTACTCACTCAATGCCAATACCAGTTATGACTTCACCCCTACTTTTGGTTTCCAATGGTCTCTGAATTATTTATCCAGAAGAATCACTGCCCAGGGAGAGGATTCAAGCTTCCTTTCTCCCAACCTGGTGGTCAGAAAAACCTTTTTGGGAGATCGGCTAAGTGCTTCCCTACAGTGGTTGAATATGGATATGGGATTGCTAAAATCCAATGAGCAAAGGATTACCACCATGCGGGAAGATGCTTTCTATACCACTACCAATTACGTCCTTGAAGTAGATATGGTAATGCTCAACCTGAGCTATACCATCAACCCAAACCGAAACAAATCCCGCTTTATCGAAAGCGAATTTGGAGAAAAGGAATTTTAACAAAACCGAATAGTGGGGTGAATAAGGTCAAACCTGGGTAATATTTATTCCTTCAGTATTTGACCAAGGCGGTACAGTTGCTGATCGAGCTTATCTGACCAGGGAAGGCCATAATTTAAGCGCATGCAATGGTAAAATTGGTTTTGAAGGGTAAACATCCTTCCCGGAGCAATACTGATTCCCTGAGAAAGCAGCCTGTCAAATAGCTTTCCGGTGTCTTTTCCTTTTTCCAATTCCACCCAGAGAACAAATCCACCCTGAGGCCTGCTTACCTTGGTTCCTTCAGGGAAATAGTCTCCAACAGCCCGGATAAATTGCAGGGAATTGGCATAGAGTTTTTTCCGCATTTGTGCCAAATGTTTTTCATATCGCCCACTTTCCAAAAAATGACCAATGGCTTCCTGGGTCAATGCGGTTCCTGAAACGGAATGAAAAAGCTTTAGCTTTAAAATGTCCTTAAGGAACCTGCCCGGTGCCATCCAACCTACCCGGTAACCAGGTGCCAGGGTTTTGGAAACCGACCCACACCACAAGACCATCCCCTCCTCGTCAAAAGCCTTGCAGGGCCTGGGCCTGTTGGGACCAAAATAAACATCACCATACAAATCATCCTCAATTAAAGGAATCCCATGCCTGCTCAACAGCTGTACGATGGCTTTTTTATTTTCTTCCGGCATGCAACTTCCCAAAGGATTGTTGAAATTACTGACCAACAGACAAATATCAATTTCACCGATACGGGCTTTTACATCATCGGGGTCGACGCCGGTGACCGGATGGGTGGGGAGCTCGATTACCTTAAGCCCCATATTTTTAGCCAGCTGAAGGATACCAAAATAAACCGGGCTTTCCACGGCAATCCGGTCACCGGGTTTGGTCAGTGCCATAAATGCCAAAGAAATGGCATGCATGGCACCCGAAGTACTCACCAGGTCACCAACACCCAAATTGCCTGCCCAGGTAAAGGTCCATTTGGCCACATTTTTTCGTAAAAGAAGGTTACCCTGTATGTCATCATAGCCCGTACCCCCCGAAGACAGCGTTTGACTGGCTTTATGTATGCATTTATTCAATCTGCCTACAGGGAAAAAAGACTCGTCTGGCACACTCAAAGACAATTGGGTAATCTCCTTATTGACAAAATTCCTGAAAACCTTACCTATCAAACCATCGTCCGCCTGCTCCTTTGGATTGTTGCTGGGATTGCTGGCTTGAGGTACAGGTAAGCGCTGATCCGCCTTTTCACAAACAAAAAATCCCGCTTGCGGCCTGGATACGATGCAGGACCTGCTTTCCAATACCAAATAGGCCTGAATTACGGTATTTATACTTACCCCATACTCCTTGCTCACGGTACGGAGGGAAGGCATCTTATCCCCTACTTTCAAACTGCCTTTTTGAATCAGCCGCTCAAAATTGATCGCCAACTCCTGATACAATGTCATTATTTACCTATTTACTGTACCCTTCAAAATTAAATAAATTGTATCTGTAACCAATCATTATTCCTTCGTTAATTTGACATTTCAATCAGATTTACCGGATTAAGGCACAATTCACTTACTCCAAAAGCATTGTCTATGAATTTGGAAGTTTTAAAATACCCCATAGGAAGATTTCAGGTCCCGGAAACTGTAGCGACTGATAGGGTGAAACAAGCCATTCAGCATATTGAACATTTTCCGAAGGAATTACAATTGGCTGCATCCCATTTACAGGAAAATATGCTTGATAGAAAATACAGGCCAGCAGGATGGACCATTCGGCAGTTGGTGCATCACCTGGCCGACAGTCACATGAATGCATTCATTCGTTTTAAATTGGCTTTAACAGAAGAAAATCCTGTAATTAAACCATACAAAGAAAGCCTTTGGGCAGATCTTGCAGATAGTAAACTTGGAATTGAAAATTCCGTTCAAATATTGGCAGGAATTCATGAAAAATGGGTTTATCTGATGCAAAACATGTGTCAGGAACAATGGAAACGTAGCTTTTTTCATCCGGAGCAAAGCAAATTCATACCTTTGAATGTCAGTTCCTTGCTGTATGAGTGGCACGGAAAACATCATCTGGCCCACATTAATCAGGCAAAAAAAGTAGAAGATTAAACCATTATTAAGATAAGACATATCATGAACCAAACTGAAACCCGAAAACCCGATTTTGATTTTGAAAACTTCACTTTTGGGGTTCAATCCACAGACAGAATGCTTATGGCGGCCTACAAACAAGGGGAATGGTCGGATTACCGCATTGCACCGGTACAATCCGTATCCTTATCTCCATTGGCCATGTGCTTCCATTATGGACAGACAGTTTTTGAAGGCCTGAAAGCCTTTCGAATGACAGACGGCAAAATAAATATTTTCCGAATGGAAAGCCATTGGAAAAGAATGAACCGTTCCCTTGAAAGAATGGCAATGCCTCCCCTGCCCCGCAGCCTTTTCATGGATGGTATTTTGGAACTGCTAAAAATGGAATCGGATTGGGTAATCGAGGATCCGGATTATTCCCTATATATCCGCCCATTTGTTATCGCTACTGAAAATAAATTGGGAGTAGATGCTTCACAGGAATATTTGTTCATGGTAGTGTTATCCCCCATGCGGGCCTATTACAATAAGCCGCTTAAGGTAAAAGTTGAAACAGAATACATACGCTCTGCCAGAGGCGGAGCTGGTGCGGCAAAAAATGGAGGTAATTATGGGGCCGCCCTGCTACCTCAAATCAATGCAAAAAAAGAAGGTTTTGACCAGATAATCTGGCTGGATGCTCAAGAGAAAAAATATATTGAGGAATCCGGGACCATGAATATTTTATTCCTGCTTAATGGTAAAACCCTGCTTACCCCATCGCTTAGCGATAGTATACTGGATGGAATTACCCGTGATTCTCTACTGAAATTGGCCGGAGAGGAAGGTTTTATGGTGGAAGAAAGGCCAGTGGCCATAGAAGAAATCACCCAGCGGATTGAAAATGGGGAGCGCGTGGAAGCTTTTGGCGCTGGAACAGCCGCTGTAATCTCACCTATCGAAACCATTAGCTTCAGAGGAAAAGCCTTTTCCACCTACCTGGAACCCGATGCTGGTATGTACCGCCTTAAAAATAAACTGTCATCCATAAGAAAAGGACTCAGCCCGGATACCTATGGCTGGAACCAACTACTGGATGCCTGAATGAAGCAAGTTTATCTAGAATCGAACTCAGATTTGTATATTCATTATACCTGGGGATAACCCATGTTCAATAAACTTGAATAAGGTTCAGCTTCTTTGAATGAGTTACCAGTCCTTTCCCCGGTACTTCTTTTTCTCTCCCTGAATTTTTTTGGCTTTTAGCCTTTTTTCAATGGCTCCTTTTCCGGGTCGGGTGGCCTTTCGCACCTTCCTCTTTTGAAAAGCTGCGTTAAGCATCTCATAGAATTTACGGATGGCAATGGCTTTATTCTGAACCTGGGATCTTTTCTCCTGGGCCTGAAGGGTTAAATTACCTTCATTATCCAGTTTTTTGGCCCATTTCTTCATCAATAAGGCCTTTTCACTTTCTTCTAAAAGTTGGGATTCCGGAACATTGAATTTCAAAATTACCTTTGAATTCACCTTGTTGACATTTTGCCCCCCCGGACCACTGCTCCGGGCAGCCTGGAAGGACAACTCCTGATTTAAAAACTGTTCCTTTATTTTGTACAAAACGGACATCTCCCTTGTTTGATTCGCTGCTTTAACTGTCGTTCAATTGATTTTTAGAAAAAGAAGTTCCCGGTCCACTATTATCTCATTATATGGATTATTACCTAAATAAAACAAATTTGAAATATAATGATTCATCAGCCCTTCCATTGGGTATGGAACGATTCTCCCGGATCCTTGTCCGTTCGATGATAGGTATGGGCACCAAAATAATCTCTCTGAGCCTGAATCAGGTTAGCCGCTGAGTGACCCGTAATACATCCCAGAAAATAATTGATGGAACTGGACAAAACCGGCACGGCAAAACCATGTTGGAGTGCCTGACCAACGACATACGAAAGGTCGTTTTGATATCCTTTCAAAGCCGAGACTGCTTCATGGTGCAAAATCAGCCGGGTGCTTTCCTTAAATATATCCACCAATTCTTCCATCAAAACCGACCTGATGATGCAGCCATTGGTCCAGACCCTGGCGATTTCTGAAAAATTCAGGTCCCATTTATTTTTTTCTGATACTTCCAGCATCAGTGCGAAACCCATATCATGGTTGATAATTCTGGCCGCCTGGTAAGCTGTCTGCAGCTTATCCAAAAAGGGTTCCTTCTCCTCGATTCCAGTCAAATTAACCGGCCCATACAGGCCTGAAGCGATCATACGCAAGGCTTTTTTGGAAGAAATATTTCTGGCCATTACGGCTTCTGCCAATCCACTATAGGGTACTCCATATTCCAGGGCTATATTGACAGACCAGCCACCAGTTCCTTTTTGCGCAGCCTGATCCAGGATTTTATCCAGCAGCAAGGCTTCCCCTTCTTCTTTTCTCAGAATATCAATCGTGATTTCCAACAGGTAATTGGACAAATCACCCTCCATCCATGTTTCGAAAATCGACGCTATCTTAGCCGGGGACAAATCCAGGTAATAGCGCATCAGGTAATAAACTTCAGCGATGACCTGCATTTCTCCATATTCGATACTGTTGTGTACCATTTTCACAAAGTGCCCGGCACCTTCCGGACCTACATATGTCAGACAGGGTTTCCCCCGGTAATCTTTTGCCGCCATTTTTTCCAAAAAGGGAGCTATCAGCCCATAACCTTCCTTACTTCCTCCCGGCATGATGGATGGGCCCTTTCTGGCTCCTTCTTCGCCCCCGGAAACTCCTGCGCCGACAAAGGATATGCCTTTTTCCTTCAAATCATTATACCTTCTTGAGGTGTCTTTGTAAAAAGAGTTTCCGCCATCTATCACTACATCTCCGGCATCCAAATAAGGTATTAATTCCTCCAACTGCAAATCGACAGCAGGGCCTGCCGGAATCATCAACATGATTTTTTTGGGAGAGGTTAAAGAATCGACAAAAGGTAGCAATTGGTCAAAGGCCTTGATATTGTTGTATCCTGGATTGGCTTCCAGTACCTTTTTGGCTATTTTTTCTTCCTTTCCTTCAACGTGTCGGTTGAATATGGAAATTTTAGTGTTGGTATCAGCAAGATTAAGGGCCAGGCTTTTTCCCATGACACCCATACCAATAATACCGAATGCAGACAGATTTTCCAAGGTATTGATTTTGTTTAAAATTTCAGCAACGATTTTCTCAGGCTTTTTATTCACTGAAATTCTCCAACCATAAAGGGGCTTTTCCAAAGTAGCCAACTGAGAATCCAGTAAGGCCGGGTTCATAAAATGCCCGACCCTTTTCCTCAATCTTGATTGAATCAGGTCTTTACTACCGTCCAACAAAATCCATTGAATGTTGGAGGCCACCATCAGGATTTTTCTGTACTTTTCGTTTAAAGCAGAACAAGCCAAAACGGCCCCTCCTTTTTTATTCCAATCGAGTAAATGGTTTGCAATAATTTCAAGCCAGGGAATTCGGTCCTCATCCGTTAAGGGTATTCCGGCATTCATTTTCTTCTTATTGGACTGGGGATGGAATTGATCACCATCATAAAAAGGGAGCTCCAACATTTTGGCAAGCTCCATGCCGATGGTGGTTTTCCCACAGCCTGTTACCCCGTAAACGATCACAATCATACACGAAATTAATAAAATTCAGCCGGAACAAAGGTTATAAATGCTAATTTTGAAAAACTGAACCATATATAACAGATATACTGTTATAAAAAATATTTTGATCAGGGAAAATTTGGCTATGCATCAGGACAAAAAAAGAGTGGTGGTAGGACTCTCCGGAGGAGTAGACAGTTCCGTGGCCGCCTACCTCCTAAAAGAAAAGGGGTACGAGGTGATCGGGCTATTTATGAAAAACTGGCACGATGAATCGGTAACCATATCCAATGAATGCCCCTGGGTAGAGGATAGCACAGATGCCATGCTGGTGGCACAAAACCTGGGTATACCTTTTCAGGCCATTGACCTGAGCGAGGAGTACAGAATCAGAATTGTGGATTACATGTTCTCTGAATACAAAGCCGGCAGGACGCCTAATCCGGATATTCTTTGCAACAGGGAAATAAAATTTGATATTTTTTTAAAGGCAGCCATGAAACTCAAGGCGGACTTTGTTGCCACAGGACACTATTGCCAAAAAGACCAGGTGGAATCGGATGGAAAAATCACCTATCGCTTATTGGCTGGTGCTGATGCCAATAAAGACCAGAGCTACTTTCTATGTCAATTGAATCAGGAGCAATTGGCCAAAGCGCTATTCCCTATTGGTCACCTGCAAAAATCAGAAGTAAGGGAAATCGCCAGGAGGCTGGATCTCATTACGGCTGACAAAAAAGACAGCCAGGGGCTATGCTTTATCGGGAAGGTAAGGTTGCCGGAATTTCTACAACAACAATTACAACCAATCAAAGGGAAAATAGTGGCTGTGCCAGCATCCTCTCCCATCTATATCAATAAGGGGATCCCTGCAGGCATTTCCCCGGAAGATTTTGACCAGGAAGTTCTCCGGGAAATCTGTCTACCCGCCACCTACAAAGAAAACGATGGTGAAATCGTGGGAACGCACAATGGTGCCCATTACTTTACGATTGGCCAAAGAAAAGGCCTGAATGTAGGTGGAACCGGAAAACCCCTATTTGTCATTGCTACGGACACCAGGGAGAACATCATTTATACCGGATTAGGGGAAGAACATCCTGGATTATTGCGTCTGGGACTCTTTGTAAAATCAGAAGATATCCACTGGGTCAGGCCTGACAAAGCATTATCAATTGGAGAAACTGCCCGGTATATGGCCAGAATCAGGTACAGGCAACCACTCTCACGGGCCACTTTGATAAGGAAAGAGGAAGGCCTATATGTTCTTTTCGATAAGCCCCAAAGAGGCATCGCAGCAGGGCAATTTGTGGCCTGGTATGAAGGAAATGAGGCCATCGGATCAGGAACCATTTCCTGATATGATCCAACTTCCTGTACTTTTTGAGGATGAAAATTACCTGGCCATCAATAAACCGGTAGGTGTCATGGTGCACAAGACTCCCCTGGAAAGGGATCCGGAGGCTTTATTTGCCGTTCAAATCCTTTCTGAACAATTGGGCATTAAGGTTTTTCCCCTGCACCGGATAGACCGGCCAACCTCAGGAATCTTACTTTTCGCCAAAAACGCTAAAGCAGCTTCCCTACTTCAACCTCAATTTGCAGGTACATCTATTAAGAAATATTACCTGAGTATTGTCCGTGGACACATGCCGGATGAACATGGTTTTATTGACCAGCCATTGGCCAAGGATCTGGTATATGAAAAGCAACCGGCTTTGTCAGAATACTGGACACTGGCAAAGTCAGAGATACCTTATGCTTCTTCGAGCCGGTATACCACCAGCAGGTACTCATTGGTAAAAGTATATCCGCATACGGGAAGGATGCACCAGATCAGGAGGCATTTTGCCCACATCAGGCATTACATTGTTGGAGACAAAACCCATGGAGATAACAAGCAAAATAAGTTTTTCAACCGACAGTTCAGTATGAACCTGATGCTGCTACATGCCTGGAACATGGAATTCAATCATCCCATCCGCCATGTGCCCATAAACATTAAAGCTAAACCTCCTGATCATTTTAAAGAGACCGCCTTGCATTTGGGGTGGCCAATAGAATCCTTCGATCACTAAACCCTTTGCGTAAATTAAATATATTTGCGTTTAAAATAACTAATAATGAAAAAGCAACATAAAATCATTTGCCTGCTATTATTATTCGGGATCATAAACGGTCCTTTACTGGCCCAAAAAGAAGCCATTGAAGAGACCATTCAGGAAGCCGAAGCCCTCTCCCATTTCAAATTTTTGGCAGCCGATGAACTGATGGGCAGGGATCCCGCCAGGCCTGAAATAGATATTGCAGCCCTTTATATTGCCAACCAATTTGAAAAATACGGTGCCCGGCCTATGGAAGGATTAAACGGGTATTATCAGCAGGTTCCTTTCATGTATTCCAGCCCTCCGGATATTGGAGAAATCCATTGGAATCAGGACACCTTACACCATGGTGATGAGCTTTTGGTGCTGGGAGGCCAGGATGTTACCGGTGAATTTGAACTGGTGGTGGCCGGCTATGGGCTGGAAGAGGATTATGAAGACAAGGACGTGGCCGGAAAATGGGTAGTAGTCCGGGTGGGTGCTCCAGACAGATTATCTCCCTCCGAACTTTTCGCAGCGGGCCGGGAAAAAACAGCACTTGCCCAAGAAAAGGGGGCACTGGGATTGATCGAAATGTACAATGTGCCGACCACTCCCTGGAGTCTTCTGGTGAATTACCTGAATAAACCTCAGATGGGTCTGGATACCAACCCGGATGCGGATAAGGCATTTCCCTATTTGTGGATGAAGGACCTGAGCAGCGAAATAATCAATGCCATGAATGCAGGGGCTAATACCATGAAAATCCAGGTCACCGGAAAAATCAACAAAAAGATTACCGGTAAAAATGTGGTGGCCATTATCCCGGGAACGGATGAAAAACTAAAGGAGGAGTATATCATGTTATCTGCCCACTATGACCATTTGGGGATAGGAACAGCCAATGCAGCAGGAGATTCCATTTATAATGGGGCCAGAGACAATGCAGTGGGAACGGCTGCTTTGATACAGGCAGCTGATTATTTTGGTGAGCATCCACCTAAAAGGTCGGTACTCTTGTGTGCCTGGACGGCAGAGGAAAAAGGTTTGCTGGGATCGGGGTATTTTGCCGATAATCCGCCATTGGACTTGTCAAATATCGTCTTTAACCTCAATATTGACAATGCAGGCTACAATGATACCAGCCTGGTAACCGTGATTGGATTGGGAAGAACCTCGGCCGACCACCATATCGAGACGGCCGTAGCAGCCTTCGGACTGAATGCCATCGCTGACCCGGCACCTGAACAAGGGCTTTACGATCGCTCCGACAATGTGAATTTTGCAAAAAAAGGGATCCCCTCTCCTACCTTCAGCTTGGGTTTTACCGCTTTCGACCAGGACGTGGCGGCCCATTACCATCAGGTGACCGATCAGGTAGATAATTTTGACCTGGACTATGCCCTCAAGTATTGGAAATCCTTTATTCTTTCAGCGGAAAACATTGCCAACGACCCCAATCAACCGCTTTGGAATGCGGGGGATAAATACGAACCGGTTTCCAAAACCTTATATGGAGATTGATTTGATTGGAAAATGGCGGTTTTTGAGGTTAATTTTTAACTACGGATTCGGTGAATTCGTGCTGGGTGTAAAACATGGACTCGCTGTGGCAAAGGTTCAACCCCATCCGGGGTTGGAGGTACTTCTATGTTTGCTTTCCGTGGGCTGCACCCAGGGTTATTGTTGTTCAGGCCCTTCAGGCCTGCCTTTACTGAGAGAATCATCAACAGTCTAAATTGGCGTCTATAGAAATTCTTTACCTTTAGTCCAATTACATTATACTGAGGTCCATATCACTTCCCAAGAAACAAGCTCTTATTCGACTTCGAAGCCTGTAGGGCTTCAACAATAATAACCCCGGGCAAAACCCGGGGTTTAGGAGCCAATCGATCCTACTGTCAACCCCAGAGAGGGTTGAACACCATCCTGTGTATAAAGGAAAGCTACTCAATTTTGTGATCACCCAAGGAAATGTAGGTCACCAGGAACCTTTATAGAATAAAAAGTTTATAAACGTGAGTTCAATTTAAGAACGTCCTTAAAACTGGCTATACCGTCATTGCGAGCCTTGCGAAGCAATCTGAATCGAAGCGATTACGCCAGGAATGAAGAATGACAATGGAATACACCGGACGTAAACGTATCC
>NZ_WOFO01000003.1:0-393826 GCF_010993705.1 Cyclobacterium sp. SYSU L10401 | reverse complement strand
TGGCTATACCGTCATTGCGAGCCTTGCGAAGCAATCTGAATCGAAGCGATTACGCCAGGAATGAAGAATGACAATGGAATACACCGGACGTAAACGTATCCGTTCAGACTGCCACGGGTGCATGGGATGTTTTCGATAGGTTTTGTTATTCAAAAACGCACCCTCGCAGTGACGGTACCGGTCGTCATTGCTATGGTCCCTGAGCGGAGCCGAAGGGAGCAATCTGAATCGAAGCGATTACGCCAGGAATGAAGAATGACAATGGAATACACCGGACGTAAACGTATCAGTTCAGACTGCCACGGGTGCATGGGATGTTTTCGATAGGTTTTGTTATTCAAAAACGCACCCTCGCAGTGACGGTACCGGTCGTCATTGCTATGGTCCCTGAGCGGAGCCGAAGGGAGCAATCTGAATCGAAGCGATTAGGACAGCAAAATGAAGAATGACAATGGAATACACCGGACGTATACATATCCGTTCAGACTGCCACGGGTGCATGGAATGTTTTCGATAGCCTTTATTATTCTAAAACGCACCCTACCGATAACGTGTTTTTACCACCCCCTGTCTCCCCCTCCTGAAAACAGGAGGGGGCTGGGGGGAGGTGATTTGATGTCACTCTTTATTTTTTTTAAAATATTGATTTATAAATAGTTATAAACAAATACCGTCATCCCTATTTCTGCGATTTTTAAAATATTAGGTCTACCGATGACGTATTAAATCCATTTTTTATTGAAGAAAACCACCGAAAAAAATAATACAAATCGAAGAGCTACATTTAAATACGCAAAGAGCGCTGGACCGACAAAAAACCGGGGTGCGCAGGAGGCTGGTGGGGGGAAGGATTTTTTTGTTCCCGATGAAAAAATCGGGACAAAAAGTACAGATAATTAAAGGAAAAATAGCTAATTTCAAGCCATAACCCTGATAATACGACCAAATATATATTCCAAAAAAACCTATCGTCATCCCGATTTCTGGGTTTAAAAAAAGTTAATTCTCGCAGTAAAGATGAACCCCTTAGTGAGGACGGGTTTACTAAATAGTAAAAAACAATGAGTTGTAAAAATTCAACGTCATCCGAATTTCTACATTTTTTAAAAAAGTTAATTCCCGGAATACCAGTTTTATTATTAAATTCGGTCGAACTCAGGTTAATAATATATGCACCAAATACTCATCCGGTAACCCATGGACAACGATCACTATTTTTCAATATACCACCTCATCTTCGTATGTTTCCTGGTTTTATTCACGGCTGCCTGTAGCCAAACCAATCCAGAAGGTGCCGGGGCTGACTGGGCGACCTATCTGGGTCACCCTACCAGCAACCAGTACTCCAGGCTGGATCAAATAAACAAAGACAATGTGGCCCAATTGGAACTGGCCTGGACGTATAAAACCGGTGAGGCTGCCAATTACCAAACGAATAACCTTATTGTCGACGGTTGGCTATACACGGCTACCCCGCACAGCCGGGTGGTGGCTTTGGATGGGGCGACAGGGAAGGAACATTGGACGTTTGATCCTTCTGAGATTCATGAATCCCTTGCGGATGGAGACCAACGGGGGCTGATGTATTGGCCTGATGGTGAAGCTGGTCGCCTACTCACCATGAAAGGAAACCGGCTTTTTGCATTGAATGCCAAAACGGGCGAACTTATTGATTCTTTTGGCGAAAATGGATCCATTCACCTGGGTGCCGAAATGGACCTCCCGGGCAAGCCAAATGTAACGCTCAATACTCCGGGGCAGATTTACAAGGACCTATTTATCATTGGAGCCAATGTAGGAGAAGATGTCCCCGGTGCGGTGCGTGCATTTGACATGCGTACCGGAAAGCGAAAGTGGATTTTTCACACCTTGCCCCGGCCTGGTGAATTTGGATCCGATACCTGGCCGGAAAACTATTTGGAAAAGACCGGAGGGGCATCTGACTGGTCCGGTCTGGCCATTGATATACCGCGCGGCATTGTCTATGTATCCACCGAGACGGCCGGTCCGGATTTTTATGGAGGCAACCGGTTTGGAGAAAATTTATTTGCCAACTCGCTCATTGCCCTAGATGCGAATACCGGAAAACGACTCTGGCACCAGCAACTGGTACATCACGATCTTTGGGATCTGGACATTCCTCAGCCACCGACTTTACTGACGGTAACGCACGAGGGGAAGAAGGTTGACATTGTTGCTGTAGGTACAAAAATGGGGCTTTTGTTTGTGTTTGACCGGCTTACCGGAGAACCCCTTTGGCCGATTCAAGAACGTCCACAAGCAGCCACTAAAATCGACGAAATCCAAACCTGGACCACACAACCTTTTCCAACCAAACCACCGCCATTGATGCGGCAGGAATATACTCCGGAGGACTTTTCGACTATTTCTCCCCGAGCGCAGCAAATGAGCAAAGAGGTATTCCGTCAATCGGGAAATTATGGGGCCTACCCTCCCCCCGGTACCGACCAGACGATCATGTTTCCCGGATACGATGGCGGGATGGAATGGGGTGGCGCTGCGGCTGATCCTGAGGGAATCCTGTATGTGAACGTAAATGAGATCCCCTGGTTTTACCAGCTGGTTCCAACAAAAAAAGCTGATGGCAGCCCCTTGCCTACCGGCGAAAAGCAATACCTGATCCATTGCGCCTCCTGTCATGGAACGGATCGTAAAGGCAATCCTTCCGGCGGCTTTCCTTCCCTTGAGGAGGCGCCCAGCCGATTAACCAGGGAAACGGTAATGCAGGTAATGAAAAAGGGAGGAGGACGCATGCCCGCCTTTGATCAGGTTTCGCAATCCCGCCTGGACGCCATCGTATCGTTCCTATTTAGTGAAGAAAAGGCGATAGGCTCAAAAGATAATCGGGATGATAACGCCCCACCCTATGTCTTCCGCGGTTTCCAACGCTGGAACGATGAGAAAGGATATCCCGCCATTAAGCCGCCCTGGGGCACACTAAATGCGGTGGACCTGAATACCGGGACCATCAAATGGAAAGTGCCGCTGGGAGAATACGAAGCGCTGACCAAACGGGGTGTTCCGATTACCGGCACAGAGAATTATGGGGGTCCGGTCGTAACAGCCGGTGGGCTCCTGTTTATTGCTGCCACTGCTGATGCCAAAATCCGGGCCTTTGACAAAGACAACGGACAAGTACTATGGGAATACCAGCTACCTGCTGAGGGACATGCTACGCCCAGTATATACGCTGTAAATGGCAAGCAATACCTGGCCATCTCAGTAGGAGGCTCGAAACTAAAACCCCACCCGGAGGGGGCTGTGTTTGTATTTAGTCTGCCCGATTGATGCAGTTTTGATAATATGTCATTCTCTCGGGCGCAAGCTACAATCCGATGAACTGGGATGGAGCGGTAAGAAATGATGCACCACGGCGAGTCAGTTTAGCGAAGAGCCGGGATGCAGGTTGGATACAGCCGGTCCGAATTCATCGGGAAGACCGTATCTCCGGTGTTGTATAAAGCGCTCCTCATCAGCCAAATCTGGGGGGAAACTACAAATTTGGCATAGGTTATTATATTTATTGCAACATGTAGTCATTAAATTCTCCTGTTTTGGGGTAATATTCAATCCATCTGTCATATCCGCTTATATTTCCTGTAGCAGGTATCATATAATATTCGACCGATCCAGTTGAATCTATTCTCAATAGGGAATCTACTCTCTCTTGCTCACGTTTCCATTGCAATTCGTAGACAAAGGTATTATAATGCTGAATGTCGAAAGTCCATGGAATCGAATCAATTTGATAGTTTTTTAAATAGAGACTGTCTATTGGAGTATTTTTAGACCTCAGAAAGTCTATTATCTTCTCGATTGCATTTTTAATCTTTGGATTTTCATTTGGAGCGTCTGAAAGAAGGGGCGTTTCAATGGAAACTGAAAATTTTTGTTCCTGGCTACTCTTCTCTCCACAGGCTGTAAAAATTATAATAAATCCTATTAATAATTTTTGTATCATTTTTCAAACATGTTGTAACGGTTCTAATAGCCGATTCTTTATTTGTATTCCAATCACCTTTGTAGCTATGAACGGCGGGGGGGACCCTATCTTTTTGTCGGACGCAACCTGCCATCCGGTGAACTGAGGCGGAGCGTTAAGAAATGATTTGGCGCAGCGAGTCAATTTAGCGAAAGGCCAGGATACAGGGTGGATACAGCCTGTCACGATCCGGAAAGATCCATCGCTCGGTGGGCCCGATTATCAGAATAAATTTTGAGGAGTGCTCCACAGGCGTATGGCCTGCGGACATCCATGATTATGAACTCGGCCTAACCGATGTCGTTGTTTTACGCTTTTTGAAGTATTCCAAAATCTCTTCTTTTGTCATTTTTGTTAAGTTCACACTTAACCTTTCCCGCTGTTCTCGCATAAACTTCACCGCATCAAATGTCTTTTCAGTCGTCTTCATATTTTTCAAATTCTCTTGGTGAACGAATTTCCAATTGTTTATACCCGTTTTTTATATTAATTGAGTTGTAACCATTTATTCTTTCAATGTTTACAATATGCTTGAAGTTCCAACTGACCAAAAAGTCTGCCCTGTTTATTGTAGCTAACGCAATGTGTAAGCAATCAGCATAACTTGCTCGACCAACCACCTTTTCATAAATGTAGTCATTGGCTAAGTCAACTGCCTCTTCGGAAATCTCAAGAAATTCCGTTAGGTCAGCTTTTAGATTTCTTACCAGTTCTCTTACATGTTCTGGCGCATTTTCAAGTTCATCTTGCGTAATGATTGAATAAAGAACAACAAATTCACCTTTTTTTATCCTATCAAACAGTGGAACAGTATGTTCTGTAAATTCTTCGTCAAAATGTCCCCCAAAAACCAAAGTGTCTATGTAAATTCTTTGCTTCACCTTTTTAATAGTATAAACTTCATAAAAATACGAATTATTTTCTTTTAAACAGTTCGTTCTTCAAGATGTGTTTTTTGCATGGTTCATAACGGTTCCAGGAATGAAAGGTAGGGCATTTTGAAGCGCTTTTCTGTCTTCCTGAAACTAAATTTGCAAAGTGCCAAAAGCTTGTGGAAACCACTTTCACCCCCTATTCGGTGCCAATCAAAATTAATCATTTCATATTTTGCGTCAAAACCACTTGCTAATCCTTGCACTGTTGCTTTTTTTGCTTGCAGGTAAATTGGGTTATATGACGGGCGTTTTCGTGCGGTTTTCAACGTGGTAAAGGTTAATTTATGGATTAAGGAAATTTAAGTTCAAAGGTTTGGCTAAAGCCATGGAGATCTGGATACCAAATTCCCTACAGCTATTAGGCAATTGATACAATAATCAAAAATTTTTACCATTGGGTATTATCGCATTACTAATAATCTGACTTCACAAACAGTGACTTTGGCCAAAACTCCTCCTCAATAGTGCCTTGAATGGTGAATATAGGAATCCGGCTTTAGCCCATTCCTATAGATGGCATCTCAACATTTCGGCTTTAGCCAAAAATACCTAAATAACGGATTGATAATCAATACCTCCCAAGCGAATCTGAAAATTGGTAAAGCTAATAATACTGAAATAGTATAAGCAATCAAGCCTTTTATCAAGTTCGAAATGAAATTATTGAAGGAACGATGCCTTGAATGCTCAATCTGGCACACCTGACTGTCGTCAGGCAAGTTGTTTTCAGTTCCTTATTTAACCTTTCGATTTTTGGTTTATTTCTCAGACGATGTTTTTCGACGGATTTGTCAAATTCAATGCATCATTCGTCAAAAGATAGAAAATTTCGGTAATTTTATTGGCAGTCAAAGCGATATAAGTATAGATAGTTTTTTTATTTTCAAACCTTAATTTTAATAAAGACCATGGCATTTTCTGTTTTTTGCAATTATTATTTATTAAAAGCCTAATTCAAATATGAAAATATCCAATCTATATATTCTCTTAACAATTGTACTTATTTTAACCTTTTCTTGTACGTCCAACTCAGGGAAAATTCCTTCTATTAAAGGAATAGACATAATGGGTGAAGAATTGATGCTTTCCGAAATAGCCGTATCAATCGAAGAAATTCCTTTGGAAACGCGTGATGATTTACTTGTCCAAAACGTTGGTGCTATTACTAAGTCCGATAGGCACATTTATATTCGGGATAGGGATCCAATGCTATTAAGTTAAGGTTTTTGGTTTGTTATTTTAGTTTCAAAATGGAATAAATTTGATTTTCAGCTATCGGTTTACGGCTCTTTATCAGGTTATGGGCATACTTTTCCCTGCACCTAAAACAGGTAGCAATTTTTCGGGCGATATGTTGTATTTTTTTCTCTTTCCTTCCGTTTTTTCCTATTTATAGTATTGGTTGGTCCTTGCCGGTTTTCCTAGACCCTTTCTCGAGAATTTCCTTCCCATTTTTTACCGCTACCAGCTTTCGGGCTATCTTGTTGACCAGGGTTTCCAATATTTTTTCCACACTTTCCCGGCTGAACAACTCCACAATCCTTTTCCTGAGTTGTAGAAAGGCATTTTTCCAGTTGTATTTGTACGTCAATTTCCGTTTCTTTTTCCTGGTCCTACTTTTCTTTTCAATCTGCTCAGTAGCAGCTATTCCGGCAAGTGCTACCAGGTTCATGGCCAGGATATGGGCATAAAATTCCTGATAGATTCCCTGCGGCTTTCTACATCCGAACTGCTCTCCTTTAATCTTAGGCTTCAAGTTTTTTATCCCTTCCTTAACACCCCATCTCATGCCATAAAGTTCCACAAGATCTTCAGTTTTAATTGATTCCATATCCAGTAGACTGTTCACCAGCAATTCGGTTTCACCTGAATCAAGAACTGCTTTGGTTACCCTTACCCGTATCGTTTCCGATGTTTTGGCTGTTTCCCTCTCCGATCTACTTGGTGCCCATTCGGTGATAAAATCCATCCTGCTATCGGCCATTACGGCTTTTGCAAAATTGGATATCCCGGTAGACGTCTGGATGCAGAAGGGTCTTCCTTCGCAGGTCATTTTGTGTGCAATATGGAAGTTTCCAAAATTCCTGTCCAGCATCAACAGGTCATCCGGCCTGGGTGGAATTTCCAACAGGCAGTCATCGAGTAAGCCGGATTCGCCTGTACTCATTCTTCCGAGTCTTGCCTGTAGCGTAAGGCCGGTAAGTACGTCATAGACAAGAAGTATCCTAGCCAGAGAGGTCTTTAAACTATTGGTTTGAACTCCAAAATACCCTCTGATCTGCTTGGATGCTGGCAGGTTTAGCATACTTCCATCGCCGCCAAAGACGCTGTACCCCTTCCATCTGGCAGTAGTGAACCTGTCATAATCTTCTGAACTAATAGCGAAGAGATCAGAAAAAAATTGCCATTCAATATTATTGCGCGCCTGTGAGAAAGCACTTCCGGCGACTTCTTGTTTCCCCAGCTTGGAAAGGACATCTTCGGTATCAGAATCGGCGTATTCCTTGAACAGCTGGAGCACCGAAAGTACTACAGTTTGGAAGTCGAGTGGGGAAGATCTGGAAAAATGGGCAGGATCTGAACAGTAAAAGGACTGATTTTCTGTCGATTGAATTTTTTCAAAGATTTTTTTTCGGACAATCCCAAGATATATCCGTCGAGTTTTGGTTGATATTTTGTACCTTCAAAGCTATATGTTTTAGACGACATAATTTACCTAAAGTAGGCCGGTTTTCATAAGGAAAACCGGCTTATTTTAGCTCCTGAGGACATTTTTTTCTTAACTTAATAGCATTGCAGGGCAATCAGACCCGACAGACAGCTTCGTTATTGTAGGCCGGCTTTCTCGATCAAAGATCATCTATGGTCGTCACGTTGATCTTTCCGACAAACCTGGAATTGTTTTCCATCTCTATAAACCGGTGCATTTCCTTTTCCACAAGTTCAGCAATTACTGACAAATTGGCCCCATTCCTATCTTTTAAAAGCGCCGTATTTAGTTATCTAATATCTCCAAAGTCAGATGTTCATCAGCAAGCCACTTCCTAATATCAAAAATAAGGCATTCATATAAGGACAGAATAGTAACGCAATCTATTCTTTTATAAAATGACCAAAGTCATGCTAAAGAATGACGTAAGTCTTCGTAGATCGGAACTTGATTGATTAAATTTGATGAATCAATTTTACGAGGCGAAAATAGGCATGAAGAAAATATTATATGCTACCGACTTTTCTGAGAATGCAGAAAAAGCCTTTATTCAGGCATTAAAAATTGCTCAGAAGCATAAAGCAAATTTAATCATGCTGCATGTGTTTGATATTCCAACTTCATGGAACTATCCTTATACGGAAGATGCGCTTGAAATGGAAAGACAGGCCATCTGTGAATCGGAAAATAAGCTGAAAGGAATATTTGATCAGTATGCAAAGGATATAAATATAAAATACATTGCAGCCGAAAGTACTTCTATTGTAAAAGCTATTATTTCTGTTATCAGAGAAAATGATCCAGGATTAGTGGTCATTGGCACTAAAGGAGGAAGCAAGGTCAAAGAAGTCATTGTTGGCAGCACAACAAAGGAATTGATCAACAAATCACCTGTTCCAGTTTTAGCTGTTCCTGAAAATGCTGTTGATAGCGATTTAAAAAAGATACTGTATGCAACAGACCTTCACGAAGCCGATATACCGGCGCTCAAAAAGTTGACTGCACTTGTCCGACCATTTGATTCTGAAATTACAGTAACACACGTAAGTACACCCAATGAATATAAGGGCGCTGAGAAGATGGAATGGTTTAAGGATTTGGTGAAAGACAGGATTAATTATGATGGCATCACGATTCAATTACTGTTGGTAGACAATATCTATGAGGAGCTTAATGCGTACATCAATCAACAGGGGTTCAATCTATTGGTGATGCTTGAAAAGGAGCGTAAAGGAATTGTTGACAGGTTGTTTCACAGTGATCTTGTAAAGAAAATGGAGTTCCACACTTCTATACCCTTACTGAGTTTCAACGAGCATTATTTGCGTGTACTGGAAAAGAAATAAAGACCGAATCACCAAGAAAATTATAAAGAAGTGGTAGCAAGAAAGATATATTGGACAATATTAGTACTCTCTATTATCGTAGGGGTTTACTTTTACGGTATAGCACCAGATAAGTACAATTCTGATTTTCTAGTCCTTTTTGCATTAGTGCCTTTTCTAATGTTTGCCGGAGCTGTCCATGGGTTAATTACCCACTTGCTAAAGCCATCTGTAAAAGGCAAAGGCGAATCGCTCTTTTATCCTTTGATTATGGGGATAGTATTTGTCCTGCTGTTTTTTATACATGTTTTTGTGATATTGCCCCTTGTGTGTCCTGATTGATCAGTACCGTTCTGCTCTCCATCCATATATTCATCCTGTCTTTCAAGTGGGTCGATGTGATGGGACTGAATAACCCTGCCCCTTCACTCACACCTATCCCGTTGCAGGAAATTTCTCGTTAGGACGGGCAGGTCCGTCTCCCGATTTTATCGGAATTCCCGAATTCCGTAAATGAGCCCGGATAGCGTTTCCCTCTCAACTGCGGGACAGGCTACGCTCGCCTAAATGACACCATCCATACGGACTGTAAACAGGGTTCCTCAGTATTCAAATGGATCGCTATTAATAAACCTGAGGCATTACGGATCACTTTCCTGTCCGCCCATGACAAAGGAAGCCACGAAAAACGAACATTGCGGAAACCACTAACTAACCCATATTTCTTTAGGTGCTTTTACCGGGTATTTTTATTTTCGTTTTCAATTTCTTTATTAAGTTCACCGGTTTTTGCTGCCGTCCTTTTTTAACTTGATATTCAATTATCTGTTCTGCTACTTTCTTAATGGTCCGTCTTGATATTATTGAGCTATCATTTTGCCGATACACGACTTCGGAACCTTCACAAATAATCAGCTCATAACCTGGAACATTAAGTCTCCCAAATCGAAGCTCTTTTAGTTTAACTTTACTTTTTTTCAAGTCAATTGACATTTTAATCTGTCGGTCTTTTCGATCAATATTTTCAATAAATAACTTGTCGGTACTCGTTTCCAATGAGATCAATAAAGTCCTGTATTTAAATCTTTTTTCATCGAGGTAATCCCAAATAATCCACAAAATGATAAATGGCACCAGAAGATACAATGATATTACTCCGTCCTTTCGGTACAATAAAATGGTTGGAGTTCCCAGTAACGGTAATTACCATAATATTTGAATTAAGAATCGAAGTCGATAGGACTTTAACCGACTATTTCTATTATCAAACAATATTTGAGTTTGGCTATCGGTGTTATCCATCTATTAATGCTCGCTAACGTTCAAATGACCTGCACACTGCACTTTATTCCCCCTGAAACTGTAAGCTAATTTAGCCATGATTTTACATTTGGCTAGGCTTTATTGTCTATAAACTGAAATTTCCGGTCCAAAATGCCGCCCCCTCTATTCCATAGAATTCAGGATGTATTGGCCTGTATTGATTCCCTTATTCCTGGAATCGCTGGCTGGCCAGGGCTTCGGTTACCATTAGTGCCCGATCGAAAAATCGTAAATAATTTATTTTTCCTTTTATATCTGGCCCTATCCTTAAGGTAGGTGAACCTGCGGCAGACTGGAAAAAGGGGCTGAATCTGCCCCAGCCAAATTGCCGGTCCTCTCCCCCATCATTTAAGCGCTTGTCTACGACAAATGCGATGATCTTTGGCCCTCCATCCACAATGATACTTACCTGATGGCGCTTACCGGCCTTCAATAATCCGGGATCAGCGTTCCAAACCGCACCTGTCTGGCCATCATTCATTTGAAATTCCAACGTTTCATTTTCCGAAATGCTTATCCACCAGCCTTTGCCGGAAGCATCTCTGGTATCTGCCAGCACCTGGCCTTCCCTGAGTTCATGAAGCACAAAGCCCATTTCAATGGTAAAACCATTCGCAGTGTTTTTACCCCTGTAATCGGCTGTGTTGGTATCTCTGATCCGAAAAGAAGGCATAGCTGCTGCAGGCAGCTCCGCAGGTAGCGCTGAACCTTCTCCCCGCCAATTTATTTTTAGCCCATCATTCACCGGGGAGACGGCGTCGAATTGATTCCAAAGGGTGTTGAGAAAGCTGCTGTCAATCTGATGGAGGCGGGCAATGTCCTTCTGGGTTTCGGTCATATAATAGTTGCCATCGGCCTCTATCAGGTCAGGATAACTTATTCTAATCAAGGGGTCATCATCGTAAAGCAGGATTTCGGGTTGACTCCATTGTATGATTTTCCCATCATCCCCATCTACTTCCTTTCCTCCTGCTATCCACACGGGATTTCTGTCATTGTAGCCAATGGATCCCGGATTGGGATGTTCGCTGATAAATCTACCCCCATGATTGTGAAACCAATACAGAAACTTTCCGTTTTGGCATTTCCAGGCAAAATTGGCTGCCCGGGGATGTTTCATCAACCGACCATCTGCATACCTCATGTACTGCGGAGGATCCCAGGTTTTGCCCTGATCCCGGCTGTAACTGTATACCGGGTGCCCGTCCAGCGAACGGTAAACCACAAAGAAGGAACCGTCACTTAGTACGGAATAGCTGTGTTCAGCAGCAATCGGCCCTCCGTTTTCAGGGGTTCTCAGGCCAATATCCCCCTCGGGCAGGGTTTGCCAAACAGCCCTATTGGGATCTGATTCTGTAAATAAATTATCACTCTTTAACAATACCCCCTCATTGGAGGTGAAAAACCCGTTCCCAAAGCCGCCTACTTTGGTCAGCGGAACAAAGGCGCTCCCGTTATGTGAAAAGGCTTTACCAACGTTCCAGAAAAAGCGGATATCCCCCTGATAGGGATTGTTTCGGTCGATTTCGAATTCACGTACCGGAATGGTATACCGGCCTTCCGACCAGGATTGGCCGTGATCGTCGGAATACTTAAAGACGAAATAGCCCTGACTGTCCACCCTTTTAACCACACCATCTTTGTAAGGAGGATCCTCTCCTTTCACTTCCCTGAGATTGTCGGTATTGTGGTTGTAGAATACAAATACCCGACCCGAAGGTGCTTTCAAAAGCACGGCATAGGAAGCCTCAGGGCCATCTGCGGGCTCTATTTCTGCCCTATCTTCCCAGGTAATGCCCTGGTCAACACTTCGCTGGCTGATGATATGCTGTCCACTGGCACCTTCATGCCCGGCTCCGGTAGTCATCACGCATAACCAGGCTCCGTCATCCGTTTTTACGATGTAGGGCTGGTCACTATAGCTTTTGTCAGGAATGACCAGGCCATTTTCAATATTTCTCCAATCGGTTGCCTGGGCTAAAGCAGAACCTGCATTGCCTGCAAATGTCCCAAATAACAGGGCAACGAAAAGGCTATGGATGGGGCTTAATTTTATGCTCATTGGGTCAAAACAAACTAAGTACGAGGCATCAATAAATGGCTTACTAGTTAAGATAAAAAATGGGTAAAGCCGAAATTTATGCGCTAAAAAATAAATAAAAACATACGGACTGAGGAAAAATCCCCCTTGCCCCCTTTAAAAAAGGGAGATTTCGTTTACTGTCGGATTTCTCGGTACATTCGGTTTACCAGTAACGGTATTCACGAGTAGTTTTTTCAGCCCGTTTAAATGGCACCTATTTAGCTTCAATCATGCATTTCAGCAAATCCCCCTTTTAAGGGGGTGCAGGGGGATTTTTTCGTGCCCATCCCATCTATGCGCTTATGTAAATTTGTGGTAGGACTAGCAATGAATAAAATTAAAATCTGTAAACCTATTTCAGGACGAGTCATTACGATTTTGATGCGATTTTCGTCCGTAAATCCCCCTTGCCCCCTTTAAAAAAGGGGGATTTCGTTTACTGTCGGATTTCTCGGTACGTAAAATTCCAGCCAGATGCCGTTCATTGTGGGAAGCACTACTCTTTTCCAATCCAGCTGATATCCTATTTATGCTTGTCCCAAAACCGCTTTAGTTTGACCTAAGTTCAATCAATTAGGCCTTGATTTAAAAAACTAGACCTGCATTTAATAAATTAAAATTACGTTTAAAAATCAAACATCAAGATACTGATATTCTATTACTTATACATTCTTTATTCGAAATTGGTTTAGGGTTGTTTTTATGCGCATACGCTATTTGAGTCTAGCTGAAAACCAAGGGGAGTTCGCTACAATCCTCGCTTAATAAATGCCAGTAAATCTGCCATCTCTTCCACGCTGATTTGATTTTCCAACCCCTGGGCCATCCCTGACACCGGCAGGGCTTGCATGCTGGAAATCTCTGACCGGGAAATGGTCCGGGTTAAACCGCCGGCCTGCACTAGCTCAATGGCAGTGGTTGTCTCATGGGAAATGATTCCCTGGACGGTTTGGTCATCGGACAGCTCTATTTGCCAAAGATCATAACCGTCTGCTATGGAAAGGTTGGGATCAAGGATGTCCTTAAGGATACTTTCATAGCGTCGGTTTCGAAGGGATGCCAGGTCGGGACCATACAATTCTCCCCGCTCCTCCGTCATTTGATGACAAATGGAACAATTCTCTTCGTAGACCTGCAGGCCCTTTTCAGGCATGCCTTCCAGCTCAAGGGCAGTCTGGAACGAACGAATGACATCCTCTCTTTCGCTTTCCGAAGGCACCAGCAAAGCCCTGGCCTTATCCCGGATGGCCGGGTCTTTTTGGTTCATCAAAAAGACCGTATTGCCCCAGGGAATATGACTAGGCAAAACGGTTCCCTGCTCCAGCCCGTCCAGTAACGCATGAATGCGAGAGTCACTATTTAAAAGAGAACCAACCGCAGTATTTCTCACCTCCGGGCTGAGTCCCTTCCACCGCTCCATTAAAAAGTCCGCATATCCCCCATCGGCCGTATTGCTCAAATAGGAAAGTACTTCTTGCTGTAACCTGACCGGCTCTTGTGGTTGAATCAATTGCTTTAATTCTTGGGATACATTTTCAGGCTGAAAAAGCCCCATGATCCGCAACCCAACCAATCGATCCTCCTCCTTCTCGGAAGGATTTAGCGTAATTTCGAATGCCTGATGCACTATTTTATTTTGTGCCGGGATTTCGGGTATTGGTCCCAGGGACACCAAATCAATAAAAGCATTTTTTAGTGGCAGCGAGGAAATCACCGGTAGCTGCAGGATTATTGCTTGCTGCAGGTCTTCCCAGCCCTTTCCCGAAGGCAGGGAATGTTGCAAACCGGAGGCCATGCCCTTTATGAGAGAGGGCTCCCAACCTGCTGTAGAATAAATTGCCTGCACTAATGGAGTTATTTTAGTCTGTACTGCTTCAAATCCATCCCTTGCGGCCTGCATGCGAGCGGCTTTCTCGATCATCTCATTGAATCCGGGCTGATCGGCACGGTACCCGCTGATCAGTTCTTCCAGTATATCCTCCTGATTCCCTAACGGTGCGGCCAGCACCGCCAACTGCACCCATTCATCGTCCATATCCTTTTTCAGTACGGCCATACGCGTAGCAAATGCCCATGGTTCTGAAAGCGTGCTCAATGTGTTTACCAACTGAAACCTACCCTTGGGATCCGGATCATCGACCATCGCCGTTAGGTCCTGTTTCCAGCCTGCCAGTTTGTCTGGAAAAAACTCCGCCAATTTCAAGGCATTTTTCCGGACCCCTGCCTCCGGATCTTGCAATGCTTCTTTCACCTGTTCTGCCTGCAATTTTCCCAAACCATGCAAGGTCCATAACGCATGAAGGCGGCCCAGTGGCTGGCTGGCATTTCCAGCAAGTTCCATCAATTGCCTGGGTAAGGGATTCGGGTTGCGCTCCACCAAAATTCGTTGCGCATTGGATCGCCACCAATGGTTGGGATGCGATAATTTTTCGATTAAGGCTTGTTCCGTCAGCTGCTCCAAATCAATGGACTGTGACCAATCGGCCTTTCCCGACCCCTTTGGACTGATTCGGTAGATTCTGCCTTTATCCGTTCCCTCATAGAGGGCTCCGGATTGCGTCACTTCATCCGCCATCCATTCCGGATGCTCGATGATTTTTCGGTGATAGTCCAGCAAGTACAAGGCGCCATCCGGCCCCAGATACATATTAACCGGCCTGAACCAGGCATCCCGGGATCGAAGAAATTCACTTCGAGTGTATAATTGGCTGCCGGTGAAGGTGGCTCCCTTGTCCTGCAAAATGTCTGCATGAACCAGATTACTAACGGGTTCTGCCGTAAAGATCACCTGATCAAATGGTTCGGGGAATGCCCCACCCAAATAAGGGGTGATTCCACAGGCTGAAGTCATGACTCCGATATCTGTCAAGAGCTGATGTTCGGGATTATCCGTGATGGGATACACCTCGGCGGCATTACCGTGATCGGATACGGATTGGGTGACATTGCTAATCGGGAAAAAGGGGTTTTTACCCAAATACCTGGCCGGAAGCACTTCGTGAATCAAATGGTTATTGTTGTTAATCAGAAATCGTTCTCCCCATTTATCCGTGGCATGGCCAAATTGCGTCCGGCTTGCCAAGCGTTCCAATCCGGATCCATCCGGCTTGAATCGAATGCTTCTGCCACCGGCGTTGACGGGCAGTTGGGGTCCTTCCGGGAGAAATGGAAAGTGGATTTCACTGCCTTTATCACCCAATTTTTCCGTAAACATTACCGTAGTAACGGCCGGTTCATGGCCCAGGTAAATCCAGTTGTCCAAACCATAGCGGGGACTATTTACATTATGTTGGGGATTGGAGCGGGCAAAACCTGTTAAAATCACCTCGCGCTTGTCTGCTATTCCATCCTCATTGGTATCCTCCAGGTAAAGTACATGTGGAGGGTCTGTAACCAACACCCCCTTTTTCCAAGCCATGATGCCCGTAGGCAAGATGAGACTATCGGCAAATACCGTATGCTGATCCATGACTCCATCCCCGTCGGTATCTACCAAAAGTTTTACCTTTCCACTGCCACTTACATCCAGGGGGTAGCCGTGCATTTCTACCACAAACACCCTTCCCTTTCCATCGATGCACATGTCAACAGGATCTGCCACTAAGGGTTCAGCTGCAATTAACTCCATCTGAAACCGCTCGTCCAATTCAAAACCAGCCGGAAGATCCGCAGGAGAATTTTCATTTTGGCAGGCGCTCACTACCGTCAGTAGGTACAGGAATGCTGGTAGATGAAATAGTACGTTTCTCATAATAGTAACAAGCTATTCATTTTTTTTCGGACAACCATCCCATTAAAAAAGAAGAAACAGCGGAGATCAGGTCATCACCGGCTCTTGGAGTAAAAGCATTTACCCTCTCTACTTCGTATCCACCATGGGCATAGGCTGCTGCCGTGGGCAAATAACCCAGCCAACCATTGCTATACCCATAATAAAAGGTAAAGGGAAAAGGAGAATCCTGACGAACTTCGTTGGACAATTCACAAAAGAGTTCCAATGGAGCACTCCACAAGGCGGCAGTTTGATTGATTCTTAAAAACCGCACCGGTAACAGGACTTGCGGATTACCTGCGGCATCATTATTCGTGTACTTTTCCAGATCTGAAGGCCAGGAAAGTCCATCTTTCCTGGGGGTAGTCACTGTAAGGGCAGAAGTCTGCAGGTCTATTTTTTCGGACAGGTTTCCAATTCCCTGATAAGCATCCAGGATTTTATCCCCTAATAAAACTTTGAATTGGCTCAGATGTCCCGCTGCCGGGTTGGGGTAAACACTATAAATGGGAGCAATATTTCCGGCGGCACCATTGATAAACAGCATGGGGACACCTATTTTTTCTTCTACATATTCGGCTACAATACCCGGGGCATCTCCACTGATGGCCGTATGTTCCTGACCCAATACAGTGCCATGTATGGCATAATTGGAAACTAGGGTCAAAGGGCTACCATCCATTTTATCTATCCGGATCAGCCCGATTTTCCGGTCTACCGGTCCGTCAGGATTCAAACCCAGGGAAGCCTTTCCAGATTCATCTATCGCCCTGCGGTTGATGTTTGCCTGGGAAAATCCCCAACCCAATCCCAATTTGGCAGGTTCAAGGTTGCTGAGTGCTTCTTCTATGGCTTCCAACATCTTATTTTCGACCATTTGGGTATACTCTCTGTCCCACTCGTGTTCATACCGATCACCCATAAAGGCTTCTGGCAAACCCGGAGGCCCAACTTCAGGAGCGGAATGCGTATGGGTAACTGTCCACCAGATATTCAATACGGGTATACCAAACCTACTGTGGATCTTTTCCGCTACCCGATCGTATTCGGCCGGAGACACCAGGCAAATATCCGAGGATATCAGACAAAAAGTGTCATCCCCATCATCCAAAATCAAAACCTTGTGGTAAATTTTATCGTGTACACCTGTAGACTTACGGGGACCATACCCTAGCAGCCATTGACTGTCTTCAGGGGTGATATCGGTTTTCACCACTGCTGCTTTCAAGCTTTGGGCTTTGCCAAAATGGAAAATACTTAAAGAAAAAACCAGGAATACAATCGTAAATGATAGGTGGAATACTGAGCCTTTTCGCATTTTTTACGGTATTTGATAATTTTGGAATCTTAATGTTGCCTATTCAACCTTAATCCTGTAATATTGCAGGCAAGAATCAGGTCGTTAGCTCAGTTGGTTCAGAGCGCTGCCTTGACAGGGCAGAGGTCACCAGTTCGAGCCTGGTACGACCTACTTTTTTAACTTCCATTATTGATGCCGGTCAAGTTTTCTCTGCAATAAATCCACTTCTTCCTTCAATGCCTTGATTTTTTCCTGTAAGTGGACAATGGCCTGAAGACCTTCTAAGTTGATTTCCATTTCGTAATGCAATCTGGATAGCTTTTCCAAATCTGATACCTGATCCGGCAGAATATAGCTTTTCTCTTCTACTATCACCACTTCACAAAGGCCATAATCAGATAGTTTTTGTACAAAAGCGATTTCTACCCCACAGGTTTTACAAAACAAATCAATGGGTATATAAGATTCGTCCGGGTTATTCATGTGCTTTCAGGTTTGCCAATTGAGTAAACAGCTTTTTTTCTTCTTCGCTAAGGTTTTTCGGAATTTTGATATGATAAGTTAAAAATAAATCTCCAAAAAGCCCTTCATTTTTATATCGGGGGAAGCCTTTTCCTTTCAATTTTACCTTGGTACCATTCTGGGTACCCGGAGGGATATTCAATTTAACCTTGCCATTAAGCGTCTCTACGATGATTTCCCCTCCCAGAACGGCCGTATATAAATCCAGCTTTTCAGTTTTAAACAAATCCTTTCCTTCTCTTTTGTAGGTAGGATCTGGTAAAATCTTAAAAGTAATGTAGAGATCACCTTTTGGCCCCCCATTGACTCCTTCCCCCCCATGCCCCTTGATTTTAATGGTTTGTCCATCTTCTATTCCGGCATGGATGGTCAGTCTTATTTTTTTGCCATTGATATCCAAGGTGCGCTTATGTGTTTTATAAACCTCCCTTAAAGGTAATTCCAGGCTGGCATTGAGGTCCTGTCCTTTAAATCGAATCCTGGACTCTGATCTGCTACCGCTTCCTCCAAAAAGGGACTCGAAAAAATCGGAAAATCCTCCCTGCCCAAATGCCTGTTCAAAATCCTCGGCACTGTATTGCTGCGATCTGCTCCTTCCCTGACCCTGCTGAGCTCCTCCTTGCTGATAGGCTTCGGCATGTTTCCAGTCCTTCCCAAATTGATCGTACTTTTTCCTTTTTTCCGGATCACTCAGGACCTCATTCGCTTCATTGATGGCTTGAAACTTTTTTTGCGATTCCTTGTCATCAGGATTGAGATCAGGATGATATTTCCTGGCCAGTTTCCTATAGGCTTTTTTTATTTCTTCCTGACTGGCCGTTTTGGGTATTTCCAGTAGGCTGTAATAATCTATAAAATCCATTTTCCACTAGTCTTTATGCTGACCATTTTTGTGTTAAAATTGCTCTAATACTTCTATCCTTTTTTCTATGGGTGGATGAGTTGCAAACAAGCCGGTAATGGCTGATAAAATACCGGATGATTTATCGGGTCGGTTTTCAATAAACAATTCGGCAACATCATCACTTTTAACCGATTGAACCCGGTAGTTTCCGGAGATTTTCTTCAATGCAGCCGCCAGCGCCCAGGGTTTTTTGGTCATCTCAGCAGCACCGCTATCGGCCATGTATTCTCTTTTCCTGGAAATGGCAAACCTAAACAGCATGCTCAACAGAAATGCAATAAAGGCAATCACCATGGCGATCAGCATGGCCCGGTTGTCATTTTTACCCCTTCTCCGTCCGGCACCGTACAGCATACTTCTGAAAAGAATCTGAGCAATAAAAGAGAAGATTCCCACAAAAATAATGGAGATGATCAGCAACCTTACATCCTTATTGCGAATGTGCATCAATTCATGGGCAATGACCCCTTCCAGTTCTTCATCATTGAGCTCATTGATAATCCCCCTGGTTAAGGTTACCGTATAGGTTTTTTCATTGATCCCACTGGCAAAAGCATTTAGTGCCTGGTCTTCTATGATGTTTACCTTTGGCATCCTCATGCCCTTGCTAATGCACAGGTTTTCTACCAAATTGTACACCCGCATGTTTTCCTTTCTTTCCAAAGGTTTAGCTCCTGCCGCACCGCTGATCATTTTTGTATGAAAGAAAAAGGCAATCACAAACCAAATGGCCACTGCAATCAATACGCCGGGGATGGTATCCAGGAAAATATCATTAATGGAAGCATTGGTATTCTCCGGAGGTAGGGTAAAATATAGAAAGGCATATACCGCTGCCAGAATTAACAGCGGAAAGCCCAGCAATAGCAAAACAGACCGCATATTATTTCTTCTGATTTGGGTCTGAATCCCAATATAAGTAGCCATTTATGGGTTAAAATTTTATTTCAGGCGCCTGGTCCAATCTTTCTCTTTCCGCATTTCCTACATCAAACATCGTTTCGGTATGAAAACCAAACATGCCGGCGATCAGGTTGGAAGGAAAGCTTTGCACGGCAACATTGTATTCCTTGGTAGCCGAGTTAAAATACCTCCTGGCGGCGGCCAGTTTATTCTCCACATCAGATATCTCATTTTGGAGTTGTAAAAAGTTGGTGTTGGCTTTTAGATCCGGATAGGCCTCCACCTGGATCTGTAATCCTTGCAGGGCGGCACCTAATTCCTGTTCTGCGGCGATTTTACCATCAATGGTAGAAGCTTTCATTGCCCTGGACCTTGCTTCGGTAACCCGGGTCAGGACCCCTGCTTCATGTTCCATGTATCCTTTTACACTGCTCACCAACTGTGGAATAAGGTCATGTCTTTGTTTGAGTTGCACATCAATGTCAGCAAAGGCATTTTCCCGGTTATTCTTATAAGCAACCAGTTTATTATAAAGTGAAACAATGAAAATACCGATTAGTACGGCAACAATAACGATAATTAGTGTAGTACTCATAGTCTGGGGTTTTATCCAATAAAGTCTGAATATACAAAAATTGGGATTTATTCTTATATTTAATGCCTTATAACTTCAATTTTAAGCTTATGAAAAAATTTATCGGCCCTGGAATCGTTCTGCTGGTCATTATCCTTGCCGGAGTTTTTTGGTGGAGGTACTATTTCGTTTTTGCCGAAGGAGTAAAAGCCGGTAATTTGAATTATTTTGAAAAAAAGGGATTTATTTTCAAGACCTGGGAAGGCCGTCTGGTTCAGGATGGGTTTCAAAGCCCAAACCCCGGTGCCTTGCAAAGCAATGAATTCAGGTTTAGTGCAATTGAAGGTGATTCCGTATCTATGATACTGGAAAGGTCAGGAGGAAAATTTGTAGAGCTCAGGTATAAGGAATATCTAAACCCCATCCCCTGGAGAGGGGCAAGTGAATATGTGGTCACCGAGGTTTTGGAAGTAGGTGATGACAGAGATTCCGGCTTGCCTATGCAATGAGAAAAAAAGGCGAAAACACCCTGTTTTCGCCTTTGATATTCTAATAAAACACTTACTTTCAGGCAGGATCGCCCAATTTGACATTTTTCATTTCTTCCTGCTCCATAAAAGGCTGATTCCTTACCCTTTTTCCGGAGGCCTTGTAAATGGCATTGGCTATGGCTCCGCCCGTAGGTGGCAATGCCGGCTCTCCCAGCCCTGTAGGATCTATTCCATTTTTGATAAAATGGGTTTCTATTTCAGGAATCTCCTTCATTTTGATCAATCGGTAAGAATCAAAGTTTTTCTGGTCTGAAATGCCATCGGTAAAGGTCATGTTGGTAAACATGGCATGTCCCATTCCATCTACCATTCCCCCTCTTACCTGCTGATCAGCTCCCGTAGGATTGACCACTATGCCACAATCGGTCACAGCATATATTTTATCCAAAACAGGTGCTCCGTTGACCATTCTGGCCTCGGCCACCTGGCCAACATAAGATCTGTGGGAAAAATACACACTAATACCTTGGGAAACACCCTGCTTTTTACCCCATCCGGATTTTTCCGCCACAGTTTCTACTACTTTCTTCATCCTGTCTATGTCGTAATGGATCTCTCCTACAGGGTTGGATTTTGCTCTATCCAATAATTCTAACCGGAATGCCACCGGGTCTTTTCCGGCAGCTTCAGCTACTTCGTCTAAGAAGGACTGCTCCGCAAAAGCGAGGAAGTTGGTGATGGGTGCCCGCCAGGCATTGGTAGTAATCGGAGATTTATACTCCAGTGACTCTATCAAAAGGTTCTCTACCGATCCTGAAGGAAAGTTATTCTCCCGGGTACAATTGCCAGCATTGATCCCAACACCTCTCAATTTGTACCCAACCAGCTTGTTATCGCTATCCAGAGCTGCTTCAAACCTGTATTTCACGGCAGGACGATAGGCACCACCGGTAATATCATCTTCTCTGGACCAGGTCAATTTCACTGGTGCATTGAGCATTTTTGATAATTCTACCGCTTCTTCAACAAAATCGGCCCTAAGTCTTCTACCAAATCCGCCTCCCAAACGGGTCATCTCCACAGTCACCTTGTCTGGTGAAACACCGCAGATCTCAGCCGCTGCATTTCTTGCCCGGTCCGGGGTTTGTGTAGGACCTACCAATTCTACCCCATCGGCTTTTACATGGGCAAAAAAGTTCATGGGTTCCATCGGACTATGGGATAAAAACGGACATTGATACTCACTTTTTACCACCTTGGCAGCGGTACTAAAAGCCGCATTTACATCCCCATCCTGTCGCTTGATGTCTCCTTTTCCAGTATTCAACATGTCATCAAATACCTGGTTGTGGTAGGCAGTGGATTCGAGTTTACCGTCTACAGGTTCATATTGTACTTTTAACTGCTTCCTGGCTTTCATCAAAGGCCAGGTAGCTTCCCCAATAATGGCTACGTTTTCCTTAAAGGTAACCACATCTTTCACGCCTTTGATTTTTTTGGCGGCCTCAGCATCTACTGATTTTAGCTTCATGCCAAAAGGAGGACGCTGAATCATGGCATGTACCATTCCCTCCCGGTAAATGTCCAGGCCATACAACGGCTGCCCGGTAAACATGGCCTTGTTGTCCACATTTTTTACCGGCGTACCAATGATTTTAAAATCATTGATGTTTTTCAGTTTTACATTTTCCGGAACCGGACCAAGTGCAGCTTCATTTGCCAATTCTCCATAGGTTAATTTTTTCGACCCATGAATTACCTGCCCATTTTCCGTTTTCAAATCGTCTATGGAAACCCCCAGCCGTTTGGCAGCCGCTTCCATCAGCATTTGCCTTGCCGTAGCTCCGGCAGTTCGTAATCTTTCCCAGGAGTGTGGCATGGCTCCTGAGCCTCCCGTCACCTGACGATCATATTTTTCAGTATCCAGGAAAGCTTGTTGCACCCTTACCTTAGACCAGTCAACATCCAGTTCTTCGGCTACGATCATCGGAAATGAAGTTTTGATATTCTGACCCAGCTCTGGGTTGGGCGAATATATAACCACATGATCTGTAGGTGAAATAGATAAATAACTATTGAAATTCAAGGCACTGTTCAACACTTCCTCATCACTGACCACCTTCATTTTAGGGGAATCACAACCAGACCAGTTAAACCCAATCAAAAGTCCACCGCCTGCAGTGGCAGCAATTTTCAAGAAATCTCTTCTATTTGTTTTCAATCCTTTTTCCATGGTTATTTGGTTTTAGCTGATGCCAACTTTACTGCCTCTTTGATTCTGTGATAGGTACCGCACCTGCAAATATTGGCATTCATACCTTCCACAATTTCTTCATCACTAGGTGCCGCATTCTTTTTGAGTAGTGCCGCAGCAGTCATGATCTGACCTGCCTGACAGTAGCCACACTGTGCCACATCCACCTCTTCCCATGCCTGTTGCACCGGATGATCTCCCTTTTCTGACAACCCCTCTATGGTAGTCACCTTATCATCCTTTACGGCAGAAATGGGTAAGACACAAGACCTTACTGCTTCATCATTGATATGCACGGTACAAGCACCACATTGGGCAATGCCACAGGAATACTTGGTCCCGACCAGCCCGAGGTTGTCACGGAGAACCCACAATAAAGGGGTGTCTTCATCGACATCCACCTCATAGCTTTTTCCGTTGATTTGAAGTTTGTAGTTAGCCATTTTTTTCTTAATGTTAATTTTTGAATTTAAAGTTTTATCAGTTGTAATTCAATTGATTGCTATTTCAATGGTTATATGCTGGGATAACTTGCCAGGATTTTAGAAATCTTTAATTGATAGACAGTTATCAAAGACTATAGCTTTTAATTTTGGTTGGAATTTAATAAAAATCAGAGAAAATTTAATGGCAAATATAGAAATGATGCAAAATGAAGCCTGAAAAACAGTTATCTATAATTGATCTAATTTACCAAAGCCCAAAACCCAAAAATCTATTTATTCCCAGCGGCATATTTTTTTTAAAAAAAGGCAAATAATTTTTTTGAACTTCTATTTTTAATAATTAAATTTTGATACCAATAAAACCAACATTATTTTTCTTTTGCCCTATAACTAAAATATGCCAAATGAACAGGTTTTTAGGACTTCTGCTGCTAGGTTTGGTGGTTCTGGTCATTGCTTTCTTTATATACAATCCCCGGTCTTTGGAAAATATTTGGATGTGGGTGGTTGGATTTATAGGTTATGTGATTTATTTCCTAAGAAAAGGTGCCCAATCCATAAAAGAATTATTTAGCGGGCAAGGCCCTTCCCGGTCAGTAGTCCTTGAAGAAAAAAAGGCAACCCAGACCGGGGTTCCCCTAACGCAGCTGAATCAGAAAGAACCTGATATTTCCAGCCTGGAGAGATTGCTCAGTAAAGTTCAGCATGAGGAAGAAGGTCTTTCTCAATCAGACCTTACCGTATTGAGGTACCTGGATGACGGACTCACCACACTGGGCTTGCTGTTTATTGATGGGCGCTTTTTTGCCTATACCCTGGAGGATACCCACAGGGATGAAAAGATTTCCGGCAATACCCGAATTCCCGAAGGCAGGTACCCCTTGTCCTATAACCAGAATTTAACCGAATTAACCCAAAGATACCGCAAGCGATTCCCCTGGTTTGAATACCACATTGAAATTAAAAATATCCCGAACTATGACCTGGTTTACATTCATATTGGCAATACGCATCAGGATACCCGGGGATGTATATTATTGGCTGACGGAGTCAATACAGCATCTAAAGAAAAAATGGTGACTCATTCCCAAAAGGCCTACGAACGGTTTTATCAAGCCATATATCCAAGAGTAAGTTCCAATACACCCCTCAGCATCCAGATTTTAGATGAAAGCTGGGTGAAAAGGGCTACCATAAAAACAAAACATTTACAGGCTGTCCCCCAGACCTGAATAAATTCATTTTACAGACACTGACAGTAACTATGGAAACGGATAAAGAAAACAATAAGGGTCCCCTGGAAAAAAACAAAGGTATTTCAGAAAGAAAATATTTGTACATCCATATTGGGTCAATACTACTTATCATGTTGGCAGTACTCCTATTTATTGTCCCTGGTATGGAAACAACCAATCAATTACTGGGTTCGGGATTGGTAATTGTGACTGCATTAATATTTATTTATGGCCTATTGGCCAGGTATTTTGGTCCAAAAACAAAGGACAGAAATCCAAATTTCAACCCGTACCATACTTTCTTTTTTAAAGGTACCGTCATATTATCCTCCGTTTTAGTGATTTTTGGTATCCTGGGAGCCTTTTTCGTCTATGTGGAGTATGATAATCTTTTCCAGGCAGTGGGCTTGGCCACCTCTGTTGTATGGATCGCTTTATTCCTGATTTATTTTATGTGGTCTGTTTACCATTACAACATCAATTATGGACTGACAGACCAGGATTGGCAGCGGATATACGATGCAAAGGACCGGTACAGTCAGGGTTTGCCTGTAAAGGCTTCTGAAATGTCCATGCCTGATCACAATCCCTATCGGAGCCAGACCTTTGGGCTTCCTCCCGGAACGGTGCGGGGAATGATCGCATTTACTTTGTTAATGGGCGGCATGGCATTACTGATCGTAAGCTTTGGAACCCAATATACGGGAGTGGATGCCGCCTTGCTGAGTCAGCAATTTGAATTCTTTGAAACAGCTTTTCTAATGATGATTGCCTTTTATTTTGGGGATAAATCACTCAAATACTTGCAAAACAGGTGGGTGCCAAGAGATCGTCCTGAAGAAAATGAAGGGGAGGAAAGCAAATCTCCACGTACTACTGCTACTACCAAAAGCGATGCACCAGCCCACCCATTAAGTAGTTTGGATATGGACAATAGTCTTTTTTCAATGGAGGATGCAGGCTTTGAGCAAAAGGAGGAAACATCCAAAAGTGAATTGACTGACCAACGGATATCTTTATCCACCTCATTTGATAATAAGCAGGAAGATTTGATGTATAGGGAGGAATACGTGCAAATCAAAGACAATGTCAACAGTAAAATTTTAAGTGATATGGATATCCGGCTTGCTTTGGATGAATTGGAGCAGCGGGATAAAATCAAAATCAGCCTGCCAGTAATCAAGGCCATCGTAACCGTAGAATCAGCCGGAAGGGGTCACCTTCATGATGGCAGGGCGAAAATCCTCTTTGAAGGGCATAAGTTTTGGTATTGGCTGGAAAAATTCGGCAAAGATCCCAAAACCTTGAGCCAGGGAAAAGAACACATTATTTATAAAAAGTGGACGAGAAAGCATTACCGGGTAGGTGCCGGTGAATATGACCGCCTGAATGAAGCCAGGAATATTGATCCCAAAGCAGCGATTTATGCTACTTCCTGGGGCCTTTTTCAGATTCTGGGAGAAAACCTGGAACATCACATCAAGGGTAGAAAGTACAAAAGTCCGGCTGAATTTGAGGAACGCCAACATGAATCAGAATATTTTCATTTTTTGGATTTTCTGGAGTTCATTAAATCCAAGAAAGTCCGGGGAAAGGCATTGATAGATTATATATCCGAAGAAGTGCAGGACAATTACGACTGGGAGTCTTTCGCATATGGATACAACGGGAGCGGATATAAAGTCAATCAATACCATATCAAAATGAAAAATCACTACGAAAAATTCAAAAAAGAAGGCACATGGTTGACTTGAAATGGAAAGTTATAGCAATTGGCTGCCTTCTAATCCTTTCTTTTACTGCTTGTGAAAAGGATGAAAGAGGCCTGGTCATAGGGAAAATTCAACAGGCAAGTGATTTGGTGGTTTCCGAATTCGTGGTGGATAAAGTTGTTTTTGGAAAAAAAACGAAAAACATCTTATTCATTCCGCTTAATGAAGCCTCCTTCCTGGCCTATTCCAGGGCAAAGATAAAAACCGGCATTAACCTGGATAAGATCAGCGAAGAGGACATCCTTATACAGGGTAAGAAAATAACCTTGAAATTACCTCCCATTGAAGTGCTTAATTTTTCCTATCCACCCGAAGACTTTGTTGAAGACACTTTGATTTCCAACCCTGAGCGGTTTCTTAATGAAATCAACCTGGAAGATCAGGAAACCTTCTTTAGAATGGCTGAAATGGATATCAGGGATAACCTGCCTTATATGGGATTGGTAAGCACCAGTCAAAACCATGCCCGCGAACTCATTCAAATGGTTCTTAAAAGTTTTGAGTTTGAAGAAATCTATATCCAATTTGAAAATGATTCCCTTTTAATCCGTCAAGTAAACAGTCCCGATAACCTGATGAACCCATGATTAGGCAAATCCTCCATAGCGGCCGGTTTATTTTGGAAATCCTTTTGGTGGGAGCATTGGTTGTGTTGCTTTTTTGGTGGAACCCACTGCATATTTTCGGAGGAAAACCTGAACTACAGCCTACAGCAAACATTGTTTCTGAAATCCGTGAAGTTGGTGAAATGATTACCGCGGAGTACTATGGGGAAGTGCTGGCATCCATAGATGAGGCCCAAATCAATCTGCTGGAGGAAGAAGATATCAGATCCCAGGCAGAATACATGTATCAGGATATAAAAACTGCTCTGGAAAACCTGAGAAACTTTCACACACTTTCAGCTGAAAACAGGCTATCCATTGGAAATGAAGACAATAGTCTCAATCGCAGGGAAAGAAAAAGGTTACTTATCGATCCAGTCAATCAGAAAAATATACTTGAAAAACTCTATTTCCTGGAAGATTGGGCCAATACCAGTCAAATGGCCTTGTATGATGAGGTGTTTCATTTCATCGGCCTGGAAGCTGGGATCATCCGTTCCGGCAACTCCATTTCCGATAAGCAAGCCAGACAAGTCCTCATGGGATGGTACGAAAGGCCTGAAAACGATTGGTGGCAACCTGATGGATTTGTCACTGATTTTTTTGAAAACAGACTATCAAACTTATCACGAAGGGAGTCCAGGAAAAAGCTGGCCATCATTGGTCGGGGAACCGTCAAGGCAGGGTTTGATTTTAACGATTTGGATCAAAGCATGTATCATTTCAATGAGGATATGGGCGAACTCCATTTTTTTGGACTGGCACCACAGGTCCTCAATTCAGATATCAATCCCTGGTTTATTCCGGAAAAGGGAATCCCCGGGTTTGATATCCTGACCTACAATGGCAAGGTTGATTTTAAAGACAGTAGAAAAGTAAAAATTTATGCTGTTCAAAAGCTAAAAACCAATGCCCGCAATGCCGGGATAATTGAGCAGGCTGAAAAAAATGGGGCTGAAACCCTAAGTCGTCTATTTTCATTGCTGACCGGTAAAGAAATAAAAAAGGTCATTTTCCACCATGACAAAATCATTCAATTAACCAAAGAAATTAACGCGGACCGATACATCAGTTACGAGGAGGCCGTACAATTTGAAAAAACGATTAAACAGGAGCTGACTTCCATCGACTCCCTGAGGGCTGCGTCCGAGGACCGGTACAACAACAGGAACCTGGCCGAAAATAAATGGAATACCCTTATACAAATGATAGCGCAGGTACAGCAATTGGAGTTTGAAGCCCATGCCTTGCCCTATAATTTTTATTCTACCTTTTGGTACAAGATCACCAGGGATTCATTGATTGATTCAACGGAGTGGAGGGACATAAAAAAACATGCCCGCCCTGAGTTAATAGATAACCAATCCATACAACTTTGGTCAAAAAATGACAGCCTGTGGTTTCAGGCATTATATAGCGAAGGTTTATACCAGTTGTTTAAGGAGAACATACCCATAGGCTCATTTTCAGTAGATTCCACTTCCCTGGAAGCATGGAAAAGTATGGAAAAACCTCTCAATCGGATCAAAAATGTTTCTTTTCATCGGGAAGGAGTGGTTTTTGAGTATTTTCAGCCTCAGCCAGACTTAAGGGACAGCTTGTACCAACTCATGAGTCCGCTGAGGTACAATCCGGTAAAATTTGAGCAATGGATCTCTCAGAAAAACACCATAGAAACCATTGGGCAGATGGATACTGTTCAAAGTCTGTCTGCTGATCCGGAAGGGTTTTGGCTTTTAGATACCAGGAAAAACGAGGGACTTTTTAAAATCAATGTTCCTTTGGATCAGGTTACCCTACCGGATATATTTGCCAATGATGCATTGCCCGAAGGGTCACAGCTATCCCTGGATAGCATGGTAATTTTTAAATCCACCAATGATTTCCCTGCTTTACGGAACAATCCCAGCTCCTCCTCAAATCTAAGCCAGGATCAGAAAGAAATGCTGAAACAGTACCTCAGTACGCTCTATTCCTCCCACAAAACCTATCATGGAAGAGATTTTTTAACCAAAACCAAGTCCTGGTTTGCGGAAAAATGGGAAAGTAAATCCAGCCTGACGGAGAAATTTCAATAACCTGATGCCTTCTTTTACTTAAAACTAAAGTAGGTTTCATAAACATTCCCAGCAAAGAATTTACCGAAGGTAGCTATGGCCGAGATTCCATCACCTTTGCTTTTGGGATGGATGGCTTTTACGGTTCGCAATTGCCGCAATAAATCAGCCACTTTGATCACTAATTTTCCTTTTCCTAACAATGGTCCTTGGGAGTTCTTTCCTTCATATACTGAGATAAACAGCGTTGTAGTATCCTTCCAGGCATCCACCACATGGTCATTAAATACATCCTTAAATCCTTCAAAGTAATAGCTTTTCCCTTCTTCACTCAACAATTCAGCAGTATAATTCATTTTCTTTCTGGAGTCATCGGATTTATCAATGATAAAAAGATTGAAAACACCATTATAGGCACTCATTGGTTTTTCAGAAAGGGCAGGTGCCAGCATGGTCCCAATCATTTTGCCCGGATGATTCTCCTGCTGTACAAATTCCTGAATGTCTTCTGTCTGAATGGTCAGGGTAAATTCGAAGGGAGAATTATCTTTCTTACCCCTGGAAAATCCGGATTCAAAGTCTTCCGTTTCCCCCATACCAAAGAAACCTTTCATTGATTCGGTAAATTGTACGCCTGTTTCCAGCGAAGGAGGGTTGTCAGGACCTTCTGGCACATTTGAAAAGCCATCATCCAGCTGATATCCTTTTTCATCAGCAATCAACTGGCAGCTCCTTTCCGCCAGGGCACTTATGGTGAGCAAGGGATTGGTGCCCACCGGCCGGGGAATGACCGCCCCATCCATGACATACAATCCTTCATGCAGTTCTTCTCCCTCCTGTCCGGCAAAAACCTGTCCTTTGTGGTCTACCACCCCCAAGGCTGCATGGTCTGCCATACCACATCCACCCAGGGGATGCACCGTTACCAAATCATAGTTCATCAACTCATTCCAGGTGGGATTGGGAATCTTTGTCCCGCCAAGCGCTTCAGTGGCACTGTACATTTCACCATTTACCTTTTTAAAAATCTCTTGCTTCCCTACTCCCTGCCAACTGATGTTTAATTTGTCCGTTTCATCCATTTTCAGGACCCCATTTCCATCATCATGGGTCATCACCAGGTAAACTTGTGTCCTGGCAAGCGCTCCATGAAAGGGACCCAAAAACAAGCTTCGGATTTCCCGCCATTTTTCCTTCAGGTAATCCATGATGCCCCGATCTGTGTCTTTACCGGCAAGTCTGGAAAAAGCAATAAGTGCTTTTGGCATGATTCCCCTGATGGGACCAGGTATGGTCCCTTCCTCCAGTGTCATGCCAGCTTCCAAATCCTCCCTTTCCCTCAAATCTATGACGCTGGTAATGCAGGGACCCACGTCGGCAATGCTTTCCGTACCTTTTTTCCCGAGGCCAATGCCGTTGATGCGGTGCTCATTGTTATACCCAAATCCCAACACGTCGCCATTTCCGGTAAATCTTTGGCCTAATTTCTTAGAAACCTCCAGTCCCATTTTTGCGGATCTGAGGAGAATTTCAGTGGAACCGAGGGAACCAGCTCCCAGTATTACATTTTTGGCCTGTACAAACAACAAAGGGGCATCGAAATGATCTCTCCCGATACCAATGGGATGATAATATACTTGCCAGAAGGCTCCCTTTTTCTTTATGTACCGGACATTGATTTCAGTAAAAATTTCTGCTCCATGATTATAGGCATCCGGTAAATAATTCATGGCGGTGGTATTTTTCGCCCCAATATTGCAACCGGTAACGCAATCTCCACAATTGGTACATTTGGCCTGCCTGATCCCAACATGGTTGGTCTGATCCTCGAAATTTACATTGATATCCAATAGGCGAAAGGGGGCAGACATGTGGGCTGCAGATTTACGCATGGCTTCCGTTTTTTGCAATTTCGGATATCCATTTTTATTCTCAGGATAGGGATTGGGCTTTAACATTGCCCAGGCCCGTTTTATCCCCAATTCAAAAGAAGGCATGTCTGTTCTCAGTGCATTGGGCCAGGCGGGGTCTTCCATTACCCTGGGTTCAGGTTCAATAGAAACGTTGGCATTCACAAGGGAAGTACCTCCCAAGCCACAACCTTTGAACACATTGATACCACTTCCCATGGTAAATTCGTACAGGCCGTTCTTTTCCAGATTGACAGTCTTTCCACCTACAAAATTCATCTCTTTCGATGCCTGAAACAATGTTTGTGGAAATTCACCCGGTAAAAATTCCTTTCCTTTTTCCAGGAGGCAGACAGACTGCCCACACCGGGACATCCTCGAAGCGGCAATGCTACCGCCATACCCAGAACCTATTACCACATAGTCATAATAGGGTTTAATGGAAGTCAAAGGTTTAGCTAACTTTTTCATTTTTGATGTATATAGGGTCCTCAATCAAATCATAATTTATATCCCCTCCTTCAAAGCGGGGCTTTTCAGCTGTTCCTACATTTTCCCAATTGCTTACTACCTTTTTTACGCCTACCGGAAAAATGGTGATTCCTTCGCTATTCACTGAAAACCGGAGGAAATTCTTATATCCCTCCCAGCGGTAGGAAGAAGAGGCTTCTGTAATATGGTTTTTTAATATCACTACACTGAAAGTCAGGTAAAACCCAAACAAAACCGCACTTATAATCCCTCCCGCAAGGACCATTTCAGCAGTAAATAGGATTACTTGCCGGGGTTCATTTATCCCAAGACCCAATTGGTTAAGGTTAATATAGGAAAAAAGCCAAAGTAGAAAATAAAAATTGACCAAATGAAGCATCCCGTGGATCAGCCCTGCCAGGTAATTCCAGTTTTTACCTCCGGACTTAACGTCCGTAAATATCACTATGCCTGCAAAGAGCAAAATATTCAAGAACAATGCACCCGGGTGATGACTTATGCCTTGTATGATCAAATAGAAAAAATCAGCAGCTTGTCCATCAAAGAGACTCAATTCACTCATCTTTTCCATTAGCGAGGCTCCCGAGTAAACCTTGGTTTGTAAAACCCAGGAAGTGAAAACATGAAAAAAGCCGAAGAAAGAAAGCATGGTAAGGCTGAAATAAGGGAAAAGTAAATTTAGCATACTCAAATTTACCGAGGTGCTTTTTGAAGGAAAAACCTTTTTCAATTCATGGGTTTTCCCATCAATTCCAGAAATTTCCTGCTTCAGGGTATGGGTTGGATGCATGAAGGCTCCCCCTCCTCCTGCGGTAATCAATTGACAAGGTTCACCCTTGCTATCCTTTGATTCATAGCGGGCGTAGTGGTGCAAATCCCCCGTCAACACCGCCTTAATCTGGATGGTTTTATTCTTTTCTTCATAGTTTTTTTCACCCTTTCCAAAAAGGACCCATTGGATAAAGAATTCCAGGCGGTCAAAAGATTCATTTTTGGCGTCAAAGGATTTGTAAACCCAGGATGGCTCAGAAGTGCATAATATGATTTTGCTCCTCTCATTTAAATGTTTTTGGGCAATTTCTCTAAAGTAACAGATCTGAGGATAATCAATGTCTGCATTCAATTGTACGTCAATGGCAATAATCCAATAATCATGGGGTAATTTTAAAGCAAAATAACTTCTGCTCTGCCGGGTTTGCCAATTTCCAAACGACCTTTTTTGGGTAAATAACCTCAAAAAATTGGTCAATCCGTCGTACCAGTCATGGTTACCCGGAACAGCAAAAACATCGGGACGGTCTGGATCATTTTCTATTTTGGGAAATGCAGCTATATAGGGGCCTCTCAGGCGGTTATCGTATTCAATTTTTTCAGGGGTAGGATAAACTTCATCTCCACCCATAATCAATACATCCCCTCGCTTTAACCGTTTTCCCCTCAAAGTAAGGGCATCCCTGGAAAGGAGTTCAGCCAGGGTATACGTAGGGTTAAACCCATCTCCCAGGTCAGAAATAAAGTCTACCCACAACTCCTCCTTGTGAGAATAATCGTAAAATTTGGTTTCTTTATCCAAAGCAGCTTGCAGCTCCCTCCTGTCGGCAAAATTCCCAAATACAGATGACAAAACTGTCTTAACTGCCGTGAAAGCCAATTGCTTTGGATCGTACCAATTGACCATGGGCTTTTTTTCAAACTTCATGTTGCATCATTTTTTTTATCAGGTTAAATTTTAATCTCATGCCCCCCCTGCCTCCATTTTGCTTTTTAGCCAAAGCCTTCCAGGTACAACGGAGCCTGGACACAAAGGATTGCTGGAGGCTGCCTTCCAGTACCATTTCAGAATCTGCTTCATTTTTGGGTCGCAAAGTAATTTCTGAAACTTTAAAATCCAGTCCCGCCAACCAATACCAGGGGCCTTTGCAACTCATTTTGGCAATCAACAGCCATTCTTTTCCCTCAATGGTCAGGGTGGTAATTGTTTCAAGCTGAGTCAGTGAGCCCAAGTATTTTACCTTAATCTCATGTATCCCAGCTAAAAACTCTTTTTGGTAATGACCTAAATACAAACTGGAAAATACCTCCAACTGCTGCTGATCACCTAGAAAAGAAAACCGTAAAAAGACAAAATATCTTACTATATCCAACTTCTTCTTGAATTCCAGCTCACCTGTAAAACGAAGACGGAAACACAGGTAATCACCCGTATCCCTGGTTTGGGTTGCAAGGATATCCAGTTTCTCACCAGCATCTGATACTTTTAAAAAATAGTTTTTTGCATCCTGATAGCCCATGTTGATCAAATCACGGTTGCTTATTGTTTCTAAAAAAAGCTCCGGATCCAGGGGAAGGGGAAAATGGGGTTTGATAAGGAACACTTTTATGGGTTGCCGTTGCCCAAATACAGCATCCCCTCTTTCTATGGCCCTGTTTATCAGTTGGATTTGCTCAAATTCTTCCCAAAGGGCTCCATTGGCACTCATTTCTATGGAGTGGACATATTGGTGCAATGCACCTGAAAAATAGGTTGGGTAGTTGCCTATCCCCCAAGCCAGCCAGATTTCTTCCGCCCCCATCCTTACTGCCTCCATCAGGTTGGCATCCTTGATCCAAACAGCATCTATGAACCAGTCTTTACCTATTTTAAGGGCAGGCATGAGTATAGGAAGGGAAACGCCGGCTAATAGGTGTTTTTCATCAACTTCTTTCGCAGAAACGGCCTGAATGGTTTTATTAGAAAAATTACACAAGGAAAAAGTAATGGGTAAACCCAGACCCTTAATGGTGTCCAACTGCACTCCAAAGTGCGGCAAAACTTTTTGTTGAATATTGTCGGCATCCCCCAGGCCCTTTAATTTCCAGGGCCTTAAATAATCCCGAAACCTGGCTAAGGAGGCAAAATGTCTGATAGGTAACGTCCTCCATTTTTCAATCATTTGGTCTACGGAAAGACCTGATGCCAGCATGGCAGCATTGAAAATCCCCCCTGAGGTACCATCCACATGGTCAAAGGTCAATCCCTCCTCTTCCATGGCCTTAAGGATTCCTGCCTGATAAGCCACCCTTATGCCTCCACCTGCCAGTATCAGCGATCGGTGATTCTTAGGTCCGTTATGGACTAAATGGGTCAGCATGAAGGTAGGATATAAGCATAAATTAACGGTCTATTGCCGTAGCCAACAGGTTCCCTAAGAAAAATTTTGGCCCTCAATTTTCCCATGAGCTCAATACTTTTAAATACATCAAGAAAACAATTCCGGAAAACAAATCAAAGAGGGCTACTGACAAGGCCAATAAGGAAAACAATCCTTTGAACACGCCTATAGAAACTGCCAAAAAAGCACCAAACTTCTGAAATGCCGTCCAGAGCATCACCTGTTTATTAGTAACCGCACTGTAAACCGCATGCACAACCATCCCCCCAAAAAGGGCCATGAACATACCCACTATCGCAAAGAAGTGAATGGCCTCTTCGGTATTGGCTGATTTGCCAATCAGGTTCAGAACCGTAGATGGGGTTATGAGTTGAACCAAGCCCGAAATCAGGGTAATGAAGGCAATTAAAACCACCAGCAACTCCACATATCGCGGAGAGATACCGAAAATCATTTGGTTATTTTTCATGGTTTAGTTGTTGATATTTTGGTTTGGCTTTTGCGATAAAAAAGTACATGGTGATTCCCCACATGATGGTTAAAATAATCCATCTTATATCATTCAGCCACATCCACTCCTCCAGCAAGACCTGAAGCCTTGCTTCATCCTGCAAACCAGCCTTAAATTGATTGTTTACGTCTTCGATATACCTTTGTTGGACGATTACAGGTATCAGGAGCCCGGGAATCCAGGATAAAGGAACCCAGCGCAAACCTGTTTTCCACTCCGTTACCAACATGACTACCAATGCCACTGCCATAATGGGGATGGTTATGAAGAAAAAATTGGTTGCCAGATCCGTCTGGGGAATGATGGCATCATAATAATTGTCCAGGTTTAAAGTATTAGGGTAATTGGGAAACCAAAAAAAATGCAGTGACCAGAACATGCCCAGGTACATGGAAGCACAGAAAAAAATATAGGCATTACTGAGGTCGATTAATGTCTTTTTTATCGGGTTCATGGCATTTTGAAAGGTTTAAGGGTCAAATACGGAATTTTTCGTAATCAGTAAACGCTGGAGGTGCCAGCCATTCCTCACCATAGCCCAGGGGATAAACCGTTTCCAGTCCCTCAGGCATCTCTTGAGGAGCCGACTCGTAAGTCATAAACCAACATTGAAAATGGTCATCCAGAATGCCATTCGTTTTTGGCATAAAAGTGGTAAAAAATGGATCCGGATTGATTTCCAGATCTCTTAGTTTAGCCACATTGGGGTGGTCACCAATAAAAAGGCTTCCCCTTGCTTTGCCAAATAAATTGATTCCCGCCCTGCTTTCAAAGTAAATATAGGAAGCCATCAGCATGTTTCTGAAACGGCAATAATTGGTGGCGCCAACTTTTAACTTGATGGTTGGAGATTTGGGCTTGGCTATTTCTATCCTAAAGGCAAATTTGCCATCCTTTTCATATTGGCTACTTACCGTTTGGGAGGTTTCAATGAAATCCAGGTTGGCCTGGTGCTTGGGCATACCCCAAATCCCCTTTCCCCCTTTCACCGATATTTCACTACTCACCGGCAAATCCAGTATATACTGTCCTGTGCCATAATGGCCCAACAATAAGGCATTCAAAAACCTGGGTGCAGGCTTTGAACCATGGGTACAGGCTATGGCAATGCTGTATTCTATGTATTTGCCAATACTGGTATGCAAATAGTTGATTACCGTAATCAATAATGCAGCACGCCCATTGGGTAATTTCATGGCATGAATTTCATTTCCTGGAAGCAAGGCATTGGCTTTTTCCCAGTCACAGGAAAATCCTGCCATAAGCGCAGGGGAATCTGAAGAACTGACGGGCATTTGGTAGGGGATGCCATCAACGAGAGCAAATCTTCCGGTATATCGCTTGATTCTTCTGGGAGGCATAACTTCAATTTAACCTTGTTCCAATTCACTGATCATTTTCGGAAACACATCTACATGTGCATTTTTACCGAAGAATACATCCAAATGACTATACCCGTCAAGGAGATATAGTTTATGAAATCCCGGTCTCACCTGTTCAAGATAATGAAAGGTTTTCTCTTGACTTTCGGGTAAAAAACATTTGTTCTTTTTACCCCCAAACAGCACAAATCTGGCTGCAGTCTTTGGGGAATCCGATACATAATCGGTTCCATTATCTCTTAACTTTTTTAAGGCACCATGCTGAATGCATTCTTTGATATGCCTGAAAAAAGAAAGCGGCACATGGGCAAATTCATATTGAATCCAGGATTTGGTTTTTTCATCCAGGTTATCCAATTCCCAAAGGGCCGGAAACCCGGAACCATAGGTGAAACTGACCATCTTACCTACTTTCGTATCGTTTTCCCAGTGGGTAGCCTTGACCAGATTCAATATGATCCTTGACTTAAAATCCGGTGGATAGAGACCCCATTGGGGGTCCAGGTAATTGAAAAACCTGCTCACAACTGGCATCAATACATTCAATTTGAATTTAGAGAAAAAGGGTACAACCGGGTGCAGGGAAACTGCATTACTGATAATCAGTTTCACTTCAGGAATCAGGCCCATTACAGCTGATATCATAAAACTGGTACTTCCCTGACAATGGATGATGGCTTTTATTTCTTTGGCTCCGGTGATTTCTACAATTTTTTTCACGGCAGCCGGATGGTCATTGCGTGCTACCTGGTCCAGGTCCCACTCGTTCGGTTCCAGGTGTATGCTACCCCTCCAGTTTTCCAGCCACACATCATATCCCTGCTCCGCAAGTTGGTTGATGATATTTTTCTGTGAGGGTGGATTAAAAATGTTGCTACTTACTCCGGCACCATGAACCAATAAGACCGGTCCTTTGGTAGCCTTATCAGATTTCAGGTGTCTTAAATCACACTTAAACCCATCCAAAGCTTCAAATTCTATGGTCTCAAAATACTGATTCATTATAATAATTTTTATTTGGGTTAATTTAACAAAATATCATGAATAATAAACACAAATAAATGGGTATTTTTAACATTTATCCTGCGAGTTTATTTCGGTAAATTTTCTATAATCGGTAAAAAACCTACCTTTACTTTATAAAAATCCATGCTTATGAAGTCCTTCTTTCCCTTTATAGTCCTTAGCGTGCTGGTCGTTATCGCTATCTTTGTATTCTTCCCCCTCCAACCAGAAAATAGCACTGAGGCAGAAGACATCAGGGCCATAGAGGCCATGAGTAATGCCCGGGCCGAAGCTTTCAATGCCGGTGATGCAGCAGCCATAGCTGCGCATTTTACCGACGGGGCTTTTCTGATGGCTCCCGGTGCAGCGAAAAAGATTGGGCCTGAGGCAGTAGAGGCATATTACCAGGAAATATTTGACACTTACCAAACCAGGCTGGAAAGCGGGTATGAAGAGGTTAAAGTAGATGGAGACCTGGCTTATGGAAGAGGTTTTGCCAAGGTCACCTTGTATGAAAAATCAACCGGGGATACCCTTAATTCCAGCTCCAAATATGTAAATATTCTGGAAAGGCAGGCAGATGGCAGCTGGAAAACCACCCATGATATTTGGAATGACAACGAATAATTTGGTGATATCCTATGGTTTGGGTTTAGTAGGGATCCACATCGATCAAAAACCGCACGGCACGAAACCTTTTATCCGCCTGAAGCTCCGCAATCCTATCCATGAGTTGTTGCTTGAAAAATTGTTGTACATTTCCTGACTTGTCCAGTTTGATCCATATTTCAAACAGGTAGAGGTTTTTAATTTTTCCAATCAGGGATTTTTCAGGCCCCAATATGATCTTTTTTGCTTCAATGTCTGTCAATAAATTTTTGAGGTTTCTGGCGGCATTTTCAGCCGTTTTGAAATCTTTGTGTTTGGTGATGACCTTGATGTTTTTTACAAACGGTGGATAAAAAAACTGCTTCCTCTCCCCCATCTCCTGCCGGTAAAAATCACTGTAATTTCCGGACATGATCTGCTTGAATATCAATTGATCCGGTCTTCTGGTTTGGATGATTACCTCACCGGTTTTATCTCTCCGGCCGGCCCTACCGGCCACCTGGGTGATTTGCTGGAAAGCCCTTTCTCCTGCCCTGAAATCCGGGTAGAAAAGTATGCGGTCAGCATCCACTATCCCCACCAAAGAGACTTTGTCAAAGTCCAGTCCCTTGGTAATCATTTGGGTTCCTACCAGGATATCCACGTTACCTGCACCAAAATCCTCCAAAATCCTTTGGTAACCATATTTGCTGCGGGTGGTATCCAAATCCATCCTGGCAATCCTTGCTTCAGGAAACAACAGGCCCAGACTTTCTTCAATTCGTTCGGTGCCGGTGCCCACCGTTGTCAGCTTTTGGCTCCCGCAAGCCTGGCAGGATACCGGGATTTTTTCTTTAAATCCGCAATAATGACACCTCAACTCCTCCTGATATTGGTGGTAGGTAAGGCTTACGTCGCAATGCTCGCATTCAGGTATCCATCCGCATTCATCGCAGGAAATATAGGGCGCATACCCTCTCCTGTTTTGAAAAATCAATACTTGTTCCTGTCGATTCAGTGTATCCTGAATTTTCTCTCTCAATAAACGGGTAAAATCCAATTTCAATAGATTTTTCTTCTTGTCACTGAGCATATCAGCTAAAAAAAAGTGGGGAAGCTCCGCATTCCCATAGCGCTTATCGATTTTTACAAATCCATATTTACCATTTTGGGCATTGTAATAGGACTCAAAGGCCGGCGTGGCAGTCCCTAAAAGGGTCTTTGCCTGGTGCATCCAGGACAACATGATGGCGGCATCTCTGGCCTGAAATCGGGGAGCAGGGTCAAATTGCTTGTAGGAACTTTCATGTTCCTCATCCACAATGACAAGTCCCAAACTGTCAAAGGGAAGGAATAAAGAAGACCTCACACCGATGATGAAATTGTATTTTCCTTTCAGCACGCCCTGCCATACTTCAACCCTTTCATTATCCGAGTACTTGGAATGAAAAACACCCATTTTATCGCCAAATATTTTTTGCAGCCGATAAACCAGGTGGGTAGTCAAAGCTATTTCGGGTAAAAGCAACAAAACCTGGGAGCCACTTTGGAGAACATCCTTAATCAATTGCGCATAAATTTCCGTCTTACCTGATCCTGTAATCCCCTGCAACAATACGGTATTTTTCTCTTCAAACTGCTGGTGAATACTTTGAAGGGCTTCGGTCTGAACAGCCGAAAGTTCAATCTCTTTATCAGACACGGGCTGGGTTTCGAAACGACTGACAAGTACTTTGAATGATTCCAAAACTCCCTTTTTAACCAGGGTGTCAATAGAACTTGGCGAACAGCCATGATCTGTCAAAACATTTTTGGGGAGACCCTGCGCATTATCTTCGGGTCGTTGAAAAACGGAAACCTGCTGGAGGTATTTGAGTAAAACTTCCTCCTGTTTTTCCTTACCTTTCAATGCTTCAAACAAGGCCTCCAATGAGCTTTTCTGCGCTGCATATTTTGGTGCTAATCTTATCCGGTGTTCTGTTTTGGGACTATATTTTTCCTTAACGGATTCATACACCAAAATGGCCCCCTTCGCCAGTAAACTTTTGATGATTTTATGGCTTGTTTTTCCCGGCAGCAGCTGGTCAACCTGTTCCACATTCATTTCATCATGCTTACTGAGCGTGTCCAATAACAGCAATTCCCGCTCATCCATGGGAAAACCAGGATCATCCAAATCAAAATCAGGATGGACCTGCACCCTGCTTTCTGTGGAAAGTTTCAACCCACTGGGGAGGGCAGCATTCATCACTTCCCCTATATGGCAACAATAATACGAAGCCATCCAACTCCAAAATTTAATTTGTAAGGCATTAACTACCGGATAATCATCCAACAGGTCCAATATGGGTTTTGCCTGATATACTTCAGGGGCTTTTTGATGAACCCTGGCGACAATTCCTGTCAAGATCTTTTTTTTGCCAAACTGCACCATTACCCTGAAACCAATACCTATTTGATCCTGTATGTCTACCCCAATGCTGTAGGTAAACCACTTGGGAATGGGTACGGGCAATATGATATCCGCATACAGGTTTTTTGAACTAGCGGATGGATATTGATGAGCAAAAAGATCTTCCAAAACAAAAGGATTTAACAGTTCAGGTTAAAAATGGGAGTTGATTCAAGGCATCCGTCACCCCTGATACAGGCTGTTTGCAGGATTTATTAAAGCATACATAAAACAGGTCTTTCTCCGGGGGTTTATCAAGCAATAGGGGCAAATTGATCGCACCTTTTGATGCAGAAAGGACCAGGTTGGGCCGGTAAGTATTCAGAAATGTCAATGCTTTTTCCTGGGCCTCAGGACCTGTCACCGCAATTTCGGCAGTAGGAGTTGCTTTTTCCAGGTAAAAATTTGCCCAGTTGGCTAAAAATGACGGCTCCTGGTGAAGCAAATCCTGAACCATTTGTAACATTTTTTCAGCTTGGCTCAAGTAATTTTCCTTGTAAAAATACAAGCCTAACTGGTGTAAATTGCGGGCCATTACAGAATTGGATGCAGGAATGACATTGTCAAAGACCTCTTTCTTATCTGCTATCAGTTTTTCCCTGGCAGGATCATTGAAATAAAACAATCCATCTGATTTATCCAGAAACCTATCCAATACCCTTTCCGCCAATTGATCTGCCCTGTATAGCCATTTGGAATCAAAAGAAATGGTATACAATGAAATATAGGCCTTAATGACCGCAGCATAATCTTCCAGGAATGCCGATGTATAGGCTTCCCCGTTTTTAAAATTCCTGAACAATTCTCCCTCCTGTACCATTTGCTGCCAAATAAATTCTCCTGCCTTGATTGCCCGATCCTTAATGGCAGTATTTCCAAACGCATGAAAAGCCTGACTTAACCCGTCTATGACCCATCCATTCCATCCGCTGATGATTTTATCATCCAGTCCAGGCCTTTCCCTGCGATTCCGGAATTCAAGTAATTTTCGTTTGACTTCCTTTAGCTTAAGTATAAAATCTGCTTCCGATAATCCCAGAGATTGAGCCAGTTCACCATATTCCGGTTTTTGAAAAAGTATATTTTCACCGGATTCCCAGTTTCCACCTGCTTTGACCCCATATAGTCTGGCAAACCAATCAAAATCATCGGCCAGCAAAGATTGAAGTTCATTAAAGGTCCAGGTATAATATTTTCCTTCCCTGCCTTCGCTGTCAGCATCCAGGGCAGCATAAAAAGCTCCTTCCTTATCCAACATTTCATTCTCAAGCCATGCGATCGTTTCTTCACCCTTTTCTTTGAAAAATGGGTCCTGGCTGTATTGAAAGGCTTTGGCATATAAGCTTAATAACTGACCATTATCATAAAGCATTTTTTCAAAGTGAGGCGCAAACCATTCTCCATCCACACTGTACCTGCAAAAACCACCTCCCAGCTGGTCATAAATTCCTCCCATACCAATCTTTCTCAAAGTAAAGCAAACATCTTCTCCCAGATCTTTCTGCTGGCTTAATATGGCCATGTCCAGTAAAAAATCCCAAATAGCCGGCATGGGAAATTTGGGCACCCGGTTCATCCCACCCCACTGCCGGTCAAATCCTTCCATTAACTTCCGGGATATTTGAATCACTTCTTTAGCCTCAAATGGGGACTTATTGGCCTTTAGCCCATACTTTTCTACCAAAGTCCTGTTAAGGCTATCACCAAAACCCAGGGCACTTTGTTGCAGCTCTTCATATTGATTTGTAAAAGCCGTGGAAATACCGGATAAAACTTTCATCCATTGTTCTCTTGGAAAGTAGGTACCACCATAAAAGGGCTTTTGATCAGGCATTAAAAATACGTTCAATGGCCAACCACCCTGTAATCCCATTACCTGAATGGCCTCCATGTAGATATTATCCAGATCGGGACGTTCCTCCCTGTCAATTTTAATGCAGACAAAATTTGCATTCATCAAATCAGCTACCTCCTGATTCTCAAAAGATTCTTTTTCCATAACATGGCACCAATGACATGCCGAGTACCCTATGCTTACCAGCAAAGGTTTGTGCTCCAGTTTGGCTTTTTGCAAGGCCTCTTCTCCCCAGGGATACCAATCAACCGGGTTATGGGCATGTTGTAGTAAATAAAGGCTTTTGCTATCGATTAATTTATTTGCTTTCATCTCCTGGTTTCGGTTTTTCATTTTGTTGGTAAGCTTCAATTTGTTTTAATTGCTCCACAATACGTTTTTTCTCCTCTGTGAAATCAAGATTGGACGGCATACGTGATATCTTCTGAAGCAATTGATTTAAAAAATCAAAATGGCCTCCGGAAAAGGGTTCAAAGGGCCTGTGATTTAAGTTTTTTTGAACCTGATCTACAGCGTTCAATATGTCTAAAGTATCGGGTTGAAAAAATGACTTTTTAAATTTTTCCCAAATATAATTTTCAGCTGTAGCATTGGGATGGATCAGGTCATCTTTGTAAAACCTATAATCCCTGAGGTCATCCATCTGAAGCTCATAGGCGGGGAAGTAATAAATGTCCTGGTATTGCTTTTCCAACTGATCACAAAACACCCTGAGTAAACCCTTGCTTACCTGGTTTTCCGGTATTCCATCTTTAACATGCCGCACCGGGCTGACTGTGAGTACCATTTGAACCTTGGGATTGTGATCTTTCAGCCGTTCATAAAACCCTTCAAATGCCCGCTTCATATCGTCTAAGCCTAGAAGTTCCTTCTTAAATTCCTTTTCCGGTTGTTTGTGGCAGTTGGCCACAATTTTACCGGTTGCTAAATGCCTGAAAACAAATGCCGTTCCCAGCGTGATCAGAATATGACTGCTGTTTCCGATACCATCATTTACCTGTTGAAGCTTTTCATGCAATAGCGCTTCCAGTTCCTTTTTAGAACCTGCATTGACCCTGGAATGAAATTGAAAATGATAATACTTATGGTGCCGGTTCAGGTATAAATCGTCCTGGGGTTTTTGTTGTTGTAGGCAAAGGGACAGCAATTCAAAAATTGAAACGGGGTTAAAGATTATCCCGAAAGGATTGACCAGAACATTGAATTTATTGTGGGTTAACTTTTCGCCCATCACCTCAGAAAAGCAGGACCCTATGGTAAGCAGCTTCCGCGAATGATCAATACTTTTCGGACTGGGATGAATTTTAAACTCAGTTCTGAAACTTTTCATTGTTGCTTTAATTAATAGCAAATTAATCAATGACGGGGAGGAAGAAAAGCGGCTGATAAAGAAAAGAATTCCAATCGCCGTCTGAACAGGAAATAAAAAGCCAACTACTTATTAAATTAGCTAAACCCAGGCTTTTGAATCATCATATCCATAAAATATCCCAACATGTATAATCTCCTGAAGGTTTTACCCTTCAGGAGCAAAATTTTTTCAGTTGGAGTGCTTGATCCATTGAATGAGGATTGATTTGAAAAAATTGTTATACAAAAAAAGCCAGGTAGAACCCGGCTTTTTTTTATTATTTTGTGGCTGTCTGATGTTATTCAGCAACTACTTCAAATTTAACATTGGTTTTAACCTCTCTGTGAAGGTCAACTTCCGCTTCATATTCACCTGCAGTTGAAACCGGCTGATTGATAGATATTTTTTTCCTATCAATGTCAATACCTTTTTCTGCCAGTGCATCAGAAAGCTGCAAAGTGGTTACTTTTCCGAAAATCTTACCTGAATCGCCGATTTTAGCTTTGATTTCCAGGGTAAGGCTTTCTAATTTTGCAGCGATTGCCTCAGCTTCTGTTTTTATTTTCTCAGCTTTATGGGCTGCCTGCTTGATATTTTCTTCCAGAATCTTCCTATTGGAAGAAGTAGCTAAAACCGCAAATCCTTGTGGTATCAGATAATTACGTCCATATCCGGGCTTTACAGCCACCAGGTCATTTTTATACCCAAGTCCTTTTATATCTGTTTTTAAGATAACTTCCATTATTGTAATAATTTAATTAGGTGAAGGATACATCAGGCTTTATTTCAAGCCATCTGCTACGTAAGGCAATAAGGCCAAATGACGGGCTTTTTTAATTGCCTGTGCGACCTTCCTCTGGAATTTTGCGGAATTGCCTGTGAGTCTTCTGGGAAGGATCTTACCTTGTTCGTTTACAAATTTCAACAAAAAATTAGGGTCTTTGTAATCAATGTATTTGATACCTAATTTCTTAAATCTACAGTATTTTTTCCTGTTTTGTTCCCTGTTGATTGGTTCGTTTTTTAATGTCATTTCGCTGGCTCCTCCTTAGCTTCAGATTTTTTATTGAATTCACCTTTTCTTCTTCTTTCTGCGTAAACAATGCCATGTTTATCCATGACCGTTGTTAGAAAGCGTAAAACGGTTTCGTCTCTTCTGAAACCAAGCTCAAATTTCTTGATGGCAGTAGGATCAGCCTTGTATTCAACCAATACATAAAAACCAGTGGTTTTCTTCTGAATAGGGTATGCCAATTTTTTCAGGCCCCAATTCTCCACATTGATAATTTCTGCTCCCAATTCTTTTAACAAGCCTACATACTTGTCAACGGTATCCTTCATCTGAACTTCAGACAAAACGGGAGTAAGGATGAATACCGTTTCATAATTTTTTTGGAACATTCTTTTAAATTTTTGTTTATTATTTTAAAACAGTTTGCAAAATTAAAGCATATAGGCTAATAAACAAAAATTAAAGGGTTTATTTTATCTCAAAAGTCCCCTGCCCTATCTCTGAACCTTCAGAAAATACCTTTACAGCATAGGTCCCTTTCGCATAATCGGAACCTTTCTCATAATAATAAGTCAATTGCTGCCGGGTATTATTAAATAAAAAATCCTGCTTGGACGTGTAGAACTCTTCTTTTCCATACAATTGAAAGGTCCCGGATCCCTTGGCTATATCAAAAATTACCTGGCCATTTGGGGCGAGAACCTGAACATAAACATCCCGGATACCTTCCGGTGCCACGGAATTTTCAGCGATATTAAAGGAAATTTTTAGTTTGGTCAACTGCCGGTTACGGAATTCATCTTCCCGCTCCCTACCTCTGGAATTAACCGCTGAAACGATGATATTTTCAGCCTTTAATTTTGAAGCAATCGTAACTTTTTCCTCTAGTTCTTCCTTTTTAATATTAAGCTTGGCCACTTCTTCCGCTATCTCTGCTTTGTCGGTCTTCAACTCTTCATTCTCTGAAAACAATTGTACGTTTTGTTCTCTCAACCTGACGATATCTGCATCTTTTTCACTCAATATTTTGCCATAGGAGTCTATCCTGGAATTTAGCTGTTCGATTTCAGCTGCTGATCTGCTTCGCTCCAATTGCCTTTCCCTTACCAATTGATCTTTGATCTTCAACAAGGAATCAACATCCCCACCCAGATTTTCAATCTCCTGGATTCTCAAATCCAACTGAAAAGTCATGGAATCCAGCCGCATGTTCAAATCGCTGTTTTCTTCCGTTAAAATTAATATTTCTTCATTCTTTTGCGATTTTTCTCGGTGGTCATTCCAAAGCCTCCAGCCACTAAGCACCACCAAAATGACCAGCACAATGATCAGAATATTTTTTCCTTTTTCCGTACCGTTTTGATTATTTTCAGGCTGCTCCTCCTTTGTCATAGCTATTGGAAATCAAACATGTAAAATTCTACCTGTATCTTTTGGGGTTTTGATCTGCCAAACAGAAGATGCATCAATTATCAGACCAATTCATTGAATAGGTTTAATATATATCTTTTGGCAAATTTATGAATTGTAGCAAGTAGTCAAAATGCCAGATCATAAAATATTTATATTTCCAATACAAAATGGTTTTTGAATGCTGAAGGATGGAAAAATAGCACACCGAAGTCAAAAAAATCGATACTAGAACCAACATCTGACCGTATTTTTATTTCTTCCCATGCCGATTTCATCTCTCCTGACCAATGTATATCAGCAATTACTACGATGCTTTTTTTATGCAATTTGGGTGAAATAGCATTGAAATAAGCAAGGGTAGGCGCATATCTATGGTTGGCATCTATCAAAACAAAATCTATGGTAGACAAGCTTTCCAATACCTTTGGTAAGGAAAGTTTCAAGTCTCCTTCAATTAGGTAAAGCTCTGGGTTTGGTCTGAGATGCTTTTCAGCCAAGGCTAATAATTCAGGATCACCCTCAAAGGAGTACAGCGTCCCCTTTACTTCCCGCATCAGGTAGGCCGTATTTACCCCCAGAGAAGTACCCAGGTCCAATACCGTTTCTGCGGGGGTTTGTTTACAAAGAAAGCTATAAATCAAAGAGCATTTAACCGGAGAACCCGCCCTTTTCATGATGGCAGAAATGGACCTTTTACCTTTTCCAAACCACCTGGATCCGGCTCCAAAATCGGTACTGCTTATTTTATAATTTGAACCAAGAAAATCTTTTCTGATGGCTTCAATCTGATCATTTCCACCCTTTTTGAGGTAGATTTTCAAATTCCGGTACAAACTAAAATAGAAAGGGGAATGTAGACTGTGGCTGTTTTCCTTCCTTAAAAAATAAAGTAGATATTCCCAGAAATGGAACAGCATGGTTGATGTTTCAATTATCAAAAATATTGGCAATAAGTTGAAATTCGGGAATAGCCACCATCAAAAGCTTGCCATCTACCTGCTTTTCCATGGTATATTGCCCCGTCATTTTACCCATTCCTGACCTGAGATTACATCCTGAAATATAGGCATGGGTTGCCCCAGGCTCCAGTACAGGTTGCTGCCCTACCACACCCTCTCCTTCTATTATTTTTAAATCGGAGGCTGCATCATAAACTTCCCATCTTCTTTTCAGTAATTGCAAGGTAAAGTTGCTGTGATTTTCAATGGTGACTTTATAGGTGAAAACATAATGGTGTTGTCCGGGATTGGAAAAACCATTTTGGTAATTTGCTTCAACGCTTACTTTGACACCCTCTGTAATTGCAGTTACCATGCTGTTTTATTATACCAAAACTTATTCGAAATTTGAGCTATCAAACAAATATACCAAGAGAAAACATATAAATGAACGTCAAAATTGAAAATAGTTGGAAACAACTGCTGGAGGATGAATTTTCAAATCCCTATTTTAAGGAGCTGGTCCAATTCGTCAAAAACGCCTACCAAACCAAAACCATTTATCCCAAAGGGGAAAATATTTTCAAGGCCTTTGACTTGTGCCCTGTAGATCAGGTCAAGGTCGTCATACTTGGTCAGGATCCTTACCACGGACCGGGACAAGCTCATGGATTGTCATTTTCGGTTCAAGAGGGACTGCCCTTCCCTCCTTCTTTGCTGAATATTTTCAAAGAGCTCAAAAGCGACCTGGATGTACCTGTACCTTCCCATGGTAACCTTGAGAAATGGGCCCGCCAGGGCGTATTATTGCTCAACGCTACCCTAACAGTAGAAGCCTATAATGCAGGAAGCCATCAAAAAAAAGGTTGGGAAGAGTTTACAGATGCAGTGGTAAAAAAACTGGCCGATCAAAAAGAGCATTTGGTATTTATGCTATGGGGAGCCTATGCCCGGAAAAAGGCCGGAATTATCTCCGATAGCAAACACCTTAAACTCTACGCCCCCCACCCCAGTCCTTTATCTGCTCACAGGGGTTTTTTGGGTTGCAAGCATTTCAGTAAAACCAACGATTACCTGCTTAAAAATGGCCTATCGCCTATTGTTTGGTAAAATAAAACCTTTGGCTCCAAGCCAAAGGTTTTATTCAACACCCTCTTATTTCAATGAATGGATTTGAAGAAACGGCTCCACCTGATTTTATTAAACATGGATTTGTGTTTTTCCAGAGAAAGCCATAGAAACCAGGCCTTTCCTACCACATGATCTTCCGGAACAAATCCCCAAAAACGAGAGTCCAGTGAATCGTGCCGGTTATCTCCCATCATGAAATAATAGTTTTGTTTAAAAGTATAACTTTCCTGCTTTTCCCCATTGATAAAGAGTTCATTGCCGTCAATATTGATATCTTCGTGCCCTTCAAACATCTCTATGGTATACCCATATCGCCTCACATTGTCCTCATTCAGCGCAATGGTCTGACCTTCGGCAGGAATTTCCAGGGGACCAAAATTATCTTTGTTCCAATTATAGTAAGCTCCATCCGGAAATATATTCGGGTCTCCCTGCCCGGGTTTGTTTAATCTTTTCTTTACAGAAGCGATTGCCGGAGATTTCTCCAGTTCTGCAATCATTTCGTCCGTAGCAAATATAAAATAGCCTGAATTGTCCGAAAATGGATAATAGCTGTCTGGATTAATGCCATAACGATCAAAGAATTCTGCATTCAACGGCCTGTTGGTCATGACATCATAGGAGAATTGCATTTCTTCAGGTGTTTCTGCTGCTTCTCCATTGACGAAAATTGCGGCTTCCCTGATTTCAATAACATCTCCTGGCACCGCCACGGCCCTTTTGATATAATTGGTTTTCAAATCTACCGGGTATTGAAATTCCTCCGGATAGTTGAATACCACGACATCATTTCTTTTGATCGAAGTAAAACCTGGCAACCTGTAATATGGAAGCTGCACTGCCTCGGAGTAAGATGGGATATTTGTCCCCCATACTTTCTGATGTGTAAGAGGAACCTGAAGGATCGTTTTGGGAATCCTGGTTCCGTAGTGCATTTTGCTAACGAATAAAAAATCCCCAACCAGCAAGGATTTCTCCATGGATGCTGTTGGAATGGTAAATGGTTCTAAAAGTAACCAACGAATAAGACTTGCTGCAATAACAGCAAATAGCAAGGCATCTGCCCATTCTCTGGCAGCTGATTTTTTCTTTTTTTCCTGACTCATTTTTTATTTGGTTAAAAGTCCAAAAAATCCTTCATTGTTAAAATACCCTTTTTATCGGGCAACCATTCAGCTACCAAAACCGCTCCCAGGGCAAAGCCTTCTCTGCTATGGGCCGTATGCTGAATGGTGATATCATCTATTGCTGATGCATAGTGTACAGTATGGGTACCCGGTGCAGGATCGATACGTTTCGAGGTAATGGGTAAAATTCCCGCTTCAATCGCTTCTGCATCCTGCAATTTCCAATCCTTGTATTTGTTGTTATTTTGGATTAAACCTTCCGCCAGAGAAATCGCTGTCCCGCTGGGAGCGTCCCTTTTTTCTGTATGATGTATTTCTTCTACCGAGGCCTGGTATCCATTCTGATCCTGCATCAGTCTGGCCAAAAACTCATTGACTTTAAAAAATATATTTACACCTATACTAAAATTGGAAGCATAAAATAGTGATCCGTTTTTTTCCTGACACCATTCAGCAACCTTTTCTTTTTGCTCCTGCCAGCCAGTAGTGCCTACCACTACAGGCACCCCATTTTCCATACACCATTTGATATTTGGTACGGCAGCATCTGGCTGACTAAATTCAATGGCTACATCTATTTGGCTTGTATCCAAAGTTTCCAGGTCAGACACATTATCTATGTTTATCCTGGCCGCAATCTGATGACCCCTATCCCCTGCAATACGGGAAATTATTTTACCCATTTTGCCATAACCTAAAATCAATATATTCATTTAAAATCTTAATTTTATAGAAACCCCTATGCTACTGTTATTCGCCAGCAGCGGTTCTATTGAGGGTTCAAACTTTAAACTTAAATCTTCACTGATATCAAAACTTGAAAGGTGTGCATCCACAAATGCATCTACTGCTCCCAAAGCATAAATGGCACCAAACACCATGTACATGGCATCCCTGTTTCTGCGCCAATAATTTACATTCCTAATGATCCCATCTTCGTTCAGGTTGGGAAAAGGACTGGGTTCTGTTCCTTCCCGAACGATCTCCAAAGCAACCAAAAACTCCTGGTACCTCCGGTTATTGAATCCCAAAAAATACACAGCTGTAGTTACTCCACCGTAAAGTAAAGGCAATTTCCAGACTTTTTCATTATAAACCTGCCCTGCTCCAGGCAAAATCAAGGACAATATCAGGGCTTTTTTAGGATCTTTAACATTTTGTGGGGCACCTTCTATCTGAATTGTATCCTGATCCAACCGCAGGGTATCCATTTCCTGAGCATTCACATTTTGTGTCTGAAAAGACCAAAAAGGAATGAATAAACAACAGGCAAGGAGAATTTTACCCCATGATTTAGGCTGGATTTCAGGAATCAGACAATTCACTTAGATCAAATCTAGAATTTCCAAAATCCTGTTTAGATCGCTGGTGGAGTGAAATGGAATTTTGATTTCCCCTTTATCCTTCTGATCTGCCTTTAATGAGACCTTGGTACCAAAATGAGAGGCTAGTTTTTGTTGTAATTTATTGATCTCATATTTTTTTACCGGATCAGTTTTGGATTGGGATGATGCTTCTTTCTTTTCTTTTCCTTCACTCAAATCTTTAACCAGGGCCTCTACTTTCCGGACGCTCAATTCCTCCGTAATCATCCTATTGAAAATAGCGAGTTGCTTGTCCACATCTTCGATGTTGATCAACGCCCTGGCATGCCCCATGCTAATCTTCTGATCCCGTATTCCCGCCTGGATATCTGGCGGCAATTTTAGCAACCTGAGGTAATTGTTTACAGTGGTCCGGTTTTTACCCACCCTGTCTCCAAGCTGCTCTTGCTTAAGATCACATTCTGATAAAAGTCTCTGATAGGAATGGGCTATTTCCAGCGCATTAAGGTTTTCTCTCTGAATGTTTTCAATCAGGGCCATTTCCAGCATTTGCTGGTCATTGGCCAGCCGCACATAAGCCGGAATTTTATCCAGCCCCGCCATTTTTGAGGCCTGGTACCGCCTTTCCCCAGATATGAGCTGGTACTCCTTGTCTGCTAGTTTTCTAACCGTAATCGGCTGTATAATGCCCTGAACGGTAATGGACTCCGCCAGCTCCTCAAGTGCTGTTTTATCAAAATGGGTCCTGGGCTGAAAAGGGTTAACCTGTATCTGCTCCAGGGGAATCTCGAAAATACCCGCTATGGGATGGTTTTCGCCTCCTTCACTATTCTTTTGGGGAGAATCTTGCAATAAGGCACCCAATCCCTTTCCCAATGCCCCTCTCTTTTTATTTGTTTTACTGACAGCCATTTTTAATGTTATATTCAATTAACCTTAGCCATTCCATTTTTTGTGGCAATTTCATTGGCCAGGTTAAGGTAAGCCACTGCACCTTTTCCAGTGGCATCGAAAGCCACAACCGGCATACCAAAACTGGGAGATTCACTTAATTTAACGTTTCTGGGTATGATGGTTTCAAAAGTCATGTTTTTAAAATGCATTTTTACTTCATCCACCACTTGATTGGAAAGCCTTAACCTGACATCATACATGGTCAGGAGAATACCTTCTATTTCCAGGTCCTGGTTAAGTCTGGTTTGAATGATCTTGATGGTATTCAGCAATTTCCCCAAACCCTCCAACGCAAAATATTCACATTGGACCGGAATAATAACCGAATTGGCAGCCGTGAGGGCATTGATCGTAATCAAGCCGAGTGAAGGAGAACAGTCGATGATGATAAAATCATACTCTTCCCTTACCTCACTGATGACAGCTCTCATTTTTTCTTCCCTGTTTTCCAGGTTAACCATTTCCACTTCTGCGCCAACCAAATCAATGTGAGAGGGTACCAAATCCAGGTTATCTATTTCGGTAGAAATGATGATCTCCCGGATATCATTTTCATTTACCATGCATTCGTAGATGCTGGTATCAATGCTTTTAGGATCATACCCTAAACCCGAAGTGGTATTGGCTTGAGGATCTGCATCGATCACCAGTGTTTTGTATTCCAAAACAGCCAAACTGGCCGCCAGATTCATGGCCGTGGTGGTTTTTCCCACCCCTCCTTTTTGATTGGCAATAGCTATTACTTTTCCCATTATTTATTATAGCGTAATACTTTCCCCTATGTCAAGCAAATACAAATCTTTACCGGCTTTTTCAGCCAAATGCTTTGCTTCTGATTTATTGATTTTGATATATGGGAAGGTGTCATAATGCATTCCTATGATTTTATCCGTTCCCACAAAATCCGCTGCCTTAATGGCATCATTTATGTCCATCGTAAAGTTATCTCCTATAGGCAATACAGCAAAATCAATGTCATAGGAATCTCCGATTAATTTCATATCGTAGGTAAGGGCCGTATCTCCGGCAAAGTAAAAATTCCCCTCTTCGGACGAAATCACAAAACCTCCGGGGTTTCCACCAGCGGACCCATCCGGTAGGGTACTGCTGTGAATGGCAGACACATATTTTACCTTTCCAAAATCAAACAGCTTGTTTCCTCCATGATTCATGGGATGTACCTTTTCGAATCCCTTTCCCTCAAACCAACTGATAATTTCAAAATTGGACACCAACATGGCCGAACTATTTTTTGCAATTCTTTCCACATCAGCTACATGGTCCTCATGTCCATGGGTGATCAAAATATAGTCCGGATTTATTTCATCGATATCAATAGCCGAAGCCAGTGTATTGGGAGAAATAAATGGATCAAACAATATTTCAATGCCTTTAATCCTGGTCAAGAAGGTCGAATGACCAAAATACCTGAGTTCAATCATATGAAGTTTGATTTCCGTTTCCTGATCGCTTCACAAATATATCATTTAAATCGGAACTATGGACAGCTACTTTTCCACATCCAACGGTGGAAAACCCTTCATTATTTATTGATAAGTCGATCAACTTGCCCCTAATGGCTCTGGCAGACCAGATTGCATCGGAACTGCGCCCCCTAAATAAAAGCATGAATCGAGTCTGACTTCCGCAGGCAGGCAAAACACACGCGCCACATAAAATAATGCTTTATTGCCCGGATAACAAACGGGGAGAAACATGCGATATTCTCCCGATTCAACATCGAAACAGACATTTGTCCGATAAAAGAAAGGTATATACCGATAAAACCAATCGCATTATTAAAAGGGAAATAAGCCTCCTATTTTTGTTTTCCTTTTCTTTTTTTCGGTTCAGCTTTTTTGCTTTCGGCCGCCTTCATGGCCTGCTCTATCCTCATCTGAAACTTGGATTTTTTCTTGTTGGCATTTTTGGCTTTGCTTTCTTCTACTTTTTGTCTGATTTTGCTGTCATCAACAAATTGCTTGATCAATGCCTGCTGACCAAAGGTCACCATATTGGATACAAAGTAGTAGAAACTCAATGCGGCAGGGAAAGAGTTTAACACAAACATGAAAACTACTGGCATGATGTAGCCAATGTTTTTCATAGGTCCCTGCGCTGTCGTCAGTTGATTGTTAAAGTGGGTATAGGCTATTTGAGAAAGTGTCATCAGCAGGGTAAACAAACTGACGTGAGATCCATAAAAAGGAATGGTGAATGGAAGGTTTAAAATTGAGTCATAGGTAGAAAGATCATGTGCCCAAAGGAAAGATTCCTGCCTCAGTTCTATGGAATTGGGAAAGAAGAAAAACATGGCCAGCAAAAACGGCATTTGCAATACCATGGGCAGGCATCCTGATATGGGACTGACCCCCAGTTGGGAGAAGAGTTTCATTTGCTCTTGCTGCATTTTGGTCTGGTCATCACCGTATTTTTCCTTCAGTTCATCAATCTCCGGTTTGATAACCCTCATCTTAGCCATCCCTATATAGGATTTGTAGGTCAATGGCAGAAGAAACAACTTGATGATAAAAACGATCAATATGATGATCACCCCATAATTATCAAAGAAGTTTTCCAGCCAATGGAAAAGGTTGACAATGATGTATTTATTTACCCAACTCACGAAAACATAACCCATGTCCACGTTTAAGTCAAAATCAGGGGCAACTTGCTTTAGGATTTTATAATTATTGGGTCCAAAATAGTAGGCTACCTCCTCATTTACAGGAATGGACAGGGTAGCGTACATGTTTTTTACAGAAGAAGCATCCAGAGGGGTTTCCTGAGCCAGGTTAGCCCCGGCAAACTGATTTTTCGCAATAATCCCTGCGGTAAAAAAGCGCTGCTTGAATGCCACCCATTTCAATGGCTCTCCCACTTGCTGTGCATCTTCTGAGTCACCGGTAGTCAAATAATCATAATCCTCCTCCAGCGTGAGAAAATTCATGTAGGTTTTCCTTCTGGACTCCTCCATGTCCTCCTCCAGCTTTTTAAGTTTACTACTCCAGTTTACTGTTAGCATGTCATCAGACACCAGCGCACCCAGTCCATCACCCTGTACCAAATGGCTTATTTCATACCCGCTTGCAGGCAAGCCATAGATACGTTTTAAACTACCAGTACCTACATTGGCAGTGAAAATCAGTTGATTGATCGCTACACCATCTACTTCTGTGGTCGCCTCACTTACCTCGAAAAAAAGCTCATTTAAGCCGATTTTTCCTTGCCTGGTATTGATTTCATATTCCAGATCACCGGAACCCTGGTCAAACAATATCAGGGGCTGCTGATCAAAAGTTTTAAATCCTTTGACTTCTACCTGCTGTATTTCTCCCCCTTTATTGGATAGGGTTACCTTGAGGTTTTCGTTTTCCAAAATGACGGGTTTCTCAACACCATCGAGCAAGCTGGAAAAATCTCCAAACCTTTGCCGGCTTTCTATATTTTTCAAACTGTCCCTCTGCTCATCCACCTCCAATTCATCCGGGTCTTCCTCATCGTTCGATTTAGACTGAACCTGTGTAGTATTGGTTGACTGTGGTTCCGTTATCTGCTCAGGCTCGCTAGCAAAAAAAAGTGAGTAAACCAGAATGACAGCTGCGAAAAGAATTAGTCCTGTCGCTTGATTTTTATCCATGATATAATCGTTTATTTAACAGGTCTCTTTACCCTGCTATACTTATTGATTTTTCTTATGACTTATTTTGTTTTTTATCGATCATCGCTTTGATGAAACGAACAAACAAGGGATGTGGATTTAATACCGTACTTTTATACTCCGGATGAAACTGAGTACCGACAAACCAGGGATGGTCTTTGATTTCTATGATCTCTACCAATCCTTTATCGGGATTCCTACCGGAGGCGATCATGCCATGCTTTTCAAAATCCTTCAGGTATTTATTATTGAACTCATACCTGTGCCTGTGGCGCTCTGTAATCTTTTGCTTTCCATAGGCTGCAAAAGCACGGGTCCCTTTGACCAATTCACAAGGATAGGATCCCAGACGCATGGTACCTCCCATTTGTGTAATATCTTTTTGCCCCTCCATTAAAAATATTACCGGATCCTTACAATCCGGATTTATTTCTGTTGAGGAGGCCTCCTTTAATCCAAGGACATTATTGGCAAATTCTATCACCGCTATTTGCATACCCAGACAAATCCCGAAATAAGGGATTTCATTTATCCTGGCAAATTTGGCAGCTTCGAGTTTTCCTTCCAGCCCCCTGATTCCAAATCCAGGAGCTACCAGCACTCCATCCATATCTTGCATTTTCTTATGCACATTGTCTTTATTCACCTCTTCCGATGAAACCAGGTGCAGGTTTACTTTACACTCCAGTGAAGTTCCTGCATGGATAAAGGATTCAATGATAGACTTATAGGCATCAGGTAGGGATACATATTTGCCTATCAGGGCTACATCTACCTCCATGGTTGGATTTTTGAGCTTTCCCAAAAACTCCTTCCATTGTTCCAATTCGGTATTGGATTTAGATGTAATTTTCAGCTTACTCATGACCCTTTCATCCAGGCGTTCCTTTTTCATCAGAAGGGGAACATCATAAATAGAGTCTGCATCCATGGCTTCAATGACACAGTTCAGCTGAACGTTACAGAAAAGGGCAATTTTCTTTTTAACGTCTGCCGGCAGGTGGTGTTCTGTCCTGCAAACCAAAATATCCGGCTGAACACCCGCTTCCAATAATTGCTTGACGGAATGTTGGGTGGGCTTGGTTTTCAGCTCCTTTGCTGCAGAAAGGTAAGGAATTAGTGTCAAATGAATTACCAGAATATTATTTGGACCCAGATCCCATCGTGCCTGTCTCACCGATTCTACAAAAGGAAGGGATTCAATATCCCCTACACAGCCACCAATTTCCGTGATAATTACATCATACTTTCCGTCATGACCCAGTTTGTAGAAATTATTCTTTATTTCATCTGTTATATGCGGGACTACCTGTACTGTTTTGCCCAGGTATTCTCCTTTTCTTTCCTTTGTGATGACATTATTATAAATCCTTCCGGTAGTTACATTATTGTCCTGAGAAGTCGTGGCATTCAAAAATCTCTCGTAATGCCCCAGGTCCAGGTCTGTTTCTGCCCCATCCTCTGTCACATAACACTCCCCGTGTTCATAAGGATTTAAAGTACCAGGATCTATATTGAGGTATGGATCAAACTTTTGAATGGTTACAGATATTCCTCTGGATTGCAAAAGTTTGGCTAGGGAGGCAGCAATTATTCCCTTGCCAAGAGAGGATGTAACTCCTCCGGTAATAAAGATGTGTTTAGTAGATAAACCCATAAGAACGCTTATATGAAATTTTGTTTATATTCTTATGGGATTCAAAATTAAGTAAAATAATTGACTTGCTTATCTCCAAACGGTTTAAAATTTTGGCCTTGAATCCCTGGTAAAGGTGCTACCTGCATCCGAAAGGATTTAACCGCCGCAATAGCAAAGGTTTACCTTCTCAGATGAAGCCCCGAACAAATTATACCTACTCTACGGTATTGATCAATGTACCGATCTGATCAATGTGAATTTTGATTACATCGGCCGATTGCAGGGTAAAGCTCTGGTCAGGGACAATCCCTGTTCCGGTCATTAGAAAAGCACCTTTGGGAAAGGAATATTCTCTGTAAAGAAACTCCACCAGTTGATTAAAATCTCTTTTGATCTGGTCAATGGTGATGGTATCACTGAAAACCAAATTACTCTCCCTGATAATTTCCAATTTGATTTCGCAGGTACCCGGTAGTGCATTATCCGTTACATAAATGCAGGGACCCAATGCCGCACAACCGTCATAAACCTTTGCCTGTGGAAGGTACAAAGGATTCTCTCCTTCAATACTCCTTGAACTCATGTCATTGCCTATGGTATAGCCAATGATTTTTCCTGCAGATGAAACCATCAGGGTAAGTTCAGGTTCCGGTACATCCCAGGAAGAGTCCTTTCTGATCCTGACTGTTTGCAAATGCCCCCTAACCCGTGGGCCCGTAGCTTTCATGAATAACTCAGGACGTTCGGCATGATAAACCATTTCATAAAATGTTCCTCCTCCGCTGTCCTTGGACTCCTCCTGCCTGCCTAGCTTACTCCTGTAATAGGTGACGCCGCTGGCCCATACTTCCTGGTTTTCAATGGGAGGAAGTAAACCATTGGATATCCAGTCATGGGCTTCCTCCGAAGGATCTGAATCGGCTATGGTTTTTTCTATTTCTTCCAGGAGCTGATCATCATTGATAAAGCTGTCCCAATTTTGATTTTTTAAAGTATACAGTTTATGGGAGCTTTCTATGACAATCCCTTGGGTAGTTCTATAAATTTTCATTTGTCGGGCTTTAATTATTTTAAACCAAAAATATCAAGGTATCATCAAAGATACGATCAAAACCAAAACAAAGCCAGTCAGTGAGATGATCGTTTCCAGTGCGGTCCAGGTTTGAAGGGTTTCTTTTTCCGAAATATCCAGGTATTTTTTTACCAACCAAAAGCCACTGTCATTCACATGGGAAAGGATACAAGAACCTGCCGCTATGGCAATGCCTATCAAGGCTTTTTGCGGATCAGAAATATCCATGTCGATGATTATGGGGGCGATCATACCCGCAGCCGTTACCATGGCAACGGTAGCCGAACCCTGAATAATTCGGATGATCACTGCAATGAGATAGGCCATGACTATCGGAGCCACATTATAAGCAATAAAAACCTCGGCTAAAGCCTCTCCTGCACCGCTTTGTACCAAAATCTCTTTAAACATTCCTCCGGCACCCGTAATGACAATAATCAATCCCGCCGGAGCCAGGGCCTTATCAGAAAATTCCAGTAGCTGTTTGGCTTTGAAGCCTTTTTTGAATCCTAGAAAGTAAGAGGCGATCAGGGTGGCAATAGTCAATGCAATAAAGGGATGTCCGACAAACTGGGCCAATTGAACCAGGGTATTTTGTGGATCCAGGTACCCCATATCCATAAGCATATCGGAAGAGGTTGCAATTAATATCAGAAATAAAGGAAGTATGATAATAAAGGCAATCATAAAAAAATCGGCCCTGGAAGCTGTGCTCTCCTTTTCATTCTTGAATTCTATATGTGGCGGTACCGGTACAAATATTCTTTTGGAAATGTAAGATCCAAAAACAGGACCAGCTAAAATAGCACAGGGCAGCCCGATCAATGCTCCAAATAAAATCATCCATCCAAGAGGGGCATTGATGATTTCTGCAACAGCTACCGGACCCGGTGTAGGGGGAATAAAGGCATGGGTAACGGCCATACCTGCCAGAAGTGGAATGGCAAAATGCAACAAGGATTTACCCGCCTTATGAGCCAATGCATAAACCAGAGGAATCAATATGATGAAGCCTACATCCAAAAACACGGGAATGGATACAATAAAACCTGTAAGCATCAAAGCCCAGGAAGTGCGCTTTTCCCCAAATCCCCGAATAAGAAAATGGGCCATGGTCTGCGCCCCACCAGACACCTCCAGCAATTTCCCCAAAATTGCTCCAAGGCCTACCACAATGGTAATAAAGCCAAGTATATCTCCCATTCCCTTTTGAAGGCTGCCAATCAATTCCATGAACGGCATTCCCGCAGCCAGTCCAACAAAGACACTGGCCAGAAGCAATGAAATGAAAGCATGTACTTTTAACCTCATCACCAAAACCAATAAAAGTAGAATCGATAAAATGGTAATGATCAAAAGGTAAATGGTCTGATCCATGGGTATTTTGGGTAAATAGGTGTTGGAAAAAGATTTATTGAAATGTCATTTATACTCTTGAACTAGCTGCAAATTCCTGGTAGGCTGCAAAAAATGCTTTCAGGTGTTTGGTCAAACCCTCCCAATCTTTTTTTTGCAGAAAACTTTTGGGAACCAGGGCACTCCCTACTCCTACTGCCTGAGCTCCTGCTTCAAAATACTCCCGGATGTTGTCCTGATTGACACCACCGGTTGGCATGAGCTGTATTTCATTCAGTGGAGCCTTAATATCTTTGATATATCCGGGTCCCATGGGTCCTGCCGGAAAGACTTTTACCATGGTGGCTCCCATTTGCCAGGATTTGTAGATTTCGGTAGGAGAAAAGGCTCCGGGAAAAACGGGAATTTTCTGGGCTACACAAAAATTAATGACGTCTATGTCTGATATGGGCGTCACTATAAATTGTGCCCCTGCATCCAGGGCTTCATGCATCCCATTCAGGTCACAAACAGTTCCTGCTCCAATATTTAATTCATCCCCAAAAGCATCCACCAAACGTGCAATATCGGCCGTCGCATGGGGGGAATTTAAGGTAATCTCCATGGTAGAAAGTCCTGCGGCCTGGAAACTGGAGGCCACATGCATCAAATCATCGCTATCGAAGTTCCTGAAAATGGATACAATGGGCGCTCTTTCAAAAGCTTCCCAGGAAAATGTCTTTCTCATGTTTTTCTATTCGGTTTATTATTTCAATTTGCGCATATATCACAGCCTTCCTTACCTTTTCCGGGGTTAAGACTTCCGAAGGTATCCCCATCACTTCCAATGCTTTTGAATAACTCCAATAAAGCTTTTCTTCCGAACACAGGTATACCTTACTTTCCATGTTGCCAGCTAAATTACTGAGTTCGTTACCAATCAACAAACCGCTTAAATAATGTAAATTCTCAAATTTATCTAGTTTATCAAATAAATCATTGGCTCTTACTTTAAATAGTGCTGCCAATAAATTATTCTCCGCTCCGTCCATTACCCCATGCTCAAACGCTTTTTCCATTCCAGTTGATTTCTTAACAGGTATTTCAACGCTTTTGGATAGTATACTGGAATGAGACATCAGGTGGAAAACCTCTCCAGTCATAAAGGTCTGAAAATCATGAATTTTTTGATGGGATACCAGCAAATGCTTGGAATGCGTTCCTGGAAAAATAAATGTTCCTTTGCCATTGAAATTTTCCATTTGTCTGATAACACCCAGCAACTGGGTCTCTTCCCCACGCATCACATCCATCGCTGCACGAATCCCGGAAAGTAACAGAAAAGGGTGCCCCAATGAGGCCGAAGGCTCAAAAAAATGGGTATTCATGGTCTTGCCGTCAATATCAAAAGGCAGTCTGGCATAGGGCAAGGGTTTCAATCCAATGGTGGAGGATGCCATGCCCGAACAAACAACCAATAACCCCTCCAGATCGAGATGCAACTGTCGGGAAAAAGCCTTTATACATTGGCTTAAAAACTGAAAGTAATAAGTGCTTCTTTCCAGGGAGGGAGCTTCCTGCAAATAGGCCTTATTGATTACTTGAACCCCATCGGCGGAAGTATACTCCCCCAGAATTTCAGCGTCAATCCTATTGACCAACCGAAGCCTGAAGGAACTGGTCCCCCAGTCACAGCTTAAAAATTGCTTCATTATACCATGCGGTTTATTGGGTTTTTGTCAAGTCATCAATTATTTAAAACTAATGTCTTTGTATTTGAATGTTTGAAATTAGGAAAAACGATGCAAAAACTATTCAAATTTCAAAATAATTATAGCAGAGTCGAAATTCCCGCCTTTAATTAAACCCTTAAAAATTCAAAATACCATCCATTTTTTTTATGGATGTTAAAAAAGTGAATCTGAAAAAAGGCAGGGAACCTCTATTGAAAAAAAGTTCCCTGAACCATTCAACCAATTCATCGATCAACTTAATTTTATAGACATTTCTCTTCCCATATAGGGATCCGATGTGCTGTGTTTGCCAAATTCCAACCGGCCACTATACCGTTTCAGGAATGAATCACTTTCAGCCATTTGCAAGCTGAAATCATACCATCCATGGCTGGAGGCTGTGGATATGATTACTGGCTTTCTCTGGCCGGATTTTAAAGTGATCCATTTTTTACCTTGATTGTAGGCATGGTCCATTACACCAATTGAAATGGACTTATCAAAATGGTTTTCCAGCACCATTCGAAAATGTCCTGTCCCCGATACCGCATCTTCCGATTTGTAGGAGTTTTTTGTGGTCAGGCCCTTTGTGTTTTTATTACCTTTAAATTCTCTGAAAAAGCCATTGGGACCATACACCAACAAATGGTATTGGCCTCCGTGAAAAGCTTCTAAAGGCCAATTGTATGAAAATTGATCACCGGATTTGACAGCAAATGACCAGGATCTGAAGGAGCTTACCTCCCCGGTATGGGGATCTGTATATTGACCCGGGGCATAAACCAGGAAAGGAGCGCCAAGGGCTTTTTTTCCAAACCTGCGGTCAGAGGCATGAAAACTAATTTCCATACCCATTCCATCAGGGTCTACATGTCCATCCACATACAATTCGTAAGCCAATGCATTGGAAGGCTTGGTGCCTGCTTCTTGTTTGGGAATCCAGGGGGACTGCTCCGGATTCAGATTTGCCTGATTGATTTCACGCACTTCAAGGGCCTTAAAATTATCTGGTAAATCCTTAAAGCCCGCATTGTAAATGTTTTTTACATGACTTTCCAGATTGACCGATTCAGGCAAATCAACTTGCTCTCCATTGTAGGGTCTGAAAACCGAAGTGAGATCTCCACAAATGTTTCTTCTCCAGGTACTGATGTTATCTTCCCGGATCAGTTTGCCTGTTTTATGTGATAAAAATTTCTCCAAAAACAGGATGGTGGAAGTAATGTCACAGACCTCGGAATTCACCCAGCCTCCCCGACTCCATGGTGAAGCCACAATTAAGGGCACCCGGTATCCCAGGCCAACAGGGCTTTCTCTGGCATCCTCGGCCCTGATTCCCGGATAATTCAATTCTTGCTCCAGGGTGACAAACTCCCCTCTTGCATCCAATCCTTCGGACATCTTGCCAGACGATTCATCCCCTGGTTTCGGAGGAACAAAAGGAGGCACATGGTCGAAATAGCCGTCATTTTCATCATAATTGAGGATGAAAATGGTTTTCTTCCATACCTCAGGATCCTTGGTCAAAATATCTAAAGCTTCGGAAACATACCAGGCACCATACCAGGGGGCACTGGGATGATCAGAGAAATTTTTTGGTGCAACCAAATAGGAAACAGTAGGTAAATCCCCCTGCTCCACGTCTTTCCTGAATTGGTGAAAGATATCTCCTTTAGGGACTTTTGTAGACCGCTCCTGGTCTCCATCCATGAAATTCAACAACTCGGTCTGGTGGTAATGGGGATCATCAATATTGGTGGTAAAGGCCCTTTGATGAAGTTCTTTTTCTTTTGGGTCAAGCCTGGCAAAAGCTTCGGGGTTATAGGTAGCAATGGTTTCTGCCACCAAGCCTAGTGCTTCTTTTTTCGCATCCAGTTCCTTTTGAATACCTGCTTTATCGGCTTCCGATGCCTTTTTTAGGGAAGCTTCCAGCTTACCGATTTCCTGCTGCAGGTTGTTTTGCTGTCGCTGCAGGTAGGCATAATGGCCAGGAGTAAAACGGACCCCAAATTGCCTGAACCATTCCAGGTTATTGTCAGTGAAATTGGCCAACCAGGATTCATCTTCCCCTTCCAGCAAGGTATTTACACTTACTTCATTCTGATAAACCTTCCAGGATATACCATTGTCCTGAAGCAGGTCGGGAAAAGTATTCCAGTCCACTTCCTTTCCATAAGTGTGTTCTCCGTTCCGTACCAAGGGTTTTTCTCCAGGTTTTCCAACGGATTTACCTGCCCAAAGGTAGTTTCTATTAGTTGTTGTGCCGGTGAGTGATGCGCAAAAATGCTGGTCACAAACGGTAAATGCATCAGCGAACGCATAATAAAAAGGTATATCCTCCCTGTCATAAAAGCCCATGGTCATGGGAACATGACTGAATGCTTTTCTTCCCGGCCTTTTTGCCTCAATCCAGCCATCATATTTTCCCCCATTTCTGGCATCTACCTGATTTTCCCAGGAATGTGGGATTGCACTCATCCAGGTGGCTTTGGTATCTTTGATATTCAACCTGAACGGGGCAAAAGTCTGGCCTTGCTTATCCTTTTGGAGCCATACCAGATTTTTGTCAGGTAAGCGGATCGCCCTGGGATCATTATAACCCCTTACGCCCTTTAATTTGCCAAAACAATGATCAAATGATCGGTTTTCCTGCATCAGAATCACCACATGTGCTGCATCCAGGAAAGAGGTTCCTACTTCCGGATTGATGGCCATTGCTTTTTGAATGGTGGAAGGTAAAGTCCCCCAAAGACCAGCTCCTCCTGTAAAAAGGGCCGCTTTTTTTAAAAAATCTCTTCTTTTTTCATCCATAGTTATTTGCTCAATTATTTGCAATCTATCTATTCAGGGTAATTTCAATTGACGTACCGAATGCCGGATGGAATGCCTGACTTTCCATCCGGCTTTTTATCCCATTAGTTTATTCTACATCCCACCAAACACGGGTAGTAATTCTATCTTCTCCCTGAACCCCTACAGCTTCTATGTAATTTTCCCTATTTAGAGCTTGAACACTGGTCGGGTACATAAACCTAACCGGTACAGAGTCGATGTATGCTGCCGGGCCCGGCTGAATTTCTGGAATCCCGGTTCTCCTCCAATCAAACCAGCCTTCCAAACCATTGAAAAACAAGGCCAACCACTTTTGGGTACCGATTTTGATCAATTTTTCCTCCTCACTACCCATATAAGCGACTTGATCTTGTGTAAAATAGCTTGGAGCAGGTTGCACGGCATCGGCCAGTACATTCAAATTGGCTACCCTCAAGCGTTCCTCATAATAATCAAAGGAGGCCCGCATCCCGCTTTCATAATAGGTCCTGGCATCTCCTACGGTAATGTACCCTTTCTCTCTGGCCTCTGCCAGAATAAACTGCAATTCCGGATAGCCCATCAATATGGTTTGAAAGCCCACTGGAGAAGCATATTCAGAACAAGTCAGACATGAAAACAGCAAGCCTACCCTTGAAATAAAATTGGATCCCCCCTTATTGGGGTCACCTGAAGGGGAATAACCATAGGCATTTTCATCGGCGAGCCCGTTGGGTACACCGGCATAATCCCCAGGGTCTCCTATAAGCCCTGCTCCGCTGTCATTGGTAGGCTGAAAATAAGCAAATAACCGCGGGTCTTCCATTCCTTTCAGGTAACTTTCTATGGTAGTACTCAGGCGATATTCGTCAAAGGAACCGGATCTGGTAGTGTACAGGTAATGCTGATTCGGAACATCCTGTAAATACTGCAGGGCGGCATTGTCTGCATTGCTCTCAAACAAGGGAAATTGGTCCGGATTGCTGACTATGGCCTGCATGGCCGAAGAAGGATCTTCCCTGTCGGAAAGTCTCATCAAAGCCCTCAATCGCAGTGAATTGGCTAATTTCTTCCATTTCGTGACATCACCCTGAAATAAAATATCCCCGTCCAGGCCTTCGGTAGTACTTCCCAAAAGTTGGTTGGCTCGTTCCAGGTCTGCCAATATCCCGTCATAGATCAAGTCTTGCCGGTCAAACTTCGGATAATTGATCCCTTCCTTGGCACCTGTAGCCTCGCTATAGGGCAGGTCTCCGTAAGCATCTGTCATAAAAGCAAACATCAATGATTTCATGACCAGGGCTGCGCCCACATAATTGCTTTCACCCAATTCGCCTGAAATCAAAACCATGTTGTTTACATCCCTTAAGGTATTGTAGAACACGCTGTAAGGATTTCCTTCAGGACCCCAGTTATACCTGTCTTCATTGGTAAATTGAATTTTTGAGGTGTATTGCATGACCACATTTCCGATTCCCCAGCCTTTGCCTATGATTTCATTGGCCGTATTTCTGATAATATTTGGCAATAGAAGGGAAGAGGAGACGGTCTCCGGACTATTGGGATTTCTGTTTACTTCTTCAAAATTTTTGTCGCAGCTCAAAATCCCCAAAAATAGCAGCAAGGTCAGGGAGCTGATTAGATGTTTATATGTCGCTTTCATATTGGTCTTACTTTTTATCGTTAAAATTTAAGGCTAAGGTTAAAACCTACGCTTCTGCTGGAAGGGTAAGCCATATCCTCTACTCCGGGAATAAGGGTACCACCACTCATAGACATGGTTTCCGGGTCAAAATGTGGGTTTTCTGTCCAGAGCGCCAGGTTTCTCGCTACAAGGGAAAATCTTGCTTCCTGAAAGGGCAATTTACCCATAGCTGCACCTGGCAGGTTATATCCCAGGGTAATTTCCCTTAATTTCACAAAAGAAGCATCGTACTTGGCCGCTTCCACATTGCTTCTTTCATAATACCTGTTGTGCCAATCCCTGGAGCTGATTTTTCTGTCATTGGGAACAAAACTTCCATCCGCTCCCTGGATCACACCCGGGCTGATGATACCGTTTCCATCCACAGATAGATCATAGCCATTTTCCCGCCCCAGTAGGGTCTCCTCCAGTTGGCCTGAGGTGCTGCCAATGGTTTTGGTTCTGGAGACCACTATGCCACCATAGCGGATATCAAACAAAAAACCGAAAGACAATCTTTTATAGTTGAAATTATTTTGGATGCCCAGCATCCAATCGGGATTGTAATTACCTTGTAATACCAATTCTGTGGCTGTCAGGGGTGTACCTGAGGTATTGTGTATGATTTGTCCAAAATACGGGCTATTGGCGTCTGTCACCCGCGCAAATCCCCGACCATAGATATTTCCCATTCTTTCCCCTATCCGGGCCTGAATGGTAGCTCCATTTCTCCCTACCATGGAATAAGTATCCAGATCATCGGTCAATTCCAGTACTTTACTTCTGTTTCGGGTAAAATTGGCCATAATATTCCAATTCAATCCATTGACTTTCTGAATGGGACTACCTGATAAAACCAGTTCAATACCGTTGTTTTGGATTTCTCCGGCATTGATAATCCTACTCGCATATCCAGTGGATATATCCAGCTCTATGGGTATGATCTGATTTCTGGTCCGGTTGTCGTAATAGGTGAAGTCCAGCCCTAACCTGCCCTTCAGAAGTCTAAGGTCGGCCCCAAGTTCAAGTGAACCTGTTCTTTCAGGTTTTAATTCTGCGTTGGCCAGGCGATTGGATTCACTTTTGCTTTGAATAGAACCCCAGGCAGTTGCCGGATTGAACACATTGGTAAGGCTGTAGGGGTTGGTATCATTTCCTACTTCGGCATAAGCAGCTCTAACTTTGAAAAAAGAAATTGATTCGGGCAGGGTAATCATGTCAGAAATGATCCCACTCATGGTAGCCGAAGGGTAAAAATAACTGTTATTACCTACCGGCAAAGTACTCGACCAGTCATTCCTACCGGTGATATCCAGAAATAGGATATTGTTATAACCTATCTGGCTAAAACCATAAATAGAATTGATTCTTTTTCCAGAAACCATGTGGTCTATCTGAAGATTTACTGCGGTGTTGGTGAAATTATAGATCTCAGGTATCAGCAATTGCGGAGCCATTGTACGGGTAAACCTGTTTTCCTGCACCATCTGATTGCCTCCCAGGGACACGGAATAGGACCACTTTACATTTTCAGTCTCGGAATATGTCAGGAGAAAGTCTGTATTTCTTTCACTGAAATACACCGCATCCTCCCTGTAACTACCCAGGGGAAACCTCATGGTACTAAAGGCTCTTTTTCGGTCCCTCAGGTCATTGTACATGTCCAAACCTGTCCTTACCATTAAGTTCAACTTATCCATGATTTTGTAATTGGCCACTACATTACCAAATATCCTGTCCTTGGATTGCCCGTTGGTATTTTCAAAAACATTGAAATAGGGATTGTCATGGTAATTGTAGTTATAATTGAACTGCTGCCTGCCTTCCAAACCCGGCATCCAATAGTTTCGGAGATTAGCAGTATTGATCTGTCTGCCATACCAGATCCACAGGTACATCAGGCTTTCTGTTCCATAACTGATGCTAGGCCGGTTTCCACTATTGGTTTTTTGGTAGTTGATCGCTGTAGTAAGGGTCAATCGGTCGGTAATCTGACTCATTCCGTTAAAGGCCAGGGTATTCCTATTGAGGTCAGTATTGGGAATGGTTCCTTTTTGATCCAGATTGGTCCAGGAAAACCGGAAATTTGACTTTTCATTGCCGGAGGCAATAGAAACATTATTGGATAAGGTAACCCCAGTCTGAAAAAAGTCATTGATATTATTGGGCTGTGAAACCCAGGGCGTTGGCGTTATGGTACTTCCCTCCGGGGCATTCAAGTCACCGCCTCTGAAGCCAGCTACATTTCTGGGAGAATCAAACTGAGGTATGGTAGCTCCCTGATCCATTGCAGGCCCCCAACTTTCATCCACACCGTCCGCTATTCCTGCTCCTGCCCCATTGACAAAGGAGAATAACCCATTGTTTCCCTGCCCATATTTATCCTGCCAATCAGGTAATACCAATGGGCTATCAAAAGTAGTATTGGAATTGATGCTTACACCCAAACCTTTTCTATTTTTTCCGGATTTTGTCGTGATCAATATGGCGCCGTTGGCAGCTCTGGAGCCATAAAGAGCAGCAGCAGCAGGACCTTTCAAAATACTCATGGATTCAATGTCATCCGGATTGATCTCCCCTGCCGGGTTGCCATAATCCACTTCCTGATTTCCTGATCCGGATGATCCTACAATATTATTGCTGATCGGAACGCCGTCCACTACAAACAATGGCTGGTTGGCATTGATATTCAGGGAAGACTCCCCCCTGATGGTTACCCTGGAAGAACCCCCAACCCCACTGCTGGAATTGGTAATCTGTACACCTGCTACCCTGCCGCTTAGGGAGTTCATCACATTGGTTTCCCTGGCTTCAGTAAAACGGTCCCCCTCTACGGCCTGCACCGAATAACCCAGTGCCTTGGTTTCCCTTTCCACCCCCAGTGCAGTCACTACTACTTCACTCAATTCTTCGGAAGAATATTCCAAAATTACATTGATGGTGGACCGGTTGCCCACCAGCACTTCCTGAGACTGAAAACCGATGTAAGAAAATACGAGCGTGGTTTCATCCGAAGGTACCTCCAACTCAAATCTACCATCCAGGTCCGTCACTGTGCCCCTGCTGGTCCCCTGGATCAAAACCGAAGCTCCCAATACCGGTTCCGAGCTGGAGCTTTCCGTGACCAGGCCCGTCACTGTCCTTGATTGGGCCCATAAAGCTTTGCTATTTGCTAAAAACAATAGCAGGAATAGTATTCCCAGGCATTTATAAGCACTGGGAAAATACCCCTTAACAAAAGGTAATAATTTCATCATGATACTGAGCGTTTAAGATATTGGTTAATAAAAAAGGTCAAGGAAGCATTGGTGAACAAGCTTCCCTTTAAAATTAGGGTAGGTTAATAGGGCAATAGTAAACACTGGAATACCTGAACAGAAAATTCTGATAAAGTCTAATATACCTTTACAAAAGCTTTCTGCAAGGGAGATTCCTGTTATTTAATTCTAAATATAAATAATATTTAAATTAAATACTTACACAAAAATGATAAAATAAAAATTTTAAATTATCTCAGAGAGTTTATTTAATTATAAACAAAATGCTAAAAAATTAATTAAAAATTAAAATAAAGACCACATTGACTACTTAATAGATTATTTCCTAAGGTGGTAGGCTTTGGGTTGCGTAAATGCCCTGATCCCTAAATGGGATAAGGTAACACCCAAACCGGAGTTTTTTCTTCCCGTCCAGGGCAAAACAGGACTTACCCTGTCACAGCAGTTCCAGTAAGCAGTACCTGTGGGCAATTGTTCCAACAGATCTTTTGCCCGGTCTTCATCGGAAGAAAAAACAGCTGCCGTCAAACCATAATCCGTATCTTTCATTAGGGCAAGGGCTTCCTTATCATCCGCAACGGACTGAATTCCAATCACAGGCCCAAAGGACTCTTCCTTCATCACAGCCATCTGCTGATTGACACCTGTGAGTACGGTAGGCAAAAGATAATTTCCCTTTTCTCCCCATCGCTTTCCTCCCGTTTCCAACCGGGCACCCAGGTTGATGGCATCCTTTATTTGATTCAGAATGATTTCAAGCTGTTCTTTTCTGGTTAGAGGACCAATATATGTTTCTGGATCCAAGGGATCACCAATTCTGTAAGTATTCACTTCAGATACAAAGGCTTCCACAAACTCCTCAAAAATTCCCTCATGCACGTATATTCTCTCTACGGCACAGCAGCTCTGACCATTGTTGTAAAATGCACCTTCAGCTGCATTGATAGCCGCCTGCCTGACATCAGCCACATCATCCATCACATACAGCGGATCTTTCCCTCCAAGCTCCAATTGTACCGGAACCAGTTTTTCGGCTACTTTCTTTGCTATATACTTCCCGGTCCGGTAGGATCCGGTAAAAAAGTAGCCATCCAAATCAGCTTCCAACAGCAGTTCGCCCACATCGGGACCGCCTGTAAAACACTCAAAAACATCCTCAGGCACCCCTGCTTTCCAAAGTAATTCCCTGAATTTTAATCCTGTCAGGCTGGCATATTCAGAGGGCTTATAAGCTACGGAATTTCCAGCTACCAGGGCATATAAAAACACATTGTACCCCACATTATACGGGAAATTCCAGGCTGATATATTGGCAATAACGCCCAATGGTTCGTAAACAATTTCCTCCCTTGTGGGACCATCTGCCGTCAGAAGCTCCGGGGACAGCCATTTGGCAGCTGCTGTTTCTATATGGGTAATGCGGTTATGGGCACCGGAAATTTCATTTTTTGCTTGCTGAAGTGGCTTACCTGTTTCACGCGTGAGAATCAGAGCCAGGTTATCCAGGTTTTCCCTAACCAGGGCACCAAAATTACCAATGATGGAAATCCTTTCAGCTAAAGGAACTTTGAACCAGCCAGGCTGCCCAGATTGTAATTTCTTGATTTTTTCAGTTACACTTGCTGCATTATCCGAAGGTATTGAATCAATGACTTGACCTGTGGCAGGGTTGATGATATCCATGATTTATTGGTTTTTTACTTTTTCTATGAAATAGTTATACAACTTCAAGGGATCGAGCAAGGGTTCACCTTTACCGACAGAAAACTCGGGATGCCACTGAACGCCAATGATGTTTTTATTGGGTGCCATTTTGACTTCTACGGCTTCTATCATGCCATCTTCCAGACACCGTGCCAGGGTTTCCAGGCCTTTTCCAAGCGTCTTGATTCCCTGATGGTGCACAGAGTTTACGGTCGGATTTTCAATATTTCCATATATTTTTTCCAATGTTTTACCTGTTTCAAAACTAAGCTGATGAACAAGGTTATCGTACTTTTCTGCATCCCTGTGTGTAATCGAATGCGGCAGTTGGGTGGCAATATCCTGATACAAGGTTCCCCCATAATATACGTTCAATAACTGCACGCCCCTACAGATAGCAAGAATGGGCTTCTTTTGTCGGACAGCAAAATCCATTATTTCCATTTCATAGCTGTCCCGATAGGGGTCGCCAAGCCACCTTCCATCTTTTATGGGCTCCTCTCCATAGGTTTGGGGTGCAAGATCTGTCCCCCCCTGAAATACAAAACCATCCAACGCTTTGAGTATTTGTTCCAACCCATCAGAACCAAGGTCTGGAATCAATACGGGAAGGACTCCGTTTTGGGCTACGTAACGAAACATGTCGGACTCCACATAGGCCAGGTTTTTAGGTCCAAATACCAGCCTGGAAGGATCCGGATACATAAAGCAGGAACTGATACCAATTTTCAACATAATTTACAGTGCTGCCTGATAAAGCGTTTCAAAATCCTTTCGTGTAACGGGCCTGGGGTTATTGGGATGGCAAAAATCTGCAAAGGCCAATGCAGAAAGGGTCGGTATATGGGAATGCTTAACCCCGATCTCTGATAACCTGGTAGGCAAACCCAATTTGACATTCAGTTCATGAACAAAAGCGATAAGATTTCGCCCTTCCTTCCTGTTTAAACCCAACATGAGTGCCATTTGATCGAATTTATCCTCAGCTACTTCATAATTGAAATCCAGACCGAAAGGCAAATTGACTGCGTTGGCGAGTCCATGGTGGGTATCCAGCAAACTGGATAAAGGGTGCGCCAGGCTGTGTACTATACCCAGCCCCTTTTGAAAGGCAATGGCACCCATCATGGAGGCCATCAGCATTTTGCTCCTGGAGCGCAGGTCAGGGTGCAGGGTAGCCTTCTCCAGGGATTCTCCGATCAATTGAATTCCCTCCAAAGCAATTCCACTGCACATAGGGTGCCAGTTTTTGGACAAATAAGCCTCGATATTGTGGGTAAGCGCATCCATACCTGTTGCCGCTGTAATAAATGGCGGCAATTCCATGGTCAATTGTGGGTCAGCAAGCACCATTTTTGCCATCAAAGAGGGGGCAAAAAGGATGCGCTTTTTCTTACTTTCATCTTCTGAAATGATGGCGCTCCTACCTACCTCACTTCCGGTACCTGCCGTGGTAGGCACCGTGACAAAATGGGGAATGGGTTCGGTCACAAATTGATCCCCTCCGATCAAATCATCATAAACAAATAAATCCCGATGATGATTGATACTTAAGGCTATGGCCCGGGCTACATCCAAGGCTACACCTCCCCCAATACCTACAATAGCATCCCTTTGGGTGGATTGATACTGTTCTTTTCCCTTGACTACATCTGTTTTGACTGGATTTTTATGTACGTCAGAAAACACTTCTACCGATATGCCCTGCCTGGATAGATTTGATGTTATTTTTCTAAAAAAATCCAATTCTTTTACCATTGGGTCGGTAACCAGTAGGGGCCGGTTTAATTGCTGTCCTTTTAAGTAATCTGCCAGTTCTTCGATAACTCCCACCCCAAATCGGATTTGGGTGGGGAAATTAAAGTTGAATTTTTCGCTTAAATCCATTTTGGATAGGGTCATAAATACGGGTGGTTTTAATAAAAGTCAAATGATCTCAAAATATCTTTTTCTTTCCCAATCGGTAACCCGGGCGTCAAATTCCCGGCACTCCCACTCTCTAGTTTTACAAAAATGCTGAACAAACGGCTCTCCAAAGAGGGAATTGGCCAGCTCCGAATCCTTCATGAGTCTGGTAGCTTCCTTGAGTGAACTGGGGAGGGTACCATTTGAAAAATCCTCATAACCGTTACCAAGGGTAGCAGGGTTCTTCAGGTCCAACTGCTGTTCTATGCCATACAAGCCAGCCGCCAAACAAGCGGCCATGGCCAGATAGGGATTTACATCCGATCCGATTACCCGGGTTTCCAGACGAGTGGATTTTTTCCCACCGGAAAGTACCCGCAGGGCAGTCGTTCTGTTATCCCTTGCCCAGGTCAGCGTGGTAGGTGCCCATGCCCCTTCCACCAGTCTTTTATAACTGTTGATGGTAGGGGCAAACATGGGTAGTATATATGGCAGGCAGTGAAGTTGCCCGGCAATGTACTGCTGCATCATTTGGCTCATTTGCCATTTTCCCTCCGGATCATAAAAAAGGTTGTTTTCCAACTTATTGTCCCATAGGCTTTGGTGAACATGGCCTCCGTTTCCGGGAAGTGATTCGGACCATTTGGCCATAAAGGTAGCCATCAACCCATGCTTATAGGCGATTTCTTTTACGCTGGTCTTGAACAGAACCGCACGGTCTGCAGCTAGTAGTATTTCGCTATATTGGATGGCTGCTTCATAAACCCCGGGGCCTGTTTCCGTATGTAATCCCTCCAGGGGTATTCCGAATTTATGGCACAGGTCAAAAAGGTCATTAAAAAATTCGCTTTTCAGGGAAGCTCTCAATATGGAATAGCCAAACATACCAGGTGTCATGGGTTTGGCTACCTCCGGTTCTGCACGACAAAACCCTTCCGGGGTAACTTCAAAGTTAAACCATTCAAACTCCTGGGAAAATTGAGGCATAAACCCTGCATCCACTGCCCTTTGACGGATGCGTTTTAAGAGTGTACGGGGACATACCAGGGCTCCCTGCTCCTTGTCTTGCTCAAAGTCAGCTAAGAAAAAGGGCATGTCCTGATCCCAGGGAATTTGTCTTTGGGTGGCCAGGTCTATTTGAGCCTGAAAATCCGGATATCCGGTATGCCAGCCGGTAACAGACACATTATCATAAGATTTGTCTTCCATATCCCAACCAAAAACCACCGCACAAAAACCAAGTCCCCCATCAAGCATGGAAATAAATTTTTGTAACGACACTACCTTTCCCCGTAAAACCCCATCAATATCCACGATAGCTAATTTAACCTTGTTACAGGAACTGTTTTTCAGTTTTTCAATGAGCGCTTCTTTCGTTGTTTTCATTTGGTATCAGGCTTTGTGAATAAATACTTTGAAAAACAGGTAAGAACCCAGGAGCATGGCAAAAAACAACAAGGCCAGGTTAAAATTATAGATAATCATGGCAATCATCGAAATACTGGCAATGATAAGGGCAAGTATAGGGAAAAGCGGATATAACGGTACCTTAAAAGGTCTTTCAAGCTGAGGCTCTTTTTTTCTGAGGTACAAAAAGGCAACCATGGATAAAATATAAAGTCCCAGGGCTCCAAATACAGCAATGGTAATAATTTCGCCGGTCTTTCCAGTCAGCAATGCAATGATCCCAATGACCATGTTAAACAACAGGGCGTTTCCGGGAGTTTTAAATCGTTTGTTTACTTTTCCTATGGCCCTCGGGGCATAACCAACCCTCCCAAATTCAAAGGTCGTACGTCCCGCTGCCAAAATAATTCCGTTAAAGGAAGCTACCAAACCAAACAAGGCAATAAAAGTGAGGATTTGATAATACCAATGACCCTCCCCTACTACCAGCCCCATGGCCAGTGGCAGCGGAGAGTCCGAGGCAATGCCTGAATCATCCGGATACACGATGGCTTCCCAGCCCCCTACACCCACAGCAGACATAAAAGTCAGCACACATAAAATCACCAGGGTCAACAGGGCAAAACCAAAGCCTTTCAAAATGTTTTTTTGTGGATTAATGGTCTCTTCTGCTACATTGGCCACCCCTTCTATGGCCAGAAAAAACCAAATGGCAAAGGGAATAGCAGCTACAATTCCCGCATATCCTTGATGAAACCCTTTTATTTGTAAATTTTCAAACTGGAATTCTGGCAAAGTAACCCCAACAAAAAACAGCAAACCCAAGACAGCAACAATGGTAATAAAAAGTTCAAAGGTAGCGGCCACTTGTAATCCGACCACATTCAAACCTGTAAAAATCAGGTAGGCAGCTATCCCGATATATAAAATATCCCATTCCGGAAAAAAAATTCCAAAGTATGCTCCGATAGCGGAGGCTATGGCCGGAGGGGCAAAAATAAATTCAATGTTTTGGGACATTCCTGCCAGAAAACCTAAATGCTTGCCCAGACCTCTTTCAGCATAAGAAAAAGCACCACCTGCTTTAGGGATAGCGCAAGCCATCTCTGTATAGCTAAAAGTAAAGGTAATGTACATGATTATGATAAAAAAAATAGCAATCGCTGCTCCCCAGGTTCCTCCCTCAGCCAGGCCCAGGTTCCATCCAAAATAATTGCCGGATATGACATACCCCACACCCAATCCCCACAACATAAAAGGTCCTAAGGTCTTTTTTAATTGGCTATCCTGAGCCGGACTGGTATGATTCATGCTATTTTTACTTTTCAAATGAACAAATGGACTATTTTAAATTAAAACTAAAGTGCTTTTGAAAGAAAATTTATACTTAGAAAAAAGGGTCATAAACTGACCCCATCAAAAATAGAAATTAATTTGGTTTAAATTTATTGGATGATCAATTAAGCAAAAAAAAATAAGGCCAGGAACACCAATTTTCTTTAAATCGGCTTGGTTGGCCTTTTTTTATAACCCGGAAATGGAAAAAATGAAAAAAATATCAATAATAGGTGCAGGAACCATGGGCAGTGGTATTGCTCATACCTTTGCCCAGCATGGTTTCGATGTTCAATTGATTGACAAACAACCTCAGGCACTTGAAAACGCCCTGGAAACCATAGAAAAAAACCTCCAAAGGCAGTTGGATAAGGGGGTTATTGAAAAAGAAAAAGTTAGGGAAACCCTTAAAAATATCCAACCGGAAAGCCATTTACAAAAAGGGGTGGAGACTGCAGACCTGGTAGTAGAGGCCGTAATTGAGGATTTTGATACCAAAGCTGAAATTTTTGAGCAGTTGGATACGTTTTGCCTGAAAACCTGTATCCTTTCCAGCAATACTTCCTCTATTTCAATAGGAAAGCTTGCTTCCTGTACCAAAAGACCGGAAAAGGTCATCGGCATGCATTTTATGAACCCTGTTCCGCTAATGAAACTGGTGGAAGTTATTGCAGGAATCAATACTTCCCCTGAAACCAAAAAAACCATCGTGACATTGGCTGAATCTCTGGATAAAAGCCCGGTTTTGGTACAAGATTTTCCCGGATTTATTGCCAACAGGATTTTGATGCCCATGATAAACGAAGCCATTTATAGTCTTCAGGAAGGAGTGGCCGGAGTAAAAGAAATAGACCAGATCATGCATTTGGGTATGGCACACCCCATGGGGCCTTTGGAACTTGCCGATTTCATAGGATTGGATGTTTGCCTGTCCATACTTAAAGTCCTGCAAGAAGGATTGGGATCCAATAAATATGCCCCCTGCCCACTATTGGTTAAACTGGTAAACGCCGGATACCTGGGGAAAAAAAGTGGGGCAGGCTTTTACCAATATGAATCAGGGGCCAAACAAAAGGAGGTGGCAGGCTATTTCAATCATCAATAATTGTTACATTTTATGCACATTGCCGTATCAGGAAACATTGGTAGTGGAAAGACCACGCTGGTGAAAAAATTAGCTAACCATTATGGTTGGCAGGCAGAATTCGAATCTGTGGAAGAAAATCCTTATCTCGTAGATTTTTATGATAACATGAGAAAGTGGTCTTTCCATTTGCAGGTTTATTTTCTTCACAGCAGATTTAACCAGGTCAGGAGAATTCAAAACAGTCCAAATTCCACGATTCAGGACAGGACCATCTATGAAGATGCCCATATCTTTGCTGCCAACCTGTATGAAACCAAATTGATCTCTTCACGGGATTATAAAAATTACCTTGAATTGTACCAGTCCATGGAAAAATTTGTCAATCCACCAGATTTGCTGGTCTATTTGAAAGCCGATATCCCCAAACTGGTAGATCAAATAGAGAAAAGGGGCAGGCAATACGAAAGGACCATTCAGATTTCTTACCTGAAAAGCCTGAATGACCATTATCAAAAATGGATAGCCGGTTACAGGCAGGGTAAATTATTGGTGATTGATGTCAATGAAATGAATTTTGTAGATAACACGGATCACTTTTCTGAGATAGTAGGCAAAATAGATCGGGAAATTTTTGGCTTATTTCCCTGACTATTCCATTTTTCTGATTAACCAACTGCCTATTGATTTTAGCAGATCAGGGTTTGGCTGAAGTAAGAGCTTATCTATCCTCTGGAGCTGACCTCCAATCATCAGGTTTTCATAGGCCGGAATCCTCAGCAACCTATAGCCATGCAAGCGTGAAATCAGGTCATACTGTAAATCATTGTAGGCATTTAATTTCCAACCCGGTGCCCCATTTCCTGACAAATCTCCCGCTTCCTCTCCATGCCCGAAACAGCTGGAAGCGATGGGCGGTCCATTCCATACCCTGTCCTGCAAGCCGGAAAGCAAACATTCCCTTTCGTGAGAACGGCACATTCGTAAATAACCAGCATGCCAGGAGAAATTGAATACCCGATAAAGTGATGTCTTTAAGGTAGACAACCTGTATCGGTTAAAATGGTTCGGATCATCATAGAGTAGCAAATGCTTTCCCACTTTAACAGGAATCTTTAAAGACCTTAATGTTGGAATATCTCCCTTTCCGCAAAGTTCGTTATAGGCTTCATGCAACAATTCACGTCCTTTACCTTCTAATAATCTGTGCTTGACAGGCACATTATAATCCAGTTCGAAATCTACCTCCAGGCTGTCCAGGGCATGAATTATTTGAGATATTTTTTGCTGATACATGGAAGATGAAATCATAGGAAACACTAAAAATAACCAGACTCAAGGCTGATTTTGCTCGATCCTTTCTTTTAAATTTGGTTTAGACCCAGGAAAGGTAGTCCTGGAAGACATGTCCAGCCCAATCAAAAGCATGGCCAACAAAAACAGCAAACCAAAAACAAGAAATAGCCACTTATTTTTATTCATTATATTAAGCTAACTTTTACCCAAAGTTAACCAGTGACCTAAAAAATAGTTCCCCGTCAACCAATTTTTTTATTTAACCCTGGTACAACAACACCATTGTTTTCAATTTACTAGACTATATTTATTTAATTTTCAGGAAATATGAGTAAATTTATTTTTATTTCTTTTCTATTTACATCTTTTGGGCCTTATTATTGCGTTATAGCAATAGGAGAAATAAAGACATCACCTGTTAGTTAAGACATCATCCTTTATGTACAAGCAGATCAAACCAGACATGATCTATCATTATTTTGATCAGGATATTGAACTGATATATGAAATAATTGAATTGATATTGGAGCTTAACTTACAGGATTTAAAGAATTTAATGCCCTTGTATCAATTGGAGGAAATTCCTTCGATCAAACAAAAATTCCATAAGTCCAAGCCTGTTTTTGGATTTTTAGGAGCCTCAGAGATCAACCGGCTCATCGAAACCATAGAAGTAGACATAAAAAACCAGTTTCCCAAGTATTATGATGAATTGCTGCAATTACTTCATGAATTGGAGGACGACCTACAATCTTTTCTAAAAAAAATCCATCAGTAGATTATTTTTTAAATTTTGGTTGAAAAAATAAGGTCATTTTAAAAATATAAAGGTTGATTTTTATAATTTAGGCCAAATTTCTACCCGAAGTACCCTCTTAAAAAAATATTGTGGGATCATCTTTTTTTCTCGCAGTATATCCAACACCACTAACTTATCAACATGAAAAACTACTTCTGTAAAGAACATCTCACGGCTTTGTTATTTCTACTGACCGTAGGTTTTTCTTGCCAACCTGAGGAAAAAGCCACAGGCCTTTTGGCAGAGAATGCCATGGTAGTATCTGCGCATCCTCTTACCTCCAAGGTGGGTAAGGATATCCTTCAACAAGGCGGTAATGCCATCGATGCAGCTGTTGCTGTTCAAATGGCTCTTGCCGTAGTCTATCCCCAGGCAGGTAACATCGGCGGTGGCGGATTTATGGTAATCCGGGAAGCTGACGGCCAATACCATTCTTTGGATTACAGGGAAAAAGCTCCTCTGGCTGCCAGCCGAGACATGTACCTGGATGATAAAGGGGATGCCCTACCCGAGAAAAGCCAGAACGGACATTTGGCCTCCGGTGTACCCGGATCTGTTGACGGTATGGTCAAGGTACATGAGAAATTGGGGTCCATGGACTGGTCAAAATTGATCGATCCTGCCATAAAGCTTGCCGAAGAAGGGTTTGAACTCAGTGAAGATGAGGCTGCCTATTTTACAAGGGCTTCGGAAAACCTCAAGAAGTATTCATCTGTGGATCCTGTTCAATTTACGGGAAAGGCCTGGAAGGTGGGAGATATTTTCATACAGACACAATTATCCCATACATTAAAACTTATCAGAGACAAAGGGAGAGCCGGATTTTATAGTGGAGAAGTAGCCGATTATATTGTAGCTGAAATGGAACGTGGCGGTGGCATCATCAGCCTTGAAGATCTGGAAAAATACGAAAGTACCTGGCGTAATCCATTGACCGGCAATTATAAAGATTATACCATCATTACCATGGGTCCACCCAGTAGTGGCGGATTGATTTTATTGCAAATGTTGGGTATCATGGAAAAATATCAGGTATCCAATCAGGGGCAGGCTTATGCCGATTACCTTCATTTAAAGACTGAAATGGAAAGAAGAATTTTTGCCGACAGGGCGGCCTTTATGGCCGACGCAGATTTCTATCCCGTACCTGTAGACGAGCTTCTGGCTGAGGAGTACCTATCTCAAAGGTTTAGTAATTTTGATCCTCAATCGGCTACACCTTCAGACCTGATCAGAGAGGGAAATATATTATCCATGAGTGAGGAAACGACTCACTTTTCCATTGTAGACAAAAAAGGCAATGCAGTTTCCTGCACCACCACACTCAACGGTGGTATGGGGTCGAAAGTAATGGTAGCTGGTGCTGGTTTTCTTCTAAACAATGAGATGGATGATTTTTCCATCAAACCGGGATTCCCCAATATGTTTGGGGTACTGGGAGGAGAAGCCAATAAAATTGAGCCGGAAAAAAGAATGCTGAGCTCCATGACACCAACCATTATGGAAAAGAACAACGAATTGTTCATGGTAGTAGGTACACCGGGAGGATCCACGATTCCCACCTCCGTCTTTCAGGCCGTCGTCAATGTCATTGAATTTGATATGGGAATGCAGGAAGCCATCAATGAAAAACGGTTTCACAGTCAATGGAAACCTGATCAAATCAGCTTTGAAAAAGATTTTGAAAGGGAGGATGTTCTGGAGACCCTTCGCAAAAAGGGGCACGAGTTGAGCGAGAGAAATGGAATCGGTAGAGTGGACGCTATCCTGGTACTGGAGGATGGAATACTGGAGGGTGGTGCAGATCCCAGGGGCATGGATGCGGCATCAGGCTATTAATAAGATGGCAAAAATGGGTAAGACAATCAGCGATAATGCCATCGATAAAACTATCAAAAGCGCAGATTCTATTTCCTTCGATTGAAATAAAATAGCAGAGACCGTCACATTGGCTGCAATGGGAAACAAGGATACCATGGCCCGCATTTGACGGTCTTTGCATTCTAATATGTCAAAATAAAAAAAACCGTGAATTAATTCACGGTTTGATCGTTTCTATAGAAGTTTTTCTCTTTCCCAATGTCTGTGTTTGGAAAGGGATGACAGGAAACCATCCCCAGTATTATCGATAAATAATTCTGAAAGGGTTTTTCTCTTCTTTTTACAACAAGGCAATCCTAGTTCCTCAATAAAGGTATCCGCATCAGACAAGACAAGCATAGGCTTACAGTGATTGAATGTTTCCATGACAAAAGCCTTCACTTTTCCATGAGACAATAGTTCAGTACCATTCATTTTACCTGATGCTAAGATCAAGCCATCATAGAGTACAGCATCCGTGTTAAATAGCGTTTCTGAAATTTCCATTTCATTTCCAGCATCATCTTTGATCTTTCCGAGTTTGGAAGAAACAACCTTCAATTTTGCTCCGGCTGCTTTCAATTTCTGATCCAAATCATTAAATTCTTCAGCGGGATGATTACCCATGGATATATAGGCAATCTTTCTGGTCTTAACGGCGTTCTTTAGATTTTTGATAATACTTAGCGCATCGTCTGATCTGGTTTTCGGATCCTTCACGATGGAGGCATAATGTTCCTGATCCGCGTCAGCGGGTTTTCCTTCATTCACCGGTTCAGTCCCTTTTTCAGGAAGATCAACCCCAATAACTTCTGCCACCTCCTGTGCCATTTTCCTATCAATATGGGTCAATTGGTTGACCATATTTTCTCTGATATGTGGACGTGTCACTTTTGAAAGCTCAAACTGCAGGGCATTAATGATATGCTGCTGCTCGGTTTTGGTCTGACTGTTAAAGAAAAGCCTTGCCTGGCTGAAGTGGTCCATAAAAGACCTGCTTCTGGTACGGATTTTATTTCCATCTATACGTTCCTCATGACTATGGAATCCACCATCCTTCATCATGGCCTGAAATGGACATCCATCAGCTATGGTATTGGGGTGATAGCTGGAGGCACCTTCATTGATTTGTTGCCGCATGTGGCCATCCCTTTGGTTATTTCTGACAGGATTGATGGACCTGTTGATAGGGATTTCATGAAAATTGGGACTTCCCAACCGACTAAGCTGTGTATCTGTATAGCTAAATAACCTGCCCTGCAACAAGGGGTCATTGGTGAAATCAATCCCGGGTATCAGGTGTCCGGGATGAAAAGCAACCTGCTCTGTTTCGGCAAAAAAGTTTGCGGGATTTCGATTGAGTGTCATGGTCCCTACCAACTGAACAGGCACCTCTGATTCAGGAACCAGTTTAGTTGCATCCAACAGATCAAAATCAAACTTATGTTCGTCTTCTTCCGGAATCAATTGAACGCCAAGATCCCATTCTGGAAAATCACCCTCTTCTATGGCATTCCACAAGTCCTTTTTGTGAAAATCACTGTCTTTTCCTGAAATTTTCTGAGCCTCATCCCATAGAACCGAGTGCACACCCAACTTTGGTTTCCAGTGAAATTTCACAAAAGTAGACTCGTTTTCTTCATTGACCAATCTGAAGGTATGGACGCCGAAACCTTCCATCATGCGTAAGCTACGGGGAATGGCACGATCGCTCATGGCCCACATGGTCATGTGTAGCGATTCCGGCATTAAGGATATAAAATCCCAAAAAGTATCGTGAGCTGAGGCGGCTTGCGGCACTTCGTTATGTGGTTCCGGTTTGACGGCATGCACCAGATCGGGGAATTTCATGGCATCCTGTATAAAAAAAACGGGCATATTATTACCCACCAGATCATAATTCCCCTCATCTGTATAGAATTTTACCGCAAAGCCCCGGACATCCCTGGCCAAATCAGTACTACCCTTAGACCCTGCTACGGTAGAGAACCTTGTAAAAACCGGCGTCTCCTTACCTACCTCTGTAAAGATTTTTGCCTTGGTATATTTACTCAGGGAAGTATGTAATTTGAATACCCCATGTGCTCCCGAGCCTCTGGCATGGACAATGCGCTCTGGAATTCGCTCGTGGTCAAAATGGGTGATTTTTTCCCTCAAAATGAAATCCTCCAGCAGAGAGGGTCCCCGTTCTCCAGCCTTCAAACTATTTTGATCGTCATTAATCTTCAGCCCCTGATCGGTAGTCATGGCTTTATTTTCATTCTTTAAGGTGTTTTTCTCTAAATCTCCGAGTTTCTGGTTGGGTTGATTTTTAGAATCTTTCATAGGGTATTATGGTTTAGGTTAATTGTCTTTCTTGCTTTTAGAATAGGGCCAAGTTTGTATCAGCAGTGCCTATTTTCAATGGTTCTAGTTTCCTAGATTGGTCTTGGTTTTTTTGGTGAGGCTCCAGATTAAAAGTGATTATATCCGATCTTGTGATCAATATTCAACAATTAGCTGGCATTATTTTCAATATCAAACATCCTGCCAAGCCATTTATAGATTTACTATTTAATGGTATAAAATTAATTTATTTTACAATTTTTATTAGCAATAATAAAATATACTAGTAAAATTGAATTTAATTTTATATTAAAACAGCCTAATTCCAATCAACAGCCAATTCCTTTATTGGTAGTCGGAAACCTTAGATCTCAGCGTCCTTTTCAACCTGAATTTTAATCATATCGACCAAATTGGGAGAATAAATCACTAAATTTCGGACTTATTGGAAACCAAGCTATGAAAAAACCAACAGGAAATGTCAGTTTAAAAAACGTTTTCAAAAACATCATCTGGCCCCGCCGCAAGTATGTTATTATAGGCCTGATATTGATCATTATCAGCAGACTTTCCGGTTTGGTCCTTCCTTATGCAAGCAAATACCTGGTAGATGAAGTCATTCCTTCTAATGATTTTGATTTACTTAAATGGTTGCTGCTGGCGGTAGGCATAGCCGTAACACTACAGGCAGTTACGTCCTACGCCCTTACCCAGATATTAAGTGTGGAGGCACAGAACCTCATTGCCAAACTCAGGTCTCAGGTTCAGGCCCATATCATCCGCCTGCCCATCCGCTTTTTTGATAATGCCAAAACGGGTGAGCTGGTATCCAGGGTAATGACGGATGTAGAAGGCGTCAGAAACCTTGTAGGAACCGGTTTGGCCCAAATGGTAGGTGGGGTTTTAACTTCCATTATCAGCCTGGTCCTTTTGATTTATATCAGCCCTACCATGACCCTCTACGTACTGGTCCCTGTGGCCATTTTCGGATTTATTTCACTTAAGGCTTTTGGGAGGATCAGGCCTATTTTTCGAGAAAGAGGTAAAATCAATGCTGAAGTTACCGGAAGACTAACGGAAACCTTGGGAGGCATCCGGGTCATAAAGGGATTCAATGCCGAAATTCAGGAAACCAAAATTTTCGAAGCCGGAGTCCACCGGCTTTTTCTCAATGTGAAAAGTAGCCTTACTGCAACCAGTTTTGTGACCAGTGCAGCTACCTTTTTACTGGGTCTCGCCTCTGCCGGTATCATGGGTATTGGTGGCTACATGATTATGGAAGAACAACTGACTTTTGGAGATTTTCTGGCATTTACACTGCTCCTGGGTTTTATGATTGCCCCCATCCTTCAAATGAGCAATATCGGAAGCCAATTGACAGAGGCATTTGCGGGCTTAGACCGCACCGAGGAACTGATGAACCTTCCTTTGGAAGCAGATCCAGCGAAAAGGAACATCCATTTGCCTGAAATTGAAGGGAGGGTAGTTTTCCAGGATGTACATTTTGGGTACGAACCTGGCAATGAAATCATCAAGGGCATTGATTTTGAAGCCAGGCCAGGATCTGTAACCGCCCTGGTGGGGAGTTCAGGTTCAGGAAAAACAACCATTTCAGGTTTGGTAGCCTCATTCCTGAATCCAACATCCGGTTTGATAACCATAGATGGACAAGATCTCAGCCAGGTGGATCTCAATTCCTATAGAAGTCAGTTGGGAGTGGTCCTGCAGGATGATTTTCTCTTTGAGGGAACCATCCGGGAAAATATCCTTTTCCCAAGGCCCGATGCCAGCGAAGCAGCCCTTCAGGAAGCAGTTCAATCCGCTTATGTCAATCAATTTACAGATCAATTTGAACATGGACTGGAAACGGTAATCGGAGAAAGAGGAATCAAGCTTTCCGGAGGCCAGCGGCAGCGGCTTGCCATCGCTCGTGCCATACTGGCCGATCCACGCATTTTAATATTAGATGAGGCCACGAGTAATCTGGACGCTGAAAGTGAAAACTACATTCAAACCAGTCTCAAAAGACTAATGAGAGGTCGAACCACCTTTGTCATCGCACATAGGTTGAGTACCATAAGGCAGGCCGACCAGATTCTGGTGATTGAAAAGGGCCGGATAGTGGAGAGGGGCAAGCATGAAGAACTCATCGCTACCCAGGGAAGGTATTATGATTTGTATACTTTTCAGGCAAGAATCTAGGTGGGGACAAAAATACCTGGAAGCAGCCAGTTCATTTTATCCTTAAAGACTATCCTATTCTCCTGAAATCACGGCCTCTGCGGCCAATCTGCCAGAAGTCATGGCTGCATTGATGGAGCCATTTAACAAATGGTCACCGGCCAGGTACACGTGATCATACAATTTGATATGTTGCAGGGGTATCCAGTGTTTGGCATCCTTAACTACAGGCAATGCTTTGGAAATGGTATAGGTTTTTACGTGTTCAAAATAGGCAGCATTGATCCCTGTAAGGGCTTCCAATTCCAGAGCGATCAATTGTTCCAGCTTTTCTATGCCTTTGGTATCCTTGATTATTGAAACGGATAAAAGCGCCCTGCCGTCTTTCGCATAATTGGGACTTACATCCGTCAAAAACACCAGGTTGTTGACCAAAAATTTATCATCTGGTACCAGGCCTATCATGGGCTTACCTATAAAGGATTGCTGCAGGGTGAAATAAATATTGGTCACTTCGTGGAAAACTGTTTCTACCTGGCCGGTTAATTTTTCGGCGGAAGTAGCGATAATGATTTCATTGGCTGTAATGACATTTTCATCCTCCAACACAATCTTGTTCTTCTCCAACTTGAGAACAGGAGTATTGTACCGGATTTGGGTATGCTCCAACTTCCCCAGAAGTTGCTGACTTAGCTGCTCCATTCCATTTTCAGGGATGGCTGCCTCCCCATCAGCAAACATCTTAAACACAAATTCAAACATACGGGAAGAGGTGGAAAGGGCTGTTTCCAGGAAAATCCCTTTGAAGAAAGGGGCAAAGAAGTTTCGAATGATTTTGTCCGAAAAACCAAAATTTTTCAGGTATTCCAAAGTTCCCTTCTGAGGCTCCGAAAAAATGGCATCCAGGGGCTTTTCCTTGAGGTCCCGGGTCAGGACAAACATCTTGTATTTGTCCCAAACGGTACCAACTTTTGAAAATGCCATGGCAAAAATCTTCAGCGGATTCCGTAAAGGGTCATATACCGTGTAGGTTGCGCCAGGCTTGAAAATGACAGCACCTGGATTGAATTTTTTTAATTTTAGCTTATCCAGATCCAGGTACCGGTCTAACTCAGGGTATGCGGTAAGCAGAACCTGGAAACCCTGATCCAGCAAATAGCCATCCACTTCATCGGTTTTTACCCTGCCACCTACCCGGTCAGTTGATTCCAGTATCACCGGGTAATATCCTGCTTTTTCCAGCTCAATGGCTGCTACAAGTCCGGAAATTCCCGCTCCGATGATGTATATGCTTTTGTCATTCATTGCAAACTTGATTTAAGGTTAAAAAAGCCTTAACCGTCCTTTATATTTTTCCGCTTTCTGAATTTGTTGTCAGATGACTTCACAGAAGAAGGTTTCTTTTCACCACTTTCAGGATTTTCCCTGGGCTTTGTACTGGGATTGGATCGGGGTTTACTTTTAAATTTATTTTTCTTACCCTTCGGCTTGGCCCCTCCTGCAGATTTACCATATGACTTACCGGAGGAGGCAGCTGCCAGGTCAGGACCCGGGCCGATTTCCTCAGGGTTGGGTACTACTTCAATTTCCAGCCCTATCAGGTTTTGAATATTGCGGTATTTGTACCTGTCCTTCTCATTGACAAAGGTCACGGCTTTACCCTTTTTTTCCGCCCTTGCTGTCCTGCCTACCCGGTGCACATAATCCTCAGGGTCATTGGGTGTATCAAAATTAACCACCATTTCAATGTCTTCCACGTCGATTCCCCTGGATAAGATATCAGTAGCCACTAAAATTTTCAGGGATTTGTTTTTGAAGGCTGACATGATTTGCTCCCTTTCTGATTGGTCCAGGTCAGCATGAAAAGCCTCAACTTGAAACTGTTTTTTTAGTGTTTTGAACAGAGATTTTACCTTGTCCTTGGTGGAACAGAAAATGATGACTGCCTGGAAATCCTGAGATTTCAGAATATGGTTAACCAAGGCCTCTTTTTGCCCATCATATACATGATAGACATATTGGCTGACACCTTTCGCCGTTTTGCCCAATGCTATGGAAATTTGCTCCGGATCATGTAGGATCTGCTGGGAAAATTTCCTGATCTTGGGTGGCATGGTGGCGGAAAACAATAAAGTCTGCCGTTTTTTGGGAAGGTGCTGAATAATGGTCAGGATATCATCCGAAAAACCCATGTCCAGCATCCTGTCCGCTTCATCCAGAATCAGGTTTTCAAGGGCATCAAATTTCACCTTTCCTCCAGCCAAAAGCGCAATCAACCTACCAGGGGTGGCCACTACGATTTCTGCTCCCAGTTCCAGGGCCTTTCGTTGCTGTTCCCAGGTATTCCCGTCGCCCCCTCCATAGATGGGAATGGAACTGATACCCAGAAAATACGCCAAACCCTGGATCTGCTGGTCAATTTGTATGGCCAGCTCCCGGGTAGGAGCAATGATTAGGACTTTAACTCCTTTTTTCTGGCTTTGACTGATTTGGTTTAAAACCGGCAAAATAAAAGCCGCTGTTTTTCCTGTACCTGTTTGTGCGGTTGCGATCAGGTCTCTGCCTTCCATTATTATTGGAATCGCTTGTTCCTGTATGGGAGTCGGTTTTTCAAAACCCATGGCATCTAAGCCCTCCTGGAGTTCGGCAACAAAATTAAATTCACTAAATGTCAATTTTTTCTTAGTTTAAGTGTAAATGTAGGCCCAACCTATCAGTAATAACTGTAATGGGAGTCTTAAAAGCAACAACCATCTCGGAAGTCCTTTGTTCTTCCGTTGATACATATACAGATTGGCCGGAAATACCGCAATCAACAATAGGATGATGCCATAGGCAGCTACAGTTCGGGTGGGTTCAAAAACCAGACCCAATCCCAATACCACTTCTATCATTCCTGCCAAACTATTTACCAATCTGGGTTGGGGAATGTATGGAGGAATGATACTGATATATAACTTTGGTTTCACAAAATGCATGATACCAGCAGTTACATAAAAAATTGCCATTGCATAAAGAAATATTTCATCCATAAAAATTAATTGCATAAATTCCTTTATTCTTTAAAATTAGAACTTCAAAATGGTAATACAAAAAATTAGTCCGCTAATACTCCAAATATTTTTTGCTTTTGTGGTTTCTGCCTGCCTGACCTTGCCAGTATTGAGCCAGCAAACCCAAAAACCGGTGCTGCACGGGAAACATTGGATGGCCATAACCGGTAAACCATTAGGAGCTACGGCCGGAGCCATGATCTTCCAACAAGGGGGAAATGCTGTAGACGCCGCTTGTGCCATGTTGGCTGCTACCTGCACCATGTGGGATGTATTGAGTTGGGGAGGGGAAACCCAGGCCCTGATTTATAATCCCCACACCGCTGAGGTAATAGCCATTAATGCCTTGGGTGTAGCACCTACCGGTGCCACGGCTGAATTTTATAAAGAAGAAGGCTTAAAGTTCCCCCCCAGCTACGGCCCTTTATCGGCAGTAACTCCGGGAACTCCCGGAGGTTTGATCACCATGCTTGCTAAATATGGTAAATTAAGTTTAAAGGAAGTACTTGCTCCGGCCATGGAAATGGCCAATGGCTATCCCATTGAAGCACAGACGGCCAATGCCATAGAAAGCGACAAAGAAATGATCAAAGAATGGCCTTATTCCCAAAAGGTTTTTTTACCGCATTTGGGAGAAGACCGGGAGGCTCCTTCTGCTGGTGAAATTTTTGAGCAACATGATCTATTGGCTACCCTTCAGAAGCTCGTAGATGCGGAACAAACCGCTTTAGCCGCCGGAAAAACCAGGGAAGAAGCCTTACAGGCAGCCTACGACAGATTTTATCTCGGAGACATTGCGGATGAGATGACCAGAAGTGTTCAGGAACAGGGAGGTTTGATCCGCAAATCCGATCTGGCCAATTGGGAAGTAAAAATTGAAAGTCCACTACATGTAAATTATAAAGGAATAGATGTTTACAAATTACAGGAGTGGACACAAGGGCCGGCCCTGCTTCAATCCCTGAATATCCTGGAAAATTTCGATTTGAAGGGAATGGGCTTCAATTCTGCCAATTATATCCACACCCTTTACCAGGCAATGAACCTGGCTTTTGCTGATAGGGATTTTTACTATGGCGATCCTGCTTTTTCCCCAAAAAGCCCCATGCAAGGATTGTTATCTAAAACATATGCCAAAGAAAGGGCAAAATTGATCACCCAAAGCAATGATCCCTGGGCAAATCCGGGGGACCCCTACCCTTTCCAAAATGAGGAAAACCCCTTTAAAAGCCAGTTGGAGAATTACAGCAAGAATTATTACGAATACAGTGAAAACGCCGATGCGAAAGTAAGTGACAGTTTCCTTAAAGATTTCACCGCCGGCACTACCTCTATTGTAACAGCCGACAAAGAAGGATGGCTGGTTTCCGTGACCCCAAGTGGAGGCTGGATTCCTGCGGTTATTGCAGGCAATACAGGCATAGGTTTAAGCCAGCGCATGCAGAGTTTCGTCCTGGACAAAGAAGTCAATCCTTTCAATGTGGTAGCACCAGGCAAAAGACCCAGGGTGACCTTAACACCTTCTTTGGCCTTGAAGGATGGAAAACCATTGATGGCATTTGCCGTCCAGGGTGGTGATACCCAGGACCAAAACTTACTGCAGCTTTTCCTGAACATGGTAGAATTTGACATGAATGTTCAGCAGGCAGTAGAAGCCCCCAATATCAACAGTTACCAAATGCAGGCGGCATTTGGTAACCACGAAATCAAACCCGGAGCCCTGACCTTACAGAGCGAAACGCCCTCCTGGGTCAGGAGAGACTTGCAAAGCAGGGGGTACAAAATGGATTTCCGGGAAAGAACGTCAGGGCCTATTAATGCAATTTGGTTTGACTGGGAACATGGCACCTTGTGGGGTGGGGCCAGTAATCATGGAGAGGATTATGGAATTGGATGGTAACTATAATTCTGCCGCCTGAATGTGCATCCAGTCAAAATTTCGTCTGCGTCCCAGGCTGACCCAACCTTCTTCCTCCCAACAACGCCACCATTCATCATACACCGGATGGGCAAATGACGCCTGATCTCTACCCCAGGTCAATCGGTTTCTGTCCGGATCAAAATCCAAGGCGACACCCCAGGCATGTGTAGACCAGCGCGTTCCTCCACGCATCAGCCTGTTGTTATAGCAGCCACCAAAATAATTTAACCTTAAGGCCTGAATGTCATTTTCTCCGTAAATCTGAAGTACATTTTCCAACACAGTTACCAAGCTTTCTGCCACTTTTCGGTGGCAGGTTATTTTCCTGGCCCTATAGCGTAGGTCCCAGGCAATTTTAAGCTCATAGGGAGCATCGATCGTTACCAGATTTTGGCCCCTTTGTCCATAAAACTGGGCGAATTCAGGCGAATTTTGCCTGGGCCACTTATTGGTTGCCTCCATTTCCTCAGGTCTCCAGGAACCTCTCTTCCGCCCATGCTCCATGAGAAAAGCCAATTCTTCAAAGGCAAACTGGGTTTGTGGACCCCACATCCCATCAATGGCACCAGCATCAAACCCTTTTGCCTTGGCTCCCAATTGGATCAGCATGGTAATTTTACGGGAATTGGGAAGTCCGTGATCAATTCCCTGCACCTTATGAAGGGCATCAAGGGTATTGGGTCCAAAAATTCCATCAATGCCTCCCTGATAGTATCCTTTTTCGGCCAGGAGTTGCTGGGCAACCTTGATTTTCTCTTTCATACAATATCTTTATTTTAAACCATTAAATATAAACCAATTATTAGTTATTTTAATGCATTTTACCTTCTTTCTGTATTTCATTGCGGATGCATTGCAACAAAATCTCCTCCCGGATAACCTCATCCCCTGAGGCCAAAGTTTTCAATCCTACTTGTTGAACAATGTTTACGATATTGGAACCGGTTAACGGATACTTTTTAGCCAAATCCCTTATTTCCAGAGATTCTTCCAATGGTATGGTAGCTGGCAGGTTTTTTTCCCATAACAGCATCCTTTCACTTGCTCCCGGTGCTTCAAAATCAATGATGGACTGAAACCTTCTGGTGAAAGCGGTATCCAGGTTGCTTTTAAAGTTGGACGCCAATATTACCAATCCGGGATGAGATTCTATGCGTTGCAGCAGGTAGGCTACCTCCTGATTGGCATATTTGTCATGGGCATCCCGTACATTGGTGCGCTTTCCAAAGAGGGCATCTGCTTCATCAAAAAACAAGATCCAGTTCTTTCCAGTGGCCTTTTCGAACAAACGGGAAAGGTTCTTCTCCGTTTCTCCGATGTATTTGGAAACCATCAGGGAAAGGTCTATGCGGTATACGGCTTTACCCGTATATTTACCCAAAAGGCCAGCTGTCAAGGTCTTCCCTGTTCCGGGAGGACCAAAAAACATGACCCGGTAGCCGGGTTTGACTTTCTTCCTCAATTTCCAGCTTTCCATCAACGCTTCATTGTAGGTCAACCAGTTTTCCAGGGACTTGATTTGGGCTAAGGTCTTATCAGACAAAACCAGGTCCGCCCATTCCAGTTCCGTTTCGATTAATTCAGCCGGAAAACCGGTACTTGGTTTGGGCGGCCGCACGGCTTCCAAAAGCAGCTTGTCGGCAAACTCCTGCTCCAGGCATAAAGGGCCGGCGAAAAATGGTTCTTCCTCCTGGGTTTGGCTTAAATAAATCAAGTTTTTCTTAAACAGGATGGATTCCTGAAATACTGTCAGGTGCTTTTTTCTAGTAGTCGCATCAGTTCCAGCCAGCAGATAAAGCAAAGTTTCTCCGGTAGGAACGATCCCCCTGTGATGCTTGGTCTTGACCCCGCCAAATTCCGGAAAGTCAGCTCCTTCCGGATAATAGGTTTGGATGCTTTTCCCCAATAAGCCCGGATCAATATGTGGAGCAACCGCCAATGCCAATAGCAAAAGGTCCCTGTTTCTGATATCCAGGGATTTGATGGTTTTACCCAAAAATGCTTCCGGATCAAAATGTAGCTCCATCTGCGGTTTTTCAAGGGTTTCGGTTTTACCCAATTCATGGTCCAACCGACTCTTGATTACCAGGCGCAGGAAATCCATTAGCTGTTTCATGTGTCTATAATTTGTTCTTTAATGGTCACATGGAATCTCGCATATCTGATAGTCATTCCAGTGTGTGACGGCTACGTCATGCTCGATTTCATCTGTTTATAATTTGATTTTTAATGGTCAGATGGAATCTTTGACGATTAAAATCATCATTGCCCTGTGTGTTTAATGATGATTTTAATCGTGTCGATTTCATAGCGCAAAAACATTTACCACATCAAAAATGATCAGGAGAATATTCATTGCTGTCCCTGAGATTGAGCCAATATTTTTTTATAATGCAAGGCTTTGCTAAAATCAGGTTTAAGATTCAGTGCCTTTTCCAACCAATCTGCTGCTTCTTTTTGGTTCCCCCTCCCCAGGTAAACCACTGCCAACTCCGTCATTACCTGGTAATTGTCGGGCTCCAAACGCAGGATAGCTGAAAGATGCTTGATGCCAGATTCCCATTGACCCATGGCCAGGTAATTGATCGCCAGATGCTGCCTGGTTTTGGTATGGTCCGGATCTTCAGCAAGGGCCATTTTAAAAGCCTTTTCTGCCAATCCGTGATTTTTGAGCTGAAATTCACATTGGCCAATCATAAACCAGGCCAGGCTGTCGCCCGCTGTCGCCGGGATGCTGTGGAGCTGTTGTAAGGCTTTTTCCCAGTTTTGGATTTTCATGTAAACTTTAGCCAATTGGATAAGATGGGCACTGTCATTATTCCTTGCCAAAATCTTTTTCCAGATGGCAATGGCTTCATCATGATTTCCGGTATGCATGGCCAGTTGGGCAAGGCTGACCCTGGCGCTTTCGTGATGGGGATCCTGTTTCAATGCTTCAATATACCTTTCTCTGGCCTGAGGAAAAACACCCATCATGGCCAGGGCGTTTCCGCTATTTACCAGGTAGCTGGGCTTTGCATCAATTTGAATGGCTTTTTCAAAAAATCCCAGTGCCTTCTTATATTCTTTTTGCTGGTGATGGTAGAGGCCCAGGTTATTCAGAATTGAACTATTGCCGGGATCAAGTTCCAGGGCTTGTTCGTAACAAGAAATAGCACGATCAAATGCCTGATTTAAAAAGTGCCTGGCCCCTTCGTTGTTGAGTGCGATGGCTTTTTCCTTTTCCATATCACCAATTTAAGCAAATAAATCATTTTTTATATCCGACGCCAGACCTTTTGCCATATCGATTACATCCAGGTCAGGATAAATCACTTCAATATCATCAAATGACATGTCGAAAGGCTCTCCTTCCCTGTAATGAACGGGAAATACAATTCCGAACTGTATCCCGGGACCCCATTCGTAAGCTGCCAGGTTATGCCTCCAGGTTTCAGAAACGGAAAGAAAACCGATCCCTAAACTAGCCCTGGCAAAAGCGTTGATTTCAAATATGAATTTTGGGTTAACCGTAATCCTTCCACTGGCATCCAGTGCCAGGCCAGTTTGTGGACTCCAGTTAACATCTACCTCCGCAAGAGCTTCCCCTTCCAATCCCAAAGTACCCGTCAATTCGATACCACCAGATAAGCTGGCAATGGCCACACTAACTCCTAAACCCAAATCGCCCCGCAGTGTCAATCCTGCATCGGCTGGAATAGCAAATTCCCCATGACCTGCAACGGTAGTTTCTTCTTCCCTTTCCGGGTTGTAGGTAATTTCCGCAGATAGATTACGCAATTCACCTGGGCCAAACCCTGCTGTAAAGTCCAATCCTCCGCCGATCTGGGCGACCAATCCAATGCTTCTAGGTCCCAAGGGAATAGCAAATAAGGGTATTTCAATAGTGGGCACCCTGAACAGGTTTCTGTTGATTTCTCTCCTGCGAAATACTTCATAACTGTCAGAAGACAACCTGGCATTTACTTCAATTTCCCCATTGGGTAAGAGGCGGACACCGGCTGTAGCAGCCAGCCAGGGAGTGAGTTGCAAGGTTAACTCCCCTCCTCCATAAACCCGCATGTTTTCGTCCGGTTCTCCTGTCGGTTGCCCCTCCTCCCCAATGGGCCGGTTGGTGGCCCCCACTTCTATGGTACCGCTAAGCATGCCCCTGCTATACGCAGCAGACCCCTCAATGGTAAGGGCGCCATTTTCGTAGGTAACCGTCAGGGAAGTATTTATGCCCGGTATATCGGGTTGGGCAGTACCTGAGACGAAGATATCGTAAGCCTCCGCTCCGTCCGGTTTGGCCACGCGTGCTTCCACATTACCTCCCCTTATCCCGGGAATATCACTGCTCAGGTCAAAATTTCCGCCGATGGAAAATCCCTCCGCTCCGTATTGAATGTCCATGTTACCCCGCTCAATACCGGGCATGTCCAATTCAGCTTCTCCTGTTGCTGAAAAAGTGTTTTCACTGTAAGAGGCCGTAATGGTAGCACTTTTTACTCCCCTGACTTTGCCCTCCGGAATACCTATTTCCCCGCCAATGGTCCAGGTATTTTCCTTGTACTCCACATTAATCGCTGCCGGATCAAAGAGGTCGGAATCAAAATTAAAAACACCTTCAAGCTCGAAACCGCCGGCTGTAGAGGCGGTAGCGCTGATATGGCCTTCACCGACCTGGTTGATGCCAAAATTGGTTTGCCCTGTCAATCCGAGACCGTTTTCGGAACTCGCAAATATGGTGAGGGAACTATCAGTAATCTCAAATGGAGGGGGTACATTGATATGTTCTATAGGAAAAGTTTTAGATACCCTGATTTCGCCGTTGGAAATAAATAATTCTATCGGGTTACCTTCAAAGATTGGAATGCTGGGCAGTATGTGGCCATAAGCTTCAATACCGGTTGGCAAAAGGTCCAACTCAATGATTTCTACAGGACTTGCTTTTTTAATTCTTAAACCATATAACTTAGATTTAATAGACTGCTTGGTAACATAGCCCGCATACTTTGAACCAGGATATCTGTTTACCTCTATAACCTCATCCTCAGGCCAGGGTTGCCAGGTATTGTCAGTCGAAGGGATATTGATAGCAAGTGAACCCAGTGTGGGTGTATTTTCAACCCCATCCCCTTGTGTATTGAATTGCTTATGGACAATTTTAAAAGGGTTTCCCAACCAATTTCTTTCATCACTTCCAACGCTATCTTCCGCACCGGTCCAAATGAAGCGTTTACCCAGTCCTCCGGATTCGCGGGGAAAAATCCGGACCTCTCCTTCATTACCAATATCGGCCAGGTTCCCGACCTCAATGGCGTCTAAATGTTCACCTGATTCAATTTGCCTTTTGGTCCAAAATTCATTCTCGGTAATTTCACTATCCCCACCGGCTAAACTTTCAGCCTGCGAAAAAACCAAGGTGTAGTTATTCTTAAAATGTCCATCCCCGCCTGGATATTCATCTCCATGGCGCTCCCTGAATCCGGTTAATTTATCAGTAATTTGTCCTTTTATGGTCGAGCCACTAGAACTGTTTTTCGAAGCATCCAGCAATTCCATATTGGGAAGGGTATTTGGCCAGGAAGCTGTATTCCAATTGGCAAGTTGAAGCTCTACAATATGGTCCACATCAAAATTCCTATAGACTTTATCCTTGCCCCAAACTGGAGTGGTCAATTCACGGGACAGGCCTTCAATGTCTCCAATATAGGATGGCTTGACACTTCTCCCCGTTATTTCAGCAGTGAATACATGAGTGGTTTCACTGGTTGGAGGGGTACGATGATGGTTCTCATACAAAGTATTCAACTCATTTTTTATGGTGGTAGTATCAATTTCAGCCTTCCAAACCCCATCTCTTTGATTGGTGTTTCCTCTGGTATAATTATTTTTTCTCTTGAGTGGTGCCTTACTGGTATACAAGGAGCCCCTGTGATCCAACAACTTAAATCCAGGAACAGGAATAGCATCAAAAGTAATCGTTTTCGCCCCCTCATCAATAACTCCGGTTTCAGGAAGCATTTCGGGAGGTTCCACTTCCTCATCCCCCTCCTTCTGTACCATTTTCCCCTGTACGGCGGTACTGCTTCCCTGTTGAAGCGTATGGGTCAGCTCATGGGCCAGTAAATGTCTTCCCGAATCAGCGGAAGGCTTATAATTGCCCTCATTGAAGTAAACATCGTTGCCATGGGTAAACGCCTGTGCGCCCAGTGACCTGCTCATCTGGACGGCATGCTGGTCTGTGTGAATTTTGACTTGACTGAAATCCGCCCCAAAGCTACTTTCCATTCCAGACCTGGTCATGTTATCCATTTCAGATCCACCGGTAGGATGGGTAATTTGGCTTTCCATTTCAGGAGAAACAACCGAAGGCTGATCAGATTTCATCTGTAGGGACCCTGCCTCTCCTTCTTCGGTTTCATTATTTTCACCTGGATCGGTAGTTGCTTTAAGCGCTTCCCCCTCCTGATTTTGAAGCAAATCCTCTTCTTCTTCCTTTTCCTGGACGGGTTCCTCATCTGCTTCAGAAAGGGATACAGGAGTCACTGACTCTGCCAGGGGTTTGGCCGGAGTTGCTGATTCAGTACCAGGGGATTTTTGAACACTTTCCTCAGTCTCCTCCTGGTGCAGCGGTTGGCTTTGGCTGGCCCAGGCACCCTGACCGGAAGCATTCATCTGAACTACCTGGTCCGCCATGGCATCGGCCTCCTGCTCATACTGATCACCCGGCTGCCCTACCTGGAGTCTGGCCTGGAAAAAATCAATCCCTGCCTCTCTCATGGGGTTTTTGGTCTTTTTGCCGGATTTTCTGGTAAAAGCTTTTTTCATCTGTTTATAATTTTTTTTTATTGGTCAGATGGAATCTTTGACGATTAAAATAATCATTGCCCTGTGTGTTTAATGATGATTTTAATCGTGTCGATTTCATGGCGTGAAAATGACAACTATTTTTCTAATGCATACAGGTCCACCAAACTGAACAGGTCCAACTGATTGAGTTTTTTATTCCGGATGTTTTGGTGCACCTTTTCCAATTGTTCCGAATTGGTTTGGGTCAGGTGAGCATCTGCATCCGCACCGGTGTAACTGGGGTGCCCCCCTCCCCTCCACATGATATTGTCCCTATTGACCTGGTGATGCAAGTCTTTGATCATGCTACCCAACATGCCGGATTCTTCGCCTGTTTCTATCAAGTGCTTTAACCCGGCCGTATGGCCTACCTCATGGGGAATCGTGTTTTCGTCCGCCCCGGAGATCATGGGACCTGTATATTTTTCATTTAGGTATACAATGGTGCCATAAAAGGGTCCCCTGCCATAGGTTCCTTTAACTTTTGGATGGGAATCATCCAGTACCACCAACAGGTGTTCAGACCCTAATTTCAAATCGCTTAGTTTTGGTATCACCCTAATGGAAGCCCCGGTGTCAACATCATATAAAATATCGATACCCAATACACGCTTTTTTATTTTACCTTTGAAACTATTGGCTATCTGCCTTTGGGCAGCTGACGCCAGTCCCGCTGTATCCAGGCCGCTATTGCTGCTTTTGTTCCACAGGGCACCTTCAAATTTTAATTTAACGGCTACCCGGATACTTCTTTTATCTATTGCATGGTAGGTTTCACTTTTACTCCAATGCCCCTGTATCCCTTTTGGTTTTTTACCCTTTTGCTGAATGGTATGGGTAAGTTCGTGGGCAAGCAAATGCCTGCCCTCCCGACCCTCCGGTCGGTATTTGTTTTTATTGAAATATATATCGTTCCCATAGGTAAATGCCTGGGCATGGATGGATTGGTTCATCCGATGGGATTCGGCATCGGTATGAACCCTTACCTGACTAAAATCCGCAGCAAATGCCTGCTCCATCATGTCTTTGCTGGATCCTTCCAAAGAATTTCCCTTTCCCTTTTTTTGATGAAGCATGGGCTCCATGATCTCTGCCTGGTTTTGCCTCATTCCAGTATCCGCAATTTTAGCCTGAGGGGATTCTTCTTCCTCACTCTGAACCTCTTGTTCCTCTTTTGTCTGAACCTGGTCCTCCTCCTCTTTTGCCTGTACTTGTTCCTCTTCCTCCACCTGAGACATCAGTTGTTCTCCATTTTCCTCTTCGGGAGCCATTTGCATGCTGTCTTCCGTTTCAGCATCCTCCGTTTGCTTTTGAAGGAATAATCCCTCCTGTTCATTGCCCGGCACTACCTTTTCGGTATTCTGGGGACTTGCCCTGAAAAAATTGTTTCCATTCTTGTTCTGGAAAACAGGATTGATAATGCCTACTGAAGATTTTCTGAGCGCTTGCCTTTTCATCTTTCATTTATTTACCATTCCACCAATAATAATTTATTTCTCCAGGGTAACTTAATGATGGACAGGTTCCAGGCCAATCCATCCAATAATATATCCTGCGCTTTCCGTTCCACAAATAAACGGTCCTGTTGCTTCCCCAAAACAAGTTTGCCTTCACGGATCAAAAACTCGTTGCGGATCGTCTCTATACCCGTATTTTTCAACTTTCCCCAGTGATTGAGCAGGGATTCCAACAACCTATCTGTTTTTTTCAGGATATCCCGATTTAAGCGAACATCCCTGGAGATAGGCTGGTGAAAATCCAGTCCACAGAGGTATTTCTCAAAAACCAATTCAAAGTCAAAGGGGGCTTCCTGTCTGCTCCCCAGGTAATATAGGGTATGTACAGCCAGCTCAGGTTGCATCAGATTTCCGGCTTTATCCAAGTATCCGCAGTCATTAAAAAATGCCATTAAAAAGGGGTGGATTAAGATTAACCCGGCATGCGACAGGTAATGGGTCTCTTCTTCTCCGGATTGATCATTTAAAAAAGGATCAATCCCGACTTCCTGCTTTCCTGAACCATCATTCTCATCCCACCGCTTCTCCACTTTCTCATTTAACGCTTTGAAAAAACGCTCCCATTGGAAAACCTCTTCCTTTCTTTGAATTTTTCGGATCACCTTATATATTTTCGTTTGAAGCTTTCTGTTACCTTCTTTTGTAATCAGCAGCCACCTGATGGGTATTTCAGGTAAAATTTTGTTGTCACTTTGGCGACTAATCAGGATCAACATTTGAAAAAAGAATTCCCTTTCAGTTGGGCTGAGGCTTGCAAGTATGCGATCAAAACCCAGTGGGCTTAAGGGTAACTTTTCTAGCAAAATAAAGCCCAATAATTCCCTCAATTCTTCTCCTGTATATTGTGAAAGCAGCCGTTGAAAAAGTTCTGGATTCGATAATTTTTCCCGTAACCTGTTGCGTTTAATGTCGTCCCTGAGACTCAGCCTCAGAAATTGGAATTGAAAAAATTCTTTTGCCTGCTTCTGGTTGTACCACCAGGGAAGCCTGCCTGTTTCTAAAAAAAATATCCAGGCTTGAAAATCCTTGTTTTCATCTTCCAAAAGCAAGGCTTTTTCTATTTCTACCTCCTTTTCTGGTTGCGGGGATTTTTCTCTGGATGTACGGGACCTGGGAATATTCTTGGTGCCTGCAAGAGTGCTAGTCTGGGAGAAAATAGCCGTTTCAACTTTTAATTCCTCACCCAATTGGGACAGTATTTGTTTTTCCAGGTCAGCAGTAGCTGGAAAATCATGTTTGCTAAAAGCAATGTCCATAGATAGAAGCGGGATGCGAAGGGAATGATTGGCCAATTGACCTTCCAGGCTATCCAGGTAAGCTTCGATTACAGGCAGTATTCTCTCCCGTATAAATGAGCCCATATCTCTTTCCATCAATTTTCCGGTTTCCATGGAGGAGGTGAAAATTTCTACCTGAACTTTTTGAATGATATGGGCCTGATTTTTAGTCATTACATGTTGATCCGAAAAGAATTATTTTATATATTTGATACAGCAAAGTCGTCAGACTAAGCATTATTTTACTGGCAATAAGTATGGAATAGGTAGCAGTCTAAAAGTCAAAACGTCTGGAAATCGCGCACTTTCTGTGTTGTTTACATCACTGTTGAGTCGCTGAGTTACTAGATTAGAGATTAATGTCTGTGGAACTAGGAAAGAAGCCCATGAGGGACCAATCGTCATCCGGAATTTGTATGATTGGTCCCTTTTCATAACCTTAATTTTTCAGTAATACCATCAATTATTCTCCTTCTACCACCAACCTGCGGGCCTTCGATATAAATGTCTGCTTTGTCCGTCCAGGATGCCATAAGAGTTTCTATTTCAGTTCTGTCAGATTCGTTTGCCAATACTACAAAGAGCGCTGCTTTGGTCGCCTGTTCTTTTTCATGCAATACAGCTCTCAGATTCAAAAACCGGAAAACAAGGTCATTGGTATGGGTACTATTTCTGTAATCTTTGATCATTTCTATACTGGCCCAACTCCCATTGACCCAATCACCGGTCAGGTACAACTGATGAGTTATTCCGGATCTGTTCAATTGATCCCTGATGGGGCCGATGATTCTCCGTAAAGAGGCAGGTAGATCTTCATAACTTTTGGGAATTCTGGGTGGATTATTGACTCCGGTAAACCTTTCATCTGTTTTTAGCCGCTCTATGAGCGCATACCACTCTCTCCACTTGCCTTTGTACACGCCGTAATCATCATCTTTGTCAACGGGAGCAAATTCTTCCTGCAACTGCAGGTAGGTGGATTCCCTGTACCGTTGCCTTTCATCACAGCGGATGGCATCCAGCCGGAATGTCTGATCTGATTTTTCCATTCCATCCTGGGTATAAGTGTAGACCGGTCCATTGATAGTCAGGGTGGTGTCGGAAAAACTGATGCTAAATTCATCATCAAAGGGGCGTATGATCAGAAATCGCTTTAAGGATTCATCGTAATCAAACACCAGGCCTTTAGGAAAACGCTCATTCAGGCTTTCGGTAATGGCATGCATCCTGCGGTGATATATATTTTCGAGGGGGATAGACAAGGTTACCGGCCCGCTGATCATGGGCTGCCCGTTGATCTCGTAATCCCTAATTACCAGCCGGTAATCTTCGGGTTGCACTCCGGAGTTTCTGCGACTTCCCTTCAAACTTCTGGAGAGGTTGTTCAGGTATTTGAGGGTGCTGATCCAGGGATAGGAGCAAGCGGCTACCTTGATGTGGGAGTGGGCAGACTGGCTGACTTCATCCACCACCCGGTAAGCAAGTGACAAATCCCCAAAAACCTGATTATCCTCACTTAAAAGTATATAAGTACCCGACTTGGCCACTCCTCCCATACTGGTGCAGGAAGGGTGGGATTGTAAAAACTTCTTTAATTGGCCATCAGCCGATGACAAATCAAAATGGTAAACCTTAAACTCCAATCCAAACTGCTTGACCATCGATTTGAGAGACTGGTAGGCTTGCTCTGCATCCGCACCCAAATGTCCCCCGATCCAATAGGAATCTAGGCCTTTAAAGTCCATTAATAATGGATTGCTTCCCATGTCGTACCAATAGCTCAAAGGGGTACCTTTCCAACGCCAGTGGGTGGAAATCCCTGCCGAGTTCTGGTAGAAGAATGGGATGGATGGAAAACGACTACTTGCAGATGAATTTCCATTTGGAATAATTCTCAGGCCTTCCCCTCCACTGATTCCAAAGGAGACCAATAGGTAATAGATTTTTTTCAAAAGTGAAGGGATCAACTCACCCAGATCAGTCCCAGAGCCAAGGGATGGGGAAGGGAAAAAAGCATGCCTGTAAGATGCATCACCCACTTTTCCCAACAACAGGTGCTTCGGAAAGGCCGATATATCGGGATTTGGCCAGGAATCAAAGCCTTCCAAAGCTGCTATTAACTCATTGTAAGTCCCTACCAAATCTTTGGCCAATAGGTAGCGGTACTGGTTATATTGGTAGCTTGCTTCCTGCTCGAAATCAAATATGGAATCCAGAAGCGCATTCAGATCGCCCCTCAATGCATCAATGAATGCTTTATCTTCAAAAACAAATTCAAATCCGGATAAAATAGTCTGGATTCCCGATTGAAGATCAGAAATGGTATTGCCATCCAATATGGCATCCCGGTACAAACGGTCTACCTGTAAACGTGAAGAAGTATTGCTTTCCTGGTGAACTACTTTTAACAGTTGAAGTGGAGTAAGTGCCGAAATGGAATCATTGATTTCTCTTTTACGAAGAAAAAGGGGATCGTGGCTGATCAGGTGTTCTACCTCTTCCTCGTCCATCATTAAAATCCTCAACCTGGCTACCTGTTCCTCCCCCTGGTTGTCACAGTTAATATCTCCGCAGATATCCTGAGGTTTAGGGTAGCATTCCAAATAGGCCAACAAGATTTTGTCCTGCCAATCTGCCAGGCTATCCAATGGCTGGGCATTTTCGTCGGTATCCTGACATAATTCCCATAGTGGCATCTGGTTATCGTCCGGAAAGAAATAAGGGCTATACCTGGCATTTTCATCTTCAAATTCCCTGAAATGGGTAAATGCAAGCTGCTGAACGCCTATATCTTTCTCTTTTGGCTGGCTTTCGGACAGGGCCTGATGTAACAAAATCAGGTCACCGTCGGTCGTAATCCCTACTCCCTGACTGACAAGTAATTGTGTGGTTTCAGAGGACTCATCCAGCCCTGGTTGCAAGCCATGAGCAATGCCCACCCCATACAATGCCATCCGTGTGAGCCGGTCCTGGTCTTCAAAATAGGCTATGGTCTCGTTCAGCTGTGTATGGGTAAGCACCTGATCAGCCTTATAATGTCTGTATTGATAAATGACGGAACTAAGTTTATTTGACATGGCCGTTGGGATTAAATGGTACCTAAATTCGTTCTTCCTAATATGATACTGTCACGTAATGCATTGCTTTCATCTTCTTTTTCGCAATTATACAATGTACCGGTGGGGTAGATCGACCGCAATTCGGAAAGTATTTTTATAAACTGTTGGTGATTTTCGTATTTTCCCTGACTCAGCCCTTTTAAAAAATCCAGGTAGGCTTCTTCGAAATGGCCCAACTGATCTTCCTGCTCCAGGTCGCCGGTATTGGCCCTTCCGATCCAGCAAATTTTTGCTAATATATGTGCCGGTAATTCCTCTCTGATCAGGTTTTCCAAAAAATCCCTGAAATCCCTGTCGGCAAAACGAAAGGTATTTCCAGGCAAAACCAAGGTTACCCGGAATGAGTAAGGATCCAGGCAATTTCCCTCCTGGCAATCTTCTTTGCAAAACGGCAAAAAGGTGTTTTTTGAATCATCCTGCTCTTCAATATTTGGCCTTAGCAGGATATTTTCTACCAAAAACATGCCTTCATCATCAAACTCCCGATCCATAAAATCCTTAAATGAAAGGATAGCCTGTGCAAAGTTCTGAAAAGCAAAATACCTGTATTGGCTGGCAATAATGTAGTCGGAATCATTGGTATCCGAAATAGCCGTATTGATGATGCTAAAAGAATACCTTCCGCTTGGTGACATGGTGATGCGAAAACAGCCCAGCGTAAATGGTGTATCCGGAATTGCTTCCAATTGCTCAAAAAAAGAACTGATTTCCTCTCTGGGAAGGCCCTTCACCAATTGAATCACCAGGTAAATTTCTTTGTGAGCAGCGGTCCGGCTGGGATATTCCTCGGTAGCATTTAATAAAATGCTTCTGTTATTGTCGTAAATCCTCCAGCGGTAAACATTGTCTCCCTGGGAATTGATGAGGGGATAGATTTCGACAAAAGACCTGGCCAGATTTCTACGCAAAAAATTTCTTATCCCAGCCATTAGGGCAACTCTTTTTTCAAAACCTGAGGTATTGTTACTGTCCCAAATCCGGTCTAAAGGTTGCTTGTAATAATTCATAGCGGTAGCTCTTTCAATACTAATCTTTCCGTATTCCTTTAAAAAAAAAGACTTGGAATCCAGCACTTGCTGTTCGATGCCAGTTCCATAGATCTTCTTCATCAAAAAAGCATAATCACTAAATTTCTCTGCAAACCTGGCCAAAAGATGATCTTTTATTTTCTGGTTCCGTTCATTTGCTTCATCAAAGGCACCAAATAATTCTTCATTCAGGTCCTCAGTTGTATACCCATCCACCAAAAATTCTCCCTGGTCTCCCTGGTCTGTCACCGCCCTGGTAAAATAGGTCTTTTCGGAGGTGGTAAATACTGACAGCAGGTTTTTTACCTGGGACAGGTGTTGAAAATAACTGACCAGGATCTGGTCAAAGAAGGATAAATAAGCCTTGAGTTGATTGGCCTTTCTTTTTCTCTCTGCGTCCGCCGTTTCCGACAAACCAATGGGGCCTACCCCATAGACTTCAGGCAAATCATTACGAATACTGGAATATTCTGCCAAAGGATACTGGTAAGGTTCCGGCATGGGATATCCTTTTTCCTTCATGCCATATTGCAGATCGTATTGTTCTTTCCGCAATACCTCCTTGTAATTGGCAACGCGCCCTTCATCCACATTTAAAGGTAGTAAACCCTTAAAAAAATTAAATTTGCTCTTCTCACAAAGCATTGGTTTTTTTCCTGAATCTATGGGAATGACCCAGCCTCCTTGTTCATTGTCCTTATCGCAGTGGTTGATCCGAAGCTCCCTGATGCCTGAAACACCATCGAGGTCCATGATCAGCTGGATGATATCAGACTGCCGGACTTCTTTTCTCAGGGAAGCCTGCCGGACTTCTTCAGGGTCCAAAAAACCATGCTTTAAGGAAGGGCCTTCCAAAATTTGTTCTGTGGTATAGCCCTTTTCCAGCATTTGGCTAAAGGAATAAAACCGGATATCCGGAGAAAAATATTGCTGGATAACCTGTTCAATCGATGCTGCGATCCATTCTTCATCTGCCTCGGCTTCAAGGTCAATAATGGCACAAACCTGAATGGGGTGATCGACCACAGGCCCCACTGCCACGAGGTCCTCACATAGGTTCCTGTTCTTATGATAACTCTCCTTTATTTTTTTCTTTACCGATTCAAAAGACACCTCCTCTTCTACATCTACCAGAATACGGTGCAGCCCTTTCAGATCAAAACTACGGCTGTCTTTTTGGGGCAAGTCTTCCAAAATACCCGGATCATAGGACATCTTGAGGTTTTTACAATCAACGTACAAAGACTGTTTAAAGGGTTCAATCCAACAATTACGGACCCCCTTTAAATCGATAAACAACATCCTGTAATCCAGTTCGGTCAATGCTTTGCACGGCAAGACATCGGGACCAAGGTGAAAATGATCCTTTAAAAAACTTTTTTTATCTCCTTCAAAAAGCAAATCCTGAACGGGCAAGGAAAGGCGATATCCCAAATCCGTAATGGCATAGCACAATACCTCCAGGATGGTGATGCCGGGATCATGGGTATTGAAATCAGTCCAAAGGTTAGACCCCAGTTTTTGAATCCAGGAGATTCCTTCCTTTCTTAAAAACTGAAAATCCAAATCATCCTTGCTGTGAATAGCTTTGGAAATGGGACCATATGTTTTTGAATTTATCATCAATCAGCTTCAGTTAGATCCGTACAGAATGATATCATGTGATTTGGCTGACACCAAAATATGTTTTGGACTTTCTGGAAATACGTCACGCCCCATTTCTTTCCCATCTTTAAATATTCTGAGTTGTTGGATAAAATCTACATATTCCAGTTTTTCAAAGAAATAGATCAAACTGCTGAAATTAACATGATGGCTGAAATCAATGGCATGTTTGTTTTCAGCAGTCCAGGGAGACAAATGATGGATGGTATCCTGAGCAATCTGCTTGGAATAAAAAGCTTTGTCCAGTCCGGATTTAAAACTTACCAATAACTTGATTCTAATTTCCTCATACAATGGATTCATTACAGAAAGTTTTACCTGAGGAGATATTTTGCTTTCCAGAAAAGCCTTGATCTGATTTAATTTGGCTGCACTTAGGGTTGGCTGAAACAAATCATATACATTTTTATTGACCGTATCGGGAACAATGACCAACATCACCTGACCCGGAGACAAAAAGGATTGGCTACAGGTATGGTTCAAACATTTAACTTTATATACTTCCGGAAACTCCTGGAGCACCAGGTGTTCATAATCCCAAAGGGATACGGCCCTGTTTTTGTGTCTCAGGCGCTCGCTGACCCTGGTATAAAAGTTTTTATCGGTTTCAGGGGATTTGCCACCATGTGAATTAAACGGTTGATTGATAGATTTTACTCCTGCTTTGCGCTCTACCATTTTACCAATACTACCTGCCGGTAAACCATCCTTCAGGTGTCCCAATTCATTATTTCGATCCAGGAATTTCACCTTAAAGGCCTGAGCAAAAACACCTAAAACCCGACTGCTGGCATCATAGGCAGCATTGGATTTTAACCTGATCCAGGTCCTTCCTTCAGGCATCCTCGTCTGCTTGTCAAAAGCAGCATCCGGTAAATCCAATACGATAATTCCGGATTGAAGCAGGTTTTCTGTTTGATTGGAAAGTATCCGCTCCTTGCTCAGGGGCTTCCAGTAATTTTCCACCAGCACCGACCAGGAGAGGGTATTTTCACCGGAAAAATCAGCATGCTGAGGGTTTTCACTGCCTTCAAGCACCTGAAACAAAAGAGACAATTGCTGGTTTTTTTGTAAATTTTCAATACCCAAAAACAGTTCTCCCCCAGACCCAGGGAAAGAAAGCAGGTAGGGATCCTTGTCGGGAACATGGGCAATCCCTTCTTTTTTCATTTTCTGCTCTTCAAGAAAGCCAAAATCATCCCTTTGAAAGAGCGCCAAATCCTGAACAGCTCCGGATGTCAAATCATATTCCATTACACAATCAAAATCCATCTCGATGCTCTCCAAAACAGGAGTATATGGTTCATTGGGTATGGGTGTTTCAGGTTGGTCACTTGCCATGGCCAGGGCATACAATCTGGGGTAAAGATCATGTAAAAAGGACTGTAACAAAGTAACCTTAACCCCTCCCCTGGCTGCAATAGCAGATTTGCCGGATTTAGGGGTGATGGTCATATCGGCACGATAAGTGCCCGAATCATATTCAAAAAGCGCTTTTTCTTCGGTATAATTGGTCCAGCTATTTCCATCTCCTGCAAAAACACTTGCTTTAAAATAGTCATCTCCGCTGACAATTAAATTTTCCGGCTCCTCATTGACTTTGATTTGATTACCCAACAAGGGACCCTTTAACCCTGATGGTTGCCACATAAACAGCTTGATGGGCTGTTCCAGAGTGGTCACTGGTGTAAAATGCTGTGACAGGTAGTTGTCTTTGCTTAAGTAATTCCCGCCCAAATCACGATAACCAAAATACCAATCCTTAAAATGTTCAGGAGGATTTTTTGTGGATGTATCCGGAGTGTTGGACCAGATCCCTTTGATATGAATATGGGTTGGTTGCTTGAATTCCCACTCCGGGTATTTTATATAAAAGCTGCTTCCTTTTTTGGGGACACTGCCAAATGGTTGAAATGGTTTGGTGGGATTGAGTATACCAAGGTCTGACTCCAGTACAGGTTGCCTGATGCCTTTGTACCTGGATTTAATCCTGACTTTTTTGATTGGAGTTTCCCCCAGGGCTTTGATCCATTGGTAGCTAGTGGAAGTAAGGCAAGGCAAATCAAACCAGATGATCGGTGATCCGTCCCCTATTAGTGCACCGTGTATTTTTTCATCTTGCGCCACCAGGGAAGGCTGGTCTTTATCCAAGTGAACCACCAGAGAAAAGGAGCTGTCATTGACGGAACAAGAGAATCCAATCTCCGGGTGGTTTGTAGCCGAAGTAGTAATCCAACCTTCTTCACCGCTGAGGTGGCAGGTAAATATTTCCGGAATATCCTTGGCTTCACCATGGAAAGGTAATTTTTTTTTGAATTCGAATTCAAATTTGAAATAACGGTCAGCCGTTGCAGCGGACTTCAGGGAAGGAAAAGCCAGACCAAAACCGAAAGAAGCCGGAGCCAATGCCGGAAATTCAGTTGTGTCCTGAACATGGCCAAATGGCCACCATCCCCTGTTTTCAGAAGGAATAGGTGCTCCATTTCCATCCAGAGAATTGGCTATGGGACTGAATTTTATTTTTTTTTGGACGGCATCTACCCAGCGATTTTTCAATAAGGACACCTGGGCCTGGTTGGGAAAAAAATCTTTGGTAGAGACATAATGTCTGCCCAATCCTTTTTCATCTTTACCCCCATCAAAAATTGTTCCTTCCGGAAGAAATACCTGGGGACTCTTTGCCGTCTCAAGTACCAAAAAGGCCTCATCACCCTGAGGTTTTTTGCGGGGAATATTTAAAACAGACCGATAATAAAAATCCAGGTGTCTTTTGGTAATCCCATTCAGGCGGTCCTTGGAAAATCCCAGCAGATTGAGAAACGTCACCAATAGACTCATCTGCGGGGCAAGTTTACCGGATGCTGCAAAAGCTTTCAGCTTGTTTTCAATGGATCTTTGTAAATCCCGGTAGTCTGTGGTACCTTTTTCTGGGATCTCCTTAACGCTGATCAGGTCATTGAAAAACATCTGCCAGTTTTCTAATACTACAGAAGAACTGGATTTTGGAAAAAAAGGTAAGAAGGAGGCAAAATTATGTGCGAATAGCAGCCAGTCTTCTACTTCCAGGCCCATCAAATCCACATTTCCAGGATCCAGGCCAGGGAGATGCCTGTCTGACTGTGAAGTACCTTTCCTCCATAATAGCTTCAATATGTGTAGGTTATCGGGTTGCATTCCTTTTAAATGGCATTTCCTTCATTGAGGTAAAAAGGATAGACCAGGTTTGACCTGGAATTGGTTCCCCTTACCATATAAGTCAATTTAATCAGTATTTTCCCTGCTACCGTTTCCGCTTCTTTTATCTCAATTTTTTCCACTTCAATCCTGGGTTCATGATACAATATGGCTGTACGAATCAGTTCGGACACATAGGTAATGGTGGTTCGGTTAAGGGGACTGAATAGCAATTCATCCAGCTGGCAGCCATATTTGGGCTGCATCACCCGCTCACCAAGCCGGGTAGACAGTAAAATCCAAAGGCTTTCCTGAATATCTGCGACCCCTGAACTCATTTCCACCGATTGTGACTTATCGTCGAAAGCAGGAGGAAAACTCCAACCTCTACCTAAAAACTCCATTTCGTCATCCATATGAGATCAATTTATTTTATCCAATCAAAACTGTGGGTAAACCAGCTACGATAGACCCGCCATGGGAGGTGCTGTCTCCCATTCGTGCTGCCGGCATTCCACCAATGAATACCGTAGAGGAGCCGGCCACTATGGTATCGGGTGGTCCGGAACAGGTGGCCATATCCCCCACCCTGGCAGCGGGCATTCCTCCGATCAATACCGTGGCCTCTCCGGGGGGCATTACAGGCCCTCCCACATGAGGTACCCCTCCGGGGTTGACCATGGGACAAATATGCATATCTGTAATTCTAGCTGCCGGCATTCCCATATCGCATCAATTTATTTGTATCAAAGATCCTTTAACCGTGGTAGTAGCACTGCTGGAAATGGTGGCTCCCGCAGATCCCTCAGCTGTAAATTCTGCCTGGGCTTTGGTTTTTACATTGGTCCCTTCCAAACTCAGGTCACCACTGCATTTCAGGCTCAGGTCTCCTGCACTTTCTATTGCAATACCATTGGCGTTAAGAATAACCGAATTGCCATGATCATCAGTCATCTCCACCTGGTCAGCATCTTCATCCAGGACAAACTTTTTTCCATTTGGGGTTTCAATAGAAACGGTCTTGGTTTCATCATCAATCATGATCTTTATCCCTTCCCGCGAAGTATAGCCTTTTTGATGGTTATCGTCTGCCATGTCTATTGGAGAGGGGTTTTTACTGCTGTGCAGGGATCCCAATACCACAGCTTGGTTGGGATCCTCATTGATGAATCCAACAATTACTTCATCCCCGATTTCAGGTCGGAACACCATGCCTCTTTCATTTCCAGCATCCAGACAAGCCAACCGGCACCAAACCCCCTGTTCTTCCCCGTTGATAATCGGGAGGGTCACCATAATCCTGTCTTCACCTTCGGGATCATCCTGAAGTTGGGACACTTTACCCACTTGAAGCCCTTTTACGGCCCCGAACAGGCCGGAGGCAGGTTGGGCATGAATGGGATATTTTTCAGCAAACCATTCAGGGTCCAATCCAAATTGAACATCCACCGTCCAGTTTCCTTCCGCCAGCTGATGCCTGACACCCGAAATAAAAGCCGTTCCGGAGAACCTATCCCCCACACCTCTGAGATCGATTAATTTACCCGGAAGCGCCTGTGGTATGCCCTGAAATTTAACCCTACCTCTGATTTTTGCCAATTGCTGCATCAACCATTTTGAATCCGCCCAGTCCTGAAGGCTTACTTCAGCCATCCGGCCTCCATTCCTCAATTCTATCGGACCCAATCCCAGCCTATCTGCCAGGCTTGAAGGAGAAAGATTGCCGTTAAGGCTTATTCCAGGATCATTTGCTTCTATTCTTTCCATCACCTGATCTGCAGCATTCCAGCCCATAGAAGCCACACTTTCCACCTGATTTCTCGCATCCATTTCGGCATCAAATTCCAAAATATTGGCACCGAAGGTAACCGTCTCTATACTTTCCTGCCCCAAATCAGGTTTGGCCACAAGCACCTTTCCCCCCTCAACTGTTACTACCTTTCCATTGGCCTGTGCCCGCGTTACGAGAAAATCCCAGTCTGTACATTGGTATTGAACCAGTTCGGGATGCGAATAATGGGTAGTCTCTATATCGGCTTCCAATCCGTTTCGGGAAATCAGTTGTTCCATCAGGTCGCTATCTTTTTGTTCATAGAAATACCCCGAATTTCGGTTAGCATTCATCTTGTAGGCCTTGTCCTTGCACTCCATGACCAGTTCCTGCCTGCCGTCCCTGACTCTTAATTTATGGTTAACGATGATTCCTTTAAAAATGAGTGTATTATCCGAATGGTATCCGGCCAGTAATTCTATCTCATTTCCCGGTATAAAGGTATTAGTATTGCTCAAGGGAAAATCTCCAAGTGAAACATCGCCATCTACAATGCTGATATTCGCATAGGGAATCCTGTTAGTTTCCTTTTGGACCATTAAGCTTTGTACATGAATCGTATCCGGCAAAGTTTCCCCATCAACAATCAATTCAAAAGTGACCAAATCTGAGCTTCTTCCGGTTTGTATGACATCATTATTGGGCATTGGCTTGATTTTGAATGGGTGGAAAATAGAGTACCTGCCCGGGTTTAAGGCTTCTGAAATTGATCAGCTTATTGACTCGGGCTACTTCCAGGTAATATTTTGGATCTCCGTATATCCTTTGCGACATCAGAGATAGATTTTCACCTGCCTTTACAATCCGGAAATGGGTCAGGTCCGGCGAACTGTTGTTTTCTTTGGCCGCCCTGAGATTGTCTTCAACAAAACCCTTGAATTTGGCTTTCGCCAAAGCGCGCAAGGGAGTGCCATCCGGTCGGAAAAGCTTAAACTCCAATGTCATCTCTGTCAGGCATCCTTTGAAAAGCAAACTTCCCCAGGAGATCATGACATAATTGGGTTTGTGCTGCTCACCATTATAATCCAGAATTACTTTTTTAAAGTGTTCTATGTCATCAATGACACCATCCTCGGTGCGTTCCTTTCCAGGGACGATCCCCGTTCGGTCAAAAAGAAATTCAAGGTCGAGCTCTTCAGGAAGCTTTTTGTTAAAACGGGTAGGCGCAGCACTCGTACCTGGAGCCTGATCCTCATTTTGATCTATTTTATATTGATAGATGTATTTTTCCGGATTCAATAAGGTAGTAAATTCCCCGTCAGCCACCTTTTCGCTGAACTCCGGGTCACTGTAAGCGACCAGTTTCAATTTTTCCAATTTACCCTCGCTCATTTACCTTTCATTTTGAAGCCTTAAAATTTCCATCACCTGCTCCACACATAGGGCTACTAATTCTTCCTTTCCGGTTACATTCCCTTTTTTCTTCTTTCCCGGCTCGCCGACATGGATTTTTATGTGCAATTCTTTTATCTCTACAGGCATTATTCAATTGTTTTAAAATATTGGTAGGAAAATTCGAGGGTTTCTATGACCAGTTTGCTTTCCTGTGCATTAAAATCATCTACCGACCATTTTACAGGAAAAGCATGTACAACATTCCAGGTAATCAAGGGCTCATGCTCCTCGTTCAGCAATTGTACGGTAAGGTCTTTGGGTGAAAATTCGAAATTCTCCAGCGCATCCCTGCACCAATTGATCAATTCCGAACCCACCATCAAACCCCTTTTCAGCACCAAATTGGCATATTTGGTTTTTACAGGAAACTTGTGCTTGAACCTGTTTTCGCCACCCTCTGCATATTCCTCTGTGTCCATGTCCACCGTCAATCCTGAAACTGACTGAAAATGGGTATCATTTTCCTCTCCGTCCAGACCGGAAAAGCTGACAGAAAAATGAAAGCCTACCGGAGGATAATCATAGGCCATATTTAGTCATTTTGAATGCTGAGCCCTTCATGAACCAATTCCATACTCTCTATGGCCACTTCATTGCCATCTGCTTTCAGGTCTGTTGATTGGATCTTTGTTGGCCAGGCATTTTTCACCTTCCAGACCACCACAGGTTCATGTTCTTCATTCAACAAGGAAATGGTTATATCTCTTCTTTCGATCTGATTGAGCTGAACCGAATTCCACCAATCATAAAATTCATTGTCGCTGGCAAAAGTCCCCCTTTTCAGGGTAATGTTGCTGAACTTCTGCATGCCTGGCATTTTGGTCTTGCTGTACTCCGGACTGGCACCATGCCTGTATTCGATGACTTCTGTCTCTACATCCAGACCGGAAACTTCTGTAAATCCGATATTGGTTCCAGCCCACTCTACTTGAAAGTGAAATTTAGATAAGGGGTAACTCATGGTTTGTTACATTTAAAAGGTTCATTGTATACATCAGGATTCCTGCATTTTATGAGAAAATTTCAGGATGATAAATTCTGCTGGTCTTACTACCGCCATACCGATCTCTACATTCATTCTACCTTCCAATATGTCCATGGCAGTCATGGTTTGCCCCAGCCCTATCCTAACATAAAAGGCATGCTCCGGTTTGGCACCTGCCAGGGCGCCGGCACGCCATTGCTGAATGAGAAAATTTTCAATCATAGCCCTTACTTTTACCCATGTATTGGCATCATTGGCTTCAAATACAAATTGTTCTGTTGCTTTTTTCACGGATTCTTCCACCATATTAAAAAAGCGCCTGACCGAGACATAACGCCATTCATTGTCGTTCCCGGCCAGTGTTCTCGCGCCCCAAACCAAGGTGCCTTTACCCGTAAAGGATCGGATGGCATTGATGGACTTGCCAGCGGTAGTGTCCACATTCAACCTGTCCTGCATGTCATTGGTGATTTTTACCGTTGGCTTGACCACATATTTCAGGGATACATTGGCGGGCGCTTTCCATACCCCGTTGTTGGCATCCACGCGGGCATATACTCCGGCGATAAGCGGAGAAGGAGGCAATATTACCCTGAGCCGGTTGATTTCATTTTTAATTTTATTATAGGTGCTGCTGTCGATTTCCTCCACCTCACTAAGTGTCAGGTCATGTAAAGCCCCTTCGGATTCCATATCCAGCTCTTCAATATCCAGCAGGGCATCCAAAATAGGGGGATCGATCAAATCAAGGATCCCCTGTAGCAGGGTATTTATATCTGTTCCTGTAACGCTGGTATTGGCATCAGCAGATGCCTGTTTTACGGCCGTTCCATCCACGTCTTGGTTTAGGATATCCAGATGGCCCTGTAGCCCTGAAATAAAAGTAGGCAGGGCTGCTCCCTCTTCCAATTCATCATTCAGGGCATTGGCTGCCTCCGTGGCAACCGTAGCCAGGCTTTCATCTGTTGGCTGAGCCAATGCCGCCACATTATTCGTGTCTTCTACGACTTCCGCCATCAGGCTGGAAAATTCATTCAAAGCTCCTAAAATGTCCTGTAGGGGGTCAATGACGTTTGCCTTATTGGTTACCGCATCTTCATTTGAATCCGTCTGAATGGTTGCGTTGGCGTCGGTAAAAGCAGTAAGTTCTCCCGGTAAATCTGTCATGATACTCTCCGCCTCCTCTAAAATATCATCCACTTCTTCCAAAATGTCTGAAACAGGAGAGGCATCGGTAATCAGGTGGGTGATTTCGGTCTGATCCGGATCGTAACTGTAGTTGAGAATGGTCTCCACATAAGGATAATAAACGGCGCCATATTTTTTTTCTTCCAGATCAGAGGCAATTAATTCGCGGACACCTGTATCCAAAGAAATCTCCGTTTCCATGATATTCGTATAGGTATCAATGATGGTAAACCTATCCCTCATTTTCCGGCAAAGGGAAAGCGCATTGTTATAGACAGCATAAAACTGACTTGGTTCGGGCAGGGAAATGGCATCCGGAAACAAGATCAACGTTGGTTCATCCTCTTTTTCCAGTTCTTGTAAACCAGTATTTAATGCTGCCATGTCTACCGGAGAAGAAGGATCAGCATCATCATAAACGCCCACTGAAATGATATAACAAGGACCACCTCCATTTGCAAAATAGGCCTGCATGGAATAAAACATCAAAAAGGGTGATTTATCCTCCGGATCAGGTGCCTCTACCAAAATGGATTTTTCGCCTTCCGATTCAGAAATCTGAACTTTTATGCCGGATTCGGGATCTGGTCCTCCAAAGAAAGTTTCATAATCCAAAAGTGAAACAATCCGCTTGGGCTGATTCAAAAGGGTTTCGGTCGTATCTGCCTCCTTCTCCCTTGCTTTTTCCGTATAGCCAATAAAGGCTGGAATTGCGGTCTCTACCTGTGCTACGGACGGTGGAAATTTGGAAATCTCCTCAATATAGACGCCTGGTGTTTTGTAATTTGCTGCCATGATTCATCCTGTTAAATATTTATTTCTGAATAGTAATTGATTCCATCTGATTGTATGTGTTTTACTCCTGGATTGGGGAACCGTAAATGGCTGATTGTTCCAGGGTCACCATCAAAATCTGTATCTATCGAAAGCTGCACAAATCCATTTTTGGTCAGAGGCTTGGCTTGGTTGGTTTCAGCTCCTGTATCACTGGATGCCTGGTAGTATCTCCAATAGGTACTCCTGTTGGAGAAATGGATTTTAAAGACCGTGGGATTTATTTTCAGGGTATGGTTGACATTGAGCACATTAAGGTTGCCTGACTCTCCCTGCATCCTGATCAGGATCAAACCTGCCGTGTCATTTCCTGCTTCTTTTATGCCATAGGTATCCAGCAACAGGTCAAAACTCTCCTCGGTAATGATGAAACTATCAGAGAAATATTCTTCAGTAGATTCCAGGGAAATGGGATGAAAATCTATGCCATCCAATGCCGGGGGCTGAAAATTGCTAAAAAACATTTTTTCTCCGGACAGGAAATTCATATCGGTATAGTTTTCGAAATAAGGGTCACGGTAGCTCATCAGGAAAGCCAGGGTCAGTTCCTGTTCCAACGGGATGAAGCTATCTTGTGAATTTACCTCCAGGCCCCTTACCATCACCCGCAGACTTTTGCCGGTATTTTTACTCAAAAGTTGAAATCGCCGAAAATGTTTTCGGGTTTCAACTGTTGGCCTGACATTAAGAAATTGTTGCCAGTCGTATCGGTCCAACATTTTTTCCTGATTGTCCAAGCTCATGTCCAGGTAAGGTTCCTCCCCATTGTTGAGATGATACCCGTGCAGGATATCTATGGAAAAAAGGGTGGTATAATGTATATTAGACATGATCAGGATTGGTTTTTCAAATTTGAATGCACCGTTTGAATCAAAGGTCCTGCTGCCTGGTCCAGGTCCCTTTCCAGTGGCAGGAGATTTAACTGATACAAGACGGAGGGCAACTGTTTTCCTCCCAAGGTGCCCCAAATAAAATTCAATTCTTCGAAAGTGGGGGTATACAACTCCATCGTAAAACGAAAATCCCCCACTTGTTGCATGGTATCAAGATCCCTGTCAAATACTGTGTTTGCCTGCGTAAAAAGCTTCTTTCCCTGAAAAAAAGAAATGATGGCTGATAAATCCTTCAGCGATTTTCCATAGACATTTCTATTGGCTGAAAACAGTAAAAAAAGGTGCAGGTGAATCACCCGGTTCCGGTATTGCACCTGATCATTTCTAATATGATGGTTGGGCTGGTTCTTCATGGTTCCTTCTTCATGCAGGTTTACCAGGGTAAGGACTACCCTGTCCCGCATCTCCTCAGCAGCATCTGAAGTGCCTTCCGCCAAAGCAATGTTGTCTATCACCAACTGGGAATCTTCCAACCCAATTTCCTGGAAATAGGCATTCACCTGCTCACTTAAAATTTGAAAAACTTCAAAAACCATTTTTCAATTCAATCGGGACTTAATGAAACTACCTTTTGTTTAAATGTTGGCCCTTATCAAGATAGGAAAAAACAAAAGGATACAGAAGAAAAGATCGTATTTAAGTGTGATTAGCAATCATGCACAAAGAAAATCACCCTAAACCGAATCCAAATACCTGCCATTGAAGGCAGGTCAAAATGAATAAACTGTCATACTCAAATTTCAAATAAATAAATTTAAAATCCTAACATGAATTTAAATTTATCGAATGGAAAAAACAGTATTTACTTTTTAAAAAACCTCATTGACGCATCCAGCTTATTTAATTTAAATTTAAACTTGGATTTTTGATTCTCTAAATCGGTTGAGCTCATTTATAAATGAATAATCTTTAATGTTGCAGGGTGTTTGGTGGCAACAGTTGCTCCACAACCACAGGCCGCCATTTAAACCGAATTTTCTCTGTTTAACTTTCTATGGCAATTCAGATCTATCCTGTTATATTTTATAGCTTGATAAAGCTCCTCTTTAATTTGCTCCCCAAAAAAAATATCATTAAATTAAGATTTAACAGCTTAAAGACGAGTAATATTTCTCTTTAAAATACCATTTAAAAAGGAATGATTATGGCAAAGCTACCAAAGGTTCACCTGATCTTTTCTACCGATGCCTCTCAGGAATTGGCCAGGCTTTTGGAAATCCTGCAATATTTTAAACGTGAAAACAGGATTCAGGAATTTTCAACCCTGGAATTCCTTTCTACAAGCACCTCCATTCCAAAAATACCAACAGCCGGTGACCTGATCGTGATTTTACTAAGCAATGGGTTAAAAAGCAAAACAGCCGAATTGGAAAGGTTTCTGGATGATCTGAATCCAAAAAAGGCAGGAATAAAACTAGCCGTTCTAAAGGTGGATGATGTTTCATTGGATAATCATTACCTGACTTTTCCTCTGGACCTATCTTCTCTCAATAAACATCCCCAACCTGATGTGGCCTGGGACCAGATCCGAAAGGGCCTTGGCGAACTTCTTGCTTTTTCATCCACAGAAAATACAAGCGCAAATAAAAGCCTGACAGGACCCTTATTGTATTTTTTTATCGGCCTACTGCTTCTGATTGGTGGATACCTGGTATACGATCATTATTTTAATGAATCACCACCTGATGGGGACCTGCCCCCTATTATTATCGAAATGATTCCATATTATGCTGCCGTATTTACCTTTTTATGAGACGGATGAGCCACTTTAAAGTATAAATGAAATCCTGGTTAAAGACCATTGTTGCTATGAAAAGTTTTAAAAAGGTACACCTTACTATGACCGATGATGCTGGTTTTCATGCTGATATTATCAACAAATTGATTGAAAATTTACAAGCTGAAAATCGGATTGAAGGGTATGAACAGCGTACAAGTGCTGAAAACATTGACAAGATGAGAGATGGGGATGTATATTTGATTGTGGTGACGGAGGAAATATCTTCTCAACTACCGGTAATACAGAACAAACTAAAGTATCTGAAACATAAAAACCCCGGGCTGCAGGCCTTAGCGATCCTTGTTGACGGGCCAAAAGGTGAACAGGGAGATTTCGTGTTTTTTCCGGAAGACAGGATTCCTCTTAGAGAAAGGGCAGATTGGGAGCAGGCCTGGAAAAAAATTGAACATTCACTAAAGGAACTTTTCCCGAAAAAGAATGGCAATCATTCTTCCTCATCAACTGTAAAACCAGCCCAGATTATCATTCCTTTACTTGTCCTGATAGTGGCAGGAATTATATTCTATCTTACCCAAAATGGGGATAAGGATTTCAATGAAGGGGTTAATGCCTTATTTTGGGATGAAGCCAATTGGGACGAAAGCCAATGGCAATAATTACCATATCACCAAAAATCCACATACCATGAAGTATTTTATAATTACTAAGCTTTGTATCCTGTTAGTTTCTGCGGAATTATTGGCACAAGTGCCATTTGAATTTGAATCCGGCGAACCGGCCAGGGCCAGGGAAATCAATGCCAATTTTAGCGCACTAGCCAAAAAACTGGATCATTTTATCCAACCCGAATTCAAAAACCATTTTAGGGGCCAGGTAGGTATCGGGACAGCATCCCCAAATGCCAGGCTATCTCTGGGAGATGACCTGGGCAATACCAAATTGGCACTATTTGATAAATCTTCGGATAATATGTATGGAATGGGCGTGACAGCTGGGAGGTTTAGGCTCCATGTCAACAATCCAAAAGCAAGGTTTTCATTTCTGGACAAGGTCAACGGTAATGAAATATTTACCGTACAGGGTGTCGGTCGCGTGGGGATTAAAGTGTCAAACCCGGGGTTTAACCTGCATGTCAATGGCACAGCCGGAAAGCCGGGTGGAGGTACCTGGGCCACTGCCTCTGATGCCAGGCTCAAGGATATCCAACATGAATATACCAGAGGTTTGAGTGCCATCAAAGGATTGAATCCGGTGTATTATCGGTACAAAGCATCAAACACCCTGGACTTGCCTACTGAAAAAACCCATATAGGTCTCGTAGCTCAGGAGGTACAAAAAGTAATTCCGGAAGCAGTAGGAGAATACGAGCAAGGTTACCTTTCCTTAAGCAGTGATCCTGTCATTTTTGCCCTGCTAAATGCAGTAAAGGAATTGGACGAAGACAACGATCGCTTGAAGGAGGAAATTCAGGCCATGCGGGAGGAATTGGAAATGATAAAATCGGCCCTTGCAGATTCTAATGAAGATGGACCTGAACCTGGATTAAAGTAAGCTCAGGCATTTTCCTATAATATTCAGCCCTTAGCTATTTGCTGTAGAATCTTATAGGTAATCAAATAGGTAGGCCTTACTCCTTCCATACCCAAAGCACCGGAAGCAAGGGTACTGCCTGTTTCCAATGGATTGTCCGAAGCATAATAGGCATACATGACTTTGACACTTTTGCGGATGCTGTTTCGGATTTTACTGGCTGATTGAATGGCTTTCTGATAGTGGGCTCCTTCCATTTCCAGCCCTATGGCTTTCCAGGAAGACTCCATAAAATAGCCCAGCACTTCCTTGTTCTGCAGGGAGGTGCCCAGAACGGTAATCATGGGACCCTCATACACATCCAAACCAAAGCCTTCAAAATCCACTGCATCCAATTCATTCTTAAATGGGTAATTGTCTGCCGTGCCTTCAAATACATGGGAATTGGGTATCATGATGTCACCCTTTTTCCCTTCCAAAATCCCCGCCTTACCCATAATGGCAGTAGAAATAATGTTTAACGGGACCTTTTGCTGACCTACTTCATAGGGCTTTAAAAGTTCGTCAAAGCATTCGTAGGCTTGTTCCCCGAAGGCGTAATCCATCACCACCAGAACGGGTCTTTTCTTATCCGACTTCTCCAGTACTAAACCGGGCAACAGGGTTGCCGACTTCATTTTTCCGGTATCGATTACCTGCACACCTATATTTGTGCCGGAAGTGTCGGCAACCGGAATCAGCCCATGCTTCCCGGCATAATCCAATATTTCCTTTCCTTTATTGTACTTAGCATTGACACTGATTTTCATGGCCATGTCTTCAATGGCCTCATAACTGTCCAATCCCAAAACCTGATGTCCATAAATGGTGTTTACCACACTGTGTAAGTTGGCACTAATGACATGAATGGGTCGCTCCAGTAGGTTTTCCTCATCCAAAACCTTTTTTATGGCATTAGCCCAGGCTTCACCATATACATGATGTCCTACCCTTTCCCTTAAAGTGGCAGAAAAGGAAATTTCCCGGTCATTGCCTTCCAGAGCTTCTTCCATGGAAAGCCTACCCATATGGAAAATAATGGAAAACAAGCTGTTGCTGTTATGGGAACTTTCGAACTTTTGCACTGCAGCTATGCACTCCTCAAAAGTTCTTCCGGTAAGATGGGTCAAATAGGAGCACGCCGCCTCTTTATTGAATTCCTCCCCGCTATTTTCCTTATCTACTATTTCCTTCAATTTTTTCCAGTTGAGGTTGATCCGGCCTTTGGGGTCCGTACTGTTCCTGCGAATTTTTTCAGATTCGATAAAAAGAAAGGTAAGGTGGGTCAGGATATCGTAAATGTCACTTTTCCCCCGGGTCATTTCTACGTACATTTGTTCTTCGTCCACCCGGTAGCAATTTCTCTTTCTTTTGGATGGCACCAAAACCGGGAAGCCAGAGTCCTCATAGCCCTCTTTGCTGATCAATCGGATATAACGACACTCTTCGATCCCCTGAGGTAGCCGTTCCATGACGTAAAGCAAGCCCTCGAGCTCCAGCTTTTCAGGGTCATTGACCAGCCCGTATATTTCCGGACTAAGGGTCAATAGGGCCTGAACCAAAGACTCACCGGAAACCCCGGTTGGTTTGTAGTTCCCACGCATAAACAAATGCCGCATGGTGATATACAATCGTTCTATGGCAGACCTGGACTCCTGTGCTTTGGTTCGTTTCATGGTTTTTGCGGGATAAAAATTTGACAAATCTACAAAATAATATTTTGCAGATTAAAGAGAGCCACGAAAAAGGCATGAGGGAAATCCCTATTTCAATTTTTCTATGAAATGCTTTTTAAACTTCTCTACTTTTGGGCGAACCACAAACTGACAATAGGGTTGATTTCCGTTCAACTCAAAATAGTTGGTGTGGTAATCCTCCGCCGGGTAAAAGTTGGAGAAAGGCGTGATTTCCGTCACGATGGGGCGGTCAAAAACCTTGTCTGTTTCAAGGGATGCTTTCATTTTTATTGCTTCTTCTCTTTGTACCGGGGAATGGTAGAAAATAGCTGACCTGTATTGAGGGCCCACATCCGCTCCCTGACGGTTCAAGGTAGTAGGGTCATGGCTGTACCAAAATACTTCCAGCAAGTCAGAAAAACTGATTTGTTCAGGGTCAAAAATCAAGTGCACCACCTCTGCATGTCCGGTTGTGCCTGTAACCACATCCTTATAAGAAGGCTTTTCAACATGGCCTCCGGAGAATCCTGATTGAACGGTATCGACTCCCCTTAACTTTTGAAAAACAGCCTCTGTACACCAGAAACAGCCTGTTCCAAATGTTGCTACCGCTTTATTATTGGGTACTTGAAGGGGAGTTTTCGGTAAATCCTGCATGAGTTGAATAAGTATTTATTTTATAATAAGCGTAACAGGCTCTTCGGTCAAAAAGTTTGGATCCACCGGTATCCCACCCTGCCGGATCTCCAAGAATCCCTGTTGAAATAACCAGCATACAGCTTCCATCTCCTCTTCCATAAAATGCTCCCAATCATTGGGGTATAGCCAGCGAACCACCTCTGCGGGAGCAAAAGCGCTGCCCTCCTTCCTTTTGGCCATTTCCATGGTGGCCAGAACCAATATATCTGTCTGTAAATCAGGCATATCAAAAGAGCTTCATTTGACCATTTCCTCTAAATTGACTCAGGTCAAAAGCAGGCATAGGACCATTTGACTTTATATGTTTATTTACTGCTATCTTGAAAAGGCCTGCAATGGTTTGTGACAACAGTCCCTCCCCCTTCATTCTTCTTCCCCAGACGGAATCATTTGCCTGACCTCCATGTAGCTGCTCTATTTGGTGCATCACCTTGTCTTTTCTATCGGGAAAATGTCTATCCAGCCAATCTATAAATAAATCCCTGACCTGACCATTCAGGCGTACTACTGTATACCCCGCTTTCTTGGCTCCGGCATCTCCGGCTGCCTGGATGATTTGAGTCACATCTTCACTATTGATGCCTGGAATAATGGGTGCAACCATGATGCCACAAGGTATATTTTCTGCTGAAAATTTTCGTATCAACTTTAATTTGAGATGTGCTGTAGCCGTACGAGGCTCCAGCAGCAGCTTCAGGCTTGGATCCAAATGGTTGATGGAAAAATAAACATGCACCAGGTGATGCAGGGCAAGTTCCCTGAGCAAGGCGATATCCCGTTCTATTAATCCATTTTTTGTAATGATGCTGACCGGATGTCGGTATGCCAGACACAATTCCAGGATCTGGGCGGTCAGTTTAAATCTTCTTTCTGCTGGTTGATAACAATCGGTATTCCCTGAAAGCATAAAGGGATGGGGCGCATAGCCACTTCTCTCAAATTCAAGTTTCAGTTGCCTGACGATGTCTTTTTTTACCAATATTTTACTTTCAAAACCCAAACCGGCGTCAATACCCCAATATTGGTGGCTGTTTCGGGCATAACAGTAGATGCAGCCGTGTTCGCAGCCCTGGTAAGCATTGACGCTGTATTTCAATGCCAGGTCCGGGCTGTCATTGGAACTCAGAGCACTTTTGCTTTTTACAGGGATATATTGTGTCGAAGGATTTTCTTCATATTCGGGGATATCTATCCCTTCTATATGTTCAAATACTGACCTGGCCTTTTCGAATCGATTAGCTGGCTGCAGGCCAGTTCCCCTACCCTTAAAATCTGCTCCCTTCATAGGAAGCAATTTATTAAAAAATACAGGAATATTAGCCCTCAGGAATTACATATAATAATAAATGCCGGAGGGAAGTTTTTAAGGGTAAAAGCGGTTTTGATATTGCTGAAATAAGAAGCAAACTGAAACCTCAACAGGTAGGAGTAACAGATCTGTATAAAAAACCCACTGGGTTTAAGCATCACACTGCTTTTTTCATAAATCGCAGTTCTGGATTCTTTTGGGATAAGGCTGAAAGGCAAAGAGGACAAAAACAAATCAACCAGGTCTCCATTCAAATGTCTGTCCATGTTTTCTGCCGAATCACATATGATTTTTACATTTTCCGATCCGTACTGCCGATCCAGGTTATGGCAAAAATGTTCACTAATTTCAAATACATACAATACGGCATCTTTATCCATACGGTCAATGATCCCTTTGGTAATGCTACCATCTCCACCTCCAAGTTCCACAATTACCTTTGCGCCCTTGAAATCTGCAAAAGACAACATTTTATTTACCAAGGACCTGGAACTGAAGGTTACCGCACCGGTAGTTTTAATATTTACAAACAACTCTTTAAAAAGCGAACTTTTATTCATTTGATAGCAGGATTAATCTTTTTTCGATATTCAAAACGAAACTGACCGTATTTGATCATGTATTATAAATTTCAAAGTTACTAAAATCAAAGTCATAAAATCACTTTTATCACAAAAAAGGGGAAATTCCCTATGGAAAAAAGTTACAGCGCAAGGCCTACCATTCCTGTATTGATTTCTGACATTTAAAAAATAAATTTACTTTTTCCATTCTTTATCCTTTATTTTGGTTTTTGATTGGATAGAAAAATTCCAGAAATGAGAGCCTTCAACCTATTAATTTTATTTTCTTTTCTTTGTTTGTGGTCATTGTTCCCGTTTTTTTTGTTTGGCCAAAGTGACAGAAACGGAGACAGAAGGGTAACAGCAACCTATTACCTATCCAACACCACCCTGATTCCATCCCCCGGTAAAATATTAACCGGTCAAAATCTTTTATTTGAGGATGGGGTAATCAAGGCTGTAGGTAAAAACATCACCATTCCGGCAGAAGCACAGGAAATCAAAGGAGATTCACTATTTGTGTATGCGGGTTTTATCGATATGGCGAATAAAACCGGGATGGTAGAGCCTCCCATCCCGGAAAAGCCGGAACATTTTGATCCCTCCCAACCCATACCCGAAATTGCGGGAATACATCCCCATTTTTCAGCTCTAGACCATTTCCAGGAAAACAACCCCCACGACAAAGAGTGGAGGAAATTAGGTTTTACCCTGGCGCAAAAGCTACCCAAAGGTAAGGGAATGCTTCCAGGAAGTGCTGCATTGGTCATGTACGGGCATGAAAGCAGAAACAATATCCTCTCAGATAATCAATCCTTGTATTTTAAATTCAGTACTGTGGGTGGAGTCTATCCCAATACTGATCTGGGGGTTATGGCAAAATGGAGAGACCTTATTCAAAATGCCAGACTTCATGAAATGCATGGTCAAATGTATAGCAGCCAAAAAGACCTCCGGCGTCTTGAGAAAGATCCTGTATTGGAAGCACTAATACCGGTCCTCAATAAAGAAACACCTCTACTCATTGAAAGCACAGGGGAGTTGGATATCAGAAGGGCTTTAAAAATGCAGGAACAGGATAAATTCAACCTGATCATCACCGGAATCAATGAAGGAGAATCGCTGATCCCCCTACTGAAAGAAAAGCAAGTGGGTATGGTACTTACCCTGGATTTACCCGAAGATAAATTTTCTGATGTTGCTGAGGATAAAAAAGGGGCTGATTTTCAACATAGAACAGAACGGGCTAAAAAGGCATATCTCGAAAAACTTTCCTTACCGGGCAAATTTGAACAGGCAGGTGTTCCTTTTGGGTTTACCACCAAACACCTGAACAGGACCGACTTTCTGAAAAACATCAGACTGATGATTGACAATGGTTTATCAGAAGAGGGTGCACTGGCTGCATTGACTGTACATCCAGCTGAAATATTAAAAATATCAGCTATTGCCGGCACCCTTTCTGAAGGCAAAATGGCCAATATGGTACTGATGTCAGACACGCTCTTCTCTGAAAAAGCCAAGGTAATCATGGTAATCAGTGACGGATATCTTTTTGATTATTCTGAAAAGTCAAATAAGATCAAAAAGGGAGACATGGTATGGGAATATGAAGCAGAAACACAAGGAGGTAAATCAAAAGGAAAGTGGAATCTTACACGCAAGGATAAAGTATGGACAGGGACCGTCTCCTATGATGATCCACAGGGTGGTGGAATCAAAACCTCAACTATCAAAAATGCAGCCATTACAGAAGCATCGCTCGCCTTTTCTTTTACTGTAGAAGTAGGAGAAAACACATTGGAGGTAAAGGTTTCAGGAGATGTGACCGGTGAAAGTTTTTCAGGGAACATGGAAATCAAAGGATATGGCAATTACCCTGTAAAGGCAAAGAAACTGGAAAAACCGGAGATAAAATAATGCAAACAAAAATACTTCTTTTAGGATTATGGATGATCTGCTGCAGTAAAGTGGTGTGCCAGGCTCAGAATGCCAGCAAAGGTGATATTTTCATTAAAAACGCCCAGGTGCTGACGATTACCAATGGACTTTTGGAAAATACAGATGTCCTGGTGCAAGACGGCATCATCCGCCAAATTGGCTCGGGGCTAAGGGCTCCCGATGGCATACCTTCCATTGATGCAACCGGTAAATATTTGATGCCGGGTATCATCGACGCCCATTCTCACCTGGCGCTTGAAGTCATCAACGAGGCGAGTAGTCCGATTACTGCGGAAGTTAAAATGGAAGATGTAATTGATCCTTTTGATGTAAGTATTTACCGGGCGCTGGCAGGAGGCACTACCATTTCCCATGCCATGCACGGGTCGGCCAATGCCATAGGCGGCCAGAATATCACCTTAAAGCATCGATACGGTACCCGTGATCCGGATCAACTAATCATGAAAGAAGCACCAAGGACCATCAAATTTGCCCTTGGAGAAAATCCTACCCGGGTTCATGGTAGGGGAAAAAACCTGCAACCACGATCCAGAATGGGAGTAGAAGCTGTTATCAGAAATGGCTTTGAAGAGGCCTTGCAATATAAAAAGGTATGGGATGATTGGAACGCTTCCGGAAATGACAGCAAAAAGCAGCAAATCCCCCCTGTTTACAGTTCCAGGCTGGAAACCCTGGTAGCCATTTTGGAAGGAGAAATCATTATCCATTGCCATTCCTACCGGGCAGATGAAATTTATATGTTGATTCAGGTTTGCCAGGAGTATGGCATTGACAAGATTGTATTTTCCCATGTCAATGAAGGTTTCAAAGTTGCCCCTGAATTGGCCAAATACACCATGGGGGCATCGGTTTTTGCTGATTGGTGGGCTTACAAATTTGAGGTTTACTATTCGACGGCTTACAATGCGGCCATCCTAACCAAAAATGGGGTAGTCACTTCAATCAATTCAGATTCCGATGAACTGATCCGGCATTTGTACCATGAGGCAGCCAAGACCCAGCGGTACGGAGGTCTCACAGATGATGAAGCCCTGGCCTTGATTACCATCAACCCGGCCAAACAACTGGGCATAGCCGAACAGGTGGGGTCCATAGAAGTAGGCAAGCAGGCAGATCTGGTACTCTTTGATAAGCATCCCCTCTCCATTTATGCCATACCCCAAATGACCTGGGTAGATGGTGTCAAATATTTTGACAGGGAAAATGATGCTGCTGATCAGCGATTAAAAGTAGACCCGGAAGAAACACTGGAACCCATTTTTCTTCATACAGAGCACCACAACTGTATGCGGGATGTGGATTTCTATTTTACAGGATTTGGCAGAAATCTTTTCGGCCACCGTCACTAAGCAATCATTCTAATGACCGATGATGAAAAAAATTATATTTTCTTTCCTTCTTATCCTTTTCCTTTTCAAACCTGAGTTGTATGCTCAGATTGACGGAGAGGTGGTCAAACCCTATAAGGCAGAATTTTTATTGCAAAATGCCAGGGTCTATACCATCACCCAAGGGGTTTTGGAGAATACTGACCTGCTCATCAAGGACGGGAAAATAACGGCCATAGGCCAAAACTTAGCCCCTCAAAATTACACCCTTGTGGATTGTAGTGGTAAATCTGTGTACCCCGGTTTTATTGACAGTGGCACCAGTCTTGGTCTGGTGGAGGTCAACTCTCTTGCTGAAACACAGGATTATATGGAATTGGGAAAACTAACCCCCCAGATGCAGGCCCTCTCTGCAGTCAACCCTAACGCTGTAGCCATTCCTGTCACCAGAGTTAGTGGAGTGACTACCGTGTTGACCCAACCCAGGGGAGGGTATTTTCCCGGAACTGCGTCCCTGATCCAACTTAATGGGTACACCCCAGACCAAATGGATGCTGGTTTTAAGGCTGTGGTGATGAATTTTCCCTCTGCTGCCAAATCGGGAGAATATGACAACAGGTCAGAAGAAACCATTCGAAAAGAAGCGGATAAAAAATTGGAAGAAATTAATGATATCTGGGAAAAAGCGGCAAGCTATCTTTCCATAAAGGAAAAAGGTGGCCAGCTTAAATATTATCCGGAGATGGAGCAACTTTCCAGGGTTTTGGCCGGGGAGTTACCCCTGTTTGTTGAAGTCAACGCCGCCAAAGACATTCTGGCTGCCCTGGAATGGGTAGAAGAAAAAAGCCTGGATGTAGTCTTTACAGGTGTAGCTGAAGGATGGAAGGTGGCAGATAAATTGGCCGAATCCAAAATACCAGTCATCACAGGACCGGTGCTGACCCTGCCCAGCAGGGCCTCTGATAAGTACGACGTTTCCTATACCAATGCGGCTGTTCTTCACAAAGCCGGAGTTAAACTGGCATTGAGAACGCAGGACTCTGAAAATGTGCGAAACCTGCCCTTCCATGCCGGTTTTGCCGCCGCCTATGGCATGGGTGTAGAAGAGGCACTCAAATCCATTACCATTAATGCTGCCGAAATTTTCAGGGTAGACGAAAAGCTCGGCTCCCTGGAAGTAGGTAAAAACGCCACCTTATTTATAGCAGATGGAGATCCCTTCGAGCCTAAAACCCAGGTGAGTCAGGTATTTATCGATGGATACCGGATACCCATGACCAATAGACATATCCGGCTCTATCAGGAATTTCTGGACAGGGAAATGAAACCTGCAAATTAAGCTAATTTCTTCCTAGACCAGATTTATTTTATACATTTGGTTCAAATTTCTATTCCATTTTATGAAACGATCATTCTTTTGCAGTATACTGGTTTTATTTTTAACTATTTCCTGTAAAAATGACCGGGAAGAAAATCATGCGCTGGAAGTACTGGAGCAGGTGCAGAATACCTTTGCTCCTGATAAAAGAGTAGCGCTTTTCGATGTTAGCCTGGAAGATGGTATTTTGACCGGAGAGACCAATCTGGAAGAAGCCCATCGGGTTTTATTGGAGAAATTGAAAGCCGCGGATATTTCATTTACCGATAGCATCCAACTATTACCGGCTCCTGAATTGGGAGACACTAACCTGGCCTTGGTGACCAATTCCGTCGCCAATATTCGCAGCGAGCCCAGACATGCCTCAGAACTGGCCACTCAGGCCCTTATGGGTACACCTTTAAAAGTTTTGAAAAGCTCTGGAAGCTGGTACCTGGTCCAGACACCCGATGGCTATCTGTCCTGGGTAGATGCTGCAGCTATTGTCAGGATGAATCAGAGTTCCCTGGACCAATGGATGGAAAAAGAAAAGGTAGTCATTACCGAAATGATCGCCAACATATATACCGACGAAACCTTACATGAAATCGTCAGTGACGTCACTGCTGGAAACGTATTGGAGTTAACCGGAATCTCCCAATTGGGTTACCAGGTTGCATTACCGGATAGCCGAAAAGGTTTCATTCCCATTGAAAATGCGGTTCCCTATGAACAATGGAAAAGTACCCGCAATACGGAGGATAATGCTCTTATACAGACAGCAAAACTAATGATGGGCTCCCCCTATCTTTGGGGTGGGACCTCTCCGAAAGGAATGGATTGCAGTGGCTTTACCAAAACCATTTATTTCCTCAATGGCATGGTTATCCCCCGGGATGCTTCCCAGCAAATAAATGAAGGTGAATTAGTGGATACGGACAAGAACTGGGAAAACCTGGAAGTAGGTGATTTGCTGTTTTTTGGCGTTCCGGCCACTGCAGAAAATAAAGAAAGGGTGGTACATGTCGGCATGTGGATTGGCGACAATCAATTTATTCATTCCAGAGGTAGGGTAAGGATCAGCAGTTTTGATCCCAACGACGAAAATTTTGACGAATATGAATTGAACCGTTACCTCAGGACCAAAAGAATTCGCAACAAACCCTCCGAGCACATTCTTTCAGTTGATCAAATCCTTCAATAAACCACTACATCCATGAAAAAGTATATCTTTGTTTGTTTCTTTTTGTTGCTGACCAGTTTTGTTTTTTGTCAAAACGAATTGGATGGTTTTACTGCGGAAGAAGTTGTAAAGCAGCATGAACTGGAAAACTTGTTTATGGAAACTGTTGATTTTTCCAGTTTTAAAAAGCACCTGCAAACCATCACCGAACATCCACACATCACAGGAACTCCGGCAAATGAAGCGGTAGGAGACTATATGATCTCGGTGATGGAAGAAGCAGGCTGGGCAACTCAGCGGTATCCATTTGATGTATACCTCCCCAATGATCCCGGTAGTTCTTTGGTAGAAATCGTTACTCCCAAACGGCTACCGCTAAACCAGATGGAATACATTCTGGAAGAAGATAAGTTTACCGGCCATCCCGAACTGAAAAAAGGCTGGAATGCCTTCTCCGGTTCCGGTGATGTGATCGGAGAAGTGGTCTATGCCAACCACGGAACCAAAGAGGATTTTGAAAAATTAGCTGAACTGGGAATTGACCTTTCCGGAAAGATCGTCATTGCCCGATACGGAGGGAATTTCAGGGGCTATAAGGCAAAATTTGCTGAAGCCTCAGGAGCTGCAGGATTGCTTATTTTTACTGATCCTGCCAATAGTGGTTATTCCAAAGGCCTGGTGTTTCCGGAAGGCCCCTATTATAACGAAAGTGCCATACAGCGGGGCTCCCTGTTGACAGAAAGCTTTACCGGAGATCCATTGACTCCATTTGAACCTGCCCTGCCGCTGGATGGTGAAACCAGTGTAGAAAGACTGGACCCGAAAGAGACCCAACTACATGGCATTCCGGTCACTCCCATCCCCTATGCCTCTGCAAAGGAAATCCTCGGCCAAATGCAGGGAGACCCAGTACCCGCATCATGGCAGGGAGGATTACCATTTACTTACCGTTTGGAAGGCGGGCCAAAGCTTACGGTGCGGGTAAAGGTAGACCAGCCCATAGATTTCGTTCGAATCAATAACGTGGTAGGCACCCTAAAAGGTAGTACCTATCCGGATGAATGGGTCATACTCGGGTGCCATTATGATGCCTGGGGATTTGGGGCCACAGACCCCAATAGTGGTACATCCATGCTGCTGACACTAAGCCAGGCCCTGGGGAAACTTGCGCAGGAAGGTAACCAACCCAAACGCTCCATCCTTATCGCCCACTGGGATGGCGAAGAGCACGGGGTGATAGGGTCTACCGAATGGGTGGAGCAACTGAAGCATGAGTTGGGTGCGAAAGCCATTGCTTATTTGAATTTTGATGCCGGCGTTTCAGGTAAAAATATTGGTGGGGCGGCGGCTCCAAGTCTGAAGAAGACCATGATGGAAGCGGCCAAGAAAGTACGCTATCCCTATGCTGATAAGACCGTGTTTGAGTTTTGGTCTGGTGATAAGCCCTTGCCTTCCATAGGTAATTTGGGCGGCGGTTCTGATCATATCGCCTTTTACATGCACCTGGGAATCCCCTCTCTTAGCGGAGGTGCCGGCGGACCTACCCTTTATCATACCAATTACGATGATTTTTATTTTTACGAAAATTTTGCAGACCCTGAATTCCAGATGGGAGGTACCATTGCCCAATGGGCCGGCATCATGTCTCTGAGACTGGCCAATGCAAGTATTATCCCCTATCAGGTGCCCCGATATGCCGAAGATCTGGCAGGTCACCTGGCCAATGCCACTATCCGGATTCAGGAATATGATGATGATTTTCAGGGGTTTACTTCTACCCTAGAAGCCCTGGAAAAGCTGGAAGCGACTGGGAATAAAATGGAAAAGCTTGTCAATCAGTCCCTGGCAAACAACTCCTTAAGCCCCGAGCAGGTATCCCGAATAAACCAAGCCCTGCTCAGCCTGGAAAAAAGTTTTCTAATAGAAGAAGGAATGCCTTTTGGTAGCTGGTACAAGTCCCTTTATGCCTCTACCGATCCTTTTAGCGGTTATGCCTCCTGGATTCTTCCGGGTATCCAATACGAAATATCCACTAAATCAACGGCTAATCTGGAACAATGGGATCAAAAATATGAAGCAGCTATTCAGCGGCTCATTGGTATCATTGAGGATATTGGTAGCGGCCTTTCAGAGGGGTAGTGAAGGGTTTGCCTGAATGAGCGTATTTGAATGTCAATGGGGAATTTTTTTCCACTTACCCGGTTTTGAATAAACGGACAAGGAAATGGCAGGTATTTTAGTAGGCCCGGTAATTTAAAAATGGATACGCAGAACGTTTAAAATATTTCTGATATACCTTTAGTCCGAGGCTCCGGCCGGAGAAGTTTTTCCCGGAGTCCTGCTACCTTTATACAATTCAAATACCAGTAAGCGACAATCTATGGTCCCATTGTAAAATGGGATCCTTCGTTTTGGTTTCAATCCGATTTTCTTCCCCAAATTCAGATTTCCTGTGAACACCAATCCCGTATAACCGGGACAGCGCTGCTTCATAAAGTCGCCGATTTCTCTGTACGTATCCTCCAGGTTTTCTTCCTCACCCAGTCTTTCACCATATTCGGGATTTAAAAACAAGGTGCCTTTATTGGTTTCCGGTATGCTGGCATCCCTGAAGTCACAGGTTTCAAATTGAATCAAGTCTTCCACTCCGGCAGCCCGGGCGTTGGCCTTGCTGGCCTTGATTGCCCGCTCGCTAATATCAGACGCCACAAATACCAGATCGGGTTCATCCGTGATCTTGGCTTCCAGCTTCTTTTTCAAATCATAAAAAACACCCGCATCATAGCCCTTGATATACATCATCGCATAATCATCCCTGAATAAGCCGGGAAACCGATTAGTAGCCATCATAACCGCTTCAATGATCACTGTCCCTGCCCCACACATGGGGTTGATAAAGGGACTTTTCCTATCCCAGCCTGAAGCAATCAGTGTTGCTGCCGCCAGGGATTCCATCATGGGAGCACTGCCTGGAATCTTACGGTAACCATGCTTGATCAATGTATCGCCACTGGTGTTGATATACAGACTGGCTTCCTCTCCTTTCCAGAAAAACTGAAATACGGCTTCATTCAATACAGATCCGGAATCGGGTCTGACACCAAATATTTCCCTGAAGCGGTCTGCAATGGCATCTTTAATCTTGACGTTAACAAACAGGGGATTGTCAACAGATTCATGCCGGACATTGCTGATAACAGAAAAATATCCATCGGGATCGATGTATTCCTCCCAGGGCAGGTCCTTGACTACCGGATAAAGGTTTGAAATGTGGTCCAGTGGAAAGGATTGTATTTCGTACAAAACGTGACTGGCCGTCCGCAGGTGCATGTTCAAAAAGAGGCAATCATTGAGACTGCCTTTCAATTCCACATGGGTTCGGAATACCCCTTCAGGCTGAAATCCAAGTTCCAGTAATTCTGATTCCAAAAAAGGGGCATTTCTGTCATAACAGGTAATCACCAATCTCCCTGTCTGGGTAAAATCTATCATGGCGCAAATATACCCCAAAATTTTGGTTTAGGATCAACTAACCTCAATGGCCGCCTTTCAATGCGGTCATGGCGGCTTCGTGGTCTTCAGGATAATTGATGTTTTGGAATTCGGCAGTATCCGGAGCTTCCAGCAACTCGATGCTGGAGTTGATCAGAACTTTCCTTGGGCAACTGTAGCCCTGACTTAAAAACCGGAACAAAACCGGATAAGCCCTGGGTTCCCAAAGCGTTACCAATGGTTCCGGAAATTCTCCCTTGGGATCCAAAAATGCAGTGGCCAGTTTGGAGGGATTCCTGTGCTTTAGCAAATAATGAATGGTCTTTTCTGATAAGAATGGCAAATCACAGGCAACTGTCAGCCAGGCTTTGTCAGGATCTTTCATAAATGCCGACAGCAAGCCCCCAAAAGGGCCCAAATTCAGAATAGTGTCCACAATCAGGGGGTAGGAATTTTGCAATTCGGGAGCTTGCTCGGGGTTACAGGAGAGGTATACATCCTCACAATGCGGGCTCAATAAGTCGATCATGTAATCCTTTTGACTTTTGCCATGGTAAGCCAGGTTGTATTTGTCCTTGCCCATTCTGGTACTCTTCCCTCCAACCAGGACTAGTCCATTTACCTTAGGCTTGCTTTTATTGATGAATTCCCTTATAAATTCTTTTAATTTATCAGTCTCATGAAATCCCAAAACAGGTATTTCCTGCCAGTAGGGTAAATGCTCCTGAATTACCCGGGGAATTTCTGTTGCCCCATCTTTCATCAGGATAAGACTGACCTGGGTCAATTTGGATAGTTTTTTATCCATGGCTTTTTTGGGGTCGATGATCAGCACCTGCTGTCTGGCCCTGAAATGATTGGCATTGATCAATACCAAATCCTGCCTGTTTAGCCATTCTCTTTGCTCAAAAACAGAAATATCAGGTAGCCGCATATCCAACCTCTGGAAAACAATTTTATCTCTCATTTCCATGGTACCCGGATACTGGATCAAACTGTCAGGATCTCCAGCTCCTGCCATTAACTGGTCCCCTTCCTTGTGATCAGCATCCACATAGGCAAGACCAAATGAAGGGGATAAATTCTTGATGATATCCCTTGCCAATTCCTGAATAAACTTACAGGAAGTTCCTAAAAAGCCCAATTCCAACCTACCATAGTCCCCATATTGTGGCTTGGTAAGTTTGGCATGCTTCTGATGTTTATCTTTTGAAATCACGTTTACCTCCTTTTTTTTCTTCCAGCTTTATCTCCTTTATGGTGATGTCGTGAGAAAATCCCTTACACATGTCATAAATGGTAAGGGCGGCGACAGAAACACCTGTCATGGCCTCCATTTCTACACCTGTCTTTCCAAAAACCCTTACACTACATTGCACCTGTACCTCTGTTTCATTGAGCACATCAATGGTAACCTTGCAATCATCAAGTCCAATAGGGTGGCAGAGGGGAATTAGGCTGGCCGTCTGTTTTGCTCCCATGGTTCCCGCAATAATGGCGGTTTGAAAAACAGGACCTTTTTTGGTCATCAGCTCAGCGGTTGTTGTCAACTCCCTGATGATTTCTTTCCCCAAAACCACCCGGCAGGAAGCACTGGCAGTCCTTTGGCTGGGCTGCTTTTCACCCACATCCACCATATTCGGGTTTCCGGTTTTTTTATCTAAATGCGAAAAGTTTTTTTCTGACATCTTCAATCCTTTTAGCTATTTGGAAACTGATGAATACCTTAAATCCTTGTGCACCTCCCTGACAAAGGCAATGGCATCCTCTATTACTTTATCAGTGGTGGATTTGCCCAGAGAAAACCTTAAAGTAGCCATTGCTGTGTCTGCATCCAAACCCATAGCGGATAATACATGAGAAGGTTTGTCTGTGATACTGCTGCAAGCAGCTCCTGAACTTACGGCCAGAAACTTGTTTATCCTGATCAGGAATGCCTTCCCAGGTATACCTTTAAAGGAAATGTTGCTGACATGGGGTAACCTGCTATCCGTTGATCCATTGATCTGGGAGCCCTCGATTTCAAGCAGGCCTGCTTCCAATTTATCCCTCAGAGCGGACAGGCGATTTGCATCCTCCTGAAATTCGTTCAGTGCCAGGTCTGCTGCTTTGCCCAGCCCCACGATACCCGGGACATTAAGGGTGCCGCTCCTTCTGCCGGTCTCCTGCCCGCCTCCGGTAATTTGAGCTTCCAGCGGGATATGTGGTTTGGACTTCCTCAGGTACAAGGCCCCCACTCCTTTGGGACCATACATTTTATGCGCAGAAAGCGACATCAGGTCCATACCTGATTCTCCGACATCCACTGGAATTTTACCTACTGCCTGTACCCCATCTGTGAAAAAGAGCACCCCATGCTCACGGGCAAGGGCAGCTAATTCCCGGACAGGATGGATGAGGCCTGTTTCATTGTTGGCGTACATCGCAGCCAGCAAGATGGTATTATTGCGAAAGGTCCTTTTTACAAGCTCCAGGGATACTGTCCCGTCAGCATTTACCGGTAAATAGCTTACTTCAAAACCTTGCTGCGACAAGGCCTTCATGGTGTCCAATACAGCACTATGTTCTGTTTCCAGGGTAATCAGGTGATTCCCTTTCTCTTTTTGAGCAAATGCTACTCCCCTAATGGCCAGGTTATTGGCTTCTGTTGCCCCACTGGTAAAAACTATCTCTTTGGATTGGGCTCCAATCAATTCGGCGACCTGCTCCCTGGCAGTTTCCACAGCCTCTTCTGCTATCCATCCATAAGGATGGTGACTGCTTGAGGCATTGCCAAAATGCGTCCTGAAGTAGGGCAGCATTTCATCCAACACCGAGGAATGGCAGGGTGTGGTGGCATTGTGATCCAAATAGATGGGGTAAGCTTTCATTTACAAATTATTGGCTCATTAGTTCTGCATGGATTCAGCCATCTGAACAGCCTGGTAGGCATTCACCAGCCCACCCGTACCGCTGAGCTCATCAAAACGTATGGTTTTTTCCTGTCCCGGAAGATTTACTTCTTCTACTTCCGGCCGGTAAACAGAACTTTTTAAAATGGTCCGTACTTCTTTGGCTTTTAAATCCGGATAATAGGCCAGCAATAAGGCAGCTACTCCAGACACTGTAGGAGCGGCCATACTGGTACCGCTGTTGGATTTGTATTCGGAACCGGGAACTGTGGAATAGATATCCACACCTGGTGCAAATAAATCTACCCTTTCTTTACTGAAATTTGAAAAATCAGCTGCCAGGTTTTCGCCATCAATAGAGGAAGAAGCACCCACTTCCAACCAGGAATTGGACTCACCCCTTCTCTCGTACCATCGGTTCGGGAAATTATTATTCGGATTGATTTCCTTGGAACTGTTTCCTGCAGCATGGATCAGCAACACCCCTTTTCTGGCGGCATATTTGACAGCTTTATCTACTTGCTTTTTTCCAGGAGAATAGGATTTTCCAAAACTCATATTGATCACATGTGCCCCATTGTCTACAGCGTACCGGATGGCATTGGCAATGTCTTTATCTCTTTCGTCTCCATTAGGCACTGCTCGAATGGGCATGATCAATACATGCTCTGCGATCCCATCAACCCCCAGGTCATTGCCCCTATTGGCCGCGATAATTCCTGCCACATGCGTCCCATGAGACGGGTCAGGACCAGTTGGGTCATTGTTTCCATAGTATTTTTCCTTGTAATTTTCAGGATCATCACCAACAATATCTCTTGGATTAAAATCGGTGTTGTAGGCATACTTGGCCTGCACTTCAAAATGTTCTACCGCATCTCCGAGCATTCCCAGAATTTCGTTGATTCCGGGATCCTGCATGTTCACCATCGAAAATAACTGCGTCATCATGTCGACGGCATTTTGCACTTTCTCATCTTCGGCCTCAAAATCATTCAGGTCCTCTTTTTTGAAATTATCCCTGTCAAATTCATCCTTAAGCAGTTCAGCCATACCGGAAAACCCCTCCATCATATTGGAATACATGTTGTAATTCGTTTGGGCCTCCTTCTTACTTTCCTCAAAATTGGCTTTCACCCGTTCCCAGTAAGCAAACTCTTCCCTGTTTCTTCTTTTCACATCCTCCTGCTCCATATCCTCATATTTGGCCTTTAACCTGACAAACTCCCGGGTCAACTCATGGGAATCGGCATCCACATGGCTGCCATCAGGACCACCTATAAAATTCCATCCATGCACATCATCCACATAACCGTTCCCGTCATCGTCAATTCCATTTCCTGGGATTTCACCTTCATTTACCCATATCTTTCCCTCCAGGTCCTCATGATCCAGTTCAATGCCTGAATCTATCACCGCTACAACTACCGTCTGTTTGGGCGTTTTATTTTTTAAAATCAGGTCATATGCTTTCTCTGTACCTGTACCCATAAATCCATCTTCCATTGGATCAAGTAAAAACCAATTGTCCGGTGTTTTAATACTATCAATACCAGCAACAAAACCAAAAGAAGTGAAGGCAGGGAAAAGGAAGATGCCCATGATAAGGGCAGACAAGCAATTCTTAAGTTTTATTTTCATAAATTTTGTACAATCAACGGTTGAAAATTTTAATAATAACAATGAAGTTTAATTTCATAACGCATGAAAGATATTAAAGATCTGAATCGCATCAAATTTCAAAAACTTTTTCGGTAAGAATACGCTTTATGCGGTTTCCGATAGTTGTTTTAAAACCTCCATCCTGCACTGAACCCGATATTTTCAGCCACATGTCCATGGACTTTCATATCTGCTCCCATACGAAATCCACTGTTAAACTGATAAGATAAAGTGTAGCGTTGATAAAATAGCTTGTCTTCCTGATACTTCTCCGGCTTTTTCAGGTAATAGACCATGCGTTGACTAAAATCGATCTTACCAAAAGTCAGGTGGTGGGAAATAAACGGTGCCAACAGCAGGCCTGATTCAGGCTCGGCAATATGCAGAGATTGATCCCAGGTACTTTCCAGTCCTATTCCAAGATTATTGATGCGGGAAATGGCATAAATCAGATCCGCAGCAATACCCATGGAAGGAAGCCTTCCCGATCCCTCTGGGTTATCCCTGAATGTACCAAAACCTTCCAAAATTAACGCATGCCGGGATTCAAAAGGAGGTTTTTCAAATTCAGGAAAATCATTATCTATAAACCAATAGCTTAAACCCAGACTGACGGCAGGGAAATTCATTCCCCTGTTGGGCTGCCGCTGTCCGCCATTCGATATGTGGTTATAGTTTATACCAAAATTTACAGACCAATTATCACTCACCTGGTAATTTATCTTGGGATTAATCGCTAGTAAAAAACTTAAGGGACTGCTAAAGAAGGTATTTTGCGGATTGTTGTTCACATCATAGACACGGGTAAGGTAGGTTGTACCTATGGCTCCTTTCAAACTAACTTGCCAATCCTTCCGTCTCCATAATATGGGTTCAAAAAATAGGCTCAGGAAATAAGCATCTCCCAAAACAGCGGGATTATTAAAACTGGTATAGCCAATACTGCCTCCCCAGTAGTAAAAACAATTGCAATTCTCCCAGGCAGATTGATTTAAAGGCAGGTATTCAGCAGTCCATTGTATTCCATAGGGATGGCTTTGAGAAATGGGGATCAATTCCGGAGAATGGGGGATGATCCAGCCACTTTGCCCTTCCAAACCAATCCGGGAAACCCCCTGCGAAAGGGATTCCTGACCCGAAATCAGCCAAATCAGGCTGGTCAGCATAAGAAATAGATACTTTGACATCAATTTATCTCACTGAATTCCTGCGATTTTGTTTCAAAAAAATAAAAAATCACCGGGATGTATTGGAAAATATACCAATCTAAGCTTATTTTGCATCATCCTTTTACTTTTTTGGTACAAAGGATTTATATAGAAGAGGCAAGAGACAGGCTCGGTGACCCTCTGGCAACCTGGAAAATCCAAGGTGCCAATTCCTGCCGGATGAAAACAGTTTCATTTGGAAATATAAATTCTATAAAATGAGTACAATTTTCAATTTCTTTAAGGACAGGTTTTCCAGAAATTTCCAATCTAATTTTCATAACCATGCAATTATCCTCGTGAGGGCTTGTTGCCTCGGTTTTTAGCTCAGGCTAAAAACCATTCAAAACATACTTTTATTGTTATATTATCGATAAATAAACCTAAAACACAACAATCATGTCAAAAGATTATCGTTTCGAAACATTACAGATTCATGCCGGCCAGGAGGCCGATCCCACGACCAACTCCAGGGCAGTTCCTATTTATCAGACCACTTCCTACGTGTTCAACTCTGCTGAGCACGGTGCCAATCTCTTCGCATTAAAAGAGTTTGGAAACATCTATACCCGGATCATGAACCCTACCACAGATGTTTTTGAAAAAAGAGTGGCGGCATTGGAAGGTGGAGTGGCGGCATTGGCCACGGCATCCGGGCAAGCAGCCCAATTTTTAGCATTAAACAATTTTCTGACGGTGGGTGACAATTTCGTTACCTCTCCCTTTCTATATGGAGGTACCTACAATCAATTCAAGGTTTCCTTCAAACGAATTGGTATAGAAGCCCGCTTTGCCAAATCCGATAAAGCTGCTGATCTGGAAGCCAAAATTGATGGCACCACCAAAGCCATTTATGTAGAAACCATTGGCAATCCAGAGTTTAATGTTCCCGATTTTGAAGCCGTTGCTGCTTTGGCCAACAAATATGACATTCCTTTGGTAGTGGACAACACCTTTGGAGCTGGTGGTTATCTTTGCCAGCCCATCAAGCATGGTGCCCATATTGTCACCTCTTCTGCTACCAAATGGATAGGCGGACATGGTACATCTATAGGAGGTATCATTGTAGATGGTGGAAATTACAACTGGGGAAATGGGAAATTCCCGCAGTTTTCGGAACCTTCAGAAGGATATCATGGGCTTAATTTTTGGGAGACTTTCGGATATGACAATCCTCTGGGCATGCCCAATGTGGCCTTTGCCATACGTGCAAGAGTGGAAGGCCTGAGGGATTTTGGACCAGCCCTGAGCCCTTTTAACTCATTTCTGCTATTACAGGGCCTGGAGACCCTATCATTGAGGGTTCAACGTACAGTAGACAATGCCCTGGCCCTGGCTCAATGGCTGGAGAAACATCCCAAAGTTGCAAAAGTAAATTACCCGGGTTTGCCTTCCAGTGCTTACCACAATGAAGCAAAAAAGTACCTTCCCAATGGATATGGAGGTGTTTTGAGTTTTGAATTGAAAGGTGAAAAAGAAACGGCGTCCGCCTTTATCAACAACCTGGAATTGATTTCTCACCTGGCCAACGTAGGAGATGCCAAGACTCTGATCATTCAGCCGGCAGCTACCACCCACCAGCAACTTTCAGATGAAGCACAATTGGCTGCTGGTGTAACGCCTACGATGTTGAGAATTTCATGTGGCATAGAACATGTTGAAGATCTGAAAGCAGACCTAAGTACTGCCTTTGATAAAATATAGTTGTGAAAAATGAATCTCCAATCGCCGCATTTGACCATTGAAATGACCCAAGAGATTTTCTATTGCAAGGAAGCCCTACACCTTGAATCCGGAGAAATATTGCCGGAATTTCAATTGAGCTTTACTACCCAGGGACAACTTAACGAGAAGAAAGATAATGTTATCTGGGTCTTGCACGCACTAACAGGAGATGCTAACCCCCAGGAATGGTGGGCCGGACTGGTCGGTGAAGATAAATTCTACGATCCGTCCAGGCATTTTATTATTTGTGCGAATTTTCTTGGGTCTTGCTATGGATCCACCCAACCCTTAAGTCTTAACCCCTCGACTGGGAAAGGTTATTATTACGATTTCCCCAACATTACCACCCGGGATATCGCTGCTTCCATGGAAAAATTGAGGCTTCATCTGGGCTTGGAAAAAATTGACTCGGTGATTGGAGGTTCTTTAGGGGGGCAAGTCGCCCTGGAATGGGCCTATACCCTTCAGGACCGGTTAAATAATGCTATTATCATTGCTTCCAATGCCAAGGCATCCCCTTGGATCATTGGGTTTAATGAAACCCAAAGGATGGCCATCGAATCGGACCAGACCTGGGGTAGCCGGGATCCTACAGCAGGAAAAAAAGGTCTGGAAACTGCCAGGGCCATTGGCATGCTCAGCTACCGGCATCCCCAAACATTTATTCAAAACCAAAGTGAAACGGAGGAGAAGAGAGATAACTTCAAAATCAGCAGTTATCTGCGGTATCAAGGCATGAAACTGGCCAATAGGTTTAATGCATTGTCTTACTGGACGCTATCTAAAGCCATGGATAGTCATGACCTGGGTCGATCCCGGGGAGGTACCGCCGCCGCACTTGCCAAGATCCAATGCAGGGTATTGTCCATCGGGATTGATACCGATCTTTTGTTTACCTGTACCGAGTCCAGGTTTGTCAGTAATCATGTTCCTAAAGGTACCTACAGGGAAATCAGGTCCCTGTACGGGCATGATGCCTTTCTGATAGAATATGAGCAACTGAACTACATCTTGAAATCTTTTTATTTGGAAAATAACCATTCCATTAGTACCTGATAATATGATCCCTTATACCGGCATTAAAGAAAACTGCTTGTATATTTCCGACCTGGAAAAAGCGGTCAGTTTTTACCATGAGTTATTGGAAATGCCCATAATATCTAAAGTAGATGGGAGGCATGTGTTTTTCAGATGCGGGGCAAGTGTATTGCTTTGTTTTTTGCCTGAAGTCACCAAAGAAGAGACCACTTTACCAGCCCATTTTGCCTATGGGAAGCAGCACCTGGCATTTGAGGTGGAAGGAAAGGATTACCAGGGAACAAAGGATCGGCTGATCAGCAAAGGCATAGCCATTACCCATACCCAAGATTGGGGAAATCATCAAAACAGCATATACTTTGAAGACCCTTTCGGTCATGTTTTGGAAATCGTACCAAAAGGTATTTGGGAATAAGGCTTCACCTGATACTCATTTTATTTCGTTATTTCTTACCAACTTGTTGCTGTTTTATTATTCTTTTAGAATATTGCATATCATAAATCTTTTAACCTCAAATGATCTTCAAAACCCTATTGACCCTAAGTCTGGTTTGTACTGGTATTTTATCTGGCCACACCCAAAACATGGAATTTCTAAAAAACAAAGTGATCGCCCACAGAGGTGCCTGGAAAGCTACTCCCCATCCTCAAAATTCACTGGCATCTTTACAGGAGGCCATAGATCTTGGGTGTGAAGGTGCAGAATTTGATGTATGGATGACAGCCGATGGGGTCCTGGTAGCCAATCACGATGCTGATCATGAAGGAATGTTGATAGAAGAAGTTAGCTATGCCCAATTGTTGGAAAAACCCCTCTCAAACGGAGAGAAAATCCCTACCGCCGAAGCATATATCAAACATGGCATGACCCAACACCAAACCAGGTTGATTTTTGAAATCAAACCGTCCGGAGTATCCAAGGCCAGGGGACAGGAACTTGCCCGGAAATCAGTAGAACTGGTAAGGGAACTGGGAGCGGAAAAATGGATTGATTACATCACTTTTGACTATGACATCGGACTGAAAGTTCTGGAAATGGACCCAAATGCCAATGTGGCTTACCTGACCGGAGACAGGCCTCCTGCCGATTTGAAAAAAGATGGTTTTTTTGGTTTTGACTATAACATCAATAAACTGAAAGAAAACCCCCATTGGATAAAAGAAGCGCAATCTTTGGGCCTTACTGTAAATTCCTGGACAGTAAATAAGGAGGAAGACATGCGCTGGTTGCTGGAGCAAGAGGTAGATTTTATCACAACCGATGAACCGGAAAAATTATTTTCATTGATCAGGCAATGACTCTTACTGCCATTTTCAGCTGAGTTCCCAGTAACTTGCAAATAGCCCTATAAACGTAAATGAAAATCTCGTCAGCTTCGTCTTCCTGACAATCATGAAATGAAACGGACGTTTGCAGCTGGTTTTCACCTGACCACCGTCCTTGGGATGGCGGCGGGTAAGCGGCTTAACATTTCATTATTAAGCAACTGGGTGACGTTGGTAAAACTGGAAACGTTAATCACATTATTGTTTTGTCTTCCAATCAAAACCACCTCATCCCCTACTTTTACTTCAGGAATATGGGTGATGTCTACCATAAATAAGTTCATATTTATCAGTCCCACTATAGGAGCTTTTTTACCTTTGATCAGCACCTGTCCTCTATTGGACAAGGCCCTGGGATACCCATTGGAATAACCCAAAGGTAAGACGGCCACCGACATGGGATGTGTAGCCTGAAAAGCGGTTCCATAGCCGATAAACTCCCCTTGCTTGACTTCCCTGATATCCATTACATCCGTTTTCCAGGTAAATATACGTTTCAATGAAGTATCAGACTTTTTATTGGTCTCGTGCAGATGTGCAAAATATACATCGGGGCTTGGCCAGAAACCATACTGAGCCACACCTATCCTTACCAAATCATAGACTGTATCTTTCATGGCCAGGGCGGCTGCAGAACAAGCAATATGCCTTAACTCCGGCAGTATATTTTTTTCTTTACAGATTTTAAGGGCCGCCTTATAGCGCTTGTGCTGCATGTCAATTTTGAATTGGTTGGCCACACTTTCTGCTCCTCCAAAATGGGTGCAGAGCCCTTCAAAATAAATCCATTCCTTGTTTTTTTTCAAAAAATTCAGTGCCTTGGGAAACTCCTTGTCATGCATCCCTGTCCGGTTGGCTCCCGTTTCGATTTCTACATGTACCCTGGCAGGTTTTCCTACTTTTTTAGCTGCTTCAAGTGCTACCGGTAACCTGTCATAATTGTAGACAAAAAAACCAATATCATTCTCTATGGCCCAGGGTATATCCTCTTGATAGATGATTCCCATGATGACAATGTGACTGTCTTTTTTACATACCCTATGCACTTGTTCTGCTTCAAAGGAAGAAGCCACACAGAAATGATTGATGCCACATTTTTCGGCCATAGGCACGAAAGATTCTATGCCGTGACCATAGGCATTGGCTTTGACAACAGAAGAGAGGATAGGCTTTTCGCCTATCTTCTTCCTGATAAAATTAATATTGCTTTTATAAGCCGATTGTTTTAATTCAATTCTTGATGAATGTTTTACCATTTTCTTTTGGTTTCTAACCAGGTATATGCTTTACCCCAACTTTCTTTCGCTAACTTAGTCACTTTTTCAACTTCCCAGGCAGGCACATTGTTCATTATTCCAGCAGCTTCCAGGTTATTATAATGAAAAGCATAAGTCCTTGCGGCAAACTGATGAAAGGGAAGTGAAGACTCTCCGTGAATCTCTCCTTTTCCATAAACAGAAGGTTTGATATCCTGTCCCCAATCTTGTCTGCCCTCATTGTTTGGATTAAGAAAATAAGCCCTCAAATCTCCATTATTGTCTTTATCTATCCTGAGCAAGGATATTGCATGGAATCCCAGCATTTCTCCTTTTGCCGTAGTAACGAAGATACCGACCGGGTTTGGATATACCATCCGGTGACCACCATTGTATTTGGGATGGAACATGGAATAAAACACCCTCACAAAGCCATCAAAATCGATGATGGCATTAAAAGTGTAATCGTAGGCAGAGGCGAAACCTATCTGTATCCATTGGCCATACAAAGCAGGGTTTACCCATTTATGGGGATCCTCTCCCCTTCCCGATGCACGAAGCATCATGTCATTGTAGATCCTGTCCAGCATGGGGACCAAAGTAACAGAGACGGCATCCAAATGGTGGTCCAGCACCTGTACCAATCCCGGCTGGGTTTGGGAATATTTTACTTCCTGTCCTTCAAACCTGAAGGATATGTCATCATATTCCGCTGCTGTCTGCACCATGTGAATCAATTTGGCCGGAGCATGCTGACTCCACATACTGATACCTCGGGCACTCTGGCAGGTAGGGTTATTGCCCTGTCCGACACCCAGGGGTTGACCCAAAATTCTGAAAAGTGCACCTATCAGGTATTGTTTAGGCGTTACTTTCTCATGAGGTGTCCTGGTGGATTTTAAAATTCTTTTGATAACCTCCGGATGTATGGTGATCTTGGTAAGGTTGAATAAACCCGATCGCACAGCCTCTCTGGCCAAAACACCATTTTCAAGCATTTTAGCAAGGCCATAAAGACATTGTGCATTGAATGGATCTATGACCTGAACAATCAAAAAACTTACAAAGTCCCTGAATTCGTGGTACCTGGCCTCACCTGCTGCACTTAATGCAAAACAAGGAGGTACCAATTCATAAAGCTCCTTTCTGACCAGGTGAAGCAACAAAACGGCATGGTATTGACTTACCAATCCAAACTGCAACATCACTTCACCCATTTCACGAGCTTCCTTTTCCAACTCCTCGATGGTCAATTTATCTAAATCCTGACGGTATTCCTGAAAAGTTTTATCCGTAGTTCTATCCGTTGGTCGGTAGATGCTCCTTTGAAACGCCAACAAATCTAAATCCTCCGGATCATTGGGATCCAGCTCAATTTTTTCTTTCACCAAAGCGATGATTCTCCTTTGCTTTTCCGTCACAACAGGGCGCTGTTCGCAAATTAGCCTCAATTCCTCAGCAAGCTTTGATTTAACTTTCGAAAGCTTGACACTATTGGACAAAAAGCTAAAAAGCGAATGAACTTTTTTCAATTCATGCCCACTCATTACGATTCTTGTTTCCTCCTGAGGCTCGTTAAATACAAACTCCAAATTGTATACGATTACCTCCTGGATAAAATTTTCTGCTTCTGCAGCACTTACTTCCGCAGATTTGATCTTACCTTTTGCGATGGCCAGCATTCTCAATTCACTGATTAATTCAATGGTAGAATTGGGATGCCCACTTTTATAAGTGCCATTTACCAAAGCAGGAACCAACTTGCCAGGATGCTCCCAGGGAGAATCCTTTAAAATCCCGGCTTCCACCAACTTGGGAATGTTTTCGTAAATCCTGGAAATTCCTTCCTCACTATCACACCAGGTATCCAGTTGGCCCATTATCTTCTGGGCTTTTTGGTTACTGGTCAGCGCTGTAGCTTCTTTGTATTCTTTGAATAACTCATCAAAAAGCTCCTGGCTTCTCTCTAATATCTCCTGATCTTGCATGAATGGTCTAACACTTAAATTTATATAATTGTAATAATAAAAGAAAAAAATATTGGCAGCTATACCTGCCAATACTTTTTTCTACCTGCTCTCATTTAATGACGGAAATTTTCACTTTAAAGTCAAAAATGGTTGGTGAAATTTTCCTTCCTAATGGTAAAAGTCAACGTTTTCGTAATGGAGTAATAGTTCTGTCATCCGATCCGGGTCTTCCCCCTTAAAATTAACCGTACCGAAGTGATTGCCAAATCCCTCCCTGTCGCTGATCTTCTGGGTAGTCATAGGAGGTATCAGGTTGTGATCCAGAAAATAAGGCTCTTCTTTTAATTCCTCGGGAATGATCAGTTTGGATATTTGGTTTTTATGTGGATAGATCATCACATTGCCATAAAACTGATTGGGCCTGGCATCCAGTGGAGGTAGTATTTCAGCTAATTCATCCTCTGTCAAATCCGGATCATGGCAAAGCACAAAAGCAGCCAATGCGTCAAAGCCATAAGCTTTACTGCATAACTCCAAAATATGCCCCCCAGGGATCCTGCAGGCTGTCTCTCCAAAACTAATTTCGTCATTTTCGGTCAGGAACCACTCTGGGTGAATCATTCCGTATTGGATACCAAAAATGTCGACCAGCTTCTGCATTTCCTTCATGATTTTATCCCTTTTAGTATGCAGATAATGACCTTCTGGGATGAAGTTACTGTAACCAAGCTTGACATACTCCGTAATATTCAAAAACCTGATTTTTCCTCCATGAATAAAGGCCTCGCAGGAGAATTCCTTTCCAGGAAGGTGGCTTTCTGCCAGGCAGGGAAAATCTTCCTCTACACATTTATCCATCACATCCTGTTTGGACCTCAACAATCTGTGGCCCACCGTTCCAGCGGATGCAAAAGGTTTGATATGAACCCAACTGTCCTCTTCACCATCTACCTGAAGATTGGCTTGATTCAGTCTATCCATGAATTTAATAACCCCATCTTTGCTATGTACTTCTTCAAAAAGCCCTACACGAAGTCCGCCAATCAAGGCTTTCCGCTTCATCATGGCCTTATTTCTAAATAGAAAGGCCCTGTTGAGCACCCTGGGATCATCCCTGTATAAAGAGTTCAACGCTCCTGCCCATTCCACTGTCTCCTCAAACAGAGGAACTGCTACATCGGCACCAAACTCATCCAATTTGATCTTGAGGTCCAGGGAATTGGAAGAATCGCTCCATTCATTGAATTGGTAGGATACAAATGGTATATTGTTTTCTTTGGCATAGCCTTCAAAATCCGGATAGGATACCACAACATAAGGTTTGTTGAGTTTTTGCATACTTTCTATCACGGGCAAACTCCAACCCATTAGTGCGAAACATTTTGCCATTTTTCTGTTATTTTTTGATTCGGTTTCTTCTTACAACAAAAAACAGGCTAAAGTCAATTATATGTAATAAATAAAAAAAACTTCCTATTTTATTGAATTCTTATCTTAATATAATTAAAAACAGCCAAAGCATTTGGCAAAATTGACTGATTGGAAAGGTGAATTCCTAACCGAACCAAAGTACCCGAACCGCTCAATTTCCTTCGTGTATTTTTTTCCACAAAATTATATGCACCCTATATTTGTATTTTTCGTTAAAAAAATAAATATTTGTAGGGTTTACAATGAAAAAAGAAGCGCACATAGCCTATAATCCCTACCTCGCCCACAATAATCTTTTTGGGTATCCAATATTGTTTTCAAAAAAAACCCTTAGGGTTGTCTTCAGGGCCTAGTCCCTGTGTAACTTTTATAGTACCTTACGTAGGTACCAGTATTTCGACAGTATTTCATCAATCATTCAAACCATCTTTCTCAGGGCTTATCACTAATTTGTTGATTGAACCAACAACTATAAGCCTAAATCAATGATACAATGGCCAATCAAAAATTTATCATTAAACCCGCCGGCGAAGAACATTGCCATTATGCTGAAACGATTACTGAAGAAATGGAACGTTCAGCGCAGGCAAGGGGTACGGGAATAGCCAAACGGTCACCTGAGTATATCAAAACCAAAATGAAAGAAGGAAAGGCGGTTATCGCCCTTTCTTCTTCCGGTCAATGGGCCGGCTTCTGCTACATTGAGGCCTGGGGGCATGGAAAATTTGTGGCCAACTCAGGTTTAATTGTATCACCGGAATTCAGAAAACATGGCCTGGCCAGAGAAATAAAAAGGGAAGTATTCAGATTAAGCCGCAAAAAATACCCCGATGCTAAAATTTTTGGCCTTACCACGGGTGCTGCAGTGATGAAGATCAATTCAGAACTTGGCTATTATCCTGTAAGCTACTCTGACCTAACCACAGATGACGATTTCTGGAAAGGTTGTCAAAGCTGTGTAAATTATCCCATTCTGATGAGTAAAAACCGATCCAATTGCCTTTGCACAGCCATGCTTTATGAGCCCAAAAGCGTAAAAAAAGCCGAACAAAAGAAACTTTCAGCAGAATTCAATAAGAATCTCAGCCTTTTTGAGCGTTTAATCAAGATCAAACGGGCCATGTTTCTTAATATTGCCAAAGGAAAAAGAAATGCCCTGGCAAAAGTTAAAGAAAAAGTAAACCAGTCATCTTAACCAATCACTGGTTTTTATCAACCATATAGTAAATCGGTAATCTATCACATGAAATCGACACGATTAAAATCATCATTAAACACACAGGGCAATGATTATTTTAATCGTCAAAGATTCCATCTGACCGCTTAAAGACAAATTATAAACAGATGAAAAAAGTAGTATTAGCATACAGCGGAGGTTTGGATACCACATTTTGTGCCATCCATTTAAGTAAGGAGAAAGGATATGAAGTCCACGCTGTTTTGGTCAACACCGGAGGGTTTGAGAAGGAAGAATTAAAAAATATCGGGGCGAGGGCCGAAAAGTTGGGGGTTGCTTCCTTTAAGGTTTTGGATGTTACTAAAACCTACTACAATGAAGTGATTAAGTTTTTGGTTTTTGGCAATGTATTGAAAAACCAAACCTATCCCCTTTCGGTAAGTGCTGAAAGGATTTTACAGGCAAAAGCCCTGGCCGAACATGCAAAAAGTATAGGTGCCAGCTGCCTGGCACATGGAAGTACAGGAGCTGGTAATGATCAAGTTCGGTTTGATATGATTTTTCAAACCATCCTTCCGGGCATAGAGATTATTACGCCAATCAGGGACCTTAAACTCAGCAGGGAGGAAGAAATTAACTTCCTGAAGAAGCATGGAGTGAGCATGAATTTTGAAAAAGCAGCCTATTCAATCAATAAGGGTATTTGGGGAACTTCTGTGGGAGGCAGGGAAACCCTTACTTCGGACCAGGCTTTGCCAGAAGAAGCTTACCCCACACAAGTTAGTAAGACGAAACCAGAGGTCATCAACATAGGGTTTGAAAAGGGAGAAATAACGCAGGTGAATGGACAGGTATTCAGCCATCCTGTGGAAGCCATTTTGAAGGTGCAGGAAATCGCTGCCCCTTTTGGAATAGGCAGGGACATACACGTAGGAGACACCATTATCGGTATAAAAGGAAGAGTAGGCTTTGAAGCGGCCGCACCCATGCTCATCATCAAAGCCCATCAGCTGCTGGAAAAACACATACTTACCAAATGGCAAAGTTACTGGAAAAACCAGATGGCAGAATTTTATGGCAATCACCTGCATGAAGGTCATTACCTGGATCCGGTCATGCGAAACCTGGAAGCATTCATGGCAAGTACCCAAAATTACGTCAGTGGAGAAGTTAAGGTTCAATTGCACCCCTACCGCTTCAGCATGATCGGGATCAAATCCGAACACGATCTCATGTCCTCCAAATTCGGTAGTTATGGAGAGATGAATAAAGGTTATACTGCTGAGGATGTCAAAGGATTTACCAAAATATTTGGCAACCAAACAGCGATTTTTCATCAAGTAAACCAAAGTCTGGAACATGAAGACCATTAAAACAGGAATCGTAGGAGCTGCCGGGTATACAGGTGGTGAATTGGTGCGGCTCCTGGTGCATCATCCCCAGGTAGACCTTGTCTGGATTCACAGTAACAGTCAAAATGGAAAAAAATTGGAGGACGTCCATCCCGACCTGATCGGTGACGCATCTTTGGTTTTTACGGATCAAATAGACAGTGCAAACCTGGACCTGGTATTTCTTTGCCTGCCCCATGGACAAGCAAAACCATTTCTGCAAAAGCATTCCTTTGCCGAAGAAACGGTGATCATTGACCTGAGTACCGACTTCAGGGATGAGTCAAATGGGTTTATTTACGGTCTGCCGGAAACCAATAAGCAGCTGATACAGCAAGCAGTAAAAATAGCCAACCCCGGATGCTTTGCCACCTGTATACAGCTGGCATTGGCACCTTCCGTACAGCAAGGCTGGGTAAGCAATGCGCTGCATGTTTCGGGTATTACAGGCAGTACCGGAGCAGGAAAAAGCCTAAGTCCAACCACCCATTTCAGTCATAGAAACCAAAACGTTTCGGTTTATAAATTATTTACGCACCAGCACTTGAAAGAAATCAATCAGACCTTTGGTAAATTGCATAGCGGTTTTGATCAGCAGGTGCTGTTTGTACCCTATAGGGGCAATTTTACAAGAGGAATCTGGATTACTGCCTATTTTCCTTTTGATGGCTCGCTGGAAGAGGCTTATCAGGGATATCAGGATTTTTATCGGTATGCTGCCTTTACCTATGTCAGCAAAAATGATATCGACCTCAAGCAGGTAGTCAATACAAACAAATGTTTGGTCCACCTTAAAAAAGAAGCAGGTCAGCTGGTGGTCTATACCGCAATCGATAACTTATTGAAGGGAGCTTCAGGGCAGGCTGTACAAAACATGAACCTTGCATTTGGACTGGATGAAAAAATGGGTTTGCGATTAAAAAGTACTGTCTTTTAATGATTTATTTATCTCTTGTCTCAATCGGTACGGTGTCAATCCTACCCTGAATCATAAGTACAAGCAATGCAATTATTTGATGTCTATCCATTAATGAATGTGACGCCCGAAAGGGCCAAAGGTGTCTATATTTGGGACCAGGAAGGCAGGCGATACCTGGACTTGTATGGCGGTCATGCTGTGATTTCCATAGGACATAGTCACCCCCACTTTGTCGCCCGGATCAATGAGCAACTGGAAAAAATGGCTTTCTATTCCAATGCTGTTAAAATCCCGATACAAAATGCCCTTGCCGAAAAATTGGGTCAAGTATCCGGGTTACCGGACTACCAGCTTTTTTTGTGTAATTCAGGTGCTGAAGCCAATGAGAATGCCCTTAAACTGGCCTCTTTTGCAACGGGAAAGCCAGGTGTAATTGCATTTAAGGGAGCTTTTCATGGCAGGACTTCCGGAGCCGTTGCCATTACGGACAATCCCAAAATTATCGCCCCTTTTAATACCGGCCACCAGGTATATTTTGGAGAATTTGAGGATTTGGAGGGCGTTGAAAAAATTTTGAAAACCAAAGCTATTGCCGCCATCATCATTGAACCCATCCAAGGCGTAAACGGAATACAGGTAGCCTCACCGGAGTTTTTAACAGGGTTAGCCGTATTGGCCAGACAACATGGTGCCAAATTTATTTTAGATGAGGTGCAAGCAGGATACGGCAGAACAGGCAGGTTCTTTGCTCACCAGTGGACGGATGGCCTTGAGCCGGATCTGATCACTACCGCTAAGGGAATGGGGAACGGTTTCCCCATAGGTGGCGTATTGATTCGTCCGGATATTCAAGCCCACTATGGGATGTTGGGAACAACTTTTGGGGGGAATCAACTGGCTTGTGCGGCAGGATTGGCAGTATTGGAAATCATTGAGTCAGAAAAGCTGATGGAAAATGCTGCCCTTCAGGGTGCCTTTTTAATGGAAGCTTTAAACCATACCATTCCCGAGATCACCCAGGTAAGGGGAAAAGGGTTAATGATTGGACTTGATTTGAAGCACGACGCTGCAGGTTACCGCACGGAGTTAATCAATAAGCACCGCATTTTTACAGGAAGCGCAGCAGGTAAGCATACCATCCGGTTGCTTCCCCCCCTTGGTATTCAGCAAAAAGATTTACAATCATTTATCAATAGTCTGGAAATAACCATCAACCAGCGAGAGACCATTCAATAAAAATGAAGAGATTTACCCAATTTGAAAACAACACCATAGCAGAATCATTGATCGAAAAAGCCCTGAACTTTAAGGTCAATCCCCTAAAAAATAAAGAAAAAGGGCAAGGCAAGCGCCTTGGATTGATTTTTTTAAACCCAAGTTTGCGCACCCGGGTAAGCACCCAGCTGGCAGCCTCTAACCTTGGGGTGGAAAGTTTTGTATTGAATATGGACAAGGAGACCTGGGCCCTTGAAATGCAGGATGGTGTACTGATGAATAAAAACAAGGTAGAACACATCAAGGATGCAGCGGCGGTTTTGGGAGGATATTTTGACATGTTGGCCATCCGGGCCTTTCCTTCTCTGACTAACAAACAGGAAGATACTGAAGACTTCATTATCAACCAGTTTATCAAATATGCAGGGATTCCTGTGATCAGTCTGGAAAGTGCCATTAGGCATCCTTTACAAAGTCTGGCAGATATGGTTACTATCAGGGAAAGCTTTCAGGAAAAAAGAAAGCCTAAAGTGGTTTTGACCTGGGCTCCCCACATCAAGTCTATCCCCCATGCAGTGGCCAATTCATTTTCCGAATGGGCCTTGGGTTGTGGGCATGAACTCACCATTACACACCCTGTCGGCTATGAATTGGATGAACAATTTACCAAAGGAGCAACGATAGAATACGATCAGCAAAAGGCCCTGCATGATGCTGATTTTGTGTATGTCAAAAACTGGAGTGCCTTTAACCCCTACGGAAAAATCCTAAAAGTAGACGAAAACTGGTTATTAAAAGAAAGCAAACTTGGCAATAACCAAAAGGCGAAAATAATGCATTGCCTTCCGGTAAGAAGAAACCTGGAACTCAGTGATGAAATGTTGGATGGAAAACGAAGTCTGGTCCAAACCCAGGCAAAAAACAGGATTTTTGCAGCACAAGCTGTCATAGACAGTATGATTTAAAACCGCTTGAACCAATGGACATTAGTGTAATCAAAATAGGAGGTAATGTCATAGATCATCCTGATAAATCCATCCATTTTCTTAAACTATTCGCCAAGTTTCCCGGAACCAAAATACTCGTTCACGGTGGAGGCGTGATGGCGAGCAGAATAGGTAAATCTCTGGGTATAGAACCCAAAATGCACCAGGGTAGAAGGATCACGGACAAGGAAACCCTTGATGTGGTGACCATGGTTTATGCCGGCCTGATCAATAAAAACCTGGTAGCCAGTTTACAAGCTTATGGTCAGAATGCCATCGGCCTCACAGGGGCGGATGGCAATGCCATCAAATCCGTCAAAAGGCCTGCAAAGGAAGTGGATTTTGGCTTTGTTGGAGATGTAGAAAGCGTCAATACAGGGCTATTGGAATCCCTGTTGAAACAAAATATTGCCCCTGTTTTTTGCGCCATCACGCATGATAGAAAGGGCCAATTGCTCAATACGAATGCGGATACCATCGCCTCTGAAATTGCCACTGCTCTGGCAAAAATGCATCGGGTAAAACTCTATTTTTGTTTTGACAAGACTGGAGTACTCATGGATGCAGACAATGAATCCTCGCTTATTCCCTTGATCAACGAAGACATTTATAAGGAATTGATAAAGGATAAAATCATACATTCGGGGATGATTCCCAAATTAGAAAATGCCTTTAATGCCATCAACAAAGGGGTAAACCATGTTTGGATGGGTTTGCCGGAAAACTTACTTTTGGCATCAAGAGGAAAAAATGCGGGCACCATCATTGAGTCCCTTAAGTACGACTTGTATTAATTGATCCATCCGCTTTAAAGCCCCTACTGTCTTGGAAAACCTGGAACATTTAAAAAAAGAAGCAATACAATTACTGAAAGACCTGATCCGGACACCATCATTGAGTAAATCCGAAGATAAGACGGCGGATATAATTCAGGCTTATTTTAAACAAAAGGCAATATTCACCCATCGGAAAGGAAATAATATCTGGGCCTATCACAAGGAATTTGACCCTAACTTACCTGTAATCATGCTTAATTCTCATCATGATACAGTAAAACCCAATCAGGGTTATACCTTGGACCCCTTTCAGCCCATAGAAGCAAATGGTAAATTGTTTGGCTTGGGATCCAATGATGCCGGGGGCTGTCTGGTAAGTTTGCTGGCTACCTTTCTTAATTTCTGTGGGAAAGACTTGCCTGTCAACCTCCTATTTCTGGCGTCTGCAGAGGAGGAAATCAGCGGTAAGGGGGGCATGGAATCCATGATTCCTGAATTACCCGAACTGGCCTGTGCCATCGTGGGGGAGCCTACGCAAATGAAAATGGCTGTGGCGGAAAAAGGCCTGATGGTGATAGATGCTCTGGTAAAGGGCAAAGCAGGTCATGCTGCCAGAGAAGAAGGCATCAATGCCATTTATGAGGCATTGGATGATTTAATCGCCATTAGGGACTTCCAATTTAAAAAGTCCTCTCCTTTTCTTGGGCCAAACAAGGTAACCGCTACCATTATTCAGGCAGGAAGCCAGCACAATGTAGTACCGGACTTATGCAGCTATACCCTGGATGTCCGGGTAACGGATGCCTATAAGCTGGAAGAGGCACTGGAAGAATTACAGCAAAATTTGAAAGCTGAACTCAAGCCCCGTTCGCTGCGGCTGAATTCTTCCCATATACCTGAAAACCACCCCCTGGTTCAGGCAGCAAAAAGCCTGCAAATGGAAACTTTTGGTAGCCCAACCTTATCTGATCAGGCCCTGATCCCTTACCCTTCCGTAAAAATCGGTCCGGGAGACTCTGCCCGATCACACAGTCCCGATGAATTTATATATGTGGAAGAAATAAACCTGGGCATATCCAGGTACATCCGCCTGCTGGAAACCTATTTTTCTCTATTAAAACAACCGATAAAATGAAACTTTGGCAAAAAGACAAAACCAGTAAAAAAGAAGTTGAAACTTTTACCATTGGCCGCGATCCGGAGTTTGACCTACTGTTGGCTCCCTTTGATTTAAGCGGTTCCATGGCTCATGCCAGTATGTTGGCATCCATTAGACTTTTGACAGCGGATGAACTACAGGTGCTTAAAAAGGGCCTGAAAGAAATCCGGGAGGAAGTACAGAATGGAAAATTTGCCATTGCACCGGGTGTGGAAGATGTACACTCACAGGTAGAGTTTTTACTTACCGAGCGTTATGGAGATGTGGGTAAGAAACTTCACAGCGGAAGGTCCAGAAATGATCAGGTTTTGGTGGACCTCAAACTTTACTACAGGCAGGCCATTCGTGAAACCGTTGCAGAAATCGATGAACTATTTAATTTGTTACTTAAGCTGGCGGAAAAACACAAGGATGATCTGATGCCGGGCTATACCCACACCCAATTGGCCATGCCCTCATCTTTTGGGCTTTGGTTTGGCTCCCTGGCAGAGGGCTTGGCTGAGGACATGTTACTCTGGCAATCTGCCTATGCCTTGGTCAACCGAAATCCCTTGGGATCTGCTGCGGGATATGGTTCCTCCTTTCCATTAGACAGGAAAATGACCACAACCTTGTTGGGTTTTGCCGACATGCACCACAATGTGATCAACGCACAGAATAGCAGGGGAAAAGCTGAAAAATTCTTGTCCTTTGCCCTGGCTGGTACTGCAGGCACCTTGAATCGCCTGGCCACAGATGCCATCATGTACATGAACCAGCATTTTGGCTTCATCCACTTTCCGGACGAACTGACCACAGGTTCAAGCATCATGCCCCACAAAAAAAATCCGGATGTTTTTGAATTGATCCGTGCTAAAACCAATCAGATTCAAGGTTATCCACAAAGCATCATGATGCTTTTGACCAATCTGAGCACAGGTTACCACAGGGACCTGCAGCTGCTAAAAGAAACCATTTTTCCAGCATTTGAGCAGTTGAATGACAGCCTGAAAATCGCACAATTGATGTTGGAAAACATAAGCGTCAGAAAAAACCTGCTGGATGATGATTTTTATGCCTATTTGTTCAGCGTTGAAGAAGTGAACCGACTTGTGCTGGAAGGGCTGCCTTTCCGGGACGCCTATAAAAAAGTAGGGATGGACATTGAGAAAAACAACTTTACTCCGGGCACCCAAGTAAGGCATACCCATGAAGGGAGTATAGGAAACCTTTGCCTGGAGGAAATCAAACAAAAGATGCAGGCATCAGGCATTGACTTCTCAAAAGCCCTTCAGGCAGAAAAGGAATTATGGGCCTGATCAAAAGGCCTAGATGGAATCCTGAATCAGATAAACCATGACGGAGGCAACAATATATCCCCCCAAAAAAGATATAAAATAGGGCCATGTCAAATCATATTGTTTGTAGATGGCTTTCTTTGCGGAATGGGTGAACTGATTCAATTTTTTAAGCTGCCGCACCGGAAACATTGAAAGAAAAAGTAGTCCGTAACTGATGGTAAATATGATTAGGGCTACAAATGTTTGCATAGCTATTTTTGGTTGTCACAAATATAAATTGCCTGCGGAAGAACACCAAAATTCATCTGATAAATCCCACCGAAGAATGAAGATTTTCTACAATAAAACCTCTGCTTGTAATCAGGGAATTAATGTTTTAAATTAAATATGTTGAAAAAATCAAATCTCCTGTGTCGCTTTTTGAATTTATACTTCATTTTGGCATAGGTATAATCCGGGATAATCCGGAATGACTGAATGATTACAAAAAGCATCAAGACAGAAGATCCAATAAATATTACATCAAAACTGTATCCCGCATCTACTACTACTCCGTAAACGGCAGGACCTACGGCAGAGCTAAGCACCATGATAGATGCAAAGATACTTCTTACCTTACCAATAAAAGTGGCACCAAACAATTCTACCTGCAAGGCAGACATGATGGCATTTCCAAAACCAGCAGAGGCTCCCATCATAATCATGTATGGAAAAATAACCAGCTGATCACCGAACAGCCAAATAAATAAGATGGCAAAAAGAAATGGAATCAAATAAAAGGGGAAAAATTTCCTTGCCGTATATTTATCGATCAAGGGCCCGGCAAATAAAATAGCCATAGATCCGGCTATGGCATAAAAAGTAAGCCCAACAGCCATCCATTCCAGCGTCCAGCCTTTAAATTCAGCAATGGCAAACTGATAGAAAAAAAGCCCGGTGACCGTAAAAGAAAGCACAAACAGATTGGGAGCCAATAACCAAAACGTTCCTGATTTCAATATTTCCCACTGTGAAATTTCTTTTTTGGGCTTGTCCATTCCTGTAAGAGGACCTTCTTCATGTACTACGAGGTTTTTTTCATCAATAAAAAAATAAAGGTAAATGGGAACCACCAACACCACTATTGCCGCATTAACCAACAAAGACTGCCTCCAACCAAAAAGATTGATCAGAGCAACTACTAAAATGGGCAATATGGCCTGACCAAAAGGGTGCCCCAAAGACGCTAAACTAATGGCCTTTCCCCTACCTTTGGAAAAATACTTTGACATGCTGGTAATGGCGATATGGCTGAAAAGTCCCTGACCAGCTATTCTCAAACCAAAAAAAGCTACCGGGAGCAGGTACCAATAGGTATTAAAGCTCATCAATATCAGGGCCATTAAAAAAATCAGGGTAGACAACAGGGTATACCTTTTCAGACTGATCTTATCTATATACTTACCAATCTGAGGCAACAGCAATGCACTTGCAATGGTAGCTACCATATAATATACACTAATCTGTGCATTTTGAAGCGTAAATTCTTCAATCAGGTAAGGAACGTACAAGGCAAGTAAATAAGTTTGCCCATACCCTGATAAACAGGTCATCAATAACCCAAATGCCAGAAGCCTTCTGTTTTCTATTACAAAATTCCAATAATTCATTGCATCTGTGATTTGTACAGCTTTCTAAAGCGGTCATTTGGGTATTTGCAAATATAATTTGTGAAATTACCAAAAAATAAATTTGTAAAAAACCATTATTACTAAATATAAAAGATAATTCCAGTCCTATTCATTTAAAGCGTCTTAAGCCTCAAATCCATACACTCTGTACCACCTGTAATTCCCCTTCACTACCTGGAAAGAATTCGGGTTTTAATATTTCTGGCATAAAGACCTGCTTTTTTAATGGAAGAATCGGTTTTTTTTCTTTATTTAGGCTTTTGTAAAAGAAAACCAATCATATCATGACTACCGGATTCCAACACCTCCATTCCTTTCTGGCATACATCGTACTGGCAGGAATTACATTCAGTTTTATTATAGCTCTTTTCGGGGCACTGAGCGGCAAAGAATTTGGTGAAAAAGATCGGAAATTCGGATTGATTGGAATGATACTGGCTCACATTCAGCTGCTGGTCGGTATTGTCCTTTATTTTTTGAGTCCATTGGGTTTTTCAAACTTAAGCGGAGAAGCCATGGGAGATAGCCTGAGCAGGTTATATGCACTTGAGCATCCCTTGATCAATATCCTGGCAGTTGCCCTGATTACCATTGGCTATAGTAGAGCTAAAAAACTTACCGAAAGTAGGAGCCGTTTCAGAAGCATTTACATGTTCTATGGTATTGCTTTCATCCTTATCCTAAGTAGAATCCCCTGGAATGCCTGGTTAAATTAAAAAAGATGGATCAAAATATCCTGATGGACCTGGTATCCAAAAAAATGCCCTTTGGGAAATACAAGAACAGACTGATTTGTGATATACCGGAGCATTACCTGATCTGGTTCAAAAGAAAAGGATTTCCGGAGGGAAAATTAGGGGTTTGGTTGGAAACCATGTATGAAATCCGACTCAATGGCCTGGAGCACTTACTTGATAGACTCAGGAATAGAAAGTAAGCCCTATCTTACTATGCCATACTGTTGCAAAAATTGATAAATTGGGATACCTTTGTGCCCTAAAGCGGTTTCAATCATACCATAAATTTGTGAAAGTATCCTTTCTATCCTGCATTATCCTCTTCCTATTACCCATTGTTTCAGTAATCGCACAAGAAAAGAAAACCTATGCATTGAAGGGAAAGGTAGTGGATGAATCAGGGGAGCCCCTTCCAGCCAGTATTCTGGTTCATGAATTGGGCAAGGGAACCGCCGCTGCTTTGGATGGAACATTTATTATAAAAGGCTTGAATCCGGGCAATTATCACCTCCACATCACCCATATAGGATACAAGTCCCTAACCAAAACCATCAACCTGGAAAGCGAGGATTTGGAGCTCCAATTCAGGATGGTAGAATCTGCCATTACCCTGCAATCGCTTACCATTGAAGCCAACCCATTTAAAAATGGCCCGGTAGAGCAATCCCAGACCATTGAAGTCGTGGACAGGGATTTTATTGAAAAGAATAATTCCGGTACTTTTTCAAATGCACTGGAAAAATTACCCGGCATCAGTACCATCAATACCGGGGTAGGTATAAGTAAACCAGTGATCCGTGGCATGAGTTTCAACCGTATCATGGTTAATGATCGCGGAATCAAACAGGAAGGGCAGCAATGGGGAGCAGATCATGGTCTTGAAATTGACCCCTTCGATGTAGACAGGGTAGAAATCGTCAAAGGGCCTGCCTCCCTGATATATGGGTCGGATGGCATGTCTGGTGTAATCAACATTTCCCCGGCCCCCCTTCCCGAAGAAGGAGCAATCAGGGGGCATTTGATCAACAGCTATCGGACCAATAACCAAATGCGCAGCCACTCTGCCATGGTTGAAGGCAATGAAAAAGATTTTGTTTTTAAAGGGCGTGTTACCTTACAGGATTTTCAGGATTACCGCGTTCCTGCTGACCGGTTTGTTTATGCTGGTTTTGAATTACCAGTATATGAAAACAGGTTAAAAAATACCGCAGGCAGAGAACGGCATTTCTCCTTTATGGCAGGTTTGAGAAAGGATTGGGGAAAATCAACCCTCACCGTTAGCCAGTTCAACCAAAAAGCAGGTATTTTTACAGGTGCGGTGGGGATTCCCAACAGTTACAACCTGAGACATAATGGGGAATTTGGTAACATAGAATTTCCCCATCAGGATAATATGCACCTAAAGGTCATCTCGAATACCAATATACAATGGAATAAAAACTGGCTGGAAATTGACCTGGGCTATCAACGAAACAATAGGCTCGAACAATCACTGCCCCATATTCATGGCGTAGGCCCTACTCCCGAAGGAAATCTGGCATTGGCCCTTTTTCTGGATACTTACACTGCTAATGCAAGATTTAACTACCACATCAGTCCAGACCACCAATCCATCATAGGTTTTCAGTCTTCACTGATGAACAATCAATTTGGAGGTTTCGAATTTCTGCTTCCTGAATTTCAATCCCTGAGTACCGGTTTGTTTTATTTCCACGAATACCGCTGGAAAGATAACTTTATCGTCAATGCCGGTTTACGGCTAGACGGAACCCTCCATGATATTAAAGCCCACTTACAGCCCATTTACGACAATTCCCTTAACCCCACAGGGGAAACCACCCAGCGTAACCCGGACATCAACAGGGATTTTTTTAACCTCAGTGGTTCTACCGGCTTATCCTGGATTATTAATGAAAAAAATAATGTCAAGCTTAATCTGGGAAGCAGTTATCGGATTCCAACTCCTATAGAATTAGCTACCAATGGGATACACCATGGTAACTTCAGGCATGAGGTCGGGGATGCCAATCTGCAAAGTGAACGGAGTTATCAAGCTGATATGAATTATACTTTTTCCAAAGACAATTTGCTAGTGGGTATCAGCCCTTTTGTCTCCTACTATGAGGGTTACATTTACCTTGCCCCTACCGGAAGATTTTCCAGCTTACCAGGTGCTGGTACACTTTGGGAATACCGGCAGAATAATGCATTTTTTACAGGCGGGGAATTGAAATTTCAATGGGTACCTGTAAAGTCCTTGAAAACGACTCTGGCTGTTGAGTACATCCATAACTACAACCTGGATACCGGGCTCCCCTTACCCCTGACACCTCCTGCAAGTCTGCTATCCGGTCTGGAATGGACTTTACCTCCCAACTTTATTCACAGTCTTACCAATGGGTATCTATACCTGGAATACCGACAGGTAGCCTCCCAGGAAAGGGTGGACAGGAATGAGCGGATTACTGCTGGATATGGTTTACTGGATGCAGGTCTGGGATGGGAAATCCCTATTGGCAGGCAGAACTGGAAATTTCAAATAAGTGGTCAAAACCTACTCAATGCCTATTATTTTAATCATCTCAGCAGGTACCGTCTACTCAATCTCCCGGAGCAGGGAAGAAATGTCAACTTCAACCTGAAAATTCCATTTCAAATTAAATAAGCTATTTTTTTAATTTCAATTTTAGGAACTTTGGTGTAAATCTTTTATAATTGCAACATAAATGCATATGCAATTTTATTGTATCATTGAGCTTGTAAACATATTTAAAATTCATTTACCTGATTATCATGAATTTACACAAAAGAACTAATTTAATCTTTAGCCTGGCTTTCATTTTTCTCTTATCCTGTGAGCCCGCAGAAGATCTTCCTAATGATTTATCAGCACCTGTAATAGAGCATGCTGAAGGAAGGGATCACATCGAACCTGAAAACGGAGCGGTATATGGAGAAAATTCAGACCACATGCATGTAAGGTTTTCTGCAGAGGATCCCTCAGGTATTGGACAGGTGAGGGTAAATGTGCACGCCAACTTCGACGGACACAGCCATGCCAGGATAAATAACACATTTTCCCGGTTGGATATTAACAATGTTTTCAGTCCAACAGCTGAAAATCCGGATTTCAGGTTTCCCGAAGGGAGTACCCGAATCAATATTGATGCATCCGGTACCGATATCTACTGGGCGGGCTCCAATTCGACCCTCAATGGTCCTGTAATTGCCGGGTCTTATGATGTAGGCATAGAAGCCACAGACATTTTCGGTAACCAAACGGGCTATGCTGACGGCAGCAGCTATATTGCTACCATTCAGATTCGTACCCCCTACGCTCCCGCCATTACCATCTCCAACCTTCATGATGGGGAGCTGGAAGCTGAAGCAGGGATGCTGTTGGATGTACAGGGAACTGTTTCCAGAACAGATCATGAATTAAGTTCACCCATCACCTTTCTTTGGATCAGGGTTGCAGAAGAGGGAGAAGACCATGGTCATGAAGATGATGGACACAACCACCGAATAGCAGATGAAGATATTTATGATCAAATGTGGGGAAGTTCAGCCTGGATAGATGAAGGGACCGGCCCCGACCTGCCGCACAGTGAAATGCTTGACTTGAGCAAAATTTTGACTGGAGATAATGCCATCCACATTCCTTCCGGAGAAGATCACCTGGATTTGATCATTCGGGCCGAAGACAGCAATGGGAATACTACCAAACAGGTTTATACCATTCACATAGAATAGCTGACTGAAGGTTTTGATTTATATCACAAAAAAAATAAAAAAGCGCATCCTGATTGATGCGCTTTTTTATTATATTTATTGGTCTAGTTAATATTTTTTGACAAATAATCATGATTATTCGACGAAAATTTTAGTATGTGGCATTTCCAGAAATCTATTCAGGTGGTTGTTTTCAGTAAGGATGTTATCTACCCATGAAAAATTACTGAATCCTGCCAGTAGGTTGCCCTTAACTTCCATATCAAAGATAATTGAATTCCTATTCTGACTTAACGCAAAAAAAAGAACAATGATTACCAAGTATTTAAAGGAAATTTTCATAATTCATTTTGTTTAATAATCATAGAACCATTATTAAACAAAATTGTTTGACTACCTACAAAAAATATTGTGAAAAATAAGCATCTTCTGAATCATTTTCCTACAATTGAATCATCTAACTACAACTCCAATCCTATTCTTATAATCAATCCTTTACAAATAATTTCTTCATCACCATACTGAATGAACATTCATTAAAATGAATCAGACGGAAAATAAGGGGTACAAAGCATGATGTTTTGTGCATTAAAGGCTTCTCTGGAGTTGTCATTCATTCCTATGTTACCACTTACCAGAATGATGTTATAATCAGGTCCCTGATCAGCGAGATGGATTTTAATATGTCCATCAAATTTGCTAAAAGACTCCACATCGAGTTCCTTCCCATCGGATAGCTTTCCGATAACTGTCCGGCTTTCCAATGTCCTGCTGTCTATGGGATTCAAAAGGTGCGCAATGGGCGCATCCGCCTGATCAAAGCTTCCAAAATGTAGGTGCCCCGTGTAGAAATAAGGATCATTTGATTTTTCACCAAAGAGCTGAATCAGGAGTTCGGTATCTCCATTTTCAAGGACCTGAAAAGTAGCTTTTCCCTCAAAATCAAATTCACTGGATTGGTAAAGTTGGTAAGAGAGCATGGTATCTTTTACCATATTTTCCTCTGACTGACAAGAAGAAAATGCCAGAGCCAATAAACCAAGAAGAAAGTTGTACTTCATAATTTTATAGATTGTTTACAGATTTCTAAACGAACAGGTAGAATTTTTGGTTTATTGAACAGCTGTTTTTCTTTCAGGAGCTGACGAATATCATCCAATTTAATGAAAAAATTTTCACTTTTGTTCAGTCAACTTGACCAGACCAATAAGATCGGGGACAAGCTCAAACTTCTGGTTGGCTATTTCTCGACGGCCTCTGATTTGGATAGACTGTGGACCCTGGCACTTTTTACACACAAAAGACCCAAAAGGTCAGTCAATACACGGCAATTGCGGGAATGGTGTTGTGAGTTTGCAGAAATTTCACCCTGGATTTTTGAGGAATCGTATCAGACAGTGGGGGATCTGGCAGAAACCATTGCGCTGTTACTACCCCTAGCCACATCAAGTTCTGACCAACCATTGCATTTTTGGATAGATTTCCTGGAATCTGTAAAGGACCTGGATGAATCTGCCAAAAAAACAGCCATATTCAATGCATGGACAACACTTACCAAAGAAGAAAGGTTGGTATTCAATAAATTGATTACAGGTGGTTTTAGAATCGGGGTAAGCCAAAACCTGATTACCCGTGCTCTGGCAGAAACTTTTGGCCTGGAAAAGACAGAAGTGGCCCACCGCATCATGGGGCAATGGAATCCCAGGAAGGCAGATTTCACCGGCATGTTGCTGAAACCTGATCTGGCAGACGACTTATCCCGCCCCTATCCTTTCTTCCTGGCCCACCCTTTGGAACAAACCTCTGAGCTGACAGGAGAGCGGTCAGACTGGCAGGCAGAATGGAAATGGGATGGCATCCGCGGTCAAATCATTAAACGTAACGGTGAAATCTACATATGGTCCAGGGGAGAGGACCTGCTTACCGACAAATTCCCTGAATTAAAGCTCATGACTGAAAGCTTACCTGATGGAACCGTTTTAGATGGAGAAATCCTCCCCTTCGAAAATGGCAAACCCCTGCCCTTTGCCCTCTTGCAAACCAGGCTCGGCAGAAAAAAGGTAAATCCAGGTCTGATAAAAAAGGCTCCCATAAGCTTCATGTCCTATGACTTGCTGGAATGGGAGGGGCAGGACGTCAGACATTGGCCCCTGGAAAGGAGAAGGAAACAACTGGAGGAACTGCTGGCTGCAAATCCGGCTGAGAAATTAGAAATATCAAGGATAATTCATGCTGATACCTGGGAACAGCTCGCAGAAATCCGTACCCAATCCCGGGAAGTCAAAGCAGAAGGCATGATGTTAAAAAACCGGTACTCTTCTTATGAAACCGGAAGAAAAAGGGGAAATTGGTGGAAATGGAAAATTGATCCACTTACCATAGACGGGGTGATGATTTACGCCCAGAAAGGCCACGGAAGAAGGGCCGATCTTTACTCAGATTATACCTTTGCCGTTTGGAAGGATGCTGAACTCATTCCTTTCGCCAAGGCCTATTCAGGGCTCACGGATAAGGAAATGAGAATGGTGGATGCTTTTGTGAAAAAGAACACCAAAGAACGATTTGGGCCGGTTAGAACCGTAAAGCCTGATTTGGTATTTGAAATTGCCTTTGAAGGGATTCAGGAAAGCCCCAGGCACAAGTCTGGTATTTCTCTGAGATTTCCCAGAATCCAACGCTGGAGAAAAGATAAGCCCATTGAAGAAGCCAATACATTGGAAGATTTACACCAACTTTTGGAGAAATATGGAAAGTAAATGGGCAGGGGACTGGTTTGCCAGCAAGGGCTGGGAACCTTTTGATTTCCAGAAGGAATGCTGGCACCATTACCTGAAAGGAAAAAGCGGTCTGCTCAATGCCCCTACCGGATCCGGTAAAACCCTGGCCCTTTTTATGCCGGTCTTGATGGAGTATGTTCATCAAAACCCTCAGACCTGGAACAAATCCCAAAAAAACGGGCTTCAAGTGATTTGGATTACTCCCCTGAGGGCGCTGGCTCAGGACATACAGCAGGCAATGACACAAGTTTGTGAAGAGACCGGGCTTCCCTGGAGGATAGGGGTAAGAAATGGTGATACCAGCCCAGCCGAGAGGCAAAAACAGAAACGGTCCATGCCTGAATGTCTGGTCACTACGCCGGAAAGCCTTCATTTACTCCTTGCCCAGAAAGGCCATCCGCAAATCTTCCATAACCTGAAGGCCTTGATAGTGGACGAATGGCACGAATTGCTTGCCAACAAGCGAGGTGTACAGGTCCAATTAGCACTTCAATATATTCATACCCTTACCCAAAAACCATTAAAGGTATGGGGAATTTCAGCCACGATTGGCAACTTGTCGCAAGCCCATACCGTGCTTCTGGGGAAATCTACCCCCCTACGAATCGTTCGATCCTCCTTAAAGAAGGAAATACAAGTGACCTCCGTACTTCCAGATGAGGTGGAAAATTACCCCTGGGCTGGCCATTTGGGAGTGAAATTGCTGCACAAGGTTCTTCCCATCATTGCTGGCAGCCAAAGTGTACTACTTTTTACCAATACCCGATCTCAAACTGAAATCTGGTACCAAAAAATCCTGGAGGCCCGACCGGAATGGGCAGGGATCATGGCCATGCACCATGGTTCACTGGATCCCGACCTCAGGGCCTGGGTAGAAAATGCCTTACATGAAAAAAAGCTCAAGCTGGTGGTCTGCACCAGTAGCCTGGATCTGGGGGTAGACTTTCGTCCTGTGGATACTGTGATACAAGTAGGCGGCCCCAAGGGCGTTACCCGCTTTGTGCAAAGGGCCGGCAGGGCAGGTCACCAGCCTGGGGCCAGGAGTACCATATATTTCGTACCCACGCATTCGTTGGAATTGATTGAAGCCAGTGCCCTGAGACATGCCATCGACTCCGGACAATTTGAGGAGCAGGTACCCCTGGAAGATTGTTACGATGTATTGATCCAGTTTTTGGTCACCCTGGCAGTGGGTGAAGGTTTCTATCCCGAAAAAATCTTCCCAGTAATAAAAAAAGCCCATACCTATCATTCATTGAATGAAGAAAATTTTGCCTGGCTGCTGGAATTTATCACCATTGGGGGCAAAGCGTTGGGGAGCTATGAGGAATATTCAAAAGTACAGATCCTACCTGACGGGCTGCACCAGGTAACCAGTCGAAAAACAGCCATGAGGCACCGCCTGTCTATGGGTACCATCGTCAGCGACCCCATGATTCAGGTCAAATACATGACAGGAGGGTACATAGGTTCGGTGGAGGAAAGTTTCATCAGCAAGCTCAAGCCTGGGGATGTTTTCTGGTTTGCCGGCAGGAGCCTGGAATTTGTTCAGGTCAGGGAAATGAAAGCCCTGGTAAGAAAATCGAAAAAGAAAACCGGTACCATTCCCCGTTGGATGGGGGGACGAATGCCCCTTTCTTCCAGATTGGCGGAACTCATTCGAACAGAATTGCAAAAAGCGGCAAACGATCAGTTCAACTCAATTGAACTCCATACCATCCGGCCCATGCTACAGCTGCAACAAACGCTGTCCAGAATCCCGGACCAAACTTCTCTTTTGATTGAAGCCTGTCAAAGCCGAGAAGGGTACCACGTCTTTATGTATCCATTTGAGGGTAGATTTGTCCATGAGGTATTGGCAGCACTGGTGGCCTATCGCATCAGCGTCAGCCATCCGATCAGTATCAGTATAGCCATGAATGATTACGGTTTTGAATTGCTATCCGACAGCCCTATACCAATTGAAGATTGTCTGGAAACGGACCTATTTTCTCCGGAAAATTTGATGGGAGACGTATTTTCCAGCATTAATGATAGCGAAATGGCCCGCAGGCGTTTCAGAGAAATCGCAGCTGTGGCCGGTTTGGTTTTTCAGGGCTATCCAGGTAAGGGAATCCAAACCAAACATCTGCAAGCCAGTTCAGGCATATTATATGGTGTGTTTGAAACCTATGACCCTGACAATTTACTGTTGGCCCAGGCAAGAAGCGAAGTGCTGAACATACAAATGGAAAAAAGCAGGTTGGAGAAAGTTGTTCAGCGCATCAACCAACAAGAAATACATCTGGTTAAAACCGTGAGGATAAGTCCTTTTGCCTTTCCGATCATGGTGGACCGGCTCAGTAGAAACAGTCTTAGCTCTGAAAAAATAGAGGATCGCATACACCGTATTCAGGCTGAACTGTTAGCTTAAAACTTGTTTTAGAGGGATTTTAAGCGTAAATTAGATCTTTATTTGTCAACCGAGTTCAAATCTTTCTATTTATACCGAACCTTATGAAATCAACATTTCTTGCAGTGATCATGACCTGCCTGTACGTCGCATGTATGGGCCAGACCCCTCCTAACGGACCAGAAGTTACTGAGCCTGAATGGGACAATTACAACATTGAAACAGTGGTTGATGATTTAAAGGTGCCCTGGGGTTTGACTTTTCTACCAGATGGCAGCATGTTGATTACAGAAAGGTCCGGAGAACTGATCCATTTCAAAAATGGAGAAAAAACCATGATCGGTGGTGTTCCTGAAGTAAGGGCTAAAGGTCAGGGCGGTTTACTGGACATTACCCTTCACCCGGACTACTCCAGCAATGGATGGATTTACCTCTCCTATTCTTCGGAGGAGGGCCCTGGAGATGGTGCACATACTGCTATCAGTAGAGCAAAATTACAGGGGGATCAACTGACCGGACTGGAAGTATTATACAAAGCAACGCCTAACACAGAGGCCGGACAACATTATGGTTCCAGGATTGTATTTGACAGGGATGGTTACCTGTTCTTTTCCATAGGAGAAAGGGGTAATCACCAGGAAAACCCACAAGATATTACCCGCGACGGAGGTAAAGTATACCGTTTAACGGATGATGGAAGTATCCCTGAAGACAATCCATTCATCAATGATGCTGGTGCAAAAAAAGCCATTTATTCCTATGGACACAGAAATCCCCAGGGTATGATACTGCATCCGGATACCGGTGAAATCTGGGTAAACGAACATGGCCCAAGAGGCGGTGATGAAATCAATGTGGTGCAAGCAGGTGCCAATTACGGCTGGCCTGAAATATCCTACGGGATAAATTACAATGGAACCATCCTGACAGAAGATACAGCCAAACCCGGAATGATGCAACCACTGTATTACTGGGTACCTTCCATTGCTCCCAGTGGTTTTGCAGTAGTCACAGGAGAAAACTATCCCGCCTGGAAAGGAGATCTTCTGGTGGGTTCACTGAGCTTTGCCTACCTTGAGAAACTCACTTTGGAGGGCAATAAGGTGACCAAAAGGGAAAAAATTATCGATGGTATGGGAAGGGTCCGGAATGTGGTTCTGGGGCCGGACGGCTATATTTATGCCGGAATAGAAGGGGAAGGAATTGTAAAAATTGTTCCTGAAAACTAATTTCCAATCATCATTTCTGGAAATATCCACATACTCCCAATAAAGTATCGGGTTATCCAGAAATTTTTGAAGAAAAAATAATTGCCACAAATTGCAAAAAATGCCTAACGAAAAATATGATTTCATCATCATTGGCGGCGGCTCTGCCGGAAGCGTATTGGCCAATAGATTAAGTAAGGACCCTAAAAACAAAGTACTCGTCATCGAAGCAGGCCGGATGGACCATGGATGGGATTTCAGGATCCACATGCCAGCAGCATTGACCTATCCACTTAGTAATAATTTTTACAATTGGGGATATGAATCAGACCCTGAGCCTTATATGCACAACAGACGGATTTACCAGCCAAGAGGTAAGGTTTTGGGTGGATCCAGCTGTATAAACGGCATGATCTATATCCGGGGCAATGCCCTGGACTACGAAAAGTGGGCGCAGGAAGAAGGACTGGAAGACTGGAGCTATGCCCATTGCCTCCCCTACTTCAAACGGATGGAAAACCGGCTGATCGGTGCTGATAGTTACCGGGGTGAAGGAGGTCCACTTCACCTGACCACCCCAAAATGTGACAATCCTTTATTCGATGCCTTCTTCGAATCTGTGCAGCAGGCCGGCCATCCCCTGACAGAGGATGTGAATGGCTACCAGCAGGAAGGGTTTGGGAAATTTGATGCTACCATATACAAAGGCAGGCGGTGGAATGCGGCCAGAGCATATATTCATCCGGTAATGGACCGCAAAAACCTGACCATCAGCCTGAAATCCAATGTATCAAAAATCCTGTTTGATGGGAATACGGCCACCGGTGTTGTCTTTACCAAGGGAGGTAAAGAGCATACCGTCCATGGCGGACAAATCGTTTGTTGCGGTGGGGCCATCAATTCCCCCCAGGTATTGCAGCTGTCTGGAATTGGCAATGGGGAAGAATTGACTAAGCTGGGCATCCCTGTTATTGCTGATCTCAAGGGCGTTGGCGAAAACCTCCAGGACCACCTGGAAGTATATGTGCAATGGGCAGCCAAAAAGCCGGTCAGCCTTTACCCATCCCTAAAATTTTATAACCAACCCAAAATCGGGCTGGAATGGCTTTTCAATAAAACCGGCATAGGTGCCAGCAACCACTTTGAAGCAGGCGGCTTTATTAGAAGCAATGAGGAGGTTGCTTACCCCAACCTGCAATACCACTTTTTGCCCATAGCCATCCGATACGATGGTTCGGCGCCTAATGAGGGGCATGGCTTCCAGTTACATGTAGGTCCTATGAATACCGATGTCAGAGGGCATGTAAAAATAAAATCTACCAACCCCGCAGAGTACCCCAGCATACTATTCAATTACCTGTCTACGGATCAGGAACGAAAGGAATGGATAGAAGCTATCCGCTGTACGCGTAATCTGATCAATCAACCGGCCTTTGATGAACTTCGGGGCCAGGAAATCTCCCCTGGAAAAAGTGTTGAGACCGATGATGAAATCCTGGATTTTGTGGCCAGGGAAGGAGAGAGTGCCTATCATCCCAGTTGTACCTGTAAGATGGGTTACGATGACCTTTCTGTCGTAAACAACCAATTGAAAGTACATGGGGTTGATAACCTGACCGTGGTGGATGCCTCCGTCATGCCTTATATTACCAATGGCAATATCTATGCGCCGGTAATCATGATCGCAGAGAAAGCTGCCGATATATTATTGGGTAATACACCCGAAGAACCACAAGAGGTACCTTTTTTCAAACATTCACCAGAGGTGGAAAAAAATCAGTTGTCCCATTAATGGATTCAGGTAAACAGTTTATCAATGGCCAATGGCTTCCGGCAAAGTCCGGAGCCCAGAGGGCCATCCACAATCCTTTTGACAAGAAAGTGATCGCCCAGGTAGCAGAAGGAGACCGGGAAGATGCCCGGGCAGCCATTAATAGTGCCCAGGAAGCCTTTTACCAGGGAGATTGGCCTGAATTACCGGCCACCGAACGCGGTAAAATGATCTATGAGTTGGGAAACCTCATAGAAGCCCATAAAGAAAAGCTGGCAGAACTGGAAACTTTGAATACCGGAAAAACCTATACGGAAAGCCTTTGGGATATGGATGATATTGCCGGCATCTTCAGGTATTACGGTGGTCTGGCGGATAAACATGCAGGAGAAGTTATTGCCAGCCCCAACCCCAATACGCATAGCCGGCTGGAAAGGGAACCTGTGGGAGTGGTAGGGATGATCTGTCCCTGGAACTACCCTTTGCTCCAAGCCGCCTGGAAGATTGCTCCGGCACTTGCAGCAGGCTGTACACTGGTCATTAAACCCAGTGAACTTACCCCTTTATCCACACTCGAATGGACCAGACTGGCCACAAAGGTCGGGTTTCCTTCCGGAGTGATCAACACGGTCCTTGGCCCGGGTCACACGGTCGGTGCTGAACTGGCTGAAAATCATGCGGTAGATATGATTTCCTTTACCGGTGGTGTCCAAACGGGTAAAAAGATCATGCAGGCAGCGGCAGGAAATGTAAAAAAGGTTGCTTTGGAGCTGGGTGGCAAAAATCCCCATATCCTTTTCGAAGACGGTGATTGGCAGACGGCCATAGATTTTATACTCAATGGTGTTTTCTTCCATGCCGGACAGATTTGCTCCGCTGGTACCCGGGTATTGGTGGAAGCTGGTATACATGACAGGGTTGTTGCCGAATTGGAACAAAGAATCCGTCACATCCGATTGGGAAATGGCATGGATGATAAAACCCAAATGGGCCCTTTGATTTCTGCTGATCAATTGCAAAAAGTAGACAACCACGTACAGACAGCCATTCAGGAGGGCGCCCAACTTTTATGCGGGGGAAACAGGCCGGAGGAAGTAGCCCTGAAAGATGGGTTTTTCTATGCTCCTACCCTATTGACAGGATGTGAAGCAAACATGCGCATTGTGCAGGAGGAGATATTTGGGCCAGTGGTCCATGTGGAGAAATTTGAGACGGAAGAAGAAGCTATAAAAAAGGCTAACAATACCATTTATGGTCTTTCCGGGGGATTTTGGTCCAAAGATCCGCAACGCATCGCCAGGGTTTCCAAAGCACTGCGCTTTGGTACGGTGTGGATCAATGATTTCAATGTATATTTTACCCAGGCTCCCTGGGGAGGATACAAACAATCCGGTCTGGGTCGAGAACTTGGTTCTACCGGCCTGGAAGAGTTTCAGGAAATCAAACATGTTTATCAAAACTTTAACCCCCAGCCCATGAATTGGTTTGGGAAGTAAAACTGAAAGATTATCGATACCAGGACCCTAGGCATTTTCGTAACTGTTTTCTTTTACCTGATCATCCTGCTCACTGGCTATTATGCCAGCAGAAAGGAATCCGGAGATCAAAGTTCGCAGGGTATGCTCCTTGCAGGCAGGCGGATGCCTTCCTGGATAGGAATTTTTACCATGACAGCTACCTGGGTAGGAGGTGGATATATCATCGGTACCAGTGAAGCTGTATACGACAGTACCAGGGGCCTGGTATGGGCTCAGGCTCCCTGGGGATATGCCCTAAGCCTGATCCTGGGAGGCTTGTTTTTTGCCAAAAAGATCAGAAGTTTTGGCTTTACCACCTTTATAGATGTTTTTGAATATAAATATGGTAAAAAGACGGCTGCAGTCCTTTTTATTCCGGCCCTGATTGGTGAAATATTCTGGAGTGCCGCGATACTGGCTGCACTGGGAATTACCTTTGCCACCATATTTGGTCTTGACCTGGAGACTTCCATTTTGGTTTCTGCCAGTATCGCCGTCGGCTACACCATGATGGGAGGACTATGGTCGGTAGCCTACACAGATGTGGTGCAGCTTGCGTTTATTATCATTGGTCTGGGCATCAGCATTCCATTTGCCTTGGATAAGATTGGCGGCTTTGAACAAGCCATGACCCTCTATGACCAAAATATTGCCAATGGTTTTACCTTACTTCCTTCCCTGAGTGCCTTCTCGGGTAATGATCCCGCCTGGGGAAACGGCATTTGGGTTTGGATGGATTTTGCATTGCTGCTGATCATGGGAGGTATTCCCTGGCAGGTTTATTTCCAAAGGGTATTGTCTTCCAATTCTGACCGTTCTGCCGTAAGGCTTTCCATTTATGGCGGTATTTGTTGCGCCCTGATGGCCATTCCGGCCATTTTTATTGGCGTGGCCGGGGTAGGTTTTGATTGGAGCAGCTCCTCCCTGGGTACCGCACCTGAAGCCACCATGGTCCTTCCTTACGTTTTACTGGAAATGACTCCCCCTTTAATTGCAGCCTTAGGCCTGGGAGCGGTTGCGGCGGCTGTTATGTCATCCGTGGATTCCTCCATTTTGTCTGCCTCCTCCATGTTTACCTGGAACCTATACAGGCCGCTTATCCATCCATCCTGCACGGACAAACAAGTTAAGCTTACCATTCGCCTGGCTATTTTGGTCATTGGCAGCATCTCCACCTGGCTGGCACTTACCCTCCAAAGCGTGTATGAGTTATGGTACCTCTGTGCCGATCTGGTCTATGTGGTGCTGTTCCCTCAATTGGTATTGGCCCTGTATTTTAAAAAGAGCAATCAATATGGAGCCGTCGCAGGAATTTTGATGGGATTGGTACTGAGGTTTGGTGGTGGGGAGCCAATTTTCGGTATTGCACCCTTTCTACCTTATCCCATGAATGATCCTGTAGAAGGCATACAATTTCCTTTTCGTACCTTTGCCATGCTGGCCAGCCTCCTTACCATTGTAGTGGTTTCCTACCTGACCCATACCAAAGACAAAGGTTCCATTACACAAACAAAACCCTAAAAAGATTAAACCGGGCATGTGGTATGCGACATGCGGATGGATGAATAAAAAGCATGCGAAGACGCTCCCGATTTATGATCGGGACAGGTATCTGAACATTAAAAGAAAATTTTTAAGAGATGAAATCGAGCATGACGTACCCGTCACACACCGGGATGATTATAAACCATGCGAGATTCCATGTGACCGCTAAAAGACAATTATAAACACATGAAATCGAGCATGACGTACCTGTCACATACCGGGATGATTATCCAACATGCGAGACTCCTTAGGGCCTAAAAAAAGCAAATTATAATCATATGAAAAGCCTTTTTCTAAATTGCCTGGTGCTGCTATGCTGCCAATTAACTTTTGCCCAAACCCAGCAAGTCATCCTTGATACGGACCTGGATTCCGATGTGGATGATGTAGGGGCCATGGCCATGCTGCATACTTTGGCAGACCATGGTCGGGTGGAAATTCTGGGAATCATTGTCAGCAGTGATGACCTTCACGCCCCTCAATGTGCCGATGCCATCAACCACTATTTCAAGCGGCCTCATATTCCCATAGGTGTAGAAAAAGGCATTGAATTGAATGAATTCTCCAAATACACCAAGGCCCTTAGCCAGACCTTTCCCCACCGGCTTGAGCGTTATGAAGATGCCGAAGATGCCGGCCGGCTTTATCGCAAACTCCTGGCACAGGAGGCAGACGGTTCCGTCACTATCGTGACCATCGGACATTTAACCAACCTGATGCACTTGATCCAATCTGATCCGGATGATATCAGTGAGCTTTCCGGTTTGGAACTGGTCCGAAAAAAAGTAAAGCTTTGGGCCTGTATGGGCGGGCAATTTCCTGAAGGAAAGGAAGCCAATTTTTACAGACCCGATCCGGAATCTACGCTCATCACCGTAGGCCAGTGGCCGGGAAAGGTGATTTTTTCAGGATGGGAAATCGGCAATGACATCATTACCGGCGGAGAATACCTGAAAAAATCCCTGAGTCCGGATAGTCCCGTTTACCAGGCTTATCAACTATATAATAATTTTTCAGGCAGACAGAGCTGGGACCAATCTATTCTGCTATACCTTATCTCCCCGAACAGCTACTGGGAACTAAGCCCTGAAGGTAAGGCTATTGTACATGAAGATGGTAGCAACGCATGGAAGGAGGGTGAAGGTGGGCAGCAACAGTACCTGATCGCCAATACTCCTCCAACTGAAGTAGCTAAAATACTGGATGCCTTGATGGTAGGGCAATACAGGCCAGGATATTAAAGATGTATTTTGGGATTTGAATGCCTCCTTCCTCCTATTTTCTAAAAAAAAAGGCCGGAGCCTCATTTTTCATGAGACCCCGGACAAACCCTACATTTAAAAAATAACCAACTAACCAAATTTTATCCAATCCAGTACGCTACCTGCTATTCCACTTCACGCCAGGGCGCCTGGTAATTTCCAAAAACTCAACCTCAAAAAGTTTCTTTTAATCTTATTGCTGTTTGATGAAATAAAGGTAATAGAAAAAAATGGCAATTATAATATTTTACCATATTTTTAACTATAAAAATTAACAAAACAGTTTTTTTATTTTGAATTACACAAATTATAATACGGATAATTTTAAATACTATATTTTGTATTTCCCAAGGTGTTTAAAGAGGTTTATCCGGATCATAGTGCTAAAAATCAATTGGTTACCGCTATTTTACAGGTAAAAGGGGGGAATGTTGCAAAATTGTTCTTGTTGCCGGCTAAATCAATTTATTACCGGGCGAAAAACCCATACCAATATTTGAGACATGCATTATCTAATGCCAGTATATACATGAAATCGAGCATGACGAAAGCGTCACACAATGGGATGATTATAAAGCATGCGAGATTCCATCTGACCGCTAAAAACAAATTATAAACAGATGAAATCGAGCATGACGTAGCCGTCACACACTGGAATGACTATCAGACATGCGAGATTCCATGTGACCATTAAAGAACAAATTATAGACACATGAAACTCATGGCCATTGACTGGCATATTGCTCATACAGCCAGCCAGATAGAATGGCCAATCCAAAGCTCAATAAGGTGCCGATCAAAATGTACTCTGTCAACTTTCTGTCCTTCGATTGCCTGAGGTCTCCAAATCTGAAAACAGATTTTGCTGCTACCAAAAAGCCTATGGCTTCCCATCTTCCTGCCATGATAAAAACAAATACAAACCAGCGCTCCAGAATTCCGATATACTGCCCTGCCTTGTCCAGCGAAGCCGAATGCTCATCTGGCAGCGGAGTCCATCTGGAGATGAAGGTTTTGATGGTCATCGATGCGGGTAAGGATAAAAACACAAAAATGGTGATGCTCAGCCAATGTTTATCTGTGATTGTTTCCATCCCAGCAAACAAAGAAGAATCATAAAACCAGAGGGCAATCACCAAGGAAAGTAAATGAGCGAATTGGTCAATAAAAAACCAGTAGCGCCTGCTTTGCTCATTTTGAGCAAATAATTTTACCAGGTCAATGAGCCCGTGTGCCAGGGCAATCCCCAGGGCAAATGGCCAAAAACCAATATCAGCTACCAGAAGCAGCAGCAATAGACCATGTACCAGCAAATGCAGGTAAAATTGATAGGAACCGAGCTTTTTTTGTTCCTTCGCTTCCACCCACTGTCGGGGTTGGAAGATAAAATCTCCCAGTAAATGAGCCAATATGAGTTTAATGAAAATGATCATACCATGTACTTTTCCAATCTTCCGGGAAAATAATCCAAAAAAGACCTGATGGCCTCATACCTGGCCCTGGATAACCTTGCACTAATGGCATGTTGGCTTACACCTTCCAGTTTACCAAGCTCCATCTGGGTTTTTTCAGGGTGTTTCATTGCCAGATAAACGGTCCTGGCTGAGCTAGGCGTCCATTCATCCATTACTGTCAGGGCTAATTTCAACATCAGATTCATTTCCTCATTGAATTCATCAATAGAAGATTTGATCAACAAATTCTGGTTCATTTTCGATAAATCCTCAAATGCCTCTCCGGAATGAATATAAGCTGTCCCATTATTTTCCAGCAAGCGCTTTGATTTGAAATTCTCCTCTCCCAAACCTATGCCCATTCTGATATCCAATGGAGGTATGGATTTGATGGTCGCTTTTATTCTAACTGCTACTTCCAGTACACCTACCGGGTTTTTTAATTTCAATTGAAAGCTGTCTCCCCGGTAGATGTCCCAGTCTTCCGCTGCTTTGCCCCAAAGTCCCAACTCCGCTTTCAAAAGCGTCATCCACTTATCCACAGGTACCAGCCTGGAATCTTTGATGTCTCCGGTTATGATTGCTATCATCCTATCAGTATCCTATTTTTAAAGGATAATTAAAATTATCACTTATTTAGATGATAATCAAATTTATCATTTAAAATGATGATAAATTACCTAAATATTGATTAAAAACCGGTCTACAACCCCTATCAGACCAATCAATAGCAGACCAATCAATCCGGTGAATACCAAATAATAGATGGTAGGCAAAACCGTTTTACTCAATACACTTCCCTCCTTACCCAGTAAGCCAACAGTAGCTGAAGCAGCCACCACATTGTGAATAGCGATCATGTTTCCTGCCGCTGCTCCTACGGCCTGCAATGCCAGGATCCAGGTGGGAGCCATACCCAGGTTATCCGCAACACCATATTGAAACAGGCTGAACATGAGGTTACTTACCGTATTACTTCCGGCTATAAACGCTCCCAAAGCTCCTATCATGGGGGCAAAAAAGGGATAAACCATCCCCACCTTTCCAGCCGTCCATTCCGCCATTAAAATCGGCATGGCGATCAGACCGGAATCATTCTCTCCGGAATTGATATAAACCCTCACCATGGCTACGGCAAAAAGCAATACCGCACCAGCCTTGATTATCATCCAACCGCTGTCACGCAAAGCAAACCTCACCGCATCACCTTTCATCTGATGCAGGAAATAGGTTATACAACAAACCAGCAAAAGTATCGTTCCTGGCAAATACAAGGGCGTGCTGCTCCCAGAGATATTGGTTCCTAAAATTCCCTCCAACTCAAAAGAAATACCGGTCAACCAGGCTTTAACGGGCAATTGGGGTAATCGGCTAATAACCAACAACAAAGCCAGCAGGACATAAGGACTCCAGGCTTTTGCTAACGAAACTTTAGGTACAGATTTCCCGGGACTGCCCTCAGAAATATTTAGGGTACCTTTCCATGCTGAGGGCCACTTATCGGCAGCTTCCAGATCCCAAACCTTGGCAGGGACTAAAAATCCTGTTTTGGCTGCAAAAACCACCAGGGAAAGACCCACCAAGGATCCGATGAGAGAGGGGAATTCAGGTCCCAAATATAAGCCCGTAACCAGATACGGAATGGTAAAGGCCAGGCCTGCAAATAAGGCGAAAGGGAAGATTTGAAGGCCTTCTTTCCAGGACCTGTTTTTACCAAAAAACCGACACAGCATCAATACCATTAAAAAGGGCATCAGGGTCCCTACAAGGGCGTGAATCAAAGCTGCATTGGCGGTAATCTTTAGCAAAACTTCCGAAAACTCCCAACCCAGTAAATCAAGCCTTGAAGTCAGTTCAGGGCTTTCCAAACCGCCTCTTATACCCACCAGTATAGGTGTACCTACGGCTCCAAAAGTCACCGCAGTACTTTGCACCATCATCCCTAAGACTACCGCTGCCAGTGCAGGAAAGCCCAAGGCTACCAACAAAGGAGCAACGATAGCCGCAGGGGTACCAAAGCCGGCTGCTCCTTCGATAAAAGAGCCGAAAAGCCACACGATGATGATCACCTGCACCCTTCTGTCAGCACTGATTCCCTGGAACCCCTGCCGAATGGTATCCACTCCACCTGAATACTTCAATAAATTAAGCAACAGAATCGCTGCAAAAACAATATACAGGATATCAAAAGTGATGAAAAAACCCTGAATGGTAGCGGCCAAAATGGTGAGCAGGGACATTTCCCAAAAGAGATAAGCCAGGAACGCCGTTAGCAGAAAGGTCACCGGCATGGTGATTCTTGCAGACAAACGAAAACCTACCAACATGGTGGCAGCTAAAATTATTGGAAGAAGGGCTAATAAAAACAACAGGTTCACAGACATGGAAAAGCCATTTTAAACAATATTCAAACTGTAAAATCCAGATTTTCTGTGACCCGCTCTCCCTTTTCTTTCAATCTTTTTACGTATAGCTGTATCCTTTCCTCTGCCATTTTCAAATCTGAATTGTTCAGGTTGATATTCAGCAAATCTATAAACCATGGAATTTTAATGTCCTCATTCACATAGACTTCAACGATTTTCCTTGCGATGGGAAGCGTTGTATCTTTTGATGAATTATAGACATCCTTATCTCTGGCATTCAGTAGTTTATCATACTCTTCCTCAAGTAATTTCCTGAAAATATTTCTGGAAAAAGCAGTCCCTTTAACCAAGCCTGTTTCCGGATCATCTTCCGTAATTTCAGCTTCTTTATGAAGCCATTCCCAAAGGATACTTAAACGAATCTCTCCAGTGGCCATATCCTCCATCAGGTAAAGTACATGCTCATCACCAAAGAAATCTGCAGGTTTTAGGGCGGCTGCCTGCATGCCTTGCCCAAAGGCATTTCCGTATTGCAATCCAACACTCAACAGATTTCTGGCGCCTCTAATGGTCCTTGGCGCCTTTTCAAGTAGAATCAAACCCTCTGCATCTGCAGGAGTATACGTCAAGGGGGAAAATTTCCTTCCCAGTTGATTGGCCTCGCCTTTCTCTTCCCATACCGGCCGTATGATATGAACCATTTTCCAATGTGCCACCCATTTACCACTTGCCCCTTCCCGTTGCTCTCTTTCGGCACCGGCAACGGCTTTTTTCATACTGTTACTTACTCCTTCTTCTGAACCCACGGGAATATTGGGCTCCATTCCCCCTTGCCAAAGGGCAAAATTACCATCCTGGTCAGGGGTATTGACAGCCCTTCTCACACGGTCCTCATAATTTCTCATGTATCCATAGGTCATTCCTATGGACTCGATATTTGGGTTGATAAAGACAGGGTCCCACGCCATGGCATCGGATACGCTATTGATATAGTCCCACCTGCCTGTATTGTACCCTACGAAATGCCTGCCCAGGGCAGCCCTTATTTCCATCAACTGATAAGTAGCCTCAAGCTGCTCTACCAAAACATATACCTTTACCGCTCCTTCTTCCAATCCGAGATGCGCTTCAAGATGGGATATCATCCTGTTCCATAAGGCAGCTTCTTCAGCGGTCTGAATCTTTGGCAGGTACAACACGATGGAGGAACCCTTTTCTCTGAGTGCCTGATAATTATTGGTCACGTACAAGGCCAGATCGGCAATAGAGGCTGCGAATGAAGTACCGTCTTTCAAGCGCAGGTGTCTGTCATCCAGGTGAAGGCCCCTTGCCCTAAAAATAATGGTGGTAAAATCTAACTGTGATTTATAATCATTGATTTTTTCTTCCCCAAAAAATTCTTTGGACCAAAGGTTCATTTGTGATGCAACCTGCTCAGCCACCTTTAAAAAAACCGGTGCTCGGTGAATGGCCAATTTAAGGTTTTGCTGATTATCTAAAGACATGGTGCTGGTTTGGCCCAATGCATCTTCCCCATCAAACATCCAGCCATCAGCACCTGATAACAGGGCGTAGGCTACATTACGAATACTGCTCTCCAGGGGAGCATTGGGTTTGGCTCCCGGCCCGGTACCTTGCACCCATTGCCGCTGCAGGTCTTCAGGAATGGAGGCTCCCTCAAATTTCCCGTTTCTGGCATCTTCCACGCCAATAGATGTTCCGGGAATATTGGTAGAAGGGTCCAAAAAGTCAATCCGCTTCATTTTTCGGCTTCTTTCCTCCCTTCTTTTCATGCGGATATCCATTAATTTTTTTATTTCTGCATTGAAAGGCGATAAAACATCCAGGGCAGCCAATGCCTCATCGGTATAGACATCCTGGTATTTTTGACTTAAATTATCGCGGATAATGATACTTTTTTCACTCATAGTTTACTCAAAAAGGTTAAGTTTAATTTTCCGGATTCAGACATTTAGCTAAGAAGACTGAATTCATGATCCAGGTTAAAGAATCAATTTAGTTATTTTTTTTATTTATATTATTCATTTGCTAGTCCATCCATTGCAGGCTATTTTCTACCCAAACCAAACTGGTCTCCTGCAGCGATGGCTTTGTTACCTTCCAGGTGTACTTCGATCATTTTTTCACTGGCCACAAAATTGTAAAACTCATCCTGAAGCGTATAGAGAATGGATCTGGTTTTTACATCAATTACCTCTCCACTGGAAGGATAAGCATATTTACCATCCAAACTAAAGGTGACCCATCCCGGCATATCCTGCAGGGGTATGGTGGTCAATTGCTGATAAGGAGGTTTTGCGCTAAATACATGCATGCGCATGTTGTGGCCATCGCTGACCCACAATTCCTCCTCATCTGGGGTCAATCCTATGCCATGACTCGGGTTGCCATGCCGGCGGACCGGACCCTTGTCCCAACCTTCGACGATGACCTGAGCTAATTTTTCTCCGGTTTTCAAATCTCCTACTTCAAATCCCAACAAATCATCCACATTTACAAAGACAAGGGTCTCATCGCTGTTGATTGTAAATGGCCGGATACCATTGGAAAAGGGACCAATTTTCTTAGCTACCGTATGGTTTTTCGTTTCAGCCACATGCAATAAAGGGGAGGCAATATCCGCCATGTATACATGTTTTCCTGAGGGCCCATAGATGGTGTTATGCGCCCGTTGCACCACATCAATTTTGGCAATCAAATCTCCGGTTTCACAATCTACCACATTCCAAAAATCTTTCTCCAAAGAAGGCATGTACATGGTCAGACCATCTGGTGAGATGGACATGCGGTCTGCTCCTCCCTCATATTGCCTTTCCCATACCAGCTCCTCTGTTTCCAGATCTATTCTTTGCAAGCCCTCAAGGGTGCTGATAAATATACTGTTCAAGGGGATACTGACATCTATCCCTTTCACATTGGAGGGCTTACCATCAGCCTTGAAACCTCTGGTGGGTATCCTTTTTACAAATTGGTGCTCATTGTCCATATCAAAGACCAGTAATCCGTGACCACCATATCCCAGGTAATTTCTTATACCGGGTACAGCGACATACAAATACCGATTGCTTTTGCTGGATATTTCAGCATCCATTTGAACATCCTTCCATGGGACAAAACCGAACAAGGAAAAAATAAACAACAAGGAGAGGGCTCTTAAAGGGCTGATTGCTTTCATTATTTTGGGTTTATTGATTACAGGGTTACAATATATTTATAGAAAAAGACCTTATGGGTGCAAATGACAGGTATAAAAAAATAAAATCCCTTTCAACTGCAGCTGAAAGGGATTTTGATAGGTTACCAATTGCGATCTTTGAGATAAGCATCCAACTCCTCCCTACTCATGGGTAAGTCTTGCTTTTCTTCCAGCCAGCCCAAAAAATCTTCTTTAATGGTGTCATTCCAACGGCTGTCTATTTCTCCTGCAGTATATTTCTGCTCCCTGAGGCGCTGATGACCAAATTGATCTCTTAAAGCAGTGAATTCTGCATTGATGACCAGGTCAGCCACCAAATGGGAGGGAATAAATATGACACCCCATTTATTGGCTAAAACCGCATCTCCAGGTAAAACAATTGCCCTGCCCATTCTGATCGGGTAGTTAATGGTGGTCAACATCATTTCTTGGATGTAGGAAGGATCATGGCCTTTGACCCAGGCATTGAAGCCGTCAATTTTACTTAAACCCGCCATATCCCTGACAGATCCATTGAAAATAACACCATTTCCTGAGTTGGCATAAATGGCATTACCTAGATTATCTCCAATTAGGGTTCCATCCACTATTTTTCCAAAACCATCGGCCACATAAACATCGCCATCGGTCAGGACATCTATAGGCCAGGAATTTGTTCCACCGGATTGAGCCCTGTTTTCGGCTTTACCTATCGATTTCACCAGCTCGTTTACATCTTCCCTGAATGGCATGTATTGGGCTGTCACCGCCCGGCCTGTCAATACTTCATCTTCCTTTAAAATGATCCAGTCATTTTCAAACTGGTTGTTATAGCCATTATTCCGTAGTATTCCCCAGGCTTCCTCCATGGAAATTCCCTTGAGCCGTTCCAATAAATCAGCCGGGACTTTAGGGCGCCCATCGGGAAACCTTTCACCTTCCCAGGTTGAAGTCAAGGCCCTGACCTGATCCGGGGTAGGCGAAATCTGTTGGGAAAAGCCCATTCCGGCAAAAGTGAAACACAAAACCAAACATACTATTGTTATTTTATTCATCATTTTAGGTTTAAGTAGTTTTTTTTCGTCAATTTCTTGAAAAGAACCTAATAAAGCAACCTGTAAGCCCTCCTTTTATCCGAATGGTTACTGATTTACTGAATTGGTAAGGTAAACATCAACTCCACCACCTGTCATTGGAGCGGTCCGTATTCCACTCTTCGGTGGGTGCAAAATACTCCGTTCCTTCTACCAGGTGCTCTTTGATCACTTCTTCATTCAATGCTACCCCCAAACCCGGTCCTTCCGGAACTTTGGCAAAACCATTTACCACCAATGGTTTGGGAATATCTTTCACCAGATCTTCCCACCAGGGAATATCTACCGAGTGGTGTTCCAGGGAAATGAAATTTTCTGTAGCTGCCGCACAGTGAATATTGGCCATAAAAGATACAGGTGTGCCTGCAAAGTGCATGGCCATGGGTATCCCCTGCTCTTCGGCATAATCTCCGATCTTTTTGGTTTCGAGAATTCCCCCTGAAGAGGCCAGGTCTGGTTGAATCATATCAATGGCACGTGCATCAATTAGTTTGATAAACTCTTCCTTTAAGAAGATATCCTCCCCCGTAAGTGTGGGGGTTTTGATGGCGTCCGTTATTTGCTTCCATTTTTCTGTATAAAACCAGGGGACCATGTCTTCCAGCCAGGCCAGTCGATAGGGCTCCAGTGCTTCTCCCAGGCGGATACACTCCTTGTAATCAAAATGTCCAAAGTGATCTGCCGCCAGGGGAATATCATACCCCACCTTTCTCCTTACTGCCGCCACATATTCCACCATCTCACTCAGCCCTTTATCTGTAATCTGTACACCTGTAAAAGGGTGGGCTGTCCGGCTGTAACTCCCATATTCAGATGCCCATTGATTCCCCTTTTGGAAGGCTTTGGTATTGACCACAGAGCCCTCATTGTCCCGCACCATTTGAACACCAAAATCCATTTTGAGAAAGGTATATCCCAAATCCATTCTCGCTTTCAACCTGTCCGCAAATACTTCTGGATCATTAGATTGAGTAGTATCGGAATATAGCCGAATCTCTTCCCGATATTTACCGCCTAGCATTTGATATACAGGAACATTATAAGCCTTCCCTGCCAAATCCCAAAGGGCCATTTCCACTGCGCAAACCCCACCAGCCTGCCTGGCATGATTTCCAAACAATTTGATCCTTTTAAATATCCTTTCAATCTGACAGGGATTTTCTCCTAAAAGCCTGCTTTTCAAGACCAATGCATACCTGGCACTGGCTCCATCCCTTACTTCTCCCAAACCATAAATCCCCTGGTTGGTGTCAATCCTGATAATGGGACAGCGCATGGGGGCTCCAGCCACTTCGGCAATGCGGAGATCGGTAATCCTGAGATCGGAAGGGTTGGAATTTCTGTTTACCCTCTGGGTACTGTGGGCCAGTGTATCTTCTATAGGTTGAAACATAAAGGCTCCCAAGGTCAAGCCTCCCAATCCTGCTTTTTGGATAAAATCCCTTCTGGAAGGCACTCGATTGGGATTTATTTCCCTGGCCTTTTCTACCTTGACTTTCCTGTTTTCGGGAAGTTTAAATAATTCATTGAATTTGGAATTGTGATAAGGTTTCATGGTGTATGGGTTTGGTTAATTGACATGCTTATTCAAAAAAGGGAATCCCCTTAACGGCATACTTTTTCATCCCCTCTTCGTTAATCTCCACTCCTATTCCTGGTTTTTCTGAAAGGGTAATGAATCCGTCCTCTGTTCTGGGTCCATCATAGGTAACAATATCCTGCCATAGCTGATCGGTGTCCATGTATATTTGCCATTCCATAACCTGAAAATTAGGAACGGAAGCACATACATGACAGGAGGCCATGGCTCCTAAAAAAGAAGCCACCATATGGGGACTAAAGGGCACGTAATACAAGTTGGCCAAATTAGCAATTCTCTGGGCTTCACCCAGCCCTCCGGCTTTTTGAATATCGGGCATGATGATGTCCGCCCCACCCTGACTCAATAAGTTGACGAATCCATAGGCCAGGTAAATGTTTTCTCCCGTACAAATGGGGGTGGATGTTTCTTTGGTAAGCTGCTGATAAAGGTCTGGATTATCTGCAGGTAAAGGTTCTTCCAGCCACATCAGGTCAAGGTCTTCATATTTTTGGGCCATTTTAACACCGGTGATAAAATCATACCTTCCGTGCATGTCCACACAGATATCTATATTGGGTCCAACTTCCTCTCTCACCGCAGCAATGGCATTGTACATCCTTTCGATTTCAGCGGGGCTGGCGGTCCAGTTGAACCGGTCATATTTATTGGGATCTCTGGCGTCGTCTACATCAAACTTTACAGCCGTATAACCCCGATCTACTGCTCCCCTGGCGGCTTCGGCATAATCAGCTGGTGAAGGATTGGTGGCTGTGTAAAGGGCGGTATCACAGTAAACCCTGATTTTATCCCGGAATTTCCCTCCCAATAACTGGTACACCGGCACATTAAAAACCTTGCCGGTGATATCCCATAGCGCCGTTTCTATGGCCGTCAAAACCGCCACGAAAACACCAGATTGGGCACCACCAAAAAATGCTCCTTTTCTCAACTGCTCGGCCAGTCTATTGGGGTTTAAAGGATTTTGTCCTTTGATTTGATTTCCTAATCTTTTGACCAGGTGATAAGTACCATGAATGGCATCTACCGCTTCCCCACAGCCCCAAACATCCTGATTGGTATATACTTTTACATAAACGGCTCCCCTGACAAAGCCACATTTGACATCTGTGATTTTCAGGTCCGATGGATTGGATGCGGATGGCATCCTTTCCACTGCTGCAGAGAGGTCGGAACCATAGTTGGATAGAAATGCGGCACCCGTAATCCCGGCCAATGTGGATTTGGAAAGAAATGATCTTCTGTTTAGTTTACTTTTCATAAAAGGAATATTTTGAGGTTTAAAAATCCTTTAACAGGATTAGCATGGTTCCTACTCCGGAAGGATAACTGGGTTTGAATGATTAAAATGTGGCTTACCAGGTCCTGTTTTTCAGAATTTCCTGTACCTGTTCTCTGGGCACAGGCAATTCATCGATATGTTCATTGAGCCAGCCTGAAAAATCCTTTTCGATTTCATCGGACCACCTGGTATCTATTTGTCCAGCTGAATAGACTCCAGCCCTAAGCCTTTCATGGCCAAACATGTCCCTGAGTCTTACAATTTCTGATGTAACCACTATTTTTTCAGCCAGGTGAGGAGGAATAAAGGAAACCGCACCATCCCTGCCCAACACCACATCTCCAGCCATTACCGTCACTTGCCGGATTTTGGTGGGTTTGTTGATCCCTATTAACATGGTATTTAAATTTCCGCGTTGGTTATGGTGAGAGGGGTGGTAACTGGTAAAAAAAGAGGTAAACCCCTCTATCTCCCTCAAACCAACAATATCTCTGATGGCACCATCGTATACGATTCCATTTCCGGATCGGGCAAAAATGGCATTGCCTACATTGTCTCCTATCGTAGGTCCGTCGATATGTGCACCAAACTGGTCAGCCACATACACATCTCCCTGAACCAATACATCCACCGGCCATGCATTCTGGCCTTTTTTTCCTGCTGCCTTTCCCCTTTCATCGATGGCATCGTGAATATCAGGTCTTCCCGGCATAAAGGTAGCGGTCACCGCCCTGCCTACCAGAATGCTGTCCCGGTGAATGGTTTCCCAGCCTTCCGCATATTGGTACCTGTATCCTTCATTCTTCATGACCGCCCAGGCCTCATCGTGGGTTACTTCTTTCATGCGTTCAATGATATCATCCGGCACCTTGGGTCTGCCATCTTCAAAACGTTCTCCCTCCCAAAGAGGCGTCAGGAAAAGCATTTCTTCTTTGGAGATTTGTTGGGCATTTATTGTCTGGACTGAAAACAACAAAAAGGCCGTTATCAAAAAAAGATTCAAATGGGGAACGAGGTTTTTCATTTTTTTTAATTTATCGATCACATCCCTGAGGAAAGCAATAAGATTCAAGTATAATTTTCAATAGAATGGAATAAAAACTTACCATCGGATTTTTTTAAAGGTCCATTCCGGATGCACCTTTTGCATTTCTATTTCATCATTTCGTTTTTTTAGGCCACAATCGAGGTATTGCTGGTGTAATGTCGCCAAAGCTGAGCGATCCAGCTCCACGCCCAGTCCCGGCCCTGATGGTACAGGCACTGCACCCTCCTGAAACTCCAAAGCACCTCCGGTAATTACCTCTTCGGACTGCCAGGGATAATGGGTATCCAGGGCATATGGAAGATCGGGAAGCGCTGCCCCCAAATGCACCATGGCAGCCAGGGAGATGCCCAGGTGGCTATTGGAATGCATGGAAAGCTGCCGGCCGAAAGTGGTACAGACCCTGGATAGTTCCATTGAAGCCCTTAATCCTCCCCAAAAATGGTGGTCGCTGAGGATGATGTCCTCAGATCCCAAGTCTATACTTGCGGGGATTTCATCAAAGGAGGTGGTACACATATTGGTGGCCAGGGGGGTTTGAATCATTTTTCGCAACCAGGCCATGTGATCCTGTCCCCTTACCGGATCTTCCAGGTACTCCAATATGGGTTCCATGATTTTTCCATATTTTAAGGCAGTTTCAGGCTTCCAAATGGCATTGGGATCAAATCTCAGTGGAACTCCCTCACCAAATGCCTGGTAGAGTGCCTGCATACTGGCCACCTCTACCTCCGGCTCAAAAGCTCCCCCCTTTAATTTAATGGATTGGAAACCGTAAGCCTGACACATGGCCCGGGCCTGCGCAACGATTCCTTCCGGATCAATTGCTTTTTCCTGTCTTGCGGCGGCCCATCCATTGGCTGCCGGATCCTTGGAAAAACCTAATTTACCTCCAGCCCCCTCATATTTGAAAAAAAGGTAAGCCGCAAAAGGAACAGCATCCCTCATTTTCCCGCCCAGAAGGTCTACCACAGGACGATTGGTGATTTTTCCTATAATATCCAGACAGGCCACCTCTAAAGCTGAGAAGATGTGGACCAACTTTCTCTGGTCCCAGGGTGCATCTCCGCGATCCTGGCTGGAGTCTTTTCCAAACCAGGCTTCAAGCTCCCGTTGAATTTTACCCAATTGATAGACATCTTTTCCAATGATAATATTTGAGGCCTCCCGCAGGGCTTCATCAATTGCCTCATTGCCGGGGATTTCACTTATACCGACAATACCATCCTCTGTTTCCAATTCAACAATGGTACGCAAGGCATACGGAGCATGTAATCCTGCGGCATTTAGCAGCGGAGGATCTACGATGGCAATAGGCGTGATACGGATCTCCCGGACCAAAGGTCCTTTACCTGATTTTTCTAACTTCATATACTATATCGTATCCTACTGCCTTTATTCTTCAAGACCACTGAGTTTTTCCATTAATAAAGCCAGGGCACTGTGGTCTTTCTCATCCAGACCCGATGCCAGCACGGCATCCATATGGCTGGCCACCAAAGCTGATCCGTATAGCGGTACTTTGAATTCCTTACCGGCCATCAATGCGATATTCATATCCTTGCGGTGCAATTTAATTTTGAATCCGGGATCAAAATTACGGTCGATTATCCGCTGTCCATGCAGGTCCAGAATTCTGCTTTGCGCAAAGCCTCCAAGCAACGCTTCTCTCATTTTCTCCAGGTTTACCCCCGCTTTTTTGGCAAGGGTAAAGGACTCAGCCACTGCCTGAATGGTCATTCCCACAATCATTTGGTTGCAGGCTTTGGTCATCTGTCCTGCGCCGGCATCGCCTATCAAAACAGCACTTTTTCCCATCACCTCAAATAAAGGTTTCACCTTTTCGAAGGCATCCTGGCTACCTCCTACCATGATGGATAGGTTTCCGGACTCAGCACCTACCTGTCCTCCGGAAACCGGAGCATCCAGTGCCTCCACGCCCTTTTTCTTCATGGCATCTGCCACTTCCCTGGCCGTAGACGGGGCAATGGTAGACATGTCTACAAAAATACTTTTGGCTTTTATGCCTTGCAATACTCCCTGATCCCCAAACACAACATCGTTTACTTCCGGAGAATCCGGCAGCATGGTAACGATGATTTCTGAATTTTCAGCTACTTCTTTACAGGTGGAAAATGCAGTTGCTCCCTTGTGGGTCAAATCTCCGGCAGCCTTGTTGGTTTCCAATACCAGCAGTTCGTAGCCTGCATCCATCAAATTGATTGCCATGGGTTTTCCCATAATTCCCAAACCTATAAATCCTACTTTCGTCATAACAAATTGTAATTTATATGTACTACATGATTAATCTTTTCGAACAACAGTTTATCAAACGGTCTCAAGCTTCATCTTTTAACGCCTGCAGGAGACCGATGATATGGCCATAAGCAAAAGCAAAGGCTTGTAAGCCGGCACCCTCAGCTTCATGTTGTGGTACATGGTCAGGCATGACCATACCATCAAATCCCACATCCCGTAGGGCCCGGATGACATGGAAGAAATTCATTTCTCCGTTATCCGGATAGACCTCCTGAAAATTATTGTAGCTCCCCTTTATATTCCTTAAATGAATATTGAAAATCTGTTTACGTTTACCCACCCATTCGATAATCGGGAATATTTCATTTTTTGGATCCCTCAGGCCTTCAGCAATAGAACCTATGCAGAAGTTAAACCCATGATAGGGACTATCATACAATTGGGCAAACCTTTTGATGCCCTCAAAAACCTCGGGACTGTTCCAGCGCATGATGCCATTATAGGCAGCCGGAACGGGAGGATCGGCGATGTGATTGCCCAATTTGACCTTGTATTCTTCAGCTACAGGAAGAATCCTGTCCAAAAGATAGGTAATTCTTTCGAAAACTTCATCTGCATCTGCCCTTCCTGCTTTGGTAAGTTGTTCTTCACGATTCAACGCTTCTTCATAATTCCAGGTACTGTAGGAAGCATTCCCCCTGGCCGGATCAATGGTTCTGCCGGTGCGCAAAACGGGTAAAATAGTGGTATTGTAATTCAGTAATTTCACCCCTGTCTTGGCGGCTACTTCAATCATTTGCTGGACCATTTCTATTTCATGGTCTCTTTCGGGACTTTTTCCCATCATGATATGGGGTATGTTTACCCGGTCAATTCCTGCAGAAGTCAAAGGCAGGTGGTAGGCATCCAGGCTGATGCCATATTTTTCACAGGCATCTCTTTTTCTAAGGGAATCTTCCAGGTCCCAGCCCTTTCCCTCAATGAACTTTGGCATGCCGCCATCCATATTGAATACTCCATGGCGGGCCTTGAAAGCCAGGTTCTCTTCAGAGGTACCTCCTGACTGACACCCAACCTTCATCAGCACCTCTTTTTTAGGGACCGAGGGTTTATTTATCTTCTGACCAGGCTCATGACTTGATCCAAAAGCAGCCGAACCGGCAGCAAAGGCTCCGGCTGTTCCGGAGGCAAACAATTTGACGAACTTTCGTCTGTGCAGGTCTTTCAGGAAATGTTTCATAGTTCAATGGGTTTATCATGTTATAGTTTTAAACCAATGGGAAAAGTTTTGCAGCTACCAAAATGGTGATCAATCCAACTACTCCCATAATTGTCAATAAAGGTGAGAAAGTCTTTAAAGCTTCTTTTTCTGTCAGGTTACTCATTTTGCATACGATCCAGAAACCACTGTCATTCATCCAGGGTATCAGTTTGGATCCACAGGCTATGGAAAGTCCAAGGTATAGGTGATGGTACTCCAATCCTGCTGTGGACATTCCGGATAGTATGCCAGAAGCCGTTATCATGGCTACTGTTGCAGAACCCTGGGCTGTTCTTACCAGAGCTGTAATAAAAAAGGCCAATGGGATCAAAGCCATCTGAAAACCCTCGGTCAACGATTCTATCCGGACACTTATTCCAGTCTGCTGTAGCATGGCCCCGAAAGCACCACCGGCTGCTGTGATCAAAATGATCACTCCTCCACTGGTCAGGGCTGCCTGAACAGCTCCCTTCATGCCTGCTCTTTCCTTGTCCTGCTGAAAATACAGGGTCAGCAAAGCGGCCAATGCACCCAGTATCAACGCCATATTTTTCTCTCCAAGGAAATGTACCACATCAAAAATCATCCCTGCTGTCCCCCCTTCAATACTGCCCCAAAAGGTACTGATGGTAGCACTGCCGGTAATCAATAAAAGCGGGACCAAAATGGGAGATAAAGAAAAACCCAGAGACGGCAAACGATTGCTATCCATGTCGGCCAGCGATTGAATTTCTTTTAAGGGTGCATCCAAGGAGTCCCTTAAAGGGATTTGGTTTCGTTTATTGGTCCAAACGGCAAAGATATATCCTGCTGCTATGGTAACCAGGCCTACCAAAAACCCGCCAACCATCATCATGCCAATAGGAATGTTCATTTCTGCAATCAGAAATAAAGGACCGGGTGTAGGGGGCACCAGAGAATTGGCCATAGCTGCGCCGGCAGTAATGCAAAGCACCAGTAACAAATAACTTTTCTTTAACCGCATCGCCATGGCTTTGGCCAATGGGATCATGAGGTAAAAAACGGTATCGAAGAAAACAGGGATACCCAAGAAAAAACTGCCGCTCAAAAATGCCAGAGGGGCATTTTTTTCTCCTGTCAGGCCCAGGATGGAACGTACAATCCGCTCTGCTGCCCCACTCATTAGCATGGATTTACCGATGATCGCTGCCATGGCTATCAGGATTCCGATTTTCCCTACGGTATTTCCAAATGCTCCGGCTATCCGTTCTCCAATGGAGGTAGATGCCAGGGCATTGGCAGCAGTTTCGGACTGCCCTTTACTGAGTGCAAATTCCACAATTGCCCGACTGGGAGTCATCCAGGCCACCACCAGGGCGGCAAGAAGCAGCGCCATAAAGGGGTTTAACTTGCCTGCTAAAATCCCTCCGACTACCATCAGCATACCTACCAATAAAATGACAAAGGGATCCTGTATCATTTAACTGGATTTTTTGTATTGGCTAAGTTTACCATGCAGCTCCCTGGCACCAGAAGCAACAAAGGTGGCGTCCGACCCACAGGCTATCAACTGAATGCCCATCTCCTGGTACTTCTTAAAATCCTCGGGGTCAAAAATTAAAATCCCCACTGCTTTGGAGGCTTTTTTAGCAGCTTTGACAATCCGGTCAACAGCTTCAAGAAATAAGGGGTGGTTCAGATCACCATCAATACCCAATGCGACAGTCAAATCAGCAGGACCAATAAACAAGACATCTACCCCTGAGGTATTGGCTATTTGATCAAGTTCCTCCAGGGCTTCGACGGTTTCTATTTGAATGATACCCAAAATGCTTTCAGATGTGCCCGATTTATATTGGTCGAAGGCTTTTCCAAAGCCGGTAGCCCGAACCATTTTAGCCACTCCCCGAATACCTTTTGGCGGGTAATGCATTCCCCTGACTGCTGTGTTGGCCTCTTCGGCTGAATAAACCCGGGGACACATGACCCCTTCTGCACCCAGGTCCAGCACCCGGTGAATGCGCTCCTTTTGGTGACTTTCTACCCTCACTATGGCAGCGGCCCGGGTATGCTCCAGGGCCTGGAGTTGGTGCAGCAGGTCTTTGGGTTCTCCTGCACCATGCTCCAGGTCTATCAGCACCCAATCGAAGCCCGAAAGGCCTACAATTTCAGCTGTAATGGAACTGCCTAAATTCAACCAGCAACCAATCAAGGTTTCACCGGATTTCAATCGTTTTTTAATTTGCTTCATGCCATATCTTAGGTTGGTTATTTGGAAGAAAGTATTAAAGTTAGAATTTTATAAATAAAAACCTACTTTACATCCCACCAAACCCGGGTATCCAATACATCCGGGCCCATCCGACTGGTTGCCTGGTCTACATTTTCCTTGTTCACGGTCAATTCTGAGTCCGGATAGGTTAACCGTCTGATGAAATCTTCATTTTGCAAGTCACTTCCCGGATAGGGGTTGGGGTTAACCAATGGGTAGCCACTTCTCCTGAAGTTTACCCAGGTTTCAGGTCCAATAAGAAAAGAAGATACCCAATATTGTGTATTGATCAGTTCCAGTTCTTTACCAGTTTCCAGCGGATGACTCTCAATGTAGGCATCAATGGCTTCCTGTTCTATTTCTGTGTCATTGGGCCAAAAGGCCATTTGTTCCATATGCGCCCTGATGCCATCATGATAGAGCTGTTCTGCATCTCCCGGCACCCATCCCCTGGCAGCCGCTTCGGCATGTAGTAACAGCGTTTGGGAATAGGTTACCAGAAAGTTAGGTGCCTCGGGATTTCCCAACCGGGTGCGATCCAACTGACTATAACTAAATAAACTGGCGAGGCCGGCAGCTTCTGCTACGGGAATAATGGTGGTGTTGTCATATCCCTGTGGCATCCCGATTTGGATCTCCGGAGACCTGTTGGCATTTGCCTCCACTTGCTCTCCTCCACTCAAGGCTCCCACATACCTTACGGCAATGGATGCTAACCTTGGGTCGTTGTTGCTTTGAAGAAAATTAACAAAATCTTCATCCAGGTAATAAAAAGGCGCTTGTCCCCCATTTAGATTGGTACCAACATTGTTCCGGTAGTCGGCATTGTGCCTTACCACCGCATTGTCTTCGTTGGACTGCATCAGGCCTCCATTGACTGCCTTTAATGCATACTCTGAAGCTGTAGCCGGGGCGACTTTTACCATCCGCATGGCTGCCCGTAACAACAGGGAATTGCCCAACCTCTTCCATTGCCCGATATTTCCGCTATAAAGAATTTCCTGGTTGATGGGGTCCTTGGTCTCATCCAGGCCCTGAACGGCCATTTCCAGATCATTCAGGATGCTGGTATAAATGGCTTCCTGCGAATCGTACTTTGGGAATACATTTCCCGAAATATATCCCAACCCTGCTTCAGAATAAGGAATGTCCCCATAGGTATCGGTCAGCATCATAAAGGCATGGGCTTTCCAGATACGCATGATATTATACAGATTGGTTCTTTCTGGCGTCTCTCCCAGACTTTCCAGACCATCAATTAAATTCTTCACAATGGTCCGGTATCCGGTTTGCCAGTTTCCCTGGGTGGCAGATCGATTGTCCTGATTAAGGTTTCCTCCCGTACCCACTCCCTGAAATGGAGTAATCATTTGCTTGACAATCGTTGTTTCGTAGGTCAGGTTGTTATACCCGGGCGAACTGGAAATAATGGCTTGATTCAATTGGAAGGTGGGGTCAAGAGAAGTAAGCCGCACCGGATTGGTGTTCATTTCATCAAAACCTTCATCACAGGAGCCAATGCAGAAAACCACAAGCAGCCCTTTAATCAGGTATATTATTTTTGACTTTTTCATTTCAGTTATATTTTTTCGTAGTTATCAAAGATTTAATGAGGCAATTCATCCTTAAAATTTCACATTTAAGTTGAATCCCGTGCTTCTGGTTACAGGTAAACCTGTTGCTTCCAGTCCTGCATTATTGTCTGATATGATGCCATTTTGATCCGGGTGAATGTGGGGTACCCACTTCTTCAGCACCGCCACATTATTGGAAACCAGGTTCAGTCGAAGTCCTCTGATAAAATTATTTTCCGGGATTAGGGATGTAAAGTCATAACCCAGGGTTAACTGTCTTAACTGCCAGGAACCAGCATTGAATACAGATTGCTCCGACATCCTGCCGGACCGTATGGTTTCATAATAGGTTTGAACAGGTGATTGGGCTGTATTTATTTCCCCATTTGGGTTTACGCCATCACCCACTACGAAACCCTGGTCCCGACCTACCAGGGTAGCCTTATCCAGGCCATGCCGGTAGGCATTGGTATGCGTACCTGAAATCATTTTATGACCGAGCTTGTAGTCAATCAGAAAGGAAAAATTCAAATTCTTAAAGGTGAAACCATTGGTAAAACCACCTACCCAAATGGGGATGGCAGTTCCAAAATTCAATTGTTGGTTTGAACGAAGTGGCCTTCCGTTATTGGGATCAAATATCTGTCGCCCCTGTTCGTCCCTAAGGTATCCCCATCCATATAACTGGGCCATTGGCTTTCCAACCTCCTGCCTTACTTCACCATGAAACTCGGCTGTACCTACCGTTATAAAACTGCCATCCACATCATCTCCCAGGCTCAGCACTTTGGATTGATTGTAAGAGGCATTGGCACTGAAATTCCAATTAAAACTATTGGTAGTCACCGGAGAGATAGCGGCAAACATTTCAACCCCTTGGTTTTGACTTTCACCCACATTAATCAACTGATTCAGGAAACCCGAGCCATCTGAAATCTGAGCCTGCAGGATCTGATCGGATGACAATTTATCATAATAGGAAACTTCAAACCGAAGATTATCAAAAAGGGTCATTTCCAGGCCAATTTCTTTTTCAGTTACCCTCATGGGCCTGAGGTCATCATTGGGAACCACAGAACCACTGATTGCTCCTACCGGCTGGGCAATGCCATTGGAATTGGGGAATTGCTGCTGGTTGATGTTATAAAAAAGGTTATTGGCATAGGGCTGAACATCCGTATCACTACCTACTTCAGCATAAGCTAACCGGATTTTTCCAAACGAGATCCAGTTTGGTAAATTGGCAAATGCCTGAGAAAATACAAAACTACCGGTTATGGAAGGGTAGAGTATGCTTCTGTTGGCCGGGGAGAGGGTAGAAAACCAATCGTTTCTGACGGTTCCGTTGAGGTATAAATAACCCCTGTAAGACAATTCTGTACTTGCGTACAAAGAGTTCACCTGCCTTTCCGAAATCGTGTAATTGGTAGTAATCTTACTGGAATTGCCGATGGTGTACAGACCACGGGTATAAAAATTCTCTCCCAAAAGGGTGTTCACATCCAACCTTCTGTACATTTGATTACCTCCCAAATTTACCAGTAGTCCAAAATCACCGAATGTGCGGTCTATTCCAAGCAAGAAATCCGCATTTACCTCCCTGAATCGCCTTAGATCCTGGATATATTGCCCATTCACAAAACCCGGAGGTGGTGATGATTGCCTTTGTGAACCTGTGGGAAGGTTATACTCCGAATCCCGGGAGTAAAAATCCTGACCAAACCTTCCCTGCAAATACAGCCAATCTGTAAATTCATACCTGGCTGTAATATTGCCATAGACCCTGTCACGTACATTGTTTTCAAATCGGGATAACGCAAAATAGGGATTGGTCCTATTGGTAAACCTGGAATAGGGAAATTCATCCCCATTTTCATCAAAGGCGTATTGTTCCAACAGATCCATCGGCATTGAGGTAGCCAGGGTATAAATGACCACCGGACTAAAGTCCTGCTCAGCAATATTCGGAGGATTGATCCGGTCTTCTTTGGAATAATTTACATTTCCGGAGACGGTTAGATTTTTGATGTTTTGTGTGAATCCCAAATTAATGGTCTTCCTGTTATAGTTGGAACCCGGAAGAATGGCCTTGCTATCCATATTGGCTACTGATAGACTAAACCCACCATTTTCTCCTCCTGAAGAGAGTGTAATGGTATTGGAAAAAGTAGATCCATTACGGTAGTAATCCCGTACTTTGTTTGGCTGAGGTTCGTAGGGTACCTCGATCCCATCAAATAAAATCTGGGTCATTCCCGGCTCAAATTTTTCTCCGAAACTCCAGACGCCGGAAACTGGTCTGGGAGAATTAGGCCTTACCCCTCCTTCACCTTGCCCGTATTCGTATTGGTAATCTGTAAAATCAAGCGGGGTATCTGTCGTAAAGTTAGAATTGAGTTCTACCTGGATTCCTGACCCGGTAGCCCTGTTTCTGGTGGTTATCATGATGACGCCATCCTTGGCTCTGGCACCATAAAGTGCAGAAGCAGCCGCTCCTTTTAAAACTGACATGGAAGTAATATCGTCCGGATTGATACTGCTCAATCCATCTCCACTATCAGATTTTCGATTGCTACCCACCTCGGATACATCTCCACTTACCCCAAAATTGGTATTGTCTATGGGCACCCCATTGACCACTATTAAGGGTGAATTGTTTCCTCCAAAAGAGGACACTCCCCTGATCCGGACCTTACTGCTTCCCTGCGGCCCGGACCCCATTGGGGTAATGTTCACCCCAGCTACCTTGCCCTGGAGAGCGTTCATGAAATTCGGGGTTCTGTTGATGGTCATCTCCTCCGATTCGACCGTTGACGTAGCATATCCGAGGCTCTTAGCTTCTTTCTTAATCCCCAGTGCTGTTACTACTACCTCTTCCAAACCTGCTATGTCTTCCATCAGGGTAATATTGATGACAGACCTGGAATTGATATTGACCTGTTGGGTGGCAAAACCAATATAAGAAACCAACAAAACCCCATCCTCTGGTACTGTGAGAGAAAACTCACCATCAATATTGGTGATGGTACCGATGGTGGTGCCGGCTACAGATACTGCAACGCCTGGCAATGGCTCACCTGATTCGGCTATTACCTTACCAGAAACCTCTATGTCTGCCCGATAAAGATCGATCTCCAGTTCCTTTTCTTTGGAATGATCATGGATAAACCGCACACTGATGCTATTGTTTACCTGTTTGAAATGTAGCCCTTTTTCACGGGCCAATTCTTTCAGAATTTCAGCAACACTTCCTTTGATCAGATTCAACGCTACTACCTCCTGATCATTGAGTCCGCTTTCCGTATAAAAGAAACGGTATTCTGTTTTGCTTTCGATGTGTGCCAGTAAATCCTGCAAGCTTCCCTGCCTGATATCCATTTTGATAAACACATCTTCAATACTTTTCACACTGTCCATGGCATAACCGGCAGGACATACCAGTATGCCTAGGATTCCTAAAGCCAGTATCCTGACTTTCAGATTTTCAAAGGGTTTTAATAAAACATGCTTCATAGGATTTTGGGTATTGGTTAAAATTAGAGGTATATAAGTCAGTCCATTTATGCCGGTAAAGAGGGATAAATGGCTACATTCTTTCCATTTAAATCAAATTCAAAACGTAATGAGTGTCCTAAGACATTAAGAACATCGCTCAGGTATGCTTTCTTTTGAAATGTCCCGGAACAAAGCTCATTTGGAATTTCTCCCTTTACTGAAATTTGGACCCCGTACCAGTTTTCCAATTTCTTAATCACAAGTTGAAAGGGTTCTTTATCAAAATGGAGAATTCCCTCCTTCCAAAGAGAAATTTTGCTGGGATCCACATCAAATATTTGGATGGATTGGGTCGTTCTGGATATTTTACCTGCTTCTCCGGGTTGAAGCAGTATATCCTTTCCAGTATTTTCATTTAGAATCCGCACTTTTCCTGTGGCTAAAGCAATTTCTATGGATTCCAGGTAGTCTGTATTTACATTAAAAGAAGTGCCCAGCACGGTAGTGGAGACCGGTCCGGCCTGCACATAAAATGGCTTTCCCTCCCTTTTTCTTACATCAAAAAATGCTTCACCCGTTAATATTACCCGCCTGTTGATAGTAAAATCCCTAGGGTACCTGATTTGACTGTCGGCATTTAAAAACACCAAAGAGCTGTCAGGTAATAGAATCCTGGATTTGATCCCTTTAGGATTTGATTTTATGACCCATTCCGTTTCTTTTACCAAAGGAAAATTCCCTTGCTGTGATGAGTTCGGGTTAATCAAACCCCATTCCTTCAAAATAAGGATAATGGCTATTAATGAAGCAGCATAACGGATCCAGGTAAGAACAGAAAGCTGTTTACCTGGTTTATGGTTTTTCAATTCCTCTCTTTTTTTTTGCCGATTGAAGGAATTCAGGTTGGATGACTTCCCAGCAGGAGTGGACTCATTTCGCTCAGGCACATTTTCCGCCTCCCAAATCATCTTCAACAGCTTTTGAAAATCAACTTTGCCTTCGGGACTATTCAGGTGCTCCAAAAAGGATTTTGCATCCGTTCCGGAAAGCTTGCCTTCATGAAATTGCTTCCATTTTTGGGTAAAGTCCTTCATTTTTTCTGCCAGGTTATATGGTATATATCCCTAACACAGGGCATTTACTCATGCAGAAAATAATTTTTCCATATTTATTAATGGATTAACCCGTTTTTATGAAATCAAAAATTTTAGGTATGGTTTCTTAAAAAATCAAAAACAAAAAAAACAAATCCGACGGAACCAGATCATTGGATAAAAACTCCTGTTTTAACCTTTTATTTGCTCTATATAATTGGTTTTCCACCGTTCTTTTCGATAAATGCAGTTTACAGGCAATTTCATCAGCAGTAAGATGTTCGGTGAATTTCAGCTTAAAAATTTGCTGTTGCCCCTTGGGAAGGGAGTTGATGATCTTTTCCGAAAAACCCTTCAATTCTTCAAATGCCAATTCCTCCTCCGTACAGCAATCTGTGCGAACCCCGTAGTTCAGTTGGTAGGTTTTGTAAGCAATTTCCAAAGCCTGTTTCCGGGACCTTTTAAAAATAGAAAATCTCATGATAGTGAACAGATAGGCGTTAAAAGACAAGGAGCAATCTAAGCTTTCCCTTTTTTCCCAAACCTTTAAAAACACTTCCTGAACCACCTCCTCTGCATCTTCATGTGACAAATACATCTGCTTGCAGGTGTTCAGAATTTTTGATGCAAACTGATCATAAAGTTGCCGAAAAGCATTGGGATCACCAGCTTTTAACAAATTTACCAGCTCCGGAACCGAATAAGAATTATCAGTTATCATCGGCTTTTAAAACTTTTTAGTCTTACAATTAATGTATTTTTACTAAAAATCACAATTAATTATCCCATTTAATATTTTTTATAAAAGATAATTTTTTAGACTTAAATTTAATCTTTTTACCACAAATAAGCATCAAATATTAGTAATATTGGCATTAAAATATAATAATTTCAATCAATAGAATTTCATTCATGTGTTTATTTTATTATTAGTTTGATACAATTAATATTTTTTTATCATTCATAATGGTGATAGTGAAAAGATAGCTTTTGATTTGCGCTATATTTTTTTCCGAACAGCTGACCTCAATGTCTCTGGGATCCTTTTAATATACTGCTCAAATTCGTGGTTAATCTAATCCAATTGTGTAAATTTAACCTTTACAAAACGAGGAATTAAAACCAATTATGGAAGTGCTGCTATTCGGAATATCTAAAGAAATAACCGGCCAACAAACCCTTGATGTATCATCAGACCTAAAAATCAACACTGTGTTGGAATTAAAGAAATGGATCTTGGAGAAATACCCGGAAATGGGAAATCTTGATAGTTTTGCCATAGCTGTGGATCAGGAATATGCGAACGATGAGCTGAACATCTCCGATGGGCAAGAAATTGCCCTTATTCCTCCGGTAAGTGGTGGTTGACATGAAAAAAATAGAACTGGTAAGTGAAATCGACCTCAATGGCCTGTATTCCTGGCTTCAACACCCTGAGGCAGGAGGAATAGACCTTTTCATTGGCAGTGTAAGAAACCATGCCCACGGAAAATCGGTTATCAAACTGGTGTTTGAAGGATATGAACCCATGGCCATTCATCAAATGAATAAATTGGCCGACCAAGCTATAAAACAATGGCCCCTAAAAAGATTATTGATGATTCATGCTTTGGGAAGTAAAAATATTGGTGATCCTGTGGTAGTCATTGGGGTGGCCACGGCCCATAGGAACGATGCTTTTGAAGCCTGCAAATTCCTGATTGACGAACTCAAAAACACTGTTCCCATTTGGAAAAAGGAACATTTTACAGACCATACGGTCTGGGTAAATGCCCACCCTTGATGCGGCTGCTAATGTAAAAATTAATTTTCTATGGAAAACGAACTGATTGACCGCTATGGAAGAAAGTTGGACTACCTGAGATTATCGGTAACTGATCGATGTAACTTCAGGTGTTACTACTGCATGCCAGAAGAAGGGATGGATTTTGTTCAAAGGAAAGCATTGCTTACCTATGAAGAACTGGATTACCTTACCGGAATATTTGTAAAGCTTGGCGTTACGAAAATCAGGATCACCGGAGGGGAGCCTTTTGTCCGTAAGGGAATCATGGACTTCTTTACCAAACTGAGGCAGCACCAGGATTTGCGTGAAATTACCCTTACCAGCAATGGTTCCATCAGCGAGGATCAAATTCAACAGCTGAAACATTTGGGTATAAAAAAAATAAATATTTCCCTTGATGCATTGGATAAACAAAGGTTTTTTGAAATCACCAGAAGAGATAAGTTTGATGAAGTATTCCATTGTATTCTCACACTGCTAAAACAGGGTTTTTATGTCAAGCTTAACTGTGTGGTAGATGGAAACAAGAATATTGCAGATATCATTCCCTTTGTGCAATTGACCGCCGACTACCCTTTAGCAGTCAGGTTTTTGGAAGAAATGCCTTTCAATGGAACCGGGAAATTTGAAATACCTGAGTGGAACCATCTCGCCCTATATGACTATATCGCCAGCCACTTCCCTGAGATTCAAAAAATTCAGGATGGAAAAAACAGCACATCTGTCAATTATCAAATCCCGGGTTACCAGGGCACTTTCGGTATTATACCTGCTTTTAGCCGAACCTTTTGTGGAACATGTAACAGGATAAGGCTTTCTGCAACGGGTGAATTGAGGACATGCCTTTACGGCCCCCCGGTCACCAACCTGAGAGACATATTGCGAGCTGGTGCTAATGAGGAGTCCATTATAACTGAAATCCGCAATGCAGTAGCTAAAAAGGAAAAAGATGGCTTTAAAGCAGAGGAGTTAAACTCCAAAACACCAAAAAAATCAATGTCTTTTTTGGGAGGCTAAGCACTCAGTAAAATCTAAAGAACAATCTAAACCCATAACAAACGGATAATAGCATGAAAAGTGTAGCGGAAGCCTTGCAACTGGTTTTGGAAAATGAACTTCCCAGGCAAATTGAAAGCGTCCCCATAGAGGATTCTCTACACCGCATCTTAGCCCAGGAAGTTTTTGCAGATAGAGATGCGCCTCCTTTTCATCGGGTGAGTATGGATGGCATTGCGATCCACAGCTCTCAATTGGATAAGAAAGGTACTTTTCGCATAGAAGGCATACAGGCCGCCGGAGATGCCCAAAAAACATTAGCCAGCAGAGAGAATTGCCTGGAAGTCATGACAGGAGCCATATTACCTTCAAATACCAATTGTGTCATACCCTATGAGCAAATAGATATTAAAAATGGCACAGCCTCCCTGGCGAAATTTGATTATAAGGAAAACCAAAACGTACATCTAAAGGGGACCGATGCAAAAACCGGTGACCTGCTGATACAAAAAGGTACTTTGATCCAGCCAGGCAGCATTGCGGTGATGGCAACTGTTGGTGTTTCAAAAGTTAATGTCATAAAAGCTCCAAAAATCACTATATGTGCTACAGGAAATGAACTGGTAGACATTTCTGACAAGCCCCTCGCCCATCAAATCAGGAAATCGAATGTTTACATGCTGCAGGCAGCTTTGAAATCTCTTGGGATCCCTGCTCAAATACTTCATTTGGAGGATGATAAGCAGCTATTAAAAACAAGTGTAGAAAAATTAATGGAGGAAAACGATATACTGTTATTCTCGGGAGCGGTTTCTAAGGGTAAATATGATTTTTTGCCGGAGGTATTGGAAAGCCTGGGGATCAAAAAACTGGTCCATGGTGTAGCCCAGAAGCCAGGAAAGCCTTTTCTGTTTGGTAAAAAGGATAAGCAGCTTATTTTCGGCTTTCCAGGCAACCCTGCCTCTACCCTTATCTGTTTTCACCTGTATTTTAAAGCCTGGTTGATGGCCCATTGGGGCATACCTAATAGCGGAATCTTTGCGACCCTGGCTGAGGAGGTAAGTTTTAAAAGACCCGTCACCTACCATATCCTGGTAAAAGTAATGGCAGAAAAGGACAAACTGGTAGCAGTACCGGTAGTCAATTCCGGATCCGGGGACCTGGTACATTTGGCAGAAGCAGATGGATTTCTTTCTCTTCCTGCCCAATCGGCATCGTTCAAAAAAGGAACAAACTATCCTTTGACATTCCTGAATCAGGCCTGGTTCTAATCATTTTCCAAATTTATGAAAGAGATCAAAGAAATAATTAAGGCCTATGCACGGTCTCGAAAAACAGGAGAAAAAGTGGCATTAGCCACTGTGGTACAAGTCGATGGATCATCGTACCGAAGACCAGGGGCCAGGATGCTGGTCACCGAAAATGGTCAACTTACAGGAGCCATTTCGGGGGGGTGCCTGGAAGGAGACGCACTAAAGAAAGCGCAGCTGGTCATTTTTAAGAAAAAGTCCATGCTGGTGACCTATGACACTACCGATGAAGATGATGCCAAATTCGGTGTAGGACTGGGTTGCAATGGTATCATCCATATCTTAATGGAACCCATCGATGAGGAACAGGAAAACAACCCCATCGATTTACTCCAGCAATGTGTCAATGACAGGAATGACAAGGTCCTGGTAACCTTTTATGATGTAAAAAATAAAAGGTCAAGCCAGATAGGCACCTGTTTGCTGTACAATAAGGAAGAATATTTCCCCAACCTCAATTTCAACCATATCGGTCAATCCGCTCAGACATTTGCCAGAGAAAAATCACAAGAGGCCATCGCAACAGGGAAATCCACCATATGGCCCCTGAGTGATGGGAGTAATCTTCATGCTTTTGTAGAGTTTGTTCCTGCCGCTATCAAGTTACTCATTTTTGGAGCTGGAAATGACGTGCAACCTTTGACTCAATTGGCTGCTGTATTGGGCTGGGAAATGACGCTGGCAGATGGAAGGTCAGATCATGCTACTACGGATCGTTTTCCATTGGCCGATCAAGTTTTATCCGGAAAGGCCATTGACATCCTTTCCCAGATCCATGCCGACAGGCGAACTGCAGTCGTTTTAATGACCCATAATTTCAATTATGACCTGGAGGTCATGCTAGGTCTGTATCCCTACCAATTTCCCTATTTGGGGGTATTAGGTCCAAGGAAAAAGTTAGAAAAATTAGTGGAAAATTTATCACTTTCTGGTATTGATCTGAATGAAGAAGATCAAAAAGTCATTTTTGGTCCCATGGGCCTGAATATAGGAGCTGAAAGTCCGGAAGAAATTGCCCTTTCCATAATTGCTGAAATCAAAACAGTGATTTCCGGGCACAATCCGGTACATTTAAAGGCAAAAAAGGGTCCCATACATGCGGATGAAAAAGGCAGCTTAGAGCCTTGAGAACAAGGTATTCCTAGATAGAAATTTGAAATTGCATGACGAGCATTCCTTTTCGTTCAGATTGAAATATTCCTGTTGCTTCTTCCGTAAAGACGGGCCGGCTTTGATAATTGACAGACAATTTGGTTTGATTACCATTGATCAACCAATTGAAACCATATTCGTACATGAGCATGGGATCATCCAGGGCATCAAAATTCGACAACTGGCTGGTAAGGAAAGGCTGCAGGGTACCCCAGCTTCCCAAAAGATTTTTTTTCATCAAATAACCTATTTGACCATAGTAACTATTGCCGGTCCCCATCATGGGAAAGCCATTACCTGCCCCGTTAAAACTACCACCGTCCAGGCTGCCGTTGGCAGGGTTCATTACCCCGAGATTTCTAATGTAATTTCTTCCATAATCGTTTGAATGAAAAGCGGCATAGGCAGTAATAGCTGTTCCCTTACTTTGATCAAGGGGCTGGTCGTAAAAAACATCAACCGAAAAAAGGGCCAGGTCGCTATAGGCTACCTCCCCACCTGCTTCCTCCTGAAACCACATGGCATCCTTCTGGAAAAGAAATCCCGTACCCAGGTTAAAAACACTTTTCTCTCCCAGGTAGGAGCCTGCATTGTATGGCGTAAGGTTGGATTCCTGATCCTGAAATTGATACATGTAGTAACCATGCCACTGCAGCCCAGCCGGAGAAGCAGCGAAAAGGGCCTGCTCCGCAGGTAACGCTGACTGAACAGTGGACCTACTCACTGCCATGGGTTTACTGATGGCCATCCTGTAGTCCAACCGATTGAGTTTCCCCTTAACATAGGCAGAATATTTTCTTAAAAACTGGTCGGTGGCGTCATTGGTTGTCTGTTGATACAATGGGGCATCCAACGAAAGGATGGAGCCTATGGAAGGAGAGGCATACCTGGATACCCCATTCCAACCTGTAAGTCCTGTACCTATGGAAAGTTTATTTTCCATAATTTCAAGCTCCCCCAATGCATCATGAAAGAACAATCCTTGCTTTCGTTCACCTAAATAGGTGAGGTTATTATTTCCAAACTGTGTATAAAAAAATATTTTATCAGCTATTTTTCCAAAAAGCTGAATTCGGGTACGGCGTAGCCCTATATCAAATGTTTGGTCTTCCAGGTAACCATCTACGGTAGTTCCAGGGTTGTTCCAGGTATTTCTCAGCCAGATTTGGTTCAGAAAAGTAGCCTTTACATAGTGGCTTCCATCTTTATTCAAAAGAAATTTTAATTCACTTTTATCTTTTTCCGTCTCAGGAGAACCCACCTTCTGCCCATATAAATCAGTGGAGAACAGAAAACTTAAAAATAGCAGCGAAAGAATCGTTAATTTCGTCATAAACAAGATGTTAGAATTACAAAAGCAGGTCAATGGATAAAATCAGTAAACAAAGCTCCTTTTTTTGACAAAATTAACCTTAATTAGGCTGATTGCTCAGACAAAACAGGGTAAAGATGGAAAATTTATTTGAATGGGAAATGAACCAGGCTTCTAATGGCCCGGTTCATAAATCAATCTCAGGAAGGAACTGAATCTTTCATTTTCTCTGCTGACAGGTACCCCCGTCACAATGCCAATCAAAAGGTTGTCAGCTATACCCAATCTCATCTGTGGCCGGATTACCATGTCAAACTGGCCGTTTTCAAATGCTTTATTGAATTCAATACCGATAAAATTTCTGGTACCACTGATCATATAGTGAAAATTGGAATTGATTTGCCAGGAAATATTTACCCCTGCAGCCCCAAAATGATCCTGGATAAAAGGTCCTGTATAAATCAGGCTGTGGTAATTGGTTCCCCACCTTTTCGCCGCAATGAAAAATGGGTTGTACGCATTGCCGGAAAAAACACGGTCTTCTCTATAATCAGAGAACTGATTCATTTCAAATTCATGGATATATCCTATGGCCAGAGAGGTTTTTTGTCTTTCCGACACCAAAAAGGTATACTGTCCTGCAACTTTTATACTATTTAGCCTGTTACCCGGAGCATTTCCATTGATGGGGTAATAGAGGGAAAAGGGTAATTCTACCTCCAGGCCCAGCCTGTCTATAGGTGCCCATTCGTATTCTACCAGCGCCAGGTATTCATCAAACCTTTCCCTATCGGTCAGTCCGAGACCAAGATTCCACTCCTTTTCTCCTTTTCTGGCTCCCAAATCCCGAATTAAATCAATATATAATGGTTCGGCATGCAATACTTTTGCAGGGGTATCACTGCTTTCCACATCTGAAAGGTACATGCTATCTAATACTACATTTGGAATATCTTGATCTATTTGCCCCTTAGCAAGGGTGTGCAGGCCAAATAGCAAATAACTGATTAAAGCCAATCGAATAATCATCATAATAAAATTTGTTGAATTAATAAAAAAACCATTCCTGCTGAAGTAAAACAGGAAATTTAAACAACTTATTTATTATGAAATCCGAGGAGGTGGGGAAGGGACTTTAAAAAATACGGGAATTAGCCGGTTAGTACCATACCTTAAAAAATTATGAGCAGAAGCTTTAAGATCTGTAAAAGCCCTGCCTATATTTTCTACATAAAAATGAATGTCTTTTTTAAGCTTTTTTTTGTGAGAGGTTTCCTGATCCCCATCAGCATCCTCATTTTCAGGGATGGCATCTTCTATTCCAAGGCCTATCTCCAGAAAAATTTCAATCATACTTTCCTGGTCATTGATCGTCAAATCCTCCGGTAAGTGATCTGGATTCTCATCGGCAACATCTACACTACAATTTAAAAGGTAAATTGCCATAAAAATCCAAAAATTACCTAAAAAGCGGGAGTTTCTAAGGCGCTGCAACATTGAGGCAATAATACAAAATTAAAGATAAGGTTCCTTTAATGTAGCGAGAAAACTTACCAAATCCCTGATTTCCCGTCGGGAAAGGTACTGCTTCATATCGGGCATGCTGGAGGGGGCATCTCTCCTCTCTACTACCTGAGATTTCAGAATTACCGTGTCAGGCTGATTTCCCATTTTCAAAGTAATACTGTTGTCATTTTCAGCTACTTTTATTCCGGCCAATTTTTTTTCCGTCTCGAGTTCAAGGGTAACCACACCAAAACCCGGAGCCAATCTTTTACTGGGATCAATCAAAGCCTCCAGCAATTCCTGCCTGTTTAGTTTCTCACCAATTCCATTTAGTTTCGGACCGGCATTCCCTCCAAAATCATCATAGGCATGACACTTGATACACTGACCTGTGGCATGCTGAAAAAATATCCTGCGACCCTTGGATTCATCTCCTCCGTACATGCTGCCGCTGTAACTGGCCAATAAATCATCATCAGACATGTCCATCTTGATTTTTTGATAACGATCCAGCAAGTCCTGATTATCCATTCCTTCCATGGCTTCATAAAATTCCAGTTCAATGGCAGGAGATAAGTCCCCTTTTTCCAGCTGATCGAGCAAATTTTTAAATACAGGAAAAGCACTTTCTCCGTCCAGTTTGGCAAGGGTATTGACGGCAGCTTGCTTCTCCTCTACTGTTCTTTTTTGAATGACTTCTTCCAGCAAAGAGGCTTTTGCATCCCCAGCAATGTCCAATTGCTCCATAAGATCCAATCCTGCCACCCTGACATTTTTTTCGCTATCGGATAGTGCCGTTTCCACCGCTGCTTCCAGAGGAGCCTGATCCATTTTGGCAAGGGCTTTAATGCTTTCTTCCCTAACTTTCGCTTCCGGATCTGTTTGGAGTACAGCCAATAATCTTTGATTGGCATCATTGATATTCAGGAATCCCAGCGCCTTTACTGTTGCCTGGCGGATACTGGCATTGGCATCATTTGTCAATTCTATAAGGGATGTGCTACTCGCTACCTGTACCTCCTTCAGATTCCTGCTGATTTCCCCTCTGTACCAACCATCAACCCGATCCAGTACTGAAGGGGCTGCCCAGGTACTGAGTGCATCAAGCGCTTCAATCCTCATGGATTCCGGGGCACTCGAATTATTGATATAGGTCAGCAGGTTATTCATTGCTTCATCGGATCCCCACCGTAAATTGGCATTAATAGCCCTCCTTATCAATGGTTCAAGGGTAAGTTCTTTCGAAGGCAACAAATTTCCCAAAGCCGGAATAGCATTTGTAATCGAATAATCGTCATTGATGGCTCTTGCAGCCTCTGCCACTATATATTCGTCCTCGTCTTGTAAAAATAGGCTGATGTTTTCATCTCTTAATCTCCTCAATGCGATGACTGCTGCCAATCTCACTGCTTTTGATTCGTGATCTGCCAGGTCAATGATGGATTCAGGTTTTCCCATTCTGGATAATGCCAAACTCCCCGCATGTCTGATATACACATCTTCATCATTGTTTTCTTTTAACAATTTCACCAATCCCTCAAACGCCTCGCTAAATCCCATTCTTCCCAGCGCTTCTGCAGCAAAAAATCTTACTCTTTGCACTTTATCTTCCAGCAGCGGCAAAAGATCCTTTCCCGCTGCACTATAACGCAAATCTCCTAACCACTTGGCTGCCTGAGCCCGGATTTCATCATCCTTGTCATTTAGGTATGGCACCAAAATCCCTGCTCTCTCCCTATCGCTTCTGGATAGCTGGGAAATTCCCCAAATGGCATGTATTCTGGCTAGTCTGTTGGTGTTTTGAGCCAGCGCTTTGCTGAAAATCTCAAGTCCTTCATCTCCTCTTTTTGCCAGCTCAAACTGGGCTTTTTGCCTTACCCGCTGGTCCTCAAATGCTAAAAGATCCTCAAGCTCCTGAAGGGTTAAGGATTTATAGTCTGCCGCCAAATGCTTCGCTGTCAACTGCCTGATATCCCTATTGGCTGTGTTGTCATTTAATTTCCAAATTCTTCCATAACCTTTATTCACCCAACCATCGATCCAGTCGGAAAAATAAAGCGATCCATCCGGAGAAAAATCCATTCCAGTGGCCAATATCCCCTCCAGTATTTGTTCGGTTTCTTCCAACTCGAATCCAGCACCGCTAGGCTTCAGGCTAAAGGCATGAATGCCCGACCTGGCAGGATTTCCTGCGAACTCAGCAACAAAAAACTTATTTTTCCACTGCTCTCCCAAAGCAGTGCCTGGATTATACAACATGCCGGTGGGACCATTCACATAGTTGGCAATGGCAGGAATATAATAAGCTGCCTGCTCATCTGATCTGGGCAAATGCATCTTTTCATCCATCCAGACCTTATACTCGTTATTTTTGGGATCCCGGTATTTTCCAAACTGCCAATTGATCCTCCAGCCGGTATCCGATCCTTCCACCAGGTATACAATTCTTTCTCTTTCTCCCCTGTGGTCTCCGTCATTGTCCACACTGATCAGGTTACCGTATTCATCAAAAGCAAATTCATGGGTGTTCCTAACGCCATAGGCAAAAATCTCAAAGTCGCTTCCGTCCGGATTGGCCCTGGCTATTACACCACAATTGGGGTACTCGTGTTTGTTTCCGTCCTTGTCCACCCCATTGAATCCAATGTCTCCAATTCCCCAGTAAATCTTCCCTTCCGGACCTACTTTAAGTCCAGACATGTTGTGTCCACCAAAACCAATGTGAACTCCAAAACCATGAATCAACGATTCTTTTTCATCCATGGTCCCGTCTCCATTGCTATCTGTCAGGCGCCACAGGTCTGGGGCAACCCCAACATAAAGTGCCTCCTCATGGTACAATACAGCTCCAGCAACATCCGATACCTCTTCATTGAAATCCTCAACAACCATTTGAGACCTGTCTGCTCTTCCGTCTTGATTGGTATCTTCCAGCCTGAATACGTTTTCCTTTTCTACTGTCAGATCCTTCCAGTCATGAGACCCATCCCCATTGATATCGGGCAACCATTCATTTTTTTCGCTATTTTCAGGAGACAATTCCGTGTGTAGAAATTCCCTTCTGTCAGCTACACTTTGCAGTTTAAGGGAAGCAATCTCCCAATCCTGGTGGCTTCGGATGTCAAATTCAGAAATTTTCCTTCTATTGGTTTTGGAATAAAAAACACGACCCTGATCGTCTATTTGCATGGATATGGGATCCGCTACCAGGGAATCTACCCCCCATAGGTCCAAATCGAAATCTTCATGAAACTTCGGTTTAACCAGGTTCTTGATTGCAGCGGCTTGTTGATCAACTTGCTCCTTAGTCAATTGTTTGATTTCAGGTTCCGTAGTGTTGGTACTACAACTAAAAAGTAGGGATAGACACAAAACGGCAACCATAAGGTTGTAAAAAAAGCGGGGCTTATTGATCAAATCAACTCTATTAAACATATATGGATAACAAATTTTAATACTTTACTGTTGAACGTTTTCTTTACTTAAATTAGTGGTTGGAATCAGTATAATCGTCATCTGTCAAAGTAGCCAAAAAGCTGACCAAATCCCGTATCTCTCTCCGGCTTAAAAGTCCTTTCATATCAGGCATAGAAGACATGGCATTGGTTCTTTCTGAAATTTCAGCTTTCAAAATTTTCTTTTCTGGATCATTCCCTATTTTCAATGTAACGGTTTCCTCGTCTTCATCCAGCAATATTCCCGAAACTGTTTCATCATTTACCATTTTAAGAGTAACCACCCCATAACCGGGGGCCACCCGCTTGCTTGGATCTATCAATGCTGCCAGCAATTGCTCCCTATCAAGCTTTTTACCAATACCATTCAATCTCGGACCTGCATTTCCTCCAAAGTCGTTATAGGCGTGACATCTGATACATTGCCCGGTCTGGTGCTGAAAAAAGATCCTTCTACCCGATCTTGTATCTCCTCCATAAAGACTTCCGCTATAAGAGGCCAACAAATCATCCTCATTCAGGGAAGAATTGACTTCCTGGTACTTTTGCAAGAGGGTTTCATTTTCTAAGGCCTCCAATGCTTCCAATAACTCCAACTCCATCCCCGGCGAAAGGGTTCCTTTTCCCAACTGATCCAAAAGATTTTCAAAAACGGGTATGGAAAAATCCTCCTCCACCCGGGCCAATGTCAGTACAGCGGCCTGCTTTTCCTCAATTGTCTGCTGTTCAATCACACCCGCCAATAATTCAGCCAATAACTCTCCAGAAAAATCCATCTCCCCCATCAGGTCAAGGCTGGCCACCCTTACATTTTTTGATTTATCGGTGGACGCCTGTTCCAGCGCCAAATCCAATTTTTCCCATTCCATATTTCCCAAAGAACGCAGGGATGCTTCCCTTACCTCCTCATTGGCATCGGTTTTTAACCTTGTGAAAAGGTTCTCCGAAGCTGCCAACAGATTTATATTTCCTACCGCATTCACGGCAGCCAGTCGTAAGGTATCGTTGTTGTGATCAATCAAATCAATCAAAATATCTGAAGCCAAATCTTTAAGCAAAGTAGGGTTTCGGCTAACCGACCCACGAAACCTGCCATCCACCCTGTCCAAAACAGATGGCTCAGTCCAGGTAGAAAGCGTTAGGATGGCCTCTCTGCGCATGGATACAGGAGCATCTGCCTTAGATATATATTCTACCAGGTTTTTCAGTGCCTCTTCAGTACCAACCCTCAGATTAGCGTTGATGGCTCTTCTGAGTAAGGGTTCAGAACGAAGGCCATTTCGGTTTAAAACGTCTGCCAGCTGGGGCAATGCCTCTTCAATAGAAAAATCATCATTGATGGCCCTGGCCGCTTCTGCTATAATATATTCATCTGCATCCTTAAGGAACGCCGCAATTCCGGGATCTTCCATTCTCCTGAGAGCCACCACTGCAGCTATCCTTACTGCTTTTGATGGATGATCACTTAGCGCAGTCAGGGATTGGGCATCTCCAATCCTGGCCAGTGCCAGGCTCCCTGCATGCCTTAAATAAACATCTTCTTCATTGTTTTCTTCAAGCATATCTACAATAGGGGAAAAAGCATCCTGGAAAGCTATTCTTCCCAATGCCTCTGCTGCAAAAAATCTTGCCCGGGGATAGCTGTCCCCGAGTAAAGGAATCAACTGCTCCCCTGCATCAGCGTAGCGCATGTCCCCAAGCCATCGGGATGCCTGTGCCCTGATTTCGGGATCATTATCAGTCAGGTAGGCCAATAAAATGGATCCTGCCTCCTTGTTGTTGGACCGGGCAATTTGTGCAATTCCCCAAATGCTATGGATCCTGGCCAACTGGCTGGATTTAGCTGCCAATTGTCTTTCAAAAACTTCCAATCCAGCATCCCCCTTTTTTGCCAATTCAAATTGTGCTTTCTGTCTTACCCGCTTGTCCGGATGTGCCAAAAGGCTTTCAAGTTCAGTAGGAGCTTTTTCTCTGAAATCAGCCTTAATTAATTCCGCTGTTTCCTTTCTGATCTGGCTTGACTTACCGGAAGTATCATCCAATTTCCAAACCCTCCCATAATCCTTGGTGCCCCAACCGTCAATCCAATCAGAAAAATAGAGGCTACCATCGGGAGCAAAATCCAATCCTGTGGCCAAAATGCCACCCATGATTTTTTTGGTTTCCTTCAAGGAGAACCCTGCACCATTGGGTTCTAATTTAAATGCATGTATCCCGGATCTTGCCGGATTACCAACAAACTCAGCGACGAAAAAAGTATTTTTCCAGGATTCACCCAGGGCAGTGCCCGGATTGTATACCATTCCCGTAGGTCCATTTACATAGTTAACAATCGGAGGTAAAAAATAGGCCGCCTGCCCCTTATGCCTGGGCAAATACATGCCCTCATCCATCCATACCTTGTATCCATTATTCTTGGGATCCCTGTACTTCCCAAACTGCCAGTTGATCCTCCAGCCGGTATCTGACCCGTCTACCAGGTATACCAATCGCTCGCTTTCGCCCCGGTGGTCCCCGTCATTGTCTACGGAGATCAAATTCCCATACTCATCAAATACAAATTCATGGGTATTTCGTACGCCCATCGCAAAAATCTCAAAGTCACTGCCATCCGGATTGGAGCGGGCGATGACACCACGGTTGGGGTATTTGTGGATTTTTCCTTCCTGATCTTCACCATGAAACCCGATGTCACCGATTCCCCAATACACCCTGCCATCAGGCCCCATTTCCAATCCGGACATGCCGTGTCCACCGAAACCAATGTGCACCCCATATCCATGAGAAATTGAGCTTTTTGATTTGGCAAGCCCTGTATTCTTGTCCTCCGTTACCCGCCACATATCAGGTCCGGCTCCGACAAACAAATCGTCACCATACTTCATGACAGCTCCGGCTACATCAGTTACCTCCTCATGCAAATCCTCAAATACCAATTGGTACTTATCCGCTAGTCCATCCCCATCCGTATCTTCAAGCCTGTAGATATGCTCTTTTTCGACGGTCATGTCTCTCCAATCTCTGACACCATCCCCATTCACGTCAGTCAGCCATTGGTTTTTGTCACTGTTTTCTTTAGAAAGCTCCGCCCTTAAAAAAGCCCTTTTTTCTTCCACCGACTGAAGGGATATAGACCTGATTTCCCAGTCCTGGTGCCCTCTAATGTCAAATTCCGAATTTTTTTGTCTGTTGGTTCGGCTGTAATAAAGATTCCCTTGTTCATCAAAATCAATGGAAATGGGGTCGAAAACCAAGGAGTCAGAGGCCCATAAGGAAATCTCCAGGCCCTCTTCCAGCTCAGGTTGAACGAGATTTTCGATTTCATTGGCCAGTTCTCTGGCATTTTCAGAATCAATTTGCCTTATTTTTAGGTCTTCCGGCGCAGGGTTACAGGAATAAAAAAAAACTAAGCTTCCGACTAATACTATTTTCACCTCCTGCAGGAAGCCCCCTTTGAATGGATACATGGATAAACCTGGGTAAATAATTTAATTTCTAATAAAACGATCAATCACTAATTCATTGTATTTTTCGCCCGTTAATATAAGTAAAAGATTAGCAGTGAAAAATCAAATTTTTATAAAGTCACTTTTTGACCAAGACAATTGCTATTCCTTGCTTTTAATGGTAAGTGCCAGATGGGAAGGATCGCGAAGTTTCAGGTCACAATTGTGGAGGGACCTGAAATTATGGTAGGCGGTTTTCCAAATGTGTCCTTTTTGACCATTTTTCAACTCTGGTTGCTTATCCAATCCCCCTGAATACCAACCGCCATATGCATGGTCGATCAGGTTTTGTTGGATATAATTCCATTGCTGTTTAAATTTTGCAAAATACTCCATGGGATCGTCCGGATACAAATCAGCCATAATCAAAAGGGTGTTGAGACCTTCCGCCTGAGCCCACCAATTCTTTGTATCTTTAACAATTTCGGGAGCATCCTCTTCGGGAAAGTAGTATCCTCCGTCATAAAATCCACCCGATTGCCCATCCCAGCCGTGCATTAAAGCATGGTCCACCATCTTTTTGCCAATCTCCCATGTTTTGTAATCATTTGTCAAGCCCAAAACATGGGAAGCCTCCATCATCAAATAAGCCGTTTCCACATCATGACCATAGGACACATGATCGATATTGTGGTGCTTTTCTATGGCAGACCTGCCCTGATCCCGAAAACTGACCGGGGTCCAGTCGGCCAATAGGAAAAGTTGGAGATACCCTTCGTTCTGAACTATGGTATCCCTGATAATCACCAAAAGCTCTTCTGTTCTCCTCTTTAAAAGCGGATCTTTCCATACCTGGTACAATTCAGTAAAAGCTTCCAACAAATGGATGGAACTGTTTTGATCCTTGTAACCTGTGGTAGCTGTTGAGGGCGTCTGCTCGTTTCTTTTTGAGGGTGTACCATCCCTTTCCAAAGATTGGAAATATCCACCGAATTCCGGATCATAGCTGTTTTTTTCCAACCAGTAAAAGGCTTTTTTTGCCCATTCCAGGGCTGAGGGGTCACCGCTGGCATGATGGTAAGCAGCCAAACCATAGATCCCAAAAGCATTTCCATAGGCGGTCTTTGCTCCCTGATTATTTTCAAGAACGTTTCCTTTTCTATCAAGCAAGGTAAAAAAACCACCATGTTCCTGATCCCAGAATTTATTGATCAAGAAATCCAAGCCCAATTTGGCTCCTGCTGCATAATGGGAGGTGTCAGGATATCTTTCCATAAGTTTGGACAAAGTCCACAAATGCCTTGCCTGAGATACGATCATTTTGTTTTGGTTTTCAGAAGGAGAAAAATCGTATTCAAAACTACTGACATATCCCCCGTTTTCGTGGTCATAGGCATTGGGGTACCACCGGTTGATCATTTCATTTTCAATGGAGTTCCTGACTTCTTCGGCAATAGCCATCCGGGCAGCTTCCTGAGCAACAGTTGATGGGCTAATTAACTGAAGCAGCAGCAGAAAAAGGGCATTTAGGTAGACTGTCATCGCTTTTGGGTTTATTGAAAGTAAAACATTGATCTACAGCGCACAAGTAATGTGCCTTATAGGTAATTTGAATGGTATCAAGCAGGTCATTTCATTTATTCCTACGTTTTTTCCACACCCGGTACAAGACTATTACAAAAATAGGCAAAAATATAATGGGCCAGTAATCGGCATATGGCAGGGCTTGCTCCTGGTTTTGTGTTTGCCCCAGAATTGAAAAAATGATCATACAATTGAGGGCAGCTAATAATGTCAATAGTAACATATTATAAATGATTTTAAATGCGGTTGAAAGATATTTGCCAAGGCTTAACTTCCGCCAATTACTTGTTTTTTTAATTATGTTTTGAAATTTAATTAAAAAAATGGTATTACCCTTTAAATCTCGAATTTTTAATAGACAATACTGTAAAATCCGTAAAAAAGTGCTTTTTTTGCACTGCCATATTTAATTGTCTATATTAACCACTAACCACAGGCAATTCATTTTCTACTTGATTTCGAAGATTAAATTCTATCTATAAACCACCATTATGATTTTAGGAATATTAAAAGAACCTTCACCGGAAACTCGGGTATCCCTTCATCCGGAAGCCGTAAAGGTACTCACTGCAGCAGGCAACAAAATTCAGATTGAGCAGGGTGCCGGTTCGGCCTCTTTTCTTTCAGATGAAGTTTATTCAGAAGCAGGTGCTGAAGTTAAGCCAAGAGCGGAAGTCCTTAAAAATGCTGAAATGATTTTCCAAATCACCCCTTTAGCTACCGAAGAGCACCAATCACTCAGCAAGGGGAAAATTCTGGTTGGGGTATACCAACCTCTCGTGGCCAGAGAATTAATGCAAACCCTGGCTGAAACAGGTGTCACTTTATTTAGCATGGATTCCATACCCAGGATCACCCGTGCCCAAAGCATGGATGTCCTTTCTTCTATGAGTACTGTATCGGGGTATAAAGCAGTATTACTTGCCGCAGCCAACCTGCCCAGATTTTTCCCTATGTTGATGACTGCGGCTGGCACCATCGCTCCTGCAAAGGTATTGGTCATTGGAGCAGGTGTAGCCGGACTACAGGCCATTGCTACTGCGAAGAGATTGGGAGCAGTGGTGGAAGCCTTTGACACGCGTCCCTCCGTTAAAGAACAAGTAGAAAGTTTGGGGGGTAAGTTTGTAGAAGTCCCCGGAGCAGTTGAAGACAAATCTGCCGGTGGATATGCCGTAGAACAATCTGAAGAGTACAAACAGAAGCAGTCAGAAATGCTGGAAAAGTCCATCGTGAAATCGGATGTAGTAATTACCACTGCATTGATTCCGGGACGAAAGGCTCCTATCTTGGTTACCCATGCCATGTTGGAGCAAATGAAGTCCGGAGCAGTGGTGGTTGATTTGGCCGCCGCCAATGGCGGTAATTGTGAAGGGTCAGTTAATAACGAGACCGTAACCATAGAAGGTGTGACCATCATTGGCAATTCCGCCCTACCTGCAACCATGCCTGAAGATGCGAGTAAAATGTACAGTAAAAATGTACAGAATTTACTCAAACTCCTGCTAAAGGAAGATAAGTTAAATCTTAATTTTGAAGATGAAATCATCAAAGGAACCTGTATCACACATGACGGTGCAATTGTATATGAACCCTTATTAAAGTAATCATGGAAGCAATTATAGAATATATATCAAGTAATCAACAAGAGTTTTACGTATTTATCCTGGCCATTTTTGTGGGGATAGAGGTCATCTCCAAGGTACCGACTGTTTTGCATACCCCATTGATGTCTGGGTCAAATGCTTTGTCTGGTGTGGTGATCGTCGGCTCAATAATCGTTTTGGGGAAAACAGATCCAGCGAATTACCTGGCCCTTTCCCTGGGATTTTTAGCTGTTTTACTTGCTACCCTAAATGTGGTTGGTGGCTTTGCGGTTACCAATCGAATGTTGGAAATGTTTAAAAAGAAACCTGGTAAAAAATAGAAAGATGATTTTACAAATTATAGATATTTGCTACTTGGTAGCGGTGGTACTTTTTATTGTAGGTATTAAAATGATGAGCCACCCTGATTCGGCAAGAAGAGGAAATGGCATTGCGCTATCAGGCATGCTTTTGGCGATAATCGCTTCTTTTTTAACCCCCGGACTGAATAACCTTATCCTTATCATTATTGCCATGGCATTAGGCACCATAGGAGGGTTGTATTCTGCCAAGACCGTACAAATGACTGCCATGCCACAATTGGTTTCCTTCTTTAACGGAATGGGAGGAGCTGCAGCGGCCCTGATAGGCCTTGTAGAATATGGGGACTTGCCGGTAGACGATATAGGTAAAGGATCTGTATTGATGGCCAGCCTGGTTATTGGTTCGGTTTCATTTTCAGGATCCATGATTGCCATGGGAAAATTACAGGGAGTTATCAAGGATATACGAATCAATAAGATTTTGGGATTTCTGGTCCTGGCAGCAGCTGTCGGACTGGCCATTTATGTATTGAATTCAGGTGAGCCCCAGCCAAATATCGTATACCTGCTGATTTTTCTTTCCTTAATCTATGGATTATTATTCGTCTATCCCATTGGTGGTGCCGATATGCCGGTGGTAATTTCCCTGCTCAACGCCCTCACCGGTGTTACTGCTGCCACAACTGGATTATTGTATGACAATAAGGTAATGCTTATGGGAGGAATTCTGGTGGGCTCTGCCGGTTTATTGTTAACCCTCCTGATGGCCAAAGCTATGAATCGGTCGGTTTCCAATATCCTCTTCACCTCATTCGGTACCGCTTCAGGGGCAGCAGCTCCCGGTCAATCCGGAGATCAGGTAGCCAAAGAGATAAATGCCTATGATACGGCCATCCTTTTGGCCTACGCTAAGCGCGTGGTAGTCGTACCAGGTTATGGACTTGCAGTAGCCCAGGCCCAGCATGCGGTGCATGACCTGGAGAAAATTCTGGAAGAGAAAGGTGTAGAAGTGTTGTATGGCATTCATCCGGTAGCCGGCAGGATGCCAGGTCACATGAATGTCTTACTGGCTGAATCCGATGTATCTTATGACAAGCTGATTGAAATGGATGACATGAATGAACAGCTACCCAATACAGATGTGGTAATGGTGATAGGGGCCAATGATGTGGTCAACCCGGCAGCCAATGATGATCCCTCCAGTCCAATCTATGGGATGCCCATATTGGAAGTTAACCGGGCCACCAATGTAATCGTTATCAAGAGAAGTATGAGTTCAGGCTATGCAGGCATCCAAAATGCCCTCTTTTTTGACGCCAAAACACGCATGCTTTTCGGAGATGCCAAAAAGGTCCTCAATGGACTTGTCAGTGAGGTGAAAAACATGTAGTAATCAATCTAAAACGGCTGTCTATCAATTAGACGGCCGTTTTTTTTACTTACTTACTCTTGAAATATTACCACTTACATCACTTGTCTTTCAGTGAAAAAATGCTGTCCATCAGCACCCATTTTTCTCCTGGTTTAGCCCAGGGCAAGGCTTTTTGTAATCTGCCCATCATTTGTTCCCATTCTTGAACCTGATCATCTTCAGCATCCATCTTTGACTTCTTCTCGAAGGAAAAGTCATCAGTCACTTCCATAATCATAAACAGACGGTTTCCGGTCAGGTAAATGTCCATTACCCGTATACCTGCTTGCCGGATACTTTCTTCGATGTAAGGAGGTACGTTCTGATGGTGAATCTTGTATTGCTCGATGATTTGAGGATCATCTACAAGGTCCAAAGCCAAGCAATAGCGTTTCATAATTATATTTTTGCCTTAAAGTCTGTAAAAATGCCTGGCATTTTTGTACCATATTTTATTTTGAACCTGGAGGGGTTGACCTTCCAGAAACTTTTCCAAAATCCCACATACCTGCTGGTAAGATGCAGCCAATTGACAAACGGGCCAGTCAGAGCCGAACATAAGTCTGTCCTCGCCAAAAGCTTCCAGCACCAAGTCAAGGTAAGGGAAAAAGTCCTTTGTTTTCCATCCTTCCCAATTGGCTTCAGTCACCATACCGGAAAGTTTGCAAAATACCTGTGGGTGGCTGGCCAGATCCCTGATCTTATCCCCCCAGTCATCGAACTTCCTTTCCCCTATGGGAGGCTTACCCAGGTGATCCAGTACAAAGCTTCCCTGAGGAAAATTGCTCGCCGTCTGTATGACACCATCCAGTTGATGGGGAAAAACCAGCAGGTCATAACTGAAACCCGCTTCAAAAATTTCTTTCAAACCACGCTGAAATCCAGGCCTTAATATATATTCGGGATCGGATTCATCCTGAAGCAGGTGCCGAAAACCCTTTAATTTGGTAAAAGGCTGGTAGGCATGCAAGGTGTCCGACAATTGACCGGACTCAAGGTCCACCCAACCGACTACCCCCAAAATAAAAGGAAATTTCTCAGCTAAATCCAGCAGAAATTGCGTCTCTTCAGGATCTTGCAAGGCCTGCACAGCCACGGTTCCTTCTATTCCATTATCTGTCAGTATCGAATAAAGCTTATCAGGAAGAAAATCACCCTTCAATGCCAACATTTCATTGCTGATCCAGGGAAGTTTTTTAGCATCATAATACCAGAAATGTTGATGTGAATCGATCTTATTCATGGAGTTGGAATTAAATGATGATCTTAGGGGTGCTTGTAGACGAAAGCATTAATATTCATACCCGCTCCCACGGATGCAAATAGCGCATATTCACCAGTCATGAAGGAATGGCCTTTCATGCTGTTTTTGGCTACCATATCATATAAAATGGGGACCGTGGCTACTGAGTTATTACCCAATTCCTGAATACTCATGGGCATCAAATCCGCCGGTGCCGGACCGAGCCCATACAGTTGAAACAACCTATCCAAAATATTATGGTCCATTTTCGCGTTGGCCTGGTGAATCAATACTTTTTTAATTTTTTCCAGGGGTATACCGGAACGATCAATACAGGTTTTTAAAGTAGGAGGAACCGTTTTAATGGCATATTCATACAATTTTCTTCCATTCATTTTTAAAAATAGGGTGTCATCCGGATAATCTTTATTATAGGAGGTCCCCATGGTAAGTAAATGGGCATGTTCCAGGGTGTCGGACCTTGTCAGGTGATTGATCATTCCTACAGGTTCTTGCTGCTCTTTGGCTTCCAGGATGACAGCCCCTGCGCCATCTGAAAAAATCATACAATCCATATCATGTGGGTCAGAAATCCTGGATAAGTTTTCAGCCCCAATTACCATAATTCGTTTTGCATCGCCTGATTTGATATAATAATTGGCTTGAATCATCCCCTGTACCCATCCGGGGCAGCCAAAAGGCAAATCATAGGCAATGGTGTAAGGGTTACTAATTCCTAATTTATGTTTCACACGTGCTGCGATCGTCGGACAAGTATCAACCCTGATATTATCAGGTAAAATATCCCCAAAATTATGAGCAACAATGATATAATCCAGAGATTCCTTGTCTATTTCTGAGGCTTCCAAAGCTTCGGTTGCAGCAAAATAAGCCATGTCAGAAGTCATTAGGCCAGGCTCAAGATACCTTCTTTCCCTAATTTCAGTTATCTTTTGAAGGGTAGCGACAATATCTTGGTTGGGTTTTGCCAATCGTTCGCCTTGGCTGTCATAAAATGTACTGGTCAAAAAATGTTCGTTGGAAATTTTTAAAGTGGGTAAATATTTTCCGGACCCTATAATAATACTGTTAATCATGTTTCTATTAAGACTAGGCTATACATTTGAAAAAGCACTAAAGCGATAAATATGGTATTCCTCTTGTTAAAAAACAAATTCACAACAAAGAAATCCTTGGTAAGGTAATGATTAATGGGTACTAATCGTCAAAACAATAGACTGAGTCACCTATAAAACAAAAAGGGTGATCAAAATCACCCTTTTTGTTTTACGTTTGCCTGAAATTTTTAAATATTTGGCTGCGGGGTTGTTCTGAGGTAGGGCTTGATTTCCTTGTGCCCTTTAGGAAATTTGGTGGGAATATCCTCATTCTTAATGGCCGGAGCTATTACCACATCCTCACCATGCTTCCAGTTGGCAGGTGTAGCCACGGAATAGTTTGCCGTCAATTGAAGGGAATCAATCACCCGCAGCAATTCATCAAAATTTCTTCCGGTACTGGCTGGATAGGTAATGATCAGCTTTATTTTTTTATCATTCCCGATAATAAAAACAGAACGAACGGTGAAATTTTCATTTGAATTAGGATGGATCATATCATACAGATCGGAAACTTTCCTATCTTCATCAGCAATGATCGGGAAATTCACGGTAGTATGCTGGGTTTCATTGATGTCATTGATCCAAGCTTTATGACTTTCTAAGCCATCAACACTTAAAGCCAGCATTTTAACGTTTCGTTTGTCAAACTCATCCTTTAACTTCGCCGCGGCTCCGAGTTCGGTAGTACAAACCGGCGTATAATCTGCCGGGTGGGAAAACAATATTCCCCAACTATCTCCCAAATATTCATGAAAGTTGATTTTTCCTGCTGTAGTTTCAGCGGTAAAATCTGGTGCGGTATCTCCTAATCTTAATGACATAATTTTATTTTAATTTAAATTATTCTATAGACTTTGTAGGGAAACGGAAATACCGCACAAAAAGTTTATACATTCCTACTTTTTTTAAATGCCTTAATTTTACCGGCTAATTTTCAAAGGTTTGGATATACTTTACCGAATAATTTTTTGGTGGGTTTTGGTTTGTTATTGAAAGGCCCTATATTTGCATCACCTTTGAGAAAAGAGCATATTCTTAAATAAAAGGTCCGTTCGTCTAGGGGTTAGGACGCATCCCTTTCACGGATGAAACACGGGTTCGATTCCCGTACGGACTACAACTTTGATTCATGCTTATGGTCCGTTCGTCTAGGGGTTAGGACGTATCCCTTTCACGGATGAAACACGGGTTCGATTCCCGTACGGACTACAACAAATATCGTTGATTTCTTCGCAAGGAGGATCAGCTTTATTTGTGGTTGTTAGTGGTTAAAGTGAATAAAAAAACCTGGTCTTTTGACCAGGTTTTTTTCTTTTATACCAATGATTGGTTATACCCTATTTTTTTACGATCAGTTTGAGTTGAAGCTGGGAGCCATTTTTAGCATTTAACCTTACCAGGTAAACTCCCTGCTCAAGTCTGTCAACAGGTAGCACATATTCTGATTGAACATTTTCTCTCACATCCTGGATCATCACTTGCTGACCCGACATCGTATAGATGCTAATCCATTCAAGGGCAATGTCTCCATCTAATTTGATAAAGGCTTCCTGACTTGCTGGATTTGGATAAAGGGTCGCTTTAGGGAATCCATTCCTTTTTCCAGGATTATCCATATTCGCTTCAGAAACATATGGAGGCAAAATTCTGGAGGATGATGCCACCTGGCCTTCTTTAGAAGACATTCTCTCCAAAACAATTCCGGATACATTAGAATTATTTTCAGAAGCAACGAAATCAATATCCATGACACCATCTGTTACTTCAATGTTCTCAAAAGTCAATTCGGTAGGCTGATTATTGCTATCCACGTAAATATCAAAGTCATCTTTTACCAATTCCCCTTCAAGAAAGATGTCAAACACCCTATTTCCTGCACTTGCTTCGGGGCCAGCCTTGCCATACCAGGGTTCGGTATGGAAGGTCTTCACTCTGTAAGTACCATTTTCAACTGGAATGAAATAAGACAAAGATTTGGCATACCTTTCCGTACGGAAGATCACAGGCTCGCTACTACCACTATTTACAAAGGTATTGGTGCTGTTGTAGTACTCAGGAAACGCATTATCTCCCAGGAAATCCATTCCATTATAGGAGGTATTCAGCGAGGACCCTGTATTTAAACTTAAAGTCCAGGAGGGTGCCGATTCATCCAAAACATTGATCTCAATCTGAGAAACATCGGAAAGCCCCTCTTCATCCGTCACTGTTAATGAGGCATTATAGGTCCCGGGATCTGAATATACATGCAAGGGATTCATTTCCTGGCTGAAATTACCATCACCAAAATCCCAGGAATAAGTCAGTTCGCTTTCCGCTGAGGAAGAAGCGCCATCAAATATAACTTCCAAAGGTGCCATACCTTCTGCGGAAGACACCATGATGACTGCACTTGGGGATAGCTGTACATCCGTTTGCGATTGAATGGAAAAACCTGAAATACTGGCATTATTCTCAACGGCTATGAGGTTAATATCCAATGTGCCGTCTTTGACCTCAATATCGGTAAAGGTCAACTCCATAGGTTCATTTCCATTTTCAACAAACAAATCAAAATCATCTTTTACGACTTCTCCCTCCAATAAAATATCATAAACACGCTGACCCGCCGCTTCCTCAGGGCCTTTTTTTCCATACCACAATTCATTATGGTAGGTTTTTACAGTATACACCCCATTTTCTACAGGAATGGTATAGGTGAAATTTTTTGAAAACCTCTCTGTCAAAAATAATGCTGGTGAACCCGCACTACTGTTACTATGTGTAGAAGAACTGGTGAAGGACACCCCTGATGTTGATTCTCCAAGGAATTCATTTTCCAGGTAGTTAACAGTATTGTTACTTCCCGAATTGACGGAAAGCGCAAACTCAGGTTGAATCACGGTGCCATCATTAACCGAAATAATCATTTCGTTTGTTGCTACGTTTCCGTTTTCATCTGTCACCGTCAAAACAACTTCATACTCCCCTACTGTGGTAAATTCATGACTGGGGTCAGCCTCAGCAGAGCTATTTCCATCCCCAAAATCCCAATTATAGGACAATGTACCCACACCGGTTGATCCATTACCTGTAAACTTAACCACCAAAGGCACTTGCCCACTTCGGGTGTCTGCTTCAATGATGGCCTGGGGCAAAGGATCGGAACCGCCCTCCGAAATGATAGAAAAACCAGCTATTGATGCATTGTTGGCACTGGCAATTAAACGAACCTCTAATTCCCCGTCGGTTACTGAAATATTTTCATGCGTCAGGGTCATGGGTTGATTTCCATTTTCTACAAAAAGGTCAAAATCTTTTTTTACAACCTCACCTTCCACCAAAATATCATAAACGCGCTGCCCTGGTTGGCTATCAGGACCACTTCTTCCATACCACAACTCATTGTGGTAGGTTTTTACAGTGTACAGCCCATTTTCTACCGGTATGGTATATGCGAAGTTCATTCCAAACCTTTCGGTATAATATAAAGCAGAATAGGCTCCGGAACTATTACTAGATGTTTTTGAGCTGGAGTAACTCACCCCGGAATTACTTTCCCCGACAAAATCAATTCCTTCAAGATTAACCAAACTGTTGGACCCTCCATTCACATGCATTTCAAATTCGCTTGGTGCGGTTACTTTAATCGATACCTGATCATTGGCCGAATTTCCTTCTTCATTGTACACCGTTACGCTTACGACATAGTCCCCTGGCATCTCAAAAATATGAGTAGGGTTCTGCTCGGAAGAAAAATTCCCATCTCCAAAATCCCAGAAAAATGTAAAGTCCTCGGGGTTGGAAATATCGTTGGAAAATGCCACTTCAAGAGGACTTGTCCCGGAATTGGCTGAATTGGTGATATTTGCTATGGGAAATGCACCCAATTCACCCTGATTGACGATGGATAATCCGGATATAGAGGCATTATTGGCAGAGGCTATCAGGTCAAGATTTAACTTGCCATCCTTTACTTCAATATCCTCGAATACCAGGGCCATGGGTTGATTGTCATTCTCAACAAACAGGTCAAAATTACTTTTAACCTTATTATTTTCAAGAAAGATATCATATACCCTTTTACCAGCCGCTGCTGTCCCTCCGCCGGGCTGACCAAACCAGGTTTCTGTATGATGGGTGGTTACTGTATAAATCCCATTAGGTACCTGGATCTCGTAAGACAGTGCACTAGAAAATCGCTCAGTCTGGTACAAAGCAGCGGACTGAATATTGGAGTTGCTATACACATTCCCGCCATTATGTATACCTGTAAGATTAAGATCGCCCAGATAGGTGTTTCCTTCAAAATTCACATCTGAAGATGTGCCTGAATTGTAAAACAATGACACTTCTTCAAAATTACCATCTCCCCCGATAGGAATCACGGTTTGTCCGTTATTTCCCCAATTTATCACCAGATCAGCATTTCCTTCCAACGCATCTCCTTCATAATCCAGTGTCAGATTGAATTCCTGGCCTGGTTTCCAGAAAACATTGGAAGGTAATTCACCTTCCAAAATAAATAAGTCTTCTGCATTGGGACCGGTTAGTTCTATGGATCTGATCCATAATCCGGTATTCCCATTTTCCAGCGATACCGAAATTTCTTTGGGTTGGCCTTTTTTCAAGGATATCGTTTCCGGATAAACCAATTCACTGGATTTTATTGGCTGACCATCAGGTTCGTCAAAACCGAAATACTCCATGTTCTTCTGGTTACCTCCTCCCCTGCTTGGAGAGCCTCCAAGGACAAACAGTCCTTTCCCTGAAACGATACCTTGAGTCCCATGACGGGCAAAATTCAAATCGTCCAGGCTTTCCCAGGATTGTGTCAAAGGATCAAACATTTCGGTAGTAGCCAAAGCCTCTGTACTGGTAGAAACCTCCCCACCAGCTACTATCAATTTATCCAGATAATTGTTTACCATTGCTCCAGCTCTTGGTGTAGGTAAACTTTGACTGGCAGGTAGGGTACTCCAGGACTGGCTGTTAAAATCATACACATCTACCTCTGACAGGACTGGAGCGAAGGTCCCACCGGTACCCCCTGATTGTCTGCCTGATACCACATACAGCCTACTTCCTATGGTGGTGGCAAAAAAGTGATCTCTTGCTCTGGGAGCGTCTTCTAAAACAGTCCATTCTCCCGTTTCAGGGTCAAAACTGTCGAAATATTTTACATATCCTCCATCATGGCCCTGGGTATTGCCACCAACCAGATAAAATTTACCTCTGTGTTCTACCAGGCCGGCTGATCCCCGTCTTCTGTTTTCAGGAATTGCCGGACCCTGTATCCATTCTTCCTTTGCAGGATCAAACATCCAGATATGGGTGGCTGGAGTTTCATTTGGGAAATCATTGGTTTGAAAAGCACCAATTACCCAAATCAAACCATCATAAGTCAAGGCCTGAAAATGATTGAAACTATGCGGATTGATATTGGAGAGGGAGCGCCATTCGTCTTTTGAGTAATCGTAAATATCTATGGTTTTGGCACTTTCTCTTCCACCCATCAGGTAGAACTTGTCCCCCGCCTGTACGAAACTATTTTCGTGTCGTGCAGTGTAAGCTGTACTTTCGTTCTTTAACGTCCACTTCTGCTCAGTCAAATCAGGACTTATGGTCCAGGTAAAGTTAAAGGAAACCGCATCAGAATGGATCTCATCTTCATCATCAATTGTGATGGTAACCCGGTAAGGGCTATTTGCCAGTGCACCCTCCTCTATGGAACCATATATGGTGCCGTTGGTGGGCTCCAGGTAGATACCGGGAGGCAAACCTTCCGCTGCATAATTCAGGTTTCCGTTCCCACCTGAAGCAGAAACAAACATGCTGCCGTCTAATTCATGATTAATAAAATTGATCTGGTCTTCTACTTTTTCAAATACTATAGGAACCTGAATTGGTTTTCCGATGATTTCTATGCCATTCAGCAATGGGTTTTCCTTCTGCTTGAGATAGGTAATATTTAACTCTCCATCAGAAACCGTCACGGGATATTGCTCCATGCCTCCTATCTTGTGTCCAAACCTTTCTATCAGATCCAGAGAAGATTCCACCACCTCACCTTCCACCTGGATATCAAAATACCTTTTTAAAAGGGCTGAAGTACCATCAAAACCATTACCCATATACAGGTTTACCAAATAATCTCCATTTGGTAGCGGGATACTGTATTCCATGCTTGCATCCGGACTGTATCTCTCTTTATTAAATATTTTTACATATTCTTCATCTGAAATATAATCCGGTATAGAGGCATGCCTGTCTGCTGCAGAAAAGGAATTGGTAGCGCTCCTTCCACCGGATACAGCAAACAAATCAGTTTCTTCAGGACCGGTAAGGCTATTGGATACCCAATCGGGTAAATTTTCTTCGCCGGCTATCGTAGCCCCCCCGGCATTGATTCTAAGTAAAATTTCAAAGTCCTGCTCTACAATAACTTCAAAAGTTTGCTCTACAAAGTAATTGTTTTCATCGGTGGCACGGACGGTGATTTCAGCACTTACCTCATCGTTGGGAATGATTACCCTCATCATGTTGTCCTCTATTTCGGCCCCAATCACAGGATTGGTATTCCCTGAAATAGAATAGGTGAGGTTATTCAGCCCGTCATCATCACCAAAGTATTCGTCAAGATCTGTCAAAACATCGGGATCCCCCAATAACCTGCTGATATCCCTTAAGTCCCTTATGGTATAGGGTACCTCTCCACTGACTTTGAAATAATTCCAAACCCCTATAAAACTTTTCCCCATATCATGGGAGGACCCGTAAATGCCTATAGCCAGGGGCATCTCTATATCCTGAATGGCGTCTTTTATGGCTCCCTGGCTTTCAATGATTCCCAGGGAAATGTATGGTTCATTATTGTATTTATACTTCGGCTCAACGGTACCTGTATAGGGGTTAACATCAAAGGCAAGTTCAATTAAAGTATTGGCGTCAGCCCTTTCTGCTTCCGGAATCTCTAAAAACAAGGGGCTCGCATCCTCTACATCTGCGATTTCCTGTGCTGCAGTTATCCCTTCTTTGGTAAAAACCAATTTAATGAAATTACTTTGAGTACCATCTCCTATTTGGATACCAACCTCTCCGTTTCCTTCATAACCATATAGTTGTCCGGGAGAGGATAGTCCTATGAGACCTGAAGAAACGGTGTAATTTCCAGTTTCAGTTCCTGCATTTACACCCAATTGAAAACCTTTGTCCTGATTATTTGCCAGCCCATTGGCTGTTCCTCCTGTCATTGAAATCTGTATGGCACCTGCCGTACCTCCATAGATATCGGGTTCTCCAGGACTTTCGTTACCCTTGTCTAACCAGTTAAGCCAATTCGGATTTTCATCTCCATTGTTCATCAAGCCCGTCAATCCTAACCCTAAATAACCAAACTCCTGGCCTGAAGCATCGGATTGATTGGTAAACAACTGGTTTTCGAGCGGAAGATTACTGGGATAACCAATCTGGAAGGGGTCATCCTTATCCAAAATACCGTCTCCATCATCATCCAGATCATTTAGATTTGAGACAAAATCTTTATCGTAATCATCTGGTGCGGAAGCACCAGAACAATAATCTGTGCCGTTATCTATTTCATCCTGATTGCTGTAACCGTCGTGATCATAGTCTGCATCCGGGTCAAAGTTTGGATCGTCCACCGCAATGCAAAACACATCATCTTCCGGAGTCAATACCATTATCCGGTTATCAAAAGTGGCCACCCAAATGGTGCCAGGGAAAATCTCATCATCCCCATTGGTAGCAATTCCCAGGGCATTTCCGCCATTGAGATTCCATTTACTGAATTCCGCCTCTTTCAATGAGCCGTTTTCATTGAGGTGCACCAAATGGAGGGTACCGCCATTTTTTCCCACAATCAGGGAACCTTTCAATGCTCCTTCAAAATTGCTTGCTTTATATTCAGCGATTCCATTCGAATTGTTTGGAAAAACAGTAACAATATTGGGTTGAGGGCCATTGCTATTCCCGAGGGTGGGAGCGATAAAGTCTGCCTCTTTCGGATTAGCCATGCCTGGAGGAACCGGAGGCCAGTTTGCCGGAAGACTGTTGGCTGCATAATCGTCAAATCCAGGCTGACCCGGAGCTATAGGTTCAAGGATTTGTGTCCTGAATTTATCTGTAGGCGTAAAAGCAGGCGTAACATTGGCATAATCGTTATTGTCTCCAATGAACTTAGTATACAAACCTGCTCCTCCCGGATCATAAGGAAATGAGGCTCCCTTAGGATAGGCTTGCCCCGGGTTAGCCCTAACGGGTGTGGGGTGACCCCCATAATAGGCACCGGGTACATAGGCATCCAAATCAGTAGTCACCAAAAGCAGGTGATCCTGGTTGTCTACAAACTCTCCATCTGCTGAAGGGTTCAGAGGACTAGCCCCTGGCTCACCGGGATCATACCCATTATTTACAAGAGAGGCATTACCTTCCCCCAGGGGCAGACCACCCCAATTGATATTGGCTCCATTGTCCGTGACAAACAACTTCCTGTCTTCAGTCACTACCAGGTCATAGGAGTTTCTATATCCGGGAGAATATATCTGAACAGGCCCATCTAGGGTGACCATTCCCATGTTCAAGCCATCATTACCCCCAAAGGGATCATTGACATCTACCCCATCATAATCCGGATCATTGGGATCATAGATGCCATTTACATTTTCCCGGCTGGGATCATCCAGGGTAGGGATATCGTATTTGAATGACCTACCGGAATGATTATCTGTTTGGGTGGGCAAAGCCTCAATGGCATCCAGGTCAATACTTAAGATAGCTGCAGAAAGGGCAAACTCAGTGATATAGGTAAAATTCTTAGAAGGCGAACCCGCATTTGTCAGGCCACCGCTGGCGACCAACAGGTAAGGTTTGCCATTGATGGTAGTAAACTCCAAGCCGTTAGTAGAATGATTTTCTTCGGATCGGGGCAAGCCTCTTACCAAATCCACTACCTCCCAACTTTCACCAGTCCAGCTGATTTTGGTAATAATTCCTGAGTTGGTATCGAGCAGCTTATCTCCGCTCGGCCCACCCCATTTGGGATCACTCGAACTGACATAGATAACCGGGTTTTCTGCTGTACCCACTACCGTCAATCCGGTAATTTGTCGATTATCCCGTTTATCGTAGGCTAAAAGTCCATTGTCATCATAATTGGGAATATTTTTTACCCCCAGGAGCAGCTCTTCACCAATCACATCATATTGGTTGGGGCCTTCCTTCGAAACCGTATAGATTTTGATCTCCCCCTTGAGCTGGGAAACATAAAGCCGCTCATCAGGACCAAACTGAAGTGAAGTACCTAAATTAATTTTATCAAAATCATTGAACGCCAGTGATGCCTGATTAAAACTAATGTTTTGAGCCAATAAATTATTTTGGAGGGTAACCCAAAATAAAAGAAAATAAAAAATAGATACGATCGTATTTTTAGCTGCTGTTTCCATAAATAACGAAATAATAAATTACTAAAACTTAATATCAATAATTTTTAAAAGTTTTATGCTGTTTTGTTGTTACAATATTAAACATTTTACCTAAAAGAATCAATCTTAAAAAACATTTTATTTTATTTAAAATACATTTTTCGGGATTCAACTATTAGGTTTTTCAACGTTGTTATGCTGAAACCCGGTTTTATCGCTTAAATGTCTATTTTTGCATTTATCAATGAAGGAGCAAAAGAATTATTTTATACTGGTTTTGATATTGGGAGCACTGAGCACAATCAGCCCTTTTTCGGTAGACATGTATTTACCAGCCTTTCCGGCTATCGCAAAAGACCTGCAAACCAGCATTTCAAACGTTCAGCTTTCCCTCACCAGTTATCTTATTGGCATCGCCATCGGGCAGCTTTTTTATGGCCCCCTTCTCGATAAATTTGGTAGAAAAAAACCACTTTATGCAGGCCTCTGGATCTATGTAGGGGCATCCGTGGCCTGTGCTTTCGTGTCTTCTTTCGAAGGACTCATAGCCATGCGCTTCGTTCAGGCCATCGGGGGATGTGTAGGAATGGTAGCTGCTCAGGCCCTGGTAAGGGATTTATTCCCGGTGACCAAAATTGCCCAGACTTTAGCGATGCTAACCCTTGTGATTGCCGTTTCCCCCATGATAGCCCCTACCCTGGGTGGATATATTGCTGCTCATTTCCACTGGCACTGGTTATTTATTTTACTGGCCATTATTTGTACCTGCATTATCATTTCCTGCAAATGGCAATTACCGGACGGAGCGGAACCCGACCGGAACCTCTCTCTCCGGCCTGTGCAGGTATTTAAAAAGTACATAGAAGTCCTTAATAACAAGCAATTTCTTACTTACATCCTGGTGGGTGGCATTGCCGGTGCAGCACCATTTGCGTATATCGCCGGTTCTTCGGATGTATTCATCAATATCTATGGATTAACCGCTACAGAATATGGATGGCTGTTTGCTTTTTTGTCCATAGCCATGATCGGGGCAACCCAACTCAACCATATATTGTTGAATCACTTTAGCAATCGGACCATTGTTATTACCGCCCTTTCCTACCAATTGATCATAGGACTGATCATCATTGTCGGGGTATGGACTGAAGCTTTCAATGTTTGGGTATTGATTGGCATCATGTTTATTTTCCTTACTGGTCACGGTCTGAGCGTCCCGAATGCTGCTGCCATTTCTCTTGCCCCTTTCTCAAAAAATGCCGGAAGTGCTTCCGCCATGATGGGCTTTATGCGCATGGCCATAGGTGGCCTGGTGACGGCTATGGTAAGTCTGTTTCACAATGGTACCGCCATGCCCATGGTCATGTTGATGGCTGGTTGTATTTGGGTTGCAGGAATGGTCCTTCTATTCCATTTCCATTCTACGGGAGAATTGTACACCTGGAGAAAAAAGCCTTCCTCCCTGCCTTTCCAGAGCAAGGGAAAATAGGTGATGCTGGATTATTTTTTTAACTTTGCGCTTTGTTAAATTTTCAGTAGCCAAATACAATGATTTCAGTAGATAATTTATCCCTCAAATTCGGCAAAAGGACCCTGTTCGAAGATGTAAACCTAAAGTTCACTCCAGGCAATTGTTATGGAGTCATCGGTGCCAATGGCGCAGGAAAGTCTACTTTTTTGAAAATTCTTACCGGAGAAATGGACAGCACCACAGGAATGGTCAATATCACTCCCGGGCAAAGAATGGCTGTTCTTTCTCAGGACCATTTTGCTTTCCAGGAAGAAGAGGTACTGCGCACCGTGATCATGGGGCATCACAAGTTATTCGAAATCATGACAGAAAAAGATGCCATCTACATGAAGGAGGATTTTACGGAAGAAGATGGCAACAAGGCGGCAACATTAGAGGCTGATTTTGCAGAAATGGATGGCTGGAATGCAGAAAGTGATGCAGCTGCGTTACTTTCAGGATTGGGTGTAAGTGAAAACCTTCATGGGAAGTTAATGAAAGACCTCTCTGGAGACCAAAAAGTGAGGGTATTGCTTGCCCAGGCCCTGTTTGGAAATCCGGATATCCTAATTCTTGACGAACCTACCAATGATCTGGATGCAGAAACCATCGGCTGGTTGGAAGACTTTTTAATTAATTTTAAAAACCTGGTCATTGTGGTTTCTCATGACCGCCATTTCCTGGATGTGGTAGCCACCCACATCGTGGATATTGACTTTAGCAAAATAAACATCTATTCCGGAAATTATTCCTTCTGGTATGAATCATCCCAGTTGGCCGCCAAACAAAAAGCTGACCAAAATAAAAAAGCTGAAGAAAAAAGAAAGGAACTGCAATCCTTTATCGAACGGTTTTCTGCCAATGTTGCCAAATCCAAACAGGCTACTGCCAGAAAAAAGATGCTGGAAAAACTCAATGTGGACGAAATCAAGCCATCCACCAGAAAATATCCTGGCATTATATTTAAACCGGAAAGGGAGGCCGGAGACCAGATCCTATTAACCGATCAGTTGGCCTTAAAAAAGGAAGAAACAACCTACTTTACCGATGTCAACCTGATGGTGGATAAAGGAGATAAAATTGCCTTTCTATCCAGAACCAAACAGGCTGTTACCAAATTTTTTCAAACCATTATGGAGGAAATCCCTGTTCAGTCGGGGAGTTTCAAATGGGGAGTAACCATCAATAAGGCCTACATGCCCAATGACAATTCTTCTTTCTTTAATTCGGACCTGAAATTAATCGACTGGTTAAGTCAGTATTCTGAAAATCAGGAAGAAGCTTATGTCAGGACTTTTCTAGGAAGGATGTTATTTACCGGAGAGGAGTCCTTTAAGAAAGCCTCCGTCCTTTCGGGAGGAGAAAAAGTAAGGTGCATGATTTCAAGAATGATGCTCCAAAACCCAAATCTCCTGGTTTTGGATGAACCTACCAACCACCTGGATTTGGAATCTATCCACGCCCTGAACAACGCCATGATCGATTTCAATGGCACTGTTCTCTTTTCATCATTCGATCATGCCTTTGTGCAATCTGTAGCCAACCGCATCATCGAATTTACCCCAAATGGCACCATAGACCGCAGAATGGATTATGAATCTTACCTGGAAGACCCGGAGATCAAATCCCTGCGCGAAAAAATGTATCAGAAAAATAAATAAGGCCCCTTGTTATTGGTCTTGATTTTCGTTTACCTGCCGGGAACCATCGCTATTGACGCAGGCTCTTCCCTTCTGGTAAAAACTTCCGGTGACTTTATGCAAAGTGAATGGCTCTGGACCTCTTGGTTAGTCTGCCTCTTTGCCGTTACCCTGATAGCCATGATTCTTGCATTTTGGAAAAGCAATAATTATGCTTTGATTGAGGAGTTTCGTTTTCCTTTTGGTGTCTTTACTCAATCTGCAAACTGCCGGAGTGTATGGGAAGAAAGCGTCTCCTTTGGGTGGCATTTGGCCCATAAGTTGTGGAATGGGGGTATATATGCCTTTTTATTTTCAGCTGTCTCACCTACCACTTCGTCCGCAACTGGACGCATTGGGCATCAGTATCAAGGGAATGATTGCAGTATCTAATTTGAAACCTAAATTAAATCATCATGGATAGCTACCCTGAAATTACGCTAAAAAAGGGAAAAGAAATCTCTATCATAAGGAAGCATCACTGGATATTTTCAGGAGCCATTAAAGATAAACCTGCTGATTTAAGAGAGGGTGAACTGGTTAAAGTTTTGGATTCTGGAAACCAGGTGTTGGGTATTGGCTTCTATTCTCCCGGGTCAATCATGGTAAGGATCATATCCTTCAAAGATCAGGAAATTGACACTTCCTTCTGGCTGGAAAAACTTTCTGCAGCATTCAAATTAAGAAGATTAATTTTTGATAAAACAAAAGGAAACACCAACGCTTACCGTCTGGTACATGGGGAAGGAGACTTACTGCCTGGCCTGGTTATTGATTACTACAATGGAAATGTGGTGATTCAGGGGCATCATCCAGGTATTATCCGACAACGTAAGGGGATAGTTGATGCTCTTATGGCCCTTTATGGTAAGGACCTCCATGCCATTTATGACAAAAGTGCAGCAGCCTTGCATTGGGAAGCTGGACCAGGGGATGAGTGGGTATATGGAACCAAACAACCCATCCGCATTTTGGAAAATGATGTATCCTTTGAAATAGATCTGGAAAAAGGTCAGAAAACGGGCTTCTTTTTAGATCAGCGGGACAACAGAAAATTGCTTCAGCAATACAGCAAAGGGAAAAAGGTGCTCAATACATTTTGCTATTCCGGTGGTTTTTCTGTTTATGCGCTGAAGGCAGGTGCTACTACCGTCACTTCCGTAGATATTTCCTCAGAGGCCATTGACCTTTGTAAAAACAACCTGGAGATCAATGGTTATGATCCCAATACCCATCCCTGTGTGGCGGCGGATGTCATGAAATACCTGCAGGAAAATGAGGTCGAATGCGATGTCATCATCCTGGACCCTCCTGCTTTTGCCAAAAACATCCGGTCCAGACACAATGCTGTACAGGCTTACAAAAGGCTCAACGCCCTGGCCATTAAAAAAATAAAACCCGGCGGGATAATATTTACCTTTTCCTGTTCTCAGGTGATTGACCGGGAGCTTTTTACACATACCATAACAGCTGCAGGTCTTGAGGCGAAAAGGAAAACACAAATCCTACATCAGCTATCACAGGGAGCTGATCATCCGGTCAACCTATTCCATCAGGAGACCTCCTATTTGAAAGGCCTGGTACTTTATGTGGAATAATTAAAGCTGCGAAATTTCCTGTTTCGCAGCTTTTTTATTACGCTCAAGCATTTACGCCGGTGGTACCACCACCTTTCAAGGTAAGTTCCACTGGTTGGTTGCTTTCCCAGGACCCTGCAGTAAAGTCCGGAACATCAATGGAATTGGACCTGTTGGCAACAGACCATTCACTCAATGGGGTGATTGAGCTCCATAATGCTGCATCATAAACATCCTGATCCAAAGGCAGACCATTCCTTAGACTGTCAATTAATCGCCAGTCCATCATAAAATCCATGCCCCCATGTCCACCGATTTTTTTTGCCATTTCTCCCACTTTTTTGACGATTTCGGGAGTGTATTTTTCCTCCAGCTCTTTTACTTCTTCATCCTTCATCCACCCATGGCCGGAAGATATCCCTGGAACCGGCCATTTTCTGGCCATACCCTTCGTTCCGCTGACCAAATGAATTCTGGAGTAAGGCCTAGGAGAGCTGACATCATGTTGAATCATGATGGATTTACCTTTTTTGGTTTTAACCAGAGTGGTGTTCATGTTTCCACGAAAATTCTTGGTGGCAAAGGAGGAAAAGAAATTATCCGTTTCAGCCAACTCTTCTGCCCGGGCCCTCATGTGGTAGTCATTGCTGGATAGGGAGGTAAGGTAATCCATTTGGTCTCCCCTGTTGATATTCATGATCTGGCAGACCGGCCCCAATCCATGTGTAGGGTAAATATTTCCATTCCTGTAATTCTCCTTCAATCTCCACATTTCCTGATAACCCGAATCTTTTTGAAAATTTAAATCCAAAAGATCATGAATATAAGCTCCTTCCCCATGAATGATGTCTCCAAAAAAACCATCCCTCGCCATGTTTAGTGTCATCAGTTCAAAAAAATCATAGCAACAGTTTTCCAATTGCATGCAATGCTTTTTGGTACGCTCAGAAGTTTCCACCAATTGCCAGCATTCTTCCAGGGAAATAGCGATTGGCACTTCGGAAACGGCGTGTTTGCCGGCTTCCATGGCATATACAGCCATAGGGGTATGCCATTCCCAGGGTGTAGCAATATAAATCAGGTCCAGGTCATCTCTGTCCACCATTTTCTTCCAGGCATAGGTGGACCCGCTATAGGTCTCAGGCTCATGAGAAGTACCTTCCAGACTTTTCATTACCTTATCCACCATCTCAGGCCTAAGGTCACACAGAGCTTTGATCTCCACTCCCTGAATTTTACTCAAACGATTGACAGCTCCCGGACCCCTCATACCCAGACCGATCACTCCTACCCTCACCACATCCAGTTTAGGGGCAGCATAACCACACATGTTAAACCTCTGGGCATGTTGTTTTTTACTTTGAACAAGCACTTTTTCTTGTTCTTCCTGAGAAAGTCCGGTAAAACCGGTTCCCATCATTCCTATTCCGGCAAGGCCGGAGAGTTTTAGAAACGCTCTCCTTTGATTACTCATATTGATATCTATTAATTAGTTTTAATTTTATTTATAAGGTTTTTATATAGATCATTCCTAAATTTTAAAAAATATTTTTCTCTGATATAGAAAATAACAAAGGTACCACATGATCCCTAAGGTAATTGTCGCATTCAATAATTCCAATAAATTCTCCGAAAGGCCCAGAGCACCAAATACCCCATAATTGAAAATCCTTACAAAACCTGTTAACCAATCATGCCCCAAAACCTGAGCAAAAAGGTAAATGAAAATCGGATTCATGCCTACAATGATAAAGAAGAAAGTCCAGCTTTTTACTTTTTTTACATCTATCAGCCAGTAAAACCATGCCAGGGCCAATACGGCCCATCCTCCTGAAGCAAAAACGAAAGCACTTGTACTGATCCTTTTAACGATGGGTGTGATTCCGGTCCAGTCCAGGCCATAGCCTATCAGGAGACCGCCCAGACCTGCCAGTACAAAATATTTAATCTTTTCCCTGGACGAGGATTGATGCGACAACAACAAATTCCCACACATGGCCCCCCAGAGGGTATGAGCCGCTGTTGGAATACAGTTGATAGCTACCCATCCCCCGCCATTAATTTTACCCATGAGCAGCAGGTCAGTAAAAGATCCAAAATTCTCTCCCTTAACAAAAGGTGCAGCAGGATCATACAAGCGGTACATGAATTCGGTCAATGCCAGCAAGCCTAAAGAAATAATCAGTTGAACCCTGAATGGTAACCTGATTAGAAAATAGGTCAGCAAAATGGTAAATGACAACTGGGTAAGTACATTCCATAACTCAAACACCAGGGCATCCGCATAAACACAATGCAGCCCCGTACCAAATAGAAACAATAGCCCGCAACGCCTTAAAATATGCTTTGTCACTTTGCTTCTATCCCCCTGTAAGGAAAGCCTTTTATTTAAAGAAAAAGGCATGGCTACCCCTACAATAAACATAAAAAAAGGTTGAATCAAATCCCAAAACCGCAGACCGTTCCAGGGATGATGGGTAAATTGAAGGAAAAACATATACCCCATGCTTCCCTCTGAAAACATGTCCAGTAGGGCACGATATATCAAGGCGGATTCCGCTACCAATAAAAACATGGTAATCCCCCGGTAAGCATCCAAAGAACCCAGCCTTTGGTCTGTTAATTTTGGGCTTGAGGCCATATTCGGTTTAAATGACTACATGTGTGGTCCAGCCATAAAAGGATGGAAGCCAAATATAGCTTTTCAATTTACTGCTTCAAACAGTACTTCATGAAAATATTATGAATGGTAAAGGGGTAAATTTAAAATATTTGTGTATTTTTCTTATTCGCTAAGGGCTGCTTTTATCTGCTAACCCAAAAAATTGATTAAAAAACACCCTTCCAATCATGTCTCCTAAACCCAATATGACACGCTATTCACAACCGCACATCATTTTCCTGTTTTTTTTACTGAGTTTTTTCTCCTGTGAGAAAGCAGATAATTCTACTGATGCTGAACAAATTCCGGATAACCAGGTCAATACATTGCTGTTAAAAGATTACAAACCTGAATCTATTTACAATAGCCATGGTCCTGCGGTAGAGAAGGCTGCCTTTCCCATCATCGATATGCATGCACACCCCTATGCCAAATCAGAGGCACAGCTGGATGAGTGGGTACAGCTCATGGACAAGGTAGGCATAGATAAAACCGTCCTCCTTACCTATGAGACCGGATCAGCTTTTGATTCCCTGGTGCAGGCGTATAAAAAATACGAGGACCGGTTTATCCTATTTTGTGGTTTTGATTATACCGGCTATGAATCGGAAGATTTTGGACCTGCAGCCGTGAAAGAACTGGAGAGGTGTTTTGCTGCCGGTGCAAAAGGAGTAGGTGAATTGGGAGATAAGGGTAAAGGCTTGTTTTATTCCAGACCCACCAAAGCATTTGGAATGCACATAGATGATCCGAAAATGAAACCACTGATTCAGAAATGCGCCGACTTGGGAATGCCTATTAGTATTCATGTAGCCGAACCCATCTGGATGTACCAAACCATGGATACCAGCAATGATGGACTAATGAATGCCTTCAAATGGAGACTTGATGATCAGGAAGGAATAGTGGATCATGAGGGCATGTTGAAGATTCTGGAAAATGCGGTGGCAGAAAATCCTGAAACAACATTTATTGCCTGCCATTATGCCAATTCCAGTTATGACCTTAGCTTGTTAGGTGAGCTATTTGACAAATACCCCAATCTATATGCCGATAACAGTGCCCGATATGCAGAAACCGCATCCATTCCCAGAACCGTAAATAAATTTTATACCCGGTATGCAGACCGGCTGGTTTATGGCACAGATATGGGAATAAGTGAAGGCATGTACAAAACTACCCTAAGAATTTTAGAGACAGCAGACGAACACTTTTATGACAGAAATATTTCTTCCTACCACTGGGCCATGCATGGATTTGACCTTTCCCCACTGGTTTTAGAAAAAGTATACCGGGAAAATGCCAGGAAGATTTTGAATTTACAGCCTTAAGATGACTATGAGATCCACCAAAATAACCTCCCTGCCATGAATAGGATTAGTGCCGGTAAATCCTTACAACTCATCTCCAAAATAAGGAACCATTACCGGCTAGCCGATGCCTGTGCAAAGACATTCAGCCCGGCTTCTTTCTGCAATGTTCACATCCTAAAATGGATCAGGGAGACTGAGTTACCGAAGTCCCTATAAAAAGGAGTTGGTTATTTGATCTGTTTTTTTGAATAAGTAATTAATTATTGATTTCATTCCTTTATTCAGGATACCCTATTTTAAAATCTCCTTGACAAGAGCGGCATAAGCGATGGCATATTGATCCATACCCAGATCGGAAGGATGAGTACCATCCACGGTAGCGTCCATTTCGAGTCCTATGGCATCCTTATCCAAATAATAAATGCCCTGAAACCCATCATTTATTAACTTTTTATAGGCTTGCATTGACCAAATGTTTCTCTTTTGGTAGGCTGATTTCCTTTCCATATTGATCAGGTCATCGGTATAGCCTGCGTGTGCAACCAAAATAATGGGGGTATCTGGTCTTTTTTCTTTCAAATAACGTACAGCATTGGAAATTCTTTTCTTAACCTCATTTTCCCCAAAAGTATCCCGCACTAAATTTGGCAGGCAATCCAAAATATAAATGCTGCTCTCAATTCCTGCCAGGTATTCAATTAAAGGTTCTTCTAGCTGACCATTCCCCGAAAAACCCAGGTTGATCAGCGAATGATTCACTTTCCTTTCCAGAATAGCTGTCCAGGCCATTCCCGGTCTGGAAGCACAGGCACCTTGCGCTATAGAAGTTCCATACACCACAATCGGCTTCTCAGACGGATCCTTTGACAGAAAGTCAAGTGTGGCGCCTCCCGGTATGCCTACCTCCATAGACAAAACCTCATTGTAGAGTGGCAGGTAAAGGTCAAAGTTTTTATCCTCCTGCTTGATATCATTAATAAGGAATTCATACTGTATGGTGTCAGCAAAGGAATAAGTACCTTTTACCCAAATCCATTGACCTGCCTCGTTTTTGGAATACAAATCCAAACCACTTACCCCTGTAGCAGGCATGTGCGGCATGCCATGGGTTCCCGAAACGGTATACCTGACGGTGATCTTTTTTGCATCGGTGGAAAATTTCAACTTGAGACCTGCCGCATGTCTGGAAAGCCTCCAGACAGGCTCCCTGACTTCATTCATCAGTGAGTCCGGTAACCTGGAAAACGCTGACGCAGCACCTGCTTTTCCGTGCACTATATTTTCCTTGCCCGACTCCAATGGGTCGAACCAGACGAGTTGCTCCTGTGCTGGTAAAGAAGCAATGGAAATGAATAATAAAAACAGCGTATTAGAAAGGAATCCAATTTTCATTTAAATATTATTTTCGTAAAACCAGTTGCTTTTAAATAAATTCTGAAGAAAGGTATCGCCTACAATGGGCAGTATACGCTTACACATGGAGGATTTCAATCTCAGTACCGTAAATTCTCTTGGCCACACCTGAAAAGGAACTCCAGTATGATCCGTAAATTTTCTTAGTCCCTGCCAGCAAAAACATTTCCACAGCAGCGTCAACCATTCCCTCCCTGGTATCTCTACCAAAAGTTTTCTGGTAGGTCACCACTACATCCGGAAATTTTGACTGTAGATATTCAGCTGTTTCAGGATCATCAGTAGCTAAAAAGGCTCCAAAATTTTCAGGATTTACTTTCAGATAAGCTTCGATCTTCTGTTCAAAAAGCCCAACTGGGCTATTTTCAATGGCTTTTTTGTGATCTGTTCTTCTTATATGTATGCCAATCATATGGTCCCTAAAGTTTTCTCTCGCAGCTTTTACTTTGGAAGCGACTTCCTGGGCTGGAACAAAGAAGCGGAACCCATCCTGGTAGTCCAAACATTGATTTCCCGTAATCACCAGAATGTTTTTCTTATGTGCACAGATTTTTTTCAGGTGATCGACACCTTTTTTGACATCTTTATCCATTAACAGACAATCAAACCCCAATACCCTACAAAGAATTTTATGGTAAATGGTTATAATCCAACGGATAACCGGAAAATTATTTTCGGTAAGGGATTTACGGTTAATGAAAAATTTATACTTAACTTCAGGCGCTAACAATTCGAATTCAGAACTCTTCTGAAATAATTCCTGATAACCAATATTTAAGCCCTTATCAGGGATCCAGATAACCTTTAAATCAGCATTAAGCAGGGATTTGAAGTATATAAAAGAAGAAATTGCCCTCATTCTGTTCCCTAAACCGGAAGTTGGAATCAGGAATATATTTACATTTTCCATGTGAAAAAAAGTTTAATCGTAAACTTAATATTATTTTGTATAAAGATTAAATTAATTCTTAAAATAAAAAAAAGTTTAAAATGTTGAAATTAATCTTAGCACTATTGCTATTGACCGGAATACTTTCACATAGTCTTCACGCCCAGGAAAAGCCAAATGTGTTGGTTATCCTTACGGATGATCAGGGGTATAAAGATTTAGGCAGTTATGGTTCAACAGATATACTGACCCCTAATCTGGATTTGTTGGCAGAAAAAGGCGTTAAATTCACCCAATTTTATGCAGGAGCCCCTGTTTGTTCTCCTTCCCGTGCTTCCTTATTGACGGGAAAATACAATTTTAATGCCGGCCTTTTTGGAAATGTAGCCCCTCCTCATGTAGATCCTGAAGGAAAATCTGGTTTGCCTACTTCAGAAATCACCCTTGCCGAGGTATTTAAAGCCAATGGCTACCGAACAGGCCTGATTGGGAAGTGGCATTTAGGCCATACCCCGGAAAAGCTTCCAAACGGACAAGGTTTTGATTATTTCTTTGGCCACCAAAGGGGCTGCATAGATAATTATTCCCATTTTTTTTATTGGAGTGGACCCAATTTACATGACCTCTATCAAAACAATCAGGAAGTTTACCGACCCGGGCAGTTTTTTGGTGATCTGATGGTTTCGGAAATGAAAGGTTTTATCGAAGAAAATGACGCAAAGCCCTTTTTTGCCTTTTGGGCTATCAACATGCCTCATTACCCCTATCAGGGAAACCCAAAATGGTTGGAAAAATACAGTGAACTGGAAAGCCCCAGAAAAGAATATGCCGCCTTTGTCTCTACGCTGGATGAATTGATTGGGGAGGTCTACCAGCACCTGTCGGCCACAGGAAAATTAGATAACACGATAATTGTCTTCCAATCTGACCATGGACACAGCGTAGAAGAGAGGGCCTTTTTCGGTGGAGGGGATGCAGGAGATTTCAATGGAGCCAAATTCAGTATGCTGGAGGGAGGTATACGCGTTCCTGCTATCATCAGTTACCCTGCTATGCTTCCCCAAAATGAAAGCCGCACCCATTGGGCCAACAGCGTGGATTGGTTACCTACATTGGCAGAAATGGCTGATATCAAGCTTGAGACTGATCAGCAAATTGATGGCAAAAGCTTGTTGCCCTTGATTTTAAACGAGAAAGAATCCAGTCCGCATGATGTCATGTATTGGGCAACCGGTTTTCCTGACAATGAAAACCATCCCTGGGCCGTAAGAAAGGGACCCTGGAAATTACTAGGCAATCCCAATGACCCCACCGGTAACCTGAATTTTGGAGCAGCAGATAAACTTTACCTGGTCAACCTGGAAGAAGATGTCACCGAAGCCGAAAACCTTGCTGCGGACCACCCGGAAATTCTGAAGGAGTTGCACCAGCTTTACAAAAACTGGGTCAATCCCTTTACATCCGGAAACTGAAAAAAATTTAGAGTATTTTGAAAATAAATACTTTCAACATTGCTGACAGGATTCTTAAAGGAAAAGCATCCTTCTATGCATCAAAATTAATTTTAGGAACACGCTTTCATCAATCTTTAAACTTTTAAATTAACTTTTTTTCTGGAAAGAAAATTTAGATTTTTTCTATTTACTTTTCTACATTTTTTTAACAATTCAGACAAATGTTGCATTTGTTTTTATTACTTTTTATTTATTAAATTTCGATCTCATAGATACTAAATTACTTTTATAAAATAATATTTTGATATTTTCATATGTGTGGTATCGTTGCTTATATTGGTTCCCGAGAAGCTTATCCAATCATTCTAAAAGGTCTTCAAAGACTGGAATACCGGGGTTATGACAGTGCCGGCGTGGCGCTGCTGGACAAGACAGTCCAGGTTTATAAAAAAAAGGGGAAAGTGGCTGAACTTGAAGCTTCATTGGTAGGCAAAAACCTTCATGCCCGGGCAGGTATAGGGCATACCCGTTGGGCCACTCATGGTGAACCTTCTGATAGAAATGCTCATCCCCACCGATCTTCGTCCGGAAAACTGGCCATGGTGCACAATGGTATCATAGAAAATTTTGCTCCCATCAAAAAGGAATTGATCAGCAAGGGATATGTTTTCGAAAGTGATACTGATACAGAGGTGTTGCTTCACTTTATTGATGACATTTACCAAAACGATGCAGAAAGCCTGGAAGAAGCCGTAAGGATTGCTTTAAAACGGATCGTAGGAGCCTATGTCATCATTTTGCTGGATCAGGATCATCCAGACACTCTGATTGCTGCCAGAAAGGGAAGCCCATTGGTAATAGGAATAGGAAAGAATGAGCATTTCCTGGCCTCTGATGCTTCGCCCATTATCGAATATACCAAAGAGGTGGTCTATATCAATGATTATGAAATGGCCATCGTAAAGCCGGATGAACTCATATTAAAAAATCCTGGAAACGAACGCATAACTCCTTTTATTACCCAATTAGATATGGAATTGGCTGCCATAGAAAAAGGAGGGTATGAACATTTCATGTTAAAAGAAATATTTGAACAGCCTACTGCTGTTTTTGATTGTTTGCGGGGAAGGCTTGACCCGAAAGCAGGAACCATTCGAATGGGAGGAATCGACAAGCATGAGGGGATTTTGAAGGAAGCAAATCGCATCATTCTAGTGGGCTGCGGTACCTCCTGGCATGCAGGGCTTTTGGCGGAGTATGTTTTTGAAGAGCTATGCCGCATTCCTGTTGAAGTGGAATATGCTTCAGAGTTCAGGTACCGAAACCCGGTGATCCATCCAGGGGATGTAATCATTGCCATTTCACAAAGCGGGGAAACCGCAGATACCCTGGTCGCTCTGGAAAATGCAAAAAACCAGGGAGCTTTTATTTTCGGGGTAGTGAATGTGGTGGGCTCAAGTATTGCCAGACTTTCCCAGGCAGGGGCTTACACCCATGCCGGACCAGAAATTGGGGTAGCTTCCACCAAAGCCTTTACAGCCCAACTAACGGTTCTTTATCTTATTGCCATAAAGCTGGGCTATTCCAAAGGCACCCTCACCAAAGAGCGGTACCTGCATTTAATCAATGAACTCGCTTTAATTCCGGAAAAAATCAGCGAAGTATTGAAAAAGGCAAAAGAAATTGAAGTCCTGGCAGAGAAATACAAGGATGCCAGAGATTTTCTCTTTTTGGGCAGAGGCTATAATTTTCCCATTGCTTTGGAAGGTGCCTTAAAACTTAAGGAAATCAGTTACATCCATGCGGAAGGATATCCCGCCGCTGAGATGAAACACGGTCCTATAGCACTGGTAGAAGAGGGGCTCCCCATTGTTTTTGTAGCTACCAGGGACAGCTATCATGAAAAACTGGTCAGTAATGCCCAGGAAATCAAAGCCAGAAAAGGGAAGGTTTTGGCCATCATTACTGAAAATGACAGTGTTTTCCATGAGATTGCTGATGAAACCATAACCGTACCGGCTGCGGATGAAATCCTGGCTCCCCTATTGAGTGTAGTCCCCTTGCAATTGTTGGCCTACTACACTGGTCTGGCCAAAGGCCTGGATGTAGACAAGCCCAGAAACCTGGCCAAATCCGTAACTGTGGAATAACCAAATTGTACACGCAGCCATGAATAAAATTACCCGGCACCCTTTATCTGCCCTGGGCTATCAATTTATTGATCAACAATTTCTGCCTAAGGGAAAGGATGAATACCATTTAAGGAACAAGCAAAACAGGTCGGAAACCAGCTACAGGAATCTGAATGCCCAGGAAATCGAATTGCTCGTTCGCAACCGGAATCAATCTGACGATTGGAATAAAATTTTGGTGGCAGATGCCTTTAACCCGGACCTCGTAAAAAATTGTAAATTTTTTGGTCTGGTACGTATCGGCAAACTGGAACCCTGTTTTCTGGAATACCATAATCTCCGAATGCCTGTTGGGATTTATAACAGCCATATCATCAGTTGCGATATTGGGGACAATGTGGTCATCGATAATGTCCACTACCTGTCACACTACATCCTGGGAAATGAGGTAGTGCTGGTGAATATCAATGAAATGGCAACTACCAGCCATGCCAAATTCGGTAATGGCATCGTCAAGGAAGGGGAAACAGAAGAAGTCAGGATCTGGTTGGAGCTTTGCAATGAAAACGGAGGTCGCAAAGTAGCCCCATTTAGCGGTATGTTGCCGGGAGATGCCTGGCTTTGGTCCAGGTACCGGGCAGATTTGGTCTTACAAAGTCAATTTCTTGATTTTACCCAAAAAGCATTTGACCACAAAAGAGGCTATTACGGAAAGGTGGGAGACCGCTGCATCATAAAAAATACGCTCATCCTCAAGGATGTATGGATTGGTTCGGATGCCTATATCAAGGGAGCCAACAAATTGAAAAACCTGACCATTCATTCGACTCCCGAATCCGGGACCCAAATCGGGGAAGGCTGCGAATTGGTAAATGGGATCGTCAGTGAGGGTTGTACGGTTTTTTATGGTGTAAAAGCTGTCCGTTTTTTCATGGCTTCCCACTCCCAATTGAAGTATGGGGCAAGGCTGATCAACAGTTATCTGGGTTCTAATGCCACCATTTCCTGTTGTGAAGTATTGAACTCCCTGATATTCCCTGCCCATGAGCAGCATCACAACAATTCATTTCTTTGTGCCGCATTGGTACAAGGCCAAAGCAATATGGCAGCCGGAGCAACGGTAGGTTCAAACCACAATTCAAGGGGAGCTGATGGTGAGCTGATAGCCGGAAGGGGTTTTTGGCCGGGATTGTGTGTCAGCCTGAAGCACAATTCACGCTTTGCTACTTTCAATCTGATTACCAAGGGAGATTACCCGGCGGAAATGGACATCCCCTTGCCTTTTTCACTCATCAGCAATGATGTACACAACAATGAATTGACCATCATGCCTGCCTATTGGTTCCTGTACAACATGTATGCTTTGGCTAGAAATGCCTGGAAATACCAGGACAGGGACAAGCGGATCGTCCCAATACAAAAACTGGAGTTTCATTACTTAGGACCGGATAGTATGATGGAAGTTTTTAAAAGCCTGCCAATACTTGAAGATTTGTGTGGTCTTGCCTATTTCAGACATTACCACCCAAAAACCTCCGCAGACAGTGCAATGGTCCGTCAAAAAGGTAAGGAATTACTTGTCTCAGAAGACCCTATTGTTGACCGCCTGGATATTTTCGCCAAAGGTTGGGAAAACAGCAACAGAAACGTTCGGCTAATCAAAGTTCGGCAAGCCTACCGGATCTATCGCCAAATCCTTCAATATTATCCCATTTATTGCCTCCTTGAAAATACAATTCAAGACTCATATCCGTCCGCCAGGGACATCCGGGTGCTTTTATCCAAAAGCAGTACTCTGGAATCATGGATTAATGTGGGTGGACAAATGATCCGGCAAACTGACCTGGAAAATCTTGTCGCCTCAATAAAGAAAGGGAGTATCAGCAGTTGGACTGCCCTTCACAAAGCGTATCAAAAACTGGGGCAAGCATACGGAAAATCAAAAACTACACATGCCTTATCCCTGATTTTGGCTCTTGAGGAAATTAAACCGGAGGAATTTACCGATCAACATTTAAAAAAATTATTGGTCGCTGCTATGTCTTTCAGGTCATGGTTATCAAAACAAATCCTGAATTCGAGGAAAAAAGACTATGACAATAATTTCAGAAACATGGTATACCAGGATCTTAATGAAAGAGATACTGTGTTGGGATCCCTTGAGAGCAATAGCTTTATAGCGGAAGACCGGCAAAATTGTCATTCATTTCAGGAAAAAGTAAGTCTTTGGTTGGATTCCCTGTAAGTAATTGCCTAATGGCTACCTCCTTTCTATCAAATATTTCCTGAATTAAAAAAGAAATTTTGGTCAGGCAGGTTCCCCCTGAAATAGGTACAGAAAAGGATGAACAAGTTTGTCTTCTATTATTATCAGGCGAAGTCCATGTCTCTATTTTAAGGAAGATTTTTTATTTGATCAAATAATGCTAAATTAAGGTGTTTTGATTATTGGTATACCCTAAACCGATAAATATGCCTGATAGATACTCCATAGTGCTGATGCTAAGCCTGGCATTATATTTTCTGGTGTTTCTTACTGCCAGTGCTCAGCCATGTCCCGAACCAATGGCCACACCTGATTCGAACGGCAATTTTTTAGAAATCACTTCCCCGGAAAAAACGGTCAAAATTCCTCTAAATCAAATTCGCATCTTTCCAGGAGGAAAAGAACGGATTTACATCTTGCTTCCGGACATTTTGACGGCATTAAATACGCCAATCATTCGTTGGAATGAATTGGTGCTAAAAAAACCCCTGAACGTGGATGAAAAGTGGAAAGGAACCATTGACAGAAAAAGTTTTTACCCTACTTCATGCATTCCCCTATTGGAAGACGCTCACTTTTCTTCCGCCGAATCAAATGAAGACTTTTTATATAAAATTGAAAACAACAAAGTAAGTGTCAAAGGAAACATTTCCTTCGCTCAAGTGGCAGGAAGACAAATTGTCATCCACTTAAATGTTGACCAACAGGATGTTCCCATGCCTTTGATAAATGATCTTGATGGTCAAATTTTCACTAAAGAGGGTCCAATTCCTATTACATCAGGAGAAATCAGTTATATACCTACATCTAACCTATTGAAAGGTTCCGGGTTGGCTGAGGGAACAGCAATGAACCAAAGCTTCGAATTCCTTATCCGGGATTATCAGGGGGAGCCAGGAATTTTTGCAACCAATGAGGGCACCGATCGCCGGGGGGCCTTTTACATCTACAAAATCGAAGGAAAACCCGAAGAGACCATAACCATCCATAAATACGCTCTGAATCCCGAAAACCTGCTTTCAAATTCATTTTTCAAAACTACTCCTTTTGATATCCATTCTTTGGATCTTGGTGAACTGACTCCAGTAGCCAACTATACAAGTAATTCTGTATTAATCGACCCCAAACCAATTCCTACCCTTTTACCCTTGTCAAACAATGCCTTTGAAGGCAATCAGCCTACCATCGATCAAATGAAAATTGTAAATAATCCTGAAAAACTGGATCAGGCTTCCTGGGGAAAAGACCTTGCCTTTTCTTTCGAAAACTTACCTATATGGAACATTGATTTTCAGGAGGAAAACAGCGAAGACAGTTTGCAGCGGATTCTTGTCCGGTACAAGGCCCCGGAAAACCCGGAAAACCAACCAGTCCTTACTGAAAGGCTCTCCTACAAACAGGTAGAACAAATGAATGCCGGTTTTATGGAAATTTTTAAAAATTTTGATGAGACCAGCGACACCGTTCAGCTCAAAACAGCTATTTTACAATTGTTTGAAACAAGTAACCTGGGTACTGAAGCTACCATTTCAGACGATTTTGAGCCATTTTTGGTCGAGACCATCAGTGGCTTTAGGGAGGCTGAAAAATATGCCCTGACGTCAGGATCTGGGGATTTTATACCTGCCTTGAACGCAGATGGACTGGATTTACTTCCTGTTGAATTAAATATAAAAACAGAAGACGGATTTCCGGAATCCAGGTCATTTGATTTCAACAATACGGCAATAGTAATTGCGTACGAAAGTGACAGCATCACCATAACCGCATCAAATGAAGCTCAGGGCGTGCAAACATTGAAAATACCCAATGCAGGTTTGATTGATATTTATCAATTCTATGGTACCCTTAGCCAGCTTCCTTTAACAGTGGGATTTGAAACAGATTTGGCATTTTTTGATGTAATTCCCACATCCACCATGAATTATGCTCAGCCAGAAGGACAGGAAAGACTTCTGATCAAACCTAATTACATTCATGCCTGGGTCCAGGTTGAGGAAAGCCTGACGTATCAGGGCAAGCCTGCGTACAAGCTTAAAGTTCAATTCAACGGTTTGACCAATCCTTTATTTGCCGAGAGCTACGAAGAAAGTTTTTCAGGCACCTATTTCGTAAGCCAATCTGTTCCACATCAAATCATCCGGGCCAATTTCGAAAAAGGACTCATCTTACAATAAATCCAATATGAAATACTTCCGCCGTTCAGCCTTTCCCCGTCTATGGTTTTTATTTGCTTTTTTCCTGATAGGATGGTATCTGGGATCCTGCAAGGAGAAAATAGATCCTCCTGCAAAGGAAGAGGTATCAAAAGCCATGGAAAATGGCTACCTGGCCCATGAAGGATATAGTAGAAGCCTGAATTTTGTCAAAGACTGGCTGGCTTATGCCGATCCCGAAACGGGTTTGATCCCTCGAAATCTGGGAGATAGCCAGGATATCTGGAATGCCAAAGACGCTGCAGCTGACAATTATCCCTTCATGGTTATGACTGCAGCCCTTCTGGACAGTGACTTGTACCAAGGCCAAATGAAGCAAATACTGGAAACCGAGATAAAGGTAACGAATAGATTGGACAGGCTTCCAGATACTTATTCTTTTTCGAAACAAGGGTTTGAACAGGAAACCTTAAATAAAGATGACCTTATTTTCGGAGCCTCAGAGTATGTGAAAGATGGATTATTACCCCTCACAGAATACATTGGAAAAACAGCCTGGTCGGACCGGATGATCGGGCTGGTAGATGATATCTGGAAGCATGCCGAATACGAAACTCCCTTTGGCCTGATTCCCTCATTGAATGTAGAAGTTAATGGTGAATTGTTGCAAGTGCTTTCCAGGGTATACTGGATGACAGGTGATAAAAAATACCTGGAATGGGCCACACGACTAGGGGACTATTATTTACTTGGCCAGCAGCATCCTACAGATGATTTTGAGGTATTGCGACTTCGGGATCATGGATGTGAGATCGTTTCAGGATTATGTGAATTGTATATTACCAGTGCTTTCGCAGCAGCGGATAAGAAATCAGCCTACCAGCCGGCCATTTATCGCATGCTGGATCGCATATTGGAAGTAGGTACCAACAGCCATGGGCTTTTTTACAATCAAATAAACCCTCAAACCGGGGAAATTCTGGATGAAGGCATTGCCGATACCTTTGGCTATACTTTCAATGCCTATTATGGTGTGTATTTACTGGACCAACATGAGGCATACAGAACGGCTGTTTTAAAAGCCCTCGGGAATTTGGATCAATACGAGTATTTCGATTGGGAAAGGGGAAGTGCAGATGGCTATGCAGATGCTATAGAATCCGCCCTCAACTTATATAACAGGGAAAAAAGCAGTAAGACAGCTACCTGGATTGACAGCCAAACCCAACACATGTGGTCCCTTCAGGATTCAGCCTACAGAAGCGGCACGGCAGCCTACCGTGGAAATGGCATCATTGAAGGTTGGCATGGAGACGGGAACTTTGCCAGGACTACCCTGATGTATTGCCTTTGGAAAAGTCAGGGAGCTACTGCAAGTCCCTGGCACAAGCAATTGTATCTGGGTGCCATTCCAAAAGAAAATGGCATACTGCTTACCCTCCTTAGCGAGGAACCCTGGAAGGGAAAAATCAATTTTGATGCACCCAGGCACCAAAAGATTTTTCAATTGCCATTGGACTACCCCAGGATCAATCAATTTCCGGAATGGTTTACCATTTCTCCGGATAAAAAATACCAGGTAACCTTCCCTCAGGGCGAAACCAGGCATACTTACACGGGGAAAGAATTGATGGAAGGGCTTGAAATCAATCTCGAAGAAAACCAGCAAATCTCTGTATTGGTTGACCTTTTGGACGACTAAATTTGGTCTGAATTCCGGAAGGCTTCCAGTAAATCCGGTAAGTCAAGCTTTTTAGGATGCGTCCAAATTAGAGACATTAGTTCATTGCCAGCCACTTGAACCGGAAGGGAAGGGAAATATTGGTCCCTTAAATGGTGTGTCAATTTGAGGATCATAAATCCATCCATCCACTGCCAAAACCTTTTGAAAAAGGCAGATTCGCCATTGGATTGACTTTTTATTTCCGAAACCTGCATTTCAAAATTGACGCCACGAAGGAATTCCAAAATGGGTTTTGGAAGCGGTAATGCTCCTGGCTGATGGGAGTAAAGCAACGGAACCTGCAAAAAAAAGGCTTGCAGATTACGGTAAATATCCGGATGATAACTTAGCTTTTCAAGCATCCCTGCGGCCACATACTCCAACTGAGCCCTACCCGTACCAAATGGAACCCGATCTGACAGCCTGCAGGAAGGGTAAACTGTGGCAGCTAAATAGGTGAATTCATTCACCGGAATTAATTTATGCATGAAGTAAAAATCTTCTCCTGCCTTTCTTCTATTCATCCCTCCCGCCCTGGCGTAGGCAGCAGCTTTTACCGCCATGCAAGAGCCCACGGTATGACAGGCGAAAGGATAACCTGCCCATTTCAGGCCTTGGATATAGCAACGGAGGTGCAGTTCATATTGAATTATTCCCATTTTAAGCTGCTGGTCCGGTTCCAATTCATACCTGTGTTCAAACTGGAAATGGGCCAAATTGATGGAAGGATTGTTGAATCCTCTTTGCGCCGCCTGAAAATAATCCGGAGAAACTTCACAATCAGCATCCAGACACAGGATAGGTCCGTCCCTGCCCAGCAAACCCCAACGTCTCAGGGCTTCATCCATCCCTATTTTTCTCGCCCAACCTGCTCCTGCCTTGTTGGCGGCCAGTCTTTCTTCCCGTATGATTCTTATCTGCAGGAATCCTTGTTCTTGCCTGCTTTTCCAGGATTCAATTTGGTCAACCGTCTGCTGGTTTGTTTCCATAATGGATGGATTTGCACCGACCCCTGAATTGATTACGATGATGACTTCAACAGTGCCCTCCGGGCATTTACAATGTTGCAAAGAATCGAGGGTACTGCGTATATCTGGTTCATTAAAGGCGGGTATGACGACTACCAGGCATAGGTCCACAGCAGGTACATCCTGGAAAAAGGGTGGTTTTACCTGAAATCGATTGGTGTAGGTTTTGATTATTTCCTGCATGGATTTTGTCGGGTCGGGTATAGCTCAGGAACTACAAAAATGAAAAAGAAATACTACATTTGTTTTCTTTGATTGCAAAATTTCCATTTTCCCATTATGAAATACTCCATAGACCTTACAGTTTCCTCTTCCCAAGCCTGGTTGGATGCCGTCATGGGTGATTTTAAGGCTTTTCTTCAGGACCATGCAGATTGCGAAAGAAAGGCCTCTGCCATGGCTACTTCTCTGATAGCCAAATATCCAGACAGGGAGAAAATCATTCCGGAAATGATCGAGACGGCCATAGAAGAACTGGAGCACTTTCAACAGGTTTTTGAACTCATGCAACAAAGAAAAGTGGCCTTGAATAAAGAAATGAAAGAGGATCCATATATCCGGCAATTGATGCCATTGACTCATGGAGGAACTCCCGAAAGCAGGTTTCTTTCACGCATGCTTTTGGGCTCAATTGTGGAATGCAGGGGATGTGAAAGGTTTAGAATGGTCTCTGAAGCCCAGGACGATGAGAGTTTGAAGAAATTTTACAAAAACCTCTGGACCTCAGAAGCCAAACATGGCAACATTTATGTAGAACTGGCGCTGGAATATTTTGATGAAAAAACCGTTTACGATCGCTTGCACCAAATGATGGATTTTGAAGGAGAAGTAATCAAAAACCTACCCATCAAGCCTGCCTTGCATTAACTTTTATCTTCCTGGTTTTTCTTTGCGGGCCCGGATGCCTGCAAGGCCTTTTTTTCCTCCAATTTCTTTTGGATAATGTCTGCAGGATACTTCAGGGTAAGTTCTCTTATTTCATAGGAAAACTCATTGTATAACTCCTGCCAGACTTCCCTCTCCTCAGGGGTATACTCATAAAACCCATGCCCATTAAAAATCCCTTTTCCTCCCGCATCTACAATATCATTGATTACCTTGCCAGGAGTAGCATCGTTGTTCAGGGTAGGAAACAGGTCCTTCATTACCTCCCTGTAGCTGCCAATGCCGGTAAAGTCCATCCAGCGAAATACGCCCATCATGGGCAGAAAATACCCCGCTACATTTCTGCAGGCCCTGTCCACGTCTTCTACTGTCGCATAATCCCCATCCACCAGGTGCATGGCCTCCCGATACATGGCATACATTAACCTATTGGCAATAAATCCCGGAAGATCTTTTTTAACCAATACTGTTTCCTTTTGCCACAGTTCACCCAAATCATAAAGAAATTGTGCTTTTTCAAGGTCACTTTTTTCACCACAGATTACTTCCAAAAACCGGGTAGTATAAGCAGGTTCCATCCAATGTAAACCAAAAAACCTGCCAGGGTTGCTGACATACTGCTGCAAGGCTGTAATCGGAATGGCCGAGGTATTGGTAGTAATGAGGGTTTCTTTACCTACAATTCCATCCAATTCCTGAAATATACCCGCTTTTAATTTTTTATCTTCTTTAATTGACTCAATGATCAGCTGACTCTTACTCAAGGCCTTTAAATCCCCTGAAACAGAAAAGTTTTTAAGATAATCCGCTACATCATCCTGAATCAACCCTTTTTCAGCGGCCAATTTGAAATGATTTCTTACCCTTTGTTTACCTGCTTCCAAGGCCTCAGGCAGCAGCTCAACACCAACTACCGGGTGCCCGGCCATCAACATGCAAGCTGCGATACTACTGCCCATCAAGCCAAGTCCAATGATGCCAACCTGAAAATGCTCAGGCTTAAATTCTTCTGTCATACCATTCCATTATAAAAGAATAAATCAAAAATTTGATGAGAAAATGAAGTAAATGGTCAGGAGCCCATTTACAAAGGCACCACCTTACCTGTCCTGACCGACTCATCACATGCAAAAGCAATTCGCAGGCTGTTGACAGCATCTTCCATGTGGTTACTCAAATCAGTATCTTCATGGATAGACTGAAGAAAATATTCCTGTTCGCGTTTACACAAAGCATTGTGGTCCGGCTCATCTGTTAAATCAACCCATTCATCTTCATGAGCAAATTTTTCATCCTTGTCCAGTTCAGAGCGGTGATACAATAAAGACTCTGTCTTGGTATGGGCTTCGATGCTGTCCGATTTTCCACTTCCTCCTGCCTCTTTGGCTACAATAGATACAGAGCCTGCCGGGCCAAAAACATCCTTGATAAAAAATGCCGTTTCACTGATCATGGGTCCCCAGCCAGCCTCATACCAGCCGACAGATCCATCTTCAAACCTAATCTGCAAGTTGCCGTAATTGTAATTACCCGCTGGAATTTCTTCCGTCAATCTGGCCCCTATGGCATATACCTGAACGGGTTTTGACCGGGTCATTTGGCACATTACATCAATGTAGTGTACCCCACAATCTACTATGGGACTTAGACTTTTCATGAGATTTCGGTGCAAGGTCCACATTTTGTCTTCACTTTGCTGGTTCAAATTCATGCGCATCACCAAGGGCTTCCCCAGCTTCTGACTCATTTCAATGAATTTTTCCCAGGATGGGTGGTGCCGCAGAATATAGCCCACTACCAGTTTTTTATTGTTTTTACGGGCCGCATTGACTACCCTTCTGGCTCCTTCCACCGTATCTGCCAGAGGTTTTTCAACAAATACATGGCAACCTCTCTCAAAAGCATCAACAGCAAAGGTTTCATGCGTATCCGGATAAGTGGAAATACTCACCGCATCCGGATTGGTAGCATCCATAGCTTTAAAATAATCATCATACAGCGCATAGCCTCCCCCTAGTTTTTCATTAAGTACCTCCTTTGTTTTTCCTCCTGATACCAGGCCTACAATCTCATATCCATCAAGTTGGTGATAGGCCAGTGCATGGGAAGCTCCCATATTGCCACAGCCGACTACTAAGATTTTTATTTTTTTTTGGGTCATGCTTATTGTTTTTTTATTAATTTAATTTTCCTGTTATTTAATACATTTAGTCCAATTTAGAAAATTTTCTTTTAACCAGAGGAACTTCCCGACAATTCTTTCTCCGGGAGAAAGAAACCGGTTTATCCCAGGTAACCACTTTTGAAAAAAACAGGTGATAGAAACCTAAATGTGGTGAAGGCAAGGCAATTTATTCTTTATGGTATAAACCATCAGGCAAAGCTTCCAAATAAAACATTAAATCACTCAATTCCTGCAATTCCAACCCTTGTTCCAGGCCTGCAGGCATCAAGGATTGGCTGGAAGCAGCCATTTCTACAACCTCATCTTCATCTATTTGGCGTACAATTCCAGGTCCCACGGCCAAAGCATACCGGCCTTCTTCCAAACCTTTAACTATTCCAAGAAAACTTTGGCTTTCTGTTTTTAAAGCCATGGTTTCAAATTCCCGGGCAAAACTTGCATTTGGATAGAGAATCGCTTCTAAAATATCATGCCGGCTCCGGATTTCTCCGATATTGGTAAGGTCAGGACCGAAAACCCCTCCCCTTCCTGCTACTGCGTGACAGCTTCCGCAGGTCCCTTTTCCAAAGAATATTTCCCTTCCCCTATCTACATCAGCAGGCAAAAGTTCCATCGATAGGCTATCTAAATGTGCCAGCCTTTCGTCTTGCTGTTGGGTCAGACTATCCAGCAGGGTTTTACCATCCTCACGAAAAATTTCCTTTACCAGGCCTATGGAAAGCTTGTCCCAAATTGCTTTCCTGTCCAGCAGGTTTCGCTCCAAGGCTTGCAAAAGTTCCGGATCATTAATTTCCGGAAGGCTTTCCAACAGGTAATATATGCTCCCATCAGAAACCTGTGGAAGAATTTCCCTGATGATCCATCCCAACCTTGGGGCAGACACATTCAGGTTTCTGACAAGGTTGGCAGACAAATGCCGGGTATGCTGATGGTCCTCGGTCAAGAACTGCCGGACTATCCATTCAAATTCCTCATCGCTTACCTTGTGTCCATTACCGATCAATGATTGATATGCCTTTAAACGGAGAGATGTTTCCAAGGTGTCTGAGCGGGCCAAATCGGTCAATAAGGGATTGAAGTCGGATAGGTCCAGGTCAACAATAAGCTGAATAACTGCTTCTTTGATGGCGGTGCCACCATTTTTCATCAATCCAAGCAGGCTTTCTTTTAAAGCAGGTGTGAGATCCCTTGGAGGATGGGCCTGAAGCATGTTCATTAACCATAGCGTTTTCTCATCCGTTGTCTGTTTCAATTGATTGGTAAGAAATGCCTGTACCGATGAATGGTTGATAAAACCTGGCCATAAATCCATCACAGCTGATTCCTTGCAGTTTGTTTTATCCAGGCAGGCATTCAAAAAACCCATAAATGATTGGTCCCATTCCGGATGGTTCTTTAAAATCCAACTGGCAGTATGCTGTTCTACACTGTCACTGGACATCAGGTAAGGTGCAATTTCCTTTTCTTTTAATTTATCAGAACCCTTTTGGTCCAAAGCGATCAAAGCAGCCCTATTGAAGCCATTAGTCTCCAAAAAGTGCAGGAGTTGCTCTTCATTTTTCATCTGAATCAAAGCGAAAATAACCGCATGTTCGAAATACCGGTCATAAGGTTGACTCTCCAGTGCCTCCAGAAGAGGCAATGTGGCATTTGGAGATGCTATTTGCCCCAGGGCTGTGGCTACCTGCCTGGCAAGTGGTAGGGGCGGCTTATTGGCTAAAACTGCCAGAAGTGCATCCACCGCTGTATTTACTTCTGCCATACCCAGCACCCGTGCTGCAGCTGTTTTTACCAGATCACTTTCGTCATTCAATCCGGTTAATATTTGATTCCATGCTCTTGGATTTTGGGTTCTGAACAATAGAAAAACCGCTTTTGTACGGACCTGCGCATCAGGATGTTCCTTCATTAGGCTGTTCAGGTAAGGAATCGCCAACAGCGGCTCCTGAAGTAGGTATTCTCCGGCCTTTTCGGCAACCCTGGATCGGGGATCTTCTAACAGTCCGGCTAATTGCCCCATAGTCAGATTTTCCCAGGGGATGTTTTTTCCCCAGAGGTCTTTTGCCTCCCCTTTAGCAGACAATTTTTTGATCCTGTATATACCGCCGACAGCTTCCGGCCTGGCTGTACGGCTCAAAGGACAGCCTGCAATGAACCAACCACCTGTATTCACAAGCAAAAGATTGCCGTCCGGCTCTTGTAAAACATCTGTAGGGTGAAAATCAGGGCGTTGAGAAGTCAGGAAATGAAAACTTTCGGTATTGAAACTGGCCCCCTGGGCGGTCAATTTGGTCTGAACAATCCTTCCGGTATTAAACTCTGCATGAAAGAGATCTCCATCAAAATCAGGAGTCCACCGGGAGCCCTGATACCGCATCAAGCCCGAAGGGGAAACCCTGGCCATCTGGTGCATGACAGGCATCAAGTCCCCGGTTCTGACCAGGTTATCCTCCTGAATCACCGGATGTGGCTTGGGATAAACCCCATCTTCCACCCAATGCATCAAGGCATCCCTGAAACCCCCACTGGGATCGGTAAAATAGGTCATGGTACCCAACACCTCACCAGAAGGCGTAAAGGCCAATTCAATGGCGTTATCAAATCCTCCTCCAGCAAATTGTTGTAGCTGGCTACCATTGGGCAAACAGCGCCAGATTCTGGCTCCCTTACCTTTAAAATGAACAAATTCTTTGCTTAAAATATCAAATCCCCGCCTGGCATCTGCCAGATATAGCCAACCGTCAGGCCCCAAAAATGGTCCGCTGAGAATCGCTGCATTATGGTTGAGGGACCAGCCAGAAAGCAGTACTTCCTTGTCATCTGCCATTCCATCCCCATCTCTATCCGTAAACTTTACCAGATCCGGAGAAAGGGTCACAATGAGGCTTCCATCCAGGTAAACTCCTCCCATGGGAAAAGGTAAACTATCTGCAAAAATGGTTTTATGGTCAAAAACACCATCTCCATCTTTATCTTCCAATAACAAAATCCGGAAGTCGGGTTTTGCCAGGATGTCATCCGTGCTTTCCGTTTGCCCGCTTGATTCCATCACAAACAATTTCCCCTGATCATCAAATACAGCAAACATGGGATATTTTACCAAACCATCAAGGGTGGCTTCTTCTACAATAAATCCTTCCGGAACCGTAATACCGGCCAAACTTTCAGGTTGGGATTTAAAGAGGTACAAACTTGCCCAGACCAAAAAAATCAACCCCAATCCAAGCATCCAAAACCATAATGGCTTCATCTTTTTCAAATGAATTTGCATAGCAGCCTTAAACCATTGAAAAAACCTTTTCCCTATCTAATAATAGTGGAAAAAACCGGCCTTTTAATTTTGCTCCGGGAGGAAAGACCGGCACACCGGCCAATAATTCCTCATGAGTATTGGATTGAGTTCCATCGGCAAAGACATTCAGTACAAAAGCCCGCCTGGATCTATCGGACTTGTTTTCAAAAGAGCCATGAACCATCAGTGGATGATGGAAGGTTCCAAAGCCCTTTTTCATTTCAATGGGTATGGGTTGAAATTCCTTCTTTTGCGCTTCGCTGAGGTAATCCATCAATCCTTCCATGTCTCCCGCTAATTCAGGTTTATCCAGCAAACCCCAGCGGTGACTCCCCGGAACATAATGCATGCAGCCATTTTGGGTATCCGCATCATCCAATCCCACCCAGCAGGTAAGGTGCTGCATGGGAACAGAACGGGTCCAGTAAGAGTAATCCTGGTGCCAGGCCACTACTCCACCATGCCTGGCCGGCTTACAAAACAACTGATCATGCCAGAACCTGACGGATTTTTCTTCAAGTAACTGGCTGGCTGCCATGACAAAAGCCGGGTTCCATAAAATATCGTGAAATCCCTCCTTAATCCTCCAATGACCCAATGAATGAAACAAAACCTTATTGGGATCATTGGATTCATTGGACTTGAATTCGTAAAACAGCTCGTTACCAGGGTGCTCAGGGTCAGTCAATACTTCCAACTCTTCGTTCAACTTGTCTACCTGCCAGGTTTCCAGGAGCTTGATGTGAGACAAATATCCATTCTCTTTAAAAAACTCAACTTGCTCAGGGCTAAGTCTGTATTTTTCCCATTCACCTTGATTTTTTGGCCAATCGAACAAATCCGTCAGCAATTCATGGAATTCAGATAAATCTTTCACCATCGTTACAGTCAAACATTAAGGATTAGACAATAGCGGAGCAATCTGCTCGGCAGAAGTAACGCCCGGAGGCAGAGAGGTTACGGTTAGTTTTCTAAAATGAATGGGTGCCCCCTCAGATTCCAAACAGATGTATCCTTTTTTCTGGCTGGATTGCCGGATCCCATTTACAAATTTACCATTGACAGACAACTTAATGACCCCATCTACACAAACTACCACGTAGGTATTCCACTCTCCTTTACCCAGGCAGCGGTTTTCAATGGACTTGCTTCGTGTTCCTCTGGGATTGTCAGGAATGGTCTCCACCCCACCAACTCCAAAAAGCTCACCATGCACATAGGCGATGGGTGGCAATTCTCCATCTTCCCTTTTGTTTTGGTTGACCCAATCCAATTCAAGCATTTGAACTTCTACCCCATCCGGGAGTCGGTTATCTCCAGGTACAGCAGAAGACCAGACAAAGCTACCCGAATTACCTCCGGCTTCCATGTGCTTCCATTCTACATACATGATGAAATTTTCATATTGCTTTTCAGACCGGATCACACCGATGGGAAGGCCCTCACAGACCAATTCGTCTCCCTCAAATCTCCAGGTATCCTCGCCTGTATTGACATCAAACCATTTCATTGGGTTTTCATCACTGCTTTTACCCTGGACCAAAGCATTCAGATCCTGCTCTTTTCCAAAATCAAATAAATAATCCTGGGCAGCTGATCCAGACCATGAAAAAAAATAAATTAGCAGTAGGGCGCTTAAATTTCCGGATTTCCTCATAAAATAAAGGTCTATTTTGGTTTATTAATTATACGACTTTGGTCACTCCCGGTACAGCTGCCGGAGGCACATCTACCACCAGGTCCCAACGGTAATCCTCTGCAGCAGGCCCGAGTTTATGCTCACTGTTCATGGCTTCTTCCCAGGTAAGGGTTTGACCACTATACCCTACCATACGCCCTAATACAGCCAACATGGTACTATTGGCCATTAATTCTCCCTCGTTCATGGGTTGTCCTGCCCGGATGGAAGCAAAAAGCTCTTCGTGCTGGGTTTCATAGGGGTTATTGTATTCCCCATCGTAATCCCATCGATTGGCACCCATGGTGGCATGAACCCTTTTTCCTATGTCCACCGAAGCAAATCCTTCTGTACCGGCAATGTCCACTTTGTTTGTATTGGAACAACCTTTTTGCTGCCGGCTAAAATGAACCCCTTTGATATTGTTCTCGTATTCGTATTCGATAGCAAAATGGTCATAAATATTTCCCCATTGTTCCTCCGTTCGGGATTGCCTTCCTCCTGTTCCTGTGGCCCGTATAGGCAGCCGGTCACCCAGCGCCCAGGACATCATATCCAGACTGTGCACCATCATTTCCACAATATAATCTCCGGATAACCAGTCATAATAATACCAGTTTCTCAGTTGGTATTCCATCTCGGTCCAGTTATCCTGCCTGGGTTTGTACCAGAGCCCCCCACCGTTTCTGGCTGTAAATACGGTGGTCACATCCCCTATTTCGCCATCCAGTATCCGGCTAAACAAAGCCCTTTTGGGAAAGTCATACCTGAAGGTAAATCCGGATACCACAGAGAGCCCTTTTTCTTTGGCCTTTCTGGCAGTTTCCAAAACACTCCTGACCCCCGGCGCATCTACCGCTACAGGTTTTTCACAAAAGACATGCTTTCCTGCATCTACCGCAGCTTTGAAATGTGCAGGCCTGAAAGCCGGCGGTGTGGTCAGAATCACCACATCCACTCCAGCATCCAAAACCTTTTGATAGGCATCAAAGCCCACAAATTTATGTGCTCCATCCACTTTTACCTGCTCGGGATTTATTTTCTTGAGAGACTGGAAAGACTCTTCCAAATAATCAGAGAATATGTCTCCCATACAGGTCAATACTGCGTCTTTATCAGCTTTTAGTGCCTGGGCTGCTGCGCCTGTACCCCGACCCCCACAACCAATCAGTCCCACTTTAAGCGGTTCCCTTCGTGCTGCCTGAGCAGGTGAAATACTTAAGCCAAAGGGAAATAGGGAACTGCCTACTACTGCAGTACCGGTTGATTTTAAAAATTTACGGCGGTTATCGTTCTTAATATTCATGGTTTTGATCTCGTTTATGGGTGTCAAATACCCTTCATTTTTCGGACTAAGCCACAAAATACGATATGTCTTTTCAAGTTCAAACAATTTTTTCATCAAAGGGACAAAGACCCTGGATAAAAATATTTGTATTTGTTATCAATCCACAAAAAATAATATCTTTGAACAAATTGACAATAACCTTCCATGCAAGTACCCGAAATAGAAACCAGGCCGGATTTATCAATGCTGACGGCTCAATTACAAGGAGATGTATTGACGGATGCCGTTAGCCTGGGCATTTATGCCACAGATGCCAGCATCTACCAGATCAGGCCTTTGGCGGTAATCCTTCCCAAGGGTGAGGACGATGTAAGGATGACGGTTGCCTGGGCAAGAGAAAAGAAGTTCAGTATTCTACCCCGTGGTGCCGGAACCAGTTTAGCTGGACAGACGGTAGGCCATTCCATCATCCTGGATTTTTCCAAATACATGAACCAAACCCTGGAAATCAATCCGGAAGAAAGCTGGGTAAGGGTTCAACCGGGCAAAGTCCGGGATGTGTTGAATGAAGAATTGGCACCAATGGGTTTACATTTCCCAGTGGACCCTGCCACCTCCAGCCGTGCCAATGTTGGTGGCATGGTTGGCAATAATTCATCCGGTACCAAAAGTATCATTTATGGCAAAACGGTTGACCATATCATCGCTGCCAAAGTTTTGCTGGCAGATGGAAGTGTGTTGCATTTAAAAAATACCGATCCTGAAACCTATCAGCAAATCGCCACACAACCTTCGAGAGAAGGAGAAATTTATAAGAAATTCAAGCAAATCATAGATCAGCAAAAGGATTTAATCAAGGAAAAGTTTCCCAAAGTGATGCGCCGGGTGGGGGGATATAATCTGGATGAGTTTGTGTATACGGATCAATGGAACCTGGCCAAACTGATCACCGGCAGTGAAGGAACCCTGGCTACTACCCTGGAGTTGAAGCTTCACCTGGAGCCTCTCCCGAAATTTAAATCGGTCTGTGTGGTACATTTTTCCTCTGTACTGGATGCCGTTGGCTCTGTCACCCCAATTCTCAAATACAAACCTTCTGCGGTAGAAATTCTGGATAAAATAGTAGTAGACCTGAGCCGGGAAAACCTCACTACCAGCAGGCATTGCCATTTCATCAGTGGAAATCCGGAAGCAATTCTGATTGTAGAATTTTATGGAGAAAGCGTGAAGGATGTAATGGATCGGCCTACTGCAATGATAAAAGATTTGCAGGAACAAGGATTGGGCTATGCCTATCCCCTATTTCCTCAAGGTCCGGCATACGAAGATGTCTGGGTAGTCAGGAAAAAAGGGCTGGGCTTGATGTTAGGAATCAAAGGTAAAAAGAAACCCCTGCCCTTTATCGAAGATGCCGGCATTCCTACAGAGTACCTGAAAGAATACATCGACCGTACCCTCCAAATTTGCAAAAAGCATGGGACAGATGTCGCCATGTACGCCCATGTTAGTGTAGGCGTCATTCATGTTCGCCCTATTTTGGATTTAAGGCAGGAAGCAGATATCCAACGACTAAAGGCTATCGCGGAAGAAACCTTCGACCTGGTCATGGAGTATGGGGGCTCATGGAGTGGCGAGCATGGAGATGGGTTGGTGAGAAGTGCCTTTAATGAACGGTTTTTCGGTAAAGAAATATACCAGGCATTTATTCAGGTAAAACAACTTTTTGATCCCGAAAACCTGATGAATCCAGGAAAGATTGTGGAGGCACAAAGCATAGAACATAATTTAAGGTATGGTACGGCTTATAAGGATCGAAACGTAAACACCCATTTCAGGTACAAAACCGAACAAAGCTTTCAGGAATCGGTACACATGTGCACAGGAGTCGGAGAATGCAGGAAATTAATCGGAGGCACCATGTGTCCCAGTTTTAAAGCCACCCGGGATGAAGAACACTCCACCCGTGGAAGGGCCAATGCCCTGCGAATGGCCATGTCCGGGCAGCTGGATGAAAATGGACTGGAAAGCGAAAGACTACAGGAAACTTTGGCCCTCTGTCTGAGCTGCAAAGCCTGCAAGTCCGAATGTCCCAGCAATGTGGACATGGCGAAAATGAAAAGCGATGTGTTGCAGATTTATTTTGACAAGAATGGTGCCCGTTTAAGGGATAAAATGATCAAAAATGCCCCTGTGATGGCCAGCAAATTTTCAGGTTTTCTGGCTTCCCCTATCAATGCCATTCAATCTTCAACCCTTTTCAGAAAAAGCCTGGAAAAAATTGCCGGCATTGACCAAAGGCGAAAGCTTCCGGCCTATGCCCCTGAACCCTTTTTTAAATGGTATGATAAGAACAAAAAAGGGCAATTCAAGTCGGATAAAAAAGTGGTTTTATTCGCAGATACCTATTTAAATTACCACGAACCTACTGTGGGTATTGCTGCTGTAAAGTTACTCAATGATTGTGGGTATGAAGTAATTATGGCAAACGTGGGGTGTTGCCAACGACCTAAGATATCCCATGGGTTCCTCCGTGAAGCGAAGCGGGATGGGCTGACTACCCTGAGTGGGTTAGTATCCTATATCGATCAGGGACTGGATATCATTGTGTGTGAACCCAGCTGTGCTTCTGCCCTGAATGATGATTTCCCGGATCTGCTGGAAGATGACAACCTGGCAAAAAAACTGAAAACCCATGTGTTGATGATTGACGTTTTTCTGGCCAGGGAAATGGATAAGGGTAACCTGACCGTCAGGCTAAAAGCTAAAACGGATCAATTATGGGTGCATGGCCATTGCCATCAAAAAGCACTTTATGGTACACAAGCCATGAAAAAGGCGCTGCTTGATCAGGACACCTTTTCGGAGATCCCTTCCGGATGCTGTGGGATGGCAGGATCTTTTGGTTACGAAAAGGAGCATTACGAAATATCTGAGAAAATAGGACAGGAAATTCTTTTTCCTGCCATTGCACAGACGCCTAACAATGCAACCCTGGCTGCTTGCGGCTTCAGTTGCCGGCACCAGATTGATCATTTTACAGGCCGGAAAGCCAAACATTGGGTGGAGTGTGTGGAAGTGGTCCCTGATTGATCGGTATTGCCTTTGTTAAAGGGTCATTTATAAAGAGGTTAGAATTGATAAAGCAATATCCCCAAATGGACAATAGCAACAGAAGAAGTTTCCTGAAAAAAAGTGTCACCGGTGCCGCCGGCTTTTATATTGTTCCTTCCCATGTGGTGAGCGGATTAGGGCATGTCACGCCCAGCGATAAACTCAATATTGCCGGAGTGGGGGTTGGTGGTAAAGGCAGGCCCAACCTGAATGCCATGAAATCAGAAAACATTGTGGCATTGTGTGATGTAGACTGGGAATTTGCCAAGCCCTGTTTCGAAGATTTCCCAGAAGCAAAAAGATTTGAGGACTGGAGGGAAATGTTTGACACCATGGGTAAGGACATAGACGCCCTGATGATAGCCACTCCGGACCATACCCATGCGCTGATAGCAGCCACCGCACTTCAATTAGACAAACATGTTTATTGCCAAAAACCGCTTACCCATTCCATTTACGAGTCCAGGTTGCTGACGGAACTTGCCAGCCATCACCGTGTGGCTACACAAATGGGCAATCAGGGCAATTCCGGGATTGATGCCAAGGAAGTAATAGAATGGATTCAGAATGGTGAAATTGGGGAGGTCAGGGAAGTGCATGCCTGGACTGACAGGCCCATTTGGCCACAAGGCCTGGAAAGACCAAAGGAAATCCTTTCTCCGCCCAAAACCCTGAATTGGGACCTTTTTCTTGGCCCGGCCCCCTATAGACCCTATCATGAAATATACACCCCCTGGAATTGGCGGGGCTGGTGGGATTTTGGTACCGGTGCTTTTGGAGACATGGCCTGCCATGTACTGGATCCGGTTTATGCTGCCCTGAATTTGGGTTATCCCAGCAGCATAGAAGGACATTCTTCTCCCATGAATACTGAAAGTGCACCACAATCAGAACAGGTTAAATTTCATTTCCCGGCCAGAAAACCATTGGAAAAGCTAAGTCTACCGGAAATGGATGTGTATTGGTATGACGGAGGCTTATTGCCTTTCCGCCCGGAATTACTACCGGAAGGAACAGACTTGATGGCAGATGGTTTGGGAGGTTGCCTGTTTATCGGCAGTAAAGATACTTTATTTTGCGGATCAGGAGGCGTGGGGAGGAGATTGCTTTCCGGCAGAGAGCCCAAGGTAAAACCCTGGCTCAGACGCATTCCATCAGCGAAAGGCTATAAAGATGGCCCCCACGAACAAGATTGGATTCGGGCCTGTAAAGAATCTCCAGAAAACCGTACCGAATCAACTGCCAATTTTGCCTATGCGGGACCATTCAACGAGATGGTGCTACTAGGAGTTTTGGCAGTCAGGCTACAAAGTCTGCACAAAACCCTGGCATGGGACGGGCCCAATATGCGATTTACCAATATTGCCCCTGACGACCGGCTCAAGGTTAAACAATCAGATGGTTTCACCCGGATAAACGGCAGACCCCGGTTTAACAGTCAATTTGTGGACCTGAATGCAGAAGAAACCATCCAGGAATATATCCGGCACCAATACAGGGAAGGCTGGCTTTTACCCGGATAGGGAAAATGAGTCCATAAACTTTTTTCAGAATAAACAACTTACCCCCAGGAAGAAAATTCTAAATGCCTGCTTCAAAAACTACCTCCCCCTTTACCGGCATATTACATATAAATACGCCTCCGCTTTGGGGATATTTTTGGATCATTTCTTTAGACATGTTCTCCCTTGCCGTGGTGATGAGCAGTTCATCATTGTCCGGCCCGACAAAAGCACAAGAAGTGACATGCGGTGCGGGAACATCTATTTTGTTTAACTGAATACCTATTTCGGGATCCCACTGGTATACACCAAAGCCACCATAATGAGCCACCCATAATTTCCCGTTTTGATCCATACACATGCCGTCCGGGGTGCCCATTTCTTCAGGAATACTCACCACGACCTGCTTAAAACTGATAAAACCAGTGTCCAAATCGTAATCAAACGCCTGAATTTTTCGTGTCGGGCTATCGATGTAATACATCGTTTTCTGATCCCTGGACCAGCAGATCCCATTGGATATGCTCACCAAATCAACCTTTTTCTTTACCTCCAGATCCAGGTCCACACAATACAACCCTCCGGCATATTGGGTAAATTTGGTGCTCATGGTTCCTGCCCAAAGCCTGCCTTTTCCATCACAGGCACCATCATTGAACCTGTTTTCCGGACGCTCTTTTTCCACTTCACAGATCCATTCCAAATGCGCTGTCTCAGGGTCAAATCTGGCCAATCTGGCATCCAAGCCCAAAATGTACTTTCCCTGCTTGTCGGGAATTACCAATGACAGCCGATGAGGAAATTCCCATTTTCGAAGATTTTTCATTACAGGCTCATACCGATACAAGTGCCCCTTTTCTATATCCACCCACAAAAAGCATTGTTGCGTTTTGTGCCAGGTGGGACTTTCTGCCAGTATGCATTGGGTGTCAACTAATAAGTCTGCTTTCATGTTTTTACTATTTAAATCCTGCCAGGGTTGAAGGTTATTACGGAAAAAAGATTTCCTGAAAAACCCCTGTTGTCTAGGGAAAATGACCAGTCAAGCAAATGATGCCATATCCAGCATATAAGAGGTACTGCCAGGGTAAGTTGGTTCCTTTCAGATTGATGTTCAGAAAGGCAGTTATCCCATTCCTTTTATGCTGGCCAGAATTTATCGATTTTATGCTTTAAGAAGGAAACGCTTCTTTCCAACTGATCCATTCCATCCACCCCATCTTCTATACTGATCCAGCCGTCAAACCCAACACGCTTCAATTCAGTGAAAATGGCATCATAGTCATTCAATCCTTTTCCAATTTCTCCATGGCTCAACCTTTTGGCATAACCTACAGCACCCCCTTCTTCTTTTTGAAGGTCTTCTATGGTGCCATATTTGAGATACCGGTCACTGGCATGCATGGTTACCACCCTGTGAGAAACCTTTTCCAGCAATTCAAGCGGATCCTCCCCTGCCAAAAATGTATTACTGGGATCGTAATTTACCCCGAAATTTGGATGTTGGATACTGTCCACAAGTTGACAAAATACATCCATTTTCTGTGCAAATTCGGGATACTCCCAAAAGTCATCCTTGTAGTGGTTTTCCAAAATCAAAGTAATCCCCCGCTCTTCGGCATAGGGAATACAGGCCATAATGGATTCTGAAGCAAGGTTTACCCCCTCATTTATGCTAAGTTCCGGCCTTTTTTGTCCGGAAAGCACCCTACAGTAGCTTCCCCCCAGCGTATGGGTCATGTCAATCCAGTTTTTTTGCTTTTGGATTTCCTTTTCCCGGAAATTACGATCAGGATGGGTGAAATCTGGCGAACAGCACATCATAGGTATCACTTTACCCGTATCTTCGACCATTTTCCGAAATTTGGGCCAATTGGTTTGATCCTCCATTTCCAAAAAACCTGCATACCATTCCAGACCATCAATATCCAATTTGGCTGCCAGGCGGATCCATTCCTCCACCTTCATGGAACCATCCTTGCACAAGGCCTGCATATAGGCTTTGGGAAATGCTGCTAATTTAGGCATATATATTTCTTTTGATTATTTGATTGTACTTGTATCTTTTGGGGCGTTTCTCCCTATCAGCGGATATTGCTCCAATTCCATTACCTGCCCGCTGACCGGCCCACATTCATCTGAAAGCCAGAAGACTGCACCTGCAGCGATTTCCTCCGGAGCAATGATTCTTCCTGCGGGGGCATACATATCGGGTAGCTGCTCATACCAATTATCAGAAAGGCCGTGACCTTTCTTTCTTTCCTTCTCCGTTTCTGTCAAAACCCATCCAGGATTTATCTGATTGACCCTGACTCCATGATCCCGAAACAGGCTGTCTCCCAGATTTCTGGTCATCGTCATCAGTCCCCCTTTGGACATACTATAGGCCAGCAAATTAGGTTCTCCACTCCATGCATTGACCGAACCAATGTTGAGCACATTGCCTTTATTGGCTTCTAAATCTGGTAGGGCCGCCTTGATCAGCAAAAAGGGAGCAATGGTATTGATGGTCAAAACTTTTTGTAAAAAGGATTTATCGACGGACTGAAAATCAGATGAAACTACCCAGGCAGCATTATTTACCACGGCATCTAGTTTACCAAAGGTTTTTTTGGCCAATTCAACCAATCTCTCTCCACAACCTTCTTCCTGAAGGTCCTCTACATGCAAAACTGCCTGCTGTTTTCCAATGCTGTTCACCACATCCTCCCCCCATTCTTTTTCCAGTCCATGGACCACAGTTTTTGCCCCTTCCTGCGCACAGCGAATGGCGATGGCCTTTCCAATTCCGGTAGTGCTACCGGTAACGATGATCACTTTTCCTTTCAACCTCATTTCTAAACCGGTTTGAGTACACTTTTCACCACCTCACCATGGTGCATTTTTTCAAAGGCTTCCAGCCAGGAGGTAACAGGCCATACGCCTCCGATAATAGGTTTCACATCCAGCATCCCGGATCCCATCATGCCGATTACCTTTTCCCATATAGGCCAGTTGTGGCTAAAACTTCCCTGAAGCCGGACGTTTTTCTGCACAATTGGATCCAATGAAAAATTACAGGGTTGTGGCCCCCAACCTACTTTGGTAATTTGGCCGTTGGGCCTTACCAGGTTCATGGCAATTTTTAGCGTGGCACTGGCACCAGCAGCATCGACAATCAGGTCTGCTCCGAGTCCATCCCGGGATTTTGCCCAATCTGTAGCATCCCCGATGATTCCTTCGCATCCATACCCTTTCGCTATCTCCAGTCTTCCCTTATCCGTCTCCAGGCCAAGCACTGCCACCTCCGCACCATTGAGCCTGGCCATGACAGCACACAACATCCCAATCGTACCAGGACCGATCACCACGACCCGGTCGCCGGGTTTGATCTCCGAATTCATAACTACTGCATTGTAAGCCACACAACAGGGTTCCGTTAAACAGGCCTCTTCAAAAGGTACCTGATCAGGAACATGATGCAGGCAACGGGCAGGAACTTTGACATACCTGGTCATGGCTCCATTCACTCCGTACCCAAAACCTTTTCGGGTAGGATCCAGGTTGTACAAGCCTATCCGGCTCATGGGATTCAAAGGGTCAATTACGGCGGCAGTTTCACTGACTACCCGGTCCCCGATATGCCAGCCTTCCACCCCTGGACCTATGTCCAGGATTTTACCACCGAATTCGTGTCCCAGCACCACCGGGTAATTGACCGGCCAGCTATGATCGGCGGTCCATTGATGCAAATCACTTCCACAAACCCCTACATTGGCCACCTCCAATAATACTTCTCCATTACCTATTTCAGGCTGTTCAATTTCTCTCAGTTCCACGGAACCCTTGGTTTCCGCATAATTTACTACCGCTGCTGATTTCATCGATATTCCGTTAAACTTTTAAACTTTTATTTTTTAATAGCCACATCACCATGTGCATGTACTGCATCACATATCTTTCTAAGTGACGCTTCCAGGTCTCCATCTGCAGTTTTGAAAGCGTCTGCGTCAATGGTCAATGGTGCGCCAAGTACCACCAGGGGTGCTCCGTATGAAGGCGTCGAAATGGCCTGCTCCAGACTCAGGCCACCAACAGCCTGCACGGGAATTTTTACCGCTTCCACGATTTCCTTCAATTGATCCAAAGGACTTGGCATGCGTTTTCCCTGGGCTGCAATACCTCTTCTTTCATCATACCCAATATGGTGGACAATATAATCACATCCCAGGTCTTCCAGAAACCTGGCACCCTGGACCATATCCGGGCAACCCAGATTATCTCCCATTACTTTTACGCCATGGTCTTTTCCTGCCTGTACCACGCATTTGATGGTCTCTTCGTGTGCTCTTGCCATCACCACTACATGGGTAGCACCCGCCTTAGCCATCATTTCCGCTTCCAGATAACCTCCATCCATGGTTTTCAGATCTGCTACAATGGGGGTGTCTGGAAAAGCCTCTCTCAACTTACGCACACCGTGCAGACCTTCCGCAAGAATTAAAGGGGTGCCGGCTTCCAGCCAATCCACTCCTGCCCGCATGGCAAGTGCAGCAGTTTCAAGGGCTTCGTCAATGTTGGTTAAATCCAGACTGATTTGAACAATTGGTTTCATTATTTTTGGTTTATTTTATAGTTTATTAAATGATTCTTTCCGGCTTATGGGAAAAGTAATCCTGAAATAAAGTCCTATTTTAAGGCGATCTATGGATTCATTGGGATTGAAAAATAAAAGGTAAAGTAGCAGTGGCTATGGGTTTGCATGAAATTTTTCGGGTCGACTTTTTAACTCAATACTGAAAGAAATCAATTTAAATAATTATTTTTAATCCTCCTTAGCTTTCATGTGTTTATAATTGATTTTTAATGGCCACATGGAATCTTTGACGATTAAAATAATCATTGCTCTGTGTGTTTAATGATGATTTTAATCGTGTCGATTTCATGTAAGAATACATGATTTTTCACAAATGGACTATCGGGTGGATAAAGGAATAGGTAAATTGGTGTTTCAAACAAAATAACCTTTTGCATGCAAGAACAATGGATTTTAAAATCGACAGAACCAATTTCAGAAAATGAATTAAAAAACGCACTCCCGGGTATTTTTGAACAAAAAAAGAAGGAATTGGCTATATTTCTGAGTCTGTATACCAAGGCTGATGGAGCCATCGCAGAAAATATTAAGCTGCTTTCCTGGGAAGCAGCTCCATCAATAGACAAGGGTTCCTGCCTATTAGGCTTTGATAAAGTTTATTACAATGCCTGTCTCAACATTCATGAAACAGACCAGGATAAAATAAAAATCGATTATGAATTTAATTCGGCGGCAAACAAAATTATCTTAACCGGTCCTTATATTCCTGAAAGAGAACCTGACGATATTTAATTTCCAGCATCCATGAATTCTTTTGATATAGTCATTGTAGGGGCAGGGCCCGCAGGGGCCATGGCTGCCTATACGGCTGCCTCCCGGCAAGTGAAAGTACTGATCATTGAAAAAGAAATGCTGCCCCGGTATAAAACCTGTGGTGGCGGACTGGTATTTCGTGGCAGGAACCGCTTACCCTTTGACATTTCTCCGGTAGTTGAGAAAACATTCAATGAACTGGAAGTTTTTTTTGAGGATGCCAGCCATTATTTTTTAACCAAAAGAACCGATCCTATTATCACCATGGTGATGAGGGATGGATTTGATGCCTTATTGGTGGAAAAAGCGATGGAGAAGGGTGCCCATATCAGGGACAAAACCCAATTAAACGGGTTGGAAGAAACAGAAAATGGCATCCTACTGCAAACTTCAGCCGGTGAAATCCGAACCCGATACCTCATAGCTGCGGATGGAGCACTGAGCCCCACTGCAAAAATAGCAGGCTGGAAGGAGAGCAGGACACTTATCCCAGCTTTGGAATACGAAGTAATGGTGGGCAAAACCGACTTTGAAAGGTTATCCGAAAAAGTCAGGTTTGATGTGGATGCAGTGCCTCATGGATATGCCTGGTGTTTTCCAAAAGGAAACCATTTATCCCTTGGAGTTGCCAGCATGAGGAAACAAAAAATTAATCTGAAAGCCTTTTACCAGGACTACCTTAAAAAATTAAATATCCGGGAAATACTGTCCTCTACCGCTCATGGTTTTCAGATTCCCATCGCTCCCCGCACAGACGGGTTTTCAAAAGGAAATGTACTTCTTGTTGGTGATGCCGCCGGATTTGCTGATCCCTTAACTGCAGAGGGGATATCCAATGCACTGTATTCGGGAGAATTGGCAGTCAACGCAATCCTTGAAAATTTTGAGCATAATCAACTCACCCATGTGGCTTACCAGAACAAACTGGAAGAAAAACTCCTCCCCGAATTAAAAACTTCGGCCATCATGGCCTGGGTATTTTATACTCAGCCTTCCTTAAGAAACCTGCTACTGCAAAAATACGGTCAAAAGGGATGTGAGCTGTTGACAGATATTTTCATGGGAAAAAAAGCCTTTCCGGAAAATATCAAACAACGGCTGAAAGAAAAAATACCTTTACTTAAATTCATTTGAAGTAAATTTGCTGTCCCTTACCTTAAAGGAATTTTTACTACATAACTGTCTGCTGTGACAAACAAAACATCTTCATTTTTATTGAGAGCCACATTAGAGGTCAATTCCCCCACTTTCAATCGTCCCAACAGTTTCCCAGAGGGATTAAAAACCCATACACCTCCAGGTCCGGTGGCAAAAACGACGCCATCACGCCTTATTTTCAGTCCATCGGGCAGCCCCGGTTCCCCCTGCACCAATTGACTGGCATCCTGATAAATCCTGCCATTTGCCAGGTTTCCCTCCTCATCAAGCTTGTAAATGTACCAATATGGCTTTTCCGGATCTGAGTTGGCGATGATCAACTCCTTTTCCCCAGGCAAAAATGCCAGGCCATTGGGCCGGCTGATGCTATCCAACAGCAACTCCAAGCTGCCATCATGGCTGAAACGGTATACTCCCTGAAAGGGTATGGCTTTTGCCGGATCATCCATATTGAATTCCAAACCGTAAGGTGGGTCCGTAAAATAAAGGTTCCCGTGCCGGTCATATACCGCATCATTGGGACTGTTGAAGGGCTTGCTTTCATACAGACCCACAATTGTTTCAAATTCAGGCTTAGGATCAGACAGGGGGGCCAGCATTCTGGCGAGCCGCCTGTCTCCATGCTGGCAAAGAACAAGATTACCTTCAGGATCCAGCAGGAGCCCGTTGGAACCCAATTCCCCCCCGCGGGAAGCAGATCCGGTAAAACCTGCCGGTTCCAGGTAGACCCTGGCTTCTTCTCCCTCCTTCCAGGAATGAACTTTATTGGCAGGAATTTCAGAAAATACAAGCATTTCCTCTTCCTCCAGCCATAACGGCCCCTCCGTCCAGGTATAACCGCTGCCAAGAATGCTCGCTTTGGCAGTGGAATGAATGATTTCTTCCAAGCCCCTATCTGCCATGTCGATGGTCAGGGGAAGATAGTTTATTAGGGAATCAGCATCATCAGTGTCCAGGCTGCTGTCAGTTCCGGATTTTTCGGAAGAACAGGCTGCAGCAACCAAAAATACAGGAATAAGGAAATGATTGATTTTCAACATTACCTACTCATTTACGGAAAACTTATACACACATTCATGGGTGTAATTTTCTCCGGGCCTTAAGGTCACAGAGGGAAACTGAGGCTGATTGGGCGAATCAGGAAAGTGCTGGGTTTCCAGACAAATGGCGCCCCTTTTGCCATACGTTTTATCGCCTTTTGAGGGAGATGTTCCGTCCATAAAATTACCCGTATACACCTGCACTCCCGGCTGATCGGTGAAGACTTCCATTTTTCTTCCATTTTCGGGTACCCAAACGCTGGCTACTAATTTGGTGTCCTTGTTTCCTTCTTCCCTGTTGATTACCCAATTGTGGTCATATCCTCCACCCTTCTGCAATTGCTCATAATCGGCATCAATCCTTTCTCCGATCAAATGAGGACTAGTAAAATCCATGGGTGTACCTGCTACCGGCCGCAATTCCCCTAAGGGAATCAATACCTCATTGACAGGAGTGAATTTATCCGCATCTAATTCCAACATGTGGTTGGTAACGTCTCCTTCCCCATGACCATTCAGGTTAAAGAAAGAATGATGGGTCAGGTTCACAATGGTAGGCTTATTGGTGGTAGCCTCATAGGTGATTTTAAACTCATTCTCATCTGTAAGAAAATAATTCATAAAAATGGTGAGTTCACCTGGGAAACCCCCATGTCCATCCGCTGAAACGTATTTCATGGCCAATTTCTGATCAGTAGCTTCGATAACCTCCCAAACCACTATATGGTAGCCCCCCGGCCAGCCATGAAGATTATTGGGTCCATTATTTGCTTCCAGTTCATAGGTCTCCCCATCGAGGGTAAATTTGGCATCGGCAATGCGGTTACCATAACGCCCTATGGGAGCTCCGTAATAAGAACCCGGATGATTGATGTAATCTTCGAGATTGTCATATCCGAGAACCACATCTTCAAAATTTCCATTTTTGTCCGGGGCAAATAATTCTACTACCCGGGCACCGAAATTTGTTACGGTCATTTCCATCCCATTTTTATTGTGCAGGCGGTATAGTTTGACCGGTTTTCCATCGATGGTTTTTTCAAATTTAGACTTATCCATTGCTGTTAAAGATTGAGGTTCCTGATTCTCTTGAGAATTTTCTGTCTCTCCGGGGCCACAGGCCAGTAATAGGCCTGATAATACCAAAGAACTTATAAGGGTTGATTTCATTTCATTGGGATTTTAATGGAGTATAATTCGGCATTTTTTTGCTTTAAAAATGTTGGCTCAAATTTAAGCACCTTTCTGTCGTAGGTCATCAGTCCATTTACTTCTACCTCTACATCTGTTGTTTGGGTATAAATGGCTGAAGATAAGCCTTGCGGAATAAGGGGTTTTAAATCCCGGATCAATTGGCTATACCTGTCCCGAAGTTCGTCTTTGTCTTTAAAACTCTGGTACCCCCAGTTATCTTTTTCCTGCCAGGTATGCCCTTCCACAGGAAGGCCAAGCCCACCATATTCTCCAAGGACTATAACCTGGTCCTCACCCCAGATGCCGGGATCAGGCATCACAGGATCCGGGTAATTGTGCATGTCCATGATTTGGCCCAATTTGGTGTAATTGCCACCACTGGCCCCATTCACCAGGCGGGTTGGATCCTTTTCTACAGTCCATTCCACAATTTCCTCAGTTTTAAACTGGCCCCAGGCTTCATTAAAGGGTACCCATACCACGATGGAAGGGAAATTATAATTGGCCTCCATGATCGCTTCCCATTCTTTCCTGAAGATGGCCTCTGATTCCGGTGTTCTTTGTTTTTCTGTACCTTTTCCTACCACCCCGGGCCTGGATTCCCAGCGGTTACCCATATCCCCACTAGGCATGTCCTGCCAGACCAGCATACCCATTTGATCACAATGGTAATACCACCTGGCCGACTCTACCTTGACATGTTTCCGTATCATATTGAAACCCATGTCTCTGGTTTTTTCAATGTCAAAAAGCAGGGCCTCATCGGTGGGTGCAGTATACAACCCATCGGGCCACCAGCCCTGATCCAATGGTCCGTATTGAAAAAGAAATTCATTGTTTAAAAGCAGGCGTTGAATGCCCTGTGCATCTGGTCCCATACTGATTTTCCGAAGGGCCGTGTAACCCGTAACCTGATCAATTTCCCTCCTACCTTCAACTAAGGTAACTTCCACATCATAAAGGAAAGGGTTTTCCGGATCCCAAACCCGGGGGTTGGAAAGTGTAAATAAAGCTTCCTCCTGATTATTTACTGTTGCTTCGCCGACCAGCTCCCCCTCGGCCAGCAATTTCACACGCACTTGCTGCCCTTCCCTGTAATGAGCAATATCCGGCCTGACTTTAATTTGCTTTTTGTCCAGATCCGGGCTGTTTTTAATTCCTGAGATGTACTGCTCAGGAACAGCCTCCAGCCATACCGTTTGCCAGATACCGGTCACCGGGGTATACCAAATTCCCTTTGGCTCATTGACCTGCTTGCCCCGGGGTTGGGGTCCCTCATCGGTTGGATCCCATACCCTTATGGCCAGGGATTGGGTTTTTCCCGATTTCAATGCTTCCTGAATTTCGAAAAAGAAAGGGTCATAGCCACCCTGGTGTGTACCTACAGATTGTCCATTGACAAACACTTCAGCTTCCCAATCTACCGCACCAAAATGAAGCAATACCTTATCCCTTCTTGAAGAACGGGGTATTTCAATATCTTTAAAATACCAGAGCTCCTGATCCTTCCCAACCATTTTGCCCACTCCGGATAGTGCTGATTCAATGGCAAAGGGAACCAAAATTTCCCCGTCAAAAGATCCGGGCATCGGAGCCCCTCTGTCCACCAGGGCATAGTCCCATAACCCGTTTAAATTTTGCCAGGAATCCCTTTTCATTTGGGGGCGGGGATATTCAGGAAGTGGATTCAGGGGGTCAACATCTTCGGCCCAGGGGCTAAGAATTTTATCTTTGACAGGATGCCATTGACTTTGCTGTGCAAAGGCTGATGAATAAAGAATGACGGTCAGAAACCAAAAGGATATGGTTTTTTTCATATGATTATTATTTTTAAGCGGTCAGATAGCCTGTCCCTATCCCAAAATCGGGAGAATCTTTGATGATTAAAAAAATCATTGCCCTGTATGTTTAATGATGATTTTAATCGTGTCGATTTCATGGGTTCAACTATTTTTGAGTCAATTGTATTTTCAAAAATGCTCTTTTTTGAAAGAAATTAAGCGAAAATATCAAAAATAATGGAGAAAAGTATCGTAGCCTCCTTTAAAATCCATAATTTAATGCGCACAAAGACATTTGTGAATCTGACATTACCCTCAACTTCAAATGATTACCTTTCCTTCCTTTTACAAGCCGATCAATGGCTTGGCTCCAATTTTATGGCTACTGGGCATTTCCCTGCTTAACCAGGCTTGCCAGGAAAAAAAATTTGATCACCCTTTGGCTGCCAATGAGGACGTGGCCCGCTATATGGAAAATTTTGAAGGCAGGGGCGACCTTACTGATCCTCAATCCTCACCTACAGCACCCGAAGATGCCGTCAGGGCTTTTCAGCTGCCGGAGGATCTTGAAATAGAGCTGGTTTTGAACGAGCCGGATATAGTTCAACCTATTCACATGAGTTTTGACCACAAAGGAAGGCTATGGGTAGTACAGTATCATCAATACCCCTATCCTGAGGGACTAAAAATCACAGCTATAGATAACCATACCCGGGTCAGCTTTGACAAACAGCCGGAAGCTCCGCCAGAAGGGAAAAGGGGCGCAGATAGAATCAGTGTATTTGAGGATAGCAATGGAGATGGTACTTTTGACACCTCCTTCGATGCCATCAGCGGCTTAAATATTGCAACGGCAGTAGCCTTGGGAAGGGGGAAAATATGGGTGATGAACCCTCCTTATCTTTTAGCCTTTGCAGATAAAAATGAGGATGGACTGCCAGATGCTGATCCGGAAGTACACCTGGAGGGATTTGGCCTGCAGGATACCCATGCGGTAGCCAATAGCCTGCATTGGGGGCCGGATGGATGGCTTTACGGGGTCCAGGGAAGTACTACCACATCCCATATTCAATCCAAAAACAGCGAAGCTGTTGCTTTCAGTGGTCAGGCCATATGGAGGTACCATCCGGAGAAACAGGAATTTGAACTTTTCGCTGAAGGGGGAGGCAACAACCCCTTTTACCTGGAATTTGATCGCAAGGGCAGAATTTTTTCAGGTTCCAACGGTTATGGCCGGGGCCCCTATTACAAACAGGGCGGCTATTACATCAAGAGCTGGGGCAAGCATGGTGCACTGACTAACCCCTATGCCTTTGGTCATTTGCCAAACATGCCCCTAAGCGGCGAAAATAAAAGGTTTACGCATGCGGTCATGATGTATGAAGCCGATCTTTTGCCGCCAAAATACCGGAACAAAATGATGGCCCTAAACCCCCTGCACAACTACATTCAGTTGACGGCATTGGAAGAAAACGGATCCTCATTCTCCAATAAGGATATCGGACTTTTGGTTGAAACAACAGACAAATGGTTCAGACCCGTGGACATTAAAACTGGCCCTGATGGAGCGATTTATCTGGCCGATTGGTATGACAGCAGGCTTTCCCATGTAGACCCCCGGGATACCTGGCACAAAAGCAGCGGTAGAATTTACCGCATCAAACCAACTGCTCAAGCCATAAGCAGGCCATCCATTGATTTCAGTAAAGCAAATTTCACTGAGCTGGCCACCTGGCTGCAACACCCGAATAAATGGTACCGACAACAGGCATTAAGGCAGTTTGCCGACCGGAAAGATAAAAATGCCTTGCCCGAGCTGCTTCCCCTGTTCCGATCTGAAAACCCTCAGGTTGCCTTAGAGGCATTGTGGGCCATTAATCTTTCCAATGGTTTTAAGGGAGAATTCGTGAAGCAAGCCCTGCAGCACCCGGATGCCCATGTTCAAATGTGGACCATCAGGTTATTGGGGGACGAGAAATCTATTTCTGAAGACATTTTCCCCACCTTTATCCAACTGGCAGAAAACCATTCCTCAGCTGAAGTAATCAGCCAGATCGCTTCCACCATCAAAAGACTTCCCGTAAACCAAGCTCTGCCAGCACTGGAGGCCCTCCTTCACCAGGATTTGGATCCCAACGATCCGGATATCCCCCTATTGGTTTGGTGGGCATTGGAATCCCAGATAGGAAATGATCTGTCCGCCGTATTGGCCTGGTGGGATAATCCGACAAACTGGAATAACCCAGTCAGCAAAAGTCACCTGGCAGGACGCATGATGCAGCGTTTGGTAATGGGAAATCACTATGAGGCTGCCATAGATTTCTTGACAACATCGCCCAATGAATCCTTTGACCAGGTCCTGGTAAATGGCTTTTACGAAGGTATGGTGGGCAGGGACCTGACAGCTGTACCTCAAAAGCTACTGAATGAAATTTCAGGGAAAGAACAGGAGGCAACTCCTTTCCAGATGGAGTTGAGGGCAGGTGATTTTGCTCATCTCCCGGATGCGTTGGAATGGGTAAGGGATGAAAAACAATCCTTAAAAAACAGGCTAAGCCTCATTTCACTTTTTGGAGAAGTAAAAGCCCCGGCAACTGTTCCTGTTTTATTGGATTTGACAAAATCGGGAGACAGTCCCAGCACTCTAAAACAGGCTGCCATCCATTCCCTGAAAAACTTTAATCAACCTGAAATAGGCAAAGGGATGGCTGCCATCTATCCGGGAATCAGGGGGGATAGCTATGTAAGAGAAGAGGCCATTCGGCTATTTTCCAGCCGCCCCGAGTGGGCCAGGGCATTTTTCGATGAAATTACGGAAACAAAAGTAATTCATAAAGCAGATGTACCTTATCATCTGATAAGAAAGTTCTACGCATTGGAAGCGGAGGACATAACAAAAAATACAGAGGAAATCTGGCCGGAAAGCAAGCCATTAAATGGGGAACAAATCAATGAAAGCATCAAGTATTGGAAAAAAGTAGCCTCTCAGGGTAAGGGAAATGCATTGACCGGCAAGCAAGTGTTTGTTACCGAATGCGGCACATGTCACCGTCTGGGTGAAAACGGAGGCGAAATTGGCCCTGATCTGAGTGGTTATGACAGGACAGATTTGGATTATTGGTTGTTACATACCATCAATCCCAATGCGGATATCCGGGAAGGTTTTGAGACCATGGAGCTTACCTTAAAAGACGGGAGAAAAATAATAGGAAAGTTGGTGAAAGATGAGGGCGGTGTCAAATATATCGCCCCCCCATTGGGAGGAAAAGGCGAATATGTCTCAGACGCTGATATTCATACTATCAAATTTAGCCAAACGTCCATCATGCCTGAAAGACTTTTTGAGGAGCTTCAGGAAGAGGAGGTCAGGGATCTGCTAGCATTTATTTTAAATCAATAGATTAAAAAACCTAAAGCTAATATCAATTATTAAAATCAATTGCTTAATTTTATTGCTTCATGTTATATTATGTTCAATATTTTGTAGTTCAAACAATTAAAACTGTTTTTTGTTGTGGGTTTTTTTAATAAAGGTTTTATTTTTTATCAAAGTGAACGATTGAAATTTTTTATTCCCGTCATACTTATTATGGTATTGACCCTTAGTGCTTTATTGCATACACAGGGTAAAGATTGGCTGTTATTTTTGCCCATTTCGGTTATTGGCCAGGAGGAGGTAAAAATTCATTACGATGAGAACCTGGAAATCACCCTGGACATGCTTTCGATAGATTATGAGGGAGATCTGGGAGATTTGACGCTGGAAGTATTTGAAGGAACAGGATACGATTTTACCGGAAACACCATCAACAGGACCATAGAATACGATGATGAATGGAACGCAGAAGGGGAAAGAATAGGGGTCAATGTACGGATTTCTGATGGGGCTGACCTGGTGGAATACGAACTGGAAGTCCTGGTCATCCCTCCTATAACCCAAACCAGTTACGGAGAAAACACATGCCTGGGCACCATATCTTTGACGGTACGGGCTTACAGGCCTAACCCGGGTACACCCTCTGAGTCATTCCCCTTTATCTTTACCTTGGTGAATGAAGATGGAGATGTTATTGGCGAACAGGAAATCAATAGCTTTTTTTCCGGACAGGGAAGTGCCAGCGTAACTTTTGGAGGAGAAGAGCTGGATTTGGATAGAAATGCAACCTATGAAATCCTTGTTGAAGACAATTTGGGCAGGACTTTTAGCAGAAATGCTGGCCCCATAGGAGAAGCCTATAATATAGATTTTGAATTGAATGTTACAGGCCCGCTGTGCGCCGGAGATCCAGGTGGGGTGATAGAATATATCATATATGATGCCGAAGTACCCCTAAGGTCTTTTACCATTCTGGACGGGAACAATAATGTTGTATCTGAAATCTATGATATTATTAGTCTTACAGAAGATTACCTGGTAATTAGTACTGATAATTTAGGGCCGGGAAATTACACCATGGAAATAGTAGACGGATTTGGCTGTCTTGGTACTGAACCCTTTGAGATTGTCGTTCCCGAACCCATTACGGCTGAAGAAACCATTTTAAACCCTACCTGCTTCGGGGCCAGTGATGGGCAAATTGATTTATTTATTTCCGGTGGCTGGTCTGAGCCTTTTGAGCAAAGCCCCATTTCAGCCTGGAGAACCTACAATATACAATGGTTTACCGCAGGTGGTGAGGAGTTGGGCAGTGGAGAGAATAACCTGATCTCTGCTGCTGGTGAAACTACCGGAATGAACAGTAGCCTTACTGACCTTCCGGCGGGCAGTTATTATGCAGAAATCACCGAAAGTGCCAGAAAATCTGAAATTCCGGATGCAGAGCCTCTGGTCTGTACGTTTGTAACCCCCTTAATCCTTGTCGAGGGGCCTGATCCCCTGGATCTTAATGCTGGTTTTAATGATGTGACCTGCAATGGAGCAGGAGACGGTTTTGTTTCTATTTCTCCGACAGGTGGTACGGGGCCATACACCATTGAATGGTATGAGGGAAATTTTGCCGACCCGGATGCAGCTGACCCTTCAGGATTGACGGAATTGCCTGCTGGTCCAGGTGATGAGGATGCGCAACGGCAAGGCCTGGAACCAGGCGATTATGCTGTTTTGCTGACCGATGCCAATGGCTGCTTCCTGGCAGAAAATTTCACTTTAAACGAGCCTGACCCTTTATCCATGATTGAGCGGGCAGACCTTAGGGTAGACGTACAGTGTTTTGGTGAAGAAACGGGATTGATTGTGCTGGAAGTAGATGGCCGAACCAACGCACCCTATTTTTTTGAAGCCTACAAGGATGGTGATTCAGAAGGTATCAAGCCTTCACCCATAGTCTCTACGGCATTTGGTCCCGTATTTATCGAAGACTTGCCGGCGGGAAATTACCGGGTAGTGGTCACAGATGCCAATGGCTGTACTTTTGAAATCAATGATATCCTTATAGAGCAGCCTGAAACGGGATTATTGATTGAAGAACCGGTTATTTCAGACTATAATGGCTTTCAGATTTCCTGTCAGGGACTAACTGACGGGAGCATTGAATTGGAAATTTCCGGGGGTGAAGGAGAACTTGAATACCTTTGGACCGGCCCTGATGGATTTGAATCTTCAGATAAGGATATTTACGACCTGGCTCCTGGCCAGTACCAGTTTCTGGTAACTGATGAGAATAATTGTACAGCAACCATAGGGTCAGTAGAATTATCTGCTCCCCCTCCTATTTCATTAAACGTAAATATTCCAAATTACAATGGATATGAAATAAGCTGTTCAGGTAGTGCAGATGGCAGCATCGATCCCAATCCTAGCGGGGGGACAGGAACCTATACCTATAATTGGACAGGTCCCGATGGGTTTACCTCTACGGATCCGGTCCTGGAAAATCTGGGGCCAGGAACATATAACCTGGAAGTCACCGATTCCAACGGGTGCAGTTTTGTAGAAGACTATTACCTGGACCAACCCATGGAATTGATTATCCGGGAGATCGAAGAGGAAAGGGTTGACATCACCTGCTTTGGAGAAGATACAGGAGCCATTGTCGTAGGCATTTCCATCCCCTCTGTGCTTCCCTATGAAATTCAGCTTGGGGAAATGGGTGAAACAGCTCCTCTGCGGACCATTGATAACTTTTCCGGAGAAAGGTATGAACTAACTGACCTTGAAGCGGGAAATTATTGGGTACAGGTTACGGACTTAAACGGCTGTACCAAGATTATTGAAGACATTCCTATCGTTCAACCGGATACCGGCCTGGAATTAACAGATGTATCAGTTTCAGATTATAATGGTTATGAAATCTCCTGTAATGGAGCCAGTGACGGGTCCATCTCTTTTCAGGTAGAAGGTGGACAAGGAGATGTGACGCTATCCTGGACTGGTCCGAATGGCTTTACCTCAGACAGCAATTCAATTTCCGATTTGGCACCAGGAACATATGAACTTCTCGTCACAGACGAAACCGGCTGTTCCCTGTCGGAAACTTTCGAGCTTACAGAAGCTGATGCATTGAGCTTAACCGATGAGGTCTCGGACTTCAATGGTTTTGGCATACAATGTAATGGGGGGAATGAGGGTTTTATCAATTTAACCATTTCAGGCGGGAATGAGCCCATCAACATCGCCTGGACAGGTCCGAACGGTTTTATTTCCAATGATCCATCCCTGGAAAATCTGGAAGCTGGTGACTATGAGGTTAGGATTACTGACCAGAATGGCTGTCAGATCAGCAGCAGCTACACCCTTACCGAACCAGAAAGCCTGGAATTAGTAGAGCTGACCGAAGAAAAAGAAAATGTGGGCTGTTTTGGACAGGAAACTGGAAAACTGGGGGTGAGCCTGAGTGGACCTTCTGCTGGTCCATATCTTTTTAGCCTGGAAAATCAAGATGGTAGCATCACCCGGAATGCGCCACCGACAACTGACATCAACTGGATAGTTGAAAACCTGCCAGCAGGGAGCTATACGGTACAGGTAACCGATGCCAATGGATGTTTTCAAGAATTGACCGGGCTGGAGATTACCGAGCCTGAGTTTGGCGTCCGGATTGAATCCACAGAACTATCCTCCTTCAATGAATTTAATATCAGTTGTTTTGGGGAAGCAGATGGGTTCATTGAGGTGACTGTGAGCGGGGGTTCAGGAAATTACACGTATGATTGGACCGGTCCGGAGGGGTTTTCCTCAAATGAACTTAGTATTTATTCACTAGGTCCCGGGGTTTACCAACTCACTGTTACAGATCAAAACGGATGTGCCATCAGTTCAGAGGAAATGGAGATTCTTTCACCGGACCCTATTGATTTGAATGCTAGCGTCAGTGATTTCAATGGGTTTGGGATCAGTTGTTTTGGAGCAAATGACGGAAGCATTTCGCTTTCTCCTTCCGGAGGTACGGAAAACTACCGCATTTCGTGGACAGGCCCCGGCGATTTCACTTCAGGTGAAACAGCCATTTCAGGGCTTTCACCCGGCATTTACGAAGTGGTTCTGGCAGATGAAAATGGCTGTGAGGAAAGAGAAAGGTTCGAAATAAATGAGCCGGAATTGCTTGAAGTGTCGCTGGAGGATAAAGAAGATGTATTATGTTTTGGAGCTTCCACCGGTAGCATTTCCATCAACCTGAGTGGAGGCATACCCGATACTTACACATTAGAATGGAGCAGGGACGGGGCACCCATAGACCTGACCAGTCAAAACCTGGAAAACATTCCTGCGGGTAACTATTCCCTTACCGTAACTGACGCCAATGGCTGTACAGCAGTCATTCCTGAAATTCAAATCTTGCAGCCAGAAGCTGCTCTGGAGGCCAGCCTGAATCAAACACCCGTCTCTTGTTTCAATGCCAATGATGCCAACCTATCCGTAGACATTGAAGGGGGCGAGGCACCTTACCAGGTAAGTTGGAACATTGGCTCCACCCAAACCGAATTTACGGGTCTGGGTCCAGGGTTTTATCAGGTGACCATCACCGATGCGAATGGTTGCAGTCTGACAAGGGAAACCACTATTGAAGACGTACCCGTTTTTGATGTAGACCCTGAGGTTCAGCAGATCTCTTGCCATGGAGCTGCAGATGGAAGCATTTTACTCAACCTTGAAGGAGGGGAAGCTCCGGTGAGGGCCATATGGGATCATGGTCCGGAGCAGTCCTCCCTCTATAACCTGGGGCCGGGAACTTATAGTGTTTTGCTGGAGGATGCCAAAGGATGCACCATTCAAAGGTCTTTCAATATCGTAGAACCAGATATTTTGGTAGTGGTGGAGCAAATTCAGGATGCGCTTTCCTGTGAAGATGGACAAAGCGGTGCCATAGATCTGGTCGTTTCAGGAGGCAGTCCTCCCTACAATTACAATTGGAGCAATGGCGCCACTAGCCCTGGCATTTCAGGTTTGACCAACGGCACCTATTCCGTAGAGGTAACAGACCAATCCGGATGTTTCGTGAGCCAAACCTTTCGGGTCAACAGACCTTCTCCCATCACCATAGACATGATATCCACTACCTCAGCCGTGTGCGAACCCAGGGAAATCTCGGAAACTTTTGAAATCAATGTAGACGGTGGAGTAGCACCATATGCTATTGAATGGAGCAGTGGGGAGGTATTTGATAATGGTTACCAGATGAGGACCGATGAACCAGGTACTTACACAGTCACCGTGACAGATGGTTATGGCTGTACCCAAAGCAGAAGCTTTGAAGTAGACAATAGCCAGGTCTTAGTGGATGGGAGCTTTGCTTCAGCTTCTTTTGACAGCTTTGGAGAAAATCTGGTCAACTTTGATGTGCAATTTATAAATAACAGTAGTGGCAACATCGAATCTTACTTCTGGGATTTTGGCGATGGCAACACCAGCCTGGAAACAAGTCCTGTCCACCAATATCAGGAAGCAGGTATATATCAGATAAGTCTGACAGCTTTTGATTCCTGGGACTGTGCCACTACATCAACATTTGAAATCGAAATATTGGATTACTTCCTGAAGGTACCGAATGTATTCAGCCCCAATGGAGATGGTATCAACGATTATTTCTTTCCCAAATTTCTTTATATTGAAGAAATCTCCTTTACGATTATGAACAAATGGGGTGAAATAATTTTCCATACAGATGATTTGGACTCAAGGGGATGGGATGGTACCTATCGTGGAGAGAAATCTATTCCCGGCAATTATGTTTATAAAATGAATTTTACCACCACCGATGGAAGGGAGTTTTCAGACAACGGTGCATTGATGCTATTGGAATGAAGAAATTATGGATCATAGGGATGGTAGTTTTATGTCTGACGGGGGGATGGAATGAATCCATGGGACAGGATTTCCATTTTACCCAATTTTATGCGGCACCATTAAATCTGAGCCCAGCCCTAACTGGTGCCATGGAAACAAGCCGGGTAGGGATAAACTACCGCAAGCAATGGCCTGGCCTGGGTTACGATTTTAATGCAGCGGGCTTTTATTATGATAACTATTGGGATGATTCCAATGTGGGAATAGGACTTTCCGCTTCCCAGTTTACAGAATCCTTTTTGAAAATAAGATCAGCAGACATCGCCGGGTATATTTCCTACAGGTTAAAATTAAGGGAGGAAAGCTTTCTGCGCTTTGGGGGGCAATTTGGTGTGGTCAACAGAAGCCTTACCCTTCAGGAATTGGTTTTCGGAGATCAGATCGATTTATTAAACCGAAGTGTCAACCCCAATACCATAGACAGGTTACCTGGAGAAGACAGCAATTGGTATCCAGATATTTCTTTTGGGGCGTTGCTTCAGGTGCCGGATTTTTGGTTTGGAATCAGCAGTAGTCATGTCACAAGACCAAATATCGGTTTTTTGGATGATGGGATCGGAAATAATCTTCCCATCAAATGGGGGGTTCATGGCGGTTATGTGAAAAACCTCGATAACCGAATGTTCAAAACCTACACCATCAGAAAGGTGTTTTCAGTATCTTTCAATTATAAACGGCAGGGCACCTTCCAGCAAATAGAAGTAATCCCTCAGCTGCAGGTGGAAAACTTCATCGGAGGCTTGGGTTTTAGAAATATTACCCGGTTCAATGAATTGCCCGATCAGAATTCGGTCAATGCCGTTTTAGGCTTTAACCTTCCGGAAGGCATCACCATGGCATACAGCTATGATTACATGTTGAACCGGTTTAGTAATCCGGCCCATGTATCTCACGAAATTTCCATATATTTCACCGATCTGAAAAGAAAAGCCTACAGGGAGACGCTTCTACCCTGCCCTCCGGGCAATGCCAACTGGAATTATTAAAAATGGAAGTCTGCGAAATTCAGCCATAATTAAACCTATTCGTTCCTTCAATTTCACCGGATGCCTTATATTTGCGGACGCATTTAAAAAGCCGAGAAGATGAATGATTTTATAGCAGAGCTAAAGTGGCGGGGAATGTTACAGGACATGACCCCGGGATTAGAGGAACATTTAAAGAAAGGAATGGCTGCAGCATACCTGGGTTTTGACCCCACTGCCGATTCTCTTCATATTGGTCATCTGGTAGGTGTCATGACCCTGGTGCACTTCCAACGGTCAGGAAACCAGCCGGTAGCCCTGATCGGCGGCGCCACAGGCATGATCGGAGATCCCTCCTTTAAATCGGCTGAAAGGAGCCTACTGGACAAGGCTACCCTGGATAATAACATCACCGGCATCAGGAAGCAATTGGAAAAATTTTTAGATTTCAACGCAACCAGTGAAAACAAAGCCATTCTGGTCAATAATTATGACTGGATGTCCACCTTTTCTTTTCTTGATTTTATCAGGGATGTAGGCAAATACATTACCGTCAATTACATGATGGCCAAGGACTCTGTAAAGAGAAGATTGGAAGATGGTAATGGCCTTTCCTTTACGGAATTTACCTATCAATTGATCCAGGGGTATGATTTTTACCATTTGTGGAAGCATAATTCCTGCAGCATTCAGTTGGGTGGTTCGGATCAATGGGGAAATATTGTGACCGGAACCGAATTGATCAGAAAAAAAGAAGGTGGAGAAGCATTTGCCCTTACAGTTCCTCTGATCACCAAAGCAGATGGAAGTAAATTTGGCAAATCTGAAGGAGGCAATGTCTGGCTGGATCCGGAAAAAACCTCTCCCTATGCTTTTTACCAATTTTGGTTGAATGTTTCTGATGAAGATGCCTGCAGGTACATTCGGATTTTTACCACGCTGGATAAAACAGCCATTGAAAGCCTGGAAAATGAGCACCTTGAAGCGCCCCATCAAAGGGTATTGCAAAAGACCATCGCCCGGGAAATAACAACCCTGGTTCATGGTGAAGGGGAATTTAAGATGGCTCAGAAAGCTTCCGGGATACTCTTTGGAAATTCCTCCCTGGAAGACCTCTCTACCTTGAATGAGCGAACATTCCTACAAGTATTTGAAGGGGTTCCGGTAATGCAAATTGACCAGGAAACTTTTACTGCTAAAGAAAATATCCTGGAGCTTCTTTGTAGGGATAAAACCATTTTCAATTCAAAAGGAGAAGCAAGAAAACTCATTCAGGGCGGGGGGCTTTCTATCAATAAGGTGAAGGTGGCTGATCCTATGGCCGCCATACAAATGCCTTTGCTTCAGGAAAAATACCTGTTGGTTCAAAAAGGGAAAAAGAATTATTACCTGATCAGGGTTCAGTCATAATCCTACTACCACAGGGTTTTTCAGGATATGGGTACAAAACCAATTGACTATGGGGGTTTACGAGAGACAACAGAAAGAAAAAAAGATCCTTGAAGCAGCCATTCAGTTGTTTGGCCAGAAAGGTTTTCATGCCACCAAGGTTGACGATGTAGCCAGGAAGGCTAAAATCAGTAAAGGGTTGGTATACTTTTATTATAAAAGCAAGGAAGACCTGTACATGGCCATCACCAAAAAAGGAACAGATGAATTAAAGGACATGATTCAAAAAGCGTTTGGAAAACCCAAGGAAAAAACCGGAATAGAGATCATGACAAGTTTGGTGCATGGATACCTTCACTTCGCCCAGGAAAAAAAAGTGTATCATGAAGCCTTGCTATATTTTTTATCCCTACTGGACCAGTATCAGTCAGACAAGGACAAAGTGAATCCACTGCTTATAGAAAGTCAATATTTCAATAAGTTGCTTCAAAGCCACCACGATCTGGCCAAATCAGGGATCAAAGCCATTTCACAAGGGATCAAAGATGGAAGCATCAGACCTGATCTTCAGGCAGAAAGTACATTTTATACCTTGTGGAGTATGATGATTGGGTATTGCCAGCTGAGTGGCTCTATCCGCCTGGAGCCTTCGGATATCCGTATCAACTCCGAGAGCTGGAAAAATGGATTTTTAAAATTGTTTTTTGAAATACTGAAGGGTACAGAAAACCCTTTTAAAAGCCCTCCCATACAAGGGAAATTATTCTAACACCAGATCAACCCTTGAATTCATTTTTCTATTTCGGTCTTTCCAAGCTGATGCACTTTAGCCCTAAAAGGTAATTCGCAAAGCATGTCTTGGGCTTAAATGGGAGCAAATGGACGGCAGTATGGGTTTCATTCCATTCATATCCATGCAAATGGGTATTTATTTAAAATAAGATATAGTCATCGAACGATTAGGCACCTTTCTTGTTTCATAATCAGCATCTAACAAAAACTAAAAAAACATATCATGGACTTGTTAATAGGCGCATTATTTATCGGAGCAATAATACTGGCAGTTTATTTAATCTTTAAAAGGATATTTAATCGAAAAAAGGGGAAGGTTAATGCCAATCAGGAAATATCTTCCAAGGAAGTTTTGGGGAAAGAAGTTTCTAACATGGAAGGAGGAACCGGATATAGGGACAACGAGGGTCGGGGCAAATGATTCCATTTTGATCCCTTTTGAAAAAATAGTTAAAATCTGAGAAGAATACTTAAATTAATTTTTTCCACAGTGGGTTAAAATTGACATTAATCCCTTAAATTGGATCACAATAATTCTTTTCTTTTAGACAGGTAACTCAACATGGATTTAAATTCGTTATTTTCATTACAAGATAAAGTAGCAATAATTACAGGTGCCAGCCGGGGAATAGGTGTTTCTATCGCCCACTTTTTCGCCGCAGCAGGGGCCAAAGTAGTGATCAATAGCAGAAATCAGGAAAGGTTGGATGAGGTTACTCACAAGTTAAGGGAAAAGGGATATGAAGTTTGTGGGATAGCCAATAATATTGGATATGCAGATGAAAGGCAAAACCTGATCAATCAAACCATTGAAAAGTATGGGCAGATAGACATCCTGGTCAATAATGCGGGTACCAACCCTGTCTATGGCCCCATCGACGAAACCGATCTGGCGGTTTTTGATAAAATCCTTGAGGTAAATGTAAAAGCACCTTATGAGCTTTCGAAACTAAGTTTGCCCTATTTAAGGCAATCTTCAGGCCCATCTATTATCAATATCAGTTCTATCAGTGGATTATCTCCGGAAAAAGGTCTCGGACTGTACAGCATAAGCAAATCGGCCCTGATTTCTCTGACCAAAGTTTTTGCCAAGGAATGGGGAAGCTATAATATTAGGGTAAATGCCATTTGCCCCGGTTTAATCAAAACCAAATTTTCTGAAGTTTTGTGGTCCAATGAGTCAATAAGGGAAAAATTTTTGGCAGAACTTCCCTTAAAACGGATTGGTGAGGAAGAAGAAATCGGAGCAATGGCTTTGTTTTTGGCTTCCCGGGCTTCCAGTTATACCACGGGCGCCATTTTTACAGTGGATGGGGGATTTACTATCTGATAATAGCATCAGGTTTCATTTTCATTGTTATTTTCTTCTTCCATTTCAATTAGCTTAACCCTAACTGCTTGTTTGATAGGGGTTACCTGGCCACCTACATTTTCTGCAATAAAAAAGGTCAATTGAGCTCCGAATAAAAAAATAAGAACTGAGTAATATACCCAGATCAAAACAACTACCAGGGAACCGGCAGTCCCATAATAGCTTCCCACATCTGCATTACCCATGTAAAGTCCTATAAGATATTTTCCCAGACCAAACAAAGCCATGGTTACAAAAGCACCCAGCCATACGTCTCTCCATTTGACCACAGCATCGGGTAATATCTTGTACATCAAGCCAAAAATCAATACCAGAATGGTTTGCGTGATAATAAAGTTTATAATGGAGGCCAATTTCAATGTACCGGTGTCAAAAACTTCAGAAAAATAATTTAGAAAAATAACAATAAAGGCATCTGCCAATAAAGATACCAGCAGCAGAAAACCAATTGAGGCTACCATAGAAAAACTAAGCAACCGGTTGATAACAAACTTTAAAAAGCCCCGTTCTGGTTTAGATTTAATGTGCCAGATATGGTTGATGCTGTTTTGAAGACTTACGAAAACAGTAGTAGCGGAGAAAACCAGAATACCAATACCCAATATTCGGGTATAAATTCCCTGCCCACTAATCGTTACATTTTTCATGACTTCATCCAGCGTTTGGGCACTTTCCTCCCCTATCAAACTGGTCACCTGGGCGAGCAATTCCTCCTTTACCGTATCTTCACTATAAAGGACTGAAGCGATATTTAAAACAATGATCAATAATGCCGGCAGGGAGAAAATGGTGTAAAAAGCTGTAGAAGCAGCAAAAGTAACCGAATCACTCTTACCAAACTCCTTGACACTATCGAAGATAATTTCAAAAAAAGTAAACCGTTTTAAATTTTTAAATTTTCTATTGATCATTATACAAACAATTTACAACAAAGAAAGACGATATATAAATACCAAAAATCGTACCCTTAATGGCATGTCAATAGGAATGTGAGATTTTAGCGAATCCCCTGATCCGGGTATTTACCCGTAATGGTTTTCCCAAAAGCCTTCATTTCTTCCATTTGCTCCTCCATTTTACCATTTGGCTGGATGACAGGACCTATTCCTGCCAGCTTTCTTTTGTAATCTAAAAACCCAATCACAATAGGGACATCCGCACCTGAAGCGATGTGGTAAAAGCCGGTTTTCCAACGGGGGGCATAACTTCTGGTACCTTCAGGAGTCACCATGATGACCAATTCATCTCTTTCCCCTAACATCTGAATCATGGCCTCTGTGTAGGTTTGCTTTCTCCTGCCAGGAATTCTCTTGCGGTCAATTGAGATTCCCCCCAATGCCTTGATCAACCAGCCCAATGGGCCAACCATTACTTCCTTTTTGATGGTAAACCTTACTGGTACATCCATTAGAAAAAATGCTGACCTGGCATATAGTAAATCCCAATTACTCGTGTGGGGAATAGCTATCAAAACAGCTTTCTTCAGCCCTTCCGGCCATTGACCAGCTATTTTCCAGCCAGTTATCCAAAATACAAATCTTGCAAGTAACTTCATGGTTTTATTGGATGGAAATCCTCATTTTTTAGTGCCGACAATTGGGGGTTTTGCTCGATAAATGCGCTTCCTGCAGCGAGTCCAGCAGCATAAATTTCAGTTGCTTTTTTGATTTCCAATACCCCATACCTGGCCAGCCCGGGTGGATCAATAAAATAATCACATTTATGTTTTCTGCTGTATACATTGTAATTCATCGACATGATAACCGCTCTCTCAATCAGCCCCTTGATATGGCCGATATCCTGAAGTTCCGGTAGGTTATTACAGTTAATCCCAATGATGGTTTGGCATTTATCCACTAAAGGCTCGACCGGCAGGTTGTTTAAAACCCCGCCATCCACATACAGTGACCCCTCCATCAAAATCGGCTCAAACATTCCTGGTATACAAGAAGATGCCATCAGCCTTTTGATCAATGGTCCCTGAGAAAAATAAACCGTTTGGCTTTTCTGAATATTCGTTGCCGCAATAAAAGCTGGAATTTTCAAGGCAGAAAAATTATCTACAGGTAAATATTTCGCAAATAGGCCCTTCAGTAAATCCATTTTTAACAGGGCTTTAAAACTGATGGAGGGCCTGAAGAATTTGAAATAATTGGTTTGGATAATGATATCTAAAATCGCTTCGGGTTTATGGCCATAAGCATACATCACAGCTGCAATTGCACCTGCACTGCTACCGGACAGGTAGTCTGGGTAAATTCCTTTTTCATTGAAGGCTTGCAATATACCCAAATGGGCAATTCCACGCACTCCTCCGCCGGAGAGCACGATACCTAATTTATTTTTGTTCTCCAAAATCAAGTGCTGTAATCCCCTTTCCTATCAAAAGAAGGTGGGTTTTCCCACCTACATTATTCATTAACGATCCCCATGACACAGAATTTATCAATGCGCTTTTCTATGCGCTTATCGGGTTTCATTTTATCCAACTCAGCCAGGGCATCAATAATCTGATTTTTAATTCTAACGGCCATATCCTGCATGTTTCTGTGGGCACCCCCCAAAGGTTCTTCAATGATGGCATCTATAAGTCCATTTTCCTGCATGTCAGGTCCCGTGAGCTTCAGCGCTTCTGCAGCCTGCTCTTTATAATCCCAGCTCCTCCATAAAATAGATGAACAGGACTCAGGAGAAATCACAGAATACCAGGTATTTTCCAACATATACACTTTATCCCCTATGGCTATTCCCAATGCGCCTCCTGATGCTCCTTCTCCGATAATGATACAGATAACAGGAACTTTCAGTTTAAACATCTCCCTTAGGTTTTTGGCAATGGCCTCTCCTTGCCCCCGCTCCTCTGCCTCTATTCCTGGAAAAGCACCCGGAGTATCGATAAGGGTAATAATGGGCTTGTTAAACTTTTCGGCCATTTTCATCAGCCTTAGTGCTTTCCGGTACCCCTCTGGATTGGCCATACCGAAATTCCTTTCCTGCCTTTGTTTGGTATTCCTGCCTTTTTGCTGTCCGATAAACATGACTGTCCTACCGTTGATATCACCCAAACCTCCGATCATGGCTTTGTCATCCTTCACGGTACGGTCTCCAAATAATTCGATAAAATCATTGGTCATTTCATAAATGTAATCCAAAGCATAGGGCCTGTCGCCATGTCGGGAAAGCTGTACCCGCTGCCATCGGGTAAGGTTATGAAAGGTTTCTTTTTTTAAGACCTGAAGTTTTTCTTCCAGGGATTGTATATCTGCAGATAGATCTATGTTTTTCCCTTTCGCCAAGTGTATCATTTCTTGAATCTTATGCTCCAGATCAGCTATTGGTTTTTCAAATTCTAATACCATAAAGTGCATTTTTAAAGACGCAAAGTTAATTATTAATTTTTGATTCCCTGCCCAACCTTCTCCAAAGATACCAAAGCAGGCCTTCTCATCAGGTTAAAATCCTTCCATCTTCCATGGTTAACATCCTATCCGACATACCTGCCAGGTTTTGATTGTGGGTTACGATTATGAAAGACTGGCCAAATTCATCCCTTAATTTGAAAAACAGCTCATGTAAGGCCTGGGCATTTTGAGTATCCAGATTTCCACTGGGTTCATCCGCAAAAATCATGTCAGGATTATTCACCAGAGCCCGGGCCACAGCTACGCGTTGTTGTTCACCTCCTGAAAGTGCGGATGGCTTATGAGAAAGCCTGGATGATATTCCCAGCAATGAAGCAAGCTCCTTAGTCCTGTTTCTGAGAAAAGCCTCAGATTTTTTGCCAATGAGCCCGGGAATCCAGATGTTTTCCTCTGCAGTAAATTCAGGCAATAAATTATGAAATTGGAAAATGAAACCTACCCGATCATTCCGGAAGGAAGCCAATTTATCTCCATTGAGCTTCAGGATGTCTAAGCCATCCACTTCCAGATTTCCTGAATCAGCTTTATCCAGGGTGCCCAATATGTGAAGCAAGGTACTCTTTCCGGCACCTGAGGCACCTACTATGGATACAATTTCACTTTCCTGTATGGCAACATCCACCCCTTTTAATACATGGAGATCACCGTAAAATTTTTGAAGTGATTGAGCAGTAAGCATAATGAGTGGTCAAATTAAGGAGTTTACCCAAACCCCTGTATCTGGTAAAATTAATCAAAATTTTAAAAAATAAGGTAATTTAAACGGTTAAGGCATTTTTATTCAGTTATAACCCTGGTTTATAAAGTAATAAGCTATTTCATCAATGCCTTAAATTGGCAAAGATCACATGAATCGCCAAAAAGCAATCCTTAAATCTTGAATTATCGGACAATTGACATTAACTTCGGGCAAAAATTTTGATCAGAATGAATATACACGAATATCAAGCCAAGGAAGTTTTAAAATCTTACGGAGTTAAAATTCAGGAAGGAATTGTTGCCGAAAGCCCTGAAGCCGCCGCTGAAGCTGCAAAAAAACTGAATGAGGAAACAGGAACTTCCTGGTATGTTCTGAAAGCCCAGATCCATGCCGGTGGCAGGGGTAAAGGAGAGATCAAAGAAACCGGCTCCAGAGGAGTAGTTTTGGCCAAATCTCTGGATGAAGTCCCTGAAAAAGCAGGGAAAATATTGAATGGCACCCTGGTAACCATTCAAACCGGGGAGGATGGTAAGTTCGTTAAAAAAATTCTGGTGGCACAGGATGTGTATTATCCAGGCAAATCAGAACCAAAAGAATATTATCTATCTATTTTGTTAGACCGGGCCACCGGAAGCAATGTAATCATGGCTTCCACCGAAGGAGGAGTAGACATTGAAGAAGTGGCCGAGCACAATCCGGAAAAGATTATCAAGGAATGGGTAGATCCATCCCTGGGCATACAACCTTACCAGGCAAGGAAAGTGGCTTTCCAACTCGGTCTCGAAGGCAATGCTTTTAAAGAAATGGTCAAGTTTATCATGGCCCTGTATGCTGCGTATGACGCTACTGATGCCTCACAATTTGAAATCAACCCGGTATTAAAAACCTCAGATGACCAGATTTTGGCAGTAGATGCCAAGGTTAATCTGGATGACAATGCACTTTTCAGGAACAAAAAACTTTCAGAAATGCGAGATCTTGACGAAGAAGATCCGCTGGAAGTGGAGGCTGGAGAATCAGGACTCAATTATGTGAAATTAGACGGTAACGTAGGCTGTATGGTCAATGGTGCTGGCCTGGCCATGGCTACCATGGACATGATCAAGCTATCAGGAGGGGAGCCTGCCAACTTTCTGGATGTAGGTGGAGGAGCCAATGCGCAGACCGTAGAAGCAGGATTCAGGATCATATTAAAAGACCCCAAGGTAAAAGCCATTCTTATCAATGTCTTTGGAGGAATCGTAAGGTGTGACAGAATCGCCACAGGTGTGGTGGAAGCCTACAAGTCTATTGGAGATATTCAGGTTCCTATTATCGTAAGGCTGCAAGGTACCAATGCTGAAGAAGGGGCTAAAATCATAGACGAGTCGGGTTTAAAAGTTACTTCTGCCATTACCTTAAAAGAAGCAGCAGAAAAAGTTCAAAATGTACTGAAAGGCTGAATTAAATTTACTATTTTTGCGGCATAATTGCTTGCAGGCACCCGTAGTTCAACTGGATAGAATATCGGATTTCGGCTCCGAGGGTTGAGGGTTCGAATCCTTCCGGGTGTACAAAAAAGCCCCCTAATATAATTAGGGGGCTTTTTTTTGCCAGGCCCTTCTGGATCAAAACAAAAAAGATCCAAAAGTAGTAGCAGCTATATCAAGACTCCTTGATCCACTTGAATAAGGTCTGGTAGGTAACACCATTCTCCTTACTGAATTCAGCCTTGGTTTTTCCTTCAGCTTCCGCCTTTTTCCAGGCACTAAGAATATTGGCCTTTTCCTGGCTGGAATACGTTCTTCGTCCTCTACCTGTAGCCTTTTCTCCCTTACTATCCAATCCATATATAAACTGGACTAGCGCAATAAATTTAGAGGCTTCAGCTTTTGAATGTAAGCCCAGTTCCCCGAGATCTGCCAGAGCTGTATCTTTTACATTTCTGGTTACAAAGGGATGTTTTCCTTTTTTGTGAGCTTCATCTATGGAATGAAATACATTGCCATCAGCGTCTTCCATATATACGACAGTGTCCGTTTTGGAAAGATCTGAATGCTTGTTTAAAAACTCCTGAATTGACATAAAATATTAAATTAAGATTTATTGGATGAATTAATTTCTAAAGTTGTCAAAGATACTAATTATATAAATAAATTTTTACAAATACTATACCAAATATGTTATATGTCAATTGTTAATTCTTTTTAATGAAGAAAATAAGATTGGCTATTAAGAAAAGTTATTTAGAAAAAGCAGATATGACGCGTGACGAGATCGTTACATACAAGGATAATTATTAAAGTTCAGAGATTTCTTGTCTGCCAGGCAGTCAGGCATTCGAGCTAAGAAAAACAAAAAATAAACCCTTGAATGATTATTCTCTACTATCTATTAAATAAACTACCAGGTAATTTCAGGGAAGTTTACGGAGATTTCATTTCCCCAAACCTCAGGTGCATATTTATGCCAAAGCCTGGCTAAATCGTTCTGATCTTTGAGAAATTTTTCAAAAAGAGGAAAATGCGTTTGGAAATTAAAAACTAAATGGTTAAGTTTATTTGCAAGTAATTGCGGCGGCTGGAGTAGATCCTAAAAAGATCACCTTCATCCTTGAGCTTAATCAATGAGGAAATTCAACAGGAGGGGATTGACTTTAAAGGTATCACCTTGTTTCAAATATCATACTACCAATAGAGTTGAAATTTAACCCAATTTCCAAACAGTCAAATTAAATTTATATGGCCAATTTGATCAATTACATCTGGCAAAGTACATTTTGTCTCGCTTTTTTCTACGGGTTGTACTGGGTATTCCTAAAAAATGAAAAGACGTTTTTATTAAACCGGTTTTATTTATTGCTCAGTCCGCTCTTAGCCTTAGCTTTTCCTTTGGTAAAAATCCAGGTGCCTTTTGATAAACCAAGCATTTCTCTTGAGAATACTGCGTTTTTAAAAGCTATACAAACTGATCAAAATAAGGAGATCATCGGTACCTTTGGGCTTCCTGAAGTTACCGTTACCGGAAGTAAATTGCCTTTACTTTGGGAAATAACAGATTACCTCCTATTTGGATATCTTATCGTTTTATTAGCTTTATTATCCAACTTGATCTGGCAATATTTTCAGTTGAGACTATTATTGGAAAAAGGGTGGTATCAAACCAAATATATTTTAAAAGACAATTACTTTAAGGTACCTACCTTTGGTATGGCTCCAGTCTTTTCCTTTTTTGATAAGATTTTTTGGGATGAAAATGAACACCTGAGTGAGAAGGAAAAAACACAAATCATACAACATGAGCTGGAACATGTCAAACAAAAGCACACCTATGATGTGCTTTATTATCAATTTCTCAGCATCCTGGTTTGGTTTAACCCCATGATACATTTAATGCGGTTTGCCCTGATAGACTTACATGAATATCAGGCAGATGCAAGGGTATTGAAAGAAACAGTCAATAAGGAATCATATCCCAGATTATTGGTAAAAATGGCTTTTAAGGGAATAGACCTGCCAATTGGCAATTACTTTATCCGTTCTACAACTTTAAAGAGAATCATGATGATGAAAAAACCCCATAAAATCAATCGGTTAAAATTGCTCATGCTGCTCCCATTGATGCTCATGCTTTTTGGATTGGTATCCATGAAAACCAACAAGGGAATTACCCTGCTCAATCAGGTAAAAACCCAACCAATGCAATTTTTAAAGAACCAGATATTGGCTGCCCAGGATTCCATTCAGGTTGGTATCAAGATTAAAAATCTAAAAAACCCCATCCATTACGAAAGCATTGGCATATTGGATAACCAGCAGCTGGTTGCCCAATTAGGAGAACTCTCCTATGAATTTACAGGAATACATAATGAAAGCGACTATCAAAGGATACTGCAATTAATTGAATCTTTAAGAAATAATTCCACCCTGGTAAAAAAGTATGAAAATGCACATGCTTTCGATGAAGTGGAAAAAAGACCTGAGCCATCGACAGGTTGGGAAAGCTGGTACAATTACCTGCAACTTCAAATTCCCCGGCAGCAGCATCAATCTCAGGCAGCATCAGGACCTGTAGTACTGGAATTTATCGTTGACCAGGAAGGTAAAATCACGCACCCCGTCATTAAGAAAAGCTTGATTGAACCTATAGACCAACAACTACTGACGGCTTTAGAAAGCGAGCATGCCCCCCAATGGAATCCCGGTCAGCATAATGGGGAATCTGTGGCGGTAGTAGTCCATACCCACCTGTATGTTTCCCCTACCCAAACTGTCAGACACGTGGCAAATCACCCAACCACAACACCTGCCTCAAAGCCCCAGAAGTTGCCTGCGACCACCAGCTTTAATACAAGAAACCTTCTTTCCAATAGTTTTTTCCTGGACGGTAGTATGGCAAGCAAGGATACAAACGACTTGAAATCAGGGGCCATCGCCATGGGTCAAGCTGCCATGAAATACCTGGCACAGCATCTTACTTTTCCCTTTGGGGATAGCAACACCGATCACATAGGCACTGTTTTGGTTCAACTAAGAGCAGATAAGACGGGAAAGGTAACCGACTATCATATACTAGAAAGCCCATCACCGGCCACCCAGGACATCCTGCTTGAGGTGCTGAAAGATTTGCCTGCATTGGAACCTGTCAAATCCAAAAATGAATACCTGGTCTTGTTGCCGGTTACTTTCCAGCTTCGTGGGAAAGAACAGTCCCTTCCTCCGTCCCAAAAGGAAAAGTATGGAGAGGAGGTTACCGTAAACGGCTACATGGGTGGTGGCAAAAGTAAATTCAGACCCGAACTTCCGCCTTTGACCCAAAAGCTTCCCCTGAGGATCATCAATAAAGACTATATCAATTTTAATGGGGTTACGCTTCCCTTGAATATCGGACTTACCCAAGTTATCGCCAGTATGATCAGGTACCATCAATGGGAACCGGAAAAGGTAGAAGTTGTCTTTTATGCCTCTGAAGGGGTGAAAATGGGAACTGTACAAGAAGTCCAAAAGGCCTTGAAGGAAAATGGGATGAATAAAATAAGTTATGCTGAGCCCCAACAGTCTGAAACAATTGATTCCACCAAGGATCCTTTATACATCCTGGATGGTGTGATTCAAACTGATCAGCATTTCCTAAGCCAAACCAAACCGGAAAACATTGAATCCGTTTCAGTTTTGAAGAGTAATCAGGTCAATTTGTACGGGGAAAAAGCCAAAAACGGTGTGATTTTAATTACCACCAAAAAATAATATTACCAAAAGCTTTATTTCGCTAGACCCTGTCAAATTACGGGAAATACTTTCCTCTAATTTGGCAGGTTTTTTTATATTGCACGTCATATAGACCCAACATTTTGAAACCTATGTATTGTAAAGCTTTTCTTGCCCTTAGCCTTCTAACTTTCCATTTCTCCGGCACCTTTGCCCAGGAGGAATTCAATTACGACGAGTCCAGGGTTCCGGAATATTCCCTTCCCGATCTATTTGTATCACAGCAGGGTGCGGTTATTTCATCTATTCAGGATTGGGAACACCAAAGAAGAGAAGAGATACTGCGCCTGTTTGAGGATCATGTATACGGACAAGTTCCGGAAAGCATGGATGATCTCAGCTTCAGCCTTGCTTCCGAAGACAAGGAAGCCATGGAAGGAAAGGCGCATTTAAAGGAAATTGACATCCGGGTGCAACGCAATGGGCAATCAATCACCATGAGGCTTATTCTTTTTATTCCCAATATGGCTCCCAAACCAACTCCTGTATTTCTTTTGATCAATCACCGTGATCCGGAGAATATTGACCCCACACGCAAAGTAAAAATGGGATTTTGGCCTGCGGAGAACATCATCGAAAGGGGGTTTGCAGCTGCTACTTTTCATGTGAAGGATGTCTCCGACGACAACAACGATACCTTCCAGGAAGATATCCTTCAAACCTTGTACCCTGAACAGCTCACAATGGAAAATGGAATGAGGGGTCTGGGTGCCTGGGCATGGGGTGCCATGAGGGCCATGGACTATTTTGAAACAGATCCTCAAATTGATGCCAAAAAAGCAGCTGTAGTCGGGCATTCCAGAGGTGGGAAAGCTTCCCTCTGGACCGGAGCTCAGGATACCCGATGGGCCATTACCATATCCAATGATTCCGGTTGTGGCGGTGCAGCCTTGTCCAGAAGGAGGTTTGGAGAAACAGTCAGGCGCATCAATACCAATTTTCCCTATTGGTTTACTGATAATTTCGACCGGTACAATGACCGGGAAGAGCTGCTACCCCTGGATCAGCACATGCTTATTGCTGCTACAGCTCCCAGAGCAGTATACGTAGCCAGCGCATCCGAGGATCAATGGGCAGACCCCAAAGGGGAGTACCTTTCCCTGCTTCTGGGCACAAGGGTACACCGTGAGATTTATCAGATGGATGGTACCTTACCCTCCGGTCTGCCGGAAGTGGAATCTCCGCTGCATTTACCCTATGCAGGACATCATATCCGGGAAGGCAAACACAATCTCACGCCCTATGATTGGGAGCGGTACATGGATTTCGCAAGTCAGCTTTATGGATTAGCCCATGAGTAGCGACAGAAGGAGGTTCCTGAAAAAAGCCGGTGGTTTGGCCGGAATAGGTCTTACTGGTCCGTTAAGTTTTTCCCCAAGGCAAGTAGCCCAAACGGAAGGATACCTGAGAGACCTGGGCATGAAACTTTGCCTGGCGTATTTTTGGGGCATAGAGGAACAAAAAACAGCCCTGGCCAGACAAATGGATGTATTGGGCGCGGTGGGAGGAATCAATCCCGGAATGGCCGGCTTAAACCAACAAAAACCCTGGTCAAGGGAAGTGATCAAAGGAGTAAAGAAAGCCTGGGAAAAAGAAGGCCTTGCCTTAACGGTCATCGAAGGTCCTCCTTCTTTGGGAACGAAGACAAAATTAGGCCTTCAAGGAAGAGATGAGGAAATTTCCAATTTCATAACTTTGATGAAAAACCTTTCCCTGGAAGGGATTGATACCATTTGTTACAATTGGATGCCGGTCATTAGTTGGGCGAGAACGGTGATGGACAGACCCGGCAGGGGTGGTGCCCTGGTGAGTGCATTTGATGTGGAAGACATAAGGGATAAGCCCAGGATCACTACTTATGGTGAATTGACTCATGACCAGATGTGGGAAAACCTCCAGTACTTTTTGGATGCGGTTGTTCCGGAAGCTGAAAAATATGAAATTAAATTGGCACTCCACCCGGATGATCCACCAGTCTCGCATATTCAGGGAATTCCGAGAATCATGACATCCGTAGATGCCTTCAAACGCTTATTGGACATGTATCCCAGCTTTTTTAATGGCATTACCTTTTGTCAGGGAAGTTTTGCCTCTATGGGTAATTTGAGCAGTGGTGTGGATATACCTGCTGCCATTCGGTATTTTGGAAATAAGCATTCCATCCATTTTGTACATTTCAGGGATGTGAAAGGGGATAAAAACAATTTTGAGGAGACCTTTCATGATGAAGGGAAAACCGATATGTATGCCGCCATGAAAGCCTTATATGACATCAAATTCAAGGGTCCCATCCGTCCGGATCATGTACCCACCATGGCAGGAGATAGCAATGAAAAACCAGGGTACAGTACCATTGGAACACTATATGCCATAGGGTACATCAGGGGATTGATGGAAGGAGTAGGAAAAAGCCATGTATGAGCCATCAGGTGCCTACAATATCTGAGATATCCAGGTAGTACATCTGCCTGCTGCCTTCATGGGTGGAATCAAAAAACACCCGCTTACCTTGCTGATCACAGCGGGGATGCAGGTCACAGCGCCACTCTCCGGTAAAACGCCCGGGAGAATGAAATTTTCCTAATATGACCTTTTTATCGCTGGGTATGTGGTAAAGGTAAAGGGTAATGTTTCTGTCTTTGTCCGGATAGGTATCATTCAACACCCATTCCTCCTGGGTATGGGGCACATAGGTATTGTGTCCATTTCTATTCATGGACTCCTCCCCAATGAGTTCCATTTCTTGCGTTTTGTCCCTGAGCAACCAAAATCCTGCTTGTTTACCAATAGGTTTGGTCCAGACAAAAATATGGCTTGGGTCCTTCCACACAAAATGAGAGGAGTTTCCTGAAGGGTCGGCTATATAAAGATCATCGCCATTTGTATCCACGGTAATCATCCGGGTGACAAAGCCGGTTCTGGCCATGACTTGATTTTCAAGTATTTCAGGCCGCCACCGGTGTAAAAACAGCAAACGCCGGGAATCAGGGCTAACCAGAAGGTGGTTAAACCAATGATAATTGTCCGTGACCTGGCTTCCCAAATGGGGTCGGGAAGCCAGGTCTTCCAAACTCAGAAGATGGGTAGTATCTCCGGTTTTTAAATCCATGGTGTAAAGTCCTATTCCGTCTGGCGCTTTTATTTGTTGATAAGGGTCCGGTATCCCTGCATAGCCATATCCCGGTCGCAAGTGCTGTATCCTGTTAAAGGCAGTTCCTACGGCAAAGGAGCCGTTGGGTGCCAGGGCATAGATGGGTTGAGGGAGGGTGCGCATGCGCTCTTGTCCAACATGAAACACCCGGCTTACATACCTACCTTTTTCCATGTCATTCCAGATCACCTCCTGTGAAGATCCCGGGATCCATTGCAACATGCAGGATTGTTGCCAACTCCAGGCACCTGACTCCCCAATCTTTTTCCAGTGGTTGTCATTTTCCAGGTCAATCAATCCTACTTCCAGTTTATCCGTCACTCGGGGAGATCGCCCTTCAAATTCCACCCTGCAACCCAAAGCATATCGGCCTGTGGGATCCACCTGCCATTTGTCATAATAACCAAACCAATGGCCTTCCGGACCTTTGGTTATGGGTACAGGTTCTTTGAAAGATGGAGAAGATATCCATTTTGGGGCATAGCGCACTGACAAGGACATCAGCAAGCCGGATTTTACAAATTTTCTTCTATTCATTAATGTCTGAAATATTTTGGGTCAAGGTTAAAGTCAGCATAATTGGAGTATTGACGGTTTAAACTCCCCCATCTACTATCCTTTATATAAATAGGCTAAAACGATTAAAACCCATAAATGGAATGGCGTATGGATCGGTTTAATTGTTTTATCTAACGAATTTTTAACTATATTAATGAATTGAAAAGAAAATTAAAAGTTTTGATCCTCTCCCCTTTCATTGAAACTAAAAAAAATGAGTATCCATATTTTATTCAAAACCAATTTGATGAAACGGAGGTATCAGGAATAAACTCTATCAATGAAAACAGGAATTAAATACACCTTGTCCATTATTGCATTTTGCCTGCTGGTACTGCTTATTTACGGAGCTTACCAGTTCAGGGACAGGCATAAAGGATATCAGCTGGACCTTTCCATTAAAAATAAGCAGGTTGCCAACCTGCATGCCGGTTTTGCCAAAATAGATATCAGTCCGGTAAACTTTGATACCTGGACCGATGCCAATGGAGATGCGAGATTCAATGAGGCTGATGGGGATAAGTACAACGATCTCAACAAAAATGGGAAATTTGATCCCATCTGGATAGCAGGTTTCCACCAAAATAAACCTGCGAGCGGTATAAACGATCCCTTATGGGCAAGGAGTATGGTTTTGGATGATGGCCACACCAAATTAGGTCTTTGTGTCATTGATATGATTGGCTTTGGCAATGATGAAGTCATCAGCCTCAGAAAAAAGCTCTTGAAAATAACCGATCTGGACCACCTGATCATCAGTAGTACCCATGTTCACTCTTCCCCTGACATGATGGGCATGTGGGGACCGGGGCCTTTTACAAGAGGAGTAAATAAGGGATACCAGCAGGAGGTTTTTGATGGGATAGAAAAGGCTGTTCTTTCCGCCTGCCAAAACCTTAAGCCTGCCAAACTTAAATTTGCTATCAATGAGCAGGACGCTTCCCATTTGGTGGGTGATAGCCGGGAACCAATAGTGTTGGATGCCGGCATCCGCCTGATGCAGGTGGTGGAAATAGAATCGGAAAAAACCCTCGGAATGCTGCTGAATTGGGGCAATCATCCCGAAACCCTTTGGTCTGATAACACCCTGATCAGTTCTGATTTTCCACATTACTGGAGGCACTACATGGAGGAGGGTATTCAATTGGAAGATTCCGTTGTACATCAGGGACTAGGTGGTGTGGCGATCTTTCTAAACGGTGCCCTGGGTGGCTTAATGACCACCCGCCCAAATGATCCGATAACCGACCCTTTTTCTGGGGAAACGATCCAAGCCGCCTCGGTTCAAAAGATTGATGCCCAGGGAAAGTCTCTGGCCAAAATCACTTTTGAAACCATGGCCAGGGGGATGGACAGCATTTCTGAAGGTTCCCTTTCCCTAAGGGCCAAAACGGTAACCTTGCCAATGAGCAACAAGTTATTCAGATTGGCAGCTTTTGTGGGCGTTTTTGACCGGGGTTTTGTCCAATGGGGAAAGGTCAGGTCGGAGGTCAATGCCTGGAAAATTGGCCCTGCTTCTTTTGTTCATATTCCCGGTGAGCTTTATCCTGAAATATTAAATGGTGGAGTAGCCTCCCCGAATGGGGGTGATTTTGGAATTGAACCGGTAGAAGTACCGGCAATCAGGAGTCAAATGCCCGGTAAATATCGTTTTTTTAGTGGCATGTCGAATGATATGATCGGTTATATTGTCCCAAAAAGTCAGTGGGATGAATCCCCACCTTTCACCTATGGAAGGGACAAAGCCCCATACGGAGAAATCAACTCTCTGGGGCCGGAAACGGCTCCCATTTTGCATCGCACAACCCTTGAAATACTGAATGACCTCTAAAAGCCATTGAACTCAACGCAGAAAAAAATACACGTTAAACCCATATAATCAATTGAATATGTCCCATTCTCCTGTAGACATCGCCGCATACCTGGAAACGATTCCTGAAGACAGAAAAAAAGCCTTCGAAAAATTGAGACAAACCATTATCGATCATATTCCTGAAGGTTTTGAAGAAACCATCAGCTATGGAATGATTGGCTATGTGGTCCCCTTGGATAAATATCCCAAAGGTTACCATGTAGATCCTAAGCTGCCCTTACCCTTTGTGAACCTGGCCAATCAGAAAAACTACATCGCCCTCTACCACCTGGGATTGTACGCCAATGAGGCACTATTGAACTGGTTCAGGGAGGAATATCCCAAATATAGCAGCAGGAAACTGGATATGGGGAAAAGTTGTATCCGGTTCAGGCAAGTAGATAAGATCCCCTATGAACTGATAGGGCAGTTGATGGAAAAAATAACCATGGAAGAATGGGTCAAAAGTTACGAAACAGGACAAAAAAAATAGGGCTGAAGGAAACTTCAACCCTATTCATCTATGTCAATGCCAATATTATTTATTGGCAATATAACTGACCAGGTCCACTACTTTATTGGAATAGCCCCATTCGTTGTCATACCAGGCCACCAGCTTCACAAACTTATCACTAAGCTGAATACCGGCACCGGCATCAAAAATGGAAGTACGGGCATCTCCAATAAAATCATTGGAAACCACTGCATCTTCTGTGTATCCCAAAATGCCTTTCAAATCACCTTCGGCAGATTCCTTCATTTTGGCACAAATTTCTTCGTAAGTAGCTCCTTTTGAAAGCCTAACGGTCAAATCTACCACAGACACATCCGGAGTAGGTACCCTGAAGGCCATACCGGTCAATTTTCCGTTCAATTCAGGAATAACCTTACCAACGGCTTTTGCTGCTCCTGTAGAGGAAGGGATGATGTTTTGTCCGGCGCCTCTTCCACCTCTCCAGTCTTTGGCTGAAGGTCCGTCCACTGTTTTCTGAGTAGCAGTGGTTGCATGCACCGTAGTCATCAAACCTTCTTCGATTCCCCAATTGTCATTGACAACTTTGGCCAATGGGGCCAGGCAATTGGTGGTACAAGATGCATTTGAAACAAAGGTCATATCAGAAGTATAGGAAGATTCATTCACTCCCATTACAAACATGGGGGTATCATCTTTGGAGGGTGCAGACATGACCACCTTTTTCGCTCCGGCTTCTATGTGGCCTTTGGCACTTTCCTTGGTAAGGAATAAACCGGTGGATTCTACTACTATCTCGGCACCCACGTCGGACCACTTCAAATCAGCGGGATTCTTTTCAGATGTTACCCGGATAGCATTTCCATTAACCACTAATTGGCCATTTTCTACAGCTATATCACCCTTAAATTGTCCATGAGTGGAATCATATTTTAGCATATAGGCGATGTAGTCCACATCGATCAGGTCATTGATACCAACAATCTGAATATCATCTCTTTCCTGGGCAGCCCTGAAAACAAGTCTTCCAATTCTGCCAAATCCATTGATACCTACTTTGATTTTTTTCATAATGTAGTTGTCTATTCTTTCGTTTTAAAAGATTGATTAATATTGAAACCCCTATTTCTAGCCCTTTACTATGAATCTAAAATTGAACGATTTAAAATTAGCTAAACCGGGAATTTGAATGGTTGATCCAAAATTTTCAATGGTCAAATTTATAAAAATTTAACTTATCATTGAAATTTTGCTTTTGAATAGTTAAAAAAACTTATCCCTGGCCCGAAGGGTGGATCGAATTTGGAAATTTATATACCAAAACACTTACCATTGAAACGACATTCAAAATTCAGGGCTTGCCTTGGTATTGATTTTCAATTATTTCGACGGCCTGGGTGGCAAGTCAATCATTGCAGGCTGGTGGGGCATCTGGCACATTGTGTCAGAGTTAACCCTGACCGCTCTCTGGAAACGCTTTAGAAATGTTCCAACAGCCATTCAATAAAATTTTAACAGCAATCGTTAAAACCGACCTGTGGTTTTATTTCTCAAAAATCGAGCTGAGGGGAAACTTTCGTTGCCTGTAGAAAAGGCACTCTAAAATTTTCAGCTCAATCAAACTTTATAATACTCTACCAAATTCCCGTCAAAACCAGCCACTTTTTCAACTAACTTGTTCCGGGTGGCCGTATCAAAAGCCTTGAAATTCTTGGCAAATCCTATTTTTTCTTTCAGCATTTCAGCATTATCGGCACCGGTAATCAAAACACTGATGGGCAAAGACCAGGAGAAGTGGACGGCCTCCTCAACGGTTAATGCATGGGGGATGATTTTTGGCTTATCCCCATGGTTGAAATGAGAGGTACCTCCAAAAAAGCCACCGTTGGCCAGGGTCTTCATGGCCATGGGAGCCATTTTCATTTCTACCAGTTTGGGCATCACATTGTTAATAAAACTCTTGTAATTCGGGTCGAATGCATTGATTGGCATTTGACAGGCCTGCAAGAGATCGGTTCTTTCCAACATACGGAGGTGGGCATTGTAATCCGAATGACCCGAAAAACCAACATATCTCACCTTTCCACTTTCCTGAGCTTTCCTCACCACCTCCAATACACCATTCTGAATCCTTCCGTCCACATCTCCGGGGCTGGTAACAGCATGTATTAACCACAAATCCAAATAGTCCGTTTTCATGCGTTTCAGGGTTCCTTCCAGGTGTGCCTCGGCCGTCTTGCCGTTTCTTGCGGTGGATTTACTTTGAATAAAAGCAACATCCCGGTATTTCGGCGTAAGGAATTGCCCATACCTCCTTTCACCTGTCCCATTTCCATAAGATTCTGCATTATCAAAAAACCTTATTCCACCTGCAATGGCTGTTTCAATGGTTTTTTCAGCCTCCATTTCAGACATCCTGGCAATATGGGCTCCTCCCAGACCAAGCATGGTTACCGCCTCTCCGGTACTTCCAAATTTTCTTTGAGGTAGTAACTCGCCCCATTTATCTTTCAAAACAAATTTTCCCATTTTCGTTTGCATGTATTCCGGGACTTCATTAGCTTCTGAAAAACTCATGGGTAACATGATGCCGGCTGTCAGGCTTGCCAATGACTTTAAGAAGGATCGCCTGTTTTTTTCATTTCCTGAATTCATGATTTCTTTGGGTTAAAATTCAACATTGATTCCTGCAGTAATATTTATTCCTGGCATGGGATAGCCACTTTCCATTTGATAGGAAGTGTCCAATAGGTTGTTGGCCAACACATAAAATTTTACCTCTTCTATCAACTGATACGTTAAGTTCATATTCAATAAGGTGTAATCAATCGAGTTGCTTTCAGTACCCAGACTATTATTCAATCCAAAAATTTGTTGAACAAAAGGTACTACTGATAATTTTCCAAAATTTGTACTGGCTTGCATATTGAGGTGATGTTTAGGAGCAAACAATACGTTGTCCGTTCCATCCAGGTAATTGTAGTTAAAAACCAAATGAAACATTCCCACAGGCCTGTACCGGACCTGACTTTCAATACCCTTATTCTTGAATGCACCAGTATTTCTGTTACGCGGTGGAGCAGTGGAAGGGTCCAACTGAATCAGGTTATCCCCTTTGGTGTAATACACTACCACTTCCATCTCCAAGTGCTGGTCAGGCAAAACATGGGTCAGGCCCAGTTCATGGTTCCACATGGTCTCTGGATTCAACTCATCATTGGCAGGTGGAAACAAATACAAGTCTACAACTGATGGGCTTCTAAAAGCCTTAGCCGATGAAATTTTGAGCAGGTTCCTTTGGTTTATTTCATAGGAAAGGCCAAAGCGAGGAACCGTTGATTTTCCAAATTGGGAATTATTGATTTCCCTGACCCCCAGGTTTACATGTAATTTTTCCCACAAGGACTGCTGGATTTGTAAATAAACATCGGTTTGATTGATCCGGTGGGAAACATCCAAACCTGCAGCTGCCTGCGGTGGAAGGCTCTCATTGATGGCTTCCCCCCCAAATCGACTGTGGTCAACGCCCAGGGTAATGGTCTGCCCGGGTATCAGGTGGAGATTCTGATAAAAATTAATTCCCTGGTTTGAATCTGTGGACTCAAATCCGCTGGTAAATTGGTGTTCACCAAAGTTGTGGTAAAAAAGGGCTGCCCCTGAAATTTTATCTCCCTGATTTTCCAACCCTAAGGCAACCCTTCCCCGCAAATAATCCCTTCGATCATCAGATAAGGGGGATGACAAAGTTCCCGGATGAAAATAAATGGCATCGGACAATTGAAAATCAGCAGCGATGCGAATATCCTCCTTCGCCTGATAATTCAGTTTGTAAAAAAGGGCATTGTTTTCAAAGCTGTCATTGGCATCATCCCTGTATCCATCTGTTTTACTGCTATTGACAGAAAGCAAGGATTGCCATTTTCCTTTTTCATAATTTACCCTCCCGGTATAGCTGCGGGTACCGAAACTACCCATACCTGCCTGCAGGTTTCCTGACCAGCCCTCCTCATTCCCCTTATCTGTGATCAGGTTAATGGCTCCTCCCATGGCATTGCTTCCATATAACACGGAGGCAGCTCCCCTAATCACCTCTACCCTTTCAATATCGGAACTATGATAAGCATCAGCAATGGGATGAGAAAAAATCCCCATAAATTGTGGCTGCCCGTCTATCAATACCAGAATTCTATTGTTGGGTGTACCACTGATCCCCCTGATGGAAATATTTCCTCCTGAACCCGGACCTACTCCGAAGCCTACCAGGGAACGTTCATTGAGCATCAATCCCGGAACATGGCGAACCAGGGCCGGAAGTACATTGATGTGTCCGGATTCCTTCAAATTGCTTTTGTCAATGACAGAAATACTGGATGTAACCTGGGATGCCAACTTTGCCATTCGTGTACCCGTTACTACCACCTGATCCAAACCCAAAGTATCTGTTTCCTGGGCTGATAAGGAACCACTCAGACCAAGTAGTAGGCAAAATACTCCGTAGAGAAATCGGTTTTTCATTCCTCTACATTGTTTAGCCAGGGCCAGTTGACACATGATTTTACTTTCGGAAACAAAACCATGTCTGCGGTACCTTTCAATACAAAGGTATGTACCTCATTATGGCACAATTTGTCCTTGATTAAAGCCAGGGTTTTGCCGGTAACGGCCACATCATCCACAACCAGGATACGTGGGTAACTGAAAAAATCCCAGTTAAAATCACCCAGAATCTCCGGGGGGTCATGGATGGGCTCATTGTGGTCATTTCTGTGGCTGGCCCGAATTATTTTCATGGCTACGCCAAGCTGATGGGCAATCATACAGGCAGGAAAAATTCCTCCCCGACCTATGCCTAACACCAGGTCAATTTCAGGAAAATCAAAAGCATATAAAGCCTCACTGATGGCATCAAAGGTTATGTCAATTTTTTCCTGCATCTGTGTTTTCATTAAAGCATAAAATTGTTGTTACGTTTATTCTGATTTTTCTTGCTTTCCCTGCATGACAAAACCCAGGATTACCAGGACAATTATCCCTGGCCAGCCCCTCCCTAGCGATTGGATAAAATAATCGATAGGTGTTTGCGGTAATAAACCCAAGCCGAGAAGCAGGGCGGCCCCTATGCCCTTTGCCAGCAATATCGACAAAATAATGGACCAGAAATTACTCATTTTTTCTCTTAAATAGCCAATAGAGAAGGTGAAAACAGTCAATTCTACAGTCAGTAGAATCATCAGCGACCATTGGTCATTGCCGGATATTAGGAAATTTAAGGCCGGAGAAAGTACAGCCGCAGCCAGTGCCGGGGTTTTCCCAAACAAAATCAAGGCGATGAGGGGAACATAAAACATAGGCAAAAATAGGGCACCAATAGGAACTCCCTGAATGGGAGGAGCCAGATGTATTGCTACCGGTAACAACACCGCTGCCAGCAAGGTAAACAGCGAAGTGAGAAAAGGGCTAGTTTTGTAGTGATGTTGTAAATATTGCATTTGTCGATCGTATTTATGGTTATGAAAATGTAAAGAAAAATTAGCAGGACTGCAATTATATCCTTATTAAAAGCCCTATTTTCAGTAAATTATCTACCAAACTAAAGTGGTCTGATAATTGTAGCTTATGTAATCAGACTTTTACATGCAACAATATATTATAAAATCATGCCCGTAATTGGAGAACTAATAAAAAGAGCCATTGATTTAGGTGATAAACTAAATTCCGAATCCAGGCCTGAAGAAAAACAACTAAAAGTACTACAGGAATTATTGGATAAGGCCAAAGACACCGCCTTTGGGAAGTACCATGGATTTAAAAACATAACTAAATCCAAGGATGCCATATTAAATTTCCAACAAAAGGTACCCTTCCATGATTATGATAGCCTTTATGATCAGTGGTGGAAAAAAATCAGGGAAGGCCATGAAGACATTACCTGGCCCGGCACCAACCGTTATTTTGCAGTCAGCTCAGGAACCACCAGCAACAGCAAATACATCCCGGTCACCGATGACATGTTGGATTCCATTAGGAAGGCAGGCATACAGCAAATCATGACCCTTTCCAAATATGACCTTCCCTCAGACTTTTTTGAAAGGCAGATCATGATGCTTGGAAGCTCCACCGAATTAAAAGAAAACGAAGGTTTTCTGGAGGGAGAGATCAGCGGCATCAGTGCGAGCCAGATACCTTTTTGGTTTAACAATTTCTATAAACCGGGCCCGGAAATTTCTGCCATTGAAGATTGGGACGAAAGGATAGAAAAAATTGCCGCAGTGGCCAAAGACTGGGACATTGGTAGCATCTCAGGCATTCCATCCTGGATAGAGCTGATGATGAAAAGGGTCATTTCCTACCATGGGGTCGATAATATCCATGATATCTGGCCAAATCTTGCGGTCTATACCCCCGGAGGTGTGGCATTTGAACCCCACAGAAAAAGTTTTGAAAAAAACCTGGCCCATCCATTGATATACATAGACACCTACCTGGCTTCAGAAGGCTTCCTGGCCTTCCAGGGAAGGCCCGATACCGATGCGATGGCACTGGTTTTAGATAATGGTATATTTTTCGAATTTGTACCTTTTGAGCCGGAAAACATGGATGATTCAGGTGCCATACATCCCAGAGCAAAAGCATTGACCATCGCAGAAGTGGAAGAAGATAAGGATTATATTCTGGTCATTTCTACCGTGGCCGGTGCCTGGAGATACATGATAGGTGATACGGTATCCTTTACTGACAAAGAAAGGGCTGAGATAAAGATTACCGGTAGGACAAAATTCTTCCTGAATGTGGTAGGTAGTCAACTCAGCGTGCATCAAATGGACCAGGCCATGGAAGCTGTCCAGGAAAAATTCAACATCACCATTCCGGAATATACGGTCAGTGCGGTTCGTGAAAATGGGGAATACCTGCATCGCTGGTACCTGGGAAAAGAATCAGGAGAAGCCAATGAGGAAGAATTAACAGCGTTTTTAGATCAATCCCTGCAAGCAAACAACAAAAATTATAAAGTGGCAAGAAACAAAGCTTTGAAATCCATAGAGGCTAAAATTATTCCTGCTGCCACCTTTATCGCCTACAATGAAAAACAAAAGAAGAAAGGCGGCCAGGTAAAATTTCCAAGAGTAATGAAGGAAGAGGCTTTTGGAGATTGGGAAAATTTTGTTAAAAATTCTACCAGTTTGGCAGATCATTGAAACCAAAAGGAATAAAAATCCATTGTTAATTCAGCCGGTCTGAACTAACAATGGAATCCTTTTAGTGAGGAGATTGGCTTTGTATTAACAACAGGTTCGTAGCCATGCTCATTTTTAAATCCCTGTCATCTGCCAACTACCGTTATTTCTTCACCGGACAGGCCTTTTCCAACCTGGGCAATATGATGAAACAGGTGGCGGTTGGCTGGCTGGTATACCGGCTAACCGGATCTGCATTGCTTTTGGGTCTGGTATCCTTCTCAAGAGAAATTTCAGCATTTCTGTTCTCTACGGTGGCGGGGGTACTGGCAGATCGGTACAACAAGCACCGCCTATTAATGGTCTGTCAATCCATCATAGCCCTGAATGCCATAGTTTTGGCCATTCTGACCATCAGTGACAACATAAATTTTCAAACCTTGTTGGTTTTGGAAATAGTCTTTGGCCTGGTAAGTGGAATGGAAATGCCTTCCAGGCATGCCTTTGTCAATGACCTGGTAGAAAATAAAAGCTACCTGACCAACGCCATTGCCTTGAATTCCTCCCTTTTCAATACAGCCAGAATTGTGGGACCTGCACTGGCGGGAATACTGATACCCATAATTGGGGAAGGGTATTGTTTTCTGTTATATGCGGGGGCAAGTGTGGCCGTAGTCGTGATTTTTACTTTTATCCGGTACCAGCCCTCGGGCAAAAGAAACCCGGTAAAAAATTTCAGGAAGGAATTTAGGGAGGGTGCTGTATTTGCCGTCAAAACCAAACACATACGCTTCCTGATCCTTTTTGTAGCAGGAGTTACCTTGATCGGCGTCTCATATATGGTAATCCTCCCCGTGGTTGCGGCTGAGGTATTTCTGGGAGATGCCGTCATCTTTGGGTACATGACCAGTGCGGTAGGAATCGGCTCATTATTGGGAGCGTTTTTTGTGGGCGCCAGAAACAATGTGGTGGGCCTGGATAAATTGATTCTTCTTGGAACGATAACCTTTGGTTTGGGGCTGGCTGTTTTTTCATTCAGTACCATTTTATGGGTATCTTTACTGGCCTTGGTAACCACAGGTCTGGGAAGGGTGATTATTTTCACTGGTTCCAACACTTTACTGCAAACCATTGCACCGGAAGAAAAACGAGGCAGGGTGCTGAGTTTTTATATCATGATGTTTATGGGTGCACTTTCCCTGGGAAGCTTTATAATAGGACTGCTGACAGACTGGATCGGTGCACCACGTACCTTGTTGTTTGGAAGTATGGGGGTTTTACTTATGGGCCTTTACTATGCCAGAAGCCTCCCTTTGCTGAGGAGGAGAACCTACCGTGCCATAAAAAAATCAGAAACATTATCCTGATAAACAGGAGCAACCAAAATCCACTTAAGCATGAAACCATTCCATTTACTTTTAATCAATAGTTTAAGTCTGATCATCACGTTATTCGTCAACTATCTGGGAGGCACGGGAGCGTATCTCGGTAAAAGTGTAGGAGAAATCAGTAGTTTGTATCCCACCATTATCACACCTGCAGCTTATGCCTTTTCCATCTGGGGTTTGATTTACCTGGGCCTGATCGCTTTTGTAATTTATCAGTGGTACACTTATTACTCCGGAAAGCCTTCAGTTTCTATAATCCCCACAGGCCTTTGGTTAACGCTGGCTAACATCTTCAATGCATGCTGGATCTTGGCCTGGACTTCGGAATATATTCTTTTGTCCACCCTACTGATCTCCCTCCTGCTATTGGCCCTGATACGTTTGGTTATCCGACTTCGCCTGGAACTCGATGACGCTCCCCTGCAGGTCATTTTTTGGGTGTGGTGGCCCATTTGTATCTATACCGGATGGATTATCCTGGCTACGGTTTTGAATATTTCTGTATGGATACAAAACAGTGGCTTTTTAGCGGAAACCTGGTCTGAAGGCACCTGGGCAGGGCTGATTTTAATCGTAGCCAGCCTGATTTATACAGGATTAACCTACCTGCGAAACATGCGTGAAGCAGCTTTGGTAGGGGTTTGGGGCTTTGTGGCCATAGGTATGAAGCAGTGGGAGGCCTTGCCTTCCATTGGCATTTTATCTGTTGTGCTGGCAGCCATGTTGTTTTTTATTGCCATGCTGCATGGCTACAAAAACCGTAAAACATCACCGATGGCAAAAATATTAGACAACAAGCAGGGATAAGTTTCTGGTTCAATTCCGATGTAACGAAATCAGCCTTATCCTCCGGGAATTGGCTGTAAAAAATACCTTTGCATGACTTGTTCTGCCAATCTATTTTGTGGGGTAAAATCAGGGCTGGCATTCCTGGATTCAGGATACCATTTCCAAAAATAAACGCCCTGAAACCAAGGTTGGTGCCAGACAGATTCAAAAAATGCGGTATAGCATCGGGCCTGCATTTCCTCAGACAATATGGCATTTTTCCTTTCCCGGGGCCAAACCCAGGGAGAATCTGCCGCATCGAGGGTGTTACAATAACCCAACTCGGTAAATAAAATTGGTTTTTGGTAAAGGTGGTTTATTTTCTCCAGCTTGGGTAAAATTTTTTCCCAGCCCTGTCGCAATTGATTCAAGGTAGGATCTTCACCTACTGAAAGTGGAAAATAAGCCTGAATGCCGATATAGTCCAGGGCATCCCAAAACTTTACCGATTCATACTCCGTGAAATTTGCAGCATAGGTCAGTTTTCCGGAATAAACCTCCTTAACAGCGGTGATAATCTCCCGCCAGTCATTTTCCCGTTCACTGGTTTTCTCCAACTCTGTACCTATACACAGCAAGGGAAGTTTTCTTTCTTCAGCAAGTCTGGCATAATAAACGATGAAAGCCTTATACTGCCCAAACCATTTCTTCCAATCCGACTCATTATTCATGGAAATTTCTCCGGGCCAGGATCCCCTTACCCATAGGTGGGGTTTTAAAATGCTTGTAAGTCCCAGTGATTGGGCTGTGTCAATGGTGGTATTAAGGCCATCACTGCTCTCACCCCACCACATTTTATCGGAATGGGTTTCCCACCTGATGGATGGATCTGTCGTATGGGCCTGCCAACCAAACGGGGTTTGGGAAATGTGACTGGCACCTGTCCTGGACAACTTTATCATCTCCCCGCCCTGCAATGGCTCCCTGCTGCCAACCCAACACACACCTCGATGCCTGTCTCCTTCATAGCGGGCCAGGTGTTTTTCATTTATAATTGAGTCACAGGAAATACCCATTACAAGTATCCCTATGGCCACTATACCATTCATCCGTACAGGCATGCTACTTTTTTTGAAACAAGATAAAAAGAAAACTGCTGATCATCAGCAGGTAAACCCAACTAAATGGCAAAGCCATCAATACCAGCATTTGGCTAATGGATTCCAACAACTGCTCCTTGCCAACAAAAATGGTAGCCACGGTAAACAGTACTAGGATCACCCCCCAACCCAGCAGGTTTCTCCTTTTGGGTTCCATGTTTCCATTATCGGCAAAAATCCCCAGCACATAAATGGCAGAATCTATGGATGTAATCAGAAAGGTAAACACCAGGATCAAGCCCAGCAATTTAATTAATCCTGCCTGTGGCAGACTATCAAAGAAAACAAAGATGGACCCGTAAAGGGAATCAAACTGCCCTTCATAAGCTTCCGGGTTACCAATCAATTCAAAAGCCTGGGTGCCGAAAACCGTAAACCAGAAAAATGTTCCCAGAGAAGGCACCAGTAAAACGCCAAAGATAAATTCACGAAAGCTTCTGCCCTTTGAAATTCTGGCAATGAAAACCCCTGTAAAGGGAGCCCAGGAAAGCCAGAATGCCCAATAAAAAAAAGTCCAGTCCATCAGAAAGTCCTGTGCGACTTTCATGGCGCCAAAATTAATACTCATAGGAAGAAAGTCCTTCAGATAGCTTGCAAGGGCCGCATAAAAGTTACCAAATACACCCAACACATCTCCTGCCAACCAGGTAAAGACCATTAAAAACAAGGCCAGGAGAATATTGAATCGGGATAAATTGCGGATCCCATTGCTCAATCCGGTAAAAGCTGAAAGCGTGGCCAGAGATCCAAGAAAAACCACTACATATGCATTATTGGTGTAATTGACATCCAGCATACCAAAGAGTTCTCTGAATCCTGCCAGCAATTGCCTGCTACCCAATCCCACGGCCCCTACCACTCCAAACAAGGTGCTGATGATGGTGATCACATCAATGGGTACAATCAACCAGGGTCGGTGGTATTTCCCATGCAATACAGAAGAACTGAGCATCAACCTTCCCTTTCCATATACAAGAAACCCTATGATCAGGCCAAACATGCCATAAAATGCCCAGGGCGTCAGCCCCCAATGGAAAAAAGTATATTCCAAAGCAAATATTTCCGGGGAAAGTGCAGAAGCCCTAGGGGCTTGAGTATAGTAAAATACTGGTTCCTGAATGGCTCTTAACATCAGCCCGGCACCCATTCCTGTGCTGTAGAGCATGGCTGCCCATGAGAACCAGCCATAGGCCACCGGCCCTTCACCCAATTTGTATTTCCCCAGGGGAGATACAGCGATACCCATCAAAGCCAAAACCATTAGCAAGCCCAGGTAAAGGTAATAGGTACCAAAATAATCCAGGGTAAAGCTTGCGGCTTCCTCTATCCATGCTTTAAATCCTACCGGAAAACTGAATGCCATCAGCAAAAAAATCAGGCAAGCCAGCAGGGAGGCCAGAAATGTAGGTTTGGAAGTTGGTGTCAAACGGATAAAGCTAACTATATGGAACAAATACCATGCATCAGGCCATGTTTTGGGGTCTTTATTGGCAATAAAACCAGCCAGTTTGAAAGCACAGGCAGCGCAAGGCCAGGGTATAATTGAGAACTACAAAACAGTGACCGGTGCCAAAGCCAATTCAGGCCATCCAAGCATTTCTAATGCGTAAACCGGTTTGAATATACAATACAATTTGAAGCTTACCCTTGATACCACCCAAAATATTTCTTGCCTTCTTATTGAGCTTACTTTAATCTGACGTGACAAAGCCCAGTTTTTTCAAGCCCTCCTGAACTTCGGGCGCCTGCATAAACAAATTCCAGCCCAAACCGGAGCGATAATTTTCAATCATGGCAACAATGGGGCCCTGATCTATGGCCAGGTACCTTTTGGGATACCAGCCCTCTTCAGGACTCAGGGCATCATAAAACCCATACCGGCCAAAGGTTTTTTCTCCATAATTGTAATAAAGGTTTTTCAGGACTTTTTTGCTTTCTTCAGGGGTATAGGGCATAGATGAAAGGGCGGCAGTGGGTGATATGACTCCCCTATCATTTCCTGGCCGGTGCGCAGCATAGCCATTGGTGGAATAACTGGCAGTAAGCCCCCATAAATCCTCTCCATAACCTTTAAACCCAGCTTCATTCTCCAGGCACCACTGCCGGTTGATCAGGCTGTGGTTACGGTTATGCTCCCAATAATCCGCATAGTTATCTTTTAATCCTTTTGGGTTCAAGCCCAGATAGGAATAATGTGCCCAAAACAAAGGACCTCCGTATTCCGGAGACCCATTGTGTACCAGGGGAAGGGCATAACCATAAGCTGCACCCTTGTTTTGAATAGCTCCCCCACGTGCCCATCCCTGGTGATACACCTGCTCCGAAACGGCATGGGTTGGGGAAGAAGCTGCCAGCACATAGGTGATCAGACATTCATCATAGCCCCGGATAGCGAAGTCCTTTTGCCAGCCAAAATTGGGAGACCAATGCCAATACAATACATCTTGCCCTCCCTGGGTGTGCCAGTCCCATTCCATTTCCTTCCACAAGACATCAATTTTGTCAGCCAGGCTTTGCTCCCTCTCACTGCCCTCCCGGTAATATTCCCTTACAGCAAGCAAACCTTGCATCAAAAAAGCAGATTCGACCAGATCTGCCCCATCATCATCCTGTCCGAAGGGTTTGACTTTGCCAGTCTCTCCATTAATCCAATGGGACCATATACCGTGAAACCGGTCAGCATTGGCCAAAAAATCCACTATCTTTTCAAACCGGGCCAAACCTTCTTCTTTACTGATCCACTCCCGGTCCAAGCCGGCAAGCAAGGCAAAGAGTCCAAAGCCGGTACCTCCCGTGGTGACCACCTGTTGGTCATTTTGCGGATATACTCCGTCCATATGAATTCTCTCCCGGGCCATGCCGGAATTAGGTTCAGCCCCCTCCCAAAAATAGCGGAAAGTATAATATTGAACCATGTCCAACAACTCCTCCTCACTCATGGTCCGAGTTTCTACCGCTGCCTCTCCGATGAGGTGCGTGCCTTCCTCCATCTGGGCTTCAATTTTATAATGCAAACCCAGATTTTTTCCCAAATCATTTACAAAGTCCAGGTATAGGGTGTCGGTCAATTCGGCTCGCCTGGAATAGTTCCCATCTTCCTTCCTGACGTACACGGTGTATTTCTCAGCCCCTGCCTCAGGATGCCAACTCAATTCCACGTGCCGGTCATATGCCTTTGTTTCAATTCCTTTGCCGGTACCAGATTTTTGCATGCAGGAATACCCATTTAACAACAGGATCAATATCGAGCAATAGGTAAGTAATTTCATGATTCAGCATTTAGAGTTATTCGTAGGTAAATTCCAGTTTTTCCAGGCCGGAATCTATTTCTTCATTTTGCATAAAATGATTCCAAAGCAAACCTGTACGGTAATTCTCAATCATTAACAAAATTGGTCCCTGATCTATGGCCAGGAAATCGGTTGCAAACCACTGACTGGTAAGATCAAATGCATCCAAAAAGCCCATTTCTCCCCAGAGCCTGTCCCCCAGTTGATAATAAAAAAACTCCAGGGCTTCCATTGATTCCTCTGGGGTATAGGGCATTGAAGACAGGGCCGCTGTTGGGGTAATCACGCCCAGGTCCCGGGTAGGTGAGTGCGCAGCATAGCCATCCGGATTATCACTTGCCGTTAAACCCCAGGACTGCTCCCCGTACCCAACATAGGAAAGGGGATTTTGGATGCAATGGGCCCTGTTGATCAGGCTATGCCTTCGGTTTTGTTCCCAATAATTGGCGTAGCGGTCCACCAAATTTCTGGGATCCAGCCCTAAAAAAGAATAATGGGCAAAAAACAGGGGTCCCCCCCTTTCCTGTCCGAGAGGAAGGACGAATCCGTTGTAGGATTGTCCATTTTGTATGGCTCCATTCCTGGCCCAACCTTCGTGATAGACTGCTGCCTCTATCGGATAGGTTGGGGAGGCAGCTGCCAGTACATAGACAATCAAAGCTTCGTTATATCCCGAAACAGGCAGGTTCATGGCCCAACCCAGGTCTGCTGACCAATGCCAGAATAGTTGGTTCTGCCCTCCCCTGGTATACCAATCCCATTCTACTTCCTCCCAAAGCTGAGTAATTTGATCCCGAAGTATTTTCTCCCCGGCCTGGCTGCTATCCAGATAGCTGCGCACAGTCAATAGGCCTTGCATTAACAAGGCTGTTTCCACCAGGTCACCTCCATTGTCCAGACTACTGAAAGGAATGGTCTTTCCGGTATTGCCATTCAGCCAATGGGGCCAGACTCCATGAAAACGATCCGCCTGCTGAAGGAAATTCAGTATTTTGGATAGCCTGTCAGTTCCCTGTTTCCGACTGATATAGCCCCTCTCCATGCCGACCACAAGGGCCATGAGCCCAAAGCCGGAACCACCGGTGGTTACCAGATCTCCTGAGCTGCTTCTTTCCCTGGCCATGCCACTCTGGGGATGGGCAAAGTCCCAGAAATACCGAAAGGTCTGAGATTGAACCTTATCCAGCAGGGTATTTTCATCCAGCAACGGGAACTTCGGTTCATCTGTGCCCTCGGAATAAAAAATGAGTTCAAATCCTTCTACTTCAATCTCACTCTGGAAACCCTGAGCGGCAGCAAAAGAAAAAGTAAACTGTCTCAAACCATTTAAGGGGGCCGAGGACTGAATTTGGTAATGCACTGAATCCTTTACATGGCTTACCTTTACAGGGAGCTCGCCTTCTCCCTTTTCCTCCAGCCGGATAGATTCCTCCCGCAATACTACCTTACTGGAAAAATGAAGGTCCAGTTGAAAATCCCGTCTTGCTCCTACCCAGTGCCTGGCACCAAGGTGATCTGCCCCCAGAAGGCTAAAAGACTGCACCGAAACAGACCCTAAGAGGGTAGTAAATACCCACTCGCTACCCGGGTAAGTCTGTCCATTCTCACCGGTTAATCCTGAATGGATTTGCAGCTTGTAGGTAGTGCCCTGTTTCAGCAGTCCTACCGGGAGCAACCTGATGGTCCGGCGTTCATTCAGAAAATTGGTATTAAATGGTACTTCATCACCGGAATCCATATCTGTTAACTCCAGGTTTCCGGAAACGGAATTTGATGAAAGGGGAATGGTGAAATGAAGGTGAATGGGCTGATCCAAAGGAACGTCTGTCAGGGGCTCATTCCCCGGAACTTCCAGCTCTCCTATGGTCAGGCTGCTCAATTCCAAAGCAGGCCCATCCGTCTCTTCCTGATGACAGCAACAAAAAATTAAACCTGATAATAGGATAAGGATCTGATGTTTCATGGTAAAAAAACAGCAGAAGGAATCCCTTCTGCTGATTATTAAATGGGCTATTTGCTTCAGTTGGCTTCTTCCATCATTAAGGATTGAATTTCTGATTGGCTGATGGCCCGGTCAAAAATTCTTAACTCATCCATCTCACTTGAGGTGGACAAATGGCCCCATCCGGCAAAGCGGGGGGCACCAGAGGCCACCGAAAGTATATCACATCCAGACCAGTCGATTCCCGGAAAGCTGCCCTGACTGACCACTTCACCATTGATATAAACCGTACACTCCTCTGAGGCGATGGTAAAGGCGATGTGATTCCAGGCATCTATCGCCGGATCAATATCGGCTGCTGCCCCCCCGTCAAACCAGTTTTCCCCGGAACCATTGCCCACATTCAGTTTAAACCGCTGCATCCCTCCGGCATTTTCCCTGAAAAGTCTGAATCCGGAAGTCCTGTTATTCATGGCTGTTGGATTGGCCTCATCGGGAGGCCCCATCACCAACAGCCCGGCCCGGTCTGGTGTACCATCCAATTTGTACCAAAAAACCGCACTAAATTCCTCCGTTTGAAGGTTTTCTGCCTCATAAGTAAGGTAGGCATCCGGACTGCCGGAATAAGCCCTGCCCGAAATACCGCTCGTAAAACCCGGCGAACCGGATACATTGGCATTCTGGATGCGTACCAATTCCGTATAGTCCCCATCAAATGGCAGATAAAACACTTCATTTTCATAGATGGGTTGATAGGGTTCTATTTTTTCAAATACCACAGCAGTTGTGGTCTCCTTCCCCGAAAGATCCCGGGCAATGACTTCCAGCTGATGCTCTCCATTGGTCAGGTTGTCATAACTAAAGGTATTCAAAAACCTCCGGTAATCTTTGAAATCCTCAAACCGGGCGATTTCCTGTCCATCCAATTCCACCACCACGGACTCAATTTCTATATCGTCTTCGACTTCAAGGTCGATTTCTATGGAGGTAACCTCCTCTGTAACCCGTATCTGGGTACCGTCGGTAGGATAATTTACGGTAATTTCCGGGGATTCATTATCTGCTCCCGGTTCAACAAACTCAATATCATCAATATAGCCATCGGTACAGGCAGTGAGTCCAAGAGCCAATACCACCACCAGGCTGATCCATTTATGTGTCATGTTGGAATATGTTTTATGTTTCAATTCATTCTTCATTTGCTGCCTCCCGGATTTGGGGTAAAATATCCTGCTGTTCGAGCGGGTAAGGGAGATACCGATCTCCTTCACTAAAGGTCCTTCCACCATAATTCAACTCTGAAGTACGGTCATACCTGATCAGGTCAAAATACCTAATTCCCCATTCCATGGCAAATTCGGCATATTTCTCATCCAATACCGCATCCAGGTCCACCGTGCTAAGGTTATTCAATCCAGCCCTTGCCCTCACCTGGTTTACAGCTTCCTCTGCTGATAAGACCTGGCTACTGGCTCCGTTGACCAGGGCCTCCGCATGTAAAAGCAATACTTCGGCATACCGGATACAAGTAAAGTTTTTATTTTCCCCGTAGGTAAACCTACCCGGTGTCAATTGGGTAGATGGCAGGTAGTGCTTCCCGCTAAGGAAGTTATACCGTGGGTGGTTGTTAAAAACATCTCCGTCGGGACTGACGTTGGATACCCAATCCGGTAAATTCTGGTAGGCGGCATCGGATTGGATTTCAGCTATACCATCAGGGGTAAACAGCACCGAGGTAGTCAGTCGTTCCTCCTCATTCCTATCCAACATGAACTTCACATATTTTTGAGATGGTTCAAAAAAGCCCCAACCTCCTCCTGCTCCCGAAACGGTGGGAGTCCAACTGGCAGGACCGAAAAAATCCCAGAGATAGCGGGTGCGCGTTCCGCTGGCCTGACCAAAATCGGAATATTGCAACTCCAGCAAATTTTCATCATTCAGCTTGCCTGGGATTTTAAATAGCTGGTAAAAATCGGACTCCAGGGCAAACAAACCACTTTCAATGATTTCATCTGTAGCGGCCACCACAGCTGTGTGATTGTTTAGCTCCATATTGGACCTGGCTTTGATAGCCAAAGCCGAGTACCTTGTCACCCCTCCCTTTACGTCAGATCTTTGATTGGGATGCACGCTCGGCAGGTCGGGGATGGCTGCATCCATTTCCATGGAAATATGCTGCATCACTGTTTCATAGTCAGACAATTCCACATTAAACAAATGGCTGGGCTCCGAAGCATTGGGAATAAGTACTGATCCCCATAATCTGGCCAGGTACATCAATTCAAATGCTCTCATGACCTTTATTTCTGCGATGTATTGTCTGGCATTGGCTTCGCTGGCTCCTGCTTCCTGGTATTTCTCTATTTCCTCCATGGCTCCATGCCAGTACAAGAGATCAGAATACAGGTTGAGCCAGGTAGAATTGTACATCCAGAAATTCCTGTCATAGCGAAATTCATCTGTCTCGGTCAATGGAAACTGATCACCCGCAGCATTCACATCATCGCCCCTCACACTTATCAGCGGGAAGGTCTCCCATTGCAAACTATACAATTCAGCATAAGCGCCATAAAGCAGCAAAACCATGTTTTCAGATTGAGAATAGTCGGTATCCTCGGCAATGAATTCATTCTCCAAAGGCTCATCCAGCACTTCTGTACAAGACAGTCCCATTAGGATGGCTGAAATGGCCAAAAACAAAACGGAAATATATTTATAGGTATTCATGTTTGTCTTATTTTAAAGTTTAATGTTTAACCCAACGGTATAAATGGCCGGGATAGGATATACCTGGCGGTCGATGCCATTGGCCACTTCAGGATTAAAACCATTATAATTAAACATCGTAAGTGGTCGTTCAGCCGTAAGGGTGAACCTGGTTTCGGGCATTTTTGATCCAAAAATCTCCCGGTCTGAAAGGGTATAGGAAAGCCTCACATTTTGAATCCGGAAATACGAACCGTCCTCTACAAAATAATTGCTGAGATTTTGGTTCCAGCCTTTCCTCAAGCCTGCTGCAGAAGGGTACCGGTTGGATGTGCCTTCTTCCCTCCAGAGATTATCGGCAAGTTCTGCATCCAAATTGGTATCATTGGTGAATATGATTTCTCCCCGTTTTCTGTTCAGTATTTTATAGCCGGACTGACCTTGAAACAGTGCAGAAAAGTCCAGGTTTCTATACCTAAACCCAGCATTGAAACCATAGGTCAGGCTGGGTAAAAACGAACCCAGCACTACCCGATCCTGATCATTAATGATACCGTCTTCATTCTGATCCCTGAATATCAGGTCTCCGGGTTGCAGGTTGTTGTCATTGATAAAGTCCTGGCTGTAACCGTAAGAATTGATTTGTTCCTGAGATTGAAAGACGCCATCTGTTTCATAGCCAAAGAAAGCCTGGTAGGGCTGTCCAATAATGGACCGCTGTCTGAATTCGGCCGAGCCTGCATCCAGACCTTCTGCCCCGCCCAGCCCTAAAACTGTATTCTCCAGGGTACCAAAATTACCTCCAACATAATAGGAAAAATTGGTGGACAGGTTGTCCTCCCAGTTGGCAGACACTTCCAATCCCTGGTTGCGGATTTCCCCTACACTTCGCCTTTCGCTAGCACGGATTACCGGAGGTATGATGCTTACCGCCAGGTTTCGGGTATCCCGGATGAAGTAATCTGCTTCAAGAGAAAGTCTTTCCCTGAACAGGCGGGCATTCAATCCAAAATTCCGCTCCACAGTGGTTTCCCATTGCTCAATCAAATCAAAGGTCGGATCCAGGCGACGACCAATCACCAGCACCCCATCAATGGCTGCATTGGTTTCTACCAATACCGGTGCGCCTACGGATGGACTGATGCCATCATTACCCAATTCACCCCATGAACCGCGAATTTTCAGGAAATTAATCGCATCCACATTAAAGAATGCTTCTTCTGTAAGCACCCATCCTGCCCCAATAGTGGCAAAATTACCCCATTTGTTTTGGAATTTATTGTTTCCGTCCCTTCTGAACGTTCCGTATAATAGGTAACGGTCATCATAATTGTAGGCCACACGGGAAAAGTAGGACTGAAAAAACAAACGTGAACCGCCATCTCCGATACCATTCAGGTCAAAATCGGTCGAGTTATTCAGGTACCAGAATTGTTCTTCCTCTCTGTCCGGATTGGGGTTGATATTTTCGCCCCTGGCAAAAAGGGATTCATTGGTTTCACTTCGGTAGGATTGCCCCAAAACAACCGTGAGATTATGCCGATCAAAGTTGTTTTGGTAAGTAAGGAAATTATCCCAGATCTGATCAAAACGATTAAATGTTCTTCTGTTGATGGAAGATTGCCTCTCAGTGATCCCGTCATTATAGGCAAAGCCTACGTTTCTGCTGGTCACACTTTCCAGGTTGTAATTATAGGAAGTTTTAAAGGTCAGGTTGTTGGGTATGATCTCCAACTCCGCATAAAAGTTACCCAGAATTTTGGCTATTTTATTTTTATTATCCGAATACAAAAGGCTATAAAACGGGTTTTGATTGCCCCTGTAACCAATTTGCTGGGCATTGGAAAGTTGGTAAGGTTGGGCATCCGTATTTTGCTCATCGTTTACCGGAATAATCGGTACTGCAAAGTAGGAGCGGAACCAGGCCCCATTGTCCCCATTGTACTGCTCTCCGGTGCTGATATTCAAATTACCTCCCACACTGATCCAATCCCTCAGGTCTGAATCCAATTTGACCCTGAAGTTCATCCGCTTGTAGCTGTTTCGGGTATCCTTCATCAAACCCTGCTGATCAAAATAGCTGCCTCCAACGGAATACCGGGTTCGGTCACTCCCTCCATTAAAAGAAAGGGTATGGTTTTGAATGGTTGCTGGCTGCATCATTTCTGCATACCAGTCTGTATTTACGTCCGGCAGGCTGGGATCAATCCGGCTTCTGCCGTAGCGCTGGATGGCATTTTGTACGAATGCCATATCCGGAGTAGAACCGGTTTCATTGATATACCCCACAAACTGTTGGGTATTGGCCATTTTTAAAATATTTTGTGGGTTTTGAATGCCATAGTATCCATCGTATACGATTTCCGGCTCCTGATTATAGCTACCGGATTTGGTTTCGATCACTACTACGCCGTTGGCCGCCCTTACGCCATAAATGGCTGAGGCAGAGGCGTCTTTCAAAACAGAAATGGTTTCTATGTCATTAGGATTAAGGAAATCAATATTTTCAAAAAACATGCCGTCTACTACATAAAGCGGAGCCGCACCACCTTCAAATGAGCCTACGCCTCTTACCCGCACCGTGGGAGATGCTCCTGGTGCCCCATTACTCACAATCTGTACTCCGGCCACCCGGCCCTGAAGGGCTTGCATGGCTTGCGAGTTGGGAGTTTTGATAATGTCATCAGATTTGATGGTCGAAATGGCAGAGGTCAGGTCCTTTTCCCGCTGGGTACCATAACCAACTACCACTACCTCCTCCAGGTTTTGAGAGTCTTCGGTAAAAACAACATCAATCTGGCTTCGGCCATTTACCTCCACTTCCTGGGTTTCAAAGCCAATAAAGGAAAAAACCAGGATCGCATCCGATGAAGCTACTGATAATTCATAATTGCCGTCCATATCTGAGACGGTACCATTGCTGGTATTTTTCTCCAGAATATTAACTCCCGGAACTGATTCTCCTGTAGGATCTGTAACATTTCCAGATACAGTAAGCTGTTGGGCCATGGCGTTGGAACAGGCGAGGCCTATCATCAGAACAAAAAAGCCCGGGAACCAGCCCCATCTGCTCGGGATTTTGGGCTTAAAATATCCCTTGTCGAAAGTAAAAGGAATTCTCATAAATAAGTTAAATTAGGTAGTATTTAATATTTAAGTAGTAAACAATTTGGTTTAAGATTGTTTATACTGAAAAGGTAGTCTAAAGTCAGAAAAACAACTGATGCAGGTTAAAAAATGTTGGAAATAGTGACTGATTGTTACGGTTATTCGGTAGGGTAATTCACAGATCAATAACACCAATTTATGCCTGAATATGCTTTAAACCGATATCTTAATTTTTTTTATCCAAGGTATTTATCACCCCTATATCTTCCTGGGAATGGAAAATTTTATCACAGGCTTACTCCAGAATTCCGATGGTCAAAATCAGCTCGGCAAAGGATACAGGAGAATCATTTCTTCCCAACTGGGCTGCCCATCCCCCGCAGCCAATACCTTTTGATTTACCTTCTTCCGAAAGGCCCAAATGGTATTGCGACTTAAATTCAGGCTTGCTGATAATTCATCCAGTGTTATCTTTTCCTTAACCATGAATGAGGCATAAAGGATATAAAAAGCCTTTTCCAGGGGAAACTTTATACCGTGAAAAATGGTACCTGCCGTTACCGAATCAATATGACCACAATGTGAGCATCTTCGCGAAAACCATTTGGGTCCCTTCCCAAACTTAGATTTTCCACATTGTCTGCAGGAAAATCCCCTTCCCCACTTCAGGTCTTCCAGGTATCGGTAGCAGGCTGATTGGTCAGGGAAAATATTGGCAAATTCTTCCCTTGAGAGGGATTGTTGTGATATCCGGGCCTTGTAGGAATCACGAATGGAGCTTTTCAACTTCCAATTGTCTTTATCCAACAGGTTATTGATTCTTTTGATCTCCTCATCCTTTTCCTGTAATTGTTGGTTATATTGTTCCAACAAGCGGTTTTTTTCCTCCAATTCTGTTGTCCTGCACCTTACTTTTGTCTCCAATTCCAGGTTGACCCTTTCCTTCAGGGCAATATTTTCCTTGTATTGGGACAAAGAACGTCTCAGTGCTTTGTCCCGAATTTCCTTCATGATCCGGATCCGGTCTCCCAGGGCAAAAGACAACAGGACCATTTCGATCAGAAATGCAAAGTGCAGGCTGTAATAAATAATGGTATGGTGTGGAATAATGGCATAACTGGCTAAAACCTTGATGAAAACCCCTGTAAACAAAACCCCATATGCCATAACAAAAAAACGGGCAGCCTGAAAGTTTTTAAGCAGCAAGTAAATCCCAGACGAAAAAATCAGTAAGAAGGGAAGCAAGTCATAGTAGGAAATTTCAAAATAAGATTTGTCAAACAACAAGCCTGTTAAAAATATCAAGGACTTAAAAAACAGGGAAAACCAAAGCAAATAGTGAAATTTCTTCGCTCTCCTTCGGGTATTCAAAAATCGAATGGTAAACAGGACAGCCCAGAATATGATGAAAAAACTAAATACTCCATTAACAATAAAATTTAATTCCGGCAACTGGGGCCAGAAATATTGAAAACCGATGCCGTCCAAACTCATGGCATACAAACCCACACTCAAAATATATAATATGTAATAAATATATTTCATTTCCCTCACCGCCAAAAAAATCAGAAAATTATAAAAGGCTATGATCAGGATCATTCCGTAAAACAGTCCAAATAGAAAATATTCACTTAAGGCATAATGAATAAACCGATCTAGTGAGCGGACGGCTATGCGGATATCGGCCTTCTGGCTTGAATTAATTTTAAAATAGAAATTCTCAATTCTGTCCTGGTCGTTGGGGATTTCAAGTTGGAAGTTTTTATGGTTGAAAAGCCGATTGCTGAAAGGAAAATTGTCCCCCATAAAACGGCGCTGGTAAACCCCGTCTTCATCCGGAAAATAGGCTTCGATTTTATCAATGCTTTGATCATAAAACTCCAACAACCATTTTTTATCACTATCAGGGGTATTGGCAATAGAAAGTTTTACCCAATAGGTATAGGCGGTATTGAAATCGTTTTTGCTGAAATTGGCATTGATTTTAAAATTTTGCTGAAAAGGGGCTTTAATGATGTCCTCAAACATCAGGCTATTACTGGAATCTTCAAAAAATTCGAGTTGATCTATGGCATATATCCGCTCATTCCAATTGTCATCTATCCGTAATGTAGCCTCTCCGGAAATGCGCTGACCAAACCCCAGGGCAGCCACCAAAAGAAAGACCAACAAGTGAAACAATTTCAACAGGACAGCCATTCTCAAACGAATCCGGATATGCATTTTAAATCTCCTTTCTAAAATAACCCGGTCAGGCTAAAAATCAGTTCCATGATGAAAAACTAATTTGGAAAAGAAGCGACTAAAAACACTTGTTGCTTTACCTCAAAAACCAGCTGCTGAACCAACCGGTCCGCCACCTTTTGGGTTTTACCTGCTCCTGATCCATTTCGTAGGGAAGCTCCCATACTTTTCCTGTACTGCTGCCAAAATAAAGCTGGCTTTTACTGAACTCATTCGGATTACCATCTGCCCAGAAGTAGTAAAACGGATCCTGACCGTTAATAACCCTTCTGATATAATTGTGGTTGCGATCACTTCCCCTGGTCACACTTTTGGATTTATCCCAATTTTTCCCTCCATCACTGCTTTGCCACATTTCTACCTCTCCGCCTCCTCCCCATTCCTGCGGGCTGTTATTGGTGGGACCTATCACCATCCAATTATCTCCAGAAACCCAAAGGCTTCCCATGTCGTAATTTTGATCGGATTCGGTAATCACATGATCTTCCCACGCTGAACCATTCCAATGGACCACATGCCACTTCCTGCTGCCATTTTCCGGGCCAGGCTCATGCCCTATCCCTTCCACATATAAGGCAATGGGGTTCCCATCAGCATCGAAATTTACGTCCTTTAAATAAACATTCCTTTTTTGGCTAAAGTATTCCCTTACCAGGCCCGATGAAGTTAAATTTACTACTGGAATTTCCACTTTATTCCCTGCTACATCTGTCCATGTCTCTCCAAAATCAGTCGTTTGAAAATAATACAAATTGGTTCTTAAATCTACATTACCATTGGGATGCCAGTTGCAGAAGAACCCAATTTTATTGCCAGTCTGACCACTAATTTGGTAATGACCGCTATTCTTATCCCCATTTCTTTTTATGGCTACCAATTTTTGATCGGAAGACCAGCTCAATCCATCCCCACTTGTCTCAAAATACAATTCCCGAATACCGGTATATTTGGTAAATAAATTAAGAAAACCCCTACCCGCTACATATTTGGGCTGGGGATAGGTCATTTCTTCTTCTGAAATCTGATCAAAGGCATCGATACTGTATGGTTCCTTGCTTTTGTACTTAAAACCCATTCTCCTTCTCCCTCGGCCACTCACAAAAACCCAGATATAGCCCGCTTCATCTATGGACAAACTGGGATTATCATGAGGGTCATCCACCCCAAGCTTATCATGCACGATCACGGGTTTGCTCACCATTCCTGTCTCATGATCAAACATGCCTATCATGCACAGCAGGTATTTTTCATTTTCGGCCCGGGTGCCTCCATATACGAAAAAAGTCCGATTGACTTCCGGAGAATGAATGGCAAGGGGAATGTGCTTTGCCGTGTAAGTACCCAGGCCCCCTGAATACTTATCCCCATAGGTTGAAAATTGCCCCAGGGTAAACCATATGCCCTTATATCCATCAACAGTGGGAAATTTCTCCTGAGCAACCAGTGGTTGCCCAAAAGAAAAGAAAATAAAAAATAAGTTGGAAAGGATAATTTGGGTTTGTCGCTTCATGGGTAGAAATTTTTCAGTGAAGCAACAAAAATAATTAAATTGTTGAATAATAAAACCTATACCTCTCTCGGGAAAAACGAAAATTCATTTACAATTTAAATTTTTCCTTGAGTTGAATAAAATCCTGTATACTGAAAGGTTTTACCCAAAAGTCTACGATTCTTTTATAAGTTTTAGCTTTACGTTTATCCGCAGGTTCTATGGAGGAAGTAATGATGATCACGTCCACGTTTTGATTAAATTTCATGGCTTCCAGCGTATCCAATACATCCCAACCTGACAAACCAGGCATATTGATGTCCAGAAACATGAGATAATCCTCTTCCTGTTTGGCATTATCTGCGAGAAAACCTAAAAGATCCTCACCATTATTGAATGAGCTCACCTCAGGGCCTATTCCCGCTTTTTCCATCAGTTTCTTTTGCAACAAAATAACAATGGGATCATCATCTACCAATAATATTTTCACCTTAAACCATTTATCTTTAGTAATACAAACTTAAATGAATCAACCGTTCCAGGATGGCATACTGAAAAAAGGCCTGGAAAAAGGAAGAAGTTTGACATACAGTTTTATATATTTAAAATACATTTTTTCAAATGTAAAACAAGAAAAAGGAATTAAAAATAAATTGTTCCACTTTTTTCGTATAATTTTTTCAAATCCAATTTATATGATAAAAAATATTTGTTATGTGATAAAATAAGCCATCAACCAGAAGTTGATGGCTTTATTCTAAAATCTTATTTGAGCCGGAATTTTAGCATGAAAACCCGATCACATCTCAAACATACCCTCATAATGGGGACTTTCAGCCAAAATCCCACCGCTTTTGGCATAGAATTCAGGACCTGTAGGATAAACTCCCTCTTTGGTTTGTACCCAGGATTCATTGGACATGGGATGATAACCTAACATTTTATCCCAGTTTTTATAATATTGATGACCATTGGTTTCCTGTAATCCCAGGTTCATGTCAGGAAAAGGAGCCAGCCGGGCTGCGACATTTTTATTCCAATCCACTAAAATGGGATTTACAGTAAGGTCTGCACAGAAACATGGAATTTGCTTTTCATAGGCTGCCTGAGCTATTTTCATGGTCATGCTCATGGTTTTGGCAATGGCTTTTACGGCAATGGCCGAATAGCCCTGTTCAATTCTCTGCAAGGCATCCTCCACGGTATGTGCACTCTCATCCGCAGCAATGCGTACCCCAAGATCCCCTACATAGCTGTGGTTATCCTCTCCAAAGGGTTCTTCAATTACCGCTATTTGTTCAAAGGCACCAATTTTCCTGGCATGGTCCAAAAACCTTTCCAGCGTTTCCTTTTTTTCGTAGCGCTCGTTTACATCAAAATAATAGGGGATTTTCCCGTTTTTGGTATAGGGGGTTTCAAGGTGACCCAGGGTTTTGTGAACAGCAGTCAGAAATTCTATGTCCTTGGCAAGCATTTCTTTCTGGGTTCCTGCCGCACCTGTCTTCAATTTCATGATAAAATGTCCCTGATCTGCAGCAGCTTGAATGTCTTTGATGGCTGCACCCACACTGAAGGAAGGGATACTGGCTACCTTGTCATGTTGGTGAGACAACCCAGGCTTGTAGGCATCGGGAATCATCTCATCAAAATTTTTCATTCCATTTTCTGCTCCATAAAGTAACCAGGCAGCGTTATCCACCGGTACCAAAGCATTTAATGCAAAAGTCTTTTTCAGTCCGGGGTTACCGGTTATTTTTTTACCATAAGCATAAACTTCAGGAAAAATATCGTCCAGCAAGGTTACGGGGTCAACAAAACTATTGCCTTTGATGAGCTGCAATGCCCTTTCGGTGATGGCATACATCAAAGCATTCCCTCCGGTGGTGGAATGCGCCTGAAATACAGCTTTATCAGACCATAAAGTTCCCTGAGTACCTAGGCCAATCTTCTCTATCCCACTCTCAGACCGCATCAATGCGACGGTCTGCCAGGCTTCGGTGATGGCGCTACCCTTAAACCGGTAGGGGTACAAGGGTTCTCTTTCAAAATTAGAATCGGTATGGCTTACTTGGATCTTTTTCTTCATTGAATCATTAGAATAAGTTGTTCCCAAACTTATGGAGGGAATACCCAGACCCCCAACCGCCAGGGCGGTTCCAGACCGGGTTAAAAAGGTACGTCTGCTCCATCCATTGTTGTTTTTTGATTTCATGGTTTATTGGGTATTTGGTTAAGGGTATACCAGGCTTCCGAAGACCAGAAGGGCTTTCCTTCCCTGCTTTCTAAAGCTTCGGAAAGTTTAAAATAAATGACATGATCTTGCTTTAGGCCGGGAATCTCCAGGTATAGTTTTTTGCCATCTGAGGACCACTCCATTTTTGCGGGAACCAATTGTTCCAGATCAATTTTTGGTCCCCCATAGGAAGCGGTGGGCTCGTACCGCCACTGTTCTATATGTATGGGCTCATCCGGGAGTTGGTCTGCTGCTACCGGTATTGTAAATTCAATCTCAAAACCACCGGGCATTGCCCTGATGGCTAGCATTTCAAAAGTACTTTGGCCATTATATTTGATTTTCTCAAGGCCAAACTGGTTTTCTTTCCAGCTCCAGCCTCCAACCATTCCCACTTCTCCAACATATAAAGCCCCATCCGGTCCCCAAACCAGGCGATTCACCCCGGCAGTAAAACCCTGAGAAAAACGGAACACGGCTCCCTGGTATTGCCCATTAATTTTTTCCAGAAAATCTCGCTTGATACCCCCATTGGTCACATCACCGTGCAGGAGCTGTCCTTTATAGGGGCCATCTTGCATCAATATTGGTTCAGAAGGCGAGTTTCCGATTTCTTTATCAGGAAGCCAGATGGCAGGTGGCACCATTTCAGGCGGATCTTTTTCCTGCTTTTCTGAAAGCCCCCATGCCATGCCGTTATAGGCACCTTTTTGTACATGTACCAACTTATTGGCCGGCAACCATTGACCCTGATTATCTGTTGTGAAAATTTCTCCATCCATGCCCAGACCGATCCCATTGGGTGTCCTCAAGCCATAATCCAGGGACTCATAACTCCCGTCCCTGCTGATCTTCAAGGTCCTGCCCCTGTCAGGCAATTGCCTTTCATTAGCCATTAACCGCATGGCCATGGATAAGGTAATGTAAAAATGGTCGTCCTTGTGCAGCAAACCGAATGCAAATTCATGAAAGTCATCTGTCACCCCCCAGGCATCGCAAACCACCCGGTACTCATCTATGATTTCATCACCATCATGGTCAATCAATTGGGTCAATTCATGTTTTTGTAAGACAAATATCTCCCCGTCCACCACCTCCAGTCCCAATGGTTCTGCCAGACCTTCGGCTACACGCTTGACGGATACCGCCGATGGATCATCCTCCAAAACCCCATCCAGCAGATAAACTCCTCCAATCGAATCCCAGGTACTGACCAATAGGCGGCCATCCGGCAGAAAGGCCAGTCCTCCCACCCTGGGCTGAAAATCTTCATCGTGCAAAATGGTAAGGTCATAACTGGGGTGAACGCCCTCCAAAGCCGCTCCATGGCCCGGATTGAGTTTTACATCCTCCCCAATGGAGCTATTATTTCGTTGGATCCGGGCAACCTGATTATCATTTGTTTCCTTTGGCTTGAAGGTAAATATATAATCCAATATGGTTTTTATCTCCTTTTCTGCCAATTCCGGATGCGCATTCATGGGCGTTTCTCCCCATACTCCTACGCCTCCTTCTTTTATTTTTTGGGTAAGATAGGCATAGCTGGCACCCTCCTTTGGATATTGGGTAGCTATTTGCTCAAAAGATGGCCCCACCATGGCATTGTGCTCCTCATGGCAGGTATAGCAATCACTGTTTTCCATCCACAATATTCCCAAATGATCATAGCTATCCCCCACCGCTGGTGGCTGTTGTTGCGGTAATGGTTGAAAAAAATCCGTTAGGGTGTGGTCATCACTGATGGTATGCCTGACCTGTCCGTTTTCGCTTTGCAGCTCAAAAGTCAGCGCTTTAGGTTTGTCCCTGAATTTAAAATATCTTTCGAATCCGGGATTTCCTGCGCCATCCCGGGTGAATTCTGGACTTTCCTGCAAAGCAATCCGGCTTCCATCCTCAAGGATAAAATCATAATTGAGGGTAATCCTTTTGTCATCAAGTAAATATCCTTTGTATTGCAGTTCGAACGGGATTTCCTGTCCATTTTTTGAAACCACCCATTTTCCAGGCAAGTCTCCTTCCTTATAATAGGCTTCTCCCCAGCTACCGGGCTGTATGTTTTTTTTATTGGTAAAGACCGTTCCTTCCATCAAAATCCCGCCTTTCCATACTTTATACAGCTGCCCTTTTGCCAGATCATAGGCTGCATAGCAGGCCGAATCCAGTGCAAGGCTGAGCATCCGGGGTTTTCTGTCCAGAACTGACCGGAAAGCCCAGGGATCCAGGGGCCTTTCAGGTACCTCCCTGGTATCGGGTTGGCAAGCGAGCAGGTGCAGGCCTGTGATCAATACGACTACCAAATGACAACTTTTAAACTTCATTATATTGAAAGTCAACACCATATTTCTCCGTCAAATCAGAATGGTCCCTTTTCCGTCGTTATTAAAGCCCCTGGCCCACCAGGCATGGTGCCCCTGCTCCTTTCTATATCCAGAGGTTTTCCGGTCTCCTTATCATACCAGTCTCCGGTGAGGTCCTGGGGAACCGTATCATCCGTTTCCTCAGCCCATTGAGCCAGAACCTTTCTCAAATGATCCAGTGCCAATTCGCCTTCCGCTACAGCAGCCACATTTAACCATTGCCCGGGATCTTTCCGAAGTAGGTATAACTCCTCATGAGGCCTGGGAGAGGCAAAAACATCCGCCTGAACCGGATTGAGCTTCCCTTCTTCCCGCTGGGCTTTCAAATCGGAAAAAGATTCGCTGGCATTGGAATCTGCTGGCCCGGGATTACTGTGATGGGGTCGGTTGTTTTGTATGTACAGGTAGTCCCTGCTTCTGACCATGCGGGCATGGGCTTCGTGATCGTGCCAATTATGCTCGGCAAAAACATATTTCCTAAAAGGCAATCCCGGATTTTGCAGCAAGGGTAAAAAACTTTTACCTTGAAAATTATCCCTCATAGCTACTCCAGCCATATCCAGAAAAGTAGGCGCCAAATCAATGCTGCTGACCAGACTTTCTGAAACCTTTCCCTCATTGTGTATTCCTGCAGGCCACTTGATGATAAGTGGTGATTTAATACCTGAATCGATGAGCCGGGTCTTGCTTCGGGGAAAAGGCCTGCCATTATCCGACAATACGACAATAACTGTTTGTTCCAATACCCCCTGCATTTTCAATTCTGCTTCCACCTTTCCGATATAATCATCAAAACGGGCAATTTCATCATAATATTGGGCCAAATCCTTCCTGGTGGCTTCGGCGTTTACCAAATGTAAGGGGACATCGACCAGCGCTTCCTCATGAGAACCTGAAAAATCGTTGGGTCCCCAGGGACGGTGCGCATCCAACGAGGCCAACCATAGAAAAAAAGGTTTGTCCTTTGGTCTTTCCTGCAACAAGGGCACCCATTGGGCTTCTCCTCCATCACCGATTTCCTTACCACTGTCATAAATGACATCAAAACCTTTCCTTGGAGCAGGGCCCATGTGCCATTTCCCAGACTGGCCGGTGAAGTATCCGGCTTCCTGCAACAATTCGGGAAAAGTAAGGATGGATTCCGGCAAAGGCGTATGCAATTCGGCTGCGCCAGTGTTGTGGGGATACCGGCCGGAGATGATGCTGCAGCGGCTGGGACTGCAAGAGCTCGTCGTCAAATAAAAATTGGAAAACATCAACCCCTCTTTTGCCATCCTGTCAATATTGGGCGATTTGACCTGCGTATTTCCTGTTGCACCCAGGTCCTCATAGCCAATATCATCCGCTATGATCATGATGATATTGGGTCTGGTGTCCTGGGCCCATGCAGCAGAATAGGCCTGGTCAACCAGTAAAATCAATAAGAATAGAATTAGCTGTTTCATTCTTGAAAGTCTTTTTCAAAGTCCGAATCGTTGACCCAGCCGGTATTGAATGACTCCCCTTGCATGAATCTGGTATAAAAATCCCTTTGGCTTTCCTGGGCATACTCGTAATTATCAAATATCTCTCCATTGCCAAACATACGGGGGTCATCCTGTTCTTTCAATTGATTCACCATTTGCTCAGCCAGGTTTTCTTTTATGTTTTGGTACTCCGGGTGCAACGCCAGGTTATTCAGGCACAATGGGTCCTTCTGCCGGTCGTACAATTCTTCTGCTGCCCTTTTTCCAAAAGACAGGTTCCAGAAATGCTCCTCTCCTTCTACCCTTCTTTGGTTGAGGATGACCGTTTTTGTGGCCCCGCCGTCCGTATTGAGATAGCCGGTTTCCGGATTTCCTGCCGGCCAGCGGTTGGGTTCAAAATTTTGAATATAGGTGTATTCCTCTGTGACTATTCCCCTGATGGGATAGCCCTGGTCATCAGGCCTGCCGATATCATGGCGCTCTTTTCCGATCAAAACCCTGTTTCTGGAAGGATCGGTTTTTCCTGATTCCTCTGAACTAAATATGGGAAGCAGGCTTTTGCCAGCCATGGGGGCCATACCTGCACTGTCCGGATGAATTTCCGCCAGTTCCAAAAATGTAGGAGAAAAATCAGTGAAGTTGACAAAATCATCGATTACCCTGCCGGGATTCTGAATGCCCTTGCCCCACATGATGGCCAGCGGCAAATGATTGGAAAGCTCGTAAGCCTGCCCTTTTACCCGGGGAAAGGGCATCCCATTATCTGCGGTCACAATTACCAGCGTATTGTCCAACTCCCCCCTTTTTTCCAACTCGGCCAACATGTCTACCAGGTGCCGGTCAAAATATTCCGTTTCAAAGGCGTAATCCAATAAATCATTCCTTACCGAATCGTTATCAGGCCAGAAGGCTGGAACCTGATCAATCATATCCAAGGACTTCCCTCCAAGGGCCACACCAGACCCATAAGCATAGGCCCTGTGGGGCTCTGTGGATCCGTACCAAAAGTAAAAAGGCTCCTCTTCAGGTTTCTCATCCAAAAATTTTTGGAAATTGCCGGCATAATCCACCCGGCTAATCTTCTCAGTAGGCGGTTCGGTGAGCAGCTCACTGTACCTGGGGCCGGTAAGGAGACGTGGTTCTCCATTTCTCTCTCCGGGATTACCAGGAGCCCACCCTTTGCCTGTAAAACCGGTAAAATACCCGTTTTCCCCCAAAACTTCTACATGGGACAAGAATTTAGAGGGGAAAAAAGGCACATGATTGGCTGCCTCTTCCAGCTGCCAGGAATTCCTTCCCGTAAGGATAATCGACCGGGAAGGGGAGCATTTGGCATTGGGAGTATAGGCTCTGGTGAATAATAAGCCTTCACTGGCCACCCTGTCAAAACCAGGGGTATTGATCCAATCTGTACCATAAGCCCCCATGTGCGGATAGGATAAGTCATCTGCTATTGCAATGAGGATATTGGGTCTTTTGATCTCTTCTTCCTGAGTCTGACAGGCCATGCTAAGGATAAGCAGTAAAATCAGAAATTCAGGCAGGTACTTTGGGCATGACATGCTGATATCAATTAGTTGGAAGAAACACAACGAAAACCGGTATGCTCCAGACCTGTATCCGGAGAAGATTTCATTTTTGCACTTACCCGGTATCCTTCACAATAGGACACATTGCAGAGAAAAGAACCTCCTTTGACGATTTTTTTGGGGACAGTGGGCTCCTGAGGATCATAACTGTCCTTTGGCCCCTGAGGATTGACTGCAACATCTCCATCCAATCGGGAATAATAATCTTCCCGGTACCAATCATTCGTCCATTCCCACACATTGCCTGCCATGTCATACAGGCCATAAGGGTTGGGTTCGTAGGACTTGACCGGCGCTGCTCCCTGGAAGCCATCCTCTCCTTTATCGGTAACGGGAAATTCTCCCTGCCAGATATTGGCCATAAAACCACTTTTCTCCACCGGATCGTCTCCCCAGGGAAAGGATTTCTCCTCCAGACCCCCGCGGGCTGCAAATTCCCACTCGGCTTCAGTAGGTAAACGCTTTCCGGCCCATTTAGCATAGGCGACAGCATCATCCCAGGCAATATGAACTACCGGATAGTCTTCCTTACCTTCAATGCTACTGCCCGGTCCCTGTGGTTGCCGCCAGTTGGCTCCCGGAGTCCACTCCCACCATTGAGAAGCATTGTTCATGGCCACTGACCTGTCTGTAGAATGAAAAGTCAATGATGCCGCTACCAATACTTCTTCCGGTGGTTTGGGTGTACCGGGAGGCAATTGTTTTTTTATTTCTTCCCAATCTGGCTTTTGCTCAGCTATGGTCACATAGCCTGTAGCCTCCACAAAGGCAGCAAACTGCTCATTGGTAACTTCTGTTTCATCCATCCAAAAACCATCCACCTTTGCCTTATGGGCGGGCAACTCATCCTTTCTGCCCCGATCATCGGTAGCCCCTCTGGTAAATTCACCACCCTCAATCCATATCATGCCATCGTGGGAAGCCGGTGCTTCCCTTTCAGGAATATCATTTGATGTAGCATTATTGTTTGTTGAAAACCTGTCTGGTACATTGTCATGGCAGGAAGCCATGTCTTCTGCTAACTCCTCATCTCCCTGCTCTTCCTTTTCAGCGGAATTGGAACAGGAAAATTGAAAGGCCACCGCAATGACCAGAATAAACAAAAGGCTTGTTCTTTGGTACTTCTTCATTATTAATTATTTTATACTTTCAATTCAATCAAGTTAGGCAAAATGACCTATAGATCAGTTTTATTTTTGACCAATGCCTCAGAAAATACATGTAAGGTGCTTTTACCATGTACCATTCAGATAATCCAACCTGCGTTTTACCTCCGCATTGGAGTTTTTCAATTCTAAATTACCGGCATCGACTATTCCTTTATATTTGCTATGGTCCTTGAAATATACCAGAGAATTCATCGCTATCAAAATGGATACCGGGTCCTCTTCTTTTTGGATCCAATCCAGGAGCAAGGGTATCGGATCTCCCTCTTCCAGTACCCCATGCAATTCAATGGCCCTTAACTTCACCATGGCATCTTCCTCTTCTTCCCAATCGGGAAAGGCGCTGTAATCTGCTATGCTAGTTTTTCCATGGGAAGCGGCCACCTGATAGGCCCAGTACCTTTCCAATGCCGTACCCTCCCTGAGGATTTGCATGTTTTTCTCCCGCACCTGATCCCAGGGCTGCAAAGCCCAATCATTGATCTCTATAATTTTTTCAAGTTTGGGATGAAAGGACTTACCATATGACACTGGGTTTTGCAGGGCTTCATTTACCAAAACATTTTCGGGTAAAAAACCCAAATCATTTTTTTCCAATAACCAACCATTTAAATTCACCCTCAATTCCATTACTTTTTGCTTCATCTGGGGGTCTCCAGCCAGGTTATTGGTTTCAAAAGGATCCTTTTCCAAATCAAACAAACGCTCTGCCTGCTTAGGTTCGAAAAAGGCCTTTTGGATGGCTCCCAATTTCCCTGCCTCATACAGGCGCTTCCATTCGGCAAAAGCCAGCATTTTATAGCGGTAATTGTTTTGCAAAGCATCCGGATAAAAAGGTTGGTAGCTTCGAATGTATTTCCACTTCCCTTTGCGAACCGACCGGACCATTTCATATTTCTCATCGAAGCGATCGGCATGTCCATAGGCTTCATCTCTGGATTCCAGCTGTTCCCGCCTCAATGCTTCTCCTAAAAATGGCTTTCCATCCATGGCTTCGGGTAGGTCGAGTCCCGCCAAATGGAGCACGGTAGGGGCAAAATCAATAAAACTCACAAATGCTTCCGGCTGCTCTCCCCTTTGGTAAGGCACCAAATGCTTCCAATTTTCCGGAACCCTGACTACCAGGGGCACATTCAGCCCGGTTTCATACAAATATCCCTTACTTCCCGGTAACACCCCTCCGTGATCCCCAAAATAAAATACAAAGGTATCTTCCAGCAGGCCTTCCTGCTCAAGCTCCGCAATTTTCCGTCCCACCCAGTCATCTATTTCACGAATTTTATCCCTGTGGTAGGCGGTGGTAAACCGAAATAAGGGGGTATCTGGAAATTGGGAAAACAGCTTCACCTGATCCGGATGATCCGTTGGCTGGTAAGACTCCATCAGTTCTTCCGGGAAATGCAGGCGACTTTCATGGGATTCCATAAAGGTCTCCTGGTGAAAAAAAGGCTGACTTGATACAGGTCTGTCTTGCCAGGAGGCGGTATTGGAGGAGGCATCCCAAACGCCATCACCTTCCGTTGCATTGTAATCTTTTTTGGCATTATTGGTTGTGTAATAGCCTGCCTGCCGCAAATATGCCGGAAACATTTCCAGTCCTTCGGGCATGGGTGCCATTTTAATTTTACGGTGCAGGTGCATGCCTGTTCGGGTAGTCAGTGTCCCCGTAATCAGGGTACTCCTGGCTACGGAACAAACGGGAGCATTTGAAAAGGCATGCTGATAGGTCAGCCCATTGGCTGCCATAGCCTGTATATGGGGGGTAGCTACGCCTCCGGAGGTAAACAGGTCCATAAAATGCTTTGAATTGTCCTCAGAAATCAAAAAAACAATATTGGGACCCTCCTTTTTTGAAGCAATGCTTTCATCTCCTTCCTGCGCCAATAATCCGGTGGAAAGACTCCCTAAAAGGAAACCAATGAGGACAGGTACCTGTAAAATTTTACTTTTCAATACCATATTAAGAAATTCGAATTTGATGGTGAAAAGGGGTAAATCCACACAGATAGGCCGTAGGCGCATCCATTTTAGGCAAAGCACCTCTTATCTGCACCCAGCTGTGTTCGTGAATGCCTGGACCAAAATGAATGGCTGATTCCCCATAGGAATATTTTCCGGTATCTTCCTTTAAATAAACCACATCAGCCAACTGCTCATGAGGAACGGTGCCTACAAAGGTTCCCCCTGGCCTGAAAATCAATTCTACAGCCACAGGGACACGGTCGGTTCCCTGTATTTCAATGTCTATTAAAAACCCTTCCTGGTCCTCGCTGATGGTGGCTTTACTGGTCAAATGCTGCACCTCGGAGGTTGGTCTTTCAGACCTGGACATTTTAGACCAATCCCCATCCCCTGGTATTTCATCTTTTGGAAAAGGTTGGTAATAGGGACCTTCCAAATAGCTTGTCAATACGTATTTACCATTTTCTTCGCTAAATGAATCTGAAGAAAACTGGCCCTTTCCAAAAAACGCACTGGCAAATCTGATTCCCTGCAATGCTACCTGCTTTTTATGAAAGGTAAAAAAAGCTGTACTCCCGGCCAAAATAGAGGCATCATAAGCTCCTCTCCTTATCCTGGTCAACCTGGAATTCTCAAAGGTCCGGGCATAATTCACCGGCAGAGGTTCTGCAGCCGGTAAATCTTTCCAAAGATCCGGGTCTTCCAAAAAATAATACAGAAAACCGGTGGTTTTCTCAAATGCGGTATCCTCAATTAGTTTACAAGCAGCAGCGAATTGGCCATTATTGTCCTTCAGGGCTAGGTACCTGTAAGGATAATAATAGTTTTCCAGCGTACCAACAATGGAATTGTCCTGCCGGCCAGAAGCCTCTGTGACAATCTCCCCATTTGGGTGCAGGTAATAAAAATTCATTTCCAGGTTCTTTCGCACATAATCCAAAAGTTCCGGCTTATCAAATCCTCTGGCCATACTGATCAACACCCTATTGCTGAGAGAAGAATAAATATAGCTGCTTTTCTCCTCATACTGTCCATCAGCATCCATATCTATCCCCTCCATTAGCCATCTTTCGGCCCTTTCCAGGTATCCCTGGTCCTTATTTATTTTATACAATTCCGCCAGGGCAGCACATACCACCCAGCGGTGATTGGGTGTATGTATCCCTCCCACTTTTAAAGCCTCCCCTGCCTGTTTCAAAAAACCATAAAGGGGTGTACTGATTTTTTCCTTTTCGGAAACAGTACTTTCTTCCAATAGCCGCCAAACGGGAGCCAGCCATTTTACAATAAACCCGGTATCCGGTGTGGAATGGAAATTCGTGGATAGCAAATCTATGGTACCATCCTCATGCTGCAGGTTCTTGAGAAATGCTGCCGCATGTCCCAAATTCTCCACCAGTGCCCGGTCCTTAAAAAAATCCGATTCAGGACTTACCAGGGAACAAATGCCTGTTTTAAGAAAGCTGGTTACCGCATGTGGGGATGCGATGTCATTACCATCCAACACGGCCCCAAAGACGGGGGAAGAAGGCTTGTCTACATACCTTGCCTGTATCCTGTTTACCGCCTGGTCATTATTAGCAATCATTTTGATCAGCCAGGCTGGTTTTTGCAGCTCCCTGGAAAACCCGGTCAGGCCTTCCATGGTGAACGGAATGAATGGTGCCAAAAGGGTGAGTTGGCCATTTTTACGGATAAATGATCTCCGATCCATCAAATTTGGTTTGGTTTTGGGTTTAAATGAAATGTTGAATATACCAAATTTTACTTTCGGTAAAACACTGGGAGTAAAAAATATATACCCCGATACTTGATTTAAGATTTACTAAACCAATAGCAAACCGCATTCCCGCAGGTCTGAACGAAATTCCGCTGTCCAGAATTGTTCGAAAATGCCGCCCGTTTTTTCAAAACTCTCCTTAAACTGAACAAAGGTCATTCCCGCATTTTCCCGGGCCAGTTTTTCAAGCATCCCGACCAACCAACGCCCCTGCTTTTCCTCAAGGGTAAAATCTATGATTGCTGCCGGACTGTGGAAAGTCAGGTCCAGAAGGGTTTGGGCCTTTCCTTTACGGCTTATTTTTTTAATTCCTGGTGGATTTCCCAGCCAAACCACCTTGGCTGCCTGCTTCTGAACCAAGGCATCTGCTGCTTCCAGACAGTCGGCAATGTAATGCTCCCCAATACCAGGATGGGGAATCTTAAAATCGAACCAATCCTGCAAGGGAAAATCAAAACCTACCCCATGCATGTAATTGTATAGGGAGGTTTTTAAACCCTGACTGAATTTTTGGTGGTCTATCCCGGATTCATCCCGAAAGGCGATATCATTATTGGCAAAGCCAATGGTCTTTTTTTCCGGTATGACCTGAAAGGCCTCAGGATGTAATCCTACCGGGCTGTGGGCAGTCATGGCAAATTGATGCCAAAAGCCGGATTGCAGCACGCCGCATTCGAAAAGCTGCCTGACCATCTCCAGGCTGTCTATGGTTTCCTGAACCGTCTGGGTAGGGTAGCCATACATCAGGTAAGCGTGTACCATGATTCCTGCTTCGGTAAAATTGCGTGTCACCTGCGCCACCTGTGCCACCGTCACTCCTTTATCGATCAGTTGCAACAGCCGGTCCGACGCCACCTCCAATCCTCCAGAAACCGCGATACAACCAGAGGCTTTTAGAAGCAAACACAGGTCCCTGCTGAAACTTTTCTCAAAACGTATATTCGTCCACCAGGTAACGGTCAATTTTCGGCGCAGGATTTCCAGTGCTACAGCCCTCATCAAAGCCGGCGGGGCAGCTTCATCCACAAAATGAAAACCATTGTCGCCGGTTTGCTGCATCAGTTGCTCCATTCGGTCCACCAGCAAGCGGGCCGCAATGGGCTCATATATTTTGATGTAATCCAGGGAAATATCACAAAAAGTGCATTTTCCCCAATAGCAGCCATGTGCCATGGTGAGCTTGTTCCACCTGCCATCAGTCTATAAACTGTGCATGGGGTTCGCTATTTCGATGACCGAAATGTATTGGTCCAGCAACAAGTCCGAATAATCAGGCGTACCCAACTCACTTTGCCGGTAGTCGTTTTCTTCCGATAGGTTATTATAAATCACCTTCCCCTGATCCAGCATAAAGGTCCGCTTCAGGCGGCCGGGACTTACTTCTGATGCAGTCTGATTTAAAACATGATCCGCCAACAATTCTATGGGCTTTTCCCCATCATCCAAACAAATGTAATCCACAAATTCAAACACCCTGGCATCGGTCAGGGAGCGCAATTCCGTATTGGGAAAGCCTCCACCCATGGCTATTTTTATTTCTTTGAAATGGGCTTTGATGTAGGCACCACAGCGTAAGGCACTGTAGAGATTTCCCGGAAAGGGAACCGAAAAACAAACCATTTTTGGCTGGATTTGCCGGATTCTCTGATCCAGGATAGTCAATGTGAGCTGATCAATGAAGGTAGGCCCCTGCTGCAGATTCCCATACAACTCGTCAAAACTATTGGCACTTTTTCCCAGGCGTTCGGCATAACGGCTAAAACCAAAATGGGGATCGATGCATTCGATGATAAAATCTGAAAGGTCTTCCAAATACAAGGTGGCCAGGTGCTTGGCCCGGTCCTGCAAGCCCATGTGGCCAAAAGCCTCATCCAGATCATCCAGCTGTTCAAAACGGGATGCCCTGGGGAGGAAGTTTTCCGTACACACCTGCCTGGCAAAGGTGGGGGTTTTGTCCTGAAGAAACCGGATCACTCCTTCTATGGTACGGATATAACGACCCCGCAAAGCATAAATCCTGCCGGCATTCTCTGAGCCAATGGTCTGCGCATTTTCCGCATGGGAAAAAATTCCTTCTAGCCCTTTCTTTGAAAAAAGCGAAAGAATAACCTCAATCCCCAGATCCATTTGAAAACAGGAAATATTCCTGGTGTTTAAAAAGCCCTTTAGGTAAGCTGTGCCCGGATAGGGGGTATTCAACTGGGTAAAAGGAGGCGTGATGAGTAATAAATCTTTCAAGGAAACGGTATCTTCGTGATAGAAGGATAAAGGTAGAGAAAAACCACCTTTCCTTTTCCGTTTTAGGGCTTAATTTACTTTTTTCCTTTTACCCGCCGGACAAGATTTTTACTCCGTGTAGGCCCATTCTACCTGGTCCCAAACTTCCGGTCCATCGTTTTTCTGGAAACTTCCCGGACTGCTTCTGCCATTTTTGATCAGGGTGATCATTTCTTCCTTCATCTCCTGTACCCTTTCCGGGTATTCCGCTACGAGATTATTTTTCTCCTTCGGATCTGCAGCAAGGTCAAATAGCTGCCAGTCCGGAAGACCTTCCAAACCATCCCTGCTAAGTGGTTCGGTCCATCCTCCGGAGCCGGGCCAGAAAATCAGTTTCCATTGGTCTCTTCGGATGGCAAACCGGCCTTCTATGGAATGATGGACAATGGATGCCCTTTGCGGTTGTGCATCGGGCTGGGACAGCAGCGGAAAAAAGCTGAAACTATCTTCTCCAGCATCATCAGGTAGCTTGTTTTCCAGCATTTCCGCTACGGTAGCCATCAAATCCGTGGTACAGATTAGCTGATCTGAGGTCTGGCCGGGGGAAACCTTTTCCGGCCAGTGGACAATAAAGGGAACCCGGTGGCCACCTTCGTAAATATCCGCCTTATGTCCACGAAATCCTCCGCTGGGATCATGGCCTACCTGGGCCAATTCCGGATAGTTTGCCCTTGGTGAACAACCATTGTCGGAAGTAAATATCAGCAAGGTATTGTCCAGGATACCCTGCTCTTCCAGGGCCTGCACAATTCGGCCCACCACATCATCTACCTGCAGCATGAAATCCCCGTACATGTTGGTATTGCTTTTGCCCATGAATTCCGTGGTGGGTAGAATGGGTGTATGAGGAGCCGGAAGTGCGAAATAAAGGAAAAAGGGGTCTGAAGTAGCTGCCTGCTGCCGGATATAATCCACTGCTTTGCCGGTCAGGTGAGGCAAAACCTGCACATGGTCAAAATCCGCTCCGGTAGGACCGTCCCGCCAGAAGCCTTTGTCATCCACATTGACCGTCCTCCTATCCGGCAGGGCAGTAACGCGGTCATTTTCGACGTATACATAGGGGGGGATATCCAGGGAACTGCTAAACCCATATGCATAGGAAAACCCGACCTGGTTGGGTCCGTTTTTTATCGGCTGGCTGTAATCCACTTCCAGGATCCGGTTCAGGTTATCAATATTTTCATATTCCTGCTTGAAAGACCAGTCCCATCCCAGGTGCCACTTGCCTACAAATGCGGTACGGTATCCGGCATGCTGGAGGAATTTGCCTACCGTCAGGCGGTCAGTAGAGATCAAAGGAGCAGAAAAACCTCCCAGCACCCCATTCTTTAGGCTTGACCTCCAATTGTACCGCCCTGTCAGAATCCCATAGCGGGTTGGCGTACAAACGGCGGAACTGGTATGTGCATCCGTAAACTTCATTCCACCCTGAGCCAATTGGTCCAGGTGCTTTGTCAGAATCCGGGATTCGGCATTGTAGCAGGAGGCATCCCCTATTCCCATGTCATCTGCCAGAATGTAAACGATATTGGGCTTTGTCTGATTTTGGGCTTTACCTGTGAAATCGAGAGCAAAAAATAAAATGATCAGGATCAGGGGTATTTTTGGGGGCATCATTAAGAAAGTTTTTTGTATGAAAAGCATTGATTTTCTGGGGTTGAAAATAATGGTTTGCTTCTCCCAAAGCAAGAGGTAGTTTGCGATGTTGACTAACTTTGCCAAAGTTTTGGAACTTTGGCAAAGTTAATCGCACCGTTTCAATAAATTTACTATTTTAGGGTATGGAAAACAAGAAACCTAACGAAAAGCAGATCGAAGAAATAGCCGATTTACTGGACTGTGGTATGCTGTGCTTCTATCACCGGCCGACGGGTGCCATCGAATCCCATCCTGACCCGGATGATCCCTTTTTTGATCCCGAACCCTGGGAAGACCTTATGGAAAAAATCGAAGCAGACTGGACCAATTATGACAGATTTGAAAAAATGGAATCCCGGGAGGCATATCAGGTAATGGAAAATTTCGCCTTCTCTTTGAATGATGCTGTTTTCAGGGAAGAAATATTACATGAATTGTCAAAGCGAAAACCTTTTCAGCGCTTTAAGATGATGATCGACGATTCTGATTACCGGCAGGACTGGTTTGATTTTAAGAAAAAGGCCTATATTGATTTTGTAAAAGAACAGATTTATGGGATGTATGGAAGCTTTTAGCCATTCATAAGGTCAAGACCTGTCAGGTTTTGGAAACCTGACAGGTCTCTTTGTTAAATTATGGTTTTATTCCAAATCCTTATTCATCAACCCCTCTTTTTTCATCTCCATCATGTTTTCTACATGGTCCCAGCTATCAAAGAAATTCAGAAAAAAATCCCTATTCAACATGAATACTTTTCTGGGATTTTCGTAAGCATGCCAACTCGTCCATTTCCAGCGGGGATGATTTTTAACGAAGCCATGTTTGACAGGATTTAAATGGATATATAGAAAAGCTTCCTGCCACTGTTGTTCGGAGAGGATGGGTGTTCTTTTGAAGTTTTTGATAAACAGACTAACCCTTCTTTGGTAAACTTTATTGTAAGATTGGGTATAGGAACTAAAAAAATTAGCGAATTGCCGGGTGACTAACTTTTCCAAAGTTTCAAACTTTGGAAAAGTTGAACGTAACCTGTTTTCCGAACAGACGCCTACCAGAAAATGGAAATGATTCGGCATTAAACAATAGGCATAGGTATCTACTACCTTATCGAGGTATTTATTATACTGCTTTAAGAAAAACCGATAATTCTCCTCCTCTCTGAATAGGTTCTCTGCTCCGTTGGCGTGATTAAAGATATGGTAGGACTGGCCGGGTTCCATCTTTTTGACTTTAAAATAGCTGCCTATCAGTTTTTAGGAGTTTAAGCTTTCCCAAAGTTTCAGAACTTTGGGAAAGCTACTATTATTGGAAAGCTATTTGAAAATACTATCATTTTGTCAAACTTTAAAAAAATCAGGTTATTATTTTCATCCTTACTTTGAATGTGCTAAAAAGTTTAAAAAAGCAGGGAATTGCTTTCAGATTGGTATCTTCATGAGGAATTGACAGCGAAGCAATTCACAATAAGGATTATTCCGTTGTGAAAACATTTATGAGGGCCCCGGTAGATTTATTCTGCCGGGGTCGTTATTTTTATCCACACTTGAAACTACTTTTTTTTGCTAAAATTTAAAAATTTAAGAATGAATTTTTGACCAAATCCAGTTTGAAAATCATTTTTTTGCCAATTATCACTTCACCATCCTATTATTTTGTTCTTCAACTATTGTCAACCTTATAATTTTAAAAAATTAATCCCTAACGAGGAAGCAGATTGAATTGTTGGTTTGCCTTTCTACTAACTTTGCCAAAGTTTTTGAACTTTGGCAAAGTTAAATTAAATGTATTCCTAACTGGTTTGTCAATTGTAAGGAAATTTAAAAAATTCGTACATTACGTCCAGAAATCAAACCTATAAACCCAATCCACCATGACTCGAATAACTGTTTTTGCCTTATTCCTTTTATTCAGCCTGAACCTAACTGCTCAATCCATTGACCAGTCCATAGACCAGCACCGAAAAGGCCAACTCATCATCGAAGCCAGTCCAGGGGCGGAGGTTTCGGTAAAGCAACTTTCCCATGAATTCTGGTTTGGAGCGGCGATTGCAAATGGGCTGGGTTCCGGAAATATGAGTCCGGATGACCTTCAGGAATACAAAGCCCATTTTTTGAAAAACTTCAACAGTGCCGTCACTGAAAATGCCCTCAAATGGGCCAATATGGAACCTGAAAAAGGAAAGGTAAACCACCAAACCGTAGAGGGAATCCTGCAATGGACGGAGGAAAACAACATACCGCTTCGGGGACATAATTTGTTCTGGGGCATTGACAAGTTTGTACAGCCCTGGGTGAAGGAGCTCAGCGATGCCGAGCTGGAAAGCACCATTAAGGAAAGGGCCATATCCATCGCCCGCCGCTACCGGGGCCGTTTTGTTGAGTATGACCTGAACAATGAGATGATTCATGGCAATTATTACGAAGACCGGCTGGGGCCGGATATCACGGCAAAAATGGTCCAATGGGTCCTGCAAGGAGATCCTGATGCCAAACTTTACCTCAACGATTACGATATCCTGACCGGCAACCGGCTGGAAGATTACCTGGCACAAATTCGGGGCCTGTTGTCACAAGACGTGCCCCTTGCCGGCATAGGGGTACAGGGTCACCTGCATGGAAGTACCTTTGACCGGCAGGCGCTGAAAGCCAGCCTGGACTCCCTGGCCCAATTTGGATTGCCCATTCGGATCACGGAATTCAACATGCCCGGTCAGCGGTCCAAGTTCTACACAGACACCGACCTAAAAATGAGTCCCGAAGAAGAGCAGGAAAATGCTGCTGAGCTGGTGGATTATTACCGCATTTGCTTTGCCCATCCTGCCGTAGAAGGCATCCTCATGTGGGGCTTTTGGGAGGGAGTCAACTGGATCCCCGCCTCCTCCCTTTACACCCGGGACTGGCAAGCCAAACCGGCCGCAAAAGCCTATCAGGAGTTGATATTTGATACCTGGTGGACAGAAACCACTGGTTCCACAGATGCTGAGGGCAAATTTTCCATCCCAGCATTTTATGGAGATTACCAGGTAACCGTTGATGGGAAGTCACAAGAACTGTCTCATCGCAAGGCCCGGGGAGAAACGAGGATTGAATTCCCCCGGCCTTGATGACTTATTCGTAATCGGCTTCAGTCAGACTTTCCAACACCGATTGTTGCCATTCCCTGAGTTGGTCTTCCATATTCCCGGCAAGTTCCGCCTGGCTGTCAATCAAATTCTTTTCTTCGGCAGGATCGGATCGGATATCAAACAATTCCCTTTTGGCATCCTCTCCTGTTCCCCCGTGAATCACCAACTTGTATTGCTTGTCCAGCAAAGCTCTGGGACCCGAAAAATCTTCCTCCTGAATATCCCTTTGATGAAAATTTCTGAAGTTTCTGGTGGCAATGCCATTCATCAGTTTCACCAGGGGGGTAGTACCTTTCTGGAGCTCGGGATCGATATAGTCTTCCAAGCCATCCCCACCATTTCTGGGGCTGCCATTCCAGAAGGCAATGGGCTCCGGTCTTTGGTGCATCCTGTTTTCCAGCATGGGCAATAAACTGATGCCATCTATGGGTCGCTCAGGCAAGTCCGCTCCAACAATATCCAATAGGGTTGGCAGTACATCAGAAGAAACCGCATGGGTATCATTGATCATGGGCTGATTGATTTTAGCAGGCCATTCCAGTACCGCAGGTACCCGGACACCTCCCTCATAGACATTTCCCTTCTGCCCCCGGAAGGGTACGGTAGCATTTCCCTCCTGTGGGGTACCATTATCTCCAAAATACCAAAGCAGGGTATTGTCCCGTTGGCCTTTTTCCTGCAGGTAATCTCTCAATTGGCCTATAGATCGGTCCATGGCAGTAATTTCTGCAAAACGCTCTTGCAGCACATCTCTTTGCAGGCGTTCTACCCGGGATCCCGTTTCGTTGGATGTCAGCTTTACCATGCGGTCACCAAAATCTTCCGGAAGGTCGTCATACAAGGCCAGGTCTTCCGGAGTACCACTGTAAGGTTCGTGGGGAGATCCATACCAGATAACCACAAAAAAAGGTCGGTCTTCTTCCATGGCTTTATCCATAAATTTCCGGGCTTCACGGATCAGTATTTCAGAACTCTCTCCCTCAAACACGACGGGCGCTGCCCCATTGAGAGAAAGCGGCGGGTCCATTTCAAAAAAATTGTCATGAGACAGGTATTCCTCAAAACCAAAGGCTGCAGGATTGGTAGGGGATCCGGTTTTCACCGGGCCCAGGTGCCATTTGCCATAGTGTGCGGTGGCATAGCCGTTATCTTTCATCAAGCTGGCAATGCTGATTTCTTCAGGTCTGATGGAATATCCCGGAGTGAATGTACCATATCGGTTGGGGTGTCTTCCAGTGATGATACTTCCGCGGGTGGGCGAACAAACCGGAGAAGCCGAATAAAACCGATCCATTCTTAGTCCTGTGGCCGCCATTTCATCCAGTACTGGCGTATGCAGGTAAGGGTGGCCATTGTAGCCGGTCTCATCCCAGCCATGATCATCCCCCAAAAGTAAAACCACGTTGGGTTTGGATATGTCGCTTTGCTCCTGGCTTTCTGGTTGGCAGGAAACCGCCGCCGGGAGGAGAATGGTGAGCAATAAGTATTTCAGGTTTTGGGTGATTCTCTTCATAAAATGATTATTTATTTTGGGATTGAAAATTAGGTTTCTTTTCCTCTCTTTCCAAATAGCTATTGATTTCCGCTTCGATCAGCCGATGAGGTTCTTCCATTTTACGAACCAAGTCGGGGTGTAAATCCGAATAAAAGAAAACCAATAATAGGCTATTTATCCGCAATTTCATTTTCATTCGCTTCTTTTAAGAGTTATTTTCCTTTTCCGGTAAATCATTTTCCCTTATTTCCCGCAGTTTTTGCCCGAGAATTTCCTGCATCACCTCCACCCTTTGTTGATAGGCAGGATAATGTGCCAGATTGTTATATTGCTTGGGATCAATTTCCATATCAAACAGCTCCATTCCCTCTTCCCCATTTTCTCCATATTGGATAAAGGCCCATTTTTCATTCCTGATCAGGAAAGTATGGGTACCTCTCCAGACATTGACTGAAAAGGCAAAATCCCTGGTTTGGTAGTCCGGATCATCCAGCATGGGTGCAAAACTGAGTCCCTGGATTTGATCCTCAGGGACAATACCCGAAAGTTCGGCAATGGTGGGATACAAATCGATCAGCTCTACAAAAGAATCACAAACCTGTGCTTCTTTACCAGGAACTTTTACGATCAGGGGCACCCTGGAAGATTCTTCCTTTAAGCTGACTTTCATCCAGAAATCATGTTCCCCCAGGTGAAACCCATGATCAGAAGTAAAGATCACAATGGTATTGTCCTCCAGCCCTTCCTCTTCCAGGGTTTGTAAAATTTTACCTACCTGGGCGTCCATATACGTTACAGAAGCATAATACCCGGCAATGGCCTTTTTCTGTTGGTCCTCCGTCATCTTGGCATTAAGGGTGGTTACGTAATTGATACCCTTCTCCGGAATATCATCCCAGTCGCCCAACACCTTGGGCGGAAGCACTACTTGCTCATAGGGATACCGCTCAAAGTAATTTCTGGGTGCCACAAAGGGCACATGGGGCCGCACCAGTCCCACCGCCAGAAAGAAAGGTTCATCTTTTAGTTTACGGATCAGTTCAGAAGCTTTTTGCGCTGTTTTCCCATCGGAGTGCACCAAATCATCTCCATCGGCTTTGACTATGGTCATGACGTTCCCACCCTTTCTGGGCAATAGTCCAAATGGATTATTTTGCACCAGTTCGGCCTCTCCTTCGGCGGTCCATTCCGGCCCCCGGCTATTGTATCTTTCGTTCCAGGAAGCCTCATCATCCGTACCGTTCGAGCCTTTTTCTATATCCCCAGGCACTCCCATATGAAAGATCTTACTTACCCGTGCGGTATGCCAGCCTTTTTCCTTGAACAGCTGGGTCCACATCTTCTTTTCCGGTCCGATATTTTCCCGGCCACTGACATAGCCAAAGGTACCGGTGGCATGCGGGTAATAGCCCGACATCATGGACGCCCTGGAAGGACCGCAGACAGGATATTGACAATAAGCCCGTGTAAACCGCGTACCCTCACTGGCCAGCCTGTCTATATGGGGGGTATAGCCGGCACTGTTCTCATAGGAAGACACCGCCGTAGTGGTCAGGTCATCGGAAATGATAAACAGGATGTTGGGTTTTTCGCTGGACTGGGCGTAGCCGGCCATACAGCCGAAGAGTAACAGCCCAAGTAGTAACTGTTTTTTAATCATGGATCTATTATTTAATGGTATTGACGTGCAAAAAAGACAAAAAATCCCTCCGAAAAAAGCCGGAGGGATTTTCAAATCAATAACCTGCATTTTGTGTCAGATTGGTATTCAATTCCCGCTCTCGCTGAGGAATGGGCCAAAGGTAATCCCTGGCTGGATCAAAGGAACGGTCAAATCCATCCAGGCGTAGTTGTTTCCATTCCCCATCTTCTTCATAAAAGCGCCCCATTGGTACCCCTGGCATGACCTCTTCTGCCAGCTGCCACCTGCGGATGTCAAACAACCGGAGCCCTTCGAAGGCCAGTTCTACCGACCTTTCCGTCCGGATTAGTTCTCTTAATTCATTTGCCGTAGAGGCCATTTCAGGCGTGATGGGTGGCAAATCTACACTTTCCCGCTGCCTTACTTCATTGATCGCCTCATAAACAGTTGGGTCAATTTCGCCCAGTTCGATCTTTGCCTCTGCGTAGGTCAGTAAAACCTCCGCATAGCGCAACAGCATGATGTTTAACCCGGAGTTTGAAGGATTCGAATAGTCTTCTTCATCTACGTATTTCCGGATATTGTACCCGGTGGCGGTAGAATAAACGGTAATCTGTACCGCATCCGATCCATCTGTACCGGGAGTAGAACCATATATTCCTCCATCCGGCAGGGGTGTTCGACCGGAAATGAAAACGGATTGATAAAGCCTGGGATCCCTGTTTTCCAACGGGTTTTGTGGATCGTAGCCACTTTGGGGGTGGGTGATGGGCAATCCATTTTCCATGGGATACAGGTCGATCATGGCCTGAGTTGGGACATACAGGCTTCCCGAACTACCCGGAATCTGGCTCCAGGGAGCCGCTGAGGCATAAATATTATGCGCATTGACATCAGCAGCAAATTCTCTGGCCAAAAGCACTTCCTGGTTGTTTTCCCCTTCGTATTGAAATAGCTCAAAATAGTCCGGATACAAGGCGTATTCCTGACTATCCATGATGGTTTTAGCAGCTGACGCAGCCTCGGCATACCGGCCTGCATAGAGCATTGCCCTTGCCTGAAGCCCCAATGCTGCCCCCTTTCCTATCCTGCTACCATTCTGGTAGGGCAACCAGTCTGCTGCCTGGCTCAATTCCTCAGCTACAAAATCCCAGATTTCATTTACCGGAATACGGGTAACAGACCTTCCGGTCTCTATGTCAATCCCGGAGGTAAGTAGAGGCACATCCCCAAAAAGCATGGCCAACTTGATATAATGGTACGCCCTCAGCGTCATGACTTCGCCTTTCAGCCGGTTGATCGCAGCCGGGTCCTCGGCTTCTACCTGGTCGATGTTATCCATGAAATCATTCGCTCTCCGGATAGCGCGATAAGCATTTTGCCATTCGCTGAAATACCTACCCGAGGCGATGGTTCCAAAACCCCGCTGCAAGTCCACATTGGCATTGAAGGGATGATTGGTCAATAAATGATCCGTCAGGCCATCATAGGAGAATATGCTGGTCCCATCCAGTGTGGGATAAACCGCATTGGCTGCAAATTCAGCATCCCCCAGGGTTTGCCAGAATATTTCTTTTGAAATTCTATCATTTGGTATGGTTTCCAGCAAATCGGGTTGGCAACCCATCCATGCTAAGGTCACCATGGAAATCCATATTTTTATATTGCTATATTTTTTCATCTCTCATCTTGTTTAGAATCTAACATTGGCACCTAATGAATACATGCTCACTTGTGGATAATATTGTCCCCTGCCGGAAGGAATTTCCGGATCCAGGTCCCAGCGATTAAGTTCTGAAAAAGTCAATAAATTAGTAGCTCCCAAAAACAACCGAATCCGCTCTACTGAGAGCTTATCTATAATCATGGAAGGTAAATTGTAACCCAACACGATGTTTTTCAACCTCAGGTAAGAGGCATCGATCAGCTGCGTATCAGAGGTTTGGAAGTTTCTGCCATCACCTTTGATGGGCCGGGGAAATTCCGCATTTGGATTTTCCGGGGTCCAGTAATTGTCTGTGTAAATGGCGTGGGTAAAAGTTTCATAGGTTGCAATTTGTTGGAAAGCGCCGTCCAATCTGGTTTTATGCCCTGCCGCTCCCTGAAACTGAAGGAATAAATCAAAGTTGCCATAAGTAAACGTACCGTTTAGCCCAAAATCAAATCTGGGAAAAGACAATCCAAGATACTGGTGGTCCTCTTCATTGATGATACCATCTTCGTTCATATCCAGGTATTTGACATCCCCCGGGGCAGAATTAGGTCGGAGTGTGGGATAATTGTCTGCTGCTTCCTGGGTTTGAAACACACCTTCTGTCAGGTAACCCCAGTGAGAATTGATCGGTAATCCTTCTTCTATGATAAAGCGGGGACCCGTAGTGCCTCCCGAAATATAGGGCCCTGAATTTACCAGGTCCATTACTTCGTTGGTATTGTCACTGAAATTGAAGCCTAAGTCATAGGTTAATTTTTGCCCTCCCCTCAGGTTTAAGCCGATCTCATAACCTTCATTTTTAACCTTTCCGGCATTCTGCACGGGTGCTCCCAGGCCTATCAAGGCAGGTATGGGCAGTTGCAGCAGAATGCCATCTGTAAGTTTATTGTAATAATCGAAAGTTAAAGACAACCTGTCATCAAAGAGCCCCATATCGAAACCGATATTGGTTTGATAGGTGGTTTCCCAGGTAAGATTTTGGTTGGCCAGATTGGACTGGGCAAAACCTTGTGCGGCGGATTCATCAAAGGAGTAATTGATGGCACTTAGCGTTTCAAAAAAGGTATATAAATCTACCGCCTGATTACCTGTAGCTCCCCTGGATCCACGCAATTTAAATTCGTTTACGGTCTCTTTCAGGTCCAGCCAGAAATTTTCCTCTGACAACCTCCAACCGGCAGAAAAAGAGGGGAAGAAGCTGTAGCGGTTGTCTTCACTGAATCTGGAGGAACCATCGTAACGGCCATTGAGTTCAAAGAAGTATTTATTTCCAAAATTGTAATTAAATCTCGCAAAATAGGACCTCAAGCCCCATTCCGCATCAAAGCCATTGGCGTCACGGTTTTCGTCCGAACCCTGACTCAGGGACTGTACATCGTTGTTGTAAAATTCCTGCCGGAAGCCACTTACCTGATTGCTCTTGTTGTCAATGGTAGAATACCCCAATAAGCCTGTAAACTTGTGGGCTCCGATCTCCTTCTGGTAGGTAAGAAGGCTATTCAGGGTATACTCTGTCAGGTACCTTCTGAATTCGGTAAGGCGGTTGACCTGGCGCTGTGCCACCCTGCCATTGAGTGGGTCCCGGTTAAAATAGCGGTTGGAAAATGTTTTTACCTGGGAATGATCATTCCGCATGGCATACTGGGTAGAGAAAGTAAGGCCGGGCAAAATATCATAATCAAACTTTACACTTCCGGTAATATAATCATTGATCGTTCGGCTGTCGCCGGTTAGTTCTGCAAAAATGAGTGGGTTATTGACCTGAGGTCCCAGCCCATACTCTCCGGTTTCGTACCTGGGCCAGGAAAATTTACTGGCGTGCAGCATGTACTGAAATACCCGGGCTTCGCCATCACCGGAGGTGGACAATCCGGCAGGCTGTAAAGACTCTTTGGTCCGGTAGTTTAAATCTCCGGAAAACCGTATTTTTTCTGAGGCTTTTAAATCCAGATTTATCCTGAACTCATTCAGCTTGTCGCTGAAATTTGGAGCTACCCCGTCAATGCTTTGGCGACGCACGCTAAATCGGCCACTAAAAGATTCCCCTCCACCGCTTACCGAAAGAGTATGATTTTGCTGTGGTGCTACCTTCAACATGCCCAGTTCATCTCTTCGCCAGTAGGGATATGGCAAGGGAAACTCAGGGCTGGGTGCATTGGCTACATATTCCTGAATATCCGCATCGGTATAGGGCAATGCCCTTCCTGCATTGGCATGTGCCACATTTTCCAATCGCAGGTAACTTTCCACATCCATGTGTTCGGGACGGTTGGTCACGTCCTGCAGCGCATAATAGCCGTCGTAAGCGACACGGATTTGTCCTTCTTTTCCTCTTCTGGTGGTGACCAGAATTACCCCATTAGCAGCCCTTGATCCATAGATGGCAGCTGAGGAGGCATCTTTCAGGACCGTTACCGATTCAATATCGTTGGGATTGATATCGTTGATCCTTTGTTCGATGCCATCTACTATAATCAGGGGATTGTTGTTTCCCAAGGTAGTAATCCCCCTGATGCGGATATTTATATTGTTGTTACCGGGTCTTCCTCCCTGGTCTACCACGGTCACTCCCGGGGCAAAGCCCTGCAGGGATTGCTGGAAATCTGCTACCGGCCTTCTTTCCAGTACCTCTCCGGAAACTTCTGCCAGTGAATTGGTTACGGATAATTTCTCCTGAACACCATATCCTACTACCACCACCTCATCCAGGGAAGTTTGATCCTCTGCTAAAGTAATTTCCAGTTGGGTACGGTTTCCGGGTTCAACCCGCTGGGATTGGTACCCGATAAAAGAGATCAGGATCACCCCACCTTCCGGAACATCCAATTGAAAGGTACCGTCTATGTCGGTAACCGTCCCCGTGGACATCCCCTCAATCACTACTGTTGCGCCGGGAATGGGTTCCCCATTGGCATCTTTCACTACTCCGCTGACCGGATCATCCACCTCGGATGCAGGGGCATCTATTTTCCGGATATTTCTCAGAGATCCTACGTAAATGGTATGGTTCACCTGTTTGAACTTTAACCGGGCTGTTTTTGAGATTTCGGCGAGCAATGCATACACCGAGTGTTCACCCGGTTTAACGGTTATGGATTGGTCAGGATCAATCAAATCGTCTGCAAATACCACATGAAATTGGGTTTTGGATTCCAATTCCTTGATAATGGCTGCGATCGGCCAGTCGGCTTTGCTGAGACTGATAAAGGTTTCATCGATGGGTTTGATTTGTGCTTCCGTGTCATTGGCCAGAAGGGTGGTCAGGAACAGGGATTGAAGCACCAATCCATACAAGAGTTGACGTGATACCATCTTGATTAGGTAAAGTATGTTTCTTTTCATAATTTCAAACGTTTTTATTGTTGATACACATAAAAGCAGGCAGGGTAAACCAGGACATTTGGCGATGGAAAGGTTTATCCTGCATTTTTTTTCATAGGCTACAGGGGATATATGGTGACGACATTATTTTCTAACTTATGGTTGAAATTCAGGGTGAAACCCAGACCTACTAGCATGTTTTCCAGGTTATCATTGGCAAAGGTGCCCGAAACGGTCCTGTTAAGATCCAGATTACCCCGGGTCTTAATGGATACCCCGTACCAATTTTCAAGAGACGTCATTATATTGCGAATACTTTCATTCCTGAAATGGATCAGTCCGTCCTTCCATAAGAAAGGATCCAGGCTTTCAAAGGTGGCCAGGTGAAGCTTTTGGCGATTTTCCTGCCGGTAAGCTGCCAATTGACCAGGATTCAATACCAGCATCTTTTCTTTCTCCATGTTGATTTTCACCCTGACCTTACCTTCCAGGAGTGCTACATCTGTTTTTTCTCCTTGAGACTTAACATTGAATTTTGTTCCCAATACTTCCGTCGTCAATTCACCTGAGTGGACCCTGAAAGGGCGATCGGCATCATGGCTCACTTCAAAAAAAGCCTCTCCTTCCAGAAACACTTCTCTGGACTCCCGGTCAAATCTCTCCGGAAAACGGATTTTTGAGTTGGCATTTACCCAAACCTTACTGGCGTCCGGTAGCTCCATTATCAATTTTTGACCTGGCAAAACACTTCTTTCTATCCAATGGACGGTACTATTCTCTTCTTCAGGCATGTTTTGATTATCCTTCATCACCTGAAAGCCTAAAAACGCCAACCCGATAAATAAAAGCCAGCTAGCCGCTGAACGGATCAGGGCCCGATTGAAAAAAGATTCTTTTTGAATGGTGCGAGGAGCCCTTTTTTGGATGCTGGAATTGATTTGAACCAGGAGACGCTCATTGCGCTCCTCATCGCTTGAAGCATTTTCCTTTTGGTCCCAAGCCTCCTGTAGCATTTCTTCCAACTGACGGCCTGAGCCAGGTTTATCCAACCAGTTTTGTACCAGCCTTATTTCGGTAGGACTTGCCTGCCCGTTTATGAATCGCCTGATGATAGATTTGTCCAATGTATTCGTCCTTTATTAGAATACACCGGTTTTGAAATTTATACTTAACGGAATCTCCAAGAAATATCAGAGATCCAAATTAATCAATTCCCAACAAACCCTCAATACAAAATTATATATGTCAACACAAAAAATAATATGGATTTATCCAAATTTTTACTGTTTAAAAACTTCTTTCCCAAATAAAGATGGTGCTCTATCGTCCTGACGGAAAGTTTTAATTCCAAAGCTATTTCCCTATTGGATAATCCCTCCAACCTGCTTAGCATAAAAACCCGCTGTTGGACCTCCGGCATTTCACCAATCCTGTTCAATGCCTGCCGCTTGCTTTCCTGGAAGCATATCCTTTGAAGTGTGTCCTGCTGATCCATCTGGGAATCTGCCGGAATGGCTGAAAGGTCACAATGCCTTTTTCTGTCACGCAAGCGATTTAAGATTTGATTCTTTACCGACCTGAAAAGATAAGCAGCAATATTCCTTTCCGGATCCAATTGTTGCCTTTTTTCCCAAATGTTAACAAATATGACCTGAACTACTTCCTCAGCATCAACCGGATTCCCCACAAAAGCATCTGCAAAACCCAACATTTTATCCACGTACCTTTGATAAAGTTCTTCAAAGGCCGATTGGTCTCCCTGCCTTATCAGGAACACGATTTCGGATGCTTTACGTTTTGAATACTTTCTCACTTAATCCAAGTCATTACTAACAGGATTAAATTAAGCAAAAATTTACCATATTTTCCAGCCTTAGGTAAAACTTCATCCGGGAATTTGGGATTTTGAGCCATTACCCCTCCAACCTCTCCGAATGCATCACTTCTCCCAGTACATCCCGGTGCTCGAAAAGGATTTCGGGTTTTCCGGATTGACGAGCTACCCGGATGCTTAAAAACCCTCCCTTCAACCGCAAAAACCGATGCTCAGGACGCACATCTCCTTCCTTCCAGCCCTGGGAATGGTAATCGCTTACTGGGCCCGACCCAAATTCCATCAGCCCGGTTTCAGTATCCTTTGAAACGTATTGCCAGTGCCGGTCTCCGTTGACCACATACATGTTGCGTTGACTAGAAAGAAAGTTGCGTAACCATTCTCCCTCATGCTGAAAACTCTCATTGGCATGATTGTCACTTTTCTTTTCCCGATCAGGCCCTACTACCGGAGTAGCGGTAAACAAGATCTTAAAGGTGGCATCGGAAGCTTTCACACTTTCCTGAAACCATTCCTTCTGCGCTTCTCCCCAAATGGTCTTCCCCGGACCGTCTTCCATGGTGTTTTCAGAGCGGTATTCCCTACCCTCCACCAGCCATATCTGCAGGTCCTTGCCCCAGCGAAGGGTGCGGTAGGGTTTTCCTTCTATGGGTACGTTTTCGTACCAAAGTTTCAGCCCATCATCAAAGGTCAAGTCTCCATAAGGTCCCTTGCCCCGGTACATGTCATCCTTGAGCAAGTCGTGATCATCCTTAACCATATACACCGGCACATCCTTGTAGAAATCCCGCAAGGAGAGCCAGCCGTCCATGGCATGCCATTTATGCCTGGCCTTTTCCAGGTTTTTGGCCAGCGGTCCTGGCTTATCGTAATAGATGTAATCTCCGGTATGGATAAAAAAATCAGGCTGTAGCCGCCTCATGCTATCGTACGTTTGAAATCCCCTGCGCTCATCATCGAAACTCCAGAAATATTGGCAGGTAGAGGTGGTGAAAAACACAGGCACCGGATCCGTTTCGGAAGCCGGGGTACGAAAACTACCGCTTTCTTTCCTGATGGTTTCGCTCTCCAATGGCTTCGCCTCCCATTCCACCTGATAGGCCGTATTCGGCTGAAGGCCCTTTACGGGAATTTTCACGGTAAAATCAGCGGTCTGCGCAGCGGCTTGCCAGGAAGAAGTATACACAGACCTGCCACTTTTGGTACTTACCTTTGCCCGGACCAGGCCCGGGGAACCTATAACCGCTCCATCCATTTCAGCTACCGGCTGCTCCTCGTCAAAATCTATGGGGTGACGGAATACTTTTTCCTGTCGCTGATGGCGTACCGGCTGCGGGAATTCCTGCCCACAGAGCCGGGTCCAGAGCATGGCGGATTCTTTTCCTACCTCAGCTATTTTAAATCCATTGGTAAAATAAACACCGGTAGCAGACCTTGAAACCAGGTCCAGGAATTTATGGATGGGTTGGGCAAAGATTTTTGGAATGGCCATTAGGGAAAGGAGACTCATCCCAGTTTTCTTGAAAAACCCTCTTCTGTTTGCTTTTTTCATAGATCGTTTGGTTTTAATTGGGTGCATTGGACATCCTGTGCAATCTGGATCATAAGGTGATATAAACCATTTAAGGTGTTTTCTCAGCTGAACCTTAAATTCAGGACAAATCTGCTCTGATCCGGCCGTTTGCCTGGTTTGCTGATGCCGATGGTTAAATTTAAATAAAAATACTGTGATCTGTATGTGCTTTATACCTTAATTGGCCTAATCAAACTATTGCAATAATTTACTTTCTATTATGTAGCAATAAAAAATTACATCCATTTATTTTCAAATGAAGCCAAAATTCCTTTCTGACCTGGACAATAGTAATTCACTTGTCTAATTAATACCTGATCTTGTTCATGGTAATTAATCAAGAACTATTTTGTTAAATATTTGGGTTTTTGCTGGTCTATAGATTATCACTTAGTCTTGCAAATTTGCCCTTTTTTCCTCTTTCTTTTTGTTCCCGATTCGCTTTGCTACTCGGGACAGGCTTTGAAACAAAAAGAAACAAACCCGCCTGCGGCAGGCAGGAAATTCAAGACAAAAAAATCCTTCTCCCCGCCATCCTGCCGCGCCCTCCCGAGAAAATTCAGGACAGGCCACTGACTTCCGTCAGGACAGGCCACTGACTTCCGTCAGGACAGGCCACTGACTTCCGTCAGGACAGGCCACTGACTTCCGTCAGGACAGGCTCGGTTTTTTGTCAGCCCTACACTCCTTTCATACATCAATAAAACTTTCGTTTTAATTTTCAATCTTTTAATTCATACATTTTGAATTTAACCCACCTTGCAAATAACAAGGAATCTGTGGAGTTAACTTTCACTGATGATTCTGAAAAACATATCCTTAAAGAAGTAGGTCATTTGGGCTATTTTTTCTAATATGATGATTTCATTTATTGATGATGATCATTTAAAGCCTCCTCCATTATTTACCTATTAGGCTTTGAATATCAATACCTAACACCAACCTCTTCAGCCCAACTAGCGTAATCTTTAACCATTTTCTCAAGAATTTGTGGATTTTGCCTGCCGATTTCGTTGAGTTCGGTGGGGTCCTTTTCCAGGTCAAATAATTCCCAGTCAAATTCCGGTGCTTTGGAAATGATTTTCCATTTCAAAATAGCTGCTGCCGCCACTGATTAATCCAAAATACCTGTCAAAGCCCCGTGTTCTGGGCCAATGCTCCTTTTTCTCCCCCACATGCCATTTTCCGGACATGTAAGTGGAATAGTCTGCTTCCCGAAGTAGTTCTGCAATCGTGACGGATTCCTCATTCAAAAAACCCTGGTAGGGTCCTGGATCCGGATCGCTGGACACCGAACTGACCATCCCCCCCATACCGGCTTCATGGGGATACAAACCCGTCAGCAGGGAGGCTCTGGTAGGGCAGCACCTGGCGGCATTGTAAAACCGCTGAAACATCAAACCATCTTTCGCCAGGCCATCCAGGTTTGGGGTAGCGATTTCAGACCCGTAGCATCCCAGATCGGAATAACCCAAATCATCCGCCATGATGATAACAATATTAGGTCTGTCATCTACCTGGGTTTCACCAGGGGTTTGACAGCTTAAGGTCAGGCATAGCCCACCCAAAATTAGAAATGTTGGTTGTTTTTTCATTGGAAATGGTTGTTTGGATGGTTGTGGAAATATTAACCCCGAAATATGCAATAGGAATTCTATTGCAGGCTGAAATTACTTCAAAATCAGTCACTTCGCTGCAGTTTTCAACTTCACCGTTGCGGTGCAAGTTTCCAAACTGCCTGATTTTCTTGCCATTTCAGCCTTCATAACGAGACCTGATACATAATCGGGGTTAAATGTCATGCTTTACCTCAATATGGATAGCTCATGGCGTTTAAAACAAAGAGGCCCCGGATAATGTACCAGGGTCCTCCATTGTTAAATACTTACCTGAATTCCGCCGCATGACCCTATATTCAATAGAAATGGTAAAAGCCTGTCAGGTTTCAATCGCTCAGCATTTGCTGTTGGTTGAATACCAACAACATGGGGACAGGTTGGCGGATTCTAGGAATCATCAATAACCAGGATTTTGGGAAAACTCACCCGGGTTCCCAACCCGGTCAATTTGTGTCTGTGGAATAGGCCTTACCAGGTGCATGTCCTGGATATTGGGAGCCGCATCCAGGTTGTGCTGCCGTACCCTTTCCAACAATGTCCCGGTTCGCTTCAGGTCATACCAGCGGTGTTTTTCACCGATCAATTCCCTGGCCCGCTCTTCCAGTATAAAATCCAGGTCAATGTCTCCCGGAGCCACCTGCATTTCTTCTTCCCTGCCGGGCAGGGCCGCTCGGGTTCTCAGCACATTCACATAGTCAGCAGCAGCTGCATTGTCATTCTGCCTCCAGGCCGCCTCGCAGGCAATCAGGTACATTTCTGCAAGCCTCATCACAGGAAAGTCCCTTCTTCCGGCTGTTTCGTTGATACTGGGCCGTAGGGGATCCAGAAACTTCAATAAAGAAGGGTAATTTCTGCGCTGATTGGTACCGATTTCCTGATAGGCACTTACATCTCCTATCCAATTGCCCTTGTAATCGATGATCCAATAAGGCGCTGCCTGCTTGACCTCATCGGGAACCGGTTCCATGACGATATGGATGGCGGTATCGCCCGGATTAACCTGATGACCATTGATTTCTCCTGAAATATTGGCATACCAAACGGTCTTGAAAGACCCGTTCCAGCGGGCATCTTTTTCACGGTCATACAGACTGAAAAGATAATTGGTAGGTAAAAATCGTTGGAATGGCCTGCCATTCTCCGTATCCCGAACCATAGCAGGATTAAAGGTATAATCAAATATAAAATACAGGTGTCCGGAATTGCCAGGTCCATTCAGCAAGGGATCATCGGTAAACTGTACCGTCCAGATAAATTCACTATTGTCCTCATTATTGATATCCCACAAGTCACCATAAGGAGTCACCAAATCAAAAGTGTAATTGTTGATTACATTGGCGGCCAAACTTTCTGCTTCTTCCCAATTGCCCAGGGTAAGCTGCACCCTGGCCAGCAGTCCCTCAGCTGCTGCCTTATAAGCCCTTCCGGGCTCGGATGCACTTTCAGGTAAATTGGCTACGGCGAATTCCAGATCAGGAAGAATGCCATTTTCATAAATGGTATTTACCGGGGTTCTATTGGCTTCCGTTTCCACCCCTGCTGTTTCATCCAGGGAAAAATGCACATCTCCCCACTGCTGTACCAGGTGGAAATAATACAAAGCTCTCAGAAAACGTGCCTCGCCTTCAATTTCTGCTTTTCTTTGATCAGGTAATCCGGTGACATCCTGCACCCTGTTAACTACCGTATTGCATTGGTTTACGCCTATATAAAGGTTATTCCAAATGTTCGTTACCGTGCCGCTGGTTCCTAGAAAATTGGGGGAATAATTGTTGATGTGTGGGTTATTGGCGATGCCACCAAAGCCATTGGTAAAGATATCGGTGCCGGTAACGGTAAGGAAAAAACCATTTTGCTGTCCGTAAAAGCTCCTCAATGTGGTATAGGAAGCTCTAAGCCCATCTTCAATTCCTCCGGGGGTAGGGTAATACCCCTCTGCCGTGGCCAGACTTACCGGATCCTCGATCAGGACCTCCTCACAAGCGCTTAAACCAAGTAAAAGCGTCAGTCCAAATATTATTACTATATTTTTCATTTCAGGAACAATTTAAAATTTCAGATTCAAACCAAATATGTATGTAGCCGTGGTGAGCGGACTTCCCCCTCCAACGATACCATTGGATGTTTCAGGATCTACCGTGGAATAAGGCGAAAAAATGAACGCATTGTTTACAGTAGAATATATCCTGGCCGAACTCATGCCCAATTTGCTGATCCAATTCGCATTGAAATTGTAACCAAGGGCAACGTTCCGGATCTTGATATAAGATCCGTCAAAATACCGCACTGCATCCGAATACAGGGGTGCATCCCCGGCATTTGGCAATGGAATGGTATTGCTGGGATTATCTGGTGTCCAATAGTCATGGTTGATGGAATTGTACCTGCCCTGCCAGTTATTACCTCCAAGGTTATGGTAATCACTCCTCAGCATTTGACCCATGCGGGCATGAACCAACACGGATAGGTCAAAACCTTTAAAGGAAATCCTGTTGGTCAATCCTCCCGACCAGTTGGGTACGGTAGATCCCAGGACTTTTCTGTCATCTGCGTTGATATTGCCATCCGGTTGTTTGGTCAGTTCCCCATTTTCATCCCTTCCATTCACATCATTGATGCGAATATCTCCGGGCTGCTGGCCAAAGTCAGCTGCCCGATCTGCTTCATCGGATTGCCAGATGCCGCCTTGTTCAAAGCTGTAGAATACGTTGACAGGCTCGCCGATAAACCACTGGTTGCCCACATCATCACTTTGACCTTCAAACAGTTCAGTAATTTGTTCGCGGTTGGAAAAAACATTCATGTTGATATCCCACCTGAAGCCACTTGGCCGGTTGAGCACATTGGCATTGGCCGAAAGCTCCCAACCCGAATTTCGGGTACTCCCAATGTTCTGAAGAACAGAGTTGTAGCCGGAGGTAATGGGTAAAAGGCGGTTTAACAACAAATCGCTGGTATTGGTGATGTAGTACTCCAGGGACCCATTGATTCGGTCATCAAAGAAACCATAGTCTAAACCTATATTGGTTGTTTTTGAGATTTCCCATCGTAAATCAGGGTTGGGAATAAGGTCGTTGCCATACCCAAATCCAGCATTAGATCCAAAAATATAGGTGGTACGTTCCAAGCCGCCCAAAGTCTGAAAGGGATCAATTGCGGTATTCCCAACTTCTCCATAACCTCCACGTAGTTTCAGGAAAGAAACCTGGCTACCTTGTAGAAATTCCTCTTCCGTAAGGACATATCCCGCTGAAAATGCAGGAAAAAAGGCCCATTTATTTCCTTCTGCCAGGCGGGAAGAACCATCGGCACGACCGGTAAGGGTAAAGAGAAACTTGTCATCAAAACGGTAATTGGCCCTACCCATATAGGACATCAGGCCCCAATCTTCCAGGGAACTGCCAATCCCTGTAATGGTAGAAGAACTGGCCAGGTCATAAAAAAGGGATTTTTCAATGGGTATATCCTGACCGGATAAAGACGATTCTTCAAATCGACTGGCCTGAATGGAAAACAAACCGACCAGATTCAATGCATGTTTGCCAAAAGTTCGGTCGTAAGAAAGGATGTTTTCCTGGGTATAGGCAAAATCCATATCGTTCTCTACAGATCCCTGATTAATATTCCCTTCAAGCCTACCCGTATACCTACCCCTTCTCGCAATGTTAAAGTCAGGTCCGTAGTTTACACGAAGTTTCAAATGGTCATTGAACTGGTATTCTGCGAAAATATTGGCGAATATCCGGTTCCTGCGGGTCTCGTCCACATATTGGTAGGGTTGATAATTCAGCAAAGGATTGGCCAGCAGTCCTTCCCGTGGATTGGGAAAAGCCAGAAAATTCCCTTCTTCGTCCGTAGGTCCTACCAGGGGGGAGTAGCCCAGGGAATTGTTGTATGGCGCATTAGACATCTGGTTCCGCTCGCTGAGGCTAACGGTTCCACTCAGGCCCAACCGAAGTTTATCTGTCAATTGCGATTCCAGATTCACCCTGACCGAAGTTCTTTCAAAATTGGTGCCCGGAATATAGCCGTCCTCATTGAAAAAGGAACCGGATACGTAATAATTGATTTTATCCGTTCCTCCACTTACAGACACCTGGTGGTCCTGCTGGCTTCCGGACTGGATCGCCATATCCAGCCAGTTGGTAAATCTTCCTGCCTGCAGGTTATCGATTTCCAGCGGTGCCAGGAAATTACTGTCAAAGCTGGAATCATCTCCATCATAGCCCCTTGAAATCCTGGAATAAGCCGCAAATTCCTGCCCATCCATCAAGTTCAGGTCCTGTATGGGTTCCTTGACCCCATAATAACCATCGTAGCTGATGACCGCTTTTCCTGTTTTTCCCCTTTTGGTGGTAATCAAAACCACACCGTTGGCACCTCTTGAACCATAAATGGCTACCGCACTGGCATCCTTCAATACTTCCATGGACTCAATATCATTGGGGTTAAAATCACTGATATTGGCACTGGTAGGAATACCATCGATGACATACAACGGATCATTCGAGGCATTGATGGAACGGTTGCCCCTGATACGGATTTGTACGGGAGAACCAGGAGAGCCGTTGGCCCGGACGATGTCCACCCCTGCGAGCCTTCCCTGGGATTGCTCCAGGAAATTCCCTGCTGGCGTTTCCTTCAAGTCCTTGCTGGTCACGGAGGAAATCGCACCTGTCAGGTCGCTTTTTCGCTGGGTACCGTAACCAACTACCACTACCTCCTCCAGACTGGATTGGTCCTCCTGTAAGGCAATATCCAGATTGGTTTGATTGGCAACGGTAATTCTTTGGGATTGGTAACCAATGAAAGAAACCAATATCACCTCGCCTTCATCGGCATCAATACTGAAATTGCCATCAATATCGGTTACGGTTCCTTTATTGGTTCCTTCCACAAGGATTGTTGCCCCTGGTATGGGCTGGCCATTTTCGTCCACCACGGTCCCCGAGATTTCAACCCATTCTTCTTCAGGCAGTTCATTGTTTGAAAGATAATCGGTCAGCGCATTGGTTTCTATACCTTTGTGTCTGGTAACAAAAATATTTTCATTGACTCTTTTGAAATCAAAATCCACCTGCTCGGTTAGTTTTTGCAGGATGGTTTTTAGATCTGCGGTCATGTCTAAGGTAACCCGGGAATCATCCCTGGCTACCTCCTGGTTGTAGGCAAACATGAAATCGGTCTGCTTCTCCAAATGGGAAAGCACACGGACCAGTTTTTGGTTATTGGCCCTTAGCGTGACCTGATAATCTTCCAGTCCCTGACTGGAAGAGGGTTCTGCCATGATGGCTTGAATCAGCAGCATCTGTAGCAGGAAATACTTCAAGGTTCGTTTGGAGTAAAACACAATTAGCCTTAGTAAATTAATTTTCATAATTTTAAATGTTTTTTGTTAATAGTTGATGGGTACTACCCGTTACACTAGAGTCCGGGGCTGTTACCGCAGCTCCGGATTCATTGCCGGTTATTTTTCCATAGGCTTCTTTATCGGTTAAAATTTACATCCCTTATAATATAATGTCATGTTTCTGCCTTCACCGGATTCATATTCAAATTCCACTACGTTCTTAAGGCTATACAATACATGATAAAGACTTCTATTGATATAGTTGGCCCTCACCAGACAGTCACCTTCCTTATATCCCTCCAATTCGATCTCCATGCTGTACACTTCCTCCAGTCGCTCCACTACCCTGTCGAAGGGCAGCAAATCAAAACTGATCGACTCGGAACGCCAGGCCAGGTAGTGGTCTATATCTATGGATTCGACCGAAACGTTATGGTTTATTTTGTCTACTACCGCCATTTGCCTTGGACGCAACACCAGGTATTGCTCCATTCCCTCCCTGATATTTTGATTTTCCCTAACGCCTACACTGCCACTGGCTACTGCGATTTCCACCTTATGGTCACGATAGGCATTCACATTGAATGCCGTACCCAACACCTTGGTCTCTACCTCATTTACTTCGACCACAAAAGGGCGGGAGGCATCATGGGCTATTTCAAAAAAAGCCTCTCCTTCCAGGGAAACTTTCCGTTCGTCGGATCCAAACTGATCCGGAAAACTCAATTTGCTACTCACGTTAAGGTGCACCTTACTACCGTCCTTTAGGGTAATGGTTGCCTTTTGCTTATCATTGGTAACCCGCTCATCCATTTGAGCAAAAAATTCAGCATCGGTAGCAGGAACTAAAATAAAGGCAATCATCAGTATTCCAACCAGGCTAACAGTCATTATCCTCAAAATTCCGGATACTGATGAATAGTCCTTTTGGGGCTTCAACTCCAGGTCTATTTTCGCTTTGATGCTCTCCCTGACTTCTTCTGCACTGGCATCCAGCTTCCAATGCATCCCCCTGCCTTCCATCCGTTCAAAAATGGCATCAATCAGCCGGTCTTCACTTTCAGAGGTAAGACCTCGGATCTGCTTTTCCAAAAGGGCTAAAAACTGGTGTTTACTCATGCCTGACGGTCTATTTAAAAGGATAGACACAAAAGGAAGTTCTATTACGTACGCCCATTGCTTATTTTTCCTTGTTGCTATAGGAAAAAATAAAATAAATTATAAATTTAGTGAGTTAATTCAAAATAAAAGAAAAGTATCAGGCTAGAAAAATATGCTTTTCAAGGTATAGTTTCTCCAAAACGAGATTACCAAAAATAAATTTGCCCAAGGTTTTTTTTTATGAATTTCAGGGCCTTGTGGATTTGGGTTTCCACGGTTCTTACAGAAAGATTTAACTGTTGAGCGATTTCCTTGTTGCTCTGAAAATCATCCCTACTCATGATAAAGACCTCCTGGCACCTGGAGGGCAGGCTGCCGATACTTTCCCGAATGATGCGTTCGGTTTCTTTTTCTTCTATCAACAGATCTGCATTCACTTCTTCCACAAGGTTAGCCATATAATCCTCTAAGGGTAGCCTGATCCTCCTGTCTCTTATCAGATTTGAAACACCATATTTGGCAGATTTAAACAAATAATTTTCCAATTGATTGATCTTCCTGACCTGCCTTCTCCGCCAAAGTTTTACAAAAACTTCCTGGACAATATCCTCGCTTTGGTACCTGTCGCCAGATATTTTATAAACATATAAAAAGAGTCTTTCCCAGTACTTCCGATAAATGCCATCAAAAGCCTTTTTGTCCCCTTCATAAAGCTTCTGACAAAGCTCCTGGTCGGTCATTTTGTATTGGGTTTAATAACTTGTATCTGACAAGATAATATTTTATTTATATCAATCAAAAAAAAACCTTCAGCAGGAATTGTTCCAAATTCCTGCTGAAGGTAAGTGTGATTAAAGTAGGGATGACCTTTATGACAACAGGACTTTGGCTCCTGCTTTAGCCACCTCGTGGTCATCTTCTACGGTACTCCCGGAAACGCCGATTGCTCCTAGGATGGTCCCCTCTTGATTTTTCAAGACCACACCACCCGGAAAAGTGATCAATCCCTGATTGGAGTGTTCTATGTTATAAAGTGGAGATCCGGGTTGAACCAATGGGCTGAGCTCAGCCGTATCCATGGTAAAGAATATGGCTGTTTTGGCTTTTTTGATGCTGATATCAACGGAGCCTAACCAGGCGCCATCCATACGTGCAAATGCCGTAAGGTTGGCACCTGTATCCACCACGCAGATATCCATTTTTGTTCCAATAGCAGCCGCTTTCTTTTTGGCTGCTTCAACTACTTTTTCCGCTTCTGACAAGGTAATGTTCATTTTTTCGAGGGTTTAATATTGAAAATTATTGTTTGTTGGTTACTATTCAAATGCATTGTGCTTACACAGGATGGAGGTGTTTTAGGTAAATATACGCATCTCTTTCGGCGAATGCCCGAAGTAAGGCCCACATTTTAGTTTCCCATTCCCTGAGGTCCAGCCCCTGCTCCGCCAAAGCTCTTCAGATTATAGGTTAAGGTAAGCATAAAAAACTGCTGCACCACCTGTGTGCGCTCATCTTCTATGTATACATCGGTTACATTTCGGTCAATGCTGGTATTCTGATTCAACAAATCAAATACGGTCATTTTCAGTTCAAAATTCTCTGTTGGAGGAAACCGATAGCCCAGATCGGCATTCATCAGCCAGACCGACTGGTCAAAATCCTCGCCTAAACCCTGGTACCACTGGTTGTTGACATTGGTACTGACAAAAAACCCTCCGGCAAAATTCCAGTATAAATCCAGGCGGGTGCTTTGGGTGTAATAATTGTTATTCAGATTTTCCTGTAAACTACTTCGTACGATATTGTAATTTCCTCTGGTAGAAAAATTGAAATCTATGTGTTCGCCCAAATTACTACTGATTCCTATTCCCGGCCCCACATACATGTTTCGATTGTAGTTGGTTTGTTCATTAATCAGCCCGGGCCGATTAGAAACGCCAGCTCTGGCACTGAGGTTCAGGTTACTCTGCATGAAATTGAGGGGGAAGCCAAAGGAAAAGTAGCTTCTCAGGTCCCAGTAATTATCCAGGTTTTCCGGTCGGTTCAGCTGCCCACCCTGCCTGAGCAATACATCTCCCTGTATCAAGGTGTCCCTACTTGCGATGTAGGTAGCATTGCCCAGGTAATTGCTGGTCATCCTACCTCCAAGGTACATGAAGAAGGACTTATTGGTTTCAGGATTTATTTTACGGATTCGGGTAAACAAGCGGTGCTCGTACTCCTGGTCCAGATTGGGGTTACCTGTTGATATCTGGATGGGGTTGCTGTTATCTATCACATCCTGCAACTGCCTGACCGACGGAGCATCCGTATCTCCGCGATAATAAATGCGGATATTGGTGTTTTCATTGGGGTCATAAATAAATACCATCCGGGGCACAAAATTCCGGAAGGTACGGTTGGTGTTTTCAAATCCGGGAAACAGGCGGTCGCTATCCAATACCGAAACCTGGTAGTCAAAAGAAGAGAATATCCTGATTTTGTTTTTGTTATAGCGATACCCCAGTCCAAGTTCATGTTGCAGGTAAGTATTTTCAAACTCATTGGATAAGGTGGTATCCAGTTCGAAAAGGGTGGATTCCATTTCCCGCTGCGAGACCTCCTGCAGGGTGTTGCCCAAATCATTGCCTACTTCGTATTCCAATCTTACCTGCGAATGATCTGCAATAGGCTCTGTGTATTCTACTTCAAACTCATAATTAAAGGAACTTGAACTTCCCAGGGAATTTTGAATGAGGCTATCCCTGAGGCCGGTCTGGTAGTCTCTATTGACAGAAACCAACCGGGACTCATTGCTTCGGTCATCCATGCGTGTATCAAATTTAGCAGAAAGCGTCCGCCCCTCTTTATTGAATTGATACCTGTAGGTAAAATCACTTAAAAACCGAAAGGATTCATTGCTGCCTGAGGTGGTATTTTCCGTCTCATTGATCGGAGTAGTGGGGTTAAAAAGGTTTTGCGCAGATAACAGGTTAAAGGAGGTTCCCTTTTCATACCTGATGCGGGGTCTCCAGATGATGGCATGCTTTTCGGACATGTCATAATCCAGCCGCAGGTCCAGGCGGTGGTTTTGGCTGTTGATTTCACTATTCCTGATCTCATCATATAATTGCAAGCTATCGCTTGGAAGGATGTATTCCCGGGATGAATTTCGATTAAGGAAATTTTTACTTTCATTGAAAAAATAACTCCCGGTAATTTTAGCCCTGCCTTCGTCCCATTTGTCGGTAAAATTCAACCCAATGGCATTGGTATGGGTAATTCCGGGTCTTTCCCTGGTGGTAAGTGGATTGCCCCTACGTCCTCTGCCTCCCCTCCGGTTATCACTTCCCCCAAACGCTCCTGAAAGGTCATCTGCAGAAAAATTCTGCTGGTTGATGTTGTTGCTTAAGCCAAGGGCGGTAATGCGCTGGGCTTCGCTGAAAAAATTCACGCTTCCACCGACCAGGTAATTGTCATTCGTCCCATATCCGGCAAACATTCGTCCAAACTTTCCACCCCGCTTTTCCTTTTTGGTGATGATATTGATGGTTTTAATGGTTTCTCCATCGTCAAACCCAGTTAATTGGGCCTGGTCACTCAACTGATCCAGAAACTCTATCCGGTCTATGATATCCACCGGTAAGTTCTGTAATGCCATGGCAGGGTCATCCCCGAAAAAGGGCTCTCCATCTACCAATACCCGTCCTACAGTTTCGCCCTGTACTTCTATGGTACCTCCCTGCATGACCACCCCAGGCATCTTTCGTATCAGTTCACCAGCACTTGCCTGCGATCTGGTCTGGTATGACGATGCGTTCATGGACACCGTATCTCCCTTCATTTCACCTGAAATAGCCTGGCCTTCCAGTTCGTAGGTTTCCAGCAAACTCCCTTCCTCTACCAATTTAAAAGTGCCCAGGTTTCTACCGGATAAATTTTCTATGGTTTGTTGCAGGTCTTCGTACCCCACAAAACTGATGCTGATATCAATGGTATTGACAGCTGGCCGGTTAAATTCAAAGCGTCCTCTGTCGTCTGTAAAGGTATTGGCCAAGGTATCTCCTGCAGCATTCTTTATAAAAACATAGGCCCCAGGCAAAGTTTCATTGCTGGCCTTGTCCTGCACCTTCCCCCTGATGGTAGTTTGGGCTTTTGCAGTTACATCAATTAATAAAAATATTACAAATAAATATACAAATCTAATCATGTTGGTTTAGGTAATATTTAACAGATAAAGGGTTTATTCTATAAATATTACCTTAAAAATAAGAAAAATATTACTTGATAATTTTTTTATTCTATTAGAGGGGTATATATGGAATGAATGGACAGATAGTTGTACTATCCCTAATTTTACCTCCAATAACCTGGATTCCTGAAAAAAAAGTAACGCAGACCAATCCATGGATATAAAACTGAGAAAAAAATAAGGTGGAACAGATCCTGATGGAAAATTCATCAGGATCATGCTCCTAAAAACTCCTCAAGGGAAGCGTTACCACAAGCTGAAAATACAACTTGCGCCAGGCAATCGCAGCATATTGAACCGCCAGTCAGGGAGCAGCCGTGTAACAGACACCCACCGTGACCTCAGAGACAATGGCTTAGGCGATCTAAAAAAATTTAACCTAAAAATTATCACCCGTTAAACAAAATGTATAGGGGTAAACGAAACCAAGTCCGGCCTTTTTAACCTTCATTTTCAATTTCGTTTTTAATCTTACTTATGGTGGATTCGACTTCGTTTTCGAGTTTTTCAAATTCCATTTTAATTTGATCCCTTCTTTGCGCTGTTGACTTCTCAAATTCCCTGGATTTGATCTCCAGGTCATTCAATCCCTTATCCAATTCGGTCAAATATTGATCTACTTTTTCATTGGCCGGTTCTCCCAGATTTTCCTTCACTTCTGCTTTAATTTCTTCCACCTCTGCTTCAAGTTCTGAGGTTTCTTTTGAAATGGCTGACCTGGCCTCAGCAAATACTTCTTTGGTCTCTTCTTCTGCTTCATTCGTCATTTCCTGATGATCATTTTCCCTTTCCTTGTTTGCCTCACAGGAAGAGAACAAAATGGCACAAGAAACACAAACTGCAGTAATTACTGATCTAAACTTCATGGTACTTTGTTGGTTTGGTTGTACATTTATTCCATCAGGCGGTAGGCATTGTTTTGCCTTACCGGCTTATCTGATGTTAACATAGAAACAAAATAAATGCCATAAATGAATCACAACCATCCATGAAGCCTAATAGATGCCGCAAAGATTCTGGGTTAAACTGTTTTTTGTAATTGCTGTCACATTCCTTATTTTTATCTTAAGAAATGGTTCAAACCAAAAATTTATTCCCTTTTTCGTAACCTTTTAATTTTAGTAAACCATTAAACCTTAGCAAAGCATGGACAAAAAATTAAAACGAACCACTACTGACAAGATGATAGCCGGGGTATGCGGCGGCCTGGCCAAATACCTGGGCTGGGATGCCGACAAGTTGAGAATCGTATATGTGTTGGTTTCCATATTGAGTGCCGCTTTTCCTGGACTCTTGGTTTATCTGATCCTTTGGTTTATCATGCCGGAAGAAACTGAATTGGGGTAGACAGCCTGAAATGCAGTACATTTAAAATTCCTTTAAACATAAACAGCTGTTTTACCGTTTTTAGGGAAGATTCAAAATAATATAAATTTTAAACAGATGAGATTTAGCATCCCCTATTTAACAGCTCTTTCCCTGCTGTTGTTTTCATTTTCCAGCTGCCAGGCAGCTGACAAGTCCGAAAGCAATGAAGAAGAAATTGCATTGGAAAATTACCAGGGAAGAACTGAAAAAGCAACATTTGCCGGAGGGTGTTTCTGGTGCATTGAATCCCCTTTTGAAGGGATAGACGGTATCCTATCGGTGGTATCAGGCTACTCGGGCGGAAAGGAAAAAAACCCTACCTATTCCCAGGTGTCTTCCGGACAAACCAGTCACAAGGAAGCGGTACAGGTTACCTTTGATCCGGATGTCATCAGTTACAGCGAAATCATTGATATCTTCTGGAAATTGTATGATCCTACCGATGCGGGGGGAAGTTTCTACGACAGGGGTAGCCAGTATGAATCTGCGATTTTTTTTCACAACCAGGACCAGAAATCTGTCGCCGAAAATTCGAAAAAAGCCCTGGATCAATCCGGTATATTTGACAAACCAGTGGTAACTCCGGTCGTTAAATTCACCAATTTCTATCCTGCCGAAGACTACCACCAGGATTATTACAAAAAACAACCCAAGGAGTACAAGGCCTATCGTACCGGATCGGGAAGGGATCGTTTTATCCAGCAGTATTGGGAGGTACCCTCCGCTGAAAAATACAAAAGCCCGTCAAAAAACGAACTGAAAGCCCAGCTGACCAGTCTTCAATATCAGGTCACCATGGAAGAAGCTACTGAAAGGGCCTTTGACAACAGCTATAATGACAATAAAGAGACAGGCCTATATGTTTGTATTGTCTCCGGTGCACCCCTATTTAGTTCGAAAGATAAATATGAGTCGGGGTCTGGATGGCCAAGCTTTTCCAAACCAATAGACGCCCGGTTCCTGGAAAAACCCATAGACCGGAGTCAAGGCATGGTGCGGGTAGAAGTCAGAAGCAAGTTCGGTGATTCCCATGGAGGTCATGTTTTCAATGATGGACCTGAGCCTACCGGATTGAGGTATTGCATGAATTCGGCGGCCATGAAATTTATCCCATTAGAAGAAATGGAAGCAGCAGGCTATGGTGCCTTTTTGTATGCTGTTGAATAAGGTGATGTGTACGAAATAAGGAATCAGGCGAATGGTAGGTTAATCTGCCATTCGCCTTTTTAATTGATCCATTTGTCAATAAAACGAAGAAAATTTTCTTTGTAGCCATCACTTACTGAAATGTTCATGATGCCCATGTTGACCGTACCCTTGCTGATGGACTGTATGTGATCCAGGGAAATGATATAAGAGCGGTGAATGCGCATAAAATGGTCCTCCGGAAGCATTTCCTCCATGCTTTTTAGGGTAGTTAGGGAAAGCAAAGGCGAGGATTTACCCTCCAGGTGAATTTTCACATAATCCTTATACCCCTCTACCAAAATGATTTCCTTGAGCATGACCTTGACCAGCTGGTATTCGACTTTGATAAAAATGTAATCCTCAGCAGTGCCCTTGGTGGCCTGGCTCCTGTTTTCAAAGAAGCGCAAGGCTTTATGGCTGGCGGTTAAAAATTCCTCATAGCTGAACGGTTTGAGCAGGTAATCCAGGGCATCCACCTTGTATCCTTCAATGGCGTATTGATTGTATGCAGTAGTAAAGATAATTTTAGGTGATCCCTGGTGTTTTCTATTCTCCAATACCCTGGCCAGCTCCATTCCTGTCAGATCCGGCATTTGTATGTCCAAAAACATCAGGTTTACTTCATGGCTATTGATAAATCCCAAAGCTTCCATGGCGCTATCAAATCGGCCAAGAAGCTCCAAAAACCCAGTTTTCTCCACAAAATTACATACCATTTCCAAAGCCAGGGGTTCATCATCAACTACTATACATTTGATTTTCATGCCAGGTCTATGGTTAGATCCACCCGAAACTCGTTCTCTTGATTTTCCTGATCTATTGCCAGTCGGTGTTTGTCTCCATAGATCAGGGCCAGCCTTCTTCTGGTATTGTTCAGGCCTATGCCGCTGCTAAGCTTTTCCTTACTGTTGGGGTTGGCAGGAAATTTGGCATTGATGGTTTTCAAATGCAGGATTTTTTCTTCCAGCCTTATTGAAATCTGAATTTTACTTTCACTTTTGGCGCTGATTCCATGCTTGAAGCAATTTTCCAGGAAAGGAAGTAAGAGCATGGGAGCAATGGGTAAATCTTCGGTATTTTCCTGGATGTATATGTCCAGGATCACTTTCTCAGACAGCCTTAGGCGCATCAGTTCTATGTAATCCTTGATAAAATCCAGTTCCTTGTTCAGCAAGGTGAGGTCTTTATCCGTTTCGTACAAAACATAGCGCATCATTCGGGAAAGCTTCAGTAAAGCCTTCTGAGCCCGCTCCACATCAATATTGGTCAGGGCATAAATGTTGTTTAACGTGTTAAAGAAGAAATGGGGATTGATCTGGGCCTTGAGGTAAGACAGTTCGGAAGAGATTTTTTCCTGTTCCATCTGCCTTCGTAATTCTGCGTCGGCCTGCCATTTTTGTACCGCTACCACACTGGTGCTGATACCGAATCCGAAGAGCAATAGCAGGATGGTAAACATGTCAAAGTTAAAATTTCTGGGCCTGGGTTCATAAGGCACATTGGGCCTGAAGGCATAATGCATCAACTCCTGCAGGTTGATCAGGTTTTCAAATTGAATGATCAGAAACAACACCAGTAAGGTGCTGGAAATCGCTATCAGTATAAACTGCCAGTTCATTCCTTTGAAAAGCACCTTGGGCACAAACAGGTACATGTTCAGGTAAAACAGCAGGATGAGAAAAAACAGTACCAATCCCTGCTTGAACCAATATTCAAGGGGCAGGTCTACTTTCCAGGAAAGGGGGCTGACTACAAAAATCACTATGGCAATAAAAATCCATACCAGAATATGAATGAGAAAGGTGATTCTTTTTGGTTCGTTGGAATGTGTCATAACAAGGATTTTGGAGATGAAAAGCAACAAATGCTCCACAAATCCAGCATAAACATAAAGTAAAGTAAATGAAACTTTGCAAAAAATCTACCAATTCCCGGATTTAGGCTACCGATCCCGTATTAGGGTCTACCAAAGGAAAAAGTAAAGTTTAAAAAATCATTGGTCTGATGTTTTGTGACATTTGTCGATGGATGGGGGCAGCCCATCTATTGCATTTTTTATTAAGAGGGGAAAGATTTTCCTTTGTTGCAGTTATATTAACAGAGATCAACTTATTTTAACATATCTACTATAATGAAAAGGCTATTTGGATTATTACTATTGACAACCTTCTATCTTGCGATAGGTTCCCCGGATGCATTCGCCCAGGGAAACGCTGAAAAAAAGGAATTTAAGATTTCAGGTAAAGTGGTGGACAAGGAAACGGGTGAACCTGTTCCTTATGCTACTGCCATGTTGAAGAAAGCCGAAAGTGAAGCCTCTTTGGCTGGCGGGGTTGCCGATGATAATGGAGAATTCTTTTTTAACGTAAAGGAAGCCGGCAAATACAAAGTAGAATTGAGCTATGTAGGTTACGATGCCATTGTCAGGGAGGACATCGAAGTGGGTCCAAATACCCCTTCCCTATTTTTGGGAAACATCACCTTGTCCGAATCGTCTGTAGCATTGGATGAAGTAACGGTGCAGGGTCAGCGGAGCCTTATCACAGAAAAGGTGGACCGGACCATATACAATGCAGAAAATGATAAAACAACCATTGGTGGTGATGCTTCCGATGTGCTCAGGAGGGTTCCCATGCTTACCGTAGATCTGGATGGCAATGTATCCATGAGAGGGAGCAGTAATATCCTGGTGTTGATCGATAACAAACAATCCGCCATTGTGGCCAACAATATTGCCGATGCATTAAAGCAAATTCCTGCCGAAGAAATAAAGTCGGTAGAAGTAATCACCTCCCCGTCTGCCAAATACGATGCGGAAGGCACCGGAGGGGTAATCAATATTGTGACAAAGAAAAATAAGTTACAAGGTGCTTCCCTGAACATCAATACCAGTGCCGGGATAAGAGGATCTAATTTGGGATTGAATGCCGCTCTTAAAAAAGGGAAAATGGGCTTTAGTCTGGGCGGATTTGGTCGTGCCGGATATAATATACTGGGAGGGTTTGAAAATGAGCAAACGCTGCTGTCCGCCGATGGACCTGACAGACGGATACTTCAAGCTGCCGATACCCGCAATAACATGATGTTCGGAAGGTATAATTTTGGATGGGACTACGAAATCAACAAATTTAACTTCATGACCACTTCCGTCAGTTTTGGTCTGAGAAACATGAAAATGAACCAGGATGACCTGACCACCGAAACCTATGTGGAAGATGTATTGGTAAGTGAGTTGCTGCGAGATGTACGTACAGATAATCTCTCCAACAGTGTGGATGTAAGCTATAATTACACCAAAAGTTTTGAGAAAAAAGGGAAAGAATTTAGTGTGTCTGGCTTGTATAGCCGAAACAACCGAACCAATGATTTTATCAACAGTTTGTATAACGAGTCGTTTGACCAGGTAGTAAGCCGATTGAAAAATGACAACGATAACCTTAACGAAGAATTCACGGTTCAATTAGACTATGTCAGCCCCATGGGCTCAGGTGATAACCAGATTTTGGAATACGGTGCGAAAAACATTCTTCGGAAAGCCGTCAGTGACTTTGCGTATTTCCGGGCAGAAGGAGCCGATGGGGAATTTGAAGAAGTGGACGATATTAGCCTTTCCAATAAGTTTAATTACGACCAGAATGTAACCGCAGGATACTTATCCTACACACTGGGCTTCCTGGAACACTATACCATCAAAGCAGGAATGCGCTACGAATACACCAATATAGAGGCTGATTTTCTTGATTCTGATTTGCCTGCCGATATACCTTCTTACGGAACCTTCGTTCCAAACATGAACTTCGGTAGAAAATTGGAAAATGGAAATATGTTAAAAGCGGCGTATAACCGAAGAATTCAAAGGCCTTCCCTGAATTTTCTGAACCCAAACATTGAAGCGGCCAACCCCCAACAAATCACACAGGGAAACCCGCTATTGGATCCGGAACTTACAGACAATTACGAATTATCCTACAGCACGTTTATTAAAGGAACATCGCTTAATTTCACTACCTACCTGAGAAATACCACCGGATCCATCCAACCGGTAAGAACCATTCAGGATGACGACGTGATCTTCACCACCTACGAGAACATAGGAAATGAAAGAGCGTATGGCCTGAGCGTGTTCTCCAACATCAACATTTCAGGTAAGTTTTCGCTAAATGGATCCATAGACAGCTATTTTGCCCAATTGGATAATGGCTTAGATGATCCTGCATTTGCTGCACAAAACGAAGGGTTGGTATTGAGCGGAAGGCTGTTCGGAAATTACAGCCTACCAAATGACTGGCAAATCCAGGCATTCAGCTTCTATCGGGGCCGAAGGGTTCAATTACAAGGTTCATCCGGGGGCTTTGGTATCTACAGCTTAAGCATAAACAAGCAATTTGCTGAAAAAAGAGGAAGTATCGGATTCGGAGCAGAAAACTTTTTCACCCCTGAATTTAAAATCCGAAATGAGTTGGTGACTCCTACCATCATGCAGGAAAGTGTCACCAGTATGCGTTATATGAACTTCAAAATTAACTTCTCTTACCGGATTGGAAAACTAAGTGTCGATGGAGGCAGAAGGAAGAAAAGAGGCGTGACCAATGAAGATTTAAAAGAGGGCGATGGTGGTGCCGGCGGTGCCGTCATGGGAGGCGGTGGACCAAACTAATTCTGCCCCCTTAAAGACTGTTAATTCTCTCAATTAACAGAACCCCGGTACATACCTGAAAAGGTTACGCCGGGGTTCCTTTTTTTAGCCCCATTAGCGCATGCCTGTTTCCTCATAAACGGCCGCAGCGATCTTAGAATCGGCAGTCCCGTAATATAAAAACCAGCTACCATTATAGGGCACCATTCCTTCAATGAAGCAAACCAGATTTACTTGTCCTTCAATTTCATAAGGTTCTTCCGGAGTCATGAAATAAGTTTCGGAACGATCGATCAGTTTGGAAGGATCATCACCATCAAACAGGGCCTGACCGGCAGAATAGGCCCCCGGCGGCAGGGAAGGATCCAGCTCTTGCCCCTCTTCCAGGTTCATCCCATTATAAAGGAGCACTATCCCTTCGTTTCGAAGCAAGGCATACGGCCCCGATTCTACCAGGCGACTGTCAAAATAACCGGGCCGAGGCTTCATCACAGGTTTCAACGCCCCATCGGTTTCCAACGGAACCCAATGAAGCAGGTCCTCAGAATGAGCCAAAAAAAGATCGGTATCCCCAAAATACATCCAGTATTTGCCTGCAATTTGCCTGGCAATAATTTTATCGCCCTGCCTCTCTGCTACGATGGCTCCTGCCTTTGACCAGGTATCTTTAAATTCGCCGGTCAATACCCGGCCATGCTTTTCCCAATCCATGAGGTCCTCCGAGACAGCCAGCATGAGCCTGGCCACCTCTCCATCATAACTGGTATAGGTCATGATATACCTGCCATCCTCACTTTCTACGATCCTGGGGTCTTCCACACCCCCATCCCATTCCAGCGGTTTTAAACTGTCATTTTCCGGATAAAAAACCGGCTCCGGTAGTTTATCGAAGGTATACCCATCCTCACTTAAAGCCAAACCAATCCTTGAGGTACCATTATTACTGCCTATGGAATCCTCCGCCCTGTAAAGGAGGTTGATTTTTCCGTCTTTGACCAGCGCCGCAGGGTTAAAGACATCTTTCTCTTCCCATTTGACAGAGGCCTCCAAAATGGGGCAGATAAAGGTCAAATCCCCAGGCAGCAATACAGGATTGGCTTCATCCATTTTCACGAAGGGCACCATTTCCCATGATTTATGGGAGGGGGCATTTTCTATTTCAGCGGCATTTTCCTTTACCTGGCTTTCCCCACAGGACCAGGAAAGGATGATGAGCAGCAGCCCTGCCGCCCATGGCACTTTAGAGGTGATTGGTTTTTTTGTCATACTTCATGGTTGATTTAATACATTGATTTCTACCCTTCTGTTCTTTTCCCTTCCCGCTGCATTGCGGTTGGTGGCAATGGGCCGCCTGCCACCCCAGCCATTGACCCGGATTTGCTCAAAGTCAACCCCTTTTTCCACCAAAAAATCTCTGATCATCTGCGCCCGTTCCAGCGAAAGCCGCTCATTCAGTCTGGCACTACCATAATTATCGGTATGGCCATCTACCGAAATTACGGTTTCCGGGCGAGACAGCAGATAGGTTGCCAGATCCTCCAATTGCGCCATACCTGCACTGTCAGCCAAAATTGAGCTGCCTCTTTGAAATAAAAGCTGGTCCAGAATCACGGCTTCTCCCCTATCCAATTGGTCGAAGGAAACCCTGTTTTCCATGGGTTCTGCATCCTGGACAGCAGTTTCTGTTTCTGTTTCATCCTTCTCCCGACTCAGGTCCGGCATTTCGGCTTCCTCCACCACAGCAGGCAAAACCTCATCAACTTCTGCTACCAATGCCTCTGCCTTAAAATCGCCTAATAACAGGATATTCCCATAGCCATCACTGGTCTGGGTATTGGTAAAAAAGGCCCTCTCACCGGTTGGGTCCGGGAAGTAATATAAATCAAAACCTTCCATGGCTGGCAGGTTCAATCTGCGGGGAAGGCTCCATTCGTTCCAACCTTCTCCCTCCCTTTGGCTGAAATAAACGCCCATGCTCTTTTCACCGCCGCGGGCGTTGGTAGAAAAATACAAGGTACGGGTATCGGCCGAAAGGAAGGGGCTCAGCTCCTGTTGGGAAGTATTGATGGCAGCACCCAGATTAAGCGGCCTGGACCAGGCCTTTCCCTGCCTGAAGGCAACATAGATATCTTCATTGCCATAGGTCCCGAAGGAATCCATGGACATGACCATCAAGCTGCCGCCGGCATGCAGCCGGGCACTAAAATGATCGCCATTGATCTTAAAACCAGGCAAATCCTGGGCTTCTCCCCTTAGCCATTCCGAACCTGTGCGGTAGTAACTTTGTATGACCTGCCTGTTTTGCAGGTTTTGGTGGTAAACCAGTAGGGTATCGGGGTGGATAAAGCCGATCAGCAGGTCATAATAGGGTGTAGAAAGCTGGGGCAAGCGCCGGGGGCTGTCAAAGCCTCCTGTTTTCTCTGCTGCATACCAGATGTCTCCGGGATCATTGATCCCGTTTTGGTTGTCGGGATGGTAGGCCAGGGTAAAAAAGAGTTTGCCATCCGGACCCATGATGGGTTGGTGTTCATCATAATCAAGGGAAAATACCTGATTGACTGCCATTGAATCCTGCGCAGGCAAGGGCAGATAAAACCAACAAGCAAGTGCCATGATGGCACTTGCTTTGGTTATATAGGTCATTTTCCTTTCCATGAGCAGGCGTTTATTGCCCCAGCACAATGGCAAAGACCAAAGGTGCTACGATGGTGGCATCCGATTCAATGATAAATTTGGGTGTTTCCAGGCCCAGCTTTCCCCAGGTGATTTTCTCATTGGGTACTGCCCCTGAATAAGAGCCATAGGAGGTCGTACTATCAGAAATCTGACAAAAGTACCCCCACAAGGGAATGCCATCCCGCTGCAAATCCTGGTGCAACATGGGTACCACACAGATGGGGAAGTCACCCGCAATGCCCCCGCCGATCTGAAAAAAGCCAACCTTGCTTTCTTCCTTGGCATTTTCTGTATACCAATCTGCCAGGTAGATCATGTACTGTATGCCGCCCTTGACCGTATGCACATCTTTGATATCTCCGGAAATACAGTGGCCGGCATACATGTTGCCCAGGGTAGAGTCTTCCCAGCCCGGAACGATGATGGGTATGTTCTTTTTTGCAGCTTCCATGAGCCAGCTGTTTTTCGGATCTATCTGGTAATCTTTCTCCAGTTTTCCGGAAAGCAATATTTTGTAGAAAAATTCATGAGGAAAAAACTGTTCCCCCGCCTGATCCGCTTTTTGCCATTCCTGCAGGATGACATCTTCAATTCTCCTCATGGCTTCCATTTCGGGAATACAGGTATCCGTGATGCGATTCATGTGCCGGTTGAGCAGGTCTTGTTCCTGGGCAGGCGACAATTCCCTGTAATGGGGAATCCTTTCGTAGAAATCATGTGCCACCAGGTTAAATACATCTTCTTCCAGGTTGGCTCCGGTACAGGTGATGATTTGCACCTTATCCTGGCGGATCATTTCCGCCAGAGAAATGCCCAACTCTGCCGTGGACATGGCACCTGCCAGGGTAACCATCATTTTTCCATTGTTATCCAAATGGGATTTATAGGCTTCAGCTGCATCGATTAGTGCTGCTGCATTGAAATGTCTGTAATGGTGCTTTAGAAAGTTGGTTATTTCCATTTTGATTGGTTAAAATTTAAATATTTACCTGAAAAGAATTTAATTGATAACTTACTTGGAATATAGTAAACTAAAGGTAGAATACCAATTACCCGGATTCAAACTAAAAACAAAAAAGCCCGGGATCTCCGGGCCTGATTTGATAAATAAAAGGATCATTGCCCTTACTCTTCCTCAGAAGTCTCCTCCTTTTCGGATGCAGCTGAATCTCCTTCTTTGTTGTTATAGTCTTCATTGATTCCCTTGACCACTGAATCTGTAATGTCCAGGGTTTTGTTGGCATACCATACGCCTCCACCCCTGGTGTAGGACAGAATCATCTCCAGGTCATGCTCTGCGGCATAATCATTCAGGTATTCCTGGATCATATCGTAAACGTCATTGTACAATTTGGTCTCATCGGCAGACAATTCCTGCATGATGTTTTCCCTATAGGCCACCAGGTTTCTTTCCTTGGTTACCAATTCTTCCTCCTTTGCCCTGGCTTGGTTCATGGTCATGGAGGAAGCCGAACTTTGAAAATTTTGAACTTCCTGTTCAAATCCCCTGGCCCTGCTGGTCAATTCTCCCTCGTACTTTTTGCCTTTTTCGGCTATTTCAGCAGATTTTTCTTTAAAATATTCAAAATTATTGATGACACTGTCCGTGATGATATAGGCCACTTTCAGGTCAGCAATATTCACCTCATCTGCAATATTGGTAACCTCCCCCTCAGGTGCCGGAGCGTTGCATGCCCCGCTGAGCAATCCAAATACTGCTAATGCGCTGATAATTGTAGTAAATTTTCTCACTTCTTATGGTTTTAAATTATTTGGGGCAAATATAAGGATTCTTATGCTTTTACAATTTTTTCCGGGTCAATTAATCCGCTAATTCATTGCTATTTTCCAATTATTACCTGCAAAGAAAGCCTTTAGCCCTGGGTGCTTCCCTGCTTCAATTAAAAATGGAAGGGCTTCAAAAAAAACCTGGTGCTACCTGCTTGCTCCAGATATAAAAATTCACTTTAAGGCTTTTGTTGTTTTTCCAGTTTCATTCTGTAAATGACTGCCTGTCCAAAAAGAGATATTCCCGCATTGAAAACAATCAGCGCAAAGGTCCCCCAAAGAAACCATTCCAAAAACGGTGCATTATCCCATTTCAGAAGCAGTGCCTCGCCAAAAAAACTCAATCCTGCTCCCAGCAGCAATAAGCCTCCCACCGCATAGGCCAGCCACATTTTTTTCAAATCATTCATCTCTTCTATTTTTAAAATAAAGGGTTTAAAAGAATATTTCCTGAGCCAGCCGGAACGTATTGGCATGTGCTTCTATGATATCGTTTATTTTTTTGGCATAACCTCCCCCCATGCAACACATGACAGGTACCCTGTGTCGCCTGGCTGTTTCCAAAACTATCCGGTCCCTTTCCCTGCAGCCCTGAATACTCATGCCAAGCCTACCCAGTTTATCTGTTGCCAGCACATCCACCCCCGACTGGTAAATGATGAAATCAGGTTCAAATTTATCCATCAGTTCCGGCAGGTGATGATTCAACAAGTTCAGGTAGGTACTGTCATCGGTCTTGTCCTGCAAGGGAACATCCAGGTCAGAAATTTCCTTGTGCAAGGGGTAGTTGTGGGCCCCATGCATGCTGAAAGTGAATACCTGCGGGTTGTCCTCAAAAATTTTGGCGGTTCCATTTCCCTGATGCACGTCCAGATCCACCACCAACACCTTGCCTAAGCCATGTTCTTTGATCAGAAATGCAGCCGTAATGGCAATATCATTCAGCAGGCAAAACCCTTCTCCCTTATCTTTATAGGCATGGTGGGTACCTCCGGCAATGTTCATACCTACCCCGAAATCCAAAGCAAAGCCGGCAGCCATCATGGAACCCTGCATGATATGTACTTCTCTTTGTACCAGGGCCTGACTCAAAGGAAAGCCTGTGCGCCTGATTTCTGAAGCACTTAATCCCAGAGAAAGCAGTTTATCAAAATATTCCTCCTCATGGACCTGGAGGATCCATTTCTTCTCCGCGGTTTCCGGAGTGAAAAAATTTTCGGAGCTCAGCGTGCCTTCATAAAGCAATTGCTCGGGAAGGAGCTCGTACTTTTCCATAGGAAAGCGGTGCCCCTCCGGCAAAGGATGCGCATAGATTTTAGACCAGGCCACTTTTAACATAGCTTCAAAACCTGCTCATGCCGGAAATGTTGGCCATAATTAAAAGTATTTTACCTTCAGAATTCATCCTCCTCTTCCTCAGATTGGAAAGTATAGAAAGTGTCGTCCAGTCGTAAGGAATCGTTGTTAAAGGAATTTACAAATTTTTGGAGGGTTTCTTCGTCTATGCTTTCAATGTTAAGGGCCGCATCCAGGCCGATTCCAAAATCATGGTGGGTATCCAGGTCCACAAACTCCTGGACTTTTACGGTTCCCTCCTCTTCCATTTCCATGATGAGTTCAGTGATAAACCAACCCACCTCTTCCTCATCGGTTTTTAAGGGTTTCAGGTTGCCATTCTCATCCTCTTCATAGGATATCCCATGGAAATCCGGAAATTTTTTCGCGGCTTCATGCTCTGCCAGCTCATACAACTCACTCTGATAGTGAAGCCTGAGCGTATACAAGGCGGCATCATAAATCACATCTTTACCCTCATATTTGCCAATAAAATAGAAATTGACAAATTCTTCTGAATTATCCTCGCTGGGTACAATCTTAAAGGATTTACCGGATTCCTCTAATTCTCTTTTTAAGTTGGCTATGGTTTCAGGGGAAAAACCTTCATTTGGATATTTCATCTGTTATAATTTTTTTATTGGTCAGATGGAATCTTTGACAATTAAAATAATCATTGCCCTGTATGTTTAATGATAATTTTAATCGTGTCGATTTCATGTGTTTAATTTTTTTTAATAGGCCATAACTTGTCCCGTACCGAAGGTCGGGGTGGAATCCCTGCCTACCGGCAGGCAGGTCTCATGTTGGATAATCATTCCAATGTGTGGCGTTCCCGTCATGCTCGATTTCATTTGACACTTAGCTGTAGGTGAAACGTATATGGCTGTTTTTGTTTACAATTAAATAAAAATTTAATATTGCTCATACAAACTCTCCTATAATTTACAATCTTTTACCTTTTAAAAAAATGTTTTCTCCTAAAAAAAACAATGATGCTTTTAAAAATCTGCTTTCAAAACCGGAAGGACAGCATTTGGATTACAAACAAAGCATCAGCAGCCAAAGAAAAATTGCCCGGACATTGCTGGCCTTTGCCAATACGGAGGGGGGAAACATCATTGTCGGGGTCTCAGACAATAAAACCATCACCGGTATTGATCCGGAAGAGGAAATGTTTATGATTCAGGAGGCCATCAGAAAATATTGCCAGCCACCATTTGACGTTACATTTGACGTATTTGAGCTGCAGCAGCAAAACCCGATCAACCCCTTGCTAACCGAAGAAAAATACCTGCTTGCCGTAGGCATTCCCAAAAGCCCTGCCGGTCCGCATGCCCTGCAGGTAAAAGGTGAGGCACCTGTCTACTACCAAAGAATAAAGGACCGGTCCCTACCCGTTAATCTTTCCGATTTCACCTGAAGCAGCCAAAGAAAAGCCGGCTATTTGAAGGCATCATTTCCGGAATCCACTGCCCAGGGAAATCCCCAAAATGGAATTTACCAAAGAAAGCACCAGGCTAAAAAGGAGGGCCCACCAGAAATTATCGACGGTAAATCCACTTACTATACTTGCCGCAATCAGGACCAGCAAGGCATTGATCACCAATAAGAACAAGCCCAGGGTGACAATGGTAATGGGGATGGTCAGAAAGATCAGAATGGGCTTGATGGTGATATTCAGCAAGGCCAGCAAGGCCGCAATGATCACCCCTGTAATCCAGTCATCGACTACGATCCCGGGCAGGAGATAAGCGGTAAAAATAACGACCAGACCGGCAACGGCCAGTTGTAGGAGGATAGAAAATATGTCTTTTGATTGGCTCATTTTTGCGAAATAGATTTAGCTGAATATTTTGCAGGATAAAAATAGCCATTAATTGGATAACAAAAAAGCCCGGTTAAGTTCACCGGGCCTTTGCACTGTATCAACTCCAGGTCCTGTCCCAGGAGCGAATTTCATTCCAGTCATCGGTAGGTGCAAAAAACTGCTCCCCTTCCCTTAACCGCTTCTTTACTTCATCTTCATTCAATTCCAAACCTATTCCGGGAGATTCAGGTACCTCCACATAGCCATCCTTCACAAAGGGCTTGTCTATACCAGTGACCAGGTCCTCCCACCAGGGATTATCCACCGAATGGTGTTCCAGGCCAATGAAATTATAAGTAGCTGCTGCGGCATGGATGGTACCCATAAAGGTAATGGGAGAAGCGGCATGGTGCAAGGCCATGCCTATGCCATACTCCTCGGCATAATCACCGATTTTTTTGGTTTGCAGGTACCCTCCTGCACTTCCGGGGTCCGGATGTACCAGGTCTACCGCCCTGTTTTCAATCAAATCCTTGAAATTCTTTTTGTGATAGGTATCTTCTCCCGTCAGGGTAGGCGTGGTAATGGCTTCGGTAATCCTTTTCCATTGTTCGGTATTTTGCCAGGGAATGAGGTCTTCCAGCCAGGCGATGTTATAAGGTTCGAAAGCCTCTGCCAGTTTGATCATTTCATTGTAGCCCATATGACCAAAATGATCGATGGCCAAGGGGATTTCATAGCCCACCTTGGCCCTGGCCTTGGCTGCATACTCCACCATCCTTTCCAGTCCTTTCTGGGTAATCTGCACATGGGTAAACTGATGCGGGGTCTGGGTATAACTCATCACATCCTGATCCGACCAGCCCCGCATGGGTCCCCAGGGAGATTTATTGGTCAGGGTGTCTTTTTCATCTTTGATCAATCCAATGCCTATATCCATTTTGAGCATGGTAAAGCCCAAGTCCACCCTTTCCTTCATTTTATTGGCAAACTCATCCGGATCGCTTACGGTGGGGGTATCCACATAGATCCTGACTTTATCCCTGAATTTACCTCCCATCAATTGGTAAAGGGGGACGCCATAGGCCTTTCCGGCCAGGTCCCAGAGGGCCATTTCTACGCCGGAGACACCGCCTCCCTGCCTGCCATGCCATCCAAACTGTTCGATTCTTTTAAAAATCCGTTCCACATTACAGGGGTTTTCACCCAATATTCTGCTTTTCAGCATCAGGGCATAGCGCTTGTCTGCTCCATCCCTTACATCTCCCAAACCATGGATCCCCTGATTGGTATATATTTTCAAAATGGGAACATTGCCATATTGGGCAATGCGCATGTCTGTAATCTTCAAATCGGAAGGATTGGAAAGGCGGTTGACTTTAGAAGTCGTATGTGCCAGGGTATCCTCCAGAGGCATCATCATCATTCCCCCGAGACTCAGCCCACCTAAAGCGGCTTTTTTAAAAAAAGACCTGCGGTCATTTTCAGGTTCGGTAGGTATAGTTTCAAGGGGGCTGTTTAAAGAGGGCTTTTCCTTGGCCAGGTCATGGTGGCTTTGCTGCAAATGCTGGATTTTTTTCTTCATGAGTTAATAGGTTTATTGAAGTATTGAAAAAGATAATTGATGTAATGGTTACAATATGATTAAAAATTGTAGTAAAAGGAAATTTTCACCAACAAAAACACAAGTAAAAAGAAAATAGTAGGAGTTTTGAAGGACATGGCAAATCACCTTAAATTAAGCGCTGGTAAATGAACAAAACCTCTTCAATAGGAATGCGGCTTTAGCCCATTCCAAAAAATAATTTTCCAAAAATACCGGCTTTAGCCAAAATTGAGGAAATGTAAGGGCTTTCGATTTTTAATTGGATTCGAAAAGAAATAATTTCAAATGATTTAAATCTAATCCACCTTGAAAATTATAAGAAATCAGGACTGTTCCAACGCCGTCAAAAAGATCCCGGAAATGAGGCTTATTATTAACAAAGCCATTCTCCCGGGATATAAGTAGCTTGGACCCGAAATACGATCTATTACGATTCCTAATGCATGGTCTGGGTTGAATGGTGGAATAAACCCAGGCAATAATTTTAGGTAGACAAAATCCCCGCTATTCGCAATTCTTCTTCATCCACTTGCTTATCATCTACGATGGCCCTTTTGATGGGCGTAAAAACAATTTTATTATTGATAATCCCTGCCATCACATCATACTTGCCCTGCAAAAGGCCCTCTACAGCGGAAACACCCAGTTTACTGGCCAAAATCCGATCAAATGAGGAAGGGGCTCCTCCCCGCTGAAGGTGGCCTAAAATGGTTACCTTAATATCATAGGTAGGAAGGATTTTTTTGACTTTCTCGGAGATTTCCTGTGCGCCGCCACTCTTTCCACCTTCTGCCACTATCACCACATTACTCTCCTTTTTGGCTTTTTCCCTGAATTTAAGCCGGTCAATCAGCTTTTCTACCGGGAATTTCTTTTCGGGTATCAATATGGCTGCAGCAGCACTACCAATCCCGGCATTGATGGCGATAAAGCCGGCATCCCTGCCCATCACCTCTACAAAAAACAGGCGGTCGTGGGAAGTAGCCGTATCCCTGATTTTATCAATGGCCTCTATGGCCGTATTACAGGCCGTGTCAAAACCGATGGTCAGGTCCGTTCCAAATAGATCATTGTCGATGGTACCGGGCAATCCCACGGCCGGTATACCAAACTCCTTATAAAACAAATGGGCTCCTGTAAGCGAACCATCCCCTCCGATTACTACCAATGCATCTATACCATGGCTTTTGAGGTTATTGTAGGCCTTTTGTCTGCCTTCTACGGTTTTGAATTCTTCGCTTCGGGCCGATTTTAAAAATGTCCCTCCCCTCTCCAGCACATGCGCAATGGATTTATTTTCCAGCTTGCGGATATCGTTGTTGATCATCCCTTCATAACCGCGGTAGATGCCATAAACCTCCAGCTTGTAATAAAAGCCGGCCCGCACCACTGCCCTGATGGCGGCATTCATCCCAGGAGCATCTCCTCCGGAAGTAAGTACCCCAATTTTCTTTATATTAATAGGTTGATCTGTCATGTTTGTAAGTAAATATGCGCGCTTATTTCAAATTTTTGAACATCAATTCGGCTGCTGCCAGGTTGGTGGCCAGGGGTACATTGTGCACATCACAAATGCGCATCAGCATTTGTACATCCGGTTCGTGGGGGTGTTTTCCCAGGGGATCCCTGAAAAATATTACCATGTCCAGTTCCTTCTGTGCCACCATGGCCCCAATCTGGGCATCCCCGCCAATCGGTCCGGATAATAATTTCTCCACCTCAAACCCCGACTTTTCTATGTGCATACCTGTAGTACCGGTGGCTACCAGGGAAATCCCCCCCAAAGCTTCTTTGGAGCGGCTGAGAAAATGAACCATATCGGCTTTCTTCCCATCATGGGCAATCAATGCTATTTTCATCCGTGTAGATTTTAATTCGGTAATTTGCAAAGTTACTAAAAAACAATTCGGTATTGGCCAGGGCTATTGGATCTGTTGGGATCACTGATCACCATCCACCACTTTTGCTTAGCCTTCATCCTTTTCCAAAAAATAATGTACCAGGGTATCCCATTCCTCTTCCAGGCTGTTATCGGGTTGGGTTTTGCCCGCTTTCCGGTACCAGTAGCCTGCATTGGACAAGTCTCCTTCTTTCCGGTGCAGGTAAGCATGAAGCCAGGCCGCATCTTTCCCAGCCATGGAATCAATTAATCCATGGGCCTGCCCCCAGTCACCTTTTTTATCCAACCACAAGGATTGTAAATATACAGATAAACCTTCCGGCATCTGCTGCGCTTGCAGGTTATTGATAAAATCTGAATGGTTCATGTCTGTTGGTTAAGTAAGCGAAATCAAAATAAATACATAAAGGTGAAGCCGGCAAATATTAAAGCTAAATTTCAAAGGAAAGTTTAGCCCGTTCAGCATATTCTAATATTTACCTGAACTTTAGGAGGCTTATTTGAACCAGAACGCAAAAAAAATGAGCAATTCTATCGCCTGCCTCAAGTGGGAAAGCGCCTTCTTGATGTGGTTTTCGACCGTAAACACGGAAATGCCCAACTTGCCGGCAATTTCCCTATTGGTTAAAGCGCCAAACCTGCTCATCTCAAAAACATGCCGGCATTTTCGGGGTAGACCCTGAATGATCGTCAGGATCCTTTTCCTGGTTTCTTCTGCTTCCAGGTACTCCTCTGTATTGTGGGTGACATATAACTGCCTGAGGTAGGCGTGCTGATCCGCATTAAACTTACTTCTCCTAAACTCCTTTGCCATCTGCTTGCGGGCAGCCCCAAAAAGGTAAGGCTTGATCTCTTTCACCTTACAGTTACGGGCATTTTTCCACAGGCTGAAAAAAATATTCTGTACCAGGTCTTCCGCAGTAGCCTTGTCCTGCATGACCTTATACACAAATGCAAACAAGGCATCGAAATGCCTCTGGTAGATGGCCTCAAAGGCTTTTGGATCAGCCTTATCCGTTAGTAGTGCCAGCTGGGTATTCCGGTCGGACCATGCCAGCGTTTTCGGTCAAATGGTGCCACTCTAAAAGATGCTGCAAAGTAGTGAAAATTTTTTATTCTTCTTTTAAGA
>NZ_WOFO01000002.1 GCF_010993705.1 Cyclobacterium sp. SYSU L10401 | reverse complement strand
GATGTTGCTCAGTAAGGGGCTGATTGGGGAACCCTGAGGAACTCCTTTTCTACGCCTGTGCAGTTTTCCGTTGATCTGGATCGGTGCACGGAGCCATTTCCGGATAAGCCGGAGAGTAGTTGGGCATTTTACTCGCTGGTATATGAGTTGGAGAAGTGTGCAGTGATCTACTTCATCAAAGAATCCTTTGAGGTCAATATCCACTATGTCCTGATAGCCATCATTGATGTTTTTCAGGGCTTGTGTTACGGCCTTATGGATGTTCTTTTCGGGACGGAAGCCGTAGCTGTGTTCCTCGAACGTAAGTTCGTATTTGGTCATCAGCACCTGGCTTACCGCTTGTTGTAGCCACCTTTCTACTACTGTGGGAACTCCCAATAGTCTGGTCTTTCCGTTGCTCTTGGGGATTTCAACCCCCTTGATAGGTTTCGGTACATAGGTGTGGTTCAGGATGGATGTGGCAATCCTGTCCCTGTTGTTTTCCAGATAGGAAAACAATTCGGTGACCTTCATGCCGTCCACCCCTGCCGAACCCTTATTCCACACTACCTGTCGGTAGGCTTTGTAGAGGTTCTTACGGTTGAGTACTTTTTCTATCATAATAAATCTGTTAACCCTGTCCGCTTAAGATAGGGCTACACCAAAAAGGTGCTCCCCATCGAATTTGGACGTAATCCAGTGTTCAGTCCTTCGCTACCCAGTGAGACCTCTGTAGCTCTTACAGCTCGTTCCCGGTAACTACTATGACCTCGGCTGACTTCTCATCCTGTAACCCGTACAGGTCGAGATCTCCCCAGGTAAGGACATATTCCTTCCCCCAATATCCACTGGATCTACCAGACAGGTATTTGATGGTTTTCCACCCTTAGGACGTCGGTATGATGTGCTACCTCATCCAACCTGTCAGGCCTCAGTATCCAGTTCCTGTTCGTTGGAACCGGGGTTTGCAGTCTCGCTTCCTTCACTCCATGCTTCACAGCAAACGAGCTTGCGACTTGCTAGTGCTTCGGGGCGTTACCCCCGCACACAAGGGACTTTCACCCTTTGGAATAATTTGGTATCTTCGATACCAGATGCCCATGCTGGGCACACACAAGAGCTAAACTGCATTGAAACGCAGCTTAGCCAAAAGAGATGATTTATGGTGATAAATCTACAGCATACTTTGATTTTCAGTTCAGATTGAGATTCTGTAAATTTGAAATGGTTTAAAAATAATAAGATAGTTTAAATTGACACGATTAAAATCATCATTAAACACACAGGGCAATGATTATTTTAATCGTCAAAGATTCCCTGTCTGCCGACCTTTAAAAAACAAAAAATAAACACATGAAATCGAGCATGATGGAGGCGACACACAGAGGGATGATTATAAAGCATGCGAGATTCCATATGGCCGCTTAAAGACAATTATAAACATATGAAAATAAGTTCTCTGATTTTTCATTGACAGATGGAAATTCAAACTGGAACAATTTCGGCTTGATTTTCCCTATTTCTGATTTATATAATGGACAAATAGGAGCATAAAGATTGACTGTATGGTTTGCGTCTACAGCTTTTGGATAATACCTACAATCGAGCAACAAGGAGCTGCCAGAGTTACGGTCTTAATGAATTTATTTTTACCAAGGAATTAGTTTACTGACATGATAATGCCAAAAAATAAAAGCTTTCCCAGCAGAAAATACCAACGGCAAAGCAATACTGTTATTGAATCCGCAAAATTCCCCATCACCGCTTTAGCCAGTCAGACGCGGGTAAATTTCCCATTAAACGATTTTCCGTTTATTCACCGGAACATTGGGTGCATATTGCTCGTTTTTTTCGCATCCTTGCTGTGCGCATGTGCTCCGTCCAAAGTTCCTTCTGGTACGTTTTTTGACGGCCAGTCATTCAGGGGCTGGAATGCCCACACAGCATCGGTTTGGCGCATTAAGGATGGAGTCATTACGGGTGGCAGTTTGAAGGGGAATCCGCGCAACGAATTCCTAGCGACGGACAAGGTCTACAAAAACTTTCACCTGCGGCTCGAATACCGCCTTGTAGGCACAGAAGGATTCGTGAATGGTGGCGTACAGTTTCACAGCCGGCGAACCACCCATCCGGCGAACGAGATGAGTGGTTACCAGGCAGACATCGGTGCAGGCTACACGGGTTACCTCTATGATGAGTCTCGACGCAATCGCTTTTTGGCGGAAGCAGACTCTGATTTCGTTGCTTCGATTGAGCGGCCGGGCCAATGGAACCAATACGAAGTCATTGCCCGTGGCAAGCAGGTGACGATCATTCTCAACGGTCAGAGGACGATTACCTACCAGGAGCAGGAGGAAGCTATTCCGCTGGAAGGACACATCGCCTTGCAGATCCATGGCGACAGCAAGGCTGAAATCTCTTTCCGCAACCTGCATATTGAGGAGTTGGATGATACCGTCGTTCCTCCCAATGAGGCTATCCTGAGTCGTTTCGGAACCTTACAGGACCGGTTGCCGGTTCCTGCCTTCGAAGTGGGCAACTTCCAGTTGCAAGAAGATGATGTTGTCGTATTTGTAGGTCAGGAAAACTTTGTGCGTGAGCAAAGATCGGGCGAATTGGAGTCGCTGTTGGCGGCAGGTTTTGCCAGGCAACGGCCCCGTTTTCGTTCGATGGCCTGGGAAGGTGATGTGGTCTATGAGCAATGGCGTGACCTGAACTTCGGCGATTGGGGCGATCAATTGGATGCTGTGGGCGCTACGGTGATCCTGGCTCAATTCGGTCAGATGGAAGCACTGGATGGATCCGACCGACTGGCGGATTTCGAAGCAGCCTACCACCAATTGCTGGATCAATTTTCCCGCCGTACCCACAAGTTGGTGCTGGTGTCACCCATCCGTTTTGAAAAACCGCTTGCTTCCCATGCACCCGATCTTAGGGAAAGGAATGACGATCTTCAGATGTATGTGAAATCGATGGAAAAGATCGCAGCTCAACGCAATGCGCTATTCGTGGATCTGACCAGGATGCCTACCGGGAATCGGCTCACTGAGAATGGAATCCATCTGACACCGGAGGGACTGCGCCGGGTGAGCGCGGAAATTGCCAGGCAGTTGGATGTTGAAATCGGGGAGATACCTTCGGATCCGGTCCGTCAGGCCATCGTTCAGAAAAATCGCCTTTGGTTCGATTTTTGGCGACCGGCAAACTGGTCCTTTGTCTACGGAGATCGCGTGAATCAGATGTATGGGCAAGGTGCCGGGGCTGAGCCCTCGCTGCAGGTCGCTTTTGAGCAGCAGTTGCCACTTGTGGAAAAAGCAGATGGCGTTATTTATGATCGGATCGCAGGAAAAGAAGCACCGGTAGTATCGGTCGCTCCGGTGGTGTACAGTGAGATCGATGCGTTGACACCGGAAGAACAACTGGCGGGTTTCACGACCGCAGAGGGGTATTCGGTCAATCTGTTCGCTTCAGAGCTGGAAGGAGTAGTGAATCCCGTACAGTTCGCATGGGACGAGGAGGGAAGACTCTATGTCGCCTGTTCACCCTCCTACCCGCAGACCCTGGCCGGGATGCCTGCGCAGGATTACATTCAGGTCCTGGAGGATCGTGACCGTGACGGGGTAGCAGATAGCTCGTGGCGGTTTGCCGAAAACCTGAGCATGGTTCAAGGCATAGAACCGGGTGGAGATGGGGTCTACGTCTGCGACTTTGATCGAATTCTCTATCTCCGTGACACCGACGGGGACAAAAAGGCCGATGAGCGGGAGGTACTATTCTCAGGTTTCGGCGTAGGCGATACGCATCAAATGGTAAACAGCATTACGCATGGACCGGATGGGACACTGTGGTTCACCCAGGGGCTCCACGCCATTTCCCGCGTAGAGACCCCGCATGGAGTTGCCCGTCTGGACCGGGCCGGGGTTTGGCGATATCGCCCCCGCCGCCTGAAATTGGAGGGTTTCTTCGGAGGGGGAATGGCGGGCGCCAATTGCTGGGGCGTCGCGTTTGACGACTACGGCCAGGTATTTCACAAGACCGGAGACCGCCCGGAAGGTTATTGGACTGTGCCGGGTTTGGTTCCTTTTCCAGAACAAGACGATTCCCGCTACAAGGAAGATCCGAACACAGCCTACGAAAAGAACAATCCGGAGCAATATCACGATGTAGGACCTCTATTTGAGACCTCCCCTAAAACAACCTCCCTGGAAATCATTGGAACAGCAGCCATGCCCGAAGCGCTGCAAGGTGCGGCACTGATCGCCGGATACTTCGGATCGGTGGTGGAATTGCACCAATTCGAGGATGCTGGTTCCGGATTTGCTACCCAACAGCTTCCCAGATTGATCAGCTCGTCTGATAATTCCTTTCGCCCGGTGGATGTCTCTGTGGGGCCTGATGGGGCTATGTATGTGGCCGATTGGTTCAACCCGATCATTGGTCACTACCAGGCGAGCTATGCCGACCCACGACGTGACAAGTCACATGGCCGTATCTGGAGGATTACAGCGGATTCCAGGTCGTCCTTTAACTATCCCGATCTATCTGTAATGGATGAGGGCCAACTGCTTGCACTTCTGGATTCTCAGGAGCGATGGTTGCGCTACCAGGCGAAGCGCTTGCTTTTTTACCAGCCAACGGAAACGGTTGTGGCCGCAGCAGATGGGTTGGACCTTCAGGATCGGAAAGATCGGTTTCTCCTCGAATTGATCGGGGTCTACCAGGCCCATGAAACGGTCCGACCGGAGTTGCTCGATCGCCTGTTGCGGTCGGAGGATTTCCGGATTCGTGCCTATGGTGCCCGTGTGCTGGGAGACTGGGCATCGCGGCTGGAAGGTGGAGCGCTTGGTCGGTTACGGCAACTGGTTAATGATGCCCACCCCCGGGTCCGGTTGGAGGCAGTGATAGCCGCCAGCTACCTACGGGAGACCGCTGCGATCGAAGTGGTAACCGCAGCGCTCGAACATGAGTTGGACCCCTTTCTACAGTACGCGTTGAGGCAGAGTGCACGGTCCCTTCAGATTCTCTGGGAGACTCCTTTTCAGGAGGGGGAACTCCAGCCTGCGTCCAAGGTTCAGGAAAACTTTCTGCGGGAGCTGCTGGATCAGGGCCCTGCGCTCGTTTCAACTGGCGAAGCCTTGTATGAAAAGGCCTGCCTGTCATGCCATCAGCCGGGTGGTAAGGGTCTGCCAAAGGTATATCCACCCCTGCTAGGTTCGGAGCGGGTCACTGGAGACGAAACGAAGCTTATCAAAATCGTGCTCAATGGGCTTACCGGTCCCCTGGACGTAGCGGGAGAGCAATATGGTGCCGGAACCCAGTCCATTCCCATGCCTTCCATGGGTGGAATGAGCGATCAGGAGATCGCTGATGTCCTCACCTACATCCGCAAGGAATTTGGTGACGGATCACCCGCGGTTGCTCCCGAAACGGTTGCGAAAACCCGGGTGGAGGTCTCCGGACGAACCAGACCCTGGACTGCTCGGGAGCTGGACGAGTAAAAAGCCGTACGGGACAAGGACCTGGTTGCGACTTCAGTTTTGGAATGAGGGGCAGTTGGGGCCAATGCAAAAAAAGAGCACTGGCACCAATACGAAGCTAAAAGCAAGTGGGCGGAATACTTTTCATTTATCATTCATCTACAGGTACCTCTTTGACATATTGAACAATGGTCTGATAAGGCATTTTTTCTCCATATTTGGCTTTTAACTCCTGGTATTCAGCCGTATTTTTATCCTCCTCTTTTGGAACCAGAAACTCGGAATATTCCAGCTTTTTAACATCGAATTCATCTGTATCTTCCAGGTGAAAATCCCAGAACGATTTCATTACCTCTGCCCGGTAAACATCCGCTGTTAAAGGCTCAATCGAACTGGATGAGCTAAATTTTGAATTTTCGGAATTCTGCGAGCTGATGGTAATGCTCCTGCCTTCCATCTCAATTTTGTATTCTTTATTTAAATATGCTTTTTCAACCGTTGAAAGGTTACTTTCGCTGTAAGCGGAAAAATGTTTGCTGTGTTTTTTACCAAAAGCAACCACATCTTCATGAATAACCAGGTCCACCTCCGTCACTTTATATGCTTTCGTTGCATTTAGTATTTCAGCATCAGGATCCTGCTCTGATAAAGCCACACTGACGACAAAAGCCTCCACCTTATCACCATACCTGTCTTTTAAAATCCCATAGTTTTCAGTTGCACCAGCCTCCGGCTTTTCCAGCGGAACAAACCTTCCCGAAATCATAATTGGGGCATCTTTGCGCAAATCAAATCGGGTAAATGAACTTTCTCTTTTAAGTTCAAATACATCGGGATCATCCATTTGTTTAAATACCATGGGGCCGCGTTCCTTCTCCCCCTGAACCTGCCAAACCGCCAGTTCCTCGCCTTGCCTTTCAATCTTGTAAACCGGGCTTTTCATCTGTTGCTCCATTTGTGTTTTGCGCATTCCGTTCCATTGCACGGCTTTTTGATGGTTTTTCTCAAAAAATTCATCTACCACTTCATCGTTTTCAAATACTACTTCTCTCACCTCATAGTATTGGGCATTTATGAAAAAAGGTACTGTCAAGAAAACCATTAAAACGAGTGTCTGCTTCTTCATCATCAATTATTGGTTTTTGGTTGCACACAATTTTTAAAATAAAAAAAATAATGTTCTTTACCAACCCTAATCGAATGATGAAATCCTTGGCTCCATGCTGGAGAAATTTAAAAAAAAGAACTTTATGAATGCGTATTTGAACCAGTTACATACAAGATACTAGCCAGGATGCTAAGCTAACGGGTAGTTTTGGAAGCAACCTCTAAGTGGTTGTTATGGGTGTTTAAGCTTTTTTTCCCTGAAAAGGATTGGTGATTGATTCAGTTTGATTCTGAAAAATGAGCGATATTTTTTATAAAATCTCAAAAAACATAATTATATGTTTAAATATACGTAAATTGAAGCTAAATATTCTACTAATAAGAAAGGTGAATTCCTCAGAAAGTTCTGCTATTTTATATTCAGAAGGTGGGTAGGGTGTTATTTTTATTTCTGAGTAAGAACCCCTAAGTTAAAATGAGATGGGCTATAAAAATGAGTTGGCAGAAGCGAACAGAGAAATCGAATTTCTTTATCAGGAAAAAGAAAAAAGGGCGGGGGAGTTGCATATCGCTAATCTGGAGCTTATCTACCAAAATGAGGAAAAGGAAAAACGGGCGGATGAACTGGTATTAGCCAATCTGGAATTGGATTTCCAAAACGAGGAGAAAGAAAAGAGAGCAGATGAATTAATAACCGCTAACCTGGAATTGGACTTCCAAAACGAGGAGAAGAAGAAAAGGGCTGATGAATTAGCGATTGCTTACCTGGAACTTACTTTTCAAAATAGCGAAAAGGAAAGTAAAACCGAAGAATTGATCCTGGCAAACAAAAAGCTTTCGGTTCAAAAAGTCCAATTAGAAGATTTTTTCAATATTGTCTCTCACAACTTACGTGGCCCTTTGAACAATATTTTCATACTGGTGGATGATATTACCGAAACGAAAGAAGAATCAGAAGTTGCCACCCTTAAAGAACTTCTAAAAGGATCAACTGAAATCCTTAGGGATATCTTAGAAGAATTGATGGAATCTCTTCAGGTTAAATATGATTTAGAAATAAGATCAAAAAGAATTAACCTGAAAGCGTATTTTTTAAAAACATGTGCGGGCTTGAGAGGGGAAATAGAGCGTTCCAATGCACTGATTGAATGTGATTTTGATGAGTCGCTTTTTCTCTATTTTCCGCCTACCTATGTTCGGAGTATCATGCATAACCTGATTAGCAATTCATTGAAATACAAATCACCCTTACGTACGCCTCATATTTGCGTCAAAAGTAGACGAGAGGGAAATAAAATGGTACTTTCTGTTGCGGACAATGGATTGGGTATTGATTTAGACAATCATGGAAAGGACCTGTTCAAAATCCGAAAGGTTTTTCACACGCATCCAGACGCTAAAGGATTTGGTTTGTATATCACAAAATGTCAGATGGAGGCCATGGATGGCCGAATCTGGGCCGATAGTATCCCGCTGGTGGGCAGCACCTTTTATGTGGAGTTCAATAACCAACCTTGATGACCGTAATTTTACCGGCATATTCATATACTACGATAGATGCTACTCCTATTTTAAAAGCCATTATTGCGTTTTCTAGCGAACGCGCTGCGAATCAGGTAGGCAGGTTACAGATGTTTTTGAGAGACCGGTCCTGATAGCAATTAAGAGCTACCGGGATACAAAATCGGCCGGATGACTGAGATTAATCTCCTTAGTTGAAGGCTGTTTTCACAACAGAAAAATGCTCTTTTCGACAATCGTTAATGAAATAATTAGTAATATTAACTACTGATGCACAGGTGGATTTTGTGAGGGAGATCTATCCGGAGTTCGTTGTACAACCCTGATGTCCTTGGGTACCGGCAAATTTCAAGGACTTGTAGATGAAGGACCGGATGGCGAAAAAGTAGCGGAATTAGTGCCATTTGCTGCCTAATTAAAAAACGGTTGGGTCAATTAGTAGACAAAAAAACAATTTTTGAAAAATGAATAAAAAAGTAAAGGACTTTGGTCACTTTCAATGGATAGATATAGAAAATCCATTAGAGGAAAGTCTCACAGACCTTGAATTGCCTCTCCGTTTAGATATAAATTTTCTTGAAGACGCTCTTAAATCCGGGCATTTGCCTAAATTGGAAAATACGGCTGCCTATACCTTTATGATTCTCAGAGCCCATACGGCATCAGAAAATGAAAAAGCCATAGAAGTTGGTCAAATCAGTAATAAGATTGCCTTTTTTGTAAATAAGGAAGCGTTAATTACGATACATCGCGCTTCATTTTCTTTTTTGAACAATCTACCTGACAATTTTGACTCTTCAGAGGAATTGGTCTTGCATATTGTCAATGACTTACTTCAAACGTTTGAAGAACCCATCAAAACACAATCTGAAAGAATGGACGCATTAGAACAAAGTATTTTCCTTAAAGGAGGAGATAATCTGTCCATCGAAAAGCTCTATTTTGAAAAGTCTAAAGCAAGGTTAACCAAAAAACTATTGGTAATTATGCAGTCTGTATTCCATCACTTTAAGGTTGATGATTCTCTAAATACCAATCTGCAAGATATTAAGGATACCCTATTGGATTTAACATTACGAACGGAAGAGGTGGTAGACGACGCGAACGCCTTACTTAATTCATACATGACCTTCCAAGCCCAAAAAAGCAATGATGTAATGAGGTTGCTGACTGTATTTTCTGCGTTCTTCCTTCCTTTGACATTTATCGCAGGTGTTTACGGAATGAATTTTGAAAATATGCCCGAACTTCGCTGGGATTATGGGTATTTCCTGTCATTATTGGTAATGCTCATTATTGCTAGTGCCATTTTTATATGGTTCAAAAGGAAAAAAATAATTTGAATCCAGTAGAATCATGGAATCCATAAATGATCAAACATAGAAACCGGACGATTCATTATTAGCCCAGGTATGAAATCCTGCCTCCGGGCACCATCTAGTTTTTTTATCGAAAAAATGAGTGAAGAAGTAACAAATATTTTCTTACTTATCAAGTAATTTTTATGTGTTTAAAATTGTTTTTAGCGCCCTGACTCCCTTCGGTTAGATTTTATTTCATAAAATCAAATTTTACCAAACACTTTCACCAATAAATCAAAAGGAATTTGAAAGGCGGATCCTTGGTTTTATAAACAAACATAAAATCACCGGTATCGAAGTTGAAGTGACAGACGAAGACTAACTTTTAGTAGCTTCAAGTGCCATTATTCCAGTTTTTCATTTTCCATTTTGGGAGTATACCAATCTAAACGAAGTTTTGCTTTACCCTTTCGAATTTAATTCGTCATATGAGACTGCCGGGGAAAAAAGAAACACCATGGGGCAGGTAGGTTGGGGAGTTATGAATCGGAAAATGATCCTTTCTAAATCAGCTTTACATGAGGGATTTGAAAATGAATACTCGGAGAGTAATGTGGGCATACACGAGTTTGTACACCTGATAGACAAGTCGGATGGGGCTGTGGATGGTTTGCCTGAGGTGATACTGCAAAAGCAGTACGTCATACCCTGGTTAAAAATGATCCATCAGGAAATAGGAAAAATCAAAAAAAACCACTCAGATATATATCCTTATGGTTCATTCAGTGAAGCTGAGTTTTTTTCGGTGGTGGCAGAGTATTTTTTTAAACAACCAAAACACTTTGAGAAAAAGCATCCCGAGTTGTTTTGGATGATGGATAAAATGTTTCATTGTCAACATCAATAACAACCTCCGGCAGCAAACATAATTATGCTTCGCTCAAGGACGATTTTCTAAAATCTAATGCAGGGAAATTACAGAATAGAAAAGAAGTCAGGGAAGAATTAAGTATGTGACGAATTGGAAACCTTGAGCCCTTTCTTGATCTGCCACACACCCTTTCACCGGAGGAGGGAATTATCCGAAGGCAAGTGTTTGGCGATTTGGAAAAAAGTTCTCCTCAGCGACTCAATGAATGTTACCGTCAAGAGGTATTTTCTAAAATTCCATTCTGGGAAAAGGCACCTAAAAGAAGGGGAAACAGGATCATTCCAGCATCTCCTATGATGCTAAATACGTTATGGCAAATAGCGTTTCTATCCAATGGCTGACCTGTATGATTTATCGGAAAAAAGCTGAACCTAAGACTTCAAACAGGCAGTAAACCATAAGCATCGCCGTACTAACCTTCACATAGGTTTTTCCCTGAAGCCCTCAAAAGAAGGCCAGGAAAAAGAAGTAGGAGTAAACTGGAACCAATAGCCCCAATTTTTACTACTCCCAAAACCAGGCTGGCGCTGTTGCCTAAATAACTTATGGTTTGACTTTTCCAGTCGAAACAGGGAATAGGAGAGCTCAACCCGAAATTATATAATAAACTCCAAAAAAAAAGACCCCCCAAATGCTGATGGTGCCGGTTTTGATAATAATGGGTCTTGTCAAATTTATACCTACGATAATTTGTCATTAGTTGAGAGTCATCAGCCTCAGACAGTCACAAAAAAGTGACCAAATGTTCTTTTTGCTTCTAAAAAGAGACAACTAAAATGAATAAAGCCTGTGATTCATGTAATTTTTATTTTTTTTGTGTAACACTTTATCCTTTATAGCAATGAACTTTACGTTATAAACCTTAATGAAACAATGCTGAAGTTAGCAGGAGCGGTTTGTTTGTTAGCATTAAATCAGAGAACCAAATATAATTCACAAAGTACTAGTAGGGTAGAAAGCAGTACGGCAAATTTTTATTAAATTGTAGCGACGGGCAGGTTCTAAAACGTTATTGCGGATAAGGACGCTCACCGAAAACCATTAAATAAGTAGGTGCCAAAATGAGTAATTCTTTTGAACTGAATAATGAAGCGAATACCGGTAATATAACAAGCATACGCGGAAGTGTGGTCGATATCTGGTTTGACACTCATTTACCGGCTATCAACAGCTTATTGCTTACGGGAAAAGATATGCATATAAAAATGGAGGTTTATACCCAGCTGGACGCTCACCAGGTTCGTGCCATTGCATTAACACCTACGCAAGGCCTGGCCAGGGGTATGGAAGTGACCTCTACCAGGGAACAACTTTCCGTTCCTGTTGGAAAGCATATTTTAGGACGCATGTTTGATGTTTTTGGAAATACCATCGACCATGGGGAGCCATTAAAAGAGGGTAAGCGGAATTCTATTCATCAATCACCTCCTTCATTGTCCAGAAGATCCACGAAATCTGAAATTTTTATTACAGGAATTAAAGCAATAGATGTATTGATACCTTTGGAGCGAGGTGGAAAAGCTGGATTGTTCGGTGGGGCTGGTGTTGGTAAAACCGTATTGCTGACAGAGATGATTCACAATATGGTAGGACATGACAAAGGTATAAGCATGTTCTGTGGGATTGGAGAACGGTGCCGGGAAGGACAAGAACTCTATCACGAAATGAAGGATGCGGGCGTATTGGAGAATATGGTGCTATTGTTTGGTCAAATGAATGAGCCTCCGGGCGCACGTTTTCGGGTAGGACATGCAGCCTTGACGATGGCCGAGTATTTTCGGGACGAAGAGCACAGGGATGTACTCTTGCTTATCGACAATATTTTTCGGTTTATTCAGGCCGGTATGGAAGTTTCAGGATTAATGGGGCAAATGCCCTCCCGTCTGGGCTATCAACCTACCTTAGAGACAGAGTTATCAAAGCTTGAAGAACGGATCGCCAACACTGATTCAGGTGCTATTACTTCGATTCAAGCAGTGTATGTACCTGCAGATGATTTAACTGATCCGGCTGCTGTTCATACTTTTTCTCACCTTTCGGCATCGATTGTGCTTTCGAGAAAGAAAGCCAGTGAAGGACTTTATCCTGCCATAGATTTGTTACAATCGAATTCAAAAATGGCCACTCCGGGCATTATCGGGAAAAGACATTATCAATTGGCGCAGGCGATACGGAAGACATTGGCCCAATATGAAGAACTTAAAGATATTATAGCGATGCTGGGCATGGAGCAATTATCGAATAAAGATCATCGCATTGTCAACCGTGCCAGGCGTTTGGAACGGTTTCTTACACAACCTTTTTATACTACCGAACAATTCAGTGATATCAAGGGAAAAGAAGTTAGTTTAAATGATGCACTCGAGGGTTGCGAACGCATTCTTTCTGATGAGCTAAATGAAATCCCTGAAACCGCTTTTTATATGATTGGAACCATTGATGAGGCTTTAAAAACGGCCCCTTCCAAAGAAAAAGAGGGTACTGAGAATGTAGAAAAAGATGCTTCAATACACAAAGAAGTAAATACCACCGCATGACCATGCATCTAAAGATATTGCTCCCTTTTCGTGTATTTGAGGACATTCAGAACGTCCAGCGAATCGTCATGGAAACAAGTGAAGGTTCCTTTGGACTTTTACCTCAAAGGTTAGATTGTGTAGCAGCCCTGGTACCAGGGATTTTTACTTATGAAACAGAGAGCGAACACTATATTGCCATTGATGAAGGAGTGATGATAAAAGCAGGAGGAGAGGTATTGGTGTCGGTGCGTAATGCCATTCGCGGAGCAAGTCTTGAGGACCTGCACCAATCCGTAGAAAAGGAGTTTAAACGCCTCGACGAAAGTGAAAAAGAAATCCGAAGTTCAATGGTAAAGATGGAGAGTGGCTTCATTATGAGCCTTGAAAAACTTAGAGAAGATCGGCATGGTTGACACTGATAAAGGCAAGGTAAATGACTTAGGTCGCCGGGTCGGAGATAAGGCCCGCAGAAAAATAAAAGCAAAACGAGAAGGACACCGTGGTGTGTTGTCGGGTTTGGGAATGTTTGGACTAATTGGCTGGTCAATTGTTGTCCCAACACTTGCAGGAGCTGCAATGGGTATCTGGTTAGACCGGCAATATCCTCAAACTTTCTCCTGGACCTTGAGCTTATTGATTCTGGGTTTACTTATAGGATGCTTGCTTGCCTGGCAATGGGTGGAAAAAGAACATGAAGATATAAACGAAGAGGAACATGAATGAAACCCTTTTTATGATCATAGCACTGCTCACCGGAGTAGCCATGGGCATTCTTTTTTTTGGAGGGCTTTGGATTACCGTAAAGAAAGCCGTTTCGTCTAAGACACCCGCTCTGTGGTTTTTAGGAAGCTTTATTTTACGAATGGGAATCGCAATAGGGGGGTTTTACCTGATATTAAAAGGGGGAAACTGGCTTAGCGGCCTCATTTGTTTGGCTGGATTTATTGTTACCAGATATATTGTTATCCGCCATACCAGGGCTTATGATGAGAAAGTAAAATTTGTTACTAAAGACGAAAACGAAACAGTCCATGAAGCTTAGTCCCGATCAAACAATTTTCTGGGAATATGGATTATTTTCCCTCAATCTGACCATTGTTACGACCTGGGGAATTATGTTGCTATTGGTAATTTCGTCAATTCTCATCACCAGGAAGTTAAAAACGGAAATACGGATTTCGCGCTGGCAATGCTTTTTGGAAATGGTAGTGACGGGCATCAATCAACAAATCAAAGAAGTTGGGTTAAAGCAACCGGAACTTTATATTGGTTTCATAGGTACCCTATTTTTATTTATAGCCATGGCCAATCTTTTGATTATTTTCCCCTGGTATGAGCCTCCTACGGGATCACTTTCCACTACTGCGGCCCTTGCTATCTCAGTGCTCTTTGCTGTGCCTTTTTTTGGAATTGAGGAGCATGGCTTTTTGGGGTATTTAAGGTCCTATATCCAACCAACATTTATAATGCTGCCATTTAACATCATTAGCGAAATATCCCGTACGCTTGCCTTGACGATCCGCCTATTCGGAAACATCATGAGCGGTGGATTGATTGTCGCCGTTTTATTGAGTATTGCACCTTTCCTATTCCCCGTTGTTATGACCGTTTTGGGTCTTTTAACAGGAATGGTGCAAGCCTATATTTTTAGTATTTTGGCCACAGTTTATATCGCTGCTGCCATGAAAGAGAGTCAAAGAAAAACAAAAAAACAAATAACTATACAAAAGGAGGTAAATAATGGATAGTATAACGACAATTGCAATAACTTCAATGATAATGGCAGGATTTACTACAGGAATTGGATGTATGTTTCCTGCTTTAAGCGAAGGTAAGGCTGTGGCTGCCGCTTTAGGTTCTATCGCACAGCAACCCGATGCATCTCCGACAATCACCAGAACCTTATTTGTAGGGTTAGCCATGATCGAATCCACGGCCATCTATTGTTTTGTGCTATCGATGATTCTTATTTTTGCCAATCCATTTTGGAATCACATCACCGCAATATAATTCCATGGAAATTAATTGGTTTACCGTCATTGCGCAGATTATTAATTTTTTCATTTTAGTATGGCTGCTCAAAAAGTTTCTCTATAAGCCCATTTTGAAGGCAATAGATGAAAGAGAAAGCAAAATTGCGGCGCAATTGAAGGAGGCGGAAGTAAGAAAAGCCGAAGCAAAAAAAGAGCAACAAGAATTTCAGCAAAAGAATGTCAGGTTCGATCTGGAAAAGAAAGACCGGGCGGATAAGATGGTTTTAGAAACCAATGAAGAACGCCAAAAATTATTGGATCAGGCACGTAAGGATGCTGAGGCATTAGCTAAGCATCTGGAAAAGTCCGCAGAAGAAAAGCAGCTTAACCAATACAAGGAACTCAATCAAAAGATTAAAAAAGAAGTTTTTGCTGTTTCTCGGAAAACGCTGGAAGAACTTGCTTCGGTGGGCCTTGAAGAACAATTGACAAAAGTCTTTATCAAACGTCTGAACACATTAAAAGAGAAAGAGTTGAAACAATTGAAAGCGGCCTTTAAAGAAACATCTGATGCAATTTTGGTAAGAAGTGCTTTAGTTCTGCCTAAGAAACAACAAAATGAGTTGAAAAAAACAATTGATACGATATTAGAAGCTGATACCCCCTTAAGGTTTGAGGAAACTCCTGCATTGATTGGAGGGATTGAATTGAGCACGAATGAATACAAACTGGCATGGAGTATTTCGGAATACCTCCGTGCTTTCGAAAATGAGGTTTCTAAATAACGCGTTAAGTAGTAAGAAAACGCCAATGGTTGTAAACAAAATTGATCATACTGTCCCTGATGTTTTTACTCAATTACTTGAGGCCCGGAAAAAGTATACTTTCTCATTTGAACCGCGGGAAGTAGGTTATGTAACAAGCGTTTCTGCCGGTATTGTAAAAGTTTCTGGCTTACCAGCCGTAGGATTTGAAGAACTTTTACAATTTTCGGGAGACCTGTTTGGCATTGCTTATAATATTGATGAAGATGAAATTGGTGTGATCCTACTTGGTGATGACTCTTTATTAAATGTAGGCGATGAAGCGGAACGGACTGCGCGGGTAATGGATATTCCTGTAGGTAAAGAATTGATTGGAAGAATACTCAATCCACTGGGAAAAGCAGTGGACGGAGAAGGAGTTATACTACATGAGAAGCGACTTCCCATCGAGCGCACGGCGACAGCCATTATGGATCGCGCCATGGTATCTACACCCCTTCAAACGGGTTTGAAAGTTATTGATGCCCTGATTCCCATTGGTCGTGGACAGCGCGAATTGATTCTGGGAGACCGCCAAACAGGCAAAACAGCTATTGCCATAGATACCATCATCAATCAGGCTGACAAAAATGTAATTTGTGTTTATTGTGCTATTGGCCAGCGTGCTTCCACAGTAGCCAAGCTTATTGCCAACCTCAAGGAAAAAGGGGCCATGGAATATACTGTGGTAGTGGTTACAGAAGGAAACGATCCTCCGGGGTTGAAATACATTGCTCCTTATGCTGCTACCAGCATAGCAGAATATTTCATGGAGCAGGGGAATGATGTGCTAATTGTGTATGATGATCTCACCCATCACGCAAGAGCATATCGCGAATTATCATTGCTATTGAGAAGACCTCCAGGACGGGAAGCTTTTCCGGGAGATATTTTTTATATTCATTCCAGATTACTGGAACGATCTACGCATCTTAGCGAGGAACTGGGTGGCGGGTCCTTGACGGCATTGCCGATTATTGAAACTGAGGCCCAAAATATATCTGCTTATATTCCTACGAATCTTATTTCTATTACCGATGGGCAGATTTACCTATCACCTAAACTTTTTGAATTAGGTATTTTACCCGCAGTAGATGTAGGTAAATCAGTTTCTCGTGTTGGCGGTAAAGCACAGTTGCCGGGTTATCGTTCTGTAACTGGAAATCTGAAGCTCGCCTATGCCCAGTTTGAAGAGTTAGAAAACTATTCCCGCTTTGGTACACGACTGGATGAAGAGACCAGAAAAACCATAGAACATGGAAAAAGAATCCGAAGTTGGTTGGTACAGGAAAGGCTGCAACCCCTGTCTGTCGTAGAACAAATAGTGGTCCTGTTGGCATTGACTAAGGGTTATTTTGATACCATTCCCCTTGAAAAGACACGTGATGCCGAAGCAGCATTGCAGAAAGCCAGTGTAGAACTCGACGAAGGTATTATCACACGCATGTTTTCAAAAGACAAACTATCTGATGAAGATCAGGAGGCCATTTTGAAATTAGCTAACGAATCACTGGCTTCCTATCAAGAGGAATCGGGGTCTCCGGCAATCGAAACCACACAAAATAAGGAATAATGGATACCCTTGCCAATTTACAAAAGAAACTTAGCAGTGCAGAAGATTTGAAATCCGTGGTCCGTACCATGAAAGCAATGGCTGCTTCTAATATTGGACAATATGAATTGGCCGTCAGTTCTCTTGGCGAGTACAATAGAACAGTTGGTTTAGGCATTCTTGGCTATTTCAGAGAAAAACCAACAGTTGTCTTAAGTAACAAAGCGATTGTAGAAAGCAAAAAGGAGCGTCTGCATTGTGCAGTAGTTTTTGGGTCAGATCAGGGGCTGGTTGGACAGTTTAATGACATAATTGCTGAATTTGTGGCAGACTATTTGGCTGAATTACCGGGTAAGACAGAAATATGGGTTGTTGGCGAGCGTTTAGCGTCGAAATTACTGGACATGGGATACCCTCCCACCAAACGTTTTGTTTTGCCAGGTGCAGTGGAGGCGATCACGCCGCTGGTAAGTCAAATCCTGGTAAAAAGCGAGGAAAACATTGATAATGGACGATTCGAGGGGATCTACGTTTTTCATAACCAGCCAAAGAATGGTGTAGGCTATTCCCAGATGGTAGAACAATTATTACCATTGAATGAACAATGGAAACAGCGTTTTTTAAACCTTAAATGGCCGACAAATTTCATCCCTCAGGTAGCCGGTGGTATGAAAGATACGCTTTTAGCACTCATTCACGAATATCTTTTTTCTTCACTGTTCAAAGCATGCGCAGAATCTCTGGCAAGTGAAAATTCCAGCCGGTTGATTGCCATGCAACGTGCAGAGAAAAACATTGGCGAATTATTGGATAACCTGAATTACGAGTATCACCAACTGCGGCAAGGCTTAATCGATGCGGAGTTGTTTGATGTGATTGCTGGTTTCGAGGCGCTTAAAAAAAAGCGGTAGTTTGTGTTTCATACAAGACAAGAAATAGCTGAAACTGGGGCAAATATTAAGTCATCTTTTCAAACTATTATTCAAAAAGGGTTAAAGTTTACAGGGATTTAGTTCTAATAAAAACCATCAAATTATTGTATATTTAGGATAATTGAAAAAAGTAGCCAATGATACCCTGACTTTTTTCAAAAAGAATAAAGTGCTATGAAATTCAATTGACTATAAGTCATAGGTAGAATTATTTTTTCCGGCGATAATCGTGCGTGGTATTCTCAATGACTTTACTTAGACTGTCTTTTCTTCCGGTTAGACATAAGAGAATTACTTGTTGGATTAACAAGAATTATTTATGCCTACTATATGGATTATAAAAGAACAACTCCCAAAAAAATGAAGGAACAACTAACCGTATCATTTAACACGCCCTTTTTAAAAGAGAGTGCCATTGGCTTGGCCAAAATTCATAAGGCTTCAGCCACTTCCAACAATTTAAAACGGATTAAACCCATTCTGGAAGATTCCAAAGAGATACTTATCAAATACCATCCAACAAGTAGGAAAGGTGCTGTCAAGGGCAGCCTGTGAATCACCTGAGGCCCGGCCGTTCATATTACCCTGGAATGGGACCTGGTCAGTTGTTACCTAAGCCCTTGCCAGCTCCTCACAGGCTTTCACCAATACATCCAGCTCATCGAGCGTCGTATAGAGATTTGGGCTAATCCTACAGCCATGGACATTTGAACCGTCGATGGCAACGGTAAAAATTTTGTATTTTTCCATCAGGATTTTTGCAAAGTCTTGTGGTTTCAGGCCTTCAATGCCGACGTTTCCGATGCCACAATATCGCGCAGGATCCTCGGGCGTGTTTACAATTACCCCCGGGATATCCCTGACTTTGCTGGTCCAGTAAGTTTGCAAATACCGGAGGCGTTCTTCTTTTCTTTTACCGCCAATAGCATGATGGTAATCAATGGCATCGTTGATGGCCAGGTCGGTATAGGCCGGGTAGGTACCAATATGATTCAGGCGATGAATGTCGTTGGGGTCTCGCTCTCCTTCGGCAAGCAAGGGCCAGACATGCTCCGCATTCCCTTTCTTTACGTACAAGAGGCCGGCACCAAGCGGCGTGCTCAGCCATTTGTGCAGGCTGGACCCGTAATAGTCGCAGTTCAGATCGGGTAGGTTAAACTGGAAATGGGCAAAGGCATGCGCCCCGTCCACCAAAACCTGCACCCCTTTGCTATGCGCCATGTCACAAATCTTCCGTACGGGCAAGATCTGCCCTGTAATGTTGATCATGTGCGAGACCATTAGCAGCCGCGTCCTGGGGGTGATGGCAGCCGCGTAGAGCTCCACAATTTCTTCGTCGGATTGGGGCAGGTTCGGAACGGATACCACCTTGTTGACCACCCCGTACCGTTTGGCGGCCAATTTGAACTGATTCAACATGGCGCCGTAGTCCTGCTCGGCCATGACTGCCTCGTCTCCTTCCTTCCAATGAATGCCGGTAATGATCAAATCCAGGGACTCGGTGGCGTTTCGGGTGATGACCACCTCCTCGGGGCTGCAGCCTCCCAATTCCGCCAGGCGGGCAGTCGTGGCCGCTTTGTTTCCCTTCCGCTCGTTTCGCATGTACCAGGATCCCTGGTAATTTACCTCCCGCACGTGCCCGATTAAATTTTCAAGGGTTTCCTGTGGGACAAAGCAATAAAAGCCATTTTCCAGGTTGATGTAATCGGGTTTGAGCCGGTACCCGGCCCTGATTTCGGCCCAGAAGTCCTCGTTGGAGGCAAGTTGAGCGGGGGGTATATGCTCAAAACGGGTCAGGAGCTGGCCAAAGGAATTGACACCGGGGCTGGCCGTAGCACCCAGTGCCAAAAGGTTTTTCAGAAAGGTTCTTTTTCTCATCTTCTGGAACATTTGTATAAATGTAAGAAAAAAACGGCTAGGTGTAAAGGGAGTATTCCTCCCCTGGAAGGATTGAGGGTCTGGAAGTTATCCGGAGTTTGGGTAGGTGAAGCGGTTAAAAAAGCTGGTTTCTAAAAAAATTCAGTAGCGGTAATGCTCACTTTTACCAGTATTCCTGTGGCCAAGCGTAAACTCAAAAAAATCCATTTGGAGACATAATTTCATAAAAAAAACAAATAAAATTTGTTAATTGATCAAATTACAGAATATTTAACATTTTATAATTTACAATCAGAAACATGGTCATAGGCTGGAAACTGATCAAATAATTTTTTAGTGATTCATTATCGCGCACAGCGGATACCTCAGCCATTGGGATGATTATCATTGGGAGATCCGGGTTTAACTGGCTAAAATACCATACGTTTTAGATAAAATAAAGGACTGTTATTTTTTGCCGATCATTTAATTTTGAATTCTACTAACAAATTAAATAATTGTATTGTATAGAGAAATAATACAGGGTAAGCTTGTTCATTTGAATCTGAATTTAATTAAAAATAGGCAGTTCAAGTAGGGTTTGATACTGCCAATACTCTAGGCAGGGTTGCCAGGGATTTGTCCGTGTTACCGGGTGAAAAGTAGGTGCGCTGTTACCTCTAAATCCCGGATGGCAAAACCTGCTAAAAAGAAATGACTGAGGTTGCGTGCATGCTGAAGGCTGGATGGATACTGACCAGAATAGATGGATTTATTTTGAATTAATTAGGTTAATAAGTTAAGTGTCTGCTTTACAATCCGATTTTTCAGCATGTGCGGACTTTGGTTGGCTACAATTGATTCAAGAAAAAGAGCCCTGTCAACCTGAGTTCCATTTTAATGGATGGCAATTTGGTTCTTTTGAACGGTTTTTTGCTTGATTCCGGGCCTTTTTGGAAAAAAATATTCAACCCACTTCGGGGTTGCTAGAAGGATAGATTGGCTCCTAAACCCCGGGTTTCGCCCGGGGTTATTAGTGTTGAAGCCCTGCAGGCTTCGGATTCGAATAGGAGCTTGTTTCTTGGGAAATGATGTGGGGCTTCACTGCGTCTGATTGGGCTCAATTTGGATTGATCTTTCCAGATACCTTTCATGGTCGTTGTTAATTCCCATAAAGACACCAGGCCTGAAGGGCCTGAACAACAATAACCTTGAGTGCAACCCGCAGAAAGCTAGCAAAAACGAAGCTCCAACCCCGGTAGGGGTCGAACCTTTTTACGGAAAATAGATCGAACTTAGGTTGTCAGGTTTTGGAAACCTGAAAGGTTTTTTTTCTACTCTTTTAGAAACCGGATCCGGTCCGTAAATCCGCTGTTCTCCAACTTGATAATATACCAACCGGTTTTCAGGTGGGCTACCGGTAGGGGAAGTACCGTCTCGTTGGCGGGGAGTACATAGGTTCCTAGCACCTGCCCATCCACAGACAGCAGGGTCAATTGGCTGGGCTCCGGAAAGGCGCGTTTTACTTCCAGGGCAGCCAGGCCTATTGAGGGATTGGGGTTCAGGCTAACCTGGCTTTTGATTACAAAAAAAACCGCATTGGTAGTCAGCAACTGACCATCGGAACCTTTCACCACTGCGGACGTTTGGTAGGAGCCGGGAGGGAGCTGTTCCGGAAAGCTGTTCCAGGTGAGTTCATCGCTTTTTTCCCAGGATATATTTCCTAACTTTAGGTCTTGCGTCAAGGCGATGCTTTCCGCTCCATGTACCGGGCTGCCAGTCTTTAAAATCAATTTCACCTTCCCATCTGTTTCTTCTGAGCGTAAGCTGGCCTCTTGACGCAGCCGCAGGCTGCTTGGGGAAGATTTTCCCAGTTGGATAAGCAGTGGCTTGGAAGAGAGGGGCAGCAGCAGTTGCCCGTTTTCATACCTTACGGTAGCATTTTCCCCCTGTGGGTCCAATCCGGAAAGGTACCAGGCCGATGCTGCAGGTAATTCGTAGGGAAACGGATGGTTGACGGCCACAGAATCATCCCCGGTAACCGGTCTCCAGGCAATCAAGTGGCTGTCTTCACCGGCTTCATTGCGCAGCAGGTAAATATAGCCCTTTTCATCTTCCTTCAATACCTCCTGAAAACGCAGGTTGGCCATTCGGTTTTGAAGGGCCTCGGCAGCGATAAAAGATCGTTTTTCTTTAAAGTTGAAGTTGAGGGACTCCGTAAGGCCGGAGCGGTCGTAGTTTCGTTGGGAGTCCGTACTTTCCAAATCCACATTCGCATAGAAATACCAATGGGCCCGGTCAACGCCCATGCGGCTCAGCCAAAGCAGTCCTCTCACGGCATGCACGGCTTGGGAAATGGCCGATACGGCTTCGCTGTTGGAAGCGGTTTCATTGGCACTGGAAGCATCCCAGCCCCATTCGGTGACGTGGACCTCCTTGCCGGGCATGTTATGATCCCGGAAGCGCAGACCGGCAAAGAGTGCCCGCATCTCCGAAGCCGGATGCTCCGGGTGCACGGCCAGGCGAATTCCCGCTTCGTTTCGGATATAGCTGTACAGGTGCAGGTTGATGCCATCCAGGTAAGGAGCAGCGGCTTCCGATAGTTTGTAGCCCATGTAATTTTTGCTGATTCCAGCATTCCCGGCCTCGGGATTGGAGGCCTGAAGTGCCGCGGGCAGCACGGTCAGGGCCGGGTCGGCGGATTTCATGCCCTTTGCCATGCCCTCCAGGATAAGCCGGTACGTCTCATTGCTGTAATCCCAGGGTTCGTTGCCAATCTCCGCGGAACGGATAAGATCCAGGTTTCCCGGTCCGAAGGTGCCGGCAAAAGCCTGTCCCAGGGCCTCCGCCGATTCGTAGGGGCTATCCCAGTCGGTCTCCCGAAACCGGTCGAAGGTGTACGTCGCATCCACGGAAAACCCCTTGTTTTTCCAATCGGAATATTCCTGTTCCCATTGGGTCCATTTCAGGTGCACCTGCAGGTTGTCCGGATCATAGCTGGGGATCTGATCCGGATCCGGGGTATCCCAGTGGATGTTGTGGTAATTTCTGGCCTGGGAAGCCGCCCGGATAAATTTTTGGGCACCTTCGTCGGAGCCCTGCAGGTTGGGTACTTTTTTAGTTCCCCAGGCCCAGACGGTATTCAGGCCAAATAGCTCGCCGAAACTCCGGTCCTGTGGTTTTGGGGCAGGAGGGGGGCCATAGTTGCCGTATTCATCGTAAACGGTGATTTCCTGTATGGCAGCCTTTTTATAATTTTCATCGGCCAACTGTATTTCCAGCCTCAGGTAGCGGGCCGGGATAGGTTCGGGCAATTGGATCGTTTGGAAATCCAGGATGCTTGGGTCCAGGTCTTTCACCCCTACTAAGCTGTCGGGATGGTTTCCGAGGTACAATTTAGCTGAAATGGCTGTACCGGCACCGTTCCATTGCCGGGATCGGATCCAGGATACTTGCTTTGTCTCCCCCAGATCCATGGTTAGGTATTCGGTCAGGGGCTGGCTGTAGGCCGCGATTTCCTGAATGCTGAAGGCCGAAGGAGAACTCAAATAAACTTCGGTGACCTGGTCCAGTTCGACGGTAAACCGTTGGTGCCCACTGGTACCTACCGGATAGGAAAGGTCTTTCCTTTCTCCGTCGGCCGTGGTAAAACGTATGCTAATGGGTTCGCTGAAATGGTTCGAAATCCGCAATCCCAGCCGGTGAATGGGCAGGGAAGGAACCGAAAGGCGGTACCAGGCGAGGTTTTCACCTTCGGGTATTGAAATAATGGGCGTACTGTTTCCCAATAAACCATCGGTAGCTTTTTCGACAGAGGTCGCTCCGGATGCTTCTCCGGCCAGATGCAGGAGCACATTTTGCAGGGGATTGGAAACGTACCGGTCAGGCAGGGGATTATCGGATACCCAGGCCGTGGAAAAGTCATTGTCCAGGACCCTGGAGGCCTGATTCTGCTCTCCGGCTGCTGTGGAACTGGCAACTACGGTTGCCTCTGAGGACAGGGCGGGATAGAGACCGGCATGCGGATCCCATGTAACGGAGGGCGGGGGATTCGGGGCATTTTCCCCAAAGATTTCCAGTTCAAATACGGATACCTTCTTATAGTTTTCAGGTACCAGGGTATGGGCAATTCTAACGTACCGTGCTTTTATGGCCTGCGGAAATTCGGTCATGACAAGCGAAAGGTCCGTTGGGTTGAGGCTGCCTACCTGTACCAAGCTGTCCAGGTGGGTACCCATCAGCAGGGATGTTGCCGTGGCATTGCCCCAGCCGGCCCAGTGCTTGCTGTGGATTTGCTTTATCCATCGGTCCTGCTCCAGGTCAATGGTAAGGTATTCCACAGCGGCTTGCTCCAGGGCTGCCAGGTCATAGATAAAAAAGGGGGCAGTACTGGAAAGGCTGATGCTGACAATGTTGTCTACATCCGGCGTATAACGGATCGTGGCGTTGTTTTGGATGCGGGTGTAAAGCAGTGAGGTAAAATCTCCCGAGGTATCAAAAAGTTTGATTTCAACATCTTCCTGAAGGCCACCCAAACGCAGGCTCAACAGGTGGATTTTTTTTGGATCGGAGAAAACCAACGCTGCGGTTGCCTTGCCATCTATAAGGCCGATTTGAGGGGTATACGTGCCCAGTTTCCCATCGGTGGCATTGGCCAATAAGGTGCCTGAGGGGCTGTTCAGGGCTTGCCCCAACATAATATTTTGTTCCGGATTGCTGAAAAAAAGGTTTGGAAAGGGATTGGCCGATACCCAGGAGGTACTGAGATTGCCGTCAATGGCATTTTGTGCCGGGGCATTGGCTGCGGCCGAACTTGCGGTAACAGTCCCGGTCACTTTAACAAGCGGATTTTCTGCTGAAACGGCAAAAGAAGGGCTTTGGAAGAGCAGTAAAAGGCTAAGGAGGAGTAATCTAAAAGGCATAGGCTGACAGGAATAAGGAGGATAACCCTGCAAGTTAAATCAAATTCCCTGATGTTGGGATTGGTTTTTTTAAATGATTAGAAAATCTGTTGCCGATTGGCTATTGACTTTTTTAATTAAATGTTGTAACTTATTGATAGGTAGGTAACTATATATTCTGTTTTCCCCACACTAAACAACAGAGCTATGAAGATTGTACCCCTGCTACTCCCCCTATTCTTTTGTTTGTTTGTCACCTTTTCCCTTTCCACCAAACTACAAGCAAAAGAGGACCCCTCGTTTTGGAATTTACAAGAAATTTTAACGAGGGCTGAACAGCACCTGGCTGCCATTCAGTTACTCGCTGAAACGAATCCGACTGCCCTGGAGGCACAGTTGGACATCCTATCCGGAGAAACCTGCGCCGCAAATGCATTACGAATCTCCCGTCACGCGCTACTGGCTTACTCCGGTGATGAAGGTTGGGCAAAAGTATTTGAGATGACGAAAGATATGTTTGGGCCTTTGGTCAAGCCTTTTGGTTTGGATTTAGACCTGGTAGAGGACATTTCCGAGCTAATAGATTTACTAAATTCGGAAGATGAAGATGCATTTACAGAGGCATTGGCCCGATTAGTCGTCAGGAAAGTGGTAGAAGGCGGCATTGATCAACTTCCCGAAGCCTTCAATCAAGGCGTGAATGCCAATGAACTGGAAGCACCTTTTTCAGATTATCTTACCGATGAGGCCAAGCGTCGGGCGAAGGAGTTGTACGAATCCTACCTGTTCCCGGATGATAAAGAGTTATTCACCTACAGCTACGATCCTGGCAAAATCCAGGGTTGGGGTACTATAATCAACTTTATAGGAAATATAGCCGTTGGAGAAACGCAATGTCCGGTTACCGCTACCGGTACCCTGACCACTTACGAAACCGATGATGGGGATATCCCGGGAGTCACTATCACCGTCACTGGTAATTGCGATTGCAAGTGGCCCAAAGACGCCTTTCCGCGGACGCAATTGGATGATTTCACCGTTACTATATACCTTAGCTTGAGGAACAATGGAAATGGATATTCAGTCAACCCGAAAGAGATTGAGTATGAGGTAGAGGCGACCTGTTGTGGCGAAGATATCAGCTATCAAGATGATCCTTACACGTTTCTCTCCCCAGAATCGCTTCTGATTGGATCGCAAAGCAGTATTTGTTATGAAATCAACAACGACTCCCCGAATGAACTGATGTATACCATTGGAGCGAACGCGCAATATGCGCTATCGTCCAGTACGCTGTTAGGACTCGGTTTGGGATATAGCAATGATGCAACCTATGGCGAGGCCGATAATGTCCAAAGTACCAAGTTGGCTCTAATCAAACCTTCCTTTACCCTGCTACCTCCTTGCTTTGACCCAGAGGGCAGCGAAAAGAATTGGAGGCCGGCCATTAGAGCAAATTTACTTGCCGGAATAGGCAGTTATACCAATGATTTTGGTGGTTCGTCAACTATTCGGGATGATATCGTTCGATTCGGAGGATCTATTGACCCAGGCATCCTATTTAACCCCCGGAAGGGATTATACCTGGGCATGTACTTTCACTTATTCTCGTATTCGCAGACCCGGTTTAGTAATGAATTTACCGCAGAACCCTTTGTCGACAAGCAGTTTAAATTTGGCTTCAACAAACCTGGCTTGGGCATGGAGGTGTCATTTAGGTTTTAGATGGGTTGTGGGTCAAATGACTGTCTAACAAGTAGCTGATTAGACTTCGGCATCTCTTTTACCAATGCAGCTTCTTAGGTGCGGTTTTATGTCATGCCGGCTGGAAAGGGCAAGGGAATGTTCTGCTTTCCTGAGCAATTCGGTCTAAATTTAAAAAAGACTTGGCAAGTATGTAATTCATATAATTATTCGTGCCGGATCGTTTCGGACATGGTAATAAAATATCGGGCAAACTTGGTTTATTTTTAAATATTGACCAATTTGTACCAACCTGCAAGAGTTATGAAAAAAATCAAAAGAAAATATATCGTTGACGAGGACCAAAAAAAAGTGGCCGTACAAATTGATATCGCCGATTTTGAAAAAATAGAGCAGCTATTAGAAGATCATGCACTGGGAAAATTAATGGAGGAAAATGATTCTGCTGAAAATCTAGATTTAAAAGAAGCGAAAGCATATTACGATCAATTAAACAAAACCTGATTGGGTGACTGTCCGGATTAATAAAAAATTTTTAAAAGATTTGTCCAAAATCCCCGTAAGTGATCGGAATAGGATAGCCCAATTTGTTTTTTAGGAAAGTGAAATTGTTTCCGTAGAGCTGGAGGGAATTTTTGAGAAGCTAAAGGGATACCAAACTTTTTACCGGGTAAGATTTGGCAATTACAGGGTTGGGGTTAGTTATGAAAACGAAGTGTTGACATTTGAAAGAGTCCTTCACAGGAAAGATATATACCGGTTTTTTCCCTAAAAAATGAAGCTGTGATTTTACCTATTCATTTATCCCCCTTTGTTGGATTTTTATGCTGTAATCGGGTGGAGTCCAGATGTTGCAGGGTGTTCCATACCCTTTATGCGCCCTTACTTACAGGATGCCCCACTTTTTACTTTGTGCTGTAAACTGCTTCGATGAATTTTTGGCAGTTACACAGATTGGTATTTCAGTCAACATACTGTATAATTTTGTCAAAATAAAGGACACCTTTTTAAACACAAAACCCTAAACTTGAATATCCTTTTCAACCAATTAGGCAAAAGAGATTTTTGCTAACATTTATTTCCATGAAATCGAGCACGACTAGATCCTCACACACCAGGATCATTGTTAAAAATAGGAGATTCTCCCGAATCAAGTTAGAGATAGGTTATCACGACCTTTCGTGCGTGACGAATTATGATCGCTAAGAAACAATTATAATCACAATGAAACACTATTTTCCAAACGTATTTTTTGTCCTACTCATTGCTTTTTGTTCTGGCTGTGGGAATAGCAATAAATCGGAAAAACCAGGCAGGCAAAAAGAAAACTTTGATTTTGATTGGCGGTTTTCCAGGGGAGATTTTCCGGAAGCTTCGCAGCCGAATTTTGACGATAGTGAGTGGGAAGAAATCGATGTTCCCCATGATTGGGCGATTCTGGATGAATTTTCACCAGATAATCCTACGGGCAGGCCCGGGGGCTTTTCATCAGGAGGGGTGGGATGGTATAGAAAAACTTTTTTCTTAGGGGAAGAGGCTGCCGAGTCCAAAATTTCCATCGAATTTGGAGGAGTATATGAAAATAGTGAGGTCTGGATAAACGGGCATTACCTGGGACTTCGACCCTATGGCTATATCAGTTTTAACTACGATTTAACCCCATACCTGAATGCAAATGGAAACAATATCATTGCCGTGCGGGTAGACAATTCCCAACAGCCAAGCGCACGCTGGTATACCGGTTGCGGAATCAACAGGCACGTCTGGCTGGTTAAAACCAACAAATTGCATGTTGCCCGACATGGGGTTTTTGTAACCACTCCCCATGTCACCTCAGAAAGTGCCCAGGTAGCGATCCGTACCACCATCAAGAATGATTGGGAGCACGACGAGCCATTTCAGCTGGTTCAGGAACTGTACACTTCCAGCAATGAACTGGTTGACCAATCGGAAGTAACGGTCCAGGTGGATCCCGGGAAGGAAAAGACCTTCGACCAAAAATTAACCCTCCTTGAACCCGATCTATGGTCTCCCGATGATCCTACCCTCTATACCCTTAAGACCCTTTTGCGTCAAAAAGACTCCCCGATGGATGACCTACACACACCGGTAGGCATACGCTATTTCGAGTTTTCACCGGACAATGGATTCTCCTTAAATGGAGAAAGGATGAAAATGAAAGGCGTTAACATTCATGCGGATTTAGGGGCACTTGGTACGGCGTTAAACAATCGGGTGTTGGAACGCCGGCTGGAAATACTAAAAGATATGGGTTGCAATGCCATCCGGACGGCACATTATCCTCACTCGGAGGAATTGATGGAAATGTGTGACAGGATGGGCTTTATGGTGATGGACGAAGCCTTTGACGAATGGCTGGAGTCCTGGCCTTTTGGGGGAATAAAGCCGCCGAAAGGGAAAGCAAAATACGGGTACCACCTCCATTTTGACGAGTGGGCAGAAAAGGACCTTACCGAGTTGATCCGTAGAGACCGAAATCATCCGTCGGTCATTCTATGGAGTGTTGGAAATGAAATTCCAGACGCTTGCTTTGAAATAGGTACCGAGCGATTGAAAAAGTTAATGGGGGTCGTTAGAGAAGAAGACCCGACCCGCCCGATTACCGCAGGTATAACCCACATTCACCTGGCCAATGAAAGTGGATTTGCCTCCCAATTGGATGTAACTGGATACAACGGTGGAGGTGGCTCTGCGTTTATGTATGAAGCAGATAAGGAAACCTATCCGGATAGAATATTTTTGGCGACTGAAGTTCCCCATTCCTTCCAAACCAGGGGAGTGTACCGGACCCAGTCCTGGTACCGGGGACAAAATCCCCTCGGAGGAATAATGAAAGTTCCCAATCTTACGGAAGAGGAGGTCTTTACCGACGTGCCCAAACATTACAGTTCTTCCTATGACAATGCCATGGTACGGATAGGTGCGCGTGATTCCTGGAGGAGAACCCGGGATTTACCCTACATGGCAGGGGAGTTTCGCTGGACCGGGTTTGATTATTTGGGAGAATCTTTGATGGGTTGGCCGGCGAGATTCTGGAATTATGGAATCATAGACATGGCCGGATTTCCCAAGGACACCTATTTTTTCTATAAAAGCCAATGGACCGATGCACCGATGGTACACATCCTTCCTCATTGGAATTGGCTAGGCAAGGAGGGCGTGGAAATACCCGTGGTGGCCTATTCAAATGGTGAATCCGTGGAGTTGTTTCTGAACGGCAAATCGTTGGGAGAAAAGGAAATGGATGATAAGATGGACCTGGTTTGGCTGGTTCCTTATGAACCAGGGGTTTTGGTGGCTAAAGGCAAACGAAATGGTGAAGTGGTTTCGGAAATGGAAGTGGTGACTGCGGGAAGTCCGGCAAAAATTCAGCTTTTGGCCGACAGGCAAGCGATAAAAGCAGACAGGCAGAACGTGGTTCATGTGGAAGTAAACATTCTGGACAATAATAACCATTTCGTTCCCAATGCATCCAACAGGATTCAGTTTAAAATAGATGGCGAGGCAAGCATTATCGCAGTAGATAATGGAGATCCGTTAAATGAGGAAAGCTTTGATAACCTCTCACGTAAGGTTTTTAACGGAAAATGCCTGGTTATTGTAAAATCGAACGGAAAACCGGGAAAACTTACCTTAACCGCTGAAGCAGAAGGCTTGGAGGAAGCAGAAATAACGGTTCTTACCCGTTAAAGCCTATTCGAAAAAGTGTACCGAACAACCTGCGGGAAAAAACACTTACTCGCCGTCCGAAATTTGATCGATAGTAATGAATTTGGGGTAAACAAATCATAAATTTAGCATTATGCCCAAACCTATAAAAAAGAGAATGATGATAGGGACTTTTACCATGCCTGTGTTTGCCCTCCTTGGCCTGCTATTGCTCCTTTCCTGCAAGGAGCAGGCAAAGCGTCCCAATATCATTTTAATCCTCACCGACCAGCAAAGCGAAAGCATGATGAGCAGTTCGGGCAACCAGTACCTCTATACCCCGGCCATGGACTACATCGCCACCAATGGCATTCGTTTTACCCGGGCCTATGTTACCAATCCGGTATGTTCTCCGTCCCGGGTAAGTTTGATGACGGGAAGGTTTCCAGGCTTTTACAAAGACGCTGAAGGCAGGCAGGTAAGGAACAATGCAGGCGCTATGGATATCCCGGCCGACAGCCCGGAGGCATTGGGAGAAAATCTGGCCAGCTACTTAAAAAAAGCGGGGTACGATTTGGTGTATGGAGGCAAACAGCACCTTCCGCCATTCCTGGATCCGGATTTGCAGGGCTTTCATGTGCTCACCGAAGATGCCAGAGGGGAATTGGCTAGTAAGGCTGCCGACTACATCAGGGCCGATCACGATAATCCCTATTTTATGACCGTATCCCTGATCAACCCACATGACATTTGCTTTATGGCCATACGGGATTTTGCGGATTCCGCTTACCTTCAGCAATTGCAACGAAATTTTAAAGCGGAATTAACGCTGTTGGACAAAGCCCTGGAGTTGCCGGAAGGCGTCAGTCGGGAGGAATTTTTTGAACAGTACTGCCCACCCTTACCTCCCAATTTCGAACCCCAGGAAGACGAGGCAAAGGCCATTGAGTTGTTTTTGAACCGTGATCCCCGGTCCTTTCGCAGCGGAGCCCGGGAAGAATATACCGAAGAACAGTGGCGCATGCACCGCTGGGCCTATGCCCGGTTGACCGAAATGGTGGATGTGCACGTTCAGGAAATTTTGGATGCCTTGATTGAAAGCGGTAAAGAAGAAGAGACGCTGATCCTTTTCACCAGCGAGCACGGAGACAATGACGGCTCCCATCGATTGGAGCACAAAAACGTGCTGTACGAGGAGTCGGTTAAGGTTCCGTTTACAGCCATGTGGAAAGGACATATACCCGCTGGACAGGTAAATGACCGGCAACTGGTGTCGGTGGGCTTGGACTTATTACCTACTTTGGCGGACTATGCCGGCATCGCTGCCGAAACGGATCCGCGTGGCAGTAGTTTGCGTCCGCTTTTCGAGGGTGAAAAAGTGGAATGGCGGGAAAGCCTGGGGATTGAAGGGGAGATCAGCAGGGCGGTAATCCAGGAAGGGGGTATCAAATACATCCGATATGATGCAGCGGGATTTGAGGAGCGCCTGATGGACCTGAAGGAGGATCCCTACGAGACCACCCATTTTACCCAGGACCCGGCTTATTCGGAGCAGTTGGAAAAGATCCGGATTGAATTCGAGGAATATTGGTTTGAAGGTCATTAAAAGACAGAATGGATGTCCTATGTCCATTTGGTCGTACATTGAAAAGGGAAAAAAGAGGAAATATGACACAATTAAGAGGATGATGACAAACATCTGCTCAGACACATTTTACGGACAAAGAAGAATATTGCTTAAAGACCCAAATGGAACATTGGTAGATGTTTCTTCACCCATACCAAATTTCGACCATAAGTAAAACACGGGACGGCGGATTATTTCGTGACCATCTTGGTCATGGCGAAAAGAAACGTGCTCCTGAAAAACCCATAACCTAATGATTATGAAACAAATAGCTTCCATCTTACTTACCTGTCTATTTAATGTATGGCTTTTACCTGAAGTATGGGCTCAAAAAAGACCCAATATTCTCCTCATCATGGCGGACGATATGGGCTATTCAGATATGGGAAGCTTTGGGGGAGAGATATCCACCCCAAACCTGGACAGACTGGCCGAAGGAGGGATTAAATTTACCCAATTTTACAATGCGGCCAGGTGCTGTCCCACCCGCGCATCCTTACTCACCGGACTGTATCCCCATCAGGCAGGTATAGGCGGCATGACCAACGATCGGGGCGTTGCTTCGTACCGAGGCGACCTGAACAAGCAATGTGTTACCGTAGCCGAAACCCTAAAAGAGAGTGGTTACCGAACTTTTATGTCCGGAAAATGGCATGTGACCAAGCATGTGGATTTCTGGAGGACCTGGTTGACGGAGGATCAGAAAATACGAACATCCAAGGATAATTGGCCTGTACAGCGGGGTTTTGAGGAGTTTTTCGGTACCATCCATGGAGCCGGCTCTTATTACAATCCGGCTACCCTGACCCGAAACAATACCCCCATCACTGCCGGGGAAAACTTTTATTATACGGATGCCATCAGTGAGCATGCATCGGAGTTCATCAGAAACCTGGGAGATGCGGAGGAGGATGACAAGCCCTTTTTTGGCTACATCGCCTATACCGCTCCCCATTGGCCCCTTCATGCCTTGCCGGAGGACATCAAGAAATACAAGGGCAGGTATGACCAGGGATGGGATAAGGTACGGGAGGAGCGCATGGCCCGAATGACAGCGATGGGCCTGATTCCTCCCGAATGGAAATTGAGTGATAGGGATCCTGATAACCTTTCCTGGGAAGCAACCGAAGATAAGGAATGGTGGGCAGCTTGCATGGAAGTCTATGCAGCCATGGTAGACCGGATGGATCAGGGCATAGGAAAAATCATTCAGTCACTGGAAGCAACCGGACAATTGGACAATACCCTGATATTCTTTTTGCAGGATAATGGAGGTTGTCACGAAGTATTGACCGATAACTGGCCCAGATCCCTTCATTTCCCGGCTTTTCAGCGGGATGGAAGTCCCCTGCTCAGGGGCAATGATGTCAGTCAGATGCCCGGTCCGGAGAGCACCTATATGAGTTATGCTTCCGAGTGGGCAAATGTGAGTAATACCCCCTTTCGACTATACAAACACTATATCCACGAGGGAGGCATTGCTACACCCCTGATCGCCTACTGGCCGGAAGGTATTCAGCAAGCTTCCCGTACTACGGATCAACTGGGACATATCATCGATATCATGCCCACCATTGTAGAAGTAGCCGGAGCCAGTTATCCCGAGGAATACAAGGGAGAAAAGATCCAAGCCATGGAAGGGCAGAGTTTGGTGCCGGTGTTCCGAAATCAAAGGTTTGATCATCAGGCCATTGGATGGGAGCATGAAGGGAATAGGGGATTTAGGGATGGAAAATGGAAGTTGGTGGAGCGGAGAAATCCCGGGATCGCCTGGGAGCTTTACGATATGGAGAACGATCGCACGGAGCAAAACAATTTGGTGGAGGCGTACCCCGAAGTGGCCCAATCCATGATTCAAAAATACCAAACCTGGGCAGATCGGGTAGGGGTGGTGGATTGGCGAAAACCGTAGGATAATGGAGTTGCCGGCACGGGTAAGCGGAAAATAGGTCGAACTTAGGTTTTAAGGGCAATTTATGATATAATTTGGATAAAATATTGGATAGCCTACCACCAACATTTTTTTAGATTTACATCACAAGCTGGCCTTAATTTCTTCGCAGGAAAGGGACCGTCCCACCTGATCAGGTATTTTAAAATCCATAGGAGATGCAACTGGTTGAAAGATTTAGGAATAGAATTAAATGGGAGGCAAGCGGATTGAATAATCACCATTCAAAGCAATGAATAATCATATGAAAAGCATTCCGTTAAGCATATTATTAATTTTTGGTGTCCTGGCCAATTTAAATGCCCAAGACAGCTCAACACCACCAAATATAATATTGATCTTTGTTGACGACCTGGGCTATGGGGATCTGTCCGGCTATGGCTCGGTCTGGAACCAAACGCCGGAAATAGACAAAATGATGGCTGAAGGGCTGCGGTTTACCAATTTTTATGCAGGAGCACCCGTTTGCACCCCATCGCGCGCCGCATTGATGACGGGCTCCCTGGCAAGAAGGGTTGATCTAGACTTGGACGCAGAAAACCGGTGGGTACTTTTTCCTAAAGCATCAAAGGGCATTAACCCTGCAGAAAAAATTCTACCCGAGATTTTAAAAGAAGCCGGATATGCCACTGCCATTGTAGGCAAATGGCATCTGGGGGACCAACCGCAATACCTTCCTACCAAACATGGATTTGATTTTTGGTATGGCCTGCCTTATTCTAATGACATGGCCATAGGTGTAAATGATGAACCCATACTCCCCTTGATGAGAAATGAAGAAGTTGTAGAAAGAATCAAAGGAGGAGCGAAGAACAGAGAGCATCAGGCCACCTTAACGCAAAAATATACAGATGCAACCCTTAAATGGATAGAAGCGCATAAAGAACGGCCTTTCTTTCTCTACCTTTCCCATACCATGCCTCATGTTCCTGTGGCAGCACGGGAGGCATTTCATCAACGGACCAACCATCCCAATACTGCATTTGGAGGAAGTATTGCTGAAGTAAGTTGGTCTACCGGCCAGATAATGGAATACCTTAGAGAGAGGGAACTTTCGGAGAATACCCTGGTGATTTTTACCTCAGATAATGGAGGGGCCCAAAAATTTGGTTCAAGTAATGGGATATTAAAGGGAAGTAAAGGACAAACCTATGAAGGGGGGATTCGGGTACCTTTTCTGGCCTGGTGGCCGGGTAAAATCGAACCCGGCACAACCTGTCATGCACCAGCATCAGTTTTGGATTTATTGCCTACTTTTTCATCGATAGCCGGGGCAAGGCCTGATCTTTCGCCAAAAGGAGACGGCATGGATATCTCCGATTATTTTTTTAACCCGGATTCACTCCGAAACGACCGGCCTTTCTATTATTGGCATGCAGGTTACCTTATGGGTGTAAGGCTTGGAGATTGGAAGCTCAATTTGCTGGGCATCTTCAATGAGGAGGAGAAGGAAAACATTCGGAAGTCCACCTATAATATAACACAGTTTCCGGAAGACATCGAATTAATTAACCTTCGGAAGGATCCAGCTGAAACCACGGATGTTTCAAAAGATTTTCCAGAAGTGGTCGAAGCATTAAGGAAATTGGCGGACAAACAAATAGAAGCTCTCGGCCAATATGACCAGTACGGTCCGGAAGTGAGAAAAACACCGGTGGTGGATCGCCCTGTTTTTCTGATCGAATAAAAAGCAACTAAATTGATTGAGAAGATTTTTAAACCAGTTTTGGAATAATATACTGTTGATTGGGAGGAATTGGTCCTAATCCAAATCAACTGAGATAAAGTGAGTTCATTTTACCATTGTTTCTGAGTCGCTTTTTTAGTCAGTATGTTTTTTTACCCCTCCTATCACATGAAAAACCCTATATGAGGTTAAGATAGGATATTATTTGGTTAAGATGTTGGATGCTTTAACCTGCGCATCTTAATAGCTTTATAAATTCTTCACTTAACCTTATTGTTATGAGAACAAATTATACTTACACCTTTAGAAAACATGATACATGTTTTTATCTCAGAAAGTTATGGCAAAAGACCATTCCTGTCACAGGAGGGTTTTTTGGATATTGTTTGTCCCTGTTATTAGTATTCCAGGTAGCGGCAGCAGAATTGTCCCTTCCAAAAAGCAACATTAATGGGGAAAAAGAATTTGCAGGCAATGGTTTTGGATTGGATCTTCCCAATGTAAAGACCGGGGATGCTATCTCAGCTCGAATGGCAGACATTACCATTTCCGGAACGGTAAAGGATGATACCGGTGATCCCCTGCCCGGTGCATCCGTTACAGTGGCCGGTACTACTCTTGGAACGGTAACCGATATAGATGGGAAATATACGCTGGAAGTCGACGAAAATGCCACCGTGATATTTTCTTTTATAGGCTTCGAACCACAGGAGGTAGCAGTAGGAAACCGGTCAGAAATTAACATCACGCTACAGGCCAATGTATCTTCCCTGAATGAAGTCGTCGTCGTCGGCTACGGCACCAAAAAGAAGATCAATCTGACCGGGGCCGTTTCTACAGCGAGGGGAGAGGACATGGCAAACCGTCCGGTAACCAACGTGCAGCAGGCCATGCAAGGGCTGGTCAGTAACCTGGTCATTCAGCCCAATACCGCTGGAGGCGAGCCGGGTGCAGATATGGCCATGACCATCCGGGGCTTAGCCTCGTTTGAAGGAAATACGGCTCCCTTTGTTTTGGTGGATGGGGTTCCTATGGGTATCAACGACATCGACCCTAACGATATTGAATCCGTTTCTGTTTTAAAAGATGCCGCTTCCACCTCTATTTACGGTGCGCGGGCAGCTTATGGGGTTATCCTGATTACTACGAAAAAGGGGAGTAAAGGATCCCGAATTTCCTATTCCACAAATGCCGGTCTCAGTAGCCCCACCATATGGCCGAAGTTACAGGGAGGAACAGATTGGGCGCATGCTTTAAACGATGCCAGGACCAATTTTGGAGCCTCCCCATTTTATCCGGAGGAAGCCATTCAGCGCCTGGAACAAAATCTGGCCAATCCGGGTAGTGCCCCGGGCATGTTGCCGCTTGGTTCGGGCGATAATTGGGACCTAATGAATACGGGTACCAGAGGTGTGGCTAATGATGGTATCAGGGATTTGATCATGAAGGACAATTCTTTCAGAGTGAAACACAACCTGTCTGTTTCAGGTGGAAACGATAATGTTAATTATTATTTATCCAGTGGTTTTTATCAGGAAGACGGACTGTTGAGATTCGGTGACGAATCATTCAATCGATTTAATGTGGATGCTAAAATTGGTGCCAAGGTCACTGAATGGATGAACCTTGATCTATTTGTAAAATACAAATCTGAAAATGAGGATTTTCCCTGGAACCAGAACTTTGGACGCGCCTGGTACATGAACTGGATTGGAAAAATAAAATTTGGTACACCAGCCAAGTATCCCGGTACAGATATTTGGACCCAACAGACCAATGTGGAGGCCTGGAGGAGGGTTCGGCAAACGATCACAGATAACCAGCTGGTCCTTTCACCCAAAATAGAAATAAAGCCGATAGAAGGTTGGGTGACCACGGTACAGCTGAATTACACGTCCACTCAAGTGGAAGACACCAGAACGGCCTTGCAATACCCATGGGTCAGGCCTGGTGATGGTCCTAATTTTTCTGGTGGCGATATTGATTTCATACCGCAAAACAGGGAATCTACGGAATATCACAATGAGTTGAGGAGAAACACCTATCTCTCCCCTAATATCTATTCCTCCTACTCCAGGCTATTAGGAAGGCATGACCTGCAATTGATGGTGGGATATCAACAAGAGGAGTATACCTTCAGTAATTTAGGTGCGAGAAGCTTCTTCCTGCTGAGTGATGCCATTCCTTCGATCAGTACCTCAGTTGGGGATCAACTGGTGAATGACGGCATTGGACACTGGTCTACCCGAAGCTTTTTTGGAAGGTTTAATTATATTTTTGACGAAAAGTACCTGCTTGAAGTAAACATGCGGACGGATGGGTCCTCCCGGTTTGAAGAAGCTGAGCGATGGGGCGTATTTCCATCGGTATCGGCTGGATGGATACTTTCGGAAGAGAACTTCTTATCATCGACTGATTTATTCGACCTGTTAAAATTAAGAGGTTCGTACGGAACATTGGGTAATCAGGATGTGGCCAATTATTTATTCATTCCTACCATGCCGATCCAGCAAACCAATAACTGGTTATTTGGCAATCAGCGCGCCTGGACAGTTCGTGCTCCCAATCTGAATAGTGTGAATTTATCCTGGGAAACCGTATCCACCTTAGATCTTGGTATTGATGCATCCATACTCAACAACCGGTTAGGAGTTTCTTTTGGTGTATATGAAACCAGAACATCTGACCTGGTTGGACCGGGACAACCCCTGCCGGCCGTATTGGGATCAACTGTGCCAAAAAGGAACGAGGGAGAAATAAAAACACGGGGATGGGAACTGGAGCTTTCCTGGAAAAATCAGGTAAACCCGGATTTCCGATATGAAATCAGAGGGCAATTGGCTGATTACAGAAGCACCGTGGTGGATTATAACAATCCGAACGGTTTGTTGAACACCTTTTATCCCGGACAGGATCTCAATGAGATCTGGGGATACCGGTACGATGGACATTTTCAAACGGAGGCAGAAATAAACGAAGGGGTAGATCAGAGTTTTATTTATTCCGGCCTATGGAGAACAGGTGATTTCAGGTATAAAGATTTGAATGGTGATGGTAAAATCGATATTGGAGATAATACCGTTGGTAATCCTGGAGACCTTGAAATCATAGGAAATACCACTCCACGATTTACATACGGGTTGAACCTGAATGCCCAATGGAGGAACTTTGATGTTTCGGTGTTTTTCCAGGGAGTGGCCAAAAGGGATTGGACATTTGGTAACAGTTCTGTATTTAGGGGGCCTGCAGCAGGACCCATGCACAATAATGTCTTAGAGGGACATATGGACTACTGGCGTGATGAAACAAGTGTTTTAGGGGCAAATCCAGATGCTTATTTCCCAAGACCTTATGCCCAGTTCTTCGGCGAAAATGCGAAAAACTACGGTAGCCCTGTCGATCACCTGATTCAAAATGCGGCCTATTTAAGGCTTAAAAACCTACAGTTTGGCTATTCACTTCCTCAAAAAATTGCGGAAAAAGTGTTGCTGACCAGTGCCAGGATCTTTGTGTCGGGTGAAAACCTTTTAACCTTTACCGATTTGATGTTTTTTGACCCGGAGGCCCTTGCCGGAAGATGGTATGGTGCTGGGGACGCTTATCCATTGAGCACGACCATGTCTGCGGGTATAAACCTTAATTTCTAAAATAAGACGCCATGAAAAGAATATATTATATACTGATAGTTGCATTAGCAGGGAGCACATTGCTGCATTCCTGCCAAGATGATTTCCTGGAAAGATCACCACTTGACCAGATATCTGATCCGGAATTCTGGAACAGTCAATCCGATCTGGAGTTATTTCTTAATTCATTTTATGACTCCTTTCAGGGTTGGCCGGCCTCCGGTGGCGGAAAGGCACCTACAAAAGACGAGGGAACAGACTTTGCACTAGAGGGCCTCAATGCCTTTGGTGGCACGTTTACCCAACGAATGGATGGTGTATTGAATGTTCCGGGTTCTGGTGGCGGCTGGAGTTGGGGCAATATTCGAAACATCAACTACTTCCTTGCTAATGTTGATCGCGTTGAAGAGGGAGGTAGTATGAGAGACCATTATGTGGGTGAGGGACATTTTTTCAGGGCATGGTTTTACTTCGATATGTTTAAGGATTTTGGAGCATTACCCATCATTACCGTTCCCGTTACAGCCGAGGATGAAGACATTTTGTACGGCGCACGTGCCAACAGAACGGATGTTTTCGATTTTATTCTCAATGATATTGATATGGCCATCTCCAAAATGAATCCTAGTAGCCAACTGGCTACTCCCGGAACCCGTTTGAGTAAAGATATCGCTTTGTTATTTAAAGCAAGAGCGGCTTTATTTGCTGGTACATGGGAGAAATATCATCAGGGTTCTGTCTTTGCAGGACAAACGGATGGAAGCCAATATATAGAAGAAGCTGCAGCTGCTGCCAAGCAGATTATTGATGATGGGCATTTTTCCCTTGTCACAGGGGATAGCAGCAGCGTCTATTTTGAGCTCTTTAACCAGGTGGATTATGCCGGTAATCCGGAAGTGATTTTTTACCAACATTTTGATAGGGTAATTGGTGACAGCTTTAGTAATCAATTGTGGAACTGGCCCAACGGTTATGGATATACTTATGATGCGTCAAGGTTTTATTTGAGCAATGATGGGTTACCCATAGCTGTAAGCCCAAATTTCGTTGGAGATGAGACCTTAGATATTCTTGAAGAGAATCGCGATCCACGTCTTGCACAGACATTTATGGTGCCGGGAGATATCAGAAGAATACAAGGAACGGACACGCTTTATTTTGACACCCCGGACGTGGACAATAGTGGCACGGGTATAGAATCACAAAAGTTCCGGCACATCGTAGTAGATCCGTCCGTAGGCATAAATAATGGCAATGTAGATTATATATTTATGCGCTACGCCGAAGCATTGTTGATTTATGCTGAAGCGAAAGCTGAACTGGGTACCCTGACGCAGGCAGACGTTGACATGACAATCAATCAACTCAGGGACAGGGTAGGAATGCCTCACCTTATCTTAAATGACATCACTCCTGATCCCAACTGGCCGGATTACGGTTATCCATTGACCGACGTTTTACAAGAAATCAGAAGAGAACGCGTAGTTGAATTGTTTGCAGAAGGGTTTCGTTTTGACGATTTGATGCGTTGGAGAGCCCATGAGTACTGGATGGGAGAACGATTCGTAGGCACATTTGCTACTCCCGAATTAAGGGAAGTTTCTAATGTCCCGGTTAATGCTGACGGATTTTTTGATCCGTTCCGGGATAGGTTAAGTGGCCCGGACGGGGGGTATGGATTTGATCCGGAAAGGGACTATTTAAGACCTCTTCCTACCAATGAATTGACCTTAAATACCAACCTGGACCAGAATCCGGGCTGGTAAACACATCCCTTTTTCTACCTGGAAGAAGGGCCATCATCCCATCAATCCAGGTCAAAGGTCTTATAACCTGCGACCTGGATTGATTTTTCCGGTTTATTCCCCAAAAACATCCGGGATTATTCTCATTTTAATAGAAGGAAGGGGATACCATTGACGAACCTATTTCTCCACAGTATACTACTGGCGCTATGCAGCGGCAACTATTACAAGGTAATCATGGACCCGTAGCCTACCGTAACATAGTGGTAACGAAACGTTGATTAAAAATAGATAATGGATAGCATGACAAAATATGAATGATAGAAATAGTGTGTTCGATAGGAAGAGCAGCCAGCGGTATTCTAATTGTATTGAAAACCATCATTTGAAAAGTAGACATACCGAATGAATCGCACCATGAGAAAAAGAAAAATACCGTCTTTTGTTATCCCGCTTTTGAGTGGATTTGTCCTTATCCTGCTTACTTTCGGAACAGGGATCGGGCAGACGGAAAATCAGGTTTCAAAAGCCAATGAACCCATCGATGATTTCGAACCTAAGGTAGAACTAATGGGAAATCGGTTCCTGACTTTTGCCTCGGTGGTTCGGGTAAACCAAATCGAAACCACCCGTACCGAATCTCATGGCGTGGATGAGTCGGCCGTGCACAGTCCCCGCGAGGCCAGTGTCTTCCGGGAGGCCATTGAGAAAGCCTGGCCGGGAGCCAGAATGACCTGGGCCTTCAGTTGGCTTGCCCTGCAGGATGAGCGTCCAAACTACCACGAATTAAGGGAACTCATCGTCTCTTACCACAAAAAATACGGGGATGAAATCACATTTATACCGGGCGCCTATTTTTCTCCCATGTACAATTCCCGTGAGCAGACTAACCGCGACCTGCATGAAGGCTTGCAAATGGTCTCTGAGATGGTGGGTAATGGATACCGGCCCCTGGCCGTGATTGGTGGCTTTTTATCAGCCGAAAACCTCCGGTACCTGTCAGAAGAAGAAAACATACACGTCAGCCAGGGCACCATCTGGAGCCAATATGCGGTAGACAATGGGGATGGCGAGGGGTCTATTGTGTATCCCTATTATCCTTCTACCGAACATTTCAACAAGCCGGCCCAGGGAGAGGCCGATCTTATCGACTGTGTAAATCTTGATGGCTGGACTGTCGATTTTCTGAATGCAAGGTATCCCGGTGCCAGACGAATCGATGGCGTAAATTGTGGCAGCCGGATGGGGGTTGGGCCGATCGAGACGGTGATCCGATTGGGCACAGCACCCGGTGTGCGGCAGATGCTTGCCACCACGTCAACACACTTCGACAAGGGATTTGATTTGAATGGTTTTGCCTGGGTAACGTCCATTTGGGAACTTAGCCTGGTAGAAGCCCGAAAGCTATTCCCTGGCTATCAGGAACGAAATGGCATGGAAGGCCTGGACATCTGGCTGAGTGAAATCCGGAGGCGCTGGCCGGATGCAAAGGCCATCACGCATGGAGAATTCGGGATGCTTTGGCGGGAGCATTATAAAAACAACGATGAACTTGATTACCGTTTCGTTCACCGTGGATCAGGCATTTGTGGATCAGAACCGGAACTGGAGATTCGCTGGTTTATGAACAAGGATTTCCGAATGGCCACGCTCAGGGATTGGATTGCCCAAACGCCCGAAAAGTTGATCGATTTTACACGTTACGATCTGGAGGCGAAAGAACCTGCCGATGCAAAACCAGGCCAACCTATCCGAAACTGGAGCCTGATGAACCGCTTGAATCAAAAAGGTACCCGTCCACAGGACGTGCCCATGGATATAGAAGAATTGTATCCCGAAGAACAGGAGATGATCCAAAACAGATATCCGGTTTTGTTTAGGGAAGGGCACCCTCTGAGTATAAAATAAGGAATCAAAAGTATCGTGCCATGACATTTATGGCTAATGAGCCCTGGGCTGAAATGAGAAGGACCGACACTCCGCTGACTTTGCCCGGAAATTCTAAACTCATCCCAACTAAACTAAATTTTAAAAACCCGGAAAGGAATTTGCAAATTCCTCTCAACTAATTCTATTCGCTGTAATGAAAGCCATTTATTTTACCCTTATTATCTCGCTGACTTTTGTCTCATTTAATAGTTTCGGGCAGGAGATTTTCAAAGACAGTTTACAGAAGGATGTAAATCAGGTTACTGAGAAACTGATAACGAAATATGGAGATGAAAATTCAGAACGCATCGTTCGTGGTGTCAGGCACCTTTCTAATCTTTGGTTTGAAGAAAATGGGAATGGTGTTGAATTTCAGGAGTTTTGTCTGAAGCAGTTTATCCCTTCCGGTCCAGAGCTTGATAATGCGTTGCGAATTGCTGAACAACAATTTAGTGCCATCAATGGATACCAACGAGAACTCTCTCTGGCACTCGATTACCCATTGGTGACCATGACGCGACCTATCACTGAGCTGGACAGGTTTTTTAGCGATTCAAAAATTACGATTGATTTTTTCAAAAGCAAACTTGCCCTCGCCATCGCCCTCAATTTCCCCTATTATACCAATGAAGAAAAGGAAGCATTTGGGGCTAATTGGAGTCGAAAAAAGTGGGCAATGGTCAGATTGGGAGATAAATTTGATTTCAGGTCCGACCCGGATAAGGAGCCCGACCCCATGCCGATCCCCGATGAGCTTCGTGATTACACCACCCGCTACATTCTATCAATGGATCATGTGGTATCACCCGAACTTGAAGTTCTTTTTCCTGAAGGAACCCGGTTGAACAGTCACAATGGATTAAGGGATGAAATCAAAGGGCTCTACTTCAGGGATAATCCTCTGGAAAAGCAGCGCATCATAAGTACAATAGTGATGCATATCATCCATCAAACCATACCGGAATGCATGGTGGGAGAAACGGCTTATTATTGGGAACCCATAGCCAATAAGGTGTATCTGAAAGAAGGAGAAAATTTTATAGAAACAGATTTTAAGGACGAACCTGATAATAGATACAAAGTGTTGCATCACAACATGTTATCCAAGATGCGACAGGATGCCAAATATCCCGAAGGATCAACGTATTTGACCCGAACCTTTAAAAACGGTCAACTGAGTGAAGAAAAAATTGTTTCATTGCTGGAATCAGTTTTAAGCGCTACGGAAAAGAAAGCCGTAGCCTCGTTGATTGAAAAAAAGATTGGGAGAAAGTTAGAACCATTCGATATATGGTACACGGGATTCAGCGACAATACGAATTACAAAATGGATGAACTGGATCAACTGATCAAAGAAAAATATCCCACCCCAATGGCATTCCAGCAAGATCTACCCAACATCCTCAAAAGAATTGGTTTCCCGGATTTTGAAGCTGAATTTTTTGGCAATCAGGTTGTTGTTGATCCAATTCCCTCCGGAGGCCATGCCAATGCGCCACAAATGAAAGGCGCTAAAGCCCATTTGCGTATCCGTTTTGAAAAGGATGGCCTGGATTACAAAAATTACAGGGTGGGTATGCATGAAATCGGCCATACCATTCAGCAAAATGTTGGCACCTATATGTCTGATTATTATTTACTGAAAGGCATCCCAAGCAGCCCCTACACAGAGGCCATGGCGGATCTTATTGCGTACCGCAACTTGATTGCTTTGGGAATAAATGAGGAATACAGTGCCAGGGAAAAGCAGGACAATGCCTTGGCCGCATTTTGGTTTGTTTGTGAAATGGGATCCGAAGCGCTTCACGAGATCAGGGTTTGGCATTGGCTGTATGATCATCCGGATGCTACGGTTGAAGAGCTTAAGGCAGCAACCATTACGATTGCCAAGGATATCTGGAACCAGTATTTTGCAGAAATTTTTGGTGTAAGGGATGTCCCTATCTTAGCCATTTATAATCATTTCATTTCCGGGGCGCTCTATTTACACAGCTATCCTATTGGAAATATTGTCGTCATGCAATTGGAAGAGCAGTTTGAGGGAAAGGATTTTGCGACGGAAATGATACGAACATGCAAGATCGGTAAGCTTACACCTGATCTGTGGATGATTAAAGCAACAGGTGAACCTTTAAGTTCCAGACCACTATTGAGTGCCATGCGAAATGCGCTTGAAGCCTATAAATAACTTTTGTGCAAGGCTTTACGGCATCTCCGGAAAAATTGTAGAAAATTTAACCCCTAACTAAATACCTTATTATGTGTAGTAAAACCAGTAAATTTCTCCATCAAATAATCTTCCCTTTACTTTTATTAATTGGTTGCCTTACTTCTGTGCATGCCCAAAACAATAAATTACCGGCCGACACTTCTCTTGTCTCTTCCAATGAAGTAACGGTTAACGGGAAAAGAATACCCTATCAGGTTACAGTAGGTACTCAGCCGGTATACGGTAAAGATGGAGCACCTGATGCTGCGTTGTTTTATACCTATTACAAACGAAGTGATGTCGATCAGGTCGAGAATCGACCCATTGCATTCTCATTCAATGGAGGGCCGGGAGCTGCATCCCTATGGATGCATTTGGGTTATACAAGTCCGAAACGGCTGGAAATAAGTGATGAGGGATATCCCATACAACCCTATGGTGTCGTCGATAATCCCCATTCCATTATAGATGTGGCAGACATCGTTTATGTTGATCCAGTTAATACGGGTTTTTCACGCATATTGAACGACGGCAAGCGGGAAGATTTTTTTGGAGTGTATCAAGACATTACCTACCTGGCTGACTGGATTGACAATTTCCTATCACGACAAGGACGTTGGAGATCCCCAAAGTACCTGATTGGGGAGAGTTATTCGGCAACACGCGTAGCGGGCTTATCTGCTGAACTGCAAGACAAGCAGGGGATTTACCTCAACGGAGTAGTTATTGTTTCCGGGACCAAAATGGAACTTCCGATCGCAAGTAATGAAGTGCTTCAGTTGCCCAACTTTGCTGCGGTAGCCTGGTATCATAAGCAGCTACCTGAAGATTTACAGCAAAGAAGTCTTACGGATGTTCTCTCAGAAGTTGAAGCGTATGCCATAGAGGAATATTTACCGGCAGTCGAAAGAGGCGGATTTATTGATGAAGATCAGAAACAAGCGGTTGCGGAGAAATTAGCCCGGTATACAGGTCTCAAAAAGGAATTGATATTGGACCACAATCTGACAGTCTCCAGAAATGCTTTCAGAAAAGAGTTACTAAGGGATGAAGGATATTTCCTGGGTCTCTCGGATGCCCGGTACAAAGGTATCGATAAAATGGATGGGGGCGATTCCTTTACCGGAACTCCACCCGAGTCAGCTGCCTGGGATAATGCCTTCACTCCTGCAATTAATGCATATCTTCGAGATGATTTAAACTTTAAAACAGACCTGCAATACCATGTTTCCGGTGCTGTATTTCCCTGGCCCTGGGATAGATTTACGGATGGGACCGGGGAGAAATTGCGTAATGCCATGATGCAGAACCCCCATCTTGAAGTATTGTTTCAAGCAGGATATTACGATATGTTGGTCAATTATTTCAGACAAATGAATGGTATGTGGAAGCTTGATCCAAGCGGTAAAATGAAAGACCGTTTGCATTTTAACGTGTATGAAAGCGGTCACATGATGTATGTGAGGGAGGAAGATTTGGTAACGTCTACCAATGATCTCCGGGAGTTCATTCAACAATCAATCCCCCTGAAAGGTGAAGCGGCAGAGTATTGATGTAGCCTTTCTATCTCGGCCAACTTTTGCAACTAACTTAAAATTTTACCAATAGTCCGGCGAAACCAGATGACAGCATCCAATTACGGTGTTTTGATAAAAAAGGAATCGAGTTTATCAGCAAATTCTTCGCCAGTCACCTGTGCAGAAAGATAGTCAACATTCTTGTCGATGGTTTTTCTAAACCGCTCAAAAGAAACAGGCATTATCAAGCAATCATTCACATCCAGCCCAAACCTTTTTACCACCTATTCCTCATAAGCAATCACAAAACAGCTCCTCCAAATTTAATACAAATCCCTCAACAGCTTTTGAAGACACCATGTCCCCATGGGTAAAAATCTTCGAGGCATCATACCGTCCGTTGATTAAGGTATACACCAATAAAGTGCATTCATTCGGATGTATCACCCAGTATTCCTTGACACCCGATTCTTCATATACCTCATATTTATGTTGCAGCTCCTTCTTGTTATTGCCTGGAGATAGGACTTCGACTACTAAATCCGGCGCACCTAAGCAACCGGCCTCGTCGATTTTATGAGCATCACAAATCACGCAAATGTCCGGTTGCACTACCGTATCGATATCTTCGTTTCTTTTTGATTTTAGCGGAAGCCGGACATCAAAGGGAGCAATGAATACCTCACACTTTTTACCTCTTAGATAATTAGAGAACTCCACAAACACCTTCCCGGCAACCCGTTGGTGGATTACCCTAGTTGCAGCGGCTTGTCTGAATACCTTACCGCGAATCAACTCCACCATTTCATCTATCTGCCAGGTCAGGTAGTCAGCATAGGTATATTTTCCATATTCGGAAAATGGCTCTTCAACTTAGTTGGGAGTATCGTGATCATCCATAGTTTAAAAATAGGGAAATTAGTGAAAAATCAAAAACATGTCTTTCCTAATAAATAACTATTGGGAACTCGAGCGCGCTTCATTTTCGAATGATCCAATTTCTTGTCCCAAATCATTGATTACCTTCAATATGAATTTTGGCTGGATTAGATGGTTTGTTTGATAGATGGGGATTATTGGTAATCAGCTTCATCCTGAAATCTTCGTGTAGCTTGAATACTTAGCTATTTTCCTCGCATAGGCTAAACAAGCCAGGATATCTTCTTCTTCCAGCTTAGGATAATCCGCTAATATCTCATCATGGGTAGTTCCGGCTGATAACAGGTCAAGAATTAAATCTACTGTGTATCGTTTATTCCTAATGGTAGGTTTCCCATGGCAAATTTCGGGATTAACTGTAATTCTATTCAGTAGTTGATTTTCCATTTGTTAAAGTTACGAAATGTTCAATTAATTGGTTACTTGCTATGGTTAGCCTATCGGCAAAACCCTGCCTGGGAATAGTTTACAATTGCATCTTTTTATCCATCGCAATGAAGTCTAGAAAAACCCTTTTAAACCAGTCATTTGTAATGGCCTCCTTCTAGCTTTTCAATCCTGATCACAAATCAGGGCTGAAGAATATCGAACATTGATTCACCCATTGATTTCCCAATCAGAAAATAGGATGCTGCATTTCTATTCCAGTGATAGGACTGATTGGCTGGTGAATCTTCGACTTCACGCCAGAAATCTCTTGTTTCTACCACTTTAACATTGCCCATGAATTCCGGGAAATCTGCGACAGCCAGTTGGGCCTCCATCAAGGATAAGGCCCTTGGGTGGGTTTCATCCCAACCTGACATTCCTGTTGTGGCCATAACAAAAGGGAGTTTCGGTACACCAAGATCTTTTCGCACATCTTTGATAAACTGGATCATATTCTCCTTGTAGGCATCATTAGCGGCTTGATTGATCCGGTCATTCCATCCCTGATGCCAGCCAAAGCCCATAATTTCATACCCCTGACCTTTATAAGGAGGTACATAATCGCCCAAATTGCCCAGTACTTCGTTTACTATGGAAAGCATCTGCACATAATAATATCCGGTATCTCCAGGGGTAATTGGCCTATTTTTATACCCAGACTCACCTGCAGCACCCGGAGGAAAAAAATCAACGGCAAGGCTTTTACCTCCCCAGGCAGTTTTTATAATCAAAACGTCACCATCATAGTGATCTCCCATAACATTCCCAAACTCCAATTCCGGGCCGATTGTATTTTCATTGGCACCGTAGCCAACTGTCAATCCACCCGTATGAATTTTTTCCTGGTGGTTAAAGTAAATAAATACATCCTCCCGTACCTCCCAGTCACCTTTTTCATTTACCAGGTGCCGGTATTCTCCCTTTTTATCATTTTCAACCAAATAGTTCAGGTTTCCCCGATCTCCCTTTTCAACCTCCCCATGACCTACCATATTGGATTGTCCTGCAAGAATAAATACTTTTAAAGGCTCAGAGCTTTTCGGCTTAAATGCTGTGAAAAGTAATAGGCTAATTATGGACCCGAATAGACCAATTCTCAGAATATTTGCCGGATGTTTTTCCATTATTTAATAAGAGTAGCGTTTATTGATTGTATCGTTACCTGAATTCATATGCATTCAATTTGGAACTATGTGGCGGATCAAATTCCCCAAGCAGCTTTTTTAAAATTGTACCCTACCCAATTGGTCTAAATGAAGTTTACCGGGGCCCTGCCGGTAAATGGTTAAGCAAATACCTCACCATATAAAGCCTCAAATGCAGTGAAGTGCCTTTTCCCTCACTCAGACCATGATTTCGGTTGGGATAGGCCATATAGTCAAATGGCTTACCCAATTCGATCAGGCGATCCACCAGCCCCTCGGTAATTTCAAGGTGGGTGTTGGTTTCCCCTGTTCCGTGAATGATCAAAAGATCCCCCTTTAATCCTTCTGCGAAGTTTATTGGTGCCGATTTGCGGTATCCTTCAGGATTCACCTCAGGAGTTTTCATGTATATCTCCTGAAACCAGGCGTTGTAAAGATGCGGTTGTGCCTTAGGTGCAACAGCGATTCCCACATCATATACTTCCGGTTTACGAAACATTGCATTTAAGGTATTGGACCCGCCGCCGCTCCATCCCCAGATCCCTACCCGGCTAAGGTCAACATAGGGCCTGGTCCGCACTAATTCCTGTAATGCTGCTGCCTGTTCATCGCTTGACAGGGGACCTAAACTTCCGGCTACCGCCCTTCGCCATGCTGCTCCCTTTGGGGATGGGGTTCCCCGGTTGTCAAATGACACTACCAGATATCCCAGATCGGCGATAACACGGTGATAATCAGTCATGGCATGTCTCCAGGAATCCATTACCGTTTGCCCGTGAGGTTCGCCATAAACATACACAAAAACAGGGTATTTGGCAGCCGGATCAAAATCGGAAGGCTTGATCATCCAGGCATCCATAACCACGCCATTGCCTATATCAAGGCTTAAAAACTCTTTTGGCTGAGGATCCAGCAATTTGACTTTTTCATTGAGCTCAATGTTACCTTCAAGTACACGTTCCACTTTATGCTCCGGTAGACTGACAAGTTCCGTTACAGGAGGTGTATTTGCTGAAGAAAAAGTATGAAATGCCCAGTTCCCTTCAGGAGAGATCGTATAACTGTGCGTCCCCGGCTGATCTATTGGAGTTATCCTTTCCGCTTTTCCTTTTCCGTCCACCCGTGTCCGGTACAAATACTTTTGGGTCCCATTGTCAGGAGAGGCATAATAGTAAAACCACCCTTTATCCTCATCCATACCTGCCCTTCCGATGACATCATAATCTCCCGGTGTCAATAATATCTCTTTCTTTCCTTCAGAAGACATCAAATAGGCGTGTCTCCAGCCATCCTTTTCAGTTAGGACAATAAAATTGCGGGTATCAGTAATCCAATCCACTCCTCCGTTAGTTCGATAACTTGCTACCACCCATGCCGGATCAGATTCTTCGTAAATAGTACTTATACCTCCATTGTTTATGTCGGCAATCAAAAATTGTCTCTGGTCCCTGAATCGGCTTCTTTTTTCCACAAGTACCTCCTCCGAATTTCCTGCCCAGCTTACCTCTCCAAGATAATATCCTTCTTTTGGGATTGGTATTGGCAACCATCGGGTCTCTTGTCCTGATGTGTCCACAACACCCACCCGCAATACAGCAATGTCTCCCCCGACCCGTGCAAATCGCTGCTCTTTTATTTCCGGATAAGAAGGATCACCTGGAACCAAGGAAGTTCTTTTTCTCACCTCTTTCACATCGGATTGAACAAATGCGATATGCATACCATCAGGACTCCAGACAGCCCTGCCGTTGGTAACCGTTTCCGAATTGGCATCATACGTAATTCTGGTAGTATTTTTACTAATCAGGCTATACACATAAAGATCGCCCTGTTCAGTGTAGAGAATTTGGGTGCCATCCGGAGAAATACGGTTATTTGCTCCGGCCACAACTTTTTCATTGGCACCTGTTTTCCGATCCACCATCCAATAATCGGACCCGGTGTAATCGTCGTCCTTACCGGACATTTCTACTAAAATTTTGTCACCCTCCGAAGACAAAACATAGTTTTCAATGATAAAAGGGACTGAATAACCAAACCTGTCAAAATCCTCTGGGGAAATCAGTACTGTTCGCTTGCCCCCGGGCACATCATAATTCACCAGTGACTTTGCATCCTCTCCCGATAGATTTTCAAGTAGAAGGTAAGCCGAACCATCAGGAAGCCATTTTCCATTGAATGAATTGGGTGAAAAAATATTTTCTTCATAAATATCCTTCAGCTTCTCTTTAGTGGGCTCAGGGACTTCAACCTGACGATAAGTCTGGGATGAAATTGACTGACAGTTGGCGACATTCGAGAGTAGAGAGGCCTTTACCAGGAAAATCATTACAATTAAGAGTAATATTTTTACGTTTTTTATCATAATTTTCTCCAATTATGGGTTTCGGTTCCGAATGGACCCATTATTCCAATCCCTGTTTTGTAACTATAGGCACATATCCTACCTCCATACCCGCTGGTGGACTGACGATCAAGGCTGGGTCAACATCGGCTAACTCTCCTATCAAAGGTGGAGGCAGGTATTCCTGGTCTTTTTTCCAATGCTTGTGCAGCAGTTCCACCCTTCTTTGCATTTCTTCACGTGCTGCTTTACTCAAATCTGCATTGAGCAAGGCAGGTTGGTCGGCAAATCGATACCAGTAATAGGTAAGGGTACTGCCATCTCCCAGTTTTGCCTTGAAAGGCCCAGCTGCCGGGCCCGGGTTTTTCCAGCTGCTTTCTTCCTCCTCAGGTGTAACATAGGTAAGGGAGGGCCTGTCATCTTCAGCTCTATTAAAGCTCACATTATGGAGTCCTGTTTCAGCAGGAACATCACTCGGAGCCACTGCCACCCATTGCCCCATATCGTCCTCGCTGGATTTCTCCATTTTATAGTATTCAGGAAGTGTGATCAGGTCATGGCTATTTGTTTTTCTTTTTGTAATCAGGTCTCCTTCCCAGCGAACCCTTAAGGTAGCAGAATCAGTGACATTTGCGTCCATGTAGGAAGTAATATTCATTAAGGCACGTTTGTCCTTGGGAATATGCTCTCCGTAAAATTTCCAGTTAGACCTGACACCTTTGTTAAACTTCTGCATGAGCGCATGCTCCACATTTATTTTCCCATCAACAGCATCACCTCCGTCAAACCATGCTTCGACATCGTCCCAAAGGGACTCCTTTTTATAGACCATCAGGCGGTGAAGCAGATCCGAGTTGCCATCTGGCCCAGCCGGATATTGCGTCGGAGCCATACGTGCATACGTTTGACCGTTGGAGTCAGTGGCTTCATAGGAGTGAATATGCTGGGTTTCCATTTGAAAAGCCTTATTTGGTTCTGAGGGACGTTGATCTAAAAACAGTCCACTCAGACGAGGGTCTTCTACTGATGCTTGACTCCAGAAATATGGGGTAAAGAATGCCACGGGGCCCTTAAAATTTCCGGTATTTAAAAATAAGGTCCAGCACTGATTGCCAGTGGGTACAGCTGTACCTGCGGTGGTAGGTGTCGGCTTAGTCAGCGGTAAAGGCAGGTATCCGCTACCAAATAACTCACCACTGGTGCCTTGTTTGAGATTCAGACCATCAGGAGGCCAGAGTAGCCATGGACTCAGTTGAGCTACGCCGTATTTCCCTCTCGGATCGCTCCAGTCCCTTCCTCTACCTGCTCCCGGACCGTTGGCCCATCCGGCAAAATTAAGTTGTACACCGCCCATTATGAATTTAGGCGTTGTTGTTGCATACTCGGTATCACGCCACCAGCCAAGACCTCCTTCAATATCCGTATACAACTTTTCTACTGGCAAAGGCCCGTCATACTGCGGGTGCATCCAGGTACCAAACAAGCCTGATTGAAAACTCCTTCCTGAATATTCCCTTAATAAAGGCCAAGCCGCTGCATACATGGAGTAGCCTGCATTGTATGATTCATCAACCTTTTCCCTTTGAGTAATCATGTATCCGCCAACATTTGCCTTTCGGATCTTACTCTCGTAGGATTTATCTCTAGTATTCTGTGCAGTAACAGCGGTGAAAAAGAACAAGAGTATAAATGAAAGAACCAAAGACACTGTTCTGGTATCCGCCGGATTCTTACAACTAAAATAGGATAGGCATGTTCCTTTAGGCCGATGCCCATACAAGGAGTTTTTCTTAATTACAGTCATTTGATATTGTTTTTCTACCTACTGGGAAAATGGATGCTATATGCAAAGCAGAAGTTCATTATCCTATGACATTCATCAACGGAAGCAGGTAAAGGGTAATAAAAGCTTTTTGCGGGTTTATTAAATATACCGCCTCTTTTGGTTCTAACTATTTCCAATAACGGTTCAGAACTGAATAATCGACACCTGAAGCACCGCAGATCAGCAGAATTAATCTAAAAAAACCACTGAGTGAATATAGTAAATTCCTGCAAATTATTCGCAATAAATATGGGATAGTGCTTTTTCCTTTACATGGTTTTTTTATCGATTTACATTTCGGTTTTGAATGGGGACAGTAGGATGGTGATTCCAGTTAGGATCCGGCTTCGTGATGTGAAGGTTTTTCAGTTGTCAGCTTTGGGATGGCTATTTGAACAGTTAAAATACTACACATTTTGGTTAAAATACTGGATGCTTTCTCCGGTGCAACTTGATAAATTTATAGATTATTCATTAGCCTATTTGTTATGCAAACAATTTATTCTGGAAAAATTAACCTAAAAGACTCTTCCATGATAGGTGATTTCAGGTGTATTTACGAAACGGATGACAGCTTCCTGGTTAGGGCGGAGTCACTTATCGCCACCGGGGAAAGTGGCAATGCATCACATCTGAGATTTCTCAATGAAGCCGCAAAAGTCAGGTTGCCCCGTATTATTTTAAAAAATGCTGCTGAGAAGTCGATTGAGCTTATTCGTAATTCAAACCAATAATGGTCTGAAATTTTGTAAAAACCAGATAGGATGAAGGCTGCCCATAGAGGGATGCCCTCGAAGGTCGGGAACTTTCAGTAGAGAAGAGTTATGGTCCTTGAAAAGCAAATAGTAATCACATGAAATCGAGCATGACGCAATCGTCACACAAAGGGATGATTATAAATCATGCGAAGATTCCACCCCGATAAATCGGGACAAGTTCTGACCATTTAAAGACAATTATAAACACATGAAATCGAGCATGTCGCTAGCGACACACGGAGAGATGACTATCAAACATGCGAGATTCTCCCGATTAAGGATCGGGACAGGCATCTGACCATTTAGAGACAATTATAAACAGATGAAATTTAAGTTACTTATACCTCAACGATCCCTAAAGGGCATGTTACTATTTCTTCCGATTTTTTCAATCGCCATAAGTACATTGGCTCAGGGACCAGCCGGCTACCTGGAATGTGAACCGGAACAGTATTTTGTGGAGCCAACCAATGTTGCTTTTGGCAGCGATGGGAATTACAAATACCTGTTTAATCAGGTTGGGCCGATGGTTTTTTCACGGGGACAGTTTTTTGGAGGTCCGAGTTCGGCACAAGTGGAAGAAGCATGGTATCAAACGATCAGTAAAATGGATGTGGAGACCCCTTCCGCTAGTCTTAAACTGGCTTTTTCAAAACTTAAGAAGCATTTGACAGGGGAATCAGTACTTAGGCCAGAAGAGATTACCCTACAGGACTCCATTATTCAAGCCAATATTTCAGCGATTGGCATCAAAAAGGAAATCATTGAGCAGGCTTTTGACCTGGTAAGTACCTACGAGGAGACGGCCAGACCCTTATTCGATATCCAAGGAAAAAAAATAATGTTACCCAGGGAGGTACAGCCCGGTATGGAGATTCATTACACACTTTTTTATATCATGGATGCCATTACCCGCAGTTACAGTGCTGCAAAGCTGGAAGAATTTCCGCAGGTTTATCATGGAGCCAGGTTCAAGTCGGCGGCTTATTTTCCAGGAGAAGTTAATCCTCCAAAGGATCCGGATAATGTTTACCGGGTTAAGGTAAAAGCATCACAGAAACCAAACTGGGGAACGCCCATTTACTTTCACCAGGATGCCTATTCCCGCCGGCCTACAGGAACCTACGTAGCACCAGGCACGATTGTTAAAATTAAAGTACCTCCGGCAGTCGTAAACAAGGGGTATACCATCCGGGTTGGAACACATTTCTGGGATTTGCGGTACCGCAATAGAATGGCAAGACTTGACAGGGCAACCATCATCTATCCTGTGGTAGACGAAAACATCACGGTGGGTTCTCCCCTTGGCGGGAACATCTATTTTGAAGTCCCGGAAGGAAAAGAGGATGGCATCATCGAATTGGAAATCACCGGAGCTGTGCGGTCTCCTTATTTTTCTACAAGGGATTATAACCAAACAAGCCTTGAAGACTGGAAAGAAACCGAACGCCACCATCCCGGAGCCTGGGCCGATTTTGAATCAGACAAATTTCTCATGCAGGTGCCTTCCAGCTGGATTTATGATTTTGATGATCCCGAAACCATGCTCAACGACTATGACAGGGCCATGGATGCCGTCAGCGATCTGCTAGGCAAGCCCAGGTTGCAGGGAACGCATTTCATGTTCCGTCAGGTAGATGCAATCATGCGTGCAGGGGTGCATGCGCCGGGTTACCCGGAGATCAATGTCACCTATGACCCGACAGCAGAAACAAATGGTAAGGGAACTCAGGTAATGCTCCAATCACCTGTAAAGCAGCCATGGGTCATTTTCCATGAAATGGGACACTCACACGTTCCCTCGTTTTTTGAAAATGAAACAGAATCTATTGTCAACCTATTGCATGTAGCAGTTGCCAATCATGGATTTGGATTGGAGCTGGATTCTGCTTTCGGTTGGTCGATAAGTAATCGCCTGGATGTAGACCTGGACATGGCTGCTATCAATTTAATGGTAACGGAACCCTTCAGAAACAATCAGCCCTTGAACAGGGACCGCATGTCCTACCAGCACCGGGGGCATGGCAAATATGTGCAGGTGGTTCGCCTATTTGGATGGGATGCCCTGGGGGATATGTTTAAAAAAGTGAATGAGGATTATAACCGGGGAATTGTCATTAAAAAAACGCACCATCCTACCGATGAAAGAATTTTGCGGATGTCTGTTTCGGCAGGTGCCGATCTCCGCCCACTGCTGCACTTTTGGGGTAGGCCCCCGGAAAATGACAACACCTTGGCTGACAGCCTTGAAGCAGCCGGATTAAACCCATCCAGGGAAATTTTTGCAACACTGGAGCATTATAAATCCATCCTTCCCAAGACACTGGCACAGGCACAGGTACATGCGAAATTGATGTTTCCGAAAGAAGGACATCCTTCAGCGGATGGTCATGATCTGGAGCGGGACATGGCATTTATCTATTCAGATTGGGATGAAGCATACGCGGCACAATCTATTGAGCAGATTAAACGGATCCAGACGCTTTATTTTCCGGAAAACTGGTTAAGGGACTAATAAATGATAAAAACGTGTTTAGGCAGAATAAATCATAAGTAGGAGCGGGAATTTTGAATAATAATAAAAATAGACCAATGAAAGCGTTACAATTAATGGTAAATAAAACAATTGGCCTGTGCTGGTCATTTCTGGTATTGCTTACCGTATCCTGCCGGGAGTCCCCTAAAAACCGGCCGGATTGTGGACTTTGCGAGGATACGGAGGCCGAATGGATACAGGTGGCAGAACAGCTTCCTGAAAGTGATTCCCTTTTTTATTTAACTCGCCCGGCCCCACTTTTCAGAAAGGAGTTTAACCTGACCGATCATATTGACAGCGCAAAGCTCTTCATTACATCAGCCGGCTACTACAAGGCGAGTATCAATGGACAGCCCATCGGGAAAAATATACTGGATCCCGCCTGGACGGACTACAGCAAGCGGATTTACTTCACGGAATACGATTTAACCTCCCAGATTAAAGAAGGAGACAATTGCCTGGGTGTAAGCCTGGGAAACGGCTTCTACAATCCCCTTCCACTGAGAAAATGGGGCAGAAGAAATCCCAGAGAAGATTTACAGGTAGGTAAGCCTACCTTTATTGCAAGGCTACTTATTTTTTATCAGGATGGTACCCGCAAAGAAATTCATTCCGATGATTCCTGGAAATATAACTACGGCCCGCTGCTCAAAAACAGTGTGTACATCGGGGTAGCTTATGACCAACGACAGGAAATAGACGGATGGGATACTCCCGGCTTTGATGATGAGGCCTGGCAGGCAGCACAGACAGGCAAGGGACCCGGTGGCAGGCTGCAAGCTGCCTTTTTCCCTCCGGTTCAGGTAAGGGAGGAGATTAGCCCTGACTCGATTTATACCCAGGAAGAAGGAGTTTATATGGTGGATATGGGGGTGAACTTCACCGGAACTTACCGGATAAAACTATCCGGGAACCCGGGGGATACCGTAAGCCTGAGGTTTGGAGAAAGGGTATATGAAGACGGCTCGCTCAATCCCATGACCACTGTGGTAGGTCAGATAAAAAGGGAAGGAATAGGTGGTCCCGGTGCCCCTGAAGTGGCCTGGCAGACGAGCAGTTTCATACTGGGGGATACCCCTGCCTGGTTTAGTCCTGACTTTACGTACCATACCTTCCGGTACATGGAAATCAAAGGACTAAAGGAACCACCCCGGCTTTCAGACATCACCGGGCTGTATTTCCACACGCAGGTAGACCGGGAAAATCAGTTTACCAGTTCCAATGCCTTGCTCAATGATATTCAAGAGGCGACCGAAAGGACCTTTTTATCCAACCTGATCAGTGTTCAGTCTGATTGTGCCGTGAGGGAAAAGTTTGGATATGGAGGGGACCTCAATGCTACCAGTGAATCCTTTATTTACAATTTTGATATGAAGGACTTTTATCGAAAGACAGTTTACGACTGGGTGGATGCCATGAATGATTCGACTTTTGTGGATACGGCTCCCTATGCCGGGATTAAATATTGTGGGATCAGCTGGGAATCTGCTTTCCTGATCACCCAGTATTACCTCTACCTCTATTACAACGATACCGATCTGGTGGAGGAACTTTATGAGCTAAACCTTCAATGGATGGAAAAAGCAGGCAGAATCCATCCGGAAGGGCTGGTCGACGCCGGTTTGAGCGACCATGAATCCCTGGAGCCCGTGCCGGTACAACTGACAGGTACCGCCCATTACCTGCAATGTGCCCGTATCATGAAAACATTTGCCGCAAAGATGGGGGATAAGCAAAATGAGGAGCATTTCGGAGCATTGGCAGAAAATCTGAAAAATCAGATCAAGGCGACCTTTTGGGAGCAGCCGGTGGTAGAAGAAATAAACAAGCAAACCTTGTTTTCCACCTTGCTGTACCATGATATCATTCCCGAACAGGATCTGGATGCAGCCCGAGACTCTCTGGTACAGGCAGTTCAAAACGGACCTTCGGGACATTTCAATACCGGTATTTTTGGGACCAAATACGTTCTGGAAACCCTCTCTGAGCATGCTTCTATCAATGAGGTATATGCTATCGTAAACAGTACCCAATATCCGGGTTGGGGTCATATGATAGAAAGGGGGGCCACAACCATTTGGGAAACCTGGAAGGAAAGTGATAACACTTTCACCAATTGCCATCCCATGTTTGGTTCGGTGACCGAGTGGTATTTCCGTTGGCTGGGTGGGATTCGTCCTGATCCGGATTATCCGGGGTTTCGGGAATTTGTACTGGCACCCCGGGTACCGGATAAATTGGAGTCCATAGCTACCGAATACCATTCCCCTTATGGGGAAATCGTCTCCAATTGGAAGAAAGGGTCATCGGGAGAGGTTACCTATGAACTGAAGATCCCCACTGGTAGTAGCGCCCGGGTTTCTCTGGAGGTTGAGCCTGACCAGAAATTGCTCCTGGAGAGAATGGAGCAAGGCTTTAATCCTGAAAATATCAATGGCCTGGCATCCGGAAATTTTAAACTGGAAGCAGGAACCTATACCATACGCATTTCCAGCTAAGCATTTTCCTGACCCGGGAGAAACAAGACTGGAAATCAGGTGTAAAAATGATATCTTGAAATTTCCCAAGAAAAAAAGTTTTCATCAGTAAATCAAAAAATAAGGATGTATAAAAAAACCAGTACCAGTTATCCCCTTTTGTTATTACTCATTTGGGTGATTTTTTCCTGCGGTGACCCGGTTGAAAAAAAGCAAACGGATTACCATCCCACCAATGTTTTATTGATCACCGCTGACGACCTGAATTACAATTCTGTTGGTGTTTATGGTTGTACGGTGTCTGATATTACTCCAAATCTGGACAAGCTGGCTGGAGAAGGCATGCGTTTTACCAATGCATTCGTGAATATAGCTGTTTGCCAACCCTCCCGTCAGTCCATCATGACAGGCAGGTATCCCCACACCAATGGTGCGCTGGCCTTCGATCCCATAGATGAGGCTGTTCCTACCCTGCAGGAGCAGCTTACCAGAGCAGGATACCTGAATGGGATTTTGGGAAAGGAAATACACCTGAAACCTACCGAAAAATTTTCCTGGGATTATTATGTCCGCGAAGGTGACCTGTCATCAGGCCTGGGTATAGGCAGGGACCCGGATTTGTATTACCAACATGCCATGGCATTTTTCAACAAGTCGAGGAAAGAAGACAAGCCCTTTTTTCTGATGGCCAATAGCCATGACCCCCACCGACCGTTTGCCGGTAGTGAGCAGGAAAAAAGGCTGTGGGGAGATGACTTGCCGGTAGTTACCCGAACCATCCAGCCGGAGGAGGTTACAGTGCCGGAATTTCTGCCAGACCTGCCTGAAATCAGGCGTGAAATAGCGGAGTATTATACCTCGGTTTACCGCCTGGACCAGACCGTTGGTGCTCTGATGCAGGCCCTTGACGATTCCGGCATGGCAGAAAATACAATGGTCATGTTTATCAGTGATAATGGCATGGCTTTGCCCTTTGCCAAGTCAAACTGTTACCTGAATAGCAACAAGACCCCATGGATCGTCAGCTGGCCAGGTGAAATCCCGGGAGGAAAAGTGGATAGCACCCATTTTATTTCAGGAATTGATTTTATGCCTACCATCCTTCATGCCCTCCACTTACCGGTGGTCCCGGATATGGATGGTACTTCTTTTCTTCCGGTACTAAAGGGCAAAACCCAAAAAAACAGGACCCGGGTATTCACCGAATTTCACCGCATTTTTGCCGGAATAGATTATTCCATGCGCTGCGTACAGGAGGGTGATTATGGCTATATCGTCAATTTCTGGAGTGACGGGGAACACCAAATCCGGGGGGATGCTGCCAGTGGAAGGACCTATGCGGCCATGAAAGAAGCAGCGGCAGAAGATGCAGCAGTAGCAGAGCGGCTGCAGATGTATGACTATCGCGTTCCCGAAGAGCTCTATGATTTTGCTAAAGATCCTGATGGACTTAACAACCTGATGGATGATCCGGCCTACCAGGAGATTGCCGCTAGGTTAAAGGATCAGCTCCTCAGAGAAATGAAGCGCACCAATGATCATTTGGCGGGTGATTTTGAGGAGGGATTTTTTTGAGAGAATGAGGGAAAATATTTTGCCTCTACAGGGCTTGAGTGTGCTACGGTAGTTTTGGTGTAATGGCTCATGCGGTTTTTAGCATGAACCGCAGGTTGAATTCCGGATAGCCTACTTGCTTGATCGCTGGTATTCAAAAAATATTGAAATGCTGCTTGTCTCCTTATCCGAAATGATTAATTTGAAAGCGGAATGAAAAGAGTAGGGCTTGGTGGAGCTGGTAATTGCAATAACATACCCCGGAAGTATACAGATCCAGCAAACTAATTGTGGACAGGTATACCTTTGGTTGTTAGATACGCAAGTTAGAGCCAATGACTGTCAACGGAGACATTTGAAATTCATTAAAAAAAAAATGGCTTTCAAAAAAAGTCACAAAAGACACCCCCAAAGGAAATTGAAAAGGCGAGTAAGTTGATGGACCAATACTTTGCCGAAAAAGAATCCGAAAACAAGAAAAGAAAAAAGCAATGAATACAAAAAGCTGAAAAACCATAAAAGATGATGTGTATGGAATGAAAGGCACATCACGAAGAGACGAACTTGAAAGAGATTTTGAATCATTTAAGATCGGGGTATTATTAAAGAAAGCCAGGGAGGACAGGAATTTGACTCAGGAGCAATTGGCGGAATTAGTAGACAAGAAAAGAACCTACATTTCAAGAGTCGAAAATAACGGAAGTAACCTGACACTTAAAACACTCTTCGACATAGTAGAAAAAGGATTGGGAGGAAAAGTCAAAATTTCCATTGAAGTTTGAAAACCAAATATGCGCTATTACATCACCTTGGATCCAGCGGGGTTTTTATTAAGCACTCTTAATAATACTCGGTCAGGACAGAAAGAAAAGGGCTCCGAATATGCCCACCGCCTCCAAGCTTCAAACTGCGTGTGGCTTGAATCATTCCCAAGGGAATGGATGCTTTGAAATGGATGGAAGACCTTTGGAGATCCAAAGGATAGGCCTTCCGATGGCAGCTTGCCGGAGCAGCCATCAAACCACCTTACGCTGCATTTAGCGCAAACGCTGGAGTGGTGGACGGTTAAGGAAAAACGGGGACAGCGATCCCTGTAAAGGAGTACTGATGGAGCTGAATGGGAATAACCCAGTGATAAAGCCTCGGGAAAGCAAATCACGAGGCGAAACTTTTCTCCATTACCCGACCATATTTCAGCTAAAGTTAAAGATTTACCCTCCTGATAATTTTTTAACCATTAACCCTTATCTTCCCGATATGTTATTACAAGGGGTAGATTGGCTGATTTTGGTTTTGTTTTTCATCCTTTCTTTGGGTATAGGCTTGTATAGCTCCAGGAAGTCAGCCAAAAACATCAATGAGTTTTTTAAGGCCGGAGGCAACTTGCCCTGGTGGGTTTTGGGGACTTCCATGGTGGCCACCACCTTTTCCACAGATACACCCAACCTGGTAACCGATATCGTCCGGAAAAATGGCATTTCAGGCAACTGGGTATGGTGGAGTTTTTTGCTGACGGGCATGCTCACGGTGTTTTTCTTTGCCAAACTCTGGAAGAGATCCGGAGTACTGACGGATATTGAATTTTACGAATTGAGGTACAGTGGCAAGGCAGCTTCCTTTCTCAGGGGCTTTCGGGCCATCTATCTGGGTGTTTTCTTTAACATCGTCATCATTTCAGGCGTATCCCTGGCGGCTATCAAAATCGGGACTGTCTTGCTGGGAATCAGTCCCATGGCCACCCTGATGGTTTCAGGCCTGGTCACGGTGATCTATAGCTCCCTGGGAGGATTAAGGGGGGTTGTATTTACGGATTTTATCCAGTTTATTTTATCCCTGGCAGGTGCCACGGCCGCCGCCTGGATAGCCGTAAATCATCCTGCAGTAGGAGGTTTGGAAAATTTGGTAAACCATGAAATGCTGGTGGAGAAGCTGAATTTTATACCCGATTTTTCCAATACGGAGATATTCCTCACCGTGTTTTTGATACCGCTGTTTATCCAATGGTGGTCGGTATGGTATCCCGGCTCTGAACCTGGAGGGGGCGGTTTTATTGTTCAGCGGATGTTGGCGGCAAAAGACGAAAAAAACGCCCTTTCTTCCGTCATGTTTTTTACCATAGTCCATTATGCCATCCGTCCCTGGCCCTGGATCATTGTGGCCTTGTGCAGTATCATTGTTTTCCCTGATTTGCAGGCCCTGCAACAGGCCTTCCCGGGTGTTGACCCTTCGATTGTTCAGGATGATATGGCTTATCCGGCCATGCTATCCTTTATGCCGGTGGGGATTATGGGCCTGGTGGTGACTTCTTTGGTGGCGGCCTACATGTCCACCCTGTCCACGATGCTGAACCTGGGTTCTTCCTATGTGGTCAATGATTTTTACCTGAGATTTATTCGTCCCGGTGCTTCACAAAAGCACCTGATTGCCATAGGCCGGCTTTCTACGGTACTGATCATGGTATTGGGAGGTTATGTGGCCCTGCAGTTGGAAAATGCCCTGCAGACTTTTGGGATTTTGTTGCAGATTGGAGCAGGTACGGGATTGATTTATATTTTGAGGTGGTATTGGTGGCGGATCAATGCCCTGAGTGAGATCGTGGCGATGGCAGTTTCCTTTTTGATAGCCCTGTATTTTGCTTGTCTTCACGATCATTTTTTTGATCCATTGTCCAATTCCGCAGAGTTGATTACCGGTGTCCTGATTACCACAGCCAGTTGGATCCTGGTATCATTTCTGACACCTGCTACGGATAAAGGGGTGTTGAAGGCCTTTGTCCGCAAAACTAATGCCCCTGGTCCGGGATGGAAAAGGGTTTACGGATGGATGAAGGTAATGGGAGAACGTGCAGCTGTTTCCGGTTATTTTGATTTTCAGGCGGCGGTATTGGCATTTGCTTCGGGTATTACAGGCGTCTATGCCTTTTTGTTTGGCACCGGTAGTTTTTTATTGGGAAATCCGCTCCAGGGTTTGCTGTTGATGCTGCTCGCCGGGTTGGGTTTCGGGGCATTGGTCTTTCTGAGAAAAAGGTTTCACTAGCACCAATTGAAAGCAGACAAATCGGATCCAGGGTATCCCGGGAATGTGATGCTGTATCCATTTCCTTTTCCTAAAAAAATCGAAAGCCATGTAGCAATATAGGGTTTCCCTTCGTCCAATACATAGAGGCTAAACGGGTAAATTCAGGTGCTTTAGAAAATTATTTATAGGTGATTTACCCATGGCTAATTTAGCAGCTCATCGTAGGAATGTGTCCTGCTGGAGGAAGTCATGAAGGATTAATTATTTTCAAAAACTAATTTGATTTTAGTTAATTCAATTAAATTTGCAAAAATTTTCAGGTTATTGTTTTGTTAATTTACGGTGTTGATCAAATGAAAAATTTTATTTTTATACTTTTCTTTTTTGGTTTAAACCTACCTGGTCTAGCCCAAAAAATAACCATTAGCGGCACCATCAAAGAACAGGGCACGGGCGAGCACCTGATAGGAGCGAATATTTATGATAAAATTTCGCAAAAAGGTACAGTAGCCAACCAGTTTGGTTTCTACAGCTATACCACTTCCAGTGACAGTCTTGACCTGTTTTTTAGTTTTGTTGGCTTTCAGACCCGGCATGTCAGGTTAAAAGCATCCAAAGATACGGTGATCAACCTGAGTTTGATACCTGATGGCAACCTGGAGGAAGTAGTGGTGTCTGCAGCTGAAATGGACCAGATCCAGGAAGTGAGCCGGATGAGTTCCATCAACGTTCCGATCAAGCAAATCAAGGAATTGCCGGCCCTGATGGGAGAGGTGGATGTATTTAAAGTATTACAGTTGCTGCCCGGAGTGCAATCGGGTACTGAGGGAGGAAGCGGCCTGTATGTCAGGGGAGGGGGACCTGACCAAAACCTGATCCTGCTGGACGGAGTTCCGGTTTACAATGCTTCCCATCTTTTCGGCTTCTTCTCCATCTTCAATGCCGATGCCATCAATAATGTGGAGTTGATCAAAGGGGGCTTCCCTTCAAGATATGGTGGCCGGTTATCTTCTGTGATTGACGTAAGCATGAAAGAAGGCAACATGCAGGAATTTAAAGGAGAAGGTTCTATTGGCTTGATTGCCTCCAAGGTGACTGTGGAAGGACCCATCAAAAAAGATCAGACATCCTTTATCTTTTCAGCCAGGAGAACCTATCTGGATATCCTGGCCAGACCCATCATCAAGGCGGCCACCCAAGGAGATGAGAATGTAGGCTATTATTTTTATGACCTGAACGGCAAAATCAACCATGTGGTCAACGATAAAAACAGGCTGTACCTGAGTGTTTATTCAGGAGACGACAAGGCTTATTCCAGATACAAGGACTTCTATGTCAATAACAATGAAAGGACGGATTACGATGAAGAGTTCGGCCTGAAATGGGGTAATTTCATCACCGCTCTGCGTTGGAACAATGTCATCAACAGCCGATTGTTCAGCAACCATACCTTCACCCATAGCCGCTACAAGTTTGACCTGTTTAGTAATTATGAGGAGAAAATCACGGGAGCTGGTGTCAATGAAACCAATGTTTACTCGGAGCAGTATTTTTCAGGCATCCGGGATTGGGCGGTCAAATCCGATTTCGACTATATTCCCAACCCGGACCATTATATACGGTTTGGTACCAATGTGATTTTCCATAAGTTTTCTCCGGGGGTATATGCCAGCAAAAGCAGCGAAGCAGAAAATGACCTGAGATTGGGTGCGGATGAACTCAATTCTCTGGAATATGCCCTGTATGCAGAAGATGATATCAATCTCAGTTCCAGGTTAAAAGCCAACCTGGGACTACATTATTCCGGTTTCCTTACTGAAGACCAACATTACAACAGCCTGCAGCCAAGGATTGCAGCCAGGTACCTGGTCAATTCAAGCACCTCTCTGAAAGCTTCCTTTGTAACCATGACCCAGTTTATTCACCTGTTGACCAATGCAGGATTGGGTCTGCCCACCGACTTGTGGGTGCCGGCCACCCCAAATATTGGACCTCAGGAAGCCATGCAGGTGGCTTTGGGAGGAGTACGTAATTTCAAGGGTTTTGAAATAACGCTGGAAGCTTACTACAAAACCATGGATGGATTGATTGAATACAAGGATGGAGCCACTTACCTCAACCTGGATGAGGACTGGCAGGACAAGGTAGCTGTAGGTGAGGGCAGGAGCTATGGGGCCGAATTCCTGGTTCAGCGAAAAGTTGGAAAGGTCTCCGGATGGTTGGGATATACCCTTTCCAATACCGAGAGGAGATTTGATGAGGTTAATTTTGGCGAATGGTTTCCCTACAAGTATGACCGCAGGCATGATGTAAGTTTTGCCCTCACCCATGAGTGGAGGGACAATAAGGATTTTTCCCTGGCCTGGGTCTATGGTACCGGCAATGCGGTTTCTCTACCTACGCAGCGCTACGAGGGATTGGAGGTAAGCAGGTTTGGAGGTTTTTCCAGGCCCAACGTAGAATATTACGAAAGCAGGAATAATTTCAGGAACAGGGATTACCACCGGCTGGATTTGAGTTTCAGCTGGTGGAAAACCAAAAGCTGGGGGGAAAGAAAATGGACCCTGGGCATTTATAATGTATACAATCGCATGAATCCATTCTTTATGGACCTGGGCAGTGACAATCAGGGCAACCGGAAAGTGATGCAATACAGCCTTTTTCCCGTTATCCCTTCCTTTTCCTATAGTTTTAAATTCTAATGTATGGCTGTTCCACAAACATTTAAAATTTTCCGATTTCTGGTGATCCTTGCGGTTCTTTTTATCTATTCCTCCTGTGAGACCACGGTGGATATTGATATTCCTTTCGAGAAGCCCCAGGTTACGGTCAATTCCATTCTTGCACACAATACCTTTCCAAAAGTGCGGGTAACCTACAGTAAGCATATTCTGGATAACAATTGGGAGTTTGAGCCCGTTAGGGATGCTGAGGTAAAGCTGATCCACCAGGGAGAAACTTATCCGCTCAGTTTTGATGAAGCCACCGGAGAGCACATTAGCCTGGACCACATGATTGTGGAGGGGAATGAATACAAGATTGAAGTGCTGGTAGCGGGATATGAGCCGGTCACTGCCACCGAGATTATTCCAATAAGGGTTCCCATCAAAAACCTCGTATATCAAGGTCAGGTACAGGTGGATTCCTGGTCATCAAGGGATGATATTCAGTTGACTTTTGATGACCCTGCTGGGGAAAACTATTATGAGATTTCAGCCCAATATTACAGAACGTATACTTACACGGATCAGGACGGCAATTTGGTATATTATGAAGACAATTATCCCCTATATCTGGAGCCTAAAAACCCCAGTTATGAAAAGGATTTTAATACGGATGGGGAGTTGTTGATTGATGACAAATTATTTGATGGCAGTGAGGCCAAAATCGATTTGTTTATTGATGGCTCTTATTTCACCGAAGACATGGATGGTGAAGTGTCATTTACCCTGAAGGCGGTGACAAGGAATTACTACCTGTTTCATTCTACCTACGGCCTGCAATGGTGGAACGATGGGGATCCTTTTGCCCAGCCGGTGCAGGTCTATTCCAATATCTCGAATGGCATAGGTATCGTTATGGGGGAGAGTATTTCGGTAAAGCGAATGGAGGAGTGATAGGCTGAGGTTGGTTAAAAAAGTGCACCACAGATTACTCAGATTAACACAGATAACCAGGATTTGCTATCCTGCTTTCGTAAACAAATTGGAATTGTAGCGTATTCCGGTACCATGAACTTTCAAAATTCCAAACCCCGCAGCTCCTCGGGAGAATTGATGGTGGTTTCTGCAAAATGCAAACTCCAGCCCATGGTTTTGGTAAGGATATAAATTCTGGATAACTCCGTAAGTAATCGTTCCCTGGCGTCGGATTTCAGGTCAGATTGATTGATTTTTTCCTCCAGGATATTGTTGATGCGTTCCTTGATTTTGTTGTAATCCGCTGCACCAAACTTATTGAAATAATCCTGGCTGATATCGTAGTACTGCAAGTCGGGGTAAATATTGACTTCTGGTTCAGGTATACTTGTAATCCGGACCTGTCGAAGCTCAGGATCAATTTCCGTTTGAATCTGGCGCAGGTCATAACCAATGGTGACCTTTGCATTGACAATTACCAGGGCTTTCTTATTGGCAGAGAAAATATCGAAGTAATTTCTGCGGGTATTTTGATAGCTTAAAATCTGCGAGAAATGACCCTCAGTTACGATAAGCTTTCCTACTTGTTTGATTTCCTGCTCAAGTAAAGCAGTATTGAGCTGTAATTCTTCCTTTTCATTCTTCTCCTTTACAAAGTAAAAGATCATTAAGAATAATAAAATTGCCGTAACTATTCCGGCCAGAAACCTGTACATAACTCCTGTCTATAGGTTGAAAATAGATACCATAAAACCGCTGTAAATCCGGAAGGTAAACGGAATTCAGAGCTCCCGGGTTTGGGATTGAACCTGCATTGGTCCAGTGAACCGGAAAGCGTGCGGATTATCGTCAGGCAACAAAATAAAGTAGAATTGGCTTGGCTTCCTACAAAGCTGCTTTGAAAGAGAGATTTTCTTTAAATCAAGCATCAAATCAACTTATTGGAATAATCATTTTAAAAAAAGCATTACATTGGATATCTTAGTACCATTGCCCATTTCAATAACCTCAAAAAATCAGATATGCAGGACTTTCCATGGTTTAAATTTTACCCAAAAGCTGTTCCCACTACCATAGACCCCGATGAATTCAGTTGCGTGGTAGATTTGTTTGAAGAAAGCATCCAGAAATATGGGGATGCGGTAGCTTATGAATGCATGGGTAAGACCATCTCATTCAATGAGTTGGATAAATTATCCAGGCATTTTGCCTCTTTTTTGCAGCAGGAGCTTAAAATGGAAAAGGGAGATAGGATTGGGATTCAGATGCCCAACCTGCTACAATATCCGGTGGCCATGTTTGGTGCCCTGAGGGCGGGGCTGATTGTGGTGAATACCAATCCGCTCTATACTGCCTCAGAAATGAAGCATCAATTTTCAGATGCGGGGGTCAAGACGGTCATCATTCTGGCAAATTTTGCCCACAACCTGGAGAAAATTCATAAAGAATTGGGAATCAAACATGTTGTGGTTACTGAAATTGGTGACCTCCTTGGGGGCTTAAAGGGGACCATTGTCAATCTGGTGGTTAAATACATCAAGAAAATGGTGCCTGCCTATTCCCTGCCCGGAGCCTGGACCTTCAATAAAGCCCTGGCCGCAGGGGAAAATAAAACCCTTGAAAAACCAACTTTAAAATCGGAAGATCTGGCCTTTTTGCAATATACCGGAGGCACGACCGGGGTGTCCAAAGGAGCCATGCTGAGCCATGGGAACATTGTGGCCAACATGCAGCAGATTTCTGCCTGGATGAAACCCAAACTCAAAGAGCGGGAGGAAACCGTTATTACCGCCTTGCCTTTATACCATATTTTTGCATTGACGGTCAATTGCCTGGCCATGATGAAGATTGGTGCCCACAATGTGTTGATCACCAATCCCCGGGATATGCCAGGATTTTGCAAAGAGCTAAAAAAACACCGCTTCAGTGTATTTACCGGAGTGAATACCCTTTTCAATGGATTGCTCAATCAGGCTGCTTTTCGGGACCTTGATTTTGGCTCGTTGAAGATCGCCGTAGGAGGGGGGATGGCCGTGCAAAAATCTGTGGCCAGGCGCTGGAAAGAAGTTACCGGTACGCCCTTGGCGGAGGGTTATGGCCTGACAGAAACTTCTCCTGTGGTCTCCTGTAATCCAATAGATGGCACAGAAAGGTTAGGTACCATAGGCGTACCATTACCCAATACGGAAGTCAAAATTGTAGATGATGAAGGAAAATCATTGGCTTTGGGTGAAAGGGGAGAATTGTGTGTCAAAGGTCCGCAGGTCATGCCTGGCTACTGGCAGCGACCTGAAGATACAGAAAATGCTTTTTATGGGGAATGGTTTAAAACCGGGGACATAGCGGTTCAGGATGAGGATGGCTTTTTACAGATTGTTGACCGGAAAAAGGAAATGATTTTGGTCTCTGGCTTCAATGTGTACCCCAACGAGGTAGAAGATGCCCTGGCCGCTCATGATGCCGTCAATGAGGTAGGTGTAATCGGAATTCCGGATGAAAAATCTACCGAAAAGGTGGTGGCCTATGTGGTAAAGAATGACAATGCCCTGACCGCAGCGGAATTGATTGAATTCAGCAGAGAAAACCTCACCAGCTATAAGGTGCCCAAGGAAATTTATTTTGTCGATGAGCTTCCCAAATCCAACGTGGGTAAGATTCTGAGGCGGGTAATCCGGGAAAACCATGAAAAAAACAACTGATCAGGCCAATTTTGGACCATCTTCTATGCTTTTGATGACCCTGGCGGGATTTCCTCCCGCCAGTACATCTGAAGGAATATCTTTGGTAACCACTGATCCTGCAGCAATGATGCTGCGATCGCCAATGCTCACTCCAGGGCAAATGATCGCCCCGCCGCCGACCCATACATCGGATCCAATGGTGACAGGTTTACCAAATTCCAGCAGGCTGCCCCTGATCTTCGCATTGACGGGATGGGTGGCAGCATAAATCTGCACATTTGGCCCAAACAAGCAACGGTCACCGATGGTGACCTGAGTGACGTCCAGGATGACACAGTTAAAATTGAAAAAAACCTGGTCCCCTACATGGATGTTGTACCCATAGTCGCAGAAAAAGGGTGGCTCCAGACCAAAATCCTGGCCTTTACTCCCGAGCAGTTCTTCCAGGACTTCATTCCTCTTCTGTAATTCATCGGGGAAGCTGTCATTCAATGCTTTCAGTAGTCGCCGGGCATGTAGCCTCTCCCGGGATAAGGTTTCATCGGAAGCAAGGTATAATTCTCCTGCCAACATTTTTTCTTTTTCGGATTTCATTTCAGGAGGGTTTTGAGCTGCTTCAGGTGTCTTTTCTCATGGTTTAGAATGATTTCAAAAGCATCATCCAGGGTATAAAAAATCCAGCGGCTTGCAGGAGAAGTGATCATGATGTTTTGATCCAGTAATGGATCCAGTTGCTGTATATATCCGGAGAGTTCATCCTGTTGCCTGTAAAACTCCACCAATAAGTCGTTGTTGTAATTGGATCCTGAGGGTTCCCAGGTTGGAAATGTTTTGGTTTTCGTTGGTTTTTTGGTGGCAGCCAATATCAGTTTCCCCATCTGATGCCCAATGAAGGGGATTTTCGATATAAGGGGGCTCCTGTGGGTTTTTGCGATCAGCTGATCAAATATGGGGAAATAGGAGGTATTGACCAAAACCAGGTGATGGATGATTTCCAGGGGGCTCCAGTGATTCGGATCTGGTTTTTGGTTCAACCTGGTTAAATCAAACGAACTGAGCAATTTTTCAAATTCCCAGTTGGTTTGTGTCAACTCCATTTGCCAGGTATCGGCTTTTTCTTTCATTGATTTTAAAATTAATAAGTTGGTCTAATCCCTCTACAGGACCGATTTTAATGATCATAAACCAACTAATAAAGTTTAATATTAATCATTAGCAGGCAGTAATTCAAGAAAGAAATTAAAACATTCCATTTTGATTTTCCCAACTATTGCCTTTATTTAAAGCCTTAATCATGTATGCCATTGTAGATATTGAAACCACCGGTGGGTTTTCTGCCAACAACAGAATCATTGAAATTGCTGTGGTTTTTCATGATGGGCAAAAAATAACCGGACACTATGAAAGGTTGTTGGACCCCTGCCGCTCTGTGCCTGGTTTTATCACCGGGCTGACGGGTATTGACTCCGGAATGCTGGAAGGTGCGCCGACTTTTGCCCAGGTAGCAGACGAATTGCTGGAACTGCTGGAAGGTAAAATCTTTGTGGCACACAATGTGTCATTCGATTATAATTTTATCAAAAGGGAATTTGAGCAGGTGAATAAGGTGTTCAAGCCTAAACGCTTGTGTACGGTCAGGCTTAGTAGAAAGATCTTCCCCGGTTTGAAAAGTTATAGCCTGGGCAGGCTGTGTGAATCAAGGGGCATACAGGTCAATGACAGGCACCGGGCTCTGGGCGACGCCTGGGCAACGGCCATACTTTTCGGACAGCTGCTTCAGGCAGATGAGCTGGAAGAAATCAGCCAATCGGTCAAAGGAAGAAATAAGTCGCTCAGCTTGCCGCCGAATATCAGCCAGGAACAATTCGAACAATTGCCTCAAGCGACCGGTGTCTATTATTTTCATGATAAAATTGGCAAGGTGATTTATGTAGGAAAAGCCCTCAACATAAAAAGTAGGTTTATGGGGCATTTTACCGGTAAATCCAAAATTAACCTGAAGTCTGAAATTTTTGATGTGAGTTATGAATTGACCGGTAGTGAGTTGCTGGCCTTACTGTTGGAAGCGATGGAAATCAAAAGACTTTGGCCCAAGTATAACCGCTCCCTGAAAGTCAGGTCTGTTTCCTGGGGGATTTATTCCTACTTGGACCAGGAAGGATATACAAGGTTTCAAATCAATAAAATTTTCCCGGGAGTAAAACCGCTGATGACTTTTAGTCACCATGCGGAAGCCTGGAAGCACCTGTCAGATAAAATTGAATCGTTTGATCTTTGCCCTAAACTGAGTGGCATTCAAAAAACATCAGAGGCCTGTTATGATTTTCAGTTTGGTAAATGCAAGGGTGCCTGCTGCGGAATGGAATCCTTCGATGTATATAACCAACGGGCAGATTGCGCTTTTGAAAATAGTTTTGGAGAAGGGGAGCGGTTTCTGATTAAAGATAAGGGAAGGCGGCCCGAGGAGGATGCAGTCCTGCTTTTTGAAGAAGGTTTTTTGGCGGCATTTGGCTATATTGAAACGGCCCTTGATTTCGATCATGTTCAGGAAGTAGTAGCATGCCTGAAGCCGGTAAAAAGAGTTGCCGAGACGCGGCTTTTGCTCCAATCATTTATCAGCAGATTTTCAACGGAGCATATTATTCATTTAGGCCCCGATTGAATTTCCATTACCTGCAATAAATTGTACCTTTAACTTAAAATAACCAATAAAATCTATGAAATTAAACGATCAGGACCCATTGTTACCTTATCAGCCTGAGCCAGACAGGTATGCATCCATGAAATACAGAAGATGCGGAAAAAGTGGTCTGGACCTGCCCATGATTTCTTTAGGCCTGTGGCACAATTTTGGACACAGTGATGATTTCAGGAATGGACGCAATATCCTGAGAACAGCCTTTGACCTGGGGATTACCCACTTTGATCTGGCCAACAACTATGGTCCTCCGTATGGATCTGCCGAAGAGAATTTTGGGCGGATCTTTGAGAAGGATTTCAAAGCCCTGAGAGATGAATTGATCATTTCATCCAAAGCAGGTTGGGATATGTGGCCCGGGCCTTATGGCAACTTTGGCTCTAAGAAATACCTGATTGCCAGCCTGGATCAAAGCCTGAAAAGGATGGGATTGGACTATGTGGATATTTTTTACCACCACCGGCCTGACCCCAAGACACCTTTGGAAGAAACCATGGGAGCCCTGGATCTGATGGTTCGGCAGGGCAAGGCATTGTATGTAGGCATTTCCCAATACAATGCAGCAGATACCGCCAAAGCATCGCAGCTATTAAAAGAAATGGGAACGCCCTGTCTGATCCACCAGCCTCGCTACAGCATGATGGACAGATGGGTAGAGGATGGATTGTTGGATACTTTGGAATCGGAGGGAATCGGAGCGATTGCCTTTTCACCATTGGAGCAGGGTGTACTGACTAATAAATACCTGAAAGGTTTTCCCGAAGATTCCAGAGCCGTTCGTGATGGCAGGTACCTGGATACTGAAAAGATAACGCCGGAATTGTTGGCCAAGGTAGAAAAGCTGAATGAAATAGCCAGGGAACGGGGGCAAAGCCTGGCCCAAATGGCCATCGCCTGGTTATTGAAAGACAAGCGGATCACTTCGGTATTGGTAGGGGTTAGCAGGGCTTCACAGCTCAAGGATAATGCAGACAGTTTGAACAAGCTCGAATTTTCGAATGCCGAACTCGGTGAAATTGAAAAGATTATAAGCAAAATGTAGAAATGACAAATTACCTTCATTTTATAGGCTGGGCTGTCCTTCCTACAGGTTGGTTGCCGCTAGGTTTTTATGCTTTTGCATGTTTGGATATTTGTGAAAAATTTTAAAAAAGTCCTGCCTGTTTGACAATTTACCGAAATCATTTTAATTGACCCTGTACATATAGCTAGTGTACAGGGTTTTATTTTTCCAATAAAAATCATCCAATTGGCTAAAAAAACTGATCATCGGTATATTTTTTGTTTTAAACTTTGTATATTGTCTATGTACCCAAATGACCAAAGTTATGAAAAAGCAGCTAACCATATGGCTAATCGCCTTATTTACAAGTTTCAGTTTATATGGACAGGAACAGCAATATGTAGTCCTTGAGTTTATCAAGGTCGAGCCCAACCGGGTGTTGGATTACCTGGAATACAAGGAATTTCTGGCCCAGGTTCACAAAGTATCCAAAGAAGAAGGGCATATCAATGGCTGGGATTTATGGTCCCTGCAGTCCGGATCAGATTTGGAGGGAGAAAATTTTCAGTATGTGACCGTAACCTATTATAGCGACCCCGTAAAAATGATGAATGGGAACGATACGGATCAACTGGTCAATAATGCCATCAAGGCCTTTCCAGAAATGAGTGTTACAGAAGCCACAAAAAAAATCAGTGATGCCATGGATATGCGGGATCTGGCAGTTAGAAGTTATATGGTGGAGGTGGCCAGAACGGACGATAGTTTTGATTTCCAGCCTGGTATACTTGCTTCCTTTGACCTGATGAAGGCGGTAGAAGGTAAATTTCAGGAATACGAAAGAGCGGAACAAGAAGTTTTTTTGCCCCACCATCAAAGAAAAATCAATGCCGACCTGATGGAAAATTGGTGCTTTCTAAGGACTGCCTTACCAACCGGGAGTGAAGCCAAGTCCACACACATGACCATGAATGTTTATTCGGATTACCTGCAGTTTTTTAATTCCATGGAGTTTGAGGACATGGAAATTACCGCTGAGCAACAGCAGGCAGTGGAGGCAGGCCTTAATTCTCGTGATCAGAAATGGGTGTATCTGGCCACCCTGGAATCTTTGGTGAGATAAATCTAGGGATGGGAGAACGATGTTTCAGGAGGGATTGAATACTTCGTTTTTCCATCCAAAATACCTGCAGCAAAGAACCATTAAAAAATTCAGTCCTGTATGAAAAATGATCAATAGTAAGATAGCCAGGAGTGGTACGCCCAAAATCTGATACGGCCAGGTATAAGTCCAAACCCCCAGGTTGATGGTGATGATTTCACCATAGGTTGGAAATATCATGGCGACCAAAATGGTAAGGATCAGTTTTCCGGAAATGTTTGCTGTGCCTGTTGCCCGAAACAAGTCTTTTTCAATTTGGTAGATAAAGGTAAAGGCCAGTGCCCAGGCAAAAGGAAGCCAATAAGGGAATGATTTATCCGGACCTAAATCATGGTATTCCCAATAGCCAAAATAAATTCCCCATAGCTCGCAGCAAACTCCTAAAAGTCCACTGAGAATCGTTCCAATCAGGTAAATGTACTTGTCCTCAGCAGTTGCTTTCCATTTTTTGACCAGGGAGTAGACCAGGTAGGCTGCCAAAAAAAGAGCCACCCAGTCATCTTGCGGATAAAGGAAACCAATAAATAATCCCGCCAGGGTTAATTTCAGTATATTTTTACCGAGGATTATTCCTAAACTCGTTTGACTGTTCGTTTTTATTGCTGTTTTCAAGGTGTTGGGTTTAGCTCAAAAGTAAAAAAAATATGGGATTAGTTTTTGAAGTCCCATGATTTCAAAAGATTTTCCATTTTAATCACTCCTGTACCGGCTTTTTCTTCTATGGGAAACAGGTTTTCCATTGGGTACAGCGAGGGTATTTTGGGATCAATGATGAATTTCGGGATAGTAGCTGCCACATAATCTATCAATCCGGCAGCAGGATAAACGAGCATGGAGGTTCCGATTACAGCCAGGGCATCAGCCTGTTGGACCGCAGCAACGGCTTCTGTCATTTTGGGCACGGGTTCGCCAAACCAAACTACAAAAGGCCTCAATTGAGATCCTTTTTCACATTTATCTCCGAGTTTTAATTCCCACCCCTCTATGGGATAGGTGATTTCCGGGTCTATGCTGCTTTGGGATTTGCACAATTCCCCATGAAGATGAATGATCTGAGAAGAGCCCGCTTTTTCATGCAGGTCATCCACGTTTTGGGTGATGATGGTCACCTCATAGCTGCTTTCAAATGCCGCCAGTTTCAAGTGGGCCTGGTTGGGCTTGGCTTTCAAACAGGCTTTTCTTCTTTGGTTGTAAAAATCCAGTACCAACTCCCTGTTTCTCTGCCAGCCTTCCGGTGTGGCTACATCCCTTACATCATGTCCCTCCCAAAGACCATCGTCATCCCTAAAAGTCTTAATGCCGCTTTCGGCCGAGATACCAGCCCCGGTCAGCACCACTAACTTCCGTTTTTCTTGTTCATCCATGAATCTTATTTCTTTCTTTCTTCAAAGTTAAAATAAGATTTGAATTTCTACCATTCGATCTTCTTTTCTTGGGCTTTTGTTGCTGCCTCTGACCAGCAGGGCTCCCGCTTGGATCTGAATTTTTTCCGCCAAAATGCCTGAATTTTCTTTTAAGGCTTCCGCCACAGCCTGAGAACGCCTGTCGATCAATGCCATATTGTAGGCGATACTACCAGTGTGATCCGCAAATCCCTTTATCGTAACGGTGGCTTCCGGATATTCTTGCAGGGTGGCAGCAATAGATGCCAGTTTTTCCAAGGCCGATTCCGAAAGTCCACTTTGCTCCTTTTCGAAATAAATCACTGCATAGCTGACAGGCAGTTCATACGAAACCGTCTGGGCCACTTCATCTTCTTGTACTGAGAAAACGGTAAAGCCAGGGGCGGCTATATCCCATAATGGGCTGTTTGGACGAAAATTTGAGGTTACACGCTGGGGATCCAGGCGCAGGCCGTAGGATGAATTTCTTTCCTGTACTTTGGGAAAGGTGTAGGCCATGCTGGTACTTAGCCCTGTGCTATCCGCAAGCAGGGGTAAGGCAGCAGGTCTGCCCAGAGCAGGAACTGCCAGGATGGGCAAATACCTCGTTTTATTAATATTTGGCGGGGATGATTTTTGAGTAGACCTATAAGTCTGAGGGATCTGTTCCGGATGGTAGCCCAGATGATCTCTTTCGGTATAGCTGTCGTATGTTGTTGGTGGGGGATTATTGTAGATCACCCTGTACTGATTTTCAGGAGGCGGAGTAGAAAACATCGATTGGCCTGGTTCTGAACTTTCCCGATCAGGGTAATTATACCCCGATACTGTCTGTTCTTCCCGATCCGATGCGGTCGCATCTCCTTCTCTGTTCTGTTTGGGAAAGGAGGTGGAGGGGGAATCCTGGCTGATTAGCAAAGTATCCCGATTAATGATTTCTGTAGATTGATCAGTTTTCGAGTCCGGATTTGGCGTCCTTTTTTCTTCCCTGCTTTGAGCAGGAGTAGAGGAGGGGCTGATCACATTGGCCCGGTAGGCTTTTTTTGCCGGAATGAAGCTAAATTTCAATCCCATCCGGTGATTGAAGACCCAATCAAGAGGAGGGACATCAGGGTTTTCCGGAATACCATTGTGGTTTAAAATGTCCGATGCTGGATCTGCATTTTCAAATAAATGAAGGTTTCCCTGCATGCCCGATTGGATGAATAATTCCAGTTGGTTGGTGGCCTTTAGTCTGATCCCTATTCCTCCTGTCCAATACAGTTGGTTGGTTGAAAAATTGACCGCTTCATTAGGGCTGATTTCAAGCAGGGAAGAGAGGGTGTTTGGTTCGGGGCTTTCTCCCTTCCTGTACAGCCATCCTGCGCCCAGGCTCAGGTATGGAGCCAGCTTCGCATTTTCCCTTATTATTTTTCCATTGTCGGCTCTGAATACCAGGGATGAACCTAGGTTTACCACCGATGCCTGATAATCCCGGCTTTGTCCGGTACCATCAGGTCCGGTACCGCTAAAACTGCTGCTGCCTTTGAATGTTGATTCTCCGCCCAGAAATGCCAGGCCCAGTCCGGGGCTCAATCGCTTTTCCAGGCTTAGGGTCCAGTTTCTCTCCGGATGTAAAGGAAGGTTTAAGGCATAAATTTGTGTTATACCGGAAATTTTTTTTATTTGGTCCGGCATGAGGGAATGGCTATACCCGATGCCCAATCCCAGTCTCCATTGATAAGGCGAAAGCTGTGCATGACTTTCCACACCCATAAGAAGAAAGGTTAGAACCAGGATTACTATGCTGCTGTTTTTCATGGGAGGTCTATTTGTTCAGTCCCAACCAAAGATTAAACTCTACACTGAAACCTATAAATGGGTAAAGGGTAATGTTTTCTATATTGGTGTTTACATCAGAGGAGGTCAGTACAGTACCTGCATTGAATCTCAGGATCCTGAATATACGGTAACCTAAACCCACATAAACAGGCCGGCCGACAAGCGGCCCGCTGATTTCGGTTTGGTTGCTATCCTGCATATTGGAGAAAAACACGCCGGTAGATACGGAAGCATTTCCTAGAAATCGCGTAAAACTCCTGTTTCCAAGTGGCACAGAAATACCGGCAAAGGCAGAAGTACCATAATCCAGGTTATTAAAACCCCCATTAAAGTAGGTTCCGGCATACCCCAGATTAAGGGGGAGGTAAAATGGCTTTTTCTCCGTTGGATAATTTTCCAGTTCCCTGATATCCACCAGCATCAGGAGATTTGCCCGGAGATATTGGTCCACCTCTGCATGAAGCAGGTCTATCAGCTCCTTTTTCAATTGGGCGGTGTATTGGGCCTGCCCTTCATTGTCCGGGTCCGGATTTTTAGACAAGAGATTAAACCTTGCCCCTTTCAATTTTACTCCCTGAAACTGTTCAATTTTGATTTTGACCATATCGCTGAAGCCCTGAAATTCCTGTTCCAGCGGGTGGGTATAGTTTTGCATGCCCTGGAGGACCACTTGGTCCAGGTGGGTCAACATGGCCTTGGGGTTGGTGAGGGCACTGATGCCCCGTTTATTGGCGATAAAATTGGCATTGACATAGCTTTCAAGATTGGTATGTAGGGCATCTTGCAAGGCAGCCATTTCATTAGTATCAGCCTGGCTATAATAGTAAAATCTTAAGGTGTAATTCTCGCTGCTTCGAAGAGGGTAGGCGACAAATACTTCATAATTTTGAGGGTCGCTCCCGTAGGCAGCCTTCCAGGAATAGGAATCCGCCAGATTTTCATTTTTTTTGCTTTTAAAAATTTTAAGTTCCACACGTTTGATCCCATCAGGAAGGTTACCTTGTATGTAAAAAGGCGCTTCAGAAGGCAGGGGGCGACCACCGTTGATTTGGTTACTTTCGGGAGAAAAACTAATGGATTGATCTTGTGCCATGGCAGGCAAAGAAAGCAATGAAAGAAAGAATAAAATTTTTTTCATTAGAATAAATATTAGTTGATTAAATCAGGAGTCGGTACCTGCATGGATGCAATTCACTAACAAAAGTAAACATACACAAAAATTGATCCCTTTTTAAATTCAGATCTTCCGTTGGTCCTTACCAAAAACGCCCTGAACATGCGCTATAAAACAATAAAACCAGTAGGATGCGCTTTTGTTAGCTCAGAGAGGATGGTTTATGTAAATTGAATGCCTGGAAAAGGTCGGTCTAAGGGCTGAGAATTCTGGTAATCAAAACATTAAAAAAGTAAAATATGTAAAAAAAAAGTTGCCCCAGATTGTGAGGCAACTTTTTGTGCATGTAATTTAACAGGCTGTTACAATTCTTTCACCCGGATATCTTTAAAATAAACAATATCTCCATGGCCTAAAAATCCAATATGACCTTTTTCGCGGAACAGGCCGGGATGTTCCCTGCCATCCAGGGTGCCGTTTTCTTTGGCATCTGCGATATTGACATCCAGAATTTTGTTATCGTTTAGGATAACCTGAATCTGATCCCCTTTGACGATCACTCTTTGCTGGTTCCATTCGCCTACGGGGTTTAGGTGCCCTTTTTCAGCAGCAGCCACGCCATAAAGAGAACCGTGGTATTGATAGGGTTTCAGCTCGCTGTAAATTTCAGCCGTGTCATCCAAAATCTGAAGCTCCATTCCTGCATAGGCTGCATCCCCTTCCAACGGCGCTCTGATACCCAATCCGTTATTAGCTCCCGGAGTAAGCTTAAACGCAAAGCGGAATTCAAAATCTGCGTATTCCTTTTCAGTCAGGAGATTTCCCTGTCCGCCTCTACCCGGATAGATGGCCAATACGCCATTTTCTGCCACATAATCGGTTTTGTTACCGGTCCATTTGTCCAGGTTGGTCCCATCAAACAACACTTCAAATCCTTCATTTTTTTCTTCTTCGCTCAATTCAAACTTTGGAGCACCAATTAATTCCCGGATATAAATATCCCGGTAGGCCACATAGGTCCCGTGTGCCTGGAGTTCAATCTGGCCCTCGGGAAATAGGGCTTGCTCCCGGTCCCAGTAGTTTTCCAGGGGAACTTCATCCACTACCAGTTCTCCGTTCAAATAGACGGTTACCTTTTCTCCCTGCATTTTAATGTGAAAGGTGTTCCATTCGCCAACGGGGTTATCTGCTACTTTCAGGGGTTTGCTGGGATATTTTTGGTTGTTGTACAGTCCTCCTGAACCTACTTCGGCACCTACATCCGTCCTGGCGGGGTCCCATATTTGGACCTGAGGTGTGCCCCTGAGGTAAATGCCTGCATCGCCTTCTTCAGTGATTTTCCAGTCTACAAACATTTCAAAATCCCCATAATCTTTGGTAGCGGCAATATTCTGCCCTTCTCCAAGGAATACCAGGAGTCCATCTTCTGCTTTCCAGCCCTTCTCCATCATTTCGTTGGCCTTGGCCTGTTCCCTGTTGAATGCGCTTTCGCTCATGGCTGCTCGTTGGATGGGATTGCTGAATACCCCTTTCCAGCCTTCCAGGTTTTCACCATTGAACATTGAATAATACCCTTTGCCTTCAGGCATTTCATCCAGGTATTTCTGAAGCGAGGTTTTGTAATACTGACTGTCCTGTCCGCTGATTACCTCGATTGTTTTTTCAACAATTTCCCTGACCTTATCTCCATAAATGGTTTCGTTATTCAGGACGATATTCATGATCGCCCGGGCGGCACTTTGCTGGAAGGATGCTTCCTCCTGGTAGTCTGCCGCTACAAGCAAAGCCTGGAAGGTGGGGTAATTACCTATTTGATCGAGTGCAGCCAGGATGGTTTCATTTTTTTCTGCCAGTTCAAGGGCATTCCTCAGCATCAGTATTTTTTGTGCATCAGGACTTTCCACAGATGGTACGAGACGAATATAACCCATCAGGGCATCTTCTCTTTGAGTACTTTTTTCAGAATTTCTGGCAATGTGGAGCAGGGGTGCTGTGGCCCTGGCATCAGCTGCCTCATTCAAAGCAGCAACCACGGCTTGTTTTTGCCGATCATTCCCGTTTTCATAGATGTCCTGCAATTTATCCAGGGCCATTTCTCCTCCGGTTTTGGCCAGGACTTTGTACAGGTACATTTGCTTATCCAGGTCAAGATCCGGAAGCAAATCCATTGCCCAACTGGTTTCTGAAACTGCATCTCCTTTTTGAGCATTGGCAACAATGATGGCTTCCTGAATTTTTTCCAGGTTTGCCGGAGAAGATTCATTCCTTAATAAACCCACTAGCTGATCCAGGTCTTCAGGGCTAGCCATGGCGGATAAGGCGGTCAAGGCAGCTTCTTTTACAGTAGATTCACTGCTTTTGGCAGCATTCAATACCACTTCTATTTGGTCTTCTGCAGCTCTTGAGGCCAGCAATTCCAACAGCAATATTTTATTTTCCGAACTGGCCTCAGGGATTCTGGAAGCAAATGCTGCCGTCACATTGTCTCCATCCATGCTTTTTAAAGCGGTAAGCAATGCTTCTGTTTCTGCTTCTCCTGCTGTTCCCAACTTGTCAAGCAAGGTTTCAAGAGTCAGGTTTTCACCGGAGGATACCACAGCAGCAATCGCTGCCATCCGGACGATTTCTGCCTCACTATCCAGGTAGGGAGAAATGGCGAGGGCTACGTCCTCATTCTTTACATTACCCATCCTCTGTATAATAGCAGCCTTAGCTTCTGTTGATCCTTTTTCCAAGGTTTTTTTCCAAAGGTCCAGTTCAGCAAGCAAACTTTTATCAGAAAGGAGTTTCAGGGCAGTTCCCCTGTATCGAAATTGCTCCTCCAGGGCAGCTCTGGTAAGCCATTTGGATGCTTTATCTGGATTAAATTTCACCATCAAACCCAAGGCACCGGCTTTGGTATGAAAATGTGCTTCGGTATTGGTCTTCTTGTGCAGTCTATTAGCCAGCTTAAAGGCAGTTTTGGTATGGCCTTTTTCTCCCAGATTATCGATATACCTCAGGTAAAGGGCAGCTGCATTACTTGGGTCATAGGTAAAGCCGGCACTTTCTGCAGCGGCATAAAGGGTTTTGGCACTGCCCGGATCGGCAATATTGGCCAATGCATAAAGACTGACTTTCTTTACTGATGGGTCTGGAGCGTCCACAAAGCCAGTAATCTCCTCCAAAGCTTCCTGACTGCCAAAGTCCCCCAGGGCTTCGATAAAATTCATCTGTAATGCTTCATTTTCTGCAGATCCCAAGGCCAGAATAAGCGCTCTTTCCGCAGAACTTGAGCCGATGTTGGCCATGATCCGGGCGGCAATACCTGACAGGCGCTCGTCCTGGAGGTAGGGTTCTACATAAGGCACTGCATCCTCTTTGGCTATCCACTTGAATTGGGTCAGTAAGAAGTGTTTGGATTCAGGATCTTGCACTTCGTCCAGGGCCTTTCCGTAAGCCTGAACGGCCATTCGTGCCAGGTCTGCCTGCTCAGGGTTACTGGCATAAAAGGCAAATCCTGCCAATGCATATTCCAGTTTTTCGTTATTTGCTCCGGGCTTCAGCATGGCCGCCATCTGGCTGATACCTTCCTCTCCCAAATCTTCCATTTGTTGCATGGCTGTTTCCAGGTTTTGGGCATTAGTGGCGGGAAAACGGTTGAGCAAATCTGCTATTTTGGTAGCAATGGTCCGGCCATCGTCCAATTGATTTTGCGCCAGTCCGACAAATACCTGCCCAAACAATAAGGCAAGTATCAGGGTGGTTTTATAAATAGATTGTTTTTGCATGGTACTGCTTGGATTCCTTTTATTTATTAATTGGATCATATGGTGTAAGGTGCCCTCATGGGTTGATCAATGAGCCTGTTCGCTCCTTCATCATTGAGAAATTGCTGCTTATCAGGGTCAAATTCCAGGTTTCTTCCCAGTCTTAAAGCCACCAGGCCCATATTGACCAGGGTGCAGGAGCGGTGTCCGTTTTGCTCGTTCAAAGCAAACTTTTTCCGGTTTTTGACGGCATCCACAAAGTCTGTCACCTGGGGATCGGGGTCTGGAAACTGAGCCAGCTTTCTTTCCATGTTGGGGATATCAGATTTAAAACCCCTGTAAAGCTTTCCATTGGGACCTTCTATGTAAGGTGCTTCGGTGGTACCTTCGCCATCAAGTATGATCTGGCAGCCATCAGCGTAGGTGTAGGTGATTTTTCTCCAGGTACCTACCGCATCCGGATGTTGTTGAGGAGCATCGATTTCAACTTTTACCGGATTGGTTTGATCCTTGCCCAGGAAATATTGAATGGGATCCATATAGTGCTGGCCCATATCGCCTAATCCACCACCGTCATAATCCCAATAGCCCCTGAAGGTTCCGTGGGTTCGGTGTTCATGATAGGGTTTGAAAGGCGCAGGACCAAGCCAGCGCTCGTAGTCCAGCTCTTTGGGTACCGGCATACTTCCCAGGCCGGTCTTTCCTACCCAGTAAAATTTCCAGTCAAAACCGGTCAGCTTCCCTACGGTAACTTTCAGCGGCCAGCCCAGCATGCCGGAATCAACCAGCTTCTTGATGTTTTTCACTTCCGTATTCATGCCATAAAAATTGGCATCGAAACGAAACCAGGTGTTCAAGCGAAAAATATTCCCATGTTGTTTGACCGCTTCCACTACTTTTTTGCCCTCTCCAATGGTTCTGGTCATGGGTTTTTCACACCAGATGTCTTTCCCTTCTCTGGCGGCATCTACTGCCATGATCCCATGCCAATGAGGCGGGGTGGCGATATGAACAATATCCACTTCCGGTAATTGGATCAACTCCCGGTAATCTGAAAAAGTCTTGACTCCTTTTCCCAATGTTTCCTGAGCGATCCCGATATGTCTGGTATCTACATCACAAATGGCTACAGTTTTGGTGCCTGCATAATTGAAGTGGCCTCTCCCCATACCCCCTACACCAATAATGCCTTTGGTGAGTTGGTCGCTGGGAGCCAGGTGACCTTTTCCCAACACGTGCCTTGGCACGATGCTGATGCCCCCCAAAGCCAAAAGACTTCCTTTGAGAAAAGTCCTTCTGGAATTTTTTGAATTACGATCCATATTTATTTAAAATTTTTTTATATCAACCCGTGAATATATTTCCTTGAAAAAGGATTAACAAATAAAATGGGACATAGGGTAATATATTGCTGTAAATAAATTCATGAAATGTAAATTGGAATGGTTTTGGTACTACTTTTTGTAGTTTTTATCTAAAATTAATGTCATGAAGAACCCAAAACAAAAAAACAAGACAACGGAAGATTTTGAAGACAACAGTTTTGACCGTGCACAGGAAGAAGCTCAGGATGGCCAGGGACCAAAGTCCAAAAATAAACCATCCAAAAAGGAAGCAGATAAAAAATCCAAAGATGATTTGATGAGAGCCAGGGAAGCGGATAAGGAGTGGAGCAGTGAAAGTGATCAATTCAGAAGGGATAACGCCTGAATCTAAAAGGTTATGAGCAAAAATAAACGGCCCCAAATTAAAAATGAAGAGCAGTATGAAGCCCTGAGGGACCAGGGTTACAGCAAGGAAAAGTCTGCCCGTATTGCCAACACACCTGATGGTCTGGCCGGGAAAAAAGGAGGAAAGGCTCCTCCCTATGAGGATTGGACCAAGGATGAGTTGTACCAGAAAGCAAAAGATATAGGTCTTTCGGGAATCAGTAAACTACGCAAACAGGAATTGATTGATAAGTTGAGGTCGCATTGAGAATAGGCTATTGTTGTTGTTCCTTTTCTCTGGCCTCCTCTTCCGCTTTCCTTTTTTTCATGGCCTTTCTCCAAAAGAAAAACATTACAATCACCAGGGCAGGAAGGATCACAAATATGACCAGGTTACTGGTGTCGCTAAGGTCTACCGGGCCCCTGGGTTGGGGAATGTCAGGTTGCATCTGTGCGGTTGCAGGAAAGGCTAAAATCAAAGATAAAATGATCCCCAGAAGACCGGGTTTTAGTGGATTTGGAATACGTATCATGGGTTCATTTAAACAAATAGCAGGCCAAACCCGGGAATATAAGCGGTCTATTTCAATATTGTAGTAAATCCGCAATACCATTCTATATTCAACCGATTTTAAAGGGTAAAAGCTGTCAGGGTTCAGCTATTCAAAGTTTGGTTTTGGTTGACTATCAACCAAGACCTGAAAGGTTTGCGGTTTTTTGATGTATTGCTTTACATCCATAATCGGTGCCGACCTAAAATTTGATCTCCTGAAGAGTTTAAACGCTCAAGGTCTGGCATCATACTATAAGCAGCGGATGGAGAACTGTCCCGGCAAATGATCAACAGTACCGTAGCCTTCTGAATACAGGTGCATCTGGATTGCTTAGCCAAGCTCCTTGAGTAAGCCCTCCAAATCCAACCGTCTGGTATACATTTCCAGAGAGCCGTCCTCCTTTACCGGCCACTGTTCTTTGGGCCGGTCCCAGTACAATTCTACCCCATTGCTGTCAGGATCATCCAGGTACAGGGCTTCGGATACCCCATGATCTGCTGCCCCGGTTAAAGGGTAATCCGCTTTCCCCAACCGGCGAAAAATGGTGGCAAGGTCTTTTCTGGTGGGATAGAGAATGGCTGTATGGAAAAGTCCCGCAGTATTTTTGGGAGCAGGTCCTGCATTTTTACTAAACCAGGTATTCAATCCGATATGGTGGTGGTACCCACCAGCCGAAATAAAGACGGCATCTTCTCCATACCTGCTGGTAATTTCAAATCCCAATAGTCCACAATAAAAGTCTAATGAGCGTTGAATGTCGGCTACTTTCAGGTGTACATGTCCGATGCCCGTGCCTGCCGGGATTTTATAGGTTTTTTCAGAGGTAGATGACACTTTCATTGGTGTTTCTTTAAATTTTCTGCCACGTGATAGGAAAGCCAGCTTTCGAAAGAAAGGCTTTTTTGGGATTTGTTTTAGCCATAGTGAGGAAATCCGCTCAGCCCCTTGATTATAATAGTTTTACTCTTTGAAACCTGAGAAATCAAATGCCGCATCCTTGTCCAGCAGTAGCAAGAGAAAATCACTTCCCCAACCTGCAGCCCAGGGCGTAAATTTATGAGAATTGCTCGTCTCAAATTCCCCAATTTCTACCATTTTACCATTTCGGGGATTAAACCACCAGGCGGAAATGTTTGCTGAACTCATTTGGGTCAGATCGATGGTTAATGGAGCACCTGTTGGTGTGTAGGCAAGGATCAGGTCAGCTTTTTCTGTCTTTGATGCAAGCATGTAGGATTCGTTTTCCGGGTTTTCTCCCAGGATCAGACTTTGATCCAATTGCAGTTGCTGCCAGGGCAAAGCTTCAAATAACCTTTTCATGTATCCCATATGGGAAGCTCCTGGAAGATCGAGGGCAGCTTGCCAACCCGTGCGGGCATTGATAATGGGTGCACGGTTGTTGGCATACATCTGCCAGACATCATTGCAGCCATAGGTGTAACCTGCAGCCCCTGACAACATGCTCCAATAACCAGCAACCCTAACATCAGCATCATCCAGCCATCCATGGTGCTTGTCTTCCCAAAACCGGTCCGGAATATTCTCATAGCGTGCCTCTCCGTTGATTACAGGCTTTATCCGGTCTGAATTTCTGGCATCCATCACGTATTGATAGTCCTTTGCCAACCGGCTATGACCACTCTGAAACATGTCCATATCCAGCCAGGAATCCTCACTAAAAAAGTCTGTTGCTTTTTTTGCACCTACAGGGTGAAAAGTAATCAAATGATCCTCATCAAAGGAGCGTATGCCTTTTGCCATGGAGCGGATAATTTGGTAATGGGTTTCATTTTCCATGGCCCGGTCACCCCCAAGGATCCAAACCAGGTTGGAATGATCCCGGTACCTCTTGGCCAGTAACTCCCCGTATTTCTCCGCATTTTCCGCAGTAAAAATTTCAGGACCGGTACCCCATTTTTTGTTGAATTTATCGCCCCAGGTAGGTAGAAGGCCCACATACATGCCCATTTGGCCTGCTTTTTCTACCAGGTAATCTACCAGTTCAAAATATTTTTCATTCAGCTTCTCAGGATTATGATCAATCAAAGGGGTCTCCCCATAGGCATTGGGGGTATTCAGTCCATCCAGTTCAGCAAGTACTACTGTTTGGATAAGATTAAATCCTTTGTTGGCCCTGTCTTCCAGGTACTGATCAATTTCCTCCTTGTTTAAGCGGTGGATCAATTCCCAGGCCGTGTCTCCCAACCAAAAAAAGGCCTGCTCGTCTTCCGTGACAAGGTATCGTTGGTTTTCGGAGATTTTCAGGAAAGGGAGTTGCTGCCCGCTGGCGAAAAGGGACAGGAATAGCAGGGGCATAAGCAGGTAGATGGTTTTCATTTGGATGACATTTAGGTTTGACAAGGTTATTGAAAGCTGGGTATAAAAAAAGCAGGCCATTGCTTTCCGCCCGGCAACAATAAAGTAAATATCGGTTAAATGGAAAATAATTGCAACGGCCAAAGTGAAAAGCTGTTTCCTGGCAGGTCACCGTTACCATAAGGTTGGGATTGGGACCGCTTTTTAGGAGAATAAAAAAATGGCTAGAAGCTAGATCATTGACTAAGCTCTCACACTTAATTATTTTTTATTCGGCAATGTTCCAAACCATTTCTCAATTTTTTTTTTGTCAGACGGACGAGTAAATAAGGGAGTACTTGGTAGGTCCTTTAAAAGAAAATCGCTTTTTGCAAGAATTAGGGTAAACTTGGTTCTTATACGGATCGCCCTATTTTTGCTTAACGCATCCCAATGATTTGCCCATTTTCCTCCAGCCCAGCTTTTAATGCGGCATAGGGCAGGTTCTGAACGGCTACCTTGTTTTCCAGGCAAAGGTCCGCCGCAATGCCAACAGCTTCTCCCAACAGCATAAAAGTCCATTCCAGCCGGATGGCCCCATAGGCGATATGGCTGGAGGAAAGACAGGTTGGGGTCAGCAAATTGGTGGTTTCGGACTTCCGGGGAACGAGGCTCCTGTAAGGAATCTGAAAAGGTTTCCAGTTTTCTCCACCAAAGACGAATCCTTCATTATAGGCGAGCCCCTCTTTTACGATGCGCCGTACATGGTGTACATCCGGCGGCCAGAAGGCGATGGCTACCGGGTCTTCAATGAAAATGGAGCTGTCTTTTCGGGTATGGTGTTCGGTAATCACATAATCTGACTGTATTCTTCTGCCGTCCCGTATGTACAGCATTCTGGGCCACCCTTCATTATCGGTAAATTCATCTTTCGTTGTACCCCACTGGCTCCATTCCCGCCTGACACCTACCGGCACTTCCGGATCATTGGCCAAAAACCAAAACAGTCCCCGGGTAAAATCGAGGTGGTATTGGTAGATCTCCTGTCGTTTCTGGTAATCCCCTTCCGGATACTCGTGATTCATGCCGTAAAGGTTGTGTGACAGGTCGTGCCAGGCACCTAAATCGGTTTTGTTGTTGGGAATGGAATAGGAAGGTTTGTAAAGCGTACCTCCTGCATCCAGGTAACGCAGGTAAATTTCGTACCATTCCCGTTTGTAATTTTCCGGTTTGATAAAGGGAACCCTGTTGGCAGTATCCTTTGTCAGGCAGGCCCGAAAGCAATAGGCCTGTATGCGCTGGTCCCCGGCACCTGCTGCTCCCAGCGCTTCATCCTGAATGGTATGAATCAACCCACTTTCAGGGTTTCCGGGCACTACATAAGGGTCAACCGCAACTTCAAAATTCCGGTAGGTGTTGCTGTGCCGGATGCCATTTCTTGTTTCCTGGTAAAGGCTGTTGGGCTCCCGACCTACAATGGTGGATACGCCGGCATAGTGCAATAGGTCTCCTTCGTAGGATGCATCAATAAATAGATCGGCGCGAAAGATTTTCCCATTTTCGGTTTCAAAAGAGCGGAGCTGTTGGTTCTCTTTTTTGACAGCATCAAAAGCAAGTCGAAGCCGGGATTCCCTGTAAACCCGAATATCATAGTCCTCCAGCCATTGGTCAAAAATCCTTTTGGCCACATGGGGTTCAAAGCGCCAGGTTTTGGCATCGGTTCTTGCTGAATCAAAATTGGCGATACCATAATGCCGGGCTACTTCCTTATAAAATTCCAGGGTCATTCCTCCGATCACATGATCGTTTTTGAAACCTGCATGGTTGTTGATATCCGAGCCGCCGAGCCCTTCTATGGTCATGCCTCCCATATACTTATCGGGACTTACGATCACCACTTCCCTGCCGCTCTTTTTCAGTTGAATGGCTGCAAGCAGGGAGGCACTGGAGTTGCCATAGATGCAAACTTCGGCATCAATGGTGTCCTTTGGGAGTTGGCAGGCGGAAAGCAGGAGCCCAATCCCTAAAAAGGAAAGGGCTTTGCATAGGAATTTTTTCCCGGAAGACAGGATTGGACTTGCTTTCATGGGTCAGGGGTTATTACCTTTCAAGGTACCCATTTTTCCCATAATTCTTTTTGACCAATGGTGAGGTTAAGCCTCAGAAGTTTAAAAAGAGATTTAGGAATCGTCTTCATCATTTTCCTCAGGCAACAAACATTCGCCTTCAAACTCTGCTGCGACGAAATCTTCTTTATTTAACCAGTATTCTGAAGTGATCAGGGTATAATCGGTTGAGTCCTTTTTATTTAATTCCCATATAATGGCGTCAGCTTCCACAAATTCTTTTTCTGTGCTCATTTTTTCGGGAAACAGCCTTTTAATAAGATTTCTGTCTGAAATCCCCTTATAGAGGGATTTTAAAACTATCTCTTTGGTTATTTCCTGGTCGAAATCCGCCGCAGGAACCATTGAAAAATCGACAACGGTTGCTTTGGTATTGGGAAATTTTCCGTTAAACGCCTTATAGAGCAACTGATTGATATTGAACAGGTCATAGTGTAGGTCGATCTCCGGGTATTCTTCACTTACCTTGTCTTGTAACATGTCGTTAGAAATTTGGGCGATTTGCCCTTCATTCAATCTTTCTGCAAGTTTATAGGTCAGGACTATTTCTGCAGCCTCATTGGGTTCAAAGTCTGTAATCGCCATGTGGAGCATTTCCCGTAAATTTTCCGGTTTGACAGTATTGGCATCCGGAAAATTGAATTGTTCCAATAAGGTGATGAAATCCTGTTGCTGCCAATAGTGGGGTATTTCTTCGACAGTTGTAAGGTTTTTGATCGTGATGTTGAATTTCATTTTCAGATTTATTCACATTTCTACCTACTCTCCAAGCTTTTCGGCTAATGCTCCTTTGAAATGGAAGGTCATTCCGATAGGAATGAAATGAACCCATCCTACCTTTGGATATAACGACAGGTAGCAGGAAATCGTTGGATATTACTGGTTTTTTACCATCCCGGTATTTGGGGCTGTTCCTGACAGTTCAATGTGCCTTCCTTTATGCCAGGCGATTTACGGTTCAAAACACCTTCCTTCCAGGACCTTATTATCAGTAGTTTTCTCCAGATTCAGAAAGGGCATGAACAATCCCAGGCACCACTGCGGGGACATGGGTGCTTCATGACACCGCCTAAAAAATAGGGATCGAAACTGCTTCACTCTTGTGCGGCCTTGTAAATGGCGTCAAGGAGGCTGCCGGCTTCTTTGGTATCATTGCCTAGTTCCCAAAACATCAGGCCCCCCAATCCTTTGGACATGGCATATTTTGTTTTAAGCCTGACGGAAACTGTATCGTCATAGGATACCATGAGGCTGTCTGCGGCATGATACATATAAGGTGCTTCCGCAGTGGCATCCCAGTAGCGACGAAAATTATTGTCCGGTTCATACCGCTCCCGGATTTGATGATAGGCCAACCAGCCAATGTGAATCCCACCACTACGCTGATACAGGCCATTGTTCTCAGGAGGGACGCCTTTCCAGACACGCCCGTAAAAAGCACTTCCAATTACTATTTGCTCGGGGGCTACCCCTTCCTCTATCAGAAAATCTACAATTTTCTGTGCTGAACGCGGATGCGGGTCCCTATTCGCACCGACCTTGTACAAGCTATCCAGGTAATCATGAAAGGGCGTACCCTGAATGTCTTCACTGTGTACCTTTCCCAGTGGGGTATGATGACCTGTATATTCCGACACACCGGATACCTGGTCATAGGTCATGACATTGGTGTAATCGGCATATTTCATCACTTCATTTACCTCTATATGGTTATAGTATCTTTTCCAGCCGGCAGAGGCGAAGGTCAGTAGCTTGGGTGCATTGAAACTGTCCAGCATCTCCCGCAGGCCTTTCATCAAAGCAGTGAAATTTCGGGTATCTTCCTCGCGGGCTTTGGTACCGGCACCTGAAATTCCAGGATATTCCCAGTCCATGTCCATACCATCAAGCGCATATTTATTAATGAATTCCGCTGCGCTTCTGATAAATTTTGAACGGCTCTCTTCCGTCAGTGCCATGTCTGAAAATCCATCGGCACCCCAGCCACCACAGGCGATCATTACTTTGAGGTCGGGATTGCGTTGCTTTTGACGCACGAGGGCTTCCAGTTTTGGCCCTGCCACATCAGGGTTCCTGAATTTCATCTCCCCGTCAATCACATGAGTAAATGAATAAATGATATGAGTAAGCTTTTCTACCGGGAGCTCTTCCGGCTTATAATCTTTCTCCGGGACATAATAAGCCATTACCAGGGGGTTGTCTGGTCCCGGTGCAGCTGTTTGGGTTTCATCAGCAGAATTACCTGATGGTTGGGAACAGCTAAATAAAACGATTAAAAGCGAGATCGGAGATAGGGTTGCGTTTTTCCAGTTCAATAGATTTCTATTAAGTCTTGAGTAATCAAGAGGTGTTTAGGTATGTTTTATTTTTTCTATTGGCTAAAAAAACCATTTTTTCATGAAGGAGAAAACAATGCCGCCAATATTTTAAAATTCAATCATTTGTTTTTTGAGAAAAGGTGACTTATTCCAATGCTAATGGGGTATGGCCGGGTAATTTTACTTTGAAATTCAAATAAGGCTGGATTTTCATGGGGCTTTCGTATCTTTCCTGCTTAAACGCTCAAAATTCCAAACTTATGAAAAATTCGAAATACCTTTATTTGACCAGCTTGTTTACCTTTTTACTGATTTTTTCAGTTTTTTACCAATCCCATGCCCAGTTGCAGGCCCCGGCTCCCAGCCCCGCCGCTTTTGTATCTCAAAATGTGGGTTTCACCAAAATCAGTATAGATTATTCTTCTCCGGGGGTGAAGGGCAGGACAGTATTTGGTGAATTGGTTCCTTATGGGGTGCCCTGGAGAGCCGGTGCCAATGATCCCACCACCATCGAATTCAGTACTGCGGTAAGTGTCGGCGGAGTGGCACTCAGCCCGGGCAAATATTCCGTTTTCATCACGCCCGAGCAATCCGGTGACTGGACCATTCACCTCAATGGCAAGGGAAATGCCATCTATGCGTACATGCAGGGTGAAAATGTAGATGCTGCCGCCCTGGCTAAGGACGATGCAGTAGCCATCCAGGTAAGCCCCGTAATGATGGGGGACAATCAGGAAAGACTTTCTTATGCCCTATCAGCAGAAGACAATAAGGTGGCCAGGGTGACCTTTGGATGGGAAAAGGTAAGGCTTTCATTTATGGTGGATACCCAGGTGGATCAGCAAATGGAAACATTCAAGGCAGCATTTGACTAAATACCTGACGGCTTTATCGAAATAGCATAAAAACCATGAAAGAAACCTCCAGCCGGAGGTTTCTTTTTTACCGGAAAGGACCAGGCTGATTGAATTCAGCTATTCACGGTACTGCTTGCCGGAATAAAACCTCAGTAGCCAGGTGATGATACCTGTTGGACCATCAAATTTCTTATTTGACAAAATGAATCGCTTTCCCAAACTATGGCCATCTCAGGACCTGTCGTTAGAAAGCCCTGCAGATTGGAGCCGGTATGGAAAACGTCCATTCCATTTCTCCCGGTTCAGTAAACTAAAGGTGAAGGGGTACTGACTAGAACGATTCAAAGTTATCCTTTCTTACCTGTCCTTCCGTGTCAATGGAATAGCCATCGGGCGGCCCTTCTTTCCAGCTCATTTGTGGCAACAGGTCCAGCAGTACTTTTCGATGTTCTTCGATGACTTGCGCATTTTCTTTTTTATACGCAACATTATCCCATTCATTGGGGTCATTTTCGTGATCGTAAAGTTCTTCCAGATTGATTTCCGGATAATAAATATACCGGTACCTCATGCTCCTTACGGCATGTCCCGTGACCCCATTCGGTTTGGGGTTGGGAAATTTATAACTGGATACAACCGGGGAAGTCTCGGTACCTGGGTCGTTTAGTTGGGGTACCAGGCTTTTTCCATCCAGGTGGGCAGGTTGTTCAAAGTCTGTCAGATCTACCAGGGTGGGGTACAGGTCCATCAGGCTCACCGGTTGGTCACAGCGGGTCCCTGCCTGCGCCATACCGGGCACGGAAATGAGTAGGGGTACCCGGGTGGACCGTTCCCAGAGGGTAAATTTTTCAATGTTGTCTTTTTCGCCCATGTGCATGCCATGGTCAGACCATAACACTACAATGGTATTTTCCGCATAGGCTGATTGTTCCAGGGCATCCAGCAATCGTCCCACCATGGCATCGGAGAAGGTGATGGAGGCGGCATAAGATTGGATGATTTTTTCCCATTGCTTGTTGTCCAGTACCCATTCCATGATAAAACGCCGGCCATGATCGAAGGCGTCTTCCAGATCGTCCTTTCGGCGTTCCGGCAGGACAATGTCTTCCAGGGGATACATGTCAAAGTATTTTTGGGGAACTTCCCAGGGATCATGGGGTTTCCACATGCCTGCAGCCAGAAAAAAGGGTTTGTCATGTGATTGCCCGAGTTGGTGACTTGCCCAGTCCACGACATGGTAGTCGGCCATTTTTTCATCCGGAACAGGGATGGCACCCCAGGTCCACCATCCGTTTGCCCCGCCTCCAGGCCTGTTTTCGTTGTCTACATCCTCCGGATAAATGACTTCGTCTGGTGCCCGAATCTGGAAAGGATGGGAAATATAGGGACTGGGGTAGTAAAAATCCCAGTTGGCCGGTTCTACCTGGCTGGTGGGGGTCCAGGGAGGTGCCTGACTGTGGTAAATTTTACCCGCACCCAGTGTTTTGTAGCCATTTTGCTGAAAGAATTGCTCCAGGGTGACGACTTCCCTTAGTGCCTCAAATTCCCGCCACTTCGGGCCATCGCCCCAATACACGTTTTCTGCCCCGGAGCGTGCATGGTGAACCCCGGTAAGGATGGCTGCACGGGTGGGCGCACAGGCCGGTGCCGGGGTGTGGGCGTTGGTAAAAACCATGGAAGAAGCCGCCAGCCGATCGATGTTGGGCGTATGGATTTTCATGCCGGAGTGTCCGGCTAAAAACCCCGCCCAGTCGTTCATATCGTCAACAGCGATAAATAGGATGTTTGGCTTTGTTTCAGTCTTTTCCTGCGGTGCGTCGCAGGCATGGAGTAGCAGGACCGATGCTACCAAAAGGAAAAGGCGGGTGGGAGATAAGGTTCTCATGGGGGTTTCTTTATATTCTCGTTTCTGAAATAGTGACTATCACTCCGAAAGGTGACTTTTGTAACTGCCTATCGCAAAGCAAGTAGATACTTCCCCATTGTTGAGGTTAAGCACGGGGGCAGAGCTGGCAGAATAAACCTGCTGTATGGTACCCCAATAATGTTCCTTAACAGCCAGTTCACCGGGTGAAAATGCTTGGTATATGGCAGATAAGTCCTCGAAGAATGTTCCGTATCCCTGGTAGAAAATACTTTGTGCAGAAAAAGCTCCTCCTGCCAGAAGGGTGGCGTTTATCAAAAAAGAACGTCTATTTGATTTTGTACCCATTGCAAAATAATCTATTAGTGGTTAAGAAATAAATAAAATTAAAAATAGGGCAAAAGACCCATTTAATCAAAATTTCACCTGAAAATTTTGGGGTAGATTCCTGTTCAGATGAAAAATAGGATTTATGAGGTTCCCCCCGCCTGTTTTAGCCGGAGAAAAGAATATCCAGCGTATAGGAAAACAAATGGCCTACAATCAGGCCATTGATTTTTTGAATATTTAATGAGTGTTTTTAAACAATTAAATCAATCCCAGATGATGAGACAGTGACCTTAATTGCCCAGGATTATAAAAATAGAGAACGTGGAGGAATTTTAAATCCAATGTATGATTAATAATGGAAAAAGCAGGTTATTGGATTTTAAAAAAATATTCAGCGACTGGAATATTTCAAAAGAGGACATAGAATATCAACTTTTACAAAAATTATTGAGGCCGGATTGGGTAAGCAATTAAGATTGATAGTGGAGTAATTTGAAATGATGGGGGTTTACCGAAGGGCATTTCTGAAGAAGATTTAAAGTTCATCAATCAAATGCGATGCTCAAAGAGGTTCCAATAAAGAAATTGCTTTGAGTGGGAACCTGTTGGCTGTCCAGGAAAATTTCATCTCTCCTACTACTAAAGGTCCTACCTTCTACCCGCCAGAGCACATTTTCCATTACCTGCACATCCAAATTCAAAGAATACCCAAAGGTTTGAAAGCCACTGCCGGTTGAAATGATCACTTCATCTTTATCTGAATAGTACTCCGCCCTGGCGGAAACAGCCAGCTTTTCGGTAGGTGTAAATCGCCCTATGAGCACAGGCGAATACCAATGATGGTAATCATTGCTACCTTTCGCCACTTGCTGTGCACCCATATCAAAACCAGCGATCAAACCAAATTTTTTACTGATTTGAAATTGACCATAGAAATTGTGAAAATACCGCATCTGCCGTGTACTGTCCGGCGTGTCGCTGCCAATAAAGGAACTGCTGTTGAGCGTTACCTTATCATTTGGCGTCCAGGTAAGTTGATGGCCAAAAGCAGGGGTTTGGTTGCCAGGCACCCGTTGTATGCGCTGCCAGCCATTAAGGAGTAAGCCACTAAGAAACCAGGCTTCATTATCACTGGTATATGAAACTTTTGCCCCGGAGAGATAGTAAGGGGAGTTTTCCGCCAAAATACCCCGTGTCATGTTCCAGCAATTGGCCCCTATGGCGCTTTCAAAACCAATATGAGAGCCAAAGATGCCGGCATCGACCCAGAGATTTTTTGTTTTGGATATTTTTACTCCCGCATTGGCTTCAAAGATGTTTTTCAATACACCGGGTTCGGCCGCAAGATTGGCATTGGCATAGGTACCTGCCATCAACGCCAACGTTCCCCTTACCTGATCGTTGTCATAGGCGGCCTGAATGTACCCGAAGTTTAGACTTACTTCGTTGTGCCGGTTGAATGAATAAAGGAAATCGGGTCGATTGTGGTCCACGGGCTCGCCAAAATCGTACACGTAATAGGTTTCCAAATACCCGCTAATTTTCAATGGGTTATCACTTGAGCTGGTCTGGGCAAAAATCAGGTTAACCAGGCCAAAACTCATTGCGATTGAAATCAATATTTTATTCATGTCGTTTAAATTAAACCTTGTACAATGTAAGATTTTTTGAAGCCCGCTTTCATAATTATCAGAGCCATCATCTTACACAGATTAAAAAGCTCCAAACAAGCGGCTACTTTTGTAAAGTAACCAAGCAAATACTCGGTAGGAATGGAATTGCAGCCATTCTATTCATTGATCGGTTCAAAATTTAAATTTCTGGAATGGTAAGGCTAAAATGTAAAAAAGGTTTTTTTAAATCAAATCCCCAAAGTCAGTTGGTCTTTGACTTTGTGGTACCTTAAAGCCGCTTTGATGCATTCTTTTAGTTCCGGGACCGGGATTTGCTGGTTTATTGCAAATATAATGGCCCGATTTCCCTCGTAGTGAAAGGTACGGTCAAAGACCATTCGAAAGGTATCCACCAGGCGACTCGTGCATTGGAAATACAGGGCATACTGATCCGGGGCTTTTGCTTTCCAATCCATTCGGATGGTGCTGCCCTTTCTGGTCCGGTAGCTTGGTTCCCCCCATTTCAATGTCTCTTCCAGCTCGTCAACACCCTCCGTTTCTTCGGCCGTTTCGAAAATCAATTCCCGTAAAAAAAGCATTTTATTACGAACGGGGTCAGGATATTGGGCAAATACCCCCTTTACGGTTGGGTTTGTTTTTCGTGCCAGCTTTTCCATGGTCTATTTTTATTCAGCATGTCCCAGACTGATTACCACCTTGCCCTGATGCTTTCCCTCACCAAAATACTGAATCAGTCTGGGGGTATCCCCGAGTAAATAGGGCCCGTCAATGAAGATCTGAATCTTCTTTTGGCTAAAGAGTTCCAGGAAATAGTCTAGATCTTTATTGGGTTTCAAACTTACTATTTGAAGCTTTTTGGTGGAAAATAGGGATAGTATTTTGCCAAAAACGAGCAGATTTATCAAGCTGGCCGGTTTGCCACCGATCGTAATGTATTTTCCGTTCGTGGATAAGGCCCGTAAGTAGGACCAGGGATATTGGGCGGTTTTGCAATCCAGGATCAAATCGTAGGTCTCGCCCTTCTTTGTGAAATTGGTCTTCTTGTAATCAACCACAAAATCATAACCGATTGCCTTCATTTGCTCCAGTTTTTCTCCCGAGTCAACTCCGGTTACCTCGCAACCCTCCAGTTTGGCCAGCTGAACGGCCAGGCTTCCTACCCCACCTCCACCGCCGTTGATAAGGATTTTTTGCCCTTTTTTAAGTTTTCCATGGTCCCGAAGCGCTTGCAAAGCGAGGCAAAATGCATGGGGTACCGCCGTGGCTTCTTCGAAACCCAGGTTCTCTGGTTTTTTGATCAAAGCATTTTCATCTATACAGATGTATTCAGCAAAGGTCCCGAAACCATATTCCGAAATATCTCCAAATACGGCCTCTCCAACGGCAAATTTTGTCACATCCGATCCGACTGCATCCACCATTCCTGCCAATTCCATTCCTGGAATTTGCACCTTGGGTCGAAACAGGCCAAATAGCAGTCGGTACAGGTAGGGTTTGCCGCGTACCAGGCTCCAATCGTAATCATTTATGGCGGTAGCACGTATTTTTATCAATACCTCGTGATTTTTGGGAATGGGTTTCTCCACCCCCCTTACAGCAAGCACTCTTTCAGGATTGCCGTATGTTGTAAATTGGACCGCTTTCATAGGCGTAGGAATTGGTTGTTGTTATCTTTCGATTCAGATTCAGTGTACATCTCATTTCATCGCTGTTATTCCATTTGATGCGATTTCCAACCACGCCGCCAGGTTCCGGTCTTAGAAATGTGAAGAGGGAATGCGTATGTTTTCCATTCACGCAAACTTTATCCGACATAATAAAACTCACCCCATAGTTAAGCTGGCAAGACGCTTCGTTTCGAAATCATAAAACATTTTTTAGGTTCCATTTTTATTTTTCTGAGTCCATTTATTGAAAGCGCCGGTGGACCAAAGGGCCCATACAACCAATACAGGTTGGAAAAATAGCCGTATCAATCGTTTTTGGTCGGTATCCAAGCCAAAAGCATCGATACCATTGGTGTACTGAGATAGGTTTCCAGGGAAGATAAGTACGTAAAAGACCGCCAACGCAATCCCCACGTAATAGATATACCCGGTTAAAAAGATCATAGCAAGTCCCAGCGATATTTCTACCAAGCCAGAGGATATGACGACAAAATCCATAAACGCTGGATCCTCAGGTAACCATCGTGGAACCTGGGCCAGGAATTCCTCCCGTTGAAAAGTCAAATGACCCAGTCCTGCCAGTACCATTAGGCCACCCAGCAGGATTCTCATTAGGTTTTGAATAAGCGTTGTTTTCATTTTGACTATCGTTTAGGATGAATTCGTTTACGATAGAAATGTACCCAACATTTGCCGCATGATCAAACCGATGTGAATCATTTACTGAAAACCTTACGTCCGCCCGCGGATTTAAGCCAGGTAGTGGTTGGCCGCTCCCAAAGCGACATCTATGGAATAAATTGGCCAAAGCGCAGGTGCATGGGGTAGGTGTGCAGCGCCTCCAACCTACAGGCCAGTATCCATGATCACGACATATTTAGTTCTTTAATGCGTCCTGGTATTTTTTCGTTTGGGCTGTTGCGCTCCTCATTTTTTTGTGGATTATTGAATTTTTATTAATTTAAAACGATGGCAGGTATGCAGGTTTCTTACCTATTGGCTTTTCCAATGATCACTGCTGCTGCTTTATTGCCGAAATCGTAACCTATCCGTCCGTATATTGCGTACACGACCCTATTTCAAAAATGAGTATCAACCGAAGAACCTTTATTAAATCCGCTGCTTTTGCCGGAGCGGGATTAGCAGCTAGCCCGGACTTGTCAGCCGGCGCCAGGTCTGTTGTCGTTAAGGCAAAAGAGGGAATCGAAATTGATCCCGAGCCTACCTTTGCCTTGTCTCCTTATTTGTACATGCAGTTTATGGAACCCCTGGGCCGCACCGATGGGTCGGTAGAGGCCGCGTGGGATTTTAGTAAACACGCCTGGCGGGAGGACGTGCTGGAAGCCACCCGGGAGCTGGCGCCCAGTATGGTGCGGTTTGGTGGTATTTTCAGTTCGTATTACCGCTGGCGAGAGGGCATCGGTAAGCGAAGCAGTCGTGTACCCATGCAAAATCTACTGTGGGGCGGGTATGAATCAAACCAGGTAGGCACCGCAGAATTCGTCGACTTTTGCAGGCAGGTGGGGGCCGATCCGCTCATGTGCGTGAATTTTGAGTCGGAAGGCAGTCCCGGATGGTCGATTGACGGTATGGGTAGCGATCGGCGGGGTACCGCTCAGGAAGCAGCCGAATGGGTGGACTATTGCAACAATCCAGACAATTCGCTGCGAAAGGGCCACGGTATAGACGGTCCCTTGCAAATCCCCTTCTGGCAAATCGGTAACGAAACCTCCTATGCCAACGACCGTTTCCACCTGGATACCGCCGTTCAGAAGACACTGGCGTTTAGCAAAGAGATGCTTCGGGCAGATCCGTCTATCAAACTGATCGGCTGGGGCGGTTTGCAACGATGGGGTGAAGGAAAAGAAACCTTCTGGGCCAGGGAAATGATCGAGCGTGCCGGAGAGCACCTGGATTACGTGGCGTTTCACCACATGTTCAATCCCTACGGCAGGGACCCAGGCAACCCCTTGAAAGGAGTAGATTACCGGAAAGATCCAGCCCGAACCTGGGAATACCTGATGAATGCCTGTGCCTACCACGAGAAAAAAGTAGTTGCCATGCGGGAACAGGTGGAGCCCTACCAAATGCCCATGGCCCTGACCGAGTGCCACTACAGTTTTCCGGGCAGAAACCGAAACGAGGTGATGTCCACCTGGGCCACCGGTGTTTCCTATGCCCGCATGGCAAATTTACACGAACGCCACGGGGACCTGCTCAAGATCGCGACCATGGCGGATTTTTGCGGCACGCGCTGGCAGGTCAATGCCCTGATGATTCCTATTCCAAGATCCTACGGGGAAACATTCCTGATGCCCGTTGCAAAAGTGATGAAACTCTACAGAAAGTACAGCGGCACCAACTATTGCGCAACCACACAAACGCCCGCCTACCTGGACGTTACTGCAAGTAAAAAAGGGAATACGTTGTTTGCGCACGTAGTCAATACGCATCGATCTTCGCCCGTAAAAACCACCTTATCTCTAAAAGGGGAAACGATAGCCTCGATCAAGGTGCACGAGATGGCAGCCGATCCGGAGTTTGAAGTAATCTCCCGGGAGCCCGACCCACTCCAAATACAAACAAAGGAGGCACCTGTCGACGGAAAATGGACCTTTCCTGCTGCTTCGGTATCGGCAGTTGAAATCCAACTCGTGTAACGGGGGCCGTAGCGCCCGGCTTAGCCACCCGCTACTAGCCCGGACGGATGCTGGCGGTTCGGGGACACACAGGCTTCACAAGATCTGCCCTATCCCCGAACACAAAGTACGTTTTAAATAGCAGCATCCCGGCATTGTAATCCGAGGAATCCAAGGCCATCAGATACAGGTTAATGGCTTCTAAATTGGCATGCTGCCAGGACAACCATGGCCAGCTGTCTTTTTGATAGGGCCAAGCTTCTAGAAAAAGGCCTTGGTAATTACCAACAGCTGAGGGGTTATTTTTTTGAATGATTTCCTAGCCGATACTACCCGAAACACGTGCAGTAGTTCCACCTTACTGATTAACTTAGAGCTGAATTTTCTTGTTTGAGGGGCATCAAGATGTTGGCTTTGTGGCAGCATTTACCAAATCCCAGAATTCTTCCCGGTTATTGGTGCGGGGAAACGCCGTATCGGGGGCCTCTACGTTTAAATACCCGCACAATGGTTCCCAGCCTTCCTTTACCTGATATACCAGCAGTTGTTTGGGTGGGATTAAATCCACGACTGCTTTATTATGTGCTTCGTATCTTTCTGCCAGGCCCTCAAAATCAAGGCCAATTGGAAAACCTGATTTTTCAATCACCTTCACCACCATGTTGAGCCATTCCTGAACGGGTGCCGGTGCGTTTTCCCGCTCGGTAAGCAATTTGTAGATCGTAGAACCAAAGCTTTCTGCCCACGATTCTTTGCTCCGGTGTGTTAAAATAAATCGAGCATTCGGATACGTTGCATAAAGCTCTTTGTAAAAGGCAGCGGTAGGCCAATCCACGGCACTTTGCATGCCTTCATAAACGGCGTCAAAGTCGGTCGGATGATTCAATGCCTCATTCCAAAGGGGCAGTTGCACTGGCATGTTTTGCGCCACACGCTCCATGTGGTGGCAAGGACCCAGTTGCAGTTGTTCCAGTGCTGTTTTCAACGAATAGGTGCCGGTTCTTCCCAGACCTAATCCAATAACTTTCAATTTCATAAATATTTTTTTGTTTACTAACTACCTAGGCTAAATCGGTTTTCGGCCTACCCGTTTTTGAAAATTCTTCCAATGATAGGATAGTTGAATCCCCTAGTTTTTCAATACAATTCGGAAACGGGCCTTCCCAGATTCCAAATGTTCCAGGGCTTCGTTGACCTGTGACATGGGGAATTCTTCTGTAATCGGATAAATGCCATGTCTAACACAGAATTCCAGCATGGTTCGTGTCAGGGCCGGGCTTCCAAGAGGGCTACCTGCGACAGATTTTTCTCCCATAATCAAGGAAAATGCAGGTATGGCCATCGGTTCCAAAACCGCTCCCACATTGTGAAATTTTCCTTTTGGGGCTAAAGCGGTCAAATACGAATTCCAATCCAACGTAACATTGGTCGTATTGAGAATGAAACTCAAACTTCCGGCGATTTTTGCCAGTTCCTCTGGATTTGTGGAATCCACAACCTGTGTGGCCCCCATTTCCAGGACGGACTTCTTTTTATCAGGGTTGGAGCTAAAAGCAATTACTTCACAGCCCCACTTGTTCAGGAATTTGAGTGCCATATGGCCCAGGCCCCCGATGCCAATGACACCAACTTTATCAGTTGCTTTGACTCCGGCTATAATGATCGGATTAAACACGGTAATGCCACCACAAAGCAAAGGGCCAGCCTTATCCAGGTCGATACCCTCAGGCAGGGGAATAGCCCAGGACCAATGGCTACGCACATGGTCTGCAAAGCCACCATGTCTGCCACCAATAGTGAATTCGGCTGCAGTGCACAGGTGATGGGAGCCATCCATACACTCATGACAGGCCATGCAGGATCCCGATAACCAACCCACACCGACCTTATCCCCAACTCTCACATTTTTTACTGCATTGCCTGCTGCGATCACCTCACCAATAATCTCGTGGCCGGGGACAATGGGATAGGCCGTCATTCCCCAGTCATTGTTCATCATACTGAGATCTGAATGGCAGATTCCGCAGTTAATCACCCGGATATCGACTTGTTCAGCACCTGGTTCTCCTAATTCGTAAGAAAAGGGGGTTAATTTTTCATGGGGGCCGTTGGCGGCATAAGCGGATACGTTCATATTTTTTATTTAGTTTAAAGTGTGGACAAGGGTGATGGCGGATTGGTATAAATTAAATTCTTGGATTTTAACCTAATTGATTTTTTACTCAATTAAGGCATCATGTAATTTTTTCGTATCCACATATTGTTGAAAAGCAACCACTTTCCCGTCTTTCAATGTCCAGAAATGGGCCACTTGGGCATTGTATGTTTTTCCTTTTTTGGTTTTGGCATCATAGCGTAAGGTGGCCAATACTTTGTCATTAAACATCTCGTGCAGCTCGATATCCTTCAAATTAAAATATTCATGTTCCTCACCAATGCGGGCAAAAACACCATTCAGCACCGCATCTGGTCCTTTATATGGATTGCTATCTGCATAGGCATTGCCTTCAGCCTCATTCCAAATGATATTTGAATCCATCATTCCCAGAACTGCGGGAATGTCGCCAACGGCAAAGGCCTTATAGAGTACATCTATGACAGCCTGATTTTGGGTGGCAATTTTTAAATCATCTTCATGTGTTTTCATAAAAATCTTTCTTTTTTTAATGGTTAAGTTACTTTTTAACTTTTCCAAAGTTCCAAACTTTGGAAAAGTTAGTTATTGTGGTTTATGTACTTCCAATTCAATTTCGATCAGAAATTCAGGCAATGCCAAACCTTTGACCTCCAACCAGGAACCTGTCGGAAACTGCAGGGTGTAGATGGAATTGCGGTATTCGGCATGTTCCAAAAAAGCCTGCATATCGGTCGTAAATACATTCTCCACCACCACATCGTCAAAGGTGCAGCCGTAGTGCGTTAGTACTTTGTCCAGATCAGAATAACAATTTTTCATTTGTTGAAGAAAATCACCCACTGCGGTGGGCCCACCTTCGTCGTTCATGCTGACTGCTCCGGATATTTTGATGCTGTTGCCAATCTTGACGGCGTGGGAATATCCGTAGGCTTTTTCTACTTCAGGTCTTAGGTTAAAGTATTCTGGTTTATCATTATTCATTTTTTTTATTTAATAGTTAATGATAGAAATTAGACGCTCATAGTTGTATTAACTAAAATTATCTTTTTATTTTTTGAAATGAAACCCATCAAGGATGAAGCCACCCCATTTTTTGTCCGAATGCATCGATTTATTTTCTCAAGGAAAAAATGATCAATTGGTCACCCTTCTCTGTTCTTCCTGGGAGCCTACTTTTCGGTCTCTGGTTCCTTTGATTTTGCTATTACCAAACTTGTAGGTGTAGGTGGCCATAAACACCCTTTTTTCAAACTTGAGCCTACCTGTAATTTCCAAATCAGCACCATCGAATGATCTCCACCTGAGTTGACTGCTTTCGAGTATGTCGTTGCAGGATAACCTTAACACCCCGGCCTTTTGGAAGTCTTTTTGGATTCCCAGATTGAGAAAGCCCCGCGAAAGTACTTTGTAATATCCCATGATACTGGGAGACATATAATACCCCATCAACTCTATGGTATATTTTTTGGGAAGTGTAAAGGTATTTGTGAGCACTACCTGAATACCTTTCTGATCAACATCATAGGCCTCTCCATTCAGTTCTGAATTGACTTTCTGATAATTTGCCGTGAAGTTGTTTTGGGTTTCCCACCAGGAAGTCACTTTCAAGGGGAAAGCGACAATCATGGATACCGTCTGCCTTTGGTCGATATTTTCTGTTTTAAGGAATATGGTGTTGGTCTCTTCATTTAGGGTAGGTTGAAATTGTGCGATTACATCTTTATCCATGCTATGCTGCACCGAGAAAATCATACTCTTGTAAGAATAATCTGTTTTGATGTTGTTGGTGTAGGTAGGAAGTATATTTTCATTGCCGGCGAAAAAGGTAAAAGGGTCAGAAAAAAACACGAAAGGTGCCATCTCATTGAAAGTAGGGCGGGTAATCCTGCGTCCATAAGACAGCTGTACCAGGTTGTCATCATTTATTTTTCTGGATAAAAATGCCGTTGGAAAGAAATCCCCGTAATGCCTGTCAACGATTTTTTCTCCTGAAACGGTCGTCAGGTTGGTTTTGGTGTTCTCGTATCGTAGCCCTGCATTTAAGGTGGTTTTTTCATCAAATTCAATTTTTGCTGTGGAAAAAGCTGCCAATATATCTTCTTCGAGAAAGCCATCATTGGTGAAGTTTGGATCAACCAGCCAATCTGATCCAAGTTTCTCTTCGAAGCGCACCGTATTGGTAAATTCTGAAAAAGTAGCTCTGAGACCTGATTCTACGGCTACTGATTCCCCGATTTTCATGGAGTGGTTAAGATCTGTCACCCAAAGCTCAATTGGGGTATCCTTGGTTATTCTGAATTCCTCTGATCCGATCAAATCATTGGATTCATCATAATTCATAATGGTATACCTGGATGGGTTGGAATTTTTGTAGGTCAGGTAATCTACATTGGTACTGATGACCTGACCATTTTGGAATGTATGCTGAAGATTGATATTGCCCATGATATGACTCCATTTATTAACTTCTACCGTTGTCATTCTAAAAAGGGTATCCGGGGAGATGGAATAATTGGATTTTGTGACATTGGGTGCAGTCATATCCCAACGGTTAGTATAGCCACTGACCAAGCCACTGAAGATGGTATTGCTTCCCAATTTGTAGTCAAACCCTGCCTGATAATTGATGGACTTTCTGGTGGAAAACCGATCGGTATTTGTATCAATACTAATGTCTTCAAATCCGTTGTTATTGCCTCTAAATTGTTCCCATTCCTGAACCTGATCTACATAAGTCGTGGACAAAAGACCAAACCAACTGAATTTTGGCCCTTGATGGTTGAGATTGAAGCTCATATTGCCATTGTAGCCTGATCCATAGCCTTGTCCGATGGTCAGAGAACCGTTGGTGCCTATCATATCGTTGTCTTTTTTCATCACAATATTGATAAATCCGGCATCACCGTCCGCATCATAGTTGGCCGGAGGGACAGTAATGATTTCGATCTTTTCGACATCACTGGAGTTGAGACCGGCCAGCATCTGAAAAGCCGCCTCCAGGGGCATTCGGAACCGTTGGCCATTCATCAGGATAACCACGCCGTTTTTCCCTAAAACGGAAAGCGAATTACCCTGTCTGTTCACCATTACCCCGGGAGACCTGTCCAGCACATCGATGACGGACAAGCCCGCAGCAGAAACGCTGTTCGCTACATTGACCACCATTTTCCCCTGTTCCAACTCAAAGAGAGGCCGTGTGGCTGTTACCGTCACTTCATCCAGGTTCTGGTCTTCTTCCTTCAATAAGATAGCCGCCAAATCACTTTTTTCAGTTCCCAAAAAGGGGAACACCGGGGAAAAGCTTTTGGCATATCCCAGGATCGTTACTTCCACAAAGTATTGCCCTTTTGGGATGTCCGTAAATACATAGTTTCCGGAGTCGTCGGAAATGGCACCTTTGATCAGGGAGGAATCCGGCTCGTTCCTGAGCAGTACGCTGGCATAGGATAGGCCTTTTGACTGGGAATCAAACACTTTTCCCTGGATTATTCCTTGAGAAAAAACGCTGGAAGCCAATAGACAAAACAGTATGACAATCAATGGGACCTTCAAAAGATTACAATAAAATTTCATTGGATTAATTTTTTTTCAGCGGTAACACCTTCGAGTGTAGCAAAAAAACACCTCTCAAGCGGGAAACAAATCCCTTTGGTGATTTCAAGATCACCAAAGGAAATATGACATTATGAAGTTGGTGATTTACTCAATTAGCGGGAGGGGTCACCTTAAACCCCTGCGTTTCTAGAACATTGAGCATGTCATACCAATACCGAATAAATGTTATTTTACCATTTACGACTGTGGCGGCTGTATGATATGGAACCTCGATTATTTTCCCACTTGCCTTATTTGTAAGTGTGTTTGTTCCCCATGACAGGATCCATTCGCCTTCATTCCAATTGTTACTCACTTTGACAGGCAGATAAAGCTCTTGCGAAAGGCTGTGCTTGAATTGGTTGGTACTATTGGTGTAATATTCATTGTGCTGTGCCACAGTAAGGGAGTCCAGGCCTCCGCCCAAACCATAGATCATGGCTCCTGTAGCGAATTGAGCATTCATTGTGCCCACATCACCTGCTTGAAGTGCTTTCGTGTAGGTTTGGACTACTTCCATCGCTTTTGCTGCATTCTGAAATTCCAGCGTTACTTCCTGTGCCATTGAAATAGGGGTTGTCAAAATCAGCAGGAAGGCAGATGCTATGATTATTTTGAAAATTTTCATGGTAAATGGGTTTGATTGGTAAGGAATGGGAAAAGTTTATTTAATAAACTGAATATAAATAGATTAGCAGTGGTCGGAAAGAAGGGCAGGATGAAAGGATGGGTTTACTGTCCGAAGTCAATAGAATTCTTTTCGGGCCTAGATTTGAAGAACGGATTCTGAGCCTCATTTAGAAAAATAAAAATGGCCACATCAAAAAGCGGCGAAAAAATAAGGCCCGCTTCTTCCTCTCCAATATCAGGTTGGCAACCCTCCAAGGGAAAAGATTCCCTCCTGTATACCCTCCGAAAACAGAAAGATCATTATAACCGGATGCAAGTCAAAATCCATCAGCATGGGCAGGCGCTTGTACAGAGAAGCCCTGGTTCTAGAGGGCTTCCACGGGTGCTATACCATTGGCGAACTACCTGTTCGATATCCATCGTTTAAAATAACCAAAGTCAAGAGAGAACCCTTTGTATTTGACAACAGTAATCAGGGAGAAAATTTCATTTTTTGCAGGGTCAATTGTATGCTCTCCCCGAAAGCATTTATTCACGAAGAGTTTCAAGGTATTGGGCAAACGGCTCATTTACGCTAGGGCTTGTTTCCCGTACCAGCTTTCCCATGGTCTATTCTTGTTTGGTGGCCTTTTCATCAACAGTTGTTTTCAAAGGGTTTTTATTTTTGTCCCACGAATTCCGGTCGTATACGCCCGGTATCCCATGATCACCCTCTTTGAAATCAAAAGAAACATGATTTATTCCATGTAATTCAGTAAACGAATAAGTCGTGGAAACCATGAAACTCTCCGCACCAGCAGATCCCATTTGTTGTGTCAAAACTTGACTGTCAGGAATGGATATAAATGCCGTGTCATTTGAAGTTCTGATAAATTTAATTTGTACTTTCGGCCATGTTTTATTGATTATTTTTTCTAAAACCTCACCCGTTAACGCATTTCTGTCCACCCCCCGTAATTGGGTTACTTCAAATTCTTCAGTCTGCTGGTTAAAGTCATATCTCCAAATCGCTTCTGATGAGTCAAATACCTCTGAACGCTCTGAACGGAGTTCGCTTTTCTTTTCCTCACCACTTGAAGCACTCTCATCCTGCTTTTTCTCTTTACAGGCGATTATCAATAAAATCAGAACAAGTGAAATCAATTTAGTTTCCATACCTTATCAGTTGCTAAGAGTGTTTTGAATGGTGAATATATGCCAAAGATTTGACCCTTACAACGGCAAACAAGCCTGTGTTCCGTTTAATGAAATCAGCGCATGCACCCCGAAATAAATGGGACAGTATTAGTGAAAGCTTGCAAAAGTTTGGGCATATAAGGGGAGGATTTGCAAGGAGATACCTGTGCATTCGGAAATATTCTCGGTAAGATTTTTTTCAGGGTACCAGGTTCGCATCGGGAAGATGGGTAGGGTGCCGCCGAAGCTTTTCATGACATGATTCAGAAAGCCCTGAAAACCGATAGTTTTCTATTGGTCTTAAAATTGCAAAAGGTAAATGTAAACCTGTATTTTCACTTGTTAATGGCTTGGACATTGTTAATGAATAGGTCGTGGCATTTGTTCCTATCATTTAATCGACAAAAAGTATGAAACCTGAAATTAAAAGTGAACGGTATAAGCTGCTCAGAACAATAGAAAGCATTCTTGAATCCCCTATGATTTTTTTAGGATTTATTTGGCTAATCTTACTTATAGTTGAGTTGGTCTGGGGAAGAAACAGGACGCTTGAACACATTAGTTTAGGCATTTGGGGAATTTTTATTCTTGATTTTCTGATAAAAGTTTTTCTCGCCCCGGAAAAGCGATACTTCCTCAAAAAGAATTGGCTGACTACCATTTCTCTGTTCATTCCGGCATTACGTGTATTTCGGGTATTGAGGTTTGTCAGACTTTTACGTGGTCTCCGGGGAATCAGGATTGTCCGTATCGTATCTTCGCTCAACAGGAGCCTGCGTAGCTTAGGCAAAACCATGAAGCGCCGGGCCTTTGGTTATGTGATGATTGCTACCCTGATTGTAACCTTTGCTGGAGCTGCTGGGATGTATGCCTTTGAAAATTCGACCCCTGGCTTTACCAGTTATGGGCTGGCACTTTGGTGGACGGCGATGCGGGTTATAACGGCAGGTAATGAATTTAATCCCATGACTACGGAAGGCCGGGGTTTGGGCTTTTTAATTGCTGTTTTTGGATTTAGTATTTTCGGCTATTTCACAGCCACTTTTGCTACCTATTTCATCGGAAGGGATGCCGAGGAAAAGGAAGGCCCAATCGCCGGATCCATGGAAATTGAAGACCTGAAATCAGAAATAATGGCCTTACGAAGGACCATTGAAAAGCAAATAAATGCGTAAGCAGTTCCTCCTTCGAAATCTTTGTGCAGATGCAACTACCGAAGAAAATTTGGGGATGGGCTGCGACCTTTGGGTAAGGGTTCACAATTTGAACCCAAAATGGGGATGAATAGGCTTGTGACAGCCTGAAATTGCTTCAAAATCAGTCCATGTACTTTTCCTCGAAATTACGGATACTTTCATCGGTTCCGGCGATAATAACCTCATCCTGATCTTGAAACTCAAAAGTTTTGGGGTTCAAGGCGGAAATTTTTTCTCCGTTCCGGATGACGGCAAGTATGGTGCATCCCCTATCAGCTCGTATATCGCTTTTGGCCAGGGTAGTTCCAGATAACCTACCAGCCGGCAACTGCACGAGGTTAATCCGTTTTTCAGCGGCTAAGGACGTTTCGTCCTCAAATATGTTGGAGACAAGCATCCTGCCGCTCACTGTTGCGAGGGACTGAACGTAGTCAGCACCGGCATGATAGAGTTTTTTCACATTTCCAATATTATTGGCACGTACGATAATATGCATTTTGCTGTTCATGTTCCTCGCCAGCAAAGTGGCAAAAATCGCCATCGTATCATGCTGAATGGTGATAATGATGGCAGAAGCATCACTTACGCCGGCTTCCAGAAGAGTTTTAGTTTCACGGATATCACCGACAATGTGAACCCCTTCTTTTTCCTGTATGTCAATGACTTTTACTTCGATGCTCTTCGTCTTCAGTATCTCAAAAGCAGCCTTACCAGATAAGCCATACCCAACTATCAGAACCAGTTTCCGGGAAAATTGCCTGATGTTGGCTTCTGCCTTTTTATTGAGCTTTCCGAGCTCCTCTCTGTCTCCTGCGACAAGCAAACGTAGTTTGGATTTTAAAACCAGGTCAACAGGGACCGGGCTTTTAAACTCGCCGTCTTGCCAGGCACCAATAATATTCAGGTGATATTTATCCAATAAATGAGCGTCACTGATAGATTGATTGCAAAGTTCACTTCCTTCTTCTATGTCAATCTCTATCAGTTCAACGGTGCTATCAATTTCAATGCTATTTTTGATGGAGATGGCAGGAACCTGGCCAGCCAGGCTTTTTCCTATCAGTTGTCTTGGTGAAATGGTATGATCGGCCCCAGCCAGTTTATAATATTTTGCCATCTCTTCATCTTCAAGAACTGCAATTATTTTGACCGTTTTATGGATATTTCTGATGGAAAACAGAATGCTTATATTTTTGTCGGTGATTGAATTGAGAACGACGGTTTTTGCATGTGTTAACCCAGCCGCTTCCAACGTAGACTCCATCTCGGGATCGCCTACCATGACCTCCATGCCAGATCTCAAAAGAGCAATTGCCTTTTCCTCGCGCGATTCTACAATGACGTAGTCCTGATTTCGGGAAATAAGCTCTTTTACCAATACTTCTGCGTGGGTTGAATAGGAACAAATAATGACATGATCATTTTTAGTGACCTTGGTTGGAGGAGATTTTTCGAGTGCCCCCTTTAGCGAGGGGAGAAAAAAAACAGGGAAAGCTACGAAAACAAGTACCACACCCGTTAAATTCATGATAAGCACGAAGTAATTCAAGAAATCACTTTCCCAGGGTGAAAATCCTCCATAGCCACTCGTGGTCAAAGATTCTACTACTACTTGCAGGGCTTGGGGAAAAGTTACCTCCCGATGCTCAAAAATGCCCATGGACCACAAAAAAATTTCTGCATAAATCACAATGATGCAAGTCACCGTGAGGGCAGCAAAGAAAATTCTTCTTTTCAGGTTGTTGTGCATCAAATTTGTCCAGTGTTATTATTTAAGTTTGCGTATCGCCCCTCATCTTGCCAGTCTGGCTGGTAATTTAATAAATCATATAGAACTGATTCCCAATAATACTTCAATACTATTTTCGGGATCGGACTAACGAGCTGTCTGGAATTCGCCTTCAATAAAACTCTTTTCCATAGTGCTGCATACGTCAGAAATCGTGACAATCTGCTTATCCTTGCATGTACCTTTTGCTGGCAAACCAAACGGTTGAACTCCGGTTTACAGGTGTATAACGATCCTTAGAGGGCTATGATCGTGAATAAAATTCCACTACCCATCCAAAGATCAGCTTTGTTTTGGCCAGGAACTTTCTGCCTGTTATTTGGAAATAACGTTATCCTGGAATTAGGTGAGAGGTCTTACGAGGAAATAGGTGCTCTTTTCAGATAATCCTTATCCTAATTGTTAAACCACTCAATTATTCAACTGGGGTAAGGACAATATTCCTATAACTCACCTTGCCATGATCTCCCTGAAGATATATTGGTCCGGGAGCCAGCACCTCAGCACTCATGGCCCCTCCGGTGGGGCCCCAGGCTGGTTCATTGTCAATGATTTTTTTACCATTTAAAATAACCGTAACGTGGCGATCTACCAGGGTAATATCCATAGATTGCCATTCCCCTGCCGGTTTTTCAGCGGCCAAATCCGGAGTAATTCGGCTGTACAAAGCACCCATGTTGTGTGAATCCAGCGGTTTTCCATAAGAATCCACTACCTGGATTTCATAGATGCCCCGCAGGTATACACCGCTGTTGTTTCCCTCTGGTACGTTGACCTCTAGTTTTAGGTTAAAGTCTTCAAATTCCTGTTGGGTGCGAATGTTACCATAGGATATGTGCTCCCCATTTTCTGGCTGTACAGGATTGTTTACCAGAACACCGTTTTCTGCGGCAAAGCCATTGGTCTGGTTGGGATTCATCAGTTCCCAACCGGTAAGGTCCCCGCCGTTGAACAAGGAAATGGGATTGCCATAGCTGATTTGGGACAGGTCTGGTTTTTCCGGCATGGGAGGCATGCGTTTGGCGGTAAAGCGGGATTGGTATTCCCCGTTTCTTCCAGGTCCAGTCATGGTTCCTTTCAAGGATTCTCCGGATTTCTCTATCCGTAGGGTATGGGTGAGTACGTGCGTTCGCTCATCACTTTTTCGGGAGTTGCTCGTTCTCGTAACAACAAGGGTGTTATCATCTGCCAGGTAAACATGGGCCACAGGCAAGACACTTCCGCCAATCCAAAGTAGCTCGGCATCGAGGAATCCTTTCTCTTCGTTCACATGCAGCCACCCGACCCCACCGCCTTCGATTTCCAAACCCCACATGCCGAGGAAGGGATTGGCCAAAGGACTTTTGGAAGCGGGAATAACAAAACTACTTAATACAATAGCGAGCAGGAGGATAGGGCGAATGGTAGGTTTCATGGTGTTTTTTTGAGTTATTTTTCAGATTTACATTTATGGATAGGATGAATATCGAATGTACTAAAAATTTGAATTAAAACTTCAATTTGGTTGTGATATCAGGATCAGAAAGTGTCCTACTCCTGGTTTTAGAAGTGTTTACAGATTTTTAATTAAAATTTGATTTCTTCCTCTGACAGGATGCAGGATATAAAATTTAAAAACCAGGTTGTGGGGCTTATTGTCTTAATTTCCAGCCGAAACCCTTGAGCCGTAGCATCATTATCCGATTGTTTGCTATCTGCATTGCCAACAAAAAGGTATTTTGGATCTGACGGGACCATTATTGAAATACTTTTCCTTCCAATTCCGCATCCTCATTACAAGAATTAGTACCAATGATTGTCACAATTACCAAGTACAGGCTTATTTTTCTCCATCTTATCATTTTCATGGGCTTAGTTTTTTTATGATTAGTTATCTATTCAACGAATAGGGAACAATGATGTCATCAGGAAATTTCAGAAAATACCAAATGGAATATATTTCAATAGATCCCATTTTCCAATGAACAATCAGCTACGATGACGAATGGAGGCAAAATAAACATTTACAAAACAAAGTCAACGCTGTTCCTTATACTTCTCTACCTCAATTTCTTTTCAGCCACTTCATTTCGGTTAAGATACCATATTTTTTGGTTAAGATGTAGGATACAAAAGAGCCGGCATCAATCTAACTTAGCCTATCCTTAACACTTAATCAACGCATATGAAAAATTTTACCCTAAATCCCCTAAACCATAAAATATCCGGGATCCTTTGGATATTGATGGTTTTTATGATGACCGAAACCTTTGGTCAGAGCAGGGTTAGCGGCACTGTCCGCAATGAGACCAATGAGGCACTGCCCGGAGTCAGTATACTGGTGGTGGGCACCACCATTGGTACCGTGACGGATGTGGATGGTCAGTATTCCATCAATGTTCCCGAAGACGCTCAAAGCCTTTCTTTTTCGTTTATCGGTTTTGAATCCCAAACCCTGGATGCCAGCGGCAGAAGTACCCTGGACGTGGTCATGCGAGAGGATTCTCAGGACCTGGGAGAAGTGGTGGTGACCGCCTTCGGGGTACAACGCGAAAGAAAAGAACTGGGTTATACCGTACAAGCCCTGAAACCTGAAGACCTGACCTCTGCCAATGATTTTAACCTGGTCAATTCCCTGAGCGGAAAAATTGCTGGCGTGCAGGTGACGAATAGTGGCTCCCAGGTAGGAGCTTCCTCCCGGATTGTCATCCGGGGAAACGCTTCTTTCTCTGGAAATCAACCCCTGTTTGTGGTAGATGGCATTCCCATAGATAATTCCAGTAGTAACATCGGTGGTGCCGGAGGACTGGATTATGGGAATACAGCGGCAGACATTGACCCGGAAAACATTGCTTCCCTGACGGTCCTGAAGGGAGCCAATGCAGCAGCCCTCTATGGCAACCGGGCCACCCATGGGGTCATTCTGATTGAAACCAAAAAAGGACAACAGGGAAAAATGGGCCTGGGAGTAGAATTGAATTCTTCCATGGTTTTTGATGTACCCAGTTTTTTTATGAATTTCCAAAACGAATACGGGCCTGGACAAAGGGGCGGAGAATATGATTGGCAGCAATACCTGGAAAATAATCCGGGATCCAACCTGAGTTACAATGAATATGCCAAGCAAAATAGTTACAATTATGTGGACGGCACCGGTGGTGGGATCAACGAGAATGCCACTTCCTGGGGTCCGCGGTTTGATGCCGGTTTGCTACTGGATCAATGGGTAAAGGGACCCAACAGCCCCTGGGAGTCCATGCCCAATAATATCCATGACCACTACTTTCAGACCGGTAAAAACTTCATCAACCAGGTGGCTGTAACGGCAAAGGGCAAACAAGCCTATGGAAGGGTAGCCTTTTCCAACCGGCAAATGAATGGCACATTTTACAATACGGACCAGACGGTCAATACCTTTAACGCCAGCCTCACCCTGCTGCCCACCGACAAGTTGAAGGTCAGTTCTGACTTTAATTATGTCAACCGTTTTAGTGATAATATACCGGTGGTTTCTTATGGTTCGATGACCAAACTGGCTTGGGGAGCCTTTAGGAATATTCCCCTGGACGAAGTCCGGAAAGTGTATGAGGAGCATGGCAATGAAATGGGTAGCGGCTATAACATAAATTCCAATAACTTCTATTACGATCTGGAAAATACCAATAGTATGAACCGTCAGCGGTTTTTTGGAAATATCAATATAGATTACCAGCTCAATGATTGGCTTTCAGCCGATTGGGTTACCGGATTGGATTATTACAATGAAGAGCGGGAATCCATTACCCTTTCCAGAACCAGGGCCAACATCAATAATAACATGGGCGGTCAGTTTTCCCTCTCTGATCAAAGCAGGCAAGAGTTTAACAGTGACATCCGGCTGAACATCAACAAGGAATTTGCCAATGATTTCTCCCTGGTAGCATTGGTAGGAGGAAATTTTCGCCAGAATAAGTTCAATTCCATTTCTTTGAGCGCTCCAGACCTGGCCGTTCCGGACCTTTTCAATATTTCCAATGTAAGAGGGACTCCTGGAACAGGTATGTTTGAAAGCCTGAGAGAAACCTATAGTATTTATTCCTCAGCCACATTGGGGTACAAAGGATATTTGTTTTTGGGTGCTACCGGACGGAACGACTGGAGTTCCACGCTGCCAGAAGCAAACCGGTCCTATTTCTACCCTTCTGTAAACCTGGCATTTACCCTGTCTGAGGCACTGGAGTTTAATTCCTCTACCCTTAGCCATGCTCAGGTTCGGGCCAGCCTGGCGCAGGTAGGTTCAGATACAGATCCTTACCAACTTATGGGTACCTATGGTACCACTTCTTTCAACAATATTTCCCTGTTCACCCCCACAGCGGTTAAGCCACCTGCCAATTTATTACCGGAAATGACCACTTCTTTCGAGGTAGGCGCTGATTTGCGGTTTTTTGATGATAAGGTTTCTCTGGATGCAACCTATTACCGGCAGGTAACGGAAAACATGATATTGCAGGTACCGACAGCCAGATCCACGGGTTATGCCTCTCAATTGATCAATGCGGCGGAGATTGAAAACCAGGGGATTGAATTGATTCTGAGGGCCAGGATGATGCAAAGGGGAGACTTCTCCTGGGATGCCACCGTCAACTGGGCAAAGAATACCAGCACGGTAGTTTCTTTATATGAAGGTTTGGAGAACATCACCATTGCCTCCGGATTTGGCGGAGTGCGCCTGGTGGGTACCCCCGGACAGCCCTGGGGCGACCTGAGCGGTTTGCCTTATGTGCGGGACGACAATGGCAACATCATGATCAGTGCCAACGGTACCCCAATGACCACCAACCAGCAAGTGATCCTGGGAAATGTGACTCCAGACTGGATTGGAGGCATACAGAATAGTTTCCGCTATAGAAATTTCAGTTTCGGTGGCCTGCTTGACTTCAGAACGGGCGGCGATTTCTTCAGTACCACTTTATGGCATTCCTATCCCACAGGTGCTTTTCAAAACACCGTGCAAAACAATGTCAGGGAAGAAGGCATTATCGTAGATGGAGTCAAGGGAGACGGCTCCCCCAATGATGTGCGCATCTCTGCTCAGGATTATTATAACGGTTCCTGGGTATGGAACAACCACGAATATTCCATTGTAGATGGCTCTTTTGTCAAGCTTCGGGAATTGACCTTTGGCTACCGGTTCAATGTCTGGCAATTACAGAACGTTAATTTCTCCGTTTTTGCCCGGAACCTTGCCATCCTCCACCGCAGTGCTAAAGCGAAGGAGCTGGGCCTTGACCCGGAGTCTGCCTCCCAAATGGGTGGTGGAGAAGCCGGTACCGGATTTGAAAACTTCATGCCCCCAACCAACCGGTCTTATGGATTTAACCTGCGGATTACCCTTTAATGGGGTACCTGCCAGTTGGGTAAAATTGTTAATTTGCTAAATTCTGCTAAAAATGAAACATATCATAACATCTAAATTCACCGGCCTGGTAATGGCTTTCGTGATGGTTTTCGCTTCCTGTACGGAAGATTGGAATGAAATGAACATCAATCCCAATCAGCCATCAGAGGTACCGGCAAGTAATGTGCTAGGTGCTGGCATGACAGTAGTGGCCGGTCAGTTGTTTGGAGAGCGTATAGGCATCTATTATGCGGGTACCTGGTCTGGACAACTTGCCGCCATAGGCGCCGGAGATTATGAGTTCCGGGTAGATATCAACAATGGGCAATGGGATAACCTGTACCGGGCGATGGCCTACTTTGTGGATGCCGGAAAAATCGCCAGGGAAGGAGGTAACCAAAACCTGGAAGCCGTTTCCCTGATCATGAAGGCCTATACCGGTCATCAGGTGACGGACATGTGGGGAGATATTCCCTATACCCAGGCCTTCCTTTTGGATGAAGAAGGGATATTGAGTCCTGAATTTGATTCTCAGGCAGTAGTTTACGACAAGATCCTATCAGAATTGGATCAGGCCAATTCCATGCTCGACCCCAATGGTATGGCACTGGGAGTGGGGGATTTCATTTATGGAGGAGATATCATGCAATGGAAAAAGTTTGCGAACTCTATCCGCTTGAGAGTAGCCATGCGCATGTCCTCCGTTGTGCCACAGGAGGCTGCGGCGGTTCTGGCTGAGATATTGGGTAATCCAGCTACTTATCCCGTATTTGAAGACCACACGGATAATGCCTACCTAAACTGGCCTGGGGTCAGTTCCAATATAGAGCCCTGGAGGCAGCGATTGGGAACGCCCAGCAATAAAAATGACCAATACAGAACCAATTATGACCTGATCAGTATCCTGGAAAATCTGGATGATCCCCGGTTGCCGGTTTATGCAGACAGGAATCAAAATGGTGCATTCAATGGTTATAAAATGGGGATAGGGCAGACCAGCGACCCCATGAATTCCCAGGCCAATGTTTCTCATATAGGGGACCGTTTTGGTTACGATGACACCGGCTTTTCTCCCTTTATGAACGCCTCCCAGGTATGGTTTATCAAGGCTGAGGCCTATGAAAGGGACCTGGTTTCCGGTGGGAATAGCCAGGAAGCCTATGAAAAAGGCATTGAAGTGTCTTTGGAAGAAAATGGGATCGCTCCGGAAATGATCGATGCCTACCTGCAGCAGCCGGGAGTAGCCTGGGGTTCCGGATCTTCTACCAATCTTGAAAAAATACGGCTGCAGAATTGGCTTGCTTTGTACAAACAAAGTGTGGAAGCCTGGGCAGAGGTGAGAAGAACTGATGTCCCCTTATTGGATAAGGTATCTAATGATTACGCAAATAACCACAACCGACCACCATTTCGCATGTCCTATCCCGCCAACGAAATTGCCCATAATCAAAGTTTTCCTTCTGATATTGAAGAAGAGGACATCTTTTATGGGATACAGCTCTGGTGGGATACCCGTACCGGCGTGGAATAGCACAGGGTTGATGACGATTTAATTGATAATCATATGTATATACGAATTTTAGTGAGTGCCTTATTATTGGGAATCAGTGGCCTGGTGGTGCATGTTTCCGGACCCTTGAACAAAGACCCGATCAAGGCAGGTTATGAAATTTCCCAAAAAGCCAATGGACTCCACGGATACATTGGCTATAGCTCTCCCAGGCGTCCGGATGGATTTGGAGCAGGGATTGGCTTTTATACAGCAGTATGGCCGCTGGTGGAAAGGCCCCTGGCAGGCTTTCAGATTGGCTTGCCCGGAAATTGGATCATACCGGATAATCCGGACAACACGGATATCCCCTGCTGTCCGGAAGGGACCATTGCCAGGACCTGGGAACCCAGAGGTCCTACCTGGGCCAGTGTTTTTCAAACCCAGGAAGGGGGATTGGGCTATTGGCGGGGAAACCGCTACCACTACGGACCACCCAAATTCAGTATGAACGGTGTACCCAATTGTTACAATTCCGAAATTGCATCTCCAGGTTGGCCCTTCTTTTACCGGGCGGAAGCCCTGCCGGAGGATGAATTGGGCATTGCACAACTTAGCAACCGGATAGTGGTACCACCGGATGGGATCACCTTTGTGGAGGACCTGGATGGTAAGTTCCTGGGTTATACACATATGATGCTGCCCCTGACCGAAAAAAGGGATGGACCGCCACCAACCGGCGATCAAAGCTGGACCCTCTTTCTCAATGCAGCTAATTTCAAAGGACCTGTTGCTTATTATATTCCCGAAATGTGGAGCAGGCTCTCCAAAGATTACCCAGTCATAGAAGGTATGGGGTTGGATGCCCGTGAAGGCACCATGGGTGGGGGAGGTGCCATGGAAATCAATACAGTGCCTTCCTTTGAAATGGAGACTGCTGACGGTGAGCTCTTTATCAAAATTCCTCAATTGCAATTCCCCGTAGATGCCCAGGGTCGTTCTGTTCTGGTGCAGGACGTTACTTATTATTCCAAAGATGCTTTGTTTAATCCGGTTAAAAAGTGGAAAAATGGGGGGAAAGCTGTTTCCGGAGCATTTAGTGAAGCCCATTCCTGGAAGCCTGATATCAGTCCCAGGAAAATTTCCCTTGACCAGGGAGCACAGTTAAATGCCGGTGGTACGCAATTGGGAGCACTGGAGACCGTGGTGGAGACTACCGTCAATGAGGTCAATGCCTTTGGCCTGCAATGGCAGGACAATCCCTATGCTGACAAGGGTTTATTCCCTCAGTATTTCAAGCAGCAGGGAGAGCAGCGCATACCCATAACGGAGGAAGAGGTGCCAGCCGAATTGAGAGCAAGTACCTTTGCCGGAGCAGAGACAGAGGAACAATACATCAATTGGAGAGATGGAAATGAAATCGTTCCGGGAAATTTCAGAATTGATAAAGACCTTCCCTATTCTACACCTGAATCAGGAGCATGGACAAACCCGGGACCTGTTTCTGAAGCCTATTCCATTGACCTGAAGGATGGTTCCACCCTTACCTACAAATGGTATCGCTTTATAGATCAGCCTTCCTTCCAGCAGTTTGACTGGAGCAGGGAAGAAAAGGAAGCCTTGCAGCAGCTGGTAGAAAAGATCCATGAAAGCTGGACCATAGACAAAACCTACATGGCTCCCCCTACTGCAGGGGAACTGGTAGCCATAGATCCAGCCCTGATCCTCACACCACCTGCTGGAATGGAAGTAGGTTATGTCCCTATCGTTGTTCGCCAGGAAAGGAAAATGAACGCTTCAAAGAAAGCTAAAATGTCTCCGTTGGCTGATTTATAGGTATTTGGTAAACATACTGCCGGTTGACTAAAAAGATGCTTTTTCACCCGTTTTTTTAGTCACTATTATCACCCAAACAAACCCAAAAGATGCCGGTAGCTTTTGGGTTTTGTTTACCCGAAAATTCTGGCAATTCTTTTTGCATTGCCTTGGTGCAAACTCCTGACAAGATGCAGTATATGACTACAAATAGGAAATGGTTACTTTGGATGGTTGTACTTTGGTATTTTTCCCTCGATTCCGTCCATTCCCAAAGTAAGCCCGCATATCCTCCGAATATCATAATTTTCCTAACAGACGATTTGGGATATGGTGACCTGGGAAGTTATGGCCATCCCTTTATTAAAACACCAAACCTCGACCAGTTTGCCGGAGAGGGGGTAAGAATGACTGATATGCATTCAGCTGCAGCAGTTTGCTCACCTTCCCGGGCCGCTATCCTTACAGGTAGGAACGGCTACAGAAGCGGTTTTTATAATATTGCCGGATTTTTTGGTACGACTCTGGACAAAAATGAAATCACCCTGCCCCAATTGCTGCAGGAGGCGGGTTACGAAACGGCATTTTTCGGCAAATGGCACCTTTCCAAACTGGAGTCCCCCGATGAAGTATCGGTAAATGAAATGGGCTTTGATTATTCACTGGCTACCTCAGTCAATGCCTTTGGGACAGGCCCTAAAAATCCTGATAAATTTTTAAGAAATGGCATACCTGTAGGGGAGATGGAAGGTTGGTATGTGGACATTGTCTCCCGGGAGGCCGCAGATTGGATCGCTGAGAAAAGGGACAAAGACAAACCTTTTTTTATCATCATTTCTACCAACGAACCGCATACGCCCATTGATCCGCCCAAAAATTTTGCCAGTTTATATGACTCAGAAGAAATCCGGACACTAAGCCAGCAGGTTTCCTATGGTGGGGTGAAACGGCCGGAGAGGGATATCTCTCCCTACGCAAAACAATATTATGGTACCGTATCTCAGGTAGATGACTCATTTGGTGCTTTTATGCAATTTATTGATAATCAGGGACTGAAAGATAGTACCTTGGTCATATTCACCAGTGACAATGGCCCGGAATACCCGGTAACCCTGGAGGAATCTCACGGAGAGTGGGATGATCCCATCCGGGATAAATGTTTTGGCACACCGGGCATGCTGCGGGGAATGAAGCGGTTCCCCTACGAAGGAGGGCACCGGGTGCCAGGAATCATTCGATGGCCGGGACATATCCCGGCAGGAACCGTGAGTGATCAGTTATTTAACGGTACTGACTTTTTACCTACCCTTTGTAAACTGGCAGGGGCCAACGTTCCAAAGGACAGAACCATTGATGGGACGGATGCCTTCAATGCCTTCCTGGGAAGGAGTTATGAAAGAAAGGTTTTGCCCATCTGGTTTTTTCTATTGAATTCCTCTCACATGCCGGGCATGGCACAAATGGCCATGCGCTATCAGGATTATGTACTGGTAGGAAAACTTGCCCCCAGACGGGAAAATTTTGGTGGAACCGCTGCCGAAGGAACCTTTCCGGCAGTGGATTGGCTGAAAACAGCCATACCGGATGACTTTGAGTTATACCATATCAAAGAAGATCCCGGTCAAAGAAAAGATATCGCCCTGCAGGAATATGACACCTACCTGGAATTGATCCCAAAAATGCAGCAACTCTGGCTGGATATACGGGATGAAGGACCCTGGTGGGGCCGAATTCCCGATTAATGCCATTGCCATTGTTTTTTATTAACCGGATTTGAATTATATTTTGAAAATAGAATACCCTTTAATAACATGAACGTAAAATTTACTGCCTGGTACAGCCCTCTGATCGTATTGATGATGTTGGCTTGCCAAAAGAATTCGGACAAGGAATCGCTTTCAGATACCGCTGGATCCGGTTTTATCCTTCAGGAAGCCGACCTACCGGAATATGAGAAGAACATCGACCACATGGGCTTGCTGGAGGCATTGGGCGACAGGCACGGAGAATCCATGCGCACAGGGCAGCACATCTACAGCAATACTTGCTTCAATTGCCACGGAGATCCGGAGCAGGAGGGCTCCCTGCCTACTGCTTTTAAGTTCTGGAAGGATGCTTTCAAGGTAGGTAACGATCCCTATGCCATTTACCAGACCCTCACCCGGGGACATGGAGCCATGCCACCTCAGGTGAACCTTAGTCCGGTGGAAAAATATGATGTCATTCATTATGTCAGAGAGACATTTGTCAAAGAAGAAAATCCTTCACAGTATTTTGATATCGATGCAGCCTACCTGGCAGACCTGCCAGTTGGTACGACCATGGGCCCGGAACCCAGGGAATACAAGCCCTGGGCAGAGATGGATTATGGGAATTTTTTGATCAATACCTATGAGTTGGTAGATGAAGACGCTCCTCCGAGGGAACGGTCTACCGGACCGGTACAGCCCCTTCCGGATGAAGATTTTGGGGACGCCAATTTTGCCTATAAGGGCATTGCTGTAAGGCTGGATCAGGGTGTGGGAGGGGTAGCCGCTGGAAATGCCTGGATGATGTTTGACCACGACCTGATGCGGATGGCTGGGGCCTGGACAGGAGAAGGTTTTATCGATTGGGAAGCCATTTTATTCAATGAAAAGCACAACATTTCCCCCAGAACTATCGGCAAGCTGCATGTGGAAAATGAAACAGGTCCCGGATGGGCCCATCCGGAGACAGGTACTTTCAAGGATCCCCGTTTTCAGGCCAGAGATGGAAGAAAATTTGGCCCTCTCCCCAGGGAATGGGCGCATTTCAAAGGCCTTTATCCGTATGGCGACCGCCTTATCATGAGTTATACGGTGGGTAGTACACCAATTTTGGAAACTTTTGGCCTGGATTCCCTGGAGAATAACCCTGTTTTTACCCGGACATTGAATATCAAACCTGCCGGAGGACTGTTGAAAATGCGGGTAGCTCCCCCGGGCACTGCTGTCGCGCTGATGGGGGAAGGAGCTGAATTGAATGAAGAAAACGACTATCAGGTGGTACATGTCAAGGAATCCTCGGGGCTAGTGAAGATCAAAATATTTTTGGCAGCGCCCGGTGTTTCCGGCCTGGAGGAATTGGCCAGGTCCGCTGCTCCAGCGGAGTCTCTGGAGGAATTTACCAGGGGAGGCCCTGCCCGCTATCCTGAAAAACTGGAAACGAATATCGTGCAGGGAGAGCAGGAGGGGGCCTTTCAGGTGGATGTCCTGAATCCGCCGTTTAATAGTCCATGGAAAAACCAGTTGCGCTTGAGTGGATTGGATTTTTTCCGGGACCGAAATAGGGCAGTGGTGTGTGCTACAGATGGAGATGTGTGGTTGGTGGAAGGCTTTACGCAAAATGAGGAAACACTTACCTGGCAAAGGATCGCTTCCGGTTTGTTTCAGCCACTGGGCATCAAGGTGATTGACGAAGAAATTTTTGTTACCTGCCGGGACCAGATCGTCCGTTTACACGATTTTAATGGTGACCAGGAAGCAGATTATTACGAAAGTTTCAATAATGACCACCAGGTGACCGATCATTTTCATGAATTTGCCATGGGTCTGCAAGCCGATGAGCAGGGAAACCTGTACTATGCCAAAAGTGCACGGCATGCCCGGGAAGCACTGGTTCCCCAACACGGCACGCTTTTAAAGGTTAGCCCCGATGGAGAAAAAACCGAAATTATTGCTTCTGGCTTCAGGGCAGCTAATGGCGTTTGTATCAATCCGGACGGTTCTTTTATCGTCACGGATCAGGAAGGGCATTGGAACCCCATGAACCGGATCAACTGGGTAGAAGAAGGTGGCTTTTACGGCAATATGTTTGGCTATGATCCACCAGCGGACAGTACCGATTCCGGCATGGAGCAGCCGCTTGTTTGGGTGGAAAGGGAACGTGATCGGTCTCCTTCAGAACTGCTTTGGGTAGAAAGTGATAAATGGGGTCCACTGAACGGGAAGCTGTTGAGTTTTTCCTATGGCTATGGCAAGGTATACCTGGTTCCTTTTGAAAAAGTAGGCGGGCAGGTGCAGGGAGGAATCGTTGAATTGCCTCTTCCCCGTTTTGCCACCGGCGTCATGCGCGGAAGGTTCAATCCGGAAGATGGTCATTTGTATCTTTGTGGGTTGTCCGCCTGGGGTTCCACCCAACCTCAATTGGGTGGTCTTTACCGCATCCGGATGACCGGCGAACCAGTGAATTTACCAGTAGACATACAAGCGCAAAAAGATGGGGTTTTGCTGACTTTTACTGAAAAGTTGGACGAAGGCAGTGTAAAGGAATTGTCCAATTACTCTGTGGCCACCTGGGATTTGTTGCGTTCGAGAAAATATGGATCCAAACATTATAATGAAAAGGAATTGGAGGTTACTTCAGCTGAGCTGGGTACCGACGGAAAATCCATAAAACTTAAAATACCAAATATTGAACCTACCTGGGTAATGGAAATCAATTACCAGCTGGAAAGCGATCAGGGTGAAGTGATCGAAGGCCTGGTACAAAATACCATTCACCGCTTGGGGGAGGTGTCTTCTTAGCAAACAGAATTTGCAACTCCATTTATGTGTACGTCTGGGGGATCATAAATTCCGAGGAGCACGTGCTGTTCGACATTTGCAATGTCGAACCACAGATAATCAGGAATTGCAATCCTGCTTTCGTGCACATCAGGGGGATTACAAATCCCCCGAACTGTACCACGGGATTATAAATCCCGAGGAGCGGGTGCTGTTCGACATTTGCAATGTCGAACCACAGATAAGCAGGATTTGCAATCCTGCTTTCGTGCACATCAGAGGATTACAAATCCCCCGAACTGTACCACGGGATTATAAATCCCGAGGAGCGCATGTAGTTTAACATTTGCAACATCGAACTACAGATGAAAAGGAAGGCAAATAAAAATTCAACGGTACTTGAATTCCACTTTATCCTTCATAATTAAGAAGATCGAAGGATGCCTTAGCAGCTTTTATAAAATTGCCCTTTCCCTAGTCTTTTTTCGATTTCCTTGGCGGTTTTGGTAATGGAAAGTCCCCCGAGGTTGGTACACCTGAGGGTATTGGGGATGCTTTTTCCTACTTCATACATGGTTTCTATCACTTCATCCAGAGGGATCAGGTGATCATAATCTGCCAATGCCATATTGGCGCAAGAGAGGGCATTGGAGGCTGCCATGACGTTTTTATTCAGACAGGGAGCTTCTACCCGGTTACCAATAGGGTCGCAGATCATTCCCAGTGAACTTTGCAGGGCCATGGAGGCAGCAGAGATGCTCTGGTCCAGGTTTCCGCCTGCCAGGTATACAATGCCTGCAGCTGCCATGGAAGATCCGGATCCGCATTCGGCCTGGCACCCTCCCACTTCTGCAGCAAAGGTAGAATGGGCTGCGATGAAAACACCGATCAGTCCCGCAATCATCAGGGCTTTAACCGTTTCTTCTTCCGAAAGTCCCATGGTATCGGAAACCGCCAGCACAGCGCCAGGCATGGCCCCACAGGAACCGGCAGTAGGTGCAGCAACGATCACTCCCATGGAACTTTTGACTTCCATGATGGCAGATACGTACATGATAATCTTGTTCAGCACCTCTCCATCCACCAGCTTTTTGCTTTCCATCTGGGATTTGAATTTAACGGATTGAGGGCCCAGAATACGGTCCTCGTAGCTTGTTCCCTTAATGCCTGTGCTGACGGCATCTTTCAGGATTTTTCGTATGTTGTCCATTTTGGCCAGTACTTCCTCCTCAGAAATATTCCCTCTGATGCTTTCATACCTGACCGCCAATTCCCAGAGGCTAAGGTTTTTATCCTGGTTATAACGCATCATTTCCTCACAGGTGATGAAAGGAACGGTTTGATCTTTTTTGGTCAGCACCGGCAATACAGGCCTGATTTGTTTGACACGGGAAACGGTTTCCATTTCCCTTAAATCCTGTATGTCTTCCAGAAATTGTTGTGATTTAAGTTCAAGGAAAACCTGGTCTGCTGAGTGAAACGCCATGCTGTCAATGTCCTTTCTTTGCTCCAGGTACCTTTGTATGTTTTCATGGTCGGTAGTATATACCAGGGTCAGGAAGCAATCCCCGGCAAATGATACCCTGGCTCCGTCGATTTCAATTACTTCGATCATACCTCCACCGGTAGAGATGGCAATGACCTGATGCGTTTCCCAGGGATTGGTTAAGGTGATTTTATAGGTGTTTGGGTGCTCAGCTTGAATGTCCCTGATGTTAATTTTTACTTGAATGCCCGCTGCTCCCATGTGTTGCTCCGAGTGGACCAGGCGTTCATCATGAGCCTCCCAGCCCAAAAATCCTCCAAACAAGCCCATATCTGATCCCTGTTCCTTATGGGTGGTAGCCAGAGACCCTTTGGGGTCAAAATCTATCTCAATAGTTGAAATGCTTCCCTCCATCAGGTCATGGCAGATTCTGCCGATCCGTAGGGAAGCTGCACAATGGGAACTAGAGGGGCCTCTCATAACCGGCCCTACTACATCATTAAATATACTTGGAAAGTTCATTTACAATTTCTGTTTTGGTTAATAATAAATATAACACTTATTCGGGCGGATGTATTTTCAAATATTAGCCATTGTGTATACTATCTTAGCAATTTGCCTTTTCTTTGTGTACTTTTTTGCATTCTTTCTTCTTTTATCCTAATTTAATACCAGTATTTCATTCCATAATTCACATTGACCTGCCAATGCAACCTTTACATTTTAAAGTTCCGAAATTAGAAGAAGAAACCATCCGGGTGGAATGTTGGGATTTAGACAATTTTTTTGAACCCATACACTACCATGAGGAATTTCAGATCAGCCTGATATTGGAGGGTGAAGGTTCCCTCTTTGTGGCTGAAAGTGTGGTGCCTTTTAAAAAGAATGAAATTTTCCTGTTGGGGAAAAATCTACCACACGTTTTCAGAAACAAACATGTGAATTTTGGTGGGGCAGGTCACCGGAAATCAAAAGCTGTTTCTGTTTTTTTTAACCAGGATGTCCTGAAAAACTCACTCAATGAAATACCGGAAGCCTATTCCATTAAGCGATTAATTGATTTTGCCATTTATGGAGTAAAGATTTCGGATACCATGGAGGAGTCCATCAGTTTGAAGCTTAAAAACCTTCCCGATAAAAATTCATTCGAGAGATTTTTGGGGTTATTGGATATCCTTCAAAACATTTCAAGAGACAATAATTTAAATTTTATCTCTTCATTGGGAGTACCCATCCATTCTGTTCAGGAAAATCTACCCAAGATTAATTTGGTTTTTGAATACATCAGGAACCATTTCAGTGAAAGAATCACCTTGAAGCAGGTTGCGGAGATGGTAAACATGTCACCCACGGCTTTTTGCAGGTATTTCAAATACAAAAGTCAAAAAACCTTTTCCAGATTCCTGATTGAAGTCAGGATTGCCAATGCCTGCAGGCTGTTGTATCAGGATGATTTCAACACATCCGAATGTTGTTACAGTTCAGGCTATAATAACCTGTCGAATTTTCACAAGCATTTCAAAAGTGTTACCGGAATGACACCTCTGGAATACAGGAATAACATCCTTAAAAAGACCTCAGATTAAGCGAGTAATAATTGGATAAAGGAACTCCTGAAATATAAAGGACGGCCATTTTTTTCGCTATTTTTCATACCCTGACCTTCTCTTTTCTCATTTATTTGTGTCATCGCTAAAATACCATACCATTTGGCTAAAATGGTGGAATAGTAAATGTTTTCAAATACCATATCTTTATGGCTATAGTTTGTGGCCTGTTTTTACCTCTTATAAAGCTGGGTTTGAACATTTGGCTCTGTTTGGTATAAGCGTTAATCTAGAATTGAATGAAAAGAATTATTTTACTGAGCTTTTATTTTTTCACTTTTGCCGGTACGGTTTTTTCCCAAACAAATTTGAGTTTGGAGCACATTTTCGCTAAAGAAACCTTTAAGCAAAAACAGTTTGGGCCCATACGTTGGATGAAAGATTCCAAAGGGTATTCCAGTATAGAGGAAAATCAACAAATTGGGGGAGAAGATATTGTACGGTACAATCCTGCTACAGGAGAGAGAGAAATACTTGTTGCCGCAGAAGAGATAATCCCGGAGGGCGCAGATGACCCCTTGGAGGTATCAGATTATCACTGGTCTGCAGACAATCGAAAATTACTTGTTTTTACCAATACCAGGAAAGTGTGGAGGTACCATACCCGGGGTGATTATTGGGTGCTGGATCAGGATACCAGGGATTTAAGAAAATTAGGTAGGGGACTTCCGGAAAGCAGCCTGATGTTTGCCAAATTTTCGCCTGATGCTTCAAAAGTCGCCTATGTCAGCGAGTACAATATATTTGTTGAATCCCTCAGGACTGGAGAAATTAATCAAATAACGCAGGATGGTGGTGGAAATATCATCAATGGTACCTTTGATTGGGTATATGAAGAAGAATTGGGCTGCAGGGACGGGTTTAGATGGAGCCCGGACGGGGAGTCAATTGCCTACTGGCATTCCGATACCCAGGATATAGGAACTTTTTATCTGATCAATAATATTGATTCCATCTATTCCCAGCCTATTCCGCTTCCCTATCCCAAGGTAGGAGAAAAACTTTCTTCAGTGAAAGTAGGCGTAGTTTCAGCAGAGGGCGGAGAAAGCCAATGGTTTGATATTCCAGGTGACCCACAAAACAATTACCTGGCAAGAATGGATTTTATCCCGGAGTCACAGGAATTACTGATCCAGCAGTTAAACCGGAGGCAGAATACCAATACCGTCTGGATTGGCGATAGCAAAGACATGTCCCTTACCAGTATACTGGAGGAAAAGGAGGATACCTTTCTGGATATTCACGATAACCTGATCTGGTTGGAGGAGCAACAATATTTTACCTGGACCAGTGAAAGAGATGGCTGGAGGCACCTCTATAAAGTTTCCCGGGATGGTCAATCCATGACTTTGCTTACCCGGGGGGATTTTGATGTGGAAAGGATCAGTCATATCGATCCGGTAGCCGGTTACGTGTATTATATTGCTTCACCGGATAATTTCACCCAGAGATATTTGTACCGGAGTCCCCTTCACCAGACGGGAGAAGCTGAAAGGATTACCCCGATGGGAGCTCCCGGGCAGCATGCTTATCAGTTGTCACTGGATTCAAAGTATGCCATCCATACTTTTCAGAATGCCAGCACTCCACCGGTAATTTCCCTGATAACGCTTCCGGATCACCAAACACTTCGGGTTCTGGAAGATAATCAGAGACTTAAGGAGAGATACGATGATTTGGGGTTAAAACCGAAGGAATTTTTCAAGGTGGATATAGGAGAGGTGGTTTTGGATGCCTTTATGATCAAACCTGCTGATTTTGAGCCGAGCAAAAAATATCCCCTGATTTTCTATGTCTATGGAGAACCTGCGGGTTCCACCGTTCAGGACAGTTGGATGAATGGTGACCTGTGGCATCAATACCTCTCACAATTGGGCTATGTGGTTATTAGTATCGACAACAGGGGAACCAAAACGCCCAGAGGCAGGGATTGGAGGAAGTCCATTTATGGCCAAATCGGAATACTGGCATCAGAGGACCAACATGCAGCTGCCGAGAAAATACTGTCGACCTACGATTTCATTGATGGCTCCCGGGTGGGGATCTGGGGCTGGAGTGGAGGGGGGCAGATGACCTTAAACTGTATGTTCAGGTATCCTGACTTATATCAGACTGGGATCGCCGTATCCTTCGTTTCTGACCAAAGGCTTTATGATGCCACCTATCAGGAGCGGTACATGGGCTTACTGCAGGACAATGCAGCAGGGTATGATGAGGGCTCTCCGATCAATCATGCCAGTAACCTGGAGGGAAAGCTGATGATCATGCACGGTACAGCAGATGATAATGTCCATTATCAGAGTTTTGAAATGTTGGTGGATAAATTAATCGCTTACAATAAATTGTTTTCAATGATGTCTTATCCCATGCGGGCACATGGGATAAATGAGCGGGAGAACACGTCCTTACACCTGAGAAAAACCATGGAGAAATTCTGGTTGGAAAATTTAACCCCTGGGGGCAGGTAGTATTTACCTATTGGATTAATTGAAAGTAGCTTTAAAAAAATTGATATAAAAAAAAATTGTTTACCACTAAATTGAATAGCTATGATAAATTGGAAAGGAGTATTTCCAGCCATTACCACTAAATTTACTTCCGATGACCAGCTAGATTTAAAAACTTTTCATGCCAATATCAAGGTGCAAATGAAAGCTGGTGTTGACGGACTGGTTATAGGAGGGAGTCTTGGAGAAGCCAGTACCTTAACGGATGCGGAAAAAGAAACGCTGGTAAAAACCACCGTAGAAGTGGTAGAGAATAGGATCCCTGTGGTTTTAACCATTGCCGAACAATCTACGAAGAAGGCCATTGAAGTAGCGGAAGCCGCCAATAATAGTGGTATCCAGGGGCTGATGATTCTTCCACCCATGAGGTATAAGGCTGATGACAGGGAGACCGTTACTTTTTTCAAATCCATTGCCGGGGCGACCGACCTTCCCATCATGATCTATAATAACCCTATAGATTACAAGATATTGGTTACCCTGGATATGTTTGAGGAACTGGAAGCCTGTAGCAATATCAATGCAGTAAAAGAGTCTTCCAGAGATCTTACCGTAGTCACCAAAATGATCAACCGGTTTGGAGACCGGTTTAAGATTCTGGGCGGGGTAGATCCGCTAGCATTGGAAAGCCTGACATTGGGAGCTCATGGCTGGGTAGCCGGACTCGTTTGTGCTTTCCCTTATGAGACGGTAGCTATCTACCGCCTGGTCCAGGAGGGAAGGATAGCGGAAGCCTTGGATATTTATCGCTGGTTTTTTCCCCTATTGGAGTTGGATATCCATCCCAAACTCGTACAATACATCAAACTGGCAGAAGTAGCAACGGGCCTGGGTACCGAATATGTGCGGGCTCCCAGGTTGATGCTAACCGGAGAAGAACGTCAAAGTGTTTTAAAAGTTATCGAGGATGCTCTGGCCACAAGGCCTGCATTACCAAAATTGGAGAAAATTTCCCTTTGAAAGCAGGTTCATTTGGGTATTTTGCAGAAATTTTAAGTTACTAGCCCATCCCGGATCCATAAGGAGGGGATGTTTATCGGACCGATTATAAGATGGAATTATTTTCAAAAGAGACTTACCAGGAAAGAAGAAACAGGCTGAAAAGATCCCTTTCGGGCGGTGTCTTACTATTCTTAGGAAACGAAGAAAGCAGTAGTAATTTTAAAGACAATTGGTACCCATTCAGGCAGGACAGCTCTTTTCTGTACTTTTTCGGTTTAGATTTACCCGGATTAGTAGGGGTAATAGATTTGGATCTGGATATAGAAATTATTTTTGGGGACGAATTGACGACCGAAGAATTGATTTGGCATGGAGAGAAACCCAAGCTCAGCGATTTGGCAGAACAGGTGGGTATACGCCAAACCCGTCCAATGAAGGAAATTGGGAATTACCTGGAAAATGGAAAGCAACGTAAGATCCATTTTCTTCCTCCTTACCGACCAGAAAACACGCAAAAACTTATTCATTGGCTCGGTATCAGCGGCGCCAGAATTGCGAGCCATGTTTCTGAGGATTTGATTAAGGCAGTGGTAGCTTTAAGGTCTGTCAAGTCCGAAGAAGAGGTCAGGGAGATTAATAAAGCGGTAAATACCAGTGTGAACATGCACCGGAAAGTAATGGTAGAGGCCGATCCGGGAATGAAAGAATACGAGTTGCTCAGCATGGTTACGGGTGAAGCCATCGCAGCAGGTGGTAATCTATCCTTTATTCCTATCATTACCACCGATGGGCAAATATTGCACAACCACAACTATTCCAATACCTTGGTGGAAGGGAAGATGCTGTTGGGAGATTTTGGGGCCGAATCAGCCATGCATTATGCAGGAGACATTACCCGTACGATTCCAGTAGGGAATACCTTTTCGCCCCTCCAAAAAGAAGTGTATGAGGTGGTTTGGATGGCCCATCAGGCAGCCGTTCAGGCCTTGAAGCCGGGGGTTAGATTTTTGGATGTTCATTTGCTGGCTTGTAAAAAATTGGCCGAAGGTCTCAGGGATTTGGGCCTGATGAAAGGAAACCTGGAGGATGCCGTGGATCAGGGGGCCCATGCACTTTTTTTCCAATGCGGGCTGGGGCACATGATGGGTTTGGATGTACATGATATGGAGGATCTGGGAGAGGAATTTGTGGGCTATACCCCTTCCTTGATGAAAAGCAGGCAGTTTGGTTTAAAATCTCTCAGATTGGGAAAAGAACTCGAACAGGGTTATGTGATTACGGTAGAACCAGGCCTTTATTTTATCCCCCAGCTGATGGATCAGTGGGAAGCCAGGAATGTACACAAGGACTACATAAATTATGGAAAGCTGGCAAATTTTCGGAACTTTGGTGGTATCCGGATTGAAGATGGATTTCTGATCACCTCCAATGGTTCCAAATTATTGGGTGACCCGCTGGAATCTACTATCCAGGAGGTAGAAAGCCTCAGGAGCAGATAGGATTCCTAGGTTTAGGAATAGCAGGGTTAGGAAATCTAACCTGAAACCAATACTTCATTAAGGAAGATCAAACGACGCTGGTGTTTAAAAACATTCTTAAAATCCATCCAAAATGCAAAAAATTCTTTCAGGTAACCAGGTAAAATTATTGGATGAAGCATATGTTTCTGGTGAAGGAATCAGTTCCTATCAACTTATGGAAAGAGCTGCTCATGCCTTCTGTGATTGGTTTGTCTCCTATTTTTCGGTAGAAAACACCGTATCGGTATTTTGCGGGACCGGCAACAATGGGGGGGATGGTCTTGCCATAGCCAGGATTTTACACCTGAAAGGATATACTGTAATGGTAGGACTGATTGGTAATCCGGAATCCGGTTCCACAGACTTCAGGCAGAATTTCCAAGTTTTACCCGAGCTGGTAAGTAGGGTTTCATGGAATGGGTTGTCAGTAGGTGATGTCATCATTGATGCGGTATTTGGGGTAGGGATCAACCGCCCGCTGTCAGGAGAGTATCTGGATTTGGTTCAAAGTCTGAACAACAAAGAAGCCATCAAAATCAGTGTGGACATGCCTTCAGGCCTTCCTTCTGACGGTCCGGCAGATGGTGAGGTTTTTCAGGCTGATTACACGCTAAGTTTTCAATTTCCCAAAATCGCTTTATTGGTTCCCGAAAATGCCCTGTTTACAGGGGAATTGATTGTCAGAAGTATCGGCATAGATGAAAAATATTTTCAGGCATTTGAATCCCGGTATTTCTTTTTTTCGGGAGAAAAAGTTAGCACTTATCACAAGAAATTTCATTCCTTCAGCCACAAGGGGGATTTTGGAAGGGTAATGTTGGCAGGTGGAAGTTACGGGAAAATGGGTTCCATAGGTTTGGCAACCAAAGCCGCTTTGAGGACAGGAAGTGGATTGGTTTTTTGTCATATTCCTTCCTGTGGCATGGAAATCATACAGAGCAGTATACCCGAAGCCATGGTAATGGATAGTGGGGAAGAGAAGGAAGTAGCTCCAAAGCTTGATAGCTCAGGAATAGATGCCCTAGGGATCGGCCCAGGTATGGGTAAAGGAAAGCAGGCGGCCCAATTGGTTTACCAGGTGCTGAGTGAATTCCGGGGACCTACCGTTATGGATGCCGATGCCATCAATATTTTGGGAGAACATCCGGAATGGTTGAATTTTTTACATGCGAATGTGGTACTGACACCCCATATCAAAGAGTTTGAAAGGTTAACAGGAATTCAAGCTAAAAACCATTTTGAGAGAATGGAATTAGCCAGGGACTTTGCCCAAAAATATGGTTGCGTCCTGGTATTAAAAGGGGCCTTTACTTTAATTTCGTTTCCGGATGGTAAACAGATTTTTAACGCTTCAGGCTCTGTTTACATGGCAACCGGGGGTTCCGGAGATGTATTGACTGGAATACTCACGGCTTTATTGGGTCAGGGCTATGGCATGGAAAATGCAGTAATATGTGGAGTATTCCACCATGGTCACGCAGGAGAATTGGCCGGGGAGTCCAGGCGAAGAGGGACCATTGCCTCAGATATCATCAGCCAAATCCCCGAAAGTTTCCTCCATTACGGGGTTGAATGAGTTTCATTCAAAGGTCAGTTTCAATATTTTGTCATCATGGATTCTCACTGCTGCCCTTCCATCCGTGTTGCTGGTAGTAACGTATAAGTTGCCATCAGGACCAATGGTTACATCCCTCATCCTGCCATAAATTCCTTTGGAGGGGGCATAAGAAAACCACCGTTCCACTTTTTTGACCTCATAATCATTTTCCTTGTCAAAAACCAAACGTATAAGGGCTTGTCCACCCAGTGAAGCTACGAAAAGGTCCCCCTTGTAAAAGGTCATTCCGGCAGGAGGTACGGCCGCCTTATTCCAGATGGCTTTGGGATCCACATAGCTGCTCATTCCGGGAGCTCCGACCACCACCGGCCAGCCATGGTTGCCAGCTTTTTCTACCTTATTGATTTCATCGCGGTAGCGAACACTTCCTTCTACTTCAGCACCTGAGGGGCCATGTTCCGAATTGAAAAAAGCACCTGTTTCGGGGTCCCAGGCAAATCCCTGTACTACCCGGTGCCCATAGGAATAAACCGCTGAGTTTTCAAATGGATTGTCGGAGGGAATTTCTCCTTCATCGGTTATACGAAGGATTTTGGAAGCGAGGTGGTTGATGTCCTGTGCCAGGAAGGGCTGGGACATGTCGCCGGTACCTATATACAATAAGCCGTCCGGACCGAAGGCTATCCTGCCACCCAAATGAATGGCATAGGCAGGAATATTGTCCATGATCACCTTGTCCACTACGGCAGTGCTTCCCTGATGGGACAGGCGAACTACCTTACTCAGGAGTTTATCTTCCTGATTGCGGTAGGCATGCATGATATAAATCCATTTATTGTTATCAAAATCAGGGTGTATGGCCAAACCCATCAGTCCTGCATCCACTTCATGAACGGCACCAGGCACATCAAAATAGGATTCCTGCTCCTGCTCTCCGGAAGGGATCCTGACAATTTCACCTGTACGCTGGGCCACCAGCGCATCCCCATCCGGAAGAAATCGCAAGGACCAGGGAATGGTCAGGCTATCTACCCAAACCTCCACCTTGACCCCTGGAACCTCCGGTAGATAAACATCTTCTGTTTTTTGGGGTACCTCACCCAGTATCGGTTGGGCTTTTTGTACGTTTTCCTGAGCCATTAAGAAAATGGGCGAAAGCAAAAGCCAGATCAGGCAAAAGGTATTTTTAGGGTTCATATGCATCGTTTTTATTTACTTGTAAACTTTCCCCTCCGGCGAATCGTTCCCGGAATTATTCATAAGTCTATATTTAACTGCTTTGGCAAAAGGCGGAAGGATTTTCTGTGCAGGGGACTGGGGCCTAATTTTTGAATACCTTCGCGGTGTTTTTTGGTGGGGTACCCTACATTTTTCTCCCATCCATAGCCTGGGTATTCCCGTGCAAGGCGGATCATTAGCTGATCCCTATATGTTTTGGCCAGGATGGAAGCAGCGGCTATGCTGGCATATTTCCCATCCCCCTTAATGACACAATCAAATGGTATGTCATGTTTGGGTTTGTACCTGTTCCCATCGATCAGAAGATGTTCGGGCCTGACTTTTAAACCATCAATGGCCCGGTGCATGGCTAAAAATGAGGCATTTAGTATATTGATTTGATCGATTTCCTCTACTTCAGCAAACCCGATTGCCCAGGCCAAAGCCTGTTCTTTTATTTCTTCAGTAAGGAGGGTCCTTTTGCTTTTGTTTATTTTTTTTGAATCATTGATCCATTCATTGGCATAGTCTGGGGGAAGGATTACGGCCGCGGCCACCACTGGACCGCAAAGGCATCCCCGGCCTACTTCATCACAGCCGGCTTCCTTTCTTTCAGCTTTTAAATGAGGTAGCAGCATTTGGATAAAATTCCTTTTCCTTATAATATTTGTGGATCAGTTCGGCTACCAAACCTGTCCAGCCGGTTTGGTGGGAAGCTCCTAATCCCCGGCCATTCTCTCCGTGAAAGTACTCATAGAATAGAATTAAATCCTGGAAATGAGGATCTTTTTGCATTTTTTCATTATCGGCATAAATGGGCCGGTTTCCCTCCTTATCTTTTCGAAACATATTGATGAGGCGAAGCGAGAGTTCTTTAGCGATTAAATCAAGGGTGATAAATTTACCCGAACCGGTAGGATATTCTATGGAGAATGTTCCGCCGTAATAGAAATCAAATTTTTTCAATGATTCTATGATCAGGTAATTGATGGGAAACCAGATCGGTCCCCTCCAGTTGCTGTTGCCTCCAAACATGGTGGTTTCCGATTCTCCGGGCGCATAACTCACCGAAAATCGGCTGCCATTGATTTGCACGGAATAAGGGTTTTTCAGGTGGTCTTTCGAAAGGGAACGAATACCATAATCAGATAAGAATTCCTTTTCATCCAGCATTTTATTCAGGATGCTTTTCATCCTATGTCCCCGCAATAAAGAAAAAAGTCTTCGTTTTTCATGGCCAGGGTGGATCCAGTTAGAAACCAGAGCCGCAAGTTTTGGTTTTTCTTTAAAAAAGAAATTGAGTCGGTTTTTAAATTCCGGCAAGTCATCAAACAATTCTTCACGAATGGGTTCAACTGCAAACATCGGAATGATCCCTACAATGGATTTAACCTTCATCAGTTCAGGTTCCTTGCCGGAAAGGTGCAATACATCAAAGAAGAAATTGTCCTCATCGTCCCATAGACTAATATTTTCCTTGGAAATATTATTCATGGCTCCGGCGATGTAGAGGAAGTGCTCCAGAAACTTGGTGGCGGTGTGTTGGTATACTTTATTAAACTCACACAAGTCCAATGAGATGCGCAACATGTTCAGGCAGAACATGGCCATCCAGGAAGTGGCATCTGCTTGTTCCAGTTTTCCAAATAGCTTATCCACGTGGCTTCTGTCAAACACACTGATGTTGTCCAATCCTAAAAATCCGCCTTCAAAAATATTCTTTCCCTCTTCATCTTTTTGGTTGACCCACCAGGTGAAATTGAGCAGCAGTTTGTGGAAGGCCCTTTCCAAAAATTCCTGATCGCCTACATTTTTTCCGTTGAATTTTTTATCAATCTGGTATATTCGCTGAACCGCATAAGCATGTACAGGAGGGTTGACATCATTAAAATTCCATTCATAGGCTGGCATTTGTCCGTTGGGATGCATGTACCAATCGTTGAGCAATACCAGTAACTGGTCTTTGGCAAAGTCAGGATCGAGTCTGGCCAGCGGGATACAATGGAAAGCGAGGTCCCAGGCAGCATACCAGGGGTATTCCCATTTGTCTGGCATGGAAATGATGTCATAGTTTTGAAGGTGCCTCCAGTTACTATTTCTTCCTGTTTTTCTTTCCTGGGGTGGCTGGTACCTGCCCGGATCTCCCTCCAGCCATCGTTCTACATTGTAGTAATAAAACTGTTTGGACCATAACATGCCTGCAAAGGCCTGTCTTTGGATCAGGCGCATTTCATCGTCCTTTACCCGTTCCTGCAGGTCCCCGTAAAAGGCATTGGTATCATTTATTCTTTCGTTAAATATTTCATCGGCATTTTCTAGCGGTGCTTCTGTTTCCTCCCTTTGCATTCGAAAGATCACTGAAGCACTGGCGCCGGCCGGGATGTCGATTTTGTAAATGGCAGCGGCTTTTGTACCTATAAATTTTGGGTTGAGATGTTTGTTGTCACCCTTTATGACATAATCGTTGATGGCGTCCTTCAGGAATTTCTTTTGGTTGCCGATGTGGTAAAGCCTTTCTCTGTTGGTCTCGTTATCACAAAATTGTAATTCCGGCTCTCCCTGAAAAGTGAAACTGAAATTTCCCGATTTAGGTGAAAAAGCCTTGATTTTATTGGGACCCGTTTTCCTCAGGGAGGGCATAAAAGGCTCATCACCTGTAAACCATGTTTTTCTAAACCAAATGGTTGGCATTACCCAAATACTGGCTTCCCGGGAGCCTCGGTTATAAATAGTGGCTTTGCCGTAAATGTCTTCTACATCGGCTTTGGCATATTCCAAAAATATATCAAAATAAGCGTCATCATCGAAAACTCCGGTATCCAGCAGCTCAAATTCTTTTTCGTTTTTACCCCTTTTTTGATTTTCTTCCAAAATCTGCTGGTAGGGAAATGCCTCTTGGGGGTACTTGTAGAGCATTTTCATGTAACTGTGGGTAGGGGAGGAGTCAAGGTAATAATACAACTCCTTGACATCTTCACCATGGTTACCCTCATTTCCCGTTAGCCCAAATAATCTCTCCTTGATCAATGGATCTTTCCCATTCCAAAAGGCCCATGCCAGGCAAAGTTTTTGTTTATGATCACTGATACCACCTATGCCTTCTTCTCCCCAGCGATAGGCCTTGCTCCTGGCATCATCGTGTGTCACGTTTTCCCAGGCTGAGCCATCCGGGCTGTAATCTTCTCTAACAGTACCCCATTGTCTATCCGTGAGATATGGTCCCCATTTTTTCCAATGACGGATTTTCTCCCTGTTTTCCTTTAATCTTTCTAACTCTATATTCATGGGTGTGTATGACCAGCTTAATAAAGAGCGAATTTAAGGCATTTACCTTTCTAATTGTCAAATTATTCAAGATGTATTTGATAATTTTTATTGGTTTAGGTTGAAAAAATACCCTGGAATGCCTTAAAAAGCTTTAAATAGATGTAGCCAGGCAGACTAAAAATGATAAAAATTTCATAAAAATATCTAATACAGATATTACAGCTGTTTAATTTGGGATAGGTGTAGCGAATACCTCTCTTTCCTTTCCTTTTTATCTACTTCTATCAGGGACCCCATCAATTGACTGAAATGAAATTCCAGGCGATGCTCCCAATCTTTGAATTTTTCATGGGTACTCCTGTTGCCATTTCTATTTTTCAGATAATGCTCCATTAGCAAGGGATCGAATTTCTCTGCAGCGATTCCAGCACCAGTTTTTTCAGCATCCAGGGCATTGCATTTTTGTTCGTACTGGCCCATGACAGGTACCATCATTACTTTTTTGTTTAAGTACATGGCTTCAGCAATGGATTCAAACCCTGCCGTCGTCAAATAGGCTTTGCACTGGCTAAGTTTTTCAATGAACAGCAGGTCATTGACCTGGTGGAACAGCAGGTTTGGTAAGGGTTGGTATTGTAAAGGCATTTCTTTGTCATCCCAAAAGGCCTCTATATTAATTTCAGGATACTCTTTTGCCATCTGAAAAACTTCCTGGGCATAGCCGGCATTGACGATATATACCAGGTAAAAATCACCGGCAACGGGACATGCGGATTTTACACTTGCTTTGATCAAAGGAGGCCATACCAGTTGACCTGGACTGGTAAAGGCCTGATGGGGTTCCCAAAGCGAAAGGCCTATGGTCTTGAATGCACCAAAAGCGGTAATTTTTGTATTGATCCTGAAAAGTAATTTTTGGATTCCCCCGGGCCTGGCAAAAGTAAATTCCGGATGCTCAGCCAAATATTGGTGGCCGATCACGATGGTCTTGGCCCTGCTTGGGTAGCAAAGATTGAAAACTCCCCCGAGAATATCATAAAAATTGATGATGCAATCAGGCTGGTGTTCCTCAACCAGCCCATGAAGTTTTTTCAGGCTTTTGGTATAGGAAGGGATTTTTTTCAGATTTTTCATCAAAGTGGCACCAATCCTGATAGCTTTATTGGCTTTATCTGTAACGAAATTCGGACTTTCTATTTTGTGAACAGGACAAGGGAAGGCATTGATAAAATAGGCTGGAATTTCCCTTCTCTTACTGCTGCCAATAACCACGCCTACTAAATCATGGCCTTCTTTTCTGATCAATTCTTGCATGACCATGGCCTGGGTCATGTGACCTCTCCCTTCACCCTGAACAATAAAAAGAAACTTCATTTCAAAATCAATAGAACTTATTCAATTTGCTGGTTCCGGTATCAACTATAGGAACTATCTTTCCCCTGGCCTCCTCCTGTTTTCCAAAGTCTAATTGATTGAAGTAAATGAGTTGCCAGTTGCCATCGTGATCCTCCGCCAATGCACTCAAAGACTCTACCCAATCACCGGAGTTGTAATAATCGATGCCATCAATGTTTCTGATTTCGGCCTTGTGAATATGCCCACAAATGATCCCATCGCAGCCTTTGGAGCGGGCGACTTTGCACAGTTCCTTTTCAAAATCATCAATGTAGCTGACAGCAGATTTGACCCTTGATTTTACATATTGCGAAAGTGAAAAGTAGGCCAAACCTTTTTTTCTCCGATAGTAATTGACCCTGGCATTTAGCCATAGCAGGAAGGTGTATCCTATGTCTCCCAGATAGGCGATCCATCGCAAATGGGTGGTGATATTGTCAAAAACATCTCCATGAGTAATGAAATATTTCTTTCCCATACTTTCGTAAACCATGTCTTTCCGGATAGAAAGATTTCCAATTTCCAGGGGAAGGATCTGATCCAGGAAATCATCGTGGTTTCCCCTGAGGTATACCACCCGGGTGCGGTCACAGTCGATCATTTTCAGGACACGGTTAAAAACGCGGGTGTGTTTTCTTTTCCAGCTTCCTGATTTCTTGAGTTGCCAGCCATCAATGATATCTCCATTGAGTATCAGGTTTTCACATTGAAACTGCTTCAGAAACCGGACAACCTCCTTTGCTTTGGAACCTTTGGTTCCCAGGTGGATGTCAGATAGGACAATGGTTTTAAAGTTTGTTTCCAAAACGTATTTGTTTTGGAAGCAAGCTAAGAAGGGAAAATAAACTGGTGGTGAAGCCTGTTTTATTAAAATGCTAATAATGCGCTCCAACAGCCTGAAAGTGTGAACGAATTGTTATCTCCTGATTAAAAAGTAATTTCTGTGACATCATGCATTAAAAATCAATTTGAATACCGACCCTTTACCCAGAGTGGATTTCACCTGAATGTTCCCCTTGTGCCTACGCATGATCTGCTTGGAAAGGCTGAGTCCTATACCCGAACCTTTCTTTTTGGTGGTAAAAAAGGGGATAAAAATGTTATTTAATGCTTCCTCCTCTATGCCCTTTCCTGAATCTTCTATTTCTATTATTATTTTCCCATTGTCATCAATGAAAGCCCTCAGGAAAATGTTTTTTTCAGTTTCATCTTCTACTGCATGAATAGAATTTTGCGTAAGGTTAATCAATACCTGTTCAATTTGTGAGCAATCTGCAAATAGTAATAAATCTTCAGGAGTGATTTCCTTGTGTAGCACTACCTGTTGGGTTTCTAATTGATTTTGCAATAAAATGTCTATCTGGTCAAACAGGTCCCTGATTTTGATAGCCGTAAATTTGGGCATTGGGATATGGGCAAGACTTCTGAAGTCACTGACAAAGTTGATCAGTCCTTCACTCCGTTTTTCTATGGTAGAAATACCCATTTGGTAATCTTCCAGGTCATTTTTTTCTACGGCTTCATTTTCCTGTATTTTGTGTTTGATGTCAGTACTGATGGTGGCAGCCAATGATGAAATGGGAGCGATGGAATTCATGATTTCATGGGTCAACACCCGGATCAGGTTTTGCCAGGCTTCCATCTCTTTTTCTTCGAGTTCACTCTGAATATTTTGAAGGGAGACCAACTTGAATTTAACATCCCTGAGGACCAGTTCTATGGCATAAACCGAGAGTTGCATGATGCCGTCAGGATGAGCTATTTTAATCAATTCACTTCCTCCGGTCCGAAGGTTTTCTATGGCATGATGAAGCTCTTTGTTGATTTGGGCAATTTCTCCAATATGATTTAGTTTATCTATGTTTAACATGCGTTTGGCAGCTGTGTTGAGTATTTGCACACTCCCATCTGCCTCAAAAGTGATTAATCCAATGCTAAGGTGCTGGAATACCGTTCGGAAATAATGGAAATTAGCTTCTTTTTCCAGCTGATCTTCCTTTAATTTGGCCAGAATGGCATTGAATTCTATGTGCAGGTCATCGGTCTCCGTACCGTCAAATTTCACCGGATAGACCGTAGAATAATTGCTTTGTTTGATATTGTCGAGAAACTGCCTGACTTTTTTAAAGCTGCTTTCTGCATACCTAATCAGTAGGATTAATTGCACAAAGGTAATGATGATGAAAAGGGATATGGCAAATACCCCTGAATCATTGGCAATGATGTAAGCAAGTAAAAAAAGGGTAATGGCCAAAACGAATACCCTTCCCAATAATCCAATTTTATAATCCATATTTCTCCAATCTCCTGTACAGGGAGGCCCTTGTCAATCCCAGTTCTTTAGCTGCCTTGGATATATTTCCTCCATTTTTGTCTATGGCCTTTTGGATCAGGTTTTTTTCCACTTCATCGAGGTTGTAGGTATTGCTGCTCACTTTCTCATTGGTAGGTTTGGCCGAAAGGAAGAAAAAATCTCTGCTGTCCAACTCGTCCCCTTCAGCCATGATAATGGCCCTTTCTATGGCATGTTGAAGCTCTCTGATATTACCTGGCCAACTGTACCTTTGCAACAGTTGTAAAGCATTTTGCTTGAGTCCTTTAAACTTTTTGCGGTACTTCCCGGAATAAATCTTCAAAAAATGTTCTGCTAAAACAGGGATATCATCCTGTCTTTCCCTAAGTGGAGGAAGAAATATTTCTACGGTATTGATGCGGTAGAGCAAATCCTGCCGGAAGCCATTTTCCATGATCATGTCATGTACCGGCATATTGGTAGCGCAGATCAGGCGGATGTCTACGGGGATAGCCTTGTTGGTTCCTATCCGGGTTACTTCCCGTTTTTGCAATACGGTAAGTAACTTGGATTGGAGGGGCATGCTGAGGTTACCGATTTCGTCCAAAAACAGGGTACCCTTGTCGGCCACTTCAAACCTACCAGCGCGATCTTCCTTGGCATCCGTATAAGCACCCCTTTTATGGCCAAAAAGTTCGCTCTCAAATAAACTTTCTGTGATGGCACCCATGTCTACGCCAACAAAAATTTCATCTTTTCTTTCTGAGCGGTCATGTATAGCCCGGGCTATCAATTCCTTACCGGTGCCATTTTCCCCGAGTATCAGGATGTTTGCGTCTGTTTTCGCTACTTTTTCAATAATGGAGAACACATTTTTCATAGATGCGCTCTGTCCAATGATATCGGCAAATGGTTTTTTTAAATCAGCCTGTAACTGCTTTTGTCTGGTGGAGAGCTTGTCGACCTGATCATAGCTTTCCCGGAGCTTGATGGCAGCAGAAAGTGTGGCGAGCAATTTTTCATTTTGCCAGGGCTTGAGAATAAAATCAGTGGCCCCCTCTTTCAAGGCCTGAACAGCCATTTCCACATCTCCAAAGGCAGTGATTAAAATCACCACTGATTTGGGATCTATTTCCTTGATTTGTTTGAGCCAATGGAAGCCCTCCTTGCCGGAAGTGGTGTCTTCCGTAAAGTTCATGTCCAGAAGAATCACATCAAAGCTATGATTATTGACCAGAAAGGGGATTCTCCTTGGGTCTTTTTCTATGGTCACCTCTTTTGCATGTTTCTTCAGCAACATTTTTGCTGCGAATAAGAGGTCTTCATTGTCGTCTACAATCAATATCCTTCCCAAATTTTTCTCTTCCATTGTTTTTGTAATTTCAGTGCTGAAATGATGCCATGTTTTTTTTAGGCCAATTTAGCAAGAAAAAACGAATTCCGCCTTAAAAAATGTCCGAATATGGACATAATCAGATCGATTTTGTACATCCGTGAAATCACTGGGTCCTGATTTTTAATAGCCTGATAAAATTGTTACCTTTACTTTTTAATCAAAACATAAATTAATATGTCTGTAGCAACTAAAGGAAATACCGTAAAGGTACACTACACAGGAAAACTAAAAGACGGAACTATATTTGATTCTTCTCAGGACAGAGAGCCTTTACAGTTTCAATTGGGTGATGGAAAAATGATAAAGGGTTTTGACGTAGCCGTTCAGGGAATGGAGGTAGGAGCTGACAAGAGTGTTACCATACCTGCTGATGAGGCCTATGGTCAGAAAAGAGAAGATATGGTGCTGGATGTTCCTTTGGAGCAGGTGCCGGCCGAAATCAAACCAGAGGTAGGAATGGATCTTTCCATACAAAATCAACAGGGCCAGCCTACACCAGTTAAGGTTGTTCATGTAGATGATGCAAAAATCACACTAGATGCCAACCATCCACTGGCAGGTGAGGATCTTATTTTTGATATCAAATTGGTAGAGGTTATATAATACCCTTTATTGGTATCGAAACAAATGGGCTGTTTATCTTTAAGATAGACAGCCTTTTTTTATTCGTCAGTCGTAGATACATTTCGTTCCAGGGTTCCCTGGGGGTTAGCATATACACTTTTGGTTTTATTGTATTTGGCATTACCTACCTCTACTACAAATAACTTGCTGTTCAGATGGGTGAAATCATAGTTTTTTTGCATGCCGTCTTCAGGCTTTAGCTTTTCATGAAGGATCAGGTTTCCCAAAATATCATAAATCTTTACATTGGTTAAGGTTTGGTTGGGCTTTTCCAAAACCAATTTAAACTTTTTATTGCCCAGGGAATGCAAATCAAAATTGACATCGGGAGAACTCAGGTCCTTGGGAAAGGAGATTTCTGTCTCTACAGGCCTCAATACATTTTGTGCCAATACCGAAAACATTCCGGTAAAAAGAAGCAGGGCCAAAAGTGTGATTGGAAAAGTAAGTTTCAAAGTAATTTTTTCTTCATCCATTAACAGGCAAAATGCAAAAACTGAACCAGATAATTTTAATAATTCACCTTTAATTAATATTAATTAACAAAATTATAATTTATAAATTAAATTTTTAACTTAATTGATATAATATTTAAACTGTTTTATGTAAGTGGTAGAATCAGCAGGTTTAAAAATTTTCAGGTCTGGCAAAAGCAATTAATCCTTTCGGGTGCGTTAAAACCAGGGTTTTATTGGTTACAGCCAATCCGGTAAATTCATAGGTGTCGGGAATTGCGGCCGCTGCTAATTCGCCTGTAATAAAATTATTTTTCAGCACCTTGTTATTTTCAAGATAAAAAATGCTTTCACTTTCAATAAAAATCGGAATTTTACTGGCAATCGGAATGGCCTTGATAAAATTTGCCTGGTTATCTAAAATATAGACAGCTTCATTGGATACTTGTACAAACAACAGGTTTTTTCTTTCAATCAGCTGCAGGATTTGCAAGCTGCTCTCTGGGAACAAAATATTCAAAGGCTGTTCCTGAACCAGGTTCCTATTGTTATAATTGATTTTTTTAAGGCTTAAATCTGTTTCATCATACAGCCAAATGCTATGGTTATTGCCCGGGGTAGCTTGACTAAAAAAACCAGTCAAGCCAAGATCGGCCATGGATTTACTGCTCAAAGGACTAAGAAACCGATCCAGAATTTCAAACCTTTGCTGGCTTTCATAAAAAAGAAATACAGAAACTGTCCAATGTGCATCCAGCCTGGAAATACCTGCACTGAAATTTGGTGCATAAAAATTAATGGAATCACCGGAATCATTGTATTGTCTTAAATGGCCGTTTGGTGTGGTAAAGAAAATATTTCCTCTGCTATCGGTATCAATTCTTTCTATTCCATGTTCCTCCAATTGCCAGATGGCTTTAATCAAAGGGTTTTTCTGGGTAAATGCCTGTTGGCAAATTAAACTTAAAAAAATTAAAAGAACCGTTCTATTTAGATTTGAGGGCATATCCATTATACTGTCTGAGATGAAAAGCTTCTCCGTCAAATTCCCCAAAATAACATTGATTGACCCATTCACCCAGGTTAAAATAGGTAGCATCTCCGTTTAAAGGAAGGTTGAGTGGCAGGTGGCGATGGCCAAAAATGTAATAATCGAAGTGCATTTTATTTTCCATTTCCAGGCAGTACTGGTAGAGCCATTCTTTTTCTTTCCCTTTAAATTCATCTTCCTGCTTCAAATCGTTGGTTATCCGGCTGTTTTTCGACCAGGACTGTGCTATAGAGATGCCAATATCAGGATGAATCCATTTGAACAGCCATTGACAGTACTTGCTGGTAAAGAACTTTTTTAACAACTTATATTTTCGATCTCCGGGCCCTAAACCATCCCCATGGCCAACAAGGAATTTCTTACCATTGATTTCCATGCTCAGGGGATTGTGGTATACGGGTATATCCAATTCTCCGGTAAAGTAATCTTTCATCCACAAATCATGGTTACCGGTGAAAAAAAACAATGGCGTGCCCTTAGCCCTCAACAGGGTAATTTTGGATAGAAAACGTAAAAAACCCTTTGGAATCACTTTGTCATATTCAAACCAAAAGTCAAAAATGTCTCCCACAAAAAAAATAGCAGCGGCATCCTCCTCTATTTCCCCTAGCCATTTTACGATTTTTTCCTCCCTTTGCCTGCTGCTCTCCGGATCAGGGGTTCCTAAATGAAAATCCGAAACAAAATAAACTTTTTGTCCCTTTGCAAGTCTTATCTTCATGTTGTTTGGATGTGCGGGTTAATCTCCATGAATACTACAGGGTGGCTAATGCTTTTCCGGAAAGTGCAAGCATGGCACAAACGATAAAAAGGAGGGCAAGCCCTCCTTTAAATATATCGATTAATGAGAAAGTGCCATAAAATCAGTCTTTATTTTCAATCACATTTTCCTTTGCCTCTTCTGAATTTTTTGTTTCTTCCTTTTTTACGGTCGAATTTCCCTCAGCATTCGGATTCTTTTCATCTACCACCCGGGTAAATTTTTCATAGGTAGTCTCCTTATCAAATGGCCTTTTGCCAATGAGATTTTCAAGATCAGATTGAAACAAAATTTCTTTCTCCAACAATTCATTGGCGATTTTCTCCAATTCAGTTCTCCGTTCCTTTAACAAGGCAATGGTTTTAGCATAAGCAAATTCAATTAATTTACGAACTTCCTCATCAATGGTTTGGGCGGTGTTTTCGGAATAAGGTTTATCTAATTTATATTCACTTCCCTTGCTGTCATAAAAAGACACATTTCCGATTTTTTCATTCATACCGTAAATGGAAACCATGGAATAGGCCATTTTGGTAATCCGCTCCAGGTCACTCAGGGCACCAGTAGATATTTTCCCAAAAATGATTTCCTCTGCGGCTCTACCACCGAGGGCCATGCACATTTCATCGATAAGCTGCTCTGTTTGGTAAAGAAATTGTTCCTTCGGCAGGTATTGGGCATAACCCAGGGCCGCAATCCCTCTGGGAACGATACTCACTTTTACCAAAGGGTCCGCATGTTCTAAAAACCATCCGGCCACGGCATGTCCAGCTTCATGGTAGGCAACGATTTGCTTTTCCTCGGGAGAAATGATTTTATTTTTCTTCTCTAGTCCTCCAATCACCCGGTCTACAGCGTCCTGGAAGTCTTGCATGTCCACTGCTTCTTTATTTCTCCTGGCAGCGATTAGCGCTGCTTCATTACAAACATTAGCGATTTCAGCACCTGCAAAGCCAGGCGTCTGGGCCGCAAGTTTTTTCGGTTCTACATCATCAGAAGTCTTAATCGGTTCCAGGTGTACTTTGAATATGGCTTCTCTGCCCACAATATCTGGCTTATCTATGCTGATCTGACGGTCGAATCTTCCTGCCCTGAGTAAAGCACTATCCAAAACATCCGGGCGGTTTGTCGCCGCAAGGACGATGACACCAGAATCGGTACCAAATCCATCCATTTCAACCAGCAGCGAGTTGAGTGTATTTTCCCGCTCATCGTTGGATCCTGGCATTTGGCCTTTTCCTCTTGATCGTCCAATGGCATCTATTTCATCAATAAAAATGATACAAGGGGCTTTTTCTTTCGCTTGTTTGAAAAGGTCCCTGACCCTTGCAGCACCTACTCCGACAAACATTTCCACAAAGTCAGATCCGGAGAGTGTGAAAAAAGGCACACCGGCTTCTCCTGCAACTGCTTTGGCCAATAAGGTTTTTCCAGTACCTGGAGGGCCTATTAACAAGGCTCCTTTTGGAATTTTACCTCCTAATTTGGTGAATTTAGATGGCGTTTTCAGAAACTCTACAATTTCTTCCACTTCTTCCTTTGCTTCGTCCAGGCCTGCCACATTGTCAAAAGTAATTTTAACTTTGTTTTCAGCATCAAATAGCTGGGCCTTGGATTTGCCAACATTGAAAATTTGTCCTCCCGGCCCACTTGGGCCAGACATTCTCCTCATCATCATCCAGAATAGAAAGAAAATCAATATCAGAAAGCCGAAACTCGATATCCAATTTCCCCAGCTTTCTTCTTCCTTGGCAGAATAGCCAATCCTTTCCCCTTCCGGTAATTGTTCTTCAAGACGTGTATAATTTTCTATGAAATTATCTACTGATGCGATATTGATTTTATAATGCGGGCCTGTAGGATTGTAAAAGCGGTTTTGGGCTTCCAATTCATCCCTGTACCTTTGGTTTTCCAAAGCCTCCTCCCTCAGTGTGACTTCAACATAGTTTTGGTTGTAAATCACGGTAACCTTTTTCACATCGCTGCTCAAAACCATGTCTTCAAATCGCTTCATGGTAATCTCTACCGTAGCCGAATTTTGATTAAACCAGGTTACCCCTATCAAAACAATGACTGCAGTAATGATTAACCAAAGCTGAAGATTTGGCTTTTGGGGTGGTTTTGGAACAAATTTTTTTGATTTATTTTTATCACTCATCTTGATTTTTTTATCTCTGTAAACTTTTTGTAGAACGAAATTAAAAAATGAAAGTTTAAATCCATCGGATTTACTGATTGTTTATTTTGGTTACTTTAGCATCACCCCAGAGATCTTCTAACTGGTAAAACTCCCTTTTTTCCTTTAAGAAAATGTGAACCACTACATTAACATAATCCATTAACACCCACTGCCGGTTGTTTTTTCCTTCACTTTTCCAGGGTTTTTCCTTATTGGATTTGTAAACTTCTTCTTCCACAGCATTGGATATGCCTTCTATTTGTGTATCTGACGTACCTGAACAAATCACAAAAAAATCAGTCATCGTACTGTTGATATCTCTTAAATCCATTACCACAATGTCGGAAGCTTTTTTATCTTCCATTCCTTTCACTATAACATTGCTCAGCTCCTCTGCCGTCATATAATTTTTTCTGGTGATTTTAATTTAAATGCCAATTTATCCGTAAATTCACTTTGGTTTTTAAATATCCTGATTATAGGATAAAATAACTAATATTAAATGCATAAAATCCTTGCCAATACCACTTTTTTGGGAAAAGATTTGGTAAACCTGACAGAGTGTCATTCCACCAACGATGTCGCCATTTCCATGATCAAGTCTGGAAAGTTCAGGGAAGGAATGGTAGTAGTGTCAGATGTTCAAACCCGGGGCAAAGGACAAAGGAGTAATACATGGATTGCGGCAGCAGGAATGAACCTCACTTTTTCCATCGTCTTTCAACCTTATTTTCTTCCCGTAAGTCAGCAATTCATTTTTAATATGGCCATTGCCAATGGTGTTCTGTCTGCTTTGCAAAACCTGGCTTCAAGCATCCAAATCAAATGGCCCAATGATTTCCTCGATTTGAATGGGAACAAATTGGGTGGCATGTTGATAGAAAACACCATATCCGGACATTTGTTCGATACTTCAGTAGTAGGAATAGGCATAAATGTCAACCAGCTGGAGTTTCCCATCAGAAATGCCAGGTCTCTGGCAAACCTTACCGGAAAAACCTTCAACCTGGAAAGGCTTTTGGGTGAATTGTTGTTTTTCATTGAAGAGGAATACCTTAAGCTTAAAAATGGGGCGCAAGACACTATAAAAGAAACCTATCTGGATAATTTATACCGCTTTGCTGAATGGGCAACTTATGATGATGGAGAAATATTTACCGGAAAAATTCTGGGAATAGGCCCGTCTGGTCATCTCCAAATGATGAAACAAAATGGGAAAATTCAAAGTTATGACCTGAAGCAGATCAAATTCATTTAATGGGCCAGATTTTCTATTCTGTCAACGAATCCTTAAATTTGTTCAAAATTTTAATTATAACCATATACGATGTCAACAATTAAATCACAAAAATACACTGCATACAAAGTGAAAGACATTTCGCTGGCTGCTTACGGTAGAAAAGAAATCAGGTTAGCGGAAAGTGAAATGCCAGGACTCATGTCTTTACGTGAAGAATATGGCGCAGCACAACCCCTTAAAGGAGCCAGAATCGCCGGGTGTTTGCACATGACCATTCAAACGGCTGTACTTATCGAAACCCTGGTAGCCCTGGGCGCAGAGGTTACCTGGTCCTCATGTAACATCTTTTCAACCCAGGACCATGCTGCTGCTGCTGTTGCTGAAGCCGGTATCAGTGTATATGCCTGGAAAGGGCTCAATGCTGAAGAATTTGACTGGTGCATAGAGCAAACCTTGTTTTTTGGTGAAGAAAGAAAACCATTAAACATGATATTGGATGATGGTGGAGACCTCACCAACATGGTTTTGGATAAATACCCTGAGTTGGTGGCTGGAATCAAAGGGCTTTCAGAAGAAACCACTACAGGAGTACACCGCTTGTATGAGCGCATGAAAAACGGCACCTTGCCAATACCCGCCATCAACGTCAATGATTCGGTTACCAAATCAAAGTTTGACAACAAATATGGTTGCAAGGAGTCCCTCGTTGATGCCATCAGAAGAGCCACAGATATCATGATGGCCGGTAAAGTGGCTGCAGTCGCTGGATACGGTGATGTTGGAAAAGGATCTGCGGCTTCTTTGAGGGGAGCAGGCGCAAGGGTAATCATTTCAGAAATAGACCCCATATGTGCGCTGCAAGCAGCAATGGATGGTTTTGAAGTAAAGAAAATGGCAGATGCGGTAAAAGATGCAGACATCATCGTCACCGCCACCGGTAACAAAGACATCATCGGAGAAGCACATTTCAGGTCCATGAAAGACAAGGCCATTGTATGTAATATTGGCCATTTCGACAACGAAATAGACATGGCCTGGCTCAATGGGACTTTTGGGAACACAAAAGATGAAATAAAGCCTCAGGTAGACCTTTACCATGTTGATGGTAAGGATATCATTGTTTTGGCCGAGGGCAGGTTGGTGAATTTGGGTTGTGCCACAGGCCATCCTTCATTCGTAATGTCTAACTCTTTCACCAATCAAACCCTGGCGCAGATGGAGCTTTGGAACAATACAGATCAATACGAAGCAGGTGTATACATGTTACCCAAACATCTTGATGAAAAAGTCGCTGCCCTGCATCTCAAAAAGCTCGGTGTGGAACTGGATGAATTGTCTGAGGATCAGGCTTCATATATTGGTGTAAAACCGGAAGGACCTTATAAACCTGAATATTACAGGTACTAGATTTCTATAATACAGTTTCCCTTATTATTTAAAACCCAGGCCTTTTGTCTGGGTTTTTTTGGTTAATATAATTTTTAATCCGGATGCATTAAGTTACAATAAGCTAATTGAGGAATGTCCCTTGGAAAACTGGACAGGAGGCCATATCCCTAATGCTTGTTCGATTATAAAATGTTACAATTTCGGGTTTTGAAAATATCCAAAAAGTAAAAAATGAATAAATTGTAAGCATATTGGTTGAATAACACTTGTTAGGCAAGCAGGTAAAGTTTAATTTTATCCCAATATTGAAATTTATGAAACCACTGTCATTTGTTTTTATACGCTGGGGAATAGGAATCAGCATGTTTGGGCATGGATTGGTCAGGCTTCCAAAATTAAATACCTTCAGTGCCGGAATGGTCGATAATTTCAGTGAATCATTTATTCCAGACCTTATGGTCTTACCATTCGGTTTTGTTTTACCTTTCCTGGAATTTCTTTTGGGATTAATGCTCCTTTTGGGCTGGAAAACCCGATTGGCAGGCATTATGGGAGGAATCCTAATGCTTATTCTAATGTTGGGTACTTCTATGATCGAAAACTGGAGCTCCTTACCTTCCCAGATGATTCACCTTTTGTTTTTTATTTTGGTTTATGAGTTTCATCATAAAAACACCTTGGCTTTGGACAACATTTCTCCAAAAAAATAATTCATTATGATCAATAAAGAGGATTTGAAAATCCATTTACCTTTCATTACCGACATACGCTTACTTGATGCGATGGCAAGAGATGGGAAAATCATTGAAATTGAAAAGGGAAAATCCATTATGGAACCCGGCCAATTCATTAAAATGGTACCCGTCATCCTTGAAGGAAGTATCAAGGTGCTTCGCATGGATGAGGAAGGGAAAGAATTGTTTTTATATTACCTGGAACCCGGAGAGACCTGTGCGCTATCCCTGACTTGTTGCTCTGCCTCAAAGCCCAGTGAAATAAAAGCTGTGGCAGAAGAAAAAACCACGCTTTTGGCTATTCCCGTCCTCAAGCATGAACAGTGGTCGGATGAATTCAAACAATGGAAAGACTATGTAGCTAGTACCTATCAATCAAGATTTCAGGAAATGTTGGAAACGCTGGATGCCGTAGCATTCAAACGCATGGACGAGAGGTTGATGAGGTATATTGTTACTAAAATGAAACAGGCCAAAGCCAATGAATTGCAAATTACCCACCAGGAAATTGCCACAGAGCTTGGTACTTCCAGGGAAGTCATTTCAAGGTTATTGAAGCAATTGGAAAATAAAAAATGGATTGAACTCGGTAGAAATGTCATTTATATCAGAGATGATTTTGAAGAGTTGATCAGCAGGTAGGCAATATTTTTTTGCGGTTTTTCCAAAATATTGGTTTCAGTTTGAAGATGAAATTTATTATTCCATCTAATTTTTTAGCTTTGGATAGTCATCAGTTATCCGTGGGAAAAGAATTATGGGTAGAGCCATTACTTTTATTTTATTAATAGTGAGTCTGACTTTGCTGTCAGAAGTCAAGGGACAGAATGATTCTGAAATCACATTCAGGAAACTGGAAACCAGCCAAAACCTTTCCAGTGGAAATGTTCAGGCCATTTTTCAGGACGAAGATGGGTACCTTTGGTTTGGGACCAATAATGGTCTAAACCGCTATGATGGATCCAATCTCCTTGTGTATTATGGAGATGATGGAGATTCAACCACCATCAACAGCAGTTCCATCTACAAGATTTTTAAGGGTCCGGAAGGAAACCTATGGCTGAGGGATTTTGACAGGATCTTCAATATCTATCTTAAGGATCGGGGCATTTTCGAAAGTGACATGGAGAAAATAGCCCTCGAATATCAGTTGAGGAGTGTTGAAATCAGTAAAGTATTTGAGGATTCAAAGGGAAATTTTTGGTTTTTGCACCCGTATGAAGGATTGACCTATTATGATTCTCAGCGGAAAGTGTCAAGCTATCTTTTTCATAAGCCTACGGTAGAAGGAACTTTGAGCCAAAATGCCGTTTCAGATATACAAGAGGATCAGAAAGGCAATGTATGGGTGATGTATACCAATGGCTGGATAGACATCCTGTCTGGAGAAAGCCATAAAGTTATCAGGAAAGTTCAGTTGCCAGTTGATGCCGATGAAAAATTGGATTATTATTTTGAACTTCAGATCGATCAATCGGGTGATGCCTGGGCATTTTGTCCGGATTATGCCTGGGGAGTTTTTCATATCAGTGGGGAAGATTATGACATTCAGCACATCCATGAAAAATCCTCACCGCTTAGGCTAAACAATGCCCTGGTCAAGTCCATTATGATTAATTCCAGGAATCAGGTTTGGTTGGGAACGGATCATGGTGGAATCAATATTATAGACAAGCAAGAAAAGGAGGTCAGGTATCTGGTTAATCAACCTGAAAATGAACAATCATTATCCCATAATGCAGTCTATGCTTTGTACAAGGATGATAGTGGCATTGTATGGGTAGGCACACACAAGCGAGGCATAGATGTACACCATCCTTATTTTAGCCGATTCGGATTAGTAAGGAGGGAAATGGACCTGGACAACCCTGCTCCAAAGAATGATGTCAATGCCATTGAAGAAATTTCTCACGGGGAGATCATTATCGGATCAAATGGAGGTGGTTTATGGAAATATGATTATTCCGAGGGCAAATGTCTGGACTTGAAAAACTGGGCAGCCTTATCGGGTGATATCCCTTCACAGGATTTGGTAGTGGTGGATTTATATACAGACAGTTCAGGCAAACTATGGATAGGAACGTATCAAAATGGTCTTTATTCCTTTGATGAGAATTTGTTCACCCATTATACCGCTTCGCCAGGTCAATTGGGATCCTTAAAAGATAACAACGTATGGAAGATTTTTGAAGACAGCAAAAACAGGTTATGGATAGGTACCTTAAGGGAAGGGTTGTTTCTTTTTGACAGGGAAAAGGATGTTTTTACCCAGTTTACCTCCGAAGGAGAGGGGATTCCTCTAAATAACCTCTATATCACAGGAATAAATGAGGACAGCGCCGGGAATATTTGGGTAGGAGGCAGCCGGGGAATCGATGTGTTTCATCCGGATAAGGGATATCAGCAATATTATCCTGGTACTGAAACGGATCAATCAGGATTAGGTAGTAATACTGTTTCGGAGATTATCCGGGATCGACATGGAATCATGTGGATAAGTACAGGAAAGGGCTTGTATTATTACGATGAAGAATCGGACATCTTTCATGGGTTTGATCAGTCCAATGGGCTTGAAAATCATTTTTTGGTAAGCCTGATTGCGGACCAATCAGGGGATTTTTGGTTGAGTTCCCAGGAAGGCCTTACCCATGCAAAAGTGGATCGGAGCAGTAAAGATATGTCTCTTGAATTCCGGTTTTTCAATAGGGGTGATGGTTTGCAGGGAAATTATTTTAATAAGAATGCTGCTTTTTTATCCCGTACAGGCAAGGTTTTTTTTGGAGGGTCGGATGGTATAAATTATTTTGATCCTGCCAGTTTTCCATTTGTGGAAAAGGAACCTGAGATAGTGTTTACAGCTTTTCATTTGTTTAACCAAGCCATAGCTGTAAACCAACAAGTAAACGGGAGAGCCCTACTTTCCTCCTCTTTGAATAAAAAAAGGTCCGTTCAATTGAAGCATCACGAAAACATTTTTTCTGTTTCATTTTCATCACTGAATTACCTGAACCCGGAGAAGAGTAGGTTCTTATACCGCCTGGAGGGTTTTAATAAAGATTGGGTCAAATTAACAAAACCGCCATTTAAAGTCTCCTTTACCAACCTGGACCCAGGAACGTATACTTTGATGGTAAAAGCATCGAATCCTGATGGGGTCTGGGGAACAGAGACTGCAAGCTTATCGATTGAAATCTTATCTCCTTTCTGGCTCACCCCTTTGGCTTATGGTATTTATGCAGTGATTGTTTTAACTGTTTTTGTGCTGGCCTGGAGATGGTTTGTTTTTAGGGAGCGTCAAAGGCTCAAGCGCCAGGAGGAGTTGAGAGAAAACAAAAGACTGGCAGAAATGGATGAAATGAAAAGCCGGTTTTTTGCCAATGTAAGTCATGAATTCAAAACCCCGCTAACATTGATTTTGGCGCCTATTGAGAAAATGATCATGGACAGGCCTGAAAACCCGGAGTCCTTTCATTTCAAGACCATTCAAAAAAATGCCAAAAAACTCCTGCTCATGGTCAATCAATTATTGGAAGTCAGGAACATTGAAAAAAACACCTTGCAGCTAGAGATTTCGGAGGGAGATATCGTGGCTTTTGTAGAAGAGCATGTTCGCGCCTTTCAAAGTTTATCTATACACAAGCAGATATCACTCACATTTGCCTCCAATGTCCAAAGTGTACCGACCTCTTTCGATCCTGACAAGATGGGCAAGATCATTTATAACCTGCTTTCCAATGCCTTTAAGTTTACCCCGGAGGGCGGAGAGGTTCATGTGGGATTAGAGTTTCGACAGCAGAGCCTGAGCCATGGTATATTGCTGATCCATATTCAGGACTCAGGGATTGGAATTTCCGCGAAAATTTTGGATCGGATCTTTGACAGGTATTTTACCCTGAATACCGAGGGCAACCAGGGTACAGGTATAGGATTGGCTTTGGTTCAGGAGTTTACCAAACTCCATGGTGGAACAATAGAAGTGGAAAGCGAAGTTGGGCAAGGAACCCTGTTTACGCTTTCTATTCCCCTGTCTTTAAGGGAGGGTTACCTTGCCTGGGAAGAGTTTTTTCTTGAAACCGGAAAAGAAGAATTGATTACATCAGATCTTTCTCCAGGAAGGGAGGGAAAGCCAGGTTTGCTGCTCGTAGAAGATAACCCTGATTTAAGGCATTATTTGTCGGAGATCCTAAAGGAATCCTATGTTGTGGAGCAGGCGGCGAACGGAAAAGAAGCATTGGAAAAAGCTTTAGGGAATATTCCGGATTTGATTTTGTCAGATATTTTAATGCCGGAAATGGACGGTATTGCCCTGTGTTTGGCCATCAAGGCAAATATCAAGACTTCACACGTTCCGGTGGTTTTGCTTACTGCCAAGACTGCAGAAGAAGACCGGCTGTTGGGGCTGGAATCAGGCTGCAATCTTTACCTGGAAAAGCCTTTTAGCCTGGAAATACTACTTTCTTCGCTCAAAAACCTGTTGGAGGAGAGGTCTCGGCTGCAGAAGCATTACCGAAAAATCATATCCGTACAGACCAGTGATGCTGAATTAGAGTCTTTGGACGACAAACTGATCCAGAAGGCGGTAGCTTTGGTAGAAAAGGAAATTGAAAACCCTGATTTTTCTGTTGAAATACTTAGCAGATCTTTAGGTATGAGCAGGGTACATCTGTATAAAAAAATCAATTCGCTTACCGGGCAAAGTCCGCTGGAATTTATTCGGTCCATTCGCTTACAGAGAGCAGCACAGCTACTGGCAATGAATCAGTATACCATTTCAGAGGTCGCCTATATGGTAGGATACAACAATGCTAAATATTTTTCTAAACACTTTAAAGCCAACTATGGAAAACTTCCCTCTCAATTTCAAAAAAATAATGAAAGCGAATAAGGACTACTTCCTCGCATTTATTTTCAGTCTTTTGGTTTCCTGTGCTGCACCTCAGGATTCTCCTCCTGAACCGGTGGACCCTGTTCCCCATGCCCGGCAACTTGATTGGCAGCAGCTGGAGTTTTATGCATTTGCACATTTCAACATGAATACATTCACCAATAGGGAGTGGGGGATGGGAAATGAAGACCCTGCCTTATTTAACCCTACAGATTTTGATCCTGCTCAGTGGGCAAGGGTCTGTAAAGCTGCAGGAATGAAGGGAATCATTATCACGGCCAAACACCATGATGGTTTTTGCTTGTGGCCAACAAGTACTACTGAACATTCGGTAAAAAATGCCAGCTGGAAAGAAGGAAAGGGAGATATCATCAAAGAGGTGGCGGAAGCATTCCGTAAGGAAGGACTTAAATTTGGTGTTTATCTTTCGCCCTGGGACAGAAACCACCCGGACTATGGAAAGCCGGAGTACATTGAGGTATTCAGGCAGCAATTGAGGGAGCTGCTGACAAACTATGGAGAAATCTTTGAAGTTTGGTTTGACGGGGCGAATGGGGGAACAGGTTACTATGGCGGGGCCAATGAAGAGAGAAGGGTGGACAAAAAGACCTATTATGATTGGCAAAACACTTATGCCATTATTAGAGAACTTCAACCCAATGCCGTTATTTTCGGTGATGCAGGGCCGGATGTCAGATGGGTGGGAAATGAGCATGGATATGCCTATGAAACTACCTGGTCTAACCTGATGCGGGATTCGATATACGGGGGGATGCCGGAATATGCGGAAAAATATGCCTCCGGACAGGAAAATGGAACCCATTGGGTGCCTGCTGAAGCGGATGTTTCTATCAGGCCCGGCTGGTATTACCACGAATACGAAGACCACAAAGTCAAATCCTTACCCCAACTTTTGGATATTTATTACAACAGTATCGGAAGAAACAGTTCCTTATTATTGAATTTTCCGATTGATAAGCGGGGCAAAATTCATGAAAATGACATCGATCAACTCATGAAACTGGTCGATAAAGTGAAAGCAGATTTTGAAAGCCCTATATCAATAGAGGAGGATAACCTGTCGGCAAGTTCAAGCAGGGGAAAGGGATTTGAGGTTATGCAAATATTGGATGAGCGTTTGGACCGATACTGGGCTGCCGAAGAAGGAAAAAGCAATGCATCCATTACGATCGATTTTGGTGACCCCGTGGCTTTTAACAGATTTCTGGTTCAGGAAAATATAGCCTTGGGTCAAAGAGTGAAATCATTTGACCTGGAAGTGCAGCAGGGCAGTGATTCCTGGGAGAAAATTGCGTCAGGTACCACCATTGGATTCAAAAGAATTTTAAGGTTGCCCGATACCAGGGCTACACGCATCAGGCTCACTATTCATGAGGCAAAGGGTAGCCCTACGATCAGTCACCTGGCTTTATACCAGGCACCCAGTTTATTACTTCCTCCCCAAATCAGTAGGGAAAAATCCGGTATGGTAAGTCTGCAGTCCTCAGAAGAAGGATTGGAGATGTATTATACATTGGATGGCGCTGATCCAGCCAGGCAGGGCATATTGTATTCCGGAAAATTTGAAGTTTTGGAGCCTGCAACCCTCCGTGCCATTTCCAGAGACCCTAAAGTGGAAGCATTCAGTGAACCTGTAGAAGTGGAGCTGCAGCTTGCAAAGAAAAACTGGAAAGTAATGGATCCGGAGGAGGATGCCAATCATTTGATAGATGATAACGCCAATACCAATTATTTCAGCAAGAAAGATAAAGTTACCATTGACCTGGGAGCTACCTATACCCTGAATGGCTTTACCTATTTCCCCATGCAAAACAGGTATTTATCAGGTTTGATCCGATCCTATTCCTTCCTGGTAAGTAAGGATGGAGACCAGTGGGAGGAAGTAAGTACGGGAGAATTTGGTAACATTGCCAACAGTCCAATCGAACAACGGGTAAATTTTTCTACAATTGAGGCCAGGTATATCCAATTGAAAGCCCTGGATAAACTGGATGATCAACCGGCTAGTTTTGCTGAAATAGGAGTATTGATTGATTAAATGCTGACTGACTTAATTTATACCTGAAAAAATATCATTTGTATATACATTAATGGCGTTAGTTTGAAAAGTGGCTTATTTGTTGTAAATTATATGGTGAAATTTTCATTAACCAAACCAAAAAAACGATGTTAACTTGGGTAATTGTGTTTTTAGTTGTGGCATTGATTGCTGCTGTTTTGGGTTTTTCCGGGCTTGCTTCCGGATTGGCTTCTATTGCAAAAATAATCTTTTATTTGTTTCTGATTTTATTGGCCATAAGCTTGATTGCAGGGGCAATTAATGGATTTTAAACGAAATAAAGCCACCATCTCAAATGTGTGGCTTTATTTTTCCATTTTGAATACCTATAAGGCTTCCATCATTTCGGGTACAGGGACCTGCACTACCTCTTCCAGGAAATCGATAGACTCCTCCAACACCTCTTCCCAGGTATCGGTTTTTATGCTGGAGCTGATGACGTGATCAGCTGCCTCCGGGAAACTTGTTTTTCTTTTCAGGGAAGCAGGAGTATTGATTTGCTCATACATTTCGAGCATGGCAGGTACGGATACTACCCTGTCCTGATTTTCTTCATCTTTGTAATAATACCCCATAAATAGGGGTTGCTCCACCTTTTTAAAGGTTTCTGAATTCATTTTGCTTTTCACCAGAATACCCAGGCTTGTGTAGGCATTGATATGTAGCCGATTGGCCCAGTATTTTCCTTCCTCCTGCTCCCGAGGAACCAACATGATCCCATTTTCAGTCATGGTAATCTCCATTAATTGTTTCATCCAAGGCTGAAAAAGGGGGTCCAGTTTGTCTCCATATATGGCAATACAAGGGGAATATAAAAGCAGGGCATGTATTTCAGGTCTTTCTTCAGCAAGTATCAATGATAAGGCACCTCCCATAGAGGTGCCGATCACGATGACCTGCTCTCCGAGTTGCTTGCTGATCATGTAGGCTTCTCTGGCCCCTTGCACCAGTTTTGAAGCATCCAGGTACTCAAAAGCATTGGGTCTGTCGATCCCATGTTCTGGCAACCGGCTTAAAAAAAGATTGGCTCCAAAGTGTTCTGCAATTTTCCTGTGGACAGGATCCCCTTCCATTTGGCTGGCCCCAAACCCATGCACATATAATATACTGAATGGAGTTTTTTTCTTTTCGGTGCTGTCTGCCCAAATGATTTGAGCCTGATTATTGGCTTTCAATCCTTCGACAGTATCCTCTTTTGCCTTGACAAAGGCGTCCAGCTCGATCAGATCTTCAGGAACCTCAGGATAAGTGCCAGTGAGATCTTCTGTGCTTTCTCTGGGGCCCAGCATATATACTATTACCAGTAAAATGGCTATACCCATTAGCCAGGGGATAATTCTCGTCATGGTCCTACTTTTTGATGTCCTCATAGGAGGCGACTACACCTCTTACCATAGCAGAACTAAAACCATGGTGTTCCATTTCATTTAGCCCTTTAATCGTGGAGCCCTTAGGAGTCGTAACTTTATCAATGGCCGCTTCCGGGTGAATCCCTTTTTGGATGATGAGTTCAGCCGCTCCCTTTACGGTTTGGTTGACAATCTTGTTGGCTGTCTTCGCATCAAAACCAATCTGTATTCCTCCCTGTGTCATGGCCCGCATAAACCGAAGCACAAAGGCAGTCCCGCAGGCACCCAAAACGGTGGCGGCTTCCATCAGGTGTTCCTCTATGGTGATGGATATGCCCACACTATTGAATATGGACTTGACCACATCCTCAGATTCAGGAGTAAAATCTTCCCCACAAATGCAGGTGATGGATTCTTTAATGTCTGCTGCAATATTTGGCATTACCCGGAAAACAGTGGTACCAGGCTCTAATTCCTTCTTTATTGCTTCCAGGGTTACTCCGGCAGCCAATGAAGCAATTACCTGCTTTTTCTTATATAAAAATGGTTTTATTTCCTCTAATACAGGCTTGATGTTATAAGGTTTGACCCCCAAAATAACGAAGTCAGCATCTTTTACAGCTTCTTTATTGTCTGCCAGTACATTTACTCCCTGAGATTGCAGGTAAAACAGGCTTTCAGGATGCCTTTTGGTTACCGTCAGGTTCTTTCCGTTAAAACCTGATGTCGACAAAAGTCCATTGACAATGGATAAGCCGAGGTTTCCACAGCCAATAATGGCAATCTTGGTGTTTTTGTCCATTTCTGATGGTCCTTTTATTTAAAATTAAACTTTAAAATTAATCAAAATTTATGGATATGTTCACTTTATTTATTCGGTGACCGGTTGAATTTGCTGGGTGAAAATGTAAAAATTAGGATCCGCCTCTATCATTTCCTTTTCGATCAGGGCAGGGGTACTTTGCCATTCTGAAGTAGGCTCCAACCAATGGATCCTATCCTGTTGTTTGATTCTTAAAGGCATAGCAAAATCCTCCACCACCTCTCTCCAGCGATAATATAGCCGACCTTCTTTCCAGTAAAATTGAAATAAGGGGACATCTGCGGTTCTCAGGTACTGATCAAAAAATGATTGAAGGGGGAATCCGGTTTTTTTTGCCAAAAACGCTTCAATTTCACTACTTGTTACTGTTTGGTGATAAAAGGTTTTATTCATTTCCCTCAGGATCTTCCGCCATTTTTTATCGTCATCTATCCATTGTCTCAGGGTATGCAGGATATTGGCTCCTTTAAAATACATGTCTCCTGATCCTCTTTGATTGACCCCATAATCACCGATTATGGGAATGTCATTTTTTATCACCTGCCTTGCCCCTTGCAAGTAAGCGTTACCGGCATTTACTCCGTAGTGGTAATCCAGAAACAAGCTTTCAGAATAGGTGGTAAAACTTTCATGAATCCACATATCGGCAATATCCTGGTAGGTAATGTTATTGGCAAACCATTCGTGACCGGCTTCATGTATAATGATATAGTCAAAAGTAAGACCCCATCCGGTTTCGCTAAAATCCTTCCCTTTATATCCCTGCTGGTATCCGTTGCCATAGGTTACTGCGGATTGATGTTCCATGCCCAAATAGGGCACTTCTATCAATTTGAATCCATCCTCGTAGAACGGATAGGGTCCAAACCAATATTCAAAAGCCCGCATCAGCCTGGGTACATCCTTAAACTGAGCCCTGGCTCTGTCTAGGTTTTCTTTAAGTACGTAATAATCCAGACTCAGTGGACCATTTTCTCCCAGGTATTCTTCAGAAAAATGCGAATAATCTGCAATACTGATATTGACACCATAGTTGCTAATGGGGTTGGCCACAAACCAGTGGTAGGTGCTTTTCCCATCGTCGTGCTTTTCCGTTTTTCTCAGCCGGCCGTTGGATACATTTATTAAAGGATCGGGAACCTTTACGCTGATAAGCATGCTGTCCGGCTCATCATACATGTGGTCTTTGCAGGGCCACCAGAGACTGGCTCCGTCTCCCTGATTTGAATTGGCAATAAAGGGTTTTCCCTTTTCGTCTTTCTCCCAGGTCAATCCACCACTCCAGGGTGGATTGGGGCTGATGCGGGGACTGCCTCCATAGGAGATCTCCAGGTTATGACTGCTTCCCGGCTTTTGCGGAGACGAAAGGTTCACAAAATAGGCATTTCCTTCCCTTGTATAGGTCAGTTCCTCTCCTTCCTGCCGAAAAGCCCTTATTTCCATGGGCTCCTGCAGGTCAATTTGAAGCACCTGACCTTCTTGGAGCACGGTATAGTACACGGAATTGGTTCCCTCAATGGTTTTTTTTCTGGGATCCACCTCGATATCCAGGTGATAGAATACCAAATCCCACCACTCTCTTTCGGGAGTGATGCTACCTCTCAGGCTGTCTTGTCTGGAATAGGGAACACCTATTTGCTGGGCACTGGCTAAAGGGATTGAAAATGCCAGGCCTGAAAATAAGACCAGGACATATAGAAAAGTACTATCAGGAGGTAATTTCATAAGTAAGCTGGCGGTTATTCGTAGCGGTCAGTAATGTCAAGTTTTTCTAAATCGATCATCAATTGAGCCACTTTCTCGGTGACATCCTTAAAAAACCGGGCACCTTTTGCCTCGCTGGACGCTTTTGGATTGCCTATACCTGTATCTGCTGTGACCATGGACCATTTTCTCTCAGCCCAGGCCCAGCCTTCCCTTAAGGCTTTGACCTTTGACTTTTTTTCTGCACCCTCTCCGGTTTCTGCCAGGGGTCCCACCAGGTGAGAATGCAGGTACATGATCAGGCTGGTTTCCATTTCATCGGCATGGTCTCCCATGTGATCAAAATAGTTTGTTTTGTCCAGGGCCTGGAACCAGTTGCAGGTGCTGAAAAACATGTCTGGAAATTGCAGACCAATCTCCCTGAGGATGGTTTTGAAATCATTTCCACCATGACTGTTCAGGATCAGCAATTTTGGAATTCCCTGCCGATGTAAAACGCTTGTCAGGTCTTTGATGATGGCCAGCTGGGTGCTGGGGTTGAGGTTCATGTCCAGGTAAATATCGGATTGGCCTGTATTGACGCCAAATGGAATGGTGGGTAAAATCATTACTTTGGCCCCCTTTTCCCAGGCAATTTTTCCGGAGGCTGCCCCAATGGCATCTGCTTCGTAAATATCGGTACCGTAGGGAAGGTGGTAATTATGGGCCTCCGTGGCTGCCCATGGCAAAACCGCCAACTCAATCTTTTCATCTTTAAGGGCTTTCCAGTTGGTTTCGGCCAAAATATAAGGTCTCATGTGCTAGTTTTATTAATTTATCTGGTATCCATTCCTAAAATGTAAATAAACCATATTTTTTTAAAAGTACCATCCCCCGGGTTATTCATATTGTTCAGCAATTGCGGCAAGTCTATTTTGGATGGTCTGCTGGTCTATCCACTGTCCCCTGGCCATCACCCCGATAGGATTTCTCAGGTTTTCCAGGTCATCCAGGGGATTGTCATTTACCAAAATCAAATCTGCCTCCATTCCTTTTTTGATTTCCCCGAAATTTCCTCCGAAGAATGCTGCTGGATTGATGGTTCCGATTTGAATGGCTTCAAGGGGGCTCAGGCCCGCATCCAGCATGCCCTGTAATTCATGATGAATAGAAAATCCGGGCACATTGAAAACCTGGGGCGCATCAGATCCCAGGAGCAGCCCTTGCCCATCTTTGTGTAAGGATTGTATCAGTTGGTACCTGATTTCCTGGAATTGTTGCCACTTTTCCTTCTCATAGGAATCTCCTTCAGTCAGGTTATTTTTGCTTGCCACCCAATTATTTCGGGTTTCAGGGGACATGTACCGCATTTCAGGCTGGCTGACCAATTCTGCCGCAGGAATAGGAGAAAACCAGCGGTCGAAAAGTGCCTGGGTAGGCACCACCCAAACCTTGTTTTTTCTACTCAAGTCTACCAATTCAGGAATTTTATCCCTATCCGCCAGTCCGGTAAAATTGAATCCGAAAAAGCCATTTTCTGTTGGGTTTACCCCGGCATCTTCCGGAACCAGCCCTTCCAGAAAGCCATCCACATGGTCCACTGTCTGGTAGCCGTTGGCCAAAGCATGCCGGATCCCTACCAAATTGGACACATGTCCTGCATAGGGAATCCCCACTTCCTGTGCAGTTTTCACCAGGGTGTCAAATACATGTTTGCGGATGCCCGGGTGAAGTTTTAAAAAATCATAACCAGCTTGCGCGTAAGCTTTTACTTTTTCACGGGCCTCCTCAGGAGTTGGTACGGTAGTGCCGTTTAGTGAAGGGCTTGAGGTAAATATGCGTGGAGAAATGATTTCCTGACTGGCTGCTTTTTCCCTTAGTGGCAGGTGGACCGGATTGCCCAACATCCCCCTGATGGTGGTGATACCGTTTGAAAGATACAGGAATAAGGTTTCTTCAACCAGGGGCTCATTCCATTCCAGGGCGGGAATATGAGCATGCATTTCTGCAAGGCCGGGTAAAAGGTATTGGTTGGCAGCATCAATGACTGTTGCCTGCCCCCAGTCAGCAGGGCTTCCTGCAGGGATCACCTGATCGATGACCAGTCCATCAACGACCACATGGCATTTGGCTATATCACCCGTACGCACATCAATCACATGTACATTTTCAAATACGGTGGCAGTATCACTTAGGTCATACACGGTCTTAGGGCCGCAGGAAAGGCTCACTGCCAGGAAAGTGATCAATAACATCGAATATCTCATCATTTAGTACTTTAACGGTTTAACCTGATAGGGTCAGCAATTTATACCAATAACAAAATTTTCCCTATATGCCTGGAGCTTTCCATCAATCGGTGCGCCCGATGGGCTTCTGCCAATGGAAATGCCGTATGAACAAAGGGCTTAATTTTGTCCGGGAAAAGTGGCCAGATTTGGGCCATCAACTGGGTAGCAATAAGTCCCTTGTAGGCTACAGATTGTGGCCTTAAGGTAGATCCGGTCAGTACCAGTTCATTTTTCATCATGCGTATCAGGTCCACTTCTCCAATTTTGTTTTGCATGGCATTAATCATAATGAGCCTGCCTTTTTTGGCCAGTAACCTGATGTTTTTTAAAGTATAATCTCCACCGACCATGTCCAGGATAATATCAATAGCTGCACCGTTTAAGTGGTTTTTAATTTTTTCTTCAAAATCTTCCTGCCGGTAATTGATCGCCATTTCGGCTCCCAATGTCTTGCATGCCCGGCATTTTTCATCGGTCCCGGCGGTGGTGAATACCCTGCCTCCCAGGGCATGAATCATCTGTATGGCAGCTACCCCTATACCGCTGCTGCCCCCATGAACCAGTACCTTGTCGCCAGCCCGAAACTTTCCTTTGTCAAAGACATTGTTCCAAATGGTAAAAAAGGTTTCGGGGAGGGAAGCAGCCTCTTCCAGGCTAATGCCTTCAGGGATGGTTAAACACTGGCTGGCTGGGGCTACTACATATTCTGCGTATCCAGCTCCGGCAATCAGTGCGCATACCTGATCACCTATTTCCCAGGTTTTGACAGTTTCTCCCAATTGTTCCACAATCCCGGAAACTTCCAGACCGGGAATGTCTGCAGGCACACCTTCCGGAGCCGGATATTGTCCCAGTCGTTGGGCCAGGTCAGGCCGGTTTACCCCGGCAGCCCGTACTTTTATCAGGACCTCATTTTTTCCAGGTACCGGCTTATTTCTTTCTTTTAATTGTAATACTTCGGGATCGCCAGGTTCAGTAATAACTACTGCTTTCATGCTTTTTTATTTGATGACCAAAAGGGGTACATGGGTATGGTATGCCATTTCTATGCTATGACTTGACCTGAAGATTACATCAAAAAAACCCCGGTCTTTGGAAAACATAACCAGCATGCAATTGGGTTTGGTTTTGAGGAATTGGTCCAGGCCTTTGCCCGCATCTGCTTCCTCCAACTTTTCAAAGCTGAATTCACTGTCAGGAAAATTTTCATTGACATAGGATTCTATGCCTTTGAAAAGTATTTTTTTATTAAAATCCGGTTTGGTAATCACATGGAGGACACGATAAGGTAAATTCCATGTTTCGGTCAATGAAATTAATTTTTTAAACATACCTTCATTTTCATTTTCCAATTCCAGTGCCACTTCAATCTCTGAGACAGCATCAAAGGAAGCACCAAAAGGCACTGCTATGACAGGAACTTCACTCTCTTTGATTACGGTGGCCGTATTGGACCCTATTAGTTTTTTTTTGATACCGCTGGCTCCCTGAGTGCCCATGATGACCAGGTCATAATCTCCATTGGCAACGGTAGCGAAAACGGCAGTGGATACCGTGCCCTGAATGATTTTGTAATCCATCTGAATGCCTTCTCCAAATTGCTTTATAGCTTTTTTCATCGCCGTTTTGGCATCACTCTCAATGGCTTGGATGATTTCTGTGGCCTGGGCAGCAAAATCATATACGGCATAATAGGCATACAACAAGGTGATGCTGGCATCTTGCTGAATGGCATAAGCCTTTGCAAAGGCCAGGGCATTGTCGGCATTTTCTGATAAATCAGTAGGAACAAGGATCTTCATGGTATATAGTTTTTGGACTTTAATTTAGCGAAATTTAATCTAATCCGCACAATGATTTAAATCATATATATTTGTAGGAGCAACAATAGGAAACCTATACGATATGTTTGAATTTGATAAAGAGAAACATTACCCCAAAGAAACGGAAAGCAGGGTCGTGATCCGCTTCCAGGATTGTGATCCCTTGCAGCACCTGAATAATGCCAAATACTTTGATTATTTTTTCAATGCCAGAGAAGATCAGGTTCCCAAGCTTTATGGTGTGGAGATGATCGACTTTATCAGGAAATACAATGCAGCCTGGGTCGTATACAATCATAACATTTCTTATATCAGACCAGCAAAAGTAGGGGAGTGGGTACGCATCATGAGCAGGGTAATTTGGCATGATCACCAATCTTTGGTGGTGGAATATTATATGACAGATGACAACAAGGAAGAGTTGAAAACCCTGATGTGGACGACCATGCGCTATGTCGATGTAAAGGAGGGTCGGTCTACGGATCACAAAGGAGAAGTAAAATCCTTTTTGAAGGCAGTTTCTGAGGAGGTAAATGTGGCAGAGGTCTCCATCAGGGAAAGAATAAAAGAAATCAAATCCAAATTAAAGCAGGAATAAAAGCCGGGCAGGATGATTGATCAACCTACATTAGGGATAAGGAAGATAGGGTTGAAAAGAAGGTGTCTTTGTAGGAGAAGAAAGTAACACAGGGCTTTCTTCTAAAAGAAAGCTCAACTTTTTATATATCAGTATTTTATAATATTTATTTAACTTGCATAGATGAGGTGGAAAATATTTGGTTTGATAAGTAAATCTAAGGATCGTGGACAGTAAACCTATACAAACCCAACAGCTTTATGGAATTTTGCCTTCTGAAAAAAAGGGGGTAGGTAAACTGGCTACGCTGGCTTTAGACATGCGTTGGTCCTGGAATCATGCGGCCGATAAATTATGGAGACAATTGGATCCTGAGCTATGGGAACAAACCCAGAACCCATGGCTGGTACTACAGACGGTCTCAAGAAATAAGGTCGAGGAACTGCTTAAGGACCCGGAGTTTAAGGAGAAATTGGGAGCACTGCTGGAACAAAGGGAGAAAGCAGCGAGTAGCCCTGCCTGGTATCAGGAAAAACACGCTTCATCAGTTTTGACCCAGGTAGCCTATTTCAGCATGGAATTCATGTTGAATGAAGCACTGCCCATTTATGTAGGAGGGTTGGGAAATGTTGCAGGGGATCAGCTTAAATCAGCAAGTGATTTGGGAGTTCCGGTTACCGGGATCGGTTTATTCTATCAGCAGGGTTATTTCCGTCAGTTGATTGATCAACAAGGAAACCAGCAAGCCATCTATACTTTTAATGATCCGGGACAAGTATCCATTGTTCCTTTGAGAACACCGAATGGGGAATGGTTAAGGATAGCCGTTCAATTGGGAAGTTTTACCATCTGGCTGCGCACCTGGGAAGTACAGGCGGGTAGGGTAAAGCTTTACCTTTTGGATAGCAATGACCCCGCTAATTTGCCGGTTCATAGGGGGATCACCAATGAAATTTATGGAGGCGGGCCTGAAATGCGGATAAAGCAGGAAATTATCCTGGGCATAGGGGGTTGGAAATTACTTGCAGCTATGGACTTAAAACCGGAAGTCTGTCATCTAAATGAAGGGCATGCAGGATTTGCCGTATTGGCAAGAGCAGAGGATATCATGAAGGAAAAAGGATGTTCGTTTCAGGAGGCCCTATTTATATCCCGACCTGGAAACGTGTTTACTACCCATACAGCAGTGCCTGCTGGATTTGATCATTTTCACCCCCAGCTTATGGAAAATATGCTGGGACCCTTTGCCAGGCAATCACTTGGAATTAGCATGGAAGAATTGTTGGCTTTGGGAAGGAGAGATCCTGCCAATCAGGAGGAATATTTTAACATGGCTTTTCTGGCCTTACGTGGAAGCGGGGCTGTAAACGGGGTAAGCCAACTCCATGGGAAAGTGAGCAGGCAATTGTTTAGCGATCTGTTTCCACGTTGGCCCATCGATGAGATACCTATTGGGCATGTCACCAATGGCGTTCACATGCCCACCTGGGACAATGAATTCTCTGATAAAGTGTGGACAAGTGCTTGCGGAAAAGACAGGTGGAGAGGGGATCTGTTGAGCATGGAATCCAAGGTATGCCAACTGACAGATGAAGCGTTATGGGGGCTCAGAAATGTTTGCAGAGAAAACCTGGTCCATTTTATCAGAAGCATTTTTGCGAGGCAATCCAGGCTGGGAGGAAGAGTAGATCACTTAAACCTGAATGTAAATGATATGTTTCATCCCCAGACCTTAACATTGGGTTTTGCCCGTCGATTTGTACCCTATAAGCGACCCAATTTGCTTTTAAAGAATAAGGAAAGATTGATTCACTTGCTCAATCAGGAATCCTTTCCCCTTCAGTTGGTGCTTGCCGGCAAAGCGGGTCCAGGGGACGAGAGGGGTAAGGCCCTGATCCGAGAATGGATTCAATTCATAGATGAAAACCGACTGCATCACCGGGTAGTTTTCCTTAGCGATTATGATATGGGCATTGCTGAGCAATTGGTTAGCGGGGTGGATGTCTGGATCAATACACCCAAACGCCCCTGGGAAGCATGTGGAACCAGTGGTATGAAAGTCCTGGTCAACGGTGGCCTGAACCTTTCCACCAGGGACGGCTGGTGGGCGGAGGCGTTTTCCCCTGACTTGGGATGGGCATTGGGAAATGAAGAAAGCATGGCTGAGGGAGAGCTTTCTGATGTGCAAGAGGCAGAAGCACTATATGACCTGTTGGAATATCAGGTGATCCCCGAGTTTTATGGGCGGAATGATAACGGGTTTCCCCTAAAATGGCTGGAGAGAATAAGAAATAGTATGTCTAAACTCGCCCCAGTTTTTTCAGCCAATAGGGCAGTGAGACAATATACCGAAAATTATTATCTGCCTGCGGCTGAAAGGTACAAAGAAAGGAATGCCGATAAGGAAGGATTGGAGATGAAAATTTTTGACAGGCAAAAACACTTGAGGGAGCATTGGTCCGAAATCAGTTTTGGAGAAATTAAGACCGAAACCGAAGGGAAATATCATTCATTTCAAGTTTCACTGTTATTAGGGGAAATTCATCCCGAATGGGTTTCGGTAGAGATTTATTCGGAAGGGAGCCACCAGGGATTACCAAAAATGGAAAGGGAGGAGCAGGTAGGAGATCATGGGTACCAGGTATACAAAGGCAAAGTACCTGCCTCCCGACCCATTGAACATTATACCATTAGGGTGGTTCCCTTTTCTGATGGCATGGCTGTGCCTTTGGAAGCTTCTCAAATTCTTTGGCAGCGCTGAGATGGTTAAAAAACCCTACCTTTGGTTTTAAAATGCATAACATGAACTTTTCCGACCTCGGACTTTCATCAGAAATACTGGAAGCCATAAGCAAAGTCAAATATCAGGAAGCCTATTCCATTCAGGTCAAAGCCATACCTGCCATTCTGCAAAAGAGAGACGTAATGGGGCTGGCACCAACGGGTTCCGGTAAAACGGCCGCCTATGTCCTTCCCATATTGGAATTGTTTCAGGATAAGGCTTTCCTGAAAACCAGGAGCATGCGGGTACTGGTACTTGTTCCTACCCGGGAGCTGGCTAGCCAGGTGGAGGAAACGGTAAGGGTTTTTAGTCAATTTATACCCAGAAAGGTAAAAACCCTGGCTGTGTTTGGAGGAGTGTCCATCAACCCACAGATGGTAAATCTATATGGTACAGAAATATTGATTGGCACGCCGGGCCGCTTGCTGGACCTCCTATCCAAAAATGCCGTTGAGCTCTCGGGTCTGGAAATTTTGGTACTGGATGAGGCCGATAAGATGCTGGAGCTAGGGTTTAAGGAGGAAGTAGATGAAATCCTTTCCAGATTACCCGCTAAAAGGCAAAATATACTCTTTTCGGCTACCATGGAAGCACCCGTTGAAATGCTGATGGGCATGATATTAGACCAACCGGTAAGGATAGAAATAGGGCAGGACAAAATCACTCCGGAACTGATCTCCCAGTCTGCTTACAGGGTGGCGAAGGAAAACAAGGGGCCATTGTTGAGGTTTTTGATCCTGGAGGGGAATTGGCAGCAGGTACTTGTATTTACGGCTTCCAAAAGGGCTTCTGATAACCTGGCTGAAAAACTTAACAAACACGGTATTCAGGCCCAGGCTTTTCATGGTGGTAAAAGCCAGGGAGCCAGAACAGAGGCCTTGCGCCAATTCAAGCAAGGCCAACTCAGGGTTTTGGTGGCCACAGATTTAGCTGCACGGGGAATTGATATCCGGTTTCTACCTTATGTGGTGAATTATGAATTGCCCAGGTCTCCGAAGGACTATATCCATCGGATTGGCCGCACAGGCAGGGCAGGTTCGGAAGGGGAGGCCATATCCCTGATTGCTGAAGAGGATGAACCCCATTTCAAGGTCATCCAGAAAAAAATGAAAAGGAAAGTAGAATTGATTGACCCGGCAAATCTGGGATTTTAAACTCCGAATATATCAATCTATTGACAACAAACCCCCTACGACGCAGAAATTTTTTATCTGTTGACTGGCAAAGCTTTTGAAAACACCTTTGGTCAGGAGTAAAAATGTGTTTTTTATATTTATGATTTGCTTAACCTCCCTTCAAAAAGGTAGGCCTTCCTGTTTTTTCCAGGACCTCTTCTGACCAATAGAAGGCTTCTGGTATTTTTCCCTCAAATACCACCCGGGTAGGAGATATCAGTGCAGGGAGCTGATACACATCAGTAACCCTCAATACATTCAACAGTTCCAGTGCAACATCCCGTCCGTTTTCAGGACTTTCCTTATCATGGGTGCTGGGAGGGTTTTGAAGAAACACCTGTTCACATTGCTCATCCAGAAAAGCCGCGTAAAGCGCCACGGCTCCCATTCCATCCCTGGCTGCAATACTGACCTTTTCAGGATCTACACCGGGAAGGGTTCGGGCATATTCAAGGGCCCGCCCGGCATCATAAACCTGCATGGAGGCCAGTGTCCTTCCTGTCCAGGCTGCAGCTCTCCTTACATGCCAGTTCAATTCCGGTGCCCAGCCCACTTCCCCTGTACCCCGAACTTCCAGGTAGGCCACATTTTGTCCTTTGGCCACCTTCTGAGCAAAACTTTCACTGCCCCAGCGTTCTTCACCCGGACTTCTGAGGATGATGGTTAGGGGATGTCTTTCTTCAGGAGGCTTTCGGTAAAATACATTTAACTTTAACCGCCACCCCTTTTCACTGGTAAAGGAAAAGGTTTTATTGCCATAGGGTGCCAGATCCGCAGTATGGTAGATTTGCTGTCCATCCAAGGCTTCAGGCTCTTGGGGAAAAGCACCAAAAGTTCTGGTGAGCAGGTAATCTTTTACCTGATGTCGATACCTATTCAGGTCTTCCTCATTGGATATGTCTGGGGGAGAAGGTGTTTTAATGAAATGATCCTGAATGACAGGGGTAAGGTCCCCCTGGGGAGCCGTTTCTCCATAGACCTTTAGGTTGTCTGCTTGCTGCAGGTCCGATGGTTCAGTGCTGATATCTGACAATTGGGTTGGAGGAATATCCTTCCCCATCAGGTGATGTAAAAAAAATGAAAAAATAGCCTTTCTAGATTTTTCATGATAGGAGTGGCCTCCTGGAGTAGCCACCAGTGATATGTTATCCTCAGCCTCAAATTGGGCATAAAAAGCGGAAAGTTTTTGGTAAAAGTCCCGGGTAGAGGCTATCCCATAAAGTTCATCCTGATCAGATTGGGCAATTAATAGTGGTCTGGGTGCAATCAGTGCCCCTATGGTCTGAAAGTCTATCTGAAAGCCATTGTTGGGCATCATGCAATCACAGTGTCCGTCTATCCTTCTTTCTCCCACCTGTGAATCAAGGGTGCCTGCGCCGCAAACAGGGGCGGCAGCCTTGACCCTGGGATCTGCTGCAGCCATGTACCAACTCTGGGAACCCCCACCAGAAATTCCTGTAACGCCGATATTCCCCATGTCAACTTCATTTCTGGTGGCCAGGTAATCCAGACCTCTGATGGCATTCCATAACTCCACCGCAGCTGGATTATACCCTCTGGAATACCAGTGAAACCAGCCCTGATTGTAGGGACCCCAGTGGTGACCCCAAACTTCTCCAAACTGCAGGGTGTCAAAAATAAGTACCACAAAGCCCAGCTCCGCAAGCCGCCTGGCATGCGCCTGGTAGTGGGCTTTCTGTCCATGGGCATGACCGCAAAGGTAAAGGATAGCAGGTCTTGGAGATTGAATCCCGTCTGGAACATACAAGTTGGCCGGCACATACAAGCCAGGTGAAGATGCATAATAAAATTTCTCTATTTTATAGCTATTTTCCTGCAGGGTACCGGTGTGGGTTACCGGAGGGGGTGTTCTTTTTTTATCCATGGAAAATCCCATCATTTCCACGAATTGATCGTAGTGCTCAGGTTTTATTTTTTCCCATTCTTCAGGAGAAATAACCCCGGGTGAGAAGTTATTGGTGATGGCATCTGCCTCCTGTTGCAAATAATAAAGGATATTATTTGCCTCCCGGGTTTGCTGTGCGGAAACCTGCTGATACCAAGGTGTGGCTAAAAGCATCAAGGCAAGGAATAGGTAGTTTGTTATCGATTTGGATACCATAATAAAAGTCTGGTTTTGAAGCTGTTTTAGGTCGTAGTAGATAGGCCAATGCATAATTAGGGATTAAGCTAAGGAAAAAATGGCTGATAAGGTATTTAATTACCGAAAATCTTCTGGATGAAACCTGTATTTTATTGGATCTTATTGTCTTCTAAATTATTACCAGCCCCGTATTGACCCCTGATTGAAATTATTATGAAGGAGGATTCTTTTCGACAGAATCTGAAGCTACTTTTGAATTATTGGAGTTACTTTTATGGACCCTTTGCATACCTGTATGTATTTTTAGTTTCAGCTTTTTAAAGAACCGGATCCTTTCTTTTTCTCCAACAGTACTGATCATGGTTGACTTTTTGATCAGGTTATTCAGGCTTTCAAACATGGCATTATTTAGTTTTGGGTCCATCGAACCGATAAAATACAATACACTATGATTGAGGTAAGTAATTTTAATATCATCCAATTCGGCCATAAAGGTATTATCGCCCAGAACAAATTCATTCACGAGTAACTCATAGGGAGCGCTATCATGTTCCAGACCAATGGCAGGGTTATATTTCCTGCCGATTTCTGCTTGTTTTTCGATGTGTTCAACCATTCCAAGGAGCTGTTGGTAGATTAAAGAGCAATCCTCTGTATGGCTGATATAACCCATTTCCTGGTACAGGTCCACTTGCCTCAGGGTAGTGTTGATACTTTCCAGGTTCCATATTTCGGTGGTCGGTATTTTATTGTAAAGTTTAAGGATTTTGCGAATCAGGTCATCATACTCTTCAAACCGATGGGTTTTGGCATCAAAACTCTGGTGCTTAAAATTATCATAATACAAGATAGATTTCATCCAAAAAAAGAACTTAAAGTAGGCCAATTCTTTGAAATAAAAATGATAAAATGGGGGTATATCCTTGAGCAGAAAATAAATGTGTTTGTGTTGGTGTTGATGAACCAGTTCCAATTGGCGTAAGATGTCCTCCAGCCAGGACTTGAACCTGTTTTCAGATTGGTCATTTAGGTTTCCATGGAAAAGGATTGCCTGGCTGTTTAAATTCATCAGCTGGTCCAGGGAAATCTGAAAATGCTGGCTGATTATTTTGATTTCCTCCATGTTGATCATTTTTTGACCCCGGATTCTTCTGTAAGTGCTATCAATACTAATGTCCAGGAGGTCTGCAATCTCATTTACCAGAGATTTATATGGCGGCAGCATTGACTTTAAATGCTGGAAAAACTGGTGCTGAAAATGATTGTTTTCCATAGTAATTGCCTTTTAAACCTTAACTTTTATCAAGCCCGACGTACAGTTCAAAACCTTCGCTTGGATTGGTAACAAGAATTGGAGGGGTGTGATTTAGCTCATTAATAATATTCAATTAATTTATATTTTGCAATAGTTTATCTTAGTTTTATTGATTACTACATTTGATTATTTTAGAAGAATCAATTTTTATGGTAATTATTTGAAAAATAATATTTCCGGTATTTGTCCGATATCCGGGCATCTTTTGGTGGCAAGGTGCCGAATATTTTATCCCACCAAATACAGCTGAAGCTGAAACATTTATCGGGGTATTTTCCATGGTGGTGAATATGGGATTCCTGTAGTTTAGGGAACAGATATGCAGCCCAGGTTTGGTGCAGGATATAGTGCATCAGGGTATAACCTAGAAATCCCAGGTAAAATCCTGTAAATACCGAGAAGTAATTGTCCCATAAATAGGCCAGCAATAGGAGTAAACTACCTAATAAGCTTGCCAGAATTCGTTGGAATACATTAATCCGAATGTCTGAGGGATGCCGGTGATGGTTTTCATGGGATTGGTAAAGTTTCTGATTCAAATGCGGGAAATGCCTGTGCATGTAAAATCGGTGGATGCAATATTCTGTAAAAGTCCAGCTGAACCATCCTGAGAATAACAATAGAAAAAACCGGAAATAAGCTGTCAAATCCAGGTTACTTAAGAGGGTAATGATGGTAAACAGCGGAAGGAATACCGAAAGGCAGGAAAGAAATGAAAACTTTTCATTTTTACCTTTGATGGGAAAGGATTGATTTTTCATGGCTACATTTTTTTAAGGTTATACCCTAAATTAATGCAGCAGAAGCAGGGTCAATAATTGATGAAAGATCGCAAACAAATTTTTCTTTTGAAATTTGTAACTCTGAAAGGGGATTACAGGCTAAATTGTGATAAAATCTTTATTGTTAAAATTTATATTGCGTTAATTGGCATAAAATAAAAATTATTAAAAGTTAATAATTGATTTTCACCAAATTAAATTAATGGGTTTCCGGGAAGTATTTGATAGTGAATTCCGATCTAGCTGCTTTCAATTTCAATTTTTTCTCCTTACTTTAAACTTGTGATGAAATTAAATACAAAACAAATCAATCAATACCGCCAGGACGGCTATGTATTGGTCAGGGGTTTTTGCTCCGAAGCAGAAACCAACAGGATGTATCAGTCCGCCGTACAGGATGATACCATGCAAAAAAATGCCATGGACCTGAATGATCAATCCGGAAAGAAAACCAGGCTTTCTCTGTGGTTTAACCCGGGAAATGATGTTTTCGGTTACCTTACCCGCAGTGAAAAGATGGTGAATTGTGTAGGACAGCTATTGGATAGTGATGCCCCGGTTTGTCATTTTCACTCCAAATTGATGCAAAAGGAACCCAAAGTAGGAGGAGCCTGGGAATGGCACCAGGATTATGGGTATTGGTACAAAAATCAATTCATTTTTCCAGATCAACTGCTCAGTGTTATGTTGGCCCTGACACCTGCCAATAAAGAAAACGGATGCTTGCAAGTGATCAGGGGCTCTCATAAACTGGGGAGGGTAAATCATGGATTTGCCGGTGAGCAGGTAGGTGCTGATATGGTGATGGTGGAGAATGCCTTAAAGACAATGGAGCTGGTTTATTGTGAGATTGACCCTGGAGATGCGTTGTTTTTTCATAGCAACCTGCTCCACCGATCTGCAGCCAATCTTTCTGATTCCCCCAGGTGGTCCATCATTTCCTGTTTTAATTCCCAATCCAATATTGCCTACAATGAAACTTCTACTGCATGGAAAAGACCCATAGAACAGGTTCCTGATGAGGCCATTTTAACCTGGGATGCAGCACCCCTTTCTCAAGCGGATTTTCTAAAAAAAGAAAATGATCCTGCACTGAAAAATACTGGCTGGGAAGAGGATGTAAATATCAAAAGTAAAGCTTGACAAAGGGAATGTCCTGAAGTTTCCATTTGGATTTAGTTAGCCCTCTTGTACATTACATAGGCTGGTCAGCTGGCCACGGCAACTTTAACCTTGACTTTTTTCAGTTTTTCTCCTGAAGTGCGATGGAGAAGGTGCTGAACCTTGTCTTTAGGGATGGCTACATAGGTAGCATGATCTAAAATGCTGATCAAGCCAATTTCGCTTCCATCCAAACTTCCCTTTTTTGTTAGAAATCCTACAACGTCACCTTTGCTGACTTTGTCCTTTTTCCCGGCACTGATATAAAGGCAGACCAACGCCGATTCTTCGGGAATTTTGAAATCCTCCGGCAAGGTATATTCGGGAAGTTCCTTCTCCAGGTAATCCGGAAGGGATTCTTCATGGGCCAAAACCAGGTAACTTTGTCCGGAGGCAAACATACGGGCAGTTCTGCCATTTCGGTGAATGAAGGCATTTTTTTTGGGAGGGAGTTGATAATGCACCACATGTTTGATTTCTGGAATATCCAATCCTCTGGAAGCGAGGTCAGTGGCAACCAGTAATTGTTGAGCCCCACTTCTGAATTTAAAGAGGTTTTTTTCTCTATCGATTTGTTCCATTCCTCCATGAAGGATATCATGTGGAAAATGGTTTTCTGACAAGTGGGTACTGATCCTGTTTACAGCATCTCTATGGTTGCAGAAAACCAGCGTGCTTTCCTGTTCAAAATCAGCCAGCAGCCGCATCAGTGTATCCACTTTTTCTACACTGGATGTCCTTACCAATTTGAGGTCTAACCTGCTTTCCGGACTATCCTTTAAATAATCCAGGGTTTCAAAGTTGTCAAAAGGCAAGAAATCAGGCATGCTTTCCAGGTTGGTGGCAGAGGTAAGCAGGTACTTTTGGTTGCCATTCAGGTTGTCAAAAATGACTTTTAGCTGATCATGGAATCCAAACTGTAATGATTTATCGAACTCATCCAAAACGACAGTTTTTAAACCCGGCATGACCATGTTTCCCATTTGCGCATGCTCGGATAGCCTGCCTGGAGTACCAATTACCAGTGCGGGATTTTCTTTCAACCTGTTGGCTTCAGTTTTGAAAGCATGTCCACCATAACAAGTGCATACATTCAAATTTGTTTTCAACGATTTGAAAACCTGTTCAATTTGCAAAGCCAGTTCCCTGGATGGGACAATAATTAAAGCACTGGATGCTGGAAAGGTTTCCTGAATTTCATGGGCCAATGGTACCAGGTAAGCCAGTGTTTTACCTGAACCTGTAGGGGCCAGGAGCATCAGCGGTTTGTCGCCACGAGATCTCTCCATGAAATCTTGCTGCATCTCATTGAAAGTATCAAAAGGTAACCTGTCAAGGAAAGCCCCAAAGTTGGGGGGGGTTGGTGTATTCATTCCTCAAAGGTACAGATTGTGTAGGAGATCTTTGCTGTGTCTTTCATTAATTCGTCCTTAAATGGGAATGCAATGTGAAACGTGATTTTTCAGGTTTATCGGGGATGTTTTAAAAAAGCAAAACCGGTGGATCAATTTTGTTCACATTATCAAACCATTGCATCTGAAATGTGTCGGTGGATAAGGGATGAAAAAGTCTTCAATAAAAAAAGCATCCCCCTGTTTTAGAAGAGAGATGCTTTTAGAATCTTATAAAACTGCTTTAATTTCTGGTCAAAATTTTGAATTGATCCATCACCTTATAGGTGGCTCTTGTAAGGTCAATATGGATGTTTGGCGAGGCATAATCAAAATAGGCTGAAGTATACCCTTGCCAGATGGTGTTGCCTTTTTTATGATCAATTACCAAAACTACCAGCATTCCGTCGTTTTGTGTATATTTTACGGCATTGTAATTTTCACCTCTTTTTTGTCTTTCCAGGCTATCCAGAACTGACTCTTCAACCAATTCTATGCCTTGCTTCTTTAACCAATAATCAAAGTTGGGCTGGTTGTAGCCCCTGTATCGGACTTCACTCATGTATAGCTTATGAATGATGAGTAAATCAGGGTTATTTTCCTTTTGTCTAAAGCCTTGAGAACCTAGTCTGGAAGTGATGGATTTTTCTATAATGCCGGTAAAGTCAGCCTCATTTTTGCCTTCTTCTTCCACAAAACCAAAGGTTTTGTATTTTTTGAATGCACCTTTATAGTTGTAATCATACTCGGCAACAAAATCTCTCTGGGATAAACAGGCTGAATTGATGATCAGCAAAACAAAGATGAAGTAGTTAAAATTTTTCATACAGATTTGTTTTGAAAGTGTTGGTGATATAAATGATAGTTAAGTTACATGTAACAATTGAAATATGATCCAAAATTTTCAATTGCTAACTTTCATTTAACCTTCATTTTAAATTTTTGTTTGCATTCATAGGGATAATAATGGATTTAATGTTAATGAATTTCAAAAGGATTTCCAAGTAAATCTTCAGGAAATGAAAAAACTTATCTTATTGATGCTAAGCGGTATAGGGATATGAGAAAATTATGTGTTGGTTTTCAATAAAAAAGGCAATCAAAAATGATTGCCAATAGTCCGATACCATAAACCAATGGGTAAAATTGGTTAATCAGAAGTACTGGTGTTGGATTCAATAAAACCCCCAAGGTTTAAATATTCCTGATATTTTCTTTGGTATATTTCCAAATGCTCTGGCTTAGGCTGATAAATTTGATCAAATCCATTACCCATTTTAAGGATGGCTTCAGAAACATTGTCATGGATACCTGCTGCCGTAGCAGCATAGATGGCAGCTCCCAAAGCCGGAGCCTGTTCTGATCTGGCCACTTTAATCGGCATATTCAATACATCTGCCATGGTTTGCATGACGAGTGTAGATTTTTTTGCTACCCCACCCAATCCGATGACCTGTTCTATTTGTACGCCTTCCTCCCTGAATCTTTCAATGATTCTTTTGGAGCCATAGCATATGGACTCAACCAATGCTTTGTAAATTCTGGCTGCATCGGTGCCCATATCTAATCCGGATAATGCTCCTTTAAGGTTTTGGTTGGCATCGGGTGTTCTCCGACCATTGATCCAGTCAATGGCCAGCACGCTGGAATGACCCGGGGGGATTTGCGCTGCTTGTTTGGAAAGGTTAAGGATTAATTCTTCTTCCAATATTTGGCGGATTTCTGCAAGGCTGTCCGGGCTTAGGGAAGTCTCAGAGAGGGTTTCCATTACCGGTTTTTGGATTAACTGTATAAACCAGGCCAGAACATCTCCAAATCCCGATTGTCCGGCTTCCAGACCAATTTTTCCAGGCAAAACAGAGCCGTCTACCTGCCCACAAATACCCTTGACCGTTTTACCCTTCAGAGAATCAGGAGAACTTACCATGATGTCACAGGTGGAGGTGCCCATTACCTTGACCAGGGTCCCCTCGGAAACTTCACCACCTATGGCTCCTGCGTGGGCATCGAATGTTCCAACAGCAACGGTAATTCCAGGTTCGAGTCCTAACTTTTCAGCCCATTCTCCGGATAGTAAACCTGCCGGAATATCGGAAGTAAAAGTGTCCTTATACAATTGGTTTTTCAATGTAGCCAATCTGGGATCGAGACTTTCCAGGAACCTGTCATCGGGCAATCCTCCCCAGCTTTCATGCCAGAGCGCTTTATGTCCGGCTGCGCAACGGCTCCTTTTGAATTCCTTTAGATCTTTACCGCCTGTCAGCTCGAAAGTAAGGTAATCGCAATGTTCCATCCAGGAATAGGCAGCTGCCGCTACCTCCTGATCCTTCCTTATGATGTATAAAATTTTTGCCCAAAACCATTCTGAAGAATAAATCCCTCCTTCAAATTTGGTAAAATCAACTCCTCCCCATGTTCTGGCCAGTTGGTTGATCTCCTCGGCCTCCGCTACGGCCGTATGATCTTTCCATAAAATCATTTGGGCATCGGGATTATCGGTAAATTGATCAGATAGGGCCAATGGTCGACCATTCCGATCTACTGGCAGGGGAGAGGACCCGGTGGTGTCCACACAAATGCCCTTGATATTCCCTTTCGGGATGCCACTGTTTTTGATTACTGAACTTATTGTAAAGGCCAGGCCTTCCAAATGATCTTTAGGGTGCTGTCGGAACTGGTTTTTTGAAGGGTCACAATATGTTCCATTTTTCCATCTGGGGTAAGCGAATACTTCACTACCAGCAGTTTTTCCATTTTGAGCGTTGACAAGTAAAGCCCTCACAGAGTCTGTTCCGAAATCTACTCCCAATACGTAGTTGTCCATTAGAGATTATTTTGGATTTTAAAAAAAATGACTTAAAAGATGAATCTGATGTAAAAATATACCCAAAAATTCAAAAATGACCTATTTCAGGGAGGAAAAAAGTAAAACAACTACCAGTTGGCCTAGTGTAGATCTGAAGCCTCATTATCTACCTGATGCCAGGTTTGTATTTCGATTATTTTATCATCCACAGTTTTGACTGCCATATGGTATTCATACTTTATGGATTTAAGGGATTCTCCATCCAGAGCTGAAAATGTGGTCCAGACCAGGGTCCAATCCCCTTTCAATATACCCCTGTTGACCCGAATGCTTTTTAATACGGGATCGCTGAAAGACAAATGTTTCAGTTTGTTGTGCTGGGATTTCCAGTGGGCCAACTCTTCCAGGCAATCTCTTATGGAATCCGTATTGGTGTTGATACATTTGAAATCCGGGTGTATAAATTTCTTGATATAGTCATAACTTTCCAATTGCAGTCCCTCCAGGTACCGGCGAATCAATTTTTGATCACTGGATTCTTTTGGATTGGTGGTTACTGGTGATTTTTCTCCCTCTTGCTGGTTAATTTGTTGCTCATATTGACAGGAAAACAGGTATCCTGGCAAAAAGGCTAACGCCAATGAATTTTGAATGTTGGTCATGCTGCATCTATTTTGGTCTAAAAATATTTAGATGAAGCCAAAACGGGTTTAGATTTCTGGCCACCTTTTTTAAATTTAGTACAAAATACAAAAAAAAGCATTAATAATCCAAAATATTAGATTTATTTTCCAGGATTTTCATTTTCCCATACCTGAGGCAGGTTATTCATACCTTTTAAAGAACTTGTTTTCTGCCTCAGCAGTACCAATTAAAATAATTTCATCTTCAGATTCAATTACCGAATCAGGATGAGGGTTAACTATCATTTCGTTTTTTTTCTTAATGGCAATGATAGTGCAGCCGGTCTCCTGCCTGATACAGGAGGAAGCTATGGATTTGTTTGTTAGCTGCTCAGGGGCTTTGATTCTAATCAGGTCCAGACCCTCTGCCACCATGAGAATATCACTCTTTTTTAACAGATTATAAATGGCATTGGCCCCCATTGAAGCATAGGACATTACGAAATCTGCTCCTGCCCTGTGCATGGTATCGAGGTTTCTTTCTAATGTTGAACGTGTAATGATTTGAATATCAGGTCGTAATTTTCTACAATAAATGGTCAGGTATGCATTGATATCATCCTCGTGGGTGGTGATGATCACACTGGGGGCATTTGAAATGCCCGCCTTTAACAAAACGTCCAAATTTGCTGCATCACCATAAATGTATTTGTCGTTGTCTTTTATTCGGTCAGAGAGCTTTTCAATGATTCTGAAATCCAGGTTTCTTTTTTCCAAAGCTTTTCCTGTCGACCGCCCCACGCGTCCTCCTCCAATGATAATCAATGGGTCTGTTTCTTGTTTTTGGATACAAAAGAGCGAGTTGTAGGCTGCAATTTGAGGTGGGGTACCGGCAAGTACCAGAACAGAATTTTCAGTTATCTCGGTTTCCGGTTGAGCCACCTGGTACTTTCCCCTGACCCAAAACCCCAGAACACTAACTCCCACCTTTTCTCTTAGTTTCGTTTCTCGAAGGGTTTGGCCCACCAATGTAGATCCTCCCACTGTAGCTTCAGCAATGCTCAATTCTTCAAATTGGCCAATAATCAGGGCTGATGCATCTCCTCCGCTGGCCCTCCTTGAAAGAAACAGACCCATCATTTCTCCTAAACTCAATACATGATTGCATCCTGCCAAGCTCAGGATATCTTTGGATGCTTCCACATTGCAAGTAGCAATGATAGGAATCTTATCATTTACCTCCCTGATGGTAAATGCTACACTGGTATTGACTACATCGGCGGAGGTAGTAGCCACCAGATTTGCCGTTTCAATGCGGGCTTTCCGGTAGGTTTCAGGATCATCTAAGTCACCCAACATCACGGAAATTTCCAATTCTCCCAGTTTTAATCCCTCAGCAAAATCCTGAACCAACAACACATAGGGTATCTGGATCCTTTTTAGTTTTTTGATCAGGGCATCAGAAACAGGGTCAAAATGGGTTAGGATTACATGTCCTTTAATACCTTCCTCCAGTTTCTTTGGAACCCTGGACTGCTCTTGAGCTTTCATCCATGGGGAATAAAAAAAATTTATAAAGGTAAATGGGAAAAGGACCAATAGGAACAACATTCCTGATAGCAACACTACCATGGTATAAATCCTGCCCCAGTCTGTTTCAAAAGTAATGTCTCCAAAACCCAGCGTAGTCATGACAGTAAATGTCCAATACAAGCCTGTCACCCAGGAAAAATACCTGCCTTCACTCAACATTATCAGATGAAAGGCCAGGGTGAATACAAGAATCATCACCAATAAAATCAATAAAAACCGAAACAATAATTTGAAATTTCTTCGCTGCGGCTTATTCTTAAGTAAAAAACTGATCTGGGAGGTTAAAAACTTCATGAGCGTATCTGATTTAAAGCATATTTATACATCTTTTTTATAATTTACCTTCAAATGATAAAAAAACCTAAAAAACCTTTTTTGACCAGGCCTTTCTCCTTCTTAATATTATAATTACTTTACAACATCGCTCTGCTTTAATTTAAGCATTAAATGAGGGAAATTCCTATCACAAGAATCAAAAGAACCTGACAAACCAAAACTACGCTTCCGGTTACAAAAAGAATTCGTTTGATCTATTTTTTTCATGCGATTTAAACCATAATATTGTTAGATATTTTATTCGGTTCAATGATCCTTTCTATTGTTTTACTTGTTATAGGTTTTGTTTTATTGGTCTATGGTGCCGATAAACTGGTAGAGGCGGCATCCAGCATAGCAGTTCGGCTATCCATTCCAAATATCGTAATAGGATTAACTGTGGTGGCATTTGGTACCTCAGCACCCGAATTGGCTGTGAATATAATTGCCGCTCTAAATGGATCAGGAGCCATGGTCATGGCCAATGTTCTTGGCAGTAATATTTTTAACATATTTGTGATCCTGGGGCTTTGTTCCATCATTTTCCCCCTTTCTGTTAAATCCAATACCACCTGGATTGAAATACCACTTTGTTTACTGGCAGCGCTGTTGGTCGGCATCATTGCCAATGACCAATGGCTTGATGGCATGGGAGCAGATGTAGTCAGTAGGAGTGAGGGCCTTGTTTTAATATTGTTTTTTGCCGTCTTTTTGGTTTACAATATTATGGTATCCAGAAATCCGGGTACAGCACCTGAAGAGGTTTCCGTAGGGCAAATGTCAGTAGTGGCAGCTGTTTTCTGGCTGATCCTGGGCCTGGGTGGTTTGGTGTTGGGAGGACATCTGATTGTCAGCAATGCAGTTTTTATTGCGCAAAGTTTTGGTTTGTCGGAGCGGGTTATCGGGTTGACCATCGTCTCCATTGGTACCTCATTGCCTGAATTGGCCACTTCCCTGGCCGCTGTAAAAAAGAAGAAAGTAGACATCGCCATAGGCAATGTGGTAGGTTCAAACATTTTCAATATTTTTTTAATATTGGGACTTTCATCAACCATTTTCCCGGTGGAAGTTCACCAGGAAACATTGGTGGACATTTTCGTTAACATAGCGGCAGCCTTGTTGCTGTTTTTATTCGTTTTTTCCGGTAAAGGCAGGATGGTAGAAAGATGGGAAGGAAGCGTTTTTCTTGCCTTATACCTGGTTTACCTTACTTTTTTGCTGGCATTCTGAACGAGAGAAGTACTATTTCAAATTAAATTTCGCAATTTTATTTCCTTCATTATGGTTGATTTTTGACCATAGACTGCTTGCCGGCCAGAAATTATTCCGGTAAAGGCAATGGTTGGATTGATATTTTTGGAGCCGAACACAAAAAGACTAAACCTTCTGTCCTTCAGTATTTTTGGAATTAACCGGTAATTGGCTAATTTGAGAACATGTTTGGGATGGTAAAGAAAAATAATTGCATTACCTGGCTTTCAGGCCCTGTGCTATTGATTGTATTTTTTTCTCTGGCCTGCGAAAATCAAAAAAAACCAACCGGAGAGGACATTCCCGAATCAATTAGCTATAACCTGCATATTCGGCCAATCCTTTCTGAAAACTGCTTTGCCTGCCATGGTCCTGATGCCAACAAGAGGGAGGCGGGACTACGCCTGGACAGGGAGCAAGATGCTTTTGCTGCCTTAAAGGAAGCGCCGGACCGTAGGGCCATCAGTCCCGGTAAACCGCATCAGTCAGAGGTGTATGCAAGGATCATGACAGCAGATGAAACGGAGCGCATGCCACCACCCTCCTCCAATCTGTCCCTTTCCAATCATCAGGTTCAGCTTATAAAAAGTTGGATCAGACAGGGGGCCGAATATGAGCCTCATTGGGCTTTTGTTCCCCCTGAGAAGGCGACATTGCCAGAGGTAGAGGCAGCAGATTGGGTTCAAAATGAAATTGACCACTTTGCCCTATCGGCAATGGAAGGCAAAGGGCTTCAACCCAATAAACGGGCTGAAAAGCAGTCGCTGGTAAGGAGAATTTACTTTGATTTGACAGGACTGCCTCCCTCCCAAGAGGTTTTGAACCGAATCGAAAAGGAAGAAATCCCCCTAAATGCCCTCATTGACACCTTGTTTGCCACCCCTGCCTACGGAGAAAAAATGGCGGTTTCCTGGATGGACGTTGCCCGGTATGCGGATTCTCATGGCTATCAGGACGATTATTACCGAACCCAATGGCCCTGGAGAGACTGGGTAATCCACGCCTTTAACCAAAACATGCCCTATGATCAGTTCATTACCTGGCAGCTGGCAGGAGACCTGCTTCCCGATCCCACAAAGGAACAAATTCTCGCCACAGGCTTTAACCGGAATCATAAAATCACTGAAGAATCCGGTGCCATCGATGAAGAATACCGGGTGATGTATGCCGTAGACCGGACCAATACTTTAGGAAAAGCTATGCTGGGTATTACCCTGGAATGTGCCCAATGCCACGATCATAAATATGATCCTATTTCTCAAGAGGAATATTTCCAGGTATTTGCCTTCTTTAATAGTGTGGCCGAAAAGGGCATAGAAGAAGCCAGCCCGGGATTTTCTAAAAAAAGCCCCGCCAAGTTGCCGCTGATGGAAATCACTGAAGGGGAAACCCGTGATATCCTTCAATTCATCAACATGCCTGACAGTGCGCGCCGGGTGCAAACCTTGCTTGCGAATATGAGTAAGGGTACCAACTACAATTCATTGCTGGCGGAGGCAAATGTTTTGAAAGTCTCTGTGATGGGTGATCTGGACAGTGGCAGGACTACATTTATCCTGGATAGAGGGGCTTACGATGCACCGACTGAACCCGTAGAAGAAGGGGCTCCAACAGCAATATTGGACTTTCCGGATCATTTGCCAAAAAACAGGCTGGGATTGGCCCAATGGCTTTTTGACCCCAATCATCCCTTGACGGCCAGGGTTTATGTTAATAGGGTATGGCAGGAGATCTTTGGGATTGGTCTGGTAGATACCCCGGGAGATTTTGGAATGCAGGGAAGCTTGCCCATCAATCAAGCCCTGTTGGATTGGTTGGCGGTAGATTTTATGGAAAATGGCTGGGACATCCAATACCTGCTTAAAAAAATATTGATGTCGGCCAGCTACCAGCAATCGGCGGCCGTAACACCTGAAAAAATTGAAATTGATCCTGACAACAGGTATTTGTCCCGTTTTCCCCGACAAAGACTGAAGGCTGAAGAAATCAGGGACCTGGTTTTGGCAAGTAGTGGTTTGCTCAATCGGGAAATAGGAGGACCCAGTGTAAAGCCCTACCAACCTGAAGGACTTTGGGAGGCGGCTACCTCAGGAAGGGGGAATTTGGCTGCCTACCAGCAGGATACCGGTAAGTACCTTTACCGAAGGGGTTTATATACTTTTATAAAGAGAACCGTACCTCCTCCCCAAATGATATTGTTTGATGCCAGTAACAGGGATGCCTGCGAGGTGGAAAGGGTAAAAACCAGTACCCCACTACAAGCGCTCGCCATGATGAATGACCCATTTGTACTCGAAGCTTCCAGGGTTTTGGCAGAAAAATTATTGGCAGAGAAGAGCAGCTTACCAGAAAGTATTCATTCAGCTTTTTACCGGATAGTGGGCAGGCCGCCGGATGATAAAGAAATAGCGGTATTAACTGCCACGCATACTGATTTCATTGAAGTCTACAACAAAGATCAGGACAGGGCTGCACAGGTATTGGCGGTAGGAGAATATCCTGCCAATGATTCATTACCTGTAGCCGTTAAGGCTGCACTCATGCAGGTGATTTCCCTGATTTATAATTTGGAAGAAACCAATACAAAATCCTGAGTCATGGAAAAGGAATTATTGAAACATGGGTTGCACGTAAACAGAAGGCATTTTTTATCCAGCATGAGTATTGGCCTGGGAAGTGTTGCTTTGGGCTCCCTGCTGATACCGGACTTATTCAGATCCACGAAGGATGGGGTAGTAGATGAGGCCGCATTGGGTGTTCCTCATTTTGCACCAAAAGCTAAAAGGGTCATTTACCTTTTTCAAAACGGAGCGCCTTCCCAATTGGAATCCTTTGATTTCAAGCCAAAACTCAGGGAGATGTGGGGAGAAGAACTTCCGGAATCCATACGGCAGGGACAGCGGCTGACAGGAATGACAGCAAGTCAAAGTTCCTTCCCCCTGGTAGGCTCCATTTATGATTTTCAGCAATATGGAGAGGCGAGGGCCTGGGTGAGTGAACTTTTTCCGCACACCGCCAAAATAGTAGACGACATTTGTATTGTCAAATCCATGCATACGGAATCCATCAACCACGATCCGGCGCTTACATTTTTTCAGACGGGGGCACAGCAGGGTAATCGGCCGAGCATGGGTTCCTGGCTGAGTTATGGACTGGGCAGTGAAAACCAAAATTTGCCTGCCTTTACCGTTTTGCTTTCCAAAGGTAAAGGAAACGGGCAGGGGGTTTATTCCAAACTCTGGAGCAATGGATTTTTACCGGCGACCCACCAGGGAGTACAGTTCAGCAATGGAGAAGACCCTGTCCTTTTTTTAAACAACCCGGATGGTATGCGTAAAGAGGAAAGAAGAAAGATGCTGGATCAGCTGGCGCTGCTTAATGAACATTCATTTCAAAAAGTGGGTGATCCGGAAATACAGACCAGGGTGGCACAATATGAGATGGCTTACCGCATGCAAACGGCAGTTCCGGAGGCTACCGATTTGTCCAAAGAACCCGATCGTATTTTTGACATGTATGGAGAAGATAGCCGGAAGCCCGGTACTTTTGCTGCCAATTGTCTGCTGGCCAGAAAGCTCTCTGAAAGTGGGGTGCGATTTGTCCAGCTTTATCACCAGGGATGGGATCAGCACGGAAATCTTCCTTCCGAAATGGCTTCGCAGGCCAGGGATGTGGATCAGGCTTCTGCAGCCTTGGTTAAGGACCTGAAACAACGGGGTTTGCTGGAAGAAACGCTGGTGATTTGGGGCGGAGAGTTTGGAAGAACTAACTATTCTCAGGGGAAGTTGACGCGGGATAATTATGGTAGAGATCATCACCCCCGTTGTTTTAGCATATGGATGGCTGGTGGTGGTATCAAACCCGGTATGGTATATGGAGCTACGGATGAATTGGGGTATAATATCACTACTAACCCGGTTCATGTCCATGATTTTCAGGCTACCGTTTTGCACCAGCTGGGATTGGATCATGAAAAATTGATTTACCGGCATTTGGGAAGAAAATTCCGGCTTACAGATGTTTCGGGAAAGGTAATCCGGGACATACTGACCTGAGTTTCCATAGGGAGGCTTCTGCGGCTGGATACAATGATTGAACCGGTCGTACAAGTAAATGAATAGGTTTTAAATTTGTGATTACAGGGAAAATGTCGCATTTTTAAAAACAGCAAATCCGATGAAATCTAATTTTTAGATAATCAACCACATACATGAAAAGTTTAAAATTTGCCAATGGAGATACCATGCCAGCCTTGGGTTTAGGAACGTGGAGATCCAAACCCAATGAAGTTTTTGAAGCCGTCTTACATGCGATTAAAACAGGCTACCGACACATCGATTGTGCCCATGTCTACAAAAATGAAAAGGAAATCGGGGATGCGATAGCCAAGGCCATATCGGAAGGATGGATAAAACGAGAAGAGCTTTGGATTACCTCAAAGCTTTGGAATGATTCCCATTTAAAGGAAGATGTGCTTCCAGCATTGAAGACTACCTTACATAACCTGCAACTGGATTACCTGGACCTGTACCTGGTTCACTGGCCGGTAGCCATTAAAAAGGGGATTGATTTCCCCTCTGGCCCCGGAGATTTTCTTACTTATTCGGAAGCAGCCCTTGCGGAAACATGGGAGGCCATGGAAGATTTATGGCATAAAAAACTCACCCGCCATATTGGTGTTTCCAATTTCAATTCCCAAAAACTGGAGGAAATCAGGGAAGGGGCCAAAATCCAGCCCGAACTCAATCAAATTGAACTTCATCCGTACTTGCCCCAGAAGAAGTTGAAAGCCTATTGTGATAGTGCTGGTATTTTATTGACCGGTTATGGTCCTTTGGGTGCAGCCTACAGGGTAGCTAACAGCGAAGTAGACCACCCCCTTTTACTGGAGGATAAGGGCTTGAAAAAGATAGCCCAAAAGCACCAGGCAAGTGTGGCACAAATAGTCCTGGCCTGGGCCATGGAAAGGGGTACCTCGGTAGTACCCAAATCAGTCAATCCCCAGAGAATTACAGAGAATTTTGGTGGCTTAAAGGTCCATCTGGATGCTTCCGATATGGAAGAAATTGATCAACTCAAAGGTCCATTTAGGTATACCCCTGGGCCTGCATGGGTTGAGGAGGGCAGTCCCTATAGTTACAGTGATCTCTGGGAAGAGTATATTTAATCCATCAAATAAAATTATAAACACATGAAATCGAGCATGTCGGAGGCGACACACAGAGGAATGATTATCATTGCGAGATTCCATCTGACAGCTAAAAATAAATTATAAACAGATGAAATCGACACGATTAAAATCATCATTAAACACACAGGGCAATGATTATTTTAATCATCAAAGATTCCATCTGACCATTAAAAATCAAATTATAAACACATGAAATATATCACATTTGAAAATGGCGATAAATTGCCCATGTTGGGTTTAGGAACCTGGAAATCTGCCCCGGGGGAAGTTTATCAGGCAGTACTTTGGGCTCTGGAGGCAGGCTACCGGCACATCGATTGTGCCGCTGTTTACAAAAATGAAAAAGAAGTTGGGGATGCCTTGACTAAGGCTTTCAAAGATGGCCTTGTTAAAAGAGAAGATGTTTTCGTTACTTCCAAGTTATGGAACAATGCCCATGAAAGAGACCAGGTTCAGGTAGGCTTCAACCAAACTTTAGCAGATCTGCAATTGGAGTATTTGGACTTGTATTTGATCCATTGGCCGGTGGCTTTAAGAAGTCATGTCATGTTTCCCGAGAAAGGAGCCGACTTTCTGGATCATGCTGCTGCGCCTCTTTCAGAAACCTGGGCTGGAATGGAAGCTTTGAAAAAAGAAGGAAAAGTGAGACATATTGGCGTTTCAAACTTTAATCAAAGCAAACTTGAAGAAATTCTGGCTTCTTGCGAGATTAAGCCGGAAATGAATCAAATAGAATTGCATCCATATTTACCTCAACAGAAGTTGGTTTCCTTTTGCCGCAGCCATCAGATTAATGTGACCGCTTATTCTCCACTCGGCTCTGCGGACAGGCCCAGTGCAAGAAAAAAAGCCAATGATCCCGTCTTGATGCAAGAGCAGGTTTTTCAGGAAATTGCTGACAAACATGGGAAAACGGTGGCTCAGATTTTAATTGCCTGGTCCTTACATAGGGACGTTGCTGTTATACCCAAATCAGTAAACAAAGATAGAATCATACAAAACCTGGAATCTGCAGACATCAGGTTGGATGGATCAGATATGGAAGCCATGTCCAACCTGAAAACAAAACACAGGTATATTGACGGAACCTTTTTTACAGAGGTACCGGGTAGCCCTTATGCGCAATCAGATCTCTGGGAGAAAGCCTGAAACTCAATTGGGTTTACCTGAGAAGGAATGGTTTTCTGGACATTAAAGTGGTCACTTAGTCGTCTGATTTTCACGATGAGGGGCCGGGAAATTGGTCCTTAAAAGGGGTGCTCCGTCTGCTTCAGATTTTCTAAAAACCATGATAATAAATCAGGCTTAAAGATTATTTAAAGGGAATGATTACTTTGTTAATTCATATACTGTATCAGTATCAGACTAATCATTATTTGTAAAATCAAGTTTAATAGCCTTATATTTGTAGTCAATTTATATAAAGTAATATTTCGATTATTTAGGAAGAATTATTTTAATAAAGCGAGTAATTATATCATACATATTTGGAGCCCCAATCACGAATGAAATCAATTCACATCTTATTGGTAGAGGATAACGAAGGAGATATTTTTTTGACAACCGAAGCCCTTGAGGATAGCAATTTCATCAATGAAATCAGTATAGCAAAGGATGGTCAGGAAGCATTGGATTTTGTTTTTAAAACTAAAGGATTCGAAAATAAGTCGACCCCGAACTTAATTCTACTGGATGTCAATCTTCCCAAAAAGAGTGGACATGAGGTGTTGCAGGAGTTGAAGTCTCATGAGGTTTCTCGAAAAATTCCCGTGATCATGTTAACCACTTCCTCGTCTAAAAGGGATATTGATCTCTCCTATCAGCACCATGCCAATTGTTTCATCACCAAACCCGTAGAGGTATCAGATTTTCTGGAGGCTATTGCCTCTATTGAACAATTTTGGCTTCGAACAGTAAGTTTGCCCCATTAATTTAAAATTTTTCAGCGTTATTCCCGAATGCTTAATTTTTCTATGGTTGAAAAAAATGAACCACATAAGGTAAATACGTACGTGGAAGGGTTGGGGATATTCTATATGTTTGCTTAAGTTCCTAATATGGTTTAAAAATTGGACCACATAAGTGACATAAGGGCATGGAAGAGGTTACGTGTATGTATGTTTGCTTAGGTTTCTTAAAGGGTTAAAAGGAGGCAGAGTGGTTGATGTTTCGGTTATTTCCCTAATCTTTAGCTGTTTATTGGTTGCTGTACTTTGTTTATTTCGATTGGATGTGTAAATTTTAGAAATAAAAATATACACACCAATAATTCCAATAATATGTTATCAAGACTTTCCGTCGGGAATTTTATATTTTATCTCCTCCCCCCGTTGTTTTTTGCTTGTGGTGGTAGCTCCATGCAGGAACAAAGTAGTGAAGATAAGCCCCAACCTAATGTTGTCATCATCTTTACCGACGATCAGGGATATGCAGATGTAGGTGTATTTGGAGCCAAAGGGTACCAGACACCAAATCTGGATAAAATGGCTGCAGAAGGGACCACCTATACCAATTTTCATGTGGCCCATGCAGTATGTTCTGCCTCACGGGCTGCCCTGCTGACCGGCTGTTATTCTAATCGGCTGGGAATTTTTGGTGCATTGTCTCATCAGAGTCAGCACGGCTTGAACCCGGAAGAAGAAACCATCGCAGAGGTTCTCAAACCCCAGGGCTATGCCACGGGTATAATAGGAAAATGGCATTTAGGGCATTTGGACCCTTTTTTACCTGCCGAGCAAGGTTTTGATGAATTTTTTGGCCTTCCATATTCCAACGATATGTGGCCTTACCATCCGGAAAGGCCTGATTTTTATCCGCCACTTCCATTGTATGAAAACACATCAATTATTGATACTTTGGAAGATCAAAGTCAGCTGACAACCTGGTATACAGAGAAGGCGGTAAATTTTATTCAGCGAAAAAGGGATCAACCTTTCTTCTTGTACCTGGCCCATAGCATGCCACATGTACCACTTTTTGTTTCAGAAAAGTTTAAAGGAAAATCCGAAAACGGACTCTATGGAGATGTAATCATGGAAATTGATTGGTCCGTAGGACAGGTTCTGGATGCCTTGAAAGCACAAGGGTTAGAAAACAATACCTTGGTGATTTTTACATCTGACAACGGACCCTGGCTTTCTTACGGCACCCATTCTGGAAGCCCGGGGGAACTAAAAGAAGGAAAGGGAACTTCCTGGGAAGGAGGTATCAGGGTACCTACCATTATGAAATGGCCGGGTACTATTCCGGCAGGGAAAACCCAGGACGAGATGGCGATGACCATAGATTTATTGCCTACCATTGCGCACCTTACAGGGGCATCCCTTCCTGAAAAGAAAATTGATGGCAAAAATATCTGGCCACTTCTGATAATGGAGGAAGGGGCAACTTCTACCCAGGAAGCCTATTATATTTATTACAACCAAAATGAATTGCAGGCGGTCATCATGGGCGACTGGAAACTTGTTTTCCCTCACAGATACCGTTCTCTTCCTGGTGACTTTGTTCCACCCGACGATGGGAATCCCGGAAAATATGAAATGATTGAAATGGAGGAAATGGGGCTGTTTGATCTGGGGAATGATATCACGGAAAGCGTAAATCTTATTCATGAGCGTCCGGAGATAGCCAATAAAATGATGGAACTTGCAGATATAGCAAGAGAAGATTTGGGGGATGCCTTGCAGGATAAGGAAGGGAAAAATCTCCGCCCCCCTGGCAGATTGCCATCCACTGGTATTTAATCTCTTAAAAATTCCTTACATTAGACATTCAGGCATAGGAATTGACCGGTATGGGTAATTGAATTTTATAACTTTAAACCAAAATATTTTCATGGGAATACAGGAGGAATACAGTCTTTTTAATGATGTGTGCAGGGTAGTGGACCATGCGGCCAGTCATATGGATATACATCCGGGACTTTTAGATCAAATCAAGCAATGCAATAGCGTCTATAAGTTTAATTTTCCTCTCCGGAATGGAGATGGTACCTACCAGGTTATCGAAGGATACCGGGTGCAGCATTCCCAGCACAAATTGCCGGTAAAAGGAGGAATCAGGTACAGTAGCTTCGTAAACGAAGAAGAGGTGAAAGGTCTTGCTGCATTGATGACCTATAAATGTGCCCTGGTGAATATACCCTACGGGGGAGCCAAAGGAGGCGTGGCCATTGATCCCACCAAATACAATGTGGACCAATTGGAAAAAATCACGAGACGGTACACTTCTGAGTTGATCAAGAAGAAATTTATTGGTCCTGCCATTGATGTCCCGGCACCAGATTATGGTACAAGCAGCCGTGAAATGGCCTGGATTGTAGATACGTTTGAAGCCTTTAATCCGGATGTGATCAATGCAAAGGGCTGTGTGACCGGAAAGCCTCTTTCACAGCATGGTATTGATGGTAGAACTGAAGCTACCGGTATGGGGGTATTCATTGGCATACGGGAGGCTGTCAGTGTAAAGGAAGATATGCAAAAGTTAGGTCTGTCAGTGGGACTGGCAGGAAAAAAGATTATCGTACAGGGACTGGGTAATGTAGGTTATTACTCGGCCAAGTTTCTGGAGGAAGCAGGTGCTAAGATTATCGGCATCGCAGAATACAACGGTGCTATATGGAATGAAGAGGGGATCAATGTGGATGATATTAAGGCCTATCAGATCGAAAACAAAAGTTTTAAAGGATATAGTAGAGGAAGGTTTATTGAAGACAGTAAATCTTTATTGACCTACCCTTGTGATATATTGATTCCTGCTGCCCTGGAAAACCAGATTACAGTAGAAAATGCAGCGATGGTTCAGGCCAAAATTATCGGGGAGGCAGCCAATGGCCCAGTGACCCAGGATGCAGATAGAATACTTATTGACAAAGGAGTGATGGTCATACCTGACATGTACCTGAATGCAGGAGGTGTGACGGTTTCTTATTTTGAATGGCTCAAAAACCTATCCAGGGTTTCCTTTGGTAAATTGGAGAAACGGTACGACATGAAAAAGTACGATATCCTGCTGGAAAGCATTGAGAAGGCTACGGGGGATTCTTTCAGTGATGAACAAAAGGAACTCATCGTCAGGGGCGCAAGCGAAAGGGATCTGGTGAATTCCGGTTTAGAAGAAACCATGGTGACTGCCTACCACCATATGAATGGAGTGAAAAAAGAAAAGGACATAAAAGACCTTAGAACGGCCGGATTTATTGTAGCCCTGGAAAGGATTGCCATTTCTTACATGGACCTGGGAATCTTTCCTTAAGAAATTGCTCCGCCATGAAAAAAAGACAGTTTCTAAAAAATTCTTCGCTTCTTGTTGGAGCTAATTGGGTATTTCCTATGATTTCGTGCGATTCAGAATCAAAAAAACAACAGGGTCCCCTTAGGTCCAACTGGGCGGGGAATTTTACCTACAGTACCCAAACTTTGGAGGAGCCTGATAAGGGGGAAGCATTGCTTGCGGCCATTAATAAGCAGGAAAAACTTAAGGCGTTGGGTACCAGGCATTCGTTCAATACCATCGCCGACAGCCAACACAGACAACTCTCCCTGGCGAAAATGGACCCCAATATCCAGCTTGCTACGGATAGGAGCACGGTTTCAATAAACGGTGCCGTTCAATATGGCGTATTGGCTAAAAAACTGCAGCAGGAGGGATTTGCCTTGCATAACCTGGCTTCATTGCCGCATATTTCGGTTGCCGGAGCTTGCGCCACAGGAACCCATGGATCAGGTGACCAAAATGGAAATTTGTCAACCGCTGTGACAGAAATGGAAATGATCAAGGCGAATGGGGAGATCAAGGTTTTTAGCGAGGAAACCAACCTTGAGGAACTGAGGGCATCGGTTGTTCACCTGGGGGCTTTGGGAGTAGTGACCCGGATGCGTTTACGTATCGAGCCTGCCTTTACCGTCAAGCAATTTGTTTATGAAAACCTGCCTTTGGAGCAGCTTGATACACAATTTGATGCAATTTTTTCTTCCGGCTACAGTGTGAGTTTGTTTACCGACTGGCAGGGAGAAAGGGTCAACCAATGGTGGATCAAGAAGAAAGGCCAAGGACAGGATGATTCCATGCCCGAGACCATTTTTGGAGCCTCAAAGGCTAAAGACCATTTGCACCCTATAAAGGAAATTTCCGCTATAAATTGCACGGAGCAATTGGGAATAGAGGGGGCCTGGCACGAGCGGCTTCCCCATTTTAAAATGGACTTTACACCCAGCAGTGGGGAGGAGCTTCAGTCGGAGTATTTTGTTCCCAGGACGGAGGCAGTAGCGGCAATCCATGCGATTTATGCTATGGGAACAGAAATTTTCCCTTACCTACTTATTTCCGAAATTCGTTCCATTAAAAAAGATGAACTGTGGTTGAGTCCCGCCTATGGCAGGGATAGTATTGCCATTCATTTTACCTGGAAGGCAGATTGGGAAAATGTAAGTAAATTATTGCCCAAAATTGAGGCCCGGTTAAAACCATTTCAGGTCAGGCCCCATTGGGGAAAATTGTTCACTTTTGATCAGGATTACCTCCATGGTCAATATGAGAGGATGGATGATTTTGTTTTCCTGATGAAAAACATGGACCCATCAGGGAAATTTATCAACGATTTTCTTCAAAAAAATCTTTTGTCAAAAGGCTGAAATCAAGGGGCTTCTATTTCCTTTAAAAGCCCCTTTTTAATTTATTCTTCACTTTTTAAGAGATTCAATACTTCCTCCAATTTGGCAGGATCACTCTGGTACGGGGACAGGTCAAAAATTTCCACCCGTTTGAAATCAATGGGGTGGCTTTCGCTTTGCAGGGAGATAAAACCTTCTGAGATCAATTGCCCGTCCTTTTTTACTTCAGGATTGTGATTACTCACATTTCCGCCTCCCATTTGCGGCTGATAATAGGTAAGCACCGTATCGCCCTCCAGGATATGGTGAATGATGGAATCACCCAGGACAAGAAAATCAGCCGTTACCCATTGCTCTCCATGATAGGTCTTGGATGTTGAATTGATACAGTGGGGAGTGAAGAGTTCATTATCCATCACTACGTTAGTACCCGGGGTACAAAGGTTGCTCGTAGTTCTTGGGTTTTCACCATCTCCACCCAGCAACTGTCCTTCAATGGAAATGGGGAAATCCTGGTCTTTGGTCATGGTCTCCGGATCCTGTCCATGCAACATGACACCGGAATTTCTCAAAGCCCATCCTTCTCCTTCCGGAGCCTGTTCCCCTACAAATCGGTATTCTACCCGATAAAGATAATGAGAGAAGGATTCATCATAGAAGATATGACCATACTGTCTGTCGAAAGCTTCATAGCCATCATACCTGACTTTAAGCAACCCGTCCTCCACCCGGAAAGTATTGGCATAATTTTCATCCAGCTCATGTTTGGAAATTTTTATTCGCCAGTTGTCCAGGTCTTCGCCATTAAATAGGCTTCTCCAGCCATTCTTGATGTCTATTTCCTCTTCCTGCTTCTCAGTCGCTGGTGAACAAGCCATCCAAAGACCGCATATAAATATTAATATTATGGATTGAAAACGTTTACTTTTATTCATAGTGAAATTAATTATTGAAGATGTAACTTAAGTATTTTAATCTGGTTATTTGTTTGGCCTGTGTAGATGGGGTTGACTATTGCGTAAAAAGGGAGGTCAGGCCCTTCAAAATTTAAAATAAACAGGATTTCAAAAGGCAAGTTTACCGGCGCAGACCAGCCTGTTTTATCTGCGAAGACCTTTAGCTGCTGTCCGGGAGGTCTGTTTTTCTGCTGATTGGGTGAATTTTCCAATCCTTCAAAAAATGTTACGGCAAACCCATTCTCCAATCCGAAAAGCCCGGTAATCTCTCCTTCTGCTAAAACAGAACCGTCATTACCCAAGGGGATTTCCTGCCCCTGGATTTGGACAAAATTTGCTGTTTCCAATGGTATGGATTCCTCCCATGCACCACCCTCAACCAGGTTATAGCGATGAATAAGGGGCTCTTTGTTGAAAGCAAAATACAATTGATTTCCAGCGCAACTGATCAAGGCCGTGGGAGGTTCGAAATGGAGGTTTTTTTGGTATTTGCTTTCGGGAGATAGTTTTAGGTAAGGGCTGCTTTCACCTGTATTCAGGTCCAGTTTTTCCAGCAGGTAATTGTCACGGTAATAACCCAGGGAATAAGGGCTTTTGTTGTCCCTGCCTGGATAAAATAACAACAGCTCATTGTTCCATTTGTCTATGGTACTCACATTTCTCTTCAGATCCATGGTACCATTGGGAAAGGGCATAAACAGCTTTTCCTGTAGTCGAAGTTCTTCATCCAAAAGGGCTATTTCACCTTTTATCGAATGGGCTAAAACCTTCCCATCATCCAGGATTTTAAGCGCATTCACATAAAACAAGCCACGCTCACCTTCTGCAGGAATGGAATTTCTGATCAAAACCTTACCCGCACTGTCAAATTTAAGGTATTCGCCGGACCTGTAATTGTAGATAATTCCCCGGTTATCCTTAAAATCTCCTGCGTGGATTTCACCCTGGAAATCAATAGATAGCGTATCTTTAACCACCAATTGGAAAGTATGGCTATTATCACTGGCATCAGGACTGCAGGCGAATGCGAAAATCACTGAAACCAGGATTGGAAAAAATCTAGCTTGACAAAACATTCCGAAATTTAAGCTCAATTTATAACCCATTCAAACATTCTATTGAAAGTAATGCATAATTTTTTGCTATAAATCTCCGTATTTCTTCTAAATTCAGGACTGAAATGGTTCAATGTATTTACCTGCTGCTCTCAGAAGTGAAGGCATTTATCCAAAATCTAACCATAGCATTCGAAATAACCATATTAATTAATCATGAATAATTATCGTAGAAAGTTTTTGAAAAACAGCACTTTAGGTGTTGCGGGTGTTTCCCTGATACCCTCATTTGTATTGGGTAAACCTCTGGGCCATGTGGCACCAAGTGAAAAAGTCAACCTGGCCTGTTGCGGAATCGGCCACCGGGGAGGAAGCATCACCAAATCACTTCACGAAACCGGATTGGCCAATATTGTGGCCCTTTGCGATGTGGACATGGGAGCACCACATACCGAAGAAGTCATGAAAATGTTTCCCAACGTGCCCCGATTCAAAGATTTCAGGGAAATGTTTGATAAAATGGGGAAGGATATCGAAGCGGTAAGCGTAGGTACGCCGGATTTTTCTCATTTTCCCATTACCATGCTGGCCATGTCTCTGGGCAAGCACGTGTATGTAGAAAAGCCCATGGCCCGAACCTTTCAGGAGGTGCAGCTGATGATGGATGGTGCCGAAAAATACAAAGTGGCTACCCAAATGGGAAATCAGGGGCATTCGGAGGCCAATTATTTCCAATTTAAGGCCTGGAAAGAAGCAGGAATTATCAAGGATGTGACCAACATGACGGCCCATATGAACGGTCGCAGAAGGTGGCACGGTTGGGATACCAATATCATCTCCTTCCCGGATAAGCAACCCATACCCGACACCCTGGACTGGGATACCTGGCACACCACTGCTCATGAGCACGCTTATAACGAAGACCTGGTAAATGGACAATGGCGCTGCTGGTACGACTTCGGCATGGGCGCATTAGGTGATTGGGGCGCACATATCATGGATACGGCCCACGAATTCCTGGATTTAGGGCTTCCGGAAGAAATCATTCCGACCCGATTGGATGGTCACAACACCTTCTTCTTCCCCATGGAAACTACCCTCGAATTTAAATTCCCCAAAAGAGCGGACATGCCGGCCATGACCATTACCTGGTATGACGGGCAAAATAACATCCCTCCGGTACCGGAAGGATACGGAGTATCCGAATTGGACCCGAATATCCCACCTCCAAGTGATGGGCAATTGCAGCCATCCAGACTCAACCCTGGTAAAATCATTTATGGAAAGGACCTCACCTTTAAAGGAGGATCTCACGGTAGTACGCTATCCATCATTCCTGAACAAATGGGTAAGGATATGGCTTCCCAGCTTCCGGAGGTCATGGAAAGCCCTTCCAACCACTTTGCCAATTTCCTTAAAGCCTGCAAAGGGGAGGAGAAATGCAGGTCTTCCTTTGATATCGCCGGACCTTTAAGTCAGGTTTTTACCCTGGGAGTCCTTTCCCAGCGACTCAAGGCCCATTTGAAATTTGACCGGGAGTCCAAGCAAATCACCAATCACGCATTGGCCAATCAATTGCTGGCAGGCGTTCCGCCAAGAAAAGGCTGGGAGGAATATTACAAGCTTTAAAAGGCTTGTAGATGAATCGTTTTCAGCAATTTCTGCTGTTTACGCTATGCTGCTGGGGATGGGTTTGCTGCAAACCTTCCCCCCAGCTTCCCGTCGAGGTTTCGGCGAAACGCATGCAGGAAATTTACGAGCGGATTAAAACTCCCTATAAGTACGGTGTGGTGTTTCAGCACAGCGACACTACCAAACTGGTGGACAGCCCCACCATCTTTCGCCACGAAGGCCAATGGTACATGACTTACATCGTCTTTGACGGAAAGGGCTATGAAACCTGGCTGGCAAAAAGCGGCAACCTACTGGATTGGGAGGAGATGGGTAGGCTGCTCTCGTTTACGCAGGACACCTGGGATGCCAATCAAAAGGCAGGCTACCTGGCACTTGTAGACACCGATTGGGGTGCTGGAAACGAGGCAGGGACACATGCAGGCAAGTACTGGATGTCCTATTTGGGAGGAGCCACGGAAGGGTATGAAGCAGGTACGCTAGGTGTTGGAATGGCGAAATCGGATCACCTGGATAGGGCCGAAGAATGGGAGCGGATAGACGATCCGGTTTTGCTGCCTGGCGATTCTTCTGCCCGCTGGTTTGAAACCGATAAAATTTACAAGTCCCACATTATCCGGGATGAAGATCAACTTACCGGTTACCCTTTTGTCATGTATTACAATGCCAAAGGGGATACTGCTACCTATGAAAGTATTGGCATGGCAGGATCGGAAGACATGGTAAACTGGGCCCGGATAGGCGAGGGACCAGTCATCACCCGTGGAGAAGGTATTTGTGGAGATGCACAGCTAGTTAAGATAGACGACGTGTATGTCATGTTTTACTTTGGTGCTTTCTGGAAACCCGGTGCTTTTGAGCGCTTTGCCTGCTCCTACGATCTGGTCCATTGGACGGATTGGGAAGGGGAGGACCTGGTGGCACCCTCCGAGCCTTACGACTCCCAGTATGCCCATAAGCCCTGGGTAATTCGTTGGGAGGGAGTTACCTATCATTTTTACAATGCAGTCGGAGACCAGGGCCGGGTGATTGCACTCGCCACCTCCGTTCCTTTAAATTGAGAACCCATGAAAAATTTGTTGAATGTAAGTCTGCTCATCTGCCTGTTGGTTTATCCGGATATGGTAAGCCAGGGACAGGGGTTGGATGCGAAGGGGAATCCCCCCAATATTGTCATCATCTTTGCCGACGATATGGGTTACGGGGACATCAAGGGCCTGAACCCCTTATCCAAAATTGAAACTCCCGCCCTGGATGAAATGGTTGCGGAAGGCATTACCTTTTCCAATGCCCATGCGAGTGCCTCGGTGTGTACGCCTTCTCGTTTCGGCTTACTTACTGGGGAATACGCCTTTCGAACGCCAGCTGCGGCCCGGGGAATCGGAGGGTTTGAACCCCCTGTAATGGATAAAAATCGCCTTTCAATGGCCGCTTTTCTTAGAAATGCCGGTTACCAAACCGGAATAGTAGGGAAGTGGCACCTGGGTTTGGAATGGGTCACCAAAGATGGCAAACCTGCGGTGTTGGATGCCGAGAGTGGGTATTCTAATGTGGATTACGGCCAGCCAATTGGAATAGGACCGAGTGATTTTGGTTTTGACTATTCCTTTATCCACCCGGCATCGCTGGATATTCCACCCTATGTATTTTTGGAAAACCATAGGGTGTTGGACCCGGGGGTGATCTTGACCACGGAGGTGTACCCTACCCGAAAGGAAAACACGGAATTTTCCTGGGATAAGAAACACAGCAACGAGCAGGCCGTGTACTGGGAAAAAGGCGTGTGGTGGAGACAGGGAGAAATGGCACCTACTTTCCGGGTGGAAGATTGCCTGGATGAAATCACCGGGCAGGGCCTGGCCTTTATCGAACGTCAATCGGCTGATACTCCTTTTTTTCTATACCTGCCGCTGACTGGCCCCCATACCCCCTGGCTACCTTCGGAGGAGCATACAGGTAAATCGGGAGCGGGGCTGTACGGAGATTTTGTCATGGATATCGATCAGGTGGTCGCGCGCATTAAGGAGCAGCTCCAGGCGCAGGGTTTGCTGGAAAATACCTTATTGGTTTTTGCCAGCGACAACGGGGCCTATTGGCCGGAAGAAGAGATTTTGCTATATGGTCACGATTCAAATAGGGGTGTGCGGGGCCAAAAAGGGGATGTGTGGGACGGAGGCCACCGGGTTCCTTTGATTGTTTCCTGGCCGGAAGGCATAAAGGAACAAGCAGCCTACCCGGGACTGGTCAGCCTGACCGATCTTTTCGCAACGCTTGCCGGCTTGCTGGATCAAACCATACCGGAAGGTGCGGCGATGGACAGCTACAGTTTTTTACCGGTATTGCAGGGAGATACGGATTTCGTGTTCCGTACGGAGATGGTGCACCATTCCTCCTCCGGCATGTTTGCCATCCGGACGCCGGAATGGAAATACATCGACGGGCTGGGTTCGGGAGGCTTTAGCGCTCCGAATCGCTTGCAGCCCGAGAAAGGTGGGCCCAAGGGGCAGCTGTACCGAATCCGGGAAGACCCCGAGGAAAGAGACAACCTTTTTTCGAATTATCCACGGGTGGTAGAGCAGCTTAAATCCCAACTAGAAGGGATAATTAATCGGTAACTTGTTTTTTTCATTAAAACATTGGGATTTCTGCCCCCGACTGGGTGTAGAACCTTCAGCCCCTATTATTCTTAACCTATTTTAAAGTTGGAATCCATCACATGCCATTTGCAATGGATCACTAAAGAATTTCTTGGTAAACAAGTGTCCAAAACTTTAAACAGTGTCTGGCTTGGGTTTGAAAAAGTACACATGAAAACCATGCCATTGAAATTTATCGAACTGAAATGATCGAAAATAGCATGCTTTACATTCATGAGAATCGGGTAAGGGCAGGAATCGTAGAGAAATCGGAAGCTAGTAGGTGTTCAAGTGCAAAGAATGATGCTGGATTGGTAGGTTTGAAAGCGGTAGATTGTTGGTGATTCCGTCCAATTTCCAATTACAAATTGGTATTGATAGAAGGGTGTAGTTGCCTACACCTAGAGGGGAATAAAATAAACCTAAAATTGAAATACCAATAGCCGGAAGAAATCAAATTCTAATAGGAATTCGCTAACTTTATAGAGCAAAAAGAAAATACCAATGGACACAGGTAAGATACGGGAAGAAATAAACCAATACCTGCAACATGCAGATCACCGGGTGTTAAAACTTATTTTAGTACCTATCAGCACCCTTCCAAAAAACCGAAAAGGAATAAATAGCAACCCTTCAATCTAAAAATGCATTTCTCAGAACTAAGCTGTTTCATATGTTTATAATTGTCTTTACGTAACTCGGCTCGTTTTAGAATGTCCTCAAGCATTTACCTAATCACTGAGTACTTCCCATATGGCGTCTAAAAACCGGAAAGGGATCAGGCTTTGATCCGGATTTTCGCCTAGCCGCACCAATACCAGCTTTTCAGAAGGAACCACACACAGGAATTGCCCATCTCTACCCATGCCACAAACCATATCCGAGGGGCCATTGGGAATAAAACTTCCCGGAAGGGGATTTTGAATCCCGGGAAGCATATAGCTTTCCTGGCCATTCAGCCACCAAAGGTAGCCGTAGCTTTCGTTCAAAGCTTGAGAGGGAGTCACCATGGCCTGAAGGTAGTGCTGGTCGCCGATGATTTCTTTGTTTTCCCATTTTCCTTTGGCCAGTATCATCAGGCCAAAACGGGCCATGGAGCGGGCATCGCTGAAAAAGACGCGGTTATGGCCTATTTCCTGCCAAAACCCGGTCATGGCTATTTTTGATCCTATCTTTTGTTGAAAGTAGGTGGCTATATCCGATCCGGTAGCTCCTTTAAGGACCTTGTCTAAAATAGTATAAGGCGCATTGTGATAGGCCCAGCGCTGTCCGGGATCAGCCAGGTAGTGCAGGTTTTGGGCAGAATAATCATCGGGGTTACTTACCCCTTCATCCAGCCCGGTAGTCATGCTCAGGTGGTGCCGTATTTGGATCCGGTTTTCTTGTTCCGGTGTCAGGCTGCTCCATCCGGGTCCCAGGATTTCCGAGGTGGGCTGGTCCAGGGAAAGGTGCCCTTCCTCCTGAGCGATGCCCACCAATGTTGCGGTAAGTGTTTTTCCCGCCGAAGCCCAGTACCAAAAAGCGCTTTGCTGAAACGGTAAGTTGGATGCCAGCCGGGTTCCGGCATAAAACTCCAGGGCAATTTTTCCCTCTTTCAATAGAATAAAGGCTCGTGTACCGTTTTCGGCCAGCAGCTTCTCCAGATTTTGAACCTTTTCTTCCTCCAGGTTTAAAGAAGTGGTTTCCCAATGCTCCGAATTGAGGGGAGGAAAGTAAAGGTCAATAGCGGGAATAGGTGTCGGTGATGGTGCCTCTTGGCAACTACAGAAAGCAATGGCAGAAAAAATGAACAAGAATAGATAATATTTCATATCAAACTCAAATTTTTCCCATAAAAGTAAGGACTTTTTGTGGAATTGATATCATGGAACAAAGACAGGGGATAGGCAGGTCAGCCGAAGAGGGGCGGATATAAAATTCCGGGGGAAGGTAAGGCAACATTGGTTTGGTAGTGGATGCAGGAGCAGGGTTAACGAAGCGGACTTGAAGAGTTATTTTGCCGGAACAAAATTATTCACTATTTAATCTTGAAAAAACCTGTTATAATACTTATTTTCAGCTTCAAATAGTAAACAAACCAAAATTGAAATCGATAAAATTTATCATAAAAATCCAGATTTTTTGAATTTTACCTTGGATGATTTACCTTATATCATTGTTGAAAAAAATTCCGATATTGTAGAGGCAGTTAGTTTAATCGGGTCTTTTTCCATAAGTGAAATGGAGAAAGGAATGTTAATTCAAAATGTTTTTTGCAGTAAGTTCATTAAAAGCCAGCGCGTCCAAATTGACCAGCTATGGGTTTTGGCGAGAGGCCGGGGATGGTATGGACGTTTCTTCTGCCAAAACGGCGGATCTGCATTTTTTTCCCAGGCTTGAAACCCCGGGCATTAGACCTGCCTTGCTCTTGGTCAATCATCGGCATTCCAATACGCCATTCGCTCGCAGCTGCTGACTTCCACACTATAGAAGCCGAATTCCTCCGTGACTTTTCCCTTGATCAGGTAGATGCCGCGGCCCTTGAAGGGTGTTTTTTTCACCACCGGAGGGAAATGCACCGTATCGATCCAGTGCCCTTCCCGGTCGATAAAGGTACCGAAGTTCATCACCTCCCCCTTCACCGTCCGGGTGTACTTGACCGTCACCAGGTAACCGACCAGCTGCACCCGTCTGCCCAGAAACTGCGCCATTTCCCTGGCTGCAATGCCACGGACCTGCTGTTCCTTTACCAATAGAAAAGGGGATTCCATCGGAAATTCCAGGATTTCGATCTGGTCAATGATCTCCTGCCTCACATCCGCCGCTTCCAGAACAGGAGGCTGCAGCTCCCGGAAGCCCGCCTGTGCAAACAGCCGCTGACTTCCTCCGGCCGGTTTTTTTTTGCGGTGCAGGATAAAATGCGCCTCCCAGAGTGTCTCCTGCTTGCTCTTGCCGGTGAAGCGAAAGCAGCCTATCCGTACCAGGATGAGCAATTGCTCCAGGCTGATGTCTACGCGGGAGACAAAGTCCACCAGGCTGGTATACATCCCTCCCTGTTGCCTTTCCTGCAGGATTTTGTCCACGCTTTCTTTTTGCAGGAACTTCATGTGGACAAAGCCCAGGTAGACGGTTTTGCCCCGGATGCAGGTCAGGTTTTCGCTTTCATTGATGTGCGGAGCTTGTACATCGGCGCCATTCATCCGGAGTTCGTGAATGTAAAACTCGGTAGGATAAAATCCTCCGAAATTATTGATGACCCCCACCATAAATTCCAGGGGGTAATGGGCCTTTAAATAAAGACTTTGGTAGCTCTCCACGGCAAAGGAAGCGGAATGGCCCTTGGCAAAGGAGTAACCGGCAAAGCTTTCAATCTGATGCCAGACCTCTCCTGTCACATTTGGCTCATGTCCTTTTTTTCTGCAGTTGGCAAAAAAGCTGTCCTTTACCCGCTGGAATTCGTCTTTGGAGCGGGACTTGCCGCTCATGCCCCTTCGCAGTACGTCGGCCTCGCTCAGGGAAAGGCTGGCAAAGTAATGGGCTACCTTGATCACGTCTTCCTGGTACACCATGATGCCATACGTTTCGGGCATGATGTCCCGGAGTACCGGGTGGGCCATTTCCCTTCTGGATGGATCTACATGCCGCAGGATGTACTCCCGCATCATGCCGGAGCGGGCCACACCCGGCCGGATAATGGAACTGGCAGCTACCAGTTCCAGGTACTCCTCCGCTTTCAGTTTTGCCAGAAGCATGCGCATGGCCGGAGATTCTACGTAGAAGGCACCAATGGTACGTCCCTCCCGCAGGTGCCGCTTGATTTTGGAATCTTTCTTGAAGGCGTCCACCTGGCGGATGTTCACTTCCTTGCCCTGATTTTGTTGGATGATTTCCAGGGTGCTTTTGATATGTCCCAGGCCCCTTTGGCTGAGGATATCAAACTTGTGCAGGCCTATGTCCTCCGCCACATGCATGTCGAATTGGGAAATGGCGAAGCCTTTAGGCGGCAACTCAGTGGCGGTATAGTAATGAATGGGTTTGTGGGAGATCAACACCCCTCCCGCATGGATGCTTAGGTGGGAGGGCATGTCCCGGATCACCTGGCTGTAGCCGTAGATCAGCTTGCCGTACTGGTCTGGCCGATAGTTGCTGCTTTCCAGCTTGTCACCATGGTAGATCAGGGACTCTATTTCAGACTTGGGCAGGCCAAAGACCTTGCCCAACTCCCGTAGCACAGAGTTGTACTGGAAGGTATTGAAGGTGGCCAGCAGGCAGACATGTTTGCTTTCGGGACGGTTGTATTTTTTGAAAATATAATCGGTGATTTCGTCCCGGTCTTTCCAGGAGAAGTCCAGGTCGAAGTCGGGGGGATTTTCCCGGTACAGGTTGATAAAGCGCTCAAAGTACAGGTCCAGCTCGATGGGGTCCACATCGGTGATGCAAAGGCTGTAGGCCACGATGCTGTTGGCCCCGCTGCCCCGTCCCACATAGAAGAAGTTCTTGTGCCGGGCAAAGTTAACGATGTCATAATTGATGAGGAAATAGGAGACAAATCCCTTTTGCTGGATCATCTCCAGTTCCTTGAGGATACGTTTTTCTTTGGTTTCATCCAGGCTCCCATAGCGCAACAGGGCACCTTTAAAGGTTTCCTGCCGCAGGTAGTCGAAGTCCTCCCAGTCGGATCCCAGAATGTCCCGCCTGTTTTTAACGGCCTGAAAGTAGAAGGAAAACTGGCACTGTTCGAGCAATTTCTGTGCATTGTAGATCAGGTAGCTGTGCCCTGCGCTGCGGTCCACCATATCTGCATAACTGTAAAAACGATCGGATGGATCTCCCTGCTCCGATACAGGTAATTTGCTCAGCAGGGTGTTGCGATCCATACAGCGGAGCAGGCGGTGGGCGTTGAACCCGGTTTTACCGGCAAAACTTACCGGCTGCAACAGGACCAGCCGGTCTTTATGCCTGGCCCAGGGGCTGTAGGGCAGTTTCTTCAGTTGGGAGGGGTGTAGGCCGATGTACTCGTTTTCCCGAAGGGGAAACTGGTTTTCGGAAAAGGGGTAAATGAAGAAGACATGGTCCATGGCCGGAGCCCGATCGGGGAAAGGCTGCTGGTGCACCAGGTGATGGGAGAGGTGGAGGTTCAGCGCATAGAAGCCATCCTGGTTTTGTGCCAGGCCGATGTACTGCTGATTGATGCCATTGCGGAAGTCAATGCCGATCACGGGGTGGATGCCATTTTTCTGGGCTTCCCGAATAAAGGGGAAGACCCCGGAAGTACTGTTGATGTCGGTTAAGGCCAGGGCATCGAGTTTGTGCTTTTTGGCTTCCGCCACCAGGGCTTCCACCGAAAGCGTACCGTACTTAAAACTGTAGTGACTGTGGCAGTTGAGGTACATTTTGTTTATTTAATTAACATTAATTGGTTAATAATATAAACATTAAAAAGTATTATTATGGATTGGAAAGCTATTTTTTTGGTAAGGGTAAAGTTGGGTGATCTGCTATCGGTAGATTTAAAACTGATCAATTGACAATAATAGGACAACAGAAATCCATGTTCGGAAAGACCTGATGTTTTAAAATTAATATACAGGATAGCCCTTTAATAGGTAATAAAAATATTTTTTTAAATGGATAAAGTATTATTTTTAGTATTTTATATTTAAAATAACAAAATAATATTACCATTTAAGTAGGTTGTTTTATAATACATAACAAATAAAATATTTAATTCTGTTTTATAGTTTAAGTTCATTATAAAAGGTTATATTAATGGTTATAATATTTGTTAAATTTTATTTACATTAATAGACCAGAATAAAGTAAATTCTGATCAAACCTATTCAGGTGGGATTTATTAAGGACCAACAGCTTCATTTTTCCCACTGCCACTTATAATGTTCCAGGCAAATGATGAGGACTTTCGATGGAAAGATCTGCTGCTAGTTTCTTTGGGTCTTTTTAGTATTCTTCAGCTTTGTGGAGCATTAGTTAGTATTTCAAAAATTAACATCAACTTAAACCCACAAAAATTATGCATGTATTTGTATTCAGGCGGTTAGATCCGCTTTTGAAAATGCTGTCCTTACTGCTGCTGCTTCAATTGGTTTTTATTGGGGGCACATGGGCTCATGAGACAATCTCTTCGGCAAAATTTGATCCAAGCATGGATATTGCGGTTTCAGGCACCGTTACTGACGCCAACGAGGTGCCCTTGCCGGGGGTAACCGTTACAGTCCTGGGTACCAATAGGGGTACTGTTACCAATCTGGATGGTAGGTATTCCATAACGGTCCCGGACAATGCTGAGTTGGTATTTTCCTTCATTGGTTTTACTTCGCAAACCATACAGGTAGGCAACCAGAGTACCATTAATGTGGTATTGGCAGAAGACCTGGCCTCCCTGGACGAAGTGGTAGTGGTCGGCTATGGTACCCAGAAGAAAGCCAACATGACCGGATCAGTAGCTACGGTGGGTGCAGATGAAATCATCAAGCGACCATTGACCAATGTGGCCGGGCTCCTGCAGGGAAAAGTAGCCGGTTTGCAGGTTTCTTCCCATTCCGGAAAACCAGGAAGCGAAAATAATTCCCTAAGAATTAGAGGTTTAGGTACATTCAGTTCTGCCGGTAGTGAGCCTTTGGTCCTCATCAATGGTATCGCCGGCGACATGACGAATTTAGATCCCAATGATGTAGAATCGGTCTCTGTGCTGAAAGATGCTGCATCAAGTGCCATATATGGCGCCAGAGCTGCCAATGGTGTCATTCTGATTACAACCAAAAGAGGTACTGAAGGTGCGCTCAGCATCGATATCCACAGTAATGTGCAGGTGCATCAGCCGACCAGGTTGCCCAGGTTGCTGAGCAATTCTGCCGATTACATGATGTATTGGAACCAGGGAAGACAAAGGGCCGGAGGTCAGGCACCCTATTTCAGTCAGGAGGAGATCGATGCTTTCAGAAACAATCCAAACGATCCCATCAATTATCCCAATTTTGATTGGATAGATCATTCTTTCAATACTGCCGTGGCCAATATGCAATCAGTACGGGTCAGTGGTGGTACTGAAAAAACCACCGTTGGGTTATCCTTAGGTTATTTTGACCAGCCAGGTTTGACCAGTCTCTATGAGTTCAAAAAATACAATGCACGGTTGACCGTGGATTCCAAAATTAACGATTGGTTAACGGTGGGCGGAGACATACAGCTGGTGAACAAAGATATCCAACGCAGCAATTGGGATAATGGAAACGTTGATTACCAGATCCTGGCCATCTATGGGGCGGGTCCCAATTATACACCTACCATGACCCTGCCCGATGGATCTACCGGTCACGTGGCAAGATACAGCTCCAATATTGGAGAATGGACGGTAAGAAATCCGGATGCTCAGGATGCCAGTGGCATCCAAACCGATATCAATTACAACGTTTTGCCCCAATTCTATGTGGAGATCAAACCTACCGAGCACCTGACCTGGTATACCAAAGGAGCTGTATCTTACGACAACCGGGCGCTGAAAAACCATGAAACGCCGGTGGATAATTATTTTTTCAAGGATGGCTCCTATGCCCACAATAACTCTACCTGGCAATTGGGAGTCAGGGAAACCTGGAATACCGGCATGTGGACCACTTTTTATTCCACATTGAATTACAGGCGCTTGTTTAATGATACCCATAATGTCAATATCCTGGCAGGGTACAACCAGGAGTATAGTTTAAATAGGCAGTTGAGAGGGTCAAGGGTTCATTTTCCAACCAATGAACTCAAAGAACTGGATGGAGGTGCTCCGCTGGACCAAACTACAGGTGGTTTTACAGAGGAATGGGCCATCATGTCATTTTTTGGCCGTGCCATGTATGATTACAATGAGAAATACCTACTGGAAGCCAATGTACGCTATGATGGTACTTCCAGGATTTCACCGGATAACCGCTGGGGAGTATTCCCTTCCGTATCTGCCGGCTGGAGAATTTCTCAGGAACCATTTCTGCAACAAAACCAATGGATAGATGAGTTTAAAATCAGGGGATCCTGGGGACAATTGGGTAATCAGAATGTGGGATTATATCCCTACCAGGAAGTTTTGACCACTACTTCTTATCCCTTCAATACTGCCCATCCGGGGGCTTATGTCAACCGGCTGGTAGATCCTAATCTGAGATGGGAAACCACCACTATGACTGATATTGGGTTTGATCTTTCGGTGAAGGAGGGACTGATCAATTTTACCTTTGATTGGTTTGATAAGGTTACGGACGATATTCTGTACAATGTACCCATTCCGGCCAGTGTGGGTCTTTCTCCTCCCACGGTTAATTACGGTAAAATGAGAAATACCGGCATGGAGCTGGAATTGGGATCCGTCAGACAGTTTGGTGATTTTGGCTATAATATCAGTGTCAATTTCTCCACTTTCAGAAATGAGGTACTGCGGATACTTTCTCCGGTTTATGGCAATTTTACCATTCAGGAAGGACTGCCCTTTAATTCTCATTTCATGGTGGAGTGGGATGGTATTTTTCAGAATGAAGAAGAAATTGCCAACAGCCCCCAGCACCAATTCAATCCCAAGCCAGGTGATTTGAAATTTGTGGACCAAAATGGAGATGGAGTAATCAATGCGGATGACCGGGTGGTCATGGACGGTGCTTACCCCAGGTTTCATTACGGAAGTACCATCAATCTTTCCTGGAGAAATTTTGATTTAAATGCATTTTTCCAGGGTTTGGAAGGCTACAAGCAGAGTACCCAGGGATTATCCTGGGGATTGGTGCCTTATATACAGGGTTCACCCCCTCCTTTGGATTTTATCGAAAACATGTGGACGGGTGAGGGCTCCACCAATGCACATCCAGCCATGTATATTTCCGGTTATGCTCCTGTGACAGGTACGCGTAATTCTTACTGGTTATTAGATGCTTCTTATTTAAGGTTGAAGAACCTGGCCATCGGTTACAATTTGCCAGACCGTTTAAATGAAAAATTAGGTTTGAAATTTACCCGGGTTTACATGTCAGGAGACAATTTGTTTACCATCACTGATTGGCCGGGTTCAGATCCTGAAAGAGCCAATACCAATTGGTTTCAGGCCTATCCTCAGATCACCAGTTACACATTAGGCCTTAAAGTTTCCCTTTAATCAAAATAACAATAACCATGAAGAAATATATAAACCATCTGATATACAATTATTTTCTGATAGGCCTGGTCGTTTTGTTTTCTGTTTCATGTACAGATTTTCTTGAAAGGAATCCTACCACCCAAATATCAGGCCCCACCTTCTGGAATTCCCAGAAGGATGCGGATTTGGCTTTGGCTGGTGTTTATTCCAGACTCAATACCAATACTTTTAACCATGAAGGGGTTTATTCCCTGGCCATTATGGCAGGGGATGCGAATGAAGGGGGGCAGAGTCTTGGAGCTGCTTCCACGGGTACCTTTGCTATGGGAATAATGGAAGCTGTTTCCGGAGGCTTGCTCGCAAACATTTACAACCATTGTTATCAGGGAATAGCTACCTGTAACTACTTTCTCGAAAATATAGACAGGGTAGATATGCCGGCAGAAAGAATTGTGCAGTACAAAGGAGAGGTGCTTTTTTTGCGGGCTTTCTTTTATTTTACCCTGGCAGACTTTTACGGAGGAGTGCCACTTTACACCTCTACGGTATCCGCTGATGATGCAAAGGTGGCCCAAAGTTCCCGGGATCAGGTGATCGATCAGGTTTTGGCTGATTTAGATGTAGCGATTGCCAGTCTTCCCAATACAGATTATAGTTCCAGTGGACACGCCGTAAGAGGCTCTGCACTTGCCCTGAAGAGTCGGGTACACCTATTTGAATCCGACTGGGCTGCTGCGGCACAGGCAGCTTCTCAGGTCATGACAGACGGGCAATTTAGCCTTTTTGCGGAAGATTGGGCAAACATGTTCCTGGCGGAAGGGCAGAGTGACAACCCTGAGATCATGTTTTCTACCAAATACCTCAATCCCGATAATTTCAGCAATCAGGATATCAGGATTCTCTGGCATGGCATATGGAATCCAAGACCAGAATTGAGAGATGCCTTTGAATGCATCGATGGTTTATCCATTGCTGAATCGCCCTTGTATGACCCCGATAACTGGAAGGAAAACAGGGATCCCCGGCTAGGTAAGACCATGCGGGATTTTAATGATGCGGCGGTCAAAGCGTCCGGTGAAGTGGTGGAGTTTGCCTACAATGGGGTTTCCATGACCGGACTGATGCCGGCCAAAGGAGGCAATGTAGAAACCCTGCCGATTGACTATTCCACCAAAAGCGAGCAGGATTGGGTATTGATCCGGTACGCAGAGGTTCTGCTAAATTTTGCGGAGGCCACGAATGAATTGAACGGCCCTACGCAGGCCGTTTATGATGCGGTAAACGCCGTTAGAACCCGCCCGGGTGTGGATATGCCATCCCTTCCTGAAGGCTTGAGCCAGGATGAAATGCGGGATAGGATCTGGAACGAAAGAAGGGTGGAATTTGCCTTTGAGGGCATGCGGTACAGGGATATCAAAAGGTGGAGATATGCTGAAGAATACATACCAACCCTGGTAGAGCCGGGGTCTGGTATACAGCGGCAATTTGATCCTGCCAAGCATTATTTGTTTCCCTTCCCTCAATCTGAAATTGACATCAACCCTAACCTGGAACAGAATCCGGGTTATTGATTTAAGCAATGAAAATAAAACATGAAGGCCTCAGGCTTTCATGTTTTATTTTTTAATTTTATGCCTTTCCGGATCATAAATCACCTAAACCAGTATGACTGCCATTCAACCCTTTCATCTTGCATTTCCTATCAGGGACATTGACGAAACCAAAACTTTTTACCAGGATTTGCTGGGATGTGAAATAGGCCGAAGCACTGATAAGTGGATAGATTTCAATTTTTTCGGACACCAGCTTTCTGCCCATGTGAAACCCGAAGAATTGGCTCAGGCAAAGGCCAATCAGGTAGACGGTAAAAATGTTCCTGTCAGACATTTTGGGGTGGTTTTAAAATGGAAAGACTGGCATGATTTGGCAGAGAAGCTAAAAAATCACCAGATCGAATTTATCATTGAACCCTATATCCGGTTCAAAGGGGAAGTAGGGGAGCAGGCCACCATGTTTTTCCTGGATCCTAGTGGCAATGCTTTGGAGTTCAAAGCCTTTCAGGATCCTAAACAGATTTTTGCCAAATGAATTTTACGAAGCATGAAACCATTATTTTCCAGTTGCTGGATTTTTCTATTGCTGCTATTTTCTACCAACTGGCTTTTTGCTCAGGAAAGGGAACCCTATCTGATATTAATTTCCCTTGACGGCTACAGGTACGATTACACCGATCGCTTTAAGCCGAAAAACCTGACCCAATTCATCGAGGAGGGGACTGCTGCGGATGCTATGATTCCTTCCTTTCCTACCAAGACTTTTCCAAACCATTATACCATTGCCACTGGTATGCTTCCGGAGCACCATGGCCTGGTAGACAACTCCTTTTATGAGCCCGAGAAAGATGAGGTATACCGGATGGGAGACAGAAGTATTGTGGAGGACGGCTATTGGTATGGTGGCACTCCCATTTGGGTTTTGGCGGAACAAAATGGTATAAAAGCAGCCAGCTACTTTTTTGTGGGATCGGAAGCTCCGATAAAGGGGGTCAGACCCAGTTACTATTATTCCTTTGATGGGAGTGTTCCCAATCTGAGTCGGATTTCCAAGGTTTTTGAATGGCTTCAGCTACCTGAAGCTGAGCGGCCAAGGCTCATCACCCTCTATTTTTCAGATATGGACGATGTTGGCCACCGCTACGGTCCCGATAATGATGAAAAGATTAAAGAGCGGCTGTACCGGCTTGACAGCGAATTGGGATCCTTGTTTGAAGGGTTGGAAAGTTTTGACCTGGACATCAATGTCATCATCGTATCCGACCATGGGATGACCAATGTGCCAAAGGAAAACCTGCTCAACCTGGATCATATCACCGAGGGCCTTGATGCCAGGGTGGTAAATAATGGTGCCCTGGCACATCTATACCTGGAAAATCCTGCAGAAATCGATGCTGTGTATCAACAAATAAATGCGCAGGAGGGGCCTTTCTCGGCGGTGAAGGTACAGGATTTGACTTATTATAAAGATCCGGAGAAATATAAAAGCCGGAAAGGAGATATCCTGATCATGCCTGAGTTGGGCTATTATCTGGCCACCATCAAAGGAATGGTGAGCTACCAAAACCGTTCTGCCATGTTTCAGACGGATGTTTTTGGAGAACATGGGTACATCCCGGAATTTCAGGACCTGCATGGTATTTTTTATGCCAATGGACCGGCTATAAAGGAAGGGTTTTCCCTTACTCCTTTTCAGAATATCCATGTTTACCCATTGCTATGCTCGATTTTAGGCTTGACTATTCCAGATGATATTGATGGGGATTTGGAGGTGCTGAAACCCATTTTAAGAGGGGAGTAAGATTGACTCGTTTAGCTTGTGTTGATCAAGAACAACAACAAAAATTCTTGGATCGAAAGAAAAAATACTTATTTTTAATAAAAATTTAATTTGAAGGAGGCACGAGACGATTTTCAGGTAGTGTACCAGGTGGATAAGGGTATTCACATTGACCTGTTTGATGAGTTGCTCAAAAAGTCAGGACTGCAAAAGCAGGTATTGTCCGCTTTATTGGGTCTGGACCCAAGGACTATAGATAATTACAGAAATAAAGGCAGGAGTTTTGGTACTTTAGAGGGAGAACTGCTTTTGAAATTAAATGAGCTGTTTGAATTTGGAGCGGAGGTTTTTGAAAGTAGTAAGGTTTTTAGAGATTGGTTGCATTCGCCCGCTTTTGCATTTGACAATAAACAGCCATTAGACTTCTTGAAATCAAATACCGGAGTTGACCTGGTAATGCAAGCATTATTGCGCATTGCTCATGGATACGTGGTCTGATAAATGGAACTTTTCAGGATTACAAAAGCTGCATTTTCACAAACAATTTTTGCCCCTGGATTTCCTGGAAGGTGGAACAGGGCAGGTGAAGAAGTCATATACACTTCATGGAGCCGCTCATTGGCCTGTTTAGAAAATATGGTACACCAAAACATAGGACAAACCAAAAGTACCTTTAGAACAATGGTCATCTATGTGCCCGACCAAATTTCGGCCAGACAGGTAAATTTGTCCGATCTGCCGAATGACTGGAACCAAAGCTCGTTTTATAATCCTTGCCAGCAAATTGGATCCCCCTGGTTTCAGAAAAATGAATCCCTACTGCTAAAGGTTCCTTCTGCGGTTATTCCTGATGAGTCCAATTATGTGATCAATACCCTTCATCCGGAATTTTATCAGGTAAAATTGATTGATGTACTGCCTTTTTATTTTGACAAGAGGCTTTGATCCTATTTGCTGGATGATTTAATTCCCCAAAATACGAAGTTTTTAAAGGAAAGAAGTGAACTGGCTGAACAATTCTTTTAGGAAGGTTTATAAATTGCGGCAATTTATTATGATCAACCGTGAAAATGACAATCGTTTTATTGTTCAGATTCAACGGAAAAAAGCCAGACATCTGTTTAAAATCCACGATATTCTCTATCTTTAGTTCAATGAAATTGGGGACAAATAGGTACTAAAAGTGTTGATGCCCTGAAAGCTGTTTTCGTCCTGTGGGTAACAAGGAAGTCGGCAGCCTAATGGATAGTGGCGAGAAAAGTAAATACATTAGTGCAAGTTTCAAATCTGACGAAAACCCAGATATTATAATATTTAAAATATAATAGCATGAAATCGAGCATGTCCCAAGCGACACACGGAGGAATGATTATCCAACATGCGAGATTCCATGTGGCCTATTAAAACAAATTATAAACACATGAAATTCCTTCCTTATTTTGTAATCTACTTGCTTTCACTAAATTTAAATGGTCATTTCGAAACTACAACCCGCTGGCTGGATAAGATGGACACGAGCGAGCGTTACCATGAACCGGAACGAAAAGCCCCTTTGAAAGCGCTAATCGTTGACGGTCAAAACAACCATTCGGTATGGCCGAAAGCTACCCTAATGCTGAAGCAGTACCTGGAAGAAACGGGGCTTTTTCAGGTAGCTATTTACAGAACCAGGTTTACCTGGGGCGCAGAAAGGGAAAAGGAGTACTTGCCATTAGCTGGAGTGGGCGCAACCACAGATCTGGAAAACCCTCAGCATGATCCGGATTTCTCCCCCTTGTTCAAGGATTATGATGTTGTGATTTCCAACTTTGGCTGGAAAGCTGCGGATTGGCCGGACGAGACCCAGAAAGCATTGGAAGAATATATGTCCTCCGGCGGAGGCTTTGTCTCCGTTCACGCTGCAAACAACTCCTTTCCTGACTGGCTGGAATACAATAAAATGATTGGCCTGGGAGGCTGGGGTGACCGTACTGAAAAAGATGGACCTTATGTGTATTATACTAATGAAGGCGAGCTGGTACGAGATCCTTCACCGGGGAAAGGCGGTGCCCATGGACCCAGCCATATTTTTCCCATCACCATTCGTAAAAAGGATCATCCCATCACCAGGGGAATGCCGGAAGTATGGCTAACTACGAAGGATGAATGCTATTCCCAATTGCGCGGACCGGCCGAAAACTTGACCATACTGGCTACAGGAAAGGATGTTTCAGGCAAAGCCCCTACTGACCGGCACGAACCCATGCTGATGGTGCTGGACTACGGCAAAGGGCGGGTATTTCACACCACCCTGGGGCATGATGATTTTTCAATCGAAAGCGTTGGTTTTATTACTTCATTTTTAAGAGGAGCGGAATGGGCGGCAACAGGAAAGGTTACTCAACCCATACCAGATGATTTTCCTACGGCAGAAAAATCAACTAGCCGGGATTTTAAGCTGAAAATTGATGGTCAATAAAACCGAATGGAAGCAGCAGCTATTGCATCAAGCCTTTCTTTAGTTGTTCCATTGGCATTCGCAAGGATTGAAAACTTTATTACCATCCGGAACTAGCGGCGGAGTCCCGGGTACCAGGTTTCGGCATTGGTCCGGTAAATTTTATCCACCACCGTCTTGGGCAATTTCAATCCTTTAAAGCTACCGGTGACTTTTGGTACCTGCATCTCTTCATCCCCGGTAAAAAATTGCCAATGACTTAACCAAACCTGATGGGCATGTTCCGAAATTTCTTCCGGTTTCGTCAATCCCTTCGCCTGTATGTCCGATGCTCCGGCCCGCAAATCCGTTCCATAGATGAGTCGGTCCTGGTACTCGATGATAAAGTCGCGCACTCCTTTCCAATTGGTTACGGCCTGGTGTTGCAGGTGGGAAATTCTTTCTGCCATATCCACCGCCATGTTGGGATAGGAATCCAGTCTTTTTGCCAGTTCGTTTACATCGTATTCCAGGCTTCCCAAATGCGCCCCGACAAATCTTAGATCCGGAATATTGGCGAGCAGTTGATCCCGGGCGCTAATCTGCTCCTCATACGAAGGTAAATCCGGGAAATGATACATGTGGTATCTGGGGTTTTCCCGAAAATATTCCCGGTCCCCCTGCACCGTCATTTCTTCCAGCGGCAACCAGGTATTTTTCGGTTCCCCGAGATGGCCTAGCAAGGTAATGTCTTTTTCCACCAACAACTGAAGGATGGAATCGAAGGCAGGATCGGTAATCATTACCAGTTCGTCTTTTTCATTTTTCAACTCCATGCCAATATTTTTCCACACCTTTACCGCTATAGCTCCCCTGGCAATGGATTTTTCCAAATAGTCCAGGGTTTTCCTTTCCCAATCGTTGTCCGTAAATCCCTCCAGGGAAAAGGTCGTGCCATAGGTAACGATATCCGGAAATTCGCCAATGAGTTTCAACGAAAAATTTTCCTGCGCTTCCGGTGTCAGGTTTGGAGAGGTATACACACTTACGTTCAGCAGCCTAAACTTATCCCGGGCTGCCTGACGTATAAAGACGGTGTCGAAATCCGTTCTCAGGTGCAAATGGGCATCGATTTTTTCTATTCGGTCAAAATCTTCCAGGGAATAGTAGCTTTCTTCCATGGTTTCAGGCGTTACATTATTGTTTTTCGGTGATTGACCGCAAAACACGAGGGTGAAAAGACAGAAAGAAAAAGCAAATGGTTTGCCTATTTTGGTCATTATTTTCATGGTTTTCGAAGGAGTGTGGTAAAGGTTTTTTTCGGGTCCAGCTCTTTTCCTGTTGGATTGGACGAGGAGGTTTACCTCTGGTTTGGTATAATTTTAGAGAATTTTTAGGTTAAAAAAAAGGGTAGCCCTTATTTATGAGGAGATTGCTGCGTTCGCCCTGCCGCAAGGTATGTTGTTTTCGGCACAAAATGAGGAAACAGGATCAGTTTGTCTAAAAATACCATTCTGTAAAAAAACCGGAAGGGAAAGGATTTTTTCGATGGCAACATGACCATTCCTTCGTTTGATTGTACGTCGGTTACCAAATAAAAGGGTTTTTCTTAACAAGATTTGCTAATTTTTAAATTTATACCGATCATTAGGAGTTGAATTAAACATTTACCCAAAATAACCATCGTGAAATACCAGGAAAACCCTATTTCCTTTAGTGACCGCAATGAGCTTTGGCTATCGTTACGAAATGGAGAACGAGAGGGTTTGGAAGGCTTGTACCGTTTATTTGCCTATGAACTTTTCAAGTATGGCCTGGCCTTGGTGAATGATGCCGATTTTGTGCAGGACTGTATTCAGGAAGTTTTTATTGATTTGTGGAAGTACCACCAAAATCTTCCGAAAGCAGATCATGTAAAAGTGTACCTTTTCAGGTCCCTCTCCAATAAAATATACCGGGAAAGCAAGAAGCGATCCAAATGGAAATGGGAAGAACTGGGGGAAGATGGCCCGCATCTATTATCCCTTGAATCCAAGGAGGGTGAACTCATTGGGGTGCAGCAGGAAAAAAGCCTTCAAATCAAATTGGCGGCCGGGCTAGAGAAATTGCCCCTCCGGCAAAAGCAGGCCATACAGTTGCTGTATTTTGAGCAGTTTTCCTATGAGGAAGTTTCAAAAATGATGGGCATCAACCTGCGGTCGGTATATACACTTGCCTGGAAAGCCATCAGTAGTCTGAAAAAGTATGTGGTTTCAATGCTGGTAGGGTTATTCTTTTTTATTTGAAATGCCTTAAAAAATCCCCCAGCCCCTTTTGGTAAAGGGGGATTTGCTGAAAAGGAGATTTTTTGCTGAAATTGGGTAATGTGGTCGGGCTGAGGGTAGGCAAGGCGTTTGAAATACTGTAAATCCGATCGTGAACTAATCCCCCTTGCTAAGGGGGCGAAGGGGGATTTTTTCGTTCATTCCGTTTTTATACGCTGGCAATCGGGCTGAGGAAGGAAGCTTTTTGACGCCCCAAATCCGATCGCACACAAATCTACCTTCACGGGGAAAGAGTCTTTCCCGACCAATGCCGGTAAGGGTTTCCTTAACTAAATACCAATAAAACAATATGTTATAAATTTACATGCCTGCAAAAATAATTTTTACTTTAGGAAAAGGCTGTCTTATTTAAGAGAGTTCCGCTGATGAGGGTTGGATGGATGCTTAGATGGATATTCTGTTTTAATCGTTTTACAGACGGTTAATACAGGCACTAAGGGCTTTTGATCCTTAGTTTATAGCTATTTTTAAAAAATATTTAAAATATTTTTCTTTTCGAAGGATAACTTTTTCATTCCCTTGTCTCCTTTGTATGAATACCAATTTTATGTGCAAGCGAGATTATACGACAGAAGATTTTGTATTGGACCCCGAATTCCAAAAATGGGTCTTGTCCCCTGACAGGGCTACCAAAACGTATTGGGAAGGGTATACCAGGGAAAATCCCAGGAAGCAAAAGGAAATGATGCAGGCCAGGAGACTGGTGCTGAATATGTCCAGACGGGCTAGGGAAGTAGAAGAAGGGCGCATAGAGGATACTTGGAATCACATTGACCAAGCCGTGGATAAACTGCAGTTGGAAATTCAGGACAAAAAAGTCATTCCACTCGATTCCTCAAGTACCCTAAGGCATTTCGAAAGCAGAAAGTCAACTGGTTACCACAGGTCAATGCAATTTTACCGGTTGGTGGGCATATTGGTTGTTGCTTTTACACTGTCGTTCCTGGTTAATGTATTTTTCCCCCAGCCTGTCCCGAAGATCGTGGAAATTCCTGTGGTTTACGAGGAGCACGTGGCCCCCCCGGGGGTAAAATCCAATTTGACCTTACAGGACGGTTCCAAGGTGATTCTAAACTCGGGAAGTTCGCTCCGGTATATCAAAAATTTCGAGCCCCATCAGCGCATTGTGGAATTGCGGGGTGAGGCATTTTTTGAAATAGCAAAAGAAACAGAACGGCCATTCACTGTCAGAACAGGCCCTGTTTCCACCACTGCCCTGGGTACCTCCTTTAATATCAAAGCATACGATAACAAATCCCTGGATATATCGCTTCTTACGGGTAGGGTGCTTGTTCAGCGGGACTCGGTTCTTTCCCAGCCGGTCAACTTGCAAAAAGGAGAGGGGTTGGAAATTGATTTAAATCATCAGGAGATGAAACGGGTAATTTTTGATCAGGACCGGGTCCTGGCATGGACCAAAAAAACCATTGTCTTTGACCAAAGCCCCATGTGGGAGATAAAACGGGTGTTGGAAAACTGGTACGGTGTTTCCATTCGGTTTTCCAATTCACCCCATCCGAATCTGGAAGTTTCGGGCCGGTTTCAGGACCAAACCCTGAAAAACGTATTGGAGGGGCTGAGCTATTCGGCCCGTTTTGAGTTTACCATCGACAAAGACCGGGTAACCCTGGTGTTTAACTAAGTACTGCCTATTAAGAAAAAATAAGAGTCAAAAAGAAAAGGGGACCTACTTGCATCAACAAGTAAGTCCCCGAGTGTAAGCGGAATGCGGGACGGCCATCCCTCATCCGAAAACTGTTTATTTATGCAAAACAAACGCTGTAAAGATATGAAAAAATACCTACTTAAGCATGTAATCTACATGAGCAAATTATTTACCATGGCTTTTACCCTACAATGCCTCAGCATGAGTTTGCTGCTTGCCTGGAATGGCAATGCCCAGGTGAAAAGTATTGAAGAGGTAAGCGTATACCTTTCTTTGAACGAAGTAAAGGTAGAAACAGCTTTTAAAGAGCTTGAAAAGATTACGGATTTCAATTTTGTTTTTGCCGGCCGTGAGATTCGGGACAGCCCTTTGATAACTTTGGAAAGCAGGGGCGAAAGCCTGTACGACCTGCTGGTTTCCATTGCTACCCAGTCCAGCTTACGTTTCAAGCAGGTAAACGAAACGATTCATGTCAAAAAATATGAGAAAGAGGGACTGATTAACTTGGTGGAATATGAAGACATCACGGTTTCCGGAAAGGTAACGGATGAAAATGGAGAACCATTGCCAGGAGCAACGGTTACGGTACTTGGTACAAGCTCCGGAACTGTTACTGATTTAGACGGAAATTATTCACTGACGGTCGACGAAGGAGCCATTTTGGTGTTTTCTTATATTGGATATGTTGCTAAAAACGTCACGATTAGCAATCAATCCAGTTTAAACATTAGTTTGGAACCTGATGCATCTGCTCTCGAGGAGGTCGTAGTAGTAGGATATGGAGAAGTTAAAAAAAGTGATTTGACCGGAGCGGTAGGTTCCATAGATTCGGAAGATATTATCAGGCAAAACCCGGTTCAGGCGGCAAGAGCACTTCAGGGGCAGGTAGCCGGTGTTAATGTGAATAAAATCAATTCCCGGCCAGGTTCTGATTACACCATTGATATACGGGGGCTGCAATCAATTGGCTTCAGCAACGAACCGCTGGTTGTCATTGATGGTGTCATGGGAGGGAGACTGAATACCTTAAATCCCAGTGACATCGCTTCCATGGATGTATTAAAAGATGCCTCCTCCTCTGCGATATACGGTGCCAGAGGTGCCAACGGAGTGATCATTATCACAACTAAGAAGGGGGTTCAAGGGAAAACAAAAGTTACGTATGAAGGATACGCAGGGGTGAAAGCCCCGGCTTTTTTGCCTGATCTTATGAATGCACAAGAATTTTACACCGCCTACAATGACGTGGTCCTGGCAGAAAACCCGAACGCCCAGGTGATTTGGACAACGGCACAACTGGAGAACGTGCAAAATGGGAGGTCGGTTAATTGGGTGGATCAGGTTACTGACCCTTCCCTTCAAACCAGTCATGTGGTTGCTCTTTCCGGAGGGAATGAGAATACCACTCATTATTTTTCGGCGGGTTATTTGAATGAAAAAGGCAATGTACTCCATACTGGTTTCGAAAGGTTTAACCTAAAAGGAAGTGCCGACAGCAAATTAAACGAGGTGGTTAAAGTAGGGTTTAACACCTACTATACCTACAGTATTCTGAATACTGGTTCTTTTGAGACACTAAGGAATGCCTATAGGGCGAGACCTACCGGTACCATCTATTACGACGATTTGAGTAACCCCACTGAAACCAATGATAAAAATGTGGATGGATACGCGTTCTGGATGGGAATCAAAGATACCCAGGTCAATAATCCCCTGACAGAGGTAGCCGCTAAAAATTTTCAGGATGAAACAAGGGTTTCCAGCTTTCTTGGAAATGCGTATGTTGAGTTGACACCTTTTGAAGGGTTTTCATTCAAGTCTTCCATGTCGGCTTCTGTTTTTAATAGCAGGAGAGGCGAATTCAGAGGAGCGGATTCAAAAAGCCGGTTGAATAGACTTCCCAGCGCCGGCAACGACTTTAACTTTAATGGATCCTATACCTGGGACAATATCTTGAATTATAAATTGAAAAGGGGATTACATGATTTGAATTTCACGGCGGTACAGAGTGCCCTTCAGGAAAGGTTTGAAACATCCAGGATACGGGTAGAAAACCTGGCATACAATTCTAGTTTTTATGCATTAAATACCGCTGCCCAAATTAACGGGGTGTTGAGTGATCTGGTAGAAAGATCCATTCTGTCCTATATGGGTAGGTTTAATTATATATTTAACGAGAAGTACCTGTTAACCCTCACTGGAAGGTATGATGGTTCCTCAGTTTTAGCAGAAGGTAACCAATGGGCCTTTTTTCCATCTGCAGCCATTGCCTACAGGATTGGAGACGAAGCCTTTATCCAAAACATGAATTTATTTTCGGATTTGAAAATCAGATTAAGTTATGGTCGCGTAGGTAATGACGTGGTTGCACCCTACAGTACACAGGCATATTTAAACAGGACCGCTTATGATTTTGATGGCAATCCAGCTTATGGCTACGCACCAAGAAATATCGGGAATTCTCAATTGAGGTGGGAAAACAGTGAGGAATTTAATTTGGGTGTAAACATGGGGTTCATGGAAAATAGGATCAATGCTGAGGTCGAATTGTACACAAAAAAGACCAATGATTTAATTCAGAATGTGGCAATTCCTACATCCCTTGGATTTGGTGCGATAACCTCTAATGTTGGTAAATTGCTGAACCGGGGAATTGAAGTGACCATCAATTCAGTCAATGTTCAAACCCAAAATTTCAGGTGGAATACTACCGTTAATTTCTCTTCCAATCACAATGAAATTTTAGAGTTGTATGGAGGCACTGTGCAGGAAGACATCGCCAACCGACTTTTTGTCGGGCATTCCCTAAGGTCAAACTATTACTACGAATTTGACGGTATTTGGCAGTTGGATGAAGCTGAGGAAGCCTTGTCCTATGGACAAGTACCTGGTTCTGTAAAAGTGGTAGATCAAAACAATGATGGGTTGATTTCCTCTTCCGAGGGAATAGATGACCGGGTGATATTGGGAAATCAATTGCCCAAATGGATGGCTGGATTTAATAATATGTTTACTTATAAAAACTGGGACCTCTCAATTTTTATATATACCCGCCAAGGGGTTCAGTTTAGAAATAGCTTGTTGCAGGGTACTATGGGGGACCTGGGTAGTAACCGGTACAATAGGTTGAATTTGAATTATTGGACAGAAAGCAATCCTACTGACGACTATTATGGTGTATGGCAAAACAATCCTTTCAGGGAGGCTATTCAATATAAGGACGCAAGTTTTTGGAGGATTTCAAATATCACCCTAGGATATACGTTTCCTCCTGGTTTACTCAACACCATCAAATTCAGTAATTTAAGATTGTATGGTCAGGCAAACAACGTATTTATTTTCACAAAGGAAAAAAATATGTGGATGGATCCGGAATTTAATTCAGGAACCTATCAAGATGATGTTCCCCATTCCATTTTCCAATTTGGGGTAAGTGCATCTTTTTAATTTTCCTTTCTGATACTTAAAACAGTAAAAAAATGAAAAAATATAACCTTTTCTATGCAATCCTGTTTTTTCTGCTGATGTTGGGCGGAACAGGATGCCAGGATTTCCTTAAAGAAGAATCAATCTCAAATATCACGACAGATTCTTATGTGACCACAGAAGCCGGCTATGAGGATTTAATCAAATCCTGCTACCCGCTTTTGCGGGATTTTATTCTTCAATATCCACTTGCCTTGCCAGGAACTGACCTTTTTCAAAATGGCCTTTGGACGGAAAAAGCCGTAGGTCAGGGACCGGCCCTGGATACCTACTTAAATATTACCTCGGAAACCTTCATCGCACCATGGGATATATTTTACCGGCAAATTGGCAGGACCAATGCAGCCATCAACCGGGCCAAGGACATTACGTATGCCAATCCGTCCCAAAAAGCTGCAAGGGTCGGCGAGGCCAAATTTCTACGGGCATTGACTTATTTTTATCTGGTGCAGACCTGGGGAGATGTCCCCATGCCGCTAGAGGAAACCATCACCGCCAATACGAATGTAGTAAGAGAATCAGCTGCTAATGTTTACAGCCAGATCTTAAAAGACCTGACTGAAGCAGAGGCCGATCTGCCTGTAGAGGCCAGTGAATATGGCAGGGCAACCAAAGGAGCAGCCCAGTTTCTTTTAGCAAAAGTTTATTTGACTCGTGGCTGGAATTTTAATAACTCTTTGGGTGGAAGTCCGGATGATTTTGACAAAGCCCTGGAGTATGCGGATAAAGTTATTGAAGCCTATCCTTTGGTGGACTCATACAACACGCTATTTCCCATTCGTTCTGAAAATCCACTGACTCAATATTCCGGTCCCCAGGATGCGAGAAACAGTGAAGTGGTATTTGCCATTCAATACAACAATGATGTTCTAACCAACGCAATGGAGGGTAATAATAGAGAACCTGGAAATTACTACCATTCCATTTTTCCAGGAAATGGGGAACTGGTAGGAAGTCGGGGTAGGACTAGTGATTATAACCGAAACCTGGGCCAGAATGAACCAACACCAGCTCTTTATAGAATGTTTGATCCTCAGGTAGATAGTCGCTATGCGCATAATTTTTTGCGTGTGATTTATGCCCTTCAGCCCGTTAATGATTATGCTTATAGTTTTGAAGATCCAAGCCTGACTGTAAGTTATGATATTGGTGACACGGTTGCGTATTGGACCCCATGGAATAGGCCAGCATATGGTGAGGATAAGGGAATTGACGAAGGGGGAACCAAGAAATATGCCGTCATGAATCACGAACAAATAATCAGCGGAGAGGCCATTTCGAGACTCACAGCATTCAGGCCCTCCATGTGGAAATTCTGGGAACCCAATATTCCTTATGGAGATGGACATGGAACATTTGATTTCGCGCTATTCAGGTCTGCTGAAGCATATTTATTAGCAGCCGAAGCCATTGTAAAAGGAGCTACCGGAGGAGCCTTGGGAGGTGCTGAGGTATATTATAATAGCGTTTTGGATCGGGCTGTAGGGGAAGGTGTAGAACCTCAAAAGGCCAAATTTCCTGAAATCCTCAGTTCTTTGGAAACCGAATCCTATCGCGCTACCGCCGCCACGATTTCCATTGACATGATTTTGGACGAAAGTGCCAGGGAGTTAATGGGTGAATTCAACCGTTGGTTTGATCTCAAACGGACGGGAACGTTGTTGGAACGAACAAAAAAATACAATTTCTGGACCAAGGCAAATGGAGCCTTATCCGAGATTCACCTGGTTCGGCCCATTCCACAACACGAAATAGACCGAACCCAACCCCCTCTCCAACAAAACCCTGGATATTAACTATGTGGTAAAGAAAACGGGAAGCTCTTGGTTTCCCGTTTTTTTTGACGAATTATACACCCGGAGCTATTCCAAAGCAAAGGCAAAAAATATCGATTTTGCGGTTTTGAATGAGCTTCTTCTGATAAAGTATAAAAATGCAGCAATGATGGGTCCTTAGAAGACTTTTTTGCAATTTAAAAAAGTACAAGTGCATGGCATTGTGCAAACGAACACCAAAAAGCCATACCATGCAGCTAAAATTCCAGTCCAAACCAATGTTTAGTTTCAGGATTAGAGCCTTTGTTTTTGTTTTATATGGAGCCTTACTCCATTAATTATTGCGTTATCGGTTGTATCCAGATTCCCCGGAACGTCTTGGTTGGCTCGGTCAAGATAAGTAATCTGCGAAACAGAAAGGAAGGCCATGGTACAATCTCCCAGTGTCAATTGCTACAGGGGGAATACCAAGCCCGATCCATCCTCTGCAAAATAAGATAGAAGGACTGTTTTTTGATATTAAAGAACCAAACTGTGGGCTAAAATCAGTAAATTTCCTTCGTTAAAGGTAAAAAATCAGTTGAGAAATGAGAAACATAACATTCGGGATGAGCGGAATACCGAACGTATCCAGCCGTAATTTCTTATTGGTCTGTAATTTATATTTCAAACCGTCACGGATGACAGCCATTTTATGATACTTTTTTGGAAAGGGGTAATGCGCTTCCGTAAACAGAAACGCTTGAAATGGTAAATTACAAGTATCCAAACGTTTAGCTATAAGCGAATCTGCTAATTATGAAAAGCTCTTGTTTTATTTTCCCACTTTTATTGCTACTGTGTACGGCAGCTAGTAGCACCTTTCCTACTCCAAAACAGGCAAATACTCCCAATTTTATCTTTATCCTCACCGATGACCAGGGTTGGAGTAGCACCTCCATTGGGATGGATGACCGGATTCCGGCGTCCAAAAGTGATTTTTTTGAAACTCCTTCCATTGATCGCCTGGCCCGGGAAGGAATGCGCTTTACCCGTGCCTATGCGCCTGCGGCCATCTGCTCGCCCACCCGAAGGAGCATCCTGTTTGGACAAACGCCTGCCAGGCTGGGGGACAAGACCTTCCCGGCTACGCATGATCCCCGATTGAATTCTCCACAGCTGACCATTCCGGCTTTGCTGAAAAACATTGATCCCCGGTATCGGGCGGCCCATTTTGGCAAGTGGGATTTGCGGGCGGAGATTTTTCCCGAAGATCTGGGCTTTGACGAAAGCGACGGCGATACCCGGAATGCACACGGCAATTTAATGACGGCAAAAGACGATAAGTGGGAGGCGGTGTTTCTTACCAATGATCCCAAGCGTAGCTCCTCCATCACTCGGAGAGGTATCAACTTTATGGAAAGGCAGGTGGACGCGGGAAACCCCTTTTACCTGCAGCTTTCACATTACGCCCCACATGTTGACATGCAAACCCGGGAAGCAACACTGGAGAAATACCAGAACAAACCAAAAGGAGTGAAGCACACCCATCCGGCCTGGGCAGGGATGTTGGAGGACATGGATGCCACCATCGGGCAGGTTTTGGACAAGGTTGCTTCCCTGGGCATCTCCGAAAATACCTATATCCTATTGATGGCGGATAACGGATCCGTGGAAATGCTGCCCCCGGTACCCTCCCGGAAAAAACTGCAACACCCGGATGCCTTCGAACTCCCCCTGCGGAATGCACCGCTTCGCGCAGGCAAATGGACCCTCTACGAAGGGGGAATACGGGTTCCATTTATCGTAAAGGGTCCTGGGATAATACCCGGTAGTACGAGTCAGGAGCCAGTAGGCGGTTGGGATATTTTGCCGACCCTCGCCACCCTCGCCGGATATACCGGTCGGCTACCGGATAACCTCGATGGAGGAAGTTTTGCGGGTGTGTTGCAATCGGAAGGAATCGGGGAGGTTCGGAGAAAAAATGATTTCCTGGTTTTTCATCGGTACAGCGATGGCTATCCCCACTCAGCCCTGATTCAGGAAGACTATAAAGTCATTCGGTTTTGGAAAACCGGCAAACTGGAATTGTATCACCTGCCCGATGATCTTGGCGAAACAAAGGATTTGTACGCATCCCAGCCCAAAAAGGCGGAGGAACTGGACAGCAAGCTTCGGGCCTACCTGCAGGAGGTAAACCCGGAATTGTTCAATAAATTAAGCACTTATTGATCGGTTGTTTGCGGGAGGTAATTCCTGGTTCAATCCTTGTTTGCAGGCCAAACGAATTCAGCCAAGCAGTTAATTTACAGCAAACTTGTCTTGCTTTTATTTCGTGGCTTTATATGTATTATTTGTATATACCTTTTCAAGACGGAGCCTGAAATTCTCCTGAAAATGTTCAGATTTCAGTGCCTGGAAATTCCCCGAATATTCCGCCATCCCCCTTCTTTTACTTTTTGAGCACAGAAATAGGGGGACACATAAATTGGATGTACAAAGTGCCCAATTCCCCAAAAAATAAAATTGCTAGAAGTATTGATTTCATGCGTTAAAAATTTAAACCTTTTGTCAAGCCTGGGCTAACATATTACACAGGATGGGTAAAATATTGGATAATAAAACTAAAATATCCTGGTAATTTTATTCACTAACATAAAACCCCACTGTAATGAAAATAAATACTTATTTCAGCAGGAAGAAAATTGATTTTTGCTTCTATCTGAAAAAGATAAGTCAAAAAAGGATACCTGCTAGAAAGGTGATTTACGGATATTGTTTGTCTCTGCTTTTTATTGGCCAACTTACCGCTTCCGGCTTATCCATTAACAATGGAGGAACGAATGTTCTTTCCAACAACATCAGTCCACATTTCATAAACTTACCAGGTTCTGGAGAGGCCCCGATGCCTTTACATGTAGACATTCAAATCTCAGGAACGGTAACCGATGAAAACGGAGCGCCTTTACCAGGGGCTTCGATTACCGTGCTTGGAACGAGCTCGGGGACTGTCACCGATATAGATGGTAACTATTCCATTACCGTCCCGGAGGAAGCAGACCTGGTGTTTTCCTACATTGGCTATGAATCAAAAACAGTAGCCGTAGGCACCCAAACCACCATAGATATCACCCTGTTACAGGATGCCTCTTCATTGGATGAAGTGGTGGTCGTAGGATATGGAACAGTCAAAAAAAGTGACCTTACGGGATCCGTCAGTTCCATTCAGGCGGATAAATTGAATACGGATTCCCAGGGATCGGTAGAGCAGATCATTCAGGGAAGGCTTCCGGGTGTTCAGGTGACACAGGCAAGCGCCAGACCTGGAGGAAATTTTTCTATTAGAATTAGAGGCTCTAATTCCATAACCGCAGGAAATGAACCGCTTTATGTAATTGACGGACTTCCAGGAGCCAACCCGGAAAATTCCTTAAATCCTTCTGATATAAAATCCATAGAAGTGTTAAAGGATGCCTCGGCTACCTCGATTTATGGAGCAAGAGGGTCAAACGGAGTTGTCCTGATAACCACCAAAAATGGAAAGCAAAATAGTCCTTTAACGATAAGTTATAATGCCACGACCAGCATTCAATCTGCTACGAAAACATTAGATATGATGAATGCCCAACAATACATGTCATTTTACAATGACGTGTACAGCGATAGGGGCCTTGAACCGATTTTTAGTCAAAATGACTTCACTTCCATAGGGGCAGGTACCAATTGGCAAAATGAGATTTTCCGTTCCGCACCCATTCAGGAGCATCGGCTTTCTTTTTCGGGAGGGTCTGAAGATACCCAATATTACCTATCCTTGAATGCATTTGATCAAGACGGCATCGTAATAAGTTCTGGTTTTAAAAGGTTTTCCGGCCGCATAAATTTAACTCATTCTGTGGGTGATAAGTTAAAAATAGGGGTCAATTTCAATAATAGCTATGTCAAAGAGGATCAAGTGCCACTTGGTCTTGGAGTAAACGCTACAGCCGGGGTGATTGCGGCGGCATTGCAATTACCACCAACAGAACCGATATTCAATAGCGATGGGGCCTATTCAACCAGCCTTCAGGATTTAAGCAATCCGGTGGCCCAGGCACGAACGATGGATCGATTTGAAAGAAGAACCCGACTGTTTGGTAATGGATTTTTGGAATATGAGGTCATCAGTGATCTGAAGGCAAAACTAAATTTTGGTTTGGATCAGGGCATTGCTAGAAGTGATAGTTTCGATGATGTTGTGACTCAAATTGGACTTTTGAGACAAGGTCAGGCAACGCAAAACTTGAGAGAAAACAATAGTTATGTTTATGAATTCACATTGGATTACAATAAGATATTTAATGGTCAGCACAAATTAAATTTGCTTGGTGGTTATTCCTATCAGGAATTCATGAATTTAGGGTTTAATGCAAGTGCCATGGATTTTCCAACCACATCCTTTGGGCCAAATAATTTAGGTTCCGGAGATCCATTGCTATATGAAGTCGGGTCATTTAAAGGGAAAAACAATATTGTCTCAGGTTTTGGCAGGATGAACTATTCTTATGATGAACGTTTTTTGATGACGGCATCATTTAGGGCGGATGGGTCTTCCAGATTTGGTGCGAACAACAAATTCGCCTACTTCCCATCAGGAGCCCTTGCGTGGAACCTATCCAACGAGGCTTTCTTCCCAGAGGACGGTTTTGTTTCCGATTTTAAATTAAGGACTAGTTTTGGGGTGAGCGGCAACCAGGAAATTGATAATGGAAGATCGCTTGTTCTTTTGGGGTCAGGACCAATCTCCGTTTTTAATGGGGATGAATTTCAATCTATTGCGCCTACCCAATTGGCAAATCCAGATCTAAAATGGGAAACAACGGAATCCTTTAACCTGGGAGTCGATTTTGGTATGCTTTCCGGAAGAATATCCGGTTCAGTGGAATACTTTCAGAACAATACCAGGGACCTATTATTGCTCTTACCCATTCCTACCACCACAGGTTTTGGCAATTCTTTGCAAAATGTAGGAGATACCAGAAATAGTGGTTTTGAACTTTCACTATCATCAAGGAACTTCGTTGGTAATTTTTCATGGATTACTGATATAAATATGGCCACAGTAAAGAATGAGGTTACTAATCTTGGTCAGCTGCCAAGAATTCTTCAAGGCGGTACCAGGTTCATGCAAGATTATACGATATTGGAAGTGGGCCAGCCTGTCAATGCTTATTATGGTCACGTGTTCGATGGGATCATCCAGACTGCAGAGGAGTTGGCCAATTCACCTTCTCAGACAAATGGTGCTGTCGGCAGTAGAAAATTCAGGGATTTAAACGGTGATAATGTAATAAATGATCAGGATAGAACCATAATAGGAGACCCGTTTCCTGATCTTACCTTAGGGCTAAACAACACCTTATCCTATAAAGGCTTCTCGCTGGATTTATTCTTAGAAGGTAAATTTGGTTTTCAATTGGCAAACTTCACCAAAATTGATTCTGAAAACCCAATCGACGATTTAAGAAACAGACAAACCTATGTATTGGACAGGTGGACCCCTGATAACCCAACGAATGAACAACCCTCTTTTGTTAACCCTTCCCGTACCTATGATTTCAATAGCAGGGTAGTAGAAGAAGCTTCTTTTGTAAGATTAAGAAGTGCCAGGATATCCTACGGATTTCCAAACTTAAATATTAAGGGTATTTCATCATTGCTTTTGTTCGCCTCAGGTCAAAACCTGGTCACTTGGACCAATTATAGTGGTTACAATCCAGATATCAACTCTTTGGGAACTTCGAATTTAAGGATTGATTATAGTGCTTACCCACTTGCCAGAACATATGCAATCGGAATTAATGTAAATTTTTGAAAATATGAAATCGACACGATTAAAATCATCATTAAACACACAGGGCAATGATTATTTTAATCGTCAAAGATTCCATCTGACCAATAAAAAAAAATATAAACAGATGAAAAAGATAAAATCACTTATTTGGTTGGCAATGATTTGTTCAGTGCTCATTTCATGCGAAGACCTATTGGAAGAAGAAACCTTTACCGTCTTGAGTCCCAATGATTTTTTCAACACAGGCGATGATCTTGATGTAGTTCTTAATTCGGTGTACGGTGAAATAAGGTATAGCGATATAAAGCGAGATGGGGTAACGCTACAGGAAGTAAACACCGATATTGCCTTGGAACGTGGCGGCGGGATATTTACCTTCAACGAACCCATTGAAGAATTCACCTGGACAAGTTCGCACCAATGGATTAGGAGTATGTGGGAACGTCGTTACCGTACGATTTTCAGGACAAATGTTGTACTGGATAATGCAAATGCTATTGAAATGAATGAGGATAGAAAAAGGGAAACAATTGCAGAAGCCAGGTTTTTAAGGGCATTCAACTATTTTCTCTTGTATGATTTATTCGGGCCTGTCCCCCTAATTACCGATAGCCAAACTACTGTAACGGATCGTCCGGCAAGGGCTTCTGAAGAAGAAATAACGTCATTCATTGCAGATGAATTCATAGCTGCGGCGGATGCATTGCCTGTGGAACCTAGGAATGCTGAATACGGGCGTGCCACTAAAGGGGCTGCACTTGGAGCCTTGACCAAGTTTTATATGATGACCAAAAATTGGCCTGAAGCTGCATCTGCCGCCAGAGAGGTGATGGACCTTGGGGTATATGATTTGTTTATCCAAGGTGATAGAACAGAGTTGTTCAGTCCCGAAAACCAAAGAGACAACGAATTCATCTTTGTGGCCGTTATGTCAGATAATCCGGATGATAATACCGGAGATGGCTGGCTAAGTCATGTCGTTCCCAGAGGCTATCAATGGCAATATCCTCCACGTGCCATATTTGCTGCAGAGTATAAAATATGGTCTGCTTTTCTAGAACTTTTTGAGCCTGAGGATGAAAGGTTAAACGCATTTTTATTTGAGTTTGTCAATGAACAAGGTGAGACAATTGTTTTAGGCAATGATAATGCACGGAGTATGAAATTCCCTGAATATCCGAGTCAGGGGATTAGCCGTTCGTCAGATGATTTTCCATTTATCAGGTATGCAGATATCCTACTTTCCAGATCGGAGGCTTTGAACGAAATCAATGGCCCAAACCAAGAATCTGTAGATTTGTTGAATAGGATAAGGGAAGCCGCTGGCGTTTCCACTTTCACAGTAGGCGATTTTCCAGCCAAGGAAGATTTCAGGAATTTTATATTAGACGAAAGAGGCAGGGAATTCCATACAGAGGCATTACGAAGGCAAGATCTGATACGTCACGGCAAATTTATTGAAATGGCAAGAGATCGGGGTAAAGCCGCTATGGACCATCAGGTAAGGTACCCTATTCCACAAACTGAAATTGAACGAAATTCAAATTTAACTCAAAATGAAGGATATTAGATCATCATGGTTCAAATTACCTGAGGCTTTTATTTTCTGTTTTTTTGGAAATTTATTCGAGAAAAGGATCCATTTGAAGGTTGGAAAACCCTTGCATATAGGGATATAAATGCGGGAATCGATAATAAACCTAATTTAAAGTTAATGAAAAGGAATAGTATAATTGTTGGTGTTCTTTTAGGCACCCTACTGGCGACGGCCTGCAACACAGAAGAGAAGGATAAAACCTCCCCTCCCAATATCGTTTTTATCATGAGTGATGACCACGCCTATCAGGCCATCAGTGCCTATGGTCATGGATTAAATGAAACGCCCCAAATTGACCGGCTGGCTAAGGAAGGGGCGATTTTTACCCGGGCCTCGGTTACCAATTCCATTTGTGCCCCCAGCCGTGCGGTAGTTTTGACGGGAAAACACAGTTTTCTCAATGGGAAAGTGGACAATGTCCAACCCTTTGACTGGGACCAGAATAATTTCGCCAAGATGCTTCAAAAGGCGGGTTACAATACGGCCATGATAGGAAAGATCCACCTGGATGGTTTGCCCCAGGGATTTGACCACTCTATGGTACTGCCCGGGCAGGGTCATTATTATAACCCCGATTTTCTGGTTAATGGAGAAAGGAAGCGTTTTGAAGGGTATGTTACCGAACTCACCACCCAATTTGCCTTGGATTGGCTAAAAGAAGGTCGGGACCAGGACAAGCCCTTTCTGATGATTTATAACCAAAAGGCCCCTCACCGAAATTGGAAGCCTGCACCAAAATACCTGACCTTGTACGACGATAAAACCTTCACGCCACCGGCTACTTATTTTGACGATGAGACCAACTACGAGGGTAGGGGAACAGCCGCCAAGACCCAGGAAATGGAAATTGACGGTCATGCCAGGTGGGGCCATGACTTTAAATTTGAGGTAGACCCGGATGGCAACGAAACGGGTTTTTCCAATGAACTGGAAAGGTTCACAGAGGAGCAGAGGACCCAATGGAGGGAGGCCTACAATCCAAAAAACCAGGCTTTTTTGGATGCTTATCCCCAGGCTGAAGGGGTTGCCTTTCAGGATAAGGAAAAGGAAAGAGAAATCGGAGTTTGGAAATTCAACAGGTACATCAAGGATTACCTGAGAACCATCAAATCCGTGGACGATGGGGTGGGCGAGGTATTGGACTACCTGGAAGAAAATGGGCTGGCAGAGAACACCATTGTGATCTACACTTCTGACCAGGGATTTTACCTGGGAGAGCATGGCTGGTTTGACAAAAGGTTTATGTACGAGCAATCTTTTCGAACACCCTTATTGGTCCGATACCCCAAGGAAATTAAGCCGGGGACTGAAATCGATAAACTGGTCCAAAACCTGGATTTTGCGCCTACCCTGCTGGACTATGCAGGGGTAGAAGATGCCCCGGAAATGCAAGGTGAGTCTTTCAGGAGCCTGGTGAGCGGCCAATCCGACGAATGGCGGGATGCAGTTTATTATACCTATTATGAGTACCCCTCTGTCCACATGGTCAAGAGGCATTACGGCGTGGCCACGGAAAGGTATAAACTGATGCATTTCTATTATGACATCGATGAATGGGAAATGTATGACCTTGAAAAGGATCCCAATGAAATGAACAATGTCTATGATGATCCTTCCTATGCGGAAGTGAGGGAAGAATTGCACCAAAAATTGGAGGATCTACGGAAGGAGTATGGGGATTCTGATGAAATGAATCAAAAATACCTGGATGCTTATTTGGAATATATAAACAACAGGCAATAAGCTGATTAAAAGAAAATGAAAATTCAGGAATTACCAGCATGCATCTTGGCGGTAAATTGCAGAAAAAGTAGGTTTTATACGTTTTTCCTTACGGTAGGTATGTGTTTTATAGGCTTGAACCTTCATGCACAAAAGCCTAATATCCTGTTAATTGTTTCGGATGATCTCAATACCCGGATTGGACCCTATATGGATATCGATAATCACACCCCGAATCTTGATAGGCTTGCCAGGGAAGGGGTAAGGTTTTCCCGGGCCTATAGCCAATTTCCGCTTTGTGGCCCTTCCAGGGCCTCCTTCATGAGCGGTTTGTACCCCCAGACCAATGGGGTATTGGGAAACAATGACCAACCGGGTAGCTATAAAAAAGAAACTGCAGCCTTGGCCAACCATCCTTCTATGGCAGGGTTTTTCAGGGAGCGGGGTTATTATACAGCCAGGGTTTCCAAGATTTTTCATATGGGTGTTCCTGGTGGTATAGAAAGGGGTGACCCGGGAGGGGATGAGCCTGATTCCTGGGATTATGCGTACAATGTGCTTGGTCCGGAAACCCTAAGCCAGGGCCATTTGGAGCTACTTTCACCTAAGAACCTTCATTATGGATCAAATTTTGCCCAAATGGTCATTGCCGATAGTCTGGAGGGTACGCAGACGGATTACCTGGCAGCGAGCCAGGCCATTGCCATTTTGGAAAACCGGGTTGGAAAAGTAGCTCCTCATGCGACCAACAAGGTCAAAGTGAAAAATGAGGCCCCGTTTTTTCTGGCGGTTGGATTTGTCAGGCCTCATGTGCCCCTGATTGCCCCTGAAAGCAGTTTTTCTCCTTATCCGGTCCATGAGACCGTTTTGTCTTCATTTACTATTGGTGAAAATGTTCCTGAGCCGGCTTTGAGAAGACAAAATGAGAAAGTCTGGGGAATGGATGCGATACAGCAAAGAAAGACCATAAGGGCTTATATGGCCAGTGTCCGTTTCATGGACCAGCAGGTGGGCCGGTTACTGGATGCCCTTGACCGGATGGACTTGAGGAAAGAGACCATTGTCATTTTCATGTCGGACCATGGGTATAATTTGGGAGAGCATGATTGTTGGTCAAAATCCAGCCTTTGGGAGGGAAGTGTGGCGGCACCGTTGATCATTTCGGTACCGGGAAATAAGTACGAAGAGAAGTACGGAACCACGAATAATTCCATTACGGAATTGATTGATCTATATCCAACTTTAGCAGAATTGGCTGGGTTTGCCAACGAAAAGCCATCCATCCTTCAGGGAGAGAGTTTGGCCGGGTTTTTAAAGGCAGGTGAATATGAAAAAAACAAGAATTACGCCTATACCATCACCAACGGTGGGGCTGCTGCTTCCATCAGGACCAATCAATGGCGGTACACCCGATGGGGAGATGATGCAACAGGAAATAATGAAGAGCTTTATGATCACTATAATGATCCGGAGGAACATGTCAATCTGTTGGGAGACCCTTCAAAAAAGAGCGCATTGGAGGAGTTAAGGATCCAATTTGAAGTGGTTAAGGAAAAAGCACGAACGGGTATTCTTTTTTAGTGATTTCAGGAGTTACCTTTTCCAGGAATTAAAGGCGTTATATCAATATAAAAACACACTTTCGGATCAGGCACTATTCAAGCTTGAATCCTCGCCGGGATTCATCCTCCCGGAACCCATTAAACGGTTAACCCGGCTGCAATTCTAACTTTTTACTGGCTACCGATAGGTTGTCGTTTACATGTTGTTCATCCCAAAGATTGGAAATTACTGCGGATATGTTTTGGTTCTGTAAGGCCCACATTTAGGCTTTTACCGGGGCTTTCATCTCTCCGGGCACAATCCTTTGAACTTTTTGAATGCGCCACTCGGGTATGGGCTGCAGTGCTTTATGCTGGGTAGCTACAGCCATAGCTGCTTTCATGGCGATGATGCCCATGCCGCTTATTTTGGTGGTCATGAATACCTTTTCGCGTTTAGCACTATTGTCGATGATTTTACCATAACTTTCTTCACATTCGCCATTACCGTAAGAAGGCGCCATATCCAGATAATTCAATCCACGTTCCATGGCAATTTCGGTCATCCGCAGGTTACCTAGCCGGACAGGGTCGCCACCATTGACCACTTCGGAGATCATCAAACCGGTATTTCCCAACCGGCGATAGGCCATGCCTGCTTGTATGTTGCGCCATTCAGGTAGGATATCCGGTTGCAGTTTAGGGGCCGGTGGGTTAGTAGCACTTGCCTTTCCCAGTAAAAGAATCCCCAAACTTAAGGCGGCACCGACTGAAATAAATTTTCTGCGATTGATGTTGAAGTTATCCATCATAATTATCCTATAGTTTATGTTCCCCTTTTGTTGACTAACATTCTATAAAGTAAAAATTGTGGCTGCTTTTAGCTTAAAAAACTATTTTTTAGTAAGTTACAGTACAAAAATTGCTTTCTAAAGATACAAAAAGTCTGAAGAATTTGAAAAATTTTGAGGGGGATAGTAGTTCAAAGCTTTGTTTTTTTTACAAAAATATAATGTCAACCAAATTCCTAAAGGTGTTTAATATCATTGTTAATTTTTTAGTTATTTTCAGTATATTTATTCCATGGAAGGCAAAAAACCCGATACTGTCAAAGAGCCGGATTTGGAATACACCAACCATTCCTATGCCGACTACCTGACCTGGCAGATGGAGGAAGTGGTGGAACTGATCAAAGAGAAGATTTTTAAAAAAGCTGTGGCCATACCGAAAGGGATTCGGGAAAGTCAAACCCAGTACAGATTGATGAACCAAGATTATTACCGGCGCAACCTGCTCCCCGCCATGCTGGGATGGTTTAGTATGAATGCACAAACAAGTATTGAAGACACCGAATGGTTACCTGGCTCGGGCAGCAGGTTTTGATGCCAGATTTGCCTTTAACCTGAAGCTTAACCAGCTGGCTCAAAATGGGGTAACCGATGCCATTTTCAGTACCATAAATACCTGGGAAGCGGCAAGAATGTCCGGGGCTTTTATCCAAGAGCAAAAATTAAAGATGGAAAACACCGATAATGAATTCCACCTTGAAGCCAGCGATAAAGGAAAGTGGAATTTATATCAATTTCAAGTGGAAAGATTTGTCTGCGAGCAAAAAATCAGCCAGCCGGGTGAGCCTCTAGATTCAGTATTCGAATTTGAAAATCCCTATGACGATCAACCACTGATGTTTATAATCACCTTCAATCCTGGAAAAGATGAAAGCCAGGCGAACATGTTCTTCTAATCACCTTCCACCACCAGATCACCAAAATCCTGGACTTTGTTCAATATGCTTCCGGTAGTTTGGTGCCAGATTGGGCCGATTGAAAAGCCTGCCCTCTTAAGCGCCCTTGCTACCCAAACATTTGAATTGTTTGGAAAATAGTAGGATGAGCTTCCTTTGTAAAAATTACTTGCACGATATATGCCTTCTGCGACTGGAATTATTTTCCCATTTTCATCCAGTTCAAGTTCCGCCACAAGATAGCCCCTGAGCCTTTGAAGTTGTTCCTCATTGAGTGTTATCCTTACCACATCCGTATCGAAATAATGGTTTTCTACCCGCCCATGGATGGGATTAATATGCAGTACTGAAGAAGTAGGCCAAAATACAGCCTTAAATGCAAACCAGAGATTGAACCCTTCGTGGGTAAAAAAATCTCTATCGCCCCATCCAATTTCCAGATAAGAAGTTGCTGCAAAGTTATGGTCCTCCCTCCACAGGCTATCAGGGAAAACGTATCCCGGCACCACTATCCCGGTATGCCAGCTAATACTGCTTACATAGATGACATGCTGGTCGTCTGGCCCCTCTTGCTGATGGTCCGAACCTGCCAGGAGGAACATATAAATCCAAAATAGTTTTACCATGCTACTTATAACTAAATGAGCTTTAAAACTTCGGTTGGGATTATTGCCTTCCCAATAATTTACACCCAGCCAAAAATGTTCCAAGTTGGATTTTTAACGACAATAGGATTATGGGGGCTATCCTGCATGATTTATATACGATTGAAGCGGCGACCTGGACAGAAGACCTAAAAAAAATTCCATTGGAAGACTTTTTACCTTACTTGACGGAAAAGAGTATCCATTATCTTCAAGTGTATAAAACCGCACAAAGTAGTAAACCTTTTTTCTTTATTTCTCCCCTTAAATTACTCATATTCCTCTTTCCGTGCATCCCAGTTTTATTGGTAAAACCAAAGCTGGACTTTATGGCGATTATGTACACAAATTGAATCATTATATTGGACAACTTTTGGATGAACTGGAAAGGTTGGGGCTTAAGGAAAACACCATCATGCTATTTGCCAGCGATAACGGGTCCCAGTTTGTGGGAACCCATCCCGAGGAGGAGCTGCAAAAGACCACCAATAGTAGGGCTGATGACAATGATAAAATTGATGATACTTACCACAGGCCTAATTTTACTTTTCGCGGAACCAAGTGGACAGCCTATTTAGGTGGTGTTCGGTATGCTTAATAATCACTGCTCCGATCAAGACTCTTGGGTAAAGGGCAGGCCTGCCGGTTGCTTTAGGTGAGTTTCGTTTGTTGTACATGTTCACCAGCTCATCCCAGTGGATCTGTTTACTGAGTACTAAATATAGATTTTTATCCAAGACCTCGGCCGGTCTATCTGCAGTTTTAATTTCCCCCGAGGATTGGAACTGTGGGAATCCATTTAAAAAGTCAAAATTATATCCTTTCCGGCCTTACAGAAAGAACACCAGTCATTTATTGACTGGAATATCTCGATATCCGGCCAAAATAACCAGATGTGGACATCAAATAGAAATAAAATTATATGAAGATCATTGTTACAAAGCCGACCGGGAGCAAATTGATAAGCTGATCGAAGTGGCATCAAAAAAGGAAAGAGGAAAAAATATGAGGATCAACCCAGGAGTATATGGTTGAGGTTTCTTCTGTTAACTCAACCTATACAAATCACAGTCATTTTACGCCCAAAAGTCAAAAAAATTAGGTGATTTGACTGAAGTTAAACCAAATAGGCTACGATTAAATAGCTTTTGCTTTATTGCCGGTGCTAAAATTCGCTCAAAAATCACTAATTTGGATTTTTAAATTAGATAGTCAAGTTATACCCAAATCAAAGAATATAATGAAATCAACAAGAAGAACGTTTCTAAAATCAGCTTCAACAGCCAGTTTAGGAGCATTATTTATTCCTAATTTTATCGAACGTCCGCCAAGTACAAAATTGCGTTTTGCAATGATTGGTGTAGGAGCCAGAGGTCGTGCGAGTTGGAGCCAGGTTGCCGTAGAGGATATTGTGGCCATGTGTGACGTTGACGACAGAATGACTGAAAATGCCTACAAAACGGTGCCTAAAGCTAAAAAATACAAAGATTTCAGGCGGATGTTTGACGAAATGGCCAACGAAATTGATGCCGTTATGATAGCTACGCCTGACCACACCCATTTCCCAGCGGCAATGGCTGCCATGCAACTTGGGAAACATGTATTGGTCGAAAAACCACTGGTGCATAATATTTGGCAATGCCGTACCATGAAAAAAGCAGCAAAACATTATGGTATTGTTTCGCAAATGGCAAATCAAGGGCATACAACCCACGGAATCAGATTAGTAAAAGAATGGTATGATGCAGGTGTTCTTGGAGAGGTAAAAGAAGTAATTAGATGGGGAGGCCCAACAACTTTTAGTCCGGATGGATATTTTTCGAAGCCGGAGGGGTTCCCATTTCCAGTACATGAAGTACCCAAAGAATTGGATTGGGATTTATGGAAAGGTCCCGCAGCTGATCGTCCTTTTAATAATGAATATGCACCTAAGTCATGGAGAACTTTTTACGATTTTGGTAGCGGAGCAATGGCCGACTGGTGTTGTCATACCTTAGACGCTCCTTTTTGGGCATTGGATCTGGGCATGCCACATACCGTAGATGCAGTGATACCAAACCCTGAAGTTCCTGATCATAGTATGATTGCACAGGAATCAACGATAACCTGGCAATTTGGAGCTCGCGGTACGAAACCACCTGTTACCATGAAATGGATTGAAGGCATGGGCAAACCCGAATTGAAGGAGGAGTATGGGCTTGAAGAAATGCCGGAAAATGGGATGATCATGATTGGTTCGAAAAAGACACTTTACCATGGAGGTCGTCCAAATAATCCCCGGTTACTTGTTCCTGAAGAAGAATGGATCGATTTCCAAAAGAATAAACCAGCAGAAACCATTCCAAGAGTGGAAGAAGAAAAACCCGTACAAGAGTGGGTGGCTGCCATTAAAAACGACACCTTACCGGGCTCAAACTTCGATTATGGTGCAGACTTAACCGAAATGGGATTGGTTGGTGTACTTGCTCAACGGTTTGGCGGAACCATTAAATACGACGAAAAAAACATGAAGGCCATTGGTCGTCCAGAGCTAGATGCATATATTAAAGAACCTGTTCGCGAAGGATGGTCTTACGGAGAAGAACTTTGGTAGAATACCAGATACTCTTTCAGATGATTCTTTTGAAAAGAACAAACTAATTCATATAAAATATACGAATCGGAAAAACAACAAGTTAGGGAGTAGTTTCTGGAACGGAAAATTAGGGTAGGGGATACAAAGCCAGATCCATCCGCTAAAGAGTAGGGTGAAGGACTGTTTTTTGATCAAAATGAACCAAATTATAGGCAAATCTACTTATCATGAAAAATGCTTGTTTTGTTTTTCCCCTTTTGTTGTTGCTGTGCACGGCAGCTAGTAGCAGCTTTTCGACTTCAAAACAGATAAATCCTCCCAATTTCATATTTATCCTCACCGATGACCAGGGGTGGAGTAGCACTTCCATCGGCATGGACGACCGTATTCCGGCATCCAAAAGCGATTTTTTTGAAACGCCTTCCATGGATCGCCTGGCCCGGGAGGGGATGCGCTTTACTCGTGCCTATGCGCCTGCGGCCATTTGCTCGCCTACCCGAAGGAGCATCCTATTTGGACAAACGCCCGCGAGGCTGGGGGACGAGACCTTCCCGGCTACGCATGATCCCCGGTCGAATGCTCCCCAGTTGACCATTCCATCGATGCTGAAAGGCATTGATGCCCGGTACCGGGCCGCACACTTTGGTAAATGGGATTTGCGGGCGGAAATTTTCCCCGAAGATTTGGGCTTTGACGAAAGCGACGGCGATATCCGGAATGCACACGGCAATTTAATGACCGGAAAGGACGATAAATGGGAGGCGGTATTTCTTACCAATGATCCCAAGCGTAGCGCCTCCATCACACGAAGGGGTATCAACTTTATGGAAAGGCAGGTGCGTGCGGGAAACCCCTTTTACCTGCAGCTATCGCACTATGCCGTACACGTAGTCATGCCCGGTTTATTGCCGGATTTCGCTGTGCTTGTTTAGCGATACCCATGGAGGCAGCAGATGCCCGGTTCGATGCATGCGCTGGCAGCAACCGCTACCGACGGCGGGCGGTCTGAGCGTCTTGATCGCATCCGTAAAGGCATTTTTCACCCAACTGGTCCGCTTTCTATGTGCGAAAATCACTTCGTTTGTTCTATTGGAGCCAAAAAATCCGATTCCGTGAATGAATCGGATTGGGATTACACCCGGCATCCCTGGTCGACTACCTAACCCGGAACACAAGAGAGTGGCCGGAACTGATTGAAGGTAAGGTCTTTAAAAAAAAGCAGCGCAGCATCCGAAACGTTTCCAACAAAAAGCACCTGTCAAATTATCTTTGACGTAAACGGGAATTGAAATTGGGACAGCGTCCGGTTTAGGGGCGGAATAATGGATGAATCCCGATAAACCCGTTGAAACAGTACGTGTGTATCTACTCAAGCCAAATGCTTTGCTAAGAAAAAATTAATACCGGTTCATTCTTCTATTTATTTGGCTTTTAAACAAGACTGTAGTAACTTTTACTCATGTAATCCCAAACCCATATAGCCTTGAGAATGAAACCTTTTGCCACCACTAACGACTCATTAGCCGTTTATTTCGGCGGGCAACGAAGCCCGTCAAAACGAAGCAACCCGATCAATGGCATCAGCCGCCGTGACTGTTTGGGTATCTTAGGCGGATCACTTGCGGGCCTTGCGCTGACCTCGATGTCGGGATTGGATAAGACCCGGAATAATCCATCGGTCGTCGATACCCATCTACACTGTTTTGCTGGCGCTGACAGTCAGGAATTCCCGTATCATCCCAATGGACCTTACCGACCCGTTTCCGCTGCCACCCCGGAACATCTGCTGAGCTGTATGGAAGGCGCAGGGGTATCGTACGCGATTGTCGTCCATCCGGAACCCTACCAGGACGACCATCGCTACCTGGACCATTGCCTGGAAGTTGGTGGGGGTCGACTGAAGGGTACCTGCCTGTTTTTTGCTGACCGGCCGAAATCGCTGGCTGCCATGCCATCATTTTTAAAGGATCGCGAAGGGAAAATTATTGCCTCCCGGGTTCATGCTTACGCTCCAGATCGGTTGCCCCCGTTTGGGAAACCGGAACTCCGTAAATGGTGGCGTAGTGTAGCCGATGCCGGGGTTGCTGTGCAACTGCATTTCGAACCCCGCTATGCTCCAGGCTTCGAGCCTTACATTCGGGAATTCGCTGACACCACTGTGATCATCGACCATCTTGGGCGTCCGTTTCAGGGATCACCGGAGGAGCATGCCAGGGTAATACGCTGGGCTGACTTTCCCAACACGGTGATGAAGCTTTCGTCGATTCCTACAGAAGAGCGCTATCCGCATCAGGATATACGGCCGATCATCCGCCAATTGACCAGCGCCTGGGGCGCCAAGCGGATGATTTATGGCGGAGGGTTTAATGGAGATGCAACACCAGATTCCTACCACGGCTACCGTCAAGACCTGCTGGGGTATCTTTCGCACCTCTCGGCACAGGAGCAGGCAGCAATACTCGGCGGTAATGCGGCACAACTTTTCCACTTGAGCTAAACAATTACTGTGGAATTGGTAATGCTTTGTCTTACCCCCTCAATAACTGCACGTAGTTAGTGATCTATTGAAATCTATGCCGATCGGCTGGATGGTGACTACGTATTAATTGGAAAAGCAGACAAACAGGAAGTGAAGCACCAGGCATTCCCATAGGCCCGTTTGAGCTTCGGGTACCATTGATCAGTACAGGTTTGAATGGGCGGACTACTTTCAGGGCTTGATGATGGGTGTTTTGGATTTGCTGATCTACAGCCTTATCGACGGAAAATACCATTCTTTGCGCTTGCTGACCTCTCACGATATGGCGGAGTCAATCGGTTTAAACTGGATTTGGAGGAGTTTTTTGGGGATATCGAGTAGTGTTTTAACCTTTCCCTCTTCCACCCGGTAGAAATGTATTCGTTTGCGGGCTAAAAGAATTCAGGCAAGCAGTTAATTTACAGTAAACCTGTTTTGCTTTTATTTCGTGCCATTTTATGTATTATTTGTATATACCTTATCAAAACGAAGCCTGAAATCGTCCTGAAAAAGATAAGGTCCCTATGCCATTTCAATTCCTGAAAATTTCCCGAATATCCGGCCATCCTGGCTTTTATATTTTTGACCAAAGCCATAGGGGGGAACACAAAAAGGCGAGTTGATTTCAATTTAATCTCCCCCGTATCAAAATCTATGCGTCCAACTTCGATAGCAATCGGTAGGAAATTCTATTAATTGTTAAAATAACCTTTATAATTCTCAAATTTTTTTTAAATTTTTACAATATTATGGGGTCATTTTAAATGGAAGGGTACTCCTTACCATAGCAAGCCGAATTTATTAAACCCAATGAAACCCCAAAAGAAGGAAAATTTATCCCCAACCAACCTGGTTTTGTCTTTGAAGCAAAATGATTCTCTGCTGCAATTTGAGAACAAAACAGATGAAGAGGTATGGTCCGCTTTTGACAAGGGAAATGAATTGGCTTTTAATTATATCTACAGAATTCATGTAAAAAGCATGTTCCGGTACGGCTCCCAGATCACCTGTGATACCGGTTTGATCCAGGATTGTGTGCAAAATATTTTTATTCAGTTACGAGACAAAAGGGGCAGCTTGAGTACCGTTCAAAATATAAAGGGGTATTTGTTCAAATCCCTGCAGCGGGAAATTATCCGAAAACTGAAAAAGGATTCAAAATTAGGAAAGGATGGTTTGGATCAAAACGATAACTACTTCCCGATAACCTTATCCCATGAGTCGGTATTGATACATCGGGAAAGGGATGAGGAATGCAGGCAAAAAATCAAAAAGGCCTTAACTGAGCTTACAACCAGGCAAAGGCAGGCCATTTTATTACTGTATGAAGAGGGGTTGAGTTACAGGGAAATTGCTGATACCATGGAGTTCAGCGAAGTAAAATCGGCAAGAAAAATCATTTACCGCGGTTTGGCGACCTTAAAAGACATTTTGCAAAAATAATAACGAATCAAGCCGATTGTTTAGACTGGTTAAATTAAAAATGAAGTATAAGGACTACGATATCATTGATTTTCTTTTAGAAGAATTTTTTATCCAATGGGTGAAAAATCCGGATAAAAACACCCGGCATTTTTGGGAAAAGTGGCTGCAACAACATCCTGAAAAGAGAGATATGGTTTTAGAAGCAGCATCCATCATAAGATCTGTTAAATATGCCAATTCTCCTGAACTTTCAGATGAAATGTATGTGGAAAGCTTTGAGAACATTATCAAAGCTGGACATCCAATACCTGAGAGGAAACTCAAAAATAAATCCTGGTTTTCGTTCTATCCCCTTAAAAATATTGCAGCCATCCTGATTTTTGGGTTTTGTGGCTGGATGGTCCATTCCCATATGATTGTGGGAGTGCAACCGGAAGTTCCCGTCGAAAAGGAAGAAATCACTGTGAGGAGAACGGTCCCTCTGGGAAAAAGATCTATCATTACTCTGGCAGACAGCAGCAGGGTATTCCTCAATTCCGGCAGTGAAATGGAGTATCCGAAATCATTTAATCAGGGAGATCGCTGGGTCAGATTGAAAGGGGAAGCTTTTTTTGAAGTCAAAAAGAATGGGTCTTCCTTCAGTGTTTTTGCCAAAAATACCGAAATTAAAGTCCTAGGTACCTCTTTCAATGTAAAAGAGGCGGACAAAGACCTGTCCGTAGCCTTGGTAAGCGGCAAAGTGCAGGTAAATGACCAGAAGGGCAATCAGGTTCGGTTAAACCCTGCAGAAATGCTGGCCATCAAAGAAGATGGGAAATTTTCCAAAACAAGCTTTGATTCATTGGAAGTGACCGGATGGAAAGACAGAATTTTGGTTTTCAGGTCAGCTTCATTTCGGGAGGTGAAGCGAAAAATTGAAAATTGGTACGGCGTAGAAGTAAGCTCAAATGGGAAAGTGTCCAGGGAATGGAAGTATTCCGGTATTTACAAAGAGGAAACCCTTGAAAATGTATTAAGGGGGATATTTATCACTTCTGGCATGCAATACCATATAGAAAACAGAAAAGTAACATTGTACAACCCAAAATAACAAAAACATGAAAAAATTGGATACTGGATAAAACAAGGGCAGGACCCTTTCTGGGGAGAGAGGTGTCCTGCCTGAACTTGCCTTCATATGTTTTCAGGAAATAAAGGCAAGCGTTCAAGTTATCAATCACTTAAACTATTCAATATTATGAAAAAAAATATACGGAGACAACTTATTATGCTGTCCAGGCGAATGTTACATGGTTTCTTGATTCAGTTGCTTTTTTGTACGGTGCTGCTGGCCAATACAGGAAATGCGCAACGAAAAAATATTGAGCAGGTAAAGGTATCCATTCATCTGGAAGATGCCCCTTTAACCAGCTTCTTTGCTGCCATTGAATCCAAAACGGATTTTAAATTTACCTACAACCATGATATGCTGGATCTGGAAAAGCGTATCAATATTGATGAACGCAGGATTTCCCTGTATAAGCTTCTCAGTGCTATTGGAGGGCAGGCTTCGCTAAGTTTCACCCAGGTAAATGAAAATATTCATGTCGGAATACTTGAGAAAGGAAATACTTCAGTTACCATTGATTTTGGAGATCTTGCGGTTGATATTTCCGGAAAGGTAACCGATGAAAACGGAGAGCCTTTACCAGGAGCTTCGATAACAGTGCTTGGTACCAGCACGGGTACCGTTACGGATATAGATGGTAACTACTCCTTTACCGTTCCGGATGAAGCAACCTTGGTGTTTTCATACATTGGATATGAATCAAAAACTGTGGCAGTCGGCTCCCAAACCACCATTAACATCAGTCTGTCTGAGGATGCTTCATCCCTGGAGGAAGTGGTGGTGATCGGGTATGGTACCCAAAAGAAAAGAGATGTAACCGGTTCTGTAGTAAGAGCAGATATTGAAGCATTCCGGGAATCCCCCAATGTCAATATTGCCCAATCGCTCCAGGGTTCAGTTCCCGGCCTAAATGTGGGACAAGTCAACAGGGCAGGGCAGAATCCATCCATTTCCGTCAGGGGAAGAACTACCCTGAGTGGAAACCAGGACGTGTTGATCGTGGTGGATGGCATTATTTTTACCGGAAGCCTAAGTGACCTGAATCCCAATGACATTGAGTCGATCGATGTGCTGAAAGATGCCAGCAGCATGGCCATATTTGGGGCACAGGCGGCCAACGGGGTGATCATGATCACTACCAAAAGTGGCAAAGTAGAACAAAAACCCATTTTTAATTATACAGGAACCTACACCAGCCAAACCCCCACCAACAGACCGGAATTAATGGACAGGGAGGGCTTTCTTCAAAAAGTCCGGGATCAGGACTGGCAACAGTCCTACCTTCCGCCAGATTATACCCAACCTAACCCCGATTACAATGTGGCGGCCCTATTTGAACCCGCTGTATTTGAGGGATTTCAAAACGGGACAGATTTTGACTGGTGGGATGCCGCAACCCAGAGAGGCTTTATAAACAATCATAATTTGAGTGTCAGGGGAGCCACCGAAGCTACCTCCTATTTCCTTTCCGGTGGTTATACCAAGCAGGAAGGCTTTATCATGAACGATCAGTTCGAACGGATCACCGCAAGAATTAACCTGGATCACCAAATTTTAGAAGGTTTTCGTTTTGGGGTACAGACATTTGGTTCCTTTGCAGATAATTCCGGCGAAATCCCGGCAATGGGAAATATCACCTCTTTTCCTCCCCTGGTTGTTCCCTTTGATGAAGAGGGTAATGTCATCCTCAATCCAGATGGTGCCATACGCGCAAATCCCTTCCTGAGTCCCTTATCCAATGATTTTGACAAAAGGAATAACCTATTTGCAAATGTTTACGCAGATATTGAAATACCCTATATAGAAGGATTGAACTTCCGTGTAAATTTCGGAAATAATTATACCTGGAGGAGACATTATAGGAGCAATGAATATGGTGCCGGAGCAGCCGGTTTAGCCTTTAAGCGTAACTACCATGCCTATGACTGGACTTTGGATAATATATTAACTTACCGAAGAACCTTCAACAACGATCACACCATCAACCTGACCATGGTGGCTGGACGAAGGGAGCTTAAAAATGAAAGTACTCAGGCAAATGGTACCAACTACGCTAATTTAGGCCTGGGATACAATGACCTCAGCCTGGGACAGCTGCAGTTGATCCAGTCCAGCGCCTGGGATGAAAGTTACCTGTACCAAACCGGTCGGATCAATTATGATTTCAGTGAAAAGTACCTGATCACAGCCACCGTGCGGAGGGATGGTTTTTCCGGGTTTTCTGAAAACAACAAATTCGGGATATTCCCCTCTTTGGGTGTGGGTTGGGTGCTCAGTGAAGAAGGTTTTATGGACCAATCCGTATTCAGCTACCTGAAGTTCAGGGGCTCCTACGGAACCAACGGTAACCTCACCAGTAGGTACGCTTCTCTGGCAAGGGTCTCTTTGTATCCGGCATATGTTTTTGGTGAAGGGGGATCCACCATTTTTGGCCAGCGCGTTACCACCCTTTCCAATGCAGATTTGTCCTGGGAGACCACTACAGGATATAATTTTGGGTTTGACTTTTCTTTGTTCGATAGCCGCCTAACTGGTACCTTGGATTATTATCAAAATACCACCAATGATTTGCTCTACAGCATCAATATCCCAGAAATAACGGGCTTTAACAATATCTCTACGAACGTTGGTGAGATCGCTAATCGGGGTGTGGAATTCGTTTTGAAAGGTGATGTAATGAATTCAGGCGTATTTAACTGGAATTCCAATTTTAATATTTCCTCCAATAGAAACCGAATCGTTTCTTTATTAGGCCTGGATGCTGACGGGGATGGGGTAGAAGACGATTTGATCGGCAGTGGCTTGTTTATTGGAGAATCCATCAATTCCATTTATGACTATGAATCAGCTGGAATCATTCAATTGGGTGAAGAACCCCCTCCGGGATTTTTTGTAGGAACCCATGAGATAATAGATCAAAATAACGATGGAGTAGTGGATGCCAATGACCGGGTGATCATTGGCAGAAACGAACCGGCCTTTAGATTCGGATTGATGAATGAATTCAGCTATAAAAATTTCACCTTCCGCTTTTTTATTAATTCCATTCAAGGAGGCAAGAATGGTTATTTGGGGGCAAATAATCCAAGTTTACAGCAATCTGATAATGCACGAAGGTCTAACCTATTTGTGGAAGCTGATTACTGGACCCCGTCCAATCCTGATGCCAAGTACAGGGCACAGGATCAGGTGGCGGGTATCGATTACCGGTTTTACGATAGTCGAAGTTTCGTAAGGCTTCAGGACGTTACCCTGGCATACAGGTTTAATCAAAACCTTATTCAGCAGTTTGGAATCCAGGGGCTGAAACTATTTGTAAGTGGGAAAAACCTGGCTACCTGGACAGATTGGGTAGGCTGGGATCCTGAAACAGGAAGCGGCTTGGATCCCTCTGGCTTGCCTGTGATGAAGGGCTTTTCAGCAGGGTTGGATGTCAGTTTTTAATCATTAAAATAAAGAATCATGAAAGTATTCAATTATATCATACTCTATGCGATCATTCTGGTAATTGGGATTTCAAGTTGTGATGAATCTGCCATTTTGGAAGAAGTCCCATTGGATTTTGCCAGCCCTGAAAATTCTTACATTACCTTTTCGGATTTCAATGCTGCTGTATATGCGCTTTATGACCAATCCAGGGTGATTTTATCCGATGGAGAGCACCGGCCTTTGGATTATATCTATGGAACAGACCTGGGGTATAATGCAGCCAACCAACTCAATGTGCGATTCGGTTCTTATTTGGCCACTTTATTGCCTACCAGCGGAATGGTGGAATTCCATTGGCGACAATACTACCGGGTGATATCAGGTGCCAACATCATCTTAAACCGAATGGAAAATTCAGTCATGACCGATCAGGAAAAAACACTGATTGAGGCACAGGCGAAATTGTTCAGGGGCTTTGCCTACCGGAATCTGGCCCACCTTTTTGGTGGAGTGCCCCTCGAGCTGGAAGAAGTAAGTACTCCCAAAACAGATTATGTCAGGGCAAGCCGCGAGGAAGTTTACCTGCAGGCCGCCGAAGATTTGGAATTTGCAGCCGCTAACTTGCCTGGGATCACCGCAGTAAGGGATGGAGAGGTCAATAACCTGGCAGCTTACCATATTTTAGCAGAGGTTTATGTGTCTTTGGAAAGGTGGACCGATGCGATTACAGCAGCCAGTATGGTCATTGATGATCCCAATACGGCATTGATGACCGAACGATTTGGCTCCCTTGCCAGTGAGCCTGGAGATGTGTACTGGGACCTTTTCAGGAGATACAACCAAAACAGAGGCGTAGGAAATACCGAAGGAATTTGGGTGTGGCAATACGAAGTGGACATTCCTGGAGGAGCCATTTCTTCCTCTTCAAAAATAGGCCCCCAACTGGAAAGAGACCATGCCCCCAGACCCTGGAGTTTTATTGTCAGAGATCCCTCAGGAGTTGCCCCTTTCCTGTCCCAGGGCGTATCGGATTATACCGGAGGCCGGGGAATTGGCAGGTTCAGGGGGACAAACCATTTCAATTATGGGATATGGCATTACGACTGGGACGACATGCGGAATTCGGAGCATAATTTTATCCGGGATGTGGCCTTTAACAACCCGGAATCCGAATGGTACGGTCAAAACATATCCGATCACATGCCCTTGTTCAGGCGATCTTTGGATGATACCATCAGGCATTTCTATCCTTACCAATCCAAAGTCACCACGCCTGGACAACATCCGCCAGAGCTCTATGTAGATGCCACCTTAAAACTGCTGAACTCTTCTACAGCTGGAACCACCTACAGTGACCAATACCATATACGCCTGGCCGAAACCTATCTGCTTAGAGCTGAAGCCTTCATAGGCAACAATCAACCCTCAGAGGCAGCCAGCGACATCAATGTGGTCAGGGACAGAGCCAATGCCAGACCGGTAAGTCCCGGAGAGGTGGACATCGATTTTATTTTGGATGAACGCATGCGTGAACTCGGAGTGGAAGAAAAAAGGCGCCTTACCCTTAGCCGGCTGGGCCTACTCTACGAACGAACAAGCCGGTACTGCGAAGGCAGGCCCGATGTGACCAATTTCGGCGTGGACGTACAGCCGTATCACAACCTGTTCCCAATCCCATTTTCTGAGATCGAAAGGAATACCGGTGCCCAACTGGCGCAAAATCCCGGCTATGCAGCCGAGTAATGGGTGACATCCTTCTATTTTGACAGCTATAGGGAAAAACAAAATGTTTGATTATATTAAAACCAATTAACAATCCACAAATTTAAAACCAAGCATCTAATCCATGAAAAATGTGCTCAAAATAATTGCCCTATTTGCTGCTCCATTGATTTTTGCCTGTTCGTCCACAGAGGAAGAAAGGGAGATACGCTCCCCCAATATCCTATTTGTGATCAGCGATGACCAGTCCTTTGCCCATACCAGCTTTGCGGGCAGTAAATTTGTCCAGACTCCTGCCTTTGACAGGGTAGCAAGGGAAGGGGTTTATTTTACCAATTGTATCGCCGGTTCACCCGGATGTGCCCCTTCACGGAGCAGCATCATTACCGGCCGCCACCATTGGCAAAACGAGCAATCCGGACAGCATGCAGCCCCCTGGCTAAAGAAGCATGTGCCTTTTGTGGATTTGCTGGATAAAAATGGCTATATCACGGGTCGAACCGGAAAGGGAGTCTCCCCTTTCCGGTATGCCCGGGATGAAAATGACTCCCTATGGAGGGAAACCGATGCTGCCGGAATTGCTCATAGCAATATCCGCTATGAACCAGGAACCGAAGGAGATGCCCGACCTGCCAATCAGATAAATACCCTGAATTATTTTGAAAACTTTAAGTATTTCATGGAAAATGTAAGGGAAGCCGATGATCCTTTTTTCTTTTGGTACGGTGCCACGGAACCCCACCGTGCCTTTGAGCAGGATTCCTGGAAACGCACCGATAAAAAACTTTCCGATGTGGAAGTTCCCGGCTTTCTGCCCGACCACCCCATTGTAAGGGGCGATCTTTTGGACTATGCCGTCGAAATCGAATGGTTTGACCAGCACCTGCAATACATGTTGGAATACCTGGAAGAAACAGGCGAATTGGAAAATACCATCATCATCGTCACTTCCGATAACGGTATGGCTTTCCCGAGAGCGAAGGCCAATGGCTACGATTATGGTATCCATGTCCCCTTTGCTGTCAGGTATCCACAGGCATTTCCAGGCGGGCGAGTGGTGAATGATCCCATTAATTTTATCGATTTAGCCCCTACCATTCTGGATCTGACCGAAACCAGTGATGAAGGCATGTTGCCCATCACCGGAAAAAGTCTCCGGCATTTATTGGAGTCCGAGGAGCATGGTGACATAGATCCCTCCAGGAAATATGCTTTTTCAGGTCGTGAACGTCATTCTGCATCTCGTTACCAAAATTGGGGCTACCCACAACGGGTCATCCGCAGCCAGGACCACTTGCTGATATGGAATATGAAACCCGATCGCTGGCCGGCAGGAGCTCCCCAACGTATTGATCCGGAAAACGAAAACGAGTTGCTGCCCCTTTATGGGATTGACGAAGAGGGCGAGCACCATTCCGATTGGGCCTTTACCGATGTGGATGCGGCTCCTACCAAATCCTATCTGGTAGAAAACCGGGATGAGGAGGATGTGCGGCCGTTTTTTGAAGCAGCCTTCGAAAAAAATCCGGAAGTGCAACTTTATAATATCCAATCAGATCCCGGTTGCATGAATAACCTGGCCGACGATCCGGAATATGCTGAAATCAAAGAGGAATTGAGGCAGGCCCTCCTGGCCGAGTTACGGGAAACAGAAGATCCCCGGGTAGTAGGCCCCGATCCGGAAGTGTTTGATTCTTACCTGCGCTACAGTCCCATGCGGGAATTTCCAAAACCCATCGAAGGAAGTACGTTAAAATGATTGGTTTAGATCGTTTTGGAAGGGTATCGCTGGTCCTGCTTATTCTTTTGCTCAGCAAGGGAGTCCTGGCCCGGCAAATGACCCCAGACCGACCCAACGTACTCTGGATCACCTGTGAGGACATCAGCCCTTACTTGGGAAGCTATGGCTTTGCACAGGCACATACACCAAACCTGGATAGACTGGCCAAAAGGTCTATCCAATATAGTCATGCCTTTGCCAATGCCCCTGTTTGTGCGGTAGCCCGGGCCACCATCCTGTCGGGAATGTATGCTTCTACCACCGGCACGCACCAAATGCGCACTAGGGTGCAGTTGCCGGAACAGATTCCAGCCTACCCTAAAATTTTAAGGGAGGCAGGCTATTATTGTACCAACAACAGCAAGAAAGATTACAATTCCAATTTCATCAATGACCCCGATCTTTGGGACGAATCCAGTAACGATGCGCATTATAAAAACAGGGAAGAGGCGCAGCCATTTTTTGCTGTTTTCAATCTTACGGTTACCCACGAAAGTCAGCTTAACGAGGAAAGGATCCAATCCTATGTAGAAAATGGAATGATCCCGGAAAAGCCCCGGATTGATCCGGCGGATATCGAATTGCCCCCTTACCACCCCGATCTACCCGAAATCAGGGAAGATTGGGCGAGGTTTCACGACCTGATCACTTTGATGGATGCTCAGGTAGGGGAATTGTTGGAGGAACTGGAAGCGGCAGGCCTTGCAGAAAATACGGTTGTTTTTTTCTATTCGGATCATGGCGGGCAATTGTCCCGCTCCAAGCGGTACATTTACAATGTAGGCACCCAGGTGCCCATGATGGTACACCTTCCTGAAAAATGGGAACACTTGTCGCCGCTGCCTTCCGGAAGTGTGGATGAATCCCTGGTAAGTTTTGTGGATTTGGCACCAACCCTGCTTTCCATTACCGGTTGTGACATTCCTACCATCATGCAAGGAAGGTCCTTTCTGGGGAAGGAATCCACTGAATCCCCTGATTTTGTCCATTTTTTCAGGGATAGAATGGCCGAACGCTATGATTTCTCCAGGGCAGTGACCGACGGAAAGGACTATTATATCCGAAACTTTATGCCCCATAGACCCAGGGGCAGGGATTCCCGGTATGGCTACCAGGTGCAAGCCAATTGGCGGGCCTATGAAGCGGCTTATGAAGCAGGGAATACCAATGAAGTTCAGTCCCAATTTTATGAACCCAAACCCCATGAACAATTCTTTGATACAGAGGCAGACCCCTGGCAGGTAGATAACCTTGTCGAACAGCCGGCATCCAAAGCCAGGGTGAAAAGCCTGTCTAAAGAACTAGATCGCTGGATGGTGGAGACCAGGGATGTGGGACTGATTCCGGAGCCCATGTTTCATGAACTGGTAGGAACAGGTAAGAAACATGCCACCCTTTATGAATATGCGCAAAGTAAGGATTATCAGATCCGGAAAATACTGAAAGCAGCGAAGGCTGCTACGGCTGATAAAGCTGGACATTTACTGAAGTATTTGAAAAGGAATGACCCCATCATCCGTTATTGGGGAGCTTATGGGGTTTTTCTTCATCCGGATCAAAGCGACAGGATTCAGAATAGTTTAAGGGCCATGATCCGGGAGGATGAATCTGCAGCCAATAGAATCATGGCTGCCCAGGCGCTTGGAGTGTGTGGAGACCCTGAGGCAGCCTTTGAAGCCATCATGAAGGAAGCAAACGCTACCGATAACGGCTACGTTTTACTCCAGGCCCTCAATGCTTTTCAATACAGTTATACTGATGATCGCCTTAAACTGGAAGACTGGCAGCATTTTAAAGAAAAGGAATTTGCCGAAGGTGATCCCGGCGCCGAATTGGGCTATCCCCAGCGCATCATCGATGATGCGATCGCACTTTTTCCAAAACGGAGAAAGGTGTATTGAAAGGAAATGATAGGGGCTGAATAGAACTATTTTACACCTAATGAAATACAGAGTATACTTTTCCTCCTGATGTAACAAGTACCCGAAACCCGGCCTTTTGCCCTTTTTTGAAAATCAGGAGCTAAATTTCCTTAAGGACGATGTCAATCTTTCTTCAAAGGCTTAAAATCGGTATATTTATATCATGGATACCAAAAAACCCGATATAGTCGAAGAACCGGATTTGGCATACGGCAACTATTCCTATGCCGACTACCTGACCTGGCAGATGGATGAAGCGGTCGAATTGATCAAGGGGAAAATTTTTAAAAAAGCGGCCGCTGCTCCGAAAAGGATTCATCAAAAAGTTTCCGGGGAGCTATTTCTAAGGTTAGGTAATTTTATGAGAGGAAAAAAATGCCAGGTTTATTCCGCCCCATTCGATGTGCGGTTTACAAGGTCTTCCAAAGAAGATAAAAAAATTTACGATGTTGTTCAGCCCGATATCTGTGTGATTTGCGATTTGGAAAAATTGGATGATCGGGGCTGCATTGGAGCTCCTGATCTGATTGTGGAAATCCTTTCTCCGGGCAATAGCAAAACCGAACTGAGACATAAATTTGAGCTTTATGAGGCAAATGGGGTGCAGGAATATTGGATTATCCATGCCGAAACCCGGGATTTACTCATCTATAGCCTGATTGATGGAAATTATGTACCCTCACGTCTGCTTACCTCTGGGGATGTGGTGGAGTCAAAAGTGATCGAAGGGTTTATACTTGATTTGGAGGAGTTTTTTGAAGATATCGAGTAGGGATCTGAAAATTACCTGTGTCCTACCGAAAAAAATATTTTTTGCCGGCTGAGAATTTTCAGGAAAGTCGTTGATTTACAAACAACTGGGTTCGTTTCATTTCGTATATCTGTGTATACTAATGCGTATATACAAAACCTTCGGAATTGATTATGGAAAAGACAGCTAAAGTATTTAAGAGTGGAAATAGTCAGGCCCTCAGATTGCCAAAGGAATTCAATACGGATGAAAAGCAATTCTACATCCGCAGGATAGGATCCTCGCTATTTTTCAGCCCTAAAGCCAGTTCATGGGAAATGGTAACGCAGAGTCTTACCTCATTTTCGGATGATTATTTCGAAGAAGGACGAAACCAACCTCCCATCCAGCAAAGAGAAACGTTTTGAAATACCTTTTGGATACGAATATTTGTATTTACCTTATCAAGAACCGGCCTGAAATCGGTCTGAAGAAGTTCAGGTCCTTTCCCATTTCAATGTTTAGGGTTTCTACAATCACAATTGCCGAACCGTATTATGGGGTGGCATATAGTTTGTCCGCCAAGACCTTTTCAGGATAGAAAAGAGAGCGCAGAATATATTTTTTTGGCTAGTGACATCTTTTAAAAACTATGTCCTAAACTGATTCCAAACCAATATGGGAAAATATTGAATATGTTTTCTGAGGAATTCGAACTACTAATGTCAATAATGGGAGTGTATCCAACCCTGAATAAAAACCCTCCTTCTGGTTTTTGATACCTATACCCAATCCTGGGTACCAAAGCTTGATTTAAATATACCTGTTCTCTTATGTTATTTGGATAATTCTCATCAAAGATGAAGCGTCTGTTTAGCGCAGCAGTATAGCCGATACCTACTTCCAAATGGTGCCTAGACCTTCCCCAAAAGGCCGTAACCTCCACCGGGAAAATAGGTATCACATAGCCAGAGTGAATGGGTTGGATTTCTCTTTGAAATTGCAAAGAGAAACCCAAACTGGCCACTAGCTTTAGCTTATCCTTTTGATGAAAAATCCTTCCATAATGTAGGCCATACAAACCGGAGTTCCCAAGTAGTTCGGCATGTACGGAGTTTTTCGCCGTGAAAATATCGGCCTCGGTCTCCGGCTCAGATTGAGCACTCAACTTATTCTGGGCAATCATCAAAAAGCCCATTAAAGCGAAGAGCATACATTTTTTTGATAGTGACATTTCGGTTATAGTTTTATTGGCTGGGTCATAACATAATCCAGCTATTTAACGATTATCTGTTTGGACAAAACTTCTTTTCCATTATAGATATGAAGAAAATAAGTGCCAGGTTGCAAATTATTTGTATCCAGGTTCACTTTTCCCGATCTTGATTCTGCTGTACGCACCAATTTTTCCTGATTATCATATAATTATGCCCATTAAGGTTTGGGTTCCCACTTGGGTGGAAATTATTAGGGCAAACAGTTGTCGGACCTGAAATATTTACAGTTTGTCCAATTAAATCTTCAACAAAGATAGATGCCAAAACTAAGAATAGAATAAACCTTGGCCGATTTAAATATTGCGGGGGGGGGGGGTAAAAGTACTCATAATTATTTTTCTTAAAAATTTATTTATAATAAATAAAATAAACAACACTATTACACTAAAAAAATTTATACCTGTAAAGTAAAACTCTTTTAATACAGGATTAAATGCTAAAGGTTATTGGTAAAATGTTGGTTTAATCAGTCGAAGACAGGTAAAAGCAAAGCGATTCATTTTTTCCCTACAGCAGAATGGCTAAACCGCTAACTTTTAAAACAGCATGTTAATCATTGCGAGACTCCCAGGTCGTAAGTGATTACTTGTCTGACGGTTCTAAACCGTCTGACAAGAGTTACCGCTGAAAAAAAGTTATTATCCTATGAATTAAGGCAAAGTTTCAAACTTAAAACCAATGCTACTACCGGCATATACGCCTTTGGGGAGTTCTATGCTTATTTCAGATTGATCCTCATCAACTTGGTTTTCTATGCTTACCTTGGGATGATCACTGCTATAACCATTTTGTTCGTAATCGTACTTGGTACCCCTGACCGCATTCCCAAATATTAATGAAGACAGGCTATTAGGCCGGTTGTACAATTTTGCTATCATGCAGGGACGGTCCTTTTTGGGAAGGAATCCACTGAATCCCCTGAATTCGTTCATTTTTTCAGGGATAGAATGACCGAACGCTATGATTTCTCCAGGGCAGTGACCGATGGAAAGTACTATTATATCCAATACTTTATGCCCCACAGACCCAGGGGCAGGGATTCCTGGTACGGCTACCAGGTGCAAGCCAATTGGCGGGCCTATGAGGCGGCTTATGAGGCTGGGAATACCAATGAAATTCAATCCCTATTTTACGAACCCAAACCCCTGGAACAATTCTTTGATACAGGAGCAGACCCCTGGCAGGTAGATAGCCTTGTCGAACAGTCGGCCTCCAAAGCCAGGGTGAAAAGCATGTCTGAAGAAATGGATCGCTGGATGGTGGAGACCCGGGATGTGGGACTGATTCCGGAGCTGGATTGGGCTATCCCCAGCGCATCATCGATGATGCCATTGCCCTATTTCCTAAGCGGCGAAAGGTGGGTTGAGGATGGCAAATAATGGCTGAATTTATTATATTTATTCCATGAATGCCAAAAAGGACGATACCGTCAAAGAACCGGATCTGGAATACACCAACCATTCCTATGCCGACTACTTGACCTGGCAGATGGAGGAAGTGGTAGAATTAATCAGAGGGAAAATTTTTAAAAAAGCAGCTGCTGCCCCGAAAAGGATTCACCAAAAAGTATCTGTCGAATTATCCTATCGATTGGCAGGGTTTTTAAAAGGAAAAATATGCGAGGTTTATTCCGCACCCTTTGATGTCCGATTCCCGAAAAAATCTAAAGAGGATAAGGAAATCCACGATGTGGTACAGCCGGATATCTGCGTGATTTGCGATACCGAAAAACTGGATGAGCGGGGCTGTATCGGAGCCCCCGACCTGATCGTGGAAATTCTATCCCCCGGTAATAGTAAAGTCGAACTGAAATATAAATTTAATCTCTACGAGTCCAACGGTGTCTGGGAATATTGGATCATCCACCCCGAGACGCAGGATTTGCTTATCTACAGCCTTGTCGACGGAAAATACATCCCCTCACGGCTTTTTACTTCAGGAGATGTGGTGGAATCCAAGGTGATCAAGAGGTTTAAACTGGATTTGGAGGAGTTTTTTGGGGGTATTGAGTAGTTTTTAATACCAATGCTTATATGGCTTAAGCCAAACTTGTGGATCCTGCGGAAGTTATTGACAAATCTACCAATGATAAATATATTGGCATATGACCTGGGATAAGCTGGTACCCAACCAGAAATCCAACTGGTTTTGGGTACTTATGGAGCGTAATTCCATAGATAAATGAATCCTCTATTGATTCTTGCACCATAAACATTTAGTATTGAATTTGAACCGCTAAGGTAATGCGATTTTAATTACGAGTAATTTTAAGAAAATGAAGAAACCGATTTTTAAACCCTATTTAACATTTATTTTCATCCCATTTTTTTTAGTTATCAGCCATTCGCTTTATGCACAGGATCTAATGCGTGGCGATTATTGGAAACAACAGGTAATAGACGATGTACTGGAACCCTGGACTAACTTTGCCCGGGACAAGGAATTTGGATCGTTCCACACCCTTCTCGATAAAGATTGGAAAGTAGGGGAAAAGCAGGAGAAATATCCGGGCATGATCGCGCGGCATCTTTTTTCCTATGCAGTGGGCTACCATGTAACAGGAGATGAAAATTACCTCGAACTGGCTCAGGAAACCTTTGATTATTTAATCAAACACGGCTGGGATCACCAATACGGTGGCTGGTTCCATGAACTGGATCGCTCAGGAAATGCCGTTTCTATGGACAAGGATATGTTCATGCACGCCTATGCCATTACTGGCCTGGCCATGTATTATATCGTAACCCGGGATAAAGAGGTGAAACATTACCTGGACAAAAGTATCGACATTATGGAAAACCATGCCTGGGATAATGAAAATGACGGTGGTTATTTCCGAAGATTGAATCGAGACTTCCGTATCCAAAACTCGAATAAGGTTTTTTCTCCCCAATTGGCACCTGTTTCGGGTTATTTACTCTACCTATACGCTGCTACGCGGGAGGAAAAGTACCTACAGAAAAGTGAACAACTACTGGAGATGACTTTGTCCCAGATGAAGGATAGAAAAAGCGGCTGGATTATGGAGGGCTACGATCGAAATTGGAATTCCCTTCAACAAAGGAACGAAATGATGAATACAGGCCATAATGTGGAAGTGGCCTGGATGCTTATGCGCCTGTATGCGCTTACCGGAAAAGAAAACTATAAGGAGGAGGCCTTAAGACTGAACGGGCATCTTTTAAAATACGCTTTTGACAAAGACGCTGGGATTTGGTACCATAAACTCAGAGTTGACAATCCGGAAAGTCATAGCGATGACAGCCCTTGGTGGGTGCAAGCCTATGGCAATATGTTTCAACTGTACCTTTACGCCCTTTTTGGCGAGGAAGAATCCTTGAGTAATTTTAAAAGGGGCGCTTCTTTCTGGAACAATAACTTTATTGATAAACAAAAAGGTGGAACCTATTTGAGTGTGGATAAACAAGGTAATTTTATCAACAGCAGTAAAGGGGTGGTGACAAAAACTTCCTATCATGCTGTAGAAAACGGATTCTTGAACATGCTCTACCTGGATTATTGGGTCAATGAGCAGCCTGTTACCCTGTTTTATCACATCAATTCAGCGACTACTGAAAAGCTGTTTCCCTTGTTATTGGAGGATCTCAATTACGATATAAAAAAAGTACGGATTGACGGCAAGCGCTGGAACAAAATAGATCAAGATCGAGGAAGCATCCGTTTACCAAAACGAGGAAATTATACCATGGAAGTGGTTTTGCAAAAAAAGCAGGCTAAAGCCAGGAATTAAGCGCTGCTTTTCGGAAATGCGTTGATTTTCCTTTTGCTGCACCGCTTGTAAAAATGAAACGTTGATTCGTCGAATACCGCAAATAGCCTATTTAATTCAGGTTTTTCTGGAAAATGGATTACAGGGGTCAAAGACGACCTTGCTTGTCCCAAATCTTTATCAATCCCTTGTCTTTTCCCAGCAGGGGATCGGCTTCTGGTAAAGGGACTTGCGCAATGTTTTGATCCGCTTTTGGCCGTTCTCCCTTTTCTCCTTTTAGCAGGTCCGGACTCCTGCCATTGGGATAGGCACCCACTACCGTAAATTGATTGTCGTGACTTAGGCACTTATGGCCCACACCCGCGGGAATGATGATGACATCTCCCGGTTTCACCTTCACCTTTTCACCTTTTTCTCCGCCCAGCAGAATGAGAGCCTGTCCACTATAGACTCCCAATACTTCGTGTGTATTGCTGTGGTAGTGGTGAAAATCATATACGCCCCATCGCCAGCTGTTGGTCCAATTGTTGGAAGCAAATGTTTCTTCCAGCCACCTTGCCGCTTGTTCTCCCTTTTCTTCTAACATATTCTGATAGAGTAAAAGGGGGAGCGCGCTGTTAGGGATAACACCGTCGTCTTGAAAATATAGCTTTTTTGGCGGAAACAAAGCTAGATTTTTTTAATGAAGAAATGCTTAATTTAAGATTTCAGGTACTTTTTTACAAATTCAATGCCAGTGAAAATGCATTTGAGCCTGTTTATGAAAAATTTGGGGCAATTGGTTGTTAACCCGTTGGGCGATCTTTCCTGGAATTGCAGGAAAACAAAATTAATTCCGCTATTAGCGACTTTTTTCTAGGTAATTTGTAACTTTCACTAGTGCAACTTATGCGATAATTTGCAACAGCAAGTCGGAAGAATATCCTGGAAGAGCCCGAGTGCCTTTTTTATGGGAAGGGTATTTGGCCATTGTCTTGCTATCCGGAGAAAAAAAGATACGTACCTACTGTTTGTTAAAAAAACCTGAATGAGAAAACACCACCCAAAAAGCCTGACCTTACCTTTTCTTCTTTGCTACCTGTTTTTACTCGCCTGTTCCCCAAAGGAGTCAGAAAAATCAACGCATACCCAACAGGCCAACCGCCTCAATAACCACCAGGATTGGGGCATTTACAGGGGCCATTCCTCGGGGATCCAATATTCCGACCTTGACCAAATCCATACCGGAAACGTTCAGGATCTCGAAAAAGTCTGGGAATACCAGCACGGCAATCCCGTGGGACCGGGCATGTATGCCAATCCCATCATTATAGACGGTCTGCTTTATTTCACCACGCCGGAAGTAAATGCCGTCGCATTGGATGCCACCACAGGAGAGGAAGTGTGGGTATTCCGTCCAAATCAGTACCGGGAAGACGAACGCCCCTTTCGGGGTAGAAATAGAGGCCTTACTTATTGGGAAGACGAAAAGGGAGAAAATAAACGCATCCTGAACTTCGTAAAGGACCGGGTCTACGCCATCGACCCCCTTACCGGTACCCTTATCACGACTTTTGGCGAAAACGGCTGGATTGATTTGCGCAAAAACCTGCCCCAGGACCCGGAAGAAGTAGACTTTGAGGCCACCACCCAGGGCATGGTGTATAAAGACATGCTCATCATCGGAGGAAGAACGCCCGAAGGAGCTCCCTCCACCCCCGGAGACGTGCGGGGCTACGATGCCCTTACCGGGGAGTTTCGATGGATCTTTCATACCATTCCCCAGCCGGGGGAATTTGGGTACGATACCTGGAAATTTGAAGATGGCGTAAGCTATGGCGGTACCAATCCCTGGGGCGGGCTAACCGTGGATGAGGAAAGGGGCTGGGTTTTCCTGGCCACCGGTTCCCCTGCGCCGGATTTTATCTACGGGGGCATGCGCAAGGGGGAAAACCTTTTTGCCAATTGCGTGATCGCCCTCGATGCCAGCACCGGCAAGCGCATCTGGCATTACCAAACCCTGCGTCACGACATCTGGGATTACGACCTGCCTCCAGCCCCCATATTGGCCACCGTCACGGCAGAGGGTACGGCCCGGGACATCGTGGTACAACTGACCAAGCAGGGATTTACCTTTGTTCTGGATAGGGAAACCGGCGAACCGGTGTTTCCGGTAGTTGATCTGCCCGTGCCTCCCTCGAAGGTGCCTGGGGAAGAAGCCTGGCCCACCCAACCCTTTCCGCTAAAACCACCTCCACTCAACCGGACCAGCCTTCGCGAAGCGGACCTGAGTAACATTACGCCCGAAACCCGGGAATATGTTTTAAATATCTTTCGACAGCATGAAACCGGCTCTCTGTATACCCCGGCCTCCCGGGCAGGGGTAATCACCATGCCCGGTCATCAGGGCGGTGCCGAATGGGGTGGTGCGGCTTTTGATCCGGCCACCAATGTCCTTTACGTGAATATTAACGAGGCACCCACCATCCATAGCCTGGTGCCAGTGACCGATAACCTGGATACGGCAACGGCCTCGCCGCTCCAGCGCGGAAAAATGATTTACAATACTTCCTGTACCGCCTGCCACGGGCTAAACAAGGTAGGGAATCCTCCCTTATTTCCACCTCTTCAAAACCTGGAGCTCAGCCGGGATTCCATCAAATCCGTATTGCGCTATGGCCGGGGCATGATGCCCGCTTTTGGCCAGTTTTCGGATAGGCAGCTGGATGACCTAATCGCATACCTGCAGCACAGTGCCGAAGACCCAAAAGAAACTCCGGCTGGAACCGGTACTTCCAATACCAGCCGGGCACCCCGCTACGCCAATGTAGCCCCCTTCTTTGTAGACCAGAATGGCTATCCCGCCATCGCTCCGCCTTGGGGAACCCTTAACGCCGTAGACCTGGATAAGGGTGAAATCCTGTGGAAGGTCCCGCTGGGGGAATACCCCGAATTGGTGGCCAAAGGCATTCGAAACACCGGGGCCAAAAGTTTTGGTGGTCCGGTGGCAACTGCCGGGAACCTGGTATTTATTGCAGGAACGCCCGATGAAAAGATCCGGGCCTTTGATACCTTTTCCGGTCAGGTACTCTGGGAATACCAACTCCCCGCAGGAGGCTATGCCACCCCCAGTGTCTACCAGGTAGAGGGAAAACAATACCTGGTCATTACTGCCGGCGGGGGAGGGAAAAACGGCACCCCCCACGGAGATTCGGTCATTGCCTTTGCCCTGCCCGATTGATGGACTCCCGAGGTTACTACCACCATAAACCCAAAAAAAATGATGACTATACCACGCATTGCTTCCTTCTTACTGCTCCTGTTTGCAACCGTCCTGCCTCCATTTGCCTTATTGGCTCAGGAACCGGTCTGGCAATCCCTTTTCAACGGCAAGGACCTTAGCGGCTGGACCGAATTAAATGGAGCCCATAACTGGGAGGTGAAAGAGGGGATGATTGTCGGGAGTACCGTTCCGGGCCAACCCAATGGATTTTTGTGCACCGATAAGGAATTTGGTGATTTTGTGCTCGAGCTCGAGGTATCCGTGGATACGCTGATGAACAATTCAGGCATTCAATTTCGATCTCAGAGTTATCCCGAATACAAAAACGGCCGGGTGCACGGCTATCAGATGGAAGTCGATCCCAAGCCCCAGCAGTGGAGCGGGGCCATCTACGAAGAAGGGGCCGAGCGCGGATGGATTTACCCGCCGGAAAAAATGGGCCCGGAAGCAAAGGCCGCTTTCAAACGGGACGATAAAAACGGTTACCAATGGAACCATTACCGCATAGAAGCAGTGGGCCCGATACTTCGAACATGGGTAAACGGTGTACCCGTAGCCCAGCTGGAAGACGACCGCTACCTCCGGGGCTTTATCGGTCTGCAGCTGCATGCCAACAATGAAAACGATCCGCAGGGAAGTTTTTCCATCCGGTTTCGTAACATCCGCATACAGCAGGGAAACCTGGAAATCACACCAATGGAGGGGGAGGTGCCGGTGGTCAACCTGCTGCCTTCCTCTGAGGAGCCCCGGGCCGGGAATCCCCTTTCCCTTCGTATCGAACAGGATCGGCAGCCAGGTCGTATCGCCGTCCATGCGGGAGACAAAACAGCACCCATCCTGACCCAATGGGCAAAACCGGAAGAACGGCCCTACCTGCATCCCATTCTGGTTCCGGACGGTAAGGGGGAGATGACCGAATACCGACCGGACCACCATCCCCACCAAACGGGCATTTACTGGGGCTTAAAGCGGGTAAACGAGCGCGATTTCTTTATGAACTGGAACCGGGATTATTGGCGACGGGTATCGGCAGACGTTCTTCAGGACGATGCGGAAAGGGTTCGTTGGCAAACCGTGTACGAGATGCTGGACGAGGAAGGAAACGTACTGATGGTAGAAACCCAAAACTGGTCCCTGCAGGCCTATGCCGATCGTTACCTGTTGGACCTGGAATGGCAGGGGGAGGCCAAAATGGATGTAGTGATGGGCAAATTCTATGTGGGCGGTCTTTTTGTTCGCATGCCCTGGGTGCCGGAGACGGTGGGAGAGATTGTAAGTGCCTCAGGACACGAGGGCATGGAATTGGAAGGGCAGCGGGCCATTTGGAGCGATATTGGGATAAAGTTGGACGGGCGGGAGGACTTTGCCCGGATTGCCATTTTGGATCATCCGGACAACGCCACCTTCCCCACACCCTGGCGTGTAGACAGCCAAATGGGTCTGGGACCTTCCCGGCAAATACTGGGTGACTGGGGCCTTGCCGCCGGTGAATCGGAAACCATCCGCTACCGCCTGCTGATGTATACCGGTACCGAGGACAAGGCCCTAAAGGCGGAAGTCTGGAAGGGTTTTTTTGGAGGGGAGTAATAAAGATCAGTATTCGGAGGTATTTAAAATGCTATAGCATAGTTTAAAGAGAAGTGAAAATTTCAATATTTTTTATGTAAAAATTTGATTATTATTTATTATTTTACTACTTTATTTCCATCATTTTGTCAATATAATAAACAAATTCACCATTTTATATTTATAAGGGTTTTTTAGGGTTTGCCACCCAACGTCGGCGATGTGAAAGTTAAAAACGACATAAAACAAGTGAGTAGCCAGGTAATTTACGAGCCTGATTGGTCTTATTTTTATTTAAATCTTACTAACATGAAAACTATTGTTAAACTAATCTTAGTTTTGCCTATGATGGTGTTTTGGTCTTGTGGTGATTTTATGGAAGAAGATATTAATTCTAATTTCCAAGATTCAATTGATTCTCAAAATCATGTAAAGAATTTTAAAAATCTTTCTCCAGAAGATCCTTTAGTTATTAGTGCATTAAGTTCTTTAAATCAAAAATCAAAGGATAAGAATCCGTCAAGTATATCATTGAGAGTTTCAAATAATTTAGGCGATGTTGGATTGTTTGAATATGAAAATGGTAGGTCAGCAGTCTCTTTCACCTTTAAAGACGATAATGAAGAGGTGTTCGTACAAGTCTTGGATTCCGGAAAAGAATCTGATTTTATTTTGGCTAATTTTAATGAATATAGTGCTAAAAATAAAAGTAGACCTTCAATTTCATTCAGATCATTAAATACCGGAAATCAGTTTATCTATAATTCAGAAAAGTTGGGATTAAATTCAGACGGTCCGAGTTTGAAAGGATGGGGAAATTGTATGGATAGCGCTATAGATAAGCTTTTTGATGATTGGGATAATGACCCAGTTGGAACGTTTGGGTGTTGGGTGTTAAGTCCCTTTTGTGTAGTTGGAGATGGATTAGGATGTGCCATTAAAGAAATCAGTAAATAGATTATGAAACCGTTATTAGTTACTTTGGGATTATCTGCGCTAGGAGTCATTGTTTTTGCTTCTTTAAAAGTCCTTTCTGAACACTATTTGTACGGCTGGGGAATTTTATTTAGTGCCTTTGTTTTTATAGGTACATTGATTTATTGGTTTATTTTGGTAAACAGGAAAAAGCAGCAAAGTTAATTCAAGGTTGTGCCCTAACTTGGTAATACCAAATACTAAATTTTTGGTTAAACCCCATTAGGTTGGTGGATTTAGAGCCAAAAAAATAACAGGTCCAATTTTTTGGACCTGTTATTAATGAAAATTTTTTAGATGGGATGTGAATAAACCAATTATTCAGGTTTTATTCCTGCCCATCCTGCCCAGCAACCATTTAAAGCCATAATAGCTTATATAAAACCATCCGATTCCAGCGCCTATGGAGGTATAAAAACCGATTTCAAAGGGGTTAAACGATCCGTACGATCCAAATGCCATAAATAAAAGGGCCATGCCAATACTTCCGATTATAAATCGATTTCTTAGTATTCTGTTTTTGAAGGAAATGTTCATGATTTGAGTGGGCTAGCTAAACGCTGCATGGGGCTTCCTTCCAAGTGTGAATTGTTTGGAAGGAAACTTTTATTCTTTTGATCGGTTGGTTGCTACATCCTGTCCAATTACATAGTAAATCTAATAAGCAATCACTAAAAAATTAACCCCCAATTCTGTTTATAAATGGGCCCGCTATATTGAATGTTGGTTCTAAGTTGAACCGAATTATCATTCCAGAAGCGTGCAACCATTTGTATTATTTCAGTTGGATTTCAACCCCTATCGTGCTGGATTTGCTGTGGGAAGTAGCCTTCAGGAGGCGAACCGATCTGGTAGTATCCTTTTTAGTGAAGGTTTGGCCCTCCACTTTTAGGAATGGATTAACCGCACATTGCTATTATAGCAACCGGTTTTTGACTCACTCCGAAAGGTGTTCATTTTTCGATGTATCTCCTTGATTTTATCTTAATTCACCAGGCTAATTTCCTTTTCCCTGAATCCCTACCCCTTCCTTCCCTTCATCTCCAGCTGCATGTCCCTAACCGCCCGGACCAGTTGCTGCAGGTCGGTTTCGGGCTCGGGGATTTCTTTGCTGGTGTAGGCATGAAATTTCCAGATCTCCGCTACCTCGCCCACAGGCACGGTGTAGGGCTCAAAGATCGGGTTTAGGGAGCGTAGCAGCAGCTGCCCTGCGGCCTGTACCGTCACCAACTTAAATACAAAATCCTGCTGCCCACTCAGTATCACCACGCAGGGGCTATCCGGCTTTAGGGCCGTCCAGTCGTCCTGGTACCTCGTGATGATGTCGCTTCCCCCCGGAATGGGCAACATGGAATCCCCCACGGTGGGGAAAATCCGGTAGGTACCCTGCCGGGGAAGGTTGGGTAGGGAAAATCGGGGAAGGGAGGCAATAAACTCGGGATCGTTGTATCCGGAAAGGTAGCCTGCTTTGGCTTTGATGGGCACGTATTCCACGTTTTCCTGGTTGCCTTTGTCCACGCTGATGGCCAACACCCGCAGGTTGCCGCCCCGCATGTACACGTCGTTTCCGGCTTCCAGCTCCCGCAATTTCAGCTCCCCCAGCGTACGCAGGTCTATCCTTATCAGGCTGTCGATGCTGATACCGAAATAACTGGAAATGACCAGAAAATCCTCCGGGGAGGGCGCCTTGGTCTGCCCGGATTCCAGGGCATTGAGTTTGGAACGGGTTAGTTCCAGTTCGGCTGCCAGCCCTTGCTGGGTCAAGCCCTTCCGCTCCCGGAGAAATTTCAGGTTACCTGGAAAAAAGTTTTTTGACTTTTTCATTGAAGTTTGCTAGTATTAGAGTCAACGATTTGACACGAATCGTGTCAAATATAGGCATTCTGTGAAAACGATGAAAGGAAATAGTGATAAAATGGACCGGCTGCGGGCGTTAAAGCAGGAAATCATGGCCCTGGAAGGATACCTTCCCCCAAAAGGGCAGCAACCGGATTCCAGGCTGCAGCTGGGTCCCTTGCATGCGGCTTTCCCGGGCGGAGTATTTCCCCTGGCCGCCAACCACGAATTTATCAGTCGTACCCCATCCGAGGCGGCTTCCACCCAGGGCTTTTTGGCCGTGCTTCTGGGCATGCTGCTGCAAAAAGGTGGATTTTGCCTTTGGCTGGGGACCCGCCCACAGGTCTTTCCTCCTGCCCTGAAGCGTTTTGGGGTAGCCCCCGAACGGGTAGTGTTTGTGAACGTACCCAGGGAAAAAGACCTGCTGTGGACACTGGAGCAGGCCCTCAGTTGCGAAGCCCTGGTAGCGGTGGTCGGGGAAATCAGGGAGTTGGGTTTCTCCGAATCCCAGCGCCTGCAATTGGCAGTAGAGCGGAGCCGTGTCACCGGCTTCGTGCACCGCCATCAGCCCCGTAGTCTGCATGCCCTGGCCTGTGCTACCCGCTGGAAGGTGGCCCCGGTTCCGACACCCATGCCGACGGGCATGCCGGGACTGGGCGTTCCTACCTGGAAGGTAGGCTTGATGAAGGTCCGAAACGGAAGACCGGGCGACTGGCAGCTGCAATGGGACGGGCAGGGTTTTCAGGAAGTTTTCCGGGAGGAGAAGCGGCAAGCAATTACCCAAAACAGCAGAAAGTATGCCTAAGCGTTTTCTATCCCTCTGGTTTTGTCACCTGACCACGGACCGGATGGCCATTCGACATCCGGAACTCCGGGGAAAGCCCTTCGTATTGGCCGGCAACGAACGGGGTCGGGCCATCGTGCAGGCTAGCAGTCGGGAAGCCTTTGCACGGGGCATTCGTCCGGGAAGGGCCGTGGCAGATGCCCGGGCCATTTTTCCAGATATAGTGGTCTTTCCCGACAGGCCCGGTTGGGGAAAGCGGCTCCTCTACCGGCTGGCCGAGTGGTGCTTGCGGTACACTCCGCTTCCCGCTGCCGATCCTCCTTCCGGACTGATGCTGGATATTTCGGGTTGTCCACATCTCTGGGGAGGCGAATCTGCCTACCTGAAGGACCTGGTATCCGCCCTGGAAGGCAAAGGCTACCGGGTACGGGCTGCCATCGCCGATACCATTGGGGTGGCCTGGGCATTGGCCCGGTATGGCGAGCAGGGCGGCATAGCCGAAGTGGGAGGGCAGCGGGAAGCCTTGCTGCCCTTGCCTCCGGCTGCTCTTCGCCTGGAATCGCGGATACTGGAGGGGCTGGAAAAACTGGGTTTCCGGCAAATCCAGCAGTTTATCGACCTGCCGGCGGCTACCTTGCGCAGGCGATTTGGGGAGGGGCTGCTGCTTCGGTTGGGGCAGGCCCTGGGTAGGGAAGAGGAAGCCTTTCAACCGGTACAGCCCCGGGTTCCCTTCGAAGAGCAGTTGCCCTGCCTGGAGCCCATTCGCACGGCCAAAGGCATCGAAATCGCTCTCCAAAAGTTGCTGGACACCCTCTGTCAGCGCCTGAGCAGGGAAGGGAAGGGGCTGCGCAAGGCGGTATTCAAAGGTCTGCGGGTAGACGGAAAAACGGTGGGAATCACCATTGGCACCGGCCGGGCTTCCCACAATCCGATGCACCTTTTCCGACTCTTTGCCCTGAAAATCCCCTTGTTGGAGCCAGCCTTGGGCATTGAGTTGTTTACCCTCGAAGGCTTGTTGGTAGAAAAGGTTCGGCTTCCACAGGAGCAGTTCTGGCATCGCTCGGGGGACCCGGCAGCAGTAGCAGAACTCCTGGACAGGGTAGCTGCTAAGTTGGGTTCGGGCCGCATACATCGGTACCTGCCTCAGGAGCGGCATTGGCCGGAACATTCGGTGCGGCCTGCGCTTTCCTTTGACGAAAAACCCGATACGGGCTGGCCCGATTTGGTACGTCCCCTGCACCTGCTGCCTGTACCCGAACCCATTACGGTCATGGTACCCTTGCCCGATTACCCTCCGGTGCATTTTAAGCATAAGGGCAAGCTGGTTCGCGTGGTTTGTGCCGATGGACCGGAGCGCATCGAGCAGGAATGGTGGCTGCAAACCGGGCCGCCCCGGGATTATTACTGTGTGGAAGATACGGAAGGGGGCAGGTACTGGCTTTTTCGGCTGGGACTTTACGGAAAAGGGGAACCCCAATGGTTTTTGCACGGCTATTTTTCCTGACCCGGGACAATTTATCAAACCTATTGATCCAGACAAATCATGCAAGAAACCGCCTATAGCGAATTGCAAGTGACCTCCAACTTCTCCTTTCTGCGGGGAGGATCGCATCCGGAAGAATTGGTGCAGCGGGCCATTCAGCTGGGGTACGAAGCCCTGGCCCTGACCGACAGAAACACCCTGGCGGGAATTGTCCGGGCACACGCGGCAGCCAGGGAATCCGGCCTGCGCTTCATTCCGGCCTGCCGCCTGGACTTGCTGGATGGTCCCAGCCTGTTGGCCTATCCCAAAGACCGGGACGCGTACGGGCGCCTATCTTCCCTGCTTACCCTGGGCAATCTTCGGGCAGAGAAGGGGATCTGTCACCTGTACAAAGCGGATGTATACGCCTATGCCCGGGATAGTGTTTTTATTGCAGTCCCTCCAACTAGCCTGAATGCCAACCTGGATTTTGAGCCGGCCTTTTATTCTTCCCTGGAAGAATACCGGGAGGCCCTGGGCGACAGCCTTTACCTGGCCGCCGCTTTTGCCTACAATGGCAGCGATCAGAAGCGGCTGTTTCGGATGGCGCAGCTGGAGCAAAGCCTGGGAATTCCCCTGGTGGCGGTCAACGATGTGCACTACCATGCTCCGGGCAGAAGAGCGCTGCAGGACGTGCTGACCTGCATCCGGGAAAAGTGTACCATTCAAAATGCCGGATTTCGCCTGCATCCCAATGCCGAGCGGTACTTGAAATCCCGGGAAGAAATGTACCGTCTGTTTCGGGAGTACCCGGCTGCTCTTCGCCGGGCGGTGGAAATTGCCGCCTCCTGTGAGTTTTCCCTGGATCAGTTGACCTACCAATACCCCGAGGAAATCAGCAGTGAAGGACGCAGTCCACAGGAGGAGTTGGAATTGCGTACCTGGGAGGGAGCCCGGGGCAGTTTCGGGGAGCAAATCTCCGAAGCCCTTCGGAATACCATCCGGCAGGAGTTGGAATTCATTGCACGGAAAGACTACGCCTCCTATTTTCTGACCGTATACGACCTGGTGCGTTTTGCCCGGAAGCGGGGTATCCTCTGTCAGGGGCGGGGTTCGGCAGCCAATTCGGTGGTTTGCTATTGCCTGGGCATCACTTCGGTGGACCCCTCCAAGTTCAAGTTGCTGTTTGCCCGCTTTATGTCCGATGCCCGGAACGAGCCCCCGGATATCGACGTGGATTTTGAGCACGAACGCCGGGAGGAGGTGATGCAGTACATTTACGAAAAGTACGGACGGGACCGGGCGGGCATTGTGGCCACCGTCACCCGACTGCATTGGAAGGGAGCAGTGCGGGACCTGGGCAAAGCCATGGGCTTGTCGTTGGATGCGGTGGACCGGCTTGCCAAGTCAGGGCACGAACTGACCAAAGAATGGCTGCAAGGCGAGAAAGTTTCCTCTCAGGGATTTGATCCCCGGGATTCCCATTTGCGAAAGACGCTGCTCCTCACCCGGCAGTACATGGGGTTTCCCCGGCAGTTGGGCCAGCATACCGGGGGCTTTGTGATCACCCGGGATCAGCTCTCCAACCTCTGTCCGGTACTGCATGCGAAGATGGAAAACCGGACCTGCATCGAATGGGACAAAGACGACATCGATGCCCTGGGTTTTCTGAAAGTGGACGTGCTGGCATTGGGCATGTTGACCTGCATACGCAAGGCGTTTGACCTGGTCCGGTCCCATTACGGACCACAGCTTACCCTGGCCAATATTCCACAGGACGATCCCCAGGTATATGAGATGATTAGTCATGCGGATACCCTGGGGGTTTTCCAGATTGAGAGTCGCGCGCAGATGTCCATGCTGCCTCGTTTGAGGCCCAAGACCTTTTACGATTTGGTAATTGAAGTGGCGATTGTACGGCCAGGACCAATTCAGGGAGACATGGTGCATCCCTACCTCAAACGGCGCAGGGGAGAAGAGCCGGTGGAATATCCCTCCCGGGAGTTGGAGGAAATTCTGGGCCGGACGCTTGGGGTGCCCCTGTTTCAGGAGCAGGCCATGGAGATTGCCATCGTGGCGGCAGGCTTCACCCCGGCGGAAGCAGACGGACTGCGGCGAAGCATGGCGACCTTCAAGGCGCATGGGCTGGTGAGTCAGTACGAGAAAAAGCTGGTGGGGGGCATGGTGGCCCGGGGCTACCAAGAGGATTTTGCCAGGCGGGTGTTTCGTCAGCTGGAAGGATTTGGCAGTTACGGTTTTCCTGAGAGCCATGCGGCCAGTTTTGCCCTGCTGGTGTACGTTTCCTGTTGGCTGAAGTACCACTATCCGGATGTTTTCGCTACGGCCCTGCTCAATAGCCAACCCATGGGTTTTTACCGACCGGCACAGATCGTTACCGATGCCCGCAAGCACGGAGTGGAAGTAAGGCCGGTGGATGTAAACCGCTCCTTTTGGGACCACGTGTTTGAGGAAAAATCCGGTCAGTACCTGTCCATTCGTCTGGGATTCCGGCAGGTGAAGGGATTGAATCAATCCGACATGCAGCTGCTGGTGGAGCAGCGGAAGAAACCCTATGACCATATCACCGACCTGATCAATGCCGGGGTCCCCAAGTCAGCCCTGGAGCGCCTGGCTGATGCCGATGCCTTTCGATCCCAGGGCCTCGACCGCAGGCAAGCCCTTTGGGAAGTGTTGGCCCTTCAGGGAAGGCCCATCGGTGTGTTTACGGGGCAGGTGCAGGAGACGCCCCAGGAAAAGGAGGTGTCCCTGCCAGCCATCCCCCCCATGGAGCAGGTACTTAGGGATTATGCCGCCACTACTCTTTCCCTGAAATCTCACCCCTTAAGCCTTTTGCGCGACCAATTGGATCAGTTGCGCGTAAGCCCCACGGCCCATTTGGGGAAAATGAAGGACGGGGCTTTTGTCAAGGTTTGCGGCCTGATTACCGTAAGGCAGCGACCAGGTACGGCCAAGGGGGTGCTTTTCATTACCGTTGAAGACGAGACCGGTTTTGCCAACCTGGTGGTTTGGGCCAAAACCTTTGAGAAATACCGATCCGTTATCCTGCAGTCCAAACTGCTGATGGTGTCCGGGAAACTACAAATAGAAGGAGAGGTAATCCACGTGGTGGTGCGCGCTTGTCATAACCTAAACAAGCTGCTGCAACCCAGTTCGGTGGAACAAAACCGCAGGTCGACAGGGAAGGGAGAAGCAGGCGGGGAAGTTTCCCAAACCTCTACTGGAGAAAAGGGGCAACAGGGGGAACTGTTTCCCTCCAGAGATTTCAAGTGAGGGGGGTTAATTAATCCCTTACACCCATAAGTCAGTTCTTGTTTTGGGAAATAACAAAAACTCCCTATGACAGGATATGGAGGGGTGTTTTGTTTTTTTTTTACCTGATTTTTATCATACATTGACCTGACCTTTGCAACGGCTTTTCTCAGGAAAGTTGATGAATTTGGGAGATGAAAGCAATGTATGGCACTACTGAATAAACTGAACACCCCTTTCTTTCAGGAAGTAGGAGAAATAGCCCGATTTACGGGCCGTTTTTTCCGGGAAGTCAGCAAGCCCCGGCAGGAGTGGGAGGAGTTTGTGAACCAAAGCTATTTTATTGGTTACAAGACCTTTACCCTCGTGGGTATCACCGCTTTTATCATGGGTCTGGTTTTGACCATTCAGTCACGCCCTACCTTGATGGAGTTTGGGGCGGCGTCTATGCTTCCATCCATGGTGTCTGTTTCGCTGGTCCGGGAGATCGCACCCGTAATTACAGCCTTGATTTGTGCGGGTAAAATAGGCTCTGGAATTGGGGCGGAACTGGGGTCGATGCGTGTGACCGAGCAGATAGATGCGATGGAGGTCTCGGGAACCAATCCCTTCAAATACCTGGTGGTTACCCGCGTTTTGGCCTCTACGGTCATGGTGCCCATTCTTTCCAGTTTGGCCATTGCGATTTCATTGTATGGAGGGTATTTGGGAGCGAATCTGAAAGGGGATGTCAGTTGGCCCTTGTATTGGTACCAGGCCTACAAAGTATTGATTTTTGGGGATTTTGTACCGGCTATGGTCAAGACAATCTTCTTTGGATTTGCCATTGGTATCGTCGGCTGCTACAAAGGCTATCATTCCCAAAAGGGAACCGAAGGAGTAGGACGATCTGCCACCACGGCAGTGATTGTGGCTTCGCTTTTGGTGTTTATTTTGGATTTGATCGCGGTGCAAGTTGCCGATGTCCTGGGACTTACCTGATTTTATGGCAAAGGGCGACTCCATCATCGAGGTAAATAACTTGAACAAATCCTTTGGGCAGCATCACGTGCTTCGGGATTTTTCACTTACTCTTTCTGAGGGAGAGAATCTGGTGATCCTCGGAAAGTCGGGTTCCGGGAAATCCGTTTTGATCAAATGCATTATCCGATTGATCGAACCGGACAGTGGTAGAATCACTATTCTCGATCAGGATATTAGTCTGCTGGATCAGGACGAAATGGATTTGCTTCGCGCCGATGTGGGCTTTTTATTCCAAAGCAATGCACTTTACGACTCCATGACGGTTCGAAAAAATCTCGAATTTCCTCTTCGCCGGCATTGGACGAAGGAGGAGCGTGCCAAAAACGCCGAATCGGCGGTAAAAGAAGCATTGGAGGACGTGGGTTTATTGCATACCATCGATATGATGCCTGCCGAACTCTCCGGAGGGATGCGGAAGCGGATTGCTTTGGCCCGGACAATCATTCTCAAGCCAAAGGTTATCCTATATGATGAACCGACAACAGGTTTGGACCCGATAACCGGTAGAGAAATCAGTGTATTGATGAACCGGATTCAAGAAAAGTACAATACCGCTTCCATCATCATATCGCACGACATGAATTGTATCCGAATGACTGCCAACCGAATCATCATGCTGATTGAAGGGAAAAATTATGCGGAAGGAACATTTGAAAACTTAATTAAAAACCGCGACCCCAAAGTGAGGGAATTCTTCGAAGGACTATGAGTACTGACAAAAAAATATCCAATGCAAAGCTAGGAGCTCTCGTGATTGCTGGTTTACTGTTTCTCGTCTTTTCGCTCTATATGATCGGGAGGAATCAGAACATCCTGGGAACATCCATGCACATCTATGTAGAAATGCAGGAGGTGAACGGGTTACTTCCTGGAAACAATGTGCTGTACAAGGGGATGAATGTAGGCACCGTAAGTGATATCAATGTATTGGATGAAAATACGATACAGGTGGGCCTATTGATTCGTAACAAAATGACTCCCTTCATTCTCAAAAATGCCCGAACCACCATCAATACCGACGGACTGATCGGTAACAAAATCTTGCAAATACACCCGCAGGAAGGAGATGCCTTGCCGATTGAAGAGGGAGATGTCTTGATTCCCCTGGAACAAATCGGAACAGAGGACATGCTTCGGCAACTCAATAGTTCGGGAGATTACCTGCAAAACACGCTGATGAATCTATCTGAAATCACTGAAAAGATCAATCAAAACCAGGGTCTTTGGAATACGCTTTCAGATACGCTAATGTTGGAGGAGATGAAAGGTGCTGTTCGTGCTTTCCGACGTGCAGGAGATCAGGCTACTCAGATGTCCTTGACAGGGAAGGAATTGCTGAAAAACATCGAAAATGGAGATGGATTAGCAGGTACCTTGGTTTCGGATACGGTGCTGACAGCAAGAGTGGAGCAAAGCCTGGAGCAGATCGAATCGACCACGGCTGAGACACAGGGGCTCCTTCAGCAGCTCAATCAGCTGGTCGAGGGAGTGAAAGCTGGCGAGGGAACTGCGGGCTTGATTTTGGAGGACTCGCTGTTCCGGGCTACCCTGATGCAGACACTGATCAATCTGGAGTCCAGCACCGAGAAGTTCAATACCAATATGGAAGCCATGCGGTCGAATTTTTTATTCAGAAGATACTTCAAAAAGCTGGAAAAAGAGGAGAAGAAAGCGACAATTCAGGATTGATTGGACGTCACGTTTCAGGTAGTTCGTGCCTATGTGCGCGATAATTTCCACTTGGTGCGTACTTTTTTTCCAGTAGAGCGGGTTTAAAGCAACAGGCGTAAAAGAATATCTGGTTTGATCAAATTACGATGCCCTGATTTACCATGTTTAATTAACAAATACGTTAATGGCATGGTAATTGGACCGTTTTTAGTCCTGCCCGATTGGATATTTCCAATCGGTAAGGAATGGAATCAATTATTAACCAAACTATTTTGTAACATGCCAACTTTAAATGACAAGTTCGTAGCTATTTTGACCGAAACCGGATTTGAGGAGAGTGAATTGAAAAGCCCCAAACAAGCTTTGGAGGAAGTCGGAGCTACTGTTCATGTGATTTCGCCAGCAAAGTCTATCAAAGGTTGGAAAGGCGGCAACTGGACAGAGGAAGTGAAAATAGACAAGCCATTAAGTGATGCCAACCCCGCCGATTACCATGCATTAATGATTCCCGGAGGGGTGATCAATCCCGACAAATTGCGGACCAACAAGGAAGCGATTGATTTTATTCAGTCCTTTTTTGAAGCAGGCAAGCCGATAGGTGCCATTTGCCACGGTCCACAGGTGTTGATCGAAACAGGTGCATTGGAAGGAAGGGAAATGACTTCCTGGCCCTCTATCAAAACCGACCTGATCAATGCCGGAGTAGCCTGGACAGACAGCGAATGTGTTTGCGATTCGGCCCTGGTGACTGCCCGTAAACCGGAGGACCTGCCTGCTTTCAATAAGAAGCTCATAGAAGAGATTCGTGAGGGAGTTCATGAAGAGCAGAAAACCTTGTAATCACCAGCTGGATATTAATATCAAGAGCGCCTGCCTTATTAAAACGGCAGGCGTTTTGCATTTTGAATGAAATATGAAAAATTTATTCCTATACCTGCTGGTATTTTTGTGCCTGTCCTGCCAGGGAACAAAAATAGAACAATTCCTGAGATCCGGTAGCCCCTATGACAAATACCTGCAGGACCTTAAAGCTTCAAGTCTGAAAGGCAATTCTATGGTCAGGGATTGGGAAGGAGTAGGAGTGCGGTCACTAGCTGATTCCAATAGGGTGGAACTTCCCTATAGGGAGTTGACCCAGTTTGATCCGGCTGTGCCGGAGGCAGCTTCTTTTTTGTTTTCGGCCAGTGAGGGGCAGGAAATTACGGTAGATTTGAAGTTACTTTCGGATACCACCGCTACCTGGTTTATGGATTTATTTCAGGTGAATGGAAGTGACGACCTGGAGGATTTGAAACCTGAGGGGAAAGAAAATACCATCAGGTATCCGGTAAGGTCGGAAGGGAGCTACCTGCTTCGACTACAACCCGAGTTATTGAAGGGAGGTTTGGTAGAGTTGTCCATTAGTTATGCTGCCACCCTGAGTTTTCCCTTATTGGAAAAGAGCCATTTGAATATTGCCAGTTTTTTCGGGGATCCAAGAGAGGGGGGTAGAAGAAAACATGAAGGGGTGGATGTATTCGCAAACAGAGGTACACCGGTACTGGCGGTCAGCAAGGGAAGGGTTTCCCGGGTGGGTAATAACCGATTGGGAGGAAAGACCGTAAGGATTTCATCAGGAAGGTATTCCTTTTATTATGCCCATCTTGATAGCCAGCTGGTGGCCGCAGGCACCAAGGTAAAACCTGGTGATACGCTGGGTACGGTGGGCAATACCGGCAACGCCCGCACCACGGCACCTCACCTGCATTTTGGAATTTATGCCCGGGGATGGAAGAGCATGGATCCGATTTATTTCTTTCAGGATGCACCAGAATTGCCAAAGTTACCAAAGGCTGACTCAGTATTATTCAATAATTGGGCAAGGGTAAAGGGGGAGCTGGTCAATCTGCGACAAGGCCCCAGCACCCGCAGTTTGGTTTTGGACAAGTTGGGAAAGCGAGAAGTATTTAGAATTGAGGGTAAAACCGCAGGCTGGTTAAGAATCAGGTTGCCAGATCAGCGGCAGGGCTTCCTGGCAGAAAATCTGGCAGAGGATATAGAAAGCCCCCTGGAGGAGCGGACACTTCAAGATTCGGATTGGTTAAAAGTAAATTGGAGGTCCTCAGAATTTCAACATCCCTCATTTTCAGGAAAGGCAGAAGTGTTGGGTAGCTTCGGGCAATTTGACCTGGTGACTGCCGAAAATGGTATCCAACTATGGGTTAAAAACCAAACGGCCCTGACTGATTTATAGGGGTTTTTAATTTTACCAAAACAATAATATGTAGATAAAATAGCTTGAGGCGTTTTTTCCTTTCATGGTACCTGTCATGAACAGGTGGGTTTAATTGGGAGCTTGGATTCCAAGTATTATTTTTAAATTTTCTACTATTTTGCCTATCTTCATTCCTTCAAAATGTTGATTGACATCCATTTGATAATGGTTTGGAATAGATGACTTCCTTAATCCAATGGTAAATTAAGCCCCATATGAAAACCCTTAGTTGCTACTCTTATTGCTTGCTATTACTTATTATCGCTGCGTCGGCTTGCCAGACAGAGCAGGAAGAAGAAAAATCCCCGCCCAACATCGTATTTATCATGAGCGATGACCACGCCTATCAGGCCATCAGTGCCTACAGCGATCAATTGATCCAGACGCCAAACATTGATCGGATAGCCAATGAGGGGGCGCTTTTTACAAGGGCCTCCGTCACCAATTCCATTTGTGCCCCCAGCCGGGCGGTGTTGCTTACCGGCAAACACAGTTTTGTGAATGGCAAAATAGACAATATGGCGGCTTTTAACTGGGAGCAGGACAACTTCCCCAAGTTGCTGCAGGCCAATGGTTACCAGACCGCCATGATAGGCAAGATTCATATGGATGGGATTCCCCAAGGCTTTGATTTTTCCATGGTGCTGCCGGGGCAGGGACATTATTACAACCCCGACTTTTTGATAGAAGGAGAGACGGTAAGAAAAGAAGGGTATGTGACCGATATCATCACAGATACCACCCTGGATTGGTTGCAAAATACCAGGGATCCGGAAAAGCCCTTTTGTGTGCTGTACCACCACAAGGCACCCCATCGGGAATGGGAACCCGCACCCAGGCACTATAAGGAATTTACCCAAAGGCAATTTGAGGAGCCTGCCACCTTATTCGATGATTACGAAGGCAGGGGTACGGCTGCCAAAGAAGCAGAAATGAATATTCTGGATCACATGAACTGGGCCGGAGACTCCAAACTTTACCCGGAGACCATAGAAGAATTAGGCATCAGCCCCACGGTGGTAGGTCCAAACAATAACAGTTGGGACATTCAAGCCTTTGAAAGGACCATCGGCAGGATGAACGAAGCCCAACGGGCCGAATGGGATGAGGTGTATGGGCCTATCAACGAGGATTTTAAAGAAAGGTATTCCAATATGTCCGAGGAGGAACTGATGAAATGGAGGTATCAACGGTACATGCAGGATTACCTGGGTACCATTGCAGCGGTGGATGAAGGGGTAGGCAGGGTGCTGGATTACCTGGATGAATCCGGGCTGGCCGAAAATACCATTGTGGTGTACACCTCCGATCAGGGTTTTTACCTGGGTGAACACGGTTGGTTTGACAAGCGCTTCATGTACGAAGAGTCCCTGCGCATGCCGCTGATGGTCCGTTATCCGCCAGAAATTGAGCCGGGTACGGTGATAGATGCGCTGGTGCAGAACCTCGATTTTGCGCCTACCTTTCTGGACTATACGGGGGTGGCTATTCCGGAGGACATGCAAGGGGAGTCCTTTAGGGGCTTGCTGAATGGTGAACGGGAAGATTGGCGGGATGCCGTTTATTATACCTATTACGAATACCCTTCTGTACACATGGTGAAGCGTCACTATGGAGTGGCGACAGACCGGTATAAATTGATGCATTTTTACTACGACATAGACGAATGGGAGTTATATGACCTGCAGGAGGATCCCAATGAGATGGAAAACCTCTACAACAACCCTGAATATGAAGAGGTACAAAATGAATTGCACCGCAAACTGGAAGCCTTGCGGGAGCAGTATGGCGACTCCGATGAGCTGAACCAGCAGTTTATTGACCGATACCTGAACCAATAGAATGGAAGATTGGCCATAGCTTATTTTCTTAAAAGATTAAAAATCAGTATATTAAAACCATGAATTCCAAAAAGAAGGACCCAGTCAATGAGCCGAATTTGGAATATGACAACTATTCCTATGCCGATTACCTGACTTGGCAGATGGAGGAAGTGGTGGAATCGAAGGTGATCAAAGGGTTTGCACTGGATTTGGAGGAGTTTTTTGGAGATATTGAATAATATAAATATTCAATTTCTAATCTTGTTACAATATTATTTAGTTAAGATTCATTTCGGTCAACAACTTTTCCAAAGTTAGTTCCTGACCGTCGGGAAAAATTATAATAAGTGAAAAACTTTGGAAAAGTTTCTTTGAATCCGGTTAGTAAAACCTGTTCATTCCTTGCTGAGGTTCTAGCCATAAGCCACTATATTGACCAATACATCTTATTTGATTTCCGCAAAAAATGCTTCCAGGTCCAATTCAAACTCCGGTACAGTAGAAGACTTTGCTGTATCTCCGGAAGTCATCAGACGGGAACTGTGGTATTTGCCTTGGGTCAGGGTGTAAATCAATAATGTCTGTCCGGCTGCATCCATTAGCCAATATTCCTTTACCCCGGATTCTTCGTAAACCTCGTATTTATGTTGGAGTTCTAGCTGTTTGTTTCCCGGAGAGAGTACCTCCACCACTAGATCAGGTGCACCGATGCAGCCTCTGTCATCCAATTTGTCGAGGTCACAGACCACGCAGATATCCGGTTGTACGACAGTAAATATTTTATCATCTTTTTTGGATTGGACAGGAAGCCGGACATCAAAAGGGGCAATGTAGGCCTGGCACTTTTTGCCCTTCAAAAACAGGTTTAATTCTGTATAGAGGTCTCCCGTTAGTCGTTGATGAATCCTGTTTGGAGCTGCGGAATCTTTTTTGAAAACTTTACCCTTGATCAGTTCGACCATTTCTTCTATATCCCAGGACAGGTAATCCGTATAGGTATACCGCCCATAACTTAAATCCGGTACTTTAACGGAAGGTTTGGCCTTTTCTTTTTCCATACCTGAATATAACAAATTGGAAGCAATTTTTTTCATGGATCAAAAAAATCTCGCTTACAGTTGCTGGTCTAAATGTTTCAAATAATTATATGTACTTTGAATTCCCCAATCGGATGGACGATCACCTGTCCAGGAATTGTATGAAATCTGTTCTAATAAGGGGAAGCAGGTAAAGTAGGCGAGCAGTATTTTCCTTATTGGAGATTATATCCTGTTTTCATGGCTTCGATCTATTTTTTTCTGATGGAAATGCCCTGCCAATGGCCACCTATCAACATGACCATTATGAAGCCATCACAGGAGGCCCTGATTTTATGCATGTCCTTTTGCAATTATACCATCGGTATTAAAATATCCCCACCCTAAATAAATTATCGAAATCACTGTGGCCAGGGCGCTTTTTCCGAAATCAGTTTTTTCTCTACCAACTCCTCCCAAAAGCCCTTAGGAATTTTTACTTTCATGGCTTCCACATTCGCCTTCGCCTGATCGGGATAGCGGGTCCCGGGGATGACTGCCGATACTACATCCGGGGCCGCAGAAAACTGCAAGGCGGCAGAGATCAGGTCTATCCCATGCCGTTTGGCAATTTCGGTCATCTGACGCCTTTTCTCCTTAAACCCTTCCGGCATCTCCCCCCAGTAATTGTACCGGTCTATGCCAGCCAGGAATCCGGCGTTCAAGGGAGCACCCACCACAATGTCCACTCCTTTTTCGGCACAGGCAGGAAACAAACGCTCCAGGGCATCTTCATGGTACATGAGCGAGTACTGGGTCGCAGAAAGGCAGACATCCGGATCGGCCACTTTGAGGGTTTCCAGTATGGGTTCGATGCGATTGACTCCCAGGCCCCAACCTTTGATCAGGCCTTCTTCCCGCATTTTCGTCAGTTCGGGCATAGCCCCTTCGGCAGCTACTTTGAAGTGCTCTTTCCAATTGATGTCTCCATTTTCGGGAGAAAGGTCGTGTATAAAAACAATGTCAATGCTGTTGATGCCCAGCCGCTGCAGGCTGTCTTCTACGGACCTGCGCACACCGGAAGCACTGTAGTCGTATTCGTAGTCAAAGGGCGAGGCATCTTTCCAGGAATTGTTTCCGGGTGCCTGCCTTGCGGCTTTTAATAGTCTGCCTACTTTAGTGGCCAGTATATAATCTTCCCGCTTTTGATTGTGAAGAAAACGTCCAAACCGCCTTTCGCTAAGTCCCAGTCCGTACCAGGGGGAAGTATCAAAAAACCGCACCCCGGCCTCCCAGGCACCTTCCAGCGCCAATTGGGCCTGTTCATCCGTGGTAGGTCTGAAACCATTGCCTATGGCCACACCCCCCAGGCCAAAGTTGGCCGGAAGAGGGACCTTGTCAAATTTTGCTTTCGAATTCATAGCTGCTGTCGTGTTAATATTAAATCCGGGCAAGATGGAAGCCATACCGGAGAATGCTCCCAATTGCAGGGATTTATAGATGAAATTTCTTCTGCTGTTCATAAGGTATGGTGTAAAGTCCGGCAATCCGCCGGAATTTTTGATCAGTGGCTCCTATTTGAACCCGAAATTGGCAGATTGGATGTATGTTTTCCAGTTCTTTATGGAAATCCGCATACATCCTATCGTAATTATCAGCTTAAATTTACTTGATTTTTGGTTGAAGGGCAACCTTAATCCACTCAAATGCCTGCCAATTTTCTTTGCCATTCACTAGGGAGTCGTTTTATTTGGGTGGGAATTGGATAAGATCATTAGGGAGGTGGATAAAAGCAGGGTTTATTTTTAAGAAGTAGGGAAACCTTCTGGTAGGTAAATGCTTTTGTCCAAAAAGCAGCTAATTCTTTTTATATTCACGGATTAATCCCGGGTCATTTTCAGTCCTGGCAGGTTTTTAAAACCTTCCAGGGCTTTCAAGCTATGCAAATCAATAAAAAATGAAACGAAGAGAAATGATAGCCAGAATGGGAGCGATATCCGTAGGATTGACCGCCCCCCAACTTTCCAAAGGGGAAGTTCTGGCAGCACCTTTTAAAATCAACCAGCAGAAAATTGAAACCAATGTGCTGATAGTCGGAGGAGGTACCGCCGGCGTTATTGCCGCCATACAGGCAGGCAGGGCAGGAGCCAAAACCACTCTGATTGAAAGTGGCAGTCAACTGGGAGGAACTACTACTACCGGAGGGGTATCCTTCCCTGGAATATTCCATGCCTGGGGAAAGCAGATTATCGGAGGAATAGGATGGGAACTGGTGATGGAAGCGGTAAAACTAAACGATGATATCCTGCCCAATTTCTCCATCATTCCCAACAATGATACCATTCGCCATTGGAGACATCAGGTAACTGTAAATAAAGCCCTTTATGCCCTGCTGGCAGAGGAAAAGTGCACGGAAGCTGGAGTGGACATTCACTTTTATGCAACGCCTACAACCATTAATTTCACCAACGGAAAATGGACGGTTAAAACAGTCGGAAAAGGAGTTGCCAATGAAATCATTTGTGATCAGATCATCGATTGTTCCGGTAATGCCGCCGCCGCCTCCATAGCAGGATTTGACTTATTGAGAGAGAAAGATACCCAACCAGGATCATTTATCTTTCGGATTGGGGGTTACGATTTCGATTCGCTGGACCTTTCCAAGATCCCGAAAGAATACCATGGGAGACTCAGGCAGAATATGCTCATCAACGACGAGGTGAAGGTGGATTCCTCAGTGAATAATTTCCCTCCTACTGTACCCTACAATTATGTCTATGTGCATGGGGCCGACTCGTCCACAGCGGCCTTACATACAAAAGCCAATATAGAGGGCAGGGCTTCCCTTTTGGAGCTGATCAGGACATTGAGAACTTTCCCGGGCTGTGAAAAATTAAAATTAATGGATGCCCAAACTGAAACTGCTGTGAGGGAGACCTTCAGGATAGATGGACTTTATAAGGTCACCCATGAAGACTATGTTTCTGGAAAAGTATTCCCCGATTCCTTGTCTTACTCGTTTTATCCAATAGATTTACACCGAAACGGGGAATCCATTTACCAGGAGTTTCTGAAAGAGGATGTGGTAGCTACCATACCCCTGCGGGCGTTGATTCCCAAAAGCAGCCGCAATTTCCTGGTGGCCGGGCGTTGTCTGAGTAGCGACCGGCTGGCCAATTCTGCGCTGAGGGTGCAGGCATCTTGCATGGGAATGGGACAGGTAGCGGCAGCGGCGGCTGTTTTGGCCATCAAATACCAGGTTACACCGGCTGAAGTCCCCCTGGATGCGTTAAAAAATTTACTGAGAGAACATGGGGGGATTGTGCCGGAGGCCTGAGCATTACTTACAAATCAACGATAAATGATCCATTGGATAAAGGGATTTTTGATCGGACTTTCATTGATCCTGTTTTTTTACGAAAAAGAAGAGGATATCCGGTATTTTCAACCTGCGACCATACCCATAGCGGATTCCTCCCGGTTGATCACTGTATCCATCAACGATTCCTTGTACCGGCAAGAAATGACTCCGAAAGAGGGTGCAGCAGGTATTCCCCTGAATTATTTTATGGACCTGCATACAGGGGTATGTTATGATAACACGTGCCGTCCCTTGAAAATACGGGTTTACTGGAACATCACAGGCAGGTACCTGGGTTTTGAACTGCTGGATGGGGAGTACCTGAGCAAGTACGACCATGAACCCTTCCTTCCGCCGGAATACGGGCAATTACACCGGCTGCTGGCTGACCCCTTCCTGCCCCTGGGTAATTATTCCTTTGAAAATTTGGTAACCAATACAGCTGAAACCGACAGTTCAATAGATGGTGTATCGGGTGCTACGGCAAAGGATGTGCTGGAGTATGTCGTACCCGGTGCTGCCTATACTACCCATAAACTATACCAGGTAGTCCATGGTCCGGTCCAACAGCAGGTCATGGAGCTGACAGAAAAACAACTTGATCCGTATTTGTTTACCGAAATCCTTCAAAGTACGGATCAAAGTGATCGGACCTGGGCATTGGAACGGCTTGCTTTACTTACCAAACTGGATGATTCGGTGATTGATGCCTTTATCGGAATACTCCTTGAAGAAGAATATTTCCAGTCCTACCTATTACTGAAATCACTTACTATTGAACAGTTGGAATCGGAGGATTTACAACTTCAGCTTTTCAAGCTTATTGGTGAAGTGGACGCTGGTATTGAAAACATGATTTTTGATCAATTGACAGTGGCACCCCATTTAAATCCGGTAATGGTGGAAAATTCAATTGCTTTCTTACCAAAATTGAATGGTCCGCAGCTGGTAAAGCTACTGAAGTTATATTCAGACCATGGGATTAATTCAGCCAATTTAAATGAAGCACTAGGCGGAATGATACCCCATGAAAACAGTTTTGTGGAGCGGCAGGTACTGCAGTTTCTGGAGAAGCAAGGCAGGAGTCCTGATCATTAAAGGGATACTTGTTGTATAGGGGAGACAGTTGGCTTTTTCTATTGTGGGAGTTAAATCGCTTACAGCTCCACCAATTTAAGTAAAATCCTGTTGGTCTAGATTTTTTAGAATTTTGCTTTTATTAACTGGTAAAAATACGATACTTTATCGTATATTCGTAAAAAGTTAATAATATGAAAGTTACAGCCATTATTCCTGACGAGTTGATAGCGGAAGCCATGGAATTATCCAAGGCAGATACAATCACAGAAACGGTAAAAATCGCTTTAATTGCTTACATCAGAACCCAAAAAATCAAGCAATTGGGAGCCACGGTTTTGAATGAACCATTGGCGTTTAGGTACGCTGCGAAGGAAATACGGGACTTGAATCGCGAATGAGAGGTGTTGTGTTCGATACCTCCATCTGGATTGAATACCTGAAGGGAAATCCCAGATACTTTACTGTTTGCCAGGAACTTCTTGAGCATGGCAGGGTGTTTGGCCTTGAGCTTATTTTTGCCGAACTGTTGCAAGGTGCAAAAAGCAAAAGAGAGGTAAATGTTATTCTGGAATATGCATCTTTGGTTCCTACTTTGGATGAACCTTTTTTGGTGATGGCATCAGGTTTACTTTCTTATCATTCTGGCTTGGTTCATCATGGAGTAGGAATAATCGATGCGATAATTTTTAATGCAGTACAGAAAAACGAACTCCAACTCTGGACGTTGGATAATAAATTGAAGCAAGTTGTAGGGTATGATTTGTTGTTTAATCCTTAAAGCTTATCTTCTTCAATCTGGGGACTGGGCCTGTCGAAGTCCAATCCCACTCAATCTTTTTCCTTCAATCTCTAATGAAGCTGTACGAATTATACCCGTTGGCTAACTGGTCATTTGGCCTCAAAGGAAAATACTTAAGTCATAATATAAAACTCCTTACTTGATTTTTCCGAATTTTTCATTCAATTTAAAATCATGGAAGCCAATCCACTATCCTTTTTTCATCCCAGGGAACTGCATAGCAATACGAGTGTCCTGACCATGACAGCCTATGTACTCAATGGTTTGATGGTATATTTGAACTGGCCCCACTGGGTGGGTTACCTGTCATTACTTATTTTGACTGTTAATATCATCCTGATAGGCATGCTTTTTTACCAGGTATTGAATGACGAAGAAGAAAAAAATAGGCGCAGAAATTGGTTATTTGCTATTTTAAGGACAGTTATAAACCTGGTACTCTTGTTTTTGGTGCTTTACCACATGGAATTTATCTGAATGTTGCCTGTAATGAAAAAAATCGACCCTGTTTTATCCTGTTTTATTTTCCAACTTGTTTTAAACATGGGCTTGTTACAGGCCAAGCAAGCGTCACCACCTAATATCCTGATGATTTCCGTGGACGATCTCAACGATTTTATCGGCGGTATGGGCCATCCGGATGCCCATACACCCAACCTGGACCGCCTGATAGCCCGGGGGCTGTTGTTTGCCAATGCCCAGTGTCAGGCCCCCATGTGCAGCCCGTCCAGAACGGCCATTATGACCGGTTTAAGGACTTCTACCACAGGTATTTATGGGTTTATCGGGGACAACCAAATCAAGGAAACGATACCTTTGCCAAAGTGGCACTTTGGAATAGAGCCACTCTTTCCCCATTGATCTTTGCCGGCCCCGGTATCCCAAAAAATCAGCGGGTGGATGCGCCGGTGGATTTGTTTTCCATTTATCCCACCCTTACAGACCTGGCCAAACTCCCCAATCCCCAACATATGGAAGCCAAAAGCATCTATCCCCTCTTAAAAGACCCCAAAGGTAAATGGGAAACTCCTGCCATCACCACATGGGCCCGAAACAACCATGCGGCTGTCAGCCGGGAGTATCGCTACATCCGCTATGAGGATGGTTCCGAAGAATTGTATGACCTGAATGAGGATCCAAACGAGTGGTACAATGTGGCTGGAGAAGGAAAATATTCATCCATCAAATCGGAGTTGGCGCAGTATCTCCCCCAAATAAATGTAAAATGGGTAGAGGCATCCCGCTATGACAACAATGACTATTTTCGAAAACAAAAAGCGGAGCAAAGTGAATAGGGATTCAGTAATTATAGCTTTGGAAGCAGGATATGATCTATCAGGAGTTAATGAACAGCTTGGTTTAAACCCTTTTTATACTTTCCGTTAAACCTTACTACCTGTTGCCTTAGGTCGCCGAAAGCCAATCCCGTCATCTTTCTTAATCTTCTTCAATCTCTCTGAACCCAGCACCTGCGGCACCTGAGCGGGTCAGTCTGAAAAATAGCAGCCCAAAATGGCAGCTTGTCCAAAGTCAAAACTTACAATCTGAAAAAAATAATCCAACTTTTGCTATAAAGGCAACCAAAACCAGCTATTATTTTTCCAAAAATTGGCCTAAACTTTATTTTTTAGATTAACTTGGGTCTTAAATCCTTATCCAATTATCCAAAAAACCCATGGACCTAGTCTTTTCCTTTTTCAGTAATTTTGGTGAACGATCTATTTTGGTGTATTGGATTCGGTTAGTGTTTTTAATCAATTTATTTTTAGTAACTAAACCCGAAATCCAGGCGCAACAAACCAACAAAATCAAAGTCTTAATTGTGGATGGATTTAGCAACCACGATTGGCAACAAACTTCGGCCGTTACCCGATGGATTTTGGAAGAAAGCGGTTTGTTTAAAGTTGACATCAGCACATTTCCTGAAGACAGGATGGCAAGGCAATCCTGGCTTCCAACATTTGACCAATATGCCGTGGTCATTCAAAACACCAATAATATCCACAATTCAGATTTAAGGTGGTCCATAGAAGCCGAAAAGGCTTTGGAAAAATACGTGCGGCAGGGAGGTGGATTATATATCCTTCATTCGGCCAACAATGCATTTGCCCATTGGGAAGCTTACAATGAAATGATAGGGCTGGGTTGGAGATCCCAGTCGGTGGGTATGGCATTGGAAATTGATGCTAAAGGAGATTTAAAACGATACCTTCCTGGTGAGGGAAGAGGCACCGGGCATGGTGACCGTTTTAATGCCCTTATCCAAATTTTAAACAGACACCCCATCAATCAGGGATATCCGGATACCTGGCAGACGGTAAATACTGAAGTTTATTACTTTCCCCGAGGTGATGCTAAGAATATTGAGGTACTGTCTTATGCTTATGATAGCACCAGTACCCACCAAAACTGGCCGGTAGAATGGGTGGTGGATTATGGAAAGGGAAAAGTGTATAATTCCAGTTTGGGTCATCTTTGGGAAGGGGAAACCTATCCCCCGGCTTACCGCTGCGCAGGTTATCAAACTACTCTGGTTCGGGTCACTGAATGGCTGGCAACAGGCAAGGTGGATTTTCCGATCCCCCCTGATTTTCCTACAGCTGATTCACCTAGCCTGAGGCCCCGGGAAGCCTTCCATCAAAGAAAAACAGAAACGCCATAGCAATCTTAAATCAACCCGCTAAAAATGAAGTACTTTTTATTTTCCTTGTTAAGTTTGTTGTTGTGTAACTGCATATATGCGCAGGATTTTGAAATACAGCCTACAGCCAACTTTGATCAGGTAAGAACTGGAATTCCCAAGGGAAAAATAGATACCATACAATATGCCTCAAAAACGGTGGATACCGTCCGCAGGGCTTTCGTCTACTTGCCCCCAGGTTATTCCGAAACAAGGAAATATCCTGTTTTATATTTATTGCATGGCATTGGAGGAGATGAGGAAGAGTGGCTAAGAGGAGGGAGGCCACATGTTATTTTGGATAACCTCTATGCCGATGGAAAAATAGAACCCATGATCGTAGTATTGCCCAACGGCCGGGCGATGAAGGATGATCGTGCTGCGGGAAATGTGATGGCCCCTGATAAAGTAGAGGCCTTTGCGACTTTTGAAAAAGACCTGTTGAATGATCTCATCCCTTTTATGGAAGAAAACTACCAGGCCAAAAAAGACCGGGAGAGTAGGGCCATTGCCGGTTTGTCCATGGGAGGAGGGCAATCTCTTAATTTTGGCCTTGGTAACCTGGATACTTTTGCCTGGGTAGGCAGTTTTTCAGCCGCCCCGAATACCAAAGCGCCTGATGAATTGATTCCCGACCCTGAAGCAGTTGGGGATTTAATAAAGGTTTTGTGGCTCTCCTGCGGAGATGGAGACCGGCTTTTGCGATTCAGTGAGCGCACCCATGAGTACCTTGACCAACATAATATTCCCCATATTTATTACATCGAACCCGGTGGACATGATTTTAAAGTATGGAAAAGTGGGCTCTACCTTTTTTCCCAATTGCTCTTTAAACCGGTGGCCCCATCGGTTTTCGGAAGTTATGAGGTTTCAAACTGATTTAGTTTTAATTAAGGAAGGTATCTTAACCATTAAACTCCTTCAAATTTCCTTTCAACCTATCGCCTGTGGTGCCAGAGCTCGCCGAAGGCCAATCTCCTTAAATCCTCCCCCTCAAACCGGTGCCTGAGCCTGTCGAAGGTCAATCCCCTACAACTGCTTCAGCGGATTCACCAAAGGCTTCCCCAACTCCGGAATGGATATTTCAAACCTCTACAACTGCTTTAAAGGGTTGATCAATGGTTTTCCAAATTCCGGAATCTGTATTTCGAATCGATCCTCGTCCTGCACCTCGATCCCATCGGCAAAGCTTGCCACAGCCGTACCAAAATAATGCACATGTACATCCCCGGGTTGCCGGAAAAGCTCATATTTGAAATGGTGGTGTTCCAGGTTGGCTATATTGTGACTCATGTTGGCATTTCCTGTTAGAAAATTCTTTTGCCAGACCACTTTACTTCCCCTTTTTATCGCACTTACTCCCTCCAGGTGATCCGGCAGTTCGCTAATCAGCACCTCAGGACCGTATGCACTGGCCCGGAGTTTGGAATGAGCCAGGTAAAGGTAATTGATTTTTTCCATTTTGTGGTCTGAAAACTCATTGCCCAGGGCGAAGCCCACCCGAAAAGGATTGCCATCGGGGTCAATAACGTAGAGTCCTGCCAGTTCGGGTTCTTCTCCGCCATCCAGGGCAAAGGAAGGGGAGACCAGGGGATGACCGGAGGGTACCACACATAAGCCGTTGCCCTTGTAAAACCACTCGGGTTGCACGCCGGGTTCGCCATCCACCATTTTGCCACCTTCCAGCCCCATCTGAAACATTTTCATGGAATCGGTCAGTTCATCGGGCGCTGCACTTTCCAGTTTCTGGTGCATCTTGTCCCGGGAGGCGGCAGATCCCAGGTGGGTCAGTCCTGTTCCAGTAATCCACGACCGATAAGGGTCTGGATGCGCCAGGGGCAGCAGGATTTGGTTATTGGAGATCAGGGGCTCATAGGGCACCTTTTCCTTGCCTACCAATGCTTCAACCAGTTCAATGAGGGACTTGCCCGTATCAAAGGCCTTATGGGCCAAGGCATAGGTGCTTTTAATATCCTTTAAAACACGAAGATGATCCCCGTCTACCAGTCCTACCTGGGAGGTGTTGTCCTTATTTTTAAATTGTACGATTCTCAATGTTTTATGGATTTAGGGTTAGAAAAGGGAGAAGTTAGCATGGTCAGGGATAAAAGACAAGAAAATAGGCATCTAAACGGATTTCTCAATTCGGAAAAAGGAGCGGCTGTTTCTCCTAAACAGAAATTTTCCGATTACCCAACGTCTGATTACCAAAGAAACTATTTTCGTTCCCCAGCCCATCAATCTGGTTCCTGTGGTGCCTGAGCCCGTCGAAGGCAGCCTGCCGAAGGGCAATCTAATTCAATCCCCCTTCGAATTCAACCCCTCCAAATAAGCCGTAAGATGTGCCACATCGCTTTCATTCATGTCCAATTCACCAGGTTCCGGCATGATGCTGCGGGCAAACCGCTTCCGGGAGGCAATATCTTCGGAAGGTATATTGTAGGCTTCATTTTGCATGCCTTCCAGTACCACAATGGGCCCATCTGCCTGAAGGAACCCGGCAGCTACCGTTCCATTTTTTAAGGTAATCAGCCACATTTCATAGCCAAAAGCTACCCCTGCACTGGGATGGATGATGGCATCCAATAAGCCCTCCTGGTCCAGTTTGGCTCCGATCATGCTCAGGTCAGGACCAATGTTCCGGCCTTCCTCACCAATGCGGTGACAGGTGGTGCATTTGCCCTGATAAACCAGCTTTCCTTTGGCAGGATCGCCTTCCAGGGCTGTAATTTCCGATACGGATAGCGCATCAGGTTTGGAGGCATGGGTGAAATAATCTCCCGCCAGTACCCGTGTGGCTTGCTCCGGATTTTGGAAGATATCCGGGCTGATTTCCGTTATCAGGTCTTCCGAAAGGGCCTTTTTCTCTGCCAGGGCCAGCAACATGATGCCCCCGATACGGTCACCTGCCATGGCTTTTCCTGCCTTGATTTTTTCGGCTTTGGAAGTAGTAGTATTTTCCAGAATGGCTTTTAGTGCCAGCATCTCTTCCTGAATTTCCGGGCTGAGATTGGCTTCCAGCTCCGGTATTTCCATGGCAAAGGCATTCCATTCATTGTTTCTGCGGTAGCGCAGCCACCACAAGGCCCGGTCTTTTACCCCCATCATATCAGATGCGGCTAATTCCTGCATGGCATTGACCGCTTCCTGCTCATGGATAAAACCAAGTGCAGCTACCGATTGCTGGCGCTGGGCAGCGGACAGTTCTGGGGAAAGGGCCCTTTCTTTTAAGCTTTCGATGGCTTGATTCGGATGCAGGCGCCATATCAGGTCGGCATATCCGGGTTTCCAGTTTAGGGCATCACCTCCCAATTCTTGCTGCAATACCGGGAAAATTGTTTCTTCCTTTCCCTCCATGGCCAGGCCCAGTGCTTCCACATAATACCTGTCATTGCCTTCATGTTGGGATGCCAACTCCACCAGGGTCTCTTCTACTTCATGCTGAGGCATATCCTGAAGGGCCAGCGCCACTTCACGGCGAACTGCCGGAGATGGATCGCTGCTCAATTGACGGGCATGGGGTAAAAAATCAACCTTTGCCTGACGCAAAGCACGGAAAGCGGTTATCCTTAGGTCCGGATTGTCGGCATCCAACTGACTTTCAACGGCCGCTATTCCTGCCTCACCCATCGTTGCCAACAGCCATATGGCACGCGCCCGATGGTAGGGATTTTCATCGTTCAAAATTTCCTTTACCGCATCTACAGCTGCGTCTCCTTTTTCAGCCAACAGCGCAAAACCCGCATTTCGCACATTAACGGCAGGATTCAATAGTGCTGCTATTTGCCCTTGCGTGCTGTTCAGGTCGATTTCAGGTTTGGGCAGGTTTTTACCCTTGGGGGTAATGCGGTAAATTCTTCCATAGCCGGTACTGTCGATCATGCGATGGCCTCCCACCATTCCATCGTACCAATCGGCCACATAGATGGCTCCGTCCGTGCCCACCAGCACATCACTGGGCCGAAACCATTTAGACTTATCTTCATCTGTGGACCGGCTTTGTGCTTCTTCCACCTCTTCTTCCCTGAGGGAGGTGATCAGATTATGGCGTTTTAGTTTAAATCCGGCTCCCGTTGGTTCAGGTTTGTAGGCTAAAATCACATTACGGCCGGCCTCGCCTGCAAGTAAGGTACCGCGATATTTTTCTCCCATTAAATCACTTTCGTAAAAGGTAACTCCGGTAGGCGATCCTGCACCCGTACTGTCTCCCATTGGGATGACTCCCGGATCATCCTGGTGCCAGTGAGCGGTTACGGTGGACTGACCCGGTCGGCGGTCTGCCTGCCATCGCCGTGATCCATCCGCATTGAAATAGCCCATATTGCCCCCTTCCATCAGCCAGGAAACCCGTACGCCTTTATTTCCGTCGTCGTCGTTGTCATTTTGCCACATATTCCCGTAAGAATCCAGGGCTAACTCATAGGAGTTTCGAAAATTATGGCCCAGCACTTTCATGCCGGTGCCGTCCGGATTGACCCGCAAGGCAATGCCGCCTACCCACATTTTTCCATCGTCGCTGACCATGCCCGGTTTGTTATCCTTCATATGCGGAGAACCCCCATTGTACAAGCTTCCGGAGCGGAGTGTCCAGCCGCTTTTATCCGTCACAATATGTGGCCCTGCATTGCCGGCATTGAAGTAATAGTTACCGTCGGGTCCGGCCACCACTGCATGCAGGCCGTGGTCATGGTCCAATCCCCCAAAGCCTGTTAAAAACACTTCTTTTTTATCCGGTTTATCATTCCCGTTTTCGTCGGTATAAATGATAATGGAGGGACCACTGGAAACGATGACTTTGTTGCCAATAACCGAGATGCCCAATGGGGCGGTCAGGTCCCTGTCCTGCACGAATACTTTGGAAGTTTCCGCTTTTCCATCTCCGTCTTTATCTTCCAGAATCATCACCCGATCCCCTGCTTCATGGTTTTTGAATTTTTCCGGATCATTTCGGAACAAGCGGTAATTTAACGCTTCGGTCACCCAAATTCGGCCCCGGGCATCCACATCCATATTGGTAGGATTAAAAAACTGGGGCGATTCTGCCCATAGGGTGGCTTCCAAATCTTCCGGTAAATACAATTGGGTACTGTCTGAATAATATTTTTCACTCAGGGAAAAAGGAGTTTTCGGTTCCTCTTTTTTACAGCTGAAAGTGAACAAGGAAGTGACCAGAAGGGTCATTCCATATAAGACTTTTTGAAAGATTGATGGGCTTGAAGTAAGCAAATTATTAGGCATGTTGGGTGAAATTTAATTGGCCAATTGAGGGCGTTTATACCATGATTAGTTTACAATTAGCTTTAAAAGTAACAAAAAATGAAATCAAAGGAAAGTATTGTTTTTTCAGATCGTCACGATTTTTATTCTTTTGGAAACAAATGGTAATTGAGCCCGAAAGAGATGCCCATCAGGTGATACCGATGCTCCTCGCCACCAATAGGTTGGATTCCTTTCCAATATTCCCCTTCCAGATAGGTGGAAAACCGTTTGCCTATTTCATAGCTAAAACCCAAACCACCCTGAAGATAGGACAGTTGCCAGGTATCTGGAGGAAGCGAAGTGGAAATGCCTAATGATGAGGCAAATATTGGCTTATTGTAAACAAAGTTTTGATCGCCAATATGATGGACAAGAAGTCCAACTTTGAAATTCATCCCAAAATTACCCATGATCTTTTGATGGTACTGCAGGGAAAGGGGCAAGAGCAGCTGTCTGGTTTCAATCTTTATGTTTTCAACCGTATAGGTTACCTCCGACCAATCGGGGAAATGCACCAGGTTTTCAGTCGGATAGTCCTCCCCAACCGCAATGTAATTAACGGTATTGCCACCCATCACCCCCGCAGATAAAGACCATTTTTGGTTGACCACCAGTGCTATTTTCACACCCGGGAATCGCCAGGAAAATAATTCTTCCGAATAGGGTAAGCGCGTGGAACTGAAGCCATCTACCGGATACAACCAACTGACAACCGGACCTACCGTTACATCCCAATGCAGTGGTTCTTTAATTTGGTTAAAGTCGCCTGTACCTTTTACGACGCTGGAAGGAGGGATCAATGTTTGGTCATCAATTTTCAGCAAATGGCGCATCAGCTCCGGATCGCTGTAATGATACTGGTGTCTGCTTTGGGAGTGCTGCTTCATCGCTTTCCATTTCACACCCTGCTGATCAGGGAAAATTGGAATAGGTTCTTTCCTTTCAAGAGTACTGTTTATTGTTCTGGTTTTTCCTGCCACCGGCAGGCTATTGGAATCCACCGGTTTTTCCCTTTTCTTTTTTAAGTCGGCTGGATCAGCCTGTTCCTTTTTGGCCAGTTTTTCTTTTCTGGAGCTATCCATTACCGATGGAAACCCCTTGGGTTCCGCTACCAAGGGGGAAGGTAGTGCTGGGGATTGACTTTCTGCTAATGAAAGGTTTTCCCCTGGTATTTCCGCGGTGAAGGAGGGATATAAAAGGTAAAGGCCCAGTATAACGATACCTGAAATGGCAGCAAAACCCCACCAGGATTTCCACCAGTAGTTTTTGCTTAATTGAGGAGCAAAATCAGCCCAGGCTTTTTCGGTAAACACAGGACGATAAGCTTCTAGTTTATCTTTAAATATGCGATCCATTTTATCCTTTTCCATAGGTCTGATGCGTTGAATTGGTAATAGTGGCCAATGCCTGCTGAAGTTTTAGCCTTGCCTTGGAGAGATTAGATTTGGAAGTACCGATGGAAATTCCAAGTTTTTCAGCAATTTCCTTGTGGCTGAAAGCTTCTACCACATATAGGGTAAAGACCATCCGATAGGCCGGAGGGAGGCATTGCACCAATTTAAGGATATCTTCAGCATGCAATTGGGATAGGGTCTTTTCAGCATCCGGCCGGTCTACCTCCTGCACGATTTCCACATGTTGGTCATTGTATTTTTTATTTTTCCGATAATGATCAATAGCCGTATTAATTAAGATTTTTCTTAACCAGCCGGCAAAGGATAGGTCAGGTGAATACCGCTTGATCTGCGTGAAAACTTTCAGGAACCCGTCGTTCAGAATTTCTTTGGCTTCTTCAGGACCGGATGAAAAGCGAGCGCAAATACCCATGGCGTAGGGATAGGTATGTTTGAATAGCTCATATTGTGCTTGGGATTGGCCCTGACAGCATTGGTCGATGATTTTTTTTAGTTTAGGGGAATCGTGCAGGTTCATATGTAACTACCTCACGTTAAAAAGGAATGGAGGGGTTGCCTGAGGGACAAAATAAGTTATGATTGCGCCATTGAATGCCATAGGAAGGAATAAAAGTGTTCAAGAAAATATACAGAAACATGCTATCCGTGGAAAAAGAGAAATTCTAAAATAGTTGTTTTCATTTTAAAAAATTAAAATAAATGATTATTATCCTGATCAAACAGGACTAATTACCATACCTCATGACAAAACGCAGAGAATTTTTGAAGAAAACCGCTTTTAGTTCGGCAGGAATTACCATTGGCGGTTTGGGATTCAGTGCAAAAAGTTATGCCTCCATTATAGGTTCGAATGAGCGCATTAACCTTGCCCAAATTGGAATCCGAAACCAGGGTACCGTACATATCAACAATTATTGCAACCTGAAGGACAGTCACAATGTGGTTTTAAAGGTGCTTTGCGATACTGATGAAGCACTCTTTGATTCCAAATCCAGGATAGTTGCCGATAAGACCGGTACCAGGCCTGAGCTGGAATGGGATATAAGGAAGGTGTTGGAAAACAAAGAAATCGACGCGGTATCTATGGCTACACCCAATCACTGGCATGCCTTGGGGACTGTTTGGGCCTGTCAGTCAGGAAAGCATGTCTATGTGGAAAAGCCTGCATCCCATAACCTATGGGAAGGTAGAAAGATGGTGGAAGCTGCCCAAAAGACTGGGTTGACGGTGCAGGTGGGGTTGACCAACAGGGCCTATAATAATGTAAGGGAAGCCATGCAGTTCCTTCATGAAGGAGGTATCGGAAAGCTATACATGGCCCGTGCGCTTACGTACAAATTACGCAATTCCTACGGCACCGCAAAAGATTCCAAGCCCCCGGCCAATTTCCATTACGACCTTTGGTTGGGCCCGGCACCTTACCGCCCCTACAATGAGAAGCGCAGTCACTATAACTGGCATTGGTTCTGGGATACGGGAAACGGCGATTCGGGAAACACAGGTACCCACCAGCTGGACATTGCACGTTGGGGACTTCAGAAGCATGAACATCCCGAAACCATTTATTCCATGGGAGGATTATACGGGTTCAATCAGGATGAATGCCAGCCCGACAACTGCACCCCCGGCACCATGGTTTATGGAGATGTGGAAACCTATGGGCATGACAAGAGCATGCAGGAAACCCCCAATATCCAAACTGCCTTGTTTAAATATTCAGATGGGACCCTTCTTGAATATGAGGCCCGGGGCAGGTATACCAACCAGGAGGGGAGCGACGGCAAGGAAGTGGGTAACCTCTTTTACGGATCGGAGGGTTGGCTGGAAATCGCCGGTAATAGCTGGAGAGCGTTCCATCAGGGGGAATCCCAACCATTTGCCAGCTCAAAAGACAGCAGTTCTGCGCAGGAGGCCACGCTGTTCTCCAATTTCATTGAATCAATCCGTTCCGGGAATCAAAAGCTGCTACAGTGTGATATGCGGGAAGGTTTTTACTCCAGCGCCTTGCCCTTGCTGGCCAATATTTCCTACCGGGTAAAGCGTGAACTGAAATTTATGGGAGATTATGAAAAGTTTGCCAACGATTCCGAGGCGGATACCTTACTTTCCAGGATATACCGGGAGCCTTATTCCATTCCTATTCCGCTTTGATAGATCAATCTTTACATATAGTTATTTACATTCGGAATTTTGGAGCTTTTCAATTTCGCATCATTTTCTCTGGCCGTTCCAATCGACGGTGTTGCCAATTTTAAAGTAAAAACCTTGATTTTACTCTCCTGAATTATCTGGATATAGCGTATATTTAGCTATTTGAATGATTTAATTCCAATTGAAATGTTTCTAATACAAAAAAATAAAACAATGTTAAGAAAAAAGAAAATATTTACTACCCTGTTTATCCTCCTGATGATCAGCGTGGACAGCCTCCTTGCACAAGGCAACCGACCCATTTTCGAGGAAATGCCGGGTATGGTTTCCTATACCTACCGGGATAGCTTTTCCAAAGACGTGGCTGCCACCCTGGACACCTTGCAGGCCATGGGCATCAAAGACATGGAATTTTCCAACCTCTTTGGTAAAACCGCTGCTGAATTGAGGCAATTGCTAGATGAGCGGGACATGTTTTGCTCTTCTTTTGGGGTCGGTTATCCAGACTTGGTCAATAAAACACAAGAGGTGGCGGAGAATACCAAGACCCTGGGTGCTAAATTTGTCCGTGTGGCCTGGATACCCCATGAGGCACCTTTTGGACTTTCCGATGCCGAAAAAGCCATTGCGGATTTTAACAAAGCAGGAAAAATTTTAAAGGAAGAGCATGACCTGACCTTTTGTTACCATAACCATGGATACGAATTTTATCCCCATGAAAATGGGACCCTTTTCGACTACATGATGGAGCAGACCGATCCGGAATATGTAAGCTATGAAATAGATATCCTGTGGACTTTTTTCCCCGGTGCAGACCCTGCCGCTCTGATCAATAAATACCCCGACCGCTTTAAATTGATGCATCTGAAAGACCTTAAAAAAGGCGTGGAGGGGAACATGTCAGGAGGTACCCCGAAAGAAAATGACGTGGTGCTGGGTACGGGCCAACTGGACCTTCCCGCCATACTTAAAGCAGCAAAGGAAGCGGGCATTGAGCATTTCTACATAGAAGATGAAAGCCCGATATATTACCAGCAGGTGCCCAAATCCATGGCATTTTTACAGGGTTTGAGGTATTGACTTTACCAAATTACCGTCAAGAAATCTTCTTGAATGGAAAATCCGTATTGCCTTGTGTCAATCCAGCAAACGGGACCATGACAGCCAATCTGGTTTCGCGATGGAGAAGGTTTTGATCGTGTTGATTAGCAGGGTATATCCGGACTCAAAATTTGAATGCTTGATTTTAGCCGTTTAATTGGCTAACTTCAAGAAGGTAAATTATTGGATACCATGGCAACTGAAGTAGTGAAGCGCTTGATCAATGTGGATGAATATTACAAAATGGCTGAAGTTGGGATTCTAAAGCCTGAAGACCGTGTAGAACTTATAAACGGCGAAATATTTAAAATGAGCCCAATAGGAAGCAGGCATGCAGCAATAGTTAATTATTGCGCAAAGGTAATGAATCAGCTTTTCGATGGAGAAGCTATTGTTAGAATTCAAAATCCGATTAGAATTGGTCATGACAATGAGCCTGAACCAGATATTTCCCTACTAAAATTTAGGCCGGATTATTATACTTCAGCACATCCCAGGCCTGCCGATGTATTGGTACTCATTGAAGTTGCCGGTTCTTCCATCAAGTTTGACAGGGAAGTGAAAGCTCCGCTGTATGCTGCACATGGCATTCCGGAATGCTGGATAATTGATCTGGTAAACAATCAAATCGAATTCCTTTCCAAACCACAGGGGGATACCTACACCGAAACTCGGGTTTTTGTGCCTGGTGATGAGGTATGGCTAATAGGTAAAAGATTCTCTGTGAAAGAGTTGCTTATTTTATAGTAAAGTAATATAGGATATAAATTGAAAAAGTTGAATAGGGGACTTTTTCCTTTCTGGAAAAGCTTAGGCATAAAGATTTTTATTTGGTTGGAGGTAATGCATTGTCGTTGTTGTCTGGCCATCGGGTTTCTGTGTAACTCGATTTATGCTTCGAAGATCCTTTTTAATTAAAATATTTGTGGTTCAAAAATTGCTTATATTATATCAAACTTGAACCATGAAACTTTTCCAATGCAAGCATTGCCTGAAGCCCGCCTATTTTGAGAACACAAAATGCAGCCATTGCGGAACCCTATTGGGGTTTGATCCCGAAAAATTGGATTTGGTAGCCCTTTTCGAACAGGGAGGCCGTGCTCCCTTGATTGATTCAGCAGGTAATCCGTTTAGGTATTGTCTGAATCGACAGCATGAGGGATGCAATTGGTTGATTCCAATGGCTTCCACTGACGGTTATTGCCAGGCTTGTGTCCTTAACCAGATCATTCCGGATCTTTCAAACCCAGCATACAAAAAACGGTGGCAAACCATAGAAAATGCCAAACACAGGCTCTTGTATGCGATTTTGAGGTGGAATCTACCCTTTAGTTCAAAGGCACTGAACCCTGCAAGTGGTCTGGGATTTGAATTTAAGGCAGCGGGAGAAAATGAACCGGTGATAACAGGGCATGCCTCTGGCGTTATCACCATGAATATTGCAGAGGCAGATGATGTAGAAAGAGCAATGGCCAAAAAACAAATGGATGAGGTGTACCGTACTGTTTTAGGTCATTTCCGACATGAAATCGGTCATTATTTTTGGGATATTTTGATTAGCGGATCGGATAATTTGTCTGGTTTCAGGGATTTGTTCGGGGATGAAAGGGCTTCCTATCAGCAAGCACTTGAAAAGCATTATCAAAAATCTGGTCCAAATGGTTGGCAGGAAAATTATATTTCAGCCTATGCGAGTGCTCATCCATGGGAAGATTGGGCTGAAACCTGGGCTCACTACCTCCATATAGTAGATACTTTGGAGACAGCCTACTCATTTGGTTTGACTTTAGCCCCCAGACTTTCTACAGGTGTTCCCCTTATGTCCAGTTCAATTACCAAAGACGCCTACTGTTGTTCGGATTTTGAACAAATAATTGATCAGTGGATTCCACTTTCTCTGGCATTAAATAGTTTGAATCGAAGTATGGGACTACAGGATAGCTATCCCTTTGTGATCAATCCAGAGGTAAAACTAAAATTGACATTTGTCCATCAGGTCATTCAGGGTTTGTCTCAACGTTTCAGGCTATCCTGATAATAGCCTTTTATAGGTTCATTTTTGAAAAAGGGGGTATGTTTCAGAAAGTAAAGCGTTAAATCCATTTAGAAAGTATGTAGAATCAAATGCATTTTCGCTGATACCAGTGGTAAACTGATGTATATAAAAAATTTATCTTTTATTTTTATTAAAATGATGAAATATAATTTTTAAATTCCCTGATTATTTTATTTTTACTGAATAAAATTATTTCTAAGGAATGAAGCATCTCAAATATTTTTTTCTTTGGTTCATTTTAATTTTGGTCTCCTGTATCCCGCAGGAAAATGGGCCGCAGCAACAAATAGACCTCGGTTTTAAAGCCATTTCTAATGTGGCTTATGGTGATCATGACCGGCAGGTGTATGACATTTATTTGCCCGCAAATAGAAATGAAAATACTTCTACCATTTTATTGATCCACGGTGGAGGATGGATGGAAGGAGATAAGTCCGATATGAATCCTTTCAGGGACTTTTTACGGGATCAATTGCCAGGTTATGCCGTGGTGAATATGAATTACAGGTTGGCCGATCAATTCCATTCGCCCTACCCCATGCAATTGGAGGATATTACTTCGGTGATCAGCCATTTGGAAAGTAACCGGAACGATTACCAGATTGGAGAAAAGGTGGGCTTTGTAGGAGCTAGTGCAGGGGGGCATTTGGCCCTTCTTTGGAGTTATACCCAAGATGTAAAGGAACAAGTGAAAATGGTTTGCAGCATAGTGGGCCCTACAAACCTGCAGGACGAAGCCTACCTGAATACCCAAAACCCAGAACTCAAAGAAATGCTTGACCTATTTGGCGATGATGAAGAATTGCTCAGGGCGGCAAGTCCCCTTTTTCAGCTGCATGACAAAGCTCCCCCAACCATCCTTTTTTATGGGGGGAAGGATCCCCTTATCCCTAATAGTCAGGGTATTTCTCTCAAAGAACGGCTGGAAGAATTACAGGTAATCCATGAATTTCATTTTTATCCCAATGAAGGGCATGGTTGGATTGGGCTTAACCTATTGGACGCTTCTTTAAAGCTTAAGATATTTATAGAAAAGAACTTTTAAGAAAATAGTATTTTTTTTATGTGTTTATAATTGTTTTTAGTGGCCATAACTTGTCCCGATTTATCGGGATAGCCTATCCCGACTCTAAGGTGAAACTCGCAAGCTCCCAGCACAGCTATCTGGGTTATCGTGGCATTCCACGCTTTAAAATTCTTTTCATGCCTGTTTGCCTGGGGCAGGCTCACTTTTAAATCTTGAAATTCATTTGAGTTCCCCAATGATTCTTATCCAAAATTCATTCAGTTTTGAAATTTAGATTTCTCCTGAATGATTTTTACAGGTATAGGTTGTACATCCCATGAATTAAAGCATTCATTTTATTTGAAAAAAATCACTTAAAAAATTTTGCTTGTAAATTCTTTATTCAACTTAAAATGATGGGTGGTGAAAATGATGGTTAATATTGGTTTTGAGATAAATGAATGGTCTCAAAAGTTTTTATTCCTTTTAAATTTTGATAATTTGAAATTTGAAAGAAACCAAAGGCTATCGCATGAGATACAGTTTAATCATTTTTTTATTCTTTTTTAACGCAATAAATACCATTGGTGGTGAAGATTCTTTGAGTAGAAGCAGCAATAGCATTCCCTTATATCTGGGGCATGATTACGGCAATGATAAAAGCACACTTGAACTTCTTCAACAACCGCAACAGGCATTAAAACGGGATACAACCTGGTTAAAAATTGGAGGAGCTTTTCGGTTAAACAATCTATATACCCACTATGAAGGACAGACTTTTCCGTTGGGCACCTTTCTGAGAAATGAATGGACATGGGATACCTGGAGACTCAATGTGGATGCCTATAGTGAGGGTATACAGCTTTCCTTTGAATACCGTTTTTACCCCACTTTCAATACCCATTTTTTAAAATACGGCTGGCTGGGTTATCGCTTTACAGAAAATACCCACCTTAAATTGGGTATTACTCAGGTCCCTTTTGGTTTATTGCCCTATGCCTCCCATAGCTGGTGGTTTCAGTTGCCTTACTATCTCGGGCTGGAGGATGACCACCAAATGGGATTTCATTTGTCTCATAAGGCCGATACCTGGCAACTGGATGGGGCCTATTTTTTACTATCGGAACCCAGAGGGACCAATGAAGCTACTTTTGGCGCTTTTTCTACCGCCAGGTATTCCTATGATGTGGTACCTGTTCCTGGAAATTCCAATATTGAGCGCCATCAGGTAAACCTTAGGGCAGCTAAGAATTGGTCAGATCATGAAACGGGCCTATCCGTTCAGTGGCACGAGTTGTATAACATGCAAAGCGGTCATTCCGGATCCCATTGGGCAGCTGCGGTTCACCATGATGGAAATTGGGGACCCTGGAACCTGAAGGCAGAAGCCATTTACTATACCTACAGTGATGTGAGGAACGATGCAGGAGAGGTGTTGGATGTTGTACAGATGGGGGCCTATGGTTTCGGGACTTATGACGTGGCCAACAGTGCGGCACTTTATGTCTTGGGCCTGGCCTATGACATTCCACTGGAATGGGGACCCATAAGGCATATCCAATTATACAATGATTATACCCTGATGCAAAAATTCACATCGGGACCTGCCGGGGAATACCGAAAATCGCAACAGAATGTATTTGGAGCCCTGGTATCAGCCGGTCAGGTATATGCGTATTTTGATGTGGCCATGGGCTATAATCACCCCTGGTTAACCAATGCTTTTGGAGGAAATGCATTGGGGACAGGTAGGGGAATGGATTACAGGCAACCTGTATCAGCACTCAACCCAACTGCTTCTGATCCAGGTTGGAATACACGTTTGAACATAAATATTGGTTATTATTTCTAAATAAAAGATTTTATGAAAAATAAATACTTCGACATTCATGCGCCGGTATTTTGGCCTTCGGTAGCTTTGATCATCTTGTTTATAACGGTCACGCTTTGGGTGGGAGAACCCATGGAATTGATCTTTGCCTCCAGTAAGACCTTTATTACAGATAAGACAGGCTGGATTTTTATTATCGCAGTAAATGCCTTTATAGTCTTCTGTTTTTACCTCGGATTTAGCAAGTTTGGATCCATTCGTCTGGGAGGCAAGGAAGCCCAACCGGAATTTTCTACAGGAGCCTGGTTTGCCATGCTTTTCAGTGCCGGTATGGGTATCGGGCTTTTATTTTGGGGGGTAGCCGAGCCGGTTTACCATTATGCCATACCGCCATATGGGGAGGCTTATTCATTGGAAGCCGCCAAAAGGGCAATGAATCTCACCTTCTTGCATTGGGGCTTCCATGCATGGGCCATTTACGCCGTGGTGGGCCTATCGTTGGCCTTCTTTGCCTATAACCGAAAGTTACCTCTCACCATTCGTTCTGTGTTTTACCCCTTGTTGGGAGAAAGGATGAACGGATGGATGGGCAACGTTATTGATGTTCTGGCCGTACTGGCCACGCTTTTTGGTCTGGCTACTTCTCTGGGACTGGGCGTACAACAGATCAGCGGTGGCTTATTTTACCTTTTCGATATTCCCAATACCATTACTACGCAGGTGTTGCTGATCGCAGGAATTACCTTGGTGGCTACTATTTCGGTGGTTTCGGGTATCGACAAAGGAGTGAAATTTCTTAGTCAGTGGAACGTCCGAATAGCAGCGATTTTACTGATTTTTGTTTTGATTATGGGACCTACATTGTTTGTCTTTCGTTCGTTTGTCCAGAATATGGGCAACTATTTGGGAAGCATATTGGAAGTATCTACCTGGACGGAAGCCTATCGGGATAATGGCTGGCAAGGGGATTGGACCGTGTTTTATTGGGCCTGGTGGATTTCCTGGTCTCCTTTTGTTGGCATGTTTATTGCTAGGGTTTCCCGAGGCCGGACGATTCGGGAATTTATTTTTGGGGTATTGCTAGTTCCTTCTTTATTGACCTTTTTATGGCTTACGGCGATGGGTGGAACGGCGATTTTTCTGGACATGCAGGAACAAGTGCTTTCGGGGACTCATATCTTAGCGGAAACCATTACGGGGGATGTTTCGATCGCCATGTTCGTTTTTCTTGAAAATTTCCCGTTTAGCGGAATCGGTTCTGTTATTGGCATTTTGCTGGTAACCAGTTTTTTCGTTACCTCTTCTGATTCTGGATCGTTAGTGATAGACAGCATTACTGCGGGAGGTAAACTGGATGCTCCGGTGGGACAACGAATTTTCTGGGCTACGACGGAGGGAACGGTGGCTGCGGTATTGCTTATTGGAGGCGGGCTGACAGCCCTTCAAACCGCCGCGATCACTACGGGTTTGCCGTTTTTGCTGATATTGGTTATCATGTGTTATTCTTTACAGAAGGGATTGAGTCAGGAATATGCCCGCCTCAGCCAATATGATAAAGATTTGGATCGTAAGTCTTACGAAAAAAGGTTGTCGGATGTGATTATGAAGAAACTGGAAAAAGAAAAGAAGTCATGAAAAAACTAAAGAAAATAGGGTTGTTTATTGACCTGTCCGATCTGGATGAACTGCTGTTGCAATACATCCAGCAACTGGATGAAAAATTTGATTTTGAGCAGCTGACCTTGATTCATTTTGTCGCTCTGGAAGAAATCTCCAAAGAAATAGGGGATATGTTGCCTTATTTGGATAAATCACTGGATGAAATCCTGGAAGAGGAGGCCCTGGAAAAAGTAGAAGCCGTTTTCAACGAAAGGAAAAGCAGCATCAACGTCAAAGTCTATTCCGGGGGACAACTGGATCAGCTGGTGGAATGGGTAGATGCCCAGAAATATGACCTGGTGTTATTGGGAAAAAAATCGGTACATGGAGGGACAGGTATATTTAGCAGTAAGGTGGTTCGACTAACTTCCTCCAATACCCTTTTTATTCCGGAAACTTCCAAGGCTTCCATTCAAAAAATTGTGTTGCCTCTTGATTTCTCAGATTATTCTGAAAGCCTGGCTGAAATGGTAAAAACCTTGTCTCAGCATACGGGAGCAATCGTATTGCCAATGCATGTTTTAAAAGTGGGCATGCAGTATTTTCCTTATATTCGTAAACCCTCTGAATTTCAGGAGGCGCTCGAAAAGAAAGCCATTTCAAATTATGCGAAACTTAAGAAGAAAACCGGGTTAGCCGAAGATTTGGAAATAATCAAAGGCCAGGATGTACCGGTGAGCAGAAGTATTTATGACTATGCTATACGGAAAGGAGCAGACCTGATCGTGTTGGGAAATAAAGGAAAAACAGATGACGATACCCTGTTGATTGGATCTGTGGCCGAACGTTTAATTGCCTCGGATAAGCATTTGCCGATTTTGATTGTTAAATAAAAGTACGGTTTGCAGAATAGTTTTATAGTTTTGTGTAGCAATTGAATTTTCACTTTCAAATGGACGTATGCAAGCCGATATAAAAATAGCTGTGCTGATAGACGCAGACAATGTTCCTTCCAATCAGGTAAAAGAGATGATGGAGGAAGTGGCCAAATATGGTAATCCCACCATCAAACGAATTTATGGGGACTGGACCAAGCCACAGTTGGGGAAGTGGAAGACTGTATTACTTGAAAATGCCATCAATCCCATCCAGCAATATGGCTATACTTCCGGCAAAAATGCCACCGATTCCGCCATGATCATAGATGCCATGGATATTTTGTATGCGTCAAGGGTTGACGGTTTCTGTCTCGTTTCAAGTGACAGCGATTTTACCAAGTTGGCCACCAGACTCAGAGAGGCCGGATTAATGGTGATCGGGATGGGGGAGAAGAAAACGCCTGATCCTTTTATTGTAGCCTGTGATAAATTCATTTACCTTGAAATTTTACAAAAAGATGGGGATGGTCCTGAGGACAATAAGGAAAGAACCAAGTCCAGGCCCCAGGTCGACAAAATCAATCCAAAGCTTATCCGACTGATCGCATCTACCATTTCCGATTTGGCCGATGATGACGGTTGGGCATTTATGGGAGATGTAGGCAATCTCTTGCAGAAAAAACAACCCAATTTTGATTCAAGGAATTACGGTTTTCAAAAATTGACACCACTGATAAGCTCCATCAACAAATTTGAGATAGAACAGCGGGAAAATCAAAAAGGAAAATACAAATTAATCTATGTACGAAACAAAGGCTGAGCTTATTCTTCCGGGGCCAATTTGGGTAAGGTAAACAAAAAGGTGGAACCCTCATCAGGTGTTGATTTTACCCAGATTTTACCCCCCAGGTTGGTGATGATTTTTTTCACAATCGCCAGTCCCATCCCGGTTCCCTGGTAGGTTTCCCGTTGATGCAGCCTTTGGAACAGTATGAAAATTTTTTAAAAATAGGCTTGGTCTATGCCAATACCATTGTCCTCTACCTGAAAAAGCCACTCATTTTCTTTTTCTTCAACTGAAATGTGAATTTTCGGAGGCAGGTTTGGTTTGGAATATTTCAAGGCATTGCCAATGAGATTTTGAAGCAATAGAAAATAAAAGCTGGAATGTCCTGTGATGGTGGGTAAGGGATCAGCTGTGACCACTGCCTTTAATTGCCTGATTTCAGGCTGAAAGGTTAATTTTATTTCTTCCAGTATTTTATTAAAATCCACAGACTCAGGTTTGCTGTTTACTTTGTTGACCCGGGAATAAGCCAATAAATCCAAAATCAACTGGCGCATGCGCTGCGCCCCATCTACGGCATAATGGATGTAGGTTTTAGCTTTCGGATCAAGTAGGTGTGCATATTTTTTTTCCAGCAATTGGAGAAAACCTGTTACCATGCGTAAGGGTTCCTGCAGGTCGTGGGATGCCACATAGGTGAAATGCTCCAGTTCTGCATTTTTGGTTTCCACTTCCGCCAGTGTTTCTTTTAGCTTTTCTTTTTGCCCTTTTAAGGCTGTTTCCAATAGGTATTGTTCTTCCAGGCTTTCACCTAATCCCTTAAAGAGTTTTGGTATTAAAACAGAGAATACCGCACTTAAAAAAATAAGGTTGGAAGAAATGGCGATCCAGGATTGAACGTCAACGGTTGAAGTAAAATAAGACTGCTGAATTCCTTCCTGATAGATCAACCATCCAAAGAAAATGCAGGTAAGGATATTCAGATAAAAACTGATGAAGGCATATTTTACTGGTAAAACCAATATCATAAAAACAGAAATCGCCAGCAGGTATAACAAACCAGGGCCAAAATTTCCCAAATAATAAATCAGGATGATACCAACGCCATAGGTGATGCCTATGAAGATCCATTTTCTGAGCGTCAAGGGAATTCCAGGAACATGGGCAAGGATAAGAAAGGTCAATACCGCCAGGCAATCAAAAATAAATAGTCCTTTAAATTCCGAAATATAGGTGAGGTAAAGGCCTGGAATAAGGGCAATGGCACATAAGGGAATCACCAATGCTAGTGCGTACACAAAAAGATAATCTCTCCAATAGCTTAGCGATCCGGGTTTTTGATGGGGGAAAAGACAGGTATTAAAAATATGGAGGCGATATTTTTCCCATATTTGAACCTTTGGGACTTTATCTAAAGGTTGCTTTTTTTCCATTGAAATCGCTTACCGTCATTGAAGGTAAAAAATAAAGATTCGCAGCTCTTGCAATTATTTTTTCAAAATTACCCAATTAATATGGCTTCTCTATAAAAACCCAGCCATTTCTTAATCGGAAGTCCCTTCAATGGTTTCATTTTTGCTCTTTAAATCTTTTATTAATGGCTGGCTTGTGAAAATGCTGCATTATATTTCATTTTTGTACCTTATATAAAAACAATCCTGTGAAAAGTAAAGTCGGAATCTATTCCCTTTTGTTGGCCATAGCAGGTTTTATTTCTCTGGAAATAGCCCTTCACCTGAAATGGCTGGAAGGACCATTTTGGCGGATTTTGACCACCGGCTTTGAGGCAGGGACCATAGGTGGACTGGCAGACTGGTTTGCGGTAAGTGCCTTATTCTATGAAATCAGGATACCTTATGTTCGCCGGCATACCAATATCATCGTAAAAAACAGGGAAAAATTAACAGAGGGTATTGTCGAATTGGTAACCACCAAATGGCTTTCTCCTGAGGTTCTTCAGGAGAGGTTAGCCAATGTGCAGATTGCCAACTCCCTGTTGAAGTCATTGGAAACCAGGGAAAATGTGGTCAAGCTCCTGGATTTTATCCGGCTGATATTTCTTCGGTTTGCGGGAGAATTGGATCACCCCAAATTGCCGGTTATTTTGCAAAAGTTTCTCAAGGGGCAGGTTCATAGTATCGACCTGGCAAGTCCTTTGGGAAAGTGGCTTCGCGAAGCCATCTCTGGCAACAAGCACCATGAGCTGGTGAGCATGGCGTTAAACCAGTTTTCCCTGTCCATCCATGAACCTGAGACCAGGCTGCTTGTTTTGAAAAAGCTAAAAGGAGCTCTGGAGGCTTATGCCAAAAGGGATTGGGTAAAAAAATCTGCCGTTTGGCTGGGGCAAAGAACAGGTGGAATAGACCCGGACCTGCTTACTGACAGGATTCTTGATCTCGCACTGCTGATGGTAGAGGAGACCAAGGATGATCCCCATCATCCCCTACGCCGGAAACTGGACCAGTACCTGTTGGAATTTGCACAGAATCTGGAAAATGGGGACGAACAAACCCTGGCTTATATTGCACATTTAAAGCAGAATTGGGTATTGAATGACAGGACCAAAGGTATCCTCAGTGGTATTTTGCTGCAATTGAAAGGAAATGTAGCAGATCAGTTGAAAAGTACTGATACACCTTTGATGCAATTTATTCAGAAGCAACTTATCCGTTTTTTGGAAGAACTCAGGGAGGACAAAGGAAGCCGTTTCCAATTGGACCAGTGGATCAGGGCAAGTGTAAGTCAACTGGTCCATCAATACCATCATGAACTGGGAAACATGGTCAGGAGCAGTTTGGGAAAGTTGGAAGATAAAGAAATCATGCTTCAGATTAAAGAAAAGGTAGGCAATGACCTGCAGTATATCCGATTAAACGGGGCGGTTGTAGGAGGGATGGTAGGTTTATTGATTGCTACCGTCAGGTGGCTGCTGCTCTAACTTCCATATATTGAGCTTTTAATAGATACTATGTACAGTATATTTTGAAACAATTATGGGGGTCAGATTCTGATTTGTTTTTTGATAAAGCATGAAATGCTTATTTTTATCTGTAGATATTCTTTTTTTAATCCCACATTCGCCATGAGTCAAAAAACCAATAAAATTTTAGAAATGCCGCCTGCTGCGGTGCAAACTGAAATCAACGCATTAAATCAGGTGCTGGACCTTGAACTGCCTTTTAAGAAGCTGGATCATAACGTATTGATAGCTACCTGGAATATTCGTTCTTTTGGGGATTTAACGGAAAAATGGGAGGCTGGATCGGATGATTCCCCCAAAAGAGACTTGCACTCCTTACTGGCCATTGCCCAGATCATTTCTAGATTTGATATTGTAGCCGTTCAGGAAATCAAAGGAAATATCAAGGCTTTCCGTCATATGCTTAAAGTTTTGGGAAATAACTGGAGCTTCATTCTGACCGATGTCTCAGGTGGAAGTGAAGGTAATGGGGAGCGGCTTGGTTTTCTGTTTGATACCCGAAAAGTCAAACTTTCCGGTCTGGCCTGTGAATTGGTGGTTCCTAATGAAAAGACAAATAAAATTAAAGAAGGGGCCTTTTCAAGGCAGTTTGCCAGAACACCCTATGCCGTGGGGTTCAAGGTGGAAGACAAGACCTTTGTGTTAGTGAGCATGCATGTTTTGTATGGAAAAGTCCTTTCCGCCAGGGAGGATGAATTGAAGGCCATTGCGGAATGGATGAAGGATTGGGCCACCAATATGCAGTCATTTGACCAAAGCCTGGTTTTATTGGGAGATTTCAACATAGATCGGATGGGGGATCCCCGTTATGAGGCCTTTGTTTCCACAGGTCTTACCGTTCCGGAAGACCTGAGGCAAATTCGGAGGACCCTTCTTGACAATCAGACCAAATTTTATTCCCAGATCGCCTGGTTTGAAAACCATTACCATATCCCCCAACTTTCCATCAAATATGAAGCTGGTGGTGTTTTTGATTTTGGTCCCCATTTATTGAAGGATAGGGACTTATCCCCGTTTCAAATGTCATGGAGGATTTCGGATCATTTGCCATTATGGGCGGAGTTTTCAACCAAAAGCTGAATTTTTAATAAGTTTCGATATATTTACATGAGACATACCATTGAACAGATGCATTTGTGCCATTTTATTCTTGCTGTTTTTTTGTTTATCTGCTCCTGTGGGCAAAAACCAATGGAGGACCCAGGTCCCCTTAGGATCAACCATATCCAGGTGATTGGAAGCCACAATAGCTACAAAGAAGCTATCCCTTCTGTCATTATGGAACAGATCAGTTCGGAGAATCCCAGCTTGGCCGAAGGCTTGGATTACAGCCATCCAGGTATCTGGCAGCAACTGGACATGGGATTGCGGCTGCTGGAATTGGATGTGTACCATGATCCGGAAGGAGGTAGGTTCAGTAATCCACTTGGATTGTCCATGACCGGGGATGCAATAGATCCGGATTTTGATACCCCTGGATTCAAGGTTTTTCATGTACAGGACATTGATTACAGGAGCCACTATCCTTTATTGAAAGATTACCTGGAGGAATTGAAAAACTGGTCCACACTTCATCCGAATCATTTCCCCGTTTTTATTACGCTAAATGCCAAGGATCAGAATTACCCGGAAAGAGGTTTGACAGAGACCCTGCCTTTTGACGAACAGGCCTTTCTGTCCCTGGATCAGGTTATTTTAGAACATCTGGGAGAGGAAAACCTCATCAGGCCAAAGGATGTAATCGGAAACCAAACAGATCTGAGGACGGCAATAGCCACTACAGGCTGGCCTGAATTGGAAGCCGCAAAGGGAAAATTTGTCTGGATACTCGATGAAAAGGATAAAAAGCGAAATGCCTATTTATCCAATCCTGAAACAGAAGGAAGTGGTGTTTTTTTTGTTACCGTGCCGGAAGATCATCCCATGGCAGGAATATTTATTCTCAATGACCCATTGAATCAGGAAGCTCAAATCAAGGACCTGGTGGCTAAGGGATACATTGTTAGAACCAGAGCAGATGCGGATACCAGGGAAGCAAGGGAAAATGATACCCGAAGGAGAGAAAAAGCCTTTCAGACTGGAGCCCAACTGATCAGTACCGACTACTATCTTCCTGATCAAAGGTGGGAGGGTAATTATCAGGTTGCATTTCAAAATAACACCTATAGCAGGATCAATCCTTTCAATGCGGAAACTAAACTGGAAAACCCGGCCTTCCAAGAAGAGAGCAGGCAGGTGACTGCTTTGGACCCACAGACCTTTTCATTAGCTGAGGCTCAATTAGACCCCTTGGTGATAGACGTTCGTACACAGGCAGAAGTTGATGAAGGGATGATTTCCGGAGCAAGTCACATTGATTTTCTACAGGATGACTTTCCAGAAAGAATAGAAGAGCTTGATAAAAACAGGCCTGTTCTGGTATATTGCAAAGTGGGTGGCAGATCGGCCAAAGCAGCAGAGCAGCTGATAGATGCCGGTTTTAAAAAGGTATACCACCTGGAAGGGGGAATTGATATATGGAAATCCAGGGGGTTTCCGGTGAGTCAATGAGGTGACTTACCCGAGAAAAAATTTCTAAAGAAAGCACATGAAATTAAAAATAGTTGAAGAAGATCCCTGGCTGGAGGCGTATAAGGAAGAGATATACCAAAGATGGGTAAGGTTTCAATTGGCGAAAGAAGAATTGGTAAACGTAGCCGGAAGCCTTTCAGCCTTTGCCAGCGGGCATGAATATTTTGGGATGAATTTTGATGCCCACCGGCACGGTTGGGTATACAGGGAATGGGCCCCGGAGGCCGATGGCTTGTTTTTGATCGGAGAATTTAACGGTTGGGACCGGTCTAGCCATCCACTTGAAAAGGATCAGTGGGGAGTCTGGGAGATCTTTTTGCCCTTTGAGTCTTACAAGGAGCGAATTGTCCATGAGGGCTTGATAAAAGTTCATGTGCAGGGTGGTGGTACTTCCCGTGACCGCATACCGGCATACATTCGGCGGGTAGTTCAGGATGATGTCAACAAGGACTTTTCGGGTCAACTCTGGTTTCCTGATTTGCCCTTTGAATGGACAGATCATGATTTTTTTCCGGCTTACCAAAAGGAAGGACCCCTGATTTATGAATGCCATGTTGGCATGGGACAGGAGGAGGAAGCCGTAGGTACTTACCTGGAATTTGCAGATAAAATATTGCCCCGGATAAAAAGACTGGGCTATAATGCCATTCAGTTGATGGCAGTAATGGAGCATCCCTATTACGGCTCATTTGGTTACCACGTGTCTAATTTTTTCTGTCCGTCCAGCAGGTTCGGTACTCCGGAAGCGCTGAAATACCTGGTCAATAAAGCCCATAACCTGGGGTTGGCAGTGATCATGGATGTGGTCCATTCCCATGCGGTTCAAAATGTATCCGAGGGGCTGAATGAATTTGACGGCTCGGACCATCACTATTTCCATGCCGGGCCCAGGGGTTATCATGAAGTATGGGACTCCAAGCTTTTTGACTATGGAAAATGGGAGGTAAAGCGGTTTTTACTTTCCAATCTGAAGTATTGGTTGGAGGAGTTCCATTTTGATGGGTTTCGTTTTGATGGGGTTACTTCCATGCTTTATTTCCATCACGGATTGATCACCTTCGACCATTTTGAGAAGTATTTTCATAAGGATGTGGATTGGGATGCCATCATTTATTTACAATTGGCCAATGCCTTGATTCACGAAGTGAAATCCGGTGCCATTTCCATCGCAGAGGAAGTCAGTGGCATGCCGGGATTATGCAGGGATCCGGAGGAAGGAGGAGTTGGTTTTGATTACCGCATGGCCATGGGTATTCCGGATTTTTATATCAAAACATTGAAAGAAAAGCAGGATGAAGAATGGGACATATTGGAATTCTGGAAGGAATTAAGTGACCGGAGATACAGGGAAAAAACCATAGCCTATGCAGAATCCCATGATCAGGCATTGGTGGGTGATAAATCCATCGCTTTCTGGCTGATGGATAAGGAAATGTATTTTCACATGCAGGTAGAGGATGAAAACATCATCATAGATAGGGGCATTGCCTTGCATAAGCTTTTTCGGTTGTTTACCAGTAGCCTTGGAGGGGAAGGATACCTCAACTTTATGGGAAATGAATTTGGTCATCCGGAGTGGATCGATTTCCCCAGGGAGGGCAATAACTGGAGTTACCAATACGCCCGCAGGCAGTGGAGTCTGGCCGAAGATCCTAAACTCAAGTACCGTTTTTTGGAAAATTGGGACAAAGCCATGGTCCATATGCTGAAAAAACATCAAATCCTGCCCAGCTCTTTCGCAGAACAACTCCACGCGGATCCCAAAAATAAAATTTTGATGTACCAAAGGGGAGGATTGATTTTCGCTATTTCTTTTAACCCCCAGGATTCCATACCCGATTATAAATTCAGGGCACCTTTGATGGGAAAATACCGGCTGATTTTGAATTCAGATGATGGGGAATTTGGCGGCTTTGGAAGAATTGATGGAGAGATGACCTATTTTACCGACCAAAACCAAATGCTTAGCATTTACATGACCAACCGGACCGCATTGGTTTTTGATAGGATTGATTGATTTCCAATTATTATTTGGCTGAAACACAAAAGATTGGAAAAATAGGAAATAAGTATTGGTCTTGTATCTTTTTTACCTAATATTGCGGTCAGATTGTAGAAAGGTAGCCTATGGCAATGAATATCGTGATCGCAGGAGCAGGGGATATGGGATATCACCTGGCAGAACAGCTTTGTTACGAAAACAAAAACATCATTCTGATCGATTTGGACAAAGATGTATTGGACAATATTGGTTCCCGATTAGATGTAATGACCATAGAGGGAGACTCGGCGTCAATAGAAATATTGAAAAAGGCCAATATTCACCATGCGGAGCTGATGCTGGCGGTTACTACCTCTGAGAAAACCAATATTTGTGCGGCGGTACTTGCCAAGCAATTGGGAGCCAAAAAAGTCATTGCCAGGGTCCGAAACCATGATTACCTGTATCCGGAAAACAAGGTTTATTTTGAAAACCTGGGCATTGATTCCATCATTTCTCCCTCCATGTTATGCAGTAAGGAGATTTCACGTCTGATAAAACGCTCTACTTTTTCCGATGTGATAGAATTTGAAGGGGGTAAGCTTAGTGTTGTGGGCATTACCCTGGAATACGATTCTCCCCTGGTGAATAAAAGGTTATCGGATGCTGCTACCGATCCTATTTTTCAAGATATTCGTATCATTGCCATCGTGCGTGACCACCGGACCCTCATACCAAGGGGGGATACCTACATCCGGAATAACGACCACGTCTTTTTTATTTCCAATAACAAGTCGGTAGATACGGTAAAGGATTTGGTACAGCACAAAGAGAAAGAAATTCATGATGTCATGCTGATAGGGGGAGACGACCTGGCTTATTCTACAGCAAAAGAGTTAGAACAAGATTATGGCATTACCCTTATTCATAATGACAAGGAACGCTGTAAGTGGCTGGCCGAAAGGCTGGATTCTACCTTGGTAATTCACGGAGATTACAAAAACATCAACTTACTGATTGAGGAGGGATTGGAAACCATGGATGGATTCCTGGCTTTAACCAATAGCTCCGAAACCAATATCATTACCAGCCTGAGTGCCAAAAACCATGGTGTTTATAAAACCATCGCCCATGTGGATACACGGGAATACATCCATATTTCGCATAGCATAGGGGTGGATTCCCTGATCAATAAAAAACTGGTGGCAGCCAATCACGTAAGTCGCTACCTGACTAAAGGAAAAGTGGAGGCCGTGTCTGGAATTCATGGCGTGGAAGCGGAATTTGTACAATATTTGGTTACGAAAAATAGCCGCCTGACCAGGAAAAATCTTAAATCCCTTCATTTCCCGAATTCAGCTATAGTGGCAGGAGTGATCCGTGGAGAAGAAGTGTTTATTCCTGATGGAGAATTCCAGTTGAGGCTGAATGACAAAGCCATCGTTTTGGCCCTTCCTGAAGCCAAGCCCGTTTTGGAAAAATTATTCAATTGACCATGATCCATTACAAGGCCATTTTAAAAGTAATGGGAGGACTGATGATGCTTCTTGGGGTCTTGATGTTCCCCAGTATCGCTTTTTCCTACTATTACCGTAGTGGTGATCAGATCACGCTGATAGGTTCAGCTTTGATTTGCCTCGCTGTTGGTGGCACCTTCTTTTTTTCCTTTGCCAAGCAGGATCAGAATATACGAAAGCGGGAAGGGTACATGATCGTAGCCATGAGCTGGATAATCATGTCCGTATTTGGTATGATGCCTTATATTTTCAGCGGAAGTATCCCTGTAGTATCCGATGCTATTTTTGAAACTGTTTCCGGGTTTACTACTACCGGTGCTTCGATTCTTACAGATATAGAGCGATTGCCTGCTGGAATTTTGCTTTGGAGAAGCATGACCCAATGGATCGGTGGCTTGGGAATTATCGTATTGACGGTAGCCATTTTCCCGCTTTTAGGTATTGGGGGGATAGAACTTTTTGTGGCAGAATCTCCAGGACCTACCTCGGATAAAGTACATCCCCGCATCCGGGAAACGGCCAAGCGCCTCTGGTTTATCTATGCTGGATTGACCGTAGTACTGGTATTGTTGTATTATGTGGAGGGCATGTCTTTTTTTGATGCCATGAACCATGCATTGACAACCATGTCAACGGGAGGATTTTCTACCAAAAATGCAAGTATGGCATATTTTGATAGTCCCTTGATCCAGTATACGGCCATCCTGTTTATGTTCCTGGCAGGCACCAACTTTACCCTTCTGTATTTTGCCTTCAAAGGCAGATTCAAAAGAATTTGGGGGAGTGATGAATTCAGGGCTTATTTGATTTCTCTGATCCTATTGGTAGTAGGGATCGCAGGGGCCATATACTACCTCCTGCCCGGAAATGTGGAAGAAATTTTTCGGGAAGCCATGTTTCAGGTGGTTTCCCTGATTACTACCACAGGTTATGTGACCGCTGACTACACGGCTTACAGCAACGGATTGACCATCATATTCTTCATGATGCTATTTATGGGAGCCTGCGCAGGTTCTACCAGTGGGGGGATCAAGTTTATCAGGCATTTGTCCTTTGTAAAAAACTCCACTCTTGAATTCAAGCGCATAGTACATCCCCGTGCGGTGGTGCCCTTAAAAATCAATGGAGAGCGGGTTACCGGCAAAGTTATCACACATATCATGAATTTTTTACTCCTCTACCTGATGATATTTGTCCTGGGATCCATAGTGATGTCCATAGCCGGCTACGACATGATTACTTCCTTTGGGGCAGTCGCTACTTCCCTGGGTAATGTGGGTCCGGCCATCGGTAGGGTAGGTCCCGTGGATAATTTTGCCTTTTTTTCCCCCTTTGCGAAATTATTTCTCAGTTTTTTGATGTTATTGGGTAGATTAGAATTGTTTACCATTTTGGTGCTATTTACGCCCTATTTCTGGCGAGCCAATTAAAAACCAATCGAGCTGATGAAACCTAGCATAATTGCTGTATTTACTGCCCCTGAACTGGGCTATAAAGGAAACCCTGCTGCCGTCGTTACTTCCCCATCGGCATTGAGTGAGCAGGAAATGCAGGAGCAAGCCTCAAAAATCGGTATGCCTGCTACTGCTTTCCTTTTTCAGGATACCGAAGGAAATCAGCAGGTCCGGTGGTTTGCCCCGGATGAGGAAATCGGTCTTTGTGGTCACGGGGCAGCGGCAGCGGGGGTGTATCTGGCAGGTGTAAATCAAATGGATGAAATCAGGCTTCACTACGAGGGAGGGACCATTCTGGTAAGAGTTTCAGGTGATCGGTTTTCTATGAAGTTACAGGCCATCCCAACACTTGAAAAAATAGCTCCGCCACAAGCTATACTGGATGGTCTCGGAGTGCCGGTTTTAGAAATGTACCAAACAGCCAACAAGTACCTGATCCTGGCGGATTCAGAGGCTTCGGTAGCCCAAATGCAACCAGATTTCGCCCGCCTGAGACAATCGGATATTTTTGGATATGCCGTTTCTGCTAAAGGAGAGAAAGTAGACTTTGTAAGCCGCACCCTGGTTCCCCATGTACAGCAGCTGGAAGACCATGCCACGGGTTCATCTCATGCCCTGCTTGTACCTTATTGGTCGGGTAGATTGAATAAGAATTCCCTGGTTTCCCACCAGCTAAGCCCCAGAGGAGGACGATTCTTTGCTGAGATGGCCGGGAATGAAGTTATCCTGACAGGGACGTATGAAGTAGAAAAATAGGTTTTGGCTGACAGTATGTCAGCAAATCAGACCAACTTTTGATTATTTGAATATTTGATGGAAATATTCTAATTAAATCAATTTTCCCTTGTTTTTCAATATAATTTTTTTTCCTTGGTATAATTATTGCTTTTTTATTTTGCAATGTTTTTTCAAATCGAATTTCAACCAAATTAAAATATAATGGAATACCGAAAAATTCTCATCAAATATGGTGGGAATGCAATGGTCAATGAGAAATTAAAAGCAGCCATTGCTCAAAAAATTAAATCCTTGCATGACCATGGAACCCAGGTGATTTTGGTTCATGGAGGAGGTCCTTTCATCAATAAATCTTTGGAAGAAGCGGGCATTGAATCCCAATTTTTTGATGGTCACCGCCATACCAGCCCAGAGGCTTTGGGATGCATAGAAAAAACCCTGAAAGGAGAAGTAAACAGCTCATTGGTTAATTTACTCAACAGGCAGGGCTTGCAGGCTGTAGGCCTTTCCGGAAAAGATGGTAAACTGGCGATTGCCGAGAAAAGATGGCACCAGGTACGCAATGAAGCCGGTGAAGAAAGTCAGGTAGACCTGGGGCAGGTAGGTGATGTGAAGGTGGTCAATCCTTTACTATTAAATATTTTGCTCGATAATGGCTTTACTCCAGTGGTTACCTGCATTGCCTCAGACGAGCATGGCAATGATTTCAATATCAATGGAGATGTATTTGCCGGTAAGATTGCTGCGGCTTTGGAAGTAGATGCGTATATTGTACTCACAGATGTGGATGGTCTCTATCTCGATTTTCCGGATCCAGCTTCTATTCTCAGGGAGGTAGACCTGGAAACTGTTCCCAAATATTATGGAAAAGCCATAAAGGGTGGAATGATACCTAAAATTGAATCCTGCGTGGCTGCCCTGAAAGCCGGAGTGAAGCAAGCTGTAATTTTAAATGGCACCCAACCAGATCAAATTTCAGAATATATCATCAATCAAAAAACAATAGGAACAACCATAACTCAATAAACATGCAGATTTCTAATGAATATTTATATGAGGAAGACAAAAAACATTACTTACCTACTTTTAAGCGCTTTCCTTTAGCACTTATTAAAGGTAAAGGAAGCCGGGTTTGGGATGCAGATGGGAAGGAGTATATAGACATGCTGGCAGGTATTGCCGTAAATAACCTGGGGCACTGTCATCCCAAGGTAGTGAGCGCCATTCAGGACCAGGCAGCCGAATTGATGCATATTTCCAATTTCTTCGTCAGTCCTCCTCAGGTGGCACTTAGTAAACTCCTGGTAGACCTGAGTAAGTTAGCCCATGTGTTTTTAACCAATAGTGGGGCAGAATCAGTGGAGGGAGCGATCAAGATTGCGAGAAAATACGCTTCAAAACAGAAAAAAGGAGGAGAGATCATTTCCATGAAAACCTCCTTTCATGGCCGAACCTTAGCCACCATTGCTACCGGACAGGCAAAATATCAAAAAGGTTTTGCGCCGATTCCCACAGGCTTTGTTCAGGTAGATTTCAATGACATTGAAGCCCTGGAAAAGGCCATCACTCCGGATACCGCAGCAGTTATCCTGGAACCTGTGCAAGGAGAAGGAGGAATTATACCGGCAGATAAAGCTTATCTCCAGAAAGTGAGAAAACTGTGCGATGAAAATGACATCTTATTGATTTTTGATGAAATCCAGTGTGGCATTGGCCGGACAGGTCACCTTTTTGCCAAGGATCATTTTGGGGTACAACCGGATATCATGACTTTGGCCAAAGGCCTGGGTGGAGGAATGCCGGTAGGTGCTTTCCTTTGTAACGAAAAAGTGGGAGCAGCGATAGACTATGGAGACCATGGAACCACTTTTGGAGGCAACCCCCTTGCTTCGGCTGCTGCCCTCGCTACCATCAAAACCATACTGGAAGAAAACCTTTGCCAGGCAGCAAAGGAGAAAGGTGACTGGTTAATGGGCATCGTCCGCTCCTGGTCAAAAGATCATCCCATGATCAAAGAAGTGAGAGGCATAGGGTTGATGATAGGCATTCAGCTGGACAGACCGGCAGCGCCTATTGTAAAAGCACTGATGGATGATGGGGTCATTGCCAATGCTACGGCAGAGTCTGTCTTGCGTCTGGTTCCCCCACTGAATATTCCAGAAGAAGATTTGGTGAAGGTGTTGGACAAGTTAAAAGCAATCATATTATCCATAGAGCAAGATGAAAAATAATACATACAAAGTCAGTATCATTGGTGCTTCCGGTTATACAGGTTCCGAACTGGCCCGGATACTGGTCAATCATCCGGAGGTAGAGATCATCAATATTACTTCTGAATCCCATCAAGGCAAAAAATTCTCTGATCTTCACGGACAATTTTCGGGAATTTTAGATCTGGTACTGGTCAGTGCCAACGAGGTGGATGTCGCAGGTTTAAATGTGATTTTTCTTGCCCTTCCTCATGGTGTTTCTATGGAGTTCGTAAAGAAGTGGCAAGATTCCGGAATAAAAATCATTGATTTATCAGGAGATTTCAGGCTTTCTACACCTGAAGTATATGAGGATTGGTACAAAAAAGACCATACCTTTCCGGAAGGATTTGAGCAGGCGGTATATGGCATGCCTGAATTGCATGAAGAAAGGATCAGGAAGGCATCGTTGGTGGCCAATCCAGGCTGTTACCCAACTGCCTCCATACTCGGCCTTGCACCTTTATTTCAAACAGGAAAGGTGGATCCCAAAGGAGCCATCATTGATGCCAAGTCAGGAATAACAGGGGCGGGAGTGAAAGCCAGTAATACGACCCATTTCTCAAATGTAAATGATAATTTTAAAGCTTATGGTATTGGCAATCACCGGCATACGGTGGAAATCCAGGAACAGCTTTCATTTTTACTGAAAAAATCGGTTTATTTACAGTTTACCCCGCACTTGTTACCAGTAGACCGGGGGATTTTGGCAACAGCCTACATGAGCATTGAAGGAGAGATGAGCCAGGAAAAGCTTGATAAAATGTATCAGGATTTTTACAGAAACAAGCCATTTGTGAGGCTGAGAAATCAGGCTCCTTCCATCAAGGAAGTTAGGGGTAGCAATTATGCTGATATTTATCCCTTTTGGGATGACCGGACCAAAAGAGCTATTGTAGTTACTGCGATTGATAACCTGGTGAAAGGGGCTGCCGGACAAGCCGTACACAATATGAATTTAATGTTGGGGATGGAGGAATCCACCGGTTTGAATCAGGTACCCATGCAACCATAAAAGCACAGATAAAATGATAAAAAATATTACCAGTGTAAAGGGGATTAAGTGTTGGGGAGCACACTCGGGAATTAAATCTATGAGAAGGGATTTGGCACTGATCTATTCTGAAGTTCCCGCAGCGGCGGCTGCTACCCTAACCCAAAACAAAGTGCAGGCAGAGCCCATTAAGGTGACCAAACGAAACCTGAAAAATAACAGGGCCCAGGTCATCGTCTGCAATGCAGGGAATGCCAATGCCTGTACAGGTGAACAGGGACGCAGAGGAGCAGAAGCCATGGCAAATACCCTGGCGGAGGCCCTGAATATATCACCCGAAGATGTGATTGTTGCCTCTACCGGACTGATTGGGGAGCCATTTCCAACGGAAGAAGTTGTAGAAGGCATCAAATCCACTGTTCCCAAATTATCTAATGATCCCAAAGCAGGCTCTTTTTTAGCCAACGCCATTTTGACGACCGATACCTTTGCCAAGGAAGGTTTTGTGGATTTTGACTGGGAAGGAAATACCATTGCCATTGGGGGAATAGCGAAGGGCTCGGGTATGATCCATCCAAATATGGCTACCATGCTGTGTTTTTTGGCTACAGATATTTCCATTGACGAAAAGCTGCTGCAAAAAACCCTGAAGTATTGCGTTGACCGCTCTTTCAATATGATTACGGTAGATGGAGATACTTCTACGAATGACATGGTAGCCATTCTGGCCAATGGAATGGCAGGAAATAAGAAAGTGACCAGTGAATCAGACCCATTGTTTGTGACTTTTAAGGAAAAGCTTCAGGAAATTCTAATTCACCTGGCAAAGCTAATTGTTTCTGATGGTGAGGGTGCGTCTAAATTTATTGAATACAAGGTTACCAAGGCCATTTCAGAAAATGTAGCGATGAAATTGGTAAGGGCCATTTCAGATTCAACTTTGGTGAAAACAGCCATGTTTGGCAGGGATCCCAATTGGGGAAGGATCATCGCTGCCTGTGGAAATGCAGGCATCAGCTTTAATTATAAAAAGGCTAATCTTTACCTGGGTGATGCAAATAATCAGGTTTTGGTATTGGAAAGGGGGACACCCACGTCCTTTGACAAAAACCACATGAAAAAACTGCTCAGGGAATCCCACATTAAAATTCGTCTGGAAATCAATACTGGCAAGCAGGAGGCCGTAGGTTGGGGATCTGACCTTACCACAGATTATGTGATGTTTAATTCTGTGTATACAACCTGAGATTTTAACTTTATCATGTCGTGAAATCGACACGATTAAAATCATCATTAAACATACAGGGCAATGATTATTTTAATCGTCAAAGATTCCATCTGACCATTAAAAATCCAATTATAAACAGATGAAATCGAGCATGTCGCTAGCGACACACGGAGAGATGACTGTCAACCATGCGAGATTCCATGTGACCATTAAAGAACAAATTATAGACACATGAAATACAGCGGCCGGTAGCCATATATATAGTTGCTACCGGCCGCTGTATTTTTATGACAAGCATTTTTTATCAGAGACCAAAGGGGATGATATAAGCCGCCCGTATCCCCAGGAAGGCCATCTGAAAGGGGGATGGTCCTGCATGCTGGTACCGCAAACTCAATTCGACATTGTTTAGCATATAGCCCAATTCTGCGGCAAAGGAAAACTCAATATTACTTTCTGAGTAGCTGTTGGGCTCATTTTTGTAGTGGTTGATAAACAGCGTACCGCCCACTTGGGGTTCGAAGAAAAAAGGTTCAAAATTCAACCGGTAGCCAGCCAAAACAGGGATAAGATGAAGTGACAGGTTTTCCCCGGTAGGTAAAATATAAGCCGGATCCAATGGGAAATACAGGTAGTTGCCAGTCAGGGAAACCTGCCCATTCAAACCCAGCCCATAAAGCCCTTTGATGGAGGCTCCAAATCCTGCCGGGAATTGGGTTTGGTAATATTCATTCAGGGTTATCCCTGCATCGAATCCAAGATTAATTTGGTTAACGCCTTCCTGGGCCATGCTTTTCCAGGAAAGCAACATGAAAAGGACAGCTATAAAGGTTTGTTTGATCATGTCTTAGGTATAGAATGGTAAATGATAATGATTCAAATTTAAAGATACAAAAAATTGGGTATTTGTTCCCTTGACCATGGATGATAAGGTATGTACTCCAAATGAAACCGTTTTTTTGTTAAATTGGTAAGGAGGAGAAATAATTTCAAAAAATATTTTTTATCTTAAGGGGGTTTAGTACCTGATACTCCATGCATCGAACCCGGGATACCTTAATGACCATATTGGCTGTAATTGGTTTGTTATTTTCTTGTAATCAAAAAGAAAAACAAGTCGGTTCTGAATGGGAGGTACCGGAAAGTGCGCTTATGCTTACCAACCCTTTGCCCCCTGCAGAAGCACATCTGACTGAAGGACAAGCACTTTTTCAACTGTATTGTAGCTCTTGTCATGGAGTCTCGGGAAGTGGAGATGGCCCGGCCGGTCAGGCGATGGGAAATCAACCTGCTGATTTGCGCGCTGATAATGTTCAATCTCAATCTGATGGTCAGCTGTTTTATAAGTTGACCTCAGGAAAAGGAGTCATGCCCTCCTTCAAGGAGGTTTTGTCTGAAATGCAGCGTTGGCAGTTGGTAGGGCATATCAGGAATCTTGAGCATCTGGCCAAAGTAAACGATTCCATCCATTCTCCTCAGGCTTTAGATCAGGAAATTGAGATTGACCACTGGGCAAAAGTGGCTCCGGGAGCCGTAAGGATTTGGCAAAGCCAGGGTGGTAAATACCTGTGGTACGCCACCTTGAAAGGGGAAGTTTATCGCATCGCTACGGAACTTCCTCAGGTGCCAGTAAAGGTTTTGGATCTGGAAGACCACGGAATACTTCGGTTACAGGGAGCAACCATGTGGAAAGGGCAGCTTTATTTAAGCGGAAACACCCGTGTGAATGACAATAAAGGGACCGAAGGAAGGATGGTGCGGGTGTATTGGGACGAGGAAGGTCAAAAGGTCGTAGAAGTAGTTTTTACTACGGAAGCATACGGAACCACCAATACCCCATTTGATCATGGTTGGTCGGCTTTACAGGTAAGCAGGGATGGAGGATCTATTTTTGTCGTGAGTGGAAGTCGTACCGATCATGGTGAAGTTCAGGATAACCTGGGGGCCTACCCCCATTCCAGGGATGAGGCCCTCACAGCCAAAATTTTCCGCATCCCCATTGATAGTAAGGACCTTTTTCTTCCAAACAACAGGGACGAACTGGTCCGTAGGGGCTTCCTTTTTGCAGAGGGTATACGAAATGCTTTCGACCTGGCACTGGATGGGGAGGGCCGTTTATTCGCTGTGGTAAATTCAGGAGACTACGATCAGAATGAAGATATGATTTGGGTAAGGGAAGGGCACCATTATGGCTATCCCTGGGTAATGGGAGGCATGCACACACCCCAGCAATTTGCGGATTGGGAACCTGATCCGGAAAAGGATCCCTTTTTAAACCCGGGTGCTGCTGCCTGGCCGGATGATTTTTACAATGATCCTGACTTCCCTGAAAGGCCTGCAGGTGTAATATTTAGTCCGGGCTTTGTGAATTATGGTCCGGATGCGGATAAATTCAGAGATACTCTTTCCGGAAAAATTCAGGATGCTTCTGATTTGGGGATAGGTATGACTACCTTCACTCCCCATTCTTCTCCCCTGGGTTTGGTCTTCGATACCAAAGGAGAGCTTCCGGGAAGATTTAAAAACAAAGCGCTGGTTTTGAGGTATACCAATGGGAAGCGTTCGGTCCTGATGCAGCCTTTCACAAATAACGGCGAAGACTTATTGCTGCTGGACCTGGAATACGATGATAATGAGAACAATTTTAGCCTTCACAGTTATCGGGTTGCTGAGGGTTTTTCCCAACCAGTAGATGCGGTTCTTTTGGGTGGTGCCCTGTATGTTTTGGAATATGGTGGCAGGGAAAAAGGGGGCAATATATGGAAACTTGCTTTTCATTAAATTGAAAATATTATGTTGTTACTGAAGTTATGGATTGCCTGTATAGGACTGTTTTTGACCGGCAGTCCGGTCCTTGCTCAGTCGAATGAGCCACCCAATGTGTTGTTCATTGCCGTAGATGACCTTAACGATTGGGTAGGGGCACTGAAGGGACAAGTATCCTGAGGAAGGAGACAGCGTAAGGAATGATTATAAAGTGGCCTCATGGGCAGAGAAAAAGTTGGGTAAATTGAAGCAAGATGGCGGTGGACAACCATTCTTTATGCCTGTAGGATTCTTTTTGCCCCATGTACCCTTATTTGCTACCAGAAAGTAGTTTGATTTATATCCGCTATGCCAATGGGGCTGAAGAAGTGTAGGACCATGAAAATGACCCGGAGGAACACCATAACCTGGCAGGGATGGAAGCGTATGCTGAAGTAAAGGCAGGAGATGCCAGGTGGGTCATAAAAAATGACAGTCCCCATGCACCCGGAAGCAAACACCGGAAATTAGAAAAGGTCAATGGAGAATGGTTTTGGGAAGAGAATCTGATCATTGAAGAGGAATTGATCAAGTAATTAGAAGAATATTTTTTTTGACTCTGAAATAATCTCACATACAGAATATAATATTGTTAATTGATACCGCTTTTCCAGGTATAAAATTAGATAATTCGTAATTTTTTGAGGTAAAAATTTAATTAAAATAAATTTTTATAAAAAGAACACCTTTCTTTTCTAAAATAATTTTTTTCTCTATCTTTGTATTATTAAATCAGAGGGATTTAAGACATGTAAAGCCTTTTAAAGGGTCTGGCGGTGAAGTTTTTCATGGAAGGTTCGAATCCTTCTTTTACAACTTGGTTATTTTGGGTTTATTGTTAATTGACTTAAGCTATGAAATTCTATTTCATAGCTTATTTTTTTGCGTTAGTAACTAAACAAATAATTAATTCTAACATGGCTTTTTCCTTTCCTGTGAAACGGGAGGATTAATTACTGATTCACTGGCGCGAACTAAAAGAAAAGATCATATTTTTTACTGATTTTGGTCATGTTTTTGTAAGTTGGCTCTCTATACCTTTGAGGTATCAAAATTGAAAAAAACAGTATTTTATAAACAAAATATTGTTTTTTATTGACCTAAACCACATTATTATGTATATAATCTCCAAAAAATTGGTATTGGCAGCTTTGATTTTTGTGGGGCTGTTCAGCCAACAAGCCTTTACCCAACAATCCTATAAAATTTCCGGTAAACCTGAAATGAAAGTGTCCGGCACTTCTACCCTTCATGACTGGGACATGGTGTCCTCAGATGTTCAGGGGAATGCTTCGATGAGAATTTCTGCCGGAAAGGTTACTAGCATCGGTTCGGCTAGATTTACCATGCCCGTAGCTTCTCTCAAAAGCGGTAAAAACCAAATGGACAACAATGCCTACAAGGCGCTGAATGAAGGAGATCACCCGAATATTACCTTTACCCTGCTAGAAGCCAATCAGGATGGCGGAAATGACTGGAAAGCTTCCGGGAGACTTCAGATTGCCGGAGAAACCCGTACCGTTCCTTTTCTTTTAAGCCTCTCTCCTGATGGATCCGAAGTCAAGGTAAGGGGCTCGGCAAAAATAAAACTGACTGATTTTGGTGTGGATCCACCTACCGCTGTTTTTGGAACGATCAAAACAGGCGATGACATGAGCATTACAATTGAAATGAATCTTAACCCAGTAAATTAAAACTTTTATTATCATGAAAAGCAAAATTATATTAGTAGCAGCAGCAATTTTGTGGTCCTTTACCAGCATGGCCCAGCAGCGAGACATGCAATTTTGGAGACCTTATGACCAACGAGGAATCAATGTATTTGAAACCGGGAAAGCTGATACAGTGGCTTTTGATGGGGTCAGGGTAAGAATAGGAGGGGCGTTTGCTCAGCAGTTCCAATCCCTGAGTCACGAAAACACGGCAAGTCCGGTAATGAATGAAAATGGTGTCAATACCAATCAATTGATGGATATTGGTTCTGGATTTAACCTGGCCACGGCCAATTTGAACATTGATGTGGCACTGGCAGATGGAATTCGGCTTAATCTTATTACCTACCTTTCTTCCAGACACCACCCTGAAACCTGGGTTAAAGGAGGTTACCTGCAGTTTGACAAACTCCAATTTCTAAACAGCTCCTTTTTCGATCAAGTCATGGAGAAGGTAACCATTAAGGTTGGTCATATGGAAATCAACTATGGAGATTCCCACTACAGGAGATCAGACAATGGAAATGCCGTTTACAATCCATTTGTAGGCAACTACATCATGGATGCTTTTGCTACCGAGATAGGTGCAGAGGTTATTTATCAAGACAATGGGTTTTTGGCGGTAGCCTCTATGACTGGTGGTGAGATCCAGGGAGGAGTCACCAATCCCAGCCGAAGAAAGCCTTCTTTTATAGGTAAATTGGGTTATGATAAAACCCTTGACGATGAAGTAAGGCTAAGATTAACCGGATCTGTTTATACCACTGCTGGTTCGGTAAACAATACCCTCTGGTCTGGTGACAGGGCAGGATCCAGGTATTACCTGGCCATGGAAAATACCCTGGCTTCCACTGCCGGTAATTTTACTTCAGGTAGGTTTAATCCGGGTATGAGGGATAACGTCACAGCACTGGTGCTAAATCCATTTGTGAAGTTCCAGGGTCTGGAATTATTTGGCACCTTGGAGCAGTCCAAAGGAAAGGCTGCCAATGAAACTGAGGACAGGACCTGGAACCAGGTAGGCGTAGATGCGGTATACCGGTTTGGAGCCATGGACAAATTTTACCTGGCAGGAAGGTACAATCAGGTGGGAGGTGAGATGGCCAATGGCCTGGAGCCCGGCATCAACAGGGTGCAAGTCGGTGGAGGCTGGTTTATTACCAAAAATATTTTAGCGAAATTGGAATATGTGAGCCAGAATTATCAGGACTTTGCCGTTGCCGATATCAGAAACGGTGGAAAATTCAACGGCCTGATGATTGAAGGTGTTATAGGTTTTTAATCTTTAATAAGTCACAAGATCATGCGTATCGCCAGTCTTTTGTTGTGTTGTATCCTTTGGATGGGAAGCCTTCAGAAAGAAGCTTTTGTCATCCAGCATAAAGAAATTACCGTAAAGGGAAAAACTTCTATAGGTGATTTTGAATGCAGTTACGGCAAAGAACAGACTGGCGATACCTTGTATTTGGGAGCCATTCCTACCGCTGGTTCCAGCCTTGATTTCAATATTCCTGTAAAGGAATTCGGCTGCGGAAATTTTATATTGAATGGGGATTTTCGCAGGACCTTGAAGGCCGACGAATACCCGCTTTGTGAAGTCAGGGTTCTCCGTCTTTTCAGGGGACAATCCAACCTTTACGGTGATTTGGCCATTAACCTGGCGGGTAAGGGTTTGAGGTTAGATAGAGTATTGTTTGACAGGAATCAGTCCGTTTTGGAAGGTAAAGTACAGCTGTCTTTTGAGGAGCTGGATCTGGAAGCACCAAGCCGGCTGGGAGGATTGGTAAGTGTGGAGGAAGCCATAGATCTAGAGATCAAATTGCACATGAGTCCCGGGTAGGTCAAAAAGAATGGCTATTCCTTATTTTTCCCCAGGCTAAACTGGTAGTCTTCCGGTGTACCCTTTACATGTATATTGACAAATCTAACTTTTTTATTTTCATCCCGATAGACGATGTTATCTTCCTGATCGGGGTTGATTTCATTCTTATTCCTGCCTCCAAAAAGGGAGCGGAAACCAACCTGGGTGACCATTCCCAGGGGTACCCTGATAAAATAATCCATGCTTAAATCCAACCCCTGCCTTCCTGACAGCTCTATGAAGCCCAGGCTCGAATTGACTGTCATATTGGGAATCAGCAACATGCCGTCCTTGATGTCAAAAGTGTTTTGCAAGGTGTCAAAACGAACCAGATTCAAATTCTTGTCCTTAAAATAGGAAGACATGGCCTGTAGGGGAGTGAAATTTACCAGACTTCCCTGGATTACAGTCAGGTCCATATGGGCTTCGCTCTTCTCTATAATAGGGGTCAGGTCAGGGTGAACCAGGAATTTGCTGGTAATGGTACCACTCACTTTCCCGTGCAGGTTTTCATTGATCATCAAGTCCTGCCCAAAGTTATCGAACTTGATCATGAGCTTGTCAATGTCCAGAAGATCAGCGGTCAGATCGCTGTGAAAATAAATGTGCTTCGGATCCGAACCGTTAAAATAGCCTTTCATTCCCATTTTGCCATCTGCTGTTTGTAGGGAAAGACTGTCCACATACAGGTAATGGTCACGGGTACTTCTCATGCTGGCTTTTACATTTTCCAGCCAAAAGGTGTGGTAATTCATTTTTTTGATATCGGCTGTAAAAATCATGTCTGAAAATGGAAGATCAAAAATATTAAATGTATCCTCATGACTTTTTGGATCCTTTTCATTCGGATCATAGGCCATCAAGGCGTCCAAATCCAAACTTGCTGCCCGTAAATCGAAGGTATTGGAATGCTCCCTTTGGAGGCTATCTGCCCCCATATAATAGTTCATATCGATTCTGAAGTCGCTTTCACCCATTTTACCTCCAAAATCCTGAATGTTAAGCTTTCCAGCTTCAAAATGAAGCTTTCCTGAAAAATCATCTATTTTCAGAGGATGTAAGTTAAGTTTTGCATCCAGGTGGGACAATCGCAAGTCTGCTGCCCTGAAGGTGGTATCGTACCATAAATCCAGATTACCTTCCAGGGAAAAATCTTTTAATTCTTCTTCCAGGTAATCCTCCGGAAGGTAATTTACCCCATTATAGGTGAGCAAATCCTTGATTTTGAAGTGATTGGAGCTGAAATCAAAGGTAAACTGAGACAAACCTTTTTTGACAGGTTGAAACCACTTCGGATAATGCTGCAATAATCCAGAAAAGTGGAAATCACTACCATCAATCTCTCCGGTGAAATCATTTACCTCCAGATCATTTTCAGAAATCGATACCTTGACATCAAAGTCATGAAAAACATGCGGGTAGTGCTTAAGTTTGGCATAAAAATCAAGTACCTCGAAATTCCCTTCCGGCAGGTAGGTAAATTGCTTCAATTTCCGGGCATTGGTATGGAAGGCAACTTTCATTTTTAGGTCATTGATGATTTCACCGGATGGCGACATCAGGCTGCTGTCAAAAGAAAGCAATTCGGGGAGGTTGATTTCATTGGAGGAAGCAGAAAACCCAAAACTTATGTTTTCGTCAAAGCCATGAAATAAGGAAGTAAAATCACTCAATTCACCATCGAAACTGAAGTCAGAGTTTCCTAGTAAAAAGGAAAGGTTGTGCAATGAAACCATCCCATCTTTCATGATGGCATGCCCATTGGCTTCTGTTACAGGTAGGGGATATCCGGGAATGTTAAAGGACAGGTTTTGAATCGTGAGTTCGCTATCCATGCCTTCTTTGAGTTTTGCAAGACTTAGATTGGGTTCATTCATATCCATAATTTCGTCCAGATCCATGTCCAGCTTGATTTTACCTTTCAATTGCCTAAGGCCTTCTATCTCAAAGAAATCTCCAATAAACTCCAGGTCCAATTCTGTTTTTAGTTTGGCCTTTATATAGGGGTCTTCAAAGTTTCTGATTACAAGTTGCCCGTCAAAAACACCCTCATCCGGTTTGGCATAAAACTGTTGTAACCGGAATTCGCTGGTTTTAAGGTTTCTTTCCGCTCCGTTGGTGAAAAAGCCTGAGAAATTTAATTCATCCACTTTTTTGTCGGCACTTGGATTAACAAAATAGGCATTTTCACAACCGAACTCTACACTGACCAAAGGGAAGTGTCCGCTTGCAGCCTTGCCCTTAATGGTGCCTAAAAAGTATATTTGACCTTCACTGTCGTATTTTTTCAGGGTTTCGCCTATTGTTTCTGGCGCAAAGGCAGCAAAAAGGGAAAAATCCGGCTTTTCTCCATAAATTTTCAAGTCGGTAAAGAAATCTTTGTCAAAATCAACTGTACCATCCAGGCTGAATTGTGCTCCTTGCAGTTCAAGTTTGGATGGTAATATGGTGAGCAAGGATTTCGTTTGGTCAAAATCCATCTGCCAATCAATGTTGACCGGCTTTTGATAGAAAAAAGAAGCTTGACCAGCCTGACTGTAGTCCAGTATGACTTTGCTTTCAACCCCTAAAGAATAATGGTTTTCCATCAGGGAAATGCTGCCCTTTAATTGTTCAACCTGAACTTCCACTTTGGTGGAGTCCAGCTGATCCAGATAGGCCAGACGCATATTGCTGAGGCTTACTTCCTGCAAGTCAACTTCGATCGAACCCTCCCCTGAAGATGTGCTTTCTTCATTCAATTGTTTAGCTTCGAGCAAATTGATATTTCCTGTCTGGTCTTTAATCAGATCAAGGTGACCGTTTTTCACTTTCAGGCTTTTGATGGCCAGATCGCCAAAAATCACATTAAAAATATCAAAGCCTATGTAAATTTCCTCGGCCTGATATAAAGGATTACTGGAAGCGTTCTTCTCCTCAAAGAAACGAATGCCTTTACCTTCAATGGAAATATATGGGAAAGAAGCGAAAGGAGATAGACTGATGGCATCAATCTCCAGGCGGCCTTTGAAGGTTTCGTTTAATGATTGAACAACTTCCCTTGAAATCTTATCCTGTTTGAAATAAATGATCCCTACACCAGCAAAGAAAACAATGATTGGGATGGACACAACTGCACAAAGTATTGACTTTTTCCTGTTACTCACCTGATTTAACTTTTAAAAAATGTAACGCAATATTACTTAATTTAGTTAAAAATCAATGGCTGCAAATTGAAAAATAATCAGAAATAGGTAGTTTAAATCGGAATATGTATTAGGTTTCGTTAGGAAGGCTGAAATCGCAAGAAGATCAGGCAAATTGGAAACTATCACCGCTATGGTGAAGTAGAAAACTGCAACGAAGTGACTGATTTTGAAGTAATTTCAGTCAGTAATAGAATTCCTAATGCATATTTCGGGTTTAAAGCCCTATCAGGACAAAAGTCTTAAAAAAACGGGAAGCAATAGATTCATCTCATTTCCCCCAGGTAGGGAAACCAGCTGGCAATTTATAGTTGAAATAATTTTTGATCCATTTTTTAAAAAACAATGTGACTGAATCAGGAAGGCAGGTGAATTTTATAATACAGGTTCAATTTCTTCTATTTGTGGTTTATTCCTTTTCCGTGTAAAATCCAGGTTATGATAAATACTGAAACGGATAATATCCCGATTGTTTAAATCAAAGCCCCTTTCCCTCTGTTGGATACTTTTCATGAAGCCTGCCTGAAGCTGAAACTTTTCGTTGATCACATATCCCAATCCCAGAAAGAGCCGGTTATCTTCAAAGTAATTGTAGAGTATTGGCTTTCCGGCCTGGATAAAGATTTCATTATATCCGGAAAAAAACAAGGTTTTGTCTTGTAATTTCGGTTTATTAATGGGGATATAGGTAGATATTTTGTATCGAAACCTATGGGTAAGCTTAAATGGAGAGTCTACTATGTAGTCTCTTTTCCATCGTTGTTCGGTTCTGATTTGGTGGTAAATTTTTACCCTGCCCATACTTTGTATAAACAAAAATTGTTGCCAAAACCTGAATTGATTCACCACCTTGTCAATCTGCTCTTCACTGCTGTATTGGTCCTCAGGAGCCCAGTAAAAGGGTGTAACAATCCCACCGGTCACTTCGAATTTTTCATTTACCAAATAAGACAAGCCAAATCTCAGGTAGATCTGGGCCATGTTATTGATCAGCTTATCTCTTCGTCTCATATGGTACTCCCCATAATAAAAAAGTTTTTCACCAATCTTATATTTGGTATAGAGACCCAACCACAATCCGGATTGCCTGTGATATTCCTTTTCCAAAGAAGGATTGTCCTGAGCCTGATTCTCCATATATTGTCCTGAGGAAAATTGGGCCCACAAACAAAATATCAATGTCCCTATCAGGTACAGGCTATATTTTTTACCGGTTGATTTCATTATCATTTCCTTGATCATTCTGGCAATGGCCATTTTTCTAAAGTCCTTAATTAGTTGGAAGGAGCCATCTGAACGGTAGTTCTTTTTTATAAATCCAATAGTGCAGCTATTCGGTTGGGGTTATTGCTTCTGCCTATTTTGCGTTCCAGACTTTTGGTTGAAACTTCACGGAGTGCTGTCATTTTTTGTTGGAGCGATTCTATTTGGTTGATATGTTCAATGATACGCGTATAATCGCTTTCCTGAACCAATTGCTTTACATAATGATCGAATAGCTTGACGGCACCTGCTTCGTAAAGCCTCTCTTTAGCCCTGGCTTTGTAGCGGGTATAGGTAAAGGGGTCAAAAGTCTCTTCTTTATACAATTCATCAAGATTTTCATTCCTTGGAAATATAGCTGCCAGTGCAGGGTACAAGGTTTCCATTTCATTTAAAAAGTCCAATAATATTTTCCCCTGATCAGATTTTACCTCGGAGTTATCAGCCTCTGCATAGGTCTTCAGCAATTCATTGAATCCGTTATTCAGAAAATTATCGCTGATATCGTCAAAAAATTGTTTTTCTTCTTCATTGATCGCTTTATGATTTTGATACAAGGTTTCTACCAATGCTCGCTGTTCAGATATTTCTTCTTCTAAGGCCAGCAGCCTTGAATTCACCTCCAGGGTATGCAGTTCTTCATTAGCGAATGAAGCCAGCTGGGTGGTTAAATTCAGTTCAGCGTCCAGATAGCTGTCTACCACCTCCAGAAAGCCTGATTTACCCCCGTATCCAACATCCATATTCAATATTTGACGTTTTTGTTGCTCTCCATAGGTGTAGCCAATGACCTCCATCGGAGAAAGGAAATTTATTCCTCCACGAGTGAAATTTTCCAAATCATAATATCGAATGTCATCAGAATTTATCAGGCCTATAAATTCTTTCATTTGATCTAATTTCCTTCTTCGGTTCTTAAAATAGGCATTGGTAAATGCGAGAGAGTCACTTTTCTCTGCGTTAAGTTCCAGGGCATTTAAAGCAGCATATTTGGAGACAGAATCTTCAAGGCTTTCATACTTTTCCAGTATAGTGGATAATAGCCTCTCCTGATTTCCATCTAAGTTGTATTCAAACCTCCTCGTAAAAAAGGGATATCTCTCACCATCTAATGGGTCAGGTGAAACATCATCATATTGCAACAGCCTGGAAATAAAACTATCAATAAAGGCGTTGCCTGCCTGTTGAATTTTTAGCTGTGGTCTATCCGATTGGAAGCCATCATTATAGGGTAGGCCAAAATTTTTATTGGCAATTTTGAAGGAATTTGCATCGCCTTCCTGTAACCGCCGCAATTTACCTATGGTTTCATAAAAGATTACCTCATCTATTCCTTCTCCGGATTCAAGATTTCTTCGTCTGATGCCGAGTAGAAATCCATTTTCGTAATTTCGTACTTCTGATACCAGCACCTCCTTATCCAGGTAGACCAAAGACCACTCTCCATCCATAAATCCCTCTGTATTGATTTCACCACGGATCAATTGGGTAAAATCTCCTTCGAAATTTCTGTAATCTATGTTTTCAACTATTTTCCCATCCGAAAAGCTGATTCCAGTAGCATCAGCTTTGGGTGCCAATTCCCCATCAACGAACACATTCTCTTTAAAAGTCCAGACCCCTGTTTTTATGCCTTCCTCATAGACGGCTTCTACATATACTTCCTCACTGATCAGGCTGTGGATAAGCTCAAAGTCCACTACGTCTTCAATGATGATCTGGTGCTTTTCCTCGTCAAAAATCCAGGTACCTGATCGTTTGTTCCTATCATGCTCGCCTGTTACCTGAAATTTATACAATATGGTTTGATCTAAACTGTCTTTTTCCTGATAGTCAAACCGGAAGAACCCATCCATGACCTGGTCCTGATCATTTTCATCTAAGAATTCATAAGTAGCCAGACCCTCTATTTCCTGAAAAGTATAGGGGCCTTCGTAAACGCTTCTGTCCTGGGCAAAGAGAGTTTCGCCCGAAATAACTAAAACTGAAAAAAGGAGAAAAAATATTCTCATGCAAATGATTCAATTAATGAAAGGGAATAGAAATGGATCAATTATGGGTTCCTTTTACTTCCTATCAAATAACCTGCCATTATGATCACTCGAAATAAAAAGAGGGCCGAAGCCCCTATTTTATTCATATCCCAGAATTTTCATCATATCCGAACTCTCCTGTTCGGGCGCGAATAACCGGTGATGCACAGATCCGTCTGGTCCCCGGTCAATGATGATATGTTTTGGAGCAGGTATAAGGCAATGTTGTATGCCTCCATACCCTCCAAGGGATTCCTGATAGGCACCGGTATGGAAAAAGCCAATGTATTGCTGATTACCTTGCTCTAACTTTGGAAGGTAAATGTTAAATTGATGGGCTTCAGAGTTATAATAGTCCATGCTGTCGCAGGTAAGCCCTCCCAAAGAAATGTTATGGTATTCCTTGTTCCAGTTGTTGATGGCCAGCATGATGTATTTTTGGTTTAACCCCCAGCTATCAGGCAGCTGGGTGATAAAGGAACCATCTATCATGTACCACAATTCTTTGTCATTTTGCAGTTTTTCATCAAGAATCGAATAAATCACTGCACCGCTTTCTCCTACAGTATAACTGCCAAACTCAGTGAAAATATTGGGCTCTACCGTGTTGTTTTTGGCGCACATCCATTTGATATTCTTGATGATCTGATCGGCCATGTACTGGTAATCATAGTCAAAAAAAACATTGGTTTTAATGGGCCAGCCACCCCCCACGTCCATGGTATCCAGTTCCGGGGCCACCTTCTTCAATTCCACATATTTTTGTATAAAACGAGTCAATTCAGACCAGTAGTATGCCGTATCCCTTATACCCGAATTGATAAAAAAATGAAGCATTTTGAGGCTTACATTGGGATTGTCTTTTATTTTTTCTTCGTAAAGCTTGATGATGTCATGGTACCTTACACCCAACCTGGAGGTATAAAAACCAAATTTTGGTTCCTCATCTGCTGCTATCCTAATGCCAACTTTGAAGGGCACTTTGACATGCTCCAAATAATAATCGATTTCAGTTAAGTTGTCCAATACTGGAATGCAGTTGGTAAACCCCTCATTGAGTAATTCGGAAACATATTGCTTATAAAGTTCCCGTTTGAATCCATTACAAACAATGTAGATTTCCTTATTGATTTTTCCCTGTTTGTACAGGTTTTTCACCAGGGGGATATCAAAGGTGGAACTTGTCTCAATATGTGCCCCGTTTTTTAGGGCTTCGTCTACCACAAAACTAAAATGAGATGACTTGGTGCAATAACAATAGGTGTAGCTGCCCTTATAGGCATGGGTTTGCATGGCATTCCCGAAAAATGTTTTGGCATTCTGAATGTTTTCGGAAATCTTGGGCAAGTAAGTCAGCTTCAAAGGAGTTCCATACTCCTTTATAATCTCCATCAGGTTTACCCCGTTGAATTGTAGTTGGTTATCGGCTACATTAAATTCTTTGGTAGGAAAGTCAAAAGTTTGCTGAATCAGGTCTATATAGTTATTCATAATTCCTGCTTGTAATTACTATTTGGTCTAAGGAAGGTCCAAAAATTGCACGAAAATCTGATTAATCAAACCATTTTTTAGGGAAAAAAGTAATGGGTAAAAATCTTCAGCTTAAACTCTTGAAAAGCATTTCATTTTCCTTATGTTGCCTGATTTTCGTTTTTAAAAGTTTGCTCAGTGCTTTCCTGAAATGAATTTCTTTGTCTAGTGTTCCAAAGATGTAATGCAAAAAAGCAGATATTTCTTTTTTGGCAGCGGCCTTATAGTAAAAGGTAAAGTTCTTTTTATTGTGATTATTGGTTAAAAATGCTACCGGACTTTTGTATAATTCAGCTAATCCCCTTAATAATCCATAAAGGGAAGCCCATTTTTCTGATAACTCGAAACAAATGGCCTCAAATCCATCAGGGTTTTCGTTCATTGATGATACCAGGCGTATGCCGAATTGATCAAAATTCATTTCTGCAAGCTCCTCCTTCTTGTTGTACATTTCCATTTCCTCTACCATCTTCTTTTTGCTTTTATAGCACTGATTATTGTTTGTTCCCTACACATACTTATACCAGATTGCGCATAAAAAGTTTTGATTTTGAATAATTTATGGAGATTTTTAAAGTCAAACCGGTACTTTTTTTTAAATCAGCTTGAAAATTAATCAGTTCTGTCTAAGCAATAAAATAAGACTAAAATCTAAACCAATACTTCCTTTTCCCCATGGGTATTTTTTTCACCTTTGAATGGCTAATATTCCAATAATCACCAGGCCATTTACCAGCCTAAAACACAATCTTAAAATAGAAGGAGAAAAAACGAAAAGAAATTATTCAGCACGGATGGGCATTTCCAACCGTATTTTATCCCAACGTAATGAAATGCCTCCCTGATCATCGTTTTCTGGGAGGATTTCAAAGCTGGTTTTCTGTACCTTGTCTTCCAATGCTATAGGGGTGGCTTCCATGCGTAAAGCATCCTTTGATTATAGCAAAAGTATTATTTTTATGGTTTTTTTATGGGTATTTCGATATAGAAAGTTGTTCCTTTATTTTCCTCACTCTCAAACCAAATATTTCCCCCATGGGCAGTGATGATTTGTTTGGAAATGGCAAGGCCCATTCCAAAAGGCTTTTCCCCTTCTGTTCCGGATCTTTTCCCGTCCGTGTACCATTCAAACACCTTGTTTTTTATTTCCTCAGGAATGCCAATTCCTTCATCCTTTATCAGGATCAGCACCTTATCGAATTTTTTCTTCATGCTTACCCGAATGGATTTGCCTTTTGGGCTGAATTTGATTGCATTAGCGATCAGATTGCTTATCACCCGCCAAAGTTTTTCCCTGCTGACATAGGCTGTAACAGGTGTGGTATCCAGTAGAATCTTTTGATTCTTTTCCTGAGCTTTGTGTTGCAGCAATTCCACGCAGTAATTCAGGATACGGTCGATTTCTACCGGTTCCCTGGAAAGTGATTCGGAATTTTTATTGGATTGCATCATTTCAGATACCAGGTTCAGGGAATTAATACAGGAGGTTTTGATGTGTTCCAGAAGCACCCTGTTCTCTCCTTTTATTTGTTCATCTGATAACAGGATATCTGACATCATGACCATGCTGCTAATCGGATTTCTCAGGTCATGTGCTACCATGTACATGATTTTCGTATTTTCGGTCTGGCTTTGCTCCAAAGCCCCCAGGGTTTCCTGCAATTCTATGTTTTGCTGGCTGATTACCTTGTTGATGTTTTTTGATCTCTTCAAACCCTGCCATGCAAGGGCCAGGAAAATAACCAGTAAAACGGTAAATCCTGCGGCCGTACCCAGATAGATGTTTTTGATCTGATTATCCCTGTTTACAATAGAAAGCTGGTATTGCTGCGCTGCGTTTTCATAGGATGCTTCCATATCCACAACCCTGAGTTCTTCATCGACTTTTTCAATAGAATCCTGTAAATGATGGTAGGCCTTTACATACAGGTAAGCACTGTCAGATGTTCCCAATTTTTGGAAAAAGGCTTCTTTTACCCGGTTCAGCTGAATAAGAGTAATGATGTGGCTGCGGTTTTTGACTTCGGCATCGGTAAGTTCCCCATCCAATTGATTGAGGTAGGTGCGGGCTTCATTTAATCTATTCTGACGGATTAAAAGTTCCGTTAATTTTACTTTCGCTGTTTGGGCATCTCTCCTGTCAAATTCGGGTTTGGAATTGATTGCAATGCTTCTTTTTAATAATTTTTCAGCTTCCTGATCTTTTCCCAATTTGCCCAGTGTTCCCCCAAGATTTCCAAAATAGACCCCCTTTGCCAGGCTGATAAAGGCTTTTTCTCCTGGGTACTTTTTTTCGGCATTTTCAAGAAAGTCAATCCCCTTCCTGTAATGGGATACGGCACTATCCAATTTTCCCATTTTTTCAAAACTCAGGGCCAGGGTATTGCGGTACATTTGAGGGAAATAAAGATTCTGGTCCAGCATGCCATTGCCCCAACAGTCCTTGTTTTCCTGTATAGCTTGTTGGAAATAGGGAATACTTTCCTCAAATTGAACTTGATCATATCGAAAAAGACCCATTTGATAGGTGAGGTTGCTAATCAGGCAATTGCTTAAGTGTTGAAGGGCAAATTTCCTGCCCTCATAATAGCTTTCAAAGGCATTGCTAAATTGTTTTTTAGCTTTGTACAGATCTCCTTCCAGGAATTTAGTTAATGCATATTCCCTTTTATAGATGGTGCTTTTTTCCTTCAGTACCCAAAACATGCTGTCCAGGTACTGCTGAGAAATTGCCAGGTCCACGTCATAATTCAGGTAAATTTTACTTAGAAAATTATACTTCTCCCATAAGTCTAAAGGGCTTTTATTTTCCATTTGCTGATAGGCACTATCCAGGTAATTTAAGGAATTCCTGAATTGCCCACTATTGAGCAGGTTACTTGATTTGTCGAGAATTTGTGAGGTGGTTTCCGATAAAGGTTGGTAGGAAGCTTCCTTCTCCGAACAACCTGCAAAAATATGGAGGCAGGTCATTGTGACAATACCATATAAAAAGTATTTAAAGCCAAAAAATTGTTGCCGGGAAAATTTTTGCATAGGGTTTCAAAATAATCTAAAAATCCTTGAAAAGCCTAATTTTCAGAACCTAAAAGTGTATGCCAATTTAACGGTCGTTTGTATTTCCATTGGGGTGAGCCTGTCCATGTACCTTTGCCAATTGTGGTTGTGGACGATAAAAAAGGTGTTTCCAGGATTGATGACCCAGATAAACCGGCTATTGGTACCTAACCTCTCGGTCACATTATCATATTGAATATTGAAATTAATGGAAACCCAAGGTGAAAAATCATAACTGCTGTTGAGTCTCAGCAAATGGGTTTTGAAACTTCCCTGCTCCAAGTCTACCTTGCTGTGTATGTAGCTCATGGTCATGTTTAATCCTACAATGGGCCTCATAAAAATATCGGCCTCCAAACTGGATTGTCTGCCTGTCCAAAAGCCAATGTTTGTCCAGGTAGCAGAGCCCCCGACCTTTCTGAAGGGCGCTGAAATGGCTTCAATGGCATAACCCCTGTTTTGGTACCTGCCTTCGGGGATAAGATAGGTCCCGTCCCTTAAGATATCAAAAGTAAAATCCAGAAATTCATAATTGTGTAAGGCGGAAAAATTAAGGATATCTCCGGATTCAAACCGTAATCCCAATACCCTTATTTGATGGTTTACAGTAGCCGGTTCCCAATTCATCATCATCAGGTATTCGAAATCATATTCCCAACTTAACTCCCTCAAGACCTTGCTATTCTTCATCAATGGGTTATAGGTGAGGGTGGGTTGCAACCTTCTGAATCCAACCCTGGGAACAAAACCGACTGCTGGATTATACTGAACCCCAAATTCCCGATAGGATACATGGGCATCCCAGGGCTGATTGGGGAAATTAAACCGGAACCCCCTCACAGATCGGTCAAGTACGCTGCTGCTATCATTGAAGAAAGTGGGGGTATGACCTACAAAAAAGGTTTCAAACTGAAAATTTTTGTTGCCTAGAAATTTCGAAGTACTCAAGCTGATGTCTGCACCAAATGTCTCCCTTACAGGTAAACTGTCTCCCTCGGTTTCCCTCCGGGTATAAATAGCGCCTATCGTACTTTCACTTGAAATGTTTTGAAGAACACGGGCAACAGTAAAGTTCTCTCCCGGTAAAGCTCCGGCATCACCGGTTTTCACATGAATCATGCCGATATCCGTGTTGTTCACCCGTCCGATTAGCCTGCCTCCATACCGGATAGGGATGGATCTTCCATCTTGTAGTCCAATCCGCCTGCTGAAATAAGGGTTGGGATTACTGGATGGGGCAAACTGGAAGACATTGGCCCCCTGAAGGAAAAAGTCTCTTCTTTCCGGTAAAAGAATGGGAAAACGGGTAAGGTTTACCTGCCTGTCATCTACCTCTGCTTCTGCAAAATCAGTGTTAACAGTTATCCCTGCTTTTAAATTTGGGTTGATATTATAATTCAATTCTCCACCGGCATTGAATGTGCGCTGCTGACTCATGGGATTTTCCGGGTCGATCCGGGTTTGAGACCTTGATGCTATGGCATAGGGAATGGCTTCCAGCCCCAAACCCTGGTTGATTTGCGATAGACCTGTCAGTTTTCCGGCATCCTGCGGCCTTTCTATTCCCTGATTTCTTCTGTGACCCTGCCAAAGGGTAATTTCATTTTTTCTACGAATGGTTCTTAGAAAATTGATGCCCCATGTTTCATTATTTGGGTTAAAATTCAGCGTCATGAATGGAATCCTAAACTCCGCTACCCATCCCTGTTCATCTTTGGTTACCCATACCCGCCATACTCCGTTCCAGTCCCTGTTGATTTGGGCCCCCTGTCCTGTTCGTAGAATGCCATCACCCATCATGCCCAGGGGATTGGTTTCAAAGTAAAATGCTGACCGCTGGTCATCATAGGTGTCCAGGATAAATGCAAAAAAATCATCTGTGTCCAGATCGGCATCCCTTCTTCTCTGATAGGCTTTTATCTTATCTGGCTGACTGTCATAAAGCCTGACGCCGATGTATAGATTTTTCTCATCATATGCGACCTGTACAGCAGTTTGCTCAGAGGCCAGTTGCCCCTCCAGCGGTTCCTGCTGTCGGAAAGAAGTGGCTGTAGCTACCTTCGTCCAAAAAGTTTCATCCAGTCTACCATCCAGTACAGGGATTTCGTCGGTAGCCAACCTGTAGGCTTTTATTTCTCCCGTATCCTGGGCCCAAAGGTTTGATGATAAAAATAACAAAAGGATAGAAATACTTACACGACTTGAATACATATCTTTTATTTGTACCGCAAAATAGAACATTTGTATCTGCCTTCGAGCATGTTTTTTTATGAAAGGTTTCGGGTCAGATCAATACAAGGACAGGAAATGGCTATAGCTCACTTAACCTAAAAATAAAAGGGGAAGATTTCGGGACTCAATCATTGTCTTGCAGGATCAATTGACTTTCTGTTTGCAGTAATTGAAACACTTGCTCTTTGAAAATTTTTAACTTTCGGTTGTATTCCTTCTCATCCTCAATTAAAGAAAGGTAATAATAAGCCCCTTCAATCACTACGAATATTTTCTCTGCCAATAGGGCCGTGTCTCCCCTGGAAAAAACAGGGTCATTATCCAGAATGGATTTTAAGGTGTTCCTGAGCTTCAGGTGCAATTTCTTGTATTCCTTCTTGATGGTTTCATCCCGAAACGTCATGGCATAACAACTAAAAAAAACACCATCGTCAAAAAGCAAATTCCATTCCCTGGAAAATAACCGGTTGACCAGTAAGTCAGGATAAACTTTATGGTCCTTTTCAAATTTGTTGATGATGGGTTTGTAGATCAGCTGATACTGATGGAGAATGTGCGCAATCAATCCCAGGACCAAAAGCCGCTTATTAGGAAAGTAATGCATGATCAAACTCGGGGGCATGCCCAGGTGTTTTCCAATTTTAGCGATCGAAACATTTTCCATTCCTTCCAGGCGGGATAAATCATAAAATCCTGAAATGATTTCCTTTTTTCTTTCCTCTCTAATGGTAGATTTCATTTATCTATAATTTTTCTTAAGGGTACCGACTTGTCCCGTATCGGAAGGTCGGGAAAGTCCTTCCCGGATTTCTTCGGGAAGATCGCGCATGTCCCTCGTCCCTCGATAGGTCTCGGGCTGTCGGAACTATAGGTGGCGTAATATGTACGGCCTTTGTCATGCTCGATTTTATACCTTTTTGAAATAAAAAGACTAATTTAGGCATAAAAGTAATCTTTATAACAGTTTTTTTTTAATTTTGATTTATTTAATATTGAATGAATATTCAATAAACGAAAAGTAACACGGGTTTAATATTGAGGTAATAGTAGCACCTTAACTTGCCGTTCGAATCAGTAAATATTTTATCACCAATACCCAAATAGTACATGGAAAAAGTTTTACAACAATTCAAAAGCATCAACAAGAAAGCAGGTTTGTTAACCTTGCTGCTGAGTTTGATGATGACCTGGACAGCCCTGGCCCAGATTACGGTCAGCGGTGTTGTCAAAGATGGGGTGGAAGATTTGCCATTACCAGGAGTCTCCGTATATCAAAAAGGAGGAAATAATGTCAGTATCACAGATATTGACGGAGCTTACAATATTGAGGTGGCATCTTCTCAATCTGAGCTTGTTTTTTCCTTTATCGGTTTTGAGACACAAAATATCATCGTAGGCGACCGTACGACCATTGATGTAACCCTTTCGGCAGAAGAAACGCTACTAGAACAAGTAGTAGTAGTCGGATACGGTACCCAAAAGAAAATCAACCTGACCGGTGCAGTCGATCAGGTATCCGGAGAGGACATCATCAACCGGCCCGTTGCCAATGTCATGCAAGGCTTACAGGGAGCCAGCCCCGGTTTGAACATCACCTATTCCGGAGGCCGTCCCGGCACCGTTCCGGATATCAATATTCGGGGTTTTACCTCCATCAACGGGGGAGGTCCTCTGATCGTGATCGACGGCATCGCCGTAGCTGACGAAGATTTGCTTCGGTTAAATCCGGCAGATATTGAGTCGTTTTCTGTATTGAGAGATGCGGCTTCTGCAGCGATCTATGGCGCAAGGGCAGCATTCGGAGTGGTGCTGATCACTACCAAGCAAGGCGGTAGTAAACAGAAAATATCCTACAATAGCAATTTCTCCTGGGGAAAGCCTACCGTGCTTCCCGGGCCGGTGACCGATCCTTACATCTATTCCCGAGTCATGGACCAGGCTACCAGCAATACGCCCTGGAATTATATTAATTTCAATGACTTTCATTATCAGTGGGCCAGAGAACGTTCCGCGGATCCCAGCGTGGAAGACGTGCGTGTAGATCCCAATAACCCCAACCAATGGGCTTATATGGGGAATAATGACTGGTACGGGTACTATTTTAACGATGCCAGTTTCTCTACCAATCAAAGTATGTCCATCAGCGGGAGTTCCAATAACGAGAACCTGCCCATGACCTATTATGTGTCCGGGGACTATACCCGTGAAAACGGTATGAATAAGCTTCAGCCCGATAATTGGGACCGCTATTCCCTTCGAGCGCGGGTAACAGCGACCCCTAAGAAATGGTTGAAACTGGATAATAACCTGAATATTTACCAAACCAAACGGGCAGAGTCTACCAATGACATCACGGACATTTATTACCTCACGCCAATAGAAGTGGCCGAAAACCCTGATGGAACCTGGGCCAACACCGATGCCGGTAGACTGGCTGCCCGTCTGGTAGATGGAGGCAGGAACCGCGAAGACATGTTTGGGTTTCATAATATACTCCGTGCCACCGGTACGTTCCTTAACGGCGACCTGACCGTAACGGGAAATGGGAGTTTTAAGCGGGAGCAGTGGATTTATGGCTGGAACGAAACAAAATTTGAGATCGGTTTTGGTCCGGATGATGTGCGCACCGAAGGGGGAGATGGCCTGGTGGCCGAGAGAAATGGCAACCTTCAAAACACCATTTTTGATTTGTATGGCAATTACACCAAGACCTTTGGGGACCATTCCATCAATGTATTGGCAGGATATAACCAGGAAAGCTATACTTATTCCTCCGTGGAATCAGAAAGAAGGGTATTGATATCTTCCTCCCTTCCTTATTTGGGCTTGACCACAGGGGATTCCTTTATCCGTCCCGGATACAGCTCCTATGCGACGCAAAGTGTGTTTGGTAGGGCCAATTATACTTATGACAACAAGTACATTCTGGAATTCAATGGCCGCTATGATGGTTCTTCCCGATTTCCAAGTTCTAACCGATGGGGCTTTTTCCCCTCCATTTCAGGAGCCTGGATTATCAGTGACGAAGGGTTCTTTCAGGACATGGCCATGGGAGCGGCTCCTACACTCAAGTTAAGAGGTTCTTATGGAAGCCTGGGCAACCAAAACGTGTCTAATTTTGGCTATTTACAGGCACTACCCACAGGGCTTTCCGATTACCTGATTGGTGGTGACCGGCAAGTGGTGGTGAACAGTGCTCCGGAACTGGCCGTGGATCCCAATTTCTATACCTGGGAAAGGGTCATTACCACCAATTTCGGAGTGGATTTGGGCCTTTGGGAGGATAAATTCTTCGCTACTTTTGATTACTTTATCCGGGATACCAAAGACATGTTGACCAATCCGGTGGAATTACCGGGCGTATTGGGCACCTCGCCTCCTCAGCAAAATGCGGCAGACCTGCAAACCAAAGGATGGGAACTGACCCTTAACTACAGAAATCAGTTTGGCAATTATGACAATCCGATACAGTTTAACTCCAAGTTTTTCGTTTCCGATTCCAGATCATGGATTACCCGGTTTGAGAACGAGCAGGGCTTGCTTTCCAATTACCGTGTCGGACAGGAAGTAGGAGAAATCTGGGGGTTGGTCAATGATGGGTTTTTCAGTACTGAAGATGAAATCAGTCAGTTGGATCAAACCGCCATTGTTCCCTGGGGTGCGCTGGATATTGTTCCCGGATGGCCAAGATATGTTGACTTAAACAATGATGGTAAAATAGAGCAGGGCATTACGGAAGCTGATTCCAAAGACCTTTCCATCATTGGAAACAGCCGACCCCGGTACCAATTGGGTGCTAACCTGAGTGTGTCCTGGAAAGGTTTTGACATGTCCATGTTCTTGCAAGGAGTAGGTCGTCAGGATTATTACCCTCAGCACTACCTTTTCTGGGGTCCCTATCAGCAGCCTTATGCCAATATTTATCCCTGGAACCTGGATTTCTACCGGGGACAGGCCGATGGTGAAGCACTGCGGGCCCAGCACAGTCAATCTTACCTGGATGCCGGTTTAGCGGATCAAAACCTGGATTCCAGGTATCCGGTGCTGCAATCCTGGCTGGCGGATAATAATTATGGTTCCGGATTGGATATACCGCAAACCGGCTATTTACTAAATGCCGCTTATGTAAGGGTGAAAAACCTGACCGTTGGTTACTCGGTTCCACAGGAAATCGCTGCCAAAATCAATGCCAGCAGGATCCGGTTTTTTGTGACAGGAGAAAACCTGTATGAGTTTTCATCCATCAAGTCCTTTGTGGACCCTGAGTCAGTCAACAACGGTTATGGTTGGTCTTATCCTTTTCAGAGAAGGTATTCATTCGGTGTAAACATTGACTTGTAAAGTAGAAACAACATGAAAAAATATAGTATTTACCTATTGGCACTTAACCTGTTCTTTTTCTCTTCCTGCGATGAAGAGTTTATGGACAGGTATCCCCAGACATCTATTTCCCCGGAAGAGTTCTTTAAGACGGAGGAAGATTTGAGATTATATGTGGATGGATTGCTTTCCATGCCTGGCATGTATGAATACCAGGCAGATCAAAGCAGTGATAATATGGCTACTACAGGGGCCATTGAAATCAAGAGCATGATGACCGGAACACCCAATTCCCAGAACATTACCGGTGGCTGGGACTGGGGCAGGCTGAGAAACATCAATTATTTTCTGGAAAACAGCCCCAATGCCGATGCAAGTATGGAAGCCATTCAACATTATGAGGGATTGGCCCGGTATTACAGGGCAGTCTTTTATTTTAATATGGTGAAGAGATATTCTGATGTACCCTGGTACGATCGGTTGCTCTCTCCTTCGGATGAAGACCTTTTTAAAGGAAGGGACTCCAGGGAAACGGTAGTGAGTGGGATCATGGATGATCTGGAATTTGCTGCTGCCCATGTCCGGGAGCAGGTTCCCAGCGGTACCCCGGGAAACTGGGCTGTGAAGGCTTTTTATGCCAGGGCAGCGCTTTATGAGGGTACTTTCAGGAAGTATCACGAGGAATTGGGACTTCAAAACACGGCAGGGGATTTTCTAACAGTAGCCAGAGACGTATCCAAAGAAATCATGGATTCAGGTAATTTTTCCCTGTACCAAACCGGAAATCCTGAAAATGATTACAAAGTCTTGTTCAATAGCCAGGATTTATCCGGTAATCCGGAAATAATTCTCTTCAATCCATATGACCTGAACAAGGACCGGAGCAGTGATATCAATTATACTGTTTTCGGCACCTATGAGCAATCTCCTTCCAGGGATTTGGTACAAACCTACCTGATGCAGGATGGATCGAGGTTTACGGATATGCCGGGATATGAAACCCTTTCCTATGTTACCGAATTTCAGGATCGGGATCCAAGAATGGCCCAGACCCTGGTTTACCCCGGGTGGGTAAGGTCACCGGAGCCAGATGCTTTTATTCCAATTATGAACAGGAATTTCACCGGTTATTTCCAGCAGAAGGGTTACAACAATACCACGGATAATGTGGCCTTGGGAAGTTTGGATTTTCCTGTATACCGATATGCAGAGGTATTGCTTACCTATGCAGAGGCCATGGCGGAATTGGGAAGTCTTACACAGGCAGACCTGGATGCCTCTGTCAACCTACTGAGGCAAAGGGCAGGTATGCCGGATTTGATGCTAACAGAGGCCAATGCCCAGCCGGACCTTTTCCTTAGTCAAAAATACCCTCAAGTGACCGGCCCCATGACCGGCGCAATTCTGGAGATCAGAAGAGAAAGAAGGGTGGAATTTGCCCTGGAAGGCTACAGGTATGATGATTTGATGCGTTGGGCATCCGGCAAGCTTTTGGAAAATATTCCTGAAGGCATGTATTTCCCTGGTTTGGGAAAATATGATATGACCGGGGATGGCGTTGAAGACATTATCCTTATTGGCAAGGATGAAGATGTGCCTTCTGATCCCGATAAGGAAACCAACGAACTGGGCAAAATGCTGATTTATTACAAAGCAGGCACAGTAGATGACAATGTAACCGTTTACCTTGAAAATGGGGCCCAGGGAGGTACTTTGGTGACAGAAACGGCCGATAGGAATTTCATGGAGCCCAAATACTATTACAGGCCCATACCCTTACAACAAGTTACCTTAAATCCCAACCTGGAACAGATTTTTGGCTGGGAATAAAATCACAAACGATGATGGAGAAGTTGCCTGAAATATTTTTCAGGCAACTTTTTTATATTTTCAAACGGGGAGTGGCAGCATACCTTTCTGACCCCTTCAATTTAAATCCATTTACCATTTGATTAAACAATTGAGTAAATACAAATTGAGCGTGACGAGGATCTCAGGCTTTAGGCTTCCCAAATAGCTATCGGGGGGAGGAACGGGCGAAATTCCCAGACTGCCGATCAGGAAGACATTTGAACACAAAGAAACAAATATAAACACATGAAATCGACACGATTAAAATCATCATTAAACACACAGGGCAATGATTATTTTAATCGTCAAAGATTCCATGTGACCACTAAAAGACAATTATAAACACATGAAATCCATGCATATCAAGACCATATTGGTAACCCTCTTATTTTTAGGGAGCACTTTTGACTTATTCGCTCAGGAAAGAAAAGCCATCTTCATTATCCTGGATGGTATTCAGCGGGAGTTATTGAAGAAAAACCCAACTCCAAATATGGATGAGATTGCCGGTAGAGGGGGCTATCATGAAGCCTATGTGGGAGGAGAAGCAGGGGGGTATTCCGAGACCCCGACCATTTCTGCTGTCGGGTACAATAGTTTGCTCACTGGTGTGTGGGTAAACAAGCACAATGTAAAAGGAAACGGCATCCGCCAACCCAATTATCATTACTGGACCATTTTCAGACATTTCAAGGAGTCCTATCCCCATAGAACTTCAGCCGTATATTCCACCTGGCTGGACAACAGGACCAAACTGGTTGGAGAGAATCTGGAAGCTACCGGACATTTGCAGTTGGATTATCATTTTGACGGCTTGGAGGTAGATACCCTGGGTTATCCCCATGACGAAGAAAGCGAATACATCAAAAAAATAGATCAGGAAGTGGCAGCTTATGCGGCTACAGATATTGCCCAAAAGGCACCAGACCTTACCTGGGTTTACCTGCAATACACAGACAATATGGGGCATAGTTTTGGTGCCAGTCCGGAAATGGATTTGGGCATTCAGGAAGCAGACAGGCAGGTGGGAATGATTTGGTCGGCCATAAAGGAACGCGAAGAAAAGTTTGATGAAGAATGGCTGATTACCATCACCACCGATCATGGCAGGGGAGAAGGAGGATTTCATCATGGGGGACAAACTGAAGAGGAAAGGGCTACCTGGATCATTTCCAATCAATCTTTCAATGAAATCGCCAGCAACACACCTGGAATTGTAGATTTATTCCCCACGATTGCGAACTATATGCATATTGGCATTCCAAAAAACCAGGCCATGGAAGTGGATGGAGTTTCCCTATTGGGAGAAGCGTATGCCTCCCACCTCAAAGGTACACTTAATGGGAACCTGTTGAACCTGAACTGGAAGGACTACGGTACCGGAGAGAAAGTTAAAATATGGGCTACCCCTACCAACCAATTCAGGTATGGCAATTCAGACCTTTACCGTTTATTGGGCGAGGCAGATTTGGCGAAAGAGACAGTAGAACTGGATTTGAAAATGAAATACGATAACCTTAAGGTAGTTTTGGAACTTCCCGAAGGCTACATGAATGTATGGCTGAAAAACCAGGATTAGCACGTTTCTTCAAAATGGCATACCATTTATGTAAATAAAGTAATATGTTTGGTGTTTAAGGGCTTAAATTGGCCTTTGAACACCAAATCTTATGAAAAAACTAATTTTATATCATTTAATATTTTTTTCAACTAATTTTATTGCACTACCTCAAGATCAGGAGCTTGTGGGTATGTACGCTGTAAAGGTAGAAGGGCCACTTAGCATTGATGGTGAATTAAACGAAAAAGTTTGGCAGGAAGATGGTTGGATTGACGATTTTATCCAGACTTTTCCCACAGATACCTTGCCGGCAATCGCCAAAACAAAGGTTAAAATCGCCTATGACGATAAGTTCCTGTACATTGCGGCCATCATGCTTAGTCCGGAACCAAGGGAGGATTACGTAAGCACCTCCCTGAGACGCGATTTTAGGGGCAACCAGAATGATGGGATCAGCTTTGTGATTGACACTTTTAATGATAAAACCAATGGCTATATCTTTGGTGTAAATCCCTATGGCGTGCAGCGGGAAGCCATGATGGGAAATGGAGGCTTACAGCCTACAGATTTTAACCTGGCCTGGGACAACAAATGGTATTCTGAAGCAGTCATATTGGAGGACCGCTGGGTGGCAGAGATAGCCATTCCCTTTTCTACCTTGCGCTATAAGGATGCCACGGACAATTGGAACGTAAACATTTACCGGATCGACAGCAAGTATTCCGAAAAAACTACCTGGACGCCCATACCCCGAAACTTTAATGTGACCCACATGGCTTTTTCCAGGAATTTATATTTCCCGGAACCATTACCGAAGTCAGGGGGGAATTATTCCCTGATCCCATATGCTGCCATGGCTACCTCAACCAACTCGCTGGAAGGTTACAGTGAACCTTTGAAACCTGCCTTTGGGGGAGACGCTAAAATCGGCCTGGGCCCGGCGATGAACCTGGACCTGACAGTCAATCCGGACTTTTCCCAGGTGGAAGTGGATGAGCAGGTGACCAATCTGGATCGCTTTGAGATTTTCTTTCCGGAACGCCGGCAGTTTTTCCTGGAGAATGTTGACCTGTTTGCCGATTTTGGGACAGACCGCATCAGGCCGTTTTTCTCCCGCCGAATTGGCGTAGACCGGGATGAATCCACCGGACAAAACGTGCAGAACCAGATCCTTTATGGGGCCAGGCTGAGTGGAAAACTGACCGATGACTGGCGGATCGGAGCCATGAATATGCAAACGGGCAGCGATCCTTTGAGGGGGATTAGTGGAAAAAATTTCTCTGTAGCCGCCCTCCAAAAGAAAGTCTTCAATCGTTCCAATGTAGGAGTCATGCTGATCAACCGGGAAACCGTAGACATGGAGAGGGGAGGGGCCAACCTGCAAGGAGGAGATTACAACCGCCTGGCCGGAATAGATTACAATCTTTTTTCCAAAGACAACCGCTGGAGCGGAAAATTCTTTTATCACCGGACCTTTGAAAAGGGGGTACAGGGGGATACCGGCACCGGACATGCCCGCCTGGCTTTCGATGACGTGAACTTCAATGCAGGTCTGGCCTATTCTTATGTGGGAGAAAACTATAATCCCCTCGTGGGCTATACCCCCCGCACCGGATATCAGCGGGTAGCTCCCGAGATAGGTTATACCTTTTTTCCGGATTCTGAGCGGGTCAACAGGCACGGCCCCGGGTTTTTATCCGAAACCTTGTGGAATTCAGCCCTGGGGGTGACAGATGAGTTGCATACCCTCAATTACCAGGTACAGTTTCATTCTTTTGCCGAAGTAACCCTAAGTGCCAACAACCAATATACCTACCTGTTTTTCCCCTTTGACCCCACCCGTACTGGAGGAGAACCTTTGGCGGATGGAACGGCTTACAGGTACAATTACCTGGGCATTGACTTTCGTACAGACCCCAGAAAATCACTGGCCCTCCGTGGTACCGGGCAGATCGGACAGTATTATAGCGGCACCATGACCAATTTTACCGGGATGGCCGAATGGCGTATCGGCTACCGTGCCAATATTACCATGAACCTGAGTTATAGCCGTATCCGGCTGCCTGAACCGCAAAATGATGCCGATTTGTTTTTGATTGGCCCTAGGGTAGACCTTACTTTTACCCGAAGCCTTTTCTGGACCACCTTTATCCAATACAACAACCAGATCGACAATATCAACATCAACACCCGGATTCAATGGCGCTATGCCCCGGTATCGGACCTTTTTGTGGTATATACGGATAATTATTTTCCCGACACCTTCGCTTCCAAACAACGGGCCTTTGTGATGAAGTTGAATTATTGGCTGAATTTATAAATAGGCTGCAAATCGGATGTCGTCCGGATCTACCGGCACGGTGAGTATTCCCCCTGGTTGTACCAGGGTCCGGCGCCAAAAGTGGTGGGACAGCGTATCCTGGCTGAAATTCTTTGCCCGCTGAAAGATCTCCAGTTGCCAATTAAAATGGACCGCCTCAGCTTGATTCTTTGGCCGAAACAATTAATTTAGAGAATGAAACCGAAGATCCCGTCTAAATCAAACCTTTATGAAACGCCTAGGAATCACGCTAACTGTCCTTTTGGTATCCTTGATAAGCTTACAGTGTCAACCAAAGAAAAATAATAAAAGCCTGGACACACTTCCTCCGGCAGTACTGGAAACGATTGAAAAACGCATCGCAGACGGGATCACCCCGGGAATGGCCATTGCCCTGATCGATTCTTCCGGCACCACTTTTCATCATTTCGGGAAGACCGCTGCGGACGGCAGCCCGGTGGATGACCATACCATTTTTGAAATCGGGTCCATATCCAAGGTGTTTACCGGAACCATGCTCGCGCAGCAGGTGCTGGATGGAGATATCAAATTGGAAGACGAGGTCAATCGCTTTTTACCGGAGGGGGTAACCGCCGCTACGAAGGGCGCCGCTGAAATTACCATTGGGCACCTGGCCGACCATACCTCCGGCTTTCCTCGCATGCCGGATAATTTTGCGCCTTCCAATCCCAACAATCCCTTTACCGACTACACGGAGGAGCAGCTATATGCCTTTATTTCGAGCTATGAGCCCACCCGGGAAGTAGGAGCTGCCTACGAGTATTCCAATTTTGCACAGGGGCTGCTGGGGCACATCCTTGCCCAAAACAAAGACATGAGCTATGAGGACTTGATGGTGCAGGTCATTGCCGATCCACTGGAACTGGGAGATACCCGTATCCAGCTTACGGACCGCATGCAGGAGCACCTGGCGCTTGGGCACAGTGGGGGAGCGGTGGTCGAAAACTGGGACATTCCCACCCTGGCCGGTGCCGGTGCCATTAGAAGCTCCGCTGCCGATATGGCCAGGTTTATAGCAGCCAATTTGGGGTACATCGACAGTGAGCTGGCAGCTGCCATGGAACTTTCTCACAAAGTCCGGCATCGCAAGGCTGGTGAGATGAAAGTAGGTCTGGGTTGGCATATCAAGGAAGGGAAGGAAGGGGATGTCATCTGGCACAACGGGGGTACGGGTGGGTACCGTACCTTTGTGGGATTTGTGAAAGAAATGGGACTTGGGGTGGTACTGCTTACCAATTCCTCTACCGGGTCTGATGATATTGGCTTTCACCTGCTCGATCCGGGATCCAAATTGGCAGACCTCAAATCTGGAACTCAGGCCGTGGATGTAGCCGAATCCACGCTGGAGGAATACGTGGGGGTGTACGAGCTGGCCCCGGATTTTTCCATTACGATTAGCAGGGAGGGGAAGCAGCTGTATTTGCAGGCCACCGCTCAGCCCCGGCTGCAACTCTTTGCCGAAAGCGATTCCCTGTTTTACCTGACAGTGGTGGAGGCAAAGGTATCCTTTGAACGGAAAGACGGTGTGGTGGAAAGCCTTACTCTCTTTCAGGGAGGAAGCGAAACCCCGGGGAAGAAAGTGAAATAAATCGGTTTTTATTCATTACTTAAAGCACAGATTTATTGAAGTTTACGCAAAAAAATCCCTCCCGACACTGATCGGGAGAGGCTCAGCCTCCCTTTGGCATTTGCTGAAATGGAGATCTGCTGCTGACCGCAGATATTTTTATCGGGCTGAAGGACGGCAAGGCTTTGGAATTCCAGCACACCCGAATGCGCACAAATCCCTCCGCCGCGGCGGAGGGAAAGGTTTTTTTTCGAGCCCATCCCGACCATTCGAACCTACACAAACCACCAACCCTTTCGTATCCCCAGCTACCTACACAAGTTGCTACCAGGTAACCGAATTAAAACCCAGGTATTTTTCGGTCATCAGCATAAAATGGCTTATATTTAAAAAAGTATACCGTATACATAAAATATAGCTGATTGGATCATGTTGAAAAAAGCTTTTTCTTTCGTTTTTGTAGGATTACTGATCCTCCCATCCTTTTCTATAGCTCAAATCCAAAATTCCCCGTTCAAAAAGGGAGCCTTGCTACAAATCGATCAATGGCAGGTAAACGATATCGTCTTTTCCGCCAAAATCGATCCCGGCACCAATCCCTTTGACATCACATTCGGGGCCATTTATACCGGACCCGATGGGCAGGTCCTGGATCTTACCGGCTTTTACAATGGCGGAAACGAATGGATCAGCCGCTTTTCGGCTGCCGAGCAAGGCACCTGGCACTTTGTCACCTATTCCTCCGAACCCAAACTCAGTGGACGGACCGGGGAACTACAGGTGCAACCCAACTCCCGGCCCGAGCAAAAAGGAGCGGTGGGCATCGATCCGGAAAATCCCCAGGCCTTTGCCTACGAGAACGGCGATCCCCATTTTATGCTGGCATTTGAACTGGATTGGCTGTTTGCCCTGGACTACGGCAACGAAGCAGGCCTGCCCAACACCGAGCAACTATTGGATCAGGTCAAAGCAAACGGATTCAATCATGTGGTGGCAAATATCTACGCCTACGATGTGGGTTGGGGAGTGGCCGAGGATGTGCCGGAAAAGTACTTCTACGGCAAACCACCCTATACCGCCTGGGAAGGCAGCAATGAAAACCCCGATTTTAGTCGCCTGAACCTGGACCTTTTTCAGCATTGGGACCGGGTGCTGGCCAGCATGCAACGCAAAGGGTTGGATGCCCACTTGATGATTTATGTCTGGAACAAATTGGTCAACTGGCCGGAAATGTACTCCCATGGGGACAACCTGTATTTTGACTACATCATTCACCGCTACCAGGCCTTTTCCAACGTGATCTGGGATGTTTCCAAAGAAGCACTGGATTACGAGCGGGCCGATCCGCCCTACATTCAGGAACGGATTCGCCGGATTCGGGAAAAGGACCGATACAACCGATTGATCACCGTGCACGATTACGAATTCAATTCCCGTTACGGGGAGCTGGTGGATTTTATTTCCATTCAGAGTTGGCGTTCCAATCTGTATTCCCTGATGCTGGAGGGAAGGGCCGTTCATGCCGGTAAGCCGGTGGTCAACATCGAACACGGGGGCTACGAAACTGGCCCCTACCAAACATTTGTCGGCAATTATACCAGCCCCGAAACCTGCCTGGTGCGGACCTACGAATGCGTATTTGCCGGGGTGTACGGTTCCTATTACTGGCAGAACAGCTCCTGGAACATCGTGGTCCACGATCCTTTTGCGGAGGGACAGGATTTTGAGCCGCCGCGGTTTGACTACTACAAGCACCTCGCCGGCCTGTTTACCCGATACAACTTCAACGAGCTGCAACCCAGCTATCCCAAGATTACTACCAATAGCCGGGTAGGAACGGACAACCTGGCCACCAATGGCTATGCGTTAAGCAATGGGGAGGGCTTGTACCTGATGTTTATTTCCAAAGACAGCGAGCGGGTCAATGCAGTGCTTCCCAAGCCGGACAGTGGAAAGATGAAAATCACCTGGTTCAATATTTTCACCGGCGAGTACCGGGAGCAAGGCAGCAGGAACTGGTCCGGCTGGATGGAACTGATCAGTCCCTGGCAGTATACCGATTCGGTGGTCATTGTGGAGGAGGGGTGAACGTGCCACTAATCAACACAAATGGCATTACCTTTTAAGGTGAAAAAATTTGGCCGGATTTTTTTTAGAAATATAGTAGACGACAAAATAGGGATAGAATTATTTTTGGTACTGAAATGATGTAATGTTGCATCAACAATTCCAGTAAAGAATAAAACCATGGCAAGACAGCGTATTTCTTTAACCAAACCAAACGACGATTGGCTCAAAGCCCAGGTCGATAGGGAAGAGTATTCCAGCAAAAGTGAGCTCGTCAACGATTTAATCCGACAAGCACGTGAACAACAAAGGCAGATTGGAGAAGAATTCTACCCTGTTAGGGTCGTGCCGTGGAATGGATGTACGTATTGCTATAAACCTATGATCCCTTTGGGATCGGGTAGTGAATGGGCATTGTGGATGGACGTTCCTCAAAAGATTTGGCTTTGGCAATGCTTGTAGCGTTTGGCAGGATGAATATTGGACAAGGTAAGACCTCGGAGAGGTCGCATGTTTATAGCCTGGATGCGATAGGAGAAACTCACGACCCCATCGGGGTCGTATTTTTCGGGATCACAATGGTTTTGGAACCTCCTTCAAATTTCGGCCAAAAAGTGTTCGGAATTTTGTTTGCTTTTTGGTTAAATCTTAGGCCATTGCAAATGGCTTAAAACAGTTTACGAGTGCAAAGGAGGTAAGAGATAGTTGGATGTAGTGGATTCTACACCCAGGTGGGGCATTGGATCATTCTCCATGATACGGTTAAAGTTGATTTGGTCTGAAAAGAAAACCAGTGATTATTTATCTTTTATTTTTCGAATTTCATCAGCTAAAACAGGAATGTTCTTTTGAATTATTGCCCACAACATCTCAGGTTCAATCGAGTCATAAGCGTGCGAAATAATGTTTCTTAATCCGATGATGTTTTTAGAAGCGGTAATTTGGAGGGCTGGGTTGATCTCCATCATTTTCCTTGTCGCTTCTCCGATGATCTCTAAATCCCGCTCAACTGCCCGCTGCAAAATGATATCATCAGAAAAATTTCGGAAGTCGTTTTGGGTTTTTTGCTTAATAGATTCAATCTCCTCAATAACGCTTTCAATATCTAGCATGTATTTGAGTAGTTTAGGCTGCATACAATTTCACTTTTGACTTAAGAACCTGTTCTTTTAGTACGGGGTTCTTAAGTGATTTGCTGGACACAAGATCTACTTTTCTACTAAGAATTTCTTGAAGCTGATCTAACAAAGAAAAGTAGTTGTCGGCATATTCCAAGACATCAATATCATCGGAAAATTCAACCAGCAGGTCTATATCGCTCTCTTCATGTATGGTATTTTTTGCAGCTGATCCAAATACAGAAATAGCCTCAACGTGATGTTGCTTACACGCTGCAATTATTTCATCTAGTTTATTTTGAATCAATTCAGTCATATTTCAAAGATAGGTGAAATTTAAAATATTACCTACGACCTCCTTCACAGGTACTGCAATCAATGTACCGGTCTAAGGTCTCGCCAAAGCCGAAAAGGATAGATTTATTGAAGCGATCCAATTTTATTGTTGAATGCCCATCATTTTTGGGAAAGGTAGAACGGAGGAGAATTCGACCCGATTGGGGTCGTGCCGTGGAATTAATGTACGTATTGCTATAAACCTATGATCCCTCTGGGATCGGGTAGTGAATGGGCATTGTGGATGGACGTTACCCAACAGATTTTACTTGGGCAATGCTTGGTAGCGTTGGATGGTAAGGGGTTGATAAGCGAAGACCTCGGAGAGGTCACATGTTTATAGCACGAAGCGATAGGAATAACCCAAGACCCCAGCGGGGTCGTATTTTTTGTGAACACAATGGTTTTGGAGCTGATAGCATCTATTTCAGAATTGAAAACAATGCGGTAGAAATCATGGCTATAATTGGCAGGCAGGATTTGGATGAAAATTCAATTTGGTATCAATACGGTCCATATCTTCGTCTGCCTTGACAGGCAAAACGTAATTAGCCATGCTGTTTTACATCGGTTTTTCCCAGCGTTCTTTTTTTGGCAAATTTCACGATCTCTTCTGCAGTCCTGATATTAGAACGGACACCACTCTCGAGCCCTTCCTGAATGGCCGCTTTGGTAATCAAAAACTCCCTGTTGTGCTCCTCATCTTTGCGAACCAAATACCGTAGGTATTCAGGTTCGGTTTTATACCCACCCTGCTTTACGGCCAAATCAATATACCGATCTAAGGTCTCTCCAAAATCGATTGTTTTTCTACCCATATCTGCTGCAATTATGCTGTAAAATTATCGCCTTTTTGGTGTAATCCCAAGGAAGCCGAAAAATATAGGTTCGTCGGAAGGCATGCAAACTAGCCGGTATTTGTGAGCATTGCATGCAATCGGGCTGAAGGACGGTAAGGCTTTTGAATTCCGTAAATTTCAACTCAACGCTTCGCTCCGGGAAAAGTGTCTTCGTTTGATTCGTTCTATTTTTTGGGGTATATTCACCATTGGTTTTTTCGACTTTTGGTTAATTAAAATAGGAATGGAACACAAGCAGCACCACTGGCATACACAAAGCTACAAGCAGGTAGCAGAAGCGCTGAAAACCAACCTGCAACAGGGCCTTTCGCCCGATGAGGTACAGGCACGTTTGCAGCAGTACGGGGAAAACCGGATCACCACCAAAAAAAGCCAGAGCAGCCTCGTTCGCTTTTTGCTTCAATTTCACCAACCCCTGATTTATATTTTGCTGGGCGCTACCGCCCTCACCTTGCTCCTGGAGGAATACACCGATGCCGCCGTCATATTTGCCGTGGTGCTGATCAACTCCATCATTGGTTATGTACAGGAAACCAAGGCCCTGAAGGCCATCGATGCGCTATCCAAAAGCATGAGCACACGGGCCACCGTCATTCGTGACGGCAGGCAGTCAGAAATAAACAGCCTGGGCCTGGTTCCCGGGGATATCGTGTTGGTGCAGCCGGGGGATAAAATCCCCGCCGACCTGCGCCTGTTCGCCGTCAAAAACCTGCAGGTGGACGAATCGGCCCTGACCGGAGAGTCGGTGGCCACCGAAAAAAATCCGGAGTCCACAGCTGGGGATGCCCTGCTGGGTGATCGCCACAACATGGGCTTTGCCACCACGGTAGTGACCTACGGAACGGGGAAGGGCCTGGTAGTGGCTACCGGTGACCGCACGGAGGTAGGCAAGATCAACCAATCCATCGCTTCTGCGGAAGAACTGGATACCCCCCTGACCCTTAAAATCAAAAAATTCAGTCATACTTTACTTTGGGTCATTTTGAGCCTGGCCCTGCTGATCCTTGCCCTGGCCTACCTGCGGGGAGAGAGCCTGGCCGATGCCTTTATGGTGGCCGTGGCACTGATGGTGGGTGCCATACCCGAGGGCCTTCCGGCAGCGGTGACCATCATGCTGGCCATTGGCGTGGCCCAGATGGCCAAAAGGCGGGCCATTATCCGCAAACTGGTAGCGGTGGAAACCTTGGGCAGCGCCAACGTGATCTGCTCGGATAAAACCGGAACGCTCACCGAAAACCAAATGACGGTTCAAAAAATCCTGGCCGGCTGGGAGGCTTTTGAGCTTACCGGGATAGGCTACAATCCGGAAGGAAACGTGCTTTTTAACGGGCAAACGGTGGGCCTTTCCGAAAAGCCGGCCTTGCAGCAGGTGCTGACCGCAGGGCTGCTTTGCTCCAATAGCCGCATTGTGGAAGAAGGGGAGCGGTGGACGGTGGAGGGCGATCCCACCGAGGCAGCGCTGATCAGTGCCGCCGAAAAAGCCGGTATCTCCCGGCAGCAAATCGATCCGCAATATCCCCGCCTGGACGAGGTTCCCTTTCAATCCGAAAACCAATACATGGGCAGCCTGCACCGGCACGAAGATCAGACGGTGATTTTCTTAAAGGGATCGGTGGAGTCGGTGCTCCGCTGTGCGGATCGGGCGCTGGACAAAACCGGAGAAATCGTTCCCCTAGATTTTTCCGCTGTTCAGCAGGCCGCCGATCAATTGGCTGCAGAAGGCCTGCGGGTCCTGGCCTTTGCCTTCAAAATCAGCGAGCCTGACCAACGGCAACTGGACCAGCAGGACCTGTCCGAAGGCATGGTCTTTACCGGACTTCAGGGCATGATTGATCCGCCGAGAAAAGAAGCGGTAGATGCCGTATCTCTTTGTCAGCAGGCTGGCATACAGGTAAAAATGATCACCGGCGACCATGCCCTTACCGCAGCCAACATCGCCGAGCAACTTGGGATCCGGGGCCAAACCGAAAACGGAAGACTCCTGGCCCTTACCGGGCTGGAACTGCAGGGATTCTCGGACGAGGAATTGCAGGAAGTGGCCGGAGCGGTGGCGGTCTTTGCCCGGGTCAGCCCGGATCAGAAGCTCCGGCTGGTAAAAGCCCTGCAGGCCAGTGGCAAGGTGGTGGCCATGACCGGTGACGGCGTCAACGACGGGCCGGCCTTAAAGCAGGCCAATATCGGAATAGCCATGGGTATTACAGGTACAGAAGTTGCCAAAGATGCTTCCGATATGTTGCTTACAGATGACAATTTCGCTTCCATTGAGGCCGCAGTGGAAGAGGGAAGGGGGGTCTTGGACAACCTGACCAAGTTTATTGTATGGACCCTTCCGACCAACCTGGGAGAGGCCCTGGTCATCCTTGCCAGCATTGCCTTTAGTACCCAATTGCCGCTGGCCCCGGTGCAGATTCTCTGGATCAACATGACCACTGCCGTGTTGCTGGGCTTGATGCTTACCTTCGAACCCAAGGAAAAGGGCATCATGGACCGACCCCCCGTCCCCTCGGACAAACCCATCCTTACCTTTCCCCTGATCATGCGGACTCTCTTGGTCGGGACCTTGCTGATGCTCAGTTCGTTTTTGCTGTTTCGTTACGAGTTATCCCTGGGAGCCAGCCTGGCCGAAGCCCAGACGGTGGCCACCACGGTATTTATCGTGCTGGAAGGCTTCTACCTGTTTAACTGCCGCTCTTTGCGAAGATCGGTCCGCGAAATCGGCTGGTTTTCCAACAAATGGGTGTATGTGGGGGCCTTCACCATGTTGCTGCTCCAACTTGTATTTATTCATGCGCCGGTGATGAATGCCTTGTTCCACTCGGCCCCCATTGGCCTGGATTCCTGGATTAGGGTGTTGGGGGCAGGTGTGGGCCTGTTTGTGCTGGTGTCCCTTGAAAAAACCATCCGAAGAAAATATACGAAATCGGAGGACTTTTAATGGGGTTGATCCTCAAAGTATTTATTAAAAAGATGCTGGTGAACAAAACGCCGTAAAGGAAGAACGTTCAAACGGCACTGGCAATAGTTATCGCAGATGAGCGGGATTTTGCTGTGGAAAAAGAGCCACTGATCCAGTACTTGCATAAAGCCGTGGAGTTGGGAGCAGACCATTTCGAAGGAAGGGAATCCTTGTCCTTCGGCAAGTTGTCCAAACAAGAGTGGAACAACCTATTTTACAAGCACCTGGACAAGCACCTGACCCAATTTGGGGTTCCCCAAGCATAAAAATTGAACATGTGATATGGGCTTGTATATTGGCCTTTTTTATTTACTATCCATTCTGGTGTCAAGCCTACACCTACGGGTAGTCCTTTGGTTTTTGAGCTATTTAAACGTTACAGAAAGCCTTAAACAGCTATTTTCGGGCTCATTGTTCATGAATAAATAACTTTGGTATGTTAAAAAAATTGTGGGGTGAAATTGCACGACATTTAAATCATGAGATCTATTTTGGAAGAAAAAATTATCAGGCTTTGATTCTGTTCATTTATTAAGACATTTATTCTTCAGGTTAAACCTACTGTAAATCAGTCACTTGATATATGTTTTGACAATTTGTAAATCTTCCTAAGGTGAGAAGTTCAAAAATTCAATCAAACTTTGGGTTGGTATTAGAAAGAAAGTGGGCATTAGTTGGAATGAGCTTTATTTTGATGCTGTTTACCGGGCAATCCGCTATTGTATTGGTGATGAAAAAAAGGAGATAGATACGGAGTACGCCGTAGGTAATGATGCATCATCACTATATTTGTAATGTCATCCTAATAGTATAGTAGTGAGTCCTTTGGAGTTAGGTGTGGAAATTTTGAGGCTATAAAATATGATAAGGCATTATGAAAAAACATGAATCCCAGGATTATAACGTTATCCAACAAGAGCTGAAACTTCATGATGCAGCCATGGAGTCTACGAGTTGTGGTATCTCTATTTCGGATGCACGTAAACCGGATATGCCGTTGATTTATGTGAATCGGGCTTTTTGTGAAATGAGTGGTTATTTGGAGGAGGAGGTTGTGGGCAAGAACTGTCGATTCCTTCAGGGTGAAAATCGTGATCAGAAAGCCAGGTATATTATTCGGGAGGCGCTGGATTCAGGTAATCACTGCCAGGTACTGATAAAAAATTTCCGTAAAGACGGCACTTTTTTCTGGAATGACTTAATCATTTCTCCGATTCGAGACAAAGAGGGCCAGCTTACTCATTTTGTTGGCGTTCAAAACGATGTAACAGACAGGGAGGAGGTGCGTAGGGAAACGGCCGCCAAGCAAATTGAGCTGGAAAAGACCCTGGAGACGCTTAAGGAAACGCAATCGATGCTGATCCATTCGGAGAAGATGAACGCATTAGGGCAGATGGTGGCCGGGGTTGCACACGAAATAAATAATCCAGTGGCTTTTGTTGCAAGCAATATGCATGCGCTCAAACAGATGGCTGAAGACCTGAAAGATGCTTATGAACAATTAAATATGGCTGTTGACACCTCCGGCAATGAGGATTTGAAAGTAATGGCCAGGAAACTTAGCCAAGAGGCAGATGTGGACTTTATCTCGGAGGATCTTGATGATTTGATTAATAGTTCAATCGACGGGTTGAAGAGAGTCAAGGGTATTGTTGGGAGCCTACGTAATTTCTCCAGGCTGGATGAAGCAGACGAGAAGATCGCATCAATGAAAGAGTGTATCGAGAGTACGCTGGAGATTGCAGGGTCCGTTGTTAGGAATCGTTTGGTAATAGACTGTCAGCTTAATGATCTCACCCCGATTAAATGCCGCCCGTCTGAATTGAATCAGGTTTTCCTTAACCTGATCATGAATGCGGCTCAGGCGGTGAAAGAGGATGGCCGCCTCGAAATTAAAGGTTCAGAAACGACAGATGCGCTGATTTTAACCTTTACGGACAATGGTATCGGGATGGATGCGGATACTCAAGAGAAAATCTTCAATCCTTTTTTTACGACAAAGCCAGTAGGCGAAGGAACCGGTTTGGGACTGTCGATTGCCTACAAGATTATCTCAGATGGCCATAATGGAAAAATCACCGTTGACAGTGAAGTTGGAAAAGGAACCTCCTTCACCATCAGTTTACCTAAAAACGCATGAACTCATGAATGAAAATAGCACTGAAATCGATAAAAATAGGGACAAGGACGACAACTTACTTATCATTGACGATGAACCTTCGATACTCAGTTCATTGAGACGGCAATTTCGCAGAAATTACCAGGTTCATATCGCCCACAGTGCCAAGGAAGGACTCGAATTGATGAAAGCACATCCAATTCAGGTCATTATTTCCGACCAGCGGATGCCGGGTATGAACGGTTCAGCTTTTTTTAATGAAGTAAAAAATGACTATCCGGAGGCCATTCGCCTTTTGTTGACTGGATATGCCGATATCCAGTCAGTAATTGAAGCCATAAATGAGGGGAATATCTTTCGATATATTTCCAAGCCCTGGGATCCCCTTGAGCTTGATACAATCGTTCGCGAAGCCTTTGAGCGACACAATTTAATTGTTCGTAATAAGGAGCTTGTGAACCAATTGCAGGAAGCAAACAAGGATCTCGAGAAGCGGGTCAAAGCACGCACCATTGAACTGACTAAGCTCAACAAGGAGAAGGACCATATGATTGGTATGGTGGCTCATGATCTCAGAGGACCCCTTGGAACCATCAAGATGTGCCATGATGTGATTGCCGAAGATTCGACTGATACCGCAACAAGGAAAGAGTTTCTTAAACTTATAGATGAGCTAGCTGAGAAATCACTGCGATTGATTGATGATCTGCTTGATGTTTCTGCAATCGAGACGGGGCAGCTTGTTCTTGAGAAAAAAGTAGTGCCTTTAAAAGGATTTCTTGACAAGGTGATACGGTTGAACCGGCGGTCTGCGGAGAAGAAAGACATTCTGCTTGAATTGCAATTCGATGGTCCGGATTCGTGGACCTTCGACCCCCAACGGGTCGAACAGGTTCTGGATAATTTGCTAAGCAATGCAATTAAGTATTCGCATAGGGATACAACGGTGCGATTGGTGGTCGAATTGGAGGAAGGTCAGCTATACTTCCGCGTTTTTGATCAAGGCCAGGGTATTCGCGAAGAAGACATGGACAAACTTTTCTCTGCTTTTCAAAAAACCAGTACCTTACCGACCGGCTCTGAGAAAAGTACCGGGCTAGGACTTTCTATTTGCAAACGAATCGTAGCGTTGCACGGGGGAAACATTCAGGCGCAGAGCATATTTGGCGAAGGTTCATGTTTCAGCTTTTATTTGCCCGAAGACAATCAGGCAATCTAGTTGTCAAGTTTCATGGATTGCCTCTCACTGCGGAAGATGCGCTTCTTTGCGGCCTTGCTGTGAAACCCTTTGCAATTTATTTCTAATTTGGAAATTTTCAATTGTGCAAGACCCATTTCGATTCTTAACCCTAACTTTCAATCTCCGGACCACATATTATTTAACCATTTGGAAATTTTTTTTCCATTTTATTTATTGCGGTTGAGCGGTTTGATTTATGGGTCGGCACCCTTACAAATACGTTAAATTGAAACCAATTAAACTTAAGATGGCTTTTCCCACTATTTTCGACAAAGAAGTAACAGCGGAGCTGATCCGGAGGATTGACTCCCTGACACCCAGTACCCAGCCACAATGGGGAAAAATGAGTGTGGCTCAAATGCTGGCGCATTGCAACGTCACCTATGAGATGGCTTATGAAAACAAGCATCCCAAACCCAATTTCTTCATGGGATTAATCCTCAAAGCCTTTGTCAAAAAAATGGTGGTGAACGAAACCCCTTACAAAAAGAATGTTCAAACGGCACCGGCGTTTATCATCGCAGATGAGCGGGATTTTGAGGAAGAGAAAGTACGACTGATCCAGTACTTGCACAAAACCGTAGCGTTGGGAGAAAGTCATTTTGATGGAAAGGAATCCCTGTCCTTCGGTAAATTGTCCAAAGACGAATGGAACAATATGTTTTACAAGCACCTGGACCACCACCTGACCCAATTTGGGGTGTGAAGGTGCCGCACCGTAGGAGATTCCATTCGGGTTTACCGCCGTTTCCTGAAAACGATTTGGCCACCCTTAACTAATTGATCCGCCAGGCTCTATGGAAAAGAAAGGTCTCAAAAAATACGCATTCGTAGGTTTTACCTGGCTTTTTGTTGCTGCGGGCATAGTAGGGATAGCGAGCTGGCAGGGCCTGCATACCTTCGTGTTTGCTTGGGTAGTAAATTTCCTGTTAATGACAGCCTTAATGGCCTACACCGAAACCTTCCAACCCCCACTGCAATCAAGCTATTTTGCAACCAAAAAATTGCATCATGTCAGCATGGTAAGGAAATTACTTCAGGGAATTACATCCCTGACAAAAACCCGTTGAGTTGGCATAGATAATTAATACTTGAATGATATACTAAAAATATATACTTTTATGGTATAAAAATATCATGAAGAATATATCCCTTAAAATTGACGACCTGGTATTTCGTGAAACCGAAAAAATACGTGAGCGAATGAAGCAACCCAGGAATCGTTACATTAACGAAGCAATCGCCTTTTACAATAAATTTCAACGTAAGCAGCTTCTTGAGAAGAAGTTGAAAATTGAATCAAACCTGGTAAAAGCGGATTCGATGGAAATCCTCAGGGATTTTGAAGCCATTGATTATGGCGATTAAGAAATTTGAAATCTGGGTTGCAGACCTGAATCCTCAAATAGGAACTGAACCGGTAAAGAAAATGCCCGTTTTGGTCATTCAAACAAACCTTCTTAATAAAATCCCTCATCCATATACGGTTGTTTGTCCAATCACAACAAACGTGCGAGAAGATGTGGAGATTTTAAGGGTTCATTTGAATAAGGGTGTTTCAAATCTGAATCAACCCTGTGATATTATGATTGACCAGGTTAGGGCAATAGATAATAGAAGGCTTACCAAAAGGTTGGGTACATTACCAGATGAATTAACGGTTCAGGTTAGGGAAAATATTCGTATTGTCCTTGATCTTGACTAAGAATAACTACCAAGGATTTTACAGAAAATCCGGCCGATCCGGCCCATCATAAGGCGCAGCTCCAACTTTTTCCCCTGAACTTTTATCTACCTCCAACAATTTAGGATCACTTGTTTCAGGGGCCAGGATCAGGCCGTAGTGCCGGCCCATCCAGTAATCCCGGATAAAGCCCACCGGCTCCATGATGCGCTTGCTGTTTTGACCGCCATCCAAGACAATGGCCCTTCTGGCACCTCGGGTGACCGCCGCTTCCCGGGGGGAAATGGCTTTTACCCCACCTTCATAGGAAGTGTAGCCCTCTTCCACAAATAAATCATCCCGGTGGGAATTGCGGAAATTGTGTTCGATAGCGTCCAGGGTCCATTCCCGCAGGTGTTGTACCGCAGCATCCAAATCCGCATCATTGCCGGTCATGGCAGCGTAGGTAAAGTTAAACCAGGGAATCTTCTCCATGCGCTTGATTTCAAAAGTACGCTCCAGGCTTCTCAGGTAAAAGGAGCGTAGTATGGGATCTTTCTCATAGCGCAGCAAGGTATTGTAGGCTTCAAAGGCCAGGTTGTCATCCCAGGGCGCAATCTGGGAAGGAGGGAAGGTGTTTTTTTGCTTGATGGTATTTTCCGCATAGCCCCAGTCTACCAATTGCTGGTATCCCTTCTTGAAGCGTTCTTCCCCGGTCAGGGCATAGGTGGAATAGGAAAAAGCCAATGCTTCCAGCCCATTCACGCCCCGGTCGGACCAGCCGTAGGGGCGCAGCAGGTACTCCGGATTCCAGCGCCCCCAACGGGTGGGTTGCCCATCCGCATCGATCAGCACCCAGTTGTTTTCCATGATGTATCCGGCGATGCGGCGCATGTGTTCTTTGGCCAGTTCTTTTTCTTTGCCGTCAGCCGCCAGATCATGAAACAATGAAACGCTGTAGAAATGGGCGATGATCTCGTCGCTGGAGGCATCGCCTTTCCAGTACCATAAACTGTCTGCCGTGGCATTCCATTTGGCTGGCAAGCCTCCGGAGCCCCGTTGGCCCATGGCGCCTTTATCTCCTTTGCGGGACCAGATGGATCGGGCGATCAGGCCATCGATTGGCGTGATCCGTTCCAGCCACAACATGGCCTGGAAGGCATCCACCGCTTCTTTCCTTGCCGTTTCCTCTCCGGTAGCGGCGTATTTGTAGCTCATTGCCGAAAGGTAGGTGGCCGTATGGGCACCATCGTTATCACTGATTTCACGTACCCATTCCCCCTGGTAATCCCGGATGGTGTGAATAAAGCCCATGCGCTTATGGCCCCAATTCTCCAACCAGTATTCGTAGTGGTCGGCCTTTTTCCTCAGGGTAAACGGTTCGTAGCGGATCATCCCAATGCCGCCTTCCGTGGCCACCAGTACTTCGTTTTTGGCCACGGCTATGTCGTTGACCCGATTGTCCGGCAGCCAGTGGTCGGCACCGAAATAATGCCAGTCCTCCTCTAGCATCCGTATCGCTCCCCTGGGCGTGCCGATCCATACATCCCGGTCAAACCCTTGCACCAATTGCCGGGTTTCTTCCACCGGAAGTCCATCGGCTCCCTGGATGGATTGCAGGGAAGCACCCCGGAGAACACCTAATCCCCGGTCCGTGCTGATAAACAGCCTGCTGCCCATGGAAAGCAGTTCACCAGTATTTTTGGAGGGCAGATTGCCCCAGTCGATCAGGTGCTCGTTGACTACCTTGCCGGAAAGCTGCACCAGTTGCCCGGGTCGAAGGACATGCAGGGTACCGCTGTAACTGGCAATGGAGGTAATGGGACCCAATTTCACCGGATCGGCCAGTAGCTGGGTGCCATCCTCCATCAGCATGGTTACGTCACTGGACAGGTAGCCCCCATTGGGCTCAATATCGGTCAATTTTCCTTGTTCATATACATATATGGCATCCCGGGTGGCTGCGTGCACCTTGCCCAGATGCAGGCAGACATCCACAAAGTTGTCATCACTGAGTTTCTCCCAGGAATTGCCGGCAAAGCGGTAAAACCCGGAGGAAGCCATCACCCAGGCCGAATGGTCCAATACCTCCAACTTGCTTATTCCCGCCGGACCCTCGGATACCGGCTGGAGCCCGTCCGCTTTCAATTCCTGAAGTTTTCCATCCAAAACGGCATAGGAACGGCCAGATAAAATGGCTACCTGTGTAACGGCTGATGGGGTAGTAAGGATTTCACTTTTTTCCTGGAGGAATACCTTATCGGCTACCGGTTCCCAGAGGGTTTGCTGGGCCGCCAGGGGCAAAACAAAGACAGATAAAAGAAGACCAAAAGAATAGAATTTCAGCGATTGAATCATGGAATAAATTTTTGTGATTGGGTCTGCGACGATGCGCTCTATATCCTATACCGTTTCTTTCAGAAAAGGGCCATTCGGAAGACTCGAATCCTGATAGACGGTGGCTACCGGTAGGTGAATCAGAACCGGTGCGACTTGATGCAAGAAAGGTAAAACCCAGAAAAAATTATGTATGGCAGGGTATTCGGATGGACTTTGCTCATACAGGCTTTATCAGTCAATTGATCCAGGTTAAGGCTTTACCGGATATTAGCTTTGATTGATTTAGTTGTCGTGCCCTCCGGCTTCGTTCAGAGCATTGGATAAATAATAGGTGCCCGCCACCACCACACTATCTTTAAATAGGGCTTCGTTTGGGTTCATGATGGCGGTGTAGCCCATGGCTTCGATTCCGGTTCGAACCTGCTTTCGTTGATAAACTTTCCCTTCCTGCTTGCTATCCTGTAATACAAAAAGGAAGGTTTCGCTTCCTTCATGGACAATAGATCCGGAAGGTACGGTCCATACAGAATCTTGGCTCACTACTATATAACTATTGATATACATTCCCGGCAGGAAGGAATCATTTTCAGTATCCAAATGCGCATGCACCTGCACAAACCGGCCTTTGGGATCTATGGTATTTCCTTTTCGGTAAACGTGCCCGTAAAACAATTGCTCTTTAAAATCAGGTAAGGTAAAGGTCACCGCCTGTCCCTCCATCACCCTGGGAATATCCTGTTCCAATACGTTCATCTCCACATGCAGGTGTTCGCTGTTGATCACCTCCATCAGCACCTCATGCGGCGCACTGTGCTGCCCGACAGATGTTTGCAAAGCGGAAATTTTACCCGAAATCGGGCTTTTTAAAAGCACTTTTGACTGTAGGTTACCCTGTTCCAGGGAAGAAATGTCCGCTCCCATCAGTTTCAGGTTGTTTTGAAGGGCGGATTTTTTGGCCCTGGCTGCCTGAAATGCCGCCCGGGCTTCTTCCAGTTCTTTTTGGGAAGAGATGTTATCCTCCCGCAAGCTTTGTTTTCGTTCAAAATCGCTTTCCAGGTTGGCGAGGCTGCTGAGGGTTTCCAGGTATTCCTGCTGCATGGATACAAATTCAGGGCTGGAAGCGGTGATTACTACCTGGCCTTTGCTAACGGGATCGCCCACAATAAAGTGGATTTTTTCGACAAAGACCGTGGTAAAGGAGTTGATGGTGGCTTTGTACTGGGGAGGGGAGTCGATAAATCCGGGTGCTTTCACCAGGTTGGTCAGGGGCTGTTTGACGAAAGTTCCGCGACGTATGCCCGTAATGACCTCTTGTTCGGGAGTCAACTGAACCGTTGCTTCCCTGTGTTCCATGGATTCCTCATTTCCTTCCGTGGTACGTGTATCCTCCTTGCAAGCCATCAGTCCGCTCACAAGTAGTAATAGGAGGAAAAGGTTCGATAGTTTGATATTCAGCTCTCCGGCTGGCGTTCTCGTTTTACTCAATATCATGGCAGGTTAAAATAGTGAATGTCAATAAGGGTTTGATGGTATTCGTTCAAGAGATCCAGGTGATCCATTTGGATTTCGCTGGCATATTCCAGGCTGCGGATGTACTCCAGGTAATCAATTTCCCCCTGGTCAAAACTTCTATGAGCCGTGTTGATGATTTCTTCCGCCATCGGTAGCCCCTCCTGGTTATAGTAATCCAACTCTTTGAGGTGCATTTCCAGCCTGGTTTTTTTCTGGTTTATGGCTGATTCCCAGCGGATACCAAAATCATTGATTTTGTTTTGCGATTGGTAGACGGACAGGCGGGCGGATTGTACCCTTGCCCGGGAGGGTCCAAACCACAGGGGAACCTGTATGCCTGCCTGATAACCGAAAAAACCGCTGACGCCATCAACTTTCTGGAACATGTACTGTACATAGAATCCGGGGAGCAATTTGTTTTGCATCTGATTCTTTTCCGCTTCAAAACGTTCTTTTTGATGCATCAAATAGCCGTAAGAAGGATGATTTTCCAGGTCGGGGAATTCGGCGAATGCCATGGTCAGCGGAGGGCTCTTGAGCTGCAATGTATCCGGGGACTGTACCACTTCCTGAATTTGCCGGTACACAATTTGGATTTCCTGCTCCAGTTGAGAATAAGCCATACGGACTTTTTCAGACCGGGCTCTAGCCATGACCATGGCCAGTCGGTTGGTCGTGCCAGCGGCATACCGCTTTTCGGAGGCCTTATACAGTTCTTGATACAGGGAATCAAATCCATAATATTGTTCCTTCTTTTTGACCAGGTACTCCAACTGGTAACAAGCTTTATACAGTTGTTTTTTCAGGTTTAGGGTCTTGATGTCATACAGATCCTCTGTGATTAGGCTTTCCTTTTCCAGTGCCTTTTTTCGGGAAACATAGACTCCGGGAAAATCAATGTACTGTTGGAACCCGAAAGAGTTTACCCCATCTCCCTCCAGGTTTCTTTGGTTTTCCTCCGTTCCGATAAAGAATAGGGATGGGGCAATATCCCAGGCAGTTTTGGTTTGGACCTGACTGTTTTCCAATGATATTCTGGCGGCGGCCAATTCAAAATTATTTTCCAGTGCCATGGACCAGGCCGCTTCCGGATCTATAGGGCCCTCCTGGGCAGGGCTTAGAAAGGGAATCCCAAGCAGTATCGCCAGTGCCGTCAGCGCTTTGCCGGGGCGAAAGCCCTGAACTTTCTTCGATTTTACTACATAATAGACCACCGGCAAGACGATCAGGGTAAGAAAAAATGCGGTGATCAGCCCACCTATTACTACCGTGGCGATGGGCCGCTGCACCTCCGCTCCTGCAGAAGTGGATAGCGCCATGGGAATAAATCCCAGGATATCGGTGGATGCAGTCAAAAGTACCGGCCGCAAACGGTTTTTACAGCCCTTCAGGATTCTTTTGCGTATATCGGTTTCTCCGCTAGTTTCCAGGTCATTGAGGTAACTGATCAACACAATGCCGTTGAGCACTGCGATGCCAAACAAAGCAATAAAACCGATACCTGCGGAAATACTAAAGGGCATGCCCCTTATCCACAGCGCCACAATTCCACCGATTACCGCCAGAGGGATGGACAAGAATACCATGATCGTCTCAGAAACAGAATGAAAGGTAAAGTAAAGCATAATGGCAATCAACAACAAGGCAAGCGGCACCACCTTGATCAGGCGGTCCCGGGCCTGGTTCAGGTTTTCAAACTGCCCCCCATAGGCGATGGAATAGCCCGTGGGCAAACCCAACTCAGCATCCAGCAATGCCTGCACATCGGTGACAATGGATTCCACATCTCTTTCGCTGGCATTTAAACTCAAAACAATTCTTCTCTTGGTATCATCCCGGGATATCTGTGCGGGACCTGACTGAAAGCTGATGTCAGCCACTTGTTTCAATAATATTTTTTCCCCGTTTTCCAGGGGCAGACTTAACTCGTTTACCACTTCGGTGCTTACCGTCTCTCTATCCAGGCGCAGGGCCAGGTCAAAGCGGCGTTCGTTTTCAAAAATAGTACCTACGCTGCTGCCGGCAAAGGCGGTACGGATTACCTGATTCACATCGGCAATGCTGAGGCCGTAGAGGGCAAGCTTTTCCCGGTCGTAGCGGATGGAAATCTGCGGCAGGCCTACCAATTGTTCTACTTTGATATTGTCGATCCCTTCCACATCCCTTATAATGGCAGCGGCCTCCAGTCCGTAGCGGTACAGGGTTTCCAGATCTTCCCCAAAGATCTTGATGGCCAGGTCGGATTGCACACCGGTAAGCAGTTCGTTGAAGCGCATTTCGATGGGCTGGGTAAACTGGTAGGTGATACCCGGTAAAACAGAGAGCTCCTCCGTCATAAGGTTTGCCAGGGCTGTTTTGGAATCCACCCTTGACCAATCTTCCGGATCCTTTAGCTTGATGATGATATCCGACATTTCCATGGACATGGGGTCCGTGGGGATCTCCGCTGCCCCGATTCTACTGACGACTTGTTCCACCTCATCGGGAAATTTCTCCAGCAGAATGGACTCGATTTTGGTGGTGATTTCGATCGTCTGGGCCAGGGAAGTTCCCGGCTTCAATACCGGCTGTATAACGTAATCACCCTCGTCCAGGGTAGGAAGAAATTCACCCCCAAGTCGGGAAAAAATAAAAAGGCTGATCCCAAAACCTATCAAAGCGGTGATCAAAACAAGTTTATAGTGATTCAGGGCTTTTATCAAAACCGGTTCGTACCAGCCATGAATGGCCCGGATAATTTTGGCGGATAGCGTACCTTTTTCATCTTTTGAAGGGCGGATAAACAGGGCCGCCATGACCGGTACATAGGTCAGGCAGAGAATCATGGCTCCTGCCAGGATAAACATGAAGGTCAATGCCATGGGTTGAAACATTTTTCCTTCTACCCCGGTAAAGCTCAGGATGGGAATGAAAACAATTAAAATGATGATCTGACCAAAAATGGCTGCGTTCATCATCCGGTTGGAACTCTCAATGACCAGTTTGTCCACCTCCTCTTTTTGGGCAGTCCCTTTCAAGCCGGGAAATTTTTTACCCATTTGGTAGACCACATATTCGACCACCACTACTGCTCCATCTATCAAAATCCCGAAATCAATGGCACCCAGACTCAGCAGGTTGGCATCTACCCTAAAAAGACTCATCAGCGAAATGCCAAAAAGCAAGGAGAGGGGGATGACGGAAGCTACCAGTAACCCGCTGCGAAAATTTCCCATCAGGATGACCAGAATGAAAATGACAAACAAGGCGCCCAGGATAAGGTTTTCCTGTATGGTGGAGGTGGTCTTGTCGATCAGCATGGAGCGGTCCAGAAACCCATTGATGTAAACCCCCTCCGGGAGTATTTTTTCTATTTCAGCTATGCGTTCTTTGACGCTTTTGATCACCGCATAGGAATTTTCCCCTTTCAGCATCATGACCTGTCCCAGCACTTTTTCCCCTTCTCCGTTTCCGGTAATGGCTCCAAAACGGGTGGCGTACCCAAAGCGCACCTCTGCCAGGTCGGCAATGGTCAGGGGCACACCTCCACGATTGGCCACCACAATTTTCCGAATATCCTCCAGGGATTGGATCATGCCCTCGCCTCGAATAAAATAGTTGGTCTGGTTTTTTTCCAGATAGGCCCCTCCGGCATTTTCATTATTGTCCTCCAGGGCTTTCAGGACTTCCAGAAGGGAAATGTCCATGCTTCGGAGCTTCTCTGGCTGCATGGCCACTTCGTATTGCTTCAGGTAACCCCCCCAGGTATTGATCTCCACCACGCCTTTGATGCCGGTGAGCTGCCGCTTTATCAGCCAATCCTGGATTTCTCGCAGGTCCATCACCGAATAGCGGTCTTCGTAGCCCGGGCGCGTTTCCAGCGTGTATTGGTAGATTTCACCCAGGCCGGTGGAAATGGGCGCCATTTCCGGACTGCCAAAATGTGCCGGGATATCCTTGCTGGCCTGCGCCAGTTTTTCTCCAATCAATTGCCGGGGCAGGTAAGTGCCCATGCCTTCTTCAAAGACCACGGTGATGGTGGACAGCCCGTATTTGGAGACCGAGCGGATTTCTTCCACCCCGGGTAAATTGGCCACCGAAAGTTCTATAGGGAAAGTAATAAATTGTTCCACCTCTTCCGTGGCCAGGTTTCGCGCCACAGTAATGATCTGTACCTGATTGCTGGTAATGTCGGGGACAGATCCAATGGACAAACGCTGGAAGGAAAACATTCCCCAAATGATCATGCCCAGTACCGCTAAAAGAACAATAAATTTATTTTTTACGCTGAAAGCGATTATCCGGTGTATCATTTACAAAATAATTTGCTGCAAGTTAAAAATAGTTTATTGGATTTTGCCGCATTTAGGACATGATAGAAGTCATTGTTGATAGACTATTTGCCCATCCAATACGGTCAGGGAGACTTGTGTCTGCAGGATTTCAGCCTCCGGGATTTCCATGATATTCCGGTCAAAAATGACAAAATCGGCTACTTTTCCTACTTCCAGGCTACCTTTCATGCTTTCTTCGAAGGCTCCATATGCAGCGTCCAGGGTATAACTTCTCAATGCCTGTTCCCGGCTCATCTTTTGATCCGCTTCGTAGCCTTCTTCGGGGCTTCCTTCCAGGGTTTTGCGGGTCACGCTGGCATAGAAGTTAGCCAGGGGGTTGATGGGTTCTACGGGCACGTCCGTACCGTTGATGATGGGAACCCCGGACTGGAGCAGGGCTTGCCACATGTAAGCCCCTTCCTTGATCCGCTGCGCTCCCAGCCGCTCAATGGCCCAGGGCCTGTCTGAGGAAAGGTGAATGGCCTGCATGGCCGGAAGCACGCCCAATTCGGCAAAGCGGGGAATATCCTCCGGATGCAGGTGCTGGGCATGTTCAATGCGAAAGCGGTGCTCGTTGCGTTTTTCGGGAAACTCCTCCAGGGCAGCCTGGTACCTGTCTAGTACTTCTTTATTGGCCCGGTCTCCAATGGCATGGGTGCAGAGTTGAAACCCTTTTTCCAGGGCCATTTTAGAAACTTCATAGACGTATTCCATGGGAAGGGTTTCGTGACCGAAATGACCAGGTCTGTCGCTGTATTCCTCCAGTAACCAGGCTCCGCGGGAACCCAGGGCCCCGTCACAACTCAACTTTATCGAACGGAAGGTAAGCAGGCTGTCTATTTCAGGTCCTCTATTCAGCCATTCTTCCAGGAACTCCCGGTTTCCTCCTGCGATCATGGCGTACATCCGGAGTTTCATTTTCCCATCGCGTTTCATTTGTTGGTATAAGTCTACCGTTTTTGAACCGATTCCCGCATCGTGAAATCCCGTGATGCCATTCCGATGGCAAGCAGCCATCGCCAGTTCGAATGCCTGTCGGTCCTTTTCCGGGCTATTGGCAGGAATGTGGCGGGTAATCAAACCCATGGCCGTTTCGTTGAAAATACCGGTGGGGTTTCCGTTCTCATCCCGGATTATTTCCCCTCCTTCCTGGTGGTTGGGATCCCTTAGCTGTTCTTTCCCCAGGGGATTTAAGCCTGCAATTTCCATGGCCCGGGCATTGGCAAAACCGGCATGGCCGCTGGCATGGTACAAAAAGACCGGGTTATCCGGAGATACCTCGCTAATGGCCAGGTGTAAGGGGAAGCCATTTATTTGTTTTCCCGGCGATTCAGTCCATTTGCTCTGGTGCCAGCCACGACCGGTAATCCACTCGCCCGCCGGTGTCCGGTCGGCGGCCTCCTTTACCATAGCGACGATTTCCTGAAAGCTTTTGGTGGCGGATAAATCCAGGTTCAGTTCGTTGTAGCCCAGGCCCATAAAATGCCCGTGCCCTTCAATCCAACCCGGGGTCAAGGTTTTTCCTTCCAGGTCAATCACTTCCGTTTCAGAACCTATAAAGGGTTTTACCCCTGCCTGATCTCCTACATAAATGATTTTATTTCCTTCTATAGCCATGGCCTCGGCGGTGGGTAGGTCTTCGTTTACCGTGTAAAGGAAGCCGCCGGTAAATACCCGGGTGGCCTTTTCCGGGGATTCGGAACAAGCGCCCAGCAAAAGGATGGCCGGTAATACAAGGAATGCATAAAGTTTGGTTGTCATAAGTGGATCAATAATATTGGTTGATGATGGTTAAAAGGGTAATCAAAAGCCATACTCCCTTTCTACTTTGCAAATCCGTATTTTATAGTTTTGGTACCATTTTTCCTTACCGAGCTGTTGGGCGAGTAGGTGTCGGGTTTCGTTTTTCCAGGCAGCAATGGCCTCCAGACTTTCCCAGTAACTGACCGTTATTCCCAGGGCCTCTCTTTCGGATTCATGCCCGAGGTAGCCGGGTTGGTTTTTAACCAATACCTCCATTTCACGGGCCATTTGTGCATAATCTTCCCCGGCTTCCGCACTTCTAATGCTGGTAAATATCACGGCATAGTAAGGAGTGGTGGGGGTGTCACTGATCATGGGTAGTTGAGGTTGTATAGAAAACATCGGAAACTTTACGTTAAATATATTAAGAATTACTTTATGAGACAGGGCCGGCATCCAATTTAGAATCAATTTGGAGTAAGACCCTGTCGTTACATAGAAAGCAATTGATGCCCTGATGAAACCTTTGTGCTGTCCGAAAAGGTGTTGAATTTGTTCGTTTTTGAACAGTTCTGAGCTTTGTTTCGAAGCGTACCCCGGAAATTTCATCGATTGGGGGTATTTTGGTAATTGGCATCAGATTGGATTTATTTTCTGAGAGAAACAAAAAAATGTTACAACATCACCAAATGAAAACAATACAAGGTAAACAGGAAAAGAAAATCTGGAATTTTAGTTTTCCTTCCAAGAAAAAATTAAATGGCAGCGGATTGCTGGTACTTGGCATGCTGTTTTTTACCTCCTGCCTGGATCCGCAATTGGAAACCGTGGCTGATATCGAGGAAAGTTTTGCGGGCATCAGTTCTATTGAAGTGGATGCCGGCTTTCTCCCTGCCGAGTACCTCGGATCTCCTGATTTGGATAAGGTATCCCTGGATGCCTTACTTCGATCCAATGTGGATGGGGGAAAGACAATTGCCTACAGGGTGGTAGGTGAAAAACTCATCGTCAGCCTGGATCAAAATGGCCTGAGAATGGGCCGGTCCGAGGGACACATCAGGCTTACGGGTCCGACCCACATGTCCTTGCAGATGCATGCCGGTTCCGGTACGATCCATGCCGAAAATGTGGTGGGAGATAGAATTGATTTGGAAGTGAATTCCGGCCGGGTCAGTGCCAAAAATCTTGATGCTTTGGAAGTGTACCTTACAGCAAGCTCAGGTGAGGTTGTAGGTGAAAACATTGAAGGAAACACGATAGCATCCGTTTCATCCGGGAAACTGAGCCTGGAACAAATAGAGGGCGACCTGGATGCAGAAACATCCAGCGGAAATATGGCATTCAGGGCTATCAACGGTTTATTGAATGTGAAGTTGAGTTCCGGAAAAATCGCCATGGATCAGGTACAGGCTTTGGGAAGGGTAAGCCTAAGTTCCGGGCAAGTAACAGGTAGCAACGTTGGATTAAGCGAACATACTTCCGTTAAAGCCTCCTCTGGAAGTATTTCCATACAGTCCAACAGTAATTTGGCTGCTTTCAATTATGAAATCCATACCGGAAGTGGAAGGGCAAAAGTAGGAGAGAGTGAATCATCCGGAACCCTGATAATCAGGAATGGTTCTCCGCACACCATTAAAGGAGAAGTAAGTTCAGGTAGCATTACCATAGTCAATTGATCCGTTCTATCCTGAGTTTTAGCTGAACGGATACATTTCGTAGCTGCTGATTCATCCAAATCGCCAAACAACCGTGCGTTGAAGCCAACAGCAGACCACTTTTGGTTTGCTGTTGGCTGTATTGGATAAATAAGTACGCATTTGAAAATTTTGGTTGTCTCCAAACAACATTGGTTTTACAGGTAAAATTTTGGTTGCTGGCTATTTTTTGAGGCAAAAGTTCAGGTTTTGTAGTCCAATTTTAAAACTCTGGAGGTAAAAATTATTCAGTATTGGTTATTTTATTGTCAGATACTGGATTTTTTCCTATTATTGAAGGCAATTACAAGAGGTCCGGAATCAGCCACTTTTCCATAGTGGGTATCATTTTTTGGCTTCTAACCAGAAACGTTTAACCACCAACCATGAAAAAATTACAATTATCATTGCTGGCCCTGTTGTTTTGGGCTTGCCAGGCTCCAGTCCATACCGAATCAAATGACCTGGAGCAACGTGCAGACCGGGTGACCATCATCCGGGATGATTATGGCATTCCCCATATTTATGCTGCCACGGATGCGGATGCTGTGTTTGGAATGCTGTACGCGCAGTGTGAAGATGACTTCAGAAGGGTAGAAAGGAACTATATCTGGGCCACCGGCCGCCTGGCCGAACTGGAAGGAGAAGAGGCCCTGTACAGCGACCTTCGGGCCAGGTTATACATGACCGAAGCGGAGGCCAAAGCAGCTTACGAAGGAGCTCCGGAATGGCTCCAAGACCTGTGCGATGCCTTTGCCGATGGGGTCAATTATTACCTGGAAACCCACCCTGAAGTAGTGCCGCAGGTTTTGACCAGATATGAACCCTGGTTTCCCATGTTTTTTAGCGAGGGATCCATTGGGGGTGACATTGAGCGGATCTCTACCCAACGGATACAGGCTTTTTATGAAAATCAAATGGCACTGGCTTATTCCGAATATGGTGATGGACTGTTGCATCCTGATCCCTATGAAGAGCCTAAGGGTTCCAATGGCATCGCCATTGCACCGGAACTGAGCGAATCGGGTAATGCCCTGTTGCTGATCAATCCTCATACCTCTTTTTATTTTCGCCCTGAAATCCATGTGGCCAGCGAAGAGGGCTTGAATGCCTATGGAGCCGTTACCTGGGGACAATTTTTCGTTTACCAGGGTTTTAATGAGAAGACCGGGTGGATGCATACCTCTACACGCCTGGATTTTATGGATGAGTTTCTGGAAGAAGTACGGGAAACCGAAAATGGTTATGAGTATGCTTATGGAGATGAATGGCGGGCAGTGGAAGAAATTCCGGTTACGCTTTCATACAGTTCCCCGGAAGGATTGCAGGAAAAAAACTTCACCATGTACCGTACGCATCACGGTCCGGTCACCCACCAGTTGGAGGACAAATGGGTGGCCACCAAAATCAACTGGGATCCTGTCAATGCCCTGATCCAAAGCTTTACCCGTACCAAACTGGATAACTACGAGGCATTTGTAGAAATGATGGATATGAGGACCAATTCTTCCAACAATACCGTTTTTGCAGATGCTGAAGGCAATATTGCCTATTTTCACGGCAACTTTATTCCCAAAAGGGACACCTCCTTTGATTTTTCAAGGCCGGTGGACGGCAGCGATCCGGCAACCGACTGGCAGGGTTTGCATACGGTAGCAGAGAGCATTGTCATTCACAACCCCCAAACCGGATGGATACAAAATTGCAATTCCACTCCTTTTACTGCGGCAGGCCCTTACAGTCCCAAACAGAAGGATTATCCCTATTACATGGCTCCCGATGCTGAGAATTTTCGCGGCATTCATGCGGTAGACCTGCTTTCCCAGGCAAGTACAATTTCCCTGGACGATTTGATTGCACTCGGATACGATCCCTACCTGCCGGCCTTTGAATACCTTATTCCGGAGCTGCTGGCGGCATTTGAGGCGAATGGGGCATCCTACCGTGATTTAGCCGCTCCCAAAGAAGTTTTAAAACAATGGGACTACAAGACCGGTGAAGGTTCCGTGGCCATGTCCCTGGCTCATTTTTATGGCATGTGGTTTAACAGGCAGATTGGAAGTCCTTATCAGTTGATACCTTTTAACCAAAAGGAAGGGAACGAATTGGATTATGAAGCGGAGGATGTATTGGAGGCATTTAACGCAGCGGTGGAGCAGTTGGAAGCTGATTTTGGCTCCTGGGAAATGCCCTGGGGAGAGATCAACCGCTTTCAACGATTGAGTGGGGATATAGATTTGGCCTATGATGATTCCAAAGAAAGCCTCCCCATTGGATTGGCCTCGGGTCGCTGGGGTGCCCTGGCTTCTTTTGGTGCCAGTGCCCGGGAAAACACCAAAAAGCTCTACGGCTCTTCCGGAAACAGCTTTGTGGCAGCAGTGGAATTTGGAGAAAAGGTGAGGGCGAAAAGCCTGCTGGCCGGAGGGCAAAACAGTGATCCGGAATCCCCTCATTTTGACGATCAGGCGCAAATGTATGCAGATGGCAGCTTCAAGGAGGTCGCCTACTACCGGGAAGATGTAGAAAAGAGGGCTGAAGAGACCTACCATCCCGGGAAGAGGTAAAGGTACCCTGGAATACATGATAAAATTCAGGAAAATTTGCAGCCGGTTGAAGTGGATTTTTCCACTGATTTTAAGAGGTTTAGTCTTCGGTATTCTCAATAAGAAATAGAGGCTATCCCGGATTTACTATAGGTGTATGCCTTCTATAATGCCGCTGCTTCGGACAAGTCCCTGGGAATCATGCTGACCTTTGCTGCCATCGGGACACCACTGGTAATTGGGTACACGACCTTTGTGTACCTCACCTTTCGGGGCAAAGTGAAGATCGATGAAATGAGTTACTGACGGAAATAGTCTTTATTTCAGGAGGATTTGACGGTCCGCTTATGGAATTTTAATCGGATTCCCGTATATTTCCTATGGAACCTTCAAACCCAAAAAACCATGAAAATTACTTCACTTATACGCCTCATCAGTTTTTCCTCTTTTTTCTCTCTTATTCTTATCCCTGTATTTGGGCAAAACCTGGACATTAAAGACCAGGCACTGCTGGATTTGGTAGCCGAGGATGCGGAAATAGAAAAATTGGCAGATGGATTTCGGTTTACCGAGGGTCCTGTCTGGAACAAGGAGGAGGGCTATTTGATCTTTAGCGATATTCCCGCCAATACCATCTATCAATGGAAGCCTGGAGGGCAGGTAAGCGTTTTTAGGGAACCCAGCAACAATTCCAATGGCCTGACCTACGATGCAGCAGGGAACTTGCTGATGGCCGAACACGGGGGTAGAAAGATCGGCAGCCTAAGTCCGGACGGACAGTACGATGCCGTGGTAACAGCATACAAAGGCACCCGGCTTAACAGTCCGAATGACCTGATTGTACACAGCAATGGAGCCATTTACTTTACCGACCCCCCTTATGGACTGCCAGCGGATGCCAGCGATACCCTGGGGTTTTTTGGCGTGTACCGCTTTCACAAAGGAAAAACAACCCTGATTGCCGAGGATTTGTACCGACCAAACGGCCTGGCCTTATCTCCTGATGAGCGTACGCTCTATGTTGCCAATTCAGATCAACCCAAGAAGTACATGCAGTATCCCTTGAGCAAGGGGGGAAAGGCCGGGAAGGGGAAACTCTTCTTTAATGCTTCCATATTGTCGGGAGACGGGAATCCTGATGGAATCAAAGTCGACGAGCAGGGAAACCTTTTTGCTACCGGGCCAGGAGGCGTGCTGGTATTGGCTCCAAATGGCCGCCTGTTAGGCACGATCCGCTTCCCTGAAACCCCCTCCAATCTGGCCTTTGGAGGACCGGAGGGTAAAACGCTTTTTGTGACCGCAAGGACGGGTCTGTATGCCGTGGAATTAAAAGTAGCCGGAAACGAGTAAACCATGATAGAGAATAGACGGAAATTTATCAAGCGTTCTGCACTGGGCGCAGTAGTCGGCATGACCGGTCTGCCTGCGGGCGCTTCTGGAAAAAATGCGCAGGAGCCGGACAGGCAGGAGGAGGCCCTGGACCGAATTTTAGCCGAACCGGTGTTGCGCCTGGATGAGCTGAAGGATCCGGTCTGGATTGAGACGGTAGAATTGCTGCGCAAGGGAGATAACTTTATCTGTCGCGTTCGCTCCAAAGAGGGTGCCGAAGGGCTATCCGTAAGCAATAACATGCAGATGAAGCACCTGTATCCGATATTTGTCAACCGGATTCAGCCGTTTTTTATCGGCAAGGATGCCCGGGAATGGGAAAAGCTTTTGGAGGAGGTGTACGTGTACCAGAGTAATTACAAATTGCAAAACCTGGCCTTCTGGGTGCCCCTGGCCACGCTGGAGTTTGCCATTTTGGACTTGCTGGGCAAATTGGCCCATAAAAGCATGGGGTCCTTGCTGGCAGAAACCATTTACCATCCGGAAATCGCTGTCTACCAGGCCAATAATTACCGGGGCAAATCGGCGGAGGAATCCATAGATCTGATTGAAAAGCATGTCCGGGAAACCGATGCACGGGCCCTGAAATTCAAGGTGGGTGGCCGGATGAGTCACAATGCCGATTATCCTCCCGGTAGGACCGAAGCACTAATTCCACTGGTGCGGGAGCGTTTTGGTTCGGAGATGACGATCTATGCCGATTCCAACGGTTCCTATACCCCGGAGGAGGCCATACGCATCGGAAAAATCATGGAGGAATATGCCTATGATTTTTACGAAGAGCCGGTACCTTTTGACTGGTACGAAGAGACCCTGGAAGTCACCAAAGCTGTATCGATTCCGGTAGCCGGTGGGGAGCAGGAACCCAGCATGCATGGCTTTCGCTGGCTGATCAAAGAGGATGCCCTGGACATCGTGCAGCCCGATATTTTCTATTTTGGGGGAATGGTACGTTCCATGAAGGTGGCCAAAATGGCGGCTCTGAAAGGAATGCCCTGCACGCCCCATATTTCCGGTTCGGGCCTGGGCTACCTGTACATGATGCATTTTGTATCGGCCGTTGCCAATGCCGGACCCTTTCATGAATTCAAGGGGTTTAACAATGAAATTCCCCTGGATAGCCCTACCTCCAGCCTTAGCAGTAAAGGCGGCAAGGTAACGGTGCCTACGGGGCCGGGGCTGGGCGTTACGCTGGACCCGGATTTTGTGGCGGAACATCGGGTGGTAACCGGGTAAATCGATAGGTCTTCAGGGAAACAAGTAGTGTTAGATTCCCTTTTCGGTAGCCTCTGGTTAATAAAATGAAACCTAACCATACAAATAAGCCAATACATATTGAATGGCAATTTGACAGCAAAGCCGGGGCATCAAGCCGAGCTGGCTGAGATTTTACTGGAAGCGTCCCAATTGGTGGCTACCGCTAAAGGGTCCCGATTGTATGTGATCGGAAGGCATCCGGCGGATAGCCATTCCGTATACATCACCGAAATCTGGGACAGCAAAGAGGACCACGACCAATCCCTGAAAGTGGAAGGGGTGTGCGAACTCATCATGACGACAATGCCCCTATTGGAGGGGCAGCCGGAGAAAGGCCAAGAGCTGGCATGGGAAAAACCGGTTTGTTTTTTTGCTTCAATCTCCGAAATGTTTAATTTGTCGAACAAAACCAGGGAATGCATTGGGTTACATAGTCTATGTACACGCAACTCTCCTTCCAAGGCATAGCTTTATACTGATGTTACAGGGAAGTTGAAGAAGAACCAAGTAGTATGGAAATCAGTTTTATGATGTAATTTCATATATTTATTAAAATTTAGACTATGACACATGCAGAACGCCATATCATTGAAACTTATTCTGAGCTTTTTGAAAGTTTAAGTTCAGTAAGCAAATTAGAGCTGCTAGAACGGCTTGCGAAATCTATAAGGAAAGGGAGAAAGTCTAAAGAAAAGGATTTTTTTAGTTCCTTCGGAGGATTTGCTTCAGAAAAGCCAGCCGAAGAAATTATAAAAGATATTAGGGAAAGCAGGAAATTCAGATCAAAAGACTTGAAAATTTGATATATGCAATATTTGCTTGACACAAGTATATGTGTATTTTGTTTGAGAGGTAAAGTCCATCTCGATGAAATCATCAAGGAAAAAGGTCTTGAGAATTGTTTCATCTCTGAAATAACAGTTTTGAACTGAAATACGGAGCAGAAAATAGCGATGATCCCAAAAAATCTCACATAGCGGTTGATAAATTTGTTAAGGGACTAACCATCATTCCAATTTTTGGGATAGTTGACCAGTATGCAAATATCAAAGTCTTGCTTCGAAAAAAAGGAACACCTATGTATGATGAATTTGACTTGATAATTGGTGTTACTGCACAAGCAAATGAAATTATTTTAGTAACCGACAACATTAAAGACTTCCGGCATATCGAAAACCTAAAACTAGAAAACTGGGCGGAAAGAAAATAACCTCCCTGTAATTAGAGGTATTGTGGGGAATGGTTTTCCCCTTTCCCATTAGATTTTTTGACCGGAATTTTTCTTTTTGCTTGTGTTATCTGATTGGTATCCTCTAGGCTACTTCACGACTACTCTCACCCGATCCAGATTAGGAATACGGGTGAAGGGCGTTTTCGTATCTCCATTTCGTTGTGAGATGGCTTTAAGTGTAATAAAATAGGTTCCCGGTTCCGAAAAGGAATGGGTTCGGGTAAGGGTCATTTTATGCTGATCCGTATCCCTCAGGTTTTCCTTCGCCAAAAAATCACCCGATCCATCCATATCCCAGGATACATCCACCAGGCTTCCCTGATTTTCGGGTACTTCTATCTGAGCGGACAAGGTGACGTTTTCACCTACGGATACCGCTGCCCGCTGGCTTCCATTTACGTTGAGGTGGATTACGGGTTGAATACCCATTCTTTCATTGGCTTCATCAGGAACGATTACCTGGCCATCTATAATTTTATAATTGGTAGCCGCAGCAGGTGCGATTCCCTTTTCGACCCAATTGCTCAGGTCCAGCAGGGCCTGCTGTAATACTCCCAGGTAGCTGACAATATGGGTAGGATCACCGGGCACCGCAAGGTCACCGTGATTGGCATGATCGGTAAACCACAATCTAAAATTATCTTCAAAGGCATCCCCCAGGGATTCTTTTGCCTGCTTACGATACCAGTCTGATTGCCAGGGATAGGCCTCCGTATCCCACAGCGAACCCAGTAAAATCATTTTTCCTCTAAAATCCCCATTGGGTAGGGAACCCACGGTGGATTTTGTAAATAGAGGTCCCATCAGCATGGGACGCTGGGGGTAAACGGGGTTTCCGTTTTCATCTCTGAACTGATCCCATACCTCATACTCGGGGCCCGGTACCTGATGACGATGATAGGTTTGGGCGGCCAGATAATCGCTGTTGTCGACCTGAACCTCGTTACCTACCTGGAGGGAGGCGGCAATTTTAGGATCTATTGCATCTACTACTACCAGGTCATTGTCAATGGATTTGAGTGCCAAAGCTTTCCCTTTTGTTTCACCCGATAGGATTTTGAGTTCCCCTCCTAAGAATTGCACCTCTGGCAGCCTCGAATCCAATTGAAAGGCTACAGGGATGGTATCCGTCTTTCGGTCCAGATTTTGCCAGGCGGCATCGGCCGTTCCACGGGCCCTGCCGGGGCCATTTCCGATAGTCAATCCCAACTCATACGCTTCCCTTTTGGTGATAATTTTTTTTATCCGGGCTTGCTGTTGCAGGCGATCCTTCTCAATCGTTTCGTAGTTGTCCTTTCCCAGGTAACCGGGTACCGTCCAGAAATCAGTGAAATAAGGCGCATCGGCCATTTTTATTCCTTTAAATATAGCCGGAAAAGCATGTATACCCATTTTATCATAGTTGAACCATGCCTGTTTGGGAAAGCCCATCTTCGTAACTTCCATAAGGGCCGCTTTCTCCAACGGGTTTAGCCCGGCGTACATATCGCCACCCCCTGCTTCAACGGCATCCGCAATCTGTGGTAACATATCCTGTAATACCCGCATCGCATGCATGCGTACCGTAAATACATTGGGTATGGCCATGGGCGATCCGGCCACGTACGGCACGGCTCCGTCCCAGGTATCGGTGTTTTCAAAACCACCTATGGTCCGATAGGCTCCGCCACTACCGCCAAATGCATAACCGAATGGCCTCTGATCAGCAGGGTAAATTTGCCTGGCCACTGTTCTGGAAAACGCTGCACTGGCGGCATTCGCTTTATAGGGATTATAAAGACGATCGGCTCCGATTCCAGGGTTTCCGCCACCATTGGTCTCTATAAAGTAAGCACCGTTTTGGATAGAAAAACTGATTTTGTCTTCTTCTCCTGTAGCACCCTGAGACAGGTTTTCGTTGTCGGGTATTGGGGTAATGTACTGAAAGAAGCGACGCTCATAGTTTTCCTCTTGCGGAAAGTAAAAAGAAAACCGGGTGTCAGTACCTTTAAATCCACCATGCACATATCGATGCTTTAGTGGGGTGTCCCGCCACTCGTCTATGTCTACATAAGGTTGCGCGAATAGGGAATCGGTAGGCGTAAATCCCCATTCGTCATTTAACAAAGTGGTCTGCGCAAATCCTGATTCGCAACATGCGACAAGGATGGCACTCAACAGGATGAATTCTATTTTTCTCATGGTGCTTTTTGGGTTTCCCTTTTTAATCATTTTTCGAAAGGCGGTCTTTCATTTTTTTGGCAATAAAACGCATCGTCCAATCCGGATTGACTCGGTACATATAATCCATTATGCCATTTCCGCCTCCCGTAACCAGCCATAATTTATCATGGATCTTCATGCCTTATTTATCGCCAAAGGTCAAAAACAGGATGCTATGGGAGGGCATCACCAATTCTCCGGCCTGCACATTCTTGCCCTGGATTTCAGGTAAGGTATCATCGGATTTGAGTTGAAGTATCTCCCCGTTCAGTTTCACTTCCTTGGAAAGGACATCATCTGCAGTAAGCAAATATTGCACGGCATCGGCAGGGATTTGAAAGGAGGTTTCTGCGTCTTTTGGATTTACCAACAATACGGCATAGCCATTGGAAGCATTTTTCAAATTGTGCACAAATAGGTCTGGTCCATCCATAGGAGCTTTTGCATCGTATACCTGATTTCCCATGAATTTACTCCACAGCAAGGCGGCCCAATAATTAGGTCGTGGGTTGTGGGTGTCCTGTTCGAGCAAGGCGTACTCACTGGCCGCCAGTGTATTGTGCATGACCACCCGTACGCCTTTTCTGGCCAGTCTCCCCAGCTGTTCCAGGTAGCGGAAGCTATCTACATAGGTAGCTGCCCAGGGATTTCCCCCGCAGGCCGCTTCAGCGGTTTCAGTCAACCATAGGGGAGCATTGGGCAGGTATTGGTCTCGGGCCTCTTCATAGTAGGACAATCCTTCCTCGGTCTTTGAAAGCCATTCCTCGCTCAATGCATTTTCCGGGGTAAGTTGCCCCATGCATCGTTGGGAGACTCCTCCGTAGTAATGGTAGCTAAAAATCTCAAATTCCGGTGCCGGACTGGCCGTAAGAATTTTGTCGGTGGTTAGGGTAGAGTCAATTCCCGGGATGATTCCCCCTTCACCGGTCGATCCGGGCCCCATGATCTTCATCTCCGGAGCAGCCTGGGATACGAATGCTTCAAAAGCCGCAAAATCTTCTGCGTATTGCGCCGCGTCATACCCTTCGGGTGCGCCGCCATGGCTGGCATGGGAGGGTTCATTGAACATCTCCGCAGCATGGATTGCTCCACCTATGGAATGGGTATAGTCCAAAAGCGGAGCTGCCTGTGCAGACGTCCAGTTCCCGTTTGCATCCCGTATGCCTTCACTGTTGGCAAAAGAGGTGACCAATTTGGCATCCATGGCCTTGCAAAAATCGATGACCCCTTTCCATTCAGCCCTCGTCAATACATTTTCATATCCTTCGGGTGCCTGGTTCATTTTCGGCGCATCGTTGTCCTGAAAATACGTCGTATTGGCCCAAGTGCCACTAACGCGAATGTACATGGGGCCTAGTGCCTTTGAAAGGGTACGTAGTTTTTCATCGTATAGGTTGATAGAGGGGATGCTCTGCTTGAGTCCGGCAAAACCAAGGGCCTGAACCTTGGCCGTATCAATTTCACTGTAGGGCACCCAAAAATCGCCACCGACCACTTCGCACATCTCTACATTGACAGATTGGTAGCGTTCATCCACTTCAGCAACCTGTTCCATTTCGGAAAAGTCAAAAAGGGCAGAAGTTTCTGCTGTCTCCTTTTCGCTGGCGCAGGAAAGAGTTAGTCCGGCCAGTAGTATTGCCAGGTATTTAGGTGTCCATTTCATAAAAATGCATTTGATTAGGAACCAAAAGTATCAAAATTTTTTATTGTATAAAAAAATATACAATATATTTTATATTTTTTTATTAATATTGCTTGTTGGTAAGAGGGCGCGCTTGGGTCATTCAAGCTTACCTACAGCTATTAAATTAATGGTACCATTTACTTTTAATCTTATGGACGTATTGAGCGATAAAAACTATATGCCACAGGTAGCGATCGATTGCGTGATCTTTGGTTATGAGAACCGCCAATTGAAGGTTTTGCTTTCCAAACTGGCTTTCAAGGGCAACTTTTATGCGCTTCACAGCGGCTTTATTAAGCAGGAAGAGGATCTTGATGAGGCCGCCAAGCGAATTTTGGAAGACCGAACTGGCTTTCAAGATATTTACCTGCAGCAGTTCAAAGTTTTTGGCAAGGCTGACAACAAACGGAAGCAGTTTTTGGATTCCCTGATAAAATCGAATTATTCCGAAGACCAAAAATTTATCACGAAAACGAAAAATGCCAATGCGTATGCCTGGTTTACAAAACGTTTTATTTCCATTGGTTACTATGCCTTGGTGGATATGAAACGAGTCAGTCCCAAATTGACCCAGTTTGACGTGTCCATAGATTGGTATCCCATTCAAGATGTACCCGAAATGATCATGCACTACAACGAGGTGTTTACCGATGCATTGGAAGCACTCCGGGCAGACATCGATCATAAATTCAATGCCTTCAATTTACTTCCAGAGAAGTTTACCATGAAAGAAGTGCAACAGATTTATGAGACGATATTTGAAAAGGAATTTACCCGCAGCAACTTTCAAAAGAAAATTTTGGATATGGATGTACTAGAGCGTTTGGAAAAAAAGTTAACCGGAGCAAAGAACAAAGCTCCTTATCTTTATAGACTGAAATAACGGAACCGTCATTTTTGGCAGGAGAATCCCTTCTTTTCTTACCCCCAAAGAGAATAAAAAGAGCGGTTAAGGGATGAGAACTTTGGATTTCTGAACAGGACCGCTGAGGTTTTTAAAACCTCGGTGGTCTTTCGTTTAACTCTTCAAAAACTTTTACCCAGGCTGATTCCCACATTGAATGGAAAAAAACGGATGGGTTTTTCAGCAAATTCAAAACCTTCAAATTTAAGCATAGGGGTGTAACCAGCCCTGAAAAAAAATCCACCTTCCGGTTTTTGATACCTGTAGCCAATCCTCATGCTTACAGATTTATCCCAAAAAACTTCCTCCCGAAGATTTGTAGGAGTAAATTCAGGATCAAACATATATGTTCGATCCTGACGCAATAGAAAACCAGTCCCTAATTCCAAATGGTGCCGCGAATTTCCCCAGAAAACCGTGAATTCAGCAGGGAAAACAGGTGATAAGAAGCTTGGATAAAAAGGTTCAAAGCCTTTACGGGGAACCAATGAAAAACCCACACTACCGGATAATTTCATCTTGTCTTTTTGATGAAATATTCGTCCATAGTGGGCTGCATATAATCCTGAATTTCCTAACAACTCCACAAAAACCATGTTTTTTGCGGTAAAAATTTCAGCGGCTTCCTGTGCTGATGCACGATTATGAAAACAAAGCATAAGGACAAGGACCGGGAGAAGTAAGTGTTTGTTGGATACTAGCATCATTAGTAATCAATAAGGTATGTCCAAAGATACTCCGAACGAACAGAAAACCAAAAATTTTAGTTATACCCCCCATGGTCATGACCGATTACCAGGTTTATGGAGTTTCAATACCATCCATTTAAATTCTTTGGCAAAAGACCTTCTTTCACTTTTTGCTCCAAATTTTAGCCATTTGGGCTTAATGCAGGTCCAATCAAATAGGGCAGCTCAATTTTAACGGCCGGTCCACCCGTTCCCTCCGAAATCATTGAAAAAAATCGTTTTTCACAACCTCCGGCCTTACCTTTACGTCAAATACCTGCACTGTTTTTATAAACATCTATATTCACTATGAAAAAAATATTAATTCCCATTGGTATCATCGTCCTGATTGGGATCTTTGTTTACAGCAAAGCCGTAGGCGTGTACAATACCTTTGTACAAACCGAAGAAACCATCAACGGTTCATGGGCCGAAGTAGAAACCCAATACCAACGCAGGGCAGACCTGATTCCGAATTTGGTCAATACGGTGAAAGGCTATGCGGACTTCGAACAGGAAACGCTGACCGGCGTGATTGAAGCGCGTGCGAAAGCCACTTCTATCACCTTGCAGGCGGATGACCTTACGCCTGAAAATATCGAAAGATTCCAGGAAGCACAGGACCAACTGAGCGGATCGCTTAGCAGGCTGCTGGTGGCCGTCGAGCGTTATCCTGACCTGAAAGCCAACCAAAACTTTCTCGAACTGCAAGCACAGCTGGAAGGTACGGAAAACAGAATTGCAGTAGCCAGAAGAAACTTCAACCAGTCCGTTCAGGGTTATAATGCCAACCTCAGAACCTTCCCCAACAATGTATTTGCCGGTTGGTATGGGTTCGAGACGAAGGGTTATTTTGAAGCTGCAGCTGGTTCTGAAAATGCACCCACAGTAGAATTTTAAATCCAAATCTCATGGCCGAAAAATTGTTCAGCACAGCAGACCGGGCCATTATCACCGATGCCATCCGGAATGCCGAAAAAGAAACATCCGGTGAAATCCAGGTTCACATCGAAAACCATTGCAAAGGAGAGGTACTTGACCGGGCAGCTGTAGTATTTGAGAAACTCAAGATGCATCGGACCAAGCACCGCAATGCGGTGCTTTTCTACCTGGCGGTGGAGGATCATCAATTTGCCATTCTGGGAGATGCCGGCATCAACCAGGTGGTTCCTGAAAACTTCTGGGAAAATATCAAGGAAGAAATGGTGATCCATTTCAAAAGAAGGGAATTCACCGAAGGCCTTAGAAAAGGTATAGAAATGTCCGGGCAGCAACTTCGACAACATTTTCCTTATGACCAGAAGGGGGGCATCAATGAGCTGCCCAATGAAATTTCCTTTGAATAAAACATCATGATCAAAAGACAGCTATTCACCCTTTTATTTTTAGCATCCCTTTCATTTTCCGGCTGGGGGCAGGGCGATTTTCCGGAAAAACCCAACCCACCCCGGCTGGTAAATGATTTCTCCGAGACCCTTTCCCAGCAGGAGGTCAGGCAGCTGGAAAACAAACTGTTGGCTTACAATGACAGCACCTCTTCCCAGGTCAGCATTGTTTTGATCAACTCCGTCGGGCCTTATGCCATCAGCGATTATGCCTTTCAACTGGGAGACCAGTGGGGAATCGGAAGGAAGGACAAGGACAATGGCATTCTGATCCTTGCAGCGATGGAAGACCGTGAGGTGTTTATTGCGACGGGATACGGCATGGAAGGCGCAGTTCCTGATGCATTGGCCAAGCGGATCGTCGAACAGCTTATTGTGCCCAATTTCCGTTCCGGCGATTATTTTGCCGGTCTGGATCAGGCTACGGACATGATCTTTAAGCTGGCTTCCGGGGAGTATGAAGCGGCAGAGCAGCTACCACCATCGGGTCGGCCTGCAGGCGCACTGCCGTTTATATTGATTTTTATTTTCGGCTTTGTGATTTTGACCCTGATCAAAAACAGAAGGGACAACAACAACCATATGGGCGGAAAACGTGGGGGTGTGGATTTTTTCACCACCATGATGCTTGCCAGTATGCTGGGAGGCAATAGAGGAAAATATGGCGATTTCTCCTCCGGCAGGGGAGGCTTTGGCGGCAGTGGAGGAGGAGGTTTCGGCGGCTTTGGTGGTGGCAGCTTTGGAGGCGGTGGCGCAGGTGGCAGCTGGTAAGCTAGCGTTAGCCAACCAGGGTATTTTTATTAGGAGGAAAAGCAAACGCAGGCCCATTTTTCTACCTGGTCAGGGAATGGGACCCTGCGTCAAAGAAAGTTTTGCTTCAGGACTGGGAAGTCTGGACCATTATTTGAATGTGTGTTACCAAAATATGAAACTTAACTAACAACATCATGAATCCAAAAAAAATCTGGGCAAATCTGGCCGTGGCAGACGTTGAAAGGACAAAGGAATTCTACCTAAATCTAGGTTTTAAGTTAAATGGACATCCTTCCAAAGAATTGGCAAGCTTTTTTTTTGGTGAAGGTGATTTTATCATTCACTTTTTTGAAAAGAAACGCTTGAAATTGAGCCTTGAAGGAGAAGTAGCTGATTTAAGTCAGGGAAATGAGGTCATGTTTTCCCTATCTGTTGAAAGTAAAGCGGAATTCGATCAATGGATAGCGGAAATCAAAAAATCAGGAGGGAAGGTCTACTTCGATTCCAACAATGACAGAAAAAAATTCTATGATGAAAATGGGTTTTACGTTTGTGTTTTTGCTGATCCGGATGGCCACAAGTTCAACCTGCTATATAATGCTAACACTTAAAATCAAAAAAAGTCAGTTGTCAGTAACTAAGTGCAAGAAAATCTACCTAATAGTTCTGTAAAGCGCTCAGCCTCTGTACCAAATTTTTATCTGATTTCCGGGAAGTTTTTAATAATGGGCAAGGCCAGTGTATTTAAATAAAGGAATGGTAAAGGACTGTTTTTTTCGTCTTCCATAAATTAATTGCTGGTAAATTCTTAAATTTCGAATAGCTACCCTGAATTTGTCTCATGCAACTATCATAATTCGGTAATTTATTTCGATTGGGAAAGGTTTTGTTTACAAAACAATAGCTTTTGCCAACAGAAGTAAAACTTTCTATGAAATCATTGGGCTAAGGTATCATTGGTAGAAATCAGTTGAAAATAAACTTGCAAAATATGTTACTCCGAAAAAAAATTATTCCCCTCTGCTTGTCCCTGATGGCCGTATTTGGCTTTATTTCTGAATCTGAAAGTTGTACCCGGGTGGTGTACAAGGGCCCTAATAATACGGTGCTCACGGGCAGGACCATGGATTTTTCCTTAGAAATTCCTGCCAATCAATGGATTTTTCCGAGGGGAATGAAGCGCAATGGGGAGGTGGGAAAAAATTCCATCGAGTGGGTGTCCAAATACGGGAGCCTGGCGGTAAGTTCCTGGGATATTTCCACCACCGATGGGATGAATGAAAAAGGTCTGGTAGCCAATATGCTTTGGCTCGTGGAATCCACCTATCCTTCCTTCGATAAGGAGGGAGATAAGAATGGACTGGCCATTTCTCTCTGGGCCCAATACGTGCTGGATAACTACGCCAGTGTGGCCGAGGCCGTCAAAGAAATGGAGCGTGCGGATTTTGCTATTGTCTCGGATTTTATTCCAGGGACGGATAAGTTTACCACGGTACACCTGTCCATCTCCGATGCGACCGGTGACAGTGCCATTTTTGAATACATTGGCGGAAAACTGGTGATCCACCACGATGCCTCCTTTCAGGTCATGACCAATGATCCGCCCTACGAGCAGCAGCTCGCCATTGGCAAGTACTGGGAAAACATCCCTGGCAAGACTTTTCTGCCCGGATCGGTCACCTCCTCCGACCGTTTTGTGCGGGCATCTTTTTTTCTCAACTCCATTCCGCAGACGGACAACACCCGGGTGGCCGTGGCCAGCGTGTTCAGTGTTATCCGTAACGTATCCGTTCCCTATGGATTTGAAATCGAAGGTTACCCCAATTTATCCACCACCCGCTGGCGAATGGTGGCCGACCAGAAAAACCTGGTGTACTATTTTGAAACGGCGTTGACGCCCAATGCCTTTTGGGTGGATTTGAAGAAAATCGATTTTAGCGAAAAAGCAGCGGTTCGAAAACTGGATTTGGCCAATCACCGCACCTATTCCGGGGAAACCTCCGGTGATTTTAAGAAATCCGCACCTTTCCGGTTTATTGGCTTGTAAGGAGGTGTTTATCACGGTTAGCTGCATCGTTACGATTTAGCTAAAAAAACCTGTTTTCGAGAATCAAAATATAGACCTCTGAAATGGGTTTTTAAAAAAGGGATATCTTTCCTTGGTAGGATTTAGCTTTTTTGGTGTATTACCCTAGGGGTACAATTGATTGTGCGGCTATTTCAGGCAGGTGCCTCCTTTGCGCTGCCGGCAATCTGTTAATTGACAGAAGACCAACATAGAACGTCAGTCCATGAAAAAATTCGCACCCAGCTGGCTGCTATCCGTATTTACCTGGCTCCTGGTTTCCTGCTCAACGCAGGAGCAACAAACCCTGGACCTTTCCAAGGCCGTGATTTTGGTTACACCAAAGATTGCCAGCCCGATGCAGGAAACTGCCCGCACCATTTTGGTAGAAGAAATTGAAAAACGGAGCGGGATTCCGCTGGAATTGGGCAGCGATTGGGAATCCGAAACCCAAATTGCCCTTGCGCTGGCTACCGATACCGTACTCTTTGGAAAGACCGTTCCGTCACGAGAGGGCTCCGATGCTCCGGAACAGCAAGACGAAGGCTACCGGATCTTTCATGAATCCGGCGAGGACGGGAATACGCTCTGGGTGATTGGTGCCGATACCCGCGGGATATTGTACGGCATTGGCAAACTGCTGCGAACGGCCCACCTGAGCGAGGGTAAGGTTGCACTCAGCAGGAACATCGATTTTTCCGAATCCCCGCAATATGCCCTTCGGGGACATCAGTTTGGGTACCGAAATACCGCCAATTCCTGGGATGCCTGGACGGTGGCGCAGTTTGATCAGCATTTTCGAGAGCAGGTGCTCTTTGGGGCCAATGCCTTTGAAAATATTCCTTTCCAGGAAGTGGGTTCCAGCCCGCACTTTAAGGTGGAACCGCAGCGGATGGAAGTGGAAATCAGCAAAATATGTGAAAAATACGATGCCGATTATTGGGTTTGGACCCCGGCTCCCCGAGACCTGAGTGTGCCCGGAGCCCTTCAAGAGGGGCTTGAGAAACAGGAAGACTTTTATGCGCGTGTTCCCCGATTGAATGCAGTATTTGTTCCAGGTGGCGATCCCGGGGATAACCATCCTTCCGAGTTAATACCCTACCTGGAGGAGTTGTCAGAGCGATTGCAGCAATACCATCCGGATGCGGGCATTTGGGTTTCATTGCAGGGGTTTAACAAGGAAAAAGTAACCTATTTTTTTGACTACCTGGAAAAGAATAGTCCGGACTGGTTGGCGGGAGTGGTGAATGGGCCCAGTAGTCCGCCGGTTGCCCTGGAACGGGAGCTACTGCCGGAAAAATACCAACATCGTTTTTATCCCGATATCACACATACCATTCGCTGCCACTATCCGGTAGCGCATTGGGATCAGGCCTATGCGCTGACCCTGGGCAGGGAACCCTGCAACCCGCAGCCGCAAATGTATACGCGCTTGTTTAACCGGGACAGCCCCCATACCGATGGGTTTATCACGTATTCCGATGGTACGCATGACGATGTAAACAAAGCCGTCTGGAGCCAATTGGGATGGAATTCCGGAAAAGATCCGGAAAACATTGTGCGTGAATACAGCCGGTTTTTCTTTGGTGCCGAGCTGGCGGAAGAAGCTGCCCAGGGGATATTTGCGCTGGAGGACAATTGGGACGGGCCGATTCTGGAAAACCCGGCCATTGAAGAAACGCTTGCCTGGTGGAAAAGGCTGGAGGCCGAAAATCCTGAACTGGCCGGAAATTGGCGCTGGCAACAATTGCTGATGCGGGCCCATTACGATGGATACATCAAAAAACGCCTCGCTTTCGAAAAACGACTGGAGGCCGAAGCCTACGCCATTCTGGCCAAAGCCGACTCCATTGGGGCCGATCAGGCGATGAACCAGGCCTTGCAACACCTGCAAAAAGCGGAAACCGAGCCGGTTTCCCAGGACCTGAAGGAAAAAGTGCTTGCTTACGGAGAAATGCTTTTCCAGAGCGTTGGGGCGCAGACCAGTGTGGAAAAATACGGAGCCAGTGGTGCCGAGCGGGGTGCCATCCTGGATTTTATCGATTACCCGCTAAACAACCGCTGGTGGTTGGAAGACGAGTTTGAAAAGGTGCGTTCGTTGGGATCCGAGGCCGAAAAACTGGCCCGCTTGGACTTTATCCGAACCTACGAGTACCCGGGAGAAGGAAGCTTTTACGACAATATCTCCAGTGCCGATGCCAAGCATGTAACTTCAAAAACCGATGATGCCATTGACTTCTTGTGGGAAAACAACGGGATCAACCGCAAGCGCCTGTCCACGCAGCTGTTCCAGTTTACCCCCACCTTGTCGTACGATGAGCTGGACCCGAATTCCGATTACCTGATCCGGGTTTCGGGCTATGGGGAAGCCCTTTTGCGGGCCAATGGACAGCGGCTTACACCTACGAAATACGAAAAGGGATACGAGGAATTCAAGGAGTTTCCACTACCAGGAGATTTAATTAGCGATGGTAAGTTGGAGATCCGTTTCGATAAACCAGATGAAGAACACCTGAACTGGCGGCAGCAGTCGCGGGTAACGGATGTTTGGGTTATCAAACAATAGATGGTTAGTTAATTATTTCAGGCAGGAGAGGAGTTTATTATTTATAATGCAAATAGAAAAAAATCAAATTTCTGATCTCATTTCTCAGAGCGAATAACCACTTGATGAACTGTGCGACTATGTGGTTAAAAATATATAATTGGGATTTTAAGAATAGGTTTTCGGTTTCCCAGGTTTTTTTGGTCCGATTTAGACCTTTTTTCTAATCCACTACACGTATTGCAAATCTACCAGAGAATACGTATTTTTGATAAAAAGCACATGAATACGAAATTAACTTTAACCATTGAGAAGGAGGTCATTAAGACAGCTAAAGACTATGCAAAAGAAAAAGGGCAAAGTCTTTCCGACCTGGTTGAAAATTACTTCAAGCTGATTACCATTAGCCGAAGGAAGATTCAACCCAACCAATTGTCTCCAAGGATCCAAAGGTTAAGAGGGATCATTCAGGTAGACAGTGATTTTAATTACAAGGAAGTACTAAACGAAGAATTATCCAAACAGCATGGCGGCTAGGATTTTTTTAGATTCAGATGTGGTAATCGATTTTTTCACAGATCGGGAACCGTTTGCGAATCCGGCAAGTGAAATATTTGATTTAAATGAACGAGGCCAGTTGCAACTTTTTATTTCGGCAGTTAGTATTAATAATATTTATTATATCGTAAGGAAATACCTGGACCATAAAAGAGCCATTTTAATAATTGAAGAACTCACGGCTATGTTTCAAATAGCAGGAACAACCCGAAATGAAATTATTCAAGCATTGAAAAATAATTTTAAGGTTTTTGAAGATTCAATTCAATACTCCACGGCTTTGTCGATAGAGGGAATAGAAGCGATACTTACCCGCAATGTAAAAGATTATTTGAACTCGGAGATCGCGGTATTTACTCCGGAAAATTATTTGAAATCAAGAGCAATCTAGTACAAACCAGGTTTGAGAAGAACTACGAGGAATTCAAGCAAATACCCAATCGATAGCTGAGTGGCGGTTCAGAGTCTGGGAAAGTTTATTGGTACCTTATAATTACACCATCTTTAATAAATTCAGACCATGGTGAGAGCGGTGTCAAATAAAAGAGTATTGCTTTCATTCTTTATACAGTGCACCTGAAACCTGACGCCTCATAAACAAAATAATGAATCTGACTAACGACATTACCGAACTTGTAGAAGCCGGTGTGATTTCTCCCGAGACAGCAGGCAAAATCCGAGATTATTATGGGGAAAAAGGCGGACAGTCAAGCAATCGGCTATTTGTCGCCTTTGGGGTTATAGGTGCCATATTGGTTGGCCTTGGAATTATCTTAGTACTTGCGCACAACTGGGATGCGTTTTCGCGAACGGTAAAAACCTATTGGGCCTTTCTTCCACTCGTCATTGGGCAGGCACTGTGTGGGTTCGTGTTAATGAAAAAACCAGAAAGTGCCGCATGGAGAGAAAGCGGTACTGCTTTTTTATTTTTTGCTGTTGGAGCAAGCATCTCTCTCGTTAGCCAAATATACCATATGCCTGGAAATTTGGGCTTATTCCTGCTTACCTGGATGCTGCTTTGCCTCCCATTGATCTATGTGATGCAATCGTCCATCACATCCTTACTTTTCCTGATCGGAATTACCTTCTATGCTGCCGAGACAAGCTACTGGACCTACCCGGGCACCGAAGCCTATTTTTACTGGCTACTGCTACTGTCCATTATGCCTCATTATTACCTGCTGGGTAGAAAAAATCCAGAAGGTAATTTCATGATTTTCCACCATTGGATCATTCCGCTTTCAGTGATCATTACCCTGGGGACGATTGCCGGTACCGTAGATGAACTAATGGTCCCGGCTTATTTTAGCCTTTTTGGGCTTAGTTATTTAATAGGGGAGTTGGACTTTTTTGCCCGGCAGAAGCCGATAAACAACGGGTACAAGGTCCTGGGCTTCGTGGGGACATTGGTATTACTGCTGACGGTAAGTTTTGATTGGTTCTGGGAGCATTTGCGAAACGAAGATTTCATTTGGAACCAGGTCATTACGGCACCGGAATTTCTGGCAGTGGTGTTACTCACCGTATTCGGGGCGGTGCTGCTGGCCCCGCACCTTAAAAACAAATCCTGGAAAGATGCCAAGCCAATAGGGCTTGTTTTTATTTTATTTATTCCCATTTTCATTAGTGGGCTATCCTCATCCCTTTCTGTCCTGTTCGTTAATCTACTGGTTTTTGCAATCGGTATTTTTACCATCAGAAATGGCGGAAGGCTAAACAATTTAGGGACATTGAACCTGGGTTTGCTAATTATTGCCGCTTTGGTGGTTTGTAGATTCTTTGATACCGATTTAAGTTTCATCCTGAGGGGTGGTTTATTTGTGTCGGTTGGGATTGGGTTCATTGTCGCCAATTACTGGATGCTCAAAAAGAGAAAATCAAATGAATAGCAAAAAGATTGCATTGCTGGTATTTGTGTGTATTGCCCTGGTGCAGTTGTATGTGCCGGCCAGAATGATTCTTGACAGGGAAGCCATTCTGAGTACCGGGAAGGAATATAGATTCAAAACCCAGCCAATTGATCCCAATGACCCATTTAGAGGAAAATTTGTAGCTCTTTACTACGAAGAAGCGGTGATTACGGTTCAAAACGAAGCAGAATGGCTGCCTGGTGAAACGATTTTTGTGCTGCTGACAACAGACAAGGAAGGGTTTGCAAAAACGCAGGGCGTCTCCAAGGAACCTCCCACTACGAATCAGGACTTTTTGAAAGCCAAGGTTGCCTACGTGACGGATAACGGCACAAACAAGCTAACGCTTGACTACCCATTCGACCGATACTACATGGAAGAATCAAAAGCGTACGATGCCGAATTGGCTTACCGTGAATCCCAACTGGACACAACGCAAACTGCCTATGCGGTGGTGCGTATCAAAGCAGGTGAAGCGGTTTTACAAGAGGTGTTGATTAATGGGGTTCCGATCAGGGAGTTGGTGATAAACAGGCAGAACCATCAAGAATAGACCGAAGCAGGAAATAGGGAGGTGCCATTTACTTGAAGCGCACGGCTATGGTTTCTTTTTCCGTAATGGATAATGGCAACATCAGTAGTACCGGCACATTTACAATCTTCCGAAAGGGGGTACAATTGGAGGGTCGAACAAAGAGAGCTGCATACCGCAACCGGGGGAAGCAGTCGCGGGTAATGGATGTAGGGCTGATCAGGCAATGAATGGTCCGTCTTAGGCAGATGGCGGCCGAAAAGGTAGGAATCAGCTGTTTAGCGCCTATTTTTTTCATCCCTGAACCAGAAAAGTGCTGATTCCGGTGGTTTTATGATCCTAAATTCTTAATTTAATTCCGGAAATTGATTAAGAGGGGGTAAAGGATTCGTTTACACGCAACGCCGCTGCCTTCAAAAGATAGCGTTATATGGATGTTATTTACTGTTTTACAAATAACCAACTTCCAATTATATGCCAACAGTTTTGCGAATAGGCCCTTTCCGGTTTTTCTTCTTCAGCAATGAAGGAAACGAACCTCCCCATATTCATGTTGAATCAGGTGAAGGCCATGCGAAATTTTAGCTGGAACCAGTTGAATTAGCTAATTCAACAAATTTTAGTGCCCCTGAATTAAATAAATTACGTAAATTAACAGAGGAACACAAAGAGTTAATATTAGAGAACTGGCATGAGTACTTTAACAGATATAAAAATCAATAGAGCCAAAAAAGTCTGGTTTACTGAAGAAAGGCTTTATGTCCTATTGGAAGATGGAAGAGAAATAGGTACTCCAATTGAATGGTTTCCCAAACTTCGGCAAGCTTCAAGAGAACATTTAAATAATTGGAGGTTAATTGGAGGAGGAATTGGAATTCACTGGGAAGGCCTTGATGAAGATCTCTCAGTTAATGGATTATTAAAATAACGGAGTGTTAGCTCAACTCTGTCTGGCTTCCCTTCGGGGGCTAGCCTCACGGCCGGATCCTGATGCCATGCTACCGTTCTTAGAAAAACCGTTACCTCCAAGCCATTTGCGTCTCAATCAATACTTTTCGGTTTTAACTGTAATCTAATCAGCTATAAAACACTGTATTTCTGTACAGTTTCGAAAAAATCGCCTCTTGACTCTGGTCAATACAAGCTTCCAAGCTTAGTTGTTAAGTGCGGCGGCATGTACGTCTACATTTCTAGTAAGTCGAACCAACCCCATTCCTACGATGCCCTTAAACCAAACTGAACGTCAAATTTTACGCAAACACCTGATCGAATCGCTAAGTGGTGAAAAAGCTCACATTACCTTTGATCGGGTAGTAGCCGATTTCCCCTTAGAGGCCATCAACAATAAAGTGCCGGGCATTCCCCATTCTCCCTGGTTCCTGGTAGAACACATGCGAAGGGCGCAGCGGGATATCATCGAATTTATAAACAACCCCAACTACCGGGAAATGAACTGGCCGGAGGACTATTGGCCAACAGCCGAAGCGGACACCAATACCTGGAAACAATCTATGGAGGGTTTTTTTGCCGACCGAAAGCAACTGATTCAGATGATTGAAGATGATTCTCTCGACCTGTTTGCCCCCATTGCGCATGCCCCGGATTACACGATTTTTCGGGAGATCATCATCATGGCCAATCACAATTCTTACCACACCGGTCAATTGATGTACCTCAAAAGAGTATTTAAAAATGAGCCTAGCTAAGGAAAATCAAGCAAATTTCAACCTCTGTTAGTTACCTGCTTTATGGCAAAATTGCGTAACTTGTTTAGCACTTAACATACAGAAAGGGCAAACGGATATTGACTATGAAACGATTTCCGGGGTTGAAAAAAGAGAGGCGGGAAAAAGGAGGTATCCCGGTATTTGCATTCAAACAAGGAATGGTAAGGAATTCAAAATGGTCGTTTATGAGCCAGAGGTGTGGATAGCGGAACTAAATGAAAGGATAACCCGATAAAAAAAGCGGATTTCCTGAATTTTAAGCGTTTCTTAAGATTCAATTAATGGATTCTTAAGCGAGTTATATGCATATTTGGTAGATGAGGATTTTGATAGTTGAAGACGAAAAGGGAATTGCGGCTTTCCTTAAACAGGGATTAGAGGAAGAGTCGTTTGCTGTGGATGTGGCCGATGAAGGCAAATTGGGCCTGCGCTTGGCGTTATCAGGAGAGTACGATATACTATTACTTGACTGGATGCTTCCGGGATTAAGTGGAATCGAAATTTGCAGGCAGTTCAGAAAAGAATTCCCAACCACCCCTGTCATTTTTCTAACCGCCAAGGACACGCTTGACGAAACGCTGTTTGGTTTGCAGTCTGGCGCAAATGATTATATTAAGAAGCCCTTTCATTTCGAGGAAATTCTGGAGCGAATCAAAGTGCAACTGAGACCAAAGATGGGTGAGCACTCCCTATTTACCTTGGGAATCATTACGCTGAATACGGAGACCCATCAGGTATTTAAAGGAAAGGAAGAGGTTAATCTCACCCAAAAGGAATTTGCCTTGCTGGAATACCTTATCCGCAACAAAGGCAAGGTATGTAGAAGAACGCGGATCATAGAAAGTGTATGGGATATCCACTTCGAATACAATACTGGTGTTATCGATGTGTACATCAACGCATTGCGAAAGAAGCTTTCCTTATCTGAGGAAGAAAATTACATTCAGACCGTTCGTGGTGTAGGTTACATCGCAAAAGAAATATGAACCTAAGCTTCAAAAATAGAATAGCCCTGCATTATATGGTGGCGACAGCCATCATCATGGCGGTTGTTTTTGGCACCATCTTTTTGATTGTCGAGCGTACGGTGATACAAAACCTGGATAATGATTTATCGTACGAAGCAGAAAAGCATTTAAACGAGATTGAATTCGTAAAAGACAGCATTCAATTTATCAATAAGGAAGAATGGCAAGAGCGTGAACACACAGAGACCCAAGTTAACCCTGTTTTTATTCAATTGAATGACAAGCAGGGTTCGGTGATGGATCGATCCCCGAACCTGAAGCAGGATTTTCTTACCTTCAAAGGAAAGGCGGATGGCGGGCATTACAATGCCGAACTGACGGATATCCCCATCCGGCAAGTTCAACTACCTATTATGGAAAATGATCGGATAAAAGGATACATCGTTGCAGCCATATCCTCAGAATCTGCATTTTCTGTGATCTCCCGGTTGAGAGAGGTCTTGATCATTTCTTATTTCGTGCTACTGGTAGGCTTATACTTCATCTCCCGGTTTTTGGCAGGAAGAAGCATGATTCCCATTCAGGAAATGACTCGTACCATAACTCATATCACCCAAAATAATCTGAATGAAAGAGTTGCTTTGCCCAAAAATCAAGATGAAATTTTTCTTCTTTCTTCCAGTTTCAATGACTTGCTGAAGCGAATTGAAAAGGCCATTGAAAAGGAAAAACAATTTACGTCGGATGCGTCTCATGAACTCCGGACCCCTCTTGCCACACTGCGTGGCACCTTGGAGGTGCTGATCAGGAAGCCACGATCTCAACAGGAGTACGAAGCAAAGATCCTTTATAGCCTGGAAGAAATCGACCGAATGACGGCTACCTTAGAACAACTGTTGATGTTGGCCCGATTAGAAACGTCCGTAGGAAGTAAAAAGGATTCTTTTATACCTCTTTCCGTGCTCATTGATGAATCCATCTCCCGGTTTAAACCCCTGATTACTAAGAAAAAACTGAAAATTAGGCTGAATATCAATCAATCGGAGAAGGCCCTTATACCTCATTTCTACAGCAATATCATTATTGACAACATCCTAAATAATGCCATTAAATATTCACATTATGGAGGAACGATACGTATCGCTGTAGATATTGTAGAAGGCCGAATTACCTGTAATGTCAGGGATGATGGAATCGGAATTAAGGAAGATGATTTAGTCAATATTTACGATAGTTTTTATCGATCAGATGCCTTGGATCACAAGCAAATTCCAGGAAATGGATTGGGACTGGCCATAGCAAAAAAATGTGCCAATGCCATTCAGGCTGAATTAAAGGTTAGCAGTACCTACGGTCAGGGTACCAATGTGATGATTACTTTTTGAACGCATCACAGCCTTCCGAAAGCGGAAACCCATGCGAGACCAAAAAGAATAATTGCAGCCTACCTATGACGGGACCATATAGAATATTATTTATATGGCTTTTGCAAAACTTTTTATAATGCTACTAGACGTATTGGCTGAAAAGACGGGCGTTTCCACTATCACAAAAGTTATTAATTGTTAGAATTATTTTATTGGCAGGATTGAAATGGGAATATCAGCTCTGACTGGCTACTTCCTGCGTGTAGGACTAGAAGAACTACCAATCTTAAGCTAATCTTAAGAAAGCCTTGAGAAAGCCTTTAGGACCGTCCGGCTACATTCGGTGAGTAATTCAAAATGAAGCTCATCAATGCTAGAGAAGATCATTCAGTACAGTATTCACCACAAGTTGATCGTGCTTCTGTTTTCAGCAGGAGTGATCGCCTTTGGAATTTATTCCCTTACTGAGATTCCCATAGGGGCGGTTCCGGATGTTACCAACAATCAGGTACAAATCATCACCACTTCTAGAAACTTAGCTACTGAAGATGTAGAGAAATTCCTTACCTATCCGGTAGAATTGGAAATGGCCAACCTGCCCAATGTGAAAGAAATCAGATCCATTTCTAAGTTCGGGCTGTCTGTAGTAACAGTGGTTTTTGATGATAAGATTGGCACCTATCTTCCCCGACAACTTATAGCAGAAAAAATAAAGGCTGCCGAGGAAAAAATTCCGGCTGGCTTTGGAAAACCATTTATGGGGCCAATCACCACCGGTCTGGGTGAAATCTATCAGTATGTGATCGAGGTAGATTCGCTTCATCGGGATGAGTATACATTATCCGATATGCGAACCATACAGGATTGGGTGGTCAGGCGACAACTTTCCGGCATACCGGGGGTGGTAGAAGTAAATACCTGGGGCGGTTACCTCAAACAATACGAGGTGGCACTCAACCCTGAAAAACTCCGAAGCCTGAATATTTCTGTCGCTGAAGCTTTTTCGGCATTGGAGAAAAACAATAGCGTGGCAGGGGGTGGCTACATTGAAAAAACCAACCAAGCCTTTTTCATCAGAGGAGAAGGTTTGGTTGGTTCTTTGGAAGATATTGAAAACATTGTCATTGAAAACAGGAAAGGGACACCCATCTTTATTAAAGATGTAGCCAGCGTTGGTTTCGGGCATGCGACGCGATTCGGTGCCATCACCGGCAACGGAGAGGGCGAAAAAGTATTGGGGCAAGTGATGATGCTTAAGGGAGCCAATTCCAAAGCGACCATAGAATCTGTTAAAGAAAGGGTTGCCCAGATATCCACCACCCTCCCTCCGGGGATTCATATCAATCCTTTTTTGGAAAGAAGTGAACTCATCGCCAAAACCACCTTTACCATCGCCGAAAACCTGATTTTGGGATGTCTTATCGTGATTTTTGTCGTTGTGCTTCTGCTTGGCAATATCCGATCCGGACTAGTGGTAGCATCGGTCATCCCCATGTGTTTGCTTTTTGCCCTATCCCTCATGTACATCTTCGGAGTGGATGCCAACCTGATGAGTCTGGGGGCCATAGATTTTGGGATTATCATCGACGGAGCGGTGATAATTGTAGAATTTATTGCCTTTAAAATAACGGCAGAGCGATCCACATTACTGGCATTGCCTAAAGCAGAAAGACAGCGCTTCATAGATAAAATCACCCATCATGGTGCCAGTAAAATGATGCACTCGGCTGTGTTCGGTCAGCTCATTATCATCATTGTATTCATTCCCATACTCTCTTTGGTGGGAGTAGAAGGAAAAATGTTCCGGCCCATGGCCCTGGTTTTTTCTTTTGCATTGATTGGAGCGATGATTATGTGTTTTACCTACGTTCCCGTAATGGCTTCTTTGTTTATAAAGCCTTCTGATCCTACCAAAAAAACCATTTCCTCTCGTCTCATCACCTTTCTGGAAGACAAATACAGACCTACCATGGCCTGGGCGCTGAGACGGAAAAAAATCGTTCTAAGTTTATCTGCGGCACTACTTATCGGGGTAGGCTTTCTCTTTAGCAGCATGGGGGGTGAATTTGTCCCCACACTGGATGAAGGTGATTTCGTAATCCAGCCGGTATTGAAGACAGGCACTTCCTTGAGCAATACCATAAAAGCCACGACACGAATGGAAAAGATACTGATTCAGTTTCCTGAAGTGGATCAGGTGGTGAGTAGGATTGGAGCTGCTGAAGTTCCCACCGATCCCATGTCCATGGAAGAAAGTGATGTCATTATCAAACTGATTCCAAAAGGAGATTGGGTAACTGCAGAAAGTAAGGACCAGTTAGCCGATAAATTCAAAGAGGCACTTACAGCAGAAATCCCCGGTGTGGACTTTGAATTTACCCAACCTATTGAAATGCGCTTTAATGAATTGATCACGGGTGTGCGGGCCGATTTGGCCATTAAAATTTTTGGCGAAGACCTGGATATTCTTTACAGCAAAGCCCAGGAGGTTGAAAAAGCGATTCAACTTATTGAAGGAGCAGCCGATATCATCGTTGAGAAAGTGGCGGGCCTCCCTCAAATGTCGGTGAATTATAACCGGCAAATGATTGCAAAATATGGGATGAATGTGGATGAACTCAACAGCATCATCACCATGGGCTTTGCCGGGAAAGCTGCCGGAACCGTATTTGAAGGTGAAAAGCAATTTGATTTAGTGGTTCGGTTTGATCGGGAACATCATCAGGATTTGGACGATATTGAAATGGCTACTATTCAACTTCCAAATGGAAATCAAGTACCCCTCAGCGAATTTGCCACCGTTAGCTATACCACCGGGCCGGCCAAAATATCGAGAGACGATACGAAACGAAGAATTGTGGTTGGGGTAAACGTACGGGGCCGGGATTTGGAATCGGTGGTGAAAGACGTGCAGCAGGTTATCAATAGAGAAATTGATTTACCTCCTGGTTACACGGTCGAATATGGTGGTCAGTTTGAAAACTTGAGAACTGCCAGAGACCGCTTAATGATTGCGGTACCCTTGGCCCTCATTTTAATTTTTATCCTTCTCTATTTTGCCTTTAATTCGGTGAAAGAAGCCCTCATAATTTACAGTGCAATTCCCATGTCAGCCGTGGGAGGGGTCATCCTGTTGTACATTCGGGATATGCCATTTAGTATTTCTGCCGGGGTTGGCTTTATCGCACTCTTTGGTATTGCTGTGCTGAACGGAATCGTCCTGATTGAAGAGTTTAAAGACCTAAAGGCGCAGGGCATCCAGGACATCAACAGGCGGATTTTGACGGGTACCAGGAACCGGTTACGACCTGTACTCCTCACGGCATCGGCCGCTGCATTGGGGTTTTTACCCATGGCTATTTCCACTTCCGCCGGAGCAGAGGTGCAAAGGCCCTTGGCTACCGTAGTGGTAGGAGGACTAATATCCGCAACCGCACTTACCCTAGTGGTACTACCCGTTCTTTACGCCTTGTTTGATAGAAAGGGGCATTTTCCAAGAGTTAAGTCATCGGTAAAGGGACTTGTGCTATTGCTTTTAATTACTCTTCCAGGATTGGGCTACGGTCAAGATCAAAAAATCTCCGCTAATCAGGCCGTGGAAATCGCTTTGGAAAATAATAGGGGCCTAAAGGCGTCTTCTCAGCAAGTGGACCAAAGCAAGCAACTGTTGGGAAGTGCCATTGACATTGGTAAAACGGAGATTTATTATAATAAAGATGAGAACAACATTGCCCCCAATGATTTGGCACTTAACGTTTGGGGAATTAGTCAATCCCTAAAATTCCCTACTGTATACGGTTCCCAGCGGAACGTGATGAAAGGCGAAATCAAATTAGCTACTGACCAATATGCTATGGATAGGTATCTGGTTACCAGGGAGGTGTTGAAAGCCTACTATGAAATTGTTTACTGGCAGGAAATGCTCACTAATTTCAACTACCTGGATAGTCTGTACAGTACATTTGAACATGCAGCAAATAGGAAATTTGAGCAAGGCGAGTCTAATTATCTGGAGAAATTAACCGCAGAGACCAAGAGCAAGGAAGTTTCTATCCAACTCAGGCAGATACAGGAAAGCCAGCAAAAAGCCCGAATAAGGTTGAATCAATGGCTTCAATCTAATTCGAATTACACGGCACACAATCAAGCGCTTACCCGATTGGAGTTAATGCCCATGGATACCCTTTACCATCCAGCACTTCAATACTATTCAGACGCTTTAAAATTGGCCGATAGAAAAATCAACCTGGAAAAACAGCAACTGCTGCCCGATTTGAACGCTTCTGTATTTCAAGGCACCAATAATGGAACCGGGATTCAAAGTTATTCCGGCTTTCAGGTAGGTCTTGGGATTCCGCTATGGTTCGGAGCGCAAAAGTCTAAAATTAATGCGGCCAAAACCGGAGCTTCTATTTTAGCATCTCAATCCGAAAACTATAAAATTCAGCTGACTTCCCAATACCAGTCGCTGCGGTCAGACTTGAAAAAATACGAAGATGGGATCAACTATTATCAATTGTCAGGAAAAAAACTTTCGGAAGAAACCCTTATCCATGCCACAAAGGCATTTCAAAACGGTGAAATTGACTTTCTCCAGTACATCCAATTGCTGGAAAATGCGACAACCATCGAAACAAACTATCTCGGCACCCTTTTTCGGTACAACATGATTGTACTCGAGGCGAACTACATAATGAATTAATATGAACTCCTTATACTTAAAAAGCAGAAGCAATCACTCCGCAAAAAGGTACGCCTTTGGCTTCTGGGCCATTGCCGCTACTATTGTGCTGTCTTCTTGTTCCTCCAGTTCGGATCCGGAAATCCCCACGGATATTGCTCAGGAATCATCAGGGGTGGAAACCTACGAAGTGACGAAAACTCAATTTGAGTCCTCCCACATGGCCTTGGGAACCATGCAAATGGTGCCCTTTTATGAAGTGGTTAAGGCCAAAGGTATGATCGATGTCCCGCCCGAAAATCGAGCCGCGGTAAGTAGCTACTTTGGCGGAACGGTGAAAGAAATCAGTTTATTACCTGGCCAAAGTGTGAAAAAAGGGCAGGTACTTTTCGTTCTCGAGAATCCAGATTATGTACAAATCCAACAGGATTTCCTGGAAGCAAAGGGGCAATTGGTCTATCTTCAATCCGACTACGAGCGACAGAAAAACCTGGTTCAGGACAGTATCAGTTCTCAAAAGAAATTTCTTAAAGCAGAATCGGACTATACGGTCACGAGCGCCAGGGTAGCATCCTTAGGTAAGAAGTTGGCGCTGATGAACATTGATCCCAATACGTTTACCCTAGAAAACATTCGAACCAGTATAGCGGTACGATCTCCCATCAGTGGGTATGTAACGGAAGTGGCCATTTCACAAGGTGCTTTCCTAACGCCATCACAAATGGCCGTTTCCATCGTTAATACCGACCATGTTCACTTGGAATTGAACGTCTTTGAGAAAGATTTGGCGAAAATACGTATTGGACAACCCATCCGCTTCAGGATTCAGGAAGATAGTAGTAAAGAATACGAAGCGGCCATTTATTTAATCAGTAAAACCATTGACCCAGAAGAAAGAACGGTGGGCATTCACGGTCATTTAGTGGATGAAAAACTTACTCAAAGATTTAATCCGGGCATGTATGTCGAAGCAAGTATTTATACCGCGTCAGAAGAAAAATGGGCCTTACCCAATGATGCGCTGGTTGAAATGGAAGGAAATTTTTATGTTTTAACACTTCAAAACAGTTCGGAAACGGGCTACACGTTTGTGAAACGGGAAGTCAAAACAGGCCTATCAAATAATGACCATATTGAAATCTTGGGCGGGTCGGGGCTGGATGAAACCACAGAATTCTTAATTGACGGAACATTTAACCTGATTAAAGAATAACCATTAATAAAGCACATTTTCACTTAAGTGAATGACTATGAAAATAGAAAATTATTTAGTTGTCCTTTTGCTATTATTAGCTCAGGTATCAATAGTGAGTGCCCAGGAATGGCAATTGGATCTCAATAAAGCCCAAAAATTGGCACAAGAAACCGACCGAAACATCATTTTGGTATTTTCCGGTTCGGACTGGTGTGCACCCTGCATCAAGTTGGAAAGGGAAATTTGGTGATCAGTTGCATTTCAGTCCTATGCAATGAAAAACTATGTCATGTTGCGTGCGGATTTTCCCCGAAAAAAGGCCAACCAATTACCAGAAGCAACTATACCTCTGATTTTGACTTTTCCACCTACCATGCCAATCAGATTGGATTCGGTATGAAATACACAGACATTTTTACATCGGCTCATTTGTGGAGAGTTGGTCTGAAGGGATTAACGATCGATTATAGTAATTATGCGCGCAATACGGGTTTAAAAGCAGCCATTGTATCCTTTGGGGCCAGTTTTATTTTTTCCGATTAGGCGTTTACAATGGTTAGTATGCAAATTTAGAAAAACGATTTTTTAAACCGGCAGCCATCACGGCTAAAAAAACATGTGTAAAATAAAAAATCTTTTTAAAAAACAGGTATCCCCTGTCATATAAAACTAACTTTTAGGCACTAATGGGTAAGAATGAAAAAACGGCAACTGGAAAACCTCCTTAAAGAACTTCACCAAGAAGCTTACCACTGGTCAAGACAGTGCTGCTCATTTGATGAGGATTTGGCCAAGGATGTGTTGCAACAGGTTTATTTGAAAATTCTCGAAGGGAAAGCCATCTATAAAGAAAAGTCCCAAATTAAAACCTGGCTGTTTTCTGTAATACGGTTTACTGCTTTGGAATGGAAAAAGAAGGCGAAAAACACCTATTCACTAGAAGCGGAATTTGATGTAGCAGAAACAGAGCAAGAAATCAATGCTGCTTCACATGAAGAATTGATAGAAAAGCTGCCAGAAAGACAAAAGGAGGTTTTGCTATTGGTTTTCTATCACAATCTGACCTTGGAAAAAGCCGCCGAGATCATGGAAATCAGTATCGGTTCAGTTAGGACTCATTATGACAGAGGAAAAAGAAACCTCAAAGAGCTTATCTTAAAAAAGACACTGCATGAAAACAATAGATAATTCCGAAGACCAAGACTTTCAGGATTTATTTAGCGAAATGAAAGCAAAGGATTCGGCAATTGGGGTTCCCCAATTTCCAAAAATCAGAAAATCTAAATCATGGGGTTTGATTCCAATAGGAATTGCCGCTTCATTGGCTTTATTGGCCTGGTTTTACAGGGGGGATGGATCCATCCAACATTTGGATCACGACGTAATCATCATTACCCTGGAGGAAGGACAAAACAATGAGCTCCAATTCAAAATCGAATCCACTACCGAATTGGAATCTTGGGAATCCCCAACTTCTTCCCTTTTGACGGATTTTTAACCAAAATTTAATTTACATGAAAAAGCTATTGATAATTGGGATATTACTATGCTCAGGTGTAGTCAATGCCCAGGATATATTTCAGGAAAACCTTTATTCTGCCAACCTGGTATTTCAAAACAGTTTTGCCATTTCCCTTACGGACCAACAGTTAGAAAAAATCAAAAAAATACATAACCAAAGTTCCAAAGCATTCTTTAACGGCAAATTGGATCTGGATGTAGCTTCTGCAAAGTTAAAGAAAATGCTCAGCGAGACCAAACCCAACCCTGAGGCAGTTTCCAAGCAATTGGATATAGTATTAAGCTTAGAAAATTCATTGAAGAAAAAAAAGTTATCCACTTTGGTTGCCATTAAAAATGAACTCAGCGCAACCCAGCAAAAAGAGCTTTCGGAACTGAAAGGTGTCAGTAATATTGATAAATATGATTTTTCCAATAAGCCATTGACTGTTGGGCCATTGGATATTGTCAATGGCACTGAAAGCAAATCAACTGGTGATGCCAGCAAAAATTCAAAGGTAAAACTCAGACTTTCAGTAGATTCTGAAAACAGCCCGTTGGTGTTAATTTCAACAATTGACGGAATGGTTCAGATTGATGATATGGAGAAAATAAATTCAGAGGACATTTCAGGCATGTCGGTCATAAAAGACCAATGGGCGATCGATAAATATGGTGAAAAAGCGAAAAACGGAGTGGTAATTATCACCTTGAAAAAAGATATGCAGCAGCAATTTGAGAAGTAGCACACAATAAATTCTAGCCGGTGTGATATGCAAATGAAGTCAAAGAGCACCATGATTTTCCCCACGCTAATTGTTGAACCGATATGGATGAAAAAATCATCTTCGAAAATGTATCCAAATAAAAGCTGTCTTTCCTTTTTCGGAAAAATATTGCTAAGTTACCCCTTTAACGTTTCCTAAAATAATCAATCATGCAAGGCTCCACATGTTTAGGCCTTTTTCTGGCCATTGGGCTTTATTCCTGTTCTTCGGGATCGGGGGATAAAACCCTTCAGGATGAGGCATCCCAAACTACCAATCCAAATATTGTTTACATCCTGGCCGATGACCTGGGTTACGGGGATTTGGGATTTACCGGGCAGGAATACATAGAAACGCCTAACCTGGATAAACTGGCTGCAGAAGGCATGTTTTTCACACAACATTATTCCGGTTCTACCGTCTGCGCTCCCTCCCGCAGTACCCTGGTCTCCGGCCTGCATACCGGGCATGCACCGGTAAGAGGTAACTACGAAATTCAACCCGAAGGTCAGTATCCCTTACCGGACTCCGTTTTAACCGTTTTCGAATCCCTGAAAGCCAGCGGCTATACCACTGGTGCCTTTGGAAAGTGGGGGCTGGGTTATCCCGGTTCGGAAGGAGACCCCAATAATCAGGGGGTGGATGTTTTTTACGGATACAATTGCCAGCGTATGGGGCATAATTACTACCCCTACCACCTTTGGCACAACCAGGACTCAGTGGTGTTGGAAGAAAATGCCGGCACAAGTCTGGAACTTTATGCACCCAACCTGATCCACGAACAGACGCTTAAATTTATAGATGACAACCAAAACAATCCCTTTTTTCTATATGTACCCAGCATCATTCCCCATGCGGAGCTTATTGCTCCTGAGGAAGAAATGGCCGAGCATGTGGGTAGGTTTGAAGAGACACCCTATCAGGGTGTGGACGAAGGTCCTACCTATAAAATAGGAGGCTATATGTCCCAGGAAAACCCCCGGGCTGCTTTTGTGGCCATGGTCGAACTGTTGGACAAGCAGGTGGGGGAAATACTGGCTAAGCTGGACCAGCTAGGCTTAAGAGAAAATACCCTGGTGATATTTACTTCCGACAATGGCCCTCACCTGGAAGGAGGCGCTGATCCGGATTTTTTTAACAGCAACGGCCCTTTCAGGGGCCACAAGCGTGACTTATACGAAGGCGGCATTCGGGTACCCATGATTGCCAATTGGCCCGGGAAAATCCAATCAGGTAGCAACGATCATCCATCTGCTTTTTGGGATGTGTATGCCACGCTGGCTGAACTGACTGGTTCGGAAATTCCCGAAAATACGGATGGAATTTCGTTTGCTACCGCGCTCCTGGGGAAATCGGAGGAGCAAGCCCAACACAAGTACCTTTATTGGGAGTTTATCGAACAGGGTGGTAAACAAGCGGTTCGTAAAGGCGATTGGAAAGCCATTAGGCTCAATCTAAATAAAGATCCAAATTCCCCCATTGAATTGTACAACCTGACAGAAGATCCCGGAGAACAAAACAACCTGGCGGATCAATATCCGGAACGGGTAGAGGAACTGAAAGCATTGATGGAGTCCAGCCACAGACCAAACCCGGTTTTCAAATTGTATGCGTCTGAGATTGATGCTGAGTAATAGGAAATCTGGATTTCTCCGGGTGGAATAATTGACCTGTTATGCAGGGCAGATAAAACGGTCCATTAATCAGCTATTATTTGATTATACCAGGGTCATTTTGCCATTTGGACAGGTAGTATTTATTCTATCCTATAGCGGCCAAATCCACAGAATCAGAGGAACGCCCAGGGCCAGTACCAGTAGGGTCAAGGGTAGACCGGGTTTCATATAATCCGCAAAGCGGTATCCCCCGGGCCCCATGACCAGGGTATTGGATTGGTGGCCAATCGGAGTCAGGAATGAAGCGGATGCACCCACTGCAATGCTCATCAGAAAAGGATCGGCGGAAAGCTCCATGCTGTAGGCAATCTGCAGACCAATAGGGGCCATCAATACTACCGTAGCGGCATTGTTGATCAAAGCGGAAAGTAACATCGTAGTCAGCATGATCACAATCAGCATGGACCAGGCTGGGAAAATATCGGAATAAACCAACATCAGCCGGGTGACTGTTGCAGCGGCTCCGCTGGTTTCAAAAGCCTCTCCAACAGGGATCATTGCCCCCAAAAGAACAATAACCGGCCAGTCAATGCTGGTGTAAAAATCCTTTAAAGGCAGAATCCTGCTAAATACCATGGCCATGGCGGCCAATGTGAAGGCAATTTCTACCGGTAACCAACCAACGACAGCAGAAATGATGGCAGTAACAAAAATGCCAATGGCTAGCAGGGTTTGTTTTGGTTTTCCTATGTCCAGGCTCCTGCTGGCCAAAGGCAGGCATTTCATTTCATCCAGGGTTTCCGAAAGTTGCTCCTCCCGCATCTGAAGCATCAGGACATCCCCGGAGCGGAATACTTCATGGTCAATTCTTTTGATGATGGTCCGGTCTCCCCGGGACAAAGCCAGCAAATTGACATCATACCTGGATCGCATGTGCAGGTTGGCTGCAGTCTGACCCACCAGAGGGGAATTGGCTTGTATGATTCCTTCAGTGATGACGATTTCGGTTTTTTCTTTTACCGATTCTACAAAATCCTCATGCCCTACCATTTCCAATTCAGCATTGCTGATCAATTCTTTCAGATCGTCGGTTCCGGATTCCAGGATAAGGATATCATCCGCTTTAAACATGTGGTAGGGCCCTGGAGCATGTATCCTTTCTTTATGACGGACGATCCCCAGTACCTTGATATCGATGTCTTTATCTTTTGTAAGTTGTTGAATATTTGTGCCGATTAAATCTGAATCATCGGTGACCCTCACCTCGGTGATATAATTTTTTATCTGAAACAAATCCTCCCCGGATTGTTTTGATCGCCTTGTGGGGAGCAGTCGCCATCCTATCAGGGAAATAAAAATCAGTCCGGCAATGGTAAGGCCTGCACCCACAGGGGCAAAGTCAAACATGCTGAATGCCGGGCCTCCATTGGTAGACCTGAAAGCTGCTATAATGATGTTGGGGGGGGTGCCGATTAGTGTGGTCATGCCCCCAAGCAGGGAAGCAAAGGCTATGGGCATCAGTACCAGAGAGGGTGGATAATCATTCTTTCTGGCGATTTGAATGGCAACAGGAATAAAAATGGCCAAAGCACCCACATTGTTCATAAAACCGGATAAAAGGGCTACTATACCCGACATAGAAGCCACTTGTAAAGTTGGGTTGCTACCGACCTTTTCCATAATCCTGACGATCAGGTTCACCAGTCCGGAATATTCCAGGCTCTTGCTGACGATCAAAACTGCTGCCACGGTGATGACAGCAGGGTGTCCAAACCCTAAGAAAGCCTTCTCAAAAGGGATTAAGCCAAGAATTGCGAGGATGATCAGGGCCAATAATGCCACCAGGTCATACCTGATTTTGCCCCAGACAAAAAAGATAAGGGAAAGGCCAAGTATGGCAAATACAATTATTTCATTCATAAAATAGGTTTACATGGCAATGGGGGCTGAAAGACAGGGATCGGGAATATTAAAAGCATTGACAAGCGGTACCGCATCTTTTCGTATTTCCCAACAAAGCTGGTTGACCATTTTCCGGATAGCCTTTGTTTTAACGCCTTCCATGTATCCTTGTTCCAGATACCAACCCTTGTGTTTTTCCATTTGGTACAAAGCATACAGGTCACATAATTTTTTCAACACTTCCTTGATTTTGGGATCTGTCTCTGCGGCTATTTTTTCAAGAAATTTTTCCAGGACCACCCGCTCAATGAATGCTTCTCCCATGGTAAACAAGTGATGCTGGGATACGTTTACGGCATCAAATGGATCCATTCCTTCATCCATGAGCCTTTTCAATCTTTTGGCTGCTGAATCCAGTATACTGTTTTCCCGGTATTCAAATGCACTCAGATGAAAATCAGGATCCAACAAGTGTTGCTCATCGGTATTCCGGATAATCAGCGGATTTTTTTCGGTGATAGATGTTTTTGTTTTGGCCGCAACATAATTGATAATGGTGAAAAGGTTCATGTTCTCAAACTGCTCCTTATAGGCACTCAAGCGGCTTTTGGCTACCAATTGCATGAGTACCGTATTATCCCCTTCAAAGGTGGTATAGACATCGGTATCGTTTTTTAAGGCATCAATCCGGTTTTCGGACAGGTAGCCTTTACCCCCGCAAGCTTCCCTGCACTCTTGCAGGGTGGCGGTATTGTGCCAGGTGACGTAGGCTTTCATTCCTGCAGCCAGCGCTTCAATTTCCTGCATTTCTTCTTCCTTCCGGTTTAAAAATCGGGAAGTAACATATTCCAATGCAAAATGACAGGCATAGGTCTTGGCCAATAGGGGAATCAGCCTGCGTTGGTGCATGCGGTAGTTGAGAATGGGTATTTCCTCTCCTCCCTCAGGCCCAAACTGCCTGCGCTGATCGCCATACCTGATGGCAATGGTAAGGCCTGACTTGGCAGCAGCATTCGCAGACCTGGGTATGCCGATTCTTCCACCCACCAGGGTGCCCAGCATGGTGAAAAAACGTTTGTTATCTCCTGCTATGGGGCTTTGAAATTTCCCCTGCTCATCTACGGAAGAAAACCGGTCCAACATGTTTTCTCTGGGAACAACCACCTGATTAAAGGAAATCAGCCCATTGTCTACCCCATTAAGGCCCATTTTTCTGCCACAATCTTCAATTTCAATCCCCGGTAAGGTATTACCATCCTGGTCTCTTAAAGGCACAATGAAGGTACTGACACCATAATCCTTACCCTCAATAATCAACTTGGCAAAAACCGTCGCCATACGGCCATGCAGGGCAGCATTGCCAATATATTCCTTTCTGGCATTAACATGTGGGGTATGGATCGTAAAAGTCCGGTCCGCATGATCATAGGTGGCCGTCGTTTCAATGCCTTTGACATTGGAACCATGATTGGTTTCAGTCATGGCAAAACATCCGGGAAGTTCAAGTTTACCTATGTCACGGAGGTAGCGATCATGGTGCTTTTTTGTTCCCAAGGAAAGTATACTCATGCCCCAAAGTCCAAATTGAACTCCAAACTTAATCACCATGCTTAAATCCCGGTAACTCAATGTTTCCATGACAGTGAAATAGCCCTCCATGTCGTCTTTACCACCGTAGGCTTTTGGATATCCAATGGCACCATATCCCTTATCAGCCAGTATTTTGCACCAGTCTAACACCTGATTTCTGTAATTTTCCAGATCATCAGGCCTTACGTAATCAAACTCTTTTGTGGCAATAAAGGCTTTCAATTCATCGATCAGTGGTTTCCTTGAACCGTCTAGCAGGGATGTCAACCGGTCTATGTCAAACGCCTGCTGGGTTTGGTAGCTGGTGGAGATATTGTGGTGATCAGATTTAAATATGAGGGCAGCGGATTTTCCGACTATCCCCAGTTGTTTTTCCAAATCAGCCAACTCCTTCTTTACCTTTTCCAGGGGGAATGTGTGGGCTTCTTCGGGCGCATTTTTGGTAAGCAAATCTATGCCTACGGAAGCCATATCCGGATAGTTTTTGTCTTCTGTTACCGCTCCTTTGATGTTTTGCCACCAGGATTCCAGTTCTTCCCGGTTTGGTGGCGACTCTGGATTGAGCCTGTTTTTGAGGTAATCCCGGTCTGCATCACTGAGCCAGTCAATTTTATCTAAAAATCGCATCAGCGCCGTCAGCTCCTGGTCAGATAGCAGGGTGTCGGACCATACCATGTAAAGAATAGGAAGCAATACCATGCTTCCAGGGGTGGGTTGAGAAAGGGTTTGTTGCATGCCTTTGATTTTGGTCTTCATTATTCTTAAAAAGATAAGAAAATAATTCTAACCAAATCAAATTTCTTACCAAAAGTTAAAAATATAGGTAAGGAATGCCAATAAATAAAAGTCCAAATGTGGGGAACGAAATGGAAAATTAATCGATTTTATCCCATTCTTCCGTATTTTTCACATTCAGGGTATCGGAATTGAAGGTGGGGTCCAGGCCTCTTTTTCTTTGGTCCATATAATCCCGCAAAGCTGCCATGGCCGGTTTTCGCAAAAGAAAAATGGCAATGATGTTTAGCCAGGCCATCATACCCACCCCAATGTCTCCAAGGGTCCAGGCCAATGCAGCCGTCCGAATGGTGCCATAAAATGTGGCCACTAATATCAGCACCCTCAACATAAACAGGGGCCATTTCTGGTTACTATCCCTTTGTAAAAAACTCAGGTTGGTCTCTGCAATATAGTAATAAGCCATGATGGTGGTGAAAGCAAAAAATGCCAATGCAATGGCAATAAAGCCAGGGCCCAGGTTGGGGAAATGCTCACTGATGGCAAACTGTGTAAATTCCGGTCCAAATGGGACGCCGGGGAGATTCTCCACGATAAACCCACCTTCAGGATTGATCACATTGTATTGCCCGGTAAATAAGATCATGAAGGCAGTGGCAGTACATATAAATAAGGTGTCAACATAAACAGAAAATGCCTGAACCAAACCCTGTTTGACAGGATGGCTCACCTCTGCGGCGGCGGCGGCATGCGGGGCGGTTCCCTGACCGGCCTCATTGCTGTATATTCCCCTTTTGATTCCCCAGGAAATGGCCATGCCAAATATACCCCCGAATGTGGCATCCAGATTAAATGCGGATAAAACGATGAGTTTGATCACACCAGGAATCTCCGTAAAATTAAGCGCCATGATGATTACAGCCATGAGGATGTAGGCAGCGGCCATAAAGGGTACGACGATTTCCGCTACCTTACCGATTCTTTTTACCCCGCCGAAGATGATCAGCGCAAGGAAAAAGCAAATCACCAATCCGGTCACCCATACCGGGATTTGAAAGGCATTTTCCACACTCAAGGCAATACTATTGCTTTGAACTCCGGGCAGAAAAAAAGCAGTACTGAGAATGGTTGCAAAAGCAAAAAGCATGGCATACCAGCGGATGCCCAAACCTTTTTCAATGTAAAAGGCCGGCCCACCCCGGTACTGCCCCCCCTTGATTTCTTTGAACATCTGCCCCAGTGTCGCTTCTATAAATGCAGAGGCACTCCCCAGAAAAGCAATGATCCACATCCAGAAAACGGCTCCCGGACCTCCCATGGCGATGGCCGTTGCTACTCCGGCTATATTTCCTGTGCCCACCCTTCCTGAAATGGCAATGGCAAATGCCTGAAATGAGCTGACACCTTTGTCGGAAGATTCTCCTCCAAACAAAAGTTTGATCATCTCCCGAAAGTACCTGATTTGAAGAAATTTGGTGATGATGGAAAAATATACTCCGGCTGCCAAACAAAGGACGATCAGGGCATTGCTCCAGATGATATCGTTGATGGCGTAAATAATAGGTTCCATGTAATGTATTGGCTAAGGTCCATTCAATTTCCGATCACAAAGAAAACCAAAATATGCTTAAATCTAATTTTGACGTCAAAAATTATCTGACAATTAAAAAAAATGGTGTTTTTTTCTCAATCTACCATTGTCTGAAAGGTATTTCCATAATGGTGATAATGCTATTGGGATAAGTTGGCTGCCAAACACCTCTTTTTTTACCTTTATCCCGGTTTTGCAAAGCAGTTTTCATCGTCAATCTGAGGGATACTGCAAAAATCATTACATTTGTGCCGGATCCACCCGGAAAACAAAGATCCTTACGGAAATACAATATGAAGGAATTAGGATTAATCAGCCAATTGCCCATCAACCGATTTACAGATAACGGTGCTTACCTCAAATTAAGCGATGATGGTGAAGTTTTGATCCCGAAACGTTATTTAAGTGGTAGCGAGAAGGAAGGGGATATACTGGAAGTATTTGTTTATACAGACAGTGAAGACCGACCCGTGGCGGTAACGGACCATCCACTGGCCTTATTGGATCAATTTGCTGTACTGGAAGTCAAGGATGTGACAGGGATTGGTGCTTTTTTGGATTGGGGCCTGGAGAAAGACTTGCTGCTTCCCAACTCAGAAATGCGGCAGAAGTTGGACAAAGGTGACAAGGTACTGGTCATGGTTTGTATAGACCATAAAACCAACCGGCTCCTGGGAGTGAGCAAATATGAAGATTTTATTTTGTCTGATACCAGTATTTTTGAAGTAGGGCAGGAGGTGGAGGCCTTGGTGTTTGAAAAGACAGATTTGGGCTTTAAAGCCTTGATCAATGGCTTTTACGAAGGGTTGATCTATGGAAACGAGACTTTTAAACCATTAGAGGCAGGTGATAAAGTCAGGGCTTTTGTGAAAAAAATCCGGGAAGACAATAAAATCGATTTGCAGTTAACGCCCATAGGACGACAAAAGTTTGAGGAAGGGGCAGAGGTCATTCTGAAAAAATTAAGCGAAGATCCCTTTTTACCCCTGAATGATAAGTCGGATCCGGAGCGCATTCGCGATATCCTGGGGATGAGCAAAAAACAGTTCAAGCAATGCATCGGGCAGTTGTACAAAAGGAAGAAAATTATCCTCAAAGAGGATGGTATATATTTGGCCTAGTGAGAAATAACCATTTTATTTATCCCTTTACGGACTAATTTAGCGAAATTAAAAGAAAATCATATATTTTTACCAAACTTACTCACTTAGTGAAAGTGGTAAAATTCCTGAGGGAAAATTGCATACCTTTAAAATTGAAAAATATTAAAATGGATAAGAAAACTGAAAATTTTTTAGGAATAGATGTAGGAGGTACCCATGTTAAAATAGGATTGGTGAATACCAAAGGGGACATCCTTCAATTTGCCAAAGAAGAGACAGGTGCACTTAGGAAACATTCCCTTGGATTTAACTTTGGATTTGTGGAGACGGTAGGGAAATACCTGAAAAAATATCCTGAAGTAAAGCATGTAGGGATTGGTCTCCCTGGTTTGGTGAGTAAGGACCGAACCACCACCCTTGAAATCCCAGCCATTGGGGAATTGAATGGGTTCAACCTGAAAGGGGCTTTATTGGAGAAATTTCCCGATATTATCTTTCATTTGGAAAATGATGCGAGTGCAGCAGCTGTTGGTGAATTGCATTTTGGTAAAGGAGATAACACAGACAGTTACCTTTTCATTACCCTGGGAACAGGGATTGGAAGTGCCCTTATCATTGACGGAGAAGTATTTAAGGGCGTAAGGGGCAATGCCATGGAAATGGGACACATGTTGTCCAGAGGTAATAGCCGCCTGGAACCTCTGATAGGCCGGGGTGGGATCCTGAAAATAGCCAAAAGGATGATGGAGTCCTTTCCTGATGACATTGGGGAATTAGCCTCTCAAGAGCTTGGGATGCACGTTTTGGTTGGTGCTGCCAATAAGGGCAATGCTGTGGCATTAAAAACCTTTGCTGAAGTAGGGGAGATATTGGGAGAAGCCATAGTGTCTACCGTCCGCATCCTGGATGTCAACGAAATTTATTTTGGAGGTGGTATTTCGGCGGCCTTGCCTTTTATCTCACCGAGTATGGAAAAAAGTATTTTTCAATACCTGAGCCCCTACTACCTTTCGGACCTGAAGATGCAACGGGCTACCTTGGAAAATGATGCAGGAACACTCGGGGCAGCCGCCTTGTGCTTTATGGATTAAGGGAAGTGATCGTTACCTCGCTTACCTTGCTGATGGCATTCAGCCGAAAAAGAACCTTTAAAGGTTCTTTTTCGGGTTTTACACCACAATTTTCAGAAGGCTCCAGAAAGTATATGAAAAAACTCTGGCTTTTGTCCACCAGTTCCACGCGGTCCGGCCTGCCAAAGGTCTTGATGATTTCCTGGTTGTATTTGGCCAGGAAAGTGTTTTTTATTCGTTGCATTTCTTCGGCATCCTGAAGCCTTAACCCTAAACATCCATTTCGGTCTTTTTTCCAGGCCTCCAGATCTATATTACCTGCATCCAATTTTCCGGTACAAGAGGTTAAGAGTATGGCGCCAAGAAATGATAAAGCCAAATAATATAAGGGATATTTCATAATGGAATAATTGCGGAAGTAGCCTAACGGCATCAGAACGCCAAAGGTAAGCAGATAGTTTGGTATGCTTTAAAAATAAACCCTTGAATAATTTTTTGCCGGGCCAAAGATTAAAACAGTTGTTTATAGAAAAACTAACCCCAACTTTTCACTTGATTTACAAGTCTATGGGCTGGGAGGCTGAAAGAAAGTATGAAGCTCCCTGATAGCTCATGTTTACTTCCCTGTCTGCTTCTGCCCTGATTACTTTATCGTCTTCCAGCTGAAGGATGAATTGGCAGGTTTTATCGAAACGTACATCTGCCTTGCCATCCCCGTTCAAGTCCAACTCCCTTCCTTCGCCGCCGGCAGCAGTAGTGCCGATATAATATTTTTCTCCGATTTTGGCCAAAGCCGTGGAAAAGCCCTCATCGGTCCAGGAGAAGGAAGATTGCAAATCCACTGCCTCCAGGTCCCCGGGAGATTTGGGATAAACCATCAGGTCTATGGAAGCTTCTTTGCTTTCAAATCTGATAGGTTTTAGCCAACCATAAGTGCTTCGGATCGCTGTGGCACTGGAATCAATTTGTGTATCTCGGTTCAAACTTATAAAATATTGCTTGTCTCCATCCTGCTTGTAACCTGTATAAACCATTTGTTGATCCATTCCGGTTTCCAGGGGCCTGCCGTCATTTTCCAACAAGGGGACGGTCAATCCATAGGGTAAGGATTGCGGGCTGCTCAGGCGGCTTACCACAAGGTCAGGAGTTACGGTGAAGTGCTGTTTAAAGTACGGACCACCCCTGCCGGTGACATAGGAATAATGCAAGGTAAACTTAACCAAAAGGGGATGAACAAAATGTACTTCGGGCACGGCCTGATAATTGGCGGCCAAATCCGCAATCCTTACCCAATGGCCCCTTTCTACCCATTCCGGCCCAAAGGTTACCCCACTCAACCTCCTGTACGTATCCAGGGTATCCCCGCTCCCCGTTTGCAGATCCACGCGGGTGCCGGCTTTCAGGTCATGCTCCCCATCTGAGGGCCCCAGCCTGGCATCCCATCCCGATTTACTAAACCTGATCACTCCCAATGGCGTCCAGCTCAGGTTGTATTTGGGAATGCTGGCTCCACGCAAATTGGCGACTACCTGCAAGCCACCGGCATTGGCAAAGAAGGACCCGAATTTACCATCTGTTTCCAAGGCATAGCCGCCGATTTCTGTGGGGGCAGGCTTCTCTTGAATTTCCGAAGTCCGGCTCAGCCAGGCTTCCGAGAGGTGCTGTATGGTGGCACCGGTGTAGTTGCCCCATTGGCTGGCCGGTTGGTAACCCACCCTTAAACCCGGTTCAAAATGGTTTTTGGTGATATAGAAGGAACCTTCCCATGGCTTGTCGGTTCTTTGCCACCTTAAAATACTGTTGAAAGCCAGATTAGCCGCTCGCCGGTATTGTCCTGCAAGCAAACTGTCACCTTCATTCAGGGCATCTTCAGCCAGGCTTTCAAAGGCCAATTGGTAAAGCACATCATTGAAGATATGGTTGTCCGTACGCCCATTGGCAGGAGTCTGACCATCAGGGGCCTGCAGTAGCAGACTGGTTTGTGTGCCTCGCCGAATGGCAGCTTTCATCTCTTTCGCTGAAGGCCCATCATAACCTTCCATTACCAAACCGATCAGGTTGCCCCTTCCGACAGCCTCTACTGCCAGGGACTGGGGATCACTGCTCCAATCCTGGTACAGGTTCCATTTGTCATTTACAATCCTTACCCGCTGCGAAAGGTCGTGCCAGGCTGTTTCTATAAAGTCCACTGCCTGGTCTCTATCCACCAGGCCAAGTTGTACACGGGTCCATTCTCCTTTCATGGCGTAGGTCCTCCAGTTATTGATCCTTCCATCAAAGTTTTGCATGACCACATCCAGGGGGGTCTTCATCCGGTCTACCCATTCTCGGTGGGTTCCCGGTGAAACATGCGGGCGGTACAGCTCCAGCGCATGGGCCAAAGGGCTGATAAAAAATTCCCCGTGCTCATCAGGTATGGATTTGGTACCCGCAGCAAAATTTCCGGTACTGTGCTCCATGGCCAGGATCCCTGCTTCTTTTAGATCATCCCCTCTTCCTGCTTTCAATAATACACCTACGGCAAAGGCAAAGTAGGGGGTTGCGTATTGGTGTTCCCTGTCCAGGTAGGGATCAATGATGGCTCCTGATGCATCCTGCTGTCGGGCTACCACCCGGCAGGTAGCTGAGATGGCATCTAAAAAGGCTGATTTATCCTGCTGGGAAGGTTGCCAGGGTTCGGCTGTCAGGTGAAAAGGCAGCTCAGGCAGGGTTATTTCCTGTGCCTTTAGCAACGAAAGGTTGAAACATAACAAAGACAAGAACAAGCCAGCGAAAAGCAAAGGAATTTTTTTCATTTCGAAGATTTTTTTGATGGGCTTACTTTAAAATTGATATTGAATGGTTTCACTTTTTCCCTGATAATGAATCCTAAGTCCCCTGTTTCGGGAACCAGCCTTGGAACCCTTTAAAATTTCCACTTCAATTTCCGGTTTTTCATTTTGATAAGGAGTCAGAATAGTGATGAACCTTTCCCCGGAGTTTTTGACCTTATCCATCCTGAAAGAAAAAGCGGGTCTCGGTTCTTTTTGGGTGTAAACAAAGGATACCTGACCTTCAGCCTCCTCCAGACTAAGGCCTGATTGGGGAAGCGTGCGGATGGCCAGGTTGTATCCCTGATCAAAGCTGGTATTGGCTGAGAGGGTGGAGGGGTTCAATTCAGCATCTCCCGGTGCCAATTGAAAGTTGAGATCCAATTGGCCCCGGGCTTTGCCAATTGCTTCATCGATAAGGATAAAAAATGATTTATCTACAAAGATCACCGATCTTCTGTGGGCCAGTTCAGGGTAACTTTGGTTTTCTACCACCAGTATATCATGTTGCTCACCAGGTTTCCAAAGCAATAGACTGGGAGCATAAGCTGCATTGGCACCATCCAATGTCAGTGTTTGATGGACTTTGGTCTGCCGGAACCAGGAGCGGTTTTCAGGGTCTCCACTATAGATAAAACTTCCCGAATCAGGGGTAAGGTTCCGGCCCCCGGCATACAGTTCAAAGGTGCCGTTATCCGGTTGGCTGTGGCCACCACCATCAGGCCCACACTTTAAAACCATACAAATGGCGTCCGTTTCCCAGCTGCTCCTCATGGAAAACAATCCACTTTCCTTATAGGCAAAAGCAGTAGCCTCAGGTTTTTGACCCTGCTGCCCCTCGGTGGCTACATACAGAAAATCGGGACGGTCAAATAATGCTGCCCACTCCTTCAGCCGCTCGTAATACTGCCCTGGTTTCCCCGTCCAGGCATCTCCAAATTGTGGTGTGGTGCCGTCCGGGAAAGCAAGTTTCATGGGTACCTCACACATTTTTTCAATTAACCGGAGATAGTCCTCAGAAAAAAGGTGGCCAAGTCCATTCATTTCAGCCATTTCATAACTTCGAAGAAACCAGCTGATACTTCCCATATGGTAACCAAAGGCCAACTCTCTTTGGTGGCCATCCGAATAGACCTGGTTTTGGATTTCCTGGTTGAACCTATGGATGGCTTCCTCCAGCCAAATGTTGGATTGACTGAATTCCGGAAAGGTAAGTGAAATGAAGGCCAGTCCTTCTGCTTCCATCAATGCCCAATTACTGCCTGCTGAGTACTTGCTCATTAGAAAATCAGCATGTTCATGGATAGCAACCAGAAAGGACAGCAATGCTTCAGGGGAAAAGGAAGGGGAATCCAGAAAATATTGAAAAAGACGGGTCCACCTATGGCCCCTGATTCCTGTTTCTATGGATCTCCAGGCATATTGATGCGCTTCATCCCTAGGGTTTTTTTCTACCCAGTCCATCAATTGTCTGCTCCAGGCCCGGGCATATTTTTCCTCACCCGTCTGCCGGTAGGCCCTGGCCATGGCTTCCCAAAAAGTCATGCGGTTCAACTGCCAAACCCACTCATTATCGTTTACCGGTCGGCTGCTCCAATCAATATCTTCTCCTACAAAAAAGGCAGGGTAGGCAGGCTGTCCTACCATAACATGGGCCAGGGCATCTTTGGCTACCGCCATGTCTTTTTCACTGGCAGGATTATCCAAATGCCTTAAGTCCTCCCGGTCTACAGGGTGTTTTACTGCGACCCTTTTTCTGTAATATTGTAAAAGTTGCCGGACGACTACCAGCGGATTGTCTGTACTATCTGAATAGTCCGCCAGCATGCCACCTTCAAACTCCATCAATTGATTGAGCTGTTGAAATTTTTGGTGAAAAGCACGGGACGAATTTCCATACACCAAATCCGCCTTATTGTCCAGAGATAGATTATAGCCTATAGTACCCTGGTTTTCTTCTTTATTGCTGATGCCTTTTCCCCCATTGTTTCTGGCGGTATTGTTTTTTACTTCAAAATCCTTTGTTCCTGCCATCCAATGGTCCAAAAACAAGCCATGGCGGTCATTGCCTTCAAGGAGGTTGTTTTCCAGCGAAACGTTGAGGCTCTCCGTGACCTGAATTCCATGGAGTTTGTTTCTCGCTGTTTCGTTTTCTGAGAAGTGGATGTTTTCTCCAAAGGAAAGCTGAATCCCACTGCCCCAGGGTGAGTTACTGAACCTACCATTCTTAATGGCTGCATTTTTGACCCTTGTCAGGTGAAGGTTGTGGTGCAGTCCCTTACCGGGAACTACATTGGAGCCATTGTCACTGAAATCACAATGGATGATCTGCACATTTTCTGCTCCCCGGATGGAGACACCGTGTTTGGTGAAATTCCTTACCGTGAGGTGTTCCAGTAGTATGTTTTGTATTTGTCCTTCCCGCTCAGCGGAAAACACCAGTCCTTCCCTTCTTATGGCAGATTGCCTCGCCCGCATCCGCCTGCCCTGGTTGGGATCAGTGCCGGGATCCACCGATTCTGCCCCTTCAATCAGTAAATGGCGGATGACTACATTTTTTATATCCGGAATTTTGTTACCTACTGTCAGTCCCGCTTTTCCCGATTTAAGGATCAAAATGGTACTTGCTCCCATGCCTTCCAAATGGGTTTCTCCCGGTATAAGCAGGGGCGAATCCAATTGATAGGTGCCTTCCTGTAACAAAACCTTCCTGCCGGTACCGGCTGTTTTATCCAAAGCCTCCTGAATGGACTCCCCGGGTTTAACTGTCAGGTCCTCTGCGGTGAGATTTTGATCTGGGTTTTCCATCGCTCCGGTCTGGGGCCTGGCATTATCCAGTGGTTCAGTGCTGCTGGAAGTCATCCCGGATGAGTCCAGGGCCCTGTGGGATATCAGAAAATACCAGGAAGAGGAGGGCTGGGTTTGCTCCAGGGCTTTGCCGGTATAGGGCATGTCCACATTTTTGATTTGGGTATAGTGCTGGTAAACGGAGGCATAAATATCCCTGAACTCACCTCTTCCTCTGGGTGAAATGGAGCCATATACCGGGACATCCTCACCCAACATGTATTTGGCCGTATATTCAAAACCCAGGGCCAGCCTTTGGTCAGCCACCTGATAGAAATCCATGCCCTGGGTCCAGGCTACCTGGGCGGCCTTGGCCAATTCGCCCAGTCCCAGTTGCACATGGGGCCAATCTCGCGTGGATTCCTGGATCTGTCCATTGGGATAAATGTATTTGGTGATGCCGCCGTTATTTGGCCCCCAGTAAAAGCGTTCTGCAGCTCGTTGAAATATATCCGGTCGGTCGGTGAAGATGCCAATGCATAGCATGGTATGGATCATGGCAGCATCCCAATTCCCATTGGCCTCTGTAAAGAAATCCTGTATATAAGGATAATATACCGTCAACATCAGCCTTTCAAATGCTTTGATGTCCTCCTTTTTCCAGCCATCATAGGAATACCTCAATATTTCGGCTGCATTGAGGAAATGTTGTCCGGTCAAGGCGGCAATCAACTTGGCATCATTGTCATCAAAATCCCATAATTTTTCTGACCAGGCAGCAAGGATGGCAATGGCTTTTTCCGCATGAACTTTATCATCCGAAATGTACCAGAGCAAAGCCTGTCTGTAAGCTTCTATGGCACTGGCAGATAATTCACGGTGACCCTGACCTTGTCGCCCATAAGATCCCCTTACCACATGGGTAAAGGTTTCTGGTTCAAAATTCAGGGAAGCGGCTTCCTTCAAGCGCTGGTAGGCAGCCAGCCACTTTTGGTCTCCTGATTGTATTTTGGCTTTCATGAAATCCAAATCGGCCTGGTTTTGGAGCATGCCCGGATGGACAAATTGCTGGGGAAATACCAGCGGGGGATCCGGCTGTAGGGTTTGGGAAAGCAGGGAAATAGAATGAACTAATAAAAAAAATAGGAGCGTGGTAATTTTTATTTTCATCAGCGGACTTGGGTTTATTGGCCTATGGGTATTCTAAATTAAGCAGTTCAAGGCAGAATTGCTAAAAAAGAACAGGCTGTTTGATTGCCCCCGGTATTTTTTCAAAACACCTGAAGTTTTGCGGATTTCAGGTAGGTATCAAAAATTTTTCAATAAACCTCTATATTCAATGCTGCATGGGCAGTTGCTCCCTTATCTGTGATCCCCTCTGCGACGATCCGGTATAAACTACTTTTGTCAGCAGTATAAAAACTCACGGTAGCTTTACCCTGCTCGTCCGTTCGGACACTCGGGTTCCAGTAGAGGGTACTCCTTCTGTCCGGGCGATCCACTTCCTGGCCCTCGCCATATTTCGGAGAATAAAACTGCCTGGATTTACTAAAGCCTCCGATCCGGTACACCTGAATGTGATCGCCCGGTTCCTGCATTTCTGTTTCATCCGGTCCCCTGCGGGTGTAAAGCGCAATCACCCCGCCGGCTCCCCTGCCTCCGTAAATCCCGACGTTACCCGGACTTTTCAGGATTTCTATCCTACTGATGTCAAACTGATTGATGCTTTGAAGCATGCTCTCGTCCACAGGAATCCCATCCAGTAAATATAGGGGGGAGCCTTGTCCCCTGATGACCGCTCTGAACTGATTGGGTCCTCCCGGAATTACCCGTAAGCCCGCTACCCTTCCCTGTAATACCTCCAATATGTTTCCTGATGGGGCTACGGGCAATTGATTGGGTTCTATCACTACATCTGCATTGCTATGGAGTGACCTTGTTGTGGAAATTTCAGCGCTTCCTTCAACTACTACTTCTTCCAGTAATACTTCTCCCAATTCCAGTCCTCCTGGTTCGGAGGAAATGCCCTGAAATAAGGGCTGAGTAGGGGTAAGTTTCTCCCTGGGGATTTCCCTCATTTCCTTGTTCCAATATGGGGGGATATTTTCCGGAAGGGAGGGAGCGAATGTTTCATCAGATAAGCTCAAGTTAACATTGTTTTTCCTTCCACGCGCATCAGCACCCTGTATCAGTATATCTATGGAATCCCTGAAATGAAACCCTTCAAAAGCAAAACGCCCATTCTCATCGGTTTCAGTGGCAATAAATGTTTCATACTTGTCCTTTAAGAACAAAATGGCATCCCCCTTCACTACCGGGTCACCATTATCTTTCTTCAGGTAGCCATTGATATTGATACTGAATTCCGGGGAATGGGTGATATCGGGAAAATCGTCTGCAATCATTTTTTCCCAAGTAAATCCCCGCCAGCCCTGCGTCATCAACAGCAAATCCAGCACTTCATGCCTGTCTTCGTTTTCCTTGTCGAAATAATAACCGGGGGAGGCGATATGACCTTTTACCTCTGAGGCCAGCATAAGGTAGGATTGTATATCCATCTCATCTTTGTAAATTCCGGCCATCTGATCATCCGTGACAGCCAGTGAAAATTCTTCAGTTACAGGGTTTCCTGCCTGGTCTTTGGCGACAATTTCAAGTTCCACCTGCTCCCTGCTCGAAAATTGCGTTTGGTTGGGTTGTATGCTTAATTTAACCTGATCGTCATGGTCTATAAATACCAGGCGTTCATTTAATGGCTCTCCCGATTCCTTCGCCAAAGTGAACCTTACGATACCTGTGGGGAATGCTGATTTTGGAATTTCCATGACAGTGTCTCCTGCCGCAGGAATCATTATTGAAGCATTGTAAAGCAATTCATCCCGGGCTATGCCCGTTAGCAAAAGGTTTTCAGACTCCTCTAGGTTAGAGCTTGTGGTAATCCTCAGCTTGTTTTCCAGGTGGACAATGGACAGGGTGTATCCTTTTTCAGCAACTTCCGGAAAAGGGATGTTTTGAGTCAGGTCATTTGAAAAGTTTACCCTGGCAACGTATTCCTCAGAAGCTGAGGGTGTGATTTTAAAGGAACCCATACCGTCATGCCGGGATTTGAATTCCGTTATTTTTGTCCCTGAATCATCAAGTATTTCTCCCGAGACTTCCATTCCTTTTCCGTCAGGGTTTGTTGCTTTAAAGGCTATTTTTCCGGGGATACCAGCGACCAGATTCCCCCCCTCCGGGAAAAACTGGAAATCTGGCGGGGTATTTTTTTCCTTTTGTGTTTCACTCCCTTCGGAATCAGCTTGCCAGACATATATTTCCTTGCGAAAATAGGGCGTTTCGTCAAAATTACCCATCCAATTGGTATAGCCAAGCAAGTAATACCGACCCTCCGCCAGCTCCTCAGGAAGTGAAATATCTCCCCTTGTTTTTCCCTGATCCAACTCAAGCCTGAGTTTTTTGATAAGCTCCTGTTTTTCATTGACCAGGTCGACGTAAAGGATCCTACTTTTTGAACTCGGTTTCAGGTTGGATGCATGAACAAGGTAGCCCTTCAGCCATATAATTTCTCCTGCCATGTAGTAAGACTTGTCATGATGCAGGTAAACTTTTTCCGGGGCAAAATTGGTCTTCCAGACAGACAGGTTGGTGGCCACTTTCTCCAGAATAGTACGCTCTGAAAAGGCCAGGGCAGCTAAAACCAGAAAAGCCAGTGCACTTATTAATATTATTTTTATGTTTCTTATCATCATTTGTATTGCGGGTCTTCGCCAATAATTTTTGCAATCAGTATCCCGTAAGGGCTCACTTTACTAACGTAAGAAACTGGAAAATAGGTTTAGAAGCTGATCCTATTGGCAAGCGAAATCAGCCCGGTCCGTACCGACATTAACCAGGGATGTTGGAGTGTTGGAAACGAATCATCGATATCCAAATTATTGGACCCTGTACTCCTGTATTTTCCGAAAGAGGTCTCCAAAAATGGCATCCCTGTTCAGGTAATTGGCTACCCGGTATAAATGTCGGGTATGGTCTACACTGTACGTAAGTTCATCTGTAAGGATAGGACTACTTCTGATCTCGGTATTGAACCATCCCGGATTAATCACATAGGCGATGGCTGAAATATCCCAAATCACCTTAGACCAGCCAAATCCATTTTCTGGCTGGTAGTCATTAAAAATTTCTACCAGGTAATCCCCAATCGCACCCTGACCCTTCAGGTAAGTTTCCACTTCGGCAACGGTGGTCAACAAATGGGAAGTAACCGGCTGGGTGGGGATTTGCACCAGGGGTACGCCGGAGTCAAAAAGCACCTGGGAGGCTATGGGGTCCTGCATCAGGTTGAATTCGGTGGCAGTTTTCCAATTTAGCCCTTTGCCTCCCAGCCATACCACTACAATTTTGTGGATGATTTCCGGCTCTAAAAGTATGGCGGAGGCTACATTGGTTGGGGCACCTAAAGTAAGGACATACAGGGGTCCATCCGAATTCATTGCTTTGCTAATCAAATCCTGGGCAGCCGGGCTTTCAATTGGTTTATCCAGGCTTTCAAGGAAGGCATCCGAACCCCGGTAAACAAAATTTTCCCGCTTTATGGCCAATTTATCCAACAGCCGCTCAATTTCCCCAAAGCTTTTCTCCATCCCATCCTTGGGACTTACAGAACGGTTATTGAGATAAGGTGCCGCATAGATGGCCTGTACTTCCATTTGGTCCGGTGAAAGCAACCCATAAACCACCGCAAACTGATCGTCAATCTCATTATACGTATCCGTATCTATCACCACTTTCACTTTTTCCTGACTGGGTTGTAATTGACTCAACCTGAATGGTTCGGTTAATTGTGGGTAATCCTGAGAAAAACAGGGATAAAGGGGCAAAAGGATAACCAGGATAAACCAAACCGTTTGGCTAAAACTTGGAGATATATTTAAGGAGTTTCTCATAATTTACTTAGAGGAATAGGAATTTTGGTTGTATGTGTCAAAAAGGTAAAAACAAATGGTCTTTGATGCAACATATTTCCTATAATACATTTTAGACAGCCGTGATATTAAGCCTTCCTAACTATTCGCGAATTTCAATTTGAAGGGAACTTTTGCTATATTCCCTTTCCAAAATATTCCTGAAAATGAAAACATTGCTGAAACCTGGCCTGGTATTTTTGCTTTCTTTTCTGATTTACCCTGGGTTTTCCCAGGTGAAAACGGATCATCTGAAATCGGTACCCTACAATGCGCCTTCTCCGCCACCGGAATGGGCCCTGTTGCAAAGGCAGTTAATGGATGCGCTCTATCCGGCGGCTATCGAATTCGTGGAGAAATACACCCATCCGGATGGCAGCTTGATATGGCGGGATGAATGGCCGGGAATGGATGGATCGGACGATGGTTATGAAAGTTTTTACAATTTCCCTCTGTATTACGCCCTGGGAGGGCCAGTGGAAATGGACAAGCTTTCCAGGAAATTATGGGAGGGAGTAACCCGGCAGTTTACCGAATATGGTCAGATCGTTGATGAATTTGATGCGGGCTACGATTGGATGCATCACGGAGAGGCCTATACCAATTTTTACTTTTTTGGTTTGGCAGATCCCACAGATAGAAAAATGAGGGAAAGGGCATTGAAGTTTGCGGCTTTATATTTTGATGATGGCACTGAGAATTCCAATTTTGACAGTGAGTTGAAAATCATCCGCTCCCCTTTAAATGGAAGCCTGGGTCCCAGAATGATCAACACAGCCGAAGATTGGGTTACCCACAGGCCTATCCTCTCCAATTACCCCCTGCCTTACGACGATATACCCCATGTCACTTCAGGAAAAGACTGGAACAACGACGAAAAATTCGCTTATATCCTGGAAGCGTTAAACGAAAGGATGATGAAAGGGGACGTGCCGTTGAACCTGGCGGCTACCAGCTTGATGCTGAATGCGTATATGTATACCGCAGATGACAAATACAAAAATTGGGTGCTGGAGTATGTACAAGCCTGGATGGATCGGGTAGAAAAAAACGAAGGCATCATTCCGGACAATGTAGGCTTGTCCGGACAGATTGGCGAACACATGGATGGCAATTGGTGGGGTGGTTATTACGGATGGAAGTGGCCGCATGGTGTCCGGAATAAACTGGAGGCTACCACCATTGGAGCTTCCAATGCGTACCTGGTATCAGGCGATGACCGTTACCTGGAATTGCCCAATTCTGTCATTGAAGCCATCAGCCGGGAGGCCAGAGAGGAGGATGGTAAAAAACTTTTACCCCATCGGTACGATCAAAGCGGCTGGTACGATTACAGACCCTTACAAGCCATGTATCCCACCCATATCTGGTACATGTCCAGAGAAAAGAAGGACTGGGAAAGGGTAAAAGAATTGTTGGATCCGGAGGAAATGTTGCAGCTAAATTACGTTAAAGGTAAGGGTGAAGAAAGGAATACGGCAACCTGGTTGGGGTATTTGGAAGGAGAGGTGCCCAACTATCCGGTTGATATCCTAAAAGCGACCTATCAGGAAATGCAAAACCGACTGGAGAAGATCAGAACGGATACTACTACTCCGGATCAACAGGACGTTCATCATTGGCTAAACCTCAATCCGGTAATTCTGGAAGGTATCGTGCAAACCATGCTTGGAGCTCCCAATCACATTTACCATGGTGGGCTACTCCATACCTCTGTCCGGTATTTTGATCCGGAGAATCAGCGGTCTGGCATACCGGCAGATATGGCTGCCCTGGTGGAACAAATAACGGAGGCCGGAATTTCCCTTACTTTGGTCAACCTTCATCCTACGAAAACCAAAAAGGTCATTATTCAGGGCGGCATGTTTGGTGAGCACCAAATAAAGAGGGTGAATCAAATTGAAAAATATCCATACCAGTTTGATACGATTAATCATTCATTTTTTGAGGCAGTGGTAAGCCCCGGGTCGGTGGTAAAGCTGGAATTAGAAATGTCCCGCTTTAAAAATGCTCCGAGCTATGCCTTCCCCTGGCATGGTGATGAAATACCGGTGGTAGATAAAACATATGACTAAGGATGGATTCAAGAAATCGATGGCGTTTTGGTTTGATGTGGAGCATGCTGTTATGCAGCGCCTCACTGGTCTGGTCTCAGGAAGCCAGCGAAGGATCCTATGCCACCGCCAGGGATGGCAGGGTATTTAAGATTTATCAGTTTTCACCTGAGACGATGCCGCATATAGACGGCAAAGCAGGTGATTGGGAAAAGGTGCCCGATTCCTACACCTATGGCACTTCATTACTAAAGGATACCGAAGATGGGCATGGGACTGAGATTGACACTACCGACATCGATGTTCGGGTGAAAGTAGGATGGGTCAAAGGTATGAACCGGTTATATTTTTTATACGAGGCCTATGACGATTTTTGGGATTTCGAACGGTTTAATCCTAAAGGGTACCTCAATGATATTTTCGAAATTGTGGTTGACGGTGATTTCTCCGGAGGGCCTTTTATTTATAATCCCCTGCATCCGGAAGCCAGAAAGTGGGGGAATCATCCGGATCATATCCAAAATCACCTGGAATTCAGCGGTTATCACGCCCAGAATTACCATATTTTCACTCCCCCGGTCAACGGCAGCTGGGTGATGATTTGGGGTTCCCAGCCTTGGATAGCTGCTTTTCCCCATGCCCACCAGGCCTATGATTTTGATTTTAAACAGGGAGAATCAGGAAAATTGACCCTTGAATTCTGGATTACTCCTTATGACCATGCCCCCTATGAGGGGCCGGAGCGGGCAGTGGAATCACAGCTATATGAAAACAAGGTAATCGGCTTGTCCTGGTCTGTTTTGGATTTTGATGGGGGAGACAGAGATGGACATTACAATTTATCCCACGACACCCGAATGGTATCGGACGCTTCCTATTTGTGCGCCTTTCGGTTGATGCCGCTGGAGAAGGACCAAATGCCTGAAATCAAGGCGGACTGGTCTTTTGCTTTGGTAAAGAATAAGGATAGGACGGTAGCCTTTAAAGATGAGTCGGAAGGAGAAATTGAAGCATGGAATTGGGATTTTGGAAATGGTGATTATTCCAGGGAGCAACATCCTGTCTATCAGTATCCTGAATCCGGAGTACATTACAATGTTACGCTGGAAGTATCCGGCTCAGGGGGAAAGGATAAGAAAACCCGTTTTTGGGAAGTGATGATTCCCTGATACTGTTTTTGAATTTGATTTGGTAGTAAGCAGAAATCTACTGCTGCCATCGTTACACATTTAAAAACTTTTTCCTAAGTTTAGCCTTATGAAGAAAATGGAAGGTAAAGAAGTAAAATGGGGTGTTCTTGGTGTGGGGGATGTTTGTGAGAAGAAAAGTGCACCAGCCATGCAAAAGGTAAAGGGCTCCAGCTTAGTGGCGGTCATGCGTCGGGATGGGAAAAAGGCCGCAGATTATGCCCGAAGACATGGGGTTCCCAAATGGTATGATGATGCCCAAAAGCTGATCAACGATCCGGAGGTCAATGCCATCTACATCGCCACTCCTCCCAATGCCCACCTGGAGTTGACTAAACAGGCAGCAGCAGCGGGAAAGCCGGTTTATGTCGAAAAGCCGATGGCCCGTAATTACCAGGAATGCAAGGAAATGATCCGGGTATGTCAGGCGGCGGAAGTGCCGCTATTTGTCGCTTATTACCGTCGAACCCTACCCAATTTTCTGAAAGTAAAAGAACTGGTCGAGGCAGGAGAAATCGGAGAGGTCCGCTATGTCAACATTACCATCAACCAACCCAGGCATCCGGACATGAAGGAGGATAAGGCAGCCAACTGGCGCATTGATCCTGAGGTAGCCGGAGGGGGATATTTTTACGATTTGGGTTCTCATCAGTTGGATTACCTGGATTTTTTGTTTGGTCCCATAACCGAGGTCAGTGGAATAGCCGGGAACCAGGCCGGTGAATACCCGGCAGAAGACATCGTATTGGCTAATTTTAAGTTTGAAAGCGGGGTTTTGGGTAATGGAAACTGGTGTTTTACCACGGGAGAATCATCGAAAAAAGACGAGATCAAGATTATTGGTACGGCAGGTGAAATCAGTTTCCCCTGTTTTTGGGGCACCTCGCTTACCCTCCGTAAAGACGGGGAAGAAGCACAGGAATTTACGTTTGACATGCCCGAAAATATTCAGTATTTTTTGATACAATCAATTGTAGAAGAATTATTGGGTAGGGAAAATGCCAGTCCAAGTACGGGAGAGACCGCAGCACGAACCAATTGGGTAATGGAAGAAATAACAAAGAATTATTACAATAAATAAGCGTAAGAAGAAGATGACTCAAAACAGACCATTAGGATTTGGGATTATAGGAACAGGGGCCATAGCCGGAATGCATGCTGCAGCCATAGCAGCTTGTGAAGGCAGTGAATTGCTGGCAGTATGCAGTTCCACCAGGGAGCGGGCCAAACAAGCTGCTGAAAAGTTTAAGGTACCGGCAGACCATGACCTGGATGAATTTTTAGCAAGGAAAGATTTGGACGTAGTGTGCATTTGTACCCATAGCGGACAGCACCTGCAGCCTGCCCTTGCTGCGGCTAAGGCAGGAAAACATATCCTCTTGGAAAAACCCATAGAGGTGAGCCTGGCACGGGCTGATCAATTGATACGGGCCTGTGAGGAAGGGGGAGTTAAATTGGGTGTAATTTTTCAAAACAGGTTAAAGCCTGGCTACCTGCAACTGAAGGAGGCTGTAAATGCAGGTAAAATAGGGAAACTGCTGATGGGAACAGCTGCCATTAATTGGTACCGGGATCCCTCCTATTATACATCCAGTAGCTGGAAAGGAACCAAGGAAGGGGATGGGGGAGCAGCCCTGATCAACCAGGGGGTGCATACCATTGATTTGTTGTTGGATATTATGGGAGATGCTGCTGCTGTATATGGTCAGGTGAGGACCATGGTCCACGAAATCGAGGGAGAGGATTTGGGTGCTGCCGTGGTTAACTTCAAAAATGGGGCCCTGGGAACCATTACCGGTGGTACCTCCCTTTACCCCGGTAACCCTGAGCGGCTGGAAATCTATGGGGATAAAGGAAATATCATTCTGGAAGCGGGGAAAATTGTGGCCTGGAATGTAAAAGGAGAGGAAGATAAGCCCTTAGTCGCAACCAATCCGGGAGGAAGCGGTGCCTCAGACCCCATGGCGATAGACTATAAATTGCACCAGGGACAGGTGGAGGACATGGTGGCAGCCATTCGGAAAAACAGGACTCCTATGGTAACCGGTAAAGATGCCAGAAGATCCCTGGCTTTGATCTTAGGGATTTATGACTCATCAGAAAAAAATAAAAAAATAGAATTATAGGTTTAAATTATTATGATATACCGGTTGATTTTTTAATTGGTTAAAAGTTTTCGTATACTATTTTTTCGCCTTCATTTATTTTGAGGAGATAATTTTTTGAATCAAAACTATTAATTTAAAAGCAAAGTACAGGTATTCTTTCGGTAAAAATCCATTGAAAAGGGCTTTATTAGTTTGTGATGGCTGGTATTAAGACAAACATTTAGGTAAATTTGTATTTTTAATGGTGGGTACACTATTTTAATGTTCATATTGTTTTTTGATAAAAATTTGGTCATTTGAATAGATATAGTACCTTAGGTATGAGATTAAATTATTTTACCGGTGTTCGAATAATCAGGAGTACTTAGTGCAAATTTTTGTTTTATATGGAAGGGAATGAGGGTTTTATAAGCTTGGGGGAACTGGAATCCTACCAAATTCTGGATACACTTCCGGAGAAGGAATTTGATGATATTGTCGGTTTAGCTTCGTTAATCTGTCAGGCACCGGTATCATTGATTACTTTTTTAACCACCGAGAAGCAATTTTTTAAGGCGCACCGCGGATTGGATCTTCAGGAGACTCCCATAGACCAATCTTTTTGCTTACAGGCAGTCAATAGCAAAGAGGATATTTTTATTGTAAGGGATGCACGAAAAGACCCCCGTTTCAGGGATAATCCTTTGGTGCTGGGTGGCCCCGGGATTGTATTTTATGCAGGAGTACCCCTGCACGCATCCAATGGACAGGCCTTTGGAGCTTTGTGTGTGATTGATACCCAAGCCCGGGAAATCAATGACAGCCAAAAATCTTCTTTAAAAGCTTTGGCTGATCAGGTAATCAAGTTGCTGGATTTGAGAAAAAAGCAGCTCCAATTGGAAGAGGCCAAGGATAGCCTTCAGGAGGAAAAAAACAGGTTAAATAATATCATCGAAGCCACCAGGGTGGGTACTTTTGAGTGGAATATTGAGACCAGTGAAGTTCGGATCAACAGCAGGTGGGCGGAAATTGTAGGCTATACCCTGGAAGAATTGCAGCCGGTAAACATGGATACCTGGTACAAGCTGGTACATCCGGATGATGTGGCACATTCCGATGCGGCCCTCAAAGATTGCTTTGATAGAAAGACGGAATATTATGATATAGAACTCCGCATGATCCACAAAAAGGGTCACGAAGTGTGGATCAATGACAGGGGAAGGGTAGTGAAATGGTCAGTTGAGGGCAAGCCGCTCTTGATGTCGGGTACGCATACCGATATTACGGATAGAAAATTGGCAGAGAGGGAACTGGATGACACCTTAGTTTCACTCAAGGAAAGAATAAAAGAACAACAATGCCTGCATCAGATCACCCAATTGAGGAACTCTGGATACGATGTTAATACATTTCTTGAAAAAGCAGTGGAAATTTTGCCTTCAGGATGGAGATTCCCACAGCTTGCTGCTGCCAGGATCCAGCATGGGCAAGAAAATTTTTCTACGCCAGATTTCAACCCCTCTAGATGGATACAAACTGCCAGTTGTAGTACAGAAGAAGGAAAAACCCTGAAAATAACAGTAGCTTACCAGGATAACGCGCCTGATCTTCAGGATAACCCATTTTATAAGGAAGAATACCAACTTTTAGAAATTGTTATCCAGAATATTTGTATCTATATAGACCAAAAAGTAAGTCGTAATCAGCTTCAATCTTCCAATGAGAAAATCCAGGATTTGATCAGTACCATCGATGGTATTGTCTGGGAATCTGATTATCAGCACTTTAAGCTGACCTATGTCAGCCCAAAGGCTACCGCAATTTTGGGATATTCTCCGGAGGATTGGAAATCAGAGGCAAATTTTTGGGAAAATCACCTTCATCCCGAAGACAAAGATAGGGTGATCGAATTTACCAAACGTGAGATAAAGAAGGGTCGCAACCATAATATTGAATACCGGATGTTTGCCGCTGATGGGAGTGAAGTATGGTTCAATGATATGGTTACCATCAACAAGAAAGATGGTGAGACTTTCCTCCGGGGATTAATGGTGGATGTAACGAAACGGAAGTTGGCTGAAAAGGAATTACAATTAAGTGAACAACGTTTCAGGTCTCTGGTGCAAAATGGAAGTGACCTGATCGCTATTTTGGATGTTGAAGGCAATTACCGCTATGTAAGCCCCACATCTACCAATATTTTAGGTGTATCTCCGCAGGACTTTATTGATAAAAATGCTTTTGATTTTATTCATCCTGAGGATAAGGATACGATTATTTCTTATTTTTCTGCTTTAGAAAGTTCTTTTCGAATTGCCATTCCACCCTTCAGGTTTAAACACCTGGACGGTAGCTGGAGGTGGATTGAAACAGTGGCGACCAACATGATGGATGACCCCTCTATACAAGGTGTAGTTGCCAATTCAAGAGATGTAACCGAGAAAATAGTTTCTGATAAGAAACTTGCCTTGAGTGAAAAAAGATTTAGAGCCATGGTTCAGGAAGGGGCGGATTTGACGGCTATTTTAAACCTGGATGGAGAATACCTATATGTCAGTCCAAATTTCCCACAAATCGTAGGTTTTTCTGAAGAGGAGCTCATCGGCAAAAGGGCCAGTGAATTTTTTCATCCTGATGATTTGGAAAAAACTGAAAGTGAGTTTAGGAATATAGCTCATCAGAAACGGATAAAATCTTCCCCATACCGATACAGGGTAAAAGGTGGAGGTTGGTGCTGGCTTCAAAGTGTGGCTACCAATCTGGTAGAAGATGAGGCAGTCAAAGGAGTCGTAATTAACAGCATAGATATTACCCATTTGATTGCGACCCAGGAAAAACTCAAAACGAGTGAGGCCCGGTATAGGGGATTTTACGAATCACAAACCAATTTTGTCATCAGGACCGATCTGGAAGGAAATTATACGTATGTAAATAAAAAATTCATAGCCGACTTTGGATGGATTTATCCTGATGGAAAAATTATCGGGAAAAGTTGCATGCCCTCCATCTGTGAGCATGATCAGGAAAGGGTGATTGCTATTGTAGAGAAATGCCTGGCCCTTCCGGAAAAAGTTTTCAAAATCGAAATTGATAAACCTAAGCAGGGGGGAGGTACGGTTACCACCCTATGGGATTTTATTTGTATGGTGGATGGCCACGGGAATCCTCAGGAGATACAATGCATGGGTATTGATATCAGCGAGCGGATCGAATTCGAAAGGGAGCTCAAGAAAAATAATGAGCGGTATGAATATGTAAATAGGGCCACCAAAGATGCTATTTACGAATGGGATGTAGTGGCCGATGAATTCCAATGGGGAGAGGGTTTTTACCGAATTTTTGGTTTTGAAAAAGGAGAGCAAGTTAGAAAAATCTCCGACTGGCCGAAATTTATGCATCCTATTGATTCCGCAAACCACCAAAGGGACTGGGATAATTTTTTATCTGATTCTGATCAAAACCGTTGGCACAAAGATTTTCGCTTTCGTCATAGACGCGGTGGCTACTTGTATACCGAGGAGATCGGGCATCTGATCCGGGACGAGTCGGGAAAACCTGTGCGAATGATTGGTGTATTGCGGGATGTTTCGGAAGTAAAAAAAGCGTCGCTTCTACGGGAAATGGAATATGAAGTTTCCAGTTTCTTCAAAAATGAAATCAACCTAAATGAAACACTTTCTGGAGTTTTGGCCTATCTATCCCGCTATGGAGGCTATTCGGGTGGAGAAATCTGGATGGTCGGTATCAAGGGCAAGCGGATTAATTTGGTTCAGAGCCATTGGCAAAACGATAAACTGGCTCAAATAGCTGGGAATACCGGTAGTTTCGCTTATGGAAGCGGGCTCCCGGGCAAGATATGGCAAGATGGAATCCTGCAGGTTTTCGAAAATTTATCGGACCTTTCATACTTTAACCGTAAAAAGCTGATCACTTCGGGGAATTTGAGAGAGGCCGCAGGAATTCCTCTCTTTCAAAAAGAGGAAGTGGTGGGCGTGGTGTTGCTTTTTGGAGAGAAACAGGGTGGTGACAATTTGATCGATAGTCAGGTATTCCATCCTTTGGGAGCATTTTTGGGGGCTGAGATCAAGCGGAAACAGCAGGAAGAAGAAATGATGTTGTTATTTGAAAGTGCACCCGAGATTCTGGCCATCACGGATCCTGATGGTTATTTCGTAAAGGTTAATCCTGCTTTCTGTGCGTTATTGGGCTATTCATCCGAAGAGTTGGTTTCAAAACCATTTACGGATTTTATTCATTCTGAAGACCTGGCAAAAACAAAAAGTGAGATGCCGGAAATGTTTTCGAGCGAACGAAAGACCCGGAATTTTGTAAACCGCTACCGTACCAAGTCAGGAGCTGTTCGATGGATTTCCTGGAATTCTTCCGAAGTTTTTGGAGAAGAAGGATTGGTTTTTTCCTACGGACACGATATTACCGAGATGGTGGAATTGCAGGAGTTACTGGATAATGCTTCCCAGCTTTCCCGGGTAGGAAGCTGGGAGATAGATTTGATAAACAATAAATTGTTTCTCTCATCAACTTCCAGGGAAATTTACGAACTCCCCAAGGATCAATTTCCGACACTTGAAGAAGCTATAAATTTTTATCGTCCGGATGTCAGGGAATTTTTAAAAGAGACCATTAATGAAACGATTCAATCAGGTAATCCATGGGATGTGCAACTTCCACTAATTACCTATGCGGGGAATGAAAAATGGGTAAGAAGCATAGGGAAAGCAGAGTATGAAGATGGCAAGTGTAGGCGATTGTTCGGATCCTTTCAGGATATTCATAAGCAAAAAACCAATGAAATCGAACTTACCAAAAATAACCGTTTATTGGAAGTAATTTCCCGGGTGATTGGTAAGTTCTTATTGGTAGGGGATTGGAATCAGGTTTTGAATGAGGTCTTGGAACTAACGGGAAAAGCGATCAGCGTCGATCGGGTGTATTTTTTTCAATGTCACCTACACCCTGTAAATGAAATGCCGGTAATCAGTCAAACAGCTGAATGGTCCAGAAAAGGAATACCTTCTCAACTTCATAATCCCGATCTCCAAAATATGCCTCTGGATGATTATCCTGACATCTATCAACGGCTAAAAAACGGAGAAACCTTTGCAAAGAATCGGAAGGATTTGCCATCCGGCAAATTGAAAGATATACTGGAGTCCCAGGGTATTGTCTCCACTTTAGCTGCGCCAGTCATGATAGACAATGAGTTAAATGGATTGTTGGGATTTGACGATTGCGCCAAAGAGCGGAGTTGGTCTGAAAATGAATTGTCCTTTTTGCAAACCATTGTCTCTAACCTTTCCTCAGCCATTCAGCGAAGAAAAAGCCAATTGGCACTACAGCAATCCTTTGAGGAAAAAAATGCCATTTTAGAAAGTATTGGAGAGGCTTTTTTTGCACTGGATAAGGACTGGAAAATTCGCTATTGGAACCATAGGGCAGAGCAGCTTATGGGCTTAAACCGAGCCAGTCTTTTGGGAGAGGACTTGTTTGGAGTATTTCCCGATGCAAAGAAATTTAAATTTCAGAGGCAATACCTTCATGCACTGGCAACGAAGTCTCCGGTTCATATCGAAGAGTACTTTGAACCTTTGAATAGTTGGCTGGAGGTAAACGCCTATCCTTCAGAAGATGGACTGAGTGTGTTTGTCAAGGACGTTACGAAGGAGAAAATGGCATTTGAAAATGTCCGCCAATCAAATGAGCGATTTGAAAAAATTGCGGAGGCTACCAATGATGCTATCTGGGATTTCGATGTCGAAAATAGCCGGTTGTTTTGGGGAAAAGGGTTTAGCACCTTGTTTGGTTATGATCTGGATTCCCTTACACCTACCTTGGATCTTCTAGTGGATTTCATTCACCCGGATGATCGGGAAAAGGTGGCCAATAAAATACAGCAATTTTTTAAAAGTGAAACCCTGACGAGCTGGTTTGAGGAGTACAGGTTTTTGATGGCCAATGGATATTATGCCTTCGTCATGGACCGGGCGGTTTTTATCAGAAACCAGGAAGGCAGGGTAAGCCGGGTGGTTGGTGCCATGACAGATATTTCCTATCGAAAGGAATATGAGGAGTCCCTGCAAGCCTTGAATCAGCAGTTGGAACAACATGCCAAAGAACTGGAAATTTCCAACAAGGAATTGGAACAGTTTGCCTATGTGGCTTCCCATGATTTACAGGAACCTCTGCGAATGGTCAGCAGCTTTATCGGGCTGTTGGAAAAGAAGTACGGAGATGTGCTGGATGAAAAAGCCCACCAATACATCAACTTTGCCGTAGGAGGTGCCAGGCGCATGCGTCAGATTATCCTTGATTTGCTGGAGTACTCCAGGGTAGGTAAAAATGATGAAGGGTTGAAAATCATCCACTTGGATGAAGTTTTGGATGAGGTTTGCCTGCTACACCGAAAGATTATTTCAGAAAAAAAGGCCAGCATCACTTACCAGGATTTACCTGCTCTGATTACCTATAAATCACCCATGACGCAATTGTTTAGCAACCTGATAGGAAATGCGTTGAGGTACAGCCAGGAGCAGGTGCCTCCAAAGATTCACATTTCTGCCAGTTCAGAAAAGGATACCTGGCTTTTTGCGATAACGGATAACGGTTTGGGGATTGATCCTCAGTTTCATGAGAAAATATTTATTATTTTCCAAAGTCTTCACAACAAGGAAAAGTATGGAGGGACGGGTATGGGTCTGGCTATCGTCAAGAAAATCATTGAAAACCTGGGAGGTAAGATCTGGGTTGAATCGGAGGAGGGAAAAGGGAGTACTTTTTATTTTACTTGGCCAAAAGTGGAAAATGACAGTGTGGAAAAGGTTTAAGGAATTTACTCCCTTACAATGGGGTTGGACTGTTTTCTTGTCGTTGAGTTTGTTGGCACTTTTACTGTCAAAGCGGATTTATACGATGGAAAAGGCCAATGAAACCATGCTGGTCAGGGAGGAAGCTTCCAAAGTACAGAACCTTTTGTCTATCTCTTTGGCCAATAGTGTCAGTTCCACGGAATTGCTCGCTTATATGGTAGAAAAAGGTTTGACAGAAAGTGATTTTGAATCCCTTAGTCGGAAAATTTTAAGTCAAAATGCTACCCTGGACGCCCTTCAATTGGTGGAAGCGGAAACCATTATCAAAACCTTTCCTCTGGAAGGTAATGAATCAGTAATCGGTTATAATATTTTTGAGGACATCAATCACCTTCAAGCAGCTGATTCGGCGATTGCACGGAAGAAATTGTATTTTGAGGGTCCTTTTGAACTCAGGCAGGGAGGTTTGGGTCTGGTAGGGAGATTACCTGTATTCAAAGACGGTCTTTTCTGGGGCTTTACCGCTGTGATCATCAGAATGGAAACACTCAAGAGTTCCCTGCAAATTGATGATAAGGGGATGAGTGAAAACTATATCTATCAACTGGCCAAACTGGATGGGTTTGATGCTTATCCCTTGTTCGATTTTGAAAAGGACCCTGATTTTGAAACAGGAATAGTTCATAAAGCATTTTTTGAAGAAGGAGATTGGTACCTCTATGTTAAGTTAAGGCATCCTACCTATTTCAGAAATACCCTCATATTTTTGGTTTTTGGATTGGTTTTCGCCGGTATGGTTGGGCTTTTTGTTTACCAAAAGACTACTGAACCGATAAAACTTAAGATGTTGGTGGAAGAAAAAAGCAAAGAACAGCATGAACTGAATCAGGCACTTGAGAAGAAAGCCCATGACTTATCCAGGTCTAATGAGGAACTGGAACAATTTGCTTATGTAGCCTCTCATGATTTACAGGAGCCTTTGAGGATGATCAGTAGTTTTATTGCCTTGCTTGGTCGCAAGTATGGGGAGAGATTGGATGAAAAAGGAATGCAATATATTCATTTTGCTGTAGATGGTGCCAGCAGGATGAGGCAGATTATTTTGGATCTGCTTACCTATTCACGGGTGGGAAAGAATCTTGAGGAAAATCCCCGTATTCAGGTAGCCTTTTTACTTGACGAGGTACTGCACCTATACCGGAAGCAGATCCGGGAGAAAAAAGCAGTAGTTCATTATAAAGATTTGCCTGAAGTATGGGTAGATAAATACCTGTTGGGGCAGCTATTTCAGAACCTTATTGGAAATGCATTGAAATACAGCAAAAAGGATGAATCTCCTCTGATTAAAATCAAGTTGGATTCCCAGGGGAACGAATGGTTGTTTTCAATAGAAGATAATGGCATAGGAATAGATAAAGCCTACCATGAAAAAATTTTCCTGATGTTCAATCGTTTGCATTCCTTCGAATCCTATGAGGGCACGGGGATTGGTTTGGCTGTAGTCAAAAAGACTGTAGAACATTTCGGGGGTAGGATTTGGCTGGATTCGGAAATGGGTGTGGGTACTACTTTTTACTTTACCCTGCCCAAATAAAAAAGCCACTAAATAATAGTGGCTTTGGTTATTGGAATGGTAAATTGAATCCGGTTTAAACGGTGGGCAATTCAAACCCTTCCCTATATGATTTGCTAACAAATTGATTGGCCGGCTCAAAATTGGTGATTTTCATGTTTTGGCCATCCCAGATCAATTTGATGTCTCTTGCCGGGTATATGTATCCATTTCCATTGGGATTTTCTTCCCTGTAATCGTAGCTTCTGATGGCCAGGTTACCCATCAGAACAGATTCAGTCAATGGACCTGCAATAGAAAACGGAGAACTGAGTTCTTTGTACTCTTTACTTCCATGCCCGGCTATACATGCATTTACCCATTGGGCATAGTGGCCACCGATAGCTCCTTCTACTCTGGGGAGAGTGGGAGCAACATTTACACTTTCATTGATGGAGGTAGGTAGCAATTTGGGGTCAATACCGTAGGTTGAACACATCATTTTTCCTCTGGTACCTTCAATGATCACACCATTTCCGCCATCACCCATTTGCTCATTGGGTCCTAATTCCTCCGGTCTGCTGGGCTTGATTCCGCCATCCATCCAGTGAAATTCCAAATCATCTCCTCCAGGTTTTTTAAACCTGAGGGTAATGTGAGAGGAGGGAGGACAACTTCTAGGAAAATACCCCTGGGTAAACTCACCCGTATACACAGAACCTACACTGCATTCCGCTTCAGTAGGATAGCCGAGATCCAAAGTCCGGAAGGCAGGTTCCATGATGTGGCACGCCATATCTCCCAGTGCACCCGTACCGAATTCCCACCAGCCTCTCCAATTGAATGGATGCAGGTTTTCTACATACCCTTTCTCTTCTGCCGTTCCCAACCACAAGTCCCAATCCAGGTTTTTGGGCGCTTTTTTGCCCGACTCACCAGGCCAGGGAACACCCTGAGGCCATACGGGCCTGTTTGTCCAGCAATGTACTTTAGTAGCCTCTCCGATTAAGCCGGCAGCATACCATTCACGCATCTGCCGTACCCCATCTCCGGAGGACCCCTGGTTACCCATTTGGGTGACCAGTTTGTATTTTTCCGCCGCTTCTGTTAGCATTCTGGCCTCCTGAATGGTATGTGTAAGTGGCTTTTGCACATAGACATGCTTGCCCATTTTCATAGCCGTTAGGGCTTGAACGGCATGGTTGTGATCAGGTGTAGATACCGAGACTGCATCAATGTTATTGCCTTCCTTATCCAGCATTTCTCTGAAATCCTTGTAAAACTTAGCTTTAGGATAAGCTTCTATACTACGGGAAGCCCTTTCAGGGTCTACATCGCACAAGGCCACTATATCTGCATTGCCGCTTTCGTAAAAACTCCTGATATCACTGTAACCCTTTCCTCCGGCGCCTATTCCTGCGATGCGGAGTTTGTCACTGGGAGCCTTAAATCCTGGACCTCCAAGCACATGGCGGGGTACAATGTAGAATCCAGCAACTGCAGTTGCGGATGTTTTCAGAAAATTCCTTCTGGAATTACTGTCATCGGGCGTATTGTTTTTCTTCATTTTATATTTTTTGATTAAACGAACGGTCTAAAATAAAAATAATTGATGAAATATTTCAGGAATTCTCGGTTTAATACAGGCCGTGCCCAAATTGGTATATGAAAGGTTACCCATAGGCTACTTTTTTGAAACGAAATAGATCAGGTGTTTATTGGATCCGGTTAATTGCTGGCTCCCAAGGGTACTATGGGTTCTCCGAGCATAGCAAAATTTTAATTTTAAAATGGGTTAATTCTTCCTTTCCTTAGGGCTTAAACCCAGATCATGTATTAGGTTTCGTTATGAAGGTTGAAATTGCAAGAAAATCAGGCAGTTTGCAAACTAGCACCGCTATGGTGAAGTTGAAAACTGCAACGATTGACTGATTTTGAAGTAATTTCAGTCTGGAATAGAATTCCTAATGCATATTTCGGGTTAAACCTTTGTATTCTATTGGTTAAGGAAATTCATAATCACTTCTGATATCGGGATGATTTGAAAAGCAGACTGGCGAAGCATTTTCAATCCCTTCCCCTGGCACTTTTTTATGAGGAGATTTTTTGGAGTCGGAGTTTAGCTTGCTTTTTTTTTTAACAGGGCCATTAAACCATTGATTTTGTCTGAAATGGTGGCGGGGTTTTTTTCTACAATAGCCAGAGCCAAAGCTCCAAGTCCACCGATAAGGTCAAAAGCGACCTGAATTTGTTTCAAGGAAGTTATGGTTTCCTTTATCTCCTGATTGAGGGCTTTAAGATGTTGCAGTGCCGCTGCTGTTTCTTTTTCCACGATGAGGGTGGAGAGTAATTTCATTTCCCGGGCTGTATCCATCAGTACCCTAGCATTCTTACCCATTTCTATAAAGGTGTCCTGGCTGATTTCCTGTTGGCTTATTTTTTCAAAGCGGAAATCATTGAATTTCTTGGCTATTTCTAAAAAGTCATCCGCCAATTGGCTCAAAAATACGCTATCCAATCTTTCTTTCATTGCTTCAGTTGCTCAAGTGCATAATGTAATTCATTTAAATCGTTTGCCAGTGACCGAACACCATCTTTAAAAATATCCCCATTAATATTCATGTCTTCAGCCGTAAATAAGTGATGCGTTTCCGAAAGGTGGTGCAAAATACGTACCAATAAAAGTGTTTTTTTGCGGATCCTTGCCGCATTATCCTTCAATTGATAATACCTTTCAGCAGCTAATTCTTTTTCTATAGTATTTAGGCTGGCATCCAATACCTGGGTCTTATAATACATGTACCAGCTTTCCTCTTGTATATCAAGAATTCCCAATAGGTTTTTCTCCAATACAAAAGTAAGCTTTTCACTGATCAAACTGATGTGAGGATCCGCCTCATTCATGTAACGGACCAATTTTTTCCTTCTGTATTTTCCTGCTGCAGCATTTATACCCATTTCAGAAAGTTTTTGATAGGCATTCAACTGTTCAGGGTCAAGTTGGTTCCAGCCCGCTCCAGCTAAACTAGCTGCAGGCATATCCAACTGATACCGAATCAACTCTGAGGAGGATAAACGGTATAATCCATCCCAATAATTTATTAAGGTCTGATATAAATCGCTAACCAATGAATCCGCTTTCTCATAGTCGGAACAATTGCACTGGATATTCCTTTCAATGCTGTAGTGGCTGATCCTCTCAAAGGTACAATCCCCGAGGCAACTTGTTGTAAAACCATAATCCAATTCATGGAATTGATCCAATCCCTTTAAAGCCTCTTCGGAAAACAGTTGGACGGGCTTCAAATTGGTACAAGCCAAAAATGGATATACCAGCAGGCAAAGGGCCCATCCTTTAATCATTTGCATGACATAAAGGTACCTAAATTTCCTGTAAAAAAGTGTATCCACACCTGGGAAGGCTGCCTTTAAGAAGAAAATTTGGTGTTTGATGTTAAGGTACCAGGTTTATCCGATGAAAATGTCGACTGAAATCCATGTTAAAATGCCATACAATATTTCGAACGTTATCCAGGTAGCTGATAATATTGCTAACGCATATTACTCGAGAATACTAATCATTCCTTCTGACAAAGATACCTTTTCAGTACATCATCCTCGGTAATTTCCCGGGTAAGCGCGAAACCTTGTTTGGTAATTAATCCTTTCATGATCCAGTCAAAGGTTGAATATTCTTCTTTGAAATGAATAAGGGTGTCTTCTCTTAGAAAATCTCCGCCACGATGAGCTTGTCGTTCAATAAATCCGTGAATTCCGTCATCTCCATCAATATCCGGAATCACCACATCGTAAATGTACAATTTTCCTTCTGGTTTTAAGGCCCTGTAAATTTTTTCCAAAGCCTTTGCTTTCCAGTAGTCTGGCAAATGATGCAGTGAAAGGGAACTCATGACGGCATCCAGACTTTTATCGGGCAAGCTGAAATTCAGATAGCCACTGTGTTGAAATTCTATATTCATTACACCTTGTTCTTTGGCTTTTTTTTGGGCAAGCCCCAGCATGGGTTGGGAAATATCGATGGCAAAGATCTTTTTGCATTTTTTAGCGAAATGTATAGAAAAGTTTCCTGTGCCACATCCAATGTCGGCCCATTGGCAGGTTTTATCTGGTGCCAGCCATTGATCGATCAGATCGTATTCATTTTGTATGTTCCTGAAATCATCATGAGAGGGATCATACACATTTACCTCCTCTAATGAAGCATAGTTTTTACCAGTTTGTTGGAATTCCTGGTAAAGCCAATTTTTTGCAAAATCATTCACGGATAATCTGGGTTTTAAAATTTAAATTGGATTTGATATCAAAATAAAGATTTACCGGGTATTAAAAAAATTGAATCTCCGGTTTTGATTGGATTCCCGTGTTATGGTAAATTTATTTTTAATTTCGGCCAGGTTTCTGTAGCCAAATTTGTTATACCTGCTTTTTTCCTTCACTTTTGATCGGATAGAGGCAGAGGTTTTGACCATAAAAAAAAGAATCCATGTGGCCTATTAAAAAAAGATTATTAACACATGAAATCGACACGATTAAAATCATCATTAAACACACAGGGCAATGATTATTTTAATCGTCAAAGATTCCATCTGACCGCTTAAAGACAAATTATAGACACATGAAAGCAAAAAAAAGCATTGCCATCCTTGGAATAGGGGGAGTAGGTGGCTATATCGGAGCGAAATTATCACTAAACAGGGAAGAAGATCTTTTTCGACTGGTTTTTATTGCCAGAGGCACTACTTATAAGACTATTCAATCTTCTGGCTTGCATTTTAGTTCGGAAGATCATGATTGCCACCTTGAACCGGATTACCTTCAGTACAGTGGGGCAGAGGAAGGTCCGTATGATTTGGTGCTGCTGGCGACCAAAGCTCCGGCTTTGAAGGAAGCCGTGATGGGCAATAAAGCCTTGTTTTCAGCAAAGACACTGGTAGTCCCGCTGCAAAATATGGTAGATGCAGCCAGTCAGGTAAGACCTTTGGTTGGCGAAGCAGAAGTACTGGATGCCTGTATTTATTTGATTTCAAATGTTCAACAGCCTGGTCATGTAAAACATTTGGGTGGTCCAGGAAAAATAGTAGCCGGAAAGCCAAAAAATAATACCCACCAATGGTTTTTTGATGCCTTGCAAAAAGCCCGGATTCCTGTGGAACAGACCGATAAGGTAGCTGAATACCTGTGGAAAAAATTCCTTTTTATTTCCAGTTTAGGTGCCTTGACAGCCGCTTATGAGGTGACTTTCGGCGAGATATTGAAATCTCCGGCATTATTGAGCAGCTGGCGGAAGTTAATGGAAGAAATAGTAAATCTGGCTCAAAAGCATCAGGTAGCCCTTTCCCATAAGGATATAAATGAAGCACAAGAGCTGATCCGTCATTTTCCTGAGGATGCCAGGTCTTCTTTTCAGTTGGATGTAGGCGATGGCCATTTTGGAGAAAAAAAGACACTGATAGATGATGTGATTGCTAAATCTTTACATCATGGCCTGTCTCCGGAAACCTATGAGTTGATGGAAAGCCTTATCAGCCAAAATATTAGGAAAAATGCAGGATTTGGTTCTTGAATAGAGGGAACCCTTCCATTTCAGTAAGGATTTATTCATGATTTTTCATCCGTGTACGGTTGAATTATCTTTTTATTTTTAAGTATAGTGACCACTAAAAAGGCCACAAAAGGGTAAATGGCGCCCTCCATCTGATCCATTTGATCCATTAGGGAAGTCGTTTCAGATTTAGAATAAATGTACACCTGCAATAAAATGATCAATAGGGCTGATCCAAGAAAGGTATACTGCAGGAAATTTATCAATACTTTTAACCCTGCCTTTTGCTTACTGTTCTTTGTCATGATTTTTCCGTTTGATTACCTTCCAAAGGTATTACCCGATAACATGTATAGCATTGACCTATGTTATTTAATTAATTAAATTGAGCCGTCAGGATGTTTTTAAATTTTTCTATAGGATATGCAAAACCGGGAATCAACAGAATATCATTTAAAAAAGGCCAAGGAACTGTTGTCTCCCTATTTGCCCATGAGTGATGAAGAGTGGGCTGTTTTCAGTGAAGGATTGTCGATCAGAGTATTCAAAAAGGGAATGACGGTGCTGAATACGGGGGAAGTGGAACCCTACCTATCCATTGTTCTGGATGGACTTACGAGACATTACCTTTTACTTCCCAATGGGGAGGAAAAATGCTTTGATTTCTCTTTTCAGCATGAATTCAATTGCTCCTATGCAAGCTACATTCAGCAAAAACCAAGCGTATTTCATATTCAGGCCCTGGAGGATACAGTGTTGGCTTCTTTACATAAAAATTTCCTGGACCAGTTATATGAGCAATATCCCATCAGCAACAAGTTTGGTAGGATAGCGGTAGAACAATATTATTTGTGGAGGGAAAAACGGGAGTTGTCTTTGCTTGTTGATGATGCTAAAACCAGGTACCTGAACCTGATGAGAAAATATCCCGAATACCTGCAACAGGTACCTTTGAAATACCTGGCTTCTTATTTGAACCTCAAGCCCGAATCTTTGAGCCGAATTCGAAATGATCTTAGAAAATAGGATGGAAGGGTTTTTTCCAGCCCCGGAGTTGGTAGGATTATACGCAAACCCATTTAAGTTTTAAAAAAAATAAGCCATTCTTAAAATAAGAATGGCTTAAACAATTTATTCATTTATTATAAGGGCCATCAGGGCTTTGATATTTCAAAATTGACCTGTTTTCCTTTTATGGTGTTGGTATTCATAACACTAATCACATGGGTGACATCCTTCTTGGGAATATCAACAAAGGAAAAGCTATCATAAATATCAATTTCACCGATATTTTTACCTGATACACCTGTTTCACCTGCTATTGCACCTACAATATCATTGGGGCGAATGCGGTCTTTTTTACCAAGATTCAGGAAAAGGCGCGCCATATTTGGTTCTCTTTCTTTTTTGTTTTTTCTACCGCCCCTGTCGCTGGAACGCGGACCCCTGCTGCTGCGGTCCCTATCGGAACGATCCCGATCCCTTCTGGGCCTGCGGTCATCTCTTCCTGAACTTCGATCCCTGTCAGGCGTGAAGTTCATTTCTTTGAATTTATCTACAGCTTCTCCCAACTGTAGTTTCACCAATCCAAGGGCAACCTGCTCCAGACTGAGCCCCTCTGCCAAAAGGTTGCCAATAGCTTCTTCATAAATCTGATTTTCATCGGATTTAGCAATTTGCCTGTGGATATCCTTGATCAGTTGATCTTTTTTCATTTGAATCAGCTGGTCTACAGACGGAGGAGCGGCTTTATCAATGGAGGTTTTTATAAACCTTTCCAGGTCATTTATTTTACCGGCATCCCTTCTTCCTGAGACAAAACTGATGGCAGTTCCCGTTTTACCGGCCCTACCTGTACGTCCTATCCGGTGAACATAATTTTCCTCGTCTAAAGGGAGGTCAAAGTTAAACACCGCTTCAACGTTTTCTACATCTATGCCCCTGGCAGCTACATCTGTTGCTACCAGTACAGAACAATGACCTTTCCTGAATTTATTCATTACTTTGGTCCGCTGTGCCTGTGACAGGTCTCCATGTAATGCTTCCGCAGGTACTCCTTTTGCATTGAGTTCTTCCGTCACCTCGTCAGTTACCCTTTTGGTGTTACAGAAAATAACACTCAGCTTGTATTGGTGAAGGTTGATCAGCCTGCTGATCAGGTCAGTTTTCAGTCCTGACCTCACTTCATAATAAAACTGAGAAATATTTTCTACGGTAAGTTCCTTTCGGAGTACTTTAACGATTTCCGGATTGGTTTGATATTTCCTGGTCAGCTCCAAAATGGGTTTGGGCATGGTAGCGGAAAAAAACACCGTTTGCCTGGCTGCTGGCATAGAACTCAATATGGTCTCTATATCCTCACGGAATCCCATGTCAAGCATTTCATCTGCCTCATCTAGTACGATCACTCCTACCTGACTAAGGTCTAGGGTACCTCTGCCCATGTGATCCATGATCCTGCCAGGCGTTCCAACCACAATCTGAACTCCTCTTTTCAGACTCCGGATCTGTCGGTCTATGGCTTCACCACCGTATATACAGGTGGAGGAGATTTTTTTCTTGTATTTGGAGAGTTTGACTATTTCACCCTCTACCTGTACCGCCAATTCTCTGGTGGGACAGAGGATCAGTGCCTGAGGTTTGCTTTTACTTTCATCTATCCTGTCAATGATAGGAATGCCGAAAGCGGCTGTTTTACCTGTTCCTGTTTGTGCCTGTCCGATGACATCAGCACCCTGAAGCAAAAGAGGAATGGTTTGATTTTGAATGGGGGAAGGTTGGGTATAGCCCATATCTTCCACTGCCCTAAGAATTTCTTCCGAAACCCCCAGGTCTGAAAATAATAATTCGTTTTCCATGAAATGTTCCTTACTTCTCAAAGCCACGGTATTCCTAAATATCCCAGTGTCGATCAACAATAAGGAACCCCACGGCGTAGGAGAAAAATTTATTTAATAATAATGTGCAAAATTAAGTAAAAATATTCTGATAAACAATAATTCCGTGTTGATATTTAGAATATATACTTACAAAGCATTAAAATTAGTTAATTATATTTTGCATAAATAAAAAAAGGGTCAACAGACCCTTTTTTAGTTTATATTTTTCATCCAAAAGCTTAACGTTTATCCATGGGAACGTAAGACCTGTCAGTAGAACCAACATATACCTGTCGTGGTCTTCCAATGGGTTCATTATTTTCCCTCATTTCTTTCCATTGAGCAATCCAGCCCGGAAGTCTGCCAAGGGCAAACATTACAGTAAACATATCTGTAGGAATACCCAAAGCCCTGTAAATGATCCCGGAATAAAAATCAACGTTCGGATACAATTTTCTATCTACAAAATAGGGGTCATTTAAAGCTGCAGTTTCCAGTTCTTTTGCAATTTCCAAAACGGGATCTGAAATTCCCAGCTTATCCAATACATCATCGGCAGCTTTTTTGATGATTCTGGCTCTGGGGTCAAAGTTCTTATACACCCTGTGTCCAAATCCCATCAAGCGAAAAGGATCATTTTTGTCCTTAGCTTTTTCCAAATATTTCTTGGAATCTCCTCCGTCTGCTTTAATGGACTCCAACATTTCAATCACGGATTGGTTGGCCCCTCCATGCAGAGGACCCCAAAGGGCATTTATTCCTGCAGAAATAGAAGCATATATGCTCGCCTGCGATGATCCTACTATCCTAACAGTAGAGGTAGAGCAATTTTGCTCGTGGTCCGCATGTAAGATAAGTAACTGATCCAATGCCTTGGAAATAACAGGATCTACTTCATATTTTTCGGAAGGCAGGGCAAACATCATTTTCATGAAATTCCCACAATAGTCCAGGTTATTATCCGGGTAATTAACAGGATGCCCCATTTTGTTTTTATAAGCCCATGCCGCAAAGGTTGGCATTTTAGCCATTAGCCTGACAATACTCAGTTGGATCTCTTCATCTGAATTATTGGGGTCGAGAGAATTGGGGTAAAAAGCGGTAAGAGAGCAAATCAGGGAAGACAAAACCCCCATGGGATGTGCTACTGAGGGAAATCCGTCCAATATTTTCTTTATATCCTCATGGACAAGGGTATGTTTTGTAATCCGATTAGAAAATCCCTCATATTGAGAAGCCGTGGGTAATTCACCATTGATCAACAAATAAGAAACCTCTAGAAAATTGGAATTTTCGGCCAAATCTTCAATATTATATCCCCTGTATCTTAGAATACCCTCTTCTCCATCTAAAAATGTAATGGCACTTTTGGTGGAACCGGTATTTTTGTAGCCCGGGTCAATAGTGATCAAACCTGATTGCCCTCGAAGTTTAGCAATATCTATAGCCTGTTCATTTTCAGTACCTTCAATAACTGGGAGTTCATATTCTTTTCCTTTAAAGGAGAGTTTAGCATTATCGGACATATTGATTAAATTAAATGTATTTTAAAATTCTAAATCTGTTCAATTCAAAATAATATTTGGATCAAATTTAAGAAAAATTGATCAATTTTCTTTCATATTATTGTTTGAATCAGCTTAAAATCGCAATGAAAAATAGATTATGCTACCGGTAAATTTGATAGTAATGGCCTTGTCACCTATAAATGTGGAGTTTAAAAAAGTTTAAACTCAGCTGGTAGCATCTGGTACCGGGCTTCACAAGCTTACACAAAAGGGACTGTTAAAAAAAGCCCACTGTGGGCTTTTCCTAACAAAAGTGTTCAAATACCTCTATCAAATGATCTCCAATCATTTGGGCATTTCTACCTTCGATGTGATGTCTTTCTATGAAATGGACCAGGTCTCCGTCTTTGAAAAGCGCCATGGCAGGGGAGGAGGGTGGATAAGGCATGACCAATTCCCTGAATTTTGCTACGGCATCCGTATCATTTCCAGCGAAGACGGTGGCCAATGTGGTGGGCTTTTTCGAAGATTTGTCTAAGGCATGTCTTACCCCCGGTCTGGCAGCACCAGCCGCACAACCACAAACAGAATTAACCACTACGAAAGTTGTCCCTTTATGCTCTTTGAGATGATCTTCAACGTCTTGGGAAGTCCTGAACTCTTTAAACCCTACATCTGTAAGCTCTGCACGCATAGGTGCAATCAATTCTTCTGGATACATATTTTTTTAATTTTATTTTTTACAAAAAACCTAACTCTAGTTTGGCTACTTCAGACATCATGTCCTGGGAGTAAGGAGGATCAAAGGTCAGTTCTACTTCCACATTATTCACTCCTTCGATTTCCGAAACCCTGGACTTTACCTCTGATGGAATAGATTCTGCCGCCGGGCAATTGGGAGAAGTCAAAGTCATCAGTATATAAACATTATTAACCGGGTATACGGTGATCTCATAGATCAAACCCAACTCATATACATCCACCGGAATTTCAGGATCATATACATCCTTGATGGCATCGACGACCTTTCGTTTGATTTCCTCCTGATGGTCTATTTGTTGATCTGAATTTCCCATATTGTCTTTATGCATCAATTTTAGATTGGTAGGCCAGTGCGAATAATTTCATTTGCTTGATCATCGCTGAAAGCCCATTAGACCTTTGTGATCCTATGATATTGCCCATCCCTATTTTTTCTATAAAATAAAGATCGGCATCAATGATTTCCTTGGCCTTTCTACCTGAAAGAACCCGAATCAATAAACTGATCAATCCCTTTGTTATGGCTGTATTGGAATCGGCCAGAAATTGGATTTTCCCATCCTGAAATGAAGTGATAAGCCAAACCTTTGATTGACAACCTTTGATTATATTCTCTTCTTTTTTTTCTATTTCAGGAAAATCAGGAAGTTGGTCTCCCAATTCCATGATATAATAGATGGTAGACTCCTTGTCATCACCTAAAATTTCAAACTCTCCAATGATTTCATCCTGAACTGTATTGATGTCTTTCATTAATTATTTCTTTTGGCAATTCTTACCAGACTTTCGTACAGCCGGTCAATTTCTTCAGTGGTGTTATAAACAGCAAAAGATGCCCTGACAGTTCCTTCAATACCATACCAATCCATCAAAGGTTGGGTACAATGATGTCCTGTTCGTACGGCAATCCCTGAAGCATCCAACATCATCCCCACATCAAAAGGATGGGTGTTTCTGACGTTAAAACTCATGACACTCACCTTATCATTTGCTGTGCCAACAGGCTCAAACCCCTTTATAGTGGCACATTTTTTCGTTGCATAGCCTAATAAATAGGATTCGTGGTTTTGAATATTTTCTTTTCCACAATCATTAATGAAGGAGAGTGCCTGCTCGAAAGCAATTACATCTGCTATATTTGGTGTTCCGGCCTCAAACTTATATGGGATCGTATTATAGGTGGTTTTTTCAAACCTAACTTCACTGATCATTTCTCCTCCTCCCTGGTAGGGGGGCATGGCTTCCAGCAATTCACGCTTTCCATACAACACACCCACCCCGGTGGGGCCATACAATTTATGGGCTGAAAAGGCGAGGAAATCACAATCCAATTCCTGCACATCTACAGACAAATGAGCCGTACTTTGTGCCCCATCAACCAGAAATTTTGCCCCTTGCTCATGAGCCAGATCAATCATCTCTTTGATAGGATTAACAGTCCCAAGAGCGTTTGATGCATGCACTACAGCAACAAGTTTGGTTTTTGGGGACAATAACTTTTTATAAGCTTCAAAATCAAGTTCCCCATTATTGAAAATAGGAATAACCTTTAAAATGGCGTTGTTGTTTTCACATAGCATTTGCCAGGGAACAATATTGGAATGGTGTTCCATGGTGGAAATGATAATTTCATCTCCCTCCCTGATGAATTTTTTGCCAAATGTGTTGGCCACCAGGTTTATACCTTCCGTTGTGCCTTTGGTAAAGATCACTTCTTCAGCGGATGGGGCATTGATAAATTCCTTTATACGGGTCCGGGTGAGCTCGTAATGTTCCGTGGCTCGGGAAGCCAGGGTATGGGCCCCTCTGTGAATGTTGGAATTGTCCTGCTCGTAGTAGGCCTTTAATGCGGCTATTACCCGTGCTGGCTTATGAGTGGTGGCTGCATTATCAAAATAGGCCAAAGGTTTACCGTTAACTTCCTGATGAAGCACCGGAAATTCCTTGCGTATACTGAGTACATCTATTCCCTTGTTATTTGTATCAATAACTTCCACCAAGTCGCTCATGTACTAATTTTTCACAATATTTTTTAAAAGGCTCAATGCTTATTTTTTCAAGTACTTCACCCGCAAAAGCGTATAGCAATAAGGCCCGGGCTGATTCCTTACTCATTCCTCTGGCTCTCATATAAAACAACGCTTCTTCATCCAACTGCCCGGTAGTACAGCCATGTGAACATTTCACATCGTCCGCCCAAATCTCAAGTTGAGGTTTGGTATTTACCGTTGCGTCCTCAGATAAAAGGATATTATTATTTTGTTGAAAAGCATTGGTTTTCTGAGCGATTTGCCGGACGAAAATTTTACCGTTGAAAACTCCCCTGGAATGGTCAGCCAAAATGCCTTTGTAAAGTTCATTTGATTGGGAATGCGGCTGGGTATGGTCTACGTTGGTATGATTATCCACGTGTGTTTTTCCGTTGAGGAGGTATAAACCGTACATGTTTCCTTCACAATTGCTGGCATTCAGGTCTATACTCAGGTTGTTTCGAATCATTCCTGCTTCCAAGCTCAGGACCACGGAGGTAAGGGTAGCGTCTTTATGAATATTCGCACCGGTATTGTGTACCTCAAGGGTGTTTTTGTTCCCATCCTGAAGTTTGTAATGGCGTATATGGGCATTTTCAGCTACAGCCCACTCAGAAACGGAGTTGACGAAGACAGTTTCATCGTTTAAAAAAACTGTCAGTTCTATCACCGAAGCCTGGGAATTTTTTCCAGCATTAATAAATATCCTGGGATAAACACAGGCTCCATTTTCGTCTGCCCGCACGTAATGAACCATTACCAGCGGTTTTTTTAATATCTTTCCATCAGGAATGTCTATCCGCAAGCCCTGAGAAAAGGAAAATGTATTCAAAGCACTGAAAGCATCATTTTCGGGCTTTTCAATTTGACCAATTTCCTGAATAGCGGAAGCATCCAGATCGGTGAAGTGGTGCAAGCCAAATAAACCCTCAGGCGAATCCGATAGGGCTTCTTCCGGAATGCCATTATTAGTTATAATTTGGTATCCATCAATTGAATCTAAAAGATCTCTTAGGGCTTCCACCTTTTCAAGATTTGAAATGGGAGAAGGAGAACCTGGATTTTCAATTGAATCAGCGATTTTTTTGCTGATATTGGTGTATTTGTATTCCTCAGCTTTGACTGTAGGAAAGCCAACTTCCTCCAAAACAAGTCTTGCTTTTGACTTTAAATCCGAAAAAAATTTCGGACCAGCGCTTTCCGGCTTTGCCTGGAGAAATAAGTCTGCTAATTTATGATCTTTTTTGAGAGACAATGTCATGTTGTAAGTTGAAATCTTAAAATGAATTAGACAGCTGTGCCAGCGACCTCATCCTTAATCCAGTCGTAACCTTTTTCTTCCAGTTCCAGGGCCAGGGCTTTGGTTCCCGATTTTACTATTCGCCCATTAAAAAGGACGTGAACATAGTCGGGTACGATATAGTCCAGCAGACGTTGGTAGTGGGTGACGACGATGGTGGCGTTGTCTTTGGATTTTAACTGATTCACCCCATTAGCCACCACTTTCAGTGCATCGATGTCTAATCCGGAATCTGTTTCATCAAGGATGGAAAGGGTGGGTTCCAAAACCGCCATTTGAAAAATTTCATTTTTCTTTTTCTCTCCCCCTGAAAATCCTTCATTCAAGGCCCTGCTGAGCAATTTTTGATCGATTTCCACCAATTTCATTTTTTCCTTCATCAGGGAAAGGAATTTTACTGCATCCAAGGGCTCCTGACCCCGGTATTCCCTGACTTGATTCACTGCTGTCCGCAGAAAATTGGTGGAACTCACTCCTGGAATTTCAACAGGATATTGAAAGGCTAGAAACACACCTTCCCTGGCCCGGTCTTCAGGACTGAGGTCCAACAAGTCTTTTCCTTTAAAGGTAACTTCGCCTGCCGTTACCTCATATTCTTCCCTGCCCGCAAGTACAGAGGCCAGGGTTGATTTGCCGGAACCATTGGGTCCCATGATGGCGTGTACCTCTCCAGGCTTGATTTCCAGGTTAATACCATTGAGTATAGCAGTACCTTCTACCGAGGCATGTAAATTTTTTATTGATAACATTTTTTATCTATTTTTTATCCTACGCTTCCTTCCAATGTGAGTGCAAGCAATTTTTGCGCTTCCACCGCAAATTCCATGGGCAATTGGTTCAATACTTCTTTGGCATAGCCGTTAACAATCAGCGCAACGGCATCCTCGGAATCTATACCTCTTTGGTTGCAATAGAAGATTTGATCTTCACCAATTTTGGAAGTAGTAGCTTCATGCTCTACCTGAGCAGTGGAGTTGTGAATATCTATATAAGGAAAAGTGTGTGCTCCGCAATTGTTACCCATGAGAAGAGAATCACACTGGGAGAAATTCCTTGCGTTCACAGCCCTTTTCATGATTTGTACCTGACCTCTGTAAGAGTTCTGAGATTTTCCGGCAGAAATACCTTTTGAAACAATTCTGGATTTGGTGTTTTTCCCAATGTGAATCATTTTGGTACCCGTATCCGCCTGCTGGTAATTGTTGGTAACGGCTACAGAATAGAACTCACCAATAGAATGATCTCCCTTCAAAATGCAGGAAGGATATTTCCAGGTAACAGCAGAGCCTGTTTCTACCTGTGTCCAGGATATTTTGGAGTAATCTCCTGCACAAATACCCCTTTTGGTCACAAAATTATAAATTCCACCTTTGCCGTTTTTATCTCCCGGGAACCAATTTTGAACGGTAGAATATTTTACCTCGGCATTTTCTGCGGCATAAATTTCTACGACAGCGGCATGCAATTGATTCTCATCTCTTTGCGGAGCAGTACACCCCTCAAGATAGGACACGTAAGACTTATCTTCCGCTATGATTAGCGTTCTTTCAAATTGACCGGTATTGGCAGCATTGATCCTGAAATAGGTAGACAATTCCATTGGGCACCTGACACCCTTGGGGATATAGCAGAAAGATCCGTCTGAAAACACAGCAGAATTAAGTGCTGCAAAATAATTATCTGTGGCAGGAACTACAGAACCCAGGTATTTCTTAACCAATTCGGGATGTTCCTTAACGGCTTCACTAAACGAACAGAAAACCACCCCCAATTTGGATAAGGTATCTTTAAAAGTTGTTCCAACAGATACAGAATCCAAAACGGCATCAACGGCTATTCCCTGCAATCGTTTTTGTTCATTTAAAGAAATACCCAGTCGTTCGTATATTTTAAGCAACTCAGGATCAATTTCATCGATACTCTTGGGTTTGCTTTTTTGTTTGGGTGCAGAATAATACCTCAGGCTTTGATAATCAATTTTTGGATAACTAACATTTGGCCAGGTAGGCTCTTCCATTTTTTCCCAATGCCTGAAAGCTTTTAATCTCCAATCCAACAGCCATTGAGGCTCTTCCTTTTTTGAAGAAATCCACCTGATGATATCCTCATTTAACCCCACGGGAGCCTCGTCAGCTTCATAATTTACCGACCAGCCATGTTCGTATTCCTTAGAGGTAAATTCTTCTAAAATTTCATTGTCTTTGCTCATAAAAAGAGTTATTTAGACTAATTATATTTTGATGCACAAATATACAACATTAATCTATTTTTTATTGTTCGAAGAGTCGGCAAATTAATAGAAAAATTTACTTATTTAAAGCCTAAAATGCTTTATATTAATCACTTAAAATATAAAAAATGCCAAATACAAACCTTTTTCATTCTATGAAAAAACACATTAAATATTTAAAAATAAAAATAAATTTTTTATTTAGATTTAATCTTAATAATTAACTATATTGTTATTTTTTACTCTCCAGAAGCTGTATCGGCCGGTTGATGCTTTCTTCCAGAACGATGAGTGTTTCAGTACGGTCTATCCCTTCCACCAATTGGATCTTGTTGAGCACATCCCTTAAGTGATTGGTGTCTTTACAGATTATTTTGGCAAAAATACTGTAGTTTCCGGTAGTGTAGTAGGCGTTAATTACTTCTGCGATTTCTTTAAGTCTTTCAATTACATTGTCATAAAGAGAGCTTTTCTCCAGATAAATTCCTAAAAAGGCAGAAATATCATATCCCAATTTTGAAAAATCGATGTTAAGGGTCGCACTTTTGACAATGCCCAAATCCTCCAACTTTCTCATTCGGACATGGACTGTACCTGATGAAACAAAAACCTTTTTGGCAATTTCGGTAAAAGGTGTTTTGGCATCTTCATTGAGCAGGGAAATGATTTTAAGATCAATATTGTCAATATCTAAAATTTTGTCCATTATTCAGCGAGTTAATTGTTAATTCCAAAATAAAGATCTGGTTTAATTATTAAATTGTCAAAGTATTTGAGGACTTTTTTCTATTTTGAACAACAGCAGCCGTATGTTCACCATTTTTTTTAAATTTACAAAGGGAAGGCTATTCCGGGTTTTCCGGTGTTGTAGCGAAACAATGTTTTTTTTTGCGGATTGACTTTTTTATAACATTTCAGCCTTGAATCAATTAAAAGCATACGCCCTTCCCTGTTTTAATTATAAATGTGTACTATCAAAATTAGTCAAAATAACCCCAGCACATGATTGTAATCAATAATTTCAAATCACTTTACCTGTTCATTATTGTGTTTTTTTGTTTGTCGCGCTCCGGAAATGGGCAGGAAAATAAACGGGCCTTGGCGCACAAGGACTATGATTCCTGGGAGTCCATTTCTAGTTCCACGATTTCAAATGATGGAAGTTGGGTCGGAGTAGAAATCGGGTTACAGGATGGGGATGGAAGGGTGGAGCTAGTTCCTGCTTCCACTTCAAAAAGTACCCTGTTGATACCCAGACTCACAAAATTGGTGTTTTCTGACAACAACCGGTGGGCGATAGGGCTGCTGGTTCCAGAAAAGGATTCCATCAGGAATATGAAGCTTCAAAAAGTTAAGAAAGAAAAATTTCCAAAGGATACCTTGTTAATAGTAAACCTGGAGCTGGGAGAATTAAGGAAAATACCCCATGTAAAAAATTATAGCATGCCTGCTGATAATAAAATGTGGTTTGCCTATGAAGTATCAGAAGAAATGTCAGAGTCAAAGGCTGAGGATGCAGAAAATGAGAAGGAAGAGGAAGAAAAAATCACCCTGCACGTGGCGCATTTTGAAGCTGATACAGTCTTCAAGCTGGAAAATGTGACCGATTATGGATTTGCTGCCAACGGTAAGCAACTTTATTATGTGCAACGCATCAATTCAGACCAAAAGCGTTCCAATCGGCTGGACATTATTGGATTGGAATCTGGTCAGGTGATGACAATTAATGATAGCTTGAAGCAATTCAAAAAAATGGTTTTTTCTGAAGATGGGGATCAGTTTGCTTTTTTAGGATGTATGGATGCCGAATCAGACGAATCAATCTCATTTGACTTGTTTTATATGGGGCTTGATGGTAACGTAAAAAAAGTGGCCCTTGATCCCGATTTGGAAATCGAAAAGATAAGCGAGCACTTTCCCCTGAGTTTTTCAAAGGACGGACAAAAATTATTTTTTGGTTGGCAAAAATATCCTCAGGAATATGCCTATGCTGCCGACACTACTATTCTGGATGAAGAGCGGGTAAGCGTTGATATTTGGGGCTGGCAGGATGAGGAAATTCAGCCCATGCAGCTAAAAAACCTGGAGGAAAAGAAGAAGGAGAGTTTTGTAGCCGTCTACCATACTGAATCAGGGAAAGTTGCTTCACTTGGGGATCCTGAGCGAGGTGACTTGTTTTTCAACAAGGATAAAACGGGTAAATGGGCCATTGCCCTGGATGATAGTCCCTACCGAAGAAATTACAGTTGGGACATTCAGATTGGAAAAGACCTGTGGCGGATTTTAACTGAAAGTGGGGAGGCTGTATTGTTGGAAGAGGAAATCATTGGCAATCCCCGGATCTCTCCTTCCGGGAAATATGCCTTTTGGTATAGCCATCCGGACAGTGTCTGGGTGGCCTATGGACTGGAAAGCAGGGAAAAGCTTTTTCTCACCGCAGGCATTGAGGATGTCTTTTATGATGACTTGCATGATAGTCCCGTATTGCCGGGAAGCAATGGACATGCGGGATGGTCAGCAGATGACCGTTATTTTCTGGTGTATGGAAAGTATGATACCTGGATGGTGGATCCGCTGGGAAAGGAAGCGCCAGTTAATCTCAGCAATGGATTTGGTGAGACCCATCAGGTTGAATTCCGGCTTTTAGACCTGGATCCTGACGCAGATTTTGTAGACCTGGAAGAGGATTTGATATTCAGCGGCAAGGATATGGTAAGCATGAGTAGTGGATTTTACCTGATTGATCCAAAAAAGAAAAAAAATCCTGAGTTGTTGGTGGATGGAAAGGCCGCTTTCTTTGGCTTGAAAAGATCAAAAGACAAATCAGGTTTCATCTACCAAAAATCCACCTTTCAGGAATCTCCCGATATATTCTTTACCGAAAAAGGATTTAATAAAAGCGAGCAGCTTACCCGTATTAATTCCCAACAAGAGGACCTACTGTGGGGTGAGGTTGAATTGGTCGAATACCGGGTAAATGATGGAAACATGATGAACGGTTTACTCTTTAAACCGGAAAATTTTGACCCGCAAAAAAAATACCCGATGATGGTTTATTTCTATGAAAGAAGTTCCGAGTCTTTACATCAATATCGTTCTCCCGTACCATCAGCCTCAATAATTAACATTCCGTATTTTGTAAGCAATGGATACCTGGTATTTGTTCCTGAAATTCAATATAAAATCGGATTGCCCGGTCCGAGTGCCTACGATTGTGTAGTGCCTGGTGTGCAAGCCATGATTGCCAAAGGATTTGTTGACCCGGCTAATATTGGCATTCAGGGGCAGAGTTGGGGTGGCTACCAGGTGGCTTACATCATCACGAGAACCAATATGTTTAAAGCTGCCGGGGCCGGTGCTCCGGTGGCCAATATGACTTCCGCTTATGGGGGGATCCGCTGGGGAACGGGCATGAGCCGCATGTTTCAATATGAGCAAACACAATCCAGAATTGGAGGTACCCTATGGGAGAAACCCATGCATTACCTGGAAAATTCGCCGCTTTTTTATGCAGACAGGATCCAAACTCCCACATTGATCATGCATAATGATGCCGATGGTGCCGTCCCCTGGTATCAGGGGATTGAATTTTTTATGGGATTGAAGCGCAACGATGTGCCTTCCTGGCTTTTGGTTTACAACAATGAAGACCATAATTTAAAAGAGCGGAAAAATAAAAAAGATTTGAGTATTCGGCTGGCCCAGTTTTTTGATCATTACCTGAAGGAAGCGCCCGCTCCCTTATGGATGGAAGAAGGAATCCCTGCCATAGAAAAGGGTAAAACATTGAAATATGAGCTAAGTGATGATTAGAAGTTTTTGGCAATGTCAAGCGAATCGGGCTAGGGTTTGTAATCAGAAACAATAATTGACAGCACATCCTGTTTACCCTGGCATACCCGTCCAAGTGAAGCGGGTTATTGGTATTTCTCATGCCTGACCTACCTGCTCTTACACCTTGATACTGAAAGTCGGACTTTGCGTTAGGGGATTAAACAGTTGTTTTCACAGCATCAGGTAGTTCTTTGGGACGATTCCCGGATGATCAATGCCGACCTCAAGGTGATGGTATTCGTTTTCTGAAGAATTTCCTGGTTTTCGTCATCCAGGTGATTGATCAGGTTTTTCATGGCCACTTCTCCCATGTGATAACTTGGGTAATTAATGGTGGAAAGATTAGGTTCTACCATTCGGGAAATCAAGTCATTGTTAAAACCTACAATGGCCATATCTTCAGGAACTTTGACACCTCGTTTTTTCAGAGCCATCAGGCAACTGGCGGCACTGGTATCGTTGGAGATCAATAGGCCGTCCGGTCTGGGATGTAGTTTTAATATTTTTTCAACGATACGTTCTCCCGAATCTTCATCTAACTCGTCGGTGATCACATTAGCCGAATCAAAAACAAAGCCGTGGTCCATCAAGGCGTATTTATATCCTTTCAACCGGTCTGCATAGACATTGATTTGCAGGTTGCCCAATACATGGACAATTCTTTTACATCCCTGTTTGATGAGGTGTGCTGTAGCATCATAAATCGCCTGTGTATTGTTGATGACCACTCCGGTACAATGATTGTTTTCGGGTACCCTGTCAAAAAATAAAACAGGAATGTTCTTCTGAAAAAAGGGCTGAAAATGCTCGATATTATCTGTTGTTCCTGCTTTTGAAACAAGCAGACCATCTACACGGCTGTTAAACATTATGTTTGTATTGGAAATTTCCTTGTCAAGAGATTCCACAGATTGACTGATGATAAGATTATATCCTGCTTGGGTAGCTATTTTTTCCATTCCGGCCAAAACTGAAGATTGAAACGCACTATTCAGCTTGGGAACGATAACCCCAATACTATTAGACCTTCTTTTGCGCAGGCTGGACGCAAAAATATTGGATTGGTAGCCCAGGTCCTTTGCCGCATGCAGGATTTTGTTTCGGGTTACATCCTTTACCCTTGGATGGTTGCTTAAAGCCCGGCTGACTGTAGTTGGAGATAAACCTACATTAGCTGCAATATCATAAATAGTGATTTCTTTTTTCATTAATTTACTTCAATTCTTAGCACAAATAATATTAGAAATAATTTTAGAAGTATGCAACCGATTTCAATACATTTAAAATTTGGATTAAAGTATTATAACCTAAGTTTTGGTTTAAAAAAGAATAAAATACCTAATTTTAATAAATTTCGAAATTGAAACCAAGATATGTAGCTGGTTAATGATGAAAAACTTTTCATTTATTTGGCGGATTTTACAAATCATTTTTTTTGTCCTTTATTGTTTTCCTGAATAAATGGATAATAGGAACCATAAAATTATATGAAATCGGTTGTAACAAAATAAATATATTGATATGTTTACGTTTATTAGCAAAGCACATTACATCCCAATTAATCTATGAATAAAATTAAACAGTTCATTGTTTTGTTCCTATCTTTTTCGTTTCCAATTTTAGGTTTGGCACAAAAGATAGCTACATTGGAAGTAGAACTGCCAGCGGTGTCTACCTACGCCTACCCTGTTTCTATTCCTTTAGATCCGATAACGCATGTACCGGATTCCTTGTTAACATTAGTGGAGGTAACTGCTGATGCAAGTGTAGAAATTCCTTTTCAGATAGATAATATGCAGGGACGGACCATCTATTGGATAGTGAAACCTACGGCAGGTGGTGAAAGGGTAAGGTCCTTTGAGATCCATAAAAAGCAACACCCAATGAAATCCGGCAGTCTTAATATTTCTCAAACAGATAAAGCTTTGATCATAAAAAAAGGGGACCGGGACTTATGGCAATACAACCATGCCATTGCCTACCCGCCCGAAGGAGCTGATCCGGCCTATGCGCGTAGTGGTTTTGTGCACCCCATGTGGTCACCTTCAGGAAAGTCTCTGACCAGAATTCAGCCACCGGACCATTACCACCATTATGGGCTATGGAACCCCTGGACAAGAGCTGAGTTTAAAGGAGAAACCATCGATTTCTGGAACCTCAAGGAGAAACAGGGAACGGTTCGATTTGCGAACTTTGTAAGTAAAACCCAGGGGCCGGTTTTTGCCGGCTACAAGGTTTTGCATGAACACCTGGTATTGCAAAATAGAGATGAGCCGGAAGTAGCCATGACTGAAGTACAGGGAACCCGCATTTTTGCACTCGATGAAGAGGAAGATTATTACCTGGCTGATATCAGTATCATGCTCAACCCGGCTACCGATCATCCGGTGATTTTAAAAGAATACCGCTATGGAAGCCTGGGATGGAGAGCTACAGAGAAGTGGGACAGAAATAACAGTGAAGTAATCACTTCTGAAGGCCTGGATAGAAAATCTGCTGATGGAAGTCTGGCAAGATGGTGCATCGTTCAGGGTGAAATAGATGAGGATTTTGCATCCGTGGTGATGATGTCATTCCCCTCCAATTACAATCATCCCGAACCTCTGCGGATCTGGCCGGAGGATATATATGACAGGGGAGACATGTATGCCAATTTTGCCCCAACAAAAAACATGGATTGGGATCTGGATCCCGGAAAAACCTATTTGCTTACTTACAGGTTTTTGGTTTCTTCAAAGAAGATCAGTAGCGAAGAAGCCGAAGCTGCCTGGCAGCAATTTGCACATAGCCCAAAAATCACCATCCATAAAGATTAAAGATGACCATTATACGCATTGAAATGGAGTCAATGACTAATTTTAAAACTACCTGTCTGGCCTTGCTGTTCATGATTTTCTCCATGGTTGTGGTAAAAGGCTACGCCGAAACTCCCAAAAATAACCTTAAGAATAAAAGGGTTTTGGTTTACACAAAAAACGGAGAAGGTTTTGTGCATGACAACATCCCTTATGCCGTGGATTGCCTGGAAAGAATGGCGGAGGAGCAAGGTTTTGACATTACCATTTCAGAAGACCCTTCCTTCTTTACAAGCAGGAATTTGGAGGATATTGATTTGATGGTTTTTACCAGTACAAACAACGATGTATTTGATACCAATGCCCAGCGGCTGGCTTTTAGAAAATACATTCAATCCGGAGGGGGTATTGTGGGTATCCATTCTGCTGTTGGTACAGAAAGGAACTGGGAATGGTTCAAAATGCTGATCGGAGGTCGCTTTGTCTGGCATCCGAAATTTCAGGAATTTAATATAAATATAATCGATAAATCACATGTATCTGTATCCGGCTTGCCAGATGTCTGGACCAGAGAGGATGAGTGCTACCTGATGCAGGAACTATACCCTGGGATAAAGGTGGTCATGGCCCATGATCTGGAGTCTCTGAATACGGACCAACAGGAGCGGGTACTGGAACTTTCCTCTCCGTTTCACAGATTTTATCCAGCTGTCTGGTATCAGGATTTTGATGGGGGGCATGTCTGGGTGACGGCTTTGGGTCACCACAAGGATGATTATAAAGACCCCGTATTTGTGCAACATATTTATCAGGGAATGAATTATATTGCCGGAAAAATCAGTAAAAAAGATGATTCGAAAATCTATGCAACAGCCTGGGATACTCCGGTTAAGTTTTAGTGCCAAAGGGTATGTCAACTGATTTGAACCATTTAAAATAACAATCAATAAACAGGACAACCAAAACACGTGTTTCCATGAAAAAAGAAAAACAATCCAATCTTTCCAGAAGAAATTTTATGAAATCCAGTACCAAGGGAGCTCTGGCAGCTTCCCTGGCCGTTACGGGATTTCCAACCATAGTTCCGGCATCGGTATTTGGGAAAAATGCTCCCAGTAATAAGATCAATATAGGGCAGGTAGGCTTTGGTAGAATAGCCATGACCCATGATTTGCCGGAGACCATGAAAAATGACATTGCCAGGGTGGTAGCTGTGGCGGATGTGGACCGGAATCGTGCTGCGCAGGGCAAAACCTGGATAGAAAAATATTATGCCGACAAAACCGGAAGCAGCAATTATGTGGATGTAAAAGTCTTTGAAGATTACAAGGAAATGATCAATCACAAAGACGTAGATGCAGTTATTATCAGTACGCCAGACCATTGGCATGCCCAGCCTGCCATGGAGGCTGCCCTTGCTGGAAAAGATATCTACTTGCAAAAACCTACCTCATTAACCATAGAGGAAGGGAGGATGATGAGTGATACCATTCACAGGACCGGTGCCATCTTCCAAATAGGAAGCCAGCAGCGATCCATGAACCCCTGGCCTCAATTTAAAAGGGCCTGTGAATTGGTAAGGAACGGTCGAATAGGAAAGGTGGAAAGGATTTTAGTAGGATTGCCAGGTGATCCTGCGGGTGGAAATCCGGAAGAAATGCCGGTACCGGACAACTTGAATTACGACATGTGGCTGGGGTCCACACCCTGGGTGCCCTATACCCTGGACAGGGTCCATTCTCAGGATAATCTTCGTTCCAGGCCAGGATGGCTCAGGTGCGAACAGTTCGGAGCTGGAATGATTACTGGCTGGGGTGCCCATCACCTGGATATCGCCCATTGGGGAATGGGCAAAGAGTATTCTGGTCCCATAGAGCTTGAGGCCTCTGCTTCCTTTCCTACCGATGGACTTTGGACGGTTCACGGAGATTTTAAAGTTACTGCAAAATATGACAATGATGTGATCATGGAAGTCAGTGGGGATTATCCCAATGGTGTAAGGTTTGAAGGAACAGAGGGGTGGATTTTCGTTGCCCGTGGTAATGTAGGTGTAACGGACAGTGATCCTGTACCAGGTGGAAAAGCCAGCGAGGCCTTCAAGGCCAGCGATCAAAAGATACTAACTTCAGAAATAGGGCCTGAGGAGATCCATTTGTATGCAAGTGAAGAGCAGCATAAAAACTGGTTGGATTGTATTGTTTCCAGAGAACAACCCATAGCACCTGTAGAGGTGGCGCACAGATCCTGCAGTGCTTGTTTGCTTTCCCATATTGCCATGAAGCTGCCAAGAAAATTGTACTGGGATCCCATACGTGAAAAATTCAAAAATGACGATGAGGCCAATGCCATGCTGTCCCGGCCCAACAGGCATCCTTACGGAACTCAATACGTGATTTGAGCAAATTATTTTAACAAAGGATAGCAAACAAGTATGTCTTTGATTCAAAGCTGGCGCTGGTTTGGGCCGAATGATCCTGTATCCTTGCAGGATATTCGCCAGGCCGGCGCTTCTGATGTGGTATCGGCCCTGCACCATATTCCTCATGGAGAAGTCTGGCCCCTGGAAGAAATCCTGGAAAGAAAAAAAATAATTGAAGCAGCCGGTCTGGTTTGGACGGTAGTGGAATCCGTTCCGGTACATGAATCCATCAAAACCAGGGCAGAAGATTGTGAACAGTTCTTGGAAAATTACCGGCAAACGTTGGTTCACCTCGCTCAGGCAGGTATCCGGCTGGTCTGTTATAATTTTATGCCTGTTTTGGATTGGACACGAACAGACCTTTCCCTGGAGATGCCTTCTGGTGCCCGTGCCTTGTATTTTGACTGGGCAGATCTGGCCGCCTTTGATCTTTTTGTATTAAAGCGGGAAGGAGCAAGGGCAGAATACCCTGCTCCCATTGTGGACCAGGCAAGTGACAAATGGACGGCCATGTCTGCCAAAAGAAAGCAGGAACTGGCGGATATTATCCTCATGGGAGTTCCCACAGAGAAAAGCATGACCTTGGAAGGGCTTTCTAGGAGCATTTCACGCTATCAATCCATTGGGAAGGAAGGATTGCGAGAAAATTTGCTATATTTTTTAAAGGGCATCCAAAGTACCTGCGAAAAATATGGGATGACCATGACCCTTCACCCGGATGATCCGCCTTATTCTATTTTAGGTTTGCCACGGATTGCTTCCGGTCTGGAAGATTTGGTATTCATCACGGATGCCATCAGGGAGCCTTTCAATGGAATCTGTCTTTGTACCGGATCTTTGGGAGCCGGGAAAGAAAATGATTTACCTGAAATCATCAGTGCCGTGGCGGATCGCATCCATTTTGTCCACCTCCGAAATGTAAAGAAAGACGAAAGAGGCAATTTCCACGAATCCGATCACCTCGATGGAGATGTGGATATGTTTGAGGTCATGAAACGATTGGTGAAAATTAATAAAAACCGGTCCAAGCCCATTCCATTTCGTCCTGATCATGGGCATCAAATGCTGGACGATTTGCAGAAGGAAACCATTCCCGGTTATTCTGCGATTGGCCGGTTAAAGGGACTGGCAGAATTGAGGGGTTTGGAAATGGCTTTGGAAAAGCACATTTAATAAAAATCCATTGATTTTTGCTGAATTGAAATGATTCAAAAACTAATCGTCTTCATTTTTCTTCTCGTGCTGAGTACGGTGCCTATTGTGGCACAGGATTTCGAAATGCCAGAAAAAGGTTTTTGCGCACATAGAGGAGCCATGGCCAGTCATCCTGAAAATACCATCCCGGCTTTTCTGGAAGCCATAAGAGTGGGGGCTCATATGATCGAGCTGGACGTGCAGTTTAGTAGGGACTCTGCATTGGTGCTGATGCACGATGCTACGGTGGACCGCACCACCAATGGAAGTGGGGCGGTAGCTGCACTGACTTTATCCGAACTCAAACGGTTGGATGCAGGGAGTTGGAAAGGCGATCAATTTTCCGGCATCCAAATCCCCTTACTGGAGGAAGTGCTGGAGGTCATGCCACGGAATGTCTGGTTAAACATCCATTTAAGAGGGGGGCAATCCCTGGGAAGCTGCGTTGTCAGGTTACTGGAAGAAACGGGCAGGAGTCATCAGGCATTTTTAGCGGTGCAGGAGCAGGCTCGCCTTGGTGCTCGAAAGGCATCGGATTCGGTATTAATTTGCAATATGGAGAGGTTAACTGGAGGCAGGGATTATGTAGCTGCTACAATCGAAATGGGAGCAAATTTCATTCAATTACGGGGAGAGATCTTACCTGAATTTAAGGATTATGCCCGGATGTTACATGAAAAAGGAATCAAAGTGAATTATTTTGGTACCGATGATCCGGTTGTTTTTGAGGCACTTTTTGAATTGGGGGTTGATTTTCCATTAGTGAATGACATTGCTGCAGCTATGGATTGGGCAGGGGATAATGGTCTAAAACCAGTTAAACCTATCTATTGAAAATCCGTTGACTATTCCGGAGCCTTTAGATTTCACTACTTCAAACTGCCAATCGGTAAGATAAATGGCCTATATCTATTATTCAATCAAATGATGTAGCGTTGCGCCCAAATGTTAGCTTTTCCAATCGAGAATGCCAAAAAGTTTTACATTCTATTTACGCAGATTGGTAAAATAATCTCATGCTTTCTGCTTAATTGGAGGGGTTTTTGTGATGGTATTTGTTAACAAACAGATGAAATTATGAAACGTTTAACTAATATTTGGAAGCAGCTATTGATGGTACTTTTTTTCTCTTTGGTTCAACTCCAATATGCGTTGGCCCAAACCGGTCAGGACTCAGGGGACGACTACCCCTTAAATCCTTCTCCTATACGAATAGTTTTTTATATCATCCTTTCTTTTATCGTTATTGCAGTAGTGTTCAAATTACTTTACAAACCCAGGAAAAAGAACCAGCCTTAAAAAGCTATGAATGAATGCGGGGATTGGGTGAAGTGACTTCAATAACAGTTTACGAATCGGAAAATGAAAGAACGAATCTGCGGGAGGAGAGGAGATGTGTAATTTTTACGTTGGCAATTTTTTGATTGGTAAAAAAATTCTAAATTGACATTCTTTGAAAAGAATGGCCCAACCCAAAATAACCGATAAAGCCCTTTGCGAGGCATTGTTTCACCAAGACAAAAGTGCCTTTGATACCATTTACGATAGGTATTGGAAAAGACTTTATTGTTATGCCTATAAGATTTTTGAGGACCAGGTGCTTTGTGAGGATGTGGTTCAGGAAGTATTCTTAGGTTTATGGGAGAGAGCCCAAAAGAAAAAGATCAATCATCTGGAGGCTTATCTTTTTAGGGCAGTAAAATTTCAGGTCTTGAATCTGGTCAGGAATATAAAACAAACCACAGATCTGGAAAGTATCTTTTCTCACCTTCCCGAACAGCTGGAGGCGGATCATTTTTTGGAATATGAGGAAGTGGATAAAATTTTGAAGAAGAGTGTTCTTGCCCTTCCGGAAAAGTGCAAAGAAGTATTTCAGTTGAGCCGGGAAGCTGAGATGTCTAATCAGGAAATTGCCGTAAAAATGAATATATCTGTCCGGACGGTAGAGGCCCATCTGTACAAAGCACTTAAATCCATTAAAAAAAACCTTAACCAAATTTATTTTTGGGCCGCTCTGCTGTTAGGTAATCCTACTTATATTTTATTTTGATGTTTTTATTTTTTATGATTATTAATTCCCTTTTTATTTGGAGTTTACGCATTTAAAATTGGCCAATTCTAGCCTTTGTAATTTTTTTTCTCCTGGGTCGTAAGTATTTCAGTGGGTTAAAGGTACTATCCTTTAGATGCTAAGTGAGATGAATAAAAAAGAATTCCTAAATCTGCTTCAGAAAAGAAGTACGGGAGAGCTGAATAATATAGAAGATGCCAAATTGCTGCGGATTTTGGATCAGCTACAGCGACGGGAATTGGATTGGGAGATGGATAGCCTGGAGGAAGTGGAGTTAAAATACAAGATGAAGGAAAAAATTGATTCAAGGCTCCAATCAAGAACAGTTACCACGACTTCCAACTATGGGATGATGAGATGGGCTGCATCTTTTTTATTATTGATAGGTCTTGCTTATCTGGGGTATCAAGTCCAGCAATTAACCCCAAATATGGTTTGGGAAGAAAGGATCACCAATGAGCGGCAGAAGGCCTCCATTACCCTGCCAGATGGCAGCATTGCATTTCTAAATACCAATACCAGGCTGCGGTTCCCCAAGGAATTTGTGAATGGAAAAAGGGAAGTTGAATTGGATGGAGAAGCTTTTTTTGAGGTGGTAAAAGACAAGGGGGCAACTTTTGAAGTAAACAGCCAGGGGGTAAAGACGGTAGTTTTGGGAACGGCGTTTAATGTCAGGGCACACCAGGAATTGCCTGTAAAAGTGGCGGTGCAAAGCGGAAAGGTAGCTGTTTTTCACCAAACTTCCACAGCCGACGCAAGTGGTGTGGAACTGCAGCCCAGGCAAATGGCTACGGCCATTCCCGGTGCTGAGCGCTTTGCGATAGCCGAAATGGATTCTGATTCTTTTCTGGATTGGAAAGCGGGTTCTGTATCCTTCGATATGGATCCCTTCGATGAAGTGATACAGCGGCTGGCTTCCATATACAATTACAGGATTGAATTAGTGGGCGAGGGAATGGATCAATGTCAGATCAAAGCGACCTATGCCAATGGGAACTTGTTTGCGGTATTGTACGGTCTGAAAAACCTGGTTGCATTTGATGTGGAAAATACCGGCGAAAGGACGCTAAAAATAACCTATAAAAATTGTAAAATATAAAAATTAACAGCCTATGCGATAAGTTCAAGTTTTAACCTTCAATCAGAAAAATCCGGAACTGCTGCAACAGTCCCGGATCAGTTTCGGTGGAAAACCACCTTGTTTAACAATAAACATTTAAAATTATGAAAAATAATTTACTAAGGCTAATTGTGCTTTATTCAAAACAAACCCTAAAGTACTTTTTGCTTCAATTACTTGTCATACAGGTGATTATGGCAGAACCAGGCTCCAGTCAGAGCATGGAAGATTATCAGGTACAGTTACAAGCCAAGAATCAGAAGCTGGTAACGGTGTTGGCAGCTTTAGAGCAGCAGACAGATTTTGTCTTTGCCTATAACCAGGAGGTAGCCAAAGACAAAACGAAAATTTCCCTCCATTTATCCACGGACCTTAAAACCATGCTTAAAAAAATCACAGAGCAGGTGGATTACGATTTCAAGCGTGTAAATGAGCAGATTTATGTGGTAAGGAGTGAGGTGGGATTAAATGGTAATGAAAAAACAGATTCTGAAAGTGTTTTTGAATTACCAATTCTTGCAATAGAAATCAAAGGGAAAGTTCTGGATAATACCGGACAGCCGATCCCGGGTGCTACAGTAATTATTGAAGGAACGAATACGGGGACTGTTACTGATATCGATGGTAATTTTTCTATTGATGCTTCCGAAGAATCTACTATTAGGATTTCTTTCATCGGGTACCAGAGTCAATCTGTCGCTGTGGGAAACCAAACTTTTTTAGAAATTACCTTAATTGAGGATCAATCCTCCTTAGAAGAAGTATTGGTGGTGGGATATGGAACCCAAAAGAAGGAGGACGTTACCGGAGCAGTTTCATCCGTCAATCAGAAAGCTATCAAAAATTTACCTGTATCAACGCTTGACCAAAAAATGGTAGGGCAGGTGGCAGGAGTTCAGATCCAGCAAGTATCCGGAGCGCCGGGAGCAGGAACATCGGTCAAAATCAGGGGTAGCGGATCTCTGGGTGCAGGAAATGAGCCATTGTATGTAATAGATGGTATGCCATATTCATCGGGGATGAACCAAACCCTGAATCCCCTTATGTTTATAGACCCCAATAACATCGAATCTATTACCATATTGAAAGATGCCTCATCTACAGCAATATATGGGTCTAGAGGAGCCAATGGAGTAATAATGATTACAACCAAAAAAGGCGAGTACGAACAAACTCAGATAAATTTTTCTTCGATGGTTGGCGTACAGCAAGTTCCTCAAAAGGGAAGACCTAATCTTTTGAATCAAAGGGAATTTGCCCAATTCCAAAGAGACCGTATTGATATAGGGGTAAGACAAACAGAAAATAGAGAGCCTACCCTTGATGATTATCCCGAGGAATATAGGAATCTGGATGCGCTATCTGGCAAGGGAACAGATTGGTATGATTTAATCTTTCAGTCAGCTTCAATCCAGGATCATAATTTTAGTATGCAAAAAGGAACAAAGGATTCCAGAATAAATTTCAGTTTGGGGTATTTCAAACAAGAAGGAGTCCTAAAAAGTACAGGGATTGAGCGGTTCAGTAGTAACCTGGGTATCGACACCAATGTAAGTGATAAAATAAAAGTGGGGGCCTCCATACAGCCCACCTTTATTAAACAGGACAGAGCGAATACCAATCTTAACAGAGGAGATGTACTTGGAGTAAGTATCTGGGCCAATCCAATTTCAACCCCATATGATGAAGACGGAAACCTAAAACCATATATAGTAGCTCCCCAAAGTAGGTTTCACTCTGCCTGGAGTTTTGCTAATCCGTTATTTGTTCTTCAGGAGTCAAAACGACAACAAAATACTTTTCAAAACCTGGGAATTGCCTATGCGGAATTGGAGATTTTACCAAATCTTAGGTTCAGAAGTTCCCTAAATACAATTTTTGAGGTTTCCAAGTTTGAACAGTTCATTCCAAGTACGGTTGGAGACTCTAACCGTCCTCCCACTCCGGGAACAGGTTTTTCTTCCAATAGCAGGAGCAACAGTTTTGATTGGTTAATAGAGAACACTTTGAATTATGATCTGACCAAGGGTGAACACAGGATCAATGCTTTATTGGGATATACCACCCAAAAATTCACATCGAATAGTATTTCTTTGGTAGCTGATCCTTTTCCGAATGATTTAATTAGAACGATAAATGCAGCTCAGGCAATTGAATCATGGGGTGAAGGAGTGAATGAGTGGAGCATGATTTCTTACCTGGGTCGGGTAAATTATGCCTGGAAGGAAAAATACCTTTTGACTGCTACCTTCAGGTCAGATGGTTCCTCAAGATTTGGTCGGGAAAATAGATACGCCCTTTTTCCGTCTTTGGCCGGCGCCTGGCGTATTTCAGAAGAAGAATTCTTCAATGGAGTTAATTGGATGGATGAATTGAAGATCAGGGCCAGCTACGGTAAAAGCGGGAACAACAATATAGGTAATTACGCTCATTTGGCTTCCATTAGTGCAGGTTCCTACGTTTTTGCTAATAATCAGGTTACCGCTTCTAGTGTAGGGCTACCTAACCCCTTTCTGACATGGGAAGAATCAAACCAATTTGATTTAGGTATTGACTTTCAATTTCTAAGTAATCGCCTTTCTTTATTGATAGATCTTTACAGAAGAGAAAGCAATAATATGCTGTTGAATGATGTGATACCAGCCATAACGGGTTTTAATTCTCAAACTATCAATCAGGGAAATGTAAGAAACACCGGATTGGAAATAGCTTTAGGTGGTTCTCCCTATGCGGGAGAATTTTCCTGGGACATAAATGCTAATATAGCCTTTAACAGAAATAAAGTAATTGCGCTTAATGAAAGCACTGTGCGGATCTTAGCTGGTAATAATGATGGTAATCCTACCCATATTTCAGTGGTAGGTCAGCCTATTGGTCAGTTCTATGGTTTCATTTTGGAAGGTGTATATACACCGGAAGACCTTGAAGATCCGGACATTGTTCAGACACCCCAGGTTTATGAAGGAAATGTTAAATACAGGGATGTCAACGAAGACGGGTTGATAAATGACGTTTTGGATTATACCATCATAGGAAATCCCCATCCTGATTTTATTTTTGGTCTTACCAACAATTTCGCTTACAAGGGAATTGATTTGGGTGTTATCATAAATGGCCAAAGTGGTGGGCAGGTGATGAATGGATTAAGACAAACTACAGATAATTTACAAGGATTTTTTAATGTAGATAGGGATTGGGAAAATAGATGGAGAAGTAGGGATAATCCAGGAGATGGAATACATTCAGGGATTCCGCAGGTAAGACCTAGCTGGGGTCATCGGGTTTCTACCCTATGGGTGGAAGACGCATCCTATTTAAGAATTTCAAATTTGACCCTGGGATATACCTTTTCTGGAAGTTTGATTGATAGATTTCGAATCCTTAAAGGCTCCAGAATTTATATGACCATTCAGAATCTGGCCATGTTTACCAACTATAAGGGAGCAAATCCTGAAGGTCAGGCTGCCAACCAAAACAATACGCTTGTACCAGGATTTGACATGACTTCTTACCCACTTTCTAGGACCACGTCTTTAGGTATAAATTTATCTTTTTAGACTGGTTGGAAAGTCTTAATATTTCACATTAATTATTCAGATATGAAAAAGCTATTATATATATTTTGTCTTGTTGCAATAAGTTCATGCTCCGAGGATTTTTTAGAATTATTCCCAGAAACCACCTTAAATGAAGGAAACTTCTATCAAAGCCAGGAGGAGTACATATTATTGGCCAATGGCTGTTATGTTCCAATGAGAAATTACGAAAAAGACCTGCATTGGGTATTGGCTGAATTGGTTTCTGACAATACGAGTTTTCAGTATAATATAAGGACTGGAGAAGCGGTGAGAGGGGTAATTGATCAATTTATTATCACCTCCGATAACCGTGGTTATAGCAGTTTTTGGGAACAATCCTATAATGGTATTACCCGGTGCAATAAATTGCTTTTCGAAATTGACAGGCCGGAAGTAGTTTGGTCTAATGAAGCCTTTAAAGAAAGGTCCTCAGGGGAGGCTCTTTTTCTAAGAGCACTATATTATTTTAACCTTGTAAGGCAATTCGGGGGGGTTCCTTTGGTTACCACACCGATAACTTCTCAAGAAGCCGTGGAGATAAAAAGATCCAGTGAGGAACAAATCTATCAATCTATAATAAATGACCTGAACCAGGCGATAAACCATTTTTCAAATGCTACCGATGTTCATGAAGACGGTAGGGCTAATAAAATAGCTGCCTTGGCATTGTTGGGTAAGGTAAATTTAACCATAGGTAATTTTGACGAAGCAGAAAACAATTTGAAGGAAGTGATAGATTCAAATGAATATTCTTTGCTACCCAACTATGAGGACTTGTTTGATCCTTCTAATCCTGATTTTACAGAAACAATTTTTGCTATTCAGTATTCAGAAAATAACAGGGAATTATCCAACCGGTTCATATTTATGTTTGTCCCATGGAGTTCGGAAGGAGAAATCACCGAACGCCCAAACATTAACATCATAAGCGCAGGATGGAATATTCCTACAAATGACTTAATTGATGCTTTTGAAGAGGGGGATAAAAGAAAAGCTGTTTCAATAAATACCTGGATAGGTGAGGATTGGGATGGAGAAATCAGAGAATTGTCCTATACTGGAAAATTTAAGCCTCCGGTTTCTGCACCCGATGACCGCTGTGGGGACAACCTTCCTATTTTGCGTTATTCAGATGTGCTGCTGATGTATGCCGAAGTCCTTAATGAATTGGGAAGGACAGGAGAAGCCATTCCCTACGTTGAAATGGTTAGAAATAGGGCTGGATTGACAGCGCCTCTTTCAGGATTTGATCAAACCTCTCTAGGAGAACTGATTCTAAAGGAACGACAAGTGGAGTTTTGTTTTGAAAATCAGAGGTGGTATGATTTAAAAAGGACCGGTAAAGCAGTTGAAGTAATGTCTGAGCATGGTATACGGGAGAAAGAAATGAAACCTTTTCTTTTTGATGCTTCCTTTAACATTACGTCAAATAAATTATTAGCTCCTATACCAGCTGAACAAATTTTAATCAATAGGCTTGAACAAAATCCTGGGTATTGAAAACCCCAATTTTATTCCAATCAAATGATGATAAAAATATGAAACACAGGAAAATAATTTATTTAATAGTTTTGCTCTTTCTGTTTATGCCAATAGAAGCGGCTATCAGCCAAACAGAGAAACCAAACATCATATACATCCTGTCAGATGATCAGTCCTGGACCGATTATGGGTTTACCGGACACCCGCACATAGAGACCCCCCGCATCGATCAACTGGCAGCGGAGGGGCTTACCTTCACCCGCGGCTATGTGACGGCTCCTCTTTGCAGTCCTTCCCTGGCTTCCATCATCACAGGATTGTACCCCTACCAGCATGGTATTACGGGAAATGATCCAGAGTTCACCTTTGAAAAACCACGGTACCAAACCGATTGGCAGGAAGCCAGGTCTCGGCTTTACAAAGACTACCTGGACGAATTCCAAAAGCACCCAACGGTACCCCAGCTGTTACAAAAACTCGGCTATGTATCCTTTCAGTCCGGCAAATGGTGGGGTGGCCACTGGAAGGAGGGCGGCTTCACCGATGGCATGACGCATGGAGATCCCACAAGGGGAGGCCGCCATGGGGATGAGGGATTGAAAATCGGAAGAGAAGGTATGGACCCCATTTTTGATTTCATGGATCAGGCCATAGCCGATCAGGATCCGTTCTTTATCTGGTATGCTCCCTTTTTGCCCCATTCGCCGCATACGCCACCGGATTCTCTTCTGCAAAAATACCTGCCCAAAGCACCTACCGAAGCGGTGGCTGCCTATTGGGCCATGTGTGAATGGTTGGATATCACGGTAGGCCAGCTATTGGATAAAGTGGAAGAGGAAGGATTGACCGAAAATACCCTGGTGGTATTTGTAACCGACAATGGCTGGATTCAGGATCCTGACCGGCCCAACCGATATGCACCCGGATCCAAACAAGACCCACAAGACATGGGCATCCGGACACCTATCATTTACAAGTGGCCGGGAAAAATCACCCCCCGCATGGATACCGAAAACCTGACGAGCAGCATCGACATGGCAGTGACCACCCTGGCAGCGGTAGGTATGGAGCCGTTACCAGACATGCAGGGAGTCAATGTGCTGGACACCAAAGCATTGTCGAAAAGAAAACAGATTTACAGCATGGATTTCTCCCATGACATGGTGGCCGTGGACCAACCGGAGCAAACATTGGAAAGCCGCATCATAATCAGTGGTTCCTGGAAGTTGATTGACCCGGGTATTGCCAATCCCGACAACCAGGACGTCCTACTTTACGATATTTTGAAAGATCCCATGGAAACTGAGAATTTAGCGGATGAGCACCCTAAAGTAGTTGACAAACTCCTGGCTAATCTGGATAAATGGTGGGTAGGTGCCAAAAAATCGAGGTAATTTATCTACAGTCAATTAATTTATAATAATGAGTGGGAACATGTTCCCGCTCATTTTGTCTATTTCTATTTTCTCCAATTGCCCAACTTTATTTTCGGACTTTTTCAATAAATATTTCTTTCTATACATGACTTTATTTGTAAAACACCTTAAGTATTTTACCATGAAGATTATTATTGAAGGGAAATTTGACATGTAACAATGACCTGATTTTTCCGACAGTAGATTTATAGCTTCTTTGGTAAGTAATCATTCCTTCCTAACTTGTATGCCATTGGCCATCCGCACCTGAGTCATTGGCAGTAAGTTGAATTTCATGGTGACAATATATTAAAGGTAATTCTGGAGGTAGATTTTATATTTACCCGACTGTGTTGAATGTAGATGTTAACATTTTAATAACATAATAGATGGACAGGCGATCCCTGCACTTTACCGTGTTTTTTGTGATCATAGGCCTTCTTTTTTCCTGTACGGAAAAAAGCAAACCCAACATCATTCTGATCAACGTAGATGATCTGGGTTATAAAGACCTGGGGTTTATGGGAAGTGAATTTTATGAAACCCCAAACCTGGATCAATTGGCAGGGCAGGGCATGGTTTTTTATCATGCCTATGCTGCTGCTGCCAATTGCGCCCCCAGCAGGGCCAGCCTGATGAGTGGCAGGAATACCCCCAGACATGGGGTCTATACGGTAGACAATTCGGAAAGAGGAAATGCAAAAACCCGTAAAATCATTCCTACCCCCAATCGGGATTTCCTGCCTGATTCCTTGTATACCCTGGCCATGATGCTAAAGGATAATGGCTATACGAATGGGACTTTTGGGAAATGGCATATCAATGAGGATCCCTTGCAACATGGTTTTCATGTCAATGTGGGAGGGGCGCACCACGGAAATCCGGGAAAGAATGGGTACTTTAGTCCCTACAATATCAGCTTTATAGAAGACGGGCCGGAGGGGGAATACCTGACCGACCGATTGACCCGGGAGGCCATCGCATTTATTGAAGCCAATCAGTCCAAACCGTTTTTCTTAAACTTACCCTTCTATTCCGTACATACCCCCATTATCGGCAAGGAAAGCCTGATTGAAAAGTTTAAGAATAAACAGGGAAGGGAAGGACAGGACCGGGCTGATTATGCGGCCATGGTAGCTTCGGTAGATGAAAATGTGGGTAAACTATTGCAGGTCCTTGATGAATTAAACCTTTCAGATAATACGCTTTTGATTTTTACTTCTGATAATGGCGGGATCAGGGATATCTCCTACCAAGACCCTTTGAGAGCAGGAAAGGGTTCCTATTATGAAGGAGGTATCCGAATCCCTTTGGTAATTCGCTGGCCTGGAAAAATTCCCGCCGGAACTACCTCCGATGTTCCCGTGACTCATATGGATTTTTACCCAACGATAAGGAATATCGTTGAAGCGGAGCAGGTGGGGGAGGAGAAATGGGATGGAATGGACCTGGCTCCCCTGTTTAAGCAAGAATCGCTAGCGGAGAGGCCCCTCTTTTGGCATTTTCCCGTCTACCTTCAGGCCTATAATCCCAAAGAAGATGGGGGCAGGGATCCCTTGTTCAGAACCCGGCCGGGGTCTGTCGTCAGAAAAGGGAAATGGAAGCTCCATCATTATTTCGAAGAGGATGATTACGAACTCTATAACCTGGCGGAAGATCCGGGAGAAACAACCAATTTAGCGGAAAGTCAACCAACAGTCAAGGATCAACTGATTGAAATGCTCGAAAACTGGAGGAAGGAAGTCAATGCACCTGTTCCGGATCAGGCAAATCCCCATTATGATAAAGCATTTGAAATGAACCTGATAAATGAAAAATTGAATGAATAAGCTGTCTCTAATAATGTTGCTGGTAGTTTCCGGCATTTTGATGCCTGAAGTTGCTTTTGGAACCAGGCCGGTAGCTAAAAAGCCCAACATCATTTTTATTCTGACCGATGATTTGGGATATGGTGACCTGGGGATATTGTATCAAAACCAGCGGAAAGCGGAAGGAGAACCCTATCATCGTACACCCAATTTGGATCAAATGGCCGCAGAAGGAATGATCTTAACCCGTCATTATGTACCTGCACCGGTTTGTGCACCTTCCCGGGCTTCCTTGCTCCTGGGTCAACACCAGGGACATGCCGAAATCAGAAACAATCAATTCGATAAAGCCCTTCCTGATAACCATAACCTGGCGACCGTGCTGAAAGAGGCCGGTTATGCGACGGCATTGATTGGTAAATACGGGCTTCAGGGTTTGCAGGGAGACAGCCCTGCTACCTGGGAAGCCTATCCTACCAAAAGGGGCTTTGATTATTTCTTCGGATATGTCCGTCACCGGGATGGACACAATCATTATCCGGCACACGATGTGGCAAACAGGGGACCGATGGAATTTTACGATGGAAATGAAGAGATATCCAGTCAATTAAAGGGAAGTTACACCACGGACCTTTTTACAGCCAGGGCAAAAAAATACATTCAAGACCATCAACAGGGCCATCCCGATCAACCGTTTTTTATGTACCTGGCCTACGATACCCCGCATGCAGGTCTGGAAATACCCAGCATGCCCTATCCTTCCGGGGGAGGGACGAGCGGAGGCGTTCAGTACCTGGGAGAAAGCGGCAATTTTATCAATACGGCCAACGGAGAAATAAACAGTTTTATCCATCCCGAATACCGCAAGGAAGAGTGGCCGGAAGTTCAGCGACGCTTTGCCAGTATGGTTCGCCGAATTGATAACGCCATCGGAGATCTGATTCACTTATTGAAGGACCTGAATATTGACGAGGAGACGCTGATCGTATTTACATCCGACAATGGTCCACATCACGAGTCCTACGGTTATGGAGATTATGATCCTGTTTTTTTTGAAAGTTTTGCCCATTTGGATGGAACCAAACGCGATACCTGGGAGGGAGGTATCCGTGTGCCGGCACTGGTTAGGTGGCCGGGAAAAATACAGGAAGGGCTGAAAAATGATTCTCCCTCCGGGTTTCATGATTGGTTGCCGACATTTGCTGAAATCAGCGGTTTGCCAGCGCCAGCCAATACCGATGGCAGGTCACTCTGGCCCATACTTTCCGGTCAGGCCAACGACCACGATGGTAAAGTTTACATCGAGTACCAGGTCAACAATAACACGAAGAGTTACGAATCTTTTCTGGAATCCAAAAGGGGAAAAAAGCGGGGAGAAATGCAGGTGTTGTACCTGGATGGCTATAAAGGTATCCGGTACAATATTTTATCTCATGAAGACGATTTTCGTATTTTTGATACGAAATCCGATCCCGGAGAAGCCAATGATCTCTCTGGAACGAATGGGGAGTTTGTCAAGCTCCAAAAAGAAATGAAAAATGCTGTTCTACGTTGGCGAAGGTACAATGCTTCAGCCGAACGGCCCTATGACGATTTGCCGGTTCCTGCGCTGGACCTGAATGAGATTCCTGAAACAGGGGTACAGGTTGCCAGCTACCGGGGGGATTTTCCATGGGTGCCTTTTATCGATACCGCAAAGGATCTACCATCGGAGCTTCACCTTTTGGCCCAACTGGATGACTTTGTTCCAAAGGAGGAGGCTAAGGTATTTGTATTCCAGGGGCTGCTAAAAGTAGATCAAACCGGTGCTTATGAAATCCGCTTTCACACCAATGGCGGTCTGGTGATGCATGTCCACGATGCGCTGGTGGTGGATAACGACCATTCAAACCTGGCAAAGGAATCCGGAAAGTCCAGCTTGTTTCTGGAGAAAGGGTATCATCCGGTTAAATGGGTTGCCAAAAGGCCGGAGGACAAGGAAAACCTGAAGTTGGAGCTGAAATGGTCCGGCCCTGGTTTTCAGGACAAGCCCTTGAGCCTGTATCAACCAAGGCCAACCAACTAAATGGAAGAATTATAAACATACGTTCGACCTATTTTCATAATAAAACCGTCATTCCGAGGCTCCTATGGCCGATTTGTGCGGAGGAAGCCGTGGGAATCTTTAGTAAACCGGGACTGCCACACCTAAAAACAAAAAGGAAGGATATTTTTCCTTCTTTTTTTAATTCCTGCTGATGTATTCATCAAAAAGCTAAGTTTCCACCGATTGAAATGGTCGTTTTCAGGTTTTTTCGGTAGATTGATAAGATCTGAAAATTAATAATTCTGACTGTATGGAAGAAAACAGGCGCACATTTTTAAGCAAAATCGGATGGCTAGCGGGAAGTTTGCTTACTCCTATCAATGCCATTTGGGCCAGGGTTCCTTTCAAAGGGTCAATTGCACCGGTATATTTCACCAATGGATTTAAGATGACGGAAGTTTCCCAATCGGAAGTAACTGTATGGAGCCGTCTTGGTGCTCAGGCCAAACCCAATCCCCTTATCCACCAGAAAGAAAAGCATCCCAGTCAAAACAACGAATATCCTATTGACTTTGATGAACAAATGCCTGTAGAAAAAATGGATGGAGGCCTGACCGGTTCACCCGGATGGGTACGGGCAATTCTAGAAAACAAGGGAGACAGGATGGTGTCCGACTGGCAGGAGGCCAGGGCAGAAAGGGATTTTACCGTCCATTTTTCCTTTTCAGGTTTGCATCCCGCTACGGAATATAAGGTGCAGCTGGAAGGTAAAGCGGAAAAGGGTGAAGTTACGGCCTTAGAAACCGGATCATTTATGACTGCAGGTAGTCAGACAGATCCTTCGGAACTTTTACTGACTACTTCTACCTGCCAGTATTTCTGGAATCATGATGATAGGGAACGGGGTTTTAAAACCTATGATGCCATGCGAAAGCTACAACCGGATTTTTTTGTGCATACCGGTGATTATGTGTATTACGACAGAATAGGGCCTCTGGCTACTACCCTTGAAAAAGCCAGACATAAATGGCATGCCATGGATGGCTGGCCCGCTTTAATGGAATTTTACCGGCAAGTCCCCCTTTATATGTTGAAGGATGATCATGACCTCCTGAAAGATGATGTTTATCCCGATACCAGTCCTTTGGGTGAGTTTACCCTGGCGCAAGGCCTCCAGGTCTGGCGGGAGAATGTCCCCTTAAAGGGGGAGCCGTACAGGACCTACAGGTGGGGTAGGGATTTGCAGATATGGTTAGTGGAGGGCAGAGAATTCCGGACGCCGAAAGATAATCTTTCAGGAAGTTACAGGACCATTTGGGGTGAAGCACAGAAGCGGTGGTTTATGAATACCATCAAGGCCTCCGATGCAACCTTTAAAATCCTTTTTTCTCCTACCCCAGTGGTAGGTCCCGATAGGGAGAAAAAAATGGACAATCATGCCAATCAACTGTTTGATGAGGAAGGAAATTGGTTGAGGCAATTATTGTCTGAAATCGAGGGTGTTTTTGTGGTCAATGGAGACCGGCATTGGCAATATTTTTCCATAGACGATGAAACAGGCCTAAGGGAATTCGGTGCAGGTCCCGTGTCGGATGCGCAGTCAGGGGGCTGGTCAGATGACGATGTGCGTCCCGAACATCAATTCTTAAGGGTAAAAGGAGGATTTTTGAGCATCAGGCTATCTCATCAGGCTGGTAAACCAAAAATTGAATTCAGACATCACGATGTAACTGGTATGGTAATGCATCAGAAGGAATTTGAAGCCTAGGGATGTAATCAATTGTACCTGTTCGGGAAACAGGTTGAATGAAATAAAAAAAAATACAATCCGGTATTCCTCTTTATCCGGTCATTAACCGCTACTTATTAGGATAAGTGTTTGTATCATTTGTTTAATATCAATACGTTAATAAAGCTTAATGATGGATACCAGCTATTTAAAAAATCATCAGAACTTGACTAAACACACTTTTTTAACGATAGTCATATGCTTTACATTTTTTCTGTTTTTTGGATTGCTTTTTCAAAATTATGCTCAGGATTTCGGTGAACAAGGTCACCCGATGAATAAAAATACCGATAACTTAGACATCCTTAACTATTGGGGCACTACTTCCGATGCTGATCAAAAATTTTATGAATCGGCTTATACCATTTTATCTTCGAAAAAAAACAGCTCCTATGCGGACCTTCTGGAATCAACCTTATTTAATCAACTGGTTGAACGGCAGGGAAGGAAAATTTTGGCCGGTCCCATGCTTGGGCAAATCAAATCCGATGGTGCTACAGTATGGGTTAGAACATTGGAACCGGCAAAGATTGAGGTGAAAATAGAAAAGGAAGATGGAATAGTTGTTTTTGGTCCGGTATATTCCAATTATGAAACGGATTTATCTGTTGAAATAAGGATTGATGGGTTACAATCTTCCTCTAGCTACCCCTATCAGCTAATAGTTAACGAGAAGGTTATTTCTCCCAGCACCGATCAAGTGATCAATACCGTACCGGAATTGGGAACTAACGAAGAGGTTAAAGTTGCCTTTGGTTCTTGTCCCCACCGCTGGGGATTGGGCAATCACAAGCTATTGGAACAGATCAGGAATAGGGGAAATCATGCCATGTTATTATTGGGAGATATTGCGGTACAGGATCGAAATGATCACCTGGGTTTGCATCGTGCCGATTACCTGCTCCGGGATTTTTTACCTGCCTGGAAAGATTTTGCCTCTAAAGTTCCTGTTTATGCCTCCTGGGATGATCATGATTATTTTGATAATGACAAAGCCGGAATACCCGAAGGATATTCCGATAAAGACCGGGAGGGAGTCAGGAGCGTATTTCAACATTCCTGGGTAAATCCATCTTACGGGAATGAGCCAATTAACCAAGGAATTTTTACCAGGGATAGGATTGGTCCTTTTGATATTATCATGACAGATAACCGGTTCTTCCGGACAGGGCAAAAAGGGTCCTTTTTAGGCAAAGGCCAGATGGATTGGTTGAAAGAGCAATTATTGGACTGTAAAGGCCCCTTTATCATCTTATCCTGTGGTACCATGTGGAGCGATTACGTTTCCAATGGAAAAGATTCCTGGGGTGTAAATGATCCCGAAGGTCGAGAAGAGATTTTTAGTTTTATTGAAGAAAATAAGATCAGTGGCGTACTACTGATATCAGGGGATCGACACGGTGCCCGTGGATTTACGATTCCCAGGAAATCCAACTTTGGATTCTATGAATTTGAAGCAGCAAGTCTGGGGGCAAGAGTTGGACCCCCGGCACAGGATCCCTCCTGGGATACCCAGTTGTACGGTATTGATGCGGAATTTGCCTTTGGTGAATTTACTTATCATCCGTCTAAGGAAGATCCAGCTGTTACCTTCCGACTTGTAAGTGAAGATGGTAACTACCTATTTGAAAAAACCATAAATAAAAGTGAATTAACACCATGATGATCAAACTCCTTTTTTCATCTGTTTATATTTTTTTTTATTGGTCAGATGGAATCTTTGACGATTAAAATCATCATTGCCCTGTGTGTTTAATGATGATTTTAATCGTGTCGATTTCATGTTAATCTTCATTTAAAAGTGATAAAAATTGTTTTATTAACATATCAATAAAAAAAAGCCATTATTAATATGGAATACATCAAGCTGATTTCTTCTTTAAAAGAGATCTAATGGATATTAAATAAGAAAGGCTCCATTTTAAATTTTGTTAAAAATGGGAGATCGAGGCTTAAAACCAACCAGGTAAGACAAAGGGCATATGGCGATCAGTTTTCAGCAGTTGCATACAGTGATTCAGGCCAGAAAGTCAACGATGAAGCAATTCTTCAGGAAAGGATGTTGGAGTTGGCGTTTGAAGGCAAGCGTTGGTTTGATCTGGTGAGGTTTGACCAGGCATTTGAGCGGGTGCCCTCTTTGCAAGGAAGGAGTAGTGAACGCCACCTTTTGCTTTGGCCAATATCCCTGGGTACCATTAGTTTGAATGCTAAAATTGAACAGAACCCGGGATACGGAAATTGAGAGGAACTAGAATGGAAGCCAAATAGTATCTTTGGCTTCCATTTAAAAATAGAAAATATGAGATTTAAAAAAATTGAAGGGCTGATTGCCGCTACTTTTGCTCCCTATAATGGAAAGGGGGAAGTTAACCCAGATATCCTATCCAACTATGCCCATTCTCTAAAAACCAATGGCATAAAAGGGGCTTTTATCAATGGCACAACCGGTGAAGGTGCGTCTCTGGACCTGGAAGAAAAACAAATTTTAATGCAAGCCTGGGCAAGCGAGCAGACGGAAGCTTTCAATGTCATGGCCATGCTTGGGGGAACTAACCAAAAAGAATCGATCATACTGGGTAAACTAGCGGCGGATTTGGGATTATATGGGGTGGCTGTCACGGCGCCCTATTATTTCAGGCCGGGTAATGTGGCCCAATTGGTGGATTACATGCAGCCCATCGCTGCTACAGCTCCCGACCTGGCTTTTTACTTCTACCATATTCCGCTGCTCACCAAAGTAGATTTGCCCATGTTAGGATTATTGGAGGCTGTAACCGATAAGATTCCCAATTTTGCGGGTATCAAGTACACCCACCATAACCTGATGGAATTTAACCAGTGCCTGCGTTTCAATAATGGCAGCTATGATGTGCTTTGGGGTTGGGATGAGACCTTTTTAGCCGGACTGGCCATGGGGGCAAAAGGAGCCGTAGGCAGCACCTATAATTTTGCGGCACCACTGTATCAGGGTATTAAAAAAGCCTTTGATGAGGGAGATTCAGATAAGGCATTGGCACTTCAGGAAAAGTCAATTGACTTTATCAACTTGTATGGAAGGTTTGGGGGACCGGCTGCTGGAAAGGCCATATTGAAGCTTTGTGGCATCGATTGCGGTGATTTCAGGGCACCAGTGAAAAGCCTGAACCAGGAAATGATGGACGCATTGAAAGCCCAATTGACGGCACAGGGATTTTTTGATTTTATAAATCTAAATACCCAAGTTTCATGAAATCCCTGCTATGGTAAAAGTGTATAAATCGATTCTTTTTTACCTGATCTTGTGTCCGTTGCTGTGGAGCCAACTCTGGGCACAGGGAGTACCGAAGACCTATGGTGATTATAATTGGGAAAGGGTAGCGGAGCTGCCTGCCTGGCCGGAGCAAAGTGTTTCCCTGGGATATGCCGGAATGTATGCCGGTACACACAACGGGGCATTGATACTGGCTGGAGGAGCTAATTTTCCAGATAAAAAACCCTGGAAGGGAGGGGAGAAAAAATTCTGGGATAGGATTTTCGTACTGGAAAAAGACAAAGCCGAGGCCAGATGGGTGGAGGGTATTGACATACGGCTTCCGGTAAGCATGGCCTATGGGGCATCTGTGAGTACGCCCAAAGGGCTTTTCTGTTTAGGGGGAGAGAATGAAGAGGGGTACCACAACAGCACCTGGTGGATATCCTGGGACAGTAACAATCAAAAAGTTGCTTTGAAAGAAGGTATTGCTCTTCCTATGGAACTGGCTAATGGATCAGCTGTTTATGTCGAAGGTTATGTTTACCTGGCAGGAGGTGAAAATCAGGAGGTATGGAATCGATTTTACCGGCTTGACATCAATGACCCGGGAGCGGTGTGGGAGGCATTACCACCTATTCCGGGACAAGGCCGGTCTCATGCGATGATGGCCGTGCAGCATGACGGCAGGGAGCAAAAAATATTTTTAGCCGGTGGAAGAAGAAAGCAGACAGATGCGCCTGCCTACTTTTATGACGATTTTCTGTCCTACTCCCCGATGAGGAAAGAATGGGTAAGGCAGGGAAACATAGAAGACGGACAGGGTAAAGCGATTCCATTGGCAGCAGGCACAGCAGCAGCTTTTGGTTCCGGTCATATCTTGCTGTTGGGTGGAGATGAAGGAATATTGTACCGGCAACTGGAGCAAATTGCCCTTAACCTGGAGGATGCTACTTTGAGTAGGTCAGATTCCTTACAGTTGATAGCAGAAAGAAATGGAATGTTGGATGCGCACCCGGGTTTCAGTCAAAGGGTATTGGCCTATCATGCGGTGACAGGCACCTGGTCCCGGTTGGCCGATATGCCTTTCCAGGGCCCGGTAACCACTACTGCTGTATTTTGGGAAGGGGAACTTATCCTGCCTTCGGGAGAAGTTAGCCCCGGAACCAGAACTCCTGCCATCCGTGGGATGAAACTTTCAAAAAAAGAAGGTTTTGGCTGGGTGAATTATTCAGTACTGGGTTCGTACCTGGGAATTTTGGTGGTTATGGGGATTATCATTTCCAAAAAACAAACCTCCGTTACAGATTTTTTCAAGGCAGGAGGAAGGGTGCCTTGGTGGGCCGCGGGAATCAGCGTTTTCGGTACTCAGCTCAGTGCCATCACTTTCATGGCGATCCCTTCCAAAACCTTTGCCACTGACTGGACATTGTTTTGGCTACTCATGACGATCATAATGGTTTCTCCCATTATCATTTTTTGGTTTTTGCCTTTTTTCAGACGGCTTAACCTCACCTCAGCATATGAATACCTGGAGATGAGGTTTGACAAAACCATTCGTCTGCTGGGAAGCCTGATTTATATTGCCCTGCAGCTGGGAAGGTTAGGTATCGTATTGTTGCTGCCTTCTCTGGCACTTGCAGTGATTACCGACATTGATGTCATGGCCTGCATCCTTTTAATGGGAGTATTGAGTATTTTGTACACCGTCTTGGGGGGAATTGAAGCCGTCATTTGGACAGATGTGATCCAGGTAGTGGTATTGTTAGGGGGAGCCCTGATGTGTTTGGTGCTGATGGTATTCAGCATTGATTTGAGTTGGGAGGAATTAGTTACCTTTATCATGGAGGATCAAAAAATGAAGTTATTTGATACCCGGCTGGATTTCACAGGAACGGCCATTTGGGTCATCTTACTGGGAGGCTTGGCCTCTAATATTGTACAGTATGGCAGTGATCAAACCGTGATACAAAGGTACCTGACCACCAAAGACGAATCCTCAGCCGCCAAAAGTATTGTGACAGGGGCTTTGATGGCATTGCCCTCAGCCCTGATTTTCTTTTCTATAGGGACGGCCCTGTATTTGTTTTACCTCAGCCATCCCCAGGAATTATCACCTGTCATGTCCAATACCGACAGTATTTTCCCCTGGTACATCGTTACCCAATTGCCCAATGGGGTGTCAGGCTTATTGATTGCGGCTGTTTTTGCGGCGGCCATGTCCAGCCTGGACAGCAGCATGAATTCGGTGGCTACCGTGGTGACCACCGACTTTTACCATCAATGGTACCCCCGCGATGGGGAAGGTAAAAATTCCCTCCTTTTTGCCAGGTCCATTACCGTGATCGTTGGTTTATTGGGGACAGGTTTTGCTCTGGTGATGGCCAATATGGGCATTCCTTCGCTCTGGGACCAATTCAATATGCTGATCGGCCTTTTTGCCGGGGGGCTGGGGGGCATCTTTCTGATTGGTATACTTTCCTCCAGCACCAATGCAAGGGGAGCGCTGATCGGCATTTCTGGCAGTGCGGTCATTCAGGTTGTGATCAAGTATCAAACCGAGCTGAGCATCCACCTTTATGCATTGACCGGTTTGGTGAGTGCCATGGTGCTGGCTTACCTGGCCAGTAAATGGTTTCCCAGGCCAAGCAAAGAAAAACTGGCAGGACTTACCCTCAAAACCATGGGTAAAAGGGTAAAAGAGGAATTGGCCTGATGGCAAAAAAGATAATAAGGAGGTCGTTAGGGCAAACCATAACAGGCCAATACAGAAAAAAACTAAACTATTAATCAAGTGATTATGAAACTGCTTAACATTTGCTTACTGATTTTTATACTGTCTGGCTGCCACAGCGAAAAAAATTGGCCATTATCAGAAGACATGGCCTGGAAGCAGACCTATGTTCCGGTAATTACAGGAAAAGCTACCACCATAGGCCGGCTTGAAATGAATTTAAAAACGGAGAAAAGCTTTAACGGGATGGGATTGGACCTGGAGTCCGACATAGAAATAATGGACATTTCCCTTTTTCGGATGATGGATAATGGGCTGGAGAAAATGGGGTCTTTCAAAGCTACTGATGGCCAATGGTTGTTGGAGGCAGAAACGGTTTTGCCGGCGGGGAATCAGCAACTCGAAATCGCCATAACTACAGGAAAAGACGCTGATATAAAAGAAAGCATAGATTTAAAGGTGGCTTATGTGAATTTGGCAGGTGAAAGTGTCAGGCCTCAGGGGCAGGAAAACCTGATGCCGTACCGCCTGGCTAAATCGCTCAGAAACAAGGGGGACGATGGGGTGCATACTTACAGGATTCCAGGTCTGGCGACCAGCAAAGCGGGAACACTATTGGCTGTCTATGATGTGCGTCGTGAGCAGGGAGCTGATTTGCAGGGAGATATTGACGTGGGCTTAAGCAGGAGTACGGATGGAGGTCAAAATTGGGAGCCCATGAAAATCATCATGGATATGGGAGAGTGGGGCGGCTTGCCCCAGGATCAAAATGGGATAGGAGATCCTGCCATATTGGTAGATGAAGAGACGGGCACCATCTGGGTAGTGGCTTTATGGTTGCATGGAAAACCCAATACGGCAGCCTGGAACAGCTCCGGTCCGGGTCTGAAACCGGAAGAAACAGGGCAGATGATGTTGGTAAAATCTGAGGATGATGGAAAAACCTGGTCTGAATCCATCAATATCACAGAACCTATGAAAGACCCTTCCTGGAACCTTTTTTTCAATGGTCCGGGAAAGGGAATTACCATGAAGAATGGCACCTTGGTTTTTGCCGCTCAATATAAGGATGCTGATAAAATGCCCTACAGTACCATTATTTACAGTGAAGACCGGGGAGCGTCCTGGAAGGTAGGAACAGGTGCCAAATCCAATACCACGGAAGCTCAGGTGGTAGAATTGGCTGATGGAAACCTGATGTTAAACATGAGAGACAACAGGGGAGGTTCCCGATCTGTGGCGGTTACAGCGGACATGGGAAAAACCTGGAAGGCCCATCCCAGTAGCAGGTCTGCCCTGATTGAGCCAGTATGCATGGCCAGCCTGATCAAATTCAATGAGGAGGTATTGTTTTTCTCTAATCCGGCCTCTACGGAAGCCAGGCAGGATATTACCATAAAAACCAGCATGGACCAGGGAAACAGCTGGCCGGAGGACCTGCAGGTATTGTTGGATCAGGAGAAAAGTGCCGGCTATTCTTGTCTGACCATGATTGATGGTGATCACATCGGTATCATTTATGAAAGCAGCCAGGTCCATTTGGCTTTTCAGATCATCCCAATGGATGATTTGATAAAGGAATAAGGATAAACTTCTAAATGAAATTACCAGGGATCCATTTTCCCACCTGTTTGTCATCAGTTGACGGGCAGGTGGGATTTTTATTATAATGGCAATGCCATGTCAAATTTAGAGGACAGATAGTCAGCAAGCCCATGGGGTAGCGGTAAGGATAAAGGAAACTGCGAGGATTTGGTTATTTTTTATTCTTTTATTTGGAACCCTGGATCGCTGTATATTTGTCTTCATTTTATTGATGGAGAAAGGGTAAAAAAAAATTATTTAAAGCATCAAGGGTGAATGAGATTTTTCTATAGATTAAAAACAAATTTGTTTATTTATAAAATTCACGCATCGATTTTGCGCATGAAGCAGGTTTTTTTGGCTCAGTAATTGTTTAATTCAACTTGTACAAAAGAAAAACTTGAAATTGATTTTTTGGTCGTAGAGAGGTCCGTTGAATTTCCGAAAAGGTTGGATTTTAATTTAATGGACTTTTGAGACGGAATGTCAATTTTAAAAATATCAAAGATGTTAGAAGATTCAGTGAAAATTTTGGACAGTTCAGCTTATGATTTGGATTTGTTTTTCAAGATGTCTCCGGATTTACTTTGCATTGCAGGATACGATGGCTTTTATAAACAGGTAAATCCTTCCTTTCAAAAATTAATGGGGTATACTGAGGAAGAATTGCTAACCCAACCGATAATTTCTTTTTTATATGGCGACGATCAGGACATTACCGCTAAAGTCCGAAACCATACAACTATTGGAGATACATCATTGAGAAATTTTGAAAACCGTTACCTCACCAAAAATGGGGAAATGGTATGGCTTTCCTGGACTTTTTTCCCGTTGCAGGAGGAAAAATTGCTGTATGGAATAGCAAAAAATGTGACTTACAAAAAGGAAATGGAGTTGCATAGGAATGATTTGATTAGAAAACTCAGCGAAACGAACGATAAGCTCAAGCAATTGACCTTTGCGGCTTCACATGATTTAAGAGCCCCTGTCAATAACATTCTCGCCATTTTTAAATTGATGGACCTGAAAAAAATTGAAGATCAGGAAACCTACGAATTGGTAGCTCTTTTGAATCAATCCACAGATGCCTTGAAAAGCATGTTGGATAGTTTTCTGGCCAATCTGAAGCAAGAAGATGTGATGCAGGTCAAGGTAGAAAAACTTAATTTTAAAGAGGTTTTTAACCAGTCTATCAATACCATTCAATCGTTGGTAGACAATTCGGGAGCTGTGATTTTGCCCGATTTTTCACTGAGCCCGGAAGTTCATTTCAACAGGACCTATCTGGAGAGTATTTTTCTCAACCTGATATCCAACTCCATAAAATATTGCCGGCAAAACGTAAAACCATTGATTGAGATCCGGTCTTTTGAAAAGGATGGTAGTGTTAAACTTGAGTTTATTGACAATGGCCTTGGTTTCGATTTAGACAAAGTCAAATTGAAGATTTTCGATTTTGATCAAAAGTTTCACCATCACAAAGACAGCCAGGGAATTGGGCTTTACCTGGTGCACAAGCAAGTCACCGCATTGGGAGGAAAAATTGAAATCAAAAGCAAGCCCAATCAGGGAGCGAAATTCACCATTTCTTTCAAAGGATAAGAGGATGATAACAAAAATACCGGATTTTAACCTATTTATGGTACTATTTCGCTACAGTTGGGGTTAATTATTCGTCAGTGGTAAGCCTGCTCTATCAAATGATATTTTTGGCAATCCGATTGCGTTTCAAAAGCAGGCTTCGATTTTTTTAAATGCTGATTTTTTTCATCAACTTGTCAGGAAAATAGCAGCTTCTCGTCTGATAGGTAATATAAGTCCGGTTTGATAACAGGTGGGTTTATTAAAGGTATTTACATTGAGAATTTTCACAAATGATTGAAAACAACATTGTCATTCTGGGTAACGGAATTTCAGGGGTGACTTGTGCCAGGCATATCCGAAAAAACAACCCAAAAGTCCCGATTACCCTTGTATCTGCGGAAACCAGGCATTTCTTTTCCAGAACGGCCCTGATGTATATTTATATGGGACACATGACGTATGAACATACCAAACCCTATGCGGATGACTTCTGGGAAAAGAATGATATTTCACTCCGATTCGGATGGGTAAAAGAAATTGACTTTGGGCAAAAGCAACTGAAATTTGAAGATGGAGAAGTGCTGGGCTATCAGCAATTGGTTCTGGCCACCGGCTCAAAGCCCAATAAATTTGGCTGGCCAGGCCAGGATTTGAATGGGGTTCAGGGTTTATACAGTTACCAGGACCTATTAAACATGGAGGAAAATACCCGTGATATTGACCATGCCGTATTGGTAGGCGGGGGCTTGATAGGCGTGGAAATGGCAGAAATGCTGGCTTCGAGAAACATACCGGTTACCTTTTTGGTTCGGGAAAAAGGTTTTTGGGACAATGTACTTCCAAAGAAAGAAGCGGCACTGGTGGGCAGGCATATCCGTGAACACCATGTGGACCTTAAATTGGAAACAGCATTGGAAGAAATCATACCAGACAGCTCAGGTAGGGTTAAAGCTGTAAAAACATCCAATGGAGAGACCATTAATTGCCAGTTTGTAGGACTAACAGCAGGTGTAAGTCCAAATATTGAGGTATTGAAAAACAGCGAATTGGAGACCAATCGCGGAATCCTGGTGGATCATCAGTTCCGCACCAATTTACCTGATGTCTTTGCCATAGGGGATTGTGCGGAATTTAAAACAACACCCGGAAAGGGTCGCAAGCATATAGAACAGGTATGGTATACGGGCCGCATGCATGGCGAAACCCTGGCTCATAACCTTACACAAAAGAAAGCGGTGAATTATACCCCAGGGATCTGGTTTAATTCTGCTAAATTTTTTGACATTGAATACCAAACCTACGGTCAGGTCCCTGCTGAATGGACCGAAGACAGCTGGTCTTTTTATTGGGAAAGCGAATCCGGAAAAGTAGCCTTGAGGTTTTTATTTGATTTAGAAGACAGGATACTGGGAATGAATGCATTTGGTTGGAGAATGAGACATGAGTTTTTTGACCGGGCCATAAGCGAAGGCTGGAAGGCAGAAAGGGTAATCCGGCAGTTGGATAAGGCTGATTTTAATCCTGAATTTCACAAGAATTTCCATCAGCAATTGCTCAGCCAGTACAATCGGGAAAAGGGAACTTCCATTACCCTACCCAAACAATCATTTATTCAAAAGTTAATCGGTTCAAGATCATAAAATAAGCCATTAGATAGACTGGTGGATGGCCCGATACCTTTTGGGGAAACATGCGAAATTCTCCCAAACCCCTTTCGGGAAAGGCTACCTGACCATAAAAAAAAAATTATAAACACATGAAATTCCTTCAAAATATTGGATTGATTCTTTTTATACTGGGTTTATTGGTATTCACAGCCCTACCTTTTTTGGGTACTTATCAGCTTGAGCCTTCGATGGTGGAGGAGCACACCAAAGAAATGCACCAGGAAGCCATGCAGGAAATATTGGAACCCATGGTTGGCAAGACTTATTCCTCCAATTTTTCTTTTATCAAAGCATATAATCAGCATTTCAATACCTACAACGAGGCATTAAAAGAAGAACAGGCCTGGGATCAAGTGATCTGGGATGATTATCTTTTTCCGCTGACAAAAGCGGCATCATCCGGTCCCGTGGCAGAGGCTCCGAATTTGTTTATGGCATTATCCATAGGGCTGGCAGTTTTGGGAGGTTTGCTTTACATTTTTCCCTTGTATAGAAATGTACCTGCTGGGATCAAGCATGATGGGATTTATTTTTCGGCCATGAAAGCCAGGGGCTGGCTGGGGATTATAACAGGGACCTACCTGATAGGGTTTTATGTTATCCTCTATTGGTACCCTGAATACCTGGCCAATCTGGTAATCATGGTAGATCCACTAAGCTATTTGCTTTCGGGTAACCCGGCCAGCCAGTGGTTTTTGTATGGCTTGATTTATACACTGGCCATTTTGGTGATGGGAATCAGGATGTTCAGAAAGTATAAGGGAAACAATTACCAAACCATTCGTACCGTATCGGTGATGTTTTTTCAGTTGTCCTTTGCCTTTCTTATTCCTGAAATCCTGGTCTTGTTTAACATGCCCTGGCATGATTTCAAAAATATATGGCCCTTGGATTATTCCTTCTTTTATGAATACCGCATAGATGGCATGTTAAGTTCCGGAGCACTGGGCATGTTTATGCTGGTTTGGGGTATTATACTGATCGTGATAGGGGTGCCCATTTTTACTTACTTTTATGGCAAGCGCTGGTATTGCAGCTGGGTTTGTGGCTGTGGAGGCCTGGCCGAAACCCTGGGAGATCCCTACAGGCAGCTATCAGACAAATCTCTCAAATCCTGGAAGATAGAACGCTATCTGGTCCATGGAGTGCTGGTTTTTGCCGTGCTGATGACCGCCATCACCATTACCAATTATTTCATGGAGTTTTCCTTGCTGGGCCAGGCGACGGATCAATTGCATGCTATTTATGGATTTGCGATTGGATCGGCTTTTGCAGGTGTTATTGGTACAGGATTTTATCCTTTTATGGGGAACCGGGTTTGGTGTAGGTTTGGTTGTCCTTTGGCAGCTTACCTGGGAATGGTGCAGCGGTTTAAATCCAGGTTCAGGATTACTACCAATGGTGGGCAGTGCATTTCCTGTGGCAACTGCTCCACCTACTGCGAAATGGGAATCGATGTCCGCTGGTATGCCCAAAGAGGACAAAATATCGTCCGCTCTTCCTGCGTGGGTTGTGGGGTATGTTCAGCAGTCTGCCCCAGAGGAGTATTGAAGTTGGAAAATGGGTCAGAAGAAGGGAGAATCAACGATATGCCGATAATTATAGGCAATGAATCGATAAATGTAAAGTCATCATAATGTGGATTTATTTGTTTTTAGGGATATATGGTTTGGCCATGTGCTTTATACTGTGCTATAGTCTGGCACAGGCCAATCTGTTGTGGTACTTTTTCCGGTTTAAAAAAAATGGGACTGCAGCAGCCCTAAGCTCGGATAGTGATCTCCCTGCAGTTACCATTCAATTGCCTGTTTTTAATGAAAAATATGTCGTCCGCAGGTTGATGGCTGCGGTGGCCCGGATGGATTACCCATCCGATAAATTAGAAATTCAGATTTTGGATGACAGTACGGATGAAACCTCTTCGATCATACAGGAAGAACTTCAAAAATTTCCAAATACCAATTTTCAATACCTATACAGAGAAAAAAGAACAGGTTTCAAAGCAGGAGCCTTGCGGGCAGGACTTGAAAAGGCCGCTGGTGATTTGATTGCTATTTTTGATGCTGATTTTATCCCGGATGCTCAATTTCTGTTGAAAACAGTTCCCCATTTTACTGACCCGCAGATAGGAATGGTCCAGTCCAGGTGGGGTCATTTGAATGAGAGTTATTCCCTGTTTACCCGCTTGCAGGCCTTTGCCCTGGATGCTCATTTTATGGTGGAGCAGATGGGCAGAAATGCCCAGCAGGCCTTCATCAATTTTAACGGGACCGGGGGCATTTGGAGAAAATCATGCATAGTAGATGCGGGCAACTGGCAGGAAGATACACTAACGGAGGACCTTGACCTGAGCTACCGGGCCCAGCAGAAGGGATGGAAATTTTTGTACCGGCCCGATGTGGTTTCACCTGCAGAGCTTCCCCCAGTTATGTCTGCCATAAAATCCCAGCAATTTCGCTGGACAAAAGGTGGAGCTGAGTGTGCTGTCAAGCATCTCAGACAGGTTTTGACCGGTTCATTTCCCCTTAAGGTCAAAATTCATGCTGCAGCCCATTTGCTTAATTCCATGATATTCATCGCTGTCCTGTTGGTAAGCCTTAGCAGTATACCCATATGGTGGGGATTTTATCAGGGACTGATTCCCCTCTTCTATTTTAAAGCAGCAGCTCTTTTTCTTCTCAGTTTCGTGATTATCGCTTCCGTGTATTTTTTCGCCAATCTTTCATTAGCCAACTATTCACGCAGGGGATTGATTCGTTACCTATGGGAATTACCGGTTTTTCTTTCGGTTTCCATGGGGCTTTCGGTACACAATGGGCAGGCAGTTTGGGAAGGATTGACCGGTAAAAAATCGCCCTTTATTCGCACCCCGAAATACAATCTGGGTGAAAAGCCAGGGGCCTGGGTCAGCAATGTGTATCACCAATTAAAAGTTCCTGCCGGAACCTATGTGGAAGCGATTCTGGCCCTGGTTTTCCTTTTTCTGGTTGGCCTTTCCATTTACACAGGCACCTATGAAATGTTGCTGTTTCATGCCATGCTGGCTATGGGTTTTAGCCTGGTGAGTTTGGCTTCCTTCAAAAGCTATTGGATAAGGGAAGGGCTTTAGATCCCTTGAAATGTTTTATGGACCACAAAAAGCAGAGGCGACCAGACCCGTATGTGTATTACCATATTACTGCTATCAGCTTCTTTTAGCTTGGCCCAGAAAATTAATAAAAAATGAAAAAAGACCTTAATTGCAAATAAATGACCGTTGAAAGTGAGCAAGATTCCTTTTCAGAACTACAAATTGACGTTCTCATTCCCGCCTTCAATGAAGAAAATGCAGTTGGAAAAGTCATCGCAGCTATTCCATCTTTTGCAAGAAATATTGTAGTGGTCAACAACAACTCCAATGACAATACCCGAAAGGTAGCATCAGAGGCGGGTGCCATTGTGCTGGATGAGCCCCAAAAAGGATATGGAAAGGCTTGTCTCAAAGGTATGGAATACCTTAACGACCTGGAGACTGCTCCTGAAATAGTGGTTTTCCTCGATGCTGATTACAGCGATTATCCCGAAGAAATGCACCAGCTTATTCAAGTCTTGGTGGCAGGGAATTATGATATGGTAATCGGTTCACGGGCCAGGGGCAATAAAGAAAAGGGCTCCATGACCTTCCCCCAGGTATTTGGAAACTGGCTGGCTACCTGGTTGATGAGAAGGATGTTTTCGGCCGAATTTACGGATTTGGGACCTTTCAGGGCTATCCGATGGAATGAATTGAAGCAATTGGAGATGCAGGACCAGGATTATGGATGGACCATTGAAATGCAAATCAAGGCCGTTAAACTGGGTTTGCGATATACCGAAGTTCCGGTCAATTACCGGCAAAGAATAGGGGTGTCCAAAGTAAGTGGCACCATACATGGGGTGGTAGGGGCAGGCTATAAAATCTTGTGGACCCTTTGGAAATACCGATAAGGACTTCCCTGTAAAAATGAGATAAAGTTGTTTATTTTCTCTAAATTGACCTAAAAATAGAAAGGTGATGAATAAAAGTTTATGGTTGCTTACGTTGCTTGTCTTATCTCTTTCCTGCGCCAGGCCAGAACGGGAAGAAGTGGATTTTGAAGCCTGGGGAGAATATTGGTTTCAGGGAAAGGCTGAAATTAACAGCTATGACCTTACCCAATACCGCTATGGTGAACCCAGAGAAGGAGAAGCAGTTTTGATTTTTGTGACAGAGGATTTCTCCAGGAAGAAGCAGGTTAAGCTGGATGATCCTGACGGAGCGGGGAGGGACAAAATTTCGGTCATCAAGATGAATCAAACCCGGGACTTTCTTACCGGCATTTACCCATACCACATGATGCTCTCTGCTTTCACGCCTACCAAGGAAGCCTCACAGGGCCTCAAGTTTACTGCTTCGTCTCAGGAGTGGTGTGGACAGTCTTTTACACAGGTAAACCTGAATAGCGGTGAGGATTACAGTGGTCAGTTGTATTCTTATTTCGAGGAAGAGGGAGATAAGAGTTTTTCCGTCTCAGGCCTTGCAGAGGATGACCTGTGGAACCTGATCAGGATCAACCCCAACCAAATCCCCACCGGAAGTGTACAGATGTGGCCTTCCCTGATTTACCAGCGATTTACCCATCAGGACTTTGAATCCGAAGAAGCATTTATTCGTCTGACAGATAGTAGCAATAACCGGAGGCAGCTGGAAGTAACCTATAGTTCAGGAAAAAGGGAATTGAAAATTGATTTTGAAAAAGCCTTTCCCTATACCATACTGGCCTGGGAGGAAACCCATACCCTGGAAAACGGGGAAAAGGAAATTACCAAAGCTACCCGCAAAGGGATGAAGGTGGTCGATTATTGGACAAGAAATGCCCTGGAAGATGAATTTTTACGTGATGAATTAAATCTTAATCCATAAATCCCGACTCCTTGAAAGCCATTCTATGTTTGATCGGGATCACGTTTGGCTTGCTGGGCATGGGCTATTGGATTCCCAGAACCGCTTTTCCGGAGTTGTTGGGGTTTTATGGTATAGCTTTTATTGCTTACCTTTTTTTTGTTAAGCTTCATAAAAACACAGGATTTTCACCAGTACTGGTGCTGGTGTTGGCGATGGGCTTAAGGTTGCTGTTGCTGGGGTCCATGCCAGGACTTTCAGATGATTTTTACCGCTACCTCTTTGATGGCCAATTGTTGCTGAGAGGTATCAATCCCTACCTGGAATTGCCGGATTCACTCCAGGGTCTTCCGGATAATGCCTACTGGGCTGCCTTACTGGAAAAGATGAATTCCCCTGGATATTACTCCCTTTATCCTCCATTGCATCAGCTTTTTTTCTGGCTGGCCGCCATGGCAGGAGAGCATATTTTCCTCAATGTCCTGGTTTTGCGTATTTGTTTGTTGTTGGTGGAAGGGATTAACTTGTGGTTACTTCAAAAGTTGCTTTTTCTATGGCGCAAGCCGGCTCACCATATTTCCTGGTATGCCTTTAATCCATTGGTCATCATGGAACTGACAGGGAACCTGCATTTTGAGGGACTTGTTTTGATGGGATTGTTGCTTGCGATTTACTTTTACAGCAAGAACAATGCCTTGGGAACAGGCCTGAGTTGGGCCCTGGCCATCGGTGTAAAGCTTAACCCCCTTATCCTGGCACCCGTATGGATCCGTTTCTGGGACCATAGAAAATTTTGGAAATTCACCCTGACTGCCGGCTTTTTTGTGCTTCTTTTTTTAAGCCCGATTGTATTGCTGGATGGGGCAGAGCATTTCTACCAGAGCTTTCGGCTTTACCAAAGTAAATTTGAGTTCAACGCTTCTATTTATTACCTGGTCAGAGAAATTGCGGTACTATTTGTCAGCTATAATCCCATCGCTTATGTAGGACCTGCTCTGCAGGGGGTTGCAGCCCTCATTTTGCTGGGAATGGGCTTGTACCAGCGGAATTTTACCAGGGAAGCCCTGGTTTCGAAAATGGTATGGATGTACCTCGTCTTTTTATTGCTACAGACCACAGTTCATCCCTGGTACCTGATTCCAGCTTTGGGTATTAGCGTGCTGACGGCTAATCGCAGCTTTGTGGTTTGGACTGGTTTGGTGTTTTTATCCTATCATGCCTATGCTCAGCCGGCGTTTCAGGAGAATTTATGGATCACTGGCTTGGAATATGGTTTATTGGCCATAGCCATAGTAAACATTGTTTACCGGGATTATGAAAACCAAAGGAGCCTTTCTAAGGGCACTTCACTTGATCCTTGAAAGCATGGCTTAGGCGTTCTCGATATGATCTTTCAATCCAGGTTCTTCCTCGATCTTTTTAAGTAGCTCCACCACATTGCTGACCTTGAGTTTTTTCATGATATTAAACCGGTGGGTTTCAATGGTCCGGATACTTTTGCCCAATTGTTCAGCGATTTCTTTGTTGCCCATACCATCTGCTATCATTCTAAGTATTTGTTTTTCCCGTTTGGTGATTTCGTATCGTTTGGCAGTTCCCATCGGTTGAACGATTTTTCTGTCTTTGACATTCAGGTAGCTGTTGACCAAAACCTGACTGATGTCCCCGCTAAAATACTTTCCCCCCTGATGGATGGTTTTGATGGCTTTAAGAAACTCATCTTTACTGGTGTCCTTGAGCAGGTAGCCGGCAGCACCACTATCGACGGATTGCAGAATATAATCCTCATCATCGTGCATGGAAAGGATCAGGGATCTGGTGGAACCCGGATTTTTGGAAAGTATTTTTGTGGCCTCCAATCCATTCATAACCGGCATCCGGATATCGATGATCAATAAGTCCGGCTTGAGTTTTTCAACCGCTGCCAGGGCTTCCTCTCCATTGGAAGCTTCCCCGACCACTGTTATATCCCCTTCATTTTCCAATAGATTTTTGATGCCGTTTCGTACGACCACGTGGTCATCAGCTAAAACTACTTTTATTTTTTCCATAATGCTTTTTTCAATCGGTTAATCTAAGGGCACACTGATACTGATACTGGTGCCTTTTCCCGGTGCTGTTCGTATGTCACATTGGCCATTGATGAAATTGGCCCTTTCCCGGATGTTGAATAATCCATGCCCTGAGGCAGAAAAGTGGCCTTTATCTTCCAGTTTTTTGATGTCAAAGCCTTTTCCATTGTCTTCAATTTCCAAATGCAGGGTCTGTGAATTGTGGGAGAGGGTGATTTTCACCTCCCTGGCTGCAGAATACTTGATGGCATTGTTTACGGCTTCCTGACAAATCCGGTAAAGGTTGTTTTCTACTTTTCCTTCCAGCCTGCTCAGAAAACCTGTTTTATTCTCAAATACTACTTCCAGGTCCGAAATTTTGGTAATTTCCCGGGCAAATTTATTCAGTACAGGAACAATCCCGTAATCTGAAAGGGCATTGGGAGTAAGGTTAAAGGAAATCCTCCGCACTTCCCTGATGATGTTTTTGAGCAGGTCTTTCGCCGTTTGCAGTTTGTCTTTTTCGAAATCTGAACTGACGGAATGGATCCCTTCCAAATTGAACTTCATGCCCGAGAGCAACTGCCCAATGCCATCATGCATGTCTCTGGAAATTCGCTTTCTTTCTTCTTCCTGCCCTTCCAATATCAGCGCTGAGCGGAATTGCTGCTCCTTTACCTTTTTCTCTATCCTTTCCCTGTTGATCTCCCGGGAAATGGCTTCTGCTTCCTTTTTCTCCGTTTCGTTAGTGCTGACCATAAGAATGCTATCTGTTTGGCCCAATTCATTTTGAGTTGGGATCAGATTCACTTTTAGCCATACAAAATCTCCGGTTTCATTGACTACCTTTATTTCCCCATTCCAGGCATCACCTCTATTAACCATGCCTTTGATATTTTCCAGGTACTGCGCATCGTATCCCTGATCTTGCAGCCATTCAAACAGGTTTTTGGGGCGAAAGGCTTCAAATTCCATCAGGGAAATAAATTGGTCTGAAAAATCCCGGAAATCTCCTGCTGCTCCACACCTGGCATAAATGGTGAAATCATCCACTTTGACATCTACTTCGAGTAGGTCCTGATAGGCTTGTTCCAGAGAACTGTACAAGGCACTCAATTCCAGGGTCATCTTTTTTGATTTCTGCTGTGACCTGAGCAGCTTCATAAAAGTTTGCCTGATGGTTTTGGCCGAAGGAATGAAAACGAAAAATATTTCAAAAATAATGACACCCAATGAAATCACCAACAGGAATAATTCAATGTTCCTCAGGTTCATTACTTTAGACTTGGCTTCATGGTCATATTGGAATACAATGAGATCCATGCCTTTCAAAAATGCCGATTCCCTGGTAATGATGGTTTGGATATCGCTTCTTAAATGCTCTGCAGGAAGGTTGATGTCCTGCCGAAGCTTATTTACTATGTTTGAAGCAGCCTGGGCCATGAGCTGATGGTCAGGTTCGATGTCCCGAAACAGGGCTTCAACTTTCTTGCTGTTTTTACCATTGATTTCCAACGCATCATTTCCCGTTTGCAGCGCCTGGTGAGTTTCATTCCACTCCTGCAGCGCCAGGTCAAGTTCTTTCAAAATAGCCTCCCTTCCTGAGGAAGCACTAGCACTACTGTCCTTTAATAAAAGGGCACATTTACTTATCCTTTGACTCAGCATGCGTTGCCTGCCCGAAAGGTTGACTACTCTGGAGTCATTCTTTTGCTCACTGATAAACTTCTGAACCAGAACCTGACTAACGATGATGCTAATGGCGATGGCACAAAGGGCTACCAGGTAATACCTGCCCAGTTTTTCAAATGTTGGTTTTTCGGATAAATTTTGATTTTCCATGCGATATCGGCTGCTTAAAAATACGTAAAACCACTTAAAATTCCCACTAAGTGATGGGGAAGGAAAATAAAAAAAAGCAGGGTTTGTCCATCAAACCCTGCTCCCGATCAAATCAACCCGATGTTAAGGTATCAATCCTCGAAGCCTACGTACACAAAACCGTCCTCCACCTTGACAGGGTAGGTGTCTATGCTACAGGTATCTCCATTGAGGTTTTTTCCCGATTTCAGGGAAAAGGTTTTTTTATGAAAGGGACAGGCTACTTTGGGTTCGTCTCCTTGAGAACCAATCATCCCCCGGGACAATGCCATTTGCATCTTGTGGGGGCACAGGTTCTGACAGGCATACCATTCATTCCTTCGGCTGAATTTGTAAATGGCAATTTGCAGGTCTTTGTATTTGATACAGGCACCTCCGTTTTCCGGAAGTGCGCTTACAGGGGCAGCTTTAAACCAGGTAGTGATCCGGGACGTAGCTGCCGTTTGGTATTTTTCCAAATTTGCTGACATGATATAAAACTAAAGGTTGATGATGTATATTAATGGATTGTGCTGAAGCTATCACCAGGATGCCGGGATTTTTTGCCCACGCATTTCCTGAAAGGCTACGGAAGGGTCTCCACCGTCATCGTTAACGAAATGTTTGAATTTGGCTCTGAGTTGGGGATTATTGACTACTTCCTTCCATTCGCAGGCATAAGTTTGTATCATAAATTCCATCTCTTTTTCCAATGTTTCCCCAATTCCCAGTGTGTCATTCACCACCACATCACGAAGATAATCCACCCCCCCTTCCAGTTTGTTCAGCCAGGTGGCCGTTCTGTTCAATGGTTCTGCGGTCCGGATATAAAACATCAGAAAGCGGTCGATGTATTTCAAAACAGTTTCCCTATCTACATCATTGACAAGGAGTTGGGCATGTTGAGGTTTGGAACCCCCATTGCCACAGACATAAAGGTTCCAGCCTTTCTCCGTGGCGATAAGGCCAAAGTCCTTGCTTTGGGCTTCGGCACATTCTCGAATACAACCGGATACAGCCCCCTTTAATTTGTGGGGAGATCGCAGACCCCGGTACCTTTCTTCTACCTGAATGGCGAAAGAAACTGCATCCTGTACACCGTAGCGGCACCAGGTAGATCCCACACAGCTTTTTACCGTTCTCAGCGATTTGCCATAGGCATGACCACTTTCAAATCCGGCATCGATCAGCTCCTCCCAAATGTCAGGAAGCTGGTCCACCCTTGCACCAAACATGTCTATCCGTTGTCCACCGGTAACTTTGGTGTATAGGCCGTATTTTTTGGCTACCTGACCAATGACGATCAGTTTTTCCGGTGTGATCTCTCCTCCGGGTATCCTGGGCACTACAGAATAGGTGCCGCCTTTTTGAATATTGGCCAGGTACCGGTCATTGGTGTCCTGGATGGTGTCCTGCCTGGTAATCAATTCGTTCCAGGTACTGGCAAGGATGGATGCAACCGCAGGTTTGCATATCTCGCAGCCGTCTCCTTTTCCAAATTGATCTATCAGTTCATCGTAGCTTCGGATGTCTTTTATTTTTACCAAATCCATAAGTTCCTGACGGGAATAATCAAAATGTTCACAAAGGTTATTTTTGACCTGCTTTCCAAGGGCTTTGAGTTGGTGTTTAAGCAAATCATTGACCATTGGAACACAGCCACCACAACCTGTTCCGGCTTTACAGCAGGACTTGATTTCGTCCAAACTGCCAAGACCCTCGTTTTCGATAAGTTGACAGATATCTCCTTTGGTGACGTTTTCGCAAGAGCATATTTGCACCTCGGCAGGAAGGCTTTTGAACCCTGCTCCCTCAGTGGCTTGCCCATCCCTGTTGCCAAGGATCAGGTCTTCCGGCTTTGGAGGCAAGGGCAGCTGGTTTTGGGTCATTTGCAACAGCATGCCGTAGGCTGTTGCATCTCCCACCAACAGGCCACCTAAAAGTCGTTTACCATCTTTTGAGACATTGATTCTTTTGTATATGCCGGAATTTTTGTTTTCATAAACGATGGCTTTGGTGGATTCGGTTTCTCCGAAAGGATCGCCGAAGCTGGCCACATCCACGCCTAGAAGTTTCAGTTTGGTAGACATGTCAAAACCCAGGAATGGTTTGGATGCTTTACCACAAAGCTGGTTGACTACCTGGCTGGCCATTTCATAACCCGGAGCTACCAGACCATATATCATGTTTTGACAGGAGGCCGCCTCTCCAATGGCAAAAATGTCGGGATCATCTTCGGTTTGAAGAGATTCGTTGACGATGATTCCACCACGGGGAGCGGTGGACAATCCACAGGTTTTGGCCAGCTCATCACGGGGTTTGATGCCGGCAGAAATGACCAGCATGTCTACGGATAAATCGGATCCGTCCGCAAATTCCAGACCGGTAAGTTTTCCGTTTCCATGGATTGTTGTCGTATTTTTGCTCAGGTGGATGGAAATGCCCAGGTCCTCCAGTTTTGATTTCAGGATGGCAGAACCGGCCTCATCCAATTGCCGCGGCATTAATTTTGGGGTAAATTCAATAACATGGGTGTCTAGTCCCATGTCCATGACGGCTTTGGCTGCTTCCAGTCCAAGTAGACCTCCTCCAATAACTGCCGCAGATCTGGCCGTTTTTCCAAAGGCCATAATAGCATCCAGGTCTTCAATGGTCCGGTATACGAAAACCCCCTTCTTTTCTACACCTCTGATGGGAGGGACAAATGCAGCCGAACCTGTGGCCAGCACCAGCTTGTCATAGTGCCTGGCTGTACCCGAATGGCTGATCACCTTTTTTTGTTCCCGGTCGATGGCTACAATGAGTTCATTGGTCCGCAGCTCAATCCCCTTTTCCTGATACCAGGTGCGAGGAGCCATACTCAAGTCATCTACCTTGGACCCGGAAAAATAGGTACTTAAATGAACCCTGTCGTAAGCCGGCCATGGTTCTTCTCCGAATACCGTGATTTGAAAGTCCCCATGGGAAGAGGCAGCTAACAGTTTCTCGCAAAACTTGTAGCCTACCATCCCGTTTCCTATTACTATTATCCTTGTCATGCCGATTCATTTTTCTAATAAAGGAAAAATTACTTTCCTAAGTAATACAACTGAATCCTTATGCTGAATTCAAAAGCTAAGGTAAATAAATTTTTTAATAATACGTAAAAATACGTAAAAAAATACTTAAATTTGTTTTAAGTAAATAAGTAGTAAATAGGCATGAAAGACGTGGAAGCAAGATTAACCCTGGTCGGGGCGGGGCCCGGAGACCCTGATTTGATTACATTGAAAGCGATTAAAGCACTGGAAAGTGCTGATGTCGTTCTTTATGATGCCCTGGCCAATGAGGCATTATTGGAGTATGCGCCTCAGACTTCTCTCAAGATTTACGTAGGGAAAAGTGCCGGGATGCATTTCCGACAGCAAAAGGAGATCAACCGCATGATCATCAATTATGCGTCCACCTTTGGCCATGTAGTCAGGCTCAAGGGAGGTGATCCTTACGTATTTGGCCGGGGTCATGAGGAGTTGGAATACGCCCATAAGCATGGGATTCCCACCACGTATGTTCCTGGAATCAGCAGTGCCATGGCCGTTCCTGGCCTAGGTGGCATTCCCTTGACCAAGCGGGGTATAAACGAAAGTTTTTGGGTAGTGACAGGCACATTGAAAGACCAGAGTACAGGAAAGGACCTGTATTTTGCCGCTCAATCCTCGGCTACGGTGGTGGTCCTTATGGGATTAAAGAAACTTCCTGAAATCGTAGGAATATTTAAAAAGTACCGGGGTGAGGATGAACCCATTTCCCTGATTCAAAATGGAAGTAAAACCAATGAACGGTCTATCACAGGAGATTTAAGTACTATTCTTTCCCTGCAGGAAGAAGCAGGGCTTGGTGCTCCGGCCATTATCCTTATTGGAAAGGTGGTCAGGGAAAGGGAACTGATGAAAAAGGTACAAAAGGAAATAAATTGGGTTAAATGAATTAAAAACAGATCCATTATTTATCCAAAATCTTGATCATCCTCCAAAGAGTTGGGGTTTGGAAAGTTGTCGCTTTCGTCTTCACCAGGCCTTTGGTGCAGGCATTGAAAATCTTTTTCTACCAGGATCGTACAAGCCAGATCAGTACCTTCATCCTGAACATGACGTAAGCTGACTTCATCGGTTTGCGCCCAGGCAGTAGCACGATGGGCAGGAAGCCGTACTTCCAGCTTTTGTGCGATAAAGGAAGCCTTGGGAAAATCAGCGGCATCACAGGGAATCAGTTTATAAGAAAAAACCTGTTTATTGCCCAGGTGAAGCTCCTGACAGAGCTGTAAGCCCTGTCCGATGGTATCCACTTCTGACTGGCTCAACCTGAGCCGGATGGAATTGTTATTGATCCTGAGTTTCATGTGTTTATAATTGTCTTTTAGCGGTCACATAGCCTGTCCCGATCACATCGGGAGAATCTCGCATGGTTTATAATCATCCCGGTGTGTGACGGGTACGTCATGCTCGATTTCATCTGTTTATATTTTTTTAATTGGTCAGATGGAATCTTTGACGATTAAAATCATCATTACCCTGTATGTTTAATGATGATTTTAATCGTGTCGATTTCATATGATTTAATGATTTATTGATCGATTCGCTTAAATGCCGATTTTGGGTTTTCACAAAGGGGACAAATATAGCTGTCAGGAAGTTTCAAAAATGAGGTTCCGGGCAGTATATCTGATGCAGGGTCACCGTATTTTTCATCATAAACGGTAAGGCAACTTTCACATTGGTATTTCCTTAGGTGCTTTCTATGGGCGACGGGCTTGTCGTCAGTGGATTCAGGAGACTTGGGAACTTCCAATTGGTCGTAGTATTTATAACTCAATTCGATCAATAAGGGTGGCAATGTTTCTATGGGTACATTTTTCACAAAGTAAAAATACTCAGAAAGGTTGGGATTGAAATCTTTCGAGTACAAGATATTGAACGCATCCGGATCATCTGGCCTGTTTTTTTTTGCTTTTTCTATGGCCACTGAAGTAAATAAGGCCATGTGTCTGGTCTTGACGGAAAAGCTCAATCCATAGGTACTGATATCCTGTTTGTCCAAAGCCCTTACCAGGTAATTTTTTATTCCAAGGGCTTCTTCATCCATTACGGGCAAATGCCAGTTGAGTTCCAGGGAACTATGCCGGATATTTATGCCAAACTTACCCAATAGCTTTTCCCAACTTAAACGGTCTTTTTCAGCTATTCCCTTAATGATGATGGATTTCCAGGGTGTGAGGCATATCTTACCAATATTTGTGGCCACACAAAGTTGGCAAAGCGCTTTAAGAAAGTTAATGGTAAACTTGTTGTTTCGCCAGTAAAGTCCCAGCCAATACTTACCTCCGACAATGCGATTCATGCCTTCGTAATAGGGGGAATTAGATTCCGGATAGTCCAGTTCATGTTCGACTTTTAGACTATTGGGGGACAGGGAAGTTTTGACTTTTTGGTAGATTTCTTCGTATTTCCATCCACTTTTTACCGGGTTGATTGCTTCTATTTCTTTGGCAATTTTGGCCAGGTCATAGCCGTAGATCAGGTCTGGAGCTGCCCAGGGCTTAGGGCTAATTTCTGAAAATCTCAGGTACAGGTACCAGTAATTGTCAATTGACGATGCCACAAAATTGATGTTGCCGGTAAAAAGTGGGACCAGGTTTTGGACCGGATCTGTGATATTGATTTTAAGTTTTGGCCTGTAATCAAAGGTGTCCAGGATATAATGATAGGTGTGAGATGCCAACCAGTGGGTGGTAGGCATCACGTCAAGGGCAGGGTAGGAGGAAACGATATTTTGGAATTCTTCCCCATCTGTATCGTATGCAGTATCGATGGCCTGAAACGTACGGGAAAGGGTTTCCAGGTTCTTGTTTTTAAGGGGAAAGAGAACATCCTGCCTGGAGCCCAGGTGAATGTATCCGGCACCAAGTTCATTGGCTGTTAGGATCATTTTCAGGAAGTCTCCGGGAGAAATGATTCCTCCTTTCACAAAAACCCTGACTAAATCTTCTTTTTGCATATCGTTTTATCTGGCTTGCCCATAGGGGAAGCTAATTATTTTATTGGTAACCAGCTAATTTCCTTTAGAAAGTCAAATTATCTCCTTGTTTTGGTTATTCATTGGTTTCAGCGAGCAGTCAGGTGAGATGCAGGACTTGAAACTGAAGCAAACGGTACAGGGTTTTTTCAGCCAGACATTACCAGGGCCTGCAACTCCCTGTCCAGTATCCCTTTTACTTCCGGTTTACAACTTCCGCATCCCAGACCTGCTCCTGTTTGTTGGCAAAGCTGGCGAAACTCCCTACATCCCGAATGGATGGCATTGCGGATGTTATCATTGCCGACATTGCCACAGGAACAAACCATTTCTCCCATCATTTCCTCTCTGTTAGATTTACCTCGCAAAAGCTCCTGGCGTTTGGAGGAAAGTTCTGATTTTTCCTCAATCAGGTTTTTAAATTCAGCAAATTCTGATTTGTCCCCCATCAGAATGGCACCTACCAGCTTGTCCTGGTACACAATGCATTTTTTATAGTAGGTCTGCGAAGTGTCAATTAGCAGAATTTCCTCGTATCCATCAGCATTGGGAGGAACCTCCGCTATACCAATGGAGCAAAGGTCCAGGTTGGCAAATTTAAGGATATTCATTGGAATACTCCCTTTATAGATGCTGAGCAAATCACCCGTAACAAACCGTGCGGCAATATCGGCCTGCATTTCAGCTGCAGCGGTGATGCCGTTAAGTTTTCCCTTGTGCTCAGCGATTTCTCCCATGGCAAAAATGTCAGGATCACTGGTTTGCAGGTAATCATTGACCTGTATCCCACGGCCACAAATCAAGCCGGCAGATTTGCCCAGTTCAATATTCGGCCGCGTGCCTATGGCGTAAACCACTGCATTGCATTCCAGGGTTTGCCCGCTTTTCAGGCTGGCAGTGAGCTTTTTGCTGTTTCCATGGGTCTGCAGGTGGGATAACTGGTTATTCATATAAAGTTGTACCCCCATTTCTTCCAGCTTTTCACGAAGTAAGGAACTGGCCATAGGATCCAACTGTCTTTCCATTAGCCTGGATCCCAGCTGAACGATGGTAACTTTCAGGTTGATTTCCCGAAGTGCCGCCGCCAGTTCCAGTCCAAGTAAACCTCCGCCAACGATCAGTACATGTCCCTGAAAATCCAGGTATTCCTTTAATTCATCTGCATTTTCTCTATTGCGCATGGTAAATACTCCGGGTAAATGCATGGGGGCATCTCCCGGGATAAAGGCCCGACTACCCGTAGCCATGATCAAGGTCCCATAATGATGTACCCTTCCTTTTTCATCGGTTACCGTTTTATTGGAACGGTCTATGGATTCGATGCCATTTTCTACATACAGGTGGATGTTGAGCTTATCCATATCCGTGGAAGATTTGAATTTTAACAGCTCTTCCCAGTCCCTGTGCTGGTTGACGTAATCGGGAAGCAAGACCCGGTTGTAAAAAGGATGTTTCTCTTTGGAAAACACATGAATTTCATCTTCCTGGTTGAATTCCCGATAGGAATTGACAAAACGGTAAGCTGCTGCCCCTGCGCCTATGATGACAATTTTCTGCTTTGGTTTCTTGTAGGGCCCCACTTGCACTGTAGAATACTTGAAGTCGGGTTGCTTCGAAACCGGATCGATACCGTTGCCGGTCAGGTTGTTGGCCCGGGCAAAATCGTTCTGAAGGATTTTACCCCAGTGCATGGGAAGAAAAACTACCCCCTTTTTAATTTTATCGGTGATTTGGGCATGGACACGTACTTCTCCCCGGTTGCCGGAGACCAGTACCGTGCTGCCTTGCCCAATGCCCCTTTCGTTGGCATCTTCCGGGTGGATTTCCAGAAATGGTCCGGGCAGGTGCTTTTTAAGCCGGTTGACCTTGCCTGTGCGGGTCATGGTATGCCATTGGTCCCTGATCCTGCCGGTGGTTAAAATAAGCGGAAAATCAGGCGTTGGTTTTTCGTAGCTGCCTTTTGGTCCGGAGACCTGTATTTGTGCCCGGCCATTGGGGGTATGGAATCTTTTGTTGGTAAAGAGCCGACTGGTCCCACCCTGGGTTTTGTCGGGAAAGGGCCATTGTACCGTTCCCTTGTTTTTGAGGTGACCATAATCCAAGCCGGATATATCGATGTTGGTACCCTTGGTCATTTGGCAATACTCAGCATAAACTTCTGCCATGTTGCGAAAGTTAAACCCGTGAAATCCCATTTTTTGTGCAAATCGCATGAGTATTTCAGCATCAGGAAGGGCCTCTCCGGGAGCTTTGGTAAATTGACTTAGGTGGCTGATCCTCCTTTCGGAATTGGTCATGGTACCTTCCTTTTCTCCCCAACCGGCAGCAGGAAGCACCAGGTCAGCATAGGGTATGGCCTCGCTCTTGCTGGAAATGTCCTGTACCACAACGAATTTCGCTTTTTTCAGGGCAGCCTCTATCTTCCGTGCGTCGGGCATACTTACCAGGGGATTCGTGCAGATAATCCAAATGGCTTTGATGGTTCCTTCTTCTATACCTTCAAATATTTGGGTAGCAGTTTTACCGGGTTTTTCAGATATGCTTTCAACTCCCCAAAATTTGGCTACTTCCGCCCTGTCTTCCGGATTTTTGAGGTTCCTGTGAGCGGCCAGCAAGGTGGCCATGCCACCCACTTCCCGGCCCCCCATCGCATTGGGTTGTCCGGTAAGGCTGAATGGGCCAGAACCTGGTTTACCTATATGGCCGGTGACCAGGTTCAGGTCGATCAATGCCAGGTTTTTATTGACACCATCCGCACTCTGGTTGAGTCCCATGGTCCAGAGCGTGAGGAAGCCGCTGGCATTCCCAATATAGGAGGCGGCAGTTTTGATGTCTTCCATGGGCACTCCGCAAATCTCCGCAGCCTCTTGAAGGGATGTCTTCAGTACCTGTTCTTTGTAGGCATCAAAACCGTCCGTATGATGGGTTATAAATTCCAGGTCAATGTCTCCCTGCTCAATCAGACACCTGCCTAGGGCATGATAAAGGACTTCATCTGTGCCCGGAATGATTTGCAAATGGATGTCTGCTATCGAGCAACTCTGGGTGCTGCGAGGGTCTACCAGAATTATTTTCACATCCGGATGGGATTCCTTATGCTTTTCTATCCTTCTCCAAAGTATGGGATGGCACCAGGCCGGATTGGCACCGGCTACAAAAAAGCAATCTGCCAACTCAATGTCCTCGTAAGCGATGGGTACACTGTCCTCTCCCAGGGTTTTGATGTAGCCAATGACAGCGGAACTCATGCATAGCCGGGAGTTGGTGTCTACATTGTTGGTTTTCAGAAAACCTTTGGCCAATTTATTGACCAGATAATATTCTTCGGTAAGGCATTGACCGGAAACGTAAAAAGCCACAGAATCCGCTCCGTGTTTTTGTATGATGGCATTAAATACTGCACTGGCCCTGTCCAATGCGGTGTTCCAATTCACTTTTTCTAAAGGATGGTTTTTACCCCAACGAATTTGGGGATGAAGCAGCCGGTCTGACTTGTCTTCTACTACATAATGGAGGTTCATGCCTTTGGAACATAGCATTCCCTTGTTGACGGGGTGTTCAGGATCTCCCTCTATGGAGATTTTTCCTTTTTTGTCCTTCTGTACGTTGATCCCACAGCCTACGCCACAGTAAGAACAGGTGCTTTTATAACTGGCCATTGACATGCTTGATTGGGTTAGCGTTAGAATATTAACTGTTGACCATTTCCGGTTGTAAGGCAGCCTTTTGGTCCAAAGAGGCTTGCAGCTCTTCCTGAGCTACCTTTTCATCTACTTTTGAAAACCTGATTAAAAGTGAGGAAGCACTGATAGCGGCCACCGTAATCCCCAGGATGGACAGGGCATCACTATAGCTTATCCCTTCCATTTTCAAGAGAACTCCGGCCATCACCGCTCCTACGTTTCCTCCTGCTCCCACGATTCCTGAAATCATTCCTATGGCTTTCTTATTGACAAAGGGTACCACAGAAAAAGTGGCTCCTTCAGCCATTTGGACAAATAGGCTAAAAAGAATCATGGTACCTATTGCCAGGGATAACAAGGTCATTTGGGAAAATAAAATGAGAGCGATACCTTCTACCAGTAATACCACACCCAAAAATCCAACCCTGCCCTTCAGACCCCATCTGATACCGGCTTTGTCACCGAAAAAACCACCCAGCGTCCTTGCAAAAAGATTCATTACCCCGAACAAACCTGCAATTAAACCTGCAGTTTTTAAGTCCAGCTGGAAGAAGTCATGGTAATAGATGGCTGCAATATTGTTGATGGTGAGTTCTATTCCGAAACAAGCGCCATAGATCAGGAACAATGCCCATACACGTCTGTCGGATAAGGCAGATTTCAGGGCGCCTTTTCCATCAGCCTTTTTCCTTCTTTTATATTCCAGGTCCTTTTTGCTGAAATCCTTGATGTTCCCCTCCGGAAAATCTGTTGTCCAATGGTAATAGGCAATACCCGTCAAGATCATGGCAATACCTGGTACCATCATGGCATATCTCCAGGCTTCCCCTTCAAGAAACCCCAATGAAATGAATAGGGTAAAAATGATCGGCATGACCATTTGGGTGACCCCGCCCCCCATATTTCCCCATCCCGCTGAGGTGGCGTTGGCAGTCCCTACCACATTGGGAGCAAACATCACGGAAGTGTGGTACTGGGTGATCACAAAAGATGCCCCTATGATCCCAATGGCCAGCCTGAACAATAAAAAAGTTTCGTAACTGTCGCTTAATCCTATCAGAATAACAGGCAAAGATCCCAGGATCAGCAGGTAGGTATAAGTAATGCGTGGACCGATGCGGTCTACCAGCCAGCCGATAAATAACCTGGCCAGTACGGTTACCGCTACGGATGCAATGATGATATTACCAATCTGTGATTTGGTCAAATCCAATTCTTCCCGGACGACGGCCATCAATGGAGCAATGCCAAACCAGCCGAAAAAACAAAGGAAAAAGGCAAACCAGGACAGGTGAAATGCCCGCATCTGCGGGGATTTGAAGTCAAACAGCTTGATGGTAGTTGCTTTTTTGTTTAGAAGTGTCATGTTGTGCTTTTTAAGGTTGTGATTGTGGATAGGAAGGTTGGGTTTATGTTTTAGGTCAATTTCGCATGTGCTTTATAAATGCTAAAGGTAAGGTAAGTTTTTAAAAATAAGTAAAAATACGTAAAAAAAATTACGTAAAAACCACAAAATACTTAGAATATAAGTAGGGGTAGTTTATGGGGCAGCCCCCAAATCCTCAAAGTGGTAGATAGAAATCAATGTCAATTATTATTCAAGTCCTGGAAACACTTCTAACTCCTTCAGGTTAGTTTTAATAAAATTTTATGGTTAGTAGGTGAAGAATATGTATTATTGTCTCTGACTGCTTAGATGTATCCGAGAAGATAAACCGTTTTTTAGGTGGTTTTTTACGGTGAGGCAAAAAATAATAGGTCAGTTAAAGTTTATACCTACGTCTTTATGATAAACCATATAATTTTGTGATTTTATGAAAAAGTTAAAGTACCTGCTATGTCTTGGGATTATTTTTTCTTTTGGCTCCTGTCATTCGGATGATGAAGCCCAAAAGATCATTGATCAATCCATAGCTGCTCATGGAGGGGAACTGTTTCAAAATGCCAACATCAGCTTTGATTTCCGTGACCGTCATTATGAAATTTTCAAATCCCCGGATAGGTTCAGGTATGTCAGGTTATTTACGGATGAATCGGGATTGGTAGAGGATGTGTTGGATAACGATGGTTTTGAGCGGAGAATCAATGGAGAACCTGTCGAATTAACAGAGAAGGAGGTAAATGCCTATTCCAACTCGGTCAATTCAGTGGCATATTTTGCTTTTTTACCCTATGGACTCAATGATTCAGCCGTTATCAAGAATTATGTGGGAGAGACAACGATGGAGGGCAACGGATATCACCTCATCAAGGTAACTTTTAAGCCTGGGGGTGGGGGAGAAGATTATGAGGATGAATTCTTGTATTGGATCAATAAGGAAAATTCAAGGATGGATTACTTGGCGTATTCTTATCATACCGATGGGGGAGGGTTGAGGTTTAGAAAGGCCATCAACACCCATACAGTTTCTGGAATTCTTTTACAGGACTATGACAATTATAAACCTGCCGACGAAACCTTGCCGGTGGAATCTATGGAAGAGTTGTTTAAATCAGGGGATCTTGAGCTTTTATCAAAGATTTTGTTGGAGAACATTGAAGTTGAATTGATTCCGTAAAATTAAGTAGTGGAAATAGCATGCAACAAAAAAGAGCATTGGTAATATCAGGGGGAGGGAGCAAAGGTGCCTTTGGTGGTGGTATTGCCGAATACCTTATCCGGGATTGTAATTATAAATATGACATCTTCGTGGGGACCTCTACCGGAAGCCTGCTGGTACCGCTGTTGTCTATAGACGAAATCGAAAAGATAAAGGCCATCTATACCACAGTGACTCAGGATTGTATATTTAGTACCAATCCTTTTATTATTTCGAAAGAAAATGGTGTATACAAAACCCGGATCAATCACCTGAGTACGATAAAAATGTTTTTAAAGGGGAAAAAGACCTTTGGAGAAAGCAAAGCCCTATTCAAACTCATCAAAAAAATCATCACTCCCGGAGATTTTGATAGCATGAAACAGAATACAGCTGAAATTTATATCACGGTATCTAACCTGAGTAACAATACGGTAGAATATAAGCGGCTGAAGGACTATGAATATGATGATTTTTGTGAATGGATTTGGGCTTCATCCAACCTGATCCCCTTTATGAGTTTGGTAGAAAAAGATGGTTGTGAATATGCAGATGGGGGATTTGCAGATCTTGTCCCTATTTCTGAGGCCATTTATCGTGGAGCCACCGAAGTGGATGTGATTGTTTTGAAAGCCAGGGCAGGTAGGGAGATGAAACGGCCTGTTAGGAATGCTTTGGAATTGACCACCAGGGCATTTGATTTTATGTTGGATCAAATATCAAGTGATGACATCAAAATTGGCGAGTTGCTGGGCAAGAGGAAAAAGGTGACCCTTAATTTTTATTATCCTCCTGCAGTGCTCACCGAAAACAGTCTTATTTTTGACCCTTATCAGATGAAAAAATGGTGGAGGCAGGGCAAGCGCTTTGCAAAAGAACAGAATCCGGTATGTAAATGTATAGAAGTAGGGATCCAGGAAGAAAACATATAAGAAATGATGAGCAGAAAACTTGTAGGATCGTTGTTGCTGATTTTACTTCTTATGGGGATGAATAAACCAATTTCACCCAAGTTGTTTGTAATCGGAGATAGTATTTCCATGCAATACGGTCCTTATTTGGCGCAATACCTACAGGGGACCTGGGAATATGACCGAAAGAGAGATGAGGGTACCAATTCTTCCAACCTGGACAATCCTGCCGGAGCCAATGGAGGAGATTCAGGTATGGTGCTGGACTATCTCAGGCAAAAATTAAAGGATCCTGCCTTCAGGCCCGATCTGATGTTGATCAATTGCGGGCTTCACGATATCAAAACCGATGTCCAAACTGGAGAGCGGCAAGTTGGCTTAGACCAATACCGGGAAAACCTGGAGCAGATATATGGAATATTAGCGGAAAGAGGAATTCCTATGGTTTGGATCCGCACCACCCCGGTGGATGATGAGCAGCACAATGCCCATCAGTCATCCTTTCACCGGTATAGTGCAGACCTGGCTACCTACAATGCCGTCGCTGATGAAGTGTTTGCCTCCAGAGATATTCCTGTCATTGACCTTCACCGGTTTACCCTGAACCTGGGAGAAAACCTGTATGTGGACCATGTCCATTTTGATGACGCAACCAGGGCCAGGCAGGCGGCTTATATTGCCGGGTTTTTGAGCTTATATAAGGGCAAACTGTAACAATAATTACATTTAACACCTGGGGATGTCCTTCAAAACCGGCTGAATATTTTTTTGAAAGGTCATTGGAAAATTTCCATTTTGTTGATTTACAATTTCATTGGTTTTATTATCTCAGGACCTTTCATTTAAAAAAAACATGCATATATTTACATTTACAAAAAATGTATACGGTATTCAATAATGAAAGCGGTTACCATTTAATGAATCAAGAATGAATTTTGGGCGATAATTACTAATTATATGTCCATTTGGGAGAATCATCGAATATGAAAAAGTGGAAGTCTAAATTAAATTTTAGTTTTCCGGTAAAATATGAACAGGTATCAAATCCATATTATTTATTTCGCTTAAAGGTCAAAGCTTCTAAACCGATATTACTCTTAAAAAATGAATAGTATAGCTAAAATTTCTTTATGCTCTATTTTCTTTTTCCATTTCATTTTTCCCCCAAATGCAAGAAAGACGGAAATAAATAGCATTTCTATACCTGCAAGAGAGATTTTGGCGTCAGAGAACAGGCGAGATCTTGTGGAAAATACCGATACCACCGAAGTAGAGATCATCACTGAAGGAATCGAATTGAGCTATTCGGTGACCGAGTTACAGGCCAAATCCGGAGATATATTACGGATTCGCTATATCAATAACAGTGATATGAATCATAACATGGTATTCGTTAGGGAGGAGGCGGATATTCGGCCAGTAGGAGTTGCAGCCCTGCAGGCCATAGCGAATGATTGGATTCCGGAAAAAGAAATGGACCGCATTTTTGCATACAGCAAGCTGGCACATTCAGGGGATACCGTGGAATTTTCCTTCAAAGTGCCGCCACCGGGAACCTATCCCTACATCTGCACTTATTCGGCTCATTGGACGCAGATGCAGGGTAGGTTGATTTCAACGGAATAAAACACTTCTCCTACAAATCCATGCTAGCTACCATTCAATACATAATAATATTACAGTATAGTATTACAGTGGGGTGTTAATGCTGATCAAAATTTAATCTAAACCTGAAGCAAATGGATGTCTAAATCTAATTGTTCTTCCTTTCAGATGGGTTGCTGGTGCTGCTTTTTTTATTAAGGTTGAGGAAAGTGACAAAATGCCATCCCGAATCCCTAGCATTTTTGGGTGCCAGCCAGGTAAACAATTATAAATTCTCCCTTGCAGATAAGGAAGATATATTTCTGTGGTATTGATGAAAGGAAACTTCTAGTGATTTGAATAGGACAATTGGTAAAACTTAGAATCCTCAAACCTGACAGTTTTAATCCTTTCTTTATCAGTTGAATAAAGGGAAATGTAGCGGATTTAATGTAAATACAAACTCTTGAAAAACATTTTATGGCAAGTTCAATTAATCAGGTTTTATTCAGTTCATTATTTGTTTTGGCCACAAGCCTAAATGCTTCTATTCCCCTTCAGGCCCAGTTTCAACCTTCGGATAATATGAACCCGATGGATCATGGACCCTTTGTAACCACCACCATTGCGCATGATCCTCTTACAACGAGTAGCATATTCGTAAATAAGGGAATCGCAGTCAAGGTAGGAACCGATCCTCAGGCAGTAATGACTTTTGATACAGATTTACTGCGGATGGCCAGTGCCTGGACCGGTGGGTTTCTGCATTGGTATTTAGGACGTGATGGACTGGAGGATTGGCCCAGTCCGGATGGATTTACTCATTTCGAAACCAGCAAAACGCCGGGGTGGTCACTTGATGGAGATTTTGATGACCCCAGAACCTGGCCATATGGACCAATTCCAAAAAAGCAAGGGCATTATAAGGGACTTTATATCAATGGCGATAAGGTTCTTTTTTCCTATTCGGTTGGTGATAGCGATGTGCTGGAATTACCTGGTTTCGAGCTGGTTGATGGCCACCCCGTATTTACCAGGACACTTAATTTGAGCCCCACTGATGAAACGATTTCCTTGCGGGTCCTGCAAGTACCAGAAAATGCAGAAATGAAGATCGGTTCAGTCTCCGATTCAAAGCAGCATATCACCTTAAAGGTAGGCAACAATACCCGTGTCGTCGGCTTGCAAGGAGATTTTGATGCCACCCCAGCATGGAGGATACAAAACCGCCACCTTATACTGGATCTTCCCGTGTTACAACGCAATGTAAAATTCATGCTTGCTATCGGCCCGGTTCTTTCCGACCAGGGATCGTCTTATATGGCTTCTTTCCTGAATCAGGCCAACAGTGTATCCAATTTGTCAGATTTAGAAAATCCCGGACCGGATCAGTGGGAACCAGTACAAACGGAAGCGCTGATGGGAGCCGAAGACGGACCATTTAGGGTAGATCAGCTTACCATTCCCTCAGAAAACCCCTGGAAATCTTTTATTCGTTTGATGGACGTAGATTTCCTTTCCGATGGGCGTGCCGTGGTGGTTTCTCTGAGTGGAGATGTATGGTTGGTCGATGGAATAGAAGAAGAGTTAGGCACTTTAACATGGCATCGGTTCGCGACCGGTTTGTTTCAACCCAGCGGAGTAAAAGTAGTGGATGACCAGATTTATGTGATTGGACGGGATCAAATCACGAGGTTAAATGATTCAAACAATGATGGTTTTGCGGATTTTTATGAGAATTTCAATAATGAGCTCATGGCTTCCACCAATTTTCATGCATTTACCTTGAATTTGGAAACGGACGCAGAAGGGAATTTTTATTTTGCCAAATCGACTCCCTGGCCTCCCTATCTAAGGGGAGAAGGGCCTGCTAAAAATGCCGAAATAACTCCCCATCATGGTGTGCTATTTAAATTATCTCCCGATGGGGAGCAACTTGAAATTATCGCCAGGGGTCTTCGTAATCCCAACGGAATGGACGTTAGCCCTGACGGAGAAATCGTTTACGCTGACAACGAAGGAAACTGGGTGCCTACCAGCAAGGTGCACAGGATTAAGAAGGGTGGCTTTCATGGATTTATTCCCTCCGCCCATCAACAGGGCAATCCTGGCTCATTTGAACCTCCCATTGTTTGGACACCGCATTATATGGATAATTCTCCAGCTAAGCCCATGTTTATCACAAGCGACAAATGGCCGGAAGAACTCCGGGACGATTTATTATTGGCCTCTTACGGTCGTGGAAACCTTTCCCTGATTCTAAAGGAAGAGGTGGATGGTGTATGGCAGGGGGCTCATTTAAACTTGCCAATATTGTTTAAATCGGGTCTGGAGCGTGGCCGCTTTCACAAAGATGGGCACCTTTATATTGCAGGGATGACCAGTTGGCAATCCATTGGGGAAGACTGGGGTTCTTTTCATCGGGTCAGGTACACCGGTCAGCCTTTGAATGTACCCATAGCAGTTCAAACCAAAGCTGGGGGAATTGAACTGCGTTTCAGCCAAAATCTCGATTCTCAGGTAGCAACAAATACCGAAAACTATCAATTGCAAAAGTGGACCTATCCCTGGACAAGTCAATATGGCACACGGGGAAAGCAATATTCTGTTGACAATCCCGGAAAAACTGAACCGGATCCTGTGCAGATTGAGTCTATTCGTTTATCCGATGACGGAAAATCAGTATTTATCGAAATTCCGGCATTGAAACCTGGTTTAGTAGATAGTGCTATAGGCACACTTGAAGAATTACCGGATATGATAGAAGCTTCATTGGGATTGGTACTGTCAATAAGTTACCAGCTTGCTACCGATGAAGGGGTGGAATTAAGTCACATGATCCATAAAACCATACACCGGGTACCTTCTGAGGGATTTGATTTGAGTCAATAAAAGTGAAAGGAATACGAACCAAAATAACATAAACCCAAAAATCATGAGGAAATTAACATTATTAATACCATTTATATTTTTATTATTGAGTTGTCCGGGTTACCTAATGGCTCAAGCTAATGTTTCAGTTGATGGCGAATTAAAAAAGTGGCATCCAATTACCATAACATTCGATGGTCCTGAAGTCGGCGAAACCGATGAATTCAATCCCTTCAGCGGCTACCGGTTAAATGTTACCTTTAGACATGAAGACGGAAGAGATGCCTTGGTGGTACCCGGGTATTTTGCCGCAGATGGAAATGCTGGAGAGAGCAGTGCCCAGTCGGGAAATAAGTGGCGGGTGCATTTCAACCCGCCCAATATCGGTCAATGGACCTATACGGCATCTTTCAGAACAGGGGAAAACATCGCGGTAAATACAAGTTCAAGTGCAGGAGAACCTGTTTCCTTCAATGGAGCTACCGGAACATTTTCTATTGCCGAAACGGATAAGAGTGGCGTAGACCACAGGGGAAAAGGGATCCTCCGGTACGTGGGCGAGCATTACCTGAGATTTGATAATGGAGAGTGGTTCATGAAAGGAGGGGCCGATGCCCCCGAAACCTTATTGGGGTACGCAGATTTCGATGGCACCTATACCCATACAGGCCTTTCAAAAAGCCATGGAGATAACCTTATTTGGGGTACCACCCAACACAAAGACGGCCGTGGAGCCACACCTTTAAAAACATATGAAGCTCATGTTCAGGACTGGAAGGATGGGGACCCGACCTGGAAAGGAGACAAAGGAAAGGGACTTATCGGGGCCATCAACTACCTTTCTTCTAAGGGGATGAATGCGTTTTCATTTTTGACTCTTTCTGCCGGTGGAGACGGTAAGAATATCTGGCCATGGATCAGCCATACAGAAGTGGATAGGTATGATGTTTCCAAACTCGACCAGTGGGAAGTTGTTTTTTCTCATGGAGATAAGCTGGGAATGTTTCTTCATTTTAAAACCCATGAAAATGAAAATGACCAGCTGTTAAACGGGGGAAAATTGGGTCCTGAGAGAAAACTCTATTACAGAGAATTGATCGCCAGATTTGCCCATCATCATGCCTTGAACTGGAACCTTGGTGAAGAGCATGACCTTTGGGAGGAATTGAATGACCCGGATCAGCTCAATGCCAAATCAGATGCCCAGTATATTCACAGCCTTGACCCATACGATCATCCAGTGGTGACCCATACCTTTCCAGGGCAGTACCAACAGGCTTATACTCCCTTATTGGGTTTTGAATATTTTGAAGGCCCCTCTATCCAAACCAATAGCATGCGTCCCTGGCATAATTTTGATGTAATCTCCTATTGGGTAAACGCATCCAGTCGAACGGGTAGAAAGTGGAATGTTTCCATGGATGAAGCCGGAACAGGAGGATTGGGTGTCACCACCGATGATTATGATGACAATTATAACCAGGATGAGGCCAGGGCCACCTACTGGGCAACCATCGCCGCAGGAGGTGACGGCGTGGAATGGTATTTTGGTTATTCCGAGGAGCAAAATGACCTGAACATGGAAGATTGGCGAAGCAGAGATGCCCTATGGGACTATACCCGACATGCCATGGATTTTTATAAAAGCCATAATATTCCTTTTTGGGAAATGGAAAATGCCAATAATTTAACCCGGAGTGAAAAAGATTTTGTCTTTACTGATGAGGGGGAGCTCTATGTCATTTACCTTCCTGCAGGAGGCGGTGCTTCACTTAACTTGCAGGGCCATAGCGGTACCTTTACCGTGGATTGGTACAATCCCAGAACCGGGGGAAGTCTTCAAAAAGGTAAGGAAATGGTAATTAACCAAACTTATTCAAGGGAACCGGCTTCTGTGCTTTCAGCCCTTCCCGATATCAAAAAGCCAAGGATACAGGGAGGAAATGTGACGGAAGTTACCGGACCTGGATGGGTTAATCTGGGCATGCCGCCTGATGAGGTGAAGGAAGATTGGGTAATTTTGGTGAGGAAAAAATAATTCATCCATGTAATTTAAACTATCGTTAAAAAATAAACAGAAAATAGCAATAGGAGCACCTGAGAGCTTTTCTTTTGAAATTTCTATTTTCAACAAACTTAACCATTATGAAAAAACCAAATTATTTTACCCTGACACTAATTGTACTCTGTTTGACCGGGTTTTTTACCCGCTCGTCTCTGGCTCAAAATACTGTTGTCACTATAAATGGAGATGCCTTTTATGTTAATGGTAAACCTACCTACGAAGGCAGGACCTGGAAAGGGAATAAGATAGAGGGGCTACTCATGAACTCCCGCATGGTACAAGGGATCTTTGATGACCTGAACCCGGAAACCAGGAAATTATTTGGCTATCCGGATACCGGTGAATGGGACCCTGACCGGAATACAGCAGAGTTTATGGAAGGAATGGAAGAATGGAAAAAGTATGGTCTGAATTCTTTTACCATCAACATGCAGGGAGGCAGCCCTACCGGATATGGAAATAAGGAATGGTACAATTCACCTTTTCATCCTGATGGAGAGTTAAGGCCTGAATACATGGATCGGCTGAAATTAATTCTGGATAAAGCCGATGAAATGGAAATGGTGGTCATGCTGGGCATTTTCTACTTTGGTCAGGACCAAAATCTGGAAGATGAACAAGCAGTAATCAATGCAGTAAAAAATTCGGTAAACTGGGTTTTGCAGGAAGGGTACAGAAATGTGTTGATAGAAGTGAATAACGAATGTAATGTCAATGCTTATGTGCACGAAATCCTAATGCCGGACAGGGTACATGAACTCATTGAATTGGTAAAAACCATGGAAGGCAATGGATACCGGCTCCTGGTTAGCACCAGTTATGGAGGAAATACAGTACCCAAGCCCAACGTGGTGAAATCTTCCGATTATATTTTAATTCATGGCAATGGGGTGAATACCCCGGAAAAAATGGAGACCCTGATCAAAAATACCAGAAAGGTGGAAGGGTACCGATCCATGCCGGTGGTAGTGAATGAAGATGATCATTATGACTTTGATCTGGAAAGAAACAATTTTACCGTGGCCGTAGAAAACTATGTTTCCTGGGGATACTTCGATTACAGAAGGGATGGCGAACCCTATGAAGAGGGGTATCAAAGTGTGCCAGTGGACTGGGGAATCAATTCAGAGCGAAAGCAAGGGTTTTTCGACCTGGTGAAAGAAATAACTGGAGGAAAATATTAATTTTTTATTAATCAGGCTAATTATAAAACCACATTATAATATACTATGAAAACGTATCGATTAGCAATAGTTCCCGGTGATGGCATCGGCCATGAAATCATTCCTGCAGCCCTTAAAGTTTTGGAGGCAGCTGCGAGGAAGTTCAATTTTAAACTGGATTATACCTTTTATGACTGGGGAGCAGGCAGGTACCTCAAAGAGGGTGCTTTTATGCCGGAAGATGGTTTGTCCACGCTCAAGACTTTTGATGCTGTATTTTTCGGTGCCGTGGGATTGACCGAAGTGGACGACACCCTTCCCGCCAGGTTATATACGTTTAAGGTAAGAACTGCTTTTCAGCAGTATGTCAATTACAGGCCAGTAAAACTGTTTAAGGGATTGGAAAGCCCGCTCAGGAACAAGACGTCCCGGGAAATAGATTTTGTGGTGATCCGGGAAAACAACGAGGGGGAATTTGTGCAGTCAGGTTCCATCTTAAGACCGGACAGCCCGGATGGCCTGGCAACGGATACCAGTATCTTTACCCGGAAGGGAATCGAGCGGGTAGCCCACTTTGCATTTAAACTGGCACAAAAAAGAAGGAAAAAAGTCACCAATGTCACCAAGTCCAATACATTGATTCACAGTTTGAAATATTGGGATGAGGTAATTGCAGAAGTGGGGGAGCAATACAAGGATGTGAAGTTGGAAAAAATGTACATTGACAATGCAAGTGCCAATTTTATTTTGCACCCGGAATATTTTGACGTCATCCTCACCACCAACCTGTTTGGGGATATTCTGAGTGACCTGGGAGGCGGCATAATGGGAAGCCTTGGTCTGGGAGGAAGTGGTAATATCAACCCGGAAAAGGATTATCCTTCCATGTTTGAACCCATTCATGGTTCGGCACCCGATATTGCCGGAAAGGGAATTGCCAACCCTGTGGGTACGATTTGGTCAGGAGCTCTCCTGTTGGAGCACGTGGGGGAAACGGCAGCAGCAGGTGAGATAGTGAAGGCCTTAGAAGCGGTATTTCAACAAGGGGTGAAAACCATTGATCTTGGAGGTAAGGCCAAAACGGAGGAATTTGCAGATAGCGTAATCAAAGTACTGAACCAGTAAAGATGAATTGGATAGACCTCACGCAGACCATAAATCCAATGATGCCTGGTGTTGCCATCAGTGAAGCCAAAACCCTGAAGAAAGATGGGTGGAATGCTGTGAACATTCAAATATACAGCCATGCAGGCACTCACATGGATGCGCCAGTTCATTTTGGGGTGGATGGTCCTACCATTGACCAGATGCCGCTGGATAGCCTGATGGGCCAGGCCAGAATCCTGGACCTGAGGGGTATTTCCCCTGGTGCGATAATGGATACAGGGGACCTGGGAAGCTTAAAGGAAACTTTGAATGACGGTGATAGTTTAATAATAAGGACCGGTTGGAGTAAATACGCTGTTTCTGATCCCGGAAAATACAGGGATCAGCTGCCCAGGATCAGCGAAAAACTGGCCCATTGGCTGGTCCAAAAGAAGGTGAAAATCCTCGCCGTCGAGCCCCCTTCTGTTGCTAACGTAAATGATTTAGCGGAGGTAACCTTAATCCACCGGATTCTGTTTTCCGGACAGGTCATCATCGTAGAAGGCATCTGCAACCTGGATGAAATCAAAGTAGAAGAAGTGGAGTTGATGGTTATGCCACTAAAAATCGGTGGGGGTGACGGTGCCCCCGCACGGGTGCTGGCCAGGCCATTACATAATAGTTAACGCATGGAAGACATTAAGAATCCCCTTACAAGGCCTTTTAAAGATGAAATCAGGAGCTTGTTTTTTGATCAACAATTAACCCTGGTGATTGTTGACGATGATCCAACGGGCACCCAAACGGCTCATGATGTGCCAGTGCTGGGGCATTGGACAGAGCAGGCTTTTATCGATGAATTTAAAAATAAAACTCCGTTGTTTTTTGTTCTGGCCAATACCCGGAGTTTGACTCAACGGAAAGCCTCAGAAAGAGCCAGGGAAATAGGACAAAATCTACTGAAAGCTGCTGAACGAACAGGACGAAGGTTTCTGGTGATTAGCAGGAGTGACTCCACCCTCAGAGGGTATTTCCCTTCAGAGGTTGAGGCCTTGAGTGAGGGTGCAGGATTGGGCAATCTACCTACCCTGCTGATTCCGGCTTTTTTTGAAGGAGGAAGGATCACCGAAGACAATGTTCATTATATTATGGAAGGCGGCACTAAAATACCGGTATCTGAGACGGTATTTGCTAAGGATAAAAGCTTCGGATATGTGAATGCTGACCTGACCAAATGGGTAGAGGAAAAAACCAGCGGAAGAATACGTCATGAAGCGGTGAAAAGCCTGTCTATAGCGGATATTGAGCGAGGCGAAGAGGCTATTTTTGATAAGTTGGATTCACTTGGTGAGGATGATGTGATGGTGATCAACAATACGACCTACCGGCACCTGGAAAAAACCTGTATGGTTCTTCACTGGTTAATCAAAAAAGGCAAGGGGTTTAACTTTAGAACTGCAGCATCCTTTGTTTCTGCTTTTTCGGGTATGGGACCATTGTCCTGGCATCCTCAAAACAGCTCCTCGTCTTCTGGTTTGGGAGGTTTGATCATAGTAGGGTCCTATGTAAAAAAGTCTACTTCGCAGCTTGAACATCTCCTGAAGAAGAAAGGGATTAAAGCCATTCCCATCTCTGTAGAGAAAATTATCGCTACAGAGATTTTAAATGAAGCTTACCTGGAGGAGATGGTTCAAAATATTGAAACTTGTTTAATTGCCGGAATACATGCGGTGGTGTATACTTCCCGAAACCTGATCTCAGGAGATAGCCCGGAGGAAAGCCTGGCCATAGGAGAAAAGGTTACCGGATTTTTAGTGAATCTTGTCAGGAATATCCATGTACAACCGGCATTCTTTATCGCAAAGGGAGGCATTACCTCCAATGACATTGCCGTGAAGGGTTTGAATATGAGAAGGGCCAAGGTATTGGGTCAAATTATCCCTGGGGTGCCTGTATGGGAATTGGGGGAGGAGACCAGGTTTCCAGGAATGCCTTATGTGGTATATCCCGGTAATGTAGGAGATGCGGAGAGCCTGGCCAGGGTTTATGATTTGTTTACTGCAAACCCCTCAAAATCATGAAAAAACTTAAAGGGGTAATTGTAGGCGCAGGGTATTTCAGTCAATTTCACGGTGATGCATGGTCCAGGATGGAAAAAGTGGAAATAAGGGCCATCGCAGACAAGGACATTCAAAAAGCCAGGTTATATGCCAAGAATTTTAATATTCCCGGTGTCTACGCTGATTTGGTGACCATGCTGGAAAGGGAAAAGCCAGACTTTATTGATATTGTGACCCCTCCGGTAACCCATAAAACCATCATTGAAATCGCATTATCTAAGGGAATTCATATCATTTGTCAGAAACCTCTGGCAGATACCTATAAAGAAGCCAGGGAAATCAGGAAACTGGTGAAAGCATCTGATGTTCGGTTTATGGTGCACGAAAACTGGCGGTTTCAGCCCTGGTACAGGGAAATCAAATACCTGGTAAATGCCGGAAAAATTGGAAAGAAAATATTCCAATACACCTTTAAAATGAGGCTTGGCGACGGCTGGGGAGAGAATGCCTACCTGGACCGACAACCCTATTTCCGGACCATGCCCAGGCTCCTGATCCATGAGACAGGAGTACATTTTGTGGATACCTTTCGTTTTCTTGAAGGAGAAGTGAGTGAGGTTTTTGCCAACCTGAAAACCCTCAATCCCATCATCAAGGGAGAAGATACCGGAATGGTTTTTTTCCGTTTCAAATCAGGTTGTACAGCGCTATTTGACGCCAATCGTTATAACGAGCCCTTACATGATAACGCCAGGTTTACCTTCGGTGAAATGTTGGTGGAAGGGGATCAAGGAAGCATTATCCTACACACCAATGGTGAAATATCCATCAAACCATTGGGCATGCCGGTGTATAAGCTTCCATTTAAACCTACAGAGACTGGTTTTTCCGGGGACAGTGTTTTTGCTTGTCAGGAGCATTTTATCAATGGAATTATCAATAAATCACCTTTTGAAACAGGCATTGAAGATTACCTTAAAACCCTGAAGGTGGTAGAAGCTATCTACCAGTCGAACCGTACAAAAACTAATTTCCCGATAAGCCATATTAAATGAGAATAAATAACTATTTTAGTATTTGGTGTACAGTATACTAAAAACATTTATAGCTTGTCAAAACCTTAATAAAATGCTGAAAAACGATGAATTGGGCATTCAGGCCTACCGGGAACTTCGAAAAATGATCATCAATGGGAAGCTGGCTCCCGGACAAAAAATTGTTCAGGAAAAATTGGCTTCGCAAATGGGAATCAGCAGGACGCCGCTTCGCGTTGCCCTTCACATGCTTGAAGCTGAAAACCTCATAGAACCCAAAAACAAAACAGGATTTAAGGTAAAAACCATAGACAATAAAGAGATATTGGAAATCTTTGATTGCAGAATAGCCCTGGAATCAACGGCTGCCGGTATTTTGGCCAAAAACATAAGCCCTGCTGATGCACAAAAGCTAAGCCGTTTTTTTCAGCCCTATGAAAATAAAAAAGGAGGAGAATACGACAGTTATAAAAAAACCGATACCCAATTTCACGATTTTATTGTGGAAAAATGTGGGAATAAGTATTTATACAAGTTATTTAAACAAGGTAACCTCATCACCTATATCGAACGGATCGGATTGATCCGACCTCCCGAGTTCACACTTGATGATCATTTGGATATCATCCGCGCGATCTTAGCTCATGATCCGGATGCTGCAGAAAAAGCCATGAAATCCCATTTGATAAAATCCAAGGAGGTTATAGAAGAGCGAATGAAAGGGGAAGACCTCACCTAAATTTTATAACACATATAATATGTGATATAAATCAGATACCATTTATTACACCAAAACCCAAAATAGCGTGCCCAACCTCAATAAAAAACCCATTTTCCCCAGCCGGTATTTTATGGTGGCAGGAACATTCCTTTTGTCCATGTTGGTTTATGTGGACCGGATAGGTATTTCGGTGGCCAAGGAACCCATGACAGAAGCCCTTCAGCTAAGTGATAAACAATTTGGTTGGGTTTTGTCCATGTTTGCATTAGGCTATGCCCTTTTCCAAACACCACTGGGAATTTTATCGGACAGGTTTGGCCCCAGGAAGGCTTTGGCAACTGTGGTAAGTTTATGGTCCCTGTTCACGGCCCTGACCGGTGCGGTGACGAATTTCATAACCTTATTTTTCATCCGGTTTTTATTTGGGGTAGGGGAGGCCGGCGCCTATCCTGGCATATCAAAAGCGGTATATCATTGGATACCAATCAGGGAAAGAGGGATCGTGAATGGTATCAATTTTTCAGGGGGCAGGTTTGGGGCTGCATTCGCACTGCCTTTGATAGCGATCGTCATTGATTCCTTAGGCTGGAGAAACACTTTTTTGACCTTGGGATTATTGGGAATCGTCTGGGCATTGGCTTGGTATTTTTTGTTCAGAGACAATCCCGAAGATCATCCCATGGTGTCTGAATTTGAAAAGGAGGAAATTGTGCTCCAGAGGTCCAGGCAGGAAAAGGAAGTAAATACCGCATTCTCAGTTAAACCTTTGGTCAAGTCCAGGAATTTATGGTTGGCCATGGGGCAATATTTTGCCAGTAATTTTACTTTTTTCTTTTGTCTCACCTGGTTGTTTCCGCATGTCAAGGAGCAATTCATGCTGGATAATATTGAGGCCGGCCTTTATTCTTCCTTGCCATTGGTGGCAGGAGCCTTTGGAAACATGTTTTCCGGCTGGTTGGTGGACACGATTTATAAAAGTGGCAGGTTTAAATGGTCCAGGGTCATTCCGGCATCTATAGGATTTAGCCTGGCTGCTTTGGGACTTTTGGCCAGTTTGTATTCCGGAAACATCATGTCCTCCATCTTCTTTTTGTCCATTGCCATTTTTGGTGCGGACATGACGATCAGTCCCTCCTGGACCTTATGCAATGATATTGGGAAATTACATTCCGGAGCTGTATCAGGCACCATGAACATGGCGGGAAATATAGGTTCCTTTATCACGGCCTTAGCTTTTCCCTATCTCAGGGATTGGACAGGATCCGTCACCCCATTTTTTATTATCGGTGCGGTGTTAAATCTAATGGCCATTTTCATGTGGCTGAAAATTAATCCTGATAAAACCATTGTTTTTAAGCCTTCAAAAAGCAATTGAATGCGAGGTTTTAAATCACATTACCCCTAATGCAGGCATTTTGATAACCCGGCTTGTCTGGCGCTTTCCAAGGTACCAGATGGATGGATTAAACCTGAATACTGCTTTTATTATAAGATTGATCACTTCTATCATGGGAGGCCGGCCTGGTATGATCTCGGGTGCCACAGGCGCCATTGCCGTGATCATTGTGGCTTTGGTGATTGAACATGGTATTGAGTACCTTTTCGCTGCTGCCAACTTGATGGGGCTGATTCAGATACTCGTGGGATGGCTTAAATTGGGTAAACTGATTCGCCTGGTGCCACGTCCGGTAATTTTCGGTTTCGTAAATGGGCTGGCCATCATCATTTTTATGTCTCAATTCAGCCAGTTTAAAGTGGTGAGCGACAGTGGTTCCGTTGAATGCCTCAGTGGAAATAATTTATATATTATGTTGGGATTGGTGGTGTTGACCATGGCAATTATCAAGTTTTTGCCTAAATTGACTAAAGCCGTAGCTTCTTCTCTGGCAGCCATACTTGTGATTCCTCTAACCCTGATCGACGAGATTACAGAAACAAGGGGGCATGGAAATAAGGAATGCAGCGCCCGGGGTGTGGGAAATGTAGCCACCGGTTTCTTTGGTGGCATGGGAGGAGGTGCCCTGGGGACAAAACCTGATCAATGTCAATGCAGGCGGTAGAAGCAGGGTTTCCACTATCCACAGCATTTTGGGAATGGCAGTTTGGTTTTAACCTTTTCTTCACTTCAAATTCATGGCTAAACATAAAATCAGGATCTTCATTTTTGATCAATTGTAGGATGAGGTGATTTTTCGGATTACCTTTTAAAAAAAATTAAACAGCAATTTTTATGGACAGTCCCATTCCCGAGGATGAATGCAACAGGTTAGTACAATTGGCAGATTATGACCTGGATAACGATGAGATGCCCTTTCCTAAGGCTAAACTGTTGCAAATTTTAGGTAATCTGATTTCCAATGCCATCAAGTTCACCCCTGCAGGAGGCCAGGTAGTCGTCAATCTTAACCTCATTGAAAGATCACAATATAGGAAATTAGTGGTAAAGGTAACCGATACTGGTGCCGGAATGACCGAAAGGCAAATCGAAGACATCATGAAAGGGGAAGGCAATACTACAGCAGGAAGTGCCGGAGAAAAAGGATATGGTTTTGGCTTGCCCCTGGTAAAACACCTGATTGATGGCATGAGGGGTTCTCTAAAAATAGATTCCAAAATAGGTGAATATGCAAGCTTTGAGGTAAGCCTACCGGTTTGATTTTTTAGCATTGGGTTTGATTTTGGTTTTAAAATCCCTTTTTTTGAATAATAAAAGATTAAAATACAAGTTATGGAGAAGTACTTATTGCCCCACAGTTCGCTGGAAATATCCCGCTTGATTTTTGGTTGTTGGGCAGTAGTAGGAGGCTTTAACTGGGGACCACAGGACAAAAGGGATTCCCTGGCGGCGTTAAAGGAGGCCTATGACCAGGGGATCACCACCTTTGACACGGCGGAAGCTTATGGAGCAGGTGCTTCCGAAAACCTGCTAGCCGAAGCTCTTGGTAAAGAAAGAAAGCGGATAGAAATTGCTTCCAAGGTAGGGCCCGGGGATTTTTTGCCTCAGGATCTGATCAGTGCCTGTGAAAGAGGGTTGAAAAACCTAAAAACAGATTTCATAGACCTGTACCAGTTGCATTGGCCCAATCCGGAAATCCCCCTGGAGGATACCCTGGGGGCACTGCAACAACTCAGGGATCAGGGCAAGATCAGGGCGTATGGGGTATCTAATTTTGGTGTGAAAAGCCTGGAAACCTGCAAAGCATCCGGATATTCCATCAGTAGCAACCAGATGGCCTATAACCTGCTTTTCAGGGCCATAGAATACAGCATCTTGCCCAAATGTGTGGCAGATGAAGTGCCCATACTTTGTTATTCTCCCATCATGCAAGGCTTGCTTACCGGTAAATTTTCCTCAGAAATCGAAGTTCCGGACGACAGGGCCAGAACCAGGCATTTTACCAAAGAGAGGTCCCAATCGAGGCACCAGGATAAGGGATGTGAAACCCTGACCTTTCAAACGATCGGGCAGATAAAGGCCTTTGCTGAAGAGGTAAATATTCCTATGGGAAACCTCAGCCTTGCCTGGCTGCTCAAACAAAACGGCGTGGCAGCGCCTATTGTTGGAGGAAGAAATGCGGAGCAGGTTAGGAGAAACATGGGCACTTTGCAGGTGAATCTTACTGCTGATATGGTGAATCGACTTGAGGAAATTACGGCCCCTCTGAAAAAAGAGCTTGGCCCAAATGCGGATCTTTGGCAGACGGATAGCAGGGTGGTATAACCTCTCGTTCCCCCGGACTGAAGCCAAAATATCAGATGGAGTGTATCAGTTTCCCTGGACAAGGGTTTTGTGTTGGAACACTTAATTCATTTTAGATGTAAACGTATTAAAATTGAAGGAAAATAAGCAAATGGCATAATTTATGTTCCATGGTTATCGTATTTTAACTTATTTTTTATTCTTCTAAACTTAGCGGAAACATGTTTGAATTAGGCAAAAACGAAATTAAATTTCTTTACAACAGCAAAAAATTGGAGGATAAGGAAGCTTATGCCTATGCTTTAACCCTGCACAAACATGTAATCAACGAATTGGACATTTCTAAAAATGACATGACCCCAACACAGGTTTCGGAATTGGCCAATAAACTGAATAAAAGAATAATTGATCTTTTTGACAAGGATTCGGAATATTTCAAAGATCAGATTCAGGGGAAAAACATAGTAGAATCAGACCTTTTAACATTATTGATCAAGGAAAAATCTGCGTTGAAAACACCCATTTTAATTTCAGAGGAAAAGGCTGAGGTTTTGGAATACCCGAGGGATACGATTAAAATAGACATGGTGTTCAATGCAATAAAGGAGGATTAGCAATCTCCCTTTTCAATTTTGTCAGGTGGTTTTTAATGATTTGGAGATTTCTCTTTCTGAGGTAATTTTTTTAAAACACCTGAATAGCAATAAAAGGCAGAAAATTTCAAATACGGTCAATATCACCAAACCGGGTAAAGCAGGTTGTTTCATGGCTGATTTTTGATTTGATTTCTCAGGCAATAAACAGAGTTTTTTTTAATTCGACTTGAATAAATCTTGATTTTTTCCCGACATCCACCCGACATTTAATTTTTGAAACAAGGCATACCTCCCCGGACCAGTAGTAAAGCTTGCCTGTCAAACAAGGTGTTTTTTTTCCGGCAATCCTCATAGGAAAATTGTTATCATAAAATTTAAAATCACGGTTAAGCATTTGAATTAACCATAGTTTTGCTCTGATTCAATGGTTCAATTAACAAAAAAAAATTCAACCGTGATGTTATTTTCCCGGTGGTTTTGTCAGGATAATGTAATCTGCCAAGGATTGAATCGCTTTGAAATCCGGGTTTTGGAAATCCGGTGAAGGGAAGGAGGATATGGTAATAATTCTTAGATTTTTTTTTCTTTGCTTTAATTCATTGACCGTTCCTAATCCCTCATCGCTATGGAATCTGCCCGTAACGTGCAGGATTTTGGTTTTCCGGTTTTTGCGCCAGGATTGAAGAATGCTTTCGGCCATGGTAGCATCCCTGAGCAATTGCGCATTAAAATATCGGGGTCCCATGTGCTGGGCATGTTCCCCCATAGCCTCATGGAACTTTATAAAATAGGCATCCTCTTTACCCGGGGGCTGGAATAAGGCAAAATAACTTTTGGCCTTTCGGTCCAGTAATGCCAACGCACCCAAACCCTTTCTGCTAACCATATTCGCATACCTTCCGGGAACATTGGCAGCCGATACCAGCTGGTCTTTTTCTTGGGCCAGGTTGACCAGTGGTGCATAATCCCGATAATTGCTCCAGGCCCGGCCCTCTTCTACAAGTTTGGCTTCTGTAATCAACCCGGAAAGGTACTCGTCCATGACAAGCTGAACATCTCTTTCAAACATCTCCAGGCTCAAGGTCACCTTCTTATGTTTTGCAATCAAGCCCTGGTACAGCTTTTTCTGCAATACGTGGGTAATGCTGTCATCATGTTCCTCACCGAATACCAGGATTTGGGCTTTATCCATAGCAGCTATAATTGCCGGTAGTTCTACGGTTTCCCCGGTTTCTGCGGCCACTATTTTCCATGGGTGAACAGTGTTCTGTCGAGCATTTATGGCATAGGGAAGTGTACAAAAGAATAGGAGTATGAGCGATTTTTGCATGTCAGGTTCCTGAGTTAAGGTTCGAAAATAAACAATGTGGAATAATTTTTCCCAAAGCAATTTATCTTTTTAGTGATCTGGTGGTTTTGATGCATGGTTTCTCCTGGTTAAATTGTACCCCTAATGGAAAATATGCCATGAGCAATAAACCATTTACCAGACAAATAAGGCGATTGCACCCCGTAGAGGACCATGAAAAAATTGCCTTTTTGCTTTCTTTCCACTGTTTCCCCTGGGATATGGAGAAAGCACTGGAATTTGCTTTGTTCCGGACTTTTGCCGTGCCCTCCATTTCCAGACTACTGGCTGCTACAGGGGAATTTACAAATAGGACCCGGAAGCGCTATGATGATACAGAGCTGATCCTTTATGAAATATTGGAGCACGGAAAAGACAGCCAGCGGGGTAGGGCCGCCATTGAGCGCATGAATGCCATGCATGGGCGGTTTAAAATTCCCAATCAGGACTACCTCTATGTGCTGTCTACCTTTATTTTTGAACCCATCAGGTGGATGGATAGCTGGGGCTGGAGGCCATTTACAGCGATGGAAAAAGAAGCGATTTTTGTTAACTACAGGGAGTTGGCCAAAAGCATGGGAATTCGGGAGGTTCCGACAACTCTTGAATCGTTTGAATCCTTTAACCTGGAATATGAAAGGGAGCATTTAACTTTTCACCCATCCAACCGGCTGCTGGGGCAAAAAACCTTGGATTTGCTATTGGGTTTTTATTTACCGGAATGGCTTTTTGTACCGGGGCGGTACCTGGCTTTCTGTTTGATGGATGTACCACTCAGAAAGGCCATGGGGTTTCCGGATCCACCGAAATCCTTACAGTTGCTGGTGAAGGTAGCGTTGAAAACAAGGGCGTTTATTTTAAGCGTTTTGCCTGAGAGGAAGCTGCCCCGCCTGGGCACCCAAAGAAAGCGGGATACCTATCCGGAGGGCTATGAAATAACCCAGTTGGGAACCTTTAAATCTGGCAGGTAATCCTTACTTAACTTTTTTCCCTGCCATAGGGACAGTGCCTGCAGCCATTGCTGCAACAATAGCCCCTAAGCAGGTGGTATGCCTTGGTGAAAACCATTAAAGGCCCTTCATAATAATAATGAATACCTTCCTGGAGTAAATGGGCCGGAGGAAGTTGATTTTTCTTGCTCATGGCTATTTGATACGGTAATCCAGTTTCATGGTGATGGAGGCAGTCTTTGCTTTTGAAGAGGTATTGAAAGTTCCTCCCCAGGAATAGTCTTCACCTGAGTTTTGCCCGGTAATTTGAAAAATACCCATATTGGCTGTAATCAGTTTGCCCAGCGTAGCTCCGGAGTTTTCTGCAATTTTTTCAGCTCTGATTCTGGCGTCTTCGGTGGCCTCGGATATAAGTTCAATTTTGAGGTCCGCCAGCTGGGTGAAATAATACCTGGGGGCCTGTGAATAAAATTGAATTTCCTTGTTGAGCAACTCGGTAATTTCACGCGCCATTTTCTCTACTTTTTCTACCTCTCTGGATTCTATGCTGATCGTTTGGCTCAAGATATATCCCAAAAAAGTCTCCCCCATATATCGTCCCTCATTGTTATACTCAGCCCGGGTATTTTGTCTGGTTTGCACGGCACTGAATACGATTTCCTCAGAAGCAATTCCTTTGGAATTAAGGTATTCGGTTACGGCCTTTCGGTCGGCTTCGAGACCTGAATAAGCTTCTCCCAGCGAGTTTGCTTGTTTCTCAAATATACCTTCCCATACAATCAGATCAGAAATAAAATCAGTTTCACCCAGTCCGGTAACGGAAATTTTGGTCGCTTCAAGACTTCTCTTCCGGTAGGCATTACCCAGAACAATGGCAGATCCCAGGATGGATAAGGCAAAGATAATCGCAGTTAGGTGTTGTTTCATGTTCAGCACTTGTTAGTTGGTAAATTTCGTTAAAAACAGAGCCATTTAAAATTTTTTTGCTACAAATAAAATGGCAGATAGAATTTTAAACTGATTTTATCAAAATATGACTTTTATCATATTTGAGCCTAAATATAAATCACTGTTCTACTTAGTCCCATGATTTAGATTTGTAAAAAAAAGACAGGCTCATGCAAACCAAGCTGGACACTCAATTTTCTTTTCCCGGTGACATCATTACAGCTCACACCAATCTCCCCCCGGATCAGGATTTCGGTGCACATGTTGGCAGCAAATCTGTAGGGAAAAATTTATTACCGAACGCCACCGTACGACTGTATACGGCTCATTTGCCTAAAGTGTTGGACTGGCTGCATGGTCTGGATCATCCCAAAAATCTTGAAAACGAACCCTGCGATATACCAGTGCTCCTTTACGATCGTGAATTATCTTTTGAGCGCCTGCTTTTTCATTATGATGGCAGTCCCTCTTCGGCCAGGATCATCAAACATTTTCTTGCGCTTTTTGCCCCTAATATTCAGGATAGCAAAGCCACCATCATTTCACCTGCATTTATACCCAGATCCAAATTAAAAGAGGAACAAGAAATCATACAGGAAGTAAGCAGCCATATCGCAGAAACTTCATTTATCAAATTTAACTTCAATAGAATCGGGGATTTTTGGTCCTATGCTGTTAAGCATCAATGTACTATTTTGGTTACCTCAAAGAATAACCAGGCGGACCTGGCCAAAGTATTATTCCATTTTTATAAAGGCGGCATGTGGTATGACAGGCTTTCATTTTATTTGGCCAATTAAATCACTATATTAAATGATCTTTGTCATGTTTTTAGCTTTGAAGGTGAATTAAATTGCCGCCAAATGGATAATACATCTACCCAAAAGGAAAAAAAGCAGCAAACTTCCTGCTATCATTGTGGTGAACCCTGCGAGGGAGATGGACTTCGTCATGAGGGAAAAGATTTCTGTTGTACCGGATGTCGTACGGTATATGATGTGTTGTCAGAAAATGACCTGTGTGATTACTATGATCTGGCCGATGCACCGGGTAATACTCAAAAAAATCAGTCAACCAGAAACAACCGGTTTGACTATTTGGAAGACAAGGACGTTTCAGGGAAATTGGTTGATTTCCAGGACGATGAACAGACCCATGTCACTTTTTACGTACCCATGGTCCATTGCGCTTCCTGTATTTGGTTGCTCGAAAACCTGAACAGGTTGCACGAAGGTATTATCTCCTCCAGGGTAGATTTCCTCAAAAAAAAGGTTCAGGTTAAGTTTCAGCAGGACCTGATCAGCCTGAGGGATACTGTGGCCCTTATGGCAAGAATAGGATATGAACCACGGATCAACCTGTCTGATCTGGATGTCAGAATAAAGCCAAAAACAGACAGGAAGTTGATCTACAAATTGGCCGTAGCTGGTTTCTGCTTTGGAAACATGATGTTTTTCAGCCTTCCTGAATATTTTTCCGAAGCTGAATTATTGGAGCAGGGTTTCAAAGAGTTGTTTCAATACCTGAATGTATTGCTTTCCTTACCGGTATTTTTCTATGCTGCTACCGATTATTACCAATCGGCTTGGCTGGCTTTGAAAAACCGAACCGTAAATATGGATGTTCCTATAGCCATTGGAATCGTAACCCTATTTGCTTACAGCTTGTTTGAAATATTTTTAATGGGGCAGGAAGGCTATCTGGATACCCTCGGAGGCCTACTTTTCTTTTTATTACTGGGCAGGTGGTATCAGCAAAAGACTTTTGATACCCTTTCTTTTGACAGGGATTACACGGCTTATTTTCCCATTGCGGTGACCAGATTGAAAAGAGACCAGGAGGAAGTTATTCCTTTAATGAAGGTCCAGGTAGGTGATATCATCAGGGTTAGAAATGAAGAACTGGTGCCTGCAGATAGTATTTTATTGGACCAGGAAGCTGCTATAGATTATAGTTTTGTGACTGGTGAGGAGGTGCCTGTTGGCCACCGAAAAGGCGCGCTGATTTATGCTGGTGGGAGGCAAAAAGGCCCGGCCATCAACCTTGCGGTTCAAAAATCACCTTCCCAGGGATACCTGACGGATCTGTGGAACCACGAAGCTTTTTCCAAAAATGAGCAAAAGGATTCTCTGGCCTCTCTGGCCAATCGGATCAGCGGAAAGTTTACCTTTACCATTTTATTGATTGCTTGTAGTGCTTTGCTTTATTGGAGCATGCATGACCTATCTATGGGTATCAAGGCTTTTACTGCTGTCCTGATCATTACCTGCCCCTGTGCGCTGGCCATGTCCACACCATTTACCTTGGGGAATATCATGCGGATATTTGGTAAAAGTGGCTTCTATCTGAAAAATTCAGAGGTAATCGAAAACCTGGCTGAAGTAAATACCTTGGTGTTTGATAAAACAGGTACCCTCACCTCACCAGCCAATGCCAAAATAAGGTATGAAGGGGAAAAGCTTTCAGATGAAACGCAAAGGGTTTTAAAAGCTTTAGTGAGTTATTCGGTTCATCCTTTGAGCAACCGGATAAACCGCTGGTTGGGGCAGGTTGCTCTTGCTGATTTGGACGCACTGGAGGAAATCCCCGGTAAAGGGCTGAGGGCGGTTTATAAATCTCAAAAGATTGCTCTTGGGTCAGCTTCTTTTTTAGGTTTACAGCCTGATGATAAAATGAGCTCAAGGGGTAATAAAGTTTACTTTTTCGTAGAAGGAGTTCATTTGGGGACGTTTTTCATTGACAGCGGTTTCAGGAATGGAATGGGTAAGATGGTGCAGGAATTAAAAAATAATTTCTCTGTTCACCTGCTTTCAGGAGACCTGGACCATGAAAGGCAGTTTTTGGAGAAGGAGTTGGGCGATGAAATATGCATGCATTTCCAGCAAAGCCCTGCTGATAAACTGACCCATATCCAGGGTCTTCAGCATTCAGGTAAGCAGGTTTTGATGGTAGGGGATGGATTAAATGATGCCGGGGCACTCAGGGTCAGCCAGGTAGGCATTGCCGTCAGCGATAATATATCCCATTTCAGTCCGGCCAGTGATGCCATTCTGGATGGAGAAAGGCTTAGCCAATTGCCCCAATTTCTGGATTATGCGAAAGCCGGCAGAAAGGTGATCAAAAGTAGTTTTGCACTGAGTTTTACTTATAATGCAGTAGGAATTTTCTTTGCCGTTCAGGGTTTGGTAAGTCCTGTATTATGTGCTATTTTAATGCCTGCAAGTAGTATCTCAGTGGTTTTGTTTACCACTATGGCTACCAATTTCCTGGCTTACAGAAGAGGATTGAACCATAAAACCCCGGACACATGGAAGTAATTTTTGTATTGATTGGCGTGAGTTTACTGTTGGCAGGCGGTTTTTTGTGGTTGTTTTTTAAGGCCATGAAAAGTGGCCAATTTGATGACCAGCATACCCCAGCTATCAGAATATTATTTGAGCAAAAAGTAAAAAATAAAACAAATAAAAAAACACCTAATAAATCGAAGTGATATGTCAGGAACAACACTTGAACAGTTTAGTTACGATAACAAGATCGTAAAATACTTTGGTGCAGCGACCATTATATGGGGTTTGGCCGGAATGCTCATAGGGGTACTTGCTGCTACCCAGTTATTCCTTCCCGAGGCCAATCTGGGAAATCCTTACACAACTTTTGGCAGGCTCAGGCCATTGCACACAAATGCTGTCATTTTTGCATTTGTTGGGAATGCCATTTTTGCCGGTGTTTATTATTCCATGCCCCGCCTATTGAAGGCGCCGATGTGGAACAAGACATTGAGTTGGTTTCATTTTTGGGGCTGGCAGGCCATCATTCTGTCTGCGGTCATTACCCTTCCTTTGGGCCTGACCTCCTCCAAGGAATACGCTGAACTGGAATGGCCCATTGATATCGCCATTACCATTGTCTGGGTAGCTTTTGGTGCCAATATGATCGGTACCCTGATCAAGCGCAGGGAAAAGCACATGTATGTGGCCATTTGGTTTTACCTGGCCTCCTTTGTGACAGTAGCAGTACTTCACATTTTCAATTCCCTTGCTTTACCCGTGTCCCTTTTCAAAAGTTATTCCGCCTATGCAGGGGTTCAGGATGCTTTGGTGCAATGGTGGTATGGACACAATGCGGTGGCATTTTTCCTGACTACCCCTTTTCTGGGCCTGATGTATTATTACCTGCCCAAGGCGGCCAACAGGCCGGTATATTCCTATAAATTATCCATCATCCACTTCTGGTCCCTGATTTTTATCTATATCTGGGCAGGACCCCACCATTTGTTATACACAGCCCTGCCTGAATGGGCCCAGGTGTTGGGCGTTGCTTTTTCTATTATGCTGATTGCTCCATCCTGGGGAGGAATGGTAAATGGACTTCTGACCCTTAGAGGTGCCTGGGATAAGGTAAGGGTAGATCCGGTACTGAAATTTATGGTGGTGGCCGTTACGGCTTACGGCATGGCTACTTTCGAAGGCCCCTTACTTTCACTTAAAAATGTCAATGCTATTGCCCACTATACCGACTGGATAGTAGCCCATGTTCATATTGGGGGACTGGGTTGGAATGGCTTTTTGACATTTTCCATGCTGTATTGGTTGTGGCCGAAAATGTGGAAAACGAATTTGTATTCCGTAAAATTGGCCAATACCCATTTCTGGCTGGGTACCATGGGTATCTTGTTTTACGCATTGCCCATGTATGTGGCGGCCCTTACCCAAAGCTTGATGTGGAAAGAATTTGGGGATGCAGGCAGGTTGGCCTATCCTAATTTTTTGGAAACCGTCATCCAGATTGTCCCCATGTACATGCTGCGGGCTTTTGGAGGACTGCTTTATCTCTCCGGAGCCATTATCATGGTGTATAACCTGGTCAAAACCGCCGCATCCGGGGTTTTCCAGGAGGAAGAGGCAGATGAGGCACCAGCCCTGGCCAAACATGTATCTACCAAGGGTGAGTTTTGGCACAGAGCATGGGAAAGGAAACCTGTTTTCTTTACCATCCTGGCTACCGTGGCCATCCTGATCGGTGGGGTGGTGGAAATCATTCCTACCATTCTCATTAAATCCAATGTGCCTACGATTAGCAGTGTTACCCCCTATACACCACTGGAATTGCAGGGAAGGGATTTATATATCTCTAATGGTTGTGTGGGCTGCCATTCCCAAATGATACGGCCATTTCGTTCTGAAACGGAGCGTTATGGTGAATACTCCAAAGCAGGTGAATTTGTATACGATCGGCCTTTCTTATGGGGATCCAAACGTACCGGACCTGACTTACACCGGGTTGGAGGTAAGTACCCCGACAGCTGGCATTACCACCACATGGTAGATCCAAGGACCATGTCTCCCGGCTCCTTAATGCCTCCCTATCCCTGGATGACCACCAATATCATGGACCATAGCAATATTGGAGCAAAAATAAGGACCATGCAAAAATTAGGTGTTCCCTATCCTGAAGGATATGACGAAACTGCTATCAAGGACCTGCAGGCACAAGCCAGCGAAATCGTAGCAGGACTTCAGGAATCCGGGGTAGAAGTATTGCCTGATTCAGAAATTGTGGCCCTTATTGCTTACTTACAGCGCTTGGGTACGGATATTAGTAAAAGCACCGCAACTAACCCTTAATTCTTAACAGTTATGCAAAAAGAAATTTTAAGATCGATTGAAAATATTGAAATATATCCCATTATTTCCCTGCTTATATTTGTGATTTTCTTTGTTTGCATGTTTTGGTGGGTCATCCGCGTGGACAAGCAATACATAGACAAAATGAAAGAGATGCCTTTGAAAGATGAAACTCAAAAAGATGAATCCTATGAAAACGTATAAATTGATTGTAGCTACGCTGGTTGGCATACTGTTGACTTTTCCGGGTTTGGCTCAGGAAGCAGAAGAAAGTTGGACCGCCCAAATGCAGCAACTTGATAGCAGCCAATTGACCTTGTTATTGATTATAGGTATCGTGTTGTTGTTGATTGTCATCATCATGGGGGTCATGCTATATCTGCTTTCCTTTTTAATGTCCGTCATCCGGCAGGATAATCCTGCACTGGCGGCCCAACCTTCCTGGTGGGAAAATTTTAAGGAAAAATTTGTTACTGGCAAAATGAAACCTATAGAGCAGGAAGCAGATATTCAGTTGGACCACAGTTACGATGGAATTGTGGAGCTGGATAACTTTATGCCTCCCTGGCTGAAATATGTATTTTACCTGAGTATCGCATTTGCTGTTGTTTATTTTGTCAACTACTCCGTTTTGGGTATAGGAAAAACACAGATGGAGGAATACGAAGAAGAATTGGCAATAGCCGCCATGGAGGAAGAAGATAGAGGAGCTTCCATGCTGGCAGCAATAGATGAAAATTCGGCACAGTTTGACGCTACCGAATCCAGTATTGAAGCCGGAGGTGAATTGTATGCCGGCAATTGTGCTGCCTGCCATGCCATGGATGGAGGGGGAGGCGTAGGTCCTAACCTGACAGATGAATATTGGATTCATGGTGGTGACATCAAGGATATTTTTTCCGTGGTGAAGTACGGCGTAGTGGAAAAAGGCATGATTCCCTGGCAAGACCAGCTGAGCCCCGAGCAGATGCAGCAGGTATCCAGTTATATACTTACCCTTCAGGGCACCACTCCTGCAAATCCCAAGGAACCGCAAGGAGAAAAATTTGAACCGGCGATTGAGGATCCCCTGGATGCTCTTGGAGGAGATGAACTGGGTGCTGAACCTGTAGAATAATCAGTCAACCGTTGGGTCAGCATTTCGAAACCTGATCCAACGGCTATCTTCAACGAAGAATAGAGGAAATAAAATGGCCAATAAAAACGAGAATCTTAATCCGGAGAAGTTCAGAGATGCCCTGGGTACTGTCAATAAGGAGGGCGGACGCAATTGGGTTTATCCGAAAAAGGTTTCCGGTAAATTTTATCAGTGGAGAACGTATTTTTCCTGGTTGTTGCTGGGTATTTTATTTGCCGGGCCTTTCATTCAGGTAAATGGCAATCCCTGGTTGTTATTCAATATATTTGAGCGCAAATTTATTATTTTTGGTGCCGTTTTCTGGCCTCAGGATACCTATCTGTTGATTTTTTTATTGCTGATTTTTGTGGTCTTCATTATTTTGTTTACCGTGGTTTTCGGTCGTGTATTTTGTGGCTGGGCCTGTCCGCAAACCCTGTTTATGGAAATGGTGTTCCGCAAAATCGAGTATTGGATAGAAGGAGACGCCAATCAACAGCGGAAACTCAATGCCATGCCCTGGAATGGAGAAAAGGTCAGGAAAAAAACCTTGAAAATGTCCATTTTCATTTTGATTTCCCTGCTCATTTCTCATACGGTGATGGCTTACCTTATCGGTATAGACCAGGTGAAGGAAATTGTCATGCAACCCCCTGCTGAAAACCTGGCTGGATTTCTAGGTTTGATAGCTTTTACCGGGATATTTCTCTTTGTCTTCTCCTGGTTTAGGGAGCAAGCCTGTATTGTAGTATGTCCTTACGGCCGCCTGCAGGGCGTCATGCTGGACAACCAATCCATCAATGTAAGCTATGATTATGTAAGGGGAGAACCCAGGGGCCCCATCAGAAAAAACAAGACGGAGGACCAGGCACTGGGAGATTGTATCGATTGCACCCTTTGTGTTCAAGTCTGTCCCACGGGTATAGACATTCGTAATGGGGTACAAATGGAATGCGTCAACTGCACCGCTTGTATGGATGCCTGTGACGACGTGATGGAAAAAGTGGAACGCCCCAAAGGTTTGATCCGTTATGCATCTGAAAATAGCATACAAAAAGGAACTTCAAAATTAATTACAGGTAGAGTAAAGGCTTATTCGGCTATTTTGCTCCTGTTGATTACCGGATTTGTGGGCCTATTGAGCACCCGAACCGACCTGGGGGCCACAGTAACCCGTTTCCGGGGCATGACCTACCAGCAAAGGGAAGGCGATAGAATTAGCAATTTGTACGAACTAACACTGATCAACAAAACCTTTGAGCCACAGGAGGTGGATTTGGTTCCGGAAGACCCAACCATTACCCTGGAAAGGGTAGGAGATACCGATTGGAACCTGGAAGGGCAAACCAAATTTGAAGGACGTTTTTTCCTGGTAAAGGCGCAGGCCGACATGCAGGTGCCTCAGGAAAGTATTGTGCTGCTTTTGCAGCAAAATGGTCAGACCATTGATAAAATTGAAACCAATTTTATGGGACCCGTGAAAAAATAAATGAACTTTAAATCTAGAAAATATGAATTGGGGAAATGGAATAGTATTGGTCTTTGTTGTCTTTGTGGCTATCATGGCAACGATGGTGACCATATGCATGAAACAGGATGACCTGCATTTGGTGACTGAGAATTATTATGAAGAAGAAATCAAATACCAGGATCACATTGATAAGGTCAGTAATTCCCTTGAATCCACCAAAGAGGCCATGAGTTTTGATGCCCACAATAAAATGCTGAATTTAAATCTTCCAGTTGGTTCCAAGGGAGAATTACATTTGTTCAGGCCTTCGGATGCCAGGTTGGACAAAAAAATGGAAGTCAATATCCAGGATGCCAACGTCAACTCGGTAGATCTGAAAACCTTATCTCCGGGTTATTGGAGGATAAAGTTAAGCTGGGCACGGGAAGGGGTTGATTTTTATGAGGAAAAGAAAATAGATATTTAAATGCTGTGGACCGCCTTTTTATGGGGATTTTTAGGGTCTTTTCATTGTATTGGCATGTGTGGACCGATAGCCCTGGCACTGGCAGGGAAGGACCGGAACAAATACCTGTTAAACAAACTCCTTTACAATTCGGGTCGTACCCTTACCTATACCGTATTAGGCGGATTGGTAGGCATGCTAGGGTTTTCCCTCGCCATGGCAGGGATACAGCAGTGGCTCTCTATTCTGATGGGTGCCGTGATTATCAGCATGGCTTTTTTTTACAGGAAATCTGAGAAGTGGATAGCCGGATCCGGACTATCAATAGTTTTGATCCGGTTGAAATCCAAGTTAGGCCGTTCCATTAAAAGGGGAGGCCCCAAAGCCTTTTTTTTCTCGGGTCTGTTGAATGGGTTGCTGCCATGTGGCATGGTATATATGGCCCTGCTCGCATCACTGGCCATGCAGGGACCGGTTTCCGGTATGGTTTACATGTTGTTTTTTGGATTGGGTACCATTCCGGTCATGATTCTTCTAATGCTGTCAAAAAATATTTTCCCGCTTGGATTCAGGCTGAAGATGAATCGGCTCCTGCCTTATTTTGCGATGTTTATCGGTGTTTTGTTTGTCATCAGAGGTATGGGTTGGGGGATACCTTTCTTGAGCCCCACCTTAGGTTTACCCACTACTCAGGCTACAGAAATGGTGGATGGAAACATTACCCACTGTGATTGATCATTGGTCATTACCACATGTTCAAATCATTTGCCGAAGGGTTGCTATCTTTTTTGAACAGGTAATCAATCAGCGCAAATTCGTGGGTTTGGCCAAATAAGAGGTAGCTCCGGGTTGAAGGAAATTCATAAATATAACCTAATCTGATTTTGTCAAATAAAACCCCAAATTGCAGGTTACTGGCATAATCAAAACGAAGCCCTCCACCAATCCATAGTTTATTCATTAACAGGGTTTTTACATTAAATTCAATATTGTCCGGTAAACCTTCCTGACTACGATAAAACCCATTGATAATCAGTGAAATTTGAGGAGACAAAGTTTCCCTGAATCCTCCCTGAATGAGGTAAACAACAGGTTTTCCATCCATAAAATCCTCCCCTCCAGAAATGCGCCCCTTATTTACATTGTGCATGGCATAGGAGAAATAGTATGATTTATGGGTTAAGGCCAATCCCAGATTAAAATCGAAAATCTGCATGTCGGAGAATCCACCCAAATACTGCCCGATCAGCGGATCCCCGGCTTGCTCGCTGGTCAAAGCATTGCCATCCAATCGGATGGTTTGATAATTCAAACCGGCACCCAGCCTTAATTGGTGGCTGGCACTTACCCTTACCCCGCTGGCGTAGGAAGCCAGAAAGGTTGTTTCTTTGAATGCCCCATAGGTATCATGCAATAAATTAATGCTTTAAGCACTATTTACTGCCCAGAAATCGTTGATCCCATCCCCATTTGGAGTAAAGGTATTGGGTACAAAAATTTCCTCCATGGCCATTCGGAGTCTGTTTAGCGTAAAGGTTTCGAAAATGGTATTTCCCGCACGATCGGTGCTGCTAACTTCTACCGTAAACGAAGTTTTACCTGGTAATGCCTCCTGGCTGTCCCAGTAAAGCGTATTCCCTGAGAGGGCAAAGTAGCGGTTATCCTCTGAGGAGCCTGTCAAGGCGTACCTATGAATGTTGTCCTGGGGGTCTAATGTTTCGAAGGTGCCGATTGGCGTACTTGGGTCAATATTAGCCGGGAATTCCTGTCCGGAAAACTCAATGGCTTCGGGAAGTGCTTTGTCTTCAATTAAGATGTTTAACATCACCTGTAACTGATCCGGGTTTTGAATGTTCCCCATTTCAAGCCTTCCAGAATACTGGTATAATCCTGCAACCCTGCTGTCAAACACCGGAATCTCCCATTGTACAGGTAGCGGCACATCATCGCCGCTATTGAGCTGACTTTTTACCGATTCAGGTAAAGAAAGGCTTTCCAATGGACTGTTCCATGGGATGGAAACCAAATCCGGATTTTCGATACTGGTAAGATTATGGTTCAGCAGTCAAAGCCTGCATTGGCCTCATTTCCACCTACATCTGTCGCTGAAAATTGAACCTGAATTATCTGGGAATTGGTATAGACAGTTCCCGGAGCAGGCGATTGGACAAAGCCAGATATTTCGCAGTTGTCTCCGGCTGAAGCCACTGCTGTAAAATCGGGTAATTCATAGGCTCCATCTAAATAATAGGTTTGGTCTCCAGGTAGGTCCTGAATAAAAGGAACTGTTTGGTCTTCAATGAGGACTTCCTGAGTTTGCCTGCTTTGATTGCCATTTCATCTGTTTATAATTTTTTTTTATTGGTCAGATGGAATCTTTGACGATTAAAATAATCATTGCCCTGTGTGTTTAATGATGATTTTAATCGTGTCGATTTCATCTGTTTAAAATTTTTTAAGCGGCCATAACTTGACCCGTACCGAGGGTCAGGGATGAATCTCATCATGGTAATCATACCTGGGTTTGTCGCCTCCGTCATGCCCGATGTCATATAATTAAAAGTCTTGGAATCAAGGAAAAGAATTCCCCGAAAAATGATCAGAGAATTCCTTTCAAAATGATTAGCTTCTGGAAGGATAAATTCCCTCGATACAGATGATAAAGTTTATTCCTGAATAAGGAGGCATCTGATCAAATGCCTGACCTTGGCCGGCAGTTCCAATCGCCTGTGCATTCATTTGGGTGTTGGCAGAATTGTCATAAGCATTTACAGGTACCATTGGACTTGAACGATCCAATTGCACCTGACTTAAGGCAGGGAAATTATTCTGCGGGGTATTGCTGTTTCCTCCTCCTGAATTGGCGGAAAAAGAATGGTTGTGTGGAGGCATATTGGCTACAGTAAGCGTGGTGCTTTCTTTACCTCCCTTTTCTCCCAACTGCCGGTTGGAAAGCCCGGGACCCTGAGCAGGTCCGATGGGTACCCTTCCTCTCAGGTCAGGTAAAGCAAAATTGGTTCTGCCATCTCCTCCATACGTTGTCCCTAAAATCGAAAATAATGCCTGGTTCTGGCTGATGGCTAAAAGTTGTCCGTTGCAGAATGCATAACCTCTGGGAGCGAAGTTGCCGGCAAACATTTTTATTGTGCCCATTAATTCTTCCATAATAATTATTCTAAAGGTTTTAGTTAAAAGAAAGCTAAATATAAATTAAAAAAATTAACATTTAGAATAGGTTAAAATGCTAATTTTCAACCGCTTGCATTTGGTTATATAAAATGGTTTTTTGAATCATAAAAAATGTTTTTTATCAAAAAATAAAGTCTAAACTTTTTTTAAAAGCTTTAGTGGTAGACTAAAATTTTGGGATTATTTTAAATTGGCATAGGTTGATCTCTCAATTTTACCTTGGTTTAAAAAAGCCCGGTTTTTGGTGCCTATTAAGAAATATTGACCCTTGTATTTTTGGGTTTGCCGAATTTTAAACGCTACTAATGTCTTTTGAATGAAAGGGCCCGCTATGGTGAACCGAAATAAATAGGAAATCATATTTGCTAACAAAGTAGCCATCCGAACTTTGAGCCCATTCAGGTCCATGACAACCAATGCCAGACCAGGTGGAAGCCTGCAACCGTCCAGAATGAAGAAAAAGACCCAAAACATGGGTGTTGTGTCGGGATGGTTTATTTTGCCGTCCACCCCCCGTCTACGGTAAGCATAGATCCAGTCATGTAGCTGGCGGCTTCACTGGCAAGGAATATGGCGGCTCCCTGAATTTCTTTTAATTTCCCCCATCTGCCAAATGCCGTTGCTCCAATGATGAATTTTTTAGTGGCAGGGTCATCTGCCACCGGAATATTCATTTCTGTCAAAAAAGGTCCGGGACAAATGCCATTCACATTGATATTGAAAGGAGCCAGTTCTATGCCTAAGGCTCTGGTCATTTGTACCACGGCGCCTTTACTTGAAGTATAGGGTGTCCTGTCCGCCAATCCCACCAGTCCAAGTGTACTGGCCAGGTTGATAATCTTACCTGAGCCCGCAGTCTTCATACGGGGGGCGACCGATTTGATGCAAAGCCAGGTTCCGGTCACGTTTACAGCCATTACCTGGTTAAAATCTTCCAAACTAAGTTCTGCTATGCTTCCCCGGATATTGATCCCGGCACTATTGATCAATATATCAATTTGTCCGAATGCCTTCATGGCAAAATCAGCCATGGCTGCTGTTTGTTCCTGATCGGTAATGTCTGCAGCAAATGAGAGGGCCTCAACACCAAATGCCTCCTTGATGGCTTCAGCACTTACCTGCCCATCCTTTTCCTTCCGGTTTACGATAAGCAAATCTGCCCCTGCAGAAGCGAGCCCGGCTGCCATGGCCAGGCCAAGGCCTTTCGAGCCACCGGTAACAATGGCTTTTTTGCCACTTAAGTCAAATAGTTTGATTCCCGGGAGATTATCTTTCATGTTTCAGCTAAGTTTTATTTAAAAGTTAAGTGGATTGGCCCAATCAGCCAGAATAGTAAACAGGCCGAAGGCAGGATACCAGAATCAATTATTGATGAGCTGGTTTGACATCTGATACTTTACCCGTTTAACAATTTTACAGGCCTAATCTATTATATCAGGTGTGAAAGTTAAGCATTTTATCGTCAAATGATAAGCTGTGCCGTTAAAATCCGGAACCTTTGGAAAAGGGAATCAAGTCGTAAAAAATATTGACTTTCCGTAAATGTTGTCGATAAAAAACTATTTTTGCCAGTCTAATGCTATCTTGGCAATATTTATTTTCAGTCATATCTTATGGATCAATTTAAAGCGTTTAAATCAAATTTCGGTTGGCTAACGACCGTTTTATTCATTTTTAACCTGCAGGCCCATGCACAGACCGTTTTCAGTTTTGACAATTTTGATGGATTTGAAAATCCAGGTAAAACCTGGAATATAGTGGGGGAAGCCCGGGCAGATATCCATGAAACGGGACAATTGAGGATTTCCAAAGGAAGTGGTATCCTGGCCAATGTGCCTACGCAAAAAAATAAAGGAGAAGACCTGTATACCAAAGCTTCCTATGGAGACATGGACCTGGAGCTGGATTTTTTGATGGCTAAAGGAGCCAATTCAGGTATTTACCTGCAGGGCATGTACGAAATCCAACTTTTGGACAGCTGGGGCAAGGCAACACCCGGTTCGGGTGATAATGGAGGTATTTACGAACGCTGGGATGATTCCAGACCAAAAGGTCAGCAGGGATATCAGGGTTATGCTCCCAGGCAAAATGCGAGTAAAGCACCCGGGCTTTGGCAAAACCTGAAGGTGTCCTTTCAGGCCCCCAAGTTTGATGTCAACAACAAAAAAGTTGAAAATGCTAAGATTATTTCGGTAGTGCTCAATGGGGTTACCATCCATGAAGAAGTGGAGCTTTTTGGTCCGACCCGAGGAGCAATGGCTACAGAGGAAATGGCCAGAGGGCCTGTCAGGATTCAGGGAGATCATGGAGCAGTAGCGTTCAGGAATTTAAAAATTACCAGCTACGACAATCCAAAGCCTGTACTCAGTGATATTGCTTTTGACTTGTACAAGGGAAGATTTGAAAAGGTACCGGATTTTTCTCAATTGACAGCAGATAGGAGTGGACAAATCGATAGGCTGACAGCAAATATCAGGGGAGCTGATGAACAGTTCTTGATCCGGTATCAGGGGAATCTGGAAGTGGAAATTGATGGAAAATTCAGGTTTAACCTCTCCGTTCCAGGAGGCGCAGGTAGCCTGGCCGTGGGTGATGAGCAGGTGATTGCAGCTTCCATGGGCAATCTTTCAGGAGAACACCAACTGACAGCAGGTAAATATCCTGTAGAAATCTTATATGCTAAAGTTCAGGATTGGATCCAACCTGGCATAGCCTTGGAAGTTTCCGGCCCGGGTATCCGTCCTTTTCAGCTTTCTGACGGTGCTTTCAGCAGTTCAACCGGACCCGATCCCATTCTGGTCGATCCAAATGAAAGGCCTGTATTGAGAAGTTTTATGGATATCCCTGATGGTCCCAGGATTACCCATGCGGTTTCTGTCGGATCTCCGGAAAAAGTCCATTATACCTATGATATGGATTGGGGGAATTTGGTACAGGTTTGGAGGGGAGACTATTTGAACGCAACTCCCATGTGGAATAGCCGGGGTGATGGGTCTTCCAGGCCTTTGGGATCGGTTACTAATTTTGGCAATCCTGCCTTATCCCTGGCTCACCTTCAGACCATCGAACAACCCTGGCCAACGGACACCCTGGGAAGTAATTATAAAGTCAGGGGATACAAAATCCTTTCCAACGGCCATCACCTCCAATTTACGTTTGAAAGCTATGGCGCGAATGTATCCGATGAACTGGAAATCCTGGCCGATGGGCAGGGTATAAAAAGGGTGCTGACCATAGAGAACGCCAAAGCCAACACCTTTGTACGGCTGGCACAAGATGGTCAGATAAAAGATTTGGGAGAAGGGTTATTTGTAATCGGGGATCAATCCTATTACATCCAGTTGGGGGAAACAAACCAGGCCAAGCCTGAAATCAGGTCCATTGATGGGAGAATGGAATTATTGGTACCTGCCCGGGAAAACATGGAATATCTTTTATTGTTTTAATACCTAGATATAGAGATCAAATGAAATTCAATAGCAATCAAATACCTGTTTTATTCCTCCTACTGATGGGGATCATGGTTTTGCAGCCTGCCAATGCCCAGGAGTCACCGATGGAAGAGGATTATTTCAAAATTCTGAGGGTCAAGGCACCAGAAGGTACTTTACTGGAAGTGGGTGGGCTGACGGTCATGCCCAATGGAAACCTTGGGGTAGCCACCAGAAGAGGTGAGGTGTATGTGGTGGAAAACCCTACCGGACCCAGACCCTATTTTAGAAAATTCGCCTCCGGGCTACACGAAATCCTTGGTTTGGTTTACAGAGATGGTGCATTTTATTGTTCCCAAAGGGGAGAGTTGACCAAATTGGAAGACCTCAACCAGGATGGAGTGGCTGACCATTACGAAACGATTTACAACTGGCCTGTTTCCGGGCACTACCATGAGTACAGCTATGGTCCGGTCGTGGATGAGGAAGGGAATTTTTATGTTTCCGGAAACGTCGCTTTTGGCAATGAGGAATGGTGGAGAGGAGAAAGCCGGGTACCCTACAGGGGTTGGATCATGAAAATCAGTCCGCAGGGAAAGATGGAACCCTGGGCAACGGGCATGCGCTCCCCTGCAGGACTTGGGTTCATAGATGGCAGGCTTTTCTACACGGAAAACCAAGGGGACTACATGGCATCAGGGGGATTATGGCACATCAAAAAAGGTTCTTTCGCGGGTCATCCTGCCGGATTGAGGTGGACGGGCTTGAAGGACTCACCCCTGGACCTCAGTACAGAGGCATTTGATGCGGTAGTGGATCCCAGAAAGGTAAAGAATGAGCAAGGCAGGTACATCAAACCAGAAAATGTGACCAATGAAGACTACCTGTCCCTTTACCAGGCCAAGGAAAAACTGCCTGAAATAACCTTACCAGCTGTTTGGTTTCCTTATGGGATTCACGGAATTTCTACTTCCGAACCAATTAAAATTCCAGAGGGATATTTCGGCCCTTTTGCCGGGCAGTTGCTGGTAGGTGATCAGGGGCAAAGCAAAATTATGCGGGTAATACTGGAAGAAGTAAACGGGGTACTTCAGGGAGCAGCCATTGATTTCAAAAGTAATTTCCGTTCTGGTGTGCTGCGCATGGCCTGGGGTCATGACGGGTCCCTTTTTGTAGGTGAAACCAACCGGGGTTGGGGTTCTGCCGGTGATGCCAATGAAGGGTTGGAGCGCCTGGTATGGAATGGGGAGCTTCCTTTTGAAATGAGGAATATCAAAGCCATGCCGGATGGTTTTGAGATAGAATTTACCCAACCTGTGGACAAGAAATCGGCTGAAGACCTTGCCTCTTATAGCGTGCAAACCTTTATCTATAAGTACCATCCTGTCTATGGGAGTCCCCCGGTGGCCAATAAAATGGCTAAAGTTCAGGGGGTACAGGTTTCGGAAGATTTGATGCGGGTAAGGATTAAAATTGACGGCCTGACCCAATACCATATACATCACCTGCAATTGGATGGGATCAGAGAAAGAGATAATTTTTATTCCCTGGTGCATCCTTCGGCCTATTACACACTGAATGAAATTCCTGAAGGCAAGATGCTGGCAGACAAAGACATGAGTACCTATCATTCTTCCGGTCAAAAGGATAGTACCGAACCAGCTAGTGTTAGCCCGCAGGCAGTATCTTCGGATGAGAATGAAGAAGCGCAACCGGAAAGCACAGACAATATTGACGAGGCCCTGGTGAGTGCACTGCTTTCCAAGCACACTTGCATTGCCTGCCACAACAAGGATTCCAAACAAGTTGGTCCAGCCTACAGAGAGGTGGCCAAAAAAAATTACAAAGCAGAGGAGATTGTAGCTTTGATCCATACCCCAAAGCCTGAAAATTGGCCGGAATATGCTACTCCCATGCCTCCCATGCCTCACGTGCCGGAAACAGAAGCATTAAAAATAGCCCAATGGATCAATTCACTCAAATGATAAAAAAACAGCCTGCCTGGGGGCTGTTTTTTTATTCCTGTATTTTTTAAATTTTTCTTTTTACAAAATAATAAATTATTATTATTTTAATATGTATAATAAATATTTAAGTTTTGAATATATTGTTTTTGAATAAACTGTTTTTTTAAAGCTTTTTATTGAGCTAAGTATTTGAGTTAGAGATTATTTTATTTTTGATTGAATTAAATTCAATAATTATTTTTTCTTATGAAAAAAAATTGTAGAATTGCTCAAACATTTAAAATAAGATCTAAGTTTATATTTAGCTTGAAATTTTAAATGTTGCTCCTATTAATAAACCTAATCTAAACCAATATGAAAAATCCTTCTACTCACCTTTTTTTGGACTGCCCTGGTTTTCTACCTGAACACAAAATTTCAGTCCTGCTGGAATAGAGATCCTATTAAAATTTATTGAAAATTCTGAATCTGCTTTAATGCTTTCTGATGCTATAAATGGTTATGGTTCGGTCGCTATTAAAATAATCATTTTGTTATTCTTCAATACCAATACTTAAAAATTTAATTAATAATTCAATTTTATACTTTAAACTCAATAATTTGCTTATGTCAAAAATCTACAAGTTATGCAGTATGGCACTGTTGGTTCTTATGGTAAATTCGGCTGCCGTCTTTGCCCAGATAGAAGTGACAGGTACTGTTTCGGATGATTTAGGAGAGCCGCTGCCGGGTGCTGCGGTTTTGGTAAAAGGTACCGCTAACGGTACAGTGACAGATTTAGATGGTGAATACACCATCACCGTACCCAATCAGGAAGCCACCTTGGTCTTTTCCTTTCTGGGTTTCACCAATTTGGAAGAAGTGGTGGGTAACAGAACTTCCATTGATGTTCAATTAGAACAGGGAGTCAGTGGTTTGGATGAAGTAGTCGTGACAGGTTATGGTTCTCAATCCAGAAGAGAGATTACCGGTGCTGTTACTTCTGTGGATTCAGAAGAATTGTTATCTATTCCGGCCACCACCTTTGCCCAGCAATTGCAGGGTAGAGCAGCCGGAGTCACGATCGTCAATGACGCCACTCCGGGAGGAGGGGCTACTGTAAGGATCAGGGGCTTTGGTACCATTAACAACAATGATCCTTTATATGTCATTGATGGTGTGCCTACCCAAAATCAGGGTAATTTGAATCCAAATGATATCGAGTCCATTCAAATTTTGAAAGATGCTTCTGCAGCCTCTATTTACGGTTCCAGAGCAGCCAATGGGGTAATTATCATTACGACCAAAAGAGGTAAAGTAGGCGAGCCTACGATTGCTTTTGATGTTTTTTATGGTACCCAAAAAGCTGATAGGGGCCCTGATCCACTGAATGCAACAGAATTGGGTGAGTATCTGTACCTGGCCAATGTTTATGCCGGTAGAACGCCTAGCCATGGTCAGTATTCCTGGGGACCTAACGGTGAAGTAACTATTCCAGATTATGTATTTCCAAGCCGTGGTATGGAAGGTGACCCTGAGGTAGACCCCAGTTTATACGCCTTGGAGCCCGGAAATATTTATCCCATTACCAGGGCATCCGATACCGACTGGTGGTCAGAAACCACAAGGTCAGCCCCTATCCAAAGTTACCAGGTCACTGCCAATGGAGGTACTGAAAATGGAAGGTATGCCCTTTCTTTAAACTATTTCAGTCAGGACGGTATTGTCAGGGATATAGGTTATGACCGGTATTCCGTAAGGGCAAATACTGAGTTCAAGGCTTTAAAGAATCGTTTGACCATTGGTGAAAACTTATCCGTTACCGTAGGAAATCGTAAAGGAGGATTCGGAAACGGTTCTGCAGGAAACAATGCAGAGCAGAATGCCGTATTCAGTTCTTCCCTACAGCATCCATTGCTCCCTGTTTATGATATCATGGGAAATTATGCAGGAAGTAGGGGAGCCAATTTGGGTAATAACTTTAACCCGGTTGCGGTTTTGGGTAGGGCCAGAGATAACAGGAACCTTTCCCTGAGAGCATTTGGTAATGTTTACGCCCAAATAGATTTGACAGATAATATTAATGTCAGGTCCAGCTTTGGTGTAGATGCCAATAACCGACGTGCCCTGTACATCGGAAGACCTCAGCCGGAATACGTTGAGGGTAACTTTGTAAACAGTTCAACCTCTGAGAACGAATATTCCTATCAGTGGGTATGGACCAATACGATCAGCTATACCAAGACCTTTAATGAAGTTCATGCTTTTGATGCTTATTTGGGTATAGAATCCATAAAAGAATTTGGTGAGATTTTTGGTGCGGCAAGACAGCGTTTTGCCTTCGAAACAGTTCCAATCATTTCTTATCTGGATTTAGGTGATCCGAATACAGCAACCAACTTCGGCAGGGTAGTCAATGATTACAGGTTGTACTCACAATTTGGTCAGTTAAATTATTCTTATGACGGGAAGTATCTGGTTCAGTTCATTTTAAGAAATGATGGCTCATCCAGATTCCTGGCGGCTTCCAGAAATGCCACTTTCCCTGCTTTCAGTTTAGGTTGGAGGTTGTCTGATGAAGCAGTCGTTGCGGAAGCGCTTCCATTCGTTTCTGACATGAAATTGAGGTATGGTTGGGGAAAAACTGGTAACCAACTGATTGGAGATTACAATGCCTACACTACTTACAGGTCTAACATTTTCAATGCCGGCTACCCGATCGATGGTTCTACCTCTACACCTGCTTTGGGTTTTGATGCGCAGAGATTCGGTAATCCAAATGCAAGATGGGAAGCGACAACTTCCAATAACCTTGGATTGGATGTTGAATTTGTTGACGGAAAATACTTCTTCGAACTGGATGTTTGGAATCGGGTAACTACCGACATGTTGTTTCAGACGCCCATCAATTATGGACATGGTGATGCCACTGCTCCTTTCTTCAATATCGGACAAATGACCAATAAAGGTATTGATTTGAACTTGGGTATGAATGATACAGCCCTGGGCGGTGAACTGAGATATGGTGTTTCTGCGAATTATTCTATGTACAGAAATAACGTAGACAACCTGGCCGAAAATGATGATAATGTTCTTTTTGGAGCCTCTACCAGGGTGCCTTCTGTGACCATTACCCAATCTGGCTTCCCCATATCTTCCTTTTTCGGATACAATAACCTGGGCATTTTCCAAACCGAAGAAGAGGTAAATGCACACCCTCCCTATGGCAATTACAATGCTGTGGGTAAGTTTAAAGTTGAAGACGTGAATGGTGATGGTGTCATCACAGATAGTGACAGAACGGTGATCGGCAATCCCCATCCTGATTTCGTTTATGGAATTAACCTTAACCTGGGGTACAGAAATTGGGACCTGACTTTATTTGGCAACGGATCTGTAGGGAATGATATCTTTAACTACATCAATTACTGGACAGACTTTAATACATTCCAGGGAAACAAGTCTAAAGCGGCTTTGTATGATGCCTGGCAGCCAAATAATACCGGAGGAACCCTGCCAATCATGGATGCCAACGACCAGGTAAGTAGCCGTCCATCAAGCTACTTTGTAGAAGATGGTTCTTATTTCAGGATGAGAAATGCACAGCTAACCTATAACTTACCTGAGGCTACGTTGAGTAACCTGGGGATGAGCAGGGCTTCCATTTATTTTCAGGGACAAAATCTCTTTACGCTGACCAAATACACCGGTACAAACCCTGAGATACAAACTGGAAGTAACAATACCGTTGGATTTGATGGTGGTTATATGCCTGTATCCAGAAACTTGATTTTGGGAGTAAACGTGACGTTTTAATCAACCACAACTTAAAGAAGCAATTTTATGAAAAGAATATATTTTAAAATAGCAACTGCTGCTTTGGTAATGGGAGCGATTACGACTTCCTGCCAGGAGGAATTTCTGGAAACCGTTCCACAAGGGCAGTTTAGTACTGTGGGCCTTGAAAATGCCCAAGGGGTAGAAGGACTTTTGTTGGGAGCTTATGCCATGATAGATGGTTATGGGCTGGACGGCCAATCGGGCTGGAATGGAACCATAGACAACTGGGTTTATGGTGGTGTGGTATCTGATGATGCCTACAAAGGAACGGATGCCGGTGATCAGCCGGAGCAATCATTTCTTGAAACTTTTGATTTTCAGCCAACCAACCTGCACCTCAGAAACAAGTGGAGGGCTGTTTATAAAGGTGTAGCCAGAACCAACGATGTCCTGAACACCCTAAAAGAAGCGGACGATGTTTCGGATGATAGAAGGGCTCAAATCATTGCAGAAGCCAGGTTTTTAAGAGGCTTTTTCCATATGGAAGCAAGAAAAATGTGGCGTTCTGTACCTTATATTGGAGATGAGACTTTCGTTTTGTCAGATTTAGAAAGTAGCAAGGTTCCGAACAATAGTGAGATTTGGCCGGACATTGAGGCCGATTTCGAGGCTGCCATGAATGTTTTGCCAGAGACGGCATCAGAAGCTGGAAGACCCAGCAAATGGGCTGCACAGGCTTTCCTTGCCAAGGCAAAAATGTTTCAAGGATGGGATCAGTCCACTGGAGAGGCGAATACAGCCGTCTTACAAGAGGCAAAAACGCTTTTGGATGACATTGTGAACAACGGTCCATATACCCTCACGCCTACTTTTGAGGAAAACTTCCTCGTTGGTAGAAGGAACAATGAAGAATCTATTTTTGAGATTCAGTTTTCCATTTCCAGTGCTACTACGGCGGCAGCCAATGAGGGCACTACCCTAAACTACCCTTACACGGATCCCTGGGGATGTTGTGGATTTTATCAGCCTTCTCAGAATCTGGTAAATGCATACAAAACGTCGGCTGATGGTTTACCGCTTTTGGATACCTTCAATGATGAAGATGTAACCAATGATCAGGGATTATCCTATAGTGATCCTTTTGATCCATATGAGGGACCATTGGATCCACGGTTGGACCATACTGTAGGTCGCAGGGATATTCTTTATAAAGGGTATAAAATTCATGGAAGTGATTTTATAAGGGATCAGAACTATGCCGGTCCGTATTCTCCTAAAAAGCATGTAGCAGAACCAGAGTTTTTCGGTATTGGTGCCAATCCCAGGCTTTCTGCCAATAACTACCGCATCATGAGATTGAGTATGGTGATGCTTTGGCTTGCTGAAGCGGAAGTAGAATTGGGTAACCTGGAAAGAGCCCGCGAGCTGGTTAATTTGATCCGTGAAAGGGCGGCAAATCCTGCAGGCTTTGTTCCAGATGCCATTCAGGGTTCAGAAAGAAATGATTTTACCATTGTAGAAGGAGAGCCAGCTGCCAATTATGTTATTTCTACTTATGATGCCCCCTGGACAGATGAAGATGTTGCCAGAAAGGCCGTAAGAATGGAAACAAGGTTGGAATTTGCCATGGAGGGACACAGGTTCTTTGATTTACAACGTTGGGGAATCGCTGCTGAAACCATGAATGAGTATTTGGCAGAGGAATCTACTAAAAGAACTTACTTGGGTAATGCCTCCTTTGAGAAGGGTGTTCATGAGTATTTTCCAGTTCCTTTAGAAGCCATAGAAAGGTCCTTTAGGGATGGTTCTCCTACCCTTACACAGGATCCCGCTTTTGATTGATTTTCTATTAAAATGAATAAATGAGAAAAGGTGAGGTTAATTCCTCACCTTTTTTTTATGCCCCGGATTGTAGGTCATTAGGGCCATTTGTTATAATTTAGATTCATGGGGAATTGTAAAACAAACCTTAAAGCGCTATTGATTTTTCTGCTTGTCTGCACCTTTTTTTCTTGTCAGGAAAAGGAAACAAAACTCTTTCGCCTGCTTTCTTCTCAGCAAACGGGGATAGCTTTTAATAACTCCATTCTGGAATCCGACTCTTTCAACATCATGACGGAAGAATTTATCTATAATGGTGCCGGTGTGGGGGTAGGAGATTTTAATCAGGATGGCTTGCCTGATTTATTTTTTGCAGGAAATGAAGTGGGCAACAAACTCTATTTGAATCAGGGAGAAATGGTATTTGAGGATGTATCTGACATTTCAGGGATTGCGGCCCCAGATAGCTGGTGTACCGGTGTGGCAGTGGTGGATATCAATGGTGATGGCCGGTTGGATATATATGTGGCCACAGCTATGAAAAAAGACTCCCTGGACAGGGCCAACCTGCTTTTTGTCCATCAGGGATTAGATGAGCATGGCATCCCTGTTTTCGAGGAGATGGCAGCAGCCTACGGGATCAATGACATGGGGTATAGCATGTCGGCTACTTTTTTTGACTTTGACAGGGATGGATTATTGGACCTCTATGTACTAAACAACCTTTTGGTTACCTCCCTGCCTGGCGTGTTCAGGGAGAAAATCACCGACGGCACTGCCGGAAACAATGACAAGTTATATCGCAATAATGGTGATGGCACTTTTTCAGATGTAAGTCAGGAAGCCGGAATAAAGATAGAGGGATATGGTTTGGGGCTTGCCACTACCGATTTCAACGCTGATGGCTGGCCGGATATCTATGTAAGCAATGATTACCTATCGAATGATATTTTGTACCTGAACAATGGCGATGGTACCTTTTCTAACCGCATTGAGGACTATATCCGGCATCAAAGCCACTTCTCTATGGGAGTGGATATGGCGGATATCAATAACGATGGATTACCGGATCTGCTGACCCTGGACATGCTGGCAGAAAGCAATTTCCGGATGAAGACCACCATCAGCCAAAATTCCTATCAAAAATACATCAATAATGAACGGTGGGGCTTTGAGTACCAATATGTCCGCAACATGCTTCATCTCAATAATGGAAATGGCTTCCCCTTCAGTGAGATTGGGTTTCTTGCAGGTATCTATCAGACTGATTGGAGTTGGTCTCCTCTGCTGGTAGACATGGACAATGATGGGTTCAGAGACCTGCTGGTGACCAATGGGTATCCCAGGGATGTAACCGACAAGGATTTTACCAATTTCAGAGCCGATATGGGCAGTGTGGCCAGCACAAAGTTGCTTTTGGATTCTATTCCCATTGTTAAAATCCCCAATTATGTCTTTAGAAATAATGGAAATCTTACTTTCGAAGATTCCAGCAGGGACTGGGGCTTGGATCTGCCGTCTTTCTCCAATGGGGCAGCCTTTGCAGATCTGGACATGGACGGAGACCTGGATTATGTCGTCAGTAATATCAATCAGGAAGCCTTTATTTTTGAAAACACTTTGAACAATACCCGTGAAAACGAAAGCCCCCATTTTTTGCGATTGAAATTAAAGGGGCTCCCCAATAATCCACAAGGTTTGGGAGCCAAAATAAAAATCACCCTTGTCAATGGACAAATCCTCTTTCATGAACATTACACAGGCCGGGGGTACATGTCTTCAGTGGAAGATATCGTACATTTTGGGCTGGGTAGGGACAATGCTATTCAAGGTCTGGAAATCCTCTGGCCTGATGGACGCTGGCAGGAAATGGAAAATATTCCTGTTAATCAGGTGCTATCCTTAGATATCAGGGATGCAAATACCATCTCTGAAGAAGATACCCGTACTTTTTTAACCGGTCCTGCTTCATCTTCTCTATTGAAAGAATCGAGACAGAAGGTTGGTTTGGATATCATGCACCAGGAACGGGACGCAGTAGATTTTAATGTGCAAAGGACACTACCGCACAAGCTTTCCCAATATGGACCGGGCCTGGCGGTAGGGGATATTAATGGTGATGGATTGGAGGATCTGGTTGTAGCCGGGGCTGCAGGATATGCCAGGCAGCTGTTGTTTCAAAAAGAGGACGGGACATTTCGATCCCAACCTTTTCCCTTGTCAGAGGAAAGCCAGATGGAAGACATGGGCTTATTGCTGTTTGACTGGGATAAGGATGGGGATCTGGACCTGTATGCAGTCAGTGGAAGCAGTGAGTATGCCCTGGGGAATGAAATATACCAGGACAGGCTGTACGAAAATGATGGTGAGGGAAATTTCAGCCTGTTATCAGGTGTACTTCCTGAAATCCGGGAAGTGGGCACCGTGGTGAGGGCTGCAGACTTTGATGGAGATGGGTATTTGGACCTTTTTGTGGGAGGCAGATCAGGGCAGGGGCAGTATCCCCTGCCGGGGAAAAGCTTTTTATTGAAGAATGACGGTGAGCAGTGGACTGATGTAACGGAGGCCGTCGCTCCGGGGTTAAAAGAGATTGGAATGGTAACGGATGCCTTGTGGACAGATGTGGATAATGACGGGAAGGTTGACCTGATGGTGGTAGGGGAGTTTATGGCAATCACCATTTTTAAAAATGTGGATGGTAAATTGGAATTATTGGAAAATACCGGTCTGGAAAAGCAGGTGGGCTGGTGGAACAGCATAGCTGCTGCTGATTTTGATCAAGATGGAGATATGGATTACCTGGTAGGAAATTTGGGGCAAAACAATTTTTATCAGGTAAGTGAAGGTAGACCCCTTACCCTCTATGCCGGAGATTTTGACCGGAACCAGAGTATTGATCCCATTCTATTTGCCTATTTTAAGGATGAAGATGGAAACTTCAGGCAGTTTCCTGTGCATTTTTGGATGGATTTATACAGCCAAAGCACCCTGTTCAGAAAACGTTTCCCCAATTTTAAGGCCTATGGCAGGGCTGGTCTCCAGGAGGTATTGACTCCGGATGAACGCAGTACTTCGGAAAAGCTGGTGGCCAACCAAATGTCCAGCAGCTATTTGGAAAACCTGGGCAATGGAAAATTTAACCTGAAACCATTACCGGTATTGGCGCAAATCGCTCCTGTATATGGCATGACTACTACGGATCTGGATGAAGATGGGCATCTTGACGTCCTGATGACGGGCAATGACTACGGAAATGAAGTTTTTTCAGGCAGATTGGATGCATTTGTTGGGCTTTGGCTGAAGGGGGATGGACGAGGTAATTTCGAGGCTATCTTGCCAGCGGAAAGTGGTTTTTATGTCGGTGGGGATGGCAAATCATTGGTGCAGTTAAAGGGGGCAGGAGATCAAATGTTATTTATTGCCGGACAGAACAGGGACAGTTTACGTGTATTTGAACATCAGGAAAAATCAAGGGGTAGTAAATCCTTCTTTAATCCCCATCCGGATGACTTCATCGTACTGATCCATACCAATAAAGGAGACACCATCAGGCGTGAACTGTACCATGGTTCAGGGTTCCTTTCCCAGGCTACCAGGTGGTTGCCTATACCCCATGATATTGAGGAAATTGAAGTGATGAATTATTCTGGAGAATGGCGAAAAGAGAAGGTTCCATTTGCTGACTGAGGCTGGAAGTTCTGAATTTCATCCCCAATTAAAGGGGCTTTAGCCTATACTTAAGTTTTTTCCACTTCGTTTATTCTGGGTAAACAGAATCTTTTGAAACAGGTATGAATGAAGTTTCATACCAATTTAAAAGGTATATTTGGACTTTTAATTAACCATACAGCTGAATGCCAAAATTACTCAGGATAACTACCGTTCCCCTTTCCCTAAAATTATTACTTAAGCACCAGATGCATTACATGTCAGAGGCAGGATTTGAGGTGCTGATGGTCAGTTCGGAGGGAAATGAATGGCATGATGTTTTGAAAAGTGAAAAAAATGTCCGCAGAGAGATTATACCGTTTACCCGTAGAATCACTCCATTAAAGGACTTGTATTGCCTATGGCTGTTGTATCAATTATTTAAAAAGGAAAAACCGGATATTGTGCACAGTCATACTCCCAAGGCTGGATTATTATCCATGATTGCGGCATGGATGGCCAGGGTTCCGGTGCGTATCCATACATTGGCCGGATTGCCATATGTATCAAAAACAAAAGGCAAGCAAAAGCTACTTGTGGCTATGGAAAAGCTGACCTTTCGTTTTGCCCATGAAGTTTGGGCCAATGCAAAATCCCTCAAAAAGTTCATTATTGAGGAGAAATTGGTAAATCCAGATAAGGTCAAAGTAATTGGCAATGGCTCTTCCAACGGCGTGGATTTGGATCTTTTTAATCGTGAAAACCTCCAGGAAAATCATTTGGTCGCTGCGACCATGAGGCTTACTCCAGGGGAGGATGAATTTTTGATTCTGGCAGTTGGAAGAATGGTGAAAGATAAGGGAATAGCCAACCTGGTAGAAGCCTTTATTCAATCAAAAATTGTTAATCGATCCAAATTGGTGTTATTGGGGGATTTTGAGCAGGATCTTAATCCATTGGAAAAGAAAACCATCAATCAAATCGGTGATCATCCGAGAATAGTACATGTTCCGTGGACGGATCATGTGGCCTATTACCTGGCTTTATGTGATGTCCTTGTACACGCTTCCCACAGGGAGGGATTCCCCAATGTTTTACTGGAAGCGGGCGCCATGTGTTGTCCGGTAATTTGTTCCGATATAGCGGGTAACAAAGAATTGGCCGTTCATAAAAAAACCGCGTTGGTATTTCCTGTTGGTCAGGTGCCGGCTTTAAAGGAAGCCATGGAGTTTGCTTTTGTAAAAAGGACTGAAATGCAAGGTTATGCAGAAAGAATGTTTGAGCGGGTTAGACAAGATTTTGACCGGAAAAAGGTTCATAATGAAATTTTGAAGGCATATAAGCGCTTGTTGGATAAAGAATAATGTCGATTAAATTAATTACAAGCTTTAATTTCCTAAACGTTCATATTTAATTAATTTTGAGCGCATTTAAACTGAATTTTTGTATGACGAGGGTGATCGCCATGATGGCGTTTTCTATATGGATGACTTCTTGTATCAGTAATAAGAGGATCAACTACCTTCAGAATATTAAGGGCAATGACCCCATCGCATTGGATGAATTTATTCCTTATGCAGAGGTGGATTATGAATACGTATTACAACCCTTCGACATCGTAGATATTGATTTCGCCTCTCCCAATGGAGAATTATTACGTGCATTTGAATACCAGGGAGCAACCGCAGCCAGAGGAGGCAGGGGCGGTGGTGGCGGAGGAGGAGCCATGGATATTTTTTATTTTTCCGGTTATTCTTTGGATAAGGATGGCTTTGTGAGAATACCCGTATTGGGATTGATTAAATTGTCTGGTTTGACAGAGGAAGTAGCCAGAGAAAAAGTACAGGAAGCGATCAATGTTTATTTTAAGGAAGATGTAGACGTACGTTTAAGGATAGGAGGTATCCGGTTTACTACCTTGGGTGAATTTCAAAGTGTAGGGCCAAAAGTCATCCTTAAAAACAGAGCTACCATTTTTGATGCCATTTCTATGGCAGGTGAATCCAATATTTTGGCAAGGAAAAATGAGTTGTTCCTGATCCGGCAATACGATGGAGGAATGAAAATTCACCAAATTGATTTGAATGACAGGCAGCTATTGGCTTCTCCTTATTTTTTCATTCAACCAAATGATGTTTTATATTTGCAACCCATGCAAATCCGGCAAATCGGCTCAGGAGAGAACCTCTCTTCCAGTCTTCAATTGGGTATATCCATTATTACGGCGATGATGTTTATTTATGGAATTACTTCAGGAATTTTTTGACAATGGAAAATTTGGATTTATCTCAATTTGAGGAACAGGAAAAACCGATTGATATCAAGTATTATATCATCAAATACTTCAGGTATTGGCCGCTGTATTTGTTTTGTATTGTATTTGGATTGGTAGCCGTATTTCTCTTTCACCGGTATACAGTCGAAAGGTATGAAGTAAAAGGCAGCATGATGATCAAAAGTAATGCCTCTCCTGAGGTAAGGATCCTGGACCGTTCCAATATTTTTTCCGGAACAGAAAATCTGACGAATGATATTTTACTTTTTTCTTCAAAAAACCTTGCGGCAGAGGCATTAAGCAAGCTTCACTTTGATGTCAGTTATTTTGCATCTACCAATATCAAGGAAATTGAGCTCTATAATAATAGTCCGATTAGGGTGGAGGTGGATTGGAATCATCCCCAACTGACCAATAGGAAAATAAGAATCAATATTCTTTCGGATTCCACCTTTCAGCTATTACCTGGAGAAAACATGTTTTTGGATCAATTTTTTATGAGTTATCCTTATGCAGAAGAAGAGGAGGAATTTTTCAGGAAACCCTATTTTTTCGGTAAGGAAGTCAATGAAGGAAAGGCCAGGTTTACCATTCATTTGGAGCATATTTCAAGGCAATACGATGAATATGAATTTCTACTACATCCTCCTCAGGCTTTGATAGATCAATATGCCGGAGCGGTTCAGGTAAGGCCCCTGGTCAATTACGGGTCGGTACTGGAGGTAAGCATGAATACCAAAATAGTGGATAAGGGAAGCGACTATGTCAATGCTTTGATGGATGCTTTTCTGGAGTATGACTTAAAGGAAAAAAACCGGATATCAGAGAATGCGCTGAAATTTATTGAGGAGCAGCTCTACATTGTGGAGGACTCCCTGAATTCGGTGGAGAGACGCATGCAGTATTTTAAAGTTGAAAATAAAATGCTGGATGTAGATGCTGAATTTGGAGGCGTGCTGAACAGCATACAGCAGCTGGAAGAAAGCATTCAATCCATTGATTTTGAATTGGCTTATTACAATACCCTGAGAACTTATCTCGTCAACAAGACCGGTACCTATGAGGAAATCGTGTCTCCATCTGTCATTGGTATTGCAGATGGTCTTTTAGGTGAATTGATTAGAAACCTGGTAGAATTGTCTCTGGAAAGGAGGAAACTGCTGGCCGTTGTCAAAGAAACGCACCCGGATGTAGCGGCTCTCGACCAGCAGATCGAGCGAATGAAAGAAAATATATTTGAAAACATAGAAAATTTAATTGCCAACACAAACAATAAGAAAAGAGAGTATCAAAAAAAACTGGCTGGATTTGACCGGCAATTTGCCCAATTGCCACAGGCAGAATCCAGTTATTCCAATATTTTCAGGGAATTTAAGCTGAGGGAAAACCTGTATACCTATCTATTGGAAAAACGGGCTGAGGCGGGAATAGCAAAAGCTTCCAATATTCCGGATAACAGTATCGTTGACTATGCCAAAAGGGGAGTGCTTATTTTTCCTAAGAAAACACAAAATTATTCCTATGCCATAGGGCTTGGTTTTTTTCTTCCACTGGGTTTTTTGCTGATCTTTCATTACTTGAACAATCGGATCATGGATCAGATTCAATTGAAAAATATGATCAAAATACCCCTTTTGGGTACGATAGGTTATAGTGATAAGGAAACTAATTTGTTGGTGGCCCAGCATCCCAGATCCCTTTCATCTGAATCTTTCAGGTCGCTGAGATCCGCTCTTTTTTACATTGCCAGTGAAAAAAAATGCAAAAAAATCCTCGTTACATCCAGTATATCAGGGGAAGGAAAAACCTATATCAGCCTTAACCTGGCTTCAGCCATGGCATTGAGTGGTAAGCGGACTTGTATAATAGGACTTGATCTCCGGAAACCCAAACTTTCCAATTACCTGGAGATTTCCAATAAAAAAGGCCTGTCAACCTTTCTCGTGGATAAGGATAAGGCGGAAGATATTATCATTGCCACAAAATATGAAAACCTTTCAGTAGTGCCTTCCGGACCAGTACCCCCAAACCCGGCAGAATTGTTGCTGAAAAATAAAATGGTAAATTTCTTGGAGAAGTTGGAAGAGGAATTTGACATCATAGTCATGGACTGCCCACCTGTAGGATTGGTTTCCGAGACCATGGATTTGCTACGTTTTTCAGACGTCAACCTGTATATTGTCAGGCATGATTTCACCCATAAAAACCACCTCCTGATGATCAATGACCTGTATGCCAATGATCAGATCAGAAATTTTTATGCTATTTTTAATGGTCTGAAGAGCGGCGGCGATACCTATGATTTTGGAGGATACAATTATGGCTATGGCTACAATTATTCCTATATGAAGAAAAACAGGTATGGGGAAGGATATTATGAAGTAGAGCAACGGCAAAGAAGGGGTTGGTTGAATAAATTTTTGAATCGATTTAAAGCCTGATTTACTTTGTGATTTGTTAAAGCTTTAAGACTTTTGTAAAGACCGGATATTTTAATTTTGAATCTATGAAAAAATCTATTTTGATCACCGGTGGAGCAGGGTTTATAGGCTCGCATGTGGTCCGGCTTTTTGTTAACAAGTTTCCCGATTACCGGATCATTAACCTGGATTGTCTTACCTACGCCGGAAACCTGGAAAACCTGAAGGATTTAGAAGACAAGGACAATTATGTGTTCTCCAAGGTAGACATCAATGAAGAAAAATTATTGGAAAAGGTTTTCAACGATTATCAGATTACTGATGTGATCCATTTGGCTGCTGAATCCCATGTAGACCGTTCCATATCCGATCCACTTGCCTTTGTCAAAACAAATGTGATGGGAACAGTAAACCTGTTGAATACAGCAAGGAATTTCTGGAAAGACCTTAATAATCACCTTTTTTACCATGTTTCCACTGATGAGGTGTATGGTTCACTGGATAACGGAGGGTACTTTACCGAAACCACCCCCTATGATCCGCAGTCTCCCTATTCTGCTTCAAAGGCATCTTCAGATCATTTCGTAAGGGCCTATGCCAATACTTATGGTATGAAAACAGTCATTTCAAATTGTTCGAATAACTATGGCCCCAACCAGTTTCCAGAAAAGCTGATTCCACTTTGTATCCATAATATCAAGGAAAGAAAGCCTTTGCCAGTTTATGGGAAAGGAGAAAATGTCAGGGATTGGCTGTATGTGGAGGACCATGCCAGGGCCATTGATGAGGTATTTCACAAGGGATTACCTGGCCAAACCTACAATATTGGAGGGTTTAATGAATGGAAAAACATTGCGATTGTCGAATTGCTGTGCCAGATCATGGATAGAAAATTGGGCAGGGCAGAAGGGGAATCTGCCAAATTAATCACCTTCGTGAAGGACAGAGCGGGCCATGACCTGAGGTATGCCATAGATGCCCAAAAGATCAATAAAGAATTGGGTTGGGAGCCAAGTCTTACTTTTGAGGTGGGCATTGAAAAAACCGTGGATTGGTATTTGGAAAATGAATCATGGCTCAAGGGGGTGACATCTGGCGATTACCTGCACTATTATGAAGCACATTACAGTTAATCGATTTTAATATGAAACAATACCATCAGCTGTTACAACATATCCTGGACAGTGGCATTCAAAAAGGAGACAGGACAGGTACTGGCACAAGAAGCGTATTTGGTTATCAAATGCGCTTTGATTTGGCGGAGGGTTTTCCTTTGGTAACCACTAAGAAATGTCATACACGATCCATTTTTCATGAATTACTCTGGTTTCTCAAAGGAGACACCAATATCGCTTACCTGAAAGAAAACAAGGTGTCTATATGGGATGAGTGGGCCAATGAAGCCGGGGATCTTGGCCCGGTTTATGGCTATCAGTGGCGACATTGGCCCGATGGAAAGGGCGGAGAAATCGATCAGATCCAAAACCTGATTCATCAAATCAAAACCAATCCCAATTCCCGTCGTATGATTGTGAGTGCCTGGAATGTAGCAGATGTGGATCAAATGGCCCTTCCCCCTTGCCATTTGCTTTTCCAGTTTTATGTTGCCAATGGAAGACTCTCTTGCCAGCTTTACCAAAGAAGTGCTGATGTGTTTTTAGGGGTTCCCTTTAATATTGCCTCTTATGCCCTGTTTTTAATGATGGTAGCTCAGGTCTGTGAGCTCGAGCCAGGCGAATTCATCCATACCTTTGGAGATGCTCACCTCTATAACAATCACCTGGAACAGGCCAGGTTACAGTTGAGCAGGGAATGCAGACCTTTGCCCCGATTGGAACTAAACCCTGAAGTTAGGGACATATTCTCCTTTACCTATGAAGACATCAAATTGTCAAATTATGATCCTCATCCGCATATTAAAGCAGAAGTATCCGTATAATCGCCAGAGCTTGGTCAGGGAAATTTAAAAATGGATTCTATATCGCGGATGGGTTGACAGTCAAATTGTCTGTTTTCCATATTTTCAATGTAGCTGACACCGGCAATATTGCTGACAAAGACCTGATCTGCATCCAACAGGTCCCTGGGTGAATAAGATCCGATTTGACAATCTTTCCCCTGGTCTTTTAATAGCTGCAGGATTTGCTTCCTGGCTACACCTGCTACACAATGATTTTCAAGGGATGGTGTATAGAAAACTCCTTTTTTAACCCAGAATAAATTGGAACTTCCGGCCTCTGATAGGTGGCCGTTTTCATCCAGTAGGATCACCTCGTCCATTCCCTTTTCCTTCCTTTCCAGGTTGGCCATTACATAAGGTAGGGCATTCAGTGTTTTACAATTGGCCCATGGAGAGGAATGAACCTTGATCGAAGTGCAAAAATAAGCTTCCTTTTTTATTCTGGGTACAGGCTGAAAAGGCGTAACTGTCAGCCATTCAGCATGTCCAGTTGTTTCCGGGGTATATTTACCCAGGCCCTCTCTGAAGATATTCCAGCGAACCCTGTATGGTATTGGCTTTAAAGGCAGGTTGTTGAGTAGTTGCTCCACCAGCTGTATATCGGGATCCCAAAATGGTTGCATTTTCAGTTGACGCATCCCCATCGATACCCTTTGCTGATGGTCTTTCCAAAACCGGATTTCTTCATCTGCATACACCATGGTTTCAAAAATACCGTCACCAAATAGAAATGCTCTATTGACAGGAATGGTTGCTGCTTGTTCATACATACCTTTCGGATTTAAAAAAAAGTGTATCATAATCGTACAGTAAGTTGTCCGTAATTGAATGTTTAATCCGTGATAATTGCTTCTTGAAGTTAAAATTACTTAAAAAATCAGGTTAACATGCGATTATTCCCTGGTAAGGTGTGATATTTAATGTGATTAATTCTTTAGCACCAAATTTGATTTGTTAATAAAAGATTTACTAACTTTATAATTCTATTTTAAGATTTTACTCCTTCATCTTATTTAATCGTTCTATTCATGAAATATGTTTTGGCTTTATTTTTTTGCTGTTGGTATTTCTCTTTCAGCACTTTTGGTCAATCAACAACGGGAAAGCTTACCCTTGAACAAAGTGTTGCCATTGCCCTGGAAAACAATCTGGATCTCAAAAGGGCAGAATTAAATCTTTTAAATGCTGAAGCCAATTTAATGGAGTCGCAGGGGCAGCAACTTCCGTCTTTTTCAATGGGCGCTTCTTCAGGGTTCCGATGGGGAAGGTCCATCAACCCGGTAACCAATGATTTCGAAACAAGGAGGATAGGTAATGTCAATATATCCGGTAGTTCCAGTGTACCCCTATTTGCAGGAGGACAGATAAGCAACAGCATCAAACAGGCAAAAATTAATACGTCTACCAGCCGCTTGAATGTTGAAACCAGCCGGAACGATATCTCTTTAAACACCATCAACTTATTTATCAATGTGGCTTTTTCACAAGAGCAGTTGAATATTGCCACTTCCCAACTAGAAACCAGTAAGGATCAACTGAAAAGAACGACAAGTCTGGTTCAAGCAGGATCCTTGCCAATGGGGGATCAACTGGACCTGCAAGCTCAAATGGCCACCAATGAACTGGAGGTTATCAATGCGGAAAATAACCTTAGGATAGCCAGATTAAATCTTTCCCAATCGCTTCAATTGCCCTTTACCGATGAGTTTGGTATCGTAGTTCCAGAGCTTGAGGTAGAGGGATTGGAAATTGACAACAGAGGCGTTGAACACATCTATTCTGTAGCATCCCAAAATCTTCCGCAGATTGAAGCAGCAGCACTGGGGGTAGAGGCGGCTGAATTGGGAGTGCGCATATCCAAAGGGGCATTTGCGCCAAGCCTGAACTTGAGTGCCAATGTATTTTCAAACTATGTAGATCAAACCAATTTTGGATCTACTGATCCATTGTTGAGTCAATTTGAAAATAACCTTTCTCAGTCAGCCAACCTGCAATTGAACATACCGGTATTTACAAATTTCAGGAATCGGGCCGGGGTCCAAAGAGCCAGGGTGCAGAAGCGCTTGAGCGAAATTCAGGAGATTGAAACCAAAAACCTGCTGCGTCAGGATATAGAAACGGCATATACATCGGCCTATGCTGCAAAGCAATCTTACCGAAGCTCGCTATTGCGGGTAGAATCCTTGCAGGAGGCCTTTCGTATGGCCCAACAACGCTTCGAGGTGGGGGCCATCAATGCAGTCGATTTTCAGGTTGCCCAAAACAATCTTTTTAATGCCCAGGCAGATTTGGTCACCGCCAAATACGAATATGTATTCCGTGTAAAGGTTCTGGATTTTTATTTAGGACATCCCCTCTCACTTTAATTTTAAGAAATAATGGCAAAGAAAAAGTCAAATAAATTAATATTTATTTTATTGGCAGTAGTAGCTGTTTTAGTAGTTTTCACCATTATCGCCAGGAATGCCGGATGGGTGGGAGGCGAAAAGCCGATAGCAGTGGAAATCGAAAGCGTATCCAAAAAGGATATCATAGAAAAGGTCAGTGCTTCCGGAGTGGTCCAGCCGGAAAGAGAGGTAAAAATGAGTCCTGATGTAGCTGGTGAAATCATTGAACTTAATGTAGAAGAGGGGGATTCTGTTAAGATTGGGGATCTTTTGGTAAAAATCCGGCCCGATAATTTTATTTCAGCCCTGGACAGGTCCCAGGCAAACCTCAATCAACAGATGGCCAATTTGGCGCAATCCAGGGCCACTCTGAAGCGTTCTGAAGCCCAATTCAACCGGGCCGAATTGGCCTATAACAGAAACCTGAAGCTGTATGAAGATAGCGTCATATCAGATGCTGATTTTGAGCAGGCCAAAGCTGATTTTTTGACAGCTGAAAATGATCTGGAGGCTGCAAGACAGACAGTACTTGCCGCTGAGTATATTGTGAAAAGTGCGCAGGCTTCGGTGGAGGAAGCTTCCGAGAACTTGCGTTTGACCAATGTGTACTCTCCCACAGATGGTACGGTCTCCAGCCTTTTGGTAGAAAAGGGTGAGAGGGTAGTAGGTACGGCGCAAATGGCGGGAACGGAAATGCTTAGAATAGCTGATTTGTCACGCATGGAAGTCAGGGTAAATGTTAATGAAAATGATATTGTCCGTATCAGTATGCAGGACACTACCTTAATCGATGTGGATTCCTATGCATTCAGTGGCAAAAAGTTTACGGGAATAGTTACGGCTATAGCCAATTCTGCCAATGAGAAAGCAAGTGCCGATGCTGTTACCGAATTTGAAGTGAGGATAAGGATTTTAAACGACTCCTATAAAGAATTGGTAACCAAAGAAAATCCTTTTCCATTCAGGCCTGGGATGACCGCAAGTGTGGAAATCATCACAGAAAGAAAAGCAGATGTGCTCTCTATTCCCCTGGCTGCAGTGACTACCCGTGCAGACCAGACCTTTTCATCCGGGCAACAAGAAGGAAACTTGAAAGAGCTGGTGTTTTTGAAGGATGGGGAAGTGGCCAGGATTCAGGAAGTGAAAACCGGTATTTCTGACTTCGAGAACATCGAAATTTTGGAGGGGCTACAAGAAGGTCAGGAAGTGATTACCGGACCCTATTTCGTGGTGAGTACCCAACTGGAAAATGAAAAACCGGTCAGCAGATCAGAAGGCACAACACCATAAATTGAATGTACTAAAATTAATAATTGGAACGATAATCAGGGCACATGGATTTTGAATAATGCCCATGAAAACAAAAAAACCTTCTTATTAAAAGAAGGCTTTTTTGTTTTCTTATCGTACTTTGATTTAGGTCTTGGATTGATCCAGGGCTCTTGAAATATCCAGGATGATGTCATCTACATGCTCCAAACCGACGGATAACCTTACCAATCCATTGAGTATTCCTACCCTTTCCCTTTCCTCCTCCGTCAATTTGCTATGGGTAGTGGATGCAGGGTGGGTAATGATGCTTCGGCTGTCACCCAGGTTGGCAGTGACCGTGATCATTTGCAATTGATCGATAAACTTTTTGGCTCTGACCAGGCCACCTTTTAAAGTAAGGGTAATGATGCCTCCTCCATGACGCATTTGTTTTTTTGCCAGCTGGTATTGGGGATGGGAGGGAAGAAAGGGGTATTTGACCGTTTCTATTTCTGCATTCCCTTCAAAATATTTTGCGATTTTCAAGGCACTTTCGCAATGGCGGTCCATGCGGACGGCCAATGTTTCCATACTTTTGGCCAAGACCCAGGCATTGAAGGGAGAGAGCGAGGGACCGGTATGCCGCATAAAAAATTGTACCTCCTCAATCAATTCTTTTTTGCCCAATATCAGGCCTCCCAGGACCCTTCCTTGTCCATCGATAAACTTGGTAGCACTGTGCGTAACGATATGTGCTCCCCATTTAGCTGGTTGCTGAAGGTAGGGGGTAGCAAAACAATTGTCTACCACCAGGATCAGGTTATGGGCATTGGCGAAATTGGCGATGTATTCCAGGTCAATAATCTCCAATCCCGGATTGGAAGGGGTTTCGATAAATACCATTTTGGTATTGGGCTGGAGTAGCTTTTCCCATTCTCCTATGGCTGATATGTCACCATATGTATGTGAAATCCCCCATTTTGGAAAAACCCTGGTCAACAATTGATGGGTAGAACCAAAAAGAGATCTGGCAGCCAGAATGTGATCCCCTTGCTGCAATAAGGCGGCCATGCTTCCAAACATCGCCGCCATCCCCGATGCCGTACAAACCCCATTTTCGGTTCCTTCTGCAGCGCATACCTTTTCGATCAGATCGCTGGTGTTGGGATTGGCATACCTGGAATAGATATTACCGGGAATCTCATCGGCAAACATTTGTCTGGCCTGTTCTGCTGAGTCAAATACAAAACTGGAGCTCAGGTAAATGGGTGCTGAATGTTCCCTTTGATTAGAGGAGGAAGCATTGATACGAACGGCCTGGGTTTCAAAATTTTTATGATCGGGCATGAATATTTTTTTCTGGATGACAAGATGTAGCTATCCTCTTCCCGTCTATCTTAATGATCAGACGGGTGATGCAGCTGTTTGGATGAATAAGGGTAAAAGAAATCTGGAATGCTGAATGTTGCGTCATAAAGGCTAATTTATCGGTCCCTTAGGGGCAGGTATTGGCACCTTTCCTACATCCGGAAGGTTGCCAGAGGTTCATGGAGCCTGTTCTCTCACCTCTTCTTTATAAATCAGTCACCTGAATTTTATGCAAATAAACAGACTGCCGGCCTTTTATCCAAATCCAAAACTGCTTTTGACTAGTTAAAATGAAAAATCATACTGAATCCTGAAACGCCAACCGCTGGCCTCCCGGTTGACGGATTTTTCTTCAAATTCAAAATGGGTAATGTCAGCGGTTAACTTATTCTGGTGTCCATTAAAAAAACAATTGACCGCCAATGATATTTCTTCCTCACTGTTCATTTGAAGTTGTTGATTTGGTTGGTATATGGCATACCTGGATGCCAATTCCAAGAGTGGAGCTTCTTTTTCTATGGATTGGGGATTCAATAATAAACCACCCTGGACAAACCAACCATTTAATTTCGTCAACTGGTTCAGTTGGTTGTCCTTTATACTTTTCTGGTGGAATTCACTGTGCCAGCTAAAGTTTTTGTATTTCAGGGTACTTTCAAGGAGAAATTGATCTATGTTATACCGTCCCGGGACATTTCCTTCAAAACCTACCAATTGACCGCCTCCCTGAGAAGAGTATCGGGTATATTGGCTGGTATTGGTCGTCCCTGCCCAGGCCAGAGATGCCACTGGTTTTTCAAAACGGTTCAGGGCGGATCCACTCATTGATACACCATCTCCCAGGATATTCCATTGCAGCCTGCCTGAATACATCAATTTTTGGTCATCATTATTTCTGGCACCGATTCCGGTTCCCGTTAAAACCATCAGGTGATAATTGAAATCAGCCAGCCCTCCTCCGTCCAATCTGCCATAAATGCTGGCTCCCTGCTGCCGGTCCAGTGTAAAGGGTCTGTTGATAATGGACCTTTCCATCATTTGCTGGTTCCCACTTGATATTACCCTTTCCCTGGAATATTCAGACTTCCATTGTCCGATTTTAAAATTCAGCCAAGGCCATTTTTCAACCATCACCCGGAAGTCCAGTAGCCTGGAGACCCCTAGTTCATATTCAAAATAATATTTAAGCCAGGGTTGGTGGGCGTGGCCTCCGACCTTTAGTCTGGCTCTGTTGATTTTAAAGAGGTTTTGTCTTTGTTCAAAAAAGTCATCATACGTAATAGGATCCTGGTCGCTCGGTGTGGCAAAACGAAATTGAAGCCTTCCGCCCAGGTTTAACTGGTATTTGCCATCAGTGGAAGAGAATTGAAAACCCCTGGAGCCATAGCTATATTTTGATTGGGGAACAGGATCATTGGCTCCCTGAAATGCATGGGTCATACCAGGAACCAGCAAGGCAATATATGCCATCAAAAATTTTAAAGACATGCCCGGCGGAATTTATTTGTTGTCATAGATACCCATCGGGCTTGAAGGGGCTTATCGAGGAATAAAGTGCAAATAACGGAAGCTCTAAGATTAAGCATATATTAATTTAATATTACCTAATTGTTAATTTTCCTACAAAGTTAATGATACAAAATCAAAGACCAATTGTTTTTTGCAGTTGAAAGGGGATTTCAGGAAGATGAATAAGGCGAGGATGACTTAATTTAATAACCTGAGCTCGATTCTAGATAAGGTTTATAGAAATGTTTACAAAAAAAGAAAGTAAAAAATCCAGATTGCACAAAATCCCTCCGCCGCAGTGGAGGGTACAGCCTGCCCTGACCAGAGTCAGGGGGGATTTATTCGGTAATATCTTAAATATTAATTCGTTAATTGTTACTTATTTTGAAATCTTTACCGATTCCGGGCATTGCTGTCAGAGTGAAAATTAACATTTTAAAAAACACAGAAATCGGGGTGGCGATGTGGATTTTTAATATGTTGATTTACAGGTATTTAACATACACACCATCTGTAATACCTGTATGCGTTTCCGATCTTGATGTCCTTTTTCCGATTTCCGTATGTTCAGGCTCCGATTCAGATCGCCTCGCTGCGCTCGCGATGACGGGGTTTAGCGTCACTGCGGGGGTGCCAACCTGAACATAATCGAATTTCGTTAAAACGCTGGGCACCCGCGGCAGTCTAAAGCCGTACGTAAATCGAATCACTATCCTAATCCCTATTCTCGATGGATTTATACCTTCGCTTCGATTCAGATCGCTTCGCTGTGCTCGCGATGACGGTAGGTATCGCAGGGACAACATAGCCGGTATTTAAGGACGTTCTTTAATAGAATTCACGTTTTATTTCAAAAATTTGCTGATGGTCTTGGCCCAGATGGCGTATCCTTTCTCGTTCATGTGCAGGTTGTCCTTTAAAAAAATATCTTCCATTGGTTTCTTTTCTGAATTCAACATCGGCTTCCACAGATCAGCATACTTTACTTTTTTCTTTCCACGGGCATACTTTTTCATGGCTGCATTAAGTGCAATGTATTCATCAGCCAGATTCCACCTGGCCACGCTGGGCTTGGCGCTGATCAGGACGATTTCGGTATTTGGCGATTCATTTTCAATTTGTTCTACGATCAGGTTATAAGTAGTGATGATTTCTTCTGTGGACTTACCTGCAGATATGTCGTTATCTCCCTCATATATAAATACCTTTTCCGGCTTGTAGTCCAACACAAGCTCATCCAGATAATGCAGCAAGTCACTTGCCTGAGATCCCCCAAAACCAGCATTTACAATTCTTTCTCCCGGAAAATCCTGCTGCAAACTTTTCCACATCCGGATAGTGGAGCTACCGGTAAAAACTACTGAAGATTGGTAATCGGAGGCCGGATAATCTTTGGAGATCTGGCTTACCTGATCAGAAAAGCGGGTAGGATCCTGGGCAAACGCCAGGGAACTGCTGATAATAAACAGCAGGGATAGGTAGAAGAAATTTTTCATGGCTTGGTTTATAATTCAGGTCTAAACTACTATAATAATTTGAATATTAAAACCAGATAGCAACATGTACCGTCTCAAAAGCGGACACAATAAGCGGACAAAACTGAGTTTTGAATCGGTTTGGTGATAAACTTCAACCATCCATAGCATGATTCAATCCGGAAATTCCATACATTTATTAGAAAAAATATTTATAATAAATTGATTTTTAATTAGTTATGGTTTAAATCCGTTTTTGGATGACAATTGTTTTTCTCACATCTATACACAAGCAGGCATGGTATGCGTTTTGAAATGAATTCCGCTAAACATTAACCTATTCATGAATAATTTCGAAAAATTCCTGATATTTTGTTCCGGTGCTTACCTGCCATTGGTCAGGAGGTGTCCTGCAAGTACAAACAGGTTTATAGGGATTGGGGCAACGGTCCTTTTTACGGCAGTTTTTGCAGGACTATCTGTAAGCTATGCCTTGTCTACCATTTTTTCCTCTTTATGGGCAATTTTGGTCATTGCTTTGATCTGGGCCTTGATGATTTTTAATTTGGACCGGTATATTGTTTCCACCTTAAAAAAGCAGGATCAATTTCTTCCGGAATTCAAACAAGCCCTTCCCCGCCTGGTATTGGCTTTGCTGATCGCGCTGGTTATTGCCAAACCATTGGAGCTAAGGATTTTTGAAAAGGAAATCAACAGAGAACTGGATGAACAGCGTCTGGCTACGATAGAAAAAAGCCGGGAAAAAATTGCAGAAGGGTATCCGGAAATCAATGATTTGGAAAGTAAAATTGAGGGTCTCAGGGCTGGGATTGCCGCTAAAGAGGATTTTCGAAACCAAAAGCAAAAGGAATATGATCAGGAGAGATTTGGCGTAAAAACGGAAGGGACCACCGGGCTTGCGGGCATTGGCGTAAATGCTGAGAAGAAAGAAAGGCAACTGGATCAGGCAGAGCAGGATTACCAATATACCCAAAAGCTAAATGAAGCCAGGATTCAGGATCTGGAAGCGGAAATTAGGAGAATCAATGTATTGAAGGAACAGGAATTTCAAAACCAAATGGTGTCCCTGGATGCTTATGATGGATTGGCAGCCCGGTTACAGGCTTTCAGGGATTTGACGCTAAAAAATACGGCCATTTATTGGGCCAACTGGATGATTATTTTTTTGTTTGTCATGATCGAGATGGCACCCATCCTGGTCAAGCTGATGGGAAGCAGAGGACCTTATGACCAGTTGCTGGATTTCCATGAATCAGGCATTAACCTTGCAGGAGAGGAGCAATGGTACAAAAAATCCGGGGATAGCGCATTGAGAAAGGAAGTTTTTGATGACGTGTATGATAAAAGGAAGGCGCATCGTGTCGATTTTGAACTGGGATTGCTTGGGGAAAAATAAAACAGCAGATAATACGCTATTCGACATTTGCCATGTCGAATCCGGATAATCAGGGTTTGCAAGCCTGATATACATACAGCAAATTGGAGCTAATTTTCTTGTGGAAAACAAATTACCCTGGCTTTCCGACGGCGATCGGGAATCCATTAGGCAGGAGCGAACAAATTAAAGAAACTAAGTATTACCATAAAAACGTTATATTTACATCATTAGAACAAATCTGTTAAAAGAATGGATATAACTACCAGAAAATTAAATTTTATACAGAACCTGTTATCGATTAGTGATGAAAAGATCATTGGTAAGCTGGAAACTTTATTGAAAAAGGAAAAGCAGAAAGAAGCCCAACAGCCATCTGTTTATGATCTTTTGGGGGTACTGACTAAAGAAGAAGGGGAAGAAATGGAGAAAACAATAGCATCCTGTTGTGAAAACATCCATGAAGAAGACTGGAAATGATCCCTGCTTGCTCGATACAAATATCGTTATTGGTTTACACCTATTCCAGAAAATGATATTTGGATAGCTGCAATGGCCCAAGAACACGGTTTACCATTAGTTACCCGTGATGCCCATTTTAAGTATTTGCCTGATTTAAAGATTTTGTTCTGGTAAAATAACGTGCTATTCGACATTTGCCATGTCGAATCCAGATAAACAGGGTTTGCAACCCTGACAACGAAAGCGACCGGTGATTCGTAGCGGTTTCTGGAGCTGGTACCGGGTTGAAGCATTTCCCTACATATACTCCAAAACTCAGGAATTTACCACCAATGGGGCAAAGCATACCTCTGATACTATGATTAGCAGGCAATATGGGTTATGGGAGTATAGATTGCACGAATCCAGATTTCACCAAAACTGCTCCATACTTCCTGTTATATTTTTTCCCCTATGACCCGCTTCTTGCTTTCAGTGCTAATCAAATCCAATATATTATTTGAAATTTTTGATTCCCGAACCCAATGAAAATTTGTATAGCCAACATTTACTCTTGAATTATCGACCAATAGCCTATTTAAATCGCATTTTTACAGTTTGCTTTCATTTTTTTCTGTCAAAACCTAATTTATTTCTGAAATATTTTATAAAATAAGATTACTAAATAATAATCTGCTATTTAATTTTAAATTATTATTTATTTCGGTACTTAAATTAAATTTTAGTTTAAAACAAAATTTTCTATTAAAAGTATTTGTTTAAAATTTTCTATTAAAAGTATTTGTTAGGAATTTTATTTAAATAAATTTGGAAATTTTATAATTTATTATTTTCTTCAATCTAAATTTAATTTCAACTAAATTATTTTATTATGAAAATTCTAAAAAAAATGACTGCTATTGTGTTTTCACTTATAGCAGTAGCAGGGTTGTCCGTCCCTAAACTGGATGCGCAATGTACTCAGACTACAGCAGAGGGAGTAAATGGCAGATGCGTATTGCCAGATGACCTTAATGATTACATTTGCCTTGAGGATCTGAATAAACCTCATTGTTTTATTAGTGGGGGAGGATGTTAATCTATGGAAGATATGGTTACAATTATCATTGTAACCATATCTTATAATAACTAACTAAAATATCTATTAAATAAAAATTTACCTTTAAAAAATATGCGAATTAGATTTTTATACTTTAGTATATTTTTGATATGGAGCTGTGATTCAATGAATAAAAATGGCTCAAATATTGAACCGGAAAATGAAATAAAATTTAAAAAAATTGGTGAAAAAATATTTCCTTTAGACTCATTAACATCAAAAATGGGAAATTATTTTCAATATTTTGAAAATGATACGTCAAAATATTTTGTTTTAATGAATAAGTTTAATAATGATTTAATATTTTATGATTATGAAACTGGAAATAGCCAGTTTTATATTAATATGGAGAAAAATGGACCAAATGGCGTTGGTGATGTTTCTGGGCTGCTCGTTCACTCTCTTGATTCTATCTTTATATATTCTTACAATAATGGTTTATTACATATAATTGATAGCTCAGGCAAGATTAAAAATAAATATAATTTAATCTCTGATGGCCATAGGTATCAAGTAAGGCCTTATATTTCTAATACCACTCCAATGGTTAAAATTGGTAATAAGTTATTACTTAACTCATTTGGTTCAAGATTAAAATATTCAAAATCAAGCGATAGTAATGAAAAATTAATCTTAGAACTAGATTTGTATGATAGATCAGTAAACTATTTTTTTGAATATCCAAAAATGTATTCTACAGGTATTTGGGGTACAGCATTACATTTTATGTATAATTCTTATAACCCAATTGAAAAAAAATTTATCGTAAGCTTTCCTATTGACAATAATATTTATTTGATTGGAAAAAATAGAAAATCTGAAAAATATTTGGCAAAAAGCAGCTTTATTGATAAAGTTAAACCACTTTCAACTGCAAATAAGATCGACCCCCCGCCTACAGTTGAAGAATCTTACTTTTTAAGATCTCAGCCAACTTATAGTTCAATTCACTTTGATGAATTTAGTCAAATGTATTATAGAGTCGCTTATAATTCAATGAATGAGGAAGATTTTTATTCTGGAGATCTTATTAAAAGTAGATTTAGGGACGCATCTATAATCGTATTAAATTCAAAATTGAAAAAAATTGGAGAAGTTAACTTAGGAAAATATGTCTATCATCCTAATTATCAATTTTATAATAAAAACGGAATTCATATAATGAAGCTTGCAATTGAAGATGAAGATAATTTGGTATTCGATATATTTAAATTAAGTAAAGATGAATAAAACTAGTTTATTTAATGTTTTATTATTAATTTTTATTATGTATTCTTGTAAAGAAAAAGATATTCAATATAATAAGTTAAACAAATCTTTAAGTAAAATTCATTCTACAGAATTTAATGATGTTAATATTCTGTTCGTTATACCAAATTCAGGATGCACTGGGTGTATAAATGCTGCAGATCAATATTTATTGGAAAATGTTGATTCAAACGAAAATATTTTTTATATACTTACAAATGTTGTTTCAAAAAAAGATGTTAATCTGAGACTTGGAATAGATATAGATAAAAAGAAAAATATATTGATAGATGAAAAAATATACTTTTTCAAAATGGTTTAAGAACAATTTACCCATCAGTCTTATATTTGAATTCTGGAGAAATTGCTAATATTGATTACTTAGAACCAGGGAAAATTAATTTGGTATTTTCAGAAATTAATTATTATTTGTTAAATAATTCATTTTGATATGAAGTATATTATTTTTTTTATCCTTGAAACTCCAAGTCATTTAAATTCTAGTTTCCTAATTGCTAAATCCTTAAGGTCTAAAGGATATGAGATTATATATATAATTTTTTCTAATAAATATTTAGAACTATTATCAAATGAAGGTTTTAAATATGAGTTTATAAAAGATTTTAATATTTCGAGAAATAGAACCAATAATTTTTTTTCTCGTTCTAATTTACTTTTATTTTATCAAGCTAAATCTGATTTTAAAAGGGAATTTTTATCAGGTTCAATTTTCAATTCTATTATTCGTAAGTATAATCCTTCATTATTTATAGTGGATTTGTCATTAATTTTTTATTCCATTATTTTATGGGAAAAGAATATTCCATTTATAATAACATGTACGAAAGTAAGTCTTAATTTTGACAAAATTATCCCACCTTTCACATCTAATGTAATTCCAAAGTTTTTTCGCAGAAATTTTAAAGATAAAATTATTATTTTATTTATTTGGGCAAAAAGGTTATTATACCAGTATGCTATTAATAAATATCAACAATTATCTATTTATAGTATTTCCCATCTTTATTTAGTAAGAGAATATTGTAAATTGTATAACCTAAATTTTAATTCAATTATTAATACTAAAAGATGTACTCATTTCGGTTGGAAATTTGTTCCGGAAATAATTTTATCTCCTAAATATTTTGATTTCCCTAGACAATATAACAAAAATCAAACACATGTTGGTCCAGTAGTTGATTTTAATAGGAGTCATTATTTCTGCAATGATTCTAATTTAGATAGATTAAAAAGTATTTTAGATTCCGATCTTAATTCTAATTCAAAAATTTTGTTTTGTTCATTTGGATCCTATGATTTTAAATATAATAAATCTAGGTTTTTAATTTTCAGGAAATTAATCTCTATTATTTCAAAGCGAAATGATTTTATTTTAATACTGTCTTTTGGAAGGGGTATTTCTTCACTTAAATCAGGTTTTAATAATATTTATTTTTTTAATGATGTCCCTCAAATTTCTGTTTTAGAAAAGACTGCCCTGATGATCAACCATGGAGGAATGCAGTCCGTAACGGAGTGTATCATGCTCGAGGTACCCATGTTGGTATTTCCTCTGAATCCCGATTTGGACCAAAAGGGTAATGCTGCCAGGGTAGTATACCATAAAGTGGGACTTCGGGGGAATCTTAAAAAGGAAAATCCTAAATCCATAGAATTAAAAATTGATCAGCTTATTAACAATAGGAACTACTTTGTAAGTAACATTAAAAAATTAAAAGAAAAAATGCTAGACTCTGGGGATTTTGATAAGGGCATCGCATTTATTGAAGACTATATTAAAAACCCAACTATCCGCCATGAATCTTCACGCACTTTATAAAAATGCAATGCAGCGTGGCAAACCCGATAGCGTTTCATTTTTAACTAAATGGATCACTAAGGTACTAGGAAATAAATCGGTAATCATTCTACAAATCGGTTCCAATGATGGAAAGACAAGAGATCCTATATTTGACCTGATCAGTAAGAATAAAAAATGGAGAGGCATATTTGTAGAGCCAGTACCCTATTTATTTGAGCGACTAAAGAAAAATTATTTGTCCCTTGGCCATCCGGATCGTTTTCTGTTTTTTAACGGTGCAGTAAATGAAGGTATAAATCAGGATTTTTATTTTGTGGATGAGCACGCAAAGTATGTCATATCGAATTTACCCGAATGGTACGATCAGATAGGATCTTTTAACAAAGAACATATTATCACTCACATGGATGGCATTTTGGAGCCATTTATCAAATCTATTAAAATAACAGGGATTACTTTACCTGCATTGATGTCCAATTTCGCATTAAGCCAGGTGGACTTGCTGCATGTAGATACTGAGGGATATGACTGGAAAATACTATGCCAATTGGATCTGGGGAAATACCAGCCGACGATAATTTTGTATGAACACAAGCATTTGAAAAATACCGAAATAGCCAGCTCTATAGATCATTTATCGGACAAGTATGAATTGTTCAGATTTAAGAATGATTTCATTTGCTTTCACCGCCAGAAACATTTTTTGACTCCAAAGGATTTGAAATTTTTGCGGAAGAATTATCCAAAAAATTCATATTCATAAAATCCAAAACAACCTGCTCATGAGGATTGCATTTATAGTGGAGGTTTTTCCCAAGCTATCCGAAACCTTTATTCTGAATCAGGTGACGGGATTGATTGATCAGGGACATGAGGTGGAAATATTTCCCTCCCGCAGAGTCCGGGAAAGTAAAGTGCATCCAAAGGTGAAAAAATACGGGTTATTAAGCCGTACTTTTTCACCCCCAAACCTGCCTGAAAATAAATTGGTTGCCAAATTGAAATGCATATTCTATATTCTTAAAAATGCAGGAAAAATTGAAGTAATCAGCAAGATTCTTTCCTTAAAAATTCCTGTCCGATTTAGAATTAACCTGTTTTTCAGGCTGCTTCCATTTCTTAATAGACCACCGTTTGATATTATCCATTGCCATTTTGGCACCATGGGTAAAATAGCCGTATATGGAAAAAGTTTAGATATTTTCACGGGAAAAATGATATTGTCCTTTTATGGCTACGATGCTACCAGGTAGAGGTTGGATGCAGGGTATTATGAAAATATCATTCCCCAATTTGACCATTTTATAACCATTTCAAATTACCTTAGAGAAAAGATCATAATGCTTGGTTTTCCGGCGGAAAAAATAAGTACCATTCCCATTGGTGTAAACCTGGAAGATTGGGCCCAGCAAAGAAATACTGAAAAAAAGTCCGGACTAAAACTATTAACGGTAGCCCGGCTGGTAGAAAAAAAAGGAATTTATTACAGTATCATGGCATTTAGCAAAGCTCAGGCAGTGAATCACGGATTGGAATACCATATTATCGGTGGTGGGGAATTGTACAATAATTTGGTTGAATTAATTGACGAACTTGGTTTAACCGACAGGGTTTTTCTTCACGGGCCCAGGGATCAGAAAGAAATAATGCAATTCTATGCCGTATCCGATATTTTCGTTTTACCAAGTATAACAGCTTCCGACGGCAATACAGAAGGGCAAGGCTTGGTACTTCAGGAAGCTCAGATAATGGGGCTTCCGGTGATTTCCACTTTTCACAATGGAATTCCTGAGAGCATATTGGTTAATCAAACCGGGATTTTAGTACCTGAAAGGGATATTGAGGCACTTGCTGAAAAAATCGAACATTTGGTAAACAACCAGCTTTTACGTGACGAGATGGGCAAAAATGGTATAGATTTCGTTACTCAACGGTTCGACAACAGGAAATTGGTAGGCAAACTTTGCGAAACCTATCGGAAAGTTTTAGACGAATAATTTGTCTGACCTTAAAAAATGCCGCTATTTTTTGGGCTAACTGGATGATTATTTTTTTGTTTGTCATGATCGAGATGGCACCCATCCTGGTTAAGTTGATGGGCAATAGGGGGCCCTATGATCAGTTGCTGGATTTCCATGAGGCAGGCATTGTTCTGGCAGGAGAGGAGCAATGGCACAAAAAATCCGGGGATAGTGCATTAAGAAAGGAGGCTTATGATGACTTGTATGATAAAAGGAAGGCGCGACGTGTGGATTTTGAACTGGGTATGCTTGGGGAAAAATAAAACAGCAGAAAACGTGCTATTCGACATTTGCCATGTCGAATCCAGATAAACAGGGTTTGTAACCCTGACAACGGGAGCGATGGGTGATTTCTAGCTGTTTCCGATGTTGATACCAGGTTGAATCATTTCCCTGCATTTACTCCAAAACTCAGGATTTTACCATCTATGGGGCAAAGCATACCTCCGTACACCTATTAGCAGGCTAGGGGAGCATCATTTGCTTTGGCCAATATTGATGGCACGATTCCAGATTTCACCAAAAACGCCCCATACTTCCTGTCATATTTTTCCCCTATGATTCGCTTCTTGTTTTTCAGGGCTAATCAAATCCGATAAATCATTTGAGTTTTTTGATTCCCGAACACAATTAAAAATCATAGGTCCTTACATTTCCTCAATTTTGGCTAAACTCGGGGATTTTGGAGTGCTATTTCTTATTGAAGAGGATTTGGTAACGATTTATTGGTTATAATAATAGTTATAATTTTAGGATCAGTCTCCCTGCTTCAATTGCCACTGTCTAGGCAATTATTAAAGAACGAAAAAGAGTGCCTTCTTCATCAATTACTAAATCTTCTGGCATTGGGCTGCCAATAATCAAATGAAGGCCACTGAAACGATATTATTCCATGAGTAAAAAATATTCCCAATTGAAACAAAACAGGCAGACCCTTTTCAGGCCTGCCTGTTTATTTAATGAGTGATTGATTTTAAATGCTTTTTTTGGCCAGGTAGAAATCTACCATTTCCAAATCACTGTTTTCCCGCTCTTGCATTTCAGCTACGGTTTTTGGCGGCGGAACAATAACTTTATCCCCTTCCCGCCAGTCCAGAGGCATGGCTACCTTGTATTTGTCAGCCGTTTGTAAGGCCACCAGCGACCTTTTTATTTCATCCATATTCCTTCCTACATTCAGGGGGTAGTACATGATCAATCTTATTTTCCCTTTAGGGTCAATAAAAAACACGGCCCTCACGGCTGCCGTTTCACTTTCTCCAGGTTGGAGCATGCCGTATTTTTTGGAGACCTTCATGTCAATGTCTGCGATAATGGGAAATTCAAACAAGACACCTGTATTTTTTTTCACATTATTTACCCAGGCAATGTGGGAATGAATAGAATCTATACTTAATCCTATCAATTTGGTTTTCTTCTCATCGAAGAAATTTTGTTCCAATGCAAACCCACTCATTTCTGTGGTGCAAACAGGCGTGAAATCAGCTGGGTGAGAGAACAGAATGGTCCAGCTGTCTTTGATGTATTCTGAAAATTTCATCGGTCCCGTAGTTGTCATGGCTTCAAAATCCGGAGCCTGGTCGCCGATTCTAGGCATGGTCATTATATCTTCTTCGTTCATGGTATTTTTATTTATTTGATACCATAAAATTGACCATAAAAACTTCCCTACCCTGTGATTTTTATCACCTCAGCCGGTTTTTATTCCAAATCGATCCGATACTTTGCATTTTCCCATCTGTTAGTCAGGCTGTCCCGGTAGTGAATGCTCATGATAAATGGGCCCTGGAGCTGGGATGGGCTAAAATATAGCTCCTCTCCGGTACCCTGGTAGAGGATGTTGAGAAAATCAGGAAAATGAGACTCCTTTTCCGGATTACGGATTTCATTTTTGAACCGTTTCGGATATTGTAGTCCTTCGTATTCGATGAACAATGCTTTCTCAGGCAATGGAAATTGGCCAAAGTCATTTTCAAAAGAACTCAAACTGATCAGACCATTGAACCTGTGATCATTCAGGTAAAAATTCCTGTTGATAATATCCATTTTCCGGATATTTTTGGGATGGAAGGAAGCAAAATCATCACTTTCAAAAACAGGCATGCCATCCACCAGTAACAGCGGGTTTTCCTGGAAAACCTCATCAAAGGGAATATTGTAGTTTTTAAAGATGGTATTTTTATTTTGGCTCCTTACCAGCACTGTAGGCACGTATTCCCGGATGACCGTGGCAACCTCCTCAAAACGATTGTAATCGTCTAGCAGATAGCTGTAGTCCGTTACAAACTGAAATGGAATGGAATCCCGGGTCACTTTTTCCGGCGCCAGGTAATACTGCTGACTTGCCCTTGCCAGCAAGCGTTCTTCCAGGAATTCCCTGTCCTCCGGATTCATGATCAATTCGGGTAGTTCAAAGCTTTCATCTGGCCTTACTTCCCAAAAGGGAGAGTCCAGGATAAAATTTACCTGTTCTTCAGCCGAAGAAGCCTGAATGATGACGTAGTCGTAATGCAGAAAGTTGCCGGTTTCAAAATAGCAATTGCCGGTACTATCCGGTCTGCTGATAAAAAGCTGAAATTGTTTGCCATGAGCGGTCAGGTAATAAATGCTCTCCGGATCAGCAGTTTTATCCAATACCCTTCCTTTGATGATATGTCCGTATAGCTCGGGAATGAGTTTGGAATCTGAAGGGATTTCTCCATACATTTTGTCGAAATCAAGAGGTACCTCTGGCTGAATGGGCGGGTTGGCCTTGCGTATGACAACCGAGTGCAAATGGGTTTTGGGAAGGGAAATTTTGATTTGGCCTGAAGTTTCCTTTTCCATACTGCCGGTAAAGGGAGGATATCCTGTTGCTTCATTGGAACCCTCCCGGGATTTATCAGTGATTTTGGGTGGTTTATTGGGGTTGATTATGGTAAGGATATCCTGAAACACCCCATTGCTTCCTGAAGTATAAGGGCTGATCCTGGTATATACCCGGAGCAGGTAGTGGTCTGAATCAATAGTGGAAGGGATATTTAAATAGGTCTGAGCTCTTCCGTTTTTCAATAGGGCCATCTCCTGGATTACAGGTACGCCCTGCCTGTCCAGCATTTCCAAATAGATTACTCTGGAAGGGCTTGGATTGTTGCCTGCCATGACCTTGACATCCATCCATAGCTGTTCTTCGGTTAGTAAAATGGGATTGGATACATGTACAGCCACCTCTTCTTCAGGAATGTTACTGCTGGATTGCCCCTTCAGATCCACCTGGGCAATAAGTAGCAATATCGCCCAGAGGCTTAAGATTTTGCCGGAAAAAACTTGTCTGTAGCGCATGATTTTATTCATCTATCCAATAGTCAGGTTTAATAGTGGTCCCTCCTCTGATTCTGCAATCTGTACAGCCGGCTGTGGATGCAAAAAAACCGGAGCAGGGAAAGGTTTCACAATCTTCGTATAAGGGAACATATTCACCTTGTCCAAATTTTTGATCATAGTCGGCTATGGCTACAGTGTCGATCAGGCAGCCCTGATAATCTCCAATAACTGTCCGCCAGGGACTTACCTCATCCCGATTGATGTACAATTCTTTCTCTCTGGAAATGCCTGCGGAGATGTAGCCAATTACCGGGATATCCGGGTTTTCAACATGGTAAATGTTGCTGCTAACCGCAGATGGTAAAGGACTAAAAATGCTGCCTATATCATCCGAATTTCTACGGATTCCTTCCCAAAACACATAAGCTTCTCTGTCCAGTACATATTGCCTGGCATGGATCCGGTAGCGAATTCCCAGCTTTTCGGAAAGGCTATCTATGGTTAGGAGCTCCTTTTGAAAAATCCGGTTATCCTCAAATCTGGAAGAAGCTTCCAAAATAACTCTTCTGGACTGATCAAAATTCCAGCAGCGGTAAGTCAGGTCTTCCTGGTCGATCAGCACCATATTGCCACTCGCATCGTCGTAATTGAAATAAGAAATTTGAGGCGTCCGGTACATCCAGGTTTCCTCATAAACCCAAAGGAAAAACTCGGATTGTTCATCTCCCCGGGTATTGGAATATACCTGTACATCTCCTTCTTGTTTGGTGTAGCTGATGTCAAATTCCGGAGAAATCAGTGGGCTGATCATTTCAGATAGGTACCTTTCCCCGTTTTCCAGGTGTATACTTAGGGAATAATTTTGATTTTCGGGTAGATTTTCGGAGAGCTGGAATTGCCCATTTCCCATGGACTGTAGGGACCACCTACCTTCCCTTTCTCCCAGAACCACCACCTCAGCACCTGGGAAACGTGAAGCAGTACCATCGGCGTACAAGGAGGAGGTACTGCTCAGGTTGATCTGTGTGGTGCCTCCGCCCACCTCTATGTATCCTTCGACTACCAATATGTTATCTTCAAAGTCACTGATTTCAGGAAAAAATGGTTCCCTGCATCCCAAGTTGGTTAATAGCAGGATACCAATGATGTAGTAAGTGGTTTTGTTCAAGAGGACATCCATTAAAACTTGAAATTATAGGTGATAAAAGGGATGGGCCTGGCAAAAATAGATAATTTATACCCCTGTATGGATCCGTTTTCCGGAGAGAAATAAATGGAATAGGGGTTGGCCCTGCCTAGTAAATTATAGATTCCCAGCGACCAGGAAGCATGGGCAAGCTTGCGGATTTTATGGTTGCCTTCAATATTAAAAGAAAGGTCCACTCTGAAATAATCCGGGATCCTGTAAGCATTTCTTTCCGAATAAAATACCCGATCTGATCCATTGTAATTGAATTTGGCCACCGGATAGGTTATGGGTCTGCCTGTGCTGTAGTTGGCGTTGATAGAAGTATTGATTCGTTGGGTAAACTCAAAATTCCCTGCAATCATGATATCATGAGGTTGATCAAAATTACTGGGGTACCATTTTCCTGAGTTTACCCTTTCTCCCCATTCGTTGGGGTTGGTTTCCAGCAAGGACCTGGAATAGGTATAACTGACCCATCCATTCAGCTTTCCTTCATTTTTTTTAGCCATTAATTCAATGCCGTAAGCCTGGCCACGGGTATTGAGTACATCTTGTTCCAGTTCATTATTCAATATCAGGGTAGCACCACTTCTGAAGTCGACCAGGTTTTTCATTTTGCGGTAGTAAACTTCCGCAGAGGTTTCAATGGTGTTGTTTTTAAAGTTTTTGAAATATCCTAAAGCAAATTGGTTTCCCGTCTGAGGTCTCATGAAGGGATCACTTAATTTCCAGGTGTCGGTGGGGGCTATGGCTGCGGTATTGGTCAACATGTGCAGATGCTGCCTCATGGTGTTGAACCCTGCTTTGATGGAAGTGAAATTGTCTATGGCATACCTGGCAGATATCCTCACCTCTGGACCCTGATAAGTTTGGATAATTTTACCGGCTCCATAGCTAATTTCGCCAGTTTTGGTATCATCAGTCCTGATGGTCTGATTGGGGTATTGATTGAGGGTGTTAGGACCAAGGTAGTTGTATATGACATACCTCAGCCCATAATTAATGAGCAATTTTGGATCCACCTCAAATTCATCCCCAACATAAAATGCGGATTCAAGTGCTTTCTCCCTATTTACCCTCTCATTTAAAACGATAGACTCCGGACCCTGTGGCCTTTGTTTTCCAGGATTGAGGTTATAAAAAATGTGATTCATCCCGAAACTGAGCTGGTGTTTCTCGTTGAGTTCATAGGTAAAGTGGTTTTTCCAACTGCTTTGATCCATAGAAAATCCGAATTGAAAAGCATTAAGTGAATCCTGCTGACTTAAGATACCAAAGCCGTACTGATCATGTCCCAGGTGGAAATGACCCTCCAGTTTATCATTGAAAAAATGGGTCCAGCCCATATTGAGGTTCAGGTTGTGGTAATCATACAAGGTATCCGTGTCAAAACGAAAAGCATCCTGACTCCAATATGCAGAGATCGTGAACTCGTTGTTTGGATCTGCTGCGTGTCGGAAATTCAAATTTAAATCATGAAAAGAAGCCCTGCTTTCGCTAAACCCAGATGTTTCATCCAAAAACCCGAAAAGCCAATTTGAATAGGTGCCTCTGCCTCCTAAAGCAAAGGTAGTTTTTTCAGATAACGGACCCTCCAGGAATAGTCTGCTGGTCATCAGACCAATTCCTCCTCCACCTTGTAATTTTTCTTTGTTTCCAAATTTGCTTTTCACATCCAGTACAGAAGAGAGCCTTCCACCGAATTGTACCGGAATGCCTGCTTTGTAAAGATCTACCCCTTCAATCATATCGGGATTAAAGGCGGAAAACATTCCAAAAAGGTGAGTAGGGTTATAAATGGTTGCTTCATTGTATAAAATCAGGTTTTGGTCAGCAGCACCGCCCCTGACATTAAACCCCGCGCTGGCTTCGCCCACCGTTTTCACCCCCGGTAAGGTCAAAACAGCCCTCAATACATCCACTTCTCCGAGGACTGAGGGTAGTTTTTTTAAAGATTGCACTGTAATATTGGCCAGACCCATTTCCGGTCTTTCAATATTGGCAGACTTTTCGGAAGTAACGGTGACTGCTGAAAGGGAAATGATATTGTCATCCATGGCTACATCAAGCTGTCCATCTCCCAAAAGGTTGATTTGACGTTGTTCCTGATAAGCGCCAAAATTTTGAAAAATCAAGGTATGTCTTCCTTTAGGCAGCGTTATTTCATATTGCCCTGACTCGTCCGTAATGGATTTGGCATCTTGTCCAGAAGTGTAGACCAGGGCGCCGATTATGGGTTCTCCAGATTCCACGCTCTTTACCATACCTTTTAGGCGGGCATTTGGTTTTGATGGATTGGTGTTGGCTTGGCCGACTTCCCATAACCGGTTTTTAGCAAAATCCTGGTTGGCATTTTCCGAAAGGCTTGCTTCAATCTCATTGGGTTCAACACTTTCCTGTTTGATTTGGAAGAAATCTGCCGGAAGGCCTATTTCCAATCGTTTTTGTTTACTAAGGAAAATCCTTTGTTCTGGGTCAATGGTGAAAAAAATCTCTTCAGGCGTTAGTATTTCCCGTAATAAGTCTCCTATCGGACTGTCATAGGCATTGAGGTTGACAACAATTCCTTTGACATCCTCGGTTTTAAAGAAAAACCGATAGGAGGTTTTGTTTTCAACCATCTGTGCAAAACGCTCGAATTCCAAGCCCGCAAAGATACCGCTGATGCGTTCCTTTTGAGGTGTTTGGGCCCTGCTGAGGAAGCTTGCCACGAGACAAAGAAAAATTACCGAAAGTATCTTTTTACTCATTTTTGACTTTTTTCATTTGCCAGGATTACCAAAGTCTTTAGGTAGGCTTCTTTATTTTTTCTGAAACGCAGCCCATCTTTCCGTAATTGCCTTTTAGTTGTTCTCTTGTCTATTTGCAAAAGTGGAAAAATTCTTCTTTTCGCCGGCACCGGTATCAATTGGCCGTTCATTTCAAAAAAGTATTTCTGCACCTCCTCATAACTCCTGACTAATGCTGAAGTAGACGTTTCCTGCTTTCTTTGTTTGCGGTGCTTGCAATAAAGGCCGGTGTGACCCTTGACGATTTCCCGATAAAATCCATTTTTGTGAAAAATAAACCCTTCGGGTTGATTTTTTTTAACAAATACAGTTCCATCATGTAACACGATGTATTCAATTTTAGCATGATTTAAAATCATCTTTTGTTTGAAAGTAGGGGAAAATGAAAGTATCAGGTCATCCCATATTTCATATTGCAGCGGGATATTTTCAAAAATAAAACCGCTGATAGACAGGGTGCCATTTTCCATTTTTGTGCTGGAGTAATAGGGATGCCCATCCAGAGATCTCCTCTTTTCTACATAGTGGCTTCCGGTATTGATTTCCGGAGACCATTGGATTACCTGTTCATACTGGCTGGTGAAGGCTTTATTGGCCGTGGTTTGGCCATAGATGAATGAAACCCGGGCTAAGATGAAAAAAAATAAAAGGAAACATTTTATCATGATGCAGGTTTGATAGGATACTTTGCAATTCTCTAAAGCAGATTTAAATATAGCTTAATTTTCTCCTTATTTGATAGTTACCTGCTTTTAATTCTTTATTTTTGTTTCTTTGGTTTCAGCCATTTGACATTCAATCTTTAAAAAAAATCATTCCTGATATCAAAATGCAGCCATGTTAAAAGAACCCAAAAAAATCATTAATCCTTTGATCAATCCCGAGGAGGAAGCTTTTATGGCCGGCCCTCAAAGCAGATTTAAAGATTTAAAATTTGGAATAAAAGTTCTGGTAGAATTTATTCATGGATTCAGGATGTTACATTTTGTGGGGCCATGTGTTACCGTTTTTGGTTCTGCACGTTTTGAACCGGGAGACGAGTTTTACGAATTGGGGGTAAAGGTCGGAGCCACGGTAAGTCACCTGGGATTTACCGTCATGACTGGCGGAGGTCCCGGAATCATGGAGGCAGCCAATAAAGGGGCCAAGATGGCTGGAGGAAAATCCGTGGGTTGCAATATTATTTTACCCTTTGAACAATACCCGAATGCCTATTTAGATAAATTCATGAACTTTAAATATTTCTTTGTAAGAAAAGTACTGCTATCCAAGTACAGTTATGCGTTTATTGTTCTCCCGGGAGGATTCGGTACAATGGATGAATTTTTTGAGGCATTGACGCTCATACAGACTCAGGTGATGAAACGTTTTCCTGTGGTATTGATGGGTAAAGCATTTCATGCCCATTTATATGAACACCTAAAATATATGGCCCATGTAGGCACCATTAGTCCGGAAGATATGGATTTGTTTTTATTGACTGATGACGTAAATGAAATGGAACAACATCTAAGGAAATTTGCCATAGAAGGATTCGGTCTAAAAAGAAAAAACCCCATTAAACCTTCCAAATTATTAGGTGAAGAAGGGTAAAATCTAATCCATTTTTTTAGCTCATTGGAAGTCGCTCAATTTAATTTTGGCCTGATTATTGGAAAAACAAGTATTGCAGATAAGTATTTACTTTTTTGAAGTTGCGGCAGTAAGGTTCAAAATGAATGAAAAAGAATACAAAACCATTTAACCTACCTCATACAGTACTGATAGGAGCAGGTAAATCTGTTGCAGAATTCCTTTTAGTGCTGGAGAAAAAGCCCTTTGAGGGAAGGGTAACCATCATCGGAGAAAGTTGGACAGATTTATTCTTTCTCCAAAGCCTGTGTTCCTTAATGAAGATATCGCTGGAGATAACTAAATCTGAACCAGGTGATTTGCCAGGTCAAAAAGGTGTTTATTTTGTTTTTTCAGAGGTATTAAAGATTGATTTTGATAGGAAGGAAATATTTTGCCGGAAAGGAGTTTTGCGTTATGATGCTTTGATTTTAGTAAATGAAAACCGGCCAAAAGCCTTGCTTCACCAACATCTGAAATACATCAGAAAGTTTACTTCTGCTCATGAGTTTGAATCCTGGATCAGGGAAGGGAAAACTGCAGCCGTTATAGAAGGAAGCGATTTTTCTTCTCTGGCTATGGCGGAAAGATTATCGACATTAGGCGTAAAGACTTGTCTGGTATGCAAAAATAGTAATTTGGCTGATGAGTACCTTCCCAATGAGGAGGCCTGCCTTTTAGCCAAACATCTCAAAAATAAAGGCATCGGAATATTTTTCAATCAGCAAATTGATACCTATTTAATCGATGAACCAGGAAACATTACAGGGGTTCGATTGAATGATGGGAAAGAATTTTCCTGTACTTTGGTTATTCATACTTCCGGTTTCTTTCCTGAATTCTCCTATTTAAGGGAAACAGCTTTTTATTCAGGAGAGAAGTTCTTTGTTAATCATTCCCATCAAATCATTACAGTAAGCGATTCCTATGCATTAGGGCAAAATTTGTCTCATCATGAAAAAGCTGAAGACAAGGCTTTAATTGGTACCTCTATGTGCAGTGGTCCGGGCATAGCATCCTTTTTTCAAGACCATTCTAATGCCAAGAGAACCAAATATCCTTTTGTTCAACTCGAAGTGATGGGATTAACCTGGTCAGTTTACGGGGATTTTTCCACTAAGTGGGGAAGGGATACGCAAAATTTCTATTGGGAACACCCAAATGGGCAAATTTCTTTTAGAATGCACTACGATATGGATGATTTTTCAATTAAATCCCTGGCCACATTGGGTATCGAATTTGAAAGTCAATTCGTAGAAAATGCCATCCAATACCGATGGGAAGCAAGAGAATTAATCGAAAATTTGGAAGTGGGAATGGCGTACAGCCCGGCATCATCAGAGATTATCGGCCTGATTTCGAAAGCTTTCTCCGTAGAATTTAAAGAATTGAATAAAGAAAATAACCCCTCCTTGATCGATAGGATTTTAGAGAGGTTATTTTGAGATAATTCTTTTTATTCAGTTTCAATACCACAGTCCAAATCTTCAATTTGCTGCTCTGATTCCGCAACAGCATTCTGCCATTCCGTTCTGGACTGTCCGGTCAATGCCTGACAGTTCCCATAAGGTCTCAGGGCATCCAGATATGCCCGTGCAGCAGTCCTGAGATTTTCACAACTGGCAGCAGTCTGGGTTTGACCATGGGAAATTGCTGCCTGTTGCATGGCATTAATTTCATCTTGTAATTCAACAGACCACTGAACCGAACAGGCAGTAGGAGAACTGTCCTCTGAAGAACAACTTAAGAAAAGTGAACAAGAAGATATAAAAAGAATAATTAATGAATGTTTTTTGTTGAAATTAAACATAATTGAATGGTTTTTGTTCTAAAAGCTTTGCTCTAATGTAAATAAAATAGACAAAACAAAAAAATAAAGTGCATAAAAATAAGATCAAATAGCTAAAAACAGGATATGTAATTTTCAAAGGAGATCGTATTTTGAAATCAACCCCTTTTTTGCATGTTGGCAGGATCCGGCTTGAAGACCGAATGCCAATTCGGGGACATAAGCCATAGCTGACCGCCTCTTCGAATGGAATTATTTTGATTTTTCCGTCACCCTTACCTTTTTTAAATCTAATCTAATTACCTCCAAATAATGATTTTGTATCTTTTCAAAAATAAATTAAGAATTTGGAGTCAATTCGGAGAGGGTAAAGGAATGGTATTCAAAATATTTTCGGTTAACAACAAACATTTAATTCTCCTTTCTGTTTAATGTTTGATAAAACGTTAGAACGACTGTTATGGGAGTAAAAGAAAATATACAAGAATTATCCGATCATTCTATAAATGGCTTATTTGGAGAGCGAAATGAATCGAAAGATTTGTTGATCAGGGATGCCATCTTTATTCGTGATAAGGGATGTCTGACAAAGATCAAATACCAGAACATCATTTACCTCAAAGGGGATGGCAACTACACCACCTTGGTGACCAGAGATAAAAGTTATTCTTTACGGAACATCTTGAAGGAATTTGAAGAAATGCTTCCATCAGCTCATTTTTTGAGGATTCACAAATCTTTCATCGTCAATCTCAATGAGATCAACACCATTTCACCTAAAGAAGTAAGTGTCTATAATCAAAAAGTACCTGTTGGTCGTACCTATTATCAAACGTTAATCAATGGGGTGCATAAGTTAGGTAGTAATGGTTTTGACTGACCATGTTTATTCGCCAGCTTTATTGTACCAAAGAAGGCTGCTGTCTCCATAGCTTAAAAAACGATATTTCTTTTCTACGGCTTGCTGGTAAATTTCCTGCCACCTGTTTCGGGTAAATGCAGCAACCAAAAGCATTAAAGTAGAACCCGGTTGGTGGAAATTGGTGATAAGTCCATTGCAAATTTTAAAAGTATATCCAGGGAATATGAAGATTTCGGTAGCACCTCTGAGTTGGTCTAACCGATGTTTTTGCATGTAGTCTAAAACAGCTTTTATACTTTCTTCTTTGGTTGGTAGATGCTGGTGTTTCTGATAGGGTTCCAATTTCGGAATAAAGAAATCAAGTTCTTCTCCTTCCCCATTCAAGAGCAGGACACCAAACCAATAAAGGCTTTCCAGTGAGCGCATGGAAGTGGTGCCCACAGCTACTATGTTTCCTGTAGCAGAAAAAAGTTTTTGAATATTTTCTTTTGTAAAAACCATTTGTTCCCGATGCATGGGATGTTCGGTGACATTATCATGCTTGACGGGCTGGAAAGTACCCGCTCCTACATGCAAGGTGAGATATTGAAGAGAAATCCCCTTATTTTTGATATCAGTCAGGGTTTTTTGAGTAAAGTGGAGTCCTGCAGTGGGAGCAGCCACCGCACCCTCCATTTTGGAGTATATGGTTTGATACCTTTCCTTGTCTGTTTCTATGGCTTTTCTTTTTAAGTAGGGGGGCAACGGTACTTCTCCGCTGGCTTCTACAAGGGTGGCAAAGGACAACTGGCCTGGCTCCCAACTGAATTGTACAGATTTATTTTCTTTATCAAGCAGCAAAGCCTGCATGGTATACTGCTGATCTCCAATTCCAATTTCCTTTTGAAGTATTTCTCCTTCATTCCATCTTTTTAGATTCCCAATCATACAGCTCCATATTACCGGAGTCCTGCTTTCCATACTTTGCTGGACCAATTGGGATGGGGAGACCGGGTTTAAAAGGAAAATTTCTATTGTTGCACCAGTTCGTTTTTTAAAAATTAACCTCGCAGGTATGACCTTGGTATCGTTAAAAAATAAATGACTGTTGGCCGGCAAAAGTTCCGGTAGGGCTAAGAATGGGTGATGGGTAACTACTTCATTTTCAAAATGCAATAGCCTTGAAGCATCTCTTTTTTCAAGTGGAAATTTGGCGATTAGTTCTTCGGGCAATTCATAATGATAATCCTGTATTTTCGGGGAGTTTTCCAGCAACATTTTCCAGCAATATATACAAACTTAATTTCGGGACAAATATAGGACTTTCGCCGCAATTGGGCATTCACCGTATAATTTCTTTTGTCATCTTTGAGAAAGGAAAAATCTATTTTAAAATAACAGTTGACGGTTATTTTAACCAAAAAATTCCCGAAAAAATAGCCATCTTTGAAAGCGCATTAATTAAATTAACGAGTGAAAATAGGGGAATTATCAGGTAATCAGGAAGTATTAGAATCCAGATAGACAAAACTAATTTCAGATTGTTTCGGGTGTTGCAGGGCTTAAACCTGAATATCTTCAATTTAAATGGGTAAGGATTTAAACGGATTTAAGGTTGCATAACCTGTCTCAGGAAGATGAAAGAAATGTTCAAAGTCAAAGTAAATATCCAGCCATATACTTTAAATTTTAAATTTGATGCCGGTACAAGCAGGGGGGTACTAAGAAAAAAAGAAACCTATATCATAGGCATACAGTCTGACACTTTCCGAGGGGTTTCTGGGCTGGGAGAAGCTGGTCCTCTGAAAGGACTGAGCCGGGATGACCGTCCTGATTTTATGTCAAAGGCGAAAGTAATAATTGAAAAGGTGGAGGGCCTTTCTTTTGCTGAAGATTGGCAGGAGATATTGCTAGCGATCCAGGAATTACCCCAGATTGATGAATTACCCAGTCTTCGGTTTGGACTGGAAACGGCGTTCCTGGATTTAATCCATGGAGGAAAAAGGAAAATCTTTTCCTGTGGATTTTATGATCAAAGGCAAGCTATTCCAATTAACGGGTTGATATGGATGGGGGGCAAGAAATTCATGCAAGAGCAGATCGAACAAAAGCTTGAGGACGGTTTCGATTGCATCAAGATGAAAATTGGGGCCTTGGATTTTGACCTGGAATGCCAATTATTGGAAATGATCCGAAATCGATATAGCGCAAAAGAGATATCCCTGCGGGTGGATGCCAATGGGGCCTTTAACTTGCAGGAGGCCTTGGGAAAATTAAACATTTTGAGTCAATATGACATTCATAGTATTGAACAACCCATTAAACCGGGAAATACAGCGGAAATGGCCTATTTATGCCAACACTCACCTGTCCCTATTGCTTTGGATGAAGAATTGATAGGTGTGATCCATGTAAATGATAAAAAAACTTTGCTTGAACAAATAAAGCCCACTTATCTGATTCTGAAACCATCCTTGTTAGGGGGGATCGCAGCCACCAGAGAATGGATAGATATTGCCGAAAACACAGGTATTGGCTGGTGGATGACTTCTGCATTGGAAAGCAATATTGGTCTTAATGCTATTGCCCAATTTGCTTCTTCTCTCATGCCGACCTTGCCACAGGGTTTGGGCACAGGGCAGTTGTATCACAATAATTTCTCATCACCACTTACCATCACTAATGGAAGCCTTACCTATGAGCCACAGAAGCCATGGTCTATTCCCTATCTTTTCCCGTCCGGTTTCCAATGAAGTGCTGACATCATTATGTTTATCTGAGATTACCCTTTATTTTTATGACAAAGTACCTTTCAATTCCCGAAACAAGCAAGTGATAATCTTCGTCCAAAGCACATGAAGCAAACCCTTTACATCATTTTTCTTTCTCTTACTGCTGCGGTGGGGGGATTTCTGTTTGGCTATGATACTGCAGTAATTTCCGGGACGATTGGGCAGGTCAGCAGACAGTTTGATTTGGATGCCATGGCCCAGGGATGGTATGTAGGATGCGCCCTTGTAGGATCCATATTGGGGGTGGTATTAGCAGGAAGATTATCCGATTTGATGGGTAGGAAAAAAGTCATGCTCTTGTCTGCCCTCTTGTTTGCTGTTTCCGCATTGGGTTGCGCCCTCACGCAGCACTTTGACGTTTTGGTTTTGTACAGGATTATTGGAGGCGCAGGGATTGGCATGGTTTCCATTGTTTCTCCCATGTATATCTCCGAGGTGGCACCATCGAAATACAGGGGAAGCCTGGTGGCACTTTACCAGCTGGCCATAACGGTAGGTTTTCTTGGAGCTTATTTGGTAAACTACCAATTGTTAAAATGGTCAGCTTCAGCTGATTTCAGCGAAAACAGTTTTCTTAATTTGGTGATTCAACAGGAAGTTTGGAGGGGCATGCTGGGAATGGAATTGGTTCCTGCCATGCTGTTTTTACTTATTTTGTTTGCCATTCCCGAAAGTCCAAGGTGGTTGGTGATCAATGAGCAGCATGCAGCTGCTGAAAGCGTGTTCAACAAATTGTATGGAATTCCGGATCTGGCGGAGAAGAAAATAAAGGAGGTTACAGAACAGGCTGCAAAGACTACTGCTACCCATTGGGGGCTGCTGAAAAACCCGAAAATATTGAAACCTGTATTGTATGGGATGGCCATTGCCATCCTGGGTCAGTTTATGGGGGTGAATGCGGTGTTGTATTATGGTCCTGGTATTTTTGAGCAAAGTGGTTTATCAGATGGGGATGCTTTGTATTATCAGGTGATGGTAGGCCTGGTCAATGTGTTGACTACCGTTTTGGCGCTATTGATCATTGATAGAGTAGGGAGGAAACAATTGGTTTATTTTGGGGTAAGTGGCATGGTGATCAGCCTATTGATGATTAGCTTTTATTTCTCATTTGGAGAATCTTTAGGTTGGACATCATTTGTACTGTTGGTTTTGTTTTTGGTCTATATTTTCTGTACTGCCATTTCGATTTCAGCAGTAATTTTTGTTTTACTATCTGAAATGTATCCCAATAAAATCCGTGGGTTGGCCATGTCAATCGCTGGATTCTCATTATGGGTAGGGACTTATTTGGTAGGTCAATTGACTCCCTGGTTTTTGGAGAATTTGGGTCCATCTGGCACATTTCTTTTCTTTGCCGTCATGTGCTTGCCGTATATGTACATTATATGGAAAAAAATTCCGGAAACGGCCGGTAAAAGCTTGGAGGATATAGCCGCCTACTGGTTGGGAAACGGCAATGATAAATGATAATTTGAATGAAACAATACCTGGATATTTATAAGCAAGAGCTACTGGATGGGGTTATTCCGTTCTGGATGGAGAAAAGTAAGGATAAAATCCATGGAGGTTATTTTACCTGCCTGGATCAACGAGGAGAAGTCTATGATACCGACAAATTTGTTTGGCTGCAGGCCAGACAGGTGTGGATGTTTTCCGTTTTATACGATAAAGTGGAGAAAAATCCGGATTGGTTGGAGATGGCGGGGTTGGGCCTCGACTTTTTAAAGAAAAATGGGAGGGATAAGGATGGAAATTTTTATTTCTCCCTGGATCAGAAAGGAAAGCCACTCGTCCAGCCTTACAATATTTTCTCCGACTGTTTTGCTGCCATGGCATTTGCAGCCTACTACAAAATCGATCCCAGGGAGGAAGATGCTGATCTAGCGCTGAAGACCTTTGACAATATCCTTAGGCGAAGAGATAACCCAAAAGGAAAATACAATAAAACCTATCCAGGTACCAGGAACCTGAAAAGCTTTGCCCTGCCCATGATTTTAAGTAATCTAACCCTGGAGATGGAGCATTTGTTAGGTGATCAAAGGGTAGATGAAATGGCTTCCAGGGTAATCGGGGAAGTAATGGGAGTCTTTTATCAAAAAGATTCCGGCCTGATCCTGGAAAATGTTACTGAAGATGGAAGTTTTTCGGATTCTTTCGAAGGTAGATTGAGCAGTCCGGGCCATGCGATTGAAGCCATGTGGTTTATGTTGGATCTTTCACTTCGTTTTGGTGATGAGGATTTGAGGGATAAGGCCATAGCTTGTGGTTTAAGGACTTTGGAATTCGGATGGGATGAAACTTATGGAGGAATTTATTATTTTTTGGATTGCAAAGGACATCCTCCGGAGAAGCTGGAATGGAATCAAAAATTATGGTGGGTACACCTGGAGACCCTGGTTTTTTTAGCCAAGGCTTATGGCATGACTGGGAATATTCAGTGTCTGAATTGGTTTGAAAAGGTACATGACTATACCTGGCATCATTTTAAGGATCCTGATTTCCCGGAGTGGTTTGGGTATTTGGATCGATATGGAAAGGTGCAGTTATCCTTAAAAGGGGGTAAATGGAAAGGATGTTTTCATGTTCCCAGGGGGCTTTTTCAGGTTTGGCAAACGTTAGAGAAGTTATAACTAAACCGGGTTGCAGGTTAAAAATTACACAAGAATGAAAAGAAGAGATTTTATTGGAAGGGTAGCTTTGGGAAGCGGAACAGTGGTTTCTACTTCTCTTTTGGGTATGTCATCCCCTACCCGGGAGAACCAGAAAAAGGTAGAAATCCATGAAAGCGGAAAGAAATTTCAGGCAGATTTGATCATTGCAGGTGCCGGATTGGGTGGCTGTGCTGCGGCATTTGCAGCAATGAGAAATGGCCTTACGGTGGTATTGACTGAAGAGACGGATTGGCTTGGGGGCCAGCTTTCTCAGCAAGGCGTTCCTCCGGATGAGCACCAATGGATTGAAACCCATGGAGCACCGGAATTGTATCGTGAATTCCGGGAAAATGTAAGGGCTTATTATCGCAGGCATTATCCATTAACTGCAGAAGCCGCAGCCAATGAGCGGCTAAATCCGGGGAATGGATCCGTATCCCGGCTATGTCATGAGCCAAAAGTAGCCCATAGGGTTCTGGAAGAAATGTTTGCTCCCTATGAAAGTGCGCGAAAAATCCTCATTTTAAAAGATCATAAGGTAAAGTCTGCTGCTGTCAATAGCAATCGGGTATCGGAACTGACGGCAAGGGATTTAAAATCCGGGAGGGATTGTGTATTAACCGGCAGCTATTTTGTGGATGCTACCGAACTGGGGGAATTGCTTCCTTTAACGGGTACTGAATATGTAACTGGAAGTGAGGCCAAAGCAGATACAGGAGAATTGCACGCTGGACCGGTTCTCAGACCTGATAATAACCAGGCATTCACCGTTTGTTTTGCCATGGATTATGTGAAAGGGGAGGATTGGACCATTCCTCAACCAGAGGATTATGATTACTGGAAAAATTTCAGGCCCCAAATGGATCCGCCCTGGGCTGGAAAAATGCTGGAGCTCAACTACAGCAATCCCCGGAACCTGGAACCTAAGGAGCTTGGTTTTCATCCGGAAGGAATAAAAACAGGGGAGAACCTGAACCTGATGTTGTATAGGAGGATTTTGCACCAGGATAATTTTGAAGCGGGATTTTACCAGGGAGATGCCACCATTGTCAATTGGCCACAGAATGATTATGTCTCGGGAAATATCATTGACGTCAGTGAAGCCGAGTTCGATAAGCATGTACAGGCGGGCAAACAACAAAGCCTGTCCCTGCTGTATTGGTTACAAACGGAGGCTCCCAGACCAGATGGAGGCAAGGGTTGGCCTGGTTTGAGATTGAGAAATGACATGATGGGTACAGCGGATGGTTTGGCCAAGTATCCTTATGTCAGAGAATCGAGAAGGATCAAATCAAAGTTTACCGTTTTGGAGGAGCATGTAGGCGCAGAACAACGGGCACAGGTATCTGGATTGTCCGGCGAAAAACTTAGGTCTGCACCTTTTTTTGATAGTGTAGGTATAGGTTATTACCACATTGACCTTCATCCCAGCAGTGGTGGCGACAATTACATTGATTTTGGTTCCCTGCCGTTTCAAATTCCCCTCGGAGCCCTGATTCCGCAGAAAACAGAAAACCTGCTTCCAGCTAATAAAAATATTGGTACCACCCATATTACCAATGGATGCTACCGGCTGCATCCGGTAGAGTGGAGCATAGGTGAAGCTGTAGGAATGCTGGTCCCATTTGTATTAGACAGGGAAGTTCTACCGGCAAGCGTGAGATCAGACCGGTCTTTGCTTAAGGATTTTCAGGTTTTTCTTCATAACCAAGGAGTAGAAACTGAATGGCCGGACAAAAATTAAATATAAAGGCCAGTGGAAAAAGGGATCCATTGGCCTGCTTTATTGTTTTTAATTGCCTATCAGATATTTTTCATTTAGGTAGATAATGGATAATGCCTCAGATCCTAAAGCAGGACATGATCAAAATAGCTGGGTTTGAAAAAATATATTAGAGATTTCAAATAGGAATAATCCATTTTTTTAATCAAATTTGTACCTGCTTAAAAAACAAGGCCATATTATCCGGGACCGAGGTACCTATTGATTTTGATTTTTTTCTTCAGTTTCAAAAACTATCCGATGGATTGAAGATTCAACGCTATGGGCAACCTTTTCCGGTTAGATGATGTTGTAATTAGGCACAATAAACGTTTCAACAAAAATTAATTTATGGCAAAATCGAAAGAAACTTTTAATAAAAAGGAAAAAGAGAAAAAAAGATTAAGGAAGAAGAAAGAGAAGGAAGAAAAAAAGGAAGCCAGAAAATCCACTTCCAATAAAGGAGGGGATTTGGATGACATGATAGCCTATGTAGATGAAGAAGGCAATATTACCTCTACCCCTCCGGATCCTACCCAGAAAAAGAAGAAAATCGAATTAGAAGATATCGAGGTAAGTGTATCCAAACAGGCACCGATAGATCCGGAAGACCTGAGAAGAAAGGGCAAAGTTACCTTCTTTAACGAGTCTAAAGGCTATGGATTCATCAAAGATCTGGAATCTCAGGACAGTGTTTTCGTACACGTAAAAGGCCTGGTAGATGATGTCAGAGAAAATGACCAGGTTACTTTTGAAACAGAGAAAACCCCAAAAGGGCTTAGTGCCATTGATGTAAAATTGGCCAAATAAATTATTGGCTTATCTTCCCGATTAATAAATAAAATTGTGATCAGCTAAGTAGTGGAGTGCCAATATGTTGTCTCCGCTTCTTTGCACACAATCCTTGCCCATTTTTTTACTTATAGGATCTTATTGAAATAAATTATTTCCCAGGACAGGAGTTACGAGGTGGCCGGTAATTTCATGTTCATGGCTTTTTAAGATATCCCAGGGCTCCATCCTTGGCTCATCGGAAAGATCAAATGTACCATAATGCATGGGAATGAAATGCTCCCCTTCAAGGATATTAAAGGCTTTAATGGCATCTTGGGGGCTGATGTGTGCCTGTGACATGAACCACTCTGGTTTGTAGGCACCCACTCCCATCAGACAATATTCAGGAGTCCCCATCACCTGCCTGATATCCTCAAAGTGCTCCCCAAACCCACTATCTCCCATAAAATAAATGGTTTTTTCGGCATGAGCAATGTGGAAGCCACCCCATAAACTTTCATTTAAATCCCATAGCCAGCGGCGGGACCAATGCCTGCTGGGCAAATAAGTAACGGCCAAATCTTTTATGTCATATTGCTGATACCAACCGGCTTGCTGAATTTCCTGGCCCTGAGTCCAATCTTTTATTACTTCACCCAATTTCAATCCGGTTAGAATTTTCATGTCAGGATTTCTTTCACTTAAAAATTGAATGCTTTTCTTGTCGCAGTGGTCCCTGTGGTTATGGGAAATTAACAGGTAATCAATGGAGGGAAGGCTTTCTGCAGGGAAGGGAAGTGAACTGTCTCTTTTCAGGAAAAAATTATCAAATAATATCGGGTCTGTTAAAATTACCTTTCCATTCATTTGGATCAAAAAACTTGCATGCCCCAGCCAGATCAGGAAATCACTTCCGTCATTTGGAATAACGGCTTTCGGATTGATATCGAGGGTCCTCGTTTCCGCTTTCTTTTCCTCTTTTTGTGGGTTTTTGGAGGTTTGCCATTTCCATAAGTCACCAAAACTTGAATCAAAGTCATGGTATAAGTTGCTGAATTTCCCGTCCCGATCTACCGGATTTCCTTTCCAATTGGGAGAGGGGTGCATGGTTTTCAACATAGGATTATGCATGTATGTGATTTCAGAATGATCCTCAATTGAATAACAGGAGGTTAAGAAAGCAAAAATAATCAATCCAGATAGTTGAAAAAACACCTGTTTCATTTTTCTGATTTTACTGCTAAGCTAGCATCATGTAACAAGATATCCTCCACTACTTCCCAGGAATTTACTCTCCTGTGTTTACCTTCAGGAGATAATTCATTATGGGGTTGTGTAAATAGGTAAGTTTCCCCAGAAAAGACATCCAGATTTTTAAAATGATCATCAATCATGATGTCAGTCTTTATGATTTCTTTTGATCCGCAAAAGACCATTTGTTTCCAGCCGATATAGGGGAAATGTTCATTGAGCCAGGATTGTTTTTCTGTGAGGCTCAGCGGGAATTCCGTTGCTGCTGATACGATAAACAACCGGTATTTTGCGTTTAAGTTTGCCAAAGCTTTTTTGGCGCCGGGGATTAGTGGTGCATTTTTAAAAAAACCTACCGTATTTACATGCTTATAAAGAAATGGGAAGGCCTCCTTCTCAGTCAATCCGTTCAGTTGTTTCAACTCAATGGCTTCACCTGTTTCCTGGAAATGCATGTCTATAAACTGCCGGTAAACATCCGCCAGTACCCCATCCATGTCTACTGCAATTGACTTCATGAGTCTTTATTGTTTAGTGCATCCACCAATTGTCGGTTGAGTTTTCTTTCTCTTTCCAGTGTATTTCGTCGATGTTGTTCAAACTCCTCACGCAGATCCTCCAGGGTTTGCCTGGTCTCGGCAGTAATCCGATGACCTCTTTTAAATCGGAAAAAAGAAATGACTAGCAAAATTAAAAGTAGGATGATGATTCCCCATACCAGGTTATTGTAATAGTTTTTGTGTAAAAGCATCCCAAACAGGGTAAAACTGTCCTTTTCAGCAACTGCCTGCTCATAGTCAGCGACTGTAGCACTTAGTTCCTCATTCAAGGCTTTAATCTGGTTACTGTTTTCATCCAGTGTTTGCTTTAATTCCAGAATATTGCTTTGGTAGGAACTGATGGAATCCAGGATATTGGATTGTATCTTATCCAATTGGCTTCTCCTTATTACTTTGTATTCCTGGTAATTGGAAGAAACATCCTTTAAATATTCAAATTGTTCCGAAATGGTACCGCTGTCCAATGAGGAAGTACCAGTTGATTCAACCTGCGCACTGAGGTTTAGATTGAATCCTAAAAGTGTGGCGAACAAAAAATATGCAATTTTCATGGTCATGGTGCTGTTTTCATTTTGATGGTCAGATCTAAAATTCTTATCAATAATGATGCAAAACTAAAAAAAAATGGAAATTCCAGGCTTCAATTTTATGATTAAGTCTTACTCTTTCTCTTTTTTCCTGAAATCCAGAGAAACTGAATTGATGCAATACCTGATGCCGCCTTTATCCTTTGGGCCGTCAGGAAAACGATGTCCCAGGTGTCCTCCGCATGCGGCACAACAAATTTCTTCTCTCACCATCCCATGAGAATAATCCATGGTGACGGTGACGGCATCTTCCGTAACCGGATGCGTAAAACTGGGCCAGCCACATCCGCTGTCATACTTGTCCTTGCTATGAAAAATTTCGTTTCCACAAGCCTTGCATTCATATATGCCAGTTGATTTGTTAAGGTAATATTCCCCGGTAAAAGCCCTTTCGGTTCCTTTTTGTCTCAGGACTCGATAGGACTCAGGATCTAATCTTTGTTTCCATTCCTCTTCACTGATCGTTTGTGGGTTTTTATCTTTCATAATCATTTAACTTGGTATATGCAGTTAACCTATTAATCAGGTTAATGGTTTCTTTACGGATTCAATCGATTGAATAATGCTGGAACAGGCCATCCTGATTTCTTCATTGCTTATGGTAAGGGGAGGAGCAATGCGCATGGCATGGTCACAAAAAAGGAACCAGTCGGTGATAACCCCATTCTCAATGCAGCGGTCAATGATAGGTTTAAGTACATCGAAGGATTCGAAGTTCAGGGCCATCATTAGCCCTTTATTTCGTATTCCTGTGATTTTCGGATGAACCAGAAGCTCCTTGAATAAAAGTGCTTTTTGCCCAACCTGATCCGTCAGGTTTTCCTCCCGGATTACCTGAATGGTCGCAAGTGAGGCAGCAGCGCTGACCGGATGACCACCAAAGGTAGTGATATGTCCCAGAAGTGGATTGTTTTTGAAAACAGACATGATTTCCCGGGAAGAAATGAAAGCTCCTATCGGCATACCTCCCCCCATTCCTTTGGCACAAACCAAAATATCCGGCCGGATATCGAAATGCTCAAAAGCCCAGAATTTCCCGGTTCTTCCAAATCCCGCTTGTATTTCATCCAGGATCAACAACGCACCAGTTTCTGCACATCTTTTCTTTAGGGCCTGAAAATACGCTTTACTACCCACACAGACCCCTGCTTCACCTTGTATGGTTTCGATGATCACAGCAGCAGTACTGGTGGTTATTTTTTCCAAATGGTCCATATCTCCGTATCCGATATGGCTGATTCCTGGCAAAAGTGGGCGATAGGCCCTTTTAAAAATTTCATTTCCCCCTACCGATAAAGCCCCATGTGAGGATCCGTGATAGGCATTAATGCAGGAAACAATTTCCCGCCTGTTGGTATATCTTTTGGCTAATTTTAAAGCCCCTTCCACGGCTTCACTGCCACTGTTAACCAGGTAAACGTTGTCCAGGGGCGGTGGCAAAGTATTTACCAGGGCTGCCGCCAGCAAGGTTTGAGGTTGCTGTACGTACTCCCCATACACCATTAAATGAAGGTATTTATCCAATTGCTCCTGAATAGCCGCTAATACCTTCGGGTGTCGGTGTCCCACATTGCTTACACCTATTCCTGAAATCAGATCCAGGTAAGATTTGCCATCAGGGCCATACAGGTATACACCGGCTGCCCTTTCGATTTCAATCATCAGCGGGAAATCGGTCGTCTGTGCCAAATGGGAAAGAAAGAGCTGTCGGTTATTCATATAAAAGATTACGTTTTCTGATCAGGATTAGGTTGGAAAATACCTGCAAAAGTAAGGATATCTTCCTGGCATTAAAACCCAATTCTCCAGCTGATGGTTTCAGCAGGAAAATTTACCCCCTACAGGTCACTGGTTTTTCCCTATTATTATCCTGAGCCCCGAAATTTATCCTAATGTATGTGGGTTTATTTGACACAATTCGCTTAATTTGAAATCTTCAAAACCATAAACTTAAAAATACCTATGAAATTCCAATGTTATAGTTTGGCCCTGCTTTTAGGGGTGTTTTTCTCCAGTGCAGTTTTGGCACAACAAAATGAAACAAGATTACCTCCTCAGGCGACAGAATTTTATGAGCCTGAAGTAAAAGTTGTCGCACCTGGTAATCAAAATCACCTTCCTCCCGCAGATGCCATTGTACTTTTTGATGGGAACGACCTGAATGCCTGGGTAAGTGAGCGGGATGGTAGTTTTCCCAAATGGAATATTGAGAATGACGTCCTAACAGTGGCGCCCAAAACCGGAGGTATCAAATCCAAAGAAGCTTTTGGAGATGTTCAGGTACATATTGAATGGCGATCACCCAGCGAAGTATCTGGTGAAGGACAGGGCAGAGGCAATTCAGGGTTTTTCTTCATGGGGAAATATGAATTACAAATTCTGGATTCCTACGATAACAAAACCTACTCCAACGGACAGGCAGCAAGTATCTACAAACAGCATCCTCCGCTGGTCAATGCCATGAGGCCTCCCGGTGAGTGGAATACCTATGATGCCGTTTTCACTGCCCCCAGATTTAACAGCAATGGGATGTTGATCTCTCCTGCCAGGATCACCGTTTTCCATAATGGAATTTTGGTTCAGAATAATGTGGAATTGAAAGGCCCTACGGAATACATTGGGATTCCCAATTATGTTGCCCATCCGGAACAGCTTCCTTTCCATATTCAGGATCACAGCAACCCGGTTAGTTTCAGGAATATTTGGGTCAGGAGACTTGATTGATTCATTACATAACCAAAACCTGAAAGACCATGAAATCAAGAAGAAAATTTATTCAAAACTCACTCCTGGCATCTGTAGGAACGGCAGTGCTACCAAACCTGGTGACGGCTGCCCATATGGAAGCATCGAAAACCAGAATAAGTGCCAATGAGCAGATTAATTTCGGATTAATCGGCTGTAAGGGTATGGGCTGGTCTAATATGAACAGTCACCTGTTGTTGCCAGAAGTCAATTGTGTAGGACTGGCAGATGTAGACCAGAATGTGCTGGACCAGAGAACTGCCGATGTAAACAAGCTCAGGGGAAAAAAGCCCAAACAATACAAGGATTACCGGCAGATGTTGGAAGATCCGGATATTGATGCGGTCATTATCGGTACTCCCGACCATTGGCATTGTCTGAACCTGGTGGACAGCCTTTCGGCAGGTAAGCATGCCTATACCGAAAAACCACTGGCCAATAGTATTGAAGAGTGCAACCTGATGGTCAAAGCTGCTGAACGGTACGGAAAACTGGTCCAGGTTGGTCAATGGCAACGAAGTGGCTCCCAATATGAACAGGCCATCAATATGGTCAAATCAGGGAAGTTGGGAAATATCAGACTGGTGAAAACATGGGCATACCAGGGATGGATGAAGCCAGTCCCTGTGGTCCCAAATGGACAGCCTCCTGCTGGGGTAGACTATAAAATGTGGCTGGGACCCGCTCCTGACAGACCCTTCAATGCCAATAGGTTTCACTTTAACTTCCGTTGGTTTTGGGATTATGCCGGAGGTTTGATGACTGACTGGGGGGTTCATGAAATTGACATAGCCCTCTATGCCATGGGTGTAAGTGCTCCAAAGTCGGTCATGGCATCCGGTGGTAAGCTTGCTTATCCTGACGATGCCTCTGAAACGCCCGACACCCTGCAGACCGTCTATGAATACGATGGTTTCAACATGCTTTGGGAGCATGCCACGGGAATAGATGGAGGAAATTACGGTACTACTGAAGGGATTGCTTTTATTGGAAATAACGGGACTTTGGTGGTCAACCGTGGCGGCTGGAAGGTAATCGCAGAAACGGAAAATGTAAACGGAGAGCGGAAGGAGAAAATTGAATCCATGGAACTGGTCAGACCTGAAGGAAATGCCCAGCGGATCCATTGCAAAAACTTTGTAGAATCCATCAAGGCAAATGATCCCAATATGCTGAACTGCGGCATCAAAACAGGATCCATTGCGGCAATCAACGCACATATGGGCAATGTTTCCTATAAACTGGGAGAAAAAATCTACTGGGATGCTGATAAGGGTAAATTTACCAATGGAAAGGCAAACAGGATGATTAAGGCCAATTACAACAATGGATGGAAGCTTCCGTCTGTTTAGGAAGGAGGATAAAAAACAAAAAAGGAGCTTATAGGGCTCCTTTTTTTGTTAATAATTGTCCAACATTTTCTCAATGTGAGCTTTGGCATTGAACATGTCCTGAAACGCATCTTTTATCACATGACCCTTGTCCAGCAAATAAGTAACCCTTTTGGGAATGCCAAGCAGTGGAACCAGCGCATCGTACTTCTTACAAACCTCGCCTGATTCATCGGAAAGCAATTCAAAGGGAAGATCATGAGCTTTTTTAAAGCGCAAATGTGTGGGAATGTCATCTCTGCTGATTCCAATAACGGGTAAATCAAGGTCTTTAAAATCGGCAAATTGATCTCTGAATTCACAAGCCTGAGCGGTGCATCCACCAGTAAAATCCTTTGGATAAAAGTAAATCACGCAGGGTTTACCAAATAGGTCCCTGGAAAGTTTGAAATCAGTACCGGAGGTAGAAGGTAAGGTGAAATCTGGTGCTTTTTGTCCTTTCTTTAATCCCATTTTTTTATTTGTTTAACAAACATCCCAAAATTAAGTTTGAAAAAATGGATTTTATTGTGGCTTAGGAACCAATTTTTTCTATTGTTGCTTTTAATTAGAAATTTTCTTTTCATGATAAATTGATCTGTTTTGAGCAATGAAAGTGTCCGGCACATGTTGTTGGCAAGTTTTTTTTTCGCCCTGATGAATGTAACGGTCAAGTTTTTACCGCATATACCAGCCATAGAAATCATTCTGTTCAGATCAGTCTTCAGTTTCATTTTCAGTTTCCTGATTTTGAAAAAGCAAAGGGTGCCCGTTTTGGGAAACAATAAGAAATTATTGATCATGAGGGGAGTTGTAGGTTCCATAGGACTGATCACTTTTTTCTATACCCTGCAAAAGATTCCCCTGGCCAGCGCAGTGACCATTCAATACCTCGGACCTATATTTACCAGTATTTTGGGTATTTTTATAGTAAACGAAAAAGTCCGGCCGATTCAGTTTTTTTACTTTGCGATCGCTTTTTCGGGGGTTTTGATGATTGAAGGTTTTGACTCCCGGATTGATCCCTTATTCTTGGGCATTGGGGTGACATCAGCCCTTTTTTCAGGGTTGGCCTATAATGTGATCAGAAAATTAAAAAATACCGAACACCCTTTGGTGATCGTTTTTTATTTTCCTTTGGTCACCATCCCTATTGCCGGTCTGCTAAGTTATTATTTTTGGGTCATGCCGGTAGGCTGGGATTGGGGGCTGCTGCTTTTGATTGGTGTCCTTACCCAGTTTGCTCAATATTTCATGACCATGGCCTATCAAAATGCCAATTTGGCAAAAGTGGCGAGTTTGAATTACATTGGAATCATTTATGCCCTGGGTTTTGGTTTTGTGCTTTTTAATGAAACCTATAATATCTGGACTTATGGCGGTATGTTACTGGTGCTTTCAGGTGTGATCATGAATTTGTTCAATTCAAGGAGAAGCAGGATAAATTAAGGTATAAAAGATGGAATAAGCCGCTGAAACCTGTAAATTTGGGCTTTACAATATTACTTTTATGAAAATCACCAAGGACCTTTACCAAAGCTCACTAACCCTGTTAACAGACTTTTACCAGTTTACCATGGCATATGCCTATTGGAAGGCAGGGAAAGCCGAAGAAGAAGCTGTTTTCAATCTTTTTTTCAGAAAAAATCCCTTTCAAAGTGGATTTACCATTGCTGCAGGTTTGGATTATGTCATTGATTATTGCAGGAACATGAAATTTACAGACCATGACCTGGCCTATCTGGCAGAAATGAAAGACGAAAAAGGAAACAGAGAATTTGATCCTGAATTCATTTCCTATTTGAAAAACCTGACATTCAGCTGCGACCTAGATGCGGTAGAAGAAGGGGAGGTGGTATTTCCCAATATGCCCATTGTAAGGGTTAAAGGACCTCTTCTTCAATGTCAGCTCCTCGAAACGCCTTTACTCAATATCATTAATTTTCAGACACTCATTGCTACCAAGGCAGCTAGGATAGTTCTTGCCGCAAACGGTGATCCGGTGATGGAATTTGGTCTAAGGAGAGCACAGGGGATTGATGGTGCCCTCGCGGCAAGCAGGGCTTCTTATATTGGAGGTTGCTCTTCTACTTCCAATGTGATGGCCGGAAAGCTTTTTGATATCCCTGTATCCGGTACCCATGCCCACAGCTGGATCATGTCCTTCGATAATGAGATGGAAGCTTTTGAGGCTTATGCAGCTACTTTTCCAGACAATACCATCCTTTTGGTAGATACCTATGACATTACCCAGGGTGTAAAAAATGCCATTGTCATTGCTGAGGGTTTAAGAAAAAAAGGGAAAAAACTCAAGGGCATTCGGATCGATTCAGGAGATTTGGCCTATTTCAGCAATATGGCCAGGGCCATGTTAGACCAGGCAGGGTTTTCCGAAGTAAAAATTGTAGCCAGCAATGATTTGGATGAACACATCATTACTTCCCTTAAAATGCAGGAAGCATCCATAGACATTTGGGGGGTAGGTACCAAGTTGGTTACTGCCTATGATCAGCCTGCCCTGGGTGCTGTTTACAAACTTTCTGCCTTGAAGAACCAGAAGGAAGAATGGATCCCTAAAATTAAACTTTCTCAGCAATCTATAAAAATAAATATTCCAGGGTACCATAATGTGGTCAGGTATACAAGCAATGGAAAAGCCATGGCCGATATGATTTATTTGGAGGGAATAGCGCATGGGAATAAGGTCACCATCATAGATCCAAACGATCCCACCAGGAGAAAGAAGATTTCTGTCGAACATGCGGAAGCTGAAACACTGCTGAAACCCATATTTTCTAAAGGTCAGAAAATTTATCAAAGACCTTCTATCCATCAAATTCGGCAAAGGACTCAGGAAAGGTTAGCTGTTTTTGACAAAACCCACAAAAGATTGGTTAATCCACACATTTATCCGGTAGGATTGGAGGCCAGCTTGTATGAATTCAGAACGGCCCTGGTATTAAAAGCCAAATCCCTGGAAAATGGAAACTGATAACCTTATCCGAGGGTTATTCCTATCGGCCAATTAAAAAGGGAAGTACAGGTTTTTAGCGGAGATTGTCAAAGGACAGCGGGAATCCTGGCCGCCAGGCCATGATTTTTGGGATGTCAAAAGGGTGGCTCTTGTTGTCTTCCAATTTTTTCAACTTCATGATTTCAAGATTGCCACAGGAAAAAGACAGGGTGCCCTCATCATCAATTTCAAAGGTGTGGGCGGACTTTAAGACGGTGAGAAAAATATCCTCTCCATCTCCTTCACACCACTTTTCGGTCATCCCCATAAAGCCCAAAACATCAATTCCGTTACCTTCTAAATAGGTGAGGATACTGAAAATATTGCAGCCGGTGTGCCCAAAGGCAGTTTTGTTGACGGTATCAAAATAAAGGGTAGGTTTTTTGTCCGGAAAAAGCTCATCAAAAGGTTTGAATTTGTCGTAGATGTAACTCAATTCCCATAAACCCTCTAGGTCCTTTTGAGAGGTTGTTTTTTTTGAATTTTCCGGAAATGGCTCTACTTCAATGGTATCAGGAATCTGGGCAAAACCCAAACCTGCTATCAGGAAAAACAAAACCATCCAAATAGGCAATAATTTTTTCATGAGTGTAGGGTTTATTATCCGATGAAATATAATGATTAATTGATAAGAATAAAATAATTTATTCAAAAATTAAGCCACAAACCAAATAGCTGCCTGTTTATTGACTTAAAAATTAAAAATCCTTCAGGAAATGTTTTCCTGAAGGATTCAATTGAAATTGTTGAGGTATTATTCCTTTTCTTCTGTCGTGGAATGTAGTTTTCCCATTTCCTGATCAATGGTCCAAAGTCCGATGCCTTCTTCTCCGATGATTTCAAAAATCTCCAGGGCTCTTCTGGCCAATGTTTCTTCTTCCCTTTGCTCGGTAACAAACCATTGCATAAAACTGAAGGTAGCAAAATCTTTTACATTGAAACAATGGTCTACAATGTTATTGATAGATTTGGTTACCGCAATTTCATGTTCCAGGATAAGCTCAAAAACCTCCCGTAGGGAATTGAAGTGCTGCCGGATGTTGGTAATTTCAGGTTGGATGGCATGGCCTCCGGCTTCATTGATGTACCGGAACAATTTTAACATATGGCCCCGCTCTTCCTCAGCATGGTCATAAAGGAAACGGGCAGAATTGGTAAAACCCTGCATTTCAGCCCATGAAGCCATGGAAAGATAGTAAGCGGAGGATTTTCCTTCCATTTCTACCTGCTTGTTAAGTTTTTCTTCGGTATCCATCAGGAGTGACCTTTTTAGGGTCACTATTTCTTTTTCTTTGGTTTTCATATGCTTGTGTGTTTAAATTATTTGTTTGGCAATACCATAACATTTATTTTTCCAGGAAAATTTTCCGTGTGAAAGACTTTATGAATGGCTTTTACAAAATCTTCTTCCGAAGCTTCAAAAATATTGTCTACATATTTCTGAGGGTTTCTGTCTATTAACGGAAACCAGGTACTTTGAATTTGGATCTGGATTTTATGCCCTTTCTTAAAGGTATGATAAACATCCTGTAATTGAAAATCTACATCCGTAATTTGATCGGGAACAAAGGGGATGGGCTTTTCAAAACTTTCCCTATACCTGCCCCGAATGACCTCTGACCTCACCATCAGGTGGTAATTTCCCATGTCTACACCATCCTGCACATAAGGGTGATTGGGATGGTCAGCAGGAAAAACATCGATCAACTTCACCACCCAGTCTGCATCTGTCTGCGAGGTAGCCACTTTCAGCTGGGCCATGATTTCCCCGGCCAGTGTGATATCTTCTTCTAAAACGGATGTTTCAAAGGTCAGGACATCAGGTCTTCTGGCAGCAAATCGCTGGTCATCTGCCATGTATTTTCTGGGAGTGAAAGTGATTTTGATATCCTGGCTGTAAGGAACAGGCTTGGCAGGGTCGGACTCAAAGGTTGAAAACCTATTTCCAGTAGGTTTATCCTGAGAAAGCCCTCCATTTTCCTGTAGGTAAAAGCTCGTCCACTCACTTTCTTTTGGAGGCCATTCCTGAAACTCTTCCCATTGGTTCAATCCTGTATCAAACATATAGGCTTCAGGTAATCCGGGGCCCCCTTCTGATTCCTCTTTAAGAAAATGATGGAAAAATTTTCTTTCTACTTCTTTTTGGTACCAGGTGGAGATGGAATCTCCAAAATACATGTTGGAAACCACCTGTGGACCCTTTTCCCTTGACCAGTCTCCGTGAGACCAGGGCCCCATTACCAGACTATTGTAGGTCTCAGGATTATTTTTTTCTATGGTTTTGTAAATGGTCAAAGGCCCATAGAGGTCCTCTGCATCAAACCATCCTCCTACGACCATAACGGCAGGAGAAACATCTTTCAGGTGTGGGATAATGCTTCTTTCCTTCCAGAATTCATTGTAATCCGGGTTGTTTTTTAGCTGTTGCCAAAAGAAATTATCCTCTCCATAATATTTGTCAGCATTTTTCAACGGACCCATATCCATAAAAAACTGATAGCCATCGTTGGTTCCCGGGTTCACCATATCATACCAGGCTTCAGTTGTAGGTTCTTCCTTTTGGTAGCCAAACACACTTGTAGCCAACCAATAGCTCAAGAAATAAGCTCCATTATGATGGAAATCATCAAAATAAAAATCTCCAATAGGTGCTTGAGGAGAAACGGCTTTCAGGTTGGGATGAGCAAAAGGAAGTGCTGCCGCACTATAAAACCCGGGATAACTGATGCCCCATTGCCCCACTTTTCCATTGTGATTGTCTACATTGGCCAGTAACCATTCTATTGTGTCATAGGTATCAGTGCTTTCATCAATTTTTTGAGGATCGTCACTTCTTTCATTTAAAGTAGGACGCATATTGTCATAGCTTCCCTCTGACATCCACCTTCCCCTGACATCCTGATACACAAAGATGTACCCATCTTCCATAAGAAAGGAGGAGGGCCCCAAACTGTTTTTCATGTTGCCCTCACCGTATGGTCCGGCACTGTAAGGTGTTCTTTGCATCAGCATGGGATAGGTCCCGGATTTGTCTTTAGGGCTATAAACCACTGTATGAAGGCTGGTACCATCCCGCATAGGCACAGAATATTCCTTTTTATCATAATTATTTGCAACAAATTCCTCTTGTCCCTGCCCCATGGATAAGGTGCCGGACAACAGAAAAAGCAAGGACATCAGCCAAAGACTTTTTACATTATTTTTCATAAACATTTTTTTAAGGGCTTGATCACAAATTTTTATTACCCAAGCCTGTTTCCTCATATTGAAGTAAAATTCATTAGTTTTGCACATCCATTCGTCTAAGGATTTGTGTTGGACAAAGCCAAAATCTGATCGAATTTGATAACCTTATAAAGTTAAAACAGTATTTTGAATAAATGAAGACCATAGCATTAATTCCTGCAAGATTTGGGGCGACCAGGTTTCCGGCAAAACTATTGGCAGACCTAAGGGGAAAACCATTGATTGCAAGGACCTATCTCAGTACCCTGGCCACCGGGGTTTTTGATGAGGTCATGGTAGTGACTGATCATCAGGACATTGCCATGGCGGTAGAAAATGAGGGAGGAAGGGTATTTTTTAGTCAAAAAGAACATGAAAGTGGCTCAGACAGGATTGCCGAAGCTGCAGCATCCCTTGATGCAGACATTATTGTCAATGTGCAGGGTGATGAGCCCTTTCAGGACAGCAGTTCCCTTTCAGATTTGATTGCAGTTTTCGCTGATCCACAGGTAGAAGTAGCCTCATTGATGAGTCCCATAAAGGGGCAAGACCTGATTCATAATCCCAATATTGTAAAAGTAGTGGTGGATGCAAAGGGGTTTTCCCTCTATTTCAGCAGGTCCCCGGTACCGTACCCACGGGATGAAAGCAGTAAGCCGGTATATTTCAGGCATATTGGCATTTACGCTTACAAAAAGGAACTGCTGATGGCATTTACGGGCTGGGAGAAATCACCTTTGGAAAAAATTGAAATGTTGGAACAGTTGCGGCTACTTGAAAATGGTTACAAGGTTAAAATGGTAAAAACCGAACATCAGGCAGTAGCCATTGATGTTCCGGAAGATCTGGAAAAGGCCCTGGCCTATTATGATGCCAGGTTTTCATCATAATTTTTATTATTAAAACCGACCTGGCTAGGATCTCGGAGGAGATTAACAATGGAGCAAATTAAGCGTGTGCACTACGGCCATGCCTGCTGTTTCTGTTCTTAATCGGTGTTTTCCCAGGGAACAGGGTTTAAATCCCTCTTCCAAAGCCAATGTAATTTCCCCCGGACTGAAATCTCCTTCCGGACCAACCAGGACCAGATAGGATTGGTTGGGACTGGCCAACTGATACAAATGCCGGTTATTTTCTTTATCCAGATAGGCAATGAATCTTTCGTAAGTAGCAAAACTTCCATCAGATATGAAGTCATCAAATGCTGTGATTTCATTCATTACGGGCAGCCATGCTTTATAGCTTTGCTTACAGGCAGCTATGAGCTTTTTTTCCAACCGATCAAAATTAACCTGATTTCTCTCTATATGGGTCGTTTTGAGGAAAGTGATTTCATTGAATCCCAATTCGGTGATTTTTTCCAACATCCATTCCATCCGGTCCATGTTTTTGGTAGGAGCGATGGCCAGGTGAATATGGTATTTTTCGAGAGGAGAAAAATCCTGGGATATAATTTTTAGTTTACACTTTTTGGAATGATTATCTTCAATCATGCAGGTAAAAATTGAGCCCTTGCCATTGGTAAACAGGACGGTGTCACCAATGTTTTTTCGTAAAACTTTGACCAGGTGGTTCGATTCTTTTGCCTCCAGTTCAAAGGATTCTCCACTGATGTTTTCCTCGAAAAATAATTGCATATGCCTGGTTTTTGTTTTTACGAATTTATACATTAATGCTTAAAAAGTAAGTAGTAATTCCTTAATATTGCAGCTAAACCTTAACTTATAAATGTATCTTCTATGCAGACTGAAAAGCTATCCCATTTGATCAAAACCAGTTCAGATCCAGACTGGCAGCTCTGGTTGGAAGAAACCCTTTCAGCCTTTTCCTGTGTCACCGGTACTATCCATGTGTTGGATAAAGAAAGCAAGCTTTTGGAATTAAAGGCCCAGGTAGGAATACCGGAATTTTTATTGCCCAAAATGTCTCAGATCCCGGTGGGCAAAGGAATGGCAGGCATCGCTGCTGAGAGAAAAGAAGCCGTTCAGGTATGTAACCTGCAATCCGATGATTCCGGAGTGGTAAGGCCAGGTGCCAAGGATACCAGGGTAGAAGGTGCCATTACTGCTCCCATGCTTTTGGATGGGAAGCTCTATGGAACACTTGGCATAGCCAAAAAGGATCCCTACGAATTTTCTGCGGAAGAAAGTGCTGCTTTGATGCAAATAGCAACAGCCATGGCAAGTGCCATTTAGGGGTTTAAACTTTGACAAATATTTTAAGGCGGTAAAGGATATAAAGAAAAACCCACACCAGCAAAAAAGCACCGAATGCCTGGAAAACAGGATGCCAATCCTCAGGTAAAGGAGCATATAAACCGCTAAATAATTTGCTGCTGGTATAATTGAAATTGATGAAACTGTAGGCAAAATAAATTGTTAGGGAATTCAAGCCAATGACCTGGAAAAAAAATGCCCATTTTCTGATTTTCCATACATCAATGACCAAATAAAACAACATTAAAAACAAGAATGCCATACCTGTGGTCAAAAGGATGAAGGAGCTGGTCCACAGGTGTTTGTTGATGGGGAAATGAAGGCTCCAAAGCAAACCTACGGCGATTCCTATGACTCCTGCCAGGCTAAGGTATTTTATCTTTCGGTTATCCAGCCAGGCCTTACCCAGAATTTCTCCCGCCAGCGTACCAAAAATGGTCAGACAAAGGGCAGGTATCTGGGTGAGCAGACCCAACTCATCATAATTGCCCTGTAATAGCCTTCCCGGCAGAAAGGTTCTGTCAAACCAGCCTACCAAATTGCCTTCTATGCTAAGGTCTCCTGCGCCGAAACCAGGTACAGGAATCAAATACAATGCCCCATAATATAAGAAGAGTATGACCAGTCCTGTAATCAATCTTTTGGTAAAGTCCAGGTTCAGAAACAGGAGGGTGGAAACAAAAGTTGCCAAACCAATCCTTCCCAGTACACTGCCTAACCTGATTTGGTCGGGTTCAAAAAAAGGAATGGGAGCATTTTTATAGAGAATGCCCAACAAAATCAAAATTAGCATTCTGATAAAGGTTTTCCTGTAAAGGGTAAATTTGGATAGCCCCAGGGACCTGCCCTTATTCAATGAAAAAGTCAGGGAAACACCTGCAATAAATAAAAACAGGGGAAAGATAAAATCATAAAAAGTAAAGCCATTCCATTCCGGGTGGGTAAGCTGATTGGCGATCCAGTCCAGTGCGGCTATTCCTGTTTTACCCTTCAGCAAGACCAAAAAAGTACCTCCTCCGGCTATCAGCAACATGTCAAATCCTCTCAAGGCATCAATGGAGAGCAGTCTCCGGGAAGTGGTCACATCTGAAGAAGCGGGAGACCCCAATTCAGGATCTCTTTTAAGGTCTGGTTGACTGGTTTTATTCATGATTAATATATTAGGTAAAATGGGCTTTTACATTGAATTATCCTTTGGTTTGAAGGATTCCTTCCAATATATTTTATTTTTCTGAAATTTAAAAGTATTTTTATTTTTCACAGGGACAATTTGTTTAGGTTGTCAATGGGTAATTTTTGTCAATTAGTGGTAATATTTAAGATGAAATCGACACGATTAAAATCATCATTAAACACATAGGGCAATGATTATTTTAATCGTCAAAGATTCCATCTGACCATTAAAAATCAAATTATAAACAGATGAAAAAGAATAGAAGAGATTTTCTAAAAGCAGGAAGTATATTGGGACTGGCAGGTTTATCTGGCTGGTCCTCAGAAATTAAGGCGGCTACGAATCAGCAAGTGGCTTTAAACCATCCGGCTGATTTTAACATGTGTGGTTATGCAGCAGCTCCCCTGGAAAAGGTAAGGATTGGCTTTGTAGGACTGGGAAACAGGGGGCCAGGGGCTGTGGTCAGAATGAGCAAAATTGAAGGTGTGGAGATCAAGGCCCTTTGTGACCTCAGGCCGGAAAGGATAGCTCATGTCAAAGACAGGATTAAAGATACTCCCCATAACCCGACGGTATATACTGGCACTGAAGATGCCTGGAAAGAAATGTGTGAATCAGAAGATTTAGATCTGATTTATATTGCTACTCCCTGGTACCTGCATGCTCCCATGGCCGTGTATGCCATGGAACAGGGAAAACATGCCGCGACAGAAGTACCTGCAGCCATTAGCCTCGAAGAGTGTTGGCAGCTGGTAGAGACTTCTGAAAAAACCCGGAAGCATTGCATGATGCTGGAAAATACCTGCTATGATTTTTTTGAATTGCTGACTTTAAACCTTACCAGGCAAGGGTTTTTCGGGGAGATCATTCATGGAGAAGGTGCCTATATCCATGATATCCTGGATGGAAATTTTTCCAAAACCAAGTATTATGACATGTGGCGGCTCAAACAAAACCTGCGCAACGGAAACCTGTATCCCACCCATGGATTGGGTCCGGTAGCCCAGGTCATGAACATCAACCGTGGAGACCAGATGGATTACCTGACGGCGGTTTCCAGCAATGATTTCATGATGGGAGAAAAAGCAAAGGCGCTTGCTGCCAAGGACGAGTTCTACCAGGAATTTGCCGGAAAAAGCTATCGAGGCAATATGAATACCACTACGATTAAAACACACCAGGGACGAACCATTATGTTGCAGCATGATGTCACCTCTCCCAGACCCTATTCCCGCCTGCACACCATTAGTGGTACCAAAGCTTATGCCCAAAAGTATCCTGAACCTGGGAAAATAGCCCTAGGTCATGAAGGTTGGTTGGCAGAGGAAGAGATGAAGGAGCTAGAAGAAAAATATTATCCGCCTATCGTAAAGAAAATAGGTGAACTGGCCAGGCAAATTGGAGGCCATGGGGGCATGGATTTTTTAATGGATTGGCGTTTAATTGACTGCCTTAGAAATGGCATACCCCTGGATATGGATGTCTACGATGCAGCCGCCTGGAGTGCAATAGGCCCTTTAAGCGAATGGTCTGTGGCCAACAGGAGCGAAACCATTGATGTGCCGGACTTTACCAGGGGAGCCTGGCGAAACAATCAACCGGTAGATGTGGAATTGAGTAAAGGAGGGAATACCAATATTTTGACCGTTTGATACCAAAGCAACAGGAAAAAACAGCAAAGCTTTCAAAGCTTTTGGTATTACCCCCTTTTTCCACCACTTTTAATCTTTAATAGAATCAATAGACCAATTGAATGAAAATTTATAAGCGCAAAGACCCAAATGAAATGGGAAAAGTAGCAGGGGATCATGCTGCTGAAGCAATCTTGTCTGCCATTAAAAGCAGAGGGGCAGCAAATATTATTCTTGCCACCGGTACCAGTCAATTCGAAACCCTGAAAGCCTTATTGAGCCATCAGGAGATAGACTGGAGTAAAGTGACCATGTTTCACCTGGATGAGTACCTGGGGTTGCCCATAACCCACCCTGCCAGTTTCAGGAAATACCTCAAGGAAAGGTTTTTGGATGAGGTAAAGGAATTGAAGAACTATTTCCTGATTGACGGGGAGGAAGACCCTGAGAAGGAAACAGAACGATTGGGTAAGCTTATTTTGAAACATCCCATAGATGTAGCCCTGGTAGGAATAGGTGAGAATGGACATTTGGCATTCAATGATCCACCGGCAGATTTTGAAACAGAGAAACCATATCTGGTCGTAGACCTGGATGAGGCTTGCAGGAAACAGCAGTTAGGTGAAGGATGGTTTCCTGACCTGGAGGCTGTACCCAGACAAGCCATCAGTATGTCTATCCATCAAATCATGAAATCAAAGAAAATCATTTGTTCTGTTCCGGACAAAAGAAAGGCAAATGCCGTCAAATCCTGCCTGGAAAACAAAGTAAGCCCGGAATTTCCGGCCAGTATTCTTCAGGATCACCCTGATTGTGCCCTTTATTTGGATGAAGCGGCAGCTTCACTGCTGGGTTCCGGGTATTCGTTTAACTGATAGTAGATTTTAGTAATGTCCAAAACCCAAACCGTTGAAATTGGTTCTTTAAACCCAAGGCAAACCTATATATCGATCGCCATTATTGGTGGTTTGTTCTTTATTTTTGGTTTTGTGTCCTGGGTCAATGCCATATTAATTCCTTATTTTAAAATCGCCTGTGAACTGAATAATTTTCAGTCCTACCTGGTTGCCTTTGCTTTTTACATCTCTTACTTTATTTTTTCAGTTCCGGCTTCATATTTGCTAAAGGCAGTGGGTTTTAAAAAAGGGATGATGGTCGGTTTTTGGGTGATGGCACTGGGCGCTTTTGTTTTTGTGCCGGCGGCAATGGTTAGGACTTACGAACTGTTTCTGTTAGGATTGTTTATGATTGGTGCAGGATTGGCGGTATTACAAACTGCTGCTAATCCTTACATTACCATTCTGGGGCCTAAGGAAAGTGCTGCGCAAAGGATCAGCATCATGGGAATCCTAAACAAAGGGGCAGGGATATTGGCACCCTTGATATTTGCAGCCGTCATACTCAGGGTATCTGATGATGAGATCATCTCGCAGTTACCGGCCATGGGTGAATTGGAGAGAAATATTTTTTTGGATGAATTGGTCAGTAGGGTAATCGTGCCTTACACCATTGTGGGAACGGTTTTGGTGATTTTAGGCATTCTGGTTCGCATTTCCCCATTGCCCGAAATCAATACAGAAAATGAAACGGAATCCGTTTCCCGGGCCAATGCGGATAAGTCATATATCCTGCAATTCCCCCATTTGATTTTGGGTGCACTGGCCATTTTTCTTCATGTAGGCACCCAGGTGATCGCCATCGATACCATCATGAGCTATGCCATTTCAATGGACATTTCTCTTCTGGCTGCCAAGGTGTTTCCTTCCTACACCCTGGCAGCCATGATTGCCGGTTATATATTTGGTATCATTGCCATTCCCAGGTTTCTTTCTCAGGTTACGGTTTTGAAAGCATTTACCACCATGGGACTGATTTTCACTTTTGCCATCCTATGGTTTCAGGGAGACGTTAACATTCTGGGACTGCAGGTGGACATATCGATTTGGTTTGTGGTATTATTGGGATTGGCCAATTCCCTGGTTTGGGCTGGGATTTGGCCATTGGCCCTGGATGGCCTCGGGAAATTTACCAAGCTGGGGGCTTCGATTTTGATTATGGGACTATGCGGAAATGCTATTTTGCCTATGATATATGGCTATTTCGCTGATGAAATTGGTTTAAGGGAAGCATATTGGGTTTTGGTGCCTTGTTACCTTTACCTGATGTTTTATGCCTTTAAAGGGCACTCCATCAAAAAGTGGGCTTGATTGAATCAAAAATAGTCCAAATTACCAGCTAATAAAGCTTCATAATCTTCCGGGGTATCGATGTCAATTTTACCAAGGTCGAATGGTACCGAGGCCGTTTTTTCTTTTTGAGAATGGATAATTTTCCTTGCTCCTTCAGGTCCCGTTAGTTTTTCAAGAGCGGAAAAGCAGCTTCGGTCAAATATGACCGGTACACCCAACCGGTTATTATAATGGGAAGCCACAATACTTTTTTTCTTCAGGTATTTTATCCGGATCAATTCTTCCAAGTGGTTTTTATCCACAAATGGCTGATCGGATAACATGACAAGGGCTTGTTTTACTTCTGCTGAATTTTGTAACTGTTTTATTCCAAGGCTAACTGAAGTGCCCATTCCCTGTTCCCAAATGGGGTTATTCAGGATCTCCACTTCATAAGGCTTGATTAGCCTTTCTATTTCTTTTTGGTAAGCCCCGGTGACGACAATTACCGGATGACAATTTGCCTTTTGGGCAGTAAGGATTGCCCTTTCAATCAAGGTCATGCCCTCATATTCCAGGAGTTGTTTGGGCTTTCCCAACCTGCTGGAATTACCTGCAGAAAGGATAATGACGGCTGTTTGCTCCATTCTTATCAGGTTTTACCTGGGAAGATCATTCCCCATAAAGGCATTGGGATTAACCTTTGGGATCGTACTTCCCCATTTCGACTGTAAGGCATCGATAAAGAAATTAGCCAGGAAGGCGTTGGCCCTGGCATTCGTATGCACGCCATCCACAGAAAATCCTCCATTGGGTGGGATGATAGAATTGGTCAGGGGAACGGATCCTGCATTGATGGTTCCAGAAGCCACCTGGTCTAAAAAGTCATTGACATCTACCAATACCAACCTTTCGCTCTGGGAGGCTACCGCAGACTGAATGATGCTGTTGAAGGTGCTTATTTTTTCTTCCAGCAGTTCTTGTTCTGAAGGTAAAAGTACAAATTCATCTCCTACTGGAACGGTGACACCCCTGATGGCAGTTGAATTATCACCGACTGACTCACCCAATACGGTGGCCAGGGTTAAAGCTACTTTGTCATTTGGATTACTCAACCGAATAGATGGAATGCCCATTTCATTGAGGTCTGTCAGGGTTTTGTCTTCCATGAGAAATCCGTTCAGCCCAGGCTGAAAGGATATGTTACGCAGGTTTTTCTCATTGTCGCTGATCAAACCTGCCTGTTCGACCTCCTCCAAGGCCCGGTTGTAATCTGAAAAAGCGCCATTTGCCAGGGAGGCAAATGCCTGATTTAAGGGAAGCGCATTCCAACTTATTGTACTAAAAAAAGGCAGGCTATTCAAATTGGGTATATTTCCAACGGCCCCTTTTGCCTCCGGACTGGCCTGTAAGATGCTGCCTAGCGCCGTTTGGTACAACTGTTCAAAATCTTCATCAGTTGGAAGGAGTAGCTCATTGGCACCTCCCTGCAGGGCATAGGGGAGCACATCGTTTTTACCCAACCAAAACACAAAAAAAGTACCGCCATTGCCCATTGCAGCTGCAGCATCACCGATGAGTGTGGAAGTTCCCGGATTACTGGCAAAACGGGCATAGTGCAGGTTAAACATGGGATGATCAGGGGCATTGATATTTCCTGTTTGAGGGGACAAAGCAGCTGCCAGGTTCATGCCATTTACGCCAAAATTGTTGATTTCTGCCCGATTTCCTTCGTAAGGAAGCAGGGGATTTCCCGGGACAATAGGGGCAGGAATGACAGCCCCGGAATTGGGGTCCGCCCTGAGTATCAGTCTTCCGATATTGCTCCCAGGAGGACTTAACACATAAGATCCTACTTCTGCATTGATATCAGGCAGGTTAAATGCTCCTCCGCCGACTTCTTTTAACTGCTCGGCAAGAATTGCTACATAAGAATGCTGCTGACCGCGGTTATACAAAGCTCCGTCCATTACCCCGGCAGTAACAGAACTTCCGATGGCGATGGTTTTACTGAAATCGACCTGCCCGGGATCGGGAGCTGCATCAGTCGGTTCCGGAAACTCATAAAACCCATCACAGGCTCCCAATAACAAAAGGAGAAATATAGAAATGTAATTCAAATTCCGTTTCATTTTTCCTGGGGTTAATTTAACAGCTCATCGAAGGTTATAGAAAGGTAATAGATGGCACCGATGGTAGGACCGCCGAAATTAAGAAAATACCGGTTGTTGAAAATATTGGAGCCACCCAATTTTACCACAGATTTAAGACTTCTCAGTTTATAAGACACCTGTGCGTCTACATTATGTACTTCGGGTACATCACCCCTTGCAAAAGATGATTCCCATCTAAATGCCGTCTGGTAGCGGTAGCTCACATTGAATCCCATATTTTTGGCGACCTTTCTATTCCCAAATTGGATATTGTATTTGTGTTCAGGGGTATTGAATTCGGATAGAAACCCTTCCTCGAAGGCGGTAATCAAACGGTTGAAATTATAATTTCCCCCAATGGTGTAATTATTTGGCAGGCTATAGGAGATTCCTATGACAGCACCATGTGCCCGAACTTCCCGGTCTACAATGTTGGTATAGGTCTGGAAGGTATTTTCCTGGCCGGGAATAGTTACCGGAGTCAAAAGGGTAGGGGCATTGACCGCATTAATGGCACCCTGATCGGTGGTGGGTGAGGCACCGGGATAAACCGGTCCGGGTGCTTTCCTGATGGCTGTTTGGGAGATGAAATCGTTGTACAGGTTGTAATAATAAGCCATGTCGACCAGCAATCGGTTATCAGCTAATAAACCCTTGTATCCAACTTCAATAGAGTTGACCTTTTCTGGTCTTAGGGCAGGTAAATCCGTCACCTGCTCCAATAAATTGGTAGCAGAAGCAGCTACCGGACTGGCACCTGCAGCTACGGCCTCTGAGTATTGTTGTACAGAGGCCAGGGAAAATGCATTTTCGAATACCTTGTATTTTTCTCTGTAGTAAGGCAATCCGGAAATCAGCCTCGCAGAAACCACATTTAAATCGATGTGTTGCGCCTGGGTAGTGGGCATCCGGAATCCTGTCTGATAGGATAGCCGGAAATTACTGTTTCCCTCGGTGAATACCCCGGATATTCTTGGACTAAACTGCCCGTCAAAATTTTCATTCTTGTCATACCTGACCGATCCGGTGATTTTTAGTTTTTCTTCTAATATGCGTTTTGAAGCCTGGGCATAACCACCAAATTCGGTGACCGAAATATCATTCCCTTCTACGTCTGCAAAAATAGTCCCGTTGGACCTGAGGTCATAAACCCGGTAGGAGGCTCCTACCTGCAAGTCCATGAAGTCGATTTCGTTTTTAAAATCGTATTGGCCCTCTGTCATATACATCCTGGATCGGTCATTGAACAAGGAGCCCTGGGGTATAAAATCAGCCCTGATGTTTTGTTCGGAATTTTGAAATTCTGGCGATCCTGGCACGTAACGTCCCTGATCAGCCTGTGTCCGGGCAAAGCGGTGCGCTTCAGCCTGTTGCTCGGTTGATCCCAATGTTCCCGGAGCAACCTGCTGCAGGGCAAGGGCTCCCATGTAGTTTATGGTATACTCTCCAAACCACTGGGCATTACCTTTCCATTCATCGTTGATATTTACCCCCGTTAGGTCGGCAATATAGGAGTCACCTGAATTTTCCCGGGTAGTATACCCCCGAACAAAATAGTTGTCTGCCTTCAGCTCCAGTTTGTGCTGGGTAATATTGAAATTGTTTAAAGAATAGCGTTGGGCACCTGTGTATACCGAGGTGCCCGAACCGTAATTGAGGGTATAGGACAATTCAGCCCTGTCATTTACCCGATAGTGGACTGCTCCGCTTACTTTATAGTTTTTGGCACCGTAATCCACCAGGTCCCGCTCATCATATCCTGTTCGCGAAACTACCTGATCCGGAATACTGGCGATATAGCCTCCCAGACCAAAAGCATTGGCCTGCTGTTGTATGGCGCCAACATTTCTCAATAAACCGATATTGTTGGATACTTCATCTCCAAACACATGAACCCTGTTTTCACCGGGATTAAAGGGCAAGTCGCCCTGCGAGTTTTCATTGAGATCTGTCTGGTCGGTACCGTACCAGTCTTCCGCCTCCATAAAGGATGCACTGATCTTGAAAGCCAGTTTATTATTAAATGCATGGGCATAGCGCAGGGAACCTTCAAACATGGGTTGGGGGGAAGCGGGCTCTCCTGCTCTTCCTCCCACATGGTTGATGCCCTGCTTGTAAAAGGCACTCAGGCCCTGGTACTCAAAGGGACTTTTGCTGTTGATCAACAATATCCCATTAAAGGCATTGGGTCCATATAGCGCAGATGAAGCTCCTGGAATAAACTCCACACTTTCCACGTCCAATTCTGACGGTCCATTGAGATTGCCAATCGGAAAGTTCAGGGCAGGGGCCTGGGTATCCATTCCATCTGTCAATTGGACAAAACGAGTATTCCCTGTAGAATTAAAGCCCCGGGCATTTAAGATTTGAAAATTGATGGAGGTGCTGGTTACATCCACGCCTTTCAGATTGGCAATGGCTTTATAATAAGTATCACTGGCAGTTTCTCTGATATCCAGGATATCCATTTTTTCAATGGTTACCGGTGATTGGAGGATACTTTCTTCTACCCGGGAGGCAGAAACTACCACTTCCTGACCCAGCATGGTTTGTTCTTCCAGGGTAACAAGAAGTTCGGATACCTGATTTTCCGTTATGGTCACTTCCTGGCTGGCAAAGCCTATCATGGAAAACACCAAAGTATGGGGTGGTGGCTGACTGATTTGTAGGGTGAAATTACCATTGATATCAGTTATGGTGCCTATTACTTTTCCTTTCACCAGGATATTTACACCGATCAGTGGCTCATTGCTTTCTGATTCAACGACCTTTCCTGAAACCGAAACGGTGTTTTGGCCATTTGCCTGAACAATGAAAAGGAAATAACCCAGCGTTACCATCCAAAAGGATAACCTAAATGCTTTGGTAATTTTGCTCATGATTCATTAGGGTTTAGATTTGCGTATTGCGTAGATAGGTTGGTCAAAATTTCATAATCATTGTTTATATTTTAAAATATGCCTTTTTCTATCATAGATTAATGATGAAGCAACGTTTTATTTTTAAACGGTTAATTTTAGTTTAAGGTAAGGAAAAATAAAGATATTTTCACTATAAGATTTAGGGATTGCCGTATTCTCCATTGGATGGTCCATGGTATTGCTGGCTGAGTGCTGACCATGAAGCAGCAATAATCCAAACCATCCTCGAGGGAGCATTTTTTTCCTGTTTATTTTGCCCTTTTAACCCGACGTAAAAATTGTAACGACAGCCTTAAACCCGAAATATGCATTAGGAATGCTATTGCAGACTGAAATTACTTCAAAATCAGTCACTTTGTTGCAGTTTTGAACTTCACGATAGCGGTGATAGTTTCCAAACTTCCTGATTTTCTTGCAATTTCAGCCTAAATAACGAAACTAAAGCATAATTCGGGTTAAAAAACAAACTTGGTAGGGACCCATGTTGGTAGCCCCGGGAAAGCCCATTAGAAAAAACTGCCTTTTCCTAATGCCAGTGACCATGTTTTTTGATACCTGTCATCGGTGGGGTAATAAAACGGCAGGCCATAAAGAATTTGCAGGCAGATAAAAAAAAGCCCGGAATTAAATGGGCCAATCTATTTATGGCTATTATTTTGATTTGTTTTCCTCGTTGACATGGGTGACCAGGCGGTCACAAAGGGCTTTTATTTCTTCGGAAAAATACTCATCACCGGTACTGTTCAAAATGGTCTGTCCCATACCACCCAAAATATCGATGTAAAACCGCTTCATTTCTGCAACTGACATTTCGTTGGTCCACAGGTCAATCCTCAGGGTACTTTGATTGAGATTGTCCCATACATTCAGGCTTATACTCCTGGTAGATTCCAAACCTTCAGCTTCTTTATCCGAAGCATCCCATTCTATGCTTTTAGGTAAATTTTTATCGTCTAGGGATACGGAAAACTTGATTTCAGATTTTTTCATTTTTTTTGTTTTGAGGACACAAAACTAGCAAAGAATGTTGAAACAGTTGGCATCAACCTTAATCAAAACTTTCCATTTCCGGGATTTCTCCCTTGATCACTAATTTACCGGCTGTCTTGTCTCTGATTTCATCTAAAGTTACTCCCGGAGCTCTTTCCAGTAATTTAAATCCACCCTCCGGAAGTATACTGAAAATGCCGAGGTCGGTAAAGATTTTATGAACACATTTTATTCCGGTTAGGGGTAATTTACATTCTTTCAATAATTTGGAACTCCCGTCTTTGTGGCAATGATGCATCGCTACAAATAGCCGGGCTTCAGATGCCACCAGATCCAAAGCTCCTCCTACACCCTTAATAAGTCCTGATGATATCTTCCAATTGCTAATATCTCCGTTTTCAGACACCTCCAGCGCACCCAGGATGGCCATGTCGATATGCCCACCCCGGATCATGGCGAATGCTTCGGCGGAATCAAACAAGGAAGAACCTTTGACCATGGAAATGGTTTCTTTTCCGGCATTCACCAGGTCAGGATCGGTGTCTGCTGATTTGGGGAAAGGCCCTATACCAAGCAAGCCATTTTCAGATTGCAAGACCACTTGCAGGTGGTCAGGTATATAATTGGCCACCAGGGTGGGTATGCCAATACCCAAATTGATATATTGGCCATTTTTGATTTCTTTGGCTATTCTCCTGGCGATTTGGGTTTTGCTGAGCATTTTCTGAGAGGGTTAGGCTGAAACGGTGACGTTTTCAATTCTTTTTTCATAGGCTTCTCCCTGAAAAATGCGCTGAACATATATCCCGGGAGTATGTATATGGTTGGGGTCCAACTCCCCCGCAGGTACAAGTTCTTCTACTTCTGCGATGGTAATTTTCCCGGCGGCAGCCATGAGGGGGTTGAAGTTTCTGGCTGTTCCCCTGTAAATCAAATTGCCTGCAGTATCACCTTTCCAGGCTTTGATCAGTGCAAAATCGGCTTTGATCCACCTTTCCAATAGGAATAACCTGCCGTCAAACTCCCTGATTTCCTTGCCTTTCGCCACATCTGATCCTATCCCGGTAGGGGTAAAGAATGCAGGAATACCAGCGCCTCCGGCCCTTATACGTTCTGCCAGGGTTCCCTGTGGGATCAGTTCCAGCTCAAGGTCTCCTGCCACAAATTGTTTTTCGAATTCGGCATTCTCTCCAACATAGCTGGCAATTAATTTCCTGATCATTCTCTTTTTCAATAAAAGGCCAATTCCGAAATCATCCACTCCGGCATTATTGGAAATGCAGGTCAATTGCTTCAAATCCCTAAAAATCAGGGCCTGAATGGCAGCCTCTGGTATACCACAGAGCCCAAAGCCACCCAACAAAAGCACTGCTCCATCAGTGATGTCATGAATGGCTTCAGGAGCGTCGGCTACCACTTTATTTATCATTTGAGTCGTGTTTTTCTTTACCGAAAAATTTTGCTGCCATTTGCCTGTCCTTTTCCAGCTGTGTTTTCAGGTCTATTAAATTTGCGAATTTTTTTTGGGCTCTCAAAAAATCCAGGAACATGATGCGTATGTTTTTACCATAAATCTCTTTTTGAAAGTCCAGAATATGAACTTCAATACTTTTTTTGCTTCCGCTTACCGTAGGCCTGTTGCCGATATTTAGCATCCCAGCGAAACTTTCTTCCTCAATCTCTACCTTAACCAGATAAGCTGCATCTGCCGGTACCAGTTTATCAGCTTCTTCCACCCGTATGTTGGCGGTAGGAAATCCTATCGTGCGACCTATTTTATCTCCCTCTACAACAGTTCCTTCCAATTGATAGGGCCTGCCCAGAAACTCATTGGCGATCCCGATATTTCCAGTGTTCAGTGCCTTTCTGATTTTGGTACTACTAATGCCAATATCGTCAATGTCCTGGCGTGGTATTTCCTCCAGGTCAAATTTGTACCTTTCCTGTCGGGCTTTCAGGTGTTCAAAACCGCCTGCTCTATCCTTGCCAAAGCGGTGATCATATCCGATCACCAATTTTTTAGTTTTTATTTTATTTACCAATATCTCCTGAATAAAATCATCCGATGTCATTTCGGAAAATTCAGCCGTGAAAGGTATGCTGATCAGGTGATCTATTCCAAAGGAGTCCAGCAAGTCGGCTTTTTCATCAAAAGTGTTTAACAATTGTATGCCATGGCTATCGGGAAACAAAACCATCCTGGGGTGTGGCCAAAATGAAACCAAAACGGTTTCCCCTTTGATTTTACGGGCAAATTCCTTTACCCTTTTGAGGATTTTCTGATGCCCAAGGTGAACTCCGTCAAAGGTTCCTATGGTCACTACAGGATCCTTAAATTGGGGTAAATCAGCAAGAGATTTATAGATTTTCATGCTGCTCACTTTTAATTTTATCCACCAGAAGGTCCAGTTCCCAGGCATTGTCCAACCTGAACTCCCCAATGGCTGTCCTTTTTAATGCGGAGAGGTAAGCACCGACGCCTAGTATTTCCCCCATATCCCTGGCGATGCTTCTGATATAGGTGCCTTTCGAACAAGCGATTTTAAAATGAATTTCAGGCAGGTCTATTCCGGTTATTTCAAATGTCTTGATGGTAACCGGTCTGGGATCCAGCTTCATGTCTATGCCCTTCCTGGCAGATTCATACACCCTTTTGCCATCTTTTTTGATGGCAGAATGATTGGGAGGTATTTGCATGATATCTCCCGTCAGAGACTGGGCAGCCCCAAAAATGGCTTCTTTTTTCAGGAAATGGGGGTCGGCGATTTCCTTTACTTCTCTTTCCAGATCAAAAGACTCGGTGGTTTTTCCCAGGACGATGGTACCGACATACTCTTTTTCCTGTGCCTGATAGTGTGTTATATTTTTGGTTTCTTTGCCGGCGCAAATGATCAGCAATCCGGTAGCCAAAGGATCAAGGGTTCCTGCATGGCCCACCTTTTTCACTTTCAGCGCATTTCTTATTTTTTTTACCACATCAAAGGAAGTCCATTGATAAGGTTTGTTTACCAGAAATACGGCGCCATATGGTTTTTCCAAATTGTTCATTAAAACCAGCCTGAAGATATGGCAAGCAGTCCCACCACCAGGCAGTAAACGGCAAAATAACTCAACTTACTTTTTCTTACCAGCTGAATCATCCAGGTACATGCGATAAGGCCGGCAACAAATGCAGCTATGAAAGCTACTGACAGGGTAATGAATTGTTCGTTTTGGTAGGTCAGTGCTCCATCCATAATGTCTTTACCAATTTTCCCCAATATCAGCGGAACGACCATGAGAAAAGAAAATCTTGCTGCCCTGTTTTTGTCAATACCCAACAGAACAGAAGTAGAAATGGTGGCACCGGATCTGGAAATTCCCGGCAACATGGCGAAGGCCTGGGATAAGCCAATGATGACCGAATGACCGAATGAAACCGGCTTCCCTGTATTTTTCGCCCGGTCAGCAAGGAAAAGGAGCAAAGCGGTGATCAATAACATAAACCCAACAAAGACCACTTTTCCACCAAATAGTTGTTCCAACTCTTCTTCAAAAAACAAGCCGATGATTACCGCTGGGATCATGGAAAGGATCACTTTAACCGAAAACCTGGTTTCTTCATTGTCTTTGAACTGGAAGAGCCCCTTAATGATCTCATAGACATCTTTTCTAAATACCACAAGGGTACTTAGGGCAGTGGCAAAATGAACTACAACCGTAAACATTAAACTTTCCTCTGGCAGCTTACTGCTTCCCAATAAGGCGGCAGCTATTTCCAAATGGCCACTGGAGGAAACTGGTAAAAATTCCGTTAATCCCTGGACAATACCCAGAATGATGGCTTCAAAAAAAGTCATTAATTATTTTTTTTTATAAAAGATGGCGTAAAATTGAAAAAGAAAACCGAAAAGTACTGTGACAGGCCCCAGGGTAAGTCCCATAAAACCAAAGCCATGCATTTGCTGGTCCAGTCCCATGATGGTAAATCCCAAAACGATTATGGCTATGCCAATCAGCATCAAACGGTAATTGTATTTGGTAAAAGGTAAAGGGTTGTTATTCATAATTTTAATAAAGTTCGTCCAGGGACATGTTCAGGTATTTGTTTATAGATCTATAGGTACTTAGCCATGACATCAGGGCGCCCAGTAAGATTAAACTTCCAAAAAGCATGACAAGCAATTCGGTATCATACAACAGCTGCAAGCCTTCAATGAAATTTTTCCCATATTCCAATAAAGTAAAGATTATGCCCGAGGCGATGATTCCGGCTAAGGCTCCATAAAGAAACGAACGCCAAAGAAATGGCCTTCGGATAAATCCTTTGGTGGCTCCTACCAACTGCATGCTTCTGATCAAAAACCGCTGGGAAAACAAGGCCAGCTTTATGGTATTACTGATTAGAATGACCACGGTCACCAATAATATTACAATAAGTGAACCCAACACAATACTTACTTTCAAGAGGTTTTCATTGATGGAGGCGACCATGTCCTGCATATAGGTTACCTCAAAAACACCGGGGATCTTTTCCAACTCGGTTACAATAACAGCAATTTCCTCAGAAGTTTGAAATTCATCCTTTACGGAGAAGGTAAATGAATCCCTCAACGGGTTATCGTCCAGAAAGGCCGTAAAATCTTCTCCCACTTCCTCCATGAAAAGGCTTGCTGCATCCTCTTTTGAGGTAAATTGAATACTTGTTCCAGTTTCCTTTTCTAGTACATACGGTTTGGATGCCATCTGTCCGATGAGTCGTTCAATGGAAGATTTTTCCAAATCCTTGTTCAGGAAGACTTGTATTTCAATATTTTCCCTGATTAAAGAGGTCAATTTTTTGGCCTGAATGACGATCACACCAAATATGCCCATCATTAACAAAGACAGGGTAATACTAAATAACACGCTGGCAAACTTATAGCTGCCAAGCTTTGTTTTTTTTCTTTGCAATTTGGCCATTCATCGCTATTTATACAACTCAAAATTAATCAGGTATATTAACTTAACCAACCTTATTTTTTAATTTGATTGGAATCACGGCTTCAGCGGTGGTTACCAGGATGGCTTCTGCGGTTTTAGCAGACATTTTCATCAGTCCGGTGAAATTTCCGAATGCAGGCATGATCAGACAGTTTCTGGTGTAATAGTAGCAGGGCAATTTGAGAAATTGTTTGCTTTTTCCCTTAATAACCAATCCCGGATGTAAGTGCCCGCAAATGTTCAATTTCCCTTCTGCCACTTGCTTCAAGGGCTCATGGCTCAATACAAACCTTCCCATTATACAGGCTTGTTTATGGATTTGCAGGCGACTGCTTTGATAAATCTCTGCTGGTAAAATATCGTGGTTGCCCAAGACCAAATGGAAGTTTACCGTTGGATTTTCATCCAGAAATTCAAGTAGGTCTGCCCAGGTCTCATTGTGATCACTATGGAAGAGGTCTCCCAGGAAATAAACTTTCTGAGCCCCCAATGTTGAAATCAACTGATAGATTTTATGGTAATCGTTTATATGAATGGTTTCTGGGATGGGAATCCCTGATTTCCTAAAATGTCCGGCTTTGCCAAAATGGGTGTCTGATACCAATAAGGATTTCTCTTCCTCTAACCAAATGGCCTTTTCCTTTAACAGGTGAACCTGCAAGTCCTCATGTTGCCATATGTATCTTCCGTCCGCTGAGTGATTCAATCCTGGTCCTGGTTTTACTTACAAAGTTAAGCTTTTTGGTATAGAAATTGTCTAGCCCAAAGAAGAACATTTGTGAGCTTATGCCCGGTAATTCCGGAACCGCATAAGCAGATTGAACACCTTTAGCATGAAAACAAAACCAATTATCTTATTGTCAGTGATTTTGATGAGCTTGTACCAGGTGCAAGGTTTCTCACAGGAGCTGGAATTCAGTGCCGGAATGACCCACAAACATTTATTTGGCAAACAAGCCGATGTTTATTCCCCGGCTTTGGGGATTGAACTGGCCGCAGGAAGACAGGAGCTCACACCCTTTTCTGCAGATATGGTCACCTGGGGCCTCAATGTAGGGATATACCGCATGGACAGGATCCCGGAAGGTCAGGAGGATGCTACCGGGCAGTACCAGCAACTAATAGCCACAAAAGGGACCTATCGTTACGATTATTACTACAATGATTACCTGACTTTTTTTTATGGTGCGGATGCAGGGTTTCAGTTTATTTCTCCCAAATCAGAGGAGCCAATGATTGTTACGGCTGATAATGGTACCAGAATTTTTACCAGAGGGGTAGTTGCACCCAATATCGGAGTCAATTTTGAATTTAACCCCTACATTGCCGTCTACTATAAATTCCAGTATGAAGTGGGTAAGTTTTTTGGAGACCAACCCCAATGGGGTTCTCCTTCCTCAAAATGGAATCATTTGTTGACCAATGCCGCAGGTTTAAGAATAAAAATTTATTGATTCTCCTTTATTTGATTTTTTTTTGTGATTGCAGATAGGCCATCAAATTGACCACTTCCTGGTTGGACAAGGGCTCGAACAATCCTGGTGGCATGAGCGATAGGTCTGTAATTTCTTTGTTTTGTATGTTGGATTTATTGAGTTGAACGGGATCTTGTCCGGCAATTTTCAAGGTGATTTGCCTGGGGCTTTCCGCTACCACATTCCCTGTATAGGTCCTGCCATCCATCGTAGTAATGATAACCAGTCGGTAGGCGTCCTGGATTTCAGCACTGGGTTCCAGGACATTCAAAAGAATGTAATCCGGATCTTGTCGATTGGATCCTGTCAGGTCCGGACCAATGTCAGCCCCTTCTCCAAACATTTTATGGCAGCTTCCACAAGATTGCATGAATAATTTTTTACCTGCCTGAAGGTCGGCCTGTTTCAGGGCATCGGCTGTCAGTAGTTTCCGGTAGTTCTCATAGGCAGCCTCATCGCTGGGAACGTGTTCTATGGGACCCCATATTTCTACAAATCCACTACCGATTACCCGATGTAACTGTCTGGCCAGGGTGACGGGCACCTCTTTTTTTGTAATGTTGCCTGTTTTGATTTCCTGCATCAGCAGATTTCCATATACTGACCTGGAGGCAAGGCTTTGAAGGATGGCGGTTTTTTCTTCTTCAGAAACGCTGGGATACAAGTCAATCAGGGTTTTGCCCAGGGATGCTCTGTTAAAGCCGGCTACGGCACGAATGGCAGCTCCTCTCAGCTCACTGTCTTCCAAAAGGCTGGGAAGCAAGGGGATTAACCCTGTTTTTTGCTGGGCAGCCAGCATCTGTATGGCCCTGACTTTAACTTCTTTGCTTTCTGACTTATTTTGTATGGCTGCCAATGCTTTCTGGGTAGCTTCGGCATCTCCAAACCGGGCGGAAATTTGGGCAACAAGGTCCTGCAGCCCGCTGCCTTGATTGAGTTGTTCCGCAGTTTCTTTCCAATTTGCCGGCACTTCCAGGTCAGTGCGGCCTTCCATCCCATTAAGCATCCCTTCCAAAAGCTGGGCTTTATTCCGGTCAGCCCGCTGTATGGTGGCTACCAAAGGTGCCAACAGATCCCCATCTACAGCTCTTCGCGCGATGAAACGGGTTAGCAGGGGGATATTGGACTCAGCAGCCAGGCCAAGAAACCTTTCAGGATCCACTTCCATCAGGTATTCGGTTCCAAACCAAATCATTTTAGGAATATTATGGTCGGATTGGTCCTCCTCCCGCTGCGTCAGGGCAGCTGCCATTTCCCATTTCCAGTCTTCTGGAATACGTTGAAGAGCTGCGGCGAGGTATAGTCGTACGGTGGCGGACGGATCCTGCTCCGCCAGTTCCAGAAACTTTGCCCGGGCAGTTTGGGGCGGGTTTTTGTCTTCGCATAGTAGTTGGATGGCCCAGGATCGGATATAAGGATCCCGGTCCTCCAGAAGGGCGATCAATTCCTCTTCCTGCCAGCCACTGACCTGGTGCAAGGTCCAAAGGGCGCGCAAACGGTAATCGGTATTTTTATCATTGGCGAAGATTTCCTTGAGTACGGCAATGGTTTCCTTATCTAAACTTTCCTGGGCGGCTCTTTTCTGTAAAATTCCCCGTGCCCTTCTGGAATGCCAGTCACTCTTGCTGGTCTGAAGAGCCACCAATTCCTGATCCGGCAGGTTGTTGAGGTCTTCATATCTGCCTTCCCAGTTTTCGGCCAGGGATTGTTCCGGCATGATCCTGAAGATTCTGCCTGTTTCGGCATGGAGCACCTCTTGCCCACAGATATCAGCATCGTGCCAATCGAGTACATAAACAGCTCCTTCAGGACCTATTTCCATGCTGAAACCGACCCACTGGGCATTATTGGCTAATAAAAAATCATCCCCGTGCTGCCCGCTAAAACCGGACCCCTCGGGAAGGAGTTTGTCCGTCAAAACGGCGTGTTCATGAATATTTGCCATGAAAACCCTACCTTTTTCTTCCTCGGGAAAAGCATCAGATTGATAAATCCTGGCACCTCCATGTGCCGACCGGTGGCTGTGGTCCGTAATGGTTTTGATATCCTCATACACATAGGGATTAAAATGTTGCCCTCCCTGCCGGTGGTAAATGCCACCCGGTACCACATGCCAGAGGTGAGGTATCACGCAGGCACTCATGATCAATTGGCCTTTGGAATCATAGTCTATTCCCCAGGGATTACTGAATCCATGTGCCACTACCTCAAATTGATCTTTGGTGGGATGGTAGCGCCAGACCCCTCCATTGATGTCCACGCCATCGGACTCCAGTAAATCTTCAGGAAAGGGGTCGTTATGGTAATACAACTTCTTTTTTTCGGCTCCGATAGGTTTTCGGATTTTGGAAGGGGTGGCAAAGCCCTGCAAGCCATACAGCCAGCCATCAGGTCCCCAGTGCAGGCTATTTAAGGTTTCATGCCGGTCTCTGATGCCCCATCCGGTAAGCAGCACTTCAATATCTCCTTCATCTGCCTGGTCATCTTTATCTCTGTCAGGAACAAAAAGGAGGTTGGGAGGTGCCCCTACATACAGCCCGTCGAAACCAACGGCCAAAGCAGCGGGGAAGGCCAAACCCTCCATGAAAACCTTTTTTTTATCGGCGACCCCATCACCGTTGCTGTCTTCCAGTATCAGGATCCGGCTGTCTCCGGCATTGGAAAACCCGTGACCCCGGGATTCATAATCCCTGTTTTCAGCCACCCAAAGCCTGCCTTTATCGTCCCAGCAAAAAGCCATAGGCTGGGTGATCATGGGTTCTGCAGCAAAAACATTGACTTCAAAACCAGCTTTGACAGTCATTTCTTCCACCGCTTCCTCGGGACTTAGAAATTTGGCTTTTCTACCTTCCTCCTGGGCAATTCTCCACAGGGCGGTAGTATTGTACATGCCGGTATTTCCGGTATAAGCTCCCCAGGCCTCTGTTAGTTCCAGGTCCTGAAACTCTTCTGTATAAAAAAGCAGCCGGTGCTTCAATACCAATTGTTCTCCGGAAGCGATTTCCCAATCCTGATCGCGGGTGTAGGCAGGTCCCACCCCAAATTGTCCATCTACCCGCCATTTTTGGGGATAACCCCTGTTGTCAGGATGGTCAAAGAGGGCAATGTTGGCCCGGTTTTCCCGATCGGGTACCTGCATGCCGATATTGAGCCACATGGAGGGCTGGCCCTCAGCCATTTCATTTTTTTGTCTGGCCGTATTGATCACTTCTGCATCCATGCCCTCTTTCCAGGGCATCCGGAGAAACAAGCCACCGTAATCATACTTTCCTATGGTGATGGCTGTTTTTGCCAGCCCGACCCATTCCAGATCCAGGTAATACTGTCCCTCTTGAATACCAAAAGACCAATTCTGAGTTTCTGTCATGATGGGTTGCCCCAGGCTGTCAAGCATTTCATAAACGGTTTGCCAGGCCACCTTGTCTCCCTTGGCCTCAAGTACATTGGCGGCAACTTTCCTCCAGTGACTTTCCTCAGGATGGTGAAAATAATCCCTGTCATTAACCCGGGTGAATCCCCAATATAAACCTGTCTGGTGCCGGTGGTGCCCCGGGCTGTATTCTGTCAACATCCCCTCGCCATCAGGGGCAAGGATCGGATGGATATAGGGCCTGAAATCCTCTCTGGCTTCCTGAACCAGTATGGCTTGCTCAGGCAAACCCTCCCTGTACACCTGGATTTGTCCCGAAGATTCGTCCTGCACGATTTCCAACTGTACAGGTTCTTCCAGGTCGTTTGTTGCTTTATTGCTCTTACTCTGGCCACATCCATATATTAGCAGGGTTAGAATAATGAAATAGCTGATCCGCATCATTTTGGGTTTAAAGGCTGTTTAATAATTACTTTTCGGATGGATGACCCCATATTGGGTTTTTATTCTTTTCAAACGGTCCTTCAGACTGGTCTGGAGAGAGTCGTATTCGGCATGGTCGTAAACATTGTTCATTTCCATGGGGTCTTTTTCCAGGTCATACATTTCCCACTCATCGATTTCATAAAAATGCATGAGTTTATACCGCTCTCCGGTTACCCCTTCGTGCTTTTGTACGCTATGGACCCCTGGGAATTCATAGTAATGGTAATACAAGTAATCCCTCCAGTTGTCAGGCGTATTTCCCATCATTAGGGGAAGCAGGCTCCGGCCCTGCATGCGGTCAGGTGCTTCCACCTTGGCTATGTCAAGAAAGGTCTGGGCAAAATCAAGATTGGACACCAGGTCTTTATTCACGCTTCCTTGCGGTATTTTACCCTTCCATTGCATCAGTAGGGGCGTTCTGAACGACTCCTCATACATAAAACGCTTGTCAAACCAACCATGCTCTCCCAAATAAAAACCCTGGTCTGAAGTATAGACAATCAGGGTGTTTTCATCGAGCCCGTTCTCCTCCAGATAATCCATTACCCTCCCTACATTGTCATCGACAGAGCGGATGGTAGCCAGGTAATCGCGCATGTACCGTTGGTATTTCCAACGGACCAGCTCCTCTCCCTGCAGGTCCATTTCCTGAAATTCCTCAATGATGGGATCATAAACCGCATCCCAGGCCGCTCGCTGCTCCTCATTCATGCGGCCATAGGTCCGGTTAAAACTACCTTTGTTCTTGTTCTCTTCCGTCCATAGCTTCAAATCCGAATCCAATTGCATGGTTTCCCGAATGGTCATGTCCTGCTCTTTGGCGGCGGTTCCCCGGCTGCTGTAATCATCAAATAGGTTGGCGGGTTCAGGAAATTCCACATCCTCGTATAGCTCAAGGTGATCCGGCCCCTTTTCCCATTCCCTGTGTGGTGCCTTGTGTTGAAGCATCAAAAGGAATGGTTTTTCTTTATCTTTATTGTCCTCCAGCCAGGCCAGAGACTTGTCCGTAATCAGGTCAGAAACATAACCTTCTACAGCCCCGGTATCTGAGGCGGAAATAAAATCAGGATTGTAATAGTGCCCCTGGCCAGGAAGGATTTCCCAGTGGTCAAAACCCGTAGGAGCAGACCGCAGGTGCCACTTGCCTATCAGGGCCGTGGTGTAGCCGTTTTCTTTCAAGAGTTTGGGGAAAGTGATTTGGGTTCCGTCAAAAGTATCTCCATTCGTGCGGTGCCCATTGACATGGCTGTGTGCTCCTGTAAGAATGGTGGCTCTGGAAGGAGCACAAATGGAGTTGGTGACATAGGCCCTGTCAAAACGCATGCCCCCCCTGGCAATCCTATCGATATTGGGGGTAGGTGCCAGGCCTGCCAACCTGTCTCCATAGGCGCTGATCGCCTGGAAAGCATGGTCATCTGTGAAAATAAATAAAATATTCGGAGGTTTCGGGGCCGATGTCTCTTCTGCTTCCTGATTGGTGCAGGATGCGGCTGCCAGGGCAAAAGTGAATAAAAGGACAAAGCTATTGTTTACTAGAAAATTGACTTGTTTCATCATTTAGATTTATCAGGTAGAAAGGGTAATATTTTATAAATTTACAAAATTGAAAAGCAATCAATATAAAAATATTTCTTTTCACAAAGAAATCTGAACCAATGATAAGGAAAAGAATTTTTCAGTTTACTGTATGGCTGTTTATTGTTGTTGTACAGGCCAGCTTCGGAAGACAAGAAGCTACCCAGATATTGGCAGATAAAAATGGGCTGGTGGCAGTCTGGGATTTTAAAGAACGGGCAGGTATGGACAGAAAAGCGATAGGTAGGGGAAACTTCCCATTGAAAGAAATGAATGGTCCCGTTTCAAGAATTGAGGAAGGACCATTATCAGGTTTTGCTGCTGTTTTTGAGCAGGAGGTTTTTTTGGCTATTTCCCATGAAAACACCGGTGCCCTTAATATTCATGGGCAAATGCAGGAAATTACCGTTATGGCGTGGGTAAAGTGGCGTGGGAGTACAGGGTTTGTAGGAGGCATGTGGAACGAATATACCGATGGTGGAAAGAGACAGTACGGACTTTTTGTGGACCTTCCGCACTATAATGGTGCCAATCAGGTTTGTGGTCATGTTTCCGATACCGGGGGACCTACTCCTCCATTTCCATACAGTTGTGATTATTCAGCCAGCAGACAAACCCTCAGCCGGGACAAATGGCATTTCATCGCCTTTACCTATGACGGGCAGTATATCAAATCATATCTGGATGGGGAGTTTCAGGAAAGGGCACCTGAACCCATTAAAAATACCAAAGGTTTTCCGGGATTGCCAGACGGACTGGTCCATTCCAAAAATCCCTATTATTTCCCTGATGGATTGGGGGATAATGGATCGGATTTCACCGTTGGGGCCGTGGTATTGAAAAGGGGAATGGGGAATTTTTTCAATGGATATATTGGCGGACTGGCCATTTTTGACCGGGCTTTGGAAGCAGGAGAAATGAGGGAAATCCATCAGTTGACCATGTCGGGAAACACGAGAAGTAAGAACAAACCATGAAAAACCCGCATCAAAAAGGCCTTTAGTCCAGAATGGTTGCCTGAATGGGGTTCATCAGGTCATTCCTAATGTTGTCTATCACCCTTTCATCGGGCTCCCCCTGGTGTACATAGTACCTGAAGCTGCTTTTGAATGTTTCTCCCGGAGCGATATAAAATTCTCCATCTACCATGGGCGCATACACCCAGTAAGGCATGGTAGGATGAACCCTTATGGCCTGCGGGTAACGGAAATTATCCGGAAAACCAAATACCGTGCTTCCTGCGGTTTCTCCATCCACCTCACCAAAGGCAGCCACCCAGGCAGCATGTGTGTGATTGGCATTTTCATTGGTATAGCCCTCCGAAGTCAGGATATTCCAGGAATTGGTAAAATGAACCGAGTCCACTTCATTCCATTCCCTACTGCCCCTGAAACCCATGCCGCCATAATGATAATCCAAAACAAATAAGGTATCGTTGCTGGTATTTGTCTGCTCTGAATAAAGGTCAAACAGGTAATAATCGGCAGTAGGATAGACCATAACCCGCCATTTTTCCTCCAGGACTTCTCCATCTTTTAGGCTGATGTGGCGCAAAATACTTTCAAACAAAGCCGTATTCACACCTTCCTCAGAATGTACCAAATCCACATGTTCTACCGTACCGGTTTCCTGATGTTGGTTCCAGAAGTCTACTTTTTCACCTTTGAAACGGGTATTTACCCAGGCATTGAATATGGCATGTTGGTGGGTATGGCCGGCAGGAAAAGCATCTGTGAGTACCTGGCCATCAGGGCTGTAGAGGGGGTGGATCATGCCGCTTCTTTTGTAATAATCCGGCAAGGCCTCCTGCGGGAAGGCAGTCGAAGTTTGGTAAAACAACACAGGGTTTCCATCAATAGCTATTTCCAGCCCCTCCTCCGATGGGCTTATTTTCGGGCGGTAAGCTGTTTCCTCTTCACTGGTTGTTTGTCTTAAGGCATAATTTCCGATACTTTCAGCTGCCATGGAATCAATAAATACCAGTAGCTCTCCCGATGCCAGTACCTGTGCGGGAAAGGACTCCTGGCTGTCTTCGTTGACCAATTCGTAATTACTGCCAACGGGAAGTTCCTTTCCGGTAGAGATGAGTAAAGGGCTGTTCTTCCTTGCTACATCCCCACTTTCCAACGTAAACCGCATCAGGGGAGGAGAGGAGCAAGCGAATAGGACCATTAAGGTCAAAACATACCGGAAAGCAATTTTTAGCATCATGATACAAAGTTTGATATCACCGTAAATCCACCACATAATCCCCTATTCAATTGATCAGGAAAGGATAAATCCTGACGGGTTAGCAGATTTTAGATATCAAATATCGAAAGCATAAGCAGGATTTCCAATCCCATCCCTGTATATTATTTCCCCTGTCGATCAGCCTGCCGGAAAATGCCGCCATTTATCCGGATTTTTTTTCAAATGGCAGATAATTTTAGCATATTGACTGTCTTATTAAGCAATCAACTTTCTTTTTATTAAATACAGATGAAGAAAAGGCAGCAGTTAATATTTACCCTATGTTTTAGTTTACTTGTCTTTTCCTCTCTGGCACAGGTCGATTCCTCCAAAACCGTGCCCCTGGATGACAGGGTTAAAACCGGACAATTGGAGAATGGGATGCATTTTTACATCCAATACAATCCCAAGCCTGAAAGTAAACTAGAGCTTCGGCTGGTCATTAAAGCGGGGTCCATGCAGGAAAAGGACAACCAGCTTGGCCTGGCCCATTTTGTGGAACACATGGCCTTCAATGGTTCTGAGCATTTCGAAAAAAATGAATTGATCAGTTACCTGCAATCCATAGGTGTGGCTTTTGGCAGCGACCTGAATGCTTATACCAGCTTTGATGAAACGGTATACATGTTGCCCATTCCTACGGATGAGGAAGCAAAATTGAACAACGGCTTTCAGGTGATGCGGGACTGGGCAGGGGGATTATTGCTGGAGTCGGATGACATTGATGCAGAGCGGGGGGTAGTGGTAGAAGAATGGCGGACCGGACAGGGGGTGGATCAGCGCCTGCGCGACGCTTACCTGCCTGTATTGCTTCATGATAGTCGCTATGCTGAAAGGCTGCCTATCGGAGACATGGACATTATCCGCAATGCGGAGGAAAGTGTGATCCGGGAATTTTATGAAGATTGGTACCGTCCCGATTTAATGGCCATCGTGGCAGTGGGGGATGTAGCACCGGAAAAGGTAGAGCAATTGATCAGGGATTATTTCGAAGGGTTGGAAAATCCGCTAAATGCTCCGGAAAGAACCTATCATGAGGTACCGGTACATGAGGAAAATTTTGTTAAAATCATTACCGATGAGGAGGCCCCTGGCATTCAGGTTCAGTTGTATTACAAACACCAACCTGAACCAAGCCGTACCTACGGGGATTATAAAAACCGGATCCTCAGAACCATGTTCGGGGGCATGCTCACCCAAAGGTTGGATGAGATCAGGCAAAAAGCAGATGCCCCCTTTATCTTTGCAGGAGCCAGGTATGGCAGCCTGGTGAAGGGATTGGAGTTTTTCACTACCTCTGGTGTGGTGGGCCCAGGCAAAGCCAAAGCCGGATTGCAATCCTTTTTGGAAGAAAACCAGCGCATTGTCCAGCACGGTTTTACGGAAAGTGAATTGGAGCGGGTGAAACGTTCGCTGTTAAACAGTGCTGAACGGAGTTTCAAGGAAATGGATAAGGCAGAATCCCGCTCCCTGGTGGGGAGGTATGTCTCACATTTCCTGAACCAGAGTTTTACAGAAGGTCCTAAGCAAAGGCATGAGATTTATCAGGAAATGATTCCCCAAATCACCATACAAGAAGTGAATGAATTGGCGCAGCAACTGATAAGACATGACAACACCGTGGTGATCATCACCGCCCCTGAGAAGGACAGGGATACCCTGCCAGAAGAATCCGAACTCCTGGCTTTATTGCAAAAAGCACAGGAGATAAAAACCGAGCCGTATCAGGAAAAGGAATTGAGAGAGGAATTATTGCTTAGCCTGCCGGAGCCGGGAAAATTAGAGACCATAGATACCCTGGCATCTGTGGAACTGGTCACAGTACTTCTGGAAAATGGGCTGAAAGTCCATTTCAAGCCTACCGATTATAAAAATGATGAGATCCTTTTTACCGGATCCAGTGAAGGCGGAACTTCACTTTATCCTGAAGAAGACCACTACAGTGCGGCCTATGCAGGTACGGCAGTCAATGTCATGGGGATCGGGGATTTCTCTCCTTCCGATTTAAGAAAGGTGTTGGCCGGAAAAAATGTGCAGGTGACTCCCAATATAGGTACATATAGCGAAAATATTTCCGGGACCACTTCGCCCAGGGATTTTGAATTGGCCCTGCAACTGATGCACCTCTATTTCAGCAGCCCCAGAATGGATAGAGATCTCTGGGACGTCTTTTTGACCAACCAAAAAAACCAATTGGAAAGTGCTGCTGTCAATCCTGATTTCCAATTCAATAAAAAAGTAAATGAGATCATCAGCAATGGTAATCCAAGAGGTATGGGGGTTTATTCTCCGGAACAGCTGGAAGCCATTGATGTAGCACGCAGCCTGGAAATCTACCGGGAGCGATTTGGAAATATTGCTGATTTCGAATTCCTTTTCACGGGTAATATTGACCTGGAAACGACCATCCCACTGATAGAACGTTATTTGGGAAGTTTGCCGGGTAACCTGTTGGAAGAGGCGGAAGAATTCAAGGATTTGGGCATCAGGCCTCCCCGGGACCAAAGGGAATTGGTCAGGGTAGGGGTGGATGATAAAAGCCAGGTAATCCTTTATTTTAACGGTGAAACACCCTATGACCTGGAAAAATCCCAGCAATTCTCCTATTTGGGTGAAATATTGACCATTAAACTGATCGAAACCCTGAGGGAAGAAATCGGTGGCGTCTATGGAGTCAGTGCGAGAGGTGCCCTGAGCAGGGTTCCGGAGGAAAGGTTTAGTTTTACCATTACCTTTCCTTGCGGACCGGATGCTGTTCAGAAATTGACGGATGCCGTTTGGGAAGAAATCAAGAAAATTCAAGAGCATGGCCCTGAAGCAGAAGATCTGGAAAAAGTCAGGGAGACCAAACGCATATCCCTGGAAGAAAACTTAAAGCGCAATGGGTTCTGGCATGGACAGCTCAACGCAGCCATCAGTGGAGACCTGCCTTTAGATACCGTCCTGGGGGCCCCTGAAAGGGTTTTGGGCGTCACTGGCAAACAGGTGCAGGAAGTAGCACAAGAGTTCCTAAAGGAACCCAATTTGCTGCAGATCATCAGGTATCCGGAGGGTTATGAAGAATAATGCTGTTGAGCTAAATGTTCACAGGGACATCCTATAAGAAATTTGAAATTTATCCGCCATGGTAATGAGCTTAGTATTCTTTTTTTATTTCAGTATCTTCCTAAATTTCATACCCCCTGCTGCCTCATCAGAAAAGGAAGAACTGGATCTTTTTGTCAGCGGTGAAGGGGGTTACCATACCTACCGGATACCCTCCCTCATACGGGCAATGGATGGTACTTTGCTAGCTTTTGCGGAAGGTAGAAAATCAGGTAGTGGAGATACGGGAGACATAGACTTGTTGGTAAAAAGATCCAAAGATGGGGGGAGAACCTGGTCCGGGCAGGAGGTATTGTGGGATGATGGTAACAATGTCTGCGGTAATCCCAATCCGGTTTTGGATGAAACTACCGGAGAAATTCATTTGCTTTTAACCTGGAATCTTGGGGAGGACCATGAAGGGGATATTATCTTAAAAAAGAGTAAAGATACCCGCCGGGCTTTTGTCATGAGCTCAGCAGACCATGGAGAAACCTGGTCTGAACCAAAGGATATAACTAAAGATGTCAAGCAACCCGAATGGGGCTGGTATGCTACCGGTCCCGGAGTCGGTATTCAAATCAAAAACGGTCCCCACAAGGGAAGGTTGGTTATTCCCGCCAATCACAGTTATGATGATCCGCAGGGAAACGTAAGGGGAGGGAAATACGAATATGGTGCCCATGTGATTTACAGTGATGATCAGGGACAATCCTGGCAGCTGGGCGGAGTAATCAAACCCAAAATGAATGAAAGCCAACTCATAGAGATGGCTGACGGAAAAGGCACCTTGCTGATGAATATGCGCTCTTATTTCGGTAAAAACAGAAGGGCTTTATCCCTAAGCAGGGATGGAGGTCAATCCTGGACGGATCCGGTAGAAGCAGTGTCACTGGTAGAACCGGTCTGTCAGGCGGCATTTTTGAGGTATGCCTGGCCTGAGGATCTTTCAGGTGACCTGGTGTTGTTTTCCAACCCGGCAAGTACAAAAAGAGAAAACATGACCCTAAAACTGAGCAGGGATAGTGGCAGGACCTGGGACGCCTCCAAAACCATTCATGCCGGCCCTGCTGCCTATTCCTCACTGGCAGTCTCACCAAATGGAGAAATCCTTTGTCTTTACGAAAGGGGTGAGGAAAGCCCCTATGAGAAAATCAGTCTTTTCCGGCTCAGCCTGGATGACATTCAGTAAAGAAAGGGAGATGATTCCATTTTGAAAGTTAAAAAAGCGATGATTATTGATATTACAGCACCAGGAACTTGGCGGAAGATGGGTTTCATCTTTTTAATCTCCTCCTTTACAGCAGGCCTGCTTATGGGGCAAACCCCTTCCGCTGATTCCATTCAGCCTGTGATACCTATAAATGGTCCGGGCTATTATGGAAAGGCAGGCAGTACCTATGTATTGACCCGTGACATACATGCCGAAAAAAGTGCCCTTTTTCTGGGCAAAGACCTGACACTGGATCTGAATGGCCATACCATTACCTTTGCAGCAGGGGCATACGATACCCTTGAAAACGGAGGCTTCGAAAGGGGGCTGCAAGGCTGGGACCTGTCGGAAGCACCTGGAGCAGTACTGTTGGATACCAGAAAATCCCGTCCATTTGTGGGTGAGAAATTACTTAGTCTGCAAAAAGGGGACGAAATCCTTTCCTCCTATATTGATTTGCCTTATGCGAATAGGTCCTATTATGCGATTTGTGGCATTACGGGTAGAATTTTCAGAGACATGGGAGGAGATCTGGCCAATGAGATGAAAATCAGCCTGATGGTGGAAGATGAACAAGGCAAGGTAGTAGAGGTGATGACGGATTATGGGTCAGGCCCGGTAAGCAGCAGTCCTGCCTTTAATAAAAGTCCTCGCCTGGGGGGCGGTTTTATTGCAGCGCACCTGCAAGGTCTGCCTGCAGGTAAGTACCGGATCCGGGTAAGGGCAGAAACAGATTGCCTGGTAGATGAAATTGGTATTTTTCCGGCATTTGATGTGGGCATTGGAATTGTGGGGAAGACACATCCCAAAGGGCTATACGAGCACTTGTATGAAAACCACCATGCTGCCTTTTATGATTATACGGAAGATTTCCAAATAGGAACGCCATTGCCGGAAATTGCCCAGGTGAACGGAAAGGGCACAGTCACAATCAAAAATGGCACCATAAAAGCAGGGTCCCGGGGGGTGATGACATGGGGCATCCAATCTACCGCTGAAGACGTGGAGTTGATTTTGGACCAGGTGACAGTCATCAATCAGGGGATCAATGCTACTGCGGTGGATGTACCGCAAGCCCGCATCAGCCATTGCAGGTTTGAAGTGAGCAATCCCCAATTGATTCACCGGCATGGATCGCAGCATTATGCCGTGGACCTGAGAGGTACTGGAGCCTCAGAAATAGCCTATTCTTCATTTTACGGAGGGCAGGGATGCCTGGTATTCAAGGGAAAAAAGTCATCCATTCACCACAATACTTTTGTAAATCAACAAAGGGTAACCAACCATTACAGCATCATGGCCATGGGTGACAGCTCCCTGATTTATGAAAACAATATCGTTCCTGAGATCGGTTCGGGTATAGAGATTTTCCGTCACAAGGGCATAGAAATATTCAACAACAAAATTAGGATAGCAGCTTCCCCACCGACCACAGAATATGGCAAAGAGGAGTATAGCACGGCTGCTATTAGAATTGCCGATTACCGGGATACTCCGGGATCTCCTACCGGGGCTTTTGGAAATAAGGTTTACAACAATACCATCGAAGTGTTTGGAAGGAATTTTCCGGAGCACCCGGAATATACGCCTATGGCCTGGGCCATTTTTTACAGTGCCAGCGCAGGAGACAATATTGTTTTTGGAAACCACATCACGGTGGATCATCCAGATCCCAGCCCTTCTTCCGAGGCGGCCGCTTTCTATATCGGGGGAGGGCTTACAGGTTTTGGAGGAGAGTTTCGGGACAATACGGTCTACACCAACGTTCCCGCAGCCTGGATAGGATGTCGGTATGGCGGAACCGTCAATACCCGGCTGGCATACAATCATTTTGTCAATACCAGTGGCCGGGAAATGGTGCCTTACCGGATGGGCTGGGAATCCTGCGAGAGCTGCTATGCCAAAGATGTAATCTTTATTGGGAATAACTATAGGCAAATGGAATTTGGTATTGACCGTACTGATCAGCCTCATTCCTATCAACGGCAGATGCCCCTGAAGGTAATTTGGAAGGGTGATCCCAAAGCCATGCCTCCCATCCGGGTGGAGGAAGCGCATGGCGAACTCATCTTACGTGGGCAATTCAACGAAGAGGCTTTCTGGCAGTCCGAATTATTGCTTGAATCTTATCGGCAGCCCCATAAAACCCAAAAGGAAGGTTATTGGCTTGTGGTGGGCGAAGAAAGGCAATATGTATCTCCTACCACGGAGCAGCCCATCATTTTTGGAATGGATGAGTAGCCATTTATTTTAGAAACAACTGTTCGATAAAAACAGCCCTGGGTATGGAGATGCTTTTTCCGGTCGGTTCAGGGATGCCGGTCTGATCATTAATTCGAAAAAAAACGACATTGTCGGTTTCCATATTCGCCACCAAAATCAATTCTCCTTTTTCATCTACCTTAAAATTTCGGGGATGTTGACCTCCGGTGGGAACATGTCCCTGAAGGCTAAGCAGGCCGGTTTCCTGGTCCACCTGGTAGATGGCCAGGTTATCCTGACCCCGGTTGCTGGCATAGAGCCAACTGCCATCCACTGACAGATGGATATCTGCAGCGGCATTGTAATCTGATTGGATCTTCGGTGAAAGCATTTCGACACGGCCCAATAATAAAAGGTCACCGTTTTTTGGCTCTATGGTGTAAATGCCCACTGTATTGCTCAGTTCTTCCACGGAATAAGCGAAGGGAAGGGCAGGATGGATGACAAAATGCCGTGGACCTGAACCAGGTTTGACAGGAAAAACTTCGGGATCTTTTTTCACGCTGCCTTTTTTGAGGTTGACTTCGTATTTCAAAATCTGGTCAATGCCCAAATCCGATGCGTAAACCCATTTGCCATCCAGGGATGGAATCATGGCATGCATGTGGGGTTTGGTTTGGTTGGGATGAACACTGCTGCCTTCGTGTTGAATAAAGGAGACGGCCTCACTGATACCTCCTGATTCCAGAATTTTGAAAGTAGACAGGTTGCCACCCTGATAGTGGGAAACAAATACTACCTGACCGGTAGGATCTACGCTGATGTGGCAGGGGCTGGCACCTACGGAAGAGACCTGGTTGATCAGGTTGAGTTTCCCGGTTTTTTCATCAATGGCATAAGCCCCAATGGTACCTGCGGGATCATTTTCATCTTTCCCTTCCCGGTAGGCAGCATATAAATATTTTTTCTCAGGGTGCAGGGCCAGAAAGGTAGGGTTCTTTTTGTGATGGACCGTTTGGACCGTATCTGCACTGAGCTTGTCCCTATCGAATTTTAATACATACAATCCCTTACTGTTGTTTTCACTGTAGGTTCCAATATATAAAATCTCGGTAGGGCTTTGCGGCATGGCTAAATGGGGGTAAAAGATGAAGGATAGGAAGACCAGCAGCATACGTAATATTCCAGGAGGGTAGGTAGCTTGCTTGGTAAAATTTTGTTCCATGGCTTAAGGTACGCTTTTTTTGTGAATTTCAGATGCTTTGTATGATTTTGAAGCAGGCGAGCAGACTATTCGAGGTAGCGTTGAATGGCAGCTATGATTTTATCATAAATCGCCGTATTTTCATACACTCCCCTGAAGGTATCCGACTGCGGACCATAGGCAAATACTGGTACCATGATCCCGGTATGGTCTTCAGTCGAGAATTCCAGTTCTAATTCCTGGCGGCCCAGATTACCCTGGGGAAGACTAATACCACCTGTTTCATGATCAGCCGTTACGATGACAAGTGTTTGCCCATCCTTATCGGCAAAGCGCAGGGCTTCGGCTACAGCCTGGTCAAAATCTATCCCTTCCTCTATAACGGTGCCGACCTCATGGGCATGTCCTCCGGAATCGATATAGGCTCCTTCCACCATTAGAAAGAAAGGCTGCTTTTTGGATTGGAAATAGTCAAGACTGGCTTTAGTGGCATTCTTCAGATAATGCTTTCTTCCCTGCATGACTTTGGGGAGTCCCTGGTTGGAAGCAAAATAGCCCACCCTGGAAGCATTGCTTGCAGCCAGTTCCTCCAGGGAGCCAGCCAGAAAAAATCCCTGGGCTTCTAGTGTTTTGGTTTCGTCAGTACCAAACCTCATGAAATCATTTTTACCGCCTCCAATAAAGAGGTTGAGCGAGCTTTCGGACAATTCGGCAGCAATTTCCCGGATCAGGTCCCGATCTGTCTGGTGGGCATAAAAAGCGGCAGGAGTGGCTCCCGTCACATTATCGCTGCTTACAATTCCCGAATGGAAGCCATGGGATTTTAAATATTCCGGTAAGTTTTCGGCTGCCGATCCATCCGGAAGGCTGCCTACACTTCGGTTTTTGACCTTTTGGCCCGAAGCCAGGGCTGTACCTGCAGCAGCAGAATCTGTGGTGAAATCATCCGCAGCCTGGGTTTTGATCAGTCCCATATTTTTCAATTGGGTGATGGTAAGCTGATTGTTATTGGCATACATGGTGGCAGAAAGTTGGGCCAGCCCATTTCCGTCACCAATTAACAAAATGATATTTTTAACCTTTGAAGGTATGCCATCCGTTTCGAAAGTGGGTCGGTATATTTCGCTGACATTAGGGCTTTTATACAGCCTCTCCGGCAGGCTTTTCAGATAAGAATCAGCTGCGTATGGCTGATCGGTATTGATAAAATCCACGCCCATTTCGCTTAATGCCTTCCAGGCCGTTTTGCTGTCCGGGCTTGCCCAAAACCTAAAAGGCTTGCCAAAACCATGTGCGATTTGGATGGGCTCTTTTAATTTCTGAGCATCCTCGTCGGTTATCCTTCCCTTGCCGTTCCACCGTGAAAATCTCCCAAAGCTCAAACTGAACAACTCAATTTTTTCAAGCGGCAGGTTCAGGGTGTCTTCCGTACTCTGGTAATCAAAAAACACCGGAAAGGGATATTTGTGGTAATCCTCTTTGGCAGGACGGTTTCCGGAAACCACGATTTTAACAAAGGGTTGGGTTTGGTCTTCCCATAAAGCTCCATAGGGTGCGATATCTTTCAGCAGTTGTTCCATGGTCGCATAGGCCTCGGTTTTAAAATCTACCAAAAGCATAAACGGTTCCTGCTTCCCAATACCCAGTTGTTTGGCTTTCAAAATGGGATCCAGGTAAAGGGAAGTTAAGGTCTGGTCCTTTTTGATGCTTTCTTTTTCATGGGCTACAAACAAGGTGTCATTCATTAAAATGACATCTGCTTCAATAGAAGCTGCTCCTGATGCATAGGCTTCCCAAAAAGGAACATTTTGTAAATAGTCGTTGTGGCTGTGGATTTTGGCTTGCTGGGCAACCAGCCTGAAAAGCAGAAAAAAGAACAATAAGCAGGTAAAGCTGCAGGTTTTGAGACGCATAAGTGGAAAGAAATTCATGAAGGTTTATTTTCGTAAAAATACCATAATGCGAAGGATTATCTTTACGGGCTTTGGTTAAATTATCGTCAATTTTCAGTATTTTTTAGATTGATATGGATAATCCAGGTAAATTTTGGAGTGGATGATGAGAAAAATAAATTTATCGCAACTTTGGTATAAATCTTGTAGTTTAATATTATTAGAAAGTCTTCTGAAATGGAGATGAGTTTTTCAAATTTTAAACCATTAATATCAGATATTATGAAATCAGCGAAAATAATTTTAAGCGCATTAGCAGGAGTAGCAGTAGGAGTTCAGATTGGATTATTGATTGCTCCTGAAAAGGGAACTGATACCCGCAAGAAACTGACCAAAAAAGGCGAAGAATATTTGAAAGACATTAATGGGCAGATTGATGGCCTTCTGAAAGGAATGAACGAAAAAATGGAGAAAATGAACAAGAACATTGCTACCGTTGCGGAAGAGACCAAAGCAAGGGGAAAGGAACTTTTGGCAGAAGCTAAAGATAAAACCAAGTAAATTGTACCCTTATTTTAGAGGTCAATGAGCATTCATTGGCCTTTTTTTGTTTATACCTAAAATTAAGACAATTATGACATTAGTAAATACTACCGCCATCATTACAGGAGGTAACACAGGCATTGGGTTTGGCATTGCCGCAGCCCTGGTAGCGGAGGGCGTAAATGTGGCCATTACCAGTCGTTCAATGGAAAGGGCCAGTGAAGCCGCTGAAAAGATCAAAAAAATGTCCACTTCCAAAGGAGAGGTACTACCCCTGGAGGTTGATGTAAGGGATTTTGATGCCCAGAAAAGAGCCGTACAGGCCGTACTTAAGGAATGGGGGAAGTTGGATTATTTTGTAGCCAATGCAGGTGTAGGCCATTTTGCCCCCATCCAGGAACTTTCTCCAGAAAAATGGCACGAAACGATAGATACCAATTTGACAGGTGTTTTTTATGGAATCAAGGCATCTGTGGATGCCCTTAAATCAACCAAAGGTTTTTTTCTGACCATCTCCAGCCTGGCCGGAACCAACTTCTTCGCAGGAGGTTCTGCCTATAATGCGAGCAAGTTTGGTTTGACGGGCTTTTCTCAGGCCATTATGTTGGACTTAAGGCAGGAAGGTGTACGGGTAAGCACCATCATGCCTGGCTCAGTGGCTACCGGCTTCAACGACCATGAGGTAAATGATAAGGATGCCTGGAAAATCCAGATTGAAGATATTGGGGAAATGGTTGTGGGACTGTTCAAATTAGATCCCCGTACGCTTCCCAGTAAAATTGAAGTCAGGCCCAGCATGCCCCCTCAAAAATAAGGGCATTAGCCTGTTTGCTATCCACTCCATTGCCGGCAGACCATTTCAGGCTGCCGGTTTTTTTGATTAAAAAATTAAGGTTTTAATTGAAATTTTCAATGAAAACGGCCATATTTACAAATAGAAGATGCTTTTATCTTTTATATACAGTAAATTGATTTTCAAAGACTTAAAAATACCTCCGGGTTAGTTTTCATTTTTTAGGGAGAGGAGTGAGATGCGGAATCGAATAATAAATACATTGTTTCTTAAGGGAGCGAACGAGGCGGATGATCCCATTTACCGAACCAGGATCACCATACTTTCATGGGCTTACTTATCCACCGCCCTTTGTTTTATTCAGTGTGTCATTTTGGTAGGGATATTTGGAGAAATACAGGCAAATTCATTGGCCTTTATCCCATTTATGTTGTTGCATCTTGTGCTTTTTTTCCTACTCATCTATAAGGAATGGTTGGTGTCACTGGCGCATGTAAAGATCATGATGTTGCTGGTACCCATATTGTTGAACCTGTTTTTAATGCAGGACAGGGCCTTGTTGATGCTGGATATTGCTTCGATTTTCAACATATTGGTTTTTAGCCTGATTATTCTTTCTCTGCGGTGGACCATTTTTTATTTTATATGCAGTGTAGTTCCTGTTTGTTTGGGTTATTTTTTTTACAATAACCACCAATTTTATGAGCTTTTTTACGGGTACGCGGCCGGTGATTATGTGTTTGCCTCGGTATTGGCCTATCTTTTTGTTATGGCTTTTATTTCTTTGTTGTGGATTAAAAATGCCCTGATGAAATCCATTTCCAACCTATCCGATCTGTCCAGTTTACTGATGAAGCAAAGGTCCAACCTATTGCTCCAATCCAAGGAATTGGAGAGAGCAAACAGAGATTTGGAAAACCAACGGCTTGCAGAGCAAAAAGCCCGTGAAGCTGCGGAAATGGCCAACAAAGCGAAAAGTACCTTCCTTGCCACCATGAGCCACGAAATCAGAACCCCTTTGAACGGGGTGTTGGGCATGGCCGGGTTGCTGAAAGAAACCCCATTGGACGAGGAGCAACGGGAATTTACTGATATCATCTGCAACAGTGGCGAATCCTTGTTGAATGTCATTAACGATATACTGGATTTTTCCCGGATGGAGTCCGGTGATGTTGAAATTGCTCCCCATGATTTCAATCTGAGGAGCAGCATTGAAGACGTATTGGATTTATTTTCCAGACAAGCCTCCAAAAAAGGAATAGACCTGCTCTATCATTTACCAGAAGGGATTCCTTGTCAGCTTTTTGCGGATGGGATGAGGTTGAAGCAGGTGTTGATGAACCTGGTGAATAATGCCATTAAATTTACTTTTTCAGGAGAAGTATTGGTGGAAGTGGAGGTGGTGAAGCACAAAGGAGCGGACTGGTGGCTTACCTTTCAAGTGAAGGATTCTGGTATTGGCATTCCACCTGAGAAAATCTCACGGCTATTCAAATCCTTTTCTCAGGTGGATGCTTCAACTACCAGGAAATATGGAGGAACAGGCCTGGGATTGGCCATTTGCCATCATTTGGTAACACTTATGGGAGGTAAAATAGGGGTAGAAAGTAAGGCGGAAAAAGGAAGCATATTCTATTTTACCCTACCCATGAAAGCTTCGACGAGCGGAACTATTTCTGAGAATCTAAAACCGGATAACCGTATGCTGAAAGGTCGGAAGGTGCTTATTGTCGACGACAATCTTACCAATTTGAAAATTCTTGGCCTGCAATTGGAAAACCTGAGCATGAAGCCCTTTTCAGCTTCTTCGGCTGATAGGGCTTTGAAAATATTAGAAAAAGAAAATGAAATTGAACTGATAATCACCGATATGGACATGCCGGAAAAAAACGGGGTGCAACTGGCAAAGGAAATTCAAAAAGGTTTCCGGAACAAAGCCATCCTGTTGTTAAGCTCCATAGGTGATCAATCCAAAAAAACGCATCCGGGATTGTTTACCACAGTCCTGACCAAACCGGTAAAATATACCCAGCTCATTCAGGCACTTCATGCAGGATTGAACAGTAAAGCAGTAGTGCCGCCTTCCTCACACAAACCAGAAAAAAAGCTGGACTTCGATTTTTCCGAAAAATACCCCTTGTCTATTCTTGTGGCGGAGGATACACCCATTAATCAAAAATTGATTTTAATGATTCTTCATCGCCTGGGATATCAGCCTGAATTTGTCAATAATGGTTTGGAGGCAGTTGAGAGGGTGTCCGAAAAAAAATTCGATTTAATTTTAATGGATATTCAAATGCCGGAAATGGATGGACTGCAGGCATCCAGGGAAATGCGGAATCAAAAGCATCAAAATACACCTCTGATTATCGCCATGACAGCGGGTGTCCTGGAAGAAGACAGGCAGCGCTGCGCTGCAGCTGGGATGGATGGCTATATTGCCAAGCCTCTTGAAATTGATAAGTTAAAGGAAATATTGAAAAAGTCTGGCAGAAAAATGCCATCTAAGGTTTAACTTGACCCTATGTCCGGTGGTCCCAACGGGATAGGACCTGTTAGGCCAAATCAATCCCTTGTCAAACTGTTTTCTCAGCAGTCAGGAAATAATTCCATACATTTTTTAAAGCTTTCATAAAAGGACCTCTCCGTTCATGAAAATCCGGGGCTGCACAGGAGAAAGTTGTTCCCAAAGGTAATGCCATCACTTCTAAGCCCTTACCCTCCTCAGCATGCTTTTGGTATTTGGGAATAAATCCTGGAATTTGGGAAATTTGGTGTTTCGTGGAATTGTCATGAGCACTTTTTTGATTTTTTTATTAAATTGACGCTTAAACAAGCAATTAATCGAAATAAAAATCCAGAAATCAATCAATAATTTTGTAAACGCATTCCAATATCATTTATGGACTCAGCACTAAACAGAAGAAAATTTATGGGAAAGGCAGCCTTGGCGGGTGTAGGCCTGAGCCTCGCACCACAGGCCATGACCTTTGCTTCCGCTCGCCCCAGGAACGAAAAGCGGGTGGGCATTATCGGCCTGGACACCTCGCACAGCATTGCCTTTACCAAAGCCTTTAATGCTTCAGATGCGGCGGCGGACCTGGGAGGCTATAAAGTGGTGGCGGCCTATCCACATGGCAGCAAGGATATACCCTCCTCAGTAGAACGAATTCCGGGATATACAGAAGAAATTCAAACCCTGGGCGTGGAAATCGTCGACTCCATCGCCTCCCTGCTGGACAAGGTGGATGTGGTGCTTCTGGAGACCAACGACGGGCGGCTTCACCTGGAGCAGGCCATGGAAGTATTCCAATCCGGGAAAACCGTTTTTATAGACAAGCCGGTTTCGGCATCCCTGGTAGATGCCATCGCCATTTTCGAGGCGGCAAAAAAATACAAGGTACCGGTATTTTCCAGCAGCTCCCTACGGTACATGGAGAATGCCATTGCGGTCAGAAACGGAAAAATAGGAAAGGTGATGGGAGCAGATGCCTTTAGCCCAGCTACCCTGGAACCTACTCATCCGGATTTGTTTTGGTATGGGATTCATGGTGTGGAAACGCTTTATACCCTAATGGGGACCGGTTGTGAAACCGTTCAGCGGACTCATACGCCCGGCGCAGATGTGGTGGTGGGCACCTGGGATGGAGGCCGGATAGGCACCTTCAGGGGTACCCGTTCGGGTAAAAGCGGTTATGGCGGAAGGGCCTTTGGTGAGGAAGGCATTATGGATATGGGCTCCTACGGAGGCTACCGACCACTTTTGGTGGAAATCGCGAAGTTTTTTGATTCCGGAAAAGCACCGGTATCTGAAGAAGAAACCATTGAAATCTTTGCCTTTATGCAAGCTGCAGACGAAAGCAAGAAAATCAATGGACAGGCCGTCTCCCTGCAGGCCGTTTTGGACAAAGGTAGGAGGGAAGCCGCTCAAATCAGCATTTAATTTATACCCAACATGATGAAAAATAGCAGAAGAACGTTTGTAAAAAAAGCAGTAGCAGGAGCAACCCTGGCATCGGTAGGAGGCATGCTACCCGGCATGTCCGCCAAAAGTTACGGAAAAATTATGGGAGCCAATGAGCGCATCCTGGCAGCCAGCATGGGCGTAGTGAGCAGAGGCCATGCCGTGGGTACCAACTTTGCCAGTCAGGAACAATGTGAGGTAATCTATAGCTGCGATGTGGATAGTCGCGCCGCCGAAAAGTTTGCGGGTTCGGTGAATGAGATTCAGGGGAGAGCACCTAAAATCGAAAAAGATGTGCGCAAAGTACTGGAAGACAAAGAGGTGGACGTACTGATCGTCACCGCTCCCGACCACTGGCATGCTCCGGCTGCCCTGATGGCCCTGAAGGCCGGAAAGCACGTGTACCTGGAAAAACCCTGTAGCCACAATCCCCATGAAGGCGAACTCCTGATGGACGCCCAAAAGAAATACAATAAGGTCATTCAAGTCGGCAATCAGCGCCGCTCCTGGCCCAATGTGATGAAAGGGATTGAGGAATTGCACAACGGCGTGATCGGCAGGCCCTATATGGCCAAAACCTGGTATGCCAATAACCGGGGCCCCATAGGGGTAGGAAAACAGGTGCCGGTGCCCGAATGGCTGGACTACGAACTCTGGCAGGGACCCGCACCCAGGGAAGCCTATAGAGACAATATTTTGCATTACAACTGGCATTGGTTCTGGAACTGGGGCACCGGGGAAGCCCTGAACAATGGTACCCACATGGTGGACCTGGCCCGATGGGGACTTCAGGTGGATTATCCTAACCGGGTCAATTCCTCCGGTGGCAGGTACCGGTACGATGACGACTGGGAAACGCCCGATACCCAAATCATCAACCTGGAATTTGACAACAATTCTGTAATCACCTGGGAGGGCAGAAGCTGTAACGGCAAGCATATTGAGAGCGGCAGCGTGGGCACTTTATTCTATGGAGAAGAGGGAAGCCTGTTGATTGAAGGAGGCAATTCCTACAAAATTTTCAACCTAAAAAATGAATTGGTAAAGGATGTGAAAAACGATCAGGTAATCGACCCGACCAACCGTACCAATCCGGCGCAGGCCCTGGATGCCTTGCACATCCAGAACTTTTTTGATGGCATTTCGAATGGTACAGAAGTTCGTTCAGAGATTGTAGGTGCCCACAAAAGTACACTACTGGTGCAATTGGGGAATATTGCCCAGCGGGTGGGCAGGACCCTGGATATTGATCCCAAAACCGGAAAGATACAATACGATCCTACCGCTATGGAACTCTGGAAAAGGGAATACGAACCCGGTTGGGAACCAAGCGTCTAAGTTTTCTTACTTATTTAAAAGGCCAAACAAACCTGGTTTGGCCTTTTTTCTTTCACCACCTTAATTGTCTGTTATGGAGTTGAGTACCCTTGACCTGATTGTGATTGGTCTGTTTTTTTTATTGATGCTGCTGATTGGCGTCTGGTCTTATTTCAGGAATACAGATTCAGAAGATTACTTTGTGGCCGGAGGTAAGCTGCCCTGGTGGCTATCGGGTATCAGTCACCATGTTTCAGGGTACAGTGGGGCAGTTTTCGTGGCCTATGCCGGCCTCGCCTATACGCATGGCTTTTCAGTGTACATCTGGTGGGCTTTGACCATTGGATTGACCGTGATGATTTCGGCCAAGGTATTTCCTGTATTCTGGGTCAGGCTTAGAAAGCGGTTTAAAATCCAATCTCCTTTGGAATTTTTGGAGACACGTTACAACCTGGCGACCCAGCAGTTGATGGCCTGGAGTGGAGTTATTTTGAAATTGTTTGACATCGGCGCCAAATGGGCTGCCATAGCCATTCTGCTAAATGTCTTTACCGGTATTTCCCTGACATGGGGGATTTTGATTTCGGGAGGAATTTCCCTGCTCTACATCACCTTTGGAGGACTATGGGCGGTGATCATCACCGATTTTGCCCAATTTGTCGTACAAATAATCGCCGGACTGGTCATGTTTGTGGTGGTCCTTCAGAAATTGGGTGGAGTGGATGCGATATTCACGGTTTGGGAGCAATTGCCCGAGGGCAATAGCCAGGCCTTTAACGATCCCTATACGGTTGGTTTTGCCCTGGCCTTTTTGTTTATCAATTTCCTTTCCTATAATGGCGGGCAGTGGAACCTGGCCACCCGCTACATTTCCTCTCCTACGGAACAACAGGCATCAAAAGCCGCCTGGCTCTCCGGCGCCTTGTACCTGGTTTGGCCATTGATTTTGTTTTTTCCCATGTGGGCTGCGCCGGTTCTCCTGCCCGACATGGAAGACCCCACCCAATCCTACGGTATCCTAACCATGGAGCTGCTGCCCATTGGACTGATTGGTTTGGTGATCGCTTCCTTATTTGCCAACACCATGTCCATGACTTCATCCGATATCAATACCATTTCGGCTGTGATCTCCCGGGACATTTTGCCGGCGGTCAATAAAAAATTCCGAAAGGAAGCCACCTCCCTCACCACTGCCAGGATTACCACTTTTCTGTTTACCCTGGGGACCATTGTGATTGCACTGCAGTTTGAACGGTTTGGTGGGGTACTTGGATTGATCATCAGTTGGTTTGGAGCTTTGGTAGGACCCATTGCTATTCCCATGTTGTTTGGCCTGATTCCCTGGTTCAAATCCTGCGGCCCAAAGGCAGCCATTGGATCCATACTGGTGGGGCTGCTGGCCTTTGTGATCACCAAAAATGTGGAATTAAACAGCCTGGCCCTGGAAGTAAGCCTGCCGGTACTTTCTTCTGCTATTACCTATATTCTAATCGGCTTTCTGGAAAGGGATACGGTACCCGATAAAGTCAAACAAATGCTATCGGATATAGCGCAGGAATAGCCTTGCGATTCCCAATCCTCCTTGCCAGGGTGCACCACAGATTACACAGATTTGCACAGATAATAATTCTGGGTGAAGTATGCTACTTCACCCAGGGGGTGCAATTGCAACCCACACCCAGAGAGGGTTTTGGGGATTACAAATCCCCTTTTTTATCTGAACCACGGAATTACAAATTCCGAGGAGCGGAGCTGTTCGACATTTGTAATGTCGAACTTCAGATAAACAGGATTTGCAATCCTGGTTTCGTGACCAACTTTGGATCTACTGCACATTCTTTAGATAAACGTTGATAAATGGGTGGCTACCGGAGTTTGCTCAGATTAACACAGATAATAAGATCAGGATTTGATGAAGTATGCGAATTACCCTGCTATTTTCGGAATCATAAACGGATAAAACCTGCCAAAAAGCCATTTATAATGGCTTATCGTATGCGTTTTAAATTACGGTTGGTCTTTGGTTTCCGGCATTGCAAATGCCTCGTTTGCGTAACGCACCGGATACCTGGTATGTAGTTTAAAATTACACCCAGAAAGGGGCTGTTCCATGGTAAACGGGTGTCGGATAGTTTTGGGGATTACAAATCCCCCATATCTTAACCACGGAATTACAAATTCCGGGGAGCGGAGTTAAAAAATGTCAAAACTATTTTTTATTTATCTATATACCGTATTTTTAGGTAAAATTACCTCTAGGTACACGATATGACTGATTTTTCCAGGAAATTAAAAGTGTTGTCTTGCTTTATGCTTTTTCAAGCTTTTATTTTCAGTGGATCATCCCAGGGGATCAGAGGTTTGGTCACTTCTGAAGAAGGCGAACCCCTGGCTTACGCTACTGTTTTTGCACGGAACCTGAATGATGGCATCCCCACCAACCAGGATGGGCGGTTTGAATGGAAATTACCACCTGGAAACTATGATATCATTGTCCAATACCTTGGCTACCAGTCCAAATTACAGACAGTGGAAGTAAAGGACAGTTGGGTAGATCTGGATGTAAGTCTGGAAATGCAAACGTTTGCCTTGCAGGAAGTAGAGGTAAAGGGGGATCAGGAAGATCCGGCACTTACCGTCATGCGTAAAGCCATAGCAAAAGCAAAATTTCACCGCCTGCAGGTTCAGGAATACAGCATGATGGTATATATTAAAGGAACGGGAGAACTGACCAATGCCCCCTTTTTCCTGAAGAAGAAACTGAAAGAGGAGGGAGTTGGACTCAATGAAGCCTATACTTCAGAATCGGTTTCTGAAATTCACTTTAAGCAGCCGGATGAAATTACTGAGACGGTCATCAGTATACGGTCCAGCGGTGAAAACAACCAGACTTCACCTGCTCCCTATATCGGGGCCAGTTTCTACGATGACCAGATCAATGGTGTGGTTTCTCCCCTCTCCAGGTCCGCCTTTGTTTATTATCGGTTCCGGTTAGAAGGTAATTTTTTCGATAACGGAATTTTGGTAAATAAAATAAGGGTTACGCCCCGTTCAAAAGGAGAAAAGGTATTTGATGGATATATTTATATCATTGAAGATTTATGGGCCATTCATAGCCTGAATTTGAAAACTTCCCTCATGGGTTTCGATATTGGAGTAACCCAACAATATGCTCCGGTGAAGGAAAACATTTGGATGCCCCTGACCCATACCTACACTTTCGGGGGAAAGTTTTTTGGTTTTGCAGGGGAGTACCAGTACCTGGCATCAACCAGGGATTACCAAATCACACTGAATCCCGATCTTCTGGTAGCTACCAAAATTCTGGATGAAAAGGTAGAAGAGATTCCCGATCACCTTCCGGAAGTTACCAAAAGCGCAGACCCCATAGCGCAGTTGGCAGCCGCTGATCAGATGAGCAGAAAGGATTTCAGAAAAATGGTCAATGCCTATGAAAAGGAATCCTTGAAGGAAAGAGAGCAGGCGGAAGTCCTATCCGAAAGAAACTATACCGTAGATTCCATGGCCACCAAAAGAGATCTTGTATATTGGGATAGCATCCGGCCGGTTCAGCTGACAGCCAAAGAAATACAAGGCTATCGCAGGGACGATAGTTTGGCTGTGGTGGAGGCGGCCCGTGAAAGTGATGTTGACTCCGTGGCCCAAAAAGCCAAAAGAAAATTCCAACCACTTGATTTTCTAACGGGAGGAGATTATAGTTTTGGGAAAGGCAGGTCTGCAGGTTTTCATTCCAATTGGACCAAAATGTCATTCAATACAGTAGAAGGGTTTAAAATCGGATTTTCAGGATACTACCGGGCTGAGAAGAACACAAAAATGGCAGACAGTGTAACCAACCACTTGCGGTCCTGGAATTTCAGACCGGAATTCAGGTATGGTTTTGCAAGTAGAAAGCCCTACGGAATGCTGCACATCAGGCGCTCCGTGACCAAAGGAAGGCCGGGCCATACCTGGGGAATAGAAGGAGGGAAGTACATTTTCCAATACAGTGGAGAGGACCCCATCAATGAGCAGGTCAATGCCCTTTATTCCTTATTTTTCAGGCAAAATTACATGAAATTGTATGAGAAAACCTTTACCAGATTATACCTGGCTCATAGAATTACGGATGCCTTCACCTATAGGGTGAATTTCCGATTCGAGGATCGGGTGAATCTGGAGAACAATTCCAATTACAGTTTTTACAATAAGCCGGAACGAATGTATAGTTCCAATCTACCAATCAACCAGGAAGCAGGGAACGAGGCCTTTGCAAATAATGAGGCCGTATTGGTAAGCGGCTCCATTGAGTGGCGTCCTGGATTGAAATACCGGATAAGAAACGGAAGAAAATTCCCGCTTATGGAAACGGCACCCCTGGTAAAATTTAACTATAACAAAAATTTTTCAGGAGCTGGCAAATTCGATCACCTGGAAGTAGGGGTGGAGCATGCACTTAATTTCGGAGTAAGTGGCAAATTGGATGTAAACGTGCAAACGGGTACTTTCCTGAATCATTCTCAGGTCTATTTTACGGACTTCAAACATTTTGGGGGTAACCGGACCATCTTTAGCAATATGGGAGCGGCCAGCAATTTCCGATTTTTGGATTACTACCAATACAGCACCGCAGGTCCTTATTTCAGTAGCATCATGCATTATCAATTCAGGAAATTTCTTTTTACCCAATTGCCGGTGCTCCGGTTTTCAGGCATCCGGGAAAATCTTTTCTTCAATTATCTAAAAACCCAAAACGCGCCCCATTATTGGGAGTTGGGTTATTCATTGGACAACCTGTATCGGATTTTTCGGGTAGAGATTGGTGCTGGTTTTGAAAACAGCAAGTACAAACGAGGCGGGATTCGCTTTGGTATCGCTACTTTCATTCAGATCAATGTAGGGGAATGAGGTTTGTTTGTGAGCGATTGTACACCTGGGAAAAATGTTCAAAATTAAACCGTCAGGTTAGCTGTTTTTTAGCCCATTAACCTTCGTATTATTTTTTTGCCCCGGGTTCTAAGAAGGCGGGAAAAAACGGTAAGAAGCCAACTGGTGTGATGCTGGCATTTTCTGATCGTATACCGATGACGGGTTTGGTCGTCACTGCGAGGGTGAAGACGGGAATAAAAAGGAATCGAAAATAGCCATCCACCCGCGGCAGTCTAAAGAGGTATGTAGACGAGCTTTCGATCCTACTCCCATTTCCCGATGGATTAATGTTGCCGCTCCGAATCAGATCGCTCCCTTCGACAGGCTCAGGGGCCAGCTGTGCTACCATTGACGGTAGGTGTACCGATGACGTATCCAAAACCGTTCTAAACTTAGAACTCAAGAAATAATTAAATAAAAACGAAGAACAATATTTAATAACGCAAAGAGCGCAGGCCCGACAAAAAACCGGGGAGTGCGGCAGGCTTGCGGGCAGAAGGATTTTTTTGTCTTGATTTTTTGGTACTTTTGGATCAAGCCAAAAGTACAATAAAAATAATATAAAATACTATAAATACCCTTTAACTCACCATTATACAATAAAAATTAATAAATTTATAATCCCATAAAATGAAAAAAACTAACGTCATCCCGATTTCTTCGTTTTTTAAAATTTTAGGTCTCGTAATGACACTATTCCATTCCAAAAAGGGACAGATGACAGGAAAAGGCTACTAGCTTTATATGATTGGAAATTTTCTTATCGATAATCGAAGTTCTCCAGGACAGCATTTTAAATCAGGCCTTTCCGGCCTTCAAAGGTTATTGCTAATTTGGGAACTTTATTGATGCTGTTTTATGAAAAGTAGGTTTATGATCCCGATGATGTTATTTTCAGTAATCATTTTGATGGCTTACGGGTTGTTATATGCTTTTCAGGAAAAGTTTCTTTTCTTCCCAGAAAAACTGAAAAACAATTTCCTCTTTCAATTTGACCAAAAATTTGAAGAAATGAACATTCGGATGAAAGATGGCATTTCATTGAATGCATTGCTATTCAAAACGGATCATCCAAAAGGCCTTATTTTTTACCTGCATGGAAATGCAGGGTCATTGAGGACCTGGGGCGGGGTAGCTGAGGTTTTTACCGAATTTGGTTATGACCTGTTTATACTGGATTATAGAGGTTATGGCAAAAGTGAAGGTACGATTCAGGGGCAGAAACAAATGTATCAGGATGTTCAAAGGGCTTATGATGTGCTCAAAAACGGGTATCTTGAGCAGCAGATCATCGTTTTGGGCTATTCTATGGGCACTGGTCCGGCTTCAAAATTGGCTTCCGTCAATCAACCCAGGCTTTTGATTTTGCAGGCACCTTATTACAGCTTATCCGACCTGGTGAATCATTATTTCCCTATTTTTCCCTCATTTTTGCACAAATATCCTTTTGAAAATTTCCGGCACATCCAAAACTGCAACATGCCGGTGGTGATTTTTCATGGTGATCAGGACGAAGTCATTTATCCAGGGTCCTCCCTAAAATTAAAAGAACATTTTAAAAAGCAGGACTCTCTGATCCTGCTTAGCGGTCAGCAGCACAATGGGATGACGTTTAACCCTGAATATCAATTAAAAATGAAAGAAGTATTGAGCCAATGACCCGCAACTGAACACTTTATTTGTTTTATATTAACCTGAAATGGTAAATTCTAAACGAATACAGCAGAGCGGCAAAGACGAAACCCAAGGTAGAAAGTGGAAATTGCTGAATTACCTGTTTAAAGCTGAATTGGTGCCATTTAGACGGGCTGAGGAAACTCCCGGGAAATACCGTTAGTAGTAAACCATACCAGTCCTAATCCCCCTTACCAAGGGGGAATGGGGGATTTTTACGCAGGCATCATTCCTTTTCAGTCCTTTCATTAAGGTTTGCAAGGCATTAAATATGCATTACAGTAACAACGATAGTTTTATTTAGGAACGTCTTTGAAAAACGGCTTTATCGTCACTGCGAAAACTAACCTTTTATAAGACAAAGTAATCGGAAGGACGATTTTTTTGTAATTTATGGGAAAATAAACATCTCATTGTTAATGGATAATTGTGAGTTAATGGGTTTTTTGTCGGGCCAGCGCTCTTTTTGTATTAAATTTTATACCTTCTTTATTTTACAGATTTTTCAGGGTTTCTTTTTAATAAAAAAACAACTGATGCAATTACGTCACCGGTAGGCTAAGGTCTTTATTGACAATATTTACTGTTTTTTATTATTTGATAAATACCTAATTCAATGGATTTTTTCCATTCCACCCAACATTTCTAACAAATTAGTTTCATTTCAACTAAAAAATAACTAGGTTTAACACCTTGTAAGCCACGTTAAAAAATCGACCAGGTCAATGGAACGCTTCTCCGGCTATTTGGAAAATAAAAATAGAACCTTAATGCTGTTTGGGTTAATTCTGATGGCATTGGGAAACTCCTGCACCAAGGACCAGTCCCTTAATCCCTTGCCCCGGGATTATACAGCACGCATGACCCTGCTTCCCTCAGATACCCTGAGAATCCCCATTGGGTACCGCTCGAATGTTTACAGCAAGTACATCAAGAAATGTGAGATTAATGGCGTCCCTTTCCTGGGAGTAGTCAATGAAAACACCAATGAACTGGAGTTTTATTCCTTAACCAAAAGAAAAGAAGACTTCAAGATTCCATTTCAGGCGGAAGGACCGAACGGGGTGGGCTCGATCAGGGGTTTTGAACTTATCTCAGACAGTACGCTGCTTATCGGAAGCTCCCTACGGATCCGTTTATATGTCACTGATTTGGAGGGTAACCTACAAAAAACCTTAAAAACAGATATTATAGAGCGTAAAGGCCTTCCGTTTGTTCAGCTATACTATACCTACCAGCCTTTGATGTTTAATAGGAAAAAAAATGATTTGTTCGTACTTGCACGGGCGGATACCGATGTTAACTTTCCAGGGAAATGGACGGGAACTGTGTTTCTGAAGATTCCCGAACTGGATGATGAATCAGCCAGACACATATTCGAACTGCCTTCCCATTTAGGCAAATATGTGCACGGCGCCTATTTTACCCACAGTTCCCATCTGTTGATGGACGACCGTTATCTGGTTTTGGCGATACCCTTTTACAATGATATCCTGATATATGACCTAGAGACGGAAGAACTGATTGAAAAACCAGCAGGAAGCAAACACTTTGGAGACGCTCTTCCTTGGGATAATGCAGTGAGTGGTATGAGCGAAAGCTTCTACGTTCCTTCCAACTCCTACAGAGAGATTGCCTATGATAAAGAAAACCAACTCCTCTATCGGCTGGCTTACCAAGGAGTGGATTATATCGGACCGGATGGACAAAGGCGCAACTGGGACAATAAACCCCCATCTGTAATTATTATCAATAGCGACTTTGAGAAGATAGGAGAGGTAGATCTCCCAGTCAATACCATCTATACCCGCATGTACTTTACCCATGACGGTAAGCTGTACCTTTCCCTAAACCATCCCGATAACAATCCATCGGAAGACCAGATGGTGTTTGTAGGGTTTAAACCGGAGGAGTTATGAAAATAATGATTTTATATACGGTTGATCATTGGTATCCGGCATTATAAATGCCTCGTATACGAAACCAATGAGATACCTGGGATGTAGTTTCACCCATAAATAAATAAGATGAAAAAAGGCCATTTAAAGATAATGTCCGGTTTTGTCTATAGATGTCCGAAACTGTCTTTTTTTGACCTATTTTTTACGGAATAATAGCTATACTTTTAAATATCATAAATTTTATAACATTTTAAACAGGTATTATTATGAAAAATGTAGTAAAAACAAGCAAATGGCTGCGATGGACTGCTGCCGGAGCGTTCGGGCTGATGCTGACGCTGAATGTAATGGTTGGTTTGGATTTTGAGAAGGGAAATGTATTGCCCTCCATAACCTTATCAAGCTTGAGCAACACCGCCAATGCCCAAAGTGAAACCGGTCACAATTGGAATGAGGACAATGGTATTAACTGCTGCTACGGATCAGGTAATTGTATGGTTTCTGATCCGAAAATTTGCTAAAAAATTAATGAAATTTGTCATCCAACTCCCTTAACTATGATTATCCATGGTTAAGGGTTTAATCAGTTTCACTATGATTAGAATACTTTTATTATTTTCTATTTTGTTAATTTTTATAATTTCCTGTAAAGAAGCAAACAATTTAGATCCTTTGCCTAGAGACTTTAACCCGTCGATGACATTAATTCCAACAGATACATTAATTTTTTCCATAGGCAACCAATCCAATGTTTACAGTAGATACATTAAAAAGGTAGTGATTAGCGGAGTTCCCTACTTGGGTGTAGTCAATGGAAATACGAATGAATTGGAGTTTTATTCACTTTCTAATGAGGTCGAAGATTTTAAAGTCCAATTCAAAACAGATGGTCCGAATGGAGTAGGTAAATTGATGGCATTTGAATTGATTTCTGATGATACCCTCCTGATAGGAAGTACCTACCGGATTCGTTTATATGTTACAAATTTTGAGGGGGACATTGTTAAAATATTAAAAACAGATATTGTAGAAAGGAAAGGGTATCCCTTTGTTCAGAATTATTATACCAATCAGCCATTAGTAAATAATCAAAGCAAGAAAGACCTATATATATATACTGGAGTAGACACTGATTACAATGGTCCAGGCATATGGTCTGGTACCATGTTTTTAAAGATACCGGATTTGGAGGATGAAGCGGCCAGCCATGTGTTCGAGCTTCCAGACCATTTCTTTGGGTATGTGCATGGTGCCTATTTTAGTCACAGTTCCCATCTGCTTATGGAAGATCGTTTTATAGTGTTTGGAATTCCATTTTACAATAACATATTGGTTTACGACCTGGAAAAGGAGGAACTGATGGAAAAGGAGGCAGGAAGCAAGCACTTTGGGGATGCACTGCCATGGGATGATGCCGAAAGTGGCTTCAGCGAAAGTTTTTATGTTCCTTCCAATTCTTATCGTGAGCTGGCCTTTGATGAGGAAAATCAAATGCTCTATCGCTTGGCATATCAAGGAGTGGACTATATCGGACCGGATGGACAACGGAGAAATTGGGACAATAAACCACCTTCCGTGATCATGATCAATCGTGACTTTGAGAAAGTAGGAGAGGTAGACCTGCCCCTTAATACGATCTATACCCGCATGTACTTCACCCATGATGGCAAGCTGTACCTTTCCCTAAACCACCCTGATAACAATCCCTCAGAAGACCAGATGGTGTTTGTAGGATTTAAACCGGAGGAGTTGTGAAAATGATGATTTTATATAAGGTTGATCTTTGGTATCCGGCATTATAAATGCCTCGTTTACAAAACCAATGAGATACCTGGGATGTAGTTGCAAACTACACCCATAAATAAATAAGATGAATAAAGGCCATTTAAAGATAATGTCCGGTTTTGTCTATAAATGTCCGAAACTGTCTTTTTTTGACCTATTTTTTACGGAATAATAGCTATACTTTTAATTATTATTAAATTTCTAACATTTTAAACAGGTATTATTATGAAAAATGTAGTAAAAACAAGCAAATGGCTGCGATGGACTGCTGCCGGAGCGTTCGGGCTGATGCTGACGCTGAATGTAATGGTTGGTTTGGATTTTGAGAAGGGAAATGTATTGCCCTCCCTTACCTTATCAAATTTGAGCAACACCGCCAATGCCCAAAGTGAAACCGGGCATAATTGGAACTGGGATAATGGTAGTGATTGCTGTAGTGGATCGGGTAATTGTATGGTCTCAGATCCGAAAATTTGTTAATAAAAATTTTTCAACAAATATCCGTAAACATGCTGAGCCATGTTTACGGATATATTAGCTTTTATTATGATTGAAAGAATAATATATTATTCGGTTTTGTTTTCTATTTTGATTTCCTGCCAAAAAAAGCATGACTTGGATCCCAATCCAAGGGATTTTAGTTCAAAAATGACGTTAGTTCCTGCAGATACCTTGACCATACCTATAGGATATAGGTCAAATGTGTATAGCAAGTATATTAAAAAAGTGGAGATCAACAGCACTCCTTATCTTGGAGTAGTCAATGAAAACACCAATGAACTGGAGTTTTATGCACTTTCTGAAAAGGAAGATGACTTCAACGTTCGATTCCAACTTGATGGACCAAATGCTGTAGGACAGCTTAAGGCCTTTGAAGTTATTTCAGACTCTACCCTACTTATAGCAAGTACCTATAGGATTCGACTCTATGTAACAGATTTTGATGGAAACCTCAAACGGACGATAAAAACAGATAATCCTGAGAGAATTGATAAACCTTATGTACAGATTTACTATTCAAACCAACCTCTGGTAATTGACAAGGATAAACAGGATGCCTACGTATTTACCAGGGTAGACACGGATTACAATGGACCTGGTATATGGTCAGGAACGATGTTTTTACAGACATCAACAAAAAAAGACGGATCAAATAACCATATATTTAAGTTACCTTCTCATTTTGACAGTTATATCCATGGTTCTCATTTCTGTCATGGCTCCCACGTGTTGATGGATGATCGTTACCTCGTTCTTGGAATAACTTTTTACAACAATATATTAATATACGACTTGGAAAAAGAGGATATGATGGAAAGGAAAGCCGGAAGTAAGTATTTTGGTGACGTATTTCCAATGGATGAACCAAAATCAACTTCGGATTTACATGAAAAATTCTACATTACATCCAATTCGTATCGGGAAGTAGTATCTGACGACTTTAACCAGATGCTCTACCGACTGGCTTACCGTGGTGTGGACTATATTGGACCTGATGGACAACGGCGAAATTGGGACAATAAACAGCCTTCTGTTATCATGATAAATAGCGACTTTGAGAAAGTAGGAGAGGTAGATCTCCCCATCAATACGATTTATACCCGGATGAACTTCACCCATGATGGCAAGCTGTACCTCTCCCTAAACCACCCTGATAACAATCCCTCAGAGGACCAGATGGTGTTTGTAGGGTTTAAACCGGAGGAGTTATGAAAACTCAAAGAAATTTTGTTTTATACGCTATATGTTTTTTTGTTATCGTTTCATCCTGTCAAAAAAAGGATGGCGATAGCGAAATATTTTCCAAATTGGAATCATTACTTCCGGATAGGGATTTAGGCGAGGTTGGTGCAGTGATAATTGTTCCTTTGGAAAATGCCTGTTCTTCTTGCTCCATATCAGCCTTACAGCAGCTTTCTCGAATAGAAAAAAGACATAAATCCAGAGTTCAGTTAGTCCTTACGGCAAAGTCCTTTAAACTAATTGATCAAGTCGCAACTGATTTAGACCTTTCAGGCTTTTTTCTCCATAGGGATGGGAATTATTCATTTTGGAAACATCAAATGGTGATGAATAGCCCTTCATTTTATCTGATAAAGGGTAACACGATAATTGAGGATGGAAATGTAGCAGTACAAGAGGTGCCTGATTTTGTTGAAAAATTATTGAACCATTTGGAAATTTAATCAGAATGAATATGCCCGTTAAGTATTCCCTATGGAGTATTTATATTGTATTCTGTATTATTTTTATGATACTTCCAAGTTTTACTTTTGGTATTGACATACCTGTCGGGAGTAAATCTTTGGGAAAAACTCTTTTTCTGCTATTTTCAATATCCATAATAGCAGTTCTTTATTTAGTTATTTTTCTTTTTAAGAAGGATTCGAATTTTTTGTTTAAACTATCTCTAAGTGATGGTGTTATTGCGATTTTAGTTTTATTTGTTTTAATAAACAGCACCATATTTCAACAACACCTATCCGTAAACTATCGCTTATATGATTTTGGTGCACTAATCTTCCTTTATTTAGCTGTAAGACTGATTGACTCAAAAAGTCTGATTTTATTTTCTGCTTTTTTAGTTATTGGAGGATTGATTCAGATTATATATGGAGAGCTTCAGCTTTACAATTTCTATCCCTCATTGAATATAAATTTCCCTATCACAGGTAGTTTTTTTAATCCCGGACCTTATTCAGGTTATCTTACTGCTGTATTTCCAATTGCTCTTGGGCTCTATTTTTTTATTGATCAGTGGAAACGTGATGATATTACTCCTTTCCGGGATTTGATTAAAATTACTGCTATCGTAACTGCGCTGGGTGTGATATTGGTACTTTCGGTAAGCGCATCAAGGGCTGCCTGGATAGCTTTAGTTATCTCTGGAGGTTTTTTAATGTTTTTCCGATTTCGCTGGAATAGGAGATTTCTAGAGGCTTTAGATACTCCAATTAAAAGAACAATTGGGATTTTGCTTGGCCTGGCCATAGTAGTTGGAGTGGGAACAGGTCTTTATTATTTGAAAAAGGACTCTGCCGATGGGAGAACATTAATCTGGAAAGCATCCTGGGAAATGATCCGGGAAAACCCATTGACCGGGTTGGGATTTGATCGTTTTCAGGCTGGCTATATGGAATCACAGGCGGCCTGGTTTCGCGGCAATCCGAATGATCCGGCGGCTTCCCTGGCTGATGACGTGGTCTATGCTTTTAATGAGGGGGTCCAGCTTATGGTGGAACAAGGGCTTTTTGGATTAGGATTGGTTCTAATATTGCTTTTTGCTGTTTTTAAAATACGGGGGTCATTGGAAAATCCGGAAATCTTGATAGCGCAGGCAGGCCTGGTATCCATATTGGTTTTTGGTATGTTTTCTTACCCCTCCCATATATTGTCTATAAAAATTTGTGGCATTTTCTATCTGGCTATTTTGGCTGGCAGAAGTCAGATTTTAGTTGATTGGAAGGTAGATCAATATGGGAAAACAGTCAAAGGTATTTTTGTTTTATTGGCTTTTTTCGTTGCGATGATAGCGTTTGTGACATCAAATAGCCTTTATAAGGCTGTAAAGGAGTGGAATTATGCCTATAGTTTATATCACGGGGGGGCATTTGCACCGGCAGTTGATGGTTATGAAAAGGCTTTACCCATGTTTGACCATAACGGGGAATTTCTCACCAATTATGGAAAGGCACTTTCAATGGCTGGAAAACATAAAGAGGCCATTTTTATACTGGAGTCAGCAAAGAAATACCTGGGTAATACAGTAATACAAACTACTTTGGGAGATAGTTATATGGCTTTAGGAAAGAATGAACAGGCAGAAACTGCCTATCAATTAGCTGCAGAGATGCTTCCGGACCGTTTTTATCCCCGATACTTGTTGGTAAAATTATATGCGTCCACCGGAGCCTGGGATAAGATGGAGCCACTTGCCCACCGATTGTTAGAAAAAGAACCAAAAATACCCTCCCGTGCAGTAGAGGAAATAAAAACAGAGATACAAGATTTACTGGAACGAATACCGGGGAGATGGACCAAATTTGAGCCTGATAATTTATAATTGCCATGAATCGTTTTTTTATTTTTACCATTTTAATTGTAATAATTGGGTGTAAACCTGAGGAAAGATATCCTGACGGTTTATTTGGCCAGGAAAATGCAATTTGGACGGAGAGTATCTATTTTCGTGGTCACAAGCCTTCTACAGGGGAGAAACTTACCCAAGAGCATATTCATGACTATGCTCGGACTATGGAGGAAAATGATATAAAGTATGCCTATATTTTCTCAGGCCCTTTTGGTATGGATGGTCGACTTCCTGAATATGCTTTCTCAGAGACGGCTATCAACTCTGTAAATTTAATTCAAAAGCTATATCCGGAATTGATAATTTTGCCCTGGATCGGAGGCTTGCAAAACAAGTCTGTTTACCTGGGGGATTCCCTATGGGTTGCGAATGCCCTGGAGGATACGGAAAGATTAATAGAGGTATTGGAAGTTCCCGGAATCCATGTGGACTTTGAGTTTATTTTATCAGGCAATCCCTATTTGGAAAATACAGTTAATCCGGAAAAGCCAGGGGATTTGGAAACCTATGGACATAATGTAAATGAATTTCACAGAAAACTTCGGGGGCGATTGCCAAAGGCATTTGTTTCCTCTGTTGTTGTAGCTACTTCCCCGGAAACCCGGCCCTGGAAAAGAAAAACCAGCATGGATGAACTTCACACCCTGATCAAATATGTAGACCAGCTTTCTTTTTTGTATTTCGATACACACCTTCACGACCAAAGGCTTTTCGAGGACAACTGTGAAGCGCTAATCCGTGATATTCAGACACTGAAAAATAGCAGGGATATACAATATCTTATAGCGGTGGGAACCTTCTTGAATGTACCAGAGATCCAGGAATACCGCAACCTTAAGATAGAAAGTATTCCTAATACCCTAAAGACCATCAAACAAAGCGTAATTCAAGTAGATACTATAAATCGACTGGTTGACGGAATCTCGATTTATAGTGACTGGGCAACTGACGAAAATGAGTGGAGGGATTTTAAAAGGTATTGGAGAGAGTAAAAACAAACTAAATTGAGAAATATCAACAGAATTCAATTTCTAAAAGGGAATTTGGCTTCCATGGTAATATGGTTAGCGATAGGTTTTTTATTTTTTGGGTGCAGTAGAACGGCAGTGGAGTGCAATATTGAAATTCGACCTTTTATTGCTGTTGCAATGGAAACAGACACCCGATTTCTGGTCCTTGATGACGGAGATGTTATTTTTTCAGCCAATAGTGGTCAATCCTTTTCTTTACATCGTTTTGACGGGGAGCATACCCATAAGCTTGATTCGTTTAAATATCAGCGTTTTCCCTTTCTGTTTGATGGAAAAATAACGGCACTTCAGGATAAAGATGGGAATGAAAAGTGGAGGGCTTCAGATGAGCTTTTTGAAAATTTTTTTCCCGAATCAAATAAGGTTCGATCAGTTTTCTCTTTTCGAAATGGTAATTTAGTAGTAGTGCAAATGCGGGATGACCCTACCTTGTATCTATTGGACCTTCAAAATGAAGAAAGGAGCATTCTACTTCCAAGGGTAAATCAACTTCACCACGTGGAATTCTCAGAAGAAGGAAATTATTTTGTTATTAATGCTGATGATCAACTTCTTTTTATAGAAAAGGAGGGAGATATTTTTCGATCATTGTTCCGGAACAGTGATGGTCATAAACTCAATCCCTTCCTGTTTAATGATTTGGTTTACTTTGCTAGCAATGAAGGAGGGGAATTTTTTAAAATTTATGCCATTAATTTGAAACTTCCTGAGGCAGATCCTATTCTAATCCTTGATGCCGGGCTTGATGTTAAGTTACCAAAAAGAAAGGGGGATGACCTATTCTATATGGAAGTAGCTGCCGGAGAGTATTTTTTGAAAAGAAAAAATCTGAAAACCGGAGAAATTGAATCAATTACTAAAAGAGGAGTAGTGTATGATTATTCCTTTTCCGGAAATAACCAATTGATCATGGTATATACTGATTTTTGGGTTCCCAAATCTCTTTATATTTACGATTTGGCAAATAGGTCTATTTACAGTGTTGCCGATAATATGCTGGACTTAACGATTGATTATCGATATTTACCGGCTTCAGAGGAGCTTTCCTCGGCATACGAATTTCAACCTCCTGATGCTTCCAGCCTTCAGGGAGTGATTCTTTATTTCCATCCCGGCTTGCACAGTGACTTTTCCCCCAGGTGGGACCCTGTTTTAGCTAATCTCACCAATAATGGATATCGAATTATTGCGCCCAATTACCCCATGTCTTTTGGATTCGGAAAGAAATTTAACAAAGCTGATTTCTCGGAAGGAAAGGAGGATATGATCCAATGGTTACACCATCTTTCGAAAGAAAATAAAGGAATTCCCATATATACCCTTGCGGCAAGTTCAGGGAATATACTAATGGAACACGTAGTGGAAGAGAATTTTGGAATTGTGAAAGCCACTGCTTCCCTGTTTGGTATGCCTGCTTCAGAACGGTATATCGGTCGGGTACCCCAAATTCATATATTGGGAGAAAATGATCCTATAGTGAGTTTTTCAGAAAGCGTAAAAAGAATAGAATATTCGGGAAATAAAAATGTGAATTGGATAAGTTATCCCAATGAAGGGCATTGGTTTATTAAATCCGAAAATACGGAGCATGCTGTAGGTTCCATCATTAAGTTTTTTTGTGAAAAAGGTTAGGTCTATTTCATTGACTATTACTTTTTTGGGGGTTCCCCAAATACTTCGTAGATTTGATTTTGTTCTTTTGGTGTTACAAACCCACTTGAAATGTCAAGGTTTTTCTTTTTAAGCCAACGAGAAAGAGTTTTTGTAGAAACGCCATATTCATCGGCTATTTCTTGTCTAGTTTTGACTTTATTACTCATAAAAATGAATTTCATATTAAAAATATAACAATTAAAAATAATTATTAAAAAAATAATATCAAAAATAATATCAAAAATAATATTTGTTAGCAGACCATCAACAAACAACCTGAAAATGTATAAATTTAACCTAAGTAATTAAGGGGTATTGGGAAGGTAAACTCCGCTCATTAAATTCCACAAAGTGAGAGATTTGCTGAAAACCAGATGTAATGCCAAATCGACACTCTTTAACCCGCCGTGGTTAAGACTCCATAGTTCATCAAGGAAATCCTGGGCGGATTATAGGAAAGCATTTTCAGAGCCCTTTTTTCATCCCGTTCAAAAACGTCCTTTAAGGTAGCAAAGTTTTATTTTTTCCCGGAACCGACCTGCTGCTCCCCAGCTAATGTTATGGTGTCGTGTCTCTCATACTTTTGAAATAAATTCAGACCATGAAACTATTTGGGTTTGCTTTAATTTACCCAACACTAATAAATCTGTGTCACCTGTTATTAAGAAATCTGCCTTGCCATCTATAGATAGACTTAATAAAAAATTATCCTTTTGGTCTCTGCATTTATCCACTTTGGTCTTCACTTTTACAAATTCTCCGACGCTGTCAATTTGACGTAGTAAGTCTTCAATATCGGATTTTTTAAAGAATTTCTTGAATTTGGGTCGATTTGAAACTTCTAGAAATTCTTCAAGCAATTCAGCAGAAAAAATAAGGATTATAGTACCAGATTCAAGAAGTAAATCCAACTCCTGCTGTCTTTTAGAAATTAAAAAACTAATCCAAAGGTTTGTATCTAAAATAACCCTTTTATTTTTCATAACGGGCTTTGCGAACTGCCTCAACCTCTAATGTGATTTCTTCCAGACTAGGAACTTTATCTGCTTTACTTCGGAATTTTTTAAGTAATTCAAAAAAATCTGTAGTTGGTTTTTCTTTCCTGATCCTTATCAACTCTAGATTTGCCAAATCTTTTAAAAGAGCTTTAGCCTTGGGGTTCAATATGTCGATTCTTATAGTTTCCATTTTCTTTGACTTTCTTAAATATACGAATTTTTTGATTTGTGTTCACCTTGGACAAGCGCCATAACTTCCAGATAATACCGTGACCAGTAATCCGTACAAGTCCAAATCCTACTTTCAAACCTAAAACTGCGCCGCTACCCGCTTGAAATAATCCATGCTTTCTTTGACTTCCGGCAGGTTGTTTTCCCAGTTGTGTTCGTATTCGGCAGAAAAGACGCCTTCAAACCCTTGCCGGTTTAATTCGTGCAGGACCCCGGCCACATCGCAGTTGCCTGTGCCCCAGGGGATATCGTGCGCATCCCGGACGCCGGCTTTGTTCAGGTCTTTCATGTGCAGGCTGATGATTCTTCCTTCCAGTTTGCGAAGGCTTGCTACCGGATCCAGACCGGAGCGCACCCAGTGGCCGATATCCGCACAGACCCCCATCAGTTCCGATCGACCTTCCAGAAAGCGAAGGGGTACTTCCGGATGCCAGTATAGGGAAGGCAGGGGGTGATTGTGCAGGGCGATCTTGATTTGATGCTCCTCAGCAAGTTCTTCTATCAGGTCAAACTGATTGGGCCTGGGTTCTGTTGTCAGGATGCCAATGCTCATTTCTTTGGCAAAAGCGAACAAGTCCGGCCATTCCTCATCACTGGGACTGGCTACCCCATAGGCTACAGCTTCGATATCGTACTGTTGCAGTAAGGATTTTATTTTGTCTTTATCTGCCTGGGAAGCGGAAAAATGCGTGGTGGCATCACCTGTTTTGGTGATTTTTTGTCCCGGGTACAGCTCCACATAGCGTACGCCGATACTGTTCAGCTTTTCAAGGGTTTCTTCCAGGGAAAACAGGCGAAAGGTATAGGCCTGGCTGCCTACTTTCCATCCGGAGGGTATTTCCTGCTGCGCCTGGGCAGAAAGGGTAAGGAAGGCGGTCAATGCTAGGATAAGGGAGCGAAGGAATAAGGTTTTCATAGAGATCAGGTTTTTGGGAAATAACTTTTTGTTAAAACTACTTATTTTTATTGAATTCTAAAATTCGAATTGCATCGGGTTATGTACCTTGCGAATAAGTCGTATCACACTTAAACCCTTTCGCCATGCTCGTTGAGGCACCCTTTTCCGGAAACCGTTCCCTTACTTCCCAAACCCTTTCTGCCGACCTGGTTGTCGTTGGTGGCGGGATGGCCGGTATTTGTGCCGCCATCACGGCCGCTCGGCAAAGTATGGAAGTGGTCCTGGTACAGGACCGCCCGGTGCTGGGGGGAAACGCCTCTTCCGAGATCCGGCTTTGGATCCTGGGAGCCACTTCCAGCATGGGCAATAACAACCGCTGGGCCAGGGAGGGGGGCATTATCGATGAAATCCTCTTGGAAAACCAATACCGCAATCCCGAGGGAAATGCCCTGATTCTGGATACGGTGCTGCTGGAAAAAGTAACCCAAGAGCCAAACATTACCCTTTTGCTAAACACGGCCGTCCATGCCTGTGAAAAAGCAGGCAGCAGCCGAATCGCCAAAGTGCTGGCTTTTTGCAGCCAAAATAGCACCCAGTACCGGCTGGAGGCCCCCTTGTTTGTGGACGCTTCCGGAGATGGCATCCTCGGATTTTTGTCCGGTGCGGCCTTTCGCATTGGCGCGGAATCCAGGGAGGAGTTTGGCGAAGCCTTTGCGCCGGAAAAGGCCTATGGGGAGCTGTTGGGACATTCCCTGTATTTCCACAGCAAGGATACGGGAAAGCCGGTGCGGTTTTTTCCTCCGGCATTTGCCAACACCGACCTGGCCAGCCTGCCCCGTTTCCATACCTTTAACCTGTACGACAGGGGTTGCCGCTTATGGTGGGTGGAATATGGGGGGCGATTGGATACCATTCACGCCACCGAAACCATCAAATGGGAGCTTTGGCGCATCATCTATGGCATCTGGGACCATATCAAAAATTCCGGAGACTACCCCGAGATGGAAACGCATACCCTGGAATGGGTGGGCATGATCCCCGGTAAGCGGGAGAGCCGGCGTTTTGAAGGGGATTACATGCTTTCCCAGCGGGATGTAGTGGAGCAGCGTAGGCCTACAGATATGGTTTCCTACGGAGGCTGGGCCCTGGACCTGCATCCGGCAGATGGCATTTACGGGGAGCTTCCCGGCTGCACCCAGTGGCATGCCAAAGGGGTGTACGGCATTCCCTACCGTTGCCTGTACAGCAGAAATATCGAAAACCTGTTTTTGGCCGGCAGGATCATCAGCGCCAGCCATGTGGCTTTCGGTTCCTCCAGGGTGATGGCCACTTGCGCCCATAACGCCCAGGCGGTGGGAATGGCGGCCGCCCTTTGCAGAGAACAGCACCTTTTGCCCCGGGAGCTGATGGACGAAGAGCTGATGGATAAGCTGCAGCAGCGCCTGATGGGCATGGGCCAATACCTGCCGGGCATGCATTTGGCGGATACCGACAATCGGGTCAAAACGGCTTCGGTATCTGTTTCTTCTACGTTTAGTTTGCAGCAGTTGCCGGCAGATGCCGGATGGAAAGACCTGGACAGCAGCATGGCGCAAATGCTTCCACTGGAAGCAGGTAGGATTCCGGTTTTTACCTTTGAGGTGAAGGCAAAGAAAGCAACCCATCTGGTGCTCCGCTTAATGGGCAGTAGCCTACCGGGTAACTTTACCCCGGACAGGCAATTGGCGGAAAAGGAGATTGCAGTATCAAGAGGGATACATAAACTGACCGTAGATTTTGATAGGCTGCTAGATGCGTCAGCGTACTACTTTATAGCTTTTGAAGCCAATCCACTTGTTCAGGTTGGCATTAGCCAGCTAAGGCTCACCGGCTTGCTGACGGTTTTTAACCGGGTCAATTTGGATGTTGCCAAAGGCAGCCGACAGGAACCGCCTGAAGGCCTGGGCGTGGATGCCTTTGATTTTTGGTTGCCGGAACGGAGGCCGGGAGGGCATAACCTGGCCATCAGCTGCGAACCAGCGCTGCGATTATACCGTCCTGAAAACCTGCTCAATGGCAGCTTCCGTCCCACCTTCCAAAGCAATGCCTGGGTGGCTGATCCAAAGGACCCCGAACCTACCCTTACTTTTTCCTGGCCCGTGCAGCAGGAAATCAGGAAAATTTTGCTTTGGTTTGATACGGACTATGATCACCCCCTGGAGTCGACCCTAAGGGGCCATGACGAGCGGGTGATGCCTTTTTGTGTGCGGGAGTTTCGGTTGCTCGATGAGCGGGGCAACCTGCTTTATGAGGAAAAAAATAATCACCAAAGCAGGTATGAGATTGTCCTTGCCCCCGCTATCAGGGCTAAAAAAATTGTGCTTCAGCTCAAACACCCCGAGAAGAAGGTACCCGCTGGTTTGTTTGGCATTGGAGTCTACGAAAGCTGAGACCCTTTAGGATCCAGGTGTTTTCGGGGGATTGGCTTCAGGTACTTTCCCGGACGATCAGCCTGGACTTGATGACCTCGTGCCTTTTCTCATGGGCCTCCCCGGAGCAGGCGATTTCCTCCAGCAGTACCCGGGCGGCCATTTCCCCCATTTCAAAAGAGGGTTGGGCCATGGTGGTAATGGCCGGACTGATGAATCGACTGGTTTCGTCGTTTCCGAACCCGGCAATGGACAACTGCTCCGGAACGCGAATGCCTAGTTGGTGGGCGGCATGCATGGCCCCAATAGCCAGAATATCCGCAAAACAAACGAGTCCATCCGGTTTGTCCGCATGGGCCCATAACTGTTGCAAGGCATCACCGGCAAGGTCAAAGGTAAAATCTTCCAGGGTAATGATCAGATGTTGTTTCACCTGTAATCCAGCTGCAATTAAAGCCTTTTGGTAGCCTTCCAGTCTGTCCTTGCATACCCCCAGGGCAAGTGGCCCCCCGATATAGGCAATGTTTTTTCTTCCCCTTTCTATCAAATGGTTGGTTAAAATAAAAGCTCCGTTTTTATCGTCCGTTTTGATTTTTGAGGTTCCCAGGTTGGCACAGGCTCGTTCATAGAGTACCACTGGCACCTCTCTATCGATTACATGTTGCACATGATCAAAAGTCCAGGTCTCCTTTGAAAAAGAGATGATAATGCCATCTACCTTACTATTGGCCAGTGTTTCCACAATTTCCACCTCCTTTTTAAAGGATTCACCGGATTGGAAAATCATCACTTTATAGCCTTCCTGATAGGCCATATTTTCAATTCCGGCGATGGAATTAGACCAGAAGTAGCGGTTGATGGTAGGCACGACCACACCGATTATTTTGGATTTTTTACTGCTCAGACTGCTGGCCAGCAGGTTGGGATGGTAATCCATGGATTTGGCCATTTTCAGCACAGCCTCTTTGGTTTCCTTTTTGATTTCCGAGGAATTCCGCAGTGCACGGGATACGGTTGCAATGGAAACCTGAAGCTTTTCGGCAATGTCTTTTATGGTGGTGGGTTTTTTCACATCAATGGTTGGTTTTTTTGAGCAATGGCTGGTATTGATTGTAAATTAAAGCATTTGTTATTAATTTCTTTTGTAATCTAGTTGTAAAAATCAAGCGTTGGCTTTGCTTATTTTTAAATACAACCGAGCTTCTTTGTAATATTATTAAATGAAAACGTTTCCGATAACGTTATCGATATAAAAGATCAAAAATAATTACATAGATCATTTTTTGTGTTGTAATTTACCATTAAATTAGAATATAGTTTTTGTATTATATTAATAACCATACGCTCGTGAAGAAGTATTACTTTGAGCGTATTCTCTATTATCTGCCAATAATATTGCTTGGGGTTTGGCGGTAAAAAATTGACATAAATAGGGTCATGAATTCCCGAATAACCACGTATGGGTTTATGAAAAAAATAAGTGTATCCAAGTTTCTCCCAAATTCGCTTTTTATTGTGTTTTGGATAATTTCCTGGGCGGTAGGTTCCTGCGGTGTTGAAAAGTCTTCCGAAATACTAGAAGCGGAGATTTCTTTATCGGAAGAAATTGATTACAACATCCACGTAAAGCCAATCTTATCCGATCGGTGTTTTTCTTGTCATGGTCCGGACCCCAATACCAGAGAAGCGGGTTTACGGCTAGATCAAGCGGAGGCGGCCCATGGGCATTTGGCAAATGATCCAAATAAACAAGCTATTTCACCCGGGAATCTTCGCCGCAGCGAAGTTTACGAACGATTGATTTCGGAAGATCCGGAACGAATGATGCCCCCTCCTCAGTCGAATTTAAGCCTTACTCCAAGAGAAAAGGCCATCATCATTCGATGGATAGAGCAGGGGGCGAAGTACAAGCCGCATTGGGCGTATACCAAACCGGAAAAAGGAATGCTACCTCCCGTTTCTGATGCCACCTGGCCCACCAATGAAATAGACTATTTTGTAATGGCAAAATTGGATCAAAAGGGATTAAAGCCCAGCCCACTTGCGGAGAAAGAAAGGTTAGTCCGAAGGGTTAGCCTGGATCTAACAGGATTGCCACCGGATTTGGAGCTGGTTGATCGTTTTTTAGCGGATACATCTTCCAATGCATATGAAAAGGTGGTAGACAGTTTGTTGGCAACAGTTGCCTACGCAGAGAGAATGGCACTGGAATGGCTCGATGTCGCGAGGTATGCAGATTCCAATGGCTTGCATGCGGATGGCTACCGGCTGATGTGGCCCTGGAGAGATTGGGTCATTGAGGCCTTTAACGAAAACATGCCCTACGATCGCTTTATTGAGTGGCAGGTAGCGGGCGACTTGATGCCAAATCCCTCCAAAAAGCAGATTTTGGCTACAGCTTTCAATCGGAATAACCAGACGAATTCGGAAGCTGGAATAATTGATGAAGAGTACCGTTTGGAATACGTATTCGACCGTTCGGAGACAATAGGAAAAGCATTTTTGGGCTTGACGTTGGATTGTGCCCGATGCCATGACCATAAATTTGACCCACTGTCGCAAAAGGACTACTTCAGCATGGCAGCTTTTTTCAACAACATGGACGAGTTGGGCATGACTGGGAATGATGGAAATTCAGGACCTCTGATGCTGTACCTGGAAGACGCGGAGGAAAGGGAACTGGAAAGGTTGAAAGCTAAAATCCTCGCATTAGAAAACAAAAAGGAAAAGGCACATCAAAGTTTTAGGCAACAGCAGGAGATCCGTAGCCTGCCCGAACAATGGTCATCCGAAAAAACGTTGAAAATGGGCTTGGTTGCGCATTTCGGTTTCGATACCGTTGACCAGGGCGTTACTCCTGACAAATCTGGAAAGATTCTGGCAAAGGTGAAAGGGAGTCCGGAATTTATTCCTTCTCCTGCGGGCACCGGGATGCTTTTTAAGAACGAGTCGGACTTTCTGGAAATTCCCGGGCAGGGACTTTTTGAAATGACTTCGTCGTTTTCCTTTTCGTTTTGGGCGAAGCCGGAAAGTCAGGAACCGTATCGTTCGCTGCTGGCTAATTCGGGCAATAAAAATAATTTTTTCAGAGGATATGAGGTGTACCTGGATAGCATCAATCGGCTGCATGTGCGCCTTATCCATGCCTTACCCCATAATTGTATCCACATAGCTTCCAGGGATCCGATTGTTGGGAACGATTGGAGTCACATTGCCCTTACCTACAACGGTTCTGCTTCGGCCTCCGGTACTCGGCTATACATCAATGGAAAACCATCCGCTTCCGATGTTCTCGTGGATAACCTTTACAAGAGTATCTTACCGGTGGGAGATAGTCGGGGAATTTCGGTAATAAGGCCCTTACGACTTGCAAGAAGTTATCGTGCATTCGGTGGAGACAACGGTATTTTTACGGGTGCATTGGACGAATTGTACATCTATAACAGGGCATTGACCGAGCTTGAAATTACCCAGCTATTTTATGATAAGGATTTTTCTCCGGTGAGGAAACATAAGCGTCCTGTTATGTTGGAGCACCTGGACTTTCATACAAATAGGGAGGCCAGGGAAATTCGTGAATTTTTGCACGCGGCAAGGAGTGAGCAGCTTGAGATGCTGGAGAATAAGACAGAGGTGATGGTCATGAAGGAAAGAGACCAACCCCGTAAAACGTACATACTAGACCGAGGAGAGTACAACTTGCCTACGAAGGAAGTAACTGCAGCAGTTCCGGGTGTGTTGCCAGCTTTGGCGAACGAATGGCCTCGAAATCGACTGGGATTGGCAAAGTGGCTCACTCATGCCGATCATCCACTGGTAAGCCGAGTAGCGGTAAACAGGTATTGGAATCAATTTTTCGGCAGAGGCATCGTCGCTTCCGTTGGTGATTTTGGTAGTCAGGGTGAACTGCCTTCTCATCCTTTATTACTGGATTGGTTAGCGGTGGATTTTATAGAATCGGGCTGGGATGTAAAAGCCCTGGTGAAGAAAATGGTACTGTCGTCCACGTACAAGCAACGATCCCTGGCAAGCGAGGAATTGGAGGAGTTAGATCCGGAAAACGTCTATTTAGCAAGGGGTCCACGGCATCGGCTGATGGGAGAGTTTATTCGTGACAGTTACTTACATGCGAGCGGTCTTTTGGTGGATGAGGTAGGCGGACCGAGTGTGAAGCCCTATCAGCCGGAAGGATTATGGAAGGAAAAAGGAGAGTTTTCGAATTTTTTACTCACCTATATTCCCGACAGAGGGAAAGACCTGTACCGTAGAAGCATGTATACCTTTATTCGGAGAACCTCACCGCCTCCGGCCATGACTGCCTTCGATGTCCCGGGCAGGGAGGATTGCATGGTGGAGAGACAAGAAACGAATACTCCATTGCAGTCACTGGTTTTGATGAACGACCCACAGATCGTCGAGGCTTCCCGTGTACTTGCTGAGAAAATGCAAAAAGAAGGTGGAAATAGTCTGGAAGATCAATTAAGCTATGGATACCGAAGGGTTGTTGGGAGGATGCCAGAGCCGGAAGAACTCAAGATTTTCCAAAAAATGTATTCGGAAGAACTACGTCATTTCAACCAGAATATACGAGAAAGAGAAGCATTATTGACAGTTGGCTCCTCGACGGTAGATCGGAGCCTTTCCGGAGAAAAAACAGCGGCCTTAACGATGGTGGCGAATTTAATGTTTAATCATTTCGATTTTTACACGAAACAGTAACCGATATGGTAGATTTGTGTTCCCAGGTGAACCACTATTCCAGAAGAGAGTTTCTTACCAAAGCCGGTTTGGGAATAGGAGGAATGGCCTTAGCCAGTTTGGTGAACCCCCTTTCTTCTCAGGCCTTGCCGGACCCGGGTATGGGTGGAACTCATTTTCCTCCCAGGGCGAAGCGGGTCATCTATTTATTTCAGAGCGGTGGTCCTTCACAGTTTGAATTATTTGACTTTAAACCCGAGTTGATCAAGCGAACCGGCGAGCAGCTTCCAGACTCGGTTCGACAAGGACAACGATTAACAGGCATGTCGGCAGGGCAGCAGTCGCTTCCGATGATCGGATCGAGATTTGGCTTCGAAAGACGGGGGGAATCCGGCTTGTACATCAGTGAACTTTTGCCGCATATCGCATCTATATCGGACGAAATTTGTGTCATCAAATCACTCCATACTGAGGCGATCAACCACGACCCGGCGATTACCTTTTTCCAGACGGGGTCTCAGCAAGCAGGACGACCCTCCATAGGGTCCTGGGTGAGTTATGGCCTGGGAAGTGAAAATGAAAATTTACCGGCTTTTTGTGTCCTGGTCTCCAAGGGACGATCGGGTGCGCAACCTGTCTACGGAAGGCTGTGGGGCAATGGCTTTTTGCCTTCTCAGTATCAAGGGGTGCAGTTCCGTTCGGGTAAAGACCCGGTGCTTTACCTGAATGATCCATCGGGTGTGGGAAGGGATCAACGTTCCAGGTACATGGGTCATTTGAAAGCCCTTTATGAACACGCATTTCAATCCAATCCCGACGAGGAAATCAATTCCAAAATAGCTCAATACGAAATGGCTTACCGCATGCAAACATCGGTTCCGGAAACCATGGATATTTCCGGAGAACCAGACCATGTGCTGGATCTATACGGGCCCGACGTGCATATTCCGGGTACCTATGCTGCCAATTGCCTTCTGGCCAGAAGGTTGGCAGAAAAAGATGTAAAATTTATTCAATTGTACCACAAGGGATGGGATCAACATGGAAACCTTCCGAACGATATCCAAACCATGGCCAGAAGTACGGACCAACCCACAGCAGGACTGATTCGGGATCTGAAACAACGGGGCCTTTTGGACGATACGCTGGTTATATGGGGAGGTGAATTTGGGAGAACCAGTTATTCTCAGGGTCAGATAACCAAGATTACGTACGGTCGGGATCACCATCCGAAATGTTTCTCCATGTGGATGGCCGGTGCTGGTGTGAAAAAAGGCTTTTCTTTTGGGCAAACCGACGATTTGGGATACAATATCACGGAGAATCCCGTACATGTGCATGATTTTCAGGCCACCCTTTTGCATTTGATGGGTGTGGATCACGAACGACTAAATTTTAAACACCAGGGTAGGAGGTATCGCCTGACGGATGTTCATGGGGAGGTTGTAAAATCGCTTTTGATCTAAAATTCACTGAAAGCTTGCATTTTCTTACCTTATATACCTTTACGTGAATAATAAAATAAACAGGAGTTAATTAGTATGAAAAAATTTATGTTACGCAGGAGAATCAGGGAAGGAAATGGAACATTATCCCCTTTGCAAAAATCCGGACTTTTAGGGCCGGTACGCCTGGTCGTACACAACGAATTCGTTAGGGCTAAAAATGGATAAAGTGATTTTACTGATATTATTTTATTGGAGGTAGCTTTTGTTCGGATGAAACATAAATTAGATATGATAAAAAAATTCAAGATTAAACACTTATTTCAACTATTGCTATTGGTAATTGTAGCAACGGTTATTGTTGATGTAATCCGCATTTCGAAGTATGAGGATATACCTGCAAGGCCCTCGGAAGGGATAAGTATAAAAAATAATCAGTTACAATACGATTTAGCCAATGGTGTAGATGAAATTGACTGGACCCAGTTAGACGGGGCGCTTGAATGGATTCTAAATGAATATGACTGCTCTGATTTTAGGCTGATAAACTTGGTACGAATTTTATACGAAGCAGGCGACCAGATTCCTGAATCTTATAGAGAAGAAATTGAACAAGTTCTTTTTAACTTCCGCTGGTGGTGGGACGATCCGGGTGAAAATTCAATGTGTTACTGGACCGAGAACCACCAAATTCTTTTTGCATCAGCCGAGTATTTGGTTGGCCAAATGTATCCGAACACGGTTTTCTCAAATAGTGGATTAACAGGAAAACAACACATGGCAAAAGCAAAAAAAAGGGCACTTGACTGGTTGGAAATGAGATGGAATTATGGTTTCAGTGAGTTTTATTCATCTTATTACCATGAAGATGTAGCTGCACTAATAAATATAATTGACTTTGCAGATGACGAAGAATTATTGATAAAAAGCCGTATGATTATGGATATGCTTTTTTATGATATAGCCACACAAAACATTAACGGCATGTTTGTGTCTACAAGTGCCAGAGCCCATGCAGCAGGCCGAAAAGGTGGTCCTGGCTCAACCCTAGGAGGAATTACAAGATACTACTGGGGAGATGGTAAAGCGCTAAATGAAGGGAAAGTCTATGGTATGATGACAACACAAAATTATAATCTTCCACCTGTTTTAATTGAAATTGCAAAAGATTCATCAGAAGTGATTATTAAGCAAAGTAACGGTTTAAATATATCTGAATTAAAATCGGAAGGATACTACGGAACCGACAACCGGAGTATGATGATGCAGTGGGGAATGGGAGCTTTTACACATCCTGAGGTAGTGAGAAACTCCCTGGCTCAGATTCGAAAATGCAACATGTTCTCAAACGATTTCTTAAAAGGTTTTAAAACAGTTGATTATACCTTAATCGATTGGCTACATTTAGAGCCTGCTATTTTCCGAGCACTCAATCCCCAGACAAACGGGGCAGCGATCCAGGAAGGCAATACTTACACCCTCAAAAACAAAGATTACACCTTATACACAGCACAAAGTTACCACCCCGGTACATATGGCGGTCAACACCACATTTCCGGAATGAATATTAAAAACCACTTTAGCATCTTCCATAATCATCCGGCTTTTGAAAAGCAATCAGAACAAGGCTATTGGAGGGGGTATGGGCATATCCCTCATTCCGCTCAGCATAAAAATGTGAACCTCTCAATTTATAATATTCCTGAAAAAAAGGCCATGATGGAAGTGGCCTTGCTTGATTATACGCATGCGTATTTTCCTTCAGAACTATTTGACTCGGTTTACATCGATCAGAATTATGTATTTGGCAAAAAAGGCGAAACCTATTGTGCATTTATTGGAGCAAACGACTTTAAATATAGAGATGGAACAAACGATGATATAATTCAAAAAGGGAAACAAACGTTTTGGATAACAGAGGCCGGCTCGCTTACCGAGGATGGCTCTTTTGAAACATTTATGCAAAGAATTCAAAATAACAAAGTGAGTTTTAATGCTGAAACGCTTGAACTAAATTATCAATCGAATAACGCAGCATACGATTTGAAATTTGGGGCTGACTTTAGTATTGATGGGAAAGTTATCGACACCAATTATAACCGCTACGATTCCCCCTATGCAAAAGCTAAAAAGAAAGATAAAACATTGACTTTTGAGTTTAATGGAAAATCGTTGTTTTTGGATTTTGAGAATTTAATCAGAAGATAAAAATACGAATCTGTACAGTTTCACCACGTTGTTAATGGAGGTAGCAACTCTGCCTTATTTCTCATTAATTCGCTCCTTTTACCTATGAAATGTTTGTCAAAAATTTGTGTTTTTCTTTGCCTTTATGCATTGGTTGGATGTAATTCCGGAAGTCGAGATAAGGTTTTTATAGAAGCGGACCAAATAGTCCTGTTGAAGAACGGAATACCGTATCGTTTTCAACCGAAATTTTCCATTATTTATAGTCAGGAAGACCCGAAAATGGCAATGCGGCCAGCTGGCATCGAGGGAGTACCATACAATATCATCACTTGGACAGCCTATCAGGGAAAGGATGCGGACTTGGATGAAGTAAAAAGAAGTGAAAGTTCGATAGGAGATGGGTTTGATGATGCTATTCTAGAAGGTGAGGCAGCCGAAAGAAGCTCCAATCCATTCAATGCAGGAACTGTCTTTTCCATCAGTGCTTCAGAAATGGAAATGACGGAAGGAACAATTCAACTTATTTTTGATGATCATGAGTGGTTTGATTTTTCGGGACAAATAGCAGATTTGGAAGGCCGGAATCCCTCCATCACCTTTACACTCAAGCCCAAAAAAGACGGTTTTTTCTCGGTTGGATATACCGGTGCGCCCGAATTTTCGCTTTCTGAGGTAGCAGAAATATGGCAGCCGCTGATTTGGCAGGAAAAAAGATTTCCGGAAAGCCCCATTATGACCTTGGCTTTTCGCTGCCCAATTCCTACGGCTTTAGTCCATGACGGCACCCATTCCCTTGGGGTAATGGCCGCCTCTGAGGAATTTCCTTTTGATCCTTTGCCATTGTCTACGAACAGTCGATTTGGTGTAATGGTCAGGAATGAAAATGGAAAAGCCCAGCCTCAGTTATTTGCCCCGGTGCCGGGAGGAGTAGGATCCCAAATGAAAACCGGGGAAGCCTTTGAGTTTAAATCCTTTTTGGTAATTGAACCGGGAAAAATCCATGAAGCCTATGAAACCATTGCGAGGAATGACTTCGGCTTTAAAAATTACCGAAAAAATGAGACGGTATCATTGAACCGGACGTTTGAAAATATGGTGGACTATTCCATGTCGGATTATGCCTGGTTTGTAGATTCATTAAAGGGCTTTGCTTATTCCACAGATGTTCCCGGCGCCGTAAAGAATGTTTCCAGTTTGAATCCCTTGGAATTAGCTATTGTGATGGATGACTCGGTGATGTTTGAACAAAGAGCTTACCCTACCTTGGAGTATATGTTGTCTAGGGAGAAATTTCTTTTTTCGCTTGACCCCGAACAAAAAATCCAGCATCCATCCAGAAGCATGACGGGACCTATAGCCCCTGTGTCTGAACTTACTTCATTGTATAATATTCTTGGCCATTCCAATGGGTTTTTCTTGGAATTGGCTAAAAAGGAGTTTACGGGGAGCCGAATCCGGAACCTGGATGTCGCCGAAAAGGGAGATTCCTGGGTCAATGCCATGCATTTGTACAAGGCCTCCGGGGATAAAAAATACCTTGACCTGGCCATTTCAGGTGCGGACGAATACCTCAGAAATAGGGTTGAAATCAAACAAGAGGATTTTGCGGACCCATATTCGCCGGGATCATTCTTTTGGAATGCTTTTACCCACAGATGGGTGGATTTGACCGAATTATATGAAATCACGCAAAACAAAAAGTACCTAGATGCAGCCCAAGATGGTGCCAGGCGATATACCATGTTTACCTGGATGTCACCTGAAATACCGAATACCCAAATTTTAGTAAACGAGGGCGGTAAAGCTCCGCTTTATTGGTACCTGAAATCCAAAGGCCATGAGCAGATGTATTTTCCGGAGGAAGAAGTGGAAGCATGGAGACTTTCTGAAATTGGACTAACTCCTGAGTCTTCCGGTACCAGCCAAGGTCACCGGGCTATTTTTATGGCTAATTATGCTCCGTGGATGTTGCGTTTGGGATACTACGCCGATGATTCACTCTTAAAGGAAGTTGCCAAATCAGCAATTATAGGTCGTTATCAAAACTTTCCTGGATACCATATTAATACCGCACGCACTACGGCCTATGAAAAGCCTGATTATCCCTTGCGGGAACATAAAGCGTTAAGCGTAAATTCCTTCCATTATAATCACATACTGCCCATGGCCAGTATGTTGTTGGATTATTTAGTCACAGATGCGTTTGTCAGGTCGGAGGGAAAGATCGATTTTCCGTCGGAGTATATTGAGGGATATGCCTATCTGCAAAATAAATTTTATGGCAGTCAACCCGGGAAATTTTATGGCGAAGATGGAGTACACCTGTGGATGCCAAAAAATTTGTTGACAGTTTCCCACCCGGAATTGAATTATATATCAGGATATAATGACACCGGACTTTTCTTGGCTTTTACAAATCAATCAGAAGATGCTGTGAAAGCCACAGTCAATATCAATCCTGAATGGACAACTAGCTCAATTGGAGAAATAAATGTTTTTTCAGACGAGGGAAATGCTTCTACAATAAATACCACTTCCTTTGAGGTAGAGGTGGCTGGCAATGGTATCACAGCGATCCAGGTGGGAGGACTTTTGGCAAAGGTTGATTTTCAACAGCGATTTTTGTCCAAAAGTACACCTCCCTTCAGCAGCCTTCAGGAAATTGACTTTGGTCAAGCACGGGCCATGGTGATTAATTTGGGGGAATATGACCGGAGGGGTTACATTTACCTTCAGGAGGATGATTCCCATTTTTCGAGTGTTACGCTGTTTTATACTGATAAGGATGGCAAAGTCAACCGTTTGTTGGATGAACACTATCCCTTTGAGTTTACTATTCCTTTAAAAGGAATGGAAGGGGGCGTTTCATTTTGGTTTTCAGCTAAAAATCAACAAGGTGGTATAGAGACAAGTGAAGAATATCGCCTTTGAGCCCAGACTCAGTTATTTGCCCCGGTGCCGGGAGGAGTAGGATCGCTAGTGAAAACCGGGGAAGCCTTTCAGTTTAAATCCTTTTTGGTAATTGAACCCGGAGAAATCCATGAGGCTTACGAGAGTATTGCAAGAAGTGACTTTGACTTTAAAGATTACCGAAAAAATGAAACCGTATCGTTGAATCAGACCTTCGAAAATATGGTGAACTATTCGATCCATAGCCCCGGTTTCATGGCTCACCTCCTTATATTACAATTTCGGCCCATCCAATGCTTTTTTTCCTGGAATTGGCAGAACGGGAGTTTGCTATCGTTCAAAACATCATTTTTTCAAAAAGCCCTCCCAATTTGCCATTGTTGGAATAAAATTAAGCATTATTGGAATGGTCGTTTGGTACATTATCCTGTTACCTGGTTTGCGGGACCACCTCTTTGGTACAGTTCATCAGGCCTAGTAGCTACTTCCTGAATGCGTTTTTTCTTTTGCCTGGATTACCAGCTCACGTTATCGAATTATTAAAAATAACGCTGATTTTTTATTAAATTTTTATATGTAAACGTTATCGGTAACGATTACGGAATAAAATTCCTTAATTTTATAAATAATGCCTTTTTTATTACGGTTTTTATATATAGTATTGATAGATATTCTGTGTATGCAGAAAGATTAACAATGTTTCGCCAAAATAACCGTAACAATGAAAAAAATCTTACCAAGTTTATTTGTATTGGTCCTAATGGTCGTTGCGACCAGTTCCATGGCCCAATCTATCACGGTCAGCGGTACTGTCTTCGACGAAAATGAGTCTCCCTTGCCAGGGGTCAGTATTTTGATAAAGAATTCCAGTTCAGGTACGGTGACAGATTTGGATGGAAGGTATCAAATCGAGGTGCCGAGCAGTAATTCGGTATTAGTATATTCCTTTTTGGGGTATTTTAAACAAGAGATTACCGTTGGTAACCAACGTTCCATTGATGTCAATTTAGATCCAGATATGAGTGATCTTAGTGAAGTGGTGGTAGTCGGATACGGAGACCAGCGGAGAATCAATTTAACAGGCTCGGTAGAATCCATAGATGGAGCTGCTATTTCGCGACAACCGGTATTCCAGGCTTCTCAGGCTTTGGTTGGTATGACACCAGGATTGACTGCTATCCAGTCCAGCAGCCGTCCGGGAGCGGATGGTGCTACCTTACGGGTAAGGGGTATTGGGTCTCTCGGTGCGTCTAATGATCCTTTAGTACTTGTAGACGGGATTCAAGGGGATATAAATAACATTGACCCAGCTGATATTGAAAGTATTTCGGTCCTGAAGGATGCAGCGGCATCTGCAATTTATGGGTCGAGGGGATCCAACGGAGTCATACTTGTGACCACGAAGCGCGGGAAAGTGGGAGCGATGACGGTTTCCTACAATACCTATGCCGGTTGGCAGGAACCTCAAACGTTACCGTCTTATTTGGGCGCGATTGATTTTTTAAGAGTGACTAATACGGACGAAGCCGCCATTGCCAATTACGAGCAGAACATGGCGACAAACCCCGACATTTATCCGGATACCGATTGGATGGATTTGCTGTTTTCAGAAAATGGATTCCAGCAATACCATAACCTCACCGTAAATGGTGGAACAGAAAACGTTCAGCTAATGGGATCTATCTCCTATACGGATCAGGGGGCCAATGTAAAGAATTACAATTTCAAGCGATATAATGGCCGATTCAATTCGGATATCAAGATTAACGATAAATTCGACCTGACATTTGATTTGAATTTTAGTCAGGAGTTGACTTCCCAGCCCAATTCGGGTTTGGACAGGGTTTTTCTGGATGCCTTTAGAATTGACCCTACACAAGTTGCCATACATACTGATGGGTCTTGGGGTGATGGTTGGAGTGGTCAAAATCCCATTGCGCACGCCACAGACGGGGGACTAAACCGAAATGAAAACAATTATTTTAGAGGGCTGATGCGGGTAAATTATTCGCCGGTGAAAGACCTAAATGTAAGTCTTACTTATTCTCCAGAGTATAGAGATCTTTTCGATCGTAACTTCAATAAGATGTATACAACAATTCTGGATTGGGACTCAAAGTCAACCAGAAATGTACCCGATAGAAATTCACTCAGCAATACCAATACCAGAATATTCGAGAACAACCTCATCGGTCTAATTACCTACAGCAAATCCATCACAGACCACCAATTTACGATACTTGGCGGTTACGAAATGATTAAGACCAATTGGATGCAATTTGGTGCTTCCAGGACTGATTTTATCATCGATCGTTTCGAACAGTTGAATGCGGGTGCAGAGACCAACATGAGAAATAATGGAAGTGCTACGCATTCCAGTTTGGTTTCCTATTTTTCCCGATTTAACTATTCCTATTTGGACAAATACCTTTTTGAGGCTAACGTACGAAGAGATGCTTCCTCAAGATTTGCACCGGAAAATCGGGTATCCATATTCCCTTCATTTTCTGCAGGCTGGCGTTTGACTGAAGAAGCATTTTTCAGTCCCTTAGATTTCTTTTCGGAATTTAAATTGCGAGCTTCCTGGGGTCGATTGGGTAATCAACAGATTGGTAGCCAGAATATCCGGACTATTGGTAATGATTTCCCGTATACCGCCAACATTCTTTTGGGGGCATCGAATTTTATTTTCGGCGATAACGTAGCTACAGGTGCTGCACAAAATGTATTGGCCAACCGAGGAATTCGATGGGAGTCAGCGGAAACTGCAAATATCGGATTGGATGCGGGCTTGATTAATAACCAGTTAACCTTTTCGGTTGAATATTATGTCCGGACTACCAATGATATTTTATTGGCCTTGCCTGTCCCCAGAGTAGTGGGATTGAGTGCTCCCCTTCAAAACGTAGGTTCTGTCGAAAATAGAGGGGTTGATTTCAATATCAATTGGAGGGATGCGATCGGACAGTTTAATTACAGTGCGAACTTCAATTTTTCCGACGTGAAAAATGAGGTGACCAATTTGGGTGGCTTGGGACAGATAATAAGTGGAAACTCGATTACCACCACAGGAAGTCCTATTGGTTCTATATTTGGGTACCAATCCATGGGGTATTTTCAGAATCAGGAAGAAATCGACAATGCTCCCAATCAATTTGGGGGGCTTATTCCAGGAAACATCAGGTATGTGGATCAACCTACCTTGGATACTAACGGCGACGGGATGAATGATTCCTCAGACGAGGTCATTAACCCCGATGATCGGGTTATTATCGGAGATCCATTTCCCCGGTATAGTTATGCATTAAACCTGACGGCGGATTACAAAGGCTTTGATTTTGCGTTGATGTTTCAAGGGGTAGGAAAAAGGGATTTGTTATTGCAAGGTGATGCCATTATGCCCTTGTGGAATGCGGGGAAGGTGCAAGAATGGCATGTGGAAGAATCCTGGACTCCTGAGAGGCAAAATGCCAGGATTCCAGTACTTGCGCCTACAAGCTCAGGTAGCAATGATGCGAGAGCTTCCGATGTGTGGGTATTTGACGCATCCTACCTGGCCATTCGAAATTTAAGTTTGGGGTATAACTTCCCCACCTTAAAGGATAGATTAAAAGCAAGGAGTTTACGGGTGTACACCTCGATCCAAAATCTGGCCAATTTTAACAGGCTCCCGAAAGGGACCAACCCACTAACTCCTAACGGTAGTTCCGGGGCATTTTTCCCAATTGCCAGAGCCTATACTTTCGGAGCCAGTCTAACCTTTTAACCAGAAAACACCATGAAAAAATTCATCTATTCTATATTAGTATTGTTTATGATCTCAGCATGTGATTCCGACTTGTTGGATTTGGAATCGCTTACAGAACCAACGGATGCCACCTTTTTTTCCAATGAGGAGGAATTAGACCTGGCACTTACAGGAGTTTATAACTCATTGATTTGGCTAGGTGGATACAACCTGCCGGTACAAGTAAATATGGACAACGGAGCCACAGATATTGGGCTTGTGAGGGGAGGTTTTAGCAGCTTTGACGAATTGGGAGCCGGATCCCACAGTGCAAATAGTGGAGGTTTTTTAAATATTTACACCCATATGTACCGGGGTATCGCCCGAGCCAATAACCTGATTAACAATTTGGATCGGGCCGCCGATATAGTACCCGCTGAGCGGTTAAATCAAATTAAGTATGAGGCTATGGTATTACGGGCTTATTTTTACCATTACCTTGTCTTTCTATTTGGGGATGTACCCTACACGGAAACAGTGATCGAAAACCCATTGGATGCACTATTGCCACGGGTAGACAAAGAAGAAATTATTGATAACCTATTAGCCGATCTTCAAGAAGCTTCACAGAATTTGCCAGCAACCGTGCAAGAAGGTAACCGGATATTCAGAGACGTCGCACTGACATTGCACTCAAGGATTGCGCTTTATTCAGGAAGGTATGAAGAAGCGGCTACCTCCTCGCAAGCAGTGATTAATGGTGGAAACCTAAATCTACACCCGGATTACGAAGAGCTTTTCACTCCGCAAGGAGAGGGTTCTACGGAGGCTATTTTGGTAATGCCATTCAGGGATGGTTTTGGAACCGTCCCAAACTTTTCAGTCGCTCAAGGTTCCAGGAATTTTGGAGCCTACAGTACAGTAGTGCCCACGCAATCCATGATCGATAGTTACGAAGCTACCGATGGGTTACCGATAGATGAGTCAGCTGTATACGACCCAAAAAATCCATTCGAAAATCGTGATCCTAGGTTGAAGGCCTCGATCATTACACCACAGAGTGAATGGGGAGGAATCATTTTCGAAAGCCATCCGGATAGCCTGGAAGTACGAAATGTGGATGGAACGATCAGGGGTAGGAACAACGATTCCAGGACGGTGATCTGGCCAGCTGCTTTTTGCGGATATCTTTGGAAAAAATATACCAACGTGGAATCCCAACTTCAAAATAGATTTTGGAGTGATACAGACTTCACGTTAATACGGTATGCAGAGGCGTTGTTAAACTATGCCGAAGCCAAGATAGAACTCAATGAAATAGATGCCTCTGTACACGAGGCACTGAATCGGGTAAGGGCAAGAGCATACGGAGTTCCAGTTGAAGCTTCAGACAGCTATCCAGCCGTTACTTCCATGGACCAGTCGTTTCTCCGAACCTTGATCAAAAGGGAACGAAAGGTGGAATTTGCTAACGAAGGATTTCGGCTGTTTGATATTCGCCGCTGGAATATTGCCGACAAGGTGATGCCAGTGGTCTTGTATGGAAGAATTTTAGATGAAGCAAACGCCGAACATGTACCGGAAATTGATGAAGATGGTTTTGTATCCTACGCAGGAATCGAATCTCAATACGATCTCAATACGGATGCCCGTTTTCCCAATGCTATTCGTGTATTCGCCAATCCCAGAGATTACTTGCTTCCCATTCCACAGGCCGAAATTGATACCTATAGGGCCAATGGTGCTACCATTAACCAAAATCCCGGAGGGTATTAAATCGCCTCAATGATTCTTTAAAAGGCAAAATTGAGCTTGCCGATTTTAGCGTACGCATCATAACCTTATTGGTTTTCCCGGTAGCAAAAATAGGGTTATGATGCGTAATTTCACCATCAATGAGCTGCTTGGATATACCTTCAGTAAATTCTGATTGTTTAGTTTATGCGGAAAAACGTCTATACAATATGGAAAGTAAGCAAGCGAAATTTCGCTGATTTTCTGGTGTTTTTGGTTTTATTTTCCTGTGTGAAAAAGGAAGAAGTCAAGACTTCACCGAATGTAATCATCGTTCTAGCGGACGACATGGGCTATTCCGATCTTGGAATTACCGGTTCCGAAATTCTTACGTCTAATCTGGACAAACTGGCCAGAAACGGGGTCTTGTTTACCGCCTGTTATAATGCTTCCAGGTGCTGCCCTTCCAGAGCAAGCCTGCTGACAGGCTTGTATTCTCATAAAGCCGGGATCGGTCACATGGACAGCGATCTGGGACTGTTCTCGTATCAAGGCTTTCTCGATGAAAATGTTACTACTATAGCCGAAGCCTTTCGCGATCAAGACTACAGAACCATCATGACCGGAAAATGGCACGTTGGAAATGAAAGAATCCATTGGCCCGATAGGAGAGGCTTCGACCGATTTTACGGAATACCTGCTGGCGGAGGCTTGTATTTTTACCCTTCAAACTATTTAGATCGACCCATTTACAGAAATCAAGAACAGGTTTTCCCTGACTCTGCGTCATTTTACTCAACGAATAATTTTACAACGGAAGCCATTGGCTTTATCGAAGAGGCGGTGTTGGATCAAAAACCTTTTTTTGCCTACCTGGCCTATATTGCCCCCCATTTTCCCTTACAGGCGCTACCTGAGGACATTAAAAAATACAATGGCGTCTACGATCAGGGATATGAATACATACGATCCAGGCGGTTTGAAAAGCAAAAAAAACTGGGCATCGTGTCGGATGATATTGAAATAAGTTTGCCCGAGTTTCCGTCGTGGGAAACGGTGGAAAACAAAGCAGAAGAGATTAAAAAAATGCAAGTATATGCGGCGCAGGTGGATCGGTTGGATCAAAATATCGGAATCCTAATCGATCAGTTAAAAAATTTAGGAGTATATGAGAATACGGTAATCATCTTTCTGTCCGATAATGGTGCGAGTAGGGAAGCGGTAAATAGGTCTGGGAATGCGCCGATTGGAGGCGCAGATTCATTCGTGTCTTATGGAATGCATTGGGCAAACGTCAGCAATACACCCTTCAGATCGTATAAAAGCGAAACCTACGAGGGTGGAATTCGGACCCCTTTGCTATTTTCCTTGCCATGCGACCCCAACTCCAATGGAAAAGTAATCGAGGAACCAATCCATATCATTGATATTATGCCTACTCTATTGGATATAACGGGTATTTCGTTGGAAGAGGGGGATTTTGACGGCAAGAGTTTTTTGGGATTGATAGCGGGTACCAAGGATAACCACCATCAGGCTCTTTTTTGGGAGCATCAGGGCAATAAAGCCGTTTGGAATAATGGATTTAAACTCGTTCAGATGCATGAAAAAGACTGGGAGTTGTATAACCTAACGAGAGATCCCTATGAAACAGAAGAATCGACATCGACCCTAAAAGATAGCCTGAAAAATAGGTGGAATCAGTGGGCATACGAATCAGGAGTGGAAAGCTGGCCAATACCAAAACCCAGATAGTATGGTTCGTTTATTACCGCTCATAACAGTATTCTATCCTTGTAAGCTATGCATTATTTAGTATATATATTTGTCTTTCTACTTTCAATTTCAACACAAGGTCTTTCTTTTCACGGAAAAAGCGGGGAAATGGAGAAAACGGTTGTTATGGCCGAGAATCAATCCTACGCCATCTTAATGCGTGGAGACGACGAAAACCCTGGACAGTTGCTTGTTCAAAGGAAGGGCGATCAAGTGGTTTCCCGGACGATTCTAGGCCGATTCACAATTTTCTATTCCACTGACGACCCTGTATTCGGATTTGGGAAGCGAGCTACAGGTGGGTCTCCTGTGGCAAATTGGGGAGAGGCGAAGGATGCCGATATCTGGAATCAAGCAATGCAAATCGACGTGTCAGCCATAGAAATTGCAGCGGAGGGAAATGCCATTCGATGGAAATACGAAGAGAATGAATTATTTTCATTTTCTGCCGCCCTATCCTTACCTGAAGGTGAAAGCGAACCGATTATTTCCTGGAATATCGTTTCTAAGGCAGATGGGTATTTCGCCGTAGCCTTTACGGGGTTGGCCGAGAGCGATTCTGAAAAATTAGACTTTTTGTACCAACCCTTGATTTGGTCATGGAAGCGGTTTCCGGATCAGGTCGTTGTCACGCCCGAGTCGTATGCAACTACCCCTTCGGTGTTTACGGCAAAAGAAGGGATCACAGAGGGGCTTTCCATAGCATCGGTTGAGATTCCCTACCGGTTCGCAACGGCAACTAACTCCAGATTTGGTTTGATGTTACGCACGAATACTGGAGCGGCCAAACCCATGGTAATGGCCCCGCTGTACGGGGGGCAGGGGTCTTATTTGAAAAAGGGCGAGACACGTCGGTTCTCCGTTCAGTACTTTTTGAATGCTGGGACCTGGATAGAGGGAGTAAATTACCTCTATAAAAACGTAATGGACTACCCACTTGAACGGCAAAATGCCATGGTGTCACTCAATGATACCTTTCATAATATGATTGACTTTGCGATGGATGATTATTACTCAGGTTGGGTGTCTGAGTACAAAGGGTACGATTACAAGTTTGATGTCCCTAACACGGTAAAAAATGTTTCCGCTTTACACCCCCTAAGTATTGCCTTAACTACCGATAACCGGCAAATCTATGATCGGAGGGCATTACCAATGTTGGAATACCTGATGTCAAGAGAAAAATACCTGTATGCGATCAATGCCTTTCCAGAAAAGCAAAACCAAAATCCTTCTCATTTTCTCAATGGTCCCGCGATGGAGCTCTGGGAAATGGCCAGCATCCACCAACTTCTTGGGAGATCCAACCCGGCCCTACCAAAAGAAATGGAGCGGCTATTTGGGAAAAGTAGGCAATTGAATCTTCAGACGGAAGTAAGTGGGGCAAGCTGGAAAGATTACCTCGCAAGATACTTGGTAGACCAAGGTCAGGAGTATTTGGATTCAGCGATCCGCTTAGCCGATGCTTATTTGGAATTAACTTTTTATCAGTATCCTACCGATTATTCTACAAATGCGGGACTCAGGGATTCACAAGCTACGTTCGTCAACGACTATTCGACTACCTGGCAGGAATTACTGGAATTATACGAATTAACCAAGGATGAAAAATACCTGGATGCTGCCTATGAAGGAGCGAAACAGCTTTCGCTTTGGACAAGGTCCACTCCATTCGCTCCAAAAGAAACCATCACTGTAAACGAAGGAGGTAAAGTGGATGGAGTATTTCCCGGGAGGAGGTTTAAGTCCGATAGCTACGAATGGCAGGAATTTGACATGACTACTCAAATTCAGGAGCAAGTCGTCCCGGCTTGGCATACCTCGCTGGTAGGATTATTGCCAGAACAACCGGGAACGTATGTGTATGGGCCCATAATGCTGTTTCACCAGGCAGGTGCCCTGCTAAGAATAGCCCACTTAAAAAAGGATGAGATCCTACAGAAAATAGCCTACAACGGGGTTTTGGGTCGGTATGCGAACTTTCCGGGCTACTATTTCACCTCGCTTTACACCAATGTATACCAACAGACAAACTATCCGTTGCACCCATACCTGGAAATCAACTACAATGCGGTATTCTACAACCACATTTGGCCCCATATTGCGCTAATTCAAGATTTCCTCGTCAGCGATGCCTATTTCAGATCCGACGGGAACGTTGACTTTCCCGGTCTTTTTTCTCCAGGGTATGCTTTTTTATCGAATAAGGTTTACGGGCATGCCCCGGGAACGATTTATGGACACGAGAACGTGAATCTCTGGTTGCCCAAGAACCCGTTCAAGACAAAGGATATCGGGTTCAATTACGTATTGGGCAGGGATGGATCGAATACTTACATCGTCTTGATGAACACAACATCCAGATTGATCTCAGATACCTTACACCTCAGTCAGGAGGTATTCAAATGGGATCATCATAAAGACTACCGCTATGATATTGTAAACGAGCCTGATTATCAAGCCGAAAACCTGTTTTCAGAGGGGATGCTACCCATTCAACTAGCTCCGCACGGCGTGAAGGTTATCAAGATTTCTGGCCTGAATCAGAAACCCTCGTTCCCTCCAGTAACTACCGCTGCCACCGTTTCCTCCATTCCGGGTTACTACAGAAATGAGTTCGGGCAAGCTGCACTGGGTACAATCACCGGGATGAGTCTGAAGGCAAATGATGAATTCAAAGATATCTTTCTTTACAGTTCTTCCCTCGAGAATGAAGTAAACCATGTCCAGCTACATTACCAAGTTGGAGACGGAGATTGGGTGGAAGAAACGGATCGGATGTATCCCTTTGAATTCAGTATTCGCGTGAGGGATGCTACATTACCGGTTCGATGGAAGTGGAAAGCGACGGACCACGAAGGTAGTAATCACGAAACAGAATTAATGAAAATATACTAAACCGATAAACTTATGGACGTTTTATCCCCAGAACAATTGCATGCCTACAAGGAGGATGGTTTTCTGATTGTCGAACAGTTTCTTTCCTCAGATGAAGTTCGTTTTCTATTTAAGGCTTCTACGCAAAGTACGGGCTTGACCAAGCACACGTATGCGGTGTTGGATGCCAATGGAAATGAATCCAGATTGGCCTTATGGAACGAACCCGGAAACGATCCTTTTGGTATGCTCTCGAGAGATGAGAAACTGGTTGCCATTATTCGGCAATTGATTGGAGGACCGGTTGCTCATTTTCATTCAAAGGTAATGCAGAAAGTGCCAAAAGTTGGCGGCGCATGGGAGTGGCATCAGGATTACGGTTACTGGTACAAAAACGGTTTTTTATTCCCGGATGAAATGCTTAGTGTCATGTTTGCGCTAACGCCAGCTACTAAAGAGAATGGCTGCCTGATGGTTCTTCCAAAATCCCATAGAATGGGTTGGATTGAGCATGGGAAAGTGGGGGAGCAAGTAGGTGCTGCCCTGGACAGAGTCAACCGATACGAAGAACGGGTTGATCGGGTATATTGTGAATTGAAACCGGGGGATGCATTGTTCTTTCACAGCAATCTTCTTCATGCTTCCAATCCAAATACATCGGAAAACCCGAGATGGTCCATTATTTCCTGTTACAACACCCTAAACAATGTACCCATCAACGAACCATCTTCCTGTTTTAATGAGATCAAAACAGTTCCTGCCGGATCGATTTTAACTGCCTCTGAACAGGGATTTGAAAAGACCTCTTTTAACAAGAAAAAAAGTGATATTTCGTTGCGATGATGGAAGCGTGGGTTGCTTACGCTTGTGTAAATGAATAAATTATTTGTTATTCACCTTATGTTTAAGATAAAAAAAGTCGTGTTAGGGTCGGTCGCTATAAAGGATGTTTTTATAGTGGGCATTGTCTGTGTCGTTATCGGGTTTGGTTGTGATTCCGGAAGCAATGCTTCGTTGGTTTCTAACTCCCACCCCTCCATCAGCGGCATCTATCCCCACCTGGCCTATTATAACGAGGAAGGCGAATGTGGCACAGGTGCCGTAGTGCCCTGGGCGGATAAGCTTTGGGTGGTGACCTATGGTCCTCATTTCCCGTTCGGCTCCTCCGATAAACTCTATGAGATCAACCCCGATCTGAGTTTTACCACCCGGGAGGAAAGCATTGGAGGTACCCCTGCCAACCGGATGATCCATAAGGAAAGCGAGCAACTTTTTATCGGACCTTATGCCATCGACAAGGCAGGGGAGGTTCGGACGATTTCCTATGAAACCATGCCGGGAAGGCATACTGGCAATGCCAGGCACCTGACCGATCCGGCAAATAAGATCTATTATGGAACCATGGAGGAAGGTTTTTACGAAGTAGATGTGGATAACCTGGAAACCAAAACCTTGCATGTAGACGGGAATGTAACCCGGAAAGAAGGGGAAATGGCGCAGGAAGCGGAATTGCTGCTGGGAGCCCATGGGAAAGGGCTGTATTCCGGACAGGGGGTTATGGTCTACTCAAACAACGGAGAGACAGGTCAGGAAGCCCTTGAAGATTTTTCTATAGAAGCCGGAGCCCTGTATGAGTGGGATGGAGCCGATTGGCACCTGATCAGAAGAAATCAATTTGTGGAAGTGACGGGCCCGGGGGGAATTTATGGTAACCCAAATCCCGAAACCGACCCGATATGGGCCACCGGATGGGATCACAAATCCGTAATCCTTGGGGTACGGGACGCAGATGAAGGTTGGGAGTTTTTTCGAATTCCCAAAGCAAGTCACAGTTACGATGGGGCACATGGCTGGAACACCGAATGGCCCCGCATCCGGGATGTGGGCACGGAAGAAGCGCCGGATTACCTGATGACCATGCACGGCATGTTTTGGAAATTTCCGGAGACCTTCCAAAAGGGCCAGACTGCCGGTCTCCGGCCCCGATCGGCCTACTTGAAGGTCATCGGCGATTTTACCCGCTGGCAGGACGGATTGGTTTTCGGTTGCGATGATTCTGCCCAGCGGGAATTCCTCAACAAGCGAAGCGCCAAAGGAAATATAGAAGGACCAGGGCAATCCAACTCCAACCTCTGGTTTACCGATATGGATATGCCGGATAAATTGGGACCGGCCACCGCCAACGGTGCCCTATGGCTGGAGGAGCAGGTAAGAGCCAATGAACCCTCCGAACCCATGCTGTTTTCCGGATGGCAAGAGAAAAATGTATGGCTGCAAAACCAGGGTGATAAGGCAGTAAATTTCACCCTTGAAATTGATCGGTCGGGTAATGGAGAATGGGAAGAACTGGAACAAGTTTCTCTGGACGGTGCTGAAAGTAGCTGGCTTTCCTTCGATCAGGAAACGGCTGGAGAGTGGATCCGGGTCCAAAGCGATGCCGCTACCCGGGCCACCGTGCATTTGGCTTTTTCCAATCCGGAAAGCCGATCTGCTTATCAAAAGGATATTTTTCAGGGGATTCATTCCATTGAGGAAGATGAATTTACGGGTGGATTGTTGTACGGATTAGGAGATAACCGAAGGAAACTGGGCATTGCTGCGAGGCGTTATCAGGGAGAAAGCACTGAAAATGCCGGTTATTATGAAATGGACGAGAAGCTTCAATTGGTCAAAGTGAACGATTCCGAAACCGAGGCATTTATCAATGAAGGTTTTGCCATTCCCGAAAACGTATTCGAGGTGGATGAAGCATCCGTGTTGATAAAAGACGATCAGGGCAGGAGGTGGCGACTCCCCAAAGGAGAGGCAGCCTTTACGGATCCATCGCTGAAAGGAAAGCTGCGCATTGCCCGAGAGGTAGCCACCGAAAGGGATTTATTCAATTGTCACGGTACCTTCTATGAATTGCCGGCAGAAAATGCCGACGGATTTGCCAAGATCAGGCCCGTCGCCTCCCATACATTGCGTATCAATGATTATGCCTCCTACAGGGGCATGTTGCTGCTGACAGGGGTGGACCCTGAGGCAGCCGCTACCAATGAGCACATTATTCTTTCGGAAGATGGCGAACTGGCGGTTTGGGCCGGGGTGATCGATGACCTGTGGAAACTGGGCAAGCCGGTTGGAAAGGGAGGCCCCTGGGCCGGTACGGCAGTAGAAGCCGGAGTTCCATCCGACCCGTATTTGTTTGCCTTTTATGATCAGCGGAAATTGGAGCTTCAGCATGACGCTTCGGAGGAAGTTACCTTTACCATCCAATTTGAACCCATAGGCCATGGTCCCTGGATGGATTGGAAAGAAGTTACGGTAGCACCGGGTCAAACACATATGGAGACCTTTCCAGAGGAGCTGGAGGCCAGGTGGGTTCGCTTGGCGGCGAACAATAAATGTACTGCTACAGCCCTATTTACCTATGAATAAAGGCACTGATTTGTTATTGAATAATAATGGTTGAACCTGGTTTAAAAATATTGACCTATAGTCTAACCCTGTTGATCGGTTTGGCTGCGAGCTTACAAGACCCGCAGGAGGATCAGGTGGAAAACAAGCGCTTGATTGAGGTGGTTGAAACCGATTCCATCCGCTACGAGCTGTTTGTCATAGAAGATGCTGAAGGTCTTGCCAGGCAATACATGGCGGAGATTTTTACGCCGGTATGTCATACCGATAAGTGCTATCCGGTGTATATTAATTTTTACTGGGACCTGTTGGGTAATTTTCAGCAATTTGAGATGCCCGAAGGCGAGATCCTGACCAAGCTGGATCATATTCCCTTTGAAGAGGAGGATTATGACCAATTGGAAGCCATACTCAGCAATGAAAATTCCATTCTAGGGGATTATTCCATCACGGATTTGGTAGGGAGCACCAACACGGCAGAATCCAATGGGGTAGATGCCGTAACGGGTGCGACCTCCAAAACCATTCAGAATGAAGTGATATCGGGAGCCGTTTATTCCTGTTACACCCTTTGGCACCTGGCCCATGGCAATCTTGCTGAAAGGACAAGAGCACATACGGAAGATCAACATACCGATAAGACCTTAGTCCGGTTTTTAGAGAGCGGCCATCATCCTTACCAATACTGGGCGCTGGAAAAAATTCAGGAAAAGGGTGCTGAAAATGATCCCCGCTTTGCGGGCCCCTTGCTGCAAATGATCAGGGGAAAGAATATTTTCCTGGCTACCCATCTACTGGAAGAATTACCGACGGAGATGTTTCAGTCTCAGGAACGGCAGACCTGGCTCTGGGAAACCTTCGAACAAGCTCCATACCGCCTTCAAACGGATATTTTGGAAAAGATGGCTTCGCTGGAATTAAAGCCGGAAAGCCAAATGCAGCTACTGGCCCAATTAGAAGAGAGCAATCCTGCCCAGCGAAATAAGTTATTTGAGGTGTTGCGAAAACAGCAAAATCTGGGAAAGGCGCAGCAAGAAATGATATTGACCTATCTGGATAAAGGCTTGTGGGAGCAGGAATTGCTCGCGGTATTGGAGATCCAGCACAAACCTGAGAAGGAGGTAAAAAAAGCATTGAAAAATAATCGATAATTACTATAAACGAACCCAAAACATGAAACGAATCATTATAACCTGTAGCCTGTTGCTAGGCATATCCCTGGTGTCCTTCGCCCAAAATAGGGTATTGGTAGAAGCCGAATCATTTAAAGACATCGGAGGCTGGGTAATCGACCAACAGTCCTTTGACGTACTCTATTCCTCTTACCTCATGGCCCATGGAATGGGCAGACCTGTGGAAGATGCCCGGACTACGGTCCATTTTTCAGAGGGGGGAAAGTACCACGTATGGGTGAGGACCAAAGATTGGGCACCTTTTCCTACCGGGCCGGGCGAATTTCAACTCGCGATTAATGAGGAGCCGCTGGATGATTCTTTTGGAGTAAGCGGTTCTGCCGACTGGGATTGGTACTACGGTGGGCAAGTTGACATGAAGAAGGGCGAAAACACCCTTGAAGCCAAGGATCTGACGGGCTTCAATGGTCGTTTTGATGCCATTTATTTTTCTACGGAGGAGGGGGATGTGCCCACCAACGACAACGAAGCACTACTGGCTTTCCGGAAAGAGATGTTGAATCTGACCGAAAAAGCCAAAGATGTGGGGCAATTTGATCTGGTTGTTGTCGGTGGAGGTATGGCAGGCACCTGTGCAGCCATCTCCGGAGCGCGCATGGGATTGAAGGTGGCGTTGATCCAGAACCGGCCGGTTTTGGGAGGTAATAACAGTTCCGAAATACGAGTGCATCTGATGGGCCGGGTGGATCAAAACCATAATGCCAAATTGGGCCGGATTGTCAGAGAATTGGATAATGGGGATCCCGGAAATGGAAACCCGGATGCGGATCGTTACGGAGACGAGCGAAAATTACAGATTGTACGGGCAGAGCCCAATATTTCCCTCCACTTGAATACCCACGTTTACGAGGTGGAAATGGAGGACAATACGATCAAAGCAGTAATCGGCCGAGACATCGCTACCAATCAGGAATACCGTTTTGAAGGGGTTTATTTTTCCGATTGCACCGGAGATGGTACGCTGGGTTACCTGGCAGGAGCGGAATACCGAATGGGCCGTGAAAGCCGGGCAGAGACCGGTGAATCCCTGGCCCCCGAAGAGCCGGATGATTTCACCCTGGGCACCTCTAATCTTTGGGCCTCCCTGGAGCGGGAGGAGCCTTCTGATTTTCCAGAAACGCCCTGGGCAATTCAGTTTTCGGACGAATACCATATCGACGATCACAAAGCCGACTGGCAATGGGAAACCGGATTTGGTAATTTCAATACCATTTATGAAGCCGAGGAGATCCGGGACCATAATTTGCGGGCGATTTACGGCAACTGGTCGTACCTGAAAAACGAGAAACCGGAAAAGTACAGCCACCATGAACTGGCCTGGGTAGCTTATATCGGAGGTAAGCGCGAGTCCAGACGGTTGATGGGCGACCATGTTTTGACCCAGATGGACATACAGGACGGAATCATGTATCCGGACGGAAGTGTGACCGCCACCTGGACCATTGACCTGCATTTTCCGGATGCGAAAAACTCCCAGTATTTCGAGGGGGAAGAGTTCTTTGCCGCCACCAAGCACATCAAAGTTCAGCCCTATACCATCCCTTACCGTTGTTTGTATTCCAGAAATATAGACAATTTGTACATGGCGGGAAGGGATATCAGTACCACTCACGTGGCTTTCGGGAGTACCCGCGTCATGAGAACCTGTGGGATGATGGGGGAAGCGGTTGGCTATGCAGCTTATGTGGCCAGGAAGAACAATGCCAGTCCCAGAGAGGTATATACCCTGCACCTCAACGAATTTATGGACATTATTGAATCGCCATTAAGCATTCACAACCTCCCGACTTTGCCCCAGGATTGATTGCATGGAACTACTTGATTTTTTAACGATCGGCATTTTTACTGGAGTTATTCTTATTGCCGGCCTGTCTTTCGGAAAACAGGGCGGGGATATGAAGTCGTTTTTTGCTGCGGGAGGGGCTGTGCCATGGCCCATAAATGGGTTGTCTTTGTTTATGAGTTTTTTCTCAGCAGGAACATTTGTGGTTTGGGGTTCCATTGCTTATGAATGGGGATGGGTGGCCATTTCCATTCAGATGGCCATGTGCATCAGTGGTTTTTTGATCGGTGCATATATCGCACCCAAGTGGAAAAATGCCCAGGTGCTTACCGTTGCCGAATACCTTACCCAAAGATTCGGAAGGAAAACGCAGCAGTATTACACTTATGTCTTTCTGGTGTTATCCCTGGGATATACCGGAGCTTTTTTATACCCCGTTGCTAAGATTCTCAATGTGGTTACCGGTTTTGATATTTACCATGCGATCATGTTATTGGGAGCAATTATCATGATATACACGGCAGTAGGAGGGCTTTGGGCGGTGGTGGTCACAGACGTGCTGCAGTTTGTAATCCTAACGGCCGCGGTATTGATTGTACTGCCCTTATCTCTGGAAAAAGTAGGTGGTTTCCAGCAGTTTGTCCAGGCTGCTCCGGATACCTTTTTCCATTTGTTCAATGAGGAATACAACTTTTGGTTCATTTTAGCCTTTGTGGGATACAATACGGTATTTATTGGTGGGAATTGGGCGTATGTGCAGCGTTATACCTCCGTGGCGGATATGCGGTCGGCACAAAAAGTCGGCTACTTGTTTGGCGCACTGTATTTGATCAGTCCCTTGATTTGGATGTTGCCGCCCATGATTTACCGGGTGGTGGATCCCGGGTTGGTCGGCCTGGAAACTGAGGGTGCTTACCTAATGATGTGTATGAATGTGCTACCGGTGGGGATGCTGGGCTTGATGTTGGGAGGGATGATTTTTGCTACGGCCAGCTCTGTCAATACCTCCCTCAACCTGGCAGCGGCGGTGTTGACCAACGACGTGTACAAACCCTTGTTTCCGGATTCCAAGGCGATCCATTTGATGCGCGTGGCTCGCTGGGCCACGTTGATTTTTGGCTTAGGTACGGTTGGGGTTGCCTTTTTGGTGCCCATGGCAGGAGGAATTGTGGAAGTCGTCCTGAGTATTGGAGCCGTCACAGGTGGTGCCTTGTATGCACCGGCTATCTGGGGCTTGTTTTCGAAAAGGCAAACCGGAGCCAGTATTCTGACGGTTACGGCCATTAGTCTCCTGATCAATCTGCATTTTAAATTTATCCAACCCTTACTTAATGGAATTACATTAAATAGAAGTGAGGAGATGGTACTGGGGGTAGTCTTGCCGTTATTGCTTCTGGCTACATATGAAATGTATGCTGCTAAAAAAGGCAAAATAAGCGAAAGGATGCCATTTTTCAGCGATTGGAAGCAGCGGCAAGGAGCGCCAAGCGATTCCCATTACAAAGAAGCCGAGATCCAAAACCGTTTTGGCATAAAAGTGATCGGTTTGGCCCTGATTTCCATAGGGATAATGTTTTTGGTGCTGGGCCTGATTGCCAAAAAGGGGATCTTCTACACGCTATTGATGGGGGTGATAATTTTAATATTAGGCTTGGGCCTGGTGAAATTTACACGAACGAATAGGAAGGGAAGTTAATAGTAAAATCAATTGAGGGAATAAATATTTGGTATGATCAAGGAAGGTTTTAATACGGAAAAAAGAGGATTAAAAACAGCAAACATCACTTCTGATTTGGTGATTGTGGGCGGTGGAATGGCAGGCACCTGTTGTGCCATCACGGCTGCCAGACAGGGTCTAACCGTAACGCTCGTGCAGGACAGACCAGTACTGGGCGGAAATGGGTCCTCGGAAATCAGGCTTTGGATGCTGGGGGCCACTTCTCATATGGGTAATAATAACCGATGGGCCAGGGAAGGAGGGGTCATGGATGAAATTTTGGTGGAAAACCTTTACCGCAACCCGGAAGGTAATCCATTGATATTGGATACCATTCTGATCGAGAAAATATCCCTGGAACCCAACATTAAATTACTTTTAAACACGGCCATGTATGATTTGGTCAAAAGAGGAGCCGATGAAATCGACTATGTGTTGGCGTTTTGCAGTCAAAATTCCACTCAATACCATCTAAAATCCCCCTTATTCGTAGATGCTTCCGGGGATGGTATCATGGCCTTTCTGGCAGGTGCGGCTTTCCGGATGGGAGCTGAATCTGCCGATGAATTTGACGAACCCTTCGCTCCGGATCACAAGTATGGGGAATTGCTGGGGCATAGCCTCTATTTTTACAGCAAGGATACCGGAAAGCCCGTCCGATTTGTGGCCCCGTCCTATACCAATAAAGAACTAGCAAAATTACCCCGGTTTAAATCCTTTAACCTCAAGGATCATGGTTGCCGGCTTTGGTGGGTAGAGTACGGGGGGCGGAATGACACCATTCATGAAAGTGAAAATATCAAATGGGAACTTTGGCGGGTGATTTACGGGATCTGGGATTACCTTAAGAATTCAGGGGAATTTCCTGATATGGATACCCATACGCTGGAATGGGTAGGAACCATTCCAGGCAAAAGGGAGAGCAGGCGCTTCGAAGGGGCGTTTATGTTGTCCCAAAAAGATCTGGTGCAACAGCGGCAATTCGACGATGCCGTTTCCTTTGGGGGTTGGGCATTGGACCTGCATCCGGCTGATGGGGTATACGGAGATCAACCCGGTTGTACCCAATGGCATACCAAGGGAGTATATCAGATTCCCTATCGGATCATGTACAGCAAAAACGTTAAAAACCTGTTTTTGGCGGGACGAATAGTAAGTAGCAGCCACGTGGCATTTGGGTCTACTCGGGTAATGGCGACTTGCGGACACAATGCACAGGCAGTGGCCATGGCTGCCGTTTTGTGCAAGGAAAATGAAATAACACCTGCGGAGATAACCGGTAGCTCAACGATGCAACTGCTTCAGCGCCGCCTGATCAGATCCGGACAGTATATACCCGGAATAGAATTATCGGATCCAGATGAATTGGCACAACAGGCCACCATATATACATCGGACACATTTACGCTCACAGGCCTTCCCGCAGATGGTCCCTGGAAGTCATTGGAATTTGCCATGGCCCAGATGCTGCCTTTGCAAAAGGGAAAAATTCCATCGATTAGGTTCCAGGTTAAAGTGGCTGAACCTACCCAAATAACCGTTAGGCTTCTGAAAAGTCTGAAGAAGGGAAACTTTACTCCTGAAGTTATTTTGGCTGAAGAGACATTTGATTTAGCTTTAGGTGAGCGGTTTATATCAGTTGATTTACAATGTATTATAGAAAATTCAGAATATTATTTTGTGGCCTTTTCTGCCAATGATAAGGTGCAAATCAAGTGCTCGGAAACCCGTTTGACGGGCATATTGACGGTTTTTCAAAAGTTTAATAAAGCAGTGGCGACCAGTAGCAGGCAAGAACCGCCCGAAAACATTGGTATGGAGGCATTTGACTTCTGGTTGCCCGAGCGCAGACCTGCGGGGCATAACCTGAATTTTGAGCTGGAAAGCCCGGTGAACTGCTTTTCTTCCGAGCAATTGGTAAATGGATTTTTCCGCCCTACCACTCGGACCAATGCCTGGGTAGCGGCCATAAATGAGAGTCAACCGTTTGTTGAGTTGAAATGGGATAAAATACAAGTAATCAGAGAAATAAAGTTGTTTTTTGATACCGACTTTGATCATGCGATGGAATCTACTTTAATGGGGCATCCCGAATCTGTGATGCCATTTTGTGTGAGGAAATTTTCCATTTTTGATGGGAATGGGACACTTCTGTCCGAGGTTCGGGAAAATCATCAGTCCAGCTACACCCTGAAACTGGATCAACCCCTAAAAACCAATTCACTTACATTCAGGCTGGAACATCCTTCCGCTACTACCCCTGCCGCTTTGTTTGGAATTTTGTGTTATTAATTATCTATGAAAATGAAAGCTACCTTATTACTAATCACTTCCTTTCTTCTTCTGGCCACGGGTCATAATAACGCTGTCCTGGCGCAACAAAATTTAGCGCCTTCGGGCATGGTTTCCAGCAGTTCCTCTGTGGAAGACCAGGAGGCAAGGTTGGCCATTGACAACGATAGCCTGAGCTATTGGGAAAGTGCAGCCGGAGATACGGAACCCTGGATAGCAATACGTTTTCCGGGTGCTACTGAAATCGCCGGTTTCAAGGTGATTTTCCAGGAAGGGACGGTTCCTAACGAACGCTTTCATTTTCAATATTTACTAAACGGGGATTGGAGAAACCATCATTCGGTAAAAGAAAACCAAAACGATAAGCTCGCAGTTACCTTCGAAAAAGTATTGCTTACCGATCGGGTACGATTGATCGCTACCGATAATCAAGCCCTGCACATTGCCGAACTGCAAGTCCTTGGACAGCAGTATGTGGATGACAATGCAGGCGAAGTCAAGCCTCTGTTGGTTAATCAAAGCGGTTATAACCTGGGTAGGCCAAAGCGCTTTACAGCATCGGGCCTAGCAGATGAAACTCCTTTTTTGATACAGGAGAAGGGTAGTGAACAAGAAGTATTTTCGGGATTAATTAAAGGAGAAAAAGGTGATTTTTCGGAATTTGACCCGAAATCAACCTCGGAATATCTCGTAGTTTCGGGAGACAAGACTTCTTTTCCTTTCCGTATTGGTCCTTATTGGTTGGAGCGGGTTACCTACCGGAATATGGTGGATTTTATGCTGGATGCCCGGCATTATGTGGGCAACGTGGATGATATCAGACCCATATCCTTCGCCTGGAGAGATGGTGATTTTTTCAATTGGTCCATGCAGAGTCTTGTGGCCATGTACCTGTCCAATCCGGAAGCCTATGAAAGGATGGAAGTCACTTCCCGGTATGTTCCGAATGAATCTTTTCCGGAAAAATATCAAGGTTTATGGGGAAATTTAAAGCCTTTTGGACCGAATACTCCTGACATTATCCAATTGATCCATTGGGACGCGGATGTGAAGGTGTCACAGAAGTTGGACCATGAAATGCAAAAGGCCGAATTGGCCCATTTCCTCTATGCCTGGCCCTACCTAAAAAAGTGGTTGCCGGAGGAAAATCTTGACCGGGTGTATGAATATGCAAGTTCGGTTTGGGAGAAAAGGGAGGTTTCCGAGCATTCTCTTTCTCAATACAATAGAAGCCCAGAGCATAATTTGTTAACGCTTAAAACCCAATTGGGTACTACCAAGGGAGAAATGCCACCGGGATTTTCAGTGATCCCAAATCTCATGATGTATGAAGTGAGCAAGCGTCAAAATGAACCGGATGCGGATAAGTATTTTGATGCTGCTTATCGGCAGATGGCATGGATGATCCAAAACCTGGACTGGGAAGATCCCATGACCACCAAAGGGCAACGAATGTCCGAACACATGACCATGCGGGCATTTGCATACTTTCATACCCAATATCCCGACAGGGCACCGGCAGGTTTAATTGAAAAAGTGAGGGACTGGGCAAGAATAGCCCTTTCCCGCTCGGATAACATGTGGGATTTTAGAAAATACGATGAAACGGAATGGACTCCTCCCGGATGGAATGAAACCGGAAATATCCTGGGGTTTCCAGCGGCAGCTTTTGCTGCAATGACCCTGCTGGAGGACAAAGAGTTGATCCGGGATATGGAGGTGTTGGCCTGGTCACATTTTGAAAATGCTTTTGGCAGAAATCCTACCGGAAGGCATTTTTCATTTAAGGGCCCGCAGGAAATCGAAGGAGTGGACCTGGGATGGTACAGCAGGCATAAGGGAGGCATAGGCTTGCTGGACGAGGTCCCGTTTGTGTTTGATGGATCTCCCAAGTCTTTCCATTACCCCAACTATCCGGAGGCCGGAGACCTGGGCTGGACCGAAGGCTGGGTACAATTCAATACGGCTTTCAATTTGAGCATGGCTTACATGGCCAATTATTATACCCGTCTGGAGTGCAGGCAAAGCGATGTTGGTGATCTGATCATCCGATTGGAGGCTCCGGTAAATTTTTACCCGGATAAGGAGGAGCCGGTTAGGGTTTGGCTTAGCAATAAAGCTGGTAATAGCATCCCTGTGGAATTGAAAGAAGCCGCTCCCTTTTCCCTGGCAATGGAGGGAAGGATAAAAAAGCAGGATTCCCAACTTAGCGTCGGAGCTCATGTACTTCCTCTGGAAGAAAATGATCAACTTAAGCTGAGTTATGGCTATGGCTTTTTTGAAAAAAGTGTCCCGGTTAGTTGGAAATAATCAATCAAATTTAATAAGTATATCCAAATGCAGGAAAAGAAAGGCCCTGACAAAATCTAATATTCAACTGATTAAGAGAGGGTTAAACGGGTCAGGTTTCTTCTAGTCAAAGCTTCTTGTTGGTGGAAAAACGGTACAGGTTTGCGGATTTTAGTTACTTGATTCTTTTTCGTATTATAGTCAGATGAAGCAGGGAGAAGCGAAAAATGAAATTAGGGAACCCTTTACCGATTATGGAACGTATTCCTATGCCGATTACCTGACCTGGCAGATAGATGAAATGGTGGAGTTGATTAAAGGTAAAGTATTCAAAGCAGCTGCCGCACCGGGAAGAAAGCACCAGGAAGTCTCCCTGAAAATAGCTTCCCAGCTGTACTATTTGTTGAAAAATAAGACATGCAAGGTTTTCGAGGCCCCTTTTGATGTTCGGCTACCTGCTCATTCGGAAAAAAATGAAGACATCTTCACGGTAGTGCAACCCGACATCTGCGTGGTATCTGACAGGACAAAGCTGGATGAGGCGGGATGTATAGGGGCACCAGATCTGATAGTCGAGATACTCTCTCCGGGAAACAACCCGAAAGAAATCTATAACAAATTCATCGTTTACGAAGAATCCGGAGTTAAGGAATATTGGGTTATTCATCCTTCAGAGCAGACTTTACTGGTTTATACCCTCAGGCAGGGGGAATATATTCCTTCAAGACTTTTTACAGGAGGAGATATCGTATCTTCCAGCTGCATTGCAGGTTTTCACCTGGATGTAAGGGAGCTTTTTGAGGACTTGGATTAGGGGTGTGGTATTCCTAACCTGAGTTCGATTGTAATAGATGGCAATTTGGTTCGTTTGAACGGTTTTGTACTTGATTCCGGGCTTTTTTGGAAAAAATGTTCAACCCTCTCCGGGGTTGGTGGAAGGATATATCCGCTCATATACCCCGGGTTTCGCCCGGGGTTATTATTGTTGAAGCCCTCCAGGCTTCGGAGTTGATTAAAAGCTTTTTTTGGAGAAGGGATAGCGGACTTCACTTCATTTGATAGGACTAAAAAAAGTTAATTCTTTAAATGCCGTTCCATACGAATGATATTTTTCTCTGTAAAAGCAGGCCTGAAGGGCCTGAACAACAATAACCGTGGGTGCCGCCCACGGAAAAAAGCTAACAAAAACGAACCTTAAACCCCGGAAGGGGTTGAACCATTTTACGCAAAATAGATCGAACTTGGGTTCCGGCTAGAACACAATGAATTCGGCGAAACGATGAGGACTAAAATACCCTTTCCGGATAAGCTTAATTTGTGCCCATTAGTTCCCCCAACTGATATTGAATCGGCTATTTTTATTCGGTATTTTTTTGTATTTTGGTGAAATGGAGGAGGAAGAAACCAAAAATAAAATCAAAGAACCTTTTACGGACTATGGCAGGTATTCCTATGCAGATTACCTGACCTGGCAGCTGGATGAAATGGTAGAATTGATTAAAGGCAAGGTATTCAGGTCTGCTGCGGCTGCGCCAAGAAGGATTCATCAGGAGATCTCCGGAAAGGTTTTTAATAAGTTGTTTAATTTTCTGGAGAAGCATCCCTGCAAGGTTTACGTAGCGCCATTTGATGTAAGGTTGCCCGTAAAATCAAAGAAAAATGAGGACATTTATACCGTGGTCCAACCAGACATTTGCGTAATATGTGATAAAAGCAAATTAGATGTTATGGGATGCATCGGTGCCCCAGACTTGATTGTAGAGATTTTATCTCCCGGAAGCAATAAAAAAGAACTGAAAAACAAATATGAAGTATTTGAAGAAAGTGGAGTGCAGGAATATTGGATTATCCATCCTGACGAGCAGACCGTCATGACTTATACCCTTACCACAGGGAAATATATTCCATCCCGGCTTTTCACTTCAGGGGATGTTATTGAATCCAATAGTATCCCTGGATACCGACTTGATCTGGAATATGTATTTAAAGATCTGGATTAGTTTTTGATAATTTTCATTATCAAATTTTATGATGGTAAATTTATCATTGATTGGATAGTATGCTTTCAAATTCTTTACAATCAAATAGTACCAATTATCAACGGATTTTTTTAAATTGATAATCAGTTATTTTCTTCTTATTTTACATAATTCACCAATTAACCCAACACTATGAAAACCGCAGGCATCATTTTATTGATTTTAGGGGCCGTTGGCACCATTGTATTTGGCATCCAGGCGATGCAAGACTCAGAAAGTTTCAGTCTACTGGGTATGGATATAGCAGTCAGTTCGGCCAATTGGACACCTGTGATCGTTAGCGTCGTACTGCTGATCATTGGTTTGGTAATGACTTTCCGAGATAAAAAATAGGCCAGCTACTGGATTTCACCTTTGAAACCCATTGTAATTTTATTTTCTGAAATAGTATGTTTAATAGAATCGTTAAATCATGCTGTTTCATTGTTTTGAGCATTGGTAAAAAGTAATTCGATGCAATGGTTAAAAGAATTATAGTCTTTTGGATGCTCCTTTTCACGCCTTTTCTGGGGATTTCACAAAGTAAGGGCTTAGGGCAACTCATTATCCTTGAAGCAGATGTGCTCAAGGGAGTTAAGCAAAAATTAACCTCAGAACAGGATAAAGCTTTTCCGGTTGAATTAAAGCAACTGATGGACCGGGCTGATGAAAAGTTGACGAAGGGACCCTTTTCTGTGGTACATAAAACACAAGTGCCACCCAGCGGTGACAAACACGATTATATCAGCATGGGTACTTACTGGTGGCCTGACCCTGACACGGACGATGGGCTTCCCTATATCAGGAAAGACGGTCAGGCGAATCCTGAAATTTATGAATACCAGGACCAATGGGTGCTGGAAGAAATGATGAACGCCATGGAAGTGTTGGCCATGGCTTATTATTTTACGGAAGAAGAAAAGTACGGCGCACATGCCATTGCTCTTTTGCATAGCTGGTTTTTAGATCCCGAAACCAGGATGAACCCTAATTTGAATTTTGGCCAGCGGATTCCCGGAATTACAGAGGGTAGGCGTTCAGGTATCATTGATACGCGGAGTTTTGTGCTGTTGCCTGATTTGATCACTTTGCTTTCCGCTTCCAGCCATTGGCAAAGCTCCTACGAAAAAGGCATGAAGGAGTGGCTGGGATCCTATGGAAATTGGTTGATCACCAGCAAACATGGCAAGGAAGAAGCGGTGCATGGTAACAATCATTCTACCTGGTACTATACCCAGCTAATTCCCATGATGATTTATTCCGGTCAACTGGAAAGGGCTGATAGCCTTGTTCAAAGGGGCATTCCCATGATCATGGACCGGATGATCGCCAAAGATGGCGGTCAACCGGAGGAATTGGGAAGAACCAGGACCTGGGACTACAGTACCATGAACCTCAAAGCCATGCTTTATTTTGCAAAAGGATGCGAGTACCTGGGCCGGGATCTTTGGGAGTACAAAAATGAGGAAGGAGCCGGACTTAAAGAAGCATTGGCGTTTTTGGCTCCCTATGCAAAAGGTGAAAAAAGCTGGGAATACAAGCAAATTTTGGACCTGGAACCCGAAAAACTCAAAAACAGCCTTAACATAGGGGCTTTTAAATACCAGAATGAGGAATTCAAAAAGATAGCGGATCAGTTAATCACCGGAAATGGCGAATTTATATATTGGGATTTGGCCGAATATGATTTGATGAGTAAAGAGTAGCCATTTGTAATACCCGCATCCACCTAACGAACCAATGACATGAAAATTCAAAATAATTTGATAAACATTGCGTATCATCACCTGATCATTTTCCTGCTGTTGCCAACTTTTGCCCTCTCGCAGGAAGCCCAGCCTACAGTTGATGAATTCATTTTACTTGATGGGAAAATGTTGCACCGTGCGAAAACCCAGGTTTCCCTTGTTTCGGAAAAGCCGAAATTTCCAGAATTGCAGGCCCTTCTCAGGGAAGCAGATCAAAAATTATTGGAGGGGCCCTTTTCTGTTACCCATAAAACCCAGTTGCCTCCAAGTGGCGACATACACGATTACACCAGCATGGGTCCCTACTGGTGGCCCGATCCGGAAAAAGAGGATGGGCTTCCCTACATCCGAAGGGATGGGGAAATCAATCCGGAATATTACGAATACAAGGATAAGGAAGAACTGGGAAAACTGATGGGTGCCCTGAGGACTTTGAGTGAAGCTTACTATTTTTCGGCAGAAGAAGCCTATGCAGCCCATGCCATCAGGTTACTCAAGGCATGGTTTTTAGATCCTGACAGTAAAATGAACCCTAATCTGAACTATGCCCAGCGCATTCCGGGAAGGACGGAAGGCAGGGGGATAGGGATTATTGATACCCGCTCTTTTTCCGAATTACCGGATATGTTATTCATGCTTTCAGATTCAAAACACTGGAATACAGCAATAGAAAATGGCTTAGAGGATTGGATATCCCAATACCTGGATTGGCTGATCAATAGTGACCATGGAAAAGATGAAGCCGTCCATGGTAATAACCATACCACCTGGTATTTTGCCCAGGCCATTCCCCTGGCCCTTTATGTAGACCAGCAGGAGATTGCCGACAGCCTGGCTCAGGTGGGGCTTCCTTTGATCATGGATGAAATGATCGAGGCAGACGGGTCTCAACCTAAAGAACTGGACCGTACACGATCCTGGGACTACAGTGCCATGAACCTGCTGGGAATCATGAGCTACGCCAAAGCAGCTGACCATACCGGTTTGGATCTTTGGACGTACGAAAATTCAAAGGGAGGGAGTATCCGCAGGGCACTGGAGTTTATGGTGCCTTATTTAAAGTCAGGGAAAGATTGGCCCTATGAACAGATTCATGAGAAGGACGATTCCCGTTTGGCCAAACCCCTATCCATAGCAGCAAGGGTTTATCAGCAGAAAAGCTTTAAACTCTGGGCAGAGAAAATAAGCCATGATTCCGAGGCGTTTCTTTATTGGAACCTGCTAAAATACAAGGATTTGCAGCATTGATCAGCCCGTATTCTTCAGGCCGCTGGCCAGAGCGGTGGTTATTTTCAGCAAGCGGGTGACAAGAGGTGAGTCGATCTCTTTGGAAGCCCGCCAACTTTTGAGGTTCTTCAATTGCAATTGGTGCAGCCCGTGTAGTGCATTCTTTCTCCGCAGGATACTGTCCAGCAGGCTTGCCCTTCTTTCCTCTCTTTCCTTTCCCAATAATACTCCTATATGTTCCAGTGCCAGTTTGTGTTCTTCCATGATGCTTTTGGTGAATTTTACTCCGGTTTCCCGGTTTTCCACCAAGCCGGCATACTGGTTCATGATTTCTTCATCGGCATTCAATAAATTCGTTTCCACTTGTATCAATATATACCTTAATAAAGGCCAGGTTTCTGAATTTGATTTTAATTCCCGGTAATCTTCAGCATGCGATTTCTTTAATTGTTCAAAAGCTGTCCCAATACCAAACCAACCCGTGAGGTTGAACCTGGACTGGCTCCAGCTAAATACCCAGGGGATGGCTCTCAGGTCATCCAATGTTCTTTTTCCACTTCTCCGGGAAGGCCTTGACCCAATTTTGCTGAGTTCCAACACATCGATTGGAGTAGCTTGTCCATAGAATTCCAGAAAATCAGGATGGCGGACCAGTTCCTGATAATGATTTTGGGCCAACGCAGACAGCTTTTCTAAAGCCGTTACAGGATATTCCCGGTTTTTTTCCGGATACAAGGTATAGGAGGTCTGAAGTGCCGTGCCTGAAAAAAGCATTTCCAGGTTGTAGCCGGCGGTGAGGAGATTGGCAAACTGCTGGGAAATGGTTTCTCCCTGCACAGTAATTTTAAGGGATCCCTGCAGGCTGCCCGGCGGCATGCTTTCCAGAAAACGGTGATATTTTCCACCTCCCCGACTAATGGTTCCTCCTATCCCGTGGAAAAAGCGCAGATTTTTTCCATACTTGTTTCCAGTCTCAGTCAATTCCTGCTCGGCCTGATAGATATGCCACCTGCTGGCCATGATCCCCCCATCCTTATTGCTGTCACTATAACCCAGCATGATCTCCTGCAGGTTGTTATTTTTAGGATAGGCAGCATGGCTGAGGAAAGCTTCCAGAATACGGCCGGATTCCTGTAAATCTTCAATGGTTTCAAACAGCGGAACTACCTGAAAGTGATTTCTGTCCAAACCGGACTCTCGCAAAAACAAATAGACCACCAAAAGGTCGCTCAGGCTTCGGGTCATGCTGACGATAAACGAACCGATTCCATCAGCACCAAACTGATCGATGTGGTTTCTAATGACCTGAAAACAAGCCAATACCTTATCTGCTTCCGGACCAAAGGATTTGCCGGGGTAGGCAAATGGCCTGTTGCTTTGAAGTTCATCACCGATAAACTGTACCTTTTCCGCTTCCGTCCAGGAGGAATAAGGGCTTAAACCGGTAAAAGTGCCAGCGATGATTTGCTCCATGGCTTTCTCATGAAAGCTGCTGTTTTGCCGGATATCCAGGCGGGCCAGGTGAAACCCAAAACATTTGATCTGCCTCTCAAGGGGTAAAATAAATTGGGTGACCACATTTCCGGCATCTATTTCTAACAGGCTTTTTCTAAGGATATGCAGGTCATCCAATAATGCATTGGCATGGGGATAATTTGCTTGATCCCATCGCTGCAGGGAAGTGTTTCTGGCCTGCACCAACATCAGGTTGATAAATTGCCTCCAGGGTTCTCTGGGATTGCGGCTTAGGGCAGGCTCACTTTCCGGACCTAATGCCGCAGCTTTTTCCTGTATTTTTTCCTTGAAAAATTCCGGGACCGGATTCCTTATGGCAGAAAAACTCATTCTTGATCCCAATAATTCCAGGTTTCCGAGAATCAGGGATAAGGCTGTCTTTCTATGCTCCAATAAGGTGTTTTGGGTAAGTTCGGCACTGACATAAGGGTGACCATCCCGGTCTCCACCCACCCAACTGCCCAATTGAAAATCAGGAAAGGCCTCTGCCTCATTAAAAACGGAGGGGTCAAACCCCATGGCGGACCAGCTATCCATCAGCTGTTGGTCGGCCTTGAGCAGTGCTTTAGGAAAGACTTTGCTAAAATAATGCATCACGTTATTCCTTTCCATTTCAAGGGTAGGTTTCTCCAGGTATACTTCGCCTGTTCTCCACCAGCGCTCCAGAAGGGCTACTATTTCCCTTTCCAAACCAGTCCTTTCAAATTTTGAATAGGCATTGTTTTCCAATTTGACCAGGTTCAGGTAAATTTCCCGGTGAAGCTCCAGGATGGATTTTCTTTTGGCCTCCGTAGGATGGGCAGTCAATACCGGATAGACCTGTATTTGTTGAATGGCTTTCGCCATTTGATTGGCTGTCAAACCTTGCTTTTGCCATCGCTGCAGGGTTTCTCCCCAAGACCCCCGGATGGACCCAAAACCATTTTCATTGATCATCTTCCGGCGCATCTGAACCCCGGCATTTTCCTCTACTAAATTCATTAACTGCAGGTAAATGCTGAGGACCTGAATGTGCTTCTCTTCCAACTCTCCCGCCTCCAGATCGATTTCCATAGCTTCAGTTTTTTGGATGACCATTTTTTCCAAATCATGTTCACCTAACTGCTGCAATACCTTTCGGAAGCAGTTGGTCAGAAAGTCCATGTCACGTGAAATTTTTTCGAAGAGGGGCTTGTTAGTTGTCATCGCTGAAATTTAATGGTGTTTAAAAGTGAAGCTATAAATATAAGCCTTAGTGCCATGAGATAAAAATCAAAGCCTATTCAATGCTTTTGGTTTAAAGTTTTTTAATGACTGTATACTTTAATCAAAGGAGTAAAATGGCTACATTCAATCGTAATTTTACTTTGGATCGATAAAATCATCAAATGAATTTACCTTCAGCACCATCCATAGTGATCATGGGTTGTTTTGACACCAAGGCTGCCGTTTTTTCCCGGCTCCGGGAACAGATTCTGGCTACCGGCGAAAATGTTTTTTGCATCAACGCAGGTATCATGGGCTCTACGGATATTTTCCCCGTGGACCTGGAAGCTGATCAGGTAGCGGCATATGGGGGCAGGGCACTTCAGGAATTGAGGAGCAAGAAAGACCGGGGACTCGCCCTTGAAGTGATGGGAGAAGGATTGAGAAAAATTCTCAGTTCTTATTCCAGACAAAACAAGCTTAAAGGGGTGATTGCCATGGGTGGAGGAGGGGGGACCTTTCTCGCTCTTTCTGGAATGCAGGGCTTGCCCTTGGGTCTACCCAAGCTTTGTATATCCACCCTGGCCACAAAAGATGTTTCTTCCCTGGTGGGTCTGAAGGATATCGTCCTTATTCCGTCAGTCGTGGATGTGGCTGAATTGAACAGCATTATTGTGCCCATCATTGACCAGGCCGCAGCAGCCATTATGGCCATGGCGAGGGTGAAGGTGACCCAAATGAAGCAAGCGAAAGGTGTCATTGCCATCAGCATGTTTGGCAATACAACGGATTGCGTCAATGAATGTACCCGTATTTTGCAGGAGAAGGGCTTTGAGGTAATGGCCTTTCATGCCAATGGTTTGGGAGGGAAGGCCATGGAAGCTTTGATCAACGAAGGGGTTTTTGATGGCGTATTGGACCTGACCACTACCGAGCTGGCAGATGAGCTCTGCGGAGGAATCTTAAGTGCCGGTCCTGAAAGGTTGAATGCGGCGGTGGAAATGAACCTGCCCCTGGTGCTTGCCCCGGGATGCCTGGACATGGTTAATTTTGGCACCCAATCATCCGTTCCGAAGCCATACAAAGACAGGCTTTTCTATCAATGGGCTCCGGATGTAACCCTGATGCGGACAAATGAAGCAGAAAATATGGCGATGGCAAAGCAAATTGCGAATAAACTGAACAAAAGCCAGGATAAATCAAAAATAACGGTCATTACTCCGCTCAATGGTTTTTCCCAGCTGGATGCCCCCGGCAATATTTTTTTTGATAAAAAATGTACGGTTGCATTTGAAGACACCTTATCCAGGCAACTGAATCCGGAAATCACAACGAGCCTAATAGCTGCCAATATCAATGATCAGGCTTTTGCCAGGGCCGCAGTCGAACTGCTCTTAGGGATTTTGGAAAGGGTTAAACCTTAATATAAAAACCTGACAGGTCTATTTTCAATTAACTCTTCCAAATAAATAATTAACTCTTCCAAAGTTTTAAACTTTGGAAGAGTTAATTGATTTTCATCAATAAGCCAGCGGATCGGGTCGCATTTGGAAATGGTACACCTTGCTGGTGGTACCTTTTCCTCCCTCCATGTGAAAAGGTGTACGGGTACTGATCGTAGCCCAGATTCCCCTTCCTTTCCATCCTGCATCGGGATCATCGATACGTCCGTCCATCCATTTGGTATAAAAGCCCATGGGATAAGGAACCCGCAGCACTACCCACTCTCCGTCTTTTAATACCAGTAGGCCTTCTGATTCATTTCCTGTGTTGATAGGTATATTTTCTCCCAAACCCAAGGTATTGAATTGATCCACCCAGGTGTAATAGCTGGATTCGGCACTTCCCGGATAGTCCACTCCTTTCATCTGGGGAAGTGGTTCCGGGTAAAAGGTCCAGCCTTCGGGGCAGTGTTGTCCGGTGGCATCCGGTCCATTTAAAGGTCCACTGCACTTACTCCTGTCAAAGCTGGCCATGTGGCCACTGGCAAGGGCTACCCAGGCCACCCCATTCCGGTCAATATCCATTCCCCGGGGAGACCAACCCTCTACTGGTTCTCCCGCCTCATCCAGAGGTAATTCATAATATTCCGTCAGCGCAGTTTCAGAGGGATTATCACCGGGAACTATACGTACGACAGCTCCGGGGTAACCCAGGGAAGAACCCCAAACAGATCCATCTGCAGCGGGAGCCACTGCATAAAGCCCATTGGTAATTCTTTTGTCTTTTTTAGGATCTATGGCTTCATTGGGCTCCACATAAGCATCTCTTTTTCCATTGCCATTGGTATCCAGAATCAGGGGGGTCCATCCCTGAGAAGCGATTTCATCTCCGGTTTCAAGGTATTTTTTGGTGTCCAGCCAACCTACCGCCTGACCTCCGCCGCTGGTCCAAAGGGTGTTGTTTTCGTCTTCGGCAAACATCAGGTGATGGGTGCTGTATCCGGTACTGATATGTTTGTATGTTTCGGTCTCGGGATCATAAACCCCAAGATGACGGCTGGATCGGTTGAGCGGAAAAACTTTGGCGGATGGATGATCGGATCCTTCCTTAAATACTGCAGGATTATCAAAAGGACGAACTGCAGCCGTTATCCATACCCGGCCTTCTTCATCCAGCATGGGGTTGTGTACATTGGCTTTGCTGTTCCAGATGGCTTCTTCTCCCCAATAGGGGGAAGCAGCAGGCATCTCCGGGCCGGAGGCAACAGGGGTATTGGGATCTCTTACTGTCAGGGGTACCCTGGACGTGGTATGGTTTACGGGATCAAGCACGGGAAGGTAATCGGCACTGGCTTCCAGGGCACCATAAATCAGCCCATTGGCATTGACCGTCGGGTTTCTTCTGTTGGTGGAAACCAGGTCATGTAAATAGGCCTTGGGATCAGCCCAGTCCCATTGGGTGATGACCACATTTCTTTCCAGCCCTTCCGGCCTTTGGGGCATTTCCGGAATTTCCCCTTCTTCTATGCGGTCTGTCCAGTCCGCAAACATTTTTAAAAATCCCTCTTTCCCCAATTGGTGCAGGGAAGAGGTCATGCTAGCACCGGCCTGACCGGACTGTAACCTTCTCTCCCAGGCGGCCTCTGAACTTTCAATTTCCCTAAAACTGGGATGAAACTCCCGCGTACCCTTGCTGCCCAGTTGGTGGCAGGCCAGGCAGTTGCCATTTTTTATATTTCTCAGGTATTGGGCCTGATTGGTAATGCTGGGAGCTATGCCGTTTCCTTCAGGACCGGTTCCGGGGAAATGACTTTTATCAGGAACTTCCAATAGCGAAAACCAATACCCGGCAGGATAGTATTGTGCTGCCTCTTCCGGACTTGGAGCCGCTGTTGCATGGAGGTTTAATGATTGACCCGGTCTGGCCTTTTCTTTGGGTGAATCCACCAACCCATAACCCCTTACCCAAATATCAAATTCCGCATCCGGTAATTCGGGTATCAGGTACCTGCCTTCATCATCCGTGACCACGATTTTAGCATAGCGGGTGGGGAGGTCCAGGGTTTCTGCGATCACCCATACCCCCGCCTCAGGACCATTATCTCCCGTAACCACACCCGAAATGTCCGTTTCTCCTCTGGGAACAGATTCCTCGTCTTCCTGGCATGCCATAAAGGCAAATAGCGATAACAGCAAAACAAATGTTTTTAGTGAGATGTAATTTGTCTGAAGGGAATTGTTTTCTTTTGATTCCATAGTAATGTTTGGGTTTATATACTGCAAAAAATCGACACTAAGAAATTTCCTATAATTTAATCAAATTAAAAAAGCCAGGCAAAAGTTTGGAAAAATAACTTCTAAAAGCCTGCTGCTTCCTTGAATCAACGAGGCTTTTGAGGTAACTTGCTTTTTTAAAAATAATTTTAAATTCCAAAAAACCATGCCTAACCCCTGGACAGGTAAGGGCAACCCTTACAGCCGACAAGAAGTAAGGGATCGCCTGAAGAAAACCATTGATAATAAAAAAGCCATCATAGCTGCCGGTGCCGGAACAGGTATCAGCGCCAAATTTATCGAAAAAGGCGGAGCGGACTTGATCATTATCTACAATTCGGGCCGTTTTCGCATGTCCGGTCATGGGTCTACGGCCGGTCTGATGGCCTATGGAGATGCCAATGCGGTAGCCATGGAAATCGGTGAATTTGAGGTTTTGCCAGTGGTGGAAGAGGTGCCCGTGATTTGCGGCGTTCACGGATCGGATCCCCGACGAAGGATCTGGCATCATTTATTGAAGGTAAAGGACATGGGCTTCTCGGGAATCAATAATTTCCCCACCCACTGCATCGTAGATGGAAATTTCCGTCAGATATTGGAGGAGACGGGAATGAGTTTTGACAAAGAGGTGGAGATGGTGCGTATCGCCGATAAAATGGAACTGTTTTCCATTGTGTATGTGGCCAAACCCGAGGAGGCAATCAAAATGGCGGAAGCCGGAGCGGATGCCATCATTGCACACGTTGGCACCACCGTCGGGGGCTCCGTGGGGGTTACCGGCGCTTCCTGTACCATGGAGGAAGCGATTGACAAAACCCGTGAAATAATGGATGCCTGCCAATCCATTAATCCCAACCTGTTTTTCTTGACCCATGGCGGCCCGATCAATACCCCGGAGGACGTGCGGCAGGTGCTGGAAGCCACCGATGTGCACGGTTTTGTGGGTGCCTCTTCCCTGGAGCGTATGGGAGTAGAGCAATCCCTGCTTAACCTTACTCGTTCTTTTAAGCAATTAAGGTTATAAAAATAGACCTACTAAATTCTCAGTGGCATGAAATTGGATTTGTCTGTAGGACAGGGATAACTCAAGCGAAATATGGCGTTTTAAAATAAATGAAAAGACATTTGATTTCACGCAGCGCTCGCTGCGTGAAATAGTTACCTTTCACATGTCAATGGGAGACTTAATATTTAAATAACGCAGAAATCGGGATGACGGTATTTATTTTTAACTATTTAAAAATCAAAATATTAAAAAAATTAAAGAATGGCATCAAATCACCTCCCCCCTGTCTCCCCCTCCTGTTTTCAGGAGGGGGAGACAGGGGGTGGTAAAAATACGTCATCGGTAGGTGTTTCCTGTTCAGGATCGGAACTGGCTATCCCGACCTTCGGAGCGGGTCAAGTTATGACCATTAAGAAAAAATCATAAACACATGAATTGGAAACAGCGTATTCAGAAAGATCTGAGCCAGCTTAGGCTCGGCGAGGGAGACCATGTGTTGGTTCATGCCTCTTTGAATTCCTTAGGAAGGTTTCCAGACAGGGCCAAAATCGTCGTTTCGGCCCTTTTGGACTTGCTGGGGCCCGGGGGAACCTTGTTGATGCCTGCATTATCCTATCAAACGGTCACTCCGGAGAATCCCATTTTTGATCTGTCGAAAACACCCGCTTGTGTTGGTGCCTTGCCGGAGTTTTTCCGCACCTTTCCAGGCGCACAAAGAAGCATGCATCCCACGCATTCGGTATGTGCTATAGGAGAATTAAGCGATTATTTTCTCTCAGATCATTTGCTGGATGACACGCCCTGCGGTCCCCATTCACCCTTTGCCAAACTTCCTGAAGTGCATGGTAAAATTCTGTTCCTGGGTTGCGGCACCCGGCCCAATACCTCCATGCATGCCGTGGAAGAAAGGATCAAGCCACCTTACCTATTGGGCGCAAGGGTAAATTATACCTTAAAAGATCAGACAGGGAGGAAGATGTCGAAATCGTATTTTAGGCATGATTTTGCTGGATTTGAACAGCGCTACGAGCGGGTGGAAGGGCTTTTGGGATCGGATTCCTGCCAAAAAGGAAAGGTGTTGCAGGCAGCATCAGTACTGATGGATGCCCGGAGCCTTTGGGAAAAAGGGACCCTCCAATTAAAGAAGGATCCCTATTTTTTTGTAGACCGAAAAGGGTCTTAGTGCCTGCCAACGCCGCAGCCGCATCCGCTGTGCATGTACGTTTGGATGCTCTCGTGCCAGGGAAAGGCTTCCTGAAACAGGCGATTTTCCCAGTAAAAGGGCGGCCTCTCGCGGTTACGGTGGCCGATCTCGTTCATGTTTTCCGTTTCATACAGGCGTCCGTTGATCATGGTATGGCTGATACTTTCCGAGTGGCGGATATCCGCTAACGGATTTTTTTCCATAACGATCAAATCGGCCAGTTTACCGGGCTTGAGTGATCCCAGGTCCGCATCCATCCCGATATACCGGGCGCCGTTGATGGTGGCCGCTTTCAACGCCTCGTGGTTAGACATGCCCCCCTGCGCCAGGCTCCACAATTCCCAGTGGGCACCCAGGCCTTGCAGTTGTCCGTGACCACCCAGATTTACGGTGACGCCTTTTTTCGCCAGATCGGTGACCTGCCGGGAAGTGAGGATATGGCTGTTTTCGTAGGTTTCCTCCGGGACCATCGTGCGGTGACGAGACCGTGAATCGATCATTCCCCGGGGACTGAAGCGCAGTAATTTTTCGTTTTCCCAAACGTTTGTTTTCTGGTACCAGTAATATTCTGCGTTGATGCCGCCGTAGTTTACAATGAGTGTGGGAGTGTAGCCCACCTCCGTTTGGCCCCAGAGCTCCAACACGTCTTTGTACACCGGTGCGATGGGGATGTTGTGTTCGATCCCAGTGTGCCCGTCCTGAATCATGGAAAGGTTGTGGAAAAAGGTGGAGCCACCCTCCGGTACCACGTTTACCCCGAGTTCCCGGGCAGCCTGCAATACCTGCTGTCGTTGATCCCGGCGGGGCTGGTTATAGGATTTTACGGCTGTGGCACCGAAGGCCTTTGTACGGCGTACCGAAAATCGGGCATCTTCCAGCTTGTTGATGACCGCTTTGAAATCGCCATCCGCCCCATAGAGGATAAAACCTGTGCTGAAAATCCGGGGCCCTACCAGTGCACCACTTTGCACCATTTCGGAAAGGGTAAATACCGTTTCGGTATTGGCCGAAGGGTCGTGGGCGGTGGTCACGCCATAGGCCAGGTTGGCGTACAATTGCCAGTTTTGCTGCACGGTGAGCCCATCCCGAAAAGCGCCGATATGGGCGTGGGCATCCACGATGCCAGGCATGATGGTTTTTCCAGCCATATCGTAAACAACTGCTCCATCGGGGATGGAAACGGCAGCGGAGGCACCTACTTCTTTGATAGTGGAACCCTCGACGATGACCGTGCCGTTTTCGATTACTTCATCTCCTTCCATGGTGATCAGGGTGGCACCGGTAAAGGCAATGATACCTTCCGGCCGATCGACCGCAGCCTCCAATCCTATTTTTATCGGTTCGTTTTCGGTTTTTTCCTCTTTCCTATCTGATTGGCCCAGAAAATCAAAGTTTTCGTCCAGTCGCTTGCTGTGATAGGCATCCCCCAGCGTCCAAAAAATGCTCTCACTGTCTGGAGGCCAGTGCAGGTTTAGGCCGGCATCTTCGGATAGTTGGGCCACCGGCAGGGATTTGGTTTTATCATCCAGGTTGACCGTTTGTCCATTGAGTACAAGGGGTGCCAGGTAGGCTTTGTGCAAGTGGATAAAGGCTACCCATTGGTTGTCCGGGCTGGGGACGAGGCGGTTGGCGTATTTGGATTCAATGTGTGTGCGCTCGTCCTGTCCGTTAAGGTCTACGGATTTCAGGCTTTTGGTCAGGTTTCCGAAGAACTTTCCGCCGGTCTGAAAAAACACCCGTTTGCCTTCTTTGGTAAATACCGGGAAATCGCCATTTTCTACCAGCTTTTTGGGCTCCCGGGATTCGCGATCCATCAGGTAGATGCCGGGATTTTTGGTAAAGGTACGGCCCTGGTCCAGGTTTCCCGGTTCCTTCCGGTAAAGAATTTGGGACCCATCCGGAGAATAGGAGGGATTTCTGTAGATTCCTCTTTCCTGGCTGAGGGTGGTTATCCGATTATTGCTCAAATTCACTTCTTTAATGGCTCCTTTATTCAGGTCATTCCAGGTTACAAAAAGGAGTCTGTCCCCTCTCGGAGAAAAGGCAGGTTCTGCTTCAAAGTCCGTACCCTCCGTAATTCTTTTCGGTTTTCCATTTGGCAAATCTTTGATCCAGAGATAGCCCAATGCCCGGAATACGAGTTGCTGGCCATCCGGCGAAGTGACTGCATCCCGGATCATGCGGGGGGTGAAGGTCTCCCTTGCGATGGGATGGCTGAAATGAACCCGTTCGGCTACCGGAATAGCCACTTCTACCGTAAAAGGGATGCTGCTTTGGTCCAGGTTTTCGGTATCGATTTTCTGGATTTTCCCCTTGGCCCAAATAAGAATCTGCCGGTTGTCGGGCATCCAGGCGAATCCGGGGTATACCCCAAAAATAGCCCAGGCGGTTTGTTGATCTTTGTTTAGTTCATCATAGACCGGCCATTCTTCCCCTGTTTCCAGGTCGTGGATGTAGAGCACTGATTTGGTTCGGACTCGTTTTACAAAGGCCAGTTTTTTTCCATCCGGAGAAACCTGGGGCCGGGCCGCACCTCCGGGTCCTCCGGTGAGGATTTCCGTTTCGCCCGTTTCAAAATCGTAGCGTTTGATCACATAAATCTGCCCATTGGGATCCCGGTTGTATTCAAAGCTGCCCCCGGGGGCCATGTCTTCGCTAAAATACAGGTACCTGCCATCGGGGGATACGCTAGGTTCATTGACGTCTTGCTGATCGTTTTTACGTTGGGTAAGCTGCAAGCCTTCTCCGCCGGAAATATGGTACTGCCACATTTCTCCGGCACCCAGCGATCGACCGGAGGTAAAGTGTTTTCGGGCCACCAGGTAGTTGCCATCCGGCATCCACACCGCATTATTGAGCAGGCGGAAGGACTCTTTGGTAACCTGACGGGCATCGCTGCCATCGGGCTTCATCACCCAGACGTTGTCCCCTCCTCCGGCATCAGATGTGAAGGAAATCCATTTCCCGTCCGGGCTAAAACGTGGCTGAACCTCAAAAGGCAAGCCGGATCTCAGGACAGTTGCGGTTCCTCCGGAGATCGGCATGGAGTAGATATCTCCCAACAGGTCGAAAACAATGGTATTCCCATCAGGGCTGACATCCAGGTTCATCCAGGTGCCTTCATCGGTGGTAAAGGCTACGTTTTTAAATTCCCAATTTCCTTCGGGTGCAGCTACCTGCCAGTCGGTTTCTTCCTGGGCCAGGATAGGAAAGGTGATGAATAGGAGTATAAAAGTTGTTTTGATAAGAATACTACGCATGAAATTCCGGATTATTGATTTGGAGCGTAAAGATAGGGAGAAATTGCTGGTCTGCGATTTTTTTGGTGAACTTGGAGGAACGGAAAATGGCGGTACAGCAACACCGCCCGTCGGGATGAATCAAATCCATAAATAAATCGTTAACTTTACTGTGTAAAATGATGATAGGTATGGACGTTAAATCTATTAAAATCGATCTTATCCACTGGCTTACCGAGCTCCAGGACATATCCGTTCTTAAAGAACTTCAAGGTCTAAAAGAAGCGCAGGAAAGTTCTTTTGAATTAAGTGCAGAACAAAATAAGGAGCTGGATAGCAGGCTTGGAAAGTATGAAACCGGGGATATGAAGTTTTCTTCATGGGAGAAGGTAAAGGAAGGAGTAATTATTATGGGAGCAATAGACATAAAACAGGAATTAAGGACGCTGATCGAAAAGGAGAATGACCTTCATGTGTTGGAGGCGATTAAAACCTTACTTATAAAGTCCAGTTTAGATCCGGTCCTTAAAGAGAGACTGACCTCCAGGGCATTAAAAGCCGAAGAAGATATCCGGACAGGTAGTGTATATACAAGGAAAGAGTTAGAGAAGAAGTTGGACGACAGTCCCCGGAAAAAATGAAAGGATAACCAACCTCCCGTCAGAATAAACATTGAACCAACGGCAGATTTTTCAGATTAGGCGGTTTTTGTCATCAGTCGTCAGCAAAATACGCTCCTTTTTCATACCTATTGGCGGATTAATTTTTACGGATACTTTTCAACTTAAAATGAATAAACTATCTTTATGGTTGACGGATGAAGCAAAACGTTCTTTGTTTACCTCCCACCAGGCCCAGGAAAGTGGTCAACGGAAAGGCTTAGAATCATTGAAATGGTGGTGCGGGGCCTAAGCGTTTTTAATTTATTCATAAGTTTTCCTGATGACAAAGGTAAACGACCCGAAAACATCTTCAGCCAGCGGACCCATTTTCCTGATGCGTTGGGGGAACAGGCGAGTACTGCTTAAAATTAATCCGTCAAAGGAGGTAGTCAATAAATGAAAGGCTGTAAAATGGAAGCACTTTAAATGTATGAGTAGTTGATATGGAAATCACTTAACCAACGGAAGAAATGCCAAAGGTAAATTTGAATTGGTTGGAGCTTATTAAAGAGCGCTTACATTATCTGCGTCAATCGGGTGAATTATATAAATTCTGGAATTGGAAGTATTTCTTATTTTCAGTACTGTTTTATCTGTCCTTATCTTGTCAGGAGAGGAGTACCGAACAAGGTAGTCAGGTCATTGAATATTCAGTAGATACAGTTCTCATAGACTCAAAAGAACGGATCTTGGATTTGAGAGGAAATTTGATGCATTTAACCTTGGATGATGAAAGAAAATCGTTTTTTCTGTTGAATCACTTTGATCTTTCTATTGACGAAATAGACCTTGATCGGCATGTATTTGTCAAAACCTATCGATTGGAGCCTGAAGGACCAAATGGTGTAGGGGATTATATTTATAGTCTTCAATCGATGAATGACAGCTTATTTTTCACTAAATCAATTACCGGCTCCTCATTGTTCGATAAAGATGGCCACATAATTGAAAGAATGGTCTGGGAAGATCCAAGGGATTCAAACGGTTTGAAATTGACTCAATTCTATAGAGGAAAAGAGCTGGTGTCCGGTACCGATGATTTGAAAGTGTTCGGGGTAAATATTGACTCTAAAAATGGGAAAGTTTATTTGGATGTCCTTTCAGTCAAAGAAAATACAGTAAAAACTTTTGATGACCCTGAAAACTCTTATCATGATTTTATACTTAGGTGGGATGATAACGTTTTTCCCCCGGTGGTCGAACTCAGCTCGGACAAGAATTTTATTCAAATAAGCCATGAATATTCAAATGAAATAATACTTTATAATCCGGAAGGAGAATTTGTGAAAGTTGTCTACTACGAGCCACAAAAGACACCTAAACGGGCTAAAACCCCTAACGGTCCAGAAATCAAATCCAGGGGTCGGGCAGGGAAAGATTATCAGCGTATTTTGGAGCAAGTCCGGTTTGAATCCCCGGTGTGGGATAGTGTAAAAAAGCGTTATTTGCGTCTGTCTGCCAGAAGAACATTCACAGATACCTACATTGATGATAGTTTTCTCCCGGAAATAAAAGAGGAAATGGTATTTTTGACAATTTTTGATGCAGAGTTTAATTTGATTTCGGAGATGGAAATTGATGAATTGGATAATGAACGAGTAAAGTATTTTGCCAAGGACGGGAAGCTTTGGGTATGTCAGAATTTTTCGGATGAACTAGGATTTGTTGTCTTTGATCTGTGATGCTGATGATTGCTTGCCTATCCCACCTTTTTCCGAATAAGCCCTATTTTATCCGGAAAGGATTGATCATCTTTTAATTTCAGTTGTATGGAATGAACGGGTTCTAAGGTGTAAAGCTAGCGATACGGAGAAATATCCATCATGGCGGGCACCAAATTGAGCCTTCCTTAAAGGGAAATTGCACCAGGTGCATGGGTAAGTTATGGCCGGATTTAGTAAGAGATAGTCGATTCGTCTGTTTCCGAAAGGACCCTCAACAAGAGTATACTGTAAATTTTTTGGAATGTAATCAGCCATATATTGAGCTAATCTAAGCTTCCTGTTAATTCAAATGAGATATCGTTAGTTTTCCATTGATGGATTATTTCTTTTAATGAATTTAGATGACTCTTAGTAAGAAGTAATTCGTATTTTTTGCTGTGTTCCGGATAATTTATAGACAAATAATTTCCTGATCCATCGTCGGGAACCACCGATTTTGGGTTTAATAAATCGTATTTTCCTTTATATCCGTAATATTTTAAGTGAATACTCTGAATTTTGTTAAGGAGGAATTTAATCTCAGATTCTTCATTCTTAAAAATAATTTTTTGAGAGTCAAAAAATAGGAAACCTCTAATGGTAAATCGTTTTGAAAACGTAATTAAAAGCAATGAGGAGAAAGAAATTAAAATTAGCATGATAAAAATGACATTATTGTCAATAAATATAACCAAAACGAAAAATAAAAATAAAGAAATAATGAATACCGTCCTTAATATCTTCTGAAGTTGGGGTCTTTTTTGGTCGACGACGGGAATTTTCACAGAATGTTCCATGGTGATATTTTCAGATGGCCTTTAGCTTTGCGTTTTTGATCATAACATTAAGTAGGTAAAGGATATACTGCTTGTCAAGTTCGGGGAAATTTGCGATTCCGTTAAGGTACCTCATCATGGATGGGTTCTTGAGAAGTTACAGTCTCTTCAGTTTCCCAGAGGAGATAGCCTACCGTGGAATGTAGCACCTCGGCCAGGTGTAGTAGAAAGGAGCAGAAGCTAATACTATTCCCACTCATCTCTCATTTTTTTCTGAATCTCCAAAGGATCTTCCTTCAAGCTAAGTGTCCCACAATATTTATAGGCATCAAATTTCTTTTTGCGCTTAATTTTAGAAAGTGCTTTTTCAACCTCCTTTTTGTCAGAACCCTTTTTTATGATTGTAACCATATTTTTACTATTTGCCAATTAAACGATTTTCTGGTTAATTTGATTCAAAATTTAGTTTTATGAAAAAGGAAAGAAGCTGAATATCCAGACAAAGAAATCAAGGTAGTTAATTTTTTTATCCCGACGGTATTGAAAATTTTATTAATTCACCTTTTCCATATGAACAATCAAATGAGGAGAATCGGCAGGTATCCGGACTGACAGCCGTTTGGTGGAATGTTGGATGGTTTCTTCCTTCATTTGCAAACCGGTTGATGGATTGATCCATGAAATTTTCCAACTGCCCTCAGGCAGCTCCAGGTCCATGGTGGCATTTGCTTTCCCATCCAGCAATTGAATCGCCAGAACATCCAGCCCATTACTGAGTACGTTGGCAGCCATCCCATCGGGTAAGGAGGAAAGGAGCTCGGGATGGGGAGATAATTCCCAGAAGGGCAGTCCGGATACAAATTTACCCAGGCGCAACATGGCTGCGTGCTGGTAGTCCACTACGGAAGCTGGGGTTTCGGCTGCCGGCCGGTGAAAGCGGGTACTGGCGGTACCGTTGATAAACCGGCTCCAAATGACGATGTCTCCACCATTTTCATCCCGGGTGTAGTCCTTGGAGACCAGCAAAGGCTTGACCTGGCCGTTTGCCTTCATGGCTTCCCGGTACTGCCTGATTCGCTTTCCTCCTTCGATGGCCTGGGCTTGCGGACTGTTGAATTCATGCCCCGAAACCCCCTGGGAAATATCCACAAATCCATATAGCTCATCCAATGCCAGGGTCATGGGGTTGAAGTCATCCTCACATTCCCCTCCGCCATCCTTCCTATTGGTAGAGGGCATGTCTCCGACCATCGGAAACTTCTCTTTCACATAACCCGCCCAAAAGCGACTCCATTCCAGATCTGCCCGGCTTTCATTGTTGACGTTTAGCAGGATATGGGGATAGGGCTCGATGATGCCTAAAAGCCGGTCAATATATAGTTTTTGATAGTGAAATACCTCCTGATTATTGGATTTTGATGGCAGGGTCTGATAGAAGGGTGCGGCACAGGCCAGGGTACTGGCAGGTAGGCTTTGCTCATCGTAGTAGATGTTGTTGTTGGGGTTAAAAGGATGCCCGTTCCAACCAAAATTATCCCCGGGATCATAGGCCCCTTCCGGACCACGGGTGACGGACCAGTCATCCCACAGTTCCAGAACGACGATGATTCTTTTTTTCAGGGCACTTTCCAACAATTTTTTTAGTCGGGTTTCCCATTCCACAGAAAATTGACTTAAATCGTACCTGCCGTCAGCGTCCTGTTTCCATGGCTGCAGCACACGCTTTACGGTGCCGTCATGCAGGTGGTTCATGGGGTCATAGGGTAGCCAACGGACCAATCCCATGATGTGTGGGCTGTTGATTTCATCGATCAAATTGCCCATTCTTTCCAATTGTTGCTCCATCTGGGCGGTTCCGGGACGACTGACGGGTGCCCAGCTGTGGAAGCCAGCTGCCCCGATCAAAAATACCGGCGTACTTCCCCAAGAGAAATAATGGGGATTTTTAGCATGGGGCTGAATTTGGTTTTGGGCAGGGAGGGAGCTGCATGTCAAACATAGTAGGGCAATCAAGAAGAACCGGCTCATTTTAGTTGGGAATCAGTTATAAGAAAGATGAAATCGAATTTTTAAGATAAATAAATCCCGGTAGCAATAAAATACATTTATCGCATTACCTTAATTCTTCATCAACAATTTGGGTGAACGCCAGTTAGGTAGTCAATGGAAAACGGGAAAAAAAAGGTGCTGGCCATCGCCGGTGCGACGGGGTATATCGGTCGTTGGTTTATGGAGCGATTTAAGGACAATTACCATATTATTGGTTTGAGCAGGAGGGAGGTACAGGACAATCCCTATCCCGAAATCGAATGGCGGCAGGTGGAATTGTATTCGATCAGTTCTACACAAAAAGCCCTGGAGGGAGTTGATTATGCGCTGTATCTGGTACATTCCATGAATGCGTCCACCCGTTTGAATCAGGGGAGCTTTGAGGATACGGACCTTTTGCTGGCCGACAATTTTGCCCGGGCAGCTTCGGCCAACGGGGTCGAGCAAGTGGTTTATTTGGGAGGCATTCTGCCAAAAAACGAACCGGAGAGCACCTGGTCCCGGCACCTTAGGAGCCGCTTGGAAGTAGAAAAAACGCTGGCTTATGGCACTGCTGCCCTCACGGCCCTCCGGGCGAGTATCATCGTGGGTCCCGGTGGATCTTCCTTCCAAATGATCAAAAACCTGGTCGAAAAATTACCGGTAATGATCTGTCCGAAATGGACGGAATCCAAAACCCAACCCATCTCCCTGCAGGATACGCTGACCATTATTGACGGCTGCCTTGGAAATCCGAATGTCTTTGGAAAAGCCATTGAAATTGGCTCCCCGGAAGTCATGTCTTACCAGGAGATGATGCTGAAAACCGCCGCAGTGATGGGCAAAAAGCGGTATATTTTTTCCGTGCCGTTTTTTCCCCGGGCCTCTCCAAACTCTGGGTGGGCTATTTTGGCGAGAGTCCGGCGCAGTTGGTATCCCCACTGGTGGAAAGCCTCAAACATACCATGACCGTCTCCGATGAATTGGCCTTTCGGGAATTTCCCATCGCGTACCAGTCGTATGAGGAATCGGTGAATATCGCCTTGCGTTCCGGACGGGAACCGCTGTTACCAACATTTATACCCCTGGGTCGTCGGGAAAATACCGTAAGAAGCATTCAGCGGCTTTCCAATACCTTTGGTAAAAGTGCCTATTGGGCTTCCAATCGTTACAAAGTTTGGCTGCCAACGTTTTTCAAATCGATTGTCAAGGCCCGGGAAAATCGGGAAGGCGTGGTCAGTTTTTACCTTTTTTTTATCACCGTTCCCATGTTGCAACTAAGCTGGATCAAAGACCGAAGTGAGAAGAAAAGGCAATTGTTTTACATCAGTGGGGGCTGGCTGGTCGGTCGTCCGGATTACGGATGGCTGGAATTCCGAGAAGTGCTGGGAGGTAAGTACATCATTACGGCCATTCACGAATTTGTTCCCAAAATACCCTGGTACCTGTACGTCTCTACCCAGGCGCGCCTACATCTCTGGGTGATGAATCGCTACGGTCGGTACCTGCAAAAACTTGGTCCACGTGCTGCTCCTTTGCGTTGATAGGGTTGTTATTTCCTTGCTGGTAACTTCTGCTGATGCCTTTTTTGCGGGTACACCTGGCCGACCTTGTGTGGCGTCCCATAAAAGGAGAGAGTCGTGGAATCATTCCCGGCGTTTTGAACGTCCGCTCGTCCGTCGTGCAAAAATGCGTGGGTAAAAAAAATCCCCGGCTGTACCGGGGATAATTGGTGGTTTGTAGGTGGTAAAGAAGGAGGGGCCTATACCTTGAGTTTAGGTTCCCATCCTTTTTCGTATTCTCGTTTCCACAGCTTACTGGCTTGGTTGCTATTTTTGATGTGCCCATTGGAGGAATCGCATTCCAATACTTCGCCTGTTCGGGAAGCGATGTTTGCCAAGTGGCAAAGCAACACGGATTTTGCACCTTCATCGATGGGGCTGTTTTGCGTTTGTTTTCCCCGAATGGCTTCAAAGAAATTGACCACGTGCAGGGTGGACATGTCGCCGCCACCGCCAAGGGCAGTTCCGGCCTCGCTACCACCGGATTCATTGGTTTTGACCACTTTTCCGCTTCTGTCAAAATGTTTGTATCCGCCGCGGTCTACATATACCGAACCATCGGTACCATAGATGACGGTACCTCTTCCGGGTCCATAGGTATTGTGTCCGTTTCGGCTTTTGCCGTCCCACTGAATGGTGCGGTTGCCGGAGAATTTGAACACCGCATCCATGGTATCGTACATTTCCCAGCCATCATTCGGCCAGTGGTATTTACCTGAATCGACCATTACCTTTTCCGGAAAGTCAACTTGCAGGGCCCATCGGGCTACATCCAGCTCATGGGTGGCATTATTGCCTGTTTCTGCGGTACCATAATCCCAGCCATACCAGTGCCAGTTGTAATTCCAGGTATCGTCGGTGTACTCCCTTCTTGGGGCAGGCCCTTGAAACAGTTCCCAATCCAAACCTTGCGGCGGGGCTGCTTTTGTCTGGTTGGGTACTTCACCTCTGGCGGAGTTATAAAAGGCCGTGGCTTTATACACATCACCTATGGCACCCTCATGTATGGCCTTGATGATTTCGATGCTTTCAGGAGCAGAGCGTTGTTGATTACCCATTTGCACCACTTTTCCATATTGTTTCTGGTAGGCGACCAGCAGTTCTCCTTCGTAAGGATTATGGCTACAAGGTTTCTCTACATAAACGTGTTTGCCAGCCTCCAGGGCCAGCCAGGTTCCCGGAGCATGCCAGTGATCCGGAGTAGCATTGATCAGGGCATCTACCTCCTGGTCCTCTATCACCTTCAGGATACTGTTTTCCAGCTTTGGTTTGTAATCAATGTGTTTTTCAAAATTTTTAGCTGCTTTTTCTCTTTGAGACTGCATCACATCACAGAGATACATTAGATTGACATTACTGGATTTCAGCCCAATGGGGTTGTAAAAAGCACCCAATCTTCGGCCCAAACCTGCTATGGCAATGTTCAACCGGTCGTTTGCACCCAGAATTTTGCCATAACTTTTGGCAGAAAATCCAACAGCTCCCAGGGCAGAAATGCCCATGGTGGTCATGGCGGATTTTTTTATAAAATCTCTTCTGCCATTTGTTTTCTCACTCATAACTATTTTCAGGTTAGTTGATATATTGACTTTAATTTATTGCTTTCAATATTTAATCAAAAATACTTCTTGCGAGGCCAATTTCCAAACCCCTTAACTCGGCCAGTCCCCTGAGCCTGCCAATGGCAGAATAGCCCGGGTTGGTCACTTTTCCCAAATCATCCAACATCTGGTGGCCATGGTCGGGCCGCATGGGTAAGGATTTGCCCCGCCTTTGTTGTAGCCTGATGATGGCTTCAACCACTTCGGCCATGGGCACATTGCCTTCCAGATGATTGGCTTCATAAAAATTACCTTCCTCGTCTCTCTGCGTACTTCTGAGGTGCAGGAAATGGATGTAATCTCCGTATTGCGTTACCATTGCCGGCAAATCATTGTCCGCCCTTACGCCCAAAGACCCGGTGCAAAAGGTAAAGCCATTGTAGGGACTGTCGTTGGCTTGGAGGATGCGGTCGTAATCAGCGGCAGTGCTGACCACTCTTGGCAATCCAAAAATGGGGTAGGGGGGATCATCAGGATGAATGCAAAGGAAAACCTTGTTTTCCTCCGCTACCGGTACAATCTCACTCAGAAAGGCATTCAGGTTATTTCCCAAAGTGGCGGCATCTATGCCATCATAAGTGTTCAGGGCGTCCTGAAAATCTTCTACCGAATAGCCTGCTTCTGCTCCGGGCAATCCCGCAATGATGGTGTTCACCAGCTTGTCCTTATCCTCACTACTCAAAGCTTCAAAATAAGTTTTTGCCAGTTGAAGCATTTCTTCCGGGTAGTCCTTAGATGCGCCGGGACGTTTTAAAATGTGCACATCGAAAGCCGCAATGGCCTTCATTTCAAATCGCAAAGCCCTGGAACCATCCGGCAGGAGATAGGCCAGATTGGTTCGGGTCCAGTCCAGGATGGGCATAAAGTTATAACAAACGGTATGGACCCCTTCTGCTGCCAGGTTTCGGATGCTTTCCTGATAGTTTTTAATGTATTGTTCGAAATTGCCCGATCGGGTTTTGATGTTTTCGTGTACCGGTACACTTTCCACCACAGACCAGGTAAGGCCGGCTTGTTCGATTAGGTTTTTTTGTTCCCGAATGGCTTCTCTGGGCCATGCTTCTCCATTGGGGATCTGGTGCAGGGCAGTTACAATTCCGGTAGCACCGGATTGTCGTATATCGGCCAGACTTACCGGATCATTGGGACCATACCAGCGCATGGTTTGCTCCATCATTATTGGTTTGTCAACTTTGCTCATACTCCTGAAAATGCACTGAAGCCTCCATCCACTTCGGTTATGGTTCCTGTTACAAATTTTGATGCCTCGCTGCTGAGCCATTGCACAGCTCCGAAAAGTTCTTCCGGTTTTCCAAATCTGGCCATGGGGGTATGTTCCTTGATCAGGTTTCCTCTTTCGGTCAGGCTGCCATCCTTATTGGTCAGCAGGCGCTCATTTTGTGCAGTAAGAAAGAATCCGGGAGCCACGGCATTGACACGAATCCCTTCTCCGTATTTTTTGGCGAATTCTACCGACATCCATTTGGTCATGTTGTCAATGGCGGCTTTGGCTGAAGCATATCCCATCACCCGGGTCATGGGCCGACTGGCCGCCATGGAGGAGATATTGATGATGGATGCTTTTTTATTTTTGATCAGTAGCGGTAAAAAAACCTTGGTTGGCAAAAAAGTACCCATGTAATTCAGATCCATGATGGACTTGACCGCCTCTGAAGAGAGGTCTGTGAAAAATTGATCCGGCATCACTGTCGCACCCGGCATATTGCCACCAGCGGCATTGATCAGTCCGTCGATCTGTTCAAAGGATTTTTCCAATTGCTCTTTTACCTGGATGATTTCTGCCTCTTTGGTGACGTCTGCCACCGCCGGAAAGGCAAATCCTCCCTCATCCTTTATTTCGTTGACCAGATCGGCTACTTTTTGTTGGTTTCGGCCCAGGATGATCATCTGCGCCCCCTCCTTGGCCAGGTGTTTGGCCAGGGCTTTGCCCAACACCCCTGTTCCACCACTGATAATGATTACTTTGTTTTTTACTGAAAATAGTTGAGACATAATTTAAAAACGTTATTGTTGGTATGAATATTAAAGAGAAACTCCCCTTTTCCAAGGTATAAAATCGTCCTGGTTTAACAAAACGGCTTTGGCCTGAACCTTTCCACTGGCCACCTGAATGATGAATTCCAATAATTCCACTCCCATTTCTTCAATGGTTTTTTCTCCTGAAATAATCCCTCCGGTATCCACATCGATGATGTCTGGCATTTTTTCTGCCAGTTTATGGTTGGAAGATACTTTGATAACCGGAGTCACGGGATTGCCGGTGGGAGTACCCAGGCCGGTGGTGAAAAGGATGATATTTGCGCCGGATCCGGCCATGGCGGTGGTACTTTCCACATCATTACCGGGAGAACATAACAAACTCAGTCCGGGTTTGGTGGCTATTTCTGTATAATCTAAAATATCTTCTATGGGAGAGGTGCCGCCTTTTTTGGCAGCTCCTGCCGATTTGATGGCGTCGGTGATCAGTCCGTCTTTGATATTGCCCGGGCTGGGGTTCATGTCGAAACCAGAACCTACTGCCTCAGCAGAAGCAGCATAGGCCCGCATGAGTTTCACGAATTTTTCCGCTTTCTCATCGCTCGTACAGCGGTTGATCAGTTCCTGTTCTACCCCGCACAGCTCTGGAAATTCAGATAAGATGGTTTTGCCGCCCAAAGCTGCGAGAATATCGGATACCTGCCCAAGGCTCGGGTTGGCAGAAATCCCCGAAAACCCATCTGATCCGCCACATTCCAGACCTATGGTCAGTTTGCTAAGGGGAGCGGGCTTTCTTTTCATTTGATCCGCCTCTGCCAGGCCTATAAAAGTAGACTGAATGGCCCGGGTAAGCAGTTGGGTTTCCGTTCCTTCTTCCTGCTGCTCCAGAATGATGACAGGCTTTTTAAAATTCGGGTCTATATTGGCCAGCTTTTCTTTCAGGATGGCCGGTTGGGCATTCTGACAGCCCAAACTTAGTATGGTAGCCCCGGCCACATTGGGGTTGTTGATGTATCCGGCAATAAGGGCACACAAGGCTTCTGAATCCTGTCGTGTACCTCCGCAGCCTCCGTTGTGGGTAAGAAATTTGATGCCATCTATATTTTTAAATAGCTTTTGTTCCCCACTTTGCTCTAAGGTAGCTACCCCAACCTGTTGCAAGCCCTCCTTATTTCCCTGCAAATACAGCTCCTTCATTTCTTTGACGAAAGATTTGTAGGGGTTGGGTTTGGCAAAGCCCAATTCTTCCACAAAAGCCTGTTTCATGATGTCCACATTCCTGTTTTCACAAAAGACCAGGGGTACCACCAGCCAATAATTGGCCGTGCCTACCTGGCCATCGGGCCTGTGGTAGCCATCAAAAGTCCTGTTTTTCCAGGAGCTGACATCGGGGGCCTGCCAGGAGAAAGGCTTTCTTTTGCCGGTATAGGGAGCTGTCTGATGGGCGATATTTTCCGTAGTGATTACCTCTCCTTCAGCTATTGGCAGTAAGGCTTTTCCTACGATGATCCCATACATGTATATTTTATCACCCGGACGCATGCCTTGCATGGTGAATTTATGTTTGGCAGGTACCTGGCTGGTCAATAGGATGTCTTTTCCTTCAAATGGGACCTTTTCCCCTTTTTTCAGGTCGGTTAAGGCCACCAGAACATTGTCTTCAGGATGAATTCGTAAAACTTTATGCAACATTTCGAATATTTGATTATCTTGAGCAATCGATTGCACAATTTAGAAATAAATTAAAAGAAAAAGAGGCGAAGGGCTTCTTTTTTTTTAAATCACGGTTAAATTTGACGGATAAACTACAGCTACCAAATAACCAAACAGGTAAATGCGTAAACGGATAGTCACTTTAGGAGAGGTCATGATGCGGTTTTCTACTCCCGGGCACGAAAGGTTTATTCAGGCAAGGAATTACGATGCCGAATTTGGCGGTTCTGAAGCAAATGTTGGCGTTTCCCTGGCGTATTGGCAGCAAGATGTTTCCCTCATCAGTGCCTTGCCTGCCAATGACATGGGCCGGGCGGCAATTCGCTACCTGAAGACAGGAGGAATTGATACTTCCTACATACAGGTGCAGGAGGGGCGGATGGGCCTTTATTTTTTGGAAAATGGAGCCATGCAGCGATCCTCCAAAATTATTTACGACAGGTTTGATTCCGTTTTTTCTCACTTTGACGGTCAGGATGTAGATTGGGATATCGTATTTAAAGGGGTAGATTGGTTTCATTGGTCCGGGATCACTCCTGCTGTATCTGCCTCTGCTGCCTCCTTGTGTCTGAAAGTGCTGCAAGCCGCCAAAAAAAATGGGGTGATGGTCAGCGGAGATATTAATTACAGAAGAAATTTATGGCGGTATGGGAAATCACCTTTGGAGATCATGCCCGAATTGATTGCCCATAGCCAGGTAATCATTGCCGGCCTGACCGATTTGGCCAATTGTATGGATATTCATGATACAGACTTCGGGCAAGCCTGTGAAAAGGCAAAGGAGCAGTGTCCTGCTATCCAGGTGGTTTCTACCACAGAGCGGGATTCACTTTCAGCCTCCCATAATAAATTGAAAGGAATTTTGTGGAGTGAAAATACTTTGATACATTCCAAAACCTATGATATGCCCAATATAGTGGACCGGATTGGTGGTGGGGATGCTTTTATGGCCGGGTTGATTTTTGGTTTGATGCACCGAACCAAACAAGAAGCCCTGGAGTTTGCCGTTGCCGCTTCCGTTTTGAAACACTCTGTTCCTGGTGATGCCAATTTCGTTACTGTAGAGGAAGTAGACCAACTGGTAATAGGAGAAAATGTGGGGAAATTGTTGCGCTAAGCCTGATTAAATTCATGTGAGATACCGAGATTAACAAATAATGAAAACCAAAATAATACCACAATAAGTATGTTGAAAATTACAATGAGGAAATCCGTGAGTTATCTGGGGACACTGTTGCTTGCGGCCGTTTTGATCGGATGTTCAAAACCGGGAGGAGTAAGGATACTGAAGCTCGGCCATGGGCTGGATACCAGTCATCCTGTACATGAAGCCATGTTATTTCTGGCACAAAAGGCAGAGGAAAAATCAGGAGGGGAAATGATTGTTCAGGTTTACCCCAACCAGCAATTGGGCACGGAAAGGGAATTGGTAGAGCTGTTGCAAATCGGCAGTTTGTCCATGACCAAGGTATCGACAGCTGCCATGGAGGGATTTGCTCCTGAAATTAAGATCCTCGGACAGCCCTACTTATTCAGGGACGATGAACATCAGGCCAGGGTTTTGGAAGGCCCCATTGGGGAGCAGTTTTTGGCAGCCGGGGAAAAATACTGGCTGAAGGGGCTTTGTTTTTATGATGCCGGCAAAAGAAGTTTTTACACCATCAACACCCCGGTAGAAAAGCCTGAGGATATCCAGGGCCTCAAAGTAAGGGTAATGGAAAGCCCTACTGCCGTCAATATGGTTCAGAGTTTTGGGGGATCACCCACTCCCGTTTCCTTTGGGGAGTTGTATACGGCGCTACAGCAGGGAATTGTAGATGGGGCTGAAAATAACCCGCCCAGTCTGGTAACCTCCAGGCACTATGAAGTATGCAAGTATTATTCCCTGAATGAACATACGGCCATTCCAGACATGATGATCGTCAGTACCAAGGTATGGGATATTTTGTCCGACGAAGAAAAGCAATGGCTTCAGGAAGCCGCAGATGAATCAGCCGTTTATCAATTCAAACTTTGGGAAGAGTCCGTAGCGGAATCCATGAGGATTCTTGAAGAGGCAGGAGTGAATATCTCTTACCCTGATAAAGAACCTTTTCGGAAGGCAGCCGAAAGTGTTTATGAAAGGATGAAGATCAATGATCCTGAAATGTATGCATTGGTGGAAAAAATCAGAGAATATTGAAAATATGGAAAGATTTAAATTGAAAATCGATAAATGGGTTTCTATATTATTAATAATTATCATGGGAGCCATGGTCCTGAATGTGAGCTGGCAGGTTTTTTCAAGGTATGTGGTACAGTCACCCAGTTCATTTACAGATGAACTTTCCCGGTACCTGTTGGTATGGTTGGGAATGTTGGGAGCGGCGTATGTGGCCGGACAGGACAATCACCTGGCCATAGACCTGCTGCCCACCAAATTGAAGGGAGAAGCCCATCGGAAATTAATGATGCTGATCAGAGTGGTGATCGTTCTTTTTGTCATTCCTGTCATGATCCTCGGAGGAGCTAATCTGGTTTTTATAACCTATACGCTGGAGCAAAAATCAGCCACCCTCCAACTACCCCTGGCCTATGTCTATACGATGATTCCGCTCAGCGGTCTGTTGGTACTTTTTTACCAATTGGTAGGTCTGAAAACGTTGATGAATAAACCTAAAGCCCAAATTTAATCGAAATGGAAGAATATTTAAGTATACTCATATTGGTGGTCAGTTTTATTACGCTCATGGGGATCGGTGTTCCCGTAGCCTGGGCACTGGGTTTTTCCAGTTTTTTGACCCTGACCGTTACCATTGCCACGGTACCATCGGCCACTACCATTGCCCAGAGGATGGGTGTAGGTTTGGATAGTTTTGCCTTGCTGGCCATTCCTTTTTTTATTCTGGCAGGAGAGATCATGAATAAGGGCGGTATTGCCAACAGGTTAATTAACCTGGCCAAAGCCATGACGGGCAGGTTGCCGGGTGGACTGCTATATGTGAACGTGATTGCCGCCATGCTCTTTGGTGCCATTGCTGGTTCAGCGGCAGCAGCTGCCTCTGCCATTGGCGGGATATTGGGGCCAAGAATGGAAAAAGAAGGCTACCCCAGAGAGTTGGGTGCTGCCGTCAACATCACGTCCTCCACTACCGGATTGATCATTCCCCCCTCCAATGTATTGATTGTGTATTCCCTGGCAAGCGGTGGCGTTTCCATTGCCGCCCTTTTTGTAGCGGGTTATATACCGGGATTGCTTATTGGAATGTTTTTGATGATTACGGCTGCCATTTTTATAAAAAAACACAACCTCAAGGGAGGAGAAATTACCAGTTTAAAGGAATTGACCAAAAAGTTTTTGGCAGCCTTTCCCAGCCTGATGCTTTTAGTGGTTGTGATTGGGGGTATTGTGGTCGGCGTTTTCACCGCCACAGAGGCTTCAGCCATAGCTGTGATTTACACCCTTGTACTGTCTTTTATTTATGGTGAAATCAAAATCAAGGATCTTCCTGGCGTATTGTTGAAATCTTCTGAAACAACGGCCATTGTGATGCTCCTGATTGCTACATCCATGAGCATGTCCTGGGCCATGTCCAGTGAGAACATTCCCCAGTCCATTAGTGCGGCCTTATTGGCACTTAGTGACAATAAATTTGTGATCCTGATCATGATCAACCTGATCCTGTTATTTGTAGGCACCTTTATGGACATGACGCCGGCAGTACTTATTTTTACGCCGATATTCCTTCCTGCAGTGGTGACACTGGGCATTGACCCGGTACACTTCGGCATCATGATGGTATTGAATTTGTGTATTGGAATTTGTACGCCTCCGGTAGGTTCTGTACTATTTATTGGTGTGGGGGTAGCCAGGACCAGTATTGCCAAGGTATTTCTGCCTTTGTTGCCCTTTTTCCTGGCCATGATTCTTGGATTGCTGGTGATCACTTTGGTGCCGGAGTTAACCCTTTGGTTGCCAGGTTTGTTTGGTTTGTAAGCAGTAAAGAAGTATTGATAACCCGCCGGGAAGATTTATTCCGGCGGTTTTTTGTTTTCAATGAATGAATTGCGCTATTTTTTTCTAACCTGAGTTCGATTTTAAATCTTTACGAATTATAGTGCCTATTCTTTCATAAGGATGGTAATTATATGATGACTCAAACCTATTAATCATGACTCACCCTGGAATGGGACGCAAAAAAATCCCCCTTCCCCCTTATTAAGGGGGATTTTGTGCAGTCTGATTTTTTTACTTTCTTTTTTGATTTACACTTCCGTAAACCTTATCTAGAGTCGAACTCAGGTTTCTACATTCAGTGCTCAATAACAATTTTAATCATGTTTCTCAAGGAAAAATACATATACACCGGATAGATCCTGCACCGGGGTGGAACCCTACCTATGTCGCCAATCTGGTTCCGGGAATTGCCCCCAATTGGACCAGACAGATGTTTCTGATACAAGTATTGTCAATAAAATTTAATAATTTTTTTATGAAATCAGTTCAAAATCAGGTAACTATAAATCACTAATCGTAGGAAATGGTTGCTGATATAAAAAAAGCCCGGAAATTCCTTCCGGGCTATTGTAATTTGTGAATAGGCTGATTTTAATCCTCAGTGCCGCTGTGGTTTCCATCCTCTGTTGTCAGCGGGGGTACATTGTTTTCAAAGCCTGAGTAACCCTGGTTTTGGTTGATGATGCCCTGCGTATTGGTATTGATGGCATTGGCAGGAATAGGCCATAACACATGGTAAGGACTATAGGTATAGGTATCACCATGACGCGTAAAAACACCTTTGTTGTAATAATCCGTAAATTCCATGATCCTGTCATATAGAAAATTATCCTCTGAGAAATTTTCTGCAGAATAGGTTTTCCCATTGTAGGCCTGAATACCGGTGTTGGCAAAGATATATGCCATACGGGTCAGTTCCGTTTTTCTGGGTTCTTCATAGTACAGCTCTCTAGCTCTTTCATCCAGAATAGTCCCTATGTTCATCTCTTCAGGACCATAAGGTGCAGCGCCGGCCCGGGTTCTGACGGCATTTACATCTGCTGCTGCATTGGCCATATCCCCTTTCCATACATAGGCTTCAGCCCGGAGAAGATAGGTTTCTGCCAGACGGAAAATGTACCAGTCACTGTGTCCTCCACTGGGCCTGATATTTTGTGGTTGTGGGACATATAATTTGTAGTGTGGCCATGAAAACCAGCTTCTGATGGTGTCGACTACTAATACGGTGCCTTGCGCATTTCTTAATTGCAAGGGTTGTCCATAATATTCATCATCCTGGCCGATTAGATCCGGATTGTTGTAGACCAGATCGGTCATGTCCATCCAGTTTCCGGGTGCATGTCTGAGGTCATTTTCATCATCCCAAATCATGCTTTGGTGGTACCAGGTACCTCTCAGCCTTCCGATTCCCCTTCCGTAGCGGGTAACATGGTCATACTCAATTCCTGGTTGATCGATGGTACCCCTGTTGCCGTTGGGGGTATTGATATTGGTAAGCCAAAAGGGTACCCCCTGACGCATAGAGGACATTCCCCCGGAGTTGCCGTCGGTGTCCAAACGGTCCATCACCATTAATATGGCTTCTGTATTGGCATTCAGGGATTTGTTTTCCGGCCGGTGAAGATCCCATATCAGGTTTCTTTCCGGATCATTTCCAGTGGAGCCAAACCTCTCTGTCATCAAGGCATGTGTACCTCCGTCAATCAGGCGGCTGGCAGAAGCGATGGCATCATCAAATTCTCCCAGGGCAAGATTTACCTTGGTCAGCAGATGTTGAATGGCTCCCTTTGGAACCTGGCCCCGGTCCATTACTTCGGGAACCCAGGGCTCTGCCCATTCCAAATCTTCTTTCATCTTCCGGAGAATAACTTCCCTGTCGGTAGAATAAAAATCAAGTCTGGGTTCCAGAATTTCTTCCAGAATCAAGGGCACATCTCCAAATTGATTGGTCAGGCGATAATACCGTAATGCCCGGTGGAAATAAGCCGTGCCCAGGATATGGTTGCGTTCTTCCTCCGATTCGTAATCTACAGGATCATCTATTCTGGATATCACCGTGTTGGCATACTTGATGCCTTTAAAACCCTCATACCAGTACCAACCTATTTTATTCGTGTTGACACTATTCAGGTTGGCATCGGGGGTAATCAGCAGGTTCATGTCCTGTGCCGGTCCTGACTTATCCGTAGTGCCTTCCACAGCCACTTCGGTAAAAATATGTTCGGTCAGGATAGGCGGTCCATCGCCGGTATACTCATGGCGCATGTTTCGCTCACAGGCTACCAACGCACCCCAAAGTCCGCTGGCGGCGTTAAAGGTGTTTTCCGGTGCGTAGAAGGAAAGCGGTTTGGGTTCCAGCCAGGATTCATCGCATCCTGTTGTGGTAAGCATCATACCTGTCGCTAAAAGGGCCAGGTAAAACGATGATTTCTTTATATTTATTTTCATGATGATTTCTTTTAAATACTCAATCATTAAAGCGTCAAATCCAGTCCTAAAGTAAAGATTCTTGGGGTTGGACCTGCAGATTCAGGATCCCAGAAGTTGAATTCAGGCGCCCAGAATCCCACATTTCTTACATTCATGTACAGCCTTAAATTCTGAATTTTCGCTCTTTCCACAATTGGCTGAGGTACGGTATAGGCCATGGAGATATTTTCAAATCTCACAAAGGACCTGCTCTGGTACACATTGAAACCACCGGCTCCTCCTTCACTGGAATACAGCCTGGCCCATTCATTGCTTGGGTTTTCCTCTGTCCAATACGGCAGAATGTAAGAGTTGGATCGATCCAGAAATCCCTGACGGTTTTTCCTTTGGTTGAAGGTTCCTATATGCCCCAGATAGGCGTACATCATAAAGGAAATGTCGAAATTTTTCCCAATTTTAAATTCATTTCTCAAACTCCATCGGGATCTGGGCTGGGTAAAGCCTAGAAACTGCCGGTCAGCATTGGTATACAAGCCATCATCATTGACATCTTCGATTTTAAAATCTCCCGGTTTGACCCCATAATCACTGGCCTCATCAGCTTCAGGGGTTTGCCAGATACCGTCTGTTTTATAATCCCAGACAGCATCAATGGCCCTGTCGATAAACCAACGGTTACCGATATCATCCAATTCTTCACCGTTTTCATCCAGGTCACCATACAGGCTTACAATTTTGTTGCGGTTCATTTGGAAATTGAGGCTTGTCCGCCAGGTCAGATTGGAGCGATTCATCAGGAGGCTGTTTAAGCTGACTTCCACGCCCCGGTTTCTGACTTCACCAAGGTTGTCATACACAAAGTTGAAACCCAGGATATCCGGAAGACTCCTCTCAACCAAAAGGTCGGTGGTAGACATGTCATACACTTCTACCGTACCATCCAGGATGTTGTTGAACAAGGAGAAGTCCAGGCCCAGGTTGGTGGAAGTGGTTTTTTCCCAGCGCAGGTTTTCGTTTTGCATGGTGTTCACATACAACTGGCTCACAAAGTACAATTCTCCACTGGTACTCTGGTAAAAATATTTACCTGTTTGCAAATCAGACAAGGCCGCATAACGACCAATATCCCTGTTTCCGTTTACTCCCCAGGAAGCCCTTAATTTACCATAGTCCAGCCAGGGGATATTTACAAAGTCTTCATCGGTAAATAACCAGCCAAAAGCCGCTGAAGTAAAAGTAGCCCTTGGATTACTTTGACCAAAGGCTGAATAACCATCCCTACGTACGGAAAGGGTGGTAATGTATTTGTCGGAAAGGGAATAAATCACCCTGCCCATCAGGGCATCTGCGGTATGTTGCTGATCATTGCTTGAAATGATGGGATTGATACCTGCACCGATGTTATGGTATCCCAATCTGTCATGTGGTTCAAAACCCACATTTTGCATGGAATTATCCCAACTTTGAAATTTTTCGGCATTTGCCAACAAGGTCACATCAAAATTATGAATATTGTTGAAGTTTTTATTCCAGCTCAGGATATTATCTACTTGCCAGAAATACACCTTTCTCTGCTGCCTGCTGGCTCTTCCTCCCATGTTTTCAAAATCCTGGTGGGCAGCCATTTCATGGTTGTACCGTTCGTAAAATTCATACCTGGGAGTGAAATTGGTCCTGAACTTGATTCCAAAAGGTAATTCGATGGAAGCAAAGAGCGTAGAGTTGATGGTGGTCTCCTTTTGCAGGCGATCGGTATAGCTTGGCGTGTAATAAGGATGGCGACCTCCACTTACTTCTTCATTGGGTCTGAACCTTAAGCTAACACCATCCTCAAGGAATGGTTCTCCCCAGGGCGAAAGGTTGACCATATTGCCCCAGCTTACGGGGATCTGGCTTTCATCCCTGTCTGCAAATTGGGTGTTCATTCCTACCGTCAACCACTCGTTGACATTGCCTTCTATATTGAACCGGCTTCTGATGGTGGTAAACTTATCACCAACGATAAGTCCTTCGTTGTCAAGGTAACCCATGGACCAGTAATACTGAAAATCCTCGCTTCTACCGGAAAGGCTTACGGTATGGTCTTGTCGCAAACCATTCTGAAACATCATGTTGTACCAGTTGGTACTTTCGCCAGCCTTGTAATTGGCTATTTCAAGTGGTTGCATGTTTAGGCGCTGCAACCAGACCGTTTCCGGGTCTCCATCTGATCCGTCGTAATCCAACCAGGTTTCCAGGGAAATATCTGAAGGAAGGGTATTGGGATTTGAAAAGCGGTAGGGTTCAAAACCTCCGGCATTGATACTTTCCATTACATCTTCTCTCCAGGACAAAAAGCCTTGTGGACCGTATACGGGCTCGTTTTTGGCCATGCTGGCCACCCCCCAGTTGGTGTTGATTTTTACCTGAGGTTTACCCAAAGCTCCTTTTTTCGTGTTGACCAAAACTACACCGTTGGCCGCTTTCGCACCAAATACGGCAGCCGAACTGGCATCCTTTAAGACATCGATGCTTTCGATATCGTTGGGGTTGATATCGGCCAGTTGTCCGTAATAAATAGCCCCATCCAAAACGATCAGTGGACTGGATCCGGCATTCAGGGAGGTTCTACCCCTTACTTCCAGGCTGCCACCTCCTTTTGCAGAGGTGCTTAAACCTACATTCAGGCCTGCAATGTTTCCGCGGAGTACATCCTGTACGGAGTTGGGGTTTTCATTTTCCAGTCTGGTAGCGGTAACGGAAGAAACCGCCCCGGTTAAATCCCTCTTTCTGGCGGTACCATACCCAATGACAACAACCTCTTCCAGGGAAGCGGTATCCATTAACAAGGTAATATTGATTTCAGACTGGTTTCCTACAGTTATGGTTTGGGAAACAAATCCAACATAGGAGTAAGTGAGTTCTGCTCCTTCTGGTACAGACAGTGAATAACTACCATCAATGTCCGTAACCGTACCTGTTCCTGTACCCGCAATGAATACAGTAACACCAGGAATCCCTTCTCCGGATTCATCAGTAACAATACCCGAAACGGTAATGTCCTCTTCCTGGGCAATCACCAGTAGGCGATTTTCCTCCCGGGGCTTCTCGGATGGCTCATTCTTAGCCATGTCTGCCGCAGAAGTGCTTGCGGCAAACAAAAGGCTGACCCAAAGAGCAAGGCTTTGACGGCCTATCCCTTTGACGCCACGCAATTGTAAGCATTTTTTCATTTTTTTTGGGTTAGAATTAATGAATAATTGAATTGTTTTCAGGACTTTATCCCTGAGTATCGGCTTGAAAATGGTTGTTGTTCAAGCCATTATTCGCCTAACATAAGAATATTTTATAGACAATGCAATCGGTTTCATTAATATAATAAAAGGTTACTACAAAAAATTATATTTTAAAAATTTAATAAATTGCTATTACACAAAATAAAATTTTTAGAATATGATAACAAAATTTTAGTTTTTCAAATGGGTAGCGCATTTAGATACGCATTACGGAATAAGTTTCGGATTTAGGCCAAAAGCCCTTTAAATAGATTTATTTTTATTGCATTTTACCTATTAATAGGAATATAAAAATAAATAAAGATATATTTAATATTTATCTTTATAGGATAAAAGTATTCAATATGAACTCAAGATGGAGGGTACGATATGCAGGGTTCCACATTTCCCTTTCGGTTAGTCCAGGCTAAATAGTCCGAATGCCGACCTTGCAGGAAGTTTACCACTAACAGAAAATCACACAACCATCGAAGTGATTGGCACCGGTAAACTAAGTACTCATTAAGACCCAACAAGTACCATTGGTTAAACAAGTAAATGTCAACCTTTGTTTAGAATTTTATCTCCTTCTATTGAAATTGTTGTGAATATGACTAAATTTAAAATAAAGTATTTTAATTGGTATTGAAGGATATGTTATTGCATGCTGTAGGCAGAAAATGGATACAAGTCTTTGGCCCGCTGTTGATTTTTATCATGGGACTGCTGGTGTTTTTTTCTTGCCAAAGAAATGAATTGGCGGAAGAGATGCCTGCCCAGGTTGATTTCAATTACCATATCAAGCCCATTTTGGTCCAAAAATGTTATTTGTGTCACGGACCAGATCCCAGCAGCCGGGAAGCAGGATTACGGTTGGATGTACCAGAAGGTGCTACCAAACTTCTGGAAAGTGGGCACGCTGCTATCGTTCCGGGATCAGCCTCCAAAAGCAACTTATTGGACCGCATTACCCAGAATGATCCCGAGCTGAGGATGCCACCCCCTTCATCCAAACTGGAATTAAGCGAAAAAGAGATCGCTTTATTAAAGAAATGGGTTGCTCAGGGAGCCGAATACCAGCCCCATTGGTCGTTTATACCCCCAAAGATGCAGCAGGAACACGAAGCTATTCCTACCCACCAAATCATCGATGGGTTGCTCGATAAAAAAATTCAGGAATCCGCCATTAGCGCCAGTGAGCGGGCAGATAAATACAGCTTGCTCAGGCGGCTTTCTTTAGTATTGACGGGCTTGCCTCCCGATCCGGAAATCATTCATTCATTTGTCGCCAATGAGGATCCAAAGGCCTACGAGCAATTGGTGGATCAATACTTACAGAGCCCGGCTTTTGGGGAAAAATGGGCCAGCCACTGGATGGATGTGGTCCGGTATGCGGAAACCAAAGGTCACGAATTCGATTATGAGATTCAGGGAGCCTGGAAATACAGGGATTATTTGATCCGTGCATTTAATGCAGATGTACCCTATGATCAATTGGTAAGGGAACACCTGATGGGTGACCTTCTGCCCGTACCCAGGATAGATCCGGAAACAGGCCATAATGAGTCGGTGATTGCTACCCTGTTTTTGACCATGACAGAGGGAACCCATAGCCCGGTGGACACCAAAAAGGATGAGGCAGACCGCATTGACAACATGATTGACGTGATTGGTAAAAGTTTCCAGGGACTAACGGTAGCCTGCTCCAGGTGTCATGACCACAAGTTTGACCCCATTCCCACTTCAGATTATTATGCTTTATATGGTATATTGGGTAGTACCCGTTTTAGCCCGGTACCCCTGGGAGATACCCAAATGAAAACTTCCAAAATTAAAGAAGCGCATCAGCTCAAACGACAAATTAAAGAAATGCTTGCAGCCTCCTGGAAGGGGCAGTCGCAGGATTCTGTGCCGGTATTTTTTGTACATGACCAATCACCGGCTGAGGACAAGGGTATTGAAAAAAACGTTAAGGTATTGGGTGATTTCAGGGGGCAGGATTTTGACGGCTGGCTGGCCGATGGCTGGGCTTTTGGTCAAAGTACCACTCTGGGGGATCCTTTAATCAAAACCGGTACTGGTCAGTTAGTGGGCTTGAGTCCGGGGATGGCTTCGAGCAGGAAATTCGGACCCGGAAAATACGGTGCCCTGAGGTCAGGAAATTTCACCTTGGAAAATAAGCACCTGGGGGTCAGGGCAAGAGGAAAAGGGGGCAGTATCCGCCTGGTAATGGACAATTTTCAACTGATCAGCTATCCCATCTATGGAGGACTTGACCAGAAAGTCAATGAGGAAGAGTGGAAAAACTACGTCTTTGATGTAGGGGACTGGCTGGGGCATGAGGCCTATATTGAAATATTACCAGGCAGATATGTCCGCCATCAATACGAACAGGATCAGGAGGCTTACATTGAGGCAGCTTATGCCATTGCCTATGATGAATCCTGGCTAACTCCCCCCCTGGATAGCCACTCAACAGCAGGTTCCCTATCCGGTATGCTTGATAGCTGGCAGGCAGGAAATAGCAGGATAAACGAGGTGACTTATATTAATAAAGGCATTGAAGATGGAAATCTTGAAACTGAGTTTCCGGACTTGGTTAATTTGGTGTTGAGAAAAGACTTGCTACAGGCTTCAGTTGCTGACAGTATATTTATTCAGGGAGTGGCAGATGGATTGGCCAGAGAAAGCCCTGTATTCAACAGGGGAAATCACCTTGATACGGGGAATAAAGTAGTGGAAAGGAGTTTTCTTTCCGAAATATTGGACTGGCAAAACCCCATACAAACAAAGGGAAGCGGAAGAGCTAAAATGACGGAAACCATTCTGGATCCTAAAAATCCCCTAACGGCCAGGGTAATGGTGAACCGGATTTGGTATCATGTCTTCGGTAAGGGATTGGTAGAAACCGTGGATAACTTTGGCTTGCAGGGAAAGCTACCCAGTCATCCTGAGTTGCTGGATTTCTTGGCTATAAAATTCCAGGAAGAAAATTGGTCTGTCAAAAAGATGATTAAGGCCATGGTCATGACTGAGGCCTTCCAAAGGAGCACAGAAAAAAATGGGAGGGATTTAGATCCTGAAAATATCTATTTGGCGCATTATCCTGTAAGGCGTTTGGAGGCTGAAGCCATTAGAGATGCCATGCTTTTTTCCTCCGGAGCATTGGATAGCAGCCTACAGGGTCCACCTGTTCCGGTATATTTGACCTCTTTTATGCAAGGCAGGGGAAGGCCAGGAAAATCCGGTCCCCTGGACGGGGCAGGTCGCAGGTCCATCTACCTGGAGGTCCGGAGAAATTTTCTTGACAGGATGATGATGGCTTTTGACCGTCCCACGCCATTTACCACATTTGGCAGGAGGGATGTAACCAATGTTCCGGCGCAGTCTCTTTTTTTGATGAACGATCCTTTTGTTGCGGAGCAGGCCGAGATTATGGCAAAATCCCTGATTGCTGCTCCCGGATTAAGTACAGCGCAACGAATTAATGAGGCATACTTGCGTGCTTTTTCCCGGCCTGCCTCAGAATTTGAGCGAGAGAAGGGGCTGACTTTTCTTCGGGAAATAGGTGATTCCCTCGAATCACCGGATGGCATTCCTTCCGAAGAAAAACAAATTCAGGTTTGGAAAGAATATTGTCATGCCTTGTTCAATATGAAATCATTTATCTATTTAATGTAGTCCCATGAACAAACATAAACCCCTAATGAATCAAGCATTGAGCCGCAGGAAGATGCTGGAAATTTGCAGGTGTGGCTTTGGATCGATGGCTTTGATGGGCATGATGGGATCCCTGGCTTCTGCCTGTAAATCCCCTGACAAGGGTTCCCGGGATTTGCTATCTCAACTGGCGCATTCCCCTCATTATTTACCAAAGGCAAAAAACATCATTTTTCTTTACATGGATGGAGGCGTGTCCCAGGTGGACTCCTTCGATCCAAAGCCCAGGTTGGCCAAAGAGAATGGGCAGGATCCAAAATTCAAAATAGATGCGACTCAGTTTAATAATAACGGCAAAATACTTCAAAGTCCCTGGGCTTTTAAACGTTATGGTGAGTCTGGGATGGCTGTGAGCGAACTTTTTCCTCAGGTTGCTACCTGTGTGGATGACCTGGCACTGATCCGTTCCATGGTATCTAATTTTCCGGAACATACCAATGCGAATTATTTTTTGCATACCGGAAGCGGTCTGCAGGGACGTCCCAGCATGGGGGCCTGGATCAATTATGGTTTGGGCTCAGAAAACAGTAATTTACCGGGTTATGTGGTGCTGGATGGCGGTTTGGTGCCTCCCGGAGGCGTAGATAACTTTAAAAATGGTTTTTTACCGGCTGATTTCCAAGCTTCTATTATGAAAACCGGAAGCATGCCCGTTGCCAATATTAAGTCTGATAACAGCCTGTCTGCCCAACAAAGAAAGAAATTAGATTTCATCCATCAAATGGATGATAAAAATGCAGGCAAATCAGACGAGTTGGAGGCAGCGATCAGGAATTATGAACTTGCCTATCAAATGCAGTCATCTGTTCCTGAATTGACGGAGTTCAAATCGGAGACCAAAGCTACCCGGGAATTGTATGGTTTATTTGATGAAGATCCCCATACACGGAATTACGGTGCCCAATGCCTGATGGCTCGCAGGTTGGTGGAAAGAGGGGTGAGGTTTGTGGAGCTGACCTGCCCAAGTCTCGATGGTATTGACCGCTGGGACCAACACCATAACCTTAAGGATGGACATGAACGGAATGCCCACGCAGTAGACAAGCCCATTGCAGGATTGTTAAAGGACCTCAAATCCAGGGGTCTTTTGGAAGAGACCCTGGTGGTTTGGACCGGTGAGTTTGGGCGTACGCCTTTTGCCCAGGGTATGGATGGCAGGGACCATAATCCTTCAGCATTTAGCATGTGGATGGCGGGGGCAGGGATAAAAGGAGGCACCATTTATGGTCAGACGGATGAATATGGATACAGGGTAGTAGAAAATCCCGTTACCATTCACGACCTGCATGCTACCATGCTTCACCTACTGGGGGTAGATCACAAATTACTTACTTATCACTTTGGAGGCAGGGATTTTAGATTGACCGATGTGCATGGTCGGGTAATTAAGGATGTTTTGACGTAGCTATGAAGCAAAGCGTCCTGGATAGTTCAGCAGTGGCCGGTTTAATGGTGCGGGTAGCTCCCCTTACTGCCCTAACCAAACCCTCCTGGGGTAGGATGAATGCTACCGAAATGCTTCACCACTGTAATTTGGCTAACCAAAGAATTCTGGCCTGGAACAAACCGGTCCTACCAGGAAGTTTCAAGCAAAAAGCATTAAAATTTCTAATCCTCCGTATTTTACCCTGGTTTCCCAAAAATGTCAAAACGGCTGCCCCATTTGAAACCAAAGGGAAAATAAAACCGGAGGTATTTGAGGAGGAGAAATTACTTTTTGTCTCCTGTTTACAGCAATTTGCAGCACCGGGTCAGGTCTTTACAGCCCCACATCCTTTTTTTGGCCCCCTGAATACCCAAGAATGGGGAAAGGTGGTTTGGCTGCATATGGACCATCACCTCAGGCAATTTGGGTTATAGGAGGAAATAGGTAAGCTTCATTGAGTCTGCATTGGAAACGTTTCCCAGGAGAAAGATTTACTGTTATTTAAGTCATAAAAAAACGGGTATTACCCTTTCGCGTTTACCAATCCGCCCTTGTCCATTTTTCCAGAGATGGACACAATCAGGATAGAGGCCACGAACATGATCAAGCTGTAAATAACGACAGGTATGGACATGGCTGAATTCTGCAATAAGGTAGCAGCAATCATGATACCTAAGGTACCATTTTGAATGCCGGATTCGATGCTGATCGCCAATTGTTGCGGCACTGGAAGTGTCAATAGCCGAGAAAATAGTAGGGATAGTCCAAACGTGAGTACATTCAGCAATAAAGTTACCGGCCCAGCTACGGCAAAGAAGTTAACGATTTGATCCTTTTCGTTTAAGATAGCTCCTCCCACGACCAAAACGAAAAATAAGATGGAAGCAATCCGAACGGGCCGGTCCGCCTTTTGTGCCATTGCTGCAAAACGGTGTTTTAGCCACATGCCAATGGCGACAGGAACCAAGGTTACTCCAGTAATCCGAAGTACGGTAGGGATAAAGGGGAGGGAAACACTCCCTTCTTCCCCAAAATAAACAATGGAAAAATTAACCAATAAGGGAATGGTGAAAATGGTTATCACCGAACTCATAGCGGTCAGACTAATGGACAAAGCCGTATCTCCTTTACTCAAGTGGGTGATCATGTTGGAGGTGGGTCCGCCGGGGCAGCAAGCTATGATCATAATCCCCACCGCCATCGTTCCTTTCAGTCCGAAACTCAAGATCAAAAAAAAACCGAGTACCGGTAATAATACCAATTGACAAAACAATCCCAAGACCATGGCCTTGGGATATCTAAAAATGTTTTTAAAATCGCCAAGGTTTAAGCTTAGACCCATCCCCAGCATGATAAATGCCAGTGCTAAGGGTAAAAAAGCGGTGGTTATCAGATTACTTTCCATTTGGGTCTCTTTAGAAGTATACTTCTTCCTAACCAAATCAGGCTATGAAAGTTAGCAAACGGAGTATTGAAAAATGTTTGAAATATACTTAAATTTAGCAAAAGTCCATTTCATGATAACACCAATTGGGTGTAAGCCTGTTTCAATCAAATACTATCATTTTCTTCCCGCTTTCTTCAGAAAGTTATAATGTGATTTTAGCGCTGAGGCAAAGCTCTTATTTTCATGATAGGGCAGGCCAAATTCCTGAGCGGTTTCTTTGACAATCCCTGAGATTTGCGGGTAGTGGATATGGCAAATTTTTGGGAACAAATGGTGTTCTACCTGCAAATTCAAGCCCCCGCAAAGGAAGGTGGTCAAGCGGCTTTTTCGGGCGAAATTAGCCGTGGTTTTCATCTGATGTACTGCCCAGGCATCTTCAATATTTTCTTCCTCCCCGGGATTGGGAAATTCGGTTTGCTCAACAAGATGAGCCAATTGAAATACCAATCCTAGAACCAATCCCTCAGCAAAATTCAATGCCAGAAAACCAATCAAAAACTGCCACCAGGTAATATCCATCACGATCAATGGCACTATGATAAAAAGACTGTAATAGAGCAGCTTATAGAAGAAAAGGTTGAAATATTCGATTTTAGGATGTTTGTTCTCATGTTTTCCTATCCGCTTCTGAAAGAACTTTTTATAATCCTTTCTGAAAAACCAGGATATGGAGGCCAGAGAATAAAGAAAAAAAGCATAGATGTGCTGAAACCGATGGATGGGATGGTACTTCTCCTCAGGAGAAACCCTGACAATCCCGGGTGCTACTTCAAGATCTCCGTCATGGCCAACAATATTGGTATAGGTATGGTGTATTTTATTGTGGGTTATTTTCCAAACATATACGTTTGCTCCAATGATATTGAAAAGAAAACCCAACGAACTATTGACCCATTTTTTTGAAGAATAGGATCCGTGCAGGGCATCATGGCAAATATTGAAGCCAATGAATGCCATGTTCATGCCCAAAGCAATGGCCAGCAACAGGGAAACCCAGGAAGGAAACACTTCCAACAAAATGGTCAGATAAAGGCCTGCAAAGGTAACCAGATAGGTGATAGTTTTGAGTACCATGGACCCATTGGCGCGCTTGGAGATTTCATTGGTATCAAAATACCGGTCCACTCTTTGTCTGACTGTAGCGAAAAAACCTGAATTATTTTTATCTATGAATTTTAGAGGTAATGACATATTAACGATTTATATCCCTGATAAATGGGATTTCCAAATTTTACATAATTAAAACAAATTTTTTTAGTAAATAATTTAAAAAACATCCATTATTTAGAAAAAAATCTTTAGAGTCACCTGTTTGGGTTAGCTGTAACTAAGACTATCATTTCATCCCGTATAGTGCTTGTATCTTTGCCGCTTGATTTTCTGCCAACCCATTTAAATCTATATCCAGCAAGTCTTGATTGACAGAGATAACCTGGTGTTTCATGGTATCAGGAAGCTTCTCAAAACCATGAAAGGCTCCTAAAATGGCTCCGGCAATGGCAGCAGTGGTATCATTGTCCCGGCCAAAATTAACCAGAAAGACCAGGGTGTTTTGAAAGTCAAAATCACTAAACAACATGGCAGTGAGCACTTGCAGGTGAATCTCTCCTGCATGGAAGGGCATGTCCTGCAAATGTTCATCCAAAAGATAAAAAGCTTCCTCGATGGCTTCCTTTGTCGGTTCGCCCGGCTCGTTTAATCCGTTTTCAAAGGACATCTGGCCTTTGGCCTCTTCTACAATAGAAAGGGCAGTTTGCAGGATGCGATAACTACTTCTACCTACCAACCGGCTTTTGAAGTAGTTTTCAGGATCTATCCCTCGCAGCACCTCCAGCATTGCGGCTGGTTTACCATCTGCGGTCATGGCTGCTGCAGTCATGGCAGCCGATAAAGCACTGATGTCCTTGGCATAACCCAGGTCAAACAAGCTCAGGTTGAAAGCCTGCTCATAGGCTTTTTCGGGTTGACCGGGATACAAAGTGCCCAGGGCCGGAGCATAAAGCAAACCGGCACAAACCATTTCTCCTCCATAGAATTTTCCCAACGCTTTTTGGTAAGCCATCAGGTCATTGTCCATCAAAGGCTGGGATACTTTGTACCACTCCTGCAGCCACAATACCCTGAGATTAGCATATTCCAGGGCCTCGGTCTGTTCGGGTTGAAGGGTCTTAAAATCTTCAAAATACATTTCATATTCATTCAGGATATGCTCTGAAAATCCGATGGGATCAAGTTCCAGGCTTTGCTGTTTATCCAGATATTCAAAGACCAGCTTTTTCCACCGGGTATCATCGGTCGTGCCTCCGGCCGGTAAATTCACCTTCCAGGTACCTTCAGGGGAAACTTCACGGACCATATCATCCAGTGACGTGACCCAACCATATTCCCTGTTAATGGCATCGCGGCTCCACATCTCGGTAGGTGCTCCCATGGCATCCCCAATCGCACTTCCAATAAGCATTCCCTTTACCTTGTCCTCCAGTTGAGTTTTGTCGATACTTAATGTGAAAGGTATATCTTCAGACTTTTCTGGTTTTTCACGGGGCTGATTTTCAGTACTGCAGGCACTGATCCCTAAAAGCAACAGAAAAATAAGTTTAAAATTGTTCATATACGAGTAGATCAATGGCATCATGAGTTAGCTTTTCTTTCTCCGGTAAAGTTAATGATAAGGGCAGTTGGGCAAGACCAAATATCCGGCGCAATATTTCTGCCCCTGTATACTGGGAGAGCAATTGGGTGTTTAGCGGATAGGTTTTGAGTATGTCCGCAATCATGGGTTCGGAAACCTGAGCCATTTTAAGATGTGCCAGCATCACAGACAGATCAAATTCCGGATCACCCATAAAAGCAAATTCGGTATCAATGACCTTCATTCCTTCAGCCGTTTGCAGCCAGCTTCCGGGATAAAAATCCCCATGTATCAGGTGTTTTCCTTGGCGCAGGTACCTTTCTCCCAATGATTTGATTTTATTTAGCAATGGCTGTTGACTTTTTACTGTCCGGGCCAAGTCTTGCAGGCCGGGTTGGATTTGATCCAGGTCAATTCCATTGTCCTTCTGATAGGGGAGTACAAAGATGTGCTGGTGGTTGAGCTCTCGCATTTTCCTATTTTCCGGAAAATCTGAAAGAGGTATTTGGTGCAGTCTTTTAAGGTACTGCAGCAACGCTGTCACACGACCCCATTCCAGAATTTCAGGCTGCCGGTAAATGTCCAGGTAATCCTTACCGCCTTTCAAATAAGCCAGTGCCAGCAGCCAGTTCGATTTATCAAAGCCCAGTATTTTAGGAGAGAAGGAAGCCAGGACCTCATCCTTTGCGAGGGTCTGGTAAAAGGTATATTCAATTCCGGTCCTTTCTCTGGGTGCAGGCACCTGGGGGTATTTGGCTACAAAGTCCCTGGACTGCTTCAATACAAATGATCGCTTTTCTGTTTTAATGACTAGCGTGATGTTCATGTTTCCTTCTCCGGCTTTTTCACTGCTGATTACCATTTCATCCGGGTGAAGCATTCCAATTTTACGTAAATGATCAATTTGTACCTGGTCAAGAGGGGCTTGTAGTAACATTATCTTTTGGGTGAATGAAAAGCATGTGTAAGGAACTTCAAAAATAGAAACCAAAATTGAATCAACTGTGCTTTTATTGAAATAAAATCCCCGCTGCCAGTTCATTTCTAGCATTAACTGTTATATTTTTGATCCATGAGTAAAGATACAAAGGACTTTAATTCCCTTTTGAAGCGTTTGGCAGGAGAGTTGGACGGGGAACTGCATTTCGACAGTTTAATGAAAACCTTATATGCTACTGATGCATCGGTTTACCGTTCGCTCCCTCTGGCCGTGGCCCTGCCAAAGAATACTTCTGATATTAAAAAGCTGATTCAGTTTGCTGCTGAAAACGAAACCTCGTTGATCCCACGTACAGCAGGGACTTCCCTTGCGGGCCAATGTGTGGGTGAAGGGATAGTGTTGGATGTTTCCAAATACCTGAACAAAGTAATAGAATTCAATAAAAACGAAGGCTGGATCCGGGTGCAACCGGGCGTGGTTCGGAATGAGCTCAACAACTACCTCAAAGATCACGGATACTTCTTTAGTCCCATTACCAGTACAGCTTCCCGGGCTATGATTGGAGGGATGGTAGGCAACAACAGTTGTGGGACCACGTCCATAGTCTATGGAAGTACCCGCGAACATGTCATGGAATTGAAAGTCCTGCTCAGCGATGGGTCGGAGGTCATGTTTAAACCCATGAGTCCGGATGATTTTGCGTTGAAGTGTAAACAGGATGACAAAGAAGGAGCGCTTTACCGACATATACGCCAAGAGCTGGGTAATCCCGATATTCAGAAAAACATCCGGGAACATTTTCCGAAAGCCAGTATCCACAGAAGAAATACGGGATATGCCGTAGATTATCTATTGGAATCTCAATTGTTTTCTTCCTCAAATGATCCTTTTGATTTTTGTAAACTGCTTTGCGGATCTGAGGGTACACTGGCAATTACCACTGAAATTAAAATTCACCTGGATCCCTTGCCGGATCCCTGTGATATAGTGGTTGCCGCTCATTTCAATAGCATACATGAAAGCATGAAAGCGGCACAGGTGGCCATGAAATATACGCCTACGGCTGTGGAACTGATGGATAAAATCATTCTGGATTGTACGAAGGAGAATGTAGAGCAAAGTAAAAACCGCGATTTTGTAGAAGGAGACCCCAAGGCCATTTTGATGGTTGAATTCAGGGGAAAAACCATAGCTGAAGCCCGGGAACAGGGACTGGTATTTGTGGATGCGCTTAAAGAGGTAGGGCTGGGATATGCCTATCCGGTCATCGGTCCTGAGCGGACCAGCAGTGCCTGGGAGCTTAGAAGTGCTGGCCTTGGCCTCCTGGCCAATATTCCGGGCGATAAAAAAGCAGTGGCCTGCATCGAGGATACTGCAGTGGATATCGATGACCTGGCTGCCTATATTGATGAATTTGCAGAAATCATGAAAGGGTTTGGGCAGGAGCCGGTCTATTATGCCCATGCAGGAGCCGGAGAGATCCATCTTCGACCTATCCTTGACCTAAAAAAGGCCAAAGATGTGGAAGAATTTTATCAAATCAGCGAAGCCAGTGCGAAACTGGTCAAGAAGTACCATGGATCACTCAGTGGGGAACACGGTGACGGCCGGGTAAGGGCTGCCTTTATCCCTATGATGGTGGGGCAGGATAATTATGAGCTCTTCAAAAGATTGAAAGCTACCTGGGATCCCAAAGGAATTTTTAATCCGGGAAAAATTGTGGATGCGCCTCCCATGAATACCTCCCTGAGGTATGAACCGGATATGGTTACCCCTGAGCATGAGACCAAATTTGATTTCAGCCATGTGGGAGGAATCCTGCGCATGGCGGAGAAATGCAATGGCTCAGGTGATTGCAGGAAATTGCCCAATTCAGGTGGAGGCACCATGTGTCCCAGCTTCCAGGCCACGCGCTATGAAAAGGATACTACCCGGGGAAGGGCCAACACCCTCAGGGAGTTTTTAACCAACAGCAATAAGTCCAATCCTTTTGATCACCCTGAAATCAAAGAGGTAATGGACCTGTGTCTTTCCTGCAAGGGCTGTACCTCGGAGTGTCCTTCTAATGTGGACATGGCCACTCTCAAAGCAGAATTCCAATACCAATACCACAAATCCAATGGGGTACCGCTGAGGTCCAGGGCATTTGCCTACATCAATAAATTGAATGGTCTGGGGAGTTTGGTTCCCGGTATAGCTAATTTTTTCCTCTCCAACGGGACCACAGGTGCGGGATTGAAAAAAATGCTTGATGTAGCACCGGAACGGAACCTGCCTGCCATCAGCAAACAATCCTTGCGGCAATGGTATAAGAAGGAATATCCCCGGTTAAAAGGAAAGGAAATCATCAAAACAGTCTACTTTTTTTGTGATGAATTTACCAACCACAATGATACGGCCACCGGAATTAAAGCCATCCAGTTGCTCAGGCATTTGGGTTATGGCGTAAAGATGGTGGAACATGCGGAAAGTGGGAGGGGAGCCCTTTCAAAAGGGCTTCTGGATTATGCTCAGAAAGTTGCAGAAAAGAATGTGAGGGTATTTTCGGAGCTGGTGGACGCAGAGCACCCCCTCATAGGTTTGGAACCATCAGCTATTCTTAGTTTCAGGGATGAATATCCAAGACTGGTAGACAAAGGGTTACGGGAAAAGGCCAAGTCCCTGAAGTTTCACTGCGAAATGATTGATGAGTTTCTGGCCAAGGAAATCATTGCTGGAAATATTGATAGTCAGTCATTTATTACTGATAAAAAGCAGGTCAGTCTTCACGGGCATTGTCACCAAAAGGCATTGTCCTCCGTCAATTATTCCAGAAAAATACTGGAACTGCCCCAAAATTATAAGGTAAAGGTAATCCCCTCCGGATGTTGTGGCATGGCAGGATCATTTGGATATGAAAAGGAGCATTATGCCTTGAGCATGCAGATAGGGGAAATGGTATTGTTTCCGGCAGTACGGGAGGCGGAGGAAGATGCGCTGATCGCAGCTCCGGGTACCAGCTGCAGGCACCAGATTGCAGATGGCACAGGGAGAAAGGCCCTGCATCCGGTGGAAATTTTATTTGATGCTTTGAAAAGATAAATCTATGTTGAAAGCAGATTGGGAAAAGATCTGTTGGTAGGAGCCTTGAAGATTATTTACAGAATAAATAAGGATAAGGTATACGTCAATTTTTTTTAATACCCCTCCTAAGCCAGGGGAGATTAAAGGTTATATCATTATTAAATAGGTAAACTTATTCCTTAAAATACGGTCTCACGTTTGTTTTTTTATAGGTCTTATTGAAACATTTTTTTCCCTGTTCTTGAAAGACAGTAATAAAATTTATTTGGTCTGGTACTCATTACCATGATTTGCTTTACTGATTAATTGTTTTTTTGAATACAAAATAGCGAACAATTTCCCATAATTGTTGAGTATTTCTCTGTTCTGTAGGGTGCGGATAAAAAATATTATTTTTTGATACAACCTTTTATATGCCAAATAATGGTCTTTAAATCTTATAAATTCCTGTTTAATCAAAGCCTGTTTCATGAATCTTTTTTGAAACATACAAATTTTGAATGGGGACTTAGAAATAGGTTGCTTTACAAAAAAAGTAATGAGAAAAAGGCAACACTCCCTTTTTAATCGAAGCTCATTTTTCAAAATAAAATGAATGTTCTCCGGGGCATTTTCATGGTGATTGCCATATTGACACTATTTGAATAAAGCTTTAGTCACATTGATCAGACCAGAAAAATTATTTTAAAATTTATAAAAAGTAAAATGAAGAAAAATCTACTCTTGCTAGCCCTTCTTTTTTTAGCTCCTTTTTTGATTCATGCCCAGGTAGGAATAGGAACAGAAAACCCTCATGTTTCTGCCGCTTTGGAAATTGAATCCAATGATAAGGGACTTTTAATACCCCGTTTAACCCAGGGACAAAGAAATGGAATCCAAAACCCAGCAGAGTCCTTATTGATTTACCAAATAGATGGTACAGCAGGATTTTATTTTTTTAATGGAAATATTTGGACCTTGCTTAAAAATCCGGTTCAACAAAATTCAGATTGGGAGGCAAATAGTGGAGAGACAGAAATTTTAAACAAACCTGATTTGTCAAAAGTGGCACTTTCAGGTAATTTCTCTGATCTCGATAATGTACCGGCGCTTGTCTTTGCATCGGATACATCCAAAATGCTATTGCCTTTTTTGACCCTGGCCAAGATTCAGCCATTTTTGGATTTAAAAGTAGATGAATCAGCCTTTGCATCAGAAATGGCTGCAACTAAAGCGGTAGCAGCAGCAAATTCAATTAATATCGCCTTAAAGGAGGATGCCGCCAATAAATCGGAGGATGTCTTATTGTCGGATGAGACGAACACAAAATTCCCGACCGAGCTGGCCGTAAAAACCTTTGTGGATGCCTCCGTTGCTGCCGGCAGTGAGGCCCTTTCTGAAGAGATAGACCGTGCCACTGCTGCCGAAATGCAACTGGCCGAAGACCTGGAAGCGGAAACGATCCGTGCCACAGGTGCTGAAAACACATTAACGACCAACCTCTCCACAGAAGCAAGCCGTGCCATGGCTGCCGAGGATAAGTTAACCGCTGATCTTTTTGCGGAAACAACCCGTGCCATTGATGCCGAGAATACATTAACCACAGATCTTGCCGCTGAAACCAGTCGGGCCAAAGATGCCGAAAATACATTGGCAACTGACCTAGCCACAGAAACGGCCCGAGCGATCGATGCTGAAGGAGTTCTGCAGTCTAATATAGAAACCGTACAGGAGGATGTGGATACCAACCAAACGGCCGCTGAAACGGCCATCGCCTTAAAAGAGGATGCGGCTAACAAATCGGAGGATGTTTTATTGTCGGATGAGACGAACACAAAATTCCCGACCGAATTGGCCGTCAAAACCTTTGTGAATGCTTCCGCTGCTGCCGGCAGTGAGGCGCTTTCTGAAGAGATAGACCGTGCCACTACTGCCGAAATGCAACTGGCCGAGGACCTGGAAGCAGAGATGCTCCGGGCAACAGACGCTGAAAATACACTGGCTGCTGACCTTGACGCCGAGACCACCCGTGCAACAGGTGCTGAAAACACCTTGACCGACAACCTTGCCTCCGAAGCAACCCGTGCCATGGCCGCCGAGGACAAACTGACCGCCGACCTTGCCACTGAAACAAGCCGGGCCATAGATGCGGAAAATACCTTGACCACCGGCCTTGCCGCAGAAACGACCCGTGCAACTACTGCCGAAGGTGTTTTGCAGGGCAACATAGAAACAGTTCAGGAGAATGTGGACACCAACAAAACGTCTGCCGAAACTGCGATAGCTTTAAAGGAAGATGCAGCCAACAAATCGTCCGACGTGACCCTGTCGGATGAGACGAACACAAAATTTCCGACCGAATTGGCCGTCAAAACCTTTGTGAATGCCTCCGCTGCTGCCGGCAGTGAGGCGCTTTCTGAAGAGATAGACCGAGCCACTGCTGCCGAAATGCAACTGGCCGAAGACCTGGAAGCAGAGATGCTCCGGGCAACAGACGCAGAAAATACACTGGCTATTGACCTTGCCACAGAAACGACTCGAGCGGTCAATGCTGAAGGAGTTCTCCAAGGCAGTATAGAAACGGTACAGGAGGATGTGGATGCCAACCAAACGGCTGCCGAAGCGGCCATTGCCTTAAAGGAGGATGCCGCCAATAAGTCGGACGATGTCCTATTGTCGGATGAGACGAACACAAAATTCCCGGTCGAGTAGGTAAAGGGGAATCCCACCCCTAAACCTCTCACAGAACCGTACGTGAACCTCTCAATTCATACGGCTCTTATTATGCAGTCGGTTATTAGT
>NZ_WOFO01000019.1:946-25139 GCF_010993705.1 Cyclobacterium sp. SYSU L10401 | reverse complement strand
GCGTTAAACTGTTAGATCCAACACATTTATCCATTCAACAAAGCCCTGCAGGGGCAAAATACCCCAGCGATGGGTGCAGCCCATCGCAAAGGGAGCCTACCGTATAGTGGAGCCCTGTAGGGGCAGGATATTTTTTCCTGTACCATTATTGAACATACCCAAACTCAATAGCTGATCTTGAGCTGCTCCCCGGGTTCATCAGACTTGATCAGGTTGGACAGGCTGACCCCCAACAGCCGCACCGGATCAGTAATCCCTTCCTGCCGGGCCAGCTCCAATGTCAGGTTTTCCATACTGTCCATGGGGATGGGCTCAGAAAATGTTCTGGACCGGGTATGGACCGTAAAATCATGGTACTTGATCTTGAGCGTCAGGGTCCTTCCCCTGGCCTGGTTCCGCTGGAGTCGCCTAAAAAATTCAGGTAGAATATTTTCTTTCAAACTGTCCAGGATTGCCGGCAGGCCTATCAGGTCCTTTTCGAAAGTGCTTTCCACTCCCAGCGATTTTCTGATCCGGTCAGGCTTCACTTCACTTTTGTGAATGCCCCTTACGATTTCGTAATAATGCAGGCCGGATTTCCCAAACCTGCCGGTAAGAAAGGCCAGCGAGTATTGTTTGAGGTCATGGCCGTTGTGAATGCCCAGGGATTTCATTTTCTCAGCGGTGACCTTACCGATGCCAAAAAACTTCTCTATGGGCAGTCTTTCCAAAAACGCCTCTGCCTTTTCAGGGGTAATCACCGCCTGACCATTGGGTTTATTCAGGTCAGAAGCCACTTTGGCCAGAAATTTATTGTAGGAAATTCCTGCCGATGCATTCAGGCCGGTTTCGGTTTTGATCCTTTGCCGGATTTCTTTGGCAATGAGAGTGGCTGAAGGAAGACCGAAATGATTGACCGTTACATCCAGAAAGGCCTCATCCAGGGACAATGGTTCTACCAGATCGGTATAGTCCAGAAATATTTTCCTGATTTCCTGTGAAATCTCCTTGTATCGATCAAACCGGGGTTTGACGAAGATGAGTTCCGGACATTTTTTTGCTGCCAGCCTGGAAGACATGGCGGACCTTACCCCAAATTTCCTGGCTTCATAGCTGGCAGCTGCTACCACCCCCCTTTCTTTGTTTCCCCCGACAGCCAGTGGCTTGCCCCTGTATTCCGGATGATCCAGCTGTTCCACCGATGCGAAAAAAGCATCCATGTCTACATGTATGATCTTCCGGATCTCAGCCATGACATGTATCAGACGGTCCCCTGTGCCTGCATGGCTTTGGCTACTTTTTCGAAAGCCCCTATATTGGCCGCATTCAGGTAATCCTGCTCCGACAAGCCATGTTTGGCGATGGTCTCCAGGCATTTTTCATGAATATTTTTCATGATGGCCCGCAGCTCTTTTTCCAGATCTACCTTGTCCCAATACCGGCCCATCCTGTTCTGGGTCATTTCCAGTCCCGATACCGCTACACCGCCAGCGTTGGACGCTTTGCCCGGCCCGTAGAGTACTTTGGTTTTTTGCAGGTAGTTGATGGCTTCGGGGGTACAGGGCATGTTCGCCCCTTCTGCCAATAGCATCAGCCCATTTTTCCGCAGGGTTTTGGCATCTGTTTCATTCAGTTCATTCTGGGTAGCGCAGGGGAAAGCACAGTCGGCAGGGATGGACCAAATGTTTTTATTTCCATTTGCGGTAAAGGTAGCTGAGGCATATTTTTCAGCAAAAGCAGCAATACTTTTCCTTTCCCCATTTTTGACTAGCTTCAGGAAGTTGAGTTTTTCTTCCGTCATCCCCTCCGGGTCATGTACAAAGCCTGTAGAATCTGAAAATGCCACCACTTTTGCACCCTCCTGCAATAGTTTTTCCATCGCAAACTGGGACACATTGCCTGCTCCAGACACCAAACAGGTCTTGTTCCCCAGGTTGTCATCCACCTCCGTAAGCATAAAATGGGCAAAGTGGATCAGGCCATAACCGGTGGCTTCGGGCCTTAGATAAGAACCGCCCCAGTCCAGGCCTTTTCCGGTAAGTACCCCTTGAAATTCATTTTTTAGTTTTTTATAGGCACCAAACAAATAGCCTATTTCTCTTTCGCCTACACCGATATCACCGGCAGGTACGTCTGTAAAATGACCGATATGCCGGTAAGCCTCCATCATCCAGGCCTGACAGAAGCGCATGACTTCCCCATCAGATTTTCCCTTTGGATCAAAATCTGCTCCCCCTTTTCCTGCTCCCAGGGGCAAACCGGTAAGGGCATTTTTAAATACCTGCTCAAAAGCCAGAAATTTGAGAATGCTCTGGTTTACACTGGGATGAAATCGAAGTCCCCCCTTATATGGTCCCAGCGCACTGTTCATCTGAACCCTGAACCCCCTGTTTACCTGCACCCTGCCCCGATCATCGATCCAGCACACCCGGAAGGAAATCACCCTTTCGGGTTCACATATCCTTTCAAAAAGCTTTTCATCAACAAAGGTTTTGTTTGCCTTCAGGACGGGAAGCAGGCTTTCAAATACCTCTTCCACAGCCTGGTGGTATTCTGCTTCATGTGGGTTTTTTTGGGTGATGGATGTCAGAATATTGTTCAATGTGGCCATTTAACTGGGTCGGTTTTAAGTTGATAAAAATGATTTAAAGTCTGTATAAGTGTGGAAGCCTTCAGTTGGCATTCCCTGTATTCGTCAGCGGCATTGGCATCAGCGGTGATGGCACTGCCTACGCCAAAGTAAAATGTTTTCGCAGCACGGTCCATGACAAGGCTACGGATGATGACACAGCAGTCAAAGTCCCCGGATGCATCGATGTATCCCAGGCATCCTGAAAACCAGCCCCTTTTAAAGGATTCATAGGCTTCAATCAGTTCCATGCATTTTATCTTTGGGGCACCGGTCATGCTGCCCATGGGAAAGGTTTTGGCGATCGCTTCCTCAAACCCAATTCCGGGTAGCAGTTGGCAACTTACTGTAGAGATCATCTGGGTAATCTGTTGAAAGGAATAGATGCCGAACAATTCATCTACGCAGACAGTGCCTGTTTGGGCTAGTCTGGACAGGTCATTTCGCATCAGGTCTACAATCATCAGGTTCTCCGCCATTTCTTTTTCGCTTTCCAGCAAGGTTTTCTTTAGCCATGCATCCTCCTCCGGATCGCTGCCCCTTCTTACACTCCCCTTAATAGGCTGGCTAAGCAATGTCAGGCCCTGTTTCTTCAGAAACCTTTCGGGCGAAGCACAACTCAGGAACAAGTCCTTTGCTTTGAATAAGGCACTAAAGGGCATGGGAGAATGCGCACAGAGTTGCAAATAAAATCTCACAGGATCACAGTAAGACAGCCTTCCATGAAAATCCATGCAAAAATTCATTTCATAAATATCCCCATCGAGGATATGCTGTTGCACCTTATCAAATTCCCTGGCATAAGTGGATGCATCGTGCGACGCCTGCAGGCTGTAGCTTCCCCTGGAGTCCTGGTCATCTGCCCGGGTGGAAGCGATTGCTTTGGCACAAACCTCTGGCTCAGCAGCGGTAAGGTGTGCGGTATCTCCTGAAAAACTCACGGTAATCTCAGGGCTGAAAAACAAGGTTTCGGGACAAGCTACCCTGGGATCATGCTTGCTGTTCAGGTCTTCATACCGGTTTTTCCGATCATAGGAAATGACACCTATTTTTGGTTTTCCTGCCGGCAACTCATCCAAATGATCCAGGTCAACGGCCTGATTTCCTGCATAAAAAACATGCTTGAAAGCACCGTTGGGATAGGCCATGCCGTTGGGGTTGAAATAGCTGAAATAGCTGAAATGCTGATCTGCCCAATCGAGAAGTTGATGGATCCACTGCGGGTGGATGGAAAGGGGGAGGGTGCGTTCAGCCATGGACATGTTGGCAAAAATAGGAAAAAGGCAACAAAAAAGGGGACAAATTGTCCCCTTCTCTTTCACACAATTGCTACTTTAATATATCAATTGGCCTTGATGTCAAAATTCACACTTACCGTATTGTAGATAAACTGATCTTTTGCTTTGTCTACAGCAGAAGCTTCATCTCCGTAAGACAATCCCCATTCTGTACGGTCAATGTTAAAACCTGCCTGTGCGGCAATAATACCATTGTTCATGGATACGCTGGCTGGGAATTTAATGTTCTTGGAATTCCCTCTCATGGTCAGGTTACCGCTGATCCAATGGGTAGGTGTAGCTGGGGCAAGTTCTGAAGCACTTTTTGGTGTATTTTCAGATTCAAATTGCTCCTTGTCCTGCACCTCATCTCCTGATGCATACGGGCTGATCTCAGTGATCACAAAACTTGCCTGCGGATGGTTGGCGGCATCAAAAAAGTCATCTGACTGCAGGTGGTTCCACAATTTACCATGGTTTTCACTGCCTTCCTCCAGGTCATGAATTTCCAGCCCTGTAATGTCAAAAGTAAACTCTCCGGCCGTAATGGCATCACCTTCTATAGATATTTCACCTCCGGTTACCGGAATGAGCCCATTGTGCTGACCGGTTGGCTTGTAGCCTCTCCAATTGACTTTGCTGGAATTTACATCAAGGGAAACTGTAGATCCGGTAGCAGCCGCTGCTTCCTGTGCTTCTGAAGTTTCTACTGTGTCTGAACTTTGACCACACGAAAAGGCAAGCAAGCTTGCCGATAACAGGAATCCTGATAATTTAATTGTTTTCATAAATAATAATGGTTTAATTAAGATCGGTTTTGTTTTATATGTATAAACACTCAAACTGTTTTTATATAAAAAAGTTCAGTGTTTGTTGAAATAAATTTTTTAAAATGGGAAAATAATTTTATTTACATTAATATTATTCTGGTTTTCATAAATATGGCACTTATTAAAAAAGTTGGACAAAAGGCCCCTCAATTTGGTGATGGATGTTGGTTGGCAGATAATGCTACCGTAGTGGGGGATGTGGTCCTGGGCAGGGAATGTACCGTGTGGTTCAATGCCGTCATCCGCGGGGATGTGCACTATATCCGCATCGGGGATCGCAGCAACATACAGGATGGGGCTGTCATCCATTGCACCTACCAAAAATCACCGGTCAATATTGGTTCGGATGTAAGTATCGCTCACAAGGCCATAGTACATGGCTGTACCATAGAGGATCGGGTATTGATTGGCATGGGTGCCATCGTTATGGATGATGCCGTGGTTCAGGAAGGGGCCGTCATTGCTGCGGGAGCAGTGGTTTTGGCGGGTACGGTGGTGGAAAAAAACAGCATCTATGCAGGTATTCCTGCCAAAAGGGTGAAGGCTACCGGGCCGGAAATGGAAGCGACTATTACCCGCATTGCGGCCAACTATCCCAAATATGCCAGTTGGTACAAAGAATAGCGATCAGACTTTTTCTTCAGGACGGAACCGCATGCTTTCCGGATAGGGAAAAGCATGAATCAGTTCCCCTTGTTGGATTTTGCGTTGGATGGCTTTCCAGTATTCGGGATCAAAAAGCTGGGGATTGGATTGGATAAAATATTCCCTCACATCGGCCCTTCCAATCATAAAGCGTTTGAAGTCTTCAGGGAAAACGTCATTTTCCTTTACCTCATACCAGGGTTCGGAAGCATAGATCTGATCGTAGGTTTCCGGTTTGGGTTTGGCCCTGAAGGTCATGTTTTCCAGAAACTCAATTTCATCATAATCGTAAAAGATGACCCTGTTTTGCCGGGTAACGCCAAAATTTTTGATCATCATGTCCCCGGGAAAAATATTGGCTTGCGCCATTTGCAGGATGGCATTGGCATAATCATCTACCACCTGCCTGGCCGCTTCCAGGCTGCAGTCTTCCAGGTAGAGGTTCATGGGTTTTAACCGCCTTTCGATATATAAATGTCGGATGACCAGGCTGTCCCCCTCAATTTCCAGCAGGGAGTTGACCGTATTTTTCAATTCCCGCATCAGTTCCGGAGCAATCCGGTTTAGGGGCAACCTGAAGTTTTCAAATTCATGGGTATCGGCCATTCTCCCCACCCTGTCATGCAGGCCCACCAGCTTGTATTTTTCCTTGACCTGTTGTCGGGTCATGTTTTTAGGGGGCTCAAAATGGTCTTTGATCAATTTAAAAACAATATTGTAAGAGGGAAGGGTGAAAACCGTCATGACCATGCCCTTGATTCCACTGGCGACCACAAAATCATCCTGGCTATCCCTCAGGTGTCTGGTAAAATCCCTGTAAAAGGCTGTTTTGCCGTGTTTGTTAAATCCTATGGCATTATAAATTTCATAAGGGCGTTTGTGTTGGATGACAGAATTCAGGAAAAGGACGGTTTGCGCAGGAGTTTGTATACCTGCCATGAAATAGGACCGGGTATAACTGAAAATACCACTCATGATATTGGGGTCAAAAATAAGGGTATCTGCAAATACGCCCTTGTCATTGTGAACAAAAGGTATGATAAAGGGCATCCATTTCTGGCCGATAAAGGTCCTGCCGATTAGGTAAGCGGCCTTGTTCCGATAGAAAATATCCCTCAATACCTGGGTGGTGGTTTCCGAAGTGGTCTTATACCTGCTGAGTATCACCTTCTTTACTCCGCTGACCAGGTTTTGAATGTCCGTTTCTTGTTGATAGTAGGGAGCACCAAAATCAAAGTCAGCCAGGATTTTTCTGAAGATATCCTCCAGTTTTCCCGTTGCCGGATAATTGTAATACAGCCGGGGATCCATTTCACGGGGGATTTCTTCAAAGGGAGCCTCTACAAACATGAGGGCGTCATCGATGATATGGCCTGGGTAGGCTTTTCTGAAAACCGAATTAAAAAAAGTAGCTGCCAGCTCCTTGTCTGCTTTTTCCCTGATCAATTCCAGGTAGCTGGATTTCATCAGGATCCAGGTTTCTTTTTGGGCCACCTTTTCCCCCAGCTGTTCCTGGCAGCTGGCAACAATGCTTTTTAGCAGGTCCTTGTACAGGCGCAGTCTTTTTCGGTGGTTGTCCTGGAGGGTCTTCCAGTCACGCCGGACAAAATTAGCCGGTATTTTTCTGGTAATCCGGTTAAATTCAGAAATATAGGTTTCATACCCTTTCAATATCGTATTGGCGGTGTGAAGCAAGTGGGTATCTGGCATAAAAAAGAAAAGGCAGTAGTTCATCAATCATTTAAGAGGAATATTACTGTTTTATTTTTTTCCGACAAAATTATTACCCTTTGGAATTGTAGAATTATTGTTTAAATTTCGTCCGAGTTTATTCATTTATTGAATATAACCCAATAGGTTTAATAGGTTTGATAAGTGAAAAAGGCCTGAATGATATTCAGGCCTTTTTTTCGGGCCATTAAAAAAGGCTAATGGAATTTATTGAATTGATAAAAGTGCTGGAGGCAGGATTGAAACAGCCCCTGCCTGGTCGCAGTGGGCAGGCACACATGGCACCGGTGCCGGTAGAGGAAGCACGATTTGACCAAAAGCGGTTGGAAACGGCGAGAAAAGGTGCCGTGTTATTGCTGTTTTGTCCCGGCCCGGATGGGATTACCATCCCCTTCATCAAAAGGGCTATATATGAAGGTGTTCATAGCGGTCAGATAGCCCTGCCAGGTGGCAAAATGGATCCTGGTGATCCTGACCTCAGCCACACGGCCCGCCGTGAGACGGAGGAAGAGATTGGGGTAGACCGCAGATCGATTACCATTATGGGTAGCCTCTCAGATTTGTATATTCCGCCGAGCAATTTTTCGGTCCGACCCTTTGTGGGCTATGCCAGCCATCCACCGGTATTCAGTATTGACCCCAGGGAAGTGGATCAATTGATTCCTTGTGATTTTGAAAGACTACTCCGCAATGACATACCAAAAGAAAAACTGGTATTTACCAGCAGGGGCACTACCATAAAGGCGCCCTATTATGAAATCAACAAGGAAGTGGTCTGGGGTGCTACGGCCATGATATTGAGCGAATTTTTAACACTTTGGAAAAAGATCAGCTAGTTTTGGAAAATGCATGGTTAAGCAATGATGCGGTAGTTTTTGGCCTTATTATGGGTATTTTGGCACTGGTATTCTATACTTCAGCCAGCAATCACCCCATCTTCAGGGCCATTTATCGTTTTGTTCCGGTAGTACTGTTGTGTTATTTTATACCCGCACTTTTCAATACTTTCGGCCTGATATCCGGGGCAGATTCCCAATTGTATTTCGTAGCCTCCAGGTACCTGCTGCCCACTTCCCTGGTTTTGCTGACCTTGAGTATAGACCTGAAAAGCGTGCTGAAACTCGGACCTAAGGCCCTGATCATGTTTCTGACTGGCACCTTTGGCATTATCCTGGGGGGACCGGTGGCCCTGTACCTGGTATCCCTATTTTACCCCGAGGTTTTGGGTGGAGTAGGAGCAGAGGAGACCTGGCGGGGCCTGGCTACCATCGCCGGCAGCTGGATCGGAGGCAGTGCCAACCAGACCGCCATGCTGGAAGTTTTCGGGGCCAGCCCGGTGCTTTTCAGCCAGATGATAGCCGTAGATGTGATCGTGGCCAATTTATGGATGGCTTTTTTGCTTTATTGGGCAGCCAAACCTGCCCTTCCGGACAGGCTGCTAAAGGCAGATACCTCGGCCATTACTGCCTTGAAGGACAGGGTAGAAAAATATCAGCTGAGTATCATGAAAATCCCCAGCCTTTCAGATACCATGACCATTTTGGGTTTGGGCTTTCTGATTACCGGTATGGCTCATTTTTTTGGTGAAATGCTGGCCGATTTTATTGGTAAAAATTATCCTGCCCTGAAGCCTTATTCGCTGGACTCTTCCTTTTTCTGGCTGGTGATTCTGGCCACTACCGGTGGATTGCTGCTTTCCTTTACCCGTCTCAGGAAACTGGAGGGAGTGGGCGCTTCCCGGATGGGGAGTGTGCTTCTGTATGTGCTTGTGGCTACCATTGGTATGCAAATGGACCTGAGAGCCGTATTGGATAATCCGGTTTTCTTTCTGGTAGGTTTTATTTGGATGATATTTCATATCGTTTTTATGTTGCTGGTTGCTTTTGTGATCCGTGCGCCTTTTTTTTATGTAGCGATTGGTTCCCAGGCCAATGTGGGAGGGGCAGCCTCGGCACCTATTGTGGCCTCGGCTTTTCATCCGGCGTTGGCACCGGTAGGGGTGCTGCTGGCTGTGCTGGGTTATGGAGTAGGTACGTATGGTGCCTACATTTGTGGTATTTTGCTGCAGCTGGCCTTTGGTAACGGATAATGGTTGGAGAGATGAAAAAGCGGAGAAAATTTGTTTTTGTTTGTACAGGTTCTGATTGTAAAAGCAACGGAGCAAAAGATTTTGCCGGGAAGATCAAACATACCATCCAAAGCGGCGCCTACCGCGGCAAGTTTAAGCTGGTGAAAACAAAATGCATGGATTGCTGTAAATCAGGACCTGTGGCAGTGGTAAACAACCAACTTGTCAAAAAGGCCGGTTTGGAACAATTACTTTCCGAACTCGACAGGGAAGTATAGGGCAGGGATTTTATCGGATATTTTTTCTTGCTACTTGAGGGAATGAGATATTATTAGGACAAAATAATGATAGAATTGATTTTTGTTATTAACTTAAGGCCTTAATTACATCAAGAGCTTGTCGATATAAGACAGTTTGATGTTTGATTATAAAAAATAATGAATACGTATTTTTAAGATGAACAAGGAGTTCGAACAAATCCTATTTCAGGGCCCCAAAAAAGGGCATGATTTGCTTTTGGTTTTTAGTAGGGATCAGGTGATATTTTCAGACGGGGATTGGCTGCCTTTCCATAAAAAAAAGGGCAGTGGTTGGGCATCCTATCTGGAAGTTTTTGATCATTTGGTTCAGGATATTCATTGCTATTTTGATGACGAACACCAGGAAGGTATCGGCTTTGAGTACCTTCACGAGGGGAATACACTTTTGCTGTTGAAAATTGAAGGCAGGGTGCAGGAAGAAGGGGGGAAGATCTGTTTGCTCACAGGGTATTTTATCTCCAGTCACAGCAGCGGGCAGGAATTCAATGGAGATGGAATTCCCAGCCGGAAATTGTCTGCAGCAGAAGATCCTGCCAGCTTGCTGCACCGGAAGGTGGAATTTGAACGGATGATCAATTGGGTTTCTACCCGGTTTTTAAATGCTTCAGATAAGGAATGGGATCAGGTTTTTATCAAAGCTTTATCCATGATCGCCCATGCCCAGCACGCAGAAAGAGCCAATTTTTTTCTGGTGCACGAGGAAATAAAATTGTTGGATTGCGTTTTTGAATGGGAGAAGGACCCTTCCCGGGGATCGGCCAAGGTAGAACAAGCCTTATCCTTTGAAGGTCAGGAAAATTTTCTTGATCTCCTCGCTAATGCCCGCTTTAGAGCAGTTGGAGACCTGCAGCAAGTAGCCGAATTACATCCCTTTGAAGCCCTGATCGCACAGCGGTATGGTATCAGGTCCTTCATCCTGGTGCCCATTTTTGCAGAAAACAAATTATTGGGATTGTATACCCTGAGCAGTACCCTGCCCCAGCAGGAATGGAAACAGGCCCATCGGGATGAGTATGTCCTGAAGCAATTGGGTGATGTGCTGGGAGCGGCCTATATCAATCGCTCCACCAAGGCAGAACTTTTCCGTAACGAAAAGTTATTGAGTTCTACGGAGATCCTGGCCAAATCCGGTTCCTGGCGTTTCAATCACTCGGACAGAAGGATTTATTTTTCTAAAGGAATCAACCGGATATTTCAGCTGGATAACGGCATCGGTGCCATGAGTATTCGCAATTTCCTCAACCTGATTCATTCAAAAGACAGGGATAAGGTAAAATCCAAGATTCAACTGGCTATAAGTAAAAGAAAATCTGTTTCCGGTGAATTCATTTTCACCAATGAAAATGGTAAAGAAAAATACATTGCCTACGGAGTGCAGGTCAACCAATTGACCCCTCAGGGAAACCTGGAGGTTTTTGGCTTTTGTAATGACATTACTGAAAAGAAAACAGTGGAGCGCAAACTGCTGTTTGAATCCCAGATCCTGGCTCAGGTCAATGAACCAATTTATGTCACTGATTTGAATCTGAAAGTAGTTTACATGAATCAGGAGGCCATTTTTGAGGGAAACCCCAAGCAAAATGGCCAGGGCAAAATCAGCGATTTTTTTCAAATTACCAACGCAGCTTCGTCTACCTTTGAAGGATTGGCCAAACAGGCCATTGAGGCAGGGATTTGGGTGGAAGAGGTGCAGCTATTGGATAATTCGGGTCAGGTGCAACCCTATGAAGTATCGGTAAAACCAATTCAAAACAGAGAAATAGAAAAAATAGGGTATTCCTTTCTGGTCAGAAACCTGACATCTAAAATCCAGCGGGAAGAAATGGCCAAAAAGGCCAAGATGATCATTGAAAATAGCCCTGCAGTGCTCTTTGAGGTGGAGCCCAATCAAGGGTTCAAGCTCTGTTACATTACCGAAAATATCAACCAGTTTGGCTACAAGGCCGACAAGCTGATCCATCAGGCAGCCAGCCTGATGGACCTCATCCATCCGGAAGACCTGTGTATTTTTGAAAAGGAACTGGTTCATCCGGAAAAGGCCCAGTATAGCCGGGAGTATCGCCTTATTTCAGCGGATGGGACCTATAGATGGGTAGAAGATAAAATCCGACCGCTTTTCGACCAGGACGGCAAAGTGATCCTCTATGAGGGTCTCCTGCAGGATGTGACCGAAAGGAAAAATGACAGGTTGGAAATCGAAAAGATTAAAAACCAGTACCGGGTCCTGGCCTCCAATATTCCGCATACCAATGTATTCCTGATAGACAGGAACCTCAGGTACCTGGTCGCCGAGGGGTCCAATTTCAAATACTGGGGTTTGGAAAAGCAATATTTTGAAGGCAAAACCATTGAGGAAGTGCATACTACTACCTTGGAGGAAGTGGCCCCCCTGATGCATGAAGCACTGGAAAAGGGGAACACGGTCAGTAAAATCCTTCCCTACATGAACCGGATCTACGAATTGACCGCCAAGCCCATTTTTAACGGCGATCAATTGGAATACTACCTGGGGATTGTACGGGATATTTCAGAGGAATACAAAGCAAAAAAAGAGCTCAAGAGAAGTGAGATCAAGTACCGTAACCTGGTAGAAGAATCTACTGAAATTATTTTCTCCATCACTGCGCAGATGGAGCTGAGCTATGTTTCTCCCAATGTCAAGCAATTCCTGGGCTATGAAACCTTTGAATTTACCAGCGGGGATTTTACCGATTTCCTGCATCCGGAAGATGCCCAGGTATTTTTGGATGGTGAGATCAGCCCGATCAGGTATTTTCAGGACAATCCCGAATTTGAATTTCGGTTGCGCCACAAAAAAGGCCATTACCGGGTATTCAGTTCCAGTGGAAAGGTGATCAAGGATGAAAAAGGGGAGGTGCGGTATTATACCGGAATAGCCAGAGACATTACCAAACTGAAGGAAACCCAGAAGGAGCTCTTTAAAGCCAAAGAAAAAGCGGAGTCTGCCCTCAATGCAAAAAGTCAGTTTTTGTCTGTGATGAGTCATGAGATCCGTACCCCCATGAATGCGGTCATCGGACTTTCACACCTGCTACTCGAAGATAATCCCAGAGAAGATCAGTTGGAAAACCTGCGTACCCTGCAATTTTCTGCGGAAAATTTACTTGGCCTTATCAATGACATTCTGGATTTTAACAAGATTGATTCGGGAAAGCTGATTCTGGAGAAAGTACCTTTTGAACCCAAAAACCTGATCAACAGGATCATTCATTCCTATGCGTACCAGATCCGTGACAAGTCCCTGGAAATTATTTATGAGCCTGATTTTGACCTGCCCAAATTATTGATAGGAGATCCTGTGCGCATCGCCCAGATTCTCAATAACCTGATCAGCAATGCCATCAAATTTACCGATGAGGGCTACATTAAAATATCCCTGGATTTGGTCAGCCAGAAAGAGGATTGGGTAAAGGTAAGGTTTACCGTTGAAGATACCGGTATCGGTATTGCCACCAGTAAGGTCAAATCCATCTTTGATGCCTTTACTCAAGCGAGTTCGGATACCACCAGAAAATACGGAGGCACAGGTCTGGGGCTGGCCATTGTCAAAAAGCTGACCAGGCTTTTTGGAACCGACATCCACCTGGAATCCAAGCTGGGGGAAGGATCCACGTTTTGGTTTGAAGTGGATTTTGAAAAGCAGGATGAACTCCCTGAATTAAGTGCCAAGGATGTGATCGAATGGAATGGGAAGTTGGATGAAAAGAAAATCCTCGTGGCAGAAGACAACCAGGTCAATCAGGTTTTGCTTAAAAAATTCCTGTCAAAATGGGGTGTTGGAGAAATTGTTTTTGCCGCCAATGGCAAAATAGCCCTGGATCATTTTTTTAAGAATGATTTCGATTTGGTGCTGCTCGACCTGCAAATGCCGGAAATGGATGGATTTGAAGTGGCCAGAATTATCCGCAAACTGGACCTGCTTTCCAAGCGAAACGTACCCATCATTGCCCTCACCGCCTCCTCTCTGCTGGAAGTGAAAGAACAGCTCGAGGCTTCAGGCATGGATGATTACATCTCCAAACCCTTTTCCCCGGAAAACCTCTACGGCAAAATCATCAAGTACCTTTGATCCCCCGCACTGTCCTCGGGATTACAAATCCCAAGGAGCACGTGCTGTAAGATTTAGGAAAGTCATCTCCTCCATGCGGCAAAAAAACAGGAGCAGCAGAAATTATCCTGCAATTTTCCGGTTAAAATTTTACCTTTGCACCTTTAGGATGCACTATGAAATGGATAACTTGTTTGATTCTTTGCATTTTCGGGGCAGACAAGCTGCAGGCCCAGCAAGGTAAGCTTTCAGAGCGCTCTACCCTGTATTTTATTGTGGGGACCTCAGGTTCCAATATCAGGGAATTGAACGAGATGCTCGCCCATAAAGGAATCTCTGACCTCCGCGGAGGATACAATACCATGGGGCTGGGCTACCAATACAGGCTTACTGATTTTATTCTGGGATTCGAACTCCTTCAAAACAACGGAACCAATTCCTATTTCAGAGATTATACCCTGGACCACCGAACCAGCAGGTTTTACATGAACATCGGCTACTCCCTCACCGAGGAAGGTAAGTTTCACCTGGTGCATTACATGTCCCTGGGAGCAGGTTCCCTCAATTTCCAGATGCTCAAAGATCAGCGAAGCCCGTCCGAACTGGGATCCTTTTTGGAAAATCCAGCCCAGGGATTCCTTATCAGGAAGCACGATGTACAGAAAGGTACGCATCGGTTTGGCGGCTTTTTGACGGAAATTGGGTTTCAGTTTGGCTATGACCTGCCGCTGCCGGGCCTGGAAGAAAATCTAAGTATTTTAGGCAAATTTGGGTATTCCTTCAGCCCTTTTGAAGGCGCTTGGAACATGAACGGCATCACCTTTGACAACCTGCAGAGCGGGGCTTTTTTCCGCCTGGGGGCAGGGGTATCCCTACCTGAACAAAACCTTTTCTTTCCCGATGCGGGAATTGGGGTGCACTTTTTCTATGGTCAGAATTTCAGAAAACCCAAGCGCCTGAATGCGGAACTGGTTGAAAATGGCTGGCAACCCTTTAAAGATACCCCCGGTTACCTGGGGATGAAAATTCTGGGAGAAAACCGCGGGCGCCTGTACGGAGTGGATATTTTCAATGTTTCCAACACCGGGCCGGGGAATGAAACCCACCAACATACCCTGAACAGCCTGCGGCTTTATGGGAATTACGGCTACCAATTGTACAAGCGAAGAAACCTGGAGCTGGGCATCATGGCAGGTATGGGTTTTGGGAATGTCCGGTATAGCGTAGAACAGGCCGATAAGCCGGAGTTTCCCCTGCTGTTTGAAGAGCCTGATTTTGATGGCTACCTGCGCAAGAGGGGACTGATGACAAAAGCCGAACTGGTCATGTCCTATGCCATGCCGGTATTCAAAAACCTGTTTCGGATCGTTTATTCTGCGCATGGAGGCTATGAGGTGCCCCTGAGCAGGTACCGCCTGGGTGAAATCACCATGGCCAACTACCTTTCAGGGCCTTATGTACAATTTGGTCTGGGCTTAAGACCCTAAGCCCCTGCCGCCTGCCGCCTGGCCTGCAGTTGCTTTCCATTCAAAATGTAAATTTTTTTGAAAAAAGGGATTTTTTCTCCTGAAATCCTGTTACTTTTGACATTGCTTATCGAGAAAGACGGAGGGTAGGGCCCTATGATGTCTTAGCAACCTGATGTGACAAGGTGCTAATTCCCGTTCCGGAAATGCCGGATAAAGATGAGCCGAAAAAGTTAGATAAACTTTTCTAGTTTTATTCCGGTTCATGCTCGTACAAGCTTTTTAAAAAATTGCGACAGACAGATGCCAAACAGAACCGATTTATTGCTTCAGCAACTTCAAAAAAAGATTTTAATACTGGATGGGGCCATGGGTACCATGATCCAGCGGTACGCCCTGAAGGAAGATGACTTCAGAAATGAAGCCCTCTATGGCGTTAAAAAATCCCTCCGTGGCAACAATGACCTGCTCTCCCTTACCCGCCCGGAAATCATCCGTGAAATCCACAAAGCCTATTTCGATGCCGGAGCCGACATCGTAGAAACCAATACTTTCAGCAGTACCTCCATCGCGCAGGAAGATTACGGGCTTTCCGACCTGGCTTACCAGCTCAATGTGGAATCGGCCAAACTGGCCAGAGAAGTGGCCGATGAATGCTCAGCCAAGAACCCCAAAAAACCCCGTTTTGTAGCAGGAGCCATCGGCCCTACCAACCGGACCGCCTCCATCTCACCGGATGTCAATGACCCCGGTTTCCGCGCCGTTACCTTTGACCAGTTGGTGGAAGCCTATTCAGAACAGGTGGAAGGACTTCTGGATGGGGGAGCGGACATCCTGCTGGTGGAAACGGTCTTTGATACCCTGAATGCCAAGGCCGCCCTCTATGCCATTCAGGATGTTTTTGAAAAAAGAGGGCTGCCCCTGGACCCCTGGGAAGGAGGAATTCCCATCATGATTTCCGGTACCATTACCGATGCCTCCGGCAGAACCCTGTCCGGACAGACCACCGAAGCATTTTTGATTTCTATTGCCCACGTGCCATTGCTGAGTGTGGGGCTGAATTGTGCCCTTGGGGCCAAAGAACTCAGGCCTTACCTGAAGGTACTGGCAGAAAATGCCCCCTTTTACGTCAGCGTTTACCCCAACGCCGGCCTGCCCAATGAATTCGGCAAATACGATCAGGGGCCTGCAGAAATGAATGGCCAGCTGGAAGATTTTCTCAAGGAAGGCTGGGTGAATATCGTGGGTGGCTGCTGTGGTACCACCCCGGAACACATTGCCATGATTTCCAACACAGCTTCCAAATACAGTCCCAGACAGCTGAATGTTAAAACCCTAGAAAAATAAATCCATGACGTATATCAACAAGGTTCCCACATTGCAACTCTCAGGCCTGGAGCCTTTGGTGTTCAGTGAGGCCATCAATTTTGTCAATATAGGGGAAAGAACCAATGTCACCGGATCCAAAAAGTTTGCCCGGCTGATTTTGAATGGCAACTATGATGAAGCCATCGAGGTAGCCCTGGATCAGGTCCGGGGAGGCGCACAGATCCTGGACGTCTGCATGGACGAAGCCATGCTGGACGGGGAAGCGGCCATGGTCAGGTTCCTCAACCTGATCGCATCAGAACCCGAAATCAGCCGTATTCCCGTGATGATCGACAGCTCCAAATGGAAGATCATCCTGGCAGGGCTCAAATGCATTCAGGGCAAAGGGATTGTAAATTCCATCAGCCTTAAAAATGGAGAGGAAGAGTTTGTCCAACAGGCCAAAACCATTAAAAAATTTGGTGCCGCCGTGGTGGTCATGGCTTTTGACGAAAAAGGCCAGGCAGATACCTACGAACGGCGCATACAGATATGCAAGAGAAGTTATGATGTACTCACCCAAAAGGTAAAATTCAACCCGCAGGACATCATCTTTGATCCCAATATTTTCCCCGTAGCTACTGGAATGGACGAGCACAGGTCCAATGCCATAGATTTTTTCAGGGCCACCAAGTGGATCAAAAACAACCTGCCCGGAGCCAAGGTAAGCGGGGGAGTGAGCAATGTGTCCTTCTCTTTCCGGGGCAACAACCCTGTCAGGGAAGCCATGCATGCCGTATTTTTGTACCATGCCATCAAAAACGGCATGGACATGGGCATCGTCAACCCTTCCATGCTGGAAGTATATGACGACATTCCCAAAGACCTGCTGCAGCATGTGGAGGATGTGATCTGGAACCGGCGGGAGGATGCTACAGAGCGCCTGCTGGACTTTGCCGAAACGGTAAAATCTGCCGGCAAGAAAAGCAAAACAGACGAAGCCTGGAGAAGCCAGCCGGTAGAAAAGCGGATCCAGCATGCCCTGGTCAAAGGTATCCTGGACCATATCGTGGACGATACGGAAGAAGCCAGGTTGCAGCTGGATGACCCCCTGAAGGTCATCGAAGGGCCGCTGATGGATGGAATGAATGTGGTAGGCGACCTTTTTGGAGAAGGTAAAATGTTTTTGCCCCAGGTGGTCAAAAGTGCCCGGGTGATGAAAAAAGCCGTGGCCTACCTGGAACCCTTTATGCCCCTGCCCGAGGAAAACCTTAGTGGGGAGGATGCCGCAGAAGACAATATCAACCGAATCCTTCTGGCTACCGTCAAGGGTGACGTGCACGATATTGGTAAAAATATCGTGGGCGTGGTGCTGGCCTGCAACAGCTATAAAATCATCGACCTGGGGGTAATGGTGGAAACGGACAAAATCATCGAAGAAGCCCTGGCCCATAAAGTGGATATCATCGGTCTGAGTGGCCTGATCACGCCTTCTCTGGACGAAATGGTCAATGTGGCTTCTGAACTGGAACGCAGGGGCCTGAAAATACCCCTGCTGATCGGCGGAGCCACTACCTCCAGGATCCATACGGCAGTGAAAATCGATCCGGTGTATAGCGGTACGGTGGTACATGTGGCAGATGCCTCCAAATCGGTACCCGTAGCCGGAGAAGCCATCAACAAGGAAACCAGAAACAAATACCGGGAGGACATGAAAGCCCTGTACAGCAAGCTTCGGGACGAACATGAAGCCAAGCAACAGGTGAAACAGCTGGTAACCTACAAGGAAGCCAAACTCAATCCGGTGAATATTGATTGGAAGGGCTATGAACCCATCCCGCCCAAAAAGACGGGCATCCAGGTACTGGATCGGTTGGACCTGGGTCTGATCCGGAAATACATCGACTGGACCCCTTTCTTCAGCACCTGGATGCTGGCAGGGAAGTTTCCCAAAATCCTGAAAGACCCGGTGGTGGGCAAGGAAGCCCTGAAGCTATACAATGATGCCAATAATATGCTGGACCGCATCATCAATGAGGGTTGGTTAAAGGCCAAAGGAGTACTGGGTTTGTTTCCCGTGCACCGCTCCGGCGACGATTTGATCATTGACCCCGAATTTACCCGGGACAAGCAATTTGTCTTTCACTTTCTCCGGCAGCAGGGACGCAAGGGAAAAGGTGTGCCCAACCGGAGCCTGGTGGACTACATCCATCCCAAGGCCCGGGATTATTTCGGAGGATTTGCCGTTACTACCGGCCTGGGCATAGAGGAGAAACTGAAAGTCTTCCAGGACGATGGAGACGATTACAACGATATCATGCTCAAAGCCATGGCAGACCGCCTGGCAGAGGCAGCGGCAGAATACCTGCACGAAAGGGTAAGAAAAGAGTACTGGGGCTATGCTCCGGAGGAATCCCTGGACAATGATGGGCTGATACGGGAATCCTACGAAGGTATCCGTCCTGCCCCGGGCTATCCGGCCTGTCCCGAACATTCCGAGAAGCGCACCCTTTTTGAACTGCTGGAAGTGGAAAAAAATACGGGCATGAGCCTCACCGACAGTTTTGCCATGTACCCCACTTCTTCTGTCAGTGGGTATTATTTCGGACATCCGGAGAGCAAATATTTTGGCCTGGGAAAAATCGGTGAAGACCAGGTGGAAGACTATGCCCGGCGCAAGGGTGTTTCCAAGTCTCAGGCCGAGCGCTGGCTTTCTCCCAACCTTTCTTATTCCCCCCAATTGACCTATAACAGTTGAGGCAGCAGGTCTGCCTTTTAATGAAAAGCAATGAAAGTTACCGAATACATAAAAGCTGCTGATAAAACGCTGTTTTCATTCGAGATCCTTCCTCCACTCAAGGGACAAAGCCTGAGTCACCTGCTGGAGGGAATCGCTCCTTTGATGGAATTCAATCCTCCATTTATCGATGTGACCTATCACAGGGAGGAGTATGTCTATAAAAAACATGCCAACGGGCTGCTGGAAAAAGTGAGTACCCGCAAAAGACCCGGCACCGTGGGGATCTGTGCGGCCATCATGAACCGGTTCAAAACAGATGCCGTGCCCCATTTGCTCTGCGGTGGGTTTTCCAAGGAGGAGACGGAAAATGCCCTGATCGACCTCTATTTTATCGGTGTGGAAAATGTACTGGCCCTCCGGGGCGATGCCCCCAAGACCGATGCCAATTTTGTGCCCCACAAGGAAGGCCACAGGTATGCTTCCGGCCTGGTGGAGCAAATCATAGGCATGAACCATGGCCGCTACCTGCATGACGAGACGGAGGTAGGCTTTCAAACCGATTTTTGTGTGGGCGTGGCAGGCTACCCGGAAAAGCATTTTGAGGCACCCAGCATGAACTATGACCTGAAAAAATTGAAGGCCAAAGTGGATGCCGGCGCCAGCTATGTGGTCACCCAGATGTTTTTTGACAACCGCAAGTATTTTGCTTTTGTGGAAAAGGTGCGGGAAATGGGGATCGACATTCCCATCATTCCGGGGCTCAAACCCATTACCACCCTTTCCCAGATCGTCAACCTGCCCAGGATTTTTTTCCTGGACCTGCCGGATGACTTGTTGGCTGCCCTGGAAAAATGCAAGAGCAATGCCGATGTAAAGGAGGTAGGGATTGCCTGGGCCATCCAGCAAAGCAAGGAATTGATAGCCTACGGGGTACCTACCCTGCACTACTACACCATGAGCAGGGCAGATGCCACTTATAAAGTAGCCAAAGAGGTTTTTTGAAATAAAATAAAATCAGGTGGACCACCGCTCAGTAAAAGCCCAATTCAGACAAACAGGTAAAATTACCTTTCAGGATAGCCGGGACAAGGTTTTTGAATGGCTGTCCGCAGGCAGTAACCCAACCGGAGCAGGGGGCATTTTTCTGATCCATGAAGTGTACCAGTTGCAGGCTTTGGTGGGTAATTTTTCGGAAGTGGCCCTGGACATCGTGGAATATGCGCCGGATAAGGTGATTTTTCACAGTCCTCCGGTAAATGGTTTCGGCAATGGCGTGAATTCCCCGGGATTAATTAAATTTGCACTGATCAAATCACCTTACTGGCACCGCTTGCTGTTTGAACTCCGGGAAACGGTGGTCTTGCGATGGACGGAAAAGCCGGAACAGCCGGTTCTGATGGGGGAGCAGCCTTTTCCCTTGCAGGAAAAAGGATCCAAAGCCATGGAGTTGCATGCCGATGGTAAGGTGAAAATTATACATACATGAATCTGACAAGTGCGATAGATAAAGTACCCATTTTTCGACAGGTAGGCGCAGTGGCCGACCAGCTGGGCATGGAAACCTACCTGGTGGGAGGATATGTGAGGGATATTTTATTGGAAAGGCCCAGCAAAGACATAGATTTCGTTTGCATAGGGGATGGCATCCGCCTGGCCAGGGCGGTTTCCCAAAGCCTGGAAGGCCAACCCCCCATTTCGGTATTCAAAAACTTTGGTACAGCCATGATCAAGGTGGGTGACTGGGAAGTGGAGTTTGTCGGAGCCCGAAAGGAATCCTACCAAACCGACTCCCGAAAGCCCAAGGTGGAGGCCGGAACCTTGCAGGAGGACCAGGAACGCCGGGATTTTACGATCAATACCCTGGGTATTGCGGTGAATCATGCCAATTACGGCGAGCTGCTGGATCCCTTCGATGGGGTAAAGGACCTGAAGCGGAAAATCATCCGCACCCCTACCAATCCGAACCTCACCTTTTCAGACGACCCCCTGCGCATGCTGCGGGCCATCCGCTTTGCGGCTCAGCTGAAATTCGATATTGCGCCGGACACCTTTGACGGGATCATGCACAATGCCTCCCGCCTGTCCATCATTTCCGGAGAAAGGATCATCGATGAGCTGAACAAGATCATCAGGACCGAAAAGCCTTCCTATGGGTTCAAGCTGCTTTTTGTCAGCGGTTTGCTGGCAGAGTTTTTTCCCGAAATGGTAGCCCTGCAGGGGGTGGATTCGGTGGGGGACAAGTCCCATAAAGACAATTTTTACCATACCTTGCAGGTGCTGGACAACCTGTCCGCCCGTACGGATGATCTCTGGTTGCGCTGGGCGGCCATCATGCACGACATTGCCAAGCCCGCCACCAAGCGTTTCAACCAAAAAGTGGGCTGGACCTTCCACGGGCATGAAGACAAGGGTGCCAGGATGACACCCGGGATTTTCAGGAGATTGAAATTGCCCATGGACGAAAGGATGAAATATGTGCAGAAATTAGTAAAATTGCATCTCAGACCCATCGCACTGGTCAATGACAAGGTGACCGATGCGGCCCTGAGAAGGCTGCTCTTTGAAGCAGGGGATGATGTGGAGGACCTGATGCAACTTTGCCGGGCGGATGTCACTTCAAAAAATGACCATAAAGTCAAACGTTTTCTGGCCAATTTCGATAAAGTAGAAAAGAAATTGCAGGAAGTGGAAGCCAAAGACCAGCTAAGAAACTTTCAGCCGCCGGTATCTGGTGATGAAATCATGGCTATATTTGGCCTCAAACCCTCCCGGGTGGTGGGAGACCTCAAGGAAGAGATCAAGGAAGCCATTCTCGAAGGGCAGATACAAAACAATAAAAAGGAAGCTTTGCAGTTGATGTATGAGCTGGCTTCCAAAAAAGGATTAGAGAAAAAAACCAAAGAATAAAAATGACTATGAAATACGCTGTATTGATTTTATTGCTGTGCGCAGGTGTACAGCCTGTAGTAATGGCCCAGGATAGTACCAATGCGGAAGCTGCAGTACCGGCCACTGTTCCTGCAGATAGCAATAAGGCCAGAAACAATTCGGACAACCGGATTTATGCCCTTGCCATGCGGTACAACGACGCTTCCGTGGCAAAAATGAAGTTGTATGAACTGATGGAAAGAAATCCCAATAACCTTTCCTATCCCGAAACCCTGGCTTCCCTGTATTTTGAGATGGAGCAATATGGTTCCTCCGCCCTGGTAGCGCTGGACATTTTGGAGAGAAACGACGAAAGCCTGGTGGGACTGGAAGTGGCTGCCTTTTCCCTGGAACAGCTGGGAGCCCTGGAGCGTGCCCTGCCCCATTTCGAATCCCTGCACCTCCTGTCCGGCGACCTGTTTAGCCTGTACAAAACCAGTTACCTGCAGTACAGCCTGAAGAAGTATGGGGAGGCCCTGAATTCGGTAGATATGCTGATCAAAGACCGGAAAGCTGCCGAACAGAACCTGAACTTCCCCAAAGAAGACAATTCCATGCAGGAAGTCAGCATGTTGGCCGCCGCCCAGAACCTGAAAGGCCTGATATACAAAGACCAGGGCAGCACCGAAGAAGCCAGGACCGCCTTCGAAGAAGCCCTGGCCCTGAGCCCCGATTTTGAATTGGCCAAAGAAAACCTGGCGGAATTGTAAAAAAAACGGGCCAGTAGACCAAATGATTCACCACGGATAACACAGATTAGCTTACGCTCGAACCTGTTTGTTAAGGGTTAAAATGGATCGTAATCGGCTGGGCTTTAGGGTCTGGCCTTTTTGCATTTGGGGCTTGTTTTGGGATCAGCCGTGGATGTTAAGGGTTAATTGGCTCGGAAGGTTTTGGGAGAATCAAACCTGATCTTAGGCAATGTGGCTTGATTTTTAATTGAACCGTGGTTGTTAAGGGTTAAGGAGGATCGGTACTGGCTGGATTTTATGTTGCGGCTTTGATTCAGTTTCCGTGGTGTTGGATTCAGCCGAGTTGGTTAAGGGTGCCTTCGACTCCGCTCAGGCACCGGAAGCAACCATCAACACATCCACACATCCTCCCTTTGCGTCCTTCGCGGCTCTCTGTGCCCTCCGTGACAAAAAATTTCAGTACGCACATGGTTGCCTTTCCTCCCCCTCCTGTTATAGGAGGGGGCCCGGGGGGTGGTCCTAAACCTTCACGGGCATTGGCGGAAAGTCGGCTTCACCGTTGAGCAGCTGGATAGCCAATGCAGGAAGGGGCAGTACCCTTATCCCCGGGCTGCGCCTCCTTTGTCGGTTTACCCGGGGTTAGAATACAGGGTTTGGGTTAGTTGACTTTCAGTTCGTTCTTGAAGACTGGTTTGAAGAGACGAGATAAAGTTCGAATTAAAAAAGCAAGTACGACAACAAACACCCGAACATTTCCCATCAGTTAACCAATCAAGCCGTTAACCAATTAAACCATAAATCCGTGTCCTTCGCGGCTCTCTGTGCCCTCCGTGACAAAAAATTTCAGTACGCACATGGTTGACTTGCCTCCCCCTCCTGTTTTAGGACGGGGCCCGGGGGGTGGTCCTAAACCTGCCCGGGCATTGGCGGAAAGCCGGCTTCACCGTTGAGTAGCTGGATAGCCAATGCAGGGTGGGTCATTTCCCCTATCCCCGGGCTGCGCCTCTTTTGTCGGCTTACCCGGGGTTAGAATACAGGGTTTGCGTTAGTTGACTTTCAGTTCGTTTTTGAAGACTGGTTTGAGGAGACGAGATAAAGTTCGAATTAAAAAAGCAAGTACGACAACAAACACCCGAACATTTCCCATCAGTTAACCAATCAAGCCGTTAACCAATTAAACCATAAATCCGTGTCCTCCGGGGCTCTCCGTGTCCTTTGAGACTAAAAATTTCAGTACGTACCTAGTCCCTCCGTCTCTCAGTCACTAAGTCTTCATCTAGTGGTTAAGGGTTAATTTGGTTCGGTTCCGGCTGGTCTTTATGCGCCTGGTTTGAGGCAGGTTTGCTTGTGGTGAATTCAACCGTGGTTGTTAAGGGATAAGGAGGATCGGTACTGGCTGGATTTTATGTTGCGGCTTTGATTCAGTTTCCGTGATGTTGGATTCAGCCTTGGTGGTTAAGGGTTAAACAATAGTAAGCTCAAAAATCCAACCGATTTTTGCACAACCGCTT
>NZ_WOFO01000019.1:0-848 GCF_010993705.1 Cyclobacterium sp. SYSU L10401 | reverse complement strand
TTAACCCTTAACAAATTCCCGATAACCGTCAACAATCACCCACCAGGGCCAAAACAAAAGAAAGGAACAACTACATAAAACCGGGCCCTTAACCCTTAACAAATTCCCGATAACCGTCAACAATCACCCACCAGGGCCAAAACAAAAGAAAGGAACAACTACATAAAACCGGGCCCTTAACCCTTAACCAATTCCCGGTAACCGCCAACAACCACCCATCAAGATCAAAACAAAAGAAAGGAGCAACTACATAAAACCAGGCGCTTAACCCTTAACCAATTCCCGGTAACCGCCAACAACCCCCCATCAAGGCCAAAACAAAAGAAAGGAGCAACTACATAAAACCAGGCCCTTAACCCTTAACCAATTCCCGATAAACGTTAACAACCACCCATCAAGGCCAAAACAAAAGAAAGGAACAACTACATAAAACCAGGCCCTTAACCCTTAACCAATTCCCGATAAACGTCAACAACCCCCCATCAAGGCCAAAACAAAAGAAAGGAGCAACTACATAAAATCAGGCCCTTAACCCTTAACCAATTCCCGATAAACGTCAACAACCCCCCATCAAGGCCAAAAAAAAGAAAGGAGCAACTACATAAAACCAGTCCCTTAACCCTTAACAAATTCCCGATAAACGTCAACAACCCCCCATCAAGGCCAAAACAAAAGAAAGGAACAACTACATAAAACCAGGCCCTTAACCCTTAACCAATTCCCGGTAACCGCCAACAACCACCCATCATGATCAAAACAAAAGAAAGGAACAACTACATAAAACCAGGCCCTTAACCCTTAACCAATTCCCGGTAACCGCCGACAACCCCCCATCAAGATCAAAACAA
>NZ_WOFO01000018.1 GCF_010993705.1 Cyclobacterium sp. SYSU L10401 | reverse complement strand
AGTGTATGGGGAAGCGAATCCATCCCTGACCTTTAGCTATACCGGTCTGGTCAACGAGGATACGGAAGTGAGCGAGGAACCGGGTATCAGCACGACTGCCACAGCCAGCTCCAATGTAGGGACTTACCCTGTCACCTTAACCGGGGGATCGGATGCGAATTACGACATCAGCCTGGTAGCTGGTGAACTGGAAGTAACACCAGCCGCCTTGACCATTACGGCAGATGATAAGTCGAAAGTGTATGGGGAAGCGAATCCATCCCTGACCTTTACCTATACCGGTCTGGTCAATGGGGACACGGAAGTGAGTGAGGAACCGGGTATCAGCACGACTGCCACAGGGAGCTCTAGCGTAGGCACCTATCCGGTCACTTTAACCGGGGGATCGGATGCGAATTACGACATCAGCCTGGTAACAGGCGAACTGGAAGTAACACCAGCCGCCTTGACCATCACGGCAGATGACAAGTCTAAAGTGTACGGCGAAGCGAATCCATCCCTGACCTTTAGCTATAGCGGTCTGGTTAATGGGGACACGGAAGTGAGTGAGGAACCGGGTATCAGCACGACTGCCACAGCCAGCTCCAATGTAGGGACTTACCCCATTGCCCTGACCGGTGGTTCAGATGCGAACTATGACATCAGCCTGGTAGCTGGTGAACTGGAAGTAACACAAGCTGCATTGACCATCTCCGCAGATGATAAATCAAAAGTGTACGGCGAAGCGAATCCATCCCTGACCTTTACCTATACCGGTCTGGTCAACGAGGATACGGAAGTGAGCGAGGAACCGGGTATCAGCACGACTGCCACAGCCAGCTCCAATGTAGGGACTTACCCTGTCACCTTAACCGGGGGATCGGATGCGAATTACGACATCAGCCTGGTAGCTGGTGAACTGGAAGTAACACAAGCTGCATTGACAATCACGGCAGATGATAAATCAAAAGTGTACGGCGAAGCGAATCCATCCCTGACCTTTACCTATACCGGTCTGGTCAATGGGGACACGGAAGTGAGTGAGGAACCGGGTATCAGCACGACTGCCACAGGGAGCTCTAGCGTAGGCACCTATCCGGTCACTTTAACCGGGGGATTGGATGCGAACTACGACATCAGCCTGGTAGCCGGCGAACTGGAAATCACCCAGGCCACCCTGACCATCACTGCCGATGATAAGTCGAAGATATATGGGGAAGCGAATCCATCCCTGACCTTTACCTATACCGGTCTGGTCAACGAGGACACGGAAGTGAGTGAGGAACCGGGTATCAGCACGACTGCCACAGGGAGCTCTAGCGTAGGCACCTATCCGGTCACTTTAACCGGGGGATCGGATGCGAATTACGACATCAGCCTGGTAACAGGCGAACTGGAAGTAACACCAGCCGCCTTGACCATCACGGCAGATGACAAGTCTAAAGTGTACGGCGAAGCGAATCCATCCCTGACCTTTAGCTATAGCGGTCTGGTTAATGGGGATACCGAGGTAAATGTATTACCTGAAATCACAACTTATGTCACCCTGGAAACTGGGGTTGGGGTTCACCCGATCACCCTGTCAGGAGCTGAAGATTTCAATTACCAGATAAAAATGGTGGCCGGAATACTGGAAGTGATGCCTAAAACGCTGGAAGTAAAAGCCAACAGCGGTTTATTCAAAACCTTTGGGGATAACGATCCTGAGTTCACCTACCTGGCAAGCGGCTTTGAAGGAAATGATGGCTATGAAGTCATCAGCGGCCATCTGGAAAGGGAAGGGGGAGAAGCACCCGGAACTTATACCATCCATCAGGGCAGTCTGGATGCAGGGAAAAACTATCAGGTTCAATTTACCGGAAACCAATTCGCAATCATTGAAATTGTGGTAGTGGATGTACTGGAGATCGCACCTGTCCATATGACATGGGGGGATATCATTCCCGAACTACCGGCCACGGTCCTGGTGATTACTGACCGGGATGAAATTATCAACCTACCCGTTACCTGGGATAGTTCAGTAGTGGACGTGTTGTCCAGCGGACAATATACCCTCACCGGCGGCCTGGATTTGGGCAGCGTGCACGAGAACCCGGAAAACCAGCAGGCAAAATTGACCCTGGTGGTAGATCCAAAACAAGCACCCTCCAACCTTTTGATAACAAACAGTGAGTTTGAAGCCGAAGAAGCAAACGCAGTGGTACAGATAGGCGAATTGGAGGTGATCGATGCGGTGGATGAAATTCATCAACTGGAATTGCCTGAGGGATTGTATGACAACAGTTTCTTTGAAATCTCCTCCGGCCAGCTCTACTGGAACAGTCCTGAAAGGGCGGAAGGAAAAACCATGTTCCAGGTATTGGTGCGGGTGACAGACAGGGATGGCAACGTGATGGACCGCTTGTTGGAGATCAACAGGGTCCGAATATCGGTAAGCGAAATCGAGGTTTACAACAGTTTCACACCTAACGGTGACGGTATCAACGATGGTTGGGGCGTTCCTGAATTGCGGCACTATTCCGGGGTGAGCATCCAGATTTTTGAACGAAGCGGCAAAAGGGTGTTCTATACGCAGGATCCCGATCTCCGCTGGGACGGTACCTTTGAAGGGGTGGATTTGCCGGTAGGGACCTATTATTGGACTGTCCAGGTAAAAGAAACCGGAGAAACCAGAAAAGGGATGTTGAATATATTAAAAAAATAAATTGAGTGCCGGCTTGCATGGGCAGGCCGGCCATTTTTAACCAGAAAAAGCCAAGGAAATGAAAAAGTTTTACTTATCCATAGCGATCCTATTTTTAGCTGTTGTCACAGCAGAGGGACAGTCCCGGAAATATACTTCTCAGTTTAGTCACTTGCAAAGTTACTATAACCCGGGACTGACGGGTTATGAGGGCTCTACCTTAAGGGGATTGGTCCGCAACCAGTGGGCTGGCTGGGAGGGTGCTCCCAAAACCTACTTTTTTTCCGCAGCCTTGGACTTTGCCGAATTGGGTGGCAATGCCAATGCTGCCCTTTTGGGAAAAAATGCAGTGGCGATGAACCTGTTTTCGGATCAGTATGGTCCTTTTTTGGAAAATGAATTGATTGTCAGCTATGCCTCAAGGATCCGAATCAACAAATCTACCAACCTTCGTCTGGGAGCTGGTGTAAATTACAACCATACCCGTCTGGACGGCAGCCGCCTTACCGCAGAGCAGGGAAATGATCCCATGATGATGCAGTATGCCAATGGCTTTGCCAGGATGGAAGTCTTGGATTTTAACCTGGGTCTGGCATTTACCCATGAAAAATACTATGTTTCCTACGCAGTCCATAACGTAAATGGGGGTGCTCTGAGCTCGGGGGATATCTTTATGGACCGCAAGCCCCCGGTCAATATTTTTCAGGCCGGTTACCGAAGCAAGGTAGGGGATCAAATGATGCTGGCCTCCAACCTGATGTACCGCTTTCAGGAGGACCTGCCTGATAATGTAGAGTTTAATGTCAAGTTGCTGCTGATGGACAAACTTTGGATTGGCGGCGGTCATAGGGTGAACTACGCCAACAGCTACCAGCTGGGGGTGCTATTTGAAGGGTTTAGGCTAGGTTATGTTTATGAGGCACCCATGGTCAAATCCTATTTATTGCCCAACGCTACCCACGAGTTGATGTTGGTGTACCATTTATTTGGCAGTCCGGACAAAAAAGAAAATGGTTTGAGCATTTGGTAGGTGACAATAAATTAGAATCCGGTGGTCATTACCACCAAATTGATGTTTTTGATCACAATTATTATTTTTTGGCTACAATCACAATCATTCGGTGGACTTGGGTCTCGTAAGATGGTTGTGATTATTTTTTTCTTTTCTGTAACTTTCAGAGACTTAATTCTTTAAAATCAGGCTTGAGCCAGTCTTTTTGAAAGATGTCGGAGTATTTTTTTGTCAATTTGGCACCTGATTTGTTTCAATTAATTCTCCTACATAATTTTTGACAGATAGGAAGGATATTTGTAATTATTTCAATCAAATTTATCAGTTCTTTATATCTTATGATAAAGCAAAATGCCTTATTTATATACAATCCGTTTTCAGGAGATATGCCTGACAAAGATGATATCATTGCGTCTATTTGTGATCATTTGAGCAATTATGAATTATGGAAGACTACGGGAGAAAAGGATAGAGAAAAAATAAAGAAACTGGTAAAAGATGGGGATTACGAGTTGATTTTGGTAGGCGGAGGCGATGGCACGATCAAAATGGTAGCAGAGGCCCTGGAGGGAAAAAAAATCAAGTTGCTGCCCATACCCTTTGGTTCGGCCAATGGCCTGGCTACCTGTCTGGGACTGGAGACCTGGGAAGACAGCTTGGCAAGTCTGCAGGCAGGAAGTACCATAGCCATGGATCTGCTGGATGTAAATGGACAAGTGAGCCTGCATCTGGCTGATTTTGGCTTAAATGCAGGTATGATCAAAAAATTTGAGGAGAAAGACGAAAGGGGAATGGCTTCCTATTTTAAAAGTTCTTTATCCAGCTTATTTGAAATCAAACCGTATTCATTCAAAATTGGTCTTGCAGGAAGGGAAGAAAACGTGGAGGCGAAAATGTTGATTGTGGCCAATGGGTCAAAATACGGAACCGGAGCAACCATTAATCCGGGAAGCAGGATGGATGATGGGATATTTGAAATTATTGTCTTGAATCCCAATGGGTTTCAGGACTGGCTTGAATTGACTTATGGTGTAATGAGAGAGGACATTTCAGGTCTGGATTTCGTTCAGGTCTGGTCTACAGATCAGGTGGAAATTGTTAATTTAACCAGGGCCCCTTTTCATGTGGATGGAGAAATTGTTGAACCCAATGAGAATGTCAGCATTCGGGTCAGAGAGGATAAAGTCAAGATGTATTGGAATCCGGATAATCTTGATTAGTGAAAACTGAAAGGGAATTTGACCGGTTTTCTTAAACAATTTCAACCTTAAAAGTGATTTATTGGACAGGGTACCTTTTGCAAATCTTAATTTAAATGGTAGTTTTGGAAGGTACATTCCCAAAAATGACCTGAAATGGAAAAGTTGAGACCAGTTGAGGAGTTATGTATTTCGTCTTTAAAAAAGGGAGAAGAAAGGGCTTTTGCGATGCTTTTCGATCAATACGCCAAAAAACTTTACCATTATTCCCGTAAGTTTGGCCTCCCACATGAAGATGCAGAAGGGATCGTCCAGGAAGTATTTTTAAAAGTTTGGCAAAGAAAGGAAGCGTTAAATGTTGATTTGTCTCTGAATGCTTACATCTATAAAATTGCCAAATCTTTTATTATCAAAAGAAAAAAAAGGTTATTACTGGAGAAAGTTTTTGTTCAGTTGGAAAACCAGATGGAACCTGAGTCCGCAGATACGGAAGGAGAATACAGGTACATCATCAATGACCTGATGAAATGGGTATATAAATTTGCCAGCAAGTTACCCAAGGGACAACGCCAGGTCTTTGAATTGAAAAACAAGGAAAATTTGAGTATAGATGAAATTGCCATCCGGCTGAAGGTGCCCAAGAGAAGGGTGGAGAATCAAATTTACCTGGCCAATAAAACCATAAAATCGAAAATAAATACAGAAAAGATCTTATGGTGGGCAGGAACTGGCTTATTCGAATTTCTATAAAAACAGGTTAAAAATTTAAATTTTTTGAATTTTTTATTCGTTTTTTTAAAAATATAACATTTTTAACTTTTTTTACAAGTATTTTTTCCCACTCGAAGCTAGTATATAATGAAAGACCATCTTTTATTATATGATCAAAGAGTTACTTAAAAAACTGTTGTCGTCAAGGTTAAGTAAGGCTGAAGGGAAGTTGCTTTCCAACTGGCTGAAAGGTCCGGAGTCAGACCGGTTTTTTTCGGAAGAGTTTGACGAGATGCTGAAAGAAGATTTGGCCACGGAAGAGTATCCGGAATGGGAGGCAGAAGACCTGAAATCGAAGATATGGCAAGAACTCAGGTCACTTGAGGCAAGGAAAAGCAATGATGAAGACCAGAAAGCAGCTGCTACCATTTTTGGGCTTCCCTATATCCGATTGGCCGTGGCAGCTTCAATAAGTCTACTACTGGGCTTTTATTTTTACACTTCTTATTTCCATACTGATACAGAATCCACCGTAGAAACAGAAGCCATTCAATGGGTGGAAAAAGCCAATCCCGCTGGCAAAAAGACCCTTATTCACCTCAATGATGGATCCAAGGTTTACCTGAATGCTGAAAGCAGTATACGGTACCCGGAAAATTTTAAATCCGATAGAAGGATATTTCTGGATGGTGAAGCCTATTTTGAAGTAGCCAAAGACTCCTTACATCCTTTTGCCGTGGAAGCCGGCGATTTGATCACTACAGCTTTGGGTACTTCCTTCAATATCAAAACTTTTCCCGAAGAAGCTCGGGTGTCCCTGGTCCTGGTATCAGGAAAGGTAAAAGCTGAGGTTTCTAATACCGAAAACAGGACGTTTTTGGATCCGGGACAGGGAATTACCTTAAGGAAGGATTCCAGTGAATTGCAGGCAACTTTTAATGCCAATTTGGAGCAGACCCTATTTTGGAAGGAAGGCGTCCTTCATTTTGAACAGGTTTCATTTATGGACCTGGTTACCCAATTGGAAAGGTGGTACGGCGTAGATATCACTGTGTCGGGAGCCTACCCCACAAGTGGAGGCTTTTCCGGGACATTTAAGAATAATGAAAACCTAATCAATGTGTTGCAAACCATTCAGTTTTCGGAGGAATTTACTTTCGAAACAGCAGATAAAAAAGTGATGATTCAATTTTAACCCTTTTGCCTATGAAAAAAAGGCCAGGGAAGGTACTCGCAATACCTCCTCTGGCCAAAGACCAAACTTCAAGCCTGTCGCAAGCATCATTTCCAACACAGTTGCTCCAGGCGATTAATGAATAAATGTTTAATCTAACGTTCTAAATTATGAAAAATTTATTACGCATAATAATTATGTCTGTCAAATTTGTCCTTTATGGCTACGCATTTCTCGTCATTACCATGGCCTCCGTACTGGCGGGAACAGCCAATGGGCAAGTCAAGAGTATCGATGAAATCAGTATCCGAATCCACGGTGGAGAACACAGCATTCAGGAGATTTTCAAAACCATTGAGGCCAAAAGTGAACTTCGGTTTTTTTATTACGACAGGAAGGTCAATTTAAACCAGAAGGTGGAATTGACCGCTCATGCCGAATTTGTTGCTGATATTCTTCAGGAAGTATCCGGGAAGACCGGGCTCCACTTCAAACAAATTAACAATACCATTGCGGTTAACCGCAAACCCAAAACAAAAGCTAAAGAAAAAGCTGAATTGGATATTTTTAAAACGGTGACCGGTATTGTCAGAGACAACGGTGGGGAGCCGCTACCCGGCGTATCTGTTTTTGTAGAGGGAGCTTCTTCCGGTACCGTTACAGATTTGGATGGGAGGTTTTCGCTGGAAACTCCGGATACGGGTTATTTGATTTTTTCCTTTATTGGATTTCAAAGGGAAAGGGTAAACCTGGAAAATGGGTCCGAATTTGACATTACCCTGAAAGCAGATGACAATTACCTGGAAGAAGTGGTGGTGACCGGTTATGGTAGTCAGATAAAAAGAGAGGTAACCGGCAATATTTCCTCTGTCAAGGGAGATGATTTGGCAAAAGTGCAGGTGCCTTCCTTTGATGCAGCCCTACAGGGTCGCGCGGCTGGTGTACAGGTAAATCAGGGAAGCGGTGTACCGGGTGCTCCCTCACGGATTCTGATCAGAGGTACCTCCTCCATTTCAGCAGGATCTGAGCCCCTGATCGTAGTAGATGGCTTTCCCCTTACCCAGGAGCTGACCGGGCAAGGAGGCATCAATTCTTTTATGTCCATTAATCCAGCCGATATTGAGGACATTCAAATCCTGAAGGATGCTGCCGCTACCGCTATTTATGGCTCCAGAGGGGCCAATGGTGTGATCCTGGTGACCACCAAGTCCGGAAAGGATGGGCAAAGCAGTGTAAATTTCAATTACAGTTATGGGGTGCAGGAACCTGCCAATATGGTTGACCTGGCCAATGGAGAGCAATGGCTGCGGATGGTAGACCAGGCATTTGCCAATGATGGTTTTGACCGAGGCTGGGATCCTGTGGTAGATGGTGGTTTGGTAAGTTCTTTTATAGATACGCCCAACCAATACCTGACCCGGCAGATGGTAGAACAAGTAGCCGCTTCCGGAGGCACGGACTGGTTATCTCCTATCTGGCGCCAGGGTTCTATAGAAGATGTAACCGTATCAGCGACCAGGGGTAATGAAAAAGCTTCCTATTTTTTATCCTTAAGGTATCAGGATCACAAAGGCCTGATGAACGCACAGCGGTTACAAACCTATGGATTGCGTGCCAACCTGGATTTCAATATATTGGACAACCTCAAGACAGGTATCAAAAGCAATTTCAATTATTTTGAAAACCAGAGGGGACAGTTGGGGGGAAGCAACGAGGCCAATCCAAATGGAGGCCGGCCAGACCGTGGAAACAGGGGAGGATATGGATCAGCCCTTGGAGGAGCGGTACCGGTATTACCTGTTTTTTTGGATGATGGCAGTTATTTCGATCCCTTTGGGGGCAGGAACCCCATTGTAGCCAATCTGCCATCCAATTACTTTGATAAAGCAGAGAACTACCGGAATATCAGCAATGTATTTGTGGAATATACTCCGGTCGAAGGGCTTAGCCTGAGAGCAGAAGGAGCTATCGATACCTGGTATACTAAATCTACTTACCATGTAAGTGATGCCATTCGGATTTCCAGGTATGGAGAAGTAGGTAATACCCTGAGGAATAACCTGAACCTAAATGCCTATGCTACCTATACCAAAAAAATAGAGGATCATAGTTTTACCCTGGTAGCAGGTGCGGAGCGGCAGAGAAGGAATTTTTTCAGGACCGATGCCCGGGCTGAGAACCTGGTTTCTTCGGATTTCAATATTGGAGAAACGGCAGGAGATAATGTCATTTCCCTGGTAACCGGTACTTTTCCGGAATTCAGGATACAGAGTTATTTTGGAAGGTTGAATTACAACTTTAACGAAAAGTATTATGCGATGGCTAGTTTCAGACGGGATGGTGCCTCGGTTTTTGGTCGGGATAACCGTTACGGTCAGTTTCCTGCCCTCTCTGGGGGATGGATAATCAGTGAAGAGGATTTTGCAAGTAATTTGGGCCCGGTAGAGTTTTTGAAGCTCCGGGCGAGCTTTGGACGAACCGGCAATGCGGATATTCCCAATGTATTGGAAAACCGGTATGTTACCTGGCCCGCCTACTCCTTTGGATCGGGTATCATTCAGAGCGTCATCGGTGTTCCGGATATTCAGTGGGAGGAGATCAATACCTTTGATGCTTCCCTGGATTTTGAAGCCTACCAATCACGGATTAGCGGTTCGGTTGGGTTTTACCAGCAGGATGTAAAAAATATGCTGTTACTCAATCCCATCCCTCCTTCCCAGGGGATTTTACTGGGAAGTTCTGCCATCTGGACCAATATCGGGGATTTGAGAAACCGGGGGGTGGAGATTTCCCTGAATACGATCAATATAGACCGCCCGGAAGGCTTTAGTTGGCGAACAGATTTCAACCTGACACTGGTGAAGGACCGGGTGATGAGCCTGGTTCCCAGACTGGATGAGAATAACCTCGGCATCGTACAAGGAGCCACCATTACCAGGACAGGCAATCGACTGGGTACTTACTTCATGGCCGAACACGCCTTTATAGATCCGGAAACAGGTTACGAATACATTTACGAAATCAATCAGGACCTTTTCAACGAAACCGGCATCATAGAAAAAACAGGAGAAACCATTTTGGCAACCCCTGCTGCTGCTCAGCAAAACAGGGTGGAGTTTGAAGGTAAAAGTGGTTTGCCCACGTATTTTGGCGGCTTGCAGAACACCTTTTCATACAAGGGACTGGACCTGACCATATTCTTTTCCTTCCAGGGCGGAAATTACCTGTACGATGGCAACCGGGTGGAAGTATCCGGAGGGTCCAATTTCAGGGCTGATCTGGAAGACAGGGTATGGACCCCTGACAATCCAAACGGCTCCTTGCCACGGCAAAGTTACCTGAAACGAACCCGGGAGAATGAGCCTATGGCAAGACCCGGGTCCACCTCCCTATACCTGCAGGACGGTTCCTTTATCCGACTCAGAAATGTACAGTTGAGCTATACCTTACCTGCCGCCCTGCTTTCCAAAGCTAGGATCAAAGGGGGTAGGGTGTATGTCAATGCGACCAATTTGCTGACATTTACCGGCTATGATGGATTTGATCCGGAGGTAGCCAATTTTGACTCCGACAGGCAAAACAGAAACCTGCGGCAGGGATTTATTGGTGGGAGTCCTTTTCCTCAGTTAAGGACGATTACCGGAGGAGTTTCATTTACTTTTTAAACCTAAACTAAAAAGAACATGCAAACGATAAGATTCAATAGTTATACATTCAAAACAGTCTTTTTATTGCTCATGACCTTATGCTGGTCATGTGAGGATCAATGGCTGGAAGATGTGGGGGTGGTTTCCAACGGATTTGCTGATCCCAGAAACACCCAGGATTTGGAACAATTGGTAAATGGTGCCCTTTGGGTAGCCGGTGGATCCGGGGGCTTTCAGGGTATACATGGTAACCAGGCCATTTATTCGGCCACGATTTCAGATGTAGGCAAGCTAATGGATGAGCTTGGGGTAGTGGGGCAGGATGCCATAGATTGGTACAGCAGGGATTTTTCCAACAATACCCATTCTCAACCCACCCGAAATTGGAACGCAGGCTATGCGGTATTGTTGGCAGCTAATGCGGTCATAGACTGGATAGACAGAAATGGAGCCTTCGAAGACCAACAAAGCCATTGGACACCAAGGATACTTGGGGAAGCGTATTGGCTCAGGGCATGGGTGAATTTTAATATGGTGAAAATTTTTGCTCCGCCCTACGGGGCTGACAATGATGCGCCAGCCATCATCATCAAAAATCGTTTGCCCAATTCGGCATTTGATAACCCCGCACCTTCCACCGTTCAGGAGGTTTACGATCAGATTCTGGCCGATTTAGAGCAGGCCATAGAACTCCTGCCCGAGGAATACGATCCAGATAGGGATCCTCCTGCGTATGTGGACCGGCAAAATAAAATGGCGGCCCATTTTCTAGCCATGCAGGTAAATTTTCAAATGAGAAACTGGCAACAGGCAGAGGAGCATGCAGATGTAATTCTCAATTCCGGGAGATACCCGCTGGATGAGGATCCCATAGAGGCCTGGAACAAGGATCAGTTTGGGGTAAAAGGCAATGAAGTGATCTTCCAGTACGTGACTTCGGGTTCACAAACCCAATGGAAGCCTCCGGTCGTTTCCAGGTGGCTGGGCTACTCCGATCCAAATGGAAGGTGGAACCTCACCGACAGGTTTAACAACAATCAAATCATGTCGCTGAGTGAGCACTTTAAAACCATGACAGGATGGGATAACCATGAGGAAGCGATGAACGATAAGCGTTACCAGCAGTTATTCATTTCTTTTGGCCCCAATGAGGACCCTCGGCCAGCTTATCAGGGTTTAAACCAAAGGGAAGTTTGGGGGCACAAGTGGTACCGGGCAGGAGAGCCTGAGGCTTCCAACCGGGTTTCCAGCCTGCCGCTGATGCGATCCGCAGAGGCCTACCTGACACGGTCTTTTCTGAGGTTTTCCAGAGGAGACGAGGAAGGAGCAAGGGGAGATTTGAATGCAGTAAGAAACCGGGCAGGACTGGAAAGCTATACGGGCCCCATGTCTGAAGAGGTCATTGAAGTGGAAAGAATGAAAGAATTGGTTTTCGAAAATGACCGTTTGTATTACCTGCAGGCGCTGGAAAAGGAAATTCCAAATGGAGACAGGGGGGCAGGAGGCATTCCCTGGACATCCCGAACCTGGCAACCCATACCACAAAATGAAGTTGACCTCAATCCAAATCTTGATAACTAATTCTTGGATGCAGAAAGCAAAAGAAAAGGCTGTTTCCAGCCTTTTCTTTTGTTTTCTATGGCTATTCCTTGCAGGGGAGGCTGTCAGGGGACAGCAAGTATGGGACTGCAAAAGCTATCCCGATGAGGCGGGTTTTCAGGAAAGAAAAGCGGGATTACTGCAGGACTTAGCTGAAGAACCTTTTGGCAAGAAATCCCGGGGAACGGCCATTTGCCCCGATACAGGCAAGTCATTCAAGACCTGGGCTGTGGAAGGAGAAACCATCTATTCACCCTATACAGGAAGGGCCTTAAAACAGGGTCCCACCGGTTATTTTGGAGCCAGGGAAAGAGGAGAGGATGGGCAGATCATCAGCTTTGGCGGGGATGCACTGAAAAAAGACCTGATTCCTGCTATTGCCCGCCTGATATTGGCTCCGGATGACGGCCTCACAAAGGCCTGGTTGTCTATTCCGGGAAACCTTAACCAGCAATACCATTTTGCGGCAAAAAACTGGGCACGGTTTTATCCCCTACTCGCTGATCAAATGGATGCGGGTTGGAAGAAAAAATTCCAGCAAGCCGTTGCCCGATATGCAGCCAATGACAGGCCATCAGATGGCTACAGGACCTATGCTCCCCTTTCTACGCCTCATGATTTGGTGGGTGAGCCAGGGGAATTGTTGGGGGGTAACCCAAAAGATGGAGGCACTGAAAACCATAAGATCATGTGGAGAACTTCTGCCTGGGTATATGCGCAACATTTTCCTGACACGGCACTGATTTCCGGCTGGCCCGTAACAGAGGTGGATTCGCTTGTGGAAAACTATTTCAGGATTTTTTATCAAAAACTGGTGGAAACAGGAAATGGAGAATACGATGCTGAAATCTATTATCCCCACAGCCTGGAAGCCCTGATGAATGGGTATGATTTTGCCAAAAAAGAATCTTCCAAAAATTTATCCAAAGCCATCATGGATTATTTCCTGGCTACCCTGGCCATTAAAACCTATGATGGAGCCGTCGCAGGTGCCCAGAAAAGGGCGCCTCAACTGATCAACTCAGGTGGAGAATTGAATAGCATGTTTCATTTGTGGTTTGGAAGCACCGAACTGTCTTCCAGCCACCAGTATTCTGTCCACCAGCTGACCAGCACCTACCGGCCTGGCAAATTTATCTGGGACCTGTACCACAAGAATTTCCCGCTTCCATTTACCATGAAGGTATCCCGACCCAGCTATCACATGGACAGGCCGAATCAAGGGCAGGAGTATTTTTACGGAAGCCGGCATTTTGGCCTGGGAAGTATTTATCTAGAGCGGTTGGACAATCCCAATCAGCAGGTGCTGTGGTCCCTGGTGGTGAAAACCAACAATGGGCCAAAAACCATCGGAGGCGGACAGCCTTATCACCGGGGTCCGGGTGGACATAGTCCCTATACGCAAACCATGCAGCATGAAAATACTTTGCTGGTGGCAGTTGCCACCACGGCCCCGGAGCCGGAAGTAACGACGGCTGAGTATTCGTCCAGGGCATCTCTGGGAAGAAGACCCCTGGAAGCACTTCCCATACCGGATAGGGCTTCCGGTTCATTTGAAGAATGGTTTGAAAAAGCCAGGTTTCAGGAGGCTGCATGGCTTTTTATTCCAAAAAATAGCGGGGAGATTATCGAAAAAGACCAAAAAATCATGCTTCAAACCGACCATGTTTATGTAGGAATCACGCCATTTTCAGAAAATGTTTATTGGTTGGATGTCCCCGCAGGAACAGCGCTTAAGGGAAGACAAAAGGTATTGGAAGATTACCATGTACTGGTAGTCGGAGATGGATTTACAGGGTACGCTTTGGAAGTTCATGAAAAAAGTGACTTCCAGTCATTCTCCGAATTTTCAGCTGAATTTTTGAATCAGCCTCCTTTCAAAAAGGACCGGGATAAAAATATCTTAACTTACCATAATATGAAAGGGGATAGGATCGAAATGAACTACAACAGCCTTGGCTTGAGACCAGGCGGTAAAATCAACGACATATCCTTGGATTTTGAAAACTGGAGTGAAAGCGGGGGATATACCTCACCGGTGTTGAATACTGGTAAGGGGTACTTGGAAGGCAATATCCATGGAGAAATTTTTAAGGTAAGCCTTCAGGAAGAAACCATAGTCTATGAAAAATAAAGCGATTTTGACAAGAATAAAGCAAAGCACTTTGCCTTTCTGGCATTTTTGCCTGGGCATTATCCTTTTGGCTAATGCCATGCCTGTTTCTGCTCAGCACCAAAACCTGGATTGGCTGATCAATACCCATGCTTTCGACGGAAAGGATGCCTTGGGTAAGCACCCCAGGGGTCTGATTCTACCTGAGGAATTGCCCTCCATCAGGAAGAAAATTCAATCAGGACCCTACAAGGAACAGCTGGACAAATGGATGCGTCAGGAAAAACGTTTGAATGAAGAAATCAAAGCATTGGCATCCTTTGATGCCAGAAGAACAGCCGAATTGGCCGAGCAGCAGGCCATCCTTCATTTATTTACCGGGGATGGTTTTTGGGCAGACCGGGCTTTTCAAAATCTGGAATCCGTTTTTGAGGATAAGGTTGTTTTTGATAACCCCGTTGCCCGCGGTCTTACACGGGCTGCCATGTTGCAGGCCATGGCCATAACCTATGATTTTTGTTACCAGTCCTGGAGCCAGCAGGAGAGAAACCTGGTAAACCGGCAGTTGTACAAAACCTTATATGCCACCCAGGCCAGCATGGGATTTGATGCCAACTACAGCCTGGTAAGCAACTGGATGGGGGTCAGGTGGGGAGCCGTACTTTTTGCAGGATTGGTTTGGGATAACCCGGTCCCGGATTCCCGTTCTATCGCAGATCCACTGATCTGGGACGCATCCAAGCGGCTGATCGATCATTTAAATGAAAACATCTACCCGCAGGGTTGGAATGCAGAAAGCATTGGTTACCATGTCTACAACTGGTCCTTTATAGGACCGGCCCTGATCGCATTTCAAAACAGGCAGGGGAATGGCTATTCGGTTTTGGACACCTTTGCCCCCCAGGCGATCCATTCATTGAAGGCCATGGCTTCCACCATGGTCAATATTCCGGCAAAAGATGGCCTCACTGGAGTTAAACCTGATCTTTCAGATGACAACCTGAATGTGGGGGAGGGGTTGTTGGCGATGGGCCTGAGGCTATACCCGGAGGAGCAGCAAGCTGCCATCAAGTGGATGCATGACTACCTGGGAGAAGGATCCCTGTATAGTGTGTTATACAATGGTGAAAATGCAGCATCAATGAATCCGGAAAAGCTGGGTTGGTTAAACCACGCCGATACCACCCAGGGGCTGGTAGTTTTCAGAAAATCCTTTGAGGGCCCTGAGGATATTGTAGCCCTGTATAACGTTTCCCAAAAAAGAATTGCCGGTCATAAGGGGCCTGATGTGAATACTTTTAGAATAATCGGAGGTGGAGTTCCTTTGGTAATCGGGGCGGGTCGCACCGCACAGGTAGCAGGGCAAACCAATCTTTTTACATCAAAACCGGATGAAGACCAAAAAGGGGATAATAATAAGGAAGGGACCTTGCTGGATTTTGGTTTTGATGGTAAAGGTTCCGGGCATGCTTTGGGTAAAGGAAGCAGCATGGGGGTGACAGACCACCTCAGAAAATTTACAGTAGCCTATGATGCTTTAAGCGGGGCTGAAGCCATTTTCCTGGTGGAGGATTTTTCTACCAATGGAAAGGTATGGAGGCTGAATACCCCTGAATTCAACCAGGTTTCTTTACAGGAAGATGGATTTGTGATTGAAACGCCGGCAGGATTTACCCTTAGGGCAAAAATCCTGGCAGGCACGCTTGAAGGCCCTCCCTCCCAAACCAAGGTTAGGTATGGGGGAAACACAGGTCGCCTGAATCCGGGGATACCCTGGCAAGGACAGGCGTATGCTCACAGCAAGGCCATTGACCTTCCTGTATCAGGTAATTGTAGAATCATCCTGGTATTACAAGCACCCGGTAAAGACCCTCCGGATATAAAGCATACCAGGACAAAAGTTCAGGTAGGTTCCCTTGAAATTCCATTTTATAATCCTCAAAATGATGATACAGTTGCAAAACCTTAAATTACCATTGACCAGAATATTTCTTTTGATTGCGCTTTACCTGTCAGGGATTGCCTGCGCCTTCAGTCAGGAAACGCATGATTTTTTGCATGAGCTTTATGACCAACGAAATGAATCGCCCATGCAGCAAAAATTCAGGGAAATTGCACCTGTTCCTGCAGGAGTAGTATACATTCAGCGTCCGGGTGAGGGGGAAAAGGAAATTAGAGCGCATTTCCGGAAAATGAAAGCACTTGGGTTTACCAACCTGAAGCAGATCATGACCTTGCCTGACTGGAACCATGAGGAAATCCAGTTGATCGCCCTGGAGGAAGGTTTGATACCCTGGTGGTATGGAGAAGGAGGATGGGAAGCCATTACCCCAGAGCTGCTCGAAAAGTTAAAAATCGATAAAAATTTATCCCTGGAAGACATACGGCATCATCCCGAAATGATTGCCCATCAGACAGAGGTTTTCAGAGAAAGGATAAAAAAATATGCTGCCCATTACCAAAAGTCAGGTAGCAGAGAGGCTTTCAGGGGGTCCAGTTCTGCATACGACCCCATTGTGGGCCAGCGGGGTTTGGACTTAAGCGAAAAGGGAAAGGCGCTTTTTGTCCGCTGGGCCAGGGAAACCTACCAAAACATTGCGGAGTTAAACCATGCCTATAACCAACACCACCATGGGCTGGCAGCAGGAGGCAAGGCTTTTGATTCCTGGGAGGATTTTGAAAAACGGTGGGAAAGTTATAACCACCGGGAATTGAGAATCATCCGGGATATATTTAGGTTTAAAGCAGATTATGGGGTTCAAAATCTATCAGAAAGGGTCAGGGAGTTTCGGTCCATCGATCCCAATGCCCCTTACCGGGCTGGGGGAGAACTGGGGTTATTCAGACCGCATGCCTATTTTGGGGTTAATTTCCCCGGTATTGCTTCCGAGATGAAGCATTCGGGTTCATTTTATCCTTCCATTCATTTTACCTGGCATTTTGATCAGGTCAGGGATGAGTTAGGCCCCATGGTATATGTACAGGCCAGTTACATCAACGATATGTTTAAAGGAGGATGGAGTGGGGGATGGGAGACCACCGGGGGTCCCCAGCAATTCGGAGGGGAAAAATTTGGTCAGAACAACAAGGGATTTACAGTGGATGCACCCGAAATGGAGCAGTTTACTTTAAGCATGTTGGCAGCAGGATTCAAAGGCTGGGGATTATGGAGTTGGTCAGTGAGAAGTGCGGGGGCAGAGGTCGGAGAATACGCATTGTTGGATCACCACAATGAAATTACCGACAGGGCCATTGCTGTGGGTAAAATTGCGCGTGCCATGCAACAATTTCGCGGGGAGATCTGGTCTTTACATAAAGAACCTCAGGTAGGTATATTTTTTGACTGGGACAATGAGGCGATATGGACCGCCCTTTCAGTAAAGGGGCAGGATAGTTTGCGGTACAGACCGATGGAAGCCCGGGTAGGCCTGAGCAGGGCATTGATCAATAAGGATATCCCTTTTGAATTTGTCACCCCTGAGGACATCAGGGCAGGTCTGGCCGCCCGGTATCCCATCATCTATATGCCCGCCATCCTGGCGATGAACCGGGATTTGTTTCCGTTAATGGAAAAGTATGTCCAGGAAGGCGGAAAATTGGTTTTGGACATGCCAGGGGCATGGATGGATACCTATTCTGCTTTGTTCCCTCGGGGCACGGACTCTGCTTTTGCCCGGCTATTTGGAGCAGTTTTGCGGGAATACCAATATTCCGGTATTAACCGCAATTGGAAATTAAACGGTCATGAACTAACCGGTTCCATAGCGGACCTGCGTGTGGAAGGTGCGGCCGTTTGGGCTGCTTTCGATAATGGCAAGCCGGCGGTCACGCTGATGCAAAAGGGAAAGGGAAAGGCTGTTATAGTGGGATTTGAGGCCAGCAGGGCATGCTTTCGACGGGGCAATGTACAGGAAGAAAATAGATTGGTGGAGCTGCTGATGGAATTAGGGGCAAAGTCACCTATTTCCAGTGAGCAGGCCATTGTTTACCGGCTGGCTGGTCCTAAAGTAGATCATTGTTTTTTAATGAATGAAGCGGATAGGGAGCTTAGCCTCCCATTGAAAATCAATGGATTGCACTATAGCAGTATGGAGGATGCTGTAACAGGTGAGGTATTGGATCTCAATCAACCTGTATCCCTGGATGCCAATGGGGCCAGGTGGCTAAGGCTGATTAAATAGCAGGGGAAAGTAAATTGAATCATTCCTTGGTGAACAGCCATAATAATGATTGCCTGATCTCCTCTGATCTCATTTGTAAGGTACACTGACCAAACAAAAATCAAATAAAAGTTTCTAGTTTTTCATGCGTCAGCGGTTTCTCTATAAATCCGCTTACAAAGGGAAACTCCTTCGACTTTTGACGGTCCTGAAAGTCTATGGAACTGGATAGCATGATGATCCTGTCATTTCTTTCGTTCTCAAGTTCCACATATTGACTTAAAAAATCCCAGCCATTCATGACAGGCATATTGATATCTACAAGGATCAATACTTTTTTCTCCAGATCCGGATTTTTAAGGTACTCCAATGCTTGCTCGGCCTCTAAAAATTCAATGGTTTTGGGGGTAAGATTTAACTTGTTGATCAACCGTTTGTTTATTAAATTATTAATAGGGTCATCATCAATTAAAACAATTAAATCGAATGGGTACATTGATTTTTTAAATAATATCTAATCTCTCTCACACACTATTTTCAGAAATTTAACACTATAATTTCAGTAATAAAATATTCTCCCCATATTTTGCAATATTCTACTTAGTGAGCACCAAAAGACTATTTCTTTAATTTTAACTACTTAGTTTAAAATAAAAAAGGGAGAAGCTTTTGCAGCTTCCCCCTGATTGTCATTCAATGGAGTGGATTACATCATGCCACCCATTCCTCCTCCGCCTCCCATTGGGGGACCGGCAGGAGCTTCCTCTTTGATATCGGCAACCACACATTCAGTGGTCAACAGCAAGGCAGCGATTGAGGCTGCATTTTCAAGAGCCAATCGTGTCACTTTGGTAGGATCGATTACACCTGCTTTAAACAAGTCTTCAAATTGATCTGTTCTGGCATTGTATCCGTAATCACCTTTAGAATCCCTGATCTTATTGATGACCACAGATCCTTCTCCACCTGAGTTAGATACGATGGTTCTTAATGGAGATTCTACAGCCTGCTTGATGATGTTGATACCGGTGTCTTCATCTTCATTGGCTCCCTTGAGTTTTTCCAAAGCTCCTGCAGCTCGGATAAGGGCTACCCCGCCACCAACTACTACGCCTTCCTGAACGGCGGCGCGGGTTGCGTGTAAGGCATCATCCACACGGTCTTTTTTCTCTTTCATTTCCACTTCGGTAGCCGCACCAATGTACAGTATGGCTACGCCTCCTGATAGTTTGGCCAATCTTTCCTGAAGCTTCTCCCTGTCGTAATCAGAAGTAGTCTTTTCGATCTGGCTTTTGATTTCATTGATTCGACCTTCGATGGTTGCTTTTTCACCGGCACCGTTTACGATGGTAGTGTTGTCCTTATCAATATTGATTTTCTCTGCAGATCCCAGGTAGTCGATGTTTACATTCTCCAGCTTATATCCTCTTTCTTCAGAAATAACTGTTCCTCCGGTAAGGGTCGCAATGTCTTCCAACATGGCCTTCCTTCTGTCACCAAATCCTGGTGCTTTTACAGCAGCCACTTTCAGAGCACCTCTGATTTTATTGACCACTAAAGTAGCCAAAGCTTCACCATCCACATCTTCAGCAATGATCAACAAAGGTCTTCCCGATTGGGCTACCGGCTCCAATACAGGAAGCAGCTCCTTCATGGCAGAGATCTTTTTGTCATAGATAAGGATGTATGGATTTTCCAGTTCGGCTTCCATTTTCTCCGTGTTGGTAGTAAAATAGGGAGAAAGGTACCCCCTGTCAAACTGCATACCTTCCACAGTTTTGACTTCAGTTTCTGTTCCTTTGGCTTCTTCTACGGTGATTACGCCGTCTTTTCCAACTTTCTCCATGGCATCAGCGATCATCTTGCCGATTTCTTCGTCGTTATTGGCAGAAATGGTTCCTACCTGAGCGATTTCTTTGGAGGTGGAGATTTGCTTGGAAGCTTTCCTCAGTTCTTCTACTACAGAACTTACCGCCTTATCAATTCCTCTTTTGAGGTCCATTGGATTGGCTCCGGCTGCCACATTCTTAATCCCTACGGAAAAAATGGATTGGGTCAGTACGGTGGCTGTTGTGGTTCCGTCACCGGCATCATCAGCAGTTTTGGAAGCAACTTCTTTTACCAGTTGAGCTCCCATGTTTTCGATAGCATCTTCCAGTTCAATTTCTTTGGCAACGGTTACTCCATCTTTGGTGATGGTAGGAGCACCGAATTTCTTGTCCAGGATGACATTTCTCCCTTTTGGACCTAATGTTACTTTAACTGCATCTGCAAGTGCGTCAACTCCTTTTTTCAGACGGTCTCTTGCATCGGTATTGAAAAATAATTCCTTAGCCATTTTTTAATCTTTTTTTCGTTTGAATTAATTAAACTTGATTAAAGGATACTTACAGGATAGCGAAAATATCCGCTTCTCTCATGATCAGATAATCAGCACCCTCCACAGAAAGCTCGGTTCCTGCATACTTGCCATACAAAACGGTATCACCAACTTTGACAGTTAATGGCTCGTCTTTTTTACCATTTCCTATGGCTACTACAGTGCCTTTTTGTGGTTTCTCTTTGGCAGTGTCAGGAATATAAAGTCCTGAAGCTGTTTTTTCTTCTGCAGCAGCGGGTTCTACCAAAACCCTGTCTGCTAAGGGTTGGATGTTAACTTTAGACATTTTGATTGAGTTATTTTTAAAGTTTGAATTCTATAATACGAAAATCTTATTTACACTTTCTATGCCAATCCTGAAGATGCTCACTTTCCTGACATAAAGTCTTACTTCCCTGGATTACCTGACAGGCTGCAAAGGCCCGGGAAATTTACACCCTGTCATTTTTGCTGAATGGTATTGCATACCATGCCACATTTTCGTACTTTTTCTCATGATTTAAATACTTTAACCTATGGAAAAATTATCGGAAAACTGGATTTCAGAAGGCTGGATAGACTTTGAGTACAAAAAGTACCTGTTGCTGGCTTACCTGAAAGGGGTAGAAGAAAAATTTAAAGCAGTAAAATTGTACCCACCTTTATCAGAACTGATTGCCCATTATGAGAAACTCAGTCACCTGGACAAAAACCGGCATCAGTTAAAACTATCCTTCCCCCGGGAAATGGAAAGCATCGATTTGAAAAAAATGAAAATCTCCTATAAAAATACAATGCAGGAAGATGATGTCATGAAAGAGCTGGGGGATATCATCAGCTATTCCCTTCCTAAAATCAGGCAGCAAATAGAAGAGGGTAAGTCTATTTATGATTTTATTGAAAGTCACCTGGAAATTGAACCGGTAGGACTCACTCCCATCTATCAGAGAGAGGGATATGCCTTACTTTCATATGCCCATTCCAAAGAAGTGTATATTTACCGTTATCAGGTCAACCTTTTCCAAAACAGCGTGGACCGGTTCAGAGGCATAGCCCTGAAGTTCATTGCTGCTGTTAAAAGAGGACTTGTTCAGACTTATGACAAGATAAAAATGGACCTGATCAAAAAATTCTCGGATTTGCCCAACCCTTCCACCTGGCGGATACAGGCTGAACACAGCATTCCTTTGGAAGAAAGCCTGCTTCCCGTAAGCAAACGCCTGTTGCTCCGACATGTAGAACCATAAAAAAAGGAAGGGGTCTCCTTCCTTTTTTGGTTTTATTTTAACCTGATGACACTATTCTCAATCTTCTTTTTTCAACAGGGAATTCTCATTACTCACCAGAACGGGAGTAGGCCCTGAGGGGGAAGAAGAAACCACTTCCGTATCTGCGGTCTCTCTTTGTCTTTCTGCGCGTTCCCTCAGTTCTCTGTTTTTGATCACCTCATCCCCGGGTTTGCCAAACAATATTTGAAACACCTCTTTTCTGTTTTTGGCTTTTTTAAGGTCTTTCACAATGTCAGACCATTCATGAAAATTAAGGTAGATGGGGTTATAGGATGTAACTGGCTTGGTGATGCCATAGGTAGGCCTTTCTGCCTCCGGCATGAAGGTGCCAAAAATCCTGTCCCAAATGATGAAGGTGGACCCATAATTTTTATCCAGGTAATGCGCATCGCTGGCATGATGGACCCTGTGGTGTGATGGGGTGGTAAAGAAAAACTCAATCGGCCGCGGTAATTTTTGAATGTACTCGGTATGGATCCAAAACTGGTAAAGCACGGCGATTTGATGGCAAATGAAAAACACGAACGGATCAAAACCCATCAGCATAACCGGTACAAAGAAGATGATTTTAATATGTTGGGTCCATCCCAGTCTGAAGGAAACTGAGAAATTGTATTTGGATGAATTGTGGTGGGTAATGTGCGTGGCCCACCAGAATCGCTGCTCATGCGCCACCCGGTGTGCCCAATAGCGGGCGAAATCAATGGCAAAGAAACAGGCCACAAATGACCAGGCGGTAGCGGGGATTTTCCAGGGTACCAGGTTCCAGCAAAACAAAGCTACCCCAAAAGTAAATACTTTAAGTAAGGCACTGATTCCTACGTTTACCAATCCAATGGTAGTAGCAGCCAGGAAATCTTTTTTATCATAAGTGTCTTTTTTTTGATATAAACTGATGCCCCACTCCACAAATACAAGTAAAAACATGACAGGGGCAGCCCATAGGATGATATTAGGCCAATTGTCTGCACCGATATCTTCCATTGATAGATGATTTTCAAACATAAATATTGAATTTGGTGGATGTTTATATGGTTGTTAAAACGTTAAATTAATCATATTCCGGCTTTTCTTCAATAATTTCCGACCTTAAAATTGAAATTGGTAAAAATAAAAAAGGCCTGTTTTGCTAAAAACAGGCCTCTATAATTTCATAAACTACTTTTACTCAATGGTATCTGGTAGGTTTTCCAAATCGGGAATGGCTTCTTCTCCCTCCGATGGCAATAAAGATTCATCATCAAAGGAAGGGGTCAACATTTGTTTTTGGGCATTCTCTACATTTGGAGAGGTAAAGCCGGAAGGACTGCTGCTCTGGTGGAAAGCAGAAGAACCCAGGGAAAGCACCAAAATGGCAATGGCCAGTATCCAGGTAGCCTTTTCCAGGATATTACCGGTTTTGGTGACACCCATGACCTGTGAAGCACTACCTCCGAAAGCGGCCCCTACACCCCCTTTGGAGTTTTGCCCCAAAATGACTAAAATCAACAATATGGCCAATACAATGATGACACTGATAAGTACTACAAACATTTTTTTATAATTTTATGCTTTCAATTGCTCAATTTGATCTGCAAAGTAAGTCTTTTTCTTTGGAAACTTCAATATTAATTTTCTATATATTTCTATGGCTTCCTGTTTCTTATTCTGTTTTACCAGCAATTTAGCAAACGATTCTGAAACGGTATTGTCATTCAAATGGGTACTTTTTTCGGATAAATCAGGAAGGATTTCCTCCTGATCCAGCTCTTCCCTCGGTAGCCTGATGGGCTTTTCCTGGAAATTTTGGATCAGGTCCAGCTGCTCTTTTTTCCGCTGGTCAAGCTCCCTTAGCTCTTCCTTCCGGGCGATACTCGCAATCAAATCTTCCTTTTCACTTTCCTGAGGAGAATCCACTACCTCCTTTTTTTTTTCATGTATTCCCGAACGGTTTGGGTCAGTGTCGGGTTTTTTGATTTTCTTGAGGTTTTCCTCCAGCCTTCTCAAAATTTCATCCCTATTGGGCCGGGAAGTCTTTTCTTCCTTAGGAGCTGCAGGAGTCACATCGGCTTTGGGTATTTCTGGTGTTGATTTTGGATCATTAATGTCCTCTTTTTTGCTGTCCGGGATATTTTTCTCCGGAAGGGGCAGGTTTTGGCTTTCTCCCGGGATTTCGGGTAGGGTTATTTTTTCTGTAACCAACTCTTTTAGCCTTTTTCTGTCCGGACTGAGTACAGCTGCCCAGTGCAACAAGCTGTTGGAGGCAGTAGCCGAGTTATTCCATTCATACCGGGCGCCGAGGATTTTTGGGATCAAAAAATAAGGGAATTCTTCCTGAAGCTTCAGGGAAGCCTTAAAATCATCCGCATTCAATTGGTCGGAATTTTGGAGCAGGGATAGAAATTCTTGGGAGTTCACGGCCTTTCTTTTTTAAGTTACATCCTTCAAGTTAAATATTTTTTACCAATTCGCTACTGTGGAGGTAAAAACATCCTGGATGATATTTTCAAAAATCACTTCCACCAGTTCGGTTTCTACCTGCAATAGGGAAGTATTTCTGGGATCATAATCCTGGAAAAAGGAGAAGTTGCGTTTGGAATTTTCCTCCTCATTGCTCAGGTTAACATAGTCTACTTCTACACCTATGGTGATGCGCATTTGACCTGCCCGGTCGGGTTGATTGCTGTTGGGGTTGGACACAGTCGCTTGTGGGGTGATGGAGTAGGTGGTAATCGCCCCTGATAGCTGCAAATCCCCACCATTCTGGATCAACTCCAACTGGGTATTTCTTTGAAAATAATCCTTGAGTTCTTCCGTAAACAATTGTCCCATGTTTGCAGGACCACCTCCGGAATCGTTAAAGAAATTGGCGACGGAAAAGGACTGGGTTACATTATAGTCTATGGTGGTTCCGGTAAAGCTGTATTCAATTTTACAGCCGCTAAGGCACAGGAAAACCAGCAGGAGAAGGGCAGCGGGGAATTTATTCGATATCATATTGCTTGATTTTCCGATAAAGGGTCCGCTCTGAAATACCCAAGTCCATGGCTGCATACTTTCGCTTGTTATGGTGCTTCTTAAGGGCTCTGGTGATCAACTCCTTTTCCTTTTTTTCCAAAGAAAGCGAATTGTCATCCTCCTCATGAATGATATCCTCAATGATATCTTCTTCGTATCTTTTCGTTTCCTTTTCCTGAGGAAATTCCTTTTTTTCAGACAATGATTCCAATACCATTGGAAGGTTTTTGGCAGGGTTGGGCCTTTCTTCGTAGGACCTGCTGGCATCCATGTCCTCGAAAAGATCCTGGTGCTTTTTCATGATATTCTGATCCAGTCCTCCGGAATGATAGGATTCCAGGATCAGCTTCTTCAATTCCGTCATGTCTTTCTTCATGTCAAAGAGAACCTTGTATAGGATTTCCCTTTCGGAGAAATCGGTGTAATTATCTTGCTGCCCCTTTTTTCCGGGAATCGACGCCGGAAGACTGCTGGCTTCTTTTGGCAAATACTGATCCAGGGTGGCTGCATTTACTTCTCTTTCCTGCTCCAGTAACGAAATTTGTTCTGCTAAATTTTTGAGTTGACGGATATTTCCCGGAAACGGAAAACTGGTCAGCAGGTTTTTTGCTTCCTCTGTCAGAACAATTGGTTTGACCTGGTATTTTTCTGAAAAATCAGTGGTGAATTTCCGAAATAGCAATACCATATCCTCTCCCCGCTGTCTCAAGGGAGGCACAAATATGGGAACGGTATTTAAGCGGTAATACAGGTCCTCCCTGAACTTTCCTTTTTCCACCGCTTTTAGCAAATTAACATTGGTGGCAGCAATTACCCTCACATCAGTCTTTAGTACTTTGGAGGAACCTACCTTGATAAATTCCCCGTTTTCCAGTACCCGCAGGAGCCTGGCCTGGGTGCCCAACGGCATCTCTCCGATCTCATCCAGAAAAATGGATCCCCCGTCAGTGACCTCAAAATAGCCCTTTCGGGCTTCATGAGCACCGGTAAAAGAACCTTTTTCATGACCAAAAAGCTCTGAGTCAATGGTGCCTTCAGGAATCGCCCCACAGTTTATGGCAATGAATTTACCGTGTTTTCGCTTACTGAGGGCATGGATAATCTTGGAAAAAGATTCCTTGCCACTACCACTTTCTCCCGTAATCAAAACAGTCATCTCGGTAGGAGAGGCCTGCATGGCTACCTGTATGGCATGGTTTAGCAAGGGACTGTTGCCAATAATACCAAACCTTTGCTTGACACTTAATATTTCTGAATCGCTGATTGGGATCATAACACTAACCTATAATATCAAATGACAACCTCTCCGAATAATGTAGCAGAGGAACAATCCGTGATCCGAACCCTGGTATAATCACCGATTTTCAGCTTTCCGGCGGGTATAATCACTACTTTGTTCGCGGAATTCCTTCCTTTCAATTGTTCCGCAGAGCGTTTGGATTGGCCTTCTATGAGTATTTCCTGTTCTTTGCCAATATCCCGGCGGTTGCGCATAAGAGACAACTGGCTTTGCCTGGCGATGATTTCCTGAAGCCTGCGTTTTTTGACCTGCAGGGGGATATCATCAGGGTATTTTTTGGCTGCCAGGGTGCCTGGGCGTTCCGAATAATAAAACATGTAGGAAAAATCATATTGGACCAGGTCCATCATGCTGAGTGTATCCTGGTGTTCGGCTTCGGTTTCTGTACAGAAGCCGGCAATCATGTCAGAAGATATTCCGCAGTCTTCTCCCAAAATCTCTCTGATCTTTTGTACCCTTTCCAGGTACCAGTCCCGGTCGTACGTCCGGTTCATCAGCGATAATACCCTGGAATTGCCGCTTTGAACCGGCAGGTGTATGTATTTACAAATGTTGTCGTAGGCCTTCATGGTATACAAAACCTCATCCGTGATGTCTTTGGGATGCGAGGTCGAAAACCTGACCCTTAGTTTGGGATCAATCCGGGCTACCATTTCCAGTAAATCAGAAAAATGAATGACCTCTGATATACCTCCAGATTTTTTATTGAGCCTGGCTTTGTTGTTTTCCTCAGGCGACCATTTGTAGCTGTCTACATTTTGCCCCAATAAGGTAACTTCCTTGTATCCTTTTTGAAACAGGTCCCTGGCTTCCTTCACTATTGAATGCGGGTCCCGGCTCCTTTCTCTTCCCCGGGTAAAAGGCACCACACAAAACGAACACATGTTGTCACAACCCCTCATGATGGAGATAAAAGCAGATACTCCATTGGAGTTTAACCGGACCGGAGAAATATCCGCATAGGTTTCCTCACGAGACAAAAAGGTATTGACACCCTTTTGACCTTCATCAGCCTGAAATACCAGATTGGGCAGGTCGCGGTAAGCATCAGGCCCCACTACCAGGTCCACCAACTTCTCCTCTTCCAGCAATTTATCCTTGAGCCGCTCCGCCATACAACCCAGCACACCTATCGTCAGGTCCGGATTTTCTGACTTGATCTGATTGAACTGGCTTAATCTCTTCCTCACCGTCTGCTCCGCCTTGTCCCTGATCGAGCAGGTATTTAAAAAAATCACATCTGCATTTTTGAAATCCGAGGTGGTATCAAAACCATTGTCCTTCATGATAGAAGCCACAATTTCGCTGTCAGAAAAATTCATCTGACAGCCGTAACTTTCAATGTATAGCTTTTTGTTTTTACCCGTATTTTCATCCGCTGTAATCTTAAAATCACAGCTTTCCGCCTCCACATTGCTGATTATATCGATATCTTTGATGATGTTTTCCATTGGCTGCATTCTTTCAGAGCGCAAATTTAATAAAATACGGACAGATTGACAGGGTAACGGCTTATTAATATAACTTTTATCTGCTGCATGAGGTTTAACATTTTAAGAATAGCTTTTATTCCTTTTATTCTGTGCTTTTATGAGGGAAAAGCGTCCTTCTCCCGTTTGACTGCCAAGAGCACCAAAAAAATCCACGGCCATTTTTTCCTGGGACCATTTCATCCTCGGACAGATGGCTGGATGCGTATACTTGTTGTAGCTTTCTTACCGCTGAGGACTTCTTAAAGCTTTGGTATAAAAATTGACTGATTTAGAGCATAAAATTGTTAAACTTCAAGAGTGGTGCCATTATCCGCTCTTTTTTTTACCCATATTTGTACCTTGACTGAGCGGAAACACATAGGATGGAAAATTGTAAAAGTTTTGGGCTGGGTTATCCTGAGCCTGTTATTTCTGTTGCTATTGGTTTTACTCTTTATTAGGAGTCCATTTGGTCAGGATTTTATTGTCAAGCGGCTAACCGGTTTTGTTTCCGATAAAACCAAAACTGAAGTTTCCATAGACCGTTTATTCATCACTTTTGGCGGAAACCTGTACCTGGAGGGGCTGTACCTGGAAGATTTGCAGGGAGATACCCTGGTTTATTCGGAAAAACTTGAAACAGGCATGGCACTGATTCCCTTCTTGAGGACTGGAGAAATACAGGTAACCGGCCTGGACTGGGAAGGGCTTCAGGCAAGGGTAGAGAGAGACAGCACAGGAAAATTTAATTTTGATTTCCTTCTGGACGCATTTTCAGGTCAATCCAAGGATGCGGACGCCGCTGATACCTCGTCAGCAGGTGTATCCACATTTCCGGAAATCTCCTTAGGTCCCCTCAGGACCCGGGCCTGGGATATCCGATATACGGATGAGGTACTGGGTTTAACGGTGGACCTGAACCTGGGAGATCTGGAAATCCTTACGGAATCCCTGGATTTGAACCGCATGGATTTTCATGTGGGCAGTATCCGGTGGGAAAATACGGATTTGAATTACCATCAAAACAAGCCTTTTCCAGCATCATCGGAGGAAGAGTCTGGGAAAACTCCTTTGCCTGTACTGGTACTGGATGAATTATCCCTGGCCAACATCAACCTGTATTACCAATCCCTTCCTGATGGAATGGAGGTGCTGGCCAGACTGGGAGCTTTCGATCTGGAATTACCTGAAGCGGACCTGAAAAACCAAAAGCTACAGGTAAAGTCCCTGATGCTGCGAGATACCTACCTGGACTACCAATCCAACACCCTTGCTGAATCGGCTTCACAAACCGCAGCGGATACTGATCCGGAACCATTGAGCTGGCCGGAATGGCAGGTGACAATCGGAGCGCTGGACCTGGCAGATAACGAGATCAGGTACCAGGTAGACCAAAAAAAGGCCCCGATTGGTGTTTTTGACCCGGATGATCTGGGAATCAGGGATATTAACCTTAAACTCAATCAGGCATTTCTAAATTCCTCCGGGGCGGGAGCGTCGCTAAAGCAATTATCTTTCCGGGAAAGATCAGGCTTTACCGTGGAAGATTTCCAGGTAGACCTGAGCATGGAGGAGGAAATGACCACTGTCCGGAAACTGGAATTGAAGACAGGTAACAGTCAGCTATCGGGAAATGCTTCCCTGAATTACAGCGAGTTGCTCAATTTACTAAGCAATCCCGACCAATCCCGATTTGACCTCAGGGTGGAGCAGCTCAGCATTGGTCTTCAGGATGCCTTTTATTTTTCGCCTGAATTGGAGCAGAATGATTACTTCAAAATCCTGGCCAGGAAAAGTTTGAAGGCCAGGTTGTCAGCTAAAGGAGACAAAGAACAGGTCAACCTGGAGGAGTTTTCGGCTGCCTGGGGAAATCAGACAACTATCGAATTGCTGGGCTCCATCCAACAACCTTTAAACATGGACCGATTATCCTGGCAGCTGGATGCGCTCAATTTTGTTACAGTCAATTCGGACATGAACCGGTTTTTATCGGAAGATAGCCTGGGCATCAGTTTTCCTGACACACTTGAACTGGGGATAGAAAGCAAAGGAAACCTGAATTCGTTTAGCCTCCAATCCGGATTAGAGGCGTTTGGATCCAAATTCGAAATGGACGGTAGGATAAGCACCAAAGGAGAAACGTATGCCTATGACCTGCAAGCCTCCCTCCGGGAAGCACCTCTAGGTCAAATTCTCAACCTGCCGGACTTTGGAAGTGTAGGTTTTGACATGCAGGCCAAAGGCAATACAGGTCCCGCAGAAGATTTGAATCTCAGGCTGGATACTGAATGGACAAAATTGGAATGGAAAGGGCACGATTATGAAGGCATGAACCTGCTGGTACGCATGGAAAACGGAAAGGGAGATTTGGAGCTACAGCATCAGGATGAGTTTTTAGATGTGAAATTAATAGCTGAAACCGAATTTAATCAGGATGATGCTCAGGTTGACCTTCACCTGGACCTGCAGGGGGCAGATTTTAACAGATTGAACATCAGTCCCAACAACCTGAGAGGAAGCATGCAGCTCAGTGCAAACTATAAGGGCAACAGCTCATCCTATGATTTAACTTCCCGGATTCGGGAGGGAACAGTAGTATTGGAAGAACAGGCTTACCCTCTGGGCGATTGGGACATGAGCCTTCGAGTTATGCCCGATACCACGGATTTCACCCTGGAAAGCAATATCCTCCAAGGTAGACTGCATGCCAACGCTGATCCCGCAGCTTCAGTGGCCGGAATCATCCGACATTTCAATAAACATTTTGAAGACCCTGAGGAGACCGGTCATGTGGCAAGTGACCGCGTTCAAATGGTAGCTGTAGACCTGGAATTGAATGTACTGCCAGGATTGCTGTTGGATAGGGTGTTACTGCCTGATCTGGAGCGCATGGATGAAGGATCCATCACACTAAATTTTGATGAAAGCAGGGAGCACCTGGAAGGTACGGTTGACTTTCCCTATTTGTCCTATGCGGGAATTGTGGTGGATAGTCTGGGAATACGGGTGAACAGTGATAGGGAGGATTTTGACTTTGCTTTTGGTTTGCTGGGGATGGAAACCGGTCCTTTGGCCCTTGGTCCTACTTATTTTACCGGTGAGATCCTGGAAGAATTGCTTTACCTGGATTTCAATGCCCTGGATGGTGAGGAGGTCCTGGCACATGTGGCATTTGACCTTGGATTTGAAGGAGATTCCTTAAAACTTCATGTCAATCCCGACAGCCTGATTTTGAATAAAAAAACATGGTCTGTGCCCGATAACAACGAGTTGTGGTTGGCAGATTCAAGTTTGGTGTTTAAGGATTTCACTTTCAGCAGGGAAAACCAGACCCTTTCCTTTTACAACAAGCCAGAAGGAAACACCATTGGGTTAAACTTCGATAACTTCAGGCTGGCTACTTTTACAAGTCTGTTAAATCCGGATGAAATGGTGGCTACCGGAAGGGTAGATGGTGAATTCGTGGTGGAAAACCCTTTTGGTGCCACAGGCTTGCTGGCGGATATTTCCATTACCGACCTGGGGGTATTGCAAGTACCGTTGGGCAACCTTTCTCTCAAAGCGGCCACCATGTCTGATGAAAACAAGTATGATTTCAACCTGTCCCTGGGGGATGGAGGCATCGAACTGAACCTCAACGGGGATTATTTGGCAGACAGTGCCGGGGCCATACTGAACCTGAAGCTTGATCTGAAGAAATTGGAACTGGCAGTTCTGGCAGGCCTCAGTCAGGGTACCATCAGCGGAGGAGAAGGTTACCTGTCAGGTGAATTTAACGTAAAGGGAAATACCAACTCACCTGAGTATCAGGGTAGGCTAAGGTTTAATGAAACTACCTTTACAGTGTCAACCCTAAATGCAGCTTTTGCGCTGGATGAGGAAGAAATTAACCTGGACAACCAGGGGGTTTACCTGGATCAATTGACCATTGAGGATAATGAAGGCAATGGGTTTACATTGGATGGGCAAATCCTGACAGAAAGCCTGAGCAATCCTGCCTTTGACCTGGAACTGACCACAAGGAATTTCAGACTTTTGAATTCTACCGTGGAGGACAATGACCTGTTTTATGGTGACGCCATTATCGGAGCAGATGTATCGATCAAGGGAGATTTGACCCTCCCGGAGGTTAATGCCAACCTGACAGTAGAAAAAGGCACCAACCTGAGTTTTGTGGTTCCGGAAAGCCAGCTGGACGTGGTGGAAAGAGAAGGCGTGGTAACCTATGTCAATAGAAATGACCCCGAGGATATACTCACCAAGAGGTTGGAGGAGACCAGCAATACCGGATTTTCCGGTTATCAGGTGTCCGCACTGCTTAAAGTTTCCCCGGAGGCCATCTTCAATGTAGTCATTGATGCCCGCTCGGGAGACAACCTCATGGTAGAAGGCGCCGCAGACCTCCGCTTAGACCTGGACCCTAATGGTCGGGTAAACCTTACCGGGATTTATGAACTTTCCAGGGGGCATTATGAACTCAGCTTGTATAATATGGTCAATCGTAGGTTTGAGATCCGGGAGGGCAGTTCCATTACCTGGGGAGGAGACCCCCTGGATGCGTCCATGGAAATTACCGCCATCTACAGGGTGGAAACCTCAGCCGTGGATTTGATGACAGCGACTGCTGCCGGGGGCAGTAGGGAGAACATGATGCAATACCGCCAAAAACTTCCCTTTCAGGTATTTTTAAACATAGAAGGAGAAATGCTACGGCCCTTGATTTCCTTTAGGCTGGATATGCCGGAAGATGAAAAAGGCGCCATTGGCGGTAGTGTTTATTCCCAGGTGCAGCAATTAAACAGCCAGGAGGGTGAACTCAACCGACAGGTATTTTCTTTACTGGTGCTCAACAGGTTTTTCCCGAGTGGAGGAAATGCAGGCGGTGGAGGTACCACGGCCATGGCCAAATCCAGTGTAAGCCAATTGCTTTCCAGCGAACTGAATTCCCTGACAAATAATATGTTGGGAGGAACCGGGTTTGAACTGGATGTGGACCTGGACAGTTTTCAGGACTACCAGGGAAGTTCTCCGCAATCCCGAACCCAGCTAAACCTGAATGCCCGCAAGCGCTTTCTGGATGACCGGCTGATCGTACAGGTGGGCAGTCAGATAGACATAGAAGGAAGTTCCCAGGAGCGAGGGGCAGACAATGCCTTGTTGGGAAATGTCAGCATCGAGTACCTGCTGACGGAAAACGGCCGCTACCGGATCAGGGGGTTCCGCAAAAATCAGTTCGAAAGCTTTATAGACGGGCAATTGGTAGTGACGGGCTTCTCTGCCATATTCAATCGGGAGTTTAACCGGTTTGAAGAACTGTGGAGGGGAATAGAAACCCGTAGAAATGAAAGTGATCCATTAAACAAACCAACTGAAACAGCAGATGAAAATCAGGATAAATAACGGATGCACCAACATCTTCAAGCGCTCCTGCCTGCCCAAATTGATGGGAATGATCCTGTTCCTGATGGCAGCCAATGCCTGTAATGTTGCCAAATATATCCCCGAAGATGAACTGCTGTATACGGGTGCCAACCTGGAAATCACTCATGAAACTCCGGTAAAGGGAATCAAAGAGGTGCGGGAGGAGCTGCAGGGATTGATCAGACCCAAACCAAATAGTAAGATCCTGGGGCAATACCTGGGTTTATGGGCCCATTATAAAATGGAAAAGGAAAAACCGGGCTTTATCAACCGATTCATTTATAAGAAAATAGGAGAAGAGCCCGTTTATCTCAGTCAGGTAGAACCAGAGAAAACAGAAGAATTGATGGTGAACAGGTTGGAGAACAATGGGTTTTTTTATCCTGAAATTGTTTCTACCTACAGCAGAAAACAGAAAAAAGGAGATGTGAGCTATCAGGTAACGTTGCAAATTCCCTACCGCCTGAATTCCTTTCAATATGAAAGAGACAGTTTACCCATTGACCGGGATATCCGTGATTTGCTGGCCACCAGTGAAATAGAATCCGGGGATCGTTTTTCGCTGGCCAGTTTCAAGCAGGAGCGGGAGCGCCTGGATACGGAACTGAAAAAAAAGGGCTATTATAACTTCAATGCAGATTTCCTTATTTTTGATGCCGATACCAACCAATATGAGGATCGGCAATTTGATTTGTTTTTAAGGCTGAAGGAAAATGTACCGGAAGAAGGAATTTTACCTTATCAGATCAGGTCCATTCGCGTGCTGCCAAATTATTCCCTGGATGAATATGGAGAAAATACCGATACCACCGAGGTGGACGGGGTGCAATTCATTCAGGAAAACCTGTCCTTTAAACCTGAATTGCTCAGGCAATATATCCTCATTGAAAAAGGAGGCTTGTTCAATTCCACCCAATCCAGGTTGACCAGCAACAGGCTATCGGGAATAGGCAATTTTCGCTTTGTCAATGTGAGGTACCAGCGGGTAGCTGACAAAATTGAAGATGGAAAGGGATTTCTGGATGCCAATATCTACCTTTCTCCGCTGGACAAGCGATCCGTGAGGGCAGAATTACAGGGTGTTTCCAAGTCCAATAATTTTGCCGGCCCTGCACTTTTATTGAATTACAGAAACAGAAACCTTTTCCTGGGAGGGGAAACCTTTAGTCTTACAGGTAAATTGGCTTACGAAAGTCAGGTGGCTTCCGGGGATCGGGAAGGCTTAAATGCCTTTGAGTTTGGATTGAAAGGAGACCTGATTTTTCCCCGGGTGGTATTCCCCATAACCATCAAGGAGCGCTTTGCATATTCCGTTCCAAAAACCAAGATCAGCCTGGGCACAGAGTACCAGGACCGCAGGGGTCTCTATAGGCTCAATACGGTTTCTTCCACTTATGGGTATTTTTGGAATGCCAACCGATTCGTTTACCATGAAATAACCCCGATAAGCATCAACTTTGTAAACCTTTCCCGTACTTCCGGTGAATTTGAAGAGATCTTGGATGCTAACCCCTTTTTGAGACAAAGTTTTGAACAACAGTTCATTGCAGGAATCACTTATAGTTTTGCCTTCAATAAGCTGATGGACAAGTACCGCACCCACAGCATATATTTTGGGGCCAACCTGGATCTTGCAGGGGCAGGCCTTCGCTTTGCCAATGAGGTGTTGAACGGCGAGAATCCGAATACCTTTCTGGGCTTTAACTATGCCCAGTACAACAAGGCAGACATTGATTTCAGGTATTATTGGCGGTTTACAGAGGAGCGCTTGCTGGCCGCCAGGCTTTTTGGAGGAGTGGGTTTACCCTATGGCAATTCCGTATCCCTGCCCTTTGTCAAGCAATTTTTCTCGGGAGGACCCAACAGTATCCGGGCATTCCGGATCCGCTCGCTTGGGCCTGGGTCCTTCAGGCCAGACAGTGAAAGTACTGCCAGCTTTTTTGATCAGGCCGGGGATATCAGGTTGGAAGGTAACCTGGAGTTCAGGTTCCCTATTGTCCCTTACCTCAGGGGAGCGGTTTTCATGGATGCCGGAAATGTCTGGCTGGTCAATGAAAACGAAGCCCTTCCGGGTGGTAAGATGGAAAAAGATTGGTACCGTGAACTGGGCATTGGCGCCGGTATTGGTTTACGGGTAGATATTGAATTTTTCGTTTTACGCTTTGATTTGGCCACGCCATTGAGGCGGCCTTACCTGCCGGAATCCGAACGGTGGGAAAAAGATTTCAAAATAGGTGATAGCCAATGGCGAAAGGAAAATTTTATTTTCAACTTCGCCATCGGTTATCCGTTTTAACCGCGATTATTCCGGATGGTCTTTCAATTCATCTTTGACCTTTTTTAAGCTGTACAGGTAGCCCAGCATGGTGGGCGTTACCAGGGCAAACACGAGCAGGTTGCCCAGCCCCTTGGCTCTTTTCATGGCGAGGGTGGCCATTATTATGGTTATCGGAATACCATATTTGATACCAAAGTCCAGGTATTTTTGATAAGTAGTCATAGATTTATTATTTTTCATATAAAAAATGATACAAGATTGATGCCGGAAATTGCCGATTCAGCCTGACCTGGTGCGATTCATTCCCCGATATAGGGAATATATGCTGCCCCTACAGGGCTTGGGGTGTTGTTATTGATGCATTTTCACAGGGCTTCACCCTGTGTTTTGATATTTGGCCCCTTCAGGGCTGGGTTCCTCGTAAACTGGAC
>NZ_WOFO01000001.1:710131-1221673 GCF_010993705.1 Cyclobacterium sp. SYSU L10401 | reverse complement strand
TCTCTTCGGTGGAGAAGGGACGCTGGCCGATGCCTTCCTTGACAGATTGGTAAATTCCTCCCATCGAATCAACCTAAAAGGGGAGTCTATGAGAAAGGGTATCTTAAAAGAAGAATAAAAAATTTTCACTACTTTGCAGCATCTTTTAGAGTGGCACCATTTGACCGAAAACGCTGGCATGGTCCGACCGGAATACCCAGTTAGCGGTAATTTTAAGATGAATCAGAAACCTGACAACTAGAGCATTAACAAATTGAAAATATAACCTATGGCGGGTAAAGTGATAAATTCAAGCGTTGTAGTTTTAAGAAAGTTCGATGTAAGTCGAACAGATAGTGCTTCGAAATCCACCATTAGTAATATTAAGCTAACCGTTGACCAACATTAAAACAAACATAGGATAAATGGAAAACATTGACACAATCGATCAGACATCATCAGAAAAACCAAAAAAGGCAGAATGGTGGAGACGATTAATTGGTTGGTTTATTGATGCCCTCCCAATAATGATGTTGTCTACAGCAATTGCTCAAGAAAATAGAGAGCCAGAAATGCAACAATTCTATTTTGTAATGATTTATGTTTTTTATTGTATAATATTAGAAGGACTTTTTCATCGTACATTAGGGAAACTTGTGACAGGCACTATTGTTATTAATAGTAGAACGTTTGAAAAGCCATCTTTTGGTCAAGTCTTAGGTAGGTCATTTTCAAAATTAATCCCATTTGACGCATTATCTTTTCTTTCAAGAAAACCAAGGGGTTGGCACGACTCAATTCCAAATACAATGGTTACTACCATCAAATCGAGACGAATTTACAAAACAGGAAGCACTAAGGTAGACTATTCATCAGCTAACTTCTTGCAAAAACGAATTATAAAACTAAAATCGCGGAAAAAAGGTGTTTTTAGGCTAATTATAACCTTGAGCATATTTTTACCTTTGGTTACATCAATAATTGCTGAGAGAAATGACAGTTCCTCAGACGGTGAAGTCTTTTTCGGTGTTTTAATTCTTGGGTTAGTTATTTATTGGATAGTCGTTTTTGTGGGGCTTTGGATTTACGAAGGATTTGAAGAACAATAGCGTTGCCCAATCTTGTATACTGCCCCCAAATTGCTCTAACTGGGATTGCCGCTCGGAACACCGGACGTAAACGTATACCTACTGAAATGTAAGTTGTGTTCTGAGGTTCTCGCTTTTATATATAAAGCCGTATGATGCAATCTACTTCTTCGACGGAGGCTTTGGTTGACTACTCGGTTTTGGTACAGTTCTCCCTTTTTGTTCTCTGCTTGGAGAGGTTGGTCGAGTAGTCGGTGTTGGATTATTTTTTTTAGCCATGATGGTATGCGTTTATTCCAGTAAAAGTTAAAATGCACAGAATACCAATCCCGAGCAAGATTATTGAACTGATATTCAATCTCGATATTATTTTGTTTCGTCGATCAATATTCTTTATCAAATCCAGAGTTGAGATATTTTCATCAATGTCCTGGATCGTTTTTTCATTGTATCGACTTGAAAGGTAATGCGAAATTAAATTCAGAAATAGTGTATTGGCCAGAAAAAACCAGCCTAACAAAACTACCCAAATATAAACCGATTGGTCCAATGGGCTCAATTTGTCAATAAAGGTTACGGTAATGGCCAATGCACCAGAGGAAATGAAGGTAATGTATTTTTCAAAATCATCCTCACTTCTGCTTTTCTGTTCTAAAACAGCTTGCCGGTGCAAATTTCGTTCTTGAAAATCTTTTTTGGATCGAAGCATCTGAATTGATTACGAATTAAACTCCAATTTCGGCAACCCCTCCACAATCTCCACTGTCTGAACGCTCACATTGATAATGCTGAGTAGCAGATCCAGTATATATCGTGGATTACCGACTTCTTCTGCCCAATCATTGGGGTTGTTTTTGATGCCGCTGGCTTTGTCTATTTTTACCTGGTAGCGTTCCATGATCCATTCAATGGCCGATTTGCCATGACGGTATGAGAAGCCACCAAAACCTATTGGTACTTTTGACAGGTTTGTTTATTTTCAAATTAAGTGCAACCCTCTTTAGTTTCCATACCTACTAAGTTAACTAAATATTTGGAAAAAACTTTTCTACCAAATACTCGTCGTTGTCACCGGATCTGCCAGCTCATCTTTTTGAAGCCTGTTGTACAGCTCCTCAAACCTATCGAAAATATACTTTAAGAATATCAGTCCCAGGTTGTGCATATTTATTAAATTTTCCTACTTATTAAACTTCCTAAACGCTGCAATCATTTGATAGATTAAAAAACTCAAAGTAAAATTATACCCAATATCAACGTAAGACAACCAGTATATAAGGTCTAATTCATTTTTAATATTAATCAGAAAATTAAAGGGAAGTAGCAAATAGTCTATATGACCTGAAATTAAAAGATCAAATGAATCATTATCCAATATGGAATACAAAAAAATTGCATAAATAACAACTAAAAAAATAATCTCATAAAAAGCAAACCTCCAGTCAGTAGAGTGCTTGTTAGTGTATTTATTTAAATAAAGGATAAACTTTTCGCCCCAATTTAAATTTTTATCTCCTTTCAAAGTTTCATCAAATTCAGCAGCTTTATAATTTAAATATGAATTTAAATCCTTTTTAGAGTCAGAAGTGTTTTTAAGAAACCTTAGGATTTCAATCCTATCACAATTTTCTCCGTTGTACTTATTTTTAATGTTATTGGGCTCAACATATTTAAAACCTATTAACTGTAAATCTTGGATAGTAGAAGAAATAATAAAAATCCTTGAAAATAAATGCAGAATAGACGGTTTAAAGGTAACTTTATTTAAATTTGAATTGATTACTACAAAATCACCATCTTTATTAAGAGTATCCTTAACTTCGTCAAAGAGAAAATTTGTTGAAGGGTTAAAACCGTTTAATTCCAAATTGTTGGCTCTAAGGTTTTTTACATATTTGAAACTAGTAACCTCACCCATTAACCTTAAGGTTCCAATTTTAACATATATTTCTTCAAATTTATTTGAGGAATTAAATTTGATTTGGCTATTTGAATTAAGTATAAAAAATTCATAGAAGTCTAGCTTGTTTTGTTCAAATACAATTGCTTTTGCGTTTACCTTCTCGATATTAAACGTTGTTATTTTCAAACTTTGATTTTTATCCCTATCAAAGAATATATTAAATTCTATATTATTTGCATTAATATTATAAATAAAATAGTTATTACAAATTGGAAGAAAAATACTTTCAGAAGAATAAAGGCTTTCATAAACTATGTTTTCCAAGATAAAATTATTTATTTTTGTTTTAATTAAATGAGGATATTCATTTTTAACCCTACTAAAAAACAGTGAATTAATAGAACATTCTTCCATTAAGATTTCATCCACCTCACAACGAATTGAACTAGATCCTAGTATAATAAAGTCATTTAAAATATTAACATTATATACATTCAATACTTTTATATTTTTAAATTGAAAATAAAGGTCTTTACAATATATATTCATAAGGTTAACGGCATTATCTTTCCCGGGTGTTTTATGATTATATTCAACTATTGTTTTAGGTTCATGAATAATTATTTTATTTGCCTGACTTGAGAATCTTATACTAAATATAATTTTATTATTATTTCCTAAAAATGAGACTAGATTATTAAAAACCGGATTAATAAATTCAATAACTTTATTTTTAAAACAAAATTCTACTTTCCCTATTACTTTAAGATTGAAAATTTTAAAGTTTTGTCCATCTAATTCATATATATCACTTGAAATTCCATGAATTGTAACTTCCGAATTCCCATCATAGACATTGACTCCATCTATTTTTTCAAAGTGCTTTTTAAGTAAGATCATTTTATTAGTTTAAAATTATCGAATCATATCATTCACTATTTAACTTTCTTTAAAACAAAAAGGTATATTCAAAATTTAAACCGAAATCTATAACTTTAATTTATTCAGAAAATTTATAATATTTTAAGGTTTAAGGTTCCTGTTTGTGTTGAATAACGCGCAATGAAAACCCTTACTAATTGCAATGCCCTTCTGAAGGTATGAGAGGCCACCAAAACCTATTGGTGCTTTTGACAAGTCTTCCCTATCCCATTTTCAAAATGAATGTATTCGGATTTAGATGCTTTTCCTGCTAATTTAACTAATTCTTTCAAATAAACATTTTCCGCCAAATACTCATCTATGTCCTCCGGATCTTCCAGCTCATCTTTTTGAATCCTGTTGTACAGCTCCTCAAACCTGTCAGAGATATATTTTAGTAATATGAGCCCTAATACAACATGTTTTTACTCCGCAGCATCCATATTGGTCCGAAGTTTATCTGCGGTAGCCCAGAGGGTTTTTTCGAGTTCTTGTATCATTAGGTCTATGGTAAAAAAGCAGGATTAAAAAGGCTTTAGTGCAATTAAAGGGCAAATTTGGGGATTTCAAATATTATTTGACTTAAGGAGGTGGTTTTATTGTAAGTAACTCCAAATAAAAAAAAGTACTATTACCACAAGTACGGTAAAAATAATAAACTTATCAGTATCTGATTCGTTTTGGCTGATTTCATCGAATTTAGTAGGAGGTTCTAATTCTTTAATCCTTTTCAGGTAGCCTTCCAAGTTTAAATCCGGTATTTCCTTTTGGTTTACAAAGCAGAAAAAATCATTGGTTATTCCATCCTTTTAAAGAATTAGAGCATTACCATCAGCAAATACCTCGTTTAAAAGTAGCTTCTTACCCCCAACATTTACCACTAAAGAATCCATGGCAGCCAAATACTCCCATTTACTTTCTTGTATTTCACCTTCTTTGACAATGTACAGGGATTTGTCCTTACGGAAAATGAGTCGTTGAATATTTAGCTCACCATCCACCATGGTCCAGGGAATATCTACCAGCATGTTCTGTTTGGCTAATCCCTGATTATAGGATTTTAGGGAGGATTGGACATCTTTGAGGAATTCTTGGAGCATCTATTTACACCTTAATTTATAACTATTAATCTATAATCTTTTGCTTCTCAACCTCTTTAAGCAATGAATCCTTTTTTGCCTCAATTCTGTCCTGCTCTTCTTGAAACAACTTTTTCTTTGTACTGAAATAACTCGAGGTATAAATTATTTCAAAGTGGTTCAGCTCATTAAATTCTTCAATTTTAATGAAATCATCTGTTTTATATTTTTTATCTGCTTTCTGGTTAAATTTAATTATTTCCGATAAAGATCTTTCTTTACTATAGAAGCTATCCAAGTCCTTATAATATTCATCCTTTATTGACTCTTTCGGAATGGACAAAATTGTCGGAGACTTTCTAACCTTCAGGGTTACCGTATGTCCTGGAAACTTCCACAATTTGAAAATATCGGAGCTCTCAAATCCTGGCAAATCATGATAAGGATTCCCGTATTCTTTACCAAACAATTCAACAATTTCTTCGATACTATCGTCACTTGGATATCCATAAGGGTATGAAAAATGATTCTTGATTCCGATGCCATTTGACGATAGAATTATTTCGTAAATAGAATCATTTAAAGTCGAAATTCTTACCTCATTAAATTTAACTCCCATAAAACTACCGAATTCCTCTGAAGGAGAATGCTTGTAATATATTTTCTCGTTGTTGTCAGGACCTGATTTAATTTCTCTTACGGAAAAGCCAAATAGATCCAAACTATCAAAGTGGACATTGAGGTTTAACTGCCCAAACACTCGAATTGGCTCCTTTTTGAATTCTTTTTCTACAAATGAATTTAAATTTTCAGAATAATGAGTTTCGCTATCTTTTCCTGAGCAGGAAAAAATTAAATACACAATTGGTAAAAAAAACAGTGTTTTTGATTTCATAGCCATATTACAAAAACCAAGAGGGAATTACCACCCTAGTTTGTAAGATACTCACTATACTTTTCAAATTCAATCGTTTTAGACATTTCGGATATTTCCACATAGCGCTGAAGTGTACTCACCCGTCTATCTCCTGTTGTTTTCTGGATCACAGGCAATGGTATTCCAGCAAAGATTGCATTAGTCATAAAGGTTCTACTTCCCGTGTGCCTATCTATCAACTTGTATTTGGGGATTACATGGTGTTTTTTGATCCCTTTCTCATACTTAACCGACTGCACTGTCGCAATTCCCCGCTCCCATGCGTCTTGAACATATGAAGATTTGTAACGTCAAAACCTTGCTATTTTCCCTCATCCTGATTTTTTCCTGTGAAAATTACACTAGCCCAAATAGAGAAGGTACTGCCGAGGTGGTCATCTCAGTGGCTTCGAGGGGATTTTATCAGTTTCTCATCAAATTCGACGACGATCTTTATTATCCTGAAAACCTACCAGAGGAATTTAAGGTGGTATCTCAGGAACCCATACCTGTAGACATCAAATTTCAACTCCTGGATGACCAGGAAGACATCTTTCAACCAGCTCCCAATGATGTACCTGTTTTCCTGATGTCTGTACCCCTGATCAAGATAGTATCGATCGAAAAAATTAAACCAACTCCCTAAAGAGTCAAATCGAGTAATATACCCTCCCCCTGTTTCCCACTATGGTTTTCGACATAAGTTAATCTTTGCTGGTCTAAGGGTAAGAAAAGCCAGCAAAACCAGTTTATGCTTTTGACAGGTCTCTTTTACACCATTCTCAAAGTAAATGCAATCCGCTTCGGATGATATGCTTGCTTATTTAACTAAATCCTTCAAATGATCATTATTCCTTTGGTTGGTAATTTTCAGTAGTGGTAGGCCAGGAAGAGACCTGTAACCGCAAGGATGGGCACGTAACCAGGATTGCAAATCCTGCATTATCTGTAGTCCGACATTGCAAATGTCGAACAGCTCGTCCCCGATACGCTCCGCGGGATTTGTAATCCCGTGGGGCAGATGAAGGGGATTTGTAATCCCCAACTCGGAAACCTAAGCAGGATGGCAAATCCTGATTTATCTAAAGCCCGACATTACAAATGTCTAAAAGCACCAAGAATTGGGATGATTAAAATGTTGGTATTTTACCAACGTGTTTGTAATTTTACGTTAAACGGGAAACATGGTAATTATCTACTTGACCAAATTGATTGTTTTTGCAAAGAAGCATTCCGATTCGGCCAAAAGTCTAACCACCTGGAAGGTGATTGTAGAAAATGCCAATTGGCAAAAAAACCAGGATATATTGGAGTGTTTCCCGACTGCTAAGATCATTAAAGGCAGTAGGGCACGCTTTAAGATTGTCGGAAATAAATACCGGTTGGTCATCGAGGTAAATTTTGAGGATAAAACAGTAGAAGTTCGATTTATCGGAACCCATGATCAATATGACAAGCTCGATGCCACTACCATTTAAAAATTAGGTAAAATGAAAGCGATTAAAAACAATAATTGGTTCTTACTGGAATCAGAAGCTGATTTTGAGGCGGCAAGCGAAAGGTATGAGCAGTTGAAAGATGCGGAAAAAGGTTCGGTAGCACATAAGGAAAAAATGCTTTTGGTTCACCTGATTTCCGAATATGAAAAAAAGCGTTGGAATTTGCCGGAAGTGGATCCCATCGAAATGATCAAAATCCGTATGGCCGATTTTGGCTATAATGCCTCCACCCTGGCAAAAGCCTACGGTGACAGGGGTACCATCAGCAAGGTGTTGAATTATAAGCAGTCCCTGTCATTGACCATGATCAGAAAATTCAGCCAGTTACTGAAAATACCGGCAGAATGGCTTATAAAGGAATACCCGCTGAAAAAAGCCATTTAATTTGCAGGGATGATAGGACTGGATCATCACAATTCACTACTCAAAGAGACCTGTAATCGCAAGGATTTGTACGACACCAGGATTGCAAATCCTGATTTATCTGAGATTCGAGATGGCAAATGTCGAACAGCGCGGCTCCAGGAGCGAAAAACCCAGCCCTAATATTATCAATTTTTTTAGTATTTACCGCTTTTTTCCGATTTGTATCCATTTCTTGTGCTATATTGAAAGGGTCATCATCAGGAATAATAGGGGCCTGTTCCGAAAACCCACCATTGGAAAGGGCCTGTTCAACGCAAAAAAAAGCCAATCATGCCAACCACTCCCCTTACCCATCAACAAACGCCCATTCCCTCACCGGTTTACAGGCGCATCCATGTGGGGAATTTTATGGCCCGGCTTTTGGTGGAAAATGAATGCTGGGAGCAATGGAAAGGGAAAATGCCCGTACTCTATAACCGAGCCTGAAAAGGCTACTCCCTCTCATAAAACAGGTCCCGATAATCCTGTAACTACAACTGAACCCTTTGACCAAATAAAACTCACTATGAAAAAGGCACCGTACACTACCTTTGTCTTGATGCTGGCCTGTTCGGCCATTTCCATGTACATCACCATGTATTTCAATACCTATGAGCTAAGTCATGTCTTTTTCAGCTGGACCAGAATGTACATGACCCTGATCGGTATCGGTGGCATGGCCATCATCATGTTTTTGTTTATGCGGAAAATGTACGCCAACAAGATAAAAAATATGGCCGTTATCCTGGGCAGTATTTTGCTGATGGCAAGCGCCACCTTTTTGGTAAGGCAGCAGATTCCCATTGAAGATGTGAAATGGATGCGGGCGATGATACCCCATCATTCCATTGCCATCCTGACCAGCAAACAGGCGGACTTGCAGGACCCGGAGGTGAAAAAATTAGCCGATGAAATCATCAAAGCCCAGGAAAGAGAAATAGCCGAGATGAAAGCCATGATCAGGCGATTGGAAAATATTCAATAGGAAAAGATGGAAAATATTTGGTTTGATAACTGGGAAAGCCTGATCCGTACCGTTTGTTTAACCACCCTGGGATACCCCCTGCCATGCTGTTGTTATTGAGGGTTTCGGGTAAACGAACCCTATCTAAGATGAATGCCTTTGATTTTACAGTCACCATTCGGGGTAAGAAATCAACCTATGAAAACGTTAAGGTAGCGACCTGAAACAGCTTCTCTAATCGAGGCCACTTTGGTGTAACTGGGCATCTTCTGACCTTAAAAGAGATATCTTGAGCAAGGTTACCGGTTCAATGGGTATTCATTTATCCAATGAAATCCCCTGCTCAGCAGAAAATAGTCTGATTTCATTTTTCGCTTTGCCTGCAGGCTAACCTGCTCGTCTTCGAATTTTGCTTCCAGGTGATACTCATTCCCGTTTTCACGCAAGAACAAGGTCGGGGATTCGTCCCGCTCAGAGGAATTGACCAGGGAAATCAGGCCATCCTCTCCGGCTTTGGCAATGGAATAATAGGACTTCTCTCCGGAAACCCGTTCTACAACCAGGGTTTTTCCGTCCAGAATCACCCTCGCCCATGTGGCATCGGCCTGAAGGCTGGTCGGCTCATTTCCATTGCTAAGAATTTCATACGCGCCCTCCCAGGGATTATCGAAACTCCGGTAGGATTGGGATAGAACATGCCCTACCATCATAGGCCAGGTCTGCCAGTCCAGGTAACTGCCGACCCACCAAAAAATTAAGGCTTTCCATGCCCTTTGCAATGGGAGCAGCAATCAGTTCATGGGCAAAGGGAATGTGCCTGACCGGAAACGGCAGCATAAAAAGGAAGGCATACCCTGCTATCCAAAGCAGGAAAAAGGTGCTTAATGCGCTGGTTTTTTCAGTTTTCATAGGCTGCTGGCGAATGGTTTGGGAGCTTCGCCCAATTTCAGCAACTAAAATAGTAAATAAAATTTAAGCAGCTACTAAAATTAACGGAGATTAACAATTGTCCGGCCTTATCGCTGGCTGAGGCCCTGCCCAGGCAGCTACCCGATCCCGGGGATTTGAAATCCCGGGGTATGTAAACCACACCTGCTACATGGCTGCTGCAATAAATCTAAAATACCCGAAAAAATCCCTCCCGATTTTGGTCGGGACAAAATCAACCTCTGGAAAGGGGAATTTGTTGAAAACCTAAGATACAACTAATCCTATTGATATGGCCCTGCCTAATGATACAAAATCCCCCTTTCTCTTATGGTTTAACCAGGTAAATCCTTTTCGGATTAAAACCATGGAATCACATCTCTATAAACTTTTTGTAATGCTCATAACGCAAAAATATATCCCTTACGTAATGGTAGGGTTCTGCTCCCCTCATAAAGCCATTTCGCACCACCTCATCATGGTAGTATTTTTTATCGGCCAGCTTCAGCATATACTCTTCTACATTTTGGTCCCAGACATTCGGATCTTTGCCATGCTTTTCCGCCAAACGCATGGCATCAAATACATGTCCTGCTCCGCAATTGAAGGCAGCCAGCGTAAATTTGACTTGCTGGATAGAGTCTTCTACCGCTTCAAAGTAATTGCGCATCTTGCCCAAATACTTCACACCTCCGCTTACATTTTGCTTCGGATTGAAACTATTGCTGACCCCGACTTCCTTGGCTGTAGCCGGCATTAACTGAATCAGGCCGCTGGCTCCCACCCAGGAGGTAGCCTGGGGATCAAACCTTGACTCCTGATACACCTGAGAGGAAAGAAAACGCCAATCCCATCCGATTTTGGGGGCATTGGCCTTGATGATCTCATCGTACAGGCTGATTTTATTCCCGTTTTTGCTGTATAAATCGCTTTGAATCCTGCCCCGGAAGGATTTGGTATTTTTGAAATACTTATTGTAAATCACATAATAATCATCGCTCTTTTTCTCTTCTGCTATCCATTGGTTGATGGCCCGTAGCAATTCAGGCGAATTCTGCCTTACCGCCCAGGCGATGCGTTGGGAAAAAGAAATCCGGGTATCTATATGGAGTATGGGATAATAGGTTTTATTAATCGCCGCGATATTGTAATCAGCCACCGTTCGATCGATTTCCCCTTCTACTACCATTCGGATGATTTCGTCGGTAGGTACGTTGCCATCGATCCGTTTAATCGGAATGTCAGCACCTATCTCATCCTGCAGGTTTTGAAGCCGTTGCGAATAGGAGCTGTTTTCTCTTACCCAAACGGTATCATCTTCCAATTCCAGCGTATTTGAAATGACTTCCTTGTCAATTTTGTAGCCGGGCAGAGAGCGCCAGTTGTCGGGCATCCGCTGTACCAGGGCCTGGTGGGTCACGTAATGATTTTCGGTAAAACTCACCAATTGTTTTCTCGGCTCGGTGATTGTCAGTCCATAGGCGATCAGGTCCCCCTCCCCGTTGTTCAGCATGTCAAACAGCTCATCGATGTCCTCGGCTATGGTAATTTTCAGCTCCAGATCCAGGTGAGCTGCCAGGCGGGACAACAACTCGTATTCAAAACCCATGGGCATGCCTTTATACAAAAAATAGCTCGTAGAACTGTAAATGGTAATGGCATGCAGCACCCCATCCTCTTTGATGCTTTCCAGGTCTTTTGAAACCTTATAAGGTACCAGATACGGCTCCATCACCGGCTCCCCTTCACCGGGGCTTTGGGAACAGGCAGCCAAAATCAGTAACACGACTATAGATAAAGTATTTATTCGTAGGTCCATAAGCTATACATTATATGGAAATAAATGAATTAAGCAAGGAATTGTTTAATTCATTGCCTTTTTTGACCCCGATAAAGCTGGGGTTTTAGGTTGCAAATGCTGTTTATGAACTGATTTTTAACTCCTGGGTTCGATAATCCTTAATCTGGGCGAGTACAAATCCCTTCGCCGCAGCGAAGGGCTGGGGGATTATTTCGGGGATTTCAAATTTATAACAGATTTTTCTGATCGGTTTTTCATGGGGCCATTGTACCACTAGTAAATTTGAACACGAAAATGAATCATTTAGGATTTATTAAAGCATAAATATCGGGTAGTCGACTTTTAAAATATTCAGGTAAATTTTCCATCATCAAAACAAAATTGCTTTTTTCAATTTGCAGTATGTTTGTATATACATCATTCTGTTTTGAATTATCTACGAATAAAAGATTGTCAAAGAATTGAAAATGCTGGTTTACATGTTTATAACCTGCTTTCCATTTTAAATCAACAGTTTTATCATCAACGAAATGGCCTTGAAACTCTGCCCTTACCTGAATACGGTGCCTGGCAATATCTTGGTTTTCAAGGCAGAAGAAGATCAAGTTAATTTGATACCCATTTATTTTAAACAATTCAGGCCAAATTAAAGGGTGTGAGTCGAAATTGGTTTCATAGCAAAAATCAGCTTGATCGTTTAAAGCTTTATCAATCGACAATTCGAAGTCTCTGATTGTTTGATTTCTAGCAATATCCTCTCTCAATTCACTATCAAAAAGACAGTTATAATTTTCAAGAAATATTCGATCATAGTCAAAAGAAGTCATTCCTTCTGGTAAAAATGAAGAGGCAAAAGTTGACTTTCCTGCGCCATTACATCCTGCAATGACGATTAGATTAGGCATTTAATTTTAAAATTCGCATAAGTTCAGGGCTTAGTTTTCCTTCCTTTTTTCGAATCTGAAAAAGTTCCTCCCTGGGAATAACCTGGCTGTTGAGAATATTTCTAGCCTTACTCATTTGTTGAGTGACTTTTATGCCTGTAATTAATCTCTCTTTACCCATATCTCAAAATTACAAATAAATCAAGATTAGTAAAATAATCAAATAGTATTTATTATCGGCAATAATTCATTTTTTGGGATTAGGAGGGATAAATGCCACTAACGAAATACTTCGCTGTATTTTTTATTTTCTAATCATGCGTTTTGAACAGCGGATTCGGCTTTCTAAGCTGGCCCTCTGTTAAAAACATCAAGATATAGAAGGGAAATTCTAATGGTTTCTCCACCTTACCATTCAGGTCATTTCCAAACCTGACTAAATGCTAAAAAAGGAGAACGCTTTCGCTTCTCCTTCCCGTTTTTTTTGGATTAGTAGATCCTTAAATTTGCTTCACTACGCTATATTCAACTGATAAAAACAAGGTAAAACCTGTCAGGTTGATCGAATCAACGTTTTTTGTGGGTTGAATATCAACAAAAACCTGACAGGTTTGTGGATCTTAGATAGCAGCTACCCAAAAGGATTTACCTAGCCCAATTTTTCTTTAAAGAAATCAATGGTCCGACCCCAGGCCAGTTTGGCCGCAGCTTCGTCGTAGCGGGGGGTGGAATGGTTGTGGAATCCGTGGTTTACCTCCGGATACATAAAAGCCTGGTATTCCTTGCCATGGGCCTTCAGTTCTTTTTCGTAATCCGGCCAGCCGGCATTCACCCGGGTATCCAACGCTGCAAAATGCAGCATCAGGGGTGCCTGTATCTGTGGCACTTCTTCTGCCGTGGGCTGTCCGCCATAGAACGGCACCGAAGCTCCCAAGTCCGGTACCCGCACGGCCATCATATTGGAGATCCAGCCGCCAAAGCAGAATCCCACCACCCCGGCCTTGCCCGTGCAGTGTTCATGGCCCTTTAGCATTTCGTAGCCGGCGATAAAATCCTGCAGCATGTCTTCCCGATCCCGTTTGGACTGCATGGTGCGGCCTTCGTCATCCGATCCCGGGTAGCCGCCCAAAGGGGTCAACGCATCCGGAGCAAAGGCAATAAAGCCATCCAATGCCGCCTGATGGGCGGTGTCTTCGATATAGGGATTCAGGCCGCGGTTTTCATGCACCACCAATATGCCCGGAAGGGGCCCGCTTTGGTCTTTGGGACGGGTGAGCAGGCCTTTCATGGTACCAGCGCCTTTGGGCGAAGAGTAGCTCACGTATTCCGAGATCAGTCGGGGATCGTCCTGGGTATAGCGCCGGGCAGCGGCGTAATTGGGCATCAAGTAGCCCATAATGGCCGAAACGGTCAGCCCGCCTACGGCAAATTTGGACAGGCGCTGTACAAAATCCCTGCGTTCTATGCGGCTATGCGCATAATCGTCGTACAGATCAAATACTTCCTGGTCCAGGTCTTTCTTATCAATTGGCTTCATGTATGTGTAGTTTGGTTTTAAAGGCTTGGTTGATAAATTTATCGTTTTTTTTGTAGGTATCCTATTTATCCGGGTTAAACAGCCAATCATGGAATCAAAAGCTACCTAAAACCAGCCTATCCTCCTGATCAGGTTGCCTCCAGGATCGCTGATATCGGTGAGCAGGACTTCAAATTGGGTTCCCACCTGGTTCGAATTTGGTGTTTCTACTGAAAAGTGGAATGCTATATAGTTTGGATTAAGTGACATAAATGCTATATTTAACTTACAAAAATCATTTTATTTAAATGATTATTTCTCACCTGAATCGGGCAATGTGGCCATCATCCGGGCAGAAGACAGGAAGGTGATTGACGTCATCGCGACGGGAAATGGTGCTCACATGGCCAGCTTTACGCCAGACGATCGGTCCATCTGGGTGGCCAATATCGGCACCGTCACCTTCACTGAAATTACGGTCGACCTGGAGAATGAAGAATTCGCCATCGGCCGCGAGCTCAATTTACTGGACGAACCCAAATGGATAGAGAATTTTGAAGGAGTTGCAGGTGGCGGTGGAGCTGCTGTAGGGGAGAATGTGCCGGCACCCGTTTGCCATACGTATACAGCTGATGGCGCCTATGCCTACCTTACCCTTGGGCCAGGTGCAGGGGGACTGGTGGTGGTGGATATTTTATCCGAAGTTCCCGGAATTGTGAAGGCCTTTTCCCGGGATGAAGTAAAGGCCAATTGCGGGCTGGCACTTAGCCAGGATGGAAGTAAAATGTATGCCAGCTGGGGGGATCCCGGGGATCCAGACAACCCGCCTGCCCAGAGTGGTGCCTGGTATGTTTTTGACACCTCCGATCACAGCTTGATAAAAACCAGCAACGAAACCCGGGGTATCGATGCACACGGTGCCCGCATCACCCCTCGCGGGCCCTGGTTATGGCAGGTCAACCGGGGCAGTGACAATGGCATCGTGATCAACACCCGGACAGACCATATTGTCCATGAGCTGAAGGACATTGGCAGCAGTCCGGATATACTGGATTTCTCCCCGGATGGTAAATATGCCTTTATTACACTGCGGGGTCCAAGTCCACAAAGCGGGGCTGCCCATGTAGCCACCGGTGAGACACCCGGGTTTTCGGTGATCAATACCGCCAACAGAAAAAAAGTCAAGGTGATCCAACCCGCACCTATAGAGGACAGGGAATCCAGTGACTTTCATGGCATTAAAGTCCGTTCCTTGTATTGAGCGGGATCATTTCGGTCAAAAACTTCCTGGGCCAGGTCTTTTTATCGATGGGTCTTATGGGTAAAAAGGGCTTGTAGCAAGTTTATATGGTTTTCGGAAGAAATGGCTTACGACCCGGGAAACTTATTCCTTTTCGGCAAGGAAGGTTGGAAAAAGAATCCGGAATAGAAACTTAGGCCACACTTTGGTTGTACAGGTGCTCCTGAAATTCGATAAACAGCTTGCTTATCGTGCCCACGTCTCCCAACATACTTTTCGCATCTTCCAGCGACTGATACTTATTGGTAAGCAGGATGGGCAACTTCTCTTGCTCGAGTTCGTCCACGCCGGTTTCAACGTATTTGCTTAACACAAATGCGATGAATTCTTTTTGTTGCTCATTCAGTAAGGCAAATATCGTGGCTTCAGCTGCTTTGGCCCGGGCCTCCCGTGTCATGGCGATGTAATCCCCATTAAACACGTATTCCAGCACATCGTACAGGTCGCTGTTTTCCATGTCTACCAATTTCTGCAAGGTCAGCAAGTCTTCTTTGGGAAAACCCGCCGCATCCAGTTTTTCCAACAAGGTTTTTCTGGTTAAGGGATTGCTCCACAGTTTTCGCAATTCCTCTTCGTCTTTAAACAGTTTGGGTAATTCCCCAAAAAGGTCGCTTAGGAACTCTTCAGACGAAATGGGTTTCCCATCGGCACTCCAAAAGGAAGTCTGAACCGTATGTTGAATCGTTCGTTCTTTTCCGTCCCGAAGCTTTACCTTAACTCTTTTCTTTTTAGGTCGTGTTTCCTCAGGATCTTCAACAGCTGGCTTGTCATTAGGCCCAGGTACTGGGTAAGTTTTAGGCCCTGTTGGCTCGGGTGCTAAGGGCTCTCCATCCCATTCGGGATCGGAGAAATGTTTGTAAGCATCCACAAAGTCGTAAATGGTAAAAAACTCCTTGCCGTCAAACAAGCGGGTGCCCCGGCCAACGATTTGTTTGAACTCAATCATGGAATTGACCGGACGGAGCAAAACAATATTCCGAATATTTCGTGCATTTACCCCCGTGGAGAGTTTTTGGGAAGTGGTCAGAATCGTGGGAATGGATTTTTCGTTGTCTTGAAATTTTCTCAACATTCTTTCACCCTCTTCTCCATCATTGGCGGTAACACGAACGCAATAAAAGGGATCCTTGCTCGCTGCATTTTGATTGACCAAATCCCGCAATAGGGCCGCATGGGCCTGGTTCGCTCCAAAAATAATGGCTTTTTCCTTTTGGTTGGCATCGGCTAAAAAGATGCTTACCCGCTTGGCTTCTCGCGCTACAATTTCGATGCTGCGGTTAAAGTCTTTTTCCTCGTAGAGTTTTTCTTTATCGATTTCGCCTTCTACAATGGTATCGTCCGAAGTGTACCGGTAATCGTCCAGGGTGGTTTTGATGCGTTTTACTTTGAATGGCGTTAAGAACCCGTCATTGATGCCTTCTTTCAGGGAATACGTATACACCGGCTCGCCAAAGTATTTGTAGGTGTCTACATTGTCGTCCCGCTTGGGCGTGGCAGTTAAACCCAACTGCACGGCCGGACTGAAATACTCCAATATGCCCCGCCAATTGCTTTCGTCATTGGCTCCGCCCCGGTGGCATTCGTCAATGATGATAAAATCAAAAAAGTCTGGCGGATACTGGCCATAATTCGGTATGGGATTGCCCGACTCGTCCGATCCAGACATAAAAGACTGAAAAATGGTAAAAAATATACTGCCATTGGTAGGTACGCGGCCATTCTTGTTTACCTCCCTGGGCTTAATCCGGACTAACGCATCTTCCGGAAAGGCAGAAAAATCATTAAATGCCTGGTCTGCTAAAATATTCCGGTCTGCCAGAAATAATATTCGGGGTCTGCGGCTCACTTCGGCTCCGCTCAGTGACCGCGAGGATTGGGCTCCGCTCAGTGACCGCGAAGATTCGGCTTCGGTCAGTGACCGCTCGGATTCGGTTTCGCTCAGTGGCCGGGAGGATAAGTTCCATCGGGTTTGGAAGAGTTTCCAGGCAATTTGAAAAGCAATGGCTGTTTTTCCGGTGCCGGTGGCAAGCGTAAGCAAAATCCGGTCCCGGCCTTTTGCCAATGCTTCCAGGGTGTTTTTTACGGCTATTTCCTGGTAATACCGCAATTGCCAGGTGCCGCTTTTATCCTCAAAGGGCACACTGGCAAATTTTTCTCTCCACTTCTCGACAAGCTCAAGGCGCGTTTGTTCTGTTTCGGTGGCTGAAACTGTCGAAGCCACCGAAAACGTTTTATTCCAGAGTTCTTCGGGACTTAAAAAGTCTTCTACCAAACCTTCTTCGCCCGTTTTCATGCAGATTTGGTAGATATCGGTACCGTTGCTGCTGTAGGTGGTTTCCAATTGAAGTTTCTGAGCATACTGCTTGGCTTGCATCACTCCTTCACCCACTTCCTGCAAACTGCTTTTGGCTTCTATAACCGCCAGCTTGATTCCTTTGTGTACCAGGATATAATCAGCGATGATTTTTCTACCACGCCCACCACCGGCCTGAATTTTTCCTTCGGTAATGCGGTACTCCCGAAGCACTTTCGAGCCGTCCACCAGTCCCCAGCCACAAGCCTTTAGCTTGGGGTCAATCAGTTCCGCTCTGGTTTCTGCTTCGTTCATTATATTTGTTGTATGGTAACGGTTTCGGTTAAGTTAATTCTTTTCAATAAAAAATCAAGTTTTATGTGATCGTAACGCTGCCTATCAATATTTTCAAAATAACTTGCCAATCTATCATTATCTCTAAGCAATTTTGACTGTATAGGTGTAGTTAGCTTACCTTCTTCATCTCTGGCAAGTAAATCTATTTTTTTTCGATATTCTCTAGTGTTATTGTAAAACCACAAAAGCAATGCTTCAACATAGACTGTATTTATCCTATTGTTGTCTTTTTCTTCTGAAAACATTAAGTCGCCGATAGAATCACTTAATTCTTGTAAGGATAGTTCCCCATTATCGATTTGCTGATATAAATCTACTTTCATTATTTTCAAATAAACCAATAAAAATAATAGGTGTGGGAAAGTGTATTCTTTAATTTTGAATGAACATAACACCAATCTGGTTAGTGCAAATATTCTTTCTTGTTGTCTTAGTGTAGTATTTGATTTTGTTAAAAGAAAATCAGCCATTAAGATGAAATTCTCTGAATCATTTTGGAATTCTCTGAATTGCATTCTTTCTTGTGAAGAAAAGAAATCTCTGAATGAATAATATTCAAAAAGATATTTTATGAAATCTTTAGTAGAAGGCTTTGGTATCGAATATTCTAAGTCAATAAATCGTCTTAAATATTCGTTGCTGTCAATCTGTTCACTACCATAAAATCCTTTAACTGCGCTTGCTAAATGTTTTTTATCAATGGATAGTACAAACACAATACCTGAAACAGAGAAAAAGTGTTTTATCTGCTCTAATACTTCAACTGCATAGTTCGGACGGCACCTGTCTAACTCATCAACAATAAAAATGAGGGGTTTTTCATTCTCGGCTTGGTTTACAAAATTTTCTAGTTCTTTTCTGAACTCGACAATGGTTTTCTTTTTTGAAGAATATTCTTTGATCTCTTCTTCTAAAATCTCAGTTGATGCTTTCGTGGCGCTTTCAATGGAATCAACGGTAATCCCTTCAATATCAACTAGATATTTTTTAATCAAAGATTTTGCCAGTGCGGGAGCAATGTTCTTAACTAAAACAGCACCTTTCTCAACAACTGATTTAAAAATCTTTTCATTCTTTGCATTGGTTAGGGTTTCTAATTCTGACATTAGAGCGACTAATGGATTATTATCAAAGTCATTTTCCCAAGCATTGAAATAGATAGTCTGAAAACTATCATTTCTCAATTGCTGTTGCCACATCTTCACAAAAGTTGTTTTTCCTGTACCCCATTCATTGTTTATCGCCAAAACAAAACCATCCGAAAAAGTGCTCACAATATCAGACAAGACTCTTGCGTATGGTTCTCTTGCAAGTTTGCAGTTGGCAAATGGTTTTTCTTGAGGTATTTCTATTTCGTGATGTTTAATTTTCATGTTTGAACCGCTTTTTCAGTTTCCAACTCCCCCGCAAAAGCCTTCTGCAGAATAGACTTTTTCAGTTCTTCCAAATCATCCATTTTCTTTTGAAAGACCGCTTCCAACTTTTTTGTTTCAGCTCTCAGGGCATCTAATTGCCGGACGATGGTTTGTTGTTGTTCAAGAGGAGGAAATGGAAATTTTTGATTTTCAAACGTTCCCAAATTAATATTGTCTCTTGCTGTTCCTTTTCCTTTTTCTTTTAAAAATACTTTAAATGTCTGTAAGAGATATTCAACATACTCATTATTTGCTGTTTCAGGATTTACAACAATGCCAATAACACTATCTGGAAAGCAGGCATCAAAATTAAGAATTGCTGTTTCAGCTACATTAGCACCGACAATCGCTATACAAATCGTACCTTTCCTCCAAAGTTTACTTTGAGCTAATCCTTTTTCATTATATGTCTGGGAAAACTCATTTATCCAGTGGTCTGCATTACTAATATCTCCTGTTTGAATTAAAGGGTATGCCCCGTTAAGAAGTGAAGAATCTCCCCTAGGTCGATGCTTTGACTTACCTCTTGCAAATTCTAAAGAAATTTCCTTAAGCGTCTTATCATCCCAACCTACACCTTTTTGTTCTAAAACCCCCTGTAAATAACTTTCAAAAAGCTCCCTGGCATTTTTGAGGTTTTGTTCGGAATTGGCTTTGGCCTTGTCTATGGCGGCAAAGGCTTTGTCTAAAATGGACACAATGCGTTGTTGTTCGGACAAGGGGATTTTAGGAAACTTTTCTGACTTGTAATCCTTAAAATAGATGTGGGGTATCGTACTTCCGTTTCTGTGCTTTTCAAAATCAATTCCTTCCAAAAAGTACTTGATAAAATCAATATCAAAACCTTCTTTAGGAATTAAATACTGCATTGTACCAACTACAGAAGATTTTGAGGGGTGTTTTGAAACTCTCCCGATTCCTGCTCCATCCTTTATGATTGCCAAATAATTTTCCTCCTGATGATAGAATGAAATATTCTGAACAAAACCCTTGGCAGCAAAGACAGGATATTCCCCATCTTCACCTTTTATTTTGTTCAGTGAAATGTTTGAAGAACCTTTCTTAACGGCATCTTCTAATTGACAATATTCCCAACTTTCCTTCATATCAATTCCGAAATTGAATTTAGGATTTCAGCACTTTCATCATCCAAGGCTTTTATTTCTTCCAAGATTTCCTGCGGGGGTCGTAGAGCGGCTTCTTCCTTTTTATTGGGATTTTTTACGCTCAAATCTACTTCTACTCCGTTCAGCGCATCCACATCAATGGTCCAGGAATTCGGACCATCGGCAAACGTTTTTTGAAGTTCTACAAATTCTTCCAAATCCTTTTCATTAAGCGGATTGGTCTTGCCCAGGTTACGACCGGGGTTTAATTGGTAATACCAAACCTTTTGGGTGGGCTTTCCTTTTTCAAAAAAGAGCACTACGGTTTTTACGCCTGCTCCGGTAAAGGTGCCGCCCGGTAAATCCAGCACGGTGTGTAGGTTGCAGTTTTGCAACAGTTCCTTACGCAGCGCAATGCTGGCATTATCGGTATTGCTCAAAAAGGTGTTTTTAATCACCACTCCGGCTCTGCCGCCCGCTTTCAATATTTTGATAAAGTGCTGCAAAAAGAGGGAAGCGGTTTCACCGGTTTTGATGGGAAAGTTTTGTTGCACTTCGGCCCGTTCCTTTCCACCAAAAGGGGGATTGGCCAACACCACATCGTAGCGGTCTTTTTCCTGTATATCGGCCAGGTTTTCGGCAAGGGTGTTGGTATGGATGATATTGGGAGCTTCCACCCCGTGCAAGATCATATTCATAATGCCAATGATATAGGCCAATGACTTTTTCTCCTTGCCGTAAAAGGTACGCTTTTGCAAGGTCTCCCAATCTTTGGTAGAAAGCCCATTACCGGTGGCTGAGCCAGTCGAAGCCAAATAGTCAAATGCTTCGCACAAGAAGCCCGCAGAACCCGCCGCGCCGTCATATATTTTGTCGCCTATTTTCGGGTCAACCACTTTCACGATGGTAGTAATCAGCGGTCGGGGCGTGTAGTATTCTCCCCCGTTTCGGCCGGCATTGCCCATATTTTTAATTTTGTCTTCGTAGAGGTGGCTCATTTCGTGCTTTTCCGCATGGGTACGGAACCGCAACTCATCAATCCGGTTAATGACCTCCCGCAGGTTGTAACCGCTTTGGACACGGTTTTTTAGCTCGCTAAAAATCTCCCCAATCTTGTATTCGATGGTATCGGCATTTTCCGCAGACAGTTTAAACTTACTGAGGTAGGGAAACAATTTCCCATTTACAAAATCGATTAAATCGTCCCCTGTCAGGGCATTGTGATCCACTTCGACAGGCTCAGTGACCGACCCGCCTTTCGAAAGCTGAGTTCGTCGAAGCTTGGGTGCTGCCCAAATACTCCACTGGTATTCCGGTTCGATGATGGGCGTGTAGGTTTTTCCGGTCAGTTCCGCAGCAGTAGCCCGATCACCCTCCAGATCATCCAGGTATTTCAGAAACAACACCCAGGAAGTTTGCTCCACATAATCCAACTCACTGCCACAGCCGGCATCTTTGTGGAGTATATCGTCTATATTTTTAAAAGTTTGTTCGAACATTTGGTTTTATTATACTAATTTTTTGTCTTTAAATATTCATTTGATGACTGCCTAGACTCCGAATCAATAAAAAATCACACTAAAATCAATTCACCAATTTAATAATAAGTGAAAACTATCTATTTATAATCCATTAAGACTAATTTAAAATAAACCCTAACCAATTAATTATTTTGGGAAGACGAAATTCTAGAGAAAAATTAACTTTATATTGGACTAAGTTATCAATATTAAAATTTAATCGTCTCTATCGGGACGTTCATCAGTAGGCCTTCCTCTTCTAGATTCTTTATTTAGCTTCTCCTGCCTTTTCTGGTCTTCTCTGATCCGTCTTAGTTCTTCATCTTGTCTTCGTTGAGCTTCTTCCAGCCTTCTTTTTTCTTCTTCTTGACGTATTCTAGCTTTTTCATTTTCGTCACTCATAGTTTGAATATTTAAACATTATTTGAAAAGAATAGTACCAATATTATTATTCCAATTAAAAGACTACATAGGCTAATTCCGTTTAATATTAAAGTTAACTTATTTAAATTTCGGCAATATGTCTCCATCTTTTTTTGGTTTCCCCTCAATTGTTTTCCACGTTCTTCTCTGATTAGATTTTTCGTTACCTTAATTTCAAATTCATTTGAGTAATATCCAGTCACTTGTGATTTTAAATTTGAAATTAGGGAGACTACAAATAGCAACCATGATATTTTAAGTAATGTAGTGTTAACACTGTAAAGAGTAGGGATGACTTTTTCGACAAAACCTATAGACAATACTAATGCACTTGTAGAAAGCGAGATAAGCAAAATATCAAATCTATCCGATGAGTACTTCGATGATTCCTTAGCCAATGAAATATGCTTTTCCAACTTATAAAGATATCTAACGTGTTTATCTTTTCTTGATTCCATAGTACCAACTAATGATTTCTAACATTCAACATTCGCTTAGTTCGAGATTTCCAATCGATTAATTGTTCGTTCTCACCAAAGTATATTAGGAGCAAAAGACTTAATTTTAGCCGTAAACCTCACTTTGCCCTATCCAGAGTTGTCTGTAGTTATTTTTCTTCCTGTTCAAGTTCTATTTTCAATTCAGTCAAAGTCTCAAGTCCAGACTTAGAAATTCCTTCTTCATCTTCTATTGTTTCGCTTAAAACTGTTATCAATTCAATTAGCGAAATATAAATTCGCTTTACCTGACTTACTCTAGTGTCAAATCTGTTATCTATGGAAACATCTAAATTTGCGAATAGATTGTCAGCTTTTTGAATCCACTCATTTTCTGAACGTCTTTTCATAAATTCAGAAAAACCGATAACATCGTATATACGTTTTGCATCTTCAAGCTTTAAAATCATCTCATCACCAATGGCATTTTGCCAATCTCTATAAATCCAACAAAATTCTCTAGCCAACTCATCAATAGCAATATCAACTTTCTCCTTTATGTGAGCCTTTTCAATTATATTCTGTTCTGTATGTTCGGAAATCAAATTCATTATTGATGAAATCATTTCCGTCTTTTGGTCAGTCTGAAGATTAGTTACATTTTTTTTTACTTGGTCAGGAATGAATCCAAAAACGATTCTTTCAATTTCTACACCAAGTTTTTGACGAATACTATCCGAAATTTGCTTCTCTTCTAATCCATAGAGTTTGCAAAGTTCTTCAAGTATCGAAACTTCAACGTGAGAACCATCTGCTAAAACTTTCTGGAAAGAGTTAATAGCTTTTCTAATTTTTGGATTCTGATTGTCCCTAATACCTTCAATGTAAGAATGCTCTTTTTGTACCGCCCTTATCCAGCCAATAAGAAAGCAAAGTCTATAAACTGTGCTATCAAATTTATACTTAAAGAATCCATTCATTGGGGCATCTGGAAGTAGATATGCTCCATTAAACATCAATACTTCTCTTAAGCGCCACGCTAGTGATTCCGCAGCTGCAATTATAGGTTTGGAATATGACTTATATATGTTATACTCTTCTCGCTTTCTATCTTTCTTTTTCCTTAGCCCATCTACATACAGAGTTATAAGTGCGACTGCAGCTCCAACTCCAGCACTTACAATGGTATTTATTAAATCAATGTTCATTTGTGCAATTGGATGGTTTTAATTACAGACAACATATTATATCACTGACAAAAATCTAGTTTATCCACTTAAAAAAAGTAAAAAAACCTCAATCCTCAGTTTTTCCTCTCGGGGCATCACCATACCGTTCTTCAAGAAAAACCAATTTACTCTGGCTTTGTAGTGGTTTTTCACTTCAAAGGAATTAGGCAAGTGCTCCCCTTGTAATCAGGCTCGAAGCCTTACTAAAATACACAAACAATATAGTGGATTTTTCTTGAATGGGTAGGGGTGGATTTCGAAAAATCCAATCCGGCCATCAAAAAAGGTGATTTCCAGAAAATACCGGATAGGAAAAATTGAAGAAGTCATACTTCCGTAATCCCCAGGGGTACTTCGCAAGTACCCCCCTCCACTTATGAAGTCCCTCCCCCCACTTCCGAAGTGGTGTAAGGGACTTCAAACTGACAAGCGTGAGGTTCGGAACACGAACGTTGCGGTTTGGAAGTATCCATTTGCGGCTCGGAAGCTCGGATTTTTACCCAAAATTCGGATCTTTCCGGAAAAAAATGAAAATTTCTGACATTTTGACCGGAAATTATTCAGGCTCTTATTTGAAAGGGGTACTTCCGAAGTGGGGGGGAGTACTTCGGAACCCGGCCTGTCAGGTTCTGAACCGGAAGCTTGAAGTTCGGAAGTGGGTCATGGCATTTAAAAGGCGGAAAATTGCGCCTTTTTGGCAGATCATTCGAGTAAAAAGCCGCATGGTTGAAGTTAAAAGGCGAGGCGTTTCTGTTCGAAACCGCAGCATTGGAAATCGGAAACGAAACGCTATAATCGAAAAATGGAGGGGTACTTTGGGGCTGCCCAAAAATGGAATGGAATTATATTTTTAATATTTTCTTGAATGCTTCTGTCTTGATCACCCTTACATGTGGAAAGTTAATACCCTTTAAAATATTAAAATCCTTGTCATGACTGACAATAAAATCCGCATTTGCGGCAATTGCACAATCCACAAACTTATCGTCGTCCTCATCCTTCAGTAGATGAAACTGATAATACTTTGTGATAAAATGTATATTACTCAAGTTTTCAATTACACCCATTGTGCTTTCACTGGTCTCATTTCCCATATGTTGCTCGATGATTTCGGCATATTCGTTCAAAATGTCTGTGGTCACACACAAGGCATATTTTTTTTCAATCAGGTTTTTGAAAATCCAATGAAACTTTGACCTATTAGAAATGCTGACCAGTAATACGTTGGTATCGAGAACTACTTTATGCAAAACTTACTTTTTCGATTTTCTCATTTTTGTATGAAGCATGCTGTTAACGTCTTCGTCTGTCCATCCCTTTTCATCCCAAACCTTGTTTGCCGATTGTATCGCTCGGTCCGCGAAATATTTAGCAATCGTTTCCTTGAATTCTTTTAACTCCTCATCGGTCAGATTGTGGGAAAAGGCTTTTAAAATTTCAAGTTGCACGTTGGATAATGGCTGTTTTATTTCATCCATGATTTTTTCACTTTTCTTCCAATTTACTGATTTTATGTTTTGCGTCCAAGAACAAGCCTTGAAGTTAAAAGGGGAAGATTGTGCCATTGTGCCGGGAAATTGGAGCAGAAATGCGTTTGACTAAAGATAAAGAGCGGAAAATTCGACTTCTGCACCGCAACATTGAAGTTCAGACACAAAACGCAGGGCCCAGGAACCTATAAATGGAGGCTTAATTCGCAAACGGTCCGAAAACTGAAAAAGGGTGCAGCCTGGAGAAAACCATCTGCACCCTTTAGTTATTTCCAGGTGACATAAGCAACTTTTCTTTTATTAAACATCCATTCCGTTGGTTGAAGGGCTACCGGACCTTTCAAACCTTTGCCTCAGGTCTTCATAAATTACTTTGGCATCCGCAGCATTAATTCTAGCACCATACTTTACGGAATTATAGTAACCAAGAGCACTCACGTAGGCCTCTGATCCGGCAAGAGTCACCGTATCATTCAGATTACTGGTCAACTGCTCCATATCCCTAAGGATAGGCATCAGGCTTTTTACGGTAGTCCAGTCCTTATCCATTTCCTTCAAATCCAGAAAAGGAGGTAAAAACTGTCCGTCATCCTGCGCATATTCCATCACCTTTTCATCAAAGGGAGCGGTGCCGTCTCCCATTTTCGGTATGGTCTGCCGCTCGGAAGGGCTCAGTGCGATAAGATAAGGGCTTAGTGTACTTTTAAGTGTGTTTAAAGCATCCCTGATGGATGTCAGCTCCTCCTCAGGGATTTGAATGGAAATTGAGTTTTTAGTACTCATGGTCTATTAAATTTAGGTTAAACATAATTACCATGATGAAAATATATTTTTTGAATGTAAAATACAAATTTAAGCGGTTGAAATTTGCTGAAAATTTAGTTTGAGGAAGTATGAGAGGGGAATTGTTGGTTTACCTTTTTACAGTTCCTCTTTAGATTCAGTTTTATGTCTTCTCGTCAGAAGAGTAATTGTTCCGAAAATCAGGAGTAAAATAATTTTTCCCACTAAATATCCATAACCATATTCAGTGAGTCGATTTAAATCATTTATCAATATTTCAATAATGTTTATTAGAAGAATAATTGATATTACTAATGAAACATAAAAAAACCATTTTTTCATAAAATTGATTAAAAAGAGAGTTTGTTAATCCCTAACAAACTCTCTAGATCAGATGTTACCTGGTTACTGTCGTGGTAGTCGGTGTATAAATACCGAATGTAATCGCAGCAACTAAGCCGTTCACGAAAGAATGTCTTGTGTGAACGGTATAATTTTCTTCACCATCTGCCATTAGTTGTGAATCAGATACTCCTACAGGTGCTAATCCATAAATTACATAATGATTCCATTCTGTCGTTTGACGATTTCCTTGAGCTCCGTCTCCTACCACACTCGTGTAAGAATAACAAGAAGTTAATAACAAAGATGTAGTAAATACAACTGCCATCATTTTCATTGTTTTTTCAATCATTTTTTTAAAAATTTAATTTAAACATATATTAGTAATACTCATTTTGAGTTCTTTCAGTCTATATTGTTTACAATTAATTTGCACCAACAGGCCCATAGGCCTGATTTTTAACATGTAGTAGTAAAAAAGCCGTTTTATTACCCGTATTTCAAACTGCAATGATAAGCAAAAACCAACTACATTTCACCACAATTAGAACCTTTTTCTTAATATCCATCCGCGTGCCTATTGATGTCACGTCCTAAAATCCACTATTTGCATGGATCGTGCTGTGCCTTTTGTTTCCCATAAGAAAACACACACAAAACATCTGGCTACCACACCCGACTTTTCCGGACCTCTCCCTTGGTCCCAGAAAAAAATCCATTTTAAGTTACAATTCCAATATACCGGAAAAATACCATTTCACCAACGGTTGGTTTAGGATTTAAGCTTAATTCAGGTTTCAAAATTTCCTGGCTGGCAGGTTCAAAAATATACCCGATCCCGGGATACAGCCTTGGCCCCACCTTGTTGGTACAGGTGCTCCTGAAATTCGATAAACAGCTTGGGCAATTCTCCACAAAGGTCGTTTAGAAATTGCTCGGACGAAATGGGTTTGCCGTTAGCACTCCAAAAGGAAAGGTAAACCATGGGATTGATCGCTCTTTTCTTTAGGTTTCGTAGCATGATGTTAACTCGCTTTTCGCGCAATTTTGCTTCGGCTACTTCCTTCGAAACTACCGGTTTTTCCGGATAAGGGATGTTTCCAAGTGATCGCCTTTTTAGAGGATCCCTCCTCCCAACACCAATCGAATAAGTCCCACCACCACGGCGATGCCGCAGAGCACCATGCCTTCATTGGATTTCCCGATAGCACTGATGATCAAGCCGAGAATGGCGAAAGGGATATTGATCCAATTAAACCAACCCAAAAGCGGGATAAATCCCAGCAACATACCCAATGCGGCCAGTACGCCAAGAACCAATCCAAATGTCTTCATAGTAATCGTAGTTTTTCCCAGATGGTAATTTAAGCGAATCAATTGAGTATGCTTCAGTAAAAACGAATAGAAATTTAAACTTTTTTAAAAAACAAATCGCTCGTTTACACCTTGTGTTACCCTCCAATCCGATTTGCGCCTATTGTATCCACCTGGACGTCATTCTGAATCCATTCCTAGAAAACAAAAATTTATCCATAAAAAAATTTGGATATTTACATGAATTAACTAAATTCACTATCATAAAAACCAACACCACTATTTTAACTGCCTCGTTTTCTTTGCTGACATATTGGTTTGTCAAAGGTCCTTTTTGATTCCAAGCCGTTGAACTTTGGAGCTAAAAGGTTTTTCAATCAACTGCAAAGCCGAAAACTGTTGACATTAAACAGCTTTTTTTAAAAAAACAAATCTACCAATTTATCAACCTTTAGGTGTCGTTGCGGTCCCTGGTGACTTTTTGAATACACTTACACTTAATGCTTAAAGGTTTTCGTTTCATCGAGCTTGTGTTTCCCATGTAAACAGTAGTACGGCATTTCTGTGTGTTAACCTAATCATGCCTTTTTACTTATGAAACCTTTTCAATTCCTACTGACAGGACTGCTAAGCCTGTGCCTGGAACCGCTGTATGCCCAGGAAAAAATCAACGAAAGCCTTATTGTAGAGGGCTATATCATGTCCTCATCCACGCTAAGGGTACAGAATCCAAACAACAACAAAGCCTCCGCATCGCTCAACTGGCTGGACGACACCGCCCGCATACGGGTCGGTGGCAATGGCACCGGTGCAACAGGAGGGCTGGACATTCAGACTACCGGCAACCGCAGCCTGATGCGCCTGCTGCACAATGGCAATGTGGGCATTGGCACCGATAACCCCGACTCCCGGCTGACTGTCAACGGTCCCATCCGCGCCCGTGAGCTCAAACTCGAAATTGCCAACTGGCCGGATTACGTCTTTGCTCCCGAATATTCCCTAACACCCCTGCCTGCCGTAAAGCGACATATCCAATCCCATGGCCGACTTCCCGGATTCCAGGCTGCTTCCCATTACCAGGAAAATGGAATACCACTGGCTGAAACCACCCGGCTACTGCTGGAAAAAGTAGAGGAACTGACCCTGTACCTGATCAGCTGCGAAGAAAAAATCACCGAGTTGGAGAAAAAAATTGCACAAACCAAAACTGCTCCAATCGCTGAATAAGCCGGCAATCCGGTTATCGGTTAGAAATAATATTAATTTTTAAAACCTCATTGATCCTACTATGAAAACCATCAATAAATGCAACCAACACCGGTGGGTTTGCTTAGCCATCTATGTGCAAATGAACCTGATGCCTGCAGTCACTATAGGCCAGGACCTCTCTTTCAGACCTCAGGTCAACCCTCCTTCTCCGGAGGTGAGTGCCCTGGCCAAATTTGCCGACACCCGCATATCACATTATTCAGGGATTCCCGATATCAACATCCCCCTTTATAACCTTGTGGAACAAGACCTGGAAGTACCCATTACCCTCAGTTACCACGCCGGCGGCATCCGCGTGGAAGAAAGGGCGGGATGGGCAGGCCTGGGTTGGGCCCTGAATGCAGGAGGAAGCATCAGCAGGACCATGAAGGGTCTCCCGGATGAGCATAACCTGTCAAGCAGTGGCTATATCCAGCATGATGTGGCACCTGATCAACTGTCTACCAGCCAATTGGCGGACTATTATTACCGCACACAAAATGGAACCATTGATTTTGAGCAGGATATCTTTCATTTTGCCTTCGGTGACTTCGCTGGGAAATTTGTGCTTGGCAAAAATGGGGATGTTGCCTTCCTGCGAGCCAGCCATTTAAAAATTCAATTTGATCAGGTTAACAGGGACATTGTCCGGTGGAAGGTATGGGACGGAAATGGCAACCAGTACATTTTTGAAGACCTGGAACAAACCATCACAGAAGTAATCTCTGAAAGCAAGTCGACACTTTTTCGTTCCATTTATCATTCCGCCTGGCACCTGAGTAAAATCATCACCTATAGGGGCAGGCAAATCACCTTCCTTTACGAAGGCTATACCGATTCCTATTATTCCAGATCCAACCAATCGGCTTCCTACTTTTTAAGTGGAACTTCCGGAAAGGGAGTCTGCGGCACCAACAAAATAACCAATGGGTTTTCTGAAGTGACCATCCGGGGGAAACAATTGCAGGCGATCCATTTTGGCTTGGGTAAAGTGCTGATCGAAAGCAAAAACGACCGGCAAGATGCTGCCTCCAAAAGACTTTCGGGCATCAAGGTGTTCAATAACAGGGATCGACTCATCAAATCGTTTTCGTTTGACCATGATTATTACCAATCGACCTTGTCTGGCGAACACATCAACCTTCCGGATTTCATTGACAGGGCTACGCCCGGCAGACGGCTTCGGCTTACAAAAATCATTGAAAATACCACAAGTCAGGGACTGGAATATTTCCTGGAATATAACGGCAATGCCCTACCGCATTTGTTTTCCAATGCCCAGGACCATTGGGGTTTTTACAATGGAGAAAGCAACAGGAGCCTTATCCCCCAGTATTTGAAATTCCGGCAAGCCAATGCCAACCGACTGGTAGTTCCGGAAAAGGCCGCAATGGGATGCCTAAAAAAAATCTCCTATCCGACCGGAGGAAGCATCAGCTATGAAATGGAAAGCAATACGGCAGTAGTCCGTTCAGGTGATTACTACAATTATTTTAGTCCGGTAGTCCTGGAAAAGGATCAACCCATATATTCCGCATCGGTAAACAGCAAAAACCCCAAGGCTTATTTCCAGGTGGAACCTCAGGAATCCACAGAGGATACGCACAAATTGATCCAATACACCGTCCACGTAGCTTCTTTAGGAGATTGTGATGCACGAGGAAAAGATTGCCGCGGCTCAATGGATGTTTACCTGTATTCCCCTGAGGAGAAGTCTTTTATAAGTTTACTTTACAAAACCATCAGAAATGGGCGCATTACTGGTGAGATTTGGCTGAAAGCAGGAACCCAATACCAACTGCATGTAGAGGGCCCTGCCAGAATGACAGAGGGAGTAGTGGCTACTGTTTCAGGAAGAAAAAATCCACCAAAACAGGAGGAAACCGGTCAGATAGAAGTTCCTACAGGAGGCTTGCGGGTCAAATCCATTACCAAAGACTTTGGTAACCAATCCGAAACCATCCTTTACCGCTATGAGCAATCGGAGGACAGCATCACATCAGGTTCGCTGGCCACCTTTCCAAAATACGATTTTATCACTTTCAATACCAGCATCCAAAAGGTTCCGGGTAGAAATGATATTTTGGTGGATCACTGTTTGAAATTTGAATTACGGTCCTATTCTCAGCTGCCTTTATCCTCGGGTGCGGATTTCTTTGGCTATGCCAACGTCAAGGAGATCAGGGAAAATAAGCAAGGGGAAATTCTTCGCACAGATTACCAATACCTTTCCCCAAAGGATTTTCCGGATCAGTCCCGCTATGTGGCTCCCTTTGGCATCGTCCGCAGCGCTGAAGTCAAACGGGGTGTACCCGCCGGCGTGATTTATTATGTCCAAAGCAAAGAGGGTTTCCGAAAATCCCGGGAATTGACCTATACCTATCAGGCATCTGAAAGGGCCTCCCATGAAAATTTTGTTTTTTCCTGCATGGGTTACGGGCCCAGAGGATGTCAGGATGTCCGGTACCTCAAATATTTCAATACCACGATCTGGAATCCCCGCATCGGAATAAAGGAGATCAGGTATGATCCTCAGACAGGTGCTGCCTTTGAGAAAACCAGTACCATTAGCTATGATGAAAACTACCTATTACCCCTAAAGAAGACCCATTCCCTATCTTCAAACACAAGCCTGGAGGAATATTATTATTACCCTTTCAATCTTCCTGAAGCCTTGAATGCTTCCGGCGGGCAAGCCATGCTTACAGGCTTGATGGAGGCCCACAGGATTACTCCCAGTCTGGCCCAGGTCAAAAAAATGGCAGGGCAGCTTGTCGAGCAGCAACAGCTCCATTTGAAACGGTACCACGGGAAAATCTTGCCGGAAGGACTACTCAAAAAGCATGCTGAGCATCCCGAATACCAGGATCTCAACATTTTGTCCTATGATCCATTTGGAAATATCCTGGAGCAGAAGCCCCGGACTGGTCCCAGGCAAAGTTTTCTCTGGTTTGAAGAGGGGAACCTGATGGCGGCCGCTGTACAAAATGCAGCTGCTTCGGAAATTGCTTACACCTCCTTCGAAACTGACGATAAGGGAGGATGGACATTCAGTGGTGAACCCTATGGCAGCAATAGTGCCAAAACCGGAGCCAACCTGTATCACCTGGGAAGGGGAGCCATCAGCAAATCCAACATACCGGCAAATAATGAAAAGGTGTTTCTACTTTCCTTTTGGGCAAAAAAAACCAGCCGCCGGACTTCCGGCTCCTGGAGCTTTTTGGGCAAAACGGAGATCTTGACCGATGAATGGCAATTGATTCAAAGAGAGGTGACCAGCGACAAGCTTACCCTGTCCGGACAGGGTGTCCTGATAGACGAATTAAGGCTTCACCCCAAAGATGCCTTTATGGAAACCTATACCCATGAACCCCTGATCGGCATCAGCAGTAAAACCGACCAAAGACACCATACCCGCTACTATGAATACGATGACATGGGCAGGTTGGCAACCATCCGAAACATGGATAGGGATATTCTGGAACACTACGCCTACAGCTACCAAGCCCAAAACCAGGCCATGCCATGAAAAACATAATCCTCATCCTGCTGACCGTGTTTTCCTGTGCCGGCATGACTGCCACTGCCCAGGAGAACAGCATCCGTACCTTCATCCCTGAAGTGCCGCTAAAGGAGACATCCTCATTACCGTCTGCTCCCTCCGTGAAAATATCCACCCTATACCTGGACGGACTGGGCAGAGACCTGCAAACGGTAAAACAGGGGGCTTCGCCCGGTGGTGGGGACATTGTCAAGCCCCATCATTACGATTCCTTCGGCAGGCCACACCGGGAATACCTCCCCTATGCCACCACCGCAGAAATGGTGCCCGGTGCATTCCGCTCAGATTACGAAGCAGAACATGCCGATTATCACCGCAAGGCCTACTCCGGAGATGCCTATGGCTATCAGCAGACGGTTTATGAATCTTCTGCTCTCCATTTACCTCAGGCCATTTCCCCTCCCGGGAAAGCCTGGAGACCCGGATCGGGCAGGGAGACAAAATTGCATCAACGGCCCAACCTTGCCGAGGAGCAGGTCCGCCGCTGGACGGTGAATGGTGACGGCCTGCCCTTGACGCAGGAAAGCTATGCAGCAGGAGAGCTTTGGGTCAGCACCATTACCGATGGAGAAGGAATCCGCAGTCTGATCTACACAGACAGGTTGGGCAGGGAAATCCTGAAAAAGACCCAGGCCACACCGAATCCCTCAAAAGCCCATGCAGGATGGCACTGTACCTACTTTGTATATGACAAGCTGCTGGATTTAAGGGTGATACTCCCTCCCAAAGCAGTAGAAATCCTGGACGGCAACTGGCAGCGTTCCCTGGAAACCGACTTGTCCGATGGCTTGTATTTTCTGTATAGTTTTGATGGACTGAAGCGCCTCATCGAGAAAAAAAGCCCAGGAAAGGAAACCGAACAATTCCTCTATGACCAGAGGGGTCGGCTAGTGGGAAGCAGAGATGGCAACCTGAAAGCATCCGGCCGGTGGAGGTACACCCAATATGATGTCCACAACAGACCTGTGCAGACGGGCATCGTTGCAGATGGCAGAGACAGAAAAACCCTGCAAAATGACCTGGATGCCGAAAGCCCCCGGCATGATCAAGCCAAACCGGAGACTGGCAGGGTACGGTTCGGACAAACAATAACGGCTAGTTCCTTTGACGGGCACCAACGCTACACGGCTGCGCAAGCCGTGGTACTGAAACCAGGCTTTCAGTTTGTGGCAAAAGGAAGCCGCTCCTTTTCTGCAGGCATCGGTTCACAGCCGGAAAAGCAGGTAACTACAGGAAGCTTTCCCCGGGATGAAGGTGAGATCCTTACCGTCAGCTATTACGACGACTACAGCAATAGCAAGAAGGCATTCCAGGAGCCTGCATCATCCAGGTCCCCTCTCCCTGCCACCGGACACTATACAGGAGGGCTGATCAGGGCAGAATACCTGACAGAAAGAGCCGTACACTACGACAAAGAGGGCAGAGAGATCCTCTTGCTGACAGAAGATCACCTGGGAGGAGAAACCAAACAGACCAACAAATATGACTTTGCTGGCCGACTTGTGGAAACCCATACCCACATCAAAGGAAGCCTGGCATTCGATTATTCTGACCGGTACAGCTACAGTCCGGAAGGCTACTTAAATGCCATATACCGACGCTTGGCTCAGGAGCCGGAAACCCTGCTGGCCTCCTACTCCTACGGATTGACCGGTCAACTCGAAGAAAAGCATCCCGGTGGCCTGGCCACTTTCCAATATGAAAGGCATATTCAGGGCTGGAGTACTGCCATCAGGCCCAAGAGTAAGGATCCCGGCTTGTTTGCCATGAGCCTCTCTTATGAAACCGGCCCTCAGCCCTTGTTCAATGGTAATATATCCGAAATGGTATGGAGCGGAAGGGACCAGCAACACCGGGCTTATCGATTTGCCTATGATCCGGCAGGCCGACTGAAGGAAGCGCGCTATGCCGTTCCAGGTAAAAATACCGAAAATGACAGGTACAGCCTTAAGGAAATGCGCTACGATACCAATGGTAATATCCTTGGCCTTACCCGGCACAACAGGCAGGGAAAAGACAGCTTCGGAGAAGTGGACCGGCTCAGTTACCACTATGCACCTCACAGCAACCTCTTGGAAAGCATCAGTGATGCGGTACCCGACGCAGGTTTTGATGCAAAGGATTTTAGCTCCGCTCCAGTCCCTGGAGATTACCGCTACGACCCCAATGGCAACCTGACAGCCAACCCGGACAAGGGCATCAAGCGCATCCGGTACAACCACCTGAACCTTCCCCAAGAAATGGTGTTTGACTCAGGCGAAAAACTGCTGTTTGCCTATTCGGCCGAAGGACAATTGCTATACAGGCAGCTGGAAAAAAAAGGAAAACCAGCCGGGCGAACCGACCAACTGGGCGAACTGGTTCTGGTTGACGGCAAACCCCGACAGTTGTTGCACCCGGAAGGAAGGTCAGTTTGGGAAAAAGGAAAGTGGGTTCCCGAGTTTTTTATCAGGGACCACCTGGGGAATGTAAGGCAGGTGCTCAGAAAACCGGTAAGGTCCACCGTTCTGGCCAGCATGGAACCCAGTAGAAGCAAAGAGGAAAACAAGCATTTTGAAGGAATAGACCAAAGCCGTCAGGCCGGGGTGGAAAACAACAGCACACCGGGAGGCAGTCATTCCGCCTGGCTGCATGCAGGCCGGGGACGAATCCTTGGCCCTGCCAGAAGGCAAAAGGTGGAGATTGGAGAGCAAATCACCCTATCGGTCAGGGGTAAATACCGGGACAGCCCAGGACACACGATCAAACCAGAGACCTTTGTCTCCTCCGGAGCCAAAACCCGGCTGCTGGATCAATTGACCGAGTTTGGGAATACTCCGGTGCCTGCCGGTAATCCGGTGCTGTGGCTTTCGCTGGCAGACCTGCTGATCAAAGAGCTGCAGACCAAGCCGGTACCAGAAGCTTATTTGTTGTACGTACTGTACGACAAAGAAGGAAACCTTTACGGAAAGGAAAAGCAGGCTTTAACAAAAAAAGCGGCTGGGAAACATGAATTTCTGGAGACAAATTTTTATATTGAAAAGGCAGGTTATCTGGAAGCCTTTTTGGTAAACGAGACGGAGACAGATGTTTGGTTTGACGACTTCCGCGTGCAGACCCTGAGTCCCCTGGTGGTGCAGGAAGACCATTACGATCCCTGGGGGCTAGAGCTCAGTGGACTGGAATACCGTAAGGAGGATAGGGAGTTAAGTAAATATGGGTTTAATGGAAAGGAATTAATAGCCGATTCCGGTCTTAATCTGTATGATTTTGGTTCCAGACTATATGATCCAACTGTTGGACGATGGAATGTGGTGGATCCCTTAACGGACCACCGAAAGCAATTAGACAAGTCTCCATATGCTGCCATGTGGAACAATCCGATCAGGTACAATGATCCGGATGGAAGGTGTCCTGAATGTGAGGAAAAGGTAAAGGACCCATATGAAGGTCAGGTTTATCATTCCACTGGAGGAGCTGAATATATTTTTGGTAATGGGGAATGGACAAGGGATGGAGGAATGCTTGACGGTTTTACTGTCGAATCCTCCGGTTTAGAACAAAATTGGGCCGATCACGATCGCGTAAATCTTGCATTGACTATCAGCGGGGGGCTATACGGAGGACTGGAGGGACTCTCAACAAGCCAAGGTTTCTGGCTTGGCCAAAACGAAAAGTACTATTCGGCCCGCTGGGGAGGAAACCAATATACAGGAAGCAGGGCTGGAGCATTTCGAGCGGCAAAGGCTTATGGATTAGCCGGTAAAGCCACATTGATTGGATCCGCAGGAATTGGTTTTTATTTAACATTAAACGGATACCAGCTTGACGGCGAGAAATTTGGTTATAATGCGCAAAAGGCAGTTGCGGGCAGTGCAGGGAGTATTTTGGGAGGAGTAGCCGGAGCTAAAGCGGGAGTATTGATTGGAGGAGCAGCCGGTTCTTTTTTTGGAGGGGTTGGAGCAATTCCAGGTGCCGTAATAGGAGGGGTTATAGGTGGTTTTGGTTTAGGCTTGGGAGGAAGTTATTTCGGCGAATTTGTTGGGGAGACTGCAATTGATCAACTTCATAACCCATAGCATTAATTATACTTATTATGGAAAAAATTGAACTTTGGTTAAATATTGTACATTACTGCATCTATAAATTAGATTATAGACTTCACTTGCTGTCCAATAAGATAAACCCTTTCTTGCTTTTAGGGAAAATACCGGCCGTGGAAAAAAATTTTAAAGATCAAGGTTCAAGCTTAAAGGAATTTGGAAATAAATTCTGGACAGATAGGCGGTATGGTTTTGGGATAATGATATCTGGTGCGACATTAACTATGTTAATCTTTTTTTTGATTTGGGTAATATTTCTCGTTGTGAATAGCTTGCTAAATTACCCCTTTAATTTTACCTGGCACTCGTTTGTATTCTGCCTTATTTTGGCCTACTCTATTTGCCATTTATTTGTTTTCCAAAATGAAAAATACATTAAATACTTCAAAAAGTTTGATAAGCGATCAAAACAGGAAAAGCGAAAATATGGGTTTTTATCCCTGGCCTTTGTGGCTGGAACGATTGTCCTAGTTTTTTTGAGTTTCCGTATTTTACCTCCGCTTCCTTAATTGGAAAGTGCTAAAATGGAAAAATATTTATTTTCTACCCGGACACGGAAGCGTCGGTGGCCCACTATGAAGGCGGGGAGGAAATCCCCGAGTTTTTGAAAAAGAGGGAAGGTAACTGAATCGTAGATAAATCGGATAAAGCTGGAATCCCAGCTGCAGCTCCTGCGGCAAAACCGCAACCCCGTTTACCGCAACCTGGGCTTAACCGCCTACAGGGAAGGGCTGCACGCAGCCAGAGACCTGTACCAGCGGGGCAGGAAGTTGCATTTCAGCGAATCCGAAGCCCTGGCTTCACGGAACAGCCGGTATTTGGATGGGATCGGCATGATGGTTTCCTATGGGATTACCGGCAGCATGGTCGCAGCAGTGGCTTCGCCGGTGCTGGTGAGGGGCTTGGTGGATGGATTGGGTGCCCGGGTCGTTCAACGGATGGGTATTGAAGCAAGCCAACAAATGGTTTTCAGTTACCTGGGTAATGGCGACTTATCTAAGGTTGACCTTTTTGATATAGCAGCAGCTGGAGTGTTTAGAAAAAGTGCCTTTCTTTTTCAAGGCTTTGGCGATTTTACTACAAAAGCCGGGTTTCAGGATGCTTTGGGATTAGCAAGTGAGATCGGAATCGGAGGCACGAAATCGACTACTGCAAGTTTGGTTGATCTCGGAGTAGGCGGCTTCAATTGGAAATGGAAAAACACCTTAGATAATTCTGATATTGATAAGGTTGTCATTAACACCATTTCCAATTTTAATAATACAATAACATTGGGGGTTGGTGAAATAATAAAAACAAGGGAATAGATGTTAAAAATTACGCTGAAAATTGTTGCTTTTATTTTCATTTGGATAATTATCGCATTTTTCTATCAGAAGAATTACGATTCTTTGGAGAAAAAGTATGCCGTTGGGTGTGTAGTAGGAAAGGAAACTGGTTTACGGCAAGGGTTTTATGTCAATTTTAATTTTGAATTTCAAGGAGAGAAATTAACAAACACTAGTTCTCAAGAAAATTATTCGGTTAGTGAAGGGGAGTTTTATTTGGTGGAAATTCCTGTAAAAAAAATCAACAAGGCTAAAATGTTGCTTGACTATCCTGTCCCCGACACCCTAAAAGCGCCTTACGAAGGCTGGGAGGAAATCCCCGAGTTTTTGAAAAAGAGGGAAGGTAACTGAATCGTAGATAAATCGGATAAAGCTGGAATCCCAACTGCAACTCCTGCGACAAAGCCGCAACCCCGTTTACCGAAACCTGGGCTTAATCGCCTACAGGGAAGGGCTGCACGCAGCCAGAGACCTGTACCAGCGGGGCAGGAAGTTGCATTTCAGCGAATCCGAAGCGCTGGCATCAAGAAACAGCCGGTATTTGGATGGCATTGGCATGATGGTTTCCTATGGCATTACCGGTAGCATGGTAGCGGCCTTTGCTTCGCCGGCGCTGGTGAGGGGCTTGGTGGATGGATTGGGTGCCCAGGTCGTTCAACGGATGGGGATTGAAGCTGGGTTGCAGATGGGGACGAGTTTGGTTTTTAGTGGAAATTTTGAGACCATTGATTATGCAGATATAGGACTAGCCGGCTTATTTGGAGGGAAGGCTTTTATCGGGCAGGCCTTAATCGATTATGAATCCGAGGAAGGTTTAAAGACTATATTTGGAATTGGTGGAGAAAAATCGATATGGGATACTTCGATTGATTTTGGGGTAGGCGGATTTAACGCAGGGTACAACAGGCTACTGAAATCATCTGAAATCAATAATAGTGTGGTGAATTTTGTTTCAGTATTTAATGGAGGATTAAGAACAATGGTAAGCGAAGCCGCATCACCAAATAGATAAGTTATGGTGAAAAAGAAAGTAATAGTAATAAATCTTATAAAGATCGCAATTACCTTGATAGTAATTGTAATTGCGGATCGGTTATTCAATGATTATTACAATTCATTGGATAAGGCTTACACCATCGGTGAATTAGGGAGCACATACAAACCCTATGGACAAGGAACAAAAGTAAGATTTTCCTTCACCTTTCAAGGGAAGGTAAATAATTCACAGAATGGAATAGGAAATAATGAAATAAAAAAAGACCAGAACACTTATCTTATAGAAGTTCCAATTAAGGATATTAGAAAAAGCAAAATACTCTGGGACTATCCCGTCCCCGACACGCTAAAAGCCCCCTACGAAGGCTGGGATGAAATACCGGAGTTCTTGAAAAAGAGAGAGGTAGAAAATTGAAAAGCAATCTGTCCGGTTAGCGAGGCAACTTCTCCTTCGCTGACTTGATTGATCGTTGGTACCCGGCAGCTGCGAATTCGCCAGGAGGAGTTTCGGTTTTTTTAGGATTTCGGAATTTCTCCGGTCCTATCAGAGAGCGATGCGTTTCGGTCAATTCGTGCCACCAAGTTTGGGGTTTGGTTAGTTGATTTTTTCAGGACACTTGGGACTCGTGAAACAGCATCCCAAGTGTCCTAATATGTCCCAACAACTTATTGGCCTTTCTTCCGCTGTTCAATCCTGGCTCGGGTCATTCGTTCTCTGAGCCCTCCGTTGTTGACAAAAGCAATTTCCAATTGCTTAATTTGCTGTTTTAAGAGATAGGTGCAGATTTTAATTAGCGTAATCATGGCATTCGCACTAATATCCGGATCTTTGTGCTCGATGGCTTTTTTGAATGTGTCGTAGGTTGGTGTTGGTGTGCTTTTATTTAGTTCGCGCATGCGGTTGACAAGGCGATGATGCTTATCCCAAATCGGAAGCGATCTGCTTCTCAAAAAATCCTCATAGTCAATCTGAAGCTCCTCTAAACTTGCCCGGGCTACATTTGTGAGCTTAATTTCCATTTCTTTGGATGTAGCAGAACCCATACTGCCTTCGGCAATGTTCTGCTTACCACTACGGGCCGCTTGCACCATTTGACCTACTGTTCGGTCATACCTATGAAAGTACCGATTGGTAAAATAAACCGTGCCGTCATAAATGATTTCTGCCTTCTGATAGCTGAATAGGTTACGATAACCTCCGTGTGGGGGGATAAAACCTTCGGGATTTTTTCCTTCGTTGCTCATCGATAAATCCATGATTTCAAAAAATCACCTGCTTACATCTTCTAAATACTGTAGTTACAATAACCCCATTTCTTCACGATGCAATTGAGAAAAATTCATTAGCCAAGTTTATTAATTATGCCCTAGGTCCCAACCGATAATACTACGTGTCCAGTCCTTATCCATTTCCTGCAAATCCAGAAAAGGGGGTAAAAACTGTCCGTCATCCTGCGCATATTCCATCACCTTTTCTACAAAAGGGGCGGTGCCATCTCCCATTTTGGGTATGGTCTGCCGCTCGGAAGGGCTAAGTGCAACAAGATAGGGGCCGAGTGTGCTTTTAAGTGTGTTTAAAGCATCCCTGATGGATGTCAGCTCCTCCTCAGGGATTTGAATGGAAATTGAGTTTTTAGTACTCATGGTCTATTAAATTTAGGTTAAACATAATTACCATGATGAAAATATATTTTTTGAATGTAAAATACAAATTTAAGCGGTTGAAATTTGATTAAAAATTCAGTTTGAGGGAGTATGGGAGGAAATAGTTGGTTTAAAGGAACGACGGTCTGCGGCTTAAAAACCTAAGATAACCACTATTACTTTGTCACGTCTGAGAAGAAAGGGGTATGAACTCATGCTTTCCCCTTATCTCAAATCTCAACCTACAATCCCGTGTACAGCCAAGTACGAAACCAGCACGCTTGATGGTAAGAGAGCCTCAACCTGACCCAAATGGCTCAGGTCGGGCTACTCGATTGGGCGCAGTTTTTATTCGATAAGTTCTGTCAAAGGTTGTAATAGCGTTCTATAAAAAGCTTTTATTTCGGTTGAGTCAAGAATTAATTTTCTAACTGTATTTTCATACTGTTGTTTATTCAGTCCCAAGCCTGATATTATCCTATTTAAAACTTGGGTTTCTCTAATCGGATAGCGAGTAATTAATTCTAACTGATTACTATTTGTAACAAGGCTGTCGAAATAGTTTTCTTCATCTTGTAGGATTTGGTTTAAATCAAATGTTACATTGAACTGCCCTCTTTCTTGAATATCTTTATGTTTTGGCGTAGATAACATTATGTCATTACGAAGCTTTTTTTCGCAGAGTTTAGAACAAAGCCTCTCCTTATGCTGTGAGATATCTGAAATTATATTTTCTGTAGCGTTTTTATATAATGTTGTGGAATTTTGACCTGTTAATTCAGAGATTTTTTGGGCAACTTTTTCAATAATATATAAATGATAATATAATGCTTCTACCGAGTAAAAAGGAATAGCAGCAACTCCTTTTTCTAATAATGCTTGAATTTGTTCTGGTGTTCTATCATCTGTATCTATTAAGCCATAAGCATCAATCCAATGAATGTTTTCTGTTTTTTTTATTCCGTTAACTGCTTTTTCTACTTCTCTACAATTTCCTTGTGGTATAACAGAAACATTTGGGTAAATGAGTTGGTAGATTTGTCTATCTAAACTTGTTGATTGGCCTTCTACAAATAGTAATTCTCTTTTGGACCCAAGAATATCTGTTTTAATAGAAATGGGAATAGACAAGTCAGCTGTTATCAAATCAGCATCCCAATCTTTAATATTTTTTCCTTTCCATTGACAACTACGAATTAAAAGTGTGCTAGATTCTTGACAATCAATTGGTAAATGAATGTCGTGAGTAGAAATAACAAAAACGCAATCTTCTCTTTTTCTAAACAATGAGGTTAATAATGGAGAAATAATTGACCTGTGTAAATGCCTTTCTGGTTCATCAAGAATAATTAATGAATTAGGTTCAGTAGTCAAAACATCTGATCCAATTAAAAGTGCGTTTCTCTCGCCATCAGATAACTCTGCGATGCTATATGGTTCACTACCATTTTTTGAGGCAAATAGTTGTTCGTCTTTACCAAGAGTAATTTTTATTGGAATATTTGATATTGCTAATAATTCATTTATTGCGTCAATAGGTGCTTGATTTCTCGAATGCTCTTTCGCAAGTTCTATATTATCGTCATCAAAAGCATCAGCAATATTTCTTGCTCTAATATTATGTGAATTTATCAAATCAAAAATTGACAAAGAAGTTCTTGCCCCTGAATAATCATCTTTCCATCTTGAGTATGTACGAGTATCGCTTGTTCTTATGCTATTTTCAGTTGACTTCTTTTGAGAAGCCGTCATATTCATTGCATTATCTGTGAACCAAGTTTGTCTATGAGCAAGTATGCGTTTAGCGTGATTCTGATTTTGACTAAACAAATTATGCATTAATGTTGATTTTCCGACTCCATTTGCTCCTAAAACAAAAACTGTACTTCCTTCGGTCAATGGAATTTTTAAAGTTCCATTATTTGATGTAGGTATGTTGAACTTATATTTATTTTCAGTCATTTAGTTAATTTGATTACGGTCGTTTTTTAATTACACCCAACCTGTTTATTGTTACTATTTTACCCACCTTATTTTAAAAATAGGATTGCATAAAAACCAGTTTATCGCCCTTATTCCAAACTAACCTGTCAGGTATATATTAACTCCATCATACCATACATAAGGCCTACTCCTTCCGATCCCTTTTGCTTCCTATTACCTACTGTATATATGGATAGTGCTGTTCCCCTTTGTACACTACCCGATAAAAACAGCCCAATACCAGCCCTCATCGCATTTTCTTCCGGAATCCTCCTTTCATTCCTTTGAAAAAAACGCCAATCACTAAAAACGCCATTCCAATATACCGGAAAAATACCATTTCACCAACGGTTGGTTTAGGATATGAGCTTAATTGGGATAGATGCCTTTAAAAACACCATATAAAAGTTGGCCATTGAATAAAAACTAAAGCCCCCCGGGTCGGTGTTGGTGAGAACCAGAATTCCCACATTTAATTCAGGAATTAAAATCGTGTTTGAAAGCATTCCGGGCAAACCTCCGGTATGTTCGACTATAACAAACCCGTTTCTATCCGAAAGAAACCAGCCCAGGCCATACGAATGAAAATGCTTTTTTTCAAAAATAGTACTGGCATTAGGTTTAGTGTCAGTTCTAATGTTTACTTCCTGCCAATATTTTGATTTGACTGAACTTCCCTGAAAAGGGGAATATAAGGGAAAAAACGCCGTTGTATTTCCGGAGACTAGCAAGGTGCTTGGAAAAAATGACCGGGATTGGGCGATTCATTTGGGCAAAGCATCCTAGGGTTTGGATTGTGAAAGCGTATTCGAGGCTCAATTGTTCCATCTGACAGATAAGGTACCGGCACCCTTTGGTGAACTGGAAGATGGTGCCGCTGAATATACCATCTCTAAGGACCAATTTGTATTTCTTTCTCCGGCATTTTTCACCTGTAAATAAAAAAGATTGAGCTGGAATAAATATCAGGAAATACCCATTGTGAAAACTTTGCCTGTTCAATCAACTTCCCAGCTGATCTCGACCTTCTTCTTGCCCCATTCTCTTGCTTCTGCCACATTTTCACCCATGTAAATGTCAATCTTCTTTTTCCAGCGCCTGTTCATCTTGTCCAGCACTTTGTATTTTCCGGGCAATCCTTCTATCCGAAGGTCTGAACCGTGCTCAATGCCTTCTTCCTGCAGCAGGTCCCTGGATACGGCGATGGCTTTCATTCCGGGTTTCAACTTGTCTCCCCAGGCGGCGGTCACCGCATCTCCTTTTTTGGTCTGCCTCTCCACTGAATTGTAAGCAGTTGCGGTGACTTCCATGGTTTTGGTCTCTACACAGGATGCCAGTAGAAGAAAAACTATGGAGAAGGTTAGGTGCAGGTATTTTTTATTAGTATCCATGATATAAGTCGGAGTATGTATATGGCCCTGAAATTGCACAAAGGGCCAGAATGACTTTCAAACAAGACCCTTTTTATCATCAACATCAGCTGGTTTAAGGCCCGTCAATGCTCAAACCATATATCATATTGTAAATTGGCAGACGCCTTGTACGCCGTTATTAACAAAAATTAACGCACAAATGTTTCTTTCCTGGAAAGTCAAAGGTCGCAGAATGAAGGATTTGTGACTATTCGATGATTGAAACTTTTAGGAGAAAATAATTCTGGTATCGTTAGGTGGTTTTTTAGGGATTTATCTTGAATTAAAGTTACCGGAAAAGGATCAGAAAACCCCTAAAACAATGAATATAACACCTAATCATCCGAGAAAGCAATCCAATTCCATATCTTATTTCGTAAAAAATAAATTAGCGACGAATATCATTTTATCCAAGAAACCCCTACATTTAATATTGAAATCGACAGGCTGATGATCGAAGGTGCCCCATACATATCGGTAGTCAATATCATGATAGGTATTACCATTACCTATTTTGTACTTGAAATCCTGCTAATGCTCAATGAAATTGATCAGGATACCTCGAATAAACTCTTGCTGGAATGGTCCAGGGGCAAATCCTTCTTTATCCCCTTTGCCCTGGGAGCCATAGGCGGGCACCTGTTTTTGGGAACCTCCAATGCGGCCTTCAAAATGTCCAATGGCATGTTTCCGGTTTTGATCCTGTTTGGCCTCACCCTATTGATGGTACTGATTGCGTTCCAGGTACCCTTTAAGAAATCCAAGGCCTTTTTGACAACGCTGTTAATCGCAGGTTTCCTGTACGGACATTTTTTCTGGTCCATGAATTATACGGTAACGCCATGAGCAAATTCAAAAGGTTTTTAAAAAGGCATTTGTCTGAAATACGAACGATCAAGATCATTGTGGCGAGCATGCTGGGATTGATGGTAGTGATTGATATTGTGCTGGTCACTTTGGAAGGCAAGGACTTTCCTACCTTCAGCTATGTGGTCAAAGACCTCCGGCACCGGCTGATCTGGTTTACCTTCCTATTTGGAGGGCTGATAGCCAAGATTTTCTTTAACAGAAAAGCCAGTGACAAGAAAGAAGAAATAACCGGAATGTTCGCTTTCTTTTCCATGGTGCTGCTGCTCTTTGTCATTGGCAGAAGCCTGGAAACAGCACCAGGTTTGTTTCTTCAGCTGTTGTTACTGGTATCTGGCGGCATGCTGGCCAACCGGGCATGGCCCCAGTACAAGTAGGCATTTGGTCTCAGGACTCCATCCGGTTTTTTCAGCACCTGGTAATCTAAATTTCAACGACCAATCAACGACCCTTAGAAGGGTTCATCCTTTTGGGTAAAAATGGGTATTATACAGACTTCTTTGCTCCAAGGACATGAACTAACATAAGGGTAACAGGGAATTTGAAAACATATCAAAATTACTGTTTTTATTTGCCATGATGAAACCGAACATGAAATACCCGACACACCCTGGGATGCCCCGGTAGCTGTCGGGGAAATCATGTGAAGATTCCAGCCCGATCTGACCGGGGCAAGTTATGGCCAGTAAAGACTATTATAAACACATGAAATCGAGCATGTCGGAGGCGACACACAGAGGGATGATTATCATTGCGAGATTCCATCTGACCGCTTAAAGACAAATTATAAACACATGAAACTATATGACCTACCCTGGTTTCCGTTTGCCTTTATATTATTTGGTCTTATTGTCCATGTGATCGGAATTGGAGGTTTCAGTATTTATATATTGGACGAGGCTAAAAATGCTGCTGCCGCCATGGAAATGCAACGGCAGCAGGAATGGATTTTACCCACCTTCAATGGATTGCCCCGCTTCGATAAACCTCCACTCCATTACTACTTTTTCATGCTGGGATACAAGCTTTTTGGGGTAGGGCCATTTGGGGCAAGATTTTTCCCGGCCCTTTTAGGCTGGATATGTTTTGTAATTGTCTATTTTTTTTCTGCAAAATCCTTTGGTAAAAAGGCAGGATTTTTTGCCGGATTGGCGCTGCTTTCCTCTATTCACTGGATTTTACAATTCCACTTAGCGGTACCCGATGCATTTTTGATTCTATTCGTCTTTCTGACCATCCTTTATTATGAAAAATTTATTTCCTCCAAACTATTGTCAAAAAATTGTTTGAGGGCATCTGCCCTCTTCTTAGGGTTAGCCACCTTGAGTAAGGGGCCGGTGGCCATTGTCCTGGTAGGGATCACCATCCTGCTTTTCATGATGATGGATAAAAAACCACTCAAAATACATTTAAAGGCGATATTGGACCTGAAGGCCTGGCTATTGTTCCTGGTGGTTACTTTACCCTGGTACGTTCTCATTGCATGGAAAACGGACGGAATCTGGTTAAGAGAATTTATTTTCCATCATAACCTACACCGGTTTTCCAAACCCATGGAGGGCCATGGAGGAGGTTTTTATTTGACTTTTCTTTTTGTTTGGTTAGGGTTTTTACCAGCTTCCCTGGTTTTATTTTCAGCCTTTAAAAAGGTATGGATAAAAAGAACCCCCCCTGTGATTGTTTCGTTGGCTTCCATTTTTACCGCAGTCACCGTGCTATTTTTTATGCTTTCTGGAACCAAATTACCAAACTATACCGCTCCTGTATATCCATTTCTAGGAATTATCGCAGGTTGGCACCTTGCTGAGATGGATCCCCGGGGATTAAAATTCCCCTCCTATATATCCTCGCTTATCATTATACTTATTCCTGTTGGCTTATTTTTAGCCCTTGATCTTTTGACCATAAAAGAAATAGACGCGATCTCTGGTTGGTTTATTGTCCCGGCATTGATAGGTTTAACGGCATTGGTGATTACTATTTCGACAAGGTGGGAATATGGATGGATAACGGCCAGTTTTGGTTTCGTCACCTTCTCCATTGTGCTTTTCACGCAGGCGCTGCCGGCCATAGATCTAAAAAATCCGGTCCGGAATTCCAGGGAAGTCTGGAATAAAACTGAAAGGGTTTTTCACTTTCAGACCTTTAATCCTGCCTTTATTTTCAATTTGAATAAGAGAGTCCCTGATGTAGCACATCACATGCATCAGTTGAGAAAGGGAGATTTGATCTTAACCAACAAGAAAAGTCTACCTGAATTTCAGAACCTTGGAGTAAAAACAACCCAGGTGTATGAAGGGGAAGATCTCTTTGAAAATACAGTAACCATCATTCTTATGGTGGATTGATTATTCCATGACTGGTTTGGCAATCTTCCTTTTCCGATTCGATAGAAGACTTTTCCTGAATTTTTTCTTTGAAAAGAATTTTAAGGTTATCCACCTGCCAGAGTAGGCAGCTATCACCCCTAAAACAGCACCTGCCAATACATCTGTTAGAAAGTGCTGCATCAGATATATCCTACTGAACCCGGTAAGGATGGCAAGGAGTAGAAAAACGATCTGCAACCATTTTTGCTTAGGGCTCAGAAATGACAATGCGCAAGTCAACATAAAGATGGAAGCCGTGTGCCCCGAAGGGAAGGTATTCCAATGATGGGTAGATACACCCGGCACCATATGAAGCTCTATACCTGCAAGAAATTCAATGGGTCGTGGCATTCCCGGAAAAAACACCCTCTTTCCCAGGTGAACAAATAGTATATGAATAATGGTCGACAGCGCCAGAAAAATGGCATAGCTGAATTTAACAAACAGCAATATCAGTATAGGAAAAATCAAGATTACCCCATCTCCCATTTGCGTAATCCAAACAAAAAATTGATCCAAAAATGGCGTATGTGCCCTGTTGATAGATACTTCAAATGACCCTTTTTCGTAAAATGGAAGAAAAGCACAAACGAGAATTAAAAAAAGACAGTACGCCTTAATATATGCTTCGCCTTTGGTTTTATTCTTTTTCATAACATCAGAAAGCTAAGCATAAAATAAAGGGCTCTGGTTAAATCATTGTTACGGGTATTTTATTATTTTTTCCTTTTCAGCATACAGATTGCAAGGGCCAAACGCCATTCAAAAGATCGGCTACCAGTTGATCATTTTCTGTGCCTGAGTTGCTTTCTCCATGCCCGGTTTATCAATGGTAGGACCTCCCTGATTAAAGTATTGCGATATAAACAGGTAAAAAAAGTACGGCAAGAAAAAATATACCTGCCGTACTTTTGAATGGTTAATAACCTTGGTTTTGCACTAAAAATCCTTCTTCGTTGGAAGCGCCATCCACGGCTCTTTGAGGAATAGGAAACAATCTTTTGTTGACATCGCTGTCGGACTTACCCGTCCAGGCACCCTCATATTTACCAAATCGAATCTGGTAGTTTCTCCTAAAGCCTTCCCAATACAATTCAAAGCCGCTTTCACGGAACAACACATCCAAATCGATGGCGGTCAACGGCTCCGGGACTTGCTCAGGACGGGCAGTTCTGGAGGTCCTTAAGGTGTTTACATCTGCCAAAGCCCCTGCATTGTCACCATTTCTCAACCTGGCTTCAGCCCGCATCAGGTAAATCTCTCCCAGGCGAATCAAAACCAGGTCTACACTGCTATTGGAACAACAATTAGGAGCCGTATGGCTGAACTGGTATTTAGAAAATCGGTAACCTGTATTGTGTAAACTTCCCTCATCAGAAAAATCTACCCTGAGCGTATGGTCTACATAGGTCAGGTTGGCACCACTTGTTCTATTATTGATAACGGGATATATCCGTACCGAACCATCATCGCAGGTGAGAATATTACCTCCTTCGTCTTTCCTGGGACCCCATATGATTCCACGGAGTATTCCCCTGTCGATCTCAAAGTCCTCGGCAGGCACGCAATAATAGTGATCCGAGTCATTCTGCGGGCTTACCCCGGTAAGGTCTCTAAGTTCCTTGGGTATTACTGTATTTTCTTTAAAAAAACGGGCATCGGCATCGGCAGGATCTACATTGCCATAGGCATCTACCCAGGTCTGATAAAAATCAGATGTAGCAGCTACGGCGTCTGTTCCACGTGTATTTGGAAATTCCGGTCTTGGAATCAGGTCGCCGGATATAGGCCAATAGGCCCATCTTTGGTGATCGGTTTGTAAGGTACCCCTTTGGTCCATTGCAAATATGAGTTCGGGATTGGTATGGTTTCCATCGCTGAACAAATCAAAATATTCTGCAGACAAGGCATAAGGACCGGAAATAATCGCGTCGGTATATTGTATCACTTTATCCATATCCTCTTTTCTAAAATCAGGTGTTCCGTAGGGATCCCGATAAACGGCAGCATTCAAATATAATCGAGCCAACAAAGCCTTAACGGCATCTGCGGTTAACCTACCGGGACCTTTGTCATTGTTAAGGACATCCACCACAGAAAGCAGCTCACTTTCAATATGATCAATTGCCTCTTGCCCCCTTAAAATTTCAGATATTTCGCTTGAATTTTCCTTCCTGAAAACAAGCCCCCAGTTATCAAGAGCGAGCATATTCAGGTATGCCTTCATGGCTACCATTTCATAATAGGCATCCTGGGCTTCCGAATTACCATTTTCAGCCTCCAGGCTTAGCCTTTCGGCGGCGATTACTGCCCTGGATAAACATAAGGTAATATTGGTCCAGGTATCCCCCACCAGTCCGTTACTGGGAGTCATCAGGTGTTGATGAACCGCGATGAACTTGCCTCCATCATACCAGTCTCTTCCCCCACGGTAAGGGAGAATTCCTTCATCAGAAGCTACTTCCTGTAAGCCAAAGTTTGAAGTATGTAACCAAACCTGATACCTCAGAAAGCCATAAACCGGTGCCAGAGATCCGCTTACAATTTCTGCCTGCCCCGTGCCGGTCAGCGACTCATCAAGTACTTCTTCTTCTAAAGTAGTACAACCGAAAAATGTGAGAAAAAACACAATTACCGGTAATTTTTTATTAAATCTTATATTTTTCATTTTGTTTTAGTTTTCAACTTGATGGAAAAATTCCTGGATTTATTATTAGAATGTTAAATTTAATCCTAACAGAATTGTTCTTGCCCTTGGATAGGTAAATCGGTCTATGCCAAAGGTCTGAATGCCATTTGATGTCGATCCCGTATTGACTTCCGGATCAAATCCTGAATATTCTGTAATGACGAACAGGTTTTGACCGGTTAAAGACAAACTGATATTTCCGAAGGTTTCTCCCAGACCCATGCTATTCGCATTCAGGCTATAGGCCAGCGTAGCATTATTCAACCTTAAAAAAGAACCATTTTCCAGATAACGGGTAGATACGATATTGGCATTGGTCAAAGACTCTTCAGGATACTGGACCGCAAAATCCGTGGTATTATTCGACTGAGCCAATAGCGCCTTATTAAAAAGGGTCATGGTGGTATGGTTGTAGACCTTGTTTCCTGCCACCCCATTAAAGTTTAAACTCAGGTCAAATGCCCTATATTTAAAATTGGAGTAAAACCCGTAGATAAACTTGGGAATCGCACTACCCACTACAAGTCGGTCATTATCCAATATTTCGCCATCTCCATTGGTATCTCTGTATATGCTTTGCCCATCATCAGCGCCAACCCCATCAAACTGATACATGTAAAATGCACCCAATGGATTATCGTTGATATAACCGTTAATGGTCGCTCCCGTTTGACCTGAACCTTGAGCCGCCCCTGTTACCAGGACCGAATAGGGTGAATCCTCCACCCTGTTTTGGATAAAGGTCATGTTGCCGCCTATATTATAAGAGAAGTCGCGCGTGGCATCACTTCTGAAATCCAATGCCAATTCGACCCCATTGTTAATGATTTTCATTCCCGGGATATTGCTCCAATAGGTTGGGGTGGGCTGAACGGGATCGGAAGGAACCACTTCCAACAAAATATTGGAAGACTGCTTATTGAAATAATCCAGGGTACCAGTCAATTGCGAATTAAAAAATGCAAAATCAATTCCTACATCTATCTGGGATGATACCTCCCATTGCAGATCCGGGTTTGCCAATCGTGTAAAAACAATTCCGTATGGATAACCATCCAATGAAGTAGCGTCGGTATCTATCGGATAGGTATTGAGACTACCAGCGCCGGTAGATAACCTGTCTTCGGAATAGCTGGCTTTGGTGATTTTGGAGGGGATCTCCTGGTTTCCGGTTTGACCCCAGCTTGCACGCAGCTTTAAGTTATTAAAGACTGAATTGCTCATAAAATCCTCATTGCTGATGTTCCATCCCAAGGCAAAAGAAGGAAAATAACCATACTTGTTATTGGCTCCGAATTTGGAAGATCCATCAGCCCGGAAGGTCCCTGTAACCAGGTATTTATCTGCATAGGTATAGTTCAATCTGCCGAAGAAAGATTGCAGCTCGTTTTTGATGGCAGATGAATTTACTGAGGTAGGATATTCATTTGTACTGGTATGATCCTGGAACCGGGGTTCAATATTATTATTGGCAAAGCCATTAGCAGTAGTTATCCTGGCTTCATCCATAAATTCCTGGTAAGAATGTCCACCCAATAAGACAAGGCTGTGTACATCCTGGTTCCAGATGTATGTAAGTGTATTCTCAACCAGTTGATTGGTATTGGAATGAATACCAGCATTCAGCGACCCATCAGATACATTGGACTCATTGATTACAGAGGGAGAGGGTTTGTATTGCTGGTACCTATTCGTAGCCGAATAATCCACCCCCAGGTTTATTTTATAAGTCAGGCCATCAAATAATTCTATTGATGGTGAAATGTTTGCCAAAATACGGTTATTTATGGCATTGTCACTGTATAATTCATATCTGGCCAATGGATTTAAAGCGTTTGTATTTAATAAAGTAGGCTCACCATCGGTATAAGGAGGCACCGTCGGGTTCAAACTAAGCATATCACTTATGGTTGAAGTAATAGCAGGTCTTAAGTTTTCGGTACGGGAGGCCGTCAGGTTATAATCTATATTTAGCCTGCCATCAAAGGCCTTCTGGTTCATATTCAATTTTCCTGAATAGCGTTTTAGTCTGCTATTCTTTAAAATTCCTTCCTGATCCTGGATGCCTACGGAGGTGAAATAGGAAAAATTTTCATTACTGGCCCCGCTCATGGAGAGATTGAGATTATTGGATATTCCCGTCTGGGTCAGTTCATCCTGCCAATCCGTGTCCGCACCAAAGTCTTCCAAGTTTCCACCAGCGTCCACAACTTCCCTGCGGAAATCATCGGCATTGAAAACCCCTATTTTATTGGCCATGGAGGATACAGCAGATGACAACGAAAGATTTATTTTTGGTTTACCGGCACCTTTTTTGGTGGTAATTACCACTACCCCATTGGACGCCCTGGATCCGTATACAGCAGTAGCACTGGCATCCTTCAGTACATCGATGCTTTCAATATCGTTGGGATTTAGAAAATTCAGTGGATTGTTAGGAATACCTGTAGAGGAATTATCCAATAAAAAACCATCAACCACATATAGCGGCTGCGTTCCCGAACGCAAACTACCGATGCCTCTGATGATAACATCCTGAGCAGCTCCCGGTTCGCCACTGTTTGCGGCAATGGAAACACCGGCCAATTTTCCCTGCATCAGTTCACCTGGATTGTTTACCATTCCCTTGTTAAAACTTTCAGTATCGACAGAAGCGATGGCACCGGTAACGTCTGATCTTTTTTGGGTGCCGTATCCTACCACCACAAATTCACTCAACTGCGAATCAGCCGGCTCTAATTGGACTGTTATCGTGGATCTCCCCTCCACTTCCACTTCTTGCGGCGTATATCCCAAATAGGAAATTTGAAGAATAGCATTTTCCTCTACATCCAGGACAAATTTTCCATCAAGGTCCGTTACCGTTCCATTGTTGGTTCCTTTTACAAGAACGGATGCACCGGGCAAAGCTTCTCCTGTTTCGTCTGTAACTGTACCAGAAATGGATTTGGGGATGGACACCAGCTTAGAAAAAGAATTTTTTTTGATCAAATAAACCTCTTTTTCAGCATTGCCAGAAAACGCAAAGGAGGGATTAACAATAAATCCAGCACAAAGAATCAAATATGCAGCAGCATAAATTGTTTTAAATAATGGTAATTTTAAATTCATAATATTCGAAATTAGTTGGCTAAATTTTTTAATACTTTTGCTTTTAATGATATATAAAAGTAGTGTATATGGAATAAAGTGTAGTTAATAAGAGGTTAGCGTTGTATTACCAAAAAATCACCAAAAGTTTCTATTATTAAGTAAATGAATTTTTTTGTTTAAAAGCATACATGAAAATACCATTAGACTAAGCGAAAGCCTAAAATCAATCTTCGGGGTTTTCAATATATAAAAATCTCAAAATTACCGAAACCGGGAAAATATCCAGGAAAGGATGGTAATGCCGGCATACCGTTTCCCAGCTGATTGATTGCCTATTTTCATCGTAATTAAATATTTTCCACTACCTCTTCTCCAAGGCCAAAAGAAAGGGTCATACCGGCGCCCCCTAATCCGTTTACGATCGTTACCATGTTATCAACCTGGAATATAAATTCCGTAGCGCCATTGGTCATTTTTGGATAGATGCCGTGCCAGGTGCTCCCCATATTCCAATCTTTAAACTGTGCAAAAGATTTCAAGACATTTAGAATTAGCTTGTTGGTGTGCATGGCATCAAATGGGGATAAGTTTAATCCATAATCATGGCTGTCTCCTACTGTCAGTTCGCCCATTCCATTTTGAGCTACCATTACATGGATGCCCAGTTCCAATAATTCTTTGTGCTGTTCCATATAAACATCTTTGAGCTTTTGCAATGAAGGCGCTACCTCAAAGCCTTTGTAATGTATAAAACTTAAACCGGCACAAAGGGGAGGACCAATGCGCCAATTGAGAGGTTGCTGCACCAGCCGCATCATCTGTACCTTGCACTTCGTGATAGGAAAAGACTCAAAAAGATCAGGGTACAAAGTTTCAAAATCTGCACCGCTACAGACAAATATCTTATCCGCTGACCAAGATCTTTGTCCGCTATAAACCGTATTTCCTTTAATACGGGAGATCAATCTGCTCCAAACAAAGCTGACGCCTTCAAGGCGCTCCAGGTGTTGGGCAGTTTTCACGATCGCTTCACGGGGATCGACTATCACTTCATCTTCTGACCAAAGTGCACCTTTAAGGCCATTTATTACGGTAGCAGGGCTTTTCGAAATCGTTTCTTGTACGGTGAGATGATGGGCCGATTTTTGATTTTGCAATGCTTCCACATATTCCTTAACCACCTGGAGCTCCAGGTCTGAATAAGCCAAATGTAAGGATCCCGTTTTTTCAGCCCAGAAACCCGCTTTTTCCGACATTTCTAACCAAATTTGCCTGGAACGTAAGGCCCTTTTGAAGCTTGAACCCTGGCTTTGTCCGATCGGCCATATCATTCCAAAATTCCTAACAGAGGCTCCCTGAGCTTGAGGATGGCGCTCGATGACGGTGACTTTCCATCCTTTGTTGTGAAGGGCCCGGGTTAATGACAATCCTACGATTCCTGCACCGATTACTATCGCATGTTGTTGATTCATGGGTTGATTTTTTATTTAAAACAGATCAAATCTCATTTAACTGGTCAAAACCAAAACCTGACAGTTTTCTTTCAGCTCCATCTAATTTACTTTTTTTGCTTTAAAGGACTTGTTCAGTAAGCAGGGGCAATTATTTCTTTCAATTCACGCAGGGAATGGATAATAAAATCCGGTTCAGCGGTATGGAGTTGGCCGGCAGTATGTGCGCCAGTCGTTACTCCGAATGTCAATCCACAACCTGCAGATTTTCCTTCTTCGATATCCACAATCGAATCACCTACTTTTGCCACTTCTTTTGCAATTGACACACCACATTTTTTCATGGCAACAAAGATCATATCAGGAGCAGGCCGACTGTTTTTCACATCATCGGCAGTCACTAACACATCAAATGTCCTGCCCTCCTCCCAATTCAGTTTATCCAATAGGGATAGTGCAGTTTCCTTATTATAGCCAGTGTTCAAAGCCACTTTTATCCCCTGTTTTGCCAGGAAATCAAAAACTTCAAGGGTGCCATCATAAGGATCTACTTTTAGGTTTTCATAGGCTTTCTTTAGAATGACTAGAAAGTCTGCGAAGGCTGTTTGAGCATATTTTTCCATATCCTCAAGGGAAGAATAGGCTGGCTTAAGGATGTCCCGAATGGCTTGAAGTTTTTCTTTTCCACCACCATTTAACAGCACATTTTCGAGAGTAAAGTTGTGGCCCAGTTGATTGATGGCCCTTTGTAAAGATTTATATACTACATTGTTTTCATTGACAGTGGTTCCAGCCATATCAAAAACGACAAGTTTAATTTTTCCTTTTTTTCCCATTTTTATACCATTAAGTGAAAGCTAATTTTGGTTAATTTGGAGTGATTCCTACCCTGTATTTGCCAAAGGCATTGGCAACGTTAAATGCTTCGTCCAGTTCAGTCAATTTGAATTCTGTTCCAACAAGGCGCTCAAAAGAATACAATGAATGCGTTGTTTCCAAAAACTTGATTGCATAGGAGAGGTCTTCAGGAATGTAATTGTGCAGACCTTTGATCGTAAGGATCTTTCTCACCACTTTTTCTGCGTTAAGGTTAACATTCCGATCAGAATAAACTGCGCCTACCCATACAGTAATTCCGCCAATGTTCAATAAATCAAGGCTTTTTTCCATTGCCGAAGCTGATCCAGAAGTCTCTATAACTACATCTATCCCACCATGTGGCTGAATGACTTTCAGGGTTTCTTCCAGCGCCAGTTCAGCAGGTAAGCCCTCGTCCGCACCATACTGCCTGGCGATTTCGACTCTTTGCAGGTCAAGGTCCATTACCAATACCATCTTTGCTCCGGCATACCGCGACATGGCACATGCTGATAGCCCCAGCATTCCCGCTCCCAGCACCAGCACATTTTTTTCAAGGAGATTGCCGGCCAATCTGATGGCACCCGCTATGGTGGCATGGGTGCAATTTAATGGAGCAGCAGCTTTGGAAGAAATTCCAGCAGGGATTTTAAAAATATCAGTTCCTTTTCTCAGATGGCAATGGGTGGCAAATCCACCACTAAGAACATCGTTCGTCTCCATTTTTTCATGCCCGTACTTGAACAATGGCACAGATTTTTGAGGAATTCCTTTTTGAGCCATTGATCCTGTGTGATCATGCGCATAAACCGACCAGGTTACGAGATCCCCGATTTTAAGTGTCTGGCCGTAGTAATCTGTTAACCCGTTTTCAGGGAGGTCAATCATCCTACCGATCATTTCATGCCCCAGGACACTTGGAAAATTTGCTTCCCTCCTCCCATAGAAAGTGTGAAGATCACTCGTACATATAGTGGAATAAGTTATCTCGACAATAGCCTCACCTGTAGCTAAGGCTGGTAGGTTCACTGAAAGTGGAAGAAATGGCTTTTCAACTTCACTAAAAACCATCGCCAGGGCTTCATTTTTCATCTTTAAAAACCGGTCTATTGTTTAGTTGCTCAATTGCGTTACCTGCACCGAATGGAATTGTAAATAAACTTAAAAAATTGGAAAATTATTTTTCCATAGGAAAAGTTAATAATCCCTTAACATCCAGTAATTTATTTTACAACCGGACTCCAATACATTTATAGATAAATTCAAACAGTTTGGAAATTTCCCCGGTATGCAAATAAGTTTTCCGCTTTCCCGAAAGGACCTCCCACATAAATCTACGGTTTTGCTCATGGTCGGGGCCTTTACGTGCTATACTGGGATGTACGCAGTCCGGAAATCTTTCCTTGCCGGACAATACCTGAATACGGAATTTTATGGTATGGATTTAAAGACCATCCTGGTGGTCAGCCAGGTCTTAGGGTATATGTTTTCAAAGTTTGTTGGCATCAAGCTGGTATCCGAAATGGCGGCCCATAGGCGAGGATTTTTTTTGGTGGTGTTACTTAGCTTCGGGCTATTAATGCTTTTGGCTTTCGCGATTTTGCCAGTGAACTTTAAACCATATGCCCTATTTTTAAACGGGCTGCCGCTAGGGATGGTATTTGGATTGGTTTTTTCCTATCTCGAAGGAAGAAAAAATACCGAACTTCTCGCTGCCGCCTTAAGTGCGACATTTATTTTCTCGACAGGATTTGTCAAAACCGTAGGCATATGGCTTATACAAAGCTTTGGTGTAGGGGAGTTCAATATGCCATTCCTTACGGGCTTGCTGTTTTTTCCCTTTTTTCTTCTTTCAGTCAAAATGCTCAGTACTTCCAGGGAGCGATCACAAGAGGATTTAATTTTGAGATCCGAAAGGGTACCTATGGGTGGCAAAAAGCGGATGGAATTCCTTAGACAACATGGGTTAGTATTTGGGGCATTGGTACTGGTTTATGTATTGCTTACGATCATGCGTGATTTTAGGGATAATTTTATGGTAGAGTTTTGGACGGAGCTGGGAATGGAGGGTAAACCCGAATTAATGACGATGACTGAAATACCTGTTGCATTACTGGTTTTGTTGATTGCCGCATCTGGTGTTTTGATTCGGGACAATCGGAATGCCTTTAACTACGGCATTTGGCTTAGCATTGTGTGCTGTATTGGAATTGTAGTACTTACATGGTTCTTTGACAAAGGCGCCGTTTCACCGGTTTGGTGGATGGTGATTAATGGGGTGGGGCTTTATTTGCCTTATATTCTTTTTCACTGCCTGATCTTTGAAAGATTATTGGCCCTGGTACGGTTCAGTGGAAATGTGGGATTCCTATTTTACACCGCAGACGCCCTCGGATATACAGGAAGTGTGGGGGTGATGCTTTTCAAAGAATTCAGCAATTCGCAGGTCGAATGGATTACATTCCTGGGTATATTAAACCAATTCGGAGGAATTGTGATCACCTCCGTATGTATTATCATATTGGTTGTACTTCAGTTCAAATCAAAAAATCAGCCCAAGTTGGTAATGCAGCCTTAATACATTGGTTATCAGAAAGAATTAATATGGCCTGCAATTTTGTTTAGAAAAAGCAACGGGAAGCTTCTTTTCTATAGATTTCACCTTAAGAGCAGGACAAAAAATGGTTAAAGATTCGTATAGGTGGCATCAGCATATTCGACTGAAATATCAGGATTCTAATTGCCCTGAGACCTTGGACAGGATGAGTTATAAAATTAAGGTTATTCCATTTGTCAATTTACCAATCAGCCAGGAAAAAACTCAAGTCATTTGCCACCGGAAACTGCACAATCCCTCGATTTTAATATGTCAATCAAACCTTTCAGTCCCTACAGGATGTTTTTAGTTGTAAGGTTTCTGCGATTTCCTTCCAGTCCAGAGTGGCTTCACTGACATTTTCAGAATAGTGCCTTTGGGCCCGGAAAAAGAAGGTTGCTAAACATTCCTTTTCCGGGCCCTGAATAGCCTGGCACAAAGCCCGTCAATTTTTAGGCTGGAGCCATCATTCGGTTTCTTTCCCCTACCCTTCCCTCAGGATCTTTTCCATCTTTTTACCTTTGGCCAGCTCGTCCACCAGTTTGTCCAGATACCTCACTTTTTGGGTCAAAGGATTGGTAATTTCTTCCACCCGGTATCCACAGATCAACCCGGTGATCTGCCGGGCCTTGGGGTTTAATTTTGCCTCCTGAAAAAAGGTCTCAAAAGTGACCTTCCGGTCTATCAGCTCCTGTTGCTTCTTCTCATCAAAGCCCGTCAGCCAATGGATCACCTGATGCAATTCGGCTTTGGTCCGGCCCTTTCTTTCCACCTTGGTGACATAGTGGGGATACACGGTGGCAAAAGTCATTTTGGCCATGCGTTCGTCGTGTTCGGGAGTGGTGCTCATAGGGGGTGCATTTATTTATCTTGGGTAAGCTATTTAATCGCCATTTCCAATTTATCGAAACAAGCTTTAGTGCCAAAGGGTCTCCTGCAAAAAGCCTCCTCCCGGCACTTCCTGCAGTTCTGCCAGGGGTTTTCTATTTTCTGATAGGAAAATCAATTTAAACTTTCGGTATACTTTTTTAGCCGGAACAAAAACATGGCCCAGTTGTAGCTGCACCAGCGATAATAGTCCGTCAGCTCCCTCCAGTCATGATGGTTGAGGCGCACTTTAGTAGCCTTTTCCTCTTCAGTAAGTTCAAAGCTGATGCCTGTGCCTACCCATTCCTGGTCAGAGGCCACACATTTCCAGGATACCAATGTATCTGCCTGCAAATCTGTCACCTCCATTTTGGTCAGGTATCCTTCATCAAAGTCAAAAACATTGACAAAACCCAGCTCAGGTTTTACTTCTAATTTTCTGGTCCAAACCTGCCCCAATCCTTCTGCTGTGGTCAGTGCCTTATAAATGGTAGCAGCAGGAGCCTTGATATAGTTGATTTGTTCTATGCTGTACATGTTTATGCCGAATTTCTAGTTTGGTTTAGCTTGGCCTACTCATCCAGAGCAAGCCCAGGGAATGCGATTGCTCCATTGAATTTACCGGAAAAATTTAACTATACCAATGGTTGGTTTAATTTCTGAAGTTAATCGACCATGAAAAATTTAGTTTTGGTCCATGTTTACGAAAACAATGGGTTTGTTCCTGACGAATTGGCTTTTGTACGGCAGCCATTCGCTCATCCGGCTGTCCTTCCCCTATCTCATGGGATGGGTCAAAAATCACAGGATAACCAGACAATCCATATCGGTGCTTTGTTATGGACAGATCTTTGGATTTTTTGAATATAAAGCCCCTCGGCCGGATAAAGGCTATTTGGGTATACCTGAAAAAGCACAAAGGCTTCTTTTCAATTGCCCTTTACTCCTGCCATTGATTCAGCCAGCTTTCGGCCAGTGAAGGCCAGGTCTCGGCAGCAATATTTCCGGAACGCAGCCCATAGCCGTGCCCTCCCTCCGGCAGCAGGTGCAGCTCCACCGGCACCTTATGGTCCCTCAACGCCCCTGCCATGACCAGCGAACTGTTGCCGTATGTGTCATCGGCCGTTCCAAAAATAAACATGGGAGGGGTATCCTGGTCCACGCTCAGCTCCGGGCTTAAGCTTCGGTTGTCTCCCTTGTCCAGGTAAGCGGGGTAGATCAGCATAGCAAAATCCGGGCGGCTGGAAGTTTCATCCCATTCATCTATTCTGGCATAGGTATCTTCCCTAAACCGGGTTCCGGCCCTGGCGGCCAGGCTTCCACCGGCAGAGAACCCGATGACCCCCACCTTTTCCCAGGCTTCCCTGCTCCTGACCATTCTTATGGACCGCTGAAGGTCATACAATGCCTCCTGTTGCTTGTTAGGAACCCTGTACTGCAGCACAAAAGCAGTATAGCCCAGGGTATTCAGCCATTCGGCCACTTCGTACCCCTCCTTGTCTATGGCGAGGATGTTATAGCCTCCACCCGGACAAACAATCACCGCAGCCCCATTTTTAAGGGCTTCCTCTGGTTCGAATACAATCAGGGCGGGATTGGTGATATCGGTTATCCGGGTGACATCACCACTGATATTGTCGGTCTGAACAGGATCCTGCTTGGGTACATTTTCACCCGGCACTGCTCCGGGCCAAACATAAAGGGTATCCCTCTGTTGGGCAAAAGTCACCATAGTAAAAGAAAACAGCAGTAAAAGGGTCAATCGCAATTTCATCATTCGACCATTATCAGTGGTGGGTATTTTTTGTCTGTACAAATATGTCATTTCCTCCGGAGAATTCCCGATTTTATTTTGAGATCAGGTTTATTGCTTCCTGGTCTATATCAGGTACCCATATTTTGCTCCTGTCATAAGTCGATCGTAAGTCGAATTTAAAATTAAACTGAACCAGTTTCCCCTGAAGGTCGGAAATTTCCAATTTTGGAAGGGATTCCACCACCCTTTTTCCCTCTGCCAAAAGGATTTGGTGTCGGTAGGATTTGGTTTTTTTTAAATTTTCAGAATGCTCTCCCATATATCCAATAATGACGACTTCATCATAGGCTACATATTCCTCATCAGGTTTCACGTCCAGGACTTCCTGTATCATTCCATCAGCGCTGACCCTGGCATAAAGTCTTACCGTTCCTATCAGCCCCGCTGACCTGGCATCAGCGGGGTATTTTAAGTTTTTTGACAGGTGCTTATTTATCCCTTCAATTGAATCTATGGGATCGGAAGGATTTTCCTGCACCTGCTGACTTGATGGCTCCATACCTGATCCACTATCGCTCATCACTACCGTTTCCTTCCCGGAAAGGGATACCAGCAGCAAGGCAAATACGGGCAGAATGGCCAACCTGGAAAGGCCGGCAAACCGGTTTTTATTTGGGGAATTCATCATGATCATTCGTTTTTTAAGGTTACTGGAATTAATGGCTGTAAATAACGGGGAATCGATGGTATTCAGGGCCATGGACAGCATGGTCCACTGGTAGGCTTGTTTGTCTGATACCTGGATCACCCTGTCATCCGCCCGGAACTCCAGGTTGTTCCTAATGGCCTGGGCATGAAACCTGGCGAAAGGGTTGAACCACTGCAGGGCCAAAAGCAATTCGGCCAGGATGATATCGTAAAAATGCCTTTCACGTGAATGTACTGCTTCATGATGCAATACCATTTCCAGCGAGGCATTTCCGAGCAAATTTTTCCCTATGATGATCTGGTCAATAAAGGTGAACGCCATGTCCTTTTGTTCGGCTACCCAGACTTTCATCCCGGCGATATCTGTTTCCTTACAGTTTTTTCTTATCCTGGCAGCTGCTATATAGCCATAGATCAGCCTGGCCAAACAAATTACCAGTCCAATCAAATACCCATACAGTAATATATCCGCCATACCGATATCACTTTCCATGGTTTTTGCCTTTAATCCGGAAGTCCAGGTATGGCTTACCCCATTTCCTGAAAAAAAGATGGTGGCAGGAGATAAGGAGGAATAGGTTTGAAGTGTAAGCAGGGGAATGATAAAAGCAGCAATAAATGATCCGGCCAGGTAGCAGCGATTAAACACAAAACCTTTGTTTTTCCTAAACAGGAAAAAATAGGTGGCATAGAAAACCGCTGTTCCTATGGAAACCTTCAATAGGTAATAAAGGATTGCTTCCATGGCTATTTGGATTTTATAATTTTTAGGATTTCGGCAATCTCCTGCTGGTCAAGTGGCTCTTCCTCTATAAAAGCAGCCACTGCCTTTGAAAATGAATCGTCGAAATAATCGCTGATAAAGGCTTTCATGTACCGTTTGCGGTAAGCTTCCTTCGTGAGCAGGGGAAAATATTCATAGGTGTTTCCATATTGTTTATAGCCCACGATGCCCTTTTCCTGCAGGATCCTGACCATAGAGGAGATGGTATTGTATGGGGGTTTGGGGTCGGGAAACTCAGCCAGGATGTCTTTGACGAAGCCTTTTTGGAGCTTCCAAAGGATCTTCATGACCTCTTCTTCTTTTTTGGTGAGTTTGTCCATGAGTATTTATCTTTTAAACTTAATATTTAAATATACACCTGATTTATCAATAATACAATTGTTTTATCAGTTATCATGCAAATTTTTTCTGCCTATCAGGAATATCTCCAGGTCGGAAAAGGCTGAAATGAGACCATATTTATTCTGAAATGGTACAAATTATGGCCCATCAAACAGTATCAAAACCACTTCAATAGGTATGCGGCTTTAGCCCATTCCATAAATTGGAACCCCGAACCAGGGGCTTTAGCCAAAATTGATACCTCAAGCAGCAGGCAATTGATCCAAAGAACCCTCTCTTGAAATTCAAATAAGGAAAAAGCTTGTACCCTAAAAATGGCACTTCCCTGCCTGAAAAGACTGTTTCATATGATTGGATACCCGCCTTATTTCTCTCCTGAAATATTACAGGCAGCTTTTGCAGAAACGGCAAGTTCCAGAAACTTATCATCTTTCGGGTCCCGGGAGGCTTTAATTTGGATATCAGGGCTATATCGGGTGCTATTAAAAGTCAGGGAAGCAAGTATTTCTTCTCTTTCACCATAGGAGAAATACTTATCCAATTTTTTTCTGTATAACAATTCAGCAAATTCAGTGAAAGTAGCGTCTGAAAAAAACACCTTTCCATTGCGCAAAGCTTTATCCAGCGCTTTAGTGCTTACAGCGTTATTGAGAAAGTGGGCACCAATCAATTCATTGGTATGAATGGACAATACCCTTTTCTACCATTTTTCACCAAAAATTTTCAAAACGAATTCACCTGCAACTCAATTTCGTTCTGTCCCGGAGATAGCCGTATGGAACCAAACTGGGTGTTGACTTTTTCTCCATTGAGCGAAACCGCATCATTAGGGCCAAATTCCAAAAACAAATCGGCAGATACATTGGCCGGCAAATCAAAGGCATAGCGCTGTAGGCGATTGTTTACCCTTTTGTAGGAAGCATTCACCTTCCCGGTAAGGAAAGGCACGGTAATTTCCGTTTCCGTCAACCTGCTCAGCTGGGGCCGGATCTCCAGCAAACCAGCTCCCGGTGTTTTGGGCAGGATGCCCCACATTTTCCGGGCCACGATATTCCCGGGCACGGCTCCCCAGGCGTGGTTCCAGTCGGCATTGGGCTTGTATTTCATGTCCCAGGCCTCCAGGGTCATGGTGGAGCCGATGGCGATCATGTTCCACCAGCTGCGGTCATGGGTGGCGGTCATCAGGTCCAGCGCATAGTCTGCCTCCCCGGCATTGTACAATCCATCCATCAGGTATTGGGATCCATATACGCTGCAAGCCATGCCTCTGGATTTGATAAACTCCACCACGGAGGGAATATTTTCTTTGGGCACCATATTGAAGGCCAGCGGCATCATGTTGGCATGCAGGGAGGAATGGCCAGCCCCTTCCCCATCCAGGTAAATGCCTTTCTCGGGATCCATTAATTTCTCCGTAACGGCTTTCTTCACCTTGGCAGCCATCAGTTCGTATTCCATGGCTTCCCCGGTTTTGCCCATGATCCGGGCAAATTCTCCCATGATTTCCAGGTTACGGAAATACAAAGCGTTGATTACGGTATTGATGGGTGTAAAAACAAATCCGTCCCGCTCCCCTTCTTCCGTAGCCAGCTCCCAACCGGTGTCCTTTTGGGCCGGTGGCCAGTCCACAATGTCTCTCATTTTCAAATCCGGATCCTTAAAACCCAGTTTTTTCATGAATTCTGGCGTTGCGTTGGCAGAACTGATCAATCCGTCTTCCCGGGCCAGTTCCATCAGGGTTTTGTGCTTGAGTTCATCGTAGTATTTTTCAATCAGCTCGGTATTGCCCGTGTACAGGTAATCCTCATAAAACATCAGGGCTACATGCAGCTGCCATTCGGTGGGCCAGGTGGGATTTTCCATAAAATATTCTATGCTCCGCCGGGCAATGGGGTATTCCCAATCCACCGCATAATGGCTGAGTTGGTTGATATAGGCATCCGCCTCATAGGGAATGCGCTCTCGGTCCCCATCCACATAGATACCGGCAAAGGAAGTGGCTTTCATGGAATACTTACACAGGTCCCATACCTGATTCAGTATGGTGTCTGAACTACTGAATTGGCTTTGGTCGGCCTCAAAATAGCCAAAATAGGCCTGCTGGGTAAGTGCTTCCGGTTGCTTTTGGGCTACGATTTCGGCATAGCGAAAAGGCAGCAGTACCGGAAATGAGTCCGGCAGGGCCACTGCCGCCGGGCCTGTATTCCGCTCATCAGGCGGCAACTGCAGCACATATCGGTCTTTTCCAGGACTGACCACTACCTCCACTTCCTGAAAGCGGATATGACCCTGCGGGTCCCGGTTGATCCTCCCTCCTTCCAGCTGCTCACCCAGGCGAACGGTCAGGGTTTCTGGTTTATCTGCCTGGTAGCGGAAAGCCAGGTTGGCAAAAGCGGCTTTACCAAAATCAGCCATCCAGGTATCCCCTGATACTTTTTCCAGAGTTTGATGCAGGATATCTTCCTTTAAAAATCCATTTGCCGTGGTCAGGTATCCCCCATTTTCCCCCACCTGGAATTCCTGGCTCGCAGCATACCGGCCGGTACGGTTGTCTCCATCCCACAGCCTCACCTTCCAGAAGTAGTCCTTGTTTTCCTTCAAATCCGAACCTTCATAGGCAATATTAAAGGATTTTGATCCCTGTACTTTTCCGCTGTCCCAGACATCACCAATATTCTGCTCACTTTTTTCCGCTGTGCTGCTGACCAAAACCTGGTAGGCTGACTGAAAAACCAGGCCTTCAGGAACCTGCCAGCCAAACTCGGGTCTGGTATCCTTCAATGTCAACCCTGAAGGATTGCGAATCATTTCTACATGAAGGTTTTCAGGGGCAGCGGTGCTTGCATCAGAGAGTGCTTCTCCCATGCTGTCTAGCTTTTTTCGAAAAGCCGCTAGCCTGGCAGCATGCTGCGGATCTTTAGCCAGGTTATGGATTTCTTTTGGATCGTCCTTAAGGTGGTACAATTCTTCAATGGATTTGTCATTGACATAGCGGAAATACTTCCACTCTGCCGTGCGCAGGCCTTCACTTGGCGGGATATTTTCAAAATCCCAAAGGTGTTCGATCAGAACGGTATCCCGGTTGAGTCGCTCTCCCTTCACCACCGGCATCAGGCTTTTGCCCTGGTAGGCATCGGGTATCTGAACGCCAGCCAAATCCAAAATGGTGGCGGGCACATCCACATTGGCCGCCATCTCCTCTGAATCCACGTGATTGGTAAGCCTGGGATCGTAGACCATTAATGGCACCCGGATAGAATTGTCATACATCAGCCATTTGCCGGCCAATTGCCTTTCTCCGAGAAAGTAACCATTATCTCCCATCAGGATAATGACCGTGTTCTGGTCCAAACCTTTGCCCTTGAGTTGTTGCCTGATTTTGGCGATTTCCAGGTCTATGCCCGACAGCATGCGGTAATAGCCTTTTACACTGTGCTGGTATTTTTCGGGGGTATCGTAGCGCCAGGTCCAGCGCAGACGGTTAAAGCCGGACTTGACGATCTCTGGTTGGGCTTCAAAATAGCGGTCTTCAGAGATGTCGGCTTCGGGGATGGTAATGCCCTGCAAGAGGGGATCCGTTTCATCCTGCCAGAAATACTGATCCTCCGCCGGATCGTGGGCATGAGGGGCACTGAAAGACAAGGAAAGACAAAAGGGTTCATCGGGATTGGCCTGGTCGATAAAGTCCAGGGCCTGCTGTCCGGTATAGCGGGTCAGGTGGACGGTATCCCTGCCGATAGTCTTGTAAAAATAGCCCCGGCGGTCCTTAAACTGTCCGTTTCTGTCGTAGGATTCATATTCATCAAATTGTCCGGCCAGGTCCTTGTGGTTGACCCCATATTTGCCATAGAATCCCACCCTATAGCCTGCTTCTTTCAGCAGTTTCGGATAGGCCAATTCCATGTATTCGCCTTTGATGGGTCCTGTTTGAAAGGTGTAGGCATGGGTCCTTTCATACAGTCCGGTGAAAATGGTGGCCCGGCTGGCCGCACATATGGGCGTGGTGACCAGGGCATTTTTAAAGTAAGTGCCTTCTTCCGCCAGGCGGTCCATTTCCGGGGTATGGATCAGCTCGTTCCCGGCATGCCCCAGGGCATCCCAGCGCTGGTCATCGGTCAGGATAAAGATAATGTTGGGTTTTTGGTTCGATTGGTTGGTAGTTTGGGACTGACAAATCAAGGGGGTGAAAGCCATCCATACCAGGATAGTAGAAATCGATTCAAGCATGTATAAGGTTATTTTTCTATCAATATTAAGAAAAAGAAATACTAAAAGTACTCCTTTTTCTTAAAAATCCCATTGCCGGTAGCAATTATCAGTATTACTGATTTTTTAAGAGATAATTATTCCTCAGCATACTTTTCTATGGTATTTAATTCCGGGCTTCCTCCCCTGTTGCCGCTTCCGGCAGCAATATAAATGGCCCCTTTGTACACGATGGCCTGGGAACCGTGTCGGCCCCGGACCAATGGATCCAGGCTTTCCCAGGTTTGGTTACCGATATGGTAGGCCTCCACCTCACTATGTGCCGCTTCCTGGCTGGCACTCTCCCCTCCTATAATCACCAGCTGCTGCCCGATAAAAGCACTTGATGTGCCAGCCCTTTCAGTAGGCAAATGTTGCCCTTCCGGCAGGGAACTCCAGGAATTATCAGCCATATCATAAATATCAACCTCCGGAATGGTCAACTCAAAAGTATCACCGGTTTTTGCAGAGGAATTTCTTCCGCCCGCAGCATAAATCTTGCCCTCACTAACTGCTGCATGAAAATGATCCCTGGGGCGGGGAGCATCTGCCAGTACGGTCCATTCTCCTGTCTTAAAGTCATACTGGTCCGTCCAGGGCACATGTCCTTCCCAATGTCCATCTATGATCCCACTCAGAATGATGGCCTTGTCATCATCTATGACCACTCCTGCCGAACCCCTGCGCCTCTCTTCCGGAATGGTATCACCCATTTCCCAGACATCATTGGCCGGATCATAAATCATGATTCGTTCCACTGGAGTTTCACGGGGGTATTTGCCCGTCATGGCCCCAATGATATAAATTTTACCGGCATAAGCCACAGCCTGAAAATGGTGTACTTCCATTGGTGGCTCCGCGCCGGAAGTCCAGCTATTGCTGGACGGGTCAAAGATATCTACGGGTTTGATACCCCTCCCCCCTAGCAGGTAAAATTTATCATTTACCTCCACAAAACTATTTTCATGTCTGGCATTCGGACTACCTTCACAATCAAGGATTTCCCAGCTTTTTTCCTTTGGAATTTCCTGATCCTGTTCACTTTCTTCAGGTTTGTTTTCTGAACAAAACTGCATGGTTATTGCCCCTATAATCAAAAAGGAACCGGTAAAATAATACTTGATATTCATGATATTTTTGGTTTATTTAAATCAAATGACTTAGGATTCCATTAAAGCCTCAAATTAATTATCACCACTACCCTATTCAACAACCTTTCGCAGTGGGTTACAAATACTTTTACCTTTCAATGTGAATGTTATTTGAAGCCAATGCTTCTAATACATCATCTTCAAACCCCGTTCCATCCTACCCAGGAAGGTCAACGAATATTTTAATCCTACTCCTCAAGGGGTCCGGTTTGTAGGTTTCAACATTCTTTTCGCCAACTTTTGACACCCTCTTTTCATCGGAATTCCTGGTACAATGATTTTTTGGAATATGCTGGTTTAACGTTGATGTCCCCATACCTGAGTTCCTCCCCGTCACCAATATACACATTTTGGAGCTTTTCATCGGCATTTTCGGTGATCACGGCAAATGACCCTTTAAAATAGATCCCCAGGTTTTTATCGGCAAAATGATCTTCCTTGTCCTGTGCAATGATGTATTGCACCAGTATATTACCTGCCACCTTGCTTCGAATCCGTAATCCTTTAAAAATCCCATCCTGTTCCAGTTTTTCAACGGATCGTATGGAATGATTATCACTGTTCCCGTCAAATGGCTCGAACACCACCACAAAAGGCTGGGTCCAGGCTTCGCCTTTCTTTCGGATAACCAAAGTAGGGGTTGGTTTATCTTCGTAAGGCGCAGGTGCTTCAAAGGTAGGTGGAGCGAGTACTTGGCTGTACTCCCGGCTTTCACCAGCCGAAAGATGCAAATCCATGTAAATCGGTTTTTCAAATTTTTCGGCTATAAACCTGGCCCGAACATTCTTTTGGTAGTCACCTGTGGAATATACATCCTCAAAGAAGTGCCAGCCGGGATGGCGGTATTCCTGATTCTGCACCCAAGGCAACCCGGCATTGGCCATGTACCTGTCAGGGGTTGGCTTCAAGCAAACATCACTGTTCAGGATTTCCAACCTGTCTCCAATATTGTGGTACAAATAATCATGGTATTGATCGGGTAATTTGGATTTTGAACGGAAAATATCCACATAGTATCCGGTAGTTTCGGAGGTTCTGATCAGTGCCAGGGTACGCTCCTGGTAAGCCAATGCCGGCAAGGAGAATAAAAGGTTTGCGTACTTATCCCCCAGCCTCAACCCAGGGTCGTATCTATTAACCACCAACATCAGTCTGGTTAATATGGAGGCGGCAGCATTCAGGTATTGGGAGGTTTCGGGCCAAAGGTCTCCCTTTTCCTTATATATGGCGACCATTTCATTCAAGGCATCCTGGTGTGCTGTACTTTTGGTCAGGAAGTAGGAAAGTAATCTTTCACGCTCCTTTTCATCCTCCATGGCCAGTGCATTGTAAACCAGGTTGGTTGCCTCTAAAATGGGATGATTGGATCGAATCATCCCATAATTGATCGTGATGTCGGCATAAGTACGAAAAACCGCCTGGGCCTCGTTGATGGGGAAATCGGTTTTTTCCTTTTTTACCAGGTCATAAGGCCTTCCCCCCCTTTTTAATAAAAGCTGCAATGAAATCATAAATCAACGGTACCTTGTAGCCAATTTCCCTAATCTCACGGAAACCATCATCCGGGAAAAGCCAACCTCCCCTTCCCTGCCAGTCCGAGACTTCTGAGCGGAGCACGCCTTTTATAAATGAATATAGAATATCCGTGGCGCATTGGGCGTATTTTTCTTCCTCAGTCAGGAAATAGGCCATGCCACAATCGACGCCCAATTGCAGGTACCGGATTAAAGTCCTTGAATGGGCCATTTCTTCATCGGTGGCATTGTCCAGGTTTTTGTGATCTCCATTTTCAATATGGTAGGTCAGGTGGAAAGGCGGGTATTGATCCGGTTGCTTCTTTTCCCAATCCAATGGCAAGTCCTGAAGGAAAAGTGCCGGATCGGTTGGATGGTCTTTGATCTCCCGGTCCAATTGGTTTTTAAAATCGATGTAGATTTTTTGGGCCCAGTCCTTCCTTTCGATTTTTTCCAGAATAGCCGATCTCTCACCTGGACGTACCCAGATAAAAGGACGCTCAGGTTGTTGGGCGGAAAGCCATCCACTAAGAAACACCAAAAGCGAAAGGATATACGTGTTTTTGCTGCCCATCCGTGTCGCGCTAGTTCGTTAAAAAACCTTCACCCCATCTTTCCCTCAATTCCCTGGACAATTCATCCACTTTGGATTGGTATTCCTCCTTTTCGGCCAGGTTGTCCAGCTGCAGTGGATCGGAGGCATGGTCAAACAGCATTCGTTCGTATGCCACTCCCTGATCATCGGTCCATTCGGTATACTGAAATGATCCCTTCACCAGTGTAACCCCATCATGGAATTTTGAAACGGCATGGTCTTTTTCCCGAGTCCCGGTTTCCATCAACGAAACAAAACTGTCTCCTTCCAGGTGATCCGGTTTCTCTATGCCTGCCAGCTCACAAAGGCTGGGATAAAGGTCTATGGTCTCGGTGATAAAATCGGTATGACGGCCATTGGTTTTCCCAGGAACTTTGATGGTCATCGGCACTTGAAGGGATGAATTGAAATTGGCGTGCTTGCACCAGAGCTTGTGGTCCCCCAAATTCCAGCCATGATCCCCCCAGAGGACTACAATGGTATTATCGGCCAGGCCCAGTCGCTCCAATTCGTCCAATACCAGGCCGATCTGTGCATCCGTATAGCTGACACAGGCATAATAACCGTGAATCAGCTCCTTTGCCAGTTCTTCAGGCAAATGGCCTTCCTCGGGTATGGTTTCATAATTTCTAAGTTCTCCAAAATTGTGATAGGCCTTACGGGGGGTGGTTTCCGGTTGCCGGTAATTTTCAGGTAGCTCGATTTCCTCCCGGCGATATTGGTCCCAGTATTTTTTGGGTGCGGCAAAAGGCAGGTGGGGCTTGTAAAAACCCAGCGCCAGAAAGAACGGTTGGTTTCCCTCCTTGAGTTTGTTCAGGTCAGCTATGGCTTTTAATGCCAACTTACCGTCCCGGTATGCAGAATCGGGCACATCGGCATTTTCCATGGGCATGCCTCGAAAGGTATTTGCCCGTATCTCCCTATATTCCTCGGTGGCGTAGTTAAACCTTCCGTCCGGATGCCATATTTCATCCCAGGCTAGGGAATCGTCTTTTGCGTGGTGATACACTTTCCCATTAGAAACGGTAGTGTACCCGTTATTCTTAAAGTGCATGGGCAGGGATTCAGCCTCCGGATAGTCTACATCCTTTAAGGTTTTGTAGTCAATAAATCTGCTGCGGGTGGGCCTGGCTCCGGTCAGCAAGCTGGCCCGGGATGCCCCGCAAACCGGAACATTGCAATAGGCCCGGTTGAATACCAGACTTTGGCTAGCCAGTTTATCCAGATGAGGGGATTGAATGTGACCTGCCCCATAAAAATTGAGCTCCGGCCGCAAATCGTCCACGGCGATAAAGAGGATATTGGGTTGCCTTTTTACTGTTTCTTGTTGCTTTTCCGAACAGGAAATAAGGAAAACGCCAAATAGTAAGAAGGCCCCAGTGATGTATGCTTTCATTTTTTCAATATAAATGATTGTTTTCGATCTTTTTTTTCAAAGTTTTAGTACTACCTACTTCGCTTTCTTTTTTATGGCGCTAATGAGCGTCCATTTTTGAAAGCTCATACACGTTAAATTCATCAATGATAAGGTGATTATTCACCGTTCGAAACGCAAAATAGCCGGAATCATACGGTGACGCATCATATACATTAAAAATCAGTTGTTCATTCCTCCAGTATTGAATCGTACCATCGTACACGATAATGCGAATTCGATTCGGTACATTAGGGACGATCAGGTATACTTCATCTGAAAGATCGTGTGCCGGGAGTAAGGGTTTTTGCCCATTTCCTGTATATCTGCGAAACCTCGTCTTGGTGTTATTGTGGCCGCCAAGCCCTACATAGTAGAGTTTTAAGCTATCATACTGACTAAATTTACCGGCTCTAGGTGGGTTCGTATCCCCAAAAAAATCCGTGTGCCAGGGATCGGTAGCCAACCAAAAACAGTTTAAGTCTGACACCCGGTCCTGCGGCCCTCCTTCATCAATCACAATAGCGGTAAACTCGATCATGACAGGTTGATTTAACTGCTTATCGAACCAGACGGTGCAGCCAGCTTTGTCTTCGATTTCCAATCTACCCCTGTTTAAAACAACCCTTCCTCCGGGTTGTTGTTCGGCAATCCAATGGCTCAAGTCATGAAATGCTTCCGAAAATAATAATGAAGGCTTCAATACCAGGGAGTCATTTAAGGTGACATAACCAGACTCCTGGGCGACCAGGCTGTTTGGTAAGTTGATGAGGAGCAAGGGTAGAAATAGTATAAGTCGCATCATTAGATTTTTCATTATTGCTACTCTCTTTGTCTGGCAATGGCAATATCTGCTGCCAACCAGCCGGTGGTTTTCTCAAAATCCACATAGCCCACCCTATTGGTCCAAAGGGGATGGTTGTCTTGGGTCAGGGATTATATTTACACCGACTAAAATACCAAATATTTTGTCATGCACAGGTTGAAGCACTGATAATTTTTCCAAATTGAAGGAAAGCAAGAATTTCGAAGCCTGTTCAGTTCGATAGATAGCAATAGGCCACCAATTTTCTTACGGTAACTTGTCAACTGCCATTTAAAAATAATTTCTACTATAAGACCTTCTTTAAAACCGTATTGTAGGGCTATTACCTCTTTTTCTTCATAAGGTCTTTTGCCCTGTCTATGGCCAGGCAACAAATATTTCCGTAGGACTCTTCTCCTTTTTCAAACATTTGATAGGCATTAACGAAACTGTAATAAGCAGTAATTGCCTTCGGATGATTTTTTGCTGCTACCAAAATGCGGTATGATGAGGCTCTAAGATCTTCCCTGATGATTTCATTTACGTATCTTTTAAGTTCTTCATCAGAAACCAGGGTTTCTTTATCCATCTTTTCTCTATAAGCCTTTTTCCTGGCTTTTGCTCCCTTAGGGTCAATGAGATTTCTGACTATTCCATTTTTTAGTGCCAAATAATCCTCCTGAGACTTGGTTGGCATGGCCATCAAGGAATTTCCCCTCTCATCGGCCGGATACAACCAAAGGTTCCCTTTTAGTGATTTTTTGACTTTTCTTGGTAACCGAAAATGCTTCTCGTTATTTTTCATTCTCAATGGCTCGTCAAAGCTTATTTGGCTTTATATATACTCATTTCCAGTAGTTTTAATCAAAATTATACCTGATAAAAATAAACAAATTATTGGGTTTTTACACTGAATTTTAGGGTTTGGTAACTTTAAACCGACCTTTAAATTTATTTCTTACAACTTAAAAATAACATAATAGCTTACCCAATCATTTATTTTTTAAAAAAATGTTTATTATACACACTATAATTTTATTCATTTTTGTTTGTTATAACCACCATTTTTAAGTATTATTGTTTACTATAACAAACAAAATGGAAACACTCGTTGAATTGCAGATCAAATTAATTGCTACCCTAAAAAGCACTTTCACACGTAGTATCTATTATCAGATCGATTGGGATAACCGATTGATCGGCATTATCGGTGCCAGGGGAACAGGTAAAACCACTCTATTGCTCCAGAGGATTAAAAAAAAATACCCCCGAAGTACTGAAATCCTTTATGTGAGTTTGGACCATATATGGTTTTCCAACCATACCCTAAGTGATTTGGTGGATGGGTTTGCCAAGGCAGGAGGGAAAATCCTTTTTATAGACGAGGTGCACAAGTACTCCAATTGGTCTGTTGAGATCAAAAATATTTATGATTTTTACCCGGAATTAAAAGTGGTATTCACAGGGTCTTCCCTGTTGGAAATTCTCAATGCAAGGGCAGATTTAAGCAGAAGGGCATTGGTATATGAGATTCAGGGATTATCGTTTAGGGAATACCTGAATTTGGTCACAGGCAAAAATCTTCCAGTAATTACCCTGGAAACTATTTTACAGGAACACGTGGAATATGCCAGTGATATTTCTCAATCGGTACGACCATTGAAATATTTCCCCGAATACCTCAAAACTGGGTATTATCCTTTTTTTAAGGACTTCAAAGATCTCTATGGGGTACAGGTTCTTGCCATCATTAATTTGATTATTGAAATAGAACTCCCCTTGATGCGCAAAGTGGACATCGCCTATGCCAGCAAAATAAAACAGTTGCTATCAATTATCGCAGATGCGGTTCCATTTGTTCCCAATGTCAGTAAACTGAGCCGAAAAATAGGTATCAACCGGCAAACCTTACTTGCCTATCTCCACTACCTGGAAGAAAGCCGGCTGACCAAAAGTATTTACAGGGAAACGGAAGGAGTCTCCCTGTTGCAAAAACCTGAAAAACTGTTCCTGGAAAACACCAATCTTTCTTTTGCCTTGGGGAAAAATGTGGATTTGGGTAACCTTAGAGAAACATTTTTTCTGAATCAGCTATCTTATATCCATACAGTCAATTACCCGGAAACATCAGATTTTCTAGTAAATCAAAGCAACCTTTTTGAAATTGGAGGGAAAGACAAAAAAATCAATCCATCTGAAAATAAGGCGAATTACGTCGCAGCTGATGGTATAGAAGTTGGTTTTGGCAACAAAATTCCCTTATGGCTGTTTGGCTTTTTATACTAAAGGCATGACCACATCTCCAAATCAACATATCACCGCATCATGCCTTTTCAGGCTGAGCGTGCCTAAGCCCGACCCCGCTCCCTTCGACAAGCTCAGGGACCGCAGGCATCAACACATCACCAGCACATGAATTTAACTGTGTATTTTTCCATGAATCACCTGCCTATCAACCTGTAATTCTGAAATATTATTTGTAAATTCCTGGTATGGATTCCAAGGAAAAACCAAACCAATCGGAAGAGCCATTCACTTCTTATGGCCATTATACCTATTTGGACTATCTCCAATGGCAGATGGATGAAATGGTGGAATTGATCAAGGGCAAAGTTTTGCGGGCAGCTGCTGCACCCCGAAGGATCCATCAGGAAATTTTGCTGGAAATGGCCAGAATATTTGCTGACCATCTGGATCAACATCCCTGCAAGGTGTTTATTGCCCCATTTGATGTTCGTTTTCCTAAGGACTCCAACTTGCCTGAAAAAATTGATACCGTGGTACAACCGGATATCTGCGTGGTTTGCGACCGCAGCAAATTGGACGACAGGGGTTGCTTGGGTGCACCGGATCTGGTGGTGGAAATCCTTTCTCCTGGCAATAACCAAAAGGAGCTCAAGCAAAAATATGACGTTTACGAAAAAAGCGGGGTTAAAGAATACTGGATCATTCACCCGGATGAACAGACCTTATTGGTGTACCGGTTAATTAATGGTGCCTATCAGCCCACCCGCTTACTCACCCATGGAGATCTGGTCCATTCTCAGGTAATTACAGGTTTTAAATTAAATATTTCGGACTTGTTCGAAAGTTCGGAGGACAAATAACCCCAGCTGGGTATAGTTTGCAACTACACCCTTCTATTATTTTCAATTTGCAATTGGAAATGGCCGGAATTAACCAGATACTGAGCCAGACTACCCTCAAATTCCATTTCAATCCCGCACACTTATTTCAACACACTTTCACATGGAGGAGCATCACCACACAAGAATTCTAAAAATATATTTAGGTCTTTTGCCCTAGATTGTATATTTTTGGCCGGATTAGTTTTTAAAAAAATGCAGGTATGCATCCGAATGGCCTTTGGAAAGATAGGTCTTATTTACCAGATCGGGAGCTCAGAAGATAAATTCACCAACCGGCTTTCTATTCAGGTTAGGTTGCTCCGTGGAACAAATTGTATGCTATGAATTCAATGGAATTAGTAGATCTTTTGATCATCGTAGGCTACCTGCTAGGCATCGTCGGTATTGGGCTTTTTTCCGTTCGGAAAAAGAAACAAACGAGCGAGGGCTATTTTTTGGCAGGCAAGTCATTGTCATGGGCCGTTATCGGTGCCTCCCTCTTTGCCTCGAACATTTCTACCGTACACCTGGTAGGTCTGGCCGAATCCGGGTTTACGGATGGCATCCTTTGGGGAAATTTTGAGTGGTTCTCCGGAATTGAACTCCTCATCCTTGCCTTTGTATTCATTCCCTTTTACCTGCGCACCAAAATCACCACCCTGCCCCAGTTTCTGGAAAAACGCTATGATTCCCGATCCCGGGTGGTATTGGCCATATTCAGCATCCTGGCGGCGCTTTTTATGCACATTGGGGTAAGTTTATATGCCGGAGCCGTCGTATTTGAAAATGTATCCGGACTAAGCATTCCGGTTTCCATCCTGGTCATTGCCCTGGCGACGGGGATATATACGATTGTTGGAGGATTGACTTCCGTGGTGATTACGGAAGCGGTTCAGACGGTCATTTTAATTGCCGGTTCATTTACCATTACCCTACTGGCCATCTACCGGTTGCCGGAAATCGGCATTACTTCCTATGAGGAACTCAAAGGAGCCGTAGATCCTGATCGCTTGAAAATTGTAAGTTTTGATACGGCCAAAACGGGGTTTTCTTTTACCGACATGCTGTTTGGGCACCTGATTTTGGGCATCTGGTATTGGTGTACGGATCAGACCATTGTGCAGCGCGTCTTGGGTGCCCGTTCGGAAAAGCAGGCCAAGCTAGGCGCTTTATTTGCCGGATTCCTAAAAATCCTCCCAGTATTCATCATGGTTATTCCAGGGATTCTAGCTTTTGCTTTGTTTCGGCAAGAAATAGGGAATGACACCAAAAGTGTCCTGCCGGTAATGATAACCCAATTAATGCCGATCGGACTGAAAGGGCTCATGGTGGCGGCCCTGCTGGCTGCAGTTATGAGCAGTGTGGCTGCGGCTATCAATAGCTGCTCCACACTGATCGTTTATGACGTATTCAATAAACTAAAACCCAACCTACCTGACAGGAGAAAAATCTTTATCGGAAGAGTGACGGGGGTGGTGGTTTTACTTTCTGCCGTGATTTGGTCCCCTTTCCTGGGGAATTTGGGAACTATATTTGAATTGATCAACCAAATGTTTTCCATACTTGCTCCGTCGATCGTAGCCGTTTTCCTGTTGGGAATACTATCTTCCAGGGGGACGGCAAATGCGGCGTTCTACACGCTATTAATCGGCAGTTTGTTCGCTGCTTCGGTTTTTATTGTGGAAAAGTACCTGCCCATCGGAGGGATTTCGAATTACATATCCAGTCCTGAGGGGCTGGGTATCAACTGGCTAAAGCAAACCTATCTGTTCTTCATTTTCTCTTCCTTGCTCTATGCAGCTATTTCCTATTTTGATAAAAAAGACCAGGTCATTTTCCCCGGGTTTTACCTGAAGGTAAGCAGCCCTTCCTCACTTGTCAATTGGCTGAGTATGGTTTTATTGCTGACCATGCTGATTTTGTACTGGACTTTCTATTAAATAATAAAATACATCGCATACCTGAAAAATTAATTCATTCTTAGACATGCATTTTAACCAAAGCCCGGTAATTCCTGAGAAACCGCTTCCGATTGTCATCATAGGAGCAGGCGGCATTGTACGTGATGCCCATCTCCCTGCCTACGCCATGGCAAAATTCCCGGTTGCCGGTCTGTATGATATAAGTTCAGGCAAAGCGAAATCATTGGCGGGTTCCTTTGCTTGGGTACAGGGGGCTTTTGATTCCCTGGATTTGATCATCCGGAAGGCCCGGGAAGTAGGAGCTGTATTTGATCTGGCCGTACCCGCCGAACAGATCCTGGAAATATTACCGCAATTACCCGATGGATCGGCGGTGTTGATACAGAAACCCATGGGTGAGAACCTGAAAGAGGCCAGCAAAATAAGGGACCTCTGCCGAAAAAAGTCGCTGGTGGCGGCAGTCAATTTTCAACTTCGGCATGCCCCATTTATGTTAGCGGCTAAAGATGTGATTCGTCAGGGGCTGATCGGGGAAGTGTTTGACATGGAGTTTAAAGTATGTGTATATACTCCCTGGGAATTATGGGAATTCCTGAAAAACAAACCAAGGCTGGAGATTTTATATCATAGCATCCATTACGTAGATACTATCAGGGACTTTTTGGGTAATCCTGCTCAGGTATATGCCAATACAATAAAACACCCCAACAATAGCTCATTGGCTGCCACCAGAAGCACCATCGTTATGGACTATGATCACTTTAAACAAGCTCGTATACTTACCAATCATGGACACGATTACGGATCGAAACAGCAGGAATCGTACCTTAAGATAGAGGGAACGCAGGGTGCCATCAAGGTACAAATTGGGGTATCCTATGATTATCCTAAAGGCAGACCTTCGACATTTGAATATTACAGCAAAAAAGCCAAAGAAAAGGGCTGGCAGGACGTTCCGTTGACCGGAGATTGGTTTCCTGATGCATTTATTGGCCCCATGGCCACCTTGCAGCAGCACTTTAAAACCCCTTCGGCAGCGCTTCCCACTGCGGTGGAAGATGCCTTCCAAACCATGCGTTTGGTTGAAAAACTGTATGAATCAAATGCACAGGCTGGATTGACTTTCGAATAACATTGAAATTGAAAAGAATATACTCGCTGCAGGGCTATTAGCTAAGTACCCAACACCATGCAGCAACCTTAACATGCAAAATGAATGAAGAAATCAATATATATTAAAACCGGAAGATCTCAGGATGTCCAGTTTGCTTTGGAAAATGGTGCCGGCTCGGATGCGGTTCATTCCACGCCCATTTATGCCTATGCCGTTTGCAAATTACAAACCGATACCCGGCTGGAGGGACTCGGGCTGACCTTGACCCTGGGTGCGGGAAACAAGCTGGTATGTAGTGCCATCGATTATCTGGTACGGCATGTTGAAGGTAGGGAAATCAATGAGCTCATGGCTGATTTTGGAGCCACCTACAAAAAGATGGCCGACGACCCCAACCTCCGGTGGCTGGGGCCTCACAAGGGAGTGATTCACCTGGCACTGGCCTCAGTGGTAAATGCCTGTTTTGACCTTTGGGCTAAATCCAGGTGCCTGCCTCTTTGGCAATTGCTGATAGAACTTTCTCCGGAAGAACTGGCCAATACGCTGGATTTCTCCTATTATGAAGACATCCTGTCAAAGGAGGAAGCCATTCAGCTAATGAAAAACCAGGCGCCTGGAAAAAGTAGCCGGATGGGCATCCTTAAAACCGGATATCCGGGGTATGACACGTCCATCGGCTGGTTCAATTATTCCGATGAACAGTTAACTACCAATATTAAAAAATCGATTGATCAGGGCTTTACAGCTATAAAATTGAAAGTAGGCTCCATAGCGGAGGACAGGGATATTCGCCGGGCAGAACTGGTTCGCAAGGCGGCAGGGGCAAAAGCGACCATTATGCTGGATGCCAATCAGCAATGGAACCTGCCTAAAGCCATTTCTACCTGTAAAAAGCTACTGGGAATTGATCCCTTCTGGATAGAAGAGCCTACTCATCCCGATGACATTCAGGCCCATATCACGCTCTCAAAGGAGGTGCCGATTCCAATTGCGCTTGGAGAACATGTACCCAACAAAATAATGTTCAAAAATTTTATCCAGTCTGGCTGCATGTCTTTTAACCAGGTGGATGCCGTTAGGGTGGGGGGAGTATCTGAATTTCTCCTGATCAGCCTACTGTCAAGGAAATATTCCATTCCGGTAGTGCCTCACGTAGGGGATATGGGACAGATCCACCAGCACCTGGTGCTTTTTAATCATATTTCGCTTGGCCATCCAGCTATTCTGCTGGAATACATTCCTCATTTAAAGGACTATTTTAAATTTCCTGCTCAGGTGGTGGGAGGAAAGTATACAACACCTCAGGAACCGGGCTTAAGTTCCGATTTCAAGGATTTTGTACAGGAGAAAACGGTCCTCTCCCGTTGATTTTTCCAATAACAGTCAGATCTGCAAAATTTTGTGATTTAAATTTTATTAATTATTAGGTCGTTTGACCTAATATTCCTAATATTGGGGCAGATGCCCTAAGTTAGATAAATTGCAATCGCCTGTTTATGTGTTTTTTAGGGTATCTCTTGTCAATTGATTGGATGAGCATTCACCCATAAATCCAGGGCCAGGTGCGACCCACTTAGAATGAAAAAGAAAGACCTCAGTTATCCGGACCCCCTCTTTGAAAATCTAAATTCCAAGGAAAGTAATCTGGAGAATCCAGGGTCTAAGTGTTGAATAGCCGATAAATACATACGAATCACACATAAATCTTTAGCGATGGAAGTAAAAAACCCAAACACCTCATAAGAATCCGATGGGAAACCCGGATGGTTGCAGGGTGAAAATTCCTGATTAACAAGACCCTGCATTCAATTATTATAAACCTAACAGACAAAATTATGCTAGTAAAATTACTAAAGAAGGGCCCAATGTTGGCCCGGTATTTCATTTATGGCCTGGCAATCCAATTGCTACTATTCCAGGAGGTAGTAGCATTCGGGGTCAACGAAAAAGACAAAAGCGATGCTCTTCAAACGAAACCTGCCGGTGATCTAGTCGCAGCTATTTTGGTAGAAGGAAAAGTAGTAGATGGGGAAGGAAATCCTATCCCGGGAGCAGCTATCCTCGTAAAAGGCACCACTTCAGGTACCACGACCGATATCGATGGAAACTTTTCACTTGAGGTAGATGAAGAAGCAATTATTGTGGTTTCCTTTTTGGGATTTATCACACAGGAAATCGAAGTGGGAAACCAGACTGATTTTGAAATTACGCTCGTTGAAGACATTGCACAAATGGATGAGGTGGTAGTGGTTGGTTTTGGTACCCAAAAGAAATCGCACCTTACCGCAGCCGTGGAGCAAATAGGCAGCGACTTGATAGAAAACAGGCCTATTAACAGGTTATCCGAAGCTCTTCAGGGGGCTGTTGCCGGTTTGTATGTTACCCCGGTTAATGGTGGACCTGCACAGGAGTCAAATTTCAATATTCGCGGATATACCGGATTTGGGCAGAAAGGGGGCCCTCTGGTATTGATAGATGGGATAGAGCGTACCATGAGCGATGTCAATCCAAACGATGTAGAATCGGTGACGGTATTGAAAGATGCTGCTGCCTCTGCCATATATGGATCAAGGGCTCCGTCAGGTGTCATCCTTATTACGACGAAGTCAGGAACGAAAGGTGAAAAAATACAAGTCAATTACAGCGGTAATTACAGTATAGGATCGCCCATAGGAATGCCCCAATGGGCCAATTCCTGGGAATATGCCGAAAAAATAAATGAGCAATACAGAAACTCATTACAAGCGCCTATTTATACAGAAGAAGCCATCCAACGAATGAGGGACCATGGTGCCGGATTAATCCCCAATAACATAGTAACCGAAAATGGCACCTATGGCGCACACTGGGACATGAATGGCAACAGTGACTGGTTTGACATCATGTATAAAAGTGTGGTGCCAAGTCAACAACATAATGCCAGCGTTTCAGGAGGAAGTAACAATACGGGGTATTATGTAGGGCTTGGCTACAATGAATCCATGGGGCTTATTAAAGGTTCCGATGACAGATTGAATCGGTACAATGCCCTTTTAAAAGTAAATTCAGATGTCACGGATTGGCTCAGCCTCAGGATGAGCATGAATTATGTACGAACAGATGAACAAGCACCCAATTACCGGGGAGGAGGACCTAATTACGGTGACATTTGGCAGAATGCATCCGCATCGCTTCCAAATTGGAACGATTTAAACCCGAATGGGAGTCCTTCTTTTTTAAGCAGTGGACCCTCATTGCGTGGGGAGGGCGGAACCCAAACCAATCAAAGAAACGAAACGACCCTGACCGGAGGGTTTACATTAAAGCCATTTGAAGGGCTTGACATCCGGGGAAATTATACCTGGAGGAACCTTACCTCTCATCTTGAGCGCAATACGTTTGTGATTTTCGTTGAAGAGGCCGATGGAAGCATCCGAAATTCCGCCAGATCTGCACAGCAGAGTAGTGTGATCCGGCAAATGAATTTTACGAATTATCACACTGCAGACATCGTTGCTGATTACAATAAGCAAATTGGTAAGCATTCTATCAATGCCCTGGTGGGTTACCAGGAAGAGTATAATAATTTTTCTCGTTTATCCGGGACAGGTAGGGATTTATATACCAATTCGGTACCCAGTATAAGTACCACCTTTAATCCCAACCCAACTGTGAATGACATGTTAACCCATTGGGCGACACAGGGTGTTTTCGGCAGGATGGCATACAATTATGCGGAGAAATATTTTATCGAATTTAACGGGCGTTACGATGCGCACTCTAAATTTCCAGCAGCCATCAGGTGGTCCTTTTTCCCCTCCATTTCGGGGGCCTGGAATATAGCTGAAGAGAATTTCTGGTCTGTCAATAAAGTAGATGCCTTCAAAATAAGAGCCGCTTATACTTCTTCCGGCGACCCTGGATCTGGTAATTACCTGTACCTTCCAACCATGGGTACCGGTATAGGAAATGGGGATGTATTGCTTGGCGGAGTAAAACCAAACATGGTCTTTATGCCACCATTGGTCAGTTCCGACTTGACCTGGTCTTCCCCGCAAACGCTTGGCTTTGGTTTGGATGTAGTGGCCATCGAAAACAGGCTCGAGTTGACCTATGATTGGTACCAGCGTACCATTTACAATCAACCCGGCCCTGCTAAAATTTTACCCCAAACCATTGGAACCGGTTTGCCAAGTATCAATAACGCAGTTAGTGAGACCAGAGGCTGGGAGTTTTCGATGAAGTGGAGAAATACGGGCCGATTAGCCGGCAGACCAATTAATTATTCTGCAAGATTTAATATTGCCGATTACATCGGTTATGTAGTAGAATACGATGAAAACGTCAATGGACAACGAAATGGCACCTGGACTCCGGGACAGGTATTTGGCCAGATTTGGATGTATGAGTCTAATGGTGTGGCACAAGATATCGCCGATGTGGAAGCAAACGTCCCTCAGGGAGGCGGTTGGTACTACCCTGGAGATCTGATGATGAAAGATTTAAATGGGGATGGGCAGATCAATGCTGGAGAAGGAGGCCGCTGGTATGCCCGGGGGGACCAGGTCATGGCCGGCTATAATTACGGGCGGTACCGGTATGGGATGAATTTGCAAGCCAATTGGAATGGCATTGACCTTTCGGTAACATTTACGGGCGTACCCAAATGGATTACCTATACCAATAATTTCCACGTCATTCCTGCAGGCGTAAATATTTGGAACTCAAAATGGTTTACAAGCCACAGGGAGTTAGGTACCTGGTCTCCTGAAACACCGGATAATTATTTCCCCCGGCACTCCTTCAAAACCTATGGGGCAAACGACCAGTATGTGGAAAACCTGGCCCATCTCAGGGTTCAGAATTTACGCCTTGGTTACAACCTACCTCAATCCCTGTTGGAAAGGGCAAAGTTGAGAAAGGTGTATGTCTACACAAGTGCCGAAAACCTGGGAATGATTTATTATAAATCAAATTTCAGATATGAACCTGAAATATTGTCCAGATATGGAGGAAACGGGTATCCTCCACAGCGGCAAATTTCTTTTGGTGTAAACGTAGGTATTTAATATAAAAAAATTAATGATGAAATTTAATCTGAAACATATAAGGACATTGCTAATCCTATTTACAATGTCATTTTATAGCTGCGTAGAGGATTTTCTGGAAAGATATCCCTTAGATGCCATGACCGACGCGACCTACTTTACGTCGCCAAATGATTTAAAGGTAATGGCCAATGGCTTTTACAGGTTATTTCCAAGGTACCATTTTCAAAGCCAGGGAAATGGTCCTCAAAATAATTTCTTAGATGCCAATACCGACATTCAGGTGGGCACCGGCCCTTCCGGCTTTTTGTTCCAAAGAGGAGCCTCCGGGCAGGCTCCGGCTACAGATGGTAGCTGGAACGGAAACTTTAATTGGATAAGACAAATTAATTATTTAATAAATAACGCAAGGCGCGTTGATGTAAGTGTTGAAGCCAATCAATATACGGGAGAAGCCTATTTTTTCAGGGCCTGGGTCTATTTGAACATGTTGGAGCGGTATGGAGATGTTCCCATTTACACGGAAGTGCTGGATACAGATAGTGAAAGGTTATATAAAGCAAGAGACTCCAGGTATGAGGTTGCCAAATTTATCATTCAGGACCTGGACTCTGCCATTGCAAACATAGGTTGGAAAAACTCCACCTTCGCAACACCGGGACGGGTAACAAAAGAAGCTGCCCTGGTAATGAAAGCACGGGCAGCTTTATTTGAAGGAACCTGGGAGCGTTACCACGGATCTAAGAACACTCCCTTTGCCGTCGAAGGCCAGGATGGTAGTGAATTTCTGCAAATGGTAGAACCTACCATACAACAATTGATTGACCATCAGGGCAGCAATTTATTTACCAACGGAGGTCCCTTTAATGAGGCCTATAATCAACTGTTTTCCCAGCAGGATGCCTCATCATCTGCAGGCGTGTTTCTATACCGCATCTACGATGTGAATGAAATTGTGGGACATAATTTCTACGATTTGGTAGTAGATAATGCACAGGCACTAACCTGGAAATTGGTTGGCAGTTACCTGGACAAAGAGGGGATGCCTCAAGAACTATCCTCCTTGCCCATAGACTATGCAAGTTTGAATAATCTGGGAGAAAACCTCGATCCGCGCTTCAGACAGTCAGTCTGGACTCCTGACAGAGGACCTCACCAGCAAATACAAGGGTACGGGAACACACCCACCCCGCTGCCATTACGATATCCCCAGCTTAACAATGTTTTCTCCGCAAATTATACCTCAACGGGCCTCCGCAGGTGGAAAGGTGCTATTTTGGATAATAATGAATGGAGAAATGGCTCAACCGATGAGGTATTGATACGGTATGCAGAAGGATTATTGGCGCTGGCAGAAGCAAAAGCCATATTGGGTACGATCAATCAAAGCGATTTAGACAAAACAGTGAACCTCCTTCGTGAAAGAGTAGGAATGGCACCGCTGTCGCTGGCTGAGGTAAATTCATGGCCCATAACGTATTCGGCAGAAGATGGCTTTGAGCCATCCGAATCAAATATCCTGAATGAAATCCGCAGGGAACGCCTGGTGGAGCTGGTTTTTGAAGGCCACAGACAGAATGATTTGAAAAGGTGGGGAGTTTTCCATCAGGTGATCAATGATTGGAAACCAAAAGGTGCCCATTACCAGGAATTTGTTGATTATTACAATGATCCGTCAAAATTAGAAGCAGATGGTGTTAATTCTGGCAATACGGGTATTTGGGCCTTGACGATGGGTGAAGACTTTGATATCTTCAGTGATGGGCACATCAATCCATTTTTCCGAAACCCAGATTTCAGATCTTCTGGAGAGGGCTTCTTCATTGAACCGGGCCGGGTGTATTTGGCGCCTATTCCCAGAAATGAAATTGAAGTATACGCTGATGCCGGATATGAATTGACACAAAATCCCGGATGGTTCTAAATTAAATTGACTTTCAAAAAATGAATGATATGAAAAAGAATATTTTAATACTATATATCCTTGTAATTGGAGGGGTACTATCTGCCTGCGAACCCAGGATTGACTTTGATGAAGGGCAATGGGGAGACACTGCATTTATCACCAATGTAAATATATTTACCTTACAAGCAGATGAGCATGAACTTCAGGAGTTTTTTGAGAATGGTGAGCTGACTCCGGCACGCAGAAGACTCATTATATCCACAGGAAATGCGGTGATAGAAGATGAAAATTTCACTGCTACGGTTACCGTACCAGCATCTGCGGACCTTACCAGGACCGGTATCATCATTAATCACCAAAGCATGCGGGTAGAGCCTGTTGGTCTTTCTCCGGTTGCTGGTATTATTACCGACTTATCCGATCGAGAATTTATTTACAAGCTTGTGTCAGCCGATGGAACGACACACGATTGGGTAATCAGGATTGTAGAAGAAGAATAAGTCCTGAAATTTAAAATAAGTTTCCAAATAAAAAGCAATTCAAGCAGTCAAGTGTATCTTGGCTGCTTGATTTATGTTTACCATTCAAATAATTGCCTAAAAGAAAAGTATACAACTTCACAAAAATCACAGATTCAATTGCCCTAACTATAACCTATGAATACCCTTAAAATAGCGCTGTTTTTTTTTACCCATTTAACGCCTTCGGGATTGGTAACACATGGTCATCGAATCTTTAAAGCTTATAAGGTAGTTGCGATTACAGGACATCTTAGTTCAAATGAACAAACCTTTGCCGATGGGTGGGAGTACATTGGGATTGCTATTGGTTTGGAGGAGAAGCACCTGCCAGTTATATTTTCAAATACAAATAGATTTACTAATTCCAATCCTTACTTTTTGAAGTACTGATTTAGCCTATGAAAAACGTATACTTAATTTAAGCCGTTTGTAAAATGAAAGAAAATTATTATAAAAGTCTGCTCCTCCTCTTTTTCCTATCGACCAATTCGATCATTGCCCAGGAAAACAATATCTCTTTTTCCGGTGGTGAATTTAAATTCGCCGAGGTGTCAGGCATTGGTTATGAATCGGGTGTCACCCGCAGGGATCCCAGCGATGTCATCAAAGTCGGAGAAACCTATTACGTGTATTACACCAAAATCCCCGATGCTCAACCAAAATATTGGGGAGCAGGTTATTGGGGAGCCAGTGTCTGGTGTGCCAAATCGGAAGACGAGGGTTTTTCATGGACAGAAGTAGGGCAAATGCTGGACGTAGGGCAAGATGGAGAATGGGATTCACAGGCAGTTTTTACCCCAAACATTTTTTTTGCCGACGGCAAGTACTACCTGTATTATACCGGGGTAAAGCCGACACCGGGAAACGCCAATGGCGAGTTTGAGAACAATAATATCAGTGACATCACATCGATTGGTGTGGCAGTGTCCGATTCGCCAACCGGTCCTTTCAAGCGAATAAACCCGGAACCCATTCTTAAAGTAAGTGTAGAACCTGAAAAATTTGATAGTTACCGGGTGGACGATGCTTCCTTGCTTTACCGAAATGGATTGTATTGGATGTATTACAAAGGCCGATCCATAATTGGGGGACAGGGCGGACCGGCACACACGGCCATGGGTGTGGCCTATTCAAATTATCCGGAAGGACCTTATACCAAATTCGGGAAAGAAATACTTGAAAGAAGTCATGAAGTATTCATCTGGCCTCAGGGTACCGGGGTAGGTGCCTTCGCCTCCTTATCGGAAACATTTGAATATGCCCCTGATGGAATTGATTTTATGTCAAACAAACTTAATGCAAAGGTAAAGGAACGTGCGGTTGCCCCGGGAGGGTTTAGGCCTGATATTACCGATCCTGTGGTGGTTGGCGAAGGATTAAAATGGGGCATATCCATGATCCACAACAAACACGAATGTTACCTGGTCCGTTTCGAATTGGTCTCCAAATGATAATTGCCTATTAATTATTCATCTATAAACCCCCAAATACCACTGCGCAGGATAGCAGACTTGATTTGACTCCATGAACCAACCATTTAAATATATTGGCTACTGCATTGCGTTATTTATATAGTTTGCCCAGTGTACCGGATATATTTTACCCGCTCGGGACTGACGTGCAAAACAGCGGCGCTGGTAACCGATTCAAAAGGAGTCGGCGAGGTTAAATGGAATGCTGACTGGCCTTCTGACCACTGGGCTGTATTGGCTGAATTTGAATTAAATTGAATTAAATTGAATTGAAAAAGAATTAATAATCATATGCAATTGAAAATACTCTTAGTAGCGTGCTTCCTGGTCCATGGATTAAAAAGTTGGGGGCAAACAGAAGTTCCCATTCCAACACAAGCCCAGTTAGACTGGCAGCATGCAGAATTGGCTGCCGTATTCCATTACGATTTGCATGTCTTTGATGGAAAAGCCTATAACCAGGCAAAAAACAGGGTCACCCCTATCCCCGACTACAACATCTTTAATCCCGTTAAGCTTGATACGGATCAATGGGTCAAAGCCGCCAAAGATGCTGGCTTTAAGATTGCCATCTTAACGGCAACACATGAGACCGGTTTTGCCCTCTATCAGAGCAAGGTCAATCCTTATTCATTGAAAGCGGTAGAATGGCGGGAAGGAGAAGGGGATATTGTCCAGGACTTTGTAAATTCCTGCCGCAAATACGGTATTGCTCCTGGTATTTACATTGGGATCCGCTGGAATTCCTTTTTTGGCGTGCATGATTTTAAAGTGAATGGGGATAATGAATTTGCAAAAAACAGACAGGCCTATTACAATAAAATGTGTGAGGAGATGGTCGAAGAGTTGACCAGCCAATACGGTGAACTGGCCATCATTTGGTTTGATGGAGGAGCACATGGACCCGAAAAAGGAGGACCGGACGTGCTATCCATTTTTGAAAAGAACCAACCCAACGGCATTTTCTACCACAATACCCAACGCGCAGATATCCGCTGGGGAGGAAGTGAAAGTGGAACGGTCCCCTACCCGAGTTGGGGTACATTTCCCTTTCCTTTCTCGCATGCTGCCAATCAGGAAGTCGTTCTTAAAAATAATTTTCAACTACTTAAGGAAGGGGACCCAGACGGGAAGCATTACATGCCTGCTATGAGCGATGCACCATTGCGTGGATACAATGGCGGACACGAGTGGTTTTGGGAGCCGGATGATGAAAAACATATCTATCCACTGGAAAACCTTATGGACATGTACTACAAAAGTGTCGGGCACAATACCACCCTGATTATGGGGCTGACGCCTAATGCAGATGGCTTGCTGCCCCAGGCCGATGTGGAGCGTTTGAAGGAATGGGGAGCCGAAATAAAACGACGGTTTCGCAATCCGTTGGCAGAAACTTCTGGAACAGGCAAAAAGCACAGGCTTAAATTAAAAGAATGGACCACTGTAAACCACATCGTTTTGCAAGAAGAGATCGCCCAGGGCGAAAGGGTTCGGGAATTTAAATTAGAAGGCAAAACAAAAAAGGGCTGGCAGCCTATTTTTGAGGGTTCCGTTATCGGCCACAAGTTTATCCATAAATTTGACGAAATGGAGGTAGATGCGGTAAGGCTTAAAATCGCTGAATCAAAAGGAGAACCTCAAATCAAAGCCTTTAACGTTTATAATATTGAGCAAAAATCATCAGGTAAATGAAAATACGATCCTTCTTGCTGTTTTTTATTCTGACATCCTGTACAGGGATTACAAACGATGAAAAGGAGAAACAGCCCAACATTATCCTATTTCTGGTCGATGACATGGGTTGGCAGGATACTTCGGTTCCTTTTTGGAAAGACCAAACCCCGTTCAATCAACGGTACTATACGCCCGGAATGGAGCAACTGGCAGCCGATGGGATGATGTTCACACAGGCCTATGCCACTCCGGTTTGTTCACCCACCCGCGTCAGCCTGATGAGTGGTATGAACGCAGCACGTCACCGAGTCACTAACTGGACATTGCGCCGAAATGCCTCCGTTGATGCCCCACACGATATACTTAGCTATCCTGAATGGAATGTAAATGGCGTTCAGCCGGTCGATAGCATCGAGCGTTCGGTTCATGCCAGCCTATTACCTCAGATTTTGAAAGATAATGGCTATTTCACGATTCACGCCGGCAAGGCCCATTTCGGAGCAATGAATACCCCGGCAGCCAATCCCGAAAACTGCGGCTTCGATGTAAACATTGCCGGGCATGCGGCAGGAGGTTTGGGTAATTATCTCGGAACTGAAAACTTTGGTAATAAGGAAAAAGGTGGTCATACCCTACCCTGGGGAGTACCGGGGATGGAAAAATACCACGGGGACTCGATATTTTTAACAGAGGCCCTTACGATAGAGGCTACGAAAGCGATGGATAAAGCATTGGGGGCAAACAAGCCATTTTATCTGTACATGTCTCACTATGCGGTTCATATTCCTTTGAATGCCGACCTGCGTTTTTACCAGAAATACATAGATAAGGGATTACCCGAATCGGAAGCCAAATACGCATCGATGCTGGAAGGGATGGACAAAAGCCTGGGGGATTTAATGAATTACCTTGATGAAAAGGAGTTGACTGATAATACCATTATTATATTCATGTCAGACAATGGAGGCTTGAGCGCTTCTCACAGAGCAGGCGAGCCAAACACGCACAATCAACCGTTGAACAGCGGCAAGGGCTCGGTTTACGAAGGAGGAATTCGTGTACCTATGATTGTGAAATGGCCTGAAACAGTGAAACCCGGCTCAAAAAGTGATAAAATGTTGATTATCGAGGACTTCTTTCCAACGATTCTTGAAATTGCCGGAGTAAAAGAGTATGAAACAGTTCAAACCATTGACGGCAAAAGTTTTGTCTCTTTGCTTTTAAACCCTGAAAAAGAAACCAAAGCCCGGGATTTGGTCTGGCATTTTCCCAATAACTGGGGCCCTACCGGCCCAGGAATCGGCGCTACCAGCACCATCCGCAGCGGCGACTGGAAACTGATTTATTATTACCACAATCAGCATTTCGAACTTTTCAATATTCCGGAAGATATCGGCGAGCAAAATAATCTGGCTGAAAGAAATCCTGGAAAAGTGAATGAACTGACTTTGAAACTGGGAGAATACCTGAGAAATGTAGCTGCCCAGCGGCCCTCGTTTATTGAGACAGGGCAACCGGTACCCTGGCCTGATGAAATAGAATTATAAATTTGAGAATCGTGAATAAAAAGCTGTTTATTTTCAGTGCTATAGTAGTCATATTGATGGGAATGCATCTTTCGGCACAAATCCAAAAAAATCCATTGATTTTCAAAGATCGGCTGCAGCCACTGACTGAAAAAAACATTTTTAAATCGGATGACTACTTTAACTGGTGCTCATCAATCATAAAAGGAGAGGACGGAAAGTATCACTTGTTTTATTCGCGATGGCCGAAAAAATACACTTTTTTAAGTTGGTTGACTCATTCCGAAGTTGCCCACGCAATAGCCGACAATCCTTCCGGACCCTGGGAATACAAAGAAACGGTATTGAAAAGCCGGGGACCAGGCCACTGGGATGCGATCACGGTGCACAATCCCAAAATCAAAAAATTCGGGGATAAATACTACCTCTATTATATTTCTACAAATATGGGAGATAATGATTATACTGAAGAAGAGCTGATTGAAATCGCTCGGGTAGGATACCCTCATTCCAACTGGCAAGAATACCTGCGACCGAATCAGCGAACCGGCGTGGCGGTGGCTGAGTCGATTGATGGACCGTGGAAGCGAATGGAAAGACCGCTCATTGAGCCCTCTGGGCCTATTACAACGTTGACGGTAAACCCAGCCGTTGTACAGGGGAAAGATGGGAAATACTACCTGATTGTGAAAGGTGATAAGCCCAAAGACATCGGATTTAACCGCAACCAGGCTGTCGCCATATCCGATTCTCCCACTGGGCTTTTTAAAATGCACCCCGAGGCGGTAATCGACGACATGGACACAGAAGACATGTCGGTCTGGTATGATGACAGGCGCGACAGGTTCTACGGTGTCTTCCACGCCCACAGCTTTATCGGTATGATAAATTCACCAGATGGGATCAACTGGAGGAAAGCCACAGAATATGTGATTCAAAACAAGCGGATCCCTATGGCTAACGGTTCGGAGCTGGTACCCGACCGCATGGAGCGTCCCTTTCTGTACCAGGAAGAGGGTGAGCCCATGGTCTTAAGTATGGCAGTAAAAAAGGGAGATGACGCTTATATTGTTTTTGTTCCAGTGCAAGAGCATCCGACCGACCCATAAGTAAAGGCCATTGACAAATCAAAAGGAAAGCCAGCAATTATTAGTTTTAAAGAACAAAATATAAAAGATTAGACCTATGAAGCGTATAGAAAAATTCATCCCTCCCATTATTTTTTGCACCATGTTAATGATTGTGCTTTCTACTTTTACAGGTTTTAGCACCAATGAAAAAAAAAAAGTAGCCAGTGTCGGGGATAGCATTACCTACGGGGCACGACTGGATGACCCGGACAGCGATTCCTATCCCGCGCAATTGCAAAAGCTCCTTGGGGATGATTATGCAGTGGAAAATTTTGGTGTAGGAGGATGTACCCTTATCCGAAAAGGTATCCCTACCGTATGGAACGAGTTGCGAAAAATAAAAGCCGCAAACCCGGATATCATCGTCATCAGCCTTGGCACCAACGATACCTGCGGCTATGGTACCTGTGGAGACCGTAAGTGCTGGGAGTACAAGGATGAATTCGAAAGTGATTACCGGGACCTCATCGATGAACTTTCCCAACTCCCATCTGATCCGCAAATCTTCCTATGCGCACCCTCGCCCATGGTGTTGGAAACCCCTGGCCTGGATGCTGAACGGATAGCAGGGCTGAAAGTCCGAAAACCGAGGCTTCAAGAACTTATTAGTATGACAAAAAAGGTGGCAAAGGAGAAGAATGTATCCTTCATTGACCTCAATGAACCATTGGACCATCGACCGGAACTGTTTACGATAAGCGATGGGGTTCACCCTAATAAGGAGGGTTACGAGGCCATTGCAAAATTGATAGCAAAGGAACTCACAGGCCATAAGTAAATAGAATGATGCCATTTAATTTTAGAAAACCGATGTTTAAAACGATGCTATTTTCCCTGGGCATATTTTTTGCCCTTTATTTGAATACAACTGCGCAGCAGCAGGTTCCCATCCCTACACCCGCCCAACTACAGTGGCAGCAGGCCGAACTGGCAGCATTGGTTTGCTGGGACATGCATGTATTTGATGGTGAATTCTATGTTCAGCCCAAAGCAAGAATTACCCCGGTAGAAGATTACAACACCTTCAATCCACAAAAGTATGATATGGACCAGTGGATCCGGTCCTTAAAAGATGCCGGATTCAAAATCGCCATTTTTACCGTAAGCCATGAGACCGGCTTCTTTTTTCACCAAAGTAACGCCACACCCTATTCCATGAAAGCGTTGGAATGGCAGAACGGCAAGGGAGATATTCTCCGTGATTTCAAGGCAGCTTGTGAAAAATACGATATGCTCCCGGCCGTCTATATAGGCACACGCTGGAATGCCTTTTATGGCGTGTACGACTTTAAGGTGCAGGGAGACAATGAATTTGCCCGCAACCGACAAGAGCACTACAACCGAATGATCGAAAAAATCGTGGAAGAAATCTTCACCAATTACGGCGACTGGGCAATGGTCTGGTTTGACGGGGGCGCACATGGTCCAGAACAAGGAGGACCGGATGTACTCTCCGTTTTTGAGAAACACCAGCCAAACAGTATTTTTTACCACAACCTCCAACGGGCGGATATCCGCTGGGGTGGCAGCGAAACGGGTACGGTACCCTATCCCAGTTGGGGGACATTTCCCTATCCGGCAATTGGCGCCGGGGAAAGTACCCGAAAGGAAATTGCAGCCAATAATTTTGCCCTTCTGAAGACCGGAGATCCCAACGGCAGCTATTACATGCCTGCCATGAGCGATGCACCGCTTCGCGGAAATGGCGGACACGACTGGTTTTGGGAACCCAATCGGGCATCTATCATCTATCCACTGGAAAACCTGGTGGACATGTACTACGAATCCGTGGGACATAATTCCACCTTAATTCTGGGGGTAACCCCCAATCCCGAAGGGCTAATGCCAGAACCGGACGTAAAAAGACTTAAAGAATTTGGAGATGAAATCAACCGGCGGTTTTCCAATCCAATAGCCCGAATTTCGGGAAATGGAAACAACATTTCCCTGGTTCTGGACAAAGCACAGCTTATTGACCACATTGTGTTACAGGAAGACATTTCAAAAGGGGAACGGGTACGGGAGTTTATGCTGGAAGCCGAAATCAACGGAAAATGGACCGCCATTTATACCGGTTCCTCCATTGGCCACAAGCACATCGTGAAAATCGATCCAGTGCGCACGGGCAAAATCCGCTTTGTTGCCCAATCATCCATTGGCGACCCCCAATTAAAAGCCCTATCCGTATATAAAATTGATCCCCTGCGCTAAAATGACTAAACCTGTGCGACAATTGCTCTTCTTTTTGTCTCTGCTTCCCCTTGTAAGCCAGGCCCAGAGCCCAGGTGAAAAGCCTCCAAACATCCTGTTTATCCTGGTGGATGATTTAGGATATCATGATTTGGGATATACCGGAAGCCACTTTTATGAAACGCCACATATTGATAAGCTGGCTGCAGAAGGCATGAGCTTTACCAATGCCTTTGCCGCCAGCCCAATTTGCTCCCCCTCCAGAGCAGCCATTCTGACCGGAAAATACCCGGCTCGGTTAAACCTGACCGACTACATCCCCGGCAACCGGCATTACGGTCCCCATCCCGACCAAAAACTGGCATCCCACCCCTTTGAGCTGTTTCTGGATCCAAAGGAAACCACGATGGCGGAAGCCTTTAAGTCCAGCGGCTATGCCACCTTTTTTGCCGGAAAATGGCATTTGGGTGAAAATGAGATGCATTATCCGGAAAATCATGGTTTTGAGGTAAATGTGGGTGGCAATGCTACGGGTCACCCTGCCGGAGGGTATTTTTCACCCTATGCAAACCCGCAACTGCCCGATGGGCCGGAAGGAGAGTACCTTACGGATCGCCTTACGGAAGAAACCATCCGGTTTATTACCAAAAAAAGAGAAAAGCCCTTTTTTGCCCTCCTTTCCTATTATACCGTGCATCTGCCTTTGCAAGGGAAGGAAGAAAAAGTAAAAAAGTATCAAAATAAACGCCAGCAAATGCCATCTGAGGGAGCGGCATTCGACCAGCAAAATCAAACGTTTATTAAAAATCATCAGGACCATCCTACCTATGCAGCCATGGTGGAAAGCCTGGACGAAAATATTGGAAGGCTGTTGCAAGCCCTTTCCCGAACAGGGCTTGACCAAAACACCTTGGTTATTTTCACCTCGGATAACGGCGGGATGGCCACCAGCAACCTGGCCGAACAAATACCTACTTCAAACGCCCCCCTGCGCACAGGAAAAGGGTATTTGTACGAGGGAGGCATCCGTGTTCCACTTATTTTCCGCTGGCCAGGAACCATAAAAGAAGGAAGTACCAATGAGTTTCCGGTTACCGGTACCGATCTCTTTCCCACCTTTCTGGAAATGGCGGGTCTAAATCCATTGCCGCATCAGCACCGGGACGGTCTAAGCCTAAAGCCCCTGTTGAAGGGTGAAAGTATGGAAGAGCGGCCTATATTTTGGTATTATCCCCACTATAGTGGAGGTCTTGGAGGTCGACCTTCGGCTGCCATCCGAGAAGGGCAGTACAAACTGATTCACTTTTTTGAAAGCGACCGATCGGAATTATACGATCTGGAGACAGATCGAGCCGAAGACTCCGACCTAAGTAATTCGTCCCCTAAAAGAAGAAAACAATTAAATAAAAAATTACAACACTGGGTGAAGGAAATGGCAGTACAATTACCTTATCCAAACCCCTCTTATCAACCTGAAAACTAATGGAATTCAAAAAACTACTAGGTTTTGCATGTACCCTATTTTGTGTGCTATCGATGGGTGGCTGTAAGGAAAAGCAAGCCAATCAAGGCACACCCTTTTATATGGAACGCAGCTTCCCGGACCTGGCAAAGACCTGGGACGAAGGGATACCCCTCGGCAATGCCATGCTTGGCGCACTGGTCTGGCAAAAGGAAGGAAAACTGCGGTTTTCCCTGGATCGGGCAGATCTTTGGGATCTTAGAGAAATGAAAAACCTGGACTTTGAAAACAATGATTTCAACTGGGTGAAAAAACAATGGGAAGCCAAGCAATATGCGGCAGTACAGAGACAATATGACCTTCCGTATGACACCCTTGCCGGACCTTCTAAAATCCCGGGAGCGGCACTTGAATTTGATATTTCCGAATTGGGCGAAATAGCATCCGTCAAATTGGACCTTCAAAAAGCAAGCAGTGAAATCCGGTGGAAAAATGGCACCCTATTAAGAACTTTTGTACACGCCACCGAACCGGTTGGCTGGTATCGTTTTGAAAACCTCAAAGTTGACCTGTTGCCAGAAATCGTGCCTCCCCCTTACGTAGGAGCCGGACCATCAGAAGCCCTGGACCCGGTCAGTGGACAAGACCTGCGAAGGTTGGGATATCCGGCCGGCAAACTTTCCCAGGAAGAAAATACCCTGACTTATGAGCAGGAAGGATGGGACGGATTCCGGTTTCAGGTAAATACCCGATGGGAGAAAACAGCAGATCAACTGGAGGGATTCTGGAGCATCAGTTCGAGGAAGAAAGACCAGCGAACCGCCGATACCGCCTCGGAGATCACTGAAAAAGCTTTTACCAAAAATCAGGATGAATACCATCAGGTGCACCATACCTGGTGGGATGGCTACTGGAAGGCATCCTCCATTACCCTTCCCGACAGCCTTTTGCAGCAGCAATATTACATGGATATGTACAAATTAGGAGCTGCTGCCAGACAGGGAGCGCCGCCCATTTCGCTTCAAAGCGTCTGGACTGCGGACAATGGTAAATTACCTCCCTGGAAAGGGGATTTCCACCACGACCTCAACACCCAGTTAAGTTACTGGCCTACCTATGCAGGCAATCACCTGGAGCTGGAACAAGGCTTTATTGACTGGCTCAATCAACATCAACCTACTTTTAAAAAATACACCCGGGAATATTTTGGAACGAATGGATTGAATGTACCCGGAGTGACCACGCTGGAGGGAGATCCCATGGGCGGCTGGATACAATATGCATTCGGACCTACCGTAAGTGCCTGGCTGGGACACCACTATTACCTGCATTGGCGGTATACGATGGATAGACAATTTCTGGAAGCCGAAGCCTATCCCTGGATAAGGGAGGTCGCCGTTTTTCTAAATGAGCTTTCCGTACAGGCTGATGACGGCAAAAGGAAGCTTCCCTTGTCTTCCAGCCCCGAAATCTATAACAATGATGCCCGGGCATGGTTTGACCAAATGACCAATTATGACCTGGCCCTGGTGCGTTGGACCTATACCACCGCTGCCGAACTGGCCCTGGAACTGGGTTATACTGATGAAGCAGCAGATTGGAATACCATGCTGGCCGAATGGCCCGATTATGCCACGGATGAATCAGGCCTAATGGTAGCACCTGACAATCCGCTAGAAGATTCCCACCGGCATTTTTCCCATATCATGGCCATTCATCCCCTAAGCCTGATAGATCCCTCCAATGGAGAAAAGGAACGGGAAATCATAGAAAATACCATTGCCCATTTAGATAAGCTGGGATCATCCAACTGGACCGGCTATTCCTTTGCCTGGCTGGGAAATCTTAAGGCAAGGGCAGGAGATGGAGAGGGAGCTGCCAGGGCCTTAAGGGATTTTGCTTCCTCCTTTGTATTGCCCAATAGTTTTCACGTAAATGGAGACCAATCGGGAACGGGTAAGTCAAGCTTTACCTACCGCCCTTTTACCCTGGAAGGAAATTTTGCCTTTGCTACAGGGATACAAGAAATGCTGATACAAAGTCACACTGGCGTGGTAAAGCTGTTTCCAGCCATTCCTGCAGACTGGCAAGATGTTTCTTTTAAAACCCTGCGGACCCAAGGAGCATTCCTTGTTTCTGCAACTAGAGAGAATGGAAAAGTGGAAAAAGTGGAGATTACCTCCGAAAAAGGAGGAGAAATAATTTTTGAAAATCCGTTTGGTAAAGATCAATTTTCATCTGATAAAGAATATATAAAGGATGGTCTGAATATAAAACTTACTTTAGCTGAAGGACAACAAGTAGTTTTTAACCGTTAAAAAGAGAGGCATTAGCATGAAGTGTTTCAGCGCAATCACCGGTATTTTCCTGCATCTTCTGCTTTTGCTACCAATCGATGCACCTGCACAGCAGGCCCTGGATCTGTTTATCTGGGCCGGCCAGTCCAATGCGCAGGGATGGATGGGAGATGCTGCCAGCTACCCGGAAGCGGGACAGGAATTGGATGAATCGATTCGCTTACACTGGACATTTGTGGATCATCAAAGTTCAGGGGGAAAGTGGGGCACCATGCAAGCCCAGGCCGGAAGATTCCCCAAAGGCCATTTCGGGCCGGAGGTACGCTTTGCTCGTGAACTCAAAAAAGCAGGTTATAATCCGGCCATATTCAAGTATACCAAGGGTGCTACCGGCCTTGCTCGCGACTGGAAATCTCCCGGAGAAGGCGGTATCTATGATCGGATGATCGAAGATCTGAAGTCGGCTTTAAAACTACTGGAAGAAGAGAATTTTAAGGTCAACGTGCGAGGGTTTATCTGGATTCAGGGCGAAACTGACGCTGGTAATGAAAATACGGCTCAGGAATATGATGCTAACCTAAAGAAAATGATTACTGATTTGCGGCAGAACGTAATAAATGAGCCCAAGCTGAAAATCATTCTTGGAGTGGATGAACAGCATCCCTTCGTGAAAGAACGGTCCGTGGTGGTAGAAGCCCAAAAACGAATAGCCGCAGAAGATGCAACGATTGCCTTTACCAGCATGCTGGGCCTTCCAAAAGCAGATGCGACGCACCTTACTCCAGCAGGATTAGTGGGACATGGAAAACGAATTTTTGAGGCGTATCTATCGCTGCTTCCCGAAAATGAAAAATCACAACTCACAACCTTTCCGGGAGAAAAAACGGAATGGAATGGATTCACTTCGGACGAAGAAGCCCTGGCATACGCAGATCATCCGGTGGATAACCTCGAGGCACTGGCAGCAGCAAAGGTGCCCATTATGCACATGATTGGATTAAACGACCAGGTGGTTCCGCCGGAGGAAAACACCTTTGTCCTGGTTGATCGCTATATCAAACTCGGGGGTCCTGCAACGGTCGTCCCCTGTACCGAAGGAAAGCACGCGTTATTCGGGCATCATTTCCCCATTGAAACACCCCGACTAGGTGCCGATTTTATCAGGTACCACACGGAATTACCCAAACCTTTGCTCAATGCTGAAAGCTACCACAAGCAGCGGCAGGGTATCCGAAACAGTCGTTTAACGTTTCAGCGGGATAAAAGAGGACGGGTTGCTTTCCTCGGCGGTTCCATTACCTACAACGATGGCTGGCGGGACAGCGTCTCCAATTACCTTCAAAAGCGTTTCCCGGATACCGAATTCCAATTTATCAATGCAGGCATTCCTTCCATGGGATCCACTCCCGCTGCTTTCCGGCTTCAACGCGATGTGCTGGCTGCCGGTTCGGTCGACTTGCTGTTTGTGGAGGCCGCGGTAAACGACGCATCGAACGGCAGAAGCGCTCAGGAACAAGTCCGGGCAATGGAAGGAATAATCAGGCAGGTCCGCCGGAACGATGCCTCCACCGATATCGTCCTCATGCATTTTGTGGACCCTCCCAAGATGGAACGCTACCGTGAGGGGCAAGTGCCGGAGGTGATTGAAAATCAGGAAAAAGTAGCCGCTCACTACCATGTCCCAAGCATTAATTTAGCAAAAGAAGTAACTGAGCGTATCGACGCTGGTGAATTTTCCTGGGAAGAAGATTTTAAAAATCTCCATCCCTCACCTTTTGGGCAGGGGGTGTATTTTCGCTCCATGAAAACGTTTCTTGAGAACGCATGGGACGAAACAGGCGCAGAAGACGACAGCCGTGAACGCTACGTTTTGCCCCAACTGCTCGATCCGGCGAATTACGATAATGGAGTACTGATCGAGCCCCGCAGGGCCCGTATACGCCATGGCTGGAAGCTGCTTGCTTCCTGGGCTCCGGATGATAATGCCGGCACCCGGGCCAATTATGTGCATGTTCCCATGCTTATTGCTCAGGAGGAAGGTGCTGTACTGGAATTTGAGTTTAGCGGAAATGCGGTTGGCATAGCTGTCGCAGCCGGACCCGATGCGGGCATTATCGAATACAGAATCGACAATAATGACTGGCAAAAGCAGGATCTTTTCACCCAATGGAGCTTAAACCTACACCTACCATGGTATTATACCCTGGCGGCGGGATTGACAGACGGTGGGCATGTGCTGCAAATAAGAACGGTCGGGGAAAAGAACCCGCAAAGTAGCGGTAATGCGTGCCGGATAAGGTATTTCTTTTTGAACAAATAAATTCATCCATAAGGTAAAATGATAACAGTGGGGAAAATGACTGGATAGGAATTGGAGACCATACCGGATCCTGAAGATCCCATTATCATGGAATTTAAAGTAGCCTTTTAATTTCAACCTGCAGCACTTTTTCATTGGGGTATGAAAACATGCTGTCCATTAGCATGACGGAAATTAGGGAAACCAGCACGACAGGAAAAAAGTCAATACAGGTAGGTCATGATATGATAATGGGAAATCTGCACTATTTTTAAAGCCTTTACCCGAATCAAGCAAAATATCGTTGGAGAAAAATCAAAATTATCAATTATAACTTGGGAAAGTAATGGGTTATATTTTTAGTGTTAATACCTGTGTTTTTTTTACTTTTGTAAAGATGAAGGGTTAATTTGCCGGAATTTCCATGAAACAGTTAAGATGACAAAAAAGAGCAAAACAAATACCAAGCAGCGAATCATGGATACTGCCGTAGACCTTTTCAATAAAGATGGGGTTCAAAGCATTACCAGCAGGCATATTGCCAAAGAGATGGGTATAAGTTATGGCAACCTTGACTACCATTTTAAAAACAAGGAAGTACTTTTGCTGGCCATATACAAGCAAATGCGGGCTGAAATGTCCGATTCCTACAAGGCCGCTGATCCTGCTACAGGGAGTTTTGATCAGATCCACCGATTATTGCTTCATTTGGAATCCTTTCAATATAAATTCCGATTTTTTAACCTGGATGTTTTGGAAATTTCCCGGTCCTACCCAAAAATCAACCGGCTGCTGAAAAACACCCTAAGGATCCGGAAACAACAAATGTCAGACCTGTTTAAACGGGCGATTGAAGATGGCTATTTTATCAAAAGCACGGAAGACCACATCGAGCAACTGCTTTTGTCCATCAGGATCATTATTACTTTCTGGCTATCACAGGAGGAATTGCTTTCCAATTCCAAATCTAAAAAAAACAACAGCGGCATGTCGGACAATATTTGGAAACTACTTTTTCCTTACATGACGGAAAAAGGACAACTATTATACCAGGAGCTGGTGGACGGTTCAAGGGTGTAGTGCAAAGAAACAACTCTTTAAACCTGCTTTAAATTTAATTGAATGATTGAAGGCCCTGAAAAACAGCTGTTCTCAAGCAGTGATCTGGATAAAGGTTAATCATTCAATGCTGCCAATAAAGATTTATTCTCCTGATCAATAAAATGCAGTAGGGGATTGATCAAAGATGGCCTTCCGCAAGCACCCACAACATTTCCTCCTCTCCTTCCCCAAAGGTGATGAGTAACTGATTCTTTACAATGTTAAAATGTGTCATTTGCATCAATGCGGAATAAAGCTTTGACTCATATTCATTCACATTGGCATGAATTGATGCAATGAAAGTAGTAGCGATTTTGCCTCCACTTTGGATAGTGTTACCGGAAAGTTGGAAATCCCCGGAAAAGCCATTAACGGGACCTGCACCGGAAAAAATTTGATAGTCCACCAATTCTTCGTCCCTGGAAGCTTCCTCTGTAAAAGTGATCCTTATTCTGTCTGGTGTAACCCTACCTTCATCATTTATGTACAATTCACAGGGCGGATAGTCAGTCCATCGCAAGGTTTTGTGTCTAAAGCCTACAAAGGCCCAGGAGTTATAAATTTCGTGGTTTCCGGATTGGATGGAGTACGGAACGGGACAACCTGGGTTCTCATCTTCCATACATGCACCCGATAGTATCAAAAATGTCAAGATGATTATGGCTGTCCAGTTTTTCATAAGAAGAATTGTTTATTAATTACCACTACGAAAAATGATGTGATCTTGTCCCAGGTAACAAAAGATACATGTACCATAACCATTTCCCTTTGGTTGCATTCACCGTTTGAAAAATGAGGGGATTGGATGGGTACTTCCCGGAAGAAGTCAGGAATTCTTGTCCGCATGCGCACATTTTTGTTCGAATAGCTTTCGTGAATGAATATAAACATTACATTTTCCGCACAAATGCGGTGTTTTGGACTGGCATGGAAGTGGATTACGTTAGCTCTGGAATAGATAGGTAAATAGACCTGAAATGGCGTTTTATTTAGCGGACTAAAGCATTTACATTAGGCACCATGTGGAAAAATTACTTTAAAATCGCCTGGAGAAACATCCGCAGGAGTAAGGGATACGCATTTATAAACATTGCAGGACTGGGGATCGGCATGGCCGCTTCTATACTCATACTTATCTGGGTGCAGTTTGAGCTATCTGTCGACCGCTTTCATGAAAATTCAAATCGGATATATGCCGTCTGGAGAAATGCAACCATGCAAGGCCAGGTATCAACCTGGGACTATACACCAGCTCCCTATGCCCCAGCCATGAAAGCGCAGTTTCCCGAAGTGGAAGAAGTAGCCAGGATCACCGAATGGGACCAACAACTCTTAACCGTGGGTGAAAATAATTTCTATGAAGAGGCCACTTTTACCGACCATGGATTTTTTGAAATTTTCAGCTTTGAAGCCCTGGCAGGTGACCCAATTATTGCATTGACGGAACCGGGAAATATTGTTCTGACTGAATCCGTTGCACTTAAATTATTCGGCCAGACCTCAGCTCTGGGTAAAATAGTGACGGTAAGCAAGCAATGGGATTTTGCCGTTGGCGCAGTGATAAAGGACTTACCGGAGAATACCGCTTTCCCTTTTACAGTCTTTCTGCCTTTCAAGAAATTGGAAGCCGAGGGCTGGGCTGATGACTATTGGGGAAATAATTCCTACCGTACCTTTGCCTTGTTAAATGAGCATGCCGATCATGCTGCATTCAATCAGAAGTTTGCGGACTTCACTACCAGTAACTCCGATCTGGAAGACATTTCTGATTTTCTTTTTCCTATTCGTGATCTTCATCTTTATTCCAAATTCGAAAATGGAAAGTCTGTAGGGGGAAAAATCGAAATGATCCGGATGTTTGGCATCGTCTCCATTATTGTTTTGGTGCTTGCAGCGATTAACTTTGTGAACCTGAGTACTGCCCAAAGTGACCAACGGTCCAAAGAAGTGGGAATCCGGAAGATCTCCGGTGCAGGCAAAGGCATGCTGATTGGCCAGTTCCTCGCCGAATCTGTATTCATCGCACTCACCGCCTATTTGCTGGCCATCACCATTGTATCCCTTTCTTTTCCCTGGTTTAAGGGTTTGGTGGGCCAGGAATTGCCCAACCCGTTTACCCAACCCTACTTTTGGGGGATTTCTGCCGTTTATATTTTTGTAACAGGGATACTTGCAGGTAGCTATCCGGCATTTTTATTAAGTGCTTACCAGCCCACAGCAGTTTTTAAATCCCAAATGAGAACAAGGAGTAACCTTGGATGGAAGCCTCGGGAGGTTTTGGTGGTTTTTCAGTTTGCCGTTGTGGTCACCCTCATATCCTGTGTATGGATTGTGCAGGATCAGATGAGGTTTGTCCAAAACAGAGATTTGGGAATGGACAAGGAGAACCTGATTTTTCATCCGGTAACGCAAAGTATCAGAAAGAACAAAACGGCACTTCGTCTTGGATTGCAGGCCCTTCCGGAGGTAGCCGAGGTCAGCTATACCTTTTCTCCCTTAACCAATATTTACAGCGACACTGATGGGATGGAATGGCAAGGCAAAGACCCGGAATACAAGCCAAATATCAGTCGCATGGGAACAGATGCAAACCTGGTGAAAACAGCCGGAATGGAATTGATCGCAGGAAGGGATATTGATATTTATTCCTATGCCAGTGACAGCCTTTCGGCAATCGTCAATGAAAAAGCGGTTGAGGTGATGGGGTTTGAGGACCCCATTGGTCAGGTGGTCAAGGATGACGCCTATTCCTTTACCATTGTGGGCGTAGTAAAGGATTTTATTGTGGAATCTCCCTTTGATGAAGTGTCTCCGATCATGGTAATGGGGCCAAAGCGCGACCTGAATTTCATCCAAATCCGGTTTGAAGAAGCAGCTGATTATTTGAATTCCCTCGCCAGGGTTGAGACCGTTTTCAATAAATACAATCCCGACTCCCCTTTTGAATACCGATTTGTAGATCAGGAGCATGCCCGCAAATTCATATCCCAGGAACGTACTGCCAGGCTGACATCCTTGTTTACAGGCCTGGCCGGGATAATATCCTGTATGGGGCTTTTTGGATTGGCGACCTATATAGCAGAACGGCGAAAAAAGGAAATCTCTGTCAGGAAAGTATTGGGTGCATCAATTGGCAGCGTGGTGGCGTTGATCTCTTCAGAATTTACCAAACTGGTGCTGATCTCCGTGATCATAGGTATACCGGTTACCTGGTATTTTATGAGCGATTGGCTGGAGACATTTGCTTACAGGACTACTATTGATTGGGCCTTGTTCTTATGGACCGGTGGCTTGACGCTTTTGATTGCCTTACTGACGGTAAGCGCCCAGGCGATCAAAGCGGGGCTGGTCAATCCCGCTGAGACGCTGAAGAGCGAGTAATTGGATGTTATGATAATTTATGATCAGGAAAAATTGATCAGTGATCACATGAGTTTCCGTTCAGGTGATAAATCATATGGTGACCTTAAGATAATCAAACCAAACAAATGAACCACAACGGGAATGGCTATTGAAAAAGGGGATTGGCCAATTTACCAATGACGGATTTAAAACTGATTTCTAAAAGGTATTACTTGGGAAAAATTTGAAAAATAGAAGAACTATATTTTAAATATGCAATGCGCACTGGCCCGACAAAAAACCGAACCTGTCCTGACGGTAGTCAGTGGTCGGTCCTGAATTTTCTCAGGGGATGCGCAGGAGGCTTGTGGGAATGAAGGCTTTTTTTTTCCTGGTCAAAAAATCGGGTCAGAAAGCAAAATAAAGACAAAGCACTTCCTAACCAATATTGTTCAATAGGTCAGCAGGACTGTAAATGGGTAAATAGGGAGAGGACAATTTAATAAAACCTTGATCTAAAGTAACGATCGCATTGACTTCGTTCTCAAGCGCAATAAAATAGTGAATGGCATCTTCAATATCCTGCTGTTCTGATTTCAGGGCATTCAGAACATTTTTTTTATTGCCATCCAAAAGCTGAAATTTCAAAATAACCATCTCCAAAATCTCTTTTGCTACTGCTACCCCTTTTGCCTTCGTTAAATAATAAGCACAAATTTGAAGTATGGTTACGGTTACATAGCCCTCAACCTTTTTATTGTCAATCAGCATAAATATCTTTTCTATCGTTTCAGGCTGCAAATTTCGCTCAAGAAAAAAATCCAAAAGAACATTGGCATCAAACAGGATTTTGCTCATTGCTTTCTTTGTTTTTTGCTTTGTAGTATTCCTCATTAAAATCAAAATCCTTGGGATAATCCACCTTGGATTTAGGCAGGGTTTTCACATACTCCAACAAGGACTTATCTTCGTGAAGTCTGGTTGGCCGATTCAATAATTCTTCAAAGTGCTCTTCCACTATTTGGGATAGACTGGTATGCCTGAGATCTGCATATTTTTTCATTTTTTGGATCAGATCATTGTTTACAGTGAGGTTTAGTCGATTCTTCATAATACAAATACCTATTATGCGTATAATATTAATAAATACGTATAAAAAAGTCAATAAGTTTATTGGATTGCTTAGAAAATGCTTTGGTTTCTTTAATTTTAGTTTGACACCAACCATCCTCCTCGGTTATGTGAAGGGGACAGCTCGAAATGAAAAACCTGATATTTTTCCGCCAATTTGCCCGTCAACGGACACTTTTGCCCGTTTGGGAAATCAAAGGATCAATGAATGGGGCTTTTATGCACTTTCAGCTGGATTATCAATGGCATAGAAGTGGAATAAATAGTAATGGAATCCGATAAATCCCGGCTGAAAAAACTCCCTTCGAATAAAAGGGCTATTCCTTTTTCCTTATTTTTAACTGAATTCCGATACAGAAAGGCAGAAATAGGGAATCCTGGCCAATCCAAGGTACAGGAAAAGACCTGTAACAGGGTGTCGCAGAAAGCCTGGTTTGATCATGATGGATTTGTGGAGAAACGGGTGCAACTGAAAATTTATGCCTGAGTTAGTCAACAATCATATTTACTAATAGCATGATAAAAAATTACTTTAAAATCGCTTTTCGCTATCTCCGGCAAAACAAAATAAGCGCTATCATCCACATAGGGGGGCTAGCCATAGCCATGACTGCGGCTATTCTTATTCTTCTTTGGGGTCACAATGAGCTGCGTTTTGACAACTATCATCCGGACGCAGAGCGGATATATTTACGAGCGGATTATGATACGATTAAGTCAGCATACACCTTTAGCGGGCATTCCTCTTATCCGACCTCCGAGGCCATTCATGAAAAGGTCCCCGAAATAGAACAAATGGCCATGGCCGGAACCGGCCTGAGTAGAAAGGTTTTGGAAATCAATGGTCAGCCATTCAAAGAAACCAATGGCCTGATTGTGGGCAGGGACTGGATAGACATGTTCACCTACAAGGTTCAGCAGGGAAGTCTGGACTATTTTTTCAATAATCCGCGTTCAGTGATCCTGACCCGCTCCAAAGCGGCCAGGTATTTTGGAGACCTGCCCCCCTTAGAACAGACAATTTATATTGACTCAATCCCTTATGCCGTAGCGGCAGTCATCGAGGATATTCCAGCCAACTCCTCCTTCCAACAGGATATCCTGGTTTCAAATTCCATTTATCAGGAAAGCAAGGAGGATTTGGGTAACACCCAGTCCTGGGGCATCTTCTCTCAACTTTTGTTTATAAAGTTGTATCCTGCTGCGTCTATCGTGGAAGCAGAGCAAAAAATAGCTGAAATCATTGCCAGAAACCGGCCATCATGGATGGCGGAGTCAGCCAGGCGATCCAAATTGGTTGCATTAAGGGATTTACATTTTGAAAACGGATTACTTGATCAAATCATTCCGCACGGGAATACCCTCAACTTATGGGTCTTTTCGATTCTCGCGGTTTTACTGCTTGGAGTAGCCAGTGTTAATTTTGTCAACTTATCCATTGCCCGGATCGGTACCCGATTGAAGGAAATTGGGATTCGCAAAATCGTGGGTGCTTCAAAAAATCATTTGATTGTCCAGGTAATGGTAGAAACCTTCCTTTCCATCACCATGGCCACTGGCTTCACCTTGTTGCTGGCCTTTTTGCTGCTTCCGGATTTCAATGCCTTTGTAGAAAGAAACCTGGTAATGGACCTGCTGAATCCTCAGATTTTATGGCTGATTCTGGGAATAGTAACCCTGGTACTCCTATTAACCGGTCTCTACCCTGCTTTGGTTCTGGCTACTTTGAAGCCGGTAGCCTTGCTTAAAAACCAGGTGTTGGCAGGCCTTAGTAAACAGGGTTTCCGTAAGGCCCTGGTTACAGGCCAACTTGTTTTTTCAGTGGTGCTACTGGTGGGAATCATTACCATCCATAATCAATTTGCTTTTATTCAGCAGCAAACGGATAGTTACCAGAAGGAGCAGGTATTCAGGTTACATGTACCTTTGCCAATAGGTTTTGGATCTGGTGATGAAGAGGCGAAAAAACGCCATGCGTCTCGGGTTAGCAGTATTAAAACCAGTTTGCTTGCAAGTAACGCCATACAGTCTGTTTCGCAGGTCAATGGCACCTCAATCCTGGATGACAAAAGAAAACAACCGGTCAGTATTTCCTGGTCGGGCTATCCGGAAGCCCGGGATCCTTTTGAGGTAGTCCAGATTTGGGCGGATGAAAACTACGCCGAACTGGCCAACCTGACGCTGGCATCTGGCCGTTGGTTTGAAAACGAAAATACGTCGGACTTCAACAACTTAATCCTCAATGAAACAGCGGTTAAAGTTTTCGGCCTTCAGGAGCCCCTGGTGGGAACCTCCTTCTCCACCATGTCCTATCGGACAGGATCAGAGGAAAGCGGAACGATCATCGGAGTAGTCCAGGATTATCACCACAAAAGCTTACACGAAAAAATTGATCCAATCGTATTTTCACTTGACCCCTATGGGGCTTCATCTTATTTGGTCAAAATAAACCCAGGAAATACGCCTCAGGCACTGGACCAGGCCAAAAAAGTATGGAATGAATTTACTCCTGAGCACCCTTTTGAATACACTTTTTTGGATGAGGAATTTGACAGGTTGTACAAAGATGACCGCAGGGCTTTGTCCTTGAGTGTGGCATTTGGTGGGTTAAGTATTTTACTCTCCAGCTTAGGTCTGCTTGGAATGATTACTGTTTCCGTCCAACAGCGCACCAAGGAAATAGGCATCCGCAAAGTGATGGGGGCAAATGTTCCGGCTATCGTAGGAATCCTGAGCAAAGATCTTGTGAAATTGATTCTACTTGCTTTTGCGATAGCCTCGCCCATGGCCTGGTATGTCATGAACCATTGGCTGGAAAACTTTGCCTACAAGATTGATATGAATTGGTGGATGTTTGCGCTGGCTGGACTTGTGTCGATGGGGATTGCCCTGCTGACAGTAAGCGTCCAAACCATAAGAGCAGCTATTGCCAATCCGGTAAATGCCTTGAGAAGTGAATAATTCAACTACAAAAAACATTCACTTAATACTGCACCCCACCTCTAAAATTTGTACATTCAGGAAGGGAATCAATGATCTGTCTATGTCCAGGTTGCTAAAGTCTTCTTTCTATTTTCCTTTACAGGTCACTATCGATGACCGCGAACCAGCCCTGATGGGCGAGGAATTTCGGAAAATAGGAAACATGATCATACACCGCCAACGGCTGTTGGCAGGAGACTATCTTTTGGATGGAGACTTACTGGTAGAGCGGAAGACGATTCCAGACTTTTGCCAATCCATAAAGGATGGCCGATTGTTTCAACAGGCGAAAAAACTAAGCAACAGTTCCGTACCTTCCTGCCTGATTCTGGAAGGAAAAAGCCGGCATTTTAGAACAACGGATTTTTCCCAACAGGCCATTCAGGGACTTTTGCTATCCATTTCCCTGGGATTCAGAATCCCAATAGTGAGGACAAAAAATCCCGGAGAAACAGTGAGGGTCATGTTGCAAGGCTTTAAACAACTTACCAAAGACCGGCCGGAAGACGTGAAATTTTATCGCCGGCCTACTTCGCTGAAAAAGAAGCATACTCCGCTGCAATCGCAAAAAATCCAACTTTTGGAAAACCTTCCCGGTATCGGACCATATAAGGCAAAAAGCTTGTTGTTGGAATTCGGCAACCTCCAGAGGGTGTTTACCGCAGAGGATACGGAGCTCCGGAAGGTACCGGGATTAGGAAAAAAGACGGTGGAGCGGTTAATAGATGTTTTGAAGAAGTAGCTTGAATAGGTGAAGATCTCCCTTAAAGGGTTAGCTGGACTTTCCTATTTTCCAGGATTTAATTTATTTTTGTATTGTTTTAGAAACGCCAGGTCCTCCCGATCACGCTCCTTGTTTCTTCCCTTCACGGCAGCTTCTTTGAGCAAAATGAGATCATCCAATGCAACAATTTTGATCTCCAATCCATCAGGGCTTTTCGTCTCTGCCCTTTGATAGGCATATTTAAAATCTATTGTGTCAAGCTTTTTAAGGATTTCGATTCTTAAAGGAGGCATCCCGATTCCAATCATTTTTTCCACCAGAAACATTTCTTCTTTGAGATCGGCTTCATCTATACCAAAATCGATACAGGCTTTTAACGCCCTTTGGGCATTTTCCTCTGTGGCATGAATAAAAATATCCAAATCTCCCGTACTCCTGATATAACCATATGCTCCCATTGCAAAACCTCCGATCAAGAGGTATTCCACACCATGTTTGTTCAGGGATTCTATGAAGGATCTAAAATCCTCCGGGAAGCGGTTATTTTGATTCATCGGCTATGTAATTAATGGTCTTTTCCATGGAATGATCGTAAATATCAATCCCCGCCAGCGAGTAATTAAATGCCAGAACCTGGAAGTAGCGTGTAATGTTCTCTTCAAGAGTAGAATTGACTGCCTGCTCAACGAGCATTTCCAAATCCTTCTCTTCATCAATGTAGTAAATAGGTAATTTGGATCTATTCGCCATATTTGTCATTCAAAATTTAGCAATTGCTTCATTAAATATACAAAAAAGGATGGTTCTCCTATGTTTTTTGAAATCAGAGTAAAATCCAACTTCAAGGTATTTTATTCTCGGATGGACTAACGCTGTAATTTCAGAAAGACCAATAGAAAATCCTTGGGGATTTAACCTTCTGGAAATGCCTCGTTTCTCACCTGAACCTCCATTTGCTCCAATGCTTTTTTTAGGTTCAACCAGGTCTTGGTTTTTAGGGTGCTGGCAGCGTAAATTTTTGTTTGATAATCTTCTGTGATCAACCTCATGCGATAGGGACCTTTGCCACCGCTTTCGAATATAATCTCCTTTATGTCCCTAAAATTATACACATGCTTTTTCCAGAAAAAAAAGTGGTTTTGAACGATAAAATAGTCGTTTGACAAGCCAAAATAATACATGCTAAAGGAAAGAACAAAAAACCAGACAACACCGATCAATGCCAAAGCAATAAATACGTCATTATGGTTTGGTGGAACTACCAGCAAATACCAGAGGAAAAAACCGATGATAAACCATAAAAATGATGCCCGGAAATTGACCAAAGGATTTCCTTTAAACAGTTCCATATCCGCTTTTCGGATCCTATTAAAGTTTCGAATGCTAACAGGTTTTGGTGCTGAAGTATTGTGAATTTTCCGTTCCAGTAACATTTTTAACTCCGGACCATTGGCATACATGATGTCGAAAATATACTTCTTTTGACCATCTTTGAAGGTAAGGCAAGCTCCTTCTTCAGGAAGGGAAATACCCCAGCCAAAGGGAAATTTTCCTGTCATTTCCAAAACCGCTACCTCCTTTAAATCATAGGATTCATTGCCAAATGAAATCCTATCTTGATGCAGCCTGATAATGGGTGAATTTCTGAAATACATGATCAAAAAGAATACCCCAAACATTAGCATAAAACCACCTAATAACAACAAAAGATAATTCCCAACTTCAAAATCCGGTGTTCCCCATTTTCCGTAGAAATCCATGATGACAAAAACACCAAATCCGCCCATTAGTAAAAGCATCAGGACCAGTAAAAAATAAAATCGAAAGAAATGCCTTTTTGTTATAAAATGCTCCATGTAGAGGTTTGGGTCAATTGTGCTGCAACTAACGAATTAATCTCTATAATTACCAACTTTGCAAGTTGAAAAAAGAAATAAACAACCAACAGTTCTGATAAGAACTTTAGTCTTTGCGGCAGATGTACTACAAGGCCACATTGGCTTTTGCCCGCCAGCGAACAACAATGTGCGATAAAATAGCACAAAAAAGCCCCTTCATCCCCAAACAGCTATTTGGAGATATTTTTTTACTGGTATGGAAGTAGATATGATATATTGTAAGCCTCGCTAGGGCATTACCAGATCTTAACAAAACTTGTCGGCTAATCAGGAATGAGCTGCCTATTGTTAGTTTGGAAAAGAGATCGGGGAGGTTGAACTTGGACGGAAAAAAATCATTAGTTATTGGCGATGATAAAAAACTATTTTAAAATTGCGATTAGAAACCTGCTTAGGGACAAATCCTTCACTGCTATCAATATATTGGGGCTGGCTATTGGAATGGCCTCCTGCCTGCTTATCCTACTTTCAATAATCAGCGAGCTTGGGTACGATAGTTTTCATGACAAGGCAGACCGCATTGTCCGGGTAGTCTTTCGTGGATCCATACAGGGGGGGACGATGAATGAAGCACATGTGATGCCTCCGGTAGCAGCTGCCCTGAAGGCAGATTATCCTGAGGTAGAGCAGGCTACGCGCATCCGGAAGATGGGGAATCCTAAGGTTATTTATGAGAACAGCGCATTCCGAGACAAACCCGCTGCCTTTGCAGATGCCAATTTTTTCCAGGTGTTTACCTTTCCATTGATCCAGGGGGATCCGGATCAGGCTTTAAAAGAACCCCACACCATTGTGATTTCTGCATCTACCGCACAAACCTATTTTAAGGGGGAGAATCCGATAGGAAAAGAGCTGTTGATCGGGGATGACAGGGACCTGTTCACCATTACGGGTGTCATGGCAGATATGCCGGCCAACTCCCATTTTCATTTTGACCTTTTGGCTTCCATGGCGACCTTTCCGCAAGCCAAAAACCCTTCCTGGATGGTTTCAGAATTTTATACCTATTTGTTGCTTCAACCCGGCTATAATTACAAAAACCTGGAAGCAAAACTTCCCCAGGTAGCCGAAAAATACATGGGCCCGCAACTAGAAGAAGCCATGGGAATCAGTTACAATCAATTCAAGGAAGATGGAAACGATATCGGCATCTTCCTGCAGCCACTCACTTCCATTCATTTGCATTCTGACTTGATGGGCGAACTGGGACCGGGTGGGGATATCAGGTATGTCTACATTTCCGGGGCCATTGCCCTTTTTATGATCCTGATTGCCAGCATCAATTTCATTAACCTTTCCACAGCAAGTGCCGGCAAAAGGGCCCGGGAAGTGGGTGTTCGAAAAGTACTTGGGTCAGAAAAGCAGCAACTTGTTGGACAATTTCTTGCCGAATACACCCTATTGAGCCTTTTTGCACTATTAATAGCCATGACATTGGTAAAATTATCGCTGCCCGTATTTAATAACCTTGCAGGAAAAGACGTAGACATTCAGTATTTTTCCAACCTATGGACTGTGCCCGCCCTGCTTTTATTTGGGCTGATGGTAGGGATACTTGCCGGTATATATCCGGCATTTTTCCTCTCTACTTTCAAGCCTGTTTCCGTATTGAAAGGATCCTTTTTCCCAGGCTCAGGCAGCATGGGCAAACGGTCCTTTAGTTTGCGCAGCGGATTGGTTATATTCCAGTTCGCCGTGTCTGTAATACTGATTATAGGCACCATCGTGGTTTACAACCAACTGGAGTTTATCCAAAATAAAAACCTGGGTTACAACAAAGATCAGGTTTTGATTTTTCCAGAGGTCCGGTACCTGGGAAACAATACTGAAGTATTCCGGCAACAGCTGCTTCAGGACTCAAGAGTCGCAAGCGTAAGTATTTCCGGATACCTGCCTTCAGGGCCATCCTTCAATAATAATTTCTTTTTGTATCCGGATGGGGATGTGCGCAGGCAAGTGAAAACCTTGAGGTATGATGTAGATGCCGATTACATACCCACTCTGGGCATGGAATTGGAGGCCGGTAGAAATTTTTCGGAAGCTTTTGGATCCGAACAAACCTCCATTATTCTGAATGAGACTGCGGCCCGGGCATTGAACTGGGAAGAAGATGCCCTGGGTAAGACCCTTTCCCACCTGGACAATGAAGGGAACCAAACAAATTACCAGGTCATTGGCATTGTGAAAGACTTCCATTTCAGGTCCTTGCATGAACGCATCTTTCCATTGGTTATGGCAAAAAGTAACAGCCATGGAGCTGTCATCGCCAGGCTCAATACCGATGAGCCAGGAAGCTTACTGGAAGACATCAAATTGAAATGGAATACCCTTGCCCCAGAGGAACCCTTTGAGTACTCATTTTTGGACGAAAGGTATTACCAAACCTATCAGGCAGAACGAAGGATAGGATACATCCTGGTGGTGTTTTCAGGCTTGATCATCTTTGTTGCCTGTTTGGGTTTATTTGGGCTGGCTATGTTTACTGCAAAACAGCGCAATAAAGAGATTGGAATCCGAAAGGTTCTTGGTGCGGATGTATCCACCATTGTGAGCATGCTGTCCAGGGAATATATAAAGCTGGTACTTTTGTCAGCCTTCATTGCATTCCCAATTTCCTGGTGGCTGATGAACCAATGGCTGGAAGGCTTTGCTTACCGGATAGATATTTCCATCTGGACCTATTTGGCTGCAGGAGGATTGGTTTTACTGGTGGCCTGGTTGGCCGTTGGCAAGGAGGCCATTAAGGCTGCTTTAGCGAATCCAGTGAAATCTTTGCGTAGTGAATAGGAGAAATGCTCCGAAATGAAATAGAATAGGGCATAAAGTTTGTATAGGTAATAAAGAATGAAAACCAGGTTGGTTTTCCATTTTCAAGATTAAAATTCGTAAAGCTATGGGAATTGTAAAAATAATAGAAGTAATCGCCAGCTCTGACAAAAGCTTTGATGATGCTGTTAAGAATGCACTTAAGGAAGCTTCCAAGTCAGTAAAAAACATCAAATCTGTTTATGTCAAGCATTTCAACGCCAATGTGGAAAATAACCAAATTGTATCCTATGGAGTAAATGCCAAGATTTCATTTGAAGTAAATCAATAATAAATCCAAGACACCAAAGAAGGTATTATCTTACCTTCTTTGGTTCATTTTTTATTCCGTTTTCAAAGCATGGACTGCCTTTGAACCTGTCGCACGCAAGGCCTCCAGGGTAACAGTTATACAGGCAATGGAAAAAGGTCAGCTTGTACCGGACAAAGCCCCTTATTGCAATTTTAAAATGGTTTTTAAACATGAAAAGCCCTTCCTAAATGTGAAATTGTTCCCGGATATTTTCAGTCACCACCTTGCCATCAAAAAGATTGATAATCCGGTGGGCGTAGTTGGCATCATGGGGGGAGTGGGTGACCATGACGATGGTGGTCCCTTCATTGTTCAACTCCTCTAAAAGGCGCATCACCTCTTCCCCATTGGCGGAATCCAGGTTTCCTGTTGGCTCATCTGCCAGGATCACCGCCGGTTTGGCCACAATGGCCCGGGCAATGGCTACCCTTTGCTGCTGACCTCCCGAAAGCTGCTGGGGGAAATGGTTTTTCCGGTGCATGATATTCATCCGGGTCAATACTTCCTCCACCTTCTTTTTCCTTTCATCAGAAGGGATTTTAAGGTACAGTAGGGGCAATTCTACATTTTCAAAGCAGGTGAGTTCATCGATCAGGTTAAAACTCTGAAAAACGAATCCTATATTGCCCTTTCTGAGTTGAGACCGCTGCCGTTCTGAAAATTTGGCGACCTCTTTTTCCAGGAAGTAATACTCTCCCTCGTCGGGGTTATCCAGCAGCCCAATGATATTCAGCAGGGTAGATTTCCCACATCCGGAGGGTCCCATGATCGCGACAAACTCTCCTTTTTTGATTTCAATTTGGATATCGTCCAGGGCGGTGGTTTCTACTTCCTCGGTGGTATACCGCTTTTTCAATTGATTGGTTTTGATGATGTTTTGCATGTTTTTCAAATTATGGATTTAACCTTTGAATTGCCAATTGGTGAGGGTATTTGGGAAATATTCATATTTGTCTATTTGCTAACGGCCAAGATTCAGCACCTCATTTTTACCGAAATTTTCATAGCCACTGACAATCACTTTTTCTCCTTCAGTGAGACCTTCGATCACCTCGTAATATTCCGGATTTTTTCTGCCCAGGCGGATGTTTCTTATTTCTGCTTTTCCACTTTCTTCATCCACAACGAACACCCAATTTCCACCGGTATCCTTATAAAAACCGCCCGTAGGCAATAAATTGGCCTGTTCGCTTTCTCCAAGTTCAAGCCGGATTCTCACGGTTTGTCCCCTGCGGATGCCGGATGGGCTTGCACTGCTAAAGACCATGTCTACTTCAAACCTTCCCCCGGTCACATTAGGGTAAATTTTGTCAATTTCCATTTCGTAGGTTTCTCCAGAAAAACTAAAGGCCCCTTTCAATCCGATATTGATTCTGGGCAAATACAATTCGTCGACAGGAACCCTTGCTTTGAATTTATCGATGATATCAATTTGTCCATAACGCTCACCCGCATTGATAGACTGGCCTACCTCAATCTCTTCTGTGGTCAATTGGCCCGGAATAGGGGCCCTGACGATCAGGTTATCCAGAATGTGTCCCACTCCATTTAAGGATTGATTCATTCTTTCCTCTGAATCCCGTAACTGCTTCTTTTGAATAGACCGGGCAATGGAGTCGGCTCTATAAGAGGCATAGGTCAGCCTTTGCCTTTTCAAATTGTATTCGTATTCCTCCTTGACTTCTTCCAGTTCCCTGTCAGAAATTAGCCTTTTTTCATGCAATTCCCGAAACCTTTCGTATTGCGGTTGCAGCAGGTTAATCTGATAGTCAATTTCTGCCAGTTGGGCCTGTTGGTTGAGGTCATTTTGATCCAGGAGCAGGCGGGTTTGCCTGAGGTTATTGATTTGAAAATAAAGGTCCGTCTCCCTTTGCATCACGTCCAATTGAAGGTTTGAATTGGTCAATTTCAAAATCGTATCTCCTTTTTCTACCATGGAACCTGACTCCCGGACAATCTCCTGAATATTTCCCCGCTCGATGGCATCCAGGTAGAAAACCTCCTTCGGCTCGATGGTGCCACTGACCGGGATATAATCGGTAAACTCACCTCTTTTGACCGTGGCAATCGTAATTCTTTCCCGGTCTACATTCATACTGGATCGGGTGTCCGCAAATACCAATTGATAAATCACAAAGGCCACCAAAAGGAACCCTGTGATCAAAACACCAATTAATTGGGGGGTCCAGGTTTTTTTCTCAAGCTTTCTATCCATCTCCGGGAGCATTTTTATTTCTTTCTTACCATTGCCAATTAGCATGCCAGCCCCAAAAGCGCAGGAAATTTGCCCTGCAAGCCCTTTGCCCCAGCAAATAGCTGATTTTTTCGAACAAATTTGTCCGCCAGCGACCAAAATTGTATGAAACAGGTCATGGGTTTCTTGGGTATGGAAAAAAAAGAATTCAAAAAATAAGCTTAAATTTCAAGTATTGACCGATTTTGGGAAAAATTTGTTCGGTTGTAGCATTGCGGTACATGTTTTGGCTTTCCCAAATGACAATCAGCCATTCCTATCAAAACTTATGAAAGAGCAGAAAGCCGGTAAAATACTGATCATTGATGACAACGAAGACCTGCTGAAGGCAGCCAAAATTTTCTTGAAAAGGCATTTTGGCCAGGTAGATACAGAAACCAATCCGGGACTATTACCAATCCTGATGGTCAATGAACAATACGATGTCATCTTACTGGACATGAATTTCACCAGGGATGTCAGCAGCGGACAGGAAGGGTTTTATTGGCTGGACAGGATCCTGGAGTTGGACTCCTCTGCGGTGGTGGTTTTGATCACCGCATATGGTGATGTGACTACCGCTGTAAAAGCCATCAAAGAGGGTGCTACTGATTTTGTGCTCAAACCCTGGGAAAACGAAAAATTACTGGCTACCCTTAATGCCGCCTTGCAACTCCGCCAGTCCAAGTTGGAAATCTCTCAATTGAGGAACCAACAGCAACAATTCCTTCAGGACATGGATCAGAAATTTAAGGACATCATCGGGCAGAGCCCGGCCATGATGAAAGTATTTGAAACCATAGACCGGGTGGCAGGCACGGATGCCAATGTTTTGATATTGGGAGAAAATGGCACCGGTAAGGAACTGGTGGCCAGAGCCATTCACCGAAATTCAAAGCGACACAAGGAAGCTTTTGTGGGCGTAGACCTGGGATCCATCACCCCTACCTTGTTTGAAAGCGAACTGTTTGGTCACAAAAAAGGGGCTTTCACGGATGCCCGGGAGGATCGTTCCGGACGATTTGAACAGGCGCATAAGGGCACCCTTTTTCTGGATGAGATCGGCAACCTACCCCTGCCCCTTCAGGCCAAATTATTGGCCACGCTCCAAAACCGTGAGGTCACCCGGGTGGGTACCAACAAAGCGCTGCCTGTGAATATCCGCCTGATTTCTGCCACCAATATGGCCATCCATAACATGGTATATGACAATAGTTTCCGGCAGGACCTGCTCTACCGCATCAATACCATAGAAATCACCCTCCCCCCACTGAGAGAAAGGCTGGAAGACATCATGCCCCTGGCCAATCATTTTATCGGTATCTATGCCAAAAAATACAACAAGGATATCCGCAAAGCCGGGGAAGGGCTGATCAAAAGGATGCAAAAATATACCTGGCCTGGAAATATCCGGGAACTACAGCACAGCATAGAGCGGGCGGTCATCATGTCCAACCACAGCGTACTGCAGCCGGAAGATCTGTTCATGCAAAAACAGCTTCCTCCTGAAAAACATGAAGAAAGCATCAACCTGGACCACTATAACATAGAAGATGTGGAAAAAATACTGATCAGAAAAGCCTTGCAGAAGCACAATGGCCATATTACCCGGGCAGCAGAGGAATTGGGTCTTACCAGATCCTCCCTCTACAGAAGATTGGAACGTTATGGGCTTTAAGTCTTTTGCTTTCGGGATTGTCATCAGGGTGCTGTTGGTCATCCTGATCATACATCTGGCTATGTATTTCTATATCCGGGAAAATGCCCTCCTGCTGGGATTTGTCTTCTCCCTTATACTGGTGTTCCAAACCATCAACCTGATTGCCTATAGCAATACCACCAACAGGAAAATTACACGTTTTCTGGACTCCATCCGGTATTCAGATTTTTCCTCCTCCTTTACCAAAGACAGCAAGCTGGGCAGGTCCTTTATGGAAATGAACCTGTCCTTTAATGAGGTCATAAAAGCCTTCAAAAAAACCAGGGCCGAAAAGGAAGAGCAGATGCTTTTTTTACAGATCATGATTCAACACATCAATACAGGAATCCTATCGTTTGAAAGTGGAGGAAAAATCGGAGTAATCAATGGAGCTGCCAAACAGCTGCTTCAAATCCCACAGTTTAAAGACATTCACGATCTGGGAAAACGCTCGGAGGACTTACTTAAAATGGTCCTGGAGCTTCAGCCAGGCGGATCGTTTTCCATGAAAATCAATGCTGACCTCCACCTGAATGTGCAATCTGCTGCCTTCAAAATGGATGGGCAGAGCTGGACCTTGCTGTCTTTTCAAAATATCAGGTCAGAACTTCAGAAAAATGAATTAAAAGCCTGGCAAAACCTGACCAAAGTCCTGCGACATGAGATCATGAACTCCATGACCCCTATCGCCAGCCTTGCCAATTCACTGGGCACCATACTGGAAGAGGACCTGGAAGAAGTACCATCCGGCCTGATGATCAATAAAGACAGTTTCCTGGACCTGTCAGAGGGATTGGAAACCATTTCTAAACGGAGTAGCGGCCTGGTGGATTTTGTAAACGCTTATCGTGATTACACGAATATCCCTAACCCGCATCCCAAGAGACTTCGGGTTAGCAAGCTCTTCGAGAATATTTGTATACTCATGAAAGAGGAGCTCGCAAAGTCGGAATTGATCCTAAAATCCAGTATTCAACCTCCGGGCCTGGAAATCATTGCAGATAAGGAAATGATTCAGATGATCCTGATCAACCTGATCAAAAATGCCAGTGAAGCCATGGAAAAAGCCACCAACAGGACCATCCAACTTACTGCCTGCTCTGACCAGCACGGACATCCCTTTATACAAATTACTGACCATGGGGATGGAATAGTCGCCGAAGCCCTGGAACGCATATTCGTCCCCTTCTATACCACCAAAAAAACGGGTAGCGGCATTGGACTGGCCATCTCCCGACAAATCATGAACCTGCACCAGGGAAGTCTGGAGGTAACCTCAGTACCTGGTGAAAGGACTACATTTACTTTGTTGTTTGGAACTTCCGGGGGTCTGTCAAAAATTTAAGGCGCAGGGAAGCGATCTATCTATAACCAGAACTATTTTTTTCCCTTTTCGGTTGAATAAGTTGGAATATAAAATTAAAAATCTAAATTATTATGGATATAACTAAAAAAGCCAAAGAGGAATTGGAAAATCGTCTTGATAAAATTGAGGAATTCATCGCATCAAATGGCCTTGGTTCAACCTATCTGAAGAAGGCAAGAAAAACCCAAAGAGACATCAACCTGGCCCTTGTTCTAAGCGGAGTGGTTACCATCGCAGGCATTGCCTTATGGATGACCATCAAAAATAACAAAGACTGAATCAAGTACAGGCTCCATGTTTTTCAATGGTCAAACCTAAGAAGCTACACCTCACTTTAAAGCTAACGGATTTGATAATTGGCAATGGTTATTTCCCCTTCAACATGAAACCGCAGTTTGTTTACCTATAATAGAAAAAACGTGGTAATGTGTTCCTTTAAAAAAAGTCCAGGTCAGAAGAGTGGATGTTAAAAGAGATCAAATAGCATGAAGTTTGAATAAAAACTGGTCGTCGGGTCTGCAAAACAAATGGCCAGTCCCTAATTTTAGTAACTTACAGAAGCCTCCCCCATGGCGTAATCCATTATGATCTCCTGAAAGTAAAGGGTATACCTGGCTTGCACATGGTCGGATTGGGCAGTGACCCATTGCTGATTGGCCTGTGCCAGATCCACAAAATTGCTTACGCCTAAGCGGAATCTTTCTGCAATGGCCTCTCTGGCCTGTGCTGCTGCTTTGAGTTGCAATGCAGTGGATGCCTGCCTTTGTAAGGCCCCTTTATAATTTTCAAGGGCCAACTTTACTTCCTGCGAAATTTTCCTTTCCAGGGCTTTACTTTCCAGTTTCTGGTTCATCCTATTGACCCTTGCACGGGTAATGGCTGCCTGGTTGTCAAAATTATTAAAAATGGGGATGCTCAGGTTCAAGCCAAAAATCCGCTGGGGGTAAACAGTCAACAGCTGATCCCTGATGGTCCTTTCATCCAGAGAGGTGAAAAAGGTATTGTAATTGAAAAATGCAAACAACTGCGGATACCTGGATCCTTTTGCCGCTACCAACAGCCTTTGGTTTCCCTGCTCCAGCAACTGCTGTTCCCTAAAATCCTTCCTCTGCTGTAAAGCCTGCTCATAAAGTGCTTGCAAATCCATGACCAACCATTCATTCCTGGTTTGCTTCAAATCAACAGCCTGGAGTCTGGGTAAAATATTGGGTTCCAGTTGCAGGGTTTCGGCCAGGGTCCATAAGTCTGTTTCCCATTGAATCCTCGCATTTAATACTACTGTTTCCAATCTGGCTACCTCCGATTGTTGGTTGTACTGGTCCGATAGGGTGCGGAGACCGGCTTCCACAAAACCTTCAATTTGTTCCAACTGCTTTTTTTGGTTTTGGAGATTTTCACTGGCAATGGCGTGCAACTGCTCATCCAGTAATACCTGCAGGTATTGCTGTGCGATGGTAAATTTGACATCTTCCTGAGCCCTGCCCAGGGCAAATTCCCCCGCCTCCTCAAAATACCTGGATGCCCTGGATTCATTTACCCGTTGAAAGCCGGCGAATACCGGCACCTGGGAATTGAGTCCGGAAGATATCCTGTCATTGATTTGGTTGGTTACGATCAGCTCGCCTTCCACCTGCTGAAATTGCTGGCCTACCTGCCTGCCGATACTGTTATTGATATTGAGCGATGGCAGCTGCCTCAAGCGGGCATTGAGGCTATTCATGCGGAGCACCTGCTGTTGGTTTTCCAAAACTTTCAGATCCATCTGCTGCTCCAATCCGATGGCCACTGCCTCCTCGAACGAAAGGGGAATGGTATCCTGTGCCAAGGTTTGAACGCAGGCAAGTAGGATCATCATCGGGAAAATCATCAATTTTTTCATATCAAATTTGAATGTCTTTTGCAATTTTACCGTCCAGCATTTCTATGAGGCGGCTCCCATAATCAGCATTTTCCCTGGCATGGGTGGCCTGAATAATTGTGGTCCCCTCCTGGTTGAGTTCCCTGAATACCTCCATGATTTCCCTTGCCTGGGCAGAATGCAGGTTGCCGGTAGGCTCATCAGCCAAAAGTATCCGGGGCTTTCCGGCGATGGCCCTGGCCACTCCCACCAGCTGTTGCTGTCCCCCTGAAAGTTGTTCCGGAAACAGGTCTTTTTTGGCTACCATATTGAATCGGTCCAGCAGGGCCGCTACAATGCTTTTCCTTTCCCCTGAGGATACTTTCCTGTAAAGCAAAGGAGTCTCGATATTCTCATACACGGTCAACTCATCGATCAGGTGATAAGCCTGGAAGATATATCCGAATTCCGATTTATGAAGTGATGACCGCTGCTTGTCCTTCAAGGACGCCATGGCTTTGCCATCGAAGATGTACTCTCCTTCATAATCTTCGTCCAGCAGGCCAATGATATTGAGCAAAGTGGATTTTCCCACGCCTGAGGGTCCCATCAGTGTGATGAACTCCCCTTGCCCGATGTGAAGGTGAATGCCATTTAAAATGAAGACCCTTTGGAAACGGGATGCTATAAACTTGTCGATTTCTTTTAACTGGATCATAAATACAGAATGATGGTCATTGAGGAGGAATTACATCTACTGTAAAAGCTTGATTCCAGTACCATGCCATAAAACAGACGGTTATAGGGCTGAATAGGGGTGTTTTATTCCTCAATGGGTCTGTTTTATCCGTACAACTTCGTCCGCTAGCGGACGATTAATCCGTTAAGTACCTTTCATTTTTTAATCGGTAAATCACAATTATAAAACTAAAAAAGAAGGATTTAAAAACTAATCATTCTATAGTCCATCCAATATAATTATACCCTTTACGGAAGTCTGGTCAGCCGCCTGTAACATTTTCGCAATAAAGCAGATAAGTTGGTATTTTTTTTTGTAACTTGACCAGAAGTCATGGTTATAAAATTTTTCCATCATACGGCCCGCTTACTTGATGTTGGTTTTCTTTTGAGAACCAGCGCATTGCTTTTTGGGCACAATAAAGCCTTCATTAGCTAAACCCTCTACCCCCACAAGTACAGGTAGAGGGTCGTATTTTCAGGCAATCCCTTTCTGGATCGCCATCACCAGTAATTATTAAATCTTTAAAATATTTATAAATCATGATACCTGTTATCAAAGTAACGGATGTGGAAACCATCCTAAAATTAGTAGGCAACCTGACTCCCGGAGAGAAAACGAAAGAAGTAAGACAGTTGGTTTCCGAAATTCAAAAAGCCAAAAAAGTCCCTGACGGGACCATACCACAGCATGTCATACAATTAAACAGCTATTTTGAAGCCAGGTTTGAGGAAGGGGGGCAACAAATAGGCATGACCCTGGTACACCCAAAAAATGCAGACCTGAGCAGTCATAAACTTTCCCTGCTTTCTCCCCTGGGCGTGGCATTGATCGGCTTTAAGGAAGGAGATAGTATAGAATGGAAATTACCCGGAGGGAAAAGAACCATTCAAATCCTTAAAGTGAGTAATCCTGAATCCATACCTGTGAGTTAAAAATCAATTTTCAAACCAGTTTTCCAAAAAATGATGAAATGGGCATATAGCATCCGAAACAAAGGCAAGCTTTCATTGCTGCTAATGGTTATTGTAGGCGTCGTTTTACTCAACCATTTTAAAGAAAGAAGTAATGCCAATAAAATGAGTAAAGCCATGACGGCCATGTATCAGGATAGGCTAATGGTGGAAGGGTATATTTACGACATTTCACTGGCTTTTTCGGAGATCAGGAAACATTATCAGGAAAGCACAACCGAAAATCCCCAGTTCCTCAATGAAAAAATTGAATTCATTGATGATCGGATCGAATTGTTTCAGAAAACTCAACTGACAGTGGCGGAGGAGCAACATCTCCGCCACCTGGTAGAAAGGGTGGATAAGATCAGGTCCTCTCCATTGGGAGGCCTGCTTCTCTCTGATTTAGAAAAGCAAATTACCCTTTCTCTGGCCGAATTGCAGAAGCTTTCCCGTATCCAAATGGAAGAAGGAAAGGCCATTATTTCACAAACGGAAAAAATCATCCATTCAGGAGAAAGCTTTGCCCAACTGGAAATAGTCGCTTTAATACTTGTCCTCCTTTTGATCCAGACCCTGATCATTTCCAGCAACCGTCTCCATCCCGGGCATATGGCCCCTTTTAAATTAAACTGAAATTAAGCAGCAACAACCTTTGATGGAAGGACGAGATCAGATGAAATGACCTTGGCCTGATGATTGGAAAAAAATTGGATAAAAATTTAAATTCCGGACAAAATACCTTATCTTAGGGGACAAATTACCAGTTAAACGATGGCCAAAAAGTCCTCAAAAGTGAATGAACCTGGAGTTGCCTCCTATCAAAAGGCCCCAAAAACTGTACAAGAAATCCTGGATGTAGAAATTAACTGGTTGAATGAGCCTTTAAATCGGGTAGCAACTTTCCGCAATGGCCTGGGGAAAAAATCCTTTAAAAGGCTTAAGGAAGTTTCTGGTTTGGACAATAACACGCTGGCTGCAGCATTGGGAGTTTCTGCCAAAACCCTTCAGCGGAAGGAGATTTTTGATGCCATACAGTCCGAAAAATTGTACCAACTGGCGGAATTGTATGCCCTGGGCAATACTTATTTTGGAAAGGAAGGATTTAGGCGGTGGATGGAACGACCCCTTTTTTCCATTGGTAATATTAAGCCTATCGAATTAATCGATGTTTCAGAGGGGCTTAATCTCTTAAAAGCTGAAATCATGCGTTTGCAGCACGGAATAGCAGTTTAGCTGGATATATGAAAATATACCGGATGGCTTTGACGAAATACTGTGATAGTAGTGGTGAAGGGGCAAAACTGTATGGCGGAAGGTGGAATCTACCCGGTATCCCTGCTTTATATGGGAGTTCCTTCGTCTCCTCTTCCTTGCTGGAGCGGCTTACTATAGATGCTGAACTTTTTTCCTCCGAGCGTTATATCCTTTATGCGGTGATGGAATTCGATATTCCTAAGGATGGGGTGTACATTCCTGATTTAGAGGAATTGCCTGCTGAATGGGATGCCATACCCCCAAAGGTAAAATCACAGCAGTTTGGGTCTGATTTGTTGAGATCCGGCCTGCTTTGTTTTGGCGTACCATCAGTTGTAGATCCAAGCTCCTTAAATTTTGTCATCAATCCCTTATCCGAAAAAATTAATCCTGTAAATTTCAAAGTCTATCCGCTACAATTGGATCACAGGATTGTCAGGTAACTGTATCTAATCCTGGCCAAATTGGTTTCTCTAATGTTTGGTAGCTGGCATCATGCCAGATAAAGAAAGGGTAGAATTATTCCTTATCTTTCCGGTACTTTTTATTTATTTAAAACACTGTAGATGGGATATAAAACCAAAGTTCAATTGATCAAAAGACTGAAAAGCGAATCATTTTATATCAATATACCCTCAACGGTGGTGCAGGTTATTGAGTTTTCTGTTGTAGATTGATTGACGAGCATCAAATCCTCCTACTTCTAGGTAGTGATACTGCTGTAGCAGGTCTCAGGGAAAAACTGAAGCCTAAATCATCAAAAAAAATGAATCCCTATTATACCATCCAGAGGTAATCGACAGCTTCCTGAAAATTTGCATCATCAAAAAACTGTTGGATATAAGCTCTACCTTCCATATTTCCCACCATTGCCAGGATCAAAGCTTTTCCGCGGAGTCCCTGACTGTTCTCAAGGGTAATTACAGGTATTCCATCCGATCTTTCCCTCTCCTCCAAAGCAATGTAACCGCTTATTATTAGGCCTCTTGCTTTGAATGGTGCCAGCCTGCGCTCCACCGGTCGGCCATAGCCGCAAACCCAAACCGGCTTGGTTGTAGGAATACTAAATCCGGCAGCCGCAGCATTCCTAAACGATCGCTTTGCATAAGCCCGATCTGTCCTTGAGAGCCGATGCTCCAGATCTGTCCATTCCAGCAGAAATGCTTTAATTTTTGCAAAAACCACCCCCTTGTTCAACCAACGAAGCCAAAGATCAAAATCATCGGGAACGGTTTCGCCTCTTGAATTGGTCTTCCTGTAGGTCCCCAAATGAAGCAATTCTCTTCGAAACATTACTGAGGGATGCGCTACAACAGCTTCTGCAAAACGCCTGGCACACATCTTCTGGTGGGTATCGAGTTGGTTTAAGCCTTCCACAAAACGAGCAAATCCAGCATTCTTCTCAAAATCTCCCCCGTACCGAACCAAACAACTGACCAAACCTACTTCCGGATGATTTTCCAGGTATTGCAGTTGTCGTACAAAACGGTCATTCAGGCATATATCATCTGCATCCATGCGCGCAATATACGCTCCGCGGGCCCTGCCAAGTCCGGCATTCAGTGCATCGACTATGCCTGTTCCCGGAGATTGCATTAGCCTGATTGTTTCTTTTCTTTCACTGACATAGCGCTCCATGATTTCCATACAGGCTGCATCGGCATGGTCCGACACCAGAATTAACTCCATGGTATTATTGTCCATGAAGTACAGCGTACTTTCCAGGCTCCTTTTAAAAAAGGGATTGTCAAATTTGACCGGTATAATTATCGATAATTTGATCATTGGAATTGGCAAAACACAGTTGTCAAACTTTCCTTTCACCTTCCAGGCAAACACTTGTGTTTTTCAACATCAGACTAGTCTATAAGAGACGGGCTGATGGATTGGGAATATGTGAGTTCCAATTCGTGCATGGCTCTGGTACAAGCAACATACAGCATTTGACGGTCAGGTTCCGATCGGTAATTTTTTTGATTTACAAATGTAACCAGTACCTGATCAAATTCAAGACCTTTTGCCAAATGGGCAGTAGTGATCACTTTTCCTCCGGCAAAGGCCACACTGCTGGCATCAAGCAGGCTGATGGCACCATCTTCCTCCTTCAGGTAGGCATATATCCGATCCGCTTGTTCCTGGGTTTTGCAAATAATCCCCAAAGAGTTGTATTCTCCCTTATCAAAACAATTTACAACTTCCCTTAAATACCGGATCTCCCCATCCTCCCCCTGGAATTTTTTCACCTCAGGAAGCTTTCCATGTCTTTCAATCGGTTCCACGGCTACCCGGGCACTAATCCGCTTTGTAAATTCCGTTATTTCAAAAGTAGACCGGTAACTCTTTAGCATTGTCATGCATTCAGAATTTGGGTCAGGTTTTTAATGGTTGACAGATTGGAGGTGCTGAATGGGTTGACAGATTGATTGGTATCTCCAAGAATAGTCTTTTTGCAGGGGAAAAGCCGGTTAAGCACGTGATACTGTACCGCAGAATAGTCCTGCATTTCATCTACGATCAGGTGCTTGATTTTATAGAAAGGTTTAAGACCCTCCAGCCTGTATTTCAAATAAACCAAAAGATACACATCTGCATATTCATGGTGTGATCCCTTTCTGATCTTCAGTATTTCGGATCGGTCCATCCACTGGTAAAAGCCTCTATATAGTACTCTCAAACTAGTAGATGGAAGCATTTTCCGGATTTGGCCATGTCTCTTTTATGTTCCTGAAGATGATCTATTGCCTCGTCGATATCCCTTTTCTGAACATTTACCCTTTCGTTGATATCCTGTATAGCCCGGTCCAATTTTGACAACACCTTGTTCAGATACCGGATTTCTTCTTTCTGATCCATAGGATTCTTTTGATAATCGTTTATCTATATTATTTGAAGGAAAATTCCATACCTGTAAGATCCTGGCTGAGCTGTGCGATCACTAAATGGAATGGAATAATTCTTTATGTCAATGAGAAAAAAAATCAAGACATCCCCAGAAATCAAGATTTTCGCCAATCTAATTAACTCCCACTACCACGGTCCACTCCCGGATCTTCCAGGATTTTACCAGGCCATTTTGCCAATACGGATCCTGCTTTACAAAATCTTCTACAGTTTTAACCTCTTCACAACGAAAAACCAATACGGCCGTATCGGCCGGATGAGCCAATGCACCACCCATAATGAGGAGCCCTTTCCTGAAATAATTTTCCGCAAGCGACAAATGTGCTTTACGAAAGGGAATTCTTTTTTCCACATAATCTTCGGCTACTTCGTAGGTTAGCAGGTAATGGTTCATGTCAACAAGTTTAGACTTCAGATACAATTTTACTGATTTATGGTAGAAAATTAAAACAATCAACCCTTATCCATTGATGGGATGAAATCATTATGGTCAGTAGGTTTATTTTCAGCCCATTAAACTATAAAAGATAATAAAGCCGGTATCATTTGAGCCATAAATACTTATATTGTATGGTTAAACCTGCTTTCTGCACCGTTTTCAGAAAAATCCCAGGTTTGGCCTTACAACCAACCCAACAACCACCATGGAGGACTCCACTCACGACGAAAGTACATCCCCGAAGAGTAATTTTGAAAAACTGCTTCCAGATGGGGCCGGAAATACCAAACCTAATCTCCTTCAGGGAGTTGCTGCCGTTTTCAATGGTTTGGGAATAGGTCTATTCCTGGGACTTTTACTCGGGCTCTCTGTTTCTCCTGTTGTCAGTGGTGTTATCGGAACGATTTCTTCTCTACTGGCCATACTCATCGGACTGAATGAAAAATTTCTGGATCCTATCAAAAGCCTCCGGATTGGCGCATTTGGACTGTTTTCCGTAATCGGAATTATCCTTGGCCTTTACATCAGGGCCAATGACCCATTTGCTCCTACCCTTTCAGATAAAATGGAAGAATATCTGGCTATTGGCTATTCGGAAGCTGAAGCCAAAGCCTTTGTCACCGGATTTATCCGAGCAGACTCTTCCTCACTGGCCATCAGGCAGGCGAATGTACTTTATTCTTCAGAAATAGAGATTGGTGCTTGTGATTTCCTGATTTATGCCAATGCAGAAACAGCTCCGGCTGAGATTTTCAATACTTTTGAGACTGCAGGAGGAATATGGGGGGAATTTGTGATTGCTTTTAAAAGGGACTTACCGGAACCTGTGGCTGTCCTTGCACTTTTGACCTTGAGAGACAGTTTCTGCAGTCCCGGTCAGGGGACCATTGAAGTAGGTAAAAACCTCAGAAATCTGGCTGCCGGAGCCCCTTTAGAACAGATCGAAGAGGAATTCGGGAATGCTTCCCAGCCCTGGAACCGGCTACAGGATGAATTAGGGAAACGCTTCCATGCAACCGAAAGAAAACGGGTCTATGTATCCTTACTAAATGTATTGAACCATGAATAAATTGTCCTGGATACTACTTGTTTTGCTGCTGTGGTATATAAAATTGCCAGCACAAACCTTTAATCCCGATAAAGTAAAGCATTCCCTGGTAAAGGTAATCGTATCCATCAACAGCCGGGAGTCCAACTCCCTTACCGGCTTTCTTTGGAAAACTCCCGATCAAATAGTGACTTCCCTGCATGGCATGAGCCCAACCGGAGAAATTCGGGTTTTGTATCAGGGCCAGGCCTGGAGAAAAGCCCGGATTAAAAAGGTGCTTCAAAAGGCAGATCTGGTTCTGTTGGAATTATTGCCGGGCCAACCAGTCCTTCCTTCCGGGCTGCTGCCTATCACCAATTTCCATTCGGGAAAAGTCGCGATAGGAACAGATGTATTTGCCTTGGGATACAATGGCGGGGCTACCGGAAGTTCGTCAAGGCAAATGAAAAAAGGATATGTTGACCCTGAAACATTGGCTAACCTCATCCCGAAAAAGGACAAAGATGCCCTGGCCAGAATAGGGTTTCCTGCCCTGGACCTGAACATACTCTATCTGGAAGGAAGCCTGCTACCCGGATTTTCAGGAGCACCCGTTTTTGACTCTCAAACCCGGCTGATAGGCATAGGAGATGGAGGCCTGGAAAAAGGTGCCAGCAACGTAAGCTGGATCATTCCTGCAAGCTACCTGTCGGAGTTGGAAGCCTCTACCTTATCGAGCTTACCTGCCGGATTTGAAAACCTGACTCAGCTCTTCTCCGCTGCTGCCAGAATAGAAATAGCAGCCGATGAAACAGAAAGAAATACAGATTCTGGAGAAAAAATACTGGAAAGCAGCTTTAGCAAAATGGATGAGGGGCCGGTTGAGGCCATCGGATTTGAGTTTTACGCTACCAAAAATCGCTCGCTCACAGAAATGATGGAAACTTCTGATGACCCTGAGAACATCCAAAAGCTAGCCGACGAGTTTTCCCTTGACATCAACATCCAGCTGGACTATGAAAACATGCGTTTTGACATTTACGAAGACATTAATAATGGTGTGGTACTCGCCGTACCGGAAGGACGTTCTCTGCAATTCAACCCAGCTGAGGAAGCCTTTCAGGTAACCAACTTTGATGGGAATGACATGCAACTCTATTTTTATGGCATGCAAAGTGATTTCTCCCAAACAGATTTCGAGGAATTGCTTTTGCTTATGGGAGAAATTATCAACCAAAATTTTGCTTATCGATATGGCATGAGTGGATTTACCATTGATGAGGACTATTCCACCTGGGACGAGTTTGAGGGCGGAAGGAAAGTAGCCTGGATCCTTTCGCTGGGCAATGAATACCTTATGGGACAGGATGGCCTGCAATATGGCTTTTATGTATACATGACACTGCTCATGACCGAAGAAAAAACCTTTCTGGCTATTGCCACCATCCCGGTACCTGTAGAAATGCTAACCTTAGCCATGACATACGGCCTGGATTGCAACAACCCCGGAATGTATGCAGCCTATTGCACCTACTTCAACCAGGTATTTAAAACCTTTGCTGCAGCACACCTGACCAATTTTGCCTATTGAAACCAGGTTCGATGACATAGAGTGAAGTGCAGACGGCCATTTCGGATTTGACGGCGATCGAAGAGGGAGACGAATGGAAAATTCTATCCTGGCATCCTTCCGAAAAAATGTTTTTTGGTATGAAAGACCTGTTTCAAACTTATATCATAAAGAAGTTGCGCCTACCCAAAAGTCAAAAGAGTCTATCCACTGGCCGTTCCTATTTCCGAACCTATTCAGCAACCGGCCAACTTGTAGCGGTTTGCGAGGTTCATTTGCATACCGTAGGAAGGAATAGTGGAGATTACTGTCGAGAAGTCTTGGAAAGGTAGCTGAAGCGTTTCTAAAATAGTTGACTTACTCTAACTTTTCAATTTCGCAAATAAGCATTTCTATTTGTTGTTCGTTAGCTTCAATCATCTTTTGTTGCTCTTGAATTGCATTGACCAAAACTGCCACTAAATCCATGTATTTTAGTTTTAGGTGTTGGTTGGATTTATCAATATTAACCAATTCCGGCATAATTGATTGTACATCCTGGGCCATAAAACCCATACGTTTTTCTGAGGACTCATCGGATTTATAGGTGTAGATCTTTGCGTCCAATAGCAAGGCTTCTGACAGCCCATATTGAAGCAAAGAAATATTGTCTTTTAACCTGTAATCCGAACCAGCCTGTACACAATTATCATCTTCAGAGCAATCGCTGTCGGCGCAATCGATCAGTCCATCACCATCGTCATCGATATTATTATTGCAAATTTCTCTTTTGATATCCCTGTCATCATCATCTAACGAACATGACGAAAAACCTACAAATAGAATTAAGACAAGAAGAATTTGAATGTTTGGTTTCATAGTGGATTGGCTTTTATTATTTCGAAACATCACCAATTTATAAAAAATATTATTAGAATAAAGGATATTAGCTTGATTATGTTAAACCTTTTCCTCCCCCAAAGCGTCCACTAAAAAATCGCCGATTAAATCGGACCGATCTGAGTAAATATTACTCCTATAAATGTAGATCAGTTGCCTAACTCCCTGTTCAGCCCTTTACCGAACCGGCCGGGGAAAGACCGCCAAACTTTCAGCTCCTCCCTCACCTACAGCTTGTACCGCGAAGAAGTAATTGTCTTTGGAATAGGGCAATTCCAGCTCCATCTCTTCGGTATAAAATTTCCGTTCCCACATGGCCGAACTGGTTTCCCGCATCAGCACATAATAACCCTTTGCTGTACCATATTCCGGAGCCTCCCAGCGCAACAGGGTGGAATTGCTTAGTCCACTGATATCCAGTCCTACAGATTCGGGAACCGATGGAGCAGTGGCCAGATTTGCCAGGACAGCCAGGTTAACGGCGGTATTTTTTCGCAAGTATTCGTAATCGATGTGCTCAATAAGATCCCCGTATTGTATACCCTCTTCAGTACGCAGGTCCTGGTGCTGCTGGTAGTAGTTTTCATTCATTTCACACAAGCGCACGGCGGTAAATCCCTCTCTGGAGAAGGGAGTATGATCACCCCCTCTTAAAAAGCGGTCATTTCGGTACAGCAATTTGATTTCCAGCTGATCTACGTAACGTTCCCCTATTTCCTTGATGTACCGGGCCAGTTGCCGGGACTTGCTGTCATTTTCGGCATTGGTTGACCGGCGAAGGGAGGCCATCTGCTCAGTTTCCAAAAGGGGTACTCCCTCACTAAAGACACGCAGTTTAGTATTGTCGCGTATATCCGTACCGCTGGATGCACTGTTTCCGATCATGTCATTGTTGATCATGGCTACCAGGTTCCAGTTTTCTTCCCTGGCTCTCCTGGCCAGATGGGCTGCACCGATCAGGCCCTGCTCTTCTCCGGATACCGCCACAAAGATGATGGTGGCAGGGAAGTCTTTCCGACTCAGGATCCGCACCATCTCAATCAAGGCCACTACACCGGAACCGTCATCATTGGCACCGGGTGCATCATCTTCCGCATTCATGATATCTGAAACCCGGCTGTCAATGTGTCCACTAACGATAAAAATCCGGTCGTCCTCCGGATCAGTACCTTTTAGGGTTGCCATCACATTGCCCATGCGGGTATCTTCCAATACCCTTCTTCCGTTTGCTGCTACGGTGAAATAGTCGATCGCTGCGGTCAAACGTCCATTCGAGGCATGCTCATAGGATTGAAATTTCTTCAAAACATATTGTCTGGCGGCCTCTATCCCCCTGCTATCCTGGTCTGGGCTTAAACTGTGTCTGGTACCAAAGCTGACCAGGTCTTCCAGGTAAGATTCGAGACTGTCTTTGGAAACTTCTTCCACCTTGGTTTGAATAGCGGGCATCCGGTGTATTCCAGCAACCTGGGCCAAACTGGAAAGAGGTGATAGCAAGATCAAAAGAAGGGTAGCAGTTTTCATCTGTTTATAATTTGTTTTAAGCGGTCAGATGGAATCTTTGACGATTAAAATAATCATTACCCTGTGTGTTTAATGATGATTTCAATCGTGTAGATTTCATGTATCCATATGTTTTGTAAGCATAAATCTACCACGAAAAAAATATAGCACAACATTTGTTAAGTATATTTAAACTCAACCATCACACTTCAAGCTATGTCCATCCTATTCATTTTCCAACGTTTTATTTTATTTGGGTTGTTGTTCATACAGATCAGCTGCGCCCGAAATCCGGTAACGGGTAAAAAGCAATTGGTACTCATGTCGGAAAAACAGGAAGTGGAGATGGGAAAGTCTTCTGACCCTGAAATCATGGCTTTTTTTGGTAGATATGATGATCCCGACTTACAGGCATTTATTACAGAAAAAGGGAATGAAATGGCTGCCGTCTCCCACCGGCCAAAACTGGATTATGAGTTCAAAATCGTTGACTCCCCTGTAATCAATGCCTTTGCCGTACCGGGTGGTTTTGTGTATTTTACCAGGGGTATCATGGCTCATTTCAACAATGAAGCAGAGTTTGCAGGCGTACTTGGCCATGAAATCGGCCATGTCACGGCCAGGCATTCTGTAATACAACAGCGCAACGCCATGCTGGGCCAGCTGGGAATGATTGCCGGAATCGTGTTGGTTCCCCAACTTTCTGAATTTGTAGAACCCCTTTCTCAGGGAATGCAATTGGCACTGCTGAGTTTTGGCAGGGATGCAGAGCGGCAGTCGGATGAACTTGGTGTAGAATACTCTTCCAAAATAGGGTATGATGCGGTGGAAATGGCCGGTTTTTTTGAAACCCTGGAACGCCAACAGACAAAAGAAGGGGGCAGTCCCGTACCCGAATTCCTTTCCACTCACCCCTCTCCTGCAGAAAGAAACGTAACCGTAGCCCAACTGGCGCAAAACTGGAAAGAAAAACTTGACCTGAGTGAAACAAAAGTCAACAGGGAAAGCTACCTGAAAAGAATAGAAGGCCTGGTATATGGGGAAGATCCAAGACAAGGTTTTGTAGAAAATCAGGTTTTCTATCATCCTGAATTAAAATTTAATTTCCCCGTTCCAAAAGAATGGAGCCTGCAAAACAGTCCCCAGCAAGTGCAAATGGCCCCAAAAAGCGGAGAGGCGGTCATGTCGCTTACCCTGAGTTCTGGAGATAACCTCCGGGAATTGGCCGACCAAATGGTGCAACAATATCAACTCGAAGTACTTTCCGTAAGCGAAGAAAAGGTCAACAACCTGAATTCCCTTCAACTTCTGGCGGAACAAAAACAGGAATCGGGCAGTAGCATCAAGCTATTGGTTTACTTTATCAGGCATGCTGACAATACTTACCGCCTGATGGGATTGGCGGAGGGAAGTAATTTTAGCCGGTATGAGCAAGATTTTCTGGGTACCATGAAGAACTTCAGCGAACTGAAAGCGGCAGATAAACTGAACCGTCAACCCGAAAGATTAGCTATCCAAAGTATCAATCAGGCCATGACCCTGGAAACGGCCCTCAAAAACCACAAAATACCAGAAAACCGTCTGGAGGAGATGGCCATTTTAAATGGCATGCTGCTTGACGAACAGCTGCCAGCGGGTACATTGATCAAGGTGGTGGAATGATAACAAATTGCTGTAATTGCCAGGTGAACTTAACCATTTATTCTTTCCAAAAGGTATTTTTAATGGGGTGTTACCAATACCATAATGCCACCTGGTGGGAAAAAAGCGAGGTTAACTAATTATAACTCTAAAATTTTATTTGATTGATTGATAATAAAATCAATAAGACATGGTGTCTGAGGAGTTTTATATAAGACAGGAATCCAGATTGGTTTTCAGTATTCAACCCACAAATTCTAAAAGGTATGGCAATTGTTATAGTGTTAGAAATAATCGCCAGATCTGATAAAAGTTTTGATGATGCGGTACACAATGCTCTGATTCAGGCATCAAAGTCTGTTAAAAACATCAAATCAATTTAAACTAAATTTTCTAAATCTTAACAAAAACTATGCTAATAGAACATTACAGGCAATCAACGACATTGAATTCATGGTCTTTTGGCATAGCAACTAAAGACCTGGCAGGATAGCCCTGCGAAGTGAAATTTTTCTTACCGATCATTTCTGTTTAGATAAATTCAAACATTTCATGCTGGATTAATTCTTTTTACCCGTTGCTTTCATTTTAAGACAAGCCAATTATTCGATATCCATAATTTACCACATGCAAATTATCATGCTACGGTGATGCTTTTTGATTGGGTATTTTACAAGTTTTTGTTAAAGAATTTTATTAGTTGAATAATCAATAATGGCAATATGCTGGTAATGCCAATGAGTGCCCAAACCCTAGCTTCCAGTTCCTGGAAAGAAAGTATATCCGAAATCTGGGGAATGAAATAGGCAAGTGCGATGGCAGCGGTGCAAATCGCCAAGGCCATCCAGATGAATTTGTTTCGGCTAACCTGATTATTTATCAAAGGTTCATCTCCTTCTCTCATGTTAAAAACATGTAATAGTTGGGCAAAGGCAAGGCTAAAAAAAGCCACATTATTGGATATTTCCTCGGACTGATCCCAAACGAAATGGGCATAGAAATAAGCACCAGATATACAAATGGACAAAATCAAACCATAGATACTGATTTGTAACCAATTTTTCCGGGTTAAAATCGGCTCATCGGGATCCTTGGGTAGTTTTTTCATCGTGCCCGGATTCCCTTCTCCCACTCCCAATGCCAAAGCAGGAAAAACATCAGACAGAAGGTTTAAAAAAAGCAGTTGTAACGGCAATAAGGGTAGGGTAAACAAACTAAAACTAATCAGTGCTATGATCACTATTTCACTCAGGTGATAAGACAGTTGATACATGATGAATTTTCTTATGTTTCCAAAAATGATTCGCCCTTGTTCGATGGCTTTGACTATGGAGCCGAATGAATCATCTTTCAATACCATATCTGAAACCTCCTGAGCCACCTGGGTTCCCCTTTTTCCCATAGCAATACCAATATTGGCCCTTTTCAGCGCCGGAGCATCATTGATACCATCTCCAGTCATCGCAACAATCTCTCCTTTGTCCTGAAAATATTTAATCAGTTCCAGCTTTTGAGAAGGATCCACTCTTGAGAAAATCTGGGTGCCAAGGATATCATCATGCTCATTGGTCTCCAGTTTTTCATTGAGTTCATTACCTGAAAGAGCCATCTGCACATTTTCCTCTTCTTTATCAAATAATTTTACTTTTTGACCTACATTTTTCGCCGTACCGGGATGGTCACCCGTCACCATAACCACTCTTATACCTGCTTCCTTGCAAATTTTAATGGCGTCGGCCACTTCTTTTCTGGGTGGATCAATGAATCCAATCAAGCCAATAAAAATCAAATCCCTTAAAAAATCCTCCGCAGCTTTTCCTTCAGGTAGCTTGTCCATGGTTTTGTAGGCAAAAGCCAAAACCCGCAACCCTTCATCCGCTAAGTCATTGTTTTTTTTATGCCAATAATTTTTATCTTCCTCAGAAAAATCCTTAGAATCACCATTTATAAATATTTTTCGGGAGCGCTCCAAGATAGCATGTGTGGCTCCTTTTCCAGCAGCATATAGTCCATTGTCATCCTCATATACAGCACCCATCACCATGGCTTCCGAATCAAAAGGGTCATGCAATTTTCTTTTTAATTTCCTGAAACCTTTATAGGCAGAAGAATCAAAACTTCTTGAGAAATGGAGTAATGCCACATCAAGGGGATCACCATCTCCTTCCCCGCTTAGCCGCTCTTTTGGTTTCTTCTTTTGCTGGCTGTTTTTTTCAGTTGAATCATCAGCTTCTCCCGTTGATTCTTTCTTTAGGCTGGCATCGTTGGCCAGCACTGAAATTTTAAACAAATGGTCTAAATTTTTATTTTTTGCAGGATCACCCGATTCCCTGAATTTGACTCTGTCATTTTCTGTCCAGTCTGTTTCCATACGATTTTCGTCCGGAAAAAACAGGGTATTGACAGTCAATTGATTTTTTGTGAGGGTTCCTGTTTTGTCGGTAAAAATCATGGTGGTCTCTCCCAGGGTTTCAACCGCTTCCAACTTTTTGACAATAACATTCTTTTTGGCCAATCGAAGCATGCCCCTTGCCAGGGCAATGCTCGCCACTATAGGAAGCCCTTCAGGTATGGCGGCTATGGTCCAGGCGATGGAAGTTTGGATCAGCTGATAGATTTCTTTACCTGTCATCCAGCCTACGACTAAAAAACCAAACGCTAAACCGAGGGTAACGTAAATAAGCGTTTTGGTAAGTTTATTTAACTTCTGATTTAATGGCGTTTCTTCCTTTTCCTGTTCTCCCACCATGGATGAAATACTTCCAAGCTCTGTTTCCATCCCTATGCTGCATACCACCACTTTTCCCGCACCACCTGTCACCGCAGTACCTTTATAAAGCATGTCCGTACGGTCGGCAACCTGTTTCTCTCCTTCCAGGGTTTCAGCTGATTTGTTGACAGGTACTGATTCTCCTGTTAGCGGCGACTCATCCACTGCCAGTTCATTGGCTTCCAAAATCCTAGCGTCAGCTGGAATCAGGTCACCTGATTCTATCAGTAAAATATCGCCGGGGACTATCTCTTCTGCATCAATCGTCGTTTTTTTTCCACTGCGCATTACCCTGGCCTGGATCCTGTCCATTCTCTTTAATGCATCCATAGACTTTTGAGCCTTGTATTCCATCCAGAACCCAATAACAGTATTGATCAAAAGCACAACCAAAATCGCGATACCTTCCGGAATATCGCCGAATACAAAAGCCAGAGCAGCCGCAGCAAACAAAAGGTATATTACCGGATTATTTATTTGTGACAAGATAAGTTTCCATATGCTTTCCTTTTCCTGTTCTTCCAGTATATTTGGTCCATGAGCTTTCCTTCGTTTTCCAACCTCTTCGTCAGTAAGACCGTGCTGCTGATCTACAGCCATCAACTCCAGAATTTCTTCCGTGGTCTTCTGGTAAGCGTCTTCCACCTTCAATTTTGATTCTTTTGAATTATTCATCGACTTGTTTGTTGAAAAAAAAGTAAATATCTATTACTTCTCCAGGTCAAATTCCCTTACTTCGCCCAATTTAAACTCATGGACCTTGTCCACTACGCCAATTTTAACTTTATTTCTCCATCCCTCTTCAAATGAAATGGTCAACTTTTTTTCATGTAGAGAGATCGCAATCCAGTGCCTGCGGTATTGCACCTTTATGGATATTTTTTTCAGGGGTTCCAGTATAGGAGGCTTTATCCACAAGGCCTCCTCCCCTACCTCCAGCCCAAGAAATCCTCGTTGCACAAGATCCAATGATCCTGCCATGGCACCCAGGTGTATACCTTCGGCTGTCGTTCCTCCCTGTATGTCTTCAAAGTCACTTTTTAAAACGGCCTCAAAATTCTCCCAGGATCTTTGCTGATCATATTTGATTAAAATCCAGGAAAACACCAATCGGCTTAAAGTTGACCCGTGAGAAGTCCTTTTGCTGTAGTACCGGATGTTTTTCAGGATCATTTCCTCAGAAAAATCATACCCCAGATTTTCAAAAATCGTTGATATCTGGCTTTTGGAAAATAGATAAAAAAGCATCAGTACATCCGCTTGCTTACTGGCCTTGTATCGGTTTGGACTGTCTCCTTCACTTTCCAATACCCTATCGAGCCTTTGGATATCATCGTATTTGTTTTGATATTCTTCCCAGGAAAATTCCTCTAGTTTTTCATATCCTTCAAATTGTGAAATAATATATTTATCAATAAATGGTACATACATTTTTTTACTGATATCCTCCCATACTGCCAAATCTTCATTTTTGATATCAAGCTCCCTAAGTAACTCTCTTTTCCTACTTTTTTCAATGAGGCTAAGAATTTCCAGTGCCTTTTGCATCACCCAGGCGGCCATTACGTTGGTGTAAGCATTATTGTTTAATCCCGATTGATCGGTATCCGGATAGGAAGTGTGGTATTCATCCGGACCTACTACGCCGAGAATTTCATACCGGCCTTTTTCTTTATTATAGGTAGTCATGCTTTCCCAGAAAACTGCAATGCTCAGGAACATCTCCGCTCCAAAAATGGAAAGAAATTGCTGGTCATCTGTAGTTAAAAAGTAGCTCCAAATATTATAGGCTATGGCAGCGTTGATGTGCCGCTGTAAATGGGTATTATCAGGAATCCAATTTCCGGACTTGGGGTTCAGGTGTACTACCTGGGTTTCCTCCCGGCCATTGCTTCCGCTTTGCCAAGGATACATGGCTCCTTTTTTGCCATCCTCCTTTGCCGCAAACCTGGCTTCCTCTATCCTATAATAACGGTACATTAGTAAACTTCGCGTCAATTCTGGAAAACGCAGGTTAAGAAATGGGAAAATATAAATCTCATCCCAGAATATATGTCCCCTGTAGGCTTCTCCATGAAGTCCTCTGGAAGTAACCCCAACATCCATTCCTATAACATTGGTAGAAACAGATTGAAACACATGAAAAATATGGAGCCTAAGCAACTGTTGGTTTCGATCCCCATTGACCATACCAATATCTGCCCTGTTCCATAAATTTTTAAAAGCATCGGTGTGCCTCTGGAAGATTTCCTCAAAGCACCCGGCACGTACAATGGACTTCTTCGCCTCCACAGCAGGTTCACTGATCGCCCGATCCCTGGAAGTAAAAATTCCTACAATTTTTTCGAGGGTATATGTTTCGCCTTTCTTGACCTCTGTACGCAATACTTGACCAATATACCCTTTGCTCTGATAGGTTTCGGTCACTGGTTCCAGGACTTTATTATTTTTTAAAAAAGTGGTTCTGGCGGCTTGAGCCATGATAATCCTGGACTGGAGAGTCTGTACCATTAAAAAAATGGAATTATCCCCTATTTTTTCTGTTTCGAGGGGCTCCAAATGCTGCCGTTCCAGATCCTTGTAACGATCTACATTATCATTGATAACGGTGCCATCCAGTGCAACATCGAACTCCACCATTCCATCCCAGTTTTCAGGTGTAAATGACCAATGCAGCGCAGCGATGTGTTTATCCCTCATGCTTACCAATCTACGGCTTCTGATCGCTGTTCGCCTGCCAGCATCATCTTCTATTCGGAATACCCTTGTCAATATCCCGCATTTCATGTCTAGGATTTGCTCATAATCCAAGACTTTTTGTGATTGAAGATTCAACCATTCTCCACCTTCAGGCCTAAACGTCAGGCACAACCAATTTGGAAAATTGACAAAATCTTCATTTTCGATGATTTTACCTGACACTTCAGTCTTTGCACGGTTATACCCTCCGGCAAGGTAGGTACCGGGATAATTGAATTCATTTTTGTGGTTTTCTTCTACCGCCCCCCGGGAAGCGATATAGCCATTTCCCAAGGTGCATAAAGCTTCTCTTAATTTTTGTGTTTTAGGTTTCCAGTTTGTGTATGTGATACTAAATCTTTCCATTACTCTCAATCTTTTATGCTTGCAAAATCTCTGACTTTCGACCTACCTGGGTCATCCTTCCCATTTAGGAATTACGTGCCCCTGATTCAAGCCATTCTATCAACTCTTCCAAAAACAAATACACTTCCCCCGTATCCTCAAGCCGCATATGGGCATGGGTTTTCTGGCCATGGGTACCTACAAGAATACCCAGTCCCGAAGATTGAATCATTTCAAATGCATCCTCATCCGTAATGTCATCTCCGAAGAATATGGGATAGTAACGGTTTGTTTTCAGTTCCAGCTTTTCCAGCAGCCAGTTTAAGGCGTGCCCTTTATGCCAATTAAAGTCCGGTTTCAGCTCCAATATTTTTTTTCCTTTGCCTATTTTCAGCTTGTCCCGCTGCTTCACAATCTCCTCAACAGCATTTTTAATTTCACTTACCTTCTTGACATCTACATTCCGATAATGCACGGCTATGGCATATTTTTTTCTTTCCACCACACATCCACTAACCATGTCAAGCCTTTTATTGAGTTGCGTTTCTGCTTTGTCCAGTTCGGGAAGGATGTCAATCCCCCCTTCATGCTGCTTATCCAGCCCCCCCGGGCCGCTGATCTCAAATCCATGACTGCCGGCATAAATGAGATCCCTAATACCAATATTACCTTTTAAATCATCCAAACCGCGACCGCTTATCACGGCCAACGGCAGGAGTTTCGAAAGTTTTTTGAGTATAGTTTTGCCCTCATCAGATAATTTGGCATCGTCAGGATCATCAACTATTGGTGAAAGGGTGCCGTCATAATCAAAAAATAAAACGGGACTTTTCTTCATAAGCTTTTTGAATACCTCCTCCATGCTCTCCAGGGCATGAGGTAAATTCTCAGGAATATCCAATCCGATCGTTTCTTGAATCTTTAAATCTATTTCAGTGAGTTTATGAACTACAATATCTGCTCCTGCGCGAATAAGATCACCTGATTTTCCCTTTCTGGCTACACCTACTACAATGGGAAAGCCCCCGTTCTTAGCTGCCTCCACTCCAGCTATGGCATCTTCAATAACCAGGGTTTGGTCCAAATCTGACGCTAAACGTTCCTGGGCCCTGAGAAATATCGCTGGATCAGGCTTGCCTGGCAAATGCTCCTTTTCAACACTTTCTCCATCCACTCTTACCTCGAACCAATCTAAAATCCCTGCAGATTCCAGAATATACCGGCAGTTCCTGCTCGCAGAAATAACTGCCAATTTTACGCCTTTCTTCTTCCAAAATTTCAGCATGTCCAGCGTATCCTCAAAAACCGATACCCCTTCCTTCTCCAGTAGCAGCAATAAAATATCGTTTTTCCTTTTTGCCAACCCATAAACGGTATCTCTTTCAGATCCGTCTTCAGGGTTACCCTCCGGAAGATGAATATCTCGGGATTTAACAAAGCTACGTACACCATCTAATCTGGATATTCCGTCTATATTTCGCTTGTAATCTTTTTCGATATCCAAGGGCATATAGTCTACTCCCTCCTTCTTCTCTAGAAAAGAATCAAACATCTGCTTCCATGCCTTAGCATGTAGCCTGGCGGTATCTGTGATGACACCGTCCATATCCAGGATTACTGCCTGAAGAGTGAAATTTGAAGGTATTGGCATATAATTAAATTGACTATCAATCAATCACTGTTTGATATTTTAAAAACATATTGCTAAAATGATTTTCTTACTAATTACCATTTGATACGTTTTTACATGTCAAATCAAACCGCAATTTCTTTATTTTTCTAATATTAGTGTTCATTTTGATACTGAACAAGTTAAAATCAATGCACTTTATTAAAATACAGGATCAAAAACATATTTGCCTTTTAAATAGAAACATTTATTATACCAAAATGCTGGATAATTCATTTATTTATCCCTAAAAAAATACAAAAAGATTTCGATGAAAATGATGGCGCTAAACATATCCTAATCTATAAAGAACGGCAAGCAAAGGTACAGGGTTAAGCTTCCATCATAAAGCAAACGTTTCCCAACTTGCCTAATTTGAGTTTGAAACTTAAAAAAATAGCGGTTCAATGGCGCGGAGAATCAGTGAAAAACTATGAAATTTTCAGATAAATAAATTAATAAACACCCGCTATATAATACCATTTTCTGAAATTAGTTGCAGCAAATACATTTTTAAAAATAAGAGAATACATGTGTAGAATAATTACTAAATACATTTTAAAGTATTTAAATTACATTTTTATTGATTTTTTTATTTTTTTAGTTTATGTTTGTTGTATTGTTTTAGTTTAACTTTTATAACAAAAATGGAAAAATTTAACAGCAATTTTCCTGCCTGCACCCGGGAAGGGTGGACAGGAAACGATCAAAGATTTGGTCCAGATCATGTACAGCAAAATAGAATGATCAGGCCAAGACAGGAGAAAAAACCCGGAATGGGGAAAGGGTTTTGGACCGGGATCTCGGCTTCCTATACCCGGTTTCCAGGCAATAAAACAGTGGCACTGGGTCTGGTGGTATCCATGTTTTTTTCGGGTTGTGCGACCATCTGGAATGGAAAATACCAGAAAGTGTCGGTCCAGGGAGGGCAGCAGGAAGTCCTGGTAAATGGTAAATCGGTAAAACCCCAACAGGGTGCCTACCTTCTGGAAAGAGACCGAAAACCCAAACAGCTGACCATCAAAAAAGAAGGGTACAAAGAGGAACATTATACCCTTATGCAATACAAACGGCCTCCCCTTTATTACCTTTCCTGGGTACCTTTTATTTTCACCCTGGGGCCTTTATTTGATACTGGAGATAAATCCTATGATTATGATAAGTTTTTGGTAACGGACCAACAACCGGTTCGGATTCCTGATCGTGATGCCCATACCAAAAACATCCAGATCAATAATGTGGCAGTCAACCTGAATGCAGAAGATGTCAAATACCGGTATTATCAAACCTACCGTAACCATAAGCGGAGGCAAGATAAAAAACGCACAAAAACTTCGGATGAAACAGAGAAAATCGAATTGACCCAGACGGTTTTTCCGGATTTGCTCAACGAAGTCCTGAAGGAAAACGGTTACATTGACACCAGCAGGCGCGCTATTAAAAACACCTATTTAAACGACCTCCTGGTAGACGCTTCTATCCAGGATTATACCCTTAATCATGTAGCCAACCATTACACAGTGGATCACGGAGGTATGGTATATGTGGACCTGGCGGTTAAATGGCAGGCCCTGGATTACTACAAGACACCGATATATTCTCAAACAACGCAAACCAGGTCCGGGCAATTTGCCATTCAGGATTATGACCACATCGATGGGGTTATCCATGATGCGATCAAAGATGCCCTGGAATTCGGACTTATTGAATTGATGAATGAGGACAAAATGATTGCACTGCTGAATGACAGGGAGCAGAACAGGCTGGAGGAACAATTTGAGGAACTCACCCTCCCAAAACCTACAAAATTTGTTAGCAATCTGAATGATGCGGTAAAGTCTTCCATGACCATCAAGCACCAAAATGGCCATGGCAGCGGATTTTTGATCAGTGAATCCGGACACATCATTACCAATTACCATGTCATTTCCAACCAGGAAAATATACAGGCAGTTTTTGAGGACCAATCGGTTCATGAGGTAGAAGTCCTCCGGGTAAGTAAGGTGCATGACCTGGCCCTCTTGCAGATAAAAGATTGCAAGGGCATGCTCCCCTTCCAGATCAGTACTGAAAAAGACATCAGGATTGCGGAAGAAGTTTACGCACTGGGAACCCCTTCTGCGGAGGATCTTTCACAAACCATATCCAGGGGCATCATTTCCGGGCTGCGTTCCTTGGAGGGCGATGCCCAATTGATCCAGACAGATGCCAGTATCAATGGCGGCAACAGTGGTGGCGCATTGGTAGACAAAAACGGAAAGGTATTGGGAGTGGTCAGTGCCAAATTAACCGGACCGGGTATTGAAGGTGTGGCCTTCGGTATACCCTCTTACGAAATTTTCGATAGATTGAAAATCCAGCTGCAATAAGCCCGTGATTTCAGGCAAAATTCCTTATCCAACAAGCGATCCTTCCAGATGGCTTGTTGGATAATTTTTTACCCTGTCCGGATGCCTCCCACTGCTGCTACCTGCCGAACCATAGCCTGTTCCGGCTAGTGAAAGGATCAAAAATATCAATTATCCCTATTTTCAAAACCAGGCAATAACTCCCTGTACCATTCTTCCAGTTCATTATTCTTAAACACAAAAAGATAGAATTCATCATCGTTTGGGAAATTTCTATAGGAAAGCACTTCCACAGGGATCCCATTTTCCATACGTTTCTCTGCAATGGTGTAGTTGATACCCAGGACATCTGTAACCTGTTCCTTGGACATCCCCAACTCCAGCTGGTTCATGTTATTGCTTCTCAAGGAGGAAAAAAGGTGAGGTGAACAAGAGGAAATAATCAATATAAATCCAAACGCAAAAAACAACTGACTTCTCATCATTACTGATTTAGTGTACCCCTACTACACGTAACTCCTAAATGAATGGTTGTCATTATTGTTCTAAAACCAGAACATATCAAGTGCCATTCAAAATATCATACACATTTAAACGGTACTATTAGTTATTCACGATCGTTTATCCTATCTTAGATGAAACCAAACTCAAAAAGAGGTGTGATTGATCTGAAATTATCATTTCTGGTTAAAAAAGGTTTCTGATCTATATGAAAACGCTTGTTCGACGATATAAAAACATAAAAATTTGCACCAATCCATTCAAATTGGTTAACAACCCCTACCATTTAAATGTATTATGCCTTGTAAAGACGAACAAAATATTTGTCATAGTTTGGCTTATATTACTTACTTCCTGCAAGCAAAAAGATGCCTCTGATTGGACCGACGAAAAAACCCAAAAAAGCAATCTACTTGAAAATTTCACCTTTTCCATGGATACCTTGATGGTGGATACAGGAGATGACCTGATTAATTTTGGTATTCCATTTATGGGTGCTGTGTCTGCTGATGCCCGCCACTACCATATCCTCAATTACAAAACGTTGGAATTACAACGGATAAATCTTGATTCTTTAAAACTAACTGATTCCTATTTCTTTGAAAAAGAAGGACCCAACAGTCCTGGATTTACGATTACTTTTCAGCCATTGGGGAATGACCGCTTCTTCTTCCCTGCTTTCAGGGAGCCGGCCATTATCCACCAATCCGGAGAAAAAGTAAGGTCCTGGAATCTGAATCCGGAAACAATTATTGAAGGATTCCCGGTAGAATCTGCAACAGTCAACAACAGGATTGTATTCAATCCTTCGCTGGATCAATTGTATTCACTTCCCTTCAACTATGAAACCCGGGACTATTACCTTGCAGTGCTGGACTCTGCGGCTGAGCGGAAAGCGATGATGGCCCTACCCCAATTCCAAAAAGCCCATCAATTCACCATCCGTACAGGCGGCCCGGAAGGAGGTGGTCTGAAGATTGAATTGCCTTTTTTACAGCATTTTGATGATAGGGTACTGATTTCCTGCACCGTCGGAAATGGAATTTACATCTACAAGCCCAAGTTGGATAGCCTTTTTTACCGGGAATTCCCCCTAACCTTGCTGCCCCTGGAAAAAACGGAAGCGGTGAAAAACAGGGTTCATAGCCAGGAGGAGTTTGAGGAGGAAATAAAAAAACTGGCTACTCAAATCAGTTATTGGAACTTTATCTGGGATGAAAAATCCGGTCGGTATTTTCGATTTGCGAGTAGGGTCCTGTCTCACAAAACGGAGACTACGGCTGATGAACTGGAAATCTTCCTGATGGCTTTTTCTGAGAATCTGGAGCTTATCGGAGAAACAAAAATCAAGGGACTGACTGCATTGCCAAAAGGCGGGTTTTTCAAAGACGGTAAGCTGTGGAGCCATGTCAATGTAGCCGATGAATTGGGATTTGCTGTGATGGATTTAAAATTCTAACCATTCCCTCATAAATAAGCAAAGAAGGATACAAACCACTATTCAAAGAAGGGCCAGTGCAAGGTTGAAAAATAACTCCATTATTTCTCTTTCAGCTCCAAAAACACCATCCGGTAGTCCTTGTTGCCATAATACACATACAGCCGGTTGGCCTCAATTTCGTAGGAAAAAGCCTTCTCAAGACCCTCCGAGTAGGCGATATGGTGGCTTTCCTCCGGAAAAATAATGGTGCCGCCTTCCGGAAAATCCCAATAGGGAAGCCCCACTTCAAATTTAATCGCTCCCTGCTCATCATAAGAAAAACAGGAATGAAGTACTCCCAAATGGGTCCTGGTTTCCAGTTTAAACCTTCCCTGACATGCTTCATCTTCCTCCGCCCATTCCTGATCCGTTAATTTCAGGTATAATGGAAAATCATAGTCTTCCAGCCGATTGTCGTATCCTCCCTGATAATGGGTAAGATGGGCCAATCTCGCCGTACAGGTATAGGGGTAAAAATTGCCTGTTTCCAGATGTTCAAAACCGACAAATTCCCAATTGCCTATTAGCGGTAAGGGGTCTCCCTCCTGATCCAAGTCAAATCCGCAAACCGGATAGGCGGGATCTTCTGTAGTCTCCTCCACTTCCGCAGGCTCTTCCATTTCTTCCGGCTCGCCGGGTGCGGGGATATCCTCAGAACACGAAAACACAAGCATCAATAAAGCGAGAAAGGCAGTATTTCTAATCATCGGGCACCTTATTTAACTAAAAAACGCTTAGTTAGGGTGTTTAGTATACTTCCCCATTAAATGGCTGTCCCAGGACCAATTTATCTCCCGAATCATCCACCTTAAAAAGTTTGGGGATACGTATGTACCGGCCGTTCTCCCCTACCCGGTGGCTGTGGACCGCCATCAGCAGTTGTCCCTCAAACGTCTTGAATAGCATTCCATGGCCGTGATTAGGAGGAGTGATGGGTTCTTCTTCATGTATCCAGGGACCATCCAAGGTCCCGCTTTCCGAATAGGCCAGCCCCTGGGTATAATCACCGAACACCCAGCTGGTCCAGAGCATGCCCAGCCTTCCGGTTTGGGTTTTAAATAGCCAGGGTCCGTCTGTGACCTTGTTGGGAATGGTGTCTCCGTTTTCATTCCGCTCCCGGCTCCAGGGGGATTCACTGGCTTTGAAAAGGAGCTCGCTTTCCCCTACCGCACCACTCAAATCCGGTTTCAATTCGATTTTTTCGATGGTCCCGTTCCAGTTTTGCAGCCACTCGTAACAGTATACCATATAAGGTTTACCGTCTTCATCCACCCAGAAGGTTCCGTCCAGCGTCGGTTTGTCAGCAGGCAGGTAGGTCGGATCTTCCATAGGCCGATACGGTCCTTCCGCCTTATCGCTAACCAAGATATGGGAGGCCCTGCGTTCGATCACATTCCCTTTTACCGTATCGATTTTTACCTCCCGGTTGGTAAAGGTGGCAAAGTTATAATACTTGTCTTTATACTGATGCAGCTCGGCCGCCCAGATCATTGGTCGGGGTCCCATCCAGGAATCAGGGTCGGTTTTGACAACCCGAAATGGTCCGGTCCAGAATTTAAGATCCCTGCTTTTCCAGAGCAAGCCTCCTGTTCCAGTCATGTAATACATGGAAGTTTCAGCGTCTGCCAAAATACAGGGATCGCTTAGCCGGATGGAATACAAAGGAATGTTTTCCCTGATTTCCGGCAGGCGGTTTTGGGCAAAGGCAAGAGGCTGTAGGGCCAGCATAAAAAGTAACAAGACAATCAACTGTTTCATGGGGTTGGGTCGGTTAAGTTGAATTACAAAGGAGTAAAAACGAAATGCCGGATTGGCTCTCCAAAAAAAAGACACCAACCTAACTTAATATGAGCAATTCCTTCACAGAAAGTTTTTGCTCCATCAGGGAAATTTCTTCGCCGGGCAGGTATCGTTGGATGCTGGCATAGGTTCCTTTTTTCGGATTCGTATGGACTTCAATCCAATTGTTACCCAAATCGATAATCCAGTATTCCTGAATGCCGTGGGAGGCATAGAGGGGCAGCTTTACTTCCCTATCAAACTTGATAGAAGCATCGGACACTTCGATGATTGCCAGTACATCGGAAGGGGCCGGATGCGCGGATGAATAATAGTCCGACCGATATTTTAATAGGGAAATGTCTGGTTCGGGCTCATTCCTGTCATCGATTTGAACCGGATTTTGAACGCCGACGACTGCCTTATTTTTGAACAGCTCATTCAACAGGCTAGCCAATTTATTGACGATGCCTGCATGTTTACTTCCAATGGGGCTCATCTCGTATATTTCACCGTGTATCAGTTCCAAACGGTCGTCCGGCTTTAAAATGCCCATCTCCCCCATTTGGTGGTATTCATCTACATTGATCAACCGTTTTACTACTTCAGTTGCCATACTATTCCGTTTATTCTGTTTTTAAAGATAGTCAATTTCAGGTTTAAACGCCAGTGGGTTTGATAACATAGAGTTTCCGCTTTTCATGATAATTACAGACTGAAATTACTTCAAAATCAGTCACTTCGTTGTAGTTTTCAACTTCACCATGGCGGTGTTAGTTTCCAAACTGCCTGATTTTCTTGCAATTTCAGCCTTCATAACGAAAGCCAATACTTGATCCGGGTTTAACCTCTCCAAAGACCTTTTTAGAAACCCAACAAACGAATGCCTCCCTATGTGATCAAGATAATAAAAAATACTTGTTTCCTTACTTCCCGTAATTTATACTGAAACCCATTCCAATCTTATAAAACCTTACCTGTCCTTTTCCAATGTGATTTCATGTGCCATTCACCCTCTTTGGATTTTTCCAGCCTGGCTTCCCACCTGTAAGTACCGGGCCACTGCTTGAATACCTTACCCACGGCGTACAGCAACCTTAGTGATATTTTTGTTGGCCTGGGTTTCCATCCTTTGGAAGGGACCAATACCATGAGGATACTTTCTTTATTGGCACAGATCATATAATCTCCGGCTATCGAACCCGTAGACGGGTGGCCTTCAACCAAAAAATGCCCTTCCTGAGATGTTCCTGCCTTCACCGCCTCCAAATGGGGAAAGGAAGGATCAAACGAAAACTTGATATCATGCACCAGGTTGTGTCTGGTAAGGGATTTTAATTTGGGAAAACCGCCCTCCCACTCCAATTCCAAAGTTGCATTTTCCTGCGTAACTTGTTCTACTCCCTCATCCACCAGTTCCTGCAATAGAGGACCATCATAGGCTGGATTTAAGGTTGCGATCAAAGGCTTGGGGCTGTACCTGGCAAAATACATATTCATCCAGTCCATAGGTAACGGAAGAACATCCGGCGAATGAACTTTCCCATCAATGGATACAAGAAAATCAGTGCTTTTCCTTCTGACAAAATAAAAATCGTGCAACAACACCAAAGGCATGGCGGAAGGTTTTTCAGCAGCATCCCCCATCGGAGCCAGTAGCCCAAAAGGTTTTCGGCTCTTAGGGTTCTGCTCAAAGATTTGGATTTTTATGGTTCTGCCCAAAAGGTCAATGAATTGGTAATCCGCTTGCACCCCGAAATCATTTATTTCAAAAGAAGCAAGGGGCATTTCCACTTCAACCATATTGGCCAGCCCTTTGCCCACAATGTCATATTTGGCCTGATCCAGTGTTAAGGAAGCTTGGTGGTAGACATCTACCTTTCCATCCACCCGCCAACCGATGATCAAATGCCCCCTGCCGTTTTTACCATCATCGAATACCTGCGGTTCAAAGCCAACATAAAGTGAATCGGGATCTTTTTCAAAATTGACCAATAAGAGCTTTTCCATTGGATCAATCTGAATCTTAAATGGATTGAAAACCCATTCCTGTGAGAACAAGTTGTTGTTTGAAGAAACCATAAAGACAGCTGATAAAATTAATCCTCTTAGGGCTTTCGGTAAAAAACCACATCCCCCTGAAAATAAATTGGATAAATACCAGGTATTACTCATCATTATCGTTTTGACATTGCAAATTTAACGAGCCAGGCTTTGATGCGCTATGACTGATACCAATGAAAAATATGATATGCGTCATGGACACCTTTATGCAGCCATGAATATAGCTGCCGTTTTGTCTCCAAATTGAACAGATACTGTTTCTTCAGGGGTACCGCCCCCCCAGACTGGGACCGGTTAATCCCTTTGGAGTACCAATTGATCGTGAAAAATCCTCGCTGCCTGGAACTACTGAGGTAATTTGACCGGCACAACTGTACGGAGTGCCACGGGCCCAAACAATCCGGACGGGATCAAGGGTGCCTCCTCCCAGGGTACCCGGATATGCCCAACCCCCTTGATATTGGTTTCCTCGATATGGGTTTGGGTGTACGTTTCTCCGGTTAGTGCATCTCCCGTAATCCGGTTGGACCAGGTATTGGCCACTTCTATCCGCAAGCTATTGACACCGGGCCGAAGCAGATCGGTTACGTCAAAGCGATAAGGCTTGGACCAGGTAATGCCCAGAGGTTTATCGTTCAACCAGACCTCCGCCACATGCGAAAGGTCCCCCAGATCAAGATAGGTTTTGGCATCGGCATGGTCGGTAGGATGCAAGGCATGTACAAATTGCTTTTCATAACGCGCTGTTCCTGAAAAATACTTAATACCCTCCACATCCGATGTCGTCCAGGATTTCAGTTCTGGAAAAATGGCCTTTTCAGGAGCACCCCAGCCTTCTGGAAAGGAAACTTCCCAGGCGCCGGCAATTTCCTTTTCATGGATATGACCATGGATTTCCCGGTCACCGACTCCTTCTTGCAAGACAAAGATTCCCTCTTCCCAAATTTCAAAACCATCTTCCAGAAAATTAATTTTCGGAGGATGTAAACCAGCTCCGATGATCTGGGCATAATGTTCCGTTTCTCTGCCTGGTCTAAACGTTACAAATTTGCTTTCGTAAGGAGCCAATGTAAGTGGCAGGGTAAGCTGTTTTTCTTTTTGCTCATAAATGGATGCAAGGGATATCTTTCCTGTAACGGGATCCCATACTTCGGGTACTTTTCCCTGTTGGCGAAAAGTTAGGTTTCGGGAAACCCATTCTCCGGTGGTATTGACTACAAAATAGAAATCCATTCCCTCTTTTTGGTAATGGGTATAATCGAGCGTATAGACCGCCTTGTCTTCATAATCAAGGTCTGGTGCAAGTTCCAGTGCATCCAATATTTCAGCAGGGCTTGCATCACGATAAATAGCAGCCTCTCCTGTATTGAAATCTTGTGCATTGAATTGTTGCCATAAATCATCCAGCCAACCCTCCATATCCGGCATACCGGGTTTCACTTTCCGTTGGGCGATCCCATTGGGTTTCGGGCCCATGATCACCGCACCTTTTTCTGCCATCTCTTTCAGTTTGAGCAGGACTTCAGGATGGATTTCATACTCCTCCGCCAACGCCAACGCCCTAAACTTTGCTCCATTTCTGGGATTTACGATCTCGCCATCCTGTACTTCAAGTCCCAGGAGAATTTCCGTATTGACCAGGTCATAATCGTAACCTGCGCCCGGGGAAAATCTGCCCCGCTTGTGTCCCCCATAATTGGGTATGGTATCCCCGTAATAATACAGAAAGTCGGCCTGAAAATCCGCTTCCTGGAGGATATAGGAGACCCTGGCCAGGTATTCGTTAAAAGGCCTGATTTTAGGCCACCATACCCGCTTGTCATTGTAATGGGTACCGGCATGATACACGATACCCGGTACACCTGTTCCCTGCGGATTGTGGGTGGACCCGTGAACGACCACTTTATTCATGCCTTCTGCAAAAGCCCGGTCCCCGATCGGCTTCATTTCAAAAGGTCCCTCTTGCCAGTGTTGAAAAGAGGTGAAAGCTTCCATTTCAACAATTCCCAGGCCATAGATATGAGCCGCCGAAGAAACTTCTTTCACTACTCGCAAAATATCCATTCCGTCTTCATTGTACCGGCCGTGATTGATCCAGAATTCACCTCTGGGAATGTCCAGCCCTTTGCCCAATGCTTTTAACGGTTCCACGGGAACATTGTGCAAAGGCAGGCCTGGTCCTCCGGCCTCACTGTTGTTTTTAAGACCGTGGGCATGGCAGACTTCTTTGGATTTCATGTAAAAATTATGAATCATCAGTTCGGACAAGGTCCGCTGAAAATCAGCCCGGAAATTGGCTGTTGTTTCGGCTGAAAATTCCGCTTCTTCAAACAGGATAGGCAGGAGTTTTTTCACTTCATATCCGTTGATCGACTTGAATTTCTCCGGTAGCGTGGGGGTCCAGGTAAAGCCCCTGGCCTCATAACTGGCCATGTAGAGGCTTTTCAGGGCGGTTTGCCTCAGGTCCCCCAACACCGATTGCAACCGGTCGATGATGTAATTGAAATGAAAGGCCGTGGCCTCCGCATCGTAATGGTCCACGATGGGACCTGCAGAATATTTACTCGGCAAGATCAGGTTTTCGCCCGAATTGGAACATACGTACCTTATAATTTTCCATTCCCCCTCGGGTGCCTCCCAATCCAGCATCTCCGTTTCCGGATCGAAAAATTCGGAAATGTCTCGGATTTGGCTGGTATCGGCCCGGCTCTTCCCGGGCAGCTCAGGTAGGGCCAACACAACTATCTCTTCGGAATAAACCGGTCGCTCATCCTTATCGAATTCAATCATACGTTTCCTGCCTCTCGGATCGGTTTCCGGTATTTCGGGAAAAGGAATGGTGACTTTTTGATTTTTCCCTCCGGTAAGGGTTGCTTTCGATTGATAAATGGATTTGGCGGCATGCTCCGGGGTCAACCAGTTTCCTCCTGCATTCCAGCTACTGGCCGTATTCAATCCTACTTCCAATCCCAACTTGCCGGCTTCCTCCACGGCCAATTGAATGGTTTTCAGGGACTCATCCCCCAAAAATTCCGGGCCTGTTCCTACCAGAACGGTATCCCTGGAGCCGATCTCGAAGATGGTAAATCCCGATACCCCCGCTTCCTTAAATGCATGAATTTCTTCTTTTAACCGAAGGCGGTCCACATGACCACCCAACCACCAGTGGTAAACGTTAGGGTAAGCATAGGAAGGAGGCGACTGAAACCCTTCATTGAATTGGCGATAGGCGTTTTCTTCCTGCCCATATGTTGACTGGAGAGAAAAACAACAAAAACCGACAAGGATGAGAAATGGACAATGATAAATTTTCATGGCATAATTGGGTTGAATACAAGTTTCAAGACACGATAACCGATTCGATCTGCAGGTAATGGGCGACTTTCCGGATGCTGCCGGCATGATGCCCAATACCCAGAGCAAAGTGGTGGGTAGGGCCTTCCTTGATCCATTTCGTGAGAAAGGTTCGCACATCCGGCTTGAAAAAGCCCCGTGTATTGGTGTTGCCTGTGGGAGGAATGGGCCCTTCCACCGATTCTCCTTCGGCGATTACAAATTTGAATTTTCCTTCGAAGGTGGAACTGATGCTCAGCATGGTAATGGGGCCTTCCTTGATCTTAAATTCGACCCCTGCTCCAAAACCGGGCTTGCCGTGGTATTTCTTTAAACTCCGTAAGACTGGCTTCCCCTGAGCGATGGAGATATTGTGCGGGCCATCATGGCCGACCAGAATAAAGTTCTCCTTGAAATCTACCGGGTGAAATTCTGCAAAGCTTCCACCTATCCCCAGGCGGTCCATGATAAACATGGCCAGACAGGTCTTTAAGTCTGATTCCCCACACATGGGAAAACCGGAACTGGTCAGCAGGGAATTGCCCACGATCAGGTTAGACATGACCAGTTGGGTAGGACTGTTGTCTTCCCCGTTGTAATAGTAGGCCAAACCATCCAGCTCTTCCGAATTTACGAATTTTTTCAGGGCCAGGGAGGCCTTTGCGGCTACGCTTAAATCAGCTGGTTTTAATTTTTCCGAAATGGGATCGGACACCGGGTCCGGTGTGTCAAAGAAGGAAAGGATACGCTTTTCTTCCCTGGCTACCTCTGCCTCGCTCACCTGGTGTAGGTACTGGTGAACGATTTGATTGGCCTCACACTGCACCACATGTACACCAAAATGAGCAGTAAGCATGGTCGCATCCGTATGCATGTCCAGCATGGCTTCTATGGGATGCCCGATATGTCCGATCCTGGCTGTTTTTAGCCCGTGCAAAACCTTGGCAATGCGGCAATATTCTCCAATCAACACTTCTGCCCCCGGATCATCGTAAAGGGTTCCTATAATGACCTCCGGCACCTGTTTTCCCAATCGTACCGCCACCCCGGCAAATTCCGGAAGGGAACAAATATCATCATTATACAATTGCATGTAGGTGGATGCCCGGGTATAATCCATGGCTTTGTCCGGCTGCAGGGCTACCAGGACGATGGGGATATCTATGTTTTTAATGACCGCCCCAAAAGTGCTGGAAGTAGCATAGGTGAGCATGTCGCAAAAAATCAAATCCAAATGGGCAGCCTTGAGTTTTGGCACCAAGGCATAGGCAGATTGGGCATCATCTACCAGTCCAAAATCAACGATTTCTACCTGGTGCTTTTTTAATTTCTCCAGGAATATCCCTTGCTTTTTCAAAAGATCTTCCAATAATCCGTCAAACTGAGACCAATATTTGAAATACCCAACGCCAAACACCCCTATTCTGGGTTTTGATTCCATGCGCCTTTCAAGCTGGTAGGTATCAGACCCGGACTTTACATCTTTTATCGGCTTTTTCATTTTTCTATGTTTAAAAATTTGAAATTTCAACGGCTATTCATTTATGACATGGCCCATTTTCCCATTTGCTGAAAATTCCATTGAGGTAATCTTCGGAACAAAAACCAGCAGTATCACAAACGCCAGCGGGTACATGATCCCCGAAACCAGCCATAAAGGCCCATAAGAGTGATTTTGGGCAACCCAGCCTATAACCGGATTCAAAATCATTCCGGAAACCGCCCCTGCCGTTCCGGAAAGCCCTACTACCGAAGAAGTGGCATAATTCCCGAACACATCCCCTATAGCCGTAATATAGTTGGTAATCCAGAAGCCGTGGGCAAGCATCATCAGGGACATGAGTAAAATGGCCACTGCTACGGAAGAAACGGTGGAAATAAACGGAGCCACCAGCGTGAGCGCAGCCGCAAAGCCCATGACCCATTTCCTGGCAGCATTAATGGTCAGGTTACGAGACACCAGTTTGTCAGAGCACCACCCCCCCAGGATATTGGACAGTCCGAGGGCCAGGAATGGAATCCAAAAGAGTTCACCTATCCGTTCAAAGGACAGGTCCCTTTCCTGATTGAGGTATTTGGGGACCCAAAACATCAAAAAATAAAATACCGGGTCCAATAAAAACCGGATCAGAATGAACGCTTGTACGGTCCGGTTTTTAAGTAAATGGCGCAGCGGTACCTGAAGGGAGCTTCCTGCTTGCTTACTTTCCCGACGTGAAACGGCATGCAAGCTTTTCTTCCAGGATGGCGCAAACCAGGCAATGACCCAGACAATGCCGATAATCCCGGGAATGATAAATGCCCAGCGCCATCCATATTGCCCGGATATCAGGATGGTCAGGGGAGGTGCAACGACCGCACCTATAGCTGCTCCTCCAATGGCAACTCCATTGGCCAGGGCCCTTTCTTTTTTATCAAACCATTCGTAGACCGTCTTCGCCGCACCGGGAAAACAGCCTCCCTCTCCCATTCCCAATAGAAAACGGAACCCCAATAAATGGTAAAAATTGCTCATGATACCGTGAAGTGCACTGGCAACAGACCATAGTCCCACAGACAACCCTAACCCTAACTTGCCGCCAACCTTATCAATCAAGCGCCCGCCAACTGTAAACATCAGGGCATAACTGACCAAAAAGCCGGTATTGACCCAGCCATACTCCACATCAGAAATTTGCAACTCCTCCTGGATTTTAATGATCGTCATAGACAACACTTGCCGGTCCAGAAAATTCAGACCGGTGGCGAGGAATACCAATGCCAATATGTACCAGCGGATTTTAGAGCTCATTTATCTTTGTATGTTATGTCATAAATACAATCCTGTATGAAATCGAGCCTACCTGAAGCAGACAGGCATGACAAATACGTCACACGATGAGATAATTGTAAAGCATGCGAGATTCCCTGTCGTCCGACAGGCAGGCATCTGACCGCGTAAACAAATTATAAACAGATGAATTATCAAAGGCAGGGTTTTTGAAACAAGAATGAAATTCACATTATAAATACAGCCTTCTTTTATCATTATTACCCTACTCATCTGAAGATACCTTGGCATACTTTTCCAGGTATTCTTTCGGGGGTGTATGCCACTCAGAAAGCCGGCTTACCTTGGTCCGCATACAGTGGTAAATAAAGTCGTAAAGCAGTTCGCTGATTTCATTAGGCAACTTCCTTTTTTTCCCTGACTCCAAAATTTCCCACTGCTCAGCGGCATTTTCTTTCTCTATCTCTAGCATGGCGTAAGTCACCGGTAATCGTGCAGACCTGACGCGCTCCAGCTGATCCGGAAAATCCCTCACCGCCCTTTCGGCCTTATCAAAAATACCATTGTAGGCTACAATTAGGTCCGGTGTCAGGTAGGAATCTTGCTCCTGCACAGGTCCTCCAAAGATGGAAAGCTTCCGGCCGGTACCGCACTGATTGTGCTCATGCATCAAATTGATATAGGCCTTGATATGCCCGGCTGCTTGCCCATAATAAGCCAGTAGAAATTCGGTCATTTCTTTTTCCAGGTCTATCTCCGGGTCATTGACCAATTTGGTCAATAAGTAAGCCCTCAGATCAGCAAATTCTCCTCCGGACTGGATATTTCCCTGAGCAAAAACAGCACTTACCCGGTTTTCCTTTAAGAACCTGATATTGGGTTGCAGGGTGCGCAGGTTGGGAAAGGGAGAAAGCAGGTTTGAAAACTGAATGTTATAATCCCAGACCAGTATATTATCTGTCAACTTACCCCAGCCTTTCAGGTCTTCACTGAATGCGGGATCTCCAGACTCAAGAGGTTCATTCCTGGTGCTCTCTATGCTACAAAGCATGATATTCACATTATCTGCAGGCACCAGATCCTTAGGGGGTACACGGGTGTATTGATAGGCCAGCGTAGAAATAATTTTATCCGGAAACCGCTCTGCCACTTTATTGACAAAGGTAAGCATGGAACCCATCCCCAGTGCGGGATATTCACTCCCATGAGTTTTGTATAGCTTTTCCTCTGGTGCAAAAGCAGCATTTTGGGCATCCAAGGCTGCACAGTGTTCGCAGCGGCAATAATTGACATTGTCATTCTGACTCACCGACCAGTATTTCGCACCGGGATTCTGGTCAATTGCCTTTTGCAGGTTTTCGCAGACGATTTCCAACACCTCGGGATTGGTCAGGCAGAGTTGTGCCTCAGGTTGTACACTCTTCCCATCCCAGGATGGCACCAGACCTGCATGTCGCTCTCCTTCATAATAGCTAAAATATTCCGGATTGGATTCTCCGTATTCTTTTGGGTCCAGAAGTTGGTGAAAGGTATGCACCCAATACCCCCAGGCCGTGGGGGAGGAACCTTTGCCGGAAAAGGAATGAAGTCTGTGCCAGTCCATGAATTCGGGGTCATAAACGTCATTGTAAAAGACTTCCCTGTAAGAGAAAACCGGAATTTCCAGCTCATCAATCTGCCCCAGGTGAATGGTAGGTTGCCGGGGAATATGATCCACTTGGGAAGTGAACTTTTTACAACCCAGGTAATTTTCCAAAAAGGCATATACCCCATAGATCACGCCTTTCTCAGGCCCACCCAGGATAATCAGTTTTTGGTCACGGGTCCCTATATAATGGCCTTCCGGTCCAAGTTCTTCAAGAGATAAACCATTCACCTCAGGCCTGTTTACTTTTCCAATGAGGATTTCCAGGTCGGAAATATTTCCATCATCGTGATGTACCGGAATAGTGGCATCTGAAATGCGTTGCAAATAATCTTGCAACACCATGGCCGCCTGAATCTCCTGGACACTCGCATCATCCGGTAGCACGATTTGGTATTCGCTCGTTCCATTCTCCACTAAATTCAAATCCTGAGCCAGAGACATGCCTCCGGAACAAACAGCGGCAAGCAGATAAATGATGGCAATATGAGATACTTTGGCATTCATGACAAATTGGGTTTAACGTTTATTGATAAAAAAGCACGAACCTTGCCTCAAGGACTTAGCTTGTCAAAATAGCTTACCGCATGCCGGACATCCTTCAGGTTATCCTCCATATTATGCTCGCACTCCACATAGACCTCCCCATCAAATTCCTGCCTATCGAGTTCGGCAACCACTGCTTCAAAATCAATTATTCCTTCGCCTACCATCCGGTCCTTGGCAGACTGGCCGTAAGCATCCAGATCCTTGAGGTGGATACTCATCAGGTAGCCGTCAAGCTTTTTCAAACTTGCTACGGGATTAAGCCCGCTTCTGACCCAATGTCCCAGATCTCCACAAGCTCCGAAATTGGGGTGATTTTTGACCGCCGACAATACCGAATCGGGATGCCAGTAAATACTTCCGGCCTCTCTGGAATGCTGGTGAAGCGCAACTTTGATATTGAACTCTCCCGCAACCTGATCCACCATGTCCCAGTGGGCTCTTTTGGGTTCAGCTACCAGGTATTGTACTTTTAAAGATTTGGCCAGTTCAAAGGCTTTGCGCCAGTCGGCTTCAGTCTGGGCTGTTCCCACGTACATGGATCTCATTTTTAACCCATTGTCCTTCAAGAGCATCATTACTGTCTTTGCCTCTGAGGGTCCAAGATCTTTCATTGTTTTTTCTCCAAAATCGCCACCCATTTTATGAAAATCAAAGCCTTCCACGTATTTTACTCCGGCAGCTTTCGCTTTTTCTAAGGAGCTGGAAAAAGGAAACCGGTTAAAGGAGTACAAAGCTACGCCCATGCGCCAGTCGCTTTTTTTCAGCGAAAGTTCACGAAAGGGGCCTTTTACCATGCTCGCCATACCCAGCAAGAGTACTGGTAAGGCTACGAATACCCACATTTTCTTTCCCATAGTATGTTTATTTTGCTTCTGATGCGTTTTTACTTCATTTACCTGAATGGATTGGTACCCCATTCGTACCTTTTGGCCGGGTCAAAATCAGGATTTGGGACCGGGTTTTGGGCCTTGGTTTCCGTTTGCCATTTTTTTAATGCGGACTTCATTTCAGCCAACTTTTCGGGATAACTAAATTTAAGGTCGGTCATTTCGTTGACATCGTACCGCAGGTTATACAAGTCAAACTCTCCTGAAACCAGGTTTTCTATGATTTTCCAGGAGCCTTTTCTCAAAGCCGACATGGGCTGCTCGTGATGGTACACAGGATAATGGGTGAACACTTCCCGTTCCGGGTCATACCTGTTTTCTGTCAGGGAAGGCACCATAGAATACCCGTCAAGCACCTGATCTGGTGGCCGTTCACCCTTTCCCAGGTCCAAAAAAGTAGGGTAAAAGTCCACGCTGGAAACAATTGCCTCAGAAGTACTCCCAGCTTCTACCTTTTCCGGCCAGCGAACGATTAAGGGCACCCGGATCCCTCCTTCATAAAGCGTTCCCTTTCCTGCCCGCAGCGGCGCATTGGTCGTGGCAATATAGCGGAGGGGATGACCCTCCGGATAAACGTCTTTACTATCCCCTCCTAGCAGTGGAATATTGTCAAACCGGTTATCCACTCCTCCGTTATCGGAATAGAAAATAAATACCGTATTGTCAGCCAGGCCCATTTCATCGATGGCCTCCATGACCGTACCCACGCTTTCGTCTATATGAGAAATCATCGCTGCATACACGGCATTGCTGGCATAATCCAGATCCTTCGGTTTGTTGAGGTATTTTTCAATCAGGTCCCTATCTGCGTCCAACTGCACGTGCACATCGTAATGAGAAATGAAGAGAAAAAAAGGATTTTCTTTATTCTCAGCGATGAAATCAACCCCCATGCTGGTGAGGGTTTCACTCAGTCGTGCCCCTTCAGCAGACGTATATTCCGGAACAAATCGGGGTTGGTAGAAGCCACCGCCTGCATACATATAGGCTTTATCATATCCCCTGTTGTGGGGCAGGTGCTCGGCGTTATTTCCCAAATGCCATTTGCCAAAATAACCAGTAGTATAGCCTGCCGATTGCATGGCATTGCCCATAGTAACTATCTTATCTGGCAGGTGCTGAACCTGGTGGTGGGGAACGGTAACCTCTTCGTAAGGGCGCCAATGACCGGGAATAAAATCGAATATACCTACTCTGGCAGGATATTGACCCGCTTGTATACTGGCCCGGGTTGGCGAACAAACCGGAGCCGCATAAGCGTTGTGAAACAGCATTCCCTGACTGACCAATTTGTCAATATTGGGTGTCTCGTTGAATCGATTTCCATAGGCTGGCAAGTCTCTACCGCCGAGGTCATCAGCCATAATCAGTACGATATTTGGCCGCTCCTGGGACAGAACGGTAAAGGAAAGCAACATAAAGCAACTGGATAGAAAGGGGATTATCAGGTTTTTCATGGGCATAGAATAAGGGACATTAATTACGGAAAATTATCGTTATACAAAATAAATTTACTCAATCGTTAGTTGTATTGGTTTGCCAGGTTAATGGGGTATACATGAAGCTTTAAAAAGCAGGCATTTGGGAAAATCCATTACCCAAGTACAAAACCCGCCAGTAATTTCTGTACTTCATAGACATCCACCGATTTATTAAACTTCTTACTCACCGTCGGCTGCGAGTCACTAGAAATCCAAATTTTTAATTCTGCATCCAAATCAAACGTTCCTGCCGTCTCTATACTAAAGCGGGAAATGCTCTTGTAGGGCAAGGAAAGGTATTCGGATTTTCTCCCAGTAAGCCCTTGCTTGTCTACCAGGACCAGTCGTTTATTGGTAAAGATGAAGGTATCCCTGAAAAGCTTAAACCCCGTTTCTATTTGCTCTTCTGCGGTCAGTATTCTTCCGTAATCCCTTTGGAGGGTTTCTTTATTGACTGCGCCTGCATTGCCTAATATTGAATTAATTATTCCCATAACCTTGGTTACCAGCGTATCAGTTTAGTTTTATTACAAGAATAAATCTACTCATTTTTATGGGAAAAATTGTTTTCTCAAAGGGAATTAACAGAAAACCACCAGGCGAAAAATAAAAAAGCCAGACCCAAGGATCTGGCTTTCTATAAAGTTGATTTTTAACCCAAAAAGGTAAGCCTTAAGAAGTCATACCTCATTGATATATCAGGTCAAATCGATCAAGCTTCATCACCTTGTCCCAAGCGGAAACAAAGTCTGTGACAAATTTTTCTTTAGACGTTTCGCTTGCATATACTTCTGCCAAAGCCCTTAATTCAGAATTGGAACCAAATATCAGATCTGCTCGGGAAGCTGTCCACTTCAATTCACCTGTCTTTCTATCCCTGCCCTCAAAGGTTTCTTTGGTGTCCGAATTGGCTTTCCATTCGGTACTCATGTCCATCAGGTGTACAAAAAATTCGTTGGAAAGCGTCTCTTTTTTGTCTGAAAAAATCCCATGTCCGGAACCGTCAAAGTTGGCATTTAGCACACGCATCCCACCCACCAGCACTGTCATTTCGGGAGCTGTAAGGGTCAATAACTGTGCCTTGTCTAACAGCAACTCTTCCGTAGAAATGGTGTATTGGGTTTTTAAATAATTCCGAAAACCATCCGCCATGGGCTCAAGCAAGGCAAAAGATTCCACATCGGTTTGTTCCTGTGTAGCATCCATGCGACCAGGAATAAAAGGAACTTTCACGGAATAACCTGCATTAGCCGCTGCTTTTTCCACCGCTGCATTGCCTGCAAGGACAATCAAATCTGCCAGGGATACTTTTTTATTTGCCGATTTCTCGTTGAAATCACCCTGAATTTCTTCAAGCACACCCAACACCTTCTGTAATTGTCCCGGATTGTTTACTTCCCAGTCTTTTTGAGGAGCCAGACGGATGCGGGCACCATTGGCTCCTCCCCTCCTATCCGAACCCCGGTAGGTAGAGGCGGATGCCCAGGCAGTACTCACCATCTCGCTTATCGACAAACCGGAATTCAAAAGGCTCGTTTTCAAAGCCACAATGTCCTGATCATTGATAAGTGTATGGTTTACGGCAGGAATGGGATCCTGCCAGATTAAATCTTCTGTGGGTGCCTCAGGGCCTAAATAGGTGGTCTTTGGCCCCATATCTCTATGCGTAAGTTTAAACCAGGCACGGGCAAAGGCATCGTTAAATTTTTCCGGGTTTTCATAAAAGCTCCTGGAGATCTTTTCATATACCGGATCAAACCGCAACGACAAATCGGTGGTCAACATGGTTGGTTTGTGTTCTTTTTCCGGATCAAAGGCATCCGGAACCATCATTTTTGGGTCTTTGGCTACCCACTGATGCGCTCCCGCCGGACTTTTTGTCAACTCCCATTCGTTTTCAAACAAATTGAAAAAGAATAAATGACTCCATTTTGCAGGAGTGGATGTCCAGATGACCTCCAAACCAGAGGTAATGGCATCAGGACCTTTGCCCGATTTATAGGTGCTTTTCCATCCCAAACCCTGTGCTTCAATACTTTCCGCTTCAGGCTCAGGTCCTACATTGGATGCATCCCCTGCCCCGTGGGTTTTTCCCAGGGTATGCCCACCTGCGATCAAGGCGACTGTTTCTTCATCGTTCATGCCCATCCTTCCGAAAGTTTCACGAATATCATGTGCAGCAAGTACAGGATCCGGATTTCCATTGGGCCCTTCCGGATTGACATAAATCAGGCCCATTTGAACAGCAGCTAGTGGGTTTTCCAATTCCCTGTCTCCTGTATAGCGTTTTTCATCACCCAGCCATTTGTTCTCAGCTCCCCAATACACGTCCAGTTCCGGTTCGTAAACGTCTTCCCTGCCCCCGGCAAAGCCAAAAGTTTTAAATCCCATGGATTCCAGAGCGACATTACCCGTAAGGACCATTAAATCTGCCCAGGAAATTTTGTCCCCATATTTTTGTTTTATAGGCCACAGCAAGCGTCTTGCCTTATCCAAATTGGCATTATCAGGCCAGCTATTAAGCGGTGCAAAGCGCTGTTGCCCGGAACGGGAACCACCGCGACCATCACCGGTCCTGTATGTGCCGGCGCTATGCCAGGCCATTCGAATAAACAAACCTCCATAGTGACCGTAATCTGCCGGCCACCAATCCTGTGATTCAGTCATCACCGCTTCAATGTCCTTTTTCAGGACTTCATAATCCAGACTATTAAATTCTTCTACATAATTAAAATCCTCTCCCATTGGATTGGATAATGAAGAGTTATGTCTAAGAATACTCAGGTTCAACTGATTGGGCCACCAATCACTGTTGCTGGTAGCAATTCGATTGGAATTGCTTTTCTGGGTAGCACCGGAATACCCATCCGCCTGATTCCCTAGTTCTTTACTATTCTCGCATCCTGAAAATAGGACTCCTATTAACAGAAGTAAACTATATACCATTGATTTCTTCATGCTTTTTGCTTGTTTGTAGCTTATTAATGTCCAAAGATAGTATCTATGATTTACTTTTTATCATAGATTTTTTCAATAGGTGTTTGAAAAAAACAATAACTATTCAAAATAATTTGTTGAAATGAGGAGATATACCAAAAGTTTTATCCAGAATTAAATCATAATTACCAAATATTCAGACTACAATGAACCAATAAACTAACAAAGGTCCTTTCCCATGCATCCCACAAAAAGAATCAGATACAAAATAATATTTAATCCAACCCATCGATTCATTCCATAACAAAATTTATTTTTTCTACCCAGAATACCGAAATTTAGTTACCAGCAGTAAAAAGACATGAAGTAAAGATGATTTTGATCCAAAAGAAGTCCTCCAAAAGGTCTAGGGCTTCCTGGCATCAGGAATAATAATTGGGGCATCGCCCTCATTCAAACCCTCTGGAAGAATTTGCGTCTTCCCACCTATTATGGGCATGTTGGAGGGATAATCCGCTGGAAATTTTTTAATGGGCAAATTGGAAGAAAGTCCTTTGGAAAGGTCAATAATGGGCATGGTGACTTTTTCCGGCAAAGGCATTTTAATGTCATCAATTTGCCTGAACCTATTGATATTTGCCATGAGCAGTTCATTACCAGCTATTACCTGAGCTCCGGGTTTGGGCAAGGGGTTTTGTATCCAGGCAAAACCAGATAGGACGGGAAATTTGGGTAACTGAGCCATACCAAAGGTATGAGGCTTGAATTTAAATAAATTTTGCCCGAATGAAGTACTTGAGTATAAAATGATTCCAATGAATACAAGTAGTATTTTTTTCATGGCCGGGGAATTTCAATTGAAAACAGAACTTTTTCATTAAAACGTATTTAAGGATAATTGGTTACTAAAAATTTAAATCCTGAATAGGGGAGAATACCCCCTCAGTTTGTCTTTCCTGGGAAAGAAAACCTTGCGCCATGAACTCAATTTCAAGGCAAGCAGGGAATGGACCATGAATGTGGGGGTGCATTACCTGCTACTCCTATTGAATCATTCTAACTCCATAGAACCGAGATTGAGTGCTTCTTATGCGATGGATGATAAACAACGACTAAGTCTGGGGTTTGGCCTGCACAGCCAGGTGCAGCCATTGGGAACCTATTTTGAGCCCATGGAAGGAGCCCTCGAAACTGCCTACCAGTTCCCTTTAATTCCATTAATCAGTTACCGTATAGAGTTTTAGCGGGAAGAGGGAGATTTTATTTACAGGATAATCCACAAAACACAGCCGGCAGAGATCGTAGTTTTTACCTGAAATAAATTTTCCCAGGATGCATCCTATGCCGGTGACATAAGATGGCAGTTTTTTCTGAGGGAAGCCTAAAAAATATTTTGTTCAACCTTTGCAGAAAAACTGGATTTGATTTAACTTTGAATTTAAAAGTACTTTTAAATGAAAAATAACCTGGATTATATACGGGACATATCTGAGATTCGGTCCATGATGGAGCGCTCCTCCAAATTCTTGTCGCTATCCGGTTGGACAGGTATTTTGGCAGGCACCTGTGCCCTGATCGGTGCCTGGATCGCATATAAGGTACTTTATTTTAATCCGGCGACTATCTCTGACGATGCTTTTCTTACCAGTAATTCAGGCCTGCCGCATTTGATGGGTTTGGCCTTAATCATCCTGATCCTGGTCACTGGAGGCCTGTTGATCCTTATGCTGATTTCAAAGGGTTTATTTGGACTTTTGGCCCCCTTTTCTTTATTGTTTTATGGTCTGATAATGCTGGAAACTTTACGTTTAGGGTAGTCAAAATTTTGGGACTTGTTCAGTTGGGTTTGGGGCTGATCAGTTCCTGGTTCATTGGCTACGGGCTTTTGCTTTGGGCAATGGGATTTGGACTGGCACATATTGTTTACGGAATCTATATGCACTTCAGGTACGAAAGGTGAAAATATCAATCGATGGGTTACATAAAGCGTTTGAAAGCCGGATCAGGCTCGGAATCATGTCCTCCCTGGCTGTAAATGATCAAATGGATTTCAATGCTCTGAAAACCTTTCTTGATTTGACGGACGGAAACCTGGCAAGCCACCTAAAGGCCCTGGAAAAAGAAGGCTTTATTGGAGTGAAAAAATCCTTTGTGGGCAGAAAACCCAATACCAAATATTTCATAACCGAAAGCGGAAAAAAGGCCTTTGATGCACACCTGGAGGCATTGGAAAAACTGATACAGGGACTTTCGGAATAAAGGCACTTCCTAAAACCACCATAGCCAAAATTATTCAGGAGGACCCAAACTAAAACCTATGACCTTAAAAAACATGACGAGAATAGAAAGTTGTACACACTTTGAAATACAAAGTTCTTTTAAAATACCAATTGACCTGTTAAACCTTGGCATTCAGGTTAACCTCCTTTTATTGGTTTCAGCCATTCCATTGCTTCATCACATTCAACGATAAATTCATGAAATCGACACGATTAAAATAATCATTAAACACACAGGGCAATGATTATTTTAATCGTCAAAGATTCCATCTGACCGCTTAAAACAAATTATAAACAGATGAAATCGAGCATGACGTAGCCGTCACACACTGGAATGACTATCAGACATGCGAGATTCCATGTGACCATTAAAGAACAAATTATAGACACATGAAAAAATCAATCATTGACCACTTAAACGATCCCGGACAACTTGAAAAACTATACCGGTCCAACAAAACAGTTTTTAAACAGACATTCAATTCCCTTTACCCTCAAATTAAAGGCAGCCCACTGGCAGCTTACTGGAATGAAAGGTTAAATTATACAGAACCTGAGTTTGTTTGGGGTACAAGGAAGGACCTGTTGTTCCTGATCATGGTCTCAGCTATAGCTGGCCTTATTGCCAAATTACCTGCCATTCTACACCTGGAAGAAGATTACTTCTATGCCAGAAATATAGGATTCATCATCTTTCCGGGCTTAACGGCCTATTTTATCCGAAAACACCAGTTGCCTCTAAAGAAAATTTTACCCATGGCATTGGCTTCCCTGCTGGGGTTGGTTTATATCAATCTTTTCCCCGATTTGCCGGAAAGCGATACCCTGCTACTTTCCAGTATGCACCTGCTTCTATTTCTATGGGTGATTTTGGGATGGGCTTTTATGGGTGGAAATGGCAACCATCCCCGGAAATGGCTAGGATACATGAGGTATAATGGTGACACCATCATCATGACTACACTCATATTGATGGCAGGGGGACTTTTGACTGCCCTGACCATTGGGCTTTTTACTGCTATTGACATTCAAATTGAAAGATTTTATTTTGATTATATCGGTATTTTCGGGCTCTGTGCAGCCCCCATAGCTGGGACCTATCTGACCCAGACCAATCCCCAGTTGGTCGGGAAGGTTTCTCCCGTTATCGCTAAAATCTTCTCTCCTTTGGTATTGGGTATGCTGCTGATGTATTTGCTGGCCATGAGCTTTACAGGAAAAGACCCCTATAATGACCGGGAGTTTTTGTTGACTTTCAATGGGCTTTTGATTGGAGTAATGGCCATCATATTGTTTTCTGTTTCTGAAATAGCCAACATCAGTAACCACAAAAGGGAAATCTGGGTTCTTTTGCTGTTATCAGTGCTCACCCTGATTGTAAACGGAATCGCAGTTTCCGCCATCCTTTTCCGCATCTCCGAATGGGGCATGAGCCCAAACAGGGCTGCTGTTCTGGGAGGAAATGTGTTGATTTTAATCCATCTTCTGATGGTGACTTTTCAACTCTATCAGGTCACTTTAAAGCAGGGGCAAATTACCCGGGTAGGGGAAACCATTGGGCTATATCTTCCGGTATATTTTATCTGGAGCATTATTGTGACCTTCCTTTTCCCCTTTATCTTTGGGTTTGCCTGATCCGGATGGGGGACAAGAAATCCCGAAAGACAGGCCAATGAAATACAGACAATTTATACGACTTGCTTTTTATTGGCTGGCAGATCTATTTTGGAACTGTTTTTTAACCAGGATAAGGCCTGCGATTTTTCAGAAGTGTCATAATAACGGGTTGCTTTGAAACCAAATTTGGTGACAATTTCCATCCTGGATGTTTTCCAATCAGTGCTTCCTATCAGCGCTATTTTACTGAAATTACAGAAGTGACTGGTATCAAATTTCATCTCTTCCCAAAATGAATGAAAAGCCTCCAGATCAAACTCCTCCATCTCCATGTAAAAATAAGCCTCTCCATTGGAATTGATTTTATTGTTCAAAAGAGGCAAAAGCTTTCCATAATCCTCATGGGTAATTTTTTCCATGACTTTTACTGCAATAATTTTTCCTTGGGTGGGTCCTAATATTAATAACATGTCTTGTAGTTCTGATTTTAGATGTGGCAGGTTTAAACTGAATCTTTAAAAATTCTTTTCGTATGGTGAACACCATAAATGAGATTAATTATTAAAGGTATGATGGCAGGGATAGCCTTTATCATTGGCTAATAATCAGAAATAAAACTCCTCCACGAATGGTGAAGAACAAAAAGCAAGACATGTCTTCGGTTAAAATAGCTGTCTTCCAGCTGCTTGAGGGAGAACAAATAGATGGTATTCCCTTTTTCTGAAACATAAAGTATACCACCAAAACCGTAGAAACTCTCCCAATTCTGCTCATCCGGACTGTCTCTCTGGTCTTCTTCTCCTACCGGGGATGAATCACTATTGTCTGGGTCTTGGATAGGGCTTCGTTCTGAATCGCTTTTGCTGACTTTGGTTTCCACTGTTTCCCGGCTGTTTCCAGACCAACTCTGGTAAAGAGTCAGGTTCAAAAAGAACAATAAAAACCCAAATAAAATACCTATTGAAAATGGATGGTTCCTATTAATATGTTGAATGAAGCGATTCACTAAGGTTATTTATGGGGTATAAATCAATCTTGTATTATAAATGTAATTTTTTTTTCTCTATTCCGTAAAGAAATTTACGGTTTTTAGAGGTTAATCATTCAAGTTTTTCCCTTAGAAAAAGCGTCTTCCTCCACTTAGCAAGTGGTAAATCTTTAAAAAACCCAATGGTAGGTACCATTGGGTTTTTTTAAAGATTCTTCCTTTTCTTTTTTGGATAATTTTTGATCCTAAATGGGAAATTGAAACCACACCCTGCAAATGTATTTATCCATTTTGCTCTGAAAATCCAGATTGGTCTATGCCTTAAGCATAATTTTTCCCAGGGAATTTAATGATCAACTGCCAGCCTGAATCACTCCACAGGCTACCCTTGCACCGGCTGCACCGGAAGGCTGGGAAGTAAAGTCATCGGCATCAGCATGGATAATCACCGCCTTGTTAAGGATATCACTATTTGCTCCATCGCCTATGGTCCAACCTTCAACTTCCATCTCGACGGTACCTACCCCGTCTTCCCCAACGACCATATTGTCAATATCACCACTGTGGTACTCATTTTCTCCCCGTTTTCCATGGGGATCATCTGTTGGATTCCAATGCCCGCCTGCCGAAGTAGCATCTGCTGCACTGCAATCACCATTTTCATGAAGGTGGAGCGCATGTTCTCCCTCAGAAAGATTTTCTACATGGATCACCAGGCTAACCTTTCCATTTTCCAATTCCGTGAATGTTGCCGATCCGCTAACATTGCTTCCACTTGCTCCGGAAATTACAGCTACTGCTGACTCGAGTTCCGTTGTTTCAGGCTCGGTTTCCATAGCCATCATTTCATCGTCAGAACTCATTTCTTCATTGGTATTGTTGCTTCCGGAACCGCAGGCAAATGCAAATGTTGCTATGCCTATAGTAAGTAGTATGAGATTTAATTTCTTTAACATAATCAAAATTTTTATTTTTTGTTGGTTAATAGTAATTACCGAAAAAAATGTGCCAATTCTTTGAAAATTTGAATAAACCGCAAAATAAATCGGCTGACCCGGCGAAAGGGCACTGGGTAATTTTTCTTATGGAAAAGTACACGGAAATTTTGTCGTTCTTTAAGAAGTTTCAGAAATGACTCAGCGAAAACAGCATTCTAATATTCATCAATCAAAAATATCTTGTGGTCTTGCCTAAATAAAAATTAAACCTACTAACCTAATACTACACCCAATAAACGTAAATCAGACTTTCAGGAAAAACACAGGCTATCAAAATACCTTATTGCTGGATTCTATTTTTTACTTTTTTTTAACTAAATTCAATTGATCAATTTACTTACAGGCCAAATTCTTCAATAAATGTACCTGCTGTATTTCCTTTTGGTGTTGTTTGGCAAAATACATTTTTTTAATACCCAGGCACTTTCGTCCCAAACATCAGGTGATGCCTTATCCATAAAAGAGGATTTTAACCAGACTTGTGTGGAGGGTATTCCACAAGGTTGGTATATTTTCGGGGTTGCCGGCAATCAACAATGGGCCTGTACTACTTTTGGCCATAAGGACATCCATACGAAAAGCGGTCAATCAAATGCCCTACAGGTCAATGGCTACGCAGGTACCGCACTGAAAAATGAAAATTGGCTGATCAGTCCTGAATATGACCTGGATAATTTTCAGTACCCTTTACTTTCATTTTTCAGCAGGGTGGCCTTTGATGGACCGAGGCCTAAACTATATGTTTCAACAGATTATGATACCGGCGACCCTACAAGCTCTCAGTGGATTCCTCTCGGAGACAGATTTGCCCGGGGGGATGAATGGACCTACTCAGGAAAAATCAACCTTGCCCCATTTAAAACCCACCCAATACGGCTGGCAATAGTCTATTTTTCTTCTCCGGAACAGGGTGCCGCCCGTTGGACATTAGACGATTGGACCATCACCAATGCTGACAAACCACCAAAACCCTTTCTTAGCACCAACCTGGGAAATACTGACTACATGCATTTTGGAACGGTGCCTTTGGGGCAGGCCAGTACTGAAATCAAAGGTTTTGAATTCTTATTGGCTGAGCCTGTCGGGGATCTCAATATTCAGGTAGCGGAAGGTTTTGGCATTTCCAAAACACCCAATGGATTCACCCGAAGCCTTTCCTATACCGCTGAAGAGGCTGGCCAAAACAATAGGCTATGGATACGTTTCGAACCACAATCAGATGGGGCTTTCCATGGTCCGATTTCCTTCTCCTTCGCAGATACCTTACAGCAGGTTTCATTTCTTTCCGGGTCTACCCTAAGTCAGGAAAAAACCCTGGATATTGTCACCTGGAATTTGTTCTGGTTTGGCTCAGACCTCCCCTATCAGGGTCCCTCGGATCCCGGACTGCAGTTGGAAAATGTAAGCCGGTTGATCCAATCCATTAATGCCGATATCTATGCCTTGCAGGAAATCACCAACCTCAATCAGTTCGATAAGCTCCTGGCGACACTGGAAGGCTATGAAGCAGTGATTTCTCCGGCTGTCTCCTATGGACCGGAGGCCTTTGATTCTGCCCAAAAGCTGGCTTTCCTTTACAAAACCGCTAACGTAAAGCCCTTATCCTCAAGGGTACTTTTACAAGGAGTCACCTCAGAGGCGCTTGCGGAATACCCCTCTGACCCCAACCGCTTTTGGGCCAGTGGCCGACTTCCTTTCTTAATGGAAGCAGAAACCCGGGTGGATGGTATCCAACAAACCATTTCGCTGGTCAATCTGCATGCCCGGTCCAATGGCGGTGGGGAAAGTGCCACCAATCCAAGGTATGCCATGAGAAAATATGACCTGGCGGTACTAAAGGATTCTTTGGATCATTATTATGGAAAAGAGCCCCTGCTTATCCTTGGAGATTTTAATGATGACCTGGACAAAACCATTTCGGATACCAGTGCCTCTACTGTATCCGGTTCCGAAACTTCATTTATCCATTTTATGCTGGATCAGGAAAACTATTTCCCGGTTACGCTTGCCCTGTCCCAGGCGGGGTTAAGGTCTTACATTCTTTCGGAAGATATCATTGATCACGTGATCCTCAGCCATGAACTGGCTGAAAGCTACCTTTCACAATCTGCAAGGATAGTAGTACCCGATCGTGGCTGGACTAACTTTCTGACCAACACCTCTGATCACCTGCCAGTAAAAATACGACTGGACCCAAAAAAGCTCCTGGCCAACAGCCTGATTTTGGGAGTCTCTGATGCGGATGATTCAGATGTTATCCAAATATATCCCAATCCGGCCAACCAAATTTTATTCGTTCATCAAATCGGACCCTCTCATTCGGTGAGCCTGATCAATCAATGGGGCCAAACAATGGAGACCCGGGACAGCCGGGAGGGAACGGTATTTTTTGATGTTTCCAACCTGGCTGGGGGAGTTTACCTGATACATGTTCAACGAAAGCAGGCCCATGACATCTTTAAAAAAGTCATTATACAAAAGTAAGATGGGACCAGCAGGTAATTGTTTTTCTATAAAAAAACCGGCCACTCATACTTCCTATGAATGGCCGGTCCGAACCAACAAATAAACCAATTAAAAAAATCAGGAAAATGCTTTGGCTTTTTCCAATTTGAAAGACTTCCAGAGTAAATATACAAATCCCAGTTGAGGGACTACCAATAGCAACGTCTGTGGAAACACCGCTCCTGACCCCAAAGCCATGTTCACATTCAAAAGCTGTGAAATGGCGAGAATCACCAATACAGAGACCAAAGCAAACAAATTGGCCAAAATTAACTTCGATTGATTTTTCATAACATGTAAAAGTTAAAAATTTAACAATTCAACAGGTTTTTCTATCCTTTCAGTACCTATCTAAAGCCAAAGTTGAGGACAAAAAAGGAAATTTCCAAACCTGTAAAAGTGATGAAAATCAATAGATTACGGTGACCTTGATTACGAAAAATGATAAATGTAAATCGTTTTAAGGAAAGTGCATTTGGGCTCGAAAAACCTCCTTAAAAAAAAATTAAGAAATTTTCGAACAGATTAAAGACCAGAAAAAAGGGATGTCATTTCCTGTAAACATAGTCGCCAACTACCCAACTGATAATAACTGGTTACCGTATCCCAATTTGAACTTCTCACTAAAAAATAGAATTAAATTTCGTATATTTACTTTACTATCCCATAAAAATCATTAGATAAGGGATAATATAGAATTTTCGACTGATGAAAAATGAGGTTTGTCATTAGAATATTGTTTTTGACATGCCTGGTAATGGGTTTAGCCCTTGGTGGATTTGCTCAAAATCAGGATGATTTACTAGATCTCAGGGATTGTGAGGGGTCTTGCACCTCCAACAACTATACCATAGAATCTGTTTACCTGAGTGATCTGGACGGCAGCCCCATCACCAGCTCCCTGCTGACCTGTACGCCGGGAATAGAGCAAACTACCTATATTTCCTTTGTTTACCAGACGAGTTCAAGTAGTGGGGTAAGCAATGGGCGTTTATTAGCTGACCTGTCGGTGGGTGGCAATACCATGTTTCTGAATTATTATTTTGGAATTATTCCACCTGCAAAAACCACAGCTGATACCCTGACCCTGACTGCATTTCCCTTAAACTGGGTCTGTGGAGAGGAAGTAGTCTTAAGTAATTCGCTGATGGCATGGACTACCAGTGGATCAGGGGACTTCTCAGAGGAGTACGTATGTAATGATTACCCTAAAGGTCAATGCCAGTTAACTTCGGACATCGTGGTGGATGCTCCGCTGGCGGTTCAGTTTGAATACAGCTATGATTGCCCAGCTGATGGGACAAGTACCGTGTACTTCACAAGCACCACGAATGGTGGAAGGGAAAATTATCAATACGATTGGAGTTTTACCAATGCCACCGTCAGTAGCTCAACCCTTGCCAATCCCAATGTGGAGTATAACGGATCCGGAACAGCTGAACTTACGGTTACTGACGCCAATGGCACCGAAAACACCTTCAATTTATCCGTTCAAGTCCCTGAGGAAATTGATTTGACGGGAACAACCACAGACCATACAGATGACGAAAACCCCAATGGGGCCATCAGCCTGGATATCCACAGTACTGGAGATTACACCCTTGCCTGGACTGGACCTGATGGTTTCACGAGTGACCAGCAAAACCTCACGGAACTTGTAGCAGGTGATTATTTCCTTACCGTCACTGACAGTTTTGGCTGCTCCAGTGAGTGGACATTTGAAGTGTTGTATTTTGGGGCATTGCCTATCACCTGGGGAAAAATGAAAGTTTCATTCAATCATGATCAGTCGACAGCCATTTTGAATTGGTCCACCTACAAGGAAACAGCGTCCAGCCATTTTGTCATTCAAAAATCCATCGGGTCCATAAACAATTTTGAGGCTATAGGAGAGGTCAAAAGTGTGGGAAACAGCCAAGTTACCAGTCATTATACTTTCAAGGATAAATTTGTGCCAGAAAATGGGCAAAGGGTATATTACCGGATTCGGCAGTTCAACCTGGACGGAAGCAGTGAATACGGTGAAACAATTTCTGCGATGGTACCGGAGAGACCCCAAAATGCTCCTGATTGGAAAATTTATCCCAACCCCTTTAAAGAAAAGGCCCTCTGGTTACACTATGTGGGACCGGTAATTCCTGAATTCCAAACAGTGAAAATAAGGTTTATTTCTCCAGCAGTAACTTTCAGCAGAGAAAAGGAATGGAACAAAAACATCATTGACCTGAACGAGGAAATGAAAAACTTACCGAAAGGACTGTTGATTCTTGAAATCCATTATGAAAAAAAAGTCCAACGGTTGAAATTAATCGTCAGGTAAGTTTAGGGAGAAACTGACACTATCCGGTCAACTAATGGGGGTTTGATGATTTTGTGGCCAAACTGCCAATGTCACCAATACCTACGGGCATCCATTTTTTCGGCCTACCGGTTTCTTTCCCAATATTTGCTCTTATTTTTGTGCTTTGAAAAGCGTCTCATGGCATACCAAATCAAGGAATTAAAAAACGGGATCAGAATCGTTCATCAGGAGGTCAATAGTACCAGGTTGGTGCACTGTGGATTTGTGCTGGATATTGGCAGCAGGGATGAATTGTATTCCCAGCAGGGATTGGCCCATTTTTGGGAACACATGGCATTCAAGGGCACTGAAAAAAGAAAAGCCTTTCACATCATCAATCGGTTGGATTCCGTAGGAGGCGAGTTGAATGCCTACACCACTAAGGAAAAAATCTGCTTTTACGCAACGGTACTCCAGCAGCACTGGGATAAGGCGGCTGACCTGCTTTGTGACATTACTTTCCATAGTATTTTTCCCCCAAAGCAAATAGACAAAGAAAGGCAGGTCATTTTGGAAGAAATGGCCATGTACAGGGATTCTCCTGAAGATTCATTACAGGATGAATTTGATGCCCTTTTGTATCCAGACCATTCCCTGGGGTATAACATCCTGGGCACGGAAGAAACTGTGGGCAGTTTCAGCCAGGAGGATTTTATACAGTTTATACAAAAGCACATGGACACCTCCAGGATTGTTTGTTCGGTGGTTGGCAATATCAGCTTTAAAAAGGCCCTGAAAAGGCTCGAACCATTACTGGAAGCTATCCCTGCGAAGCAAAGTCTTGCGGTAAGACAATCCACCAATGGCTACCAACCCAAAACCAACATCTACTACAAGGAACTGACCCAAACCCATTGTGCCATAGGCAAACCAGCTCTATCCATCAAAGATGACAGGCGTTTTCAGCTTTACCTGCTGAATAATATCCTGGGGGGACCGAGCATGAATTCCAGACTCAACATGGCCCTGAGGGAAAAACATGGGCTGGTGTACAGCATAGAATCCATCTATCAGGCCTTTACTGATACGGGTTTCATAGGTATTTATTATGGGACCGAAGAAAAAACTGCTGCCAAGGCAAAAAGAATCGTGCTCAGGGAAATCAAAAAAATCCGCGAAAAAAAGTTGGGCACCATGCAGTTGCACATGGGAAAGGAACAAACCATTGGGCAAATGGCCATGGCAGAGGAGAATTATTCAGGTTTGATGCTGGTATACGGCAAAAGCCTGCTGGATAAAGGCAGGATTGAATCGTTGGAGGATATATTTTCCAAAATCCGTTCCTGCACGGCAGAAGACCTGCAAGACCTGGCTAACGAGGTTTATGATGATGAAAAATTCAGCTTTCTCACTTATTTACCCAAAGGATAATGATCGGTGAAGAATTATTTGCTTACTGTCTCCAACATAGTACTCAGGAAGATGAATTGCTGGCCCATATCAGCCGGCAAACACATTTGAAAGTACTCAAACCCCGTATGCTTTCAGGTCCCCTGCAAGGTAAATTACTGGAAATGCTGGTCAGGTTAAGTGGTGCCAAGCGGGTATTGGAAATTGGTACTTTTACCGGATATGCTACCATTTGCATGGCAAGAGGTCTTGGAGAAGAGGGGGAAATCGTAAGCCTGGACATTAACAAAGAGTTGGAAACCATGGTCAGGGGCTTTTTTTCCAGGTCAGGATTGGCTGCTAAAATAGATTACCGCATAGGGAATGCCCTGGAGTTACTGCCAGCGTTTAAGCAGCCTTTTGATTTCGTTTTTATTGACGCAGACAAGCGAAACTATGTCAATTATTACGATCTTGTCGTTCAGGATATGGCGCCGGGTGGATTGATCCTTGCCGATAATATCCTCTGGTCTGGAAAAGTGCTGGCCCAAAACCGTAAAAAACTGGACAAAGATACGGCTGCCATATTGGCATTTAATGAAAAAGTCCAGGCAGATCCAAGGGTAGAAAATATTGTTTTGCCGATCAGAGATGGTATCATGTTGGCAAGAAAGCTGTAAGCAAAAATGATCAGAATAACCATAAGCAGTTTAGTTGTTTTACTATTAAGTTTGTCTGCTGTATCAGGTCAGGTGCCTCAGGTGCCCAAAACCATTTATTTTGCAGGCATGACCCTACGCCTCAATGCTGCTGCCCAAAAGGAAATACAGGAAGATGTAGCTGCCCAATACAGGAGCAATACCCATTTTCAGGTCAAATTGGACAGGATTAACCTCTACCTTCCTGTTGTGGAGCGTGTCTTGCGGGAAGAAGGCGTGCCGGAGGATTTTAAATTTCTGGTCATTCAGGAAAGCAGCCTGATTTCGGATGCCGTCTCCACGTCAAATGCTGTTGGTTTCTGGCAATTTAAAAAAGCTACTGCTGAAGAAGTTAACCTCCGGGTAGACCAGGAGATTGACGAAAGGAAAAGTATCGTTTCCGCCACCAGGGGTGCAGCAACCTACCTCAAAAAGCACCAAAGTTACCTCGACAACTGGGCCATCACACTGGTCTCCTACCAAATGGGTCTGGGCGGTGCCAGAAACTACTACAAGGACAGGTACAGAGGGCAGCAAACCATGGACATAGACCGATCGACCTACTGGTACCTGAAAAAATTCCTGGCCCACAAAATTGCTTACGAACAACAGGTTAACCAATTGGTGAGTAATGGGGAATACCTACATGAGTATCCTGTAACAGGACCTACAGACCTGAAAACTGTATCAAAAATTCTGGGAGTGAGTGAAAACCACCTGAAGGAGTATAACAAATGGGCAATCAGGGGCAAGATACCCGGAGACCGGACCTATGTCGTTACCTACATCCTCCAGGGGATTGTTCCTGAAAGGCCCGTCCTGGCCAGTAATGCTCCCGTAGCAACTGATGAGGGATTATCACCACTTAAAAAAAATGCCCTGGGCTACCCCCGGGTAGAGGGGAATATCAATAAAGCCAGACAACCCGACCAGATTCGAATCAATGGTGTCAGAGGAATATTGGCATCCGGCAACAATCAAAGCCAGGTGGCTCAACAGGCCAATATCAGTGTGAGAAAATTGAGGCGGTCAAACGACCTGAAACCGGCTGATCCGGTACAAAGTGGCAAGTATTATTATACCCGGAGAAAAAAAGGCAAGGCAGAGGAAGAGGAACATGTCGTACAACCTGGTGAATCACTTTGGGGCATAGCACAACTATATGGAATCCGCCTGCACTCCCTTATGGCCAAAAACCGCATTTATAAAGACAAACAACTCCTTCCGGGAATGGTCCTGCGTCTGAGAAAATACTACAAAAGAAATGAACCGGTTGCAAGGGTAAAATTGATCCCCGCCAAACCCAAACAACAGGCGCCTTCTATCAGTATTGAAAAACAGGAAATCAATACGCCTGAAAAATCCGGGACCAAAGACATTCTGGTCAGGGAAAACAGGGAGGAGAAAAAAAAGGTGGATCCACTTTATCATCAGGTCCAGCCCGGAGACACGCTCTATGCCATTTCCAATAAATATGGCGTCTCTGTCAAGGAGCTAAAAGACTGGAACAATATCGGACCTGACAACCTCCTTTCAGTAGGACAAAAACTTGAAATCAGAAAATAAATAAACGAATTGACTGTATATTTGCCCCAAAGCTAAAGACAAACATGCCCGGTAGGATTATTTTCTTTTTGATTTTATTTGTGGTTACCAAAACCGGATTTTCTCAGGATATTTCCAAGGCTGATACGGTCATCATTGGCGGAGATACACTGGTAATGCAAGGCGATTCTTTGATTTTTACCACCGAAGCGCCTCCCATATATTGGAAAAAAGGCGGGAATTTTAATTTCAGTCTGCAACAGGTAAGCTTAAGTAACTGGGCAGCAGGAGGAGCGAGCTCTTTTGCCCTGAATACAGGTGTTCAGCTTTTTGCCAATTACGAAAAAGAAAATATCATCTGGGACACGAAACTTTCCATTAACTATGGAATAAACCGACAAACGGGAAGGGCCTATCCCACGCGGAAATCAAATGACAACTTTAATTTTTCAAGTAAATACGGGAGACAGTTGAGTGAGAAAGTTTACTTGTCCACTCAAATTGATGCCCGGACCCAACTCCTGGAAGGTTACAGGTATTTCCGGCCCTCCGGCGCAGAAAGAGACAGTCGCAACAGGATCTCAGACTTTCTAAGTCCGGGCTATATACAATCCTCTACCGGTTTAAATTACCAAACCTCCTTAGAAAACGATGGAAAATTTTCAACCATTATCTCTCCATTTACTGGTAGGTTTACCATTGTTCTGGATGATTCCCTCAGCCGGGTAGGCGCTTTTGGTGTAATCCCGGGAGAAAAAGTAAGGCCTGAGGCTGGTGTCTCTATGGGCACTACAGCTGACATTCAGGTAATGGAAAACATCCGGTGGAAAACAGATCTCAATCTCTTTTCAAATTATGAAAAACTCGGAAACATGGTAGTCAATTTCAATTCCGTCATCAGCCTGAAGGTAAACAGGTACATTACTACCAGAATTGAAACCATCCTGATTTACGACGAAAGTGTTTTTATTGAACAGGATGACGGCAGCTCTTCCCGGGCCATACAGCTACAAAACCTCATTAATTTTGGAATCGGGCTGGACTTCTAAAAATCTGTTTCCAGGCCAAAACGGTTTTTAAGTTCTTTCAAGGCGGGTGATTTTTTTAAAAGGAATCCCAACTTCTCACTGGATGTATACAGGTTTTTTGAGGGATCAATGGCCTCTTCCCTGACCTCAAAACTTACTTCCAATTCGGGGTTGTTAAATTTTCTGCGCAGGATACCGGTGAGTTCAGGTTTGAGTTTGGAAAACAAATCCTCCTGAAGCCCCTTACTTAGAAAAAATACCAGCTGATAGTCCCTGACTTCAAAGGGTTGTTTCAACAGGGCCATTTCCATGTTTTTGTGGTCTTCACTGAAAGCCATCTTTACCTCCTCCAGCATGTCCTTTACACCCTGCTCCGTGAGTGCCTCCTGAGGTTGGCCGCCTGTTTCTTTGGGTGGTGCCTGCTTTTTTTCTTCCTCCCCGACCGGTTTATCTACCGGTCTGGCTTTCATTTGATTTCTGACATCGGTCAGACTGGCGGGTATGGAAATGGTCTTTTTTACAGTCGATCCTTCTCTTACCTTACCAGGTCCGGTTGGGGGCGGGGGTAGGTCTTGTCCAGGATTTTTGTCTTCATTAGCTATACTTTTTTTTTTGGATCTGCCTCAGATACAGCCGCAAGATTGATTGCGTGGGGCAATTTCGCCAGTTTCATCAAAACCAGTTCTACATGTAGCCGTTGGTTCTTACTGCTTTTGTAAGCCATGTCTGCCTGATTACAAATATTCAGGGCCGATAAAAGAAAAGAAAGCGGTGCTTTGGCGGCCTGGGTAGTATAGCGACTTTTTACCGCCTCCGAAACCTGAAGCAATTGAACCGTATCCGGGTCTTTACAAACCATCAATTCCCGGAAATGCTCGCTCAATCCGATCAAAAAATTATGCCCGTCAAATCCTTTTTTCAAAATTTCATCAAAAATCAACAGGGCCCTGGAAATGCTTTCCTCCAGCAAGACTTCCGTTACTTGAAAATAATAGTCGTAATCCAGTATATGAAGGTTGTTGATGGTTTCCTGATAGGTAACCTTATTGCCGGCAGAAAAAGTAACAATCAGGTCAAAAATGGATAAGGCATCTCTGAGTGCCCCGTCAGCTTTCGTGGCTATCAGCCTAAGGGCCTCTTCTTCATAATCGATTTCCTCTTCTTTGGCAATATAAGCCAGGTGCTGGCTGATGTCCTGAATTTGAATCCTGTTGAAGTCAAATATTTGACACCTGGAAAGAATCGTAGGAAGGATTTTGTGTTTTTCGGTAGTGGCCAGGATAAAAACAGCATGTTTGGGGGGTTCCTCCAGCGTTTTCAAAAAAGCATTGAAAGCGGAAGTAGTGAGCATGTGAACCTCATCTATGATATACACTTTGTATTTCCCTTTCTGAGGCACATACCTCACCTGCTCCACCAGGTTACGAATCTCCTCCACTGTATTGTTAGATGCAGCGTCCAGTTCATGTACATTAAAGGAACTGTTGGAATTAAATGCCTCGCATGAGCTGCATGAATTGCAGGCTTCTCCAGTATCCTGCCTGGATTCACAGTTGATGGTTTTGGCCAGAATTCTGGCACATGTGGTCTTACCTACTCCTCTCGGGCCACAAAATAAAAAAGCCTGTGCCAGGTGGTTGTTTTTTATGGCATTTTTCAGGGTAGTGGTAATATGACCTTGCCCTACCACACTTTTAAAGTCGGAGGGCCTGTATTTTCTGGCAGAAACAACAAAATTTTCCATCACCGCAATTTATAAAATTAATTGAACTTAAATCTCCTCATCTTTCCTTTTTACCCCTTACCAAAAGTTAAGGCACTGAAAATTTGTCATTTAAAATAAAGTGTGCGCCAAAAAAATCCAAAAACTATCCTGGCTGCAAACCTCATCCCAGTTCAGGCCCTGCCATAAGATAATATTTTTCCGGAATGCCTGCGCAGGCATTGGTATGCAAATACATTCTGATCAGCTCTCTTTGCATTTCAAAGCCTTGTTGCTCCAGCCAGGTTTTCATTTCGCTGCGGTTAGCGGCCATGTCCAATACCACTTCCTTTTCACCCAACTGCATCAGGGCCTGGTGGAGAAGGGCCTTAGCTATGGTGTCATTTTCTGCTACCATTGGACCCAGTTGTATATACCGACTACCTTTTCGGCACAACAGGAAGCCTTTTACCCCACCCTGCTCCCTGCATACGAATGCTCCCCCGGGCAAAGAATGCCAGATATGCCGGAGCACCAATTCCCTGTTGGCACCAAATACCTGCGCATCAAGCTCCATTAAATCCCTGAGCTCTAAAATACCCAATTTGAAAACCGACGGGGAAAGGTCGTTATTGGGCAGCAAAGAAACTGGTTTTCTGATCCATCTGAAAAGAGAATACTCCTTCTTGAAACCTAATTTCTCATATACAAATTGTCCTGCAGGCGTAGCATCCAATTTGATGGTAGGGCAGAAACTCAACCTGTCCATCAGTTCAAGCATCAACCGGTTACTGATCCCCTTCCTCCGGAACCGGGGATTCACAAGCATCATCCCAATCCAGGCCAATTTACCTTCATACACAAAGGCCGTCACCGTACCCACTGTTTTTTCTTCTGCCTTGGCCACCAGACAAAGGCGGGGATGCTGGGTCAGGAACAACTCCCAATCCGCCTGTGTTTGATTCCAACCTTCAGCTGTCTTTAAATCCATGGCAGCCACCAGGTCTTCTTGCTGCATGTTACTTAAGAAAATTTCTGAATCCATAGGCTTGAGTATTCTTCCAAAGATGTAATATTTAACAGTTAACAGGAAATATTTAACAGCAGTTGTTAAATTTTTTATATTTTAGAAATTGTATTTTGATTCGTTTGGAATAGGCGACAGTAAAACCCAATAACTAAATGGTGAAAAACCTGATAAAACTGGAAATATTAAAAAGGGTAAGGAGTACTTCCTTTGCCAGAAGCCTCGCTATTGGGATTTTCGTGTTTTTTATCGGTATTTTTCTATTGGGTTATCTTTTTCTATTTGGCCTGGTATTGAATAAACTGGTCAAAGATGTCCTGGGAAAAGACGATGCTGTGGTATTCATCAACAGTTGCCTGCTTTATTTTTTCCTTTTAGAGCTCATATACCGGTACTTCATACAGCAATTACCCGTCATCAGCCTCGGCAGCTTTCTGCACCTGCCCCTCTCCAAATCGAGGATCATTCATTTCCTACTTGGAAGTAGTTTTATATCCCCTTTAAATATCATCTCATTACTTGTTTTCGGCCCTTTTGCATTTCTCGAGATTCAGCCCTTGTATGGGACATTTCCTGCCGGAATTTGGTTGACAGCGGTAGTACTTACCAGCTGGTCCATACACTGGTTTATCCTTTGGTTCAAGCAACGGTTTGAAGACAGCATGACAGGAACTATAGCCGTTTTCACTACGCTGCTGATTAGCCTTGGAGCCAATTATCTCGGTATTTATGATATGGGGGCTTTCTTTGAGCCCGTTTTTACCTTTGCCCTTGAAAGCCCGGTACCCATTTTTCTGCTTTTGACAGTGTTGATCCTCAGCTATTTTCTTTGCTTTGCATTCTACCGCCAAAATGCCTATTTGGAGGAACTCAGTGAAGGGGAGCACCTGCAGTTTGCCAATAAAAACCTGGGGTTTTTGTCAAAATTCGGACTTGCCGGGGAAATGGCCAATTTGGAATGGAAACTGATTATCCGGCATAAAAAAAGCCGAACCTATCTGATGTTATGCCTGATCTTCCTACTGTACGGCCTGATCTTTTACAACAACCCGGCCTATCAGACCACATCCGGCTTTAGTTATGAATTCATCTTTGTAGGAACTTTTATCACCGGCATTTTTATGTTGCAATACGGACAACTTTTTTTGAGTTGGAATTCCCCTGCTTTTGATTTCTATGTTCACCAAAAAAATGGATTGAAAGCCCTGGTCAGGGGAAAGTACCTGTTATTTACAGGTATTTCCCTACTGTGTTTCATACTCTCAGTACCTTATGTCTATTTTGGCTGGGATGTTTTGCTGATCCACCTGGCCACCTTTTTATTCAATATTGGGGTAACGATGCACCTGGTCATTTACCTGGCGCTATGGAAACCCAAACCAATGGACCTGAATAAAGGTTCTATGTTCAATTATGAAGGGATGGGAATATCCCAGTTTCTCATGTTTATTCCGCTGATAGCTGCACCATACGCTGTATTTCTACCATTTGCCTATTTATTTGGCGATTACGCAGGATTGTTGGCCATGAGCATAGCCGGATCTTTTGGGATTCTGGTATTTCGCCGCATATCTGCTTCTATTGCTGAGAAGATCATTCAGAATAAGTATGAGATTTCCTCCTCATTTCGACAGGAATTATGATAAAAATAAATGCATTGAAGAAAATTTACGGCGAAACTACGGTGCTTAATATCCCGGAGCTAAGCATCCCTAAAAGCCAGTGTTTCGGTTTGGTAGGAAACAATGGTGCGGGCAAAACTACCTTGTTCCGTATCATGCTGGATCTGGTTAGGGCTACCGAGGGGGAAGTAAGGGTCGATGAAGAGGATGTAAGTAAAGGGGAACAATGGAAAACAAAAGTAGGCGCTTACCTGGATGAAAACATGTTGCTCTCCTTTTTGAGTCCTGAGGAGTATTTTACCGCCTTAAGAAAAATATACCAACTTTCCGAACAGGACCTGAGCCTGCATCTGGAGAAATTCAGTGATTTTTTCAATGGTGAAATTCTGGGTAACAAAAAGTACATCCGTGATCTTTCAAAGGGGAACATCAAAAAGGTGGGGATCGCTGCCGCCATGTTGGGAAACCCGGAAGCCGTTCTTCTGGATGAACCATTTGAAAACCTGGACCCCAGCTCTCAGATCAGGCTGAAAAAATTAATCCTGAAGGAAAAGGCCGACCATCAGGTGACCTTTTTGATTTCCAGCCATGATCTCAACCATGTCATAGAAATATGTGACCGCATCGTCCTGTTGGAAAAAGGAGAAATGGTCAAGGACCTTCAGGAAAAATACGATATGACAGCAGAATTAAATGCTTATTTCAATGTGGGTTGAAACAGTCCCGGTAAATGGACAGTTTTAGAATTGAAAAAATCGCCCAAAAGGGCTAATTTGCTTTAAAAAAATTGACCGAATATGAAAAACCCTTCCAACAGAAGACATTTCATTAAAAGAACGACACTGAGCTCATTGGGAGCACTTTTGGGTGCTGAAATAGTATATGCCCTTCCAGAGGGCTACCTCCCCCTGGCTTTATCGCAGGAAAAAGATCCCGCCACACCCTTTGGAAAACATGAAGAAATGGTGGTCCTCAACGACCAGCCATGGAATGTGGAGGCCCAGGCACATTTGCTCGATGATGTCGTTACTCCGGCCGATAAAATGTTTATCCGAAACAATGGGATAATTCCCGAAAACATAGCTGTCGATAAATGGACCCTGACTATCAAAGGTGAATCCTCCAGGCAGGAGAAAACGTATTCCCTGGAGGAGCTGAAAGCAAAATTTAGCCAACACAGCTACCACCTTGTTTTGGAATGTGGCGGAAATGGGAGAAGCGAATTCTATCCTCCTGCTGATGGTAATCAATGGACGGTAGGAGCGGTTTCTTGTGCTAAATGGACAGGAATCAGGTTAAGAGATGTTCTTCAAGACGTAGGTATACAGGACAATGCGGTCTACATCGGATATTATGGTGCAGATACACACCTCAGCAGGGACCCTAACAAAAACCCCATTTCCAGGGGAATCCCCATTTCCAAAGCCATGGAAGATCAGACCCTTTTGGCTTTTGCCATGAATGATCGGGATATCCCCATTGCCCATGGGCATCCATTGCGACTGATCGCTTCGGGATTTCCAGCCTCCGTTTCAGGAAAGTGGATTCACACCCTGGCGGTAAGGGATAGGGTACACGATGGAGAAAAAATGGCTCCACCCTCCTATGCTGTTCCTTGTGAGCCCGTAGAACCCGGAACAAATGTTGCTAATGAGAACATGTGCACCATTGATAAAATGCCTGTAAAATCTCTAATCACTTATCCGAAATCCGGGGCCATCCTAAGGGAAAACCAAAAATTAAATATCCGGGGACATGCCTGGACAGGCTCGCAAAATATCAGTAAAATGGCGTATTCTATTGACTTCGGAGCAACCTGGCAATCCTGTAACCTGCGTCCTGCAGTCAACCCTTATGCCTGGCAACAATTTGAAGCCGAAATCGACTTTCCTCAGAAGGGCTACTATGAAGTCTGGGCAAAAGCAACAGACAATGAAGGAAACAGTCAACCCATGCTTCCCCCCGGATGGAATCCCAAAGGTTACCTCAATAATGCCTGCCACCGAATAGCTATAAAAGTATCCTGAAAGCATGCAACATTTACCTGGTAATTTAAGATTATTGATGGGAGCGGGACTGTTGGTGCTGATGCTGATAGGTTTCGGTATTTATTTCCAGTCCTTCACCGAGGCTCCCCCGGCCGACGGAGAAATAAGAAATGCCGATAAGCCCCTGGCCGTAGAAGGTGTGGAAAATGAAATCAAAGACGGAATACATGAACCAACGGGATTCATTGCCAGCGAAGGATTGGATCTGGTCATTGCTCATTGTACTGCCTGCCATTCTGCCAAACTGGTTACCCAAAACCGGGCAGACCGGGAGGGCTGGAAAAAGATGATCAGGTGGATGCAAGCGACCCAAAATCTCTGGGAACTGGGAGAACAGGAAGAAGCCATACTGGATTATTTGTCCGAAAATTATGCCCCGGTAAAAACTGGTCGTCGTCCTCCGCTTACGGATATCGAATGGTATGAACTGAAAGAATGAATCATGGCCTTTCAGAGATAAATACCTGAACGAATCCCTCCACCTCCCTATTGAAAGCCAGCCGATTGCCATCGCGGGAATAAACCAAAGAAAAGGGGGCTGTTTCGAATTCATTACTGATCCTGATCGGATTCCCTGGGTTACCCAGACCATCCAGCCGGTTAATGTAAAGCGCATTGTCGCAGACATAGGCAAATTCTCTGGTTTCAGGATGCCAGCGAACCATGCTTTGGACCGGGGTATCATGGAAACTTACCTGCATGGACTCCCCTCCCAAAGTCGGCACCAAAAACACCTGCACAAGTCCCTTATTGTCTTTGGCCAGATAACTTACAAAGGCACCATCCATGGAGGAACTCACCCAATGCCTCGGTGCTGCAGTTACTCCGGGATATTTCCTGTCTTCGGTATAGGTCAACCTTCTCCATTCGGTATTCCCGGGAGGCGTGGGCATGGTGGTGTGACTCCCTTCCAGCGGTCCGGCATCACCGGCTTTGTGAATGTCCTCCGGTATATCAACGATAAAAACCTCGGTCAGCTTCCTTCCATTCCGATCTACCAAATCTCCTAAAAATGCCCTTGAAAGCTGCCAGGAGCCGTCTTCCTTTTGATAGCCTTTTTTTCCCACCCACCAGTCACTATAGGCCCGGCTGATTTCCTGGCTACCAGGTACAGGTGCAGCAACCACCTGGACCAACAATACGGAAAACCAACTCCCCTGAATGTTTTCTCCAGGCTGATCCAAATCTGGTTTTACCTCAGGGGCTTGCTTTTTTGCCACACCGACCGTCCTCAAATCATGGACCTTACCTGTTTCTTCCTCCAGAGCTACCATCAAGGCATCGTTATAGGTAAAGCCCAGCCAGTTCCCATCTCCACTCCACTGGTGGCGGTGGGTACCTCCCCGCAAAGCTCCTGCGGTAAACGGGGGTGTAATATCCCTGCTATCCATCCAATACGATTGGTTTCCTGAAGATTCATCCACAATCATTCCCAGGCGCCTGTGGCCCGCATATGGCCTGTCTGCATCGGAATCAGGCAGGCCATGAATAAAAACCACCTGGTTAAGGAAAGGATGATAACTCACCGCTCCTACTCCCGGACCAAAGGGAGTTGGGGATTCGACCTGATAAAGAATTTTCGTGTTTCCATTGTCCACATGCACCTTTTCAATCCGGTCATTCAAGGCTATTCCAGCAGGATTAGGTCGGGTATCATATACTATCCACTGACTATCGGGAGAAAAATTCTGGTTATGGTCCAACTCATGATTTTGGGCTTTAAAGGTCAATTGCCTTTCACTCCATAAATCCTGCGAGGACGACGGCTTTACCAAAAATGGCATAAAGGCCATAAAAAGACAAAATTTAAACAAGACAGTATCCATGAAGGCTTACCAATTGGTTTTTAAATATACTTAACGACCACCCATTCCTACCATTTATCACAGTCATATTACGTATGGTTTTCAAAATCCGATTTTTTTCTGAATATTACCTGCTCCAAAATACTTTCCAAACATGAAAAATTCCATATGCAGCTTATTTTTATTTATTGGATCGTTGGTTTCTTCCTTCGGTCAGGAAATCCAATGGGAGCCTATCGCCCCTGGAATCTGGAAAGGCTCCACTGGGGAGCCTGAAAGCTATGATCTTTTATCGGCTGCGGCTCCTGACACCAGAATGGCTGCTCTAGAAAAATTGGGAGAGGCAACATTCCCGCTGGATAAAAATGAGATAGCGGCCCTGCAAAAAGATGGCAAGACCTATTTGAAATTTCCCCTGAAAAGGGAGGAACAACTTTTCGGATTTGGTTTGAATTTCAAAACAGTACATCAAAGAGGCCGGATATTGAGACTCCATGTGGATCATTATGGTGGGGCTGATAATGGCAGAACACATGCTCCGGTACCTTTCTATGTTTCAGACCGGGGATATGGAATTTTCATCAACTCCGCCAGGTACCTGGATATTTATGCAGGCTCCGCTTCACGGCTGGACAGCAAGGATCCTGCGGTGGCAAGAGACCGCAATACAGATCCTCAATGGACAGCCAGCCCTTACTCCGATGGGGTGGAAATTCTTGTCCCCGCCAATGGTGTGGACTTCTATTTGTTTGCAGGCCCCACACCGCTAGAAGCTGTGCAAAGGTTTAACTTATTCAATGGAGGAGGCCCCTTGCCTCCACGATGGGGTCTGGGTTTCACCCAAAGGGTTCACCGGCTGTATAATCAGGAGGATGTTATTTCAGAAGTAGACGAATTTGAAAAGAGGGGTTTTCCCCTGGACTTCATAGGTCTGGAACCTGGATGGCTGAGTAAATCCTACCCCAATACCTTTGACTGGGACCCTGGAAGGTTTCCGGATCCCGCAGCACTGGCAGCCAGCCTGAAAAATAAAGGTGTGGGATTAAACCTGTGGATCAACCCTTATGTATCACCAGAGGCTGAGTTTTATGAAGAGCTGAAACCTTATTATGGCAGCCACACGGTCTGGGCAGGAGCAGTGCCTGATTTAAGCATGAAAACGGCCCGCACGATTTATTGGGAAAAATTCAAAAAAGACCATATCGACATGGGAGTGGGTGGATATAAGATCGATGAGGTAGATGGCTATGACCGCTGGCTGTGGCCGGATGTAGCCACTTTCCCTTCAGGTCTGGCAGCAGAACAGTTACGACAAACCTACGGATTACTCGTACAGCAGCAGAGTGCCCAACTCTTTCGGGAAAAGGACCGCCGAACATACGGACTGGTGAGGGCCTCCAATGGTGGTGGGGTTTCCTTTCCCTATGTGCTTTACAATGATTATTACAACCACCGGGATTTCATTACCGCACTCATCAACAGCGGCTATGCAGGGATTTTATGGACGCCTGAAGCCCGGGCCTCTGATACCGCTGAGGAGTGGTTGAGGAGGTTTCAAACGGTGGTATTTTCTCCCATGGCCATGATCAATGCCTGGGCCAGTGGCACCAAACCCTGGACCTACCCTGAGGTGGAAGAGGAAGTAAAAGCCATGGCAGTATTACGCATGCAAATGATGCCCTATTGGTACAGCAGCTTTGCCCAATACCATTTTGAAGGCATACCCCCTTTCAGAGGCATGAATCTGGAACCGGGATTTGAAGAGAAAGTACAAAACCAAGATCCCAAAGTTTCCGACCTGGAGTCCAACCCTTATCAGGAAGCGATGAAGAAGGAGATCAAAGACCAATACATGGCAGGTCCCTCTCTTTTGGTTGCCCCTTTTTTTGCGGGTGAAACTCAGCGGGAAGTGGTACTACCAAAAGGCAATTGGTACGATTTCTATGACGGAACCTTTGTCGGTAATGGAGAAATCATCTCTATAGCGTCAAGGTTGGACCAGATTCCGGTTTTTGTCAAAGATGGGGGAATTATCCCTATGATGGAACCCATGCTTCATGCGCCTGAAAAAGGACAAACCTTTGATCTGGAAATCAGGCATTATGGGAAAACCCCCTCCACCTACCTACTTTATGATGATGATGGGGTTTCCTATGCCTACGAGCAGGGGGAATTTTCATGGAGAGAGATCAAAGTCGAAAAAGATGGGGATGGAAATTGGAAAGGGCGCCTTTCGAAAGCAGAAAAGGGAAAACCAGACCACATAGGTACCATTAGCTGGAAATTCATGACCCATCCTTGATTGATACAGGCTGACCTTGTTCAGGCGTACCCTATCCTTGGCTCAAAGAGTATAAACAATGAGTTAAAATAACTATATTTAAAAGAATAAGTTATTAGACAAAGCGTATGCATACAATCTTTCAATGAGTACTGCTTACTTTAAATTTTACCTAACAAACATAAAATGAAAAGCATGATCCACTTTCTAAAAGCCAATTCATTCTTCATCCTTATTCTTTTAATTTTCGGCGGGTTTACTTCTTGCGCTACTAAAATCACTTTTCCAGTATCAGCCGTGGTACCTGCTGCTGAGCCTTCTGCCAAAATCAGTAAGAATAAAGAGGGAGCCTATGAGTTGGAATTAAATGTAAATAACCTGGCCTTGCCTGAAAGGCTATCTCCGCCTAAAAAACACTATTTGGTTTGGATAGATACCGATCAGGGAATAAAAAATCTGGGAGAAATAGCCAATAACAGTGGGATTTTCAGAAACAGGGGAAAAGCAGCCTTTGAAGCGACTACCCGAAACAAACCTGTAATGATCCTTGTGACTGCTGAAAATGATTTGGAAATAGATTATCCCGGCAGCCATGTGGTATTAAAAAGTCGTCCTTTTGAAGTGAAATAAATAAAACTTCATTTCGATAAAAGTTTTTCCCTACCCATTTGGCTTACTACTTAGCCTCAAAAATACAACTGCTTTATTTTTTAACCTATTTACGTGTTTTTATTAATGGGAATTAATTAATAAGATATATTTTAAACCTATTTTTAATTAAAAATCATTTTTTTTACTTTTTTAGGTTAAAAAATAAGCCTTTTTAGAAAAAATAATTTTTTTTCTAAAATAGAAATGATGTATATTTACTTCAAATAGATTAAAACCTTAACAATAAATGGAGCAGGTAAATCTCAAAACCTATTGCCTGTACCAATCCGACAGCTTATATCCCTTTCAGTATTAAATTTTCAGTAGAAAAATAGTACTCGAAAAAAACACGTTGAATTGGGGCGTTTCGCCCTAATCGCCCATTTTTTTAATTTCACACTCCCTGGTTGATGAATATTGAACCATTGACTGAATAGTCAGCGTATCTGATTTCCCTTTTCAGGGAAGCCAGTCCGCTTTCTGTTACACGATAAGAAAACTTCCTCCCAAATAGCCCACGGACCAAACCAGTCCATTTGACCCGTTATTCGGATTACCAAAAATCTGGTTTAAATCATCACTTAACCACTAAATATTACAATTATGTTTAATCTTTTACCAAATTATTACCTCAAGCAACTTTGTTGTATTTGTTTGTTGATTGCTGGACCATTAATTACTTCCCAGGCCCAGCAAAAAAACATCAATGGCACTATTATGGATGAAAAGGGCCAGGGTATACCCGGGGCCAGCGTAGTGATCAAGGGAACCCAAACCGGAAGCATCTCTGACATGGATGGAAAATACGCCATTAATGTTCCCGAAGACAAAAACACCCTGGTATTTTCTTTTATTGGCTTTTTGAAGAGTGAGATTGAAATAGGCGCTTCCAATACCATTGATGTGATCATGAAAGAAGAAACAAAATTACTGGGAGAAATCGTAGTAACTGCGCTTAATTTTGAAGAAGATCCGGACAACCTTGCAGCCACAAGTTCAAAAATAACATCAGAAAGCATTGTAAAATCAGGGGAAGCAAGCCTGATCTCAGGAATGGCAGGCAAGGCATCCGGGCTTCAGATCTCTGCACAGGGAGCGGACCCGGGTGCCGGAGCTCTGATTCAAATAAGGGGTCAAAGCACCATCACCGGGAATACCCAACCACTGATCATTCTGGATGGGGTTCCCATCAGCAATTCCATAGAGGGGGCCGGAGGTGGCGGCGTAGTCCAACAATCCAGGCTAAACGACATCAATCCCAATGACATCGCATCCATCCAGGTACTAAAAGGTGCCTCTGCAGCTGCATTATGGGGTTCCAGAGCAGCAAATGGGGTTATTGTAATCAACACCAAAAGCGGAAAAAAAGGAGATAAAATCAATATTGGCATCTCCTCCACCTTATCATTTGACCGTGTCAATACATTTCATACCGGCCAAAGCAATTTTGGTCAGGGAATAAACGGTAATTACAGCCCAACACATCCCAACTCCTGGGGAGATAAAATTGCTGATCGACCAGGTTCACCTGATGTGGTGGATGAAAGCGGTCGCTTTTTCGAAGCCCGGGATGGCACCAGATATTATCCCATTCTTCAAAAAAATACCCAAGACACCTATGCTGACCATAATTTCAAACAAGTCTATGGAACAGGTACCTTTATGGACAATGCCATCAACATCAGCGGCGGGGATGATAGATCTGACTACTATTTTAGCATAGGAGATTTAAATCAGAATGGCATGATGCGGGGCAATAACGATTACCGACGGACCACCCTGCGTTTGAATACCAGCAGAAAATTCAATGATTTTGTGAAAATCACCAACAGAACAGGGTATACCAGAAGTTTTTCCAACAGGGTAGGAAGGGGTAACAATACCTCAGGTGCACAACTGGGCCTATTGCGAACTCCTCCTGATTTTAATAATGAACATTATATAGGAAGTTATTATGAGGGGCAAAATGCCACTCCGATAGAAAACCGACAAAGGTCATACAGACGATACCTGGGCGATTCTCCTATTCCTATCTTCAACAACCCTTTGTGGACCATGTATGAACCCGAAAACACCTCCCTGGTACATCGATTCATCAATAGTTTTGATCTTGAAGTCAAACCTGTAGACTGGTTTACATTCAATACCAGATTGGGAATAGACAATTACAGCGATGAAAGGAAAACTTATTTTCCAATTAGTGATTCTGCCGGTTCAGGTGAAGGATATTATTCTGAATCCATTACCACTGAATCTGAAGTAAACCTCGATTTAATTGGCAGGGTGGTAAAGGATTTCAGCCCGGGTATTTCAACCAGTCTAATTGTTGGGTTTAATGTCAATGACAGGAAATTTGTCTCCAGCGGAGGAACAATGAGAAGTTTTCTAATCCCCAATTCACCCCCAAATTTTTCCAACGCAATAGAAGAAAACAGAACTCCGCAAAATTATAACAGAAACGTCCGTGTAGCCAGGGTTTACTCCAACCTGAACCTGAGCATACAAGATGCTTTGTTTATCAATGTATCGTTGGCTGGTGAATCTGCCTCTACTTTCGGAGAAATGTCTGACAAAACATTTTATTATCCATCTTCTGATATCGCCTGGCAATTCTCCCAATTGGGAATAGTCAATAATTCATCCTTTATCAATTTTGGTAAACTCCGCGCATCTTACGGGGTAGTAGGCGTGCAGCCCCTGCCCTATCGCTCCAATACGACCTTTTCGTCTACGAGTTTCTCGAATTCTCCCTGGGGAGACAATATCAACGGATCCCAGTTTGGCAATGGAGCCTATCTGATTGATACAGAACTTGGTGATGCTGAATTGAGGCCTGAAAGGAAAACAGAATATGAGCTGGGTACGGACATGAGATTTATGGACAATAAACTCAGAACTTCCATCACCTATTACGCCAATACAGTGGAAGACTTGCTCATACCCGTTTCTCTGGCCCCGTCGGTAGGGTTTTCCTCTACTTACACCAATGCGGCCACTTTGGAAAATAAAGGATGGGAAATCGATTTGGGAATTGACCTGATTTCAAAAGGCGATTTCAAGTGGAGTTTGAACGGAAACTTCAACAGAAATAGAAATACAGTTTCAAATCTGGCTGGAACAGAATCCCTAATTCTGGCTGGTAGAGCCGATAGGGCTGACATGCGCGCAGTAGAAGGATATCAGGCCGGCGTTTTCTGGGGAGGTAGATTCGAAAGGGATGCAGGAGGAAGCCTGGTATTGAATGAAAACAATTTTCCTATGGCAGATCCAACCTCTGGTGTGATCGGGGATCCGAACCCCGATTGGAGAGGTGGGTTTGGTACTACCCTGACCTACAGAAAGCTTACCCTTGATGTTTTATTTGAAACTTTCCAGGGAGGAGACTTTTTCGGTTTGACACGAGGGGTAATGTATACTTTTGGTACCCATGAGGATGTTGGCAATGAAGTGGTCCTGGACCAAACCCTCACCAATTATGCAGGAGAAAGTTTCCCTGCCGGAAGTACTGTCAGAGGTAATATCCATGATTTTGGAGGAGGCCCTGTCTTGTTAGATCAATCTTACTATACTTCCCTCGGCAGTGGACTGGGTTCTGCTCCAGAACAATTCATTGAAGATGGAAGTTGGACGAGATTAAGGGCGTTATCCCTAAGCTACCTTATTAACTCTGCTGGTTTCCGGAACCTTACAAGGTTCCAGTCAGCTGAAATTTCAGTAACTGGTCGAAACCTTCTTTTGTGGACAGATGTGTCAGGTATTGATCCGGACACCAATTACTCCGGAAATATCTTTGCCAGAGGGTATGATTATTTCAACAGCCCCGGAAGCCGTTCCTTTTTGTTTTCCATCAAGCTGAATTACTAATACATTCCACTGCTAAAATCACTAAACAAATGAAAAATCCTATAATAAAAACCATTTTCATCTTACTGACAATTGGTCATTTTGGCTGCGAATCGATCGTCGATGACCTGAATACGGATCCTAACAATCCCACGGATGCCTCCGCAGAACTGATGCTCACAGGAATTGAACTTGCCAATATGTCCATTCATGAGGGACATACTGCAAGGGTAGCCGGCATGTGGTCCGGATATTTTACAGGTATTGCCAGACAATACCCGGACTTCAGCAATTACAATGCAACTGGGGCTACTTTTGATCAAATATGGGAAAATATTTATGCAGGAGTAATCAATAACGGCAATATCATTATAGAAAAGTCTGAGGCATTGGATAACAGGCTGATGATGGGTATAGTGAAAGTAATTCAAGCCAATGCATTGGGAACTGCAACAGCCTGCTGGGGAGATATCCCCTTTTCAGAGACAAGCAATATTGGCTCATTTCCAAACCCAAAATTTGATCCCCAACCTGAGGTATACCAAAACCTTCAGGCAATGTTGGATGAAGCTTTGGACTTACTGAATTCAGGCATAGGATCGGTTTCGGCTGATGCCGATATATTCCTTCAGGGCAACAGAGAAAAATGGATTGAAGTAGCTCATACCCTCAAGGCAAGGTTGTATCTTGAACAACGAGATTACCCTGCTGCCTTCGAAGAGGCCGGCATGGGGATAAGCAGCCCTGAAAACTCACTAATGGCACCTCATGGCACCGTAATCAACAGCAATGAAAACCTGATGTTTGCCTTCCTTCAACGGGGAAGATCCGGGGACATGAGTTCATTAAACACTTATTTAAGTAAAATATTAAACCCGGATGCCCCGGAGTATAAAGGAAATCCCAAAACCAACGAGAAAGCCAGGTTTGAATTTTATTTTCTCCAAACAGATAACATTTCCAATATTACGCCCAATACCTCGAGTGAAAGCGATAATACCGGAATTTTTGCAAGGGATGCATCTTTCCCATTGATCACCTATCAGGAAAATTTATTGATTCAGGCTGAAGCAGGAATGCGATCTCAAGGGTTTGAAATGGGGCTTGAAAAATTAAATGCTTATCGGTCCTATTTAAATTCAGGTGAATCCCTGCATCCTACCTATAGTAACGGCGCCTTTGAATTCAGCTATGAGCCCTACGAAAGAGTGGACTTTACTGCCGGTGGAATGGCTTATAAACAGGGTTTGGATGAGCAAGAATCATTATTAAATGAAATTCTACTGGAGAGGTATGTGGCATTTTTCGGGCAAAAGCTCGGTTTTATCGATATCAGAAGAACAAGAATGGAAGCAGCGGGGGTTCACCCTACTCCCAACGTAGGCAACACTTTACCCGAAAGGTTTCTGTACAGCCAAAGTGAAATCAACTCCAATACCAATGCTCCTTCACCAGTACCTGGATTGTTCGATCCTACACCCATTAATCTTGTACCCTGATAAACTGCATCCAAAAACTTAAACGCATAGATTCATGAAAAACTTACTGATCACCCTATTGCTCATCACCATTATCGGCCAGGCTTCATCTCTTGCTCAAACAAGAAGCACAGGTAAGGCTTTTGCAACCAGGTCAGAAACCATCTCAAAAAACGGAATGGCTGCAACCAGCCATCCACTTGCCACAGAGACGGCATTAAATGTATTGAGAAATGGAGGGAATGCCGTGGATGCTGCTATCGCTGCGAATGCAGTCCTGGGTTTGGTAGAGCCAACCGGAAACGGTATCGGAGGCGACCTATTTGCTATCGTTTGGGATGAAAAATCGCAAAAATTACATGCCATTAACGGCAGCGGAAGGTCCCCAAAAAGTCTGGATATCAATTATTTTCAGGAAAAGGGATTCAATGTCATTCCCTACCTGGGCCCACTACCTGTATCAGTGCCGGGATGTGTAGATGGCTGGTATGAGCTTCATGGTAAATTTGGAACTGTACCTATGAAAGACTTACTTCAGCCCGCCATTAGTTATGCGATAGAAGGGTTTCCGGTAACTGAAATAATTGCTGCCCGTTGGGCACGGGAAGTCCCTAGAAGGATTCAATACCCTGGTTTTAAAGAAACATTTACTTTTGATGGAGAAGCACCAAAAAAAGGGGAGATATTTAAAAATCCAGACCTGGCCAAGACTTTGACATTGATTGCTGAAGAAGGTAGGGATGTTTTCTACAAAGGAAAAATTGCTCAAACCATCTCTGATTATATGGCACAGAATGGAGGATTCTTGTCCTACAATGACCTTGCCGAACACCGTTCAGAATGGATAGAGCCAGTTTCTGCTAACTACAGAGGATATGATATATGGGAGCTTCCTCCCAACGGACAAGGAATAGCAGCTTTGCAAATGTTAAATATTTTAGAAGGTTTTGACCTTAGGGAAATGGGTTTTGGAAGTGCTGCCTACATCCATACTTTTACTGAAGCAAAAAAGCTGGCCTATGAAGACCGGGCAAAATATTATGCCGATATGGATTTTAATTCCATTCCTGTTGAGGAATTGATTTCCAAACAATATGCAGAAAACCGGAGAAGCTTAATCGATCCCAATGCTGCCTTAAGGACACTGGATGCCGGTGAACTCAATCAGGGTAGCACCATCTACCTAACCACTGCGGACCAAGAGGGGAATATGGTAAGCCTGATTCAAAGCAATTATGGAGGAATGGGATCAGGAATGGTGCCTACCGGATTGGGATTTGGTTTACATAACAGGGGGCAAATGTTCAATGTAAGAGATAGTGAGCATTTCAATGCCTTCGAACCTGGAAAAAGACCTTTTCATACCATTATACCTGCATTTATCACAAAGGATGGAAAACCATTCATGAGTTTTGGCCTGATGGGGGGAGCGATTCAACCCCAGGGACATGCCCAAATCGTTATCAATATCATCGATTTTGATATGAATGTACAGGAAGCTGGTGATGCCCCCAGGATCAACCATACCGGCTCTTCCGAACCTACAGGAAGTATCATGGAAGATGGTGGTACACTTTACCTGGAATATGGTTTTGGGTACGAAGAAATCAGAAGCTTATCCAAATTGGGACATGATGTCAAATATGGCAGGCCGGATGGATTTGGAGGTTACCAGGGAATCATGGTTGATTATGAAAACAAGGTGTACTATGGCGCATCTGAATCACGAAAAGACGGTTATGCTGGTGGCTTCTAAAAGTTTAACGCTAAAAATTAAGGACCTACCGGAGCGCAGGCATCCGGGTGATGCCCTAAAATTAATTTTGGCAATGCTGTTCAGGTAAATTCATTTGAAGTTAAAGACAGGTATACCCGTTTGATTTACAAATTGGTATACCTGTAATTTTATTTCAGTTTTTTTCATGCAATTAATTCATTTTCTGAAAGTAAGCAAATGCGCCTCATTCAGGAAATTTACCCCATTCCGGTAAAATTATTGGTCCTGGTTGAAAATTCAAAACGTTAAAATCCAATCATTTCAATATATTTTCTAAATAAAATTCATACTTTTGCACCTTAATTCAATTACACATGCAGAGTATCCGTAATATTGCGATCATCGCACACGTTGACCATGGCAAAACTACCCTGGTTGACAAAATCATTCATGCCTCAAAAATCTTCAGAGAAAACCAGCAATTTGAGGACCTTATCCTGGACAACAATGACCTGGAAAGGGAAAGAGGCATTACCATTCTTTCCAAGAATGTTTCTGTCCGGTATCAGGACATCAAAATTAATATCATAGACACTCCGGGTCACGCAGACTTTGGGGGAGAGGTGGAACGGGTTTTAAAGATGGCTGATGGCGTCATACTATTAGTAGATGCCTTTGAAGGACCCATGCCCCAAACACGCTTCGTTTTAGGAAAAGCCCTTGAATTAGGCCTTACTCCTATTGTGGTGGTCAACAAGGTGGATAAAGAAAACTGCCGGCCTGACGAAGTGCAGGAAGCGGTTTTTGAACTGATGTTTAATCTGGACGCAACCGAAGAGCAATTGGAATTCCATACCCTTTATGGCTCTGCCAAGAACAACTGGATGGGGCCTGACTGGAAGCAACCAACCGACTCCATTATTCCTCTTTTGGATGCCATAGTCAAATACATTCCTGAACCAAAAATTGATGAAGGAACAACCCAAATGCAAATAACATCTTTGGACTACTCCAACTTTGTGGGCAGAATTGCCATTGGAAGGGTAAAAAGAGGCAAAATCATAGAAGGACAGCAGTATGCACTTTGCAAAGCTGACGGCAGTACCAAAAGAATCAAAGTAAAAGAATTGCATGTCTTTGAAGGCCTGGGTAAAAACAAGGTCACTGAGGTACAGCCGGGAGATATTTGTGCCATCACTGGCATAGAAGGTTTTGATATAGGAGATACGGTGGCAGACCTGGAGAATCCGGAGCCCTTACCCAGGATCTCCATTGACGAGCCTACCATGAACATGCTTTTCACCATCAATAACTCTCCGTTTTTCGGAAAAGAAGGCAAGTTTGTAACCTCAAGGCACCTGAGGGACAGGCTCATGAAAGAAACAGAGAAAAATCTTGCTTTGCGTGTTGAATCCACGGACAGTGAGGACAAGTTTTTGGTTTATGGAAGGGGTATCCTTCACTTGTCTGTACTGATAGAAACCATGCGCAGGGAAGGGTATGAAATACAGGTAGGCCAACCTCAGGTAATCTACAAAACCATCGATGGAGAAAAACATGAACCCATCGAAACCCTGGTAGTAGATGTCCCCGATAGTGCTGCCGGTAAAGTAATCGAGTTGGCTACCCAAAGAAAAGGTGAGCTACTGGTCATGGAGCCAAAAGGCGATTTGCAGCACCTTGAATTTAAAATTCCTTCCAGGGGATTGATCGGATTGAGAAACAATGTTTTGACCGCAACACAAGGAGAGGCCATCATGAATCACCGGTTTTCTGCTTACGAACCTTTTAAGGGAACAATTCCGGGAAGAATCAATGGTTCTTTGATTTCAATGGAGGGTGGTGCCTGCACGGCATATGCCATTGACAAGTTACAGGACAGGGGATTCTTTTTTGTAGACCCGGGAGAAGAGCTATATGCCGGACAGGTAATTGGTGAACACTCTCGTGACAATGACATTGTCGTCAATGTGCAGAAAGGAAAACAGCTCACCAACATGAGGGCTTCCGGATCAGATACGAATACAAAAATTGCTCCTGCCAGGAAGTTTTCCCTGGAAGAAGCCATGGAATATATTCAAAAAGATGAATACCTCGAAGTCACGCCTAAGAGTATCAGGATGAGGAAAATTCACCTGAATGAAAATGAAAGGAATAAAGCTGCAAAAATGCAGGGAGCATAAGATTACCGAAAGGATGGAAATAATTTTCCATCCTTTTTTTAATTCATGCGGAGCGATTAAGGTTATTTCCTTAATTTTATAAGCTCATTCGAATTATTGATACCATAAGGAAAACATCCTGTTTTTTCACTATTAGGTTTCCATATATTACAGAACAATACTATGAAAAAAATTGCAGTATTTACATCAGGAGGGGATTCTCCCGGAATGAATGCCTGTATCAGGGCTGTAGTCAGAACCGGTATTTACCACGAGATTGATGTTTATGGCATCATGTATGGCTATGATGGGATGATTCATGGGAACATTAAAAAAATGCAATCCCACTCTGTAAGCAATATCCTTCAAAGAGGTGGAACCATATTGAAATCAGCCAGAAGTGAGGATTTCCGGACCAAAGAGGGTAGAAAAAAGGCTTTTGAGGAATTGGGAAAACATGGCATAGAAGGTTTGGTAGCCATCGGAGGGGATGGTACTTTCACAGGGGCCAAAATATTTTACGAAGAATATGGCGTACCTACCGTAGGGTGTCCAGGCACCATTGACAATGATATATTTGGTACCGATTACACCATTGGTTTTGATACGGCAGTAAACACAGCTTTGGAAGCCATAGACAAGATCCGGGATACGGCTGCAGCCCATGACCGCATCTTTTTTATTGAAGTAATGGGAAGGGATAGCGGATATATCGCTATAGAATGTGGTATAGGCGGTGGAGCAGAACTCGTCATGGTCCCTGAAACCACTACCACCATCGAAGATGTGGTAAAGTCCCTGAAGGGGCTTAGGAAATCCAAGACTTCAAGTATTGTGGTGGTAGCCGAAGGTGATGAAGAAGGCGGAGCTGCTCAAATCATGGATCGGGTAAAATCCCAGTTTAAGGGGGATGACAAGGAATTCAAAGTGACCACCCTTGGACACATCCAAAGAGGCGGGAGTCCTACTGCCAAGGACAGGATATTGGGGAGCAGAAGCGGCATGGCAGCCGTGGAAGGATTACTGAAAGGTGAATCAAACTGCATGGCAGGTATCATCAATGATCAGGTTGTTTACTCCCCGTTTGAAGACTGTATCAGCAAAAGCAAACCCCTGAAAGAGGAATACCTCAGGCTTCAGGAATTGTTGAGCATTTGACATGGGATTTATACCGATTTTTATCTCTCTTGGAGGGTTCGTCTTTTTGTTTGCCATACTGGTACATTATAACCTGCTACAAAAAAGAAAAAGCATGCAGGCAGGATTGATAGATATCTTCGGGCTTTTGGATCAACTAAATACTGATCCGGCACAGAAAGATCAACCTCCAAGGGCTGACTTTAAACTGACCCTGGCGGAGCAGCAATTCAGTGAAATCCGGAAATCACCTCAGGAAAACCATGACCCTGAAAAAATCGCTCTGCTAGGAGAAAAGATCCTTCAAGCAAAAAGGATCCGGTATGAACACAATAAGCTCATAAAAACAAAGCCTTACTCCTTTGTTGCCAGGCTACTGGGTCACCGTGACATATGAGCCAACACCCAGGCCAGTATTTCCGGGTATGAATCCGGATGAAACCAGGTATAATCCGGATCCTTCCGTAACCAGGTCAACTGTCGTTTGGCATACCTCCTGGAATTCCTTTTCAGTAGCCTAATGGCCTCCTTCTTATCGTATTCACCATCCAGGTTCCCGAATATTTCTTTATAACCTACCGTCTGAAGGGCATTCAATTCCCGATAGGGGTACAGTTGAGCTGCTTCTTCAAAAAGGCCATGTTGGATCATTTCATCCATTCTTTGGTCAATTCTGTCATAAAGCTCCCCTCTATCCCTGTTAAGTGCTATTTTCAATGCCTGGAATGGCCTGTATTTTTTCCTTTTTATCCTGAATCGGCTGAAAGGCTCACCCGTACTCAGGCAGACTTCAAGCGCCCTGATCAGGCGTTGGGGGTTGTTGAGATCAACCTGCCGATAATAATCAGGATCCAGATCCAATAGTTTTTTTTGCAATTCAGGCAGGCCATTCTTGCGGTATTCCAGGTTAAGTTTTTCCCTGATTTGCAAATCAATCGCTGGCATTTCATCCAGCCCATCCACCACCGCATCAATATACAAACCGGAGCCTCCGGTCATGATCAGCAGGTCCTGGTCCAAGAAAAGTCTGTTCAGCAGATCCATTGCCTCTTTTTCAAATGCTTTTACATCATAGGCCTCATGAATAGATTTGTTATTTATAAAATAATGGGGGACTTGATGCAAATCCTTTTTATCTGGTTTGGCGGTACCTACATTCATTTCCCGAAAAAATTGTCTACTATCCGAGGAAATAATAGCAGTATTAAATTTTTTGGCTAAATTTATGCACAAATCAGTTTTGCCTACAGCAGTTGGACCGGCGACGACTAAAAGTATTTTGTTGATGGGAGTCAAATTTTGTGAAACCTAAAATAGAATCCCGAAGTTAAGGAATTTCAGCCATGAAAAACAAAAAAGTCCTGATCGTAGATGACAATGCGCTAAACCGCAGGGTTTTTGAAAATGTAATTGGACACAACTATTTTTTTGAATCGGCTTCTGATGGCATGGAAGCCATTGAAATGCTTAAAAAAACCAATTTCGACATTGTTTTAATGGACATTCAAATGCCCAAGCTGGATGGGATATCCTGCCTTAAAATCATCAAGGAAGAAGAAATCACCAACATTCCCATCATTGCCATTTCGGCCTATTCCAATCAGGGGGACCGGGAATATTTTTTATCAACGGGATTCGATGATTTCATTGCCAAACCAGTCAAACCCAAAGACCTTTTGGAAACGATTCATTATCATTTACAACCCGGTATAAATACCCCCCTGGACCCAGAGAATGAGCAGGAAAAAGAAGCGGATCTAAACGAATCCGTCATTCAGCAACTTTTGAAATACCATAACCTGGAAAACATTAAATCAGTGTATCGTGACTTTTTGGAAGAAGCGGAAAGCCTCACTGAAGAGATAAAAAAATTGGCAGATTTGAAAAATTTTGAGGAAATTGGAGAAAAACTTCACATATTGAAAGGCAATTCGGGTACATTGGGCGTTATTGTCATCCATAATGCTACAGCCAGTTTTGAAAAAAAAATCAAACAGTTTGATCATACGGAAATACACAAGGACATAGAAAAGTTGGAAGAGGGTCTTAAAACCTATCAAAAGATTATTGAAAACAATAAAATATTTACTAAATATGAGTGACCCCAAAAAAGTACTGGTGGCAGAGGATAGTTCTGTAATAATCAATTTAACAAAAAACGTTTTGCTTTTTGAAAATTTTCATATTACAGCAGTTAAAAATGGTCAACAGGTGTTGGATAAGCTGGGTAAGGAGGACTTTGACCTGATATTGATGGACATCAACATGCCTGTCATGGATGGCATTGCCTGTACCAAAGCCATCAGAAAGCTCCCTGATCCAAAAAAATCAGAAATCCCTATCATAGCCATCACCGGAAACTATAAAAATTTCACACTAGATGATTTTAAAAAGGCGGGTCTTGATGATTATGTACAAAAACCATTGGATTATGATCTACTGCTTTCAACTGTAAAAAAACATATTTTCAAGTAAAATGCCCATCAGGTACACCAAAAGTTATTTGGACAAACTGGAAAATATTTTTGCTGTCTCCGAATACCACCTCAGGTATGAAAAAGGCAATTTTAAATCAGGTTATTGTATCCTAAAAGACACCAAAATCGTTATCATCAATAAGTATTTTACACTGGAAGGTAAAATAAACGCCTTGTTGGAAATCTTAAAAACCCTCGATTTTAACCCCCAATCTTTTGAAGACCAAAAGCAGCAAGATTTCCTGATTGAACTTAAACAAACTGAATTGAAGCTTTGAATATAACATTTTTAGGGACTGGAACTTCTCAAGGCGTACCTGTCATTGGTTGTACTTGTGAGGTCTGCCGTTCTTTGGATTTTCGGGATAAAAGGCTTAGGACATCTCTCCATATCCAGCAGCAGGATACAAGCATAGTCATAGATACTGGTCCCGACTTCAGAATGCAAATGCTGCAAAACAAAATTCCCAGACTTGATGCTGTGGTTTACACCCATGAACACAAAGACCATACTGCCGGTCTCGATGATATCAGGCCCTATAACTTCAAACAGCAAACTGACATCCCGCTATTTGGCACCCCGCAGGTACTGAATCAGATCAAGGCAGAATTTTCCTACATATTTGCGAAAAATCAATACCCGGGAATACCCCGGGTAAAACTCAGGGAAATTAGCAACCTCCCTTTTGAGGTGATGGGAATCAACTTCACTCCTATTCAGGTCATGCACCACAAACTACCCGTTTTTGGGTTCAGAATTGGCGATTTTACCTACATTACGGATGCCAATTTTATTCCTCCACTTGAAATTGAAAAAATTAAAGGGACAAAAACACTGGTATTAAATGCCCTGCAAATAAAACCCCATATCTCTCACTTTACCCTGGAAGAAGCCCTGGCATTCATTGAAGAAATCCAGCCCGAAAAAGCCTACCTGACACATATCAGCCACAAGCTGGGATTGCACCAAACGGTGCAAAGCAACCTGCCCGATAATGTGGCCCTGGCATTTGACGGCTTACAAATCAGCACCTGACATGCACCTGAATTACCATTTCTTCCGATTTCTTTGTCCTGCACTGGAAAACAAAACTCGTGGAAGCAGGGTGGTGACCTGCTTTTCCCAGAATAAAGAAGAGCTGATCATAGAATTTCAAAATGAAAAAGACACACCTTTTTTTATCCGGGCACTCCTGCTCCCATCTAATTCCAGCTTGAGTTTTCCGAGAGATTTTAAAAGAAGCAAAAAAAACAGCGTTGACCTGTTTCCTGAAATTGTGAACCATAAAGTAACAAACCTTCACCTGCTGGCATTTGAAAGGGCTTTTTTTCTGGAACTAGACAATAGTTTGTTGCTGCTGTTCAAAATGCATGGAAGCCGTTCCAATATCATGCTTTATCCTTCCAAAGAGGGATTTCCTACACGCTTATTTAGAAAAGATCTTCAGGAAGACATGGGTCTTACCATTGCATCCCTGGAAAAACCGCTGGATCTAAGTTGGGATAGATTCAAGCAATTGGAAGGGAATGCCAGCCAGTATTTACCTACATTGGGGAAGCTTCCCAGGGCCTGGTTGAAAAAACAGGGTTACCTGGAAGCAGATCTTGAACGGAGATACCATTTGATACAGGAGGTGCGGGACATGATGGACAGCCCCTTGTTTTCGGTTTTTCAGCAAGAGGGGAAATACCTGCTAACCCTCCTCCCCTGTCCCGATGCCCTTACATCTACTACTGATCCCCTGGAAGCTGCCAATAATTACTACCAAAAAGCAGTCGTCCAACAAGCCTTTGACAACCAGAAACAGGCGCTGTTGAGGTCTTTAACCGATCAGAGAAAAAAAACAGAGAATTACCTTCAGAAAACCCGGGAGAAACTCCAAACCATGGAAAATGAACCTGCGCTGAGTCAGACGGCAGACATCATCATGGCCAACCTCCATCAAATACCTGCCGGATCGGAAAAAGTAAATTTATTTGATTTTTACACCAACGAGCTGAGGGAAATAAGGTTGAAAAAAGGAGTCAGTCCACAACAACATGCAGAAAACCTGTACAAAAAAAGCAAAAACAAAAAAATTGAATTCGAACAACTGCGTAAAAACCTTGCAGTAAAGGAAAAACAATTGGCTGAATTGAAGCTGGAGGAAGAAGAATGGCAACAAGTGGAAGATTTTCGTGACTTGAAGACAGCTATCAAGACTGGAAAGCACCATGCCGTCAAACAGGTAGAGGTACAGCTGCCTTATAAAAAATTTGAAATAGGCGGTTTTGAAGTCTGGGTAGGGAAATCTGCAAAATCCAATGATGAGTTGCTCCGAAGATATACCTGGAAAGAGGATATCTGGCTCCATGCCAAAGATGTGACCGGCTCCCATGTGATCATCAAACAACAGTCGGGCATGTCCCTACCAAACCCTGTATTGGAAAGGGCGGCCTCATTGGCTGCCTATTATTCCAAGAACAAAAGCAGTTCCCTGGCAGCGGTGATTTATACTCCCTGCAAATTTGTCCGCAAGGTGAAGGGCTCCCCGGCGGGGGCGGTAATGGTGGATAGGGAAAAAGTAATCATGGTTTCGCCTGAGGGGCCGGAGAACCTATAAAAAAGGCAGCCCGTTTCATTTCAGGCTGCCTTTCTATATGATTACCAGCTACTTACCAAATCCACCCAAAGGGAAAATTTTCCGCTGGGTCAACTATTCCACCACGTGTATTTTGAGCATATTCGTTCTGCCTTTTGACTTCAAGGGCATGCTGGCGGTATTGATAATAATGTCTCCTTCAGCTACATGATTTTCATCTTTCAGCTTATCCTGAATATCCTGGAAAGTGGCATCGGTAGAAACCCTGTTGTCATAATAAAAGGCCCTGACTCCCCATACCAGGCTCAATTGGGTCAGGAGTCTTTTGTTTCTGGTAAAAACAAAAATATCCGCAGATGGCCTGTGAGACGAAATCCTGAAAGCGGTAAATCCAGAAGTAGTGATGCCTACAATGGCCTTTGCCTTTACATTTCTTGACAGCCTGCTGGCCATCAATAGCAGGTTATTGCTGAGGTAGCTTTCTGTATCTTCAGGAATTTTATAAAGGTTATGGTAAATATCGGCATTGACCTCTATATGGTCAATGATTCTGCTCATGGATTTCACTGCAGCAATGGGGAACTTGCCAGAGGCTGTTTCTGCAGATAACATCACCGCATCTGCCCCATCCAATACTGCACTGGCCACATCATTGGTTTCCGCCCTTGTAGGTCTGGGATTGACGATCATGCTTTCCATCATTTGGGTTGCAATGATTACAGGCTTGCAGGCAATCTTGCATTTTTCGACCATTCTCTTTTGCCAAAGCGGGACAATTTCCATGGGTACTTCGACGCCTAAATCTCCCCTTGCCACCATGATGGCATCAGTCGCCTGGATAATTTCATCAATATTATCCAAAGCCTCGGGCTTTTCAATTTTGGCTACAATTTTACAATCCTTCCCAGCATTGGTGATCCGCTCCCGTAAATCCAGGATATCATCCGCTGTACGCACAAAGGAAAGGGCAATCCAATCCACTTCATTTTTCAATCCAAACTCCAGATCAATCAGGTCTTTTTCTGTAAGGGAGGGAGCACTGATCTTGGTATTGGGAAGGTTGATTCCTTTTCGGGATTTTAAAATGCCACCATGTACCACGGTACAATCGACATTTTTACCATCCGTCTTTAAAACGACTAATTCCAGGTTACCATCATCGATCAGGATACGATCGCCCTGTGCCACATCATTAGGAAGGTTCTGATAAACGGTGCTTACCAATGATGCCGTACCCATTACCGGATCGTTGGTGATGGTAATGGGGTCTCCTTGTTTGATGAGCACGCCATTATTTTCCACTTCTCCTACCCGTATTTTTGGCCCCTGAAGATCCTGGAGGATACCTATATTAAAATCCAATGTTTCATTTACCTCGCGTATGGTCTTGACCACCTCCGCATGAATCGAATGATCTCCATGGGAGAAGTTTAACCTAAAGATATCAGCTCCGGCCATTACCAATTCGGTGATGGTTTCCCTGGTGTTGCTGGCAGGACCAACGGTAGCTAATATTTTGGTTTTATTAAAAATAGGTACTCTCATTTTTATATATTATTTAATATGTTAACAGGTTTTCTTTTGATTTTAATTTGTTGATATCAATTTTCACAATGCTATGGATCCCATTTACTCTGGAAAGGCCGTCAATATACGTATTAAAATCCACTTCGTAAGTAAAGTCCTGGCAGAGTAAAAAGTAATCCATGCTCCGGAGTTCCGGGACCAGAAATCTGGAGTGCCCCCTTACCGGATAAGACTTATTTCTCAATAATTGTATGTAGCCATGTTCTTTTTCTAATATAAATTGAGAAATAATTAAATCCGGCTGATGGAGAAATTCCATCTGATAATCTGTCGATTTTTTTAAATTAATCCCAAGTGAACGGTTGATCAGCCAGGCCAGTTTATAGTCCTTTAGAGGGGCTACAAGGCCTAAAAGATCAAAATCAAATACCGTTTCAACATGAAGTTTGTTTTTCTTCATTTAGGAAGAATTTAAAAAAACAAAGTTAAAAATTTTATTCCAACTTCTATCTCTGATGGAAAGTTCTTAATTTAGTTTGCCTTTTTTTTTGACATTCAGGTATTAAATAATTTTCTTTGCGGAGTGTTTAAACTAAACTGATCACAAAATGTCTGAAATTGCACAAAAAGTAAAAGCCATTATCGTTGATAAGTTAGGCGTCGAAGAATCTGAAGTTACTCCCGAAGCGAGCTTTACCAATGACCTTGGTGCTGATTCTTTGGATACTGTAGAACTTATTATGGAATTCGAAAAAGAATTCAACATTTCCATTCCGGATGACCAGGCTGAACAGATCGGTACGGTTGGCCAGGCGGTTAGCTATTTGGAAGCTAACGTAAAATAACCCATACTTAAAATCATTTATGAATTTAAGAAGAGTTGTAGTAACAGGTTTAGGTGCCCTTACACCAATTGGAAATACCGTTGACGAATATTGGAACGGTTTGACAAATGGTGTAAGTGGTGCTGCGCCTATTACCCGTTTTGACGCCTCAAAATTCAAAACCCAATTTGCCTGCGAAGTAAAAAATCTTGACATATCGCAATTTATAGATAGAAAGGAAGCAAGAAAAATTGATCCATATACCCAGTATGCCATGGTGGCTGTAGAGGAGGCCATGAATGATTCAGGTTTAAACCTGGAAAAGATTGACCTTAGCAGAGCAGGCGTTATTTGGGGATCTGGAATTGGTGGCCTAAAAACCTTTCAGGATGAAGTTACCGATTTTGTCAATGGGGAAGGTACCCCAAGATTTAACCCTTTCTTTATCCCTAAGATGATTGCGGATATAGCTGCTGGGTTTATTTCAATCAAATATGGGTTTCAGGGGCCAAATTTCGCCACTGTTTCGGCTTGTGCTTCAGCCACCAATGCCCTGATAGATGCTTTTAATTATATCCGTTTGGGTAAAGCAAATATATTTATCTCGGGAGGTTCTGAAGCAGCAGTCACCGAAGCAGGTGTAGGAGGCTTTAATGCCCTGAAGGCACTCTCTCAAAGAAATGATGACCCGGCCACAGCTTCCAGACCCTTTGATAAAGACAGGGATGGATTCGTTTTGGGAGAAGGTGCAGGAGCCCTTATTCTGGAAGAGTATGAACATGCCAAAGCCAGGGGAGCTAAGATCTATGCCGAATTGATTGGGGGAGGAATGACTGGAGATGCCTACCATATCACCGCCCCACATCCTGAAGGCAGAGGAGCCGCCAACGTTATGAAATTTGCCCTGGAAGATGCAGGGATTTCTGCAGAAGACATTGACTATATCAATGTTCACGGTACTTCAACTCCCCTGGGAGATTTGAGTGAAGTGAAAGCCATAAAAAAAATCTTTGGTAATCATGCCTATAAGATGAATATCAGTAGCACCAAGTCCATGACAGGACACCTATTGGGTGCAGCAGGGGCAGTGGAAGCCATCGCTTCTATACTGGCCATGAAACATAACCTGGTCCCTCCTACCATTAACCATTTTACGGATGATGAAGAAGTGGACAGCAAATTGAACCTTACTTTCAATAAAGCACAGGAGCGGGAAGTAAATATAGCGCTAAGCAACACTTTTGGATTTGGCGGCCACAACTGTTCCATCATTTTCAAAAAAACCAAGGATTAAATTTGAAATTACTTCGGTTGCTCAGGGTTCAGGAGCTAACTTACAACCAGAAAGAAAAAAGGCTTGCTTCCGCTATCAAAAACATAGTGGGTAGCAAGCCTTTAAATTTATCCCTCTACAGGCTGGCTTTCCGACACGTTTCGGTATCTAAAGAATTCAAATCCGGAGTTAAAATCAGTAATGAACGGCTGGAATACCTGGGTGATGCTGTCCTGGGAACTATAGTGGCCGAGTACCTTTTCCAAAAGTTCCCCTACCGGGATGAGGGTTTCCTTACCGAAACCCGTTCCCGAATCGTCAACAGGGAAGCTTTAAATCAGGTAGGTCAGAAAATAGGACTGCCCAAAATAGTGGAATCAGAAATGGATGGTAAGGTCCCCAATTCATTCAAATCCCTCTACGGGGACACCCTGGAAGCACTTATAGGAGCCATCTACCTGGACCGGGGCTATTATTTCTGTAAAACATTTATCAATAAAAGATTGATTAACCCTTTCTTTGACCTGGACAACATCATTACCACCACTACTAATTTTAAAAGTAAAATTATAGAATGGTCCCAAAAAGATAACAAGGAGATTGATTTTGAGTTAAAATCCGTAGATGGCAATCAAAGATTCAAGGAATTTACCGTGGTATTGAATATTGAAGGTGCCTCCTTCTCGGAAGGAAAAGGACCTACCAAGAAAAAAGCCGAACAGGAAGCTGCCAGAATAGCCTGCGAAAAATTACAAATTATCTTTTAACAGGGCGTTCATTAATTTGAATGAAAATTTAACTTTATGTCTTCTCTTATTCTTGCAGGTGCCACATTGAATCAAACCCCACTGGATTGGGACGGGAATTTCAACCATATCCTGCAATCCATTCAAAAGGCAAAAGAGCAAAAGGTGGATTTGCTCTGTTTTCCTGAACTGAGCCTTACCGGCTATGGAAGTGAAGACCTTTTCCTCAGCTATTGGTATCCCAAAAAAGCACTGACCTACCTTAAAAAAGTTCAGCCTTTCACCAAAGGAATTACGGTTTGCCTGGGATTACCCTGTCGGATTAACCAAAAAGTATATAACTGCATGGCCGTCCTGGAAAATGGCCATGTCCTTGGCTTTGTTCCCAAACAGTTTTTAGCCATTGATGGCGTGCACTACGAGTGCCGCTGGTTTACAGCCTGGAAAGCCGGAGAGATGACTACCCTTGATTTTGATGGGATTTCCGTTCCTTTTGGCGACATGATCTTTGAAAAAAAAGGCATTAAATATGGGTTTGAAATCTGTGAAGATGCCTGGCGAGGGGATGATCGCCCCGGATACCGACTCAAAGACAGAAAAACAGAACTTATCCTAAACCCCAGTGCCAGCCACTTCGCCATGGGAAAAAGCGAACAAAGGGAAATTCTGGTGACCACAAGTTCTGAAGATTTGAATGCCGCCTATTTCTATGTCAACCTGCTGGGCAATGAAAGTGGGAGGATGATTTTCGATGGGGAGATGCTTTTTGCACACAAGGGAAGGCTCCTTTTTCAAAACCCCTTGCTGTCTTTTCAGGATTACCAGCTGGTAAGCTTTAACTACCCCTTAAATGACCCGATAAGTATTCCGGAAAAAAATGCACGGGAAACCAAAAATGAGGAATTTGCAGCAGCAGTATCACTGGCTTTGTTTGATTACCTCCGAAAAAGCAAGAGTAAAGGCTTTGTCCTCTCCCTGAGTGGGGGGGCGGATTCTTCTACCATAGCCGTTTTGGTAGCAGAAATGGTGAGAAGAGGGGTTCAAAGCCTGGGTACCCCACTTTTTTTGGAGAAAATTCACCGGTCTTCAGATATTGATCCTAAAAGCAGCATCAGGGACATTACCGGAAAGTTGCTCACCACCGCCTATCAGGGCAGCCGAAACTCCTCTCCTGACACCTTAAACAGTGCGAAAACGCTTGCGGAAAGCATCGGGGCCATGTTCCATCAGTGGTCAATTGATGAGGAGGTAGCTTCCTATACCGGAAAGATCGAAACGGCCCTGGGAAGAAAGCTGGAATGGGAAGGAGACGACATTGCCCTGCAAAATATACAGGCCAGAGCCCGATCACCCATCATATGGATGCTGGCCAACATCAACCAGTCTCTGCTTTTAAGCACCTCCAACAGGAGTGAAGGGGATGTGGGTTACACCACCATGGATGGGGATACCAGTGGCAGTATTTCACCCATTGCAGCAGTTTCCAAAGATTTTATTCTACAATGGCTTCAGTGGGCAGAGAAGGCATTGGGTTATGAGGGCCTTAAGGCAGTCAATTCCTTACAGCCCACCGCTGAACTGAGACCATTGGAAAGGAAACAAACTGATGAAGAGGACCTGATGCCCTATCGGATCCTTACAGCCATTGAACAGCTGGCGATACGGGACAAACGCTCGCCAGTTGACATCTACCTGAACCTGAAAGAGGAACTTTCTCTTGAACCATCTATTTTAAAAAGTTACATTGCCAAATTCTTTAGGCTGTGGTCCAGAAACCAGTGGAAAAGGGAAAGACTTGCCCCATCTTTTCATCTGGATGAGTTTAATGTAGACCCCAAAACCTGGTATCGTTTCCCCATTTTGTCCGGGGGATATCAGGAGGAATTAAAGGAAATGGAAAATTTAGAGGAATTACTTTAGGCAAATAGCGAAAAAATCAGAAGCAATGATCAACAGTATTTTGTATTACGTGGTTTGGAGTCCCAACCCTGCCGTTTTTTCAGGTTTTGACAGACTCCGCTGGTACAGTCTTCTTTTCGCCATGGGATTTATCATCTCCCAACAAATCATGGTACACTTCTTCAAAAAGGAAGGTCAGGATGAAAACCTGGTAGACCGATTGACCATCTACATGGTTTTGGCTACCATTATCGGCGCACGTTTGGGACACGTACTCTTCTATGAACCTGCCAGGTACCTGAGTAATCCCGTTGACATCCTCAAGGTATGGGAAGGCGGACTTGCCAGCCATGGGGCAGCTATAGGGATTCTTTTTGCCCTTTGGCTGTATGCCAAAAAGACTCCTGGCCAATCTTACCTTTGGGTGGTGGACCGGATAGTAATAGTGGTCGCCCTCACAGGGGCGCTGATCAGGTTCGGCAACCTTATGAATTCAGAAATCGGGGGCAAAGCTACCGGCACAGATTCAGGTTTTGTCTTTGCCAGAGATACTGAGGAAATCCTCCAAACCATGAACCTGCCCATTGAGTCTATCTCGGCATATAAACCTTCGGACAGAAACGAAGAGCTAAACGGATCCGGCCAGGTTCCGGTCAACATAGACATTCAGATCAGCAAGGGGGGTTTTGATGAGGCTGACCTGAGAGGAGTGCTGGAAAGAGACATAAAGTATGCACTAACCCGGTTCAGCAGTTCCAAAAAATACATGGCGGAGGATCCGGAAGCTCCCCTGAATATGGAAATCCTTGACCAGGGAAGCCATTACCTTGCCGTGGTCAAAACCTTTGGGATAACCAAGCATCCGACCCAAATCTACGAATCAATCACCTACCTGTTGATATTTATTTTCCTGTTTCTGGGATGGAAAAAATACACTTCTACTATTCCTGAAGGTCTATTCCTGGGACTATTCCTGATTTCCGTATTTGGGATGCGGTTCGTTTGGGAGTTTTTCAAGGAAAATCAGGTGGAGTTTGAGGACAACCTGGCCTTCAATATGGGTCAGGCGCTGAGCATTCCGTTGGTCCTTGCCGGAATCGGACTGGTGTTTTATGCCTTAAAATACGGAAAGAAAAAAGCTGTTGGTGAGTAAATCAAGGGACAGGATCATGTCCCTGCCCTCCCCAGGGATGGCACCTGCCTATTCGTTTTAGGCCCAGCCATCCTCCTTTAAAAACCCCATGTTTCAAAATGGCTTCTTTCATGTATTGGCTACAAGTCGGATAATACCTGCAAGACCTGGGAAACAAGGGAGATATGAGATATTGATATACCAAGATGGGAAATACTGCGATTTTCTTGACTATTTGCTTCACTTTTATCGTATTTATAGCATATAAGATAAAAAATAGCGTTAAAGTTCTCTATCCACCTATCAACTTACGGGTCATATTGACAAATCAATTTTTATTTTCTCTTTTCTTCCTATTGGTTTCATGTTTTTTGATAACCGGGCGGGGACTGGCTCAGGACAATCCTGTCATGGATTCTCTGGGGCAATCCAACCCTCCGGAACGGGTGACCGTGAATAATATTTTTGTCGTAGGAAATGAAAAAACCCAAAGAAGGATCATTTTAAGGGAAATGGATATTGAGGAAGGGGCAGTCTACGATTGGAATGACTTTGTGGAACTGCTACTGGCAGATCAAAAAAAAGTTTATAACCTACAGCTCTTTACTACCGTTACCCTTACTCCACTTTTTATGGAAGATGATCAGGTAGAATTATTGATTTCCCTGAAAGAAAGGTGGTACATTCTACCTAGCATCATTTTTAACCTGGCTGACAGAAACTTTTCAGAATGGTGGATCAATCAGGACAGGGATTTTTCAAGGGTAAACTACGGCATCAAGCTGGACCACAATAACGTAGGTGGCAGAAATGAAAAACTCCGTATCATAGGACAATTGGGTTTTACACAAGCCATTGATTTGAATTACAGCATTCCTTATTTTGATAAAAACCAGGTCCACGGACTGGCCGCCAAATTCAATTATTATACCAATAAAAATATCCCCATAAGATCGGTAGATAATAAACAGTTTTTTTACAGAAACCAGCAGGAGGATGTGCTACGCAAAACCATCAATGCTTTTTTAACCTATAACTTCCGGGGAAGTTTTTACAATACCCATTTCCTGACCTTGGGCTTCCACAATACCCGTATTCATGAAGATGTCCTGGACCAAAACCCTGATTATTTCACGCATGAAAGCCAAAGACTGAAATATTTTCAGGCCACGTACCGATACAGGCATGACAACCGGGATAATGTGGCTTATGCAACTCAGGGTACATTATTGGATATGAGCCTGTCCCAGTATGGTCTCTTTTCAGGAGATGATATTGGAGAAACTGAATTCTCCATTCAGGCCAGCAAATATACCCCTCTGGGTGGGAAATTCTTTTTTGCCTCAGGAATTTCAGGTTCCGCATTTTTCAGTAAAAGGCAACCTTATACCCTTGTCAGGGGCATTGGCTATAAACCAGATTTTATCAGAGGTTATGAAGTAAATGTGATCGAGGGTCAGCAAACCTTTGTGCATAAAAACAGTCTGCGCTATGAATTACTGAACATAGCCTTCGATATATCTGATTTTATGCCAATAGAAGAATTTTCAATCTTTCCCTTTCAACTTTACCTCAGTGCGAATTTTGACCAGGGCTATGTAAGGGATGCCAATCGGCTGCCGGAAAATGCCCGATTGACCAACCGTTACCTGTCAGGTTTTGGTCTGGGCCTCGACCTTATCGGTATCTATGATGCCGTATTCCGCTTTGAATATTCATTTACCAATACCGGTCCCGGGAATTTTTTTATCAATGTAAGGGCTCCATTATAATCCAGCATTTTGTTTTAAAAATACATTTTTTTGTATTATATTACTTTCTGAATTTATTTTTCCCCAATTTTTTTGATCATGGAGAAATGGATTTTGAGTAGCATACTTTTGTTTACCCTGCCGTTTGGGAATGCCAGGGCTCAAAACAGTATGGATCATTTTCCAAAGGGAGCCCAAAGTATGGGACTTGGAAATGCCAGCCTTACCCTAAGTGATCCCTGGGCGGTTTTCAATAATATCGGAGCCCTGGGGAGCAGTCCTGGGGAGCTTACCGCCTTTGCCGGATACGATCACCGATTGGGTTTAAACGAATTGACCACCCTTTCGGCCGGTATGACCATTCCAACGGAGCATATGGGAAACATAGGAATCGGTCTTTCCAGCTATGGCGGTACCCTTTTTAACCAACAACAAATCGGAATTGGAATGGCCAATCAGCTGGGCTTGGCCAGCCTGGGGATCAAACTGAGCTATTTTCAAACCAATATTGAAGGTTTTGGCCGAAGTGCCCGGCCGGTAGTTGAATTTGGGGGAACAGCAGAGCTTATTCCAGGCTTGTTTTTTGGTGCCCACATGTATAATGTGACCCGGTCAGCTGTGAGCCAGGCCAGCGGCGATTATTTACCCACCACCATGAAAGCAGGCCTCTCCTACCGGCCTTCAGACCACCTGATGGTCAACCTGGAAACAGAGAAAGAATTGCAATCTCCTGCACTGTTCAAGGCAGGATTGGCCTACAACTTTGATCAAAGGTTTTGGGCAAGGACAGGCATCAATACCCAACCCAACAACTTGTTTTTTGGTATTGGTTTCAAACCCCAAAGGTACCAGGTCGACTATGCCATGAGCCGCAATTACCTGCTGGGTTTTACCCATCATTTCTCCTTCAACTATAACCTTTCGGCACCTTGAAACTTTTGGTTTTTACAAGTTTTCTATCCATGGTGATCCTCTTCCGACTGCCAGCCCAAAATACAGGAAACCTGGATTTGGAAAGTTTCGTAGAGGAGCGCTTTTCCTTCCAGGAAGAAGACATTGCCTATGAGGACCTTTATGAGAGTCTTTTGCAGGTACACTTAAACCCACTGGACCTGCAACAGGCCACGGCCGAACAGCTCCGCTCATTGTATATCCTGAGTCCCATACAAATTGCATCCCTATTGGAATACAGAAAGAATTTTGGCCCTTTCATTTCTATTTACGAGCTGCAGGCCGTTCCCGAATGGAACCTGGAAACCATAGCAAACATACTCCCTTTTGTCCAACTACAAACACAATCAGCCCATCCTGAAATTCCAGGGTTTCAACGCCTCAAGGAAGCAGAAAATGCCTACCTGATATTCAGACATCGCCGGGTTTGGCAAACCAGAAAAGGGTTTACTCCGCCAGACACCCTCAGCAACGGGCAACTCAGTAGCCGATATCTCGGAAGCCCGGATGATTTGTATGCCAGGTTCAGGCTACAACAAGCCGGGGATTTCAGTATAGGATTAACAGCAGACAAAGATGCCGGCGAACCATTCATTTTGGAGCCCAAATCCCGTAGGTATGGTTTTGATTTCATGTCCTTTCATTTCGTACTCTATGACAAAGGGCCCTGGAAAACCCTGGCCTTAGGTGATTATCAACTTCAGTTTGGTCAGGGACTGGTATTTGGTTCCGGATTTTCTGTTGGAAAAGGGGCAGAAACCATCGCCACAGTAAGGAGAAGCTCATTGGGATTAAGGCCCTATACCTCTGTACTTGAAGCAGGCTTTTTCAGAGGTGCAGCGGTTACTTTTCAAAAAGACAACTGGGAATGGACCGGCATGTATTCCAATGCTCCAAGAGATGCCAATGTTCAGCTGATCTCCGACAGCCTGGAGACCGCTGAAAGTTACTTATCCTCCCTGCTCAGTTCAGGACTCCACCGCACCCAAAACGAAATAGAAAGAAAAGGCCAGGCCAGGGAGCAAAATATTGGTACCAACCTGCAATACAGAAGTAGCGGCAATGCCCTACAATTGGGCGCCAATTTTTTGCATACCATATACAGCCAGTCCATACTGCCGGCGGAAAGGGTCTACAACCAATTTGAATTCAGGGGAAGAAATAATTTTACCGGCAGCATTTATCTTTCCTATAATTTTTCCAACCATTACTTCTTTGCAGAATCCGCCCTGTCAAAAAGCCGGGGAAAAGGTCACGTGATTGGAATCATGAGCAGTTTAAACCACCACTTCGACCTCTCTCTGGTATGGAGGAGATTTGACAGAAATTTCCATTCTTTCTATGGAAATGCTTTTTCTGAAGGGTCCAGGCCCATAAATGAAGAAGGATTATACCTGGGATTCAATTTCAAACCCAACAGAAAAATAAACTGGTCGGCCTATTACGATTACTTTACCTTTCCCTGGTTGCGCTTCCGGGTATATGCTCCTTCTGCAGGAAATGAATGGCTCAGCCGCTTCAGCTACAAGCCAAACAAAAAACTTACAGCCTTTTTTCAATGGAGGGAGGAAACCAAAAGCAGGAACCTGCTTTCGGAAGAGCAAACTACCAACCAATATAGGATTGCCTCAGGGAAGCGAAAAAATTTCGTCTGGAGCCTTGCTTACCAGCCCAGCCAATGGTGGCAGTTTAAATCCAGGGTTCAGCAGAGTTCATTTGAGATCAACGGAAAAAAAAGCAATGGTTTTGCCATTATGCAAGATCTTACTGCCAACATGGGTAGCTGGAAAATCAGCGGAAGAATTGCCCTTTTTGATACCGATGACTTTGAGAACAGGCAATTCCTCTATGAAAGAAATGTGCTGTGGGCATTTTCTATCCCCAGCTTATATGGGCAAGGATACCGGTATTACCTGTTGGGACAATACAAGGTTAACCAACGAATCACCTTTTGGCTGAGGTGGGCTAAAACCATTTATACCAACAGGGAAACCATCGCCTCAGGACTTCAGGAAATCAGGGGAAATGAAATAACAGAAACTACCTTTCAACTGCGTTACCAATTTAACCGGTAAAAGGCCCTTGATTAACCTCCTACCGGTTACTATTTCAAGCCATCAATCCTGTTTTTTTAACAGGTCTCTGATCTCTTCCAACAACACTTCCGTTTTATTCACTGTGGGTGGAGGAGGGGTAGGTGCCGCTTCTTCCTTTCTCTTCAGGTTATTGATCAACTTAACGATCATAAAAACAGCAAATGCGACTATCGAAAAATCCACAACAAACTGAAGAAAATTACCATAATTCATGGTCACAGCAGCGATTTCTGCCCCTTCCGGATCCAGGTAAGATTCCTTAAGCACGATCACCAGATCGGTAAAATCAACCCCACCGACCAATAGCCCAATCGGAGGCATGATGATGTCATTTACCAATGAAGAAACCACTTTTCCGAAAGCGGCTCCGATGATCACGGCTACAGCCAGGTCTACGACATTGCCTCTGACAGCAAAATCCTTGAATTCTTTAATCAATCCCATACTTTTGTTGGTTGAAGTAAATAAAGGTTTTAGTAAAACAAAGTTTGAAAACCCTTCAATATAGCAATAAATTAAAAACATCTATAAAAATTCCCCGGAAATACCAATTAAAAAATTCAATTTGGCAAAATGGCAAAACAGAAAAATACAGCCCCGACTACAGCAAAAATATTACCCACAGACCTTGTGTTTCATCAACATACCCGATCCGACAATTATTATTGGATGAAAGAACGGGAGGACCCGGAAGTAATAGATTATCTCAATCAGGAGAACGAAAATACAGAAAAATGCCTGCTACCGACCAAAACCTTGCAGTCCAGGCTTTTTGAGGAAATGAAAAGCAGGATAAAGGAGGACGATTCCAGCGTTCCCTATTTCAAAAATGGGTTTTACTACTACCAAAAGTACAAAAGGGGCAAAGAATACCCCATTCATTGCCGTAAGGAGGGGGATCTGTCAGCCAAAGAAAGTATATTATTGGATGTCAATCAACTGGCCAAAGGCAAAACCTATATGAATGTCAATGCCCTGGCAGTCTCTCCAGACACGACTTTGCTCGCCTACGCAGCAGATGCTGTGGGTAGGAGGATCTATACCATTTATTTTAAAAACCTGCAGTCCGGCAAATTGCTGGAGGATAAACTTGATTCAGTAACCGGCAACATGGTCTGGGCCAATGATAATAAAACATTATTCTACAGCAGGCAAGACCCTCAGTCCCTTCGGCCGTTCCAGGTTTACAAACATGTAATGGGTGATGATCAGGCTTCGGACAGCCTGGTTTATGAAGAAAAGGATGATACATTTACGGTAAGCGTGCGAAAATCCAAATCCGCTAAATACCTGCTCATCGCCAGTCAGAGCACGGTATCAACGGAATACAGGTACCTGCCTGCCGAAGAAGCAGAAGGGGACTGGAAAATTATCCATAAAAGGGAAAGAGACCTGGAATATGAGGTGGATCACCATGAGGAACATTTTATTATCCTCACCAATGCCGATGGAGCTAAAAATTTCAAATTGGTAAAAACACCGATTGAAGCCCCTGAAAAACAAAATTGGGAGGACCTGGTTCCCGTCCGGGAAAATGTATTGCTCGAAGCCTTCGAAGTTTTCAGGCATCATCTGGTAATCAGCAACCGCTTCAACGGTTTGAGCCGCCTGGAAATCCGGTCATGGGATGGCCGGAAAGATCACAGCATCAGCATGCAGGACCCTACCTACTCGGTTTGGGTAGGAAACAATCCCCAATACTATACAGATGTGCTCCGTTATGGCTACAACTCCCTGACTACCCCTTCGTCCATTTACGATTACCACATGGACAGCCGGGAGAAAACCCTAATGAAGCGACAGGAAGTAGTAGGCGGTCACGATCCTGAGGCTTATCAATCCGAAAGGATCTGGGCGAGGGCAGCAGATGGTCAGGAAATACCCATTTCATTGGTTTATAAAAAGGATCTGTTTTCCAAAACAGGTAGAAACCCCCTTTTATTGTATGGATATGGGGCTTATGGCCTGAGTACAGACCCCTATTTCAGTACCAACCGGCTGAGTCTGCTAAACCGGGGGATAGTTTTTGCAATGGCGCATGTCAGGGGTGGTCAGGAAATGGGAAGGCACTGGTATGAAGAGGGGAAAATGCTTCACAAGAAAAATACTTTCACCGATTTCATTGCCTGTGCCGATCATTTGGTGGAACAAAAATATGTTCACCCGAAAAAGTTATTCGCCATGGGAGGCAGTGCCGGGGGATTATTGGTAGGTGCTGTCATCAACATGCGCCCCGACCTTTTTCATGGGGCAATTGCTGCTGTGCCCTTTGTAGATGTGGTGACTACCATGCTGGATGAAAGCATTCCCCTTACCACTGGGGAATTTGATGAGTGGGGCAATCCCAAGGACAAGGTTTACTATGATTACATCCTTTCTTACTCACCCTATGACAATGTAAAGCCGCAAGCCTACCCCCATCTACTGGTCACATCGGGATTTCATGATAGTCAGGTGCAATATTGGGAGCCTACGAAATGGGTAGCAAAATTAAGAGCCTTAAGAACCAATGACAACCTGTTACTTCTGCATACCAATATGGAAGCAGGCCATGGCGGTGCTTCGGGCAGGTTCAGGGCATTGAAAGAATTGGCCATGGAATATGCCTTCATTCTCTGGTTGTCAAAAGCAGAAAATCTGCCTTGAAATTTGACCTATTTGGCATTAAAATGAAAAAAATGATTTAAATTTTGCCCGTAAAAAACCATGATTTGGCCTAAAAAATTGTAGTTTTAAAAATATTTGATTAAATTTTTAAGCTATTATTTTAAATCTACTATTGATAAATTCATTTTAAAAAACCGAGATGAAGGTAATCCACAACGACCAGCAGGCCTTTTATGATGAAATGTACCAAGGAAACCAGGCGCTCAGGGAGCATTACAAGAGCTTTGGAGAACTCATAAAAACCAGTTCTGCAAAAAAACTAAGCCATCTCCAATATTCGGCAGACAAAGCCCAAATGGCCATGGGCATGACCTTTAATGTCTACCATGACAAAGCCGGTCAGGAAAAAATCCTACACCTGGACATCATCCCCAGGATTATTCCGGCCCATGAATGGCAGGTCCTGGAAGATGGGCTCAAACAAAGGATCGAAGCTTTAAATCTTTTCCTCCACGACATCTATAACGAACAAAAGATCTTTAAGGACAACATCATTCCAAAGGAATTGATAGTGGGGAGTAAAGATTTCCTCGAACCCTGTCTGGGACTCACTCCGCCCAAGGGGATTTGGTGTCACATTACCGGTACAGACCTGGTGAGGGATAAGGATGGTGAATTTTACGTTTTAGAGGACAACCTGAGGTGCCCGTCAGGGGTATCTTACATGCTGGAAAGCAGGGAAATCATCAAGCGGGCTTTTCCTGAACTTTTCAATAAGCTGGGAGTGAGGCCTGTTTCGGATTACAGTACCAAACTGCTGGACATGCTACAATACCTTTCCGATAAGCCCAAACCCGTCATAGGCGTTTTGACACCGGGGGTCTACAACTCCGCCTACTTTGAACATTCTTACCTGGCCCAGCAAATGGGGGCAGAATTGGTTTCAGGCCTGGACCTGCTCGTGGTAGATAAAAAAGTATACATGCAAACCACCAAAGGACTGGAGCAAATTGACGTATTGTACCGCAGGATTGACGACACCTTTCTGGATCCCCTGGCTTTTAATCCGGACTCCATGCTGGGAGTCCCCGGGCTTTTCGAAGCCTATAAGGCGGGCAATATTGCCCTGGCCAATGCGCCGGGAACCGGGGTAGCAGATGACAAGGCAGTTTATGCCTATGTACCGCGGATCATCAAATATTACCTGAACCAGGAACCCATTTTAAAAAATGTCCCTACCTACCTCTGCAGGGAAGAAAAAGACAGGAAGTACGTTTTGGAAAATATCGCCAGTCTGGTGGTCAAGGAAACCAATGCAGCCGGAGGATATGGCATGCTGATCGGCCCCAAATCCGATGCAGCAGAACACGAAAAATTCAGACAACTGATCAAGGCCAATCCAAATAATTACATTGCTCAACCCACCCTATCCCTATCTACCGTACCTTCCATCATAGATAACAAAGCCATTGAGGGGCGGCATGTAGATTTAAGACCTTATATTCTTTATGGCAAAGATATAGAAGTAATCCCAGGCGCACTCACCAGGGTAGCCCTGAAAAAAGGCTCACTCGTGGTCAACAGCTCCCAGGGAGGTGGCAGTAAGGATACCTGGGTATTGTATTAACCAAGAACAACCAATATGTTAAGTAGAGTAGCAAATTCGATTTACTGGCTGGGCAGGTACCTGGAAAGGGCCGAAAATTATGCCCGGTTTATTGATGTCAATTTCAACCTGATGCTGGACCTTCCGGGAGATCTGAAAGAACAGTGGGAACCATTGGTCATGGCTACGGGGGATAAAGCACTTTACCAGGCCTCAAACCAATCCTACGACATGCAGGAGGTCATTTATTTTCTGGCCTTCAATGAGGAAAATCCCAACTCCCTGATCAGTTCTATTTCAAAAGCCAGAGAAAATGCCAGGATGGTAAGAGAAAACCTCAGCAAGGAAACCTGGGAAAAGCTGAATGAAACGTATCATTTCGTAAAGAAAGCTTCAGAAAACAAAACCTGGAAAAAAGAAGACCCCAGGAGCTTCTTCGAAAGTGTGAAGTCCCAAATCTTGTTGTTATATGGAATCGCAGACAGCACGGTAGCAAGAACAGAGGGATGGTATTTCAGACAGCTGGGTCAATACCTGGAAAGGGCAGACAAAACCTCCAGGATACTGGACGTGAAATACCACATCCTGCTTCCCTCCCCGAAAGAGGTGGGTTCTCCGCTGGATTTCTTGCACTGGATGGCCTTACTGAAATCCGTTACGGCATTTAACACCTACCGGAGGCTCTATGGCAATATCGATCCATCCGGGGTAGTAGAGTTTCTGGTGCTCAATAAATATTTTCCCCGTTCTGTTTTTTTCTGTCTCAAAGAAGCCGAACAGAGCTTGTTCAAAATATCCGGCACCAACGGTTACGGCTATTCCAACAGCGCTGAAAAATCCATGGGAGAGCTTCGTTCCAAGTTGGAATTTGATGATGTCAACGATATCATTGCAACAGGCCTTCATGAATACCTGGAACACCTTCAAGTCAAAATCAATCACATATCCAATCAAATAAACGACAATTATTTCCAAATAAAAGATAACTTTGTAAGCCAAACCATGGAGCAAGGATGACATTTTGTATTGGAATAAAAACGAAACACGGGATCGTTGGTTTATCAGACACCAGAATAACCTCAGGTAATGAAACTACCACCTCAAAAAAATTATATACTGTCAATAGAAAAAAGCACGCTTTCTTTATCATGACCTCCGGTCTTCGGTCCGTAAGGGACAAAGCCATCACCTATTTTGGTGAACTGATTGAGAAAGAGGATGCCTCTTACGATAAATTATACAAAGCGGTAAATGGTTTTGCCGATCAGGTAAAACGGGTAGCGGAGGAAGACATGCATTCACTTGAAAAATCAGGTTTCTCATTTAACCTTTTTTCCATTATTGGGGGTCAACTGGAAGAAGACAAGGAACCAAAGCTTTACCTCCTGTACCCCCAGGGCAACTGGATAGAAATCCGGCAGGGAACCCCCTTTGTCATCATTGGAAATACGGGGTTTGGGAATCCTGTACTCAGGAGATCACTGAAATACGATGCGCCGCTTTATTTTGCACTGAAAAGCGCTTTCCTGGCCTTTGATGCTACACGGATCAGTTCCAATGATGTAGATTATCCCGTTGATACAGTTGTCATGGAAAATGACAGTTACAATATCGTTGAAAACCGGTTTGAGCAGCATGAATTAAATCACCTGTCTGAATTCTGGAACGATACCTTAAAAGAAACCATCAATAACTTACCGGCTGACATTCTGAAAAAAGCCTTTTCTCATGTAGAGTTAGAAGAAAGTGAATAGCTGCCACACCATTTGAAAACAACTGATGCGGGGTTTCCATTTTAAATTAAATCTTAAACCATGCGTCTAAAAATCCAACACCATACCATTTATGATTACCACAGGTCTGTAGGGCTAAATCCCCACAGCATTTTCATGAAACCCCTTACCAGAAATTACCTGGAGGTAAGAAATTACCGTTTACATATTCAACCGGAACCGGAAGGACTAAACGAAAGGTATAGCATAGAGGGGAATCCCTATTTTCAGGCCTGGTTCACCGGAGAGACAAACATGCTTTCCATTAAGGTGTCCTTTGAAACCGTACATACCAAATTTAATCCTTTTTTGTTTTTGGTAGATCAATGGTTTATCAAAAAGCTCGATTTATCTGCTGAAACACCTTTTCAATACCTGGAAGAAGACCTTCCCATACTCAGGGCCTACCTGGACCACAGCAACAACCCCTTGCTTAGAAAGTACGGTAAGGACAAATTGACCACCAAGGACCCCATACAGTTTCTGACCCAACTGAATGCGGCCATTCATGCCGACTGGAAACACATCATCCGGGAAGAAGAAAATCTCTGGCCTGCTACCAAAACTTTTGCTGCAGGGAGAGGATCATGCAGGGATCTGTCCTGGATGCTCATTGAAATCATCAGGCATCTCGGCCTGGCAGCACGATTCGTGAGTGGATATGCCTTTAACCCTGAGCTGGACGAAGGGCACGAACTTCATGCCTGGGTAGAAACTTTCCTTCCGGGAGCAGGCTGGGTAGGACTGGATCCAAGCCTGGGTTTGATGACAGATGAACATTACATTCCATTGGCATGCAGTTTTCTTCCTCAGAAAACCTTGCCTGTGCATGGCACTTACGGAGGAGAAAACCTGCAGCCTGCTACCTTGTCGGCTACAGTAAATATCGAAGCATTTTAAGTAATCCAGGTTCTTTTTTAATTTAATCCATTTTTTTACCTGGAAATCAAACCTTTTCCAATGGTTTGCGATTAATCAGGGTAGCAAAAAAAACAATGACAAAAGTGGGAGGCACCATATTCATCATCATTTTAATGGCCGTATTGTTTTTCCTGAACTGGTACGTCTACCAGGGAGTCAAAACCGTGCTGCCGACCCATTTTCTGCTCACAGGTAAAACCGTCTACTGGATAGTGGCTGCCGGCATCAGTTTATGGATAGGCTTTACTTTTTTTACCATCATGCAGGAGGGTAAAATTACTACCAGCTCCCAAAAGTCTCTGAATCTTTTTCTAACTATTTCGGTGACACAGCTTTCAGTGATTCTCATCCTTTTCGGGGAGGATATATTCCGTTCTATGAGTTCCTTGTTTTCCTATTTCACATCCTCAGAGACGGGAAGCAATATGCCCTCCCGAAGGAAGTTCGTGAGCCAATTGGCCTTTACCCTGGCCGCCATCCCTTTTACAGGATTTGTGTATGGTATATTCAAAGGGAAATATGATTTCAGGACCATCCGTAAAACGGTTTATTTTAAAGACCTGCCGGAAGCCTTTGATGGATTCACCATCACCCAGTTGTCTGATATTCATGCCGGAAGTTTTACAGACTACGATGCTGTAAAAAGAGGTGCCGACCTGGCTGTTGCCCAAAAATCCGACCTTTTCGTTTTCACGGGAGACCTGGTCAACCACAAGGCAGACGAAATCGACCCGATGCTAAGCTCCTTTGCTCAAATAAAAGCTCCTTTTGGTCAGTTTTCCATCCTAGGGAACCACGATTACGGAGATTATACCTCCTGGTCAAGTCCGGAAGCCAAAAAAGCGAATTTTGAAAGTCTGAAGGATAAACATAAAAAGCTGGGCTATGACCTTTTGCTGGATGAAAGCAGACTGATCGAAAAAGATGGCCAGAAAATCCGTCTCCTTGGAGTAGAAAATTGGGGCGTAGGCTTTCATGCCAAAGGGGACCTGGAAAAATCCCTGGAAAATGTGGATCAGAATGAATTCAAAATTTTGCTTTCACATGACCCTTCCCATTGGGATGAGCAGGTAAAAAAGCATCCTAAAAACATTCACCTGACCTTGAGTGGACATACCCATGGCATGCAATTCGGAATAGAAACCCCCATTATCCGCTGGTCTCCGGCCCAGTACCGGTACCCCAACTGGGCAGGCCTGGCCGAGGAAGCCGGCAAGTTCCTCTATGTCAATCGGGGATTTGGTTTCCATGCTTTTTCCGGAAGAGTAGGTATATGGCCTGAAATTACGGTCATTGAATTGAGGAGGGGGTAATGCCCAACCCATTTTCAGGCATAAACCTTCTTAAATTTCCAGCCCCGAGCCAAAAACCAATAAGCCAAAGGAACAAAATACAATGCTGTAAAAGTACCAATGGTGAGCCCTCCAATTACAGAAAACACCAGAGGGCGCTGCAAATCCGCTCCCAGGCCGGCGCTAAAAACAACCGGAAGCAAGGCCAGAATGGTAGTTACCGAAGTCATAACAATGGGCTTTAACCTGATTTCCCCCGCCATATAAAGGGCTTTTTCCAGGGAATCAGCCAATCCTGATCCTACCTCCTCATAGCGATTCCTTAACCGGTTGATGGTGTCAATCTTCAATATGGCATCATTGACCATGATTCCCAGCATGACCACCAGGCCAATGGCAGACATTACATTCAGGGAAGTGCCGGTAAGCCAAAGGACCAGAAAGGCTCCTCCAATCCCTAAAGGGAGTGTGAGAATTACTATCAAGGGTTGCAGGAAATTTTCAAATTGGGCAGCCAGAATAAAGTAGAGCAATAAAATGGCTATCAGCAAAATCCCCAACAACTGCCGGATGGTTTCCTTGTCCTGAAAGAATTGCCCGGTAAAATCAATCGCTAGATTTTTATCCAGCGCCCAGTTCCTTACCTCCCTGTCATGCTGATAAGGGTCAGGACCGTCCAGCATCAACGACTGATAAATACCTGACCTGTCTGCTGTTACGAATTTATAATGTTCGTCATAGGAAAACTGAATAAACTCATCCAAAGCATAAGGAACACCTTCTTCTCCATAAAGAAAATTGTTTTTCAACAAAGTCTGAAAATCAACCTGATCGTTGAGCAGCAATATTGGAGTGATCTCTCCAAATCGCTTGATATCGGTAATCAGGTAATTGCCAAAAAGCTGTTGGATTTTATCAATCAATTGCTGCACTTCTAACCCGTAAAGTGCGATTTTTTCCAGGTCAGTACGAAAAATGACCGAAGAACCTTTCTGCAAACCCGGTCCTTTGGACCAGTCTGTAACCGGAAAATCTTCCAACCAGGGATCCATGATATTGGCTGATACAGGTTTGTTGGCCCCAAGGTCTTTCCACCTGACTTCATAATAAGGCCTGTCAGAGCTGAACAACTGGTCGAAGGCATTGGGTGCATCTCTCAGGTCAATACTGGCCAGGGGATATTCATTTTGTAGCTGCCGAACCATTTTTGTGCTGATGCCTTCCTTTTGCTCCCTGCTTTCAAATAAGAGGTAAAGATCCGCTTGCTGTATCGCATTTTCTCCCTCAAATAATAAAAACTGCCTCAGCCCCACATCACTTTCCGCCATCTGAAACTCACCCTCCATTTGTTCCATTAATTGCTCTATTCTTTCCCTGTTCTGGCTGGCACTGATGGGTTCATTCCAATCCATAGACAGCATGACATCAAATTTCTCAATAGGAGGTAATCCTTCTACCCTGAGCAGCCAACCGGTAGACAAAAGGAGGGGAATTAAAAGCAACAAAAAGAGCAAGGACCAACCTCTCCTGGCAAATAATCCTTTATACACCCTCTTGTATCTCCCTAAAAGCCATAAAAACAGGCGGCTGTCCTGCTTCGCTGCTTGCAATGGTTTATTTTTAAAGAACAAATGGTACAAAAGTGGCAGCAAAATAAAGGCGACCAAAAGAGATACTGATAAAATTGCCGCCACAGAAACCGCCTGGTCATAAAACAAGGCTCCTGCTATTCCGCTTAGGAAAACCAGGGGGACAAACACAGCCAGTGTAGTAAGCACCGAACTGATCAGGGCAGACATGACTTCATTGACCCCGGTGACGCAAGATTCAAAAAGGGACATGCCCTCTTTGTTCTTTCTGCTGATATTGTCAAGTACAATGATGGCATTGTCAATCAGCATGCCCAGGCCCAGAGCCAAGCCACTTAAAGAAATCACATTGATGGAAATATTGAAAAAGTAAAAAACTGAAAAACTGATAACCAGGGAAGCCGGAAGGCTTATCCCAATGATAATGGGGGTCCTGTAATTACCCATAAATACAAACAAAATCCCGAAGGCAAACAAGCCTCCAAAAAACAAACTGGTCTGCAGGTTATCAATTCCCGCATTGAGTAAGGTGGACTGATCCTGGGTAAGGTCAAATTCAACCTGAGGGTAGTCTTCTTCAAATAAGGCGACAGCTTCATATACCAGTGGCATGATTTCATTCATTTTCGCTGCTGCCTGCTTATGAATGGTCACCACCAACCCTTCCTTGCCCTGAAACAGGTGAAATCCTGTGGGTTTGGCCAGATCGTATTTTACATCTGCTACCTTTGCCAGATTTACCGTGTAGCCGGAAGGGCTTCGAACCGGGAGGTTTTTGATGTCTTCGGGAGTTTCCAGGCGAGTTGCCAGGCGCAGGTAATACCGAAACTGACCATCCTCCACGCTGATCCCGGGCAATTCACTATTGCCTGCCTCTATGGCCCGGATAAGGTCAGCTTCCTGCATGCCAAGCCCAGCCAACACCGGCTTATTTGGGGTAACGACAATTACCCTTTCCTGTCGGCCATTGATGTCTACCATGGCCACCCCATCCAATTGTTCCAGCCTCTTTTTGATTACATTCTCCGTCAGCAAGGATACTGCTGCAAAATCCACTCCGTCAGATGGGACCACCTGCAACCGGACAATTGGGATGTCATTGGTATTGATTCGGACTACCTGGGGTCTGGGCATGTCTTCAGGCAGACTATTGGTCAGGCGGTCGATTTTCTCATTCACTGCAATATATGCCAGTTCCATTTGGGTTTGATAGTCAAAAGTTAACCGGACATTTCCCACCTCTGATCCGGCCTTGCTCTCCATGTCCTGCAATCCGCTCAGGGTGACCATGCCTTCCCTAATGGGACGCAGTACATTTTGTTCTATCGATTCCGGCGAAGTATTGGGATAGTTTACCTTGATTACGATCTGAGGTACATCAATGGGTGGCAATAAAGAAACCGGCAGGGTACGAAAAAGAATCAGACTGAAAATTAGAAATGCCAAAAAGGTCATGCCCACCGCTATGGGTCTGGCGAGTAAAAATCTAACCATAACTTTATTCTGTTAAAACCTGTACCGGAGCCTGGTGGGCCAGCTGTACATTGTTGCTGATGATTACTTGCTGGCTGGCTACCAGCCCATCCAGGATTTCCATCTCCCTCCCATTGTCTTTGCCTACTTCTACATAATTCCAGATGGCCTCATTGTTATCTATGGTAAATACTACAGGCCTGCCAGAACGGTATACAACTGCCTCCTTGGGTACCACCAGACTGTTGTTTTGTGGTGCGCGGATCACAGACCTGGCATTCATACCCGGAAGCAGGCTTCCGGCTTTGCTGAGGGTAAGGGTGACCTGTACCAGTCCGCTTTCGTCTACTTTGGGGTTAATACTGGTAACGGTACCTGTAATGCCTTCTCCAGATCCTGAGACTGGGTACACTTCAGCCCTATGCCCTTTGTTTACATAGACGATATCTGATTCCAAAATCTTTACTTTCATTTCCAGGACATTGGTGCTCAAAACCAGGCAAACCTCATCTCCAGCATTGACCAGACTTCCCTTTTTCAGCTGCAGGTCTGCAATGGCCCCACTGATCGGAGCTTTGATGTCTGTTTTTTCCAGATTTCGCTCAGCCTCCCTTACCGCAATCTGGGCTGACAATAAGCCACTGGAAGCCTTCCAGAATTCATCCCTATCCACATTGTCCAGGGAATCCATCAGGTAGGTTTCCACATCAGCTGCAATTTTGCGACTTTGGTATTCTGCTGTAGCCGATCTCAAATCCACCTGTGACTTCTCCCAGTCCATCTGACTGTCCGTTTTATCCAGGCGGGCTATCACCTGACCAGCCTCCACCCACTGCCCTTCTTCCACTGCCACCTCCAGCAGGTAACCAGGCCTTTCTACAATAACCATCACCTCATTGGCTGCCTCTATCTTACCGGTAGCATTGATCAGGTAGTCGAAGGATTTACTTTCAGACTGACCTACCCGTACAGTAGTAGCCTTAACTTCATCTCTAAAGTTCTCCATAGGAACTTCCTGGCTTTCCGCTTCGGGTTCACTACAGGAAATCAAATGACCTAATAAAATAGGCAAAACATAAATAAAAGTGACTTTTTTCATTGTAGATGTAGATTAGCACACGTCGGTATATATTTAAAAGAGGATTTAAAGGTTAATTAACTAAATTATTAAATTATCTGCAAATGATTGATGTTAATTTTTTTTAATTATTATTCCCCGGATCCATCCTCCAAAAAATGAAGCTGTAAAATGGAATCGGAAATAGGTATTTGTCGCAGCCCAAAATCACCAATAATTCTTTCCTTTACTACCCTATCGGAATGTCCCAACGCAACCTAACCTTTCACTTGTTTAAACGCCTGAAATTATCACAAATCACAGCTGTAGCGATGGCCACATTGAGAGATTCTGCAGCTCCAAAAGCAGGAATGGTCAGCTTTTGAGAGACCAGGGCTTTCAGGTCATCCCGAATCCCGTGAGACTCGTTGCCCATCAACAATACCCCATCAGTACCTCCCTCAAAATCATGGATAGATACACCTTCCAGAAAAGCTCCATAAACAGGAACAGCCACATCCGACAGTTTTGACTTTAAATCCACATATTCAAAACTCATCCTGCTGAATGAACCCATGCTCGCATGCAGCACCTTTGGATTGTATACATCAGCTGTCTCCGGAGAGAGCAAGATTTTTTTAATCCCATACCAATCTGCAATTCGGATGATGGTTCCCAGGTTTCCGGGGTCCCGTATATCATCCAGGGCCAGGATCAGTTCTCCAGGTCTTATTTCCAGGGGAGCATTGGGTTTGATCCGGGCAACAGCTAGGGCCTGTTCATTACTGGAAAAAGTACCCATGCTTTTCAATGCTTTAGGTGTGGTCACTATTTTTTCTCCTTCAAACCTAGCCAACAGAGTCTGCTGCTCGGAAAGGAATTTGTCTGTAAGAAGTAAATGGGTAATGGTGAAATCTGAAAGCAGTAACTCCGTTACATTTTTGGCTCCCTCCACAAAAAAAGCCATTTCTTGCCTACGGAATTTTTTCTGTTGCAAGGATTTAATAAACTTAACTGTATTTTTGCTTAGCATTAGCCATGAGTGTTGAAGTGAGGAAAATCAAATATATAAACTTTCTTTTTTTGATCCTGTTGTTGTGGAGCTGTTCGTTGACAAGGGGGCTAAAACAAAATGAGCTGCTGCTGTATGATGTCCAAACGGAGGGTATTGAAAAAAGTGATGCAGATGCCATCAGAAGCCTGATCCAACAAAAGCCCAATACCAGGATACCTGTACTCAATCTCTCTCCGGGGGTAATGGTCTATCATTTGGGTACTGCCTTTTATGACAGCTCTAAGCTAAGCTCCAGGTTAGAACAAACCCAGGTGGAAGCCAGGGAACTATCACAGCTTATCAATGAAGGGAATTCCTCCAGGAAAGTAGAAAAACGATATCGGAAACTGGAAAGCAGCATCAGTAACCTGGAGCGGAAACTGGACTATGGCAACTGGTTTATGCGGACAGGCAATGCCAAAGTGATACTGGACAGCGCAAAAGTAGCCTCCTCCAGGCAGCAAATAAATGTCTACCTCCAAAACAATGGATTTTTTGATGCGAAAGTAAAAACGCAAATTGATATTACCGGGAAAAAGGCCGAAGTGAGCTACCTGATTGAAGAAAATGCAGGCTACAGGATCGATAGTATATTTACCAAATCAGATGATCCGTCTATTTATCAATTACTCGAGAAACACCAGCGCTTCAGTCTGCTAAGGGAAGGTGAAAAATATGCCCAGACAAACCTGACCAAAGAAAGGCAGCGGGTAGAAGACCTAATGAAAGACAATGGATATTATACCTTTTCAAAATCTTTTATTGAATACAATGTGTTTAAAGACACCCTGGATAAAAAAGTGGTCATTGAACAACTCATCAGAAAACCAGGTCAGGGTGAGAACCACCGCCTCTACACCATTGATTCCATCATCTTCACCATAGCCAGCCCAAATGACATCATTCCGGATGAAAAAATTCACTCTGAATGGGACAATGTACAATTCATCATGTACCAGGACCGGTATGCAGAAAAAATTATCCGATCACGTATATTCCAGAAAAAAGGGGATGTTTACAGTAAAAATGCAGTCATCGAAACACAGCGCCAATTGGCCAATCTGGATGTTTTCAGGTTTGTAAACATTTCTTTTGACACGTTGGATAATCGCATCCGGACGAAGATTTTTACCCGACCCAATCAAAAATTCCAAATCACCAATCAACTTGGTGCGAGTGTAACAGAGCAACTTCCCGGTCCTTTTTTCAGTCATTCCCTGCGAAACAGAAACCTTTTCCGTGGATTGGAAATCTTTGAGTTTAATTTCAGGGCTGGACTGGAAGGAGTGGCCTCAGCCACTACCGAAGGAGGTGTCTACAGAAGCCGGGAGCTGTCCACCTCTGCTTCCATTATTTATCCCCAGTTTCTGGTCCCTTTTAATTTTGGTACACTGGAAAAATTTGGTCGCTACAATCCCAGGACCAGAACCCTGCTCGGATACAGCTATGTCAATCGGCCGGAATATGTCCGGGATGCCTTGAACACCATCCTGGCCTATACATGGGCCACCAGAAACCTGAAGCACCAGTTTTCGGTAAACTTACTGGATGCCAACCTTATCCGATCCAACCTGGATTCTCTTTTTCGGTCCAGGCTGGAAGAGCTGCAAGCCCAGGGTAATAACCTGATCAATTCCTTTCTTCCATCCTACGTCAGTAGCATATCAGGTCAGGTCATCATCAATTTTAACCAGTATGGCCTGTACCGGAGAAATCAGGCTTCCCTATGGCGTTTGTTTGTAGAAAGCGGCGGTACTACCTTCAACTTTGTCGATCCGGAAAGGCTGGCGGACCGGAATTTGAATTATTTCCAATTTTTAAAATTCCAATCGGACTTCAGAAGGTATATCCCCTTGACCAATAACAGCACTTTTGCTTACAGGCTCAACCTGGGCCTGGCCAAACCCTATGGGATCAGCGGAGGAGTACTACCCTATGAAAAATATTTTTTTGCAGGAGGAAGTACCAGTATCCGGGCCTGGCAACCCCGAAGGTTGGGACCAGGAAGTTTTACTCCCGAAACCCGCGAGGATGGAACTTTTGACTACCGGTTTGAACAGCCAGGAGAAATTCTTTTCGAAGCCATGTTTGAATTCAGAAGAAAATTATTTGGCTATTTTGATGGTGCCTTCTTTATAGATGCCGGCAATACCTGGACATTTGCAGTGGATCCTTCCCGGGAAGGAACCGATTTTAAGGTAAATCGATTCTATAAAGAATTGGCCATTGGAACCGGATTGGGTCTCCGGATGGATTTTGATTTCCTTGTGCTGCGCCTGGACATGGGTATAAAAGCTTATGATCCTGCCAGACCCGAGAAGGAGCGTTTTATTTTGGATAACATCTCCTTCAAACAACCCTTTGGGGAAAAAGGTCAGCAAGTATTCAATATTGGGATCGGCTATCCCTTCTAATTTTATCGATAGAAATCAGGAATGGAGAAAATCAACAAAGAAGTTATCAAAGAAAAATTCAAAACCATTCAGGACCATATCTGTGGAGAGCTGGAAGATGAAGATGGACAGGGAAGGTTTATATCTGATGAATGGCAGCGAGCACAGGGAGGCGGAGGGACTACCCGGGTGATGAAAAACGGAAACATCATCGCCAAGGGTGGGGTTGCTTTCAGTGCTGTCCATGGTCCTACTCCAAAAAAAATCCTAAAAAAACTTAAGCTGGAAAAAGCAGATTTTTTTGCTACAGGTGTATCCATAGTGATTCACCCCATCAGTCCACTGGTCCCCATCATTCACATGAATATCCGCTATTTTGAAATGAGTAATGGCACCTATTGGTTTGGAGGGGGCATAGACCTTAGTCCTCATTATATAGACAATGTTGATGCGCAGTATTTTCACCGGCAGCTTAAGGACCTTTGCGACAGCTACCATCCAGACTATTACCCCAGGTTCAAGACATGGGCAGATGACTATTTCTATATTCCCCACCGGGAAGAAACCCGAGGTGTTGGTGGCATTTTCTTTGACAGGCTGATGGCAGATGCGGATATGCCCTTCCCAAAATTGCTTTCCTTTGTAGAAGAGGTGGGCTACCTGTTTCCGAAAATTTACCGGTATTTCATGAACAAACATTCGGCCAAAACCTATGGGGAAAAAGAGCTTCAATGGCAGGCCTTGAGAAGGGGCCGGTATGTAGAGTTTAACCTGGTCTGGGATGCAGGCACCAAGTTTGGATTAGACACCAATGGCAGGACAGAAAGCATCCTCATGAGTATGCCCCCCCTGGCACGCTGGGAATATAATCAAACCCCAGAACCCGGATCAGCAGAGGCCCTTACCCTTGACCGGCTCAAGAAAGGCGTGGACTGGATAAACGCAGCGAAATGATTGAACAGATTAAAGATTGGGATGAGGCTTTGTTTCTCTTCCTCAACCAACTACACCTGTCCTGGTTGGACCCCATCATGTTGGCCCTGACAGGGAGATTCATCTGGATACCCTTGTATTTGTATTTGTTGTATCTGATTATTAAAACCTACAAAAAAGATAGCATATGGTACATTCTTGGGCTGGTACTTGTAATCGTCCTGGCAGACCAGTTGACTTCGAGCATCATGAAACCATTTTTTGAAAGGCTCCGCCCTTGCCATGATTCCAGGTGGGAGGAGGTTATTTGGAACTATTCCGGTTGTGGAGGCAGGTATGGATTCGCTTCCTCCCATGCTGCCAACACCTTTGCCCTGGCCACCTACCTATGGAAAGTGGGGCAAGATCGGATCAAATCTTTTGGCTGGTTATTTTTGTGGGCAGCCATAGTCTCCTACACCAGGATATACCTGGGCGTACACTACCCAATGGACATCTTAGCAGGTGCTTTGCTTGGGATCATTCTGGCCCTATTGGTTTGGATGGTGGTCTGCCTCTTCCGGAACATCTGGAAAAGAAAATTTGAAAGCCAAACTATTGGTATCCTTTAAGCAGCCTTTGAATGTATTTTCCGATAATATCAAATTCCAGGTTTACAGCGTCACCTGGCCTGAGTAGGTGAAAATTGGTGTGCTCATAGGTATAGGGGATGATGGCCACACTAAAACCACCTTCCCTGGAATTGAAACAGGTAAGGCTGGTACCATTGACACAAATGGAACCTTTTTCTACGGTAATGTTGCCTGCATGGCTATCATAGGCAAAATCGAATATCCAGCTCCCATCTTTATTACTGATGTCCAGTAAGGTACCCGTCTGATCCACATGTCCCTGAACAATGTGCCCATCAAATCTGCCATTGGCAGGCATGCACCTTTCCAAATTGAGGGCGTGCCCTTTTTCCAAAACTCCTAAATTGGTCTTTTGCAGGGTTTCTTCAATGGCCGTGACACGATAAACATCCTTATCCACAGCCACCACTGTCAGACAAACCCCATTGTGACTTACCGATTGGTCTATTTTCAATTCCCCTGCCAGGGAACTTTGTATATCAAAATGCCTATTGGTACCATCTCGTTCTACCTGTATGACCTTTCCGATGGATTCGACAATTCCTGTGAACATATTTCTATTCTTTAAGAGAAACAGTAGGTAAACGCTGAAAGAGATAATCTTGTTTGAATGACAAAGTAAGCCATTTTTAGCATTAACTTAGCTATTCAATCGGTATAAGATAAGATCAAGAACCATGTTGAGACTGGAAGACAGCTATTTACACAAAGGACAAAGGAGGACACTCACCAATACCCTACGTCAAAAGGGGATCAAAGATGAGGCGGTTTTAGAAGCCATCAACAACTTCCCACGCCATTTTTTCTTTGACTCGGCTTTGCTAAGTCATGCTTACCAGGACAAAGCCTTTCCAATTGGTGAAGGGCAAACCATTTCACAGCCCTATACAGTAGCTTTCCAAACCATGCTTTTAAAAGTAAAACCAGGAGATAAAATTCTGGAAATCGGCACTGGCTCCGGATATCAGGCAGGTATTTTGTACTGTATGGGAGCAAAAGTACACACCATTGAGTTCAATGAGGTGTTGTACAACAGAACCCGGAAATTTCTTCCAAAAATCGGCGTACATGTAAACCATTACTGCGGGGATGGAAGCAAGGGGCTACCGGATCAGGCTCCATTCGATAAAATCATTGTAACTGCAGGAGCACCTACCGTACCCAAAACCCTATTAAAGCAGCTGGCAATTGGCGGAATGATGGTCATCCCGGTAGGAGATAGAAATACGCAGCAAATGCTGCGTTTAACCAAACAAACAGATAAAAAAATCCTGAAAGAAAATTTTGACAATTTTGCATTTGTGCCCCTTCTGGGCGAAGAGGGCTGGCAATAAAACGGTGTTTTTATGGAAATGAACAAAAAACTGGTGAAGGAATCAGAGGTAATCATGACCGAAATGGTCCTTCCGAATGACACCAATACACTAAATAATTTGATGGGTGGAAAATTGATGCATTGGATGGATGTGGTAGCCGCCATAGCTGCTCAGCGCCATTCCAATTCCATAGTCGTAACCGCATCAGTAGACAATATCTCTTTTAAAAACCCCATAGCCCTGGGAAATGTCGTCACCCTCAGATCACAGGTTACCCGGGCTTTTTCCACCTCTATGGAGGTGTATATAGAGGTGTTTGCGGAAGACATTCCGGCCAATAAAAAATATGCTTCTCACAAGGCATTTTTTACTTTTGTGGCGGTGGACCAGCAAGGTATGCCCATAAAAGTCCCGGAATTGGTCCCGAATGGTAAAAAAGAGGAAGAATTGTATGCAGGAGCGCTAAGGAGGAGACAGCTGAGACTGATTCTGGCCAATCGCATGGACCCTCAGGATGCGACGGAATTAAAATCCCTGTTTGACCTGGACGGGGTCAGCAAGAAACAATAATTTTTGTAATTTAAAGACCCATAGCTGATTTGAAATGAATAGCAAAGAATTATCCCTTTTCCTTACTGAAGACCTATATGTCATCAAGAATGAAATCCATGAAAAAATGGCTGCTGACCAATTGGCAACCAGAATGGAATTGGCAGCCGAAACATCTAATGTAGTAGAAGAACCACAAATTGAAGAAGCAGGCACGGAGGAGCAGGACCCTGAGCCCATACAATTTGAAGGAGCCTTCCAAAAATCGATACTGGTAATCTATCAGGGTGACCAGCTTCAGGAAAGTTCCAGAGAGTTCCTATTTAAGGTATTCAGGGCTGTAAACCTCTCACTGAAAGACATTGCATTGGTGTCTGAAAAATCACTAAAGGATTCTAACGAAGACCCTTTAATACAGCTTGACCCCAATAAAATGATCCTTTTTGGGACCTTACACCACCCGCTGATGAAAATGAAAAAAAATAACTACCATATTTCACAGGAGCCATTTGACTATTTCTTTGCAGATGAGCTGGAAGAATTGGAAAAGAATGAGGGTTTAAAAAGAAAACTGTGGAACACGCTGCAGGTATTTTTCAACATTAAAAAACAATAACATGACAAACGAAGAAAGATTAGCCATATTAAAGCGATTCAGAATCATCAGCATCACAGAGGGTATTTCCATGCTGGTTCTGGTATTTATCGCCATGCCTTTAAAATGGATATTTGAATTACCTGACATGGTCACTTATGTAGGCTGGATCCACGGGATCCTTTTTATCCTGTATATTCTGGTCTTATTTCCCACTTCCCGAAAGTTGCGCTGGTCATTTCAGAATGCTTTGTTTGCCTTAATCGCTTCCGTGCTCCCTTTTGGTCCCTTTCTGTTTGATAGAAAGCTAAGAAAACAGGAAGCCATGATAGAAGATCGAAATTAACAACAGCGCATGGCAGTCATCAGTAAAAAGAAGATTGTATACCCCATCAGTGAAAATCTCAGGCATTACCTGATCAAATATGGGCGTGAGGTGGATATTCCCATCCATTACAAAGAGCTGCTAAGGTATAGCAATTCCATCGCCCTGTATGACTTTAAAGGAAATGATACCCTTTGGGAGACTGTTTTTTATGATGAGTCTGATAGGAATGAGATCCATTTTAAGGTTAAAAAAATCTATGCCCTTCTGAAAGCAGACGGGGATATGAGTGTGATGCAACACCTCTATGTGGACAGGATAGACCTTTGTACCTATGGCAATACCCAGCCTTTCAGGGTGAGGATTGTCAATCGCATCAACGATAACTTTGACTACTTCTATATCAAAAATGCCGATGCCTCCCGGGTATACGGTTTGGAACTGGAGCACCTGCTATCCCCCAACAGGATAGGCTACCTGGTCTACAGGGATTCCCTGATTGAAGAACACATCGCCGGGATCCCCGGTGAGCAGTTTATGAAGCAACAGATCCATGACCCACTACTGAATCCCATAAGGCTATCCAAGGAATTTGTTAAATTCAACGAAAGGTGCTTTGTGCGTTTATTGGGAGACATGCATTCCTCCAATTTTGTCATAGATGTCACGCCGGATTTCGAGGAAACCCATTACAGGATAAGGTCTATTGACTTTGACCAACAATCCTACGAAGGAAAAAAATCCATTTACTTACCCCAATATTTTAAACAAAACAATGCTTTGATTCAGTTGGGAATCAGACACATCACTCCTGAGTCCATGGCCCAGTACCAGAAAGAGGAAAGGGCTTTGATTGCCACCCGACTAAAAAGTTCACCAAAAGAAATAGCCGATATTCTAAACAGCATGGAAAGGGATATCATCTCCACAGAAGCCAATACCAACACCCTCAAACAAGAGCTGGCAAGACATTATGACAACCCCAATTTTTTGAAATGCCGCAATATGGGCGAAATCCTGAGAATGAGCCTAAACCAGGTACTACATCGTTGATTATTATCAAGTTTTATCAGATGAAAATTCTGATTAGGGCTCATTTATTCATTAAAACGAAATAAAATTACAACAACTTGGAGATCCTTCCGTATTGAAAGTCATAATTTGGCATAATTTGTGCTCGTTTGATAGTAGCAATTTTATTAATAAACTATTAAAATAATTGACTATTATGAGTATTACAGCAGAAAAAAGGGTTTTCAAAAAACTTGGATATAATAAGGATGAATCAGAAAAAATTGTTGGTTCTTTAAATAAACTATTGGCCAACTACCATGTGCATTACCAGAAACTGAGAAACTTTCACTGGAATGTAACGGGAAGTGATTTTTTCGATTTGCACGATAAATTTGAGGAGTTGTACGATGAGTCTTTTTCCAACATTGACCTGATTGCGGAAAGGATCAGGGTCTTTGGAATGACACCGTATAGTCTGATGAAAGAATACCTTCAACATGCAGACATTGAAGAGGTGGGGACTGATTTAAGTTCTAAGGAAATGGTAGAGGAAGTCCTGAGAGATTTTCAGATACTGGTAGACAACATGAATGAATGTGCAGTAAAAGTGGCAGATTTAGGAGATACAGCTACAGAGGACATGTTGATCGCCTTTATTAAGAGCCTGGAATTGCACCACTGGATGTTAAGTTCTTTCATCAAAGAAGATTAAAAAAAAGCCCTTTCGGGCTTTTTTTTATAAACTATATATCAAAACCTAATAGTACCTTACATCGCAATCTGGCAAGTCTTCCCGGAATTTTTCTATGTTCCTGCTGCTTATACGCGTATTGTAACAAATCAGGTTTTCCAGATTAATCATGTGGCTGATGGGTTTCAGGTTTCTCACATTTGTGCTGGCAATATCCAGAAAGCGTAAATCATAAAGCATTTCGATCCCCTTGAGGTTCCTGATGTTCGTTCCGGACAGGTTTAGTTGCTTTAACCTACCCAGACTATTCAAAGGACTTAAGTCTTCTACAGAGGTGTTGGAAACATCCAGCTCCTCCAAAAAGGAAAGGGGTTGCAAGACGCTGAGATCAGTGAAGGGGGTTTCTACTACCTGCAGCTTCTCGAGCATTTCCAACCTTGACAGCGCAGAAGGATCCTGCAATGGCACATTTTTAACACTCAGATCCTTCAAATTAAAAAATAAAAGCAAAGGTTCCAGGTCATAAATATTCGCACCATCAATGGAAAATTCCGGACTGGCAGTCATTTTGTGTAGTGCTTCTTTATCCGGGTCTTCTGATAAATCAAAATAGGATTGAAACAGATCCTTCCATTCGTTGTCCAAGGCTTCCCACCAATCTGTTAAGGCTTCTGTCCTGAAAATAATGTTGGCTTCCGGGAGCACTCTTGCCAGCTCAAAAATCTCCCAATCCGGCACTTCGGTATTGTCCAGATAAATCAGCTCAAGGGATCGCAAAGGCTTCAATGGGTCTATCGAACTTATCTTGGTATTCACAAAAGACACTTTTTTAAGACCCTTCAATTCCTGCAAGGCCCTGAGATTGGTCACGCCGGTTCTATCTCCATGAATATGGGTTAAATTTTTTATCTCTGCGAGAGGAGACAGGTCTTCAACCATGGTGTTCTCAAAAGAAATAAACACAGCATTTCTAAACTTCAAGGCTGGTCTGAGGTTCACTACCTTGCTATCATCCAGCTTCAGGGAATCGATATTAACCAGCTCAGAGAGCTCTTCAATGGTTGGTTGTCCCTGGCCCAAACGAGGAAATTGCTCAATAAAAACCTGGTTCCATCCATTGGGAAGGGTTTCCCACCAGGTCTGCAGGTTCTCTACATTATGAATGAGCAAAATCCTCCGGTTGACCCGCGCAAATGTATCAGCAGCATTTTCAGAAATGCTGGTACGGTCTGCATAGATTCTCCTGACTGATTTTGAACCACTTAAAGGATCCAGTTGACTTACCTCCGTACCATTGATATTGACTCTCCAAAGATTTGGTAAGGCGGCTAATGGTGAAAGATCCAGTATGTTGGTAGCTTCCAGGTTTATCTCTTCCAGGCCCTTGAGTTCAGATAAAAATCCAAAATTGATCAAATAATTACCTTTCAGGTTGAGCAATTTAAGATTAACGAGGTTTTTTATGTTCTCAATATTGTTGAATCCACTCTCTTCAAGGTCTAATTCCTCCAGCTCAATAAAATTTTCCATTACGCCGAAACCCATTAAAGGTGTTTTTGAAGCTTTAAAAGTTTGCAGACTTTTCAAGCTGGAAAGCTCCTCTATATTGCTTACTTCAGTCCCTGAGATATCCAGATAACTGAGTTTGTCAGAATATTTAATGAATTGAATATCAGTAGTGGGGGTATTGGATATATCCAGGTAAGATAAAAATGTCACGTTACTGACAGGGCCTAATTCTTGGATTTGGGTATTACTGATGTCCAGGTATTTCAGGTCTCTGAATACCTGTATGGGCGAAATATCTACTAATAGCCGGTTTCCGGAGAGGTCCAGGGTGTCGAGTCCCGAAATTTTATACAACATGTCCAGACCTACAGAGTCCTCCTCTATCTCGAATCGCTCTTTTAGGAGATTCTCCCATTCCAAAGAAAGGGTAGACCACCATTCCAGCAACTCTTCATCTCTGCTCAGTTTGGTGGTATAAATACTGGCTATTTTTAGCTCATTTGAATCCCGATCCAAATTAATTTCAATGTAGCGGGACTTAGTGTTTTCAATGCTTTCATTGTCCAATCCCATACCGGTTAAGGTCCGGTCCAGGGATATTTCAAAAAACAATTCGTCATTGTCATTCAACTTGGCCTTTACTTCCTTGACCTTGAATTCAAAGGCGACATCTTTGAAGAAAAACTCGATGTCTTTCAAGTAAGCCACCACATTCTTATTGGTGATTACTTTTCTGTCCGTCAGAAGATCATCTTCAATCTGTACATTTTCATCCCTGAAGATTTTTTTATAACTCTCCCTGATGATCACATCTTTGTCTCTGGCAGAGGTTTCATCACTTCCTACGGTATTAAGAAAGTACTGCAAAAACCTGACCTGGTCTTCGGCTTGCTGGCTGAAATTTTTTATTTCCTGTTTGCTATATTCCCCCAGGTCCTGTGCCAGTACCAGGGCCATACCACCAAAAAAAAACAGTAGCAGTGAAATATTTATTTTAATTGCTGTCATAGATGTAATTCAATATAATTTCTTTATCGCCCTCTTCAAGTTTCAATAAATTGGCAATTAACCAACCTGTATTAAATCCCGGACGATTGAATTGAGTAAGTTCAAAATACCACTTATCAATTTGGAAAAAATGAAATTTTGTATCTTTTACGGTTTCGAATTTCATCCTGTTGTTCTTGATTTCATATAGAAAAATGGTAAGAAAATCAGGTTGGTATCCATCCGGAGTGTAAGATTCCGGTTTGGGATTATCCAGCATGGCCTTTTTTAGGTTCATAAAACCCAATTCATGACTGAGAGGATGAAGGAATTTTTTGTCCTGCCCCTCAGGTTTGTTAAATGCAGCAGCAAATGGGGGAAAATTAACATTTTCAATGACCCATTCATAGCCCAACCCCTGGGGTTGTAGTTTCAAAAACAAGATCACATCCTGTCTTTTCCCGTTGTAGTTAAACACGGTATTGACTTCGGCAAACCATTCCCCGCCGTGAAAATTTAAATATTGGGGATAGGTATCAGAAACAACATGGTTGATAAATTCCCTTTTCAGATCATTAGACACATCTGAAGTTTCATTATCAAAAAGTATATTGATGAAAGATTTTCTCAATGCCTTATCCCGGTAATTTTCATCACCAGGCATGTACCTTACGTCCCCTTCTTTACTTTCTTCTGCATTAAATCTTCTGAAAAATTGGTTGACTTGTTTGGTGGCGGCAGCAAATCTGCCGTCATCTATAACCCGACCGGAGCTATCAAAAGATTGCCCCGGTACGGAAATTATAGGTAAAATTATGGTAATTAAAATAATGAATATTAATCTCATGCTGATGTTTCAGTCACTCTCACGTCTCCCAGCAACACATCCCAAAACTCGATAGTTCTTCCGGATATCTGGGTCTGTTTCTTTTCAACGTAAATGGTAATGTCTTTTTTCGTGGTATCTCTATAGTTTAATCCGGCTTCCTGAGAAGTCCCTTCAAACCTTTGATAGATGGTAATCACTCCTACATACCTGCCATCTGGCTGTCTTTCCAGATCACTGATATAATGGATATCATACCAACTAATATTCACCCGATCGTAATTCAGGGCCATTAATCTTTCAAAATACCTCCTGATTTTATAATAGGCGATCTCATTGGTATTGATGGAAGACACTCCCATTTCAGCGTCAGGAGCAAAAAGTTCTTCTGCACGATCCATTACTCTGGTGGCTTCAGAAAACTGCGTCTCTTTACTTCCGATGATACTGATATATTTACTAAGATCTTTAACCTTTTCCAAGGCGAGAGAATCAATGGCCTGCTTTCTTTGAGGGCTAATGCTTTCATCCTGCGCAAATACCGAAATAGTGGTAGCCAGGAAAAAGATCAAAAGGGATGGAATATATTTTTTCATAATCGCTAACTTTCTTTTTTTTATTAATTATCTTCTTCTTAGTTCTAATTCGGTAACCTTACCTGACCCATCCATTCTGATATCACTGATAAAATTCAGGTTCTTTTGGGTGTCTTTTAAATAGTTGAGATAACGTTCTATCGTCGTAGGTTCATCATAATCCTTTACGCCGGATTCTTCATGAATTACAATCAATACCGGGGTATTCTGATTGGAAAACATACCCAATGCTTCTCTTATCGTATTGTTTGCGCTCTGAATATTTGTAGCATTTGCCACAGCATCGAAGTAATTTTCCAATTTTCCGACAGCCACTTCTTCTGCAGAAGGCTGCTCTGGTTCTGGCTCTGGTTCTGGTGCCGGCTCTTCTACAGGTGCAGGTTCGGGCTCAGCCTCCACAACCTTTTTCTTGCTTTTACATGCTCCCAGGGCTAACAGCACAAATAGCATTACAGTCAGCGACCTTGTCAAGGGGAATTTTAGGTGTCTTTTTTTCATAAGAATTGAATGGTTTTTAAGTTTTATGTAAAATCGGAATGAACGCTATCTTTGGTTTTAGTGATTTGCTCTTTCTTATGATTTTACAATAGGAGAATGGAAATATTGAATTAACGCTTTTGAGTAGTTGGAATTATTAAGTTTAGAAATTTTTTGGGTGACGATTTTTTTTATTTATGATATCATTTTTTCTCAATGGTTCAACTCAGAAATTTTAATCGCAAACTTGACCAATTATAGGGAAAAATTTCCTCAAATACACATTTAAAACATGGTTTTCTATATACGGTACATTTTGATAAAATATTTACTTTAACGTAAATCTTATCCCTTATTGATTATGTGGGGTATTCAGTCAAACAACTCTTCCAATTTTCGTTCCAAAGATTTTCCACGTAAATCCTTCGCCAAGATATTTCCTTCAGGATCGATCATATAAGTAGCAGGTATGGCATTGATCTGATAGGTGGCAGCAGCTTCAGAATTAAAATACTTCAGATCAGATACCTGGGTCCATTCTAATCCATCTTCCTCAATGGCATTTACCCACATTTCTCTGGTTCGGTCTAAAGAAACACCAAACACTTCAAACCCTTCATTTTTGTACTTATTATACAAACGCACTACATTGGGATTCTCATCTCTGCAGGGTTTACACCATCCTGCCCAAAAATCCACCAATACATATTTCCCCCTCAGGTCTGACAAGCTAACCGTCTCTCCTTCCGGATTGGGCAAGGATATTTCCGGCGCAGGTTGCCCAATGGATAAGGCCCGCAATTCTTCCAATTCCTGTTTCCAGGAATTGATCAGTTTCATATCCGGATACTTTTCGCCCAAATCTACAATGACGCTGTCCATGTAATTGAAGTCTGTCCTTGGATTGAGCATTCCAAGTCCTGCAAGGGCAGCAAAACTTCCTTCCATTTCCGCTATGGCTCCTTTTACCCTTTCTGCATGATTTAATTCCAATTCCATGGCCTGCTCCTGAATTGACTGTATCTTTTCCTGGTCCTTGTCTGCCATAGCTTCGTAAAATTCGGTGTTCAGCGCATTGCCCTCCTCCTGGTATTGGGTAGTTAGTTCATCGATCTTCAACATCAGTTGACTATCCTGTGATCCCAAAATTTCCAGCTCTTCCGTTTGAAAATTATAGAAAACCTGAACATCTTCATCATAAAGTGCCAGGCGAACGGTCTTTTCACCAAAAAGATCTAATTCGTAAAAATTAGGACTTTCCAAGGTCAACTCATAGGAGAATTCACCATCACTATCTATGACCAGTGTATCCAGTGCACTGATCCTGTCATCATTGTATTCAGAAATGATCAACTGCCCATCAGGCACGCTTTCCAGTTCCCCCGAAACAGTAATTTTACCGTCAAACTCCTGGCCTTTTTCTTCTCCACAGGACATAAACAATAGGACAACTAGCCCGATAGGCAGTATTGCTCGCATTAAACTTTTCATATTTACTGATTCAATAATTCTGATAAAATTTTACTGGCAACCTTGGGATCAGCTTTACCTTTTGATTTTTTCATTACTTCTCCCATAAACATTCCCATAAGTCCTTTTTTTCCTGATTTATACTCTTGAACCTTTACTTCATTTTCGGCCAAAACCGCCTCGATAACCGGCCTGATCGTTCCTTCATCACTCTCCTGAATCAAATTCATCTCCTGGGCAATTTCCAATGGAGATTGCTCGGGATGTTGGAGCATTCGAGGATAAATTTTCTGCGAAGCCACCGTATAACTTACCTTTCCGGCATCAATCAGGGCTATCAAGGCAGCCATTTGCTTGGGCACAATGGGGAAATCTTCAATTCCCAGGGTGAGGTCATTCAAATAGGACTTAACCGGTCCCATCAACCAATTGGAGGCACTTTTATAGTTTTCTGTATGGTGGCACAAGGTCTCAAACCACAAAGCGATTTCCTTCTGGTCAGTTAAAACTCCCGCATCATATTCCGGCAAGCCGTAATTGTTTACAAATTTCGCAAATAACTCCCTTGGCAATATGGGCATTTCCTCTCTGATGGAGTTCAGCCACTCTTCTGAAATCACTACAGGGCTTAAATCCGGTTCCGGAAAATACCGGTAGTCATTCAGGTCTTCCTTGGTACGCATACTGCCTGTATTTCCGCTAGTGGCGTCAAATGTCCTGGTCTCAGACACAATTTCCTTTCCCTTTTCCAAAAGATGAACCTGCCTTTCGTATTCGTGCTCAATGGCTCTGGCTACATTCCGGAAAGAATTCATGTTTTTCACCTCTACTTTTTTGCCCAGTACCTCATCTCCCCATAGCCGGACCGAAACATTGGCATCACACCTAAGGGATCCCTCCTCCATGTTGCCATCACAAATACCCAGGTATTTGACCATCTTCTTGATCTCTGTCAGTACATTGTAGGCTTCTTCTGAGGACCGCATATCCGGTTCGGTAACGATCTCAATCAAAGGGACACCTGCCCGGTTAAAATCAACCAGCGTATCCACTTCACCTGCCAGGTGGATTGACTTACCGGCATCTTCTTCCATGTGAATACGTGTAAGCGCAATGTTTTTCTTTTCACCGCTGGACAGTACAATGGGTACATGCCCTCCCACACAAATGGGGTTTTTATCCTGGGTCAGCTGGTAGCCTTTCGGTAGATCTGGATAAAAATAATTTTTCCTGGCAAAAACATTCCTCCTCGTGATGGAAGAATTACAGGCCAATCCCATTTTAATGGCATATTCTACTGCCCTTTTGTTGACTTTTGGCAAGGTACCAGGATGTCCCAGTGTAATCACCGAAATATTGGTGTTCGGCATGTTGCCAAAAGCAGTGGAATCAGAAGTATACATTTTGCTTTTGGTGAGCAATTGTGCATGGACTTCCAGTCCAATAACCAACTCGTATTTCTTTTTGGTTGCTTCTTCCACCTGGGAAACAGACTTCTCTTCAATCATCTTTTACTCATTACATTAATCGTTCCAAAATTGGCAGAGATTTACCCTAAAACCAAATCTGGATGCTGCAAAATTATTTAGTAGACAGCTGAAGAATGGCCTCAGCTTTTATTAGTACCTCAGGTAATCCGGAAGAATCCTTACCTCCTGCTGTAGCAAAAAAGGGTTGGCCGCCGCCCCCTCCTTTTATTTCCTTAGCCAGCTCTTTAACCATTTGCCCTGCATTTAATCCCCTTTCCTTTACAAGCAAATCACTGATCACCACCGCAACCTGGGGTTTTCCCCCAATATCTGCTGCCAAGACAGCCACCAGGCTTTCCATTTCGTTTTTCAATTCAAAGGACAATTTTTTCAGTGACTCTGCATGAGGCAATTTAATCAAACCAAGGATCAATTGGTAACCGTTCAAGGATTTTGCCTGATTTTTCAGGCTTTCCTTGATTTGTTCGGTCTCCTTTAATTGCAAGCCCTCTATTTCCTTCCGTAAGGTGGAACGCTCCTCGATCAAATGCTCAATGGAACTTACCAAATCTTTAGGATTTTTCAACACTTCCTGAATATCCTGAACCAATTGAAAGTGGCGATTGACGTATTCTTCTGCATGATATCCAGTTACTGCCTCAATCCTGCGTACACCGGCTGCGATAGATGTTTCAGAGACGATTTTAAAGTAACCGATTTCGCCCGTTGCCTGCACATGTGTCCCCCCACAAAGTTCAATAGAGAAGGAAGGGTCAAAAGTGATTACCCGTACATGATCTCCGTATTTTTCCCCAAACAGGGCCGTAGCCCCCATGGCTTTGGCTTCGGCTATCGGTACATTCCGCCTTTCATCTAAAGGAATATTTTCGCGGATTTTTTCATTGACCAGGCAGGCGACCTGGTCCATCTCTTCCACGGTCATTTTGGCAAAATGGGAAAAGTCAAACCTGAGTAATTTTTCATTGACCAGCGATCCCTTCTGCTGCACATGCTCACCCAAAACCTGCTTCAAGGCGGACTGAAGTAAATGGGTGGCCGAATGATTGTTTTTGATCCATTTTCTTTTTTTCGCATCTACCTGGCAAAAAAACTCGCCGGTGGTGATTTCCGGCAATTTATCTACCCTGTGTATGGTGAGGTCATTTTCTTTTTTTGTGTCTAGCACCCGAATCGTTTCGTTCCCATTGGACAGGGTGCCGGTATCACCTACCTGCCCGCCACTTTCTGCATAAAAGGGCGTTTCCTTTAATACCAATTGAAAGCTGCTTGCCTTTTTATCTTTTATTTTTCTGTATTTTATGATTTTTGATTGGGTACTCAACACATCATATCCTACAAAAACGGAACTGTCCTCCTCATTTACTGTCACCCAGTCTCCTGTTTCTAATGCTGCCGCCGATCGGGAGCGTGCTTTTTGCACCTTCATGGAAGCCTCAAAGCCCTTTTCATCTACAAAAAGGCCATTCTCCCTGGCAATAAGGGAAGTCAGGTCAAGTGGAAAGCCGTAGGTATCATATAGTTCAAACACCACATCACCAGGAATCACCTGCTCATTTCTGGCTTTCAGAGATTCCTGTATACTTTCCAGGTTTTTCAATCCTTTATCCAGGGTTCTGAGAAAAGCCATTTCTTCCTCATAAATTACTTTACCGATAAAATCCGCCTGCCCTTTTACCTCAGGGAAAAATTCTCCGAATTTTTCGGCCAGGATCGGCACCAACTGATACAGGAAAGGAGTTTTTAGCTCCAAAAACGTGTAGCCATACCTTACTGCCCTGCGAAGAATTCTCCTGATTACATAGCCTGCTTTATTATTGGAAGGCAACTGACCGTCTGCGATGGTAAAGGATATCGCCCGGATATGATCCACTACCACCCTAAAGGCAATGTCTGTCTTTTCTGAATGCCCATAGGTAAATCCCGAAAGGGCTTCAATCTTTTTAATAAAGGGGGCAAAAAGATCGGTGTCATAATTGGACGTTTTCCCCTGGATCACCCTTACCAACCGTTCCAGACCCATACCGGTATCCACATGCCTGGCAGGCAATGCTTTTAACCCCTTATCCGAAAATCTATTGAATTGGATAAAAACCAAATTCCATATTTCAATCACCTGCGGGTGATCGGCATTCACCAATTCTTTACCTGGCAACCTGTCAATTTCTTCCTGCGCCCTCATATCGATGTGTATTTCGGAACAAGGTCCGCAGGGGCCGGTTTCACCCATCTCCCAAAAATTGTCCTTTTTGGAACCATACAAAATCTTTTCCTTGTCCACCAAAGTTTCCCAAATGGAATAGGCTTCCTTGTCTTCATCCAATCCATCTTCGGAATCCCCTCCAAATACGGTTACATACATGCGCTCTGTGGGTAACTGATACACTTCAGTAAGTAATTCCCAGGCCCAATGTATCGCCTCTTTCTTGAAATAGTCACCAAAGGACCAGTTCCCTAGCATCTCAAACATGGTGTGGTGATAGGTGTCTACCCCAACTTCTTCCAAATCATTGTGTTTTCCCGAAACCCTAAGGCACTTTTGACTGTTAGTAACTCGTAGATTATCCGGAGTCTCGTTTCCCAGGAAAAAATCCTTAAATTGATTCATACCGGCATTGGTAAACATCAATGTGGGGTCATTCTTAACTACGATTGGGGAGGATGGAACAAACTGATGCTGTTTAGATTGAAAAAATTCAATAAAATGGCTTCTTATTTGTTTGGAATTCATGTTTATTTAGCTTAAACTTGATTAGTTGGAATCTTTGATATTTTTGGATTATCTTTGTACCCAAACACCCAATTGAATGATTCTCAGGAAGTAAATTGATCACCCGGGTTTTTTCAGAATACAAAATTAAAAGTTTTAACGTACTATTTGTTAAATGAGTAGAATAAAATATTATTACGATCCCAAAACCTGCAAATATGAAAGATATGTCAGGAGTAAGTGGGATGTAACCCTTAACGTTTTAGGTTTCTTATCCTTGTCCTCCATTCTGGCAGTAGGGATTCTCCTGGTATTCCATTATTATTTTGACAGCCCCAAGGAATTGATGCTGAAGAAAGAAAACCGGGAGTTGAAACTATATTACGAATTATTGGAGCAGGAAGTTGGGCAATTGAATACCATGATGGCAGACCTTCAGGAAAGGGATGATAATTTATATCGGGTGATTTTCGAATCCGAGCCCATCCCCAACTCTGTGAGAAAAGCAGGTTTTGGGGGTTCAGACCGGTTCCGCGAGATCAAAGAAAAGGGACTTAACCAGGAAAAAATGATCATTTCAGTTTCCAGTAAGGTAGAAACCCTCAAACGGCAGCTCTTTATTCAATGGGAGTCCTACAATGAATTGTCAGAGACGGCTATGAACAAGGAGGAGTATTGGGCTTCTATCCCTGCCATACAACCCATCCATAATGAAGAATTAAACAGGTTGGCATCAGGTTATGGCATGCGCTTGCACCCCATCTTAAAAGTGAGAAAAATGCACACCGGAGTTGATTTTTCCGCTCCCAAAGGAACGCCCATCTATTCTACGGGTGATGGCGTGGTCAAACAAGTTCGGACCGAATTTGGAGGCTACGGCAAATCCATTGTCATCGACCATGGTTTTGGTTTTAGCACCAGGTACGCACACATGAATGATTTCAATGTAAAAGTGGGAAATAAGATTAAAAGAGGTGACAAGATCGGAACCGTAGGAAATACCGGTTCCTCTACCGCTCCACATGTGCATTATGAAGTGATCAAAGATAATAAATATGTAAATCCGGTTAACTATTTCTTTAAAGATCTGGAACCAAGTGAGTTTGATAAAATACTTGAGCTTGCCTCCAGAGAAAACCAATCTTTGTCTTAAGAAGGATTTAGCGTATCTCTTACAAAAAACCTTCTCTCCCAGGTGGAGAGAAGGTTTTTTTAGTTCTGGTTAAAACCCAGCCTTTCAATCAATTTATTAAAGGATCAGTTATTACATTTAACAGATTATTTTTTTATTTTTGATTAAATAAAAGACCAATCCATTGCCATACAGAGAAAAAGAAATAGAAAAGAAATATTATTCTATCGGTGAGGTTGCCGACAAATTTAAAGTAGCTACTTCATTGATTCGGTATTGGGAGGGTGAATTTGATATCATCAAACCCAAGAAAGACAAAAAAGGAAACCGCAGGTTTACCAGGGATGACCTGGACAAAATCCAGTTGATCTTCCACCTGGTAAAGGAGAAGGGTTACACCCTTGCCGGCGCCCAGGAAATCATCAAAAAGGACCTGCATAAGATCCAGGATACAGCCTCTATGATTCAAAGGTTACATGAAATCAGAAGCTTTTTGACAGAAATCAGGGAAAATCTGGATGGTAACCACGGAGAAAAATAAGTTATTGTACCACGTAGCCCTTAGTCTTTTTCCTAACTTAGGACCGGCTATATTCAAAACGATTATCAATTATTGTGGCTCTGCCGAAGGATTTTTCCATTTATCCCATGGAAAAGCCATGAAAATCCCGGGCATAGGACCTAAGCTGTTGGCCTACAGGAAAGGGAAGGACAACTATCTAAAAGAGGCTTCTGATTTAATTGAAACCGCAGACAAACAGGGAATTGGAATTCACTGCTACCTGGATGAAAATTATCCTGACCGATTGAAGGTCATACCTGATGCGCCTCCATTCCTTTTCTCAAAAGGAAACCTTAACCTTAATCCAAAAAGAACCATAGGCATCGTCGGCACGCGAAATGCCACCACTTATGGTAGAAGCATTACACAAAAAATCACGGAGGAACTGGCCAGGTTCCAGCCTACCATCATCAGTGGCCTGGCTTATGGGATCGATGTTGAAGCCCATCGGGCGGCCATTTCAAACCAGCTCCCAACCATTGCTGTGCTGGGCTCTGACGTAAACACCATTTACCCGGCAGCTCACAAAAAAACGGCAGAACAGATGAAGGAAAACGGCGGCCTTTTAAGTGAATTTAAGATGGGAGCTGCCATGAACCCAAGCAATTTCCCGCAAAGAAACCGCATTATTGCGGGTTTATCCGATGCCCTTATCGTAGTAGAGGCTGCCCAAAAAGGTGGCGCATTGATTACTGCGGAAATTGCCTATAGTTACAACAGGGAGGTTTTTGCTGTTCCGGGAAACCTGCAATCCCCATACAGTGAAGGATGCAATAACCTTATCAGAAGCATGAAGGCAGGCATATACATGGGGCCGGGAGAAATTGTGGAATCTCTTTCCTGGGACAAGGAAATCGGTGCTTCTGCACCAGCGCTTCCTGACACCTCAGATCTGGACCCTTTGGAATTGAAAATCCTGGAACGCTTGTATGAAAAAACAGCTGCAGAAATTGATTGGTTGAGCAGGGATCTGAATATTCCCATTCCCCAGCTGGCAATTAAATTGCTGAATCTGGAATTTTTAGGCTTTGTCAAAGCCATCCCCGGAAAAAAGTACCAATGGACCCGGCCCAGGTAAGATATTTTCGACAATAACCCATTATAATAGAGATAATTGATTAACTTGACCACTACCACTAAACACGATTAACATGAAAAATTCAACCGTTTTCTTATGCTGTTTCTTGATTTTATTGGGGTCCTGTGCTCCGAAAACCGAAGAATCAACGGAAAGCCTTCCGATGAAAGTGGCCAAAGCCTATGGCTTTGATCAAATAGATGAAGTCAAATCCATAGCCTATACCTGGAATGTCCGAAGAGACAGCGCTACTGTATTGGTAAGGGACTGGGCCTGGGATCTGGAAAAGGGGGAAGTTTCCTATTCGGGTCCGGATACCACTGCTACCTATTTAATTGCCAATAAGTCTGCTGAAGTAGAAAGCGTGGACCAGAAATTCATCAATGACAAATACTGGTTATTGTTTCCCTTCCAACTGGCCTGGGATAATGGTTATGAACCTGAAATCGTTGAAAATCAACGTTCCCCCATAAATGGTGACATGACCACTAAAATCATTGTCCGCTACAATGATTCTGACGGGTATACTCCCGGTGACGCCTATGACATATACATAGACGAAAACCACATGATCAAAGAATGGGTGTTCCGAAGAGGAGATGGACCTGAAGGCAGGGCCTTCACCTGGGAAAACGTAGCCGATTTTGGAGGGATCAAAATTGCTCAGGACCACCGGTTGGAAAATGGAGACAAGATCATTTGGTTTACCAATATCGAAGTGGTGAAAAAGTAAAAATGTTGGAATAGGGCTGGGCCTTCTTACCAGGCAACAAAAAACAGGGGCAGAAAAACCCGGGAAAACCGGACTTTTCCTGCCCCTACTTTATTTTTTGATTATACATAATTGCTCAGCATGACGGGCATGACCAGCATCAGTATGTCTTCATTCTCGCTCATATCCGATGGTAAAATCAAGCCAGCCCTATTGGGGGCACTAAATTTAAGCGTAACTTCTTTGGCAGAAATGTTATTGAGCATCTCTACCAGAAATTTGGCATTGAAGCCAATTTCAATATCCTCACCCTCATGCTCGCAGGAAAGTCTTTCATTGGCTTCATTAGAAAAATCCAGATCTTCTGCCGATACCTGAAGTTCACTCCCAGTGAGTTTCAACCTGACCTGGTGGGTGGTCTTGTTGGCATAAATGGCTATCCTCCTGAGGGAGCCCAAAAATTCCTGTCTGTTGATGGTCATGTCATTGTTGTTATCCTGCGGGATGACATTTTCGTAATCCGGAAAACGCTCATCAATCAACCTACAGATCATTTTGATATGGTTGAATTTAAAATAAGCATTGCTACTGTTAAATTCCACCGTTACGGGCACATTGTCTGAAGGAAGGGTTGTCTTCAATAAATTCAGGGCTTTCCTGGGCACAATGATACTGGCCGCTTCAGGGGAAGCAATATCCACCCTCCTGTAGCGTATCAAACGGTGGCCATCGGTAGCCACGAAAGTGGTATTGGTTTCGCTCAGGTTGATATAAACTCCTGTCATGGCCGGTCTGAGTTCATCATTGCTGGTAGCAAAAATGGTATTGGCAATGGCATTGCTCAAAATCTCCGTAGACATTTCAACGGAGGAGGCATTGGTCACACCGGGAATTCGGGGAAAGTCCGTGGCATTTTCACCGGCCAATTTGTACCGACCGTTATCTGAGCTGATCTCAACGCTGTAAGTCTCCTTGTCAATGCTGAAAGTAACCGGTTGCTCAGGTAGATTTTTTAAGGTTTCAATCAGGATCCTGGCAGGAACCGCAATATTTCCATCTTCTTTAGCCTCTACTTCTATTTCAGTCATCATAGAAGTCTGTAAATCTGAAGCAGTAACGGTCAGTTTGCTATCTTTAATTTCGAAAAGAAAATTTTCCAAAATCGGCACCACCGGGTTGGTTGTCACTACTCCGTTGATGGATGACAGGTGCTTCAGAAGTGATGAAGAAGAAACAATAAATTTCATATGTATAAGCTTTTTAAGTAGGTCAAATGTAAAACGTTATTTGTTTTAAGCACCACAAAAATGATGAAATCAGGAACCTTTAGCGCTGTCCTTTCGCAATATTTGATTCCACTCAAACATCCAATGGATTTAACAGGGTAAAGTTATAAATAAAATCATAAAAGCCCTCATCAGGAATTGAATTGATGGTATAAAATTAACCTGATGGAGCCAATTTTCCTTGCTCAGTGCTTTTCATATTTTCTTTTTCTGAAAACAAATTGCAGATACCCCAGTAAAATGATCATTGCCACCGGAAAAAATATATTGATAGATTGCCATAGTGTTTTTTGCTGACTGATTTTTACTTTATTCAGGGGCCTGATTTGAAATTCCTTTCTTTTAGCCGCCATGATGCCATCCGGATCCACCAGGTAGTTTACCGCATGCTGTAAAAACTCCCTGTTAGCCATGACATTTTCTGAATAGGGATTGGCTCCCAAAGGTACCGGCGTTTTTTCGCTGGGATCTATCCAGCTTTTGACGATATCTGCATCTCCGGCTACCAGAACCCTGCCAAGGTTGCCTTCAGGAATAAAAGCGGCTTCATCAAATTCCTGAGGCACGAACCTGTTTTTGAAAAAGGAAGTGAAATTGCCCTCCAAAAGGTAGACCAGCGGAAGGCTCCCTGTAGTAAAGGAAGTAACATCAGGTTCTGAAGACATGTCTTCAAAGGCCACCCTTACAGGGGAACTGAGCTTTTTACTATAATTACTGCTGAATATCAGGGGTGTTTTGCTCACCCCATCTGCCTTTACGGTATCCAAGGTACTTGCAAAACGAAACTGGACCTGATCCAATCCCTTGGTTATGGGATGATCGGCCATTTTGCCCGCCTGGATGTAAAACGGCCAGGGAAGGGAAATGATTTGAGACTGGTCTCCAAACTCCCCCCCAACCACGGGATGGTACCCAAAATTGAGATCCTGTATCAGGTCCCGGTTGATCCGGATACCATATCGAAACAATAAATCATCCAGTCCTGTATCGAAAGGCATGGCTACCGTACCCTCTCCTCCTGCTTCTTCCAGATTTACCGCCATCTGGTCTACAAAAAACAACAGGTTTCCTCCATACATCAGGTATTGGTCCAGGAGGTATTTTTCCCGCTCCCCATAGGCTTCCTTCGGACCGGCTACCAATAACACTTCGAAAGACAGGAGGTCTTCTACTGATTTGGCCTGGTCAAAAGGGACTTTATAAACCTCGTAATCTTCATTTAATGCCTCTACCATGCCATAGCCCTCATCTTCTTCCATTTCTCCCTGCCCGATGATGACCCCCACCGCCCTTTTGTCCCGGGTGTAAAGCCTCTTTATGGCTTGGCTGATTTCAAATTCCAGGTTTTCTATCGATAAATTGAGGATTTCATCCGGCCCCATGCCCTTTTCGCCTTTCAGCAGTAAAACCCCCAACTCATAGTCTGCACTTCTGAGCACAATCCCGGGAAAAATCATCTTTGTGGTTTGCGCTCCGTTCTGCGTACTGTGAAGATTGGTAGGGTTAATCCCATAGGAAGCAAGCTCCAGGATATACTCCTCCCTGGCAGATTTGTCCATTTGCAAGGGGTCATTGTAAACAATATTGATGTCCTCATTGCTGTAGGATCGGAATATGCTCAGGGTTTCTGTGATGCCTTTCTGAAAACGCATCATCCCTGGGGGCAAATCCCCATTCAGCAATACCTCTACTTCCAGGGGACTATCCATATTGGCCAGTACTTCCTGGGTAGCGGCACCAATAGTATAACGACCTTCTTCGGTCAGGTCCAGCCTGAATTTCCACCATTGCCCCATGCCGGCAACCAGCATCCAAATGAGCAGGATGGCCAACAGCCCGAAAACAATATGTTTGTTGTTCCTATTCATGCCTTCCTATCAAAATCCAGGTAAATATCAGCCAGGTCAGCGTCATCCCAAAAAAGTAGAACAGGTTTTCTGATACGATGACTCCCCTACCCATTTGTTCATAATGAAAACTGATCCCCAAACTCTCCAGCGATACAGCCCATTGGCCGGTGGTAAGGGCAGCCAGGGCTCCAAGCCCTCCATAGAGCAAAAAACAAATAAACACCGAGATTACAAATGCCACGATCTGATTGGAACTGAGGGAAGAGCTGAATAATCCAATGGCTGCAAATAAAGCAGCCACCAGCAACAGACCAATGTAAGACCCAAAAAAACCGGCACTATCAATATTTCCGACCGGATCTCCCAACTGCACGATACTCATATAGTAGATCATTGTAGGCAGAAGGGCAAAAAGGATCAGGACCAGGGATGCAAAATATTTGGCCAAAATGATTTGGTGGCTCCTCAAGGGAGAAGTTTTGAGCAATTCCCAGGTTCCCGATTTTTTCTCTTCTGCCACCATCCTCATGGTGATGGCAGGAATCAGGAAAACAAAAACAAATGGGGTATAGCTGAACAACGGATCCAGGTCTGCATACCCATAATCAAGTACACTGGTCCCTGGAAAAACCCAGACGATCAGGCCCAGGGCAACCAGAAAGATACTGGTAATCAGGTAGGCGGAAAGGTTGCTGAAAAATGCATTTACTTCTTTAAAGAAAAGGCTCAACATACCTTAGTTTTGGGTTAATCTGTAAAACACAGACTCCAGGTTTTTTTCCTCTTGTCTGATACTAATTAAATTTAAATTTCTGCGCTGCACCATTCCCAAAAGTTCCTGTCTTAATTTTTTTGGGTCCTTGCAGACGAACTCCATCCTCCCGGGCTTGGAATGGGCAAAATGACTGTAGGCCATTCCTTCCAACCAGTCAGGTTGGATTTCCTCTTCCGTCTCAAAAATAAGTTGAGAATCGTCCTGAGTGGATTTAAGGTGTTTCAACAGGTCCTGAGCAACGATCCTGCCTTTGTGAATGATCACCACCTTGTCACAAAGTGCTTCCACTTCCTGCATGATATGCGTACTGAGGATCAGTGTTTTGTCTTTGCTTACCTGCCTGATCAACTGCCTGATTTCTGACAGTTGATTGGGATCCAAACCGGAGGTAGGTTCATCCAAAATGATGATTTCAGGTTCGTGCAGCAGGCTCTTGGCCAGGCCTACACGCTGTTTATACCCCTTGGATAGCAGCCCGATTTTTTTCCCACGTTCGGCCATCAAGCCGCATTGCTCCATTACTTTCTGAATCCTTTCCTTAAGGAATTGCCCTTTCATCTGGTATAATCCTCCCATGAAGGAAAGGAATTCGGCAATGTACATATCGGGGTACAAGGGATTGTGTTCCGGTAGGTACCCTATCAATTTGCTTACTTCCCTTTGGTGCTTATTGACAGCAATACCATTTATCAACACTTCTCCTGCATCAGCCGTGAGGTATCCGGTCAGGATTTTCATCGTCGTAGATTTACCGGCCCCATTTGGCCCCAAAAAACCAAGCACCTGTCCCGGGTTGGCCTGAAAACTTACTTCTTTCAAAACCTCTTGATGACCGAAACGCTTTGAAAGTTGATGAATGGAAATGGACATAACAGCAAATTAAGCTAAAATCTATGGGATAAGTTACACTTGCCGTGTGGAGGCCAATAGTTTCAACGGATTATCCTGACATAAAAACGCATACCAGAGCTAAATCTTGCTTACTGGTTACCGAAAAATCAAACAGAGGCTGATTATGATCTGAATTTTTGTACTCCCTTTTTTGAACAACCCTTTCGAAGCAAGGGAGACCCACACAAATACCATGAAACAGCCTCTGAAATTTAAATCTTAGGGCTCAAGCGCTTTGACTCCGGGTAGGACCTTGCCTTCCATGAGTTCGAGTAGGGCTCCTCCGCCTGTAGATACGAAAGAAACACTTTCTCCAAACCCAAATTTATTCACCGCAGCCGCAGAATCTCCTCCTCCTATCAAGGTAAAAGCTCCTTTTTCGGTAGCTGCAACAACTGCCTCAGCTATTGCCTTGGTACCTTTTTCAAAACTACTCATTTCAAATACACCCATGGGTCCATTCCACAGAACGGTTTTGGAAGAAAGGATTACTTCAGCGAATTTCTTTCTGCTTTCAGGACCAATATCCAGTCCCATCCAACCCTCCGGGATTTCACCCTTGCGGGCCGTCCCTTGTTCTGCATCATTGGCAAAGGCTTTGGAGGTGACAGAATCCTCCGGTAAAAAGATGTTTACATTCCTTTGCTTTGCTTTTTCGACCAGCTCAAGGGCCAATTCCATTTTATCCGCCTCCAGCAAGGAATCGCCAATATTACCACCCTGAGCTTTGGCAAAAGTATAAGACATGCCGCCACCAATAATCAGGTTGTCTACTTTGTCCAGCAATTTATCAATCAGCAATATTTTATCAGAAATTTTCGCTCCTCCCATTATCGCTGTAAAAGGTCTTTCCGGAGCTTCCAATACTTTTTCCGCATTTTTTAATTCAGCACTCATCAGGTACCCGGCGACTTTATCATTGAAAAATTCAGCCACTACTGAAGTTGATGCATGGGCCCTGTGGGCAGTTCCGAAAGCATCATTGACATAAATGTCTCCGAGCTTGGCTAATTTTCCGGCAAATTCCTTATCGCCTTTTTCCTCTTCCTTGTAAAACCTGAGGTTTTCTAAAAGCAAAACATCACCGGGATTCAAACTGGTAGCCAGTTGGCTGGCTTCATTTCCAATACAATCCTTGGCAAATTTGACAGATACCTCCAATTCCTTATTCAGCTCGGTGATGATGTGACGAAGGGAAAATTTATCTTCCGGACCAGATTTGGGCCTACCCAGGTGGGACATCAATATCACCGCACCACCATCATTCAGTATTTTTTTGATGGTAGGTACTGCTGATATGATTCGGGTGTTATCCGTAACGTTGAATTTCTCATCCAGTGGCACATTGAAATCTACTCTTACCAGGGCCTTTTTACCCTTAAAATCAACATTATCCACAATTTTAATTCTATTATTCATAAGTTGTAGGTTTAAAACTTCGTCAAAAATAAGCATTTTATTTGGCAGAAGCCCGTCTCAAGCGGTCATTTATGGCTTTGCCCAAATGAATTTCCGGCAGCTCTTCGGCAAGTATGATTTCCACTTTTGCCCTATCCAAAAACCGCATCCCCTGGAACAGGTTTCTCGCAGCTTCATCATAATCTCCTGCCGGGCTCAAGGCAAACTGTAGCTCCTGTGATAACTCCGGAAAAGACCGGTTAAAGGAGAGCACCGCAAAAACAATTCCTTTCTGCCGATATTTGGTCATTAATTCGTCCAGGTTTCCCAGCACCATGGGTATTCCGGGGGCATAATGGCTCTTCAGCATACCCGGAGATTTGGGGTTGCTGCTGGACTGAGGCAAGATCAATACTTTTCCAACCGCGGATTCAATGCGGTCTACCGCTATTCCGCCAAGCCGGTAAATGATCACCTGACCCTGCTCCATTCCTACAATGGTACTTTCCAAACCCACCTCACAGGTCCCCCCATCCAATATATAGGGCAACTTATCCCCAAGCTGGTCCTGCACATGAAGGGCTGAAGTAGGACTAATATAGCCAAAGGGATTGGCACTCGGTGCTGCCAGGGGAAAATCCAGGGATTGTAACAGCTCCCGGGTCAAAGGATGCCTGGGAACCCTGATTCCTACCGTATCTAAACCACTGGTTACCAAATCGGGAATCATCCCCCTCTTGGGCAATAGCAAGGTCAAAGGACCCGGCCAAAACTTACTGGCCAGTTCCTCCAGTTCCTCAGGAACCTCCTTCACATAATCACTTAGCTGTGTCTTATCCCCCAGGTGCACAATCAACGGATCGAAGCTCGGCCTCTTCTTGGTTTTAAAAATGGACAATACGGCTTGTTCGTCCAGGGCGTTTCCAGCCAGACCATAAACTGTTTCTGTGGGTATGGCTACCAGCTTCCCGGAAGACAAGAGGGCAGCCGCTTTTTCAATGTCTTTTCCTATCTCTGCCATTATTCTTCACAGAATTCATCTATCCATTCTTTGGCCTGGGTATAACCCAGGGAAAGGGCCATTTTCAGTTGGGTACAACCAGCTTCCTTATTTCCCAAAGCACTCATTTCAGTGACTCCAAGCAGGTAATAGGCAGCGGCATTTCGCTGATCTAAACTGACCACCTCATTAAGGATGCTGATAGCGGTAAGTGGATCGTTGTTACCCAATAGCGCTTTTGCTTTGTTAAAGAGTACCCGGGTGTCCCCGGGATTTGCCCGAAGTGCCAAGTCAAAGTCTACCAATGCATCATCGTACATTTCCAGGCCCAATAAAGCCAAACCCCGATTGTAATAGATATCCGGCTGATTGAAATCCAGGCCATTGGCCATGTTGTAATCATACAAGGCTTCTTTGAAGGACTCTTTTTCCATCAACGCATTTCCCCTGTTAAAATAGGGCTTATAATTGGCACTATCCAGATCAATCGACCTGGAAAAGGAATCTATGGCCTCGTCCCATGCTTCCATTTCAAAAAATGCCACGCCTCTGGCGTTCCATGCAGTGGGATTATTCTCCTCTATTTCTACCACACGGTCAAAATATTCAATGGATTGCTGATACTCCTGCTTTTCCAGGGCAGCTACACCGGCTTCAAACAAATCCTCTGCCGAAGGCTGACAAGAGGTGATGAACAATAAAAAGACGAAATATTTTAAAAGGTACTTGTGCATTTTAAATTTTTTGCAAAGATAGGGATTCCCGGGTGTAGAATCCCCATAAAACCTGTACAAAAACCAAAAGCACCCGTGAAGCCTACAATAAAATTTCTGACCGGCTGGTTTTTTCCAACATCCTTAGGATGGAACCTTCATAGCCGACCAATTCGGCCGTCATGTCAAATCCCACCCAGGCAAGATCTTTACTCTCCGGGCTTATGACCAAAGGTTCATCCATTTCCGCTTCTATCAAAAACCGGACATCATAATGGAAATGTTGGGGATCTTTGGCATTGGCTGGAATGATGTGTCTGTCCAGGTCAAAAATAAAACGATCCACCAAACGCAGAGAGGTCAGGCCGCTTTCTTCCCTTGCCTCATTCATGGCTACCTCCAACAGGTTTTCGTTCCCATCAGCATGACCTCCGAGTTGTAGCCACTTGTGTAATTTGCGGTGTAATGTCAAAAGGGTATGGGTCCGCCTTTTATTTACAATCCAGGCGGAAGCTGTAAAATGTCCCTCTTTTCTTTCTCTGCTAAAGGCCATGGGGTCATCCAGTAGTGCCAAAAAATCAGGCACCATCACTTTTTCTTCTTCGAAAGGGGTCCTGTAATTGCCAATAAAACTTTTTAGAAGTATGCTATCCATATATTTTTAGTCTGCTTTGAATAATTGATCCATAAACCGGTCAAAAGGTGCTGCTTTGAGGTATAACCTGTCTGCATAAACCGTTACCAACACTTTCAGGAAATTGGGTTTATTGTTGAGGTAAATTTTTTCTAAACTAATATTACCAAATAACTGATCTATTTTGTTGTCCAGGTCTGCTGCTGATAGAGGTGGTTTAAAATAATATTTTTCTGTCACCCTTACCAGGTCATGTACTTCCTCTATTTTCCGGTCCAGGCTTACTCTCCTATAACCCATCCCCAGGATTTCCTGACCCAAACCAATAAATATCCTGGAAAAATCAGCTTTGCTCAGGGGTGCCTGGAAACTCACCGCAAAACCATTGGCATAAGGGGACTGGAGCACATGTACCTCAGGGGCTTTATTGACGCCGGCTTTTTTTAAATGGTAATTGTCATAAATACTTTTTAAGGCGGCTTTTCCTTCCGAAGAATTCATCCAGCCCAAGGCCTTGTCTTCCTCTTCTTTGGGAATGGAGAAATTCTCCCTGATGGCCACCTTACTGTTTTTTCCGGGAAACAGACCGCCCAACAAATCTTCAATAAATTTCATTTAATTCTGATTTTACCATTTTCTCCAGTGGCAATTAAGCCTTCATCCTCCATCTCTCTGATTAAACCCACGGCATGCTCGTCCAGCCTTTCTCCGGCAAGATCAAACAATTCCTCTAAAGAAAACGCTTCTCCCTCCGCTAAAGTTTTAAGTATTTTTTCTCCCAGTCTCTTATTCAGCTTATCCGCTTCCTTTTCTTTCTTCTTTTGGATACAGGTGTCACAAATTCCACAAGTTAAATCACTCTTTTCCCCAAAATAATTCAAGATAAAGGCTGTTCGGCAAATTTTATCATTTTTTGCATAAGCAACCATTTTCTCTGCCTTTTCCTTGGCTCTTGCTCTCCTCAGGCCTATCCTTTTTTTGTCCAGGGGCAGGGATCCTGCATCCAGTCTGGGAGTAAGAAAGGTCACCTGCGGCTGGTCCTTCTTACCGGAGTAGGCAGCCAAACCAAGGTCCTCCAATTTTTGCAACATTTTACCCACCTCCTTTTCAGGGATCTGAAGCAGCTGGGCAATCTTATTCTCCTGAATGCGGATGTAATTGACAAACAACTCTCCTCCGTAAAGCCTGAGCAACAATTTGATCAAAGGGTCAAGGGAAGCGTAGGCTATCTGGGCTTCATAGATCTTCGTCTGAGAGACCAGAAAATGCAGCGAAGAGGGCAAAAAGACACTTTCAGAAAATAAGAGTAAAGCCTCTTCCTGCAAAACCTTTATGGCATTGTAAGCCAGCTTGACATCTAAATCATAGGTATTGGCAAAATCCAGAAAGTCAAAATCGAAACTACTCATTTGGGCACTTCCCACGGCAATGCGGTAATAATTTGCCAGGCATTGGTACACCCGCTTGATCAATTCCTCGGGTGGGTAGGCATTTTCTGCCATCTCTGTAAGCCCCAGGCAATCTTGTTCACGAACCATCAACACTGCGTAAGCCTTGATTCCATCTCTTCCAGCCCTTCCTGCCTCCTGATAATAATTTTCAAGATTTTCAGGTAGATCAAGGTGTAAAACTACCCGTACGTCGGGTTTATCTATTCCCATTCCAAAGGCATTGGTAGCCACCATCACCCGGGTCTTCCCCTGTATCCAATCCATTTGCCTTTGGTTCCGGACACTTTGCTCCAGCCCGGCATGGTAGTAGGTGGCCGATATACCCAATTGCTGCAAATGTCCAGCGGTCTCCTTGGTTCCTTTTCTGCTTCTGAGGTAAACAATGGCACTCCCCGGAACCTTCTGCAAAATAGCCACGGCCTGCTCCAGTTTGTTTTCTGCCCAGCGGACCACATAGGATAGATTGGATCGCGCAAAAGACTGGACAAAAACTCCGGGATTTTTCAGGTTGAGTTTTTCTAAAATATCTTTCCTTACCGTTAAAGTGGCGGAAGCAGTTAGCGCAATGACCGATACCTTCGGGGCAAGTTCCCTGATTTTTACGATTTCCAGGTACGCCGGCCGGAAATCGTAGCCCCACTGTGAAATGCAATGGGCCTCATCCACTGCTATCAGGTTGACCTCCATTTTTTTGAACCGCTCTATAAATATTTCTGTCTTGAGGCGCTCTGGAGAAACATAAAGGAATTTATAATCCCCATAGACACAATTGTCCAGCAGGGTGTCGATTTCCCGCTTTCTCATACCGGAATGGATCGCCATGGCCTTGATGCCTCTTTTACGCAATTGATCTACCTGATCCTTCATCAAGGCGATCAAAGGACTGATCACCAGGCAGATACCTGGATTCATCAGGCCCGGCACCTGAAAACAAATGGATTTACCTCCACCGGTGGGCATCAGGGCCAGGGTATCCTGCCCCCGGGCAGCGGACAGCACGATCTCTTCCTGCAAAGGCCTGAAATCCTGGTAGCCGAAATGCTTTTTCAGCGTGGCAATTGCCAAAGTCTTCAATTGATCCATTCCTGTAAACAAAGGGATTTTCCCGTTGATGTTAAAATTTCCTTTAAATTAATTCCCTTCCCTGCCAATCACAAGGATGCCCGCCTATTGTTAAGACTTATTTTCAGGGCTGCCTTTGGCAGTGGTTCAGGGAACTTTGCTGGTTCATACCTGCGCCAGTTTCCTGCTTCCCAACGGTGAAGTTCCATTCCCCTCCTATCTATGGGCAGGTGGGTTTCCTTGTCCAATGCAAGGTGCCGCCCACAGGGCAAGTCCAGGTGAAGTTCCCTGCCTTTATCCCTGACGAGCAAAAAATGCCGGGAAACACCTGTGATTTTGATCCTGTGGGGAAGGATTTGATAATTAAAATCTCCGGGATTGACCTGCCATGCCAGGGCATACAACTGTCCCTGATAAAAATAATCCACTGCCATGCCCTGCTGCAGTTGGTAAATGACCAGGTACTGTTGATTCATCCTTTGGAAGCTGGTATATATCCGGTATCCTGAAAACAAAAACAGACTGATAAAAACCAGGACAAGTGCCTGCTTCTTCCTGGTCTCAACCAGCATGTAGATAAAAAATAACAAGGACCAGATCAAAATCATTTCCGGAAGTTGAAAATACAAATGGTCGATTTTAGAGAAAGGCAAATGCTGCAGGCTAAAAATTCCAAGGTTTAGCAGTTGCAGCGTAAGGTCCAGCAAATATCCCATCACAGCAGCCAGTAGGGGAAAGGAGGACAATAACAAAAAAGGAATACCCAATGACATGACCAGAAAAGCTCCGGGGATGGCCATAAGGTTGGACAGCATAAAATAGGTAGGAAAAACATGAAAATAATGAATGGCCAAAGGGAAAGTGGCCAATTGGGCGGCCAGGCCCACCGTGAGTATATCCCAGAAATAACTGAGCCATTTAGATTCCGGATACCAAAGCCTGGCAATAAAGGGCTGAAAAAGAAGTATCCCCAATAAGGCCGCATAACTCAACTGAAAGCCTACCGCATAAACCAAAAAGGGATCGTAGACCAGTAGCACCAAAGCGGAAAGGGCCAGGGGGTTAAAAATAGAGGGGCTTCGGGATTTTATTTGCGCCATGGAAATAAAGGTAAACATGGTAGCGGCACGCAAAACGGATGGTGACAGGCCCGTAATGGCGGCATAAACCCAAATCAGGATCACGATCATACCCAAAAAAACGGCTCTCTTGTAGCCCTTCATCCGCTGGGGTTTAAAGAAAAGATAGAAAAAACCATAGATGATGCCTACATGCAATCCCGAAACCGCCAGAATGTGCATGGCACCTGCAGTTGCGTAAGCGTCACCTATATCCTCATCCAGGTCTTCTTTTTGCCCTAAAAGCAGCGCTTTGCCAATCTGTACGGCTGCCGCATCTCCGACATATTCCTGTACTTTCTGTTCCAGGTGTTGCCGCAAAGCCAATATCCCTCCCCGCCAAAAGGACAATTCTTCTCTGGCGATCAGGTTGAAGTCTGTATCAATGAAGTGAGTATGGTAAATTCCTTTCCTGGCCATAAAAGTGGCATAATCAAACGTTGCCGGATTTTTGGGAGGGGCAATTCTTTGCGGGGCACCGGCTATCATCAGGACAGCCCCAGGTTCCAAAGCAGCTGTTGAGCGATGGTAAATTTGTACGGTTCCCTTTACCGCTTCCCATCCGGCAGGGGTCTTTACGGCTGCCACTTCCACCAAATTCCCAAAACTATTTGCCTTTTTCTGATCTGGCTCCAATACTTTGGCCAGGTAGCCGGATATGTTTTCCTGATGGATGAGGTGCCGGGGGTCATTGTTGGCATCATGCATTGCCGCCACACTTATACCGGCCAAAAAAAGACAGCCATATGCCAAAACAGGCATGGCGAAATAATAGGCTTTTCTGAGTGCTGGCCGATATACCAGGGACAAAGCCGTAAAAATTGCCCAAAAAATCAACAGGTAAATAAAAAATGATTCGGGCTGAAATGGACCCCAATACGGGTACACCAGCACTCCTAAAACAAAGAACACCGTGTACCTGACGAACGGAAATTCATTGAACTTCATAAAAAAAGTGAAAATAAAACCTAGGCACTTGTTCCCCGAAGCTTCCAACAGCCTTTTCGGAACCATGGACACCCTCCATAACTTCCGAAAAAGTTAAGGAAAATAATTAAAAAAATCAATGTAAAACACTGAAGTTCAATTCAGTATTGAGGTATAATCAAAACCTGAACCCTATGCTAAAGCCGGCATTGAATTCTACAGGATCAAAACGGTCGCTCACATCACTATTGAATCCACGGGCAATATTTACATAGGGACCCAGGGCAAATTTATCGTTGTGTACCCATTTGTAGCCGGCGCCAAAGCCAATCATAAAGCTATTCAGGTTGGTTTCAATCAATTGATTGTTTTCCCCAGTCTCTGAAAAGGTACCATTCCGGTATTTCAAAAATGGCAATACATAGAATCCTGAGGGATCGGAAGCTGTGACAAAATAATAGTTATAGGAGAGCATAAAACTGGTGGCATTGAATTCCTCCCCCTCCCCGCTGTCAGAAACGTAGGAAAACCTGTCCATAAACATCAACTCCAGGCCCAGGGATTGATTCTGATCCAAGAAACGCTCATAGCCCAATTCAAGTGACCCGATAACAATGGTGTTGACGATATTGATTTTGATTTCATTTTCCGGCAGGGTGGGGTCTGTCAGGTTCTGGGAAAAAGCAGGCTGACAAGCCATTCCAATCATTGCGATAAAAACCAAAGTAAGCTTTACATGTCTCATTATAAAAGTAACGATTAAAAGGTGTAATTGAATAACTTGTTAATTATACTTTATTTTCGGGCAAAAGTTTCATCAGGTAGTGATCGATATTGCATTCCACAAACAGCTCACCGGATTTTTGAAAGCCGGATTTTTCATACAGCCCCATGGCTTGTACCTGACCATGCAGGTAAATGGTCTTTCCCTGGCTAAGGGGATGTTTCCTGATATCGGCTAGCACAGCTTTTACCAGGGCATCACCAATGCCTTTTCCCCGGAATGGCTTCAGGACAGCAAAACGCTCCAGCTTAATGCCATGGTCTGTAAATCTCCACCTTGCCGTCCCTGCTTCCTGCTGTCCCTGATAGGCCAGAAACTGGAAGGCATCCTGCTCAAATTCATCATATTCTTCATCAGGAGCCACTTGCTGCTCTATTACAAATACCTGCTCTCTTATCCTGAAGGCTTTTTCCAGACTGGCCTGGTCTGTGATTTTCTTTATGGAAATACTCATTTAACCTGTTTTTCTTCCAATTCACTCTTTTCGTAGGCTTCAATAATGGATTTCACCAGTCGGTGCCGGACTACATCCCTACCCGAAAGATTGACCACCCCAATTCCCTTTACGCCATTGAGTATGCGCAAAGACTCCCTTAATCCAGATTTCTGTTTTAGTGGGAGGTCTACCTGGGACTGGTCTCCATTGATGATCACTTTGGAATTGGGCCCCATCCGGGTCAAAAACATTTTGATCTGTTCACTGGTGGTATTCTGGGCTTCATCCAGGAGCACAAAGGCGTCGTGCAGGGTTCGGCCCCGCATATAGGCCAGCGGGGCAATTTCTATCACCCTGTTTTCCTGATAAAAGCGCAACTTTTCTGCAGGGACCATATCCCCCAGGGCATCATAGATGGGCCTGAGGTAGGGATCCAGTTTTTCCTGCAAGTCACCGGGAAGAAATCCCAGGTTTTCTCCCGCCTCCACTGCCGGACGGGTAATGATGATTCTTTTCACCTCCCTGTTTTTCAATGCCCGGACAGCAAGGGCCACGGCAATATAGGTTTTGCCCGTACCAGCAGGCCCCAGCGCAAAAACCAGGTCATTTTTATAAGAAGCATCTACCAGTTTTTTCTGATTTGGCGACTTGGGCCGGACTACCAGACCTTTGTTGCCAAAAAGTATGATATCATTTTTGGTTTCCACCTGGCTGGGAGGGGTGCCTTCCAGGGCTATATATTCTTTCACATTGTCCGGAGTGACCTGGCCAAACCGGTTAAAATGCTCCAATAGCATGTTGAGAATATCATTGATTTTTAGAATTTCCGGGGCCTGGCCCTTGATCCTGATCTCATTGCCCCTGGAAACAATTTTGCTCTGGGGAAAGGCAGCCGATATCTGCCGTATGTTTTCATTTTCCGATCCAAGGAAGTCCAGGAGGGAAATGTTTTCCAATGTAATGACTTTTTCTACCAATATATTTTCTTCTGTTTACCTGATTCTAAAAACAAATTTAAAATGCTTATTTTTGTTTATTAATTATACAAAAGTACGAATTTTTAATTGACTTGCTTGTATGGCATTGGTAACATTCATATCAGATTTTGGAAACGCAGATTACTACGTACCAGTGGTAAAGGCCAAAATGTTATCCATCAATCCACAACTCTCTATTGTGGACATCAGTCATGACATTGCCCTCTATGACATTGCCCATGCTGCCTTTGTACTCCGTGCAAGTTATAACGAATTTCCCAAGGGGACTGTTCATTTGGTGGCCCTGAATACCACCAGCAGCATCACGGATGGTTATATTGGGATCAAATTAAACGAACACATCTTTATAGGTCCAAACAATGGGGTACTGAGCATGCTGGCCGATCAGGATCCGGGAATCGTAGTGAAATTTTCAGATATCCATATCAGGAACAGCAGCTTTCCCGCCAAGGATATCCTTGCACCTATTGCTGCCAAGGTAGCCAGTGGAGCAGCCATTCATGATTTTGGCGGGCCGCTTCAGAACATCAAAAAAATGATGAGCAGGCAATTTAAAGCCAGCAAAAAGCAGATCGTAGGCTATGTGGTACGCATAGACCATTACGGCAACCTGATCACCAACATCCCGAAGGAGGTTTTTGATAAACTCAATCCGGGCAATTTTCAGATTGCCTTTGGCCGTGAAACCCTGGAAAGTATCCAAAAGAATTACGATGAGGTAGAGCCCGGAGACTGCTGGGCTTTTTTCAACAGTCTGGGGTTATTGGAGATAGGCATCAACCATGGCCACGGGGCGGATTTATTGGGTTTAAAATACGACAGCCCGATTTTCATTAATTTTGAAAGTCAGGAATAGCCTGCCTGACCAATGGAAGCCATCTGTGGCGATGGGCTGGATTTGCTGGTAGGTAAAAAATAAAATATTCAGGTTTTAAGGCGGTAAAAATTTTGTTTGAGAAAAATTCTTTGCCCATATTTGCATCCCGTTCGGCGAGGAACGGGATTAGTTTGAAATGCCTTGGTGGCGGAATTGGTAGACGCGTTGGTCTCAAACACCAATGAGGTAACACTCGTGCCGGTTCGACTCCGGCCCAAGGTACAATTTAAAGGCTCCTTCTTGGAAAAGACGGGGCTTTTTTTGATTTTAGACGCTGGGGGGAAAGTTTATTCTGATGTAGCGGAGCGGAATCGGAAATTTCGGCTCTGGTTTCAAAAGTCTGATTGATAGCAGACTTTTTTCTAGCAAATCAGATGCGTTCTTTTGTAACTCATCCGTGAGACACAAATGCTGTAGCATCTCATAGAAGCGAAAATATGAGACGCAAAATACTTTATAGCTATTTGATGAGACACAAAATCACTACTGGTTGACAATTTCCAGCAAAGGTTCGAAAACATATAAAGAGGGACGCCTTCCCGCTCCTTTTTCAATGCATTTGATCAAATTATTTGCCTCCATAGCAACAAGCAGCCTGGAAGCAGATGCTCTCGGAACTCCTGACTCTTCGTAAAATCTCCCACTGTTGAATACTGGGCGATTGAAAATAAAGTCAAGACAATTTACTGCAAATTGCGAATGGGTTGCAATTACAATTTTCTCCTTCATTGACTCATAAAGTGCCACTATTTGCCGGATTTGATCGTTATTCTTCTTAGATTGGCTAATAATCGCTCCAAGAAAAAATCTTATCCAATTAGTCCAGCTTCCTGAATCTGTGATATCTTTCAGCGCATCGTAATAATCCCTTCGATGATTCTCTAAATAATCTGAAAGATAAAATACGGGTTCCCGGATAATATTTTTATCAAACAAAAAAAGAGGAATTAGAATCCTTCCAATCCTTCCATTTCCATCCAAAAATGGATGTAGTATTTCAAATTGGGCATGGATAATTGCCAACTGTACCAGAGGGTCTTTTTCTTCGAAGTGGATGTACTTCTCCCAATTACCCAAACCATTGAGCATATCTTGGACTGTTGGGGGAACAAATCGTGCTGTCTCAATCGTGCTGCCAGGGGCTCCAATCCAATTTTGGATTCTCCGGAATTCTCCAGGAGCTTTATTTTCGCCACGGACATCTTGCATCAATACCGCATGCATCTCACGAATCAATCTAAGAGACAAAGGAAGCACCTCTAATCTGGATTTGGCTGTAAAGAGTGCCTTTCGGTAATTTATAATTTCTCTAATATCACCTTGTTTTTCAGAAGACTGTGCCTTATCTGCCTCGTACTCTAATACTTCTTTTAATGTCGCCTGAGTACCTTCTATTTTTGAAGACAATACCGCTTCTTGTGTCCGAAGCAGAGATAGCAATACCTCAGGATTTATGATCGATTGAAGTAAGCCGTCATATCGGGTAAGTTGCCGATTTGCAGTACTGAGTAAATCAACCAAAGAAGACCAATCTAAATTGGTCAAGGGAAGTTCTTCGGGTTTATAAGGTTTCATTTTTATCTCATCTATGCACTACAAGATAGCTTTTCATCTTATAATTACCAAGATATGAGACGCAAAGTGTGGAACGAAGCCAAAAATCCTCCAATAGAAAGCTACGCATCATTGTCCGCAGCGAAATCGTCTATGTATTTTAGGCAGGAACAATATTCCTTAAAAACGCATTCCTCCGGAGAACCGGAGCAGTAATCAAAGGACATAAAACCCTCGCTAACGATGGCGGTTTTTTGATTAAGGGTGTCTATCGTCATGGTATAGGCAATGGACAGGGGAAGCGCTTTCGGAAGATCAATATCCAGGTTCCAGGAAAACATCATTTTTTTGAATGCTTCCAGGACCAATGTCATATCCGCTTCCGATAGCTGTTCGGCAAGAGGGAATTCAGCGGCTTTCAACCCACAATAATGGCCAAAAGTAGTGGTCGGCACCTCGGAAAGCCAGCGTTCCATTGCTTCAAATTCCTCCTCGATGCTTAGAACAGGTTCTTTTTGCAGGGAATCCCGGTCTCGGTGGGCCCTGGCGATATCTTCCAGCAGATGGGGGATGTAAGGATGCATGGTTCAAGATACATTGATTTTGTGTAATGCGCAATAGCTCAGGTTCCTAACTGCTTTAAGTACCATACGTTATACGCTAATTTAACCCTCCTTTTCCATTTTGTCCAAAGTCTCCGAAAGCTGCGACCAATTGTCCTGGTCAAAAAACAACCAAATCAAACCGAATGGATGCTTCTCTTTCTGGGCTTTCTTACGTTTGGTCATCGCTTCTGCGAAAAGGCGTAAAGGATCCGCTTCATCCCTTTTGACAATACCCACGGAAATGCCACGCTGCAAGGAACGGGGAAGATCCGATCGATGGGAGGAGGTTGCATCGGTAGTATTCTAAGGCCAGACAACCACAGACAGGTTAATAATTTATGCCTTACTTTTGCTCTCCAGCAGGCCTATGTCTGTTTCCGACCGGCATGGAAAAATTCAGAGCAAAAAGGCCGCAACAACCTGTCAATATTCCCAGACATCCTGGCCGTACTCGTCATCTCGCTTTCTTCCAAATCGATTCGATTACCCAGAATCACTTGTACCCCCCTTGCCGGTATTCCAATGAATGGCAAACCGTTTTCGAAAAAAAAGATCACCGTACACCTGGCTTTTGGAGATACACCGAAACAGATACCAAACGGAGAAAACTAAGTTCAAATCCTTCCCCACAAAAAATCCCATGCGGCCATTTTCACCGATGGGATCAATAATCAGCTTGAACCTGTCGAAACGCTGGATTATTAGGAACACGTAAAACGTACGGGTGAACCCTCTTCAATAGTTTATGCATAGAGAAAAAAACCTACCTTGATTCAAAACGCAATGCATGCCATTTCTCCGGAAGGTCTGCTGTCTTTAACTTAAAAAAAATCGTTTTACATTCTTTTTTTGGAATTTAAAATACATTTTTATACCTTTAAAAACATTTTCAACCGAATCAAATTAAATTTTCTAGCACCGCTACTGGTTCACCTTTTTCCAATTATGCTCGGATTATCTTTATTTTCACACGAAGACGGATGGGAAAATTCCGCTTCTACACATACTGTTTTGTTTTCCAATGAACAATTGGCCGTAACGGTAAACAGCACGTACGAATATCCCTACAGCATTCGTAGGACGGCAACGGATACGGTCCTGGTTTTGGAGGGTAAAGTCTACGATCGGCCCACTTCGGCGCTTTTCGACGGTATTCAGCAACTTCTCAGCTCTGAGGATGAACTTGAGAAATACCTTTTTGATGTGGATGGGGAGTTTTACCTGTATGTAATAGATCTCCAATCCCATACCGTAAAAGTGTTTGGGGACCACCTGAATCGCCTGCCCCTTTACTACGGCAGCCGCAACGGAAGATGGATTGTATCGCGGGATATTCGATTTGTGCAAGGGTATTTACAGGCTCCAATAAATCCGCTACATCTCGCCGAATTCCTCGTTTTTGACTACAACCTGTCCACCCATACGCTTTTTGATCAGGTCTTCCACCTCCAACTCTCCGAAAAACTGCTTTTGGACGTCAAGGCAGGCAAGATCACCGCCACTGAAAGGAGTTATTCCTATGATTTTTCCGCCAAATCAATTTCCCAGGTAGATGAAGTTGCTTTGGATGGCATGGCCTCGGTATTCCTTACCGCATGCAAGCAACGAGCTACGGCACAAAATATCCTCTCACTCAGTGGCGGTATGGATTCTCGATCGGTAGCCGCCGGACTGCACAAGGGAGGAGCGCGGGTTACGGGAGTTACGTTTGAAGATGAGGAAAAATCGGCCACCACCGATGTGGTGATTGCCCAGGAAATTGCAGCTAGCTTGCAGCTAGACTGGCAAAAAATCGGTTTGAGTACCGCCAATTTCAGTGAGGACATTGCCGAAACCATCCGGTTTAAAATGGGAATCCAACCTACGCGGTACTATTATTTGAACCAATTTTGCCGAAAAGTCTTTGATCGATACGGTGGGAACATTACCTTTTTTACCGGCGACGGAGGGGATAAAGTGTTTCCCGATTTAACAAACAACATCAGGTATTCGGACAACAAAAAGTTGGTTGACTTGATTCTTCGGGAGAATTACGAGTTTTCCCTGCCTGAAGCGGCCAAACTAACGGGTATTGATGTAAAAAAACTTTCGGATTACATCTACCAAACCTTGTCAGATTTTCCAGGAAAAAACAGCGGGGACAAACACGCGTATTTTCTGCTAACCTGCCGGATGAAGCGGTATATCTTTGAGGGAGAAGATAGAAACAGGCGTTTTTTCTGGGCAACCACGCCCTTTTTAAGTAGGCCTTTTTTCGGTATAATGAGCAAAATCGACCGGGAAGTAAAGATAAACGACGACTTCTACAGGCGCTTTATTGCGAAGCTTAACGAACAAGTAGCAGAAATCCGGGACGAAAATTATTCCAGTGGAAACGTTTCCGTAAGTAAAAATTTCTACCGCTTTGTGAAAAATAAGGCCAACTCGCTGCTAAGTAGAAAGCGCAAGGAACAACTCAAAGCCTTATTTGAAGGAAGAAAGGCCTCGAAAACCGTCTCTCTCTACAAAAACCTCATCCTGGAATGGGAATCAAATGAGGTACCGGTTGACATGAAAGTGGTTCGAAAAAAGATCAATAACTATAGTTTGGGTCAATTGTCATTGATCGCAACAGCCCTAATGGTCAGCACCATCGTAAATAAGCAATGATTCTCAACCCGATAGCACGCTTTCCGCTGAATGCGGCCCGCATTCAAAACACCCTGCATTCGGTACAAGAAACCACCACCTGCATCCATCCAACTTGGATCCTGTCAGCTTCGGAGTGTCGGGATCCCTTATTTTGCCTAAAGCCTGACGGTACCGGTACCTGAGCTAACCCGGTACTTATACGAATCTCCTGCCTCCGAGCGAATACCGCTTCGTGGCAAATCCCAATTGAGGCAACAACCGCAGGGAAGCGACTATATGCCTGTCAAACCAGCGCAGGGAATTTCTCACGACCGCATCCCTATTCCCTCTGGCGGGCACCACCTGCATCTCGACGCCAGACATTACGGATAATTTATGTAGCAAAAGCTGTCTTTGGAAGGGTACGCTCCTGGGAAAGCCAATAAAAGAATGGCTTTTCCTGAGTTTTGGCTCTGCTTGCAATGGACGAACCGTCGCTTTTTGGTGGAAACCCATATCGCCAAGCATTCCGGGGCTGGAAACACAATTGAAAAAATTGCTCCGGGAATTTGAAAGCCTGGACCCGGAAACCGTCGAATTCAACCACTACTACCAATGTCCTGCTTTTTTCAGTGAATTTGCTATTCTTAATCGAGCAGAATTGGCTATGAGCGCACAAATAGAGACAGCAAGGCTTGAGGCTTTTTCATCAGGTAAGGAAAAACCTACGGAGGAAGAAGCAAAAAGATTGGAAAAAGCCCTTCAGGAGCTTGCCGCCAGGCTAATAAAAACCTCGCTGATAATTTCGTGAATAAATTAATGATACTGCCTGGGAATACTGTATAGAAAAGCTACCCAATCCACGGCCCGGGAAAACTCTCCAAATTCATCAGAAAACTAACGAAATCATTTCCATTGACAACAACATCGACCACACGGGATTTGCTTTTTTCCGAATCGATTTGATTGAATTTTTTTTCGCGTATAAGGACATCAAAATCGGCATAAAGAAGCCACGATGCTCCAGTGCATGCAGCTCGGTATGGAGTTACAGCAAATCAACATACAAAAGGTCCACAAATTCGCATCTAGCTAAAGCCCGGCTAGTCAAAATTCCACAATGCCTCCCATTTCCTGTTTGGATTCAGATTACGAAATTAGGGAAAAGAAGCCTCCTGTGTCCTGGCAGAGTGCGTCGGCATCTCAGAAATGGCTTCGCAAACGGTTAGTTGACCCATGCGACTAATTTCGCAAGGGATTAGGTGGGGGAAAAGGACAGGGAATTATTGGTATATTTGGGAATGGACTCGTTAGGTATTGCAATTGTTGGAGCAGTCACCGGAGTAACCTCCCTGATTTGACATATCGGTTTTTCAGTTTACAAACATCTGGATGAAAAAAATCAAACAACAAAAAAAGGATTTAAAGATTAAAATAGACCAACACCCAGCGGAATATGATCTCCGTAACCATTCGCCCAACCTGTATATTAAAGTTAAAATTATAAATGAATGCCAACGAACAATATATATTGAAAAATTTCAATTAGATATAATTGATGAATCCGGAAAAAGCTTATACAAGCTACGAAACAAATCAATTCCAAAAGAGAAAACCACAAAGCCTGATGATCTCCCAATTGATGATATGATAGCTTTTTATTGGGAAAAAAGTTATTTGGAAGTTTTAAAGTCTTCTAAAAATTCCATTAGACTGACTGTAATTGACATGGACCATACCCCTTTTTACAGTGACCGTATAGTCCCAAAATTAAGATTCTCAAGATAATAATTTTTACCCCCTCACCCTCTCATCACCCACCTCCGGTTTCCTGGCACTTCTAACATGCCGGTGCCAGGCCTTGTGCATAATGAGGTAGTCGAAGCTGTCAGATGGGTTGGTACTTTCTAGTGGTAGCCGGTGGATGGGTAGCTTTTCGGGGGTTTTGTCTTTGGCGAGATGTTCCGGTCTCGGTCCCTGCACTTATTGGTTATGGCTAGATAAATGGAGCAGCGCAGGGGCTTGCAGCGAAAGTAATCGATCATCATTTTTTCTCATTTTCTATAGTGCTCAAAGAATAGCCACTCTTAAAAAATAAATGCTTCAATGTATATGATCAAACTCGATTTGACAAACTAAAAATTTATCTAGATGTATTATTTGGCCTTATTCTCACCATTTTTCCCTTCTTTTTTGAATTTCTTCTTTTTACCGGATTTCTTTTTGGTTTTATCGAAATAGACCCCATCCGTTTCCATATCGGAGATGCTGCGTTGTATGGTCTTCCTTAGTTCCTCCCTGTTTTTCCTCGGAATTTTATCATCTTCAAATAGGGAACTCAACACGTTGAACAAGGCAGCCCTGCTGGGGCCGGTGGCCTTTTCATATTCCCAGGGTTCTTCCTCCATTTTGCCAAATTCCTGCACAGAGGTGACAATAAATACCACAAAGGATACTACCACTACCATTGTCAATATGATTACGTCTAAGTTTTCCATTTTACCTTTTCATGTTAAATATGATCAAAAAGCCCAGTATGGTCGGGCACCATAAACCAATGAAAATGGCTTTGAGGGGTTCATTTGCGATGAGAAAGTAGTATTCTGATACCCCGATCAGAATTACCACCAGAACCATAAGTACAATCTCGGACTTTTTAAACTTCTTCATGAATTTTATTATTGCTTAACAAATGTAATGGCATAACTGACCGGCTTGGGAACAAAATCAATGAGCCCCAATGCCTCAATTGAATTTATCCGGGTATCGGAATAATTACCTGAATAGTGTTAACAGCTGAATGGGCATAAAGTTTTTTTTGCAAATGATGATAGCTCTCTCAAAATGGATTCGCAGAGAGAATGAAAAGTGAAGGTTTGGATCTCAATCATTTAATTCGGCGGGTCGAAAATTAAAACAAAACCCCTATAAACGCAAAACACCGCCTGCAGGCATGGGAAGCGATTCATGGATTTTAAAAAAAAACGCTGAGCGTATCGTATCCCCTACTGATCTTGTTGTACTTTTTGCCTACCTTAAAGGGTCGAATAAGGGAGTACGAAAACAAATATCCCATCAACCAAAAAAAGACTGCAATGAACACGCTTAAACTCGACCTGTTAATTACCAAAGAAAATAATACCTATAAAGGCAGCCTCACCTACAAGAACAATCCACTGACCCAATCTGCCCCAAGCATTCCGGGGCTGGAAACTCAATTGAAAAAATTGCTCTGGGAATTTGAAAGCCTGGACCCGGAAACCGTCGAGTTCAACCATTACTACCAATGTCCCGCTTTTTTTAGCGAATTCGCCATCCTGAATAAGGAGCAATTGGCTGCCTACGCAGGTATTGGAACAGACCGTTTCGATGCCTTCTCTTCCGGCAGGGAAAAACCCAGTCCGGAAGAGGCCGAAAGGATAGAAAATGCCCTAAAAGAGTTGGCTTACCGCTTGCTGAAAACATCCCTGGTGCTTTCCTGATCGGAAAAACAGGGCAGGCCTTGCGTAATTTCCCGTATTTACTGTTCGGCTAGGGTGCCAACAGAGTTTATCTAAAAAACCTTTCAAATTTTCCCGGCCTGAGGTAGAAATAGTACCGCCATAGGGCAATGAACTTATATCCGCACGTTGAACGTAGGCCTGTACAAATTAGGAGGTTCTGAACCGTTTCGGCGCTTAGAAAAGCAATAAAAAATCGATAAACCAGACACTTTATTGATAGCAGAAATCAGCAAGTATTGCGGAGAAAGTTGTATCTATTGGACTCAATTGCCATATAGCTCCAGGCAATGGGATAATCCAGAGCTATTGGTTTCAGCCAAACTATTAGGCTATTAGGCATTGAATATCAGTCATTCATTTATAATGCGCGTAAATTTTGGCTAAAGCCGGGGGATCTTAAATGCAATTTCAAGGAATGGGCTAAAGCCACATTCCTATTGAAGGCATTTTTTGATGTAACCCACAGAAGATAGTTATTGATCGTTTACTTTGGTTAGACAAAGAATTATCTAAAAAAACGTGCCTCCAGTACAATATCATAGTATCCGTCATTTATGAAAGCCTTCTTTGCAAAAATTAGAATGGACAGCCTAATGGTTCTCTGTAGATAAAAAAACCACCAAATGGTCTTCTTTATTTTATTTCTACCAAGTAGGAAACCTTGACTTTCTTCCCTTTATGCTCTCCAGGTTCAAATAACGGCATGTTTTCAACTATCTTTCTTAAATTATTTTCAGTTGTGTCATCAGCCATTACTATCTCTTCCACAAATGCTTTGCCCTGCTCATCAATTATGAGGTAAATTGCCTTGCGACCGGAAATTTCCCGTTGGATTTGTAATAGCTCTTTTTTTAAAAATTCCTGTACTACACTATTGTTACTTGCATCGTCTGTTACTCCTTCAAACAATGGTTTTTTATCAATCGAATGATATTGGGATATTTTTTCCTTTGAAGGGTCTATCGGGATGTATACCTCTTCTTTTGGCCATTTTCTTCTTATTACTGAGACAAACTCGAACTCATCCGGATTATTCTTATCAATCTTGATTTTTAAGCTATCTGTTGAGTAAAAATTCTCATCAATAAGGTCCAATGGAAAAGAACCCATATGTTTTTTATCCAGATACTCATACGAAAAATAGATACCATTGGTATCAATCCTGTCAATTCCAATTGTTTCTATTACATGATTATTTGTACAGCAGGTCGCAATCATTAAACCAAAAACTGCTACCACAAGACATTTTACCTTTCTCATTTCTTGTAAAAGTTTGATTTGTAATAATCTGCTGCCGCTTTCTTTTGCCACCCTTGTCCAGAATAAACACCATTGTTTGCCTGTAAAAATCTATTCCATCCACTCGAATTAGTCAGGGCAGATACACCACTGCTCCCTTTTAACGGAGAACTACTAACATTTCCTATCCCATTAATAGACGTCCCAAATTTTCTAAGGGAAGCTCCTCCTGTGAAAAAAGAAGGCATTACATCAAAGCTTTGATCTATCGCTAAGATTGTCATTTTCAATCTCATAACCACATGACCGTATAACTTTTATTCCTCCGGATAAATCAGGGGAATCGCCTTGCCTTCTCTTTCGGTTTTAGTTAAAAATCTACCAATTACATCATCTGACCCTCTGACTTTATTTCTGAACTTAAATTCGGCAAATGTATACTCATAGCCACTATTTCTATTATATGTTCTATCATCCAGGATAGCGTCATAATTTGTTATGCCTACACCATCTCTAAGCTTGTACGCATGCACTTTATTGCCCGGAACACTTCCCTTTATTAACACATCCCCCTCATTATTTACAACGTTCACCTACTGACGTTCTTCTCCTCCATAATCACTAATCCATTCAAATTCCCCCGAATCAATATCGTAATTATACTCATCCAACATCCCATCAGGATCAATCCTATTCATCGGATTGTTCTGCACATAATTATAGGGAGAAAGCCATTCCCTTTCACTTGCCATGGGATCCACGCTGGTCCATCGCCCTATCACCGGATCGTAATAACGTGCCCCGTAATCGTACAACCCTAGGTTCAGATCATCCAGCAGCTCCTTCCCATTATACAAATACCGATTCTCCTTCACCCCCTCTCTTTGGTACCCCAGACCAGTCAACTCCAAACCCCAGGGGTCATAGTGGGTTTCCTGAATGACGGGAGAAAGGGTCGTCTCCACCGTGAAATCATCAAACCAGACATTTTCTGCCGTTTCGTTCACCAGAAAGGCTTCCATATAACCTTCCTTACTAATATACAGCTCTTTTTCCAGTTTTTTCATGACCGTTGGCTGCTTTTTTACTGAGCAGCTCTTTGCCGCTTTCCTACAAATTTCCCCGTACTAACTCTTTTAATTTTTGCATACAAGCAATAAATTAATTGTATTTTACATAGTACTGATGTATTTTTATTGTTCACTATTATATAACTCTGAAAAAAGCGTCCTTATGGATTTACAGGCAGATGGATGTCCCCAAGCAGAAAAACCAAGTAAACCTCATCGGAACTTCCAGTGATATCTTTGGCAAGTACGAAGGGAGCGAAAACTTCCATTTAATTGACCTGGACCGCCAAGATCACCGATGTCCTTGGCTATACCATGGATTACCTGGTCAAGGATAGGGTATGCGAACAGATCGACAACGAAACACTCAAAAAACTGAAGGAGATCCAAAACCTGGATCCGGAAAACAAGTCGCACGTCATCTCCACCATCGATGCTTTCATCAAAACGGCCAAACTCAACAGTATTAAGGACTTGTTGTATTATTTTAGATTAACCAAGCTTTTACTTTAATGAAAAACCAGTCTATGATTTTGTTTAAAAAAACAATAATCCATTCTTGCAAATATTTAATAATGTCCGTTTTATTTGCTCAATGTTCTCCAAATAGTCAAAATAACCAAGAAATTATTGGATCTTGGATGTTCACGGATTTAAGTGGTATGTATAACGAGGTTCTAATTAATAATAATTTTTTTATCATTCATAATGATTTGATGGGAACATCAATATCAAAAATTCTTCATATAAATGATGATTTTTTTACCATTTCTACTGAGGACCATAAAAGTATTAAATATCAAATTTCAAACCCTAGACTAGACCACTTCATTATTTTTAATGGGTTTGAAAAACTAGAACTAAAATCTATAGCTGTAAAATCTGATATCAATTTAATTGGCCAAGGCCATCAAGAAGAGATTCAAAAATACTGGCGAGAATTTCGAGAAAGACAAAACTCAAGTGATACAACCGACATTCTCCTATAGTCGGTAATTATTAAACGTTCTGATTTTCTCCTTCAAAGAGATAGATAATACCGCCAATACCGATATTGGAATACAGAAACCAATGAACGCAACTTGGATGGATTTACTCTGTATTAAAATATTATCTCTCCAATATCCCTTCAATAGAAAATAACAGGTTAAACAAGCTAAAAGGAATAATAAGCTAAAAACAATAAAAGAATACACAGGTTTGATCCTGGCATAAACTTTATTCAATTTTATCTTATCTGATTTTCTACAATACCGACATTCCACATCAAATTCACTCCCTACTTTCTGTGAAAGTTTATAACGATCCTCTTTAAAAGAAAATAAAGAGTTGGTTTTACCACACTTTCTGCATGTATAAACCAACTCCAACATGTAATTCATTTTTTTAACACATTATAGGCCTGTCTGGCTTGATTTAACCAATCACTGCCACTCCAACTTCCTTTATTTTCCTGAAGAAATCTGATCCATGGATTATTTGACAACTTGACACCTTTGGCAGTAATATTCAACTGAGATGGAGCTTTCAGCATATTTCGGTTTTTTGAGAACGTATTTATCGCCGACACCCCACTTCCTGCAAATGTAAAATCGTCAACGCCTGCTGGAGCTGGCAAAGGAATCATCCCTAAATCAGCTGCCATATAAAAAGAATCCTTACTTCCGTATTTTCTGACAAGATGCCTACCATAATCCGACCTGTTCCAAACCATATCGCTTCTGGATAGCCCCTGACTTTCCATTTCTCTAATACTTCTGATTTTAATCCCTCCTTTTTGCGCTGCATTATATCTCTCAACAAGATCGAATGCATTATAATGCCCTTGATATTCATGAGGGAGATCAGACCATAAATCAACTTTACTTACAGTATATGCAAAATCTCCAAGCCTACCACCGGGAACGGCCGCAGCTCCAACATGAATATTATTTTTTGAACCTTCTATTACAGTTTTTCTATTCCCAATATGTACAGTTTGCATTGATTCGCCTCCTAAATCACTTATCCAATCCAGCTCACCAGTATTTGTATTTAATCTCCATTCGTCCAACATCCCATCAGGATCGATCCTGTTCAGCGGATTGTTCTGCACATAGTTGTAGGGAGAAAGCCAATCTCTCTCGCTGGCCATGGGATCCACGGTCATCCATCTTCCCAACACAGGATCATAGTGTCTAGCTCCAAAATCATATAGATTAAGATTATGGCCATCGAGAAGCTCCTTCCCATTATACAAATACCTGTTCTCCTTCACCCCCTCGCGCTGATATCCCAGACCGGTCAACTCCAAACCCCAGGGGTCATAGTGGGTTTCCTGAATGACGGGAGAAAGGGTCGTCTCAACGGTGAAATCATCAAACCAGACATTTTCTGCCGTTTCGTTCACCAGAAAGGCTTCCATATAACCTTCCTGACTAATATACAGCTCTTTTTCCAGTTTTTCATGACCGTTGGCTGCTTTTTTACTGAGCAGCTCCTTGCCGCTTTCATAAAGTTTTCCCTGCTTATCGTACAAAGCATACATCATATAGGCCTCAGGGGCAGCTTTTTGTTGCAAGTCCCTGATCACCAAATCGACCAATTGTAAAATCCCCAAACCCGTTGGCACCGAATTGGAAATGCCTATTTCCCGCACATCAGCGACCAATCCTTCCCTGATTCCGGCTTTGATAAAATCATCCGGATGGATACTGGTCTTGCCCGGGGCTTCGTATTTCGCCTGCACAGACAGCATGAGTCGGCTGCCCGCACCCACCGCCTGTCTGCGTGAGGGACCCAGCAGCCGTCCCCGCCCGGCATTCAGCCAGGCAACCTGTGTTCCTCCGGGCGTCGTATTGTGCTCCGGACCCAACTGCCTGCTGGCCGCAATTTGACCAAAGTCTACCGCTTCCCTTTTTGCATTTGTTATTTCCATGGTGGCAACTACCCGCTCGGTTAAGGGTTTCCGGATTACCTGGCGCACGTTGCCCAGATGGTCCCGAAGAAAAAATTCATAGATGGCCTTTCCCGACTCAAACACCACCCTGCCCGCTTCATGAAGAACGTAGTCCAGCCGGCCATCAACGAATACAAAATCACCGACATAATGGGTTTCTTTTGTCAGCGTTCCATTTCGGTAGGAAGCCTGCCGGCGCTTGGTTCCTGCTGCATCATAAGCGTATTTCAGCTTTTGTCCATCCTCAAAGGCAAACTCCTGTGGCAGGTTCAGGTGATTGTACGAGATAGCCGTGAGGCCTTTGTCCTGGTTGGTCTGTTGGTTTCCATTGGCATCATACCTGTACAAACCGTTGGCTTGGTTTGGCTTGAAATCGGAGGATATATAGGTCTTTTTGTATTGGCTATCCTTTACCCGGGTCAGTTGGTTACCATATTCGCCCAGCATCACATTGCTATCGTATTCGTATTTCAGGTTATCCACCACCGCATATTCTTTTTCTGTTCTCGCTCCTCTCCTTCGCAGGCTTTTGATGTTTCCGTTGGCATCATAGCTGATCTGGTCCATGGAATACCGGTTATTTTCCCCGGCCGAGGTGGCTACCTTATAGGCAGCTTGGAGCAGCCTGCCTGGTTTATCGTAGCTGTAGCTATACTGCCGGACCGTCCCGTCCATTCCCTTCCACCCGGCAGCGGTAATGTTACCATCCCAACGCTTTCCGCTCTCTTGGTACTGCAGGTTTTGGGAAAAAAGTCCCGGAGAAGAACTTCCTATTTCTGCTAACCAGCCCCGAATAGTGTATCTGTAATCCTGACCGGCATCAGGAATGGCAGGGAAATGAACTCCTGATTTTCTCCCTAATTCATCGTAGCGATAACTTGCGAGGGTAACCGTAGCACCATTATCGATCTGCTGGCTAATACTGGAAAGCAGACCGGCCCGGTTATAGTAATACATCTTCCGTATCGTCATATTAACCGGATGAATCAATTCCGTAAACGTTTCCGTCACCTGATCTTCAAAATTGTACCGGCTGGAGCGCCTGATGGTAGCCCCCAAAGGATGCTCTTCCAGGGATTGTATTTCCCGACCTTTTTCGTCATAAAAATAGGTACTGGTAGTATACCTGCCACTTTCCAGGTCTTTGATTTTCTTTACCGTCAACAACCCTGTGGTGCGGAAACTAGGGGAAAGGGGATATCCCGGAGCCTGTTTGTATTCTCCCGCAGGCGCATTTTCATATTTGTCATAATAATTCAAAGTAAGGATTTCACCTTCTTCTCTTGGGAAAATATTACTTTCGGCTTTTTCCACTTCAGCTATCCTGCCGGAAAAACTGCTATTTTCAGTGGCTTTAAAATGGAAACCAGGGCGCAGGACAATGCTTTCAGAGGCCATGAACACCTCATGGCCAGCGTATCTGGAGGAAATCAGGTGCTTGCCGGTTTTTATGCTGCCTGTTTCCCTGCTATTTTTTACAGGTAGTACCTTGAGCTGCTTGTCGAGTTCCTGCTGTATCACAGCCTGACTTCTGCTGTCGGTGGTCAGTCCGGTTTTCACCGGCCGGTCAAATGCATCGTACAGTATATACTGCCAGGTACCTTTTTTCCTGAGCTCCCCATCCTGAAAGCCCACCTGCCTGTCCAGTCGGTCATACAACAGGTACTCAATGACTTTTCCGGGAAGCTTCTTCGCCATCAGTCGCCTCCTACCATCGTACCGGTAGCTAAAATATTGCGCCTCCGACAAGTTTGGGTCAGTGGACAATTCCCAACCTTTTGTATGCAGGATCTCTACGGCCTTGGGGGGAATTACCAGCCGGAGATTCCCAAAATCATCATATATTGAATAAGTACACAACCAGCCCTGGTGGCCTCCCGACGATGGATTGGCTGTCAGTTGGGTTTTCTTTAAAATCTCCCTGCCCTGCTCATCCATAAAGCTCAACGTGCGCAGGTTGTCTTCGTTGTCGTTGATCTCCACCCACAAACTGCCGGCTGGCCATTCTCCATGGTGTTCCGGAAGACCCTGTTCGTTCAAGTCAAACCTCTTCACTTCATCTTGTTCCGTATTGGTCCTTCGGCTGAACTTTAACTCCTTGCCACTTCCCATCTTCCAGTCCTTTCCAGATGGTGCTATTTTAGCCACTCTATTCAGAGGAGCAGCTTCAAATGCAGTTTTCTGGAAAGGGAAGGGGTCTCCAAAAGCCTGCTGGTAAAAATCCCTATGGAGGTCAATCGCATTTTCCCTGAAAAGCCCCGTTTGCTGTCCCCCATCCGGGAAGGGAAGGAATTTAAGTGCCTGCCTTCCCACCTCATCATAAACCATGGGAATTACTATGTCCTGACCTTTTGAATTAGATACTACGTTTACCAGCTGTTGGGTCCTGCCAATACCGTCATAATAGGTATTGGTTTGGTAGACCAATTCCGCTGGACCTTCCAGCAAGTCAGCCGCCGAGGTAATGGGTACCCTTGCTTGATAGGTACTTATTCGGTTTCTGTTTTCGGGGAGCACCTTTACCTTGACCGGGACCTTTTGGGTCAGACAGCCGGTAGTGGTATGTTGGTAGGCCAGGTAATAGGTTTTGCTTTTGGTCAGCAAGGGTGTCCGAAACTTCCTGCTAGCTGAAAGTTGGCTTGTCTGGTCAGCATCATACCAGCGGTAAGCAAAGCCATCCGGGGCAGGATTGGCTTCCAACCTGGCCCTGCCTTTTTGGATAAGTGTAACCTCAGGGGCCGAGGGGCTGATCTGAGGACAGTTTCGCTTGCTTTTGACCGTTATGATCCTGCTGTCGTAAAAATAACTATCAAATTCACTATAGCCATAAAAAATTTCATAGTCTCCCGCTGTTTCAAAGGTCAACCGGAGACCGGAAATATCGGAATGTACCAATTGTCCGCCGCTATGCATCCAATTATAACTGCCATTTACCGGCACACTCAGTCGGTAGCCATTACCATAAAAGGCTACCGGGAAAACTACCACTTCACCGATTTCTACTGAAGTAGGGCCGGAAATCTTCACATTGGTGGTATTTACCTGCGCATAAAGGGTACCAGCGAAAAAGGAAAGCAATACGTGAAAAATTATTTTCATGGCACTTCTCTTTTGAGGTAAAGGGTATGCAATACATTTTCTGTATTTTCCCGGGAAGCCAACTTCAGGGTCTCCTTATGAAATGAAACCGCATAAATTTTTTCCTGCCCGTTCTCAGGAGATAGACTCAAATTACCCGGAAACTCAAATTCCCAGGTTCCTCCCAGCACATGGGATTTGCCTCCCAATAGCCAAAAGGCCTCAAATACACCATCGGGATAAAAAATATATTTCCTTGTTTTCAGTGATGCCAGAAACATTTCCTTAACAGGGCCAGGCATGGTGGTAAATTTGCTATCCTGATTTTCCTGGACTTCCTGCATTTGCTGCTCAAGGTCAAGCTCCCATACACCTGTAAGAGCCACCTGGCTTTCCATTTCCTGGGCAAAACCAAAAATTGGAGACAGAAACAAAAGCAATAGGTATATTGGTTTCATAGCCTTTCAGGGTATCATGTAAGCATATTCATGGAGTGTTGTCAATAACCCATCCTGATCCCGGACAGCTTCCAGCCTGCCAAAACCATCATACTCATAATATTTGGCCGCATTCCTGATATCCATTACGCAGGTCAGGCCTCTTAAAGGCGCATGAGTAAAAGTGGTCATCTGCGCTTCTACCGGATGAAGTCTGAGTTCATCAATGTAGATACCACCACCCTTTATGGTAACAGCGGGCTGGGTAACAGATCTTTCTATCAGCTTCCATTGGCTGTTAAGGGTCTCTGTCTGCCCCATAAATGTCCATGTCCGGGTTCCTGATGTGGCTTTTGCCCAAAAACTCAATTTAAAGGCATTGTTTTCATCGGCTCCGACTGCAGTAGCAGATACCTGTCCACTGGACAGCAAATAAGCCTTTTTTCCTGCTTTCGCAGCGCCTGCTTCCAGCACCAGGCCATCTCCTGAATAGGTCCATGCTCCCTTTTCCTTGCTTTCAAAGGAGGTGAAAGCAACCTTTGTCCATGGTGCATTGTCTACCATCGCTACCGGTAAAGCACCGTCATAACCATATAGAAAGGTAACGGGATGCCCTGCAGTCCTGGTCATCTGAACCAGGTTTCCGGATTCATCGTATTGATCCAAACTCAATCCAGGCCGGTAGTGCTCATCCATGACCAAGTTTCCTGAGGCATCAAAATGTCCTGGTTTATAGGTAGCCAATTCCAGCGGGCTGGCTGTATCCAAAAAGTGGACAAGACTTTTTTTGTATTTGCCCGATCCGGGATATGTTTCTTTGTAGGTATTGATCCGTCCGGAGACAATTCGTTCACTTACCTGATCTCCGCCTTTGATAATGGTATATGTTTCAAGGGGGACATGCAATCTATTTTGCTTGTAAATTTGATCACAAATAAAGGCCTGTTCAGTTGAGTTTTTGTCTCTATTAAGGAAATCGGTAACGTACCGGTTTACCTTGATAGTCGAACGGGAATTGTCACCTACTATGCGGCTTTCCGCTCTGGTTTCCTGCAAAAATTCAGGATGGTATTCTATTTTGGTAAGCCTGGTAAAATCCTTTAATCCCGGAGTAAGCAACCTTTCCTCTATTTTGGTCTGCCTGTAAATCCCTGTGGCTTGCTTCTGTTCTGTTACAATGTATTCATAGGCATCGTAAAGTATATTGTTTTCCTTACACATCTCAAAATAGGGGTATCCTAAACTTCCATTTTGATAAACATACTGAAAAACGCCTTGCCCCACCGGTTGCTCATCTTCCCTGAAGTTTTCATAGTGAATCGAGGTTTGCGCCAAAATTTCATCATGGCTGTTGTAAACCGTTTTGCGGGTCAATTTACCTCTTGCCCAGGCCATGGAATTGATGAATGGCTTGGTGGAAGTACCAAAAGGATAACCTATTACTATATCTGGAATGTGTAATTTGTCATCAAATTCATAAACCGTCCTGCCATTTTTACCGTTTTCGGTTTCATATTCTGTTACAATGGGATACACTACAGGACATTCATCATAGCCCCTGCCTGTTACGGCACTGGAATAATACATCCGGCTCCTGTAGCGCAGGGAGGATGTTTGTGTCCCCGTTTTTAAGTACCTGGTGTTTGAATAGAGAAACTCATCCAAAATAAAATTCCTGAAGCCCGCCCCAGGACCATTTCCTCCATAAACAAAGTTTTTGACCAGGGTTTGGGATCCGGTATTTCTCCTGATTTTTTTTACCCTGAGCCCTCCGGTAAAGTGGGCTTTATCCAGAATTCGGTATTGATGCGGTTCAAACTCAAACTCCGCATAGCCCCCGGTAGGATAGGTGATTCTTTTCAAGACTCCTTCCTTCAGGTAGGTGGTATCCGTACTTCTATCCGCTGTTCCAAAACTAATGGTATATCCGGTGGTCAAATCCACCTCGGTTGGGGGTATAAGGTCAGCGTTGGGTTTATTGTTGAAATAGCCAAAATCATCAATCCTGTAGCTGCTATTGGGCTTATCCCAGGAAAAGTAATCTGTAAAGTAATCAAATGTATGGCTGCCTATCAGCGTATTTACCCCGTCTTTTACCCGAAGCGCATCCAGCTTCAACCTGTAATTTTGGCTGTGATTACGGTCCTGAAAATATTGGTCAAGGTCAAATTCGAATTGTTTTATCAACTGATAGGTTCCACCGGTTTTTTCATAAACTTCAATTCGGGACAGGTGATTGAGACCTGGTTGATCCAGTCGTTTGGAGCCCAAAATAAATTTAACCATCCCTGTTTTGAACCTGATTTCGGATAGCCCCAGCTGAATAGATGAAGTACTGGTGTACCTGGTAGCTATATTCGTATCTAGCTGGGGACAATCCAATTCATTGTTGGGCAAAAAGGTACAGTCATCCAATACTGTCATGATATTTTGGACTCCCTGTTGATAGGATTTGCCCACATTCTGGTAAGAAAAAGTGATGAAATCGTCCGTGTCGGGTGATCTCATTTCCATCAGGTACCAGGTGGCCACATGTCCTTCCGTACCACCTGAAGTGATGTATTCTGTTGCCCGGTCATCGTTGCTGCTTTTACCAAAAAGATACACCATGCCGTTCTCATCCAAAATTTCGAATTGGTCCAGATTTCTGGTATGGAATATTTTCAAAGGTAAATTTGGAAATAAAAAGGGTTCTGCCGCAGCCTGCCTGAGGTAGAACCTTCCGCTTTGCCCGGGAAACTGATAAAAAAACAAATCTGCCTCCCGGTCCAGAATATCGACTGACATCTTTTTATACTCGTAATCATTGCAGTCCGGGGTGTTAGGGATCGTGTAATCATTGATATTGCGGAGAAAACTATTTTCATCCGGTTTATTATTGACATTACGGGAAATAAAGCCTCCACCCAAAAGTGACCAACCCAGCCCTACCCAACTGGCCTGCTCTGTGTATTTGATCCCTGAAGCATGATAGCTCAACCTTATAGGCACCTTTAATGGGCCACTATTGATTTCAAAAATGGGTATGGATATGTCCGGCAACCCTGTGTACAGGTTAACGGGGTAATCTCCGTATTTTTCCATAGCGGCTATGTTAGGGGTTTTTTGCCAGAATTTAGGGTTTAACTGTTGCATGACCTCTACAGGTCCCTGCGCCCTGAGCTGGCAACAGATGGCGACACAAAAAATCACCATTCCCCATGAATGACTTTTCATAGTTGATCGTTTTAAGTAAAAGAATAAATTGGTTAATGCAGACACATTACCCGCCTGCACGCAATACCTGAAACAGGAAACGACAACCGATAAGCAATACTGAAATATCAGTAGGAATCAGATGAAAAACTTCACCTATCGGCAATAAACCGGAATAGTTGGTTTTAATTCTCCGGATTTGGGGTACTCAAATCGTAATTTAAAAGAAATTGAAAAACTTTCTTAACCCTGGTTCAACCTCCACGGATCAAAAAAGACCTGATGCATCATATGACTAATCGGTTTCCTACCTAAAGGTAAGAAAATCATTTTTCAACATTTAAATTAGTAAAAAAATAGAAACCACCAAATTAATTTTAACATTTTTTATTGACAGACTGCCATTAAGTGTTATCGAATTACTACTTTCGGGATGAATTTTATATTCGTCCTTCCCCTTGTTATTATGCCAATTTAGCAGGCACTGAATTTTTGAGTTGAGGTTAATAAATTCCGGGAAAAAATCAATTATCCTGTGCCGCAAAAACCCTTCGCAGGAGGGCTGTAGTCCTTTCCGCAGGGTTCTCCCGGATGGCCTTTTCCTCCCTGGCTATCAATTCAAAAAGCCCTGAAATGGCCATATTGGTGACGTAAGCGTTGAGATCGGGATCCAGCTTCCTGGCCGTGGTGGGCAGGCTATTGTAGCTGTTTACCAGATCTCCGTAATACCGGGTCGCACCTACCTGATCCAGGGCTTCCTGCACATGAGGGGCAAACAAAACCTTTAACCTATCGGTAGAAGTCCTTTGCAAATATTGCGTGGCAGCATCCTGCTCTCCCTTTAGAATATTCCAGGCGTCCTGAACCGTGAGTTGCTTTATGGCGTCAATAAATATGGGCTTGGCCTCTTTGGCTGCGTTCTCCGCTCCCCTATTGATGGTAAGGATAACCCGGTCTACTTCCGCTCCCAAACCAAGCCTTCGCAGGGTTCCTTCTACCCGCTGCACATCGGCCGGGAGTGCTATACGGATCAAATCATTTTTAAAAAAGCCGTCCTCTTTTGATGCCTGATCTGCACCTGTGGAAATACCCTTGATAAGGGCTTCCTTCAGGCCATTGCTTACATCCTGTTCTGTCAAAGTCGCCTCCGTGGCTCCCTGGATAAAACGGTTGACTTCGGAGGCAGTGCACCCGGCCATTAAAATAATTGTCCATAAAATGGCCTGTACCTTCAATATCTTCATTTGATTTATTTTTTCATTTTCAATAAACTACTGCTGGCATTGTTCCTGCGTATGTACCACTGCCCTCATGCTTAACACACAATCATTGAGCCATGTTACAAAAATTCATTCCTGCATCAGTTCTTTAAGAAATAATTCCTGCCCTTTCTCGCTCAGGTGCCCATGATCAATGTAATTGGAGAAGTCGCCGGTAAAAGAAGAAAAATCACCATCGTTAAAATTCTTAAAAGTAACCAGGGGGCTTTTTTGAGTATAAGTCGACTTTACCTGCTCCCAATATTGTGCGAAAGCGTTCTTGTGCTCCTCATAGATGGGTAAAGGGACCGGGTGAAAGTAAACCCGTGTTTGTATTTGGTTGACTTCCAACAATCGCCACAACTCCTTCAGGGAAGCTTCGGAAATGGGGGTGATCTCAAAATCTTCCGCATGAAGTAAGGCTTTTTCTTCTTCGATTTTAGCAGCTACATCGGTAACTCTGAATAGCGATTCAAATTTATTCGTCCCATTCTCCAGGTATTGGCCCGTTGGGTATTTATTGGGTGCCAGATTCATCCACCTAATCAAGGAAAAGCCATACACCCGTAGCAAATGAATCGACCCAAAGGCAGCCCAATAAGCCCTGGGAGTCATTATTAAGTCTACCTCTTTTTCACTGCTTTGCGTCATGTAGGGATGAATGCATATCCAGGCTCGCTTGATTTGATGCGCTGATGCCAGCACGTTTTCAAGTAAGGGAATCATGGTTTGAATCCTCGCTCCCATAAGGCTGGTATTGAAATAACGGATCTCTTTTGCGGATTCGGGGTTAATATTCGCCGAAAGGGAGGGGCCCAGAATAAGGCCTTCGAAATTCTCCGGAATGTACCTATATGCCATCAGGTATTTGGATATCCGCTCTTCTCCGTAAACGCGCGTGTGTTTTTCGATCCCAAAAACGCCAAAAATATCCAGCCAGATATTAAATAAAACCAAACCAACTGCGGCCAAAAAGCAAGTGGAAAGAACACGTTTAAAATACCGATTAAATTCCTTACTCATAACCAATTAGAAATCGAAATACAGAAAATCATTTTGAACAATAGAGTTCAGGAATATCAGGTTCAGTACAAATAATAGGACTGTCATTACCCCGTATTTGAGGGTTGGTTGAATCTGATTGCCGAGTTGCATGTCATTTGGTAAAAACAGTAGTAACACCCCTGCAGCCCAAATGGGTGAATTATAGAGGTTGCTGACCAGGTAGAAATCCCGGGGAGCAGTTTTTGAAAAATCGAACATGGCCACCAGCAGGTCAGTAGCATCCTGAAGATTATCAGCCCTGAAAAAGACCCAGGTAATGTTTACAAATAAAAAGGTAATCAGAATGGAGGGTATTTTTGGTAATGCCTTCCCTGAGTTTTTCCAATACCGGTGAATGACCAGGGCTCCTCCATGCAAAAAACCCCAGATAACAAAAGTCCATCCTGCCCCGTGCCAAATCCCTCCCAGAAGAAAGGTTACCATCAAATTGACATTCGTTCTTCCCGGACCCATTTTATTTCCTCCCAAAGGAATGTATATGTAATCCCGAAGAAACCTGCTTAGGGTAATGTGCCAGTTCCTCCAGAATTCCTGAATGGTGACAGATCGGTAAGGGGAGTTAAAGTTTTGAGGCAATTGGATATTAAAAAGCAATCCCAATCCTATGGCCATAGAAGAATACCCACTAAAATCAAAATACAATTGCAGGGAATAAGCCAGGGAAGTGATCCATGCTTCCTGGCTCCCCAGCAATTCAATGTTGGCATACCCGTTATTTGCGATTATCCCGAAAGTATCCGCCAGGATGATTTTTTTTGCAAGCCCCATCATTAAAATAAAAAAACCTTTGGAAAGATTCTGGTAATTAACTTGGGTTAGTAACGGATTCCTGATCTGGGGCATCATTTCCTTGTGATGCACGATGGGACCAGCAATTAGTTGGGGAAAAAAAGAAACGAATAAACCGTAGGAGAAGAAATTGGTTTTCGAAGCGATGCCCCTATTCAAATCCACCAAATAGGCAATTTGCTGAAAAGTATAGAAAGAAATCCCTAATGGCAGTGCCCAGTCAAGATAAGCAATAGAGGCATCTGCAATAACATTGACGTTAAAAATTAAGAAATCTACATATTTGTAAAAAAAGAGGATCAGAAGATTGAAGCCTATTCCGACCACCAAAAATGGTTGCTTCCCTTTTGCTACCTCCTTGCTGATGAGGAAATTAAAAACGATGGATAGACCTATGAGCATCAAGTATATGGGCTTCCACCATCCATAAAACAGCAGGGAACAAAGAAACAACCATCGTACAATAACAGAAAGCTTCATTTTGGAGCCTAGTCCATAGAATCCCAATAGAACAATTGGTAAAAAAACAAAAAGGAATAGAAAAGAATTGAAGAGCATGACCAAAAATGCTTTAAAAATCCAAAGATACACATGTTTCAATTTTTTTGACCCAAAACCAATAATAATCAGATCCAAAACCAAAAAAAGCCTCATTTTTCAATTTAACTCCCCTTGAAAAAACCCACCTTTATGGATAGCCCGCCCGAACTCAAAGTTAAAAATTCCCTTTCGAATCATTTACGATAAATTTTCTCTAACTTAAGGTAAAATTTCAGGAAATACCCTGTTTGATTCACTACAGGATATCTGTCTGGAAACAACTCATATAACGCCTGACTGCACGTTTCTCTTCCGAAGCGACAAATGTAATCTATTGACCATTTGAAAATTGTCATTATTAATTCAGCCCTATGCAACTATCCTTTCAACATTTGTTCTTTACCCTGGCCTTTGGCGTGTTGGTCATCGCCATAATGGTGGTGGCCAAATCCATTCTCATTCCTTTGGGACTGGCCCTGTTACTGGCATTTATTTTACATCCTTTGCACAAAAGGTTAAAAAGAAAGAAGATAGGAAACATCGGAGCTGCGATTACAGTTTTGCTTTCCTTTTTCCTGATCTTAATAGGTGTCCTGACTTTTTTCTCTGCAGAAATCATTTCCCTATCGGACCAATTGACTGATTTCGGAGAAAAATTGATGCGTGTATTTACCGATACGGTAGTGTTTATTAATGAAAACTTAAGTTTTCTGGGTAATTTCGATAAAGATCAGTTATTGGAAGACGGAAAAGCGTGGATCAAGGATGGGGCAGCCGGTCTGCTGGGAAAAACCTTCAGCAATACGGCCAGCATCCTCACCGGGCTGTTCACGGTAATCATCTATACTTTTTTATTCCTGATCTACAAAGAAGGGCTCGTCAGTGCATTCATGCGATTTGCACCAGAGGAAAAGGAGACCCAATACCTTAAAATGTTAATGAAAATCCAAAAAGTGGGTCAAAAATACCTTTCCGGCATGCTGACCTTAATTCTGATTCTGGGCCTGGCCAATAGTACCGGTTTATGGATTATCGGACTGGATAGCCCATTTTTATTCGGCTTTCTGGCGGCTACGCTTTCCATTATCCCTTATATAGGCACCACCTTGGGTGCTACTATCCCAGTATTGTATGCGTTTATGTCCAAAGATGAGCTCTGGGTTCCCATAGCGGTGGCTGGGATGTTTTGGCTGATTCAGGTCATCGAAAGCAACTTCCTGAGTCCTAAGGTAGTAGGCAGCAGTGTAAACGTCAACGCATTTGCCGCCATATTAAGCCTGATCATCGGCGCATCGGTATGGGGTGTGGCAGGGATGGTATTGTTTTTGCCTTTTGCAGCCATGCTCAAAGTCATCTGTGAAAACTACATCCCACTCCAACCCCTGGCCCTGCTGATAGGAGATGACCAATTCAATAAGAGCCAGCAAAGCAATGATGGTCCCTCTTTCTTCAAGAAAATCAAAAAAAAGGTCATGGGCTAACAAAAAAGGCCTGTAAAACATTTTACAAGCCTTTTCTGGTATTTTTTTATGCCACTTATTTTTGTTCGGAAAGATATGTAATCAGTGAGGCAAATTCTTCGTAGGATAAGGAATTGGCCAGTCCTGCCGGCATCATGGAGTTTTCCATTTCTGTTCGGTCCTTGATATTTTCCACCGGTAAGGTAAAGGCCTGTCCGGCGATATTACGGATCACCAGGCGGTCCGCACTTTCCTCGGTAACAAATCCCACGTAAGTTTTTTCATCATGGGTATTGATCATCACCGTAGCAAATCCCTGGGAGATGGAAGCATCCGGTTTCAATATGGATTCGGCAATCTGTTCCCTGGTCATGATGCTACCGATCTGACCCATAAAGGGTCCCTTCATTTGTTCCCCTTTCTCTATACTGTGGCAGGCCTTACAGCCCTGTTGTTCAAATATGGCTTTCCCTTGCACCGCTTCACCCTCAATCTCCTGCATGGCCAGCAGGATGTCTTCAATGGAAGACTCCCCTATTTGACCCTTTTGATTTTTGATCTTTTCCAAATCTACATCAGGCTCTTCCAGGACTTCAGTTACCGTATAATCCCCACCAAATTCGGTTATTCCCATGCGGTTTTTCTGATTCAACATGGCAATAAAATCCTTGTCATTTTGGGAGCCATTGTCCCAAAGCTGCTCAAACAAGGATTTGATTTGGGAAGAAGCTGACCAAAGTACCGATTTATAGTAGGGCCCATGCGTGTCCGGGCGGGTACCCCACCACCAGGAACCATCGTAAGGCGCCTCCTTGGTATAGAGCCTGGCCAGAACGGTAAGGATACCATTTTTCAATTCTATTTGCTCTGTTCCTGCTCCATTGTACCTGGCAATCAACCCGGCAACTACCTCAGGAGTATGCATGTAGCGCAATGCCCAAAGGGCGAGGTCCGAATTACCTGAACCCACTTGCTCCAAAATTTCTTCATCTGCACCAAGATTGACCAAAGCCCTGACAGCCAGATGGGGCAAAATAATTTCCGAATTGGGCCGGGCATGGGGTCCCTCTTCTCCAAATTCGGGAGCCTGAAACGAATCAGGTACCTCAATCTCCATCAAATGCGGAATAGCCGCTTTATCCCCTATCCTACCCAGGGCAATAATTGCTGCTGCTCTAACCCTGGGAGAAGCGTCTCTCAAAGCTTCTACAAATGGCTCGATTGACATTTCTTCTACAAAGGCTTTCCTATCTGTAATCGCTCTGATGGCATATTCCTTCATGTCGGGATCTTCCAGTAATGCTTTCATGTCTTCCAAACCGGAAGTGCCCCTGATCTGGGAGTAGGCATACATGGCCGCAACCCTGGCATAATCCGGAGCCTGCCTGTCTGTTGCTACCTCCCAGGCCTCTGAAGCCGCATCATCCGTGCCTCTAGTTACCAATTCCTGCTGGGCATAAAGTCTGATGGTGGCACTTCCTTCCATAAGCATTTCGGCCAGGTCATCCTCGTCTGCTGAAGTCAGGTCAGGCATCTCGCTGTATTCCAGAACCTTTGGAACCACCCTTACCACAAAACCTTTGTCTTCACTTCCGGAATAACCAGCCCCATCCCAGGCAGCCATATACATCCTGCCTGAACCATCGATATCCAGATCTGTGATCTGAGGTAACTTGAAAAACTCTTCCTCCTCCTGGGTGTAGGAAGGGCCATCGGCTGTCACGCGGTGAATGTACAGCTGGCTCCTTCCCCAGTCGGCCATCATGGGGACTTTATCGTAGGCTTCCGGCCAGCGGTGGTCATCCATAAACAAAGCGCCGGTTCCGGAGCCTCCCCCTACATCTACCAGGGCAGGGATAATTTCTTCAGTAAAATGCTTAAACAACACGGGATAGCCATATTCACCGGTTTGAACCTGATGGATGAAACGGATATTCCATCCGCCCCCATCATTGGTATTTCCCCTGGTAAAAAGGTTCATGTAAGGATCAATCGCTACATCATAAATATTTCTAAGGCCATGGGTGTACACTTCCATTTCAGTGCCGTCTGGACGTACCCTCAGGACGCCTCCCCCAAGCATGGTCATTTCATTGCCTTCCCTGTCAATGGCTCCATGAAATCCAAAATCTCCTACGGCAATGTAGATCCATCCGTCTATTCCCATTCTTATACCATTGGTAGCGTGGTCTGTCCCTCTCCCCTGCAAAAACTTGGGTGAACTGATGTGTTCAATCAGAGGCCTTGAAGGTCCATCCGCTATGCCGTCATTATCCTTGTCTTCGAAGACCACCAGGTTCATACCGGTCGCCAGGCTATCATCCTGAGAAAATACCGTATGCAAGACAAATAATTGATCTCCCAAAGGGATGATCCCCCTGGGATTGTCCACTTCTGCAAATACCGTATGTTCGTCAGCTGCACCATCATTATCCAGATCGAGGAGTTTGACGATTCTCCCTTTTCCCGGCGTTTTTCCCAGGGACCCGATCGCATCCACCCCTACATACACCTCTCCGTAAGGGGAGACTGCCAGACAAGCAGGGCTGGGAGTCAGCTCAGGACCCGAAAAAGCCTGTACGGCCAACTCTTCCGGCCAGGCAAGTGCCTTGCTCAGGGAATCTAAGGATTCGGAAGTGGTGGATTCGATGATTTCTACCGGTCTTTCCGGCTTACAAGCCAAAAAAACAAGTATAAAAGAAAATAGAATAAAGGTCCCTCTCATAAAATTCTGATTTTTTGCGGATGAAAATTATCGAAAAAGAAAAACCCATCCAACAATTGGATAGGTTTTGTGTCAAATTTACGCTTAAAATTTTACAGCAGGTAAAAGGTTGGTTTTATAAATGCAAGCCACATTCAGTTTTAGGACTATTGTTCCACCTGCCACTTCTGTCCTCTCCCGGTATGGTACAATGTTTACAGCCAATGGAGTGGTAGCCAAAAGCAATCAGGGGATGAAAGGGAAGTTGGTGCTCTTCGATGTATTGGTCCCGTTCTTTTTCTGTCACATCCAGAAGGGGGTAGAATTTCAAAATCCCTCCCCTTTCCTCAAAAATATCCAGGCTGGCGCGATGGTCACTCTGCCAGCTCATCAATCCGGACACCCAGACCGAAAATCTGCTCTTAATGAGCTCCAAGGGCTTTACTTTATTAATGGAGCAGCAAAGCTCAGGGTCAGTCTTCCAGGTTTGGTTGGTACTGGTGTATTCATGATCCTCTTTTCCTGCGCTGACTGAGGCGACGTTCAGGCCGTAGAGTTCGGTAAGTTTTTTCTTATATGCCAGGGTTTCCGGAAAATGATATCCTGTATCAATAAAATAGATCTTTTGCTTGGGATTGCATTTGGAGAAAACACTCAATAACAAGGCTGATGTAGCGGCAAAAGAGCTGGTGAGCATCACTTCCCGCTCATCAAAATCAAGGTATAACTGATGAACCCGTTCTTCCACAGTCAATTTGTGGTACTTGTCATTCAATTCCTTTATCTCTTCTTTTGAATATATTTTCTTTGAGACCAATGACTCCTGCATGCTATTTTTTTGTTTATTCTATAAAACCTACCGACTTGGTTGGGTATTAAATTTTTGTAAAAATAAGCATAAAAATTTAAAAACCAATAAGGCTGTATTTTTATATAAAAAGCCCTGATTTTCAGACTGCAGCCGGAGAAAAGTTCTTTTCTCCTACCCAAACCCAAAAAGTAATCATCAATCCTACCAAAGAAATCAAAGCAAAAGATCCTTTCAAACCTACCCACTCTGCGATAAAGCCAATCAGCGGCGGCCCTAAAAGAAAACCAAAAAAAGAAACGGTAGACACCATGGCTAAAGCGATCCCCGGAGAATAACTGGAAGATTTCCCAGCCAGACTATAGGTAAGCGGCACCACTGCTGCGGTTCCAAAACCCACCATCAAAAACCCCGGAATGACAGCCCAAATGGTAGGCAATAATACGGCAAGCATCAGTCCTGCAAAAACAGTTAAGCCAGAGAATTTCAGCACCTTAATTTTCCCGAACTTATTAGCCAGCTTATCGGCTGCAAACCTGCCCATCGCCATGGCACCCATGTAGGCCACATATCCGGTTGGAATTAAACCTGATGGGGCGTCGACCACTTTGGCCATATACACACCGGACCAGTCAAACATGCAGCCTTCGCACATCATGCCACAAAAACCAACCATACCCAATTGGATAATCACAGTGTCCGGCTTTTTCCAATGAAACCCTCCTCCTGCAGTTTCCCGATTTCCTGACTCTGAAACGATCCCTTTCTGAAATAATCCAATCAATAAGGCACCGGCAAGCAAAATGAACAGGTAGTGCTCCCCGGGAGAAAATTCAAAATACACCATAATGGCACCAATTCCGGCACCAAAAAAACCAGCCAAACTCCATAAACCATGAAAGGAGCTCAGGATGTTCCTACCATAATCTTTCTCAATTCCAAGAGCCTGGGTATTCAGAGAAATATTCATCATGTTACCCATTATCCCAAATACAAACACCATTATGGCCAAAACCAAAGCGTCAGGCGACAAGCCGATCCCCAATAATGCCAGGATATAGCATGACATGCCTATCAGCACTACTGCCTTGCTCCCAAATCTAAAAACAGCCCATGCCGCCAATGGTAAGGCCAGGAGAGATCCCAAGGGCATACCCAAAAGCACTGAGCCCAGCTGTCCTTCACTCAGGCGGAACCGCTCCTGAAAATCAGGAATCCTGGACGCCCAGGAAGAAAAACACAACCCCGTAAGGAAAAAAAAGACACCTGCAGAAAGTCTACGGATTTTTAATGGTTCCATAAAATACTAAACAAGCTACAAAGGTAAGGGAGAAAACCATAGTATTTTCATTACTTCCTCCTACTTTTCAGAGAGACCAGGCAAACTTTATCCGGTATAAAAAGGTTAATCACTTTGAAACAAAACTTTTGGTATGTGTGAACCCTCCTGATTCACTATCAATAATTTGTTGGGTATGCTCATCTAATCTATAAAATATTTTAACCCGCTGAAATATGGAATTTGTAATTGCCGGTACCACCATCGCATTGGCTATTTTATTGATCAGAGTAATCATTAAGCGGGTTTTTGATTGATTTTAGGCAAAAGACCTGTGTAATCTACTTTTGCTTTACTAATTTTACAAAGCATCCTGGAGGATGAAACGTTGTGAGCACCTGCCATGAGTTCCAAAGAAGAAATCGTATCCATCACTTTTTTTGAGTACCCCAGACGAAACCGTTGGTGGGCCTTTAATCAGATGCAACTGGCTATAGCACCATTAAAAAAAGCCAAGGGAGTAAAGTTTTTTAAACTAATGGGGACAGGTGGAGGATTTGGATTTTCCCTTAAGCCGGACCTCAAAACCTATGCCCTGCTGATGGTTTGGAACAACCTGGCATTTGCGGAAAACTTTACCGATTCGGAAGCCTACCTGCGGTTTAACCAGCAGTGCAAAAGCAATTTCACCTATTGGATGCAGTGCATACAGAGTCATGGCACATGGCATGGCCGGCAACCCTTTACCGTTAAGGAGCAAAAGGCAACTGGCCCGATCATGGTTATCACCAGAGCGCGGTTAAGGTGGAATAAAATTTTGAGGTTCTTAACCCAGGTTCCCGCAAGTAGTCGGGCGGCTGCCAAAGCTGATGGTTTGATTTATACCAAAGGGATAGGCGAATGGCCAGCCATAGAGCAGGCAACCTTCAGTTATTGGAAAAGCCAGCAGCACATGGAAACTTTTGCCTACCAGTCCGGCCACAGAGAAATTGTAAGAAAAGTAAAACAGGAAAGGTGGTACAAAGAGGAGCTCTTCGCCCGCTTTATTCCCGTCAGCCTGGCCGGGCATGTGGCTGATAACCCGACAACATGAATCCCCCATTCCAAAAAACCAGGCTGGCTCCTACCCCCAGTGGGTACCTCCATATTGGAAATGTGGTATCTTTTCTCATTACTTCCAGCCTGGCCCGGAATCATGGTGCCAGGATTTTGTTAAGAATTGATGATTTGGATGAAAGAAGAACCCGGGTAAAATTCATACAGGATATCTTTGATACGCTGGAATTTTTGGAAATCCCCTACGATGAAGGCCCCCGAACTGTCGCAGAGCATCAGCAACAATTTTCCCAAAGACACCGGATGGATCAATATGAAGAACTACTTCAACATTTAAAAGAAAACGACCAGGCTTTTGGCTGTGATTGTTCCAGAAAAAACTTGCGACAAAATCATCCAAAAGGCTGGTATACCGGAAACTGTCTGCAGCGACACCTTGATTTACAAGGAAAGAATATTTCCTGGAGGCTGGACACCCGGACACGAGGTTTACGTCAGCTCAGAACTTACCCTGATTCAATAAAGCCCTGCCATTTACCACAGTCCATGAATTATTTTGTGGTCAGGAAAAAAGATAGTGATCCTGCCTACCAATTGACCTCGGTAGCAGATGACAGCTATTTTGGTGTGGATCTGGTTGTCAGGGGGGAGGATTTATGGGACTCCTCCTGTGCGCAGATCCATCTCTCCGCACATCTAGGGGGAGACCCCTTGTCTCAGGTTACTTTTTTTCACCATCCTTTGGTCAAAGACGGGGAGCAGAAACTATCCAAGTCGGAGGGTGCCCTGGCCATAAAAACCTTAAGGGAAAATGGATTGAGCAAAGAGGAGGTATACCTGCTGGCTGCCCGTCAGCTCGGCCTGAAAGGTCCAATACATTCGCTGACGGCCTTCCAAGCATCATTTATGGACAAGCTGAAGGGAAACCATTTCAATCATCATAATCCGGAATGCTGAGTAATTCTCCACCCTTCAGGGCCGATTGGTGCGCAACTATCCCAGGTACCGTATAGGCCAGTGCTTCGTATATATTCACCTCTGGCAATCTCTCTTCCAGTATTGATCTGATAAATTCATGTGTAATGAAGGTATGAGAGCCATCGTGCCCGCTGTTGTGCCGCATTTTTTCAGGGAGCATATCTGTTTTCCACCATTGAGGAAACTCATAGGCCGTCACCTTATTATCAGTATGTTCAAACCCTGCATCATCTTTCCCCAACTGTTCTGCTGCGGTGACCATGGTGGCCAGGTTTGCATGTCCGGACGGCAGGTAAAGGCTCATTTTCTCTCCCCTCCATTCTCCCCTTTCTGCATTTCTTAAGGCACCTTTCCAATTCACCTCCACCCTAAATGGATGGTTTCTGTTGGTTTGAAAAAAAGCTGTTTCATTCCAAAACGGATTTTCATAAGGATTGTCCTTTAACAGACCGTCACCATTCCCCCAACCCATGCAACTCACTTTCTTTAACCTTTCCCCTGTAACACTGATCAAAAACGCTGTACAATGGGTAGGGTAATGCATGGGAGGCAATCCATGTCTCCAGGTTGGGGCCCCGTTTTCAAACCAAAGCACCTCCAGACCTGGGTGGTTGTATTCCGCCGCTGCACTAAATATTTCACCAAACTTACCTTCTTTATAGAATTTTTTGGCAGAAATGGTTCCCTGCATGTAGGTGGTGGTCTCTGCCATCATATAGGTTTTGCCAGAGGATAAAACCGCCTCCTTCACCTGCTCGCATTCTTCCAAATTCATGGCCAGGGGTACAGCGCAAAGTACATGCTTCCCTGCTTTAAGGCTGGCAAGGGTATGTGCCGCATGGTCCGGGGCAGGAGTCGCCAGAAAAACCGCATCTACCCCGGGGTCTTCCAAAAGCTTTTCCAAAGAGGGATAACTCTTCGAACAACCATAGGTTTTCATCAAATGATCCCGGCGGTCTTGACGCAGATCGCTTACCGCCTCCACCACACAGTCCGGATGTTCATGAAATTGAAAAGTAGCACCAAACCTCCCCCCTACGATACCTATTCGCACTTTTTGGTTGGTTTTCGAAGGTAAGCTCCAGGAGGGGAATGCTCCCATACTCAGAGATCCAGCCAATACAGAACTGCTTACAATAAATTTTCTTCTGTTTAATTTCATTTTGATCGGGTTTTATAATGGTAAGTGAAGATAAAAAAACATCCTGAATGAATACTCACTTTCGCTCCTGAGGTACTACCTGTAATTTTCAACGGGTGAAGAAAACTCCCTTTCCTTAAATAATAACCCGGGGATAACTGTCAAAAAAACAGTTAAAATAATTGGTTTAATCAGGTAAATTTCCGTTTATTAACGCCTGATTTCTTAGCATCATTAACAATAACTTCTACCCCATCATGCCTCATTTATTTTACCGAATGCCTTTATGGATATCATTGCTGTTTTTGGTAATCAGCGTATCCTGTACATCAGATACGAAAGAGGTAACCCAACACCCCTTTGATCAATTGACTGAAGAAGAAAAAAGGATGCCTGAAAATGCGCTCTTGGGCATCAAGGTGAATGAATCCGTTCAAGTCAACCTTTTCGCTTCAGAACCCATGCTCACCAATCCTACCAATATTGACATTGATCACAAGGGCAGGGTTTGGGTTTGTGAGGCCTACAACTACCGCCCTGCCATCACCGGAAATGAGACCAAAGCTGAGGGAGACCGAATCCTGATACTGGAGGACACCGATGGTGACGGTACTGCGGATAAAAGTACAGTGTTTTACCAGGATCCTGAACTCAATGCCCCCCTGGGGATCTGGGTTATGGGTAATCAGGCAATCGTTTCCCAAAGTCCCTATGTATGGCTGCTGACCGATACCGATGGGGATGATCAGGCAGACAAAAAGGAAGTCATTTTTAAAGGGATAGGTGGCGAACAGCACGATCACGGCATGCATGCCTTTGTATTCGGGCCGGACGGCAAATTTTACTTTAATTTCGGAAATTCTGGTGGTTCTATTGAAGATCGCAACGGAGAGGTATTGAAAGATACCAACGGAGACCCCATTCTCCCAGAGCATTACAAAGAAGGGCTGATATTCAGATGTAACCCTGATTTTACTGAAATTGAAGTTTTGGGACAAAATTTCCGCAACAATTATGAAGTAGCGGTAGATTCTTACGGCACCATGTGGCAATCTGATAATGATGATGATGGCAACAAAGGTGTCCGTATCAATTATGTGATGGAGTATGGCAATTTCGGCTACAAGGATGAAATGACAGGTGCAGGCTGGAGAGCCAACAGGACCAACAAGGAAAAAGAAATCCCGGAACAACACTGGCATCTGAATGACCCGGGCGTCGTCCCAAACCTGTTGCAAACTGGAGCAGGTTCCCCCACAGGGATGGTGGTATATGAAGGCAGGGCTTTGCCGGAAATTTTCTGGGATCAGATGATCCATACCGATGCGGGTCCGAATGTAGTTCGTGCATACCCTGTTGAAAAGGATGGTGCAGGCTACAAGGCTTCCATCGTAAATATCATGGAAGGGGACAAGGACCAGTGGTTCAGGCCTTCGGATGTTTGTGTTGCGCCGGACGGTTCTTTAATGGTTTCCGACTGGTATGATCCTGGCGTTGGCGGGCACCAGGTCGGAGACCTAAACAGGGGTAGGATATTCAGGATCACCAATTCAGCGCCTACTCACGAGCAACCAGAAATCTTGTTCAATACGCTCGATGGCACACTGGAAGCATTATTGAATCCTAATCTTTCCACCCGCTACCTGGCCTGGAAAAACATTAAAGCCATGGGTAAGGATGCTGCCCCAGCTCTGGAACGGATTTTCTATGAAGATGCCAATCCCAGGTTTCAGGCACGTGCCTTTTGGGCCCTTGCGAAAATAGATAAGGAAAGTGATCAATATATCCAAGCGGCCATCAATCATGAAAATCCGGATTTAAGGATAGCCGGATTGAGGGCTGCCAGACAGGCAAAACTGGATCTGACTCCATATCTCAAAGAATTGGTCAGCGACACTGACCCTCAGGTAAGAAGAGAAGCGGCCATTGCTATAAGAAATTCACGTCTCCCGAATGCCCCGGAACTGTGGGCCACCCTGGCTACCCAGCATGATGGGGAGGACCGTTGGTACCTGGAAGCCCTGGGAATTGGGGCCGCCGGGCAGTGGGATAGCTTTTACAATGCATGGCTTGCAAAAACCGGTGACGAGCTGATGACCAGCAAAAAGAACCAGGACATCATTTGGAGATCACGGACAGGAAATGCTGTGCCGCACCTGGCTGACCTGGCCTCAGATCAAAGCCAACCTCTGGAGGATCGCCTGCGGTATTTCAGGGCATTTGACTTTAATCCGGATAAGGAAGGGAAATCTGCTGCACTGGTAAAAATGCTCGAAGAGGGGTCTTTGCGTCAGGAAAATCAGGAGGAAAGCAACAGCATCCATAAACTGGTGCTTACTCATTTGGATCCGGATTATTTGAATCGATCGGAAATTGCCCAGGAAGCCCTAAGAAAAGCCCTGGATGAAAGTGTGGGGACCGAACCTTATCTGGAATTGATACAAAAATTTGAAGTACAGTCAGAAAATCCAAGGCTACTGGAGATGGCTTTGAATCAAAGTGATAACAACCTGGGGAGGACCGCCGCCAGCCTGCTTTTGAGGCTGGATGGAATCAATCGCATCAAAGAGGTGCTTTATAGTGGCGAGGAAGAAAAAGTGTACCCCATGCTTTTGGTACTAAGAGGCATCGGTACACAGGAGTCCCTGCAAATGCTCGAAGACATGGCCTTTGACAGTTCTTTACCCCTCAATACTCGGAGGGAGGCCACTTCAGCTATCGGCGGTAGTTATGGAGGAGAAGAAAAAATATTGGAACTTTTGAAGTCTCAAAGGCTTCCTGACAACCTCATCCCTGCAGCTGTCACCGGAGTAAGCCGTGCCTGGAGAAAAAGTGTACGTGCCGAAGCTGCGAGTTACCTGGATAGTTCTACCGACGATGAAAATCCCCTCCCCCCAATGAACGAATTGCTGGCCATGGAGGGAAGTGAAGAGAAAGGTCTGGTGGTATTCAAAAACCATTGTGCCCTTTGCCATCAAGCAGGTGATGTTGGGATGGATTTCGGGCCAAAGCTTACTGAAATAGGTAGCAAGCTTTCTAAAGAGGCCCAGTACATTTCCATCCTTCACCCGGATGCGGGAATCAGCTTCGGGTATGAAGGTTATGTCCTTCAAATGAAAGATGGCAGTACCCTGGGTGGAATAATAGCCAGCCAAACCGAGACCGATATAGAATTAAAAATGCCGGGGGGCAATACTGTACCCATTAAAACGGCAGACATGAACAGTATGGAACAAATGGAAAACTCCATGATGCCTTCCGGACTGGAGAAGGCGATGAGTACCCAGGAATTGGTGGACCTGGTAGCTTACCTGATGTCCTTAAAAAAAGAATCTTAATTAACTTATTATTTCATGAAAAATTTCAAGAATAACCCAAGAAGAAAAGCATTGAAGAAAATTGCGGGTACAGGCCTGGCAGGCATGCTGGTCCCCGGTTTGTCCAGCCGGCTTTTGGCAGCGGAAGCACAGCTTCCGGAAAACTTAAAAGGCAATGTCAACCACTCTGTGTGTAGGTGGTGTTACAATGATATTGCATTCGAAGACCTCTGCAAGGCTGCAGTAGAAATCGGTCTAAAGTCTATAGAATTGGCCGGACCGGAGGAATGGCCCATTCTCAAAAAACATGGACTGGACTGTGCCATGCCCTGGGGTGCGGGTTTGGGAATCGAAAGGGGCTGGAACAATCCGGAACTGCATGAAGAACTGATCAAAAGTTACGAAGAGGTAATCCCCAAAGTGGCTGCTGCAGGCTACAAGCAGATCATCTGTTTTTCCGGAAATCGAAACGGACTGGATGATACCAAAGGGATTGAGAATTGTGCCATGGGGCTGAAAAAAGTCATGCCTACCGCAGAAAAACATGGGGTCATCATGTGCATGGAATTATTGAATAGCAAGGTAAATCACGAAGATTATCAGGCAGATCATACCGCCTGGGGCGTTGAAGTATGTAAGGCCGTGGGATCTGAAAACATTAAACTTCTTTATGATATTTACCACATGCAGATCATGGAAGGAGATGTGATTGCCACCATCAAAAAAAATCATACCTATATTTCCCATTACCACACCGGAGGAGTGCCTGGACGAAACGAGATAGACGAAACACAGGAACTCTATTATCCTGCCATTATGAAGGCCATCCTGGATACCGGATATACCGGATATGTGGGTCAGGAGTTTATTCCCAAGCGGGAAGATAAACTGGCTTCCCTACAGCAAGGGGTGGAAATTTGTGACGTGTGAAAATGAATGAATGGAAAAATAAAGGCCGCTCCCTCAGGTAGCGGCCTTTTTCAATAATATAGTACCCTGATTCAAATTTCCTCAGGGCATTCAGTTCATATTGATTTTATTATCCGAAAGTACACTTTTCGAAATTTCAGGTTTGCGCCTGGCAAAGGGCTTCTTCTTTCTGATGGCTCCTTTTTCGGACAAGCTGGGCGCTTTTTTACAGTTGTTTTTGATGTTTTTAAGTGTTCGTTTGTCCATCCATATACCTAAGGAAACGGCCACCAGGGTCAGCACAGGAAAGAGTATGTGATCATTTAATGCATAACCAAAAAAGACCATGCCAATAAAACTAAGTTTAACTGTTCCCAGCGTCAAGGCCACCTGGTCATGTTTAAGACCCATTCGAAGTAAAAAGTGGTGGACATGGCTTTTATCTGGTTTAAGTGGGGATTTACCTTTTAGGCTCCGTTTGATAAAGATCCTGACCGTATCATAAATGGGGACAATCAGGAATGCCATCCCGGCTGAAAAGGGTGCGTTTACCTTTAAGCCTTCCCAGGGGGCCATGGTTCCCGTCTTATCTACAAATAAAATAACCAATACCACAAGCGCAAAACCCAGACTTAAAGAACCGGTATCTCCCATAAATATTTTTGCCGGATGCCAGTTGAATGCCAAAAATGCAAGAACACCGCCAACCAGCGTAAAGGATATCAAGCTATAGGACGTCATCCCCAGGCTAAAAAACCAGAAACCCAGAATCGTCAGGGTGACCAGGCTGAGTGACCCAGCCAAGCCGTCAGCGCCGTCGATAAGGTTGAAGGAATTGGTCAATATCAAAATAGCAAAGAAGGTAATCAATACACTAATCAGGTAAGGGATTTCATAAATCCCCATGAATCCATACAATCCCGAGATACGGATATCGGCCATCACAATCACGAAAAAAGCCGGAATTGACTGGCCGATTAATTTCTGGGTGGCACTCAACTCAATCAGGTCGTCCCGTAGGCCAACTGAAAACATGATTCCAAGGGCGACCAGAAAATACCTGGTTTCCACGATTTGGTCAAAGCTTAACCAGGCAAAAAGCCCTAAAAAAGCTGCAAAAATAATGGCGATTCCGCCCATGGATGGAATACTACCCGCGTGTATCTTTCGTCCTCCCGGAGCTTCCATGAAATTGATCCTTTTCAATACCATGATCAATACAGGAGTCATTAAAAAACCAAAGAAAAATGATGTAACTGTGGATAGAAAAATATTCATATTATGAAAGTTTTCACAAAAGTAAACATAATGAATTTACAATATTAGTGTTTTTACGTGAAATTTCCTGAAAACCGAAATTTAATTACACATTATAGTAGCTTATGTACCAATCTATAAACTTTTGAATACCAAATGTCACGGAGGTGGCGGGCTTATATCCCAGCTCATTCTCCAGGGGTTTGGTGTCTGCAAAAGTAGCCGGAACATCTCCCGGCTGTAGGGGCAACATGTCTTTTTGGGCTTCCTTTCCCAGTGCTCCCTCAATGGCCTTGATAAAGTCCATCAAACGTACGGGATTGGAATTCCCAATATTATATACGGTATAGGGAGCCTTTGATTGGCTGGCATCCCCGGTCGCCGGATCCCAATCCGGATTTTCCAGTGGAGGATGATCTACTACCCGAATTACTCCCTCCACGATATCATCTACATAGGTAAAATCCCTTTGCATTTCTCCATAATTGAACACTTGAATGGGTTTGTCCTCCAATATGGCTTTTGTAAACAGAAATAGTGCCATATCTGGTCTACCCCAGGGTCCGTACACAGTAAAAAATCTTAGACCAGTGGTAGGCAGACCAAAAAGGTGGCTGTAGGTATGGGCCATTAGCTCATTTGACTTTTTGGAAGCCGCATACAATGATACCGGATGGTCCACATTTTGACTGGTGGAAAAAGGCATTTGGGTATTGGTGCCATATACAGAGCTGGAGGAAGCATAAGCCAAATGTTTGATCTCAAAATGACGGCAGGCCTCCAGTATATTCAGGAAACCAACTATATTGGCCTGGATGTAGGCTTCCGGATTGGTCAGGGAATACCTCACCCCTGCCTGAGCTGCCAGATTCACCACTTTATCAATTTTTTGCTCTTTGAAAAGTTTAAATAACCCTTCTTTATCCTCTAATTTAAGCTGAATAAACTGATACTGGGGATGTCGGGTGCTGCTCACCATTTTCCCGTAATCGATCTTTGCCGGATCAATACCGGTTAGTTTCAGGCGATCATACTTTAGCTGAACCTCATAATAATCATTGATACTATCTACCCCAATTACTTCATCACCCCTTTCCAAAAGCTTTTGAGCCAGATGCATACCTATAAATCCTGCTGTACCCGTTACCAGTATTTTCATTTTCTTTATTTTTATCAGATGAATATTTACAAGCCCTTAAACTAACTATTTATTCTTATAATCCCATAAGTAAACCAATTGGAGGTTACCATGAAAGGACAGCAAATGATTTCCTGAAGGAAATTCAGGACTGCTGTTGTCGGCACTTTGCCATTGATAATTTCTTCCATTCACCAACTGGAGTTTTGACCCCAACAAAAAATTGTTCCAGCGTTTATCAAAAATTAGTCCTGCACTGAGATCCACCCAGGGCTGCACCTCCTTTTGTTGGCCAAAGGCCCGGTAATAAAAATCCTGGTGATTGGCGATTCTCTCCACTATTATCCCCAATTTGTCGAACTCTTCAACAAATGAAAATTCAAGGGTTTGGCTGTTACTACCCGTACCTATGCCAGTTCCTAAAGGTTGCCCTCTATTGACAAACCCCCTTACCTGGTAATGTGTGGCCCAGGAGGTCCTCCCACCCAAACCTTCGTACCGGATATACCGGTTCACAGATTCCTGATGTTGGGTCATTTCACCCCTGATTTGGAAATACTTGTTTTCTTTTTTCAATGAAAAAAGCTTTTGAAACCCCATCAAATAAGCTCTGGCATGTTCCGGGTTCATCAGCGCTTCCCGCCAGTCGTATGAGTGGTCCCTTCTACCGTACTCCCCATATATCTCCGCCTTTGCCTCTTTATTTACCAGGCGTAAAAAGATCACTGCCTGCTGATCTCTGGCTTCATTGTCAAAGGCAAGCGTGTTTCCATCTTCAAAAAAGTTCTTTTTTTGGAAAGCATCAAAAATGGGCATATAGTCCCTGAATGTATCGCCTCTATTTTCATCATACTGTTGAAAGGTCCTTAGAAAACCGATGAATAAGCCAGGCACCCATTTTGGCTGATAACTCAGCATCAAAGCATTCAAATACCTCCAATCTCCATTGAAAGGGAGGAAATACCTGTCATTTAACTGTGGAATCTGGGAAGCTTCTCTTCCCGAGTTTTCCAACCTTCCTACCAGTACTTGCCCTTCAAAATTACCAATGGGGGTTTTTGCCGGCCTGGTGGTATTTAAGGTAAAATGTGGAAAACTTTCGGCATTATTTGAAAAAGTGAGTGAACTCCATTGTCCCGCCCCCCACCAAATGGAACGTGTAGATGCTCCAATTTCAAATGCTCCAAAACTGGCTGTCAAACTTGATTGGCCCCACCAAAACCTGCTATACCCTCCATCCGAAAAAGTTTCCGGGGTATCGTCATTGTTCCAATAGTGGAACCGAGCGCGCTGTACAGCAGGAGAAAAACCATCAGAAAAACCCTGAAAAGGCTTATCCTGAGCAAAGACAACTTCTGGTTGAAATTGTAGGTTTAAAAATCCTAAGCTGGCAAAAAATCCGCCACTCAGGTAATGCTGAAATCCACGTCCCGGTGGGATTCCAAAATCACCCCAGCCATAAGGTCTTTGGGTATTTATGGTTTGATTAATGAATAATGGGAGGACAGAAAATTCAAACAGCTTCTTCTTTGAATCTGATGTTTTCTTCAGGCCGACCGCATCTGCCAGGATGGGACGAATGGCTAGCCTCTCTGGGTCAGCTGCTTTCCCAGGGTTGATTAACTGCTGTCTTCTGGAAAATTCGTCCAAAATCGGAGTGCCCGGTGCCAGGAGCTGGGAAAAAGCATCAAAATGCAAAAGGAGGAAAAGCAAGGAGATAAACCAACCCTTTCTAAACTTGATCACGGACATGTTACGGCTATAAAAAATAGGAATCAAAATAAAAAAAGAAAAGCTTAACGCCCACTCACGCTGTACCTGAGAATTTCCTCAGTTTTATCAAAGTCATGTTTTTCGAAAGGTATCAAATCAATTTCCCTGATTTGCTGCAGGGCATTGAAAAGTTCATTAAAATCAATGATCGTCAGGGCATGTCCATTATTGCCCATAAATGCCGCTATATCCAATTGGTGGTTATCTGTTCTTTCTGTATTGGGTACTATGATAATTCGTTTCCTAAGTTCCAGAAGTTTGTAAATGGTCCCTGCACCCGCATGGCAAATAACTGCCTCACACTTTTGGTAATATTGATCTATATTTTCTGTAAATGAAAAAAATGGATGGTTACGTGGCTTATACGTCCCGTCGGCAATTTGGAAAGTGAAGGTAATATCCGATGGTATGACCATTTGATCAAGGAATTTTATCAAAGAATCAAACCTGGTTGTACCTACTGTGACCAAGATATTCATAATAATCCAGAGTAAATAGCCGATGGATAAAACCTGGCCAGGGAGCGGTTTTGAATATAAAACCTATCAGCAAGCCGGTACATTACCTTTCCGGCATAAGATTGGGTTTCAAACCTGGACCAGGTTTCAATGAAGATAATTTTAGCTTTTACCATCTTAAATAAGAATGAAAAAGGAATCGCCAATCCCGGCCCGGTAGAAATAACAGCAACTACCTGGTATTTTTTTCTGATGGATAAAAAGCACTGAAAGAAATTAAGGTATTTTTGTGGTATTTTTAAGAAGTTGGCAAGGGAGAAATATTTATTCCTAAAGGCAGGCTGTTCTTTATTTTCCACCACAAGGGGATGTTTAATGGATGCTCCACTTTCCGTAATGGATAGAAATTTCAATCCATTCCCTGCACCTTTCTCTACCATGCGATCCAGCAACCTTTCCATTTGGGCTTTATGCCCGCCTGACCCATAAATTAACAGAATGACTTTTGGTTTCATTACTTTCCCAGTAATTTATAATAAAACCGATGCCTGAAGTATTTTATTGCCAAAGGATCATCAATCCGGCTGATGTTTTGTCTGGCGGCCTCCTTATAGCCATTGATGTATTGTCTGGCATCCATTTTTTTCCCCCGAAGAAACATCCTGGCAGCCCCTGCCAATACATATAAATAGGGTACATGTCGCATGTAGGCAGATTTCCCATAGTACTCGTATCCAAATTTAGCTCCTCTTTGTCTCAAACGAACTTCTAAATCAGCAAAGGACTTTACCTTCCAGCCCATCATGATGGCTTTGGCAGCAGATACGGCATCCTGAGAAACCGATATCTTATAATCTGTCTCATTCAGGCATTTTCGCCTCCATACCCTGAATCCACTTGGGGCGAAACTCCTATTTACATAGCTGGTGATGATTTCGCTTCCATAGTCTTCCAATTGGCGGGCTGCAGAAGCAATCCCGAGTTTAGGATCCTCGTTGAAATTTTCCAGCAGGCTTTCGTAGTACTTTTCTTCCGGAACCACATCGCTGTCCAAAATCCCTAAAAAATCATAGTCAACCTTACTTTTCTTTTCGAGATTGAAAATTTGCTCCAGCCCAAACTTGATGATTCTGCTATACTTTGGCCCTAATGCATACCCACTTTCTTCATCCTGATAGTCTATCCGCAGCACAGTGGTTTTCTCAAAGGCAGAGGCTTTGCCCTCCAACTCTTTTTCAAATACCTGAACCGTATCATCGGTACTCCCGTCATTGATAAAAATCCATAAGTCCGGTTTGTGGGTTTGGCTGGCCATCCCTCGAACCAGATTCGGGATGTTTTTTGCCTCATTTTTTGCCGGTGTTATGATCGCAAGTTTATGGCTCATTTAAGCTTCTGTTTTTTCCTTTTCTTCTTTATGGAGGATGGCAATCACCGATAGTAATAACCACCAAAGTGTGTTCAATACAATGATGTTGCCAACAATCATTCCTAAAAAAATGGCTGCCAGCGCAGTATAGATGGCAAAGTAAATCTTTGAATTGTATTTTATGGAGGCTTTTCTCATCCTGGACAAGGCGTAATACAAAGCGAATAAAAACATCAATAGCCCAAACAGGCCGAATTCAAGCAATACCCTCAGGTAGTCATTGTGTGGCTCTCTGATGCTGCTTTCCAGAAAGTAAGGGCTAACCAGTGAAGCATATTCCAAACCCATGCCAGTGTACAGGCCATCCTTTTCCACCAACTCATCATACATCAGTTTCCAGGTCACTATTCTCCATACCAGGGAACTGCCTCCCCCTGCCTGATCTTCGGCAAGTCTCTCCGTAATAGTAGATACGTCAGTCAGCTCCCTAATCCTGTTTTGCATCAATAATGCTGTCCCTGCCAGGAAAATAGGAAAGATTAATACCGCAGAAATTTTCTGCCATCGCCTGGCATAGCGGAGCATGAATAAAAACAACACCAACAAAAGACTGATCACCCCACCCATACCACCCAGGAATGCGGAAAAAAGAAAAACAAGAAAAGAAAAGAAATAAAGCCGGTAGACGATAAGTAAAATGGCAAAATAAGGCACCAAAAAGTAGCTGAAGTGATTTGAATTGATAAAAGTACCGCTTGGTCTTTCCATTCCCATAAACAAAAATTGAAAAACAGCCAGCATACCTTCCAGCAGAACCACCAGGGTGTATAGCATAAAAATTTGCTTAAAGGACACCTTGCTGTAATAGGCCATGATAAACACCGCAAAATAGGAGAAGTAGCGAATCACTCCCCTGATGGTAAAAAAGGGTTCTTTATGGATGTAAACAGCATTAAGAGCAGCGAAACCGACCAACAGAAAAAACAGACCCGAGTATAAAAGCAGGTACTTTGGCAATCTCAATTTAAACAGTAACAGGAGGAAAAACCCTCCCAAAAGGGCCAGCCCAACGGCAGCACCTAATCCAGATCTGTCCACCAGTATCCTGAAAAAAAGGAGTACCACCAGCAAAACAGAAAAGAAATCCCACTGGAGGATCTTTCCAATGGACAGGCGTTCCGGCAATCTTAATTTAATACCCAAAGCTTAGTCGTATTTCCCTTTTTTCAAACGCCGATATACCTGAGAGACAAAGTCATTTGGCAACATGGAAGTTAGAGCTAATATTTTTCCTTTTAAATCAAGGTATTTCCAGGATACTTTTCCCAAAAGTGATCCTGGTCTTTGACCTACTCTCAGTGTTTGAAGCCACCTGCTGACGATTCTTGCGTTTAAAAACACATGCAAGTGGGCTTCTAATTCGGATTTATTGGCCTTTTTAGCAAGGATTTTCACGGTCTCTGCTTCACAACCCAATTCAAATTTCTCCTGCTTTGTCACCATATTCATTGAATCCCTATGGTAAGTCACCGTTTGCAAAGGAGACCATACAGCTAATTTCCCAAAATACATGGCTCGTAGCCAGGTATCCACATCTCCTCCCCTTTTGCACCTGCCTTCAGGAAAACCTTTGATGGACCGCAGCAGTGTCGTTTTTATCGCTAAAGCCCCAGTCCAAAATGGAGGTGCCCCTTTACTGCTGCTTTTTAAAAAAGTAAGGATGCCTATTTCATGGATACCCCTTGCCTGGTTTTCCTTGCAATAAGCATTGGGAAAAGTCCTCTGACGATCCTCGCTGTCAAAATTATCCAGCCAGCAGGTAGAAAGAATTTGAGCATTTGGTTGGAATGCCAGTAATCCTGAAAGGGTAGAAAGATGGTGTTCCTGCCACTCATCATCGGCATCCAAAAAGGCCACCCAATCGTATTTTGCCTTTTGAATTCCAAAATTCCGGGCAGCATAGCCTCCTGGCCCGGGGGAATCCCTTTGAAATACCTTTATGCGATCATCCTTAAAAGAAAGTGCTTTTTCATAACTCCCATCTGTGGATCCGTCATCCACCAGTATCAATTCAAAATCTTTAAAATCCTGATGGAGTACCGAATCAACGGATCGATCCAGGTGCGGGAATTTATTGAATATGGGAATAATAACACTAAACATCGGAAAAATGAAATTTAACCATTCTAAATACCAGCAATCCAAAAAAAGAAAGGATAGCAAGTACCAATCCGACCACAAGAAAAACCAATCCTAGTAAAATATATTTTGGTTCACTATTGATAGTTGGTACTTGAGGTTTTTGAAAAACAGTCAGCATTGGGGTCGCCTCCTGCACTTTTATTCTCGCTTGCTCCAGTTGCTGCGCAAGGGAAGTATAGACATTAAATTCCAGGTTAAAATCCGCTTGCAACCTATCCTCTTCGGTTTTTACCAGTTGTGAATTGATACCTCTGTTGCTATCTCTGAATCTGGCAAGCGCTTTCTGGGTATTTTCAACCCTGCTTTTAGCCTCATCCGTTCGCTCCTGAATAAATTCAAAATTTTGAATTTCCTTTTCTAATATTAAATCCGTTAGGTAGCTTTTTAACTTTCTGATTAAAATACCATTCAGCTGAGCGCTGCCTACTGCGTTTTGCATTTTTGTTTGTATCAAGAGTAGTCGGTCCTCTTTTTCAATCTGAATTCTATCCCTTAATCGCTCAATTGTCTTTCTTTCTTCAGGATTTAAAGATAGTATATCCTGATTTTCTGAATCCATTATCGATGGAAGTATATTTTTTTCGCCCCCAGCCGGGGTGTACGAAACTTTGGTCCTGATCATCGCAGGAAGCCTAAATAGATAATAATAAAAGTGGTGCTCCTCATATTCATTGACAAATTGAATTAAAGTTACACTATCACGTTTCTCTGATATGTAAATCTTTTCATCAATCAATTCCTTAAGAAAATCACTTTCCCTCACCAAATCAGGAATGAGCTCGGCTGGGATAGACTCAGAGTCTTGATTTCCCAAACCCAGGTTTCCTAATCCAGAGATTCCGGCAAGGCCTCCCAGGGATTTTCCGCTAAAACCTTCCTGTTGTTCCAAAAGAAGCTTAGAATTCGAAACATATTCATCAGGCGAAGTGATTAGAAAAACCAGGCCAAATAAGAATACCACAATCGTAACTGAAACGATCCAAGCCCTAAAGCTTAAAAATGTTCCAACAAGCCCTTTAATACTTATCTCCTCACTTTGAAAAGAATCGGAAATAAATTTATCTAACACCTGTATTTTTTTACTCATGTTCATCCACTATTAGACTTATTGATTCGTATCTTATTGTATTCATTATATTCAAAAATAAATATTTGATGAAGTATTAAATTATCTTAAAAAAGACATTAAACTCTCATTTAATGTTTGGAAATATTTAAATTTTCTATACTTTAAAAACAGAAAGGAACTTCGAATGTAATCTTTCCAAAACAATTTGATCATCAATCCCCGGTAGTTATTACCTGTATTCCTATTTAACCTTGTTAAAGCCTTTAATTTTAAATTTTTTGCCTCTACTTCCTGGGAGGTAGAAAAAATCGACTTAATACTATCATCATGAATCCTCCTGAGACAATGAACTTTATCCAATAATTTATATTGGCATCCCTGGAGCAACAACCTGGAGTAAAACTCCCATTCCTGATGTTTATTTAGTTGATCATCAAAAAGTTTGGATTGCTTATCGAGATAGGATTTTCTAAAAAGAGGTCCAGGAGTGAGAAAATATATTCTGTATTTTAAAAAATCTTCTACCGTATTTCTAGATATACACTGGTAATTGGGAGGAGACCATTCATCCGGTGTAATAAATTCCGCCATCTTAGAAACTACAAAATCATTTCCTTTATTTTCCTGTATAAAGGAGACCTTTTCCGCCAGCATTTCAGGAAGCATGATATCATCGGAGTCAAAAAATTGAATATAAGTACCTGAAGCCTTTAAAAAGCCGAAATTTCTACAAGAAGGGGCTCCTTTTGGCCAGGATTCAGGTCGCTCATATACTTTAAATCTTGCCTCTTTGCCCGCAAAATTATGTAACACCTCAAGACTTCTATCTTGGGAGCCATCGTCCACCAAAATGCATTCCCAATCCGAAAAGGTTTGTCTGATTATACTATCAAGGGTTTCCGCCAATAACCCTTCTCTGTTAAATACAGGAATAATAATGGATACCAAATTTCTTTTAATTACAAGGACAAGGTCAAATACTAAACCAATTCATTGATATTGTTGAAAACAAGTTGCCACATGTCGTTAGACAATTGTTTCTGCCTGTTTGAAGCAGTATTCAGCTTTTTTATCAATTCTATCCTTAAATCTTCTTTTACAATCAAATCAAGTTTACCTTCGTAGTAAACCATTTCTTCCTGAAGTTGGCAAAGGCCTTCCGGGTAACCATAATCTTCGAAAAGCATTTCATACTTATGGCTCCATCCTGTGGCCAGACAGGGGATAGACTGAGAAAGTGCACTTACCAGGCCATGAAATCTTGAGGTGATCACCGCAAAACAGCTTCCGATGATACCTTTTACTACCAGGGGGTCTTCTTCTTCTACAATTTGAATCGGTTTTGAAAGCTGACTGTTGACCATAGCTGCTATTGCTTTGTCATGCTTACTCTCATGAATCAGGAAAAAAGGCCGCTGTCCCCTATTTATCGCCAGTTCAATTAAGTGCTTAAGAAACTCCGGATAATTTTGGTTTAGGGCATTGTTGCCGGTTTCCAGCATCTTTTGGTTAGGAATAATGGCCAGCATATTGGCATACTGATTCTTGCTTTCAGGCCACACCGGAGCTTTTAGATTCGTGAAATCAGGCGCTAAATGAATTTTATTTTGGTGATGGTTTTTAGCTATTTGTTGGATAAATTCAAGGGAAATCCTATCCCTGGCAAAAATTAAATCTGATTCATTGAGAATGATTCCCATCCTTTCGATCAAATCTGCTTTTGTAAAAGGACCAAAGGCCTGAGGTAATAAAATTACTTTTTTACCCTTTTCCTTCCACCCTGGCAGGTGGTCAGCAAGCCTGTCTCCTGCCCTTTTTGCTCCCCATTTATCTCCATAATTAAAGCCTGAACCGTCAAGTATCACCTGTATTTCGTCCTCCATGACCCAACCCAGTTTGCTTCTTATTTCAGCAGGCAACAGGCCAAAAATACCATTTAATGGTACCCTCTTTATGGTTACATTGGTTTTGGCTTTGATTCCCAGGGACCAAATCTTTTTTAAAGGCGAGGCCTTGTTAACTTCCATGGCAAATACCACATCAGGATAATTGGATTTCACCTTATCCATCATGGCATGAAGCATAAGTTCGGCTCCTTTATTGACAAATCCCACACCTCTTAGTTCGACTATCATTTAATTGTATTTTCTGATTTGATCCAAACTTCTTTTTTCTGAAAAAGCAACTTTACCTGTGAAGTCAGGGTAACCAATACCCAGGCACATTATTGGACGCTGATAAGGCGAAAGTTTTAAAAATTCCTCCATCATTCTTTCTCTGTTTTCAATATCAGGCCAATTGATCGGGCAACTACTCAAGCCCAATGTTTCCAAGGCGAGCATTAGCGACATATTGGCAAGAGAGGCGTCCACATATATCAAATGTCTGTCCCTTTCACTAAAATAGGCATCCAGATTACCCACCACTACTATAAACGTCTGAATGGAATGGGCATACCCCTTGGTTCCCATCGGAAAATCAACCACTTTTTTCACCAGATCAGGATTATCCAGCACCCTGTATTCAAAAGGCTGTCTATTACAGGCACTTGGAGCCTGAATCGCCGCTAAAATCGCCTTATCGACTTTCTCCCTTTCTACTGGTTTGTCCTGAAACCATCTCACAGACCTCCTTTGCCTGTTCAATTCATAAAATTGCTCATAGGTGATCGGGGAAAGTGTTTCCTTATTTCTCATGTAGGGCACAGACCTAATTGGGCTCTCCTTTCCGTTTAAAAAATCTTTACACTTAAAAAACTTCTCTTTTTCTACAGCTATTATTTCATTTTCTTCCACTGATTCAAAGTAGCTGCTTATCACATCGGTAAACCATTTTTGCTGGGCTTCGTGATTTCCTGCTTCTTCTTTGATAAAACCGGAATAGGCATCCACCGTTTCGCCTATGTAGTCCAATGCAAAAGTTTTCCTCATGGGCCGCATAAGCAAGCCTTTTTCAATTCTATGAGTGTTCCGAACCAACAAGTATAGGTTTGACTTATCTTTTTGGTTGCGCTCTAAATGTTTTACTTTCCCTGCCAGTACTGCTTGATTCTCCCTCCTGAAAGCATCTGAAAATAAAAAATAATATAGCGTAGCTAAAAACCTACTTTTATAGACGTGAAATGGCAACTGCATCTCTACCCAACGCCTGTATCTCCAGGATATTTTTTTCTTTAATTTTTCAATCATTGTTAAGCTGCTTTTAATTTTCTCAAACCAGATAGTTCCGATTTGATTTCCTTACCTGCGATGAAGTAGATGCCTCCCATATAGATGCCAACTGCGATAAGGGCCGAAATTACCCAATGAAGGGAAAATATATTAAAGCTCACATAGCCCCAAAGAGATCCTGCAATAAAACTGATCAATGCAGGTTTGGTAGAATCAACCAATGCCATAAGACTAATCCCCAATAATTTTTTGAGAAAATATTGGGCGATTATAACACTGATCAACTTGTTTATAAGGATCGCAAAAGCTGCCCCAGCGGTACCAAAAAATTTGGTGCCAAAATAAATTAAAGGCACATAAAGTACCAATGATTTAAACAACTGTAGCCTGAATTCCAATCCGGGTTTTCCCATACCCCTGATGAGAGAGGTGTTGGAACTAACCATCATGTGAAAGACCACTGACAAGGACAAAATCTGTAAGGGAATGACTGTATCTATCCACTTATCACCAAAAAACAACAATATAATAGGCTCCGCATAAATTACCAAAACCATCATGATCCCGTCAATGATCATGGAGTTATATTTCACCACTTTTAGGTAATACTTTACTAAAGAGACCTTATCATCCTGCTTTTTACCATATATGGGATACATGACCCGGTTCATTACCGTCATTAGCTGGCCCCTAAAGGTATCTGTGAGCGTAAATGCCAAAGTATAAACCCCCAGAGCAGAAACAGAAAGTAGTTTGCCGATAACCAGATAATCAAATTTATTGATCAGGTTATTGAAAACCTGGGTACCCATTGTGTTTACGCCAAAGCCAAAAATATCATCGAATGCAGTTCTTACCCAAATAAATTTCGGCTTCCAACCCGTCGCTACAAAAAAAAGTGGAAGGGAAATGACGTACGCTGTTACGGAATTGAATACCAATGACCAAACTCCAAATCCAAGTAGCGCTAAGATTAAAGATATTGAACCGGAAATAATACTACTTGTGTTGCTGATGTAGGCCAATTTTTTAAAATTCATTGCCCTGGTCAATTGAGCTTTATGCACCAGGTTTATGGGGTTCAGTAAAATCCCCAAACTCAGGACCGGAATGATTTCTTCGAGTAAAGGTTCGTCATAAAAATTTGCTGCCAGGTCTGCTAAAAAAAAGTAAATAAAAGCATATAAAACTATCGCCCAAACAATGCCAGTCCAGAAAGCTGTATGGAAGTGACTTTCATTGATTAAGTTTTCTTTTTTCTGAACAATTGCTGCTCCAAAGCCCAAATCATTAAAAACTTCGACAAAACTGGTAAAAACAACCGCCATCCCGATTAAACCAAATTCTTCTGGAAATAAAATTTTAGCCAGAATAAGTTTGATTACAAAAGAAAAAGTTCTATTGATGACCAATTGGATGGTGTTCCAAAATATCCCTGTTAATATACTTTTTTTTAAACCCGGAGCCATACTACTTATATTATCAGCCTGGAATATTCTGGAAGGAAATAAAATGGGCCATTCTTTTTTACCTCCTAACCCTATCAATCAAGATAACCAAAGTGGCTAAGCTTGAGGCCATACCAATCCATGCCTGTACAGACATGGGTTCTCTTTCAGGTTTTTGGGGAACAATTATTTCTGCGCCGGGTTCTAACCTTGGAAAAAAGGAAATAAATAAAAACCTGTTGGTTCTCTTCACATCCCCATTGGCATAAACCACATAGGAGCGGGATTTCCGCGCTGATTCACTAAACCCTCCAGCTCTGGAAATATAATTCCTGAAACTCCTGCCTTCATCATATCTTGCCGTAGTGGGATACAAAACCTCCCCCCGCATTCTTACTGTTTGTAGCTCCTTAGGTATACTGATGACATCCCCTTCCTGTAATATCAGGTCATATTTTGAGCCCGGTTGTTGAAGGATTTTATCCAATTCGATCCCTATTAATTCCTTATCCCGGGTAGCTTCTTCCATGACAGAGCTGTCCGCTCCTTCCAGAAATTGATACCTGTCCTCTGAAAAGCTTTCCATTTCCTGACCATCTGTTCCTGTTTTATTTTTTACCCTTTCTTCCGTTAGAAGTGCGACCCTCTCCTCCAGCCGTTTCATCAACTCTTTTTCAGACTCTGCATTCTCCACCTTTTCATCCCTTTCCATATTTTCCAACAAGGACTCCAGTTGCTCCAGCTTCAATACTTCTTCTTCTTTAGTCTTGAAAAACTCGGTTCTTCTGATTAAAGTCGCTCCTTTGGCGTAGGCAAATTGATTCATGCCACCTGCCCGATTCAATACATCAGATATTCTTTCATCTCTTTTTTCAAGTGCATATTCCCCGGGATAAAAAACTTCCCCCTCCACTTCAACAACTGTTTCAGGCTGAAAGCCAGTGCTTTGCCGGACAAATACATGATCAAAAGGCTGCAGGAGAATGTTTTTTTCTTCCTCGCTAATTTTTAAATTGGGATCTATGGATATATTGATAATTTGGGCAATTTCACCACTGACATTTCCCTTGATCCTTCTGGCAATTTCTATATTTGAGCTGGTAGCAGACTCCTTGAAACCTTTGGCTTTGGCAATCAGGTCCCCTACCGTCATGCTGTCTGCAAACTGATAAACACCGGTACGGTTTACCTCTCCTGAAATTTGCACATGGTATTCTTCCTTGAGATCATAAATGCTTGGAACGTGCAGGATATCTTCTCTTTGCAATTTGATGTCTGGCCCTTCGCCGGAAAGTATCGCACCCAGGTTTAGGGTAATGATTTCCATAGTAAAATCAGGATTGGTACGGTATAAGGAAACCCTTTCAGAAAAGGCGTCACCACGAAGGCCGCCTGCCATTTTCAATAATGCCTCTAAGCTCATGCCATCTTCTATGGCAAATTCGCCAGGACGAAAAACCGCCCCGGAAACCTGTGCCCTGTTTTCAAACCGCTCCAGGATAGTTCCTACCGTAAAAAAATCTCCATCCCTGATGGCGAAGGTTTCAAAATCGTTGTTATATACATTATCCACCCGCATTTCCTGATCTGTCGTTCGCCTTACCGTCATCAGTTCTCGGTAAGCGTTACTTTTAAATCCGCCGGCAAAGGAAAGTAAATCGGTGATACTTTCTCCTGGTTTAATTTCAAAAATACCAGGCCTCCTGACCGGCCCATCTAATTCTACCCTCGTTCTCACAGGAGGGACAATTACTACATCATTGTCCTGTAAAATAATGTTTCCTTCCTGTTTTCCTTCAACCAAAAAGGCATAAATATCTACTTCTCCTACCAATTTGCTGTCCCTGTAAACTTGAATATTTCTAAATGACCCGTTTTCATTTGGCCCCCCTGCCTGATACAAGGCATTGAAGACGTTCGCAAAAGAAGGCATGGAATAACTCCCGGGAACCCTCAACTCGCCTGCCATGGTCACCTGTATGGTTCGGATATTACCTACCCTGATCTGGAAAAAAGTATTGGGACTGGCTCCTCCCAGGCCAGAATAAATCTGTTGCAAAGCATTCTTCAAGCGGGATCTCACCGCTTCAATGGTTGCCCCACCTACATTGACCGGGCCAATATCCGGAATAAAAACTGTACCTTCAGGAGATACAGTTAAGTCCAGGGATTGCTGAGACGCGCCATACACGTCCACTAATAATTGATCTCCGGTACCCAACACATAATTGTCAGGTGTAGGGAGGTTTAAATTAGGATTAAAGTTAAGTTCTTTATTGTGAAATAACGTAAAACCGAAAATCTTCTTTTGCTCCGGGCTCAGGTCATAGTAGGGGTCTGATTGTCTCAAAGAATCAAAAACATCGATCTGATCACTGACATTACCTTCGACCTGTCGTTGATTAGCCCCCTGATTTTGTCTCCCATTTGTCCCTTCCACATTGCCTGATTTGAGCATTTGAATGCGCTGGGTAAGCTTGCTTATTTCTGCCGGCGGCATGCCTCTTTCCCTGGCCATAGCCTCCAATTGCGCCTCATTCATCCCGGATGACTCTGCACGCCTGATCAGTTGTTCTATCTGGGCATCAGAAAGCTCATCCACTTTAAGGTTTTGAATATCCTGCAAGGATTGGCCGTAAGAGACCAACCCTACACCTAATAGAATACCTAAAAGAACAAATCTTAGTTTTTGAATTGAAATTTTTAGTAGCATTTGAGTACCTGTTGATAGTGATGAGACTGCAATCAAATAAAACTTTCTGATGTTTATTTATCAAAAAATTAAAGCTTCGCCTCCTCAGTTACATTCAGCAAAAGAGTTTTAAATATTGAGATAACCTTTATGATCAACAAAAAAGGGGAAAATATTGAATATCCGCACAAAAGTAAGCAATACCAGCGGAATTACATAAGATGTTTATTTATTGAATCGGTCCTGGCAAACGAAAAAACAAAATTAAATTAGGAATAAAAGTTAAAGCCTGATTGAAATTAAAAAAGTTATGCGCAAAATAATTAAATTTTACGCATAACTTAAAATTTTACCTATTAAACAAAATCCTTATTACTCCGCCTGGTTCAGTACCTTATGTCCGCCCTTCATCAAATGTATATCCCGTTTGAACAAGCCTACATCTGAAAGCACCATGTCTTCTACCAGCATCTTAAGGTCATATTTTGGCTTCCATCCCAATTTGGTCATGGCCTTGGTCGGGTCTCCGATCAAAAGGTCAACTTCTGTAGGTCTGAAATAAGCCGGGTCAATTTTCACCAAAACATCCCCCTTTTTGACTTTAAAATGGGAAGTACCCAGAATATCAAACGCTTTTTCCCTGTCAATTTCTTCCAGGATACCTTTTTCATTCAAGCCTTCCCCTTCAAATTTTAACTTAAACCCTACTTCATCAAAGGCCATTTTAATGAAATCCCGGACCTTGGTAGTGACGCCGGTTGCGATGACATAATCCTCGGGAACTTCTTGTTGCAAGATCCTCCACATGGCATCCACATAATCTTTGGCATGTCCCCAATCCCTTTTGGCATCCAGGTTACCCATATACAGGTCCTGCTGCAATCCCAAAGCGATTTTGGCCACCGCTCTTGAGATCTTTCTGGTGACAAACGTTTCCCCTCTTAATGGAGATTCGTGATTGAATAAAATCCCATTGCAGGCATACATCCCATAGGCTTCCCGATAGTTTACCGTGATCCAATACCCATACAGCTTGGCCACGGCATAAGGAGATCTGGGATAAAATGGAGTGGTTTCAGACTGTGGAACGGCCTGTACCAAACCGTACAGCTCGGAAGTCGAAGCCTGATATATTTTCGTTTGTTTCTCCATTCCCAAAAGTCTAACAGCTTCCAGTATTCGGAGTGTGCCCACCCCATCGGCATTGGCTGTATATTCAGGGGTATCAAAACTCACCTTTACATGGCTCATGGCTGCCAGGTTGTAAATCTCATCCGGCTTGGTCTCCTGAATGATCCGGGTTAAATTCATCGAATCCGTCAGGTCTCCATAGTGCAAAAACAAACGCTTGTTATCATCGTGTGGATCCTGATACAAGTGGTCAATCCTGTCTGTATTAAAAAGGGATGCTCTTCGCTTTATTCCGTGTACAATGTATCCCTTGGATAATAAAAGTTCTGCAAGATAGGCGCCGTCCTGCCCGGTAATGCCTGTAATTAACGCCGTTTTCATAGATAATTTAATTTAATGCTGATAAAAATATATTACAATTTAACCTGTTTGATTTGATCGATATTTTTCAGGAACCACTGGTAGGTGTCTTGAATACCCTGTTCCAATCCAATTTTGGCTTTCCAGCCTGCTGCTGTCATTTTACTAACATCCATCAATTTCCTGGGCGTTCCATCCGGTTTGCTGCTATCCCAGAGGATATCTCCCTGATGGCCGGTAACACGCTGAATCAATTCAGCAAGGGATCTGATGGTAAGGTCTTCCCCTGTACCCACATTATATAAATTGTCTTCAAAGGTATGCTCCATGGCAAAAACAACCGCTTCTGCCATATCGTCCACATGCAAAAACTCTCTCATCGGAGTGCCGCTTCCCCACAGTTTGACGTGTTCATGTCCATGGATTTTTGCTTCATGAAATTTTCTGATCATGGCCGGAAGAACATGGGAGGTTTCCAAGTCAAAATTATCAAAGGGCCCGTAAAGATTGGTTGGCATCAGGCTCACAAAGTCCTTACCATATTGCTGCCTGATGGCTTCACAAGCTTTTACACCGGCTATTTTCGCCAATGCATACCATTGATTGGTTGGCTCCAATGCGGCAGTAAGCAGCACATCCTCCCTGAGTGGCTGAGGTGCAAGCTTAGGGTAAATACAGGAACTTCCTAAAAAAATAAACTTCTCCACACCGGCCTGAAGAGAAAAATCGATCAGGTTATTCTGGATCAAAAGGTTCTCCATCAAAAAGGGGTAGGGATAATTGTTATTGGCCATGATTCCTCCCACCCTTGCGGCGGCATCTATCACGATCTCAGGCTTTTCACTTTCAAAAAATGATTTGACATTCTTTTGGTTTTTCAAATCCAATTCACTACTGCCCAGGCCAATTAAGTTTTGGTAACCTTTTTCTTTTAGGGACCTGAAAATGGCAGCCCCTACCATGCCTTTATGACCTGCTACATATATTTTGGTCTGTTTGTCTAACATTTTTTTAATTTAATAGTCCGGGGTTTTCCTTTTCCAATCTTTCATACACCTTTTTGACCTCCTGTGCATGCTCCTTGTGCAGCACTAAGATCGCATCAGCTGTTTCTACCAGTACCACATTTTCCAGGCCAACAAATTCCACATGCTTATTGGCAGTACCCAAAACCAGGTTATTTCCACTTCTTTCTTTGCTTCCAACCTGGAAATAGTCATATAGTGCTTCAAAAGACCCCATATCAGACCAGGAAAAGGAGGAGGGCACCACCTTGATTTTATCTGATTTTTCCATCACCGCATAATCTACACTGATAGAAGGAATTTCCATACTTAATTCAAGTGGCAAAAAGCCATCCCTTGCATGTTCCAATGCCTTAGCTGACTTTTCCAATACCTCCGGCTCATACTTCTGAAGTTCTTCCAGATAGGTCCCCGCAGTGAAGCAAAACATGCCACTGTTCCATAAAAAGTTGCCTTTCTGCAAAAACTCTTTTGCCCTGGACAAACCCGGCTTCTCTCTGAAACCAAGAACTTCATTGCCCTGATGTTCTATGTAACCAAACCCGGTTTCCGGCTTTGTCGGGATCAGCCCAAAGGTTACCAATGCGCCCTTCTGAGCCATAGCCACCGCCTGCTTCAGGGCCTCCTCGTATTTGTCTACATCACCAATCAGGTGGTCCGATGGGGTAACCAGTAAAATGGCATCAGAAGGTACCGAAAGGGCTGCAAATGCTATTGCCGCTGCGGTATTGCGAGGTGCAGCTTCCACCAACTCCAGGTAGGCGGAAATACCCATTGCCTCCAGTATATCCCTGGAAAGCTTGTAATTATCTACGCCACCCACCACCATTACCTGGTTGCAAATACCAGAGTTCCTCTGTACAGTTTTCTGGAAAAGGGACTCATTATTAAAAATGGGCAGGTATTGCTTTGGTTTACTTTTGCGTGAAAGCGGCCACAAACGGCTCCCTACTCCTCCAGATAATACCACATTAACAATTTCCATGATTTCGATTTTCGCTGTTTAATTACAAAAATAAAACTGCCATAAGCCACAAAATGTCCTCATTTTAAAATTTCCCAAGCTTCTTACTCCTACCAATCCAATTAATTTGAAATATTAAAAATGTCTGAATAAAATCAGGGTTTCATTGTCAGTTAGGCTTCAGGTTCAGTTTTTTAGAGTTAATTCTCAAAAGTAAATAAAAAAATCAAAACTGTAAAGTTTTATTTTAAATCCATTATTTTTTATTTAAAAAGCATAAAAATATATTTCAATGCTTATTCAGATGAGGTTGGGAAAAAAAATATAAAAAATTACAAAAACCAGGTATTGAAGGTTACCCAAATTATTCGGTACTTTCGGATTTTAACCCTGTATATGATGACGGAAAAATGTAACTGGTATGTAATGTACACTGCGCCAAGAGCAGAAAAAAAAGTTGCCCAAAGGCTACTAGAAAAGGGCACCAGCGTTTACCTTCCTATGATAGAAGAAATAAGGCAGTGGAGTGATCGAAAGAAAAAAGTACAGCGACCCTTGTTTAACGGGTATCTATTTGTCTACACCAGTAAAGAAAGGCTTTGGGAGGCTTTACAAATCAGCGGAGCGGTTAAATTTATCAATTTTTCAGGGGAGCATGCCATGGTCCAACAAAGTGAAATCGACACCATCCAACGGTTAATTGAAACAGGGGTAGCTGTAGAGGTAGAAACCGATGATATTGAGAAAGGGGAACAGGTACGGATTTTGGGGGGGGCCTTGCAGGGTTTTGAAGGCGAATGTATCCAAAAATCAAATCAGGATTACTTTATTATCCGGATACCGAGTATCAATCAAAGCATGCTGGTAAAAGTGTCCCGAAAATTTTTGGAGGTATTAAAGTAATAAAGGTATCATTTTATTACTATCAAGTCTTTATTTTAATAACTTCGTAAATTAATTGCCCAATCCTTTTATTATCCCTAAAAGAATGGCGTATTCTGTCTTATAGATCTTAACCAGCTTTTCAATGGAAAAACATACTTACGGTACCGGCCTTATAGGTAATTGCAGTTATATTGCCCATATCGAGAAAAACACCAATATCAGTTGGCTTTGTTTGCCCCGCTTTGATAGCGATTTTCTTTTTGGAAGTATGTTGGACAAAGAAAAGGGGGGGGAGTTTACCATCTTACCCCAAAATGGGGGGTTCACTTCCCGCCAGGGCTATAAGGAAAACACCAATATATTGGAAACCTTTGTAGAAACTTCTGCAGGAGAAAACTACAAGGTAACCGATTTTGCCCCTCGGTTTTTCAATTTCGACCGTTATTTCAAGCCCTTAATGTTGGTCAGGAAAATTGAGCCATTGGTGGGGGAACCCAAAATCAAAATCAACTGCCAGCCAGTGGCAGATTATGGAAAACGAAAACTGATACCTACTCCTGGCAGCAACCACATTCAATTTGCAGGAAGAGACCAGCAGGTAAGGCTGACCACAAACTGTTCTATAACCTATATCATGGAGGAACAGGAATTCAGGTTGCAAAGAACGGTTTACCTGGTACTCACTTACGGTAATCCTTTGGAAGCACCCATAGAGAGCACCATCGAAAAATTCCTGAATGCCACCTCCCAATATTGGCGAAACTGGGTAAAGTCTACCAGTATCCCGAATTTTTATCAAAGGCTTGTCGTACGCTCCTCCCTGGTTTTAAAAATCCATCAGTATGAAGATACTGGAGGCATCATAGCTGCCTCCACCTCCAGTCTCCCTGAATCTCCAGGTTCCACCAGAAACTGGGATTACCGCTATTGCTGGATGCGGGATGCCTACTATACACTCAATGTATTCAACCACCTGGGACACTTTGAGGAATTGGAGCGCTACTTTGAATTTATCCAAAACCTGCCTATGGATGAAAAAGGCAGGTATCAGCCACTTTATTCCATTACAGGCTCCTCCAGGTTGCCGGAAACGGTGGCCGATCTTGAAGGATACCTGGGTAATAAACCCGTGCGCTTTGGAAACCAGGCCTATACCCACATTCAAAACGACCTTTACGGTCAGGTATTGGTAAGCCTGTTGCCATTGTATGCAGATAAAAGGTTTATTGAATCGGAAAAAAGCCACAGCAAACCTTTTATCAACAATCTATTGCAAAAAATAGAAGAAACAATGGATGAAAAAGATGCCGGACTGTGGGAATTCAGAAATTTAAAACAGGAACATTGTTATACTTTCCTGTTTCACTGGGCAGGAGCCAGCGCCGCGGTAAAAATTGCCGAGCGGCTCTCAGATGTGAGCATGCAAAACAAAGCCATTGAATTAAAAAACAAGGCCATCAAAAAAATTGAAGCTTGTTACATTCCAGAAAGAAAGGCTTATGCCCAGGCCATCGGAACCAAAAACATGGATGCCAGTACCCTGCAAATGATCACCATGGGGTATTTTGGCAATGATATTGAAAGTGCCAATAACCACTTAAAGGCATTGGAAGAAGATCTGTTAGCTAAAAATTATTTATTTTACCGCTACAAGCACCTGGATGATTTCGGTGAGCCGGAGACCACCTTCCTGATCTGTGCTTTTTGGTACATTGAAGCACTTGCCTGTGTCAACCGATTGGACGAAGCTATGGAAGGTTTTGAAACCTTAAGCAAATATTGCAATCACCTGAATTTATTTTCTGAAGATGTCGACCAGCATACCGGCAGCCAGTGGGGAAATTTCCCTCAAACCTACAGCCACGTTGGCCTGCTTAATGCGGCTTACAGGATAGACAAAAAACTGGATAAGCCCAATTTCATGATTTGATAAATTTGGACCTGTCCTTCTTTTCTTCTTTGTTTCTGACCACAAGGATCCATTCCTGATCAAGTTTTAAATAGCCGTAATCGTAACAATAAGCATACACGTTTCCCTTTTTATTCGTGTAAGTATGGGTGCTGTACCTGAACTGGAACCCCATTTCGAGCATTTGTCCCCGGAGGATTTTTGCGGTATCTTCCGAATCAGGTAGAATATTAGACAGGATATTTCTATTCCTTTTCAAGGCATTGTTGATGTTACGAATCAGCCTGTTGCTGCCTGATTTCATTTGATTGTTATAGTGATTTCTGCAATAATCATCACAAAACTTTTTATCAACCCTACCAAACAGGGGCTTTCCACAGCTTATACATTTTTTAGGTGGTGCCGGCATAAAAGTCCTTTTAAAGTAAAAATTAAGCATAATATATATAAAAAAAGTTATTTAACAAATAAATGTATCCGTTTGAAAACGTTTACAAACATTTACAAACGGTTTTAAACGAAAAAAACCCGAATAAATTTTGCCCCTCCCCCCAATTTTGTCCTGTTCCATTTCGGAAATCATTCACATTATTAACTAAAACAATTAAAGTCATGAACGCTATTAAAAACAAAGTACAACTGATTGGAAGACTGGGTGCAAAAGCAGAATTTAAAACAGTCAATGGAAACACCCCAATGGTAAGGTTGAACCTGGCCATCAACGAATCCTATAAAAATGGCAAAGGGGAGAAAATTGATGAAACCTATTGGCACAGTATCGTTGCTTTCGGCAAGCCTGCTGAAATCATTCACAAATACACCGACAAGGGTTCAGAAATTTGTGTTCAGGGAAAATTGGTGAGTAGGTCTTACGAGGACAAGGAAGGTAATAAAAAGTACATCACCGAAGTACAGGTCTATGAGGTGCTACTCATGGGAGAAAAATTGGCTGCAAAAGCCTGAAAATCCGCTGACTTTTATGACTGATTTTTTCGGAAAACTGATTTTTTATCCATTGGACCGGTGGAGTTTTGGGTGGCTCCACCGGTTTTTTTAAGTATTCAATTCACCTATCGGCAATGTGTCATCATTTCTGCTTACCTAATTTTACTGATTCCCAAAACAAGGGGAAGAGGTAAGAAAAAACGTATTTCCCCAGTTTTATCCGGAAAGGGGTTGATAAATTAATTAAATTGACTTATATTTAATTAATTGAATATCAGATCATTACCTATCTTATATTGGGTTATTTTGGGTTTATTGTTTATTGACTAAAGCTGTGAAAGCATGTTTTCATGGCTTTTTTATTACCATTTTTCATGAATTTCAGCTTTGAAATACTTATTGTAAATATCTGCCACCGTGTCCATTTCTTTACCTGTTAAAGGCGCTAAGGATGCGGCCTCGACATTCGCCTTAACCTGATCCGGTTTTGATGCTCCGGGTATTACAGTAGACACTTCCTCAAACATTAAAACCCACCTGATGGCTAAAGCTGCCAGTGGTGCCTTGTCTCCGAACAGGGCTTTCAGTTCTTTTACAGCCTGAACACCCTGGTCCAAATCAATCCCGGAAAAAGTTTCTCCTTTATCAAAAGCTTTTCCCTCTCTATTGAAATTTCTATGGTCTTCCGGATGAAACCTGGTGCTTTCATCAATTTTCCCAGCCAACAACCCACTTGCCAAAGGCACCCGGACAATGATCCCGGAATCTTTCGCTTTAGCAAGACTGAAAAATTCTTCTGAAGGCTTTAGCCGAAACATATTGAAAATGATCTGTACCGTAGTTACATTTTGATAGTCAAGGGCAAAAATTGCTTCTTCTACCTTTTCCACACTTACCCCCATGTTTTGGATCTTCCCTTCCTTCTTCAAATCTTCAAAAAGACCAAAAATTTCAGGCCGGTGATAGACTTCAGTAGGAGGGCAATGCAATTGAATCAAATCAATGGATTCCAGATTCATATTCTTCAGACTAGCTTCCACATAGCCTCTTAAAACTTGCGGTGTATAGCCCTCCGCTGTATGCGGCTGGATTTGCCTGCCACACTTGGTGGCCACGAAAACTTCCTCATTTCTCTGCCTGATGATTTTTCCCACGACTGCCTCGCTCATGCCTGCATCGTAAACATCCGCCGTATCGATAAAATTTATGCCCTGATCAATTGCTTCATGGATGATATCAGAAGCTGCTTTCCTGTCGAAGGAGCCTCCCCAGCCACCTCCTACCTGCCAGGTGCCCAATGATACTTCCGATACATGCATTCCGGTTTTCCCAAGTTTTCTATATTTCATTCCGTTCTTTTTAATTTTTTAAACTATATATTTTTATATTTAATCCTTCAAACTATTATTAATAAAAATACAAAAATAATGCTCAACAGAAGAAAATTTATGGCTTCCCTGACTGCTTTGGGACTAGGAGCATTTATTTCACAAAAAACCATCGCTAAAACCCACGCAAACATGATTGTACATCAAGTGTTTTTCTGGCTGCACAAGCCCGATGAGGATCTTAAAACCGTAATGGATGGCTGCAAGAAAATCGCCCAGACCGAGAGTGTAAAAGACTACCAAATCGGTGTGCCAGCCGGAACCCAACGGAGAGACGTAGTGGACCATAGTTTTCACATTTCACTGACCGTCTATTTTGACAACATCAGTGACCATGACCTCTACCAGACAGATCCGATTCACCTTCAGTTTGTAGAAGACCACAAAGATAAATGGTCTCAGGTGAAGGTATATGACTTTGAAGTTTAGAAAAAAGGGCCTTCAAAATCAAATTTTGAAGGCCCTTATTTAATCATTTACCTTTTCAATGATAATGTTATGGTTGGTATAAATACAGATGTCTGCCGCAATATTCAGACTTTCTTTGACCATTTCTTCCGCACTGAGTTGGGGTGCGTATTTTTTGAGTGCCCTGGCTGCTGATTGGGCATACATGCTACCGGAACCGATGGTTGCTATACCCAAATCGGGCTCGATAACGTCCCCCGTACCTGAAATGATAAGTACATCAGCAGCATCTGCTATGATCATCATGGCTTCCAACTTGCTCAGCATCCGGTCTGTTCGCCATTCTTTGGCCAATTCCACTGCTGCCCGCTTCATATTGTTGCTGTACTTACCTAATTTTTCTTCAAATTTTTCTAAAAGCGTGAAGGCATCTGCTGTAGAACCAGCAAAGCCAGTAACGATTTTTCCTCCCTGCAATTTCCTGATTTTATTGACACTGCTCTTCGCAATGGTATTTCCCAAAGTAGCCTGCCCATCTGCCCCAATGGCTACCTGTCCGGCATGACTGATGGCTACTACGGTGGTTGATTTCAGTTTTTCCATATTCCTTTTTTATCCCAATCCTTTCAATAACTGTACTAAAAACAAAAAGTCCCACTTCCAGGACTTTTTGGCATTAATTGATTCTTTGACTGTCAGATAAGTATCCTGACAGGGTCTTCCAATAATTGTTTGACAGTCTGTAGGAAAGCAGATCCTATGGCTCCATCTACTACCCGGTGGTCACAGGAAAGGGTTACCTTCATCAAGTTACCTACCTTAATTTCTCCATCTTTAACGATAGGGGTTTGTTTTATTCCTCCTATGGCCAGGATACATGCATCCGGTGGATTAATGATAGCGGTAAACTCATCAATACCAAACATGCCCAAATTGGACACAGTAAATGTGTTCCCTTCCCAATCTTTGGGTTGAAGTTCCTTATTCTTGGCTTTACCTGCAAGAGATTTGGCTTCCTGGGATATCTGCGAAAGGCTTTTGCTGTCGGTAAACCTGATCACAGGCACCAATAAGCCCTCATCTACCGCCACTGCCATGCCGATATGTACATGCTCATTGTATCTGATTTTATCGCCCATCCAGGCGGAATTTACATTGGGATGTTGTTTTAGAGCAGCCGCAACAGCTTTTATCACCATATCGTTGAAGGATATTTTGACTGGAGCCACTTCATTCATGCTCTTACGCGCCTCAATGGCCTTGTCCATGTTGATTTCCATGGTCAGGTAAAAGTGAGGTGCAGTGAATTTGCTCTCAGCTAACCGCTTGGCAATCACCTTCCTCATCTGAGAAACTTTTTCCTCTCTGAAAGATTCCTGACCCACAGCAGGACCGCTTGCCCTTGCCCCGGCGGACTTATCGGCTGCAGCAACTTTGGATGGATCGAAATTCTCAATGTCTTTTTTAATGATTCTGCCCCCGTCACCGGAGCCTTCTACCAGCGAAATATCAATGCCCTTATCCCTGGCCATCTTTTTGGCCAGAGGAGAAGCCTTTATCCTGCCATTGGCACTTGATGTGCTTTTAGGAGCATCGGCTTTTTTGGTGGTTTCTTGCTTCTCCGAGGTTTCTTTCTTCGGTTCTTCTGCTTCTTTGGTGCTTTCTTCTGCCGATTCTGAGGACGCCTCTTGTTTATGGGCCTCAAGTAACTTCTTATAATCGGCCCCTTTCTCTCCAATAATGGCAATGACACCGTTGACTTCTACTGAATCGCCTTCTTTTATCCCAATATATAAAATGGTGCCATCCTCATAGGACTCTAGCTCCATGGTAGCTTTGTCGGTCTCTACTTCGGCTAAAACATCACCTGATTTTACCTCATCTCCTTCCTTTTTCAACCAGCTGGCAATGGTTCCTTCCTGCATGGTATCACTCATTTTAGGCATGGTGATCAGCGTGGCATTGATACCTGAGGTATCAATTTTTTCACTTTTCGCTTCTGATTTTGTATCAGATGATTTTTCTTTTTCCTCTGATTCCTCTTTTTTGGGTTCACTGTCTTTGGAAGAGGCCTCGTCCCCACCGGATTTGATTTCCTCCAGCAAGTCATCTATATTTTCACCCTTTTCTCCCAAAATGGCTATGACCCCATTTACAGGTACGGCGTCTTTTTCTTCCACACCGATGTGAAGCAATACCCCTTCATCATAAGACTCCAGTTCCATGGTAGCTTTGTCCGTCTCTACCTCCGCAAGAATATCACCGGGCTTTACTTCATCTCCTACCTTTTTTAACCATTGTGCAATCACCCCTTCTTCCATGGTGTCGCTCATTTTGGGCATTCGTATTATTTCGGCCATAAGTTATATTATTCGAATTCATGTTTTCAGCAATCCAAAAATAGTTCTTAAAATATGTTTATTCAAATTTAATAATAGTATTTTCACGTAAGAAATGATTCCGGAATGCCTGCGCCTTTCAAATGCCTGTACTTATAAAATCAAATTACAATCCCCATCAGCTGCTATCTAATGGTCACATGCAGACCATTATCCCTGCACTGTTCAGGGAAAAGCATCGCTTAAGGTTTGAAAGAGAAAGAATTAGCACAGCAGACGGTGATTTTCTTGATTTGGACTGGCTGAGGCAAGGCAGCTCAAAACTCATCATCATCAGCCATGGTCTGGAAGGAAATAGCCAAAGACCCTACATGACAGGAATGGCCCGCATGTTTTTTGATAATGGGTATGATGTGTTGAACTGGAATTTCAGGGGATGCAGCGGCCCTGCCAACCTGAAACCTATTTTTTACCATTCCGGTGCCACCTATGACCTAAACGAGGTGGTTTGCCATGCTTCTGTAAAATACCGCACCATTTACCTGATTGGTTTTAGTCTGGGAGGAAACCTCACTCTCAAGTATCTTGGAGAAAAGCATTGGCCTGGCCAGAATAAGATTAAAAAGGCCGTGACCATTTCTGTACCGCTTGACCTAAGTGCTTCCTGTGACCGGATAGATCATTTCAAAAATAAAATCTATGCTTATAATTTTCTCCTTTCCTTAAAGAAAAAAATACGAGAAAAAGCCCTGGATTTTCCGGAGATAATTCAAGGCAGATCTCTGGCATCCATTTCCACGCTCAGGGCTTTTGATGATGCCTTTACTGCCCCATTGCATGGGTTTGAAAATGCGGCGGATTATTACGAAAAAAACGCCTCCCTCACTTTCCTGAAATCCATTAGGCTCCCCTGCCTGATTTTAAACGCCCTGAATGATCCATTTCTAAGCAAATCTTGTTATCCCAGGGAAATTGGAGAACGCTCAGATAAGGTTTACATGGAATTCCCCAGGCAGGGAGGCCACGTAGGGTTTAGTCCCAGATCCAGGACCGAAAGGTACTGGTCTGAAATAAGGGCACTTGAATTTATCCAAAGCGAAAATTATCTTTAAATTACATCATTACCTGAAGCTGAATTCAATTCAATATGTGTGGAAGATACTCACTTGCCAAAACAAAAACAGACCTGGAAAACAGGTTTGAAGCTGAAATGCTGGAACCTTTTGTTCCACGATACAATATAGCACCCTCTCAACTCGTCCCTGTGATTACCTCTGAAAGCCCCAAAGGATTTTCCCATTTTTATTGGGGGATTACCCCTGCATTTGCAAAAAACAAACCAGTATCCAGTAAACTCATCAATGCCCGGGCTGAAACCATCGCTGAAAAAATTACTTTCAGAGCTGCCTTTAAAAAAAATCGTTGCCTGGTACCTGCTGATGGTTTTTTTGAATGGAAAAAAATAGGGAAAAAGACAAAGGTTCCCTATCGTTTTGTGCAGCATGGAGAAACTTTATTTTCTTTGGCAGGGATCTGGGAGGAGTTTGAAACCGAAAAAGGTGAAACAGCCCATACATTTTTAATTTTAACCACATCTCCCAACCAGCTTACTGCCGAAATACATGATCGGATGCCTGTGATACTTAAGAAAGAGGACGAGGCCAAATGGCTGGATACCCGTACTTCCGAAGAGGAATTGCTGGGAATGCTTGGACCCTATCCTGATGAAGAAATGACAAAGTATACCGTATCTCCTATGGTCAATCAGGTGGCCAATGACAGTGCTTTTGTCATTCGGAAAACCTTACCCATGGATCAGTTTGGAAACTATACTTTATTCGGATAATGTACCAGATAAAGATCATTGACCTGCACTTTAAGGAAGAAAAAAATACCATTGCCAGCTTTCTGATTAGCCAGAATGACAGCCATGTACTGATAGAAACAGGACCGGAAAGCACCTGGGAAAGCCTGGTGGCGGGTTTACAACAGCATGGACTTAAGCCAGGTGACGTGAATGCAGTCCTGCTAACACACATCCATTTCGACCATGCCGGTGCGGCCTGGAAACTTGCGGAGGAAGGGGCTAAAATCTACCTGCACCCACTTGGGATTCCTCACCTGGCCAGTCCGGAAAGACTTTGGAATTCTGCAGCTAAGATTTACGGTGAAGAAAACATGGAGCTGCTTTGGGGCAAAATGAAATCCATAAGTGAGAGCCGATTGGTTGCGGCCTCCCATGGAGAAACCATCCCTATCGGGGATATGACTTTTACTTCCCTGCATACCCCCGGTCATGCCAGCCATCACATTGCCTGGCAATTGGGGAGAAATATTTTTACAGGTGATGTAGGAGGAGTCAAAATATCCGATGGACCAGTGGTCCCCCCCTGCCCTCCTCCCGATATTCATCTGGAAGATTGGAAAAAATCCATGAGGATCATTTTAGATCAGAATCCTGAAAAGATATACCTGACGCACTTCGGGGAAATCACCAACCCCAACAAACACTTTGCCCTATTGGATAATGCGCTGGATGACTGGGCAAATTGGATGAAGGTCCATTTTGATAATGAAAACCCTATTGAAGCAGTTGAAGCTGCCTTTCAGACCTACACCACCCGTCAAATGGAACAGCATGGAGCAGACAAAAAACTGCAATTACTTTATGAGTATGCGAATCCAAGCTGGATGTCCGTAAGCGGTCTGATGCGGTATTGGCAGTTGAAGAAGAAAGGAAAGATATAATTTTTTATTTTTTTATTTATATTTTAATAATTACTACTGTTTTTAATTTAAATATTTAATTTTTAAAGCCGAAAAAGAAGTGCTATAACCTAAAGCTTCTTGAAAAGATTTATTAGATTTTAAAATATTATTCCATACTTTTTCGGATATAGTTATTTCCATATTAAAAATACAAAAAAACCAAAATATTAATAAGATAGTCAGCTTCCACCGAAAAATTTAAGCTTCTAATCCAAATTTAACTTTGGGAGGAAACGGAAATCTGACAAAAATCATTTTTTTATATATGAAAAAATATTTGAGTTTGATTAAATATTTTTTACATTTGTAAAAATGTATTTTAAATACATAAAAAAGTTTGTAATAAAATAAATAGCAAAACAGCGTTGTTTGTGGACGACAGGTAATATTTAATTTTATAAATATTAAATTTAAAAAATTAAATATTTTTTTTTCTTTAAACAGCTTCTTTCCCATTAAAATAGCATGTCAATTTTGATGGATCCTTTTGATCTCAATCTTGAATTTGTGATTGACCAGACGAAGTTGTGACCAAACAGCAAGTTTAAATTCCTTTTTATTTAACAGTAATTTTTATTTAACCATGGACATTAAGGACTTATTGAGCCAGGAAATTGATTTAAGAAAATCTAGTTCAGTTCCCCTTGAATTTTATTTAAAAAAATATCTCAGGAAGTGGTATTTATTTCTCGTGGGGGTTTCATTTTTTTGCGCCGCTGCCCTGGCATATATTTATTATACACCGGAGCAATACGAAATCACCTCCACTTTGATGATAAATACCAATGAGGAGGCAAAAAAAGGATTTTCAACCAATACCGTTTTAGATGATTTGGATGGTTATCAGACCACCAATATTATTGAAAATGAAATAGAGGTATTGACATCTACTTCATTGATCAAAAAATCGTTGGAGCAAATGTCACTTTACAACAACTTTTATGTTGAAAAGGGATTTAACCGGTACGAGGAGCTTTATGGAGAAAGCTGCCCTATAAGTATTCGGTACAATAGCTTTAACGAGCGACCCGAAAAGTTCACCGGTATGGTACGGCTCGAGATATTGGACGACAAATCTTTTATTCTGGAAATGGAAGAAGGCATAAGGAGTCAACATGTTTTTGGAGAGAAGTTAAGCAATTTTTTTGGGGAATTCACCATTCATCTTAATGAAAATCAGGAAGAACCTCTTCCAAAGACAATTTATTTTACCTACAATAATCTTCGGGAGATGGCGCATGAATACAGCGAAAACATCAATGCTGAGCCAACAAATAAACTCTCCACGGTCATTTCTCTGAGTCTTTTAGCACCAATCCCTGAAAAAGGTGAGCAATTTCTAAAGACCTTGGTCGAGGTATATAATAATGAGGCGTTGAAAAACGTCAATTCCACTGCGGCTAATACCCTGGCATTTATTGATGAACAAATGGCCAAACTTACTGCAGACCTGGCTGAAATAGAAGAAGCTGTTGAAACTTACAAAAACCAAAATTCCATTTCTGACCTAAGTGCAGAATCACAATTGTACCTGGAAAATTCGGGGAATACCAAACAAAAACTATCTGAATATGACATCAGCATTGAAGTGCTGAATAACCTCGAAGAAAATTTATCGGCGACCAACAATTCTTCAAAAATGGTTCAGGGTTCTCTTTTAATTGAGGATGCTGCCTTGTCAGATTTGGTAAAAAAATACAATGAACTGCAGCGTGAGCGACAAAGGTTATTAAATGGAACCACGGCAGATAATCCCCTGGTAAAAAACCTGGACGAACAGCTTTTTAGTCTTAAATCGGACCTTTTAGAAAATATTCAAAGTAGTAAAAGGAGTATTCAGATCGCCAGGAAAAGTCTGGAAGAAAACGCCTTGCAAATCGAAGAAAGGGCCAACCGGGTACCAAAGATTGAAAGGGAACTACTAAACATTACCAGGCAACAAGTCACTAAACAAGAAAATTACCAGTATTTAATGAAAAAAAGAGAAGAATCAGTACTTTCTCTTGCTGCTACTTCCGTATCGAATGCCCGGATGATTGATCCGCCAATGGCTGGTCTGTATCCTGCAAAGCCTCTGAAAAAGCTAATCATGATATTTGCCTTAATTCTAGGGTTTGGTTTTCCCTTTAGCCTGATTTATCTAAACGATTACTTTTTTGGTAAAATCGGCCAAAAGGAAGATGTGGAAGCTGCCTGCCCTGTTCCGGTGATGGGGGAAATATCCCATGAAAAAAGAAAAAACCTTTATTTGGGAAGTGGTCGCCGAAAGTCCCTGGTAGGCGAACAAATTAACCTGATTTGGACAAACATGAAATTTGCTTCCATGAGGAAGCCAAATCAGGTGATTTTAACGACCTCCAGCATTGGTGGAGAAGGCAAAACCTTCTTTAGTATAAACCTTGCCCGTACCATTGGTTTATCCGGAAAGAAAACCGTAATCCTGGAATTTGATTTACGAAAACCATCTGTCCTGAAACAGCTTGGCGTCAAGTCGCAAAAACCAGGGATAAGCGAATACTTAAGGGATGAAACCTATTTGACGACAGATATTCTTCACCTCTCAGAAGATAACCCAAACATATTCCTAATCGGGGCGGGTAAAATACCGGATAACCCTATACAACTCATGAATAGTCCCCGGTTAGAAGAACTTTTCCTCGAGTTACGCAATAAATTTGACCACATTATCATAGACAGTGCACCGGTTGGCCTGGTGGCCGATGCCTTTGCTTTGTCCCCCTATGCCGACATGCTGGCCTACGTGATACGGTATTATTACACCAAGCCCAATCACCTCAATTTAATCAACGAAATCGCAGACAAAAATAAATTCCCAAACCCTGTATTGATATTAAACGATGCCAAATCCGAACATAGTTACGGATATGGTTATGGATATTATTCCGAAAAAAAAACAGCAAGCATATAATATACAGCCACCTTCTAACTTTTTGAAATGACCATGAAACATGCGGTATTATTCTTAGCCTACAAAAACGTCCACCATTTAATTGAGTATATTAACCTACTTGATGATGATTTCTTGTTCTACATCCATCTGGACAAAAAAAGTAATTTGAAGAGCACATCAATCAAGAATCTTACCCAGCAAAAAAATGTGGTCTTTATCAGTCGCAAATATACTGTAAACTGGGGTGGATTGAATTTATTGAAAGCTTTGCTTCTTTTAGCAGAAGAAGCCTTGAAAAACAAGGAAATCGGCTATATCCATAGTATGAGTGGTCAGGATTTCCCCATTAAAAGTAGCCAGGAAATCAAGGATTTTTACAGAAAACATAAAGGGATGCAATTTATCGAGCAATTTCCCTTACCCTCATCAAGATGGGCAAAAGGGGAGATAAATCGGTTAAATTATTACAACTTTTATGACCTATTTAATCGGAAAACCCTATCAGGATCGAAATTAATCAATCTTTGCCTGAAAGTACAGCAACTCTTACGCATCCGCCGCAAACCCTTTACTGCATTCCCAAAGCTATATGGAGGATCAGTATGGTGGTCATTAAGCAGTGACTGTGTCCGGTACGTCATTGACCGATTGGCTGAAGAACCGACCATTTTAAAACGATTGAAACATACTTTGTGTCCGGAAGAAATTCTATTCCAAACCGTTCTCATGAATTCTCCTTTCAAAACTGCAATAACAGGTAATACCATGACCCTGGTTTTATGGGAACATAGAAATGGAAACAGTCCGGCCACTCTGGACAAATCTGACTTTCCCAAACTTAAAAAATCAACAAAGCTTTTTGCCAGAAGATTTGATTACCCCACTTCATATGAACTAGTGAAATTGATAAAGAAGGAAGTAAGCGCTCAGAAAAAAACATTTTTACCGTGATAAGGAATCTTTTTCAAAATAAGGTTTTCAAAAATTTCTCTTACCTGACATTTGGGAGCATCCTGTCCCAATTGATTGGTTTGTTAACGGTATTGAAAATCACCAAAATTCTCCATCCGGACGATTACGGATTGTATACTTTCCTGATTGCTCAGGGTACACTTCTTTTGACAATAGGAGATTTAGGAATCCGAAACATAGTAATCCGGAGCATCGCCAGAGATCCGAATCGTTCTAAAGACCTGATTTATAACGGTGCGATATTAAGAACGCTTGCACTTTTGGTGCTGGGAGCAATTTACCTTTTATACAACCATTTGTTGGGTAACCTGCATGGACAGGAATTACTTTTCGTTCTTCTATTTGCATTGGTTTCCTGTTTTGGAAAGTTGTTTGAAACGGCATTCCTGGGACATCAAAAAATGCTCCCCCCGTCTATAATCAATTTAGCATTCAGTATAGTATGGTTTCTTTGGATATTTGCTCTACCGGGATCTTATATGGATGTACCCTTTCTCTTTTACTCTTTTCTGGCCTTAAACCTGATTAAAAACTTCGTTTTTCACATCACCTTGCGCAAGCAAGGGCTCGTCCTGGGGAAAATGAAAGGGTTTGTGACTTCCTCCTATTCCCTGCTGAAAGAAAGCTGGCCTTATTTGGCCCTGGTTCTGGTCATGCTGCCCTACACCAAATTCACCAATAACTTTCTGGATATCAATTCGACTCGTGAGGAAATTGGTTATTTCAACCTGTCTGAAAGATTAACAGGCCCGATTTCCTTTGTATTGGATTTTGGTCTGGTGGCTATCTTCCCGAACCTATCCGCACTTTGGGTTACTAATAAGGCCAAATTCCAAAACTTTGTCAGCCTGGGATTTAAATATTACATGCTACTGGGTATGCTGCTTTGTTTTCTTTTCACACTTTTTGCAAAAGAATTATTTGAATTAATATTTCCGGAAAGTTACCTGCCCGCTGTCCTTGTCTGTCAGCTACAGGTGTGGTACTTATTCCTTACATCCGTAGACAGCCTGATCGGTACCATCTTTGGGGCCACCAACAACGAGAAAAAAATCCTCCGCCTGGGCATTGTCAATTCGCTGTTTTCTACTCCTATTTTATTCTTGAGCAGCCAATATGGTGCTTTGGGACTAGCATCGGGCATGGTGTTTTCCTTTGCCATTTTCCAATTTTATCTCTGGTATGTATTCCGTAAAACCCTACACTTCAAAATAGAGGACAGGGGACTCATGTGGGTATCTGCCGCAGTATTGTTTGGTTTATCCTATTTTGTAGCGGGAAATATTACTTTAACCTATAAAGTGCTGGTTGGGATCCTGGTGCTGATCCTTACTGGTATATATTTTTTCAGAAATTACACTTTGGCTAAATCAGTATGAAAGAAAAATTACCCATAGTATTCCTTTTACTCCTGGTAATCGTAAGCCTTAATTTTTTTGATGCCAAATTCATCAATCCAAAAATTGTGAATTACCTGGAGTTTGTGGCGGTGTTGGGAACAGTCTTGATTTCCAGTTTGTATTTGTTTGACCGAAAGGGTGGCTTCGTCCTACCCGTACAGATGATCTCATTTTCCATCATTCTCTCCATGGTGATGGCCCTTTTTTCATGGGGGCAGGGATTTAAAGACAGCTTATTGGAGACTTCCCAATACATGTTATGGCCCCTGTTTTTCCTTTTACTTCACCTAAAAATCTCCATAAGCACCCTTGAAAAAATTATTCTGGGCTACGGTTTACTGTATGTTTTACTGTATTTTTTTCAATATGCCAATGCCCATACCGTATTCTTTGGGAAACCCATTTCGGGGGAGGAGTTTTCGGAGCAAAGAGGGGCTATACGCATCATTTTCCCGGGCGCAGGTATATTTATCCTATCTATTTTTATCGCCATCACCAAAATCACTCAAAATGATCGATATAAATGGATGTATATGGGATTGGCACTAATAGGCTTAATTGTGCCGGTAATGCAGGTAACCAGACAATTTATTGCAGGAGTATTCCTGATCTATTTTTACCATTTCTTTAAAAGTCAGTCTCTGATAAAAAAATCCCTCATCCTGGGCGCATTTGCCGGAGGATTAATCATCCTGGTAAATGCAGACATTCCCATGATTAAAGGTGTCATAGAAGCGCAGCAAAGGGATTCAAAATTGGGGGAAAATTACATTCGGGTTCAGGCCGGCAAATATTTCCTGACCGAATTTTCTCCAAATACCCTAAGCCAAATCTTTGGGAATGGAGCTCCAAACTGGGGAATATCTTCTTATGGCAAATTCATGGAAAGGCTTAGTAACACTCACGAATATTTTCTATCTGATGTAGGCATAATTGCTGTTTATGCCATGTTTGGAGTTTTTGCAATTTTGGGATTCGGATTGATGTGGTACAAAAGTTTTGTTTTACCCATACCCAGAGGACATGTATATGTAAAATATTATCTATGGTATTTGTTGCTTACCAGTTTTACCTGGTATTCGGTTTACCATTACCATTACCTCATCGCTACCATTTTTGCCCTTTACATCTATCACCGCTCCTATATGGACCAAAAGAAAAAGGAAATTCTCTGGAAATTGATAGAAAATTCTTCGGCTACAGGGGAAATAAATAAGCAAACTCCCTCTCACTCAAAAGAAAAGCTCATTAACCTATGAAAGCTCCCAAATTATCTGTAGTCATGCCTGTTTACAACGGTGAAAAGCATCTGCAAGAAGCTATTGACAGTGTGCTTGAGCAGCGTTTTTCGGCATTTGAACTCATCATTATCGATGACGGCTCAGAGGATGGCTCCCTGGAAATCATTCGGAAACTTACCGATCCCAGAGTTCGCATTCTCAGTAACGGTAAGAACAAGGGAATTTCCTTTACCCGAAACAGGGGGCTACATGAAGCCAAAGGAGAATTTCTGGCCTGGATGGATTGTGATGATCTCATAGCACCCGATAGGTTTGAAAAACAGTTAAACTTCATGGATACTCATCCGCACATCGGAATATGTGGCACCTGGCTTACCAGATTTGATGAAAAAAAATCCGAAGTTTCCAAATCTCCTACTGATCACGAACGGATTAAAGCACTGTTGTTGTTCAAGCCCGCCATTTGGAATGCAACAGCCATGTATCGCCTGGATTGGGTGAAAAAAGCTGGTCTCGCATTCGATGGCCGACTCGCCGTTGCCGAGGATTACGATTTTTATTGGGAAGCCTGTAGGAAATTCCCAGTGGCCAATATCCCTCAATCCCTGTACTATTACCGCGATTCGGACACCAGCATCATGAAAAGTTTTGAGAATGCAGAAGAACGAAGTTTTATCATACATAAATTGATTTATGAAAAATCGCTACGGGAACTTGAGATAGTTCCTACTGAGGACCAACTCCGCATGCACCGCAAAATTGGTTCTACCCATTTGTTTCAAACCTACCCTTCTTATAAGGAAGCTTTTGACTGGCTGATTTTCCTTCAGGAGAAAAACGAGATCAAAAAAGTCTATGATTCAGAAGCATTTGCCGAAGTGCTGGGGAGCATCTTTTTCTTTCTAAGCAAAAAATCTTCTCAAATAGGCTTACCTGTTTTTTATTATTACCTGAAAGAAACCAAAAAGATTTATCCAGCGGATCTGTACCAAAGCATCAAATTACTGGTAAGGTGCCTCATCAGGTACAGGCGTTTTTAAGCTATTATTTTTACAACAAAATGAAATGAAAAATTTACTGATCGTCACCAAATCCCAATACGGATACCATGTAGACCCATATAAATTTGGGTATTACCTGAAAAATGATTTCCGAATCACACACTTGAGTTGGGATTTTGGTTTGCCAAAAATCGTAGTTCCCGGTGTACGGACAAAGTATCTTGCCAGAAAAGGCAACAAATTGATACGCTGGTATCGGTTTTTGAAAAAAATCAATATGGAAATCGGGTCCGGCAATTATGACCTGGTATTTCTGGTGTATTTTCCCGGCTGTACTTTTCTTCGCTGGCAAAACCCGCAACAAACCTTCAATCTCGATATACGAACAGCCACCGATACGGATAAGGCCCTAATCAACCTTGTCAAAGACAAACTATTGAAGTGGGAGGCAGTCAGGTTTCCTCACCTTTCCATCCTGAGTCATGGACTGGCCAATAAATTGGGTTTTACAAAGTATCATTTCCTTCCCTTAGGTGGGGAGAAATTCTGCTCCGGGAATAAATCTTTTAACCATGCGAATTTATTGTATGTAGGCACCCTGGAAAACAGAAATCTCTTGGTATTTATTCGGGGTCTATACCGGTATATGTCTGACAATAAATTGGTGAAGCCCCCCATTACATTAACCATAATCGGTGACGGACCTGGAAATGAGCGCACAGAAATTGAAGATTACATCCAATCACATGGACTGGAAAATGTGATTCGGACTACAGGCTATGTACACAATGATCAGTTGTCCGGGTATTTTGAAGAGGCGACCATAGGAATTTCTTACGTCCCCATAACCCCGTATTATACGCATCAGCCTCCTACAAAAACCTATGAATATTTACTTTCTGGTTTGCCCGTGCTGGCCACTGCTACAGTGGAAAACGCCAAAATCATCACAGATATCAGTGGTGAACTCATACAGGACGATGAAGCATCGGTCGCCAGGGGGTTGGAAAAACTGATTCAAAGATTAAATGAGTTCGACTCGGAAAAAATTCGCCGGGTATGCAACGATTATTCCTGGCAATACATTGCCAGAAATAATCTGGCTCCTTATCTGGAATCACTTCTGCTTTCTCATCGCATTTCATATCAAGTCGGATAATGATTATTACCATGCCAAAAAAGACAATAAAATCACTTTACGTGACCAATATGTACCCAACCGAAGATCACCCTGTTGACGGTATTTTCATTAAGGAACAAATCCAGGATTTATCTGAAATAATCCCCCTTCAGGTTGAGGTTAAATTGATTGATTCGGTTTATCAGGGAAAATGGGAATACCTGAAATCTATCTTGTCCATCCCAAGAATTATTCAATCCAGAAGCTTTGATCTTATACATGTGCATTATGGACTATCCGGGATATTTCTATTATTCTTCAAACCCCGCCAAAAGGTATTCTTAACATTGCACGGAAGCGATATCCAAAAAAGGAAGAAAAATGGGTGGCAAGTTTGGTTGACAAAAAAAATTCTACCAAAGGCAGATCAGATCTTTGTACAAAATGAGGCCATGAAAAATCTTGTCCATCCCTACAACCAAAACGTGGAGGTTGTAACATGTGGGGTGGATGCTGAATTCTTCAAGCCCGAACTACCCACCTGTACTTCTGGAAATTCAAAATTGGTTTTATTCCCAAGTAGTCCTTCCAGAGAAGTCAAAGATTACCCACTATTTCTCAGGGTAATAGAGCAAGTAAGGAAAAAGGTTTCGCATCAGGTAAACTTTGCCTGCATCGATAAATTAAGCCGCTCAGAAGTACGGTCACTTTTAAATAAAGCGGACTGCTTGCTGCTGACCTCAAAAACAGAAGGATCCCCTCAGGTAGTAAAAGAAGCCCTTTGCTGCAACCTTCCTGTGGTAGCTACACCGGTAGGTGATGTAAAAGAAATTGTGGATGAGGTTCCTAATTGCCGGGTGGCTTCTTCACATGAAGTAGAGGAGTTAGCAAACCTGTTGATCAGAACGTTTCAAGAGGAGCGTGGTGGAATCCGGGAAGCCTTTTTAAAAAAGTCAATATACCAGCACCAGGCCATTGCCAAAAGCCTGGCAAAACACTACCTAAAGGCTATGGATTTACCTCAGCCGGTGTCCCATACATTAAAGGCAACAGAAACCGTTTCCTGAAAAGAACAGCAATAAAACAAATAGTCAAGGGTGTAAATAGGCAGAATTGAAATATGGAAAACATAGAAAAAAAGAAAAAAATAATTCTTATTTGCTCGGATGGTGGGCATCTAGCCCAAATAATGGAATTAAAGGATTGGTTTATTAAATACGATTACCTCATCATTACGGAGAAAGCACCTTCCACTCTTCCCTATGCACGCCAATTCAATATGAAATTTCTAAAGGGAAGGCCAAAGGGGAAGAAAAGAAACCTTAATTTCTTTATTCATTTACTGGTAAATTTTTTCCTAACCCTAAAAATACTTTTAGGACATTTTCCAAAAGCCATCATCACAACCGGCAGCCATACGGCTGTACCCATGTGTTTGTTAGGGAAATCAATGGGAGTTAAAATCGTTTGGATTTTATCCTATGCGAGGATCAAATCCCGGGCAGCTTCTGCTGATTTGATATATCCCATTGCAGATAAATTCATTATACAGTGGCCTGAACCACAGAAGTTTTATAAGAAAGCAATCTATCTGGGCGGGATCTATTAACATTCATCGAGAACTACTGATTCTTTTCATTTAACTATTAACAAAATTATGATTCTTGTATTATTAGGAACTTTTCCAACTCAATTTGAACGGCCACTGGTGGCCATTGATAGTCTTTGCAGGGAGGGAATTATCCGGGAAAAAGTAATTGTTCAGAATGGATTTACCGACTTTCCATCCCACTACCTTACCTACAAACCTTTTCTTCCGATGGAGGAACTGGATCAATTATATAGGGAAGCCCGCATCATCATCTCCCATGCAGGATCAGGGTCTCTATTAAAAGGACTGAAAATGGGTAAAAAAATAATTGCTATTCCCCGCATGCCCAAGTACGGAGAGGTTGTGGATGAGCATCAAATGGAAATCTTAACTGAATTTGAAAAAGAAAATTATCTCTTAGGGTGGAGGGAAACGGACGATTTAAAGGAGCTACTGCTCCAAATCAAAGAATTTGAACCCAAACCTTTCGTCTCTAAAAAGCAAAATATCATTGACTTTCTAGACAGATACATAGATGCCCTTTGAGGTATCGATTAAAAATAAATTGAAACAAAATAATTTTAAAATCAAAAAAATGATAAGAACAGGAATTATAGGCTTAGGTAAAATGGGCATCTCCCATTGTGCCATTCTGGGAGCGCATCCGGATGTAAAGCTGGTAGCGGTATGTGACAGCTCCTCATTGGTGATTGATGCGTTTAAGAAACATACACGATTCCAATGTTTTACAGATTACCGAAAAATGATTACAGAGATGGATCTGGATGCTATCGTGATTGCCTCTCCAACCAAATTTCATACGGAGATGGTGCATTATGCACTCGATCGTTCTCTTCATGTATTTTGTGAAAAACCCTTTGTGTTAAAAGCCGAGGATGCCGAAGTATTAGCAGAGAAAGCCGAAAAGAAAAAACTGGTCAACCAGGTAGGCTATCATAACCGGTTTCTGGGCACCTTCAATGAGGTGAAAATATTGCTTCAAATGAACGTATTGGGAGAATTGTACCACTTTAGCGGTGAATCTTACGGTCCGGTAGTTCTACGAGAAAAAGGGAGCACCTGGAGATCCCAAAAAGGTCAGGGAGGCGGGTGCCTGTATGACTATGCCTCGCACACCATTGATCTGATACATTTTCTACTGGACAAACCCATGGATGTTTCCGGCACTCAATTAAAGCGAATTTACTCCAATGATGTAGAAGATGCCGTGTATTCCAGCATAATCCTCCAAAATGGACTCAGTGGCCAATTATCAGTAAACTGGAGCGACGAGACACATAGGAAAATGAACACCCAAATAACCATTTTGGGTAAAAAAGGGAAAATAATCGCAGATGCTACTGAGGTAAAAATCTTTTTAAAAGAGGCCAACGAGCTATTAGACTTACCCAAAGGTTGGACAATAAAATACCTCACAGAACTGACTCCTAATGTAGATTATTACCTGCGGGGGGAAGAATACTCCTCTCAAATCGATCATTTTATTAAGTGTATCAATAATTCTGAAACGAACAATAAAAGTTCATTCCGAAGCGCATCCTATACCGACCAACTTATTTCTAAATTAATCACAGACAGTAAATAACAAAACCATGGAAAGAGTACTATTCGGTGACAACCAATTTTTTGGTGTTAACCACAGTTCAGATGAAAAAGCAAGGGCACAAACCATTCGGTTTCAGGAAGACGATGCCATCATGGCTGTATTAGATAGTGCCATTGATGAAGGGATCAATACCTTTATGTGTACAACGCATGATCGGATTGGTGAAATTTGTAACCGCATCAGAGGAAATGACAAGTACAAAGATTTTAAGTTATACCCATGCATGCCGTATGCTCACAAATATGCCAACGCAGTGACTGAATTGGGTTATTTGGGAACCATTAAACAATTTGTACCAGGAAATATTTTCAGCACTTTTGCGAAGGGAGGCCTGGCCTTCATGAAGAAAGACTTCAATGAGTTGGCTAGGCTTATGATTGATGCTGAAATGAAAATGTTCAAAGGAATCAATACACCAGTAATATGGGTGCAAAACGTGATTACGGATTTACTCCTGGGACTGGGAATGACTGACTTCCTCGTTACCTTTTACAGGCACATCAAAGAAAAATATCAAGCCGAACCAGGGTTTATTACAATGAATTTACCCTTATTACTGGATAGTTTGGAGAAAGCCGGAATCGAAAACCCGACCGTTTGTGCTTCCATCAACAAGATAGGTTTCAGGATGTCTGGAGGAATTAAAAAATATGAAGAAGTGATTGCACAAAAAAGATGCAGGTTGGTGGCCATGCAGGTATTGGCAGCCGGAGCCGTGCCTCCTAAAGAGGCTTTTGAATACGTTTGTTCTCTGGAGGGAGTAGAGTCAATACTATTCGGTGCCTCATCTAGGGCGAATATCCACCAGTCAAAATCAATTATTGAGAGCTGCTCGGTTTTGGTTCATGGATAGGCTTCCAGATTAAATTAATTTTAGACTTTTATGAAAAAAATAGTTTTCGCCCTGCTGCGGTATTCCGGCCTTCCAGTATTTTTTAGGGAGGTTATCCAAAGAAATAAAATTTCAGTTTTGGTTTTTCACGACATAGATCCCGATACTGCTGAGAGGTCATTTGCCTATCTTTCAAAACATTATAATTTCATTTCTATGGATGAGATGATTGCGGCCATTCAAAAAAAAGATCCCGGTAAAATCCCCAAAAAAGCCATGGTGGTTACGTTTGATGACGGACACATTAAAAACCATTCTTTGCTTCCTGTATTTAAAAAATACCAGGTACCAGTAACCATATTTCTATGTTCGGGAATCGTTGATACAGGCAAACATTTTTGGTTTTTGGAGAAGATGGATAAAAAAACAATCGGGCATCTAAAACGGATCCCTAATGAAGAACGCCTCTCAATATTGCAAGCGAGAGGATTCCATTCGGAAGAAGAGCATCCTGATAAACAGGCATTGACTGCTACTCAGATAGCAGAAATGGCACCCTGGGCTTCCGTGCAATCCCATACGGTTTCGCACCCTATTCTAAGTAACTGCCGAGATGAAGAATCAAAGCGGGAAATTACCGAATCAAAATTTGCTCTGGAAGAAAAAATGAAGAAGCCGATAAATGCCATCGCCTATCCGAATGGAAGTTTTACTAAAAGAGAGGTCAATTTTGCGAAAGAGGCGGGTTACTTATGCGGGTTTACTGTAGAGCCTGGATTCAATTCCATTCACAGTAAACCTCTCGAACTAAAGAGACTGGACCCAAATGACACTCAAAATATCAATGAACTGATCGTCAAATCCTCGGGAATCCAATCTTTGTTTCGTTTGTTTTAGCCATTGCTATAAACCAATGACCATCAATTATTTAATCCTTGCTCATACCAATCCATTTCAGGTTAAGAAAATGGTTGTAGCATTAAATCAAGAGAACACCAGATTTTATGTACATATAGATTTGAAAACCAACCCTTTTCCGTTCAGGGAGGCATTAAAGGATTTCTCGAACCTTTATTTGATTCCAGAAGGCCAACGCGAACACTGCAACTGGGGAGGAATTGGAATTGTTAAAGCCACCCTGACCATGCTCAAAAGGGTAGCCGATAGTGATAAGAACGGGTATTCCATACTTTTGAGTGGACAAGATTACCCCATTAGAAATGGGGACTACATCAAATCCTTTTTTCAAAAAAATGCCGGAGTTGATTTCATATCCAGTTTTCCCCTCCCTACCCCTTATTGGACAAACGGAGGTAAGGACCGTATTCACTGGTATAAAATAGATTTATCTGACAAAAGAGGCGATTTTGTACAGCTTCCTTCCTTTCAATCAAAGGAATTCTATAGCCTTGGATCCTTGAAAAAGCTGCTTAAACTTACTATTCGAAAAAAAGGAAGAGAAATAAAAACCTTATTGCCCAGTAAAACCTTTCCTGCATATATCATACCTTATGGAGGGGATACCTGGTGGGCTCTTGGCCCTGAAACTACCTCAAAGATCCTTACCTTTTTGAAGGATCACCCTGACCTCTTGCGGTACATGGAACACTCCAACTTACCTGATGAAATGTTATTTCAGAGTCTGGTATGGGAAATTCACAAAGAGAGCCCAAACAAAATTAAACACTCGCTTACCTATGCAAACTGGTCGGGTAAGGATGAGCCTTCTCCCAGATTCATTACAGCAGAAGACATCCAAAAAATCAAGGATCTTCCGGACGATTATTTGTTTGCAAGAAAATTTGATTTGGATCGTAATCCCGAAATTCTGAACCAAATCGAAAAGGAAGTCTGGACAATTCAGAAATAAAATGAAGGCGATTTAACCTTCATGTAAATCGCCTTTTTTATCTATTCATGGTACAAAATTCAAGATCCAATGAGAAAACGCAACCTCTCTACCGTATTATCCTTTTGAATAATACTGATTAGGTAGATCCCCTCCTTTATACCTGAAAGTGATAGAAGATACCGATTATTGCCGCTTTTGAGTTCTTTCGGATCAAATTCATACAAAAAGTTTCCAAAACTATCATGTATAATAAATTGTTGAAATTCCTGGCCGTTTCCCTCAAGGTAAATCTGGTCAACAGCAGGATTGGGATATAAAGAAACAGACGCTGCTGAAATGTTCTTTTTGTCCTCCTCAAAATCCTGCAGATCTGACGAAGTTTGTTGAATCCTTAGATTTGAACCTGAGCTGAGAGCAAACCCCGTGATGGACAAACCCGAAAGGGTAGCTCTGTTGGAAGATGCTTCCAATTCAAGGTCCAGGACTCCATCCAATACCTCTACTTCTTCAAAGATTAATTCCAGGGGCTGGTTGTTACTTTGCAAGAAAAGATCCAGATCGTTTTTCACTACCTTCCCCTCTAAAGAAATGCTAAATACCCTATTGCCTGCAGTGGCCGCTGGGCCCTTTTTCCCAAACCAAAGTTCATTGTGGTAGGTTTTAACCAAATACTTGCCATTGGGTACGGGGATTTTATAGGTTAAATTTAGTCCGTGGCGCTCGGTTTGAAACAAGACATCTTTACTGGATGCATCATCAGAATAGGTAGTGGGAGAATTAAAAAAATCAAAAGCACCTATTTCTGCTTCAAATTCGTAATCTTCATAGATTGCTGATTCCCTACCTCCCACATTTAATGCCATTTGAAATTCATTTTCCGCTGGCAAGGGTTTTTCATTCAGCTCTTCAGGAATTATAGAAAGTCCAGATATTGTGGCCCGGTTAACTGAAGCAATCATCCTGATATCCAAAAATCCATCAACTACCTCAATATCATTGAATGTCAATCGAATGGGTTTGTTATTGTTTTCCCTAAAAAGATCCAAATCTTTTTGAACGGAGTTACCCTCCATTTGAATGGTAAATACCCTTTGCCCGGATTTGGCAGCCGGGCCCTTCCTACCAAACCAGAGTTCATTATGATAGGTGACAACCGAATAATTCCCATTTTTGACAGGGATCTTTAGCCTGAGATCAGGAGAGTTTCTTTCCTGCTGGAAAAGCTTTATATTACTTGCCTCAGCATTGCTGTACTTATAGGAAGTCCCCAGTATAAATTCAGCTACTGGATCGGGAAAATAAACCATTTCATCATATACTACTGATTGGTTACTTCCAAAGCTATAGTTTAAAACTGAATTGGAAGGAAGTTCCCCCGTTTCATCAGGAATAGGTTCGGATTGTTTTGCATTTTCTTCTTCCTTTGGCAAAACCATAAAACTTACCTCTTTGGATTCAGAAAATACTCTCCGGGAATCCCAAACCTTTGCCTTAAGCTGATATTCCCCTTCTGAAAGACCAGTCAAATTAAAATTATATGGGGAGTTTTTTATATCCCCTACCCATTCCCCATTGATAAAAAACTCTACCAGATCAACATCAAGGCTGGGGTCGGCAGATACCTCGGTTTCAATTGTCAATGGTTCTCCTTTGACAATTCTGAATTCGTTTTGGGGTACGATGATGGATACTGCCGGCTCCAAAATTGAAACGGGTTCCTTTTCCTCTACCGATGATCCTGGTAGGTTGATGGAAAGATCGTCGAGGTAAATATTGGTAACATTGGGATAGGTTTTATCGGCGTAGGCATTGATACTATACATATTAATGTCTACCTCCGGTCGAAGGGTATTTCTAAATTTTGTATCAATAATCAAGGTATCATCCTGCCAAACAAGTACCCTACCCTTGTCTCCCCTATCCTGAATGATGCGCATTTGAATTTTAACCCACTTCTTGACAGGTAGGTCTATTCCTGCCGGGGCTTTCCAGATTACATCAGGCTCGCTTCCCCAAAATTTTTGCAAGTCAGCCAGACTTAAATAGTTGGCTCCGCCACTTCCAGCACCCCCACGAACTTCCAGCCCCAGCACAAAATGAGGTAAATTGATCTGATCCGGACCTGTTCCCGCTCCTCCCGGAGCAAACTTCACACCTTTAGTCTGAATCAGGTTAAACCAATTGTTATTCCTATCAAAATCGATTCTATTCGGAAAGTAAACATATTGGGTAAAAATTAAATCTTTATGGTCGGCAATCTCTGCCCATCGGTAATTTCTTGTTGCATGACCTCCACCATTTGTGGTATTAATGGACATTTTCAGGGAATGTTCTCCTGACCTTGCCACTTCTGTGCTTACATAACTATCTCCCCTATTGCTATTAAACTCTCCCCCACCACCACTATGTAACCACTCCTCTTGTGTACCGCTTTCATGTCCAGCCTTCCATAATTCTTCTCCCAAATCATTTAAAGGAACAGTATCTTGATCTTGTAAATCAAATCTATGTTCAATATCATTATAAGTATTTTTTGCACCAATAGTTTCACCATTAATTACTATAGTCGTAAAAAAGATTAAAAAAGCACTTACAATCGCTCCTTTTATAAACCTATTTTGGGTAGCTATTACTTTGTTTACTGTCCGATTCATTTCAGTTTTCTTTTGGTTAGGTAACATTTAATTCATAAAAAAGGAATTGATCAATAATTTTCTGTCTTTCATTTTTACAAATATTAAATTATGTATTCCAAATACATAAATAATTTTTTCTGATTAAGCATGTTTTATTTATAAAAAACAGAATTTTATTCTTTGATGCAACATTCGGAAGAAAAATTATTTCCACAAAAAAACCACACTTTCCCCTAAGCCTTTCGAAATAGACGATGAAATACATTTTTTGAGGAAAGAACCTCAAATAATAGATTATAATTAATCTATAATTAATAATGTTTTAAGAAGAAATAATTTTATGCCAAACAAGAATAAGGGTGATTTAAGCTGCATTGGCAAAGATGGAAATCCATAATCAATGCCAAAATTGATTTTTCAATTTAAAATGACATATTTGTTCCTGAATTAGCACCCCTCCAACAATGAAAAATTCCTTCATATCAGGCGCCGGCCATTATCTCCCGGAACGAATCGTTACCAACGAGGAGCTTTCTTCTATGATGAATACCAATGATGCCTGGATCGTGGAGCGTACCGGCATCAAGGAAAGAAGGTGGTTTACCCCGGGAAAAGACACCGTTACCAGCATGGCTAAAACCGCTGCGGAAAGGGCCATTATCAATGCCGGGATCCCTACCAACGAAATCGATTTTATCATTTTTGCTACCATCACCCCGGATTATTTCCTCCCCGGAAATGGGGTCCTATTACAAAGAGAGCTCGGTTTACAGGGAATAGGAGCCCTGGACATCAGAAATGCTTGTTCAGGTTTTGTCTATGCCTTGTCCGTAGGAGACCAGTTTATCAAAACAGGTATGTACAAAAACATTCTGGTGGTGGGGGCAGAAATCCAATCCTCGGCTCTTGACAAAAGTGATGAAGGACGTTCCAGTGCCGTGATTTTTGCAGATGGAGCAGGGGCAGTGGTGCTTCAAGCCAGTAACAACCCCCATAAAGGAATACTTTCTACCCACCTACATGCGGATGGAGATCACGCTGAAGAACTTTTTGTAAAAGATCCCGGCAGCAGTAGAGAGGTAAGGGTTTCCCAGGAACTGATTGACAGTGGGTCCTTTAATCTTCAGATGAACGGTAATGCGGTGTTCAAACATGCCGTAGTAAGGTTTTCCGAGGTAATCCAGGAGGCCCTGAATGCCAATAAGGTGACCAGCCGGGACCTGGACCTGTTGATTCCCCATCAGGCAAACCTGAGAATCAGCCAATACATCCAGGAAAAACTGGGACTTGAAGATGATCAGGTTTTTAACAATATCATGACTTATGGCAACACTACTGCGGCTACCATTCCTATTGCCATTAGTGAAGCATTGGAAATGGGGAGGATTAAACAGAATGACCTGGTATGCCTGGCAGCCTTTGGAAGTGGTTTTGCCTGGGCTTCTGCCTTGATCCGTTGGTAATTACTGAAGCTATGTTAGATGATGAGGAGTTATTGGCGATCACGAAAAACAGGTTGCTTTTTGAAAAAATCAGTGAAGCAAAAAAAAGGTTTACCCGGATTTTTGCCCAGGTAGCCAATCAAATCCCCAGCGATTGGTTAACAAAAGCCCACCAAAACCATCTGGGAATTAAGATTAGTAAAGGAAATGAATTGCAACAGTGCCCCTACCAGGTGCTGGATGTTCTCAGGGATTTTGACCAGTACCAGGGCTGTAATATCCGCGTGCTTCACTGGTGGGGAAGGGGTATATTTGTCATGGTGTATTTCGGTAAAAATCACCCCTGCCTTAGTGATCCCCAAAAAATGATCCATTGGGCAAGCCTACAATCATTTCAGGTCTGCCTTTCCGATTTATGGGCTTACGGGAAAATTATTGACGAAAAGAAACACCAGAAAGCCAATACATTTAGCCCTTTAAAGTTGACCAACCACCTAAAAGCCTTCGCTCACCTCCAATTGATCAAACCCATTCCATGGGTTGATTCCGAAAGCTTGAAGGATGAAATTATGAAAGAAATAGAAAACATACTTTTTTGGATGCCCCAGCATGGGTCATAAAAAAGGAGATATCCGAAATAAAACCACCCTTTTCATAAAAAGGATTAAACTTTTTCCAAACTAAATATAATTTTTTAACTATATAATGTAAATTGGAACCCGTAACAAACACAATCCGTATCACTTTGTAAATTGATCTGAAATACTCATGAAATCGAGCCTGGCCAACGCGTCACACAGTGGGGTGATTATTAAAAATGCGAGATTCCATATGGCCGTTAAAAAACAATTATAATCATATGAAATATATATTTGCCTGGATTTTCTCGGTCTTTTCAGTTGCACTTTCCTATGGACAAGGTCAGGTAGTAAACATCTACAATAATGACTCCACCCTAATGGGCAATGGGGTAATGGTGAATGGCAAAATGGATGGCCTTTGGAAATTTATCAATCCCAAAAACAATGCTCTCATCCAGCAGGGAACGTTTGATGAAGGGGTCAAGGATGGTGAGTGGATCATTTATTTCTCCAATAGGCAGCGTCATATAGTAGCCGAATACAAAAATAATAAGCTGAGCGGTGGCTTTCAGGAATTTGATTTGGGAGGGGCGTTGATCAAGGAAGCCGTTTATCAGGATAGCGTTTTGATTGGTCCCTATAAAGAATATTATGGCAATCAGGGCCGATCGGGATATGCTGATCCTGAACAAGTCAAAACCGAAGGGAAATTTACGGATGGGAAAAAGACAGGAGAATGGGTTTTTTATTATGAAAACGGAGAGAAAGCCGTAGAAATAAGTTTTGAGGATGGGTTAAAGGAAGGCCCGTATAGAGAATATTCCCCTTATGGAGAGTTAATCATCGAAGCCAATTACAAAAACAATCGTACCGATGGGGATTTCAAAAGATTTTCTCCATCAGGAAGGATTCAGGAAGAAGGAACTTTCCGGGATGGGAAAAAAGCAGGCAAATGGACAAGCTTTTTTCCCGATACCAAAACCTTGGAATCTGAAAAAACCTACGACCAATCTGGTAATAAAACCGGTACATGGACCTATTATTATGAAAATAAGAGAACAGCAAGGGTGGAACGGTACGAAAATGATATTCCTGTAGGCCAGTGGGAAGAATATTTTCCGGATAAATCTCTGGCAAAAAGGGTCACTTATGATCTGGGTGTACCTGTAGGTGAATACATTGAAAACCACAGCAATGGAAAGCCCTCTGTCAGAGGTCAGTATGAAAATGGATTCCGCTCAGGCATATGGAAAAACTATTATCCGGAGGGAAAATTATACTCCATAGGCGCCTATAAGAATGACTTGAAATCTGGTCTTTGGAAATATTTCAATAAAATCGGTATTTTGATAGCGGAAGGCAACTATCAGTTGGGGAATGAAGCCGGTCAATGGTTTTATTATTACGACGGCGGGCAGCTGAAATCAGTCGGAAGTTATCTCTTAGGACAGGAAGACGGGGTGTGGGGCCTTTTTTATGACAACAAACAACTGACACAAGAAGAATTCTGGGACTTTGGCAGACTCATCAATGTCAGCGAATATTACAATTACGACGGCTCTGCTAAACTGGATCCCGGCACCCTCAAAGATGGGAACGGTACCCGAATTACCTATTACATCAACGGGCAAAAAGAATCAGAAGGTAATTATACCTCCGGAAAACCTGAGGGCACCTGGAAATATTACCATGATAATGGGAGACTAGCCTCTGAAGGCCAAATGGAGGAGGGCAGAAAAGAAGGCCCCTGGAAATATTATTCCAGATCTGGTAATCTGGAAGACATGATCAATTTTAAAAATGACGAAGTTGTTCCTGAGGAAATGCCCGAAGAGAGTGAGCTTTTTCAAAACTTTGACTAAATCAAAACAGTAGCAGTTCTTTAAGTGTTACAAAAAGAAAAAAGTTTATGTTCGGATTATTCAAAAAGAAGTCAGAGATTGAAAAGTTACAGGACCAATACGAAAAATTGATGCAAAAAGCGCATCAGGTTTCCCATCAGGACAGGACACGTTCTGATCAATTAATGACCGAAGCAGAGGAGATAGCAAAAAAAATTGACGCGTTAAAAAACTAGCTTTTAATACAAAATATTCATTTAAATACCGACATATAAAAGCCTTTTATTCTTTATTTTTTCAATTTTTTGTTATTTTAATCTGTTTTAAAGCTTTTTATGCAACATGGTACATTTATTGTCGTATGAGTAATTAACAATCAATTCTTATACGCCATGAAAAATCCCATAAGTAATCGGTCCCGAATGGTAAATGTCACCAGGTTTTTTATTTTCAGTTTCTTGTTTCTGTACATGGGCAATTTTAATGAAATCAAAGCAAGCCCTTTTGCAGTTTCCTTTCAGGTATTTTATGATGAATTGAGCCCCTATGGGGACTGGGTGGAAGATCCACATTATGGATTTATCTGGATTCCTTACGTAGAACAGGGATTTCAACCCTATCGTACGAATGGACATTGGGTTATGTCTTCTTACGGCAACACCTGGGTTTCCATGTATGACTGGGGATGGGCTCCTTTCCATTATGGCAGGTGGTTTTTCAGTGACATGTATGGTTGGGCCTGGATTCCGGGATATGAGTGGGGTCCGGCATGGGTCAACTGGAGATCCGGTAGGGGTTATTATGGTTGGTTTCCCCTTGGTCCAAGGGTACAATTTTATGCTTCCGTAAGATTCCCGGTTTACTCCCATTGGGTATTCGTACCCAGGAGAAGGTTACTTAGCAGAAATATCTACAGATACTATCTGCCAGGCAGGAATGTCAATGTAATTTACAACCAAACCACGATCATCAACAATACCTATGTTTACAACAATCAGACCTATATTACCGGGCCCAGCAGATCGGAATTGCGCCGGGTAACCCGCAGGAATGTGCCCGTCCATCAGGTAAGGGAAGGTGGGAGACCAGGCAGAGCTTCTATCAATAACAATAACCTGAGCCTTTACAAACCGGAAATCAGGAGAGCCAGCAATACGGTAAGACCAAATAACAATGTCAGGCCCAGAAATTTCACTTCTTCAAGAGATTATAAACCTTCACGTAGCAATCAGGTTCTCAACGATAGAAGGGCAACCATGCCAGCTACCAATACCCGTAGCTCCGTAAGGACAGAAGCCCTAAAAAACAGGGAGGTAACAAACAACCGTTATGCAGGAAGAAATGAAGTGAATGCCCGTAACAATGAACTCAGATCCGGAAGGTCACAAGTTGATTTTAACAGGCAAGGAAACACTAGCACTAATCCAAGGGTAACAAACCCCAATATAAGGCAAAGGCAGTCGGTTCCTTCGAATAACAGGAATCAAGTCCAGACAAATACCAGGGCTCCTCAAAGACAAGCCAATATAAGGGTTGCTCCTGAACAGCGGAAAGTAAGCCCGAATACACAGAGAGTGACTTCCGGCCAAAGGAAAATGACACCGAATACCCGAAAAATTAACCCTGGAAATTCCAGACAGGAGGTGAGGAGGTCTGCACCTTCCGGTACAGTGACCAGGCAGGCACCCACCCAGAGAAGGCAACAAGTTCAAAGCTCCACTTCCCGACGGAGTAATTCAACCGTAAACCGGAGCAGAGCCAACACAAGAGTGGCACCCAAAAGCCAGGCAGGCCAACGTACCCGAACTGCTACGGCCCCTTCTGCCCGGTCAAGGCGGGGTAATTAAATAGCCAGGATAAAAAAACGCCAGTGCTGTCGCCTGGCGTTTTTTTTTATATCCTGATGGGTTACTAATAATCAGGAAGCAGAACTCACAGCTTGCTTCATTTTCTTCAATCCTGTTTTTGCTACTTCAAGAGGGTCCTTTTCCCAATAACCAGGATTAAATAGTTCCAGTGAAAGCACTTTATCACCCCCCATCTCCTTAAGATCAGTTATGATCTGCTTCAATGGCGCTATGCCATCTCCAGGGTATACCCTATCCTTATCCTGCTGCTTTTCCCTCGGAATATCTCCAGGGTAGTCATTCATGTGAAAAATCTCGATGGCATTACCGTTAATCAATTTCAACCCTTCAAATCCAGAACCGCCCCTATACAAATGGTAAACATCCGGAAGTATCCGTGTATCCGGATCATTGGCCACGGCTGCCACCATCAATACCTGCCCCAAATGATGAAAAGGGGCAAATGCCCCCCAGAACTCAAGTTGAGGCATTACCCCGGTTCTCTTTCCAAGTTCCAATAAAGCCTTGTATCTTTTTCCTGCTAACATAAGATCTACCGGCGCCTCAGCACCTATACCAGGAGCGGCGACCCTTTTGCAGCCAATGGCTGCCAATAGCTCCATTTCTTCTTCCATCTGCTGAAATCCAGCCCTGCTCTTTTCCTCATCGGCTACCATCCAGGGGGCAAAGCCTATGGCATTTTCAACCCTTAGGCCATGCTGCTGAATCATTCCATTCAGATCATCCGCCTTATTTCCCCCTGCAATAAATTGTTTAACATCTTCAATCCATACCTCAATTCCATCGTAACCTGCTTCAGCAGCGATCTCTATGTACCTTTTCAATCCAGTTTTTTGCCCCCTGATGGTACTGGTATTCAAACAATAACTGAAGTTGGTTTTCTTTTTGGTCCTTGCAAAAGACGTTGCGGGACTAAAGGCTACCACGGATCCTAAACCTATGGATTTCAATAACTTTCTTCTGTCGGTCTTCATGTGTTTATAATGGTTTCTTAATGGTCACTACTTGTCCCGCACCGAAGATCGGGATAGCCTGTCCCAACACTAAATCGGGAGCATCTTGGACGATTTAAATAATCATTGCCCTGTGGGTTTAATGGTGATTTTAATCGTGTCGATTTCATGATTTTATCAAAAGCAATTTTTCGTAGTTTTCAGAGCTTGAAAATATAGCCGCATGGGGCAAATGCAAAAACCCCATCACGGTTAAAAGTACGAAATAATCCCAGAACTTTAGAAATTGAAGGAATCTGCCCATCAATTCTTTTTAAATTTAAGGCTTTCTTTACCCCATATCAGTACATATATTCCATTATTTAACCTTTGCACATCCAGCCGGATTGAAAATCCATTCCTTTCCAAACTATGGATTAAATGCGTTTTCTCACTACCCGCCATATCGAAAATCTTTAAGGCCTCCCCTTCACCAAAAGGGCCTTCAATTATGAGTTCTGCTTCCGCCGGATTTGGGTAAAGTCTGACGTCTACCTGTCCTTCCTCCGGAAAGTCCACCGCTACCACCTCGGAAAAAGCCACACTGAGATCCTGATCAACCTGCCGCAACCTCACAAATAACCTGCCTTCTCCCTTCATGGGAATAAAATGGGAATAATCTATTGTACTGTTTGAAAACCCCTCTGCATCAATACGATCAACAATCTGCCATTCACTCCCATTTACAGAAGTTTCTACTTCAAAAAATGCAGTGTTTTTTTCAAAGCCTGTCGTCCAATCAAGAGAGATACCCTGATTTGCCAAAGTAGAAGCAGTAAACTTCAGCCATTTTACGGGCAGCGCCACCTGGTTTACCTCAATGGTAACGAGGGCTTCATCACATTGCAAGCCCCCCTCTCCGCATATTTGATAAGTAAATTGGTCTATACCGAAAAACTCAGGATCTGGAACATACTCTATTTCCCCCGTCAAAGTATTGATAGTCAAAGAACCATTATCCGGCCCATCCAATATACTGAGATAGGAAGGGTCCAATATTTCACCAGGCAGGTCATTATCCAATACATCCAAAACTATGGGCTCCTCCTGATTGGTTGTTCCTTCATCATTATTGGCGGCTACAATATCAAACACCCCCACTTTATAGGCGGCAAATGCAATATCACTGGTCCCATTGAGCCTATACCGCAAGCTTCTAACCTGCTCATAATTGCCCATATTGATTCCGAAGGCTTCCAGTTCTGCCACCCACAAGCGCAAGTCTCTGGGGCTTTTCACAAAGGCTGCACCAGTACCGTTCAATTCGTAAAAATCAGCAGACCATTGCCCAAGGATATTGATTGCTGTATGGTCAATACTCAAAGAATTTCCCACCAGGTTTCCATCCCCATCAGTAAGAAAGATCTCATCAAGGGTGCTACTTGGATCGGCAAATTGGGTAACCAATATATCAGGAATACCATCTCCTATTTGGTCGGGATCAATGATGCCGGAAAAATCAAAAATAACATTGCCTGAGGCAATATTCGCTACTCCGGTGCCATAATCGAGTCCCTGAAGCCCATCTGTCAAAAATGTGGATAGGTTGGGTGGTACCGGGAAAGGTGGAGGGTTTGATATGCCATTGTCTACACCATCATAGAGCTGCCCCAGGCCAATATAGGTACCGGAGGGCTTCTCTGTAATGTTCCTGACAGGAAAAGCCTGGTAAACTTGCGGAGAAAAACCAACTCCCTCAAGACTCAACCTCCCATCATCAATGCCAGTAGAATATACGCTTCCCTGCCAGGTAAACCCCAGTAAATGGTGGGAATCATTGGGAAGGATCGGACTAATATCCCCAACACCGGAAGTCCAATATCCATCATGATCGGTAAAGACCCTTGAAGCCCCCCCATAAGTCTGTGATTGCAGATCTGTTGGATTCAAAAAGGCAAAGGCAATAAAATACCACAAACCACTTCTAATGAATAGGTTTTCATTCAAACAGGCCCATATGGTCTTGATCCAACCAACCATGCTACATTTCATTTGCAATCCGGGCAAACCAACATATACAAAGATTTGAACTTCCTATAGATAAATCTGACGATTGTATTATAATATTAATATCTTTATTGGTTTTAAAACATAAATATAAGCATTAAACTTCTAATAATTATAATTAAATATTATAAATCACAAATTTATTAAAAGAATTTAATTAGCTTTACAAGTCAAAGCGGCCAAACCATTTCATCTCATGGAGAAAAAGAATATAGCGCCTCAATTGGTGAATTTTTTCAAAAATGACAGTTCCTTTCTAATTGTTGCAGGAACATTTTCCCTACTGTTCATCCTCACCCTGATCAGCTTCTGGAAATTCGGCTCACACCTTTCGCCGGACACCATCGGATATTTTCAGATCACTATTGGTTTACCTGATGCCCTTTCCTCCCTCTCTCCATTTTATCCATTTTTACTCTCCAATTTACCATTATCTTTGATTCCTTTATTTGATCGGATTCTGGTTTTAAACCTCATCACAGGTATTCTTGCTTTCTATTTCCTATACAAAATAGCCGCTCATGCCGACAAAAATGCCGGAATAATTTTTTCGTTATTTGGTATTAGTCTGTTGTCCTGGTGGTCATTCAGGGTACTGGGAAGTGCCCATGCAGATAGCATATTCTACCTCCTGGTTTTGGCTTGGCTATATGTATTTATCTGGTCGGACAAGGATGACAACCATTACTTCCCTGCCTTGGGTGTGTTGTCTGCCCTCATGGTATGGGTAAAATTAAACACCCTTTTTTTAATCCCTCTGTTACTGGTCTGGATCCTTATAGACCCTAATTGGCGCTGGTTAATTGTCCTGGGCTGTATAATTGCTTCCTGGGCTGTATTCCAGTGGGTGGTACCGGAAAACATCCTACAATTCCATCTTACCGAGCACGCAAATGCTAATCCAGGTATCTTAAATCATTTGGCCCTTTTCTATGAAAATATGGCCAGCTGGATGCAGGTAACCTTAGGCCTTGTCATATCAGATTTCCTAAGCCAGCGGATCCCAAAGCCCCTGGCCTTTATCCTGGCCCTGGTCTGGGCATTTTTCCTTCTGGCTTATCTGTTTCTGAATAAAAACAAAAGGGAAAACAAAACCTATCCTTTGATACTTTTCGGAGTTATTTACACCCTGTGCTTTCTTGCCTTTCAACAGTTGTCGGGATACCAGGAAGTGAATTACCGGACCCTCTTCCCCTACCTTTTGGTAATTTCCTGGGCTACCTGGACTTCACTTATTCGTTTAAATCAGAAAAAAGTAATGGTCCTACTGGCCATATGTATCGGTGGACATACCCTTGTCGGACATGGCCTGCTTTGGCAAAGGGAGGATGTAGCCTCCCTGACCCTGGCAAAGCATTTTCACCAAAGTGATGTCAAAAAGAATATTGAGGCTGTATTAGAGGGACACCATCAGGAAATACGGACCGATGCCCCTGAAAAGCTAATGCTTTCCTTTGTAGATTTGCAGGTGTCACCAATTAAGCCAAAAGCCCTATTCATTGAAGGGAAAAACAAACCCCTGAGTGAATCGGAAAGGCTGATGGAAAGAGACCAGGCATTGGCATCCTTGCTTAGCGGAAGATCCATTATCGTGTTGTTTCAAGCAGATGAATTTTGGGAGCAGGTAGCTGAAAAAAGCAATGTAGACACTTCAGGAGATGACAAGGTCTTGATTTTGTCCGTAAGCGAACTACCTTAACAGGTACATTTTACCATACCCTTTTTTGAAGGCCTTGTCCCCTGCACTGCTGCGCAGCTCCATAAATTGACCATTTTTCCGGACCAGGACCCTGTAAATGTAAACGCCATTGGCCAATTGATCTCCAAATTCATCTTTCCCATCCCAGGCATAGGCAGAAATGTTATTCCCAATCGTTACCGGGCCCAATTCATCCTGAAATATCTCTTTGACCACCTTGCCGCTGATGGTCATGATCTGAATCTTTATCTCATCGGGTATCTCTGAGCCTGTGAGCGTAAATACAAAGCGCACATTGTTGCTGAACGGATTGGGGTAAGGGTAAAAGTGGGTGATCTGACTCTCATTGATTACCTCAAAACTCACTTCATAGGGATCGGACCCCGCTTCATTACCGGAAGCATCGCTGGCGTTGATCCGCAAAGTATAGAGGCCATCCTCCAAAGGCCCCGGTTGATATTCAATTTTAAAATCCGAGTTTTCGGTAGCTTCAAACCATTTCACTTCCGGGTTGCTGAAACTTATTTTTTCAAAATCACAGCCTTCACAAGGCTTCCGGATCATCAGTTCCATACCCAGCGTATCCTTTTTCAGGGCTATTTTATTTTCATCCTTTACCAGGGCTGAGATGACTACAGTGGGAGAAACAATGTCCCCATTCATGATATTCCTACCATCAAAATTAACCTCCAGTATGGGATTGAGATCATCTCCTTTTACTTTAAAAAAACCGGGAAGGTCAAGAACATTATTTCGGTAAAGTTGCTCAGGTATTATTCTGGGGTTGGCAAAAACATTGAGGGAATTATCCCCCGGCCTACCCTCGGAATTGAAACCCAAAGTGAAGGATGCTACCGCACCGGCTTTTACCGCCGGAATTTTTTTGCTTGCCTGCTCGATTCTTTTTTGATCAATGTTTTGAAAGGTATAATCAATGGTAATGGAATCTGTAAAATCGTACTTGGATATATTTACAAATTCAAATTCAAGCTCATCCGATTCTCCTTCCAATAGCTGGGATGATGTTCTTTTATCTTTTAAAACCAAAACCCCTTCCGGCACGCCCGTATAGTCCACCTGCCACTTTGCCAATTGAGGCAGGGCATTGGTCTCCATGTCATCCAGGGCATACCTTAATCTCAGGTAGGGATAGCTTTCTGCATCAAACCGGGAGAGATCCGCCCGTTCATCATCCAGGTCGCTGAGTAAGGGCACCTCTCCTCCATCTTGCGTTACCCCGACTATGCCCATGCTACTTCTTTCACTTTCAAAAAGATTTTTACTTTGGATTTCGTTGAAAAAACTAATCCATTCAGCGGCAGGCCCAATCCTTGGAGAAAGAATTTTACCAGAAGGAAAATATCCCGTGATATCAGTTTCAAAAGAAATCACCTGGGACTCCCTTGGAGACGCCCCATTGATATCGGGAACTACTTCTATTGCCTCACCCGGTTTCATTCCCTTCCTCCCAAATAGGATATAGGGATCTCCTGTTTGAAGATTCCGCAGGGTAGCCTCATTTGCTCCCAATTCCTTCATTTTTAAATAGGCCTTATCCGGCCAGTCCGAAAAAGTAACATTCCCTACAGAAAAAATTACGACATAATCATCCGTTTTCATACCATCCACAAAATCCAATAACATGGTCCCATTCGGACCTGTGATACTCGCATTTCGAATACTCTGTATCACCTGCGGCACCCGACCACAAGAACGAGAATCCAAAACATCAATAGTAACCAGAGGAACGGGCAAATAAGGCTCTAAGGTCCTGTGGTCAAAAGCCATCAAACCCAGGGACCCATTGGGGCAAAAGCGATTAAATGTATCCAGGATATAAGACACCCCATTCAACATGATTTGGGTATTCTCTACATCATATCCTTCCGTATCTGCTCCAAAAGTGAAAATATCAATATTCAAGGCCGTCTCCTGAAATTGCCATTCTCCATCGGTCAAATTGAGCTGTATATTATCCAGCTGGTTTCCTGAAAACTGAGGCAATTGTCTTTGGGTCCATCCTTCAGGACCATTATGGATATAGGAGAAACTATTGGTATTCCAGGAAGCGTCCTCACCTTCTCTGGGGGATAAAAACCTTGTCCGCCAGTAAAAGGTAAGCGAATCCCTTGCTGGAATATTATCAAAAAGCGCTACCTCCCACCTGGCCAGATTCTCAGTGGTTATCCTTACTTCTCTCCTCCTGGAGCTGGAAAAATCAGCCGTTGTATCCAATTGGATGACCAGGTTTCTGGCCTCCTGAAGAAAGCCTGGGATCTGCGCTATCAAGGATACCTCCGTTTCGTTAACGATACCAAACTCCAATGGAAAGAGGTTCAAAGTGCCGCTTAAGGGAACAAAAAAGGAAGCGGAAACGGAATTGTTTGAAAAGGTCATTTCATCAATCTCCCGGTCATCATTGATGTTTATGGTGAAAATATTGTCGCCAAACGAACTGATTCCCGTATTGGGGATGGAAATCACCAAAGTGTCCTGTCTGAAAACCGGGGTAATCATTCCTGATTCAATGCTGAGGACGCTTCCATCAGGCAATTGCCTCTCAATATCCAAACTTACAGAATCCAAATCCACCCGTCCCAAATTCCTGATCAGCAGCGACAACTCGAGCGAATCAGCCAGGGAGTTTAAAGGTTGCCCCCCTATTCCCTGCAGGACCACATCTTCCTGCAAAATGGCATAATCTGCCCTATTGGCTGGAAACATGCGGGATGCAGGATCACCCAAAAGTATGATTTGATTGGCATGGGATTGGTTTACTTCCGAGCCTCCGTACCTGGAATAAAGCTGTCGCTCGGCCTCCACCTTTACCTTACCCAGGCTTTGGTAAATCAAGGATGAATCTGCAAAAGCCTTGGCATAAAAGGATTCGCTATACCTCCTGAGGTAGACATCTATTCCAATATCAGCATGAGCCAGAAAGTTGGATGCCCCCCTTTCTGGTGTGACTATCCAGTCTTCACCAAAAGTATAGGCATCCCCATAGGCATTCCCTGCATCGCAGCCGTTTAAAAGTAATACCGGGTATTTTCCTTCATTGCGATAACCCATTTCATTGACACTCGCAAATCCAATATCAATATCCGTGGTCGAGGGAGCGGCATGGCCAAAGAATGTCACCAAACCCACCCCATCATTGATTTCATCTGAAATATTGATCAATTCTGTAGATTCATTTGACCTCTTCCTTATCGTTTGCACATTTCCACCCAGATAAACATCTTCGGCTACCGCTTTGAATCCATTTAGAAAATTAAAAAACCGTTCCAATTCAAAAGCCGATCTGCCTCCACTCAAATGGACAATATTTTTTTGCCAGGGTTCAGAAACTCCCATGGCATCTTTTTCCTTAATCTTATCCAAATAGGCACCCACATCATCCGGGGTCCTGGCAGGGATCCGGCCAATACTTATGTTTTGTCCCAATGGATCCTCGGGATCCAATCCCACCACAAATCGGTTGTCAGAATAGGGATAACCATATGCCGGTACCAGTTCCTGAAAATCAAATAAGGAAGGATTATTTCTGTAAAAATACGTTACCCCTGCCTGCCTTCTCGTATTGATCATTCCATATGCCCTTCCAACCAACAGCAGGTATTCCGGCCTGAATCGATCATTGTATTCCTTTAAAAAATTCCGGATGCCCAGTGGGGACTTTTCTCCAAAAGAAAATTGATCGTATAACTGCTGTACATTCACTGTCAAAGTGTCAAATCCCCCTCCTGCCGGGGTAGCCCTGTAGGCGGCATATGCACCCACCGGGTCTCCATAATTACTGGCCGGTCGCCTTAATCTCTCATGTGAAATGATCAGAAAATTGGCATTTTGCGCCAAGAGATTTCTGAACCTTACCCGTTGCAATACATTGATTTCTTTCACCTGATTGAGATTTTGTAACAATACAGTCCCCGCTCTTCCCTGACTCCCGGTGGGAATCTGAAGCTCATCCTCCATCAGATTTAAACCATATTTAACCGGATTATTGGCATCTTTGATATCGTAGGCGACATAATCCCTGCTTACCCCTGGTATGGTTAGCATTTTATCCGCCTCCTCAAATGCTAAGACCTCTTTCTCAAAATCACCTGATAAACCTCTCGATCGGTAAACCACCCTGCAATAATTGATCGAAATATTATCCACGGCATTATTTACACCGAGAGAGGTGATGCTTACAAAAAGTTGGCCTTCAGTTGAAAAATCAGTCGGGCGAAGGTTTTCCAGAAAAACCCTGTTTTGAAAGTCGTCAAATGCATATTGTCCCAGCTCCCGGAGTGCGCCTGCGGAAGGCCCGACCCTAACAGAGGTCAGGTGAGGGGTTTCTGACCGACCCACAAGTCCGATTTCAAGTGTCGGTAACTTATCCCCTATGACTTCTCCAAGATTTGAAAAATTCACTGACCGACTGGATCCCTTGGTGACAATGGAGGATGTCCAGCCTTGTCCCTCATCGTAGCTGGATAATCTCACCCCGGGAAAATAAATTTTACCCAGGGAATACTGTTCTGCAAAATGTTCCAAAGCGGATTTTTGGTATCCGGAAATTTCTTCCGCTCCGCCTGGTAAGGATGCGGTGTCCATCCGCTTACCTCTTTGACCGGGGGAAATGGTTAAGAAAAAGGCAGTGGTATCATTATGGGTATTGTAGAAGGGGTTGGGTAGTAAATCCGGGCTGCCATATAGGGCGGAATCCAAAGTGCCGTCATTCCTTTTGCCAATAAATTCCAGGTAATCTCCCTGGTCAAAAACGCCATCCTCCTCCCCGTGGATGTAAACTGCTACCTCTTCGCCCCGGTGAAAAACCTGTATTTCTCTGGGATCCAAAGATTCCAATGGCAAGCCAGATGCTGAAAAAGTGGTATAGCTCAATCGGAAAACACCATCTGTCGCCGTTGGGATTTTAAAATAATCCTGGTCATATTTCACCCATTGGCTTGCCTGGCCAAAAACAGATGAGCTAACACCATAGAAAATCAATAAAATAAATACTCTTAACATTCTCTGACTAATTGTTTTCCCAACCCCCATAAATCCTAAAATCCTCTTTTAAAGGATTCAATGAAACTTTAACACTAAAAACATGAGAAAATGGTGTTTCAGAAATGCTTCCAATATCTGTCAATGCATAGTCAATCAATACCTTTTCACTGGCTTTAAACCCCAAACCAAAACCGGGTTGCAAGCTGGAATACTTACTTCCGTCAAAATTGGTTAATCTTTGGAAATTACCGGCCCCTAAGCGGAAATAAGCCGTGCTTTTATAATCCAGCTCAGCTCCTATCTTCGGATCTATATTGAAAATACGGCTTCCAAATAGCGCATTGCGCTGCCCATCGAAGGTGAAATCGAAATCCATGGTGGCAAGAAGGTTGATATCAGAAGTAATTTCAAAAACCTTGGCAAGGCCAAAAATCGCTCTGGGGAGCGTCAGTTCAATGCTGTTAATGGGGATTTCGTTCTGTGTCTGGTCATAAATCTCTCTTACCAAATCTGCATTGTGAGACCAGGCATTGAAGGTAGTCGTCACATCCCGGGCCATTAAGCCCAGACGCCAGCCATTCCACAGGTAAATGGCACCAAAGTCCAAACCAAAACCCCAGGCTTTGGCAAATTTCCCTACATTTCTATGAATGATCTTGGTATTGACCCCCAACTTAAAATTATCGCTCACATCCCGGGCATAACTGAGCAGAAGGGCATAATCTGCCGCATTAAAAAATTGAATGTTGTTATAATTCAGGGCTCCGTTAGCATCATATAAAAAGCGGGTGTCCGGAATATCATCTACCCCAAAACGGATCAAAGATATAGCGATCTGGTTGTCCTCTTGTATATTGGTAGTATAAGCTGCAAAATCAAATTTGGCAATACCGGCAAAGTACTCCGCATGCATAAGGGCAAACTCATGCTCATGGGCCACTCCAATCAAACCAGCAGGATTCCAATAAGCAGCAGTGACATCCCTCACAGCAGCTACCTGGGCACCTGCCATGCCCAATCCCCTGGCACCTATCCCAATATTCATGAATTCATTGGAATATTTTGGGGCAATTCCCTGTCCCTTGACAGATCCAAACAGCAACAGCCCTACCAACACACAAAAATTAGCCCTGGAAATCATAAGGTTAAATAATAATTCTGTTGCAAAGTAAAAAGAAAATAATCAATGGTAATATTTTGAAATTAAAAATTTACCCGCAATCCTGAAAGTATTGTTCAAAAGTGAACACATAACTGTTCGCAGATGACTTGATTTTCAGAATGGCTTCTTTGTCCGACTGATGAAGCTCAATTTTGAAAGAATTTTTTTCTCCATTTTGAATACCAAAACATGCCCTTTAAGGACTTAATTCCGCATTTCAGGTCTGATTCTGGTCAATGTCCAAAAATGATTCATACTGGAAAGAAGTATTACAAGGTACCTGTTAAAAAATTGGTATTATTTTTCTTGTATCAGCATAAATAGAAATGAAATTATTGGGCTTAATCCCTAAAAGCTATTAATCAAGAAAAAATGAAAGCTTCAAACACCCAAACCCAAATGCGGAAAGGAATATTGGAATTCTGTATTTTACATATTATTGCCAGGGGTGAAGTCTATGCCACAGATATGATAGATGAACTCAAAGGTGCGCAGCTAATCGTTGTTGAAGGAACCTTGTATCCCCTTCTAAACAGGTTAAGAACTTCCGGACTAGCCAGCTATAAATGGGTAGAATCCGAAACCGGCCCCCCTAGAAAATACTATTCCATCACCCCGGAAGGAAAGGAATTTTTGAAAGAGCTCGATCAAACCTGGCTGGACCTGGACAACTCCGTCAATCAAATTCTCAAAAAACCAAAAAACCAATAGCAGCAATCAGGTTATTAAACTTAATTTTCTTAACCTTAGCCATAGAAAATCATGAAGAAGACAATAAGTATAAATATCAGCGGGATACTATTTCACATTGAAGAGGATGGTTATACCTCGCTAAAGCATTATCTGGATGCCATCAACCAGCATTTCTCCTTATATGAGGACAATCAGGAAATCATTACGGACATAGAAAACAGGATTGCTGAAATTTTTCTCAGCAACCTGAAGAACAACAAGCAGGTCATCACTGCAGAAAATGTGAGCAACCTGATTGATAAAATGGGAACCATAGCAGATTTTAAGGCTGTGGAGCAAGACATGCAGGAAGGAAACAAATCGGAGGAAGGGCATAATGATTTCTACAAGTACATAACCCCTCCCAATCAAAACTCCGGAAAAGGCTATAAAAAACTAACCCGACTCGTACATACAAAAATTCTGGGTGGTGTTTGTGCCGGATTCGCCAACTACCTTTCCATTGATCCCCTGTGGACCAGGTTGATTGCCATATTGCTGGTCTTCAGTGGTGGCCTTAGCTTTAACAACCTACCCATACCATTCTTTTCTGACCGGTTGCATTTGGGAATGGCCATCGGGTGGTGGACAGTCGCCGCCTATATCCTGCTTTGGATCATTCTACCGGTATCGGATGAAAGGCCGGAAGACAAAAACATTAAAAAACTATACAGAAACCCCGATGACAGGGTGATGGGTGGCGTAGGAAGTGGCCTGGCTGCTTATTTCAATATTGATGTTATCTGGATGAGGCTGGCATTTGTGGGTTTGATATTTGCCGGTGGCTCTGGCTTTGTACTCTACCTGATCCTCTGGATCATTACCCCCATGGCCAAATCCATCACAGAAAGGATAGAAATGAAAGGAGGCGCCATCACCCTGAGTAACATTGAAAACACCCTACAGCAAAACCTCTCCAGCGAATCCACCAGAAAGGAATCTGCAGCCAAGTCCGTTGTACTTGCTCCATTTAGATTTCTTGGCATGGTCATAAATGGTCTTGGCAAAGCCCTTGGTCCATTTGGGAGATTTTTACTGGAGGTGGTCCGTGTCGTCTTCGGACTCATCATATTTTTTCTGGGCATGATCCTGATCATAATACCTCTTGGTTTCCTTGGATTATATTCTGAAATATTGAGTCAAAGTGGTTGGAATTATGTCATGGATGGGTTTCCCATTGAAGCGATTGGAGAACTTTTACCATTTTGGTTGGCAATAGCGGCTGCTGTTATCGCATTGATCCCCAGCATCGCTTTGGTACTCCTGGGCCTGAGTGTGCTAATCAAAAGAAACCTGATAGATGGCAGGTTTGGTTTTGTCATGTTTGGAATATGGATTTTGAGTATATTGATCTGTTCGTTTCAGGCACCCAAAATCATCAGCCAGTTTAAGTCTGGGGCAATCCATTCCGTAAATCAGGAATTGGAAGTGCCAGAGGAAACGCTTTTGGTCAAAGGAGAAGATGGTTTGTTGGAAAATAAAGACTGGGGATTGGTGCACCTTCAGATAAGGGGACATGATGCTGATAAAATTTATGTGGAGCAACGTTTTTCCTCCAAAGGTTCAACCCGGGAGGATGCCTTAAAAAATGCATCTTCTGTCAACTACAACCTGCAAATGGAGGACAGTGTATTGGTATTCAGCAAAATATTGACTTTTCCCAAACCAGCGAAGTTTCGGATGCAGGAATTGAATCAGACACTCTACCTGCCAATGAATAAACCTTTTGTCCTGGATAGGTCTTTATTGCCCATTTTGAAAAACACGCTGAATCAACATGGCTATAAATCGAGAGATATTAGCAGTAGACACCATTGGGTATTCAATGAAGATGGTCTGCTATGTTTGAATTGTATCAATGATCACAGGCAATCCACGGCGGACAGCCTGTCAAGAAGCCAATTTCAGGAAAGGTATTTTATGGAATAATCAATGGGTATCAACCGCTTTTTTCTTACTTTCAGGTCCGCAAATTAAGAGAAGTCAGATGGATGTAAAAGTAAAGTTTTTGGGTGGTGCAGGTACTGTGACCGGCTCCAGATTTTTGCTGGAGGCTGGTGGATTTAAGCTACTGGTAGATTGTGGTTTATTCCAGGGCCTAAAGGACTACAGGCTTCGTAACTGGGATAGCTTTCCTACAGATCCTTCGGATGTAGACATGGTTTTGTTAACACATGCCCACATTGACCATTCGGGCTACCTTCCCAAATTTGTCAAAGAAGGATTCAAGGGGCAGATTGTATGCACCGAACCTACGCTTGAATTGGTAAAAATACTGCTGCTGGATGCCGGAAAGCTTCAGGAGGAAGAGGCAAAATTTGCAGCCCGCAAAGGGTATTCTAAACATAAAAAGCCCCTGCCCCTATTTACCCAAAAAGATGCAGAAAGTGTGTTTCCTCTATTGAAGCCCATTTCTTTTGAAGAGGAATTAAAATTAAATGATTCCATCAGCCTTACCGCATACAATGCAGGACACATCCTTGGTGCTGCTATTTTAAAACTAAAAATCAAGGGAGATAATCAGGAAAAGAAAATAATTTTTTCAGGGGATCTGGGTAGATACAAGGACCCCATTTTGAACCCACCTGCTGAAATACCTTTTGGAGATGTTGTTTTTTTGGAATCCACCTATGGGGACCGAACCAATGAATCCGAAAACCTGGACAAACAATTGGCACAAATCATCCGGACTACCTACCAAAATGGAGGCGTTTCCCTGATTCCTTCTTTTGCTGTGGGAAGAACCCAAATGATCCTATACTACCTTCATCGCCTGAAGGAAAAAGGGTTCATTCCAGATATCCCCATCTACCTGGACAGTCCTATGGCCATCGATGTGACAGGACTTTACAAAAAATTCTCCCACTACCACCATCTTGGTCCCTCCTTGGAAGATCGGGAGGCTAACCCATTTCTTCATAAAAACCTCCATTACTACAGAGACCAGGAGGCTTCCATGAGTCTGAACCACCTGGAAGGCAATGCCATCATTATTTCTGCCAGCGGCATGGCTACCGGAGGAAGGATATTACACCATTTGTATCACCGCTTACCAAATGAGAATGACAGTGTAATATTTGTGGGCTATCAACCTGAAGGCACCAGGGGGCGCAAAATCCTTGATGGTGACAAAATTTGCCGAATTTATGGCATAGACGTAGCCGTAAAAGCCAACATCCATTTTATTGATGGATTGTCCGCACATGCTGACCAGACCGAGTTGATCCAATGGTGTGAGCATTTCATTTCCAAACCAAAAATTACCTTTCTGGTGCATGGAGAAAAACAGGCCAGCGAAAAACTGGCCGGAATTTTGAAAGACAAATTTGAATGGAACACCATCTGTCCCCAATACCTGGAGTCATTTGAACTATTTTCAGGAATTTAGGGTAGGTCCTGGTGTTTGACCTTCTTGTAATTCATAATTTTATCGGGAATATTTTTAATTACTTTTTATGAAAACAGTTGTAAGATTATTCGCTTATGGGCTATTGGCCACCTGCTGCCTTTTTTCTTGTAAATCCTCAAAAATTAAGTCTCAAAAAGCGGAGGAAATGAAAGAAAAAAAGGAAACAGATGATCCACAAAAACCAAGGGATAGGGACCAATCGGCCGGTATAGAAGGACAGGTATTTTGGGTAGAAGGCAACCAAATGCCCCAATTCTCTGAAAACAAAGAACAGGCTGCACCGGAGCAAGTTGGAAAACCCACCAAAAGAACCTTGAGAATCCATGAACTCACGCATATCAACCAGGCCAACCTGGGAGATTACCTTTTTGGTGATATTGAAACGCCCCTGGTGAAGGAGGTTGAAACCGATGAAGAGGGCTATTTTAAAGTAGAACTTCCGCCGGGCAGGTATTCCATATTTACCGTAGAAGAAAAAGGTTATTTCGCTAATGTCTTTGATCTGGACAGCTACATTCATCCGGTAACCATAGAAAAAAGCGGATGGAATAGAATAAAAATACTTATTGATTACCAGGCAACCTACTGATTACAAATGATTGACATTCAATTTTTTAAAAGCTATTTGTAAGGCCTGAAAAAAAATTTTTCATTAATTTCATGCTGGCATGCAACCATCATTTGGTCAAATGTATCTACCTAATTGTAAGCCATAAATAATGCCAGCCAAAAACAGATTTACGGAAGAAACCGCTTTGATCGAAGCTTGCTTAAAAGGTGAAAGATTAGCCTGCAGGGAATTGTATGAACAGTATTCCGGTAAATTTCTAGCCATATCCCTTAGGTACATCAAGGATCATGATTTGGCACAAGACGTTTTGGTAGAGGGGTTTATGAAAATATTTGAAAATTTATCGCAATTTAAAAATGCTGGAAGTTTTGAAGGATGGATGAAACGAATCATAGTAACACAGGCCTTGCTCACGCTCAGGAAAAACCAAAAATTACGGATGGAGGTAGATTGGGATACGCAAACGGAAATGGTTGAGTTCAATCCACAAATTGGAGATTTTGATACAGAAGAACTGCTTCAGGTAATAGCTGCTCTTCCTCTGGGCTACAGAACGGTTTTTAACCTTTATGCCATTGAAGGGTACTCCCACAGGGAAATATCAGAAATGCTGGGCATTTCGGAAAACACGTCCAAATCCCAACTAAGCAGGTCAAGAGCAATACTTCAGCAAAAGCTGAAACCAAATCAACAAAAAGAGAAGAACAATGGAGGATAAGAAGAATCATCTCGATGAAAGAATCCGTCAAAGGCTATCGGATCATCAGGTAGTCCCCGAAGATTGGGTATGGGAGGAGATTTCAAGCAGGCTGGAAAAGAAGAAAAAGCCGGTAATTGTCTTTTGGAAAGGCTGGGCAGCCGCTGCAGTTTTGTTATTGGGCTTCAGCTGGTTCTTAATCAGGTTTGAAATGCCTGAGATCAATCAGCCCCTCTCCCAGGACATGAATAAAAGCATTCAATCCGAAGAAACTTATGTCAGCCAGGAAGAAACGGATGATGATACAGATCAGGTTGAGACCAATGAACCTGAGCAAGTAGTACGGCACGAAAAGGAACAAAAAAGCTCAGCAAACACTCCGTTACTTCCCAAAAAAACGACAGAAGAAAGCCCTTTAATTGCGCAGGCTGAAGACAAAAACGCCGCTCCCAGAAAGCAGGAGCTTATGCCTGACCCTCCTGCAGCAATAGAACCTGAGTGGCAGGAGTTCATCCCTGTTCCAGATATAGACCTGGCCCAGGAAGAAGCTTCGCAAGGAGAGATCGGGACAGAAGATGATTACACGGTCAGAATTGTCTCCAGAGGCTATGCCTTACAACCCGATAAAGAAAAACTGGTAGATGGACTGGAAAATAAAATTGGTGGGTTTTTCAATAAAGTAGACGAGGGTTTTGGTGAGTTACAAGATGCCAAAAACAACCTTTTCGCCTCCCTGGGTAATAAAAGAGAAAAGAGAGTAAACAGATAATTGTATAAACACCTGATAAATATGAAAAAGTATTTAATCGCCATACTACTGATGGCCCTTGTGCAACTGGCATTTGGAAATCCTGTCATTCCAGAAGAGAAGCCTGTCAATGACAGCATTATTGTGGAGTTTGGAAAATCCGGAAAAGTAGTTTTTCTGATAGACAACCCGGAGGATTTTGAGCGCTTGAAAAGCATGGATATCAACCAGATTATTAAAGAACTCAACATTCCGGAAAATGAAAGCGAAGGGGTAGTTACTGTCATCGAGATGAGGCAAAAAGATGGCAACAAGGAAATCGTAAGTATCTATGAAAATGTGGGAGAAACAGAAGTTAACATTGGCAGGTATAAGATCATAGTAGATGAAACTGGTGGCAGGACCAAAGTGAAGATGGAAACCAGCCCTAAAGAAAAGAAAGATCCCCCTTTCAGAACATATCTGAATACAGATCTGGGTATCAACAGCTATTTTGAAAATGGTACCATCCCCGGAGCCGGATCTGCTTTCAGCCCCAAAGGATGGGGGAGCTGGAATGTAGGCTTTCACTGGATGGCAAGTCAAAAAATAACCAAAGGTGCTTATTGGGATTTTGGTTTGGGCATTAGCTGGTACAATTTTAAACTCGATAATCCCAGCTACCAGGCCATTGGTTCGGAGGATGGCATCAACATGGTAAACAGGACGGATGTCAACGGCTTTAAGAGTAAGATATCCGCCTCCTACCTAAACGCCCTAACCATGTTTAAACTTGATTTTGGCAAACTCAATGACAATGGCAGAAACGGGCTGCGCATCGGTATTGGTCCCTATGCCGGCTACCGGCTTGGAGGCAGAAGTAAGTTTGTATACCGGGAAATTGGCGGCTCCTCCCGAAACAAGGATAAATTACCCGCAGGAAGCTACCTGAATAATTTCAGGTACGGCATCCGGGGTGAAGTTGGCTTTAAAAGCATCACGTTTTTCACCACCTATGATTTAAATCCCTTGTTTCACAATTCCCTCAGTCCTGAGCTACACCCCTTCAGTTTCGGAATCGTATTTTAATTTAAACCTATACTCATTCATGAAAAATAATTTAAAGCTCAGCACATTAACTCTGCTCCTGCTCTTCCTGGGTTTGATGTCCATAGAGGCCCAGGAACTGATAGAAAAGTCATTTTCAGGGATACAAAAACTAGAAATTAAATCCAGTGGCATCCCCATAAAATATGAAGGCCAGGAAGGACTGAAAGAAATCTCTCTTAATGCTTTGTTGGGAGAAAATGAAATTACTGACAAGTCCCTGATAATGGTAACGGTAGGCAACACCCTGAAAATCGCCTATAACCCTCCAAAGGGAAATTGGAATTCTAAAAAACACATCCATCTGAAGGGGCCTACCAACCTGCTATTGGATATAAAAAGTGGTTCGGGCACGTTAGCAGTATCAGGTGTCGACGCCAGTGAGACTCACCTTGAAATCAGCTCAGGCCAAGTCAATGTAGAAAACCTGGCAGGGAAAATCTGGATAAAAGGAAGTTCGGGAAACCTAAACCTGCAAAAAATCAGTGGAAATGTCTCCTGCCGGCTGACATCTGGCAATGCCTCCCTATCAAATATTGAGGGGGATGTAGACTTCAAGGCTACCAGCGGGCAGTTAAAAGCCCAGGAGGTGGCAGGAATTTTGAATGCCAGCCTTACCTCCGGAAACATGCGCCTTGAGAATATAGGTGAATTGGGCCGGTTAGAAATCACCTCCGGTAACATCAAAGCCAATCATGCAGGTTTAGGAAAATCTACCCAATTAAGTGGCTCATCCGGGAATATTCAAATCAGCACGCCAAGTGATTTCAAAACCTATAATTTTGACCTGCAGGCTGGCTCCGGAAATATCCGGATAAACCAACAATCCAAATCCAAATCACTGGTTATTCGGAACGGAAATTACCCTACGATAAAAGGCAAGATCAGCTCAGGAAACATCGTGATTCAGCCCATTTGACAAATAGGGCAGGCATCCATTTTCATAACCCGGCCAATGCGTTGGCGTTTCCTCTTCGTCTCCATGGCATTAGCCGGGTTTAGTTTTCCCTTCGATTGATCTGATAGACCATTTCCTTTTCTTCTTTTTTCAATTTCAAGATTCTGATAATCCTGTCTGGAGTAGGTTTTCCGAGAGAAATAAATATCAAATTCAGGGCATAAGCAATGGTAAACACCTGATTATCGAAAAAAAACAAGCCTGTTGCACTCAGTATACCAACCCAGAATAAATGCCAATACCTCGCATAGGTGGCCTTGCCATAACACATCACTTTTTCATTCAATGAAGCCTGACTATTCCTTATGGGACCTACCTTCTTTTGAAAGGCAAAATACTGGAATAACAACAATGATATAACCACTGCAAATATCAAATGACTGAATATCTGAGGGAAAACTGGCAAATCAAACTGCAGGTTGCCACTACTGGTATACAAGTAGGCAAAGGAGAAAAGGGGCAAGGGAACTGCAATCAATAGCAATACCTTGGTCTCCAAAAGCCTGAAATCTTTCTTCAACTTCAAAATCAGTAAATCCCTATCCATTATTCAATTTGAATGACTACATCCGAACCGGCAGGTTTGGAAGAGCAACAGAGGATGTATCCTGCTTTGATTTCCTGCTCGCTCAAACCGGCATCCTCATCCATTTTCACTTCTCCAGAAATCAATTTTCCCATACAGGCGGTACACAAGCCGCTTTGACAGGAGTAAGGCATATCCAAACCCTCATCCAGGCCAGCCTCCAGGATGGTTTTTTTAGGGCCCACATCGAAGGCATATTCTTCACCCTCCAAAATAATTTTCACAGGTCGGCTGATGACATCCCCCAAATCGGCCTCAGGATTGTCTTCCTCTTTGTCCAGATAAAAACTCTCCGTCAGGATTGCCTCTCCAGGTATACTGAGCTGTTGCAAGGCATTCCGGCTGGTTTCCATGAGTCCCTCCGGGCCACAAATGAAAAACTTTTGATTTGGCTCAAAAGACCCGAAATTTTCCAGATAAAACTGTTTTACCTTCTCCTGATCCAACCTGCCGCAGCTTCCCTCCCATTCAGCCTCGGGTTGACTCAGTTGATGACTGACCAACAATCTACCAGGAAATTTTTTCTGAAGGTCTTCCAATACTTCTCGGAAGATGATCATTTCCAGGGAGCGGCTGCAATACAGCAAATGAATTTTGGCATGGGGCTCATTTACCAGAATGGATTTAACAATACCCATAATTGGCGTGATTCCACTTCCTCCTGCAATCATGCCATAAACCTGACGATTTTCTGAGTGATACGTAGTCACAAATTTGCCTAAAGGCTTCATCACCCCAACCCGCTTCCCCGGGAAAAAATGATCATTGATGTAGTTCGAAACCAGACCTCCCTTGAGCCTTTTCACTGTAATCCCGGGAAAAGGGTCGACAAATGGAGAGGTGCAAAGGCTGTAAGACCTTCTTACCTGTTTACCATCTATTTCTAAAATCAGGGTTAAAAACTGACCCGCCTGGTATTCCAGAAAAGGTTCGGGTTGTTCAAAATAAACGGTCATGGTATCTGCTGTCTCCATCACAGTTTCCCTGATCCTTAAGGTTAAATAATTATCTTCCTTTTTTTGGGGTTTTTCCTTATCCCTATTAAATAAATTAAATAACATTTCTCCTATGGCTATATTTTTATTTCCTAACGTTCAAAAATAACATTCCTGCCTTCAATTACCTACAGGCAAAACATTAATTTCATAATGCTAACTATCAGTCGCTCTTTTAGGTTCTCCATTTGTTTTAAAATATTTTCCTTGCTACTGTAGCACTTTTACCTTTTAAAGCGTATTGGCAACACAAGATTAAACCAAACTATTGAATGAAAGCACAAATGTTAAACTACTTAAAAAGCAGCAGGGTCAGCTGGAGAAAGGCCTGGATCCTGGTCACGATCCCTTTTACCTTTTCTTGTCTGGATATGGACGAGGGAAATTTAGAGAATACTCCTACTGCCTATGTATCCTTTTTCAATGGGACCCGGGCAAATAATGAAATTAAAATTGAGGTAGACAACAAGGTTTATGACCGAAAATCATTTGATTTTGGTCAGTACATCGATTACTGGTATTTCTATACCGGGGAGCGAAATTTCTCCTTCAAAGATCCTGTGACACAGGAATCCGTTTTGGATACAACCGTTACCCTTGAAATAGAAAAGGTTTATTCCTTTTTCATGACAGAAGTCGGAGAACAGGTAAAAACCCTCTTTACCGAAGACAGCCTGGAAACACCGGATGAGGGTAAGGCCCTGATTCGTTTGGTCAACCTTAGTTCAGACATCCCGAATGTGAGTGTTTACCAAAGAAATCAGGAAGGTCCATTGATCAATGATAGGGAATTCATGGATATAACGGACTTTGTCCCCGTGGACATGGGAGAAACCGACCTGATACTAAGATCCGATGAGGGCAGCGAAGAATTAGCTAGGATCAATGATATCCATCTTCGGGAGGGAAGGATCTATACCCTGGTTATCAGGGGAAAGGTACAGGCAGAGAGCAATTCTGCAGATGCGCTGCGGCTGCAATTAATCAGAAACTATCCCAACTATTAATACGCTTTAACAATGTTTATTTTAAAAGGCTCCCGTATTTGGGAGCCTTTTTTATTTTAATTTATTCCAGCCCTAGCCTCGCCATTTCAATAATAAGAATTAATTTTGTGCTTCAAAATAAGCATCTCTAAACCTATGGTACTGACTCCCCTTTCTGCGATTTCTTCAATTGACGGCCGTTACGGTTCCAAAACAAGTCCCCTGATGGCTTACTTTTCTGAATTTGCTTTGATAAGGTACAGGGTGAAAGTTGAAATTGAATACTTTATCGCACTTTGTCAACTCCCCTTGCCTCAATTGTCAAGTGTAAAACAATCCCATTTTGATTCCATTAGGGAGATTGAGAAAAATTTTGCAGAAAAAGATGCGCAAACAATCAAAGACATTGAAAAGACCACCAACCACGATGTGAAGGCAGTAGAATACTTTCTCAAAGACCGATTTGCTACTCTTGGATTGGAAAGGGTATCCGAATTCATTCATTTTGGCCTCACGTCTCAGGACATTAACAACACCGCCATTCCCCTGATGTACAAGGACGGCATTCAGGAAATTATTTTACCTGCAATTCTTGAAGTAAAAGAAAAAATAGCCAAGCGGTCCTTGCAGTGGGATGCCGTACCCATGCTGGCCAAAACGCATGGACAGCCCGCATCCCCTACCCGTTTGGGAAAGGAACTTCAGGTTTTTGTGAGTCGCCTGGACGGGCAATTGGAATTAATTCATGCCATCCCCTTCGCCGCCAAATTCGGAGGCGCCACAGGTAACATGAATGCGCATTATGTAGCCTATCCGGAAATTGATTGGAAAAAATTTGCAGGTGATTTTGTGGTTCAGAAGCTTGGCCTGAAAAGAAGCTTTCCGACCACACAAATTGAGCATTATGACCACCTGGCGGCACACATGGATGCCCTCAAAAGAATTAACACCATTTTTCTGGATTTCAGCAAAGATATTTGGCAATACATTTCCATGAATTATTTCAAACAAAGCATTAAAGCCGGAGAAGTCGGCTCCTCTGCGATGCCCCACAAAGTGAACCCTATTGATTTTGAAAATGCAGAGGGGAATTTGGGGATAGCCAATGCCTTATTGGAGCACCTTTCGGCCAAGCTGCCTGTCAGCAGACTTCAGCGGGACCTGACCGATAGTACCGTCCTCCGTGTACTTGGCGTACCTATGGCACATATGCTGATTTCTATGCGTTCCCTGACAAAAGGAATAGAAAAACTTGAGCTTAACCAGGATGCTATCAATAGTGACCTGGAGGATAATTGGGCAGTAGTGGCTGAAGCCATACAAACCATTTTGAGAAGAGAGGGATACCCCAAACCCTACGAAGCTTTAAAAGCCCTTACCCGAACCCATCATAAAATTAGCCAAAATTCCCTGAAAGCATTTATTGAAACCCTGGAAGTAAAGGATGTGGTGAAAGAGGAATTGGGCAAAATAAGCCCTTTTACGTATACGGGTAAGTAAAACCCAGGAAATAAAGCCTGATTTCACCAGCCAAAACTTGACTTTTGTTGCTTAAAAATGGAACTAAATTTCTTAAAAACAGGCAAAAGTCATCATGTCAGGTGATTCAAAAAGATAACCACAAAGGATTTCGGAAAAGGTCATGACTGAGATTATTTATCAAATCCATGTAGAAATGAACCCTTTTGCATAAAATTTGCTTATCAAAATCATAAAAAAAGCTAATATTGGCTGTTTAACTAGAAAATTGTGGGTTTTCAGTCTCATTTCTAATGGATAGGAAGGAAGACAATCAACTTGCAAAGACCGATTTTACTAAAAAAATAACTAAACTATGTCGAATAAAAAAGGATATTTTTCACACTTAGGCTCAGATTTACCTGCCGGATTAGTGGTTTTTTTGGTAGCTCTTCCCCTTTGTCTTGGTATTGCACTTTCGTCAGGAGCCCCCCTATTTTCAGGTGTAATTGCTGGTATAGTGGGTGGAATCGTAGTAGGGTTTCTCTCAGGATCCCATACTGCAGTCTCCGGGCCAGCTGCGGGACTTACCGTCATCGTTTTGAATGCCATTGAGGATTTGCAAGCCTATGAGCTTTTTTTGACAGCACTTGTGATTGCCGGGGCCATTCAAGTGGTACTGGGATACATCAAGGCAGGGGTAATTGGCTATTATTTCCCTACATCCGTAATCAAGGGAATGCTGGCTGGGATTGGTATTATATTGATCATCAAACAATTGCCTTTTGTTTTTGGCACCAACTCAAGCGAACTGGTGGAGGATTTTATTCCATTGGTCAATGACTTGCAAGCTGTAATGGCACTTCAATCACTTCAGGAAACCATTGAATATGGAGCAGTGATTATAGCAGTTGTTTCCTTGTTAATTTTAATTTTATGGGATAAACCGGCCATTAAAAACCACCGCTATCTGCAATTTATACCAGGACCCCTGCTGGCAGTATTTCTCAGTATTGGAGTAAATAAATTTTTTAAATTTGTTATCCCTAATCTTTACATTGACTCGGAAGATAAGGTTACCCTTCCGGAAATCACCGGATTTTCCAGTCTTGGTGAGCATTTGTTTTTCCCAGATTTCATGGGAGTATTCAACCCCGAAGTTTGGGTTGTGGCCATAACCATTGCCATCATCGCCAGTCTGGAAACCCTTTTAAGCCTGGAGGCTGCTGATAAGATAGATCCACAAAAGCGGGTTTCTCCGCCAAACCGGGAACTTTTGGCCCAGGGAGCAGGAAATTTAGTCAATGGTTTCGTGGGAGGGATGCCCATTACTGCAGTGATCGTAAGAAGTTCGGCAAACATCAATTCAGGTGGTAAAACCAAAATGTCTGCCATATTCCATGGAGTCTTGTTGTTGCTGAGTGTATTGCTCATCCCGAACCTGCTAAATTTGATTCCACTCTCCAGTTTGGCCGCTATACTATTGGTGATTGGTTACAAACTAGCTAAAGTATCTCTTTTTAAATCCATGTATAAATTAGGTTGGGACCAGTTTTTACCTTTCCTGATAACCATATTGGGTATCATTTTCTTCGATCTGCTAAAAGGTATCGGTATGGGCATGATTGTAGGTATTGTGTACATCCTTAAGCGGAATTACAAAAATTCTCACTTTTTCAAAGATTCCAGGGAAGACGATGATTCCATCATCCATATCATTCTTGCTGAGGAGGTAAGCTTTCTAAACAAGGGTTCCCTAATCAAAACCCTCAAACAAGTCGGAGAAAACAAAAAGGTCGTTATCGATGGTAGCAATTCTAAAATCATTGATTATGATGTGATAGAAGTCATCAAAGATTTTCAGATTAACGCCAGGGAAAAAAACATCACTGTCGAAGTCATCAATATAGACAAAGAGAACACCTCTGTATTAAATTAAAAAATTAAAAAGGACATCTTTCTTTCAGGTTAGATGTCCTTTTTTTTTTATTTATTGTTTTCTCGTAAATGGGCTGATTCACTATCAAGAAAGGGAATAATCAACTGCCATTTCTGGTTGTCTTTCGTTATTTCCAACTCCACCATTTCATCGCTCTCAGATAAAATGCTTGCTGTAGTTCTGGCATTTTCCACTTTCGAAGGGACTAGTAGCCAGACCATATTCGTCGATTTTCCAACGCTTAAATCGTAAGTACTGGCAACATTACCCTCATACAGATTATATTCCGGGCTGTACCAACCCTGAATTTCAGGGCTTTCCTGGCCTTTTATCATCTGGACTTCATAGTTAAGTTTGTCTCCGACAGGGATGACTGACAAATTCCCCCCTTTCCCTTTGCCTGTTACCTTTAACCCATTCAGGACGGGGTCAATCTCCGGATGCCAGTGCCATAAGGCAGTAATTTTTCTGGGCCAGTCAGTAATTACCCGGTCTACCACCACCCAGAATTCGTCGCGTACATAGACCAGGCTGCGAATGTGGGTAACCTCACCTTCCAGCTCCTCAAATCGGTCAAAACTTTGGGAAGCATAATCAAAATCAGGTGTTATTTTTACAAATTTCTGGCTCAATGCTTCAGAGGCATGGGTTGGTCCTGCTAATTGTCCACTTCCATCTATGAGCAACACATTATGCCCCTTGCTACTTTTGGCGTAAGGCCTGAATTTTTCGGCTACTGCTCCGGTATAGGCAAACCTTCCAGCGTCTACCAGAAAGTCCTTGCCAAAAGCCGACACGGAGAGGTGCAATTTATCGTTGTGCTGGTGACCGCTGCCCCAGGGCCCCATATCAAAAAAGGACCAATGGGCCGATTCATCAAACCCACTTCTTGAAATCAATTGCCCTGCCCAGGGAAAGAAGTAAGAAGGGCCTTCTTCTGGTACCCTACCCCTGGCTCCATTGCTGGCTATAAAAGTCCATTCCGGTTGGTCAAATTTTTCAGCACCAAGCAGAATGAGTTCTTTATCACTTCCCCTGTCTCCATCATTATTCAGGATACGGTGGCCATCTGGTCTTACCGCCCTGGCAATGTATCCATACATTTCCTTTATGGTTTGGGTGAAATAGTCCGGCAGTTCGCGGCCTGCCTCTTCACATAAGGATTTAAAAAGTTCAAAATTATGCAAAGAGACATTGTGATAGTGCGAAGCCAACTCTGTCTGAACCCCATCCGGGTATACCTGGTCCCGCATACTTGCTGTCATGGCTTCAATGGCATAATCCAACCAATCATCGGAGGACTTAAATTCTGGAAAATACGCTGCTATCGTAGCCAGTGCGGAGATTTCCATGGTCAGCCAATTATTTCCACCATGAAAATTCCTGGAATAATGGGCATGATCCGGTAAGCTACTCAGCACCAACAATCGGGTGGCGGGAGAAAGGTGTTCACTTTCCAACATGCCATAAAAAACCCTGGACCAGGCCTTTGCTCTGGCGGCTACCTCCAATCCCCTCCATATGGATTCCGTTCCTTTTTCCCCGGGATAGGGCATGCTCTTGATGATAAAATCCCGGAGAAACATATCCACATAAGAAGCGTATTTTGGGTTTCCGGTTTCAAAATAGGCATTCATGACCTGTAACAATTGGCTGTGCCTGTTGGAAAGCCAGGCCCACTCCCTGTCATTATTAGGTCCTTTATAATACCAATCCCGATGCCCATCCGGGAGCAGGGGAACCTTGCCGCTGACATTCTGAATGGTAAAAATGTCCTGTAAAATGGTGTCTGCCTGGGCAATGGTTTGGTCAGTGGAAGCAGGCAGTGTCTTTCGGAGATCCCGGGCATTGGTGCTTTTCTTATAGTAATCGAGTAAATTTTCTGCAGCATTTACCCACTCTCCCTTTTCTTTGGTGGCTCTCACTTCTTCCATACCAGGATGGGTCAAATCCAGGTGTTCGAACATCCCCTTAACCGTCTCAGGATAGGCCTGGTAAAGGTCTTCCGCAGTATGAATCGCCTTCCAATCTTTCTGTGCTCGCAATTCGTGAAACCACAAAAAAGAAAATAAAAGTAGCAGGAAGCTGCTTTTTGGTACTGTTTTATTAAACATATTTCATTCAAATGGTGGATTTTAAATGTAATTAAAAATTTCAATTTAACCTGACAACAAATCCTCCAATTCCTTGAGGATGGTTTCAGCTTCCTCCTTCTTAAGCTCAAAGGCTTCATCATGGGACGCATTGTGCAAAAAATGTTTCCAGTGCTTTTCCGCCTTCTTCAAAGTTCTCGGGCTTATATCAAATTCCGTGTAATCCAGGTGAACTTTAGCCAATGCGGAGGCTTTGAAATTGCCAAAAAGGTAAATCCGAAACAGGTCTACGAATTTCTGGCTCAAATCAAATTCGTCCAATAACGACACCAGCCCACCATTATGAGGATGATTGGCCGGGTGATGAATGACTTCTAACAATGCATCCAATGATTTATCCTTTTCTTCCGGCATCATTGACAGGGTCTTTCCGGCCAGAAATGCCTGCTCCATGTCTCCTTCCTTCATCAGCCTGATCAAGCGTTGGCGCAGCTCCGGCCCGCCTATTCTCGCCAAATGCTCTCCATATTTTAAAGGCTCTTCCTGCTCCTTGTCAAGCATTTTCTCCAAAAGCCCATTGATTTTTTCTTCATTTTCTTCACTCATATTTGATTTCTTTATAGTTTAAATCCACTTGACCGGCATTTTAAAAATAAGCATTTATGCAACGAATAATGTATTTGCCCCTGGCTAAATTCATTCCATTCCTTAATCCTTATGCCTGAACTCAGCTTTCGGAATCATCCTGCTGATCCTTTTTAGGAAGCCGACCTGCCTTTTTTAAAGCATCATGGATCAGCCACTCCAACTGTCCATTGGTACTTCTGAATTCATCAGAAGCCCACTTTTCTACGGCTTTCATCAGCCTTTCATCTATCCTCAGGGCAAAGGGTTTCTTCTGCGCCATAATCTTATGTTCCTACTTTCCATTCGTTCCAGGCAGCCATAAATTCCTTTGGTCTGCGCGTACTCAGTACAAATCTCCTGTCCTTCAGAATAACCCGCACCGCATTTCCGGAACTAAACAAATACCGCCACTCTCCATTCCAACCCAGGCGTATTCCATGGCTCCATCCCAGGTGCAAGCCCATTCCCCCTATCCACCTAAATGAACCCGTTGAAAGCCATTGTATGTCTTTCACTTCCTCCCATTGATATTTACGCCAGGAATTCACAAAAGGAGGACTTCTAAAACTCAAACCGGAGGCATCCATTCTGGTCTCCAGGCGCATACCCAGCATCAATGTAAAAAGAAGTCCGGAAATCAGGAGAATGATACCGAAACCAATCCATCCTTGTGTGGACTGCTCCCCGGAAAAACCGCCAGTTAATCCCAATAAACCTACGACTAACGGAATCACTGGAATAAAAATTATCAGCCAGGTCTTTTTTAGGGATTGTGTTTCTTTAAAAACCATTGGTTATTGGTTTAAAGTCCCCACATTTACTACCGGACTGGCATTCTTATCCGAGCAAAGCACAACCATCAGGTTGCTGACCATGGCCGCTTTTTTCTCATCTTCAAAATCTATAATTCCTTTAATTTTCAAATCTTCAAGAGCCATTTCTACCATGCCCACGGCTCCATCCACAATCATTCTTCTGGCTGCGACGATGGCCGTCGCTTGCTGTCGCTGAAGCATGGCTGAAGCAATCTCAGAGGAATAGGCCAAATGTGAAATCCTGGCCTCAATCACCCTGATTCCTGCATGTTGCAGGCGGTCACTGATTTCATCTTCCAGGGACTTATTCACATCCTCCACGCCTGAGCGAAGGGTGATTTCTGCATGTTCGTCTTCAAAATTGTCATAAGGATAGGTGCCGGCCATTTTCCGAACAGCAGCATCTGCCTGAAGGTGAACAAAATTCTCATAATCATCTACATCAAAGGAGGCCTTGAATGTATCTTCTACCTGCCAGACCACAATGGTACCCACCATCACGGGGTTACCTATTTTATCATTCACCTTTAAAGGCTTGTTTTCGAAATTCCTTACCCTCAGGGAAATTTTCTTTTTACTCATAAAGGGATTCACCCAGAAAAAACCATCTGCCTTAACTGTTCCTTTATAGGACCCGAACAGTAAGAGCACCATGGCTTTGTTGGGTTCCACAATAAAAAACCCTGGCAGGATTAGGAAAAACATTAGTGCAGCAGGAAGCGCAAAGATGAAAGCTTTCGCTGCAAAGGCTACTATGGTAAGGACTAAAATGCCTAAGGCTACCAGAATCAAGAGGTATCCGGATTGGGGTTTGATTACTTTTTCCATATTGATTTAATATTAAAATGATATCATACTAATATACGAATTTTTTTTTATTGGGTTGGATTTTTTGGTTCCAAAAATTAAATCAACTTTTCCCAACCAAACAAAACGCTTCAGGGCCCAGCTTACAATAGAAAATAATGTGCATAATTTGTGCATATACTCAAATTATTGGTGGAAAAATTGTTTGTAAATAATCTTACAAACTATTGGAATTGAGGGGAATACCAGCTAAATTTATTACCATCAAGTAAGAGATAAAAGGCCGGAAGTAGGATTTCGGACCTGGTTCAGCTACAGGAAGGAGTACAAAATGGGTTCAGACTTAATTGTCAATACCTGAAACGGGAAACCGCAGACGTGCCACCATCCAATTTTGAATTCTGAAAAGATTTTAATTTAGTACGCTGATACCTTTGGTCATGCACTTGGGCAACTAAGGAAAAGTCACAATAACTGTAGCTTGGCATGATATATAAACCACGGTTTCTATGTCATGAAACGGGAAATAGTCGTAAAGGGTATTTCCCGTTTTTGTTTTTCGATTATTTGAGAGAAACAGGGATCATTTTTTCAATTCGACAAGGAGATTATTTTTTGTGATTCAGCTAACAGGTGATTTGAGATCCATTCAATCCCGAAACTTGAAAAATGTATCTAAAAGTATCCATTTTGCGTGTAAACATGCCATTTAATGGAGGATATCTTTTAGGTAGGTACAAGTTATTCCGGTAACCATTCTCTTACCACATCCATTTGGCGCCTCCTACAGGTGGCTCGCAAGAAAAACTTTCGTGTTCAAACTCCCAATCAGTCATTCATCATAAATTTTTATAAAAGCAAAAAGATAAAATCATTTTTTTATATATTGTCCGAAAGTTTTGATCAATCATCCTAAAACAATATTTAAAACTTCTAAACCCAATCTCAATGAACGAAAACATTAACAAAAGCGCACTCTTTAACGGGAGTTGTTTTGCTTTGATTACCACCGCCTTTACCTTCAGTATCCGTGCCGGAATCCTTCCGCAGCTTGGAGAAGAATTTGGTCTTTCCGGGGCACAACTCGGATTCATTAACTCCATGTGGTTTCTGGGATTCCCCATTTCCATGATTATCGGAGGAATTGTTTACCATTCGTTTGGTGCTAAAAATATCATGAGGGTGGCCTTTGTCGCGCACACATTAGGTATCTTGCTTACCATTTATGCCGGTGGTTATACCACCTTATTGATCTCCACCCTCTTTATTGGCTTTGGTAATGGATGTACCGAAGCTGCTTGTAACCCCATGATTGCGGATATGTACTCAGGGGTGAAAATGAACAAAATGCTCAATAGGTTTCACATGTGGTTCCCCGGAGGAATCATGCTAGGTGCCATCATTTCGAATGTGATGACATCTATGAATTTAGGATGGGAAGCTCAGATGTGGATCACCATGGTACCCACCGTGATATACGCTGTCTTATTTTATGGCAAGGCTTTTCCAAAAGCAAAAGTGGAAGGTGCTACTTCTTTGTTAAATAATTTTAAAGCCCTCTTCAGTCCGGTTTTCTTATTCCTATTTGTTTGTATGTCGCTCACCGCCATATCTGAATTTGGTCCGCAGCAGTGGGTAAACATAGTACTGGCCAATAGTGGTGCCAATGCCATGATTATTTTGGCATTAACCACAGGAGTAATGGCTGTTGCCAGGTTCTTTGCAGGTCCTGTGGTTGAAAGATTGGGCCAAACAGGCGTATTGTTGGCTGGAGCCATTCTGGCCACCGTGGGAATTTACCTTTTTAGTGAAGTTACCGGTGGTATTGCTTACTTTGTCGCCATTATATTTGCCTTGGGAGTAGCTTACTTCTGGCCGGTAATGGTTGGAGCTGTTGCTCAAAGAGTGCCGCTTAGTGGTGCTTTGGGCATGTCTATCATTGGTGGTGTTGGTATGTTTTCTACCGCCATCTGGCAACCTATTATAGGTGGCTGGATTGATAGCTCAAGAGAAACCATGAGGGCAGAAGGATTTAGCGGGGAAGAACTCGAACTCATGGCCGGACAGGCTACCCTGGCCAATATGACCATGTTTCCGGGTATTCTGATTGTTCTCTTCATCATATTCTTCTTCTGGCAAAAGAATTCTAAAAAAACAGAGATGGTCAGCCCTGTCTCTCACTAAAAAGACAACTCCATGATTTGTAAAGGAGTCGGTGGTCATCACCGGCTCCTTTTTTCATTTGTAACCAACTCAACCCATAGAAATAGCTACTTATTTTTGCATTTCAAATACCTTTTTCTGTTTTTGATGCCCATTGTGATTTTTTGAAAAGGCCTTTTAGGTTTGATTAAAATTTTATATTAAATTTAATCATAGAATATCTGGCTGATATTCAGGCCATATGATAAACCAAACAGCTTTAATCGTGACCAAGGTTACTTTTTTTTTACTGGCTTTAATTCTTTTACCTGGGATTATTGAGGTGAAAGCCGTGGAACAGGAACAGGCAAACCCGGACAGCATCCGCCTGCTTCTGGAAAGCTCCAATGACCTGGCCAATACCAGGCGGGAGCCATCATTCGAATATACCCAAAAAGTAAAAGCCCTATCCTTACACAGGGATTTACTTGAAGACCTATTGAAGGAATATTTCAAACAAAAGAACATGCAGGTCTATCACAGTAGCCTTGGGTTAAAGGAAATGCTATCGGACAGCCCGATCATTCTGGAGAAAGCCAAAAATATTGCCAATGCAGCAATAACAAATAAAGGGGAAAAAGAAACCCCATTGGCAAACACCTCCTATCCTCTCCCTGAGTCATCCACCTCATCCATACAGTGGGTCCTGGCTCTGATGGCCTTGTCAAGTTCGGTTTTTCTGGTTTATTTTTATTACAAGCTCAGCATTAAGGAAAAATTATTACGGGTGTTCGACCGGCAGCTCAGAGACAGCAATCAAAAACAGGAAAGATTGCAAAAAAAATTATTGGAATATTCCGAAAATCTGGCCAATTCCATGAGTAAAAATCAGGAACTCCTGCGGGAGCTTGAAAAATCCTCTCTCAACTTTGCCCGGCAGGAAGCATTAGAAAAGCTGGCCAGATTTAAAATTTCGAAGCAGGAAGATTGCCGTACTTTCAGGCTATTGTTTGAAAAGGTGTTTCCGGGATATTGGGAATGCCTGAAAAGGGATCTTCCTGAACTGTCTGAAAACGAACTGTTGTTGGCTGCCCTTTTCAAATTGGGGATGAGCACCAGGGAGATGGCATCCCTATTGGGTATCTCCTATGAGGGCACCAAAAAGGCCAGGTACAGGTTTAAAAAGAAAATCAACACCATCTCAGATAACTACAATAAAAGGATGCTTATAAATGGCTTGATCTGACCTCCCTGATGAAGTCTTTTTTTTACTCCGTTATTGTCTACTTTTTGTCCACCCCAAATTTTAATACAATTCTCAAAAAGAATAGCATATTAAGTCCCACAATTCACTATTCTTATTTTTAACGACAAAAACATCAATAAAATGGCAGAAGGATTAGTAAACATGTCAGACCAATTTAAAGGCTTGCCCATGCAAGACCTGATCGGAGGGCCTTTGAATGCAGCCGTTACAGCAAATGTTAAGCTGGCACAAGCAACAGCAGATTTTATCAATACAGTAGGATTCACTCAGGTTCCGGTAGACAAGAAGCCCGGAGAATTCACCACCGGGGCTGCCAGAATGTTAGACTTTGAGTTTGAACGTCCTGGAATTTATGTGCCAGAAGTAAGTGAAAAAAACCCCAATCCTACTCCCCAGCGTACCATTGAAGAAGTTAAAATCAGGGTGCCCATGCTGGCAGTGGTGCCTATCCCGAATCTTCAGGTGGACACAGTGGACATTACCTTTGACATGGAAGTCAAAAGTTCCACCTCTGAAACCAGTTCCACAGACATGAACGCCTCCGCAGATGTTTCGGCAAAGATAGGGTGGGGGCCTGTCAGTGCCACCGTGAAAATTCATGGATCGGTAGCCACCCACAAGGAAAACACGCGAACCTCGGACAATTCCGCTAAATACCATGTGGAAGTAACTGCTTCCAATCACGGCACACCGGAAGGATTGGCCAGGGTTCTGGACATGATGGCAACAGCAGCCACACCGCTGGATGTAAATGTCGCTCCATTGGAGGCTGCCAGCAAAAGAGATCCTAAAACAGGCAAACTGGTCGATACCAAGCCGGTAAGTCCTGATGGTTCTCACCCATCACTCAGCTAAAATGAAATGATCCGACAGCAAAACAAGGGAGCTGATTTGGGGGATGTTACCTATGTCAAACGGGTAAGCATAGGTAACATCAACCCAAACAACCCACTTAATGAGGAGCAACAGGAAAATCAAATGGCCTTATTAAATAAATGCCTTAATGAGTACCCCAAAGGCAGGATCATCGGGAAAGACATTTCGGTGGGAGTTTTTCAGGTGGGCGACCATCAGATTACCCTACAACGAACCACCTACCATGTAGGGTTTTTAAGAAAGCCGGTGTGGATGGAAAAAAATAAATAACCTTATGGCGAAAACAATTAAACTCGACAACCTGCTTCAAGCCATTCATCAGGCTGTCCTGGAAGCCCAGCTGCTTACCGAACAACAACACCTGGAGCAACTTGACCGGTACTTTGAATGGCCAGAGGATGAAAGTAAGAAAAATGAAGAAATGGCAGCCCATGTCCATAGGAATGGGGGTATTGCCAAAACCTGGGCGGTAGAAGTCCCCAATATGCATCCGGATGCAGCTAAAGATAGTACTACCACCATCCAAGTCCCTTTAATGAGTCTTGTCCCCCCTACAGCCATAAAAATAAAAAATATGGAGGTAGAGTTTAAGGTAGCCCTTGGCAGCCTGATAGAAGATCAGAAATCAGGACGGCATCTTTTTAAAAAGAACCAACCTCGAGAAGAGGAACAATCCCTGGGAATTGACCTTGGAGGTGTCTCCGGAGGTGGTTTTTTTGGTAAAAAATCCTCCCTGGCAAAAATAAAGATAACCTTTGAGGCCGGAGAACCGGCAGAGTCTTTTCTCCGTATCAACGACCACCTGATCAAATCAATCATCTAAGCCATCGGGATGGTCCACTGAATCAACATGAGCAAAAGAGAAATGTACAGAAGGATTGTATTTATCATGCTACTGGGTTTTTTTACGATGAGCATCATGCTTGTGGTCATTTTGCTCCAGATGGCGGGCATGATAAGTCTCGGAAAAAGTGTGCATGAACACCACATTTACCTCAACCTAAAAGATCAAGAAAAAATAAGTCAAGATGCTCCGCAGGCCCAGGTGGCCGGTCAACCACTCTTTTATGCCGGTCACTCCACTCCAAAAGGAAACAATGAAATATCACAGCGGGGCCACCATTATGACAGCATGCTTCGGATATTTAACCTGCACGATGAGGACTGGAGTCCTGGACATCAAACCCATGGCTATTACGGTATCGATGTTTCCCATTGGCAAAATGCGATCAATTGGCCAGAAGTAGCCGGGGATTCTCTACCACATGCCATTGATTTCACCCTGATCAAGGCTACCCAGGGAAGCAAAGTAACGGATCCCTATTTTACTGTCAACTGGAAATCAGCAGGGGAAGCAGGCTTGTTACGTGGAGCTTATCACTTTTATCAATACAAAGACCCGCCATTGGAGCAGGCAAGGCATTACATCAGCCAAGTTAGCCTGCAAGAAAATGATATTTTACCTATTGTCGATATCGAGCTGGACTGTACTTCCTGTACAAGCCCTGAAATATCAAATACGCTTCTGATCCAGAATTTAAAAATATACCTGAAAGCCATTGAAGACCATTTCCAGGTAAAACCCATTATCTATACCTACGAAGCCTTCTTCGACAGTCACCTCAAGGGTCATTTTGACCAATATACCTACTGGATGGCAAAATTCTCCCATAAACCTCCCCGATACTTTTCCATTAAAACGGATACGACCAGATCTGTTTTACCTGAGATTGCCCTGTGGCAGTTTACTGACTCCGGAAAGATTAAAGGAATTGCCGGCAAAACAGACATGAGTTTTCTTCCTGCACAAAAAAGGGCATTAATTCTTGCCCAATAATTTTTATAAAAAATAAGTTACTCATAATTTAGTCTGGAAATTAAACCATTAAAATAAAGAACGGCCTCTTCCAGCGACTCATGCATTATTTTTTGACTTCATTAAAATCCAAGTAAATATTTTACTCACATGATACAAGAATATTTAGATCAGGAATTTTGGAACAACAGCCTTCAGGCTTATCTGCAATCCCTGGGTTTCATCCTTCTTGGTTTCCTGATCATCAAGGCTTTCAAAAAAACATTGTTTAAAAAAATTAAACAACTTACTGAAAAAACCGATAATAGCTTCGATGATTATTTATTTGAAATCATCGAAAAATTTATCCTACCCACCATTTATATTTCGATTTTTTTCTGGGGGATCCAGATATTAACCCTGAACGGGCAATTGGACGAGGCAATTTCTGTAAGCCATAAGGTCGTATTGACCTATTTTTTTGTTCGGGTAATTGCCAGTTTTATCATCATGCTGTTGCGTTCTTACGTCAGGAGACAAGAAAACGGGGAAGAAAAAGTGAAGCAAATTGGGGGAATCATCATCATTATCAATTTCCTGATTTGGAGCATAGGCATTTTGTTTTTGTTTGATAATCTGGGATACAATGTTACCGCCATCATTACCGGTTTGGGTATAGGAGGTATTGCTGTTGCGCTTGCCGCCCAAAATATTTTAGGTGACTTGTTCAATTACTTTGTGATATTTTTTGACCGACCTATTGAGATTGGTGATTTTGTGGTAGTAGATGATAAAAATGGCATCGTAGAAAAAATTGGTATTAAAACTACCCGGATCAAAACCTTGTCCGGGGAGGAGTTGGTGGTGGCCAACAGTGATCTGACTGGTTCCAGGATCCACAATTTCAAAAAAATGCAGCGAAGAAGGATATTGTTTTCAGTAGGAGTCACCTATGAAACTCCATTGGAAAAATTGAAAAAAATTCCGGATTTGCTTCAGGAGATCGTCAAAAACCAATCTCCTGTGACCTTTGACAGGGCGCATTTTAAATCCTTTGGCGATTCAAGCCTGGACTTTGAAATCGTTTACTTCATCGAGGATGCGGCCTACAATACCTACATGGACATCCAACAACAGATAAATTTTGAGATTTTTGAGAAGTTTACAGCTATGGGCGTTTCTATCGCTTTCCCTACTCGCACCTTATATGTCAGAAATGAAAATGATCAAAAATTCAACATCGAGGCCTTTGGCCAATTAGTTAAAGCTTCGGAGAGTTAGGCGGAATTTTGGCGAATAAGATTTCAACAATTCCCTAAAAGACTAACCTACAGCTGTCAATACCGTTCTTATCTCTAATCACATTTACTGATTGAACTTAATTTCGAATGAGCTGATATCAATGTATACATGATGCCTAAAACAAGACTTTTTCTTCTGTTTTTTCTAATTTGGTATAGTGAGCGCAGCTATTCTGCCAACTATTATTTGTCAGCTTCATCAGGAAATGACGAACGAACTTTGAAGGAAGCGCAGCATCCCGACACCCCATGGCAAACTTTAAATAGATTGAATGATTATATTCCCCAATTGAATCCGGGGGATTCGGTACTCTTTAAGTCCGGAGATGTTTTTTATGGAAGCCTGAACCTTAAAAAATCCGGCACCTCAGAAAAACCTATTGTTTTTAGCCACTATGGAGATGGAGCTCCTCCTGTTATTTCCGGGTTTTCTACCCTCAAAAACTGGGAGAAATCGGCACCCGGTATCTATTTCACCCATGTACCTCAGACCAGTTCTCAAATCAATGTACTGACCTTAAATGGACTATCCCAGCCCCTGGGTAGGTTCCCTAATGGAGATGAAAAGAATATGGGGTATTTGATACCGGATGAAATCACCGGAAAAAACCAAATCAGCCATGAAACCTTAAATGAATCGGGACAATGGGCAGGAGCAGAATTGGTCATCAGAAAAAACCATTGGATCATAGACAGGGAAAAGGTCCTGTCCCATCAGAATAATTCCCTTACTTTTTTACCCTCATCAGGCTATCCGCCAAAAAAGGGCTATGGCTTCTTTGTTCAGAACCATTTGAATACACTGGATCAAATGGGTGAGTGGTACCATGATGTCCAAAAAAACCGACTATACCTATGTACCGGAGAGCAAACTCCCGAAGAGCTCAGGATTAAAGTCAGTATAGAGGAGCACCTGCTTACCACCCTTACCAATACCAGACATATTCTGATCAAAGGAATTCATTTTGAAGGGGCCAATAAAGATGCACTACTTATAAGAGGTGGGACTGATTTTCATTTGGATGCGGTAACCATAGAAAATTCAGGTGAAAATGCCATTATGGTTCAAAACATGGACCGTTTTCGCATTGAAAATTCCAAAATCCTGAACGCACAAAATTCAGGCATATACCTGAGGTCGGGAAACTATCAGGCAAGCATAAGGAACAATCACATTGAAAACACCCATATTTACTCAGGAATGGGCCAAAGTGGTGATAACAATGGGTACGGTATTTTCAGTATATCGGATGCCGACACAATTACAAACAATACCATCAAAAACTCCGGGTATGTGGGGATTGGGTTTCGGGGGAGCAATACGCTAGTGAAAAATAATTACATCGATGGCTTCTGTCTGGTCAAGGGTGACGGAGGCGGAATCTATTCCTATACAGGAAATGCCGGAAAAAAATATTCGAACAGAAAAATTATTGGTAATATTATTCAAAACGGAAATGGGGCCAGAGAGGGTACTCCCCTACATAGCACTGATTTTCCAGCTCCAGCAGAAGGAATTTACCTGGATGACAATACCGAAAACATTCTTGTAGCTGACAATACTGTTTCCCAAATTAACAATAGAGGCATTTACCTGCACAATGCAAAAAATATTAACGTAAGAAACAATCTGGTGTTTGATGCATCCTTCCTGATCTTTCTGGCTGATGATCAACTGGGACAGCCCCTGGCAGGAGTTTTAATCACAGAAAATACCTTAATAAAAAAGAACCCTCACCAGGTGAGTATGGGAGTCAGATCGGCCAATCCTGAATTTACACTCATCGGTGTCTCAGACCAAAACAAACATGTAGATATAAGCGGAGCAGGAGCGTCCTTTTCTATCCAAAATACCGACACAAAAGAAGAAATTTATTTTAGCCTTGAGGGTTGGAGGAAAAAAACAAATTGGGAAAACAAAAGTGAGGAAACCATCCGGTCTCCTGATAAGCCCTATTCATATACTTCTGAAGCCAAAACCATCAAAAATATCGACTTTTCTACGGATACTTCGGGGTTAAATTGTGTGAAAGACTGTACCCTAACCTGGGGGGAGGGTGGAAATGTTTCGGTTTCTGCGGAAAATGAAGTGTCAGCTTTAAAATTAGACATTGGCCCTGTCAGGCATGAACAAATCTATTTATTGACGCTGACAGCATCCAGCGGTGAACCTGTAATGATGGAAGCCTATCTGAGACAGCGAGGGCCTGCCTATCAGAAATTATGTCACGGAAAACCTTTTGCACTGAATATAAATGGAAACGAAAATCAAATCCTTATCCAACAACCCAGAGAAGATGGTGATGCCTCTTTAATACTTAACATTTTTCAATCCAAAAATGAAATCAGAATTGATAACATCAGAATTGATCTGTTGCCTCCAAAGAAAAAAACCGATGAACCGGACAACTTTCTATTGGTAACCAATCCGAAATCCAGTCAGGACATGCTGGACCTGGAAGGAAGCTATAAAGACCTGGCCAGTAAAAGTCATTCCGGGAAAATTAACCTGCCACCTTACCAAAGCATCTTTCTGATAAAAGAATAGGCTAAACGTTACTTTATTCATGTTCTGAACCAGATTCTAAAACTGCTATCAAGTTGGATTGATTTATTATTTTCCAAAAGGGATAAAAAACTCCATTATGGTCCAATCCAAATCGCCACATTCCATTTTTCCCCTTTAGTGATTGATCCTGTTTTGGTTTCCAATTAAACATCCCATCCTGCAACAGATCAGCCGGAAAAAACGGCAGGATACATTTTTACCGAATATCAAAGCAGAATTCTTATTAACTAGAAATATGTATTTATAAGAATTGGGAAAAATTGGGAAAAACGAATAATTTCATGGTCAGATTTAATTTTAAAAAATAAAAAACAAAAACCATGGCATAAGTTCGAGTTCTCCGGGAAAAATTTAATTTAAAGGAAACTTAAAGAAATTATCGATAGTAGGAAAAAAGGGACCCCAAAGTGCCCGCTGTATCCGGGCTGAATACTGTTACCACTCATTAAAAAAGACGCAGAATGAATCAGAAAAATAGTATAGTTTTAGTTTTGTTAACAGTTTTAATTGCAATAACATCATGTCGAGATGATATAGTATTTGCAGAATATGAGATAAAAGAATTTTCATTTAATGGTCGTGACGCAAAGATTGTTTTTCCACCTGAAAAAAATCAAAATAATTATTGGATATGGAGAGCGAGGTTCTGGGGACATGAGCCACAGGTTGACAAAGCTTTACTGGAAAAAGGGTTTCACCTTGTTTATGTTGATGTTACCAATCTGTTTGGAAACAATGAAGCCGTAGAGTTATGGAATGAATTTTATGATCATTGCACTTCAGAATACGGACTTAATCAAAAAGTCGTATTGGAAGGAATGAGTCGTGGTGGATTAATTGTGTATAATTGGGCATCAAAAAACACGGATAAAGTTTTTAGTATTTATGCTGACGCACCTGTTTGTGATATAAAAAGTTGGCCGGGTGGTATGTATGGTGGAAGTGGAAGTCCTGAGGATTGGAAACTTTGTTTAAAAGCATACAATCTTGACACAATTTCAGTCAAGACATTTAAAGATATTCCAATAAATAATTGTGTAAGTATTGCAAAAGCTGGTATTCCAGTTTTACACGTTTATGGCGATGCTGACACCATTGTGCCTTTTGAAGAGAATACTAGATTACTGGCTGAGAATTTTAAAAAAGCTGGAGGAACAATTGAAATTATCAGAAAAGAAGGTGTTGGACATCACCCACATTCTTTAAAAGACCCAAAACCAATTGTTGATTTTATTTTAAAAAGTATTGACCAATAAAAACTTTTGGGTGACTCGCAAACACAGACCCATTTTCTGAACCCTGACCCTGAGATAATCCTTCATCTGGTAGGCTTCCTCAGGGGCGGTTTCAGGTAAGTCCTCTCCACTGATTGAAAAAGCTACTTTCCGGGCTCATGGTCAAGCTTCATGGAACCCCGGTGATCATGACATTTTTTACGGTTGTAGTGTTCCATAAACTGCGTATAACTTTAAAATTTCTTGATCTGAAGGCTATAGTCTCTGTAATGATGCAGGAAGGTAAAGCCGTGATGGTTGCAGGCATGATTTACTTTTTCAAATTACCCCATTAATTCATCGAACCTGGGGTACCTGATGGTGGTATGAGCGGGCAAAAGCCCCGCAAGTGATCCGTTTTCAAATTTCAACAACTCCTGTAGGCTGTTTTGGCAAGCCTTTAAATGCTTCATATGGGCATTTAAGCCATCACGGGAGACAACCAGCGTTTTCCTGACATTGCGGTTGCTGTCTCCATCAAGGCGAAGTGTGAAGCATTGTTGTGTCCCCAGGATCAAGTTGCTTAGAATTCCCCAAATCTTTTTGCGAAGCCACTCGAGCAAAGAATGAAGCCATTTTTTCGAGCTTCACCTTCCTTCTGCACATATTCCTTCCTCTGTAATGCGGCTTTTAAAAAAATCTTAAAAAAAAACATTTTTTTTTCAAAACCTCATTTCAGGATTATCGGCAATAAAAATAATTCCAAAAACACTATTGAAATCACATACCGATATTATCCAATTTTTTGATATCTCCTCACCCCTCTTCAATAAAAATAAAATTTTGTTTTTAAAATATTATACCCTTAATTATCAAAATAGTAATCATTTAAAGAATATCATTTTGATATATGCGAAATTCAAAAAATTTAATTGTAAATGGCGAAATACCAAATTGGCACTTCATAAACCAGAAAAGATTAAACAAAATGAATATTCCCTCAAAAAATATCAAGACGACAAGAGCACAAAAGATACTAACTGATTCAAAACATTTAAATATCAATACCATGAAAAAGCTACTTTCAATTCTGCTACTGGTCCTGGCTACCCTTGCGGTTCCAGCCCTCAGCCATGGAGCCAATTATTATTTTTCTCAGGGCAGCGGAGACGATTCCAGAAGTTTTGCTCAGGCACAAAACCCGGACACTCCCTGGAAATCGATTCAAAAACTGAATACCGTTTTTTCTTCCTTGAATCCTGGAGACAAAATTTTGTTCAGACGAGGAGAAACCTATTTTGGTACAATTATAATGAGCAACTCAGGAACCGTGACTAACCCTATCACCATAGGTGCCTATGGAAACGGTGATAATCCGGTAATCACAGGATTGGTCAAGCTAAGCAATTGGAAATCCATCGGAAATGGGATTTATGAAGCAGGCCATTCCCAATTGAAATCCAAGCCACTCACACTGGTATCATTTAATGATCAGGACAAAGAAATGGGGAGATTTCCAAACTCCGACAGCGACAACAAAGGATACCTTACCTATGAGTCTACTGCTTGGAATTCCATTACTGACAAAGAATTGAGCTCCTGGCCCAACTGGACTGGAGCTGAAGTGGTCATTCGAAAAATATACTGGATTCTTGACCGGCACAAAATCACTTCTCACTCAGGCAACACTATCAAATACGCTTCTAACAGTGAAACCAACTATCAACCCAAAGCAGAGTTCGGTTATTTTATCCAAAACCATGTCCGTACACTGGACCAATTGGGAGAATGGTTCTTTGATACCGGAAGCGCCAAATTGAAGGTTTTTTTCGGAAGTGATTCCCCATCTAAACATGCGGTAGAGGTAGCCGCTTTGGACATGCTGTTAACCCAGGTAAAGCGGGTAGACAATGTGGTAATTGAAAACTTACATTTTAAAGGGGCCAATACAAATGCCATTCACCTCACTACAGGTACTAATGTAACCATCAAAAATTCAAAAGTGGAAATGGTTGGAGAAAACGGTGTTTATGGCGAAGGAAATTACAAACTGCGCCTGGAAGGAAATGAAATCAGAGATATTCACAATTCAGGGATTGAATTGAAATCCTGTGACAATACTATCATCCGGAACAACCGCATCAACAACATTCAATTATATCCCGGAATGGGAAAATCAGGAGACGGGAATGGGTTTGGTATTTTCTCTCCAAACGACAATAACCTTATTGAAGGTAATAAAATCATCAATTCCGGCTATGTAGGTATTCGCTTTGGTGGAAATAATAGCACGGTTAAAAACAATTTTATCAATCACTTCAATAAGACTAAAAATGACGGTGGGGGCATCTATGTTTACACCGGCAATAGCAACCAGACCTATTACAACCGAAAAGTAATTGGCAACATCATTCTGAATGGACATGGCGTAGTAGAAGGTACAAATATCCGGTCTGCTTTAGCTAAACCCCAATCCGAAGGCATCTACCTGGACGACAATACCACCGGAGTGGAAGTTGCCTACAATACCATCGCTAATATTTCAAGCAAAGGAATCTACCTGCACAATGCCCGGCAAAACCACATTCACCACAATACCATTTACAACAGTACTTATCAGTTGTTTTTCCGAAATGACCATATGGGTGCCGATATTCGAAATAACACCATTGAAAACAACCTGTTTTTCTCTCAAAATGGTGGGCAAAACAACCTAAACATGAGTTCCATAAAAAATGACCTGGGACAAATGGGTAATTTTTCCAATAATGTGTATGCCAGCCCGATGACCGACAATTACCGGATCATCAATAAATACAACATGGGAACGAGTTATGAGACTACAAAAGTCTTGGATTTAGACGGTTGGAAAAACCTTTACGGCAAGGATGCAGGATCCAAAATTCATCCGGTAAGCATTCCTTCTTACGAAGTAAACGGAGTAATCGGCAAAAACCAATACCATAATGAAGGATTTGATAAAGATGCCAATTATGTGACCGTTAAAAACGGAAAAACCTATTGGGCAAGCAATTCCAAACTTGATGGAGGCGCCCTGCGGGTAACCGGGTCTGGTACCTTTGAAATCAATGTGAGCGTTGGAAAAGTGGTCAAGGGAACCAATTATTTGATTCGATTTAGTGGCATTGGTAATAAAGACTTTGCAGGTAAGGCCTATTTACGGGAAAAGTTTTCTCCATGGAGAACCATTAGTTCTGTCAATGCTGTGGAATTCTCTTCGAAAAGAAATGAGTACGAAATACTATTAAACCCTGCTGAAACCTCCGAAGAAACAGTGTTAATGTTCAAATTTGAAAATGTAAGTTCTGCTGATTTTCAAATAGACAACCTCAGCGTTTACGAAGCAGATTTAAAATTGACTGATCCCGATGATAAAATATTCTTTGCTTACAACGAGGGGAACTCAAAAAAATCTGTCAGCTTACCTGGAGAATTTGTGGACATGAACAACAAAAGCTATTCAGGAAGTGTTGAACTGGATCCTTTCCGCTCTATATTATTAATCAAAACTTCCGAAGAAACGGTCAGTCAACCCGATCCCATACAGGAAGCTAGGGTAATTATCCCTGAGTACGGTTCCGGAATGATCGAAGGGGACGACCTTCCCATTACTTTGTATGTAGACGAAGGCAGGGAAATGGAGGTAGAAAAAGTCAACTATTACTACTGTGAAACATTGATTTCCGCAGAGGAGGAGAGTCCTTTGGCATGTACCTGGAAAGATATCCCCTATGGTTCTCACTATATTTATGCTGAAGCGTTGGATATTTACGGCAGAACAGTCTTTTCCGACAGTGTCGCTATAGAGGTGAAAAAGGAGAATGTTTTACCGGTAATTACGCTGACACAACCCCTTGAAAATAGTGAAATCAAAGTCGGTGAGAGCCTGGTGGTAAAAGGGTCGGCTATTGACCTGGACGGAGAAATTTCCCAGGTTGACCTTTTGGTTAATGGAAGCTCCTTTGCCTCTTCAGCAGTTTCTCCTTTCGAATTCACCTGGGCATCAAGCCAGGAAGGATCTTATACGCTTTCCCTACAGGCAACAGATAACGAAAATGGCAAGGGATTGTCTGATGAGGTGGTGGTATCGGTTATTGAAAATGAAGATACAGCCGAAACCATACCCTCTGATGAAGAAATATCAGATACGCCAACCGATAAAATAAACGAAGGTTACAGCCTATTTGTAAATCTGGGCACTCAAAAGGAAATCGTATTTGGAGGAACTGATTTTGAAGGTGAGCAGGCAGTAAGCAGCCTATTTTCAGGTAAGACTTACACCTATTCCAATACCAAATTTCAGGAGCCTTTGTTTCAAACAGAACGAAACGGTGAGCAATTTACGCTGGAAATTCCCGTTCCGAATGGCACATATACCGTCAAAACTTACCACAACGAATTGTACTTCGGGCAAGCAGGTCCTTCTGCTACTAAAGGACGGAGAGTTTTTGACATCCTTCTTGAAGGAAAACTCGTCAAGGAAAACCTGGATCTATATGTAGAGAACAGCAACCAACCGCTTGAACTTACATTTATGGACGTTCAAGTGACTGATGGAAAGTTAGCCCTGGCCATGAATGCTTCTACCAACAGGGCCACTATCAGTGGTTTGTCCATCGTTTCAGATAGTGGAAATGCCGTTGAAGAGGCTTATGAATTGGTTCCCGTATTGCGATTGAAAACCGGATATTACAGGACCGTAAGCTATGGTGGAGAAGATTTTATTCCAGACTATAACCTGGGTTATTTCAGTAATTCTTCTACCTATACCAATAGCAGTGCTAGTGATGACAAGTTGTTTCAGAATGCCCGAAATGCTGAGGTCTTGAAATACAGTATCCCGGTTGAAAATGGCGTTTACACCCTAAAAACCTACCACAATGAATTACATTATGGAAATGGTGGACCGGCCGAAAAAGCAGGCAACAGGGTATTTGACATATTCATTGAAGACAAACTGGTGAAAGATGATTTTGATATTTTTGTTGAGAGTAACAACAAACAAACCATACTCTCTTTCGAGAAGATTGAGGTGAAAGACGGGGTATTGAACCTGGATATGGTGGCAAGCGCCAACCAGGCATCCATTTCAGGTCTTGCCATTTTCAAAGAATCTGGACAGGTACAGGAAAATGTAGGGACAGACCATGTTTTCTACCTGAACACAGGAGGTAAATCCGACGAGACAATATCTGGTGATGTTTTCATTGCTGAAGAAAATAATAAGTCCTATTATACCTCAACTTCCTCTCGTTTCGAAAACAGCCAGGCATCACAGGAAAAGCTCTTTCAAACAGAGAGGAATGGTCAAAATCTTCAATATGCTATTCCTGTTCCAAATGGAACCTATACCGTTCTTACCATGCATAATGAACTTTGGTTTGGACTGAGCGGTCCATCTGCAACTGTAGGAAGAAGGATCTTTGATATCCTTTTGGAGGACAAAATGGTAAAAGCGGAATTTGATATCTATGTTGAAAATGGCAATGCTCCCACCATACTGGCCTTCGAAAATATTGAAGTAACGGATGGAGTTTTGGACCTGCAAATGATTGCTAAAGAGAACAGGGCCAGCATTTCGGGTATTGCCATAGTCGGCTCAGGATCCAAAAGCGGAATTGCCGGGGCAAACCTGAGAGGATACCGGGAGATGTTTGGCAGAGGCTACAAGGAAATGATTGGTCGTGGGTATAAGGAAATGGACCTATATCTGGAAGAACCTTTCGCCAATGACAATCGGATTTTCCCCAATCCGGCAAAGGATAAGACTGTACTTGAACTGGGACAAGAGATAGGACAGGGCAGAATATTGATACACAATATGAGTGGTCAATTGGTAGGTCAGTTTGAGTTGGACTGGATAAGAACTGCAGCAAATCAATATACCATACCTGTAGACAATTTATCTCAGGGAATGTACCTGATAAGCATCAGTGATGATCAGAACATCGTTGACAAGCAAAGACTGATTGTCAATCCATAATAGAATTCAATGCAAAAAAATCCCCTGAAATACTCTTCAGGGGATTTTTTGTTTAAAAAACCAAAGAATTTAGGATCTCTTGGCCACTTTGTGGAACACTTCCCCTATTTGGGTGGCAAAAAAGTCGATGTTATATTTACTAAGATGCAATTCTTTTGCCGTTTGTCCCATTTCCTCAAGATCCACTTCTTCACCGATCATCTGTGAGATTTTCGTTGCCCAGCCAATACTGGTATTGTCCTTTACCCAAAGTCCGATTTTTTCCTTCTCCAAATCTATATCCAAAAAGGGATGTTGGGTCATCAATACCGGCTTACCTACAGCAATGGCATCCAATAAAACGGTTAAACCATAAGTATTACCCTTATTCTTTATTTCTTCTTTAAGTGGAATAATGATAAACTCAGCATTTACATAGGCCTGCAGCAATTGATCATAAGGCACCCAGCTGGTATCTACCGTGACATTGGCTGGCAAATTATCCGCATTTGGGATTGTATTGGGGGTGCAATAAATCATCAAATCCAAAGGAATATTTTCAAAGGCTTTGATTAGCATGTCATAATCCCTGTCTGCCGTACCAGCACAAACAGCATAGGGTTTGCTGTTTGGGGATTTCATTGATTTTATTTCTCGGTAAAATTCTAAATCGGCACCCCACCTGACTGGAAAACACTTTTCTTCCATCTCTTTTTGCGACAACCGTAAATCTTTTGAAGTTTTTTGCAAAAGCTTTTCGGAAAAAAAAGCAAAAGCATCAAATTGTTTGAGCCGCATGATCCCAAATTTATTAAATAGGGAATCCTTTTTCTTATAAAAAATAAAATTTTGATGTGCCAGCCCAACCATAGGCGTTTTTATTAGTCCCAATATTTTTAAAACAGATAACAACCGGCTGGTGGATAAAGGATAAGGCATATAGATCAGGTCATAATTTTTGAGGACAAACAAGGCCCTGAACTGCTGATCCAGGTAAGGGATCTTTAAAAATTTACCCAAGGTATCCAGCCACTTGTATTTCTGGTTGGGGTGAATGTCTACTACAAACTCACCTGATTTCTCAAGTTCAATCTTACCCATCAAATAATGACTTGGATTGATACCCTGCTGCCAGTTTTGATATATCTTTTCAAATGAATACGAATTGATTAGAAGAACCTTAGTTTTTTTTACCATACCAAAAATAGCTAGTTATTTCTTTTCTAATTGATCAAGCCTTTCAGCAATATAGCTGGCAGTAGCTTTTTCAGAACACTTTTCAATCCACCAACGCCGTGTTTGTTGGTGGATTTCTTCCATTCTCTCTTCATCTTCTAGCAGTGAACGGATGATCTTTAAACCCTGATCCCAATTGCCTATCTGAATAATTGGCGAATCCTTATAAAATGGGGTATCGGGGAGGGGTTCTGAAATAACAATACATCCTGCCCTCATCGCCTCAAAATGCCGGAAACATTCTGTCATGAAATACCCTTTTGGGCACAAGACAATTTTGGATTCCGAAAGTACTTCTCCATACTTTTCCGGGGAAAAACCTACCTTAAATCCATCATTAAATATGACAATGGATTTTTCGAAAAAATTACTGAAATCACTCTTGATTTTCAACAGCAACTTCCTGTAATATTCATGGGTAATGATACGCTCCGGAGGCAATAAATACCTGAGTTTGGAAAAAGTCCGATAAAAATTTATTCGGTTCATGTTCAGGTTACCTCTAAAAAATACATTGTATTTTCTATTTTTTACAGACTTATCCGGAAACTCCGGTACAGCATTGACATATCCCAGAGACAAGGGGAACACATTTGAAGCCAGGGCCTTCTCACCAATATATGCTTTGAAAATGGCAAAATATTTATTGGAATAAAAACTTGGATCCAATCCTCCTTCGTCTGAAAAATAAAGCAGCACCTTTTTCCGACTTGTAGAAAGGTTCCCGCTTGGCGGCATGGTGTCTTTGCAGGAATCGGGGTTTCTTTTATTTACTTTATGATTAGAATAAATGAAAAATTCATAATTGAAAAACCGCGGTCCCAAAAATTCTTTTAGTTCTTCTATCAACCTTCTAATAAACAAAGATTCATTTAAGTCTTCAAATCTATAGTTTGACTCCTCCTCATAATACACGTTGCTTAGTTCAAACAATCTCATATACCATTTATCTAATTTTGATCATATATGCCAATTAATAGGTAAGATAGGTTAGCCATGTATGTTGAAATTTTATTTTCGGTACTTATTGTAAATCTTCAATGCTGCTTTTTCCAGTTTATCTGCAAACAATTCCGAATTGAATTTATCACGATATACCCGGGAAGCATTTTCTTCCATCTGTTGAAAGGAAGCCCGGTCCTTAGCAAGTGATTCTACCGCATCAACCCAACCAGATACATCTCCCTTGGCAACAGTTATGCCAAATCCTTCCCTGGCTGCATCTATATTAATAGACGGGTTTTTGGTGATCACAGTGGGCTTTCCAAGTGCAACCACATCCTGCAAACTTGTCATTCCCTGGCAGCCTTCCAATCTTTCGGGATATTTGAGAGGAATAAGGATGGCTTTGGCTCCGACATAAAACTGCATCAACTCTGCATAGGGAATGAATTCTGAATGAATGGTCACATTCTTTGGTAGATCCGTTACCTCAGGCATGGACTGGGGAGTACAGAATATTTTCAACTGATGTTCCATCCTTCTGAAGGCTTCAATCAGTGTCACGTAGTCCCTGGCAGTGTGTCCTGCACTGATAAAATACCCACCGTTATTATTAAGCGTTTTGGTTTTGAAGTTTTGATAAAAATTGATATCAGGCCCCCATTGAGCCGAATCAATCTTTGACAAGCTCTTTTCATCCTTTATTTTTAATGCTTTAAGGGTATTCTCCATTAATTTCTCACTCAGGAAAAGAATCCCGTCATACTGTAACAATACTTTCCTTGACAACCACCTGATGAAGGAGTTCTTAGAATTCATCCCCAAAAATGGTTGGTGAACCGTCACCAAAATGGGTTTTCGATAAAGCCCTAAAAATTTCAAAAGAAGCAGAAACCGGGTATTGGATAAAGAATAAGGCGCATATAATATGTCATAAGCCTTAGAATGTCCCAAGATTCTTACCTGCTGGTCCAAATGTTTGATGCCAATTAATTTGCCAAGCTTATTTAAAAAAGTATATTTTTCATGAGGAAAAATGATGACCTCCACTTTTCCCCTTTTTTCCAGTTCTATTTTTCCCCAGACATGGTGGCTACCACTGTTCCCCTTTTTCCACAGTTCATAAGCATTTTCCATCGAATAGTTATTAACTAATAATAACCTTGGCTTTTCTGCACTCATCCTTATTTATTTAAAAAATAGCTTTCAATGTTGATTAGGCCTGACGGTTCAGTTTCATTCTTTCTTTATACAGCATTTTAACAAAAGCCAAATTAGTGGTCAGGTACCTCTTCCACATCCTTCCCGGCTCCTGCATGGTCCTGTAAAACCACTCCAGTCCAATATTCTGCATCCACAGTGGTGCTCTTTTGATTTTACCAGAAACCACATCAAAACTACCCCCAACTCCCATAATAAACGGTACCTGCATGATGTCTTTATATTTGTTTAAAAATATTTCCTTTTTTGGGGAGCTTATGGCAACAAATAGGATATCAGCCTGAGAATCTTTTATCTGATGGGCTATTCCCTCCTCTTCTTCTTTACCAAAATAACCATTTCTATACCCTGCAATGATATGTCCACCATATGCCTTGGTATACTTCTGAACAACTTTGGCTACAATATCCTCTTTTGCTCCCAGAAAAAAAATCTTGTACCCCTTTTTTGCTCCAAGAGCTACGAGATTTTCCATCAAATCAATACCTGCTACCCGTTCCGGTAAATGCTGCTTCAAAAATCTTGCGGCCCAAACAATAGACTGCCCATCCGCATTGATAATATCGCAATCTACAATCGAAGCCCTGAGTTCAGGATCTTTTTGAGCATTGACCAGTTTCGCCGCATTGACCACCACATGGTGAAGGTGCTCTTTTTTTTCTATGCTTTGATCAATCAGTCGCACCGTTTGCTCCATGGTTAGCGAGTCTACCGGCACGTTACAAATTTGAATTCTTTTCACATTTTTCATCTGTTTATAATTGCCTTTTAGTGGTCACATAGCCTGTCCCGATCCTTAATCGGGAGAATCTCGCATGGCTTATAACCATCCCGGTGTGTGACGGGTACGTCATGCTCGATTTCATCAGGATAAATTAGTGATTCTCTTTATGGGTTTTTTTAACCAAAAAACATTCCACTTCTTCATTTGGGGTCCAGCTTTAAGTTTAAAATCGATCAATTTATTCAATTTATGCTCCCCGAACCAGCATAGACCGACACGTCATTTTTAAACCATACTGTAAACGACACAAACATCCAGGCCTGTGCCCAGCGCATATAGGGTATTTTGGACGTAAAGTACTTATTTATCTGATAATAAAAATATCCCTCTGAAGATTGCATATTGTCAATGGTCCAGGTCATAACCTTTTCTGCAAGGTGCTTGTACTCCTCAAAGTTGCCCAACTTATCCAAAGTGATAATCAACTGTGTTGGTGCGTGTATATCCACAGGGTACGTACTATTGTTATAATATTTGGATACTCCCTCAGGAGTGAAAAATGTTTGGATATAATAGTCAAATCCTTTTTTCAAATACCCATCGAAGCTCTTGTCATCCGTGTATCTGGTGAAATCAGAAAGGCACTCCAGGTTATACCCTGTGTGAAAATTATCAACCCATTGGTGGAAAGGCAAGGTTCCATAACTCCATGCCCCATTTTCCTGCTGGTACCCGCAGGCAAAATCCACGGCCTTTCTGGCTTCCTGATAAAGTTCTTCCTCCCTTGTGTAATGATAAACCCTACTCAACAACCTGGCGCCAAGGAGTGAAGCATTGAAAACGACACTTTTATCCAAGGGAGAATAGGAGAAAGAAAAATTCCCCTTATCATCGTAGGTTCTGTAAAGGTCCTTTAACACAAAATCACATGCACTTCTTGCGGCATCGAAATATTCCTGCTTATGAGTAATCTCATATGCATCCAGCAAGGCACAGGAAACAAATGTGGTAGCAACAACAGTAGGAGTATATTTTGGCTGAAAAAACGCCCTTGCCTGCCAATCGAAATTATATCCCCAGCAACTTCCACTCCAACCTTTGCTCTGCAGCTCCAGTATCTTATCACCGAAAAAGTAAATTTTTTCCAATAATTTCGGATCGGGAGCTATGCAATAAAGATTACTATAACCGGATAGGAAAAGGCCCATAGCCTTCGGATTGTATTCTTTCGGAACACCTACCAATGGCCTCAGGTTTACAGGTGCCCTTTTGAAAAATTGTGTCCAGGCCAATTTGGCTATCCTTGATTTGGGAAGCAAGGGCAGATTTTGAAATAGCTTGCTATTCAAACTGTCATACGGGTCATATCCTTTGTACCCTTCCTGCTGACAAAAGTTTTCCAAATCCGTAAATGAATCTAAAAGTTGGCGAGAAGTATTCGGTTTAGCTGATGGCATTATTTGTGGTCTGGTTATCTGTTTTTCCATAGTTTTGATGAATTCTAATTACAGCATCTTTAAGTGTCAAAAACTGCAAGGTACTTCTGTTCGATTCAACAAACTTTTCAAATGTTTCGGAATGAATAAATTCTTTTGAATGTCCGATTAACACAAATGGATGAAATCCAACTCCGGACTTTTGGGCAAAACTCCTGGCGTAGCGCAAAAATTGTTGCATCTTTCCTTTAGAAAACAAACAAAAGTCCCAGGTAAGGTGCTCCTTTTCCAGAAAGAATTTTACCTTACCCCAAATGGAACTTCTCCCCTCCACCTTATCCTTGATCTTTACCATATTTGAATTTTTATTTCTTAAAGCTACCCGGATCCGTTGCCTGTCATACTTCTTGAATCTGGTAATTGCCTTTGAAAATATGGGTATTTCTACCAATCCTTTCGTAGTCTGGACAGGCTTTTCCACCGCTTCATCTACCATCCAGTAGGGGGTATCCAACGATAGGTGGCGAAAGTCATAACTATAGAATTCATTATCTATAAAGGCACCTGGAATCACCGAAGAATCGGCAATGAAACCCAATTTAAGTAAAACTTTTACTACCTCTGTGGAGGGAGTTAGACTAAAACCACCTGCTCTGAAAATATTACAATCATAACCTGGGTCCACCTCCCGGATCAGCGACTCAATCCCCGTTTTACCTGTAGCGATCAGGTCTTCCAAACTAATTGGGAAATTTTCATCAGCCTGAAGGGGTACCTTTGTCAGTTTCCAATACCTGTGATCCGGACGCCATTTACCGTCAGAAAATTCGGCATTTACCCAATGTGGGTGAATGTGTAGTTGAATATCATGACCCTCCTGGTGGGCCTGCCGGATTTGGCTTTCTATGGCCTCAACCGGATTTTTTGTATAGCCCATGGAATTCCCGGACTCCCATTCCTTTTTCATCCGAAGGTATTCCATCACTTCAAAAAAAATGGTTGACTTTATGCCATGTTTTTTGCAAACCTTCAAAAAATCCACTGTAGGATAAATCATGGTGTCAAATACACTTCCCGATCCATCACCATATAATTCATAATCCAGGGTCAGGATCAAGTGTGAAACGCTTGTTTGATTTTCTTTCATTTTAAAAATTATTTTCAATATATCCCAAAAGCTTTTCTGCCCTGGCAGTCCAGGAATTATTGGCTGCAAGCAAAATTCTTTCCCCGATCAGCTCCTGACAATCCTCCTCGTAGGCCTTTTTGATACATGCTACAAACTCTTTATCATCATTCGCCTTGTATACAGTTCCTTCCGGAAACTGCCAATGTCTGACATTCAACAGATTGGTGATCACAGCCGGTCTTCCGCTTGCCAGATACTGCCACATTTTATTTGGCGTTCTTCCCGTGTTCGGATCGTCCATATAGTAGGGTGCAATGGCCACATCCATTTGAATCAATTGTTGATGCAAGACATCTCCCGTCATGACTCCATGCGCCACCACCCTGTCTTTAGAAGAAAGGTGATCAAGAAAATCGTCAGCAATGGGGCCAATAAGATGAAGTTCTGCATGCTCTATTCCGAGTATGGCATTCATTAAGCCAAGTGGCGTTTTCTTTTTATCGATAAATCCCAATAAGACTACCTTCAATTTTCCATCCCTTGTCCTTTGCTGCACAGGTGCTGCATTGAATTTTGAGAAATCAGGTGCTCCCAGCGGTAGTTCAAAAGACCTGGGGTTGACCTTCCGAAAATCATCCACCAATTTCTTTGCCGTTGCCAAAGAAAAGGTAGCTGTTTTCAAGAGCCGCTTTTGAGTAAAAATGGTATAGGCTTTTACAAGTGCCGGAACTTTCACATTGTTGATGTAATCATCACTGGCAAAATAGATGAATTTTTCAAAATAACGGCCAATCAGGTGTCCACCAAAATCCGAGCAGATCAAAACTACTTCTTTCCCCTTAAAATGGCTTTTTAGTTTCGGGAATAACCAAAGTTGGTACATTTCATTTACTACCGGCATCCTGTACCTGATCCTGCGACTGATAGGAAAGGAAGGAATCATTACCTGGAAGTTTTCCTTTACCTGCTTGATTTCCATCCCCGGACGTCCGTTCACATTTGAAGATACGAACGTAACCTTGTATTTGTCAGATAAGGCTTGTGCCAACTGGTGTCTGGACCTTGGTGGACTATCCCACACCGTATTCGTGTAGATTACAAATTCCATTGCCATCAATTGCTGTTTTGTTGAGAAAAAGTTGTTCTTGAAACCCCCTTCTGCAATAATTCTTTGGCATGCAGGTACACGGCTTCATTGCTGACCGAATAATAGGGTGCTCCTTTAGAGGCAAAGGAAATATAACCGGGACATTTGGTCTCCTTAAGGAAATGACAGGCAGATACGATTGAATTGACCTTTTCAGGCTGGTGCAAGAAAGTATCTACTGTGAGCATTTCCCCGTAATAATTCAATTTGCCGGTAAATAGCTTATCAGAATAGATTTCAAGTTTATCCTTCAAAAATAAATCTTCACAGGAATGAAAAAAAGAATTTATTTCCACTCCCAGACCAAGAGTCTTGCTACCGGGCAATAGCCTGGATTTATAGTAAGGGCTATGGACATCATAGGGGTAACTGGACTGATGGTGCTCCTGGATCAGCCAATCCCTGTCCTTACCCCAAACTGCCAGGGCTTTTACCGGATGAGGACTGAGTTTCACACCTTCTGCTTCCTTAAAAGTTTGCGTCAATATACCCATATAGGATCTGGACTTGTAGACATCAAAAATCTCCCCTTCCTGGATCCAATAATAGGCATGGCCTGTAGGGTAAAATGGCATCATCAGGTTACCTGAGTCTCCGACCACTTTTTTCAAAACATCAACAGCTTCCTGTGGAGAAAATCCGGCATTCATATTTCCGAAGCTGGAGTGAATAATGAGGGTATCTCCTTCAGCAATCTCCAAACTATTCCGTAAGATATCTTCAAAAGCTCCAAGACTCAGGGGGATCTTATCCTCCCTGGAAAGCTTTACCTTACGTTGATACCTTCTCTTTAACTTCCGGTAGAAATTTTTAATTTCTACCGGAGTCCAATATTTGATGTATTTTAAAACCCTATCAATCATTTACCATTTTGTCAATGGTTGAAAATCAACCCTTTTTCTATCATGCTCAGGAATGAATCTCTTCCAGGTTTATTAGCTGTGGAAGGCCGGTAGAAAGGCTGTCCAGAATCTTAAAGGTGCTCAGGGTAGTCAGACAGATAGATTCAAATGGAATCGGACTCCCTTTGCCTGCTTTTACCTGCTCCAGAAAGCGATGAACCTCCTCCTTATGACCTTTACCAACAGATTTCAATTTAACCTGCTTATTATCCTTGTAAATGCTACCACTTCTGAAGTCATGGATAATGCCCACTTTACCACCCGAAAAAACTTCTATATTTTCCTTAGGCAACGATTTGTCTCCATTGGCCAGGTAGGTAAGGTTACCTACGGATCCGTTACTGAATTTAATGGTGATGGCCACGTTATCTGCAGAAGTAATTTGCTCATTGGAAGTATTGATAGACTCTGCAAAAACCCGAACCGGATCTGCTCCGGTAAAATATTGCATCAGGTCAATAAAATGGCATACTTCTCCAACAATTCTGCCTCCTCCTATTTCAGGAATTTGAGACCAATGGTCTTTTGGTATGAAGCCTGCATTCACGCGAATATTGACTACCATAGGTTCTCCTGTGTTTTCAAATTCTTTTTTGAGTTCTTCTGCCACAGGTGCAAATCGTCGGTTGAAACCTACCATCACAGGCTTTTCAGAAGCATTTTTAGCTTGAACCACCTCTTTTAGCTGCTCCATATTCATGGCTAGTGGCTTTTCTACAAATACACTTTTGCCGGCTTTCAGGCTACTGATCACATAAGAGGAATGGGAAACATGAGGGGTAGCAATAAATACAGTATTGATTTCCTTTTTTTCAAGTACATCCTTTGCATCCGATGAACAAAAATTAAACTTAAACTTGTCCAATACACTTTTAGAAGTAATTCCTTTGGAAGTAACTACCCCGTCCAGGGATCCTCCCCAGGATTTCACATTGGGTATCAGGTAACTTTGTGCAAAACTACCTGCCCCGATAAACCCTGTATTGATTTCCTTGATGGGTTCCTGGTTTACTTCTGTCCTGGATTGTAGTTTATTGGTATTTGTTTCGTATTTCAATAAAATCCCAATATGAGGCTCTTTGACCCTCCCCATTACGATATCATAGGCCTTTTCGGCCTCGGCAATATCAAATACATGGGTAATCAGGGGTTTAATACCAATGGCTTTCCCTGCAATAAGATCCAAAAAAGCCTCCATATTGCGCTGTTCTGTCCAGCGTACATAGGCATAAGGATAATCTTTTCCAAGCTCCTCATAGTCCACATCATACCTTCCAGGACCATAAGAGCAGGAAATTTTTAGTTCAAGTTCATTTTTATAGAAAAATGGTTCCCTGGGAATATCCATTTTCACAGCCCCTACCACGATGATTTTTCCTTTTTTTCTGGCTATTTCTGTAGATAAAACAATGGGATCGTTGGTAGGTGTAGCAGCTGTAATGATGATGGAATCAAATCCCCTACCGTTGGTGAAGTTTTCACAGGCACTGATCAGGTTGGAATCATTGCGGTTAAGCGCCTGATTTGCCCCAGACTCCTTAGATAGGGCTATCAATTGATCTGACATGTCTATACCAAACACCCCACAGCCATTGGCTTTGAGCAATTGGACAGTAAGCTGCCCTAAAAGTCCCAGACCTATCACACAAACTTTTTCTCCCAATCGGGGATCGGCTTGCCTGACACCCTGCAAGGCAATGGCGCCTAAGGTGGTAAATGCTGCCTCCTCCGAGCTTACTTCATCCGGAATTTTAGTGACCAGGTTTTGGGGCACAGAGATTACCTCTGAATGGGAAGCATAGTCAGCTCCGGCACAAGCTACCCTGTCTCCAGGCTTGAATAAACCCTTGGTATCCATTGACGCAATCACCCTTCCTGAGGTACTGTATCCCAAGGCTTTTAATGAATCCAGCTTGGTTCTGACTTTACTGATGGTCGCTGATAAACCTTCTTTTTGAATATTCTGAATCACTTGAGATACCAGGTCTGGCCGCTGTTTGGCTTTTCCCAATAAATTTGCCTGGGCTACTTTTACGGTACTTCTTTCTGTACCAGCACTGATCAATGAATACTCATTCTCTACCAATACCATTCCTTCCGAAATGGCGGGTACCGGTACTTCATCTACATACAACTGCCCAGTCTTAAAATTTTGAATTACTTGTTTCATTGCCTTTAAAGAATAAATTAAATAATATTTTAAATACCTGTGATCTGTTCTAATTTGTTCACAAAATTTTCCCAAGTGTTTTCTTTCATAAATAGTAACCTGTCACGTTCTATTTTCTTGCCATCTTCATTAAATCCCTCCATCATCCGGGGGATGTCTTCAAAATCACCAAAAGTCCGCATGAAATCATATTTTTTCAAATCCTTGAAAGCACCATGATCCGGACCCACGACCACCGCTCCCATCCTAATGGCATCGATTAATGACCCTGAGCTGATCACTGTCTTGGAATTATAGGTAAACAGGGTAAACCGGGATTGATCAGCAAAAACAGCAATTTCCTCCAAACTCAACAACTCGTCCCTAAATTCAGCATTTTCAGGCAATATAGAAAGAATTTCCTGCTTGTAATCCAGGTCCTTACACTTACCTACGATAAGAATTTTTGCCTTTTTCAATGCAGAAGAAGAATGACAAAATTGAAGGAACCGATCGATCCCCTTGTACCTGAAAACACTTCCCCAAATCAAAAAATCATATTTTTTATTTTCAGGATGATACCTGCCTTTACCCAGGAGACCCTTAATGGGATGTGGGATTACATGTACCTTATGGCGATGCTCCGGATACACCTCTCCCACAAATTCATCACCTGCGTGGGAGTGGGTTATGATAAAATCGGAATGCACCATCAGCATATCAAACATCTGTCGGGTAGTAGAGTTTTCTCCCTTATGGTGGGAACCCTTATTGTGCAAAACCCAAATAATTTTCTTTTTAAATGTTTTCTTTAACCAAAGAAAAACCCTGAAAAGCCCTTGCTGAATATTCCCGAATTTTTTTTCCGGTAGTGTCTCGGGCCAGTTAAGGATAAATGTATCTGCTGAAAAAAAGAACAGGAAAAAGTTCAGGATTCCCCTGTTCGGAGACCTGGCATTTACAACCCGGTGATTTTTTGACAATGCGTCTTGAAAATTCAGGATATATGGGTTGGGTGATCCTATCATTTTATCAATCTTGGGATACAAAAAAATGGCTGCCATAATTACACTTGTCTCGCTGTGGTCCTGATTGAATGGGTCAATGCATTAATTTCTTTCCTGAAGGCTGCTCTTACCTTCACCGCATCATGCCTTTCTCCTGCCAATTGAATGGCCGACCTGGCAATTTCCCGGCGCAAATCCTCGTTATCAATGAGTTCAAGCAATGCTGACCTCAATTCCCTGACCTGGTTTTTTGTGACCACTTTTGCCCAATGATGATCCAAGGCATAACTGACCAGAGCGGTATCTTCAGGGGCAAATACCAATACAGGGGTTCCTGAAATCATATATTCAGAAGCCTTAGTAGGCATGGAATATTTGATAAAGGCCGTAGCGGAAGGCGTAAAATCGTAAGGTAAAATTAAAATATCTGCTGCAGCAAACCTATCCGGCAATTCTTCATAAGGAACAAATCCCCTGTGTACCATACAGGAATACCTGTCGGCCCATGACGGTTTCTTACCGACTTGTAAGACAAGTTCAATCTGCCGTTCCCTGTTTTGATTAAGTTCTTCCAGACATTGCGCCATGGTTTCCAATGAACTCTGAATTCCCATGCCCATACGACCCGCATAAAGAATTTGAATTTTATCCCCAAATGAATAGTCTTTCCTTTGACTCTTGCTCCAAAACTCCAATTCAATTGGGTTATGAAAAGTTTGAAATTGAAAGCCATACCGTTTTTGGTAGGCCTTTGCCATCGGTTCGCTTATGCTGAAATGCCTGTCACAACAGGCAAGCATTTCCATGAATTCTCCTTCAATTTTTCTGTGCCAATACTTACCCAATATCCCCTCTCCTGGTAATACTTCCAACCAATCATCCATCATGTGGAAAACCATGGGCTTATTTAGATATTGCTGAATCAACCGGCAGAATACTACAGCTTCCCTCCTTTGAGCCTGCGCATAAATCACATCAGGAGCATAGGCATCTAACCAACGACAAAGCTCAGGAGATAGTTGTAGTCTGGATGCCCAATTCAATACACCTATCCATTTTAAAAAAGGATTTATATATTCCTTGAGCAACCTTTCCCTCAAAGGTGATTTTTGCAGCGTCTTTACTTTCTTTTCCCTTTTATTTACGGTGACGGGGCCAGATTCATATTTTCTCTTGAGCAGACTCAATGGAAACTGCCAGATATGCTCTTTGTGACCCAACTGGTAGTACTGATCACAGGCTTCCAATTGGGTTTGTTCATTCAGAAGATTTCCGAGACAGACTACTGCTAGTTTATCCTTTTGCCAGCCTTTAAATAAATTGGACAGGGTAATCCCTCCACCCGATATATTATTAAAAGGTTGGTTCAATATCAAAACTTTTGGGAAATCTTTCATTATAAAATTTTTAAACAATAAAATTTAATTTTAAAAGTAAAAAAATCATCCTGAAAAACCTGCTTTAATGTCTTCATCAGACATATTTCTGAGATCCTTGGAATACCCAATTCCAATGGAAATCCATAAAAGCATGTGATTCAGATCAGTATTAAAAACATTTAATGGATATAGCGATAAAATCCACAACACAATCCAGATTGCAGCCACTTTAGACAAAAGATTCTTTGAAAAAAAGAAAGCCTTAAATGCTGCCGGTATAGCCATTAGAAAAATCAATCCCAAATAAATCACCCCTCCTTTCAGAATGATATTCAGGTAATCCGTTTCAATCATTGTACGGTATCCGGAGGAGTCGTTCATGTCAATATTAGGACACCAATATTTACCATTAATCCCTCTTCCAATCACCCAATCTACGGGTCCAAAATCCCTGGCCATGGCCACCTCTACACCTGTCCTGGTATCCTCCATTCCCCTCTCATTCAATTCTCCAAAATAGGTATATTTATTCTCCTGATAAAATTTCGGTCCATAAACGGCTAAAACTCCAATAAATAATGCAAGAACACCACTCATTACCAGCTTATAGTTCGATTTAAAATAGAAAATCACCATAAAAATCAGTAAATGAGAGGTGGATAGCACCATGATTGCCCGCCTGGCTTTAAAGGTTGAGATCCCGATAATCATCAGCAGAACAATGAATGCCAGGATATTTCGGTTTTTGCTATGGTATATATAGGTAAATAGCAAAAAGGAAACAGGTACACCCAAATGTTTAAAAAATCCTTCAAAGGTAAATTTTTGTTGAACATTCTGATCATAATGGGTAAATACAAGGTCTGCGTAAACAGCATTCAATAAAATAAACATTATCGAATAAATGACGATAATATCAAAAATCCTGGAATAAAATTTTAAATTTTTAGGTATTAAAAGAATTAAGGGAAAGAAATATTTGATAAAACTGGAAAAAAACAATCTTTTTGTAAACTCATAGGTATAATCATAGCCATGAAACAAGATAAAAATCGAGTACATGATGTAAATGAACAGCGTAATCCTTAAAAAATAATTTTTTACAGAAAATTGAACGGTGGTAGCTACAGCATATATGATACCTAAAATGGCAAAGGCCTGGATCAACTGAATCACCTTTATCATACCCGTGGCATAGGTTGCGGTAAAAGCAGAACCGATCCCATATATGGCAACACAGGTCCAAAAAATAACCATTTTTTTGTCCAGGTATGCTGTAAATTCTCTGTACAACAATATTTGGTTGGATTGATTCACAATAAATCCTTATTTTTCAGTAGTTTGAGATTCTATTTTAAGAAATTTTTCAACATCATAAAACATTTCCTCGACTTTCATCAGGGTAGCTTCATCCTGATCCCACCACCTGGACTTTAATAATCCTTCAATGGTTTTTTCATCAAAGCGGTATTTGATGATTTTAATGGGACAGCCAACCGCTACTGCGTAGGGAGGAATATCTTTACTGACAACTGCCCCTGCCCCTATCACTGCGCCATCACCGATGGTAACTCCATCAAGAATGGTCACATTGGCACCAATAAAAACATCGTTTCCAATGGTTATAGGAATTAGTTCCTTCACTTTTGTCTCCTTACAGTAGGTAAAGCCAACCTGACAGCTGGTTGAATAAAAAACTGGAGAAGTAGAAATTCCATCGATGGGATGAACACCCCAACCACTGACCAAATTTGGCCCAATGGAACAAAATTTCCCTATGGATGTATTATAAATTCTTGCGTTTAATGAAATGTAAGATCCTAAATCTACTTTGGTATTGCTCAGCACATGGTATTTGAAAACCCTGGCTTTCGGATGAATTTGGCTGTTGATCAGGTTGCTTCCCAATATTTCCCAATGTACCTTCTCGTTTTTGGCTGACACCTTGATCAGGTAATACAGGTTGGAAATAAAATTCAATACCGGTTTGAAAACATTCATTCGTTCCAAATATTTTTAGCTGTTTTATTTAATATTTTATGTGTCTGTATGGAAAACACGATCCCCATGGTGCCAAAAATCAAGGCACTGGTCATGGTTATACCCACCAACCCGAACATTTTCCCTAGAAAAATGGCCAATGGAATATTTAATAAAGCCGTAATGGATACCAGGTACAATTGCAATTTGATTTTCCCTATCCCATTCAGGAAAAACACATGCATGGTTTGCCAAATAGCTACTATTACATAAAGACACATGGCAATAGAAAGTTCAAATGGGACTTTCACAGTATCTCCTACCCAAATATCATATAGAAAAGGAGAAGCAAATAAGATGCCTACCGATGCAAGTATGGCCAAAAACCATATTTTCCTCATCTTGGCAAGGGTGTTTTTGATCCATCCATACTCTTCCCTGACATACGCATCCGTGAAAGCGCTCCACATGGGAGTCACCACGATTCCAAATCCCATAGTGATAATGGAAAATAACTTAAAAGCTATATTAAATGGCGTAACTTCTTCCGGGCCAAAAAGTTGGGTAATAATCACATTATTTGTACTGAAAAGCACCAGAGCCCCAATCTGAATGATAAAAAATTTGGCTCCCAAAGACATTAAATCTCTTGCCAGGCTAAAGTCCACCAGCTTAAAAGCAGGAGCGTAGCGCTTATAGTCATGCGTATAAAACCAAATACTGGAACAGGTCAGTACCAATACCGGGGTAAAACTCAAGGAGGCACCCAAATAAACCAAGTTCCCCTCCGTTGTCTTTGTGAGGATAAAAATTACGAGAAGAGAAAATAAACTCCCTAAAAAATTAAAAAATGAGGCCTTTGCCGGTTCCTGGTTTGCTGTCAATACCGTAGTAATCAACTTCAGCACAAACTGCAGGCAGAAAAAAGTAAAAACGATCAAGGCCACGGCCCCAAGCTCTTCTCCCAAATCCGCAGGGGTATTCAAAATACTCGCCCAATTCAAAAATGGGTTTATTCCCAGAAATAAAACCAGGACAGCGCCTATGATCAAACTGAGAATGGCATAAGTAGTACTGACATATTTCCTTGCGAGAACGAATTCTTCCTTTGCAATACTTTCAGCCAGTTTATTTCTTAACCCATGACCGAAGCCAATATCAAAAAAGCCAAACCAACCCACCATAGAACTAAGGGTAAGCCATATTCCATAACTGGTTGGATTAACATAATTAATTGTCAATGGCACCAATATCAGGCTTATGGCTATACTTCCCCCTTTAATCATAAAAGAAGCCAGGATATTCTTTTTGGCCTTCACACTTCTTTTATGCCCTTTATTGATCGCCTTACTGATGAATAGATAAAGCGAAGCAAATTGATCCTTCATATAAAAAAACTTTCCCTCTCAAATAAAGTAAAAATTAACTATACTTTTTTGGCCATCTTTTTGTAAACCGTGCGTTTTTTCTTCTTAATATCTCCCTTTTGATAATAATCATAGCCATAACTCAGTTTGGTCTTGGCATCATTTAAAACAATCACAGGGTTTTTAAGTTTTTTCTCCTTTTTATTTTCATTGATAAAATCAATCATCTCTGAGGTGGTGTAATTGTACCTCATGATATAGGTGGTAATATCCGAAAATTTGGAAAGTGAAAAAGCATCAGCCACCTGACCAACAGGTGCTGAGTCGATGATAATGACATCATACATTTCCTGCAACTTATCAAGAAAATATCCCACTTTAGGAAGAAGCATTAATTCGGAGGGATCATCAGGTAAGGTCCCGCAACCAATAATATCCAGGTTATCGGGAAGATTATTGCTTTTTACGATAAGGTCGGATATGGTTAGCGAGTCATTTTGCAGATAATCAGATATACCCATTTCAGCTGTCATTCCAAGGTACTCCAGAAGCAAGGGCTTCCTCAGGTCAAATTCCAATACAACCACTTTTTTATCTGCAAGACTCATGCTTACGCCCAGATTGAGTGCGAAGAAAGTCTTCCCTTCACCACTTGTACTTGAGGTAACCAGCACTACTTTCCTATCCTTATTGGGTAAGGCAAACTGAAGGTTGGTCCGGATTAACCTAAATTGTTCTGCCACAGGTGTCCTTACCCCTTTGGAAATAGCAATCGGAATTTTCTTATCGTGGTGGGATACTTCTCCCAAAATTGAAATACTGGTTTTCGAGGTAACATCCCTTTTCACCTTTATTTTTGTATTGAGCTGATAATAAGCAAACACCAATCCAAGAGGCCCTCCAAAGCCCAGGAAAAAGGCAAAGCCTAATATCAACATTTTGTGGGGTTTTGAGGGTTTACTTCCTGCCATGGCCGGATCAATGATCCGGGAATTGCTCACGGTGGTGGCTGCCAGGGACATGGCGGCTTCTTCTCTCTTTTTGACCAGGTACTGGTAATGCTCCTGCTTGATAGCCTGTTGCCTGTTTATTTCCAATAATTTCCGCTCAATCTCAGGTACTTTGCCGCTTTGGATTTCTACCTCTGTTGTTCTTGCCAAAAGGTTATTTCTGGCAATCTCTATACTTGACTTAATATTTTTAATGTTCTCAAGAATGTTTCTTCGAACCGTACGCAATTGCTGGTCTTTTTCTATAATCAAAGGACTGCCCGGCTGTGTGGTTCGGAGCATTCTTTCCCTGTCCCGATTCAATTCATTGAACTGGGTAATGTAGGACATGAGGGTCTGATCCTCAATACTCAATGAACTCGGAACGGCTTGATAATCTTCCTGCTGATTCATAAGGGTATTTTCAATTGATGTCAAAACATCCAACTGAATCGAATACTCCGCAAGCTGTTCTTTTCCTTCATTGAAATTGGATGCATACTGCTGGGCATCGTTACTCAATTCGGTAATTTTATTTTCCTTTTTATAGTTTTCAACTAGAGATTCAATTTGCCTTAAATCTTTTGTCACAGAGTCTAACTGCTCATTGATAAAATCTATGGTGTTTTTGGCGGTTTGATTTTTATTAAGAATCGCTTCTTTATTGTAAGCATCAATGAGATTGTTCAACACCAAAACCCCCTTTTGAGGGACCGGATCGGTAAAACTCAGCCGTACCACACTGGCCAGTTTATTGACAATCATCACATCCAATTTACCGCTGTACCTGCCAGGTATGGAATAGGGATTATTGAAATTGATGATTACGGTACTTGGATATTCCATATCCTTGAGACGTTCTATGGATAGCTCTCCAAAGGGAAAGGCCAGCTTTTCACCAAACTCATGGTTGGAAGTCTTTTCCTCTTCATTCTCCAGTTGAAAATTATTCTCATCCAGGACATGAACTTTAAACCTGGTCAACATGTCCTTATTAAAAAAAGCAGCAGAATCATACCTGTCCAGGTTAACTTTTATCGGTAACTGAGCCCCAAAAATCTCCTTATCCCTGAAATAATTATCTTTAACATAGTAAGATACATTTAGATCAAGTTTTCGGATCGCCTCGTACATCAGGCTAACAGATTTCAAAACCTCCGCTTCATTTTCTACCGTCTTTACGGATTGGTAGGTTTCCAATTCTGAATAAACCGCATTTTGGGAAAAATCAGATCCCTTGTTACCATTGATCAAAATCGTAGCCCCAACAGGATATTCCGGAGTGGCATACTGAAAATATACATAGGCCAAACCAAAGCAGAAAACAACACCCAAAATATATAAATACCAATATTTCAGGTATTTCATGATCAGGTATTTATAATCCGTATTCTCAACCTCCTTGGGTTGAAAATCATCCATCAACATGTCTGACATTTTCATAATATTATATCTTATTCTAAGTAGAAGCGTAAGTTAAACAGAAGCGAAACGCCAACTGAGACCAGCAAACCCAACACTGCAAAAGTACGTTGATTGGTGCTTGCCTGTACTGCCTTGATCTTATCTGGTTCAACGTAAATGACATCATTTTGATGCAACATAAAGTAAGGTGAATTCAAAATTGCCCTGTCATTCAGATTCAATCTTACCGCCTTCCGTACTCCACCTTCATCCCTGATAACCAAAACGTTCTCCCGCTTTCCATATTCTGTCATATCTCCTGCAAGCCCCAAAGCTTCCAAAATGGTGATTCTGTCAGTCTCCAGTGTGAAGGTATTGGGATTGGAGACTTCACCAATTACCGTTATCTTAAAATTAAGGTATTGAAGGTTAACAATTGGGTCTTTAACATATTCCTCCAATCGTTGTGCCATTTTTTCAATGGCCTCCTCTTTTGTCAATCCTTCTAAGCCAATCTTACCTAAAACAGGAAAATTAACCTGCCCGTCTTTATCCACCAGATATCCTTCGTTGATGGGTACTGCTGCATTCATCATCCTTCCATCTTCGGCGGAGGACATTACTCCGGCATTGAATAATAAATTGGATTCTGCACTAAGACTGCTGACGGTAATTTTCAACAAATCACCTTTCTGTATTTTGGGCTCTGGAAAATCCTCAATTTCAGTAGAAAAATCAGAACCTGACTCTATATCACTGAAATACACCAGATTCCTTTTTGCACAACCCATCAGGCCAAAAAACAAAACCATAAAAACCAAGCTGTTAAATAAAGTAAATTTTTTCATAAAATAATAAGACTGTTACATCGATTTTACTCACCGTAATTTTATTACTGGCGAAAAAGCTAAACAATTATTTTTTAAAACATTAATCCATCAAAGGAACCGCAAATTACTTAATTATCAGAACAATAAGAACTTTGCATAATAATTTTAATTTCATTTACTATACTTTGGTAATGGTAAGGAGTAAATTGATTTTTCAAATCCTACGGGTTTACTACCTAAATAACCCATACCCCATTTACACCAATACTTTCTACTTTTACTTCCATAAATCGACCAACCACAGCAAACATCGAACCAAATACAAATAAGTGCCTTGAAAAAAAGGAAACCAGACAACAGGTATCGGTTTTTTTTGAATAGCCAAAGTACAGGCTATCAAGAATCAATAAGCCTTGTGATTCTTGGTCACTAAAGAAATAGCTGTTTCAATCACAATTTTAATATCAAAAATCAGACACCATTTTTTTACATAAAAGAAATCCAATCTGAACCTGGAATAAAGCTCTTGAAATGAGGAAATCTCTCCCCTATACCCTTTGCTCTGTGCCAGTCCGGTGATTCCGGGCTTTACCTGATGCCGTTGCATGAAATTTTCAATTTCCTTGGCAAACTCCAGGTTCATAGGTACCGCATGTGGTCTGGGCCCGACAATGGACATCTCGCCCAGAATCACATTAAAAACCTGAGGCAACTCATCCAGACTTGTTTTCCTCAAGAACTTGCCAATTTTAGTGATCCTTGCATCACCTTGAGTAGCTTGCCTGGTATCTGCTTCATTGTTTTTGACCATAGTCCTGAATTTGTAGCAATAAAATTTCTTATTACCCCTTCCGTGACGTAACTGCTTAAAAAATACCGGGCCTTTCGAATCCCGTTTAATCAGTATCGCAATCACAGGAAATAACCAGGAAATTACAAAGACAAGTGTGAAAAGAGAAATGACCAGGTCAAAAGTCCTCTTCATTATTCTCTTCTTAAAATTATCTTTTTGCTGATACAAAAAGACGACCTTGGTTGGCTGCTGCTGTTTAACAAAATTTCTCCCTTTCAGGGACTGGCCAAGCTTTTGACCTATCAAAACATCTTCCATCTCTAACAATCTTTACATTCAACTTCAAAACCAAACTACCTGTTTAAAAAACATTTTTATATATCTGAAATACATTTTTACAAATATATAATTACTTTTAGCAGCATACAAGCGATTGCAGAAATAAATTTAATTAAAAACCGTTTTTTTGTATTTAAAATTCGTTTTTATAGTTTTAAAAATTGGTTTTAAGATAGGTATTTTCAATTTATAATCGAAAAAATGGCATTTAAAGCCATTTATCCCCATCCCGAACATTCTGTTCTGATACTTGAGCAAAAGTCATCGGTCTCGGGATAACTGAAAATCGAAGGTCAAAAAAGGAGCCTTAGCCGAAAAGAGATACCCTTGATCAATAAGCTTTCCCGTTTTTAAAAAGTAGGGTAAGAAGGGTCCAAAAAACAATTTTGAAATCTAAAACCAAACACCATTTCCTAATATAGAAATGATCCAGCTTTACCCTGCCATAAATATCATAAAAATCCAGCACCTCTCCTCTAAAGCCTTTCGATTGAGCGAGACCTGTAATTCCGGGTTTTACCGCATGACGGAACATATAATTATCGATTTCATTGGAAAAGAGGTGGTTCATGGGTACCGCATGTGGCCTGGGACCAATAAGAGACATCTCCCCCAAGAACACATTAACGAACTGTGGAATTTCATCTATGCTCGATTTTCTTAAAAACCTTCCCACCCGGGTTACCCTAAGGTCATCCCTGCTGGCCTGCAAAAGGTCTGACTCGGTATTCACTCTCATTGTCCTGAATTTGTAGCACCAAAAGGTACTATTACCTTTTCCATGTCTCAATTGCTTAAAAAGAATGGGACCTTTTGAGTCAAAACGAATCATTAATGCAATGATTGGGAATGCCCAGGACATGATGAATAGCAAAAAGAAAACCGAAACCACCAAATCCAAAAATCTCTTAACCAGTAACTTATGAGAATCTGTTAAATAAACAACTCCTTCAGGGGTAATGTAACCGCTAAGCCTTTTGGAAAAAAAATCAGGCTCCTTTTCCTTACGTAAAAACTTTTCCATTGTTGCAACAGGTAACCCCTAATAAAAACTATAAATCGTTTTATTGTATTTAAAATACATTTTAACAAATATATTTAGCTGTTGCGACATTAGCAAATAATCGGGGTTAAAATCTCAGCTGGAAGGACTTTAAAAATATTAAAAGATTATTTAAAATCAATATTAGTAGTATTTATCTAAAAAATAAAAAATAAATTAAATTTTATCCATAAATTATTAAATAAAGAGAGAGGCATGCGGCTGATTTTATTGATAGGCTTTTACAGTTTGAATAAAAAGTCTGACTTTTTCAGGGTCAGTATCCGGGTAGACACCATGGCCCAAATTGGCAATATGCCTGGCTCCTTTAAACTGATCTAACATGCGCTGTGTCTGGGTCACCAACACTTCATCTGAAGCATACAAAACTGCAGGATCTAAATTTCCTTGTATGGCTTTTCTTCCTCCGGAAAGTTTACAGATTTCTTCAACATTCATGTTCCAGTCCAAACCGACCGTATCACAAGGGAGTTGCAGAATTTCCGGCATCGCAAAAAAAGCTCCTTTGGCAAATACCGTCACAGGGACCTCTGTAACAGCTTCACAAATCTTCTCTATGTATTTTAATGAGAATTCCCTGTAATGGTAAGGTGGTAAAATACCCGCCCAACTATCAAATACCTGAATAACATTAGCTCCTGCCTCCACCTGGGCCTTGACATATTTAATTGTGGTCTTGGTGATCATATCTAACAACTGATGGGCCAATTCAGGATTTTGGTACAACATCGCCCTTGCCTTGGAAAAGGTTTTACTTCCCGATCCCTCCACCATATAAGCAAAAATGGTCCAGGGAGCACCTGCAAACCCAATCAAGGGAACCCTTCCGTTAAGTCCCTTTTTAGCAATGCGAATGGCCTCCAGGACATAATGTAGATCTGTCTTAGGATCAGCAATCCTCAATTTTTTTATATCCGCAGCACTCTTTATAGTATCAGGAAACCATGGCCCCCTTTTCTCTATCATTTGGTAAGGTAAGCCCATGGCTTCGGGTACCACCAAAATATCAGAAAAAATTATGGCCGCATCAACCCCCAAAAGGTCCACCGGCTGTATGGTCACCTCTGCTGCCAATTCAGGCGTCTTTGCCAATTCTATGAAGCCGCTCACACTATTGCGAACCGCCCGGTATTCTGGCAAAATCCTTCCGGCTTGTCTCATTAACCACACCGGCGTGCGCTCTGCCTTTTCTCCGCTGATAACCTTTAAGAGGATGTCATTTTTTATTTGCATGCTGCAAATATAGCCTAAGATATTTCAAAAAAGAAGGCGGCCTTAAAATGAAAAAAGTGCTTTTTTGAAATAAAAAAGCACTTTGAATCCAAAAAACTACTCACTCAGTACATTATTTGAAATCCATCTGTACGATATCTTTTTCCTCTTTGCCTATCAATTCCATAACTGCATCAAAATCACTGAAATCCATCCTTGCGTTTTCTTCTACAAAAAAGCCAGGTAACAGTACGATTCGGATTCTCTGATTATCTGTCCATTCCGGATCTAATTGAGTCAGGTCAAAATTCCCTTGCATAAACACATTGAAAAAAGTAGTCGTATATTGGTAATTATACGTCAGTATGGCTCCTTCATCAAAAAAAACGTTTTGTGGAAGCTGCCTCCATACGGAGCTGCCCTCAGCCTGAGCCCATTCCAGGAAAACCAGTAGATTGTCACCACGCTCAATTTCAAATTGTGAACCAATGGCAAAATCATTTTCTTCTGAAAAGGTCACCTGACCCTCAAAAACCAAATTCAACACTTCTATACCATCTTCACCATCCTCACCATCTACTCCATCCAGGCCAGGAGGGCCCTGTGGTCCTTCGGGACCTTCACATGCTGGTAATGCCAACACGCATACAAACGCTAATAAGTATAAAATCTTTTTCATAAATTTTGGTTTACCTGAATTATATAATGCTTTATTTGAAAGATAAAGGGTAATTTTTGTTTATCCAACAACATACAAAAAAAACAGCTTACCCTTAGGATAAACTGTCTCAGCGAATTATTGTTGAATCATACGGCTTTTTTTTAATTCAGGGAAATACGCTGTATGTCCGATTCTTCGATTTTCAACATCTCCAGCACTCCCCGATGATCGGAAAAATCCAGCCTCAGGTCAATCCTGTCGGCAGGAATGATCAGCACCCGGAAAATTTGATTATCCGTCAAAGCAGGTTCCAAATTGTTTAAATCAAAATCCCCATTTAAGAAGATGGTATAGTCAAAATAAGTGAAATCAAAATCATAGGTGAAAATACCCTGCTCATGAAAGACTATCTGTGGAATTAACCTCCAGATATCGGTACCCTCCTGGTCCGTACCATCCAAGCGATAAATCAAAACTTTATCTGATTCTAGGATATCGAAGCCATATTCTCCCCTAAGTCGAAAATCACTTCCAGGAACAAAATCGCCAACAATTTCAAAAACTTCACCTACAATATTGACCCCATCCAAGCCATCAGAACCTGGAGGGCCCTGTGGTCCTACGGGACCTTCACAACTCCAGAATAATAGAGCGGCCAAAAAGAACAAACTCAGGTTAAAACGCTTCATCAGTTTTACTTTTTCCATAGTATCATAAAATTATTTAAAACCTTAAAATTATTCTCTAAAATCATACCAATAGCTTACAACAAGAAAAATTACACCTTTTTACAAGGGTAGCAACGCTTGGTTGAAAAGTAAACCGTCCATTGAGAACACCAAAATTCGCCTACCGATTGGTTTAATCCACTATGGGGGCCAGTACCTCTACCTTATCCCTTGAAATGATTTTATCAATATAGACCCCCTGGGGATCTACCTGCTCCCTCCTGGCAAAATCAACCATTTGTTGTTTTGTTTTTCCAGCTCCTGGCATAACCAATTGGTGCATTTCTATAGAAGCTTTAATTGCCCTACGGCATTCAAAAGTCTTTTCAATCCATCCTTCAGAAAGGATTTTACCTGTATTTCCCCTTTCCAAACCTACGAAGACATGCAGGGTATCACGCTTTCCAGATGGCTCTTTATAGTAAATGGTATACAAAGGGTTTTCATTTCTTTCCGCTTCTACTTTTTGAAATGTCAAACCAAGTTCTTCATCCTGCGGAGTGCCACGGTATTCCAAACCTATTAGCTCAATATCCCTACAGTCAATCAGCTCCATACGAACCTCATTAAGCCCTCCCATGTAAACGTATATTCCGAACAAAGTAAGGAAAAAAACTATGGCTACAGGAAGAACTTTCTTTTTATCCATCATGATTAGAATCTATACCGGGCACCAATGGCACCCTGAACTTTTAAATGCCCTATCCGGTTCATCAACTCCATAAATAACCCCAATTCAGAAAAAAGGACCACAGGTAAATCCTCAAATAAATAAGATGCACCCACAAAACCTTCCGGACCAAAATCAATATCAGACCTTTCAGACAAATTGGCTGAGGCATTTTCTCCCCCATTAGGCGTATGGTAAAAGTAGCTGACGGCTACATTTCTCAGCTGAACCCCAAAACCTGCAAAACCCTTTAAATTACCGGCTGCTATATCAAATTCTCCATTTAGCGACTCTTCATATGCCAGCCTGGCCTGCAGGGAAAAGGCTCCTGAAACTTGCTGCCCGTAATAGATTGCTGAACTCAAGGGTTTATTCTGATCAAATGTCCTCCTGTAATACTGGCTACTGTTTGGACTGCCCCTTCCAAGGATGACCTCAGCAGCATAATGTTCATTTAAATCGGTCTTTAGCGAAAGCCCATACGGGTCTCCCAACCTCAGTCCTACCTGATGTTGCTGTGCGAAACCATTGATGCCAGCAAACATCAAAACCACAATAAAAATATGTTTCATAACTGATACCAATCGGATTAACCAAGTTTAACTGTCCTTCCAACGAAGCACCTGAGAGAGATGTTACAGGGTTTTTACAAAACTTTTCACAGCCACAACACACTGGTCAAAAAATCAGCTAATTACCATTGTTTTAAGTTGCATTTGATGTAGCTGGGCATAAAAACCATCTAACTTCAGCAATTGATCGTGCGTTCCTTCCTCTACGATTTCCCCTTTGTTTAAAACAATTATCTTTTTGGCTTTTTGAATGGTGGAAAGTCTGTGAGCAATTATGATGGAAGTCCTTCCTTGCATCATTTTCTCAATAGCACCCTGAATCAATTCCTCTGTTTCGGTATCTACTGATGAAGTCGCCTCATCCAAAATGATAATCTCAGGATCATAAACCATGGCTCTGACAAAAGAAATAAGTTGTCTTTGGCCCACTGACAGGGTACCACCCCGCTCTTTTACGTCATAATCCAAGCCTCCGGGAAGCCTTTCAATAAACTTCCTTGCCCCAACCAAATCTGCTGCATACAAGACCTGCTCTTTGGAAATATCGGGATTGCCAAGCGTGATATTTTGAAAAATAGTATCCGAAAAAAGAAATACATCCTGCAATACTACACCCACATGTTTCCTTAATTTTGAGAGCTCAAATGAAGAGATTGGCTCGCCATCTATTTTAATTTGTCCTTTATTGATATCATAAAAGCGGCTGATCAGGTTAATCGTGGACGATTTTCCCGCACCTGTAGCGCCCACCAAAGCGATGGTTTCTCCATGACGAACATTGAAACTGATGTCCTTGAGTACCCAATCTTCCTTTTCATAGGCAAACCAGACTTTTTCGAAAGCTATATTTCCCTTGATTTTTTCAGGAGCATGACTGCCTTCATTGGGTATCTGCTCGTTATTCTCAAGGATCGAAAAAATCCTGGATGAACTTACCACCCCCATCTGTAAAGTATTGAATCTATCAGCTATCATGCGTATAGGGCGGAAAAACAACTGCAAGTACATGATGAAAGAAATCAATACACCAACCTTCAATTGCATATCAAAAACACCGGTGGCACCATACCAAACTACCAAACCTATGCCTATGGCCTGAATGATTTCTGCCACCGGATAGTAAATAGAATAATACAAAACCGATTTCAGGTGAGCCCGCCGGTGTTCCTTATTAATGGCTTTGAATTTTTCGTACTCCCGGTCCTCCCTGTTAAAAACCTGGATTATATTCATCCCGGTAATGTGTTCCTGCAAAAAAGAATTCAAATTGGAAACGGCATTTCTCACATCATTAAAAGAAACTTTTACTTTTTCTTTAAATACATAAGTAGATATAATCAGCAAGGGCAAGGTGCATAAACTGACCAAAGTAAGCTTCCAGTCCACGTAAAACATGACTGCTAAAATAGAAACCAACTGCAAAAGATCCCCGATAATCTCTGCAAGTCCCTGACTAAATACGTCGGATAGGGTTTCCACATCTGAGATGTTCCGGGTTACCAGCCGGCCTATAGGCGTATTGTCAAAATATTTCAGTCGCATCTTAAGCAGGTGCCTGTAAAGCTTGATACGGATATCCCTGATAATCACCTGCCCAATCCATCCGGACAAATAAGTATGTCCAAATTGCACCAAGGCGTGCAAAACCAAAAGCCCTACTAAAAAGTACATCATCGTCATGAGTCCATCTGCATCACCTAAAGCCACATAGTCGTCTATAGCGATTTGGATCAAAAGAGGTCTTGAAGGAGCCAAGACAGCCAACAACAGGGTAAGCACAACTAAAAAATAAAACCGTTGTTTATAAGGGTGAACAAATTGATACAGTTTTTTTAAAACCTTGGTATCAATAATGTCTCCACTTTTTACATTTTCTTTTTCCAGTCCCAATGTACTATGATTTAGGTAAAAATATTTTCAGGATAGCTGACCTCAGTCAGATAAAGCCCATGTGCAGGCGCAGCAATTCCAGCCTTTGTTCTGTCTTTGCTTGCTATAATTGCAGCAAAATCTCCCTTGTCCAATTGCCCCCTTCCCACTTGAATCAAAGTCCCCACTATGGCTCTAACCATCCCGCGCAGAAACCTGTTGGCCTTGATATGAAATATCAATCCATGGCTGCTTTGTTCCCAAAAGGCATTTTTTATTTCGCAATCAAAACCCTTAACGTCCGTCTTTGTTTTACTGAAACATTCAAAGTCCTGTTTACCCAAAAGTATTTGTGAGACGGTTTGCATGGCTAAAACATCCAGTTCATAATAACAATGCCAGGCTTTTCCAGCCTGGAACGGGTCTTTTCTAAAGGTGATGTGGTATTCATACCTCCTCCATTTAGCATCAAACCTTGCGTGGGCATTTGGAAGTGCAGGTAAAACATCAAATACAGCTATATCTCCAGGCAATAAACCATTAATTCGTTTTAAAAATTCCCCTTTCTCAATTTCTCCCCCAAAATCAAAATGGGCAAATTGCTGTTTCGCATGTACTCCGGCATCTGTCCTCCCACTTCCCATTATACCCACAGTTTCCCTAAGCAGGGTGGATAGGGAAATTTGCAGTTTCTCCTGAACTGAAACAGCATTTTTCTGCATTTGCCAACCATGGTAGTTAGCTCCATTATAGGCAAGTTCAATAAAATAGCGATTGGTTTCATTCATTTCAAATGCAAAGTTAAAAATATACCCCTATATCAGGTCGGAATTTGGGTATTCCTTGCGAAAATTCAAATAACCCGTTTTCTTTGTTAAAAGATTAATAAAATGATTCAAAGAATCCAGTCCCTATTTCTTCTTCTTGTGGCCATTGCCATGATCACCGCAGTATTTACTCCAATCTGGCTGCAGGTAAATGCCATGCAAAACCAAACCATGGAAATGACGGCATGGTACATCACCATCCGGGAACTTCCCCAGGAAAACATCCTTTCACAAACCGGCAACATGTATATTGGCAGCATGGCTTTATTAGCGGCAGCCCTTGCTGTTTTCAGTATGCTGCAGTTTAAAAACAGGAAAAAACAATTGATGCTAAACATGATCAACGCCTTGCTGATGGGCTTGAATTTAGGCCTCGTGGTATATACCAGCTACCAGGCCAACCAGGAATTTAATCCTTCAGTAAGTGGTGCTTTTGTTTTGGGTTTTTATGCCATAGCATTTGCCCTGGTAATGAATTTATTTGCCAACCGTTTCATTAGAAAAGATGAAATGCTCATCCGGTCGGTGGACAGGATCCGGTAAGGCAGGCCATCCTGACAGGATGCCAAAGTAAAGAAATGTCGAGTAATAAAAGGTGGGGCCACAGGACATCAAGGTAACCCTATCGTCACACAGTGGGATGCCCCGATAGCCCCGATAACTATCGGGGTGATCATGAGGGTCTCCCAATTAAAGATTGGGGCAAGTTGTGGCAACGCAAAAACAATTAATCACATGAAATCGACACGATTAAAATCATCATTAATCACACAGGGCAATGATTATTTTAATCGTCAAAGATTCCATCTGACCATTAAAAATCAAATTATAAACAGATGAAACCTGAAACCATAGCTATTCATGGGGGCAACATCGTCAATGATCCGCTAAAACCGGTCATTCAACCCATCACCCTTTCAACCACTTTTGGTCACCAGGAGGGCTCAATGGTTTACAGCCGTTTGGAGAACCCAAACCGCAGGTCTCTGGAAACCGTGCTGGCTGCTTTGGAAAACGGCACCGATGCTGCGGCTTTTTCCTCCGGAAATGCAGCAGCCAATGCGGTATTTCAGGCATTACCTGCTGGTGCCCATATGATCGCACCGGATGACATGTACCACGGATTAAAAAACCTGTTGCTGACAGTTTTCGATCAAAAAATTGCGGTAGACTTTATCGATCTCACCAAACCAGAAATACTTTCAAAAACCATCCGAGACACCACCCAATTACTTTGGATGGAAACCCCTTCCAATCCACTTTTGAAAATCTCAGATATCCGGCTTTTATCAAGGATGGCCAAAGAAAAGGGCATCAGAACGGTGGTAGACAGTACCTTTGCCAGCCCTGTTTTTCAACAGCCCCTTACCTTAGGTGCTGATTTGGTCATGCACAGCAATACGAAATACATTGGTGGGCACAGCGATATCATTGGAGGGGTATTGGTTACAAAGGAAAAAGATGACTTTTGGGAACAGATCAGAAATGTACAAACTCTGGCCGGAGCAGTACCTTCCCCCTTTGATACCTATTTTTTAACCAGAAGCATCAAGACTTTGCCCTATCGCATGAAAGCCCATGCTGCCAATGCGGGAAAAATCGCCGTCTTTTTGAATCAACATCATGCCGTCGAAAAGGTATTCTACCCTGGCTTACCGGTACATGAAGGGCATGAGATCGCCAAATCCCAAATGAATGATTTTGGAGGGATGTTATCTTTTGTGATCAAGGGTGATGTTGCCGCTGCAGATACGCTGATAGCCAGGTTGAAATATTTTACCAATGCTACAAGCCTGGGTGGGGTAGAAAGCTTGATTGAAAGAAGATCCAGGGTTCAGGGGGTAACACCTGGGATCCCGGAGCAGCTCATCAGGGTGTCAGTTGGAATAGAAAATATTGAAGATTTACTGGAGGACCTGGAGCAGGCCTTGCCTCCTACTCATTGATCCATTTTGACCAATTCCTTTCCGGATTTTTGGGAAGTATCCTTGCTTTCTGTCACTTTGGTTTGGGTATCGGCTTTTGCAAGGGAGGCGTTGGGATTGGTTTTCTTGGGTTTGGAAAGGGTCACTTCCATGTCCGCTCCTGATTCGATTTCTATTTTTCCTGAATAGACATTCCCCCTCATTTTCGCTTCAGCGGTAAACCTGGCCAGGTCTTGAACAAAAATATCTCCCAAAACCTCGCCCATTACACAGATTTCTGAAGCAATAATATTTCCGGTGATCTTTCCCGAAACACCGATGATTACCTTTTTCCCGGTAGTTACATCACCGACAATTTCTCCTTCAATCCGGATATCACTACTTGCCTCTACATTGCCTTTGATATTTAATCCTGGTGCAAAAACTGAAGTTGCGCTAGCCATTTCCATTTCTTCCTGAATTTTTCGTTCCTTAGTCCACATAAATTCAACTGCTCATTTTAAACTTTTAAACCAATAGATAAATCCCATATTATCAGCTATAAACGACCAGAAGGCCAAACAAATATAGGCAAATAAGCAATAAATTCCTTAACATCTGAACCCAAATGAACGTGAGAAGCAATTAACCTGCCCAACCTTCCCTGTCCAGACTCCGGTACTGAATGGCTTCGGCCAAATGCTCTACCCTGATTTCCTCTGCCCCTGACAGGTCTGCGATTGTTCTGGATACCTTTAATATCCGGTCATAGGCCCTGGCAGAAAGGCCTAACCGCTCCATTGCCGTTTTCAATAGGGTTTTACCAGCCTGATTGATTTTACAAATTTCCTTTACCATGTGAGAAGGCATCATCGCATTGCAATGCACCTCCGGACTTTCTTCAAACCTCGAATGCTGTTGCTCTCTCGCCATGGAGACCCTCTCTCTGATGGATTTACTGGACTCTGATTTGGCTTCAGAAGTCATCTCATCAAAATTTACAGGCGTGACTTCCACATGTAAATCTATCCTGTCCAGAAGTGGGCCACTTACCTTATTGAGGTATTTCTGAACGACACCCGGCCCGCACACACATTCTTTTTCCGGGTGGTTGTAAAACCCGCAAGGACAGGGATTCATACTGGCGATCAACATGAAATTGGCAGGGAAATCAACAGATATTTTGGCCCTTGAAATGGTTACTTTTCGCTCCTCAAGTGGCTGCCGCATGACTTCCAATACTGTGCGTTTAAATTCTGGCAACTCATCCAAAAAAAGGACCCCATTATGGGAAAGAGATATTTCACCTGGCTGGGGATTTCCCCCTCCACCTACCAGGGCTACATCGCTAATGGTATGATGTGGGGAGCGAAAGGGACGCTGAGCTACCAGAGAGGATTCAGGCCCTAATTTTCCGGCCACAGAATGTATTTTGGTCGTCTCCAGGGCTTCCTGAAGGCTCAGGGGTGGTAAAATAGAGGGCAACCTTTTGGCCAACATGGTTTTACCTGCCCCTGGAGGACCAATCATGATGACATTATGCCCTCCTGCCGCAGCTATTTCCATGGCTCGTTTGATGTTTTCCTGACCCTGCACATCGGCAAAATCAAAGGCATAATCCTCCATGGAATGATAAAAAATATTCCTGGTATCCGTCACCAGGGGCGGAATATCTTCCTTCCCTTCCAGAAAATGAATGGCTTCCTGCAGGGTTTCTACGCCAATAATATCTAGCTTATTGACAATCGAGGCCTCCCTGGCATTTTCTTTGGGCAAAATGAACCCCTTGAAACCCCGCTTCCTGGCTTCAATAGCAATGGGCAAAACCCCTTTTATGGAGCGTAACTTACCATCAAGGGACAACTCACCCATGATTACATAGTCGGCTAATTCCGGAAAAAAAGCTTGCTCGGATGCCTGCAAGATACCCATGGCTATGGGCAAATCGTAAGAAGATCCTTCTTTTCTGATATCTGCGGGGGCCAAATTGATGACCACCTTCTGCCGGGGCATGCGGTAACCATAAAATTTTAGGGAGGATTCAACCCTCTGCTGGCTCTCTTTAACCGCACTATCTGGCAATCCCACCATATAAAAACTGGTCCCCTGACCTACATTCACCTCAATGGTGATCAGGTTTGCATCCACTCCGGACACTGCACTTCCAAAAGTCTTGGCTACCATAGATAAGGCTTCAAATGAAAATCACAATTAGGCCCCCATGTAAATTTTTCTATTTAAAATTCTCGCGGGGTTTGATGGATGAGGAATCCTTTTCTTCGGGCTGCGACTCAATTTTCTTATCCAACTGACCCATCTTTACACCTCTTTCCAGGTCAAATACCATGGCTTTCAACTCCTTCTTCTCCAATTCCAATTTCCTGATCCTACTATTCAGACTACTGGTATGTCCCCATCCGGTTCCCCAGGTAATCAGGTAAACAACCAATCCTGCCAACAGCCAGGACACTACTTCACCTGCCTGCGGACTACCACTCCACATCCTTTCATAAGTCAGAAAATAAACAAGGCCCAAGGCAAAGAACAAAGCGGTTAAAAGTTGAAATATGCTGTTTACTTTTTTCATAAAACATTTGATTAGGGTTTCTAAACACAATATACTAAACAGACTGCATTTGGGAAAGTTTATTGTATAATCCATTTTTCAGAATCAATTCCTCATGTGTGCCCCTTTCCACTATACGGCCCCCATCAATAACCAAGATTTCATCTGCATGCTGAATTGTGCTTAGCCTATGAGCAATCACCAATGACGTCCTGTTTGCCATTAAATTAGCCAGCGCCTCCTGCACCAATCGCTCAGAAGCGGTATCCAAAGCCGATGTGGCCTCATCCAATATCAAAACATCAGGGTTTTTTAATACCGCCCTGGCAATACTCAATCGTTGTCGCTGACCTCCTGAGAGTTTGGTTCCCCGTTCCCCTATGCTGGTCTGATATCCCTGCTCAAGCTCCATTATAAATTCATGGGCATTGGCAATCCTTGCCGCTTTCTCCACATTTTCCTGAGCAATTCCCTGCATGCCAAAGGCAATATTATTAAACACCGTATCATTAAACAAAATGGATTCCTGAGTAACAATCCCCATGATCCGGCGTATGTCATTAATTTTCAAGGTTTTTATATCAATCCCATCAATTTTGATCCTGCCTGCAGAAGGGTCATAAAACCGGGGCAATAAATCGGCTAAGGTCGATTTCCCCCCGCCTGAAGGACCTACCAGGGCAATGGTCTTTCCCTTCTTTAGTTCAAAACTGATGTCCTTCAAAACAAAAGTCTCCTGATAGGCAAAACCAACATTTTCAAAAACTACTGCTTCTGAAAACCCATCCAGACCTTTGGCATCAGGTGCATCCTCAATCTTTGGCCGGGCGTCTACCACTCCGAATATCCTCCTGGCGGAAGCCAAACCACGCTGAATACTGCTCAACGCTCTTGATATTTCCTTGGCCGGGTTCAAAACCTGGGTAAATAAAATAATGTAAGCGATGAATTCACTGGCACTGAGTGAAGAAGTGTTGTTTAAAACCAGGTTACCTCCATACAACAGGATTCCGGCCACCACGGAAACACCCAGGAACTGGCTGATGGGTGAGGCCAGTTCGTATTTTCTGGCCATGGCTACATTTACCCTGGCATAATGATCTGTTTCGGATTCAAATTTATCCTGTACAAATTGCCTGGCACCAAAGGCCTTTACTACCCTCATCCCTCCAATGGTTTCATCCAGGATATTGACTATCCTCCCCAATGACTCCTGACTTTGCTTAGCGGTTTTCTTCAACCGCCTGGTCACATATCCGATCACTGCACCGGAAACCGGGATCAGCAATATAGTAAAAAGGGTAAGCTGCACAGACATAAAAAAAAGCACTGCAAAATAAAGGATGACGGTAACCGGTTCTTTAAACACTACCCGCAATGATTGAACAATGCTGTTTTCTACTTCCTGAATATCATTGGTCATTTTTGAAATCAAATCTCCTTTTCTTTCATCTGAAAAGTATCCCAGGTGCATGTTACTGACAGCACGGAAGATATGGACACGCATGCCCTGTATGATGTCTGCCCTTACCTTAGCCAGGACTACTCCCGAGAGGTACGCAAAGAGATTACTTAAAAAAACTGAAATGACAATGATGATACAAACATAAACCAGGGTACCAAATTTTCCATACAGGGTGGCTATTTCCAGGAAATAATGGTTAAACAGGTGCATGAAATACTGCAGGGAAAAGGAAAACTCCGGTTTGGTGCTGTATGCCTGTAATTCTTCAGGTCCCACCTGCTCAAATATCACATCAAAAAGTGGCTTCAACAGGGTGAAGTTCAGTAGCCCGAAAACTATGGCTAAAAGGGCATACAAGATATAAATCAGAAAATACCGCCTGTAGGGACGGGCATAGGCAAGTATTCGCAAATAGGTGTTCATACGTTCTCATCTCATGTACGGGCGCAATTTACAATTTTTTAAGGGTATTGGGTCTTGCTTTTGGATCGGTAGTCAAAAATGAGGATCAAACCTACCCATATTCAATCGCAAGGCCAATTGACCAAAAGCAGTATCTTGAATGGGATTTACGCCACCATTACTTTTTCTCAGGGTATGGGAAAAATCCAAAAATAAATTGTGTCGCAGCATGTAATCTGCCTGAATTGTAAACATCAGGTTTTCCTGCTTCAGCCCCTGCCCGATAAAATTACCAAAAAGGGCCGTGCTGGTTTCAAGCCTGCTTTTGAGGATGTCTCCCCCATAATTAGCCGACTCATCGGGATCCTCTCCCTTCATTTGATAAAGAAAAATTCCTTTCAACCTGAATTTAGGAAGGGGCTGGTAAGTAACGCTTCCCATAAACTCCCTGAAATTTGCCCCCAGGGGATGTGTGAGGGGGATGCGGTAGTTGGTGTAGGATTGGTAGGCAAACTTTTCCTGGTAGGTAAAGGGCCTGGCATGGTTGTATTCTACCTGTACATCCAGGTTATTGATGCCTGCCACTTCTACATACTTATAGCCAAGTTGAAAGCCATGTTTGTTCCGACTCGATCCCTTACCGGAAATTCCGAAAAACTCATTGAACACAAACTCATCCAGCACAAACTGACCATAAACCTGCATCCCATTGCCCGGATGCCATTTAAAGTCGGTTCCCAGCATGACTTTGTCCGGCGTACCCAACTGGTGTTCTACCCAGCGGTAAAAAATCACGGGATTGAGGTAGTTCCAATCCATTTGACTGGCCATCACAGATTCAAATACACCCAGATTGAATCGATTGCCTAAATTTATGCCCAGCCGATGAAAAGAAAACCATTTTTGGGGATACCTGCCGTCCGTAGGAAAGCCCCTGTCAGTGATAATATCCGCAGTCATCTGCCCCCATAGATTGGTAAAATTGATTTTACCGATATGGGTATTCAATTTTAAAAAAACAAATGGGTTGGAGAAATCAGAGAGCACGAAGGAACGAAAACCCTCTCCTATAAAATGGCTGTCATGCCCAAAAATGACCTGTATATGTTCCGTAGCGTTAAAATTCAGGTGTCCCCTGGCAGAAAAAAAACTGTAGCCCTGCTCCCCATATCTCTTCCAAAAGCCCTGACCAGGTATAGCCCCCTGGTGGTTAACATACCTTTTGATCCATGACGGAAAAACCAAATCCGTAGTAGTCAATAGGGTATAAAAGCCGATTTTCCGGTCTATGCTTCCCCTTACTGACAGTCCCCGGGTGTTTCTGAAACGGAGATTTTCTTCACCTGACTCCACTCCTCCCATTAAATACAAAACCGGGTTGACATGTACATCCAGGGAACGATCTCTATGGTAGTAAAAATCAGCGGGTCTTTGGTAAAAATGCTTTCCGACAGTATTTCGGGAAAAGGGAAGTGTATCCGAAACATATTCCCAGCTATCCTGAAGCAGGAAGTTCAGGTTAAAATCATCCACCTCAGAAAGACCTGTATAGGATGCTTTATAATTTTCCAAAAAACCAACCAGCTCATCCCTGCTATAGGGTTTGTGACCGGAATGAAAGGCATCTGTGAAAAACCCCTGTTTGATTTCGTACCTTTCAATCAACTGATAATAATCCCTGTCAAAGGGAACAAATGGGCTTTGTGCCAGCGAAAAGGTGATGTTAATTGCTGTCAATAAAATAAAGAAAAAAAATAATCTCATATAAATAACTGGTAATGTAACGCTAATTGTTACGGTGGATCTCCTTGAAGGAAATACCTGTTTCATAGCAACTTGACCTAAAAGACCAACTTTCGCATAAAATTAAGGAAGTATTTTATATTTGAAAGGGAATGTTTTGGAGAAAATCATAAAATAAGGTAAATTTGTGCCTCGATTTGAAGAAGTAAAAAAATAACAAACCATATAATGAAAAAAGAAATTCATCCCAATTACAGAGACGTTGTATTTTTGGATACTTCCAGTGACTATAAGTTTATCACCAAATCTACCATAGAGACTGGTGATACCATTACATGGGAAGATGGCAAGGATTATCCCCTGGTAAAGGTGGAAGTAAGTTCTGCGTCACATCCATTTTACACCGGCAAGAAAATGTTGTTGGATACTGCAGGTAGGGTAGAAAAATTCAACAGAAGGTACAAGAAAAATTAAATTCTTTAGGTTATTACCTGAGATTAAGTCTACCGGAAGCTTTATTCCGGTAGACTTTTTTATTTTTGTACCATGGATTACATCATGATGTTTGACGACCCCCGCAGCAGGGGTAATTTGCTACCCTTCACTTTCACCCGGCCTGTCGCAGATATCAGGGTCGGGATATTAAAAATCAGTGAGAAATGGCAAAACCGCCTGCAGGCAAAGCAGGTGGGGTTCCTGACCCAGGATTATCTACAATCAAAATACACTGTTATACGCGAACCAGCCTTATACATCAATGGGGCGTTGTGTCCGGATGATGATTTGGTAAATGCCATAGAAGCCTTGAAGAATAATGAATCCTTGTGGCACCATGACACCCTATTAGCCAGCCATTTGGATAAGCCTGAACAGTTTCAAACAGATCATTTGCCTCAGAAAAAAAAGGTAACCTATGAAAAAGATATTCAATTACTGAGTAGAAACTGGCACATATTCCAATGGAACGGCATCGAGATCAGCAAGGATTTTGATATTTTGACAAAAAGACGGGTCTCCTGGGGAACCGACGACCCTCATACCCACCTGTACAATGAGCCAAATATTTTTATTGAGAAAGGCGCAAAAATAAGGGCTGCCATACTCAATGCCACCAATGGTCCCATTTACATAGGTAAAAATGCAACAATCATGGAAGGAGCTTTGATCAGAGGGCCTTTTGCACTTTGTGAAGAAGCCACCATCAGTATGGGGGCAAAGATCAGGGAAAACTCCACCATTGGACCGAAATGTAAAGTGGGCGGAGAAGTATCCAATGTGGTCTTTATGGGGCATAGCAATAAATCCCATGATGGCTACATGGGCAATAGTGTGGTAGGAGAATGGTGTAATTTTGGAGCCAACACAGTAGTTTCCAATCTGAAAAACAACCACATGCCCGTTAAAGTCTGGGATTATACCAAGGGTGGTTTCAGCGATACCGGGCTACAGTTTTGCGGATCCATGGTAGCAGATCATGCCAAATTGGGTATAGGGTCCACATTGAACACCGGTACCGTTATTGGAGTAGGGGCCAATTTATTTGGCGAAGGTTTTCCCAGGAAATTTGTTTCCTCCTTTGCCTGGGGAGGAGCATCCGGATTTAGCACCTTTAAATTAATGCGGTTTGAAGAAACTGCGCAAAAAGCCATGGCTTTTAAAGGCATGGAGTTCGATGAAAAAGAAAGGGCTATATTACAACGGGTATTTGAACTCACCAGGCCCTACAGGATTTGGGACAAAGAATTTTAATGTAAAACACCATGCTTTTTTCATCTATCCCCGGACTTGGGGAAACCAAGCAGAAACTTATCCATGCGATTCAAAAGGATCACCTGGCTCATGCCTTACTTTTTCATGGAAAAGAAGGCAGCCCTAACCTGGCCATGGCTTTGGCCATGGCGACCTATATCCTTTGTAATCAGCCTGGAAAAGAGGATGCCTGCGGTAAGTGTGCTTCCTGTTTGAAAATGGCAAAACTGGTCCATCCGGATCTGAATTTTGCCATACCGCTTCCAGCTCCTACAAAAAAGCAAGAAAAAAAAGAGGATGATGATGAGCCTGACTTTCATGCCCTCTGGAGATCCTTCGCCTTGGAAAAAACTTATGGTAATTTTCAGGATTGGAGTGCACACCTGGGAATCAATAAACTGCTGAGCATATCCAAAGCTGCCGCACGACAGATTGTAAAAACCCTCTCGCTTAAATCCTTTGAGGGGGGCTATAAGATGATGTTGATCTGGGCACCAGAAACCCTAAACCTTTCTTCTGCCAATGCCTTACTTAAAATCCTGGAAGAACCACCTGTAAAAACCATATTCCTGATGGTCAGTCAGCAACCTGAAAATTTATTGACAACCATACTTTCCCGAACCCAAAAAATACATGTAAGAAATTTTACCGATGAGGAGATCCGTCAATTTCTGGAGGATCAATCCCTGGCCGATACACTGGCAGCCCAGCAGATTGCTCCACTCGCAGACGGCAATATGCGGGAAGCCCTTTTGTTATCCCAAAATGTGGTTGATAAAAATACCCTGCTTTTCAGGGATTGGCTGAGGGATTGTTACAAAGCTGATATTCAATCGCTCATAGCCTTTACGGAACAAATAAGCAGCACTAATAAGGAGCAGCAAAAGTCTCTGCTATTGACAGGCATCAATGTTATCAGAGAATCCCTGCTTAACAGAACACAATTAACAGATTTGATGAGGAGCAGCGAAGCTGACAGGGAATTCATTGTGAATTTTAGCAATACCGTGCTGAATGATGAAAAAATCATGGGAATTTATCGGGTTTTAAATGATGGGCACTACCACATTGAGAGGAATGGCAATCCCAAGATTCTCTTTCTAGACCTGGCTTTTAGTCTGGCGAGAATAATCCGGGCAGGTTAGTCCATAAAGCAGGTGAATAGCTCTTGTAAATAGTTGGAATGAGTTACCTTTGAGCCAATGGAAAAATCAATTATAGGGAGAAGAGAAAGGATCAGTCTTCCGGACTGGGACATCGGAAGGGTAAATGCTAAGGTAGATACCGGTGCCTACAATTGCACCATACATGTATCATCCGTAAATGAGGTACAACATGAAAAGGAGAATTTATTGGAATTCATTCCTCTGGATCCCCGCCATGGCTCCTATTCAGGAAAGAGAATTCGCACAGCAAAATATAAGGTAAAAAAAGTGAAAAATTCCTTCGGTCAGATGGAAAAGCGCTACCTGGTGCTTACCACCCTGATCATTGGAGAAGCTTCCTTTCAGGCGGCGTTTACCCTTTCCAACAGATCCAAGATGAAAAATGCCGTTTTGTTAGGTAGAAAAATCCTGAAAGGCAGGTTTTTGGTAGATGTGGATAAAGTTAATTTTGCCGGAAAGCCAAACAAAAATATATAGAAATGAAAATAGCCGTATTGTCCCGAAATGCCAACCTGTATTCTACCAAAAGGTTGATGCAGGCCATTCGGGAAGCCGGGCATGAAGCCATGGTAATCGACCACTCCGCCTGCGATTTGATTATTGAACAAAATGGTCCATATATCCTTTATAAGGGAGAAAAACTCACTTCAATTGATGCCATTATCCCCAGAATAGGGGCTTCTGTAACTTTTTATGGAACGGCAGTGGTCCGGCAGTTCGAATTGATGGGGGTTTTTTCTGCGGTGGAGTCACAGGCTATTGTACGCAGCAGGGATAAATTGAGGTCTTTACAAATTTTATCCAGAGAAGGTTTGGGCATGCCAAAAACAGCCTTTACCAATTTTTCGAAAGGGGGTGAAAAACAACTGGTAGAAATGGTGGGAGGAGCGCCGCTTATCATCAAGCTGCTGGAGGGTACCCAGGGTCTGGGTGTGGTATTGGCTGAAACCAGAAAGGCCAGCCAATCCGTCATTGAAGCCTTTCATGGGCTTAAAGCCCGGATTATTGTACAAGAGTTTATCAAGGAAGCCAAAGGAGCAGATATCCGGGCCTTTATAGTAAATAACAGGGTGGTAGGAGCCATGAAACGGCAGGGAGCAGAAGGAGAATTCCGTTCCAACCTGCATCGAGGTGGTAAAGCAGAGGTCATTCAACTTAGCAGGCTTGAAAAATCAGCCGCTTTAAATGCTGCCAAGGCACTGGGACTCTCAGTAGCGGGAGTAGATATGCTGCAATCTGATCGGGGTCCATTGATATTGGAAGTAAACAGCTCCCCCGGTCTGGAAGGCATAGAAAAAGCTACAGGCATCAATATTGCCGGTAAGATCATTTCCTACATAGAAAATGCGGTAGAGAAAAAAACGACAAAGAGAAAAAACGGACAGTAATGAATCCAATTCGCATAGGAACACGGGGCAGCAAGCTGGCGCTATTCCAGGCCCATCATGTCGCAGACTTATTGACAAGGCAGGGGATCTCATCGGAAATTGTAATCATAGAAACCAAGGGAGACAAAGTCCTGGACGTGGCCATTTCAAAAATTGGGAGCAAGGGGGTATTTACGGAAGAATTAGAAAACCAGTTGGCTGAAGGCAATGTAGACATTGCGGTACATAGTGCCAAAGATTTGCCTTCCCGGCTTCCTGAAGGCTTCGAAGTTATTGCTTTTACGGAACGGGAAAAGGTGAATGATGTCATCATTAGCCACCGGAAAAATTTTCCTGATCTCAACAACAATGAAAAACCAATCCTTCTGGGCACTTCTTCGACCAGAAGGATCGCTACATTAAAACATTATTATCCACACGTAAAGACCACAGATATCAGGGGTAACTTACAGACCAGAATTGCCAAAATGGAAAATGGCATCTGTGACGGGCTCTTGTTGGCCTATGCAGGCGTGCACCGCATGGGGTATGATCAGCTGATCCGGAAAGAGTTGAATTTACAGCAGTTTATTCCGGCAGTGGGTCAGGGCAGTATTGGCATAGAAGCCCACCGACTCCTTCCATTTGAGATTAAAAAGGCCATTACCAATGCCGTCAACCATTCTTCCACATCAGCCTGCCTGAGGGCAGAACGAAGTTTTTTGAAAGTTTTGGAAGGAGGATGCAGTATTCCTGCCTTTGCCCTGGCCCAATGGAAAGAAGGCCAATTGGAATTGAAGGGAGGGCTGATGTCACTGGACGGGAAAAACAGGCTATTTGACTGCTTCACTGGCTCCGAACAGCAGGCTGAAAGCCTGGGTCAGCAACTTGCCGATAGTATCCTGGCCAGGGGGGGAGATCGAATGTTACAAGAAATCAAGAAAACACTGAATGAATAGGTTAAGAATAATCCGGGCAGCAGGCTTTCTGGCCTGTCTTTCACTTATGGTCTCCTGCGCCTCAGAAAAGGATTACCTGGTAACCATCGATACCAGATTTGGAAAAATGTACGCCGTTTTATACGATGAAACCCCAGGGCATAAAGAAAATTTTATTGACCTGGCCAGTTCAGGCCGGTACGATTCCACCGAGTTTCACAGGATCATTGATGATTTTATGATTCAGGGAGGAGATGTCTTTACCAAAGAGGGCATTCCGAAAGAGGATTGGTACACCCTGCCGGCGGAGTTTAATCCTTCCCTGATCCATGAGAAAGGGAGCATAGCCGCAGCCAGACAAGGGGATAACCTCAATCCAAAACAGGAATCCAGTGGCTGCCAATTTTACATTGTGGAAGGCAGGGTATATGAAGAACCTGAGCTTACTACAGACATGCGGAAACTCCAGCAAGCATTTACCAAATACGTTCAGCTGGATAGCAATACCGAATTAAGAGAAGCTTATGGTCAACTATATAGTAATCAACAATTTGACAGTTTAAATGCGCTAATGCTTTCCAAAAAAGTAGTGATGGAACAATTTTTTAACTTAAATTTGGGAAAAGACATGAGAGAAAACCAAGTCAGGGCCTACACCAGTGTAGGAGGAACTCCCCATTTGGACGATACCTATACGGTTTTTGGAAAGGTGATCAAGGGGCTGGATGTAATGGAAGCGATAACGCAACTGGAAAAAGGATCAAATGACAAACCTGTTACTCCTGTTTACATCAAAGTAAATGTTGAATTAGTTGCTAAGAAGAAAATATCGGAAGATTATGGATATCAATATCCTGAAGAGTAAGAAACCAAAAATATTAATTACAGGGGCCAATGGCCTGCTGGGACAAAAGATTGTCAAGAAGATTCTTATTGATGGAAAATATGAAGCCATAGCAACTGGAATAGGATCTTGCAGGTTACCGGGTGAATGGGATGGTTATGACTACGAAGAGATGGACATTACCGATAGCAGGGAGGTAATGCAGGTTTTTAATATCTATTCCCCTCAGTACGTAATCCATGCAGCTTCGATGACAGATGTGGACAGGTGTGAGGTCAGCAGGCACAATTGTTATGAACAAAATGTGAAAGCTACGATGAATATCATTAAGGCTTGCAGCCAAAGCCAATCACACCTTATTTTTATTTCCACAGATTTTATTTTTGATGGCAAAAACGGCCCGTATGATGAAGATGATAAACCCAACCCATTAAATTACTATGGCCAGACAAAATTGGAAACGGAATCTGCGGTCAGGCAATACCCCTTTGATTGGTCCATCGTAAGAACAAACCTGGTATATGGCATCTCCCATGACATGAGCCGTTCGAATATCATTCTTTGGGTCAAAAAAGGGCTGGAACAAGGCAAGACACTTGAACTGGTAGACGATCAGTTCCGAACCCCAACACTGGCAGAGGATCTGGCAGAAGGCTGCTTACTTATCGTGGCCAAAAAAGCCAGAGGAATTTTTAATATATCCGGGGAGGAGTTACTCACCCCTTATGATATGGCAAAAATGACAGCCAATTTTTTCCATCTGGACACAAAAAAAATCAAAAAAACAGATTCCAGTCATTTTGGTCAGGTAGCAATCAGGCCTTTAAGAACCGGGCTAATCATTTCAAAAGCCAAAGAAATTCTGGGTTTTAGCCCAAAAAGTTTTGCAGAAGGAATTGGTATTATGGCAAAACAAATTAAATTAGCCGATTATAAAACCTGACATTCTTTTTTCTTTTGTACATCACACAACTCATTTAACAATATGCAAAAATCTAATAAAACACCCTCCAGAGGGCAATGGGGATCCTCATTTGGTTTTATAATGGCTGCGGGAGGTTCCGCTGTAGGTTTAGGTAATATTTGGCGATTTCCCTATATCACCGGACAAAATGGAGGAGGGGCATTTGTTTTTGTTTATGTGCTTTGTGTCTTATTGATAGGACTTCCCCTGCTCCTCAATGAAATTGCCTTGGGTAGAAAATCAGGTAGAAATCCAGTTGGAGCAATTAAGGAAACAGGAGGTAGCAAATTTTGGCAATCTGCAGGTGTGTTATGTGTCATGGTTTGTTTTGCGGTATTGAGTTATTATTCTGTCATAGCAGGATGGACCATTGGTTATATTTTTACTGAATTGATCAACATACCGGTAGATTTTGAAGATTTTGTCCAAACTCCCCTATATGTGATCCCCCTGTGCATGGTGTTCATACTCATGACCATCAGTGTAGTATTGGGAGGGATCTCTGGTGGAATTGAAAAGGCAGCTAAGTTTTTGATGCCGGTATTGTTTATAATCATCATCCTGATTGCGGCCAGGGCGGTTACCCTTCCCGGAGCAGGGGCAGGGATAGAGTATTACCTTTCGCCTGATTTCACTAAAATCAATGGAAAAGTAATCCTTTCTGCCCTGGGGCAGGCATTCTTTAGTCTGTCTGTTGGTTGGGGATTGATGATCACCTTTGGGTCTTACTTACCTAAAAACAACAATGTTATCCGTTCATCGGGTTGGATAGCCGGAATGGATAGCATGGTGGCATTAATGGGAGGCTTAATGATCTTCCCGGCGCTGTTTGCGCTATTGCCGGGAGTCAGTCCGGATGAAGGCCCCGCTTTGGTTTTCAATGTACTACCAAGGGTGTTTGATCAGATCGAACCCTTCGGTAACATCATTGGAGGCATGTTTTTTCTCCTATTGCTGGTAGCAGCCCTTACATCGAGCATTTCCATGTTGGAAGTACCAGTAGCTTATTTCATCGATGAAAGAAAATGGTCCAGGAAAAAAGCTGCGTGGACCATAGGTCTTGCAGCCATGGTACTTAGTATCCCCTCTTCCCTGGCGGCAGTAAATGGCAATTTTTTCAATAAAATGGGATTTAATTTCTTTGGAAAGCAGATCACGGGATTTTTCGATTTAATGGATTTCTTTTTTGGTACTTTAGCGATTGTAGTGATTTGTCTGATGCTTAGCCTTTACACCGGTTGGGTGAAAAACATTAAAGAATATGCCTCAGAACTTTCTATGGGTGCTGTTTCATTTGAAGGCTTTCCCAAAAAAGCGTGGATCTTTTTCATCAAATGGATTTGTCCCATTGTGATTATTCTTGTATTGTTAAATATGGTGGGTGTTTTTGGAGAGCCAGGCGAAGGAGGATAAGACCATATGGCATAAAAAAAATGGCAACCCATCAGTGGGTTGCCATTTTTTTTCAATCAGGATAAAACAACAGTCAGTGGCCAATTACCAGGACCGGGGATAATCCATGGAATTGTCTTCTTCACTATCTGAGGACGAATCATTGTAAGTCCTGGTTTTGGGCTGTGATATGGGTTTCACCGGCACCTCTTTATTTCTCTTTGGGGCGGACCTGTCGTCCAACATGGAGTAAAGTTCCTCCCTGCTCACCGAATTAATTTTGCTGGATTTGGAAGCTTCTTCTACTTCCTGAGTCTGCAAAACCTGAATTCCGCTATTGATTTGGGCACCCTTATGGATAAAAATGGAACTTGTTTTGATATTGCCGGAAACCTTAGCATTCGCATAAATGGTGGTTTCTCCCTTGATGTACAAATCACCGACTACTTCTCCACTAATACTGATTTCCTCTGCAATAATATCACCGGTAATGGAGGCTTTTTCTCCTACTACCACTCTTTTATCGGTACGGATACTCCCTACTAATATACCATCTGCGCGGATATCGCTTTTGGATATAATGTCACCTGTTAGCTCAAAGCCCAGTGACAAAACCGTCACTTTTCCTACATTTGGTTCTTCGTTCTGTTGCTTATTGGATCCAAATTTCATATGATTATTCTTCTTTTTCTTGCTTGAATGTTGTAAGGATAGTTGAGCTATTGCCCAGATCTAATCCCACAGCCTTATCTTTAGCTCCTCCACCAATGGCCAAACTGTTGTAGCAATAACCAATTGATGCCATTTGTTCCGGAGCATCGGGAACATGCACATTCAACAAGCCATCAAATTCATCCCTGAAAAGATTTACCAATTCAACATAATTGGCGCCTCCTCCGGCCAAATAAAGATCAGCGGATTTAGAAAAATCACTATCTGAAAAAGCTTTCCTAATGGAAGGTGAAATAACGTCATTGTAATATTGTATGATCACCTGCTTGCGCAATTCCCTTAAATCTAAACGCTTCCTGTTTAATATAATTGTACCTTCACTAAAGTATTGATCGATCTGATGTTCGGTTTTCAGATCCAGGTAATTGTCTTTTTGAAGTTCCCTGGTAATCAGGTTAATGGCATATCGGAGTCCAAATGTAGACACACTGGACCGCTGTACCAGCCCCCCTTCTGTACTTAGTATGGCCTCCATGGTACCATAGCCCAGACTGATCATGAAGAAATTTTTAGGGGCATCGCTGTACATTTGCCGGACGGCCATGCTACACCCTACCACTTCCGGAATTACAGCTACCCTATCCACTTCTACTGCCATTTTTTTGCGGCCTCCCCCACCAAATGTCTGGGTGTCGTATTCTATAATATGTTCATTTTCCAATAAGCGATAGGCATTCTCTTTAAATACCTGAAATGTAGAAAAAGGAAAACCCGTGGTCACAGTAATGGGACTGCCCAACTTCTGGGAAGCCAAAAGCAGCCCGGCTTTCAAAAATATCCTGTAATCGATTTCTTCCGGTGAACTGTTGATATTTCTGTGAGGTGATGTACCTTCGGACAATGCCAAATCCCCAACCAGGTAACCAATATTATCGTGATAAATTTTTAGCCCTGAGACCAAATCCTTTGCCACGTTCCTGAGTTCAAGATTACTACTTTCCAATACACTGGGGTACTTTATTACTTCTATCATGGAATTTTTATTTGCTTTTATCTTTTATAAAACAATTTACCAAGTTCTTTTTCCAATATAATATTAAAAATTGTCAAGACCTTAGAAAGTTAAACAAACCACCTCTTCAAGGATACAGGTATCTACAAACTTAATTATTTTTCATCAATATATTAAGGAAGCAGGTGACTAACCTTCTCTTTAAAGACAAATTAAAGGAACCTTTGCGAAATAACAAGCTACTCCTGCAAGTTTATGCCCGTAATTTTGTATTTCATATTATTTCAAGCAATTTTGTACCCTGTCAACATGAAAATTCAATGCCAATTTGGTGTTCTCAGCAATTCAACCCTGATTCATTTAATGCTGTTTCTAAACTTAAAAGGATCTCCCATGAAAAAGGTGATTAAAATTAACCTTGTTCTACTAATTTTCCAGCTTGTTTTCACCCAAACGCAGGCACAGGAATTTTCCATTGGTCCCAAAATTGGAATATCTCAGGGTAATATTTCCGTTACCGGGACTGACTTTAATAAAGGAAATGAAAAATTAGGTTACCATGCCGGCCTATTTGCCCGATTGGGTGGCAACCGTATTTATATTCAACCTGAGGTTTTGTATACCAACACAGGGGGAGAATTTGAAAACACTCAGGGAAACAACACCATTACCTACACGGCTAGTTTCGATAGAATTGATGTGCCACTGATGGCCGGATTTAAAATAGCCAGGTTTTTCCGGGTTCAGGCCGGCCCTGTCACTACCTTCATTATTGATAGTCAATTTACCGACTCAGGTAATTCAAACGGTCCCGATCCGGATTATAACAGTACAACTTTAGGGTATCAGGCAGGAATAGGTTTCGATATTGCCAATATGATTTTAGACTTTAAGTATGAAGGGGCATTGGGTAAACACGCAGATGCCATCGCAGCGCTTTCTACAGACCAAAGGCAAAACCAATTGATGCTTTCCCTTGGCATTCGCCTGTTTTAATAGTAAAAAATCTTTAGCGGGCTTCTCCTATCTGGTCCAAAAACATCCTGGACTTTTCGTTTGATTTTTTGTATTGGCTGGGAGTCATACCCGTGACTTTTTTAAATTGGCCAGAGAAATGCTGCACGCTACTATAATCCAAACTCCATGCGATTTCACTGATATTCAGGGTTTCATAACTCAGCCACTCCTTTGCCTTTTCTATCTTTAGTCCGATAAAATATTGTTCAATGGACATACCCTCAAAACTACTGAAAAGCTGACTTAATCTGCTATAGGGTAGTCCTGTCTTTTGGGATAGTAACTCTGAAAGAGGTGCTTCTCGCTTTAGGTCACCTTCTCCTTCCAGCAAATCAATTAAAGCGAGTTTAGTCGTTTCCACCCAAACCGATTCTCTTGATCTGGCAAGAGCAAAGCCCAAAACCGCCAATTTCTCCTCAAATGCCTTTAAAAATAATTCCTCAGGGGTATGAGAAAACAGCACCTGACCAAGCTCCACCCGGTCAAAATCCACTTTCATGCTTTTTAGTAAGCCCTCTACAGCCATGACACACCTGGGGCAAACCATGTTTTTTATCCCTACTTTATGCATGCTTCCAAAACAAAGATCGGGGAAAATAAATTTCAAATGTTAATAAATGGCCTGCCCACAAGCAAAAAAAGCTGCCCGAAGGCAGCTTTTTCTAATTTTTAGTGGCTAAATTAATGTTAAAGGGCAGAAATGTAATTTCCAAACCCACTTTTATCAGAAACTTTGAAGGAAATGTTTTGCAAGGATCCTATTTTTTCAAACTTAAATTTTTTACCAAATGTATCTCCGACGATTGGTTCTTCAAAGACCAATTTCCCATTGTCAAAAATCTCCAGCTTCTTTTCAGTTCCATCCAAATTTTTCAAAACAAAGGCCAGGGTTTGATTATCCAGTACCTGTACTTTAGCAAAATAGGTCTTTTCAACACTTTTAGGACCTAGGAAAACATCAAAATCTTCCAACTTACCTGACTCAGCAGTAAAGACTTCCACCTGATAATTTCCCAAATCCAATTTGTTTAAATCATAGTTTTTGAAAAACACTTTCTCAGATTCGATCACATCCCGGAAAATCACCCTGTTGTTGTCATTTTTTATCGCTACAGTAATTTTTCCTTCCGGAATACCCATGTATTTCAATTGAAATTTGTTTTCACCCACTTTTTCCAGGGTGACGATGGGATTCTCCACTGGTGCTGTCGCGAAGGCTGATGCACTTAAAGATAAAACGAGTAATGTTACAATAATTAATCTCATGGTAATAAATTTTTAAAGGTTTAGAAACTTTTAAAACCTCTTCCCGGGTACTTCCCGAAAAATTTTTGTTTGAGGCTAATTATTTTGGGCGGGTAATTGAATCACTTACGTAAGTATGACACAAATGTAATGGAGTAGATTCTCTATTGCAAATATCTCAATAAAAATATATTAAAATTAACTATTAGATAATATTAAGTATAAAATATTATTTATTTCGAAATTGCAAACAAGGACTGCTAACTGACAAAAAACAATGAATAGGGGTTATTTTTAAACCCTAATATCGCAATTAAACAAAATTATATTTTTTTTAGGGTTTGAATTATTCAAAAAAATGAAATAATATTAAAACCAGAAAGAGAATTACCTTATTTTTACTCTAAACCCTTGAATTTCAATTTATAAAAAATATTATACTCCCTTTCCACCTGAGGTTCGAGATTATCATTCACATAAATAAAGCCCTTTTCATCCCCAAAATCCAGGGCACCCGGTACCGGAAGCCCGTCTAAAACCCCTATTTGCTTCCCTTCTTCCACGATCATATAATAGGGTTTGACATAGGCATCCATTGCTGCTTTAAATTCGGGCGTATCATAATATTGTTCCGATCCTGACCGAAGCTGCGTCATGATATCTATGGGAATCCTGGTTTTAAATTCCACAAGTAGCCGCTCCCCCACGTATCTCAGATCGGTAAATCCGGGATAACTTTGGTAATTACTCTCTCCGGGAATTTCTTCAGGTACATCCTCCGGCCGGTACCGATGCTGCAGCGCTACCTCATGCTTCAGTTCAGGATTTTCACCGGAATAATCATAAACAAACAATTGATTTCCTTTAGCTGGCAGTACTGCCATTTCATCCTTAGCTCTGTGGTAAGCCACTATAGGCTGACTCTGTCCCACAAATCTACCTTCCTTCCTTGGTACCCAGTTTTCAGGATAGGTCTCCAGGAGTTGGAGATTTTCCCCCTCCAGTTCATATGAAAATACCGTTTTTACCTTTTCATAATAGGAAGCTGTTTGTCTTTCATCCCTTTCAATATCTTCAGGATTAAACAGATTCTGCTCCTGCCCGATCAATATTCGACTATCTCCCTTAGTGAAGCCCTTGAAGAAGGTCCGGTGGGAATACATGGACATGGCAAAAATATCGATATGGATCGGAGGTAGTAAGCGTGTTTTTTCTCCTTTCATATTGTATACATGGTATCCATTAAATAGGCCCTGAGCTACCCAATGGTCATTGTCCAGAAAGCCATAGCCAAAGGCACCATTTGAGCCCAGACCATCAGGACCTTCATGCAAAACGTCATAAACATGTAAAACCTTGCCATCCTCAGCGATCAGATAGGGTTTCCTGCTTTTTGTTCCTCTCATGAGATATTGCTTTTTCTCCTCATGGAAATCATCTATGACCAATACCTCCAGTTCGTCTACCAGGATACTATCGACCAGCTCAAGGTTCAGTTTATGCAAAGGTCCGGTCTGCACGGATTGCTTGTCGTAGGAACAGCCCACAATTCCTGCAAGCAATAGGAAAAAACTACATAAAGATTTCACAGGCATATTTGTAAGTCAGATCGAATCATTTCATCGGCCGGTCCTTTCTCCACAAAAAGACCGGTAAAGCCAGGAAAACCCCTACCATACTAAATAGCAGGCCTCCAATGGTTCCGATAGCCAAAGAAAACCAAAAAATCTCATTCTGCCCCTCCATCACAAAAGGAATCAACCCAAAACAGGTAGACAATACGGTCAATAAGATAGGGGTAGCCTTACCAGCCACCGCCTTTAATACATTTCTATTATATGTTCCTACTACCCTATTGTTCAAATCATTGACAATAAAAATAGCTGCATTGACCGCCAGTCCTCCCAACATCACAAAGGCCGCATAGCCACCCTGATCAAAGTAAAAATCAAATACCGAAAAAATAAGGAACAAACCTATGAAAGAAATGGGTATGATGAAAATAATAAAGAGCGGTTGCTTGAAATTTTCAAACAATATGGAACAAATAAAGAAAATCCCCAATACCAATACCAGTAACAGGCCGTATTGCCTTTTGGCTTGTTCGTAGTTCCAGGAATAGGTTTGCCGACTTGCACTATATCCTATAGGCATGCTGGCCTTCATTTCTTCCAACACCTCATCCAGGTATTCTCCCCCAAATTTTGCCGAACCCATATAATCAAAGGAAACCAGCCGTATGTATTGGCGGTCTTCCTTGTGCAAGGCATTGGTGGTGGTTTCCTTATGAAGTGATCCGAAGCCGGACACCTTAAAGATCCTGTCTTCTCCGGTGATGAGGCTGCTGTTCTCCAAATCGAATCTGGAAAAACGGTCTGAAAGCTTCTCTCTTACTACTGTCCCGTATTGCACTGCTGCTACATCCAGATACAAAGAGGGCTGTTCATGCCGGGACATGTCATTGAGCGCATTGACCAACTCATACTGGTTGGCTCCTGCCATGGCCAAACGCTGCTGGTCAAGGCGCAAGACGTATTCTTCGGTTTTCTGCTCTCCATAACTCAGCCTTTCATTGGTGTTCACTTCCTGTATCCGACGATGCGACAAAAGCTTTTCTGCCAAAATCTCTGCTTGTTTTTCCAATTCCGTAAAGTTGTACCCCCTCAGTTCTGCCCGAAAAGAGGGAATGCCTTCCCCTCCCGGCCCGGTATAAAAGCCCTGCCCCACCCCGTAGATGTTCCAGCGTACACCACTCCAGTCGGTAGATTTCATGGCCAGTTTCCCCTTAAGCCTGTAAGGGAGGGCTGAGGTCTCGTGTGCTTCTTTAAAGGTAATCTCGATCCTGGCACTTTGTCCGGAATTGACTGTGGTTACAAACTTATCTATCCCTTCCACTCCTTTGAGGTAGGCTTCAAATTCCCTGATGATAAAATCCATCTGATCCAGGGTATTGCCAAAGGGTAAACTGGCATTGACGTACAAGCGCGTCCTTTCGGCTTCCCTGTAAGCTGATTTTTCGAAAACTCCCCGAACAAACATTCTCAGGGTACCGCCAAGCGCCTTGTCCACATAAGGTCGGATCTCCTCCTGATATACCGTGCTGCCCACCGTATTGTTATACCATTCCTTATCTTCCCATTTTGCCGGAAGGTAAAAGATGGGTAAACCAAAAAGTAGCAGCAGCACCATCACAAAGGCTTTCCGGTACCGGGCAAAAAATGAGATGGTACCTGAAAACATGTTGAATGCCCTGACCCTTTTTCTCAGCTTCTTGACAGACAGTTTCCTTCCCCTAACCTGGGCATTACCAAAAAGCAAATCATAAATGGCGGGGGTAAACAACAAAGCCACCAAGAGGGAATTGGCCAACATCACCGCCACAACAATAGAAAATTCGCCCAGGTTTTTACGATCCTCCTCAGGCAACAAAAACACCATCAACAAGGCCGCAATGGTAGTGAGTGAAGCCGCCAGCAATGCCAAAAACACCTTCCTGTTTTTATGCTTGTGCAAATGGTCTATCATGATAATGGCATTGTCTACTATCAACCCAAACGAAATGGTAAGCCCTGCCAGAGAGTACAGGTGGATGTCTACACCGAGGAGATATAAAATAATGGCGGTAAGGCTTACATTTACCAAAATACCCAGAAACAAGCTGAGCAGGTAGCGGAGGTTCCTATTGATCAAAAATATAAATACGATCAAAATCAGGATGGAAAGCCCTGATCTCTTGTAAATTTTTTGCAGCTCTTTTTCCAGAAATGAGGTATTGTCAAATTCCAACCTCACATCGATTCCTTCCGGAAGTAGTGCCTTGGATGCGTCTACCTTTTCCTTGATATTTTGTGCCAGCAACACCTTGTTTACTCCCTCACGGCTGTTAATGGTCAGGTTCACGGAATTATTGCCATTGATCCTATAGTAGCGCTGAGGTGCTGCCTCTTCCATGGTCAGGGTAGCGAGGTCCTTTAGGAAAATGTCTTTCCCATTGATCCTCCTAATAAGCAGGTTTTCCAATGCCTCCAGACTATGAAGGGAGCGATCTATTTCCAGAAAGAGTGACTCGCCGGATACATTCATTGCCAGCCCCGGGTAGTTTTTCCCAAAAGAATTTCTCAGCTTATTTTCCAAAAAAGTCCTGGATAATTGAAATGCCTGCAGTTTCTTGATATCATAGGTTACATACAGGTACAATTCATTGGCGCCTCTTACCTCCATTTCCTCGATCTCCTCTATCCTGTTCAGCGTGGACACCAAAACATCCTCCGTTATTTTTTTTATTTCAAAGGAAGCAAATGGGCCATTTATACTGTAGGTGAGGATGGGGCTTTTTTCCTGTATATTCCTTTGTGAGGACTGGGTAACGATGGGGTAACTCACTTTGCTGTCCATAGAGGGGTAAACCTGCCGGATCAGGGCTGCCACCTCAAATTTCTTGTATTCCATATCGGTTTGCTTATCAAACCGAAGCTGAATAGATCCCTGATCGTAATTGGAAACAGAGGTCGTCTTTTTAAGTTCTGATAGTTGGGAGAGTGCACCTTCAAGGGGTGAGGTAGCCAATTTTTCTACCAGCTCCGGAGAAGCACTCCTTACCGAAAAACTGATATTCAATACCGGCTCCTTTTCTCTGGGATTGAGGTCCACAGAAAGCTCGGGAAGTAGTGCAAATCCGATGATGGAGACTACAAAAAAGGCAATGACCAGGCGAAATGGTGTCATTCTTTAGGGGTTAAATATAAAATATTGGCCTTATACATGCTTTCAGCCTTTCATGGTAAACCACGGGATATAATTTTCCTTCTGCCATCAAGCAGCCGGAATCTCACAGGGTTGATAATCATCCCGCTACGTGTCCCTACCCTCATGCTCGATTTCATAGAAATAAAAAACGACATGGTCCGATTCTTCTTCCACTTTGGGCAGGTGCATATTCCGATAAGCAAACAATCTACCGCCCTTGTACCTAAAATCAACGTCTAAATGCCCTTCCCATAACTTCTTACCATCTTTTATAAGCTGGTAGTAGGGGATTTTATATTGCTTACGAAGGGCGGAAAACTCCGGACCCCCGACCACATTTTTTGGCAAGGCATCCACCTTTTCCCGTGGCGCTGCGCCATGATAAGCCGTCATCAAAAAACCATTGGATTGATACAAACCCACATAACTAGATGCCGCCAGTTCATTGAAAAACCGATCGAAAGCTTCCGCTTTGGGAGAAGCGGGATCAATCTGCACATACACATCTCCGGGTTCTAAATGTATGGTATCTTGCAATTCCAGCTCCGGAAACGAATATTGGTAAATCTCCGGTGAATAGGAGAACAAGAGGTAAATGGTATCACCGTCTCTTATAGAAAAAGGTGCGGTTTCCCTGTATTCCCCCTTATTTTTTATCATTTGGCAGGAAGCAGGAATGTATTGACGGGCAAGGATCTTTTCCTGTTCCAGGTCATATACCGTTAGAAAGGGAAATTGGGATAAAAAGTCTTCCTGCTCGAACATTTCCCGGGAAAAGTTATCCGGATAAATATTAGTGAACAGGGCCCCATCAGTAATTAGATTGGCATGACCTCCTATAGCTGTATTGGTAAAAACCGCAAATGGGCTGTCTTTGGAATCGATCAAATTCAAAGACAAATCATAGCTGTAAAATCCTTGATGCGTAAGAATCAGTACCTCATTATACCCATGGTAATGGGCAGAAATAAAAGACGATCCGTATCCATCTTTAATGTCTCCGGTAAGGTTCCTGGCAAGCAGTATTTGTCCCTTACTGTCTACCCTGACCATCTCTTTCCTTTGAAAATCAAACATCAGAAATTCCGACCGGTCAGGCTTTATGTCCATGATTTTGAGTTCTCCCAGGTAATCAACCACCAAACTATCAGTGATCACAAATCGGGGCTCAACAACATCACCTGTTTTATTGCCCTGGTTGTCTCCGTTGCAGGAAAGGTTGATACCTATGATCGCAACAATCAGGGCCAATTGGGAAAGGGTTTTGGAGAGCATATTCAAGGTGCAAATACGAATTTAATCTTAAATCAGATACTCATTAAAACTAAATAAATAATTTTTAAAATAAAAATTATTTTGCTTTTTTTAAGCCTAAATAAAAAAAGGGCAGCCATTCCTTACGGATGGCTACCCTTAATGCCTGTGTGAACGGCTAGCAACTACAAACTACTTCGCATAATTTACAGACCGCATCTCACGGATCACCGTGATCTTAATTTGTCCGGGATACTGCATTTCTTTTTCTATTTTTTGAGATATCTCGAAAGAGAGGCGACCTGCAGTCGTATCATCCACATTATCCGCATCTACCAAAACCCGCAACTCCCTGCCTGCCTGCATGGCAAAGCATTTGTTGACTCCATCAAAGCTCAATGCCAGGTCTTCCAGGTCCTTGAGCCTTTTGATATAGCTGTCCATGATCTCTCTTCGGGCTCCGGGCCTGGAACCGGAAATGGCATCACAAGCTTGCACAATGGGTGATAGCATGGAGGTCATTTCTATCTCATCATGGTGAGCGCCTATGGCATTGATGACTTCCGGATGTTCTTTGTATTTCTTGGCCAACTCCATCCCTAAAATGGCATGTGGCAATTCTGCTTCTTCAGGATAAACCTTTCCGATGTCATGCAGCAGTCCGGCCCTTTTGGCCAGTTTGGCATTGATCCCCATTTCTGCAGCCATGGTAGCACAGAGCTTGGCCACTTCCCTGGAGTGTTGCAGCAGGTTCTGTCCATAGGAGGAGCGAAAACGCATCCTGCCTACCATCTTGATCAATTCCGGATGTAAGCCATGGATGCCCAGGTCAATACAGGTTCTTTCTCCGATCTCTATGATCTCTTCATCAATATTCTTTTCTGTTTTGGCCACCACTTCCTCTATTCGGGCAGGATGTATCCTACCATCCTGTACCAACCTGTGCAAGGACAAACGGGCCACCTCTCTTCGTACCGGATCAAAACCAGAAATGATTATGGCCTCAGGCGTATCGTCCACCACTATTTCGATTCCTGTAGCAGCTTCCAACGCACGGATATTTCTACCTTCCCTACCGATGATCTTTCCCTTGACATCATCACTTTCAATGTTGAATACAGAAACACAGTTCTCAATCGCATGTTCTGTAGCAGTCCGCTGAATGGTGTCGAGTACAATCTTCTTGGCCTGCTTGGTGGCACTTAGCTTGGCCTGGTCCAGAATGTCCTTGATGTGGGAAGATGCCTTGGTAGCTGCTTCATCTTTCAGCATTTCTATGAGCTGATCCCTGGCTTCCTCCCGGGTCAGCAAAGCTACTTTTTCCAGATCGGTGATCCTTTGCTGGGTCACCTTATCCAACTCATCCTTCCGAACCTGTACCGCATGCAATTGGGCACTTAAATTTTCCTTTTTACTGTCCAGCTCAGCTTCTTTTCGCTTGAGCTGCTCCATCTCCTTGGATAAAACCTGTTCTCTTTGCTTGAGCTTGTTTTCGTTGGTAATCAGGATGTTTTTCTTTTTGCCAACCTCGTCTTCAAACTCAGATTTCAATCGAAGGTATTTTTCCTTGGCTTCCAGGATTTTATCCTTCTTAAGTCCTTCTGCCGTAATCTCGGCTTCTCTAACGATACTCTTGGCCTTTTCCCGGGCTTCAGCTTCTAATTTTTTGCTGTTGTTTTTGATAAACAGTCCTGCCAGCAGGGCACCCAGCAAAATGCCGACCGCTCCTGATAAAATGATGTATATTGGAATTCCCATAGATATATTTGAGTTTATCTACCGGAAAAAATCGCTGTCCGCTGAGATGGGTGAAAAGCTGCTATAATTTAAAGTATGGTTTCAAGGCGTTGGTTTACCTGCAGGATCACATTTTTAACCTGCTCACTGCCCTCGGTATGATCTTCATTTAACTCCATAGACTCTACCATGCAATCAAACGCCACCATGGCCAACAGGTCCTGCCGGTCCTCTAGTCCAAATTCTTCCCTGTACTTTTTAATTTTATCGTTAATTAATTTTCCAACCCGTCTGATTCTGGCTTCCTCATCGGCCTTCACTTTCATAGGATATTCCCTATCTCCTATTTTTATTCTGATCGAAAGTGTATCCATATTATTCAGACAGGTAAGTAATAATTTTATCGATTTCCTTTATATAGTCATCAATTCTTCCCTTCAATTCAGCAGATGCTTTATTTTCTACCGGTATGTTTCTTACAATTTTACTAATTTTAATTTGATTTTTAAAATCCTCCAAGGCTTCTTCCTGATCAGATAGTTTTTTTTGGTAATCCAAAAGTTGATTTTTAAGGGCAGAATTTTCCTGTTCAAGCCTGCTGACCTTTTGTTCAACCTGCTCAGACAACCTTTCTAACCTTTGAAGTTCATCGAAAACCTTCATTTTACTTTCTGATCAAAGCACCGGCATTTTTTTCAAACATGACCATTAATTTATTCATGGTCTTATCTATTACCTTATCGGTCAGGGTCTGTTGGTCATCCTGAAGGTAAAAGCTCAAGGCATAAGCCTTCTTACCTTTTTCTACTTTATCCCCCGTGTAAACGTCAAACACATTGATCCGCTTTAATAACTTTCCGCCTGCCTTCAGGGACAACTGACGCAATTGGTCAAAACTTACGGCTTGATCAATGACCAGCGACAAGTCTCTTCTGACTTCGGGAAATTTTGAAATTTCCTGAAATTTTTCCTTGCTCCTGGCAAGTTCACACAAAACTTCCCAGTTTAAGCCGGCAAAGTAAACCTCTTGCTTCACTTCAGCCATTTTGCTGATCCGCTCTTCCAGCAATCCTATTTTTCCTATTTCCTGCTGTCTGACCTTCAAAACAAGGCCAAAGACATAAGGTGCTTCCTCTACCACATCTATTTCTGGCTGCTGGATATTCAACTTGGTCAACAGGGCTTCTACGATGGCATACAAATCAGGAAAACCTACCGGCCTGCTTGCATCCATCCAGTTTTCATGCCTGGAATTTCCCGTCAGAAAAAGGGACAACATTTTTACCTCCCTGTAACCCTCCTGCTGTCTTGAATAAACGGAGCCAAACTCAAATAATTTTAAATCTTTTTGTCTTCTGTTTATATTATGTGCCAGTACTTCCAGCCCGGTATACAACAAGGTTTGCCTCAACACCCCCAGGTCTTCACTCAACTTGTTCAATATTACCACATCATCCTGTGCATCCAAAAAGGAAGACTTTTCGGAGTACGATGACTTGCTGAGGGAATTGGTAAGTATTTCACTGTAACCCATTCCTGCCAGCATTTCCGAAACCCTGTATTGTAACTTATTCAGGTCTTTCTCCGGGTGTTCCGCCAAAAAGTCCGACTGGTAGTTCTCCTCCAAAGGGATGGCATCAAATCCGTAAATCCTGAGTATTTCCTCGATGATATCTGCCTCCCGGGTCACATCTACCCGGTAGGGTTTAACCAAGGCCACAAACCCTTCCTCTGATTCCCTGCTGATTTGTATGTCCAATGATTCCAGGATTTGTTTGATTTTACTCCTCTCCAGCTTTTTACCAATCAACCGGTCAATATGCCGGAACTTTACAGGAACCTGAAAATCCGCAATAGCCTCCGGGTAAATATCCACCACACTGGAACTGATGGTTCCCCCGGCCAGCTCTTTGATCAGCATGGCTGCCCTTTTCAAGGCATAGACCGGCATATTGGGATCTGTGCCCCGCTCGAAACGGAAGGAGGCATCTGTTTTAATCCCGTGGTGCTGCGCCCCTTTTCTGATCACATCAGCACCAAAACAAGCACTCTCCAGGAAAATAGAAGTGGTGGAAGCCGTCACACCGGAATCCAGCCCACCCAATACTCCTGCCATACACAAACCCTCTTCCCTATCGCAAATCATCAATTCATCTCCGGTAAGCTTGCGTTCTTTTCCCTCCAGGGTGACAAACACCGTCCCGGCAGGTAATTTTTTTACCTGTATCTCCTGACCCTTGATTTTATCTGCATCAAAAGCATGTAAAGGCTGCCCCAGATCATGCAAAATGAAGTTGGTCACATCCACTACATTGTTGATTGGATCCAGATCCAATGCTTTCAGGTAGTCCTGCAGCCATTTGGGTGAAGGGCATACTTTTAGCCCGCTGATGGTCAACCCGGCATAGCGGGGACAGTCTTTGCTATCTGCTACCGATACCTGTATGCTCCGCCCTTCCTGATCTGATGCAAAACCACTTACATCCGGTATGACCAATGCTTTGCCCAAAAGGGCTTTCAAATCTCTGGCTACCCCAAGATGAGAGGCAGCATCTGCCCGGTTGGGAGTAAGTCCGATTTCCAAAACGTCACTGGTATGCAAATCGAATAAACCGGCCACTGGACTGCCGTTTGGCAAGTCTGTTTCCAACACCAGGATTCCCTCATGGCTGCTACCCAGGCCCAATTCATCCTCGGCGCAAATCATTCCCAGGGAGACCTCTCCCCTGATTTTAGCTTTTTTTATTTCGAATGCTTTCCCATCATTGGGGTAAAGGGTGGTGCCTACGGTAGCTACGGGCACTTTTTGTCCTTTGCCCACATTGGGTGCCCCACATACTATTGGCACAATCTCACCGCCAATATCCACCTTGGTCAGGCTGAGTTTGTCCGCATTGGGATGGGGTTCGCAGTGGGTAATTTCTCCTACAACCACCCCTTTCAAGCCTCCTTTTATGGATTCATAGGTTGTCATGCCTTCCACTTCCAGTCCGGAAGCTGTCAATAAATGGGCTATTTCCTCAGAGGAATGATCAAAAGGAATAAAATCTTTAAGACGGTTGATCGAAATTTTCATTACTAAAGTTTTGACTAAAACACAAATTTACGATAATTGGCCTCTACTGAAAGGTTATTTATCGTAATTTTTCTCGCCTGCCCTGATGGGGATTTCAAGTATGTTTTCCCGGGGTGGAATCGGGCAGGCAAAATCCGGATTGTAAGCACAATAAGGATTAAAAGCCAGGTTGAAGTCAATGGTAATGGAGGATTGACCATCCTGTCTGAGGTTTAGATAGCGTCCTCCTCCATAGGTCTCCTCCCCACTGGTTTCATCGGCAAAGGCAAGAAAAAAATTCCTGCGGTCCGTTTCATCTTCGGCCTGCAGTAAAAGTAACTTTAGAGGTTGTCCCTGCCAATCAAATTCCGCAAAAGAGTGCCGGATATAGCGTTCTATGGAACCATCTGTCATGGGTATTTCCAGAATCCGCTTGTTTTCTGCTGGCACCATTCTCGCCCGAACCTTAAAAGCCGGGTCTATCGGATAAAAGTCCAGTGAATCCAGTGCCTGTTTTTGCTCCTCCTTCAGCGGGGACTCCAGGTTATATTTCAAAAACTTAAATTGCCGTTCTCTTTCCGCTTCTACGGTATCCTGATACAATTGGGGATCTTCGGTTCCTGTAAAGGTATAAAACAAGGATATTCCTACCACCAGGGCCACTATAGTCCAGAAAATATTTTTTTTACTCATTTCTTATTCGATCATGCCTTCATCTGCAAAGCTAAAATAGCCAACATCTGTGAAAATAACATGATCTAATACAGGAAGCTCCAAATTTTTACCTACCAGGCATAATTTCTTGGTCAGGTTGATATCGGCAGCTGATGGCTTGAGGCTTCCGGAAGGGTGATTGTGCACCAGTATCATCGCATTGGCAAGGTACTCCATCCCAAATTTAAAAATTAACTTGGGATCAGCAATCGTAGCAGAAGTACCCCCCTGGCTGATCAGTTGCTTTTTGATTACAAAATTACTTCGGTTTAAAAACAAGGCGTAAAAAAATTCAACCGATTCATCCAGCAATTCCTGACGCATCAATTGATAAACATCTGCAGAAGAGGTGATTTTAAATCGTTTCCGGGGTTCTGCCGCCTTCCTCCTCCTGCCCAATTCCAGGGCACTGACAATGCTGATGGCCTTGGCCTCACCAATACCTTTGAACTTTTTTAAATCGTTTACAGAAAGTTTGGCCAATTGGGCCAGATCATTGCCTACACTCTTCAGGATATGCCTGGAAAGGTCCACAGCACTGAGGTAGCGGGTGCCCGATCCTATCAAAACAGCGATCAGTTCTGCGTCGGTCAAATGAGATTTTCCCCTTAGCAATAATTTCTCCCTTGGCCGGTCTTCTTCTGCCAATGCAGAAATGCGTATAGATCGATAATCTTCCATGGTAAAAAATCAATGGTGACTGGATACAAGCACCCTGGAAAAACCCTCCGCTACCAAACCCTACAACAAAGTTCTTGCTTTCAAGGGATTACCATTAAAAATATAAAAAAATACACATAAAAAAAACCCTGTTTCTCAAAACGGGTTTTTTTTACTGTCCAGAAGTACCTTCTTTAGGAAAGGGTATTCACGAATCTGGTCAATTTAGACTTTTTGTTGGCAGCATTGTTTTTGTGTATCACATTTTTCTTGGCCAATCTGTCCAGCATGGAAGTCACCTGCTTCAACAGTTCCTGCGCCTCAGACTTGTCCTCCGTGTTTTTTAATCTTTTGATAAAGGTCCTGGTAGTTTTGGCCTGGTACCTGTTCCTCAATCTTTTGGCTTCATTTGCACGAATTCTCTTTAAAGCCGATTTGTGATTTGCCATATGTTTTTATGATTAACTTTTTCTTGTTCTTTTATGGACCGCAAATTTAACGGTTTAATTTATAATTGCAAAACATTTGCCCAAATATACCTTGAATAAAGGTTTTATATTCCCCTCTATTTAACTAAATTAACTATCATTTTGAATCCCCTTCCTGCATGAGAATAATACTTTTGATAATTATACTTCTGCAAGCCGGCCTGACGCAGACTTCGGCCTGGGGGTTCTATGCACACAAATTGATCAACAGACAGGCTGTATTTTCACTCCCGACAGAACTGATGGCATGCTTCAAACCACATATCCGGTACATCAGTGAAAGGGCAGTAAACCCGGACCGGAGGAGGTATGCCGTAAAAGGGGAAGCTGAAAAACACTTTATTGACCTGGATGTATACGGGGATAGTGCCCTACTGGTATTGCCCCGATATTGGTCAGATGCCGTAAAGCAGATCGGGGAGGATAGCCTCAGGAATAATGGCATCGCACCCTGGAGTACTTACCAGACATTCCTGCAACTAACCCATGCGTTTGGCCGAAAGGACATTCCGGTCATTCTCCGTCTAGCTGCTGACCTGGGGCATTACTTGGGAGATATTAACGTTCCTTTGCATACCACCAAAAACTACAATGGACAATTTACCGGACAATATGGCATCCACGGATTTTGGGAAAGCCGCCTCCCGGAGCTTTTTGCCTCAGATTACAATTTTTTTGTAGGAAAGGCAGCATATATTCCTGATCCACAAATAGCTATTTGGGAAGCTCTCAGGCAATCGCATGCTGCGCTGGACTCGGTATTGGGATTTGAAGCACGGCTAGATGCACGTTTTCCGAAAGATAAAAAATACAGCTATGAGGAACGAGGCGGCATCAACACCCGGGTATATTCCAAAGCATATAGCAGGGCCTACCACCAGATGCTTGCCGGTCAGGTGGAAAGGCAATTGCGCCATACCATCAAAATGATCGCTGACTTCTGGTATACCGCCTGGATTCTCGCCGGCCAGCCTGAGTTGGATCCAGCGGCAGAACCAATAGATGAAAGCGATAGCCTGTTTATGCCTGATGATTCATTGAAAAAACTGCGGGAACATGAAACCAGTCTCAATGGTTGGTCAGCACCTTTTTGGAAGAGTTCAGGTAAGCCCCAATGCTTTTGGCCAATCTTTCAAAAGTATCGCGAAAGACGTCCTCGTTTTCTTCCAAGAGGGTAACCCTGAATCCCCTCAGGTCTGAACAGAAGGAGCTGACAGGTACCACACAAATCTTCTCTGATGCCAGTAAATTGTAAACAAACCGCTTATCATGAGGCATTTCTTTTTCCTGCAACCACTTATCCAGGTACACCCTTATTCGCTCATCGCTGATGGGTAAAGATTGGTTTTCATCCAAGACTCCTTCTTCAAAAATTACTGTATTGTAAAAAGCACCCTTGGTTTTATTGAACTTGATCCCTTTTACATTGCCCAAAACCTCCTCCATGATCCTACTTCTGGTGCCTATGGCCGCATTGGCTTTTTTCCTGTAAGCTTTGTAATCCGGATGACTCATGATTTTTGGTATGGCCAGCTGGGGCAGGGTAGTAGAGCAAACTTCTATCATTTTGGCATTCTCCAAGGTGGTGCAAAGTTTGGAAAACTCCTCCGAAGTATGCTTGTTATAAAACTCCATCCAGCCACAGCGGGACCCGGGCCAGGGAAACTCCTTGGAAATGCCCTTCAGGGAAATCCCGGGAAGATCATCTCCCAAAATTTCGGAAAGTCCAATGGCCTCGTATCCATTATAGGTGATGTTTTGGTATATTTCATCTGCGATCAAAAGCAGGTTAAACTCCCTGGCAATCTCTACAAACCGATCCAATACCTCCCTGGGATAAACCATACCTGTGGGATTATCAGGGTTGATGATCAATATTCCCACAATCGATGAATTGTATTTCACCTTATTGTACAGGTCGTCCATATCAGGATACCAACTATTACCCGGGTCAAGATTATAGGTAATGGGTCGGGTATTGGCATGAGCAGCCTCTGCTGAACTGTGGGTGGAATAGGCGGGAGAAGGACCAATGATTCTGGCCGTGGGTATAAGAAATTGATAGAGTTTGGCTATCCCATCACCTAATCCATTGAAGAAAAGGATGTCTTCAGGACCAATTTGCACGCCTCCTTTCTTGTTATTGCAGGTGGCCAGAAATTTCCGTGTAGCCATCATACCTTTGCTATCCGCATATCCATAGCTGTGGTCATCCTGAACCAATCCCGCAACGATTTCCTTCATCCATTCAGGAATGACATTATTTTTCTGGATGGGGTCACCAATATTTTCCCAGGTGATGGCATAACCCAACTCTTCTATCATCCGGGCTTTTTTAACTATGCCCCTGATTTCATAATTCAATTCTTCAGCGCCCGGACGCAATAACAATTGTCTCATCATAAATTCCCGTGGTATACCCTGTAAAATACAAAGAAACAAAAAAGAGGATTAACCCATTCAATTTTATTTAAAAAAGAAAACTTAACAGAGGTCAAAACAGGTTGCTCAGGAAAATCGGTTTGCAGCAGGTCAGGCTGTTTCCGTTGAACATATAAATTCATTCGGAGGGAAAATTAATTTCCAAAAAAAACCAGGTTTTCAGATCCTATCCGATCCAGTCAAAGTAAATCAAGGATGGACTTTAAATGCGGCAGAAAAATTGAGAAATTTTATGACAACAGCAAAACAGGCATCAGTCAATTAAATCCTTCCTGATTTATAATCAGTTGATTAGAAACAGGGATTTAATTATATTGGAAAAATTTTGGACATTTCTTGATTTTTTACACAAAAAATCCATATATTCCAGATTGAAGCTTCCAATCACCGGGATTCTTCATATACCTAACCAAATTTAAACGATTGTTACTTCATTCATGGTAGTGACTGGCCAAAATATGTCTTGGGAGAAATTCAATTTTTTTGATTTCATTTAGAATTTTATAGGGATGCGATGGAGGATTTAAAAACCAGTTGGAAAAACTTTTTGGATGAACCTGAGCAAATGAATCAGGAAATGATGAAGGGGTTCAGACACCTGATTCAAAACAGATCCATCATGGTGGAAGGAAACCAGTTTTACATCTACAAAAAGTTATATACCTATTACCCCAGTTCCGGCCACTATTGGAGGAAATGTGCCTGGACCTATCTCAAGGAAAATAATCCCACCTTATCCGAGTCACGGGCTTCCTTTGTGGATATGGAAACAGGAGAATTATTAGATGCCTTTAGTTTAAAAAAAACTTCCTAAAAACGTGGGTTCGACCGATTCTTTTACACCAAAGCCTTCATAACGAAACCTAATACATAACCTGGGTTGAATAATAGCAACCTGGTTTCCGAAAGGGAGGGAATGGGGCACTGAATAAAGCGGAAAAGCACCCGTCTTTCGGGTGCCTTCCTTTAAATTCAATGCATCTTTTTAGAAAAATCCCCGGGTACTATATCAATTTTTTGTATTTAATCCTTCTCGGACTCAAATCACCCAGCCGTTTTCTTTTGTTTTCTTCATAGTCACTGAAATTACCTTCAAACCAGTACACTGAACTATCTCCCTCAAAGGCAAGAATATGAGTACATATCCTATCCAAAAACCACCTGTCGTGGGAAATGATCACGGCACAACCTCCAAAATTCTCCAAGGCTTCCTCCAGGGATCTGAGGGTATTGACGTCCAGGTCATTGGTAGGTTCATCCAATAACAATAAATTCCCTCCTTTTTTCAAGGTCATGGCCAGGTGGACGCGATTTCGCTCACCCCCTGAAAGAACGCCTACCTTTTTTTCCTGGTCTGCCCCGCCAAAATTGAAGCGGCTGACATAGGCCCGGGCATTGATTTCCTTATTTCCCAATTGAATAAATTCATTGCCTTCAGAGATGATCTCGTACACGGATTTTTTGGGATCCAAATCATCATGCTCCTGGTCTACATAGGCAATTTCAACCGTCTCTCCAATCTCAAAATGACCGGCATCGGGTTTTTCTTTGCCCGTAATCATATTGAACAAGGTGGACTTTCCTGCTCCATTGGGGCCTATCACCCCCACTATTCCACCCTGAGGGAGAGAAAAGGTCAGGTCATCAAACAAGAGTTTTTCGCCAAATGCTTTGGACACCCCCTTTACTTCTATGACCTTGCTGCCCAGGCGGGGACCCGGGGGAATGTAAAGCTCCAGTTTGGATTCTTTCTCTTTGGCTTCTTCACCTACCAATTTATCATAGGCATTTAACCTCGCCTTACCTTTGGACTGCTTGGCCTTGGGAGACATGCGAATCCATTCCAATTCTCTTTCCAGGGTTTTTTGTCTTTTGGATTCGGTCTTTTCTTCCTTTTTCAGACGATCCTGCTTTTGCTCCAACCAGCTGGAATAGTTGCCCTTCCAGGGTATGCCTTCTCCCCTATCGAGTTCCAATATCCAACCTGCCACATTGTCCAGAAAGTAACGATCGTGGGTGACTGCGATGACTGTCCCTTTGTACAATTTGAGGTGTTGTTCCAGCCAAAGCACGGATTCCGCATCCAGGTGGTTGGTAGGTTCATCCAGCAGCAATACATCCGGCTCCTGCAAAAGCAACCTGCAGAGGGCCACCCTTCGCTTCTCTCCACCGGATAGGTTTTCTACAATGGCTTCCGCAGGAGGCAACCTGAGGGCATCCATGGCCTTTTCCAACAAGGTTTCCAATTCCCAGGCATTGGCCGCATCCAGTTTTTCCTGAACTTCTCCTTGCTGATTGATCAATTTATCCATGGCATCGGGATCCTCCATCACGGCAGGATCCATAAATTTTTCGTTGATGGCCTCAAATTCCTTGAGCAGGTTGATGGTAGTCTCAACGGCTTCTTCCACCACTTCTTTGACAGTTTTGGCAGGATCTAGTACAGGTTCCTGCTCCAGCATTCCCACAGAATAACCTGGTGACCAAACCACTTCTCCCTGGTATTCCGAATCCCTGCCCGCTATGATTCGAAGCAGAGAGCTTTTACCAGAGCCATTGAGACCCAATACACCAATTTTGGCACCATAAAAAAATGACAGATAAATATCCTTAAGTACTTTCTTCTGTGGAGGGTAGATTTTTGAGACCCCGGCCATAGAAAAAATTATTTTTTCATTACTCATGGTTCTTTTACGTTTAATTTAATCAACAAAGATGGTAAAAAATCCGCTTTCTTAGGATAAATGAAGCATTATTAATTAATTTGCAGAAATTGGAAAAACCACTTCAGAATTACAACCAACCTTGCTGATCATGACGGAGCATCCTTATGGATATATAAAAGAAGACAAAATTTATTTAAAGGGTTTTTTGGGCCAGGAAGACCGGATAATAGGAGAAGTGAAAGAGGACGAAGCCTCCACGATTCGCTATTTCGAGGATCGGTATGAGGTAGTGAAAGGCAAAGTGGAAAAGCTCAAATCAGATATTCAGGAAAATCAGAACAAAGGTTCTTTTCTGATGAAACTGATCCACCTGAAAAATTCTTTGATGAATTATGACGGCCTGGGAGATTTTCCAGCCCTGATCAGGGAACTTGAAGAACAGGAAGCTTACCTGGAAGAAATCATCCAATCCAACAGAAAGAAAAACCTGGAAATCAAAAGGGCCTTGATAGCGGAAGCTGAAGCCATTAAAGACAGTACCGATTGGAAGGAAGCATCCGAAGCTTTCAAGGAATTAAAGCTGAAATGGCTCAAAACCGGACCGGTGGAAAAAGAGCTGGAAGCCGACATAGAACAGGAATTTCAGTCTATTCTGGATGTTTTTTATGGCAACAGGAAAAACTATTTTGACGGACTGGCCCTACAGGCAGAGCAGAACATCAAGGTATACGAAAGCTTGCTGGAGCAGGCCCGGGAAGCCCATGACATGGCCGACGTAAAAACAGCTTTTGAGATCAGCAAGAAGATCCAAAAACAGTGGAAAACCTCCGGCAGGGTACCCGCTGCCAAGAGACAACCTATCTGGGATGAGTTTTCAAAGTTGAACAACCGCATTTTTAGCAGGTACAAACGAATGGCTCAAAACGCACCCAAACTGAGCCCTGGCCTGATGATCAAAAAAATAGAAAAATTGGCCGATGAAATGAAAGTGCTTTCCAGGGGAAAGGTAGATGAGGACAAATTGGCACAGGCCAAAAGGTTGCAGGCAGAATGGAAAAAATTACCTCCAAAAAAACCCAGAAATGCACAACAAAGTATTGGCTCATTCGTATTCTTTTCAGAAATCGTTTTTGAAAAATCCTTTCTGGACAAACTTTGTAATTCCAAGTACCCGGGATTTGAAAATAAACCTATCGAGGAGCAAATCACCATCAAATCCGGTTTACTGAAAGACTTGATTGCCAGAGATCAACGAGAGCTGAATACCGTAAAAGAAAATGCGGACAACTTCAGGACCCAGGAAGATGGGTTTGACCAAATGATGCGAAGAAAAATCGGGGCTTATAAAAGAAAGGTGGACGTGAAAAACCACATATTAAAAGAACTTACAAACAATTGACCCATAATTGTTTGAGATTTAAAAAGAATTTATATTTTTGCACCCCGTTCAAGGGGACGTTTAAAACTTGTGTAGACTATGTATTGGACTTTAGAACTTGCCTCCTATTTGGAAGACGCTCCGTGGCCTGCCACTAAAGATGAGTTGATTGACTTTGCTATCCGTTCAGGAGCACCTTTAGAGGTGGTAGAAAACCTTCAGGAGCTGGAAGATGATGGTGAACCTTATGAGAACATTGAGGAAATCTGGCCGGATTATCCTACCAAAGATGATTTCTTCTTTAATGAAGATGAATATTAAGAATCAACGTCTTCCTCTTTAGGAAGACGTTTTTGTTTATTCCCCACCGGGATTTTTTTTAAAAAAAGCCTGTCATGACTTCCTAAATCCTTAATGCCTTTCTGAGCTTTCCCATACCCGTTTTGCTGACAGGCAATTGGGTTCCATCCTTAAGAATCACCAGGTAATTTTCTTTTTGGTAGGGCTCTATTTTGCTTATTTCCAGAATATTGACCAAATAGGAACGGTGGATTCTAATGAATTCCATCGGATCTAGGGTTTGTTCCAGATCACTCATGGTGTTCAGCTTCAGGTAACTTTTGCCTTCTGATACAATTTTGACATAGTCACCATCTGCCGACATATAAGCAATGTTCTCTATGGGTAGGACATGGATTTTGTTTCCGGTTTTGACCACCAACCGCCTGAGGTTTTCTTTTGGTTGAAGATCCCTGTTGATGGTGGAGGGGTTGGTGACGGTGGAGGATACCTGAGGGTCCTTTGAAACTTTATCTAAGGCTTGTTTCAACCTTTCTTTGGAAAATGGTTTCAGCAAGTAATCCAGGGCATGCTGATCAAAAGCACGCAAGGCATAAGCATCATAGGCAGTGGTGAAGATTACTTTCGGGGGATTTTCCAGTAACTCCAGTAATTCGAAGCCGTTGATTTTTGGCATTTGAATATCCAAAAACAACAAATCTGGCTGCCACTCTGAGATGGCTTTAAACCCTTCAAATCCATCATTGCAGGCTCCTATCACCTGAATTTCCGGAAAATCCTCCAGGTATTCCATTAGGAGCTCCTGCGCCAATGGCTCATCATCTACAATCAAACAGCGTATCATACAAGATAGGGGATTTTAAGGATGGCTGAGAAAAACCCTGCCTTTTGGCTATAGCTAAGCAGGTCTTGCCTTCCAAAAATAAGAAATAACCTTCTTTCCAGATATTTTAGCCCAAATCCTGTCCCGGAGGCTTTCCCTGATTTTTTTTCCGTTGGATTTTGAACAATGATCACCAACATGTTTTTATCCCTTTTCGCCTCAATCCGGATGGTAATCTCTCCCGTGGTACCATACAGCCCATGCTTCACCGCATTTTCTACCAAAGTCTGAATCAACAAAGAAGGCAATTTCACTTCTTTTAACTCTTCGGGGATTTCAATTTCATAGCCCAGGCGATGTCCGAAGCGAATTTTCTCCAGGGCGAGATACTGTGAGATAACTGCCATCTCCTTTTCCAGATTTTCCCATTTATTCGGGTCTTTATTCAGGTTCTCCCGGTAAAAGTCAGCCAGGCCCTGTACCATTTCCCTGGCTTTTTCGGGTTGATTTCCCAAAAGGGCATTGATAGAATTCAGGCTATTGAACAAGAAATGGGGTTGCATCTGCTGTCGCAAATAATGCAACTCCGCATCCTTCGTTAATTTCTGGCGCTGTTCTCCTTGTTGCATCAGCTGAAAATCCTTTACCGTTGTTTTCCCTGACATGATTTGCAATGCCACCAGGTGAAAAAGCAACAAACCCAGGGTCAGCCTGAATGGAACAGAGGCGTCAAAAAATGATAAAAACAATTGATCTCCCCATAAATCACCCTTCCAAACCATTCTGCAAAGGAAAACCAAGGCCATACTGATCAATAAGGAAAACATGAGTGCTGGCCAGGTCCTGAACTTTCCAATGGGATAATAATACAAAATCAGGTTCATGCCCAAGACCCCCAACGCAAAAGCAAGCATGCTCATCAGGGCATCCTGCAGACCCCATGCCCACTGCTGGTGCCAGCAAAACGAACAAACCAACACTCCTGCAAAAACCAACAGTAGAAAGAATACCTGATCCAGCCATTCGCCGGAAATACGATATGATTTTCCAGGAGTTTCCATTCTTAACTTGATTTTCAATAAGAGGAAATTTCAATGCCTCCAAAAATAACCGATCCTGTAATGACCAACTTCTTTTCCGGATCCTGGGTAGCCTGGTGCAGGTAACGCTTGTCTTCCACACCGGCAGCCAGATTGCTTACGCCCAGCTGTACATCCCAGTGGGGAGGCACAATTAGTTTGACACCGCCAAAAACCACGGAAACCTTCAATACTGCCTGACCTTGAATATCAGCATGCATCAAATCTATATCTGTACCACCAAATACGGTGGTGATTTCCCCGCCTTTGAAGTTTTTTGATATCACCTTCCTTTTAATCCCGCAAAAAAGGGCTTCCACATTCAAATAATCGGAATTATCCTTCATCTCCCCTTCTGCGGCCCCACCGGTCCTTAGCTTCTTTTCCCACTTGTCATAATTTCCCTCCCAATCTTTCCAGTTAATCGCCGGATTATTGGTTTTTTTGAAAATGATGAATAAGCCTAGTAAAATCAAACCTACCGGCAATAAATAAGGACCCAATTCGTAGGGAAGGAATATCTTATCTCTTAAAAGAAAGAACCCACCTATCAATAGCAAAACCACCGATCCTGTATTTTGAAAGCCGTTTTTGTAGCCAGAATAAAGGCCTATAGCAATCAATATCATGGGCCAGGAAAATACCCATCCCGGTATAAAAAGGCCTGATTGCTTTAACAGCAGCAATGCCCCGATGACTAAAATCAATAACCCCAGGGCATGATTTCCATTTCTTTCGTTTTTCATGATTGATTAAGTTAAATGTTGCCTTGAAATTACCGGATGTACATTGAATCCTAAAGTCAAATCCCGTAAAACCAAGCCAATCATCGATAAACTGCAGGATTTTCCCGTTAAAGCTGTCCCTTGGTCTTTTCAAGCAGAAAGGCTGCAAAATTCAGGTCTTCCGGCGTGGTCAGTTTGATATTCTCCAGGTTTCCGGGGATCAGGTGGACCTTCCAGCCCATGTTTTCATAGACGGTGGCATCATCCGTAAAATAATCCCTCTCTCCCACAGAAAACGCTTCCCTGATTTTTTCCAGCTGAAAAGTTTGAGGAGTCTGTACCAGTCGGTACCGCTGCCGGTCCCTGAATACCGATTGATCCTCGCTCACTACCTCCCTGATAGAATCCTTTAATGCCACAGCAGCCACTGCACTCCCTCTTTTCGCGGCTTCGACAAAACTTTGATGAATCACCTCTGTGCTTACAAAAGGCCTCACTCCATCATGAATTGCCACCAGTCCCCTTGAGCCTTCAATACTGCTGAGTCCATTGCTGACACTTCCATACCTGCTTTGCCCTCCCTTCACCAATCGGTGGGGAATATCAAAATCATGCTTTAAACACAGCTCCTTCCAGTAGGTAAAATCATTTTCAGGCAACACCAACAGGATTTCCATCCCTTTATCATAGGCATGAAATTTATTTAGGGTATGCATCAGAACAGGCCAATTCCCAATGATCTGGTATTGTTTAGGCACAGCCCCCCCCATGCGTTTTCCTGAACCTCCTGCTACAATTATGGTATATTTTGAAAGCTTATTTTCCATGGATAGGCTCAACTTACCAATAACTTGGAACAAACCAATGCAGATAGCACCTCCTGATGCCCCCCATAAGCTACTTTCATGTTTCTATCAAAAGCCTCCACCTCCAGAATTTCCACTTTGATCCCTAATTTCAAATCCTTACTGTTCAGGTATTTCAGAAACTCATCAGAGGTATGACTCAATGCTTTCAACTCTACCTGCTCCCCAGGCCGGCAATCTGCCAGGCTCTGGTACTCCTGCGTAGCAATTTGCCCGTTTTTATTGGGTATGGGTGAACCATGTGGATCTCGTTGAGGATATCCCAGCAATTCATCCATCCGGTCAAAGAAGGCAGCAGACTGTACATGCTCCAGCTGCTCGGCAATGTCATGAACTTCCTCCCAGCCAAAACCCATTTTTTCTACCAGATACATTTCCGTCAACCTGTGCTTGCGGATAATCCTTGCCGCCATCTGCCGCCCTTTTTCCGTAATCTTTAACGGTTTGTATTTTTGGTATTCCAACAGCCCCATACCTGCAAGCTTTTTAACCATGCTATTCACGGAGGGTAAACTTACTTCCAGGGCCTGAGCGATACCTGTGGTGTTCACTTCATCAGTGGCAATGGCCTGATTAAAGATTACTTTTAAATAATTTTCTATGGATTGGCTGTTCATGACATCAACTTTTCAAACAAATATAAAAAATTATTGAAATAAATTTGTTAGTCTATGCTAACTATTTAAATTTGTTATAACTAATTACGGCCAAAACAGATTGTTTGACCATAAATTAGCCGCATATTTACACATTAAATATTGACACCTGTCTGTAAAGTAGGGAATCATTTGATCAGGCTATCAAATAACAAAAGCGTATGTTGGACCATATCATAGAATATTTAGGAAGTATTTCTCCCGTCAATGCTGCCTTGCTGGCGACATTATTCACCTGGCTTTTGACGGCTCTAGGGGCAGCATTTGTCTTTTTTTTCAAACAAATGAATCGCCCACTGTTAGACGCCATGTTGGGTTTTACGGGCGGAGTGATGATTGCTGCCAGCTTTTGGAGTTTACTTGCACCGGCCATTAGCATGAGTGAGGGGGAGGGATTCATCAAAGTCCTGCCTGCCGCTTTAGGCTTTCTGGGAGGCTCCTTGTTTATCTTTTTCCTGGACAAATTTTTGCCCCACCTCCATGTTAATTTTAAAACGGCAGAGGGAATCAAGACGCCCTGGCAGAAGACTACCCTTCTGGTATTGGCCATTACCATGCACAACATACCGGAAGGCCTGGCAGTTGGGGTATTGTTTGGTGGAGCAGCCTCTGCAGTATCAGAAGCCACTATCTCAGGTGCTGTTGTATTGGCTCTGGGTATAGGCTTACAAAACCTGCCGGAGGGCATTGCCGTGGCCGTTCCCCTTCGCCGCATGGGCATGAGCCGGAGGAAGAGTTTCTTTTTCGGCCAGTCATCGGCTTTGGTAGAGCCAATAGCAGGCGTGCTTGGTGCAGCCGCCATCACAGTATTTACCCCCATATTACCCTATGCCCTGGCCTTTGCTGCCGGTGCCATGATTTTTGTGGTCATTGAAGAAGTGATCCCTGAAACGCAGCAAGCTGGAAACACCGATTTGGCTACCCTGGGATTCATTGGGGGCTTTACGATCATGATGATCCTGGATGTTGCCCTGGGATAGGAAAAGGTGTTCAGGCTTTCATTATTTCTGATACACTTCCGGATTGACAGGATAAGGGATTCTTTCTCCCTTTAATCCGGCAATAATGTTCTCCACCGCACAACGGGTCATCTCATCTCTTGTCTCTTTGGTAGCTGATCCAATGTGAGGAAAAACAACAGCATTATCCATATCCAACAATGGGTTGTCTGGCTTCATGGGTTCGGGATTGGTCACATCGATGCCTGCCCCCCAAATAACCTTTTGCTCCAAAGCGGCTATCAATTCATCCTCACGATGCACACCCCCCCTGGCTGTGTTGATAAAAATAGCTGAGGGCTTCATTTTTTTAAATTGCTCCATACCAAACATCCCCCGGGTTTGTTCCGTCAGGGCGGTGTGAACCGACACCACATCACTTTGCTGCAGCAACGCATCCAGGCTTACCTTCCGGGCGCCAAATGCCTTTTCTGCCTCAGGGTTGCTGCTGCGGTTGTGATAGAGAATGTTCATGCCCCAGGAGCGGTGACAGATCGCTGCCAGTTCAGCACCGATCCTTCCCAGACCTACAATGCCAAGGGTCTTACCCGCCAGGTCAAACCCTAAGCCTTCCGTTGGCTGGGCAATACCCCATTGCCCTTTTTTAATTCTCTTGTGATGGTATAACGCCCTTCTTGCCACGGTCAACATCAGTAGCAATGCCGTCTCAGAGGTAGCTTTGTTCAGCACATTTGGTGTATTGCCTACAGGTATACCCCTCTCGGTAGCCGCTGCTATGTCCACGCTATCAAAACCTACGGAATGCAGGGCCACTACCTTCAGGTGTTTGCATTGCTCAAAAAAATCAGCATCCAGACCGGCCTGACCTGCACTTAGAAAAGCATCATGGCCCTTACAAAACTGAATGGCCTGCCCCCGGTCCAATATCGGCTTTTCTTTCCAGACCGTATAGCTGATCCCTGCTTCTTTCAACATGCGGTAGCCTAGTTCCGGGATGATTTTATTAATAAATACTTTCATTGATTAAAATTAAGACACTTCCGTAAATCCTCAACCCAATCCTATATTCAACTGATTAAGAAGGGCTAAAACCTGTCAGGTTTCATCTACTCAATGACTGTTGGTGTTTGAATATCAACAAAAACCTGACAGGTTTGCGGATTTTAGTTATTTTTAAATACCGACAAGAACTAAACTTCATGATTTTTTAAAACCCAAGCATGTGCCGGAATGAATTTTACTTCACGTATCTGAAATCAAACTTCTGGTCGAAATCTTCCAGAAAGCCAACAATCAACTGAATGACATTTTCAATATCTTTCTTGCTGGCCGTTTCTACCGTTGTATGCATGTATTTTATAGGCAGGGAGATTAATGCTGAAGGCACTCCTCCATTTGAATAGGCAAAAGCATCGGTATCTGTCCCGGTACTTCTGGACGAGGCGGACCGTTGAAAGGCAATGTCCCTGCTTTTTGCACTGGCAATGATCTGGTCCAACAGCTTTTTGTGCACGGCTGCCCCACAAGTAAGTACCGGTCCATTACCTGCGGTATAATCCCCACTGGTGATTTTATTGTACATGGGGGCTGTAGTATCATGGCAGACATCCGTGATGATGGCCACATTGGGTTTGATATTGGCAGCGATCATTTCAGCTCCACGCAAGCCAATTTCTTCCTGAACAGCATTGACAATGTAAAGACCAAAAGGCAAGGATACCTTGTCTTGTTTGATCTTCCGGGCAACTTCTGCAATCATGTATCCGCCGATCCTGTTGTCCAGGGCTCTGCCTGAGTAATACTTGTTGTTTAACTCGGTCAACTCATCTTTGAATGTGACCACACAACCCACATGTATGCCCATTTCCAGGACTTCATCTTTGGAGCGGGCCCCTACATCAAGGAAAATATTCTCCATTTTGGGCGTCTCTTCCTTGGCCTTATCCCTGACATGTATGGCAGGCCAGCCAAATACTCCGGGGACTATCCCCTTATCTGTATGGATATTAACCCGCATGGAGGGGGCGATCATATGGTCCGACCCTCCATTTCTGATCACATAGATGTACCCCTCTGCTGTGATGTAGTTGACAAACCAACTGATTTCATCAGCATGGGCTTCTATGACCACCTTGAAATCTGCTTTGGGATTGATCACACCAACGGCGGTACCATAAGCGTCTGTAAAATAATCATCCACAAAAGGCCGGACATAATCCAGCCAGATTTGCTGGCCAGAGGCTTCAAATCCTGTGGGTGATGCATTGTTTAAGTATTGATAGAGGAATTTTTCGTTTGTATGCATGGGTGGTCTTTTTGAATGCCTGGCATTTGTTTAAGCGCAGTACCGTTTTTCTGATTTACTGAATCAAAATACAAAAATACAGATTAGATGGGGTTTAAAAAACGTAATCCAAAGATTTACCCTAAAATGGACGATTCTCTTAAAGGGGGATGTTTCCATGTTTTTTTCTGGGCAAATGATCCACCTTGTTTTCGAGCATTTTAAAACCTCTCATCAACTTGATCCGGGTCAGGGAAGGTTGTATTACCTCATCAATAAATCCCCTTTCGGCGGCCAAATAGGGGTTGGCAAACTTCTCCGAATATTCCTGTACCTTTTCTGCCAGCTTTTTTTCAGGATGGTCAGATCGGGCAATTTCATTTTTAAAAATAATGGCGGCTGCCCCCTGGGGTCCCATGACGGCGATTTCTGCAGAGGGCCAGGCAAAATTCAAATCTGCACCAATGTGCTTGGAATTCATTACATCATAGGCTCCTCCATAGGCCTTTCGGGTGATTACGGTTATCCTGGGAACTGTAGCCTCTGCAAAGGCATAAAGTAGCTTGGCACCGTGACTGATAATCCCATTCCATTCCTGATCGGTACCTGGCAGGAAACCCGGCACATCTACCAACACAAGCAAGGGTATATTGAAACTGTCACAGAACCGGACAAAACGCGCAGCTTTAACCGAGGCATGAATGTCCAGGACACCGGCAAGTGCCGCCGGCTGATTGGCCACTAATCCAATGGATCTTCCTCCCAGCCTGCCAAAACCTACCAGGATGTTTTGGGCAAATTCCTGGTGCACCTCCATTAAACCACCTTCATCCAGCAGTGCTTGCAGCACCTCATGCATGTCATAGGGCTGATTCGGCCTTTCCGGAATGATATCGTCAAGGACCGGACGCGATTCTTCTCCTGCCTTGTAATTATTGAAGGGAACATCGTCCTCACAATTCTGTGGTAAATAGGCCAGCAATTTGCGGACTTCCTGCAGGCATTCCCATTCATTCTGGCAGGAAAAATGTGATACCCCACTTTTGGTAGCATGCGCAGTAGCACCCCCCAACTCGTCTGCACTTACATTCTCCTGGGTTACTGTTTTGACCACATTGGGGCCGGTCACAAACATGTAGGCGGATTGATTGACCATGAAAATAAAATCTGTAATGGCAGGAGAATACACTGCCCCACCGGCGCAGGGGCCCAAAATCACCGAAATTTGCGGAATTACCCCGGAGGCTTTGGTATTCCTGTAAAACACGTCTGCATAGCCCCCCAATGAATTGACCCCTTCCTGTATACGGGCTCCCCCGGAATCATTTAAACCAATCACCGGCGCTCCGTTTTTCATAGCTAAATCCATGATTTTACAAATTTTCTCCGCATGCGTTTCCGACAGGGAACCACCAAATACGGTAAAGTCCTGGGAAAAAACGTACACCAATCGCCCTTCGATTTGACCATATCCGGTTACTACCCCATCTCCTAAATACTGTTGTTTGTCCAGTCCGAAATCCCTGCTTCTATGCACCACAAAACGATCCAGCTCTTCAAAAGAGTCCTCATCGAGCAGTAAAAGCAGCCTTTCTCTTGCGCTGAGTTTGCCTTTGGCATGCTGGGCTTGCATCCTTTGCTCCCCTCCTCCTTTCAGTGCCTCTTCGTTTTTTGAATGAAGTGTTTCAAACTTCCCGGGTTGATGTCCTTTATTTTTCATGTCAATCAAATATAGTCAGGTAAGGCCAATAGGAAAAATATGGGGCTGCGATATTTACCCGATAAATCAATGAACCGGGTCTTGCCTGGTGGGAAAATATGGGCCATGCCTTTTAACCTGCTCTTTCTGAATATAAAAACATTGGCTTTAATACTTATTCAATAAACTTTCTATATTCGCAGAAACTTTTGAAGACAAGGTTCATGAAAAATAAGGCCGCCGTTATCGACATGGGTACCAATACCTTCCATTTACTCATGGTGGCATTGGGTGAAAAGCATTTTGAAACCATCTACAAGGAAAAGATACCGGTAAAAATCGGCCAGGGTGGCATCAGCCAAAACCTTATATTACCCGATGCCCAAAAGAGGGCCTTGCATACCCTTCACCACTTTAATGAATTGCTCAAGGGGGAGGAAATTGAACAAATATTCGCCTTTGCTACCAGTGCGGTCCGAAATGCAGACAATGGGCACTCCTTTGTAAAAGAGGTGAAGCAACAAACGGGAATAGCCATTCAGGTAATAGACGGGAACAGGGAAGCGGAACTGATCTATAAAGGCATCAGGTTGAGTGGATGCCTGGACCATGCCAATGCCCTGATGATGGATATTGGGGGAGGTTCGGTGGAGTTCATTATTGGAAACGAGGAGCGGATCCTTTGGAAAGGTAGTTTTGAGATTGGGGGGCAGCGCATGCTTGACTTATTTCACTACCATGACCCTATTTTACCTGAAGAAATTGATAAATTGAACCAATATTTATTCCAGAACCTGCAGCCCCTGATCAAGGCCATTGCACTATACAACCCCCGGCAACTGGTAGGCGCCTCAGGAACCTTTGATACGCTGACAGCCATACACCTGGAGGGAAATCAGCAGGCCAACTCCCAAAGCCTGCACAAGCACCTGCTTCCCATCGATTCTTTTCAGGAGATTGCTGCCAGGCTCATTCACCTTACCAAGGATAAAAGATTGGCCATTCCGGGGATGATCCCCATGCGGGTGGACATGATCGTGGTTGCATCCTGTCTGATCAGGTTCATCCTCAACCATTTGGCACCTAAAGATTTGCTCTGCTCTACCTATTCCCTAAAAGAAGGCGTATTATCCGAAATGTTGGAAAAAGTAGCTACCGGTCAGGACCTGACGGTAAACTCCTGGCAATAATCCGGAACAACATTTCCCATATTCTTCAACTTTTTGCACTTTTGCACCATTGTATCACCCTTTTCTCCTGTCAACATGAATTTTGACTTCCGCCAGTTAGAAAACTTCACCAAAAATATTCTGATAAAAATGGGCTGCTCCGAAAAGGATGCGACTACAGCCGCAAAGGTGCTTTTGGCGGCCGACCTGAGAGGAGTGGATTCCCATGGAGTCGCCCGCCTTTCGGGGTATGTACGGTTATGGGAAGCCAATAGAATCAATGTCCGGCCTGATATCAGGGTCACGCACGAAACCCCGAGTACAGCGGTAGTAGATGGGGATGGAGGGCTGGGCCTGGTAGTCGCTCCTTTTGCCATGAAGGTCGCTATGGAAAAAGCAAAAATTGCAGGTACAGGCTGGGTATCTGTCAGGAATTCCAATCACTATGGTATTGCGGGAATCCATGCCATGGAAGCCATAAAGCAGGATATGATCGGCATATCACTGACCAATGCCAGCCCCCTGGTCAGCCCCACATTTTCCAAAGAAAGACTGCTGGGCACCAACCCCATTTCCATTGCCATCCCAGCCGGTGACCAACCCCCATTTGTTTTGGACATGGCCACCACCACTGCTGCCAATGGAAAACTGGAAATCCTACAGAGAAAACAAAAAGAAGCACCCTATGGGTGGATCCAGAACAAGGAAGGACAACCTAGCCGCAGCCCATTTGCTGTCAAGGAAGGCGGTGCCCTGTTACCCCTGGGAGGAGACCGGGAGCACGGCTCCCAAAAAGGCTATGGCCTGGGAGCCGTGGTGGATATATTTTCAGCAGTATTGTCAGGGGCCAATTACGGCCCATGGGTGCCTCCCTTTGTAGCTTTCCTGGAGCCTCATCCCAACCCCGTGGGTGAAGGTCTGGGGCATTTTTTTGGGGCCATGCGGGTGGATGCCTTCAGACCGGCGGATGAATTCAAAAGCCACATGGACAACTGGATCAAAAGGTTCAGGGCTGCCGAACCGGTGGCCGGTCAGGAAAAAGTATTGATTCCAGGTGATCCTGAGCGCGAGCTGGAAGCAGAAAGAAGGCAACATGGTATTCCTTTGCTGGACCCTGTGGTAGCAGACCTGAAAAATCTGGGCGATAGGTTGGGCGTTGACTGGGTACAAAAATGATCCGAAGTGTTAAGTTCCGGACATTCCTGAAAACATTGGGCCCGGGCATCCTCTTTGCCAGCACGGCCATTGGGGTATCTCACCTGGTCCAAAGCACCCGTGCCGGAGCAGAATACGGCTTTGCACTGGTCGGGTTTATCCTGGCGGCCAACCTTTTCAAATGGCCCTTTTTTGAATTTGGTTCCCGGTATGCCACCGCCACCGGGCGGTCTCTGATCGATGGGTATCAAATGATCAGTCCCTGGTATTCCAGGTTGTACCTGTTGATCAACCTGCTTTCCATGTTTTTTGTCAATGCGGCAGTGACTTTTGTCGCCGCAGGTTTCCTGCAAAACCTGTTTGCCATTTCTCCTCCTCCTGCTTTCTATTATGTGCCATCTCTGGTACTGTTGTGCTTTTCCTTTGGTTTCCTTGCACTGGGAAGATATTCCTTGCTGGATACCGGTATAAAAATCATCGGTTCATTCATGTTGATCAGCACCTTGCTGGCCTTCTTCATTGCGTTGTTTAAAGGACCGCAAAACCCTGTCGTTTTTGAATCGCCTTCTGCCAGAATAGGTCTGGAATCATTGCCATTTATCATTGCCTTGATGGGCTGGATGCCTTCTGCCATTGACTCCTCCACCTGGAACAGCCTCTGGACCATGGAGAGAAGCAAGCAAAGCGGCTACCTTCCTTCTGTAAAAGAAACTGTTTTTGAATTCAATATCGGTTTTTGGACTTCTGCCATTCTTTCCCTTTGCTTTGTAGTTTTGGGGGCCTACCTTTTGTACGGTACGGAAAACAGCCTGCCAGACAACAATGTGGGCTTTGCCTCCGGAGTAGTCAGGCTCTACGCTGCTCAATTGGGGTCCTGGACTTTTCCCATCATTGCTGCAGCAGGATTTACCATCATGCTGGGCACCTGTATAGGTGTGATGGACGGCTACGCCAGGTCTACAGCCAGGGTGATCTCCGTCATGCAGGGAAAGGAAGAAAAGCCGTCGGCTTACCTTTGGTGGTTGGGTCTGATCACCGTGGGGGGATTTCTGGTCATCACGTTGTTTATGGATGCTTTTAACCAGCTGGTAAGCCTGGCCACCACCATCTCCTTTCTGATCGCACCGGTCATTGCCCTGCTAAATTACCGGCTGGTATTCAGCGACCACCTGTCCAAAGCAGACCAACCCGGAACCGCCATGCAGCTGCTTTCTCTGGCAGGAATTGGATTTTTAGTGTTGTTTTCTTTGGTAATGATGTATTATTCCTGGTGGGGGTAAGAAACCCGGTAGTTTTATCCGCAGACCTGTTCCAGGAAAAAATATCCCGCCCCTACAGAACTTAAAATATTTAATGATCTCTAATTACGATGGGCTGCACCCATCGCTGGGAGATCTCTCCCTTTCAGGGTTGGAATATTGGGTAAGCTTTCTGAGATGGGATAAATTTAATACCAGGACATTAGGTACATCACAGGCTAAGTTGAATGTAAATTTGGGGTAGGACTAATAGTAAAGAAATTTTAAATCCATAGATTTTTTTTAGGACATAGCAGCATGAAAAATTGCTCGAAACACTAGCACTGAAAGTGCGCCATATCAAAACACAGGGTGAAGCCCTGTGACCAGCATCCTCTACCGGAACCCAAGCCCTGGAAGGGCGAAATATATTCCCCTACACATTACCGCAACACCTGATCAAACTGCACTTCCTGTGCCGCCAAAACAAACACCTTGGTGGAAAGGGCATTTGTTTTTTCCTTTAAAGAAAGGTAATACTCCTCAAAACTTTCCTCCCCCTCCAGGAATGCCAAACCCATCATTACCAGATCGGTGTTTTTGGATTCAACGGCCATAATATCCCAGAAATTTCTCCCCTCCGCTACCAGGATCTGATAGCCAAAACCTGTTCGCATCCCGGCAAAAATATTTTCCAGATTCTCTCTGGCTCCATGGTATGCTTCCTGGGTAGGTACCACCATTTTTACATTTACCCTTGCCTGCTGCCATTCCCTGCTATTTTTCAGCAGGTAGGCCAATATGATCATCAGGCTGCCGTTCTTCTTGAGTCCGCCCCACCAAATGTCTATGTGTTGTTTTTTCTTAAAACCCTTGTTCTCATCGTCCTGAACAATGATCACATTTTTCTTTGACCTGAAAAAATGCCGGATCATTTCTGAGTAAGGACGCAAACGCTCCTCTTCCCTGGTATCTCCCAGTAAAATGGTATTGGGTACCAATTGGCCCAAACCGTAGGCATTTACCAGCTGGGTGCCGCCGGTAAAAGGATCGGAAGCGCGGATTACCCGGACCAGTGCCTGGATATTTTTATTACCCAGGAAATCCATGATTTGAGATTCGTAATTTTTCACCTTCTCCTGAGGCACATTGTTTTCTGACACTACGGTGCTGACCGTAAAAAGCGCATTCCCATTGGTAATGTCATTCGCCAGTTCTATCAGGCGCCAGCGCTTTACGGGTGACCCTGACAATACCAGGATATTGGGCCGCCAGCTTTTGGCATCTCCCTCCTTTTCCAGCCTTAGTAGGGCATAACGTATGATGGAAGACAAAACCCCTTTGCCTAACCCTCCCCAGGTGGCGGTGATTCTCCTTCTTTTCAGCCAAATAAAGATCAGGGCAATGACGGAAAATGCAGCTATAGTGGCCAAAGGATTGATCAAAAACATGACCCCCGCACATCCCAGTGCTCCTAAAAGTGAAAAAACCCAATGAACTTTAAATTTGGGCCTGAAAGAAGGGCTTTTCAACAGTCGTTCTACACCGGCGGTAATATTTAAAACCGCATAGGTGGTGAGAAAAAACATGGTCAGTACCGGAGCAATCAGGTTAAGGTTACCAAAATAAACCGTCACCAATGTCAGGGCAATGGTAAATAGTGTGGCAGCTCTTGGAATCTTTTCCTTCCCAACCACCTTGCTGAAAAACCCAGCCCATTGCGGTAATATTTTGTCATTTGCCAGGGCCTGAAGCACCCTGGGAGCTCCCAGCAGGCTACCGGTAGCACTGGAAAGCGTAGCTCCCCAGATTCCCAGCAATATGGCTCCGCCCCAAATGGCAATCCTTTGCATGATCAGGGGGTCCTCCACCAGCGTTGCCGCATCTGCCCTACCTGCTAAAATGATCGGTAACAGCATGTAGATCACATAACCCACCCCTACCGCCATAAAAGTACCTTTCGGTATGGATCTGGCCGGATCCTTCAAATCTCCGGACATGTTGACACCCGTCATGATCCCGGTAACGGCAGGAAAAAAAATCGCAAATACCTGCCAGAAGCCTACCGATTGAGCAGCAGGCACGCCCCACAATTCAATTTGCGACTCCTCCAGAGGACTTCCCAGTACCAGGGAAACCAGGGATAGTCCAATCAAAACCATGATGAAATATTGCGCCTTTATGGTGGCTTCGGTCGAAAACAAGGCCAGAGCACCCAGTCCTAAAGTGGTGCAGATGCTGATCCAGCGAATCTCCAGATAGGGAAACACGGCGGATAAACTTTCGGAAAAACCAATGATATACAAGGAAACAGATAAGGCCTGGGCCAGATAAAGCGGGATCCCCACTGCTCCACCAATTTCTGCTCCCAGCGAACGGCTGATCAGAAAATAGGCACCCCCTCCCTTCACAGGAGTATTGGTAGCAATGGCTGATATGGAAAGGGAGGTCAGAAAGGTGATGGCGGTGGATAGGGTGACGATTAGCAAAGTACCGATTAACCCTACATTCCCCACTACCCAACCAAACCTCAGGTACATGATAACACCCAAAATGGTCAGGAGGGAGGGGGTAAATACCCCTCCAAAAGTACCCAATTTGTGACTTGATTTACCTTTTTTCCGCTTCCCTGGCATTTATCTTGTTTTGACAGGCCAAAAAAGAGAAAAAAATATGGCATTTCCCAAATACAAAAAGTATATCCCCTGATCTACGGTGTTATTACTCCTGGATAAGGCTACCGGAGCCGGACATCTTTATTTGCTCCACCCTGGGATTGCCCTGATATACAATATATCCAGAACCGGAAGCATCTACCGTCAGCTCTATTACACTTCCCAATGCCGTATTGCCTGATCCCGACTTTTTTACCACTACGGCTGCTGCTTGCAGTTTACCGGCCAGAAAGTCGCCGGAGCCAGATTGGTTGATTCTGGCCTGCTGCACTTCTCCTTCATGAATGCTCAGGTTCCCTGAACCCGTCTGCCGGATAGTTAATATTTGGGAAATCACTCCGGGAATGTCCAAATTTCCGGAGCCGGAAAAATCAATATTCATTTCATCGTCCACCTCAACCGGATCCAGAAAGAGTATATCTCCGGAACCACCCGAATTTATTGCCTGCAGGTCTGCATATACCACTGTCAATTGCAAATCAGGTTTTTTAAACTTCCCCTTGTCCAGTTTGATTTCCAACACCTGATCCTTAACCTCCGTTATAACCTTTTCCAAGTCCATATTGGAGGCTGTCAGGGTAACGGATGGCTGCTCACCCTGTTTCATGATCAAATTCCAACTGCCCGATGTCCTGACCTGGGTAAAGGGAGCAAGTTCTCTGGTTTCCTGCTGCTGAGCGCACAGCAAAAAGGGATAAACAAGGGCAATTAATAATCCGGAAAGCAGGGCAGATCTCATGACAATAGGATATTGATGTATTTAAATTTACAAATTTTATTCAAAAAAGACCATAAAATCCTTAAGGGTTTGCATCAAATTTCGCCATCATCAATTAGGAGAAATCACAATTTTCTTAAAACCCAAAATCCGCAAACCTGTCAGGTTTTTGTCGATATTCAACTAACAACAAAATTTGAGTAGATGAAACCGGACAGGTTTTACCTTTTCCCAATTAGTTGAATATTAGATTATATGGTGGATTAAGGGGAGAAATGCCTTCCGGATTTTGTTGATGCCCAAAAAATGAAACTACTGCCTTTGGAGCCAAAGTACCCAGGATTTATCATTTGCAGTGGGAGGATGACCCAAGTGCACCAGACCAGCTTCCAGTACGGCTACCGGTGCGCCGGTGGTATAGCTCTCCCCCAGTACAGGATCAAACCAACTGAGTTTGTATTGGCCTTCGGAAAGCCACAAACTGGCCTCTCCCCCTTCCCTTAAATACAAAACATGGTGTTGATCCTCATCGGTAAGCCCCCATATTTCAGTATCCCTGCCCTGAAACGGCTTCAGGTGCTGAAACGGGATTTCATTGTCCTGAAAAAAGGATTTGGCCAGCGCCATTGCCTGCCAGTAATCTTCATATTGGCGGTAATCTTCTATCCTGAGGTCCATCCCTTTTCCAATATAGAATTCCACACCTGCTCCCCCAGCCATCAGTGCTGCCCAGAGTGAATTGTTGCTCCAGGTTTCCAGATCCGGAAACTCAGGGTTGGTGTAAGGCTCATCATAGCTTACTACCCAGGGATAGCCTTTTGAGGCAGACAGTTCTTTCCAATGCAAAATGCGCTCATAGCCATAGTAAGGGTTTTCAAAGTTACCCTGATAACTTATGCCTGAAAAAGATTTGTACCCTACAAGTCCTTCAAAAATCGCATCTGTATCGGATGGTCCATTGTGGACGACGATCAATTCGGAATTGGGCAATAATTGTTTCAAATAATCTGCATACTGCCTGCGTTGGGCTGTGGTATTTCCTTTCCCATAAGTGGGCTCATTGTCCCAGCCACTTTCCTCCCCAATATTCCAGGTGACGGCATTCAGGTATCCAAATCTCGCTGCCATCTCCCGGTAAAAAACCTTTCTGGAGTCGGCAAACGTTCCGCCTTCTTTGTGTTCGAAATAGGATTGATTTTCCTGCTCGGAAAGGACCAATTGGGGCATCAGACCAACCTGCATCATGTGATCAAAAACCAGCTGCCATTGATCCAGTTTGGACAAATCATATTGGTAATAATCATCCGGACCTGTCCAGGGAAAAGCCTGCTTGCCATCTCCATAGGCATTCATCAGCATGAAATAATGGGCATTGATCCCCTGGTTTTTCAGGTAATTGATTACCCCGATGATCCCCTTCCCCTTATTTTCCTGCCAGAGCGGATCGCCACTTTTCCAATCCTTCACATGTGAGGGATAAGACCTCTCAGAGCTTGTTCCATCAAATTCACCATATTCCAAAAATACTTCGGGGGAATTGGCTCCCATTTTTAAAAAATAGCTTTCGTCTGTAAACTGTAAAAAATGCTCCCCGATGTATTGCAACTTGCCTTTTGCCAAAAAGGCTGGTGCGGAGGCATCGGGAGGCAATATGCTAATGGTACCGGTATCACCATGAAAATACGAACCTTGTGACCAATCGGGTTCCTGGCTAATGGCAACCCGATCTCCCCGGATAAACCTGGCCTCATAGCTCCATACCCCCGGAACCAGGGGTAAAAAATGGGCACGCCAAACATTCCCTTCCTTGGCGCCACTTTCTCCGGCTACACCATCTCCGGCAAAATACCCGGGTACGCTTATCTTCTGCTCCTCCGGACCTGTAAAAACAACTTGAAGCCGGTGATCCAGGAAAGTATCTTCTTCTTCCAAAGCATGGGGGCCCTCCCAGGAAAGGGTCAATTTCTGGTAAGCCCTCAAATTGCCTGTTATATTGGCTTGTTGCCCGAAGGATGATGCCGTAGACAGGGATATAAGCAGGAAGGTGGCCAGTATTTTCATATGTTTATAGTTTGTTTTAAGCGGTCAGATGAAATCTTTGTCGATTTCATGTTTGATTTAGATATTTTATTAAAGGTAAGTAAATGAAAAAAATATCACAAAAAGATAATTTTGAATACTGTTCCTATTTCTTATATATAGGATGACCTTTCTATTTTATAAGGTTTTACCCGTTGATTGATTGGTTTTTGAAGGATATTTATTAAATTCATTCATTCATCTAATCAAATAACAATAAAAACTATGGAAAAGTACCTTGGAAAATTTGCTCCCCAACTGTATGCCATTTTAAGAATTGTGGCAGGTTTTTGTTTTGCCATGCACGGCTCCCAAAAATTGCTGGGTTGGCCCGGAGGCGATGAACCTAAAGAATTATTTTCAATGATGGGCTTTGCAGGAGTCGTAGAACTTGTCGGCGGCATCCTTATCATGATTGGTCTTTTGGGAAGCATTGCAGCCTTTATTTCAAGTGGTCAGATGGCAGTAGCTTTTTTTATGGCTCATGTCCCACAAGGCTGGAACCCATTATTGAATGGAGGAGAAAAAGCCTTGATTTATTGTTTCCTTTTCTTGTTCATCGCTGCTTCCGGTTCCGGAATATGGAGTGTAGATGGCAATAAAAAACCCTCCGCAGCCGGATAGCTATTGACGGTGTGCAACAAGTAAAAACTTACACTGCAATCATTGGCCCGTTTTTATGAAAATCAAATGGGTAAATGATCAGTTGAACAGACTGGATGCTCAAACCTTCGGCATATTCCGCAGGAAGCGTTTTCCGGTCTGTTTTATTAGGTCATTGTCCACATTTTAATTTTTCATGCGCTATTCTATATAAATCATTGGTATTTTTAGTGAAAATCATTACTTTAATCTCCTGTATTAATCCTAAACCTAATTTTCGATTTTAGTTATCGATTCAATAGATTCAGTTTTCAATTAAAACCCAATAACCATGTGTAAAAACCACGGCGTAGCATACGTCAAACCCGGAGAAGTAGAAGTAAGAGAGATTGACTATCCCAAACTGGCCTTAGGAAATCGAAAATGCCATCACGGGGTCATCCTTAAGATCGTTTCCACCAATATTTGCGGCAGTGATCAGCACATGGTCAGGGGCCGTACCACCGCCCCTGAAGGCTTGATCCTTGGACACGAAATTACCGGACTCGTGATTGAAGCCGGCCGGGATGTGGAGTTTATCAAAGAAGGTGATCTGGTATCCGTTCCTTTCAATATTGCCTGCGGGCGCTGCCGCAACTGCAAGGAAGGGAAAACCGGCATTTGCCTGAACGTAAATCCTGCCCGACCAGGCGCTGCCTACGGGTACGTGGACATGGGGGGCTGGGTAGGTGGCCAATCCGAGTACGTAATGGTACCTTATGCAGATTTTAACCTGTTGAAATTTCCTGATAAGGATCAGGCCATGGAAAAAATCAGGGACCTGACCTTGCTCTCCGATATATTCCCAACCGGCTTTCACGGCGCCGTGACCGCTGGTGTTGGTCCCGGGTCCATAGTCTACGTGGCAGGTGCCGGCCCGGTAGGACTGGCCTGTGCGGCTTCTTGTCATTTACTTGGGGCAGCCGTGGTGATTGTGGGCGACATGATTCCCGAACGCCTGGCTCAGGCCAAAAGCTTTGGCTGCGAAACCGTAGACCTGAGGAATAAAACCCCACTGGCCGATGCCATTGCTGATATCGTGGGTGTGCCCGAAGTGGATTGTGCCGTGGATTGCGTGGGGTTTGAAGCAAAAGGCCATGGAGCCGATGCCGATAAGGAAGCACCTGCCACGGTGCTTAATTCGGTGATGGATGTGACCCGGGCCGGAGGTGGTATTGGCATTCCAGGCTTATATGTTACAGGGGATCCCGGAGCGGTCGATGAGGCGGCCAAAAAAGGAAGCCTGAGCATCCGCTTGGGATTGGGCTGGGCAAAGTCCCATAGCTTTCATACCGGACAGTGCCCCGTGATGAAATACCACCGGCAACTGATGCAGGCCATATTGTACGACAAGGTGCAGATTGCCAAAGCAGTGAATGTACAAATCATCTCGCTGAAGGAATCCGTGCAGGGATACAAAGATTTTGATGGCGGTGCCGCCAAGAAATTTGTAATCGACCCCCATGGATTAATCCCAAATTGATCAAATAGCCTACCGGGCGGCATATGACCTGGTAGCTTTTTTTAAACTTCAGGAAAACAGTAAAACACCGGGTCTGGCAATTATTTCCAGCCCGGGTTTTTTAAATAAGGCCTGCCTCTGCGCTGCACTACCTACAAAAATTGTTGCCAAGTTGATTAATATTGCCAATGAAACCGACTGACAGGAAGTTATGAACACACGATTACTCCTAAGCAGCCTGACCTTAGGCACCCTCGCTTTTTTCGCTTGTGAAAACCGGGAAGCAAAAAAGGAAAAACTCAATGTGCTGTTTATTGCCTTAGACGATTTACGTCCTGAATTGGGTTGTTATGGTCTTGACTATGTACATACACCGAACATCGACCAATTGGCGGCTGAAGGGCGGGTATTTTTCAATCACTTTGTCCATGCGGCAGCATGCGGACCTTCCAGGTCCACCTTGCTTTCAGGCATTCGAACCACAGACTGGGACATTTTCAAAACCATCCGTGAATCCGGATCGAAACCGGCCGGAATTTTTTCCCTGCCCCAACTCTTTAAAGAAAACGGGTACCGTACCGTCGGTATCGGTAAGATTTCCCACCAACCGGGTGGGGTGATGGATTCACTGCAAACCCTGCACGAGGTACCTTACAGCTGGGATGAATCCTATGCCCCCGTAGGTGAGTGGAGGGAACCCTGGAGTGCGTTTTTCTCCTATGCCGGAGGCAAGGCGCGGACAAGCTATTACAACAGGCCAACCAACCGCAGCCTGCCCCCCTTCGAGGCTGCAGCGGTGGACGACGAGGGCTATGCGGATGGGCACAATGCAGCAGCAGCCATCCGGCAACTGCAGCAACTAAAGGATTCCACGTTTTTTCTGGCTGTGGGATTCTACAAGCCCCACCTCCCCTTCAATGCTCCCAAACAGTATTGGGACATGTACGATCCCGAAAATATCCCCGCTTCTGACTACCAGGAAATGCCGGAAAATGTCACCTCCGACCTGAGCTTGCACCACGGTCGCAACAGCTACGAACCACGGGGAACGTATACCTGGCCCGGCGATACTCTTGGCTGGAGGATTACGCCAGAACGGGAAAAAACCCTTAAACACGGGTACCTGGCAGCGGTTAGCTACGTCGATGCACAGATAGGCAAGGTACTGGACGAGCTGAAACGCCTGGATTTGGATGACCGAACCGTCGTGGTCTTGTGGGGAGATCATGGCTGGCACCTGGGTGATTACGGCATCTGGGGCAAACATACCAATTTCGATATCGCCCTCAATAGCCCGCTCATTGTCCGGCAACCCAAGATGAAGCAACCCGGTGTGCCGGCACATGGCCTGGTGGAGACCGTGGATATTTTCCCCACACTTGCCGATTTGTGCGGGATTACTGCCCCTGGCCATCTGGATGGAACAAGCTTCACCTCCGCTTTGGATAACCCGGAAGCCCCGCTCAAGGAGTACGTACTGGGAGAGCGAGATGCCTGGGGGGTGCTCGGAAGGACGGTACGAAGCCGGGATTACCGATTGATGGTATGGATCGACAAAGCGAGCGGAGACACCCTGGAAATCAACCTGTTTGATAACCGGGAGCAACCGCTGCCCCATCAAAATATCCGGGAAGACCATCCACAACTTGTGCCGGACCTGAAGAAAAAACTTGCGGACATCGACCAGGAAAAAACGGATTTTTTTTCCACGCTATAAACGGGTCGGGATTCAATCCAATAGGGAAGGGTCACCCAATTTCCCCATAAACAGGATGGCACCGCTGTGCTTTTCCTGAATAAAAAACACAAACGGCTTATCCAGCTTATATTCTGAAAAAGATGGGAGACTTGTTTCTCTGATTTCTACTATGGTAGCAGCTGCTGCTTCGCTTCCTTTTTCATCTACTTCAATCAAGGCCTCATGGATTACGCGACTTATTTTTAAAGGTGCGGTAGTATTGGCAAACAAACGGGTAAAATTTCCTGGATGACTTTGAAATGGAAGTGTAAGCCCCAGGCTTATCAGGTCATTTTTCAGATTATCTACTTTATAGCGCATTTTAAATTTCGGCATGTGCAGCAGAAAATCGCTTTCCCTCGCCTCTTCCCGGAACTGCTCCAACTTCTCCAGGTCCAGCCCTTCCAGCTTTTCCTGCAATCCTTCACCTGAGGTCAAAATCCCCAGGCTGTACTGCCCGGTGCTGTATGGGATTTCCAGGTAGTCCAAACCATTGTCCGTATGGAATTTCAGGGTAGTGGCCTCAGCCAACTGCATCATGTCGACCTCTATCTCAGCTCCCTCGGATGTAGTGAAGGGAGCCTTTTTTGTCAGTTCCTCATCAAACCGGTATTTCCAGTCTGCTTTAAAATATATGGCATTGACCAGGTACATGACCGCACTGGACGGAACCTGATCCAACATATCCCTGATCAGTCCTTCCGTGTTCGTTTCAATCCACTGATTGATGATGTTGGCTGCCTGAGGATTGGACATGTCCAGGGAAGCCAGTTCGGCATCATAGGCTTCACGTAGCCTGCTGGCAAAGCCTTCATCAAGGGTATAGCCTTGCTTGTACCAAATGGCATTGGCTATAGCTAACCGGACCTTTGGGTCCAATTCCATCAAAAATCGGGTAAGGGTACCGGCCGCCTCGTTTGCCTCCTCCATGTACAAACCCTCAAAATGGAGTACTTTCCTGAATTGCTCCAAGGTCTCCCCCTCATTTCCGTTCATCGCCATGGCAAGTGCCAGGTGAATGCTGTAAGGACTGAAAAATTGGTTGGGACCTTCCTGGGTTTGTAGCTGCTGAAAGAGGTCCATCGCAAAGGCAGAACTGCTGTTTACCAGAGAATTCTCTGCCGTTTGAAGGGTCCGGATCCTGGGTTCCAGTGGTTGATCCTCCCCGGTCAACCCATTACAGGACCAAAACAACCAGCAAAGCGAAGCGAAAAGACAGCAATAATTTTTCATGTGTTTATAATTTTCTTTGATTGGTCAGATGGAATCTCACATGCTTTATTATCATCCCACTGTGTGACGTTCTCGTCATGCTCGATTTCATGATAACTTCCGATTTTGGTTATTACCCAGACGCATAACAAACCTCATGTGCTACAATGCTTATCGGGAAAAGAAACGTTCATGGTCATTTTTTTTCCTGGAAGGTATAAATGGGCTGCAGGAATCACGAAGGCAATATTTATTTGAAAGGCCTACTTTTCCCCAGACTCCGAAGGCTTCACTGTTAATTCGATGGATTTATTCATCAGTTTTTCAGCCATCCACCTTAAAAATAACCAGACCAAGAAAAATCCTACTGCATCAGTCAACCCGTTGAGCATGATAAAGTCAAGCTGCTCATGCCAATCCAGGTGCCGCTGATGGAGGAACCAATCGTACATCCCCGTACCCAAAGAAAAGGAGATCAAAAGCCAAAGGACAGCACTTATAGCTGGCCAATAAGATAAACTTCCGGTATTGAATTTAATATGCATCATTTTATTTTCCATTTAGTTGGATACAAAATAAAGGATGCCCATTGATCCCTGCATTGACCTATGTTAAGTTTGGTAGATAACCTTTTACCACCAACCCTGAATGATTTGGCCCCGCTTTAAAAAAATATCAGGCCAACTTTATGATCTCAGCATTTAAGTTAATCCCTGATTTAATTCAACAGAGAAGGATCACCCAGTTTTCCCATAAAAAGAATGGCCCCGCTGTGCTTGTCCTGGATTAAGAAAACAAAGGGTTTGTCCAAGGCGAATACCCTGGGTTGATGGGGTCCTACAGAAGTGTAACTCACTTCCACGATGGTGGCTGCTGGGGCCTCGCTTCCCCTTTCATCCACTTCAATCAGCGCATCATGGATGACCCTGCTGATGTACATGGGGTCTGTGGGATGGGCAAAGAGTTTGGTAAAGTTCATGGGACTCGGATAAAAGGGTTTTTCCAGGCCCAATGCCATCAGGTCTTCATTCATTTTCTCCATCTTGTACCGTAGCTTAAATTTGGGCATCTGCAGAATAAAATTGGCTTCGGTCGCATTTTCCCTCCAGTATTCCAGGTCTTCAAAGGAAAAGTCCTGCAGCTTATCATCCAGGTCAAATTCGTCCGAAATGATCACGCCCATATTATACTGTCCGGTGCTGTAAGGTATTTCGAGATATTCCAGTCCGCCATCACTGAAATACCTCATCGATGCTGCTTCTTCCATTCGCATCATGTCCACTGCCACTTCATCCCCTGGGCTGACATGAAAAGGTGCTTCTCGGGTATTGGATGCATTGAAGCGGTACTTCCAATCTGCCTTGAAGTAGATGGGATTGACCAGGTACATTGCGGCATTGGCTGGAATAGCATCCAACATGTCTTTGATCAGGCCTTCAGTGTTTTGTTCAATCCAATTGTTGATCACATTGACCGATTGGGGATTGCCCATGTCCAATCCAACCACTTCTGCACCGAAACTGTTGCGTACCGTTTCTTCAAACTCCGGATGGACTTCCCATTCCTGCTTGTACCAAATGGCATTGGCTATAGACAGCCTGACTTTAGGGTCCAGCTCCAGTAAAAATTTGGTCAGGGACTGGGCTGCTTCGTTGGCTTCTTCCACTCCCATACCCCCATACCTTAATACCTGGATGAACTCCTCCAACACTTCTCCTTCGTTGCCGTTTATGGCCATGGAAAGGGCCTGATGGATGCTGTAAGGGCTGAAAAACTGATTGACATCTTCGGATTTCTGGAGCTGATGGAACAGGTCCATGGCAAAGCGGGAACTGGACACGACCATTTCCTGCTCTTCTGCCTGCAGCACCCGGAGGTTGGGTGTCGCGGGTTCCCCTTCGCCACCGATCCAGTCACAGGAGCCTAACAAGAATAAATAAAAAAGGGCACAAGTCAGGTTGGGTTGTCTGTTCATCATCTGCCGGGTTTGGTTTCTCTGGCCATACGTAGAAAAGCACGAAAATGCGACAAGTCCGACTATAGTTTTTATGATTTACATACAGCTGTAGTGCCTATCGGGTATTAACTGTCAATCAGGAATTTGATCAGCGCTTATTTTTAAAAAAACCAATCATCTAATCTATTCGTATAGTTTATGAAATAAAACCTCTTCTCTAAACCATTGTCAACCATGAAAGTTCGGCTGCTCTTCCTCGTCCTCCTCTCCACCTCCTTTACCATTCTGAACGGGAATGCGCAGCAATTATTGGGTGGCATCCATCTGAAATCAGGTATTCCCACCGGGGCATTTGAAAGGGAGTCAGGGATAAGTGTTATTCCGGAATGGAGTGCCAGCGGCTTGCATAGCATAAAAGGCACCCCACTTTTCATTGGTGCAGAACTCGGGTATGGGCGCTATGGAACGGCGGTGACCAGAAGAAAGGATATTTTCCCCGGAGTCAACCAACGCTTCCGGATCAGAAGGAACAACAATTTTGTCAACCTCATGGGAGTAGTCAGGTTAATGCCCGATTTGAATTGGAAATTCCGTCCCTTTTTGGAAGGGCAGATTGGGGCAATCCATACTTTCACCAGGTCACGCATCCGGGAAAACAGGTTGGCCGATCCCATAGCCTCCGGGACGGAGCACTACGATTGGGCCTTGATGCTGCAGGCAGGTGCAGGAGTAATGGTTGCGGTAAATTCCAGCAGGGATACTTTTATTGAGTTAAAGGCAAATTATGTGCATTCGGGGAAAATTAATTACCTGAGCAGGGAAAGTGCTACCTACAGCGAGCAGGGAGAATTACTGCTGGCGCCAAAAAGGTCAGCGTTTAACATGATTCAACCATCGCTGGGAGTTAAATATTTGTTTTAAGTGAAAATCTGGAGATACAAACCTTTTTTTGTGGCCTAAGCCCATAAAAAATGTGCAACAAACGGGGTCTGTTGCACATGAATTGATACAGTTCTATGCTTTTTCCAATGCAATTAAGAGGTTTTGTTATCACTCTGCTCTTTACAGTCCTCCGCTTGTTTCAGTTGGACTCTTAGGATTGGGAGCTTTTCAGTAGCCCAGGCTTTGATTTCAGGATCTTCGGAATCATTCGCTGCGTTTTCAAATAACTTGATTGCGTCTTCATGCTGATCAACCATTCTATCGCTATAGCTCCTGCCAAAATCATTTCCTGTTTCTTCATTAAGATCATTGTAAGCCTCCATGGAATCGTCTGTGGCTGAGCCTGGCAAGGACATCGATTTTGATTGGGCCAGCGCATTGATTTCAGTCTGGGATTTGGTGTTTTCTGCTTCCATTACCCTACCGAATTCTTTTACCTCAGGCGAATCGCCCTTTTCCTGAGCCAATTTTCCGAAGTTGATCATTTCCATTTGCATTTCTGCCGCTTTCCTTAAAAATGTCGAGTCATTGTCATTTTCGATTACCACGATGGTATGATCACTAGTAGGCACTGTATTGACTTCTTCCTGGTTTGTCACCTCGTTTGAATCTACCGTTTTATTATCAGAACAAGCAGATACTGCCACTATTAGTCCCGCCATCCATAAGGATTGAACAAAGACTGATTTAAAATCTATGGGATTTTTCATTACACTTTTAATTGGTTTAGTTATTAATTCAATTTTCAAATGTTTGCCGTTTTTTAATCTGGTATCAAAGGGGATTTTGGTTCTGTTTCCCCATCAATACTGACAAATGCTCCTGCTCCTATTTTCCGGGGCAGTTTTACCGGGACCACCATCTCTTTTTGCCTGATACTTCCTTATCTTGATCCGGATTATCATTCATCTTGGAAAGGATTCCCTTTTTCTTGCTTGTGGGCACTACCTTTTTCTTTTCCTCAGATTTGTCATTTAACCTGGCTAACACTCCTTTATCAGAATTAGCCGCTTTCTTCCAGAATTTTTTCATGATAAGTTTGTCATGTTTTTTTGACATTTATAGAATACAAATTTTAACATTATTAATTCAAAATAATTATATTTTGTTTTGATTTTATTATAAATTTAACAGTTAGTCATCTAGTTCGAATATTATACCAGATTAAATAATCGGGATGAAACGATTAATTCCTTATCCCGATGGGTCAACCAGATTTAGTTGGCAAGTACTGATTGGTACCAGACGATCCGTTTGCGCCGAAAACTTTCCATTTACCACATTGAATTTGCATTTTTCAGGATTTATTAGAAGATTATAAAAAAAATCTCCAGTACCTACCAAAATAACTCATGCAACGAAGACAATTTTTGAAACTGGGATCCCTGGGCACCATGGCGGCATTTGCGGGATACCCCTTTGCATCCCATGCCCGTTCCGATTTTAAAATCAATAAAATCCGCTACCATGCTGCGCCAGGCTACAACAAACCCCTGTTTAACCAGGCAAGGGGCATCGTAGAAGTAGAGACCGATTCGGGGCTGATCGGTATAGGAGAAGGGGGTACTCCTGATATGGTAAGGCAGTGTGCGGAAATGTTGATTGGGGAAGACCCCTTCCGTATCGAACACCTGTGGCAGTACCTGTACCGGGGCATGTTTTACCCGCCCGGAAAAGAAAAACTTCACGGCTTGGGCGCCATTGAAATGGCGCTTTGGGACCTGAAAGGCAAGGCACTTGATGTACCTGTCTATGACTTATTGGGGGGCAAAACCCGAAACTATGTGGAATGTTATGCCACAGGATTCCGAAATTCAAATGCCAGCACCATGGAAGGAAGGGCGCAGGACTGCCTGGAAGCGGGGCTCAGGTGCTACCGCATCGGCCCTACCGGAGGAAACGGAGATATGCCCTTTGATTTTTACGAGCACAGCAAAAAAACCATCGCCCTTTGTCAGCAGCTGGACAAGGCAGTGGGAGGCAACGGCAACTGGGCAGTAGACTTGCACACGCGCTTCGACACGCCGGAAGCCATCAAGATCTGTGATGCCCTGGAAGAATTGGAACCCTATTTTGTAGAAGACATCATCCGATCAGAGAATCCAGAGGTATACCGGACCATCCGAAACCAGACCAAAGTACCTATTGCTGTAGGGGAGCAATTTGGCGACCGCTGGGACAGCAATGTACTGATGGAAAACCACCTGATCGACTACAGCCGGGTGACCCTTCCCAATACCGGGGGCATCACAGAGCTAAAAAAAATCATTGCCATTGGCGAAACACATTACGTGGGCATCATCCCCCACTTTACCGGCCCGCTTTCTACGGCAGCCCTGGTGCATGTGCTGGGCTCCTCCAGTCCCACCCGCTGCATGATAGAACTGGCCGGCGGAGAGCCTGAAAAACCTGCCTATTTTAATCAAGACTTCATTGATTTCAGAGAAGGAAAGGTGCACCTCAACGACAGACCCGGATTGGGGGTCACTTTTGATCCGAAGAAGGCAGACTTCCTATTTGAGGTCACCAAAAATACGGAGTTTACACATCCCTATCTCAAAAGCCCGGATGGAGCCATTCATAATTGGTAATTTAAAAAACATCCAGACCATTTAATCCCAAATAAACCCAGCCCTATGCCAAGTCAAGTCAAGAAAAAAACCAAAAAATCTTCTGCACCTCTATCCCGAAGGGCCGCCATTCAATCTGTTCTGGGGCTGGCTGGAACCGGCCTGATGCTACCCTTATCCTCCTATGCGCAGCAGCCCGATCCACAGAACCTGAGAAAAAACGAGGTGAGGATTACCAAACTGGAGACCTTTCTGGTCAAGCCCAGGTGGATATTTCTAAAAATCCATACCGATGCCGGAGTTGTCGGTCTGGGAGAGCCCTTACTGGAAGGCCGGGCCCTGACCATACAGACGGCCATCAAGGAAATTGAACCCTACCTTATTGGTAAAGATCCCCGGCGGGTGGTACACCATTGGCAGGCCATTTACCGGCATGCATTTTACAGAGGCGGCCCTATCCTAACCTCCGCCCTCAGCGGCATAGACCAGGCCTTGTGGGATATTAAGGGTAAACTGCTGGGAGTTCCGGTCTATGAGCTTTTTGGAGGTCCTACCCGGGATCGGGTGAGGATTTACGGGCGGGCCAGCAATGCCCAGGACATGAAAGCACGGAAAGCAGAGGGTTATATGGTCATCAAAACAGGAGTGGCCAAAAAGCAACCTGCCAGAATCGTTGAAAACCCGGCATTCATCCAACATGCCGCAGACAATTTTGCCTCCCTCAGGGAAGCGAGCGGACCGGAAATGGATATTGGCATTGATTTTCACGGGGCCATATCCCCACAAACGGCCAAACTACTCATCAAAGAACTGGAGCAATACCAGCCGATGTTTATCGAAGAGCCCTGCCAGGCCCAGAATGTAGATGTATTGGTGGACATTGCCCGTAGCACTCACCTGCCTATTGCCACCGGCGAACGAATCTTCACCAAATGGGGCTTCAGGGAATTGTTGGAAAAGGGCGCCGCCAGCATCTTACAGCCAGATCTTTGTCATGCAGGTGGTTTGACAGAAGGACGACTGATTGCCGGCATGGCAGAGGCCTACTATGCGGCCATCGCCCCTCACAATCCCATGGGACCGATTTCCCTGGCCTGCGGCCTGCACCTGGCAGCCAGCATACCCAATTTCCTGGTGCAGGAGCAGGTTTCTCTGGGAGAGGGCTATCTGAAAAACCCATTCAAATTGCAGGCAGACGGCACCCTTTTGATTCCTGAAGGACCGGGGTTGGGGATAGAACTGGATGAAGATGCCTTGCAGGATAAGATCGGCCATGACTGGACCAATCCTGAAACCTATGATCCACGTGATGGATCGGTAGTGGATTGGTGAGCCAATTCTCCTTTATATTTCCATAAGCTTCAAACCAAAACATGAAAAATATGCCTACAGAAACGAATAACTCCAGAAGAAAATTACTCAAAGGAATTGGGTTGGGTGCCATGTCGGGCCTCTTCGGCTTGTACAATGGCAATGCGGCACTGGCCAAAACAGAAAAAGAGACACCCGCTTACCTGAACGGGTTACCCCCTTTGAAAATTACCAATGTCAAAGCCATAGGCACTGCTCCCAGTGGCTCCAATCTCATTGTGGTAAAGGTGGAAACATCTGAACCCGGCTTATACGGCCTGGGATGCGCCACCTTTACGCAGCGGGCCTTTGCTGTTATTACAGCAATTGAAAAATACTTGCAGGATTTCTGCGTGGGCAAGGACGTAGACAATATTGAAGACATGTGGCAATCAGCCTTTGTCAGTTCCTACTGGCGCAACGGCCCTGTCCTGAACAATGCCATCAGTGGCCTGGATCAGGCCCTTTGGGACATCAAAGGCAAAAGGGCCAACATGCCCGTTTACCAGCTGCTGGGCGGGAAATCTCGTTTCGCTGTTCCCTGTTATACCCATGCCAGTGGCAATACCCCCGAAGCTGCCGCCGATCAGGTATCCGGATACATGGAGGAAGGCTACCGCTATGTACGTATCCAGCAGGGAGGCTATGGTGGAACCGGGCTTACCGGAGAGCCGGATTTCAAAAAACAAAGTTATGGGCGGGAAAGCGACCAGTACATGGATCAGGGCAAATACATCCGGGATGTACCGAAGCTTTTTGAAACCGTGCGGAGGCAATGTGGTGAAGAAGTGGAATTGCTGCACGATATCCACGAGCGACTGGAACCCATGGATGCCATTCGGGTGGTCAAAAGTACGGAACCTTATCATCCCTTTTTTATAGAAGACCCCTTTTCTCCGGAGCAAATGGAGTGGTTTCAGGCCTTGCGGGAAGCTACCACCGTACCACTGGCCATGGGCGAGCTCTTCAATAATATCAATGAATTCAAGGAGCCAATCACCAACAGGATGTTTGATTATATCCGCATCCACATCTCCCAAATCGGAGGCATCAGTCCGGCCATGAAGGTAGCGCGACTGGGGGAATTTTACGGGATCAAAACTGCCTGGCATGGCCCTGGGGATGTTTCGCCCGTAGGGCATGCCGCCAATGCGCACATTGATCTGGCGGTATGGAATTTTGGCATTCAGGAAGCCGCACGCATTTCCGACCTGTCCCGGGAAATTTTCCCTGGTTCACCGACCATGAAAGACGGCTACATGTGGGTAAACGAAGCTCCGGGGCTGGGAGTAGACATCAACGAGGAGCTGGCAGCCAAATACCCCATGCATACCCGCTCCAACTGGACGGTAAGAAAGTTTGACGGAACGATTATACGGCCTTAGATTGAGGGGAGATTGAAGGGAGATTGGGTCTCTTTTTCAATCTTTTTTCTTCAATCTTTGCCCTATCATGTGAAAACTCATAAAATGAAAGGATAACAAAATCATAAACCTAAACACGAAATGATGAAACTAGGTGCATTTTCCGTTAGTCTCAGTGTCAAGGACATCAGGGCTTCCAAACAATTTTATGAAAAGTTGGGGTTTTCCGTATTTGCTGGAGACCTCGAAAAGAAATACCTCATCATGAAAAATGAAGCCAGCCTAATCGGCTTGTTTGAAGGGATGTTTGAAAACAATATCCTGACCTTCAACCCGGGGTGGGATGCGGACGCAAAAACACTGGCTGATTTTGAAGATGTGCGGGAAATCCAGGCCAGGTTAAAGGAAAAGGGCCTCCGTTTGGATCAGGAAGCAAACGATACGTCCAGCGGACCTGCCAGCATCGTCCTGACCGATCCGGATGGCAATGCGATCCTTATTGATCAGCATGTTTAGTGGTTTGTTCGGCAGGCAAACAGCCATGCCCGCCCGTATTATCTAACTTTTCAAATTTGGTTGGTAATTTCGAATTGTCGGCTACCTTGCGGTAACTTAAAAGATCTATGTCTTCCTCAAACATTCACCTAAACCCCATCAAACTGGGTATTCAGCTTGAAAACATGCCCCATGGGGTTTACAGAAAACTATTGGTTCCCGGTTACATCAACATGATGCAACTTCACGGCGTCCTTCAAATTGCAATGGGCTGGACATTTAGTCACCTTTTTCAATTTATAGACACCCGGCAGCGACCTAAACTTATTGCCAGCTTTGGAGAAATCGATGGTTTTGAGGAACTGCCTCCGAATGAGTTTGAAGCGCACAGGATCCAGCTTAAAAGAGATTTCATGGAAACGCTGGGAAGAAAAAACCTTTGGTACTGGTATGATTTCGGGGATGATTGGTGGCATAAGATCAGCCTTTTAAAACCTACCAAAAAGGAGCTTATGCATTTTGAGGGATTCCCCGTTTGCCTTGATACCTTTGGTAAGTGTCCTCCGGAAGATGTAGGCGGACCATGGGGTTATCAGGAATTTTGTGATGCCATTGACAATAAAAAACATCCGGAATACCGTTCCTACCGGGAATGGCTGGGGCTTGACATGAAAACCCCTTATGAGTTGGAAAAAGTGGCCATAGCTCCAATAAATGAAACATTAAAAGCCTATTTTCACTCCAGGGAATGGAGCCGTGATACCCGGCAATCGTTTGAGGAGGGTTGGGTGGATTTTTTTAATTGAAAGAAAGGAGGAGTATAATGCGGAATTTGGTTAGGTAAATTAAACAAGTAAAACGGATCATTTCTCGCATGTCACATGTAACCGAATTACATATTGATTTCATTCTTATACTGGAATTAATTACCCTACTCTTATTTCTTTTCCATAAAATCAATAAGGTGAATTCCAATGTTCGACCAACTCCACCAAATTACGAGGGACTGTCTTAAACTGGATTTCCAGGAAAAAACTCTCAAGAAATACCCTCATTTAAAAGAAGATTTCCAAGCTTTTTATCTGAAGCCTACGGAGATACGTCTGGAAATGAAGCGGGATGTTAATTTTGGGTATATCGTAAATGCCAAAGTACTGATTGACAATACTTCAGTTTTTGTAATTCCATAGTAAAGATTGATTTCCCCGGAAGCTGGCCCATACAAAATTTAAAAAAACTCATATAATTTCACTGGGTTTCTGTTGGTTATTTCATAACCTGCTTTACGTAGATTACGTAACGCACATCACGAAACATAAGAAAGCCTTCCAATCCATTTGTCCTTAGCGGTTACCACAGTCCGGCCTACTTCTGCAACAGGAAAACGGAGTTGGCCTGGCTGGAGGAGCAGTTTAGCAATTGTTAACTGATTTTCAGTGGAGGACCTTGAAAGCGATCGCCTCGCAAGAAATCGTATCCTCCCCCACGGCCCAGGAATTTATTGCCAAATATAGCCTTGGTGCTGCCAGCTCAGTAAGTACAGCCCTACAGTTACTTGTAAAAAAAGAGTTTGTTGTTTATCAGAAAGACCACTACCGCCTTCATGACACCCTATTAATGAGGTGGCTACAACAACTTTAATAAGCCAGATTCAGAGCGAAAATACCATTAACCCACATGCATAAGGCCAAACTTCCTGGTATTCACAATGCCTTAGTTCAATGTAAAAATTGAACATCACAGGCACCCATATCGCCTACCTGCACACCTGCCACCGCAAACTCTGGCTCTTTGCCCATGGCATACGGATGGAGCATACTTCGGATATTGTAGCCGAAGGCAAACTCATTGGAGAAACCAGCTATCCCGACCGTTCGAAAAAATATACTGAACTGGAACTGGATGGTATCAAAATCGACTTTTACGATGCCAAAAACAAAGTCATTCACGAAGTCAAGAAAACCGATAAGGTCGAACAGGCACATATCGCTCAGGTTAAGTATTACCTGTATATTTTGTCAAAAAATGGAATCGAAGGGGCCAGTGCGCTACTCGAATACCCCAAAATGAGGCAAACTCAAATTGTGGAATGGGAAGAAGGGGATCAAACGCTGGTGCAAGGTTGGGTACAGGAAGTGAAAGCACTTATTTCCCAGGAAAACTGTCCCTCTTTGGAGAAAAAAAGCATCTGCCGCTCCTGCAGCTATTTTGACTTCTGTTATGCAACCGAAAGTGCCGATAATGAGTTAATTTAGTATATTGAACCAAAAAAAGAATGGAAACCAAGATCACTATCAGCACGACAGATCAAAACCTCGTACACCAAATATTGGATTTGATCAAAGGTGAACAGGCGACCTATCAATTGGAAACGGCTGAACAAAAAAGCAATGAAAAATTGGTTGATGTCATGGATCGAAAATCTGATTTTTAGCTATCCGATAAATTGAAAAAAACCTACTACCTCTTCAACCCAGGGCGGCTCAGTCGAAAGGATTTCACATTGAAATTCACTCCGGTCGATGATGCGGGAAAAGAAAGCACACCCAAGTACATCCCTGTGGAGGGCGTCTCGGACCTGTATTGCTTTGGCAGCCTGGACGCCAATTCGGCCTTGTATAATTTTCTGGGAAAAGCGGGCATCAGCGTGCATTTTTTTGATTATTACGAGCATTACACGGGCAGTTTTCAGCCAAAAGAATACCTGCTGGCCGGAAAAATGAAGATCCAACAAACCATGCACTATTCCCAATTGGAGAGTAGATTGAAAATCGCCAAAAAATTTGTAGAGGGAGCTTCCTTTAATATCAGTAAAAACCTGAAGTACTACCAAAACCGGGGCAAAGACCTGGAAGACTCCCTGAAGAAAATTTCCCAGTTCGGTATGCTTATAGATGCTGCTGCGGATATTCCTGCTTTGATGGGGGTAGAGGGCAATATTCGGCAGGAATATTACCGGGCCTTTGACCTGATCCTGAAAGACCATGCCACGGAAGGTCGGAGCAAGCAGCCCCCCATGAATGAGGTAAACGCGCTGATTTCCTTCGGCAACATGATGTGCTATACACTTTGCCTGGATCAGATTTACCATACCCAGCTCAATCCTACCATCAGCTTTCTGCATGAACCAGGATACAGAAGGTACTCTCTGGCACTGGACCTGGCAGAGATATTCAAGCCCATTCTGGTGGATCGCACCATTTTCCGGGTATTGAACAAAAGGGAAGTCAAATCCAAGGACTTTGATTTTCATGTCAATAAGGTCATTTTGAAGGAAAGCGGCAAAAAAGCCTTTATCCGGGCGTTTGAAGAACGGCTGAATGAAACCATCAAACACAGGACCTTGAAAAAACAAGTAAGTTACAAGCATTTGGTGAAGCTGGAGTGCTACAAACTGAGCAAGCATTTGCTGGGAATGGAAACCTATCAGCCATTTAAAGTTTGGTGGTGAGCAAATCTTATTGGGGTGTAACCAAATAGGGGGATGGGATTGCATTCCATCTTGGATGAACAAATCACACATTAACTCATTAGCATGTACATCATTCTGGTTTACGACATTGGCGAAAAGCGGGTTGGCAAGATGTTAAAGCTCTGCCGGCAATACTTGAATTGGATCCAGAACTCCGTGTTTGAGGGAGAAATCACAGAAGTAAAGTTGAAAGAACTTATCAGTCAGGCCAGGTTGTTTATGAAGGAAGAAGACGACAGTTTAATTATTTTTAAGAGCCGGGAGCAGAAGTGGTTGGAAAAGGAAATCATCGGCCAGGACAAAAATGACCTGGACACGTTTATTTAGGGGTTTTGGTTGTCGATCAATGGGACACTGTGGAAATTTTACGGAATTTACCCCTACCCAGGACCCAATAATCCCGGATTCAAGCCTTAGCGGCTGGTTGTCGAATACAGGGAAAAATCCTGTTATTGGGCATCGACAATCTCCGTGCAAAAAACCAAAGAGAAAAGCCTTTATTTTACAAGAATTTGGCCTATTTTTGTTTGCAGGCCGACGGCCCTTAATCGCACCATACAGGAATTGAAATTCTGCTATTCCAAGTTTACCAAACTGATTAACCGCCCCCTTAATCGCACCATACAGGAATTGAAATATCATTATCAGGCAGCCCTTCGATCAGCCTATTAATCCCTTAATCGCACCATACAGGAATTGAAATAAAGCTACTTGCAAAGATATTGAGGGCAATGGCTGACCCTTAATCGCACCATACAGGAATTGAAATACAATTAACAGGACTGGAAGGGAATGAATTGAAGGCCCCTTAATCGCACCATACAGGAATTGAAATTACGGAACTACTAACACCATAAATATCTCTTCCTATCCCTTAATCGCACCATACAGGAATTGAAATATTCC
>NZ_WOFO01000001.1:486597-710034 GCF_010993705.1 Cyclobacterium sp. SYSU L10401 | reverse complement strand
CCCCTTAATCGCACCATACAGGAATTGAAATTACGGAACTACTAACACCATAAATATCTCTTCCTATCCCTTAATCGCACCATACAGGAATTGAAATATTCCGGCGGATCGAATACTGCGGAAAACTCGTCAACCCTTAATCGCACCATACAGGAATTGAAATATATCTGCGACACGAAGGATTTGACCTACTTCCAGTCCCTTAATCGCACCATACAGGAATTGAAATATTGCAAAATGGTTTACTATTCAAATTAGATACCTTCCCTTAATCGCACCATACAGGAATTGAAATTGTATAGCTGAATAAGTGTTGATCCTCCCCATTGGCCCCTTAATCGCACCATACAGGAATTGAAATTTATTTCGATGGATCATGTACGTGAAAGCATGTTTCCCTTAATCGCACCATACAGGAATTGAAATAACCCACCATCAATAGGGCCATTAGAGCCGAACGATCCCTTAATCGCACCATACAGGAATTGAAATTATCAGGTAGAAATGGATTTTAGCAGGAAGAAAAACCCCTTAATCGCACCATACAGGAATTGAAATACTTGAAGAGGGGGAATTAACACCAGAATTGGAAAACCCTTAATCGCACCATACAGGAATTGAAATCCACAATAGGATTCTATTTCAAATCCTTCTTTTTTACCCTTAATCGCACCATACAGGAATTAGGACCGAGCGTTAAAAAAAGCCCCAGTGAGGCTTTTTACCGAGAGCCTGTCCCGAGTAACATAGCGAATCGGGAGGCCGGGTGGAAGGGCCAGCGCATAAATTGATTTCTTCCTTCCAATCTCCTTCAACTTTTTTACCTTTGCGCCATGAAAACCCGTCCTTTTACCTACCTGATTCGCATCCAATACCTGGGCCTGCGCTACCATGGATGGCAGGTGCAGAAAGGAGTGAAAACCGTGCAAGGAACCCTGGAAAAATGCATCAGGTTCGTTTTAGGACATGAAGATTTTAATGTTCTGGGAGCCAGCCGAACCGATAGTGGGGTTTCCTGTCTGGATGGTGCCTTTGAATTATTCCTCAGACAACCCCTGGATATTTTACCCTTTATTTCCGAAGTCAATACCTATCTGCCAACAGATATCCGCCTATTGACTGGTCAGGCAGTACCCGTTGATTTCAACATCATTCAGGATGTGCGGGAAAAGCAGTACGGCTATTATTTCGCTAATGGTGAAAAACCCCATCCTTTTCTGGCAGGAAACCTGGCCTATGTAGGAAGAGCGCTGGATATAACATCCATGACACAGGGAGCCGCTGTTTTTGAAGGGGAACATGATTTCCGAAGGTTTTGCAGCCAGGGAAAAAACACCGGTGATTTTGTCCGGACCATCCACTGTGCGGACATTTGCCCGGCTGAAGCTGAGCTTCCCTTCCTGGCGGGAGAAAGGGTTTGGGTATTCAGGGTCAGGGGAAAGGGATTCCTCATGCACCAGGTCCGTAGGATGGTGGCCGCTCTCTTTCTCCTGGGGGAAGGCTTGATCAGTCTGGACGAGCTGAAACAGGCCCTGAACAGTGATGATCGAAGCCCTTTAAGTCCTAAAGCTCCGGCAAATGGATTGGTGCTCGAAAGCATTTCGTTCAATAGGAATATGTTCTCCCAAGACTAAAATTAAATTTCTGTAAGCCTTACAAGTTAGCAATCACCGATTCAATAGACCCATTTGATGAGAGAATATGCTGCCAACCAAAGCAAAAGGATGGCGATCAGGTTCAACCATATCCCTACCCTCATCATATCTTTGATGCGGATAAAACCACTGGAAAACAAAATCGCATTGGGTGGGGTAGAAATGGGTAGCATAAAGGCAAAGCTACTGGCCATGGTGACAGGAATGGCAAACACCAATACCTGCTCTCCCATGCCCTCTGCAATGGCCATAACTACGGGGAGGAAAATGGTCACCAATGCCACATTGCTCATCACTTCTGTCAAAAATAATGAAACCGCCGTCAAGGCTAACACCAAAAGCGAGACAGACAACAGCTGGTTATCGGCAATATAACTTCCGATTTGCTGGATGATCCCAGCTGTCTCCATGCCCTTGGCCAGCGTCATTCCTCCTCCAAACAGAAGCAAAATACCCCATGGCAGCCGCTGCATGCTTTTCCAATCCAGTAATTTCGGCCCATTTAAATGTGCAGCAGGCACTAAAAACATCAGTATTCCACCTGACATGGCAATCAGCGTGTCGTTTAACAGGGGGGAAGGCAACATTTGATTGACCGGATTTCTGAATATCCACAACAAAGCCGTCAAAACCAGGACACCGGCCGTTCGGGTTTCCCCTGAACGAATGGGGCCTAATGCCTGTAGCTGATCCCGAATCACCTCCGCAGATCCGGCAAGCCTGCCGAGATTACTGGGGTACAATATTTTCACCAACAACAAATACATCAAAAGCAACATGACAGCTGCAACCGGCACTCCCACCAAAAGCCAACGGTTAAAGTCAAGGGGATAGTCATACAGTTCCTGCATGTAGCCTACCAAAACCACATTTGGTGGGGTCCCTATTATGGTGATTACCCCTCCAATATTAGCTGCGTAAGCGATCCCCAGCATCAGGGCAAAGGCAAAATTGGAAAACCCCTTTTCCTTTGTCAGTGCAGGGTTGTTGGCTTGGATCAATTGAACAATGGACATGGCAATGGGCAACATCATCACGGCTGTGGCGGTATTGCTGATCCACATGCTCAGGAATACAGTAGCCAGATAGAATCCCAATATGATACCGTCCGGTCTGGTGCCCGTGATAGTTATCAGGTTTAGAGCAATGCGCAGGTGCAACTTATTTTTCTCCATGGCCAGGGCAATGATGAATCCCCCCATAAAGAGATAAATGATCGGGTTGGAATAAGGTGCTGTGGCGGCTCCCATATCGAAAATACCCAATAAGGGAAAAAAGACCATGGGTAAAAGAGCGGTCACAGGGATAGGAACCGCCTCTGTCACCCACCAGCAAAGCATCCAGGCCGCCAGTGCCATCACCTTGGAAGCAGGCCCCATTTCCCCGGTGAGCAGAAAAGCAAGGTATAATACCACTGAGAAAACAACAGGACCTAAAAAAAGTCCTAAGATAGCGGAGGTTTTCCTTTCATTTTTACTTATCACCTGGTTCATTTCATGTGTTTATAATTGATTTTTAATGGCCACATAGCCTGTCCCGATCCTTAATCGGGAGAATCTCGCATGGTTTATAATCATCCCGGTGTGTGACGGGTAGGTCATGCTCGATTTCATGTGTTTATAATTTCATTTTTTTCGGTCAGAACTTGTCCCGATTTATCGGGGTGGAATCTTCGCATGATTTATAATTATCCCTTTGTGTGACGACTGCGTCATGCTCGATTTCATGGTACTGGCTGGTGGGAAAACCCTAAAATAAGAGGAATTATCAAGAATTTTGAAATTTTTACCTCAATATGCTCCCTAATCAATTCCCCGACAACCTGAGTTCGGTATGTAACAATTCAAAAAATCCTCATCTCAAGGCCAGGTTTGAGCAGTGGAAACCGTGATGATGTAAAACGTAAAGAGACTGCCACACCCTTTCTCCTCCCACGATCTGGACAAAAAGTTTCGAAGAGATGGTTTTGACTGTTTTTAACAGAAATCCGGTCAAGCTCATACCTACGACAGGCAGGGAACCGATCCTCATTTCCAAAGACTGATTTATCCAAAAGCTTTTTTGTTTTAGTGATTTCAGCTTACCTTCGTGGCTTCACTGAATAAAGAGGTATTAGCACTATGAGAACCTGGTTTTTGTGTAAAGTAAAGTATGCCAAAGAAAATGAGCAGGGCCTGCTCAAAAATGTATCCGAGCAATATCTGGTCGATGCGGTTTCCTTCACCGAAGCCGAGGCAAGAATATACGATATGCTGGGCAGTGTGATCAGGGGAGACTTTCAGGTGACCAGCATTGGCAAAAGCAACATTGTGGATGTGTTTTTTTATGAGGATGTGGATGTATGGCACAAGTGCAAGATTACCTATATCGTGGCAGATGCAGATAGCGGAAAGGAAAAAAAGGTGACCCAATACATGTTGGTTACCGCCCATCATGTCAAGGAAGCTTATGAAAGGATCTATGAAAGCCTGAACAACATGTTGGTCAGTTTTAATGTACCGGAAGTTACAGAAAGCCCTATTGTGGAGATATTTCCTTATGAAAAAGACGATGAAGAACTAAACCCGGCTATTCCCGACAACCTCAAGCCAGTAGAAAGTAACCATCCCGGAGAGCAGGAGGAAGAAAATCAATGAAAGCATCAGCAGGAAAATGACACATAATTTTTCCTTTTCAAAATAAAAATATCCTGCCAGGCATTAGCTAGCTGTAAATTTGGACAAATAAGCCTTTATACCGCCCTTCAGATTGAACAGGTTGGTAAACCCGTATTGCTTCTCTAAGTGGTTGATGGCTGCTTCGCTTCGGACCCCGGTTTCGCAGTGAATGATCACTTTCTTATGTTTGGGAATTTGTACTTGAAACTCATCTAATTCGGAAAGGGGCATGAGCTTGCCTCCCATATTTTTTCTCCTAAACTCATGGACTTCGCGCACATCGACCAATAGAAAGTCCTCATTCGCATTTTTCAGGTCCTGTAAACCTTCCACCGATATGCTTTTCACGCCAGACTCCTGCTTTAGCCCGCAAAATGCTTCATAATCAATTAATTCACTAATGCTGGGATGATTTCCGTTTAGCGGGTTGTCAGGTTTTCTCTTGATCTTAAAGACCCTGGATTCAAAAGCAAGGGCATCAAAAAGCCACATTTTACCTCCCATCACCGTTCCTATTCCAGTCAGGACCTTGATCACTTCCAATGCCTGCATGCTGCCAATAATTCCAGGCAAAACCCCCAAGACTCCGGTTTCAGCACAATTGGGCACCAGGCCAGCCGGTGGGGGACTGGGATAGAGATCCCTGTAATTTGGCCCCCATTTTCCATCTTGATCCTTATAGTTGAAAACCGATACCTGACCTTCAAATTGAAAAATAGAGCCATAGACATTGGGTTTTCCAGCCAATACACAGGCATCATTTACCAGGTAACGGGTAGGGAAATTGTCAGAACCATCCGCTACCACCTCATATTGCCGGATGATCTCCATCGCATTACCGGTGGTCAAACGTTCTTCATAAGTTTCAATTTCTATAAAAGGATTGATACCTTGCAACCGCTTTTTGGCGGCCTGTACTTTTGGCATCCCCACTTGCTTTTCATCAAAAATAACCTGTCGGTGCAGGTTTGATGCATCCACTTTGTCAAAGTCAATTATCCCAATCTGTCCCACCCCGGCTGCAGCCAGGTAAAGCAGCAAGGGACTCCCAAGACCTCCGGCCCCTACTACCAGTACTTTGCCTTTTTTAAGTTTCCCCTGTGCCTCTTCCCCAAAACCACGCAAAGAAAAATGCCGGTCATACAGCTCTTGCTCTCCTTCAGTAAAGACCTGCTCCATCATTTTTTCCTGATCCATTATTTTACCGTTTCGTTTTAGTACCTTTACTCACCTATTTCCAAACTATATAGATCCATTTATCGTTCTTTCACGTAATTATCCTAAAAAAAGGATGTGTGGAACACTCCTCTCAATTTACGCTCTAATTCAGATTAATGGGTTTAAATAACATATTCTTTTATACATAAAGTCATTTTATTAACTTGCAAGCTGAAACCAAATTATCAAATGAAAACATTTTTGCTCTTCATAATCGGCTTTTTTTTCATTGCTTTTTCTACTTTGGCCCAGGACAACAGGCCAGACAGGTTAGGAATTGGCATTGGACCTTCTATCTTGTATGGTGACAATACTGGTAAACTTAGAAAATTAAAATACAAAGTACTACCGGTCATTTCCCTGGATTATAACAAAAAAATTGAAACTTTTTTTGATGTAAAGGCCACCTTCGGCTATCAGATAGTCAATAGTGGGGATTTTCTTTTTCCTTCACAAATTACTAAGATTGCTGCTGCAGACCTTCCGCATGCATTCAGTGGCCATATCTTGTATGGTGACGTAATGCCTATCTACCATTTTAACCCCGACCAAAGTGGATATCTTCCGGCGCTGATTAAAGTGTATACTGGATTGGGTATAGGTTATTTCCAATCCAATAGAACCGACGAAAAACTTATCCTAAATGATACTGGTAACAGAACTGAAACCTATCCTGCAAGTGACTCTGGCATTTATTTCCCAGTAAGGGTGGGTATTTATAAAAATCTTCCATCTGATGCAGAGATTGGCGTTGAAGGCTCATTGATTATAAGTCCCTTTTCCGAAATGGAGGGAAATGATCAGCAGAAGAAGATGTTTAAATCGGATATGTTGGTGCAACTCCAGTTTTACTATCGGATTTATATTGGAAAATAAGTCGGCTCTCCTCCCAGGGACTCGCTGATAGGGTTGAAAAATTACCAATTCCCATTTAATTTTCGCTTAAACTTTTTAAAAAGCGCATATCTGTTTAGATTTAAAGCTTATTTGGTTAAGCGATTACTTTATGAAAATCAACAGTTATGTGTTATTTCTTTCCGTGGTTGCGGCTTTGGGAGGATTTTTATTCGGTTTTGATACTGCTGTAATTTCCGGTGCCGAGAGGCAAATCCAGGAAGTTTGGAATTTAAGTGATTGGAGTCATGGGCTTGCGGTAGCCATAGCCCTTTATGGCACGGTGATCGGAGCCCTTTTTGGTGGAATACCAGCAGACAGGTATGGCCGCAGAAAATCACTGATTTGGATAGGTATACTGTATTTTATTTCTGCCCTGGGATCTGCTATCGCTCCTGAGATTAATTCTTTCATGTTTTTTCGTTTCATTGGAGGAATTGGAGTCGGTGCCTCATCGGTAGTGGCCCCCATGTACATCAGTGAAATTTCTCCCGCCAAAAACAGGGGGCAATTGGTAGCACTATTTCAGTTTAACCTCGTTTTCGGCATTTTGGTAGCCTATTTCTCCAATTACCTGATCGATAGTAGCATAGCTGTCAATAGTTGGCGCTGGATGTTGGGGGTAGAAGCCATACCTGCCCTGATCTACACACTCCTGGTAGTAAAAGTACCGCAAAGCCCCAGATGGCTGATTGCAAAAAAAGATGATTTCGAAACCGCAGAAAAGATCTTGCAAAGGACCGACCCTGAAGGAGTTGAGGAGGCCATTAAGTTGGCACTGGAAGAGAAAAAACTGACAAAAGTTAAAGTTGGTTTCCTCGCCTTGTTCCATTCCAAATACATCCGGATCACCATTTTAGCTGTTTTGATCGCCTTATTCAATCAATTATCCGGAATCAATGCCATCATTTATTTTGCACCCAGGGTTTTTGAGATGGCCGGCATCAGTGCTGAAAGTGCTTTGCTGTCTACGGTGGGTATTGGGGCAGTAAATATGGTGGCTACCCTGGTGGGGCTTTATTTAATAGACCGCATCGGAAGGAAAAAACTCATGTACATGGGTTCTATAGGCTACATCATTTCTTTGCTCCTGATTGCCTATTCCTTTTCGGGTGGTCAGATCAGTAGTAGTTTTTTACCCATTTTTGTGTTCATGTTCATCGCCTCCCATGCCATAGGACAGGGGGCAGTGATATGGGTGTTTATTTCCGAAATTTTCCCCAATGAGCTGAGGGCCTACGGACAATCTATCGGAAGCTTCACCCACTGGATATTAGCGGCCATTATTGCCAATGTATTCCCTTTCCTGGCCAATCAATTCGGCCCGGTGGTCATATTTGGTTTCTTTGCCCTGATGATGGTCCTGCAGTTGCTATGGGTAGCATTTAAAATGCCGGAAACCAAAGGCAGGTCTTTGGAAGAAATTCAAAAAGATTTTATTTCAAAAAATGGATAATAAAGTAATCTGCTTCGGTGAAATGCTCTGGGATATATTTCCGAAGGAAAGTATCGCAGGCGGTGCCCCCATGAATGTAGCACTTCACCTCGTACACCTTGGGGTGGATGTAAAAATGATTTCTAGTGTTGGCGAGGATAAATTGGGGAAAAAACTATTGGCATTTGTAAAAAAATATGGGCTTCCTGATGAATTAATTCAAATCAATGAGGAATTCCCTACTGGTACAGTAAAGGTAGATGATGGCGACAAGGAAAACATCAATTATGAGATTGTCAAACCTGCGGCCTGGGATCATATCAAATGGTCAGAGGACATGGATAAGTCCGTCCGAAACGCAGACGCTTTTATTTTTGGTACACTTGCTGCCAGAAATGAGGTAAGCAAAGCTACCCTTGAAAAATTATTGGAAATACCTGTACTGAAAATTTTTGACATCAACCTGAGACCACCATTTTATTCTGCAGACTTATTGGACAACCTCCTGAGAAGGGCTGATATTCTTAAAATCAATGAAGAGGAACTTACCCTATTGGCAGATTTCTATGACCTTCCCAGTAAGATGGAAGCTGCCCTAGAAAAATTGAGCGAGCTATTTGAATTTGATCTGATATGCATCACTTTAGGCAGCAAAGGGGCAGCCATCTATCAGGAAGGTGAAATCATCAATCACCCAGGATATCCAGTTGCCGTGAAAGACACCGTAGGTGCAGGCGATGCTTTTTTGGCAGGCTTCGTAAGCAAATACCTTTCCAAAGAATCCCCGGAAAAAATCCTGGATTTTGCCTGTGCACTCGGGGCTCTTGTAGCTACCTTCAGTGGGGGCACCCCACAATACAACGAAGAGGATATCCTTCGGATAAAAAACCTGTGATCAATAATAAAAAGAAAGCAACTTTACTAGCAAAGTTGCTTTCTGGAGCTAATGGCATGTAGATCTGATCATTAGAAGCTTATTCCTACCGATAACTTAAAGCCCCTATTGTATACATCGGCATTGGAATCCTTAAAAACAGGAGTTAAACCCAGGTCGTAACTGGCCTGAAGGTTCAGACCCACCGGCAGGTTATATCCCAGACCCAAAACCAATCCTGCATCCAGGTCATTGATATTTTCCGTTTCCCATCCAAATGTATTCCCCAAAGCGTCGGCTTCAAAAGTGGATTTTAATAGCAGGGAAGCCTGAGGGCCCACAAAAAAGTTTACTCCTTCCGTCGCATAAAAACGGAACAAAACCGGAAAGTCCAAATAATTCAATATGGCCCTGGAATTAACCATATCGTCATTTTGGGTACCCTTCACGGCATAATACACTCCCGGTTCTATTGAAAATCTTTCTCCCAGGAAAGAATTCCCAAAAACCCCTGCATGGAAACCGACCCGATTGGTGTATTCGTTGCTACTGATATCTGATCCACTCCAGTTAAAAAAACTGGCTCCTCCACGAATGCCAAAGCCTGACTTGGATGAAGGTTCATTTGAATTGTCTTGCGCCACTGCGGTGAATGTGGCCGTTAACAACACCATTAACGTTAATGTGATTTTTCTCATGGCAAATAATAAGTTGGTTAAATCTATTTCAATTAAAACCAATTTGATGCCAAAAATCAGAGTACTAAGCAACCAATCATGAACTATCTGGCAATGAGCATTTTATATGGATTTTTAAAATAGAAAGATAGGTTAGGACTTGAATTTTTTGGGGCTTAGACCACCCTTTTTTCAATATAACTGGAATTGAGTATGGCCAAAGCTCCCATGTATTTCAAGTGAAATTTGATCAAATCGCCCACTTTATAATTTTTCGGGTTTTCTCCCAGGTTAATGACTATCATGTCCGAACTGGCCCCTAAAATCTCAAAATCCCCGTCGCCGGCAATCAGATATTTAGGATCTACATCCAAGAGGCCCAAGTCCAGAATTGCTCTGAAAGAAGATTTACCATAGAGTGATTCATCTATCTCTGCCACTTCCCCCTGGGGATTGTTGGCCAGGCTTCCTGTAGGCAATAATGGTTTCTCCTGCATTTCGATGATCTCCGTAAACAATTCGAAAACATTGGGATTCATTCCTTCAATGGTCTTTTCTTCAAAAAGGTCGGCTCCAAAATACAAGGTCTCGCCTACCCTGAAATGATTGACTCCCTTGGGAAGTTGCTGGTGCAGCATCAAAGGGATGGTCACAGAGGTCCCTGCAGATACCCATGGAATTTCCTTATTGAACTTCAATTCTATGATTTGCTTATAAAGCGATAGTTGAATCAACTTGTCTGCTGAAGGCATTACCCCATTCAGGCAATTGAGATTGGTGCCCAATCCTATTACTTCCAGGTTGGGCAGGTCAAAAACCTTGGCATAAAAATCAATCAAATGGTCTCCCATGACCCCTTCCCGGAGGTCTCCTGTTTCTACCATGATGATGATTTTATGTTTTTTATCTTGCCTGACAGCTTCCTCACTGATCCAACGGATGGTATTGAGTTCGCTGTTTAAACTTACATCGGCATACCGGACCATGTCCGAAATATTTCTCTTGGAAGGTGGTTTGATATAAACAGTCTGTACATTGGGGTTGATTTCCTTTACTTTTGCAAGATTGCTGATCCGGGAGTCATGTATTTCATCGGCCCCCATATCTATCAATTCCTTGATGTACTTACGATTACCACAGAGAATTTTTGAAACCACCCCCCAGGACACATCGTTCGCAGCAAACTCTTTTTTCAAGAATTCAAAATTTTCTCTTAATTTATCGCGATATAGGTTTAAAAACGCCATGTTATTTTTTTAGTCTCATTTCAAGATATTTGTTGGTAAACCCCAATTTCTCATAAAGAAATCTAGCGGGATTATCCGGCTCCACATGCAAGGCTATGTCACCATGCGCCATATCTATCGCAGTTTGCATCAGTTTTTTTCCTAATCCTTTACCTCTTTGAGAAGCATCAACTGCTATGTAAACCAAAATATTTTCTGGAATATAGCCTGACATGCCGGTTTTATTTACGACTACCGTACCAACGATCTTGCCCTCCTCTCTGGCCAGTACGACAAAACCTCCTTTGTCTCCGGCCTGATCCAGGGCATAGTCCAGGCAACGCATGATGTGGGCTTTGGGGTCTCCGTATTGATCCAGGTGTTCAAATAAAAAATCTGCTACTTCGTTTTTTTGCAAATAGGTAGCATTATCAATGGCAGAAAGTGTTTCTATAGTAGACATTTACCTTATATTTTGTTTGTTTAATTTGCATATTACTTTTGTAGCCTATAAACAAGCAAAAACACTGCTAAAGATGAAAATACCCCAAAAAAGTTGGGATCCAGACCAAATGGCAGGTTTAAGTCAAGCATAGATAAGCCTGCTGTGACAACTCCCCCAATAATCATCGAAGTCATGGCAGCAAGAGGCGATCGCATGTTCCAGAAAAGCCCGGCAATAATCGGTACCAGCAGCCCGGACACCATAAAAGCATAAGAATACAACATCAAGTCCAGAACATTTGTCATTTGAATGGCAATAACCAGTGCCAGAGAACCAATAATCAAGGTGAACAACTGGCTCATACGCATGACAAATCGATCTTTTTTGTCTTTCAAATACCTTCCAAAGATATCTGTCGTAAGGTTTCCTGAAGCGGCCATCAGGCAGGAATCGGCTGTAGAAAGTACCGCAGAAAAATAAGCGGACATCATCAATCCCATAATTCCAGGAGGCAAGACGGTGCTCAGTAAAATGGGAAGCCCCATCTCAGGATCCAGGTCCTCCTGGCTGACAGCAATGAGCCCCTGCTCAAAAGCTACCTTTGCCAATAAGCCCAACGAAACCCCCATAAAGGCCATGATGGGCCATTCGAATAAGCCTGCTATAAACCAGGCCTTTTTGGCGGACTTAACGTCTGTGCTCGCAAAAATCCGCTGGTACAACGTCATCCCAACAAACCAGATCGGTAAAATGGTAATCCCCCAGTTGGCCAGATCCTGCCAACGCAAATTCGTCAAAGAAAAATATTCAGCAGGTAATGTTTCCCTGATAGATTCCCAGCCTCCAACGTGATAATAAGAAACCGGTAAACCAATAAAAATAAATCCTGCCATCAGCACAATCCACTGAACCGTATCGGTATAGATAACGGCTTTAAGCCCTCCTAATACAGTATAAACCACCGCAATAATTCCCATGATCAGTAGTGCTACATTCAGGTCCAGCGGCTTGAAGGTTCCAGCGGCTAACTTGGCTCCTGCCAAAAGCTGGGAGGATGTAAAACCCAAATAACCAACAAAACAGATGATGGCAGCCAGTATGCCTACCTTCCTGTCAAAAATGTGCTGGAAAATCTGAGGAAGTGTATAAAATTTTTCGAAGTCAGGGTTGGATTTAACCCTGGGGATCAAGAATACTGCTGCCAACCAGGCTCCCAAAAGACCGGTAAACAACATCCAGCTCCCTGACAGCCCCATCAAAAAACCTAAACCGCCAAGCCCTACAGAAAAACCTCCCCCCACATCGGTGGCAACAACGGAAAGCCCTATGTGCCAGCTCCCTATATTTCTTCCGCCGACGTAGTAATCGTCCTGGCCGGAATTTCTCCTCATGAAGTAAAAGCCTACTCCAAGCATCAGAATCATGTAAATAATGAAAATAGATAAATCTATAAAAGACATTTTTAATTGGTTAAGTCGATAAATCGCTTCTTATAAAAACAATAAATTATTGAAAATCCTAATCCTGGGTAAATTGATATCAATATTGAAGCCTTTGAGTCCGCAGAATGGGCAAAAAAAAAGACCGGAAACCCGGTCTTTAATAATATGTTGTTGGCCTTAAATATTTTCCGTACTGAGAGATGCCGAGAAATACTCCCTGTTCATCCTGGCAATATTACTCAGCTTGATTTCTTTCGGACATTCAGCAGAACAGGCTCCCGTATTGGTACAGGCACCAAAACCTTCTGCATCCATTTGAGCCACCATTTTTTCAGCCCTTTCTCTCTTTTCCACTTTTCCTTGAGGCAACAAGGCCAATTGGGAAATTTTTGCGGACACAAACAGCATGGCGGAGGCATTTTTACAGGCCGCCACACAAGCTCCGCACCCGATGCAGGTAGCTGAATCGAAAGATTCGTCTGCTATTACTTTTGGAATAGGTATTTCATTGGCATCTGGTACTCCCCCGGTGTTGACCGATACAAAACCTCCCGATTGAATGATTCTGTCAAAAGAACTTCTATCCACTACCAAATCTTTCACTATAGGAAAGGCACTTGCTCTCCAGGGCTCAATGGTGATGATATCGCCATCTTTAAAGGAGCGCATGTGTAACTGACAAGTGGTCGTTTGATGGGGTCCATGAGGTTGACCATTGATATAAAGTGAACACATCCCACAAATTCCTTCACGACAGTCATGGTCAAAATGTACCGGATCCTCACCTTTTTCGGAAAGATCTTCATTCAATACATCCAACATTTCCAAAAAGGACATATCAGCAGAAATCCCACTTAATTTATATGTTTTAAAACCACCTTTTTCAGATGGATTTTTTTGTCTCCAAACTTTTAATGTCAGATTCATCTCTTTATGAATTTTAAGTATCTATCAATTATTTGTAGCTTCTTTGCGTTAGCTTCACATTTTCAAACACCAGTTCTTCTTTGTGAAGCGCCTCCTCTTTACCGTCTCCGAGGTATTCCCAGGCAGCTACATAAGCAAAGTTTTCGTCATCCCGCAAGGCTTCCCCCTCCGGGGTCTGGTATTCATCCCTGAAATGTCCCCCACAGGATTCATTTCGGTGCAAAGCATCGTCTATCATCAATTCACCCAACTCCAGAAAATCGGCTACCCTGTGCGCCTTCTCAAGGGATAAGTTTAATTCTTCCCCAGTGCCAAGTACTTTTACATTGGACCAGAATTCTTCTTTCAGGGAGCGGATCATTTCTTTGGCTTTGGTTAGTCCTGCGGCATTTCTGGCCATCCCGCAATGGTTCCACATGATCTTACCCAGCTTTTTATGAAAATGATCTACTGTCTTGGTACCATTGATAGAAAGCAGCTTTTCCACCCTCTCTTTTACCTCCTCTTCGGCTTTTCTGAACTCAGGATGATCCTCAGCAATTTTTTCATAAGGCAAATTCGCCAGGTAATCTCCTACAGTATAAGGAGCTACAAAATATCCATCAGCCAATCCTTGCATCAGTGCAGAAGCACCAAGGCGGTTGGCCCCATGGTCAGAAAAATTAGCCTCTCCAAGTGCATACAATCCTGGAACGGTAGTCATTAAATTATAATCTACCCAAAGACCTCCCATGGTATAGTGCACCGCAGGATAGATCATCATCGGGGTCTGGTAGGGATTTTCCCCGGTGATTTTCTCATACATGTCAAACAGGTTACCATACTTACCCCTTACAGCATCTTCTCCATCCCGTTTGATGGCATCACGAAAATCCAAAAACACCGCCTCTCCGGTTTCATTCACCCCCCGACCCTCATCACAAACGTATTTGGCATTTCGGGAAGCCACATCTCTTGGTACAAGGTTACCGAAAGAAGGGTATTTTGTTTCCAAATAATAATCCCGGTCTTCCTCTTTGATATCTCTGGGAGCTATTTCTCTTTTCCTCAGTTTTTCCGCTGTTTCCTTGGTCTTGGGAACCCAAACCCTTCCATCATTTCTGAGCGATTCCGACATCAGTGTCAACTTTGACTGGTGGTCACCCGACACTGGAATACAGGTAGGATGAATCTGGGTATAACAGGGATTGCTGAAAAAGGCGCCTTTTTTATGTGCCCTCCAAGCCGCTGTAACATTGGACCCCATCGCATTGGTAGAAAGGAAAAACACATTGCCATATCCGCCAGTGCATAGCAGGACGGCATGGGCACTGTGAGATTCTATGGCGCCGGTAATGAGATTTCGGGTGATAATTCCCCTAGCCTTCCCATCTGCAACCACCACATCCATCATCTCTGTCCTGGGGTAAAGTTTCACTTTACCATTAGCTACCTGTCTGCTCAAGGCTGAATAGGCACCCAACAACAATTGCTGACCGGTTTGTCCCCTGGCGTAAAAAGTCCTGGAAACCTGTGCACCTCCAAATGACCGGTTGGCCAGCAGTCCACCGTATTCCCTGGCAAAGGGAACTCCCTGGGCCACACACTGATCAATAATATTTACAGATACCTCAGCTAACCTGAAAACATTGCCTTCTCTGGAACGGTAATCTCCTCCTTTAATGGTGTCATAAAACAATCGGAAAACCGAATCACCATCATTCTGGTAATTTTTAGCTGCATTGATTCCTCCCTGTGCAGCTATGGAATGCGCCCTTCTAGGGCTGTCCTGGAAGCAAAAAGCCTTGACATTGTATCCCAGCTCAGCAAGTGATGCAGCTGCAGAAGCTCCTGCCAAACCTGTTCCTACGACAATGATCTCATATTTTCTCTTGTTGGCCGGATTGACCAATTTTACATTAAACTTGTGTTTGGTCCATTTCTCAGCCAAAGGACCACTGGGTATTTTTGAATCAAGTTTCATCAATATTCAAATTTAAATTCCCTTTAATTTTATTTTTAGTCAGGTCAATTGCTTTGTAAAAACATGACTATGGGTATCAGTGCAAACAATGCCGGGACAACAATGGCAAAACCTATACCCAGCTTTTGGATAAAGGGGGTATACTTTTTATGATTCAGTCCTAAAGATTGAAATGCACTTGAAAATCCATGCGATAAGTGAAAAGCCAGCACAGCCATACTGACAACGTAAATGATCACATAGGCAATATTTTCAAAGGCCGCAGCAACAACTGCATATCCATTTTTATAGGTTTCTCCATCATAGGTCACGTAAGGGATTTCACCAAACTTAAATTCATACCAAAAACCCCTCAAGTGGATTAAAATAAAAATCAAAATCAACGTGCCCAGAATGCCCATATTTCTGGAACTCCATGTGCTATTGGCTGAAGCTTTACTTACAGCATAAGCTACCGGGCGGGATTTCTTATTGTGCCTGGTCAAAATAATTGAATAGATGGCATGCAGGGCTATAAAACCAAAATTTAAAATACCCACTACCCTGATCAAAGGATTACTAGCCATTGTTTCGGCATAAATATTGAAAGACCTCCCCTCATCTGGTAATAACAATTGTAGATTCCCAGCCAAATGAACCACCAAAAATAAAATAAGAAATAATCCGGTAAGGGCCATCAGTAATTTTTTGCCCAGTGTACTATTCAAGGTTTTGAATACCCAACTCATATAATTTTTCGTTATTACGGTTTGATCAATATTATTTAATAAGGCCAAATTTACATTTGGAATCAATAGCAAACAATCAAACCATAACCAATGCTCTTATTTTAAACAGTTCTAAATAAATCCGATCTTACATCGACAAGTTTAACCGAAACACCTTTGCCATTGTTTAACAAAATACATGAACATGTTTAAAGTGAAATTAAAAAGTAGTGGTGTGCGTACAACAGGCATCAAGGATTTTGTTAAGGAGGAGGAACAAAAAAAAGATAAATATAAAAATAGTTGGAGGCTGGATGCGTTTACAGTTGATAAAGGTCCTCATGAAAGCTATCCACCTAAATAAATTTTCAAAGAAAATGAAATATTCCTGATAAAGATATAATTTAGGGTAACCATTGAAAAAATAATAACGTTTTGTTCTTAGGTCTTTACCCATTCGTACAGGCTGATTACAAACTTGACACATTGATCTGAGATTTATTTTGGATCAAAAGGCTGAAACACACCGGAAATATGAAATATTGCTGTTTTCTATTGGGGTTATTGGGCATCATGATCGCCTCTGCTTCCACCTCGTGGGCTACCCACATCAGAGCGGGGGAGATTATTGCTGAAAGAATCTCAACCCAAACCCTGACTTATAAAATCACTGTAGTGGGATATACCGATACCCGATCCACTGTAGTTTTTGGTCCCGGGGAAATTGATTTCGGAGATGGCAGGACAGAGGTTTTGAATACTGAAAGTGATTTCAATACAACCGAAAGCCTTGGAGACAATATTGAAAAGAATATTTTCGTGATTACACATACCTATCAGGGGCCTGGAAACTACACTATTCGCTTTATGGAGTTTAACCGGAACGCCAATACCCTTAACATGGATCAGTCCGTTGATACTCCTTTTTACATAGAGACCATGATCAGCATTGATCCATTTCTTGGCGTCAATAATTCTCCCATCCTGACCATTGCCCCCGTAGATAATGGCGCAGTCAATCAAACTTATATCCATAACCCCGGGGCTTACGACCCGGATGGGGATAGCCTTGCCTATGTGTTGGATGTCCCAAAGCAGGCTTTTCAAAGAGAAGTAAACAATTACAGAAGCCCCGCTACCGGAGAATTTAGCTTTACCCGCCAGGATGGCACTACCCCGCCATTTCTTGAACTTGACCCTGTCACCGGAGACCTGATATGGGATGCGCCCGGAATTGCAGGGCAGTACAATGTGGCCTTTCGGATTGAAGAATGGAGACAGGTAGCAGGAGAATGGGTCCGCATAGGGTATGTATTGCGGGACATGCAAATCATTATTGAAAACACCGACAATCGCAGGCCGGAATTGATCATGCCTGAGGATATTTGTGTGGAAGCAGGAACCAATATTTCAGAGATATTCCAAGGTGTTGATCCTGATGGGGACCCCATCATGATAGAAGTGTTTGGGGATCCCATTGAAATTACTTCTTCACCGGCTTCCTATAATCCGGAATCAGTATTTCAAAATTCGCCAGGCATCGTTAATTTTGAATGGCAAACCATTTGCAGCCATGTCCGGGCAAGAAATTATCAGGTAAGGGTTCGTATACGTGACCAACCTGAAACTGGTCCGTCTCTGGTAGACATACAGACCTGGAATATTACTGTAGTGGCACCACCCCCCGTGCCATATAATATTGAGCAACAACAGGGAAGATCCGCTGAATTGGAATGGGACCCCTATGTCTGCTCCAACACAGCGGATGCCATGCAGGTATGGCGAAGGATCAATAGTGACCCCTACGAGCCTGATTCCTGCGAAACCGGAATTCGACCAGGATATGAATTGGTCGGCACCACCGCTATGGATGAAATCAGTTTTGCAGACACCAACGATGGCATGGGGCTGAGTCCTGGAAATACCTATTGTTATCGTCTGGTGGCTGGATTTCCCGCTCCGAGAAGTGGAGAAAGCTATGTTTCGGAAGAAATTTGCATTACCGTAGATGTGGATGTTCCCATCATTACCAATGTAAGTGTAGAAAACACAGATTCTGAGTCAGGAGAAATGCTCGTTCGCTGGACCCCACCCTATGATATTGATACCGAACTGTACCCGGGACCCTACTCCTACGAATTGATCCGAAACCAGGGATTTATGGGTCAAAGCAATACTTCTTCGCTGGTTACAACGACCGATACCGTTTTTACAGATACTGATTTGAACACTGAAAATCTGGTCTATAATTATAAAGTTATCCTGATTTCGGAGGGTGAAAAAATCGACACCAGTAGCATTGCCTCTTCAGTAAGGGTTGACCCTACCATTATCAATGAAGCCATTGAGCTCAGTTGGAGTTTCAATGTACCCTGGAACAACGAAGTCGCCTCATTTCCCCATTTGGTGTATAGAAACAGAACAGATCCAGGGGCCAATGACACCGAAAATTTCAGCCTGATAGCAGAAGTAGATGTCACCCAGGATGGATTTGTATATCTGGATGACGGAAGTCATAACGGCGTTCCACTCGATACAGAAAAGGAATATTGTTATTACATCATCACCAATGGCAACTATAACCTGGATATTCTGACCTATCCGCTGGCAAACAAATCCCAGATTGTCTGTGCCAGACCTGACGATGACCGCCTTCCCTGTCCGCCTGTACTGACATATGAAGGGCCTGAATGTGAGGCCTTCCTGGCGGATAAACCGTGCAACTTCAGCGATTTCTATCATGATCTGAGTTGGGAACCGGATTTCTCAGGAGACTGTGATACCGAACTCAATGGTTACCGCATCTATTTTTCTGAAACTGGGGAGGAAGGAACCTTTAACCTGGTAAGCAATGTTTCGGTAATCAACACGGAGACCCGTATTGATGGATTATTGGAATTGAAGGGGTGCTATTACATTACGGCCATAGACAGGTCTGGCAACGAAAGTGATCCTAGCAATATCGTTTGTGTAGATAATTGTCCCAATTATGAACTACCCAATGTATTCACTCCGGATGGAGACAATATCAATGAAACTTTCCAGGCTTTCGACAATCCATATGACAAGTGTCCCAGGTTCGTAGAAGCTGTAGACATCAATATCTACAACCGTTGGGGGGTGTTGGTACACCAGTACAACAGTACCCTTGCTGCTGAGAATAACATATACATCAATTGGGACGGCAGAGATACAGAAGGCAATGCGCTTCCGGCAGGAACTTACTACTATGAAGCCACGGTTCGGTTTAATGTTCTCGATGAAAACCTGCGGCAAAGAAAGTTAAAAGGGACCATTCAATTGATGAAATGATGTCACGGTACCCCTGGAAGAAATAGGAATACAGCAGAACCGGAAGTGAAGAATTTTTGAAAAAAATTTAAGTGAATAAAATAATAAATTTTAATTATGAAAGCCCACACAAAAGCGACCCAAGAAAGCCTAAACCCGGAAGAGGCACTGACTATTTTAAAAGAAGGCAACCAGCGATTTATTAAAAACCTCAGGTCCAACCGAAATTTGCTTGAAATGGTCAATGAAACCAGGGATGGACAATGGCCATTTGCAGTGGTCTTAAGTTGTATTGACTCGCGAACCTCGGCTGAATTGATCTTTGACCAGGGTTTGGGGGATATTTTCAGTGCACGTGTAGCCGGGAATGTAGTCAATGAAGATATTTTAGGCAGTATGGAGTATGCAGTTAAGTATGCTGGATCAAAATTGGTGCTGGTCCTTGGACACACCAAGTGTGGTGCAGTAACCAGCGCCTGTAAAAATGTCAAAGACGGGAACATTACCGCATTGTTGCATAAAATAAAACCTGCTATCGAAAAGGCCTCTAAAACAACTCAGGCCCCGTCAGATGATCCGGAGTTTATTGAAAAAGTAGCGGAACTGAATGTATTTGAAGCGATGGATGAAATCAGAGAAAGGAGTACAATTATAGATGGCCTTGAAAAAGAGGGGAAAATAAAAGTAGTAGGTGCCGTTTATGATGTAGAAACCGGCGAGGTTACATTTTACGAAGATTAAGGCCTCTAGAGAAGGTAATTGATAAGGCAGGCTGTCCCTTAGGGTTCACCTGCCTTATTTTTTTGCGTATATTTGAAGATCAAACCAACAAAAAAATCTTTTTATCATGGTAGCTTACATATTTCCGGGCCAGGGAGCCCAATTTTCCGGTATGGGAAAAGACCTTTACCAAAATAGGTCTGAGGCTAAAAAATTATTTGATCAGGCCGATGAAATCTTAGGCTTTAAAATAACTGACATCATGTTTGAAGGTAGTCCGGAAGCCCTGAAGCAAACGAATGTCACCCAACCTGCTGTATTTCTACACTCCGTGATCGCTGCACTCACATCTGAGGAATTCCGACCAGATATGGTAGCCGGGCATTCTTTGGGAGAATTTTCTGCCTTGGTAGCCAATGGGGTATTGAAATTTGAAGATGCTTTGCAATTGGTGCACCAAAGGGCCCTGGCCATGCAGGAGGCATGTGAAATCAACCCTTCTACCATGGCAGCGATCCTGGGACTGGAAGATGGACAGGTGGAAACCATTTGTGCTTCCATCCAGGATCAGATAGTGGTCCCCGCCAATTACAATTGTCCGGGACAATTGGTCATATCGGGAAGCCTGGAAGGCATACAAATCGCCTGTGACAAAATGATAGCCGCAGGAGCAAAAAGAGCTCTCCCCTTACCAGTGGGTGGTGCCTTCCATTCTCCGCTCATGGAACCTGCCAGGGTAAAACTGGAAGCCGCCATCAACAGCACTTCATTCGGCTCACCCATTTGTCCGATTTATCAAAACGTCAGCAGTGAAGCAGTCGTAGATGTAGAAACAATCAAAAAAAACCTGAAAGCCCAATTGACTGCTCCAGTAAAATGGACACAGTCGGTCCAGAATATGTCAAAAGCTGGAGCGGTAACATTTATAGAATGCGGGCCAGGCAAAGTGCTTCAGGGTTTGGTTAAAAAAATAAACAGGGAAGCAGAAGTACAATCGTTGAACTGATTACCTGCCAATTATCCGTCAGACCAGGGTCTGACGGATAATCTGTCTTCACATCTTTTTAGTAATTCACGATGCGTTAATGGTATTTGGGGATGTTTCTCTTCAGGCAAAACCTCTGTTAATGGAATCAAAATAAAATTTCTCGAAAGCATTTGTCCATGCGGTACCTGGAGCCGGTCAGTATGTATGATACTGCGGTCAAAATATAAGATATCAATATCCATGGTCCTGTCACCCCATTTCAAAACCCTTTTTCTTCCCAGTACATCTTCTATGTTTTGAATAAAATCCAGGGTTTGTTCTGCTTCCATGGTAGTTTGCATCACCAGCACCTGGTTGAGAAAGGGTGCCTGGGAATTCCCTCCCCAGGCTGCTGTTTCATAAATTCCCGAAGCATGGATCAGTTGCATTTGCGGTACCAATAAATTCAATGCCTGCTTCAACAAAGCGAGCCTGTCCCCAACATTTCCCCCCAAACTTAATACAACCCTGTGCATAGCTAATTTTATTGTACCGAATCCAACGGTTTTATTAAAAATAGGTTAATTTTGAAACTTAATAAAACTGATATTATTTATGAAATTTTTGAGCAACGTTTTGGCGGTAATTGTAGGATTACTCGTTTTCTGGGTGCTTGCATTTTTTCTGATTGCAGGAATTATTGCTATCAGTGCCGGATCTCAGGAAGTGACAGTAAAGGAAAACTCCCTCCTGCACATTAATTTAAATGGCGTTAATATCGTAGAAAGGGCTCCTGAAGATGATTTATCCTTGCCACCTTTACCTTTTTTAGGTGAAGTGTCCAATGTGGGGCTAAACCAAATCATAAAAGCCATACAAGCAGCAAAAGAAAATGAGGATATTAAGGGCATTTATCTGGAGAGTGGCTTGATTGCTGCCGGTCAGTCACATATTCTTGAAATCAGAATGGCCCTGGAAGATTTTAAAGAAAGTGGGAAATTCATACTGGCTTACGGGGAGTATTTCACCGAATCCGGTTATTTTCTATGTTCAGTAGCCGACGAAATTTATCTTAATCCAATTGGTGACCTGGAATTCAATGGTTTTGTTGCGAACAGTGTTTTTTTAAAAGGTCTATTCGAAAAAATCGAAGTCGAGCCAATAATTTTTCGGGTTGGGGAGTTTAAAAGTGCCATTGAGCCCTTTATCCTGGACAAAATGAGTGAAGAAAACCGGCTTCAAACCAGGGTTTATCTGGAAGACCTGAATCAGATTTTGATTTCAGAGGTAGCCAGGAGCAGGTCAATACCGGAGGAAAAAGTCCAGGAAATAAATGACAATATGCTGGTCAGGACCAATCAGGATGCCGTAGATTTAGGATTGATAGATGCCCTCTGGTATGATGATCAGGTGAAGGATAAACTAAGGGAGAAATTGGGGTTGGATGAGGATGAGGACATCAATAGCATCAATGTCACGGGCCTCAACAAAACAACCAGCGAAAAGAACCGATTATCCCGAAATCAAATCGCCGTGATCATGGCTGATGGGGAAATCGTTGGAGGTAATTCACCTAACCAAATCAGTTCTGACGTCTTCTTAAAAGAAATACGAAAAGCCAGAAAAAATGAATCTGTCAAAGCTATCGTACTTCGGATCAATTCCCCTGGAGGATCGGCGGTTGCATCCGAGGTCATCTGGAGAGAGCTTTTAGAGGCCCAAAAAGAAAAGCCATTGATCGCCTCCATGTCCAATTATGCCGCCTCCGGAGGCTATTATATCGCTGCTCCGGCAGATACCATTGTGGCTCAACCCAATACGATCACTGGTTCAATAGGCGTGTTTGGTCTCATGTTTAATACCCGTGGCTTATTGAACAATAAATTGGGCATCACCACAGATGCTGTCAGCACGGGCACCTATTCTGATTTTCTGAATCCCACCAGGGACATGCCTGAAAGCGAAAAAGCCATCATGCAAGGTAAAGTAGAAGAAGTGTACGACACCTTCATCAGCCGGGTTGCAGCAGGAAGGGGAATGAGTCGGGATGCGGTAATAGAAATTGCTGGAGGCAGGGTTTGGTCAGGAAAACGGGCAAAGGAAGTGGGTCTGGTAGATGTCCTGGGGGATTTTGAAGATGCCATCAGTATTGCTGCCATAAAAGCAGGCGTGGAAGAGGATTACCGGGTGGTCATGTACCCCAAGCAGAAAAGTATGCTGGAACAATTGCTATCAGACTTTGGGGCCGATGTAGAAGGCAGCTACCAACGGATTAAAATGGGGCATTCCTATGAGCTATATAAAACCTTGGAAAAACTCCAAAGGCTTCAAGGGAAAATGGCCATTTTACCCTTTCAGTTGGAAATTGATTAATGATTTGAAAATAAATATAAAATTCACGAATTTTATATCGGAATTTATTACAAATATTGCTCAATGGATGCATTAATGAAACGGTACTTAATTATATTCTCTTTTTTTATTTTCCCCTTAAAAACCGAGCTGTTCGCCCAGGACTCCTACAATATCGCCACCTATAATATCCGGTTTGATAACCCGGGAGATGAGGGCAACCTTTGGAAAGACCGGTCCCCTCATTTGATTAACCTGATTCGTTTTCATGAAATGGATATTATCGGGACTCAGGAAGGTTTATACACCCAATTGGAAGATATCAGTAAGGACCTGCAATATCCCTATATCGGAGTGGGCAGGGACACAGGAGGAAATGAAGGGGAATTCAGTGCCGTATTTTACAATCCTGAAAAATTTCAACTTCTGGATAAAAATACTTTTTGGCTTTCTCCTACCCCTGAAAAACCATCCAAAGGTTGGGATGCTGCCCTTAACCGCATTTGTTCCTGGGGAAAACTTCAAACCGCAGATGGAAAAGAATTTTATGTTTTCAATGTGCATTATGACCATATTGGACAAAAGGCCAGAGAAGAAAGCAGTAAATTACTTTTGCAGAAAATCAAAGAAATCAATACAGAAAACCTGCCCTGTATAGTTACCGGGGACTTTAATGTGGAAAATGATAACCCGGCCTACAAGGAACTCCTGAAAGATGGTAGACTGAAAGACAGTAAAGATGCTTCCAAAACACCCTCTCATGGTACTCCTGGTACTTTTAATGCATTTAATTGGGATTTGTTTCCTGACAGGAGAATTGATTATATTTTTGTCAGTGATGGTCTTGCGATTAGCCATCACGCTACCCTTACCGACAATTACGGAAAAAAATATCCTTCAGATCATTTTCCGGTAATGGTTCGATTGATGTTCCAGTAGTAAATTTTTGACCTCTTCTACTTGCAACTGCCCGCTTTGGTGGGAGAATGGATAATTTTTCTAATTCCGTGGCTCAAAAAGTATACCTTCAGCCATATTGTATTAATTTTGCCCTTCAAATTTAAAAATAGCATGGCACGCTCTACCAAATACAACCCCCAAATCACTGAATCCAAATGGTACCAATATTGGATGAAACATGGCATGTTCCATTCAGAACCTGATGATCAAAAGGAAGCCTACTCTATCGTCATTCCTCCACCCAATGTCACCGGCGTCCTGCACATGGGACACATGTTGAACAATACCATTCAGGATATTCTGGTAAGAAAAGCGAGGATGGAGGGCAAAAATGCCTGCTGGGTACCTGGTACTGATCATGCGTCCATTGCTACAGAGGCCAAGGTGGTCGCTATGCTGAAAGAAAAAGGCATAGATAAAAAATCCATTAGCCGGGAGGCCTTTCTGGAATACTCCTGGGAATGGAAAGAAAAATATGGGGGCATCATCCTGGAACAACTCAAAAAACTGGGGGCCTCCTGCGACTGGGACAGGACCAGGTTTACCATGGACAAAGACTTGAGTGAAGCTGTGATTCAGGTTTTTGTGGACCTACACAATAAAGGTAAAATATACCGGGGCATTCGCATGGTCAACTGGGACCCCAAAGGGAAAACAGCCCTTTCAGATGATGAGGTTGTCTTTAAGGAAGTGGCATCCAAACTTTATCACATTGCCTACAAAATTGAAGGAACTGAAGAAACGCTTACCATTGCTACTACCAGGCCGGAAACCATCATGGCAGATGTTGCCATATGCGTGCACCCGGAGGACCCCAGATATGCTCATCTGAAGGGTAAAAAGGCATTAATCCCTTTGATCAATAAATCCATCCCTATTATTGCGGATAGCTACGTAGATATGAGCTTTGGTACAGGCTGCCTGAAGATCACTCCTGCGCATGACATCAACGATTACGAAATCGGTCAAAGACACCAACTTGAGGTAATCGATATTCTGAACGATGATGGTACCTTAAACGAAAAAGCCGAAATCCTGATAGGTGAAGACCGCTTCATTGCCAGAAAAAAAATAGCAAAACTGCTCAGGGAAGCGGGGCAACTACCAAAGGAAGAGGAATATGCCTCCAATGTGGGGCATTCCGAAAGAACCGACGCCATCATTGAGCCAAGGCTGTCCATGCAATGGTTTTTAAAAATGGAGGATATTACCCAACCAGCACTCCGGGCTGTAATGGATGACACCGTTCGGCTATTTCCTCCCAAGTTTAAAAACATGTACAGAAGCTGGATGGAAAATGTACGCGACTGGTGCATTTCCCGGCAACTTTGGTGGGGCCACCGTATTCCTGCTTATTATCTACCCAATGGTGCCCATGTTGTGGCAGCTTCCCTGGATGAGGCCGTCCAGCTGGCTAACCGGCAGCACAACGAACAATACACGGCTAAGGACCTGAAACAAGACGAAGATGTTTTGGACACCTGGTTTTCATCCTGGCTCTGGCCCATTTCTGTTTTCGATCCGGATTTTTTTAAAACTGGAAAGAAAAACAAAGACTTGAGCTATTATTATCCCACCAATGATTTGGTAACTGCCCCGGAGATTCTTTTTTTCTGGGTAGCAAGAATGATCATCGCAGGCTATGAATATACTGGTGAAAAGCCCTTCAGAAATGTTTACCTAACCGGTATTGTAAGAGATAAACTGGGTAGGAAAATGTCCAAATCCCTTGGCAACTCCCCTGACCCGCTGGCTTTAATTGAAACCTACGGTGCAGACGGGGTAAGGACAGGTATGCTCTTCAGTAGTCCCGCCGGAAATGACCTCCCCTTTGATGAAAAACTGGTCGAACAGGGCCGTAATTTTAGTAATAAAATATGGAATGCTTATCGGTTAATAGAAAGCTGGGAAGTAAAAGAAAGCACTGAGGAAGCTAATAAAACCGCCATTGCCTGGTTTGAAAGCAGGTTCCACCAATCGCTGTCAGAACTAACGGACCATTTTGAGAAATTCCGGATTTCAGACGCATTGATGACGCTCTACAAATTGATATGGGATGACTTTTGCTCCTGGTACCTGGAAATGGTCAAACCTGACTATCAAAAACCTGTAGACCAGTTGACCAAGATGCGGACCACCCGATTTTTTGAAGAATTGATGAAAATACTTCATCCTTTCATGCCTTTCATCACCGAAGAATTGTGGCAGCAAGTCCAAAAAAGAGCCGAGGGCGATGCATTGATGCTTGCAGATTGGCCTAAAATGAAAGCATTTGACGCAAGCATCATCTCTGAAGCACAACAGGTATTTGAAGTGGTCTCACAAATCAGAAACATCAGGGCATCAAAAGGTATTTCGCCAAAGGAAAGCCTGGACATGACCATCAATACTCAAAATCAGGGAATTTACATCAAATTTGATGGAGTCATTAAAAAGCTGGCCAATATCGAGTCGATACGCTTTGGTGAAAAAGAAGACAACGCCCTGAGCTTTGTGGCAAAGGCTGATGAAGTTTTTATTCCTATTGAAGAGAAAATTGATCCAGAACAGGAAAAAGAAACCCTAAGAAAGGAATTGGAATATACCAGAGGCTTTTTAAAGGCAGTATCGAAAAAGCTGGAAAATGAAAGATTTGTAAGCAATGCCCCAGAAGCAGTTGTGCTCCTGGAAAAGAAAAAAATGGCTGACGCTCAGGCAAAAATGAATGCCCTTGAAGAAAACCTAAAAAAGCTTGATCAATCCTCATAATCTGAAGGTGTATGATCATCCCTTAGGTATTTAATTCATAACAAGCTACACTGATTTAATTGCCCCCAGATTCTGGAGGTAATAAAATCGGGGAGTTAGTGCTGGTGATCGACTTCACCGGTTTCTATAGACTTCCTGGTTATATGGCAACTTCATCCAGGCTCCAAAGTCGAGACAGGTCATATCCCTTTTTGAAGCAAAACCCCTTTCCCCAGGATCTCTCCTTTTTCGAAAAAACAGCTGCTCAGGTCAAAGCTTCCAGAAGGCATCATTTAACCCCTTATATTGGATTAAATCAGATTTGCTGAACCTCCTTATTTTTGCTTTAAAGTTCGGAAGGTTTTGTCATAGAGTTCAATTGCCTCGTTTATGATTCTAATGGCATCTTCTTTTCCCAAAAAATCCTCCACTTTAACTTCTTTGTTCTCGAGCTTTTTGTAGTCCTCAAAAAAACGGTGGGTTTCTTTCATCAGGTGAGGAGGAAGTTCGGCTATATCTTCAATATAATTGACGGATTGATCATCTGCTGCTACTGCAATGATTTTGTCATCAGCCTCCCCTCCGTCTACCATCCTCATTACACCAATCACTTTGGCTTTTACCAAAGTCATGGAGGGGATGTCTATTTGGGATATGATCAATATATCCAATGGATCGTGGTCTTCACAAAAAGTTTGGGGAATAAACCCATAATTTGCCGGATAATGTACAGCGGAAAACAGCACCCTGTCCAGGAGTAGCATACCGGATTTCTTGTCAAGTTCATATTTACCCTTACTTCCTTTGGGGATTTCTATTATCCCCATTACATAATCAGGTAAATTATCCCCAATGCTCACATCATGCCAAGGATTAATCATATAAAAAACATTTTAATTACCATTAATTGAAGTGCAAATTACCTCCATTTTATATCTCAACAAAGTAATTAAAGGAAATTTTTGGATCAGGTATAACTGTCTAGGTCTTTGGCCTGCCAAATGGGGTAGATGCGTGCATAGCCGGCGAAAAGGTAAAACCAACATGTCCACATTGGGAATACCATTGCTTTCAAAAAAATGAAAAAACAGTCAATTACTACTTAGATCAGGGAGATTTACCTGAATGGTAGTTCCTATCCCTACATCCGATTTTAACACCACATTGCCTTTCAACTGTTCTACTGATTCCTTCACCATGTACAGTCCAAGGCCCGAACCTACATTCCTTTGGGTGGCCCTGTGAAAAAGATTAAACACGTCAGACTGGTGTTTTTCTTCTATTCCAATGCCATTATCAGCGATTTCCAAATAGGCCTTATTGCCATTGGTCTTTATGCAAATGCGGATCCAACGGCTTCCTGCCTCCTTCTGAAACTTATATGCATTACTGAAAAGGTTATTGATAATCACCCGAATCTTTGATTCATCAGAAAAAAATGGTTCGTCCTGGGAAACGTCAAAACTCAGGTCAATTGTACTCAAATCCCATTTGAGCTTATAGTCTTTAATTAACTGGTCAAAGATTCCCTGGAAATCAATCGCTACAACTTTATTTTCAATTTTGGTAGATCGGTAAAAATCAAGCATTTTGTAAATAAAATCGTCGAGTTTCAGGGTAGCTGAATCTATCATATCAAAATACTCAACGATTCCGGGTTCACTCACCTCCATCTTGGCCAACTTAGAAATTCCTGAAATGCTCATCAATGGCCCTCTGAGTTCGTGCGATAAACTGTATACAAACTGGTTCATCTCCGTATGCAGTTTTTCCAGGCGCTCGTTTTTCTCCTTTAGTTCTTTTCTGGCATAATATATTTCTGCGGCATTGATGATCGCATTTTTGATTTGCTCCAGGTTCCAGGGTTTATCAATAAAGCGGTATACCTCCCCCCTGTTAATCGCATCTATCACGCTGGAAATATCAGAATATCCGGTAAGCAAAATGCGGATAGGATCAGGGTTGATTTTTACCAACCTTTCAAAAAACTCCACTCCAGTAATTCCCGGCATTCTCTGGTCGGCAATGACAACTTCAAATTCCCTGGTTTTCGCAATACTTAATCCTTCCTCAGCATCCAAGGCGGTATACACCTTGAAATCCCTCCGCAATGCTGCCTTAAATGAGTTGAGGTTATTATCCTCATCATCAATATACAGCACATTGATTTTCTTAGTCATTAGCTGTTAATTTTGATTGATCGGTAAATCAATGGTAAAAGTGGTACCCTTTTGATCCTCCGAATCCACTTCAATTGTCCCTTTATGATTTTCAATGATGGTATAAACTATAGATAAACCTAACCCGGTACCTTTACCTACCGGTTTGGTGGTAAAAAAGGGCTCAAAAATCTTTTCCCTGACCGAAGTTGGCATGCCCGGACCGTTATCCCCAATTTTAACGACAACGCGCTCATTTTGTAAAAATGTGGCTATCGTCAATTCAGGCTCCCTTCCTTCTATAGGGTGATCGATAAGTGCATGAATGGCGTTGCTGATGATATTCATAAACACCTGATTCATCTTACCTGCCAAACATTCCACTTGGGGAATGGATCCATAATTTTTGGTCAATTTTATTCTACCCGACATGGTACTATTGAGCAGAATTAATGTACTGTCAATGCCATCATGGATATCTACTTTTTTGACATCCTGCTCATCTACCCTCGAAAATAATTTCAACCCACGGACAATCTCAACAGTTCTTTTGGCTCCATCTTCCATTCCATTCAGCAGCTGTTCTACCTCTTCCAACAAATAATCAATTTCAATATCCTCCTCCATCTCCTCAATTTCTGACAGGCTATCTTCAGTGAATTCCTCCTTGCCTTTTTCTCTATATACCTCCATCAACTCAAGAATATCCTTCAGATCTCTTTTGAGAGGAGAAATATTAGAACTGACAAAATTGATGGGGTTATTGATCTCATGGGCAATTCCCGCTGTCAGTTGACCCAGGGAAGCCATTTTTTCCTGATTGACCAACTGGGTTTGCGTGTTTTGAAGATTTTTCAAGGTCATTTCAAGTTCCTCAGTCCTTGACCTGACCATATCTTCCAAATGGAGATTCTGCTCCTTTATCAACCTTTCATTTTCCTTTAGGGCATCCAGTTTATCCAGTTGCTCCCTTTCTTTTTCCCGCTTCAATATATTGATTTTATCAGCCAATGCAAAAGAAAGTAACAAGGCTTCAATGGCCGTTCCTGCCAATAAAGGAAAATTTGCATAGGAACCCAGGTCGATAATCCGCTGATTGTGTAAAATGTAGACTACCAAGCCAAACAGTAAAAAACTCCATGCCAAAAGGAAAAAATAGGCTGATCTATATCCTTTTTTTGCAGCAATGATCCCTATGGTGAAAAAGCAAATGGCCAAAACCATTCCATTTAAATCTGTCAGGGAGTAACTCAACTCCACAAATCCTGAAACTCTAAAAATCAGGGTAATCACATAGGAAACGGGTATGAGGTATAGCCATTGGTCATATTTTGGTACGTAGACCTTGGTCTTTAAGAATAGTTGAATAAACGGAATTACAAAGATGCTTGAAAGGGTGGTGAAACCAATGATACTTACCTCATACAGATAGGCATTTTCCATCAGGAAAAAATAGGAATAGCCCGAAAGAGAAAGTTGAGCCAGGGCAATAAAAAGAATGTAAAAACAATAAAAAAGATACACTTTATCTTTTACGGAAAAATAAAGTATGAAATTGTATAAAAACAGCGCAATCATGATACCAAAATAGGCACTGATAATAATCAGTCTCAGGCTGTAGTTTTGAAAAAAAGAATTGGAAGGAGAGATAGCGGCATCAAATTCAATCGGAACTTTTGATTTTATTCTGAACACCAAAATGGAGTTGAATTCATCACCTACCTGGATCCTGAAGAAGGGATTAGGGTTCTTCAGGGGGTTGGTCTTTGAAAATGCAGTTCCTGAGGTTTGTTTGGAAACTAAATCTCCTGCTTTATTGAAGCGCATCAGGTCTACCTCCCTAAAAGAAGGGTTGCTCAATTCGACAATAAACAGGCTATCCTTACCCAAGCCCTCCAAGTCATTCAAATCCACCTTGACGTACAAATCCTCGTCAATAACACCTAGATCAATCTTTTGAAGCGATTCATTTTTAAAATGACTGGGATTCAAATTTCCGACAGGCAGTGCTTCTTCGGAAATAAAATAATCATATGTATCAAACCTTAAACCTTCATCCTGACTGAAAACACCCAAATAGTAAATGATGGGCAGGGTAACAAATAAAATCAAAAACAGGGACAAGCCTATGCTTCTTAAGTACATGTACAGGTTTTTCATTTATCCGGTTTTGGTATTTGAAGTTCAAACTGAAGTTCCATCTCTCCCTTTGGTCCACTTTCAACGGTATTGAAATTGATTTTCTTTCTTAAATCAAAAATATAATCTCTCTCAGCTGTCTGGGCATGAGAAAGGTCATTGATATCATTTATTTCCAAAGCCGTGGCTATGAGCCCCTCCTTCGGATAGTAGAATGAACCGTTGTCTCCTAAAATCGAGATTACCTGGTACCCTACGCTTTTGGAAATACTCAAAGTCACCGGAGAACTTAAACCGAAAAGTTTCTTCAAATTCAACTGTGGAAGTATAGCGATTCCTACCCTTACCAGATAAATACTACCTATCCCATAACCTGCTACCTCCCTGCTATTCCAAAGTCCACAATATTCGGCTACTTCCAGGTCCTTGAAATCAGCCATGTAATCTATGATTTTGGGATCTATTTCCTTGATGGCTAACTCAAAAGGAAGAGGAAAGTTTTCGGTTCTGAGCTGTATTCTTCCTCCCCCTAAAATCCTTAAATCCTCTACTGACTCAAATAAAATCAAGTAAACATGTGGATTAAGGGCCCAGGAACGGTCCGCAGAAGTCACTTTCGTAATGCCATAAGATTCAAGTACCTTATGGTGCCCAAAAATATACTTTTCTGTGGCATCAATATCATCGATAGCCCTAACTATCCTAACTCTAACCTTCATTCAAATTGAGTATCTTGTCCAAATCAACATAAAATCTACCTGAATTGACTTCCTGCCCTAGAAGTAACATTCTGGCATAATGGCAACAGGCGGCTCCTCCCAGCAAAACAGAAGATGCGAGTTGTGGCCATGAGGTAATGGTTTTACCTAATTCTCCAAAACTGTATTTAACCCTATCGGACAAATTTTCAAACTGTAAAAGAGAAATCATTATTTCTCTTCCTTTTTCAGGGAGTATATTTAACAATTCTTTTTCTTCACCATAATCTGACAATAATCCGTGAAAAATTGGTCTCCCAGGTTCCAGGTCAAACCTCTCAATGTCCATCATTCCCCTGTCACTAGTATCCATCATCACCGGGATGCCCAAGCTCCTGGCCTTAAGTCTACTCAAAATCTTAATCGGCAAACTATCACATTCTTCAATCAAAAGATCCATCTTTCCACCTTTCATTAAAAAATCATCCATATTGGATTCAGTAACCCCCTCATCATACAAGGTGACTTTCAGGTAAGGGTCAATTTCTGCTATCTCTCTCGCAACAATCCATGATTTTTTTATGCCGAGATTATATAATCCCGTCCTGATCCTGTTCATGTTACTTAAATCCAAGGTGTCAAAATCAGCTATCCTAAGCTCCCCAAAGCATCTTTCCATCGCCAGGCTCAGCGCTACGCTTTGCCCAACAGAAAGACCAATAACCCCGATGATTTGCTTTTGTAGCTGCTCCTGCTCTTTTTCGGTAATTTTGTACCGGTTCCTCACCGTGCGCAACCTGATAAACTCTTTCTCCTCCAAAATCCGGACTACCGTATTTCTCCAGGGATAATAAATCCAATTGCCATTTTCTGAGGAATTTTTTTCTGAAGCTGCGTAATAATCTGCTTTTTTTTCTGACAACTCCTCCAAAGTTAGTTTTCTTTTCGGATTCTCCATTTTAATGAGTTCCGTCAACTGGAGTTCAAAGGTGTCAAAAAACAAAACTTTACCTGTTTCCTTCAATTTTCCCATGACATCCCTATCCTCCTGAAGTTGAGGAGAAAAGATCAAGGGTTTATAAGAATGCTTAAACTCAGATTTGTTATTTGAGTTTTCCATAATTTTACTGCCTAAAAAAGGTGATAATATTGGTAAAGTTATATTTTTGTAGTAATAAACAATCAAAAATACAGAATTAATTTGTTATATTTTTTTTTGTATTTAAGGTTTAATTCTTTAATTTATAAAATAAACTTTTGAATATAAATATAATACGATTAAACTAATGAATATTAATTGAAAAAGAACGATATTTTATTTAAAATTAAAATTCAATTTCTTATTCTTAACAAATCAAAAGGTTATTACGATATTTAAGGCATGGAAAAAGATAAGATTAGGATACTTTATGTAGATGATGAAGTCAATAACCTTAAAGCTTTTAAAGCTACTTTTAGGAGAGATTACAAAATATTTCTGGCTGAGTCTGCCGATGAAGGGAGAGATATTTTGCTTCAGGAGGACATAGATATCATCATTACCGACCAAAGGATGCCCAAGGAAAATGGGGTGGATTTTTTAGAGTCTATCATTCCCATGCATCCTGACCCAATGAGAATTTTATTGACAGGTTATACGGATATTCAGGCCGTAATTGATGCCATCAATAAGGGAAAGGTATACCATTACCTGACTAAGCCCTGGGAGGAAGATTACCTGAGAACAGTAGTAAAAAATGCTTTTGAAGTGTATTCCTTAAGAAGAGAGAACAAACAGCTAACCGATAGTTTGCTGAAAGCCAATGACCAATTGGAATTTCTGCTTAGGCAAAATCTGCTTTCCTGATATTTTTCCTGTCAGTACCTTGCTGCCAATAAAAGCTGTAATTCTTTGTGGGCCATTTGAAACTTCCTGCCCAGGTGGGCATTGGTCAGGCTGCCCCTATAGGTATAAACCCCTTTCATAAACCATTTGTAATTGAAAATCATCTCTTCCGCTCCTCCCAGATCTGCCATCTGCAACAATATAGGTGTGAAAATATTGCTTAATGAATAGGAGGCGGTTCTGGATACTCTGGAAGCAATATTGGGTACACAGTAATGAATCACTCCGTGCTTTTTATAAACCGGTTCACTGTGACTCGTCATTTCCGCTGTTTCTATACAGCCTCCCTGATCAATGCTTACATCAATCACGATACTGTCTTCCATCATTTGGGAAACCATTTCCTCAGTAACTACCACCTTCGGCCTCCCTTTTTCTGCTCTAAGGGCTCCAATAACCACATCTGCTTCCTTCAGGGCTTGCCCCAACACATAATTATCAATCGTTGAAGTAAAAACCTGCTGTCCCAGCACTTGTTTAATTCTCCTTAACTTATAAATATGGTTGTCAAAAATCTTGATGGTAGCGCCTAAACCTATGGCTGTTCTTGCCGCATACTCTGCAACCGTCCCTGCGCCGATAATTACTACCTGAGTGGGAGGCACTCCTGTGATCCCACCCAGGATCATACCCTTCCCCTCATTCACACTGCTCAGGTATTCAGCAGCAATCAGCATCACCGTACTACCTGCTATTTCGCTCATTGCCCTTACCACAGGCATCCCTCCTACTTTGTCTTCCAGGTGTTCGAAAGCAACTGCTGTAATTTTTTTTTGATTCAACTGCTGAATAAAAGCAGCTTTCTGTTTGCCCAGTTGGAGAGCTGATATCAGACAGGATCCCTGGCGCATGTAACCAATCTCTTCAGCCACAGGTGGCTCCACCTTTAAAATCACATCTGCATCAAAAACCTCCTTACTGGAATAAACCACCGATGCACCCGCATCAGAATAGTCCCTGTCAGAAAATTTGGATAGGGTACCTGCATTGGATTCTATCTTGACACGCTGCCCATTATTCACCAGAAGAGCAACCGCTTCAGGTGTCAATAACACTCTTTTTTCCTGCTCGGCTGTTTCCCGAGGTATACCAATCAACACCTGCGAACCTTTTTTTTTCACCCTGGCCACAGCTTCCTGTGTGAATACTCCTGTTTCCTTGGCAATTTCAGAAAATCCTGATCCCCCTATCATTGATGGATTAATTTTACGCTTATATGTCTAATTTCTTCTTCCCTCTTTTCAATTTCAATCAAGGCAAAATCCTCGGGCAAAAATGAGGGGATTTTTTCTGCCCATTCTACAAAACAATAATTCCCACTATGAAAATACTCTTCAACCCCTATTTCAATGGCTTCCACAGGGTCTTCCAGCCTGTAAAAGTCAAAGTGATAAATGATACCAGCCTTGTCAGTAGCATATTCATTGACTATTGAAAATGTAGGGCTACTTACCGGGTCCCTGACTTCAAGTAAGTTACAGATGGCCTTGATCAGGGTGGTTTTTCCAGCTCCCATCTCTCCCTTAAACACCCACACATCTAAATCCCTGCATAAATCTATGATTAATTCTGCGGAATTTGAAATTTGATTTAAGTGATTGCAATGTATCGTTTTCAAAAATGGATTATTTTGGCTGCAAATGTACAATAGGAATGATCATTTCCTCCAACGAAACTCCACCATGTTGGAAGGTATCTTTGTAGAAGTTTACATAATAATTGTAGTTGTTGGGATAGGCGAAGAAATAATCTTCTACAGCAAAAACATAACTTGAAGAGATGTTCATCTGGGGAAGTTTGGCTTCATCTGGCTTTTTGATTTCAAAAACTTTACCCGATTCAAAATTAAGATTTTTCCCTTGTTTGTACCTTAGGTTGGTGGTCACATTCCGGTCTCCAACAATCTTGTATGGCTTGTTTACCCGCTTTGTACCATGATCGGTGGTCACAATCACATCCGCACCGGCCAAACTGATTTTTTTGAAAAGTTCAAAAAGGGAGCTATGTAAAAACCAACTGGTCGTCAAAGAACGATAAGCGGACTCATCCGGAGCAAGTTCACGTATCATTTTCATGTCGGTTCTGGCATGTGACATCATGTCTACAAAATTATAAACCAAAACATTCAGATCATTTTTCATCAAATTAGGGAATTGTTCCAGTATGGCCTTGCCCTGATTGGTCTGCAAAATTTTATGATAGCTCGACCGGATGGAGAGCCTGTTTTTCTTTAGATTTATTTTCAAAAATTCCGCCTCATGGTTGTTTTTACCTTCATCCGTTTCTTCTCCTTCCCAAAGGTCAGGATGGTGCCGGGCCATATCCATGGGCATCATTCCGCTAAACAGGGCATTTCTTGAAAAAGCGGTGGTCGTGGGTAAAATACTATAATACGTTTTGTCTTCATTTACCACAAAATAATCTCTCAACTGATTCTCAATCATTTCCCATTGATCGAGTCGCAGGTTGTCAATCACTATAAAAAACAAGGGTTTTCCCTCTTTCAACTTTGGAAAAACATGTTCCTTCATCACCTGGTGAGACATTACTGGCTTACTTATATTGGGAATGTTCAGCCAATCAAGGTAATTTTCCTTGATGAACCTGGCAAAGTTAGCATTGGCTTCCACTTTCTGCGTTTCCAATACCTCCTGCATGCTTTTATTTTCAGTTTCATCGATCTCCAATTCCCAGTAGGTTAGTTTCTTGAAAATATCTGCCCATTCCTCATGATCTATGGCATCATTATATGCCATGCTGATGTTTCTGAAATCCTGTTGATAAGAGAGGTTTGTCTTTTCGCTGATCAATTGTTTGTTTTGAAGAATTTTTTTTACGGAAAGCAAAATCTGATTTGGATTTATGGGCTTGATCAGGTAATCGGCAATCTTTCCCCCAATGGCATCGTCCATGATATGCTCCTCCTCACTCTTGGTAATCATGACCACAGGAATTTGAGGTTTCAGACTTTTGATCTGCTGCAGGGTTTCCAAACCCGTCATCCCCGGCATCATCTCATCCAGGAATATTACATCATAGTTTTCCTCTTCTACCTTTTCTACCGCATCGAGCCCACTGTTTACGGTCACTATATCGTATCCCTTTTGTTCTAAAAACAGTATATGCGGTTTCAGGAGATCGATCTCGTCATCAGCCCATAATATTTTGAAATTTTCCATATCAATTGGTTTAATTCTTTTTAGATTAATTACTTTTGGCAAGTCGCCTTTATGAACAGGACATTGAAAAGCCATAAAATTATCAATGACCCCGTGTATGGGTTCATCAATATTCCCAGTGAATTGATTTTTGCCGTAATAGATCACCCCTATTTCCAAAGGTTACGCAGAATCAAACAATTAGGTTTGACAGATATGGTCTACCCGGGAGCCCTACATACCCGGTTTCACCATGCCATAGGAGCCATGCACCTGATGAGCATTACCTTAGACCACTTGCGCAATAAAGGCATTGAAATATCTGAACAGGAATATGAAGCGGCACTGCTGGCAATATTACTGCATGACATTGGTCATGGGCCTTTTTCTCATGCGCTTGAATCTATTCTTCTCAAAGGTCTGCATCATGAAACCATTTCCCTGCTGTTCTTTGATGCTTTAAATAAGCAATTTCACGGCCAACTTTCTTTGGCCAGGCAAATTTTTGTGGGAAGTTACGAAAGAAATTTCTTTCACCAACTGGTCTCCAGTCAACTAGATATTGATCGTCTGGATTACTTGCAGCGGGATTGTTTTTTCACAGGTGTATCAGAAGGAACTATTGGGGCAGACCGAATAATTAAAATGATGACCATCGTGAATGACCAGGTGGTCATCGAAGAAAAGGGCATTTACAGTATTGAGAATTTTCTGAGCGCCAGAAGATTGATGTATTGGCAGGTATACCTTCATAAAACGACCGTCTGCGCTGAAAAAATGTTGATCAATCTGATTTTAAGGGCCAAAGAACTGGAAAATGCTGGCATAAATTTACCCGGCTCTGCTGAACTCCTACTTTTTCTGAAAAAAGATCCTCCTACAGGTATGCTGCATGGCCAACCTGAATGGCTCGACGAATTTTCTCAATTGGACGACTTTGATGTCTGGGGTGCCATCAAGCTCTGGAAAAATGAAGATGACTTTGTGCTTCGACAAATTTCCCACATGTTTTTGATGCGCAACTTGTTTAAAATCCATTTGGTCAATCAGCCGTTTTCCATTGAGGAGATAAAAAAAATGAAGCAAAAGGTACAAAGCAAACATTCCTTGTCCACTCGGGATTTGCAGTATTTCTTTTCCTGCGGTGAAATAAGTAATTATGGTTACCTGGCCAGGGACAAGATTTGGATCCTGACTAAAAAAGGGGAAGTCATGGATGTGGCCATGGCTGCTGACCTTCCAAATATCAAAGCCATGAGCAAAATAGTAAAAAAATATTATGCTTGTCATGCTAAAAATTTAACTTTACGGTAAAACAACTAAGAAATAAATGGAATTTACCATCGATGAAATTGCACTACTTTTGGATGGAAGCGTGGAAGGAGATGGTTCTCAGAAAATCAATCGCCTTGAAAAAATACAGGAGGGAAAAGCTGGAAGCATTGGATTTCTATCTAACCTCAAGTATGAAAAATACCTCTACGACACCGCCTGTTCAGCGATCATTGTAGGAGAAGATTTTAAACCTCAGAAGGCATTCAAAACCACTCTAATCAGGGTGAAAGACCCCTATACAGGTTTCACCAAACTTTTGGAAGCTTATTCCAAGATGGTAAAATCCGATATTTCTGGTATAGAAGAGCCCACTTACTTTCATGAAAGCAGTACCATCGGCCCAAACTGCTACAGGGGTGCATTTTCCTATGTAGGAAAAAATTGCAAGATTGGTAATAATGTAAAGATTTATCCACAAGTCTATATTGGGGACGATGTAATCATAGGGGATGATTGCACCTTCTACCCGGGTGTCAAAATCTATTCAAGGACCATTATTGGTAATGACTGTGAAATTCATTCCGGTAGTATACTTGGTGCTGATGGATTTGGCTTTGCCCCCCAGGCTGATGGAACCTACAAAAACATCCCGCAATTAGGCAACGTGGTATTGGAAGACGGTGTAAGTATAGGAGCCAATACCACCATTGATTGCGCTACAATGGGGTCTACCCATATAGGAAGGGGGGTTAAAATTGACAACCAGGTTCAGATAGCCCACAATGTTATTTTAGGAGAAAACACGGTAGTTGCTTCCCAGGCAGGAATTTCCGGCTCCACCAGTGTGGGCAAAAACTGCGTATTGGCTGGTAAATGTGGGATAGTGGGCCATATTGACATAGCTGACAACACCACCGTGGGCGCAAATACCGGCATTATGAAATCGGTAACCGAACCGGGAAAAACAATTTTTGGATACATTGGATTTGACATAAAAGATTTTTTAAAATCCTACTCTATATTTAGAAAATTACCTTTACTTCATAACAAATTGAGAGAGCTGGAAAAAAAACTATAAATTTGTCAGTTGATCAGGACTTCACAGCTATTTAGTTATTTATTTTAATGAAAGTAAAACAACATACCATAAAAAAACAGGTCACCCTATCCGGAGTCGGATTACATACAGGTATAGAAGCCAATATGACATTTTTGCCTGCCAACCCAAACCATGGTTATAAATTTCAAAGAATGGATTTGGAAGGCCAGCCCATCATCGATGCGGATGTAGACAATGTGGTGGATGTATCCAGGGGCACTACGCTGGAACAGAGCGGTGCCAGGGTATTTACGGTCGAACATGTTTTGGCAGCACTGGTAGGTATGGAAATAGATAATGTTCTGATACAACTGAGTGGACCTGAGCCTCCTATTCTGGATGGAAGTAGCATTCAATTCATTGAGATCCTGGAGGATGCGGGTTTGGAGGAACAAAATGCACTACGCAGGTTTTTTGAAGTACCTGAAAGCATTCATTACAAAGACAGTGGCAGAGAAGTCGAGATGGCTGCCCTCCCCCTGGACGACTTCAGAGTAACCGTCATGGTGGATTACAACTCCCCTGTACTTGGAAGCCAGCATGCCTCCATCACAGATATCAGTCAATTCAGGCATGAAATTGCCTCCTGCAGGACATTTTGTTTTCTTCACGAGCTGGAAATGCTTTACAAAAACAACCTGATAAAAGGGGGAGACCTGAATAACGCCATAGTCGTGGTAGACCGGGTTGTAGAAGAAGCTGAGTTGTCCAGTCTGGCCAAAATGTTTAATAAACAAAAGGTGGAAGTACAAAAAGAAGGCATTCTGAACAATGTGGAGCTTAGGTACAAAAACGAACCGGCCCGACACAAATTATTGGATGTCATTGGAGACCTTGCCCTTGTGGGCAGACCCTTGAAAGCACAGATACTTGCAGCCAGGCCCGGGCATGCTGCCAATGTAGCCTTTGCAAAAAAAATAAAGAGGGCAATGGAAAAGTCGGGTTCAATGAATATCCCTTACTATGATCCCAAGCTGCCTCCTGTTTTGGATATCAACCAAATCAGCAACATCCTTCCCCACAGGTATCCGTTTCAGCTACTGGACAAAATCATCTATCTTGATGACAAATTAGTGGCTGGCGTAAAAAATGTTACTATCAACGAGCCCTTTTTTATGGGGCACTTTCCCAACAATCCTGTGATGCCTGGAGTATTACAGGTAGAGGCGATGGCCCAAACGGGAGGAATATTGGTTCTAAGCACGGTGGAAGATCCTGAAAATTACTGGACCTATTTCCTTAGCATAGAAAACTGCAAGTTTAGAAAAATGGTGTTACCTGGTGACACATTGATTTTCAAATGTGAACTTCTCAATCCCATCCGGAGAGGAATCGCAAAAATGAAGGGGGAGGCTTTTGTAGGAAATGCCTTGGTTTGTGAAGCCATAATGACTGCCAGCATTGTAAGAAAAGACACATGATCAGCAAATTATCCGAAATAAATGAAAAAGCCCGATTGGGGGAAAATGTTTCAGTTGAAGCATTCACCTCCATCCATTCTGATGTGGAAATCGGAGCAGGTACATGGATAGGCTCGAATGTTACCATTTATCCAGGAGCAAGAATTGGAAAAAACTGCAGGATTTTTCCGGGAGCTGTTATATCAGCCATTCCTCAGGATCTGAAATTTAAAGGAGAAGACTCTTTGGTAGAGATAGGAAACAATACAACTATCAGGGAATTTGTAACCATTAACAGAGGAACGGCAGATAAAAAGACCACAAAAATAGGCAATGATTGTCTTTTGATGGCTTATGTACATATTGCTCACGATTGTTTGATCCATGATCGCGTGATCATCGCCAATTCGGTTCAGGTGGCCGGACATGTCACCATCGATGACTGGGCATTTGTAGGTGGTAGCAGTGCCATACACCAATTTGTCAAAATAGGCATGCACAGCATGATTTCAGGCGGATCTCTGGTCAGAAAGGATGTTCCCCCATTTACCAAAGCCGCCCGAGAGCCATTGAGCTATGCCGGGGTGAATTCTCTTGGTTTGAGAAGAAGAGGGTTTGAAGGCAAAACCATTAGTGAAATCCAGGAAGTATACCGGTATTTATTTTTAAACAGCTGGAACAACAGCAAAGCCCTGGAAGAGATTGAAATCAACCTTCCTGCCACACGAGAGCGGGATGAAATAGTCAACTTTATCCGTTCGTCTGAAAGAGGAGTAATGAAAGGTTATATTCAGTGATATGCTGGCCGTTAAGTTAAAAGGCGCAGGAAAAAGGTTTCAAAGAGATTGGATCTTTAAAAAACTGGACCTCAACCTTGAAAACGGTATAAAAATGGCCATTACCGGAAATAATGGCTCCGGTAAGTCTACCCTCATCAAATGTTTGTCTGCTCAAATGCCCCTTACGGAAGGGGAAATGACATTTTTCCTGGACCAGAAAATGGTATCTCCAGAAGAAATTTACAAGCACCTGGTCATCAGTGCTCCCTACGTAGAACTGCCAGAAGAATTCACCCTCAAAGAGTTTTTGGAATTCCATTTTCAATTCAAAAAACCGGAAGACAATATCAATACCGCAACTCTTTTGAAGTTGTTATACCTGGAAAACGCCATCAACAAACCCATTTCCTTCTTTTCCTCAGGAATGAAGCAGCGATTAAAACTAGGCATATGTTTTTTTTCTCAATCCCCTTTTGTACTTCTGGACGAACCCACTTCGAATCTCGACGAGAAAGGCATAGGTTGGTACAGGGAAATGATATACCGTTTTGGAAAAAATAAATGCATCGTAATAGCTTCCAATGACCCAAGAGAATATAATTTTTGTGAACAAATACTCCGCCTGGAGGATTATAAATTGTGAAGATTTATTTGATAAACATTGGAATTGATTAATTTTACTGCCCTAGTTTGAAAAGTATGAAAGTATTAATGAATTATTTTTGGGCCTGCCTGCTCCTGCTGGGCTTTTCAGCTTGTAATGGAGGAGAAAATGGGGAACCAGAAAAAACACCTGAAGAGCAAGCCATAGAAAGACTTTCCGGACCATCAGGTAGCCAGACCTGGACGGTAAACAATGGTGGTTCGGTCACCAAAGACGGAACACCTCAGACAGCCGAATTTGCAGATTTTGAAATCCGGTTTATGTCCAACAATACCGGTAAAACGTACATTACCGAAAACAGCAACCTCTTGTTTGACACCAATGGTAATTGGGCATTTGAAGGAGATAACTTTGACAAAATCATTCTCTCCGGCATCCAACCTGCTGCCAATAAAGAAATTTCCTTTACCAGAAATCAAAATAACCTGAGATTGGAATGGGTGGTGCCAGCTCCGCAGAATGCCAGAGTGAAGGCTTTAGCAGGATTTTATGTTTTCGATCTGATATTAATGGAATAAAAAAGTTTCAATTAACCCCATAAACCCATGCTCAAATACCTGTTTATCATTTGCTTTTTATCCACTACAGTATTGTTTGCTCAGAACAAACAGGTTTCCGCCGTAGAAAATGCCGTTAAAGAACTGACTTCAGCCATGGTGGCTGCTGATGAAAAGCAACTCAGAAAACTTACCGATCCTCAGTTGACCTATGGACATTCAAATGGTTTAATCGAAAATCAAACCGCATTCATCCAGGCCCTTACTTCAGGCATATCCAACTTTACTGAAATCAATATAGAAAATCAGACGGTAGATATTTCAGGCAATATTGCGCTGGTCAGGCATTTTCTGATCGGTCAAACGCACAATAAAGACAGTGAGCCTGCCCCGGTCAACCTTGGCGTATTAACGGTTTGGCAAAAAAAAGGAAAAAACTGGTTACTTCTGGCTCGTCAGGCCTACAAAAGATAGGCACCTTAACCTTCTGGTTTTGCGAGTACCTTATTGTTTGAGCTGCACAAGGGTCACCCCAGATCCACCCCTATCTGCATGTTCATCGGAGAAGCTGGTCACGGAAGACATCTTCCTGATAAGGTTTCTGGTAAGTTCCCTCAATATACCATCCCCTTTGCCATGGATGACTTTTAGGTCATTCATCCCAAGCATATACCCCTCATCTATAAAATTCTGGATCAGCTGAATGACCTCTTCGCCCCTTTTTCCACGGATATCCAGATTGGGTGAGAATGCTGCCATTTTATGGGTCGTATCATAGGTCATTCGCTTACCTATGGCCTTTTTTTCCTTCTTCAGAGAGGTATTTGAAATTTTCTCAAGGCGGCTTAGCTTCACATTGGATTTAAGGTCTCCAATAAGGATGCTGGCCTGTTTGCCCTTGATATCCATAACCTCGGCCAGCGCTCCGTTGTCTTTCAGCCTTACCTGATCCCCAATAGCGATAGCCCCATCTACCACTTGAATTGTTTTTTGCTGTGGAACTGCAGGCTTTTCTGGCTTGATAGCCGCCTTGTGCGCATCAAGATCCTTTCTCAATTGCCGGGTGGCTGCCTGGTCCGCCTGAGATTCCTTGATGGAACGAATGGTATTTTCGATTTTTTTATTGGCATCATCCATCAAAAGTCTCGCCTGGGTTTTTGCCTCGTTGATGATGTTTTTTTGCTGCTCATCCAAGGTGGCCTTCAGAGAATTGTATTCCTGAAGTCTTTGGCCCAACAGCCGGTCTTTTCTTTGGGTCTCTGCCATCAGGCTTTCATATTTATTCTTTTCGCTCTCGACCTTTAGCAGGAGTTTTTCATACCTTACCCTGGTATCTCCGACCTGTGCCTTTGCATGAAGGATTATTTCTTTTGGAATTCCTATTTTACCGGCTATTTCAAACGCAAATGAGCTTCCGGGTTTGCCGATTTCTAATTCATACAAGGGTTCCAACCGGTCCACATCATACCGCATGGCCCCGTTTACCATCCCCTGGCTTTTTGAAGCCAACTGCTTGAGGTTTCCGTAATGGGTAGTGACAATTCCAAAGGCACCTGACTTATTCAGGGCAATCAGGATGGCTTCTGCAATGGCCCCACCAAATTGGGGTTCGGTGCCCGTTCCAAACTCATCAATAAAAAACAAGGTGTTTTTATTGGCATGAAGCGTGAAATACTTCATGTTCATCAGGTGGGAACTATAGGTACTCAGGTCATTTTCTATGTTTTGCTCGTCTCCTATATCGATAAAAACCTGATCAAAAATACAGCATTTGGAATTGGGCTCCATGGGTACGAGAAGTCCGCATTGGTACATGTACTGCACCAGGGCTACCGTTTTTAGCGTTACAGATTTACCACCGGCATTGGGTCCTGAGATCACCAACAGCCGGTGATTGGGATCGAGCTGTAGGGTCACCGGAACTATGGACTTTTGCTGCTGAGACAGGGCCATTTCCAGGAGAGGGTGCCGTGCTTTTACCCAGGACAACTCCTTGCCTTTACCCATTCCCGGGTTAACTGCGTTGATTTTCAATGCAAACCTGGCCTTGGCACGAATAAAATCTATCATGCCCAAAAAATAAAATGCCCTCCGGAGTACCGGAATATATTCCCTGAGTTCATCTGTTAACTTGGTGAGGATTTTCTGCACCTCCCTCCTTTCCATATATTCCAGGTCCTTGATTTCATTGTTGATATCCAAAACCTCTGCCGGCTCCAGGTACACTGTCTGTCCTGTGGCTGATTCGTCGTGAATGAAGCCTTTGATGCGCCTTTTGTATTCTGCTAAAACAGGGATTACCATCCTGCCTCCCCTAACCGTAACAGAGGCATCTTCCGGGGTAAATCCCTGAGCTTTGACCGAGCGGTATATGTGATCCAGAACCTTCCTTATCCTGTTTTCTTCATAGGCAAGTTGGGTACGGATAAGGTTCAACTCCTGAGATGCATTGTTTTTTATTTTCCCCTTTTCATCCAGCACCCTGCCAATACTTTTTTCCAGCGGGGTATTTTCTTCCACCATGCCGAGCAGCTGGTGCAATTGCGGATAATTTTCATGGAACTTGTGGAAAAAGGAAACACAGCCATCCAGGGTTTTCAATCCCAATCTGAGCTCATGAAATTCATCCTCAAAAAGAAAAGTGCCCTCTATTTTCGCTTTGTCCAGGAATGGGTAAATGTTAATAAAATTGGATGCAGGAAAGGGCTCCCCGGACACCAGTATCTGCCTGAACTCATCGGTTTGCTCCAAAAGTTTGACCAACAACTTTCTGTCTTTGGAAAAGCTTACCTTTCTGACGAAATCTACTCCCAGACTACTGGTACATTCTGCCCTGATCAATTCCTTGATTTTATCAAAATTGATCTTTTCTTCCATGTTTGAAGGATACAAACTCATTTACTACTGTACATTTTTCTCTCTTAAGGTCAATGAATCAATGGTCCGCCCATATAGATACTCCATTTTTGCCACATCTCTCAAATAGTATTCCAGACTTTGGATGTAAACACTGTCAGGAATACCATATTTATCAAAGATTTGTTTCTCCAAAATCGGATACAATACCTTCGAGGAGTCGTATGGGATGGAAAGGGATTGGACAAAGCCTTCTGCCAAATGAATCTCTACCAAAATTTCAACCATTTGATCTTCTGATAAAACGTTTTCGGGTTCATCCTTTTCGTGGCAGGAAGCGAAGGCAAAAATAAAAGCAAATGCTACATAAATATATTTCACGATCCAAAATTACCTATTTCATTTGAAAATTGACAATAAGTAAAGGCAAAGTCGTTTTATTATTCAATAGAGACTGCTAAATTAGGCCTCTCATTGAGACTGAAAAATGAACCAGCTAATAAAAAAACTCAGAAGGTATGAAATCACGATGAGAAAAGTGGCCAACAGCCACCTTCAGGGTGATCACCAATCCATTTTTAAAGGAGCTGGGTTGGAATTTGACGACCTTCGCCCCTACCAATACGGGGACGATATCCGGACCATCGAATGGAAAGTATCTGCAAAGGGACATGGAACCTTCGTCAAAACCTTCAAAGAAGACAAAGACCAGGCCGTTTATTTTCTATTGGATATCAGTGGATCCCAGGATATCGGCAGCAAAGACAGAAAAAAAATAGATCTTGGCAGAGAAATAGCAGGGGTTTTAACACTGGCTGGCATACATGAAGGCTCACAAGTAGGCTTGGTGAGCTACTCAGATGAAAAGGAAAAAATTATTCTTCCCGGAAAAGGAAGCAGGCAGGCTGTGAAAATCATCAAAGGAATTTTTAATCATAAAAATAAATCCTTAGGTACTGACCTGTATGGCATGTTTACTTTTTGTCTCAATCTGATTAAAAAGAGAAGCGTCATCATTGTCATTTCTGACTTTATAGACGAAAATTACGAAAAACCCTTGAAAGCTTTGGCCAATAAGCACGATCTGGTCGTACTTCAAATGACAGATCCCATTGAATCTGCTCTCCCTTCTCTTGGTATCATTCCTGTATTTGATAAAGAAGGCGGAAAAACAACCTGGGTAAACACTGCATTTGGTGGGTTTTCAAGAAAAATATCGACCTCTTTTTCCAGTGACCGTGTTAAATTAAAAGATTTTTGCAAAAAAAACCAAATTAATTACTTAAAAATAGACACCCAACAGGACATTGTTCTACCTTTAATGGAGTTATTTAAGTTGAGAAATAAAACCATGAAGCGTGGATAGAATAGCAAAACTATTTTTGTTTATGAGTTTTTTGCTTTCGCTTTCTGCCGGAGTAAAAGGTCAGGATGTGGCTGTGGAAGGCTACTTTTTACAGGATTCTGCCATGTTGGGGGAAAGAGTGGGCTATGTGCTGAAGGCAAATTACCCTAGCGAACTTCCCGTACTATTCCCTGACTCGACTTATAATTTCGGGTCATTTGAGCTTCTGGAAAAACAAGCCTTCGAGTCTTTTACCACAGACAGTACCACATTGGATAGTGCCGTGTATTGGCTATCCAATTTTTCGCTGGATTCCGTTCAACTTCTCCGACTGCCGGTTTTTGAAGTCTTGCGCTACGACAGTATCAGCCATTTTGCAGAGGCGGCACCCCTGATACTGAACCTCACCATAGACGAAATGCCAGAAGACCTGGCATTTCAGCAAAATGACAGTTACCTGAACATTCCTACTGCGTTCAATTACCCTTATCTGATTTTGGGATTACTGGCTTTGGTGATTATACTTGCTTTGGCCATTTATTTCTTTGGGGGAGGGCTCAGGAAACGCTGGAAGATCTATCGGGAAAAAAAGAAATGGAAGCATTTCCTGAAAAATTGGGATCACTCCATGCAAACTTTGGTAAACAAACCTGAAATTCAAGAGGCTGACGAACTTCTGGGACTATGGAAAGGATACCTTGAAAACATCACCGGATTACCTTACAAGGAATGGACGGCAACTGAAATCTCGGAATACCTGGGAAATCCGGAAATTGTCAAAGATTTTAGAAAAATCGAGCTGATCATCTATGCCAATAGGATTGATGAGCATATCCGGGAAGCTTGTGATAGCTTGCTTCAGGTTTCAAAACAGCAACTGGAAGAAAAAATAGAAAAAATTCGACAGCATGGATGACATCTCTTCCTATATCTCATGGACCTGGTTTACACAGGAAACTTTCCGTTCTTATGAATGGGAGAATTTCTTTCTGCTGCACCTTATTTGGGCCATACCACTCATTTTATTGATAAGAAAGTTTATCAAATTACTGAAAAAACCAGTACTTGAACTTTCGCTACCCAAAATGATCTCCAGAAATAACCCATGGACGTATTTGAGGTTGATACCCTCTTTTTTCTTTTTACTATCCTTGTGGATGGTGGTCATTGCTCTTGCCAGACCGCAACGCACCAATGAAAAAGTAGAGCAATATACCGAAGGAATAGACATCATGTTGGTCTTGGACATTTCCGAATCCATGGATTTACAGGATTTTACACCCAACCGCCTGGAAGCTGCTAAGGAGACGGCCATAAATTTTATCAATGGCAGAATAGCAGATCGAATAGGAATAGTTATTTTTTCGGGCGAGGCTTTCTCTCTTGCTCCGCTGACCACAGACTATGAACTTTTAACCGACCTGGTGGAGAGCATAACCTTTAACATGATGGATGCCAAAGGCACGGCAATTGGAAGTGCTGTTTCCACAGCGACAAATCGGATGCGGGAATCTGAAGCCAAATCAAAGGTAATGGTCCTGTTGAGTGATGGTGACAACAATGCCGGAAACGTGGATCCGGTTTTTGCCGCCCAATTGGCCGAAGCCATGGAAATAAAGACCTATACGATAGCTGTTGGAAAGGATGGGATGGTACCCTACGGAACAGATTTTTTTGGAAGACCCCAAATGATCGAAAGTTACCTGAATGAAGAAACCTTGAGAAATATTGCAAAAACTACGAATGGCGAGTTTTTCAGGGCCTCGGATGATAGGGCTTTGGAAAATATTTTTGAAAGAATTGACGAACTGGAAAAAGCCGAAATCATAGAATCAAGGTACAAGGAGACCATGGATTATTACCGCCCCTATTTATTTTGGGGAATCATTTTTTTGTTCCTGTGGATGATATTAAAAAGTACCTTTTTCAACAATTTCCTATTGGATTAACTGAAACCTTTGGTCCCGCATCACTAAAAAAGCCCACTCATTCATGTGGACTTTTTTTGGTTTATACCAAGCTTCCCTTTCAGCCGGTTTTTAACAGGTTTTATGGTGAATTTTGATTATTGAAAGAAATCAAGGCCATTTGAAAACTGAAAAATGGCCTCAATTCGATGAAATGGACTATTGCGAGTATAAATCCGATTTTAAGCTAGTTAAAGACTACAATAGAATTTCAAAAACATATTTAAATCAGGTTCAACTCATCTCCCAACCTGACCTAACAGGCTCACTGATGTAGGGATCAGCTTCATCCAGCCCTTTAGCTTTCAGGTTTGCTGCATCCCAGTGAATTTTCTGACCTTTCATCCGCAGGGATAAAACGCCCAGCAACGTAATTTCAGTAAGATGGGCACCATATTCAAAATTGGCACTGGCAGTCGGCCCTCCCTTAATGGCATCTACCCAGTCCCTGAAATGTCCTTTCGACCTGGGAATGATTTCGTTCGGTTTGCTCATGCTATCCGCCAGGCTTTCCGGAAAAACATGTGGTACACGATCCCCACCATTTACAATGATACCCTTATCCCCAATGAATAAAGTTCCCCGGGAAGGCCACTGATAACCAGAAGGAAGAGAGGGATGTAAGGGTGGTTTTACTCCTCCAGAGTACCAGGTCAACTGAATGGGATTACCGGTATTGTTGTCAGGAAAATGATAATAGCCGATTTCTCCATAGGGAGCAATGTTCTGATTGCTAAATCCCGCTGGAAACACTTCAATGGTTTCCGGATGGCCCAATTCAAAAGCCCAGGTAGCCGCATCCATATCATGGCAGCCGAAATCTCCCAACGCTCCACAGCCAAAATCCCAGAAGTCTCTCCAGGTCACAGGTGAATACCATTCATGATAGGGCCGGTTGGCTGATGGCCCCAACCAAAGATCCCAGTCAAATCCATGTGGTTTTGGGGTAGCAGCAGTGGGCAAAGCCTTCATTTCAGGAATCCACCTGGAAGCAGGTACCCAGGAATGTGTTTCCCTTACTTCACCAATCACTCCAGCCCTCAGGTACTCCACCGTTTGCCGGATACCATCGGTACTATGGCCTACATTTCCCATCTGAGTGGCCAGCCCGGTTTCCTCAGTCAACTTTTTTATCATCCTGGCCTCCCGGATATTATGGGTAAGCGGCTTTTCGCAATAAACATGCTTCCCCAGCTTCATCGCAGCATAGGTCACAAAGGCATGGGTATTATCTGGAGTAGAACAGCATATGGCATCCAGACTGGACTCCTTTTCCAGCATCTCCCTGAAGTCCAGGTATTCGTTGAGTTTGTAGTTTGCAGTCTTGTCCTCATAATGATCTTCAACCATCCTTTTTACAGGGCCTCTCCCAGCAATGGAGCGATAGTAAAAATTGGCCAGATCCCAATATTCACCCGGATCTGCAATGGCTGTGATCTGCACATCGTCTAATTTCATTAAGTCTTGCGCATTTTGGCGTCCTTTACCACCTACGCCTACCATGCCAATATTCACCTTGTCACTGGGTGCCACATGGCCTTTGCCTCCCAGCACAAACCTGGGGACAATAAAAAATCCTGCTGCACCAAGGGTGGAAGCTTTTATGAAATTTCTTCTGGAATCTGGTTTTTCTACTTTATTCGGTTTATCAAGCATCTGCAAATATTTTTTTGTCCATTAAATTTAAAAATCAATCTCTATTCATCCTAAATTATTTGGGATTCAGTAAAAAAATTTCTTCAAATCCAAAGAAAAGATTTAAACCCTGTAGACCAATTCCGCATTTCGGTAAAACAATTTCTTCTTTTCCTCCGGTGACAATGCCTGTGAGAGGGCATAAAAAGTGGTCATCCATTGGTAGAGGGATCCTGCGCGAAGCACTACCGGCCAGTCTCCTCCATAAAAAAGCCTTTCCGGACCAAAAACTTCCAGCACCGTATCGAAATACGGCTGTAAGTCGGACAATCTCCAGTTTTCTGATGCATGTGTCAGCATACCTGACACTTTACAATGTACCTGTTCTATGGGAGCAAAGGGTTTTAACGCTTTTGCCCAGACACGCCAATCCTGATTCCGGATATCGGGATTGGCCATGTGGTCCAGGATAAATACCTGCTCAGGAAATTTTTTCACCAAATCAAGAAAGTCCCTGAGTTGTCCGGGTCCTATATTCACCTCACACACCCATTGAAATTTTCTCAGCAGGGCTATGCCCTGGATATAGCCAGGATTCTCAGGCAAAAATGGCTTTCTTATGCCCCGTACAATATCCCTTTGCGCCATTTCCTCCATGGCTCCCAGCCCGGCCGTTCCCTTTTCTAGTGGAAAGTAAGCCACCATGCCTGCTATCCTTGGATCTTCCTCGGAAAGCCCCCGAACCCAGTCCACCTCTCGCAAGTACTGCTCAGGAGCCCTGCCGCATTCGACAAATACCATTTTGGATACAGGAGAATTTATGGTGGCTTCCCGGTAATCCTGCAAAAGGTAATTCCTTTCCAGGGGTTGACCTCTTCCTTCCAACCATGGATAATCCATTACAGATAAATCCCAAAGGTGCATGTGGGTATCCACAATAGGCCATTCAGTAGAATAACCATTTATCTGACCAAAGGGAAAAAGGGATACCGGCTCCATGGCTAAGGCAGCAGCCAGCATCCCTTTTTTGACAAAAGTTCTTTTATTCATATTCAGGTAGATGCTATCAAACCGGGATGGTCGGAGTCCCCAGTTTGGCGATGGAGGCATCTATTTCCTCCTGACTCAATTCGTGCTGCCTGATTTTGCCGGCAAAATAATCATCATAAGCCTTCATATCAAAATTACCATGTCCGCAAAGATTGAACAGGATCGTTTTGGATACTCCTTCTTCCTTACACCTGACAGCCTCCCGGATCGCCGTAGCTATGCCATGGTTGGCCTCCGGAGCTGGAATGATTCCTTCCGAGCGGGCAAAAAGAACCCCTGCTTCAAAAATCTCCAGGTTGTCGTGCGCCTGAGCTTCAATGAGCTGGTCTTTTAACAACTGACTCACAATCACACCCGCACCATGGTAGCGCAAACCTCCTGCATGAATGGGGGCTGGAATAAAATCATGGCCTAAAGTGTACATTGGCAAAAGTGGTGTCATGCCTGCGGTATCTCCAAAATCATACCTGAACACACCTCTGGTTAACTTGGGACAAGAGGAAGGCTCACTGGCGATGCAGCGGATATTTTTTCCCTCTTCCAGGTTCAGTCTCAGGAAGGGGAAGGACAATCCGGCAAAATTCGACCCCCCACCAAAGGGCGCAATTACCATATCGGGCAGGTCGCTGCCTGCCTTCTCCATTTGCTTGATGGCTTCCATGCCAATAATGGTTTGATGGAGTTTGACATGGTTTAAAACACTACCCAGGGCGTACTTGGTATCCTCCCTGGTCGCTGCCATTTCCACCGCCTCTGAAATGGCTATTCCCAAGCTTCCCGGTGAATCGGGGTCTGCTGCCAAAATCTTGCGCCCAGCCTCCGTTCTGTCCGAAGGAGAAGGATAAACATTTGCGCCCCATGTATTCATCATCATTTTTCTATAAGGCTTATCCTTGTAGGAAAGTTTGACCATGTACACATCGCATTCGATTCCAAAGTGCTGGCAGGCAAAACTCAGGGCGCTTCCCCATTGGCCGGCCCCTGTTTCAGTGGTGATTCTCTTGATGCCCTCCTGCTTGTTGTAATAAGCCTGTGGTATGGCGGTATTGGGCTTATGGGAGCCGGAAGGACTTACTCCTTCATATTTGTAGTAGATTTTAGCAGGGGTGTCCAATGCCTTTTCCAGGCCATAGGCCCGATACAGCGGTGTCGGCCTCCAGATGCTGTACATGTTTCGCACCTCATCCGGAATGGGTACCCATTTATCTGTAGTCACTTCCTGCCTGATCAGTGCCTCGGGAAAGAGAGGGGCCAGGGCTTCAGGGCCAATGGGCTCCAGGGTACCCGGATGAAGAGGGGGCAGCGGCTTATTGGGCATGTCTGCAATGATGTTGTACCAGTTTTCAGGTATTTCGCTTTCTTCTAAATTGATTTTTCTGATCTTCATTCAATTGCTATCGTTTAGGTTTATTCATTTTGTTTAGAAAGACTTTTCAGGGGTTTATCTTCTAAGCTACGGTTAAGCAAGTAAGCCGAAATGCCCTGGTTGTTGATTCCTACGAGAAGAATTTTAAGGTAAGACAGGTCAATCACCTCCATTGATTTCACATCTCCGCTAAAAGACAATCCGGAGTCAGCCGTTTTTACATAGGTAAAGCTTCCATTTCCATTTCCCCTAAATAACTGGCCGAAATTAGCATCCATCACACCCAATCTCAATCTGGCTGTATTCTGATTGCCTCCCAGGATAAAATCCAGGTTGCCATCCTGGTCGTAGTCCAGGACAGTAATGGCCTCCACAGGTGCATACTGGGCTTCTACAGGCAATTCCCGAACCCGAAATTTCCCGTTTGTATTTTCCAGGTATAGGGTATTTAGTTCGTTAATAACCAATTTTTCAGCGCTCTCTAACTGCTCCCTGGATAAAATATCTTCGATTTTTGCTTCAGAAAAGGAGGCATAATCGGTAAACTTACTTCGCATTCCATACATCTGGTCCAGGAGTTCATCCCTGCTCATAAACGGATAAGCTTCTCCTTTAATATAATGTGTCAAAATGGGATCCACTGAACCGTTACCATCAAAATCCCCATATACAAGGGTAAGCGGCTCCTGGCCATTTGCCTTCAGCTGGCTATTTCGTCCAAAATTACCAACCACCAGGTCCAGGTCACCGTCCTTATCAAAGTCGGCAGCCTTTACCACCGTCCACTTACCCAATAAAGGCTGGTCAAAATACGCTTTAGTGGCATTTTCAAAACCCTGCCCCTGTTGGTTGAGAAAAATACTTATGGGTGCCCAATCTCCAACCAGCAACAGATCTTCCCATCCATCTCCATTCAAATCCAATACCTCCGCATCAGTGATCATTCCAAGGGATGAAAGCTCTGGAAAAAGTACTTCGGTTTTATCTTCGAAATTCCCCTGACCATCGTTTAGTAAAATAAAGGATGGTGCAGCTTTGGGATATTGACCGGGAACTGCCCTGCCTCCAATAAGGAGATCCAGATCCCCATCTTTATCCATGTCCATGGCTTTTACCACGGATCCACTGCTGCCTGGTCCAGGCAGTGCACCTGCCGCTTTTTTAAATTTACCACCACCTTGGTTGATATAAAGCTTATCCTGCAATTCCGGGGAATCCCGTGTATAGTCGTGATAGCCTCCACTTACAATATAAAGGTCCGGCAGACCATCTCCATTGGCATCAAAAAACAAGGCATCAGCAGTGGCACTTTGGCTGTCTTCCTCCAGGTCCAACCCCTGAGATTCTATAAACTTACCATTCGAAACCTGTAAAAACAGCTTTCCGGACTTCCCTTTTGCGCCTCCTACAAAAACATCCATAAAACCATTTTGGTTTACATCAGCCACTGCCAAAACAGGACCTGTAGGAGAAAGCATATGGCTCAATAAAGGCTGGCGCTTGAAATCATTGTACCCAGGCTCCATGTGTTCAAAATTGACGGGCGATACGATAGGGGTAAAAATGGCTTGTTCTTTTTCTGCTACCTGATCCATAATGGTCTGAGCATCATTTTCATCCAAAACCAGAAAACTATTGGCCTTTACTCCCTTTAGCCATTGTTCTTTGCCCAAGGGCCAGGCGATATGTAAAGAATCTACCACTTCTGTTTCACCTAACCCTACATGAATTTTATGGCTTACAGAAGACTGAAAACCTCTGGTGGGTTGCTGCTCAAAGTACTGCATCTCCTGACCGGAATATACTGTGATTTTCGCCCCTATACCGGAAGTATTCATTCCATTCCCCTGAAGTTTTATTTGCAGGAAGTTTGGTGTTTTACCACCGGATTTTAGCGTGTTTTTGAAAATTCCAGAGGCCGCATTGAGGTGGTTGACCACCAGGTCCAGGGCACCGTCATTATCCAGGTCAGCATAGGCTGCTCCATTGGAAAAACCAGGTGCTTCAAACCCCCAATCCTCAGACATGTCGCTGAAGGCGATGCCACCTTCATTCTTATACAAGTAGTCATGAATCGGTGTGGATTCCATGCTGGTCACCAGGTGAAGTGTATCCGCCTTCTCACCATCCCTTGCTTTACTGAAATAATAGTCTCCTTTATATTTTAAAAAGTCCCTGTTGGTGTAATCCCTATAATAGCCATTGCTTACAAACAGATCCTTCCAGCCATCATTGTCAAAATCCGCAAAAAATGCGGCCCAGCTCCAATCTGTATTTGAAATACCAGCAAACTGGCCCACCTCACTGAAAAACCCTGCTCCCTGGTTGACATGCAACATGTTCCGCATGTTTTGATGATAAAATCCCTCCATCACCATCAGGGCATATTGCTCATAATTTTCGGGTCCATACAACAATTTCTGCCGCTTGTTATCCTCTGGCAGCATATCCAAAGTAAAGATGTCTGATAGGCCATCATTATTGATGTCACTGATATCTGAACCCATGGAAAAATAGGAAATATGTTGCAAATAATCGGTCAGACTTTCTGTAAATGTGCCGTCTCCATTATTGAGATACAGGTAGTCTGGTTCAATATAATCATTGGACACGTAGAGATCAGGATATCCGTTTCCGGAAATATCTGCAGCTGCAATGCCCAAACCGAAACCCATGGAATTTCCGATAATCCCTGCCTGTTCACTGATATCCTTAAAATACCCCCCGTCATTCCTGAATAATTTATCGCCCGAAAAAGGGTTCCGATCTTTCCTTTTGGCATTAAAATCAATTTCATTGATCACCTGAGTATTGTGATTGAGCAGGTACATGTCCAGGTCCCCATCCAGATCGAAATCAAAAAACAAAGCCTGTATGCTATTGGCAGGGTCTGCCAGGCCATATGCTTCGGCAGATTCTACAAAGGTTCCATCCTTTTGATTGATAAACAATTGGTTTCTCCTGGATGCTGCAGGGCCCTTTCCGGAATAACACACATAAATGTCCAGGTAGCCGTCCCCGTTGATATCTACCATGCTTGTACCAGTGGTCCATGCCTGTTTTCCTTCCACCCCGGCAGCTCGTGTAATGTCTTTGAATTTAAAATCCCCCTGGTTCAAATACAGCTTGTTTGAAGTCATGTTTCCGGTAAAGAAAATATCGTCCAAACCATCATTATCAATGTCTCCTATAGCCACGCCTCCCCCGTTATAGAAATATTCATAGGTGAGTATGTTGGAAAATTGATCCTCTTTCAGGTTATTTTGAAACTTAACCCCTGTTTTTCTGGCAGGTAGTTTTTCAAAGCCCTGGGCTAAAGTCCCCCAAACAGGAAGGGAAACCAAAAATACAAGCCTAAACATATGTTTGTTAAAGCATTCCATATTCAATCCATTGTGCAAAATTGAGCCTTTTCGGAGCCCAAACTTATTCCCTTTAATACGAGTAAATCTACATTTTTCCAGCCGGGAACACAATAGCAGTCAAAATTGTCATGAAACTTTCTTCCAGGCCTCAGTTTTCAGTTAACCTGACTTGTCCAGTAAGAATTATTCCCAATTATAAGTATATTGAATGAATTTGAAATCATATTTGAACGAGGAAATGAAGAAAAAGAAGGGGTTTTATTGGGGTTTCATTTACCTGATCGCCTGGTTTGCATGTGCAACTTTATCCTGCCAGGAAAAAAAGAACAGTTCCCTGGTATGGGAAGCCGGTTTTCCGGTCATAGGATCTCAATCTTCTCTGCGTTCAGCGGACTTAAATGAAGATGGGGTTTTGGACTTTGTAATTGGTGCAGGCAAAAATGAGTTCGAATACAGTGAATATGGCATATTGGCCATCAACGGGAAAAATGGCGAATTGCTATGGCATGCCCCAACGGTGGATCAGGTGTATGGGTCTGCTACATTTCATGATGTGAATCAGGATGGGGTACCGGACATTTTCATTGGAGGAAGAGGCCCCCATCTCAAAAGCATTGATGGGCGATCAGGTGGCCTGATATGGGAATATGACAGCAGTAAATACATGAACCATCCCGTATTGAAACACGCCAGATTTAATTTCAATAACAGCGTTCTGGTACCCGATCAGAATGGAAATGGTATGCCGGAGTTACTTGTCAGCAATGGCGGGAATGCCAGAGCAGCACCTTTTGAGACGGAGGAAAGGTATCCTGGAATTCTGATGGTCATAGATGCATTGTCCGGGGAAATTTTGGCTGCGGATAGCATGCCCGATGGCAAAGAAACCTACCTGTCACCCTTGATATTGAATCAAGGAAAAAACCATAAACCCATGGTAATCTTTGGGACTGGAGGTGAAACCATTTCCGGAAGCCTTTACCTGGCCATGCTGGAAGACCTGATGAAAAACGATCTTTCCAATGCCAGGGTACTGGTTACTGAAAAAAATCATGGTTTTATTTCTCCCCCGGTATTGGCTGATTTGGACCGGGATGGTTTTTTAGATATTATCGCCATTTCTCATGCCAGTACCATCACAGCCCTGTCTGGAAAGTCTTTTGATGTTCTCTGGCAGCAACAGATTCCTGACACGGAAAGTAGTAACAGCTTTGCCGTGGGTCAATTTACATCCGATGAGGTACCTGATCTATTTACATTTGTTAGCAAGGGGATTTGGCCGGAAAACACCGGATCCATCCAGGTATTGATTGATGGAAAAACAGGCGATGTGGTCAAAAAGGAAGCGTATGGTTGTACCGGATTTTCATCGCCTATAGCCTATGATTTGAATAAGGATGGGACAGATGAAGTGATATTCAGTATCAATGAATTTGACTGTAATCGAGCCATTGACGACAGGTCTGCATTTACCATTGAAAATAAGTTAGTCTTAATGGATTTTAAATCCGATGAGCTACACATTCTGGATCAGTCCAAAGGTTTTAAAAACATATTTTCTACCCCCTGGTTGGGAGACATTGATAGGGACGGATACCTGGATTTGGTTCATTGTCAATATTTCAGCCATACCGATATCCTTTCCTTTCTTGGTATGAAAGTAAAGAGAATAGACCTGCCCATCAGAATGAAAGACAAACCGGTCTGGGGAGCATTTATGGGATCAGATGGAGACGGCGTCTACGCAAAATAAAGGGGCGCCCTGGAAAGGCACCCCTTAAAATCACTATTGTTTCAATCATGGCTTATTAATCAGCCGTATCCCACCATACCCTGGTGGTGAAGATATCAGGCAAGGTGGCACCTGCCTGGAAGTTTTCATTCGTAGCTGCCTCAGCAGCAGGATACCTGAGCTTTCTCATGATCTGGCCCTGGGTTACATTCCCGGGGTAATTGGTTGGTGTCAATTGAGGATATCCTGTCCTTCTCCAGTCAGACCAGGCTTCCCACCAATTGAAAAACTTACTCACCCACATTTGTTCGCCAATCATTTCCAGAGCAGGTTTTTCGGCACCATATGGATGCCTGGCCAAATAAGCATCGACCTGGGCATCGGATATGGATAGTGACTCATCAAAAGGCGTATACATCTGCATGGCACCTTTTACGCCCTGGTTATAATGCTGCCCTGCAGTACCTGAAATCCCGGATCCAATCCCACGCTCCAATGCCTCAGCCTGTAAAAAGGCTGATTCTGCATAATTCATCAGCATGTAGGGACTATCTCGCTGCAACATCAGGTAATTGATCCTCGAGTAAGTAGACACCTGGTCTACCGGCCCTCCCTCTATTTCTTCCAATCCGGCAGCATCAAATCCATTGGGCATGCCTTTTTGTTCCAAAGGATTGGTATTGGTAGGTGTCCAGGATACAGCTGACCAATCTGCAATACCTCCGCTAAGGACCATCAATCTGGGATCTACTTCATCAGCCGTGGTGGCATCAGCTTTCAGCCAATCTACCAAAGTCTCACTTAAATAACCGGGTTGACCACCATCTCCAGGAAAAAACGCCCTGGAAATACCATTTTGGTTGATCCACAGACTAGGACCTTCTGACATGGGTACCCAGGCATTGTCATCGTTGCTTTGCATCACTCCTCCGGCGATGGCCTTGGTCACATACTCATCAGCTAATTGAGGTGCTGCATCAGAAACCCTCATGGCCAAACGCAACATCAGGGAATAGCCAAAACGCTTCCATTTGTCAATATCACCATCATAGATGATATCCGCCCTGGCAAAACCATCATCCGGGTTGGAAGCACTTATGGCTGCTGTTGCTTCTTCCAATTCCTGTAAAAGGTGGGGATAAATTTCAGACTGGGGATCATATTCCGGAAAGAAAACTCCCTCCATCCCCTGCAAAGCATCAAAATAAGGGATATTGCCATAGAAATCTGTCAGCCTGTGAAAATTCAGCACACGCATGATTCTGGCAGCATTTCTGGTGTTGATCTTATTCCCTTCATCGTATCCTCCGGGGCCTGTCTGTCGGATCACTTCCGAAATATTCTTTAATGCATCTCCATAGAAAAATTCGAATGGCGCATTGTTGGACTCGAAATTTTCAGTGTATTTATCCCCTGGAGCAATCCCCCCACCGGCATTTGCCAGGTGCTGGATCAGGTAGGCGGTCATGCCTATATTGGTCCGCCAGTCAATGTACCGGTTATCCCCTGCCGAACCGCCTGAAGCGGATCCCAGTTGAGCTGCAGTAAACATGAAGTTGAGATCAATTTCGTTTACTGCCTGGGGATTGATATTCAGATCGTGCAATTCTTCTGTATCACAACTGAACAAAGAAATGCAGACTGCCAAACCAAAAAAGAGAAATCTATTTATAATTTTCATGGTATTTTTTCCTTTAGTGATTAAAACGTTGCCCTTACATTGAATCCAAATGTCCTGGTCTGTGGCATACCGAAGTAATCCAGTCCTTGACCATTTCCTGAAGAATATCCTGACTCAGGATCAATGTTTTCTACATTTTTCCAAAGAATGGATAGGTTACGCCCGACGAAAGAAAGGTTCAGGTTGGTAAATGGCGTTTTATCTAATATGCTTCGTGGGAAATTGTATCCCAATGTCACCTGCCTTAACTTGGCAAAAGAACCATCGTAGATGAAATAGTCCTGCACCCTGTTTCCCATTTGGTTCCAATAATTATTGGCCTCCCCAGGAGCAAGCGTCTTGGTAAAGGACTCATAAATAGGATCCCCGTCTGCATTGGTACCAGACTGTATCACACCGGATACGCTCAGTGGCTCCTCCCCTGCTCTTCCCTGCAGGGTCTGCTTGTGCAGTCCCCATTGCGTAAGGCGGACATTGGTACCGGAATATAGATCTCCCCCAATTCTGAAATCCACAAGGGCAGAAAAATTAAAACCCTTAAAAGTAATGCTATTATTTATCCCTCCGGTCCAGTCAGGAATACCGTTCCCAATGACCTCCATCTCATCGGATTGAACCGGTGCCCCGTTTTCTTCAAATACAGGCTGTCCATCAGGAGACTTCTTCTGTACCCATCCGGCCAGTACTCCGAATGGATAACCGGTCCTGTGCTGTACGAAAACCGTTCGCGTTCTGGGCTCCTCTACATTCAGGATACTACTGCCTTCAATTAAGGAAACTACTTCATTCCTGTTTCTGGCCACATTAAAGGAGATATCCCAACTGAAATTATTGGTCCTTACCGGAGCACCAGTAAGTAAAATTTCCACCCCTTTGTTCTCCATTTCTCCCAAATTGACCAAAGTAGAACCAAAACCTGAAGCCCTGGAAACCTGGGCATTCAATTGATCATCCGTACTGCGCTGCTGGTAATAGGTGAAATCAAGTCCCAACCTGTTCTGGAAAAAACGAACATCAAAACCCATTTCAATTTCTGTGGATAGCAGGGGCTTTAAAAACCGGTTTGGAATGGTACCTGCATTGCCTCCTGCAGTAGCAAAAGAAGCCATGGCTACCTGGTTTCCGCTGTGATCAATGGCAGGCGCACCCAATAGAGAATAAACATTCTGTATCTGGTAAGGCCCTACAGTAGAGTTTCCTACCCTGGCCCAGGACCCTCTGATCTTACCAAAACTCAACCAAACAGGTAATTCCGTCAGGGCATCGGAAAACACAAAACTACCACCAATGGAAGGATAGGTAATATCATTGAACTGCGGATCCAAAACTGAGAACCAATCTGTTCTGCCAGTCGCAGTCAAAAACAGGATGTTCTTATAGCTCACCTCTGCAGATCCAAAAACAGAATTGATTCCCCAGCCAGAATAGCCATATCCAAAGTTTCTGGTAACGGTATTGTTGATGGCATGGAAGAAAGGCACATTAAATCCCTGACCATTGGCTGAAATGGTTTCATCTTCTCTTCTCATCCTGTTGGCTCCAATAAAGGCATTCACTCCAAAGTCACCAAACTCCCGGTTATAGCCTAGCATGGCTTCCAGGTTAATTTCATTTACCCTTCGCTCACTTTCATTCATGCTGCCATTTCGTTCATAACCTGTTCCTTGCGGGGTCAGGGTAGTTCCTCTTCGGGTAAACCAATCCATCCCTGCTCTTCCGGAAAGGTACAGGTGATCGGTAATGGCATATTTCAATGACCCCGAAGTAATGATCCTGTCTCGGGTGTCATTGATAGACAATTGATGCGTAGCGAAATATGGATTTTGCCCCCAGGGATTATTGGTCATCAGGTATTCTTCCTGTTCGGCAAATCCCCAGGTGCTCAACAGCGCCGGATCGGTGCCTACAGGAATGGTTCCTAACCTGTTGGGATCTCCCTTACCCCATTCCACGTTTACATTGGGGGGCAGTGCAAATATGGACTGGAAGGCATTTCCAGGTGAATCCGATAACCTCGGCCTGTTTTGAGTCCTTTCATTGGAATAAAGCACTTTGGCGTCAAAAGTAAGCTTTTTACCAAATTTGCCATTGGTGGCTATTGACATGTTCAACCGGTCAAAACCAGCATTGGGAACCACAGATGAACTTCTCATATCGGTGGCATTAAACCGGAAAGTCTGGGTATCGCTTCCCCCTGAGAGAGAAATACTATTGGTATAGGCAGCTCCGGTCTCGTAAAACCGGTTCCAGTTATCTCCCGCATATACATAAGGTCGTTCTACGCCATCAAAATGCATGGCTGTACCGGAACCCAATCGTTCTCCCCAGGCCTCGGTACCCCAGTCATATCCCTGCCGGACGGTAGTGGGTCTTACCGCTTCGCCGGTTATCTGGTCACCCTGAAATCTTCCCGAACCAAATTCAGTCTGTAAGTCTGTCTGGTTGTTGATCCTTTCAAAAACCACATTGGAGTTGATCTCTACTCCAATACCCCTTTGAGCTGTACCCCTTTTGGTGGTGATCAAAATCACACCATTTGCAGCCCTGGAACCATAAAGTGCGGCAGCACTGGCCCCTTTCAGTACAGACATGGATTCGATATCATCGGGGTTGACACTGGTCATACCATCACCCTGATCCGCACCTCCCCAGACTCCTGCCTGACCAAAGTTGGTATTGTCCATAGGGATACCATCAATTACATATAAGGGTTGATTTCCACCCTGAAGGGAGGTATTACCCCGGATGATGACACGGGAAGAACCCGCCGGCCCAGAAGCTACGTTGCTCACGTTTACTCCAGCTACCCGGCCTGCCAACTGGTTGGCAATGTTGTTTTCGCGTGCTTGGGTGAACTCTTCTCCTCCCACTTCAGTGATCGAATACTGCAAGGCCCTTACATTTCTCTCAATTCCCAGGGCGGTAACCACCACCTCAGAAAGTTCCGCAGCATCCTCAGCCAGGCTGATATCTATGCTGGAGCGGTTACCAACGGTTTCCTCAACAGTCTGAAAGCCAAGAAAGGAAAAAACAAGTACAGTTTCTCCCCCTGGAACATTCAGGCTGTAGTTTCCATCCACATCTGTGGCGGTACCGGTAGATGTTCCCTTAATCAGTACCGATACACCCGGAAGCGGCATCCCATCGGTTTGATCGGTCACCTTCCCGGATACAGTTTGAGCCAAAACAGTACCCCCGAGAGCGGTAAGCATTGTCAGGCAGACAATAAGTAATAGGTTTTTCATAAACGGATAATTTTGGATTTAAAATGACAATTACCCTGCTAACCCTTATCAAAATTGTTTACACCAATGGTCTTTACTAGAAACCCATGTCATCCAAAATACGAAATTTCAAATTGTAAGATCTTCAGTAACACCCAATATTGTAGGTTTAAAGTCTTGACAAACGGTCAATAAGAGCAATATTTATCTGAAATGTAGAATAATCTGAGAAATAAAAAAAGGTTTGACATGAATATTTTACTTCGTAAAAATTACATGATTGGTCAAACAATAATTGATAAGGGTATTTTACCAGTTTGTCTCAAAAAGAAAATATTCGAAAAATAATAAATCAGTTTAAACCCAACTCTATCATATAACAGCTTAAAAATATTCAAATCTCCTGTGAAAAAACTTAATTTTTATCAACTGATAAAAATCCTGAGGTGATCAAATATTGCACTTCAATACACACCAAAAAAATATTTCATCTGTTTATAATTTTTTTTTATTGGTCAGATGGAATCTTTGACGATTAAAATAATCATTGCCCTGTGTGTTTAATGATGATTTTAATCGAGTCGATTTCATATTTTAATTTTATAACTTAACCCGTTGGCATGGATGGATAATTTGTCCATCCAGGGTTTAAAATTTGCTTTATTCTTTACCTGTAGGGCATACAGCACCCCATCAAATACTAATAAAAAAGCCCCTTGAAGCATGACGGCATTTCCAAAACCGATCAGCTGATTTTTTTGTTGTCTTTTACCTCTTTCCTTCAAATACAGCCCCCCTGCCATATACCCTAAATCCAGGGCCGCATTGAAAAGTAAAATTTTCTCCGTTTTATGTTGGGCCTCCAGACTTTCCCACAAACCTTTATTTTCCTGATGGCGCCTGGCATTGAAATAACCCAGTCCGGCAATGGCCAGGTTGACCGTGTTCCAATACATATTCATTTGGTGAAACCCCTTCCTGGCACCCGTGGTCCTTGAGGCACCGATTCCTCCCCAAACGATATTCCCCACTGCCCAGGAACCAAGAACGAGCATACCATTGCTTTCCAGCCTCTTTCTCTCCTCATTGATGGAAGGTATAGAGGATTTGTTCTGACCTTTGCAAATGATTCCGATAAACATCCCAGCCAATACAAACAGCGTTTTTAACTTCATTTGTCTATTGTTTATAAAATTATCCTATCTGGTTTTAATTTAAATATATTTTTATCCAAACCAGCTACACATCAAAAGGTTTATTAGTAGCAATGTACCTGATATACCCATATCTTTGTTTCTGAATTGACAAAAACAGCAGCTTAATACGTTAAAATGCAAGAACCTGATATCAAAGACAATTTAAAACAAACCCTAAACACCTTCAAGAGTACCGGCTGCCGGCTGGTTGCTGTGAGTAAAACCAAGCCAGTATCAGACCTGGAAGAGGCTTATGCTGCGGGAATCCGGGATTTTGGGGAAAATAAGGTGCAGGAATTGGTTGAAAAAGCCGATCAATTGCCAGGGGACATCCGTTGGCACATGATTGGACATCTTCAGCGCAACAAGGTGAAATACATCGCCCCTTTTATCCACCTGATTCACAGTGTGGATTCCCTGCGCCTTTTGAAGCAAATAGATAAAGAAGGAAAAAAGGTAGAAAGGGTGATCTCTTGCTTGCTTCAGGTGCATATAGCCAAAGAAGAAACCAAATACGGATGGGACGAGAAGGAATTGATGGACTTCCTTTATGGAGAAGAAATCAAAGGAATGAAAAACATTCAAATACTGGGCCTCATGGGAATGGCCACCCTTACAGACAATTCCGAAACCATCAGGAAGGAATTTAAAGACTTGCACCGCTTGTTTACCCAACTAAAGAGTCAGCCTCTTCCCGAACAGGTTCAGTTGAGTGAATTGTCCATGGGGATGAGCGGGGACTACCTCATTGCTCAGGAAGAAGGAAGTACCATGGTCCGGATAGGTAGTGCCATTTTTGGCGCCAGAAACTATACCTAAACTAAAAAACATGAAAACAGAACGGATTTTACAAGTCTCTGCAATATTCGGTGCCCTGGCTGTGATTTTTGGTGCCTTTGGTGCCCATGCCCTGGAACCTTTTTTGGTAGAAACGGGTAGGTTGGACACCTACGAGACTGCAGTGGATTATCATTTTTACCACAGCCTTGCACTGCTGATGGTGGGCATACTGACCAGGCTATATCCTGATAAGAAACGATTGGTCCTGAGTGCCTGGTTTTTTGTGGCCGGTATTTTGATTTTTTCTGGAAGCTTGTATGCTCTTTGCCTTAGCCAGATAAGTTTGTTGGGAGCCATAACCCCCTTGGGTGGTCTGGCCTTTATTTTGGGATGGGTATTATTATTATTATTTAGTTTTGGCAAAGTAAATCAAAGGTAAAATATGGTTAAAAAAACCTTTATGGTCCTCGTCATTTTTTGTTGCTTGCAGGCGAAGGCTAATGCCCAGGATGCCAAATCAATCATTATCGGCCTTGACCAGCTTCTCGGAGAGGGTACTTTTTTTGATAACCACCTCACCGGATTCATGCTTTATGACCTGGATAGCCAGCAGATACGTTATGACAAAAATGGCCATTTGTATTTTATCCCAGCTTCCACTACCAAGCTTTTCACTTTTTTTGGTTCTCTCATGGTATTGGGGGATAGCACCACCTTTTTGCGATTCCTGCCTGAGGGGAATAAAGTAACCATATGGGGAACAGGGGACCCATCATGGAAATACCCCTCCCTACCAAATCCCGAACTGAAAAAATTCCTATCCAAGTACGATACGGTGTATTATTCCGGTAGTAACTGGAAAGATGAAGCTTTTGGCTATGGCTGGCAATGGGATGATTATTATTATTCCTATTCTCCGGAAAAGTCACCCATGCCTTTATTCGGGAATTTAGTCCAGGCAAGAAATGTAAACAACAGGCCGGTGATCAGTCCCTCTCTGTTTAAAATTGAGGCTACTGAAAAACCTGTCAAAAATGTGCAAAGGGACTGGCACAGCAACAGTTTTTTTTACAATCCCCGAACCTATAACGGAAGAGACACCAAGGTTCCCTTTATCATCTCTGACGAAATATTTGCAGAGATTGCCAGCAAAGACTGGGAAATACCAGTGGTATTATCTAATGAAAAACTACCTCCGGATCATTTTATTTTGAAAGGTATTCCCACCAAAGCCTTGTACAAGGAGATGCTCCTGGAAAGTGATAATTTTATTGCAGAACAGCTTTTGTTACAAATTGCTGATGAAGTTCACCGGGAATTGAACAGTGAAAAAGCCATTGAATACCTGAAAAAAACCTACTTGTACGACCTTCCGGATGACCCTCAGTGGGTAGATGGCTCGGGCCTATCCAGGCACAACCTTTTTACGCCCAGAACCATGGTAGCACTGGTAGAAAAAATCTACCGGCTTTTCCCTGATGAGGAGCTCTTTGGCCTGCTACCCACCGGAGGCAGAACAGGCACCCTGAAGTTTAATTATCAAGCCCCCGTCCCCTATGTGATGGCAAAGACCGGCACCATCAGCAATCACCACAGCATGGTGGGATTTTTAAAAACCAAAAAGAATAAAATATATGCCTTTGCCTTTATGAACAACAATTACCCCCATAAAGCCTCCGTGGTCCGGAATCAAATGGAAAAAGTCTTGCTTTATATCAGGGATAATTTTTAAATTCTGCCATGAAAAAAAGACAATTTATCAAATCCCTGGGCTTGGGTCTGGGGATGGCACCCGTTTTGGGTTTTACCCACACCACTAAAAACCACATCGAACCGGAGACCCTTCTACCCAAAAAACTGAAGCCCGGGGACCAGGTTGGGCTGATCAGCCCTTCTGCAGCTACAGCTGATAGGATGGAATTCACCTTCGCCAGAGAAGCACTTGAGGCCCTTGGATTAAAAGTAGTTGAAGGGAGGTACCTGAGTGAACGAAGGGGACACCTGGCAGGCAGCGATGCTGAAAGAGCTGTCGACCTCAACGAAATGTTTGGAAATAAAAATATAAAAGCTGTGGTCTGTATCCGGGGTGGATCCGGTGCTGCCAGGATACTCCCATTGATAGACTATGCGCTCATCAGAAAGAACCCCAAGCCCATCCTGGGATACAGTGATATCACGGCGCTGCACAATGCCATAAATGCCCAGACGGGGTTGATTACCTTTCATGGTCCCAATGGCTCCGGAAGCTGGAACAGTTTCAATGCCAACCAGTTCCGAAACGTTTTTTTCGGCAGCGGAGACAGGATTACCTATGAAAATGAAAAGGAAGAAACCGATGACCTGGTAATCAAGAAAAATCGGATCCGAACCATCCACCCTGGAAAAGCAGAGGGAGATCTTGTAGGAGGCAACCTTACCGTGCTCACCGCATTGGCCGGATCACCTTACCTTCCAGACTTTAAAAATAAAATCCTATTCCTGGAGGATATAGGAGAAGAGCCCTATAGGATAGACCGAATGATGAGTACCCTGATGCTGATGGGGGTATTTAAAGACATCAAGGGGTTTGTATTTGGACAATGTACAGATTGCGACCCTGGTGGAGGTTACGGTAACCTTACCCTGGACCAGATTTTTGATGATTACCTGCTCCCCCATAAGATCCCGGCATTCAGGGGGGCAATGATCGGCCATGTACCCAAGCAGTTCCTGTTGCCCTTTGGGGCCAAAATGGCCATGGATGCCGACCAGGGAATACTGGAAACCAGGGGAGCCATTTTCCAGTAAACTATCTTATGCACCTGTTTGATCCTGAAACCAAAATATGGCCTCACATTATCCTTTCATTCAGTATTTTAATTTTTAATTCTTCCTGTGTAATTCAAGATAATATGCCTGAAAACATCCCAAAAAACAATCCCGAATTTATTTCTGATGAATTTAGTTATTTGGCGTTAGGGGACAGTTATACTGTAGGTGAAGGAGAGGTCCCGGAATTTACTTATCCGATGCAGGCAGGGCGCATGCTGAAAAATGAAGGCATTCACTTCTCCAAAATCAAAATCATTGCAAAAACAGGCTGGACCAGTGGAGAACTGCTGGCCGAATTAAAGGCTAAAAATCTAGAAACAGGAAGCTTTGATTTTGTCAGCCTTCTGATAGGGGTAAATAACCAATACCGGGGACTCGCTTTACCCCGGTTTAAGGATGAACTGAAAGAATTGATATCCATAAGCCTGGCCCTGCTCAATGGAAACTCAAATCGACTGGTGTTGATTTCCATCCCGGATTGGGGGGTAACGCCCTTTGGCCATTCCAGCCCACAGGCTAAAGCTGATATTTCCCGGGAAATTGATGCCTTCAACCAGGTAGTAAAACAGCTGGCGGCTGATTTCAATTTCCCCTATTTGGAGATCACGGAAAGTTACAGGTCCATTGGAGGATTTGCTGACCATGTAGTGGAGGATGGCCTGCATCCCAACAGACACATTTACGCCCAATGGGCCAGCTCTTTGACCAGGATCATCAAACAAGCCATCCACCAATAAGCCGAAAAACCTGCCCAGATAAACTTGAGCAGGTTTAAAATGCAATTGATAAGATATCGGATTATTTGGTCCCTTTGGGAAGTACATTGGAAATCATGGAAACTTTTTCAATGGGCTCACTGGCATTGGAGTATATCCGAACCACACTGTTTTGTTTTCCCATCTTTCCGGCGGAGTTAAAAGACACCTTGATTTCTCCTTTTTTTCCCGGTGCAATGGGTTCCTTGGGCCAACTGGGCACGGTGCAGCCACAGGTAGCAGCCACGTTGGAAATAACCAAAGGGGCTGTTCCTGTATTTTCAAATTTAAACACATTTTCTACTTTGTCTCCCTGTGTGATGTCTCCAAAATCCTTGGAAGACTCTTCAAAGGTAATCACAGGTCCATCTGCTGCCTTTTCCTGAGCCATTACCAGGACCGTACTGAAGGCCAGAGCCAATGCGAATGTCAATAACTTTTTCATAATATTAAATTAGTAATTTAAAATTTCTCCTTCGATATGCATTAAATGAAAAAACTGGAATGAAAGTTCACCATAAATAATTCTTCCTTTGCCCGGGTCATGGCGGTATATAACCACCTTACATAATTTTTATCAATCTGCCCCTCCTTTAAATAGCCCTGGTCCACAAATACCGCATCCCATTGACCTCCCTGAGATTTATGACAGGTCAGCGTGTAGGCATATTTTACCTGAAGGGCATTCAAATAGGGATCTTTCTTTAAAGCTTCCCTGACTTTTGTCTTGCTGCCCAGATCCAGGTAGTCCTCAGTCACCAAATTATACAACTCCTTCCATTGGTCCTGACCCAAAGCCGGTAATTCGGAATGTAAAGTATCCAATATTACCCTGGCCTCAAAAGGCAACTCATCCGGATAATCGATCAACCTCAATTCCAATGTAGCAAACCTCAAGCCATAAACTTCTTCAAATGAACGAATTTTAAGAATTTCTACAAAATCTCCATTGGCCAAAAAACTTACTTTCTGAGATTCTTCCATGTAGGTGTAATTGTTCTTTACTATCATCAGGCGATCACCTGCACTCAATTCATCTTCATGATAAAAAATCGCATTTCTGATGTACCTGTTGTACTGCACGGCAGCCTTATTGGATCGGGTAATGATCATGGTATTGTCCAGGCCGAATTTATCATAGGCATACCTTAATCCATCTTCAAGCCTTTCTCCTGTCATGCGGTAAAAATCAGCAAAGCCCTTAGATTTAAACGTGATTTTTGGTGTTTTTGCTGTCACTTGCTCCCTCAATGAGGTCGCATTGGCCAGAATCCCGGAATGCAATTGTTGCCGGGTTACAACTTTCAATACGGCTTCCTGCACTTCCAGCTTAAAATTCCTTGCCAGATAATCCCTATCCAATGCAGGACTGTCTTCACTTCCCACGGGAGGCAACTGTGCCATATCCCCTATTAGCATCAACCTGTTTTCAGGATTTTGAAATACAAAAGTGATCAGATCAGCCAGCAAGGATTTGCCCGAGGTGCGATCATCTGATAGCATGGAAGCTTCATCTACAATAAAAACAGATTGATGGTAGTAATTCTTTTGTACTTCAAAACCATAAAGGCCATCTCCGGACTTTTCCTTAGGCCGGTAGATGATTTTATGAATGGTATAGGCTGTCTTCCCGGCATAGGCACTCATGACTTTAGCAGCCCTCCCGGTGGGAGCCAGCATGACAGGCCTTAATCCAAAATCCGGCAAAATACGTACCAGTGCTGCCAGGGCAGTTGTTTTACCCGTTCCGGCAAAACCCTTCAAAATAAAAGCAGTAGCTGTGGTTCCCTTCCCTTTTAAAAAGTCGTTCATGGCTTCAAAAAAAATCTGCTGATCAACGGTGGGGTTGTGAGGGAATATTTTCCTGATTTTTTCGGAAGGCTTTGAATTGGCTTGGTTATCTTTATGCATCTGTTGCGAAACTAAAGGGAAAATGCCTAACATAAAAAAGGAGATTACAGATAATTTCGGAAACCGGCTTAGGGTGAGGGTAAATGGACTTTTGATCCAAGATGATAAGCTACTCATGATCAAACACCGCATGGGAGAAGGCAAAGCCTTCTGGAATGTTCCGGGAGGAGGCATGCAGTTTGGCCAAAATGCCAAAGAAAACCTTAAAAGGGAGTTTTATGAAGAAACAGGATTAACGATTGATGTGGGAAATTATTTATTTGTCCACGAATTTCTCTCCCCACCTCTGCACGCACTGGAACTTTTTTTTGAAGTGCACCAGAAAGGCGGAGCGTTGGTTTTGGGGACAGATCCGGAGTTGGGGGATGAGCAGCAATTGATTGAGGACATCCGATTCTTATCCCTGGATGAAATAAAATTGTTACCTTTGAAAGAAAAACATGAGGTGTTCAGTAGAATTAATTCCTTTAATGATGTAAGAATATGGAAAGGTTATTTTAATTTTGAAAATAATTGCATAAAATAGCATTCTAAAACAAACCATCAATTCTTAAAATTAATTTAATTAAGCCTTAAAGATATTTAAAATGACGTTGAGTAAGATTTTATCGATTGTATTTCTTCTGGGAGCATTGGGTCTTGGATACAGGTTGTATTTGGGAGTGGATGAAGTAGTAGAGGAAGAAAAAATGCTTGAAAGAACCGAAGAAAGAATTATTGAAAAACTGGAAATGCTGAAGGATGCCCAAATTGCCTATCTGGGCACTAAAGGAGAGTATGCCTCAAACTGGAATGATTTGAAAGAATTTATTCAGGACGGTTTAATTTACAACGTGCAAAGGACTGAAACTACCGAGCTTCTGGAATACGGTAAGGAAGAAACCACAGTAACTATGGACACACTTGGTTCGGTCAATGTCCAGGATTCGCTTTTCAATGAAAACAAATATCCTGATTTCAACCTGGATCTTTTAAATGTAGTACCAGGCTCAGGTGGTAAAACTTTTGAGTTCTTTGCAGACAAAATCGAGCGGAGTAACAGGGAGATTGCTGTGTTTGAAATAAGAGATCCGGCTCCGATCAATCCTGAGAGAAGAAGAAACAATAACGAAAAGGCTTTGAGGGTAGGTTCCAGAACGGATTCTTCTACCTCAGGAAACTGGGAATAAGCTTGGCGGAAGAAACCAATCATATCCAGAGTAAATTCATCAGCGATAGATTTGATTTGCAGGACATATCAAATCTATCGCTTTTCTTATATGAAAGCTTATTAACGGTAATTGCCCATGGCAATGCAGGTCAGTCTATTGCTGCTGCCAACCTTTACCCCTTACATGAAAAGGATGCGCTGGGAAAAATCGTTGCCAATGATGAGTTGATCAATGCCTCCAACACCTCAGGTAAATTATACATACATGATCAAAAATTTACCCTGGTTCCCGGAGTTTTATTTAACCCTGCTCACAGTGCACTTTATTTAAACTTTGCCACTAAGATAAACGCCCAGGAGGACGAAGTCATTTATTCCAAAATTTCTGACAATATTCAGGTTCTTGGCGTAGCAGACAAGGCGCTATTAGATATGCTGGATACAAGTTTACCCGAATTGGAAATCTCCCATGGTGCCGCCCATGTTTTGGATTTTTTTCTCAACCACACCAAAGATTGGCTTAACCAGGAAATATTTATCCATACTTCTCCAAACAGCATGTATATTGCAGGCTTTAAAGAAGGGGAGCTAATGGTTTTTAACAGGTTTATCATTCATGAAGAGCAGGCTCTTTTGAGGTACTTGTTTACCGTCCTTCAGCAACTTGCCTTTGATCAATCCCATTGTAAAATCAGTGTTTTTGGAAATTTAGATGGGGTGTACTCCTCCGTGGAGAATCTTCGGAAATATTTCAAGAATATTCACCAGACCCTTCCCACCCAAAACACCACCTATCAAAGGGGTGCTGAAAACCTAAAAAACACCCAACTTTTGGAAGCCTATTGGCTTCAACAACAATCCTGACGATGAAAAAAATAGCACTTTTCCCTGGTTCTTTTGATCCCTATACGAAAGGACACCATGATATTGTACTGAGGGGCTTAAACATCTTTGATGAAATCATCATCAGTGTCGGACACAACACCACCAAAAAAAACAGGTATTTTGACATCGACCTGATGGTAGGAAAGATAAAATCCATTTACACCCAACTGCCTAATGTTAAAGTTGTAGTCTACAATGAGTTGACATCTTCTCTTGCAAAATCCCATCAGGCAAAGTACTTACTCAGGGGACTTAGAAACACCACTGATTTCGAATACGAAAACACCATCAGTCAGATGAATCGCTATTTGAATGAAGAATTGGAAACCGTCTTCCTCATTACCTCTCCGGAATATGCCGCCATCAGTTCTACCATCATCAGGGAAGTACACCGGTATGGAGGAAATGTCGATAAATTTCTCCCCTATAACGTCTGATGTATAGCTGGATGAAGCTTTAAAAACCGCTTGTATAAATACCTCATGGAGGGATAAGAATTAATCAGGGCTACCTTCGCTTCCTGGTGGTTCAACCATTTCACATCTAAAATGCCCTCTTCTGTCTGCGGTTTCATTTTGGTATCACTCAGGCAATTCATGCTGTACCAATAGGTTTTTTTCAAAATGCTTTTCCGGTTTTGGGTGTAGGTATGCCAGGTTTTACAAATGGGCTCCCTGATATTTACCTGAATGTTGCATTCTTCCTCCACCTCTCTGATGGCACACATGGCCGGAGATTCTTTTTTCTCAAATTTTCCCTTTGGCAAGTCCCACTTACCAAGTCTGTAGATAAATAAAATTTTATCTGCTTTGGTCACCAAACCTCCGGCAGCTTTGATGATCACAAACCTGCTCTTGATAAATTTTTTTAAGGCCTTCTTTTCGCTGGTTACCAGTGTAATGCTGTCCAGGTTTTTTAACTTCCTGGTGCGCATCAGGTAGAGTAAGCGGACAATGATATCCCTGGACGGGTTTTTAATCAGTACATCATCATGAAAATCAATGGTAGCCGGTAATTCTTTTGGGTTATCATAGATACACTCAAAAGATTTCTTTGGCAGAAAGTCCAGGGAGGCTACCAAATCCAGCGGCTTATCATTGATGAAAATTTTCATAATCAAGGCATGTTTTTTCAAAAATGCATTTTTTTTTCAGGCCCTACAACCTTCAATAAACATTAATTGGTTAATTTTAACCTATGGAAATTTATGAACCGAATACTGCTTCCCTCATTTCCAAAAAGCTTCTGGAAATCAATGCCATCAAACTTTCTCCTCAAAACCCCTTTTCCTGGGCCTCCGGCTGGAAGTCCCCGATATACTGTGACAACAGGCTGTCTCTCTCCTATCCTGAAGTGAGAAAACTTATTCTGGAAAAGCTGACCAAAGCCATTCAAACCCACTTCTTAAACATCGAAGCAGTGGCAGGAGTGGCCACTGCAGGGATTCCCCAGGGAGTATTGATTGCTGACAAGCTGGACCTTCCATTTGTCTATGTGCGCTCCAAAGCCAAAGGACATGGAATGGAAAACATGATCGAAGGAAAAATTACCCCAGGCCAAAAAGTGGTAGTGGTTGAAGACCTGGTCTCTACGGGTGGAAGCTCCCTGAAAGCTGTGAATGACCTTAAAAATGCGGGCTTTAATGTGCTGGGAATGGTCGCTATATTCACATATGGCTTCGACCTGGCCCAGCAAAATTTTGCCAAAGAAGGAGTGAAATTGATATGTCTGAGTGATTATGCATCCATGCTTCCCCAGGCATTGGCCAAGGGCTACATCTCTGACAGTGACATGACTGCCTTGACAGCCTGGAGAAAAGGACCGGATACCTGGCATCCCTGAGTTCCATTTCCCTATCCTGACCTGCTACCGGATATGGCTGTTTCTAGCTACTTTACACCTTGCTGCTGTCAGCCATCTACTGGTGGGTCCAGTTCGTTAAGGATAGGACCGCTGGCGTATTTCCAAGTTATAATCATTTATTTCTATTCAACCTGGCCGGTTGATTTGCTTCCGTTTTTTCCATCACTCCCAATCCAAACAAGGCAAAGTCATACTTCACAGGATCCAATGGATCCAAATCCCTTAGATTTCGGGTAAGCTCCATGGCCGTCTGCCAGTCGGTTTGCTTTCTCTGGATCAAACCGAGGGTCCGGCCCACCCTATCCACATGTAAATCACAGGGACAGACCAGCTGAGCCGGGGTGATGGTGTTCCAGATCCCAAAGTCCACCCCCATGCTGTCCTTTCTCACCATCCAACGCAAAAACATATTGATCCTTTTGCAGGCTGCCTTTCGGCTGGGAGTGGCTACATGCTTTCTGGTCCTTTGGGGAGCGTGGGGAGCATCAAAAAAGGTTTGGTGAAAATTATCCAACAATACCTCCATCGCATCCTTATCCGGTGACCAGCCCTGAATAAATGCTGTTTCGAGGCTATCATGATTCCTGTAATACCGGGAAAAAAAGTCAATGAAGTAGAGTGTGTCAATATCATTGAAAGTGCGGTGCCTGAAATTAACGAAAGGCTTAAGGTCATTTTCAGAATGATGCAGCATAAACTCATGGGGACTATTGTCCATCATCTTCATGAGCTCAATGCTCTTGTTGATGATCGTTTTGCGCTGACCCCAGGCCAAAATGGCTGCAAAGAAACCGGCAATCTCTATGTCCTGCTTTTTACTGAAAAGATGGGGTATAGAAATGGGATCATTTTCAACAAATTCTGGTCGATTATATAAAATTACCTTTTCTTCCAAAAAATCTTTCAGGTCCTCCATCAGGCAATGGCTACCTTGAGTTCTCCTCCCTGGGTACCATCAAACCACTTTAAACACAAAAACTCCTCCTTCTTCTCAGAGATGTGCCAGTCAAAACACTTGATATTGGCCAACCTGGTCAATTTATCGGTATCTGGTTGATAGAGACAAATGTCAAAATCCGGGATTTGTGCCAATTCTGTTGTATTCCATTTTTCCAATAACCAACCTTCCTTGAGTACGTTCACCTTTTTTCCAAAAACATGATCTTCAATGACAGAAGGAATGCCGTCCTTTCTTCTCAGCTGATAGCATTCCGGGCCAAATATAATCTGTTTGTGAAGCTTTCCTTCTATAAGATCAGATTCCTCACTCAGACTTTTCCAATCCACTTTACCCTCCTCCCGGGGAACCGTCCGGCTAAATCTTGCCAAAAAAGAGGATATCCATGAAAAAAAATAGGTGATGCCGATAAATACCAGCCCAAACGTAGCCAAAACAGGGTAGGTTATGACAAAAATAGCATTCCAGATAAATTTGAAAAACCGGTGAAAGAAGTTTTCTAATGTGTTCATTTTAAGCAAAAGACAAAGGTAAAATTAAATCAATTTGACCAAACAAACAAAACTGACCATTCCCCAGGTAAAAAAATTACCGGCTCCGGTATATCTTTCAGGAATCTCGTGGGATTTCTGTACCTTTGCAGGCTGAAAACGCCTAAGTACCATGAACCTGACACAAGAGATTGCTAAAAGAAAAACCTTTGGAATCATCGCCCACCCAGATGCAGGAAAAACTACGCTTACAGAGAAGATGCTGTTATTTGGAGGTGCCATCAAAACTGCGGGAGCTGTAAAGTCAAATAAAATCGATACGGCCACCAAGTCTGACTGGATGGAAATTGAGAAACAAAGAGGTATTTCTGTGGCTACTTCCGTGATGGGGTTTGAATACAAAGGGCAGAAAATCAACTTGCTGGATACTCCAGGTCACCAGGATTTTGCAGAAGACACCTACCGTACACTTACTGCGGTAGACTCCGTTATCATGGTCATTGACTGTGTCAAAGGAGTAGAAATTCAAACCGAAAAATTAATGGAGGTTTGCCGGATGAGAAAAACTCCGGTCATTTGCTTTATCAACAAATTGGATAGGGAAGGTCAGGATCCCTATGACCTCTTGGACGAGGTGGAACAAAAACTAAATATAAAGGTAAGGCCCTTATCCTGGCCCATTTCCATGGGGAAATCCTTTAAAGGGGTGTACAACCTTTATGACAAACAATTAAACCTGTTTACCCCCAGCCAGCGCAAAATAAGTGATGACAGGATAACAATAGCTGACCTGAATGCCGGCGAATTGGATGAAATGATTGGAAAAAGTCTGGCCGACCAACTCCGGGAGGATGTAGACCTGATAGAAGGGGTATACCCGGATTTTGACCCCAAGGAATACCTGGAGGGCAAAGTGGCCCCTGTATTTTTCGGTTCGGCGGTAAATAATTTTGGAGTAAAGGAAATGCTGGATACCTTTATTCAAATAGCTCCCGGTCCAAAAAGCAGGTTGACAGAAGAACGGGAAGTAAAACCTGATGAGGAAAAATTCACAGGCTTTATTTTTAAAATCCACGCCAATATGGATCCCAAGCACCGCAACCGGATTGCTTTTCTGAGGATATGTTCTGGACGATTTGAACGGAATAAACCCTACAATCATGTGAGGGGACCCAAAGCCCTTCGTTTTTCCAATGTCACCTCATTTATGGCACAGGACAAGGAAATTATTGAGGAAGCTTTCCCAGGTGACATAGTAGGTCTTTACGATACAGGTAACCTTAAAATAGGAGATACCATAACCGATGGAGAGCAACTGCAGTTTAAGGGTATCCCCAGTTTTTCTCCGGAAATATTTCGTGAAGTGGTCAATAAAGACGCCATGAAGACCAAACAGCTTGACAAAGGTTTACAGCAATTGATGGAGGAGGGTGTAGCCCAATTGTTTACCTTTGAAATCGGGTCCAGAAAAGTGGTCGGAACAGTGGGCCAGCTGCAGTTTGAAGTGATCCAGTTCAGGTTAAAAAACGAATACAACGCCACGGCGGACTTTATTCCAATGAACCTGTACAAGGCCTGTTGGATTCAAAGTAAGGACAAAAAGAAACTGGATGAATTTGTCCGGTCAAAGCAAAGACACATTGCCAGGGATAAAGACGGAAAACTGGTATTCATGGCCGAAAGCAAAGCCTGGTTGCAAATGGTTCAGGACAATTTTCCTGATATCGAATTTCATTACACATCAGAACTTTAATCTGCCAACGCTACTTTCAAATGAAAAAGCCTTTCAATGTAATATTTGAAGACAACCACCTTCTGGTAGTCAATAAATCTGCCGGAATTCTGGTGCAGGGTGATAAAACAGGTGACAAAACGCTGACTGATTATTGCAAGGATTATATTGCCAATAAATACCAGAAGCCCGGAGCGGTATTTCTTCATCCCGTGCACCGCCTTGACCGGCCGGTAAGTGGAATCGTGGTTTTTGCCAGGACTTCCAAGGCCCTGGAGCGTATGAGCAGCATGTTTCGAAAAAGGGAAATTCATAAAGTCTACTGGGCCATAGTCAAAAAGAAACCGAGGGAAGAGATGGCCAAACTGACCCATTGGCTCGTTAAAGACAATGAGAAAAACATATCCAAAGCATTTGAAAAAGAGGTTCCCGAATCCAAAAAAGCCGAATTAAGTCTCAAAAGGATGGGCAAACTCAACGACCATTGGTTGGTAGAACTTCGCCCGGTGACAGGAAGGCCCCATCAGTTAAGGGTGCAGTTGGCCGCCATAGGCTGTCCTATCAGGGGGGATGTAAAATATGGCTTTGCGAAGGCCAATGCAGACTTAAGCATTAACCTCCATGCATTTCATTTGGTTTTTATTCATCCGGTCAAGAAGGAAAAGGTATTCTTGAGAGCAGCTTTACCGGAGGAACCCTTTTGGGAACAGTTTTTGGAGTTTGAAAATATCAAATCAAGTGATCGCCACCTGGACAATACATTCAGCGGCTGAATATTTCACTGTAAGGGAGGAGAATAATATGTTAAAGAAGTTGATTTTTGTGGCAGGTGTTTTCCTGATCGGGTCATTTTCAGCCATTGGGCAGGAGGAAGGTGTCTTTTGGAAAATATCGGGGAATGGTTTAACCAAGTCCTCCTATCTATTTGGTACCATCCACCTGATCTGCGAACAGGATTACCTGATGAGTGAGCGGGTTAGCAACAAACTGGCCCAGGCCAATGCCCTGGTATTGGAGATAGACATGGACGACCCCTCCCTGCAAATGACCATGATGGCCAACATATACAATGAAGATGGACAAAAAATTACAGATTTTCTATCTGAAGAGGAATACCAGGAAATCCGTACCTTTCTCAAAGAAAGGACCGGCATGGACATGGATATGCTCAAAACCATGCGGCCAATGGTCCTGATGTCACTGATTTATCCCAACCTGCTGGAGTGTGAAACAAAAGCCTTTGAAAAGGAGCTCATGGATCTCGCCAAAGCGAGCGACATAGAAATCATGGGTTTGGAGTCAGTCAATGATCAGCTATCGCTTTTTGAACTGATTCCATTGGAGGAACAATACCGGAGTTTTTACACCTATGCCGACAATCTTGAAAAAGGGAAAAAAGAATTTAAAAAACTCATTGAATCCTATAAAGAAGAGGATATTTCAGCCCTCTTGCAGCTGGTGTCTGAAAGCCCGGAATATAAAGACTACCAGGAGGTCCTGTTGGACCAAAGAAATTTGAATTGGATCGATCCCATGGCCCTGATGATGAAAAAAGGATCCATGTTTTTTGCTGTTGGTGCCGGGCATCTGGCCGGAGACAGCGGGCTGATCCAGCTGCTAAAAAAAGAAGGTTACTCAGTCGAACGTTTGTACCTTTGACTACTTCAGCTTGACCTCCTGGTTTTGAAAAACGAATAAATACCCCAAATGCTCATGATCAAAAGTAGGGCAATAACCAGGTACTGCCAGGATGCGGTTTTGGCACGAAGTGCCTCCTGAATATCCCCAGCCAAAACCCCGGTGAAAAAAGCGAGGAATGTCCTGGGCAGCATGCCCAAAAGACCAAACCAAAGCACCCTTTTCAGACCAGTATCCAGCATTGCAAAAACCAGGTTTGATATGGCAAAGGGAATTACCGGACTGATCCGCACAAAGAAGATCAGCCAACCCATGCGGTCTTTTTTTTCTTCGATGATTTTTTCGGCCTTAGGATAAGGCTTAAGCAGCCATTCCAGGCTATTTTTTTCCAAAAGCCTTCCTGACAAGTACCCGATGGCACTGGCCATGGTATAAGATAAAACCAAAAAGGGAAAGGCTTCCCATCCAAAAACAAATCCACTGATTACCGAAAAAAAGGTAGTGGGAATCAGCGCCATACCCATCATTAATGCTCCCACTAAAACATAAGAAATTGCTGTATGGAAAGCAAGAATGTGGGGGATTACCAGGCCTCCCCAACTTCTGTAGAGCCATTGTACCAAAAACAACACGCCCAGGGAGGGAACGATTCCGGCCCAAAAAACAGCGATCAAAACCATCGGGTTTCTGCGATAGATAAGGGAGAAATGTTTGAAAATAGGCGGTTTTTTACTCATCTTTGAACAAAGCTAAAAAAAATCCCAACTTTAATTCAATCAGCTCGGTCAGTAGGAGGCAAAAACCTCCATAGTATCTGTTGATTGTTAATTTATTCCATCAGTATATGAAATTTGGAACAAAAGCTATTCATGCAGGCATAGCACCTGATCCCAGTACCGGAGCCATCATGACTCCTATCTTTCAAACCTCCACCTACGTACAAAAAGCACCCGGTGACCATAAGGGGTTCGAATATTCCAGAACCCAAAACCCCACCAGGCAGGTACTGGAACGCAACCTGGCAGCCCTTGAAAACGGGAATCATGGCTTGTGTTTTGGATCAGGCATGGCGGCCATAGATGCTATACTCAAGCTACTCAAACCCGGAGATGAGGTCATCAGTACCAATGACTTGTATGGCGGCACCTACAGGATATTTACCAAAGTTTTCTCCAGGTATGGCATCAAATTTCACTTTGTCAATATGGAAGAGACTGCCCAGGTAGAAGCCCTGATCAATAAAAATACCCGACTCATCTGGGCAGAGACGCCGACCAATCCCATGATGAACATCATTGACATCAAAGCTTTGAGCAAAATATCCCGGAAGCATGGAGTATTGCTGGGCGTTGACAATACATTTGCCACGCCATTTCTTCAAAATCCTCTCGACGATGGTGCCGACCTGGTCATGCACTCTGTAACCAAATACCTGGCCGGCCACTCAGATGTAGTGATGGGGGCCATCGTGGTGAAAGACGATAAACTGGCAGAAGAGCTGGCTTTTATGCAAAATTCATGTGGGGCGGTGCCCGGACCCCAGGACTGTTTTCTGGTGCTTAGGGGAATCAAAACCCTTCATCTGAGAATGGAAAGACACAGCCAGAATGGAAAAACCATTGCCGCCTACCTGAAAAATCACCCTAAGGTTGATAAGGTTTATTGGCCGGGATTTGAAGATCATCCCAACCACTTCATTGCCAAAAAGCAAATGCGGGATTATGGGGGCATGATATCCTTCACCCTGATCCATAACAAGCTGGAGGATGCCGTTAAGGTTTTGAGAAATTTTAAGGTTTTTGTTTTGGCCGAATCATTGGGTGGCGTAGAATCCCTTTGTGGGCATCCAGCTACCATGACCCATGCCAGTATCCCCAAGGAAGAGCGAGAAAAAGTAGGACTGTCTGACTCCCTGATCCGATTGAGTGTGGGAATTGAAGATGCGGAGGATCTCAAAAAAGACATCGCCATGGCCCTGGAAGCCATTTAATGCAGCATATTTATGAATAATTGCCTGCACCTATCTTCAATCTTTTGGGTCAGGCCTTTGTGCATTTTCTGCACCTGAGTAAGTACCGAATGGTATTTTTTACTTACTTTCTCCTTATTTCCCAGATAGTTACCCAGATGTTGAAGCAATAGCTGATTTTTATGCCAGGTGACCATCTCGCTTTCCAATACCATGATCTGTTCATGCACCAGTGGAGTGAAAATGGTATTTAAACCAATATTCAGCCTGATTTTTTCCAGAAAAGTCACTTTTTTCAAACCCTTAAAAATCTCATGAATGGTTTGTGGGTCAAGTCTGGTTTTGGCATCAAAATAAAAGAAATCTATTTCTTCATTGATGATCTGGGTGATGGCCGTATTGAGTGTCAATACAGACATTCCTCTGGAATAATGGGCGACATCATGGTACAGATTTTCCCAATCCTGCGGGGGAATGGAAAGGATGATTTCATAAACATGGGTATAGATCCGCTTTTTGTCTCCTGAAATAACTTTGCCATAATCTGCATATAGCCCTTTATTTCCTCCAAAATGCAAATCAAATCCCTCCTGTATCATATGGATGTGCTGTACTTTCCGGAGGTTTTTATACAATTCCTTGAATGGCCCAAAAGCAAGGTCTACACGCTTTTTCTCTGTAAAATGGGCCCTATCCAATACCAACAAAAACAACCTGAGAAAAAACAATTGATCCTCCAGTTCCAGGGCCTTTTTTGACTTTATTTTTTTAGAAAGCTCACCAAACACCGCCTTGCCGGCATCATAGTATTTGTCAAAAACCTGCATGATCTGGGGTAGGGTAGACTCCATGGCTATTCATGTATTTTTACTGTGGTCGCACCATAGCCAAAGTTTGTTTTCTGGCTGTCTCTGAAATATTTGATTCCTTTAAGTTGGCTTAGAAAACGGTGTATTTCTTTTCTAAGCACACCATTGCCTATGCCATGAATGAAAGTAATTTCATCCATACCTGTTGCCATCGCATCATCCAAATTCTTCTGAAAAACCCCCAATTGTAACTGCAGCATCTCGGAGTTGCTCATCAGGTCGTGCTCCCGGGTAAGTTTCTCTATATGCAAATCCACAGCCGCCGGGGGTCGTTTTATCTTTAGATTCGGGTAAGACACTTTTTCTTCGGGATTCAATTCCTCATTTAGCTTTTTTACATCCAGTACTTTCTCCTGATCGTTTAGCTTAAAAAGAAAAGCTTCCTTGTCAATCACAGGGGCTTTGCCTTTGTGCTTAAAAAAATTGGTTGCTTTAAATTTAATTTTTCTCTCTGTAGCTTGTTCCTGGACTTCAAACTTTTTATTGAGCGGAACCAGCATGATTTTCATACCAGGCCACTGCTCAAAATCCCGCATCATTCTCTCAGCAAACTTTCTAAATGACTGGGCTTGAATGACCCCTGCATCAAGGTTTTTCGTCTGATTCCCTGAGAGCTCATCCACAGAAAACAAATAGGACTTCTTAGTATGGTTAATCAATACCAAATCGTGTACCTGGTCATTGTAGGGTACATATGCCAGGAAAATACCTGCTGCCCTGGCCGATGGATCAGTCTTTGGAATGGGCTGGATAAACCCATCCTTCTCCCCCTCCTGCCGGTCAAAATACTCCTTTTCGGACGCATCTATGACGACTACCTCAGATTTCAAAGCCGGAATCCGGAATCCATCTTCAATCTCTATTTCCACCTGACCGCCGGCGGACAGCCTGGTGATGATCCCTTCTTCCTTTCCGTGAAGTAACCTTACTTTGTCTCCAATATTCATACATCAAATTTACCAAATAGAAAGGGGAAAACCGGATTTTGAAGTTGGGAGTTTTGGTTTTATATTCCTGCGCCACCCAAAATTTCAAGTTCTTGCCCTTTTGTGGGTTGTCCGTCCATTATCGGCATGGCTTTCATGATGAGTTCTCTCACCCCTACCCCTTTTAATGAGTTATCGTGGTCATCTTTGCTATCCCAAATTTCCGTGACATAAACAGCATTCCCGTCATTTTTGTCTTTGCTGACCGCATATAGTTGGCAACCTTTGGTTGTTGACACCAATTTAGATGCCTCCAACAATATCTTCGCCAGTTCCTCTTTTTTTCCTGCTTGTGCGGTAAGTTTTCCGTGAAGCAAATATTTATTGGCCATTTGATTCCAAAGTTAATTGTAGCAATTTCTTTGCTGTTTTCCAATTTCGTGTGGTGGCTTTTACTTTTAGCTTATTTTCTAAAAAACTATTGGTGAGTTTTGTTTTTCCGTATCCATTTGGACAATACAGATAAACAGCGTTTTGAGTAAAATCTATTTCTTCGTTGCGAGCTTTCTTTTCCAGGATACTTTCTTTGCTAAAGGGAATGGGTTTTTCAGCCAAAAAGGTGACATGTAAGCATGAACTTTCTTTTTGATCATCTTTTGCAAATGGATTGTTATCAATGATGGTTTGCCATGTTTTTGCATTCAAAACAATTACAGGAACCTCAAACCCAAATTCACTGGCTATTTTTGAAGCGATAATCGTTTCAAGTGCTTTGGGGTCATTTTCTATTGAAGAGAAAATCACATTCCCACTTTGGATATAGGTCTGTATGTTTCCAAAATTCAGGCTTTCATACATTTTTTTCAAGGCGACCATCTTGATCAGCTTCTGTCCGCTTACATTTATCCCTCTTAAAATGGAAATGTATGTTGTCATTGGAAGGCTTGTTTTCTGGACTTATTTGAATTTCAATTTAAATCAAAACAATGGAAAAGCAATAAAATAGTAACCAGTAAGAATAGCTTTTCCACTATTGGAAACAAGAATGCACCACAAATATCCGCTCAGGGACAGGTGCTTCTGCTTTGTTTTTTACTCCTGCTAATATTCGTAAACAATTCGCTCATCCCAAGCCTCAATGTATATCGGCACTTGATTTTGTCCGTCGATCCGAAAAGGAGTCAGGTCAAAAGAAAGGGTCTTATGAAAAAAACCTGCACACAATTGGTTGTTTGCCAATTGAATTTTAACAGCTCTTTGTAATGGAAAAACGGTATAAAAAGCGTCCACACCAAATAAACCCATTTCCCAGGATTCAGGGTCGCAACCGCTTGAACCAATAGTCACTTCCAGGCAATCTCCATTTAGTTCAATGTTAGTCACATTATAATTGGACGTGATAACCCCATTATAAGCTGCTTCAGGTACAACCTCTCCCACAGCATCACAAGTGATTCCATCGGGTAAAATGTCCTCATCCTTGGAACAAGAATTGAAAATAATTCCAATGAGAGCCACCATTAGGAAAAAGTTTTCACTGACTTTCATATTCAATCGGATCCGCCTGCAGCATCCAAAGTGATTTTATAAGGTGTTTATTTATTTATTTATTTATTTTTTTATCAAGTGTATTCTTACCAACTGTATAAGCATAAGCTGATGAAGGTAGAAACTGAAAATGAACACCTGCGAATTCTACTTCGCCTTCTTTACTTATAGATGTAACTATAGGTGTTTTAATATTATTTTCTTGGCAAAATTTAATTAAGCTTTTTAACCCCTTCGGTTTTTCAAAATAGCGGTCGGACCATTTGATTTCAAGAGCCCAAATAGGCTTCAATGTATTGTCACTAAGACCAACCATGTCAACTTCACCGTTGCTCCATCTGGAATAATAGGGTGTAAACCAATCCCTATGCATCCATTGAGCAAATATTGCTGTTTCAACCATATTACCTATCATTTCATCAGTAGATGTTATAGGGGTAAATAATGCGCTTCTCAATGATGGGTTTGTTAAATAAATTTTAAAAAAATTATCGCGCTTGAACCTTTTCCCATTTTGATCAATCCGTTTTACTTGTTTTATTAGAAATGCAGCTTCTAAATATTCAATATACTTTTTTAAAGTATTCTTAGGTACCTGTGATTGTTTACTCAAGGTCTCAAGCGAAAATTCTCCCGCACTATTGTATGCAATTGTAGTAAACAAAGAATATAATTCTCTAGTATCACTTATGCCATAAAGGCTCGGTAGATCTCTAAGGATAACTTTGTCGACAATGTCTTGCCTAATATATCGACCAGGATTTGCTTGGATTTTCTCAGAAAGTATTACCTCTGGATACCCTCCAAAATTAATATAATCCAAAAAATGTCTGTTGAGTTCATTTAAATGACTAGTTGAATAAAACGCTGTCTGTTTGTCATTCCACTTTAGTTGGATTGGCTTAATGAGTCTATCCAAATCTTTTAAGGAGATATATTCATTAAAAGTAAGCGGAGGAAGTAAAAAGTCCGTAAATCGACCCGCCCCACTTTCATTGCTTGCAAATTTTAAGGCAGCTGCAGCAGAACCTGACACAATAAATTTATCTTTTCTATAACTATCTACCAGTGATTTCAAGTGTACTTCCCAATCTCTACAGTATTGTATTTCATCAAATATCATGTACCAATCAGATTTATCTGTTAGACCAGTCGCTTCTTTAGAATAATTAAAAAGTTGTTCAAGAGAGATATTGTTATAAATGGGATTTTCAATGGTTATGAAGATTATTTTTTTTGGATTTGCCCCAGTTTCGATTAACTCCTGAACCATATGATAGAGCATAACAGTTTTGCCGACCCTTCTTGGTCCCATCAAAACCACAGCTCTTCTAATCTCTCTTTCTTTTACCAATGGTTTGAAAAGTTCAAAGTACAATCTGCGTGGCATTTCATTGTAATCAGATTCAATCTTACCTTCAATCCACCATGGGTTTTCAAAGCGAATTCGGTCTAAAACCTGATCTTTGGAGATTTCTCTAATCATTGGGTGCTTATTTTGACTCAAATATACAAAATAGAGTCAAATAAATGATCTTATTTCTAGTATTAATTCATTTTAAGAGAAAATTATGATTATGGAGTTCTTATTTACGAATACTCTGCAATCGGGTCAGGCGGGGAAATTTCACCCCTACCTTCCCACAGAACTCCCGACAAACCGGGACAGGGTATGCGTGGGACGCTCAACTCACACAGCCTGCCTGCTTTTTTGCGAAGGCGCTTCATGTCGCTGTGAATATACTCATGGTTGTACCAGTTTCCTATGGTTAAATAAGCCAGGAGCTTCCTTGTATTGTCATTTGAGCCAGCGAGCTGACGCAAACTTAAACAAACCCTTCTCCTGTTTGAGCAAACGATGGTTCAAGCCATTCCATACTGGGCGCATGCCTTCCTGCCAAAATTTGTAGTAGTTGATCAGTCCACGAATGGTCTTTACCCTGCTTTTAAAACCTATCGCTCAACACCACATTGTTTCCTTTGCAGCAGCATAGGTCGTTTTGAAAACTCCCTCGGAAGGGCGACTTCGGGAGGACGTGCCAATAATTAAATTCTCCCATCGGTACATCAGCATGTCAAGGAGCTGTTTCATGGCTCTGTGACTTCAAATCGCACACGGTCGTGGTTATGGCAAGTGCGGGATTTCAAGGCACTTACTTTTCCGTTTAGCAGTTAGTTTGTTTTTTGTAACCACTTTCATTTTAGCACTTTAGCCCGAATTTGCTATAGCCGATGTTGACGTGTCGTTTTTTATTTTTTCAGTCGTCAATCTCACAAATTACAGGCATATGGTCGCTTATTTCTAACCATTTGTAAGCGTGTCCAATTTCAATATTTTTTAGTCGGTCAGAGAATCTTTGAGCACCAAAAACATAGTCAATGTGATATGGTCTTTCGAGTTTTCGTCGGAAATATAAAGTCGGACTAGTCTCGGCTCCTTGCTGCTCTCCTGAATATTTATGGTAAAGGCTTTCAATTCCAAGTTCCTTCAATTCGTTAACTACGTCAGAGTGATTCCACCATCTATCCCATTCGTCCCATTTCGTATTGCTGTTAAAGTCTCCTGCGATAATTGTCGTATTTAGTTTGTCTTTATTGACTTGCAAGTATTTCCATAATTGTCCAATGTAGCCGAAATTGGGTGAGTTATTTGGGTGAGTCCAAACAGCAAGCAAGTCAAAGTCTTGATTGATTTTACACGGTAAAAAGTGCTTTACATAGTGGTCTTTGAATTTGTTTGACCAATCAAGTTTCTTTAATTCAATTTCTGGTCGGGCGAAAACTGCAAGCCCTTTGTTTTTGGTGTCGCCAATCCAAATGTAGTTTTCAGCCCATTTTTGATATTTTGGGTGTTGACATTCGGCTGGGTTTTCACATTCTTGGATAATGTAAATGTCAGCGTTGAAGTCCGAAATATGTTCAAACTTCATTCTAAATGCTCCATTACAATTCCAAGTTATAATCTTCAATTTCGTGTTGGTTTAAATGCACGCCAACTCCTGGCTAACCGCAACCCTTGCGGTTATTTCCCTTTTGGCCTTAGGGGAAAAAGCTTCTAAATATAAAAAATATTCAAAAACCATCAATTAGGTATTTCATTTCCATTCTTCCTGGCCGTTCAGCATCTCCCGGGGCAAACCACCTGACCCAGGTGTTTGCGACACCTATTTTCCAAATCAATATTGGCTTCTGTCCGTATTTTCTTCTATTGCTACAATAAAAAGCTTTCTAAAATATATATTCCGTGTTTTTACACGTGTATAAACGCTTGTACCCATTTAAAAAAGTAAGAAGCGAATATTTCCTTTTCTATGAAAAATAGTAAAAATAACCAGCTTTAATCTTTATCCCTTCATGGCATGTTGCTCTATTTCGGAATTCAATTCTGCTCCCAGGAGAATAATAAAAGTGCTGATAAAAAGCCACAGCATCAGAAATACAACCGCCGATATGGAGCCATAGATTTCACCTAAATTCCAGAAATTGCGGATGTAAAAGGAAAATGCCCAGGAAGCCAAAAGCCACAAAAGGGTGGCCAATACGGCACCTGGAATGACCCACTTGAATTCAGGCCGCTTTCTTCCCGGCGCAAATCTATAAATCAGGCCAATACTGCCCACCAGGATAAGCCCCATGATCAACCACCGCAGCCAACTGATAAGGCGTTCCATATTGTCGGGTAAACCTATTTGTTCCACGATTGAAGGAAATGCCACGATCAGGGCAGCACTTAGAATGATTAAAATGATGGCTCCAAAAGTAAATAATAAAGTAAGCCCATTGTGTTTGAGTATCCCCCGGTTACTTTTGGTCTCATAGGCGATGTTTATTCCCCTAAACAATGATTTTGTCCCAATATTGGCAATCCAGATTCCCAGCAGAATACCAAAAACGGTACCCCATCCCAGGGAATCTCCCGTGGGCTTGATAAACTGATCCACCCGGTATTGGAGGATTTCATGCGTCTGCTCTGGCATCATCGAACTGATTTTAGATACCTGTTCCTCGATTTGCTGTGGATCCATGACGAAACCATATATGGAAATCAGGGCCATGATTGCGGGAAAAATGGCCAGAAAACCGAAAAATCCTACACCGGCCGAAACAATGACTACATTATTTTCGCCAATCTGCTCTTTTACGTTTATCAATATGGCCTTCCATCCGGAGAATGTTATCTCAGAAATGGATTGAACCTTTTTGTCCTTAATTCCTTTGGTCATGTGGTTTTGAGTTCTATAGCGTTTAAGATGGCCCTATTGGGAAACGGAGCTCCGTCATACGAAATCATTTCTCAATATAAGGTAATTTGCATTGAATTGAACCAAGGTCTCACTCCCTACTTCGCAAGTGGGGAGGGGGACTTCAAACTGACAAGCCTGAAGTTCGGAACCCGAACGTTGCGGTTCGGAAGTCCCATCTTAAGGTTCGGAAGCGCACATTTTGACCCAAAAATCGAAACTTTCCGGTTAAAATATAAAAACCCTGACACGTTGACCGAAGCTTTTCGAATTTTCTGCTTGAAGAGGGTACTTCGGAACTGGGGGGTAGTACTTCGGAACCCGGCCTGTCAGGTTCCGAACCGCAAGCTTGCTGTTCGGAAGTGGGTCAATGCAACTAAAAGGCGGGGAAGGATGCGACTTTGGCGGCTGAACCGGGTAAAAAGGTAGATGTTTGCGGTTAACCATTTTAAACAAACACCATCTCCCGCCTCACCAAATATCCGTCACAGCACGATATTGACAATCTTTCCCGGCACCACGATGACTTTTTTAGGCGTTTTTCCGTCAATCCACTTTTGCAAGTCCTCATGTTTCAGGGCAGCTGCTTCGATTTCTTCTTTTGAAAGACTCAATGCCAGTTTAATTTTTGCCCGCATCTTTCCGTTAATGGAAACAGGGTATTCATGGCTGTCTTCTATAAGGTACTGTTCTTCTGCCTTGGGGTAAGTTTCAAGGATGATGGATTGCTCATGTCCCATTTTCTCCCAAAGTTCTTCTGCAATATGCGGAGCATAGGGAGAAAGGATAACCAATAAGGGTTCCAGAATTTCCCTTTGGTTGCACTTGAGCGCAGAAAGTTCATTGACGCAAATCATAAAGGAAGAAACCGAAGTATTGAATGCATGCCGTTCAATGTCCTCCTCCACTTTTTGAATGGTTTTATGCAGGGCTTTGAAGGCCTCCTTTGAGGGCTCTTTATCCGTCACCTGCCAGTTTCCATTTTGGTCATGAAAGAGGCGCCATAATTTTTTCAAAAACTTGAAAACCCCATCTATCCCATTCGTATTCCAGGGCTTAAACTGTTCCAGCGGGCCCAAAAACATTTCGTACAGCCGCAGGGTATCCGCCCCATAGCTCTCTATGACATCATCAGGATTGACCACATTGTATTTGGATTTGGACATTTTTTCTACTTCTGCACCACAGAGGTATTTTCCGTCCTCCAGGATAAACGAAGCATCAGCCAGGTCAGGCCTCCATTTTTTAAATGCGTCCAGGTCCAACTGATCGTTGTGGACAATATTGACGTCCACATGCATGGGAGTCACTTCATGATCCTTGATCAGTCCCAGGCTGACAAAGGTATTGCTGCCTTTTTTTCTGTACACAAAATTGGACCTGCCCTGAATCATGCCCTGGTTGATCATCTTCTGGAATGGCTCGGCTATGGGCACCAGGCCCCGGTCATAGAGAAACTTGGTCCAGAATCGCGAATACAACAAATGCCCGGTGGCATGCTCCGCACCACCTATATACAGGTCCACCGCATCCCAGTAAGCTGCTGCTTCGGGACTGACAAAGACTTCCTGGTTTTTGGCATCCATGTACCTGAAAAAATACCAACTCGACCCAGCCCAGCCCGGCATGGTACTCATTTCCAGAGGAAACGACCCCTCTGAAGTGGTGTAGGTCCAGTCTCTGGCCCTTCCCAGCGGTGGTGCCCCATCCTCGGTGGGCAGGTACTTGTCCACCTCAGGCAACCTGAGGGGCAAATCCTTTTCGGCTATCAGGTAGGGCAATCCCTCTTTAAAATACACGGGCAAGGGCTCCCCCCAGTACCGCTGCCGGGTAAAGATGGCATCCCTCATTTTATATTGGATCTTTCCCTTTCCTATTCCTTTTTCTTCCAGAAAGGCGATGGCCTTGTCCATGGCCGCCTGCATTTCCAGACCGCTGATAAATCCGGAATTCATAATGGTCCCTCCCTTTTCCGGGAAAGAACCATCTTCCATGCTGCCTTCAATCACCTGCCTGATTTCCAGTCCGAAGTGTTTGGCGAAATTATAATCCCGCTCATCGTGAGCTGGTACCGCCATCACCGCCCCGGTGCCATATCCGGCCAATACATAGTCGGCAATCCAGATGGGAATGCTTTCTCCATTGAAAGGATTGGTAGCATAACTTCCGGTAAAGGCACCTGAAATGGTCTTCACATCGGCCATCCTATCCCTTTCGGAACGGTTTTTGGCCTGGGCTACATAGGATTCGGCGGCTTCCCGCTGCTCATCGGTGATCAATTGTCCTACCAACTCATGCTCGGGTGCCAATGCAAGGTAAGTTACCCCGTAAATGGTGTCAATTCGGGTAGTGAATACTTTGATTTTTTCCGCATGTCCTTTTATATCAAACACCATTTCAGCCCCTACAGACCTTCCAATCCAGTTCCGCTGCATTTCTTTGACTGGTTCCGGCCATTCCAGTTTGTCCAGGCCCCTGAGCAGGCGCTCTGCATAAGCTGTAATCCGCATGCTCCACTGCCTCATGCGCTTTCTTTCCACCGGATGTCCTCCTCTTTCCGAGTAGCCGTCTTTTACTTCGTCGTTGGAAAGTACCGTACCCAGTGCCGCACACCAATTGACCGTGGTTTCAGCAAGAAAGGTAAGCCGGTATTGCAGTAAAATTTTTTGTTGTTCCGACTCCGAAAATCCCTGCCAGTCCGCCTGGTTGAAGGAAGATGGGTTTTCATCGCAAACGGCACGAACTCCCTGACTACCTTCTTTTTCAAAAATCGAGACAAGGTGATTGATGGGCATGGCCTTATCTGCATCCAGATCATAATAGCTATCAAAAAGCTGCATGAAAATCCACTGTGTCCAGCGGTAGTAGTCCGGATCGGAGGTCCTCACTTCCTTGTCCCAATCAAAGGCAAAGCCTATGTTTTTCAGTTGTTCGGTATACCTTTTGATATTTTCCCCGGTGGTAATGGCAGGATGTTGTCCGGTTTGAATGGCATATTGCTCTGCAGGTAATCCGAAGGAATCGTATCCCATGGGATGCAATACATTAAAGCCTTTTAACCTTTTGTACCGGGTAACGATATCGGAAGCGATGTAGCCCAGGGGATGCCCTACATGAAGCCCCGCTCCAGAGGGGTAGGGAAACATGTCCAATGAATAAAACTTAGGTTTTCCGGTATCTACTTTGGCATTAAAAAGCCCGGATTGCTCCCAGCGGCCCTGCCATTTTTTCTCAATGGCACGAAAATTATAATCAGACATTTGCAGCTTTGGTCAATTTGTATTTAGATTCAGGTTCAAAATTATAAAAAATATCGGTATTCACTTTCAATATGAACCTCTGAAAAGAAATATCTAACAAATGAAGAAAAACAGCCCTGGATAAATCACCAAAACCTGAATCCCCTGCCCCTGTATCTAAAAATCCAGTTGTCCCAGATATCTTCAGAGAAATAAATTTCCGCCCCAAAATTTAAAGTAAAATACCCATCATACCTTGCTTCAGGTTCGTCCAACCGGGGATCGCCGCTTCCTCTTCGGGGAGCCCCCCGGCTGTTTCTTATCATTTCTATATTGGGCTCACCGTTGGGCAAAAGGTACCTGGCCTGTCTTACCGAGTACCTGAGCCTGTCGGGATTTTCTCCCGAAACATAATCGGCAATCAGTTCCTCATAATATCCGGAAATATTAAAGGTGCTGATATCATCCATGTAATCTGAAAGCGTGAAACGATAATTTCCTTCAATAAAAAAATCCATGTACACATTGACCTTGTATTTCAGGCCCAAACCCATTGGAAACACCATTACCACATCGGAATACAACTCATTTTCCGTTCTAAGCGGTCTTAAATCGACCCACTCTTCCCTGTAAAGGGTCCTGGGCTTGTTGGTACTGGCTCCAACTCCAAAAAACAAGTAGGGATTGATAAACTCACGGGTAATGTTGTAAACTTTTACGGGTTTATAGTAGTATTCAACCAAAAATGCCCCTTCCCAATTTCTGGCCCGGAAATTTAAATCTCTGGGAATTCGACCACTTCTGGGGTCTGCTTTGACATCCTGTCCTGAAATTTGGTAGTAAGTAATATCTGCTCTGGCTTTAAGGTTGGTACCGAAAGTATACCTGCCGCTCATGGCTACATTGTAGTCCGGTTGTATTCCTTCATTATATTGCCACAAAGCATACAAATCACCAAAATACTGAGAGGGTCCGGCCTGTAAAGAAAAGGACCAAGGCTCTTCAAACCTGAACCTATACATGCTTTGGGCAAATATTTCTGTTGAAAATAACAGTAAAAAAAATACTGCAACTAAAAAGAATCTACGCATAAAAAGCTTCACCTATATCCTACCCTAATAACCCATTGGTAATTAAAGCCCTAAATATAAAATAAAAGGTAATAATAAAAAAAATTACGATGGAGTAAATTTCTCCAGACCTGAGCGGATATGGAGGTCTCTCTGTGGAAAAGGGATTTCAACCTTCTCTTCTCCAAAACGCCTGAAAATCTCATAATACAATTGACTCTTCAATACCCTGGGTTTGTTAATGTATTGAGATGTCCAAACCCTCAAGTTGAAATCAATGCTGCTATCGTTGTATTGCTCAAACAGCACATCCGGTTCAGGATACTTTAGCACCCCATCATTCGCCTTAACCACCTCAAGTAAAATTCTTTTGATCTTTGCCGGATCTTCCCTGTAGGAAACGCCTACAGGAATATTAAACCGTATATTCCGGTCATTATGGGACCAGTTGATCACTGCATTGTCGATAAACTGGCTGTTGGGCACTATGACGGAAATGTTATCATTGGTCAACACCATAGTCGACCTGGCCGATATCTTTACTACATCCCCGTAGACATCATTGACCTCAATCCTGTCTCCGACTTTTATGGGTCTTTCAAACAGAATAATCAATCCACTGATGAAATTATTGGTGATATTCTGTAAACCAAAGCCAATTCCTACCCCTATGGCTCCTGCCAAAATACCCAAAGCACTTAAATCCACATTGCTATTTTGAAGAATGGTGACCAGCCCAAAAATGATAATGATGTACTTAAAAATCGTTGCAATGGACTGCCGGATGCCTACTTCCAGTTTGTACCGGCTCAATACTTTGTTGGCCAAAAACTTTCTGGCCAATTCCGAAATGAAAAAAAGTAAGAAAATGGCAACCGTAAGACTGATGAATAAGCCTAGTGTTAATTTGGTATCCCCAAGCATCAACAATTTCAGATTTAGTAAATCGTTAAAATGCCCTAAGAAGGCCTCAAAATCACCGTTCTTAATATCTTCAATTATTTCCTTCATGCTTCAATATGCTCCATTGATCAAAATTTAACCCTGAACCAGGCAACAGATAGCCTCCAATATATGATTTTATTGCCGGGAATTAAATGGAACTGCGCTAATATTTTATCCAGGGAAGTCCGGTTTGTCCTCTCTTTTCTTCTTTGCTGAAAAAATAGGGATAAATTCCAGTTGAGATTGATCATTAGCCATCAATTTAGGTAAATTTGTAGTTAATTTTACGTTATGAGTAAACAAAAAGAAGAACTCGAACACCGACTTAAACTCCGGAATATCAAACATTCCGATTTCAATGATATCCGTGATATCATGGTTTCTGCCTACAAAACCCAGGGAATGACCTGGACCAAGGAGGAATTTAAAAATCAATTGAATGCCTTTCCTGAAGGACAAATTTGCCTGGAGGATAATGGGAAAGTTGTAGCAGTAGCATTAAGTCTGATAGTGGATTATTCAAAATATGGAGATAACCACACCTACGACCAGATAACCGGATATGGGAAATTTGACACGCACGATGAGGAAGGAGATACCCTTTATGGTACGGATGTATTTGTAGACAAGGAATACAGAGGACTTCGTTTGGGTAGAAGGCTTTATGATGCCAGAAAAGAGCTTTGCGAAAACCTGAACCTACGGTCCATAATTGCCGGAGGAAGGATTCCGGGATATAATAAATATGCCGACCAGATGTCGCCCAGGAAATACATAGAGCTGGTCAAAAACAAAGAAATATTTGACCCTGTACTTTCCTTTCAGTTGGCGAATGAATTTCACGTGCGGAAGGTAATCACCAAATACCTGCCTGAGGACACCGATTCCAGGGCTTATGCCACCCTGCTGGAATGGATCAACATTTATTATGAAAAGGAAGAAAAACTAATTGGCAACAAAAAAACCATCGTCCGACTAGGTTTGGTTCAATGGAAAATGAGACGCTTCACTGATGTGGATGACCTGATGCAACAGGTGGAGTTTTTTGTCGATACGGTATCGGATTACAAATCAGATTTCTGCTTGTTTCCGGAGTTTTTCAATGCGCCCTTACTGGCAGAATTCAACAAAATGGACGCCTCAGAAGCCATCAGAAATCTGGCAGATTACACGGAGGAGATTGTCATTCGGATGCGGGACCTGGCCCTTTCCTATAATGTGAACATCATCGCCGGAAGCATGCCTGAGTATGATGGAAAAAAACTGCGAAATGTGAGTTATCTCTGCAGGAGAGATGGTACCATGGATAAACAGTATAAATTGCACATCACTCCTGATGAGCAATCCTACTGGGGACTGCAGGGAGGAAATGGCATCAAGGTTTTTGATACCGATGCGGGCAAGGTGGGGATTTTGATCTGTTATGACATTGAATTCCCGGAATTGAGCCGCATTCTCGCAGAGAAGGAAATGGACATCCTGTTCGTCCCTTTTTGGACGGATACGAAAAATGCCTACCTTAGGGTAAGTACCTGTGCCAAATCCAGGGCCATCGAAAATGAATGCTACGTGGCGATTACAGGCTCGGTGGGTAATTTGCCAAGAGTGGAAAATATGGATATTCAGCATTCCCAGGCAGCCATATATTCTCCCTCTGACTTTTCCTTCCCTCACGATGCCATCATTGCTGAAGCCTCTCTCAATACAGAGACCACCATAGTAGCAGATGTAGACCTGGACTTATTGACCAAATTACGGAAAGCAGGCAGCGTTCGGAATCTGGCACAAAGAAGGCTGGACCTCTACTCCATTCAGTGGAAAAACAAAAGGTAATGCATTATTTTGACCACTTACCGGAAGACCTGATTCAAAAAGCCAGGCGGATCAAGCTTTTGGTTTCAGACCTGGATGGGGTGCTGACTGATGGAGGAATCATTCTGGATGACCAGGGAATGGAGTACAAAAAATTTCAGGTGAAAGATGGACAGATCATTCAATACCTGCAACTTGCAGGTATTGAAACCGGCATCCTATCCGGTAGGGATGTAAAGGTTTCGTCGCTCCGCTGTGAGCAAATGAAGGTTGATTTTCATTTACATGGTGTCCGCGATAAATGGTCCACTCTGAAGGGAATTGCAGAAAAAAAGGGGATTTCCACTGATGAGGTAGCCTATATTGGAGATGACCTCATTGACCTCGAACTCCTCAGCAGGGTTGGGCTTGCTGCTTCTCCCGCTGATGCCATGATCTATATCAGAGATAAAGTAGATTACGTCACTGTCAAAAATGGAGGGGAAGGCGCCTTCCGGGAATTAGCAGATATCATCCTTTATGCACAGGGAGGACTAAAAATCAGTTTGTAAAACCCTTTCAAGCCACAAAGATTTTCCTTCTAAAATTCAACGCAATGAAAAAAAGCCCGCACAAAATGTCCATCAGGGAAGACCTCCGGCTAGGGGGCGATCAGCCGGTACTATTTTCCGGACCCTGTGCCGTGGAAAGCCTTGATATATGCCTGGAAATCGGCACCCAGGTCAAGAAATATGCCCAAAAACATGGTTTTGGCTATGTGTTTAAGGCCTCCTTCGACAAGGCCAATCGCACCTCCGGAGCCTCTTTCAGAAGCATAGGCTTTGACCGGTCTTTGGAGGTGCTACAAACAGTAGGTAATACCCTGAGGGTACCCTTGGTTACAGATGTACATGAAAGCTATCAGTTAGAAGCTGTAGCCGCAGTGGTGGATGTGATTCAGATACCTGCCTTTTTATGCCGGCAGACAGACCTATTGCTGGCGGCTGGGAAAACAGGAAAAGCCATAAAAATTAAGAGGGGACAATTTATGGCCCCTGAAGACATGCAATATGCCGTAGATAAAATCCGCTCTACCGGCAATCAGCAGGTATGTCTTACGGAGAGGGGCTTTTCCCTGGGCTACCATAATCTGGTGGTAGACATGCGGGCATTACCTATCATGAGACAGTTTGCACCGGTGGTTTTTGATGTGACCCATAGCGTACAACAACCGGGGGGCAACCAAGGCAGCAGCGGGGGGCAAAGACAAATGGCCCCATTTCTGGCAAGAGCCGCTGGAGCAGCAGGAGTGGATGGTTTTTTTATAGAAACCCACCCGGACCCAGCAAAGGCCTTGAGTGACGGGCCAAACATGGTTCCTTTGGCTGAAATGGATAGCTTTCTGGGGATGCTGAAGAAAGCATGGGATCTAGGAAATGAATTCAAAAACTATCAGTTAACATGAGTAACCCATTGTACGATGTGTATTTAGTCTCAAACATGCTCATTTGTCTTTTCCTTCTCCCTTTTCAAGCCTCATCAGGTGCATTAAACCAGGGAACGGCATTTGAAATCAGGGATTTATTGGAAGGAGATGAATCGCAACTCAAAATGGAATACCTGGGCGGCAGGATTTATTCCAGGTCTTACCTCCTTACCTTTTACTCTGAGAGGGCTTTTATGCCAGGCTGGTTAGCCGGATCAACACCTTCCTGCGAGGCATTGGAACTGAGGCTGCTCATCCAACAGTCCAAATTTGACGGTCTGATCCCAAAGGACTATCACCTGGACCAACTTAATATTTTATTTGAAAAGTCCCTGAACGGTACATCGGTAACTGAACGAGATTTGGCCTTGATGGACATCCTGCTCAGTGATGCTTTTATCCTTTTGGCCAAACACCTGTATCAGGGAAAAGTACATCCCGAACACCTGAAGGGTATCTGGGATATCCAATCGAAAGAAGATGATCCCAAGGTACTTGAAAAATTAAACCTGGCACTGGCCAGACAAGATGTCCGTCAACAACTATTTAGTCTTCACCCAAAGTTCCCGATTTATCAGAGGATGAGACATTCCTTAAAAAAGTACCATGAGCTGGAACAAACCGGATCAGGTCTGCTTTGGAATAACCCCGAACCGGAGAAACCACTGGAACCCGGACAAAGAGCCGAACAAGTTCCTGCGATCAGGGATATTCTGATCTTTTGGAAGGACCTGGAAAATTATGCGCCAGATACCACACGGATAGATGTTTACGACAGCCTCATGGCAGAAGGTGTTAAAAGATTTCAGCTAAGGCATGGACTGCAACCAGACGGGAAACTTGGTAAAGCTACCATTCAGGCCTTGAACCAATCTCCAAGGACTTTGATCGAAAAGGCAATGGTAAATATGGAAAGATTGAGATGGCTGCCGGACACAACCCTTCAGGAATTGATCCTTGTAAACATAGCCAACTATTCCATGGACTATATCAGAGCAAGGGATACTTTATTACATTCCAATGCCATTGTGGGGCAATCCTACCGTAAGACTCCTGTATTCAATGCAGAAATGTCTTATCTTGTATTTAACCCGACCTGGACCGTACCTCCTACCATCCTGAAAAATGACGTTATTCCAGCGGTAAAAAAAGACATTGATTATTTGGCTAGAAAAAATATGAAAATACTGGATTTCTCCGGCAAGGAGATAGATCCGAATACCATTAATTGGGCAGGCATTAGCAGTGATAGTTTCCCCTATATGGTAAGACAGGCATCAGGAAGACAAAACTCCCTGGGATTGGTGAAATTCATGTTTCCCAACAAATACAATGTATACATCCACGATACGCCCTCCAGGGAATTGTTTTTCCGGGCAGACAGGGCATTGAGTTCGGGATGTATCCGTATTCAAAAACCTTTGGAACTGGCACAAATCCTGCTGGCTGATCAACGCCTGTGGACCGAGGAAAGGATAAAGGATACCATGAATGGTGGAAAAGAACAACCGGTAAATTTAAAAAAGAAAATTCCCGTAATCATCCTTTACCTGACTTTTTGGACAGATGGGGCAAACCGGGAAAATATTCGAAGAGACATTTATTCCAGGGATGATGATTTGCTCAAGCTTTTGAAATTACCCCTGGCTTACGAAAACTGATTGTTTTTTGTAGGATGCCTCATCGGCATGAATGAACAAGCAACTTTTTTCCTTAATCAGTGCCAATATTTCTTCGTAATTCTCTGTAGGAAGTGCCGGACACCCCAAACTTCTTCCCAATCTACCGTAGTTTTTCAAAAATGTAGGCTCGGCATAGTCTGCTGCATGAATGACTATTGCCCGCGATCTGGCCATGTCATTGATTCCTTTCTCCAATCCATCTAGTCGCAGGGAAGCCCCATGTTTACCCACATAAGTTTCCCCGGTCAAGTAAAAGCCCAGGCTGCTCATATGGCTTTCCGGAGTATTGGAAAATTTTTCGGCTTTAATCAGGCCTGAGTTTTTTCCATGGGACACCAGAGAAGTATGCTGCAATTTTTGACTTTCCATATCAATGACCCAGAGTCGCTTTTGGGTAGAGGGAAGGTCAAAATCGATTACAGTTAACGGCTTTCCTTCTTTTAACAAGCCTTGCTCCTGCATTTGCTGGTACCCTTTCAATGCCAGCTCCAGGACCTGCTTTCTTAGTGACCCCGCTTCCTGCTGTATGTTTTGCCAGATTAAATCGGTCAGCAGGGTAAGCTCATCGGATTCGTTGAAACTCAATGCCCGCATGTTTTCCTGATCAGGACTGATAAGTCGGGCATCACCAAATGAAAGCACCGGACTGCCTAAAAAAAGAAGTACAATAATAAACTTGTTCATCATTTGAATGATAGTAAAGTAAAAGGATACTTATTTCGAAAAGAGCCTTTGCTTACTCCTTCATATACATAAACAACATCTAAACCTAAAAAATTTATTTTAATTCAAAATATTATTTAATTAACCCTTTATAATTGAAAAAATTTTGAACCCATTGGCCTAAAACTGTTGTTGTTTGCGTTGAAAATCATTTAGCAAAGATCCGGGCAAACCAATATTACTTTAAATTAAATCTCCTGGAAAATAAGTATTTATCATTTTTGTTGAATTAATTACGATCATTATTAAACAAATTTAACATTACAGCTGTTAAAATTCCTATGAAAATCGCCGTCTACCGAAAAGCTCATTTCAATGCAGCACACCGTTTGCACAATCCCAACTGGACAGCAGAAAAAAACAAGGAAATTTTTGGAAAGTGCAACAACGATAATTACCATGGACATAATTATGACCTTGTCGTAAAACTCGAAGGCCCTATTGATCCTGACACAGGATATGTTTATGACATGAAGTTGTTAAAGGATTTGATTAAGGAACATGTAAGCGATAGATTTGATCACAAAAACTTAAATTTAGATACTGATGAATTTAAAACCCTTAACCCAACTGCAGAAAACATTGCTGTGGTTATTTGGAATATTTTGAGAGAAAAAATTGAAAATAAATACGACTTAACAGTTCGATTATATGAAACAGAAAGAAACTTTGTTGAATTCAGCGGGGATTGATCTCAATCAGGCTATAGAAGAATTGGGAGATGAGCACATAGCTTCGTCCCATGAAACACCATTGCGGGAAGATGCCTTCGAAATGGATGATGAGCTTAAAATGGAATTGATAGAAAAGCATTTTAAGGAAATCATGCATGTCCTGGGTTTAGACCTAACGGACGACAGTCTGAAGGGCACCCCCAAGCGAGTAGCAAAAATGTTTGTGAAAGAGGTTTTTAGCGGCCTTGACCCTAAAAACAAGCCGGAAGCCAAACTTTTTGAAAACAAGTACCGCTATAATGAAATGCTGGTGGAAAAAAACATCACGTTTTATTCTCATTGTGAACATCATTTTGTGCCCATTTCCGGCAAGGCTCATGTAGCCTATGTTTCCAATGGTCATGTCATCGGATTGTCAAAGATTAACCGTATTGTCCAATATTTTGCCAAGAGGCCTCAGGTACAGGAGAGGTTGACGGTTCAAATTGGAAACGAACTCAGGACCGCGCTTGGAACAGAAGATGTAGCAGTCATCCTGGACGCCGATCACATGTGTGTTTCCAGCAGAGGGGTAAAGGATAACAGCAGCAGTACCGTGACATCGTTTTACAGCGGCCTGTTCGAAAAAAATCCTCAAAGAAGAAATGAATTCCTCAAATACCTGGAACTATCCAGGTAAGTTGGTATACCCTTCCTGCTAATAACTTTATTAAAAAATGCTTATCTCCCTTCAAAAGTATCGAGGGGAGATTTTTTTTACTTCTACAGGAAAACAAATTTGGCTTTATGGGTCAAATGGGTCAAACAATTTAAAGTTTAATGGATTGTAATAATAAAATATGAATGATATGGAAAATAAAAATATTGTAATCATTGGAGGTAACAGTGGCATAGGAGAGAAAGTAAAAACGCTTTTGGAGAATGCCGGGGCAAATGTGCTGACGTTTTCCAAATCAAAATCCGGATCAGGACAATTGGATATCAGTTCCGACTTCAAGGATATGGATGGATTACCTGAAGAAGTAAATGGTTTGGTTTATTGCCCCGGGACCATTCATCTCAAACCCTTTCATCGCATTGATATTTCCGACTTCAGAAAAGATCTTGAAATCAATTATTTGGGTGCCATAAAAGTTTTACAGGCCTTGCAAAAGCCCCTGAAAAAGTCAGGAAATGCATCAGTAGTATTGTTCAGTACGGTAGCAGTGCAGACAGGCATGGGATTCCATAGCTCCATTGCTGGAGCCAAAGGTGCCGTAGAGGGACTGAGCCGCTCTTTGGCTGCTGAATGGGCCAATGCCGGTATCCGGGTCAATTCCATCGCCCCATCCTTAACCGATACTCCCCTGGCAGAAGCCCTGCTATCCAGTCCTGAAAAGAAAGAAGCAGCAGGAAAACGACACCCTTTGGGAAGACACGGAGAGGTCAGCGACATAGCTGAAGCAGTGATGTATTTATTATCAGATAAATCATCATGGATTACCGGACAGGTTCTTAAAATAGATGGAGGCCTGTCTGCCGTTAGATAAAAATTGGTTATCTTACAACATTTAGGTTGAACAAAGTGTAGCAGATATAGGGTATTGTCCCTGAAATAAATTTAAGCATAGTATGAGGACTCCACCTGAATCATATTTGATTTTTAAAGCAGAGCTAAAAAAAGCCCAAATAGAGAAAGAGCGGCTTAGAAAGGCTTATGAGGAAAAATTGCTGGAAATGAATCTGGAATTGTCTCGGTTGAAAGAACAGATAGAAGCGCAGCAGGAGCTGATGAAAACGACCATTAATTATGCCATAAAGCTTGAGGAAGATCTGGACAATTTCAAGGAAGAGGTAGAAAATGAAAAAAAGCAAAGAAAAAATTCTTTTCACTAAATCTATTAATCACTTATTCCGTAAACGTAAGGGTAATTGCTTTTAAACGTGGAAAAAATGAACGACACCCTGAATAAATCAGCAATGAAAAACTTTGACTTATCTTTTGAAGGAAGGTATGCCAAGGTTTTGGTCAACGAAGGCAGCGGAATCATCATTTGTGAGCTTCTGGTAGATTACGTTCCCATTGAGGATTTTAAAGAAACCTTCCGTAAAATATCTGCCATTGTCAAAAAAGGAAAATTTCACAAGTTTGTTTTTGATAAGCGGTCTTTGCGGGCTTTTCACCAACCAAGTATGGAATGGTATTTCCTGGATTGGAAAAAGGAAATGTACTTTGAAGGCATCACGGTACACCGCAAAATACTTCCAGCCGAAAAATGGTTCGAAAAAATGGTCATGATTGCCAAAAAAGAGATACTTGAAAAAAACCCGGGAAACATCATCGAAAACCTGGACATAAAATACTGTGATTCACTGGAAGAAGCCATCATTACCTGATGAAACATTTTACCCAAAAGGACATACTCGAGGCGGAAAAAGGTTTTAGAAGAGATTTTGTCAATTGCCTGAGTGGTTATAAAAGCCTGAATCTTATAGGAACAATTCATGCAGAAACGAAAAAAACCAACCTGGCCCCATTCAGTCAGGTTTTTCACATAGGCGCAAGCCCGCCACTGGTAGGGATTTTATTCAGGCCTCATTCGGTAGAGCGCCATACCCTGGAAAATATCCTTCAAAGCAAATGTTTTACCCTCAACCATGTAACCGAGACATTTTATAAAGCCGCTCACCACAGCAGTGCCCGATGGAAAGACTCTGAATTTGCAGCTACTGGATTAAAGGAAGAATACATTGATGGATTTAAGGCACCCTATGTTGCTGCCAGCCCCCTGAAAATCGGTTGTAGTCTGGCAGACGTCCTCACCCTGGCCATCAATGAAACTGTTTTGGTTATTGGCAGTGTAGAACATGTCTACCTGGAAGAAGCAGCCTTAGGTGAGGACGGCTTTATTGACTTGGAAAAATTGGGTACCGTAACTTCTTCAGGCATTGATTCCTATCATCTAGGTAAAAAACTGGCCAGGTTGACTTATGCTAAACCTGACCAGCCTGTAAAGGAAATATGATTTTTCACCTGATTGTGTAAGTTTGTACAAAAGGCCTGCCAGCAGGTGTTAAGCCTTCTATCTTTAACCTTCCACTATAGTCTTCGAGAAATCCCCCTACTTCTTCGGGATCCTCAGCTATTTTATCATTGACATGAGTAAGGATAAAACCTTCTCCAAGGCCCAGATCATACAGGTAGCCTCTGCTCAGCCCGCTGATTTTGATTCCTGAATCAATGCCGTAGCGATCCTTTTCGATGGCATTTATCGTCTCCAATTTTGCCCCAAGTAGCGGGGAAGTGTAAAATGTCCGCTTGATCACTCCTGTACCGCCAAGTATATTCTGAAGGGTCAATTCAGATTTCTGAAGTTTATTTGACCGTCGAAATTGTACCGTAACTTTATCCCCTGGGTAATAATAGGACAGTGCCTCCTCAAAACTACCCATACCCGTAACAGGATGACCATCGATGCCTATGATCACATCATTTTCCCTGATCCCCGAATTTGCTGCTGCTCCATTCCGGATCACATGAGATACCATCACACCATCAAGGGAATTAAGTTCCATTTGTTCAGCAAGCTCAGGAGTAATCTCCTCTACTTCCAGACCGGGGATGGCCTTCTGGACCTCTCCAAACCGGATGAGATCATTGGCAATTTTGGCGGCGATATCCACAGGAACTGCAAACCCATACCCTGTGTAGGAGCCGGTGCGGCTCAATATTGCTGTATTGATGCCTACCAATTCTCCCTTGACATTTACCAAAGCCCCACCGGAATTTCCGGGATTAATCGGTGCGTCTGTTTGAATAAAGGATTCCAAGGGAAATTCCCCTCCCATGATATTAATTTGCCTTTCCTTCGCTGATACGATTCCTGCAGTGACAGTGGAGGTAAGATTGAAAGGGTTGCCAACAGCCAGAACCCACTCCCCTATTTTGAGATTTCTGCTACTCCCTATTTCTATGGCGGGAAGATCTTCAGCTTCAATTTTTAACACGGCAATGTCGGTATTGGCGTCGGCACCAATTAAACTGGCCTTATATGTCCTTTTCTTATGGACTACTTCAATGGTTTCAGCCCGATCTATCACGTGGTTATTGGTGATGATGTATCCATCTTCGGAAAAAATAACCCCTGAGCCTGTGCTTACGCGCTGCTGGGGGGCACCCTGACCGAAGAAATAATCAAAAATGCTATACCTGCGGGAATCTGTTCCTGAGAAATTTTTAATAAACACCACCGAATGGGTACTGCTTTCGGAAGCTTCAATAAAAGATTCCGGCTCTGCTCTGGGATAAGATTCAGGCTTTTCCCCGGAATAGGGTGTAAATTTTCCGGTGTTTGAGGTTTGAAGTCCAAGATCCGGGATTTGTTCTTCCCTGGAAATAAGACTGGCTTCGTTTTCGATTGCAAAAGTAAAAAACCATGCACCGAAAATCCCCGCCAAAAATGACACCATTACCAAAACGATATTTTTTAGCATGTTTTCAAGGTTTTTTTATTGAAAATACGGGAACCATAAAAACCCCGCCAATTTTTTAACAAAATTTAGCAAAGGCAACCAGCTGATTTCCTCTTTTTTTAACTCCTAAATTTATGCCAAAATAACAACCCTACTAAAAAGTATGGGAAAAAGCAGGAAAAACTGTTTTTACCTTGTAAATTTGTCAGTAGATTTAACGAAAGGTGTTGAAATAGCCAACATACTATTTTTAGTATTAAAGCAAATCCATGTCTACAATCAAACGAGTGGCAATCCTGGGCTCCACAGGCAGTATAGGTACGCAAACATTAGAAGTTCTTTCCCAACACCCCGATAAATTTCAGGCAGAGGTCCTTACGGCACAAAACAACCAAGATTTACTTATCAAGCAGGCATTGCTTTTTAAGCCCAATGTGGTGGTGATAGGCAATGAGGATTTATATCAGGAGGTAAAGGAAAGCTTGTCTGCCTATCCGATTAAAGTTTATACCGGCCAGCAGGCGTTAGCTGATGTCGTGCAAATGGATACGGTGGATATCGTACTGACTGCTTTGGTGGGCTATGCAGGTCTGATTCCGACACTAAAGGCCATAGAAGCAGGTAAACCCATTGCCCTGGCCAATAAGGAAACCATGGTGGTAGCCGGGGACCTGGTCACCCGAATGGCCAGTAAAAACGCAGTTAATATTTATCCTGTAGATTCCGAGCATTCGGCCATATTTCAATGCCTGGTCGGGGAATTTCACAATCCCATAGAAAAAATTATCCTGACTGCCTCCGGTGGTCCTTTCCGCGGAAAAGACAGGGCCTATCTGAGCAAGGTAACCAAAGCGCAGGCCCTCAAACATCCCAATTGGGATATGGGAGCGAAGATTACCATTGACTCTGCCTCCCTTATGAACAAAGGACTGGAGGTAATCGAAGCCAAGTGGCTTTTTGGCCTGGATATAGACCAGATCGAAGTAATCGTACATCCCCAATCTATCATACACTCCCTTGTTCAATTTGAAGACGGTTCTATAAAAGCACAACTTGGATTGCCAGATATGCGTATTCCTATCCAGTTTGCTTTGTCTTATCCTGAGCGGGTAAAATCAAATTTCCCCCGCTTTGATTTCATGGACTACCCCAACCTGCAATTTGAAAAGCCTGACATGGAAACTTTTAAAAACCTGGGTTTGGCTTTTGATGCGCTGAAAAAAGGCGGAAATACGGCATGTGCCTTAAATGCTGCCAACGAAATCGCCGTGGCAGCATTTTTGCAGGACAGAATCAAGTTTCTTGAAATGTCAGAACTAATTGAACAGAGTATCGAAAAAATTGGTTTTATTGAAAGCCCCGGTTTGGATGACCTCATTCAAACAGATAAAGAAACAAGAATATTATCAGAACGAATCATTAGTAGATCATAAATAATGGATACATTAATAATGGTAGCACAGCTGCTACTTGGCTTGTCAATTTTGGTAGGTCTTCATGAGATGGGTCATTTACTGGCAGCCAAACTGTTTGGGATGAGAGTTGAAAAATTCTCCATTGGATTCCCTCCAAAAATTGCCGGCTTCAAGTGGAAAGAAACAGAATACTCGATTGGCGCTATTCCTTTGGGAGGCTTTGTTAAAATTTCCGGTATGGTGGATGAGTCCCTGGATTCCGAGCAAATGTCTGCCGAACCGCAACCATGGGAATTCCGATCAAAACCAGCCTGGCAAAGGTTAATTGTAATGCTCGGTGGAATATTGGTAAATGTCATTACCGGAATCATCATTTTTGTATTTTTGGTTTATAGCAAAGGAGAAACCTACTTTTCGCGTGATCAGGTTATAGAACACGGCATTGTGGCCTATGATATTGGTGAACAAATAGGTCTTCAGGATGGGGACAAGATACTGGATATCAATGGAACGCCCTACGAATCATTAAACGACCTGAGCAGTGGAGATGCCTTGTTGAGTTCCGGTGGCTATTATACCATTGAGAGAAATGGAGAGCGCAAGCAGATCGCCATCCCGCATGGATTCATCAATTCTTTTTCCAATGAGGAAAGCATGTCCAATTTTATAAATATCAGGTTTCCTTTTGCCGTACTGGACACAAGTCCGAATAGTGCGGCCAAAGAAGCAGGATTGCAGAAAGGCGATAAAATACTTGCGGTAAACGGGGCAGAAACTTATTATTTTGATGAGTTACAAGCTGTTCTTTCTGAAAATAAAGGGGAAAAAGTGGCCATTACCCTGGAAAGGGAAGGGCAGGAATTAATTACAGATGTAGCAGTGAGTGAAGAGGGCACCATTGGTATAGCGGTACAAAACCTCCTGGAACCAGTGCGTAAAAAATATTCCCTGGCCCAATCCATTCCCCTGGGCACAGAAAGGGCTTTCAGTATTGTCATTATTAACGCCCGGGCTATGGGTAAAATGTTTACCGGGGAGGTATCCACGAAAAATGTAAGCGGCCCCATTGGTATGGCCAAAATTTATGGTTCTACCTGGGATTGGACAAAATTCTGGTCCATCACAGGATTGATATCCATGATACTGGCTTTCATGAATTTATTGCCGATTCCCGCCCTGGATGGGGGTCATGTAATGTTTTTGTTATATGAAATGATTTCAGGCAGGAGCCCTTCCGACCGTTTCCTGGAGAATGCACAGAAAGTGGGTATGGTATTGCTTTTAGCCATTATGGTATTTGCAATTGGCAACGATATTCTCAAGCTATTTACAGGAACCTGACCTATTCGACAGGTGGCAATGGTATTCCTGTAAGGAATTTCCTTACACCTGATTGGTATGTATTTTTAGAATACCTGACAATTTGTTACCGGGATCAACTTGGCATAAGCCTTGGATATTCCAATTACAATCTCTGAACTGACAGAGATTTTTCCTATATTAAAAAAATAACATGACAGCATACCTGTCATAATGTCTGTATGAGCAATAGCGACAATCAATTATATCATTCATTAATGTTAGGCGATTATTCAGGAGAGGGTGATCTGATACAACTGATTACTGATGATGACGATGAGGGAACTCTGAAAAATGAGAATTTCCCAAAAGAAATACCTGTCCTCTCTGTTAGAAATACTGTACTTTTTCCCGGAGTAGTCATACCCATTACTGTCGGCAGGCAAAGGTCCATAAAACTGGTAAAAAAAGCACAAAAGGGAGATAAATTGATAGGGGTTTGTGCGCAAAAAAACCCGAACATGGAAGATCCTTCCTGGGAAGACATCTATAAAGTAGGCACCCTGGCCAAAATCATAAAAATGATTGTCTTACCAGATGGCAATACCACAATCATCATTCAAGGGAAAAAACGCTTTCAAATAGAAAAAGAAATTACTGACGACCCATATTTTCTCGCCAACGTAAGGTACCTGGAGGAGACTTTTCCCAGCAACAGCGAAAAAATAGAGGCGCTGGAACAGTCCCTCAAAGAGGCCGCCTTCAAAATATTACAACTGAATCCGGAAATACCCAGAGAGGCTCAGGTGGCCCTGGATAACATAGACAGCACTCCTTTCCTCACCCACTTCCTCTCCTCCAATATCAATGCCCCGGTTGAATCAAAACAAAAATTGCTGGAGATCAATGACGGGATCGAAAGGGCTACCCTGCTGCTGGAGTTCATGATGAAGGACATACAAATGCTGGAGCTGAAAAGTGAAATCCAGAAAAAAGTCCATACAGATATTGATCAACAGCAAAGGGATTATTTTCTCAGACAACAGATGAAAGTCCTCCAGACTGAACTGGGAGAAGAGGGCCCGGAAAAGGAGGTTGAAGAATTACGGGCCCGGGGAAAAAAGAAAAAGTGGCCCAAAGAGGTAGGGATTCAGTTCAACAAGGAGCTGGATAAAATCCTGAGAATGAATCCAGCCGCAGCAGAATATCCTATTGCGTTGAATTATGTAGAGGTCTTGATAGACTTGCCCTGGAATGAGTTTACCTCAGACAATTTCGACCTGAAAAGAGCGAAAAAAATCCTGGACCGCGACCATTCCGGACTGGATAAAGTAAAAGAACGTATCATCGAATACCTGGCTGTGCTCAAGCTTAAACGGGACCTCAAGGGACCCATTTTATGTCTGTATGGCCCTCCGGGAGTAGGTAAAACTTCTCTTGGGAAATCCATCGCCAAGGCTTTGGGTAGAAAATATGTCCGCATGTCATTGGGTGGACTTCATGATGAAGCTGAAATCAGAGGTCACAGAAAAACCTATGTAGGGGCCATGCCTGGAAAAATTATCCAGAACATGAAAAAAGCAAAGTCTTCCAATCCTGTTTTCGTCCTGGATGAGATCGACAAATTGAGTGCTGATTTCAGGGGAGATCCATCTTCAGCTTTTCTGGAAGTGCTTGACCCTGAACAAAACAATGCTTTTGTAGACAATTACCTTGACCAGGAATATGACCTGTCCAAGGTGCTCTTTATTGCCACTGCCAATACACTGGAGACCCTGCAACCTGCCCTTAGGGACCGGATGGAAATCATAGAAGTGACTGGGTATACCATGGAAGAAAAGGTAGAAATCGCCAAAAAACATTTGGTACCCAAACAACGGAAAGAACATGGTTTAAAAGCAAAAGACATCGTTTTTTCACATGAGGCGCTGGTAAAAATCATTGAAGACTATACCAGGGAATCTGGCGTCAGAAGCCTGGAAAGGCAAATCGGTAAGGTGGTAAGGAATATCACCAAATCCATTGCCACCGAGGAGCTTTACCAGAAAAAAATAACCCCTCAGCTGGTAAGAAAAATACTGGGTGGTGAAATATTCGATAAAGAAATTTACCAGGACAATTCCCTTGCAGGAGTTGTCACCGGACTTGCCTGGACTTCAGTGGGTGGTGAAATCCTCTTCATTGAGGCCAGCATCAGTAGGGGGAAGGGAAAACTTACACTTTCCGGCCAATTAGGAGACGTAATGAAAGAGTCTGCCATGACAGCAATTTCCTATCTCAAGTCTCAGGCAGAAACCCTGAATATCGATCACAGGGTCTTCGATCAATATGACCTGCACATTCACGTACCGGCAGGAGCTGTTCCCAAGGATGGGCCTTCAGCAGGGATCACCATGCTTACGGCCATCGCCTCGGTATATACCCAACGAAAAATCCGATCCAAACTGGCGATGACCGGCGAAATTACCCTTCGCGGAAAGGTAATGCCCGTGGGGGGAATTAAAGAAAAAATTCTGGCAGCCAAAAGAGCTGGAATTGAAGACATCATCCTCTGTAAAAGAAACATGCGAGACATTGAAGAAATCGATGAGAGTTACCTGAAAGGTGTTCGGTTTCATTTTGTAGACCATGTCAGTGAGGTTTTGGAATTTTCACTGTTAAAAGAAACTGTAGCTCGACCGGTCAAGTTTACCTTTGATAAGGAAGCCAGAAAATCTGAGGAAAACTAAAAAAGGAAAACATGAATCATTTGACTCCAAAGCAAATTGTCGCTGAATTGGATAAATACATCATTGGTCAAACCGATGCCAAGCGAAATGTAGCCATTGCCCTAAGAAACAGAATCAGACGCCTGATGGTCAAGTCTGAACTTCAAAAAGACATCGTACCCAATAATATCCTGATGATTGGCTCTACCGGTGTGGGTAAAACCGAAATAGCACGACGGCTGGCTAAGGTTGCCAATGCTCCTTTTACCAAGGTAGAAGCTTCTAAATTTACAGAGGTAGGCTATGTAGGCAGGGATGTAGAATCCATGGTTCGGGATCTGGTAGAACAGGCCATAAACCTGGTAAAGGAAGCCAAAAACGAAGAAGTCAAAGAAAAAGCGGCCATCATCGTGGAGGACATCCTTTTGGATATTTTGATACCACCGGTCAAAGGAAAGGGGTTCAGCCACTCTACTACTAAGGAAAATTTCAATCCGGACAACGCTTCGGAACAAGAGCTCAATGAAAAAACCCGGGAGCGATTTAAGGAAAAATTGGCAGCCGGGGAGCTGGAGGAAAGAAAAATCGAAATCAATGTTAAGCAGTCTTCCACTCCAGGCATAGGCATGATTGGCAATGGCATGATGGATGAAGCGAGTATGGCAGGACTTCAAGACATGCTGAGCAACATGATGCCCAAGCGAAGCAAGAAGAGAAAGGTCACGATTGCAGAAGCTAGAAAAATTCTCATGGAAGAGGAAGCATCCAAGCTGATCGATTTTGATGAGGTGAAAGAACAAGCCATCAAACTCGCTGAGAACAATGGCATCATTTTCATTGATGAAATAGATAAGATAGCCTCCGGATCAAGCAAATCAGGAGGAGGCCCCGATGTAAGCAGGGAAGGCGTACAAAGAGATTTATTACCCATCGTAGAAGGCAGTGCTGTAAACACCAAGTATGGACTGGTACACACCGACCATGTGTTGTTTATCGCTGCGGGGGCTTTTCACGTAAGCAAACCTTCTGACCTTATCCCTGAGCTGCAGGGTAGATTTCCCATACGCGTAGAGTTGACCAGTCTTACACAGGAGGATTTTTATAAGATCCTTAAAGAACCAAAAAATGCCCTGACCAAACAATACCAGGCCTTGTTTGAGTCGGAACAGGTATATTTGGAATATACGGACGATGCCATCCAGGAAATAGCCGCTCTGGCTTTCAGTATCAATGAAGAAGTGGAAAATATTGGTGCCAGAAGATTGCATACCGTGATGAGTCATCTGTTGAATGATTTTCTTTTCGATGTACCGGACACCATCCAAGCCAACAGCAAAATCATGATCACCAAAGATATGGTACAGGAAAGGCTCAGCTCTCTGGTGAAAAACCGAGACCTTTCTCAATACATTTTGTAGTCAAACAGGCTTCCTTTATTGACCATCGATCACCCTTCAGGAACAATTCCTGAAGGCAACATGGGTAGTCGATTGATTTTTACGCCCACGGCATCATCAATGGCATTCCGGATCGCTGGAGCAATGCATACAATAGGTGCTTCTCCAGCCCCTGAAGATGGCAAATCCTTCCGGTCCAACAATATTACTTTCATGTCGGGCACATCTTTAAACCGGGGGACCCGGTAAGATGACAGGAAGGCATTGGAGATATCCCCGTCCTTAAAGTCTACGGACTCAAAAAGGGCTCCTCCCAAACCCTGAAGCACACAACCTGTTACCTGGCTTTCCAGGTGCCGGGGATTAATAATGGCACCACATTCAAAGGCCGTTATGGCTTTAATTATCTTTAACTCTCTGCTTTCCCGGTCAACGGAAATTTCAGCAAAGGTAGCCACAAATCCCCCTTTCACTGCTCCGCAAGCCATTCCAAATCCATGATTCGGTCCCGCTTTGGCCCGGTTCCAGTCAAAATCCCCGGCGGCAGCATTGATTACCGCCTCAAGTCGGTCGTTATCCAAATTATCGAGCCTGAATTGAAGGGGATCAGCCTCAATCTTTCTGGCAAGGTCATTAACGGTGGATTCAATGGCAAATATATTGGCCGTAGAAGCCAAAGCCCGGTAGGAACCTTGCCTTAATGGCGTATCGGATCGGTGGTATTCCTGGTGCTTGTTGGTTCCCAGGTATGGCAGGTCAATGCCCGCTCCTCCTGAGTTGTAATTGTGAAACTCCCAGGATACAATACCCTGCCCCTTTACAGCTGCTTTTACTTTGATCAACCCTGCTGGCCTGAAATAGGCCCATTTAAACTCTTCTTCCCGGGTCCAGTTTACCTTGACAGGTTTACCTGTAGCTTTGGAAAGCCTTGCTGCTTCTATTCCAGCCTCTCCGGTATGCTTGCCTCCATAACCGGAACCGGTATCTGGCATGTATACGCGAATCTGCTCACCGGGAAGATCAAAGGTCCTTTCCAGTTCTTCCTGCACGCCAAAAGGACGCTGGGTTCCCGTCCAGACTTCCAGCTGATTTCCTGTCCATTGGGCCAGCCCGGCCCTGGGTTCCAATGGTACATGAGCGATATACTGCACTTCAAAATCATGCTGGATCTTATGGGTTGATTCATCAAATGCCTTGGTTACCTGGGAACTGACAGGATTTCCTTTTTCTGCACTGCTCAGCAAATGATCAAAAAGTTGCGCCCGGGAAACCTGAGGACTACTGTCCCAATCGGCTTCAATGCTTGCCAAAGCCATGGCTGCGGTCCTTGTGTTTTGGGCGACCACTCCAATAAAGTCTCCCTCTCTTACGAGTTGAACTCCAGCCATACTTTCTGCCCTTTCCGTTTTAACCGCTCGCAATTTTGAACCTTGGACCGGCGGCCTGAGCACTTTACCATACAGCATACCGGGAAGTACCATGTCCGAAACATAGCGGTGTTTACCGGTAATGAATTCCCTGCCATTGACTTTTGGAACTGATGTTCCTGCAATTTTCCAATTGGTTGGTTCTATGGTGGGCACATTATCATCCATCTGTTGCAGCAGGGTTTTTCCTTTTGCCAAATCCCCATAACTTAACTTTTTACCGTTTTTGGGGTGCTGAACCATTCCCTGATCCATTGTAAGGCTTACCTCTTCAATTTTCCATTCCTTTCTGGCCTGTTCCAACAATATTTCCCGAAGATTAGCCGCTGCTTTTCTCAAAATTGGTGCCATCTGAGGAGTCGTCAAACTTCCGTAGGTACCGCGGTCATAGGGAGTCCGATGGGTATCCCCCATTACCAGTGTAATGGAAGACACCGGGAGAAAAAGTTCCTCTGCTACCACCTGCGTTAGCGAAGTACGGATATTCTGGCCCACTTCCACTTTACCGGTAAATACTGTTATTTGGCCCGTTTCTGATAAATGTATCCATGAAGACAGCTGATCGGGAGCGAGGAGATCCCCTTCACTTTTAGGCAATACTCCGGAGGCCAGATAGTCTGTCCAGACAAAATAGGTAGCAATCCCTGCCCCCATATATTTAAAGAAACTTCGTCTACTCAGCCCTTTTCCGGGTAACTTCCTTTCGGAAAGCTGCTCACCTTTCTGTTTGATCCGCTCGTTTTTCATCCTGCTTTGGCCTTTTGGGTTAATTTACTCAATGCGCTGACTATTTGGGGATAGGTACAACATCTGCAAATGTTGCCATTCATCCCTTCAACTATTTCGGAATCACTTAATGCTTCCTGCTTTTCCATAAGGGCAACAGCTGTGATTATCATTCCGGGAGCACAATAGCTGCATTGAAAAACATCTTCCTCCATCAACACCTCCTGAACGGGATGCAACTTCCCCTCTTTTTCCAGTCCTTCGATGGTGACAACCTTTTTACTCTGGGCTACCGTAGCGGGAGTGATGCAGGCTGGAGTAGGTGTGCCATTGATCAGCACCTTGCATGCCCCACAGGCTGCCTCACCACAACCGTATTTGGTACCGGTAAGGTCCAGTTGTTCTCTGAGCACTTCCAGCAGGCTGGGATTTCCATCCACAACCACCGTATAATCTTTGTCATTTACATTTATCCGCATGGTACATTCTTTAATTCCTAAAAACGCTTTTTAATTTAAAGAAATAATGCCAGAAATACAATTCAATGCCTTTTGGGGGTGTTTTCAGGCTGTTAAGCTTCAATTATTTTTCACATATCCAAAAAATCTTTGGTGGACAAGCACATTTTAAATAATTTTGGCTTTCTAAATTTACCTATGCCTTTATCATTCTTTAAAGGCAATGGATTTAAAATCAGGATTCGCCACAAAATGCTGTCCAATTTGTAGACATTTGCGACAGTCCTACCCGATTTCTAAATGAGACCAGAATACATCAAATGAAAAAAAGAGCTGTAATTACAGGTGTACATGCTTGGGTTCCCCCCTATGTGCTAGACAACAAAGAACTGGAAACCATGGTAGACACCAATGATGAGTGGATTACCAGCAGGACCGGTATCAAGGAAAGAAGGATTTTAAAGGGGGAAAATCAGGGCACCTCCGTCATCGGTACGGCCGCAGTGAAGGGTTTATTGGAAAAAACCGGAACTGACCCGGAAGATATAGATCTGATCATCTGTGCTACCGTCACCCCAGACATGCTTTTTCCTGCCACTGCCAATATTGTAGCGCACAATGTAGGTGCTAAGAACAGTTATAGCTTTGACATTTCAGCAGCCTGTTCCGGGTTTTTGTATGCCCTCACCATAGGTAGTCAATTTATAGAAACAGGAGCTCACAAAAAGGTGATTATCATAGGCGCTGACAAAATGTCGTCCATAGTCAATTATCAAGACCGGACTACCTGCATCATATTTGGAGATGGTGGTGGAGCGGTATTGCTTGAGCCTACTGAAGAACCTTTGGGTATAATGGATTCCCTGCTGCATACGGATGGCTCCGGGGCAGATTTTCTTCACATGCGCGCAGGAGGCAGCAGGAAACCAGCCACAATGGAAACGGTGACAAACAGAGAGCACTATGTCTTTCAGGAAGGGTCCACTGTCTTTAAATTTGCTGTGACCAATATGGCAGATGTAAGTGCCAGGATCATGAAAAAAAACAATCTCGTAGCTGAGGATATCGCCTGGCTGGTGCCCCACCAGGCGAATAAAAGAATCATTGATGCCACGGCCAACAGAATGGGTATAGGACAGGAAAAGGTGATGCTCAATATTGAAAAATATGGGAATACTACTGCCGGCACCCTTCCCTTGTGTCTATGGGATTATGAATCCCAGCTTAAAAAGGGAGATAACTTAATTTTGGCTGCTTTTGGTGGTGGATTTACCTGGGGAGCAGTATATTTGAAGTGGGGCTATGACCCTAAATAACAATTAAATAAAATTCGGACATGGCAAGTACTGCTGACTTTAAAAATGGCCTTTGTCTGGAATTCAACCATGATATCATGACCATAGTAGAATTCCAACATGTAAAACCCGGAAAGGGCCCGGCTTTTGTAAGGACAAAATTAAAAAGCCTTACAACAGGAAAAGTATTGGACAAAACCTTCAATGCCGGTGAAAAGGTAACAACGGCAAGGGTAGAAAAAAGACCTCATCAGTTTATTTATAATGACGATTTGGGGTACCACTTTATGGACCTGGAGAATTTCGAACAAATCCCCATCGAAGAGAAGCTCATAGAAAGACCGGAACTGCTCAAAGAAGGCCAGGTCGTGGACATTCTCATACACGACGAAACAGAAAGACCACTGGGTGTGGAATTACCCCCATTCGTGGAACTGATGGTGACCTATACCGAGCCTGGCATCAAGGGTGATACGGCTACCAACACTTTAAAACCCGCTACTCTGGAAACAGGGGCCGTGGTGATGGTTCCCCTTTTTGTGGACCAGGACATCATGATCAAGGTAGATACCCGGGATGGATCCTATTCGGAGAGAGTGAAATAAAGCTTAATTTTGCGATAAAAATTAATTATATTACATAGTTTTAATAAATCACATCCAGAATAATAAGAACAGGGAAGCCCTAACCTACGGTGCAACTCTCAAATAAAACGTTTTATGAAAGCAAAAGAAATACAAGAATTAATAGACTTTATTTCCAATTCCGGATTGGCAGAGGTAAAAATAGAGACAGATGAGTTCAAGCTTTCCATCAAAAAAAATTCTGAGGTACCTGCTGCAAAAAATGTAGAAAACCATTACAGCCAGGCTGCACCTGCACCCTCTCCCGAGCCGGCACCGAAAAAGGATGCACCGGAAAGTAATGAAAACTCAGGTCCCCCGCTTCTGGAAGTCAAATCTCCCATGATTGGCACTTTTTACCGATCTCCTAATCCTGATTCTGATTTCTTTGTCAACATCGGAGACACCATCCAGAAAGGGCAGACCGTTTGTATCATTGAAGCCATGAAGCTTTTCAATGAGGTAGAGTCAGAAATCTCAGGAAAAATCGTTAAGGTTTTGGTAGACGATGCCTCACCTGTCGAATACGATCAGCCCCTTTTTCTGGTTGAGACACAGAATTGATTATTTTTCCAACCAAATTGACCAAAAAAAGTGTTTAACAAAATATTAATAGCCAATAGAGGGGAAATAGCATTACGTATCATACGTACCTGCAAAGAGATGGGAGTGAAAACGGTGGCGGTTTACTCCACAGCAGACAAGGATAGCCTGCATGTCCGTTTTGCGGACGAAGCCGTGTGTATAGGGTCTCCTGCCAGCAAGGATTCCTACCTGAATATACCCAGGATAATCGCTGCAGCAGAAATCACCAATGCGGATGCCATTCACCCAGGATATGGCTTCCTTTCAGAAAATGCCGAATTCTCCAGGATTTGTGAAGAATACAATATCAAATTTATTGGTGCCAGTCCGGAAATGATCAACCAAATGGGAGATAAAGCCACTGCAAAAGCCACCATGGCGGCTGCTGGTGTACCTACCATTCCAGGTTCAGAAGGACTGATTGGTTCCATAGAAGAGGGGCTTTCCCTGGCTGAGGGCATTGGTTATCCTGTAATCCTGAAAGCCACTGCCGGAGGAGGCGGCAGGGGTATGCGGATTGTCAAAGAACCGGCAGGCTTCAAAAAAGCCTGGGATGATGCCCGGCAGGAATCCGCAGCAGCCTTTGGCAACAATGGCCTGTACCTGGAAAAATTCGTGGAAGAACCCCGTCACATCGAAATACAGATCATCGGAGATGCTACCGGAAGGGCCTGCCACCTTTCAGAAAGAGACTGTTCTATCCAAAGAAGGCACCAAAAATTAGTCGAAGAAACCCCATCTCCGTTCATTACAGATGATTTAAGGGAGAAAATGGGACAAGCCGCTATCAAAGGTGCAGAAGCCATTGCTTACGAAGGGGCTGGCACCATTGAGTTTCTTGTAGATAAAAACCGGAATTTCTATTTCATGGAAATGAATACACGGATTCAGGTAGAGCACCCGATTACCGAGGAAGTAACGGATTTTGACCTGATCAAAGAGCAGATAAAGGTCGCTGCGGGAGAGCCTATCAGTGGGAAAAATTATTATCCCAAGCTCTTTGCCATGGAATGCCGGATCAATGCAGAAGATCCCAGCAACGGATTCAGGCCCAGTCCTGGTAAAATTGTAAACCTTCATTTGCCTGGAGGCAAAGGCGTCCGTATAGACAGTCATGTCTATGCAGGGTATGTCATACCTCCCAATTACGATTCCATGATTGCCAAGTTAATTGTAAGTGGACAATCCAGGGAGGAAGTGATTGTCAGGATGAAGCGGGCATTAGAGGAATTTGTTATTGATGGCATCAAAACCACCATCCCATTCCACCTGACCCTTCTCGAAGATCCTGAATTCAATGCAGGCAACTTTACCACTAAATTTCTGGATGATTTTGATTTTTCAAAAATCAAACCTCATTAGCCGTTAATAATTGCCTGTTTTATATTAATAAAGGGAAGATATTTTGCTTCCCTTTTTTTATTATTTTTCCCTCCTTACCTACCATCCTACCGCCTAGCTTAAATTAAGCAGCCATTTTAATATTTTGCTTGTAATTATAGAGATAATTTGTGAAATTGTTGATTATTATCAATTTAAGCAAGCTCTGTATTTATGCTTAGGCACCCCATTTATATCATTTATTTATTATGCATATTATTAAGTTCCTGTTCGGAAAAACCCTCATCCGGCCTGGCACTTGATTCAGGCGACCAGGTCAGCTACAATTTCCATGTTCGTCCGATCCTATCAGACAATTGCTTTGCCTGTCATGGGCCAGACGAAAACAAGCGGGAGGCCGGCTTGAGGCTGGACCTGGCTGAAAGTGCCTTTGAAGCATTGAAAGAAAATCCGGATGCCCATGCCATCGTGCCTGGCAAACCCGCCGCCTCTGAAGTGGTCAAAAGACTGGAAAGCACCGATGAAACAGAAATGATGCCCCCTCCGGAATCCAACCTGAAACTAAGTGCGGAAGATAAGGAGATCATCAAAAACTGGATCAAGCAGGGTGCAGCCTACGAACCCCATTGGGCTTTTGTACCTCCGGTAAAATCAGAACTTCCCGAAATATCTGATCCGGAATGGGCACAGCACGAACTCGACTACTTTATCCTGGCAAAACTCGACAGGCTCGGACTAAAGCCCAACCAAAGTGCCGACAAGATGCACCTGCTCAAAAGGCTTAGCATAGATCTGACCGGCCTGCCCCCCGGACTGGACCTGATGCAGGAATACGCTACCGACGATTCCCCGCAGGCTACAGAAAAAATCATTGACCGATTACTGGAAAGTCCGGCTTTTGGCGAACGCATGGCCGTGCTGTGGATGGATATCTCCCGGTACTCTGACAGCTACGGCTATCAGGACGACAACATCCGTACCCAGTGGCCTTATCGCGACTGGGTCATCCATGCCTTCAATAAAAACATGCCTTACGACCAATTCATCACCTGGCAGCTGGCCGGTGACCTTTTACCGGAACCAAGTAAGGAGCAGATTCTAGCCACCGCTTTTAACCGAAACCATAAATATACCGAAGAAGGAGGCGTGATCCCCGAGGAGTACCGGGTAGAATACAACGTGGACAAAACCAATACGTTTAGCAAAGCCATTTTAGGTATGACCGTGGAATGTGCCCAATGTCATGACCATAAGTATGACCCCATTTCACAGGAAAACTACTTCCAGATGTATGCCTTTTTCAATAACACACCGGAGAAAGGCTACGAAGGAGATGTCAGCATTTCCAAACCGGCCAAGCATCCCATCATGTGGGTCGAACGCAATGACCTGGAAGGCGTACTTGACTTTGTCAATCACCGGGACACCAGCAGGATCATGGTATCGGTGATGGAAGATTTTAAAGACACCCTCAGGCAGACCTTTGTCCTGGACCGGGGCATGTACAACCAACCCACCGAAGAAGTGACGGTATCTACACCGGAAGCCATTTTACCATTCGATAAAAACAAATATCCGGCAAACCGGCTCGGCCTGGCCCAGTGGACCTTCGAAGAGCAAAACCCTTTAACCGCCAGGGTATTTGTGAACCTGATCTGGCAAGAGCTATTCGGTGCAGGGATTGTGCGCTCGGCCGGAGACTTTGGTATGCAGGGCAAACTGCCAAGCCACCCTGAACTACTGGACTGGCTGGCTGTAGATTTCAGGGAAAGCGGATGGGACATCAAAGGCCTGATCAAAAAGATAGCGACTTCGGCTACCTACCAACAGGCGGCAGCCGTGGACAAAAATAAAATGGAAGTGGACCCGGACAACTTCTACCTGGCCAGGGCCCCAAGGATCAGGATGAATGCCGAACACATTCGGGACATGATCCTTTACAGCAGTGGCCTGATGGTGCAGGAGATCGGTGGCCCCAGCGTCAAACCCTATCAACCGGAAGGGCTTTGGGAAGCCTCCACTTCCGGAAGGGGAGAATTGGCCGAATACCGGCAGGACAAGGGAGAATCCCTCTACAGAAGAGGGCTTTATACCTTTATCAAACTGACTTCTCCGCCTCCGAAACCCATCATCTTTGATGGCAGCAACCGGGATGTGTGTGAGGTAACCAGAAACAGAACCAATACGCCGCTACAAGCCCTGGCCATGCTGAATGATCCCCTGGTGCTGGAAGCCTCCAGAGTTTTGGCCAGCCGATTGGTTGGTGCCGGTAAAAGTAGCGAGGAAGCCATTCAGGAAGCCTTTGCACGGATCATCTGCCGGGCTCCTACCGAGGAGGAACTGAATCTGCTGCAGGAATATTACAGGGAGGAACTGAAAAGATTCCAGAAAGCACCGGAAAAAATCCTGAACACCGTCCAAAAGGGAGAATTTCCACTGGACAATAGCAGCAATAAACCTGAAACTGCCGCCCTCATGCAAGTAGTGGTGGCCATTTATAATGTAGAAGAAGCGATTACCAAAACCTGATATGGAAAAAGAAAGATTAGAAAGCGGACTGAATGAAAACAGAAGGAAATTCCTATCCAAAATGAGTCTGGGATTGGGCAGTGTAGCCCTGGGCTCCCTGTTGATACCCGACCTTTTTGATGGCAAATCCCAGCTGGATACCGACAAGTTGATGGCCAGTCTGCCCCATTTTGCTCCCAAGGCCAAGCGGGTGATTTACCTGTTTCAGAATGGTGCGCCCAGTCAGCTGGAATCCTTTGATTACAAACCCATGCTCAATAAACGGATAGGAGAGGAACTGCCTGACTCTATCCGGAAAGGGCAGCGTCTTACGGGCATGACGGCCGGACAGTCTTCCTTTCCCTTGGTCGGTTCTTACCATGGTTTTAGTCAATATGGGCAGTCCGGTGCCTGGGTCAGCGATCTGTTTCCCTATACCGCAAAAATAGTGGATGAGCTCTGTATCGTAAAATCCATGCATACCGAGGCCATCAACCACGATCCAGCCCTTACTTTTTTCCAAACAGGCGCACAGGTAGGCAACAGACCCAGTATGGGAGCCTGGCTGAGCTATGGCCTGGGAAGTGAAAACAACAACCTGCCCAGTTTCTGTGTGCTGCTATCCCGTGGCAAAGGCAATGGTCAGGGCGTCTACTCCAAGTTATGGACCAATGGTTTCCTGGATTCTGTACACCAGGGCGTTCAGTTCTCCAGTGGTGATGATCCGGTGCTCTACCTCAACGACCCGGAAGGCATGGACAAAGCCGACAGAAGGCGCATGCTCGACAAGATCTCCGCACTGAACCAAATGAATTACCAATCCTTCGGTGACCCGGAGATCAGTGCCAAAATCCAGCAATACGAAATGGCCTACCGCATGCAGACAGCGGTTCCGGAAGTTACCGATGTCACCAAAGAACCTGACAGTATCGTCAAACTTTATGGCCCTGAATGTTTGGTTCCCGGCACCTATGCCGCCAATTGCCTGTTGGCCAGAAAGCTATCCGAAAATGGCGTACGCTTTGTCCAGCTTTATCACCAGGGATGGGACCAGCATGGCAACCTGCCCAATGAAATGGCGGGTCAGGCCCTGGATACCGACCAGGCGTCAGCTGCCCTGATCACAGACCTGAAACAAAGGGGATTGCTGGACGAAACCCTGGTCATCTGGGGTGGAGAGTTCGGCCGGACCAATTACTGCCAGGGAAGGTTTTCCGCTGAGAATTACGGCAGAGACCATCACCCACGGGCCTTTTCCATATGGATGGCAGGCGGTGGTGTTAAACCGGGCATTACCTATGGGGAAACGGACGAATTTGGCTACAATATTGTCAAAGACCCGGTACACGTCCATGATTTTCACGCCACCATGCTGCACCTGCTGGGAGTAGACCACGAAAAGCTGACCTTCAGGCATCAGGGCAGAAGATACCGGCTCACTGATGTAGCCGGCAACCTGGTCAAAGACATCATGGCCTGACCAGCATAATTCTTTGGTAAACTTCCTATTCGCTCTTTTATGTTATCATCCAAACTGAAGGCCATACTGGGCCAGGTCCTATTTGCTGTCAACATCTTTGTATTGTTTCTGGTGGTGGCAGAAAACCGGGTCCTGATCCCAGACTGGCTCCATGTATTCGGGAGAATGCATCCCCTGCTATTACATTTTCCCATCGTTATCATTTTACTTGCCCTGCTTTTGGTGGCCATTCCGGACCTTCTGAAAAACAAGGAGGACAGCCATCTGTACGGCACTGACCTGCTGCTGCTGGGTACCCTTACGGCAGGCTTTACCGTAATCGCCGGCCTGCTGCTGTCCCATGAGTCGGGATACGCACAGGAAGCCCTGGTCTGGCACAAATGGACCGGCCTGGGAGTGTTCTGGACCGCTTCGGTACTCTACTATTTTTTAGACAGCCAGAAGCACCTGCTCATCAAAGCAGCATCGGTTTTTCTTGCCCTGATAGTCGTCATATCCGGGCACCTGGGAGCCTCCATCACCCATGGTGATAATTTCATAACGGCTCCATTACAAAAAAATAAAGGGATAAACGTAAGCCTGGAAGAAGCAGAGGTTTTTGCCCACGTGGTCTATCCCATCCTGGAAAACAAATGTGTCAGCTGTCACAAAGCTTCCAAGCAAAAGGGAGAATTGAGAATGGACAGCCCTGAAAATCTGCTTAAGGGTGGGGAATCGGGACCTGCCCTGGAGCCCCATGACCTGGAAAACAGCCTGATGGCCCAGCGGATCAACCTCCCGGTAGAAAATGAAGAGCACATGCCCCCGGAAGGTAAACCCCAACTCACGGATGAAGAACGCTCCATCATCGAGGCATGGATCAGTAGTGGTGCCATCATTGACAAGATGGTTTTGGAACTTTCGGATACCACCTCCATTTACAAGCTTGCGGTCGATAAGTTTAAATCTGCACCCAAGACCTATGACTTCGAAAAAGTCCCAGATGAAACGGTACAAAAACTCAATAATTTTTACCGCAAGGTACAACCCCTGGGCCTGGAGTCTCCGGCCCTTTCCGTCAGCTACTTTGGCAGGGCAAGTTTTGAGCCTGAATCGTTAAAAGATCTTGATCCGGTATACCAGCAAACGGTATCCATTAACCTCAGCAACATGCCCCTTGAGGATGCCGACCTGGAATCCATCAGCCCCTTTTCTAACCTGGAAAAATTATATCTCAACTTCGCATCCATCAAGGGAGATGGCATACAATACCTGCAAAACCTGGAAAACCTGAGCCTGTTGTCCCTTTCCGGCAACCCCCTGGATGAAACAGCCGTGCCGCACCTTTCTGCCATGACACAGCTCAAAAAACTCTATGTCTGGAATACCAACCTTTCCGGGGAATCCCTGGAAGAGTTGAGGGCGGCACTCCCCGGGACCACCATCGAATCCGGAACGCAGGTCAGTGGAGAAGTATTGATGCTTAATCCTCCGGTCATTCGTTTCGACAAAGCTTTCTTCCAGGACAAGCTTACCGTAGAAATTACCCACCCTATCGGAACCACCAGTATCTTCTACACCCTGGATGGGACCGAACCGGACAGCAGCAATCATGAAATCTATGAAAAGCCCCTGGAGATCAATGAAAACACCACGTTAAAAGCCCGGGCTTTTGCAGATGGATGGATTGGGAGTGAAAAAGCTGAGGCAGAATTCATTAAAGCTACCCTCAGGCCTTCCGATTTTCAGATGAATCACCTTCCCGAGGACCGTTACAAAGGGGATGGGCAGGAAAGCCTTTTCGACCGAAAAAAAGCCATTCCCGATGTCTGGAACCTGAACTGGCTGGGTTTTTTAAACAATCCCCTGGAGGTGGAAATGGAATTTGAACAACCTACCGACATCAGCAAACTGGCACTTTCTTTATGGCAAAACCCCGGTGCCCGTTTCTTCCCCCCTGCTGAAGTGAAACTATGGTCCCGGGACAACACCGATCAGGAATGGAAACTCATCCACACCTTTCGTCCTACGCCCCTACAAAAAGATGCCCCGACCCTGCTCAAACAAATGGATATACCTTTTTCAGCCAGGCAGGTAAAGCAGCTCAAGCTTCTGGCCAGGCCCATAGAAAAGCTCCCCTCCTGGCATGGGGCGGCCGGCAACAAAGCCTGGCTCATGGTAGATGAAGTGGTGATGAATTAAAGTTTGGTATTATAGGCTGTTGGGGAAGACATCTATTGGCTTACCTGGGTCAATCAAGGTGAGATCCAAAGAACCAGAAATTAACAGGTCCCTTGGACCTCTGCTAGTCTTTGTCCTTTACTTCCTCTTCACTTTGTGCGAGCAAATAGGCCTTGATAAAATCATTCAATCCACCGTCCAGAACAGCCTGCACATCCGAAGTTTCATGGGCAGTACGGGCATCCTTCACCAATTTATAGGGATGCAGGACATAATTTCTGATTTGAGAACCAAAATCAATTTTCATTTTTCCCGACTCCACTTTTGCTCTTTCTGTATTCCGCTTGTCCATTTCAATTTGGTAAAGCCTTGATTTGAGCATCTGTGTCGCTTTTTCCCGGTTTGCAAGCTGTGATCGTTCGGCCTGACAGACCACCACAATCCCGGTAGGCTTATGGGTAAGCTGAACCTTGGTTTCTACCTTGTTTACATTCTGTCCTCCTGCTCCTCCTGACCTGGAAGTATGGAATTCAACATCAGAGGGGTTGATTTCGATATTAATCGTATCATCTACCACCGGGTATACATATACGGAAGCAAAGGATGTATGCCGCCTCCCTCCACTGTCAAAAGGAGAAATCCTCACCAATCGGTGCACACCGGACTCAGATTTAAGGTAGCCATAGGCAAGGGGGCCTTCAAATTCCAAAGTGGCTGATTTGATTCCGGCAACTTCCCCTTCCTGCAAATCAACCTCTTTTACCTTATACCCGTTTTTCTCACCCCACATGATGTACATGCGGAGCAAAATGGATGCCCAGTCATTGCTTTCGGTTCCACCAGCACCCGGATTGATCTCCAACATGGCATTCAATTGGTCCTCCTCACCGCTAAGCATTTTCTTGAGCTCAAGATCCTCTACCTTTTGTAAATTCTTTTGGTACTCGGTTTTTATTTCCTCTTCAGAAACTTCTCCGGCATTGTAAAATTCATACAAAACATCCAGGTCCTGAACAGCGGTATTTACATCCTCAAACTGGCTGGTCCAGGCTTTTCTTGCCTGTATTTGTTTCATCATTTTCTCAGCCTCTTCCGGGTCATTCCAGAAATCCGGCTGGGCCGAAATGGCTTCAAATTCTTCTATTTCCGTTTTCTTCCGGTCGTAGTCAAAGATACCTCCTCAAGGCCAAAATACGGGCCTTCAAGTCTTTCAACTGATCTGTTGTCATAGTTGCTTTCTCTTGTTTTAAAATTAAATTCAAATTTCGGCAATTTACCTCAAATTAGCTATAATTATAGCCAGCTGGCCTACTTTTCCTCCTCCGCTTCCAATTCATCCAGGGCAATGACCTGCAGTTTATTTTTGCCTCTGTTTTTGAATTTATTGTATCTCAGGGGCCTTAGCAGCAAACCTCCACCAATCAAGGCACCTGCAGTGACCAATATGCCTGAATCGTAGCTGATATTTTGATCGGCATATAAACTGTTGATCCCCCCTGCCAAAAGCAACAATCCACCAGCGGCAACGGGCAGCAGGCTCATGTTGGACAAGGTCTGGTTTCTGGGGTCTTTGTTACGAATGTCAATGACCTCGATCTGATCAAGACTCAATATATTTTCTTCCAGGACGATGACATCCTGGTTAATTTCCCGAATGACATCCTGAATGTAATAGTCCAACCCTTTTTGCAAGTACACCATGGATTCACCAACCTCGTAAGTCAGCCGGCTTTTTTCATTTTTTCCTCGCTGCAAAATCAGGTAATTCTGTGCCAGCAAGTCTGCATTAAGGGAGCAAAACAGTAGAAATAAAACGGTAAAGGTATTTTTTTTCTGTGGCATAACTGAAAATGAATCCGATAAAGAAAACAGCCGGACTAAATTTTCATTATCCAACCATGATCATCCACTACTTTCCCGTATTTGATATCATCAAGACGCTTTAATACCCTGTCGGAAAAGGCTCCTTCAGCTTTCTCAGGTAAAACATAATCCTTTCCGTGGATGTTGATCAGCCGGATAAATGCAACAGTGGCAGCAGTACCTGTACCAAAAGCTTCCTCTAACCTTCCTGAGATGAGTGCTTCTTCCAATTCGCTGACAGCTAAAAATCGTTCTTCTACAGGCATTTTCATCTCTTTAGCCAGGATCAAAACGCTGTCCCTGGTAATGCCTTTTAATATGGTTCCGGTGTTGGTCGGTGCAGTAATGAGCGTTCCGTCAATCACAAACATCACGTTCATGGTACCACTTTCTTCAATGTACTGGTGGGTTTTACCATCTGTCCAAAGCAATTGGTCATAGCCTTCACTTTGGGCTTTTCTAGCAGGGAAAAGGGAGCCTGCATAATTGCCTGCTGCTTTTGCTGCACCTGTCCCACCCTCTACAGCCCTGGCATACTGGGTTTCTACCTTCACCGCCACCGGCTTGGAATAATATTTCCCGACAGGGGAAGCAAGGATCATGAATTTGTAATTGTTGGAAGGTCTGATTCCCAGGTAATCATCTGCGGCAAAGACAAAAGGACGTATGTACAGTGAGCACCCGGCTTGTTTGGGAATCCAATCCTTGTCCACTTCCAGAAGTTTCCGCATGCCCTCCATAAAAACCTCTTCCGGTACTTCCGGGATACACATTCTTCGGGCAGATTCATTGAGCCTTTGTTGGTTGGCATCCCCTCTGAAAACCAGGATTTCTCCAGCATCATTTCGGTAGGCCTTCAGCCCTTCAAAAACGGACTGCCCATAATGTAGGGTAGCATTGGCCGGATTAATTTGTAACGGACCATAGGGCTCTATCCTCAGGTCCTGCCACTCTCCGTCCCTGTACTCCGCTACAAACATGTGATCACTGATTATGTGGCCAAAGGCCAGATCATCAAAATTGGTAGCTGCCAATTTGGAATGTTTTGTTTTATTGATATTAATCGTTAAAGTCTTATTCATAACTGATCAATTCCCTGGACGCCAGGTGATTTCATTTACATTTAATTCTACTGCCAGCTGCCGGCCCAATACAAAAAGGTAATCGGAAAGTCTGTTGATAAATTCAAGAACCAATGACTCCACAGGGGAGGTCTCCATCAACAATACAATGCACCTTTCCGCTCTCCTGCAAACCGTTCTGGTAATATGGGCCATGGAAACTACCGGGTGCCCTCCCGGAATAATAAAATTCCTCAGAGCCGGCAATCCCGCTTCCATGGTATCTATATTCTTTTCGAGAAAAGTTATATCCTCTTTTGTAAAGTCAGGTTTCTTTACCTGATCTTTCTCCGGATCACTGGCTAGATGTGCGCCGATAACGAACAGCCTGTCCTGAATAAAATAAAGGTTGTCACGCCGTTTTTCATTGACTTCCTGGTCGCGCAGTAAGCCAAGGTGAGCATTCAATTCGTCTATGGTACCATAGGCATCAATCCGCAGGTGCGATTTGTTTACCCTTGTGCCTCCTAAAAGGGAAGTTTCCCCTCTATCTCCCGTTTTAGTATAGATTTTCATAATTTTCTTTCAGGCAATGGACCCTTTAGACCACTGATTTATCAATTATCGTAGGATTCGGATTCACTTCATCCGACTCTACCAATCCATCCCTCAATCGAATCACACGATGTGCATAGTGAGCAATGTCATCTTCGTGGGTCACCATAATGATGGTATTTCCCTTTTGGTGCAATTCATGAAATAAATCCATGATGTCATAGGATGTCTTTGAATCCAGGTTACCCGTAGGCTCATCTGCCAGAATAATACTCGGATCATTGACCAATGCCCTGGCAATGGCTACCCTTTGCCTTTGACCACCAGAAAGCTCATTGGGCTTGTGATGAATCCGGTCATCCAACCCAACACTCTTTAAAGCAAGAAACGCTTTTTCATCTCTATCTGTTTTGTTGAATCCTGCATAAATCAGTGGCAAGGCTACATTATCCAGGCAAGTAGCTCTGGGAAGCAGATTAAAGGTTTGAAAAACAAATCCGATTTCCTTATTTCTGATTTCGGCCAACTCATTTTCACTCATATCACTTACATCCTTACTATTCAGAATGTACTGTCCAGAGGTGGGGGTATCCAAACAGCCAATGATGTTCATTAAAGTCGATTTACCCGATCCTGAAGGCCCCATAAAGGCCACATATTCTCCCCTATCCACTTCTATACTTACGGATTCAAGGGCATGGACTTCTTCGGATCCCATGCGATAAATTTTCCGGATTTCCTTGGTTTTGATGATTTCTGGCATAACAAAACAATTTAAGGTGTGAAGATAGGTGATTATGGATAAAAACCGGAATCCATAACGTTAAATTATATCAATGGGTTCAGAAGTATTCCAGTTGCAATTCCGTGAGATCTTCTGGTCCTATCCATTCAGCCATCAAGGCAAGGTTGCTGCTGGCATATTGGTCTAGTCCAATTATTCGGCAATATTTTACCAATTCGATCCATAACAAGGGATCCCTGTTGAATTGGCTGGCTTCCTGTAACAAGCGGTACCGCTCTTCATTATCAGTTTCCTTTTCTATCTCTGCCAAAACCATGGGAGTAAAGTAGGCGTTTTCAGCTACTGAAGAACGCCCTGACTTGCCCATAGCGTCACTCAAGCCCTTTATACGGTCCACATAGACTGAAAGAAATGAGGATTCTTGCCGAAATATTCCCTGACTTTGTGTCAATGCATACAAGGCATCCAGCTCCTTATCCGAAAACCAATGTCCCTTTTTTAACAGCAGCTCCCTGGCCAGAAAAGCCCGGTTGGATGCTCCTTCCAATGTTTCCATGGCTGGCAAAAGTTCCTTGCCCAACATTTCAGGCAGCTTGCTCAGGATTTGATAAAATTTTACGGTATCATTACTAACCAATTGCCTATCGCTATCAAATCTCATCCAATTCGGGAAGTCAACTCCCTGGGTTCCGGAAACAAATAAAGCTTCTTCTTCCATCCCCCCAAAAAAAAGGTACGGCAGATGGGCAGGAGTAAATTGGGTAAACCCCTTTAATGCAGCCTGCTTCCATTCTATAGCTGCTTTTTTAAAATCCCCCTCTCTGGAAAAAATCCAACCTGCAAAAGCATGGTAATACCCGGCATTCTTATTGAAGCGAAAAGCCATGCCATTCAATTTCCGAAGCAATTCGTTTACCCTTCCGCTTCTAAATTCAAGAACCAATCCGGATTCCCTGATATTTTCTTCCTCATTGAGGGGGAGGTTGGGCCTGTTTAGTAGGGTATCCAGGATTTGAAAGTATGGGGCTGCATTATCCCCCTCCTGAAGGGAAGTTAACTGATTGCGCAACATGGCCCGGTTTACCGGATCATGACCATGGCTTATGCTGTCTGCAGGCAGCCCAAATGGGGGCTCCTCTCCAGTGGCATTGATATAAGCCAGTAAATTTATCCTTTCTTTCAGAGTTGATACATCAAAATCGTTGTCTTCCATCGTCTTTCCATGCAGGATTTTCACTCCCAATAGGTTGAGTTCCTTTGTAAGTGACTTTCCCTCCATTTTCTCCAATACCCGTAAAGCTTCATCAGGCCGGTTCATTTGATGATATATCAGGGCCAGGTTATTCGACAGGTAGGGGTTTGAAGGGAAATATTTTAAACCTTCCTCCAAATAATAAATGGCTTCATTCACACGCTCACGTTTTTCCAAAAGGGCACTCAGCATAAGGATGTCCGGAACCTGTGGGTTGCCTTCAAAACTTTTGACCAGGGTGTTCAGTGCCAATGTGGGTTGATTCTGGTCCAGATACAGGTGGGCAGTTGCGTAGAGGGCTTTGTCATTCTTCCGGTACCTTTCAAAGGCATTTTCATATAAAACGATGGCTTCAACCGGACGCCTGCTTGCCAGGTAATAATCTGCTGAAAGTTGGGTGGAAGAGGTGCTAAACTGAACCGCAACAATCCCATCGGCATACACCAAAAATATCAGTAAACTTAAAACCCCTCCCAAACGCATGTGGAAATAAGGGAAAAAAGGAGGCTTGTAAACAATTCTTTCTATGGCCGTTCCGCTGTTCAGGATACTTGAAAAATTCACCCAAATGTACAAGAAAAATAGCAAGCCAAATCCAAGTTGGCTGTAAACGAAAATATGATGCAGAAAATCCAGCATGGGGGTATTCATGGAAACTTTACCCTTAAAAATCACCAACATACATACAGCGAAACCGGTAAGATAAAATAATTTCCCTACCCATGGAAATGCAAAAGGTTGGGGAAGGCTTCTGATTTTATAATGGACATCCAGAAAGCCTACCAGCCCCACGATTGGTAGCAATAGTTCAAATGGGGGAAGGGGCCATCCATCCAGGCTGCCGGTGATGTCTAAAAGCATCAATCCCAGCAGCATCAGATAGCCTGTTCCTAAAATGGCAAAATGCCAGGCAATTTTGATCCCGACACCCCGGTTTAACCTGGCCAATAAAATATATAAGCCTGATACCATGGACTGGCCAATATAAACTAAAAATCCTGCTGCCATGGCCATGGCCATCAGGGAGATGTTTTCTGAAAACAACAAGGTTGGGTAAGGGGCATTTGCGAAATAAATCAAAACCACCAGGCCTGCTATCCCGGATCCGAAAACAAGAAGGGTACGCAGACCCAAAGAAAGGTTTTCGAAAAAAAGATGGATCAAAGCTGCAGGAACCAATAAAAACACCAGGCAAATTAGCAGCCCATAATTTGTCCCTACGCCGCCAATATTCAGGCTGTTTACACCGCTTATGGTCAGCATAAAAACCAACAGTCCGGCAGCCAACAGGAAAGCATAGCGCCTTAACAGGGTAATCAAGCAGACATAAACCAGCAACATCAGCCAGGCTATCATCCCGAGCCACTGGGTAAGTCCCGGGTAATGTTGCATTTCTCCGGCCACAAAGCGGTCAAATAGCAGGAAATTCTGCGTGTTCAGCCCGATGTAATCAGTACCCGTAAAAAATTCATCTAATGGAATGGTGAGGGCTTCCAACCCAGAAACTATGGCGAGGGCTGGTCCTGTCTTTCCTCCAAGCTCCAGCATCAAAATCCCCAAGCCGGAAAGAAGAAGTACAATCAATACAATGATCAGGATGGTCTTTCTCCAAATTTGTTGGAACATTATTCCATTACCTTTGGAACGCGGAAATAATCAGAGTCTCTTTGGGGAGCATTTTTCAACCCTTTTTCATGATCCAGGTGCTCGCCTACCACATCTTCCCGCATGATATTTTCTTCAGAAGACATCGTAATCAAAGGTTCCACTTCTGAGGTGTCCAATTCATTTAGTTTTTCGACCCAGTCTAAAATCTGAGTCATGTCCTTGGTCATTTTCTTTGCCCCCTTTTCATCAAATTCAAGTCTTGCCAAATGCGCAATTTTTTTGAGGGAGTTGGTATCTAGTTTCATCTTTCCTTTTTTAATTCTAATGAGCCATTATCTTTCCATAATTGTTCCTGTATGGTTTGGAAACATTTTTCTTTAAGCATTCCTACATCCTTATAACCAAGTCCTGCAACCGCAACCGGGGGATGTATGACCACTTTTACAGGTTTGTAGCGCAATAAAAAATGGCCATCATCTGGCAAAATTAAGTGATTGTAAGATAAAGTGATAGGAATTATCGGAATTTGTTTGTCTAGAGCGACTTTAAACGCCCCATCCTTGAACCTGGCCATTGCCGGGGGTTGTAGGCTGGATATACCTCCTTCCGGAAAAAACACCACACTACTTTTTTGATCCAATGCCTCTTTTGCTTTCAAAATAGATACTCCCCGGCTCTTTAAGCTGTTCCGGTCAACAGAAATGTGAAGGTTTTTAAACATATAGCCAAAAATAGGAACTTTGGCCAGCGAACTTTTTCCTATAAAAACCAAATCAAAGGGAATCAACCCAAGTACCGGGATATCCAGATAAGAGAAGTGGTTGGAAACAATCACATATTGCATGCCCTTCCTGAAATGGTGGAGATTTTCTATTTTCACCTTAAAAAGCAGTAAACCAAAAAACACCCTGGACCAAATCCTGTTCAGCTTCCTTCCCTGTGCTTTTTTTCCTGGCAGCTCTATCGTGAGAAAAAAAACAGGAAACAAAACCAAAAAAGTAAGGACGAACACAATACTTCCATAGGTGGAATAAATCCTTCTGATCAAATTATTCATATAAAAAGGCATTTTTTATACTGAAACAAATTAAAAATCAACTGCCTTCTCTGAATCCCATTGGTTTTGATGTAATTGCCTTTTTTATTCAAACCGTAATTTTTTTCACCTTAAGAGAAGTCCCTTCGGTACTGATCACCTGAATGGGTTCACCCTTATCGATAAATTCACCCCTGGAATAGGCGTCATACATTTCATCATCGATCATCACCTTGCCACTTGGCATCAGGCGGGTATGGGACATACCCTGTTTTCCCAGTAATTCATCGCTATAAAAGGAAGAAGTATATCCCTCAGACCTTTGCTGGGTAGAGGCCAGAGAAAGCTTGCTGAAACTTTCCCATTGATTGATTTTCGGTGTCAGGGTAAAGATCAATACCGTGGCTATGATGGCCGACAGAATTACCGTAAGCAAAGCGGCAAACAGCTTTCCTGAACTTACAAAAGTAAAATCAAACTGGTCATTGGGCAGCATACCCATGGTCAGTCCGGCCAGGACACAGATTATACCCAAAATACCAAATACTCCAAAGCCTGGAACAACGAAAATTTCTACAGCCAGCAGGATAATGCCCGCTACAAAAATGACCAATTCCAGATTGCTTGCCAAGCCTGTCAGGTAATAGGGAATAAAATATAACAAGACGGCTATGGCACTTGCGGCCAATGGAAAACCAATCCCTGGCGTCTGGATTTCGAAATAAATTCCTGCAAAAATAATCAAAATCAAAAACCCACTCACAGCAGGATTCAGGAAAAAAGCAATGATATCTTCAACTACGGATGGGGAATAGTAATAAATCTCATAATTGTCAATGCCGTTTCGTGCTACTATTTCATTGATAGAGGAAACTTCGGCTTCACAAAAGCCATTCTGAATGGCCTCAGAGACAGAAAAAGTGACCACTTCACCCTCTTTAGATACTCCCTCCACTTCAATGTTTTCATCCACCATGGCTTCGGCAATCCTCGGGTTTCTTCCCCTGGCTTCGGCCGTGCTCCGCATCATGGAGCGCATGTAGGATTGGTATTTGTCAGGAGCTGCTTCTCCTGTTCCGCCCATCACTACGGTAGCGGCACCTATACTTCCGCCTCTGGCCATGTAAATGCTATCGCAGGCAATGGAGATCAAGGCACCTGCAGAAGCCGCATCTTTATCGATAAAGGAATGAATAGGTACTGGCGATTCCAGAAACAATGTGCGGATGTCATCGGCATCATTGACTGCTCCTCCATAAGTATCCATGTGCACGATGATCATCGCTGCATTTCTCTTGCCTGCATCTTCCAGGGCCAGTTTGACTTTTCGGTTCATTCTCGGATCTATATCACTCTTCATTTCAAAAACATAAATCGTTTTCAATGAATCCTTTGGTTCTTCCTCTTGCGCAAAACCCGCTGTGCCACCCTGAAACCCTATGATTGCATAAAGCATTAATCCAAATACCAATCTCATTTTTTACTAGATTTTTTATTTCCGTTTGAATATACCAATAAAAACCATGAAAGCCCTGATTGGTATAAAATGTAGTTGCAATTGATAAAATAAATATCAAATTTGCATCAAGTTTGGGTATTTATCGTCAGAAAACTGTAATAACATGAAGTACTGGATTTTGATTTTAGGGTTGATTGGTATGGCGTTGCCTTCTGAGGGCAGCCGATTGGTATCAATTGACTCTGTAGGAATAGAGCGTGAAGGGGAAAAATCCTATATCATCCACCAGGTAGAACCACAGGAAACACTATTTGGCATATCAAGGCGATATGGCACACCCGTGGGGGATATTGTACAAAGCAACGATAACCTGAAAGCCGGATTAAAATCAGGTCAACGCATCCGTATTCCCTTTGTAGAAAAAGAGACGATTCCGGAAGGAGCCAAAGTCCACCAGGTAATACCCGGTGAAACGCTATTTTCCATCTCCAAAACCTATCAGGTGGAAGTAACAGAATTGATGGCATGGAATGACCTGAAAGGCAATGACATCAGTGTAGGTCAGTCTCTGATTATCAAAGGGCTGGAAAAAAAAGAAGATCCAATAACAGAAGATAAAATTGAAGAAACTGCAGAATTGGGTGATCAGACAGTAGCGGTGACCAAAGAAAAGGTGGACACATCGCCTGAAAAATCAAAAACCGAAAATAAATCAGTAGCTACCACCAGGGAGAAAAAATCCTCTGTAAACGATTCCCGGAATACAAGCAGCTCCGGCAACAGTACTGTTTCTTCAGATGGCAACTGGATTTCACATAAGGTCGCCCAGGGAGAGACACTATTTGCCATTGCCAGGCAGTATGACGCGAGGGTCCCGGACCTTATCCAATGGAATGACCTTTCTTCCAATAATCTTTCCATAGGACAAACACTTAAAGTGGGAAGGGAAGCCAACGACAGGATCCCTGTAAGTCAGTTGCCCCCTGCCAAAAGCGAAACAACAAAACCTGCAACAGAGAATTCCCCTCCTGAAGCAAAAAGAAGCAGCCCTGCTGCCGGAGGTTCTTCCTCCACTTCCAGCACTAGCAATGTAAGTACCTCAACGGCATTCCGGAATGTCAAGGAAAGCGGACAGGCAGAGGTAATAGAAGGGACAGGTAACCACAAAAAGTACTTGGTCCTTCACCGTACAGCACCTGTAGGTACCATCATGAGGATCAGAAATGAAGAAAATGACGTAACTGTTTTTGCCAGGGTGGTGGGTGTACTTCCGGAGACAGGAGACAACAACAGGCTGTTGATCAAGGTTTCCAAAGCCGCCTTTGACCAGCTAAAAGCTGTAAATTCACGCTTCAGGGTGGAAGTTTCCTATTGACAACGCTTTAAAAAATCTGGAATTTTTTTCCTTAGATTGCTGTTTTTCCTGAAAATTACACCCGGTAAAGGTCCTTGTATCTTAAGATGGAATGTATTGGCTCAGCTTCCCGGGGAGATAGGAAGGGAAATTGGCCAGGATTATAATTTTAATGGTTAAATTGCCTGGATTTAAATTTTGGCGTTAGATACACAGGTTTTTAAAAGGCATGAATATAAAAAAAAACAAACCCGTAATTGGCATCAGCATAGGAGACATCAACGGCATTGGTGCTGAGGTGACCATGAAAGCTTTACAGGACAGCAGGCTCCAAAAGATGATTACACCCGTAATCTATGGGCACGGTAAAGCGATTACCTATTACAGGAAAATAATGGAGATGAATGATTTTAATTTCATGCAGATTAAAAGCATTGAAGAAATCCATCACAAAAAAACCAATGTGATCAATGTGGTACAGGAATCTCCCGAAGTCATGCCGGGTGTAGAAACCAAAGAAGCAGGCAATATGGCATTAGCTGCCTTGGACCAGGCCATAGTCGACCTTAAAAGTAACCACCTTGATGCCCTTGTCACAGCTCCGCTGAATAAAAACAACATCAACAGTGCTGAAACCCCTTTCATAGGGCATACAGAATATCTGGCAGATGCATTTGAATCCAAAAAAAACATGATGTTTATGGTTTCAGAAGACATGCGCGTTGGACTAGTAACCGGTCACCTTCCCCTAAAATCAGTAGTTGCAGCCATTACCACAGAGACCATTAAAGCAAAGCTAAAAATCATGCTCAAATCCCTCACGCAGGATTTTGGTATTGCAAAGCCAAAAATTGCGGTACTGGGACTAAATCCACACGCAGGAGAAGACGGACTTTTAGGTACCGAAGAACAGGATATCATCCTTCCTGTAGTCAAAGAGTTTAAAGAAAGGGGAGAACTCGTCTTTGGCCCCTATCCATCAGACGGATTTTTCGGCATGATGCACCAGAAAAAGTTTGATGGGGTTCTGGCCATGTATCATGATCAGGGCCTGATTCCTTTTAAAACGGTTTCCTTTGACAACGGGGTGAATTTCACTGCCGGACTCCCAATCATCAGAACCAGTCCAGACCATGGAACGGCCTATAATATTGCCGGCAAAAATGCTGCAAATGAGGGTTCCATGCGCACGGCCATTTTTCTGGCCCATGACATCATCCGCAGGAAAGTGGATTGGGAAGCAGGCGATTGAAATTAATTTAGCCTGAACTTTATAAATCAGAAAATATTATCTAAATTTGCGGTCTTAAATCAGAAGATGAAATTCATAAGGAAATTCGATATCGACATCATCCGATTGAAGGAGGGGGAGCATCATTTCGATTTTGAGATCGGCGGTGAGTTTCTGGATCATTTTGAAAAAATAAATGAAGTGATTCACCAGATAGACCTTAAAGTGGAGGTATGTCTGGACAGAAAAACCAATCTTATAGACGCAGATTTTTCCATTGCAGGCACTGTTGGTCTCACCTGTGACCGCAGCCTGGAAAAATTTGAACATGCTTTAGACGTAAAGAATAAGATCCTTTACAAATATGGCATGGAAGAAAAAGAGATCAATGAGGAGGTTTTTCAAATTACCCCTGATACACCCAGCATCAATGTGGCGCAGCTGATCTATGAGTTTATCCTGCTGGCCCTACCGGCAAAGAAGATCCACCCGGCCCACATGACCGAGGAAGATGAATCAGAGGATGCCGGTGGCTGGATCGTGTATGAAGCAGGCAGCGAAGAAGAAAAAGAGGACAATATAGCCGGTCAGAATCCGTTTTGGGAGGCTTTGAAAAAATTAAAAAATAACGAATAATCTAAAAATCACATAGATATGGCACATCCTAAAAGGAAAATTTCCAAAACCAGAAGAGACAAAAGAAGGACACATTATAAATTGAATGCACCTGGATTGGCTCAATGCCCCACCACCGGTGAGTTTCACCTGCCCCACAGGGCTTTTTGGTTGGATGGCAAGTTATATTATAAGGGACAGGTCATCATAGAAAAGGAAGTATTGGCCTGATTTCTATACCCTTATAAAAAAGCTGCCATGGAAAGTTTTTCTCTGGCAGCTTTTTTAGTTTCCATAAAGCTCATTTTTCCAATCTGGATTTCTCCAGAAACTTCTGCCGGATGACCTCCTGAACGGGTAGGTTTTCAATTTTACTTTCCAGCCAGGATATGATGTCAAGATATAAAAAGGCGCGTTTTTCGAAGGGGTGGTTCTCGTAAATTTTGAGCTTCTCCCTGAGTTCTATAAAAGCACCTTTGAGTTCATGGTCGTAAATGCGGCTTAGCTTTCTGACAAACCGCATCATTTCCTTTTGCACCTGATGCAGGTCGTCCATTTTGATCAGAAAACGGTATACATTCCGAATTTGCCCATCCAGTTTTTCATCCAGGCCTGCCTCATAACTGGCGATAAGCTTGAGGATATGTGCAAAACATTGCAGGTCTTCCCGCAGTCCATCCTGATTGTTCTCAATCACCTGGTTCAGGTAATCAATCGCCTTTTCATTGTCTCCATGTCCAAAATAAAGACAGGCCACTTTGTAATGCAAAACCATCAGGTGGTGAATGTCCAACTTGTTCTTGATCGGTTGCATTTCCTTCATCAGGACAGGTACCAGCTCTTTCACTCCCACCGAAAACTCTCCTTTTAAAAAGTGTATATTGAGCAGGTTGGAATAGAGATATAAAAATGCCAGTATCCGGCTGTTGTCATCCATTACAAAATCACTTTGTTTCAGGCTATCCCTGAATTCCTCCAATACCTCCGAAAACCGCCCATAGTAACCCAGATAAAAAAGGGTGTCCAACAAATAATGGTAAGCCTTCAGGTAATTGCCGGTAGCCACCCGGATCATGTGTGGGGAGTAGTGAAACAAATCCACCCAATGCTGGGCAGCCCTGTAGCAAAGTGGAAAATCCTGAATAATATGAAAATACCATACCTGAGCCTGAAAAAGATACATTTTCTCATAAAAACCCAGGTTGGCAAGTACGTAGTCCGGCATATTGTCTTGATAGAACCTTTCCAATCTTCGTCTTCCCTCCTTGTCTTTGATATAACCGGTCTTCAGGTATATGCCATAAAGCTGTAAGGAAAGGCTGGAAAAGCGATTTTTCAGATCTACTTTGTGGGAAAGTGCGGATGATTCCTCACCGAGTAATTCCGCCCTGTTTCTGATACTTCTGGTAATGTGCTGGGATTCTATCACCTTCTCCATCTCCACAACGCGAAGCATAACCGTATCCAGGCCATATGCTCTGGCCACCTGTTTGGCCTTATCCAACACCTTCAAACTTTGCATGTAAAGGCCCTTGTTAAACAAAATCCTGCCAAAATCAATCTGTTCATTGAGCTGAAGCTCTACATTCCGGTCTGCATACAATAGCCTCAGAGAAGTCAAAACTTGTTTGTACAAATGCGCCTTCATATTGGAAAGCTGTTTTTTTCCAACCGGCGCTTTTCTTAATAGAAGGGCTTCATCATATTCATCCATCTTGTCCAACACATCAAACAACAGCAGAAATTTGGCATCCTGATTGGAAGATAGTCTTTTGGCATACAGCTTAAAACTGCGCTTTTCAGAGGGGGACAAGCTGCTGATCAAATCAAACAGAAAATCTTTTCTAAAATTGGATATCATATATAAAATACTCCTATTTAACTGATTTTAAGTCTATTATGATATTATAAGGGTCATTAGGTATCGGACATATAAAGTTAATTGAATTTCATTGCCGGGGCTAAGGTTTTACATTGGTTTTTAATAAAAAATGAACTAGCATGGATGACAATCGCGTATTGATCTTTGACACTACCTTAAGGGACGGAGAACAGGTTCCCGGATGTAAATTAAACACCCCTCAAAAGATCGAAATCGCCCAGCAACTCGAGGCTTTGGGAGTGGATGCGATCGAGGCGGGTTTTCCAATCTCCAGCCCGGGAGATTTCAAATCAGTGGTAGAGATTTCAAAAAATGTAAAAGAACCCATTGTATGCGGGCTATCCCGAGGGGTGAAAAAAGATATAGAAACTGCAGCTGAAGCCCTCAGGCATGCCAAAAGGCCCAGAATTCATACGGGAATCGGCACCTCTGATTCTCATATCAAATACAAATTCAAAAGCAACCGGGAGCGAATACTGGAATGGGCAGCTGAAGCAGTTGCTCATGCCAAGAAATTCGTAGAAGATGTAGAATTTTATGCAGAGGATGCCGGCCGCACAGACAATGAATACCTGGCAAGGGTTTGTGAGGCGGCTATCAAGGCCGGAGCCACGGTTCTGAATATTCCGGATACTACTGGTTATTGCTTACCTGATGAATATGGGGCCAAAATCAAATACCTGTGTGACCATGTCAAGGGCATTGAAAACGTCATCATTTCTGCCCACTGCCACAACGACCTGGGTTTGGCTACTGCAAATTCCATTTCAGCTGTCATGAATGGCGCCCGGCAAATTGAATGCACCATCAATGGCATTGGTGAAAGGGCAGGAAACACCTCCCTGGAAGAAATCGCCATGATCATGAAGCAACATCCAAGACTAAATGTCCACAACCGCATCAATGCCAAACTTCTGAATCCAATAAGCCGGCTGGTTGCGGAAAGGATGGGCATGCTGGTACAACCCAATAAAGCTATCGTGGGCACCAATGCTTTTGCTCATTCGTCGGGAATCCACCAGGATGGCGTCATTAAAAACAGGGAAACCTATGAGATCATCGATCCATTGGAAGTAGGCGTGGACGAATCGATGATTGTGCTTACCGCCCGCTCTGGCAGGGCGGCATTGGCTTACCGTGCCCATAAAATAGGATACAACCTGACCAAACTGGAACTAGACAGGGTCTACCATGTCTTCCTCAACCACGCAGATATCAAAAAAGAAATCCTGGATGCGGACATCCACGAAATCATAGATGAAGCCGGAATCAATCAGCACCAGGAAGCTTAGACACCATTGGAAAGAGGGGGAGGAACTCCCCTCTTTCATTTAATAGCAAACTGGATAAAAAAGAAATGAGGAAATTGATTCCTTCTTTTAGGATAACTTTTCACCTTCATTTGGCCAATCAACAAAAAAAGCTTGCAACTGGCTTTTCAAATTTTTACTTTGATATAAAAAATAAAATCCCATGATTACATCCAGCCCAAGCCTTCTTTCCCCCTTAAAAAAAGTAATGTACAAATGGCAAAAATTCAGTCTGTTATTGCTGCTTATTTGCGGCTCGGCTTTTCCATTAACTGCCCAGGAATATGATATTCTGATAAAGGGAGGTCATTTAATGGATCCTAAAAATAACATTGACGAACCCATGGACATTGCCATCAAAGATGGGCAAGTGGCCCTGGTTCAGAAAACCATCCCTTCCGATCTGGCTGCGCAGGTGATTGATGCCGGTGGCTTGTATGTTTGTCCTGGGCTGGTGGACATCCATACCCATAATTTTTATGGACTGGACCCTTACGGACAATACAGTAATGGTTATAACTCCCTTCATCCTGATGGATTTACCTTCCCCTATGGCGTGACTACCGTAGTAGATACCGGGGGAGCCGGGTGGAGAAATTTCAGGCAGTTTAAGGAGCAAGTAATTGACCGGGTCCAAACCCGGGTGCTGGCCATGCTCAATATTGTGGGACATGGAATGAAGGGATCGCCCTACGAACAGAACCTGAATGATATGGACCCCAAGATGACTGCCATGGTAGCCAGACAATTTCCCGACCACATCGTTGGGATAAAAGTTGCACACTACTCCGGCCATCAGTGGGAGCAGATCGATCGCCTGGTAGAAGCCGGGGAAATGGGGAATATTCCTGTAATGGTAGATTTTGGCGGAGCCAACCCTCCCCTTTCCCTGGAAACCTTGTTTATGGAAAAACTCAGACCCGGAGACATTTATACACATATCTTCGGCGGAGGGGGCTTTGGCCGGGAAGCGATTGTGGATCTGGGTGGCAACCTGAGGCCCTTTGTCAAAGCAGCCCAGGAAAGAGGGATCGTGTATGATGTGGGCCATGGGGGTTCAAGTTTTGCCTTCAAACATGCCATTCCTGCCATGGAGCAAGGATTGAGACCCAATACCATCAGTACCGACAGCCACCTCAGCAGTATCATGAGCGGCATGAAAAACATGAACAATGTCATGTCCAAATTTTTGAATATGGGCATGAACCTGAATGAAGTCATTACTGCCTCTACCTGGACTCCTGCACAAGTCATCAACAGGGCGGAACTCGGACACCTGAGCCCCGGAGCCGAAGCGGATATTGCCATCTTAAACGTATTGGAGGGTAATTTTGGTTTTACCGAAAAAACCGGGGAAGGAAAAATGATGGGAAAATACAAACTGGAAAACGAACTCACCATGAAAGCAGGCCGGGTGGTCTGGGACCTGAATGGACTTACAGCAACCCTTTGGGATGAATAAAAGAAGATGAAAAGAAGACATTTCTTTCAAAAGGCAGGAGCACTCTCTGCTGGCATTGGGCTGGGCATAAAGGGGACTGCAGAAGCTTCCGACAAGGAGGTTAACTTTAAAAAACAACCCTTTACGGTAGGGATCAATGACTTTAAAATTGACTACCATGTTCCACAATTGGAACAGGAAGTAAAAATCATGCACATCACGGACACCCATCTCTGGCGGGATGATGAGCGAGGGGAGCCCTACCGGCAGTTCAGCGGCAGAATGGCCAAAGCCTACAATGAGACCCGGCACTTTATTACCGGAGAAACCACTCATCCTGAAGAAGCCTTCGAACAGACGCTTAAACTGGCAAAGGAGGCAAAGGTGGATGCCATCACCCTAACAGGAGATCTATTCAGTTTTCCCTCCGAGGCCGCCATTGCATGGGCCTATGAAAGGCTCGAAGCATTGAACATCCCCTATCTATATTCCAGCGGCAATCATGACTGGCATTATGAAGGCATGGAAGGAAGTTTGCATGAACTCAGGAACACCTGGATAGAAAAACGGTTGCTGCCCCTTTACAAAGGAAAAAACCCATTAATGTATGCCGAAATGGTGAAAGGCATTAATGTAGTTAACATTGACAACAGCTATTACGAAATCATGCCTGAGCAACTGGAATTTTTTAAAGCGGAATCCCGAAAGGGTTTGCCCATGGTGCTGATGATGCACATTCCGCTTTATGCACCTGGACGAAGTCTCGGCTATGGTTGTGCCCATCCGGCATACAATGCGGCCAATGATAAGAACTATGAACTGGAACGCAGGCAGAGGTGGCCGGAAAAGGGCCACACACAAACCACCATGGAATTCCATAAAGAGGTTTTTGCTGCGGAAAACCTTCTCGGTATTTTTGCCGGTCACGTGCACCGGCAAACAGTGGACTGGGTAAAAGGTACACCACAATTCCTAACCCATCCCAATGCTGCTGGTGGATACCTGGAAGTAAATTTTATACCCCTGAACAATGCTGCGCAAAATCAACTCAAAAGCTAGCGTTTTCCCTTATATTTTCTGCCTGATCGATTCCTCATCCAGACCGGCTTGCATGCTTCCGTCTTTAAAAATAAGGATGGGTCTTTTGATCATACTGCTTTTTTCCTGCAGCCGGGCAATAGCCGTACTTTTACTCTCCAAATCTCTTTTAGCCGATTCATCCAGCCGCTTGTATGTGGTGCCACGTTTATTGACTACCTTTTCCAATCCGAGGGTATCAATAAAACTTTCCAGCAGGGCCGCATCAGGCGGTTGCTTTTTGTAATCCACAAAGTCGTACGGTCTTCCTTCGGCTTCAAATAATGCGAAGGTTTTCTTCATGGTATTACAATTCTTTATGCCGTAAATTTTCGTTTTCATTTTTTTTCCTACTTAACAATTTTTAACAGGGTAATTTTATAATTTTGGAATGTTTATTGCAACTTTGTAGTGGAAAAGAAATTATAATAACAAAGTAAAACAAATCATGACTTATTCAAAAGTATTAAATGCATCTCTTTTTTCCATGCTGTTTACCATTTGCTTTGCCTTTGGAACAATTGCACAGCAACTTCCTCAGGGAGCCCAGCAGCAGGTTAATGAAAACTTTTCGGATGAAGAGTATGAGCAGTTTGTCACCATTAACCAATCTCTGGCGCCCATGCAGGCAGAAGTGGAACAAGAAATGGTAGGTATTCTGGAGGACAAAGGCATGGAAGTACCCAGATTTCAGGCCCTGATGCAAGCTCAACAACAAGGCAACATCCAGGATGCCTCTGATGACCCTGAAGAAATTGCCACCTTTAACGAAGCTGGTCAAGAAATCATGAAAGTTCAGCAGGAAAGTCAACAAAAATTGCAACAGCATATTGTAGACAATGGTATGGAGATCGAAAAATTTCAGGAAATGTCTATTGCCTATAACCAAAGTCCTAAGGTGAAGGAAAAAATAGATGCCAAAATGGAAGAACTTGAAAATCAATAATAGTTAATAAGTTCTAATCTGTATATTATTCAAAAGGGACTTATGAGTCCCTTTTTTTTTAATTTAATGAGCAATTGGTCACTTAAAGGGACCGTTTCTACAATACCTCAGGTATTTGAAGGGGATTTTTGTTAGATTTAGTCTGACATTCTCTCGTATCTCAATGAAAATTAAATATGGCATTGCAGCACTAGGTCTGCTGTTCGCTCAGTTCTGCTGGAGCCAGAAAGCCCAGGTATCTCAGGAACCGACTACTTTCACTACCTACCCATTTTCCGATCCCAGCCCGGTGCCTTCCCTGGCCTATAAATCGGACATATACCCCTATTTTAAATTTGAAGGCTACAGTGTGGATCCGGTTAAGCAGGACTGGAACCTGATTACCCTGGAAAATGAGTACCTGAAAGTCACCATCATGCCGGAAATCGGTGGCCGGGTCTGGAGTGCTGTTGAAAAATCTACGGGAAAAGATTTCATTTACGAAAACGAAGTGGTCAAGTTCAGGAACATCGCCATGCGTGGACCCTGGACATCCGGTGGGATAGAATTCAATTTTGGTATTATAGGCCATTCCCCTGCTACAGCTACTCCGGTAGATTACCTGGTGTATGAAAATGAGGATGGGTCCCTTACTTGCATCGTAGGCACTATGGATCTACCCTCCAGGACCCAATGGCGGGTGAAGATCAACCTGCCCAAAGACAAAGCCTATTTTGAGACGGAAGGGATCTGGTACAACCCCGAACCCCTGCGGCAGCCCTACTACAACTGGATGACGGCAGCAGCCCATGTGGGCGAAGACCAGGAATTTTTTTACCCCGGACACATTGCACTACAGCACAGTGGTGCCCTGATGGATTGGCCCATTCAGGAGGGAAAAGAGGTGAGCCTCTATGCCAACAATGCCTTTGGCTCCAGCAAATCCCACCACATGGCAGGTTCTTTCCAAAACCACTTTGGCGGGTATTTTCATGATCAGGGATATGGCTTTGGACATTTTTCCAGTTACGATGACATGCCCGGTAAAAAATTGTGGCTTTGGGCATTGTCCCGCTCCGGAGGCATTTGGGAAGACCTGCTGACCGATAAAAACGGCCAATACATGGAATTTCAGGCCGGGCGGATGCTCAACCAGTTTTCGCCCAGTCCAAGACAACCCAGCCCTTTGAGCAAGGCAGGATTTGCCCCCTATACCATTGACCAGTGGACAGATTATTGGTTTCCCGTCAAGCAGATTGGCGGCATCAGTGCCGTGAGCCAGTCCGGTGTTTTCCATATAAAAGAAGCCAACCAAACGCTTTCCTTATCCTTCAATCCGTTTGAAACCATTCAAGAAGAGCTGCAGGTTTACATCAACGATAAACCGGCCCAAACCATCACCCTTAATGGGCAGCCCATGGATGTGATTACCAAAGAACTGGCCCTGGATGCTCCCCTACAAAATCTGGAATTGATTTTGGGAACCGAAAAAGTCTATTCCTGGGCGAGCGAAGACCCCATGAAATTGAACCGGTCTTTTGATAAAACCGAAGCGGAACCGCTTTCAGCCATAGACGCATTGTATTACAACACCCGGCAGGACTATTACAGCAGGGCCTATCCGGAAGCCCAGGCCAAATACGAAGAACTGCTCAGGCAGGAGCCCGGACACCAGCAGGCGAACATCGATTATGCCGAGCTGCTCTTTCGTTTTGGGCGGTATGAAGATGCTCTGGAACAAATTGCCCAAGCCCTGGACACGGATTTCTTTGACCCCCAGGCCAATTTTGTGGCCGGAAGCATTTACAGGGAGCTCGGTCAGTCGGTTGATGCCCTGGAAGCCTATGGCTGGGCTGCCCGATCCATGGAATTCCGCTCTTCCGCCTACACCGCCATGGCTGAGATCCATCTGGCTGAAAACAACCTGGCAAAAGCCTCCGACTATGCCCGCAAAGCCTTGGATTTTAATGTGTACAACATCATGGCCTACCAGGTGCTGGCTGTCAAACACCGGCTAGCCGGGGAAAACCAGCAAGCCGGGGAGGTGTTGGAAAAGCTATGGGATATCGACCCCCTGAATCACTTTATCCGGTTCGAACAATACCTGAACGAGGAAGACCCACAGCGGCTGGAGGAATTTCAGGGGCTTATCAACAATGAATTCCCCTACCAGACCCACTTGGAACTCGCCGCTACCTATCTAAAATACGACCGCAAATCCGAGGCCTTGCAGGTTTTGGGACAAAGCCCGGCACATGCCCTGGTAGATCTCTGGAAGGCCTTTCTGGATGAAAAGCAGGACGAGTCGGGTCTGGACGCCCTGTTGGCCAAACCCATTGCCTTTGTCCTGCCTTACCGAAAAGAAACGTTGCAGATGCTAAAGCAAGCAAATGAGAAGCGATTGCACTGGAAGCTGGATTATTACCTGGCGCTAAACCTAATGGCGTTTAATGAAACCGAAGAAGCAGCAAAACTATTGACCGAAATAGACGAAAAGGCCGATGAAGCGACTTTCTACCTAAACCGAGCCCTTTTGCTTGAAAAAACGGGAGGAAAAGATCCCCTGGCCGATCTGAAAAAGGCCTGGGAAATGGACCCTTCCCAATGGAGGCACTGGCAGCACCTGGCCCGATATCAGGCAGAAAACGGCAATGACCAGGAGGCCCTGTCCCTATTAAGAGATGCCACCCGGAAGTTTTCCGGAAGCTACGTGCTGGAGATGGATTACATCCGGGTACTGAATAGCCTGGGCCAATACAAAAAAGCCATGGACCTGCTCGACAAAATCCATGTGTTGCCCTATGAGGGAGCCGGAGAAGGCAGGGCCCTATTTGAGACAGTGTACCTGAATGCGGCCCTGGAAGACATGCAGGCAAGGAGGTGGAAATCCGCCCGTATCAAACTGGAAAAATCCCTGGAATGGCCCGAAAACCTGGGCGTAGGTAAGCCTTTCACCACCAACGAAACGATGCAGGGTTACTTGTTGGGACTGGTAGCCCAAGCCCAGAATCAGGAGGACTTGTTTCGCTCGCACATGCAACAAGTAATAGCTGCTACTGAAAACATGTCCCGCAATCGGTCCGAGCAGTTGCTGGCTTTATTTGCACTGGAAGCACTGGGTGAAAGCGAGGAAGCTTCCGGTCTTTGGAAAGAAATCAAAAGCGCGGGGAACGAAGAAACGGTGGATTTTATTGGAAGGCTTTACGCTGGCACAGATCAACCGATCACATCTGAATCGGGCAATCGCCGGGAAGCTTTACTGGAAAAGATAGCGGGAGTACGTAGGAATCTTCAGAAATGAGGTCAAGCGTACATCCTGAGGGGTAAATAACCCTGCCCTCTCGGGGCGCCTATTCCAAAAAAACCAAGGCTTAGGGGCCATTTTTTTTCCTTTTAACCGGTTGGGACGGATTGTTCTATATATGCAACACCATGTTGATTTTCAATAACCTTGACTGCAGCAGTGTGCGAAAATGTATGCATGAATGCATGGTGAGTTGTTAAAACTGCATCTTGTAGAACTTGATCATCTTCTAGGGAACTTATAGTTAGCCCAACCTCCACGCATTGTCTTTTCGAAATATGACGAGCATGTGATTTTTGATGTTTATGGTCTGAGAACATCCTTAGAATAGGTTTCACCTTTGACTTATCATTAGCACACATGTTATTAACAAGCCAATTTTCAACCATGCTCTCCGACCAGTCAATTGCTTGTTTGCAAGCTCCCAAGAAAGTCGGATGGTATTTTCCAATTATTACTTGCCAAAGTGGTGCAGCTTGAGGATTGATTTTAATATCTTTTTTGGCATCTTCAAACTCGTTCAAAACCGCCTGACAAGCCAATCCTCCCATTTGAGGGTCAATGGGGCCAAGGTTAGAATGCTTTCCCATCACGATTTCCTTAGATGCTAATGCTATCATTGTACCCGCAGACATGGAAATTTGGGGGACAATTACCCTGATGTTATATCCAAACATGGAATATAAATAATCGACCACTGATTCAGTCGCTGCTAAATCACCTCCTGGAGTGTGCAGAATCAGGTCCAATCCCATCGACTTATCCATTTTATGGATTGTCAACATAAATCCTGACTTATCCTTATCATTTACAGCTGTATCAGGTGATTTAGGTTTTTGTAACCAGCCTGAATAATAGGCAATCACATTTCTTCCTGTATGTTTTGATACCTGCAGCAGGTATTTCCTTCGAACCTTATCTATCGCATTTTCGCTTGGGTTAGCATTATGCGTTTCCTGAATTTCCTTAAGAACCTCGCTCCAATTTGGCATTGTGGTTTAAAATATTTTACCTGATCCGCTAGAGGTCTTTACTGGGGTATAACTCCCATACATAGTAAATTTCTCAATAATATCACCTTTTTCAGTCCATTCCTGATTAATACTAGTTTTCAGGGTACCAGTGGACATCAATTGATTATATTCTTCAATCAACTGTTTTTCATTCACTTTTGACGATTTTTTCGATTTACTCATATTACAAATATAGAAACATCTAACTAGCTAACTTTTTTTGTATACCTCACCTTGCTTTTTTTACAAACCCTTTTAACCTATTAATAATTTCAAAATACAATTTTTTGGGTTCCAATTTTGCATAGACATCTTTACCATATTTCTTTTCTAAATTAAACATTTTCAACAAAAATTCAAGCAAAGACGATTCAATTTTGTTGGAAAAATAGGAACAAATCATCTAAAATTCTGGTAAATCTCTAGAAAATTAATATTTCTCCAACAGAAGTCCCTGATTGCCTTCATATACTTTCTAATATCAGTTAATACCCGCACCAGACTTGTGATCAACTGGAGCAGGGCATGCAAACAGCCAAACAAAGGTGAAAAAGGATCACGATTCCTTTCAACGTGGTGAATAGGATGAGGAATACGGTCTCTACCATTGGTTGTCCGAACATGTGGTCTCCATTTTCTAAAAATATGCCTGCCCAGGTGGGGACACCAGAAAGAAATCTGCATCCACCGAGGCAAACCGCTTGCTTTCTGCAATTAGGATACGTACCGGTTGCGGACGGTTTTACCAATCCGGTCCATAATTTCAAATAAGGAGAATTTAGCAATCGGAATGCATTACTTGTAAAGCCAACCCACCTTTGGAGGTTTCCTTATACCGGGAACTCATTTTTGTTTTTGATTACTATTGTTTTCCAAAATCAATACATTGGGAATTTCTTCAATGCCCCGAAGGAGTAGTTTTGTATATTCCATGGTATTGTGGAGATAGCAACCCAGTACGATATCCAGGTCTCCATCTCCGTCTATATCACCTACATCCATGGTCAGCCATTTCCCCAATGCAGCCTCTGGTATCAGTTTGGGCTGAAAAGTCAGGTCCCCCGTGTTTTCAAACAACAGGAATTGTTCTTCTGGATGGTCCAGTTCATCATAAAAAGCGATGGTAGCCAGATCCAGGTCTCCATCCCCATCAAAGTCAACAGCCATAGCCTTGGCCGCACCATATTGAGGATAAAACCACCCCTCTTCAAAAATACCATCTCCTTTGTTTTCATAGATGCGGAAGCCGTGATATGGTTTTGGAACGGAAGAGTAGTCCCAGTTATCCCCGTTGCTTACGAGCAGGTCCAATGCCCCGTCCCCATTCAGATCCTGCAGTTCAAAATAGCTGGTGCCCATTACAGGAGAAAACCGTAGCAATACTTTCTCATCATCAAACTGTCCATTGCCCTTATTGTAAAAAACGGACAGTCGCTCATTGCCCTGGCAAAAAAGTGCCAGTATATCTGGCTTACCATCCTGATTCAGGTCACTGACCTCTATTTTCCTGGCTCCGGCTCCACCAAGTTGGAGCGGTTTTGATTGAAGATTACCATCCTTGTAAATGGATATGTTTCCCCCATGGTGTCCATAATTACTGACCAGAAATTCGGGTTTCCCATCCTTTTCCAAATCTCCCCAAATTCCGTATACGGGTCTGGCTAGCTGATCCAGGTTTTTAATCCAGCTGTTGGCATTTAAATCCATCTCATAGAGTGCACCCCGGGATAGGTCACTGGGGGATATGGAACCGATGGTTATAAAATTATAAACGTTAGGAGCTTTTTGGATAAAATGGACTGCCGGACTACTGATGGTGGGCAGGGTAAATAATTCATCGTTTAGATCCTTTACAAAGAGTTGATTTTTCGTTGCATCTGAGATAAGGAGTTCCCTCCTCTCTTCATTGATAGCCACCAGACTTGTTTTCGGACTTTGTATACCCTCGATAAAAACGGTTTTTGTGGTAAAAGTACCTTGTTCTTCGGGTTTTTCCCTGGATTTCTGAGGCGGTAATTCTGCCGGTGCTTCAGCCATATAAAAATCCATAATCGCCTGGAATTCCGCAGAGCTGATTTGTCTTGAAGAAGGATAGGCCCCTAACTTTTTAATGATGGCGACTTCTTCCGCTGATTTATCCTCCCAGATACCCAGGCTATCCTGCGCCTCCTGATCTCCCATTAAGGCAGCCATCTGCGGCAATACATGATCCTTCCAGATAGCTTTCGGTAATAGAGAGGGTGATGGATAGTCATGGCAGCTACTGCAATAGCTTTGAGCCAATATCCTCCCTTTTTGTAAAGACACCTGTTGGGCCAACAGGTTGGAACACGGTATTCCTGTCAGTAAAAGCAGGATGATGGATAAATGGAACGTAGACATATGTGGCTAAAATACTATGCTGGTATCGAATGATCTTTATCAGACCACTCCCATGGAAGCCGCTCCCCAGGGCATCCGGCTGCCTGACAAAGCTGAAAAAGGATCAGAATGCCTGTCATAGGATGAGAGATACGATCGCTACCATTGCTTGTTCTCGAATGTGACGTCAATTTACTAAAAATCCGAATGCCCGGGTTGCAAGTCGGGAAGAAAGACAAATCCATCGCTTTAATTCGTCTGGCTTTGGCGATCAGGCGCCGAGCCGTTTTCGAAGGATTTTACCAATTCGATTGAACGTAATTTCGGACAAACTCCAGGTGTACCCGTCAAAATTCGTTGTATTCACAAATTGGACGACCACGGTGTCGATGTCCTTGTGGTACCTGGCGATGCTCTGGTAACCGGGAATCAAACCGGTATGCTCGTACACATAAATAGAGGAGTAGATCTCCTGCTCATCCCCGGTAAACAGGGATCCTTCGTTTAATGCCCGAAGGAAAATGCCCACATCTTCGGCCGTGGCGATCATGGAACCGTAGTCTGTCATTTTGATATCTTCCTCCACCCCTATGTAATAGCCGCTCATCAGCTCCTTCAGGTTTACCTCCAGTAAGGAACCGAAGGTATTCTTCAGTCCCAGGGGTTGGAAAATTTGCTCTTGCATGTACTGAAATTTACCATATCCCAGCACCTTTTCCATCAGTTCGGATAGTAAGAGGTAATTGGTATTGGAATAAGCATAGGCTGCACCCGGTTCAAAGTCAGCCGGTAAATCTAGTACTCGCTTTAGGGCTTCCTCGCTGCTTTTAGGGGGGTTGATCCAAAAATCCGGGGTGTCGGTTAAATTGGGAATTCCGCTCCGGTGCTGCACCAGCATTCGGATGGTAATCCTTTCTGCATGTTCAATCCTTCCTACCCATTCGGGAAAATAATCGGCAAGTGTGTTGTCCAGGGATAGGCGCTGTGCACCAAGCAGTTTCGTGATCAGCACCGCATCGTACAATTTACCAATGCTGGCAATTTTGAACAAGGCATCCGGCCTGGCGGGTATTTCCTCCTCCCGGTTATGCCATCCGGCGGCGTAATACTCCGGTTCTGCTCCCTTCTGGTCCACATACACGAGAATGCCATCAAAATCATGCTTCAGCGAGGCCTGTACTTCCTCCCCTACCGTACCCGGCAGTGGCGCCAACCAGGCAAACAAAAGCGTCCAGGGCACAAAATACAGGGAGATCGGAGTCCCAACGAGCAATACAATCCGGAGGATTTGTTTCGTTTTCATTTGGTGATATGGTTAGACCGGACTGCCGTCCTGTATACGGAATAAGCCCATGCAAGCCGTTCGGAGTCGGAAACCGGGTTCACATGACTGGTACACTACGACTATGCTACTGCTTTTACAACAAGTACTCATAGGTTCTAAAGGTAGGTGAATTTCAATCATTTTCCAGCTTAAGGTTTACTGAATTGTACCCCCTGATTTTATCAATGTTAACAATAAGTATAACCCGGATTATGATGAAATAGGTTTTATTATCAAGGCTGAAATTGCAAGAAAATCAGGCAGTTTCGAAACTAGAACCGCTATGGGAAAGTTGAAAACTGCAACGAGTGACTGATTTTGAAGTAATTTCAGTCTGCCATAGAATTCCTAATGCATATTTCAGGTTTAAAGCCCCAGCTTACTAAAATGTCTGCATGGCTCAGAGTTGCCAAAGCAATATGGAGACGTCCAGCATAACTTGTTTTCCCAACTACTTTTTCCTAAGAATAATGTTTGACAAGTTATTCAACGTCCTGATTAACCTAAAATGACTGGATATGACTTTTTGGAATAAGATTCAATAAGTCTCTAACATGTTCAGGAGCATTTTCGACTAAATTACTATCTATTTCTAATCGCCCATCACAAGTACATCCCGATAATGCGGGAAAGCAGTTCCGGCTCTTGGCGGTCAAGTCTCAGCACAACACCGTTGGGATAAACAAGCTCAGCATTACAGTCCCTGACCTGTGAAGCTCCACCGCTTTCGATCTTGTGAAAACCGGCAGGTAGCTTTGCTTCTCTTTGGAGCTTCCTGTACCAGTAATCGTATTTATGAAACCCTACACCCTTGAATTCACTAAAGCACGTCTGTGTCTGTCCGCTAGTTTCATACTCCCGGACCAGCCTTGTCATTTCTTCCCATATTTTCATAACTTACATTTTTGTTACAGGTTACCCCTTTCAGATTCCTTGATGGTAAAGAAAAAATGAATAAAGTGTAAATTTCAGGATTCGGTGGATACAAAAAGGCGAATACCAAAACCAAAAAGGCTGCCCAAGTCAAGTGGACAGCCCTTTTTGGTTGCTAAGGTTCGTTTTATCAATCAAATAGATCGAACTTCAGCCCGAAATTAAACCGGGCATTGTAGTATTCCATTTGCATCGTACGTGATCGGATTCCCTGGTAGTAGCGCAAAGGCTGGTTGGTGAGGTTGTTTCCCTCGGCAAAGAGTCGCCATTTTGGTGTGATGGCATAGGAAGCGTTTGCATCCAGAAAAACCTGTTGGTCGTAATACCGGTCTTCAAAGCCTTCCCCGCCCAATTCATCCAGGTAATCGGAGGCGAAGTTGAGCGCCAGTCGCAGTACCAATTTGTCCGTTTCGTAGGATAGCGAAGCGTTGAACATGTTCTCAGCCGTACCTGGCAACACCAGGTCATCGTTGTCTCTTCCCTCTATTCCTGTGGTGGACGACCGGGTATAGGTATAGTTTAGGTAAATGCCCAGCCCTCTCCATATTTGGCGCTGAAAGGATGCTTCAAGCCCGTATACACTGGCAGTACCGCCGTTTTCTGGTCTGGAGTATTCCAGATTTGAGCCAAAAACAGGATCATTGTATCCTTGGGTGGTAATCGTGTAAATAAAATCATCAATGTCCTTGTAAAAGGCACCCGCAGATAGGATACCGACACTGGAATAATACCGCTCCGCCATAAAATCAAAATTCATAGCTGTGGTTGCCCGTAAGTTTGGATTTCCCCGGGCCAATTCCTCATCATCCGGGCTGAATTCTGCGTAGGGTACCAGGTCAAAATAATTAGGCCGGGCAATCGTATTGGTCCAGGCAAACCGGAGCACGGTATTGGCATCGGCATCGTATTTCAAATGAAGACCAGGCAGCACATTGGCGTAGTTCTGATCTCCGGATGTGGGATTAATGGTTTCTTCATCGACATTAAAGATATTTCCCCTATAGTCAATGGCTGTATTTTCTACCCGAAGACCCGCAATAGCCGAAAACCTCTCAGAGAATTGGTGGTCAGCCATCACATAGGCCGCTGTGATGTTTTCATTAGCGGTATAGTTTCCGGGTGCATATTCCTCCGGCAAGTCGATGCCTTCAAAAAGACTGGAATTTCCGAGATTTAATCCTCCGAGGAATTCAGGTGTCGCAAAGTATCCTGCCTGATACTGGGATCCAGCCAGGTAGTTGGGATCGGTGTAGTCTCTGTTTGAGACGGATCCGACGCTTGCCCCAAAGCTGTCTCCATCCAATGGCTCAAATTCGAAGAAGTCATTCTGACGTTCTTTTCGCTTGCCTCTGTAGCGCAAACCAAATTGCAAAATTCCTTTGTCGGTGTAGGGCAATTTAAAATCCAATCTGGCATTCAAATCCCGGTCAAAAGTAAACTGGTTTTCCTCCGAAATCTCATGAAATCCTATCCCGAAATTATCCTGAGGATTGGACAAATTGACGTTCGGGAATTCGGGATTGGTTAAATCTACAAATACGTCCTGATTGGAGGATCTGTAAGAGATGTAGCGCTCATTCGGACGCTCTTCGGATGCGCGGGCATAGGTAGCGCTCCAATCCATTTTAAGTCTGTTAAATAAATGATTTCCTCCCAGGCTCATGTTATAAACCCGCTGATCTTCAAGTCTTCGGTTCCCGACTCTCCCACCGTCTATTCCTCCTTTGGTCTGGTATTGTACCCTTCCTTTGGTCTGGAATACATTTGGAGTGCTCTCGGTAAAATCTCCGTCATCAAAGGAATCATCCAGGTTGCCTACCCGCATTCTGAATCGGTTTTCCCAATCATCTCGGTGGTTATACATCCCGGATAGAAACAGTTGGTTATTGTCATTGATTCTAAAATCGGTAGCTAGGTTTACGGATCTTCGGACACGCTGCACCAGGTATTTTCGGATGTCAAATTCTTCCAGTGCCACGCCGTTATCTGAATTGTACCAAACAGCCTCGACATTGTCTGAGCCAAAGTTGTGGTTGTTGTAGGAGCCCGATAGGATCAGGCCCAATTTGTCATCCAGGAAGCGGTCTCCCAAAACCAATCCCCCGGTCCAAATGGGCTTATTGGAAAGCAAGTTGATTCCGCTTGCAGCGGTACCAGATATTCTCAAATTATTCGGTGCCTGACGGGTTACCAAATTGACCGAACCTCCGATGGCATCGGCATCCATGCTGGGCAATACCGCTTTATTTACTTCGATCGTTTGGATCATATCCGAGGGAATCAGGTCCATTTGAATATTTCGGTTGTCACCTTCTGCGGACGGAATTCGCTCCCCGTTTAGCGTCACGGAGTTTAGCTGCGGAGCCATTCCACGAATGATGATATCGCGCGCCTCTCCCTGATCATTTTGCATGGTAATGCCCGGAATACGCTTCAGTGCATCGCCGACGTTGGCATCGGGAAAGCGCCCGATCTGGTCAGAAGAGACGATATTGGTGATGTTGGCATTGTTTTTTTGCTGATTCAGTGCCTTGGCCTGCCCCTTCAGCCGGTCACCAAATACAATAAACTCTGCTGCATCCAGTGCCGTCTGATCCATTCTGAAATTCAGCGTGGTTGTACGCCCCGTTTGAATTTCCACACTTTGGGAAAGCTCTCCGTACCCCAGGTAGGATACACTAACTTCATACGACCCTTCCGGCAGGTTGGAAATAGAAAAATCTCCTTTCTGATCGGAAATCGTCCCGTAATTGGTACCGGTCAATACCACATTGGCTCCAGGTAGCGAAAGATTCTCCGCATCGATCACTCGTCCTTTCAAGACTCCTTGTGCCCATGCATTTCCTGCCAGCAGGAAAAAGAGCAACAGGGAAGAAAATAAACGTAGATGTTTTTTCATGATTGCTTATTGTTGTTGGTTGATATACGTTTCGAGTTGTTCCCAGGAATAAATCTGGAAGGTCTTGTCATCCGACATGGCGACAAACAGTCCTTTTGAAAAATCTCCTCCCAGGTTTACCGCCGTGACTTCGTTGCCATCGCTGGAAAGGGTACTCAAAGGGATTTTAACCAGGAGGGGATGATCGTGCGGCCCCTTATCGCTTCCTTCTCGTGGGAATGCGTGAAAGAGATTGGCTCCCTGGTCGGACACCAACAGGTAGCCTTCCGTAGCGGAGGATTTGTAAATGGAGATTCCCTCGTGATCATCCGTAAATCCCTCGGTGGCAAAAAGGGCCAACTCCTCGTTTCCCATCTGTGGCTCCGCATGGTACTTTCTTACTCCTGCACCCTCATCGGAATAATAGATATAGCCCAGCTCCTGATCCACGGCAATGGCTTCGATTTCTTTCTTTCCGGAAAAATTCCCGAATTTTCGCACCAGCTCAAGCGATACCTCGCCCTCCGCTCCCTGCACTTCGTATTGCCAAAGGTACGTACCATCGGTCGGTCCATTTTTTCGGCCTGCGATGATATAGGTTTTGCCGGATTTGGGACTTTGGTACACAGCAATCCCCATCAGGTCGCGGTATTCTTCGCCAGTTTCTCCCGAATAGACCTCCAATCCTCCGGGGTTGATTTCCTGCATGTCGGGAAGCGAGTAAAAGCGAATTCGTGAGGTCAAGCGTTCGCCTGTTACGGCAAAATCCACGGTATCCCTTCCCAGCGGCAACCCGTAACCCACATCCACATTGTTGGGGCGTTGAATACCGCGCCTGACTAGACTGTCGATTACTTTTCCCTTTAGATCAAACACGTACAGGGCGCCGATGGAATCTTTGTCTGTCCCGATGATGAGACTTTGATCCGGATTTGATGAATTGATCCATATAGCGGGATCGTCGGTATCGTGGATGACCGGGTCACTCACGTACAGCGGTTGGATGATTTCGGTAGTAGTTTCCGCTGATTCATCGCCTTTTTGGGTAGTCCCGTTGCAAGCAATGAGTCCCGACAAAACAAAAAATGAGAAATAGTACGTCCGTTTTTTGAGCATGATTTACCTTTTTTTGATATTACAAGGTTCGGGAAAGCTCCGGATAAAAAAGGAAATTTACGGTTAAGAATGCAGCCTCACTGCCCAGTAAATACCGTTAACAAAACCGAAACAGTTTAAAAAAATATATTTATATAATACTGATTTTCAGGTCATTAATTAATATTACCCTAAGATTAAGAAATCTTGAATCATAAACAGCGAAGGTAATGCTGCAGGTCCCTGCCCTCAGAAAGCTGCAAACGCTTTCGGAGTCTGTATCTGGAAATCCGCAGGCTTTCCATGGAGATTCCGAGCGTTGCGGCGATTTCCCTGCTGCTCAAATTCATCTTCATCAGGCAGGCAAGTTTGACATCTCCCGTGGTGAGCGATGGGTTCCGGGTGTTGAGATTTTTTAAGAAATCCTGATGCACGTTTTCGAAGGTATGCTTGAAGCTTTCCCAGTCGCTGTCTTGTCCCAGGTTCGCGTCGATTTGTTTCATGAGGTTTCGAATTTTCTTTCGTTGTTCCTTGGGATCTTGCTCCAGGGCAACCTTCAATTTCGATTGGATTTCTTTGAGTATTTCATTTTTCTCGATCACGTGCAGGGTTTGGGCAGACAGCGCCTTCTGCTGGGCTCCCACCTCGGCAGCCATTCTTGCTTCCAGGAGATTGATGTTTTCCTTCTCGGTCTGAATCAAGCGTTCGTTGATTTCCAGGAGTTCCTCTTGCTTTCTCAGGGTATTCTGTGTGGCGCGCATTTTCAGCCGATGTCGGGAGATCAGGCCCCATCCAAGTCCCAATAGCGTCAAAATTAGCATCAATAAAAGCCAACGAATTCGGGTTTCGAAAAGATGAATACCTTCCAAATGGGCTATTTCCCGCTGTTTTTCTTTGATTTCATAGTGAAACTCCTGTGTGGCCAGCTGCCGTGCAGCTTCTTCAGAAAAAATCGTTTCACTCAATTTACGAGCTTTGGCCAACTGTTCATACGCCTTCTCAAAATCCCCCAATGCGGCGTACGCCTTACCCAGGTCCACCGTAGCACTTCGTTCCAAATAGTTGTTTCCAAGCTCCTGACTTATCCGGATAGCCTCCTCGTAATACGAAAGTGATTCGCCAGCCCGATTGGTTTTTCTCCGCGTATCCCCCAGGTTATTGATATTCCCCGGCATGTTCAACTTGTTTCGCATGGCAATGTTTAGCGCATAGGCCAACTGGAAATACCGCTCGGCAGAATCGTATTTTTCCAGATCCTCGTAGATGCTCCCAACGTTTTCGAAAAGAATGCTCAGGTCAGTCGAATCACCGCTGCTTCGAATCAACTCGATGGCATCGTTTTGATAAACCAGCGCCTGCGTGTAGTCGCCCAACTTCTCATACATCGATCCGATCAGCCCTTTGGACCGGGCCATTCCCTGTATATCCTGCACCTCCTCGTACAAGTGAAGCGCGGATTTGTGCCGCTGTAGCGCCGGTGAAAGGCTTTTCGTTTTGTAATACAGCTTCCCAATTTGGTTGTAGACGTTCGCCAGACATGCGGTGCAGTCCATCTTCTTAAAAAGTTCTTCCGCCTCGTAAAACTTCGTCGTTGCTTCGTTGTACAAGCCAAATTCCATTAAGAGTTGGCCTTCTAAAAACGTAGCTTCCGCGTGCTCCACAAACCCAAGGCTTGAATTTTGGCGAAGGAAATCTGTAAGCTGCTGATACGCTTTCCTGGGGCTTGTTTTGGAAAGCTGTTGTATCCCATCCAAACCATCGGTCCTTTTTTGACCAAACGACTTCTCGAAAGGAAACAAAAAAACGATGAAGCAATAAAATTTCACGAAACGAAACATCTTACAAGATACTTCCGCCATGTAACCTTAACATGAAGTGAGTTTTGCTTTTTTGTAAAGTGAAGTGCTTATATCGGTCAGACGGTTCAAAACCGTCAGACAGGTACCGGTGCGGTAAGTAAGCTAACAAATAAAACCCTCACTTCTTTAACATTAACCCAAGTGCCCCCAGGTCTATACGGTTTTCCAGCACCAGGTTTTTTAAAACTTTTTCCCATTGATGATTTTTTCGGATATGTCGTATCCTACTGCTTACTATGCGATTTCCTTGTAAGGTTCGATACTCAAGCTCCTTTCGTTGGCTTCGATTTCGGAAACGGGAACAACGAATAATTTATCCATTGGAGAATTTAAAAAGCAGATGACTGATAGCAAATAAATTCCCCCCATTCAAAAAACATATTGCACCCCTCCAATCATTCCTATATGCAGGGCAAATAAACTCCTGCTGTTGTGTTTTTCGGCAATCTTCCAACCGGAAACCGGCCAGCTCCAGGCCTGATCCAATACACTAAAAGCCAGGGTAGGACCGGCGAAATATTTTAGGCGGCCCATTTGATATCCCTGAAGGAATCGTAAAGAATTGGAATGATTCTTCATTCCACCAAAATCACTGCTCCACCTGTTGACCAGCTCAATATCCATAAAATAAGACTTTTTTCGGAAAGCATGCCAGCCAAATCCCAGGTCCAGGCCAAACATGGTGATCGGATGCAGCCCTATCCCCGTACCCAGCAGCCCGTAAAGTTTCTTTCCTCCGCTTCTCAGACTGAGCTGAGCAAAGGAAGATTCATCCAGGCCAACAGAAATACTTTGTTCCCCATCCCCAATGATATTGATCAAACCCAGGGAATAATCACTGGAGGCTGCTATATTCACCAATCCCGCCAGCTGAAACCCTGAAACAGAATCTGCCTTATTGATCAGGCCGCTAAGTTGATAGGCTACATTGCCTCCGGAATGATTGAGTACTCCGGCGATTTGGGCACTGCCTGCATCCCCTTCCGTGCGGTTATACAGGCCTGCCAGCTGGACCTTATCGGTGCTCCGGCTAAGGTTAGTCCAGCCGGCTATTTGTATCCGGGCCTTGCCATCCACCTGGTTGACCAATCCAGCCACCTGGGCACCATCCAAATCACTCCCTATCTTGTTTAGCAATCCGGCCACTTGAAATCCGGTCAGGTCACCATACACATTATTGAAAATTCCGGCTGCCTGAAAACCGGAAACATTTCCACCTACCATGTTGAAAAGCCCCGCAGTCTGCATGCCGGTGACCATCCTTTGATTCATATTGAAAAGACCAGCCACCTCCAGGCCTTCCACCCCGGCCGTGTAGCCCCCCAGCAGATTAAGGGAAAAATTATTGATCATCTGGCTACTGAATACTCCCTGTGTACTCAGGCCCGGAGTCAAAGACATTTGAACCGGACTTTCTGCAAAGAAACCAGCCAGGTTTAGCCTTTGCATTCGTTGCCGAAACCCGATAAACATCCCGCCCCAAAAACTATCTTCCAGGTTTTCGGCAGACCCACTTTGAGGAAAGAATCGAAATTTTCTTTCTTCCTGGCTGCTGCTCCCCACATGCACGGGAGGAAGTAAGACAAAGGAAGTATCCCTGTATTCCTCCTTGCGCAGGCTCAGCCATACGGAGGAAGGAGCAGTGGATTTCAACTTCAGTTCAAACTCTCCCTGAGCATCAGACAAAGTAAAGGCCCATCCATTTTTTTCAAAAATACTGACGGTGGAAATGGCTTCCCCACTGTGAAGGTCCTTGACCTTACCCTTAACCAGCAGCACCTTTCCTTCCTGCTCCATTTCAATTTCCGCATCCAATTCTCCGGGCGCATGGCGGATGATCACATAGCCATCATACTCCCTGAATTCGTAGGAATCACCAAAAACTTTTTGAAGGAATCCAGCTAAATTACCCTGATAGGAATGGAAAGGCAGCCCTGCATCCAAATCTATCAAAGAGCTTTGGTAGGAAAAATAAAACCCCTGATTGGCAGCAATTTCTTCCATAACCGGGCCCAATTTATTTTCAGCCGGGTTAGAGATATCCAACTCCCTCAATAGATAATCCTGGGCCTGAACTGCCCCTTGAAAAGCAGACCCGACAAATAAAAACACTATAAACAAAAAACGGATAAAACGCATCGACATATCACCATCCTTACATGAATGTAAGGAATTATTCCACAACTATTCTGTTCTCCTCATAGCTAATGCTCAAGCCGAGGGTTTCCCTGATCACCTCCAGGTTCTTTTCCAGCGAGCCATATTCCAAAGTGGTAGTAATAAGCCTGTTTTGAGCCCTTTCTGAGCCAATTTCTATCTTGCTCCCGTAGGCCTTGTTCAGGGCCTCCACCAATTCCGGCAAGGCCGTTGACTCGGCCACAAACTTCCCTTCCACGTAGTAGCGGAATAGCTTATCCCTGTTTACCTCTTTCTCCACACCTCCTGAAGCCGTAGCGATGGTTACTTTCTCATCCTTTTGCAGAAAAATTACCTGGTCCTGATAGGCCACCTTTACCTCCCCGGCATCCACTATGACTTCAATCCTTTCAGGCGATTGGTTGACATGAAAAGAAGTCCCCAAAACAGTTAAGGTCATTTCCTCAGCGGTGACTACAAAAGGCTTTGCCTTATTTTTTACTACCTCAAAATAGACTTCTCCTCCAGCCAGGTTTACCACCCGCCTATCTCCCAAAAGCTTTTGAGAATACCTCAAACTGGAATTTTTATTCAGGGTCAACACCGAGCCATCTAATAGGACTTCTTTTCTGGGAGCTTCCTGAGACTCAAACACTACACTTGTATAAAGCGCACTGACAGGCCCCGGTAAATAGGAGCCTACCAGCCATCCGCCCAATATGACCAGGGTGATCATGGCGGCTACCCTGAGCCAAACAGGGAACAATATCCCTTTCGGGGCGAAATGATTTTTTGTTTCCATCCTGTCCCGGCGATCCTTAAATTGATTCCAGGCCACATTATTATCCACCTCTTGCTTTTCAAGCAGATGGGCGGATCTCTCCCAAACCCAACTCATCTGCTCAAAATAGGTACGGTTCCGGAGATCAGCTGCAATCCATTGTTTGACCTGATCCGTTTCTCTAAGATCTGTTTCTCCGAGCAGGTATTTTATAAGTAGTTGATCATCCATAATTTAAAATATAAGCTTCCACATCATGATAAAGAGAGGCAGAAACTCCGCCAGCTCTATCCTCAGCATCTTCAGGGCCTTACCCATATGGGCCTCCACCGTTTTGACTGAAAGCCCCAAACGCAAAGCAATTTCCTTATATTTTAGCTCTTCCATTCTGCTAAGAAGAAATACCCGCCTGCATTTTTCAGGCAAATGGTCCAATGCATGGTTTAATTTCGATTGCATCTCCTGGTCCTCAACTGAGAATGAAGCATCCACACTCTTGGTATTGGCCATCTCATACCGGTTTAATTCAAAATGCTTCTTTTTTACTTTTTCATGCTTGATATAATTCAGGCAGTCATAATAAACGCACTTGTACAGGTAAGCTTTCAGGGAGATGGAAATTTTCAAATCCTCTCGTTTTTCCCAAAGCTTCAGAAAAACGGTTTGAACAATTTCATTGGCCGCCTCGCCATCCTTCAACAAGGCCTGTGCATAGGCATGCAGCGGACCGAAGTAGTTTTTGAACTGTGCTTCAAAAACTACTTCATCCAGTAATTCTGGCAAATCTTCACTTTCTTCAGGAACCTTTCTCACTCCTTACTCAGGTTAAATCGGGCATCCATAATCGCTTTACATCTAATTTATTCATGTCACTTCTCCTGAAATCCTGACCAGGGTTAACCTTTTGACTGCTGGAAAGGCGCTATTAATATAATTCCTTTTCATTTTAACTTAATCTATTCAAGCAGGCAACACCTTTATTCACTTTTCCCCGTCATAACTGGGTTACTTCATTGCCTCCGACAAAACTGTACTGAAACTTGCTTTAAAGGTAGCCTTTTCATTTTTACTGAATACGTACTTGAAGCCCGGCATTGAATCCCCAGTGAATGGCTTTAAAGGTATTCATTTGGTTCTTGTCCCACATTTTAAACTTTGCCAGATCCCGACCTTTAGGATTTTGGGTATTCATGTAATTCAAACTGGGACCGGCATATAGTTGCAAATTTCTGGAAAGTTTCAATACAGGAAGGAGGCGAATCCCAGTTCTGGAATATCCTCCCCATTTCTTAAAATTAGTCCCCCATACATTGCTGGCTTCCAAGTCCAGCTTGAATAGTTTACTATCCGATAGTTTGATACCTATGCCCGTTTCCATGGCGTATGGCAGATCACCATGGGTGAAATTAGAGCCCAACCCAATGATCCCATACATGCGATGGCCTCCAGACCTGAAACTAATCAACTGGGTGAGATTTTCATCCACTGAAATGCCCAGCCTTTTTTCTCCATTAGCGATCAGGTTAAGGATCCCTATGGGGTAATCGCTGCTGTCGGCAATATTGATCAAGCCAGACAATTGGATGCCTTTTACGGTTTTGGCTTTGTTTATCAAACCTGAAATCTGAATACCATTAACTTCTTCGGCCAAATTCAGGATTCCGGAAAGTTGGATTCCCTCTGCCTGCTGAGAAAAATTGGCAATCCCTGTTAACTGAGCCCCCCTGAAGGAGGCGGTGGCATTGACAATACCTGACAGCTGAACACCTGATGTTTCCTTTGACCTATTCACCAAGCCAGCTACCTGAACGCTCTTACCTGCCTGCCGGGCTTGATTGACAAGCCCGGAAACCTGCAATCCCCTGACTTCACCGGAAACGGAAAGCCATAATCCAGCGGATTGAAAGCCTGTAGCATCTCCTTTGATAAGGCCCCCAAGTCCATAGACGGCCAGGCCTCGTTCACCCCCGGACAGTCCCGTCAGGGCATGGATACTTACATCATTGGAGTAGTCTGCGGCGCGTACACCATTTGTACTGAGGGGATAAAGAAAACCCAGGTGGGCAGGGCGGTTTTCCTGAGCCGTAGCACCAACTGCAAACAAGGTGACCAACAGGCTGCTAATAGCAATCAAATAATAGTTTTTTTTCATGGTTTTGGACATTTCAATTTGTGATATAGTCCTGTGACAACCAAACCAAAGTTTACCCTTACTCAAAATAAAATATTTATGACATAGGGTAAATTGAAACTTGCTTGTCATACCAGCAAGAGCTAAAATCGATCGGAAATGAAAAAAATTGGAAAATTAGACAAACCGGACAATCATGGAACTGCTGAAATCTTCAAGCATCCCATTTTAGAAAAACTAACCAAAACTCATGTAGGGATACCCATCGTACTTTTCCTCCTGCTTGCAGGCTTCTTGCTGTACCGGGCCTGGTTTTATAGCCATTTACCTGTGGGTATGGGAATACTATATTTTCTGGCTGGCTACCTTGCTTTTACCCTGACGGAGTACCTGATGCATCGCTATTTTTATCACATGAATCCTATTCAAAAATGGAAGAAGAACATCCAATATTCTGTTCATGGCATACACCACGACTATCCTAAAGATAAAAAAAGGCTGGCCATGCCACCCATGCTATCAGTAGGATATGCTGTTGCATTATACTACCTATTCAGTTTTTTGATAGCGGAGCAGGTAAATTATTTTTTACCAGGATTTTTATCCGGATACGCTAGCTATCTGGGTATACATTATATTATCCATGCTTTCCCACCACCTAAGGGGCTCTTTAAAGTCCTGTGGGTCAACCATGCCATCCATCATTATAAGGATCCGGATGTGGCATTTGGAGTCAGTACGCCACTATGGGATCATGTTTTTGGGACAAGCCCTAAAAAATAAAAACCATCCGGAAATTCCGGATGGTCAGATTAGTCTTATATCATTTGACTATTCCCTGACAAAAGGGTAATCGTCTTCTGCATAAACATCTTTAAAGGCATCTTCACCTTTAGGCCAGGGAGATTCCTCAGCAAACTTCACAGCATCAGCTACCTGTTGCTTCACTTTGGCCTCTATTTTTTTAATTTCATCCTCACTGAGGATTTTGTTTTCCAGAATGGTCTGTTTAACCTGTTCTACAGGATCCCTTTGCTTGTATTCCTCTACCTCTTCTTTGGTCCGGTATTTTTGTGGATCTGACATCGAGTGTCCCTTGTACCGGTAAGTTCTGAATTCCAAAAGGGTCGGTCCATCTCCTTTTCTGGCCCTGTCAGCTGCCTCTTTTACTGCTTCATGAACCTCTTCTACGTTCATGGCATCTACAGGGAAAGAAGGAATATCATAGGCCTCACCCAGGGTATACAACTCATCCACATTGGAGGAACGCTTCACAGAGGTACCCATGGCATATCCGTTATTTTCAATGACAAATATAACTGGCGTTTTATAAAGCATGGCCAGGTTGAGTGCTTCATGAAAAGCTCCCTGTCTCACTGCACCGTCACCCAAATAACAAATACATAAATTCTTTGTGCCTTTGTACTTCTCGGCAAAGCCAATTCCAAGCCCCATGGGAATCTGGGCACCTACGATGGCATGTCCGCCGGCAAAATTCTTGGATTTATCAAAAATATGCATGGACCCCCCTTTTCCCTTGGTGGTTCCAGTTTCTTTTCCAAAAAGCTCTGCCATAACTGCTCCCGGATCAGTTCCGAGCCCCAAAGGAGTAGCGTGGCACCTGTAAGCAGTGATCCATTTATCGTCTTTTTCCAGGGCAGTGATAGCCCCCGAGGCGCAGGCTTCCTGTCCTATATACAGGTGGCAGAAACCCCTGATTTTTTGCTGCCCATAGAGCTGTCCTGCTTTTTCTTCAAAACGCCTCATCAGTAACATGCTCTCAAACCAATAAGTGTAGGTTTCCTTCGAATATTTTACTTTAGATTTACTTGTACTCGTACTCTTCTTTGCCATATCGTATTCTATAAAATATGCTAACTTTGGGTTCAAATATAATGAAATCAAAGCAATTTCGACGTCTTTTTCAAAAATAGTCAACAACATCCGCTGAAATATCCATGTACCTTAAAAACCTAGAACTTATTCAATTTAAAAATTACCAAAGGGTGTATTTGGATTTCAGCAAGGAAGTAAATTGCTTTTTTGGAGAAAATGGGGCAGGCAAAACCAATTTACTGGATGCCATCCATTACCTGTGCCTCAGCAGAAGCGCCCTGCTCCCCCTGGACAGCTACCACATCATGCACGGCAAAGGCTTTTTTACCATCAAAGGAGATTTTGACCTGAACGAAAAAGTACTGAGTCTGAATTGCGTTTATGAAAGTCACAAAAAAAAAAGATTGGAGGTGAATGGAAAAGCGTATCACCGGCTTAGTGAACACATAGGACTTTTGCCGCTGGTATTAATTGCACCGGATGATACACTGATGATCAACGGCGGGAGTGAGGAAAGAAGAAAATTTTTTGATGGCATGATCAGTCAAACAGACAACCATTACCTGCAATTACTTATTCGCTACCAACACCATTTGAAGCAACGAAATGCCCTGCTTAAAAGGTTTGCGGAAGAAAAAAGAGTAGATCAACAGCAGCTGCTTCCCTACGACCTGCAGTTGACCCAATTATCTCAGGCCATTTTTAAAAAGCGGACGGATTTTCTGGCAGATTTTTCACCCTATTTTCTAGAACATTACAGGGCTATTTCCGGAGAAAAAGAAGCGGTAAGCATTGTTTACCAAAGTCAGGTCCAAAAAGAGGATTTCCCCCGCTCTTTTGAAAAGTCGCTGGAAAGAGATCTTCTGCTAAAAAGAACCCACTTCGGTATCCATAAAGACGATTATCTTTTCCGGCTGAATCATTATCCCATAAAAAAATTCGGCTCACAAGGTCAAAAGAAATCTTTCTTGATCAGCCTGAAACTGGCTCAGTTTTTTATTTTCAAAACAATCAAAGGCACCAAACCATTATTGTTGTTGGATGACATTTTTGACAAACTAGATGACCAAAGGATCTTTCACCTAATGGATAGGGTGGCTAAAAAGGAATTCGGACAACTCTTTATCACTGATGCCAGACCAGAAAGGTCCAAAGAGATCCTTAAGACCATCAATACTGAGGCCCGGTTTTTTGAAATCATGGACAATCAAATCTTTCCGGATGAAACAAACTAATACCAGCGCCTCTTCAGGATTTGCCCGTCGAGAGAGATTTTCCCCGGCCCCATTAACATCAAAACAACAAACACCAATAAATACAATAAGGGTAATTCCTGTCTATTGAATGGGTCATCACCATGGGATATAAAGGCGATCACAGCCATATTGATGATTAGGGGGATCAAAAATATCCGGCTCATAAAACCCAAAATCAAAAATATTGCACAAAATACCTCTGCAAAAATAACCAATTGCAAAGAAAGAGAAGGGCCTAACCCAATGGGATCAGCAAAACTATTTAAGCGCTCACTGTAATTGGTGATTTTTGACCAACCGTGTGTCAGGAGCATGACTGAGGCACCAACTCTTAAAAATAGCAAGGCCACATCTGCTGCTACAGGAAAATGAGAAAAAACTAATTTTTTCATGCTGGAAATTTATACGGGTGAATAAATATGTTGACTTAAAGTTAATTAAAAATGCATACCAATTACAAAATTTTATCCCGCAGTTGCCGGAGCAATCTGGATTCGGGAAATGCAAGAATATCACTAACCGATAATTATCTCTCCAATGCTTCAAAAAAATCCGACCCCTTCTCCTTGTATTTCGGCTTCACTTCTGAAATAATCTTTTTTAGCTAACTGATCGCCAGGTGTAAAATCAAACCGGTATTTCTATAGAAAAAATTCATCTATTTTTAATACCAAACCTCAGCTCGAAATAAAGGAATAGACATTACTTTAACCAATTACCATAATTTTTCAGGATAAACCCCTTCCTCATGCAGGCGTTTCAAGGCTTTCATCACATATTCCCTATCCTCGGGATAAGTAACTCCAAACCATATTTTCCCGCCTTCAAGAATTTTCACCCTGGCCATGTCTTCCTCAATCAAAGAATTCACCACTTTTGGTATATAAAATTCGGATTTCAGATTCTCCTTGTTTTCTTCCAGAAATGACTGCCATAGTTTCTCCGTCTGTTCAAAAACAGCAGGATGAAAACCCCAGCAATTCATGGAAACTGGATTGTCCGGTGAGATCATAATTTTTTCCGATCCCTCTTCATGAAAAATACCATCAGACTTTTTAGAAATACTGGTGCGCTCTATCATTCCCTTCAGGTATCCTTCCGGAGAGACTTCACAAACCCCCCTGCTTACCGTTCCATGAGCTGACAACACATTATTAATGGCATACCCCACCATGCAGTGCAGGTCTGACTTTACGTCTTTGGTTAAAAATGAAGCAAGCATGCGGAATGCCTCCACACCATAAAAATCATCGGCATTGATTACAGCGAAGGGTTCCTGTATGACATTCTTGGCGCACAAAAGAGCATGAGCAGTACCATAAGGCTTTTTCCTATCCGGATGTTGGTAATTTTCCGGCACCATGCTGTCCAGGGCCTGTACTACAAATTCCAACTTAATCTGACTTCCAAATTTTGGGACAAACATGGCCTTTGCTTCTTCCAGAATTTCTTTGCGCACGATAAACACCACTTTACCAAAACCAGACCGGATGGCATCAAATACGGAATATTCTAAAATGGTCTCTCTGTTCGGGCCAAACCCATCAATCTGTTTGTCTCCTCCATATCTGCTGCCCATACCCGCAGCTAAAATCAAAAGTGTAGGTTTATCAATCATATATTTAAAAGAATTGGTGGTAAGTATTCAACTTTAAAATCTAACAATTCCTGCAAAGTTAATTTTTTTACTCTTTTTAATGAGGTATATCCAAGTCTTTTTTTGGTTTCTGAATTTCCATATTGGCTTCATCTTGCTATGTTAAAAATAGTCAATATGAGTAAATTAAACCTTTTTTTACGTATTGAAGGTAATAAATTTGCCTTTTGAGAAATTTTTATGCATTATTTCAGTGACTTCAGGGTATATTTTTACCCTACTACCAATATTAAGGTTAAAATCTATTGATAAATCAGTTTGAATTTTTTAATTTTGAAAAAAATAAATTTTTAATCGTAGAATCATTAATAAAACATTAACCCTGTTAGAAAAATGAAAAAAATAGAAGCTTTAATTAGAACTTCAAAATTTGATGAAATCCACAATTGCCTGTCTGGATTAGGTGTAAAATTTCTGACTTTTTTCGAAGTAAAAGGAATGGGCCTGCAGCATGCCAAAACCCAAACCTATCGTGGTGTGGCCTATGAGCCTACCTTTATTCCAAGGACGAAGCTGGAAATAGTAGTTCCGGATGAAATGGAAGAAGAGGTCGTCAATTGTATCCTCAAGGAGGGAAAAACAGGTGAAATTGGCGACGGTAAAATTTTTGTCTACGATGTAGGAAAAGCTTTCAGGATCAGAAACAACGATACCGGAGAAAGTGCATTGTAAGCAGTCCAAATTTACTTATCACCCAAATTTTATTCCAACTTATAAAATTAAATACAAATGAACCAGGAATTATTTACCGTTAACAACCTGTGGATCATGGTGGCCACCATTTTGGTTTTTATCATGCACCTTGGGTTTGCAGCCTTGGAAGCCGGACTGACAAGGGCAAAAAACACCGTCAACATTCTATTTAAAAACACAATTATTCCGGCATTGGGTTTGATTACCTATGCCTTCATTGGATTTAACCTGATGTACCCTGGTGAAGCCTTTTCCGGAGGTGTTTTCGGACTTGCAGGTCTGGGAATAAGCCTTCCGGAAGGAGGAAACACCGCAGCCTATAGCGAGGGGTATACGTTTTTTACAGATTTTATTTTCCAGGCCATGTTTGCAGCAACGGCAGCTACCATCGTTTCAGGAGCCGTTGCAGAAAGGATCAAGCTTGGTCCATTTATATTCTTCTCCCTCTTGTATGTGGGCATTTGTTACCCCATTGTAGGCATGTGGAAATGGGGAGGGGGATTTCTGGACACCCTGGCTACACCTTTCTATGACTTCGCAGGATCTACTATCGTTCATTCCGTAGGAGGTTGGGGCGCTTTGATTGGCGCTTATCTGCTTGGACCAAGAATAGGAAAATACAAAGATGGCAAGATGAATGCCATACCAGGCCACAACATTCCTTTGGCAACCTTCGGGGTGTTTTTACTTTGGTTTGGTTGGTTTGGATTTAACGGAGGCTCCGTATTATCAGCCGATCCAGCTGCCGTTTCGCTTGTTTTTGTAACCACCGCACTGGCCGCAGCCTCAGGAGCTTTTGGCGCACTTTTGGCATCCTATCTGAAATTTAAAGCTTATGATATAACCATGGTGCTCAATGGAATTTTGGCAGGATTGGTCAGCATTACCGCAGGTGCAGACCTGATGTCCCCCACTGATGCCGTTATTATAGGCTTTATCGGAGGTATATTGGTTGTATTTGGAGTGGTTCTATTTGATAAAATCAAGGTCGATGATCCTGTTGGAGCAATTTCTGTTCACCTGATTTGTGGCATCTGGGGAACACTTGCCGTAGGGATTTTTGGAGATTTGGCCGGTGGATCCCAGATTTTATCACAACTTACCGGAGTATTCGCCATAGGAGCTTTCTGTGTACTGTTCAGCTTTCTGGTATTTTTTGTACTCAAGAAAACAACTGGCTTAAGGGTAGATGAGCGAGAAGAAATTGAAGGGCTGGATATCAATGAGCATGGCATGCATGCCTATCCGGATTTCGCTACCAAAGAATAGACTTTACCCGCAAATGAAACTAAAAAGAAGAGGCAGTTAAATTGCCTCTTCTTTTTTTTTGACATCAACACATGTTGAATAAGCTAAAATAGGAATCTAATTCCCGCTAGTCAGTTTTATTTTTTGTTTTCCTATTGACTTTACCCTTCTTGTCAGCGTTAACTGAAACTACCCGGCCTTACAACGGCTCCCTGGTAAGTAGGGACACCATGTCTCCATTTACTTATTCTTTTTCATGGGATTGGGGCCGGATGATGTTCCTCTGGCCGGCATTTGCTGCTTGAACAGTTCAAACTTAGAAGGTTGAAATTGTCTCGGCCAGTAATTGTTGTTTTCATCAATGTCGGCCGTCTCCCTGTAAGGGTCCAGTACAACCCGGGCCACCTCTTTCTCTTTAGCAAATACCTTACTTACTTCATATTCATCGAGGCGCCAAATCTGCGCTGGAATTCTTTCTATTTCCGTAGTCCCGTCCTGGTAATGAAATTCCAGAATGATGGGCATGACCAGTCCACCAAGATTCTCGAAGCTGATTTCATAAAAATTCAATCCGCTTTCCAGCATGGCCCTTTCCTCCCCGCTGAGGCTCTGGATAAAGTTATTGTACGCTTTTTCATCCTCAGGGCCTACCCTGAAAGCGTCATAGCTGTTGTAAAAATCTGCCGCTTTTGGATCTTTTTCCACATATGTCTCAGGAATGGCAGTGGAATTCCTGGTTTTGGAAATATATGCCTCTTCCCGCTCGAAAGCTTCCCGCTCGTCAGCTTTTATCTCTTCGGGTTTTTTGCTGTCAATTTTGTACCATTTCACATCCTGAATGGCCATGTCCACGGGGTCTGTACCATAAAACCAGCCTCTCCAGAACCAGTCCAGGTCCACGGCTGAAGCATCCTCAAGGGTTCTGAAGAAATCATCTGGGGTGGGGTGCTTAAACATCCACCGCTGTGCATATTTTTTAAATGCATAATCAAACAAGTCTCTGCCCATCACGGTCTCCCGTAGGACATTCAAGGCAGTAGCCGGTTTGGCGTAAGCGTTGGGCCCAAATTGGATGATGTTCTCCGAATTGGTCATGATAGGCTCCAACAGGTGCTTCTCACTGCGCATGTATGGGGCAATCTTGTGGGCCGGCCCTCTTCTGGAGGGATAATCCCGCTCCCACTCCTGCTCAGCCAGAAACTGTAAAAAAGTGTTTAATCCTTCATCCATCCAGGTCCATTGCCTTTCATCGGAATTAACAATCATCGGAAAGAAGTTATGTCCCACTTCATGAATTATCACGGATATCATCCCATATTTGATGGCTGCTGTATAGGTGCCATCAGTATCCGGCCTGCCATAATTGAAACAGATCATGGGGTATTCCATGCCATTGGTGGCTTCAACGGAAATGGCCACCGGATAGGGATAATCGAAAGTACGTGCAGAATAGGACTTCAAGGTATGCGCAACGACGCGGGTAGAATACTGTTCCCAAAGCGGGTTGGCTTCCTTGGCATAATAGGACATGGCCATTACTTCCTTCCCTCCCAATTTTACTGCCATGGCATCCCATATAAATTTTCTTGAGGAGGTCCAGGCAAAATCCCGGACATTATCCGCATGATATACCCAGGTTTTTTTTGCTGTTGACTTGCCCTTCTCCAGTTTTTCTGCCTCTCCTTGAGTACGGATAATCACAGGCTCATCAAAAGAAGATTTGGCCTGATTCCATCGCTCCATTTCTTTGCCGCTGAGTACCTCTTCCGGGTTTTGCAATACACCTGTGGCTCCTACCATGTGGTCAGCAGGCACAGTTATGGCGACCTGATAGTCTCCAAAAACGAGGGCAAATTCTCCTCTGCCCACAAATTGCTTGTTTTGCCACCCTTCAAAATCCGAATAAACCGCCATCCGTGGAAACCATTCGGCCATGGTATAAAGGTAATTACCGTCGTCTTCAAAATATTCGTATCCAGGCCTGCCTCCAATAAAGCTCATCCGGTCATGGATATTAAAACTCCATTCGATGTGAAAAGTAAAACTTTCTCCTGGCAGCAATGGCTGCGCCAGATCCAGTCTCATCATGGTATGATTAACGGTGGCAGGAATCTCGCTTCCCTGCTCATCAAGCACCGAATAGATTTTTAATCCAAGTTCCATGTCATGCCAGATAATCCCCTGCAACTGCCGTAAGCTCATTTTTGGCTGGATACTATTACCGGATATCTTAGGTGTTTCGGAGTCCTTATCCCGCTGATTCTGGTCCAATTGCACCCAGAGATAATCCAGCGGATCAGGTGACTCATTGTAATAGGTTACCTTCTCCTTACCCCTTATGGATTGATTGTCATCGTTTAACTCTACTTCAATCTCATAATTTGCTTTTTGTTGCCAATACTGATGTCCGGGAGCACCCGAGGCTGTCCGGTAGACATTAGGCGATCGAAGCATTGGACCCAATTGTTCAAAACGATTGCCATGCCTTTGTTCATCGACCTGCGCCAATACGGATCCATAAAAAACCATAAAAGACAGCAAAAGGAGTAGGATATTTTTCATAGATGTTTTATTCCAAGTGGATTTCAAATAGACCAGATTATTTATTTTATGTTGAAATTTAACAAATAATGATTAAAATAAAGGCTTTCTTTTTTAAAAAATTCTATGTTCTTACCAATACTTGTTCTCAATAATCATCATGGTAGCCATTCCCAGGATAATGGAGGAGATGACCAGCACCCATTCCTTGCGGCTTACCCCAAAAATACCCACTACCAGGGATGAGGCGATTAAAAACAAGACTACAATGACCAATTGGCCTACTTCCAGGCCTAAGTTAAAAGCCAGTAATGGCTGAAATATAGATTGCTCTCTACCCAATAGTGACCGCAGGTAATTGGAAAAACCCAGGCCATGAATCAATCCGAAAAATAAAGCAAACAGATAATTGAGCTGCAAGCCCCTGCCTCCCGAAGGCCTGGGCTTTAGAATATTGGTAAAGGCGGTGATAGCAATGGTAACCGGAATTAAAAACTCTACCAAAGCTGAATTAATCCTGACCAATTCCAATGTCGCCAGGGCCAGTGTCAGGGAATGTCCGATGGTAAAAGCAGTAACCAAAATGACAATTTTACCCCAATCCCGCAGCATATAGATTACAGCCAGAGATATAACGAAAAGAATGTGATCAAAACCTTTCAGATCAAGAATATGTTGGATTCCCAGATTAAAATACAACTGAAATTGACTCATAGGACTGGTAAATGTTTTACTTTAGTTTGAAAATTTTGTTGTAATATTAATGCATATTTTACAGATTAAACAAAAAATCTCCTTCTAAATGCTTGCAATCAAATTATTGGTAGCACTGATTCCCTTTTGGCTGGGCATGCATCCGTTTTACATCAGCCTTACTGACATGGTTTACAATGAAACCAACCAGACCATTGAAATCGCCCAAAAAATCTTCTGGGATGATCTGGAGGAAGCCCTGTCAAATAAGAACGGTGATAGGATCAACTTCTTATCCCCGGAAAAACCCGAAGCGCTGGATTTGCTGATAGAGGAGTACCTTTTGACCCACAATGCTATCCTTATTCAGGGGGACACGCTTACTCTCAGGTATTTGGGACATGAAGTAGAAGCCGATGCAGCCTGGTTTTATATGGAGTCAGAAAAAATTCCATCTCCTGATCAGGTGACCATCTACAATAACCTACTAATTGACGATTTCCCCCAGCAGCAAAACATAATCAACTTCTATAAAAACCGCAATCCCAAGAGTCTGATCACCAGAAAAGATAAAACTTCGGGGATTTTAAAGCTGGATTGAAGCCGAAACTGGCAAAATGATTCCTGTTCTTCCACCTAAATTACTCCAACATCAGCCTTTTACTGGCACTTTTCAACTTTATATTGGAATCCAAAAGGATGGTTAAATCTCAAATTGGCTGATTTCTACCGTTCCCCGGGCAAAATGAAACCGGGAAAATCAACGGTTTTAGCCAAAAAAAAGCCACCCTCGAAAATCAGAAGGTGGCTTTTTCTATTCAAGTCTTTTTAATTGTATCCATCATTCTGAACCAATTCAGGATTGATGTCCAGTTCTCTTTGTGGAATGGGCAGGATGGTCTTGTCCTGTCCGGCCTGAGAAGCGGTATAATGGTCATCTCCTTCAGGACGTAAAGCTCTCCCATACCTCAAAAGATCCATTCTCCGGTGACCTTCAAAGGCCAACTCCTTTCTTCTTTCCTCCAGTATAAAATCTACAAAATCTTCTTTTCCTGAAAAATCTCCTGCTGCTACTTCAGCCAGTCCGGCCCTTTCCCTCAACTCATTGATCAAGTCCAGTGAGGTTTGGTTGATTCCATCCAATTGTGCCAGGGCTTCGGCCCTGTTCAGGACTACTTCCGTGGTCCTGATGACCGGAGAATTGTCAGAATTATTGATCGCATCAGGAAATTTGGTGGTATAAATCCTGCCATTGTCTCCTTCTTTAGAAATTTCTGTCAACCTGCGATCATTGGCCGCATAGGCTTCCAGCAGGTAGTCCGAAAATGGGGCATCACCTCTGGCACCATCTTCGGCAGGGTTGTAATAAGATGCCCATCCGCCAGAGCCTGTTCTCCCATTGTCTATCTCCGAATTTTGAATGGCGAAAACAAATTCTGCATTATTTTCTCCCCAAAAACCAAAATTAGCAGCCAAACCATACAAGTCCTCCTCATCTAATACATTTTGAGCCCGATCTGCAGCCTGCTGCCACTCACCGCGGTAAAGATGCACCCTGGATAGCAGTGCGTTGGCCGCTCCCTGGGTGGCCCTGCCTCTGGTAAATGAAGCCGTACCGTAAGAAGTCGGCAAATCTGACACAGCGGAGGTCAGGTCATCCAAAATAAAGGCATGTACTTCTCCAACAGTATTTCTTGGATAACCAACTATTTCACCGGTAAAGGCATCCGTTACAATTGGAATACCTGGTGTAGCTTCACCACCCTGCTGGATGGGCTGGGCAAATAGGTTGACCATCTGAAACATCAACAGTGCCCGCATAAATTTTGCCTCAGCTACAAATTGCGCCCTTTCCTCAGCAGTCAGGTTTTCATCAGGGGAATCAGGAGTAAATTGAATCACTGCATTGGCCGCCAGTATAGCCCGATAGTGCCTTCTCCAAAGATCCCTGATGGTGGCATTATCCGATTGGGTAGCGTACAGCCTGATGTCCTGCAAAGTAGGAAATGAACCGATAAAATCTACGTTATCGGCTTGAAAGTCTGAAATCACATGGGGCAGGGATCCAAATACCTCAAATTCCTGAGACAAGGAATATACACCAAGTAAAGATCCTTCCACCGCCTGCCTGTCAGCAAAGGCCAACTCAGTAGAAAGGGACTGCTGGGGATCAATTTGCAAATCCTCACAAGCTGTCAGGCTTCCTGCCAGCAATCCTGTAAATAATATTTTTGTTAAATTTTTCATGTCTAAGCTATTTTTAGAATCCTAATGAAACACCCAGGGTAAAAGATTTAGCCTGTGCCGGAGTAAAGAAAGATTCACCCTGCCGCTGGTTATTGTCTCCACCATCATTGACTTCAGGCTCAAGACCGTCCTCCAGGTTTGAAATGGTCAGGAAATTTTGCAACATCCCGTAAACCCTCGCAGTCCGAATTATCTTCGTGTTTTCCAATACAGTGGAAGGAATGTTATAGGTAAGGGAAAGATTCCTTAAGCGGATATGGTCTCCCTTACGGAGGTGAAGTGTTGACCGTTGACCGAAATTGGACTGGGTATCTCCATTTAACCTGGGAGCGAAGCTATTCCTATTGTCCTCGGTCCAGTAATTCAGCAACTGCGGATCCAGGTTAAAGCTGTTCAGGTTATTGGGATTGTACAAAAACCGCAAGTCATCATACATGATGTGGTTTCCTTCCACAAAGGTAATCAATGCGGAAAGCTGCAAACCTTTATAAGAAAAGGTATTGGTAATTCCACCGGAAACCCTGGGGATAGCTGATCCGACAATCACCCGGTCATTGGCACTGTAGGTATTGGTAGGTTCACCATCCTTGTTCAACCATTCCGCTTCTCCCGTTTCAGGGTTGATACCATTATACCTTACCAGGTAGAAAGTATTTACCGGATGCCCTTCAATGGCTCTTTGGCTGGCAGAACCTTCCACAAACCTTCTGCCTTCATTGTCTTCAGATGCCCCGGGCAATTCCAGCACTTCATTTTTCAGAAAGCCAACATTCAATGTAGTACTCCATTCAAAGGAAGGCGTCTGCACATTCACTGACTTGATCATTAAATCAACCCCTCTATTCCTCATCGTACCTGCATTTTGGGTCAGACTGGCGTAACCGGTCGTGTAAGGAATGGGTACATCCAGCAATAAGCCTTCGGTATCCTTGTTCCAGAAAGAGGTTTCTATTTCCAGACGGCTATTAAACAGCGCAGCATTTAATGTTACATCAAATTGAGCTGATTCTTCCCATCCAAGCAAAGGGTTGGCGGGTTGACTTGGGTAAATTCCAGGGCTTCCCGCATAATCTCCAAGGGTACCTGCCTGATAAAGTCCTAATGACTCAAAGTTACTGATCCTGTCATTTCCGGAGGTACCGTAACTGGTATTCAATTTCAGATAATCCAGAAAACTATTGTTTTTTAAAAATTCTTCCTCTGAAATGATCCAACCTGCAGAGAGTGCCCAAAAGTTACCATAACGATTATCTGCACCAAATCGGGAAGAACCGTCTCTCCTGGCACTACCTTCAAACAAGAATTTATCATCATAGCGGTAATTGACCCTGGCAAAATAGGAGGCCAATCTCCAATTGGTGCCTGTTGAACTTGTAATGGTGGGCGTTGCTGCAGAGGCCACGTTGGGCAGCCGATCACTCACAAACCCGGACCCTTCAACAGTCATGCTGGCAAAATCTGCCTGCTCATAAGAATACCCCAGCAAACCGGCTACATAATGTGGACCGAAATACTTCTCATAATTCAAGGTATTGGTAGACAACCATTTGTAATCCTGTATGATTCTCTTATATCCGCTACCTGTAGGTTCTACGATATCAGGAAACCTGAAAGTCTCTTCTGTCTGGATCTGATCTATTCCCCAATCCGTTTTGAAAGTCAGATCAGGCAGGATATCCAACTCAAAAAAAGTATTGGCAGTAGTCCTTCTGGTGATGTAATCGGTAATGGCCAGGTCTTCTATGGCCAATAGATTTGGGATAAAACCGAGACGGGAATAGTTACCATTGTCGTCATAAGGCCTGGTATAGGGCAAATGAAGGAAGGCAGAGGTCAGGGGCGCATAAGTACTGTTGTCGGAATAGATCCTGTCGTTATACGTCTTGGCCAAACCAATATTCGCACCAAACCTGGCCTTGTCAGAAAACTTATGAGTCATGTTCAGCCGTCCATTAAACCTGTCCAGTTCATTTCCCATGGCATAAGTATCCTGGTTGAAATAGGTACCGGAAATAAAATAGGTGGTACTTTCACTCCCACCGGAAGCACTCAGGTTTAAATTGGATATAGATCCTTGCTGAATGACCGCATCAGGCCAATCAAACCCCTGCTGAGGAAAATCACTTGCAGGTGTATCCGTTCTCAATGAACGGTATTGATTGTATTGTTGAAGCGACATGTAAGGGCGGACAGTAGTTGGAGTTTGAACACCCTGATAGTAATCCACATTAATTCTGGATTGTCCGCTCTTTCCCTTTTTGGTTTCAATCAGAATCACCCCATTGGCACCCCTTGAGCCATAAATGGCTACTGCGGAAGCGTCCTTCAGTACAGAAATAGACTCTATCTCATTCGGATTCAGTTCCATTAAGGGGTTAAGGGCAATAGCGCCGGAGGTATTGGAATAATCAGAACTGCTACCATCATTCAGTGGCACGCCATCTACGACAAAAAGCGGCGACCCTCCCGCAGTCAATGATGCCACTCCTCGAATCCTGATGTTCTGTTGTGCACCGCCAACTCCGGAAGTTCCAGTCAACTGAACTCCTGCAGCCTGGCCTTGCAATGCCTCCTGTGCGGTAAATATCGGCATGCCCTCAATTTGGGAATTATCCAGGGAAGAAATGCTTTGAACAGACAACCTGGAAGATTGGGTTCCATACCCTACTACCAATACTTCTCCCAGGGTTTTTACATCGGGAGTTAGGAGTATATCAATCTGACTTTGATTGCCAATGCTTATTTCCTGGGTATTAAACCCAACAAAACTATACACCAGCACATCTGATCCTTCAGGAACGGTTAGTGAGTAAGTCCCATCAATATCTGTGATGGTCCCTGCCATGGTTCCTTTTACGCTTACATTCACACCGGGTATCCCTTGAGGCTCGTCTTCAGAAGTGACCGTCCCGGTCACAGTCCTGCTTTGCGCGAGCACAGAGATTACCGCCAGCATGGTGCATGCCAAGCTTAGTAAAACTCGTTTCATTTTAGTAAATAGATTAAGGTTTTTAACAATATTTATAATGCAAAATTCCATCAATTTATTTATAAAACAAAATAATCATAAATAGATAGTGCAAAGGATAGTGTAAAACATTTTGTGTTTTACTCCAAATAAAAAATCAAGTGTTTCGACAGAAGAGAAATTAATTGAATAATTTTTATAAAACATTCATTTTTCATTATATCATATTACTATTATTATTTTTTTTATTTTTAATTGTCATTTTTAGTATAACAGGAAAGCTATGGCCAATATCCCGGCAAAATCTAAATACTGCAAAAACTAAATTAAACAAAATTATATTTTATGTTTCTGTTTTTTACTTAGTGATTCAATGATTTATCGGGATATAATAATTTCTAATATCTACTAAAAACAAAATTTTATAAAAGAAGAATTGATAAAATCAAGATATTATTAATTTTAAAAAAAATAATGTTTTATTAAAAAAAAGCTAACACACCCTTTATTCGCCTATGGGCTAAAACCTTATGAAGTTATTTAATTAGAAAAGTTATTTAAGTAAATTAAAATTATTCTTTATTATCCAATGCGAGTCAGTTTTTTTTAATAATGAAACGGTTTCTACTGCCATGTGGTACCTGGAGACTTTTGATTTCAGGAAATCAATTAGCCTATCAAAGTGATCTTTTTTGATGTCTTTAAAAGCCAGGGTAAGATGGGGATGGTAATTCAAATCACTCAACTCAATATGCTGTCCAAGAGTTCTTTTCCCATACCTAACCAGCCGCTGCTGCAAGGCCGGCAAGTCTGGGGGATATTTCACCCTAAGATAGACCACCCTGTTTCCAAAATTCCCTATACCAGAAAGGGATAAATCAAAACCACTTTCCTCCAGAAAAAAAGACTCCAGTTTAGCTTCCAATACCGATTCTTTATTTTCGTTGTATACGAAAGGCATTTTTAAGGTGATGTGAGGAGGAGATTTAAGCGCATACTTAACACCAAACTCTTCTTTTAGAAGGTGTTTCAGGTGGGAAATTTCCTGCCTTAAGGGTTCCTCCGGAACCAAAGCAATAAAATATTTCCCCATTTTTTTAGGCATTTCACTTCATCGTTTCCTACAACCTTTCATTTTGAAATCAACAGGAAGCTTCCCTACCTAATAGTTTTTTAAAAAAAACTTTAAAAGAAGCTGCCAAAAGTTTAAATTCATCATTTTAATCCATATTTACAATTTAATCACGCACCAGAAAAAAGGTATATATCGATGAATCAATTCAAAATAGTAATGGTGGGACTGGACTTATCTCCCCTGGATGAGGTATTGATCGCCCAAATAAAATCGCTGTCCGGAATTTTGGGTATTGAAAAAGCATATTTTGTCCACGTTTCCAAGAATCTCATTTTACCAGAATCAGTATCAAAAACCTATCCTGATTTAATTGCCCCTATAGATGAAACCATAAAAACTGAAATTGAACATGAAATAGAAAAGGTAAAGCCGGCCCTGGACATACCCTTCGAAATCCTTGTAAAGGAAGGCAATGCTCAGGAAACCATGCTGCGATGGAGCAAAATAAAAGACATTGACTTACTGGTACTTGGTAGAAAAAAAATCAAATCCCTTTCGGATTCGCTGGTAAATAACCTGACCCAAAAATATCCCCATCCGGTACTTTTATTACCTGAAAATGAGCAGCCGCTGAAAATAAAAAACATTTTTCTCCCGATTGATTTCTCCGATCATTCCAGGGTAAGCATTCTTTTGGCAAGAGAAATCGCAGAGATAACCGGTGCAATCATTCAATGCTGCCACCTTTATGAAGTACCAAAAGGCTATAGCAAAACCGGAAAGTCCTTTGATGAATTTAGTGGTATCATGTTAGAAAACGCAAAGGAGGACTACTCAAAATTTCTTGGTAAGAACAAGTTTCCTGAACTACCCTGCACGTTCATCCTAAAGCAGAAGAAAGATGAAGCAGACAATATCATGAAGCAGGCAAAGTTAAATCAATCAGATCTGCTGATCATTGGCAGCCGGGGAAGAACAAAATCAGCTGCCCTTTTACTCGGCAGTGTGGCCGAAAAACTGGTAAATAGCAACCATGAAATCCCCATGCTGGTCATGAAAGAAGAAGGCGAAAACATGAATTTCTTTGAGGCCCTGTTTAAGATCTAAGTCCTGATGGTTGCGCTTTGTTGCCCTCAGATTTGCGAAAATAAAAGGCTGCCTGATCTCCTTTGGATGTTGCATTGAGCCTTTTTGCTTTGCTTTCAAGTCCCCAGGTGTCTACCGCAGCAGATTTATATTGATCCATTTTACCATGGAGAGATTGCCCTTCCTGGTATTTTTTACTCCCCCAAAACTGAAAGGCAGTGCTATCAAAGGCAACATGAAAAAGCTCCAGTCCATGGCGTTTGGCCAATATCTCCATGGCAGACAGGCTTGGAATGAAATAATGCCTTGGAGCATCCAGTTGCACCCAATTTTCCCTGAAAAGTGACCAGGCCTCTCCATCAGCAACCGGAACCCGGATCAAAAGCCGCCCCGAGGGATTCAATAAACCGGCAATTTTTTCAAAGGCAGCATCCGGCTCCTTCATGTGTTCAAATGCATGGTGCAGCATGATCACATCAAAGGTTTCCCGGATCTCAAAAAGCCCCTTTTTATAGATGGCAAAAGCGCTGCTAATCTGAACCGTATCCTTGATAAATGGATCAAATCCTGATAAATGGCGGTACCCTGTGGCATACATTTCATACAACAACTGGCCATTTCCACACCCAATATCTGCGATGCTATCACTTTTGCGGGCATTCAGTCTTTCAAGCCAATCACCATAGATGGGTTTAAATAGGGATAAACCTGATTTCAGGTAAAGCCAAAACCTGAGTCGCTTCATCCAGCGTACCTGCAAACTCGATAAGGACAAACCAGAGAAGGAATAATACGCATCGGGGTAATAGGAAGACAGGTCCTCAGGAGGATCAAGCTGCTGGATGGTTCCGCAGTCATTACATTGGACATAGGGAAACTGTTCTCCCATTCCAAACATCATTTCCTTTACCTGATAAACAGGTCCATGGTTTTCATGGTAACAAATCAAACATTTAAAATGCCCCATCAATATACCTCTTCTCTCCGGGCAATCAATTCACCCATGGTTTTATATACAATGGTCAGATCTAAAAAAAAGGACCAGTTTCTGATATAAAAATAATCTAACCTTACCCGTGAACGTATTTGCCAGTGGTGGGAGATTTCCCCCCGAAAGCCCAGCACTTGAGCCAGCCCTGTAATTCCTGGCTTGATCCGGTGCCGGTTATCGTATTTGTAGATTTGTTTTTTAAACAGCTGATTCATTGGCACCGTATGGGGCCGGGGCCCAACTACAGACATCTCTCCTTTCAACACATTGATAAACTGGGGCAATTCATCCAATGAAAACCTCCGTAAAAAAGCGCCTGTCCTGGTCACCCTTGGATCATTCTTTACCGCCTGCCTGGTATCTGCCCAGGGATTATTCAGCATGGTCCTGAATTTGATGCATTGAAACTCCTGATTGTTGGCTCCGGTTCTTTTTTGAAAAAAGAAAACGGGCCCTTTAGACTCCAATTTAATCAACAGTGCCAGTAGGGGACTTAACCAGCTCATCAGGAAAACCAACACGAATAAGGCAAAACAAATGTCAAATACTCGTTTAAACAATCTATTCCCCCATCTATCCAAGGGGATCTCGTTGAGATTTACTACTACAAAGCTCCCATATCTACTAAAACTCAAGGCTTTGTCCCATTGGAGCTGGGACCCGGGAATAATCTTAACCTTGATGTGGTTTTCGTCTGCATGATCAACAATTTTCCTTACCAGATCCGCTGGAATATCCTGGCTCAGGTATACCAGATCTATGGTGCCCTGGCGGACCTGCCTGAAAAAAGAATGAATATTACCTAAAGTGTCCTCTCCCCTGGAATTGTTTTCATAATAGCCCAAAAATTTAATCCCAAGTGCTTTGTTCTCCTTTAAAGTCTGGGCCAACCTTGTGCTCCAATCATCCTTACCTACGATCACTGCTTTCCGGTAATTCCTTCCGCTCATTCGGTATCGCCTCAGTGAAAGATGAACCCCAACCCTGAAAAAGGCTAGAAATGAAAGGGCCAGAACGTAAATATAGAAACTGATTTCCTCGCCATAACTTCCAACCAATTGTTCCCTTAAAAGAAAGAAAATTAAAATCACCCATAGGAAAGAACTCAAGAATTGCTTCAGGGTGTCGGAGTAGGTGGAGGTTCGGGCGAGCTTGTAATCCTTCCTGAAAAGTACCAGCAAAACCCAAATTACACCCAGCAACCCGGCCTCTATAGTCAGGGAAGAAGCATCTAATGGATACTTTCCTGACAGCATAATCAGTAAAGCAAGCCCACCGTACAGGACAAGGAGCTCCATAAAAATGAATAACCAGGGGAAATACCTATAAAAACGCTTTGCCATGTATCAAAAAAATAAAGAGACAGCTCCCTTGGTGCTTATTTTTGGTTGGCAATATGTAGCATGATTTCTCCTCATTAAAAGCTTTGATTTTAGAATTATGTGCTGTCAAATTTTTGATATCCGGGTCAAAGTAATCAACTTTGGCCCAAAATTATAAATTTATAGCCATTCAGCCACACTTCCCTGCAAAAATGCTTGAAAATGACCATTGGAATCCAATCCTTAAGGTTAATTTTAGGGAGTAATTCATTGAAATGAAAAAAAAAATAAAGACACTTTTCGCACCTTCTGACGAACCCCGCTCCATTGGAGGTAAATTCAGGTTAAGGCGTTTCAGGTTTTTTGAGGAGAAGTTTTTGGAAACCTTTGAAGGTCAGGAAAAAATTAAAATTCTGGATGTGGGCGGCACGGAGAATTTTTGGATCAACCATAATTTCATCTTACCGGAAAGGGTCAGCATTACGCTGTTAAACCTTGAAAAAGAAAAAACAAGGTTGAAAAATATTTCCAGCCTATCTGGAAATGCTACAGATTTATCACAATTTGAAGACAATTCCTTTGACCTGGTATTTTCGAATTCTGTGATAGAACATCTGTATACCTATGAAAATCAGAAAAAAATGGCCAGTGAAATAAGGCGGGTAGGCAAAAACCATTTTGTGCAAACACCAAATAAATATTTCTTACTGGAGCCCCATTACGCTTTACCTTTATTTCAGTTTTTCCCCAGCTCAATCGCATTTTTGATCTTGACCAAAACCAAACTCAGCCGCATGCAAAAGTGGGATCCGGAATTTGCCAAGGGCTATTTGGAGGAAATCCGGTTACTGTCGTTAAGCGAAATGAAAAAGTTGTTTCCTCAGTCACACATTTACTTTGAGAAAATCTTCGGGTTGAACAAATCTTTCGTATTTCACACCCTTGGATCAAAAAAAAACCCGGGTTAACCGGGTTTTGGATTAGTAATTAATTTCTACCAAATTCTCTTTTATTTTCCGTTTACAAAGCGCTTTGAATAAAGTTTCATATTCGTCTGTAACCGCATCCCAATTGTATTTTTGAGTCAATCCTTCTCTGGAATGACTCCTGAGGTATTCCATCTTTTCAGGGGACTCCTCGGCCTTATCGATAATTTCCACGACCGCATCAGCTTTTTTATCAAAATACCAGCCGAATTTGCCTTTCTGGAGCATTTCCTGATTGAACCTGGTATCCATGGCCAAAATGGCACAGCCAAATCCCAATGCCTTCAACATGGCCGGATTGGTGCCCCCATATTCGTGCCCATGGAAATAAGCATAACAGTTATGGTACAAGGCGGCCAATTGCTCCTGGTCTCTGACATAACCTGTAAATACCAACCGTTTATCAGGAATGCTTTTCATTTTTTGAGCAAACCTGTCATGATAAGGCACGTCCCCTACTATTACAAGCTTTCTCCTGGAATTCGACCTCACAAAACCATCCACAATTAAATCTGCGTTGTTGTCTGGGATCAGGCGGCCGACTATCAAAAAATAAGATTCCTTCTGCAGACCCCATGTTTCTATCAGACTGCTGTCGGAAGAAATATTGGGATTAGCACCATAAGCAATCATCTTTGAGGGCGCATTGAACTTTTCCAGATAGATTTTTTCCATTTCATCCGAATCAGTGATGAGCTGATCATAAAGTTTGGTTGCCAGCCTGGAGGCAAAGAGGTAATAGCGTGCACCTAAACCTTTCCATTTGGGACGGAGCCATTCCAGTCCATCTACATTGATGGCAGAAGGCTTACCAAAGATTTTCGTGAGAATCCCGAATGGCCCATTCGCACTGTTCACTACAAATACCACATCCACCTTGGAAAAACAAACGTGAATCATAGAGAGCAGGGAATTGGTCAATTGGCTCAAAGACTTGGTCTCCACACAGGGGACATACACCAGGTTTATTCCATTGACCCTTTTGGGTTTCTGCTCAAACAATGGCGCATGACAATAGACGGTAACTTCAATGCCCCTTTGTACAAGCCGCTCACCCATTTCTTTTACAAAGGTCTCATAGCCTCCATAAACGTAGGGATATCCCCTTGTACCTACAATCGCCACATGCAACGGCTTACTGTTTTTTGACATACTGTATTTATTTACTTATCAAGAAAAAATTTTAATGATTTTATTACCATAAGCCGGTAATGAAAAGTTTTCTAAAACACTCCTTCTGGCATTTAACCCTATATTTTCAATTTGGTTTTTATTTTCGATCAACTTTTCTACTTTTTCGGCAGCAGCTGAAGCATTATCCCAAGGTATGTGATAGCCTGTCCTGCCCTCCTCAATCATCTCCAGAGCCCCACCATGAGCCGTAGCAAAAACAGGCTTGGCAGCAGCCATCGCTTCCAAAACTACTGTAGGAAAAGGATCTGGTAATATCGAAGGAAGTATAAAAATATCCATGGTAGCCAACACCTGGGAAATGTTTTGTCTAAAACCTAAATTATGAATTTTATCTTTAAATGTCTTTTCCAATATCTTTTGTTCTAACCCGTCAAACAAGCATTCTTCACCAGGAAATGCATCTCCAACCAAAAGAAAATGTAAATCTAAAAACTTTTTGTTTAATTCTTCGGAAATTTGCAAAAAGTATTCCTGACCTTTCCAACTGTTTACCCTGCCCACCATACCTATCACACACGCTTCTTTTGGAATACCCAGCTCCTCCCTTAAATTTTTTGTCTCGTAAAGATAAGCATTATAATCAATCCCGTTATAAACCAAATGCAGTTTATTACCGGATATGTACTTCTCCCAGTGCGCTTTAACTGCCCCAGAGACTGCAATAACCTCATCCGATCCATTTTGGACCAGTTTACCCATCATTGCAGAAAACCATTCTGGCCTTCCAATGATTTCATGCAGGTGCCAGATATGGGTATATTTCCTCTTCCTTGCCAAAAGGGCACCAACCCATACTGCAGCAGTATTGGAATAAATGTGGGTAACCCCTTCATTTTTTGCCAGGCTTGCCAGCTTCTTATAGGCATTATACATTACCTTTATGCGATTGAATAAACCAGGAGCATTAAAATATTTTCTTCTGATTACCCCCAATCTTACAAACTCCACCCGGATACCCAATTCCTGCATTTGCTGCGACAATGGCCCTTCTTCCGAAAGAACTACCACCAATCCAATGCCATTTTGCTTTAAAACGCTTGCCGTCAATAAAAATATTTTGCTGGCCCCATATACATCTGAGGAGCCATGCAGCATCAAGACCTTAATGTTTTTCATTTGCTTGCTCATATACGAAGTATCAATCCCTTCCGGATTTTTTCAAGGCATAAATCGCACCCAGATGGCCTCCGTGATTCGTGAATTCCACATGCACCTGATTGGAATAAGCTGAAAAAAGCTCAAATAATTTTTTGGGAGAATAATGGTTCATTTGCATGACTGGTTCTGAACAAAACCTGCGGTGCTTCAAACTGGAATAAATAAAATTGTAAGGCTTGAATTTGGTGCGCATATAAAAGTTGGCGTAGGCCTTCCAGGGTAGCTGATGACCAAAAGTTACCTGTACCTGTAAAATCCCACCCTTCCGGGTAGTTTCCAATAATCGATGCAATAACTTCATTCCCTTCCGGACTTCTATATGCTGAAACACGATATAAGCATTGACAAAGTCAAAAGCGGGGAGATCCTCCGGCAGGTCCCGTCCATTGTAGGTTTTGAATTTCAGGTTATCGCATCCCATGGATTCCTTGTGAACATTGGCCCTTAGGATGATATCTTCGGAAATATCCAGCCCCCAAACCACTTGTTGGGTTAATTTCGCAAAGGGTATGGCCAGCCTTCCTACCCCACATCCAAAATCCAGGATATTGCCCTCCGCAATATCTGTATCCAGCCATTCCCTGATCCTTTTCCTGCTTTCTTCCACATACGCTTCGCCAGACTCAAAAAACTCCTTCAAACCCGCTTCCGAAAGGCGTTCCATCCGGTACTTCTCCTCCGAGAGCACCCCATAATAAGGGTCTTTTTTACCCCATTCCTTCCAGTTGCTGATAGATTCGGACATTACCTTGTTTTTATTACTTTTGCCGGATTGCCAGCTACCACACTAAATGGGGGCACATCCCTTGTCACAATGCTTCCAGCAGCCACCACCGATCCTTTGCCTACGGTTACTCCGGCAAGGATCACGGCATGGGAGGCAATCCAGCAATCATCCTCTATGATGACAAAGGAACGGTGCACACCCTGTTCGATCATTGGCCTGCCCGTATCCTCAAAAACATGGTTCTCGGCATAAATACTTACCCTGGGAGACATCATGACATTATTCCCAATTTCTATGTATCCGGAACAGCCAATATAGGCATAGGGTCCTATACTGGACTGGTTCCCCACCTTCAGTCCTACTCCCGGCTCACCACCATACAGGTTTGTGGGACGAATGATTGCGTAACTTCCCACGGTGACCTTATTTCCAAATACAATCCCCTTCTGTGACAAACAGTTGATTTCACAATGATCCTGGGCTACAAAATTTTTACCTACGCTGAAATACCTGGCCTGACGAATACTAACACCCTTTCCTATCAAAAGAAGGCCACTGGAAGATTTCATCTGCCACCTTATCCATAAACCCCTTAGCCACCAAATACCCATTCTCACCATTACAGAAAAAACAGATAGGCTATCCCATCCCGACCCAAAACGATCCGATAAATGCATGCCAGTTATCCTGGAAATAAACTTTCCGGTAAATTTACCCATGAAGAAGCCCTTTGAAATATTCCTGCAAAGATAGAAAAAACTTTTCCCCGGAAAATTGATTCAATCTTTGCTTACCCAAGGCAGCAAGCTTCTTCCGCAATTCTTCATCTCCGGCCAGCAGGCTCATGGCTTTGGCAAAATCCTCCGGAAGAAAGGAGTTGCTGCAGCAGACCGCCTCCCCGCCTACTTCCTGTAAGGCTCCCTGCGGGCCTATTATCACCGGCAGCCCATAGGCAAATGCTTCTAAGACCGGCAGGCCAAATCCTTCATTCCGGGAAGGAAAGGTATAAGCCAAAGCATGATGGTAATATCCAGCCAGGGCATCCTGCGATACATACCCTGGAAAAACTACCTTTTCCTCCAGTTCCAATTCCTGAACAAGTTCTTTTATTTTGTCATAATCATCCAGGGATGCCCGTGGAGCCCTTTGCCCTACCAATACCAGCAGGTAATCTCTATCTGCCTGCCCTGAAAAAATGGCAAATGCCTGGATCAGGGTGCTGAGGTTTTTTCTCTTTTCCATTACTCCCACATGCAGAAAATAAGGCTGGGCAAAGGGAGAAGTCTCGCTGATGCGTTTATTTCGAAGGAGCAGGTCCAGCCCAGTGGGTATCGCGCTAATCGGATGCCTGCTTTTTAGATAATGCGCAATTTTGCTTTTGGCATATTGGCTCACGGTAAGTATATGGGTTCCCCGCTGAATGCTATGGCTCAATAAATAGAGGTAAATCTTTCTCCAGAGGGGGTGATAATGTTCAGGACTTTCCCAAAAGAAAGCATCGTGGACCACTGATACCCTTTTTCCCTTACCCCAAAATGGAGAGAGAAAATCGGGAGAAAAAACCAAATCTGCCTTCTTCCAATAACTCATGGCCGGAAGAAAGACCAGCTTATGAAAGAAATACCTGAGCTGAAACAACCAGTTTTTCCATTTGGCGGTATGACCTTTAAAAAATGTCTGCTTCCGTAACTTTTCCCGGGAAGGGTAAACGATAAAGAGAAATTCATCTCCCTGATAGGATTCAATCTGGTCCAGCAGGCTATCGATGTAGGTCTTTATACCTGTCTGTGCCAGGTGTAAAAAAAACACGTCTACCAGAATAATTTTTCGCTTTCCCTTCATCAACTGGTCGATTGTACCGATTGGCTGGCATTGGTTCTGAAAAGACCATTATAGGCGGTAAGTGAATAGCCCATCATCCACCAGGTAGTCAGGGAAACATAGGCATACAATTCGGCATTTGCCGTAAACAATGGCAGTAAAAGACCAAACTTAGTAGTAGCTGCCACGAAGGCTACCCTGGCCACACTGGTATCCTTGCTGTGGCGGAATACCAGCAGGCTTTTATAAATTCCTACGCCCAATACCAGGATATACAAAATCATTCCCAATACACCCAGCTGCACGCCATAGATTAAAAATTGATTTTCCCCGCCTACCCTCACTTCATCTTCCACACTCCCTGTATTGCCACTCATGGCCAATCCCAGTCCTTCCGGATTGGCTATCATGGCATCCAGGGCCAGAAACCACTCCACCAAATGTCCTACACTGGAGGCATTCTGAAAGGTGAGGGTGTCATAGACAAAGTAGTAAAAGTCATCCGAGGCAAAATAGAGTACATAAACAAAGAAAAAGAGCAAGGTGATCGCCCCCAATGCCAGCAAGCGGTATAACCTGAATACCAAAGCAATGAAAAACAACATCACGAAGAAGGCTCCGAAAGCAGCCCTGGAAGCTGAAAAAAACAAACTGCCCAATGCTGCTGCCATAACGACCAAATAAAACCAACTTTCTTCCCTTTTTCTGCTGAGGTACCAAATCAACCCTGTAGTGAAGGCCAGCAAACTGGAGCTGGCCATTTCCAGGGGATCTGAGAAGAAGGAAGCCAAACGCATGGACGTGGTCTGGGTTTCAAAAGTCCAGGACAAGCCATAATTACCGGAGGGCTCTATGCCATTGATGGCAAAATTAAAAAGGGCATACCCGGTCAGGTTTTGAAAATGGATGCCAATGACTTTTTCCACTACATTCAGGCAAAAGGCTGCAATGGCAATCACCATGATCCAACTGAATACCTGATCAATTTTTCCGGAGTCAAAGTTCGTGTTTCTACCAAGAAAATAAAAAGCCCCAATGAGCAGGGTATTCTTGAGGTAAAGCAGTTTATTCAGAAAGGTGGCTTCGCCAAGAGGAAGAAACAAATAGACAGTGGCCAAAGCAAAAAAAGCCATGAATAGCTTATCCACTACATTTAACCTGAATGGGTAAAGCCAGAAATTCTTTTGGTAAAACAAGAATCCAAGCACGGCTGTCAATAGGAGCAGCTCTTTTACATATTGGAAAACGGCTACCACAATTTCAGAACCGGTAGCCTGGTAAACGATGCTCAGGATAGAGATATAAAAAGGAAGGAATAGAATCATGAAAAAAATGATAAATTCCCACTCCCCCTCAAACACTATCTTCTTAATCGTCACAAAAAGCAGCACGGATACATACACCAAAACGAATAAAAATAGAATATAGGCCATCATGCTTCAGTCTCTAACGAAGTGTTCAATCCTGCTAAAATTCCTTTCCATACCGCTTTTCGCTTAAGCTTCCGACTTTTGAGGGTAAAATGAATCACCATTAAACCAAATACCAGAAAATGTACCGGCCAGGACAACCAGTATTTGGGATGCCTGCAGTATTTGCGCAACTGGAAGATCTGGTTGCGGACATTTAGAAAATGAACCTTTGGACTCAGAAAGCCTTCTTCCCCTTTGTTTTTGCTTTTGGAGGCCGCACCAGCCTCATGATAAATAACCGCTTCCGGATGAACTTTCAACAAATATCCTGCTTTCCTCATGCGCAGCGACCAATCCACATCTTCGAAATAGGCGAAATACCTTTCATCCAAAAGTCCGATTTCCTTCAATACCGATGCCCGTACCAAAATGGCACATCCAGTAATCCAATCGGTGAGATAGGGCGCCTTACTTTTTGGTTTCAAGTTGGTTTGTGAAAATCCCAGCCAGGAATGGTATTTGCCGCCTGCGTTCCATAATACTGTTTTTTCATTTAAAAAATAAATCAATGGCTGAATCGCTGCGGTTTGCCTGGACGCCTCCATTTCCTTCAACAGCGGCTTCCAAAAACCAGGCCCTATTTCCGTATCGTTGTTCAGCAACATGATATAGGTATATCCCTGGTGAAGAGCCTGTCGAATGCCTACATTATTTCCTCCAGTAAAGCCCAGGTTATGTTTATTTATCCATAGCTGAACAGTCGGAAAATGGCTCTTGACGGCACTGGGAGACCCGTCGTCAGAACCATTATCAACCAAGATAACATCCTCCATCGGAAACCCCTCATCCTGTAAGGACTGCAGGCAAGCCTGGGTATACTCCCAGCCGTTCCAATTAAGAATGATGATGGCGGTGGAGCAGGACATGGTAATATTTGATTAGGGTTGGGGCCTGTTGCCTGTAAAGCAATAAGGAGGTGCTGATAAAGGCCATCAGTTCGGTAGAAAGCAAGGCGAGGGCCAGGCCGGTCCCCCCATAAACCTTTGCAAGAAAAATAGCGGACAATAACATGTAAAGACAAAAAATCCAGGTAGAATGAAACAGAATTTTCTTTTGGTCCAATACCAGAATTATCAACATATTGCTGATATTCAAGGCGGCAAAAAAGGGTAAAAAAGCCAGGATTCTGAGAAAAAAAACTGATTCTTCCAAAACATTGCCCGCCATTAACCCAATAATGAAGGGGGCGAGGGCAAAAACTATCAGGCTGATAAGCAGGGTAAGAAGCAAGGAAGACCATTGGACTTTTCTCAAAAAATAATAAAATTTTTGTGGTTCCTGAAAATAAAGGACACTAGCCCTGGGGTAGGCAGCCTGGGTAATCAAAGTAGGCGCAATCCTCAAAACCATGCCAATACGCTCTGCCATCCCATAAAGCCCTAGGATTTGAGCAGAGGCAAAAAAACTTAAAATGATCACTCCACCGTTGACAGCAATATGGGATGTCAAGCTGGAAAAAAAGAGCAGTATGTTCTTCTTCCAGGAATTCCAAATACGGGCAATATCCGGTCCAACCACCTGAACGCCCATCCCTATATGGATATATACCAATAAACCCAAATTGGTTATCAAAGCAGTTAAGCCCAGTAGGAAATTAGCCAAATAACTATCGGAAGGCCCATTGATGTACGCCATCAGTAAAACCAGATAAACCAGCTTGCTAAAAACATTGGCCAGAGAAACCCAGTGCAGGCTTTCTCTTCCCTGAAAAAACCAAATGAGGGCAGTGGCTTCAGCAAACAACAAAATGGTGGACCACCATAAGATCATCCGGTAATCTCCGAAAAAACCGAAAAAGAATGCCAGGATTCCAATGGACAAAAAGGCCGTTAGCGCCAACGCCAGTTTACTCCAAAAAATCTCTGAAAATCGCTCGCCCATAACCGGAACATTTCCCTCACTCAGGGCAATGTCTCTGGGACCACTTAGGTTGTATCCATAACTCACCAACACGTTGAAAAGTAGAATAACAGAAAAGGACAGGTTGACCAAACCAAATTCGGCCACACCGATAGCACGAATAAGTACCGGCATGGCCAAAAGGGAAATGAGGATATTGGAAGACTGAATCAGGAATAGAAAAAAGAAATTCCTGATGGACTTGTGTCTGATTAAAGTAAAAAAAGAAAGTTGTTTGATTCTTTCAAGCATAGAAAAAAGAGCCGGTTAACGCCTTAAATGCCTGAAATACATTGTTTTAAAATACACCCAAATGACTGCAAATATAAAAAAGAGTACCGCTCCCAGAGCCATTCCAGTGAGTAATTTTATTTCTGACCGCTCAAGGGGGTAACGGGGATGGTCAATGATCTGAATCAGAGGTGCGTTGTTTCTGTGGTTAATTTTGGCAATTTCCAGGTTTTTCACCACCTCTTCATAAACGGCAGCTGCGGCCTGAATATCAATCTGAAGTTGTTTGGAGGCCACCATTCCCTCCTGAAGTAGGGGGTTTGGGTTGGGTACCTTATCCTGAAATTGGGCCAACTGTTTCACCTTATCATCAAGGACTGTCCTGACACTGTCTGCCTGATTTTGTAGCACCCTTAAATTTTCTGCCGTCTTTTTTGTCTTGGTTCTCAGGTAGAAATCATTTACCGTCACCACCAGGTTTTCATTGAAAATCTTCGCAAATGACTGGTCTTTTGAAGCAATGGTAACCTTAATGATATTCAATTTACGATCAGGTTTATCCACCAACAGATTTTCTTTCCTGATCCACTTTACCACTTCCTTCAATACGCTGTCCTGCTGTATGGAAAACTCTTCCCTGCTAAGGGTAAAATCCAGGGCTTCAAAATCCACATCCTTTTCCCACTTGTCCTCCAATTCATGAAAATCAATAAACCTGTCTACCAATAATTGCCGCCCTGTGGTGGTATCAAAAGGTGCCAGCAAGGTCTGGGACAACATGGCATCAGAGCGGTAAAGCTCCATGATATTGTCTCCCTTGAATAGTCCGCTTTCAGAGCCTATGGAACCCAGGTTTAAGCCCAACATGGAGGCAATACCTGATATATTTCCCAGACCTCCCATGTCTGACTGCTCCAGGACAAAGGTCGTGTCGGCATGGTATACGGGCTTTTTAATCAGAGAAACCAGCATTCCCAAAACCAGGCCAATGAGAATAAAAACCATGAAGGTTCTGGAGTGCCTGAGGAATACCAACAACCACTGACGCAGCCTTTCTACGAGTTCCCGGAAGGTAATTTTATCATCTAAAATGTGGCGATTCTCCTGCATCATCTATTGTTTAAAATCTGCGTGATAACCAATGCTATGGTGGCCAATCCTGTAGTTAAGCCCACCAAATCCCCGGGCCGGATTGGAATTCTCGGGCCTTTGGTGGGCACGATGATTTCTGAACCAGGTTCTACCTTAGGATAAAGATTGAATAGAAGGAAGTTCTTGGTCCTGGACACTTCTCCATTGGCATAAACTACATAGGTCCTTCTTTTTTTTGCCCGGCTGTCAAATCCCCCTGCCCTGTTGATGTAATAGGGCAATCCCCGTGAAGTTTCATGACGGACTGTGGTGGGATAGATTACATCACCCCTCAACCGAACTGTTTGTAGTTGCCTCGGAACACTTAGAATATCTCCTTCTTCAAGGATAAGGTCATATTTTGAATCTGGATTTTTTATTATTTCCTCCAAATCTATGGCGATGGCTTCCGTTTCCTTGATTTTGATGGGATCTACTTCTTCACGTGATGCGGATATTTCATTTAACAGGGTTCTTCTTGCGTTGATGACACTTTCTTCCATGTCGTTTTGAGAAGAATCCTTTTCTCCAAAAAGATAAGCATTGATCCTGTCGATCATTTGTTTTTGAGATTCGGTAGGTGCTACATTTTCCCGGTTTAATCTTTCTAATAGATTCAGTAGATTCCTTTCCTTCCTGATATCTTCAGATGCCGTCTGATAAAATTCAGTTCGTCGAATGAGGGTTGCGCCCCTAGGATAGGCAAAGGCTGTGAGACCCCCAGCCCTCTCAATCAAATCCGAAATCCGCTCTTCAGCATCCCTGATCGCAAAGGTACCGGGAGCATTTACCTGACCCTCAATACTGGCCATCCTTTCCAGGCTAAAATTGGTCTTTCTCCTGATCGTCAAATGATCGAAAGGTAGTAAGCCAATGGGGTTTTCTGAAAGTTCCAGGTCTTGCCTGACAGGTACAGGAATAATTTGGGAAAATTCCCTTCCCTCCTGATCAGCAGTCCTTCTGGCAATTTCAATATTCGCCACTGAGGCTGCCTCCTTCAAGCCTCCTGCCATTAAAATAAGATCTTCTGAAGTCATGTCCTGGGAATAAGGATAGGTTCCGGGATACAAGACCTCTCCTGATACTTTGACATACACCTCTTCACTTAATTGATATATGGATGGAACCTGAACCACATCTTCTCTTTTGAGAGGTATATCAGGGGAAAGCCCCGCTTCTATGGCTCCCAAATCAATTTGTAGCATCTGGGTGGTCAGGTCATCGTTGGTTCTTACTATATTTATTCGCTTTCTGTAAGCCTCCCCGCTCAGGCCTTCGGCTTTTTTGATCAACTCAGAAAGTGTCATCCCTTCCTGAAAGGCATAATTGCCCGGCCGGTATACCGATCCTTTCACCTGCACCCTGTTGGTATACCTGTCCAATACTTCACCAATTTTATACTGATCTCCGCCTTTAGCCAGAAATAGGGAAAACTGTTCATTGTAGATATCTGACACGGCCTTTTCTTTGTCGGTCATGCGGGTGACGTTTACCCGCTCCCTGTAGGCTTCATCGGTAAAACCTCCGGCATAGGAGAGTATGTCTGCAAAAGATTCACCAGGCTTGATTTCAAAAATTTTTGGCCGCTTGACGGCTCCTTCTACCTTGACCCTTTCCAAATAAGGTTGAACCCAAATTACATCCTGATCCTGAAGGGAAACATTCAGTCCCTGCTCACCCTTTGTAAGAAAATTATAAATATCAATTTCTGCTATTTCCTTGTCTTGTCGGATCAATTTGATTTTTCTCATTGTTCCGTTACGATTGGGACCTCCAGCCGCATACAAGGCATTGAAAACGGTACTGAAGGCACTGAGAGTGAATGTGCCCGGTAACCTTACCTCACCCACCAAATTAACTTTAATGGTCCTCACATTTCCTAAATTAACTTGTAAAAAAGTATTGGGCTGACTTCCTCTCAATCCGGTATAAAAAACCGAAAGCCGATTCTTTATTACCTCTGTTGCTTCGTCCAGAGAAAGCCCGGAGACATTGATTGGTCCTATGTTTTCTAAAATCACCTGGCCTTCCGGAGTCACCGATGCCTCATAAAACTGCTCCGACTGACCATAAACGTCCACATATAATTCATCCCCAGGTCCCAAAATGTAATTTCTGGGGGTAGCCATATTTAAATTCGGCTCGAAAGTAAGCCTTCTGTCTTTACTATAAAAAAAATCCAATCCAAAGATAGGCTCGGATGCTGATTTATCGTCTTCCAATTTTTCCTCCTGCGGTATAATGCCCTGGGTAATTTCGTTAAAACCCATCTGCCGCCGTGGACTTCTCTTGGGGCCAGAAGTGGAAGGTTTCTGTCCACCTTGCAGACCAAAAACCATTCCCTCTAAGCGTTCCTTTAGCTTTTCTATTTCGGTATCCGGCACCCCTCGGAGTTGGGCCATTTGTAGCAATTCGGCTTCTGAAAAGCCTGCCTCAGTGGCCCTGTTCATCAATACCTGAATTTGCTGGTCCGATAAATCATCCACTTTTATGGATGAAATATCTCCTAATGACTGCGCCGCTAACCCAAAAGGAAGCAAAGCCATCATCCCTATTAAGAAAAGCTTATTCAGGTTCAAAAGTCTACTTGAAATCATACCAGTGATTTTATCGTTTTTACACAGCTTCGCCTCCTCACCCACAAATTAAATCCCAGCAGGTGAGTCGAAAGGATTCAAAAAATCCCCAAAGCGACCGTAAAGATAATTATTACTTTCTTTTTGGTACCGAAGTTTGAGGATTAAAGCCAATTAATAAAAATCTTACCTCACCAGAAATCAAAATGGCTGATAAAACAAACCATAGACCCGTATAAAAAAAAGAGCAGGTTCCCGAAAGAACCTGCTTTTTCTAAAAAAACCCAATATAAATTTATGGTACCAGTACTTCGTCAATTACGTGTATCACTCCGTTTGTTGCATGCACATTTAACAGATCAGGTACCAGACCTGATTCATTGATTTGAAGATCAGCCAGATTTACTGTCAATTCTTCACCCTCAAGTAAGGTGGGTAGCATGGCACCTTCTCTCAAATCCTGAGAAAAAGCCCGGGCTGGCACAACGTGGTAAGTCAATACACTTGTCAATGTTTCTAATGGAATATCTTCATATCCGTCTACTTCGAGCACTTCGTACAAAGCTTCAAAAGCGGCATCAGTAGGAGCAAAAACCGTTAGGTTGTCATCAACCCCTCCACTCACAGCATCAACCAGATTCGCTCTTGACAACGCTCCAACGAGCTGGGTAAACTCTGGTGTTTCTGCGTTGGTATATCCTACAGCTATCTCTGCTATTGACTGCGTAGGAGGTGTGATGACATAATCCAACACATGAATGATGCCATTATCAGCTTCTATATCTGTGGTGACCACCTGAGCATTGCCATTGATCCAAACATTATCGTCGGGATCAATACTTACATAAAATGGAGCTTCATTCAAACTAGGAACACTACCTACCTCAACTGCCGATTCAGGCACCTCTCCGTCTACTACATGATAAGTTAAGATGGAGGCAAGATCTGGAGAGGCAAGTAGATCTTCAGCGGTCAAGCCATTATCAGTCAAATATGCTTCAAAAGCTTCATTTGTGGGGGCAAATACAGTGAATGGTCCTTGCTCTAATAAAGTAGCATCCAGGTCAGCTTCCAAAACGGCGGCCAAAAGGGTGGAAAAATTATCATCAGCCATCACAATATCTGCGATAGAATTGCTTTCCTCTTCCGGCATCAATACCCCATCGATCACATGAATCACTCCGTTTGAGGCACTTAAATCTTCAGAAGTAACTCCAATATCCTCGTTAATGGTTATTGACCCGTCGGAAACCGTAAAACTTAAATTTTGACCTTCCAGCAAGGTGGGCACCTCACCAGTACTTACCTGATTGGACAAAACCCGTCCGCTCACTACATGATACAACAGGATATCTCTCAGGTCCTCGACAGGTACATCGTTAACATTGGTAATACCTGCATCGGTAAAAGCCTGATTGGTAGGTGCAAATACAGTAAATGGACCTGCAGCACTCAGGTCATCTACCAGGTCTGCTCTTTGAATAGCTGCAACCAGGGTAGAAAATTGATCGTTGCCGGAGGCAATGTCAATGATACTTTCTTCCTGAGGAGGGCTTGGCGTAGGATCGTCGTCCGAACAACTCGCAACAAATAAAACACCTACTGCGAGTAGCAAGTGAAGTAAATTTTTCTTTTTTAGCAATGTGAATTCCATAATAAATATTGGTTTAGTTATAAATTAAAAACAACCAATAAACCGAGTCAATGCCAGATAGTTTAATCTTTTGAGACAAGCAGATTTAATTTGTAAATGAACGTCACAAATAGATGCTTTTTATTATTTGTATATACAATTATTCAAGTTTGAAACTGAAAAGGAATTTAATTTTAAAGCTTCACAGACCATTATCAGGAATAAATAATTTATTTTTATGTCTTATGTCCTACCTTTGTCGGCATGAAGAACATCAAATCAGCTGCCCTAATTTGTCCTGCCTTTTTGATTATTTTCGGTTGTAACCCATCTCCGGAATCCTGTGAATTACCGGAATCCTATTTGGAGGTCGACGTTGATTTGGAAATTTTTAGAATGGAAGACTTGTATTTTGATGATTTATCCCGGGAAAAGTTATTGCTGAACCAGGAAAAATATCCGGAATTTTCTGCTGCCATGTTTGACAACATGGGTTTTCAAAACCAGGATCAAATGGCCGATGAGCTACTTAAAATCCATCAGGACAGTGGCATGCAGGAGTTGTACAAGGAAGTAAAAACCTATTTTGACGACATAGAAAGTATCGAAAAATCATTGGAAAATGCCTTCCGGGGAATTAAACACCATTATCCTGATTTTAAAATTCCAAAAGTCTACACCTTTGTAACAGGCTTTGGCAGCGACCTGATAGTGGATGAGGATATCATTGTCATTGGTCTGGACTATTTCCTACCGGAAGATCATCCCTTTCAACCTGTGGACCTACCCTATTACATTCTGAAAAGGTACAATGAAGACCACCTTGTACCCACCATTGTTACTGCCCTATCCTCTCAGTTTAACCATACCGACGTAGCGGACAGAACCCTTCTGGCTGAAATGATTTTTTATGGAAAGGCATACCATTTCACCAAAACCATCCTCCCCTGTACTCCGGATGAATACATCATTGGGTATGAGACCAAAGAAATCCAGGGAAGTTATGCCAACGAGGAAATGATTTGGGGGCATTTTATAGAAAATGAATTGCTCTATGAAACCAATCCCTTTGAGATCCGAAGGTATACTGGCGAGGCCCCATTTACCGATGTGATCAGTCCGGATGCACCCGGAAGAATCGGCAGGTGGCTGGGTTGGAACATCGTGGATGATTACCTGATCAACAATAATATCAGTCTTCACGAACTAATGGAGCAGGACAATGCCCGGGAGATTTTCAGGAAATCAGGATACAAGCCCCGGTGATGTTGGGTCTGAAGGCTTTCCAAGTCCCTCCACTATTTTCAATATCCTGGAAATCATGAGACGCTTATCAAAACTCTTTTCGGCCAGCTTCCTGGCCTTGAAGTTCATTTCAGGAACCAATTCAGGAGAGTTCTCCAGGATTTCAAGTGAAGCTATCAAAGATTCGTGATTGAAGCAGTCATGGTAAAAACCTATACCATTTCCTTCAATCAAGTCCCAAATCCAGCCCTTGAAATTCACCACTACAGGCAAACCCATGGCCAGGGCATCAAAAAATTTGTTGGGACTACTAAGTTCCAGCACCTTAAGGGGTAAAAAGGAAATGTAGGCAAAATCCGCTTTTTTCATGCGCTCCCTCACCTCAAATTTATCTCCAAAAGGAATGAATTCCACCCGATCGAGTGATTTAGCTTTCGCTTCTCTTTTCAAAGCCTTCAATTGATTCCCTCTTCCCATTAACTGAAACCGCCAGTTTTTACGGTGTTTTTTTGCCGCAGCCGCCAATTCCAAATACTGGTAAAGCCCATTAACCTCTCCAATAGCACCTGCATATATGAGGGTCATTGGTTGGCTTACAAAATCCCTTTTTTGCGCTCCCGTTTCTTTTCTACTGAAAAAATCCGTATCCGAAAAGTTGGGTACCATTTCCACATTTTTTTCCGGAACTAGTTTTTTGACATAGTCCTGAATACCCGGAGACAGGGCCACTATGCCACTTGCTTTCCGGTAGATTTTATATTCCCGGCCATAGAGCCACTTTTTCAATAAACGATTCCGAATTTGCTTAACCTGAACCGGAGCTTCAGGCCATAGGTCCCTAACCTCAAATACAAAGGGAATACCCCACTTTTTCCTGGCCCAAATGCCTATTTCCCCTGTAGATAGGGGCGTAGAAGTGATGTAAAACAAATCCGGTAAATTTTCCTTGTTGACTAAACTTTTGGCTTGCCGGACAAAGGAATAAAAGGACCATAGCCTTTGAAAAGTATTGAACTTATTGTCATAGGGCACGGGCAAAAGGTGAACTTTTACCTTTCCATCCCAGCGAATGTCATAATTCCTCCCATTATGGGCAGTAATCACCTCTACTTTCAATCCTTCAGCAGACATGCCCTGGGTCAAATGATAAGATCTGATTGCTCCTCCCTGACCTGGGGTAAGGTAATACTGGTGAATGTAAATGATCCTCATAATCGGTTGGCTTTCATCCAGCCGGACAATAAAAAAACATTGAACAAAAGTAAAAACTGTTCGGCAATAAATTTGTCGGGTTGTTTGACCAATGCTCTCCACTCCGGTGGAACCTGCTCGGAATGGTGCTCCCCAAATTCCTTTACTCCGCCTAAAACGCAGTCCCTGAAACCTGAATGCCCTGTCAACCATTCTTTCAGAGGCAAGCCAAACCCAAGCTTTTTTCTACGGGCAATGCAATCCAGTCCGTTTTTTTTAAGGATAGATTTAATCCAGAATTTAGATCCGGAATGCAATAAATCGTGCTCGCTTAGCCTTATACCCATGGCTACCACCTGCCAATCCAGAAAGGGAGCCCTCCCTTCAATTCCATGGGCCATGCAGGCATTATCATGGATTTTCAGCAAATCCTGCACCATATACATCTTTCTGTCCCATTCCAATGCATTTTTAAAATCACCATTCCCTTTTGGATACAGGGGATCCAGGCTGTCTGCCAGCGCTTCGGGAAGTGGGGACAGCGCAGCAAAGTTCATGAAAGTTCTCTGCGCCGTCCCTTGAATGGAAGATAAAAATTTTTGTTTCCCCCTGCCCAAGAAGGGTACTCTTTTAAGCAATGGAGCTGCCCATTGCCAAAATTCCGGGTGGTTAAGGTATTGTTTAAAAGCGATATGCCGGTTATAGCCAGAAAAAAGTTCATCTGCCCCTACACCGCTTATTAATATTTTTACTGATGCTTTGGCCTTTTTGGCTACTGCCCAGGTAAGAAAGCCGGCACTGTCTCCTACCGGCTGGTCCAGGCCCTCGATGTACTCCGGCCAGTGTTCCAAAAACCATTCCGGGGATAAGCTTACTTCCTGATTATGGCCTCCAAATTTTCCAGCCAATCTTTTGGCGAACCCAGAATCCTCATATTTTCCACCATAGGTATGTTCAAATCCAACCGTATAGGAGGGCAAGGTCAGTCCGGTTTCCTTGTACCAGAGGTGGTACAGCAAGGAACTGTCTGCCCCGCCACTCAAAATCATTCCTACCGGTACATCTGCATGCAAATGTTTCAACACCGCATTTGTAAGGATTTCCTCAAAGGATGCGAGATCCAGGGAAGGCCCAGGGCCTGGAACATGAATAGGAATCTCATCTGATTGACTTTTTTGGGAGTCCAAATCGATCTCCATCAGCTCCCCTGGTGCCAGTTCATCGATGCCTGCATAAAAAGAGTGTTGAGGGAGTGCATGCCGAAGGTAAAAATAGGGCAAAAACTGAGCTTTGTTGATTTTTTTAGGAAAAAGGCCTGATTCCAGCAGGCAGCGGCATTCGGAAGAGCAGGCGAGGATTTCCTCATTCCTGGCAATATACAGGGATTTCATTCCCAAGGGGTCTCTACCCAACAAAACCCTACGCTGATGTACAAAAGCAAAGGCATACATGCCCTGGATAAATTTCACACCCGCTTTTCCCTTTCTGATCAACCATTCCAGTAAAACTTCTCCATCAGAAGTGCTTTTAAAGGTCACCCCTTCCTCTATGAGTTGGTTTCTTAAATCCTGATAATTGTACAAAAATCCATTCCAGGAAAGGACAGCACCTGTATCCTCGTGAAGCAGGGGCTGGTTTGCCTCTTCCCTGAGATCCAGGGTTTTTAAGCGGTTGGCTGCAACATATACTCCTGTTGCCACTTTTTCCCAAGAGGAATGGTCAGGTCCCCTGTGCTGGCAGGCCTGCATCATCGTGAGAATACTGTCCTTATTTTTATCAGAAGTACTCACCAAAAGGTGTACACCACACATGTCAGATGCCTTTGGTTTTGGGTCTGTTGATCTCTTCCCCTGCCATAGGGGCTACATTTTTTTCAAAATAACGGCAGAAATAGGTCAGGTCACATTCCTGACACTTTGGTTTTCTGGCCAGACAAACATATCTTCCGTGCAGAATCAGCCAATGGTGTGCCTTGTGGATGACCTCTTTTGGAAGATGCCTGATCAGGCTTTTTTCTACTTCAAGCGGAGTTTTGGCACTTTGGGATGCCAGACCCAATCTTTTAGAAACCCTGAAAACATGGGTATCCACAGCCATGTTGGGCTGGCTCCAAACCACGCTCGTGATGACGTTGGCGGTTTTTCTTCCCACACCAGGCAATTTCATCAGCTCTTGTACGGTAGCCGGAACTTCCCCGTCAAATTCTTCCATCAGCATCCTACCCAATCCCAGCAGGTGTTTGGTTTTATTGTTTGGATAGGAAACGGAACGGATATAGGGAAACAATTGGTCAAAGTCACTGGCTGCCAGATGTGCCGGACTGGGAAAATCCCTGAATAGGGCAGGTGTGACCATATTGATCCGTTTATCGGTGCATTGGGCACTCAATACCACTGCGAGGAGCAACTGGTAGGGTGATTCATACTGAAGCTCAGTCTCAGCTACAGGCATATTTTCAGAAAAATGATCGACGAATGCCTTATACCTCTCTTTTATTAACATACTGGCCTTGAATAAATTCACTTTTCTCAATAATGAAAAGTATGGGTAACTGGTGCTGGTAAAATAATTCTTTTAAAAAAAATCCTACCGTTAGCGTTTAACGGTAGGAAGAATAGGTTTTTGTTGGTGTTAAACTCTTTCCAGTCCTCGGGACCGGGCCCTTTTTTTAATGGCGCAAACAATGCTATCTGAGGGTTCAAGAAGCAATTGATCCAGCTTTTCAACGGTACTTAGCAGATCAAGGTATTCTTGCATCAGCAATTGATCTTCCTGTAAGGCTTGCATCAATGTTTCATTCTCTTCCTCTGTCATCTCCTGATAAATGTACTTTATCAGGTCACTTTGGGTAAAAGATTTGGTCATAGGCGATATTTATTTGTTTAAGTTTTTTTCTTAGATTGATAAGCGCATAGCGCATTCTTCCCAAAGCCGTATTGATACTCACCCCGGTCTGTTCGGCAATTTCCTGAAAACTCAGGTCCATGTAATGCCTCATGATCAAAACCTGTTTCTGGCTTTCCGGTAACTCATCAATTAACTGCCTGACCAATTCGTAAGTTTCATCCCTGACCTTCATGTCTTCGACATTCTGCTCTGCAAAATGCATGGTATTAAAAACATTTGATCCATCCTCCATCACAACGGTGGGATAGCGTCTCATTTTTCTAAAATGATCAATAGCCAGGTTATGGGCAATCCGCATCAACCATGGCTGAAACTTCCCTTCTTCATTGTACCTGTCCGAGTTGAGTGTCTGCACAACTTTCACAAATACATCCTGCAATAGATCCTCAGCCACACCTTGCTCCTTCACTATCATCAATATGGTCGTATATACTTTGGCTTTATATTTATCAACTAACCTCTCAAAGGCTACTTCACTTCCATTTCTATACTGTGAAATCAATTCACTATCTTTAGGTCCTACCCTTTTACTCATAAAACTGATGTTTAAATAACGTAGAGTTTTATCCCATATTGTTGCATTTACGGTCAATTAATATTTCATGTGTTTTCAAATGTATGTAATAGGATAAAACAACGCAATCAATTTTGTATTTTTTTATAATAAATGGTATCATTAAAATTGGAGCTCAGAAGATTATGTCTTTTGTTAAATTTTTAACCAAATACAATACTGATTTTTTATTCTACTTCATAAAATACAACAATTACAATACCAAAATTGTTATTTTGCTTGTTTTACGAATTGTCCAGGTCGGGTGCTTTGGTAAATCCCTTTGCCAGAAGACTATAAACCGTGCCCACGAGACCTAAAAGGCCGCTAATATAAGCGGATGTTTCATTCAGGATATTGGGGTCATAAAAACTGATCAAGGCAATACAGATCAACACAAAGCTAAATACGGCTGCCTGGATCATTTTTGCATTTCCGGATTTTCTTTCATCTTGTTTGAATCTGGACAAGTCTTCTTCACTTACGAAAAGGCATACAAAATTTCTGAAACTTTTGGAAAAAAGGACCAGACCATCCTTGCCCGCATTCATTTTGATTATTCCCTTTTGGATGAGTGCCGTCATGGTTTCTCTGTTAAAAAAATTGATAAACCCTTCGGTTGCATAATTATAAACCATTTTTCTTTCTTTAAGGCTCAATTCCGCCCAAATATTCAAAAAATATGCCTTATTATACCTTTGGATTGAGAGGATACATTTCTCATACCTTTCCATGGACAATGGCTCATTCAGTGGATCACGGGATAATTCCTCGGTAATCAGTGAAGCTATGGCCGCTGCATTCGGCCCATAGGCGATTTCGGTTGCCAGTTCCAGTACTTTTTCATCATTGAACAATACACTTTCCGCCCTGACTTTGAACAGCTTTCTCTCCTCCTTATCCAACAGCTCCCAGTCTGAGCCTAAGTAAGGCAGGGTAACAGACTCATTTTGAAAATCCAAGGGCACATATTGAAAGAGATATTCGGAAAAGACCTCTGTGATCATTAAACGTTGTTGCTTGGGTGTATCCACCCTCAAAATCTCCTGAAGCGGTTTTCCGGAAGTTACAAAAAGGTAGAAACCTTTGCCGGCATATTTCTTTCTTAAATTCAAAATAGCCGCTAAGACCCCTTCCGCATTGCCCAGACAATGCAGGTTTTCCAAAACTACTCCCTTATGAAGCGGCTCAGGGGAGGGCATTTCAAAATCACCCTCCCCGGCATCGATCAACAGCAATTCGGATAGGGTCATACCAAATTCATGGCAAATCCAACTTCTGGATTTTAGGGCATCTACACCGATGATAAAACTATATTTCTGTTTTTTAGCGTTCTGAGGTAAGGTAGACGAACCATAAGTAAAGTGATAATCAATGAGGTAAATTTTATTCCCCAGCCTCATGACCATATTGAAAAGCCAAATCAAAACCAGAAATAGCGGAAGTAAAAGGAGCAAGTTGGATTTTAAGGTTTTCCGAAAAAAATCTTTTTTAAAAAAATCACCTATAACAAAATTGGGCGGCCGGTTAAAGGCATCTACCATCACCTCATGGGGAGGAGCAATGAAATCCCTGATCAACTCATCATCCTGATTGGAAAACCTTCCAAAATTTGTTCGTCTAAATTCTTCATGGATTGCAATAAGTCCCAAATAAAATTTCTCCGTTATATCAAAGTCCTGGACTTCTCCTTGCGCCAGGTTGCTGGTATAATCCCAAATAAACTTTTCCTGATTAAAAATCTGCCTGTGGATAAAATAGCCTGGTAAAAACCCAATGATGACCAGCCATAAAAGGAAATTCAAGGCATATACCCTTTTGTCTACGTGTACACCCGTAAGTTTATTCCAAAAATCATTGAGGCTTCGATGCAGCTTGCCAATGGAACTGCTTCTTGTCCACCTATCAGGGGATAACCTGGGGAATTTACCGGTATTGGAAAGGTAATGACAAAGTAATTGTAAGCTCCCCATCAGGACAAGTACCAAAAGTGTCAGTGAAAAATAAAAGGTGTCCATACTCACCTGAGACAGGTAAATCAACAAATAGGCCATCCCCAGCCAAAGCAAGGTTACCATGATCAAAAACCCGTTGATGTTTTTCTTTTGGGCACCGCTTCCTGAAGTAGATAACATCAGGAAATTGCAGGTTCCGGATTGGATGGCAAAAAGTGCGGACCAAAGGTAAATCTTAAAAATACTTAAAGGTAAAAATAGGTAAACACCTACAAATAGCGTCAAATCCAAAAATAAAATTACATTTAACCATATAAACCTGTTTCTTTTGGCAGGAGAAGGACTGTACCAGGCAAAAGAAAAATCCTCCCAAGCCAGGTATATGCTGGATTTGGTAGTGACAAGCGTCAACAGTGCCAGAAGCACTAAAATCAATAAATAGGGTACAAATACGGTAATGGCTTCCAGGGATGCCAAAGAGTGCAGGGTGTGCTGCAGGTTTTTATCTTCCAGGTATAGCACCCAGTTTTCAGATACGAATTGTCCGTAAGGTACCCGACTCAATAAAGCCTCATACTCATGGCCATTTACATAAATGGGGGTTTTCCATACTTGTTTAAATGTGGCCCTTTGGTTATTGCCCATCAGAGTCCTGATTTCCTCCCACTTTTCATCTCCCACTGCTTCTTGAAGGAAATTTATAGGGATATTTACTTTTTGGCTTTTCAAGAGCACTTTTCCATCGGGTTTGAAAATAAAAAACCTTTGGTTTTGACTGATTTTTGGGGCAAGGGAATCCAGACTGAATGTCAATGCATAACCTACACTATCGACCCGCCTGCTAATCACCCCTTCCAGATTACCAGTAGATTTGGAAAAATGTGCACTGATAAAATGCTTTGCCGGGGATTCGGGAAGGGCTTGCACATAATCCCGGTTTGCAATGGAAACGAAAGGGAAATCACCAAAATCAATTGAGCCATCCACGGCAGAGGTGTCCGGTATGAGCATGGTCTGAATGTTTCCCTTCAAATCAAATTCGAGAAATTCGTTGATGTTATTATTCCTATTTAGTGATTGAATCACGGTACCAGAACCAATATTCCCTCTTTCCAGATGAATTCTGAAATTGTCCAGATTTGATTTCAAACTGTAAACTTGGTCAGCAAAGGAAACCTTCAAATCTAGAACATCCCGGTCAGAAGGGGAGAGGCTTCTGTAATTTTGAAATAGAGAAAATGAAAAAAAGCCCAAAATCACCATCACCACAATCAAGGATAAGCCCAGGCCCAGTACCCTTTTTTTTGTCAATACATCACCGTCACCGAGATTAAAGATACTGATGATGGGGATGGAGACAAAAATCAATAACAATAGGGTAAGGAATGTGCTGAGTACCTTGAAATTGATTTTTAGTGCCACGCTTTCAAACTGAGATTTCTCCTTGGTACCCAGCAGATAAAACACCTGGTTACCTATCACTGCTGGAGATAAAAAGCCCTTGTATTCATCCCCGGAAAGGCTGATGTCAAGCTCCCTTTCTCCAACATTTAGCTTGCCTTGCAAGGAATCTGCATCAATGACCGGAAGGCCCGCCAACTCATTTGGATAAATGGCAACGCCTGCACTATCCAAGACAAACAACCTGTCAAAAAATAAACTCTGAATATTGTTTTCCATAAGGGCGTATACCGGAACGGAATGATCTACCTCAAATCCTCTACCTACCAAACCGTTCCTGTCAAAGGTTTGGCCCAAAACCTCTCCTATTTTTTCAGAAAGCAAAACATTATCCCATTCAGGCAAATCTCCTGACCTGGTCGTATCATCCAGAAAAAATCGAAAGCCTTTTACATTAATCAAAAAAGCCGAATCCTTTTTTGCCAGGGAAATACCATCCTGAGCAAAAATCTGCCCGTCCAGTGAAGGATCTTCCTGAAGGTTTCTAATTTTTTCTATGCCAAATTTCGGATTTCTATCAATCAGTCCTACCATTTGAGCAGCAGCACTTTGCCCCTGTCCTCCCCCCCAGTTATAAAAGTTTCTTTTAAAATAACCTTCCAGCTGCACGTGGTAGTTGTAGAAAGCATCTATGAAATTATGCCTGGCCAGGTAAACGGCCTTGATCCCCTGGGATTCCAGCTGGGCCTGATTGGTCTTGGAGTGTTGATAAAGGTAAGCACCGATCAGCAACATGCTGCCAAAAATCAAAATCCAAATGCGTAAATCCTTGAACTTCATATCGGTGGACCCTTCTTGCCAGATGGCATCAATTTAAGGAAAACACCTTACAATAAAAACTTTAACTTTGTCCAGCGCTATAAAAATGATTATTATTCTTGCAGATAGCCTGACACTACAGGAAATCTAATGTATTCTTGCGTTTTTATTGGGTTTTATTCCCCAACAGTCTCTGGCTCTTTTTTATTCATCCAGGAAGGCGCTGTACCAAACCACATTACTGTCCCGATGAACATCAAAAGCTTACAGGTATCCGACTCCATGTAGGTACCAAAAACCAGGATTGCAGGAACAATATTTAGGCCCAGGCCCAGAAAAGAAATTATTTTTATCAGTAGCTTCATTTTCTTTGAATGATTTTAGAGGAAACAACATACACCAATACGGCTATAAACCAACCCGGTAATCCCAGAAAGAAGATTTCTACACCTACTACCAAATTTAGCAGCAAACAAAAACTCAAAGTAATCAACCAGGTCAAGGCCACCGACCAGTTCAGGGAACTGCCTGTGGACTCGGCATAGTTGGACTTAAGACCAATTTTTTCGAGCAGGTATACATCTATAAATATCACTGCACCTACCGGCATAAGGATCAAGCCATAAAGTGCCACAAACTCCAGCAACATCATTACCAGAGCAGGGAAACAGGCAGCAATGGTAGTAAACAAGCCGACAAATAGGGTGACTTTCCAGGTTTTCCACTTAGGGTTGATAGACTGAATGGCCAGACCTGCCCGGTAAAGTGTGGGATTAGCCGTGGTCCAACCGGCAATCACCACGCAAATCGCTCCGGCAACCCCTACTGCGCTATAGGCAATAGGACCTGGGGCAAAAGTAAGACTTCCTTCAGACTCAATCAAAAACAGTGAATACAATATACCTGAAGCAATCCATGCGATAAAATGCCCCAGAAACACCCCAGTGGCAGAGGAAAAACCATACTGCCACTTCTTAGCATATCTCAGCAGCGACAGATCCGCCATCCCAATATGCATGGCCATGTTGCAAAACCAGGCAAAGAAAAGGATGTGCCAAAAACCAAACTTACTTTGCCCCTCCAAAGGAGTACCGGTCCAGATGGTACTTTCTGCCACTGACCAGAATGAACCCAGCTCTGTAACTCCCAATCTGGGTAAAACCGCCAGGGCTGCTGCTATAAACACCATGATCATCCAGGGTGCGGCCACCATGGCAAACTTGGACACCTGGTCAAAACCAAACATGGCAATGACGGTGGTGACTGCCCCTACCACAAAAACGGTCGTCACCCAACCCACATTATTGGGATAAATATCCGTCAGCTGGGGCATGGTCATGTCGAAGGGAATACCTACTGCCGTAGCAGCCACTGCAATCATAGCGCCTGCCAGAAAACAAAACAATCCCGCATTGACCAGGTTGTAAATCAATGTAAACTTCTTACCTGCAATTTTTTCCAATAAAAAATAAAGGGTAACCCTCGTCTTGACCGCAATCTTTGCAGTTAAAAAAGCCCAACTTAATACAGCCAGTATATTTCCAATAATCAGACCCGTCACCAGGTCAATGGCACTGGCGCCGTGTGCCACAAACAGGGGCCCGATAACGAATTCGGTTCCGGCGGTATGTTCTCCGGCATAGGTTCCTAAAAAACTCCGCCAGCCTTTTAGCTTGTTACCTGGTATAGCTTGCTGCTCGTATTCATTTACTGCATTCAACCGGGCTACAAGACTTTTACTATTTTCCATAAATGTGGTGGGATAATTAAGCTTTTATTTGGATTTCAGTTAGGTTTGGAATATCGTTATTCACGGGAACAGCAACCAGGAAAACAATCACCTTCAAAAACATCAACCATTTAAATCATAAACTGACAGGAGATTTGGTTCAGGTTACACCGAACCCCTGTTGATGAATTTGAAAACATTTTTCACCGATTCTTTCTTATTCTTCTTGATCATATACGCAGCAGTTTCTCCCATCAGCTTGAAATCGGTGGAGATAACTGTAATGCCCAAAAGCTCTTTTAAGGGGGTATCGTTATAGGAAATAATACCGATTTCCCTGCCCAAAACATAATTTTGCTCCCGAACTTGTTTGACCAGGTTTACCAGATCATTTTCTTCAATGACCACAAATGCATCCTTAGCTCTGAGTTCCATTTCAGGATAGACCGTTTCCAAGACCTCAAAATCAAAGTCAAAATCCTGGCAGAATTTTTTAAAGCCCATAAGGATTTCTTTGGGATAGGGATATACGGTTTCCAATGGATAAACCAGCATCAGCTTATCGTAATGCTGCAATTGAAAAATTCCCTCACAAAGTGCATTGTAAATGTCATTCTTAAAATCCTGATAAATGGCGGACACACCTTCCCCTAAATGAGGGATTTGGTTATCCATTACAATTAATTTTTCTCTGGGAATTCTATTCAGGCAATTCATTACCTCGGCATCCAAATTGTAATGCCCCTCTTTTTCATGCTTGAAATGGGGCATCAACACATAATAATCATAGGCCCCCATGTTTTCATTTAGAATGTTTTGCAACAATTTGGGGTCACAATGGTAAATACGCAAATCTACCTGGGCATCGGCACCCATACTGTCAATAAAGGAGTTGTAGGTTTTGAGTTTGTAATTACTGAGTTTATTCAGTAAAAAAAGCACACTTAATTTAGATGTGGAAATATTTTTGGCCACATAATACCCTTTTCCCTTGACTGAAAGTATTATTTTTTTCTCCTTCAATTGATTGTAGGCCTTTTCTACGGTATCCCTGGAAAGGTAATGTTCTTCACTGATTTCGTTGATGGATGGGATTTTATCCCCCACCAGCAAATGGGAGTTTTCTATATCTTCAATAATCGAATTGACAATCTGCTGATATTTGGGAATCCGTGAATTTTCATCCAGCCGAATAAGGGTTTTTAATTCATTCATGGGTTCATGTTATTTTGCGCTACCGATCATTGCCACCTTAAATGGCTCATTTAAAATTAACTAAAATTTTTCAATTGTTACATTTACACTCAATTAATTGAAATTAGTAAAACTAACCACAAAAAATTTTATCAATGGTGGATTTCAAGGTTGATTGGGCCACTAAGTCCGGAAGGCATGGTCTCCCATTCCGATGCGTCAAATGGTCCATAATCAATATTCACAAAATTTATCTCGTGGTAATTTCTCCAGACAATTTCGTTTTGGTCCAGGTAACGCACCCTGTTGGCCATGAGATTGGCCACTTCTATGCTAAGCTGGTTGCTGCCTTCCTGAACAAAATCGGTGATATCCAGCTTAAAGGGTATTCCGAAAGCATAACCTACTTGTTGCCCATTGATCCAAACCAGGGCACTTTCTAACACCTGACCCAGATTCAGTACATACTTGTCCCCTTCCTTTACCGGACCAAGCTCAAAGGAGCTTTCATATAAGGCTTGTCCTGAAAAATCTGATGCGGCCACATCATCCAGTTCGGTCCAGGGCTTGATAGCGTCCAAAGTCACCGGTTCGGGAAGCTCAGGACCTCCATTTTGAAATGTCAAACGCCAGGGCCCCTTTACAGGAACAATTTCCGGAGTACTGCTCTCATACCGCCAGTCCGGAATACGGCCTGGTTCCCTCTGGAGAACATGAATGATCAGGGACTTTCCCGGAGCCAAATTCACAAGCACTGATTCCTTTCCATCTGTTGCTTTAATGCTGCCCAAGCCTATTTTACCCTGTTCGGGATCCATTAAAACAGCTGCCTTAGCCCCATATCGAAGAGGTATGAATTTATTTACGGGAGTTCCCGAATGATTGACCAGATAATAGTATTTTTCCCCATTCAAATCCCTTCTCACAAACTTGAGGCCTTCATCCACCAGGCTTTCCCTTTGCAATCCAAGCCCTTCCAAAGCCTGAAAGATATTTTCAGCTAAAACAAGCTTCCCTTTACCTTTGACGGCTACTTTCCCAAAAGACATGCCTTCAAATTCCAGCTCGGACCACAAGGACTCCAGGGCTTCCCTTCTGGCGGAATGATCTTTGAAACCAGGCACTTCCCTGGGTGCTTTCTGAAATATTACCGTCCCTCCTTTTTCTGCCAGAGTAATGGCATTTTGAAGGGTGCTCACTGGCAGATAATCGGCCTCGGGAACAATCAATACTTGGGAACGGTAGCTTCCATTAGCTGCCACAAACTGTTCTCCATCTACCTGTAGGCTCTCAATCATCTTATCGGAGACAAAATCCAATCCAAAGCCTTTATCCATCAGCATTTTGGATTCCTGGTAAAAAGCGGTTGGGTGCAACCACTCATCGATACCATGAACGGTCAGCATTTTGGACAATCCCTCCGGGTCGGACCATATATCATAGACGGGCCAGTACATCATGAGCTCGTGATCAGGGTTTCCTGCCTGCAAAACAGACTGAACCCGCTGTATATACGCATTGAATCCCTTAAAATGTGGCCATAAGCTGTTGTGGGTATTCAGGTTCAGGGAAGCATAAAACAGCCAACCCGGAAAATCCACTTCTTCAGGAGAATAGGTAACCCCATGGTAAAACATGTGGTTGACCCCAGCCAGGAAGGCTTGCTCCAGTTCAGGCTTGGCCTGAGAGAAAGCAGACTTAAAATGCTCGCCCAGCCAGGTAAAGGTTTCGGTGGACACCAGGTTTTTCCCGGTCAGATGCGCTGCTGACGAGGCAAATTTCAGCATGATGGGATCGGGATCCACGTTTCGGATATCCGCACTGTCCCTTCGGATACCGGGGATAGGGAAATAGCTGGAGCCAAAAGTTTCACCTTCCGGGATATCCACAGCTGCATACAGGTCCAATAAATTACCCGGGGAGCCATGCGCCTGATTTTTGGTCAATTTTCCATGGCTGTTGGCCCATTTCGTCCATGGTAGGGTGAAATTCTCCAGCAACATGTCATGAATGGTCTCCCGGTAATCGGACTTCAGCCAGGCACTGTTCTCATCAGGCTCGTCGGCAAATAGCCTGGGCAAGTGATCCCTCAGGTCATATCCGCGTTTCTGCTCGAAAAAATCAAAAAAACAGGCCGTGAAATCAGCACCATAAACCTCGAAACTGTCATTGTAAAATGAACGAATACCGGGGAAATCCTGCTCAAAAGCTTTTTCGAAATGCCCCAGGTACTGCTGTACAGCAGAATCGGCATAGTGATCGAGGGTAAAGCCTTGTCCTCCAGGAGCTGCCCTTTTCACCATTTGCCCTGTCTGGGCCTGAAAGATGGCAATAAGGTCCCATGACCCGGGGGCATCCCAGTCCAGGTGTAACGAATCAATAACTTTATCGGTGAGATTTTCTACGGTTTCATCCTTGTAAGCCATTAAAGTATGCAGATCGTATTTGAAACGGGAGGCCCGTCGGTCTTCCAGGACAATGGCCCTATCCAGTCCCTGACCTTCGGTATACCGGTACTTTTGAACGATCATTCGCTGTGCTGCCATCTCCGGGCTCACCATGGGTCCGCCAAAAGGCCAGCCTGTACCCTGGGTAAGGTCTATGCCCATATTCAGACTATCTGCCTGAGACACGGCATGCTGTAGCATGTCCATCCATTCCGGGGAAAGGTGCTCCAGAAATCGGTCCTCAAAGCCCTTTGCCCCATAAATGGGTGCTATTTCCAAGCCTCCCAAACCGGCATCTTCGTATTCCCCTAGCAAGGCCGTCAAATTTTCCTTGTCTACTGCATTTCCCATCCACCACCAGCGCGTCCAGGGTTTTGAGGTTCGGGTTTCTTCCGGCCATTCACCTGCCCTGACCGAATTTGACTTTTCCTGTGCCTGACCGCAACTGCTTAAGCCGGACAGCAAGGCTGAAAACAGCATTGACAGGCCAAATATGGAGCGAAGAGCCTTTTTATTTTTTTCCATTAAGATTTGATTTTATTATTTCTGCAGGCTATACACCTTTTGCAAAGGCTGGACCCGGGGAGATTGATCGGGATTCGTTTCCATGAGGTCTGCCATATACGCCCACCATTTTTTCATGATGGCCTGCCCGGCCAGGCTATCGGTTTGATGATCTTCGCTCAGGCCCTGAAAGGCAAAGAGCGTTCCGGTGGATTTGTCCAGAAAGATATGGTAGGATAGTATGCCTGCCTCCTTGAGAAGTCCCTCCAGCTCCGGCCAGATTTCCTGGTGGCGTTTTTCATATTCCGCTTCATTTCCAGGCAGAAGCTTCATGGTAAAGGCTACGGGTATCATGGGCAAAGTTTATTTGACGTTGAAATAAAGGTAATTTTAACGTTTAAATTAAGCAAGCCTTTTGGTAAAAGCAATTTGAAATACCAGGGATGATTCCATATCATTTTAATTCCGACCGATAAATCTTACCTTTGCCCCTTTAAATAAAAAGTATGAATATCAACGAAAACATGGTCGTAGGCCTTACCTACGAATTAAAAGTTACCAATAACGAGCCGCAATCCGAGCCTTTTAGTGTTGAGGTGAGAAGTGAAGAGGACCCTTTCTTTTTCCTGTTTGGAAATAGCGGATTGCCCGAGGCATTTGAAACCAGGCTGAAGGACAAAACCAAGGGAGATCCTTTCGAATTTGTGCTGCAGGTGGATGAAGCCTATGGAAAACCAGATGATGAACTCATCGTTTCCGTGCCCAAATCCCAATTCAACGAGGAGAGGGGATTTCAGGAAGACATGCTGCAGGAAGGAAATTTCCTTCCCCTGGTAGATGAGGATGGCTATCCCATGCAGGCAAAAATTGTAAAAGACCTGGGCGAGGAATTGCTTTTGGATTTTAACCACCCCCTTACAGGAATGAACCTGCACTTTGAAGGGGAGGTTTTTGAAGTCAGAGAAGCTACAGATAAAGAAAAAGAAGAAGGGTTTATGGCCTGACCAGGAAAGGTTACCCGACTATTCCGCCAATCGCAAGATGTGATTTTCCTCCCAGTCCAGGTTTACCGAATCCCCCTTGCCAAGTCCTCGTAATGGGGAAGCAACTTGCCAGAGGTTTGACTGCCCGGGCAGGGAAATAGTCAGCAGGTCATATTCGGGAAAATACCTGTTGAGCAGGACTTTGCCTTCGGCCTTCCCCTTTCCCTGGGTCACCTGGATTTGGGAGGGACGCAGGTATCCGTTATCCGGCAGGGCATTTAAAGGTCCAAAAAATTCCGCCACATAGGAGGTCCCCGGATCCTGGTGAATGTCTTTTATCTCACCCTTTCTCACTAACCTGCCATGAGCCAGGACACAGAGCTTGTCAGTAATTAAAAGCGCCTCTTGAATATCGTGTGTCACCAGGATCAGGGTAATGCCCAAACCCTGAAATATCAGGTTCAATTCATCCAGTAATTCTCTTTTTTGATGGCTGTCCAGAGAGCTGAATGGCTCATCCATAAGCAGGACCTCCGGCTCCAGGCTCATGGCCCTGGCAATGGCCACTTTCTGTTGCTGCCCTCCGGAAAGCTGCCTGGGTAAGCTGTCCTTTTTCTCCTCCAACCCAAACAGGCGCAGCAATTCAGCCAGTCTTTCCCGGGCATAGGTTTTGTCATACTGCAACAATGGCCTGCTGATATTTTCACCGACTGTGGAATAAGGGTAAAGTCCCTTGTCCTGCTTTACAAGCTGTATGGCATCATATCCGGGAACCAGCTTTTCACCGGAATGGAGGATTTTTTCTCCTTTCAAAAATACCGCCCCCTCATCCTGTGCTTCCAGTCCGGCAATCAGCCGCAGCAAAGTGCTCTTTCCACTGCCGCTGGCCCCCACCACTGCCCAGCGTTCTGCCTGTCCAATTTCAAGAGAAAAATCTGCCAATGCTGTGGTTTCCTGCTCATAGGTTTTACCCAGCCCCTTTATGGTTAAAAATCCCATTAAATGATTTGATCTTTAATTTTTCCGGGAAGGTTGGAGAACACCAATTCGTAAGAATGATCTACCAATTCAAGAATAAGTGGATCCGGAACCGAACCACTAAATGATACGGTATTCCAGTGTTTCTTATTCATATGGTAACCTGGTTCTATCCCTTCGTGAAGTTCTCTGAGCTCCATGGCCTTTTCGGGCTCACATTTTAGATTGACACTTTGAAACAGGGTGATGTCGATTATTGCAAAAATCTTTCCTCCTACCTTGAAACAAAGGGTATCTTCATCAAAAGGGGTGTCTTCGTTAACTCCCGGTTTTTTCAAACAATATGTTCTGAAAAAATCAATGGTCATTTACGCTAACCGTTTGAAAATCCAAAAGATAAGGGCTGCCAAAAATACCACAATGGATATCTTATTGATCCCATGCATCATTCTAAGGTTAAAATTACTTTTTTTATCGGGATCGGGCTTTTTAAATACCCTGATAAAGTAATTGCCTACTTCCCCTACCTGAAAGAACTCTTTGATTTTATTAGACATGATTCTAGTGATTGCTTGATGAAAACGCTTGTTAATGGTGCTCATTTACTTCTGGCTCTATCCACTGCCCATCCTGCTTGATGATGTTAATCAACTCATCCACCGCCTTCGCTGAGGGTACGGAGCGTTTGACAACTTCCTTACCCTTGTACAGGGTGATCTTCCCTTTACCCGAACCCACATAGCCATAATCTGCATCGGCCATTTCTCCGGGACCATTTACAATGCATCCCATGATCCCAATTTTGACCCCTTTCAGGTGATCTGTTCGCTTCCTGATCATGGCAGTGGTCTCCTGCAGGTCAAATAAGGTACGGCCACAGGAGGGGCAGGAGATATATTCCGTTTTGGACATCCTGGTACGGGCGGCCTGAAGTATCCCAAAACTCACAGAATTATGTAATTTTATCTGCTGCAAAGTTTTGTCTCTTTCTCCTATAGACAGCCTGTCCAGACCAATCATGATCCCATCTCCCAGACCATCGATCAACAAGCCTCCTACATCAGTAGCTGCAAAGAGCATGGTCTTCTCGGCATCCGCATCGGTATAAGTCACCTTTGGTACCACAGGAAGATTGATTCCAGCTTGAATCAATGTAAAAAAAGCCCTGCGCAAAGCTTGCATCTGATGCGGTTTATCTGTACTCAGGAGAATAACCAATGGAAGTTCATTGGAGAGTTGTGCTATGGCCTCTGACACGGCTTCGCAAGGCAAGGCCAGAAAATTTAGTGAAGGGTGCATTTCCGGGCTTGACTTCAATTGGTCCAAACTCAATACCGGAAATTTATTTATCTTGTCCACCTGACCTGTCCAGGTATCATGATCCAGGATTTCTTTAATTCCATTTGGTAGCATGAAAGGAATGGGTTCCTTACCGGAATAAATGTAGTCACATCCCTGATCGTTCATTTTCCACTTATCCAATTCGGGTAAGTAAAAATGACCGGTATTTTTCAAGTCCTTTGGCTGCATGGCATTAATGGGAGATACATCGGTAATCACCCGGGGTACATTTCCTCCTCCAAAGTTCACTACTTCCACTGATTTCCTTTTGTTGTAGCTGAAAGGGTCAATGGGACAATCTTCAATGGGATCAATGCCGGATTTTTCAGGCCGATGGTTATACCTGTTGATCAGGGTTTTGACCACGGGAGATTCAAATTCGGGATCTTCCGTCAGAGACACCCTTACGGTATCTCCCAACCCATCTTCCAGTAATGCACCTATACCTACGGCAGACTTTACCCTTCCGTCTTCACCATCCCCTGCTTCCGTAACCCCTAAATGAAGTGGATAAGGTTTAAATCCTCCCTCGTCCAGTTTTTGTACCAGCAAGCGATAAGCCTGAACCATTACCTGGGTATTGGAGGACTTCATGGAAATGACGATATCATGGTAATTTTCATCCTCACAGATTCGTAAAAATTCAAGGGCAGATTCCACCATTCCAAGTGGTGTATCTCCGTAACGGCTCATGATCCTGTCCGAAAGGGAGCCATGATTGGTTCCGATCCGCATGGCTGTACCATGTTCCTTGCAAATTTTCACCAAAGGCAAAAACCGCTCTCTAATGCGCTCCAATTCAGCTTGGTAAGATGCATCGGTGTAGGCCAGGACCTCAAACTTCTTCTTATCTGCATAATTGCCCGGATTCACCCGGACTTTTTCTACGATCCGTGCCGCTACTTCTGCGGCGTTTGGGGTAAAGTGAATATCCGCCACCAGGGGAGTACTGTAACCTCTTTGTCGTAGGCCTTCTTTTATTTTTTTGAGATTTTCCGCTTCCTTGATACTTGGTGCGGTAATCCTTACCAACTGGCAGCCACTCTCAATCATTCTGATAGACTGTTGGATCGAGCCTTCGGTGTCCATGGTATCTACCGTAGTCATGGATTGAACCACAATCGGATTATCCCCACCAATAAGCAGGTCTCCCACCCTTACAGGTATGGTTTTCCTTCTGGAATAATTGGTCAGGCTATTGCAGTAGCTGTAATTATCTGTGACGGTTTTCAGTTCCATAATTATATATCACCAAGTTGTGGACGGATCACTATTTCTTCAACAACAGAACGGGGTGAAAGGTTATAGGCTGACCAAACTGCTTCTGCCACATCGGTCGCTTTCATGAATCTTTCTTCCGGTAAATCTACTCCCTCCCAGCTAGCTGTATAGGTTGCTCCCGGCATGACTGAGGTAACCTTGACACCATGAGGCATCATTTCCTGCCGAAGGCATTTGGTAAATCCCAACATGGCCCATTTGGAAACAGCATAACTACCTCCATTGGCATAGGCGGTGAGACCCGCAATACTACCAATGGAGAAAATATGACCGCTTTTGCGGGAAATGAAATCAGAGGTAAAGGCCCTGGTCAGGTAATAGGTGCTGAATAAATTGGTATGCATGGTCAACTCAAAGTTCTCCTCCGGTTCTTCGTGCAGGCTACCTGGAATGAAAATACCGGTATTATTGACCAAAACATCAGGAATAGCCCGTTCTTTCACAAAGGCAGCAAAGGCTTTGGTCTCCGTTTTTTTTGACAAATCCGCAACCATCACATGCACACTCCCTTCCGGGTTTAGGGCTTCTACTTCCTCCTTAAGGGTCTTCAAATCAGCCTCATGCCTGCTGCAGGTAAAAATTTCAAACCCGGCAGCAGCAAATTTATGGATAATGGCTTTGCCTATACCCTTGGTGCCACCAGTAACCAGTATACTCTTTGACATTAGTTTGTGTTTTAATTATTAGTATGACAACCAAATAGCCGGTACAAAGTTACATTTTTTACCCGGTTATGCCTAATCAGAATAAGGCAGAGACCTGCATGCGCCCGGTGTGGACCAATTGATCCAGTCCCTGTGAATTCCTACCTTCATATACCAGGTTCAACTGAAGCCCTTCTCCTATTTTCTGTAGCCAATTCATGCTCCAGATGGTATTGCTTCCAGGGGTTAGTGCCTGAAGCATTTCATATCCAGTGGGACTGTTTACCTGTCCGTTATAATCGATATAAGTATACTTGATCTGGGCATTGAGGGTGGTTTGGATCGCTTTGGAAACCCGAAGACTCAAAATGGCTTCATGCAGCTGGGCTTTCTCATCAAATTCCAGGTTGTCCAGATTTTCCTTTTGGGTGATCCGGTACTGAAAAGTTCCCCGCAAGGCCGGGGAGGGCTGCAAGTTAAACTCCGGCCCCAGGGTATTTTGCAGAATGGTGTAGTTGCGATTTTCAAGGAAATCTGATGCAGCATACCTCCATCCACTGTTCCAGAACAACAACATGCTCCACCTGGAATCGATAGCATACCGGGCATTTAGGCGCCAGTCGTCCTGGGAGAGCTCTTCAAATCCCCCTGTCAGCAACTGCTTCTGGTGACTATTAAAAAAGGATAAATCCATTCCATATTTGGAGGAAGCCCGGTTAAAGAAAAAAGAAGAGCGAAAGGTCTGCCGCAGGGAAAGCAAGGCTTCATCTCCCGTTCCCGCCAAAAGCGGGCTGATCCTCTGGAAAAAATCCCTTGAAGTTATTTTCTTCTCCACATTCCAATTGGTATTGTTGGAAAATTTGGCCATCCAGCTTTTTAACCCTCCTTCTTCCTTCCAGGATGCCGGGAATCTGGCACTCAGGCGGTAATTGAAAAGGGTAGTATAGGCTTGTGTGTAGGTATCGGTCGGAACAAAAACCTTGATGAAGGATTTCTCCTCCGGATTAATGGCCAGGTAAAATTCATTCAGCTGCTGAACCCCATCCTCATTGTCGTCCCTCCAGGTATGGGTGCCTTCCCCGGTTGGAACCGGCAAAAACACAAATTCCCTCCTCAGTTCCCTGCCATTTCCCAGGGCATAGGTAAATTCATTGTTCAGGTTGTTTTCAAAAAGGGAACTGCGGTAATCCAGTTTTCCCATGACAGTGGTTTCTTCCTGTAAATCCCTGGTTAAAAAAGTCAACTCCCGGTAGGTGAAGGATCCGTTGAGCGTATGAGGTCCAAAATTGCCTCTCAGGCTGTAGTTGGCGACAAAGGCTTTGGTATCCGGTACCAGCTGCCCATTGTTCACGGCCTTATCTTCCCTGAGACTTGCTGAAGCAAGAAATTGGAACTTCAAACTGTCACTGCTTTGCAGGGAAATAAGGTGCTCTTCAAAATTCATTGCGGTGCTGACCACTTTCCCGCTGCTGGGATTAGTGACTGCGTTTCGGTCAAGGTTATACTTGTAGCCGGGAACCAATACCTTATTGAGGTAATTGATCTCTCCCTGATAGCGCAGCCATTCGGAATTCAACGGAAAGACATCACTTTTCAAATGAAAAAAATCATTTTTAACGAGTAAGCGTTTCCCAAATTTCTGATTAGCCTGAGCCCTTTGCTGTATGCCTGAAAGTACCCCTGCCCTGTTTCTCAGATCAAGCCCGTAGGAAAAAAGGTGGTGTTGATCCTTTACCAATTCGGCCCTGCCATGAAATATTTTTTCGGCTGCATTTTCTGGTCCTGCCTCAGGACTAAGTCCCCAATCCCTGTCAAATTCGATAAACCTGAGCCGATCAATAAAGGAAAAGTCTGCGGCATTGTACTCCACGGTGGATGTCCCGTTAAATTGGTACCCTTTCATCAGTTTGAAAGACCTGCCTTCTGATTGGACTCCGGCCTTCAGGGCATGTCCTACATTGTCTTCGTTATCCATGGTAGAAAACAGGTTTTCATCGGTATTGGAAATGGCCCACTCTGTGAATACTTTTTCGTGTGCCCCCAGTCTTATTTCCGCTCCGGCCGTGATCATTTGCTTTTTATTGGGGGCAGGCAAAGGAGATCTTATGGAGAAATTTCCCTGGGCCTCCCCGTTTAACGGAGGAACATATTCATAAACCGATCCATTGGCCAGTTGCCGCTGTCGCCGGTAATTTCCATTTCCGGGACCTACTTCTGTAAAGCTGATGGCAAAGTAGGCCTGATCAGGATCTGTGCTGTAGGCATAATAGGCTATGGTTTCTCCTGCTTCATTGGTTTCGGTCACTTTGCGGTACATGATCCGGTTGGGATCGAAAGGAATACTGTCAATTCTGGGCACTGCTGCTGCAGCAAGATCGTCTCCCACTCCTGCCAGCATCCTTTTATCACTGTCTGAAAGTTGGGTAAATAAGGGCCTGTTCCGGTCATCTTGTTCCCGGTAATAGTTAAAATAGACCTTAACCTTTTCATTTTCCTGAATGTGATTTGCCGTGAGAATAGACCGGGAAAAATTTCTCTCCGCATATTCGAAATCAATTCTAACCCGCGAATATTGGGTGATCAAGACCGTGGGGGTAAATGTAACCTCCCCTTGATTGTAGTCTATGGTATAGTCATGGTTAAAGCCTCTTTTCAACTGCTTCCCATCCAGGAAAACTTTTTCGGAATTCGCCATGATGATCACAAATCGCTCATTCCCCGGTCCTTTTACCCGATAAGGTCCGGATACACCTTCCAGAACATCCAGGATCATGGAGGCGAATTTACCCTTGGCTATGGCAGCACCTACCTGAGTAGATGCCTTCCAGTCCTTGTGGATATCATAGTCTGAAGTGAATTGAAGACCCTGTACATTTTTGTAATAGCGAAGAAATTCGGATTGCCGCTGTTGAAGGACCACATCGCCTCCGGCCAGGTTGATTTTGTCATTGTACAATTCGATCAGCACATTATCAAAATCCTGAATTTGCTGGGTATTGCCTTCCGGCTGAAATGGCACCTGCTGATCGGTAATGCTGGCACGAATATTCAGGTTATCAGCCAGCTCCCCGTCCATCTGAAGGTTCAAAGCCGAGTTGACAAAGACATTCTGGGCATTTCCGAAGGAGATACCCCTGGTCAGGTTACCGGATTGATTGAGTTTATCCGAGGTAAAAACTTCCTCTCTGAAATCCAGGGCCGGGATTTTCTCCGGTGGACGATCCTTAAAAAATGCCATAGAATCATAATCGGTTGCCAAAGATCGCCTGCGGTAAACCTGGTGCAGGGAAATGGGCAAAGCCTCATAACAAATCAACAATGAATCGGGCAGGGGGCTATCTGCTGAAATCGAAATCCTACCGTTATTGATATCATAGGCATGGTCCAGCTGTTGCCCGTTGATGTCAGTGACTCTGATGGTGGATTCCAAAACACTCATCGAATCCAATAGAAAGGTATGGGCATCTTGACTTACCTGTCTCCAGCTGCATATCTCCTCCTGAGATTGGGCCATAAAAACTACCCCCTGAAACACCAATAGAAAAGTAAAAAAATACTTCACCAGCCACATAACACATACGATTACAGGGCACTAAAGTAACAATTTCTGGTGGATTATTTATACCAGCGGAAAAAGCAGGTAAAATACTGTACCTGAACCCTTAGTAGTATGAAACCAGATTTTACCTCCTGCTGTTTCCACGCCCCTTTTGGCTATGGCCAATCCCAGACCGGAACCTTCGGATTTGGTGCTGAAATTTGGCAGAAATACCTTTTCCTTCAAGTCCTCATCTATACCTTTCCCATTATCCCTGATCGCAAGTTTTATCTGGCTACCCGCCTCGATGCTAAGTTGAATGTGGATGGTGGGCTTCCTACCTTCCGGAACTGCCTGTATGCCATTGATTATCAAATTAGAAATCACCCTGCCATAAAGTTTTTCATCCCCCATGATTTTGGTGGAGCTTCCACCGGGAATTCCATCTTCAAATTCAATGACTGCATCCTGCCTGTTACAATAGAGAGAAACGGCTTCCAATACCACCTCCCGGAAATCCAGTTCCTTGTTTTGGGGAAGCGGCATTTTGGCAAAAGTAGAAAACGAACTGGCAATGTCACTCAGGGTATCTACCTGATGAATAATGGACAAGATAGGTTTATCCAATGCACCTGCATGATTCAATTTGTTTTCCCCCTGTAAACGCAGAAGATGCTGCAAGGTAAGTTTCATTGGGGTCAGCGGATTTTTTATTTCATGGGCTACCTGCTTGACTCTC
>NZ_WOFO01000001.1:260000-486503 GCF_010993705.1 Cyclobacterium sp. SYSU L10401 | reverse complement strand
CCATCTCTCTCCAGGCAGATTCCTTTTCATTGGAAGCCAGTACCTTTTTACTGGTTTCCAGCTTGAACAGCATGTTATTGTATTCGTTGACCAGCAAACCAATTTCATCCTTCGAAGGCCAAACCATGTATTCATTGTTTTCCAGGTTGGTTTCCTTCAGCTTTTGGGTAAGCAATCGGAATGGCTGGGTGAGGTGTTTGGAAACGAAGTAGGAGATTACCAAAAATATAAGGAACATTACCACAAAAATGATCAGGATATTACTAAATACTTCAGTAATCATCAGGTTCAATTCTTCCTCTGCCTCGAAAAAGGGAATGGCAATGATGGCTTGCAGTTTTTGACTTTCCGCATGTTTCAGCGCCAGATAGACCGTTTTAAATTGCATGTTACCCACCCATTCGGTTTGCAAAAGCCGGTTTTCCATGGATTCAATAATGGCTGCGTAAGCGCTGGGATGCAGGTATTGGGAGAGAATTTTCTTGTCAAAGATGGCGGGTTGGTTGGTGGCCATCAACTTCCCCTCTGGAAGGTAAAGATTGATGTCCGTATCCGTTGCACTAGCCAGCGCATAGAGTTCATCGTTGAGTTCCTCCTTATTCAAACCGTCAAACTGATTTCCGCTAAGACTCCTGCCCAGGTTGTCACGAATGATACCCGCTTTTTGAAAATATTGACGGTTCAGGTCTTCTGTGTAGGAATGGCTCAGAAAGCCCACCGAAATCACGCTGATGATCAACATGGGGAAAAAGAAAGCAAAGTTAAGGTACAACTGAAGTTTGGTGGCATAGTTGTAACGAAGCTGATTGATTCCAGCCAATAGGAGAAAAATACTGATGGAAATCAGTGTAAAAATCAAATAACAAACAAAAAAGAAGGCCACATCAGCAAGGATATAATTATTAGGGTATTGGGAAGAGGTAATGACAATAACCTTATCGTTGAATTGTACGCCAAAATGGTGGAATCCACTGGCATGTACTCCTTTTTTATACAGGTTTTGGTTTTGAAGGATCTCCTCTATGTCTGCACTTCGGTAGCTGTACATTCCCGAACTGTATTCCAACACCCCATTGTCAAAAATGGCAAAATCAAAATCATTTTCTATGTAGTTGGAAGCATATTTATTGTCCATCAACAATTTGGGAAAGGCTTTTCCTGATTCCATCTGTTGTTGATTCAATTCTATGACAAGGGTACCCAGAAAAGCATCTTCTTTTTGAATTTTGATAAAAGATACAAACCTGTTCCCCATATTGGTTTCCGTAGACCTGACATAAAAAAGGTTATGTACCTGAGTAGCATAATCGCTATTCATGTATTTAATTTTATACTCCTCCAAATCCGGTTCATCCTCTTTGTTAGAAAAGTGCTGGCCCGAAGGATTGTAGAGGGCTATTTTCTGGCTATACTGATCAAAATATCCGCTTAGGTAAATTTTCCTTAATTTTCTTTCAATCGGTTCTTTGGACAGCAGGGGATCTGCAATCCGGTTTTGGATAAAAAGATCAGCCTCAATCCTGCTCATGATGTCCTCCAATAAAAATTCACCCATTACATCCTTGTCAAGCATGATGTTGTTGGCAAATTTCTGTTTGGACCGGACTTCATCATTCCTTTCGTGATGAAAGGATGCTGCTCCGGTAATCACCGCCCCCACCAGGCAGGCAAAAAAGAAGGTTAAGAAGGTGTTGAATTCCAGCTTAAACAATTTGTCATACAACCTGAAACTTATGATGGAGACCAGGAGGATCAAATGAGCAATAAAAGAAACCAGTAAAATAAAATTCCAGGCCACCAAAACGGCCAAGACAGGGAGTGAGAAAACCAGCAGGACCTTCAGGGGATAAAATATGTCATTGTCCTTCTTATAGAGGACCATATTTAATCCGATTATAGAAAATAACAGGTAGCCGGCTCCACCCAGAAAAACAACAAAAAGACTGATGGCTTTATGGTAATTGAAATTGGGAATGGACTCAATATTCAGGTTCCACTGTGCATTTTCCACGATATTCATGTAAAGGAAAAAAAATGAAAACATCAACAGGGTGGAAAGCAGGTAGGCAGCGGATAAATGAATCCAATCTGCATATTTTTTCCTGAACTGGATAAAATTAAATAGTACCCGTTTATGCCCCAAGATGGCAATCACCATGCTCAAAACGATCAGGTAACAAATGACATTTAGCAGCAAATCTCCCAGGCTGGGGTTGATTCTGGAGGAGGCATACAATCCAGGATCGAATATTCCGGCCTGAAAAAAATCATTGGGAAAGTTGAATAGCAACATCAAAACCCGGATACAGCCCAGAATCAGAAAGGTATAAAGTGTGGCCAATAATTTCCTTCCTTTGGTCCAAATCGTGTATACAAAGTCGCCCCCGATAATCAAAGCCAGGCCCAAAAGCGAAAAGAAAAATACCAGAAGGGTAGAATTGATGGAGTAGCCGGGCGGACTGTACCCTACCCGGAAAAGGATGGAAAATAAATAATCCTTTTCGAAATGGACGTCCTGATAGTCTTCCTTGCTTTGATTGGATAAGACGAAACGGTCATTCCCGAAAGTATCCTCATTGATCCCATTGTTCAGGTATTCATTTTCTATGGCCACTTTGCTGATCAATGGGTGCACTTGCAGCAGCCAATAGGGATTATCGTTGCGGGTGATTTTTTTTAGTTTGCTGAAATATACGCCCCGGCTATTGTCTATAAGCTGGTACTTTTTGGAAACCGAGATGCTCTCAAAATCCGGTACCATTTCTATATCCGACCAGTAAACAAGCTCCCCCTCTTCAGAAAAAAGGTAAAAGGGGTACTCGTGCGGAACATTCAAAGAGGAAAAAGCGATCTCACTGTTGTACCTGTTCTCCATTATAATACTGATGTAATCGGCATCAAATCCTTTGATTACCTCAGCCAATCTTTCTTCCAATTTTGACAGGTGTAATTCCGGCTCATCCGATTTCCCATTATCCAGAAAAAAATTCAATGATAGCACTGTCCCCAAAAGGAGAATAGAAACGATCAGAATTAACCTTCTTTTCTTAAGCATACAGGATCAGCAAAACTCTATTTAGCAGCTTACAAGCAAAATCTGTTCTAATCTGCTCATCAAAAACAAATCAATAAAAAAACTTCGACAGGAATAAAAAAGAAAAATTATCAGGCATTCAGTGCACACAAATATCAAAAAGAAAGTTTCTTCTTTCTTTTGGCATTTTTATACCAAATATAGGCCAGAACGGACAATAAAATATAAGGAGCAACAAACAGGTACAAGATCCCCAGATTTAACCCTGCTCCAACCGTGGTATCACCATTGCTAACATTATTTTCTATGGTAGCCCGGCACATGGCACATTGGGCCATAGATTCTTGCAGTGTGCCTACCAAAAACAAAAACAGACCAAACAGAAATTTTTTGAGCTTATTCATCGGTAAATAAACGGTTTCGGGTTAAATAAAGTTCTTTCAACATGTGCCACCGGAATCAATGGTTATAGTAAGGACTGATCATCAGGTACACAATCACTCCGGTAACGGTCACATATAACCAAATGGGAAAGGCATACCTGACTACAGCCCGGTGTTTGCTGTATTTGCCGGTGTAGCCATAATAATAGGCCCACAAAATAGGAAACAAGGCTACGGCAGCGAGAATGATATGGGTAATCAGGAGAAAATAATAAACTCCCCTGATCCAACCTTCTCCTCCAAAGGAAGTACTATCTGCTGCCGCATGATATATCACATAACTGATAAGAAACACTGCTCCGAGACCAAAGGCTGTAGTCATGGACACTTTGTGCCAGGTGATTTTACCCTGTTTGATAAAATATACACCTAGCAACAAAGCTATGGTAGCAGCGGTATTGATCACAGCATTAAGATGAGGAAGGAAATATACCCATTCCTCGCCAATGTTTACCTTAGATGGCATGAACAGCAGAATAGCCACCAGGATAGGCACCAAAACAGAAATGAAGGTAATCCATCCAGTAATGGCAGTATCCTGCTTTTCAATGCTTGCATTGTCATTTGTCATATAGCAAAATTTTTGTTTCCAATATCAATTGGTCAACACCTTCCCTCTGTGTACCACTGTAATAACCTCTGATCCTTCCCAATTCATCTACCAATACGAATTTATCACTATGAATAAAGTCCTCCGGATTACCTGCCCCATCAATGGTAGGCAAAACAAAACCACAACGGGCCAATTCATAAGTCAGTCCTTTGTCTCCAGTAAGAAAATACCACTTGTCTTTTTCCGCCAGGTGCCGTTCAGCATAATCTGCGAGAATCTCAGGGGAATCGTATTCAGGATCTATACTAATAGAGAAAATTTGTACCTTATCCTCCTCCCGAAACGCATCCTGAACCCGCTCCATCTCAGCTGACATCACCGGACAAATGCTGGGGCAGCTGGTAAAGAAAAAGTCAACAATGGTAATTTTCCCTTCCATATCTTCCTTTCCCACCCGTCTGTTCAGGTGATCAGTAAAAGAAAACTCAGGAATATAATGCTGCCCGGTATTATCCCCATAATCGCATTCCTGATAGGGATCTTCTACGCCTTGCTCATACAATATCGGAATATCATATTCATTGGATGTGAACCCCCTTAAAAACAGGATAATCAATACCGGAATCATCAACACACAGATCAACACCATGACCTGAATAAACCGCAACATTTTCATATAAGTTATAACAAAAAAAATGGTTGAAGATTCCACTCCAACCATTCATATATTGACATTTATTTACCGCATTTACCAGCGCATCAAAAAGATGTCTGTACCTTCCCTGAAAAGGGCGATTATCAACCAAATCAAAAAGATCAATGGAACAATAATGGAATAAAACAAAGGCTTGGCTTCATCCCCGAGGTGCATGAATTCCATCATGATATACTTGGCTTTCACTATGGTAAGTACAATAAAGATGATGTATAGCAACATCCCCCTTTCCATGGTAAAGGCAAGTAAAAATTCTACAGCTGTTACCACCAGAAGGATCAAAGCTGTCATCCAGATTTTTTTGATTTTAGCGGAATCTCTTGGAATTACTTCCAGTCCGTGTTTATTTTCTTGTGCCATAAGTCAAATATGCTTTAAATATGCTAGATCAGATAGAAAAAGGTAAATACAAATACCCAAACCAAGTCTACAAAGTGCCAATATAGTCCGATCTTTTCAATCATTTCATAATGTCCCCTTTCTTCATAGACTCCAACAGCTGCCTGATAGAAGGCGAGAAACAATAAGAACACCCCAATGGTCACGTGAAAACCATGAAATCCGGTGATAAAGAAAAACAATTGAGCAAAAGGAGCAGGCCCGTATTCATTCACAAGCAGGTTTGCCCCATAGACGGTTTCGGAAACCACGTTGCCCAAAGAATTAACATAGGTAAGCATGGACCCTTCGTCTGTACCATGGATAAAGTGCGACCACTCCCAGGCCTGACAGCTTAGGAAAGTAATCCCGCCCAACAGGGTCCAAAGCATCCACTTCACCACATCTTTCCTATCATTACGGTGTCCGGCTTCCACTGCCAGTACCATGGTCACAGAACTAAGTATCAAAATAAAGGTCATCAGTCCGACGAAGACCAATGGAAAATGCCCTCCATGAACCAAAGGAATGGCATCAAAGATCATTTCTGGAATGGGCCAGTATTCATTGGAGCTCACAAAATCAGCCGCCTCTCCTCCGTAAGCAGGATAACTGACCCGGATGGCTCCGTAGGTAATCAGGAAGGCCGTAAAGGTAAAAATATCAGAGAGCAGGAAAAACCACATCATGAGCTTTCCATAGCTGGCCTTTAGCGGTTCATTTCCACCACCCCAAACACCTCTTTTTGATTGGATTTCAATAGCAGTCGAAGACATATGGTATAAATTAACTTATATTTTAATGATTTAAAAGCAAAAACATGAACAAATACAGCCAAAGGCCCCCCAAAAAATGCCAATAGGTCACACACATTTCCAACTGTGGCATATTTTGAGAATGAATCTTATTTCTTAAAGACGAAATTAATACAATAATTAGAAAAATCACACCGCTAATCAGATGTATTGCATGCAATCCGGTAAAAACATACATAAATGACCCTGCCGGGTTACCCACAAAATAAACATCCTGTGCTACCAGAGCCACCCAACTGTACCATTGCCCTATCAGGAAACCCAATCCCAAAACTGTAGTAACGATCAATCCAATCTTAAGTGAGTTGAAATCGTCCTTTTTTGCTGACAGAAAAGACCAGTGAATGCTGATACTACTGAGCACAATGATGGCTGAAGTGTACCAAAAAACGTCAGGCAAGTCAAATTCAAGCCAGTTGCCTTCAGACTGCCGGACAATATAGGCACTGGTCATTCCAGCAAAGATCATCACCACACTTACGATAAAAAGCCACAGGGCAAATTTCTTCGGATGCATGGACAGGGGCTGTTCGGCCCCTTCTACAAATGCTAATTTCTCTTCCATTCCAGTCTAAATTTTATCCAATAAATAAGCAATTTGTACGATCGGCAAATACAGGAAAGACCCGAACATGATTTTTAGGGCTGATTTTCTGGAACAATCCTTCATCAATGAAAAGGTCTGCGCCAGAAATAACACCCCACATATTGTAGCCACCACGCCTGAGTTTAGCCCGGTAAAACCAAAATAGGTAGGCAGTAAACCAAGCGGCAATAAAAACAAGGTATAAATCATGATCTGAATCGCCGTATTCAGATCCTTCTGTCCTCCGGAAGGCAACAATTTGAAGCCCGCTTTTTTATAATCTTCATCGCTCACCCAGGCAATCGCCCAGAAATGAGGAAATTGCCAGATAAATTGTATACCAAATATGATCAGCGCTTCATAGGATATGCTACCTGTAGCAGCCGTCCAGCCCAAAAGCGGAGGCATGGCTCCCGGTATAGCTCCAACCAATACAGCTATAGGGCCAACTCTTTTTAATGGAGTATATACGAATACGTACAAAATCATGCTCAAGACACCCAATCCTGTAGTCAGCCAATTGGTAAAATAGCCCAAAAGCAATATACCCAGAGTGGCAGCTATAATGGTAAACCAATAAGCCTCTCTAACGGAAATGACTTGCATGGGAAGGGGTCTGTTTTGCGTGCGCTTCATGAGCTTATCATAATCCCTTTCCTTGATCTCATTGGCAGCACCGGAGGCACCACTTACAAGGAAACCTCCCGCAATTAATGCCAGAAAAGTGCTCCAGGAAAATACCTGACCAGAATGACCCAATATAAATCCAAACACGGCGGAAAAGGTCACCAATGCCGATAACCTTACCTTTAGCAAGTCCATGTAAGCACGTAACCTCACCGCAATGGTGTCAAAAATAACTTTTTCAGATAAATCTAATGTACTCATACCAAAGCAATATTTTTAGGCTGCCTTTTTAGCAAACCCAATTCAAGCCAAATGTAATATTGAAATCCAATGATCAGAGAACCAAGAAGCAAATGTAAAGGCTGGATAAACGCAGGAATACCAAAATAAGCCATCAAGACGCCTGACAGGATAACCAACAACAACAAACCCAACAACCAATTAAATTGCTTTTGGATTGTATGGCTAATATCCTTGTTTCGATAAAACTGATAAGCAAGGAACAAATGTAAACCAAGCAAAACCAGCGAAAAGGACCTGTGAACATAAAAGGTAAAACCCAATTCCGCTATCCAGGAAAACCGATTCGAATAGCCGAAGTCTGCCGCAATCACATCAATATGCTCCCTTACCTGTGTCCCCAATATGATTTGAACTATCATTAAGAAAATTCCCAAACCCATCACCAACCGATAAATGGAAAACTTATTCCCTACGGAAACAATTTGTTCCTTATTTCCACTAATAAGCGTCCCGGATCGGAAATAGATATACAATAACAAACAAACCAAAACCAGGGCAACGATCATGTGAACACTGATCATCCATTGCAACAAATTCGTAGAAACCACTATAGATCCCAACCAACCCTGAAATATCACCAAAACAAGGGAAATGAAAGCCAGAAGGGATATTTTGGGATCAATCTTACGCAATCGTACCGAGTAGACAAATGTCAAAATGATCAATAAGCCAATAAGTGCACCAATCAACCGATTGACATATTCAATCCAGGTTTTGGTCGCATTGAAAGGTTCTTGTACCAGGATACTTTCATCCTGTTCGATTTCTTCAGCCAGGGCTGAGAAACCTAAATTATCCAAAAGGGAAGCAAAACGTTCATTCTTTTCCACCCTTTGGGCCACATAAATTTCATCATAATTTTTTGGGAGCTGATCCACCGAAGTAGGTGGAACCCAGCTCCCAAAACATTTTGGCCAATCGGGGCATCCCATGCCAGCACCAGTGCTTCGGACAATTCCCCCGACCAGAATAAGAAAGAAAACAGCTGCCGTGGTGATAAAACTTATCCTACGGAAACTTTGAATATGATTAAGATTCTTTTGATTCATTGGCTACCAATACATCCCCTTCCTCAGCCATGATTTCTTTCTCCAGTTGCACGAGCTTATTCTCATGGGGAAGGTTCGACTCAGGCGTAGCTGATAAAGGTACCGTTTGAGGAATAAAATCTTCCTTTGCTCCAGGCTTGCTATAGTCATACGGCCACCTGTACACCGCAGGAATCTCTCCTGGCCAGTTACCATGGCCAGGATGAATTGGAGTGGTCCACTCCAGGGTATTGGACTGCCATGGATTGGCCGATGCCTTTCTTCCTTTGTACATGCTGTAGAAGAAATTAAATACAAATATAAACTGGGCAAAAAAGGTGATGATGGCAGCTACCGAAACGAACATGTTCAGATCAGTATACATGTCCGAAAAGGAGAAGTTTGTCCAACTGTAATACCTTCTGGGGAAGCCAGCGATACCAATGTAATGCATGGGAAAGAATACCATGTATACCCCAACGAAAGTAAGCCAGAAGTGAACATGACCTAATTTCTCATCCATCATCCTGCCAAACATTTTGGGGAACCAGTGGTACACTCCAGCCATCATGCCAAAGAAAGACGCGGATCCCATGACCAGGTGAAAGTGCGCTACAACGAAATAGGTGTCGTGCAACTGAATATCGATAGCGGAATTACCCAGGAAAATGCCTGTCAATCCACCGGAGATAAAGAAAGATACCAGGCCAATAGAAAACAACATTCCAGGTGTGAACCTCAAATTTCCCCTCCAAAGGGTAGTCAGGTAGTTAAATACCTTAACCGCAGACGGAACAGCAATAATCAGGGTAAGGAACATGAATATGGAACCCAGAAAAGGATTCAAGCCCGATACGAACATGTGGTGTGCCCATACTACAAAGGACAATATGGTAATGCCCAACATGGAAATGATCATGGCCTTGTAACCAAATATTGGTTTTCTGGAATTGGTAGCGATAATCTCTGAAGTAATCCCCAGTGCCGGAAGCAATACAATGTATACCTCAGGGTGACCTAAAAACCAGAATAAATGCTGGTACAACACCGCACTGCCTCCGGTATTTGGAAGTGCTTCACCCCCTATGTAAATATCTGAAAGATAAAAACTGGTACCAAAGCTCCTGTCAAAGACCAATAGAAGTGCAGCAGAAAACAATACCGGGAATGACAATAAACCAATAACGGCTGTCAGGAAGAAAGCCCAAATGGTGAGCGGCAACCTGGAAAATGACATGCCCCTGGTTCGCAAATTAATTACGGTGGTGATGTAATTTATCCCTCCAAGTAATGAAGACGCAATAAAAAAGGTCATGGCAATCAACCAAAGTGTCATTCCCATCCCGGATCCAGGAATGGCTTGTTCGAGGGCAGACAAGGGAGGATATACTACCCATCCACCTGCAGCCGGTCCTTTTTCAAGAAAAAGGGAAGCAAACATGATCACTCCGGAAACAAAGAAGAACCAGTAGGAAAGCATGTTCATGAATCCGGAGGCCATATCTCTGGCACCTATCTGAAGCGGAATCAGAAAATTAGAGAAAGTACCACTCAAACCTGCTGTCAATACAAAGAATACCATGATGGTACCATGCATGGTGACCAAAGCCAGGTAGAAATTTGGATCCAGTTTCCCGGAGGCATCAATCCAGCCACCTAAAATGGGCCTCAAAAAAGAAAGGTCCATCTCAGGAAAACCCAATTGCAACCTGAAAAGCACAGAAAGCAGACCCCCAATGAAGGCCCAAAACATACCTGAAATCAGGTATTGCTTGGCTATCATCTTATGGTCAGTGGAGAATATATACTTCGTGATGAAGTTATCTTTGTGCTCATGGTCATGATGGTCATGATTGGACACATCGTGAGCCGATACGTTTGCTACTGCCATGTTATCTAAATTTTATCAATGATATTATTCTTCGTTTATATATATTTCCGCTAATTCTTTCAAATCAGCAGGTAGATCAGCTATCAAATCAGGATTACTCTTGATAAATGGTGTCTGTTCAGCTACCCAGGCCCTGTATTCATCAGGTTCTACTACACGTATTACCTTTCTCATGGAAAAATGACCATTTCCGCAGACCTCGGTACAGGCAATTTCATATTCAAACTCTTCATCTCCCAGCTCAGCTCTCATCTCCTCTGTAGTCTTGTTAGGCACAAACCAGAAACGGGTAGGCATACCAGGTACCGCATCCATTTTCAAACGCATGTGCGGGGCAAAAACAGAATGTAATACATCTCTGGCCCGGATTTTAAACAAGACCGGCTCACCTTTAGGTATCACCACATTTTGTGAAGGGAAATCATCAAAGGAATTTTTATCTGTAAAATCAATTCCTCGGGAATTGGTGGCATTGGTCAGCCGATAATCATAATCTCCCAAAGTATTGTCCATTCCCCCATACCTGACATCCCAGGCAAACTGGTATCCCATAATTTCTACCACGTGGGCTTCTTCAGGGGCAGGAGCGGTAATGTCTGACCAGGCTTTCCAGCCGGATACGACCAAAACTGTTAAAACTACCGCCGGCACCAGGGTCCAAATGATTTCTAATTTGTTATTGTCAGGATAGTAAGATGCTCTTCTGTCTTCACTGTATTGGTAATGATAGCTAAACCAAAACAGTAAAATGTGGGTAAGAATGAATATAAAGCCGGTTACCGCCATGGTGATCCAAAAAAGCTTGTCAGTCACCAGACCATGTTCAGAAGCTATAGGCAACTGATAATTGTCAAATTCCTTAATGGAATACCAAAACATCAGTACCCCACAACCTATCAGGAAAAACATCATCAAGAAGGCATTTACCTTGTTACTGGTGGTAGCAATCTTTTTATCAGAACCCTTGGCTACCGAAATCAAGGTTTGAATCCTATATACCATCCAAATCACCAGGATCAGGAGTATTACACCTATAGAAATAAGAAGTCCGTACATAATTTATAACTGTTTCGGTAATTTTTAAATGTGATGATGATAACTTTCTTCCAGCATGGGATGGTTTTTAGGAACCAGATTCTGCTTGGCAAGATTACTCAAAGCTACAAAAGCAAAGGCAGCTCCATAAACCAGCAACATTCCCAACTCCATTAATCCAACTCCTCCGTTATGACCGAGTGTTCCCGGTTGAACCATTAGAAAGAAATCAACCCAATGACCAAAGATGATGAGGGTACAAACCAATTTGAGAAAGATGTTGTGCCTTTTTGCATCTCTTGTCATAAGAACAAGAAAGGGTAAAACAAAGTTTAATACTATGTTTACAAATATATACGGTCCATACACGTCGCTGGATAGCCTTTCGATAAAATACACGGACTCCTCAGGAATATTGGCATAATAGATCAGAAGAAACTGAGAAAACCAGATATAGGTCCAGAAAATAGAAAAGGCAAAAACAAATTTTCCGAGATCATGGATGTGGTTTTGGTTGACCATTTCCAGGTATCCCTGGTCTTTTAAGAAGATGGTAACCAGCGTAATGGCAGACAAACCGGCAACAAACCAGGAAGCAAATACATACCAGCCAAACAAAGTGGAAAACCAATGGGTATCAATCGATAAAACCCAATCCCAGGCACTCACAGAGGAGGATACGGCGAAAAACACAAGAAAAATAGCAGACCATTTCCTAAGGGTATACCAATAGGAAGTACCACCATTTAAATCCTCTTCAAAGGACAGGCTTTTCAATTTGTTGAAAAAGAAAATCCAAAAACCAAAGAACAGCACCATCCTGACAATGTAAAAGATGGGAAAGCTGCCCTTTTCCATGGGCCAGTAGAAAAAGTTTCCTTTTCCATCAATGATTCTGTCATAAGCCGGATCTGCCTTATCGAAAATATAACTATGGGTCCAGTGGAACAAGTCGTGGTTGGCAACAAAGAAAGTAGCCAACATCAGTACCGCTGCGATAGGCAGCCAGTTGCCAAATGAAATCATAATCCTGAGCAAGGCAGTTGACCAGCCTGCCTGAGCAGCGTATTGAATAGCAAAAAAGAAAACTCCTATAATGGCGATGCCTGTAAAATACACGTTGTTGATCCACAGGTTAGCGTATAGTCTTTTGGTCCAGTGAAAAGCATGTCCGCCATCTTCCCCGGCACCATGGTCTCCTCCCAGAGCAGCGGCAATGATGCCAACCAGTAAAAGTACTGCACCCAGACCTCCCAGGAAGAAAATAACCTTTTTTACCGCCGGGGTAAAATCAAATTTTTGATCCAAATTATAGTTGCTTGCCTGTGCCATTATTGCGCTTGAATTTCTTGTTTAACATAGTGTACGATTTTCCACCTTCTGTCTGCAGGAATCTGGGATGCATGTGCACCCATTCTACCCTTGCCGTGTGTAATCACATGGAAAATATGGCCTTCCGGCAAGTCAATATACGCTCCGCCTTTCAGGTTGGCTACACCGCCAATCACTGCTCCAACTTTTCCGTCACCTTCCCCGCCTGCACCATGACAGGAAGTGCAATATTGCAAATAAAGTTGTTGTCCTTCCGCCAATACCTGGTCGTCAAGTTCTATGGGGTTTTCAACGAGAGCAGCTCCTTCCAGATCTGCCACCCTCAACCTGTACGGCAAGCTGCCGTCTGTGGACCTGGGCACCGTATTGGCAACAGGCTCTCTCATGGTCATTCCATAAGGATTATTGGGATTGCTATTATAAAATTCCCCCTTTTCATCTTCCCGGTTGGAAAGCCACATACCTTCTTCTTCGTTTCTTATCTGGGATAACGGCTCATAAGGAATCGAGTGATACATCTGAGGGGCATACTCGGTTCCCGGGTAATCACCTTCAGCATTACAGGAAGCCAATCCCAGCGATATGCCTGCTACAGCTATGGAATATATGAATGCTATTCTTTTCATTTGCTACAGATTACTTATTCAAAACTTTTACTGTTCACTTCCGTCGCTCCAGATGCTTTCAGGGCATCTTTGATTTGCTCCAGATCTACTGATCCATTACTGGCAATATCTATGGCCATGATGTGTTTGTCGTCGGTGCTTCGCAAATCAAATATTCGCGGTTGGCCCCAGGGCTTCAGGTTACTGCTGATCATAAAAACACCTACCATACCGAAGGCTGCCAGCAACACTGTCAACTCAAAGGTAACAGGAATGAAATCAGGGAAAGCAGCATAATCCTTGCCCCCAATGATCATCGGCCAGTCAAATTTCATCATGTAAAACTGCATGGTCAAAGCCAGGGTGGTTCCCAACAAGCCAAACAAAAATGCAGCTATAGGAAGCCGGCTTCTGGAGTAACCCAATTCTTCATCCAGGCCATGTACAGGATAGGGAGAAAATACTTCGTGGATCTTAACTCCTGCAGCCCTTACTTCTTTGACGGCGGACAAAAGGATATCCTCGTCATCAAAAATCCCCAGGATAAAATGCTTGTCTCTTTCCATGATTACTTAATTGTTTTTTCAGATGAAGATTTCAGAACAGCCTTTACTTCCGCCATATTGATCACCGGGAAAAATTTGGCAAACAATAAGAATGCTGTGAAGAAAAAGCCAAAGGTAAACAGGTAAACGCCCACATCCGTAATCGTGGGGTAAAACATTACCCAGGAAGAAGGAAGGAAATCTCTGTGTAGGGAGGTAACAATGATTACAAACCTTTCGAACCACATGCCAATATTTACCACCAATGAAAGAATAAAGGTAGCAGCTATGGAAGTTCTGATTTTTTTGAACCAGAAAAGCTGTGGAGAAATCACATTACAGGTCATCATGGACCAGTAAGCCCACCAGTAGGGACCAAACATCCGGTTTACAAAGGCATACTGCTCTGCCGCAACCCCGGAATACCAGGCCATAAAAAACTCCGTAATATAAGCGATACCTACAATGGAACCGGTAATGATAATCACGATATTCATCAGCTCTATGTGGCCAATGGTTATGTAATCCTCCAACTTAAAGACCTTGCGGGTAACTATCATCAGGGTCAATACCATGGCAAAACCGGAAAATATGGCTCCAGCCACAAAATAGGGAGGGAAAATAGTGGTATGCCAACCGGGAATCACCGAAGTGGCAAAGTCAAAGGATACGATGGTGTGTACAGACAGTACCAGAGGAGTCGCAAGACCGGCCAATATCAGGGAGACACTTTCGTACCTCATCCAAGTCCTGGCAGCACCGTCCCATCCAAAACTCAATGCCCCGTAAATCGTCTTCCTCAATCCGGTAGCCCTGTCTCTGATGGTAGCAAAATCGGGAATCAAACCGATGTACCAAAAAACCAGGGAAACAGAAAAATAAGTAGATATGGCGAATACATCCCAAAGCAGGGGAGAATTAAAGTTTACCCAAAGCGATCCATAAGTATTGGGAAGTGGAAGGGCCCAAATGGCTCCTATCCAAGGCCTGCCCATGTGAATCAAGGGGAAAAGTGCCGCACAAATTACGGCAAAAATAGTCATGGCCTCCGCTGCACGGTTAATGGAAGTTCTCCATTTTTGTCTGAAAAGCAGCAATACGGCTGAGATCAACGTGCCGGCGTGACCGATACCTACCCACCAAACAAAGTTGGTGATATCCCAGGCCCAGCCAACGGTCTTGTTCAATCCCCACATGCCTATGCCTTCCCAAAGGGTAGCTACCAGGGCCAGACTGCCAATCAAAAGTGCACCAAGTGAAACCGCCAGTCCAAGCAGCCAGCCTACGGTCGGCTTTCCTTCGACCTGCCTGGCAATATCATTGGTAACGTCCTTGTATGTCTTACCGCCGGTAACCAGCGGCTCGCGTACGGGTGAAGTAACCTGCATATTTATCTGATTTATTTTTAAGCTTCGTTTTTGTCCTTGTTTCTGATTTTGGTAAAATACCAAACATTCGGGCTGACGTTGATTTCTTCCAATACATGATAGGCCCGCTCTTCATTCACCTCTTTGATCGCCTCGGTTGAATTTTCTTCAATCTTCAGCATTTTGGATACCTTAGACTCCGGATCATTCATATCACCAAACACAAGGGCTTCTGTAGGACAGGCTACCGCACAGGCCACATTTATATCGCCATCCTTAACTTTCCTTTTATCACGCTTGGCAGCCAGTTTACCGGCTTGAATGCGCTGTACACACATGGAGCATTTTTCCATCACTCCCCTTGCCCTTACCGTCACATCAGGATTCAATACCATTTTACCCAAATCATCATTCTGTGCGGTATTCACGCCAGCAAAGTCTTTGTTATCATGGTATTTAAACCAGTTGAACCGCCGTACTTTATAGGGACAGTTGTTGGCGCAATAGCGGGTACCGATACACCTGTTGTAGGTCATCTGGTTTAAACCCTCAGAGCTATGAGTGGTGGCTACCACGGGACAAACCGTCTCACATGGTGCATTATTACAATGCTGGCACATCATCGGCTGGAAAGTAACTTCCGGGTTATCGGCCGCCTGTTCCAGTTCTTTATTGGAGGTAGCTTCCACCGGCGAGCTGTAATACCTGTCAATCCTGATCCAGGCCATTTCCCTTCGGTTGAGCACTTCCTGCTTACCTACCACGGCCACATTGTTTTCTACCTGGCAGGCCACGGTGCAAGCTGCACATCCAATACAGGAGTTCATATCGATCGCCAGTCCCCAATGGTGCTGGCTGTATTTGTGCCCGGACCAAAGGGAGATTTTACTTGGCTTTATAAATTCTCCGTCTTTATAAATTTCAGGGCGGTAACGCCCGGCGCTGGCATCTTCCTTATATTCTCCCAAAGTAGCTTCCTGGATCACAAAATCCCTGCCCATGTAGGTTTGATGGGTCTGGGTTTGTGCGATACTGTAGGATTCGCCGGTCAGGCTAATCTCTACCCCTTCTGTAATGTCATAGCTTACAAAACCTTTACCGGCATCTAATAGCGCATAGGCATTGACACCAAGACCATCGCCTACCCTGCCTGCAGCAGTACGCCCGTAGCCCAATGCCAGGCCGAAAGTGCCTTCAGCCTGACCCGGCTGTACCAATACAGGTACGGTAAAGGAAACACCGTTTGCCGTAACACTGGCCATCTGGGTGGCTCCTTCCTTCATACTCAAACCATTCTCATTGGCCCATTTCTGGGATACCGTCAGGTAATTGTCCCAGGTGGCTTTGGAGATGGGATCGGGCATTTCGTGTAACCATGGGTTGTTGGCAAAGGCTCCTGAGCCAATTCCAACCTTGGTGTAGACCACCAATTCAGCACCAGAGCCCTGCGCCTTGTAGGTGCTGCCTATGGCTGAAACCGCTGCACTGATATCTCCTGCAGGAGTCAAGGTTTCGGAGGCTTCCTCTTCCGTGGTGCTTACCTGGTAAACCCCGTCATGCAGGCATTTGTCCCAGAAAGACTGAAAGTCGGCAATTTCCTGCTGCCCTTCAAAAAGGGTTTGCCAGTCTTCCTGTAGAAAATCATAATAACTCGTGTTATTCCCTGCCCATTTCAAAAAGCTTTCCTGTGCCTGCCTTGTATTAAACAGGGGAGAAATCGTCGGTTGAGCCAGGCTGTACATGCCCTTTTTTGGGTAGAAATCATTCCAGGACTCCAGGTAATGATGGTCCGGAGCAAGGTATTGTACCAGGGCAGCTGTTTCATTTTTCACTTCAGAAGTAGACACGGATACCTTAGCCTTGGCTATGGCTTCAGCCAATGCCTGTCCTCCTCCGAAATCGTATACCGGGTTGCAATTGTAAAAGATCACTGCTCCTATACGACCTGCGTTGAGTTCGCTAATAAATTGACTCATGCGGCTATCGTCCCCCTTTCGGTAATGTACGGGATTTTCAAAATCTACCGTGCTTCCGGTATTGCCCAACAATTCATTGATGGCATGAATCAGCACCTGCACATGAGGATCGTTCGATCCGGACACCACCAAAGTGTTACCCCTGTTGGCCCAAAGTTCCTCTGCAGCTTTGCTCAGGTATGGCAAATCCAGGTTATTTCCCCCTGCGGTACTGGCACCAGCTTTTTGGGCGATCAGGTTGTGTAAGGTCAAAACAGCCAGTCCACTTTGAGAAGCTGTGATGGGCGTACGGTAATCTGCATTTGCTCCGGTAAGGGAAAGGGTGGATTCAAACTGGAAATGCCTGGACATATTGGGGTTTTCCTTGGAAATCTTTCTTCCCTTGCTGTACTGTTTGGCAAATTCTATGGGAGAAATCCAGCTGCCCAAAAAGTCCGCTCCAAAACTAACGATTACATTCGAACGGTCAAAGTGGTAGGAAGGAAGCATTTTAGTCCCATAATAGGTCTCGCTGGCCTTTGTGATACCGTAGCTGGAAATCGGATCATAGGTAATGTGTTCCACATCCCCAAAACGTTCTGCCATTTGGCTGATGGCCCTTTCGGTACCTGGAGATAAAATGGTATTGGAAACGACCTTTATGGATCCAGCAGATGCCAGCTTGCTACCCAAATCGGCATCAAGGGCGGCCCAATCAGCAGATTGGCCGTTGATCTGTGGTCCGGTGAGCCTGGCCTTATCGTATAGTGACAGCACTGAAGCTTCCACAATGGCACTGGTCCCTCCCTGGGTGATAGGAGAAAGCGCATTGCCGTCTACTTTAATGGGGCGTCCTTCCCTGGTTTTAACTACCACTGAAGCATAGTCGCCACCATTGGCAAATGTAGATGCGTAATAATTGGGTATGGAAGGATTGATATCGACAGGCTTATTTACATAAGGGATCGCCTTTCTTACCGGAGCCTCACAAGCCGCCAGAGAAGCAGCCGCAACACTGAAGCCCATCATTTTAAGAAAGTCCCTTCTGGAGGAAGATCCTTCTTCGGTCTGATTTTTTTTAGAGGTAAAGCCAGGGAATTCCTGATCGGCGTTTTTTACAAACTCGGGATCGTTTGTCAACTGCTCTAACCCTTTCCAATATGTCTTTTTATTTTCTTTCATTGTATATTAAAGAAAAGAATGTTCGTAAAGATTTAATAGTGACACTTTGCACATTCCAGGCCACCAATGTCCTTGACCTTCAAGGCATCTTTGGATTCGGAATGCAATTGCACGAGTTTATCGTAATATTCATTTCCCTGAGTAGTGACCTCGGTATTGCGGTGACAGTCAATGCACCAACCCATGGTCAGGGCACTATGCTGATATACCACTTCCATTTCTTCGATGGGACCATGACAGGTCTGGCACTCTACGCCTCCTACAGCTACGTGCTGGGAATGGTTAAAGTAAGCCAGATCGGGAAGATTGTGTACCCTTACCCACTCGATCGGTTGGTTGTTATCAACTGCATCATAAATTTTGGCTATTTCAGGGGAGATACCTTCCTTACCCTCCACATTCTGTATGTGCATGTGACAGTTCATACAGATATTGGCAGAGGGAATATTGGCAGATTTGCCAATTTCAACCCCGGTATGACAATATTGGCATTCAATTTCATATTGGCCGGCATGCAATTCATGGGAATAGGCGATGGGCTGGGCAGGCGCATATCCCTGCTGAATACCCACCGTGTACAACCCGTCAATGGCAGTCTTGACTACAAATGCCAGGACAATGGTGGTGACAATCAGGATAAAACCGTCGCTCTTCAATATCCCCAGGTAGTCAGTTTTCTGGTTAATAAACTCCTTGTCTTCCTCATCCAGCTTGTCGCTGTTGTTCATGTACTTGGTCAATACAGAAACAATCAGGCCCAAAACCACCAGAACGAGGATCAGCACAATAACCAATACTACCAGAATGATGGTCAGGTATTCGCTGGGGATTCCCCCTCCCGAACCGCCTTCACCGGTAGCTGAGCCACCTGCACTTGCTTCCGCTTCCGGATCTGCCTTATCTCCATATTCGATGTAAGCCAACAGGTTCATCAGGTCACCATCACTCAAAAAGTCCATGGCTGGCATGACCGTGTTGTTGTATTCCTTGTAAAGAGCAACTGCGGTAGCATCTCCACTTTGGATGACGGCCTGAGAGTTCAGGATAAACTTTTTAGTCCAGTCCAATTCCCTGCGGTCAGTAACCCCGCGGAGTGCCGGTCCGATAAGTTTTTGATCCAGCCTATGGCAGGTTTTACAGTTGGCATTAAAAATTGACTCCCCGGCGGAGATAGCATCTTCGCTTTCCGGAACTTCGGGGTCTACCGCATAGGCTTGCGCTCCCAGAAACAGGAAAAACAGAACCAGCAGGTGATATTGGCGAATTGAAACCCCTTTTAATGAGCGCTTGATCGACATAGTTATATATACTTTTTTCAGATTACCTCAGTGCAATTCAAATTCCCCACAAATGTACTACCCAAGTTCTATTTTTCAAACTTGCTGAAGCAGGCTCCAAATCATCGGGTTAAAATTGTATAATCATTGTAATTATTTGTATTTCAGTATCTTATAAAGGGGCTTCTATGTAAATATTTAATTTAGAACCGTTATAAATAACCTCTATTTGTCAATATTTGCCGAATAAAATTTACCTGTTATTGAATGGAAATTGAAAATTTGAAATTTAAATCAAAAAAGTACCCTGTTCATGAAATTAATATTTTTAACAGCAGGTATTTGAATTCGGAAGTAATTATGCCTAAATTTGCGCTTCGTTTAAGTAAAAGGTCGAGTGGCCGAGTGGCTAGGCAGAGGTCTGCAAAACCTTGTACAGCGGTTCGAATCCGCTCTCGACCTCCAAAGCATCCCCAAAAGGGATGCTTTTTTATTGCCCTAAAAATAACATGCATTTGATTTTATAGAGTAATTCCTAATTCGACGTTTGAAGTACCGGCTAATATAAAGCCTGGTTTTTTTCAGTCTCCCTCCTATTACCTTTTATTCATGAAAGTTTGGGATTTTTATCTAGGGTAAGGAAGCCAGGAATTCCTGAGGGGTCATTACGGGAATCCGGGATGATTTGAACCCGTTTATATCCCGGGTAAGGATCACATCCTGTCGGTTTTCCAACGCGGCATAATATTGCAGCCCGTCTTCAAAATCATTAAAATCCTCGTCGTTTAATGCTAAATCCACCACTTTAGCATCAAGCGATAAAACCTGCAGCATTAACCGCAACTTTCTCAAAACTTCCTTTGATTGATTAGCCGATTTCAATTTTGCCAATACATAATGGGTATTGGCCAGAGTCAATGATGTAACCGATAGTACGCACAACTTTCTATCAGCCAGGGTAAGTAGTTTTGCGGCGAAATAATAATATGGATGGCGTTTAGCCAATACATCTAAAACAATATTGGTGTCTATAAAAAGATTTGTCACTTATATTTATTTAACAGATAATCAGAATAGGCCTCTTTGTAATTAAAATCCCTATCCAGCTCAATGATACCTGACAAGCTTTTGACCAAAGGGGAGATTTCAGGATCTTCATCATTGCTGTCAGTTAATGTAGATAAATAAGATTCTATCAACTTCGACAGGCTTTTTTTATGCGTCTTTGAATAAGCTTTTGCTTTTTCGATTACAGACTTTTTAAGGTTCAAGGTCAATTTGGTGTTCATAGTGGTCTTTTTACGTATAAAAATAAAACACGTGTAAGTCAAGAAATTGGCACCTATTATTCACTATTTTATCAGCGGGAATCTGTGCTATCTGTGGTGCACTATTTTTTTCACCTATTTTCAGTCCCAAAAACAAAAAAAGCGCTGACCGAAACCGGGAAGCGCTTTTTTAATCAAAATTCTATTGCAATTATTTTTTGGACTGGTCCATTTTTTCTTTCAGGGCCGTCAGGGCATCCAAATCACCCAAGGTAGACTTCTCTCCTCCGGCACTGCTATCTGATCCTGTAGCTTTCTTCTTGGTGCCTGTAGCCGCTTTCTTAGCCGCTACTTTAGGCATGGCTTCTTCCTTGAAAGTAGCGGTATGAGACAGCACAATGCGCTTGTCCTCTTTGGAGAATTCAATCACCCTGAAATCAAGGCTTTCTCCGGCCTCAGCCTGGGTTCCGTCTTCCTTCTCCAGGTTTTTGGCGGTGACAAATCCTTCCAGGCCGTAAGGTAGCTCCAACACGGCTCCTTTATCATTCTTTGAAATGATGGAACATTTGTGTGTAGATCCGATCGGGAACACGCTTTCGAAGGTATCCCAGGGGTTTTCCTCCAACTGCTTGTGACCCAGTGCCAGTCTCCTGCTGTCCAGATCCAACTCCAATACGATAACATCCAGCTCATCGCCAACTTTCACAAACTCAGAAGGATGCTTGATCTTTTTGGTCCAGGAAAGGTCAGATACGTGTACCAGACCATCGATTCCCTCTTCCAATTCCAGGAATAGGCCAAAGTTGGTCAGGTTTCTGACGATACCCTTGTGCTTGGTACCGATGGCATATTTGGTACCCATCTCTGCTTTGGTCCAGGGGTCCTCGGTCAGTTGTTTGATTCCCAGGGACATTTTTCTTTCGTCTTTGTCCAGGGTCAATACCACTGCATCAATTTCATCACCTACTTTCACAAAGTCGGCCGGATTTCTCAGGTGTTGAGACCAGGACATTTCTGATACGTGGATCAATCCTTCTACGCCGGGAGCCAACTCCAGGAATGCACCATAATCGGCCACATTGACAATTTTCCCTTTGACTTTTGATCCCACTTCAAGGTTGGCAGAAAGTGAATCCCAGGGATGGGCAGTCAGCTGCTTCATGCCCAGAGAAATCCTTTTCTTGTCATCATCGAAATCAAGCACCACAATCTGAACCTTATCGTCCAGGTTAAGCACTTCTTCGGGATGGTTGATCCTGCCCCATGAAATGTCGGTAATGTGCAAAAGTCCGTCTACACCACCCAAATCGATAAATACACCGAAATTGGTCATGTTTTTGATCACACCTTCCAGTACCTGACCTTTTTCCAGGTTGTTCAGGATTTCGGCTTTTTGTTTTTCAAGGTCTTTCTCGATCAGTACTTTGTGAGAAACGACCACGTTATCGTTGGCGTGGTTAATTTTTACCACTTTCACTTCCATTTTCTTACCTACATAGATATCGAAATCCCTGATAGGCTTCACATCTATTTGTGAACCGGGAAGGAATGCCTCTACCCCATAAATATCTACGATCAAACCACCTTTGGTCCTTCTCTTCACCAATCCTTCTATGACATTGTCCTGCTCCAGGGCCTCCTCGATCGTCTGCCAGGCTTTGACCATCTTGGCCTTTTTTCGGGAAAGCACCAATTGACCCAATGAGTTTTCCTGCTCCTCAATGAAAAGCTCTACCTCGTCACCGATTTTCAAGTCCTCTACATCACGGAACTCATTCAAGGGTACCAATCCATCGGATTTGAAACCAATGTTGATGATCACGTCCTTGTCGTTGATGCCTACTACCGTGCCGGTAATGACTTCCTTTTCGGTGATCTCCGTAAGCGTTTTGTCATACAGCTTTTCCATTTCGGCCCTTTCCGCCTTGGTGTAGCCTTCTCCAAAACCCTTGGTTTCGAATTTTTCCCAGTTAAAATCTTCTTGATTTGACATATTAAATGATATAACCCTGATTTTCAACAGCCTTAGGGTCATCTGGCTGAGGTTTTTATGAAGAATACCTTCCCTTGGGAAGAACCGTTCACCCGAACGGACTGCAAATTTACGAAATATTTTAGGAATAGAAACCGGTAACCCACAAAAAATCAAGATCTTTACGAGATCGCTACAAAGCTCAGCCCACCGTTTTGGCGGCTAAAAATGGCAGCCACTCTTCGGCATGTAGTTCCGCATATTCAGCCAAAAAATAGGCAAGGGTAGGCCTGAAGGGTAACACTTTCAACTTCATGCCTGCTTGTTCCGGGGTTTTATCTCCCTTCAGGGTATTGCAGCGGTGACAGGCAGTCACCAGGTTTTTCCAGCTCGTCTTGCCTCCCTTGGAGCGCGGCACTACATGATCAAGGGTCAAACTCTTATCAGCCCCACAATACTGACAAGCATGCTGATCCCTTTTGTACAGGTTGTTTCTGTTAAGCATTACTCCTTTATAAGGAATATTCTTGTACTCAAACAGGCGGATCACCGCCGGATAAGCAAAGTCCCTATCCACCGTCCGGATTTTCAGGTAGTCAAAATGAGCCAATGGAGCAGCCTTTTCGAGCAGGGTGAGTACCAATGCTTTCTGCACATTCACAATGCCTACAGGGGAATGATCCAAATTCAGCACAAGTACTTTCTTTTCCATCCATTCCTTCATGATCTCATGAGATTTTTAACATGAAGAACCTGAACCTGTTTGGATTTGTTTTGGGCCGACATCCAATTCTCAGGGTCAAAGGGACTGAGCCTCACTTTTCCCTGAATACTCAGCAGCTGCCCCTGACCTGCATACAATCCGGCCCGGGATGGAATTCCATGTTCATTGCTGAAAATCACTACATCCCCCCCTTGTATACCGGTCAATCCCACCTCTTCTCCCGCGGTCAACAATTGGGAAAGGTAATTGGGAATGATATAGCCACAAATCTTAAAAATCAAATGCAGCCAACTCCCCTCATACAGGCCAAAAATACTCCGCCCACCGGATAGGTATGGGGCATTTAAAAATCCTTTTGCTGTCTCCAGCAATTCTTCACGTCCCGCTTTTTGTGAAAAAGGCCTGCTGCTGCCCTCGAAGGAAAAGGAGGCCTCCCAGTCAAATATCTCGTGGTTCCCTGCATGAAGCTGACTTCCCGGTAGTAAATAAACGGTAGACTTTTCCCAAATCACCCTACTTAGGGTGGCGGTGGTAATGTGCAGCGGACTCTGCCTGAAAAAATCGAATGATGCTGCTGTCAATTCATGATGCTGGGTAGTCAGTATCCATCCTGACCCGGACTGCTCCTCTCCTTCCACAAAAAGCCATTGGCCGTCTCTGGTTTTTCGAAGCACCTGGTACAACTCCCCGAATAGTAATTGGGAAGTCAATCCTGAGCCTACCACAGGTTCCCGGTAAATACTCAGCAAAGATAACCTGCATATGCCGTAGGAAGGCTCAGAAAGCCATACGTTGGAGGTCCCGTTTTGCATCCTTTTCCTTTATTGATTGCCTTTTGTCATGTACTTTTTTTCCCTTGGCCAGGGCTACTTCCACCTTAGCCAATCCCCGGTCATTGATAAATATACGCACAGGAATAATGGAAAGGCCTTTTTCGGAAAACTTATTTTGAAGTCTTTTTAGTTCCTGCTTTTGCAGCAATAACTTTCTCTCCCGTACCGGGTCATGGTTAAAATGGGCGGCCAGGGTATAGGGAGCGATATGCATTTGTTTGATAAAAAGCTCGTCTCCCTTGAAATAGCAATAGGCTTCTGTAAGTGAGACCTTTCCTTCTCGTATGGATTTTATTTCGGTACCACGAAGCACTATCCCTGATTTGAACTTGTCCAGAAACTCGAATTCAAAACTCGCCTTTTTGTTTCGGATATTGATGATCTTTTCGAACTTATTGTTTTTTGCCATGATTTCCAATTTTCATTTTTGCCTGCGGACTGATATCCAACCCGCAAAACTGGCCTGCCTGGTATTTGTAATGGGCAGCCATGGCCACCATGGCTGCATTATCTGTGCAATATTCCAGCCTGGGCAGGTATACTTGCCAGTTATAATTTTTCGCTGCATCGTTTAACGCAGATCTCAAGCCGGAGTTGGCAGATACTCCCCCGGCAATGGCCACTTCACGTATGCCTAGTTCCTGGCTCGCCCTGACCAGTTTTTGCATCAACATTTTGATCAGTGTATGCTGTACTGATGCGCAAATATCCTCCAGATGCCGGGCGATAAAATCAGGATCTTTCCGGATGTTTTCCCTGAGAAAATACAAAACAGCAGTTTTTATGCCGGAAAAGGAAAAAGCCAGTCCCTTCATGTCTGACAAAGGAAAAGAGAAAGCCTCCGGATTTCCTTTTGCTGCCAATTTATCCAGCTCAGGCCCTCCCGGATAGGGAAGTCCCAGGATCTTGGCAATTTTATCAAAGGCCTCTCCCACCGCATCATCCGAAGTTTCTCCCAAAATCTCCATGTCCAGGTGGCTGTTAACCAGCACCAACTGAGTATGTCCTCCACTGACAGTAAGGCAGATAAAGGGAAAAGTGGGACTGGGCCTGTCAATAAAGTGGGCCAGGACATGGGCCTCCATGTGGTTGACGTCTATCAGCGGAAGATTCAGGGCATAGGCGAATGATTTGGCAAAGGATCCCCCTACCAGGAGGGCTCCCATTAAACCCGGACCACGGGTAAACGCCACTGCAGACAAAGCCGTCTTGTCTATTCCAGAGGATTTCAAGGCCTCCGCTACCACCGGGATCAAGTGTTGCTGATGGGCTCTGGAAGCCAACTCAGGTACTACTCCCCCATATTTCTCATGTACGGATTGCGTGGCCACAATATTATTAAGTATTTTGCCATCAGAAATCACGGCTGCTGACGTTTCATCACAAGAAGATTCTATAGCTAATATATTACAACTCATTTAGTGCCTGTTGGAAAATAAACCGAAAGTTAAGGAAATTTTGCTGAATGCCCTGAGGCGGCTGTATGCGATCCTGCGTTACCTGCTGGTATTTCTGGTAGCTTTCACCCTGCTGCTTCAGATTCCTGGGATTCAAACCTACCTGGCCGGTTTCATCACCAACAGGATTTCCGCTAGTACTGGTTATGTGACAGATATTGGAAGGGTAAACCTCCGCTGGTGGGATGCCATCAGTCTCCGGGAAGTGACGGTGTACGACCTTCAGGATAGCCTGATGATAGACCTGGATGAAGTTTACATCGACTTTTCAGTCAAAGGGCTCCTGGACAAGGACCAACCGGGGCTGGATGTGGTCAACCTCAGAAATGGTAACCTTCGGCTGCTTACCCATACAGACGGGCAAGGCCTGAATATCTCGGTATTTTTAGAACGACTCAGGACCACCTTTTTTACCAAACCCAGGGAAAAACCAATCCGGGCATCAACATTTAATATCTCTAACATTTCTTTTGAGCAGACTTCCCTGGATATCATCGATTATACCCTGCCGGATATTGACCTGAAATTTGATTACGCCAATTTACAATTTCGGGACCTGGTGGCCAATGCTTCAGATTTTTATGTCAGAAGGGACACAGTAGCCTTTGACCTGGAATACATGAAAGGAGTAGAAACCAATTCCGGGATGGTGTTCCAGCAACTCCAGACTGATTTTACCTACTCCAGCACAGGGATGGAATTCAAATACCTTTTTCTGAAATCAAACGAAACGGAAATCAAAAACTACCTGCGGTTTGACTATGAAAATGTGGCCGACCTCAGGGATTTTAACCGACGGGTAGACCTGCTCGCCCGCCTGGATGAGGCGGTGCTGGATATACGGGACCTGGGTTATTTTTCCGAAAATATTCCACCCATAGACGACCGCCTTTACCTTAGCGGACAGATCATCGGCAAGGTCAATTCCATTTTTTCTGAGGAATTGCTACTCAGATTTGGAGAACGAAGTGCCTTATTTGGGAAATTCAACATAGAAGGTCTCCCCCAGGTGGCTGACACCTATTTCAACCTATCCCTGATGAATTCTACGCTTCAGCCTGAAGACCTTTATCCCTACATTGCCGAAACATCCAGAAGAGAGGTGGACAAATTCGGAATCATCCGGTTTGATTCAGATTTTGATGGCTATCTGAATGACTTTACTGCCAAAGGGGAATTCAGAACCGCCATTGGGGACTTGAAAGGAAACCTGAACTATGTCAATGAAAATGGCTTACCAACCTATCAGGGAGAGGTTGAAGCGATAAATTTTGACCTGGGAGTCTTGACGGAGGAATCTGAAAACTTTCAAAAGGCCAGTTTTAAAGGTGATATCAAAGGTACCGGACTTACGGTGGATGGGGCACTTGTGGCCCTTGATGCCCATATCAGCAAAATTGGCATCAATGAGTATGAATATACCAATATAGATACCAAAGCTACTTACGGAAAAGACCTCTTTCAGGGACAACTTACCATTAAGGATCCTAACCTGGTGATGGAGGTGGAAGGCACGCTTGACCTGAGAAATAACAAGGACTCTGCTAACCTGGTAATGAAACTGGACACAGCATTTCTAAATAATATCAACCTAACGGAAAAAGCCGTTTTTCTCAGCGGCAATTTTGAATTGGACACCAAAGGTATTCACTGGGATAATATTGAAGGAGTCTCCCGGTTTAGAGATGTCCTGGTCAGCTACGATGGAAGAGACCTATTTTTGGACTATTTTCTTTTCCAATCCCTTTTCACTGCCGATTCCAGGGTAATCTCACTCAATTCCGACTTGCTGGTAGCCGGAATCAGCGGCAACTTCAAGGTACAACAGCTGGGGCAGGATTTGGAACGCTTATGGGAGGAATATTATGCCATACTGACCAATGACTATAAGGGGCCAATAACCAATGCCCCGCCGGATAGCGAACCCTATGAGATTGACCTCAGCCTGGACCTCAGGGATCCCAATCCCATTTTAAATCTCATTGACCCCAGGCTATTTATTTCCAGCAATACCCAGGTCGAAGGAGCCTTCTATCAAACAGAACAGAACACGGTATTTAACTTCTTCACGGGAATAGATACCATTTATTACAACAACCATTATTTCATCGACAACAACATTGACCTCAATACGGCCAAGTACAAAAACAGCGATGAAGTATTGGCTTCTTTCTATGTACTTTCCAGGGAAATTCAGTTGAATTCCGGGTTGAATTTTCACAATTTATCCATGGAAACGATTTGGGATCAATCCCGGTTAAACCTGTCCTTTTACATGGACCAGTTACTCACAGAAAGCTACCTGGACATTGGAGCAGGCATCAACCTCTCCAGGGATATTACCACCATTGAGTTTTTGCCTTCAGAAATCAAATTATTGGAAGACTACTGGCAATTTGAACCCGATAACAGTATCCGCATCGGCGCAAATGAAACGGTTTTTGAAAATTTAAAAATATTCCACCAAAACCAATATATTTCAGCAGATGGTAAAATCAACCTGGACCCCGGAGATCAGATGGAAATCAATGTCCACGAATTAAACCTGGATTTTCTGAATTCCTTTGGCTCAAGGGAGTTTGAGGGTACCGCCAATGGAAGGGTAGGGCTGACAGAAGGCTGGAACAAGGAAGGAATGGAAGGCAAACTGAACATGGATGGCATCCGAATCAACAATTTCCTGGTCGGGGATATAACTGCCAGTGCCTATTTTGCTGACCAGGCCATCAACCTCTCCCTGGAAAACTACCGGGAAGGCAATAAAGTAATAGAAATCAGTGGAAACCTGTCTTCTGAGGAAAAGGAAATGGCCCTCAATGCCAATTTTGAAAATGCCAACCTGTCTGTAATAGAACCCTTTATTGCAGACTACATCAGCAATATTGATGGCAACCTGAATGGCAACCTGGGTATTCGGGGCAGCATTACCCGGCCCATTGTAGAAGGACTGGGTAAACTGGAAAATGCCACTTTTCGCTTCAACTACATGAATACCAGCTATAACGTAGATGGAAATGTCATCTTCGAGCCCGATAACATCAGCTTCCGGGGTCTTGAACTCCGGGATGTTAATAACAATACTGCAAGGTTGAGAGGGGGGATCAGCCATGACAATTTTGACAACCTGGTTTTGGACCTCTCCGCCAATATCAGCAATTTTCAGGTAATGAATACCAGCGCAGCTGATAACGACTTATTTTTCGGAACAGCCTACGCCACGGGAGATATCAACGTTTTTGGTGCTGCCAATAACCTGGACCTCACCGCAAATGCTACTTCCCAGCCCAATACCAGGGTATACATACCCATTGGAGACAGCAACGGACAGGCTCAGGAAGATTTCATCAACATCATCAATGTAAGGGATACCGTCCAATCGGTAAGCTTTGAAGAAAGTGTAGAAAAACTGACCATCAATAACCTGAGGATGAATCTGAACCTGGACATCACACCCGATGCTTATGTGGAAATACAGATTGATCCAAAAACGGAGGAAAATATTCAGGGCAGGGGAAGGGGAGTATTGAACCTGAACATCGATACCCAGGGCAATTTCAACATGGCTGGCAATTTTGAAATAGTAGATGCCCTGTACAATTTTTCGCTCTATAATGTCATCAATAAAAAATTCCTGATTGAGCCCGGAGGGGTCATCAATTGGTACGGGGATCCCTATGAAGGCGTGATGGATATTTCAGCGGTCTATGAAGAAAACGTATCCCTGGCATCCCTTCAACCCAATACGAATAATGGGCAATTTGAAAGCAACCAGTTGAAACGGCGCTTTCCCGTCAAAGTAATCATGGACCTGGATGGCCCCTTATTGTCTCCGGACATCGCTTTTGATTTTGACTTTTCCGAGTTTCCTGAGGACGGGGAATTGCAAACCACCATTTCAGCTTTCAGTAACAGGATTGCCAATGACGAACAGGAAAAAAACCGGCAGGTGTTCTCGCTGATCATGCTGCGCAGGTTTTCGCCGGAAGGACAGTTTAGCGGAGCAGGTATTGGTTTTTCCAACCTCAGCCAGCTGATTTCCTCTCAACTCAACAACCTGATCGCTCAGGTAGATGAAAATCTGGAAATAGATTTCGATTTGCTGGGACTGGATGAAACAGCCCTGGAAACCTTTCAGTTGAGGATTGCCTACACTTTTTTTGATGGCAGGCTCCGGGTGACCAGAGATGGTGGTTTTACAGACTTGCAAGGCAATGCGGATTTTAATACCATAGCCGGTGACTGGCAAGCCGAATACCTGCTTACTGAAGACGGAAGGTACCGGGTCCGGGTGTATAACCGCAACAATTTCAATACCCTGACAGCCCTCGGTATCAATAACCGGGGTCCGAATACCTATGGGGTTTCGGTATCACAAAACCTGCTTTTCAGCTCATTAAAAGAACTTTTCCAGAATTTCAGCCGGAAAAGATCCCTGCCAATGAATGATTCCGATGAATATTTACGAGGGGATTTTAATATTGACCTGGACGAAGTAGCTCCCGAATTATTTAAACCCGACCCCATTGAAGAGCCATCTGGTATCCGGATACTGGAACAGGAAAAACCGGTTGAAAATTAAACAATATCTGCACAAGGCCACTTACTATTTCATGGAAAAAATAACATTGTTTTGGTTTAGGAGAGACCTGCGCATGGAAGATAACATGGGCTTGTACTACGCCTATGAAAATGAGGAAAAGGTTTTACCGCTTTTTATTTTTGACAGTGATATCCTGAACAAACTGGAAGACAAGGCTGATGCCCGGGTGCAGTTTATCCACGAAAGGATCCGAATACTTCATGAGGAGCTTCGGAAATACAACAGCTCTATTTTAGTCAGAAAAGGTAACCCATTGGAAGTTTTCCAATCCCTTTCCAGGGAATTTGAGATTAAAAACGTATACACCAACAGGGATTATGAGCCTTACGCCCGGAAAAGGGACCAGGAGGTGGAATCATTTCTGAAGGAGAAAAACATCCCTTTTTACGATTTCAAAGATCAGGTCATCCATGAAAAGAAGGAAATAACCACTGAAAAGGGAGAGTTTTATAAGGTGTTCACGCCTTACAGCAGGATGTGGCTGAAAAAATTTAAGGCATCAAAAGTTGATACCGTAAGCCTGGATGGCCGCAAAAACAGCTTTTATCAAACAAAACCACTGCCCCTGCCCAGCCTGGAAGAGATTGGTTTCCAAAAAAGCCATATAGAAATCCCCCCACTTGATATTAATAAACCCCTGATCAAAAAATACGATAAAACAAGAAACTACCCTTCACTGAATGGCACCAGCAGGCTGGGCATCCATTTGCGATTTGGTACCATCAGTATCCGTAAACTTGTACTGGAAGCTGCCCAACTTAATGAAACCTATTTGAATGAGCTGATCTGGAGGGAGTTTTACATGATGATCCTCTATCACAATCCGCAGGTGGTGGACAAAGCTTTTAAATCCCAGTATGACCAGATACCCTGGCGGAATAAGGAGGAAGAATTTGAGCTATGGTGCAGGGGCGAAACCGGGTACCCCATGGTAGATGCAGGCATGAGGGAGCTTAACCAAACCGGCTACATGCACAACAGGGTAAGGATGGTTACCGCCAGTTTTTTGACCAAGCACCTGTTGATAGACTGGCGCTGGGGAGAGGCTTATTTTGCTAAAAAACTTCTGGATTTTGAATTGTCCTCCAATAATGGTGGATGGCAATGGGCAGCTGGGACAGGTACAGATGCCCAGCCTTATTTCAGGATTTTCAATCCCGAATCCCAACTCAATAAATTTGATAAAGAAGAAAAATACGTTAAAAAATGGATTCCAGAATATGGGACCGAAAAGTACCCAAAACCCATGGTAGACCACAAAACGGCCAGGGAAAGGGCCTTAAAGATATATAAGGAGGCTTTGGGGAAATAAACTTAGCCAATCAAATGCTGATCGAAGCCAAGCGCCACCAGTTTTTCAAAGGCTTCCCAAACAGGATCCGGGATTTCCTGATAAATCTGAAAGCCTTTCCTGGGATATTCCCTGATGCGCTGCAAATCCCCTACCATGGATTGAATCACAATGGCCATGGATATGTCTTCGTTGGGATAGGCTTCCAATGAAATCTGAGGACTGGTGACCATAACCGTTTTGTCTGGCCAATGCTTTTTAAATGTCGCATAGGATCGCCTCTCCATATATGGCTTTTGTACAACGATAAAACGGTCCAGGTCCAGGCCTTCTCTTTCCAGCAACTGCTGGGTAAAACGGATGTTCTCGCCGGTATTGGTGGACTGGTTTTCAACCCATATCGCTTCCCCGGGAACACCCATTTCCCGTGCAATTTTGGCAAATTTATCTGCCTCAGGCTCATCCCAAATTCCCTGCGTAAAATTGCCTAAACCTCCGGAAAAAATGAGGTGATCGGCCATGCCTTCCAGCCACAATTCGGCTCCGCGCCTGGCCACCCTGGTATCATGGCTGCCTAAAACAAATATGGCATCTGATGGTTGAAGGCCATGGTTGAGCTGGTGATAGTCCCATAAAATCCGGGCCAATTCAAGCACCTTTGAGTCAATTTTTGGCTGATCTTCCTGAAGCATAGGTAAAAGTTTAAATTTAAGCGACAAATATAATCTTTCCCGGGAGTAAACCATAACTCCCCTTATTTATGGAACCAATTACGGTTTTGAACTGAAATAAACTTTGTCAGGAAAACCAAATCCGAAATTTAGAATGATCATTCTACCAGCTAATCCGATGAATTTCGGCAAACCATGAAATGTGAAAAATTGAGCGGCTGGTTTTAATTATCACCCATTCCTGTTACTTTAACGAAGCGTTTTCAGCATGCTGAAAACTTACTTATCTACATTTCCTCAAGAAGCCAAATGACTCAAAGCAAGCACCAAATTTTATTCCGGTTGTTTGATAGGTATATTCCCGTGATCAGCATTGGTGAAAAACTAATGGTGTTTTCCAAAAAGGATTACAAAGAAGAAATGAAAAGAAGGAATTTTCAAACTGCGATCATTGATTCACCACTTGGATTACTTAAATACGATTTGGGATCTGACGGACCCTCCCCTTTGGCTGATGCTGATATCATGTCTGGGGAAACCCCATTACTTACAGCTTTTGAAAAATTGGCTTACCAGAGAAGGTTTTTCCTGAAAGAGGGCAAACACATCACCCATATTGTTACCCAAAGTGACCTGGATAAAATCCCAATGAGGTTGGCCATGATCGGCTTTATCAGCGTTTGGGAGACTTATCTCAGGGAATTGGTTAAATTGGAGATACCTGATTGGGAACAAAGCCTGTCTCAAAAGCGAATTGAGGATGCCAGGCAACTTTTTGCACTAAAAACCGCCCGGAATGAAGAAATTGACTTGATACAGTGTCTACAGCTGGCTGACCTGGGCAGCATTTTTTCCAAAAAGCAGCGTTTCAAAAGGTTCCTTCCTTCTTCAAACAGACAGGAATATGACAACATCACCAGGAATATTGGAAAACTTAGGGATGCCCTTGCCCATTCTCAAACGATTCTTCCTTTTACCTGGAAGGAAATTCACCTGCAAATATCATTTATCAGGACGGCAATCAAGAACAAGGGCGGGCAAACCTTCGGGTAACGGTTTCAATCATTTATTTTTCCTGAGTGCCGGGGTCTTTTTCCATCCCAAAATGGGCCATCATCAGAATAGCTCCTGCTGTACCATCCATGGTAGGTTCGTTGGTGCTGTAATCGCCCACATCATCCTGGTAAACTACATGATCGTTTTGTAAATGGGCAAATTCATCCGGATCATTTAGCGTCAGACCAAGCAAACTGTCGTGAATGCTGCGGTAAATAGGGCCATCTACCAGCCCGCCAGGTACCTTGATACCCAGCATCACAAAAACACTGGTATGTACATCATCCGGAACCTCTCCCTCCTCAGGCAATCCGGTAAACATGGAGGTTCCCCAGGGATTTCTGCCAAACAACCAGTCGCGCTGGGTGGCCAAAAAATGTCCGTATTGCCTGTCACCACTCATCTTTTCATAAAGAATGATTTGAGTGACCAAGCTAGTCAGCAGGTTATTGGAACACCAGATAAAAGGCACTCCGATATGAAATGGATTTTGGCCGGCCCTCTTCAGGGTGTAGTCTATCCCTTCCTGATAGTAGCCTTCGAGTATTTCCTTAAAATCCTGATCCACATGCCGATGAAGGGCAAAATGCCCCATGTTTATGAAGGGATAGCGCTGGTAATGCGCTGCAGAATCTCTTACGGTCCATGCATCTTCGTTACTACTCATTAAGGCATAAGCCTTGGCCTGATCCAGGTAAGTTTTTTCACCGGTCAGCGCAAAAAGCTCTGCTGCCCCCCATTCCATATCATCTGCCCAGGTATCCTCATTGTACCGGTAAGGGGCTCCATAGGAATTACCCTGCTGGTATCCCTCATGCTCCCTGCCCAGCCTGTAAAGTGAAATAGCAGCTTTCCTGCATTTTGCAGCATATATGGGATCATCCAGATGCTCCTCCCATATCCTGGCGGCAATGGCCATGGCTGCAGCACTCCTCCCAGCCAGGTTGGCCAATCCGGTTGCCTGGCTTTTATACTGGCCCAAACCCTGGGGTTTTCCCGTAGCCACATAAGCTGTCCGGTAGCTGTTTTCTCCCCAGCCATAATCTGAATTATCCTGATTGGGGATCTTAAACCCCCTGTGATCCCGGTCATCTGCTACCTGATGAAAAAGCATTTCCGGAGTAGCGTGCATTTTATGGATCCAATCCAACCCCCACTTCGCCTCATCCAATACATCCGGGATACCGTTGCTGCCTGGCTGTCCCAGGACATTGTATTGATCCGCAAACTTCTCGGGATACAACTCGAAGGCCAACAGCATATGGGCAGTTGCATAGCTCCCCGTGATCAGGTATTTGAGTTGATCTCCTGCATCATGCCAGCCCCCACTCAGGTCTACGTAGGTACTATCCGGCATGGGACCATAAAAACTCCGTCCATCTTTCTCATGACAAACCATATCCAGGGTAGGATTGTACCCACAACGCTGCTGCCGCATGAAAGTCAGCAAGGTCTCCTGATGATGTCCATAGGCCTCAGGACCGATGGTAAAGGTGTCAGATGCATCCAGTGTTTTTCCGGTTTGCAGGTAATATTCCCCCGGCTCCGTCCAGGAGGAAAAATTGAGGGTATAATAATAGTCGAATTTTCCCCAATTGGAAGTTCTTCTCCTTTCCGGCTTTAACTCCATCATTACCTTATCATCAGAAGCTCGCAAGAGTTGAACCCTTCCGCGGAATGGGGCCTGGCTGAATATCAGGGCTTCCTTTTCATCAGCTGACAGGTAACCGAGCTGATTTACCCTAAGGTAAGCTTTGGTCTGGCCATATCCCTCTGCCATCAGGCCTGTAGCTACAATAATTGCCAGGAATAACTTTAGCCCTGGCTTTATAGTGATCAAGTTAAAATTCATGAGACGAAATTAAAAAATTTGATCTGTAATTGGCATAAAAGGAGTAAAATCCCTGAAACATATGCATCAGGGACACCTTCCACCGAATTAAAATCTTATGTTCTCCATTCTTTTTTGAATGGTTCAATGAATTCTGCCATTCTATTTTTATTATTGTATGATTTTCTATGATAAAACCACCCAACATACAAAGAGGCAAAATCTATATCCTGCTGAGCATCCTGTCCTGGTTTGCCTTGTTGTTTGTAGACCTGGTAAGGATTTTCGGTGAAATCAACCAAATGGAAGGGGTGATCAACAGGGAAATTACCTGGATACTGGAGATTATCTTTTTTATTTTGCTCTACCTTTTTTTCAATGATTCAATCAATAAGAAGGAAAACAGCAATTTTCTCAACCTGATCTGGAGGGCAGCCTCAACCGGATTGATCGCGACGGGTACCTCATTTTTGATCATTTACTTTTACCAGATCCTTCAGGATACCCGCTTGTCTGATGATCCGTTGTTAAGAAATTTTTTCTATCATGTGAATTTTGCCCTGACAGCGATTTTCCTTATCTCTACCGCACTACTTTGGAAGCATCTCATCCTTTATCAAAAAAACAAAGCAGTCGTTCAGCAATGGCAGGCCTATGAAGTCATTTTGCTGATCAGCATGTTTTTCGTATTGATCAATCAGGAAAGCTTCAACTATGGTTTCATGTTTGGTTTGATCTTCCTGATCATTTACGGTATCATATTATCGGTAAATTTAAAATGGATCCCTTACCTGACCTTCCGGGAGAAATGGAAGTCCATATTATTTCTCGCCATCATCGTATCCTGCACCATTTATCTGCTGGTTCAATTGGTTTCCTATACCCAGAAAAATGTCCATTTTGTCAACCTGAGCGAAAACCTCTTTTTGCTGGGCCTTTTTGCCTTTGTACTGATTTATGCGGTATTCAGCTTTTTGGTCACTTTATTTAACCTGCCCACTTCCTCTGTCTTCGAGCAAAAGCTGACCGAAGCCATCAGTTTCCAAAAATTGAGCCAGTCCATACAGCCCGGAGAGAATGAGGACCAGGTGCTGGACATTTTAATGGACAGCTGTATGAGTGCAGCCTATGTGGATGCCGCCTGGCTGGAATTGCATGCCGATGAGGAGGACCGCCGGACAGGAACGGTGCTTTACCAAAAATTCATCAGCAATGCAGAAAGGCAGGAAATCATGGGCTTGCTGAAAAAGACGGAACCTTTTTCAGGTTACCTCAAAAGTCAGACGGATGCCAGAATAGAATACCTGTATGGAAAAATAGCTCATGAAATCTACCAATCGGTTCTGATCATTCCCGTCAGGGCCAATAAAAAAATACTTGGAGACATGTTTTTGCTGAAGGAGGTAAAAGATGGGTTTAATAAGGAGATGATCAACATCATTTCCACTTTTGTAGGACAAACGTCCATATCCATTGAAAATTATCGCCTGCTCAATCAGGCGATTAAAAACGAGCGATATCGGGAAGAGCTTGAAATCGCCCAGCGTGTACAAAGGAGTTTGTTGCCTTCTGCCTTGCACCACAATAAGTGCTTTGAGATTGACGGTTTCTCGGCAGCAGCAGATGAGGTCGGAGGAGATTACTATGAAACTTTTAGGTTTGACAAGGACAATTTCGCCTTGATCATTGGAGATGTTTCCGGTAAGGGGACCTCTGCGGCCTTTAACATGTCCCAGATGAAAGGGGTATTCCACAGCCTGGTGCAGTTGAATTTCAGCCCCAAAGTCTTCTTATCCAAGGCCAACAGTGCCCTGAGCCGTTGCCTGGAAAAGAACAATTTTATCACCACCACGTATTACACGGTCAACACCAAAGAAAAAGTAATCCACTTTGCCCGTGCAGGACATTGCCCTACCCTCTATTTTGACTGGAAAATGGGAGACTCCCGATTCCTGGATATCAAGGGGATGGGACTGGGTATCGTCAGGAATGACACCTTTGACCAATACCTGGAGGAGGGGACTTTGGTTTACCATACCGGAGATGTCCTGGTCATGTATACCGACGGGATTGTGGAAGCCAAAAATGCAAAAGGAGAAGAATTTGGGTACGAAAATCTTCGGATGCTTTTGGGTAATTTTCACGAATTACCTGCACGGGAGATCCGCTTAAAAATCATCGAAGAGGTTTATTCCTTTGTGGGAAAGGAAACACTTCCAGATGACGACTATTCTTTGTTGGTGATCAAATTTAAAGCATAAACTTAAAAACATTTAAAGCGTATAATTGGGTATGTTATCAATCAATAAAGCGTCTGAGCGAGATCACCTGGTGATTGCATTGAATGGCGAGGTAGATGCCAGCAATTCGGTAGAACTGGACGAAGTTATCCAGCAGGCTATTTCTGAAAATGTAGCCAAAATTTTGGTGGATGGCAGGGAACTGGAATACATCTCTTCCGCCGGCTTGGGCGTATTCATGTCTTATCTGGAAGATTTTCATGAAAAAGAGGTTGCCTTCGTTATTTTCGGACTCAATGAAAAAATATTGAATGTTTTCCATATACTTGGTTTGGACCAACTGATTAGCATCAAAAACACCAGGGAGGAAGCCGAAAAAGCGCTTTATGAAGCATGAATTGAAGCTATATTGTGAGAAAAGCCGACTGGCGGAGCTTAGGGGTTTTTTATCCGGAGTTTTGTCAGCCAGCGGTTTGAGTGAAATCATTCAAAATCAGTTGATCCTGGCAGTGGAAGAAGTCTGCGCCAACCTGATCATTCATTCCCATGATTGTAATCCTCTGAATCATATTCTGCTGGAAGTCCACATCAATCAGGACACCATTATTTTTGAAATCAAAGACTCGGGTAAAGCTTTTAATATCATAGAATATAAATCCCCGGAAATCAATGCGGTGATCAAAGAGAAGCGCAAAGGAGGGCTGGGACTACTTCTGGTCAGAAAAATCATGGATAAAATCGAATTTGAAACCGAACCTACTTTCAATACCTGCCGCTTGATCAAAAAGCTGAAATCCAAATAAATGTTAAATCCGTTTACTTATCCACAGCTTCTTCCAGAATTGTGGGGTAAAATTCGTAACATTGCAGCCTAATTTGTACCCATTGTCCTATGAATTTGAAGCATATATATTTCCTTTTGTCGGGAATTTTATTTGCAGGTGCTTTTCAGGTTACTGATCAAAACAAGGTAAGTCAGTCCCGGACAGACTACCTCATCAGAATAGATGGCACCGTTTCAGATAGGGAAGAGTTTTTATACATATTGAATAAGAACCGCCAAAGAGCTGAAGGACCCTTATCTAAAAGCCAATTTGAAGAGAATTTCGAGCTTTTTGTAAATTACAAGCTCAAGGTAAAATATGCCATGGATTTGGGTCTGGATAAATCCAAGGAATTCCGTGATGAATTCGACACTTTTAAAGCGGATATCATCAAACCATACCTGTTGGAAAACCAGCTGGAAGAGGGAGAAATGCAAAAGGTCTACGAGCGGATGCATGAAATGGTAAAAGCCAGCCACATTTTGCTGCAATTTCCTCCCAATGCCAGCAAAGAGGATTCCCTGGCCGTTTTCAGAATGGCTCATAAAATAAAAGCTGAGGCAGAAAATGGGGCAGATTTCGGCCAATTGGCACAGGAGTATTCAGAAGATCCCTCAGCGGAAAGCAATAAAGGCAGTTTGGGGTATTTCACAGCCCTTCAGATGGTTTTACCCTTTGAAGAAGCCGCTTTTGGGCTTTCAACAGGAGAAATATCTGATCCTGTCTTATCTGATTTTGGATACCATGTTATCCGGCTGGAAGACCGGAAAAAGAATCCGGGGCAAATCAGGGTCTCTCACCTGCTGATCAGAACCCATGCGGAGCAACCGGAGAGTGAATCCATGGCCGAAAAAAAAATAGTCGAACTTTACCAAACCTTACAAGCTGACCCGGAGCAATGGTCGGAATTGGTGACTTCCTATTCCGAGGATCAGGGCAGTAAAGCCGATCAGGGGCTGATCCCCTGGTTTGGTGTAGGCTCCATCGTTCCTGAATTTGAAAAAGCTGCTTTCTCTCTGGAAAAAGCAGGTGATTTTACCCCTCCGGTCAAAACGGAATATGGGTTCCACATCATACGGCTGGAAGGACGTCGGCCTGTCCCCTCCTTTGAAGAAGTAAAGCCTGTGATACAGTCAAGGATCATTCGGGGAAGTAAATCAAATATGCTCCGGGACAAGGTCCTGGCACTGCAAAAAGACAAGCTACAGGTGAAAGAAAATGAATCCCTGCTAGCCGGGCTCAATAAGTTGTTTAACACCTTTCAGGGCAAGCCTGTACGGGAATTATTAAACGAACTATCTGAAGCAGCATGGAATAGCGATCAACTGATTCACTCCGACTGGAAAACAGCGGGGCTAAAAAACTTTATTTCCTTCATGGAGTCCGCTTTTCCGGATAAAGAGCGCCCATTGAATGATACGTTTGAAGCCATGTATAACCCCTACCTACAGGATTTGCTGGCCACCTGGGAGGAAGAGTATTTGTATGCCCATAATGCAGACTACCGGCAACTGATCAATGAGTACAAAAACGGCATGTTGCTTTTTGAACTGATGAATCAGGAGGTTTGGCAAAAAGCAGTGGAAGACAGCGCTGGTCAGCAGGACTATTTCCGGCAAAACAGTCACGATTACATTTGGGAGGAGCGTGTACCGGCATTGATTTTAAAGGCACAGCCCGGAAAAGACCTTTCAGGAGTAGCCGATTGGCTTTCCGGTCGCACTTACGAACCAGAGATGGCATCAACATTAAAAGAAAAATTTCTACAGGATGATCCGTTGTTGTTTACCTTTGAGCAGAAGGATGTAGAAATCCATAAAAATGAATGGTTAGCTTCCCTTGATCTGGACCAGTCCTTTCATAAAACAGAAGTAGGGGGAGAAACCACTTTGGTCTTAATAGGGGAGCTTATTCCTTCGACTCCCAAAAAATTTGAAGAAACCAGGGGCAAATTGATTCAGGATTACCAGCAATACCTGGAAAAAAAACTGCTGTCACGCTTAAATGAAAAATACACCATCCAAATCAATGAGGATGAAAAAGAAAAAATTTATCAATCCCTTGAAAAGTAAGGCCCTATTAGCCATAGGCACGGTGCTGTTGATGGCCTCCTGTGACCTTTTTAGCATTAAAACTGAAGAGGAGGACCCTGACAATCCCATTGTAGCCACAGTGGGAACAGCCAACCTGTATCATGCAGACATTGACCATATCAGTAAGGAAATGACAACATCATCCCTGGATTCCTCGGAATTGGTTGGCAGGTACATCCAAAGCTGGGTCAAAAAACAGCTGATGATCAGAGAGGCATCAAAAAACCTCACATTGAATGAAGCGGAAATCAACCGAAAATTACTGGATTACCGGTATGCCCTGATTGCCTATGAGTATGAGAAAAATTTTGTAGAAAAGAGCCTGGACAATGAGGTGACCCAATCGGAAATACAAACCTATTACGAGGCCAATAAGGAAAACTTCGCCTTGAAGGAAATCATTGTGCGGACCAATTTCATCAAACTGGAAAAAACACTCCCGCAAAAAAGGCAATTGGAGCGCTTGCTGAACAGCGAACAGGAAGGTCAGAAAGAAGAACTAAAAGACTTCGCTATTCGTTATGCCAACAATTACTTTATCGAAGATTCTACCTGGATAAAATTTGATGACATTATCATCAATACCCCACTTACCCAAAACAACAATCAGGTTCAGCTACTCCGGAATGAAAAATTGATCAGTGTGGATGATGAAACCTTTTCCTACTATTTCAAAATCCTGGAATACCGCTTGAGGGATCAGGTACCTCCGCTTGAGTTTGTCAGAGACGAAATCTCCAAAATTATCGTTAACAAAAGAAGGGTGGAAATAGCAGAAAAACTAAAAAGAGATATTTACAACGATGCACTTGAAAACAATGAATTTACCATATATGAATGAATGGGGAAAAAAGGTAAGCCTGTTTATACTCCTCGGCCTGCTGTGTCAACAGATAGGCTTTGCCCAGGATTCGCTAGCTACTGCCTCCAGCAGTCCCGAAACGCCGGAAGAGAAGCCCAGCGGACAGGTATTGGATAAAATAATCGCCAAGGTAGATAATTATATCATCCTGGAATCAGACCTTCAAAAAGCTTATCTGGAGGCCATTTCCCAGGCCCAGGAAGGAGTGGAAACACCCAGCCGCTGCCAAATTTTTGAATCCTTGCTGATCAACAAAATGATGATGGCCAAATCTGAAATAGATTCAGTAGTCGTTTCGGAAGCGGAAGTGATTATCCAGACCGACCAGCGATTCAATATGGTATTGCAGCAATTCGGAGGAGACGAAGAAACCCTAATCGAGGCCTATGGCAAAACCGGGGACCAGCTGAAAAGTGAAATTCAGGATGCCGTTAAGGAGCAGTTGGTTGTGCAAAAAATGCAGGGAGTGATTACCGAAGGCCTGGAGGTTTCTCCCAATGATGTTCGGAAGTTTTTTGGTTCCATACCCAGTGATTCCCTGCCCTTCTTCTCTGCAGAAGTATCTGTTGGTCAGATTGTCAAAAAACCGGAAGTGAGCCAGGAAGAAAAAGACAAGGCAATAGAACAATTGCTATCGATTAAAGAAAGGATACTTTCTGGAGATGCTGACTTTGCCAGCATGGCCCGGCAATATTCAGATGATCCCGGATCGGCAGCTCAGGGAGGAGACCTGGGTTTCTTCAGAAGGGGTGAGCTTGCACCGGAATACGAAGCCACCGCTTTTAACCTGAAACAGGGAGAAATCAGTGATCCTGTGGAGACCATGTTTGGATTTCACATGATACAGCTATTGGAAACACGTGGAAATACCTTCAATTCCCGCCATATTCTGATCATTCCGACCCCTTCGGAAAATGACATCAAGAAAGCCGAAAGGTACCTGGACAGTCTCCGCCAGCAAATCGTCGATGAAAAAATAAGTTTTGCCAAAGCTGCCAAAGAACATTCTGACGACAGGGAAACTTCAGACAATGGAGGTTTTTTTACCGATCCCGGTACCGGTTCCAATCGTTTAACCTTACGGACACTGGAAGATCCGGTGCTTTATTTCACCCTTGACAGCATGGAAATAGGCGATATCACCCAACCCATCAGGTACGAGGATGTGGACCAGCGAACCAACCGATCCGAACCTGGTGTACGCATCTTGTATTATAAAGAGCGGTTTCCTGCCCACCGAGCCAATCTCTCAGATGATTATGAGAAATTAAAGGCAGCGGCCCGCCGAAAAAAAGAAGAAGAAATTTTATCCAACTGGTTTGTTTTGGCAAAGGAAGAAGTATTTATAGATATTGATCCACAATACGATCGATGTGAAGTGCTACAAGATTAATTGAGTCATGCTCGAGTTTGTAACTACATCCCTAATATACCATGCAATACGAAACCTTAGGTATTTATAATGCCATTTCTTAAAGTTAGATCGTAAAAATGGTTATATAAAACCTGCACGATTAGCCATTTCAAATGGCTTTCGACCGGCTCTTTTCTATTTACGAAGGCGAAGATAGCAGGGTGAAGTGACATACTTCACCCAGTAGCATTTTTTATCTGTGGTAATCTGAGTAATTTGTGGTGCTCCTGTTTTTCCACCAGCATGAATTGTTAAAAATAGAGTCCTAATTATCCCGGATTTCAGCCGGCCCAAATACCTCAATGGCTATTTTGTTTTCGTTTTCATTGTACATATCCCTGCGGAAAAGGTTGATCCCGGTGGAAGAAAGGAAAATTTTTGACGGATCATAGACTTTTGAGGAAAATAAACGCTCTCCCAACTTCTCGAAACGCTCATTGAGAACGATAATCGAAAAGTCGGGTGCCCTGGACACGGATAGCTTTTCCAACGAAGGCCGGATTAGCGCCACCCTGTAAAAGAGATTTTGATTTTGGTCATAATATATTCCCCTATAATCAGAGGTAGACAAGCCATGGTCGTCTTCTTCCGGGTATATGGTACCCTTGACCCTCTTGAGATAGTGAGAGGGGTCTTGCTTGAAAGGGGGAATGGCCTCAAAGTACTCAGAGCCTACAAAGTGTTGGCTTACTTCCTTTGTCCGAAGATTAACGATTTGGAGAAAAGGATCCACGGGGTAGCTCAGCACCAATTCCTCAGTGGCAGGATTATAGGCCATACCTGGTTCGTATTTGAATTTCGGCCCCCAATGTGCCTTGCTATATAATTCCGGAAACAGGCTAAGGAATTGAACCTTATTCGTCGTCAAATCCACGCTTAATGAGCTTGGATAGTTCCGGTAATCACTTTGATACAGTGTAGTTGTGCAGGGAATCAATAGTTTTCCCTGTGAATATAGTATAGGGGAGGTAGTGGAAGGGAAGGGCATAGGAAAATTAGCAGGATCACTATAATCTGTAAGCGGATAGCGATTGGCGACTTTACCGGAATCCGTCATATGCAATAAAGCTCCCGACCAGTGATGGAAAAGGTAAATGGAGTCAAAGGTATGGAGGTAATGCGCTGAATTAGACAAGTTCCCCACTCCATTTGGCCCTTCGTACTCGAATTGGACTTTACGTAACTTATCGGGATCCTTATAGTCAAATATCACCAGTGTCATTAGATCGGCATCCAGAAAGCTCAAATATTCCCTTCCCCTGATAGACGTTACTCCAAGAGAATTGGTTGAAAACCGAAGGCTGGAATCCAGGGGGAATTCCAGTACCTCCCGGGATATTAGGTCCCTGGACTTGTTGCATTCCCAGGCGTTTTCCTTCTGAAAATAGGGTTCAAATGGCTTGTCGTCGGCACAAGCGAAAATCACGCCTATTATTAGACAAAAGACCCTAAAACTTTTCATTTTGAAATTGAGAATGAACGAAAGGACGAATTTCTTTTCAAGGTAATTCTCCCTTCAAGTTCAAAGATGCGAAAGCCAATTGCACCTCATCATAATAACGTTCAAACAAGTCGCAACTGCCGAATGAAGTCTCGATTATTATCCCTTCTTTTTCGTAGATAGTTCTTTCCCATTTATGGTGATTTTCTCTACCTTTTGGATCAACAGACCGGGTATCATATCTGAGAATATACCCCTTCCCCATGGAGTTAGAAAATTGCTGAACGCTCAATTCTTCTAGATCGCTATTTGACTTAAAATCAGCAAACTTTGATTCAATATACGCGGAAATATCAAAATCTTCATTGATTGGTTTAGAAAGCCATAATTGAATAGAAGCACCGCAGCCAGAAGAATCTTTAGTCCTTTCCCTGACAAAGCCACCATAATTTATATAAAAGTCATTTTTTTCTCGAATTACATTTTTTTCTTCAGCAATATTGGTTGCATAATTCCATCCAGCTGGCAATTCAATCTGATAATAATCATTTTCAATTTGATTCTTTTCACTGTCTCCCAAATTTAAATTCTTACTATTTTTTAAATTATACTCAAAAATAACATCTTCCTTAAAAAAGGACATCCCATATAATTTCTCAAATTTTGGGGAGACGGCAAATGTAGTAATGGGTTGATCCAGTAAATAACGTTCTACTAGGTTCCCGTCCCAATCCCAAATTTCCAAATGCGGTCGAAAAGCATCAGGTTGTTCAATTGCTTCTTTCTTTGTTTTTCCTACATGAAGGACATAAATAAATTCTTTGGTAGCAAAAGGTTCCACACGGTATGTAAAGTCATCACCGTCTGAATCATTAGCGTAGTCACTATTCACCTCTATTTCTTGAAGCAATTCTCCATCCTCGCTATAGTATTTTATTAAGTTTTGATAAATGTAAAAAGTCGCCAGCCTACCATTTCCGGGATGGGATACTAATGTCTTCATATACTGGCGGTACCTCTCACCAGGTTTCAATTGATCACCAGAAGGATCTTGGGGATATCTCCCAAATTTATCTATCTCTTCATTGCTCACCAAATTCACCAATAGGTGTTCTTCTCCCCCAGGAGTTGCTTCCCAAATATCTGACACATAAATGGAGTCATTGATTAAAACAAGTCTGTTTATGGGCGATGAACTTCCTTCAAGTACCTCTATCCGTTCAGTAAACTTCTCCTTTTCGTTTTCAAGTTTAACCTTAGTGATTTGCGAACCGGAAAATATAACTAAATTTTCGTTCAAAGTCTGCACGGAATTTGGATCAACAAAACTAAATTCATTCGGCCCTTCTCCTATTTCACCAAAACTGAAAAGAAAGTCAAAGGAGGGTAAACTATATACTTTAAAAAGGTCTTTTTTAGCATTGTTAAAAATGACAGCTTTTTCCGACAATAATATTAATTTGGACGGTAATAAAGGAAAATTATCTAAAGAAAGTTCCTTGGACTCAAGGCCAACAGCATTAGGAACTTCATCCAGTATCCTTTTACTTGAATCCTTGGATTGACACGAAATAAAAAACAGAAAAAGTCCTGCTAAAAACACTATTTTTTTCATCAAAATATCAAGCTATTTGAAAAATAAATTTATGATATAAGAAAACCTTAAATAAAATCTACAGGTTTTCTTTTGTTGAAAAAATATTATTGGCAAGTCGAAGCATCCATGAAAGCATCTGCACTCACTGTGTCACAGGTACTTCCACATCGATAAATTGTAGAACAACCCCAAAACCAACATTCACTATAAGTAGAATAGCACGTCCAGCTTCCTGATCCTCCGCTTCCTTCTAAAGCATTTTCCAAAGCCACTTCCGTCTCCGAAAACTGCGCCTCAGTACCACCGACCCCAAACTGCCAGCCGGGTAGCATCAAAAAAGCTACCACTCCCAGTGAGGCCATTAGTCTTTTGGAATTTTTAAACAATCTTTCCATAATTTTTGAGTTTAATTTAACTAACTGTTTTACAGGAGACAATGTGCAAAAAAAAACTATTAGTTGCAAATTATTTTTTAAAAAATATAAAAATAATTAAAAACAATCTTTTTTTAAGCATGTATTGTGTTTTTAGGGGGAGACGGAGTTTGTGCTTATTTTCGAAGTCTTTTTACCACGGATTCGCACAGATTTTCACAGATTTTTTAGGTGTCAGGATTGACCCATTTTTTTGTCTTTTTTATCTGTGTTAATCTGCGTAATCTGTGGTGCACCTTTTTTCTTAAGGACAGTTACTCGTCCGCTTCGTACCCACGATTTAGAAACCGCCACCAGGATGCCTCATCCTTCATGGGATGGGGCTTTCCTTCCTGTAGGGTTTCCTGTATCAGATCTTCCCGCCTGAGAAAGGCCTCCTCCCATAGCGAAGACCAGAAAAGTGGTCCATGCGGAAAATGCCGCTGCACAGCCTCTTGCATTTCCTCCCAGTCCCGGTCAGCAGCCCCGGCCCGGAAGGCTTCCCATTTTTCTCGTTTCTTGCGCAAATAGGCTGCGTATGGATCTCCATTTATCGGTGCCCTCTCTATCTCCAGCTCACGAAGCAGCAGGTCCCTGAAAAATACCGCAAAGCCCGTACGAATATCCGACAGACCCGGGTTTTCGGATGGTGAATCAAAAAACCAAAAATTCCTCCCCAGTTCATAGAAAAAAAGGTGGTCATGCCGGCCGCTGGTTACAAATTCCCTGTAGACCCGCTCAAATTTTTCTTCGGTAATCTCCATGCCTTTCTGACCGATCCTGCCGCAGCCCGGGCCACAGGTCAGTGGAACAATGGCCAGCGGCAATTTCTCTGTATTAAAGGCAGCGGGTGCCGGTTCCCTGCCCATGAGCGCAGCCGCCAGTGCATAGGCCCTGTCATAGGTCTCTAACATCGAGGCCAAAGTATCCTTAGCATAATCTCCTTTGGTATAAAGTAAAACGATATGCCGGCTCTCAAGAGGTGTCAATTCGGAAAATCCGCCGGTAAAATGGGCATAGGACAGGCAGCTATCCCCACAGCCCGGGCAAAATAGGATCAGAAAATAAACAAATAATACAGCCAGGCTATTGGATTTTATCATATTTATTGTTTAGTTAGTGCATGAATAAACTCAAAAAGAAGGATATTGCCAAGTGGCTGCTGAAATTTGTACTCTCAGCCACGGCACTTTTTTTTGTTTTCCGTATCGTAGATCCGGATGCTATTTTTGACGCCATTTTTTCAGCCGATCCTTTTTATTTGCTCCTGGCTTTTCTGGCCTTTAATCTTTCCAAAGTTTTGTCCGCTTTTCGGTTAAACCATTACTATTCCGCCATTGGGGTGAAGATTTCCCAAAAATACAACCTGCTGCTCTATTATATCGGGATGTTTTACAATCTCTTTCTTCCCGGCAGCGTGGGTGGAGATGCTTACAAAGTCTACCTGCTGCGTCAGCAGGGCCTCGGAGGCACCAAAAAGCTGCTGCTGGCCACCCTCATGGACCGACTGAGCGGTCTGGCCTTATTGGTGCTGCTTACCTTTGGCCTGGTTTTGTTCAGCAGCCGGCTGATGGACATGCCCTATATCGGACCGCTCAGCTTCTCCGGGCTGCTGCTTACCCTGCCCCTGTTTTGGATTGTCAACCGCCGGTTTTTTCCGGAGCTGTTTACCGTGATATTGCCTACCCTTCACCTTTCCTTTTGGGTACAGTTGGGGCAGTTGCTTTGTGCTTTCTTTATTCTGCTGGCGATTGGTGTTGAAGTAGGATATCTGGACTACCTGATTTTGTTTATGGTATCCTCCGTGGTAGCGGTACTGCCTTTTACCCTGGGTGGCGTGGGCGCCAGGGAGCTCGTTTTCCTTTACGGCTATCAGTACCTGCTTATAGAAGAGCGGCTTGCCATTGCCTTTACTTTTTTGTTTTTCAGCACCCTGGCAGTCTCTTCCCTGGCCGGCCTGGCACTCTCACTGCTGCCCCTGCCGGAAAGCGGACCTTCTCCCGTAATTGCCGATGAATGATTGGCTCAGGTTGTTTTTTATTGCCTACCTGCTGCTGGGCACCTGGCTGATAGCCGACTACGGAATCAGCATGGACGAACCCATACAACGCAGGCATGGCATGGTGGCATTTGAATATATCAGGGACCTCTCAGGCTTATTTCCGGATGTGCCCAACCAGACCGGGGCGCACCTGCCTACCTATGACCACCGGGATTATGGGATGCTATTTCAGACCCTGGCTTACGGCCTGGAGCTTGCCCTGGGTATAGACAATAGCCGGGACGTATTCCGGCTCCGGCACCTGATGGTGTTTGTGTTGTTCTGGGCTGCCTGTGTGGTTTTTTACCGGATCCTGTACCGCAGGTTTGGGTCCGTCGCCCTTGCGATGGCGGGGGTTTTGATGTTCATCCTCAGCCCCCGCATCTTTGGGGACAGCATGTACAATCCCAAGGACATTCCCCTGCTCTGCTGGTTTGTGTTTGCCTTTTACACCCATATCCGCTTTGTAGACTGGCGGGACCGCTACGGTCCTGTGCTCCACGGCCTTGCCTGTGGGCTGGCCATAGGCAGCAGGGTAGTAGGAGTGGTATGGCCCCTGATAAGCCTGGGCTACCTGAGTTTGCATTTATTGGTCCTTAGGAATGAAAAAGGCTACCTGTTCGCTTTTCTGAAACGCACGGCAAGTTACCTGATTTTTCTGCTGCTGTTCACTTTCCTGCTATGGCCGGTATTGTGGGAGGATCCGGTAGGAAGCTTTCTGCACTCCTTCAACAGCATGAAACGTTTCCGCTGGTATGGGGAGATGCTGTACATGGGGGAGCTGGTGCGATCTACTGACCTGCCCTGGCATTACATTCCGGTATGGATAGGTGTTACCACGCCGCTTTCCTTTTTGGTGTTGATGGCATTGGGTATAACAGGGATGGTAAAACGGAACCTGAAGTGGAAATGGAGGTGGCTAAAAAACCGGACTGCGGGAATTGACCTGGTCGCAATGGGCGCACTGGCGATCCCATTGGGGTCGGTGATCGTTTTGGGCTCTGTGCTTTACAATGGCTGGAGGCACCTGTATTTTGTGTACCCTTTTCTAGTCTATGCCGGTGTATGGGGGATGCATATATTTTGGGTTTGGTACCGGAAAAAAAAGCGGTTGCGCTCCGTCCGTTTGTTGCTGGCCGGATTACTCCTGCTCCTGGCAATAGACCTGGTACATACCGTCTACGTAATAGTCCGCTACCATCCCCATCAGAGCGTCTACTTCAACGCTTTGGCAGGCGATGTGGAACGCAACTTTGAGCGGGATTACTACGGGGTATCCTACCGGCAGGGGCTGATGCGGCTTTTGGAAAAATATCCGGAAAGGAAACTCCGGATCTACAGCCGGGATTTTATCGGCAAGATCAATACGATGAACTTTCCCAAAAAAGAAGCTGAAAGGCTGGTATTTGTAGACCGCATCGAGGAGGCGCAATTTTTCGTGACCTTGTTTAATTTCCGGTCCGGGCAGGAATACCGGGAATTTACCCGGGGGGAGTTTCCCTTTGATCAGCCGGAGATGTTTAGTATCCGTGTTCGTAGATACAGGGTATTTCAGACGTACAGGCTAGAATAAAAATAAACACCAAATATTTCTAACATGTTTCCTGTGTTTCTTAACCAGACACAAAAATTGTGAAGCAGCATGAATGAAGCTATTCATTGTTTGTTAACAACTTTTATAACAAACTAGGAGATTAAATATGTTCTCCTTCGATAAGAATTGCAGCAGTTTGGTCTAGAGTTCTCGGTCCACAATATACGATTTTTTAAAGTATCTAATCAACCAAAAACTCTACCATGAACGCAGCAAAACTGTTATCAGGAAGATCTGCCACCCACACCCTGTTTGGGTGGCTAAAGAAAATTGATTTTATCCCAGACTTCGAGAAATTCTGTTTTGAAATGGTGAATGAATTAGATTCTTCCCATTGATCAAGTAATATAAATATAGAATCCAAGTAATCAGGAATAGATATGGGTGGTTCAAATACTACTTCGTTCCACCCAATCTGATTAACTTCAAATAACATTGCTTTGGGTGCCAAATCCATAAATTTATCAAGGGTATAGACTTTCATTGGTTTAATTCGAAGCATTTCTTTATTACCCAATATTCTTATATCAATCAAAATACTGTCTTTTATAAATGAAGATCCTACATGAAAAAATAATTTAGAAATGAATATTTCTTCTCTTTTAGGAGTTTTTACAAATGAACCATACCTCATATCATTTAAATACATTTCACCCGAATCACTAAAAGACCCTAATTTTCTTGCTCTTTTCTCTTCTTTCACTAAGTAGCTTGAATCTCCAACTAATAATGTTTCCAATCTTTTAGTTTTCACCTCAAAAGTTTCTAGTAATATATCATTAACCTTTATCTTTATTTCACCTAAATTACTTATTTTATCAATAGAAATAAGTGTGTCATCAATAGCAAACCCTGAAATTAAAATTTCATCAGTAACTATACTGTCTGGATTAAATCCTACTATACCTTCGGAATTGGTTATTAAAAATTCTTTACTTGGAAAAAACGAAATCTTACGATTAGGTAAAGCTTCATTTGTAGTATCGTCAACCAGTTTAATTTTGATCGATTGAGAATAAGCACTCGAAAATCCAAGAAAAAATAGCGTTAAATAATACAATAATTTCATGATTTAATTTTTAATCTGATAGAAAAGCAAGTAATTTAAATTTTCTTCACTAAATACATCTCCTAAGTTAGACTTAACGTCAAATTCTTTTTGTTCATACTCTATGTATTCTTTTGGGATTACGGATATAAACAAGTCATTCTTAAAATCAAACGTCATGGGAAATGGAAGTGTACCTCCATTTTTGTCATCAACAAAGGAAGAAATGTTAAATTCTTTTTCGGAATTTTTATCATAGAAAAAAAAATTCTGATCCAATCCTTGTCGATACCAAAAGGACAACCAATCTTCAGTAGCCATCAAAAAATGTTTAAATCCCCTATATTTCTGTTCAAAAAATTTTCCTGCTATAGTTTCTTGATCATTAGTAAATAGAAGCTGTTTGGGAATATGGTAGGAACCCCAATTTATAACATATTCCGCTAAGATATCATCTCCCTTAAAAGAATAAATTGTATCATTGAATATGTCCGAAAAATAAATCCTGTCAGCGTATTTATAAAACCTTTGAGGAGTATCAAATTCATCTCTACCAGGAACATACGGGATTGAGGAATAAATTAAATGATCAAAACTTTTGTTAAAAATTTGTAGTTTGTTAGATCTCTGATCTGAAAGTCCAAAACGATCTTCATCAGCATAAACAAAAAATTTGTCTTGAAAAAAATTCAATTCAATTAATAACAAATTAACTGGTAAATTTCCATAATAAATTTTGCTATAGATATTATACTTATGAATTACCTGAGTACTTCTTTGATATAAAAATAATGTATCCCCCAAAATCTCAAAATCTTCCAAATCCTGAAATGTACCTTTACCTTCACTTCCATCAGCATAGAATGCATTGATTAAATTCCCTGAATAATCAACTATATGAAGTGCAGCATTAAAATCATCAAGAATCCCAATTTTTTTATCAAAAACTTTGATTTTATATATTTCAGCAATTTCGGGAATATTCTTAGGTATTTCTATAGGTACATAATAAAGAGAGTCAAATATTTTTGAAAATTTCAATGGTTTGGCAATATTATTAATATTAATATTCACCACCATTTCTGAGTTTTTTGAATTAAGCGATCTCGAATTTCCGTCGTTATTGGTTTGACAGCTAATTAAAAGAATAATTAAAAATATTGAAATATACTTGTTCATATTATAATTATAATTATAAAAATATAGAACTGCCTTTTTAAGACAGTTCTATAATAATCATCTAGCATGGGTGACAAACCCATCCTGGAGCAGGTTTACATCCTTTTTTAAATGTCATATTTTTTTTGTCAATAAACTGGCAAATAGTATCACTCCCCGCCACCGCATTTTCCAATGCCAGTTCCGACTCCGAGAACACAGCACCCGTTGCACCGACACCAAACTGCCAGCCGGCTACCATCAAAAAAGCCACCACTCCAAAAGAAGCCAATAATTTTCTGGAATTTTTAAATAATCTTTCCATAATTTTTTAGGTTTTTGTAAACTAAATATTTTATGGAGGCTAAGCTGCAAAAAAAAAATCATTAGTTGCAAATATATTTTTAAAAAAATATAAAAAAAATTAAAAACAATCTTTTTTTAAGCATGTATTGTATTTTTAGGGGGAGACGGAGTTTGTGCTTTATTTGTGAAGCTTTTTCACCACTGATTCGCACAGATTTTCACAGATTTTTTTGGCTCCAAAATCGACCCATTTTTCTATTATTTATCTGTGTTAATCTGAGTAATCTGTGGTGCATCCTTTTTTTTAACCACAGATTCGCACAGATTTTCACGGATTTTTTTATTTTTTTGCCATTTTAAGGCCGGGCGGGAAAGGGTGTTGAAAATACACCCAAATATTTTCGGCACATTAAACAGCTAAAACTTGTCCTATGGCCAATTGTATCCGTGTCCAGAAACGGTTCATTACGTATTTCTAATGGGTACCGGCATTACAAATGCCGCAGATACCTTTATTCCTGATAAAAGTGTGGAAGATGCAATCTGCACCCAGAATAGTAGCTTATCTGAAGACAAGATCACGCTGAGTGCCGTTTTGAATAATAAAACCTATTGAAAACATCCCAGGCACCCCTGGCAGTCTGAATGGATACGCACACGCTATCCCCTTAATTCATATTCCTCAAAACAGCAATATAGTTGCTACGAATTTGGCTTTATTGTATTGTAAACGAGCAATCCTTGTTAATTTTTCACCTCACTTTGAATAAAATGGGGTGAAAAGCTGTTAACATAGCAAACTTAATGGCCCTATCTGCTCAATAGAGCACGTTTTTCGGAACTTGAGTTAATCATAAAAACAAACGAAAAAATCCCCTACGCCCTTAAAGGGTGATTTGCCGAATGACTCGGTTTAAGCTCAATTGGTTTCATTGAAATGGCCAGAAAAAACTTACCGGTAATACCCGTGACCGATAATTCATTCTGTCCAAATTTCCTTGAAAAGGGATCAAAATATATTTTTTGATGAAAATCCTGGGAAACTTAGAATCTACCTAGGGTTAATTGGCGGCCAATACCAGTTCCTGCTTTAAAAAACAGCTGAATTCCCGGATCCTTTCGGTATCATGGTACTTCAGAGCAGTAATGGAAAACTGGTAGGCTGCGAGGGGATTGCCGTCCTTGAAATACCGGATTGATTGGTTGAAATATTGCAGTCCCAGCAGGTTTTGTAGGTCTATGGATCGGTAAATATGTGGAGTGCCAAGGGACTGATCCATTTTATCTACCTCCCATAATTTCTGACTACCAGACTCCCTGGCAAAATCACTCAGATATTGTTCCTTTTCATCCGGATCGGCAATAAAGCCTCCCTGAGGGTCGGTAACCTCCAAAAACAATTGCTTGCCTTCTACTTCAACTTGCAGAAAAACGTGATAGGTGGTTTCCTTCACTTCATAAGCAAAACCAAAATAATCCAGGAAGGTGGCCAAAATCAGGGAACCGCTCACACAATCGTAAAGTCCCTGGTCAAGGGCATCCTTGTCCAGGGTAAACTGTTGGTAACGGTGAAATAATTTTTGGTGCGCACGGTAAAAAATATTTTTGACCATTTTTTCGCTGTTCCCGAATTTCCTGAAATCTTTCTCCAAAAGTTCATATAAATCCGCAAACCGCTCACTTTCAGTCCTCCAGGAGTCCACCCAGGCTTTACCGGTATTGGGAACCGCCCCGTGCGTATCCGTATTCCCTCCAGCCAAAGCTGAGGCATGCCACAGCAAAGGAAGAAAAAACCAGAGTACACATGTGCTAAAACCACGCATTGGAGTATATATTAATTCAACGTTAATTAAATTTAACAATTTATTAACATTAAAACAAAAAAAATATCCCTCCTATTTGAAGGGATATTCATGCATGTGGTTTATTAAATGAATTAAAACGAATAGGCGAAATTCAAATTGATCAATGTACCGGGGTTGAGACTGGAAAAAATCTGGTCTTCAGCATTGTAGGACCTGAACACTTCCTGTCTTGACTGATTGAGCAGGTTTTGAACATTGAAGCCAGCCTGTACCCTTTCTTCTGCGCCAAAGGTCTTGTTCAGACTTAAATTCAAGGCGTGAAATGGGACGGTATAGGTATCTGTACGGTTACCAAACCCAATATAATTGAGGGTAGCGCCCTGCACATTGTAAAACAATCCCGCTTCCAGACCTGATACGTAATTGTTATAGGCAATGCCCGAATTGATGATATAGGGTGCCTGACCGGCCATATCCCGGGTAGAAGAAATGACTTCCCCCTCCCTGGCGGTTAGTCTTCTGGACTGCAACTCAGAAGCGGACATCTGAATGCTGGACGAAGTGAGGGTGCCATTAAAAGTGAAAAAGAAGTTTTCCAACTTTGGATCCATAAAAGACAGTGATTTTCTCAACTCCAGCTCCACTCCGGCAACGGTACCGTTACCCACATTCCTGGGCTGAAAGGAACCCGGATCTGATAAAAACTGCACCATTTCTATCGGTTGATCAAAAGTTTTATAAAAAGCACTTAAGGATAAAAGCTGGCCGGCAGGAAGAAATTGCTCCCATCTCAGATCGAAATTATTTATCCTGGTGGCTTCCAGCTGCCCATCCCAAAGCACTTCGGCGCCTCCATTGGTTGTTTCCTGAAATAGTGCACCAATAAAAGTCCGGCCGGTAATGGGGTCCAGTATTTCCGCAAAGGACATTTCCTTAAAAGATGGCCTTGCGATGGTTCTGGAAAAGGATAATCGGATATTTTGGTTTTCCTTCAGATTGCTGATCAGGTTGATCGTGGGAAACAAATCCAAATCATCCAAGACCTTTTCATTATCAAAAACAATGGTTTGGGTCTGATTGGAACCGGTATAATATTGCTCGTATTTTTCCGCCCTTAAGCCTACGATGGCTTTTAAGTTTTCCATGGGTGAAAACTCGCTGTGCGCATAAATGCCGATATTTTGTAAATTGGCGTCAAACCTGTTGGGATTGTTAGGGATAAACAATGGGTTGTAGCGAACACCATTCCTATTGTTTTCTGAGAAAAGATTCTCTTCATTCATTACTTCATTGGGATCGCCCGTAAAAGTGGTATTCCCTGTGGAAAATTGAAAATCCTGGATAAGAAAATCCCTTTGCTTGTAAGTCAAGGAAGATCCAAACCTCAACCTGGCCGATTTCCCGAATAAGGTATGATTTCTGGTCAAATCCAGTTTGCCCACCAGGTTTTGCTCCTCAAGGGACCTCCAGATACGCTGGGGCAAACCCACTTCTGAAGAAATGGTGTTGTTTGGCCTGCGAAACCTGAGTACCCGTACATCCGGATCATCAATCGTGGATAGGGTTGGAGAAACCTTCCATTGGACCTCCCAATCACCTCCAGGAAGAAAATGAGCTCCACTGAGCATCAGGTTAGTCAGGGAACGCTGGCTGTATTCTATGTTGTACTGATCAGCTTCAAAGACCGCTCCCAAATTGGTATTGACAAAATCGAAAACACCCACTTTGGATTCGCCATTCTGCAGGCGAATCAGGTTTAGTTTGTATTTTGAAAAGTCTGTTTTATAGGCCAGTCCAGCCAGGCCTCCCAATAATACATTGTTTACCCCAAAATTTCCCATGGATTGTTCCAGTGGCTCCAGGGCAAAGTCTCCACTACCTCTTGGCTTTCCATAGAGGTTGTACTGAGCATCTTTATAATACTCAGAAGTATTTTTATAGGTAATGGCGAGGTTATAACCCAATTTATTGCTACCCAGCCCTACCTGGTTGCCCAGTGAGAATCCCATGCTAAAATTAGCCAGGTTTTGTTCTTTTCTCCCTCCAAATTCCGGATTGAAATCCCTTAAGATGCGTTGGTACAGCTGACCTCTTTCTCCGGAAGGACTACCGATAACATCCCCAAATTGCGGAATATCGGTTTCTCCTTTGGTAGGGATTGCCCGGTATCCATTGTCAAAACCAAGGAAATCCGTAGTACTGCCTGAGGCTGTCAGGAAGTTTTCATTGAAATGCATGGAAGGATTGTATCCTCCACTAAGGGAAAACCTCATGGTTTTCTCCTCCGGAAAATCCTTGGTCTCAATATCTACCACACCACCCGTAAAGTCTGCGGACAGGTTACTGGTAAAGGACTTGGACACAATGATATTGTCAATGATATTGGTAGGAAAAATATCCATCTGTATGGTATTTCTGTCAGGGTCCAGCCCCGGGATATCTACCCCATTGAGTACTGTCTTGGTGTACCTGTCTCCCAATCCACGAATGTAAACGTATTTGCCTCCTTCAATGGAAACCCCTGTCACCCGCTTAATGGCCGCAGCGGCATTACCATCACCAATCTGTCGGAAAGAAGACGCAGAAATCCCATCCATCAATTGGGCCGCATTTCTCTTTACCGTCATTAAAGCTGCTTCGGTGGTCCGGATAGCTTCTGCTGAGATGGTCACCGTTTCCAGATCAGAGGTAAACTCCTCCATCTTTAAATTATCCAAAACAGTAACTTCACCGGACTTTACCTGCACATCCTTCAGGTTTAGGACGTTGAAGGAGATAAATGAAGCCTGTAATTCATAAGTTCCGGGAGCTATAGGAATTTCAAAATCCCCGTCAAAGTCGGTAACTGCTCCCGTCTGACTGCCTACCACAGAAACTGCTACCCCAAATAAAGGTTCACCGGTCCCGGCGTCAAATATGGTCCCTCTGATGGTACCATTTTGGGCTGACACATTTGCAGACAGGAAAATCATTCCCATGCAAAGCCAGCCTAAGATTAATCTTTTCATTTTTTTGTTTTTAATAAATACAGCGATGTAATGATAAAAAGTAAGGAAAGGGATGCCTGAGGCATCCCTTTTAAAAAATGATTTGGTTTTCAGTGATTATAAATCGTCTAATTGTCCTGCAACAGCAGCCCAGGACCAGCCTTCAAATGCTGATTTGTCTGCTCCTACAGTGTTCTCTCCAAGAGCCACTTCACTGGCATGTTCATGGGTACCGTTTCGGAAAACGGTTTCAAGGGTCACACCGGCTGCCAGGGTAACTTCCAGGTTGTTAAAATTCAGTATACCGTTCTCGAAGTTGGCAAGGCTTACATCTCCACTTAAAGACAAGTCCCCCCTTCCATCAGTTTCGGCCGGATCGGGAAATCCAAAGAAATATATGTTTTCGAATGTACCCCTGGCACCGTCACGAAAATCACCTAACTCAGAAGCTGGATGCCCTATTACGGTTCCATTTGTGAGGGTGTGGGCAGCATTGAATGATCCTTCGGGACCGTCAATCTCCAGGGCATGGTCGGTGTTGGCACCGCAGAGCAGGATAAAATTATCCATCGTACCGGACCAGGCTTGATCCGTATCCAATGCATCATCACCTGAATTCCATACAATTGCATTCTTCACACTAACAGTACCTCCAAACCACTCAATACCATCATCCTGATTGGCAATGACCTCAATGTTCTCTATTATTGTAGTAGAGCCTACGCCACCCAGTGTCAGGCCATTGATTTCATTACCTTCTCCTATATTGGCTCCGCCATGCCGGATGGAGATATATTTCAATACTCCGGAATCATCTTCAGGATCATCTCCCCCATAAAGTCCATTTGTATCAGAAGGAGGAATGCCTTCAATTTGTATCTCCGACACATCACCAGCGAAAGAACTGGGGGCCTTTCCCAAGACAAGCAGACCACCCCAAAGGCCATCAATATCCGGATCCATGTTTGGACTGGCTACCATGCCGGGTTCGATTTCATCAGCCACTGCAGTAAAAATAATGGGCTGATCTGGCTCTCCTGCTGCATTGATTTTAGCTCCTCTGGCAATGACCAAGGCTGTTGCGTTGGCTCCTGAGCCAGTTTCTCCCTTCACCACCACTCCAGGTTCGATGGTCAGCGTAGCTCCGTTGGTTACAGTAATTCTACCACCCAAGATGTAGGTTTTTCCTGTTTCCCATACCGCATCCTCTTCAATATTTTCGGCAATTCTAATGGTAGTCGCCACAGCCCCTACTGTAAGTACGTGTGTGACCGTCTGCGTGTCTCCATTGCTATCTGTAGCCACAAACTCAAAAACCACATTGCTGTTGGCATCTTCATCGGTAGAAGTATAGGAAAATTCATGGCTTGCAGAAGTTTCTCCATTAAAATTTATGGTTTCAAGAGTGGATCCATCTTTTCGGATCACCAAAGTGGCCAAACCATCGTTAGCAGAAATGCTGGCAGTTACCGGGCCTACGGTTTCACCTGCTTCGATCACGGCAGTAGCCGGTATTCCCGTTATCGATACAAAATTGTTGGGTTGTTCCTCTTCTCCACAAGCGGCAAGTAAACTTACTGCCAGTACCAAAGCGGTCAATCCTTTGAAAATTTTCTTCATAATGAGTAATAGATTAGTAAGTCAGTTTGAATAACGCCACAAAGTTGACTTAAAAATCATAACTCCCGTAGAAATGTAAATTATGAAATTTTAAAATTATCTTCGGAAAATTAATTTTATGTTAACATTAATTTTAAAAAACGGGCATCAAGCCTCTACATCTACTTTTCCTGTTAACTCCGGCTTCAAAAACCTGGCTGTATAACTGCTTTGGTGATCTACCATATCTTCGGGCTTTCCACTGAATAATATCTCTCCACCTTTCTCTCCCCCCTCAGGTCCCAGGTCCACAATATGGTCAGCCACTTTGATCACATCCATATTGTGTTCGATGATCAAAACGGTATTCCCCTTATCTACCAACCTGTTCAACACCTCCAGCAAGTGCCCGATGTCCTGAAAATGCAAGCCTGTAGTGGGTTCATCCAGAATGTAAAAAGTCTTGCCGGTATCTTTTTTCGAAAGTTCCGTGGCCAATTTTACCCGTTGCGCTTCACCTCCGGATAAAGTGGTGGCATGTTGGCCCAGGGTGATGTAATCCAGACCTACCTCATGCAAGGTTTTGACCTTCCTTAATATCTTAGGCTGATTTTCAAAAAATTCCACTGCCTGCTCCACCGTCATGTCCAGTACATCAGCGATTGATTTACCTTTAAACCTTACTTCCAGGGTTTCCCGGTTGTACCGCTTACCTTTACAGGTCTCGCAGGGAATGTGCACATCCGGAAGAAAATCCATTTCTATCAACTTCATTCCTCCACCTCCACAATCCTCGCAGCGGCCTCCCTTTACGTTAAATGAAAACCTCCCGGGTTTATATCCTCTGATTTTGGCCTCTGGAAGTTCCGTAAAAAGTGCCCTGATATCGGTAAAAACTCCTGTGTAGGTGGCCGGATTGGATCTGGGGGTTCTGCCAATGGGAGACTGGTCTACTTCTATCACCTTGTCCAAATGTTCCAATCCCCTGATCTCCTTATAGGGCAGGGGTTCCTTCCTGGAATTGTAAAATTGCCTGTTGAGCAGGGGATAAAGGGTTTCATGAATCAAAGAACTTTTGCCTGACCCGGAGACCCCCGTGACGCAGACCATGGTTCCCAAAGGAATGTCCAGATTGACCCGTTTGAGGTTATGCCCGCTAGCCCCCTTTAATTGTAATTTTTTGCCTGTTCCCTTTCTTCTTTTCCCAGGTACCGGTATACTCAGTTCCCCATTGAGGTATTTGGCTGTTAAGCTGTCAGACAATAAGAGTTGCTGGGGTGTACCACTGGCCACGATCTGTCCTCCATGCCTGCCTGCCCCGGGTCCGATATCCACCACGTGGTCGGCTTCGAGCATCATGTCGCGGTCATGTTCTACCACGATCACCGAATTACCCAAATCCCTGAGGTCTTTCAGGGCATGCGTTAACTTTACATTGTCCCTTTGATGCAATCCAATACTGGGTTCGTCCAGGATATAAAGCACCCCCACCAGCTGGGTGCCAATCTGGGTAGCCAGGCGAATCCGTTGGGCCTCACCTCCGGAAAGGGTACGCAGGGGTCGGTTCAGGGAAAGGTAATCCAGGCCTATGTCTAGTAAAAAGCCAATGCGCTTTCGTATCTCCTTAAGGACTTCCGCACCGATGATTTTTTGCCTTTCCGTCATCCGTTCCTCCAGATCAGAAAACCAGACTCCTAAAGTACTGATATCCATTTGTGCAAGTTCACCAATATGTTTTCCTGCCATTTTAAAGTGAAGGGCTTCTTTCTTCAGCCGATATCCCTCACAATCAGGACAGGTACGGCTGCTGGTGAAATCAGCGATCCATTTTTGTATTTTATCAGAGCCGCCTTCCTGCTGCTTTTGCAAAAAATTAAGTATGCCTTCAAAAGTGGTGGTCCACTTGGTTCCGGGATACTTTACGGAATCTACTGCGACTTCGGTTTTGTCACCGTAAAGCAGGGTTTGGACGACCTTATCGTCAAGTTTTGATATGGGGGTGGCCAGACTGCCCTTGTGGCGCTTGAGTATGGCCTCAATTTTCTTGAATATCCAGATATCCCGGTATTCGCCAAGGGGAGCAATCCCTCCTCTGCTGATGCTCAATGAGGGGTCCGGAATCACGCTTTCCCTGGTGATCTCCTCTATGATTCCCAGTCCATTGCAAGTGGGGCAGGCCCCGTAGGGACTATTGAAAGAAAAGGCATTTGGCGCCGGTTCATCATAACTGAGACCTGTTTTCGGATCCATCAGGAATTTGGAGAAATAATCTATTTTGCCGGATTCATCCAATAACATCATGATGCCTTTGCCAATTTGCAGGGCAGTTTTCAGGGATTGGCTAATCCTGTACCTGTCCTCCTCCTCAGCAATTACCCGATCAATCACCACCTCAATGTCATGTATTTTATAGCGGTCTACCTGCATTTTAGGCTGCACCTCCTCAAGCAATCCATCAATCCGAACCTTGGAATAGCCCATCTTCCTTACTGTTTCAAAAAGCTCCCGGTAGTGCCCTTTTCTGCCTTTTACCACAGGTGCCAGGATAGATAGTTTCTTACCTGCAAAGCCCTGGAAAATTTGATCTATGATCTGATCCTCTGTTTGCCTCACCATTTTCTCCCCGGAGAGATAGGAGAAAGCTTCACCTGCGCGGGCATAAAGCAGGCGCATAAAGTCATAAATCTCCGTTACCGTGCCTACCGTGGATCTTGGATTTTTGGAAGTGGTTTTCTGTTCAATGGAAATAACCGGAGACAAACCATTGATCTTATCCACATCTGGCCGCTCCATACCACCTAAAAATGAACGGGCATAGGCAGAAAAACTTTCCATGTAGCGCCGCTGTCCTTCCGCATAAATGGTATCAAATGCCAGCGAACTTTTCCCACTTCCACTTAATCCTGTAAAGACTACCAGCTTGTTTCTGGGAATTGCCAGGTCCAGATTTTTGAGGTTGTGTTCCCTCGCACCAAATATTTCTATGTGGTCCTGTGAGGATTGGTTTTCTGCTGACATAGGTAAAGGTTTGCGCAATAGTTGAATCGAAAGAACAAAATTAAGCATTAGGAAGCTAAAGCCCCTAATCCAAATCAAATAAACTCAAAAAGGGGCATAAGGTTCACTTTCAGCAAGGCCGCTCATTTTTCTCTCATTTCCTCCTCCGATTCACCGGTAAGGGTTGATTTTAATCCACTCAATACCAGATTCCACCAATAATGAAAAATAAATTTATGCTGCGCTCTCTTAAAATAAACATCCCCTTTGCTGAGATTACCCGACTTATTGGGATTTTGAGACCGGATCACCACCTTATTGGCTAAAAATGCACCCAGTTTTCGGAAAATATTCTGGTCCCTTTCGAAGTTTTTATCCAGGATCTCAATTTCCAGGTCCTCATATTTGACAATCACCTCCCCGGTACCCTCCAGTTCGTCGGCTTCTATATCGAAATACAAATCGTTTAACCTACCACTTTTTAAGGCCACTCTGGTGGCAGGCATGATCAGATCATTGAGTGGGGCAAGTACCATTCCTCCCACCTTCCCCTTCATAAAAAACTTGCCGTTTTCATCATTGATCAGGTAATTGGCCTGCATGTCTATCAGACCCGTCCCCATTAGTCGACCCTTGGCCAGAATTTTCAAGGTATCGTTGTCAGCGCTCTCATCCTTGACATTAGAAAACCCGGTTATTTCCCCATTGACCTGATCAAAAAATATTTTGCCTGCGGATGGGGCTTTGGTATCAGGCCGCTCCTCATAGGCAATATAGGCCCCATCGATGGATATGGTCTTTAAATCTAGCTGCCTGGGCAATTCACCAAGGATTTCATGGACCATTTTAGGCCGTTTGGTGGTATCCTCGGGTTTCCTTTTGTCTCTGAATACCTCCAGTTCCATCTGGTCCAGGTGAAGGCTAGCTGCCATAATCCTGCCTTTTCTGAAAAATTCCTGAAAATCCATCCCTTCTACCTGTAGCCGGGCATTGGACAACTCCATCCAGTTGGTTTCCTTCTCAAATTTATTGATGTATTCGTATTTATCCAGTTTGTTATGAAAGGAGACCTGCTCAATTACCATCCTCTGATCCGTGGTATTGAAAGAAAGATCTTTCGTACTGATCGTATTCATGTACTCGTTGACATGCACCTGGGCCTCGTCCATGTAACCTTCTATATTGTCTACGGAGAAAAGGGCCTCCGGACTTTCTTTATCTTCCCTGCTGAGGTTAAATCCATCTGCAAAAACAAATAAATCCTTGATGGACAATCTCACAGAATCCGTGGCAGCATCCTTGTTTTCGAAGGATACCTGATTTACCCGCAAGTGATTTAACCCTATATTTTGGTAATCCTTACCTTCATTACCCCCTTCCAGCTCATCTTTACCTAATTCTTCCCAATCAGGAGTTACCGTTTCCAAGAGGACATTTTCTATATAAGCCGAGTCTAATTTGATACTGTTAAAAAACAAAAAATCCACCCAGCGAAAGCCCGTAAGGCTGGCCTCTTCAAAGCTTAAATGAAATTTGATTTTCTCAACATCCTCCAGGCCTTCCCCCGGCATGATATCGACTGATTCCATTTTTAAAAATGTTCCCCTGTAGTCGTAATCTAATTGGATATTACCAAAATGCACCTCATGCCCGGCAAAATCGTTTGTCCGGGTAATCATGTTGCGGACAATCCTCTCGGCATTGTTGTTCAGGTAATTGTTTACGAGCAAGGGCAATAGCTGAAACAGGGCAAATAGTACCCCGGCGAAAATGAGCAGCAGAATAACAGGCTTTTTCATGTAGGTAAGGATTGCCTGTTAAGATACTGATAAATTTTTATCCTTCAATAACTTTTTCTTAAACAGGTAGTTTTATGACATAAGTTCGGCCTCTCCTCACACTGAGCTGCCTGTTTATCAGCCATGGATTATAGATTTTCACTTCTTTGTAATTACTGCCCTCGGACCTTGCCCATTCGGCCAGGTCACTGATGCTTTCTGAGACTTCAATCTCCTTCAGGGGAGGAAGTGCATACAGGTCATCCTGTTGCAGCTCAAAGCCGAATTTGCCCGGATGCTCAAAAATCTCTTTCAGTGCAAGTGCTCTGAACAAATACCTGCTGGTTTCTTCATTCAGGTACAGGTCATAGTAATTTGGACTCAGCTGCTGATTTTTCCTTCGGGTAATTCCTGCGATACCCATGTTATAACTGGCCGCTACACTGGTCCAGTTACCAAACTTTCCATAGGATGACCTGAGGTATTTGCAGGCAGCAAGGGTTGATTTTTCAAAATGGTACCTTTCGTCTACATCCCTGCTTACTTCCAAACCAAAATCACCTGCGGTACCTTTCATAAACTGCCAAAAACCCTTGGCCCCCGCAGGGGAAGTTACATTCATCAAGCCGGACTCTATCAGGGCTACATATTTAAAATCCTCTGGTATGCCATTTTCCTTCAGGGTTTGCTCAATGAATGGAAAGAATTTACCGGCCCTCTTCATCATCAAAAGCGTATTGGATTCCCAATAGGCATTGACATAAACTTCTCTTTCGTAGCGTTCATAGACTTCAGGGTCTTCCATGGGTACTTTTTCGCCGGCAAATTCGGGTGCTTCCAGAAGGTCGAATATTTTTACCCTTGGAAGTTGACTCGCCTGAGCTTCCCTTATTTCAGCCACATTGTCGCCGGAAGCTTGAAATTCTTTTTCCTTGCCAACTGGATTGAAAAACAAATATCCGATCAGTACAAACTGTATGGCGATAAGAAAATATAAATAGTTAAGGTGTTTGGAGTCCAATTGCTTAATAATTTGGAGATAAAAGATATTTGCTGTAAAAATTATCAATGACAGCTACCGCCTCATCCGCAGTATCTACCAGGGCAAATAGGTCCAGGTCTTCTTTATTGATGTTGTGATGGGCACTCAGCACCACCTCCTTGATCCAGTCAATGAGTCCCCCCCAATAACCCTTTCCCACCAGTACTATAGGAAACCTGCCGATTTTCTTGGTCTGGATCAGGGTCAACGCTTCAAACAATTCGTCTAGGGTGCCGAAACCGCCAGGAAGTACAATAAAACCCTGGGCATATTTGGTGAACATCACCTTTCGGACAAAGAAGTAATCAAAGGTTATCAACTTGTCAGGGTCGATATAGATGTTATTGAATTGTTCGAAGGGCAATAGGATATTCAAACCCACAGACTTGCCTTTCTCGGTATGGGCACCTTTATTTCCGGCTTCCATGATCCCCGGGCCTCCCCCTGTTATCACCCCATAGCCATGTCTTACCAATTTGCCTGCAATGGCTTCTGCTACCTGGTAATAATGGTTGTCTGACTGGGTTCGGGCGGATCCAAAAAGAGACACACAAGGTCCGATTTTGGCCAACTTTTCAAAACCTTCGACAAATTCACTGATGACTTTGAATACTGCCCAGGAATCTGCACTTTTTATTTCTGCCCAGTCTCTTTCCTTAAAAGCTTTCTTTATCTTATCTTCTTCTTTCAACTGCTCCATGTTTTCGATTTTCAAAAAATCAATCCAGATTACAAAATTACTGCTTGTTCACCAGTCAATATATCCGATTAAAACAAAGGAAGCAAGCAAAGAATTCATGTCTTTATAAATTTCTTTCAGATGTTTCAGCTTGTCCTGGAGCGACGAAGATCGGGATAGCCTGTCCCGATCGTAAACCAGGAGCACCCCGCATGCTTCCCGTCGATAACTGTCGGTGCTATCGAGGCATTCCACCATGTAACATTTTCGTCATGCTTGTCTGTCTCAGGCAGGCTCGATTTCCTATCCATTTCTCCGTTTCAAAAAAAACCTGTATCAAAACATAAAAATGGTTTAAATCCAAGAAATTTTTCTTTAATTAAAGCATGTTTTCAATTTTCCATGCCGTTTATTGGCCATTTGTCATCCTGCTATCCAGTATTGGATTGGTAACATTGCTGATTTCAAAATGGCGGTTTCATCCGTTTATTGCACTGGTATTGGCAGCGGTGTATGTAGGATTGCTCAGCCCTGATCTGATAGCAGAAGGTGGCTTGGTAGCAGCGCTCGAGTCACCCATGCAAGCGCTGGGTACCATGGCAGGCAATATTGCATGGGTCATCGCCCTGGCAGCCATCATCGGATCGGCCATGATGGAAAGTGGGGCAGCAGCAAACATCGTCAACCAGCTTCTTAAAACGATGGGAGAAAAACGGGCCTCCCTGGCTTTGATGCTTGCCGGTTTTATCCTTTCTGTGCCGGTATTTCTGGACACGGTGTTCTTTTTGCTGATACCACTGGGCATCACCCTGGCTTTAAAAACAGGAAAAGACTACGTTTTGTATGTCACCGCCATAGGGGGAGGTGCTGCCATTACACACAGCATTGTGCCTCCCACTCCGGGACCGTTGATTATGGCTGAAACCATGGGCATAGACCTGGGAATCGTGATCCTTACAGGGCTGGCTTTGGGTATTTTACCCGCAATTTTGGTAATCTGGGTAGGTAAAAAGATGAACCGCAGGCTCAATATTCCAGTAAGGATCCATTCAAATGATTCACCCAAAGTTGCCAAAGAGCTGTCACTTTCTCTGTCTCTCGCACCCATCATTCTTCCCATCATTCTGATAGGAACCGCCTCTTTGTATGAAGCCATTACGGGTCAAATACCGGAGGGACTGGCCCTAATAGGAAATAAGAATGCGGCCATGGCAGCCGGTACGGGTCTTGCCCTGTATTTATGGGCCAGATCCCAAAACCTTGGTGCAAATGACCTCTGGACCAAAATCGGAAAACCACTGGAAATAGGCGGTCTGATCATTTTGATTACCAGTGCAGGCGGGGCATACGGAGCCATGATCGGACAAAGCGGTATTGGGGATGCCATCAAACAGGCCACAGCAGGACTTGATCTGCACCTGGTGCCCCTGGCCTGGCTCATAGCCGCTGTGCTGAAAACCGCTCAGGGTTCCGGCACAGTAGCCATGATTTCCAGTGCAGCCATCATTACGGCCTTGCTGGGAAACAATTTTGACCTGCCCTATCATCCTGTTTACCTGTTGATGGCTATGGGATTTGGTTCCCTTTTTGTATCTTGGATGAATGATAGTGCCTTCTGGGTAGTGGCCAGAATGAGTGGGCTTACCGAAAAAGAAGCCCTTAAAACATGGACCTTTTTATTGGCCATCATATCGTTGGCAGGGATGTTGCAAGTTTGGCTGCTGACCTGGATAATACCTTTAGTTTAAAATTAACCCATTAACCATGCATGTATTGATTATCGGTGCAGGAGGATTTATCGGTAGCCGGCTGGCTATGGAATACCGGCAAAAAAATCCGAATGCTTCCATCAGTCTTTTTGACCTCCACATTCCTGAGGCATTGAAAGAAAACCCAGGTTTTTCCTGTATAACCGGAAATTTTGGGGACCCCGCACAAACGGACCCCCTACTGGAAAAAAAACCTGACTTGATTTTCCACCTGGCTGCCGTGGTAAGCGGGGAAGCAGAGAAGAATTTTGACCTGGGCATGCAGGTCAACCTTAGGGGCTCATTGCACCTGTTGGAAAAATGCCGGGAGCTGGGACATCAGCCCCGCATCGTTTTTGCCAGTTCCTGCGGGATTTTTGGTGGAGATGTCCATCAGGTCATTACAGAAAACACCGCCCCCAAACCCAGAAGCTCCTATGGCACTCAAAAGGCTATCGTTGACCTGCTGATGAATGACTACAGCCGCAGGGGATTTGTAGATGCCCGCTGCCTGAGGCTACCCACCATTACCGTGCGCCCCGGAAAACCCAATGCCGCTACTTCCTCCTTTTTAAGCGGTATTATCCGCGAACCACTGAACGGGCAGCAAGCCAGCTATCCGGTAGATCCTGCCTCCGAGTTCTGGATTCTGTCTCCCAAACAAGTGGTAAAAAACCTGATCCATGCGGCCGCATTGGAGGCTGAAGTGATCGGTGAGGACCGGACCATTAACCTGCCGGGTCTTACCGTTTCTGTGCAACACATGATCGACTGCCTGGAAAAAGTAGCGGGTCCGGAAATAACCCAACTCCTTAACCACAAGCCGGATGACTTTCTCCAAAGTATCGTCCTGACCTGGCCTCCCCATTTCAATACCCAAAAAGCAGATCAACTTGGATTTACAGCCGACAGGGATGTGGAGGAAATTATCCGGAACTATGTCCGGGAAGAAAACATACAACTTCAAAATTCATGACTCAAAAAACCAAAACTGCCATCATCACCGGTGCCGGTTCGGGAATAGGACGAGCAGTGGCTCAAGCCCTGGCTGAAGAACAGTGGACCCTGATACTCACCGGAAGAAGAAAAGAAAAACTGGAAGAAACAGCCCAACTTTGTGCCGGGAACACTCACCTGGTCTGCCCCGCAGATATCACCGACCCCGCCGATGTCAGGCAACTCTTTCTTAAGACCGAAAAAAACTTTGGCCGGCTGGACCTGCTGTTTAACAATGCCGGGGTAAATGCCCCATCAGTACCTTTAGAAGAGCTGGCATTTGCCGATTGGAAGATGGTTATTGACACCAATCTGACCGGAGCTTTTCTTTGTACACAGGAGGCCTTCAGGTTGATGAAAAAGCAGCAGCCCAGAGGCGGCCGCATCATCAATAACGGCTCCATATCCGCACAGATTCCCAGGCCCTTATCAGTGGCTTATACTGCAAGCAAACACGCCGTTACCGGTCTTACCCGCTGCACCAATCTGGACGGCAGAGCACATGATATCGTCTGTGGGCAGATCGATATTGGCAATGCCAGAAGTGCGATGACCACAAAGATAGAAAAGGGTATCCTGCAGGCTGACGGGAGCCACAAGATAGAACCCACCATGGATGTAACAGAGGTAGGCCGGGCAGTGGTGTACATGGCGGGCTTGCCGCTGGACACCAATATCCCCTGGATTACCCTGATGGCCAATGGTATGCCTTATATGGGTAGGGGATAATGGCCCATTTTACTCCTACCGTGGTAGCATATAAAAAACGCATTTTAAAATTCTCTTCATTGATACCCCGGTTAAAAGATTCTCTTATGTCAACCTCCTTTCGTAATTGCCTCGTACTTCTTGTCTCCACCCTGATGCTGGGCTCAGCCTGTCAGGAACCGCAGACAATAGGAACTGAAGTCGACTCTGAATTCTACCGGGTCAATTACAACCGTCCGGATGCCACCTCCTTTCTGGGAGTGGGGCTTTGGGCCTGGCCCCTGCCCATGGACTACGATGGGGATGGAGACATGGACCTGCTGGTTTCCTGTCCGGATAAGCCATTTAACGGGCTTTACTTTTTCGAAAATACCAGCGGAGCGGCTTTTCCTGATTTTGCTCCGCCCGTCAGATTGGGAGATGCCATTCCCAAGGTTCAGGTTTCCCATACCGGATTGGGAGAGCCTAAGGTAACCATTCCAGGGGCTGTACTCCGGAACTTTCTGACTGCCTTGGATTCCCTTCCAGAGGCATTGTTTCCAGTCGAGGAACTCACCAAGGATTTGGGGAAAAACCCCCGTTTTAATCAATGGAAAATGGCCGACTACGATGGAGATGGAGACCTGGATATATTGGTGGGTATGGACGACTGGTCAGACTATGGCTGGGACAATGCCTACGACAGCACGGGGAATTGGGTAAACGGTCCCCTGCATGGCTATGTATACCTATTGGAGAACAAAGACGGGGAATACCATAACCGGGGACGACTCCAGGCCAGGGGAAAAGAAATAGATGTGTACGGTGCCCCTTCTCCCAACCTGGCCGATTTTGACGGGGATGGGGACCTGGACTTGATTTGTGGAGAATTTTTAGATCGGTTGACTTACTTTGAAAATGTGGGTACCCGTGAAAAACCCGAATATGCCGCCGGTGTGTTTATGGAAAACCAGCAAGGCCCTATCAAAATGGACCTGGAGATGATCATTCCAGTTGCCGTAGACTGGGACCAGGACGGCCATGTGGACCTGATCGTAGGAGATGAAGACGGAAGGGTAGCCTGGATACGAAATACCGGAAAAATGCATCATGGCATCCCGGAATTTACTTCACCCCGGTATTTCCGTCAACAGGCGGATCATTTAAAATTCGGAGCCCTGGTCACTCCGGTAAGCGTGGATTGGGACAATGACGGAGATGAAGACCTGATCGCTGGAAATTCCGCCGGGTACATTGCCTTTATAGAAAACCTGACTGGGGGACCCAATCCAAGTTGGGCTGAACCCGAATTATTGGAAGTCAATGGCGAAGCCATTCGCATACAGGCCGGAGAGAATGGCTCCATTCAGGGTCCGGCGGAAGCCAAGTGGGGCTATACCACCCTCTCAGTTGCCGACTGGGATGGAGATGGTCATCAGGATATCATTTTCAATTCCATCTGGGGTAAGGTGGAATGGATCCGGAATACCGGCACAGAACTAAAAGCGCCCCAGCCTGTGAAGGTAGATTGGGGCAAACAGGATCCACCCTACCCTGCCTGGAACTGGTGGAAGCCGGAAGCGGACGAACTGGTCAGTCAATGGCGGACCACTCCCTATGCCATTGACTGGAATGAGGATGGTGTCATGGACCTGATCATGCTGGACCAGGATGGTTATTTGACCTGGTATCAGGGCGACAGCAAAGCGGGTGAAACCATCCTGCAGCCCGGAAAAAGAATCTTTTATGGAGAAAATGGAGCTACTTTCAATAATAAAAATGAAGTACAGGACACCGGAAACGGACTTTTAAGGTTAAATATCGCTGAGGCGGGAAGCAGCGGCAGAAGGAAAATCAGTTTTGTAGACTATGACAATGATGGGGACCTGGACCTGTTGGTCAACAGCCTGAACGTATCTTTATTTGAGAATATCAGTCAAAACCCGGACAAAGTAGTATTCGAACACAAAGGCACTTTAACGGATAAAATGCTGGCCGGACACACCACCAGTCCTACCTTTGTGGATTGGAACAATGATGGTATTCCAGAGGTATTGGCCGGAGCCGAGGATGGACATTTTTACCACCTGCCCAGGTAAAAAATTAGGGTATCTTAATTATTTTCCGGCCTGAATCCGGATAATTTGGGTTAAAACATTGGGGTTTTCCCTGGTGAATAAAAGTACTTTATCCTATCCTCTGTAGGTTCGCAAAAACTTTTACCGCAAGATTTTCCCGGTTTATCCCTTTTAAAAACCGATAGGAATATATTAAATACCTAAATCAAATCGAATTTTGAAAAAATATTTTTCACTTGTCTTTTAATCATTAGTTTGCTTAATTAGATTATCCTGGTTTTATAAATTAGACCTTTATCTTGTGAATTGATTCTTCTTTCCTCTTTCTTTTTGTCTTGAAACAAAAAGAAACAAAAAATTCAAGACAAAAAAATCCTTCCTCCCGCCATCCTGCCGCACACCTCCTGAGAAAATTCAGGACAGGTCGGTTTTTTGTCAGCCCAACGCTCTTTTCGTACATCAATGAAATTTTCTTTTTGTTTATTAGCCTCCAAATTTATTTGGACAAATGTTCCATCGACTAAAAATAGGGAAAAAACCATCCGTAGAAAATGCTATTTTTCCAGCAACACCACTTGTGATTCATCTTATATCCGGATAAATGGGGTTAATACCTTGGGTTTATCTCTGGGAAAAAAGTACTTTTTCCTATCCACAGCAGATTCGCAGAAACTTTCACCGCAAACTTTTTAGAGTTCATCGCAAACTTTCCCCGGTTTATCTCCTTCCCGGATTTAAGCCTTTCATACTCCTTATGTTTGTCATGTAATACATTCATCATCAGTCTGTCAGTTGGCAGACCTAAAATTGTAAAAACATGAAAAATTTAATGAAAATTTCCGCAATAGCAGCTTTTGTACTTGTATCCCTGACCAGCATGACACCAGTACCCCCCAACAGCCTGATCAGTAGCAACGAAGGTAAGAACCTGTACTTTAGCCTAGACTCCCATTCAAAGTCCTCTACCATAAAAATCTCAGACCAAACAGCCAATACCCTGTTTTATACCACCGTGTACGACAACGACTATGCAAAAAAGTTTAACCTGGAACAATTGGCAGCAGGCACCTATTACTTTACGGTGGACAACCCTCAGGCCAGTGTGACTTATACCCTGGAGCTCAAAGGGGATAAAATAGCCATCACCCAAAAAGAGGAGAAAATCAATTCATCTGTTTTTCAGGTTGTTGGTGATAAAGTAATTTTCACTTTATCAGACAAGGACCTCAAAAAGGTGGACATAAAAATCACCAATAGCAACAAAGACGAAGTTTTCAGAGAATCAGCAAGCGTTGATGGAAGCTTTGACAAGGTTTTCAATTTTGAAAAAGCCATCAAAGACCAATACACCATCAGCATAAAGGATGGAAAAAAGACCTATCTCCAACATTTTACGGTAGGTTAACCACTGAAACTTCGGCTATCAAACATTGACTGCCCTGGTGAAACCGGTCTAAACAGACCGGTTTCTTTTTTTACTGCAGGTACCATCCGGGGATCCGCCAGGTTTGCGCCAAAAAAATGCATCAAAATGCTTATCTTACTATTCGTTATCTTGCCTCTAAATACCAACCCAACCGAATGAGAAGCCCAAAAACTTTTTTTCAAAAGTACCAAACCGCCATCATCCATGTCCTGGCCTGGTCTATCTTTTTTCTGCTACCTGTAATTTTCCAGCAGGGGTATCAGGATGACCGGTCTCGTTCCGTCCATAGTGGCGAATTTCTCAGCTTGAATACCCTGACGAGTGTTTTTTGGGTCCTGCTTTTCTACCTGAATACGCTCATCCTGATTCCAAAATTGCTCTACCATAAAAAATTCCTTTGGTACTTTTTGATTCATTTGTGCTTTTTCCTCCTTGTCATATATTTTCACAGGCTCTTGTTTGGCTTACTGTTACCGGATTTATCTTTTGTTTTTTACAGGTCGGCCTTCTATAATGGATTTCCCTTTATTTTTGTGGTACTGGCCGCCATAGCCTTCAGGGCTGTGTCAGACAAGATCAAATCGGATAGCATGGCCAACGAAAGGCTAAAGGAAAATTTAAAGACCGAACTGGCCTTTCTTCGTTCCCAAATCAGCCCCCATTTTATTTTGAACATACTGAATAATATGGTGGCCTTGGCACGCATGAAAAGTGAGGCATTGGAACCCTCTTTGATGAAGCTTTCCTCCCTGATGCGGTACATGCTTTTCGAGACTGACGAGGAAAAGGTACCATTGAAAACTGAGTTGGAATATTTGCAAAGCTATATGGACCTTCAGCAACAACGGATCGGAAGCCGCTTAAAACTGGTGGCAGATTTGCAGGCCACAGAAGACTGGCATAGCCTCGAGCCCATGCTCCTTATTCCTTTTGTGGAGAATGCCCTGAAACATGGTACGGGAATGATCCCCGATCCCGCCATCTACATAAGCCTAAAAACAAAAGATAGCCAACTCCATTTTTCGGTAAAAAATAAATATAGTAACCAGGAGGAGACCAGGGACCCTATTTCAGGGATAGACCTGGCCAATGTGAGCAGAAGGCTGGAGCTGCTCTATGGCAGCAACCACAGCCTCAGCATTGAAAAAACCGATGGTTGGTTTACCGTCAACCTACAATTAACCTTTAAGCCATGATCAATTGTATCGCCATAGACGATGAGCCCCTGGCCCTTGAATTACTTAAGGACAACATCAGAAAGGTGCCCTTTTTAAAATTAGTAGCGACCTGCAGCAATGCCTTTGAGGCTATGGAGGCCATGCGTGAACAGCCAGTAGATCTGTTGATTACCGATATTCAAATGCCCGGCATGTCAGGTTTGGAACTGATATCCAGTCTCCAGAAAAAACCGATGGTCATTTTTTTGACTGCTTACAAACAATACGCCGTAGACAGTTATGACCTTGATGTGGTGGATTACCTGGTAAAACCCGTCGCTTTGGAGCGCTTTGTAAAAGCCTGCCACCGGGCGAAGGAACTTCATGAATTGAAAACGGGCCCTTCCCCTACTTCCAAAGCTATGCCTGTTGCCGACCATTTTTTTGCCCAGGTAGATTACAGTCAGTTCAAAATCAGGTTTGATGATATCCTTTGGCTGAAAGGCTATGGGGATTATATCAAATTTCACCTTAAAAGTGCCGCTCAGCCCCTTGTGGTGCGGATGAGCTTTAAGGAGTTTGAAAAGGTAATGCCACCAAATAAATTTATTCGTATCCATAAGTCCTATGCGGTAGCCCTGTCCGAAATTACCGCCATCCGCAAAAACAGCCTATTTTTAGGAGATCAGGAGTTTTCCATTGGTGAATCCTACCGGGAAGCGGTAGAAAAATGGATGAGTAGTGGGGGGTAATTTCCTGGCCGGAACATTGCGAAGAAAACCCAAATAGATTGGTTTTTAATTCGCGGACAATGGAGGAATTCGAGCATAAATGAAGTGGTCCATAGGATTGACCCCGGCCCAGGCTGTTGCGCTATCTATTTTAGCCATGCAATATTCCAAAACATTACACTCGTCTGAAGGAGCTATCGCTTTAATAGCAAATACAGGTTCTTCGGAAATTAGGGAAATGAGCTGTTTTTATGTAATCAATGCGGTTTTAACCGGGGTTATTATCCTCATTAAATTGGTCCTTGGCGATTTAGGTTGGAAAGGAAGCAGTTTTATTTACGATAAATTTGTCGTAAATAGAAAAAGTTGCTATTTTTGTTAAAATAACTGACCAATATCATGTTTTCCAAGTCCTGTGAATACGGTATCAAGGCCATCATCTATATCGCCACCAGATCGCTGGAGGGTGAAAGGGTTAAAATAGGAGAGGTGAGCAAAGGAATTAATGCTCCTGAGGCGTTTACGGCCAAAATCCTAACTTCCTTGATTAAAAAGAAAATCCTGGAGTCCAGAAAAGGACCGTATGGAGGTTTTATCATTAGCATAAAAAGGATAGCGGAAATTAAAGTCAGTGAAATCGTTTCAGCCATTGATGGTGAGGATATTTACATAGGCTGTGGCCTTGGTCTTGAGGAATGTAACAGTAGTCAACCCTGTCCTATGCATGATAAGTTTGTCAAAATAAGAGAAGAACTTAGAGAGATGCTTGAAAGTACTACTATTCTTGAATTGGCCACTGGTTTAAAATCAGGCAAGACCCTTTTGATCAGATAAAAAAAATTTCAACCTATTTCCGATAATTTTATCCAAAATGTATATCAGAAAGTTTTATATCAGTCTATTAGCTATTTTTGTCCTTTTTCCAAAGGTGGTATTCGCTCAACCTACTCCAAACCCAGATACCTCGAACTGGCTGTCAAGCCCTGGAATAATAGGCACTATTTTGCTGGTAGTAATAGTGCTTGTCATCGCCATATTCATCCTGACCCTGAAGGCTTCGGCCTATTTCACCCAGCTTCAAACCAGGACTGAAAGAAATAAGAAAATTGAATTCGGTGAAAGGCTTCTGGAAATGGACGAAACGGAGATTGACAGCGTTTTGGAAAAACGCAAGAAAGCAGTTTCCTATCGATTGTCCGGCGATGAACTGGGAAGCAATCTGGAAGTGGATGACAGCAGGGGTATCATTGCAGCGATAACTCATGAGCCTGGCAATCCCCTTGTAGATGAAAAGAAAAAGTCCCCCATCACCATTGATACACCCTTTCACCTGAAAAAAATGATTACCTGGTATATCGGAGCGGCTGTTTTCTGGCTGGTATTCGGTACGCTAATCGGTCAATACCTGGGGTTGAAATTTATCTGGCCCGAAATGGATGCTATTTCCTGGCTTTCCTTTGGAAGGTTGAGGCCAGTACATACCAATGCGGTTTTTTGGGGTTGGGCTTCCCTTGCCATGATCGGATTGGGATATTTTGTGATCACAAGGACTTCCAATAACAAATTATACAGTTATAAACTTGCTTGGTATGCCTGGTGGTTGATGAACAGCAGTGTTGCAATAGGCAGCCTGTTGTTAATGTCTGGAGTTAACAACGGTGGAGGTGAATACAGAGAATATATATGGCCGGTGGCCCTTCTTTTTGCCATTGGGATGGTCCTGACGTTCTACAATTTCTACCAAACGGTGGCCCATCGAAAAATAGATGAAATCTACGTGTCAAACTGGTACCTATTGGGAGGTCTGGGGTGGACCATAATTCTGGTTATAATCGGCTATCTACCCATGTATCAGGATGGTTTGGGAGAGACCGTGATCCAGGGATATTACATGCACCAGGGTGTGGGCATGTGGTTTATGACCTTTACCTTAGGCCTAATTTACTATTACCTTCCGTCATCTCTTAACAAGCCGATTTATTCTTATTCGCTGGGAGTTTTGGCATTTTGGACCCAGATGTTGTTTTATACACTCATTGGTACCCACCATTTTGTTTTTAGCCCTTTGCCCTGGTGGCTACAGACGGTAGCCATCGTATTCAGTGCCGGTATGCTGATACCGGTAGTAGCCGGAACAACCAACTTCCTGATGACCATGAGGGGTAGTTGGAATGAAATTACCAAGAGCTATGTACTACCTTTCTTCTTGGTTGGAGTAGTATTTTATTTTGTCGGATCCGCCCAGGGGAGTCTGCAAGCCTTTCGATTCACAAATTTCATATGGCATTTTACAGACTTTAATGTGGCCCATTCGCATATGACCATGTACGGCATCATCACCTTTATCCTTTGGGCTTGCGTGTACGCCATTCTTCCTAAAATAACAGGCAGAGAACCTAAGCAAATCATGGTGGGGATGCATTTCTGGATGGCATTCATTGGCCTGTTTGCTTACATGGTATCTCTGATGGTTGGGGGAACCATGAAGGGACTGAGTTGGATAGAAGGTAAACCGTTTATTGAATCCGTCATCCTGATGCAACCTTTCTGGCTTTGGAGGGCTATCGGTGGAACGCTTATGTTCATCTCCCACCTGCTTTTTGCCTATAATTTCTTCTATATAACTGGAAATCAAAGAAATCCAATGCTACATCCAAAAATAAATGGGCCAGATACGGAAAATCGGGAAACAATTTATCCAGGCCCAAAGAACAAAACAGTCACCTTTTAACTGAATTTGAAATGTTAGATTTTCATAAGAATCATAAACTCCTGGTGGGCACAGCGCTATTCGGATTTTTGATGCTGAGTACTTTTGTTGCCCTGGTACCTGCCTTTCAGATCCAACAAACCCAGCCCCTCCCCAGTATGGAGACCTTCTCGGAGGAGGAATTAAAAGGCCTGCACATTTATGTACAGGAAAACTGTATGTCATGCCACACACAACAGGTGAGAAATATAGAAATGGACAATACCTGGGGCAAACGGCCTTCCATCCCTTCCGATTATTACTACAGCAAGCAAAGGCAGGATCTATGGAGGCAATCTCCATCACTTTTGGGAAGTGAAAGAACCGGTCCCGATCTCACGGACGTGGGGCAAAGGCAATCTGGAATGGAATGGCATTTACTTCACCTTTATAATCCAAGAATTGTAGTCAAGGAATCCATTATGCCTTCCTATCCATGGTTATTCGACCTTAAAGAAGAGTCGAAAATACGGGATACAGACCATTTGGTTCCTGTTCCACAAGAATTCCTAAATTCATCAACGAAAAAGGTGGTTGCTTCCCAAAAAGCCTTGAACCTGGTGGCCTATCTTCAATCTCTGAAGCAAGCCGAAATGCCTCAAAATACTTCTGTAAGCTTCATACCTTCCTCTAAAGAGAACGAATCTTTCGACGATTCAGACGAGGAGTTGCTTCCGGATGGCGAGAATTTGTATATGAATAATTGTGCCGCCTGCCATCAGGCTGATGGGAGCGGATTGTCGGGAGCTTTTCCTCCCTTGGCCGGAAGCACCATTGTCAATGATGAAAATCCCGAAACTTTGATCCGAATCATCATGGAGGGCTATGATGCCAGACCAGAATTTGGGGTAATGGCAGGCTTTCAGGAGACGCTTTCTGATGAGGAAATTGCGGCGATTGTTAACCATGAACGCTCAAGCTGGGGAAATGCTGCCGATGCTGTCACTATTGACGAGGTAAAAGAAATCAGGTCATTTGTAAATTCACTTAAATAATAATCATCATGGAAACAAAAGAAATTTATCTGGAATCATTGATCACCGGTACCCCTCAGGAAGGCCGCGATCTGGCCATTAAACTTGCTCGTAAATCAATTGCCGCCATCCAACCGGATGGCGAAACCCGTAAAAAACTCAGAAGTGACTATGCAGAGGATACTGCACAACTGATTGCTTCATCGCAGGTAATAGCCACAGAATTCCAAACCATTGCCATGGCTAATAATTTCTGGAAATGATGGGAAAAGTAAAAACCATTTTGGTCAGCCTTGTCCTTTTCATTTATGCACCTGTAAGTTTTGCATGTGAGGTTTGTAAATCAAACCAGCCCAAAATGCTGGAGGACATTACCCACGGACAAGGGCCCCAGGGTAATGCAGACTATCTGATCACCTGGTCTGCTGCGGTAATAGTTGCTTTTACCTTGTTTTTCAGCATCAAATATCTTGTTAAGCCCAAGGAAAACAGGCCCGGGCATATCAAAAACATTGTCTTGGAATAATAAAATTGAAGCCATGGAAGATAACAGAACGGTAAAAATATTTCTTGATTCGGATCCCAAGCCTTTTGCGGAATTTGCACCCCCTGTGAAATTTGTTTTGGACACGACGAAAATCCCGGACGGAAAGCATACGCTAAAAATCCTCGCCAAATCCACTTCAGGTAAGGAGGGGATTAAAACAATTCCATTTGAAGTAAGAAACGGACCGGATATATCCGTTCTCGGAATTAAGGAAGGGGAAGTCGTCAACCAACAAATTCCAATTACGGTAAATTCGTACGGAAGTGAGCGTAACGATTTCTTTATGATTAGAGGCTCAGAGACCCCAAATGCGATTCCCGCATGGGTTTGGGCCCTTATCATTTCTTTTGTTGGTTTTGCCGCATTTTATTTCACCATGTTCTGGAACCCGGAACTGTATAAATCCTTTTTCTGATGCAGGAAAAAAAAGAAATTACCAGCATTGAAGACATTAAGCTAATGGTGGATTTGTTCTGGCCGGAATTATGACGCTGAAGGCACGCTTCAAGGTCCTGGGTCTGACCTACGTAGAAACGATCCAGTGAAGCGGAGTACAGTATGTATACAAAATTTTCCATAAAAAAAGCCAGACTGGGAATCCAGCCTGGCTCAACTCTCGTCGGGGTGCCCTGACTTAGGTCAGGGTCCGCTCTAGTTGAACATCTGACCTCAGTCAGGATAGGGCTGCTGAGGGTTGAAATCTTTACCGATTATTTGAAGGTATCGTTTACTCCCAAGGTTTTTGATCTTTGTTTCTTTCCTGACAGCTTCAGTTCTATCCACGCAGGTTTCAAAATGAACTATTTCCCAGGGGACACCTGCTTTGGTGGACTTGTTCCGGCCGGAATTATGACGCTGAAGGCGCACTTCAAGGTCCTGGGTCTGGCCTACGTAATAGCGGTCCAGGGAGGGGGAATATAATATGTATGCAAAGAAATTCATAAAAAAAGCCAGACTGGGAATCCAGCCTGGCTCAACTCTCGTCGGGGTGGCGGGATTTGAACCCACGACCCTCCCGACCCCAGTCGGGATACGCTACCTGACTGTTGGTATGGAATAAAAAAAGCCAGACTGAATTTACAGCCTGACTCAACTCTCGTCGGGGTGCCCTGACTTGGGTCAGGGTTCGCTCTATTTGAACATCTGACCCCAGTCAGGACACGCTACCTGGCTGCTCTGGGTTGAAAACTTTACCGATCATTTGAAGGTATCGTTTACCTCCCAGGTTTTTGATCTTTGTTTCTTTCCTGACAGCTTCAGTTCTGTCCACGCAGGTTTCAAAAAGGACCATTTCCCAGGGGACACCTGCTTTGGTGGATTTGTTCCGCCCGGAGTTATGACGCTGAAGGCGCGCTTCAAGATCCTGGGTCTGGCCTACGTAGAAACGATCCAGTGAAGCGGAGTACAGTATGTAAACATAATATTCCATAAAAAAAGCCAGACTGGGAAACCAGCCTGGCTCAACATTCGTCGGGGTGGCCGGATTTGAACCGACGACCTCTTGCACCCCATGCAAGCACGCTACCTGGCTGCGCTACACCCCGAGATTTATTAATTACTTTTCATTATTTCAATCTCAATCCGGGTTTTGAACCATCGACCCTCCTGACCTTTGTCAGGATACGCTACCTGGCTGCGCTACACCCCGAGATTAGAAAAGAAATTTCCTCAATTTTGGAGAAGAATTGTTTTTCTGGACATTCCTTCCTTCAATGAATTGGCAAATTTATACTTTTTTCATGTAAAAAAAAGGGCTGGGATTTAAAAATTAAAAGAAATGAGGTGTGAAATGGCTGACTTGGAATTTTGTTATTTATGGGTTACCTGGTTTGAAATTTAAGTATCTGGTATTGAAGCGAAAGAATGAAAGGAGATAAAATTACTGAAAAATCCTTGGGTCCATATTTGGAAAAAATTAAGTAAGCTGTTATGTTTGCATCTCGTTTAGGGAAAAGCCCTTAAATGGCAACTATTCCTCCTTAGCTCAGTTGGTTAGAGCATCTGATCCCGATTATTCGGGAAGGGTCCTTCAAGAATGGGTTATTGGAAATTTAAATTGAAATAGTGTAATTCCTCCTTAGCTCAGTTGGTTAGAGCATCTGACTGTTAATCAGAGGGTCCTTGGTTCGAGCCCAAGAGGAGGAGCCTGAAAATAAGCCACTTACGAGATTTTTTCTCGGGGTGGCTTTTTCATTTGCACACCATTTGCACAAAAAAAGGGCCTTAACCCTATTTCGTTGCCTCATTATTGGTCTTTTTTATCGGGCAGAAAAATCCGAATTTAACTTAGTCAAATATCTGCATAGGGGTCATACCCGAGGTTATCAAACGTAAAAATTTCCCCATTCAATCTTTGGCAACCTATAGGCAAGTGGTCTTTTAATCCAATAATTTTCCTTTTAGTTTGTGCCGCCGTTTTGCGGTCTTATTTTCTTGTCGATATTCACCCTGCTTTCCACTCAATTACTCATATATTTCACAATTCTTTAAAGTGTTCCACCTTCCAAAAATTAGCCCGTGGAATAGAAGTAAAATTTACCTTTTTATTCATTTTGTCAAGTGGGAGAATTAGCCATTCTTTATCCAGAATTGCATTATTTAAGGCACCTTGAAATTTTTCGGGCAAATCCTTACTCATCAAAAATTTTACCGTATCAATTAGTATAATTCTGTGGGCAGAAAAAGACCCTTTACAAATCTCACAGTTGTTATATGAATAAGTCAAATGAAGTACAGAATTTGATATTATATCATCCGAATTCATCTTTCTGAGCTTTGGGTTACATGCAAATGCATATAAATAAATTCCAGGTTCAAGTTCGACTAACTTTTCATCTTCAACCTCGAGAATGAACAAATATCTTGTTTCATCAAATTCATTAGATTTTATTATTTCGATAGAGTTTTTGTCTCTAAGCCAAAACATCGACCTATCACTGCTTCTTGAAAACGAAATAAAGTCGGTTTTGTGATAAAACTCCCTATCGTCAAGCGTTTCTGGATTTATGTGTTGTCTCAACGATTCCACTAAGCCTGTTCGTTGGATGTATGCAGGATCTCCTTTACCAAATGCCTTTGACCTTATTCCGTCAAATCGATACCTTTTCGGGTCCGTTAGTTTGTTCGCTAGTTTGTCTCCTCGAAATAAGTGCATAATTTAGATTTTTGTGCCGCTCAGGCTAAGAAATGTGTTCCGAAGGGCATGTATTTTTAGGTCTTGTCCTCGATTGGTTTTTCCTTTCTAGAACGTTGTTCCGATATCTCTGAACATTTCGATGGTGCTGAGATATTTAATACCAAGCGCTTCACAACTATCTGGAATTTTGATAATATTCAACTTATTCGGGCTACTTACCTCTTGAGTTACTATAGTTCTATTTGCTGAATCGGCAAGTCCATAGGCTACTAAAAATGCATCGGCACGATCAGCATCCATGAAATCATTCAAAGCACTTTGCATATAAGGAGGGATACGGGTCGGTGCCCACGACACAACTGTTGTATACTCCGCAATTACTTCGGAAGAATCTTTGAAGAAACTTTGAGGCAGGTTTGCCCTACACCAGTCTTCTAATAAATCATTCTTATCGTACAGCTCATCTCTCACTTTGTCTATACTCACAACTAAACCCAAATTCGCTAACTCTTTAAGTTTTAACCAAAAGCCTTGTGCAACATCCAAAGGATAAGTGCTTCGGTGTGCTTGAATGAAAAAATTACTATCTAGAACGTACTCCACTTTTCATATTTTTAAAGTTGAGTAGATAGGAATTTGGAGAAAGTATCACCTTTCAAATTCGTAAGACGATAAGCGTCTCTGTATAAAAGTTGGCCATTATTTAGCGCATTCTTTACATGCGCCGCAAAACTTAGGCTTACCCGCCAGTTGGCAGTTGCAAAAAAGTCTCCTCCAGACCCTTGGTTTTCTTTCTTAATAAATTCTCTTTGACTGTATTCATTGTAAAATGCGAAAAATTCCTTTCTGGATATAACGCCAAGATCCAATGCCCTTCTTGCAATTACTATCTCACTTACTTTAAAGTGTCTTGCGATTGCTTGATAGCCCTTCTGCGGAGTATACATTTCAAGAAATGATTTCTGCGGAACCAAAAACTCGGCAGCTACTTTATCGCTTAAAATCTCAATCGGATCATTTGCTGGAAGAAAATTTTTAAAGTCAAATCCAGCACTCTCACCAGTCCATATGTGCGCAATTTCATGAATCATCGTAAACATCTGTGCAGATTTCCAGTCAGAATTATTTATGAACATGAAAGGAGCAATTTCATCAACTAACACGAACCCTCTACATTCATCTACAGGAATTGGACGGTGGGTGTTGTTTTCAACCACTCCATTGAAAACTATCACCACCCCTATGCTTTCAATTGTATTGGCTAAATGTTTTCTTGCTTCCTCCCAAGTTGCAAAATGACTTGCCCATTGCTCATCAAGATTAAGCTCTCTTCTAATATCAGCCACGATAGTCTCGACATCAGAGTTTTCATTGAATCTGCCAACAAAGTCAAGTTTTTTGAACTCGTTATCTCTTAGGTAGTCTATCAACCATTCTTGTCGTTGGCGAATATTCAGAATCGTATCATAGACATTAATGTGAATCTTATCACTACCTCCACCATTGGTTCTGAAATATGGGATTGGTAATTCCTCGTTTGGAGGATCTGGAAGAAGCAAGTAGCCGAAGGGTATAAACACTTTTTTGGAAAAATTTTCTAACTGTTTTACCGTCGGTTGCTTTTTTCCATCAATCCATTCTGCGACTTTAGGATTTTTTTCGACAAATTCGGGCAAGTCAAACCCTGCGCGAGCAATAGCCCAAGTCAACATTTCGGGTCGTACGTGAATTCTTGTCGCCATAATGCGAAGTTAGAAACTTTTTTTTTTGTTCGTGACTTATACCTATGCAGAATAATCAAGGCAGTTAAACAAAAAATGATCAAGAGCCCATTCTCAATGATAGACTGCCTACAGCTAACCTAAACAGTGCACTTTATTCGCCATGCAAATATTAGTTAATCTAGTAATTTTAACCGGATTTTAGCTTTCATGTTCCATATTCGGTTATATTTATTGGTAAATAACATCACACAGTTTTATATTCAACCTCATATTTGGGGAATAACCTTTCAACTTTCACCATTTTTCCAGTATTTAACAGTAAATTCCGGAGTTTTTAAAAATGTCGTGGGTCGTTTAATACCCATATTTCTGCCTGTATTCTTTAAGAATCTCCTTATTTGCTCGTATTGCTTCGCCTGGAATTTCACAATTTCTAATCTCGTCTTTAAGTAGCTGGATCGCTGTCTCCTCTCGCTCAATTTCCATTTGAGTTCGGATAATTGCTCGTTCAGCATCTCTAATCTTCCTTTCTTCACTCGGCTCAGAAAAAGGTTTTTTTTTAAGGCTTCATCTTTTTCATTTCTTTCATTGCGATTGCCATCCTCTGCAATAAAATGATTTTGAATCACTTCATTTTCTTCATTTTTTTCACCTTCCCATTCCCATTTAAGGAAATAGTCTGCAATATCCAATCCTTGGTTCCGCTCCTTTTCGGTGGCATTGGTTTCCAAATAATCGGAGACATAAAATGAAGCATCCGCTATTTCTTCAGACAGTCCCTTTGCCATCTCGGTCCACATTTCAAAGCAATTTGGCTTATCACCTGGCTTGGTAAGGTCAGGGAAAAGAAACACTTTCCTGTGTGCTAATATTCCGCACCTGTCTGGCTGTAATCCATTCTTTCCACCCGTGGCCAACCAAATGAATTCGGGCTTCAAAATGCTGGCGATAATGGCGGTTTTCTCGCTTTCGACTATGGCAACACGCTTATACGAATCGTACTTTAGTAAATGGCTTCCAAATAAGCATTGATTCAAATTGAAATCTACCTCCTTTAAAGCCGAATGCACCCAGGAGTTCTTGTTTTGTCTCTTACCGGTGGAAGGGTTGTACAGCATAATTTTTCCACTTCGGATTTTTCCTTCCGGGTCAATTTGCCAAAAGATATTCGCACCAGGCCATCTCTTGGAGGTGCCTACCTTGTAAGCCTCCACTGCTTTCATGGCATTAGCTTTTCCAAATCTGGTTTGCAGGAATAGCACAAAATTATTTTGATCGTATCCTTTTAGGCTGGCTTCCAAAACAGAAGGATCCACAAAAGAAATGGGTCTCGGGGGAAATGAAACAAATTTCACATTTTGTCCATCATGATCGTTCTCAATTTTCGGCAAAAATGTTTCACCGCATGAATGGCAATACCCCTTATCCTCAAATCCTTCATAAGGCACAAATTTCCCATCCCTGTTGGATTTGCCACAGGGGCAATATTTTACTCGGGACCTTATTTTGTCAAATCGGAGATTTTCCATTGAATTCCTGATTTTTTGAAATAAAAACCTGAATTCCCAGGCTTTCACGATTGATGAATATTTTAAGGGCTTCCAAACGCTTTTTAAAATTCCCTTTTGCCAAAACCCTGTTTCCATCATCCAGGGCATATTCCCTATACTCACGGTAAAGCTCTTTCAAAAGGGTTTTATTATCCGGATCAGACCTGTAGCCTTCCTCTTCCAAAAATCGTTTTACGGTATCGGATTCGGTCTTGAATTGGTCAAGGGCCTGGTCAATGGAGGCGCAATCGGAAAACTTCTTTTGTTCCAATAACCTATTGAGTCCTTCCAAAACCCAATTAAATACGCCTGGAAGTTCCCCTTCAATAATCTCTTTGTGAAGGTTTTTATTTTGCTCATTTTCCGGAATGGTAACCTGAAAGGGAATAATAACAAAGCGGCGAAAAAAAGCATTGGTAAACTCCACGTCTTTTGGAAGCTCGTTGGTGTTGAAAATCAGCTTGGCGTAATCCTCGATAATCATGGGCTGGCCATAGGGAAGCCTGGCTTCCATTGGCTCTCCGGAAGCTAATGATTTAAATTTTGCACTGTCTAGCTTTCCGTTTATTTCGCTGGCATAATTGACCAATTTGTCCGCGATCATCGCACGGTAATATCCTGAGGTATCGGTCAGGCTTTGCAAAGTGAATTCACTGGTATTGTAATTTCCCAATAGTGCCTTGATGATTTCGTATAAAACAGATTTTCCATTGGCACCACTCCCGAAGAGGAATAATGCTTTTTCTAACTTCAATTGACTATGCGGCACAAAAATATATCCCAGGCATTCTGCCAATACTGCTTGCTTGTCCTTTTCTGGTAAAACCCTGTCCAGAAATGCCATAAATTTTGGAGCAGTGGCCTTCGGATCATAAGCAAATGGCAATTGGTATCTGATAAAATCACCTGGACAAAATGGGCGTAAATGGGGTTTGTCTGTGATTTCAAAGGTTCCATTCAGTAGGTTGATGCATACGCTATCTTTCGGCTTTAGCGGAGCTGGAAAGTATTCGGAAGCGAGAAACTGTTTGAATAGGTTTTCCCTAAACCGGAAATACTTTGCCGTATATTTTCCTACACCCATTTTTTCTGAGGCTTCACCTAGAAATTTTTGAAATTCTTCTTTGTCAATACTCTTCCAATAGGCCCCATTGAATAGATAAATGAAATCCTGGTTTTTACATATTCCCCAGTTTTTACGCCTTGTTAGGTTGATAATTTCCTCTATCGTAATAATTAGGAAATGCTTTTCAAGCAGCTTGAAATTACCAAGTTCCTTTATAATACGCTCCTTTTGTTTATTACTTAATCCAGGATTTTTTAATTTATTTTCCAACTCTGCCTTGGCTCTTTTTTCGAAGTCCACTGTCTTCACATCTGCCAGGATTTTTTTTAGTATTTTCCCATGTGGTTTTGGATCTGCAACTTTTTGCAGTTCTTTGAAATGTGCATTGATGCCTTCTTTATTTATCGTTGTCATGTCGAAGTAGCTTTTTAATGTAAATGAACATTTTCTGGATATATGGATAGGCCCAATCCATGAAGGTTTGCAGGCAAAAAACCATACCTATCAAGGCCATTAATTCCATAAATTGATTGAAGGTTATAGGCTGTATAGGCAGAGAAATTACCCATGGTATTTTTTCCATTAGGCCGCTAAAATGCGTATCTTTATCCCGTCGAGTAGCTTTGACAATTAAGGAGGAAGTTTTTGGTTCCCTATCCATGACTTCCTCCTTTCCTTTTGGAAATGATTTTTTTTGCTTCCTCCTCCACATCAAAGGACCGTTTGTTGCCCTTTTTAATCCATTGGATCAGGTCATTTTTAGAAAAGTACAACCGCCCCGCTCGTTTATGGTGGGGTATCACTCCTTTTGACACATAAGCGTAAAGCGTTTGTTTTTTTACATGCAGAAATTCAGCTGTTTCCTGGATGGTCATTAGCCTGTCTCCAGTGTCGGTGGCGACCGATTCCAAAATTAGGGATTTGATTTGTTTTACCTCTTCAAACAGAGAGGCCACCGCTTTAGGTAGCGATTCGAAGTTGATTTGATTTTGTTCCATTACTTATTGATTTAAGTTGTTGGAACAAATTTAGTGGGGTTAAAAAATGGATTTTAGCTCAGGGTAAATAGGGTAAAAACAAAGGTAAATAGGGTAAAAAAAAATATTGAAATTGATAATCAAATTACAAACCCCAATCATAATCACTCCTAGATTTCTTGAAATTATCGATTCTCAAATCATCAAATTTCTTAGTATCGAAGGCATTTTTCAATAATTCAAGGTAAGGTTTCCGAAGTCTATTGGGAGCAATGTCTTCTTTTTGGCATAGGTCATAATACTTCCAAAATAATTTTACCAGAGCATATTTACCCATACGACCAATATTGATTATCGGCTTATCTAAATTTTTTTGAAGACCAAAGGATCTCTTAATAAAGGTTTCGAATTCTGATTCATTCATCCAGAATTTCCCATCCCGATTCTTTTTTGTGATCAACACTTTAAAGAAACTTCTAACATCTTCAATGGGCATTGTATTGAATTTATTATCATTAGGAGGGATTAAATCATCACGATTTAAGTTTTGGTTCTCTTCTGGATTGCGACAATACCGATCGATGTACATTTCAAAATTCAGTGGGCTGCCAATTTTTTTTACATCCTCAAACAAAGCGTCAAGGTTATTAAATAAATCAAAATGGCCTAAAAACTCCGTTTCGACCCAATCATAATTTTCAGATTTGTCCCAATGTTCCGGATCAAAATATTCAAACCAATTTGCTTTTAAATCATCTAAAGCAAAACTTAAATGCGATAAAATCAGTGACCTTTCACCGGAGTCTTTTCCTATGGCAACCAATTCCTGAATATCGTAATAAGTGGGGAGATCTGGTGAATCCTTGTTGAAAAACCTTACAAGGGTGGCATTGATTTCATTTATATAGTTTTCCCACATTGTTTACTGATTATCAGTTTTTCGAAATTAAATCAAAAAGAAGCTATTTGAACAGGTGTTTTAAACCTGATGCGTTTAATGGGTTAGGCTTCATCATTCGTAACCAATCCCAAAAGCATTTCCAAAGCTCTAATTTTATCGTACAATTGGAGACCAAATCCATTCGCTTGGTTTTGAACTGTTTTAATGGCTCCTGTTTTTTCGGAATCTAATTGTTTCAGGTCTTTGAGCGACCAATCCGGATTTAAAAAATCACCCATGTTGGAAAATGCAATGGTGGCCAATTCTTTAATCATTCTTCTCTGGGTGACCTCCAGGCTTTCCAAATGAGGCTTAGCGCGGTACTGAAGGTATTCTTTGATGTAAGGTTTTGTCAGGTTTTCATGGCCTTGCTGCCGTGCGCAATTCATGCTGTAACCTGCCTCCTTGGCTGCTTCCGCAGCATTGAATGAACAAAGGTAATGCTCTGCAAAACGGAATTCCTTTTCGGTGAGGCGTACCTCCCTGCCCCCTATGTCAAATACTTTTTTCATTTCAACGTATCATTATCCCCTCTAAATTTAAGAAAAAACAGGGAGAATAATAAGTGACTGGCGGGAAAGTGAAAGGACCCAAAAGTATAGATTACCGATTCCACCTTAAATTTTAGTCTAAATTTTATTTTCCATCTACCAGCTATCGTACTGACATCTTATTTCGGTGGTTTTGAATGTACTATCTGTAAGATCCATTTAAGTTTTACATTGCTATAATCCATTTATATTAAAAATTAGTACACATAATGCTTTGTCAAACTTGTGATAAATTTTCTCTTCCTCCTTTTTGTCAAGTATTGTGTATTTAAAACCTTTTTTCTGAAAGTCACCACCTGTTACCATTTTTCGATATTGGAATCGACATTTTTTGATTTCATCAAAGTCATCTTTGAATTTGTTCTTACCACAATGTTCTGATAACGTAATTATCGTATCCAGTTCATTTGAAATGGCTGTGAACAAGCTAATAAGTCGGTAGGTATTTGCCGTAGAAACAGCCTGTTTCTGAACGCACTCAGCAACAGTATGATTGACAGTCCGAATTGTAGCTTGCAACCCTTCAATCTTGCGTATAATCACATCCTTTTCACTTCTTTTGTTATGCATGTTGCGCTCAAGAAAGACTGGAATGTATACGGCCAAGAAAATTGTAACCACCAATGTTGCTAAACTAACAATGTCAATTTGTTCCTCAAATGAAAAGAGAGGGTAATAATGCTGCAATCCCATTCCGATTACAACGCCTACAATTACCAAAATACCTCCAATAAAGTATCTTATCATTTGTCGTTGGCTTCTTTTATGTATTCGGCTATATCATCTTCCAAGAAAGGATCCTCATCCGATTTGAACTCTAAATTGGCCAATACGATTTTTGAATCATTGTATTCCCTTGCAAGTCCACCAAAAGCAGCTTCAAGAAAGGAAGTGGCATAACCAGCAGTGCCATCTAAATCAATAAGCAATTTCTTCTTTTCAGAAAGGGCTTGTTTGAATTTTGGAAGAAGAATCTTTTCTAAGAACTCCTCTCCAGGGAAATCTCCTTCGATTTCCTCACGTACACCCGGAATGGTGGTATAGTCGTCTGCGATTTTAATAATTAGCTTGTCCATCTGTTTGTATTGTTTAATTCCCAATAAAGGAACGTTCCGCTAAATTCTTTTGATAGTTTTTCAAATTTGTCTGCACTCAAGTCTGCTTTTACATCATTCGAAATGATTTTTAAATTGCTGTAATAGTTCCGCTCCAAGCCTTTGTAAATATTAGGTAATCCTTTTCCCCTGTATGGGATTTTTGTGCTTGACATTTTACGGCCATTTATAATTTCTTTAAGTACATCTCGATTATCAGTAATGCCAAAAAATGTCGATAGTTGATTTCTAAAACCACTCATTTTCGATGATTTGAATATTCCAACGCCCATATCAATGAAAGCAAAAGAGACTTTGTTCAATGCTCTTTCGTGATAAACTGTTAACCACCAAGTTTCATGACCGATCTGTGCGGGTTTTGCATGATAACAGGTGTTTGCCATACTTTCCATTAGAGCACGGTAAACTCCAGGACATCTAGCTTCTTGACCAAATACGATTAAGGTTGCTCTTTTTATTAATTCGTTGGCAATACCGCCTTCGGCTTTTTTGTTCTGTCTTGTGAGAATGTAGTTTTTATGCTCACCATCATTTCCATTAGCACCAAAAACTCCGCTTTCCTGAAAAATTTTTCTTAATTCTTCATCTCTGGGATAGTTCCCTTTAATGGGTACTCCGTTTGTAATCGTTGGGTTTTTTACAATCGCAAGCAACAATACAATTGCGTCATTGGTAAGATTGGTAATGTCTTTTAGGTTAATCAGGATTGGTATTCTTTGTTTGATTTTATCTTGAATTCTTTCCAAATATGCTAGAACGGCAACTGTATTTTCTACAAATGAAAAGTTTGGAGGTGCAGGTAAACTCTCGAACTTACTGATAACCCTACGCTCTCTTTGCACGGCAATAGGCACTCCATCTGTTGCTCGTCTTTTTGCCTTAGCCTTTTCTTTACTCAATAGTTGTTGCTTCAAACGGTCTTTTGCCCGTTTGGTATTGCGTTTTTTATATTCAGGTGTTGAGTAAAGTTTTTTCATACCTAAACCTTTTCAACCTCCTTTTCCTCCGGCTCCAACGCCTCCCGTAACACCTGCTGCAAAAGCAACTCATTCTGCTGCTGACTTTCTTTGATACTCATCTCCAACTCATCACAATACTGCATCAACTCATCCAACTTGGCGACTATGCGTTGTTGTTCGGAGAGTGGGGGAAGTAGGATAGGAAAATTTGCAAGATTCGACATACTCAAATTTGCACGACCGGGAGCAAATTGCATTTCCAACATCAGGTTTATCACAAATTCAGAATTCATCAAGTTCAACAAGTAAGGCTTGTCAACATATTCATGCTCAATTCGTAGTATGCAAACAGCTTGATTAATGTTTGCGACAAGGTCCAAATCAAAGAGTGCTGTACGTCCAATTGACGCTCCAACAATGTTTGTGAGTAAATCCCCTTTTTTTAGCATTGACCTTGGTTCTATTTCATTGAACTTTGCTTCCACATATGAAGAATCAGACAAATCAATTTTAAATGAGTCAACATTTTTGCTTGTAATGAAAAGAATGCCTTTTTCATAGGTGTCAACGTAATTGACTCCTTGCCATTTGGGTGATGAACCCTTCGTGATAGTGTTGCACAATTCCCCCAACCTACACCAAACCCAATTATCGGGAATTTCAAAAGGAATTTCCTCTTCGGTGATGGTTGGCATTGGTTTTTGTTTTTTCAACGTGCCCTGAGCTTGCCGAAGGACTTTCTCGGCTTTGATTTTCTCAAGTAGCACTGAAGCAGGTTCATCATTCGGGTCTTGTGGCACCAATTTCCCCTGCATGGCTTCCCGCAAAAAGGCCTGGCGGAGTTGCTTTACTAAATCTAGTTGGTGGGTGAGTTCTACTCCCAAATCATTACTTTTTTCTTCTAATGTTGAATACTGTTCTACAAAGTCAATTTGAGCTTCAACGGGAGGTACAGGAATTTCAATCTGAGCAATTTCTTTCATTGGCAAAGTCACATTTGCCATACCTCTCATACGGCCAACCAATTCCTTTTCTCTATTTAGGTCAAGAAATCTGTATAGGTAGTCAGCTCTAAGAATGTTTTCGTCATTCGGCATTACAACGCAAAGAATATTGCCTACGGCAAACTTCCCCGATTGAAAATGAATCCTCTTTAGACTTCTATGTCCGTGACCTGTTGAAGAAACCAAAGGAATCACCACCGCATGTCCTTCAAAATGATACTCGTTATGGGACAATCTTTCTTCTGCTGTAACCACAAGAGGGAATTCTCCGGGAGTTGCCTTTTGAATTCCGATTTTGCCTTTTTCTATTAGGCACAGTTCTCCGATTGTTTTTTTCGCCCAACTCATTGTACGGCTGCTCTTATTTGGTTGAGTAATTCATGGCTCTTATCAAAAGAACCATCTAACATGGTCATCAATTCTGAACTCGAATGCTCAATAATTTCTTCTTTTTGGGTGGGGTTTTTAATGTCCAAGTCATAGTTGCGGTCAATGATGGTTTGGATGTCCACTTTCCAGCTTCGCTCGCTTTCCCTGCGGTCGTTCCACCAGGCTTTGATGGGGTCAAACTCTTTGAGCTGCAGAGGTCGGGTTTTGTTGTAGGCTTTTTGTCCTTCGGGCAGGCGGTGTTCGTAGTACCACACTTCTTTGGTGGGCGTGCCTTTGGTAAAAAACAAGAGGTTGGTGGCTACCGTGGCATATGGCTGAAACACGGAGTTGGGCAAGCGGATAATGGTGTGCAGGTTGCATTCTTCCAGGAGTCGTTGACGAACCCGTTGCTTTACGCCATCACCGGTCAGGGAGCCGTCCGGCAATACAATACCTGCCCGCCCGCCATTTTTCAGCAAGTGAATCATTAAGACCAAAAAGAGGTCGGCACTTTCCTTGGTCCGGAAGTTCTGCGGAAAGTTGTTTTCGTTGTTATTGCTTACAATGCCTCCAAAAGGCGGGTTCGCCAAAATGGCATTCACCCGGTTTTTCTCGGTGTAGTTGCTCAGCGGCTGGTCCAAACTGTCACGGAAGCTGATGTTGGGCACTTCCATGTCGTGCAAAATCAGGTTGGTGGTTGCCAACAAATACGGAAGCGGTTTGTATTCCCAACCAATGATGTTTTTGGCAATGCTTTCCCGTTCTTCTATGCTGTTGGCCTGGGTTTTCAAATGCTCAATGGCAGCCGTTAAATAACCGCCCGTTCCACAACTTGGGTCCAAAATCTTTTCACCCAATTGTGGATTGATCATTTCGCAGATAAACTCAGTAATGGCTCTGGGCGTGTAGAACTCCCCACTTTTACCCGCACTTTGCAGTTCTTTCAAAATGGTTTCGTAGAGTTCGCCAAAAGCATGGCGGTCTTTGGCAATGTTGAAGTCAATCTCGTTGAGCTTGTTCAATACCTTGCGGATATTGATGCCACTTTTCATGTAGTTGTTGTTGCCTTCGAACACTTCACGCACAATCAACGCCCTTTTATTGGCTAAATCATCACTCATGCCCACCTTTAGGTTTTTGAGTGTGGGGAATAACTTTTGGTCAACGAACTGTTGCAGCTCGTCACCCGTCATGCCTTCATCATCACCTGCCCAGGCTTCCCAATGCAGTTCATCAGGAATTGGGCTTACGTATTCGTCATTGAGTACTTCCAGTTCTTTGTCTTTGTCGGAGAATATTTTGAGAAACAGCATCCATCCCAACTGTTCAATGCGTTGTGCATCACCGTTCAATCCGGTGTCTTGCCACATGATTTTGCGGATGCTGTCTATGATTCCTTTGAGGTTTGCCATTAAAAATATTTTTTAAACGTTTTTTGAAATTTGGCTGCTTGAGTGTTTAACCACTCAAAGTATTCGTTCCACTTATTTTCATCAAATAAGTCGCATTCATGCGTTTTTATTATTCGAAAAGCCATACTGTCCGGTAAATCTTGGAATTCAAGATCCGATCCTAATTCTGATTGCACTTTTTCCTTATCAAGAAGGATTTTGTTGAACATGTCCTCATCACTTTTAATGTAAAGTTCACAGCCAATTTGACTTGATCGAGAATTAAATGTCAAAGCCAGGTTTGCCTTTGATGTGCCAAAACTAATGTCATACCAGTGTTGAGGTCTGGGAGTTCTACCATAATTAACATTGTTTTTTTCTGGCTTATCATTTACATACTCTTTCAACGACTGCCAAAAACGTTGTTGTAACAATTTCAAATCTGAGGGACTTCCTTTCTCTTGGTTGGCAGCTTTTTTTATGGTTTTAGCCCAAGCGTTAGGCTGACAAATAATATTGAACTTTGGTGCCGGAACTGAATGGCCAATTTGCCAAAGCTCAATTTTAACCAAAAAGAACGAAATATCCTCTGGCATATGTCTATTAAACCAATCAATGGCTTGCTTATGCTCCTCTGTATAATCCTTCACCACCCAAATAATGATACTTGCTTCATGAGCAGAAGCATACGTCAATAGTTGCCCAAGGTGCTTGTGATCCGTTGACTCCAATTGGTTTTCGATGATCACCTTTCTTTTAGTATTTACCTCGTCAGCTAAAATATCCACCGAATATCTTCCGGCAGATTCTTCTGGTTTTAAATTTTCAACCTCCACCCCTAATTCATCAGCCAAAATATTGATGTTTTCTTCTCGAGCTAGCCATCTTGTAAAGTGTAGTGCTTCATGCCCCCATACACTTCTCAAATCCACGATTTTCAGCTGTCCAAGTTCTTTGATCATGCTCCTGTTTTATAAAGTTCTTGTTCCAATTCTTTTACTGCATCCACATACTTTTTCTTCCCTCCAAAAATCCCATTTACTATTTCCAATGCAGAACCGTAATCGGTGAGTGGCTTCACTTTCAGAATGTCCATGCTTTCAATGTTGGTCACTCCTTCATCAGCGTATTTGTCGAGCAGCGTTTCCAACACTTTTCTAGCCTTTTCGCCGTATTTGGTGAAGTAGTCACGTTTCTTCACATTATTCGCTCTTTCCTTTCGGGTAAGCGGTGGTTGTTCAAATGCTACATGACAGATTAGGTCGAATAAATCAACCTCTCTATTTACCGCATCCCGCAGGGCTTCCACCAGCACACCTTGGTCTTCCAATTCTTTGATAATGATTGCCTTCTTGTCTGTGCTATTCCATCTGTTCAGGAAATCATCCAAAGAGGCAAATTTACCTTTGATTAAATCTCTGGTGTGGTCTTTTAAGCTATTGGTGATGGGTTTTCCATCATTGTCAAAATACATTTCACGGCTAATCAATACCGAAACATCCACACCATTTACGTAGACCTTTTGCCTGGGTTCGTGAACTCTACCGGTCGGTGTTTGTGGTGCGGGATATCGAATATCCGGTTTGACCGCTATTTCTTCCCCTGTTTCTTCATCGATGACAGGTGTATCAAAATTTTCTTCTTCATCCACAATTCCGCTTAGATCTGTTTCCTCCGCCACTGGTTTGACTCGGATGGGATCTCCATCGAAATCTTTATCGGCAAAAAGGTCTGTTACATTTCTAAAATCGAGAATGGTGAAATACATTTTACCAAACTCCTCGTTGATCCGGGTTCCTCGACCTACAATCTGCTTGAACTTGGTCATGGATTTGATTTCGGCATCCAAAACGATAACCTTGCAAGTCTGGGCATCTACACCGGTGGTCATTAATTCAGAAGTAGTCGCAATCACTGGGTAAACTTCTTCAGGGTTAATGAAATTGTCGAGTTCTCGTTTTCCTTCATCATTATCACCAGTAATTTGCATGATATACTTGTAGTTTTGAGCCACTAAGTCTGCATTCAGATTTGAAAGAGCAGACCGCATTCGTTCTGCATGGTCAATATCGGCGCAGAATACAATGGTTTTCGCAAAACGATCATACCCTTTTAAAAATTCGGTTAGCTTTCGTGCTACTGTTTGGGTGCGTTCTTCAATTACCAGATTTCTGTCAAAGTCTTTTCGGTTGTAAACCCTGTCCTCAACCTCATTGCCTTCCTTGTCTTTTTTCCCCCGGTCCGGTCGCCAGCCCTCTGCGTCCACATTCAAATTTACACGCACCACCCGATAGGGAGCCAAAAATCCATCATCAATTCCTTGTTTCAATGAATACGTGTAAAGAGGCTCACCAAAATATTCGCTGTTTGATACATGGTCGGTTTCTTTGGGCGTTGCAGTCAAGCCAATATGCGTCGCTTTCTTGAAATAACTCAGAATTTCTCTCCAGGCACTGTCTTCTTTTGCACTTCCTCTGTGGCACTCATCTATGACAATCAAATCAAAAAATTCAGGCGAAAATTGTTTGTAAGCATTTGCTTGTTCATCAGCACCAGACAAACCTTGGTATAAAGCTAAATACACTTCATAGCTCTTGTCAATCATGCGGTGTTTTACCACCGTCATTTTATCCTTAAAATGCTTAAAGTCGCCTCGGCGGGTTTGGTCAATCAACGCATTTCGATCCGCTAAAAATAGAATTCTTTTCTTTTTCCCACTTTTCCAGAGCCGGTGAATGATTTGAAATGCAGTGTACGTTTTTCCGGTTCCGGTGGCCATGACCAATAGAATTCTGTCCTGCCCTTTGGCAATCGCTTCAACCGTCCTGTTAATGGCAATCTGCTGGTAATACCGGGGGCTTCTTCCGCTTCCGTCGAAATAGTATTCCTGCGCAACTACTTTTTCGGCTTCAGGCGATTCAATGCCCTTGTATTTCTTGTATTTCTGCCAAAGTTGTTCCGCAGTAGGGAAGTTGTCATTGTCAATTTCCGTTTCAATTTTCCCGTCAATTGCTGTTCTGTCATGGAATACAAATCCATCTCCATTACTACTGAACACACACGGAATATCCAAAATTTTGGCATATTCCAATGCTTGCTGAATTCCTGCCCGTACGGAATGTTTATTGTCTTTCGCTTCAACAATGGCGATCGGTATATTCGGCTTGTAATACAAGATATAATCTGCGCGCTTTCTTACTCCTCTAGCCGTTAATTTTCCTCTGACATAAATTCTCCCATCAGTAAACGACACTTCTTCCAACAATTGTGTGGTTTTATCCCATCCCGCTCTTTCAATGGCAGGCGTAATGAATTTGGTACATATATCTCGCTCCGACAGGCTTTTCTTATCAATCATACATCATCAAGTATTTTTGGTTTGCCCTTCCCAGTGAAAGTTGTATTGGAAAAATCCAGATCGTACAGGTATTCCGGGAAGAGGAATTGATCCAGAAATCACTCGATGCAAAAATCTAAGGTGGGTATTGTGGGTAGTGAAACATTTAGATGTTTTGAAAAGGCAAAAATAGTGAATAGTGATCCGGTTGATTGTTCCATTGCCTTGCCAACGTACTATTTCGCCTCTCCTTTTTTCCATTGCTTCGATTTTCTTATTACCTGCGATTCAAAATACACCGAGTGTTGGCGGGAATCTAACCAAAAATAGTAAACATTTAGTTTAAGCAATCAGAAATATAGAAAAAAAAGGATCAGGATTTGCACCGAGGGCTTGTTTCCGTTAAATCCCTGAGGCAGCGAACAGAGAACCCTTCTTCCTTATTGAAGATGTGCCTGAATGCATAACCATTGCTGTACCCCAGGGAGCGGAAGCAAGCATAGTCTGCGTAGTCCTCCGTAGAACTCCACCAGCGACCGTAGCCGCCAATGCCATCGAAAGTGCCAAGGCTGTAACGGAGACCGCCCGGAAGACCTGAAAAACCGCTTTCGTTAGTGCCGTTGCCCTCATCTTCCCAACCACTCTTACTTTTCATTTTTGTACCTGCCGCATCTAGACCGCCTAAAAGGTCCGTTAGCGTTGTCCACTCTTCATCACTGGGTAAATGCCAGCCTTTTGGAGCTAAACCTCGTGGATCATTTACCGCATACCAATTGTATAGTTTGCCGTATTTTTCTCCATTGGATGGGTCGTTATCGTAATAACACCATGCGGGCTCACCATTATCACCCGCTTTTTTCCACTCTTCGTCCGTTTTGGCATGCGGTATAGTGTCACCATTGCGGAATTTCTCCACATTTAGGTTTTCGGACATCCACACTTGTGTGCCTATGGTTACTTCTTTCATTGGAGTCATCCCCTCCACAGGATGTTACCTTCATTGCAGTCATCCATTGCAGTCATCAATACTGTACTTAAAATTAAACTTGCTTTTTTCATTTCTTTTTATTTAAAATTGTTCCCTACTCTGTTTAAAAGGCTAAGCGGGTTCGGCTGTCAAAATTAGTGTTCTTTCTTATTGTGGTGTTTCACCTATGCATGCTAACGTTTTGGCGCTTGGCACAGTGGCGGATTTCGGAGCACAAAACTGTCTATACACTAAAAAAGTTGATGCGAGGTAGAATGTTCAATTAACCACGTCACCCGCCATTTAGCCAAATGCCTGATGCTAGCTGGCGTTCTTGTTTTGTCAGGAAATTTCATATTCACCTGTCGAATGTGAAATTGGTATTACTTCTATTGTAGAACCTAGCTTTATGTCTTTCTCAGGAACAATTGTCCAGCCCTCCAATTCATCTGAATAGAAGTAACCTTTTGAGTGGTTTTCCTTTACATACTTTACTTTGATTTTTTCGCCATAGTTTGGTTCTTCGGATTGTTCTAAATATTCTGTTCTTACCAATGAAATGGTTTTGCGGTCTTCATTTATTTCAAAAATGTAGAAGTGAAAACTTTCTCCAATTGGCAAGTAATAGGGTAAATCTTCACTTTCCACAAAGGCAAAATTTGAAACTGACTTTCTTAAAATAAATGCCTGAACGGTAAAGCCTTTTTGAGTTAACTCAATATGTGCCGCATTTTCAAAGTAGCCAATTACTTTTCCTTTTAGTGGGGCGTTATCATCAATTGCTGCTGCCCATTCATCAAATTGGTGAGTGAATTGTCTTTTGATACTAAATTTCAAACTGTTTTTTTCAGCATCAAATTCTGATACTACAGCTTTTATCCTATCACCTTGTTTGTAAATTTTTTCAAACCTGCCGACTGATCCATAACCGATTTCAAACCAATGAATAAACCCAGTATTTGTGCTTCCTGGATATTTTACTGCTATGCCTTTTCCGGGAACAACCTTTACAATTTCAACATCAACAACTTTATTGCCATTTTCATCAAAATATTCTAATTCAGGAGTTTTGGAAAGTCGTTTAATCGAAACATCAATTCGCTTTTTGTCAGTATCAATTGCAACGACTATTACTTCAATCTTATCGTCAACTTTAAATTTGGATGTGTTGCACTCCTCAGGTGTCCACGAAATTTCCTGTTTTAAAAATCCACATTCAAGACCTTCTTCAATTTCACAAATGACAGAGAACTCATTAATCTGCTTTACTGTCACATTTAAAATATCATATGACTGTAGTTTCTTGAAAGTGCTGCCTTCCCATGGGTCAGTTAATGTCTCTAAATAGCCCACGAAATTGGAAGAAAAAGAAGAATAGTTGTCAATTATTACGCTTACCTCTGTTCCTGAGGGAAACTTGGTTGTAAGGTCAAGAAATCTACTTGGTGTTGCTTTAAACTTTGGAATATAAACCCAGTGCTTTAATTCAGGGGTTGATACTTTCAATCCTCTCTGCAATCCCTGTTTATCAACCTGAATTCTTTCAACTTTGCAAGTGTAAACTTTGTCTGCATTTAATACGGCTTCAATAAAATGTTTCGGGTCGGAAACAGTTCCCTTGTTTGATAGAACTATATGCTGTTTGTCGCTGTCGAACTCTGTAATGTTCAAATACAGTTCATCTTCAACTTTAAAAACTTTTCTCGCATCTGAAATTTCAATATCAGAAAACAAATTGTTCGGAAGTTCAAACTTCAATCCGAAAACATTTACAACTACCGTTTCTTTTTGAACGCTGTCTACAATTGCAGGAACTAAACTTCCATTTGAATTATACTCTTTGAAACTTTCCCAAGCCAAATATGCAATCGTTGCTTTGTTTGGTCTGAGGGAATAGCAAGTAACTATATATTCCTGACCTTCTGCTGATAAACATTTAATTGTCGGGTTCTTGTTTATTTGGTCAAATCCTTTTGAATGGGTTAGAATTTTGATAACAGTTGTTGCTCTTTCATAACCGTTGCTGCCTCTTGCCAAAACATAAACCGAATTGTAATTCTCGGTTGCGTAATAATCAGCCCATTTTGTATATGCAGCTGGACCTTGACTTTCCCAAGTTTCATCTTTTCCAACGAGTATTACTCCAACCTTTAAGTTCTTGGATATGTATTTTAGATTGGTTCTATCGTCAAATTCTCTTGTTGCCAATTCTTTGAACCAATGTAATAAACCATTTGCTTCTATATTGTATTCAGAACTTGGTGGTAAAGTGTCAATGAGTTCACCGTAAAAATGAAATTCGGGTAAAAGAATATTTAGAAAAAGTCCTTTGTCGTTTGTTGGAGCAAGTGTTTCAAACTCCTTTTTTGTTTCATCATCAAATTCTTTTAGTTTTTTACGGAATGTTGTAAGTACTTCTTTCCGGTTGTTTCTTAAAATAATGTGAGTTGTAAGTAAGTCAATTGCCATAGATGATGACTTGTTCAAATAGTCTTTTGCTTTTGCTATTAATCCAGTTTGGACAAAATTTAAAGTGGCATTATAAAAGTTAAGGTTATGGTCTTTCTTGTCGAAACTCAAACAAATGATTGCTTCCCCCTCTTTCAAGATGTTTCGTTGATTTTCAGCAGTTACCCATTCAATTTTGCAATTTGGTAAAATTGGATTTTCAAAATTCTTATTGTGATCTTGGATTATACTGTTGATTGTTCCTTGATATTCCTGCTCTACGCTAAACTTTCTAACTCCCTTGCCAGCCCATCCAAAAAACTTAAGAATTTCGCTTTTTATAATTGCGAGTTTAGCAATGGTATCCGCTAAAACCCAAATTACAATCAATGTGGAGAATACAACACCGCCAATGAATGGGATTAGATATTTTAGAAATTCCATCATTTTTTTATCTCTTTTTTACGGTTATACTCTTCCACACAAACGGGGCTGTTACAGATGAAATCAAAAGTATTGGGTTGTCTTGGAATAATTAACTGAATATTTTCCAATGAAATAACCTTAGAACAAACTTTGCAAAGTCTTTCTCCTTTCTCAATCGGTTCCATTTCATTAATTGACTGGAGCAACTTTTGCAAGTCCTCCTTAAAAACGGCAGGTATTTTATTTCTGTCTTTCATTGAAAATTATATTCTCTTTTATTTTAGGTAGCCCTTCTTTTACGCTTGCTGGTTATTGTGTATAAACCTGTTTGAGTCAGGGTTATGCAACCAGTTTGGGTTGGATAACCCTATTAAAATCAACTTTCAGTCAAAATTTAATAATACTGATTATTTCATAAAAACCAATACGATTTTTTGGTTTGGAAAAAATTTTAAATCTATTTTATTTGCATCAAATAGAGAGCTAATGAATAAAATGAATGAAATGAGCCCCTTTTACAATCTTTTTTTACCGCATAAAATCCGTGATATCTTCCAATATCTCCTTTTTAGTCTCGTCTTCAAAACCGGCAAAGTAATTTTTGGTGGTTTTCAAGTCTGAATGGCCCAGGGCTTCACTCACATATTCAATACTTGCTTTTTTCCGTATCGCTGAGGTACTAAAAGAATGCCTAGCCCAATAGGTGGAAGCGTTCCCGATCAGGCCATTATTTTCCGCTAGTTGCTTCATATGTTGGTTTAAAAATTTGATAAAATTATTTTTAACCCTAAATTTTTCTTGCTCAGTCATGTGGCTCTTTAGGATTGGAAAAACAAAATCGTTTTTTTTCTTCTCTGGATTGTCAAACTTCTCAATGAATGTTCTGGCAAAACCTATTAAAGGAACCTGTATGGGTTTACTGTTGGCTTTTTTGGTTCGCCTAGATTTTTCTCGTACAAAAATGATTTGATTCTCCTCAATATTCTTCCACTTCAAATAAAGGATGTCCTTTATATTCATTCCATTGCAGACAAAAGAAAAAAACCAAAAGTCTTTTGCCTTTTTTTGGTGATCAGTTTTTGGAACTGCCTTAAATAAAGTTTCTAACTGCTTGCTGTTAAATGCTTTCTTAGTGTTTTTTGACGCAGGTATTTGGTATTTTTTAATGCCAAAGGGATATAATTCTTTGTCGATAGCATTTTGATCGATGGCTTTGTTAAATACTACCTTTAACCCTCTCAAATAGATGCCAACCGTAGATGGGCTTTTTTCCTTTTCATTAATCATCCAAGCCTCATAATCGTTTAAAAACTTCACCGTTATTTCCTGAAATAAAAGCTGTTTTGGTTCCTTACCTCTCTTTTTTGTTAGAAACCTCTTCAGGGACTTCATGGACAATTCATAGCTGGAAGCTGTGCCAAATCTATCCTGCTCCTTCAAATCCATAATCACGCATTCATAATGATAAAAGGCATTATTTTGCTCTCCCGTCCTAATGGATAGGGAATTTTCAAGTGCTTCGAAAGTAAATGCTTTGATTGCCTGGATCTTTTCCTGATAGAAAAATTTCAGGTCGTTCAGATCATCTTTAATCTCCGTCTCCTCTTTTCTGAACCGTTGACCTTTTTCAGGATGGAAAATTCGGTCGAAGTCTTTTTCTGTCAGTTCAAAGTCGGTGGTGTAAAGCCGGGCCTTTTTTAAGGAAGAATCGTAAACCCTGATTTTCACCGGAAATAATCCGTTGTCTTTTTTGCGTCTGGTATCAAGGTACAAGCTCACCTTTACCGCTTCTTTGGCTTTCGTTGTTCTCATGTCGAAGTAGCTTTTGTCAAAGATAAGCATTTGCACACCATTTGCACAAATATGTATCCTAATTTGCATAAATTAACAATTAGCATACAATTAAATAATGCCTTTAAAATACTGTAAATCAATATTTAGCACTAATAAACCATAAGTATAAAAATAGATAATATTCTGACTGTTAATCAGAGGGTCCTTGGTTCGAGCCCAAGAGGAGGAGCCTGAAAATCAAATGGTTACAGAAATGTAGCCATTTTTTATTTATTCCTGTAACCAATTTGTAACACAAATTAGAAATAAGGCATATTTTTTACTTTATTTGTGCCTCCATCATTTCCAAGTCTGCCAGGCCTTCAGCATTCTCCATTTGATTTATATTTTCTTTGATTTTTGGTCTGGTTGTGGGCCTGCTCATTTTATAGGTAGTCCGATTTGTCCGTATTTCAGAATTTCAACTTTTGGCAATGGGGCAACGTGATCAACTATCTATGGGAGGTTAGCGATGTAATCTTTATTCCAAATGTTCTCACAGGGGCGGAAAATTGGATATGCAATTGGTCCTAAATTATCCCGAAAAATTTCTTCAAGTACAAAAACTGTATTGATTTTTGAGAAATAATCAGTAATATTAAAAATTGATAAAAAGACAATTTTATAAGGGTTACACAATATATCATTTTTTACAACCTTAAACTATCAAGTATATACGAGTAGGTGTTATTTGAAGATAGAAATTTAATTCTAATAAATAATGAATAATCCGAAAGAGTATCCGCTTATATTTTATTCTCAAAACCCAGTTACGGAGCAAAAACTGATTGACTACCCAAATAGCAAAACTGGTTTTACAGAAAGCTTCTTTGAACAGAAACTTCAAAAATATTTCAAATCACACATTCTAAAAGATGTTGTGATAAATGATGGAAGAAAATTCCCTTACCAACCGGACTATGTTTTTCATTATGCAGAACATAATTTGTTTATTGATATCGAAATAGATGAGCCTTATGCGTATATAAGCAAAAAACCAATTCATATTGATGATGAAAAAAGAAATGATTATTTTTTAAATAAGGGATGGAGCATAATTCGGTTTGCAGAAATTCAAATAACAAAATATCCCGAACTATGCTGTAAGATTATTTCTGAGCATATAAGAAATTTAACAGGTGAAAATATATGGATTGAAGGTTTTCACGAATTGGATGAGCTTAATATTGTTAAAGCATGGGATTTTTATGAAGCAAGCACCATGGCAACAGACTCATATCGTCAGACTTATTTGAAATTTCTAAAAACCATAAATGTACAGAAATCATGTGTAAATATAATTGCAGATGGGATTTTTCTAGATATTCAAATCAGAAAAACAAAAGCAGTTTTAGAAAATGAAAGTAGTATCAAAGAATTCAATGAGTCCGCAAAAGTATCAATTTTTTTAGAATATATAGTTCCTTATATTGGGCATTTTGAATGTGAAAAAAATTTTGAAGGTAAAATTTTCATAGAATTTACGATTTATATATCTAAACATCATAGTTTTTACAGTTTTTCATTTGATACAGATTTTATTGAAATCGAAAATTATATAATTAATTGTTATTACGTAAGAACGGAAAAAATGAATTGTTTTGAAATAACAAATAAAATAAAAGACGAAAGTTTAAAACAAGTAGTATTAATTGCAGATGACCCAGCGTATCCAACTTTAATAAGTGATATTTCCTCTGATGAACTAATATTAGTAAAAAAATATAGGAATAGTTTTATGCCCAGTAACTATAGGTACGTGAATATTGATATTCTAATTGAAAATTCACTTGAAATTAAGTATCACTAAAAAACACCACTTAATTGAGTAGCTTGCCGAGCTATTACTATCTAATTTATGACAACCAATCTGGAGACATTAAAATCTCCAAGTACTATTACATTGTATATTGATCGTACCCCTCCCTTTCATCCCTTTCTGACAATATCGCCCCAGTAGGAATCACATTATCCAGCTTTCTTTTTCATATTACTTTGTCCAGCGAGTAAATAAACCTCCCAAAAAATCCGTTAAACTCAATTTTTGAATTATAAAGTAATGGGGCACGTTTTTTTACCCGACTCCCATCTACCCATGTTCCGGTACTACTCAAATCATAAATCCATAGGTCATTTTTTTGATTGATAATAATGGCATGTTTACGGCTTACTCTGGTATTTCCAAATTCAATATCATTTTGATAGCCGGTCCTGCCGATTGTTGCTATGGCCTTGTTTACTTCTTTTTGATTATTGCGATCCAAATTGTCCAGCCAAAACTTATTCATGTCATCTTTCAGGCTTTCATGCCTCACTTCCTGAAAAAGTAATTTTGATTTCAGGTTTGGCCCCTTCTCATCATTGTAAAACTCATTTTGAGGTTGAAGCAAGGCCAGATTATAAGCGATGAATGGGTTGTTTGAATTCTCGAATTCAGGAAAATCACTTACCCCCATTAGTATCTGGCAAATGAGTCGATTGTTGTAAAGAAATGGAAACCTTAAATTTCTATTGGCCAAAAGCTGGTCACATAACTGAATGGCATATTCATACCTATCCGTTTCATAGTAACACCGTATCAAACTGCTATAGGCTTCTTTATCTAATCCACTGCGGGAAAGGTGGTCATTGAGTAAACTGATGGCTTGCGGGAAATTGCCAAGCTCTAATTGGCAAATCCCTAGCTCTTTCTGCACATCTATCCGGGGATTCAGTGATAATGCATGCAATAACGTTTGTTGTGCTTTCTCAATTTGGTTTCTGTTGAGATAATAATTACCTGCTGCCTGGCAAATAGATACATCTTCGGGATACCTGTTGAGACCTTCTGCTACCAGACCGGCTACCTTTACCCATTTCTTTCGTGCGATCAAACCATTAATTTTATTACTTATGCTGCCGCCTATCAACCTGCGCTGGTTCAACACAGTGGGAACATGCTTTGCCGAAAGTGCTTCAACAAAATCAGACGCATTCTGAAATCGTAACTCAGGGATTCGATGAATGGCATTCAGGATCACTTCCTGCAACCATTGTGGAACATCTCCCTTAATGATATCACCGCTAAGGTGTTTCTGGAAAATCTGCTCATTTGTTAAACCTGAGAAAGGATTACTTCCTGTAGCTAATTCAAGTAGTGTAACACCCAAGGCATATATGTCCCTTCGGGGATCATCATTTGAAGGGTATTGGTCAATCAACATTTCAGGAGGTAGAAACACCCGTGTCCCCCAGGAGAGATTGGCGCAACCAAAATCACTAATTTTCAAGGTACCGGATTTGCTAATTAACAGGTTCCCCGGTTTCAGGTCGTTATGGTAAACCCCTCGTTCATGGAGCTGAGCAATGGTATTGGTACCTGTTATGATCCATTGTACTTTTTGTTCAAGGCTAGTGCCAGCCATGGCCTGATGGAGATTGCCCTTCTCGCAGTAGTCCATGACAAAGCACAGGCTTTCTCCATTTTGTATATGAGTGCGGTACTTGACAATATTGGGGTGGTCAAAAGAATCAATAAGTTGGATCTCATTGACCAGGTCATTGAGTGATTTTGGGTTCTCGTCTTTTAAGAACTTGATCGCAACCAGCCCTCCGGATATTTTGTCCTTCCCAAGATATACCTTGCCAAAACCTCCTTGGCCAAGTTCTCTTTGGATGTCATAACCAGATATAATGGGATACTTACACATCGCACTATAAGGTAATATCAGGAGATGTTGAACTTTTCAAAAGTCGCTTCAAAAAGTTCTTTTCTCCATCCCAGTCCTCCATAATCTTTTCCTTTGCATTAGCAGCTTGCTTGCCATATAAGCGAAAATAAAAATCATAGGTTTTAGAATAGGCATCATTTAATGAATAGGCATAAATGGGTTCAAAGAACTCTAGATTCTTGAATATGCATTTGCTTACTACACAGTGGCAACTTAACAAGTCATAGTCCTTGTCGAATTCTTTTCTTGCACCATATAAATTTTCCAATAGCTGTATTTCAAAAAGCGATTTGATAGGTTCATGCGACTTAGATCGGAATCCGGCACTGATCTCAAAGAATAATGGTTTAGATTTCTCCTTGAGGATAATGACTTCCTTATATCCCTTTCCTTTGAGTTCAGACATCTTATCCTCCTCCTTCTGGGGATTATAAGGATGGTTGTAGGGGTCTTGGTCTAAAACATCCGAATTTTCAACGGTAATGGTCAGTTCACTTCCCTCCGCCAGAATAATCCGTTTACCAGTTTCTTGATCATAAAGGAAGCCGTACTTGAATTTCGCATTATAGGCTTTCATATCTTAAATTTTGCTCCCTTTGATTGATTATGATAACGGCACAACAATTCACCATTTTCAAGCATTGTCTGGCCACCTTTGGAGTGGGGAAACACATGGTCTGCCTGGTAATCTGACCAACTCACTCTCGCTTCCTTTTCAGGTTTTTCTTCTCTTAAGCATTGCTGGCAAAGCCCTTTGCCTCGTCGATAAATCTGTATTCGTTGGAGTTCAGAAAACGCTCGATTTTCATCTTTTGACAGAAGCTCGGTTTTTTCATCGGCTAGATACTGGAAGAATATTTGACGCAAAATTCTATCTCTAATTTCCAAGTCATGTTCACCTTGTTGCCTTCTATTGCTGAATGTGAGCAAGTCAGTGTCTACCGATTCATCAAATGTCTTCCATCTATTATGAAAGTAGTAAACGAATTCCCGTACAGTATTTTTGATCTCTTCTGAAAGGATATAATGCTTGCGCAGGTGTCGGATGAGCATGTAGATCGAAATAATGAAATACTCCACGGACAGTTCTTTAATGCCTGATTTTTCATCGACCATCGGATCATCTTTGAAGATACCATAAAATGCCTTCAGGCTTTTGATAGTTGAAACTGCTTCCGGTTTCGTTTCGAAAGAATAATCGCCTATCCCATTTTCAGCTCTTGCACTGTTGATGAATTCCTCAATCTTGCGATCACTCAGGTCAGCATAACCGCCTCCCTGTTCGATCAATAAAAAACGCGCCATGAACTGAAGGTGCTTCATCCGGGTATTGTCAACGCTGAGCAACGAAAAGAAAGGCAATTTGTCTGGATTGTTGTCTATTGGCTCATATGTGTGGTAGTCAAAAGTCTGGTCATCAGCATATTTGACGATGAAGTTTCTAGTGAGGCTCGATAGCTGCGCATGTGCTACCTCCATGTAGTTCAGGGATTCACCCTGCTGGAGTCTCCAGAATATCTTGGTAGCGGTGATTTGATGGGACACATCATCCGGCTGCTCGATATTTTTGATCACATCTGCCTGAAATTTCAATGACTTGTCAATGAACTTACGAACATCTGTATCCAGGTCTTTGTAGTATTTGCCTGGTAGATCAAGGGAAATGTCCTTCAAGTCCTTTGGCAGTGGATATAGATTATCAAAAAAGTCCTGTACGGTGGTAATTCGCTGCTGTCCGTCTATGATTTCATTCACCGTACGATCATCCGATAGACGTACTTCCCTAATCACCAATTTCGGAATATAGAATCTACGGAAAAGACTATCCATCAACGATTGCTTTTTACTCTTTGACCAAACCACCTTTCGCTGGTAAGGAGGTCGTGTAACAAAGTCTTCTTTGTATTCATGAAAATCCTTGATGCTGATTTCCGTGGGAACGATGGTGTATTCAGGTTTTGGATTGAATGACATGATTTAATTTATTAGTTCGAGTAATGTGATATTATCTCTAGAAATCAACTTCATGAACTCTTCGATGGTCGGCTCAGCCCGTTTGAGCGGATTGTAAATACCTGCGATCAATCTTTCTAGACTTTCAGGGTTGGCTTTGATCTTTTCCAATTTATCGTGATCAGTAATAGAAGTAGGAGGGCTGCCAGTTGGTGAGGCAAATAGCACTCCTTCACGTTTCCATACCTTTATATGAAACCTGATCGGACTGATAGTATCTACGCCCTGGTGACTTACTCGATATACATTTTCTGCCACCTCAAAAGCACCTTTATATTGGAGTTGAGGTATTTCAAGAATAAATCGAAGGTTCTTCTCAATCAAAAGATTTCGTTGCGGTATTTGAAGCTGTCTTAAATCTTCAATCACTTTAAATGCGTCCTTCAGGTCGTTTTTATAAATAGGACTCTCAATATCATGATGGGACATGGGATTGAAAAGAATCCGCTTGAATTTATACAAGGCACCAATCAGCTCTTGGGGTGGAACTACTCCCAATTTCTCATAGTATTTTTTAAGATTGTCAATAAGTGTCTCGAGATTAGGTGGTTTTATTAATCCTTTTATCCCGTCAGCTACCTGATGGGTTTTTAAAAGTAACTCACGAAATTGATGTTCGCACTCTTTCCTGAGCAGATTAGCAGCAGCAGGAAAATCACAAGCCTCATAATATACTTTCGCCCTTTCAATTGGAGGTTTTTGTTCCTGGAATATTGCTGGCTTATCATCTCCCTTGTAAAACTCTATAAAATTCCAGGTGCCATTATCTAGTTCTACTTTTGCCACTTCATACCAATGTCGGTCATAAGTGGAAAGGAAAATTTGAAACCCAGTGAAATGTGTTTTGAGAATTTCTAATAGTTTAATCCGGTTTTCATTGTCTAGACCAATCAGTATATCGTCTAAAAAGAGCGGTTTTAAATCCGGTGAATAGTTCTCTTGCTTCTTGATTACTCCAAGGAAGATACTAATGGCAATGGCAGATAAACGGGCTTCATTAAGAATGAACTGAGGGTTGAGCTGGTCAATATTCCAACCTTCAAAATCCGTACTTATCAAAATTGCGCCACCGGAAATATATCCCCAATCGTTTACCACCACTGTATGCCTGGTGAATTTGATGACCAAATCAGGCATCATGACCTGAAGCATGGTGTTTACATCACCACCGATGTAATCGGCTGAGCTATCTAAAAAGAGCTTATTCAAGACATCATTAAATGCCTTTGCCTTTTGTTCGACATGCCACTTCTTTTTGGATTTTCGGTAATATTTTTGACCACTTCCATAGTTCTGCTTGCTTTCCTCTTCCAGTTCTTCCCAGAGTACACCAAGCTCCACACCTCCAGTGATGGTTTGAGACTTGTAATGTTTTAAAACACCCTTTATTATCAGATCAAAAACATCTATCTTTTCACCCAACTTCACATTATGGACTGAGAGCAAACTCTTGTAGGTCAGGAAACTCTTAAGCCTATTGGCATCCTTAATCTGAGGGACATTAGTATCCTTGGCACGGTCATTTAGCGTTTTCCTGATGTTATCCTCAAACTCAACCACTATTTCACAATCATGAAGACCATCATTAAGAAATATATTCCGAAGTTCAGCCATAGGGATGTCCTCCACGCTGGACTGAAAGAAATCCTTAAGAGCATAGTAAAAGGAACTTTTACCCGAACCATTTTCTCCATAAATAAAAGTATTTTTCCCGGATATGTGGAGTGTTTCAGGTTCCCTGAAAGCCTTGTATTTATCAATGGTGACCTTCTGTATTTTCATTTCCTCAAGGCTTCTCTAATGGTTCTGACTTCTTCCACACTATCAAGGGTTTCCACAGCTATTTTGACAGGATGATTAGAGCTATAGAGCCGATCAAACTCGGATTGGATGATGGAGAATTTTTCTTCCTCAGTCATCTCATCTGAAATGGGTTGAATTCCTTCTAAATGTTGAATGATTTGTTTTTGCGCAGATCGAATTTCTGTTGGAAAGTAGAGTTCGAGAATTACTGAATCTAATAAAAGTTCAAAAAAATCATATAAAACTCTTTTTTGAGAATCTAAAAACAAAAGGTAATTGCAAATAGAATTTATTAACTCAGCAAATTCTGCTTTCACCTCTGGAATTGGAAATGGCTTTAGATAATCGGGTTTAAATCTAAAGTATCCATTGGCCAAAACAGTTCCAGTATTTTTTAAGAAATACCAACAAACACTTGAGTTAAGTATACTAAGATAAAATCCATAAGGGTGAGATGAGGATTCGTTCTTTATATATCCATACAAAGTCGCAGTTCCGTAAAACTCACCTTCCTTATCATAGGTGAAATTTCCGTTTGATGAAATGTCGGGACAAAAAAGTTTGGGAATAGTTCCGTAATTCAATCCTTGTCCACGACTAAATTGGAACCAAGAACCATCAATATCAAAACGACCTTTTTCCCGATTTCTCAGTATTTTTTCATTAAACTTTAAATATTCATATCCCTTAGGGAAGGATTTTATTATCGCTTGTTCCTCCATTAATCGAGCCCTTCCTTCTATGAATTCATAGGGAAAAACAACATAGTTTTCCCGCGTTAATTTTTGAAATCTGTGAACTTGGTCTCCCTTCAGTAATGGCTTTGTAAATTGTCGCTCGATAATTACTCTGCGATCCAATTCTTTCGAATATCCTTCAATATGCTCTCCAATCTTTTTACAATCTACTAAATAATACACTGGGTCTCTACCTGTAGCCAAGCCTTGGAATATTTTAGCAAAGGTTTTATCGACACTATTTATGTTGTTGGAAAGTTTGTCAAGTACTTTTCCTACTTTGTTACTAGTTAATGTCCAGGCACTTTCTTTTAAGTGTTTTGTGTCGTATGAATTGAAATCTTTTTCGCTCAATTCAGAAATGAACCCCTCTAGATCAGATTTATTTGGTAAATCTTTGTTCAATTCTACATAGTACAATTTTTTAGTATTTCTTTGGAAAAACTGAATTCCTGTATATGTTGATGCATTAAATACTTGATGTGCGCTAAATGATATGATTCTTTGCCCAGCCTTACTTTGCCATAAAACTTTTCTTAAACCCTTTCCAAAAGCAGAATTAGTCCATTTGACTGGCATTATAAAATTGAGTAAACCTTTGGGATGAGTTAGGCTGAGACCCTTTTCTGCAAAACAAACATAAAGGTCAAATGAACCAGTAGCAGAATCAAATAGTCTAACCAAAATATCGGCAATGGTTGAATTTGCTTCCCGTATACCTTGAATTCTCAAATACGGTGGATTTCCAATTACCACATCAAAACCTCCTTTTTCACGCCATACTTCCGAAAAGAATAGAGTAAAATCAAAGTCAATTTTATATCCTTCAAAATCTTCAGCTGCTCTTAGTACATGAGCGATTTTCTCATTGATTTGATTCCTCAGCGATTCCTTTTCATCCTGATTGGTTTCTTTAAAGAATTTAGCTTTCAATTCTTCTAACTCATTGCTCAAAGTGGGGTAACGAGCGACACCCTGTGACGGCAACCCGATCAACGAATTACCACAAACAATTTTATAGTCTAGATTTGGAAGGGCTTCAATGTTGTCCAGGTCTTCTTCATCCACCACCAACGAGAGCCAGAGCCTGAGCCTGGCCACATCTATAGCCGAAGCGTCTATATCTACTCCATAGATACTTTCCTGTATGGTGTGACGTTTGAGCCGGTAGATATAGCGGCTTTCATTAGATTCATATTCTTCTTGTGTCAGTCCAATTGTCTTGAGCTTTTCTTTGAAGTACCTAGGGCTGAGGTATTGCTTGAGTACGAGCTGTGCATTGACCAGCTCCAGAAGGAGCCCTACAGGGAATGCCCCGGAACCAATGGCCGGATCGCAGATTTTAATTTTGGAAATATATTTGTCCAGCGCATCGGCATGTGTTCGAATGGACTCAGGAAGTTGAAACTTATAGGTGCGGGTTTCTTTCCCTTCCCTGAGTACCCTCAGGTCGTTTTCCAGCATGAAGAAGCCCTTGCGAATAAACTCTTCCAGATCCACCAATGGCACGTTCACATTGGAGTGCTCAATGTTAAGCAGTTGCTGGCCTTTCTTCTCATCTGGTGTAATGGACAGCTGGTCGTTCCCCAATCCCTGATAGGTAGGAGTGTAGTTGTTGATGGAGTTGTCCAGGTAATTAATCAGCGACTCCTGACACATGTAGTGAACGATCTCCCTAGGCGTGTAGAACGCACCCTTACTTTTACGCTCCGTGACTTCCAGCATGTTTTCAAACACCTTACCCAACATCTCAGGATCAACAGCCACTTCTTTTTCCAGTGGTTCGTCTTCTTTGATCGTGAAGTTGTACCGGTCAAAGACATCCAGGATACCTGTTCCTTCATCACCGGATTTTAGTTTTTCATCATTTCTAAACAGACCATTAGGAATAGAAATGTTGGCTTTTTGCCAATCATAGTCCGCCTCAAACAATCCGCCATTCAGGAATGGTATTCTGCATTTGAGTTCTGCGAAATACCCTTTAATTCCATGGTCGTTGTGTTCCTTAGCCAATGCCTTGTAAAAGAGTGTTTGCAAGGAGGTATTGAAGAAGTTTTTGTTTTCGCTCAGTGCCCTGTCATAAAGACTCTGGATAAATCGCTTGTTACCCTTGCCCCAAGGTTGCTCTTTGTCTACACCCATCCAGCCTTTCTTTTGAAGGAAGTAGAGGAATACGATTTGCCCCAATAATTTTTTAGCAAATCGGGATGTGTCAATGTTGCTACTTTTTAGTTCAACCAATAGCGTGCTATCCTTATCAAACTGCTCAACCAACTTACCAAACAGTAGTTTGTACTGCTCGAAGAATTCGTCGGTAACCGTCTCAATGCTGAATGCCTCCTCAATCTGCTCAATGGTGGGGTTGTTGTAGATGTTCTGCAGCAGTGGGATCAACTGAGACTTGGCTGTGTGTGCCTTCTCATGTTCACCTACCAAGAAAGAATACCTCTTGGCAGGTGTTAGCTGTTTTTTCTGCTTGAGCTTGCCTTTGTTGACCTCAGTTCGGTACTCGAGCTTTACGAAAGAGAAACGCCAGTCCGCACCATTGTCAGATTTGCTATAAAATGCAACCAGCGCATAGTCCTTTTCCCTTTGTTCAAGATGAGTGAGTACGAAATTTCTAAGTGCCGTTCTAGTACGATCAAGTTTGCTTTGGTCTTTGAGTTCTACAATCAGGACATCCAGTGCTTCACCTTCAGGATCTATGTATTTGCCAATGCGCTTGTATTGTGTAACATGATCTCTATATGCTTCTTTTACATACGCTCCTTTGAACTCGTTGTACCTGTTTGTATCAATATCATTCAGGAAGTTTTTGATGAAAAGTGTAAATCTGTCCTCATCAAACGCCTGGTTGAAGGTGGATTCTATTAGTTTTATAGCCTCTGGTCGCTTCATATTGTTAGAATCACTGATTATGATTTATTAAATACCCGGAGAGAATGACTTCACGCTTATGATAGCTGCTTGACTGTTTGACATCATGCGAAGTCGTTATCTTGATGTGTTTCTGAAGGATAAATAGTACTTTCATAGGGTCTATTATACCTTGTTTGCTTACCGCCTGTTCGATTTCTTTTTTAACCACCTGGGCTGTTTTCTTAGCGATCAACCCATCGGCTAGTTGTTTCTTTACTTCTTCCAAAAACTCATCGTCAGTGTCAGTGAATTTCTTAAAGTTTTTGAATAGCTTGTCTTTCAAGATCCGCTCAATGAACGCAGTATTTGATCTGCCACCTCCGGTTTTAGTCGGTTCCTGTCCCTGCGTGGTATCAATTTCAAACCTTGCCTTGTTGACATTGAGCAGTTTGAAATATTCCTGGGGTATTCTCTGTCTAGGGGTTTCGGGTTTACACTCTAATAGCTCCACAGCATCGAAAAAGTTGATTTCCTGCGATTTTCGCTCCTGATACCTATAAAATTTCTTTAGCTTCCCTAATCGAAAGAAGGTAACCAACTCATTGTTTTCAATTTTTTGTGTCTTCTTACCTGACCTTGCTTTTTTGGGGAGCTTCTTAATCTGATCAAATTTATCAGGGTTTTCGTCCCGTAGAGTACGCATCATTTCGAGATACTTCAGCTCAGAAGATTCCTCACCATCTTCACCTGTGTAGGCCGTTTTGCTATTTAGGGTGTTGAAGAGTTCCTGAGTACCAATTTCTTCACCATCTGTGAGGTATTTAGCATCCTCACCCATGATGTAATGAAACATCTGGAGCTTGTTAGTAATGTTCGCCTCTAATCCCAAGTGTACATCTGAATGAGTGGTGGGGAAGAAATTGAAAATATGAACGTTTTTGAACTTAGAGCCTAGGCGGTTGACTCGACCAGCACGCTGTAGTACTCTAGTAGGGTTCCAGGGCAAGTCATAGTTAATCAATACATTTGATCGATGTAGGTTGATTCCTTCAGCAAGCACGTCTGTTGTAATCAGATATTTGATGTTATCTACCTGATAGGTAGATTTTTGATTCGGATCAAAGTTGTCTCGAATAAGGTCCCGGGCGATGGCATTTTTTGAAACCAACTTCAGGTTTTCATGACGACCACCTTTTGAGCTGTAGAACATAACCTTTTTCGGAAATGCTTTCAACATCTTCTCAAATAAATAGTCACCTGTTTCTTTAGACTCGGTGAAAATGACAATCTTTTGTTTCTTTAGTTCAGGTCTTTTTTGAAGTTCATGAATGAATTTGTCAATCTTTGGATCTTCATTCACTCCCTTCCATAGCTCTTTAATTTGTTTGAGGATGGTTATATCATATTCCAAATTAGACTGAAAATTCTCAGTAAAATCTTCGGAAATGTATTTCTGAGCTTTGTCTTTCTCAACCAAAACTTCTAGAGTACTGAAATCATCGTTTTCAATCAGATCGTATACGTTGGCCTTTTTGCTTATGTAAACCGTGCCCTGCTTGTACATTGCTATAAATTTCTCATAGGATTCAATGAACCTAGAAATGCTCATTTTAAAAGCATAGAAGCTGCTCTCTAGACGTTTGACTAGGATACCTTTCATAAAGCCTCCTATGTTTCGCTGCTGCTGTCTTTCAAACTCTGTCAGTTCTTTGTTACCAGCGTAGTAAAGTAGAGGGATGTATCGAGTATATTTGAATTTGTGCAATAGCTCTATGGTTTGATGAAAGATCGTTTCAAGTTCGTCTTCAAATTGATAGACTATTCTTCCGGGGTCTGAAACATCAGGAAAAACCAGACCCTGTTTATTGACATCGTCTTTGAAGAATTTCTTTACGTCCGTACGGGTACGTCTAACCATTACAAACTTCAAAATCTTGCCTCGTATAGAATCAGAAACTTCTTTGACTGCATTTTTGTATTCTTGTTTTTCGATTTCCAAATCATAATCGATCAATTCGATAGCGTTCGTCTTTTTAGGTTTTGCCGCCTTGAGCCTCTTCTTTAAGTCATTGAAAAACTTTTGTAAATCGGGAACACCAGGAATTGTGGAATTCTTCGGCGGCTGGAATAGTTTGAGCTGGGCGAAAATATCATCAACGGTATTGTTGATAGGTGTAGCCGTAACCAGAATGACTTTCTTGCCCCGGCAAATATCTAACAAATGTGCATAAGCCTGCGTGCCTTCATTTCTGAACCTATGGGCTTCATCTACTAAGATGTATTTGTATTTAGAAATGTCGCCATTTACAATGTTTTCCAGTTTCCCTAAGGATTCAACTTTAAAACTACGCACACCAAAATCTCTCAGTGACTCTTCCCAATAGTCTTTGAGCACAGGTGGACATACGATCAGGACGTGACCCTGCAACTGCTGTAGAAGCAAAGCAGAAATGAAGGTTTTCCCAAGACCTACCACATCGGCCAAGAAAACGCCATTGTAGGTTTCCAGAATCTTTTTTGCGTTTGTTGCAGCTTGTTTCTGGTAACGAAGCTCCATGAAACCCTCTGGAAGATAAGGTTCCCAATCTTCTTCCAGATTGATATCTTCTTCCAAGTATTCGTAGATACATTTTAAGTATAGGTCATAGGGATCAATTTTGTCATTTAGCCAAGTCTTATTAGTGGCGGCATCAATAAAATCTTCCGAAATATCTACTGATTCACTCCAAAGCGCTTCGAATTGTTCTAAAGCGAAATTTACATCTGTACGATTCTTGAGTTCAACATTGAACTCTCTTTGTGCTACAAAACCAGATTCTGAAAAATTACTGGAGCCAGTTATTACTGATCCATATTGAATGTTGCTTACTGATTCGTCATATCTGCTGATGTATACTTTCGCATGAAGGTTTTTGGACGGATAAGCACGTATTTCCAGCTTCTTCCCATTTCCAAAGTGTTTAGGATCAAGCCCATTGTTAGAACATTCTCTTGATAGAAATTCAACAAACTTTTGAACTCCCAACTGTAACCGTTCATCATCTTCCGGGGAATTTTCAATTTCTTGAATAAGGTTCTTTTGGAATTGTTCTTTGGTTCTTTTGTGAGATTCAAAATCTAGCAGTCCTCGCTCTTCCTGAGCCGTCATCAAATCGAAGGCATTCTTGTCCACATTAAGACCAACCAATACTCTAATTTTCTCAATCTCTTCCAGGGACTGATATAACTGGTAAAACCCGCTAGACCTGAAATAGCCAACCAAAATATCAAAATATTTGGTGTTGTTGAGGGTTGCTTTGAATCTATCTAAAAGCGAGTGATTTTTCTCGTTAGTGAAAAAGGTTAGGTCTGTTGACATTTACATGCTTTTTAACGTCTTTTTTAAAGCCTCTTTTAAATAGAGCTGCCCTTCAAAGGTAAACAATATGCTTTCTGAAATATACTTGATTTGAAGTTCTTTGAAGTCAACATCCAAAACCTCCGCTAATCCTGCAAGCATTGAAAGTAATAACGGTCTTTCTCCTAGTTCGATCTTTGAGAGCGTACTTGTATCAATATCGAGACGCTGAGCAACCTTTCGTTGGGGGATACCTTTATCCTCACGTAGCGTCCTCAAATATTGTCCGAAATCAGCATTCTTCATTTTGACACATTAGTTTAGACAACATTGTCAAATATACCATTCAACAGGAAAGAATAATAATGTGCCCACAAAAATTTAGTTGACCCTTAAATATTCTAAAAATATTTGGTTATTCATCGTAAAAATGAAAATTTAAACTTGGTGCTACTGAAATCCAATGATTATTGCGAATAAAAAAAAAAAATTTCAAAGGATATTTTTCAATAGGGGTATTGACTATTGATTAACATCATCACTTGTTACTAATTCCCATAGCAACATCAAGGCTTTAATTTTATCTTGTGATTGGATAGCAAAACCGGATTCTGTTTTTTTGAAGGACTTGACGGCGCTCGTTGTATTTGGATCAACCGGACTGAGTGCCTTTAAAGACCAGTCATCATTAAAAAATTCAGTGATATCGGAAATGTTAATTTTTGCGATTTCTGTCAATACCTTTTCCTGCGTTACCTCAATTTTTTCAAGAATTTTTGATCCTTTGCCTGAATGTAAGGTTTTTTAAGGTTTTGTAAGGTTCTCATGCGCTTGTTGTCTTGCAGAATGTTCACTGTACCCCGCAAGTTTCGCCGCTTCTGTAGCATTCATTTTTGCTTCACCAAGATAGTGCTCAGCAAAGTGAAGTTCTTTGGTGGTTAAATAGACTTCTCCTGGTATATATCAAACTCTGTGAATACAGTTTTTTTCCTTTTTAATATTCGTAATAAGTTCAAACTACATTTATATTTTGATATTTCTTTCTTAGAATGAAAGCTCATCAAATTTAGCTCCAGCAATGTTTGCTCCTGTAATGTTAACCCTGAAGAAATCTACTCCTTTAAGGTTAGCATCTCTAAAATCCGCTCTATGAAGCACGGCTCCTGTTAGTTCTGCCCTGTAAAAATGTGCTCTTCTTAAAGTTGCTCCTTGAAGGTTGGCAAACGAAAAATCAGCTCTTGTAAGGTCCGCTCCATCAAAGTTTGCTCCTTCTAGGTTTGACCATATAAAATAAGTATCCCTAAGTATCTCTCCTTCAAAATTAACTTCTTTTAAATTTGCTCTTTCAAAGTTAGTGTAAAGAAAATCTGATCCTTTCAATTTTGCTTCTCTAAGGTCTGCTCCTCGTAGGTATGCTTCTGAAAGATTTGTTCCTCGAAGGTTTGCCCCTCTAAGATCCGCACCCATAAGATCCGCACCTTTCAGATTTGCTCCCTCTAAGTTTGTTCCATTTAGATTAGCTTCTCTCAGATTTGCTCCAAAACATTTTGCGTGTTGAATATCTAAATCTTCATAATTAGCTCCTAAAAAGGATAATTGACTTAAATCGAGTCCTCTTAGATCTTTATTTTGTAAATTTACACCACTTCCATGTCTGGATAATAGCTCTACAATCTCATTTCTAGTTAAATCAGGCATGCCATATTATTATTGATGTTAGATATTTACTGAATTTCTCTAAGGATGGGCCCCAAACATACAGGGAATTCGTTTTTCTTGCAAAAAACCAATTCATGTTTATCGCAACCATTCGCTAACCATCGATACCTATCGGGTAGGATCGCACCCGATCGGTATGCGATAATAAGATATAATCGATTATCAATAGATCATGAAATTGGGATTTCTGCAATTAGTTTACTTGGTATTAAGTTGAATGTACTTAAAAATATCAGGTATTGTAAGATTTTTATATCCTTGTTGCCTTACAGAATGCTCACTATACCCTGCAAGTATTGCCGCTTCAGTTGCATTCATTTTCGCATCAGCAGTGCTCCACAAATTAGAGCTCTTTGTCAGCTAAAAGAATTTTTTTATGGCCAAAACTGATTTGACTTTTCATAATTCAATGCTTCTTTTAATCTTCGTAACGAATTCACTCCTAGGATGTAGTGTGAAATCGTTACAGGTGAATAAACTTTTCCTTTAATAGCTCTCCAAGATCCCCCTTAATACACATACCTTTTTGGAGTAAAAATTTTTCATATTGTTCTAGGTGGTATGACCTTACCCTTCTACTTGAATGATTCCAGAATGAAGGGTTTTTCCAGTTTGCCAATCTTAACTTTTCATTCTTAGATTTTGCTTCGTAGCTGTTAATTAGGGGGTCAATCAACAAGATGTTTTTCCATTCATTTAGAAGGGAGTGAAATAGCTGGCATTGATGGTGTTTATTTTCGAGATTTCCCAGGCAATTAATTCCAAAATGGTTAAAGTATCGAGCTTTATTGGATGATAGCTCATACCTCAAAAGATGGGAAGAAAGACTATTTTGAGCAGATTTGTTGTAGATTTTCACATCATAATCATTATGGTTTGCCACGTAATGGCATCCTGGAAATACGTACATTCTTTTGAATGGACTACCATAATGCCTAACAAGCCCGGATAAAAGTAGGTTGGGATCAAAATCCAGGGTTATATTTAATCCCCATTCAAGTTGAATCAGGCCCAGGTTTATTATATTTAACTTTGTCCTATCGGAAAGCCTTTGAATTGTTTCAAAAACTTCTGGCCAAGTAAAATCATCATAGTTATGAAAGCCATTATTCTTATATTTGTGTAGGCTTCCTTTAAGATAGCCGTACCCCAGGCTTTTAATCAAAATGGAAATACCATCTTCATCCCAGAATCTCTTTGAGTTAACTTCTCCCGTCTGGCAGTTTACTGTTTGCTGGAATTCAAGACCCGGATTACTTAGAAGCTGAGAAATGGCTCTGGAATCCAATTTTAACTTGATACCACAAAGCATTAGGATTTTGCTTTGTTTTTGAGAAAGTTTTCAGCCTCATCTTGAATAGCGAAATTAGATTTTCTGGCCCCCTTCTTCAAGTAACCCATCAGCTCATTTCTAGAGAAATAAAGTCGTTTGGATCTTTTCATCACTGGCAATTCACCCCGGCTAACTTTGGAATAAATGGTGGGTACCTTTAGGTTAAGGAATTCGGCTGCTTCCTGTACCGTCAAAAGTTTTTCCTGTTCCTCCTCTGGGCCTCGTTCGGACCTAATTGCTTTTAGGATATTCTCGGTTACCTGATCCGATATTTTGCGTATAAGTACTTCCGGGTCAATTGGACTTAATACTAAATTGTGCATAATCAAATGGTTTTGAATGATGCACAAAAATCAAGGGGCATTTTTCGGCGCACTTCGGGGCAGTGCCCTTTGTTTGCCCTTAATTAAAGACCTTTTTTTATTAAGTATTTTTCAACTAAATCAGGGACTTTTGAAAGTCTAATGACTGCATTTCTCCAATCGTCTCCCCCGATATTTTTAAGATTGGTTTTCGAGTTTAGGTCTTTGGTTATTATCTCATTAAAGGCTTTATAAAAGCGATTTCCTTTCCCTATTCCTATACGGGAATTGCCTATTTGTTCTAATTTTTGCTTCTGTCCATTCGGAAGAATTTTTCCTGTGGCGTACGAATCAAAAATAAATGCCAAAACATAATGCTTTGCACTGAATCTAATTTTGTTCTCGATGTATGAAATATTTTCAGTATCAAGACGATCTACTTTTTCAATTTCATGTAAATGAAACTCAAGAAGTTTTCGTGGACGATCTGGGTAGCCGCTAATTTCTCGTCTCTTCAGTACTGTGATCATCTTTTGAATGTCTTGGGTTTGTAATACACCCTTTTCAATTAAAAAACGAATTATATTTTCCTGGCTCTGTCCCAGGTTATCTTGTTTTTCAACGGATTTATTGGTAGCCAATTCATGGGTTAACCATTCAAGAAGCAATTTGAAATTATTGGGTGCCCCATACCTAATTATTAGCCAAAAAAATCTTGAGTCTTGTCTTAAAGACATGGATTCATTAAACATTTCTATGAAATCAGAAATAATATCTGGCGAATTCTCTAATCTTTCCTTATCCTCTTTAACTATCTCCTTCTGTTCTTGCTCATAGAATTCTATATATTTAAATAGAAGTTCTTCGAATTCAGGTTTTTCGCTCATAGACCTATCTGGATTTTATTGGAGGAATTTCCATTGGTTTAGTCCACAATTTTGGCGTGGACCTGGGTTGTATTTATTCCAATTTGTCGTATGATCCTCCCCTACCACTAAATATACTAACTTCATAAGTTATTATTCTTTGACATTTTTTTTTGCCTTTTAACGAGGCTTTTATTACTTTTTTTTATTATATACTTAATTTAGATTAGTTCTAAATAATTTTAGTCAATTTGGAAAGAATTTTGGATACTTATTTTTTCGAACGTCTTCGTTTAATTTTTGGATTAACTCAAAAAACACCCAAATAATATTTCTCTTGAAGAAGTAGGGTCAAAAATACTACCCATACTAAATCTCTATGATTTCTACAAAAAGAGAAACAAATAATGGTAAATCATTCATTTTTCGAAATATTTATATTCAACCCTCCTTCGCTCATAACTTGACGTAACAATTTTTCGATTTATTTTTTCTAACAATAAAAGTGAAATGCTTTTCAAAACTCATTCCGTTTGGCATAAAGATTCTAGATTTTAAATGTCAGTATTTTACAACATTTGATTAGTTAGTTATGTATAAACATTTACTTTCCTTTTCACCGCCAGCAAGGCCAATCCATTTACCTGGTCCAAAAGTAGAAACTGCCTTTTTAACCCTAATTTGCCTTTCTGAAACCGAACGTGAGAACATCTGTTTCCTTTTGAATTTGCTCCTTTTCAAAGCTATCCAAATAACTTTCTGTAACATCTACGGAGCTGTGGCCCAATAGCTCGCTAATCATTTCAATTTTAGCTCCTGAACGCTTTAGTACAGTAGCAAAGCTATGCCGGGCATAGTAGGTAGTTACATTTTTATTTATTTTCAATTCAGAAGCTATTTGTTTGATGTACTTATTTATGGTTTTAGTTAACTGCTGGTACGTTCCCCGTTCTTTTTCTGCACTCATTCCGGGCTGAAGGTGTGGAAAAATATAAGCCTCACTTGAAAGTGAAGGCACCCCCCATTTTTTTATGATTTCCAGGGTTTCTGGTTTTAATGCTACCGAAATGGATTTGCTTTGTTTTTTGCTTCTTACGGTTTTCGCCCTTCTATAAGTCAGCATATCACCGTCAATGTTTTCCCATTTTAGCAAACAAAAGTCTTTCACATTCATGCCATTGCACAAATAAAGAAAGAGCCAATAATCTTTTGCCATTTCTTTAGTAGTTCCAGGTTTGGCCTCATAATTGTAAATTTTTGCTATTTCTTCAACGGTCAATGCTTTTTTAATATTCCTACCTGTTGGGATAGAATATTTATTCTTCCCTTCACCAAATGGATAAATGCTTTTGTCAATATTTTGAACATTGTAAACGGCTTTTAAACTTCTAAGGTAGATGCCAACGGTAGAAACGCTTTTGTTGCGTTCAAGCATCCAACTTTCATATTTTTTCAAAAGGCTTGGTGTTACCTCTGCGAAAGTCAAATCCTTTTTGTAACCCGCTAAGCTGTTTTTTGCACATTCATAGCTTACAGCGGTCCCCAACCTTTTTTCAGCCTTCAATTGGTCGATATACTTTTCAAATGCAAAGGAAACGCTATTTTGCGTGTTACGCTGCTCAAAAAACTGTTCTTCAAAAGCATCAAAAGTAAATACATTGAGGTTTTTCAAGGTATTCACCGCCTTGGTATAAAAATAGTTTAGTTTCAAATGAATTTCTTTCTGCTCCACATTCCTTCGTTTGTTCTCCATCACCTTATGAAATTCCTCAGGTGTTAAATCAATCCCGGTTGAAAAGTATCTGCGTTTCCGGTTGAATGTGATTTTGATTTTAACGGAACATTTGCCGTTTTTCTTTGGTCTCAGTTCATCCAAATAAATATTTGCTTCGGCTGTTTTCATAACCTTGAGTTAAAATGTAACACGTTTGTAACACAAAGTTAGCATAATAACGCAAAGTAAACAACAAGCATTAAGGAAAATAAAAGGGATAAATTAAAGGTTTTGAGGGCCTTGAGTGATACTTATTAATATTTTTTATATTTTTAGTTTGTGTGTATTTTATGACTGTTAATCAGAGGGTCCTTGGTTCGAGCCCAAGAGGAGGAGCAAAAACCTGCCAATGGCAGGTTTTTTTATATATTTATGCGTGGATCAGCATTAAGTATATATCCTTTATTCTGAAACCATCGACAAGTATTACGTTGGTCAAACGGAAGACACGGGTAATAGACTCAGTTTCCACAATGATCCCGAAAAGAACAACATCTGGACGCAATGCGGTATTCCATGGGTGGTGAAAATTTCAATAGCCTTTCCCTCACGCACCGAAGCAATCAAAGCGGAAAGATTCATTAAAAGTCAAAAATCCAGAAAATTTATCCGAGAAATCATTCTGAACGGATGGAAAAAATGAGGGGGAGCATCTGATTCTCCTCAGTCTTGAAGGGGCTTTAGTTAGGGCCTAAGACTGGGACAATCAACTACTATAAAGAAACATTTTTCGTAAAATGTTGGCCAAAATGTTGTATGGGTAAAGAGTAATTTTTTTTATTATCTGTCATCATTTTAAAACCTAAAGAGAACTACAGATTAATTTCTGTGGCTTTTTTTGTTTGTAGCCATCCCTAGGTATTTAATCAAGAAATGGGTGTTTTACATAGGACCTACCAACTAGCTATAATAGAGAATCCTCCTTACAGTTCCTCCCGATTGCCCTAAAACAAGGCATGAGAACTCTAAAAGATTCCAGATGACCTTTGCTCTACTTGACTCCTTATGGCCTTAATATGCCCTGGTATTGATGTGCATATTTTTTTAGGGTTCGTTTTTAAGTCAATCAATTCAAACGTATGATCTTGCTATTTTTGGATAGAGGTATTACTTTTAAGAACGAAGTTTTGAAAACACCAAACAATCTACGGGTAAAAAAATGAATGGACAACAAAGCTGGTGAGGTACCCTAAATTTTAAAAACAATAAGAGATGGAAAATTCAGGGCTTGATGGATTGGCGTTTTTAACAATAATTGGATTAATCTGGCTATTCCCGATAATAATCGTAATCAGCTCCAGTAAAACCACTGGAAGCGAGAAATTGGCTTGGGTATTAGCTGTGATTTTTATATCTTGGTTTGCCTGGATTTTTTATCTGTTACTGGCTCCGATCAAAAAGAAACAATGAAGTTTGCAATAGTAAATGGTACTAAAGCTGAAGCTACTAAAGGGGTTAATGGAATTTGCCCCAGTTGCAGTGCAGAATTAATTGCAAAATGCGGGGAACGTAAAATTAATCATTGGGCACATCAAGCATCTCGAAACTGTAACCCATGGTGGGAACCGGAAACTGAGTGGCATCGCTCCTGGAAAAATAATTACCCCATAGAATGGCAAGAAGTCTCCTTACTAGACGAAAATACAGGCGAAAAACATATTGCGGATATCCGAAGTGCTCATAGTCTTGTGATTGAGTTTCAACACTCCCCTATTGACCCAAAGGAGCGGGAGACCCGAGAAAAGTTTTACCGCAATATGGTTTGGGTAGTAGATGGCACACGCTTAAAACGAGATTACCCTCGTTTCCTTAAAGGAAAAAAGGAATTTCGAGTCACGGACAAAAAAGGGTTTTTGTTATTGACTTACTAGACGATGTTTTTCCAACTGCTTGGGTTGAAAGTTCAGTACCGGTTGTTTTTGATTTTAGAGGGAGTGGAACCACCATTAACCAACCGTGTCTATCAAAAAACGGTATTTTTTAAGACCAACAACAGTTTGTCCTCATTTTTTTAACGTCAAAATATTGGTTGTCAACAATACTGCATCTATGAGGTGGTGACTATTGAAAAGCTGAATGCGAAGGCTTTTGAATCCATGCTTTCCTATTACATCAATAAGCAACATATAATCCAGTGAACTGGGACTGAGCGTAAAGAAATGATCCCTTTAGCGAAGGGCCGGGACCTGGGAGGCTACGAGGCCCAAACCCCAATGGTATATCAGGCGCTCCCCGTCAGAGGAATCTGGCCGGGCCGTCTACACCATTCATTAGCGGTATATTTCTATAGGTGGTAATTGGTTTCATTTCAGCGCTTTTCATACGCTGTTCTAAAATCATTATACATAGAGGTTACAATTTGTTTGGGGTCGCCGTCGGTCAAGCTTTCGAAAGAAATGTAACCGGTATAATTTACGTCTTTTAATATTTTTGCAATCTTTTTCATATCAACAGGTTCCGCAATCCCATCCACATAAACCAATTCTTTAATAAACCAGTAATTTGCATAAGGCGCCAATTTTTGAATTTCTTTATACGGATCACCTCTTCTTAAACTACCAATATCCAAAATTAATCCAAACCAATCCGAGTCCACTCTTTTTAAAATATCGATAATTTCATCCGCTTCGTATAAAAAATCATTGTGGTGTTGCATGCCTGCCATAACGCCTGTTTCTTCGGCATATCTGGCACAGGCTTTAAAGTCTGACACCATCCATTCTTTCACTTCGTCTCTGGAGTATCCTTCGTGTTTTCCATTTCCGGCAAAAATGCGCATAATGGAAGCTCCAAGCTTTGATGATACTTGCAACCAATTTTTTATCAATTCAATATCAGATGCTCTTGAATTTTTATCCGGATTTACAAAGTTATTCCTTACCCCTGTCCATGAAATATTTAACCCTAATTGTAATGCTTTCTTCTTTAACTGAAACAATGTTTTATCGTCTGGTATTTCAGGATAATCAGAAAAATAATAGCCTGTTAAGTCAACTGCATTTAAACCGAGCGTAGCGGCAAACTCCATCATATCAAAAAAGGTCATTTCACCACTTCTTAGCAAGGAATTGAAAGTATAGGCATTGATGCTATATTGTAATCTGGACGGGGCCAAGGTATTCATTAATGGGCTTGAGAACAGGTGGCGAGAACCTAATAAAATCGGTGCGAGTGCCGCGCTACGTAATAAATTTCTTCTTTTCTTGTTCATATTTACGGTTTCTTTTAGGGTGTTAAGCAAACATTACCGCTAACGGTTAGTATATGAAATTAGGCGATTGGGAAGCACCAAACCTTCTGTTAAGCACAGCATTTGATACGAGCTAAAACCCTTCGATTTACGGATATTTTGCCTAATTCTTATATACAATTTATGTTCCTGGAATGGTGAATATAGGTCAAAAAGTTGACCGTTCCAACGGGCGAAACATGTGCCGATTTCTTTCGGTACCCTTAAGCGCAGGGGTAACCCTGATGCTGTCTGGGCAGCCTGTCCCGTGGAAATGCCTGTCCATCGGGATCAGACTTTTTTCCCAGGGATTATGCAATTGCACCGGGTTCCCCCTCATTCAGATTCAGTTAACAATCAACTATTAGTTTCCAACTTTCTTACCCCAGATCGAAAAACCTGCCGATGAGATGCCTGCATAGGTAACCGTGGTACGTCTCGGAGAAACTTCCCAGTCCCAGGCACTGTCAACCAATAGTTTCGTGCCATTTATCGTGAGTGTTTGGGAGCCCTCATCAAAAGACCAGGTTCCATTCAGGTACCCCTTTACTGAATAATCTTCATGTAAGGTGATCATTTCAGAAAGCTGCATCGCTTGGTATTCATATCTGAGGATAATTTCTTCCCATTTACCTGTGAGATCCGCTTCCGTTATGGTAACATCCGGAACATCCGCATACCGTTCGGGAGCAACCACAGGCCAGCCATCTTCCGTCCAGTATATTTCCCGCACATGCCCCATCATAACGGCATTAGAAACATTAATTCCTGCAATACCCGGCGGTAAACGCCCTTGCGATGCATAAAACCATTTTCCAGAATCCGGATCCTGGAAAATTGCGGGGTGTGAAATTCCAACCCATCCATAACTGTCTGCAAATTTATAGGGATGTGTGAGTACAGGATAAGCCTCCGCTCCCGCTGTGACATTTCCGCCATCCAAACCATAATAAGGACCGGTTATATCTTCTGACCGGGCCACCCGTGTATTATACGCCTCTGCTAACTCATCGTAGGACAGAAACAGGTAATAATACCCCGTATCCTCATTATAGATGATTTCAGGCGCTTCAAGTGCCTGCCATCTGTTAGCATGTACATGGCCGCGGGCGGCTATTCGGACGCCAAAATCGGGAAGGGTATTCAACTCCATGGGTTTGCCGGTGACAGGATCCACCTCAACTGCTGCCAGCCCCGAATGCCAGGAACCGTAAATGAGCCAGTGTTCACCTTCCGGGGTGACTACATAGGATGGATCAATCGCATTGAACTTAAAATACCCGCTCCAGTCGGAACCCCCATCACGCGCATAGGTTTCTTCACCATCAGCCACCGAGTGGATCACCATTCCTTTATCTTCCCAATTATTGCCAGAGAGATCGGTAGATTCGGCAAGGCCGATAAAGGCACGTTCTGTCCAATATTCATTTCCGTCATTTCCCAAAATCGGGTTAAGCACCACTACACTGTAGTACAGCCTGAAGGTATTTGCAACTTTTGTGATATGCGGAGCCCAAAACCCGTATTCCGGGTTTTCAAGGGGTGGTAACGCCGGGTCCATATCAGCCCGTATCTTATTCAGCGCATTTTTCACCCAGGCGGGATCCGAATCAAAGACAGCACCAAGATACTCCCAGTTTACCAGGTCTTTGGACCGCCGGGCGGGATAATTCCCACCAGCCTCATGAACATTTCCATAGGAGGCATTTGTCTGATACATGTAAAAATAGTCATCATCCTTTATCACGGTTGGGTCATGAACATTTGCCAGGTTCCAGATGGAACGATCACTCCATCTGAAAATAGGGGTATAATCGTCAGAATAGGTCGGACCCTGAAAATCCGGGATCAACCCTTCATAGGGTTCGTTCTGTTGTTCTTCATGGTCATCCGGACCGGGACTATTGAAATCGCAACCGGTTAAAATGCCAAGAGTTGTTAAAAGAATGAAAACAGGGTATAAGGTCTTGAGGCTTTTCACATTCCTAAAGATACTGATTTTTATATTTATTCGGTTCCGCCCTCTTGGACTACAACAGATGGAGTGCGACTATTTAAACGTACGCTTGACCTATTATCAAAATAAAACTTTCATTCCGGGGCTCCTAGAGAGGGTATGTGCGGAGAGAACATAGTAAAACGGGACTGCCACACAGGGGCAACCATCGTGCTGTTTGCTTTCTTACCAACCAGCCTATATCGCAAAAATTGGGAAAGCTAAATGCTTTTACTGTTGTATGGCACATTTGCTACCTAGATGACACTGGGAAACTTCGAATTGGTCAATTAGGTGCCAGATTGAGATAGATTCGGTACTCTTTTTTTTCAATTTTTTTTTCCAATTTTTTTATGAATTTTTTTATGAATTTTTTTTGAATTATTATAAAAAATAAATATTTTCACTTTATAAACAGCTGTTCATCAGAACATTGGTTTAAACCAGTTTTTAGATCCCGGTTCCGTTTCAACGGATTATTATTTTCTTTAATCAAGTTTTAAACTTTGAATTAGGCCATTAATTTATCTGCCTGATAATCGTATATCCCTATAGGTGGGTTTCTTAATCGTTATATAGTAAGGTCAGGCTGTAATGTGGAACCTCCTTTAATGGAGGAGTATTTTTGAAAGAACAACTATTAAGGTCTTATTCTATTAATATTACGGATAAAATGAAAAAGTTAAAATTCTGTATTCCCCTACTACTATTTGTTTCTTGTGAAAATTTTGAAACTTCACAGGATAATATCCTCCCTCAATCCCAATCTTATATGGATGAAATCGAGGAACTCATGAGTTTTTATGAACATGGGTTTGATTTAACCTTTGAGATTCTCGACAAAAAAATGAACGAGTCCAAATCTGTTGATCCTTATGTTAAGGGAGAGGAACTGTTTATTAATATCGTCAATATGATGGCCAAGGAAATGAAGGTCTTCGAAAACAGCGAGGAACATGAGCTCCACGTTGGTTTTGAAAGAATTATTGGTATTGGAAACAATAGCCAAGGCCGGACCCGAGGAGATTTGTTAAATTGGGATAATTCCTTCTCATTACAACAAAAAGAAATTTTGACTCCCTTTATAAACGCTTTGGAGTATACGGATAACCCAATAATTGCTAAAAATATGGCCCATTCCTTGCAAGACCAGATAATAAATTCACCCTCTTTAAATTATGAGGAAAAAATATCCCTATTGTCGATCAGTTCCGGCACCATTGTCTTTTCCGATTTTGTTCTTAATGACGGGATAGAAAAATTGAAAGAAAGGTTGATTATCGATTATGATGGCGAAGTACGAACCCTAGGTTGTTCTGTAAATACCAGAAATGTTTTACTTGCCGGTGTTGTTGGTTTGGGCATAGGAGGAACTCGGGGTGCGGTAATTGGATGTACTGGAGGTACAGTTGTATTTCCAGTGTTGGGTACAGCCGGGGGTTGTGTTGGCGGTGCAGTATTTGGGGGTGCTTTAGGTTATATAGAAGGTATTGGAGCAGGTATAGTCTCAGAATTGCTAGGTAGTTGTTTCAGATAATTTAAAGAAATTGAAAAAAATGTTGAAGTTTTTGTCAAAACATATGATTGGAATAGTTTCAATGAGCATTTTGTTCATGTGGCTCATGCCTTTTGGTACTTTCAGAATGACTCAATTTGGTTTCTATCTTAGTATTGCACTTGCAGTTAGTTTGGAATTCAGTATTAAGTTCTTTCTAAAGAAATACCAAAAGGATTACATGGGTAAGAATAAGTAAAGGACATAATGCTTTACTAGTTCATTATGGGTAGGCCAAAATTTTGGGAAGTTGTTTTAGATAAACAAATTCGACAATGAAACCAATTATTAAAGTTGTATTCAGTCTTCCTTTTGATATCGTTTGGATGTCAGTCCTGTTTATGTGGCTGATGCCATTTGGTACCTTTGATTATTTGCAAGTGGAATTTTATCTATGCATCCTACAGGCCACCACGGTATCGGTAATTACCAGGCTTCTGTTGAAGAAATACCAGAAAGACTACATGGGTAAAATAAAATAGAACGCTGGAAATCCGATCATAAAAACCCGCCAAACTATGAACACCAGGCGGGTTTTTTAGCTATTTTCCCGGAAATTTACTGAAACCCATGCACCGAATTATTTTTCTTTCCGCCCTAGCAATCTGCCTTTCCTGTAAAGTCGCCAATAAAAACAGCATGATGGCACAAAACCCCTCCCCCATGGAGGAACACATCCGCCCCCATGGCAGGGTGGACGACTCGGGGTTTGATGGAAAGAAAATTCCCCTCCCGGGCATTTTTGACAAAGACCCTCTGCTATTGATGCGTAACGACTTTTCTCAGGATTCGGTAAACCTGCTCATTCATTTTCATGGCGAGGAAAGCGTGGTAGCCCATGCAATGGCAGAAAATGAGGGCTGGGCAGCTGTAGCGGTAAACCTGGGAAATGGATCCAGTGCCTATGGAGAGCCGCTGAAAGCTCCGGAACGCTTTGACTCCCTGCTACAAGCTGCCCGGCAGCACCTGCAGCAGCCCATCCGGAAGCTGTACCTGTCCGGCTTCAGCGCCGGATATGGAGCCATTCGTTCCATTTTAAAAACCAGCAACTACGCCATCATAGACGGCGTAATGCTACTGGACGGCCTCCACGCCAGCTATATTCCGGCCCAAACTCCGATCTCCAGGGGAGGGCGCATCAACCATGAGGACCTGTCGGCATTTCAAAAATTGGCAGAAGACGCTACCTCCGGTACCAAGGCATTTGTTTTTACCCATAGCAGTATTTTTCCCGGCACCTTTGTGAGTACCACTGAAAGTGCCGACTTCCTGCTGGCAGCTACGGGTACTCCCCGCAGGCCTGTTCTGAAAGAAGGGCCACTTGGCATGCAGCAGCTGGGCGAATCGACCCAAGGAAAACTCAAAATTCTCGCCTTTGCCGGCAATACCGCTCCCGACCACATCGACCACCTGCACGGATTGTTCCATTTTATCCGACTTCTTGAACATAGAAAATAATCCATCTTCCCAAGCCTACTAAATAAAGGGCAGAACTACTCCCTTGAGGTTCCTTTCGGGTTTTCGACAGATCTTAACTCCGGCATTCATCCTGTTTACCAATACTTTATGATAAAAACACATGTTTCTATCTGACCAGAATCATCTTTTTTATTTGAATTTTATTTCTTAGTTTTATTAGGTATAAGTAGCATTTTAAGCCTGAAAAATAAGGCTTGACCACATTTTATCAGAAAAAACCAATACTTCCATTGAATGGTAATTTGTCGCAACATTCTAATGGAAATAGCAGTTGGGAGGGAACACCTATCCAGAAGGGTTGGGAGTGGCGGGAAAACCTGAATAAATTTGATCTTGACCCTTTTCGCAGGAATAAACTGCTTCTTTTTCCACCTTCATTTACCCTACTCGTCATGAAATCCGCCTTACTCCCGCTTATCTTCATTTTATTTGCCTGCTTTCCGCTCCTTGCACAGGATATTCCTATTGATCCGTCCTTCCATTACCTGGACAGAAATACCGGGACGGGCTTTGACGGTTCCTTAGGTGACTTGCAGATCCTGGATGATGGAAAGCAGTTGGTGGGTGGTAGTTTTGCTACCTACAACGGCAAACCTGCCAGTGGACTTGTCCGCCTGCTTTCAGATGGGCAGATAGATCCAGCCTTTCAAACGGGAACCGGCTTTCAAACTACCGAAGGAGAAAATCATTTTGTCAGATCCATACAGGTTCAGTCAGATGGCAAATTGTTGGTTGGTGGAAAGTTTACTGCCTATAATGGTTTGGAGGCCAACAGGTTGATACGCCTAAACCCTGACGGCAGCAGGGATCTTTCCTTTCAGATCGGTGTAGGGTTTGATAAGGAGGTAACGACAGTAGTACTCCAATCAGATGGAAAAATCCTGGTTAGTGGTCATTTCACAAGCTACCAGGATGAACCAGTTCCCTCCCTGATTCGGATACATCCCGATGGATCCCGGGACCCTTCGTTTAACCCACAAAGTAATTCGGAAAACCTTACCAGGATTTTTGCCCTTCAGGAAGACGGAAAAATTCTGGTAAACGCCGGGAATGATTTTTTTCGCCTGCATCCGGATGGCTCTCTTGACGCCAGCTTTCAACTTGCAGTACCCTTTGGAGAAACGTATACAGATCCCGATTACGGAACGATAGATTATCAATTTGACGTATACTCCATTCTTTTGGAAGAAAACGGAAAAATCTGGCTTAGTGGATTCATGCAAAAAAGTCTGAAAGGGATGGTATCGCAACTGCGTTTGTTTCCGGATGGCTCGGTAGACGAATCCTTTTATTCCCCAAACGAAGAAATTGGCTTTGCTGACCTCCGTCCGTATTATTTTGTAAAAGGCGGGGATGGATTTGTTTATACATCCAGAAGCCCCTATGCCGGTACACTTCGGGAACTGCAACGCATCCTTCCTGATGGAAGGCAAGACGGGAACTTTGTACACCCGGAGGAAATTCCCTCGGATGAGTTGCAGTCCCTGGGTAAGCGCTTGGGTTTTCAGACGGATGGCAAACTCCTTGTGGGAGGAATCAGGAACGATCAGACCGTGATGTTCCGTTTCAATATGGATGGGTCCCTGGACCGAAGCTATAATCCCTTTCCTGAATTTAACCAGGAAGTTCACACCCTGACCCTTCAGGCAGATGGAAAAATCCTGGTCGCTGGAAAATTCAGCCGCTATAACGGCAGAGTCGCCAAAGGTCTGGCCCGCATTCATCCCGATGGTACATTGGACGAGTCCTTTGATGCTGGAACAGGTCTGTATCATCCTTTTTTCGAACCGAGCCTTTCGATCCTCCCACAGGAGGACGGAAAAATACTCCTCTTTGGCAATTTCACATCCTACAATGACTCCCCGGCCGGAGGAATAGTCCGGTTACTCCCTGATGGAAAAAAGGACATGGAGTTTGATGCAGGCTCTGGATTTGATCCAGGTTCTAACTTTCCGGCAGCTTTACAAAAAGATGGTAAAATTATTGTGGCCGGAGAGGATTTTAACGGGGAACCCATTCCTGGCCTGATCCGGCTCAACAGCGATGGCTCAAAAGATACCTCCTTCGATATCGGATCAGGATTTAATGGGGCCATTGTTAGCCTGGCCATTACGCCCGAAAACAAAATATTGCTTGCTGGCAATTTTACTTCCTTCAATGGCCATCCAGTAAAACTGCTCACCCGGCTGAATGCTGATGGCAGCCTGGATACTTCTTTTAAAGTAAACGAGCAACTGGACATTCGTCCGGAAAAGCTTTTGGTACAAAAAGACGGCAAAATCCTGTTGGCCGCGTCGGATGGTCCTACGGGTGACGAATCCTCACTGATCCGCCTGCACCCGGATGGCTCCCAGGACAGGGGTTTCAAGGCAGGAATTGCTGCAAGTGGACATATGGAACTTTTTACCATTCAACCGGACGGAAAGACTTTACTTAGCTGGGGCAAATACAGTCAACCGCACATACTGACCCGATTGATGCCGGATGGCAGCGTGGATCCTACACTGAAATTGGACTATGATTTTAATGGTGAGATTAAGACGATGGCGGTCGATTCGAAAGGAAATCTCCTGGCTGGTGGTTCGTTCACCTCTTTCGAGGGTATAAATGCCTACCGCATCGCACAAATTCCGGATATAGTGAATCAACCCCCCGCACTGGACAATGTATTCCGAATCAATGCCGGTGGTCCCTACCTTTATCGTGGATCGGAGGTCTGGCTGCCCGACACCCGTTTTTCAGGGGGAAACACCTATTCCAATCAGGTTCCCATTTCCAATACTGAAAACGATGCCTTATACCAAACCGAGCGCAATGGTGATTTCAGCTATGAAATACCGGTACCGAGACCGGGGCAGTATACATTGGAACTGCACTTCGCAGAAATTTTCTGGGAACAACCCGGCGCACGTTTATTTGACCTCAAGGTGGAAAATGACCTTTTTAGAACCAATATTGATTTGGTTAAGGACATAGGTTTGAAAAAGGCCAAAGTGGTACGGATAGAGGACCTGGAGGTAAGGGACGGCCACTTGAATCTGGAATTTATCAGTCGAAAGGACCGGGCGAAAATTTCAGGCATCGCCCTGTACAAACAAGCCCAAAAAGAAACCTCCGAAGATATATGGATCAATGCCGGAGGCGAGGCACTTTACTACCTGGGGACGGAGTGGTTGTCTGATCGATATTACCTGGGCGGGAAAACCCATTATGACAATTCCAGGTCTATTAGCGCAACGGACATGGATGAATTGCACCAGTCCGAGCGGTATGGGAAATTTAATTATCACATTCCTGTTCCAAAGGCCGGAAAGTATCTGCTCGTGCTCTACCTATCCGAAATTTTTTGGGAAAAAGAAGGAGAGCGGGTATTTGATGTGCTGATTGAAAACGGGCAATCAGAACTGAAAAACCTGGACCTGATCAAGCTGACCGGAGAACCAAACCATGCTTACATGTTGAATGCCGGAACAGTGGAAGTCATGGACGGAACATTCGATTTGGAATTTACACCGACCATTAACCAAGCTAAAGTTTCAGGAATACGCCTGGCACCGGTTGATCCGGATACCGGCGCACCTGCAATTTCCCAACCGGAAGACCAAACCTTAAATGAAGGACAAAAATGGTCTTATCAGTTAGAAGCCTATTCCCTTGTTGACGGAGAAAACCTGCATTATTTTGCAGAAGGTCTTCCTGAATCCTTAAGTTTAGACCCGGATACCGGTCATATTAGTGGAAGTGTTTCCACACCAGGACGGTACGAAATAGCACTTAAAGTGACCGACCAGCAAGGGTTTTCCGCCTACGCAGATTTTTCCATCACCGTAAATCCCCTGACAGTCGTACGACGGATCAATGCTGGAGGATTCTGGCTGGATGCTGGCGACATACAGTGGCAGGGCGATTTGCGCCATCCAACCGGTAGCATCTATTCCACCAATGCGGCCATTTCAAATACCGAACTGGACACCATCTACCAATCCGAAAGAAATGGTGACTTCTCCTACGAAATCAAGGTTCCGGCAAGAGGCGACTATACTGTAGAACTGCATTTTGCAGAAATCCACTGGACCCGGGAAAATGCCCGGCTGTTCCGCTATCAGCTGGAAAATGAACCCCTGAGCGAAATCATTGACCTGTACAAAGATCATGGAGGGGCTAATCATGCCTACGTCCGTACGATTCACGATGTTCAGGTAACCGACGGATACCTAAGTCTTGAAATGATCACGGTGAAAGACCGGGCCAAACTATCGGGCATCGTAGTGTACCGTCAGGGCACGTTGGCTTCTGCGGCCAGGATGGCTACGGAATCCCAAATGGGAGAACAACAAGAATTCGGGGAATCAAACAGCGAAGAGGAGATTGAAGTGGTTAATCTGTATCCAAACCCCGCCAGGGACCATCTTAACCTGGAATTCGAAGCAAAAGAATCCGGGGTATGGAGCTTTGAGCTGGTCAATTCATTGGGTGTTTCCACTTACCTGGACAGGGTAAACCTGGAAACGGGCCGACACCGGCTGGAGTTTGACCTGTCCGCTTACCGATTTAGTGCCGGAACATACTACCTGCGAATGGAAAGCGAACGGGAAGCTAGCAGGGTCCTTCGGGTAATCCTTTATTAACCTACTAACTGAATTTAAGCGTTCCCGTAAGCAGCGGCAAAAAAGAGGCGACTGCTTACGGGGATTTTTGGTAAATATCGCTTCATTTTATACGCTACCGCCTGAATATTTAATAGCCGACGGAGAAAAAATAAAAAAAGCCTCCCATGTCTGAGAAGCTCTATTTCGCCAAAATTTGTACCAGGAGCGGGAATCGAACCCGCACGGCCTAATGGCCACAAGATTTTAAGTCTTGCGTGTCTACCTATTCCACCATCCCGGCATCCTTAGAAAGCTCAAAGTTAGGTAAAATCCCGGATTTTACCCTTACCATTACTCCCTAAAAAAGAAAGCCCTGCATCAGGGCTTTTCTTGGAGCGAAAGACGAGATTCGAACTCGCGACCCCGACCTTGGCAAGGTCGTGCTCTACCAGCTGAGCTACTTTCGCTGGTCTGTTAAGTAATACGAAAAGTCTTTTCTTTCTGTATTTGTGACTGCAAATTTACGCTATAATTTCTATTCTCCAATAATCCTCAGGAAATTTTTACATCCTTACGCCTAGCTCCCTGAGCCTAAAGCGACTAGACTATTCTAAAATTTTCTTCACTTCATTCAGTTTCAACAAGGCCTCCACCGGAGAAATGGTATTGATGTCCAGGGATTCCAGCAAGTCCCTGGCCTCCTTAAATTTAGGATCGATCTCAAAAAGACTCAACTGGTAATTGTTTTTGGGCATATCTTTCATCTTTTCCTGATGCTGCTGCAACTGCTTGTCCTTTTCCAGGTACTTCATGATCTCTGCAGCCCGCAACACCACCGGATTGGGCATGCCGGCCATCTGCGCTACGTGTATTCCAAAGCTGTGTTCGCTCCCCCCCTTTTCCAGCTTCCGCATAAATATCACTTTGTTTCCGATCTCTTTGACAGAAACATTGAAATTCTTCACTTTCGGAAAATCATTGGCCAATTGATTCAATTCATGGTAATGGGTGGCAAAAAGGGTTTTGGCCTTGCACCTGGGATGGTTGTGCAGGTACTCTACAATAGACCAGGCTATGGAAATCCCGTCGTAGGTGGACGTTCCCCTACCGATTTCATCCATCAGCACCAGACTGCGGTCGGAAAGGTTGTTCAAAATACTGGCTGTCTCGGTCATTTCCACCATAAAGGTGGATTCTCCCTTGGACAGGTTATCGGAGGCCCCCACCCGGGTGAAGACCTTATCCACCATGCCTATGCGGGCGAAAGAAGCCGGGACAAAGCTCCCCATCTGGGCCATCAACACGATCAGGGCCGTCTGCCTGAGCAAAGCAGATTTACCGGCCATATTGGGTCCGGTGATGATGATGACCTGCTGGGAGGAGTTGTCCAGGTAAATGTCATTGGGCACATATTCCTCTCCTATGGCCAGTTGCCTTTCGATCACCGGATGCCTGCCATCCCTGATTTCAATGGTATCTGAACTGGCTATTTTCGGGGCACAGTAGTTGTTTTCTGCTGCCACCTCCGCAAAGCTCAACAGGCAATCCAAAGCCGCCAGCACCCTGGCATTTTGCTGGATCTGGGTCACATAATCTCCGGCATCCTGTACCAACAGCTGGAAATACTTCTGCTCCAACGCCACCAGCCGCTCCTCAGCATGCAGGATCTTTTCCTCATAGGTCTTCAATTCCTCCGTAATGTATCGCTCGGCATTGACCAGGGTCTGCTTGCGGATCCACTCTTCCGGCACCTTGTCCTTGTGGGTATTGCTTACCTCCAGGTAGTAACCAAATACTTTGTTGAAGGCCACCTTCAGGGAGCTGATACCCGTGCGCTGTACTTCTCTTTGCTGGATTTGGACCAGGTAATCCTTACCGGAAGTCGCCAGCTTGCGGTATTCATCCAGATCCCCATCCACCCCGTTTTTGATGATGCCTCCCTGATGCGTCAGCATGGGTGCATCTTCCATCAACTCCTTATCTATTTTCTCCAGCAGGTAGGAGCAGGTATTCAGTTGATCGGCCAGTTTTTTAAGAGAGCCATGTTGTTGTTTTCCCAGCAATTCCTTGATGGGCAGGGTACTTTTCAGGGCCTTTTTAAGGTGGTTCATTTCCCGGGGATTGATTCTGCCCACCGCCACTTTGGAGATCAGCCTTTCCAGGTCTCCGATATGTTTGAGATGCGAAAACAACTCCTCTCGCAGCTCAGCCTGCTGGTAAAAAAAATTCACTGATTTTTGCCTTTCTTCTATGGGCTCTTTTTCCTTTAAAGGCAATACCATCCACTTTTTCATCATCCGGCTACCCATGGGAGTTTGGGTCCTGTCAAGAATTTGTATGAGCGGAACTCCCCCCTCCTGTTGGGAAAAAATCAATTCCAGGTTGCGGATGGTGAATTTATCCAACCAGACATATTTTTCCTCCGCAATCCTCGAAATGGAGGCAATATGCCTGACTTCCTTGTGTTCGGTTTCCTCCAGGTAGTACAAAACAGCCCCTGCAGCTATGGTCCCCAATACCATATTTTCTATGCCATACCCCTTCAGGTTATTGGTCCCAAAATGATTGACAAGTTTTTCATAGGTATACTCCTGCTGGTACACCCAGTCTTCACAATGAAAGGTGGTAAAATCATTTTTCAGCAGGGCTCCTGCTACCGTCCGGGAAGCTTTGGAATGGATCACTTCGGAAGGATTAAAACTCTGCAGCAGTTTTTCTATGTAGGATTGGTTACCCTGCGCACACATGAATTCCCCGGTAGAAAGGTCCAGAAAGGCAATTCCAAGCTGTTCGCCCTCAAAGTGTATGCTGGCCAAAAAGTTATTTCTCCGCTTATCCAGTACATTGTCGCTATAAGCCAGACCAGGAGTAACCAGTTCCGTTACACCTCTTTTCACAATGCCCTTCACCTCCCTGGGATCTTCCAGCTGGTCACAAATGGCCACCCTGTTTCCTGCCCGCACCAGTTTGGGCAAATAGGCATCCAGGGAATGGTGGGGGAAACCCGCCAGTTCAATGTGGGAAGCCGCACCATTGGCCCTTTTGGTCAGTACTATATCCAGAATCTTACTGGCTTTGATGGCATCCTCTCCAAATGTCTCATAAAAATCCCCTACCCTGAAAAGCAATATCGCTCCGGGATGTTTTGCCTTAATGGCATTGTATTGTTTCATCAAGGGGGTTTCTTTCACTGCCTGTTTAGCCATGTGAGCATCTCGTTTTATCAAATAAATCCTGAATTTACCTCTTCCTTAGGATAAACAAAAATAAGGTAAAAAATAAGGGCTTTCTAATTTTTCAGCCAGCACTTATCTTTACATCTTTAAACCCTGTCCGAATATGAAAAAACTTAGTTTAGATGAACTCAACCGCCTTTCTGTTGAGGCATTTAAAAAAGCAGATAAAAATCCCATTGTACTGGTACTGGATAACGTACGCAGTTTGAACAATGTAGGTGCTGCCTTCCGTACAGGAGATGCCTTCCTGGTCGAAAAAATATTCCTATGTGGTATCACCGGCACACCACCGCACCGGGATATTCACAAAACAGCCCTGGGTGCTACCGAATCCGTGGCCTGGGAATACCGCGAAAACACCATTGAGCTTATCAGGGAGCTCCGGCAGGATGGTTACCAGGTTTGCGTGCTGGAGCAGGCATCCCATAGCATCCCCTTAAACCGCTTTCATCCAAAGCCCGGGCAGCCTTATGCCCTTGTTTTCGGAAATGAGGTTTTTGGTGTACAGGAGGATGTAGTCCTTGCGGCAGACCATGTGCTGGAAATTCCCCAGCTGGGCACCAAGCATTCCCTCAATATTTCTGTCACAATTGGCATTGCCTTGTGGGATCTGGTCTGCAAAACTGAAGGATTGCAGAAGTAAAATGATGCGATATAAAAAACATTGATTTCATTTACCAACTTTGCCTTAAATGTACCGTTTATAGGAAAAAGTATTGGCTGAAACCTATTCAAAACCAATGAAAACATTGCTTTCTGTACTTTCGGTTTTTTGTTTTATATGTATCCTCAGTGGTTGTAAAACCCAGCAATCCCTGCCTGTGGGAGATACCAGTGAAAATGCCCTGGATTGGGAAGGAACCTACGAAGGCACCCTTCCCTGCGCTGACTGCGAAGGGATCGCTACCTCCATCAGCCTGGACCGCGAGGGGAAATACGTGAGAACCACCCGCTATCTGGGAAAAAGCGAGGAAAAATTCCGGCAAGAAGGCCGCTTTGAGTGGAATCCAGCTGGCAACACCATCTCACTATCCGGGGTTGATGATGCCCCAAACCAGTACCTGGTCGGGGAAAATCAACTTTTTCACCTGGACAGTGAAGGCAACCGGATTACCGGAGCGTTGGCAGCCAACTATGTGTTGAAAAAGGTAGTGGCCAAAACTAACCACCCCTTGCTGGATGCCAAATGGGTGCTCACCGATATGGAGAAATTTCCGGATGAAGACTGGAATGCCGGGGAGATCTTTGTTTTTCTGGAGGAAGAAAGTAGCCGCCTGCACGGGTTTGGAGGCTGTAATAACTTTTTCGGCGTATATGAGCTTAAAACCGGAAATGGACTGGAACTGGGAAAGATTGGCAGGACCCAAAAATACTGTCAGGACGAAATGCAAGCCGAAAATTTCTTTTTCGCCTATTTGGAACAGGTGCGGTACTACCTGGTGGAGGGGGATACGCTGGAGCTAAGGGATGAGAGCAACAAGCTGCTACTTACCTTTACTAAAAAGTCCGGAGATGATTAAAAAATCTTTTAATTTCTTAGGAAATTTAAAATTTATCGGCTAATTTTTTAGTCTCAAATTTAACTACCGATGAAAAACTCCTTAATTTTGGGCCTGTTTCTGGCCCTCGCTTCCTGCCAATCTTCTGGCAATGAATCCGGATCTGGCCAGGAATTTGACGTCCAACTGGACACGGTTATGATCCATCCGGGCGAAGAGATCCTTTTTTTGAATTGGGGCCTTGGGCAGGCCAAACTGAGCCCGGATAAAAAATACCTCTATAACTTCAATTACCAGGAATATACCATAGAGAAAATCGACCTTGACGAACTGAAATTTGTCCACAAAATCACCCTGGACAAAGAGGGGCCGAACGGACTGGGAGCCAACTTCCGCAACCTGGAGATAATTGGTGACGATCGGTTTTTATTTTGCAGTTACGGTCAGGACAATATCGTAAACGATCAGGGTAAAAAAATGGAGCAATTTGATCTGGGCAAATTGGGAGAGGGTTCCGGAGAAATGGAAGAAGGCGATTACATTCAGGTTCCCTTGAGCATCAGCAGTGAAGGGCATCGCTTTGCCGGAATGGTGACCAATTGGGAAAAGAAAACGGCAAAACTGGTGGTCATTGACCGGGAAGAAAACCAAGTGACAACCTTTCCTGCGCCTGAAATTGAGAAAGCGGCCAAATTTGAAATCATGCTCAATGACGGGGAAATGAGAATGGGGCTGGGCACCTACCGGTTTGGAAAGGTAGAAAATGGAAAGCTTATTTTTGGAACCGGGGTAGGACATGAGCTTTATGTACTGGATCCAGAGGCTGAAGAATTCCGCCTGGTAAGCTATGCCAGCGAACTCCTCCCTCCGGAAAAGAGCGGAGATTATCCGGCAGAGGTGAGTAGTCAAAACGAAATGCGTGTCATTCACGAGAAAATCCAATCTGATATCAACTTTGCCGCTCCGGTTTGGGACGAAAAAAAGCAGGTATACTATCGCCTGGCTTTCCAGATGGAGTTTGATGACTCGAAACCCATTCCTGAAGGGCGCTTTATGCGGGAAACCAGTGGGGCAACTGTCTTCCTGACCGTTTTGGACAAAGATTTCAATCTGCTTAGTGAAGGGCGACTTATCTCAATGAACAAGTATCCTCCTTTTTATTTTGCCAAAGACGGTAAGCTGTGGCTCTTCGAAAATCTGGAGGATGAAATGGGTTTTGTCCGAATGGATATTTCCTGGTAAGGGGAATATGGAAAGGCATTGACCTTTGGGGTTTTCCCAACCCCGTCTTTTCGCAAACCGTACACGAAAAAAACCAAGCCCTGAAGGGGCGAAACATCCAAACGCAGGGTGAAGCCCTGTGATCGCATGGTGGATCCCGTAATGCTAAGCCCTGAAAGGGCGAGATATATTCCTCATCAAGGAAGGGACTGTTCTGTGCGTTAAAATTGCTTGTCCCCTATGGGCTTTTTCAGATAAACGAAAATATTCCGCCCCTACAGGGCTTGTAGGGACCGATTTCTCTTTCTGCAATGGGCTGCACCCATCGCTATAGTATTATGCCCCTTCAGGGCTGGGAAAATGAGATTTTAGACATCAAACTACCGGAAAAGGTTACCAGGATATGGTTTAAAACTACATCCCTTAAATCTTTCGCTTTACCGGTGTCAGGTATTTGTAATGCGGGCACAATGAGACCGTACAAGAAATGAATATCGTCTTTATTTGCGGCTGGTTTTAGCCATTGCAAATGGCCTTGTCCCATTTCTTATTTGTTTACATCAGTGAAGATAGCAGGGGCCTGCACAAAAAAACCGTCGAGGTCTCGAAGACCTTAACGGCTATTGGCACTTCAACCAAACCTCCTCCAAAAGAAATCTTCATTCAACTTTTTTAATTAAATGCCAGGCAAAAATGTCCTGCTTACCTTTTTCCCCGCATTACTAAAAATTAAAACCGGGAAGGTATTGTCGCTATCATTCTTTTTACGGTTCATGTTCTCTATGTCTTCCTGGGTATAATCTATTAACCGTAAATGATGGAAAATTGAGGCTTCAAAATTTGACGGTATGAAACTGGAAAATTTTTCTTCCATTTTAGCAGCTTGCTTTAACCAATAATCTACCCGAACCCTGAAATCGTTCGGATATTCCGCTTCAATGGAATGGACTATTTTCCTGGATTTATAATATTTCTCATTATAATATTCATGGGTCAATAAAGTGACCTGGTAAGCAGCCTTCTTCAAAAAGCCTTTCTCTTCCGTTTCGCGTACCGAAAACAGGGCGAAGTCTGCCGGCTGATAATCATTCAAATCGGTTTCTTTTATTTCCCTATCATCAATGGTGAATGAAATATTCTTGGTGTTTTTCCATCGGTCAAAAACATCATCCTGAATATTCTTTTTATCGGGTGGCCTTTCAAAATAAATACTCGTTTTCACTTCCGGATAGGCATGCTGCAAGGCTTCCAGTTTCTCAAATGCCAGGGCATCAAAAAAGGGAAATGATGTACTTTTCTGTTTCTCCTGCTCATCCATGGAGAGGTAAGCACTTCGAAGGGCCGGAAGGTCCAGTTTATTCAATTCCAATTCAAAGGGATTTCCTTCCTTGAATGCGCTGGCAAGGATTTGCTCATAATCATTTGCTGTATGGTTTTGTTGGGTCCTTTCAAAGGAGCTTTGGCCGGAGGACAAAAAAACCATCAGGAATCCCGCCAAAATAACACTGATTGATTTGAACATCATGGTCTTAAGGTAGGCGCTGGAATGGCCCATCATGATTAACCTTCTTTTGGTGGCGGAGAAATTGAACGGACTACTGATCGATAAAGCAGCCTCGTTCCCTGAAATCTTATGGAATAAAAGCCACTGGTAGGCAGCTTTGTTACGGAATTTGGTAATTACAGCTGCATCGGCCAGAAATTCATGATTCAGCTGCATCGCTTTTTTGTAAAGCAAAAAAACCGGGTTAAACCAAAAGACAACTTTTAGCACCTCCACAAACAATATGTCCCAACTGTGCCGCTGCCGAATATGGGTCAATTCATGAAATAAAATCTCTTTTTCTATGGTCTTATACTGGAATGATGCTTTATCGACAAATAGAAAATGTAAAAAGGTAAAAGGCAGGGTATTTTCCCTCAATAATACGTAGGTACAATCATTTGCTTTCAGGGTAAGATTATTGCGAATCATCCGCATTAGCTGTTCCAACTGAATAATAAACCGGACTAAAAAAAAGAAAAGACCAGACAAATAAATCCCCATTAATAGGGTATTCCAGGGGACAACAGTATCCGATTGTGCAGGAAGGGGAGCTTCCACTCTACCTTGTTGCCAACTTTGCGGTGGGGAGGTATCGTTTCCTGAACTTATTTCACTGCTGAATGCAGCAGGCACCTTTTCCGGAAATAAATCCTCTCCGATGTGAAAGCTAAAGTTTACCTGAAGAAAAGGCACCATCAGGGAAAAACAGAGCGCAAAAATCAGGAAAAAACGGTTGAAGCCAAACATGCGCTCCTTCATCAAAAAAAGTCGATAAAAAGCATAAAAGATAAGCAAAGCAATCGTAGCCTTTAGGATTAATGTGATCATGGCTTTTGGGATTTAAGTTGTTCCTCAATAATTTTTTTTAGTTCCTCCAGTTCTTTTGTGTCCAATGCTGTCTCTGTTGTAAAAAACGAAGCAAATTGGGCCGGTGAATCATTGAAAAATTTTTTGATCATGGTATTCACTTTTTTAGAAAAATAGTCATTCTTGTCTACCAGGGGAAAGTAAGCCCGGGAGTTGCCAAATACCTCAAAGCGTATGGCCCCTTTTTCCTGCAATCTTTTGAGTAAGGTAGCAACGGTTGTGCTGGCAGGTTTGGGCTCCGGGTAGGAGGCGAGTATATCCTTCATAAACGCCCTGTCTTTTTCCCATATCAAATTCATAAGTTGTTCTTCGGCATTTGAAAGGTTCATTTTCTATATTTTTAGAGTTATCTCTACAAACATAGAAAATAAAATATATTTAACAAAGATTTCTTGAATTTATTTTTATAGTTACACTTTGCTTAGAAAAACAGATCCTGACCTTTGGGGTTTCCCTAACCCCGAAGGTCTCTCCGCAGAACGTACACCAAAAAAACTATCGAGGTCCCAAAGACCTCAACGGTTTAGGATGTCACCCCCCGGATCCACCCAGAAAGAAGCCGGTTCTTCCAGTGGAAATACATGAATCAATTGGGTGCTGAGCTCGGTTCGGTCAATTCCGGATACTTCAAACAGCACTTCAAAATACGGAGGTACTTCCCCCAATCGCTTGGCGATTTCAGCTTCAATGGATTGCCGCAGTGCCGCATCGGTGAAATTTTTAAGGCTTTGCGTCGCTCAGGTATCCCAAAGTCCACCGAATAGGTAAACGGTATTCTGGTTGGGGCCCGGAAATTTGGCCATAAATCCGTAATCGGTATGGTAGCCATCCGGATCCCCGGTGGGAGAAAAACAGCCTTCTCCATCCCGTACTTTTCTTTTATTTCTTAAAGATAATCAATAACTTTAACAGTTAACAAAACGGTTTTTTGCCTTGCATTGCCCGGATTTTTCCAAGTATATTTGGAAAATACCCAAAAGTCAAAAAACCAGTAAAATTCCCAATAGCCATGAAAAGTCGCCGCTTCAAACATCTTTTGCCGCTCATCGCCTTGCCCCTGGGCTGGGTCGGCTGCGGCTGGGAAACGCCGGAGAAAATCCAGGAGGTATATAAGGAGCTACCGGAGGCCATCGACTTCAATTACCACGTGAAGCCCATCCTTTCCGACAAATGCTTTGCCTGTCATGGCCCGGACGCAGCCAATCAGGAAGCCGACCTCCGGCTAGACCGGGAGGAATTTGCCTTTGCCGCACTAAAAAGCAACACGGGTAATCATGCCATCGTGCCCGGAAAACCCGGTAAAAGCGAGCTGGTAAACCGTATCTTATCGGAGGACAAGGAACTGGTTATGCCTCCACCGGATTCCAACCTCAGCCTCAGCACGGAGGAAATTGCCATCCTCACCAAATGGGTCGAGCAGGGTGCCGAATACAAACCCCACTGGTCCTTTATCCCACCAGAAATAGCGGAGCAGCCAAACCTCGAAACCAATGATTGGGCACGGAATGAAATCGACGCTTTTGTGGCCGAAAAGCTGCAGGCCTCCGGCTTGCAAGCCGCTCCTGAGGCAAGTAAAGAGATGTTGATCCGTCGCCTGAGTTTTGACCTGACCGGGCTTCCCCCCAGCCTGGAGGAAATCCGGCAGTTCGTTTCGGATACTTCCGAAGATGCCTATGAAAAACTGGTGGACCGGCTGCTTGCCTCCCCAGCCTACGGGGAACGCATGGCGGCCGACTGGATGGACGTGGCCCGCTATGCAGATTCAGACGGCTACCTGGATGACAAACACCGGGATTTCAGCCCCTACCGCGATTGGGTGATCGAAGCTTTTAACCAAAACATGCCCTACGATCAATTTATTACCTGGCAAATTGCCGGAGACCTGATCGAAAATCCCAGCCAGGAGAGCATACTCGCTACCGCCTTTAACCGGCTGCATAAACGAAACTCAGAAGCAGGCATCGTCTTTGAAGAGTACCGTTCCGAGTACGTGGCTGACCGCACCAATACCGTTGGGAAAGCCATACTGGGGCTGAGCATGGAGTGCGCCCGGTGCCACGACCACAAATACGATCCCATCAGCCAGAAGGATTATTTCGAGTTTTCCGCCTATTTCAATAGCACCAACGAACTGGGAACAGCCGTCTACGGCCCGGGACAGGTACCCGGTCCTTCCCTGCTGCTAACCAATGAGGAGCAAGATAAACTTTTGGACTACCTGGACGAGCAAATTCGCACCACGGAATCCGAGCTACAGGAATTGGCTGAAACGGACCCGACTGCCAGGCAGCCCAGCCCAGTATCTTTGCATGCGGGTCTGACGCAGCTGCAAACCCAGGGCCTGGTGGCTTCCTACGATTTTGACCAATTGATACCACAGCCGGATAGCAAGTCCTTTAAAAATCCGGGCTGGTCAGGAAACCCGGGGCCGGCACTCATACGCGAACCCGATATTGCCGAAGGAGTACGCGGTAAGGGCGTCTTTATCAACGATTTTACTACCCTTTCCCTTCCCGAAAAAGTAGGCTGGTTTGACCAAACGGATCCCTTTTCCGTTTCCCTCGCCGTCTTTCCTGATACCCTTTACAAAGAAGCCGTCTTGTTTACCCACTGCGAAGATATCCGGCTGGGGCTGAAAGGGTACTCGCTGTTTCTGGAAGACAACCGCCTCAATTTCATCATGGCCTACAGCTGGCCCACCAATGCCCTGCAGGTAAAAACCCGGGATCCCATCCCGCCAAAAGAATGGTCCAATATCAATATTACCTACGATGGCATGGGAAAGGCTTCCGGTATCGGCATTTACCTGAATGGAGAAAAAGTGCCGGTAGAAGTGGAAGCAGATCACATTTACAAGTCCATCCTGTTTGAACCGGATATCCATACCTATGGCTTTAGAGGCTTTGTACTGGGTGTGCGGGACAAGATGAAAACCTTTCTCAACGGAGGCCTGGACGAGTTGAAAATTTACAAGCGGGAGCTGACCGCGCTGGAAGTACAATTTGCCAACGACCCGGTAAAAACAAAAAACCTGATCGAAAACCCGCAAAATACCTCCGAGCGGGAACTGATCCGTCAGCATGTTTTTAATTCTACCAACGAGCAGGCCAAAACGTTGCAAAAACAGGTTCGGGAAAACCGAAAGCAACGGGCGTCGCACACCAACGACATCCCTGAAATCATGGTGATGGGCGACCTGCCGGAACCCAGACCCACTTATATCCTGGACCGGGGCCTGTACAGTGCCCCTACCGAACAGGTCTACCCCAACGTTCCGGAGGCGGTCTTGCACGACGAATCCTCCGATTACCCGCAAAACCGGCTTGGCCTGGCCCAATGGCTGATAGAACCAAAAAACCCACTGACCGCACGGGTATTTGTCAACCGCCTCTGGCAGATGCATTTTGGCAAAGGACTGGTAAAAACCTCGGATGATTTTGGCAACCAGGGCAGCTTGCCCAGCCATCCCGAGCTGTTGGACTGGCTGGCGGTGACCTTTCGCGAATCCGGCTGGGACATCAAAAAAATACACAAGTTGATAGCGATGTCGGCCACTTACCGGCAATCTTCCAAAACCCGTCCCGAATTGCAGGAGAAAGATCCGGAAAACGTTTTGTTGGCCCGGGGCCCCAGCTTTCGCATGACGGCAGAGATGATCCGGGACAATGCCCTGGCCATAAGCGGGCTTTTGGCCCCCAAAATCGGCGGTGAAAGTGCTTACCCCTACCAACCGGAAGGGCTATGGGACGAAATCAGCACCAAGTCCTGGCGCTACCGCTACCTGCAGGAACCCGGAGAAGGACTGTACCGCAGGAGCCTTTACACCATTTGGAAAAGAACCTCCGGTCCCCCTTCCATGATGATATTTGATGTAGGGGACCGGGCAGAATGCAAAGTAAAACGCACCGAAACCAGTACCCCCCTGCAAGCCCTGGTGCTGCTGAATGATTCCCAATTTGTGGAAGCTGCCCGGGTGACGGCAGAAAGGCTGATTGAAACATACGAGCCGGAACAGCGTCTTGAAAACGCCTTCCAATTGAGTACCGGCAGACAGCCGAACCCCAAAGAAAAAGAGATTTTACACCAGTTTTATACCGAGGAGACCGACCGGTTTTCCCGAAATAAAAATGAGGCACTGGCCTATTTAAGCACGGGGAGTCATCCTACCAAACCGAACCAGGATCCCGTTCAGGTGGCAGCCCTGGCTGCCGTGATCAACGGCATCATGAATACCAGCGACGGATATACCATTAGATAAACACGAAGAAAATGAGTCGATACGATCATACCGAATTTGGAGAAAGCAGAAGGGGATTCTTAAAAAAAGCCTCCCTGGGCTTTGGATCCATCGCCCTTTCCAGCCTCTTGGGACAAACGGGAGCCTTGGGTGGAAGCCTGGGAGATCCGGGACTGGGAGGCATTTTGAATGGAACCCATTTTCCCGCCAAAGCAAAACGCGTGATCTACCTTTTTCAATCCGGTGGACCCTCGCAGCTGGAAACTTTTGACTATAAGCCCTCCCTGGCCAAATGGCACGGGAAGGAAATCCCCCCTTCCGTGCAGGGCACCCAGCGAAATTCGGGTATGGTGGCCGATCAATCCACCTTTCCCCTGGTGAAGTCGATCTATGATTTCAAGCAATACGGACAATCCGGAGCTTGGGTAAGCGACTTGTTTCCCTACACATCACAGGTGGTGGACGAGCTCTGCATCGTCAAATCCATGATTACCGAAGCCATCAACCACGAACCCGCCGTCATGTTTATGCAGACGGGCTCTCAGCTAAGCGGTCGACCCTCCATCGGCTCCTGGCTGAGCTACGGGCTCGGCAGCGACAACGAAAACCTGCCCAACTTTGTGGTACTGCTATCCAAGAGTTCGGGCGCCCAACCGCTGAATTCCACTGCCTGGAGCAATGGATTCCTGCCTTCCCACCATCAGGGCATCCAATTCCGATCGGGCAAAGACCCGGTGCTGTACCTCAACAATCCCCACGGCGTACAGGACCATGACCGGCGACGGGCCCTGGACCATATCCGGCAGTTGAACGAGCAGCAATTTGATATCTGGCAAGACCCGGAAATCCAATCCAAAATCAGCCAATACGAAATGGCCTACAAAATGCAGAACTCCGTTCCGGATGCGGTGGACACCTCCAACGAACCGGATTACATCTACGAATTGTACGGAGAAGATGCCCGGACCCCCGGCACCTATGCCTCCAATTGCCTACAGGCCAGAAGGCTGGCTGAGCGGGACGTAAAATTTATTCAATTGTACCACATGGGCTGGGATCAGCACGGCAATTTACCAAAAGGCATCAAAAGGCAGGCACTCAGCACCGATCAGGCTACGGCGGGCCTAATCCAGGATCTGAAACAGCGAGGGCTGCTGGAAGACACCCTGGTGGTCTGGGGAGGAGAGTTCGGACGCACCAGCTTTTCCCAGGGCAGGCTGACGGCCGACAATTACGGACGGGACCACCATCCGGGATGTTTTACCATGTGGATGGCCGGAGCCGGGGTAAAAAAAGGCATGGTCTATGGAGAAACGGACGAATTCAGCTATAACGTAGCCCAAAACCCCGTTCACGTGCATGATTTTCAGGCCACTCTGCTTCACCTGCTGGGTATCGACCACGAGAAACTTACCTTCAAACACCAGGGCAGGCGCTTCCGGCTGACGGACGTTCACGGCCAGGTGGTAAATGATATCCTGGCCTAAACCAACATACAATGCGCAGCCGAAGAAAATTCATTCAGCAATCAATCGCAGGAAGCACCACGTTGATGGCATCGGGGCTACCCCTGTTTCATATCCTGCCCAGCCGTCCCAAACTGGAGGAGGAAGTATTAGGCCATGGCGATTTCCGGTATCGGGTAGAAAAAAAATGGAGCCAGGCGGAGTCCAGCCGCTTTCCGGTCAAAAACTGTCACGAGATGGTGCAGGATCAGAAAAACCGGTTGATCCTCCTTACCGATCATCCTCAAAACAACATCCTGATCTACGAGCCTTCGGGAAGGTTAGTGGATAGCTGGACCTTGGATTTTCCGGGTGCCCATGGATTGACCCTGTCCGATGAAGGAGGGGAACAATTTTTATTCATCACAGACACCGGCCAGGGAAAGGTGGTCAAATGCAGCCTGGACGGCCGGGTGCTACTGGAACTACCTCATCCCGCCACCATTGGTGCCTACGATGAAAAACTACCCTACCGGCCAACGGAAACGGCCATCGGTCCAAACGGTGACATCTACGTGGCGGATGGTTACGGGGCGCAATTCATTTTGCAATTCGACGCGGGGGGAAAATTTATCCGGAAATTTGGAGGCGACAGTTTTCTGCAGCCCGATAAATTCAAACAGGCGCACGGAGTGGCCATCGACTACCGCAGTCCCGGTGATCCTACGCTACTGGTTTCTGCCCGCATCAAAAATACCTTCAAACGATTTACCCTTTCCGGGGAGTATTTGGAAGAACATTACCTGCCGGGAGCCTTTATCAGCCGGCCGGTGCTGGACGGAGAAAACCTGTATTCCGGGGTCTGCTTTGGCATGACGGAGGGCAATTATAACATGCAACTGAACAGGGGATTTGTGACCATTCTGGACAAGGAAAACCGGGTAATCTCCAATCCGGGAGGTACGGAACCACAATATGAAAACGGAAAATTGACACTTATGCTACAGGATCAGCCGGTATTCCGGCATTGCCACGATGTTTGCCTGGACCGGGACAAAAACCTGTATGTTTGCCAGTGGAATGCCGATGGGGTGTATCCGTATAAGTTGCACCGGGTTTGATTTTTTACCCTTTGGCAGGTACGACGTTTTTCTCAGGTATTTTACACAGGGCGTCAACGTTGATTACAAGGAACATCCAGTGATGGTTGAATACCTTGTCTTGTGTGCCTAAGCCTGTCTATTACATGGTCTGATCATGTCATGGTAAGATGGCATGTATTAACGAAGCACTTTTATGGGGCTGCATTGTACATCTGCCGTTCGACACTAAAATGTAGGACAGCCCAGCTCCTCGGAATTTGTAATTCCGTGGTACAGATACAGGGGATTTGTAATCCCCGTAATTGCCAAAAGTAACACACGGTGAATAGGTTTCGGAAAGCAGAACCGAACCGTTTGTTTGATCAGGTGATGGTTCGATGATGCGATGAATCGGGCTGTTCGGTAGTTGCAACGCCGATTCCGAATTGTCAGGTTTTTACTTCTGGCGGATTTGCCCAAATCTTTTTATCTTTAGAAACAGTTCTCAATTGGTATAGCAACTATGGAAAAGCCCCAAGATAACGTCAAAGAACCCATTGCCGGTTATGGACACTATTCCTATGCGGATTACCTCTCCTGGCAGTTGGATGAGATGGTGGAGCTGATCAAGGGAAAGGTCTTCCGGCAGGCCGCCGCCGCCCCAAGGCGGATTCACCAGGAAGTCTCGATGATATTGGCTAACAGGTTTTATGAATTTTTGAAAGAAAAAACTTGCAAAGTATATCCGGCACCCTTCGATGTGCGGCTTCCGGTAGTATCAAGGCGACACGAGGATATTGACACCGTGGTGCAGCCGGATCTTTGTGTGGTCTGTGATCCGGAGAAACTGGATGAACTGGGCTGCATGGGAGCCCCGGACCTGATCGTTGAGATCCTCTCTCCGGGAAATAACAAGAAAGAGATTCAATTAAAATACGAAGTGTACGAAACCTCCGGTGTGAAGGAATACTGGGTGGTTCATCCCGACGAGCGTACCCTACTGATCTATACCCTGGAAGCCGGAAAATACCGCCCTTCCCGGCTGTTTACTTTTGGGGATCGGGTAAGGTCACAGGCTCTTCCTGGTTTTGAATTGGATCTGGATGAGGTGTTTGGGGAGTTGTAAGTTCAGGGTTTTAACTTTTTGCCTTTTATTGTAGGTAACTACCAAAAAAAGGAAGCTGAAAATTGGTTGGGGATAAATTTTAATATTTTGTGAGAAATATTTTGATCGAACAAAAACTTCATACAGCTAATTGTAATATCCTGTTTTCCCTATCAGCTGCAAAACTTAATGCAGCATAGATATCTTCTTCAGTCAATTCGTCAAAATCAGCAATGATATCCTGAAACGTCATTCCTGAGGCCAGCCAACCTAAAATATCACTTACCATAATCCGCATTCCCCTTATGCATGGTTTACTTCCACGCTTTCCCGGTTCAATGGCGATTATCTGTTTGTAGTCTACCATGGCGCAAATCTTTTTTGTAAATATACACCATTTAATACTTTCAATAGGTATCCGAAAGACACCGCCAGTTCAGGAATTTGTTTTTTCGATTTGTAAATTCAAATTTTCATATACTCAATATGAGTAATAATCCTCCTGTCAGTTGAAGGAACCACTACGAGCCCTATTGGATAATCTGGGTTTAATGGTATAATTGCGTATAGAATGACTATTAATTCACCCGAAATGAACAAATCCCCCCTTATTTTAGCTTTTCTCAGCATTTTAATCGTTACTATCGCTTGCTCAGCGCCTAAAAACCGTAATCAAACCTCAGAAGATGTACCAACTCATTTTTTGCAGGATAAAACGTTTTTGGAAAAATACGATCCGCAACTTATCGAGCTGAGTACGGAAGACAAACAGGCCAAAGTCCTGGTATCCCCCAAATACCAGGGCAAGGTTTTTACTTCCACCGCAGCAGGGGACGATGGAGAAAGCTTTGGCTGGATAAACTACGAAGCATTTGAAGGCCCCCTGGACAAGCACATGAATGCCTATGGAGGCGAAAGCCGCCTATGGCTGGGACCGGAAGGAAATACCTTCTCTTTATTCTTCGAACCAGGGAAAAAAATGGAATTTGAAAACTGGCATACCCCTGCAGCCATCGACCACGAAGCCTGGGAAAAAATCGAGGCGGGCCCCAGGGACGTATCCATGGCCAGATCCACATCGATTACCAACTATCAGGGCACCGAGTTTGCATTGAAGATCCAACGGACCATTACCCTTCTTGAAAAGGAAGGTATTATAGCTAACACCGGATTAACGGCCGATGTCTCCTCCATCAAAATGGTAGGATATGAAACCATCAATTCCATTCAAAATACCGGAGACTTTCCATGGACCCGAGAAACCGGAGCTCCCTGCATCTGGGTGTTGGACATGTTCAAACCCAGCCCGGAAACCACTATTGTGCTACCTCTCCAACCAAACGAAACAAAAGCAGGCCTCACCACCAACTATTTCGGAACGATTCCGGAAGAAAGAATAGCCATCACCAACAACCACCTGTTCCTAAAGGCCGATGGCCAAAGCAGAGGGAAAGTAGGTGTCTTTCCCGAAAGAGCCCTTTCTATGGCAGGCAGCTACGATCCCCTCCACAAGGTGTTGACGATTACTACCTTCGATATCGCTCCTGAATTACCCTACCTCAATCAGGAATGGAACACCGAAGCCGATCCCTTCAAAGGAGATGTGGTCAACGCCTACAACGACGGACCATTGGAGGATGGTAGCCAGATGGGGCCGTTTTACGAATTAGAGAGTGTTTCTCCCGCTGCCTTTCTTTCTCCGGGCGAAAGCATGGAGCATTTCCACCATGTATACCACTTTACTGGAAACGAAAATGAATTGGATAAAATCACCCGGCAATTACTGGGGATTTCCATCGCTGAGATAAATGGGGTATTTAATCCGAAATAAGCAATTACTTTCAAGCTGATCCGTCCCATCACAAGATTCATCCTTTCAGGTGACCTATTCAGGCCTTCGAACCCAAGCTTAATTGATTTTTTCCGCCTTCAAGACTATATATTCTGGATCCGCATACCGCAATAAATGATACAAAGGAAGAAAAGCGTTACACGGATATTGCAAACCAATGTTTTCCTGCGACTTCTGATAGGAAAAGCTCATTTTGAAAATTTGCCTACCCGCTTCAGGAAAAAAATAACCCAAAGAATTGTGCCACTCCAGTGGAACATCAAACATATCGGTTGCCACACCAAACAGCATCAGGGTGTCGGGATTGGCACCAGTAGTAGCCACCAGATAGCCTTTGCCTTCTCCTTTACTTGTTGTTACTGTAGCATCGCGAACGCAGGGGTGGTGCCCAATCAGGTACCCTTCGGCCTGAAATACGGGTGTTTCATCGTAATCCCGGCAAGCACCAAGAATCGATAAAAGGAAAACCATGCCCATAATTACCTTCCATTTGACGTGAAAAATTTCAAATTTCCTTCTCTCAAAAAATTCAAATTTCGACATGGTCATGGCACCTGGTTTTAGAGATATTTGAAATGGTAATAAACGGGGATGGTTCGCAAATGCTGTACTGTTTTCGGGGATACCCCCCGATTCTGTATTGAAAATAGAAACTATTTCCAGCTAGAATATACTCCTCAAGCTCCGTTCTATCAGGCAACTGGGAGAGAAAAAGAGTTGATTCGAAATAGAATATTAAAGGGTATTTTTATCCTTTTATATTAATGACTACCTTTGCCCCTTCTGGAAGGGCTAACTGCCCTGCAATTTCACATCAAAAATTTTCTAACCCTAATTCATTGATTAAATGATCAACAAAAATCAACAACAAATTATTGCTGCAACTGCACCCATTCTAAAAGAACACGGCCTGTCGCTGACCAGCCATTTCTATAAAAGGATGTTCCAGCACCACCCGGAATTAAAGAACATGTTCAATATGGGTAACCAAAAGAATGGAAAACAACAGCAAGCCCTGGCCATGGCCCTACTGGCTTATGCCGAGCACATTTCCAATCCCGAAGTCCTTTTACCTGACCTGAACAGGATAGGACACAAGCATGTGAGTCTGGAAATCCGCCCGGAACACTATCCCATAGTCGGCAACCATCTTTTAGCCGCCATCAAGGAGGTGTTGGGTGATGCCGCCACCAAAGATATTTTAAACGCCTGGGAAGCTGCCTACGAGCAATTGGCGGAACTGATGATTGGTCTGGAAAAGGACATGTACCGCAAACTGACCTCCCAAGCCGGGGGATGGACCGGCTGGAGACCGTTTACCGTGGTAAAAAAGGAAAAGGAATCTTCAGAAATCAGTTCCTTTTATCTCTACCCTGCTGATAAAGGTAAGGTTATCCCCCATCAGCCGGGTCAATTTATTAGTCTGAAGCTCTTTTTGCCTGACTTAGGCATCAACCAGGCCAGACAATACAGCATTTCCAGTAGTCCCAATCAAGATTTCTACAGAATATCTGTAAAAAGGGAGTATGGTGCATATCCCAACACCAATGGCATGATCAGTAACCAACTCCACGATCAGGTGCAAGTGGGAGATGTGCTTGAACTCACCGCTCCGGCCGGTAATTTCACTTTGGATGAAAAGGCAAATAGCCCGCTGGTGCTGATCAGTGGTGGAGTAGGGCTTACTCCCCTGATCAGCATGCTGCAAAGTGCCATTGAAAAGAACCATGAGACCTCAATCACCTGGATACATGGGTGCAGGAATCAGGATGTTCATGCGTTCGGGGAACAAGTCCGCCAATTAGAAGCGGATAAAAACAATTTGGAGCAATATGTTTTTTACGATTGGATTACCGAAAATGACAAGAGACAGGGCATTTTGGAAGGACCAATAGCATTGAATAAAATACCTGCAGCTAAAATCAACCCTGATTCCCAATACTACATTTGCGGTCCTGCCGGATTTATTGAAAAACAATACCAGGATCTGCTGGCTTTCGGTGTACAGCAACATGTTATTTTCTTTGAAGAATTTGGCCCCCAGCAGCTTGCATTGAATTAAAAATTAAACAAAATTAATAAAGGACATTTTTGTCTTTTATTAATTTTGTCTTACCTTTGTTTCACAATGAGACAAAAACCGGTAAACCTGAAAACATAATAAAGGAGTACCGGGTATGATTATCGTTTATATTTCTTAATCTTACCTCAACATGGAAACTACAAATCAAGAAACAATTGGCGCTTTGGTGGCAAAGGATTATCGCCTGGCCACGGTGTTTGAATCTTTCGGCATCGATTTCTGCTGCAAGGGAAACAGATCCATAGAAGAAGCCTGCGAAAAGCAAAAAATCAGCAGCCGGACAGTGTGGACTGCGGTAAATAAAATGCTGGATTCCTCCACCGAGGGCATGCATGATTTCAATTTCTGGCCCCTTGACCTGCTGGCTGATTACATTGAAAAAAAGCACCACCGCTATGTGGAAGACCGAATACCCCTTTTACAGCAATACCTGGACAAACTGTGTAAAGTTCATGGACAGGCCCACCCGGAACTCTTCGAAATCACCGAACTCTTCAACCAAAGTGCTGGTGAATTGACTGCCCACATGAAGAAGGAAGAATTTGTTTTGTTTCCTTACGTGAAGAAAATGATAAAGGACCAGGAAAGCCCGGCATCTGAAAAGTCCAAACCTCATTTTGGCACGGTGAAGAATCCCATCAGCATGATGATGGATGAGCACGAAAATGAAGGAGAGCGCTTTGAGAAAATAGCTGCCCTTACCGGTGATTTCACCCCTCCGGCAGATGCCTGCAGTACCTACCGGGTCACCTTTGCCCTGCTGGATGAATTCAAAACCGATTTGCATCAGCACATTCACCTTGAAAACAATATTCTCTTCCCAAAGGCCATTGAAATGGAAGAGAAAGGACTGGCTTACGGGAAAAATATCCCTGTTTCCTGATAAAATAAAATCCAGAACAAAATGCGGTAAATACAAGGAAGCATGGACGGGGGCAAATTATACCCCCTATTTGGTACAGTTCATACGCTATAAATTGCCATACTTGTACATTTAAAAGTAAAATGTTACATTGTTAGGATATAATAAAAATCCTTACCGAATGAAAAAGTTCTGGATTTTATTGTCATTTTCAAATTTTTTGATTGCTGCTCTCTTTGGTCTTGTTCTACGGGCTGCCTTTGTCTGGGAGATCAATTGGATGGAATACAGGAATCTGCTGCATGCTCATTCCCATCTGGCCATGTTGGGCTGGGTGTACATGGGCATTTTTGCCTTCTTTTGTTATCGCTTTGTTCCTGCCTCGAAATTCAAGACCTATTCAAAACTATTCTGAATTACCCAAACCACCGTGATAGGCATGATGCTCAGCTTTCCCCTGCAAGGTTATGCAGCGGTATCCATCAGTTTTTCTTCCCTGCATATTCTGGCCAGCTATGTGTTTTGTTACCGGATTTGGAAAGACCAGCAAATCACTCATCCTGCCGTTAAAAAGTTGTTTTATGCAGCACTGGTATTTTTGGTCCTTTCCACTTTTGGGGTATGGCTGTTGGGGCCTCTGGCCGTATCGGGAGGTAGAAATACAGCTTTGTACCAGGTAGCCATACAGTTTTACCTGCATTTTCAATTCCATGGCTGGTTTACCTTTGCCATTCTGGCCTTGTTGCTGGACAGCTTACTCCGGCAGCAATGGGAAATCAATTACCAGGTTTTCTCCTGGTTTTTCTATTTATTTATCACTTCTACGGTACTTACCTTTGGCCTGGTTTTATTCTGGGCCTATGGTGAGCATGCCTACTGGTGGATCAACAACCTGGGCATACTCCTTCAACTGATGGGCATAGGGATATTTTTAACTTTATCCCGGGAGGGTATCCGGCTTCATTTCAAACAATACCGATTCAGCCTAAATCTCGCCTTTGGGTTTGGGTTTCTATCCTGGCTGGCCAAAATCGGCATACAAAGTCTGGTCCTCTTTCCTGAAGCAGCCGCTGCTGCCACCACCCTACGGCCTTTGATGATGGGCTTTGTTCATCTTACGGTATTGGGTTTTGTGTCTGCCTTTCTGATCTTTTTCGCCTCCCAAATGGGGTTTTTCAAGGCAGGATCAAATCAATTTATCATGGCACTGATCCTGTTTCTTACAGGCTTTGTATTCACCGAAATCCTCCTGTTTTCTCAGGGATTATCCTATTGGATGCATTGGGGCCAATTGCCCTTTTACCACGAACTGTTATTCGCCTTTTCGGCTTTTTTACCCCTGTCCATTTTACTTTTTATCCTTCAAATCAATGCTAAAAACACGACAATAAATAAGACCAGCATCACAAAAAATATTTACAACTAAATCCAAACAACTTATGAAAAATCTAACCCTCATCAAAATGTCAATCATCGCCCTCTTGTTTTATTCCTGTGGCTCAGGAAACAACGAGAGGAACACCTTATCCACGCCTGCTGATTCGGAACCTGAAGTTCCTCAATCCATTGCTGAAGGTAAAGGCATCGGTGAGATCAAAGAAGTCAATCTGGAAGAGGAATTGGATGCAGATATGGTGAAAATGGGCAAATCAATTTATGACATGAAATGCTCCGCCTGCCACAAACTGACCGACCAGCGCGTGGTGGGACCCGGATTTCAGGGGGTCACCAACCGCAGAAAACCTGAATGGATCATGAACATGATTACCAATGTAGATGTCATGCTGGAAGAGGACCCTGAAGCCAGGGCCATGCTGGAAGAATGCCTTACCAGAATGCCCAATCAAAACGTTTCGGTTGGAGATGCCAGAAATATACTAGAGTTTTTCCGCGAAAATGATGAAGAAAAAACCGGAAATAAAGACCAGGCCAACTCATAATTAACCTAAACCCAAATAACTATGATACTTTACAAAAATGCACTTTTGCTCCTGCTGCCAGTATTCCTGATCGGCCTGGTAGCTTGCAACAACAGGGATTCCAGTCAACTCATCCATGGCGATGCCGCCCAGCAAGCCTATGTCCCTCCGGGGGAATACGATGAATTCTATGCCTTTTTATCGGGAGGGTACAGTGGACAAATCACTGTTTATGGACTTCCTTCCGGCCGGCTATTTAAAGAAATTCCTGTTTTCTCCCAATATCCGGAAAATGGATATGGATACAGTGAGGAAACCAAAAACATGTTCAATACCTCCTATGGGTTCGTTCCCTGGGATGACTCCCACCACATCGAACTTTCCCAGCAAAATGGAGAGTTTGATGGCAGGTGGCTGTTTGTGAATGGGAACAATACCCCTAGGATCGCCCGGATAGATCTTACCACTTTTGAAACCGTGGAAATACTGGAAATTCCGGATGTAGCCGGGCTGCACTGTTCCCCATTTATCACCGAAAACTCGGAATACCTGGTGTCAGGAACCAGATTCAGTGTACCCATTCCGCAGGAAGACGTGCCCATTGATACCTACAAGGAAAACTTCAAAGGCTTGATCAATTATGTCTCTTTGGATCAGGAGCATGGACACATGGATTTGGCCTTCCAGATTGAAATGCCCGGATTCAATTATGACCTGGCCAGAAACGGGAAAGCCGTATCCCATGGATGGAGTTTTTTGACTACTTATAACTCAGAACAGGCCCGTACACTCTTGGAGGTAAATGCCTCTCAAATGGACAAAGACCTGATGGCGATTGTAAACTGGAAAAAGGCTGAAGAATACCTTGCAGCCGGCAAATTTACAGAAAGGGAAACCTCCTATTACCACAATTTGATGGATGAAGGCTCCGGGATCGTCAATTCTGAGGAAAAAACAATCACAAAAATTCTGGACCCCAAGGAATGCCCGGACATGGTTTATTTTATTCCAGTACCCAAATCTCCCCATGGTTGTGACATAGATCCATCCGGGGAATACATTGTCGGTAATGGTAAATTATCTGCAGACATGTCCGTTTATTCCTTCAGCGAGATCATGCAAGCCATAGAGGAGGAAAACTTTGACGGTGAGTTTGATGGGATCCCCATTATCAACTATGAGGCCGGTCTGCATGGCATCGTGCAGAAACCAGGCTTGGGACCACTTCACACCGAGTTTGATGGTAGGGGAAATGCCTATACCACATTTTTCATCTCCTCCGAAGTGGTGAAATGGGATGTGGAATCCAAAGAAATCCTGGACCGCCAATCCACCTTTTACTCTCCGGGACACTTGGTGATCCCTGGCGGAGAGACCAGAAAACCCAATGGCAAATACCTGGTAGCCATGAATAAAATCACCAAAGACAGGTTTTTACCTACCGGACCGGAAATGATGCACTCTGCCCAGCTATTTGATATCAGCGGAGAAAAAATGAAACTCATTTTGGATTTCCCGACCAAGGCAGAGCCCCATTATGCCCAGGCCATAGAGGCAGAAAAGCTCATGGCCAATTCCAAAAAATTCTATCCCATTGAGGACAACACCCATCCCCATGCTACCCTGGGCGAGGGAAATTCCAGGGTAGAGCGTGAGGGAGATGAGGTGCACGTTTACATGACTGCCATGAGGAGTCACCTGGCTCCGGACAACATTGAAGGCATCAAAGTAGGGGACAAGGTATTCTTCCACCTTACCAACCTAGAGCAAGATTGGGATGTTCCTCATGGATTTGCCATGCAGGGTGCCACCAATGCCGAACTACTGGTCATGCCGGGGCAAACCAGGACCTTGCTTTGGGAACCAAAAAGGGTTGGTGTTTTTGCCTTTTATTGTACCGATTTCTGCTCTGCCCTGCACCAGGAAATGTCCGGATATGCACGGGTGTCTCCCCAGGGCTCAAATGTTCCGCTCAAATGGGGGCTCAATGAAGAATTGAGTGACAATCAGGAAGCGGCCAATACTTTCTACGAGCAAGCCAAAGCCAGGGCCTCCCAATAATTTCAAAGCTACTACCGGCGTACCGGCTGGTAGTAGCTTTTGCTTTATCCTTCCTGTTGGGCAGATAAATACGTCTTTTATGAAAAAATTACCCTCTTCTAAATTTCTGATGCTATTGGCAGTAGGCTGTCTGTCGGCATTGTTCTTTTTCCCCTTATGGCAGATCCGATTGGATGCAGCGCAGTTTCCTGGTGGATTGCAATTGCACATCTGGATCAATAAGGTATCGGGAACCGATAAAAACATCATACAGAACATCAATATTCTAAACCACTACATAGGCATGCAGCCCATTCATCCGGACTCCATTCCCGAACTGAAATACTTCCCCCTGATCAATTATCTCATGATTGCCTTGGGATTGGTCTTTGCCTGGCTCAATAAAAGCGTCGGTTTCTTAAGCTGGACCATCGTCTTGATTTTACTGGGGATTCTAGGTCTTTATGATTTTTACCTTTGGCTCTACGACTATGGCCATAACCTGGACCCCAAAGCCCCCATTAAGGTAGAAGGCATGACCTATATGCCCCCGCTATTGGGAAAAAAGGATTTGCTTAACTTTAAAGTACAATCCTACCCCCATTGGGGTGGGTTGTTTTTGGGTTTGGCCACGCTTCTTGGAGGACTGGCATTTATCAAAAGTAAATCTGGAAAAGAAAAATAGCTTTAAAAGCCCGGTAAATGATACACTTCAAGTCAAAAGTATACGTCAACATGGCCGTTGCATTGCTGCTTTTTCCGGTTTTCCTATCGGCCTGCAGCACGGATCCAGAACCCATAGCATTTGGAAAAGACCATTGCGGCTATTGTAAAATGACCATAGCCGACACCAGGTTCGGAGGGGAACTGGTAACCACCAAGGGAAAAGTATATAAATTTGATGCCATGGAGTGCCTGCTCCCCTATATGAATGAAAGCAAGGAGCAGGAATATGCCCACATTTTAGGGGTTGCTTATGATGACCCTGGCAATTTATTGGCAGTAAAACAGCTCCATTTTGTCATTTCGGAGGAATACCCAAGTCCTATGGGGGCCCATCTGGCGGGTTTTCAGGACAGTCCCCCTGATGGCAAGGAATCCCTGACATGGAAAGCCCTCCAACAACAACTTTCTGAATTCGATCCCGCAAATTATCCGGAATGATGAAACCAGGTTTTTTTCTACTTTGGCTAATGGCTTTTTTTTTAGTGCTCACCCATGAACTTGAGGCAGGCACCTTCCACGTAAAAAAGGGATCTTCCCTGGATACCATACAGGAGGCGGTTGCGCTGGCTAGTGCCGGGGATACCATTTTCATATACGAAGGCACCTATCTGGAAAACCAGTTAGTGATCAGCATCCCCCTAACGCTCATAGGTGTTAATAAGCCTGTAATCGACAGCCAGGGAGGTGATGAAATCTTCATAATACGAGCTGATCAAGTACTGATCCAGGGATTGACGCTTCAAAATATCGGTATAAGCCATTTGAAAGACAGGGCAGCCATCAGGATCGTCGAGGCCAAAAACGTAACCATTGACAAAAATATCCTCATCAATACATTTTTTGGAATTTATTTACAAAATTCCTCTCAATGCCGGGTACAAAACAATACGATCCGTGGAGAAGCCTACGATGAGGTAAATGCAGGAAATGCCATCCATATCTGGAAAGGTAGCCAAATGGAAGTAATCAACAATCACCTGAGCCATCACCGGGATGGGATTTATTTTGAGTTTGTAGACCAAAGCCTGATCCACAGCAACATCAGCCAGGACAATATGCGGTACGGCCTGCATTTCATGTTCTCCAACTACGACACCTACGAGGAAAATACCTTCCAAAGGAACGGTGCCGGTGTGGCTGTGATGTTCAGCAAGCACATCAAAATGGTAAAAAACACCTTTGAAGAGAATTGGGGCGGCTCTTCCTATGGCATTTTGCTGAAGGAAATCAGCGATGGTCTCATGGCCCAAAACACCTTTATTCGCAATACAATAGGCGTATACGCCGAAGGAGCCAGCAGGATAAAAATTGAAAAAAACGATTTCATCAATAATGGAAAAGCCATGGATATCAAGGGAAACTGTATAGATAATGAAATCCTGGCCAATAATTTCATCGGTAACACCTTTGAGGTACTGACCAATTCAAGGTCCAATCTGAATCATTTTGAAGGAAATTACTGGGCACAATACAAGGGTTATGACCTGGATAAGGATGGCATAGGTGATTTTCCCCATCGCCCGGTCAACCTCTTTGCCCTGATCACGGATAAAATACCGGCTGCCAACATGCTCCTGCACAGCTTTCTGGTCAATGCACTGGACATGGCAGAACGGATGTTTCCGGAAATAATCCCCGAACACTTGTCTGATGAGCGACCCCGCATAAAACCCCTGGCAAATGATTAAAATAGACCATTTATACAAAAAATTTGGCCGGAACCAGGTCTTACTTGACATTTGCCTGGAATTCAGGGAAAATCAGGCCATTGCTTTAATTGGCCCCAATGGATCCGGTAAATCCACCCTGATCAAGATCATTCTCGGTATGGTTTTACCCCAAGAGGGACAAGTTTATTTTGAGGGCAGGCCCATAGCAGGACAAAGCCTATACCGCCAGCATATAGGATACATGCCCCAAATGAGCCGCTTTCCTGCGAACATGACCGTCAGCCAGCTATTCCATATGATGAAAAAGTTGCGGAAAGATGAAAAGAGCAGGGACATGGACCTGTATCGGGCCTTTGAAATTGACCAAATGGGATCTAAAAGATTGGAAATACTGTCCGGAGGCATGAAGCAAAAAGTAAGCGCAGCCCTTGCCTTCCTTTTTGATCCGAAGGTGTTGATATTGGATGAGCCCACTGCAGGTCTGGACCCGATTGCCAATGAAATACTGAAAGAAAAGCTACAAAAATCCTTGGGAACCGGCCGCCTGATATTGATCAGTTCCCATATTTTAAATGATTTGGATGATATCACCTCCCATGTCTGCTATTTGATGGAAGGGGAGGTCAAATTCTTTAAACCCCTGGAACAGTTAAAGGCAGAGACAGCAGAAAACCGGCTGAACCGGATCATTGCCCAAATACTAAAACATACTGATACCCATGTTTAATATCACCAAATTTATTGTTTCAGACCTGATCAAAAATTGGATTCTGGTACTTTATTCGGTTTTTCTGCTGCTGGCTACCCTGGGCTTCTTTTTACTGGAAGGGCAGGGTGACAAGGCCATATTGGGTGTATTAAACCTGACACTGCTGCTGGTTCCCATGATCACCGTTATTTTTTCCACCATCTATTACTACAATATGTATGAATTTATGGTGCTGCTATTGGCCCAACCCTTAAAACGTAGCCGCATACTGGCAAGTATTTTTTTAGGTTTAGGTATTGCTTTTGGCCTTGCCGTAGGATTGGGATTGGGCTTGCCCTTATGGATTTTGCATCCCACTCCGGTAGCACTCATGCTGGTGGGAGTGGCTTTGCTGCTCACAGTGATATTCATTGGCCTCGCCCTTCTTGTAGCGGTATGGGTGAGGGACAAGGCCAGAGGAATGGGTTTTGCCTTGTTCCTCTGGGTCTATTTTGTATTGATTTTCGATGGCCTGGTACTTTTGATGATGTACAATTTCAGTGATTATCCCATCGGGAAGGTGGTTCTTTTCATTACTTTTCTCAATCCCGTAGACCTGGGCAGAATCATGGTATTGATGCAGACGGAAGCGGCCGCATTGATGGGTTACAGTGGGGCCATATTCCGGCAATTTTTCAGCGAATGGTGGGGACTTATCGCCAGTCTGCTCATCATGCTGGTATGGGCCCTGGTTCCGGCAGCCATTTCATTTCGAATGTTTCGGGTCAAGGACTTATAAAATGAAATACTTCCACTCCCTGAAAAATCAATGATACTGAGGATTTGGGTTAACCTTTTAAAAACAACCTGCCCAAAGAAAAATACAAACAAGAAACGCTCCTGTCAACCTCAGAAATACTAAATCCCCCTTTCTCTTATGGTTTTTCGCAAATGTAGCCTACCCTGATTTTTCAGGAGGGTATTTTTTTATTCTATCATCTCAGGTTATAAATATTGATAAAAATTATGTAAATCCAATTAACAAAAGTTTTTTACTTTTGTTTATCTGGTTCCCAAAAGCGGTCCGGCTGCTTTTGGTCAGTAGTCAAATAAAATGTACCTTTACAAGGTACTCATTGCCAGCATGAAGGCCTTTAAAAAAATAGCGACCCTTTTTCTTACCCTGACGGTACTGCTCAGCTCAATGAGTTTTACGTTGAATAGGCACCTGTGCATGGGAGAAATTGAAAAAGTATCCTTATTTAATGCCGCCGAAAAATGCAATATGCACACCAAAGCCTGCCACGGAGAGGAAGATGAAAATAGCAAGGAAGATTGCTGTGAAGAGGAAAAACTAGTCCTGCAGGGCCAGGATGAATTGATCAAGGCTCCCGTTTTCCAGCAGGCCCAGCCAGAAATGGTGGCCGTACTTTACTTGATTGTATCCTTTTTATCATTCCATAACGGACTGGTGGAAACCGTTCCCCACCAGCACTATGCCCCTCCCCTAATCCCGCAGGATATACCAGTACTCATTCAATCCTTTTTGATATAATAATTTGATGCTTTCGGTCGGCGCCATGGTAGGTCCATGCTGAGCTGTCTGCCGCTCAATGCCTATGCCCTTATCTACACAGGGCTTCTCCCGGTATTTGCTTTCCATCATCAAATTATTGAAAAATGCTCAATCGAATCATCAAATTCTTTTTGGAGAACAAGCTGGTTACAGTCCTCCTTTTGGTACTTATCGTCGCCTGGGGTGTCGCCACGGCGCCTTTTAATTGGGATTTGTCCTTTATTCCCCGGGATCCCGTGCCGGTGGATGCCATACCCGATATTGGTGAAAACCAACAAATCGTCTTTACCGAGTGGATGGGAAGGTCCCCACAGGATGTAGAAGACCAAATCACCTACCCCCTTACCACCGCCCTATTGGGCTTGCCTGGCGTAAACAGTGTCCGTAGTAGCTCGGCTTTTGGCTTTTCCAGCATCTACATCATTTTTGATGAGGATGTGGAATTTTACTGGAGCCGGTCCAGGGTTTTGGAAAAACTGAGCTCCTTACCCGCAGGATTGCTTCCCGATGATGTTCAGCCAAGGCTTGGTCCGGATGCCACTGCTTTGGGACAGGTCTTTTGGTATACCCTGGAGGGAATAGACGAGGAAGGCGCACCTGCCGGAGGATGGGACCTGCATGAATTGCGGGCCATCCAGGATTATTATGTGCGCTATGCCTTGAGCAGTGTACCGGGCGTTGCTGAAGTGGCTTCTGTAGGGGGATATATCAAAGAATACCAAATTGACGTAGATCCGGATGCCTTAAAGGCCCATGGCGTATCCCTGATGAATGTGGTGGAAGCAATCAGGAACAGTAATATCGATGTAGGGGCCAATACCATTGAGATCAACAAGGTAGATTACTTTGTCAGGGGACTTGGTTATGTGGAAGAACTCAATGACCTGGACCGTGCCGTAGTAAAGGTAACCGACAATGTACCCCTTTTGGTCAAAGATGTAGCCCGGGTAAATATAGGTCCCCAACCCAGGAATATGGGCGGTATCCTGGACAAGGCGGGGGCTGAAGCCGTTGGCGGGGTGGTCATTGCCCGCTATGGAGAAAACCCACTGGCCGTCATTGATGCCGTCAAAGAAGAAATAGAACAAATCACGGGGGGCTTACCCAGCAAAACCCTGGAAGATGGAACGGTCTCTAAAGTAAGCATTGTGCCCTTTTATGACAGGACAGGTTTGATTTATGAAACCCTGGGTACCCTTTACCAGGCCATCAGCCTTCAGGTATTGATCACCATCATTGTGATCATGGTAATGGTCTTTAACCTGCGGGCTTCTCTATTGATTTCTTCTCTCCTGCCCCTGGCCGTATTGATGTGCTTTATCTTCATGAAGTATTTTGGGGTAGACGCCAATATTGTGGCCCTTTCCGGTATCGCCATTGCCATTGGCACCATGGTGGATTTGGGGATTATCCTGAATGAAAATATCCTCCGCCATCTGGAAGAGGCGCCTGAAGATCAATCAAAATTAAAAACCATCTATGAAGCCACCACCGAAGTGGCCTCAGCCATCCTTACGGCAGTTAGCACCACCATTATCAGCTTTTTGCCCGTATTCACCCTTCAGGCTGCCGAGGGCAAACTCTTTGGTCCGCTGGCCTATACCAAGACTTTTGCCTTGATTTCGGCAGTCATATTTACGCTGGTCATCATGCCCAGCTTTTCCCATTGGATATTTTCCATCAGAAAAAGTAACAAAAAAACCGGACTGATCTGGAACTTCGTCCTGTTGACCATTGGCCTGCTCGTCGCTTTCACCGTCTGGACATGGGCGGGTATAGTCCTTACCGGCTTTGCCCTGATCAACCTTTCCTTGTATTATTTTCCCCAAAAGGCGGAGCCATACCGCAACATCATGAAAGTAGGCTTTACCGTCCTGGCGGTGGCCTGGTTGCTGGCCATGGAATGGGTTCCCCTGGGTGTTTCGCAAAGCCTGCTGGTCAACTTCCTTTTCATTGCCCTGATCATCGGCCTGGTCCTGGGAACATTTATTGTCTTCTACAGGAATTATTCCAAAATGTTGCTCTGGTGCCTGAATAATAAAGGGGTATTTCTATTGGCCCCTGCGCTGATCATACTCCTCGGACTTAACATTTGGCTGGGCTTCGAGCGGGTTTTTTCCTTTGTTCCCCAGTCCACCGAAAAGGTGGGATGGGATATAAAAAACAGTGGCGGCTGGACAGCCCTCTCCCATACCTTTCCTGGCTTGGGAGAGGAATTCATGCCTTCCCTTGATGAAGGTTCCTTCCTGCTGATGCCCACTTCTATGCCTCATTCGGGAGTGGAAGCCAACAGGGAAATCCTGCAAAAACTGGACATGCTGGTGTATGCCATCCCCGAGGTAGACATGGTGGTGGGCAAGGCCGGAAGGGCTGAAACAGCCATTGATCCTGCCCCCTTGTCCATGTTTGAAAACACCATCAATTACAAAAGTGAATACGCTTCGGATATCAATGGGAACAAGCTCAGGTTTAAAGTAAATGAGGATGACCATTTCCTGCTGAAAAATGGAGAAAGCTATGATCCTGCATCCAATGAGCCGGCGAAGATCAGTAGGGAACAATTGATTCCGGATGCCGGTGGAAATTACTTCCGGCAGTGGAGGGAGCATATCAAAAGTCCGGATGACATCTGGAATGAAATCATCGGAGTGGTAAATCTTCCCGGTGTGACCTCTTCACCAAAATTACAACCGATAGAAACCCGTTTGGTCATGTTGCAAACCGGGATGCGGGCACCGATGGGGATCAAGGTATTTGGCCCGGACCTGAAAACCATAGAAGCCTTTGGTTTTGAGCTGGAAAAACACCTTAAAGAGGTCCCCTCTGTAAAGGAGCAGGCGGTATTTGCAGACCGCATTGTGGGGAAGCCCTATCTGGAGATAGACATCGACAGGGATAGGATCAGCCGCTATGGTATGAACATTAAGGACGTACAGGATTTTGTGGAAACGGCCATTGGAGGGATGCCCGTCAGCACTACAGTGGAGGGAAGAGAGCGCTTTCCCATCCGGGTACGTTATGCCAGGGAATACCGGGATGACCCCGCCAGCATAGAAAACATGTTGGTACCCATGCCTGGCGGTGAGTTTATTCCCTTAGGCCAATTGGCAGCAATCACTTACCGGCCAGGACCGGATATGATCAAATCTGAAGACAGTTTTTTGGTGGGTTATGTGTTGTTAGACAAAATGCCCGGGTTTGCAGAGGTAACCGTAGTGGAAGATGCCCAACGCTACCTGAAAGAAAAAATCGATTCAGGAGAGCTGACCGTACCTTCAGGAGTTCGGTACCAGTTTTCGGGAAATTATGAAAACCAGCTCAGGGCCGAGAAAAGACTGGCGATAGTGGTTCCCCTCTCCCTGATCATCATTTTCCTCCTCTTGTACTTCCAATTCAGGTCAGCTTTCACCACCCTTTTTGTTTTTATGGGTATTGCCATGGCCTTTGCCGGGGGATTCCTCATGCTTTGGTTGTATGGTCAGGGCTGGTTCATGGATTTCTCTGTTTGGGGCACAGAAATGAGGAATTTGTTTCAGATGAAGACCTATAACCTGAGCGTAGCAGTCTGGGTAGGTTTTATCGCCCTATTTGGCATTGCCACAGATGACGGGGTGGTGATGGCCACCTACCTGGACCAAAGTTTTGAAAAACGCCGACCTGAAAACAGGAGTGAAGTAAGAAAGGCTGTTTTGGCTGCCGGGCAAAAACGAATCTTACCTTGTCTGATGACCACCTCCACCACCATACTGGCCCTTTTACCGATCCTTACTTCATCTGGAAGAGGGTCGGACATCATGATCCCCATGGCCATTCCGGCTTTTGGAGGAATGGTCATCGCATTGGTAACCCTTTTCCTGGTACCGGTAATGTACAGCTGGAGGGCGGAGAATAAGGTGAAACTCGATACTGAGGTATATAAAGATGCTTGATTGGATCATAGAATGGAAGGAATGAAAAATTAAAGCTTAAAGATATGATTAAGAAACTAAATGATTTGGAGGTTGGAAGTTGGAGCCGGCAGGGGATCCGATGCAGACTGAAAGTTGTAGCCTGGTGGAATCTCGTTTTTGACCTTCCAGCCCATAGGTGGGTGTCCATCCTGATCTTCTTGTCCACCTTCCAATCTCTAACCTGCAGGCTCCAGGCCCAGACACTGGAGGACCATCTCCTGACTGCAGCCGAAAACAACCCGGAAGTTCAGGCCTACTTTCATGAATACCTGGCTGCCCTGGAAAAAGTCCCTCAGGCAGGTACCTTACCTGAGCCGGAGTTGAGCATTGGTTTATTCATCCGGCCCATGGAACGGTTGATGGGCAACCAGCATGCGGACCTTCAGCTGATGCAAATGTTTCCCTGGTTTGGCAGCCTCGGCATCCGGAAGGATGAAGCCAGTAAAATGGCACAGGCCAGGTATGAAGCTTTCAGAATGGTGAAAAATGAGCTGCTGTATCAGGTAAAAGAAGCCTGGCACCAACTCTCCCGGTTAAATGAAGAAATAAAGATCACCAAAGCTCACCTCAGCATCCTGGAAAAATACGAAAGGCTGGCACTGGTCAGGTACCAAAGCAGTAGCAGTGGGCCAGGCGGATCAAACTCCCCTACCGATAAAGCCATGAATTCAGCCACTCCCATGCCATCCAGTTCCACTTCCATGGGAGATGTATTAAGGATCAGAATGGAGCGGAACGAATTGGAAAATGCCATCTCCCTATTGAGCGATACACGACAGGCATTGGTGGCTGAGTTTAACGAGCTTTTGAACAGGGATCCGGAAGAAGGCCTGGAACTGCCTGATATGTTAGCAAATGAACCCTTAAACCGGGGCCGCCTGGAATTGCTGGACAGCATCAAGGGGTACAACCCTCGATTGAAAATGCTGGATGCTGAAAGTGCTGCCTATGCCTCACAAAAAACAATGGCAAAACTGGAGGGAAGGCCTATGATGGGCGCAGGTGTCAACTACATGGCTTTTAGCCCGAGAACGGAAAACGGCATGAACATGGGCGGCAACAACATGGTCATGCCCATGCTTAAAATCACGCTTCCCATATACAGAAAAAAGTTCAAGTCCATGGAAAAAGCAGCTGAACTGAATCAGGAAGCCAGCCTAAAGAAAAAAGAAAATACGATCAACCAACTCTCCACCCAGTGGCGCAATGCCCTAAGGGATTGGGATGATGCGGATCGTAGGGTAAACCTCTATCAAAAACAAACCGACCTGGCAGAACAAACCCTGGACCTGCTCATGACGGCCTACGCCAATGATGGGAAAGCTTTTGAAGACCTGTTGCAGGTGCAGCAGCAGTTGCTGGACTATCAGCTAAAGCGCATCATGGCGATTGTGGACAAGCACAACAGCCTGGCCCAACTCGAAAACCTGGCAGGAATTTGATGGTCTGATGATTTAATGGTGCAATGATAAGATTATATGATAATTGAATGATTTATCAATTAATAAGATAAAATAGTTATGGAAAAAAGAAATGAAATTTTAGAACTAAGTTTTGATTTTGCATTGAAAATCATAGAGTATAAAGAGATTCTTGAAGAAAAAAGAAAGTATGTAATTGCCCGGCAATTATTAAAAAGCAGTACTTCCATAGGTTCCAACATCAGGGAAGCACAAAATGCACACAGTCGCAAAGATTTTGCCGCTAAATGCATCATAGCCATGAAGGAGGCAGATGAGATTGAATATTGGTTGTTGTTATGTCTGAGAAGTAAAAGTTATCCAGACCCTGAATCACTTTTACCAGAAATACTATTTCTTAAAAAAATTCTTTCAAAGATTATTTCTTCTACCATTAAAAACCTGAAATCATGAATGGGATCAATCGGTCAAATTTGTCAATTCTGATAGGTACTTTACTAATCGGTGCATTCTTAGGTTGGATCATCAAACCATCAAACCATGAGACCATTGGATCATCAGATAATCAAAGCACCGAATCATCAGACCATCAGCATAGCGAAACATGGACTTGTTCCATGCATCCCCAGGTAAGGCAATCCGAGCCGGGGCAATGTCCCATTTGTGGCATGGACCTGATCCCTGCAGCATCCAAATCCGCCAGCTCATCCGATGACCCAATGGTTTTCGAAATGAGCAATAGTGCTGTGGCCATGGCGAATATCGCCACTTCCAGGGTAAAAGAATCATTATCCAAAGGAGAACTGCTTCTTAGTGGTAAGGTAAAGCCAGATGAAAGAAACATTTCCTCTATCACTGCCAAATATCCCGGAAGGATAGAAAAGTTATTCATCAATTTTACCGGACAGGCGATCCAAAAGGGAGAAAAACTGGCCACCATTTACTCTCCTGAACTGGTAAATGCACAGAAAGAATTGAGGGAAGCTGCTGAAAGTAAAGCTGATTTTCCGGAAATATATGCCGCCGCCAAAGAAAAATTGCGCTTGTGGAAATTAACAGCTGATCAGATAAGGAACATAGAAAACCAGGAAGAATTAGTGGAGCATTTTGATGTACTGGCCCAACAATCCGGTATCGTGACCCAGAGGAAGGTGGCTGAAGGAGATTATATAGCTACCGGATCGGTTTTATTTGAAATTGTAGACCTCGGCCGGGTCTGGATCATGCTGGATGCTTATGAATCGGATTTATCCGCTATTCGCGAAGGGGATGCCCTGTCATTCACTGCCGCAGGAATTCCCGGCCAGGTATTTGAGGCCAGTATAGCTTATATTGATCCTGTCCTGGATCCGGATACAAGGACTATAAAAGTCCGTGCAGTTGCCAGCAATCCAAAGGCGCTGCTCAAGCCTGAAATGTTTGTCAATGCAAAAATTGCAGCCAGTGGGCAGGAAAACCAGGCCAGCGTCAGTATTCCCCGAACCGCATTGCTCTGGTCGGGTAAGCGGTCGGTAGTTTACGTGAAAGTTGCAGGTGCCGAATACCCTGCCTATGAGATGCGTGAAATAACTGTTGGCTCCCGGATAGGGGAAGAATACCCGGTAATCGAAGGTTTGGAGGCAGGCGAAGAAATCGTAACCAACGGCGTTTTTTCCATAGATGCAGCTGCGCAACTCGCCGGCAATTACAGCATGATGGCACGTCCTGAACCCAAAACCCTGGAGGTATCCCAATCCTTCCGTGAGCAATTGACCATTGTGGCTGAGGCCTATTTTGAACTAAAAAATGCCTTGGTAGATGACGATGCTCAGGGGGCCAGGGATGCCGGAAAGCAGGTACGGGCGGCACTGGATAAGGTAGACATGTCGCTGGTAGAAGGAGACGCACACGACCATTGGATGGCATTGAAAGATGAATCGGCAAAAGCCCTTCAGGGCATTCAGGAAGCAGAAAGCCTTCAAGCTGTTCGCCGGCAATTCATGTCGCTTTCTGAAAGCATACTGGAAGTTACCGAATCTTTCGGATTGGAAAAAGACACCGTCTACCGGCAATATTGCCCCATGGCTTTTGGCGATGAAGGGGCTTATTGGTTGAGTGAAAAGGAGGAAATATTCAACCCTTATTTTGGAGAAAGCATGCTCCGCTGCGGCGAAGTAAGGGAAACCTATAGAAAAGGAGCGCAGGTAATGAAAGCAAACAGCCCTTCCGGATCAAAGGATATGGCTGGCCATAATCACTAAAAACCCTGTCAACAGTCAAGTAATAACCAGCAAAAAAACCTGAAAAATCATGAAAGCAGACAAAAAACAACCGCATCATCACGATGAAGCCGGTGATGATAAACATTCCCATCATGAGCATCATGGTTCGGATCATGACAAGCATTCCCACCATGATCACCATGCGATGATGATCCGGGATTTTAAAAAACGTTTCTGGGTCTCGCTGGTCCTGACGGTGCCTATCCTTGCCCTATCTGAAATGATCCAGCAATGGTTTGGTTTTGAACTGGCCTTTCAGGGAGACAAATACATTTTATTCGGGCTCTCTACCCTCCTGTTTTTTTATGGGGGATGGCCTTTTCTCAAAGGTCTGGCAGAAGAAATCAAAGATAGAAATCCGGGAATGATGACCCTGATTGCCGTGGCCATTACCGTAGCGTATGCCTACAGTTCTGCCGTGGTCTTTGGTCTGGAAGGCATGGACTTTTTCTGGGAGCTGGCCACCCTGATCCTGGTCATGTTACTGGGGCATTGGATTGAAATGAAATCGGTCATGGGTGCTTCCCGCTCGCTGGAACTCCTGGTAAAAATGATGCCAGCCGAAGCCCACCTGCTGGATGGAGAGCAAATAAAGGAAGTTAAAGTCTCAGATCTAAAAAAAGGGGATCTTATACTGGTAAAAGCCAGTGAAAAAATTCCGGCGGATGGTACCATTGTGGAAGGAGAAAGTCACCTGGATGAAAGCATGATCTCCGGAGAGAGCAAGCCTGTCAGCAAAAGTAAAGGAGACGAGGTCATTGGTGGAGCAGTAAATGGCAACCATTCCCTCAAAGTGAAGGTGGAAAAAACCGGTGAAGAAAGCTACCTTAACAAGGTGATAGGCCTGGTGGAAGAGGCCCAGAAAGCAAAATCCAAAACGCAAAATCTGGCCAATTTGGCAGCCCGGTGGCTGACCTTTATCGCCTTGGGTGCCGGAACCCTTACCTTATTGGTATGGATCAGTTTAGGCAAACCCTGGGACTTTGCCCTGGAGCGCATGGTAACGGTAATGGTCATTTCCTGTCCCCATGCTCTGGGGCTGGCCATTCCTTTGGTAGTGGCCATTTCTACCTCTGTCTCCGCAGGAAAAGGATTACTGATTCGAAACAGGACAGCTTTTGAAAACTCCAGGAAAATCACTGCATTGGTGTTTGATAAAACCGGTACTTTGACAGAAGGTAATTTTGGGGTCTCCCGTTTTGAAAGTCTAACCGATGATTTGACCGAAGACCAGCTTCTCGCACATACCGCATCTCTGGAACAGGAATCTGAACACCCCATAGCTATGGGTATTGTGAAAAAAGCCAAAGAAAAGGAACTTGAATTCCAGCCGGTGAAAAAGTTTGAAGCCCTTACCGGAAAAGGCATACAGGGGGAAATGGATGGGAAAAAATGGAAAGTGGTGAGCCCGGGCTACCTGGAGGAAAACAACATCTCTATACCGGAAAAGAGTCAGGGTAATGAAGCCGAAACGATCGTATTTGTCATTAGGGACAAGGACCTGGTTGGTTTTGTTGCCTTGTCTGACAAAATCAGAGAGGATAGCCTTCCTGCGATCAATTTGCTGAGGGAAAAGGGAATGAAAATGTTTATGGCTACCGGGGACAATGAAAAGACTGCCAAAGCTGTAAGCGATGAGTTGAAACTGGATGGATACTACAGCGGGGTGCTCCCGGATGAGAAAGTGGATATTGTAAAAAAATTACAAAAAGAAGGCTACTTTGTGGCCATGACCGGCGATGGAGTCAATGATGCTCCGGCCCTGGCACAGGCAGATGTGGGAATAGCCGTAGGATCAGGAACAGATGTGGCTGCAGAAACGGCAGACATCATCCTTGTCAATAGCAGCCCGAAAGACATCGCCAAACTCATCCTGTTTGGCAGGGCCACCTACCAAAAAATGATCCAAAACCTGATTTGGGCGACCGGTTACAACGCCGTCGCCCTTCCATTAGCCACCGGTTTTATTCCAGGATTGGTCATCAGCCCTGCCATAGGAGCTGTTTTTATGAGTTTCAGCACCATCATCGTAGCTGCCAATGCGCAACTTCTAAAAAGAAGCATGACATAGAAACCCTTTATAATGAATTGGAAACAAAAATTATTGACTCCCGGACATGAAAAATCTACTTTTCTTATCCGATTGATGTTAGGAGTAGTCTTTCTTTCCGAAGGCATCCAAAAATTCCTTTTCCCTTCACTTCGGGGGGCGGGGAGGTTTGAAAAGATCGGCCTACCCGAACCGGAATTTCTGGGTTATTTTGTGGGCGGGTTTGAAGTTTTTTGCGGGCTTTTGATTCTACTGGGCTTGCTGACCCGACTGGCAGCCATTCCCACACTGATCATCATGATCGTGGCCCTGGCCTCCACCAAGACTCAGATTTTATCCAATGAGGGATTTTGGTCCATGATGCATGCCAGCCGCACGGACTGGGCCATGATGCTAGGCTCCATTTTTCTGATCATCAAGGGAAGTGGGCAGTGGGCCATAGACCAACTGATATTTCCCCAAAAACAATATTGAAAGGATAAAATCAGGTCCTGCCTGGTGCATATGATTAAGGAATCAATACTGGGCAGGGGCAAGTTGCTCCCTGACCATCTCCTCTTCCAGCATCCTTTGGTCCAGTTCCCTGGCGTAGGTTCTGCCTCCCTTAAATCCATAAAGGGTATAGGCTTTTCCTGCCCAATCTTTGGCGTTGAGCAGGTCTCCCAAAACCTCATGACCTAAAGCCAGATTGTAACACAGCTTCCCGGAAGTTTTGGCATCGGATGGCAGGGACAATCCTTCTTCCCAGGCTTGGATGGCATTTTCCCATTCATTGACTTCAGCATATCTTGCGCCTACGCCCAGTGCTGGGTTCTTCTTGGATTTGGCATAAAAGGAACGGTTGATGTTCAAATACACCGGGGCCACTCTTCTGGCATAGGCCGCTCCTGCCATTTGCCCCACATAACGGGTAGCCTGTACTTTATCGATCAACATGGCCAGGGCCTGGGTTTTGGTTTCTGCCTCGGCCGACCAGAGGTTGGTCTTTCCAAAGTCTCCCTGATCCACGATATTTCTGGTCTGGGGGTCATACAGCCTGAACCCAACCTGCACAGAAGCTACTCCCTCAGCCTGTATGCCCGGAACCTCTATCGTTTTACTTTCATCGCCGGTTCCAACCTGCTTTTTGATAGTCACCTTTTTATCGGTGACCACAAAATCAGAACTGAATTTTTCCAAAGTCAATACCCCATCAGCATCATAGGCCTGGCAAAGTGATTCAATTTGTCCCCAACTCAGTGGCTGCGGGAAGGTCTGTGCAAAAAGGCCGCCCTTGAAACGCTCCCTTGCCCGGATCACCTCATACCGGGGGGAAGTATTGAGCTCCTGCTGTATGGTGGCCAAGGTAGCATCAATGGCATTCTTTACTTCAAAGGGAGCTTCTCCAGTCAAAATCCCCTCGATAATGGCTACTCCCTGGCTTTCCGGTTGTGTTCTGTCCACAATAAGGAGCCGTTGCACATGATTGGGCACACTGATCTCTGCAGGCACCAATCGGGTGAGTGATACATTTTTAGTACAGGAAAAAAGCATACTGAAAAATCCTGCGATTATAATAATCAATGACTTACGTAAATACATATACAGACGAAATAAAAACCGCTACAATTTAGCAAATTGTTTTTAATTCAAAATCAATGCCTCCTAAAACAAAAAATTCCAGGTGCCTGATTGGGCACCTGGAATTCCAAATATAGCTTCTGTTACCAGGGCTTGCCGGTCCCCTGAATCAACCAGGGTCTGGACCAGGCACTGTTTTCCCCATCCACCTCTGAAAAAATGGTTGACTCTAACCTGGACATGGCGCCTTCCGTTTGCCCGGGGTTCAGGTTTCTTTCATCAATCATATAGTAAAAGCGAACCGGAAGAACTGAGCGAATGGCAAATGGGCCGGCCTGGAGTTGTGGGTATCCTGTCCTCCTATAATCAAACCAGGATTCGGCCGCTGCAGTCCAGGAGGCGATCCATTTTTGTTCGATCAGTTGTTCCAGTGATCCGTCAAATTGTACCTCTTCCTCTTGCAAATATACCGCTGCCTGATCCGCAAGGCCCCAGGTGGAAAAAGAAGCCATTATCGCGGCCTGATAGTAATTTTCAGCAGTATTGCCTACGGACCAGCCTTTCAAGGCCGCTTCCGCCAGTATAAAGTTTACTTCCGATGCGGATATCAACCTAGCCCTTAACAAAGGACCGTTGGGTTCACGGTAAATATCATTCAGCCAGGAAACGTGAGGGTTGAAGGCCGCTTGGTTGGCATCAGGGCTCAGGTTATAAACCTGTGGCCCGGGTATACCCGGAGGAATACCCACATAATCGGGGTTTTGATTGATATCTTCCAGTGCCACATTCCTCTCCTCCAAAACATCCGGAGAAAGCAATCTTTGGTTGTTTTCAATCCTGTCGGTACCGGGAGGCAGGTTTTCATCCACTACCAGCGGGATTTGCACCCTATTGGCCCATACCCCTAACCTGGGGTCGCTCTTTGATCGCATGGCTTCCACCAGGGTTTGACACATCTTTATTCTGCGGTAATTGCTTTCATTGGCATCAAACCTGGTGTTGTCCGGCCAGCTGGTACTGCTTGAGTTATCGGCAAAAGGCATGGTAGCATCATCTCCCGGATCAGTGATAATGGGGTATTGTTCCGGATTACCTGCGATGGTTTCTATTCCTTCTCTGGCAAAATCAGGAAGCTTTTCCGAAACCCGCAGGTAATACCTCAACTTCAGGGAATTGGCCATTTTTCTCCATTTGGATGGATCACCATTGAAGTACACATCGGCTCCTTCAATGGTGCTGTTGTAGTCCGCCAGTGGTTTGGAGAGCAATTGATTGGCAGTTTCCAAATCCTGAATGAGCCCCCGGTATATGTTTTCCTGGGTATCAAAGGCAGGAAAAGTGGCTTCAGGAGTACCTGCTGCACCTCTCAGGGACTGGGAATAGGGGGCGTCTCCCCATAGGTCAGTGATCAGGCCAAACATCATGGACTTCATGACCAATGTGACTCCCTGCTGCAATTCCTGATCCAATTCAACAGCTCTCTCATACACAAACTGATTGTTTCTGAGGATGCCATAATACCCGGCCCAACTGTTATTTCGGTTCCATTCATAGAGGTTGTGTCCACCAGCCCAACCATCTTTCTGGGTATGCTGCATGACCCCGGCAATATCTCCATAACCCAGGTTGACAACGGTTTTTCCTGCCTCTGTCAGCACCGTGGAGAGCACCAGGTTGGGATTAGCTGTTTCCGGGTTGGCACCATTGGGGTTGATATTCATTTCCATCAGGTCTTCCTGGCAGGAAAAAGTGCATAGGGCCATGATCAATGCGATGATATTTATTTTTCTTTTCATTTCAGTTCAGTTTTTAGTTCCACAAGAGACCTTAAAAAGTGGCGTTCACCTTAAAACCAATAGGCATCACCCAGGGCATCACATTCCACCTTTCTATTCCCTGTTTAAACTGGCTCCCTGCCTGAACTCCTCCCTGTGGTTGAAAAGCCATTTCAGGATCCACATTGATCTTGGCTGCCGTCCACAAAATGATATTTCGGCTATAAACAGAGAAGTTTAGGTTTTGCATTTTGAGCCTATTGGCCCACCTGATGGGCACATCATAGCCAAAAGACACCTCGCGAAGCTTTACAAAGGAAGCATCATAGAGGAAGGCCCGCGCAAAGCTCCAGGCTGTACTGCCCGCATACGGCAGGGTAAGGGTTCCACCGGGCTGCCCAATATTTTCTCCCAGGTTTTCGGCAAATTCCGTAGGATTGCCATCCGCATCAAAGGCGGTGGCATAAACCCCTGGGATGAAAACTCCCCCATAAGGAAGGGTAAAGGGACCAAAGGTAAAAGGGTAGCTGTTATATTCAGGAGTGGGTCCACCTACCAATGGGAAATTATTGCCGTTGATCAGGATCATGGACTCCTTATTGGCCAGCAGAAAATCCCTCAATTCCTGCCCCTGCATTTCTCCGGGATTGATCAACTTGTCCAGAAAAATCTGGGATCTTCCATGTTCCTCTCCGAATCGGTAAGTCTGGGAAACAAAATCGCCCCCATTCCTCCAGTCGAAGGTCAGGTTCAGGTGAAAATTCCTGTAGGAAAGGGAAGTTTGCATTCCCATAATAAATTTCGGGTTGAAATTACCGATCTTGTTTCTGCTGTTAACGGCATCCACATCCTGCCACTTCCCGGTTTGATCCAAAATAGGGAATCCGAAATAGGGAGACTCGGGATCTTCCACGGTGACCACCTGCGCGTCATAAATATCCCCTATTTCTTCTCCCACATAGGTCCAGGCACCGCCCCTGGCATCTGTCCACAGGGTATAGTAGGGCAGGTCATCGGCCAACTCCAGGATCCTGGTTCTGTTTCTGGTCAGGTTAAAGCTGGTGGTCAGGTTCCAGTTCTGATTCTTTACCAGGTCAGCTCCCAGGGTAAGTTCGATCCCCTTGCTTTGCAAGAGCCCTGCATTGATGTTTTTGGAAGTGTAGCCGGTGGAAGGAGGAAGACCTGTACTGAAAATCTGGTTCCTGTTCTCTACCATATAATACGTTCCACTAAACCGAACCCGGTTTTCAAACAGATTCAAGTCCAGACCGGCCTCATAGGAGGTCGCAATTTCAGGCTTTAGGGATGGATTCAACAAAGTACCTGGCAGAGAAAGGCGGGGCAGGTTTCCCCAATTACCGGCATTGGAAAGGGCCGCTATCAGCTGATAAGGATTGGCATCATTTCCCACAGAAGCATATCCCCCTCGCAGTTTCAGCATGCTGAATTGCCGGGGCATCTCTATCATATTGTTGATCAACAGACTCAGGGAAGCTGAAGGGTAAAAATAAGGTTCGGCATCCGGAAGGGTACTTGACCAATCAGCCCTACCCGTCAGGTCCAGGTAAACCATGTCGTCATAAGCCAGATTAACCAGGCTGTAGAGGCTATTGATACCTCTCTCAAACCGGGAATTGTTATATTGAATGTTATCTGGAGAGATGTTTTGGATGGTATAGACGCCCGGTGTGATCAAGCCACCACCCGGTGTGGTACCGGCAAACAGGCTACTTCCATTTTGATACCTCATGTTTCCCCCTCCCGAAAGTGTTAATCCAAAATCATTGATGTCTTTGTTATAGGTCAATAAAAAATCAGCATTGGTTTCCATCCCATGCAATTCGGTGATCCCATAGGCACCTTCTGGTTCCTGACTGTAGCTGCGGCCGATTTTACTCTCTCTGGTCTCATTATACAGGTCCAGGGCATATCGGGCAAAGAAACTTACAGCAGGTGAGATTTGCCAGTCTGCTTTGATATTACCAAAAACCCGGTCCCTGGTAAAGCTATTATTCACTTCATTAGCCAGAAAATAGGGATTGTTAGTGACTCGGGTAGGCTGATCAGCATCCACTGTCTTTTGCTCCAAGCCCTCCTGTCCGGGAAGCCAATAGTCTTTCAGTTCAAGGATATTTACATGAGGAGAGGTTTCATAGGCCCATTGAAGCGGGTTTGTCCCCCTCTCTCCAGCCGGCCTGTTGTCCGAATTGTTCCTACTCACATCTATATTTGTACTCAGCGAAAATTTATCACTGACTTTCATGGTCGAGTTGATATTGAGGGTATTTCTGAAAAGATCCGAATTGGGAATGATACCCCTATTTCGCATATTGGAATAGGAAACCCTGTAATTCATGGAGCTGGTACTGTTGGATACAGAAAAACCATTGGATGTGGTGATACCGGTTTGCATAAAATGGCGGACATTATTGGGATAAGAAACCAGCTCGGTAGGGATCCTATTGCCATCTTCATCTACCGGGCTGTTCCACTGTATCGCTTCATACCCCTGATCCAATTCAGGTCCAAATGCTGCATTTACATTTTCCTGTACCAGTGTTCCGAAAGGATTGGACAGCGGAGTGCCACTGATATCGGGCGGAATGGCTGAAAATTGACCTGAACCAAATTTGCTGTGCCATTTCAGGTATTTGAAAGGTACATCAAAAACGGTATTCGAGGTAAGGTTTACTGTAAGCCTATCTACCTGACCTGTCTTGGTGGTGATCAAAACTACCCCATTTCCTGCCCTTGAGCCGTAAAGGGCCGCTGCACTGGGGCCTTTAAGAATGGTGACGTTGGCGATGTCATCAGGGTTCAATCCGGAAATGGCATTGCCATAATCTACCCTGTTTTCAGCACCTACGGAGGAAACGTTGTTGAGGGTATTGGCGATGGGCACACCGTCCACCACAAATAACGGCTGGTTATCAGAACTTAAGGAGGTAGCTCCCCTGATCACCATACTTACAGAGGACCCGGTGCCACCGGTGGTACTGATCGTGGCGCCTGCCACCTTTCCTGACATGGCATTGAGGAAACTTTCCTGGGCTACCCGGGTCATTTCTTCCCCACCAACCCTTTCAATTGAATACCCCAAAGAGATTTCCTCTCTCCTGATTCCTAAAGCAGTGACTACCACTTCCCCTAAGTCAGATGCGTCGGGATTCATTTCCAGGTCAATTACCGACCGGGTTCCCACCTCTTCCAGCACGGTCTGGAAGCCAATATAGGAAAACACCAATACCGGATTATCACCTGAAACCTGAATGGAATAATCTCCATTGACATCGGTAGCCGTACCTGTCTGGCTTCCCTGAATCAAAACATTTACACCGGGAATCCCCAGCCCATCTTCAGAGGAGCTGACTTTCCCGCTTACCTGTTTGCTTTGTGCCAGGGCCTCCATACTCCCTGAAATAAGCAGGAACATGACCAGCATAAGCACCTTTCCAAATCCAATTGTAGTAAAATCCTGCACCATAAATTTACCTTTATAGTTTTAAACCTAAATTTCCTATAATACTGTAAGTATCAAAAACATACCACTCTAAACCTGATATTTTATTGCAAATTGAACAAAATACAAAAAGATATAATACTTTAACAGATTAAGAATGCATGTCTATTTTGTTAAATAAAAATAACAAACAGCTTCTTTGGATATTGTCATCCGAAAAGGATACCCAGGTTTAGGTAGAAAAAAGATCTTCCAAAAATCACCTTCCAAGCACACGGGCCTTAAGGCTGTCTATCCATTCCAGTTTGCGGGAAAGCCTGGGACCGGGACTGAATCGGTAAATAAGGTTTAACCGGTAGTTTCCGGTACCCGCATTCACCTTATACCCTGCTACCGGGGAAAGGTTGACCTGGTTGTAAACATAGTTGACATTAACAGACCACTTTTCGGAGTTGTATCCCGTAAATCCTCTTAAAAAATAATTGGGCCGGATGCCCCAGTTACTTCTCTGCCCTTCAGCTTCAAATTGCATGGCCGTGCGCCCCAATGACAAGCTGGAAGCAGCAGACAGGGTAATGAAAAAATGCTTTTTTATGATCAGGGAATAGGCATAGCCCAAATTGGGTCCAAACTCAATAAATTTGATTTGACCGAAAAGCTCTCCTTGTTCGGCCAGAGGCAAGATGCCATTTTGGTTACGGACCTGCCCGCCATATATTTCGAAGCCCGCCAGGAAAGAGCCGGCAGATTTTTGCTGCCATTCATTTTGAAGGAAGGCCGCCCGGTAAGAGAATTTGTCGCCATTAAACAGATATTGTACAGAGGCACCCACTTTCCTCATTTTCATATCGGGAAAAACATTGTACTCCGATGTATTCAGGTAATTCTCTGGACGACTTAAATAATAACCATTATAAAACTGCCCGAAAAGATCAATCACTAAGTTCTTAGGATAAGCATGGGCCTGCAAATCCAGGTATTTTGAATCTCCCCTTCCCCTTTCCGGATTTAAAAAACCAAACCCGGTAGCCAGATTTAAAGTCAGGTTTTGGTAAGTCAGACCAGCCCCCATATTGAGGGTGGAATTGGGCATGTACCAATAATCCCTTTCCTCCTTCTTCAGTCCCATTCCGGTGTATTTTCTTGAAAAATAAAACCTGCCAGTTAGTTTTTCGGGGTAGGAAATATAGTAGGCAGTGCTGTCAGTAGTGGACTGGGCAGAAACATTTACCGTGAAAAAGACAGCTGAAGAAATTAGGAACAGAAGAAATTTCATGCATGTAGGTTTAGGTAGTATCCATCGGCGAGCATTCATGTAAGGGGTAAAAAGTCAGGAGAGGTTCCAAAGGAAAAGGGAGGTTAGTAAAAATCATTTCGAAATAACCTCCTTTTTAAATATAAGAAAAAGATAAGTACAAAAAGTTGCTTAATCACCCGATACAAAGGTAAACATTTTTGTGACAATAAAACAAAAATTAATTCTTTGTATTTTTCGATAATATAAAGAAATAATTACAATGGACTTCATTTCCAGGCCTCTGGCAGAAAGTCATTCATCCTGGACAGAAAAAGAAAAACTACCTGCTTTTTCCGAAAGGCCAGCCTGGAGATTCAGGAAATCAAATTGAAAAAACACAATTAAATTAAATTTTTTGTCTATTTATTTAAATAATTTTTATTTTTAAGTGCCGTATTTGTAAATATATTTATCTCTCTGAAATAAAGAACTGGCAGTTTTCCATAATCCAGGGCCAGATTGACCTATCAACCAAAATCAAGTTTAAAATAATTTTTTATAAAAATAATCATATCAAAATATTTGCTATTCAGTAAGGAGTTAAGTAAAAAATTACCTTTTTAATTGCTAAAAGGGAAAAATTCATGCCATTCCAGCCTGATCTGTTTATATTCTAAAATAGCAATAACAAGGATAGCAATCAGATTTTATCTTTCCCTGAAAACCATTTTTTAAAATAATACAAAACAGGATTCTTGTATTTCAACTGCTTCCAGGGTCTGCTACCATGGGGCCTGTGCCATACCGGCAGGTCCATGAGCACATGGTTTTCAAACCCCAGTTCAAGCGATTTATAACTGATATGGGTGTCATACCAATCTTTGCTCTTATCCAGGTTACTGAAATCGTATTTTTCTAAAAAAGGCTTGCTGATCAGGGTACAGCAAAAACTCAAGCTCCGATCGGTCTTCACCGAACCTTTGTTTTTATATTTTTTAAATTTCAGGTAAGGAAAATTAACTTTCCCTTCCTCATCATGGGTGATGGCCCCAACTAGCCCCGTCCGAGGGTTGGACTGAGCAAATGAGACCAGGGCAGTCAGGGTGTCCTGCTGCACCTTTACATCAGATTCCACAATGATCAAAGGCAAACCTGCTTCAAGTGCGTTTTTTTGGGATAATTGCAGTACTGTCTTGTAATTGGGAGAGGGATTTTGGGTCAGCTCTTCCAGGTGCACCAGTTGAAAACCCAATTCTCTTTGCGCCGACTCCAGTGCTATTTTGGTTTGATCGGTAGAGTAATCATTAAAAACCCAATAATAAAAATTGCCTCTCGCATTTTTTACTGCCTTAATGGTTTCCAAAGTAGGGCCCAGCGCATCCTTAACGGGTGTGACTACAATTGCCTGCATGCTTTTCCTAAAAAAAGCCCTGGAATGTTCCAGGGCTTGGTGTGTATTTTATTTGACTTTTTCCAATGCCGTTTTCATTCTTTTCAATGCCTCTTTCAGTTCGTCCTCAGAGGCCGCATAAGATAGCCTTACAGATTCAGGGGCTCCGAAGGCCGCTCCGGTCACCAAAGAAACATGGGCTTCATTCAACAGGTACAGGCAAAAGTCATCGGCTGTTTCAATTTTAAAATCTCCTGCAGTTTTTCCAAAAAAGCCGGAGACATCGGGAAAGAAATAAAAAGCACCTTCAGGAACATGGGTCTTGATACCTGGAATATCCTTAAGCAATTGCAAAACCAGGTCTCTTCTTCTCAGATAGGCAGCTGCCATTTCCTCAGATGGTTTTTGATCTCCGGTAAGCCCGGCCAAAGCTGCCCTTTGCGCTATGCCCGTACCACCTGAAGTAAACTGCCCCTGAATTTTCTCACATGCTTTCGCTATGGGAAGTGGGGCACAGATATAACCTACCCTCCAGCCTGTCATGGCATAACCTTTAGAAAATCCATTGACCGTTATGGTGCGCTCAAACATTCCCGGAAAAGCGGCTATGCTAGCGTGCTGTCCGGTAAAGTTGATCAACTCATAAATTTCATCCGCAATAACAACCAGGTCTTCTTTAGATTTTATCACCTCTGCAATCGCCTCCAGTTCCTCCTTGCTGAAAACCGAACCCGAAGGGTTACAGGGAGAAGAATATATAACCGCCTTGGTTTTATCTGTAATGGCCTCCTTTAACTGATCTGCAGTAGCTTTGAAATTATTTTCAAGATTGCCTTTTATCAACACAGGTACCCCACCCGCCAATTTAATAATCTCAGAATAAGACACCCAATAAGGTGAAAAAATCACCACTTCATCTCCTTCATTGATCAGGCACATGAATACATTGGCTATCGAATGCTTGGCGCCGGTTGAAACGACTATATTCTCAGCTTTGGCCTGTACAATGTTATTTTGGTCCCTTAGTTTTTTGGCAATCGCTTCCCTCAGGTCCTGATATCCAGCCACCGGAGGATAAGAAAAATATTTTCCTTCATCTATGGCTGCCTTGGCCGCCTCCTGAATGTGTTTGGGTGTTTTGAAATCCGGTTCCCCCAGACTCAGGCCAATGATGTCAATTCCCTGGTTTTTTAATTCTCTGGCAGTTTTTGCCATGGCCAGCGTGGCTGACTCTTCCATGTTGTTGATGCGATCAGATAGGATGGAATTCATGTATGGTCTTTTTTATTTGACAATCAGAAATTTATAAATTTATTTATTCCAAAATTTGAAAAAAGGCTGAGGACTTCCCCTTGCTTTTTTTTAGTTTGCAAAATTAAGCATAATGCCAATCTTTCCTAAATCTTTGGACAGTTTTGAAAGCGGCTTTAATTGAATTCGGTAAATGACCGCCTGTATTGGGCAGGAATCATTCAAAATAAAATCAGAAGAAAAACGTTTTTAGCATGTCATGAAAAAGTTTATTTACTTCCTTCCCGGACTGGTGTGGATGATCTACATGCAGGGTTATGGTCAGGAAGAGGCAAATACCAGCGATCCTGACTCCTCAGGGGTTGTCAGCAACCGGCTTTTGCCTTCTTCAACACCTGTTTTGCTGTTCTCTGATGCAGAGGACGACTTAAAGGAGGATAAAAAATCCAAAAAGAAAAAACGGAAAAAAAACGTTTACTTCGGGGAAAAAACTAAAAAAACCCTGATTAAAAGTAGCTTCAGGGATCAGGTTACCTACCAGGTATTTCACTTTACCTTAACCAAAAGGGATCCTGACCCCTACATCAGGGATATATATTGGTATGACTCCAGAAACAAAGCCATCAAAAACTCTGGTTTCAGCCCTTCCAAAGGATACCTGCTGCATGGCCCTTATGAAAGGCGGGTTGGCGATCAGGTTGTAGAAAAGGGCATGTATTTTTATGGCACCAAACATGGCCGCTGGATGACATTCGATGGCAAAAATATCCTGCAGGACAAGCGCCATTATGAGGAAGGATGGCCCAAGGATTCCAGAATTACCTATTACAACAGGGGGGAAAGAAAAATTGAAAAGCTCACGCCAATAGAATATGATTTAGAAGAAGGAAACTTCTACCATTTCTATCCTGATGGTCAGGTCGCTGTAACCGGTGAATACAGCTATGGTGAAAAAGTAGGATTGTGGACAGAGTATTGGTCTACCGAAAATGATCAAACAGTAAAAAAGCGGGAAATTCAATACCAATCAGAAGCTTTCACCAATGGATACAAACCTTATATCCGGGCAGAGTGGGATAAGGAAGGGAATTTGATTTACCGCAACAATTGATCAGTAAAAGGCATCTTCAAAGTGTCTGAAGGCTATGTGACCATGCCTGTCCCGGTAAACTCCCACAATGTCAAAGCGGATATCATGGTGCCAATCCTTGGCAAAAATATAGTTGTCTGCGGCCCTTATGATCAGTTGCCTTTTTCTGTAATCTACAAATTCTTCCGCATACCCGTACCCCGTTCCACTTCGAAATTTGACCTCTACAAAAACCATGATCCCTTTATGGGTCATGATCAGGTCTATTTCGGCGTGCTTGTACCTGTAATTCGCTTCTACAAAAGCATACCCCTTGGTTTCAAGCCAACTTTTGGCAAGTTGTTCCGCCTCTCTTCCCAGGTCATTGTGCTCAGCCATTCTTTTATAATCCCTATATTTGGAAAAACAAAATTGAAAAGGTGAATCAATTTATCAATAAAAAAGTATATTATAAAGACCTGGGAAAGAAAGATTACAGGGAAACCTGGGACATCCAGGAAAAGCTTTTTGCCGATACCATCGCCATAAAGATCAACAACCGCAACCTGGAAGCTTCTTCTCAGCAAATCACGCCGAACTACCTGCTTTTTGTAGAGCATCCCCATGTATATACCCTGGGTAAGAGTGGGAAACCTGAAAACCTCCTGTTGGATGCGGCAGGTTTGGAAAAATTCGGAGCGAGCTATTATCCCATTAACCGGGGAGGAGACATTACCTACCACGGTCCCGGGCAGTTGGTAGGCTACCCTGTTTTGGATCTGGACAATTTCTTTACAGATATACACCAATACCTGAGATTTTTGGAAGAAGCGGTCATTGCTACGCTGGAAGACTACGGTGTAGAGGCTGGAAGAATTGAGGGGCTTACCGGAGTTTGGATAGACCATATCCATCAGCGTCATCCCAGAAAAATATGTGCCCTTGGGGTTAAGTCCAGCCGCTGGGTAACCATGCATGGCTTTGCCTTTAACCTGAATACAGATATAAGTTATTTCAAGCATATTGTGCCCTGCGGAATCTCTGATAAAGCCGTCACCTCCCTACACCTGGAAGTGGGTAAACCGGTAGATGAAGCCGAGGTAAAGCTTAAGGTCAAGGGGCACCTGGCACGGCTTTTTAGCATGGATTTCGTAGATCAGCCCTGGTCACCTGAAAAAAGTCAATGAAATCAATGCCTTTCAAGGCTTTATGAATTAATTTTTTGATAAAAAGTTTATCTTTGTAACGCTTGGTTGCAGCATCCATACTCATATGCCACAACAGCCCAGAATAGCCCAACAAAGCACAAATGCCTATGGCCAACTTTTTTGAAAAACTGAATGACATTCTTTTTTTGGATCTGGAAACCATCTCCGGAGCGGAAAATCTGGATGCCCTATCCCCCAGGATGCAAGAGGAATGGCATAAAAAATCCCAGCACATACAGCCACAGGAGGAGAGTAGCCCCGAAGACTTGTATTTTGAAAAAGCAGGAATTTATGCTGAATTTGGCAAAATTATTTGCATTGGAGTAGGGTATTTCACCTATCGCAAAGAAGATGACCTGCTCCAATACCGGACCAAGTCATTTTATGGAGAAACGGAACACCATACACTATGGGAATTCCGGGAATTACTTTGCAAAAAAGAATGGATGATTTGCGCACACAATGGCAAGGAATTTGACATCCCTTACCTCTGCCGGAGGATGTTGATCAACAGGATACCCCTACCCGATGTCTTGCAATTGGCAGGCAAACGTCCCTGGGAAATCCGTCACCTGGACACCCTTGAACTCTGGAAATTCGGAGATTACAAGCACTATACAAGGTTGGATTTGCTGGCAGCCATATTTGATATCCCCAGCTCCAAGGAAGGCATTGATGGCAGCATGGTGAATACCGTATATTACAAGGAAAATGACCTGGACAATATCCGAAAATATTGTCTGCGGGATGTAGAAGTAACTGCCAGGATCTACCTTGCCTATCAGGGGCTTCCGGGAGATTTGGAATTTGAAATCATCAACCTGGATGAGCATGCTGCCAACGACCCTCAGGATTGATTTCAAATAAATATGATTACCTTTATTATATTAATAAATTTTTATGGGAAGAAATTCAGGAAGAAAAAAATCAGGATTCAAAAAAAAGGGGGAAAAAACCTCAGATTTGTCACGGTTAAAACACCAGTTGACTCAATTTTTTGATAGCAATTTCGGAGAAGAATTTGCTGAAAAACAACTTATCAAAAAGCTTTCACTCAGGGATGCTGCCACAAAAAGCTTATTGTCTGATGCCCTTCAGGAGCTCTTGGCGGAAGGAAACATTTCCAAAAACCCGCGAAATTTGTATGCTTCAGCTGCAGACCCCGATTTTATCGTAGGAGAAGTGGATTATGTCAATGCCCGTTTCGCTTTTATCGTCCCCGAAGACAAAGAGAAGAAGGAAGATGATATCATGGTGAAAGAGGCTCATCTGAAAACGGCCCTGGATGGAGACAAGGTTCGGGTAATGGTATTGCCCCAGAAGGGCAGGGGCGGAAAAAGAGAAGGCAAAGTACTGGAGATCATCGAACGCAGCAGGGATGAATTTGTAGGCCGCGTGGAAATCTCCCCCAGATTTGCCTTTGTGGTACCTGATTTTAAAAAAATGCACCACGATATTTTCGTGAAGAAATCAGACCTGGCCGGAGCCCAACACAACCAAAAGGTGGTGGTCAAGCTCAGCGGCTGGAAAGAAGGGGACAAAAGCCCTATTGGCACCATCATTCGGGTACTTGGGGAAGCAGGAGACCATGAAGTGGAAATACACTCCATTATGGCCGAATTTGGTCTGCCCTTTGAATATCCCGAAGATGCCATAGCTGAAGCAGATGGCATATCGGAAAATATTCCTTCCGCAGAATTGAAAAAAAGGAAAGATTTCAGAGGTATCAGTACTTTTACCATAGATCCTGCAGATGCCAAGGATTTTGATGATGCCATCTCCTTCCGTTACCTGGACAATGGGAATATGGAAATCGGCGTACACATAGCGGATGTCAGCCACTATGTAAAACCCAAAACCCTCATGGAAAAAGAAGCTTATGACAGGGCCACTTCTGTTTATCTGGTAGATCGGACCATTCCTATGCTTCCTGAAAGGCTGAGCAATGGATTGTGCTCACTGAGGCCAAATGAGGATAAACTTACTTTTTCCTGTGTCTTTGAAATGGATGAGCAGGCGCAGGTAAAAAATTTCTGGATAGGCAGGACCGTTATCCACTCCGACCGCAGGTTCAGCTATGAAGAAGCCCAGGAAAACATGGACCAGGGCAAAGGAGAGTTTGCCACCGATCTGATAAAAATCAATACCCTGGCCCAAAAGCTCCGGAAAGAAAGATTTAAGAAAGGAGCTATTAATTTTGAGACGGTTGAAGTAAAGTTCCGGCTGGACGAAAAAGGCACACCTGTGGGCCTGATCATCAAGGAACGCAAGGATGTGCACAAGCTGATAGAAGAATTCATGCTTTTGGCCAACAAGACAGTGGCTCAGTTTATCTACGACAAAAACAAAGGCAAGAGCACCTTTGTTTACCGGATCCATGATTATCCGGACCTGGAAAAGCTCAACACTTTTGCCAATTTTGCCAGAAAATTTGGGCATGACGTACAGATCAGTGATGAAAAGAAGGTTTCCAACAGCCTGAACAAACTGATGGATGAGATTGCCGGCAGGCCTGAGCAGAACGTATTGGAACAGCTGGCCATCAGGAGCATGGCCAAAGCCAAATACACCACCGAACCCAAATTGCATTTTGGATTGGCCTTCCAGCACTACACCCATTTTACTTCTCCTATCAGGAGGTACCCCGACCTGATGGTGCACCGCTTATTGCAGCACTACCTGGATGGAGGTAAACCACCTGAAAATCAGGCCTGGGAAGAAAAATGTCTGCATTCTTCCGAAAGGGAAAAAAGAGCTGCAGATGCAGAAAGAGCCAGCATCAAATACAAGCAGGTAGAATACATGAAGCTGGCAGAAGTAAAGGACTATGAAGGGATTGTCACCGGAGTCACCGAATGGGGAGTTTATGTAGAAATTACAGAAACCAAATGTGAAGGAATGGTAAGGCTGCAGGACATGACAGACGATTACTATGATTTTGATGAAAAAAACATGCGATTGGTTGGGTCAAAAAACAAAAAAATGATCACCCTTGGGGACAAGGTAAGGGTCAGGGTTACCCGAACCGATATTGACAGAAGGACCATAGATTTGGAATTTGCAAACGATGATAAATGAAAAAGCACTGGAGGAAATCAGGGATACGCTGGAAAAACATATCCTCCAACTCAATTTTGAGGGTGAGCCAAAGGAACTATATGAGCCCATCAGCTACCTGATGCAGCTTGGTGGCAAAAGGATCAGACCCCTTTTAGCCCTCCTCTCCTACGGCTTGTTTAAGGACGGATACCAAAAAATCCTTACTCCCGCTGCAGCCATTGAGGTTTTTCATAACTTCACCCTCATGCATGATGACATCATGGACAATGCCCCCATCCGAAGGGGCCGACAGACAGTGCATGAAAAATGGGATGACAATACGGCCATTCTATCCGGAGATGTGATGTTGGTCAAGGCTTATGAAATGCTGCTCGAAGTGGAAACTGACAAACTCCACCCCGCCCTGAAATTGTTCAGTAAAACAGCTGCAGAAGTATGTGAAGGACAGCAGCTGGATATGAATTTTGAGAGCCTGGATCAGGTTTCTGAAGAGGAATACCTCAACATGATCCGGTTAAAAACGGCTGTATTGCTGGGATTCTCCCTCCAGCTAGGGGCCGTTCTGGCCGGTGCAAGCGAGTCAGACGCCCTTCACCTGTATGACTTTGGTGTCAACATAGGCATTGGGTTCCAATTGAAAGACGACCTCCTGGACGTCTTTGCAGATAAAGAAAAGTTTGGCAAACAGGTGGGAGGTGATATCCTGGCCAATAAAAAAACCTACTTATTAATCAAGGCAAAGGAACTGGCAGCAGGAAAGGAGAAAGCCGCACTCGAACAATGGCTTGCTGCGAAAGAATTTGATCCGGCAGAAAAAGTAAAGGCGGTAACAGCCATTTACGAGCAACTGGAAATCAGGGAAAAAACCATGAATCTTATGGCTGATTTTTTTGAAAAGGGATTTAACCAACTGGCGAACATAAAGGTTCAAAAACCAGAGGCTTTGCAAATCCTATGGAGCCTTACCCGCAAGCTGGCTACGCGGGAGAATTAAAAAATACTATGGAAATAAGCCTGACTCTCATCATCATTATCCTAACCTCTCTGGTATCCTACTATGCCTGGAAAAATCCGGGTTTAATGGAACGCAGCCTGTTTACTCCTTATGTCATCAGCAGAAATGGAGAATATGGGAGGTTTTTGCTTTCCGGATTCATTCATAAAGATGGGACCCACCTGCTATTCAATATGTTTACCTTTTATTTCTTCGGAAATGTGGTGGAGCAATACCTGATGTATAAGTTTGGACAAAGCATGGGAACCCTTGGCTTTATTGCCTTTTATCTGCTGGCCATAGTCATTGCAGACCTACCCACCTATTTTAAGGAAAAGGACAATCCCTCCTACCACGCCCTGGGTGCTTCCGGGGGGACTTCAGCCACCGTTTTTGCCAGCATTGTTTTAATGCCCCTTTCGGATATTTGTATTTTCGGCATCTTTTGTCTTCCCGGCTTTATTCTGGGAATATTATTTTTGGGATATGCCTATTATAAAGGAAAAATTGCGGATGACAACATCAATCACGATGCCCACTTCTTTGGGGCGGTGTTTGGCATTGCCATTATACTGCTTATTTCTCCTCAAAATGCGGTCTATTTTTGGGAGGAAATAAAAAGCTTCAGTCTTTTTTGAAAACTGAAGCCCTATAAAACTGTCTATTTTGCTTTTTTAAGTTGCCTGACCAGTTTGTCTACGACATCTTTTAATAAAGGAACCCAATGCTCTCCCTTTTCCTCCGCAAATACATCCGGCCCCGGAATACCCACACGCATGCCTACCACGCTGACTGCGGTACCGCCTGATCCTTCATTTTTGAAGTAAACATCAACAGCATTGATGTTGTGGGTGAATTTTGATAGTTTATCTATTGAAGACCTGATTTCTCCCTGAATGCCTTCATTGAGATCAAGGTGTACAGACTGTACATCTACCTTAATCCCTTTGTAATTTTCCGTGTAGTTCATAAATCAAACAAATTTTCCCTGATGCTCAGGGAGATATCCAAAAAAGGACAATTAGAATAAGTATTAAATTAATTTAAAATCCTTCTTTATGGGTAACACAAAAAGGCCTCTATCTACTAAAGGCCTTTTCATTTCTCCATACGGAATGGAATTATGCGTCAATTGGCAGAACACTTACATAAGATCTGCCGTCATGTTTTTTCCTGAAGGCTACTTTTCCAGGAGCCAAAGCAAAAATGGTATGGTCTTTTCCCAGACCTACATTTTCTCCGGGATGATGTTTTGTCCCTCTTTGCCTTACTATAATGTTTCCGGCAATAACTGATTCACCGCCGAATTTTTTTACACCAAGTCTTTTACTTTCAGACTCTCTACCGTTTCTGGAACTACCTACACCTTTCTTATGTGCCATAATTTCATTTATTTTTAGTGTTTCCTTTCGGAAGCTTACAATACAATATCTTCAATCAATACTTTCGTGAACTGCTGTCTGTGACCATTCTTCTTTTTGTAACCCTTTCTTCTCTTTTTCTTGAAAACAATTACCTTGTCACCTTTCACATGATCAAGAATTTTTCCTGATACCTTTGCCCCGTCCAGTAAGGGAGCGCCTACCGATACTGTACCGTTGTCATCTGCCAACAGCACCTGATCGAATTCTACGGAAGCGTCAACTTCACCTTGCATTTTTGGTGCAAAGATGTGCTGATCTTTTGTTACTTTAAACTGCTTACCGGAAATGTTAACTATTGCGTACATAATGGTTTGATATATTACAATTATCAAAATGAGGTGCAAATATAAGAAAAATACAGAGATACTTAAAAGAAAAGTGAATTATTAATTGACCTTTAGCCGGCTTCGAATGACTTAACCACCTGGATAGACCACCAAATGCATCTTTCAGGCAGCCATATTCAATTTCCATTCTATAAAATGGATGGAATTAATATAACCTCCTGATAAGCAAATTTTTAAAACTACCAGGGTATCCTATTTTTTGACCATAAGTCAAAAAATGGGGCTGATTGATCCGGTTTTCGATATTTTGAAATTATTTGAAAAAAGTTCTATCCCCATATACAGCCAATAATGGTTAAAGTATTGTTGTTATTAGGTAAGATTAAACTGCTATTATTCAATCTTTTATACCCTATTGACCATTGGTCAACTATTTGGCTTATGGCAGTATTTTTCGCTTTACATTTACAATTTTCTTAGCCATATTTGTTAAGGTTTTGTTACCAAAACCAGGCAAGTACGCTTAGCGGACCTATGAAGGCTTAAAAGCCTTCCACAAGAAATACATTAAAATAAAAAAATTAAACCAATTGGAATGATGAAGCCAGAACCTATTTTAGAGCAGGGAGACAATAGCCGATTTGTTTTATTTCCTATCCAACACGATGACATTTGGGAGTATTACAAAAAGGCAGAAGCGAGTTTTTGGACAGCAGAAGAAATTGATCTGGGTCAAGACCTGAATGACTGGAAAAATCTAAGTGATGGAGAAAGGCATTTTATTTCTCATGTACTGGCTTTCTTTGCTGCCAGTGATGGCATCGTTAACGAAAACCTGGCTGAGCATTTTGTGTCAGAAGTTCAGTACACAGAAGCGAAATTTTTCTATGGCTTCCAAATTGCCATGGAAAACATCCATAGCGAGACCTATAGTCTGCTCATAGATACCTATATTAAAAATGCTGCTGAACGGGAGCGTTTGCTCAATGCCATTGAGCACCTGGACTGTGTCAAGAAAAAAGCAGAATGGGCATTGAGATGGATTGACAATGGGGATTTTCAAGAAAGACTTATTGCTTTTGCGGCAGTAGAAGGAATTTTCTTTTCAGGCTCCTTCTGCTCTATTTTCTGGTTGAAGAAAAGGGGACTGATGCCGGGATTGACTTTCTCCAATGAATTGATTTCACGGGATGAAGGTCTGCATTGTGATTTTGCCTGCCATCTGTATACCGATCATGTGGTCAATAAGTTGCCTAAAGAAACTGTCACCAGTATCATCAAAGATGCGGTAGAAATAGAAAAAGAATTTGTCACGGATGCCTTGCCGGTAAGGCTTATCGGGATGAATGCCACCTTAATGTGTCAATATATAGAGTTTGTGGCAGACAGGCTGCTACAGGAATTGGGGTGTTCCAAAGTTTGGAACAGTACCAATCCATTTGATTTCATGGACATGATATCCCTTCAGGGAAAAACCAATTTCTTCGAGAAAAGAGTGGGGGATTATCAAAAAGCAGGAGTGATGAAAAACAAAGACAGCAACTCCAGTTCAGGGAAATTTTCCGTAGAAGAAGACTTTTAAGCATTTTTTAAACACCTTAATTAATTAAAGCATGTTAGTAATCAAAAGAGATGGCAGGCGAGAATCTGTCCGATTTGACAAAATTACGACCCGAATCGAAAACCTTTGTTATGGATTGGATGCCCGCTACATCCAGCCCATAGAAGTGGCCAAAAAAGTAATTGATGGCTTGTACGATGGGGTGACCACTACTGAACTGGATAACCTGGCAGCGGAGGTCTGTGCGTCCCTAACCGTAAAGCATCCTGAATATGCCATTTTGGCCGCCAGGATAGCTATTTCAAACCTGCACAAAACCACCAGCCAGTCCTTTTCCAATACCATGAAAAGGCTGTATACCTACATCAATCCAAAAACGGATGAAAATGCCGCCCTGATTGCACCGGATGTATATGGTATCGTCAAAAAACATGCCGCCAGGCTGGACGAAGTAATCGACTACAGCAGGGATTTTGACTACGATTTTTTTGGTTTCAAAACCCTGGAGAGAAGTTACCTGATCAAACTGGATGGCAAGGTGGTGGAGCGGCCACAGCACATGCTGATGCGGGTAGCCATCGGCATACACAAGGAGGATTTGGATGCAGCCATAGAGACCTATCACCTGCTTTCCCAAAAATGGTTTACCCACGCCACACCTACCCTATTTAATGCCGGTACGCCAAAACCCCAACTCTCCTCCTGCTTCCTGCTGACCATGAAGGACGACAGCATAGATGGGATCTATGACACCTTGAAGCAATGTGCCAAAATATCCCAATCAGCTGGTGGAATCGGTCTTTCTATCCATAATGTAAGGGCCAAAGGTTCCTATATTCGAGGTACCAATGGGGTTTCCAATGGAATCGTGCCCATGTTGAGAAATTTTGACATGACTGCCCGGTATGTGGACCAGGGTGGTGGAAAGCGAAAAGGCAGTTTTGCCATATACCTGGAACCCTGGCATGCCGATATCAAGGACTTTCTGGATCTGAAGAAAAACCATGGCAAGGATGAATTGCGCGCCAGAGACTTGTTTTATGCCGTGTGGGTGTCAGACCTCTTTATGAAAAGGGTGGAGGCCAATGAAAACTGGTCCCTGTTTTGCCCCCATGAAGCTCCCGGCCTGGCGGATTGCCATGGAGAAGAATTTGAAAGGCTTTATGAGAAATACGAGAAAGAGGGCCGTGCAAGAGAAGTCATTAAAGCCCAGGAACTCTGGTTTGAAATCCTGGAATCCCAGATAGAAACTGGCACTCCCTATATTCTGTATAAGGATGCAGCCAATGGCAAATCCAACCAGAAAAACCTGGGCACCATCAAGTCTTCCAACCTCTGTACGGAGATCATGGAATATACCTCTCCCGATGAGGTAGCGGTGTGTAACCTGGCATCTATAGCCTTGCCCAAATTTGTATTGACAGCAAAGGATGGTAAAAAATACTTTGATCACCAGAAGCTCTATGAAATCACCAAGGTGGTGACCCGAAACCTCAATAAGGTAATAGATGTCAACTATTACCCGGTGCCGGAAGCCAGAAAATCCAACTTCAGGCACAGACCGGTAGGTTTGGGCATACAAGGATTAGCAGATGCGTTTATCCTGCTGCGCATGCCTTTTGATTCGGATGAAGCCAAGGGCCTCAATGAAGACATTTTCGAAACCATGTATTTTGCGGCCATGGAAACTTCCATGGAATTGGCCAAACTCAACGGAACCTACGAAACCTATGAGGGTTCTCCGGTTTCTCAGGGGCTTTTTCAATTTGACCTTTGGGGAGTGAAACCAAAATCAGGACGGTGGAACTGGCAGGAGTTGAAACAAAAAGTAGACAAATATGGTATCCGCAACTCCCTGTTGCTGGCACCCATGCCTACTGCCTCTACCTCCCAGATATTGGGCAACAATGAATGCTTTGAACCTTACACTTCAAACATTTATACCAGAAGGACACTATCCGGGGAATTTGTGGTGGTCAACAAGCACCTCATGAGAGATTTGATCCGCCTGGGCTTGTGGAACGACAACATGAAGAACAGGTTGATCGCGGCCAATGGCTCGGTTCAGGATATCCCGGAAATCCCCCAACACCTGAAGGACCTCTACAAAACGGTCTGGGAAATTTCTCAAAAGGTGATCATAGATATGGCTGCTGACCGGGGGGCCTATATTTGTCAATCCCAAAGCATGAACCTGTTCTTGCAAGAACCCAATTTTGGCAAATTGACGTCCATGCATTTTTATGCCTGGAAAAAAGGATTAAAAACAGGCATCTATTACCTGAGATCCAAAGCCGCCAGCAGTGCCATACAGTTTACCGTAGACAAATCCCAGCTTTCCGGTAAAACCACTGAGGTGGAGGATCCTGAACACAAAAAGCAGCATCAGGATGCCATCGCCTGTTCGCTGGATAACCCGGATGACTGCGAAATGTGCGGAAGCTGATCCTTGTTCATTCAGAGTAAAAGCCTAAAGCGGCTGTTCACGACGGACAGCCGCTTTTTTTTGGCTTGAAACCGGAATTTCGGGTAACTACCGTCATTGCGATGGTTACTGAGCCGAGTCGGGCTTCGACAAGCTCAGCCAAAAAATCTGCCGTCATTGCGAGAATTAACTTTTTTTAAACGCAGAAATCAGGATGACGGTATTTGTTTATAACTATTTAAAAATCAATATGTTAAAAAAAAATAAAGAGTGACATCAAATCACCTCCCCCCAGCCCCCTCCTGTTTTCAGGAGGGGGAGACAGGGGGTGGTAAAAACACGTCATCGGTAGCGCCAGCGAAGCAATCTGGCCCGAAGTACGAACATAAGGATATCGAAGAAAGGACGGGAAGATCGGAATGGTGCATACGTCCTCGTTTAGACTGCCGCGGGTGCCGGGGCGTTTTGTTCTATTCGACCGAATCCAGGTCTGCACCCTCGCAGTGACGACCCTGACCGTCATGGCGCTTCCCGCAAATCCGGACAAGGTATAAATCTGTTCAAATCCGCCCCTGCCTGGCCCCGATTTTAAAGCCATAGAGAACAGATAAGACCCATAGATTTTTTCTATCGAAAAAAAATTTACATACATAAAAAAATTGGTACCTTGTAGAACATAAAGCTCAAAAATAAATCGATTCTTAGTTATGGAAAACAACACAAACCCAAATGCAAAGCTATCAGACTTCAATGATAGTCTGGCGAAATGCCCTTTTCACGGAGGTGCATTGAAACAAAGTGCCGGTGGAGGAACAAGGAACCGCGATTGGTGGCCCAATCAGCTGAAGTTAAATATACTCAGACAACACTCTTCCTTGTCCAATCCTATGGGCGAAGACTTTGATTATGCTGCAGCTTTTAATTCTTTGGATCTGGCTGAGGTAAAAAAGGAACTGGAAGAAGTGCTGACTACTTCCCAGGACTGGTGGCCGGCGGATTACGGCCATTATGGGCCCTTTATCATCAGGATGGCCTGGCACAGCGCAGGTACTTACCGGATTTCTGATGGCCGCGGAGGCGGTGGCACAGGGAGCCAACGATTTGCTCCACTGAACAGCTGGCCAGACAATGCTAACCTTGACAAGGCCCGTTTGTTGCTCTGGCCTGTCAAACAAAAATATGGCAAAAACCTTTCCTGGGCAGATTTGATGATTCTGGCGGGTAATGTGGCCCTGGAATCTATGGGACTTGAAACCTATGGTTATGCCGGAGGAAGAGAAGACGTATGGGAGCCCGAAGAAGACGTATATTGGGGCTCAGAAGCAGAATGGCTGGGAGACAAAAGGTATTCCGGAGACCGGGAATTGGAAAATCCCCTGGGAGCCGTACAAATGGGTCTTATCTATGTAAATCCTGAAGGACCAAACGGAAAACCTGACCCGGTGGCAGCTGCACGCGACATCCGAGAAACCTTCGGCAGAATGGCCATGAACGATTACGAAACTGTCGCCCTGATTGCCGGTGGTCACACCTTTGGCAAAACACACGGTGCAGGAGATCCTACCAAATACGTTGGGCCAGAGCCAGCAGCAGCTGGCATTGAGGAAATGGGACTGGGCTGGAAAACCACCCTGGGGTCAGGAAACGGAAACAATACCATTACCAGTGGACTCGAGGGTGCCTGGACCACTACCCCTACCAAATGGAGCAACAATTTCTTTGAAAATCTGTTTGGATTCGAATGGGAACTATTCAAAAGCCCTGCCGGAGCCAATCAGTGGCGGCCAAAAGATGGCGCTGGAGCCGGAACCGTGCCCGATCCCCACGATCCTTCCAAGAGCCATGCGCCGTTTATGTTAACAACAGATCTGGCCTTGCGCATGGATCCCGAATACGAAAAAATATCCCGACACTTCCTGGAGAATCCCGATGAGTTTGCCGATGCTTTTGCCAAAGCCTGGTTTAAACTGACCCACCGGGACATGGGACCACGCGCCCGTTACCTGGGACCAGAAGTACCTCAGGAAGACCTGATCTGGCAAGACCCTGTACCTGCAGTGGACCACGAATTGATAGACGGCAAGGATATTGCCGACCTCAAAAAAAGAATCCTGGATACCGGTCTTTCTATTTCAGAACTGGTCGGTACTGCCTGGGCTTCTGCCTCTACATTCCGTGGATCTGACAAAAGAGGAGGCGCTAATGGGGCCAGAATCCGGCTTGCTCCCCAGAAAGACTGGGAAGTAAACAACCCAAGTCAGTTGAGCAAGGTGTTGGATAAGCTGGAAGGGATTCAGGAAACCTTCAATGGATCCCAATCCGGCAACAAGAAAGTATCACTTGCCGACCTGATTGTTTTGGGCGGCTGCACAGGAATAGAGCAGGCTGCCAAGGAAGCAGGTCATGAAATAGAAGTTCCTTTTACTCCCGGTAGGACAGATGCTACCGAAGAGCAGACCGATGTGGAATCATTTGCCATTCTGGAACCTGCCGCAGACGGCTTCCGGAATTACCAACAGGAGCAGCATAAAGTTGCTGCCGAGGAGATGTTGGTAGACCGATCTCAATTGATGAGCCTTACCGCACCTGAAATGACCGCTTTGGTCGGTGGCATGCGGGTATTGAATACCAACTTTGACGGGTCCAAACACGGGATTTTCACCCAAAGACCCGGTGTACTTACCAATGATTTCTTTGTGAACTTGCTGGACATGGGAACCAGCTGGAAGGCTGCTGACGATTCTGACAAGCTGTTTGAAGGCAGGGACCGCAAAACAGGTACCGTAAAATGGACCGGTACCCGGGTAGACCTGATCTTTGGTTCCAATTCAGAATTAAGGGCCATTGCAGAAGTCTATGGTTGCAGTGACGGCAAGGAAAAATTTGTAAAAGACTTCGTAGCCGCATGGGATAAAGTCATGAATTTGGACCGATTCGATCTGTCTAAATGATAATGTAGCTTTAAATTAATTGAATGATTAAGGGTGATCTGGAAACGGATCACCTTTTTTATTCACTACTTTTTCATTCTATTTACCAGATTTCCAACCTCCCAGGCCCGTTTCGTTTTTCTTTTTTAAAGGAATGATTTTTTCAAAAATATTAAAAAAAATCAATTAAAAAGACCTTATCCATTTAGTACTTCCATGAGCTATAGGTCTACTAAACATTCTATACTTTAAATTCGAAATACGCATTAGGAATTCTATTGCAGACTGAAATTACTTCATAATCAGTCACTTAGTTTCGGTTTTCAACTTCACCATAGCGGTGCTATGCCTCCGTTTCCAAACTGCCTGATTTTCTTGCAATTTCAGCCGTCATAACGAAACCTAATACATCATCCGGGTTAAATGTTTACGCCTACTTTAAATCATCTAAACAGCATATTTAAATATTTAAAATACATTTTTTTAGGCTTTTTATTACTGATTTTAAAAATCATTTGTATATTTAGCAGGTAACATTGAATATTTGGACAGACAGAACAGTTTGTGGTTTTCCTACAGGTATTATTTTAGGAGATTAGGTAATTATATCGGAGAATTATTTTAAACCATTAAAATTTTTGCTGAGGGCACAAATATATTAGTAAGCGACTACCAAGTACACAATGAATCCACGAAAGCAGCCGGGTGAAAATACCACCAATGCAAATGGATTCAATTCAGCCAGAGTAGATATTTTAGACTTCCTACACCTTAATATCCAAAGTTTTTGTGACTGACCGGGCGAAGCTGCGCTTATCCTTGGGTATCCGTTTTTAAATGTGCACTTATTGCAAAATCAAAATTTAACAAATGAAACCTTTATTTCTCACCGGACTAATGGCATTGATTTTCCTGGGAGCATGCTCTACCAGGAACCTGATTTACATGAGTGATCTCCATCAGGAAGATGTAAATATTGAAAAAATCCGGAATTCAGCAGAACCCAGGATTCAACCAATAGATCTGTTGAGTATTACGGTAAGCACTTTAAATCCCGAATCCAATTTACTATTTAACAGTGGGGTATTGGCCAATATAGGTAGCACGGCAGGGCAAGCCAACGTTACCAGTCAACTCAATGAAGGCTATCGGGTAGATAACAATGGGGAAATAAGCTTTCCTATTATCGGAAAAATAAAGTTGGCAGGATTGACCCTGGAAGAAGCTACTGACAAAATGGTAAAGCTTTTGGAAACTGAAGCTCGGAACCCCATAGTAAATATCAAGATCATAAATTTCAGAATAACAGTGGTCGGAGAAGTAAATAATCCAAGTACCATTTCTGTTCCCTCCGAAAAAATCAATGTTATTGAAGCCATAGGACTGGCAGGTGATATGACTCCCTTTGGTAAGCGGGAAAATATACTGTTGATGCGGGAAGTGGGAGATGAAAGAATAACAGCAAGGCTCAATTTAAACGACAAAGCCATCCTTGACTCTCCCTACTTCTACCTGCAGCAAAATGACATCCTATATGTCGAACCGGATAAAGCAAGGGCTCTACAAACCAATACCAGCCGGATCAATGCCACCTTTATCCTGACTTTAATCAATACACTTACTTTCATTGCCTGGAATCTGGGCCTACTTAACCGATAAAAATGAAACAATTAACAAATAACGGCTTGTTTAGGAATCCTTCTCAGGAATTAAATATACGGGATTTGATCGGCAAATACATGAGGTATTGGTACTGGTTTGCTATCTGTTCTTTGCTTACCCTGGCAGGAACATTTTTACACATCCGTTACAACCTCATACCTCAATACGCCATCAACACTACCTTATTGATTAAGGACCTCAACACGCCGGGGTCTCTAATGGGAGAGGACTTTTCTGGTGGTATGGGAGGTTTTGGGATAAATAAGTCTATCGGCAGTGAAATGATCGTACTACGGTCCAGGTCTCTGATGGAAAGGGTATTTGATGAGTTGGGTATGAATACGAGTTATTATATAGAAGGAAGGATCAATAATTTAGAAGTTTTCCAGGGAGATCTTCCCATTTCACTTTTAATCAATAAACTGGAACCTTCTGCCTACGGGAAGAACATCAAATTAACTGGTAAAGGAAATAATAGCTTTGATTTGACTGAATTTGATAGCCTGAGAAATCCTCAAACAACCAATTACAAATTCGGACAGGAAATCAACCGACCTTACGGCACATTTACCGTGATTGGTTCCTCCGAATCCGAAATAGATAGACCTATTATTGTCTATTTCCATGATATAAAAAACCTCGCAAAAACTTACAGCCAGATGATGGAGGTAGAATTAGTCAGCAAGGATGCCAATGTATTGCACCTCGAATTCACCGATGCCGTTCCAAAAAAGGGCGTATTAATATTAAAGAAACTAGTGGAAGTTTACCAAAAAGAAGCCATTGAGGATAAAAACCAGGTACAACTCAGCACAATAGATTTTCTGGACGAACGCATTCAATTTTTATCCACAGAACTTTCAGAGGTAGAAAAAAATGTAGAAACCTATAAAAGAGAGAATGAACTCACGGATGTAAGCGCCAATGCAGAGCTTTATGTACAATCTGCCAGCCAGTACAACAAAGAATTAGAAAAACTTGAAATACAAATGGACATCATTCATTCACTCGAAGATTACGTCAACCAGGATGAATTAAGGCTTATTCCCAGCACGTTAAATATTCCTGAGCCCACTCTGAATGGACTCCTTGCTAAATTCAATGAGCTTTTACTGGAAAAGCAACGCATGCTTCGAACCATACAGCCTGGAAGTTCTTTGATACTAAACCTCGATGAACAGCTGGGAAACTTAAGGGAAAATATTCAGGAGAACCTCCGAACCATTAAAAATAATATGCAAATAACTTTGAATAACCTGCGATCCAGCAGCAGGCAATTTCAATCAAGGGTTCGAAGTGTACCTTCCATAGAGCGCGAATTATTAGAAATAAATCGCCAGCAAAGTATCAAGCAAGCCATATACTTATTTTTACTGCAAAGCAGAGAAGAAGCGGGATTAGCGCTGGCATCAACCCAACCCAACTCAAGAATCATTGATGAACCCTTGGCTGGAGATGTACCGGTAAACATCAGTAAGTATACTCTCTACCTGGCTGCGATAAGTTTAGGGTTCTTAATTCCAATAGGATTTATATATGTTAAGGACCTACTAAATGATAAGGTGAAAGAGCGCAAAGATGTAGAAAGCCTTACAAACGCTCCCATTTTGGGTGAAATTTACCACAGTACCGAAAAAACAAACCTACAGGTAATGGAGGGTGTACAATCAGTTATTGCTGAAACCTTCAGGTTGATCCGAGCCAACATTCATTTTGCAAATTTGGGAAAAGAAAACAAGGTAATATTAGTAACTTCGGCCAGAAGCGGGGAAGGGAAAACATTTTTCAGCATCAATCTGGGAGCAACAATGGCCATATCCGGGAAACGGATCGTCATTGTAGATTTTGATCTCAGAAAAGCAAAATTACTGGAATACATGAATATCGATTCTTCATCGGGAGTAACAGATTACATTGTATCCTCTTTAAGTCCCAGAGAATTATTGGTACCGGTACAAAAAGTACCAGGAATGTATTTAATAGGCGCGGGTAAAATCCCCCCAAACCCAGGCGAAATGATGATGAGTTCTAAGATAGAAAACCTGATTCAGGAATTAAGATCAGCATTTGATTATGTCATTATCGATTCACCCCCAATCGGTCAGGTTGCAGACACATATGGCCTTGCTCCTTTCATAGATTCAAACATATATATCGTTCGCTACGGATATACGTACAAATCTCAACTAGGAATTATAGAAGATATTTATCAAAATAAAAAATTAAAACAGCCAATGATTGTTTTAAACAATGCTAGCAAAAAAACGGGATCAGTTTATGGCTATGGCTATGGTTATGGCAATAATAAAAAGAATGGAAGGCAAATTAAACAAATTCATAAAAAGGAAAAAAAAGTATAATAGACATAACTATTGTATGACAATATTATTTTACTAAAAATTATTTTATTAGATATTTATTTAGAAAACAATTTTTAAATCTATTACAAAATATAAAAATTTACTTGGTGAAAACGATCGTTCAGCAGGCTGACAAATTTATTAAAAACAAATCATTATTAATTTCAATAAGCCAGGTTATAGGATCTCAATTACTTATACGAGTAATGGGATTAGTAATTGGATTTATATTAATCCGTATTTTATCGAAAAATGACTATGCATTATATACAATTTTAATTACAATACAGGGAATGTTAATTCCACTTTCAAACTCAAGTACCTTTATAGGGTTTAAGAAAATAGGAGGAGAAATTTGGGACAATGATAAAAAATTGTCTAGTCTAATAAAGACAGCAGATTCCATCAGTAATTATATAATAGCAATTGCTTTCCTTTTAGTAGGAGGGTATGCTACATTTATTCTATTAGAACAAGAAATTGAATTTCAAAGTATTATTTGGTTTCTGGCTTGTGTATTATTAATAGTGATTCCAGATGTTAAAACCTCTTTTTTAAGAAATGCTCTCTTATTTCAAAAAAAAATAAAGGTTGTTCAAGTAACTGAGGTGATCGGCCATATTCCAAGGTTTATAATATTAGCATTTTTTTTTATTATATTGAAGGACGAAATTACCATAAGTATTATTTTACTAATAACAATATTTAGTACTTGGATTTCATATATTTATATTCAAAAACAAAGTAAAAATTTACGATTTTTAAACCCTGTAATTAGTAAAAATTATAAAGAAACTTTAATTAAATACATAAAATTAAATTGGCACAATTCGGCATTCTATACTTTTAAAGGTCAAATCTCAATTTTTTTAATTGGCGTTTTCGGTACAACAGATTCAATTGCTGATATAGGAGCATTAACCCGATTTACGTTAATCTTTATGATGGGAAAGTCACTGGTTGACAATATTTATTCTCCAGCATTTGGAAGGTGCCAAAACCAGGAAGAGTTAAAGGTTCTATTTAGAAATGCTATAGCTATTATATTTTTAACTTCAGCAGCCATGCTAATTACGGTTTATTTATTTCCCAATCAAATATTATGGATTTTAGGGCCAAAATATGAGCATCTATCTTATGAACTATTTTTAGTATTCCTAATAGGCTCTCTAAATTTATTACTAGGAACAGTATATGATTTAAATTTAACTAAAGGTTGGATTAAATACACCCCAACCTATGAAATACCCATTGATGTAATTACTTTAATATTTGGAGTATTGGTATTTAACATTAGTGAATTAATGGGAGTATTATATTTGTCATTATTATCTTCATTTTCGAATTTATTACTACATCTATTTAACTCCAGACATGGCCTAAAGTATGCTGAAGTAAATTAAAACCACTGTAATATATTTAAATTTTGGTACCATAGTATTCTAAACTAATATACTACATATTGAATACGAATAGGTTGCTTTGTTTATCTATTGTTTTTCATAGACATGGTACTCACCTTTCGGAAAATAGGGAATTCTGCATGTTTTCCCTTAAACCCATTTGGGCACCCTTCGGTGTATCGCTACTAAAATTAAAGGATTAATCTATCAATTTTCACTATATGATAACTTTAGGAATCAATTATTTGGGAGGTCCAGGACATGACTCCTCCGCTGCATTGGCAGTTGATGGAAAGATAGTTTACGCCATTGCGGAAGAAAGGCTTTCCCGTAATAAGCAGGATTCAAACTTTCCCATCCTGGCTATCCAGGCCTGCCTGAATCATGCAAATATCAATATAGAAGAAGTAGATGATTTGGTTTTTGGTTGGCCAAAGTTAAAAGAACATTTTCTGGAAAACATCAAGTTAAATTTCAAGAGAGATTTGAAGGAGAGCTTCCCGTTACAATTCTTTAATTATTACCGAAGCTCTACCATCCGTAGTGTGAAAAATATAATGGAGGAACATCAGTTATTTCCAAAAAAGACCACGCATATTGATCACCACCTAGCCCATGCCTTGAGTGTAATGCCTTACTTGAAATCGGAAAATGCCTTAATTTTTGTAGTAGATGGTAGAGGTATCAAAGAATCGACTACTGTATATTTGAAAAAAGATCAATCTCTTGAGGAAATAAAAAGAATAAATTTTCCGAATTCGCTTGGAGTATATTACGCGGAAATGACCTCCCTTTGTGGATTCAGAAAATATGCAGATGAATGGAAGGTCATGGGCCTTGCTCCCTATGGAAAGGAAATTTATGACTTAGATGATTATTTGAAAGTGGAGAACGGTTTTCACCAGGTCAATCACCGAAAACTACTAAATGCAGATCAAATTGAATTGAATGGCAGGACCTTGCAAAAAAGAAAGTCCGATATAGACTCTATCAATGACGAAGAAGTTAAAAATTTAGCATTCTCTGCCCAACATTATTATGAGATGGCTATACTGGAACTAATGAGGTATTATACGGATCTTTATAATTTAAAGGCAGTTGGACTGGCAGGAGGCGTTGGATTAAATTGCAAGGCTAATGGTTTTGTGCAACGAGAACTTGCCTTGGAAGAATTTTTCATACAGCCAGCTGCCACTGATGATGGAACAGCTTTAGGCGCAGCTCTCTATCCTTTTTATCAAAACAAAAGTATTCAAACAATGACTTTTGATCCGTATCTGGGAAACTCCTATTCAGATAGCGAAATAGCATCTATTCTTGAAAAGTACAAATTAAAGTTTGAGAAGTTACCTGATGTTGAAAAAGATGCAGCACAGGAATTAGCCAATGGAAAGATTTTGGGCTGGTTTCAGGGTAGAGATGAGTTTGGTCCAAGGGCATTGGGAAACCGCTCCATTTTATCAGATCCAAGAGATGAAAAAATGCGTGATCGGGTAAATGAAATCGTAAAATACCGAGAAGGTTGGCGACCATTTGCACCATCAATTTTAGCTGAGAAAGCAAGTGAAGTATTGGCAAACATTGAGTATTCCCCTTACATGATCCTTACAGATTCAGCCACAGAGGCCTACGAAAGTAAAATTCCCGCAGTAGTACATGTGGACAAAACGCTGAGACCACAAACCGTACACAAGAGCTTGAACCCCCGGTACTGGAACTTAATTAATGAATTCTATCAGTTAACCGGTGTTCCCGTCGTAGTGAACACGTCATTTAACCTAAAAGGAGAGCCCAATGTAAGTCATCCCTCTGATGCGATAAAAACATTTTTCACTTCAGGGTTAGATCTATTGTATTTGGGAAACTTCAAAGTATATAAAACATTTAACTAAAATGACTTTTAGTTAGTTGGAAAATTGGAGGAGGCGGGCCAGTACCTCTTCCCTGTTTAACCAGGCAAAATTTCAGACCAAATATCTATTCAATGTCAAAAAGAAACACCTTCCTCGCTTTAGAAACCGGGTTTTTTGATCATGACAATGGAATCAACCCGAGTTAAATTATTAAAATAAAGAAACCTTTGCCAGCGCCTATCACTTCTGAAAAATTCCTTTGGATAGGTGGTGGGATTATCTCTAATGAACTGCTGGAGTCAAAAAACCTCGTTACCTCATCAAATAGTCAGGTAGTCTTCTCACCAAAAGGATTAAAGAAATGTATTTGAGTAAATGAAAATACTTTTTCTTTGCGGCTCTCTGGAACCTGGCAGAGATGGTGTAGGCGATTATACCAGAAGACTGGCAATCGAATGTCAACTTTTAGGACAGCAAGTAGCTATAATAGCCATCAATGAAAAAATCTTGGCCGCATCCAGAATAAACGACATGCAGCAGGAAGGTTCTCATTCGGTTTTAACCCATCGCCTTTCTGCTAAAGATAGCTGGGGAAAACGCAAGGCTAAAACCGAAGAAATCATTTCCCGGTTTTCCCCGGAAATAATCAGTTTCCAGTATGTCTCTTTTTCGTTCCACAATAAAGGGATTCCTTACTTTTTGCCTCGTTGGATGTCAGAGATTACCGGTTTCCAGGCAAAATGGCATTTTATGTTCCATGAGCTTTGGATTACTGAGTCCATCGGTGAATCCTTAAAGGATTGGCTGTTAAGCCAAATTCAAAAACAAATCATTAAAAAGCTATTGAACCAAGTTAATAGCCCATTGATTCATACCAGTACTTTAAAGTATCACACCATGCTGAAAAAGTTGGGATTCAGGGCTGATATTTTACCTATTTTCAGTAACCTACCTAAAGGAAGAAAAAGCGTATTACCACATATTTCAGATAGAAATGAAAAGTTCATTGCTGTGTTTTTTGGTCACCTCCATGAGGTCGAAAATTTTGCGGAAAAAATCAAAACGCTTAGCAATGTTCTTGAAAACGAGTTAAATAAGCAATTGGAGATTATTCACATTGGAGCCAATCAGCATCCAAAAACATTAAACTGGATCAATCAATTACCCCATCCCACTTTTTCCTTGGGCTTTTTGACTGCCCAGGAGGCCGCAGACATCATATACAACGCAGACCTAGGTTTATCTAATTACCCCGTAGAACTGGTTCAAAAAAGTGGTAGCATTGCTTCGATATTGTATAATGGGCTGCCAGTAATTGTACTATCATCAGTTAAATCCACAACCCATCTTCCTGAATTTAAGGAGGTGACGGTTTGGGATGAAGGTCTGGATTTACAGCAATTTATCGACCAGAAACCTGACTTTTCATCAAAATATGATCCCAGGCATACCGCCCAACATCTTTTGGAAGTTTTTAAATCACCTCAGTGACATGTTTTTCAGTCTCTCTTTTAAGTAAAAAATGAAAGTTTTAATTCTTTCTCATAAATTCTACCCTGACATAGGTGGTATCGAAAGCAATTCAGAGGTATTGGCCAATGAGTTTACACGTTTGGGTTGTAGTGTGCGACTGGTTACCTGGACTAAAAAAAATGGAGAAAAAGCATTTCCATTTGACATTGTCAGAAACCCTACTTTGATTGACTTATATAGAGCACACCACTGGGCCGATATCGTTTTTGAAAACAATCCCTGCCTCCGGCTGGCCTGGGTTAACCTGTTTATCTGGCGACCGCTAGTAGTAGCCCTCAATACAAGGATCTCAAGGGATAGTGGTCAAATTGGATGGCAGGATAGATTGAAATTCAATTGGCTAAACCGTGCAGAAGATGTGATTGCGGTAAGCGAAGCACTAAGGGAAAAAAACTGGCCCAGGGCAAAAGTAATAGGTAATCCTTACAGGAAAGAAAATTTCAAAATTCTACCGGGCCTAATCAGATCCATTGACCTGGTATTTTTGGGAAGGTTGGTCCCGGATAAGGGAGCAAATTTAGCCATAGCAGCGTTGGCATCGCTGATTTCAGACGAATCAAGTCAATCATTTCATTCCTGTCGACTGACCATTATTGGAGATGGCCCCGAAAGGGGACCATTGGAAAAGCTAACGGAGATGTTGGAAGTTTCGGAGAGGGTCACCTTTACAGGAAATTTGCAGGGAAAAGAATTGGCAAATTGTCTAAACCTACATCGGATAATATTGGTACCTTCCACCTGTGAAGAAGCCTTTGGGAATGTGGTTCTGGAGGGAATGGCATGTGGTTGTATTCCCATAGTTTCGGATAAAGGTGGTTTGCCGGAAGCGGTTGGAAATGCAGGTTTGGTTTTTGAAAGTGGTAATGTGAAGTCCTTAACGGCATGCATCAGATCCTTGCAGCTCGGATCAAATGCAGAGAAGCAGTTGCAAATAAATGCCCGTGCCCATTTGTTGAAGCATCAACCTGAAAAAGTTGCCAAATCCTATTTAAAAATAATCAGGAAAGCTCATGAGGGGAAAAAAACAACGCACTTGAAAAACCCTTATTTGATTCCCTAAGACGGTTTTTTTAAGCATCATGGTATAAACGCAACATTCCATATCATAAGCATTTTTAAATTATCAAATCTATCCTTAAAACGTTTCTATGAAATGTTTACTACTTCATCCGACTGGCAACCAATTTGTCATTGCTATACTTAACGCGCTAGAAAATGAGGGACTACTAGCAGGATTTGGAACAACGATATCGGTAAATCCAAATGCTCATTGGCTCAAATTATTACCCCTGCCGGTAAAAGAGGAATTGCTCAGGAGAGCTTTTCCAGTTGGTAAGGATAACGTTTTGACACGTCCCTTACTGGAAATAATCAGGTTAGCCTCCATTAAAATCGGGGTAAACAATTTTACCGCACACGAAAAAGGAATCGCTTCTATTGATGCTGTTTACCAGGATTTTGATAGAAAAAGTGCCCGTGACCTTCTGCGTTTATATAAAAAAAAACAGATAGATGCTGTATACGCTTATGAGGATGGTGCACTCGAAACCTTTATACAAGCAAAAAAAATAGGGGTAAGGTGTATTTACGATCTTCCAATAGCTTACTGGGAAACAGGTCAGGCACTAATGAATGAAGAAGTCAGCCGACACCCTGATTGGGCAGTCACTCTCGGGGGTGGGATCAACGATTCTGACAGGAAACTAGCAAGAAAAACGAAGGAGATGGAATTGGCAGATACCATAGTTTGTCCAGGACAATTCGTAATGGACACTATACCTGATTGGGCATCAAATAAACAACTATTAATGGTACCATTTGGATCGCCGGAAACATGCTTTAATGGAAATAACAAAAAATCAGCTACAATAAAGAAACGACCGCTAAGGGTTCTTTTCGCTGGCTCTATGGGGCAAAGAAAAGGCTTGGCAGATTTATTCGAAGCCATGCGTTTGATTAAAGGTTCTGATATAGAGTTGGTGGTCATGGGTGCTTTGCTCGCACCAATGGATTTCTATAAAAAAAGATTCGCCCAGTTTATTTACGAACCAGGAAGACCGCATGAGCAGGTATTGAAGCTTATGAGGTCCTGCGATATTTTTTGCCTCCCCTCTATCGTAGAGGGAAGGGCATTGGTCATGCAAGAGGCAATGAGCCAGGGATTGCCTTTGATTATAACTCCCAATACAGGCGGATCGGATTTGATAATAGAAGGAAAAACAGGCTTTTTGGTTCCTATTCGCTCACCAGAAAAAATCGCTGAAAAACTCTTGTGGTTTAGAGATCATAGGGAAAATATTCCAGAAATGGGCTTAATGGCACAGAACCATGTGGCGAAATACACCTGGGCAAATTATGGATCCACTATTGTGAACGGATTGAAAAGGAAAACTGAATAAAATAGAATTTTTGAAATTTAGTATATTGTTGAAAAGAGATAACTCCCCTATGGCTTTACAAAAGCCGGAAGCTATGGTTTCCAAAAATATATATAGTCAAAGTATTGGTTATGATGCTACCCTATTAATAAAAAAATGCATTTGGTTATACTTTTTATTAATAATATTTGAAGGAGCATTGCGAAAATGGGCTTTCCCTGGATTGGCAACACCCTTACTGGTAGTAAGGGATCCTATAGCCATTTTCTTACTTTATTTGACATGGAAAAAAAATTTATTTCCCTCTAATGGCTATTTGTCAGCCATGTTACTTATTGGCGTTTTAAGTATTTACACGGCAATTTTTTTCGGGCATGGTAATTTATTTGTGACACTTTTTGGAGCAAGAATCATGTTAATACATTTTCCTTTGATGTTTTTAATCGGGAAATTTTTTGACCGTGATGATGTTTTGAAAATGGGAAGAGCTACCGTTTACCTGGCTATTCCTATGGTAATTCTTATAGGTCTCCAATTTTACAGTCCCCAATCGGCATTTTTGAACAGGGGTGTGGGTGGAGATTTAGAAGGAGCAGGGTTTGATGGCGCCTTGGGCTTTTTTCGTCCTCCGGGAACATTTTCGTTTACCAATGGGAACACGCTTTTTTTTAGCTTTGTAACAACTTTCATTTTTTATTTTTGGTTTAACAGTGAAAAAATCAGTAAAATCGCATTAATTCTGGCATCTATTGGTTTATTGATTGCCATACCGTTTTCTATTAGCCGTTCTCTATTATTTCAAGTTTTGGTCAGTACCCTTTTTGTATTTGTTGCTGTTTTTAGAAATCCAAGGTATTTCTCTTTCGTTTTAATTGCAGTAATCGGAGTCACATCAGTCGCAGGCTTATTACTATTAAATACAGATTATCTTTCTACTGCTATTGATGCATTTTCTACAAGATTTGAAAATGCAAGTCAGGTAGAAGGCGGATTGGAAGGTACGCTCATCGGCCGGTTTTTGGGTGGACTTATCGGTTCTATAATAAATTTTAACGAAGTACCTTTTTGGGGCTTCGGACTTGGTATGGGGACCAATGCTGGAAGTGTGTTATTGACAGGGAGCCGCAACTTCCTTGTAGCTGAAAATGAGTGGGGAAGACTAATTGGAGAAATGGGGCTATTTTTAGGGTTAGGGGTAATTCTGATTCGGATTGGAATTGTCGTTAAACTTACATTTGCTTCATTCAAAAATGTAGTACAGGGAGATTTTTTACCCTGGTTCCTGCTGAGCTTTGGTTTACTCACTATTTTACAAAGCCAATGGGCACAACCTACTGCTTTAGGCTTCAGTACCATTATAGGGGGGTTAATAATTGCGGCCTTCAATGAACCTCCTTCTGGTGAAAATATCTGATTCATCAGATTTTGATTATGGAAATAATATTAATTGGAAATTATCCGCCGGATAAGCAAGAGAGCATGCAACGTTTTGCTTTGATGTTACAATCCGGATTTGTGAAAGAAGGATATCCAACAACCATATGGAAACCGACTGTTATTTTTGGTTCCATATTTCAATCAACTCAATCCGGAATAGGAAAATGGATTGGGTATTTAGACAAATGGTTTATATTTCAACTTGTATTGATAAGCCGTCTGCTCCTCAAAAAAATCCGAAATGAGGAAGCTCTTTTTCACATCTGCGATCATTCCAATGCTCCATATCTCCGGTTTTTACCAATGGAAAAAACATCCATAACCTGCCATGATGTATTGGCCATACGCGGATCTATGGGCCATGCGGATGCCTACTGTACGGCAACTCCAACAGGTAAACTATATCAAAAATGGATTCTGAGCCACCTGGTGCAGGTCAGAAAACTGGCTGCAGTTTCCCGGTTTACATTAAATCAGCTAATCGATCTACAAAAAAACACGGATCTAAATAAGGGTAATAAGCATTACCAGGTAATCCATAATGCGTTTAATGGAGATTTTAAACCAATGACTGTAAAGCAGGCTTTTCCGCTCATTCAAAATTTAGGAATCGCTACCCCCTACTTATATATGCTCCATGTCGGTTCAAACCATCGTAGAAAGAACAGGAAATTGATTTTGGATGTTGCGAACGAACTGGGAACTGAATGGAATGGGCAAATATGTTTCGCAGGAGAGGCCCCAGACAGTGACCTATTGGAATATGCTGTTTCTTTAGGCTTAATGGATCGACTGGTAATTGTCTCAAACCCCGACCATATGACATTGAGGGCACTATACAGCCTTTGTGAAGCCTTTATTTTCCCCTCTTTTTCAGAAGGATTTGGTTGGCCACTTATTGAAGCACAGGCTTGCGGAGCCCCGGTAATTGCCAGCAGCATCCAGCCAATGCCAGAGATAAGTGAGGGATCTGCCCTTCATGCAGACCCTAGCCACCCTAAAGATTTTGCAAATGCTTTTAGGATGCTACAAAAGCAAAATCTAAAATTGGAAATGTGTAAGAAAGGTATGATGAATATAAAAAGATTTAGCAATAAAAAAATGACACAAAAGTACTTATCACTTTTTGGTTTAACTAAATAAAGTTGACTCCTCAGTGTAGCATTTGATGCAACACGATATAATTTATTAGACAAAAACAATAAATAATAAACTTTTAATAAAAATAGTTTCCAAAGAATTGATTGTTTAAGGCAATGAAAGTTTCAATAATTATTCCAGCTTATAATGCTGAAAAATGGATCAAAAAGTGCCTGGATAGTATTTTAAACCAAAGCTATTCCATCCTAGAAATAATTGCAGTGAATGACGGAAGTACTGATGGGACTTTAGGTATATTAAATAGGTATAGCGAAAAAGATAAACGTTTGTTGGTAATAGACAAGAAAAACGAAGGCACCTATTTAGCTAGAAATGAGGGAGTAAAAAAGTCAACTGGTAGTTTAATCTTCCATACCGATGCGGATGATTTCCTCGAGCCAAACGCCATTGAATTATTAGTCTCTAGAATGAAGAAGGAAAACGCCGATTTGGTTATTGGGAATAATTATCAATTATTAAATGGTAAAAGGAAAATTATAACAAACAGATTACCTTTAAAACAAAACAACGTAGAGCTATTAAAAAGTTTACTTAAAAATGATATAAAAGGATATATCTGGGGGAAACTTTATAAGAAAGAATTACTGTTAAACCTAAATTATAGGTTTACAAAATTACTGCAGGAAGACGTATTATTCAATTTACATGTGTTTATTAATCATAACATAAAGATAAGTTTAGAACCTAGCCCTATATATAACTATGTTTTACATAATACAAGTGCCAATTCATCAACAGATCCCATTTTTATAGAAAACATTTACAAATTTAATTTGGTGACTGAAAAAATGTTGCGTAAATCAAAATATCTCTCGGAACTAAAAGAAGAGCTAAAATTATTTAATTGTCGAAACTTTATTGTATATGCCCGTTTAGGAGGCATACTGGCCAAAGACAAAGATTTTCGAGAGAATTTCTACCGCAAAAACTATACCCCCTTTGTAAAAGAAAACCTTGCTTTCTATCACAATTTGGAAATGAAGGCTTATAATTTTCACTATGATTTGGGGAGAATAGTTACCAAGTCAATGAAAAAGATAAATCATTTAATTTTCTAAGACCATGGAGAACAGAGGTTTTGATTTATCAAATTATAATTTTAGTTTTAGTTTAAGGAATAAAATTGGTAGAGTAATATGGTCATTTTGTTATTTTCTTCTCTTTAGACCCTTTAATTTAGAAACCTTCAAGGGCTGGAGATCATTTATATTAAAATCATTTGGGGCAAAAATTGGCCATAACACCAGCATTCAGGCAAGTGTCAGAATCTGGGCCCCTTGGAATTTAGAAGTAGGTAGCTTTTCTAGTATTGGACCGAAAGTGGATTGCTATAATCAGGGGAAAATCAAAATTGGAGATCATACCGTAATTTCCCAAAAAACATACCTCTGTGCCTCTTCCCACGATTACACCTTACCTGATTTTCCTTTAATTTGTCAATATATTACTATTGGCAATAAAGTGTGGGTAGCAGCAGATGCGTTTATTGGACCGACTGTAAATATTGGTGAAGGGGCTGTGGTAGGAGCCAGGTCAGCGGTATTTAAAGATGTCGCACCATGGACGGTGGTTGGAGGAAATCCAGCTAAAATAATTAAAAATAGAGGTACTTTTTAATCATCATACATTCTGATTAAAGGGGTTTTATTCGCTTTACTTCTTTGTCACTGAATTTTTATTATTGACGAATGATTATTTGTTTGAAAAAATCCAACTTCTTCAATGTATAAAATACAATATGGTTAAATAACTTCAATTATTCCGTTCCTATATTTCTATATCAGCTAAGAAATCAACCAGATTTTTCTTAAAAATATTCCCAAAGAGGATGGTTTTCTTGCTAAATATAGTATTAAATTAAGTTCATGAGAGTAGTTTTTGGATTTTAAATATGGTCAATCAAGATACAATAACAGGTGCCTCTTTTCCTTTAAGTAATCGCTTGGCAAGGTTTAGCTGGGGAATCATTTATGTAATATTTTTTGCTTATTCTCCCATCCCCTTTCATCCGTGGCGTTCCTTACTCCTAAGAATTTTTGGAGCAAAGGTGGGAAAGCAAGTTCGGGTTTATCCTAAAGTAAAAATATGGGCTCCATGGAACCTGGAATTATCAGACCAGTGTACAGTAGGACCCGGTTCTAACCTATACTCTCAAGGTAGAATTTTCATTGGTAAAAGAACTACTGTTTCCCCGGGTGTTCACGTATGTACCGGAACACATGATTATACCTTACCCGGATTCCCTCTCATTACAAAACCTATTAGTATTGGTAATTACTGTTGGATTGCGGCCGATTCCTTTATTCATCCGGGAATTAACATTGGTGAAGGATGTGTCATTGGAGCGAGATCGGTAGTGAATAAGGACATGCCCCCTTGGATGGTGTGTTCTGGATTCCCATGTAAACCCATAAAAAAAAGAGTTCTGGAAAAAAGTAAATTTTCAAATACCTATTGAGTCAATTCACTAAATGATTTCTGTTATCATACTAACTAAAAATGAGGAAAAAGATCTTCCGATATGCCTGGATTCATTGAAATGGTCAGATGATATACATATTCTCGATTCCGGAAGTGAAGATAATACAATTGAAATCGCAAAAAATCATGGTGCTTCCATTAGTTTCAATCCCTTTGTCAGCTTCGGAGAACAAAGGAATTTCGCACTGGATAACATCAAAACGAAATACGAATGGATTCTTTTCCTTGATTCCGATGAGAAAGTCACTCCAGCTTTTGAAAATGCTATAAAAAAATCTATATCTATTGCAGATCGGCAAGTAGCCGGATTCTACTGCTGCTGCAAAATGATGCTGGAGGGCAAATGGCTAAAACGCTGTGACAACTTTCCAAAATGGCAGTTTAGATTGCTCTGCAGGGGCAGAGCCAGATTTACGGACTTTGGACATGGGCAAAAAGAAGATACAGTTCATGGAAGGATTGAATACATCAAAGAACCTTACCTGCATTATGGATTTTCAAAGGGTTGGGCACAATGGATTGAGCGTCACAACAAGTACTCCAGTCAAGAAGCCCTTTATAGAAAAAAACACTGTCCCCCATTTAAGAACATATTCACCTCCCAGGAAAGCTTAAGGAACCCAGCATTAAAATCATGGTTGAGCAAAGTTCCAGGGTGGCCTCTTTTACGCTTTTTCCAAGCATACTTGGTGAATTTTGGATTCATTGAAGGCGTTCCTGGCCTGATCTATTGTATCAATATGGCTTATTACGAGTTTTTGATTCAAATTAAAATGAGGGAGCTGTAAATTTGACTTTAAAAGCTAAGCTATATTGGCAAGGAATTTATCCGGTTAAAAAAATATCCTATTTCATTTTAAGTTTTTAATCTGATTAATACTGATCGTATTGAATAGGTAAAACTCAAAATATTTTTAGAGAATTTCATTCCATCAGCATTTTGAAAACGTCTGGAAAAAAGTAAAATGAAAGTACTTCAAGTTGTAGGAAGTATGCATCCAACCTCTGGTGGCGTAAGTCAGGGTATAAGGAATATAGTTCCCGCATTAAGGGAAAAAGGTGTCCACAACGAAATAGTTTGCATGGATGATCCAAACACAGCTAATTTGGATCTGGAAGGCTTCACGGTGCATTGCCTGGGACCAGCAACTACCCCCTGGTCCTATTCTTCTAACCTATTACCTTGGTTAAGGGATAACCTCAAAAAGTTTGATGCTGTAATTGTAAACGGACTCTGGCTCTATCCCGGCTTCGCAGTAGTGAAAGCCTTGAGCCAAATTCGTGGGGAAAAACCACCATTGTTTGTGATGCCCCACGGCATGTTGGACCCCTATTTCCAAAAGGCCAATGGCAGAAAACTAAAGGCAATACGCAATTGGGTTTACTGGAAGTTGATTGAGCAAAAATTAATTCATAAAGCTGCAGGACTTTTATTTACTTGTGAACAAGAGCTGATTTTGGCCAGGAATACATTTTCCCCCTATCAACCGGCAAAAGAGCTGAATGTAGGTTATGGGATTCCGGAACCACCGCCTTACACGCCTCAAATGGCAGCCGTATTTCATAAAAGATGCCAGGAAATAAAACATAGACCCTATCTTTTGTTTCTCAGTCGAATTCATGAAAAAAAAGGAGTTGATTTATTGATCAGGGCTTATTCCCAATTAATCGACAAAGATTTTCAGGGTCAACTACCCCTATTGGTTATCGCAGGTCCGGGAATGGACACAGGCTATGGACGGCAGCTGCAAGACATGGTCGACGAGAACCCAAAGTTGAAAAAAGCCATCATTTTCCCAGGTATGTTGACCGGAGAGTTAAAGTGGGCTGCATTTTACGGCTGTGAAGCCTTTGTACTACCCTCCCACCAGGAAAATTTTGGTATTGCGGTAGTGGAAGCGCTGGCTTGCGGCAAACCTGTATTAATTTCCGATCAGGTAAATATCTGGAAAGAAATTTCTGATTCAGAGGGGGGATTGATTGCCAAAGACAACCAAAAGGGAGTAACCGACCAATTGAAACGGTGGGGACAACTATCTTCCGATCAAAAAGAAACAATGGGTAAACAGGCTGAAAAATGCTTTCAAAATTACTTCTCTATCCAGCAAGCTGCACACAAAATAATCCATGCTCTTTATGAGACTTCAGCATAAACAGCAAAAGTTTCATTGAATTGGCTGAGTCGTGCTATCTATTGAGAAGTTCGCTCTATCTTTGTTGCCATTACTTTAATGGCTCTTTTTTTTAACCCGTTGTCCATAATAACAGCCTGGTTTTTTAGCTGATTCACACTTTTATCTTCAATAAATCATGAGTATACTAAATGCAGGTCAATATAGGTAACAGCTATTCGCTGATCCAACTGTGGCAGGTACTATTGAATTATTTTTTTCAGTTGAATAGAAGTTTTTCGTGCTCCCAAGAAGGATACATGATCTCCATCTGGAATAAAACATTCATCGGAAAGCTTAAGATGCTCTAAATCGATAGCATCAATTTTTTCTGATTTCAAAATTTCACCTAACTTATTTTTGTAACTTAAAGGTATTTTATTAAGATAATACCTATGTAATGGTGTTTTTAATACTGTCAAATGTACATTTTTCGATGTACAAAGTTTAATAATTTGCCTTAAGTAAGAAATATTTAATTCAGAAAAATCATTCACCTTGCCTTCGTTATAGAATTGAAAATTTAATCTTTTATCCATGGACAATTGATCTGCGCTGGTGTCTTTAAAATAATCAGAGAAGCCTCCGATATAGGGAAAATATTGCTTAAACCAAATCTGATATATTCCATGGGTAATTATTCCCTTAACAAAAGGAGCAATACTATTTCTATTCCAATATAGCATTCTAAATTGTTCTTCGAGGGGTAAAATAGAAAAATATTTAGGTGCAATTTCAGAAGAAAAATCACCACCTATTAATTCATCATAGTAGTTGGATAAACTATGATAACTGAAACCCAGATAAACATGTTTTACTGAAGGGTTTACATCTAATAGCCTCTCCAGTTTGTAGTAAGAAAAATAAAAAGATTCTGCACTTATAGCAATATTAATACTATGTGGTACAATACTATCATTAATGGCACATTGAATATGTGAATCCCCTATAAACACTTTTGAAATATCAGGTGGTATTTTAAAGGATGGCGCATTTTTTTTTACTAAATAATCAAATCCAAATAAAGCTGGCAACATTAATAGTAGGGGAACTATTATATAAATTAATATTTTCCTTACAAACTGTTCCATAGCATTCATTAAAATTGAAAATATATGAACTCTTGCCCTTTCCCCCCAAACCAAAATATTACAAATATAATTGAGTAATAGACTACATATCTTAGCGGTGGTTTCCAACTCAGTCCCAAGTTAGCAATTGCATACTGCCCTTCACGACCTCGCCATTCAATTAAAATAAAAACTCCAATAAAAATTATTGTAACTAGGGCATTATACATTCCTTCAAATCTAGGCACGGTGAATAAAGAAAGTGATAAGATCTCTGAAACATAGCTTATTGCGTGTCCGATATTGTTGGCTCTAAAAAAAATCCAGGCAAAAACTGTCAAACTAAAAGTCAATAACATGAACGATAGTTCTTTTAAACTTGGGGATAATTTTCCGTGGGCTACGATCGTTTCCAAATTGATCCGGTTATTGTTGGTCAATAAAAGGGGTAGGAAATAAACAGCATTTAAGGCTCCCCAAACTATAAATGTCCAATTCGCACCGTGCCAAAAACCACTCACAATAAATATAAGGAATGTATTTCTAACTTTCATTAATGTCCCTCCCCGACTACCTCCTAAGGGTATATACAGGTAATCTCTAAACCAAGTTGAAAGAGAAATATGCCAACGTCTCCAAAATTCTGCTATATCTCTTGAAAAGTATGGAAAGTTGAAATTTCTCATTAAGTCAAATCCGAAAAGACGGGAAGTACCTATTGCAATATCAGAATAACCTGAAAAATCCCCATATATTTGAAAAGTAAAAAACAATGCTCCAAGAACTAATGTACTACCGGAGTAGTTATCAGAATTGTTGAAGATCAGATTTGCGTAAACTGCACAATTGTCTGCAATTACAATCTTCTTAAACAAGCCCCAGAGTATTTGCCGCATTCCATCTACGGCTTTTGAATATTCAAAAATTCGTTTCCTATAAAACTGTGGTAGCAAATGAGTTGCCCTTTCAATTGGACCTGCAACCAATTGGGGAAAAAAGCTCACAAAAGCAGAAAATGCAACAAAATCTTTCGTTGGTTCAAGTTTTCGCTTGTAAACATCTATGGTGTAGCTTAAAGTTTGGAAGGTATAAAAACTAATTCCAACTGGTAATATGATATTCAGTGAACGGGTTTCCAGGTCTGTACCAAAAAGAGAAAAAGCAGTTTCAAACTGCTCTCGGAAAAAATTATAGTATTTAAAAGTGCCAAGAAATCCTAAATTAATTAAAATACTTATCCATAATAAAATTTTTCTCTTTTTTTGGCTGTTCTCAGTTTTTAGCTTCCTGCCTACAGAGAAATCTACAAAAGTACTGAATAAAATCAATGATAAAAATCTCCAGTCCCACCAACCGTAAAATAGATAACTTGCAGTAACAATTAAGAAATTTTGTAATTTCAAATTTTTATTAGCCACAAACCAATAGAGTATAAAAACTATAGGCAAGAAAATAGCAAAGTCAATTGAATTGAAGAGCATCTTTGTCCTATCCTTTATGGTTAATTTTGGATCTTACCATTTCGTATATCTATTAGCAGTGGGGAAGCCGTCTGTCTGCAATCAAATTTAGCAGCCGAAACTTGTGAATACTTATTATGTTCTTATATAAAATCTTCCAATTTTGTAAGAAAAATAATGAATTTTGATTAGGAAAATAACACTTTTCAATAATTTTTTCAAGACAGCAATGGTATCCCGAACAAATACTAAAATCAATCAACTAACATCCTATATAATTGAGAGGTTAATATTCTAAAACTTTTAGTCTCTTGTGACTATTTCTATTCCGTTTGTAAGTAGGATTTTTAATTAAAACAAACTTTTTGTTACCAGATAAGCTGAACATTTAATTTATAGAATACAGACAAAACCCGAAATTTTTCCCCATTCCAAAAACGTGTCTATTCCAGGTAATTTTCTTTTTTTGATTGCTGCCAATTTTTAAATCTTAAATCGCATCCAGTACCCGGTAGGAGGCCAAAACCTCCAGCAGCAGGCAAGCCTTCCACCTGAAATTTTCCGATTAAAGTCCAATATGATTCTTCCGTCTACCTAAAAGAATAAATTTTTATTTATTTCATACCATTTTTAACTACATTTGAACCCGTAATATGGTTATTCATTGTCACAGCCAGGTACTTGATCGTAAGGGATTTTGGTACTGCTCCGGGCAACCTGAAGCCGGTGGTACCGCCTTTTTGTCAATGTAGCTGACTTGGTATGTAAGGAAGCGGATTCAAATTCCGGGAGGTATTTATGGAGAAAATAGCAGATTATATGTATGCCCTCGATGAGTCGGCAATTGTTGCCATCACCGACCAGAAAGGATTGATTACACATGTAAATGATAATTTTTGCAAGATCTCCAAATACAGCCGGAAAGAGCTCATTGGTCAGGATCACCGCATTATCAACTCCGGTTATCATCCCGAATCCTTCATCCGCAACCTTTGGACCACCATAGCTAACGGAAAGGTATGGAAAGGCGAAATAAAAAATAAAGCCAAAGACGGAACCTACTATTGGGTGGATACTACTATCGTACCCTTTCTTAGCAGTGACGGCAAACCTTACCAATATGTAGCCATACGCTTTGATATTACAGGCCGGAAAAAGGGAGAAGAGGATTTGAATAAGTCCCTTAAGGAGATTTCCGACTACAAATATGCCCTGGATGTCTCTGCAATCGTTGCCATCACCGATCAAAAAGGCACCATCAGGCATGTAAACGAAAATTTTTGTAATATTTCGAAATATAGTGCCGAAGAACTGATCGGACAGGACCACCGCATTATCAACTCCGGTTATCATCCAAAGGCCTATATCGGTGAATTGTGGACCACCATAGCCAATGGCAGGGTTTGGAAAGGAGAGCTGAAAAACAAAGCCAAAGACGGGACCTACTATTGGGTGGATACTACCATTGTTCCTTTTCTGAAAGCAGACGGTAAACCCTACCAATATGTAGCGATTCGTTCTGACATAACAGAGAGAAAAAAGGGGGAAGAGCACATCAAAAAAATCAATCATCAAGCCATTGAACATGGCAAAGCATTGGAATTCAAAAACAGGCAACTGGTAGATTTCTGCAATATCGTTTCCCATAACCTGAGGGGACCGTTGATCAACATTTCCATGCTGATCGATTATCTGGAGGAAAGCGAATCAGAAGAAGAAAAAAATGAGGTTCAGGCAAAAATAAAACCCGTTGTCAATCACCTGATGGAGGTATTCAATGAACTGGTAGAATCCATACAGGTAAAGCAGGATACTGCCATAGAAGGAGAAAAACTTTATCTGGACAATTGCCTTGAAAAAGTATTGGTTGGTTTTGAAACTGAGATCAAAGAGTTCCAGGCAGAGGTTAAAGCAGATTTTAGCGAAGCTCCTGTGGTTTTTTTTCCTCAAAAATATCTGGTAAGTATATTTACTAACCTTATTGGCAACGCATTAAAATACAGGTCTCCTGACAGATCTCCTGAGATCTACATCGAGTCCAGTTCGGTAAGCGGGGCTACCCTACTTTCATTTTCAGACAATGGCCTGGGAATCGACCTGAACCTTCATCAGCAGCACCTGTTTAAAATCCGGAAGACATTTCATAAGCATCCTGACGCAAAGGGTTTTGGCCTTTTTATGATCAAAACACAAATTGAGGCGATGGGGGGAGACATTTGGGCAAAAAGCCAACCCGGAAAAGGGAGTACATTTTTTGTTAAAATTAAAAACGAAAAGCATGAACAGCATTAAAAACCTAACCCTGATAGATGATGATGAGGTATTTGTGTACCTCACCAGAAAAACCCTGAAAAAGACCAACCTGGTAGGGCAGGTAAGGGTCTTTGAAAATGGCCTCGACGCATTAAATTTTATCAAAACAAACCTTGACAGGAAGGAAGAATTACCCGAAGTAATTTTTCTGGACCTGAGCATGCCGATCATGGATGGCTGGCAATTTCTCCAGGAGTATCGTCAATTAAAATTAGGTCCTGTAAAAAATATCACCATTTACATCTGCTCCTCCTCCATCTCCCCGGACGACGTGGCCAGAGCCAAAGCTATCAATGAAGTTTCTGATTTTATTTTCAAACCCATCACCTCTCAGAAACTGTTAGATATCGTTGATAGCCTATAGACCCTGATTATTTCTTCCCGCCAAGAAGCCACTCCTGGCTTCCAAAGCCTATGATTTCTGAGCTGGGCCGGTTAATTTTCTCCTTGGCGAAGGGTGTGTTTTGACGGCGCAGCCTATTTTGAACAGATTAAACTCAACAGTATCATTTTGAAATCCAAAAAATATTTATAAACCCAAACTATGTATTGGGTTTCTTTATGAAGGCTGAAATTGCAAGAAAATCAGGCAGTTTGGAAACCCGCTATGGTGAAATCGAAAATAGCAGCGTAGCGGCTGATTTTGAAGCTGTTTAAGGTACTAATAGATGGACTAATGCATATTTTTGGTTTAAATGGTGCTAATCCTTATTTCTGAACCTATTCCAACGCATCCCATTCTTCTTTGGATGCCCGACTTTTTTGGTATTCCATCATCATTTTCCAGGTACCCTCATTGACCAACAACCCATCAAAATGGATGTAATAGCCCTGCTTTTCTCCATTCAATTTAAAAGAATAGTGAAAAATGCCGCTTTCATAGGCGGTGGTAGGGTCCCCTAACCGCCTGTTGAATCGGAATGCTACCGATGATTTCCTTATTCCGGATTTGGTGTCATCAAAATCTTTTTTCCACCCGGCAAGTGCTCGGGCAATCGGATAGGCGACCTCGCTAACGCCTGAAACCAATGTGGCCTGTTCATGAAAGGTACCTGCATAGCCTTCAAAGTCGCCTTCTCCAATCGTGCGAGAAACTTCGGTCCAGAACTCATCTAATTGGGCGATTCGATCACGATCAGATCTATCGCTATTTTGCGAAAATCCGTTCATCGAGCATAGCAAGAGAACGATTAACAGCATATTTTTTGCATGCATACTTGACATAGGTATGGATTTGACGTATCTGTAATAATGGGTTTTCAGCGTCGATAATTTGATCCTATTGGACCCGACAGGTTAAATAGGTCGGTACCGATACCTCAATCTAGTGCTTCTTTTGTTTTATTGAAAGATTTTTTTCTACAAAAGTGCTTTCTTTTCATTTCAACCTGCCCGGAACCCCCCTGGCAAGACATCTACTGCTCTTACCGAATAAAGTCAGAGAAGGGGCCAGTGATGTCAATTTCACCTGCCATTGACGGTATTTCCTTCCCGTTGAACGCTTCCCGTCACGGCGAGAATTAACTTTTTTTAAACGCAGAAATCAGAATGACGGTATTTACTTTTAACTGTCTATTTTTCAATATGTTAAAAAAATAAAGACTGACATCAAACCACCCCCTGTCTCCCCCTCCTGTTTTCATGAGGGGGAGACAGGGGGGTGGTAAAATACGTCATCGGTCCTAAAATGACTCCAATCCTATTCCATCAACCGCCCCAGCACCCGCGGCAGTCTGTCGGAAGACGTAAACATCCGGCGTATTTTAATACCCTTTTTCCTAATCCTTATGCGCACGCTCCGGTTCAGATTGCTCCCTTTTCAGGCTGAGCCTGCCGAAGCCCGATCGGACTCGCAATGACGATGAATTCCGTCACTGCGAGGGTGCTGACTAAATTTAAATGGTATCGTAAAACAACCCGGCACCCGCGGCAGTCTGTAGGAAAACGTACACAGCAGGCGTTTTTAATCTCCTTAATTCGAACTCCTTACGTCAACGCTCCGGTTCAGATTGCTTCGCTGGCGCTCGCAATGACGACGTTGGAGTAACCGCGACTCGATGCCGTCACTCGCAATGACGCGATGTACTCACTGGAAATGCGACCCGCCACTGCGAGGTGGCTCATTTGGATAAGATAATCTGTTGAGCATTTGGTACGTTTCTTCGGCAGTCTTTTGAGATATGTAATCGATAAGAGAATCTTGTTAGTTTTTTAAAAAAACTATATCAATCCAATGTTATAGGAATACTTAACGGTATTCGGGTAAAAATATGTAATTTTAGTTTGCCGCAATATTCTCAACAAATCTAAGAAAAATGAAAAAAGGAGGTGCTGTCTATATAATGACCAACCAAAATAACACTACATTATATGTTGGTGTAACAGAAAACCTTTTAAAAAGAATAGTAGAGCACAAAACCCGAATAAACCCCTCCTCTTTTACCTCACGATATAGAATAAAAAAATTGGTATATTTTGAATTATTTCACTCAATAGAAGAAGCTATTTGCAGAGAGAAGCAACTTAAATCCGGGAGTAGAAAAAAGAAAAATGACTTAATCAATGCCTTTAATCCATCTTGGAAAGACTTGTACGAAGAAGTAAAAGATTGGTGATCTTTAGTTTTTGACAGGTTTAAGAAATGCAAGTCTTCAATTGTCACAATGAATATTCTCAAAGGTAGACGTGCAGATCAGCCGTACCTAACTGTCCTTCTCTGATTTCCTTGTGCTCTCGCTCCGGTTCAGATTGCTTCGCTGCGCTCGCAATGACGAC
>NZ_WOFO01000001.1:0-259904 GCF_010993705.1 Cyclobacterium sp. SYSU L10401 | reverse complement strand
CTCAAAGGTAGACGTGCAGATCAGCCGTACCTAACTGTCCTTCTCTGATTTCCTTGTGCTCTCGCTCCGGTTCAGATTGCTTCGCTGCGCTCGCAATGACGACGTTGGCATCGCTGCGACACGTTCCCGTCACTGCGAGAATTAACATTTTAAAAAACGCATAAATCGGGATGACGGTGTTTTTTTTAACTATTTAAAAATCAGTATGTTAAAAAAATACGTCATCGGTAGGGTGCTAATCGGACTCCAATCGTATTTCACCAACCGCACCAGCACCCGCGGCAGTCTGTCGGAAAACGTACACAGCAGGCGTTTTTAAATGCCCTTTGTCGTGGCCCTTACGCGCACGCTCCGGTTCAGATTGCTTCGCTGCGCTCGCAATGACGGGTTCTGCCGTCACTGCGAGGGTGCTGACCTGACCCCAATCGTATTTCATCAACCGCCCCAGCACCCGCGGCAGTCTGTCGGGAGACGGACACAGCAGGCGTATTTAAATGCCTTTTTTCCTGATCCTTGCGCGCACGCTCCGGTTCAGATTGCTTCGCTGCGCTCGCAATGACGGTCAGTACCGACTCCGCTCAGGGACCGGACGGACCGGGGAGGGAAAAATCATATTTTATCAAACACCGTCCGAAAACTACAGGCGGCTGCCAACCTTCCGTGTAAATCAGCAATAGGCACCCGCTCCTGCTCCGTGGTATCCCGGTGACGGATGGTCACGGTGTCGTCTTCCAATGTCTGGTGATCGACAGCGATACAAAATGGAGTGCCAATCAGGTCCTGACGGGCATAGCGCTTGCCGATGGATGCAGCTTCCTCATAGATGATGTCAAAATCATATTTCAACTGCTCAAAAATGGCCTTGCCCTTTTCCGGTAAACCATCCTTTTTAGTCAATGGCAGGATGGCCGCCTTCACCGGGGCGATGGCCGGATGGAATTTCAGGTAGGTCCGCTGCTTTTCGCCGGAAGTTTCCTCCACATAGGCATTACAAAGGGCCATCAAAAACAAGCGGTCAGCCCCTATGGAGGTTTCGATTACATAGGGTATATAGTTCTGATTTACTTCAGGATCAAAGTATTGTTGCTTCTTTTTGCTGTACTCCTGGTGGGCCTTCAGGTCAAAGTCGGTACGGGAATGAATGCCTTCTACCTCCTTAAATCCAAAGGGAAACTGGTACTCAATGTCCAATGCCGCATTGGCATAATGGGCCAGTTTTTCATGATCGTGCCTGCGAATTTTATCCTCAGGTATTCCCAGGGCCTTGTGCCATTTTACCCGGGTATTGGCCCAGCTTTGGTACCATTCCATTTCCGTGCCGGGACGAACAAAATATTGCATTTCCATCTGTTCAAATTCCCGCATCCTGAATATAAACTGCCGGGCTACGATCTCATTCCGGAAGGCCTTTCCAATCTGAGCGATGCCAAAAGGAACTTTCATCCGGGCTGTTTTCTGTACATTCAAAAAATTAACAAATATGCCCTGCGCTGTCTCAGGCCGGAGATATATGGTAGAGGAATCCTCAGATACAGATCCTACCTGGGTGGAAAACATCAGGTTAAACTGCCGAATCTCGGTCCAGTTGGCCGTTCCACTCAGGGGACAGGTAATGTCCTCATTGATCATCAAATCTCTTAGGGCAGCAAAGTCTTCTGCATCCAGCAATTTGCCCATGGCAGCCAAAAGATCCTTTGCCCGCTCCGCTTCTCCTGCCTGCTCGTACTGGGCAGCTTTCTCCTCAATCAACACATCCGCACGGTACCGCTTTTTGCTGTCTTTGTTGTCTACCATGGGATCATTAAAGCTGTCCACGTGACCGGATGCTTTCCAGGTAGTGGGGTGCATGAAGATGGCCGAATCCAGACCTACGATATTGTCATTCAGCCGTGTCATGGATTCCCACCACAGGCGCTTGAGGTTGTTCTTAAGGGCTACGCCATAAGGACCGTAATCGTACACGGCCTGTAAGCCGTCATAAATCTCAGATGAAGGGTAAACAAATCCATACTCCTTGGCATGGGCAACGATATCTTTGAATAGGGAAACTTCCTGGGTCTGCTCTGTTTTTGCCATGGGCGCAAAATTAACCAAAAACTGGCATTGTACAAGCATTTAATCATCTCCCTGCATCAGGTAGGCCATGATGTCGGCTACGTCCCGAGCGAGCAGCCCCATTTCCTCCGGTTTGGGCATCAGGCTAATCGGTACTTGCCGTTTCTCGGCTACCTCAGACGCCGGAATCACAAAACGCTGCCCCTGACTATCCAACACCGTGACCACCGGACCGTTGGACTGCAGCAGTCCGTATAGTGCCACTCCGTTTTTCAGGCGAACCAACCAGGCTTCCGATCCAAAACCAATACCTGCATCGGGCTGCACTATGGCATTTACCAGGGTAGGGGCATCCATTTTTTGTCTTATTTCACTCAAGTTGGGACCAATTTCATTTCCTGAATCCCCGATACGGTGGCAGGCAAGGCAGTTTTGGGCGGCCAACACCTTTCCAGCTACTGCATCGCCCTCAAGTTCATTGACGGCCGACTCCTCCATATCCTTTAACCGGCCAAAAAAATACCCCAACAGTCGCTTAACCGCAGGCCTGCCTTCCGACGGCCATTCTGTCGGGAGATCCGCCTCGAGGGAATCGGGAAAGCTGCCTTTAACTGCCAGCAATGCCAGGTGCAACCTGCCCTCCGGGCTTTCGGCCAGGATTTTCAGTGCTTCCCGCTGCTGATCTCCCGTCGCCAGGCTGTCACCCAGCCTTTCGAAGGATGCCAGGAGTTCCGGTTGGGCAGCCGGCAAATTATCCAAGGGTGGTTCCCAATCTTCAAGAAATCCCTGCCATTCATTGTATTTCCTGAATTGCAACCACCAACGGGCTTGCTCGGCCAGCATTCCTTCCTCATCTGCCAGGTCCAGAAACACTTCTACTGCACCTTTATGAGGGATAAAGGCCAGGGTTTCCAGGGCCTGCATTCTTTCTGTGCTGCTCAGCGTTTCGCTTTGCAGCCGAAGTTTCAGGGCAGGAATCGCTGCTTCTGGGTGCAGTTCCCATATAAGGGAGGCCTGTTCAGGGATCCAATCCAGGGGATCCAGTCCCTGCCATTCCGCATCAAATACTTCATTGGCCCTTTCGCTTAAAGCTATCCCCAATGCATTCCGGTACCAGGGATCTTTTCCATCGTAAGCTTCGATCAGGTAAGCATAAATTTGGTTTGTTTTTTCATAATCCTCATGCCGCAACAATATCGCCAATTCCCGCCTGACCAGAGGGTCAGCATTTGATAGCAACGCTTCCGCCTCCCTCAGCAAGGTATCCGGAGCATGGGCCGCCAGGGCCCGGACCACTGTGAGAACCAGTTCCGGGTTGTTGTCCTGCAGCAAAGGCAATATTTTTTTAATGCCCGGAGTACCCATTCCGGCAAGTAACCAAATCGCCCGGGCCCGGAAAAAGGGATTGGCATGATCCAGCAGGGTTTGCAATTCGGGAATTACCGCTGCGCCCTGCTTTTGCAGTAATTGCGCTGCTTTGGCGCGCACGTGTACGGCAGGGTTGCACAAGGCCGCTACCTGACCCGATGCGGTAGCCAAGTCGATGCTGGCTTTGGGGTAGTCCTGCCCCTTTTTGGTAATGCGATAAATTTTTCCTTGCCCTTCCTTGTCCCGCATCTGATGGCCACCCACGATGGGATCATACCAATCGGCCACAAAGAGAGATCCGTCCGTCCCCAGACTAAGGTCGCTGGGCCGAAACCACTTGCTGGTATCCGCTTCCACCTGATGCCAGATGTACCCTTCATTATCCACGTCAACGGATGCGATGAAATTTTGCCGGTCAGCCAATGAATACCCGGATGCTTCCGGCCTGGGCTGGTAGCCAAAAATAATATTCCTTCCCGCATCGGCAGCGAGCAGCAATCCACGGTTTTCTTCTCCCAGCTGGTCTCCCTCTATGCGCAGCATTCCTGTGGGAGAGCCTGCCCCGTATATATCGCCTGCAGGCAAAACCCCGGGATCATGCTGGTGCCAGTGCGCTTCTGTTATGGTCTGACCCGGCCTGCGGTCCGCTTGCCAGGTGCGGTCGCCCTCCTCGCTGAAAAAGCCGGCATTGCTGCCTTCCATCAGCCAGGTGGTGCGACAGGAGGCTGTCTGATCGTCGTTATCGCTTTGCCACATATTTCCAAAAGAATCCACAAAAACCTCGTAGGCATTGCGAAAATTATGGGACATCACTTCCATTCCACTGCCATCGGGGTTTACCCGGACAATAAGCCCACCAGTATATACCTGACCGTCATCGCTTACCTGGGAAGGTAAATTTTCCTTACTGTAGGGGGTATATTCATTGTAGACGCTTCCGGAACGCAGGGTCCAACCCTCTTTGTCCCTAACCTGATGAGGCCCGGCATTGCCGGTAATAAAATACCATTTACCATCGGGGCCCAATTGGCCGGCATGCAGACCGTGATCATGGTCCTTGCCTCCGAATCCGGTCAAAAAAACTTCTTTTTTGTCAGGCAGATCATCTCCATCGGTATCCGTATAGATGATGACACTTGGAGAACAGGAGACCACTACCTGATTACCTATCACGGCTATTCCCAGGGGACTGCGCAAATCCTCGTCTTGTACAAACACCTGAGAAGTGTCCGCCTTTCCATCCCCATCCTTGTCCTCCAGGATCATGATCCGGTCTCCTGCTTCCCTTACCAGGTGCCCGTCCGCATTGCGAAAATCCCGGTAATTAACGGCCTCTGTAAGCCATACCCTGCCTTTGGCGTCCACATCCATATTGGTAGGATTGTGAAACAGCGGGCTGCTGGCCCATAAGGTAACTTCCAGATCGTCCGGTATAAAAAGTAAAGGTGCTTCGTCCCGGGCATCAGGCCCACAGGAAAACATGCAAAGCAATAATAGAAAACCTGAGATCGTGGAATTTTTCAAAGTCCTAATTTTTAATAAGTTGCCTGACAAATTGTAGATTCTGCTGGTAAGCGGGCAAAATGGCAGCTCCTTTTGGAAGCGCCCCTTCCATGATAATCCAGTTTTTGTAACCTATTTTATCCAGGGTGCTTTTTACCCGTTGAAAATTTACTTTTCCCTGGCCCAGTAGGTTGCCGTTTTCCTTGAAATGAATTTCACAAATGTGCTCGGTTCCCAGCAGCTCCATTTCCCGGAAGATATCGAAGCCCATTTCAGTAGCATTGGCTACGTCGTAATAGACTTTCACGTTTGGAGAGCCAATGGTTTCAATTAGCCTCAGGTGTTCTTCGGCACTAAGCCAGGATTCAATGGCCAGGTTAACGCCCATCGCTTCCGCTTTGGGGGCCACTTTCCGCAGCCTGCGCACCACCTCTGCCTGTCCTTCCGGATCTTCCCGTAAATCGCCCTCACCAAAAAAAGCCAGCAAAACATTGGTGCAGCCCAGGGCTTTGGCCACACCGATGCTGTCACGCACCCAGGCCACTGTCTCAGGAGCCGACTTGTAGGGAACCCGATTGAGTTCGCCGATAGCCAAACTGGCTATGGCTACCCCATGCTCCCGGGAAGCTTCCAAAAAAGCCTGCTGAACGCCAGCCTGCCGCAGGTGCATGTCGTTCTGGGCGGTACCCAGGCTTACCTGCAAGCCTTCCAATCCGATTTCCCTGGCCAGGGAAAAGGCTTCCGGATCGGACGTCTTGCCAATGGACCAGTCGCAAGCCCCGATGGATAGCGTGGGAAGGCTTCTACCCGCATTTCCATAGCCTGGATAGACCACTGCCATGGCTCCTACGCAGGCCATACTTTTGAGCACCTTTCTTCGATCGTAATTTTTCATTGTTCTGATGGTAAAGTTGCTGTCATCCTATATACCTTGCCATCGGCTTTGGTGAAAAGATACATTTCTCCGGCTTGGTCCCTTGCCAGTCTCAAGTCCACCCGGTTGCTGCCTGACAGTTCGGAAAGGGGTCTGGAAATTCCTTCATAGCTAACCTTCCATTCGTAAATTGGAGCCTGGCTACCCCGCTCTAAATCGGCCGTTTCCACATAAAACAGCCTGCCATGAACAATATCCCCAAAAAGGTACTTGCCCCTCAATTCGGGGATATCGTTTCCCTGGTATTCATAACCTCCGGAAATGGCATTGCCTTCATCATGGTCATACATGGCTACTGGGTAGGTATAGCCCAGTTCGGCATCATTTTCCGGTAGGGGAAAAACCTGGTTCAGGTCCAATTCCGGTTCGATTACGAAAGGACCTTCCCTAACCGGCCAGCCATAGTCATCTCCGGGCTCCACGATATACAGGGATTCGATCTGACCCTGTCCAATATTGGTGGCCAGCATTTTCCCGTCAGCCGTCCAGGTAATCCGGTGGGCATTGCGAAAGCCATGCGCATAAATTTCGGGCAGCCCTTCCTGCTGATCCACAAAGGGATTATCCGGGGGAATACCATAGTTGCCATTGGTGCTGTTGGTTCCGGAGGGATCGATGCGGAAAATGGAACCCCAGGCCTGCTCGGCTCCATGGGGAACCCAGGGATGACCTGCGCCCACACTACCCCCGTCTCCGATCCCGATATACAACAAGCCGTAATCCGGTTCTCCTTTTTCGGCAAGGGGATTGAAAGTCAACTCCTGCATGCCATGTATTCCGGTAACCATATCGATCCGGAACAGCTCCCGGCTTTCTGCCTCCAAAGGCACCTGCAGGGGTTGATCGGTTTTCCATTCGGTTACCACCCATTGCAAGGTAGACTTGATGCTGTCTCCGTAGGTGAAATCTGCGGGAGCGGTTCCCGGTTTTTCGGTATGAGAGGTGTACAGCAGGCCATTAGTACCAAAGTCCGGGTGAAAGGCAAAGCTGCCAAAACCAGTAGCCAGTCCAGGTTCGTTGATAAAATCGGGCATTTGCTGATGCATGTCCAGGTACACTTCGGTTTCTTCCCCCTCCATGAGATACATTTTGCCCCGCAGATCCATGATGTACAAATCGCCCGTTACCGGATGGTAGTCCATCTTGGCAATGCGGGTCCGGGGTTTATTTTCTGCGGAAGCAGGAATGGTGCTGATCCATTCCAATTCGACCAGCAGATCAGAGAGGGGAATGGCTTCGGGTATTGGGTTTAAAATGGAATCGGCCCTTGCGCCTTCTACCTCCTTCGGTGCCGGATATTGATGCATGTAGGCAATGATCGCATCGATTTCCTTATCCTCCAGGTAGCCGAAGGCCGGCATGTAAGTATTGTAACGCTCAAAAACAGCTTTGGCCCGCTCATCTCCGCTTTCGATTACTTCAGTGGGGTTTTTGATAAAGCGGCGGAGCCAGTCCAGTGGCTGCTCCCGGGTGATCCCTCCCAAATGCGGCCCAATCCCGTCCTGTTCGAATCCATGACAACTGCTGCAGTGGGTATCAAATAAATTTTCGCCGCTTTCCAATGCCGCCTCGTCCATGGAAATCTGCTCCTCCAATTTGGGTTCCCCGGAAGAACAAGACCAGGCAATAGCGATGGCCAGCAGAAAAAGGGAATGATAATATCGGTAGTTCATACAGTCGTACGCTATTTCTAAAACAATTGACCCGACTAATCTACTCTATTCTACCAAAATAAAAAAACAGGATTTAGAGCTGGTCCCTACTATTACGAATTTGTAAAACTTAACTTTCATAAAGTTTAGAACTTTGGGAAAGTTTGAACTTACAGGTCCTCCATCCTGCAAAAGTGATTGCTGATAGTGTTTGTTAAAATAAACATCAGGTCAAATCAACGTTTGAATCCAAGAATTCTTGTCAAAAGGTTTTATTTGCCTGTATCTGATCAAAAAATGCACCCTTTTGATGCACTTCTTTCCTCTTTCCTGTAAAAATTCAACTTTCCTACATATTGTATTTCTATCTTTGCGGATACCCAGAAAAAAGAATTCATAACTATGAAAAAAATTTACCTGCCCGGAATAATCTTATTTTTTCTAATCAGCAGCTCCCTAATTGCCCAGTCCGATAATTACGGAGGGATTCGGGGAAAAGTCATTGATAGCGAAGGCAAAGCTCCACTGGGTTTTGCAACGATTAGCGTGTTTGATGCGGAAAGTGCCGAAAAAACACTGGTAAATGGAGGCATCACGGCAGAGGACGGTACCTTTGACCTGGACCTGCCGCAGGGAGAGTATGCTGTACTCGTGGAATTTATGGGTTACCTGCCCACGGAAATCAACGACCTGACTATCAACCGGGAAAATCGGAGGGTAGATTTGGGTACGCTCGAATTGGAAGCCGATACCGAAAACCTGGAGGAAGTGGTGGTACAGGGAGAAAAAACCCTGATGGAGCTCTCCCTGGACAAAAGGATTTTCAACGTAGGCAAGGACCTGGCCAATGCAGGGGGAACCGCCTCCGACATCCTGATGAACCTTCCTTCCATCAACGTAGACCCCGAAGGTGGGGTAAGCCTCAGGGGATCCAGCAATGTACGCATTCTGGTAGATGGCAAACCTTCCGGTCTGGTCAGCTTCAAGGGCAGCAGCGGTCTGCAACAACTCCCCGCCAGCATGATCGAAACCGTAGAAGTCATTACTAACCCTTCTGCGCGCTACGAGGCAGAAGGGATGGCCGGTGTCATCAACATTATCCTCAAAAAAGAAAACAACCAGGGCTTTAATGCCTCCTTTGAGGGAATTGCGGGAAATCCGACCAATTTTGGACTGGCCGCTAACCTGAACTACCGCCACAAAAAAATCAATTGGTTTGTCAATTACGGGGTGGCTTACCGCCGCGTTCCAAGGGAAGGAACCATCCGACAGGAAGTCAGCAATTCCGATACCAGCTTTTATTCCTATCAGACCACTACCGGTACCGTGAATGGACTGAACAACAATATCCGGGCCGGCCTGGACTATTTTTTCAACGAAAACAGCATCCTTACCGGTTCCTACCTTTGGAGAAGGAGTGATGCCAGGCGCCTGACCAATATCCGGTACAACGATTATGCCGCAGCGGATGCTCCCCTGGACAGTTACACCCTCAGAACACAGGATGAAGATGAGAAAGAACCCAACTCGGAGTTTAACCTGACTTATAAACGAAGCTTTGACCAGAAGGGCCATGTACTCAGTACGGCCATTACTTACCTGGATTACTGGGAAAATTCCGATCAGGTGTACACGCAGGATGCCTACTCTCCAAATGGAACGGCCATTCCAGGTGGTTCCCTGTATCAAACCTCTATTAACGACGAATTTGACAGGCAATGGCTGCTCCAACTGGACTATACCAAGCCCATCGGTAGCGAAGGAAACTTTGAAACTGGAATACGCAGCAGTATCCGGAATATGGAAAATGATTTTATCGTCAGCGAACGGACAGAGTCGGGAGACATGGTAGCCCTGCCCGGTCTGGACGATATTTTCCTTTACGACGAAAACATCCATGCGGCGTACGCCATCCTGGGCAATAAGAGCAATAAATTTTCTTATCAGGGAGGTTTACGAGCAGAATACACCGATGTGAGCACTACCCTGGTAAAAACCAATGAGGTCAATCCCCGGGATTACGCCAACCTGTTCCCCTCTGCCCACCTGACATACAACATCAGCCCGGATGATGCCCTGCAGGTCAGTTACAGCCGAAGGATCCGACGGCCCGTTTACAACGATCTGAGTCCCTTTATGACCTTTTCCGATGCCCGGAATTTCTTTAGCGGCAACCCGGACCTGAATCCGGAATACACGGACGCATTCGAACTCGGCCATATCAAATACATGGACAAGGGCTCTGTTTTCTCCACCCTGTACTACCGGGATACTGAGGATAAAATCGAGCGCATCCGTAGTGTGGATGAAGAAGGAAATGCCACTACGCTACCCTATAACATAATAGGAGAACAATCCATGGGCTTTGAATTCACCACGGACTATTACCCAGTGGAATGGTGGAAGCTTGATGCGAATTTCAACTTTTTCTATGCCAAAGTAGATGGTAGTAATATTTTGGACACCTATACGGCCGACACCTATTCCTGGTTTACCCGCCTGACCTCCCGCTTTACTTTAGCCAATGGGCTGGACCTGCAGCTTCGGGGCAATTATGAGGGTCGCAGAAAGGTGGCCCAGGGGGTGCAAAAGGCCATTGCCTACCTGGACATTTCTGCCAGCAAGGACATCATGAAAGGCCGGGGAACGCTCATTCTGAATGTAATGGATGTGTTTAATTCCCGCAGAAACCGGTATATTTTCGAAGGGCCGGGCTTTTTGACGGAAGGGGATATCCTACCCAGAAGAAGGCAAATCAACCTGACCCTGAATTACCGGATCAAGCAATCCAAAGCCCAAAGCAAGCCGACTATTTTGGGGGAGGATTAAGTTTCCAATAGACAAAATGGCCGAAAAATCAATGGCTAGCATCTCAAAAACGGGAAGGTGGCTTTAGGAAATACCCGTAAAATCTGTAATCAAGAGCTTCATGGATAAAATTTTGGCTAAAGCCAATGATGCTGATAACCCAATTAATTGCCCCCAGCTGAAGCAGGAGGCAATTGAATAAGGGAAATTCCGCATTCAAGATGGTGACCAACCCGGCCAAAGCATCCACCAAAACCACCTTTTTGTTAAAAACACTTTACCTAAACGGAGGGTTTAAGGTTCGTATGCGATACGAAAAAGCACTTGTCTGGCTGAGAAATGACCTGAGATGGGAAGACAACCTCACCATAAAAAAAGCAACGGAACTGGCCAAAAGCATTTTACCCGTTTACTGCCTGGATCCCCGGCAATTTGGACCAGGAGGTTTTGGTTTGCAAAAAACCGGTCCTTACCGCGCCAGGTTCCTTTCCGAAACCATTCAGGACCTGCAAAATCAAATCATGGAAAAAGGGGGCACCTTGCTGCTCCTTCATGGCAAACCTGAAGAGGAGATACCCATCCTGGCACAAAAAGCCGGGGCAGGTGTAATATGTTTTTCCCAGGAAGTCACGGCTGAGGAAATCAGGGTGGAACAGGCATTGGAAAAAGCCGCCTGGAGCAAGGGTATTGCCACGGAAAGCTACTGGCAAAGTACTCTGTTCCATATAGACGACCTACCATTTCCGGTAGCACAAATGCCTGAGGTATTTACCAGGTTTAGAAAAGAATGTGAGAGACTATCTTTGATCCGTCCGCTGGAAAAGATTCCCGAACCCGTCCGTTTTGCCCAAGTACGGGAGGGACATCTGAATTCATGGCCGGAAATAGTCGAACCGGGTTTCCAGATTGAAGATCAGGCCGACAATGGGGACATGCTTTTCCGGGGAGGATCCGGCCCTGCCCTGGAAAGAATGAACCATTATTTCTGGCAAACCAACGGTCTTGCCAGTTATAAAGAAACACGAAATGGTTTAATGGGGGCTGATTATTCTAGCAAATTCTCCCCCTGGCTGGCTCTGGGAGCCCTTTCTCCAAGACAAATTTACCGGGAAGCAAAACGATATGAATCAGAACGAACCAAAAATCAATCTACCTATTGGCTGATTTTCGAACTGATCTGGAGGGATTTCTTTCGCTTTATGGCCAAAAAGCATGGCAACCGGATTTTCCAGCTCGGGGGCATTCAGGACAAGCCAGGCTATTGGAAAGAAGACAAAGTGGCTTTTTCAAAATGGGCTGCCGGCAAAACCGGTATCCCCTTTATCGATGCCAACATGCGGGAACTCAACCAAACCGGTTTTATGTCCAACCGGGGCCGGCAGCTGGTCGCCAGCTTCCTGGTAAACGACCTGGAAATCGATTGGCGCTGGGGGGCGGCCTATTATGAACAGCAACTCATAGATTACGATCCATGCAGCAACTGGGGCAACTGGATGTACATCGCCGGGGTGGGCAATGACCCTAGATCAGACCGCTATTTCAATATACTGTTGCAAGCCAAAAAATACGATCCCCAGGGAGACTACATTGCGAGATGGATTCCGGAGCTCGTGAAATTAAAAGGTTTTGACCGCCACATTCCCTTTCAGCTTTCTACGGAAAAGTTAAAAAAAAGTGGGTTGAAGTTGGAGAATGATTACCCGGCACCGCTGGTTTCTCCGGAAAACTGGAGCATTTAGGTTTACCCTGCAAAACTACCAAAAACCCAATGATTACTATTAAGGTTAGGATCATTTGTACTTTTTTCTTTCATGCAGAGGTCCATGGTCTCCTCCAGGTTACCTGCCTACAACACCCCTAAATCGAAAGTCACTCATACCTCCCGGCACCATCTGTAGGGGAAAGTGTATCATGCCGGGAATTTTCAGTAAAAGAACCTTAACGAAAGCGGCATAAATATCAGTTACTTACTAATACAATGGCAGGGATTTAATACCTGGCCATGCGTTTCACTTCCTGATGTCGAAAGCACTGCAGCAAATGATCGTTGACTATTCCTGTGGCCTGCAAATGGGAATACACAATGGTTCTTCCCAAAAACTTGAAACCTCTTTGCTTCAGGTCTCTGGCTATTTGATTGGAAAGTTCTGTGGCTGCCGGGACCATAGACAAACTTTTCCATTCATTTTGCAGGGGTTTACCATCTACAAATCCCCAGATATAGTCCGTGAATGTTCCGTAATGTTCCTGTATTTCGATAAATCTTCGGGCATTATTGACGGAAGCCTCTATTTTCAGCCGGTTTCTCACGATTGCAGAATTCCCCATGAGTCCTTCAATGGCTGCAGGTGAAAAGGCAGCTACTTTTTGGTAGTCAAAATCATGGAAGGCTTGCGCATACCCTTCCCTCTTTTTCAGTATGGTGGCCCAGCTTAGTCCAGCCTGGGCACTTTCCAGCACCAGAAACTCAAAATGCTTGCGGTCACTGTACACCGGAACACCCCATTCTTCATCATGGTATTTTATGTACTTTTCGAATCCCAGACACCAGGGGCAGCGAAAGGTGTCGGTCTGATTGAGTATAAAGTCGCTCATGGCAGGTCAGGTATTTCTAAGAAATATAGACAAATACCTAAAAAAAACAGCCATGGTTTAAGGATCATGGCTGTTTTTTTTTAATTAATTTCCTGATAAAAATAAAGCGTTTGCAAAAATCAACTTGCCGGCCTCCCAGAAACTCCGGAACATGGGATTATCCACCATATAAATGAGCTGCCCACTTCCCTGCTGCTCAATGCCAAAAACCATGGAATTGACCATCCCGGGTTTGATTTTATAACCAATAAAGCCTGTGCGGTGGCTATCCTGGTCGTTGATATAACCGGCGTTGATACCACTTTTCAGCAGCGCATATCTTTTGTTGTTATTTTTTAAGGTGTAGAATTTTCCTTCGCTTCCATATCCCAGGGGGTGAGAACGGTCCATTTGCACTTCATATATGGCTCCTGCTGCATAGCCAGAAATTTCCATCCGCTCTCTTTCCAGGTAAGGAGTCGTTATTTCACTTATGGAAGCCGCCGTAGCCTGGCTTTCAAAACTTGCCTTTTCTTCCTCACTGGCATAAGACTGCAGCAAACCTTCCTCCCTGTCGGCAAACAAATCCAATGCAGCTTCCATGGCAAGGAGCTTGCCGCCCGCTGCTACCCATTCTGTCAACACGGGATGCAATTCCTCCTTGTAATTCCCTGAGGGCAAAATCAATACATCATATTGCTGCAAAACAGCTGGATTCAATTGATCTGTTTCAAGAATGACTACAGGGTATTTCAATTCGCTATCCAGAAAATGCCAAATTTCCCCAAAATTCAGGGAGGATACGCCTTCTCCACCAACCAGGGCAATGGAAGGTTTCTGGATGATCGGTACATGAGAAGATCCAAAATCTTTGCCACGGTCCATGAATCCGGTTTGGGTTTTGCCCAGGCTCATTTTATAGGAATTGGCCAGGGAAGTTACTTTCTCATGGAAACCGTTAACATATTCATTTCCACCTCTGCTGATGATCAGAGAGCCAGCCGGAAAAGCCTGACCTGCCACCTCAAATGGATATTCGTTGTACCGTACCCTGATCCCTTCCTGAAGCAGGCCGGTCAGAAATTTGACATGTACGGTGGCATTCCAGGGAGCGATATATGCCAATACATCCTGATCTGGTTGATTTTCGGTAAAATCCTCAGGCTGGTAGACCAATTCGGGATCCAACCTGTTTTCCAGGGCAAACGCTTCTAATCCATACGCATAGGGAAGTGCCCAGGAGGTAATGTCATACGTAATGCTATCGTTCAACACTGGCTCCGGTTCAAACAAAACCTGCGCCAATACGGACTTGGGTTGAAAGGCATTGATGACAATATCATCTTCAGCCAGGAATTGCCTGCCGGAGGCACCATTTTGATAGGAAAACCCGTTAAAGTTGCCGGTTTTTCCACTCCTGCCATAACGGATTCCATTTCTATCCAGCAGTTCCAATAAGGCCTTAACTTTTGCCGGTGGATTTCCACCCTTGATGACAAAGCTTTTGTAAGGGCCGGAAGGATTGGTACTGCTTTCAGCAAAATATTGTTCATAGGCTTCCAAAACCCTGTCGGCTATGGAGGAAGTGGTCTCTATGGCAGATATCCCGGTGGTATGGTGATGGATGATCCTATCCTTCAGGGTAATGGTATCTCCCTGGGCATCATAGCCACCTATACCGGCTCTGCCCGACCCCCCCTGCTCTATGGTCATGCCAATGGCTCCATTGTACATGGGGTAGGTGTCTCCATAACTCGGATAAAGCAGGTCAAACCTTTCTTTTGTAAAAAAAAACCAGTCATTTTGATCAAAATAAGCGGCTGTATTCCTGCCAAAGATCTCCTGGTATTCCTGCTGGAAGTCCGTCAGCTGTACATGAAGGGGCTCTGCGGCAGGAGCAAAATAATAGGGGGAATTGATACCTTGCTCGTGAAAATCCAAATGAACTTGTGGCAGCCACTCATTGTATAAGGCCAATCTTTGCTGTGTTTCCACTTGCGTCTGCCAGGCCCAATCCCGGTTCAGGTCAAAGAGGTAGTGGTTGGGTCTTCCTCCAGGCCATGGCTCTTGGTGTTCGACCGATTGCAGGTCTGGCTGAAGTACCTGATTCATTTTTTGTTGGTACCAGTTCACATACCTTTCCTGTCCATCAGGATTCACACAGGGGTCCAGTACCACCAGGGTGTTGGCCAACCAATCCCCGGATGTTTCACTTTCCGGATCTACGAGGGAAAAAAGGGTCATCATGGTTGCTTCCGAAGAAACGGCCTCATTGCCATGCACATTGTAACTCATCCAGTGCACCGGAATAGAGAGTTCAGGGTCTCCTTCCAGCAATCCAGCCCTTTTCATGTTATCGGTGCGGATGGTTTCCAATCGTTCGATATTTTCCTGCGAGGAAACAAAAGCGACCATTAGCGGCCGCAGTTCATTCGTTTTCCCATATTCCTTTAATACCACATTGTCACTGGTAGCGGCCACATGTTGATAATAGGCAGCCACCTTGTGATGGGGAGTAAACCTTTCTCCCAGATTGTATCCTAAAAATTCGGCAGGGCTTTGTGTTTGTGCTAAAACACTGAAATTCAACAGCATAAAGCTGAAAATTGCGTAAAATTTCTTCATAAATATTTAATAATGCATGAGAGCAAGGCATGCTCCCGTTTTGACTGACTTAAGTTTCAGTGCAAATATAAAAGTAAAAGCCTAAAAGCCGCTTCGGGTAGAAGGTAATCCCCGCTTACATGTTCTTTACCACTTCTTTTTTGGGCAAAGAAATGCTCCACATGCCCCGGAGGTCCCCTACTTTATATCCCAGGGCTTTATCTTCCGGATACCGTGATTTAATCATGTCGAGCGTGGCATCGCTGACCTCTTTGCCAGGTTCGCCGTGACAATTGAGACAAAGCCCACCCGGGATGGTAATGGCCTTGGTGTACAGCAACACTTCTCCATCCTCTGTTTTCTGTATATTGGGACGGTTTTCTAAATCATTTTCCAGGTTATAGGCATAGGCATCCAGCAGGTTTTTCTCCATGTCGGTAGGGCTGTTTTCCGGGTTTCTGTTTTTCACAGATACCCTTCGAATGTTGACCCGATGCTTTTCGGCGACATTTTTGGTAATGGGCAATGCTTCCTGCTGGCAAAAATCTATGGCTCCCGTAATTCCCTTCTCTTCGATGGCTTTTTGCAAGGTACCAATAAGCTCTGCCTGGGCTTCCTGACTGATCTCATCCCCCCATTTCAAGGCATAGTCTGTTATTTCAGACTCCGATACCTTTTTTACATCATTGGCCTTGTTTACCTGATCCACCACATCTCGGTCAATTTTCTTGTTGTCACCACAGGAAGCCAGAAACAGCAGGGGGGCGAATAGGAGGGGAATCCACTTTGTATTTTTCATTTGTCTTAATATCAGATGCTTATTTAAAGATAATGACTAAACTTCAAAAAAGTTCAAAACCTGACAAAAATCAATCTTGCTATACCCTGCCATCAGGCCACCATAATCTGGCCTTTGTCGGGATTTCGTCAACAATATTGTTTAATTTTGCCTTCCAAATAAAAAGATGCCATGCAGGACAAACTGGAAGCCATTAAAGAAAGATTTGAGGAAGTAGCCCAATTGATCATTCAGCCTGATGCCATGTCGGACATGGGCAAATACACCAAACTTTCCAAGGAGTACAAGGACCTGGAAAAGGTGGTGAAGGTATATGATGAATACCGGTTGATTCTCGATAACCTCAGCAGCACCAAATCACTTCTTGAAAAGGAAAAAGATCCTGAGTTTAGGGAAATGGCCAAAATAGAATGGGAGGAGTTGAAAGACAAAAAAGAGGATATAGAGGAGGAGTTGAAAAAAATGCTTATTCCCAAAGACCCGAATGATTCGAAGGATTGTATCCTGGAAATCCGCAGTGGGACAGGTGGAGACGAGGCGGCCATATTTGCAGGGGATCTTTTCAGGATGTATGAGAAGTTTTGTGAAAAGCAAAACTGGAACCTGACCGTTCTGGACCTTACCTTTGGTACTTCCGGCGGATACAAGGAGATCATCAGTTCTGTCTCCGGGGCAGACGTGTATGGGATGTTGAAATACGAATCCGGTGTACACCGGGTTCAGCGGGTGCCGGCTACAGAGACACAAGGCCGGGTCCACACTTCTGCTGCCACCGTAGCGGTGCTGCCCGAAATGGAGGAAGTGGACGTGCAAATCGACATGAATGATGTACGAAAAGACACCTATTGCTCCTCCGGACCGGGAGGACAATCCGTCAATACTACCTATTCCGCCGTGAGACTTACGCATGAACCTACCGGACTGGTGGTCACTTGTCAGGATCAAAAGTCCCAAATAAAAAACTTTGAAAAAGCCCTGAAAGTACTGCGATCCAGGATTTATGAAATAGAGCTGGCCAAGCACAATGAAACGGTAGGAGCCCAACGGAAATCCATGGTAGGCAGCGGAGACAGGTCAGATAAAATCCGTACCTACAATTACCCCCAAAGCCGCGTCACAGACCACAGGATCAACAAAACTGTCTATAACCTACCTGAGGTAATGGAAGGCAACATTGAAGAGTTTATCAGTGCTTTGCGTTTTGCTGAAAATGCAGCAAAAATGAAGGACGGTGGTGTAAATGATTAAAACACCAGAATTTTTCGTTTATATTCAGCATTCCTAGTCCGAAGGATCACCAGGTGAAGACCTTTGGGCAAATCCTTAACAGCATAAACAAATTGACCCTCCCGGGTAGGGATATCCATTATTTTCTGTCCCATTGCATTGTAGATTTCCAACTGGACTAATGAGGATAGGCCCTCTAGGGTGATGTCAATGTCACCAAAAGAAGGACTTGGAAAAATCCTTATGTCGGAAGGCCTTTGTCCCTCTGGCAGAGAAGTGATTAAATTCACATTTACCGAAAGCGTCTGGCTGGGGCCCTGATTACAGGCATTCATCGGGGTTACCACCAAATCGTGGTCACCTTCATTGGTCCAGGCTACTCTTATAGCACCTGTGCCTTGCCCACTGACGATTTCGCCACCTTCCCCAATGGCCCATTGGTAATTGATATCCTGCAGGGCCTCCACTTCATAATCTGCCTGCTGAAAGCCTACCCTGTCCGGCCCCTGTATGGAAGAGGGCTGCTCCGGAATGGTAATCACACGGATTTGTTTTTCGCTGGTAGGTCCTTGTCCACATGGATTGGTAGTAGAAACGGCGAGCGATTGGTCCCTTAAATTGGTCCATTCAAGGGTGATTTTGGCTGTACCCTGTCCTGACCTGACCACTCCTCCTGTTGCCTCCCAAAAGTATTCCGTACCGGGTATGGAGTCAACATGGTATTCTTCCAGGGTATTGACGCATACCACTCCCTCGCCCTGTATATCCGCCGCTTGTCTTGGCTCCTCAGATACAACCACTTCCAATGCGGTGGTATTCCCATTGCCACAATTGTTTTGCCCCCTCACAAGAACTGCATTTCTTCCGGGATCATCCCAGCGCACCACCACCCTTGTACTGCCCTGTCCCTCAAGAATGGTGCCCCCATCTACCCTCCATTCATAAGTAGTACCTTCTTCCTCCAGGTCCTGAATGGAGTAAATCTGTTGACTCAAACAAATATTATCTTCTCCAAATATCGTGGCAATATCCTGAGGAACCTGACAGGTATACTGGTAAAATATCCCGTTTTCTCCTGCAGCGTATCCCACATTGAGGTCGCCGAAGCTTACTCCGGTAAAATTCTGAAAGGTACCTGTCGGTAGCATCTCCCAGGAATCACCTGCATCAAACGTTCTCAATATTAACCCTTCATCTCCTGTGATGAAGCCCACAGATTCATCCAGAAAGTCCACATCGGTAAAGTTCCTGTTAATACCCGTCTGAATCCGGTTCCAGGATTGTCCCCGGTCTGAAGTTTTAAATGCAGCTCCTGAGTCGCCAACAATAATGGCCACTCCTTCATCCAATTGGGCTATTGCTTTTAGTTTGGCGGTACTATTCAGGTTTACCTGCTCCCAATCCTCCCCAACATTGGAACTGAAGAGAACCAGCCCATTATCTCCGATGATTAGTCCTTCATTTTCATTGAAAAAAAGTATGTCATGAAAGTCAGTTTGTTCCAAACCTACAGGCACTACTTCCCAATTGACCCCTCGATTCTCGGTTTTGCTGATCAATCCCCTTTCTCCGACCGCAAAGCCCCTGTTAAAATCGAAAAAATAAAGGCCATTAATGTCCCTGTTGGTTCCTGGGTTCAGGGTGGTCCAATTGGCTCCAGAATTAATGCTACTGATAATATTTCCGTTGACTCCCGATACATAACCTGCCCCATTGGAAACAAAATACAAGGCATTAAAGGAGAGGGAAATGGGCCTTGAGCGATCTACGAATGAATTTCCCCCATTGCCGGTGAGCAATATTAAACCATTATCTCCTGTCAGATACCCCCTGAGGTCAGTTGTAAATTGAATGGAAGTGTAATCATTGGCCCTTCCGGACAATCGCACGGCCCAGCTTGCTCCCGAATTGTTGGAAGAAATTAAATTACCACTAGAGGCTACTGCCAGCACATTATTGGTCCCTGGCCTGAAAGCCATGGTTTTGATATCCTGATTCGTCCGGGCATTGCTGGCAAGAAAGGTAAGGCCACCATTATCCGTTCGAAGCATCGTTCCGTTTCTTCCGCTAATAAGCCCCGTCAGGGGCAGCGAAGGATGGAAAACCACATCTGCCAGGTCCGTGTCTATGCCGCTATTGATAAACTGCCAATTCAGACCTGCATCCACCGTCTTTATGATTGTCCCCAGATTGCCTACTGCATACCCGGTAGAATCACTGGTGAAAAATACCCCATTCAGGGGTACCTCAAATCCTGTGGGGATCACTTCCCAATCGATTCCTGCATTGACAGACTTAAGCAATTCTGCATCGGTTGTAACCGCAAAACCAAGTGTGTCGTTTATAAAATGAAAATCATTGATATCTGCTGAGGAAACTTTTTGCCCATCCTGCCAGGTCAATCCGCTATCAGAAGACCGAATAAAATTTCCTTCCTCTCCAATCACGATTATCAGGTCGTTGCCAAGGTGCTGAATTTTTTTCCAAATGTGGTTTTCGGGATGGGTGTAATCCGTCCAGCTTTCCCCACCGTTTTCGGTGCGGAATATTTGACCTTCTGCTCCAAGAAGCAGGCCTTGCCTTTCATCAAAAAAAGAAAAATCAATGATGACTCCCTTGCTCGGCGATTGCTGTTCCACCCAACTTAACCCCCCGTCAATAGATTTTAAAAGGATGTTTTCCCCTGCAATATATCCCAGGTTCTCATCTACCCATTGGATGGAGGAAAAATCATTTCCCCAATCTCCAACCCTCCTCCAGCTTTGACCATATCCCTCCTGGCACAGGAATAGCCCAAGAAAAACTAAAAATAAAGCCCGCTTCATACAAATCCCTAAGTTTAAATAAATTATGCCTACAAAAATAAGATTAAATTCAGGATTTAACAGCAAAATTGTGTTTTATCCCCTTCTCTCATCCAAAAGGCTTTTTTGTAAATACCAACGGGGAAAAAAAAGGCATAAAAAAAAGGGTAAACCACCCTTTTTTATTTTATCTTATCAATTGCTAAAACTTTACCTGTCCTTACCCCCTACAGCAATCATGGCACATCTGAAGCCTATATGGTTAGAGGCAGAATCCTGGTGCATGAATCTTCGGGTTCCAGGTGCCAGCCAGTAGGCCACATCTCTCCAGGATCCACCCTTATACACCCGATAATTATCGTCTATCAAAGTCGTGTTGTAAGTATCTTCCTCATCATAAATACCGTCTTTCCGCAGTGGATTCAGGTCATCAAAATCCTGAAAAGAGAGGGGTCGATAAACATCCTGAACCCATTCATTCATGTTGCCAGCCATGTTGTACAGACCGAAATCATTCGCCGGGAAATCGTACACATTGGTAGGTATGATTTCCCCATCATTGGAAACGCTACCCGGAATACCGGCGTAGTCACCCCTACCTCTTTTGAAATTGGCCAGAAAATCGCCCTGCCTTGATTTTCTTTTGATGTTATAGGGGTTTCTGGGACCACGTCCATCCCAGGGATAGATTCTTCCATTTTCCTGATTTTCGTCCATGTATTGGGTTCCGATCATGGCCTTTGCTGCAAACTCCCATTCTGCTTCATTGGGCAGCCTGTAGTCTGGAAATACAGATCCTCTTTCAATCAACTGGTCCTTGGTAAGTGCCGAATCCAATTCATTTTTCTCCCTCTCCAGCTCATTGACATAAATGGTCCTCCATTGACTATAGGCATTGGCCTGGTTCCAACTCACCCCGGCTACAGGGTAAAAGTTAAATCCAGGATATCGGAAATAATAAGTGGCGTAAACATCATTATAAGACATGGTACCATCCCATACCCTTTCATTGGGCTCAAGTTTCTGGATTGAGTCCTGGCTGACCCCATCTCTTTTGGCCATATTAAATAAAAATTCTTTATAATCTACATTGGTCACCTCCGTCTCATCCATGTAAAATGAGGCAATGGTAACCGTTCTTTCTACATTGTCTCTGAAGCCCATGATATCTTGTTCCTGGGAACCAAGGACTGCTCTTCCACCCTGGATAAAGACCAACCTGGGGCCTACCACTTCCCTTGGAAGTCTGAAAACCTGAAATGAAGCAGAGTCTTCTTCATCAAAACTATACTGTGCACCAGTAGATGCACTTACTCCTCCCGGATCACTGGCCGTCCTACGCCCAGATTTATTTCCACAAGAAGACAACAGCAGTCCTAAAATTGCTATCGTAGCAAAAAAACTAATTTGAAATTTTTTATTCCCCAATTTCATGTGACAACTTTTTGGTTTTGCCCTATTAAAACGCTAATATATAATCAATAATACATTATACCAATAATCTTTTATTCTCCCGGCATGGCCGCAAAGGTAAATTGAGCCGATATTCGTGAAATAATACATAAATATTCATGCCATAGTATTTATTTGTCTCATAAAAAAATTCCATGTTTTTTAAATTTTTTTATGCCATACCTACTTACTTGCCTGTTAAACCCTTAATTATAAATAAAATAGCCCAAAATTAATTTAACGGATTTCACTCCTCAAGCATATCGGATAGCCATTTTTTTCCGGTAGGGATGCTGTCCACCCCTTTGATTACCAATATTAAACGATCCCTGGTTTCTTTTATTTTACAATACCTACCCTGGGTTTGGATAAACTTAATAATATTCATAAAAAGTGCAGAACTGAAATAAGCATCATTCTTGGAGGAAACAAAGTAACATTTCATTTGTTCGTTTTTCAACACCAGTTTTTCAAACCCAAGTTTTTCGGCCATCCAGCGCAATTCTACCGTCTCAAAAAGGGCCTGTACCCTATCCGGAATAGGGCCAAACCGGTCTCTGATTTCATCTTTAAAACCATCCAGTTCACTTTCTCCTTTAATACTGTCCAATTTGGAATAAAGGCTCAAACGCTCTGAAATGTTGCTGACATAACTTTCGGGAATGAGCAACTCCATGTCTGTCTCAATCACGCAATCCTGTACGAGGGGAGCTGTTTTTTCTTTCAAATCTACCTCAAAAAGTGAGGCAAATTCTGTTTGTTTCAACTCTTGAACGGCTTCATCCAGGATTTTATGGTACATTTCAAATCCCAGGTCCGAAATGAACCCACTTTGCTCTGCTCCCAAGAGATTTCCTGCTCCCCTGATATCCAGGTCTCTCATGGCCACCTTAAACCCATCGCCCAAATCAGAAAACTCTTCCAATGCCTGCAGGCGTTTTCTGGATTCGGTACTCAGGGTAGCTGTGGGAGGGGTTAGCAGGAAACAATATGCCTTTTTGTTGCTCCTGCCTACACGGCCCCGCATCTGGTGCAGGTCACTCATGCCAAACATATGGGCCCTATTGATTATGATGGTATTGGCATTGGGGATATCCAGACCAGATTCAATAATATTGGTTGAAATCAGCACATCATAGTTTCCTTCGATAAAGTCGACCATGATTTTTTCCAGTTTTTTACCGTCCATCTGCCCATGCGCGCCTACTACCCTGGCATCAGGTACCAGCCTTAAAATCAGGTTGGCTATCGAATCAATTTCTCCTACCCTGTTGTGGACAAAAAATACCTGTCCACCCCGGCTGAGTTCGTTGGCCACTGCATCCCGAATGATGTCTTCCCTAAAGGTGTAGATTTCCGTGGTTACAGGTTGTCTGTTGGGAGGAGGAGTAGCGATCACAGAAAGGTCCCTGGCCCCCATCAGCGAGAAATGAAGGGTTCTCGGAATGGGCGTTGCGGTAAGGGTAAGCACATCCACATTCACCCGGATTTGTTTGAGCTGATCCTTGACTTTTACCCCGAATTTTTGCTCCTCATCAATGACCAGCAAACCCAGGTCCTTAAATTTAATATCCTTGTTTACAATCCTATGGGTACCAATCAGGATGTCAATTTCTCCGGTACCTACCCTTTTGATGATTTCTTTGGTGTCTTTGGCTGATCGAAACCTGTTGATGTATTCTATTTCCACGGGAAAGTCAGCCAACCGCTCCTTAAAAGTCTGAAAATGCTGCATGGCCAATATGGTGGTAGGCACCAAGACGGCTACCTGCTTGCGGTCATTTACCGCCTTAAAAACGGCCCTTACAGCCACTTCCGTCTTACCAAAACCCACATCCCCACATACCAGGCGATCCATAGGGTAGGGTTTCTCCATGTCTTCTTTCACATCTGAAGTGGCAGATGCCTGATCGGGAGTGTCCTCATAGATAAAAGAACTTTCCAATTCGATCTGCAATACACTATCGGAAGAAAACTGGTGCCCGGGAGCGGTTTTGCGCTTGGAGTAAAGTTTGATCAGGTCCTTGGCAATGTCTTTTACTTTCTTCTTTACCCGGGATTTTTTATTCTCCCATTCCGGAGAACCCAATTTTGACATGCTGGGAAGGGTACCTTCCTGACTGCTGTATTTGGAAATCTTATGCAAGGCATGAATGTTCACATACAGCAGGTCATCATCCCGAAAGACCAGGCGGATGGCTTCCTGTAATTTTCCATTGACCTCCACCTTTTCCAGACCTGCAAACCTTCCGATGCCGTAGTCCACATGAACTATAAAGTCTCCCGGATGTAAACTTTTGATTTCCTTCAGGGTAAGGGCCTTGGACTTCGAGGAGGCATGGGTGGTTTTGTAGCGGTGAAATCTTTCAAAGATCTGGTGATCCGTATAGCAGGCCAATTTAAGGGAATCATCAATAAAACCTTCCCTCAGGCTGATGGGCAAGGTTTGAATAGGTAGTGTGGGGTCCAGCTCTGCAAAAATATTTAACAAACGACCGATTTGCTTTTCACTTTCAGAGCAAATGATATTGCTTATTCCTTTCGCCGCATTTTCGTTCAAATCACGGACCAGTAAATCAAAATGCTTGTTGAAGGAAGGCTGGGGGTGACTGTGAAATTGAAAATCAGCCACACCTTCCCATTCAAATCTATGGCCAAAAGCCAGTTGGGTAAAGGCAGCCATCCCTTTTTCAAATTCATCTGCGGCCAAAAACACCTTTTCCGGTGCCATAAGTAAGGCATTGGAATCTCCTCCTATAGCATCTTGAAAATATCCTTTGGCCTTATCAAACAGGCCTTCCAGTACATCCATACAGTGTTTATAATCCTTGATCCACAGGTAGGTGTCCGGGGGAAAGAAATCCATGACAGGTTGCCGGAACTCCTTTTCCATTTTGGTCTGAATATTGGGAATAATGCTGATTTTGTCAATTTGCACTGTAGACAACTGCGTCTCCGGATCAAAGGTCCTGATGCTATCAATCTCCTTTCCAAAAAGCTCCAGGCGATAAGGCATATCATTGGCGTAGGAAAAAATGTCAATGATTCCACCCCTAACGGCAAATTGGCCTGCTTCATAGACAAAGTCAGCCTTTTCAAAACCATAGGTATGTAAAAGCTCCTCTACAAAAGAAAGGTCTACCTTTTCACCCACCGCTACAGTAAATGTATGTTCCTTGAGGCTTTTCTTGTTGACTACTTTTTCATATATGGCTTCCGGAGAAGTAATCAGCACCTTGCCATCTGTTGGTGATCCGGAAAGCTTATTGAGGATTTCGGCCCGCATCAACACATTGGCATTTTCAATGTCTTCATGGTGGTAGGGCTTTTTGTAGCTGGCTGGAAAAAGATAGGGTCCTTCTCCCGTCAATGCCTGCCAGTCACTTCCCAAATAGGCAGCATCCTCCTTATCATGGCCTATCACTACGTGAAAACCCCCGACCAATTTTGTCATGGCCTGGATTAAAACCACATCCATACTTCCGGAAAGCCCCTTTAACTGAAACCTGGAATGCTTACCTCCTTCAATTGCCAATGCCAGGTTTCTGACAAATGGATCCTCCTCATAGAGAGACAAAAATGACCGCCTATCCAACTATTTTTATTTTAAATGATCTTGAAAATAATTGTCGCAATTTATTAATTTCCCCTGTAATAGTCCTCATTTCCTTTTCCAACAGGAGAAACCTGTCTGGAAAATTCAAAACTAATACCAGAACGAACCAACAAAAATTGTGTTTGTAATGTTTCATTGGTGAGCTTATGCAAAAAGAAAAGAAAATCCACTGGTTTGAAAAAATTGAAAACCTGCATCCATACAGGACCATCATGTATCTGGGTATGTTTGGCAGTGGATTGATTTTTTTATTCCTGATGACGGCCTTTGTAAATTCTCAACCTGAAGCCGGCAGGTATGACCAGTTTGCTATCCCTAAATCATTTATCCTCAGCAGTATGGTCATTATTATTAGCAGTTTTACCTCTGGAAAAATCCTCCCTTACTTTAACAGCAATAACATTGAAAAAACAAAAATCTATCTTTTTATCACCTTACTGCTTGGCTTGCTATTCTCAACCTTACAATTCACAGGTTGGCGTGAGCTATCCAATATGGGTATAGATTTTAAGGGGCTTCCTTCGGGAAGTTTTCTTTACCTCTTGAGTGGCATTCATTTATTTCATTTGGCTGGGGCCCTGATATATGCTTTTGTGCTGCTGGTTCAAATACAAAAATCTGAAAAAGACCCGGTTAGCACCCTGATTCTTTTGGCTAATCCCTATGAAGCCATGAAACTGGGGCTTTTTTCGGTTTATTGGAAATTCATGGATGCCATTTGGTTGATCCTGTTTATTTTATTCCTTTGGATGTTTTAAAGTCCATTCCTGCAGTACGGTCAAATGATAAGTTTTAACTGGTGTAAATCAGTCAAGAAATCGTAAATTGCGAAAAAATATAGCCTGTTTTATGTCAGACAATCAATTTGAAATCAATATCAATCCAGATTGGATAAAAAAATATTTGTCCAAGATTATTTTTGTAATTGCAGCACTGATTTTGTTGTTTTCTACAATCAAGACCGTCGGCCCGGAAGAAGAGGGAGTAGTGATTCAATTGGGAGAGTATAACCGAACTGTTTTGCCCGGATTGAATTTTATCATCCCCTTTGCCGAAACCATGTATAAAATTCCAGTTCAAAGGCAACTCAAACAAGAATTTGGGTTCAGAACCACCGCATCCGGTACCCAGTCTCAATATGTTAAATCAGGTTATGGCGACGAGAGCATGATGCTCACAGGAGATCTCAACCTCACCGATGTGGAGTGGGTAGTACAATACCGGATCGTGAATTCTTATAATTACCTGTTTCGCGTACGAAACGCTGAAAAAACGCTGAATGACATGTCGGAGGCAGCCATGAGAAAAATTGTGGGGGACAGAACCGTCAATGAGGTATTGACCGTTGGCCGGCAGGAAATCGCTACGAGTGTAGAAGTATTGCTGCAGGAGATGTGCGATGAGTATGAAAATGGCATCCGTATAGACCAGGTAGTATTACAAGATGTCAACCCTCCTGAGCCGGTAAAACCAAGTTTTAATGCGGTGAATGAAGCACAGCAAGAACGGGAAACCCTGATCAATCAGGCAGAGGCCGATTATAACCGGGTGATCCCCAGGGCCAGGGGAGAAGCATTGGAAACCATACAGCTGGCAGAGGCCTACGCCCTAAACAGGGTCAATGGAGCACTGGGTGAAGCAGAACGATTCAATTCCGTATTTGAAGCCTATATAAAAGCACCGGAGGTGACCAGGCAAAGGCTGTATTTGGAAACCCTTGAAAAGGTGCTTCCCAAAATCGGGAATAAAATCATTACAGATGAGCGGGGAAGCAATGTTTTACCGCTACTTAACCTGAATAAGGCCAATACAAACCCGGCACCCTAATTTCACTTTTAAAAAGCGATATTAAAAATAGCATCTCATGAAATCGACACCATTAAAATCATCGTTAAACACACAGGGCGATGGTTATTTTAATCGTCAAAGATTCCCCCGATTTAGTATGGAGACAGGCTATCTAAATGCGAAAAGACAATAATAATCATATGAAAAAAAGTAAAATATTATATATAATTCTGGTTGTGATCGCCATTTTCTTTATTGGGCAAAGTGTCTTTATCCTTGATGAGACAGAACAGGCGATTGTTACCCAATTTGGGAAGCCGGTAGGAGAACCCCGGACTGATCCAGGAGTAAATTTCGTGATTCCCATCATCCAAAAAGTACAGTTTTTTGACAAGCGATACCTGGAGTGGGACGGAGACAAAAATCAGGTTCCCACGAAAGATAAAAAGTTTATTTTTGTCGATACTTATGCGCGTTGGGAGATTACGGATCCCCTTCAGTTTTTTATCAGGTTACGTGATGAGAGATCCGCCCAATCCAGATTGGATGATATCCTGGATGGAGAGACAAGGAATGCCATTGCCAGCAATGACTTACTTGACATAGTTCGGTCCACCAATCGGGAACCTGAGGTTACGGAAGATTTTATGGAAGAATTGGAAATCCTGGAAGACATTGAGGTTGGAAGAGAGGCCATAGAAGAAATTGTACTGCAAAAGGCCAATGAAAGGACCACAGACCTTGGGGTAAGGATTTTAGATTTCAGGTTCAAAAGGATGAACTACGTAGATGAAGTCAGGGACCGTGTTTATGACCGAATGATTAGTGAAAGGAACCGGATTGCTGATCAATTTCGTTCGGAGGGCCAGGGAGAAGCCCGGAAAATTCAGGGTGATAAGGAGCGGGATCTGGCACAGATTCAATCTGAAGCCAAAAGAGAGGCGGAAGAAATCAGAGGTAGAGCTGATGCAGAAGCTACAGCCATTTATGCCTCGGCTTATAACAAAAACCAACAATCCATTTCATTGTATAAATTTTTAAGGTCCATGGAAGCATTGGAGAATTCTCTGGATGAACAAACTAATCTGGTGATCTCATCCGACAGTGACCTGTTCCAGTATTTGAAAAAAATGCAATAATAGTTTGAAGCAATGAAGATCGGATGAGAATTAATCTTTCCACAAAAGTAGATCAGCCATACCTGAGTGTAAAGGAGGGTTTTAACAGGGACTTATTTGAAGCCCTCAACCCTCCTTTTCCTCCTGTAAAGTTATTGCGATTTGATGGATCAAGCAAAGGGGATCTGGTAAGTCTGGAATTGAATTTTTTATTGTTCAAGCAAGTGTGGACCAGTGAAATTACAGCTGATCACACGGATGAAAATGAATTTTTCTTTATTGATGAAGGCAAAAAACTCCCCTTTTTTCTGAAATCCTGGAAGCACAAACACAGGGTTATTAAACAAGGGGAAAACCAATCGGTAATCAGGGATGAAATCCATTACCAGGGACACCATTTTATTTTGAACCTTTTTTTGTATCCCGCTCTCTATGTACAGTTTGCCATGCGCAAGCCCATATACAAAAGGGTCTTTTCCGGGAAGCCGGCAGGTAAAAATTGATGGCTATATCACCTGTAAATTCTCGCAGTCGGGAATCTCGCAATCCCCATATAATACCAAAGAATGACTGGTAATGTGTGAAGAAAACTCCTTTCCCATGGCATCTTTGATCAGGTTTATCCTCTGATCAGAAAATTCCTTTATTTTTCTACATTGGTTGCAGACATGATGGTCATGGTGCTTATAGGTCAGTGCTTGTTCATACAAGGCCACCTTATCCTTAAATTGATGTTTTACGGCAAGTCCACATTCCACCAATAGGTCCAGGGTATTGTAGATGGTCGCCCTACTGATGGAATACCCTCCATTTCTCATTTTCAAAAATAAACCTTCCACATCAATGTGCTCATCCTGTGGTAAGGCATACAATTCATCTATCACGGAAAACCTTTCCGGCGTTTTGCGGCTTCCTTGACGGATCAGATAGTTTTCGAATATTTTTTTTGCTTTTTCAATAATTGACTTATCGGCCATGGTTGTATCATTCTAAATATTAAAGATGAGGTATTTTTTAGATTAATCAAACCGATTGACATTCCAAGGAGGCTCCCAAGGACTTATTTCCAATCTTTCTAAATAAGTACCTTAAAAACCCAAACTTCAGCAAAGAAAAGGTGTTAAAGTCTTTGTACTGAAATTTATTTTATATATTAATACTGCCAATTCGAATCAAGCATCTATGCACCCAAGCAGCAAAAGATCATTTGTATTTTTGTTTCTATTTTTCTTTGCTTTTTCCCTGCAAGGCCAGGTTCCCGGTTTCTATATGAAAGAGGAAAAAAGAAAAGTTAAACTGCCATTTATCGATTCCAACAGTCTTATCATTATGCCTGTTTCCATCAATGGAGGGGAACAGGTCAATTTCCTTTTTGATACCGGTGTGAAATCCAATATTTTCTTCAGCAAAACCCTGGCGGATAAAATGGAGATGCAGTATACCCGGAAACTCAATTTGGTTGGAGCAGACGGCAAAACCGTCCTGAGTGCTTCTGTGTCACCCAATAACCATTTTGATCTGGGACCGGTAGAAGGGATATTTCAGGCAATTTTGGTTTTGGATGAAGATTTTTTGGAACTCGAAAAGGTCATCGGTGTACCGGTATTCGGGGTAATTGGCCATGAGTTTTTCAAAAACAATCCCGTTAAAATTGATTATGATAACAGCACCATAGTTTTTTATCGAAGGTCTGCCTTGAAATGGCGCCCTTTTGGATTTAGGATGATAGATATTGAAATGCAGGGAAACAAACCCTACATAGAAACCACCATCCGACAGATAAAAGGACCGGATTTGGCAGCTAAATTGCTCATTGACACCGGAGCCAATCATGGTTTACTCCTGAATCAGGAAACCAATGAAGACATCGTACTGCCGGAAAATAACCTTGAAAGTGACCTGGGAAGATCTCTGGGAGGAGATTTGTTTGGTTATGTGGCTCGGGTAAAAAGGGTAAATATTCATGGGTTGAAATTCAGAAATGTCATTACTTCCTATCCGGAAGAAAATGAATTTTCTAATGTGATTATCGAAACAGGAAGGCAGGGGAGTTTAGGCTCTGATATACTCAATCGAATGAAAATCATCATGGATTATCCCCGAAAAAGGATGCTTTACAAGAAAGGGGCAAAATTCAGCGATGAGTTCAAGTACGATATGAGTGGGCTGATGGTAAGGGTTTACTCTGCTGAAGACAAGCGGTTTTATATCAGCCAGGTCAGGGAAGATTCACCCGCTGATCGGCAAGGGGTTAAAATGTTTGATGAAATCATTACCATCAATAAAATCCCAGCCGTCTTCTGGGACCTGTCAGACATTACGGAGCTGCTGAGGTCTGAAGAAGGAAAGGTAATTTCACTGGAACTATTACGTACCGACCCATCAGACCCGGAAAAGCGTACCTTACATAATATCACCTTTTTACTGGAAAAGCAATTGTGATTTTACACATACATGTTATTTAATGAACTTCCTATATAAAATTTTGATAATCACATCTAATTTGCGGTTTTTATATATTTTTTCTTAAATTATTAAGATATTTGCCTACAAAATAGTAGTAATCCATTCAAAGTCATAGATGCCTGAGAAGATTTTTAACAACTTGTTACTCACTTTTAAGAAGACAGGTCAAGAGGATTTTGAGACCCTTTATGTATCGAAAGGATTCTTCGGAATTTTCAATGATCCCGTTAAAATGTACCAGGTGGATTTTTTTAGTCGGGTGTTTCCTACGGTCAAAAAACCAATTTTTGAAACCATATTTGATTTTCTGGGTCGTGCTGAGGTGTTGGATGTCCCTTTATTTGTGAATCATTCCTGCTTTACCTGGGTGAGGATTGAAGGCTTTACGATGGCTCAGCAAGATGGAACCTATCTGGTAAACGCCATGATCAATCCCAAAAGGCCCCCGCAAATACAGTCCTCCTGGATAGTCCAGAGCGAAAGACAACATATTTTTACAGACATCAAAAATCCCTCGGGGTATTTTCCTGAAAACCTGGAGGCTTTTTGCCGCTACCTGAATGAAAAATACAGGTTTTCGGATACCCGCAAACTTGAACAACTCTGCAAAGGTCAACTGAACGGTCTGGTATTGGATCTTGATATTTTAAAACTCGACAACCATAACCTGGAAAATGGCTACCACCTGCTCAGCCTGAAGAAAGATGCTCATCGGCCCAAATTTCCTAACCTCATAGAGGAAGAATCAAATTACCTGAACAACAGCTTTTTAGATATCATTTACTTCGAATACCTGAAGGAGGACAGGGAAATGATTTGGTCCGGGGCAATTAATGAATTACTTGGTTATCAGGAATCCAGGTTCAAAAGATTTTCTGTTTGGGATTGGCTCGAAATCATTCATCCTGATGACAGGAACAAGGTAAAGGACCTGCTCTTTGCTGACCACTATGAAAAAGATGCTTATACATACACCTATCAGGTCAAAACTAAAAACGGGGATTACCTGCACCTAAAAAACAGTTTGAAGGTGTTTTACAATATTCCTTCGAATAAAACCATATTGGTCGGTATCCTCAATGATGTTTCAGAAATTAGCAAAGCCCAAAAACACCTCAAGGAAAAGGAAGGCATTTTGCAGGACCTTTCAGAAAAGGAATTCATTCAAAAAACCCTTCAGGAAGTTTCTGAAATTTCATCGCTCTTCAAAGGCATCACGCTTTTTGATGAAATCACCCAATTGATCTTTAAGAAACTTGGCTTTACCTATTGTATGGTGACCAATTTAAACCCTTTCAGTCATACTTATGAATTGGTTTCCTTAAGGAGATTAGGGAAAAAATTGAAAAACACCTCGGAAAAATGGACCAAGTTTATCAACAAGGAACTCTATAATGAACAACCACATTCCAGCATATTGATCACAGATACTGATCATCCGGACTTTTGCCCATCTACTGAGTTTTTTGAAAACAACGGGATTTCGTCAATAATCCGGATAGATTTGTTAGATAAAACCAACATTAAAATTGGCTCCCTCTGCTTTTTGGATGATAAGCCGGTAAAAAACAAATACCTCTATGAGGAATTATTCCGCATCCTGGGAGACTGGATAGGCAAGGAACTACTGCGATACAGATTTGAATCTGCCTTGCAGGAGACTAACTTTATGCATGATGCCATACTCAATGGTACGGCCTATGCCATTTTTGCGGTTAACCATCAGTTTGAAATCACATTGATCAATAACAAAACCCTTCCCATTTTCAACCTGAAAAAAAAGGAGGAATTAATGGAAACGGTATTGATCAAAGAGGGTAAAAAAGAAAGTCTGCAAGAAGTAATTACTCAGTTCTCCCGTTCAAAAAAAAGCACCGCATACTATTTACTTCACCATGAAAAGGATGATTATAAGGAGCTAAAGATATCCTTTACCCGCATCCAATACGGAAGAAAGAATCAAGTATCTTATGTAGTCTTCGTGGATGATATCACCGACAGGACACATTCGGAAAAGAAACTGATTGCTTCTGAACAACTTTACAGAAGTATTGCTGAAAACTTTCCCAGGGGCACCATCGATGTTTTAGATAAATCCTTCAACTACATATTTACAGACGGAGAGGAATACAGGTTATCAGGAACAGACCCCAAAACACTAGTCGGCACCAATCACCTGGATCAATTCTTGGGAGAAAATTTAACCCTTACAAAAAGAAACCTCGAAAAAATATTGCGTGGCAAAACAGTTTCATACGAAATTGAAGCCAATCAGCAAAAATTTTTGAAAATTGGTGTTCCCTTGAAGAATGATTCCGGGCTAACTGATCGGATTCTACTGGTAAAACAAAACATTACCGAGGCAAAAAAAATGGAAGCTGAAAGGGAAAAGCTGATCAAAGATTTAAAATCACACAATGAAGAGCTTTTGCGTTTCGCCTACATTGTATCCCATAATTTGAGGGCTCCTATAGTCAATATTTCTCTATTAATCGACCTTTTTAATGAGGAAGATCCGGCAGATCCGGAGAACAAGGAGGTGCTGGAAAATTTAAAAATATCTACCAGCCTGCTGGATGCTACCCTTCAGGATTTGATAGAAGTGGTATCCATAAAGAAACAAAAAATTCCCAAAGTAGAATTGATTGATTTCAAAATGCTGCTCAACAACGTTGAAAAAAGCCTTTTTAACCAACTAAAAGAATCAGGAATCAAAATTCACAAGGATTTTTCGGGTTTGGAAGAAATGAATTACGTCTATGCCCATTTAGAAAACTTTTTCATGAATTTCATGACGAATGCAGTCAAATACAAGCATCCTGACCGTCCACCCGAAGTTTGGATTTCTACCTATAGGGAAAAAAATTATTGTGTGATTCAATTTGAAGACAATGGTATCGGACTGGACCTGGAAAGGTATGGTGACCGTATTTTTGGTCTGTACCAGCGCTTTCATAACCACGTAGAGGGTAAGGGGCTGGGTCTGTACCTGGTCAGGGAGCAAATCCGTGCCAATGATGGTAAAATTAAGATTGAAAGTGAAGTAGGAAAGGGCACTGTTTTCAAAATATACCTCCGAAATTTAATATTAAACCGGATCAAAAATTCTGGTTCCCCTACAAGCCCTTCCTCCACTTAATCAATTATTGCAATAAGGATGCAGCCTCTTCATCCAAAAATAAGGTGACATCCCCATGATTTTGTAGAATGCTGGCAGGTAGAGCATCCGAAACCGGGCCGTTGACCATATCCCTGATTGCTGCCGCCTTATGGCTTCCATAGGCCAGAAGAATAATTTTCCTGGCTTCCATGATGGTTTTTATCCCCATAGTTAATGCTTGAGTAGGCACTTCTTCCCTGGCCCCAAAAAAACGGGAATTGGCTTCAATGGTTTCTTTTAGAAGTGGCGTAACATGGGTGCTGCTGCTAAATGGAGTCCCAGGTTCATTGAAGCCAATATGTCCATTCGTTCCAAGGCCCAGCAACTGAAGATCAATCCCTCCGGCAGCCAGGATTTGGCTTTCATAGGCTTTACAATTCTGTTCCAGATCTCCAACACCCAGGGGAACATGGGTTTGAGCCAACGGGATATTGAGCTGGTTAAACAAATGGGTATTCATGAAGTAACGGTAGCTTTGTGGGTGATCTCCTTCCAAGCCTACATATTCATCCAGATTAAAGGTCACTATCCTGCGATAATCTGTCGCATTTTCCTTGTGGTCTTTTACAAGTAGCTTGTAGGTTTCCACCGGAGAACTTCCGGTGGATAAACCCAATACGCTGTCAGACTTGGATTTTACAGTTTCGATTATTTCATCCGCTACCGCCTGGTGTAGCGTTTGGCTACTTTGAAAAATATTGATCTGCATAAAATGAATTGATTTTTAAATGTACGATTAAAGATATACCCTAATAAATGAAAATTCACCCCTGTTGGTTGTCATTTTATTCTCACATTTTTCATTTCAGGGTGGGTAAACTAAGTTTAAATCTTACAGCTATGAGTCTGATTAAAATGATCAGGGCAATGGATGCAAGCAAATTGATGTTTCTTTCCAATCCAAAATAATTCAGCCCTAAATATACCACTGCTCCTGCCAGACAGGCAGAAGCATACACCTCTTTCCTGAATAAGATGGGCATCTCATTGGTCAGGGTGTCCCTGATTACCCCTCCCATTACTGCACTGAACATGCCCATGATCGCAGCTACTTCTGGCCTGAAACCCAAGAGCAAAGATTTTTCCACTCCCAAAATGGTAAAAAAGGCGATACCAAGGGTGTCGAATAGGAAAAATGTTTTTCTGAGCTTGCTTACTACCGAAGAAAAAAGAAAAGTGGTGATCAATCCGGCAAAGATGGCATACAAAAAATTCACATTTCCAATCCACACCAAAGGATAGGCACCTAAAAGAATATCCCTCAAACTACCCCCTCCAATAGCAGTAATAAATCCGGTAAATCCAGCTCCAAATAAATCGTGTTCTCTATCCTGAACTGCCAACGCACCGGATATAGCAAAAAAATAGGTCCCAATCAATTCCAGGGCGTATTGTAAGTCCATCTGTATCATGAATGATTCGCTCATTTTTTATTTAAACCTACCCTTTTGGAGTAAAAACACCCCCATGGCCCTTTGGCCATGTACCAAAACAGATTTAGCCGGTTCCAATGGCATCAGTCCATATTGCTGCATGATCTTTTGGGCCAATTCATCTGTAAGGATGAAACGTTCGGTACCATCAGGAAGCTTTTGTTTTTTATCTGAAGTGGCAGCCATACCCGTAAAGCAGCCACCTGCATCAGTACACATTCTTAACCAAAACAAACCACCCTGCGCCAGTACACGCATTTGTTCCTGCATCATGGCCGTAAAATGCGTCAAATCATTCGCAAAATGCATGACAGCACTGCTAATAATGACATTGAAAGCCCCATCGTGAAAAGGTAGCTCCTCCACATTAGCTACTTGAAAACGCTGTGTATCAAAAGTAGGATCCAGGGTTTTTGCAGCGATCCTTGCCATACTTATGGCTGTAGGATTGCTATCTGTACCAAGGATCTTATAGCCTTGCTGAATAAAGTAGTGGGTATTTCTTCCTTCACCGCAGCCTGCATCCAAAATGATCATTTCTTTGTTGAACCTGCCCTTCAGCAATTGATCCAATAAATAAATGTCCATGTTTCCAAACAGTTTATTTAGTGCATTTATTTCCATGGTCACCTCTTTAAATTACAAGCAAAACAACTCAGATCACTTCATTAAGTCCAAAATAAAAGGCAGGTTGATCGCCAAATGCAAAATCAATTCGCAAATTCAGTCCGTCATCATTCAGCCTGTACCTAAAGCCAAGCCCAGCTGCAAATCTCAGGTTAGCGTTGAATCCAAATGCCCCTAAAGAACTTCCCACCTGACCTGCGCTTCCAAATCCAACCATTCTAAGTTTACGGTAGACAGGAAATCTCCATTCTACCTGATACACCATTGCGTGCTTGTCCCGGTACCTACCTTCAAAATAACCCCGCATCAGGTCACTACCTCCTATCAGGGATAAATGTTGAAACGGAGCTCTTCCCTGGGTAAAACTAAACCTAGCCTGCCCTACGAACACCTGATTTTCCCTGATGGGCCAATATTTTCTGAAATCTAAAACCCACTGGCTAAAATCAAAATTACTGCCAAAAAAAGAATGAAACTTCATCCATGTCAACTGGTGGTATACACCCCTGGTGGGCTGGAATATATTATCCCGTTTATCCATATTCAGCGCCAAACCCAATCCGGATAATCGCTGCCCATTGCTTCCAGGTATATTTCTGCTTGCCAACAATCCCCCGGGGGTTTTTTCATAAATATCATCTACCCTGAATTCATATCTTGGTCCCAGGTAAATACCCTTTCCAAGCATTTGTTCATAATAAAGATGAAAATAAAAATACCTGGTCGCATAATATTCCGCTGCTGCCACATCATTCCCAATACCTGAAAATTGAAAAGGATAATCTGAGAATGCTACCCTGCTATTTAGAAACGACTTGTTCTCATCCATCCATAGTTCCAGCTCACCGGTAAGAATCAATTGGTGATTTAAGGTGTAGAGCAAAGTTAGTGGCAAGGAAGAAGGGCGGGTATGGACAGCCGCTTGATCTCCTAAACGAAATATCCTGAGTGCCCGCCCCCCTATGCCAAGGCTGGTTTCTGGTGAATAGGTAAATGCAGGAATAAAAGTCCAGGAATCGGTACTTAACAAGTCAACCATGCGATCAGCCACACCAAAAAGCTTGTCAACAGTAGAGATCTTGCCACTGATGCTGTCTTCACCCTGAAGGTCCTGTGCAGCAACAGGTGAAAAAAAGAACGGAGACAGGGCCAGAATAAAGAGGAATATTTTCTTCATCAAGGCCCGAAGATACTACATTGCCTGATTAAAATTCTACAATCAGGCCAATAGTTGGCAAAACTGTACCTGCAGGATTAGGAACCTCCCGCAGCAGGTAACGCGAAGGATCTTCCGGATCGACTACCAATTGGTCCTGATCATTCCGTTGAGGGACCAAATCAGGTTGCTGTTCTGCCTGAAAATTATAGGCGTTCTGCACATCAAAATACCAGTTGAGGCTCCATTTATCAAAAAAGTACTTTTTGTCTATCCTGAGGTCTAACTGATGAAAACTATTGAGCCGTTCAGCATTGATTCGGGAAAAATCAAATAGACCCTGGTTGAATAAATCCCAGTTGCTGCGCAAGGAGGAGGCTTGAAAATCATACGGGGTAAAAGGGGTTCCTCCCAAAAACCTCCACCTGCCTCCAATCTCCCAATCCTTGGGCAAGCGCTTGCCTGCCGTAAGGCTTACAATAAACCGATTATCCCAGGAGGATGGCAGGTATCCTGTATTTGGATTGGTAAACTCACTACGGACCAGGGTCAAGGCAGCAATTCCATAGAAATCATTGAAAAGCCGCTGCTGCGCCAATAATTCCAAACCATAAGCCCTTCCTTCTGCATCTGAGCTTACGGGCTCATTCCCAATCACCCCAAAATCTGCACCCAAATTGGAAAGTGCAATTCCATTCCTGAGAGAACTGGGATAGTTCCCATATTTTTTATAAAATACCTCTGCAGATACTTTTCTGTTTTTCGCCGGAAACTGCCATTCAAAACCTGAAATAAAATGTGTAGCCCGGATAAAGCGAACATCATTGTCCTGGTTGACGAAAGCTCCTTCATTGTTTTGAAAACCCAGAACCGTGTAAGGAGGCTTTTGATAGTAAATACCGGCATTGGCATTCCAGAATAAGTTTTCCTTCAACTGGTAACTGGTAGAAAACCTGGGACTCAACTGGTTCAGGGGATTCAGGGCTGTTTCTCCAAAATCACTTCCATCCATCCGCAAGCCCACATTCACCAACAATCGATCATCTAAATATTTTTTACTTGCCAGCGCAAAAGCACCGTAACTATTGAAAAGCGAAATGGATGAAATGTTTAATTCCTGTCCATCCTGAACCAGAACCTGCCGGTCAAAATTTTCTATCAAATATCGGCTGAACTCATAATTCACCCCATATTGAAAGGTAAGCCCGTCCTTAAAAATGCTATTTTCTGCCCGGAATTTATTCTCACTCTCCTGAGAAAGGTAATCGAACAACAGGTTTTCTTCTAAAGAATCATCATTTTGAGCATACTTATAAGCCCTATTGTTTAACATGTTCCTACTCAACACAAAGGTCCAGTATCCATTATCCCGGAATCGTTTTAATTTAACGCCAGTCGCATAATTCCACTGGGTAGAAATGGGGAGGTTATCCAGAAGATATAATCTGTTTTCTCTTTCTTCAGTATTTTCTTCACCCGGAACATCAAAATTCAGCGAAAACTGATCGATGGCCCCTACACCGAGAACGGTAAGTTCCGTCTTGTCATTGATTTTGGTTTTGGTTTTAAAGGTAAAGTCATTAAAAGTGGGCAAAAAGGGTAAACCAAGAAGCCGAAACAAGCCCTGCAGATAGGACCTTCTGGCTGAAAAGATATAGGTCGTATTTTCCCCAATCGGACCCTCGTTGGAGAGGGTCAGTTCGCTGGCTCCCACCGTTACCTGGGTAAACATCTTATCCCTTCGACCGTCCTTTAATTGAAACTCAAAAAAGGAGCTTAGGGAGTTCATTCTGTTGGCAGGAAAACCTCCACTGATCACCTCTACGTTCTTGATTAAGTTAACATTCAATATACCTACAGGTCCGCCAGAAGAACCCTGGGTAGCAAAATGGTTGATGACCGGCACCTCTATTTCATCAATAAAGAATTTATTTTCACTGGGAGCCCCTCCTCTGATGATGATGTCATTTCTAAAACTGGCAGTACTGGCTACTCCTGGCAACGACTGAATTACCCTGCTGATATCCCGGTTACCTCCCGGATAGCGCTCTATTTCATTTGCGTTTAATTTCCTCGCTGAAAGTGGGGTTTCTTCCGATCTGGAAAAATCTGAATCAACAACCACTTCATCCAGATTTGAAGCGTCCTCCTCCAGCTCAAAATCCAATTGAACCGGTCTTGCTCTGCTGACCTGCACTTCAAAGAATGTTTTGGACTGAAACCCTACAAAAGATGCTTTGACATTATACAAGCCGGGTTTGATACCAGAAATGACATAATTACCCTCTTCATCAGAAACTGCTCCAGTCTCCAGTCCCTGAACGATTACATTTGCAAAAGGTATGGGGTTATTATTGATGGGGTTGATAATTTTTCCCTGGATTACACCATCCTGAGCCTGAATATATTGAAATCCAAAAAATAATAACAGCAACAATAAATGATTCTTCATGAGACAATAGCTTTAGAAAGTATAATCAAAATGAAACAAAAATGTTTGTCAATAAAAGGTGATTTTTGTGTTACAAACCATTTTTAGTTTTCCATAACCTCCACCAGGGCGTATTGGGTGCCTCGTGGTGTTCGTAGTGGTAACCAAAAAAATAGCAGGACAAAAATGCCCAAATATGGTTGGAGGGCAATGTGCCGGAATGGTGTTTGTTATCGTGACTTCCCCGATGTGGTAAATAAGTCCCAAAATAAAACAACTGCAAAGTGGAAAGTACCGCCGGCAGCATCCAGAATAAGACCAAATTGGACACGGGAAAGATAAGTTTTAGAAGGTTATACGTTACAGCCATCAGCAATATCTGCCAAATATTGACATAGTTCAATATAAAGCTGAAATACCAGGGCAAAAACCGGTTTGAAGCATGATAATCAGGATCTTCCTCCGTAGCCACATGTTGATGATGTTTGTGGTGGTTAGGAAATAGCCTCCAATAAAAATTATAGGAAAACAACATGGCCGCCAGCCAGCCAATAGTATGATTCAACTTTCTATTGGAGGCAACCACCCCATGCATGGCATCGTGGGCAGTGATGAATAAGCCGGTATAAAGGTGCGTTTGCCATATTATTCCGAAATAAATAACCGGATTGTTGTAATTAATGGGAAAATGAAGTAAAAAAATAAGGGATAGCATCCACAAAAGAATGATTGTGAAGGCAATAATTACTCCTTTAGGATCAATGTTTTTACCCAGCTTTTGATTCTGATAAACCTCCATCATTAAAAAGAAACAAATAAGAAATTTAAAACATTCAAAAATCTCTTAACCTGTCCTGAACTTTTTCCATCAACCACATGGGCGTTGAGGTAGCTCCGCAAATCCCCACGCTTTGACCTTCAGCAAACCAATGAGAATGAACTTCCTCCGGACTGGATACAAAATAAGTTTGTGGGTTTTTTTCTTTGCAGACATTAAACAGCACCTTCCCATTGGAAGATTTGGTGCCACTCACAAAAATAATGTGGTCAAACTTAGAGGCAAATTCCCTCAATTCCTTATCCCTGTTTGATACCTGCCGACAGATGGTGTCGTTAGAATTAACAGTAATGCCGTTATCTTTCAGGATTTCATTGATCTCATAAAATTTGTCAGTGCTTTTGGTTGTTTGGCTATATAGGGTAATGTTTTTGGGAAGGGAGGGAATATCCAGCTCGCTAATATCCTGGAAAACTATGGCTTTATTTCTGGTTTGCCCCATTAAACCAATGACCTCAGCATGCCCATGCTTGCCGTAGATATAGATATTTTCTTCTTTGTCATAAGAATTTTTTATTCGGTTTTGCAATTTTAAGACCACCGGACAACTGGCATCCACCAAGGTTAAGTTATTTTTTATAGCCAATTCATAGGTGGAAGGAGGCTCTCCATGTGCCCTGATAAGTACCTTCTCATCCTTAAGTGTTCTCAGAGATTCGTGATCGATGATGATCAACCCTTTCTGGGTCAATCTTTTGACTTCTTCGTCATTGTGCACAATATCCCCCAGGCAATACAAATGACCTTCATCATTTAAGATTTCTTCGGCCATTTCTATGGCATAAACCACACCAAAACAAAAACCGGAATGTTGGTCAATATGTACATCCAAATTTAACATAAACTATAAACCAGGCTTTTGATTAAATGTTTTGCGATTTAGCAACTTTTCATAAATACTGATATTCAACAGCAACAACCCAAATAAATATACGCTGTCTTCTACAGGTACAGTTCCCAATCTGATACCTAAATTCTCCTCGTTGTTATATCCCACAATGGGTTCATCCAACCAGGATCCTGTAAGTACTCCATTGACAAGCATGAAAGGAATCAGGGTTACCAGGTATCCAAAAAGAAACCTACCCAATACCTTATCTTTAAAGATAAGAAAATGAATCAAAAGAATCAGTGATGTGAAAATAAAGTTGAAGGAGGTATATAACTTTTCTCTAAATACCAGGCCCAGAACAATCAGTACCGGTACCAAAACATATACCATCGGCCTACCCAGCGGCTTCATCCAATCTCTGGGAAAGAAATAAATCAAAACCTCGTAAATGAAAATACAGGCAAAAGGTACAATGAAGAAAAAAGATATTTCCTCTACTGGTAATTCGAATAGATAAACACCCAAGATAAAACGCTCATTGAACCACCAGACCCCCTGAACCGTAAACCAATGGTCCCAGACAATATATACCAATGCGGAAACGAGCGTAGCAGGCCACAAGGCATGCCATTTTTTATAATATTGAATCCTGCGTTCAAAGGATTGTGCCAGCGGGTACAATATGGTAAAGACCATTAGACCAAGGTAGTAATATTCCTCTTTCATTTATCCCAGTCCTGTTTTATAACCCAAATAGGTCCCGGCAAGAAGCATCATTTTTCGCGCATTCGGAATTCTTATTCGCTTTTGGGTAATGACCTCAGGAGAAAGCTTTTTGATTTTTTGAAACAATTTCCGGTAGTACAAATAGGCTATTTTCACTCCAAACATCGCTCCTTTTGGCAATTGGCGGATACCTGCCAAAGCTGCTTCAAAATCCTGTTCAATGTCCGCTTCAATCTCAGATTTTATGGTATGATCAAATGTTTTGAAATCCACCCCTGGAAAATAAACCCTACCCCTGTCTTCAAAATCACTTTTCAGGTCCCGGAGGAAATTTACTTTTTGAAATGCAGCACCCAGTTTACAGGCAGCATGCTGTAACCTATTGTATTCCTTTTCATCTCCTTCACAAAACACCCGCAAGCACATCAATCCAACTACTTCTGCACTACCGTAAATATATTCTTTATACCGGGAATCATTATAGGTCGTGAAATCAAGGTCCATTTCCATGCTTTTTAAAAAAGCGGCTATCAGTGAATGTTCGATCTGATACTGATTAACGATAAGCTGAAAGGCATGAAGGACCGGATTCAGACTTATTCCCTCCTCTATGGCTCTGTATGTATCTTTAGTAAATGCATCCAGTAATGCTTGTTTGTCTTTATCATGAAATGTATCGACTATTTCATCCGCATAGCGCACAAAACCATAAATGGCATAGATAGGAAGGTGAAACTTCCGGTGCAGGGTCTTTATCCCCAAAGTAAACGAAGTACTGTACCTTTGGGTAATTATCTTGCTACATTCCAGCGCAGTTTCATCAAAAAGTTTTTGCTGATCGATCATAACATGCTCAATTTATGGAAATTATTTAAGTTTTTTTGATGGTCTTCATGACTTCTTTGGCCACCACTTCTCCGGATATCAGGGAAGGGGGTACACCCGGACCAGGTACAGTCAATTGCCCCGTATAGTACAAATTTTTTAGCTTCTTGTTTTTCAGTGAGGGTTTTAATATGGCCGTTTGCATGAGGGTATTGGCCAGACCATAAGCATTCCCTTTAAAGGCATGGTAGTCCTTTTTAAAATCGCTGTGAGCATAAGACCTTTTATAAATGACATGGGGCCTGATGGACTGCCGGGTAAATTTTTCCAACCTGTCCATCACTTTATTATAATAATCCTCTCTAATTGTTTCCTCATCTTTTAAATCCGGTGCCAGCGGGATCAGTATAAAAAGGTTTTCCATTCCTTCCGGGGCTACTGAAGAATCTGTCTGCGAGGGGGCTGATACATAAAACAAAGGCTTTTCCGGCCATTTCGGATTTCTGTAAATCGCCTCGGCATGGGGTTCCAGCGGTTCATCAAAAAAAAGGTTGTGGTGCCGGAGATTTTTCAACTTTTTATTTATCCCCAGGTAGAAAAGGAGCGAAGATGGGGCCAGGGTCTGTTTATCCCAATAGTCATCGGAATAGTTACTATTTGCAGGGTCCAGCAAATTTTTGTCTACATGATGGTAATCTGCCCCTGCTACCAAAACATCAAAATTTATGATTTCTCCATCGGCCAAAACAAGATGTTGAGCTTTACCATTACTTCCTACAATTTGACTTACTTCGGCATTGGTGCGAATTTCAACTCCCCTTTCCTCAGCAAGGGAAACCATGCCTTCAATAATCTTATGCATGCCCCCCATGGGATACCAGGTTCCCAATGCAATGTCAGCATAATTCATCAGACTATATAATGCTGGAATGCGTTGGGCCGTTTCACCCAGAAACAAAACCGGAAACTCCATTAGCCTGATGATTTTCTCATGAGAAAAGTACTTTCTAATGTGTTTGGACATGGATTGAAAAATATCCATTTTGAACAGATCCTTTAGCAAAGAAAAATCCGCAAACTCCATCAGGGAAAGACTGGGTCGATGTACCAGATCATGAATTCCCTTTTGGTACTTATAGGCTGCCTGTTGTAGAAAATCATCGAGCCGCTTTCCTGCACCGGGCTCCAAAGCTTCAAATATCTTTTTTAGCTCTTGCAGGTTGGCAGGTATCTCCATGAAGTCGTCTTCACCGAAAATCACCGCATAGGAGGGATCTAACCTCAACAGGTCATAATAATCACGGGTTTTCTTTCCGAATCTCTCGAAGTACCTGTCAAAAACATCTGGCATCCAGTACCAACTAGGACCCATATCAAAGGAAAAACCCTCGGCTTTAAAGATTCTAGCCCTTCCGCCAAGGGTATGGTTTTTTTCCAGTAACAAAACTTCCTGGCCTTCAGCTGCCAGATGGGTTGCTGCAGATAATCCGGCAAATCCCGAACCAATGACTACAACTTTACTTTTCGTCATCTTTTAATTTTTGGTAATATACACCTGAAGTTCGTCTTTTAATAGTTTACGTGCAATATGAATCCTGTTTTTTACTGTTCCTATCGGAATATCCAGCTTTTCTGCAATCTCATGGTATTTAAAGCCTTTGTAATGCATCATGAATGGTGTTTTGTAAACACTATCCAGATTCTCTATGGCTTTGGTGATGTCCTTCATGGCAAACTCTCCGAAAGCATCGTTTTCAATGACTACTGATCCGGAATTGATAAAGTGAAGGTTATCAGAAGTGTCTACGAAAGTTCCCCGCCTCACCATTCTCTGGTAATTGGTGATAAAGGTATTTTTCATGATCGTATATAACCAAGCCTTTAGATTGGTACCGTCTGCAAATTTATCCTTATTGGTAAAAGCCTTGACCATGGTATCCTGCAAAAGATCGTTGGCATCATCCATGTCTCTGGTTAATTTCAAGGCAAAAGGCTTTAGTGTTTTACTTAACTTATTGAGGGAGTAGCTAAATTCAAGAGTCGTCATGGTTTTTGTTTTTTGTTTAATCAAAACTACTATTTGTTAAACAACAAAACAAGCTTTTTGTATAATATTTTTTCCTTTTTCTTAAACAGGAATGAGACTAATTCGGGAGATAGATCTAAAAAACCCCTTTTAAAAACTTTAAAAGGGGTTTTTGTCAATATTTACCTATCAGAATATTTTTCATTTTTGTTTAATTTTATTCATCTTTTATTAAATTTCTAATCCGACCATGCTTTTTGAAGGAACCTCAACCAGTTGCCATGCATGACCAGCTGAACATCTTCTTTGGTATACCCCCTTTTCGCCAGCATACCTGGGATACGCCCGATATCAGCAATGGTCTCCAGGTCGTAAGGGCTTTGCTCCCTGCCATAGGCTCCATCCAGGTCTGTACCTATTCCAATGTGTCTGGCATTGCCAGCGATTTGACAAATATGATCCATGTGGTCGATTACTTTTTCCAGGTCGCAATCCATTTCTTTAGGCATTGAAACCCCCTTTATCCAGTTGGGAACCATCATCCAGGCATCCAGTGCACCTCCGATGACGGCTCCCCTGTTGATCAGTTCTTTGATTTGCTCGTCGCTGAATTGCCTGTTATGGTTCACCAATGACCTGCAATTATTGTGGCTGGCCCAAACCGGTCCATTAAAGTGATCTAAAGCCTCCCAAAAACAGGTGTCACATAAATGAGTGGCATCCAGAATAATATTCAAACGTTCCATTTCCTTGAGCAAGTCCCTTCCTTCGGGACCTAAAGGTCCTGTAGCATCAGTTCCCTGAGCATACCTGCCGGGTCCATAGTGTGCAGGACCCAATGCCCTCAACCCCTTTTCATAGGATTTTTCCAGGTAACTTAAATTAACAATGGAATCAGCCCCTTCCAGGGAAAGTATGTAGCCAACAGGCTTTTTGGAATTTTCACTTCCATTTTGCCACAAATTGACCTGTGCATTTAAAGATTTCAGGTCACGGATCTGTACCATTTCCTCCTTTTCTTCCATGGCCTCATACCAGGCCAACTGCCCCTGCGTCTGCGCCCAGGCCTGTTCCGGACTGTGCCAGCCCGGTAAAGGGTTTCCGGGAGCCACATACCGGGCTATTTGAGTAGCTACTACCAGCCCTATGTCTGCTTCTCTCAAAGCAGGCAAGGATACGGTAGCATTTCCCCTGTCTGGCTTATCTGATAATCCTTTTTCCCTTTCATTGATTGCCTTTACCGAAAGTGTCAAATCCCTGTTCCATTCAAGGGCATTCATACTGAGGTCAAGGTGGGCATCTATAGTAAACATGGATCTTGAATTAAATTGATTGCAAACATTATATTGAAATTCTTCGGTCCCTGGAAACAGTCCTCCAGCTACCCACTGCCTCAGCATCCCGGATCAGGACAACTTCCTGATGCAAGGCAACCGTGGGACAAATGTGATAAGGAACGCCGTACAAGACATCTCCAATCTGGTAATCATGACCCGGAGGCGTCTGTAACACCAAATGTTCTTCACTTTGACTTACCGGCGTGAGGTCATTGGCATTCAGAAAGCGAATCCTTTTCTCCAGTGGATTCTCCGAGGCGATGGCTTTATGCCCCAAATCTACACAGATCAGGTTTTCAGCCGGAAAAGAAACTACCCTGGTTAGCAGCAGCGCAGCAAACAAAAAATCCTGTTCGGGCAGGGTGCCGGAATAGCCATCATCCCAATAGATAAAAGTACCGGGACCACAGGTCACCCGCTCCCTTTTGGCATGGATCGGAAAAGTGGTGGTACCACCCGCAATGACTTCCAAGGTAAGCCCATGCTCCTTCTCCAATTTTTGACGCATGGCCGCAATGGGTGCAAAACCCGTATCACATTCCTCTTTTCGGATAGTAAAGACAGGATTTCTCAAATGCCCGTCATACAGGTGAAAACCCTTGATTTGCAAGCCCTTTAGGGCTAAAACAGCATGGAAAAGTGTCTCTGCACTTTCTCCGGGCTTTACCCCCGTCCGATTGGTTCCTGCATTCAGGTCAATATATACCGAAACCAATATACCTTTTTCCTGGGCCTTTAATGATAGGGATTTAGCCGCCATTTCATTGTCTGTCAGGCAATGAAATTGAATATCCGGATGGCTTTCTACCAGGCGCAAAAAACGATCAATTTTTGGACCTACCGGCTGATAAGCCAACAATATATCTCTGGCTCCAGCCTGGGTCAACATTTCAATTTCTGCTATAGTGGCCCCTTTGAATGCCTTTATTCCTGCTTCCATCATCATCTGACAAGCCTCTATGGACTTATTGGTCTTTACATGTGGACGTAAGCGATCCGGGGAGCCTACCACATCAATGGCCCGCTGTATGTTTTCTTTTGCCCTGTCGGGATACACCAATAGTGCCGGGCTATCTATGTTTTCCGGGTGGTTGAGGGCATACCATTGTTCATTCATAAACATTATTGGTTCAGTTCAAAGGTGGCTTCAATTTCTACAGAAATATTTCCGGGCAAAGACCCAAAACCCACTGCACTCCTGGATCCGATACCATTTTCTTCTCCCCAAATATCCCTGAAAAGTTCTGAACAGCCATTGATGACGTAGGGATGGTCTTCAAAATCCAAACTACTGTTAACCATTCCCAGCACCTTAATTACCCGCTTGACTTTATTTATACTTCCCAACTGGGTCTGAAGGGTAGCTAGCATGGTAAGGGCCACTTGTCTGGCAGCTGCTTTGCCCTGCTCCTTATCCAAATCGATACCTACCTTTCCTTTGATCAGCGTCCCGTCTTCAAGTACCGGACCATGGCCTGACAGATACAGGAGGTTACCTGTAATGACTATTGGACGGTAGACCCCTCCCGGAGGGGGTGCCGGAGGCAATACCAGACCCATTTCTTTTAATTTTCCTTCAGCTGACATAATTTCCATTCTTTTATTGTTAACTATTAAACAAATAAATCTATCATTAAAACCCCTGCTAATCCCAGAAACGAAACTATTGTCTCTAACAAAGTCCAGGATAGAAAGGTCTGTTTGATGCTCAGGTTAAAATATTCCTTGACCAGCCAAAACCCACCATCATTGACATGGGAAAAAATCAGGCTGCCACTTCCAATGGCCAACACCATTAAATTAGGGTCGGTCACGCCTGTGGTCACCAGAGGGGCTATGATGCCGGCTGCTGTCAGAGCAGCTACCGTCGCCGATCCTACGGATATCCGAATGACAGCTGCAATCAGCCATCCCAAAAGTAATGGATTTACTGGCAACTCTTCCAGTGAGGCTCCAATCTGACTACTTACCCCACTATCTACCAAAATCTCCTTGTATGCTCCGGCTCCGGCAATGATCAACAAAATCAAAGCAATGTCTTTGACAGCTCCCGAGTAGCCCTCCATGATGCTGCTAATTTTTACCCCCTTGGCAATCCCCAAACTGAAGGTAGCCCAAATCAAAGACACCAACATCACCACATTGGGATCTGCAATAAAGATCAAAAAACCATAAGCACTGCTTGCTTCCCCGACATTCAGTTTAATCAGGGATAAGGTAATCAGTAAAAACACGGGAAGCAAAGCAGTGAAAAGACTATTTCCTAAGCCCGGCAGTTCTTCTACCGGCTTGGGTTTGGCACTAAATACCTGCAAGGGCTTAACCTGCATGGTTTGAAAATAAGGCCATTTCCCTAACAATGGACCAGCTAAAATCACCATGGGTATGGCCAGGATAAACCCATAAATCAAAGTGGTACCCATATCTGCATCAAATTGAGCCACCAAAGCCACCGGCCCCGGGTGGGGTGGCAACAAACCATGGGTTACCGAAAGGGCTGCCAGCATGGGAATTCCTATGGCCATGGCTGGTATCTTATACTGATAGGAAACGGAGAACACCAATGGGACAAGCAAAACAAACCCCACATTGAAAAACAAGGGTATGCCCACAATAAATGCGGTAAAAGCTATGGCCCAGTGCACCCGCTTCTCCCCGAATTGACCCATCAGAAACAGGGCAATCCTTTGCGCAGCTCCACTATCGGCTACGATTTTGCCCATCATGGCTCCCAGGGTAATGACAATTACCAGTGCTCCCATCAAATCCCCTATTCCATCCTGTATGGAAGAGGCGATGGCCTCCAGAGGGATCCCCAAAAACAATCCGGCAACGATGGAAGTAATCAAAAATGCGATAAAAGGCTCCACCTTTATCCAAATGATCATCAAAACCAGCAACAGAATACTAAGGGCGACAAATACAAAAGTCATCATGATTTGAAAATGAATCCAAAAATTACAGCATATTCCGCTAAATGCCTATTCGGTCATAAAAAACCTGTCATTTTTTTAACCCAGTAGATCCGTAATGGCTGTTTCGGGTTTAAGGGTTTAGCTTTTGCCATTTTAGTGTGTGAATTTTTCCCGGACCCTGGAGCTGAATCAGGTAATTTCCTACTGGAAGCAATCTCAATTGACTTTCTAAAATCAAGGGGTGAAAGTCTTGCTCAAAAATAAAAGTTTTGTAATCCACTCCCTTCATGTTCCACACCTTTATAGCGGTTATGTCCAGTGAGGTCCAACTACCTAAATTAACATTAATGGAACCTGATCGATAGGGATTGGGATGGATACCGGGAACCTGCCTGTCATAAAAAGGATTTGAAATCCTGACCACGGGACTGAAGCTGGTTTCCATTTGGCCTTCTTCTGCCATTACCTGATAGAACCAAAAAGGCTGGTCTTTAGGGAATTCAGGGTCTTCAAAACGGATGATAATTCCAGGCTGATTTTCCTGAAAATGACCTATGGGTAAAAATTCAAGCTCATCTCCATTTGTCCGTGTTACGGTATAAAGTACCTGCTCATCAGATGTACTCTCCCAGGAAAGCACCACCCTGTCCCCAACCAATGCCGCTTCAAATCCCAGCCATTCCAGCGGCAATACACTTAGTTCGCTTGTACTGCCAATGGTCAGAAACCGATCCTGAGCTTCATTAAAATCAAAAAGCCTGCCTGCCCAAAGCATTTCTCCTTTTAGAGAAGCAGGTACATGATCTCCTATGGCTTCCTCTCCGGGACCAACTATCCTCAGGTGATTGATGTCCTGTACAGCCAGGTCCTCTGCCAATATCCAGGCATTAAGCTGCGCCGGATCCGTTCCGGAAAGGTTCAGCTCGAAAAAGCTATTTAAATGGTATACCACCGCCTCTCCCTCATCGGTAAATTCCGGGTCATAAGTTACGCCCGGAGCTTCTGTAAATCCCAATTCCAATGAATGCCCGGCAGCCGATAAATTTCCCTCGAGTAAGAAATGTCGGGGGGCATCCAGCCAGGTATCAAAAATGGGGAAAGTAGCATTGATGGCTCCCAAAGTCAAAGGAAGGTTTTCGTATTGCAATTGGCCCAGGTTGTACCAATTTCCCCCAGCGTAAGTGTATGTACCGGTGGGGCCGAAATCCAGGATTAGGGCCTGATCATGAAAATCCACATCCCCACTTACCTGATGAAAAGATTGGTAAATGGTCAATCCATGTCTTATATTCACCGTGCCCGATGCCTTATCCAACAACAGACCGGACAATTCCAGCCCTGGTAAATTAAACTCCTGATCAAAGCTTCCGGTCAATTGCAGTTCGGTAACGGTTCCGTTCACATGCCCCCCACTTTGGTACACCAGATCGCCCCGCACCGAAAGCGCTTCCGGGAGGTTTTTGGTAGCAATCCCTTGGAAATAAATATTCTGGTACAGAAAGTCTGATTGGGACGCAGCCATGGTGGAATGTAAAAATTGCTGCGACGCCCCCTCGCCGGCGTAAAATACAGTCCCATCCAAAACCACATTGACCGCATCAATCTCTGGCTCCTCTCCCAGCAACACCAGGTTTGCTCCTTCCTCCAGAATAAATGAACTGGCAGGCTTATTTTCTGACCTTCTGATCAATTGATTAAATTCACTCGTGGCTTCGGAAATAAGTGTTGCCCCGGAAGCTATTCGAAATTCACCAAAATCCTCGGTACCAAATACATCGTCTGTTGTAAATGAAAAAGTGGATGAGGCAGGAGCTCCATCGGTATTAACTGTTTGTCTTACCGTACCACTCTGTATCAAAAAACTGCTGGCTTTAAACACCGCATTTACCACCAGTTCCTCTCCAGGGTTTGGATCAAATACCACGGCAAATCTGCTCGCCAGGTTTTGTCCGCTCCAGGAGTTCCTGTCGACTACAATCCTTGAATCTCCCTTGAATACAATTCTGCCTGTTTCAGGATAAATCCAGTCATCTCCCAACCAGGCACTTCCAAAAAGGATAAATTCATCCCCGGCTACATCGAAACTGTGAAGACCGCCGTAAACATGCAAGTCAAAGGATTGAAGGTTTAGTTTTTTCCCTGCATCGGTCGCACCAAACAAGTGAAGATTATTTACCTCCTCGTTTCCTACCAATCTCACTTCATTTTTCTTTTGAATAAACACATCATGATCCCTGTTGGGAGGAATGCTGGCCCCTACCCATTCCGTACCATTATAGACCAACCAGGTAGCCGGATCATCCCAGTCGCCAACGCCTCCCTCAGGCAGGTTGGATGTATAGCTCTGGGTAGTCAGCGGAATCTGCGCCTCTGCTGAAAACACCAAAACCACCAGCAAAGCAACTATCCAACCGCACTCAACCAAATAGTGCCAGTAAAGATTAATGAGGGATCCTATTTTATAAAAAATATCCATATTTAAAATGAATAGGTAATAAAAATAAATAAACTCCAACAATTTTCAAAGGATGTAATTCGTATATTTTTATACCAAATCCATTTTTTTTGTTTTAAACCAATAATTTCATACCAAAAGCTCAGTTCAGGTTTTCCCCATCCCTTTACCGGAAAACTGAATTAATCCAGTAAATTTGTCTCGTCTTATTGGTTTTATCTGATCTATTCCTATGCACCTTGCTTTTTATCCGTTAGCCTTGCTAAAGAATATACTATTCAGCATTATTCTTTTTCTGCTGATGACAGCTGCTTTGCCTTCTCAGGCACAGCAATACCAGGTTAGCCTGCTCACCTGTGATCCAGGAGATGAGTTGTATTCTACCTTTGGGCACAGTGCCATCCGGGTCCGGGATCAGGGTTCAGGGCAGGACCTGGTTTTCAATTACGGCACCTTCGATTTCAACACGCCTTTCTTTTATGTCAAGTTTGTCCGCAGGACGCTGGATTACCAATTGTCACTTACCACTACCGAAAATTTCCTTTACGAATACAATTATTTTCAAAGGAATGTACGCGAGCAGGAGTTGAATCTCTCTGACCAACAATCCAGGGCGCTGGTGGCCTTTTTGAAGGAAAACTACCGCCCTGAAAACCGGAAGTACCGCTACGACTTTTTCTTCGACAACTGCTCCACCAGAATCAGGGAAATGATGGAGGAGGTTCTGGGCTCCTCACTCAAATGGAACCTGCCAGAAGAGGGGGAATCCCAAAAAAGCTTTCGAAACCTCATTGATGAATATGTATATCCCCTTCCCTGGTCCGACCTGGGCATTGACCTGGCCCTGGGAGCTGTCATAGACCGGAGAGCCAATGAAAAGGAAAAAATGTTTTTGCCCGATTACCTGGAAGCTGCTTTCCAAAGGGCCAGCATCATCGGTGATGGACCGGAAAGGCCATTGGTCCGTCAAAACAATACCATTTATGATTTTCCAGACGCAAGGGCTCAAAGCTGGATCTTTTTCAATCCCTATGTGGTATTTTGGTCCCTGGCCATTGCCGCAGGATTGCTCACTTTTCTGGGTTTTAAAAAGAAAAGGCTTTATATAGGCATTGACATTGGACTTTTCACGGCCTTGGGCTTACTGGGTCTCCTGTTGCTTTTCCTATGGTTTTTCACCGAGCATTCCCAAACCAAGAACAACTGGAATATCTTCTGGGCTTTTCCGCTGCACCTTTTCCTGGCTATAAAGCTGGGCCTACAGCCCCTACAGGGAATGGTCAGGAAATTGTTGTTAGGGGCCATGATCCTTGCTGATTTGGCCCTGGTCATTTGGATACTGAATTTTCAGTCCTTCCATCCCAGTATCTTGCCTTTACTGCTTATCATTATTCTGCGCACCAATTTCTTGTATTATAACCTGAACATATTCAACCGGTTCGGTAAAAGTACCTGATCCCGAAAACTATTACCTGCCTTCCAGGCGTTGTATTTAAGTAAATTAAAATTATATGGATTTTAATATCATTTCGGATTACGAACCTACAGGTGACCAACCTACAGCCATCAAAAACCTGGTATCAGGGATCAATTCCGGTGAGCCGGCGCAGGTACTTTTGGGGGTAACAGGATCGGGCAAAACTTTTACCATTGCCAATGTAATCCAGGAGGTGCAAAAGCCTACCCTGGTCCTGAGTCACAACAAGACCTTGGCTGCCCAGCTCTATGGCGAATTCAAACAGTTTTTCCCGGATAATGCGGTGGAGTATTTTATCAGTTACTACGACTATTACCAGCCGGAAGCATTTATTCCTACCAGCGGAACATACATAGAAAAGGATTTATCGATTAATGAAGAAATAGAGAAACTGCGACTATCTGCCACTTCAGCACTCCTCTCTGGCCGAAGGGATGTGATTGTGGTCGCCTCCGTTTCCTGCATTTATGGTATTGGAAACCCGGAAGAATTTGGCAAAAATGTCATCAAGATTCAGGAAGGGGACAAGATACCCAGAAATCAGTTATTGTTCAAACTGGTAGAAGTGCTTTACAGCAGGGCTACCGCAGATTTTACCCGTGGAACCTTCCGGGTAAAAGGGGACACGGTGGATATATTCGTAGCATATGGGGATTTTGCTTACCGCCTTTTTTTCTGGGGGGACGAAATAGAGGCCATACAGCGGGTAGACCCGGAAAGTGGAAAGAAAATTTCTGACGAGAAAATCATCACCATCTTCCCGGCCAATTTATTTGTTACCGGCAGGGACGTGATCGATACTGCCATTCATGAAATCCAGGATGACCTTGTGTCCCAACTCAGTTTTTTTGAGAAAGACATGAAACTAATGGAGGCCAAAAGACTGAAAGAGCGAACTGAGTTTGATTTGGAAATGATCCGTGAGTTGGGCTATTGCTCCGGTGTAGAAAACTATTCCAGGTATTTTGACCGCAGGCAACCGGGAACCAGACCTTTCTGTTTGTTGGATTATTTCCCGGATGATTATCTCCTGGTCATTGACGAGAGCCATGTCACCCTGCCTCAGGTAAGGGCCATGTGGGGAGGAGACCGGTCCCGAAAGGTAAACCTGGTAGATTATGGCTTCAGGTTACCTTCGGCATTGGATAACCGGCCGTTGAAATTCGATGAGTTTGAGTCCCTGACCAACCAGGTCATTTATGTCAGCGCCACACCTGCTGACTATGAACTTACCAAATCCGAAGGGGTAGTAGTGGAACAAATCATCCGGCCCACAGGACTATTGGACCCGGTCATTGAAGTCCGGCCCAGTGGCAATCAAATTGACGATCTGCTGGAAGAAATTGACCAAACCATAAAAAATGGCTTCCGGGTATTGGTTACTACCCTTACCAAGCGGATGGCAGAGGAGCTGGACAAATACCTGGCCAAGGTGGGTGTCAAATCCCGGTACATTCATTCAGAAGTGAAGCCGCTTGACCGGGTAGAGATATTGAGAGAATTGAGGTTGGGTATATTCGATGTGCTGGTAGGGGTTAATTTGTTGCGGGAGGGCTTGGATCTGCCCGAGGTAGCCTTGGTGGCCATTCTGGATGCCGATAAGGAGGGGTTCCTGAGAAATGAAAGGAGTCTGGTTCAGACCATTGGACGGGCGGCCAGAAATGAATACGGAAAAGTGGTCATGTACGCTGATAAAACCACGGATAGCATGCAGCTAGCCATCGATGAAACCAATCGGCGAAGGGAGCGGCAGAAGGCTTACAATGAAGCCCATGGCATTACTCCCAAAACAGTCATTAAATCTCATGACAGGATCATGGGACAAACCAAGGTCGCTGACAGCAAAAGAAACGCAAAAATTTATGTGGAAAACAATCCTGAGGAGGTAGATGTAGCAGCAGATCCCATCATCCAATACCTGAGCAAGGATAAGCTGGAAAAGCTTTCCAGGCAAACCCAGAAAAGAATGGAGGCAGCGGCAAAAGAATTGAATTTCATGGAAGCCGCACGGTTAAGGGACGAATGGATGGGAATTAAGAAAAGATTGGAAACCTTGAACGGAGGCTCATCATGAGGAGAATACTGGTACCCTTTATTTGCTTATCAATATCGCTTGCCGGATTTACAAAAGTCCATGCCCAGCAGGCAGCAGGCAGTTTCCTGATCAGTGGGGGGCTGGATATGATCAAGTCAGATATTCAGGGGATTTTCCAAAAAGCGCAGCTTGGTGCTGAAATCAACTACTTTCACCTGCATCACCTGTCTTTTTCAGCAGGCTACGAATACAACACGCAATGGGCCAACCAAATCACCGGAGGCCTGAGGTTTTACCCCCTGGAGTCGGCTTTCATCCGGGCCAGGGCCCTGATAGGTAACAACGCTGACCTGGGACTGGGAGCTGGCTATACCTATAATTTCACCTATAGGATGCGGCTGGAAGGTATGGCAGATTATTATCTGCAAAACCGGACCCTTGGGGCAAGGATAACACTGGCAGTTTTAATAAAATGAAAGGCAATGACAATTCAGGAAATTGGGAGGATAGCCAGGAAGGGAGAAGGACTGCATGTGGAGTTCAAAAAAAAAGCAGCTCATCCTGAGAAAATCGTTAAAGAAATTGTGGCCATGGCCAATACGGAGGGAGGGCACCTACTCATCGGAGTAGATGATGACGGCACGGTAAGCGGGCAACGATATATTGAAGAGGAGGTGTACGCCATGGATAAAGCCATTCAGGAATTGATCTTGCCGGTCATTCACCTAAAAAAACATGTGGTACACCTCAACCCTAAAAAAGGGGTTGCGGTCTATGAAATTCAGAAGAGTACATCAGGTCCTCATTTCATTTGGGATGAAAATAGAAAAAAGGCCTATATAAGGGTAGCCGATAAAAGCATTCAGGCGAGCAGGGAGATGTGGGAAATCATGAAGCGCAAACAAAGGCAGGAAGATATCATCTTCAAATACGGTAAAAAAGAAGAACTCCTAATGAAAGAGCTCGCTGTCAGATCTCACATCACCCTGAAAGAATACATGGTCATGGCCAAAATCCCCATTTATATTGCGTCCAGGACCTTGGTAAAATTGGTGTTGGCCAATGTAATAGATGTCATTCCGCAGGAATCGGAAGACCGTTTCGTGCCTAAACAGTAGCCAGCTTGTCGACCACATCTTTGATGCGATCCGATTCAAATCCCCTGAACAACAAAAAACGGGATACCTTGGCTTTCTTTTTATATAAATCCGGTTCCTTGGTCAATTTCCATTTTCTTTCGGCCAGAAAATTTAAAGTTTCTTCGTACTCAACCTCATTCAGGGCATCCAGTCCTTCCATGATCATATCATTTGGAATTTGCCTCATTTTCAGTTCTTGCCGGATCCGTACTTTTCCCCATTTCTTCAAGCCGAATCTTCCCCTGACAAAACTTTCTACAAACCTTTTTTCATTTAGAAAATCCTGCTCCTCCAACCGGGATATCAGCTTATCTACATCTTCTGCTTGAAGTCCCCAATCTTCTAATTTTGCCCTAACTTCAAAAAGGCTACGTTCCTGATAAGCACAAAAAGAAGCGATCTTTTTTAATGCCGAGGAATAACTCAGCTTCTTTTTTGCACCTGGAACCGAATTTTCTTTTTCTGGAACTGACATTTTGCGTAATTTTAACCTTTGGTAGATGAACGGGATAATCCTGACCAAATATATAAATCTTAACTAATATATCATGCGAAAAAAAATTGTTGCCGGAAACTGGAAAATGAATGGTGTTCAGGAAGAGGGGCAAAAGCTAACTTCTGAAATTGTAAACATGATCAGAGATGAGTCCTCAATGGATGTAACCGTTGTTTTGAATCCGCCATATGTTCACCTACATGGGGTAAATAAATTGATTGCAGGGGTTAAAAATATACATTTAGGAGGTCAGAATTGTTCTGATAAGGCCTCAGGGGCTTATACAGGTGAGATTTCAGCGGAAATGCTGGCATCATTCGGAGCGGAATATGTCATCATCGGACATAGTGAAAGGCGCGAGTATTTTAAGGAAACGAACGAATTGCTGACAGCAAAAACCAAACAGGCACTGGCCAATGAGCTGACACCCATTTTCTGCTGTGGTGAACCCTTGGAAATTAGGGAGGCCAATACCCATGAGGCGTATGTAAAAAACCAACTAACAGAAAGCTTATTTGGCTTCTCTGAAGATGAAATCAGAAATATTGTCATTGCCTATGAACCCATCTGGGCCATAGGAACCGGCAAAACAGCTTCAGCTGAGCAGGCGCAGGAAATGCATGCTGCCATTAGACAGCACCTGGCAAGCCAATATGGCAGTACTGTGGCAGATGAAATTTCTATCTTGTATGGAGGTAGCTGCAAACCAGACAATGCCAAAGAGATCTTCTCCAAACCCGACGTAGACGGAGGATTGATCGGCGGAGCATCACTGAAATCAAGAGATTTTGTAGCTATCGTCAAATCCTTCTAAACCAGGGACTACATTAAACCTTATCTTTGCCCGGGCAGCTTATGGCCCGGGCATTTTCCGTTATAAACCAATCAAAACGCTACCGAAATGGAATACCTGGAATTCAAAATCACCTGCAAGGAAGCCTATAGGGAGATCCTTATTGCCGAAATGGCCGGTATAGGCTTTGATTCATTTTTGGAAACAACTGAAGGCTTTGATGCCTATATCCTCCCCGGGGACCTTAATAAAAATGACTGGAATAGATTACTTGCACAGTACAAAGACCCGGCAGGCATTCATATCCAGGAAGGGCTCCTACCAAAAGTCAACTGGAATGAAGCCTGGGAGAAGCATTACGACCCAATAGCCGTAGGAGACCAGGTATATGTCAGGGCTACTTTTCACCCATCAAAAGCGGGGTCATTTGCCCATGAAATCATTATCAATCCCAAAATGTCCTTTGGGACAGGCCACCATGCTACTACCTTCCTGATGCTAACCTGGCAACTATCGCTGGACCACGAAAATAAAATGGTGATGGACGCCGGTTCAGGCACAGGAATCCTGGCGATAATGGCCAAAAAGCTCGGGGCAAAAATGGTTACTGCATTTGACATTGACGATTGGAGTGTAGCCAATGGGAATGAAAATTTTGAAATCAATGGATTGCAGGACATGACCATGCAGAAGGGAGATGTACGGACGGTAAATAAGGAAAGTGATTATGACCTGATCCTGGCTAATATCAATAAAAATGTTTTAATAGACGAGATGTCCATTTATGCCGAATCATTAAAAAACGGAGGCAATCTGGTATTAAGCGGCTTTTATGAAAAAGATATGGCTGACATCAGAAGCGTGGCTGAGAAATACGGCCTGGTCTACCAAAACAAAAACAACAACAATCAATGGGCCGCATTACTTTTCAGTAAAACCCACTGATTGTCATTAACAGCGGATTACCGAACTTTGGTATAGTAAATCTTTAATTTGATGTTGTTCTTATCGACTACAAACTCCCTCAGTGATCGTTTAAAAGCGTCCGAATTGACCGGAGCCCTTTCGGTGCTTGGGGTATTGGGATAAAGGAATAAGTCTGTCCTCACCAAACCAGATCGGTACATGGCGTTCACATATGACGTGATCTGATTACTATAAATCCGGTCTTCTGTATTGAAAGCCAAACCTGTTTGGTTATTAGTAGTGGGGACGATATTTCCTTCCTGATCTCTTCCGGTGTGTCCCCCGCTTTCAGCCTGTACGGCTACTTCAGCACCATCAAAACGGCGATAGATTTCATTGTCTGCTGTGGCAAAATACATTACCAGGGCACTATATGGAGTTTTAAATTCAGGGTAGGTTTCAACCGGCCCTACCTCAAGCATGATCTGGTTAAAGGTGATGTTTTCCAGGGTATCCAGAAAGTCATGAAGAGGGCTCATGTCTAGTTTTACCATTAAACCCAAACCGGCTTTACCTCCAAGCAGCTCCCCTGGTACTTCATAGGCTTCTCCTCTTTCTTCTACGCTGGCAATACCTGATCCCTGCCTATCACTTATCACTCCGGTAAAATGCCGGGACTGTATGGTATTGATCGGATAACCTGTGGAAACAGTATCTCCGTCGTAATGATAATAAAAGGTCATTCCGGTGCCACTTCCGACAGCCAACGAAACCGAGGTGTTTTGCTCCGGCTCTCCGCTGATCACTATTCCAGGAAAGTAATCCCGGAAAGCAAAAATATTGTCAAATACCGGATCATTTGCTTTGAGCTTATTGAAAAAATCAGCCGATACATCCGGATTCACATTCATTCTCAGCGCATTGACCGTATCTGGCTCCAAAAGGAAAGATCCGGATGCAATGGTAGCATCTTCCTCAAAATCCAATCTGCTGAAATTATAATAAGCCGTATCCAGAATGGGTTCTGTGAGGCGATGAACGCTGAAAGACTTTTCCTCATCGAAATCCTCTCCTATAAGGTCTACCACATTCATCGTAAAAACGGCAGAGTCAAAAATGGCATCCTCCCGGGGAGGTACACCATTTGGATTGAAGGAAAGTCTGCTGTAACCGATAGACTGGGTGGTTCCAAACAAATCGCTCACATCTCCTCCTACCACCAATCTTCCCTGGCTGGTCGTATTAAAAGAATCTGCCAGCACCAAATAAGAAGAAAGGGGTATTTCTTCATAGAAAACCCCTATCTGATTAGAGTCTGGATCCAATACCAATCCTATCTCTGATGGGTCTGAACAGGCACCAGTAAATAATAGGACCGCTAACAAAAAACCGGAAGCTTTAGCCTGCCAGGTCGGTATAGATGTTGTAATAACTTTCAAAAAGTTGGCCTTCTTCTTCAATATTAATTTCAAACTGTTTGTCTTTAGATGTTTCCCTAATCATGGTAGTCAGGCTTTCAGAAATATCTTCACCTTTGACAACGACATCCGCATACTCCATCCCAAGTTTGAGGAAGCCCTCGTAATCCTTGGATTTTAAGGGAGCGAGTAGTTTATCGTCGATATCTACCATTTTAATCTTTTCAAATAAATCGTCCCCAAATTTATGACTAAATCCGTTATTATAAATGGCAAACACAGATTTTGTTTCTTTAAAAAGAGGTTCATTCTTGTAGGTCGTTTTTAAGTACAAAGGAATCAGACTGGTCATCCAGTCATTGCAATGCACCACATCCGGAGCCCAACCCAATTTTTTTACGGTTTCCAATACGCCTTTGCAAAAGAATATCGCTCTTTCGTCATTGTCTTCGTAAAACTTATCCTGCTTGTCAAAGAAAACGCTCTTTCTTTGAAAATAGTCTTCATTATCTATAAAATAAACCTGAAGCTTCGCATTGGGAATGGAAGCCACCTTGATGATCAGGGGTTTCTCTTCTTCTCCTACAGAAATATTGATTCCGGAAAGCCTTACTACCTCATGCAACCTGTTCTTTCTTTCATTGATTAAACCGAATCTGGGGACCAGAATACGGATTTCCATTCCTTTTTCCTGCATGGCCTGAGGCAATGCCCTTACAAAATTGGCAACTTCCGAGGTTTGAAGAAATGGATTGATTTCGCTTGCTACGTAAAGGATACGAAGTTTAGACATATCTAGTGTGTTTTGTTAAGGGATATAACGGGACTACAAATTTACAAAAAAAATAAGGATTTCCCATTGTTTTTAATCAAAATAATATACTTTTGCACCTATTTTCCTAAACCATCCTAAAGAAGCCTTTGGAAAAATTTGAAACCATATCCGCTGTAAGGCAACGCATTAAGCATTTGAAAAGCCAGGGAAAGTCCATTGGTCTGGTACCCACCATGGGAGCACTTCACAAGGGGCATATGGAGTTGATACGTCGTTCCAGAAAGGCGACAGACCTCACGGTGGTTTCAATCTTCGTCAACCCCATACAATTTAACAATCCCGAGGACCTTTTTAAATATCCACGAACCTTATCTGCCGACCTGGAAATTCTTTCCAGGGAAGGCATAGACCTGGTATTTGTTCCCAATGAAAAGGAAATTTATCCTGAAGCGGTCATTACTGAATTTGATTTTGGTCCGATGGAACAAATCATGGAGGGACAATTCAGGCCGGGACATTTTAACGGAGTGGCCATTGTGGTTGCCAAGTTATTCCATATCCTGCAGCCGGATGTTGCCTTTTTTGGTCAAAAAGACTTGCAACAGGTTTCCATTATTCGCAGGCTTGCAGTGGATTTGTCTATAGAAACTGCCATAGAAATGATCCCTACAGTCAGGGAGGAGGATGGGTTGGCCTTGTCATCCAGAAACCTGAGGTTATCAGAACATGGCCGGGCCATTGCCCCAAAACTCCATCAATCCCTTCAACGATGTAAAGCTGAACTTTTAAAGGGCGCAGATTGGTTTACCCTAAAGAAGCAAGTAATTGCTGAGGAGCTTTTACCGGCTTCCATTCAACCGGAATACCTGGAAATTGTAGAACTAGAGAGATTTTCTTTGACACAAAAACCAAGTGAAGGAAAGCCATTTGCCATATGTATTGCCGCTTACATTGATAATATCCGTTTGATAGATAACCTGGTCATAGGCGAATAGCCCAATATAAATTGACATGTACATCCAACTTTTAAAATCAAAAATCCACCGGGTCAGAATTACCCAGGCAGAACTTCACTATGTGGGAAGCATTACCATAGACGAAGATCTCATGGATGCTGCCCATATCATTGCCAATGAAAAAGTACAGGTAGTAAACATCAATAATGGCGAAAGGCTGGAAACCTATGTCATCAAAGGAGAAAGAGGGAGCGGACAGGTCTGCCTGAATGGCCCTGCTGCCAGAAAAGCCCAGGTGGGTGATGTGGTGATCATCATTTCCTATGCTTCCATGGATTTTGAAGAAGCCAAATCATATCAACCCGTTGTGATATTTCCGGATGATCAAAATCAACTGATTTGAGCAAAAAAATAAAACAAGGGGTTCAAGTTACGGTATCCCTGCTTATTGCCTTAATCATCTTTTTCTATCTATACCGTGACATTGAGAAAGACACCATTCTGGAAGCCCTGGGAGAAACCGATTGGTTTTTATTGCTTTCCTCTGTTTCTGTCGGAATCCTGGGATATTGGCTGCGCGCCTGGCGGTGGAAAATCCTGATCGAAACCGGAGAAAATTACCGCATCAAAACCGGTAATGTTTTCTGGGCCCTGATGTTTGGGTACCTGATTAACCTGGTAATCCCCAGGGCAGGAGAACTTGCCAGATGTGCTGCAGTGAATAGGAGCTATCCCATCAAGACAGGGAAAATATTCGGGACGGTGGTTTTGGAGCGAACCATTGACATGGTCTTCATGCTGCTGTTGATTGCCCTGGCATTTCTACTTCAAGGCAGTGTATTTCTGGAAATATTCGGTTTACTGGTTTCCTTCCCCGCATTGACGGCGTTTATGAATAGCTATTTCACCTTAGGAATGGTCATTCTGGCAGGAGGAATAGGAATACTTTATTTAGCTTATAGAAAATACAGGCATTCAGGATGGATAGGGAAAATCAGGCAGTTTTTGCGACAATTTGTCAGTGGTCTGGAAACAGTTTTCCAAATGAAAAAGCAAGCCGGATTTTGGACGGTTTCCGTTTTAATTTGGGTTATATATTTTCTCATGATGTACTGGATCGCACTGGCAATACTTTCAACAAGCTTATTATCAGCCTCTTCTGTATTGATGGTGCTGGTCATGGGAAGTATTGGTATGGTAGCTCCGGTACAGGGAGGTATTGGAACTTTTCACGCTATGGTAGCATTTATACTCTTGTTTTATGGCATATCTGAGGAGCAGGGCAAGATATTTGCGATGATAGTTCATGCCTCTCAAATGCTGACCATAATGGTTTTGGGAGGTCTGAGTTTGCTTTTTTTGGCCGGAAAAAAAGAAAGCAACCTTCAGCCTTGATGCATCGTTTATCTAGCAAAAAATAATTGTAAAAAGAAAATGGGAATCATATTAATTGTAGTTGTATTTGGGATTCTTGGTTATGTGGTGAGTAACAAACTCAAGAAAAAATTCAGAAAGTATTCACAGACCAGTTTAAAGGCTAATCTTTCAGGAAAAGAAATTGCTGAACTGATGCTGGCCGACCACGGTATACATAACGTGCGGGTGAATTGTGTAGAAGGTCAATTGTCTGATCATTACAACCCCATGAACAAAACCGTAAACCTCAGCCCTGATGTCTACTACGGTCGTAATGCTGCCGCTACTGCAGTGTCAGCCCACGAATGTGGACACGCTGTCCAGCATGCCAGGTCTTACACCTGGCTGCAATTAAGGTCTACCCTGGTACCCATCCAAAACATAAGCGGCAAAATCCTCAATTTTGTATTGATCGCCTCTTTGTTTGGTGGCATTGCCCTGCTCGGACTTCCCTATGAGGCAGTAGGAGTAGTAATTGTTGGCGCTTACAGCATGCTGACCCTGTTTAGCCTGGTGACCCTACCGGTAGAATTTGATGCCAGTAAAAGGGCATTGGCATGGGTTCAGGAACGTAACATTGTCACTCCGCAGGAATATGGCATGTCCAAAGATGCGTTGAAATGGGCAGCTATGACTTATGTGGTGGCCGCAATCGCCTCCATGGCTACTTTAGCCTATTATTTCTTTATTTTCTTTGGTGGCAGAGAATAAATTCATTTTGAAAACCTATGAATAAAAGGGGCATTACATGCCCCTTTTTTATTTTTTAGCGTATATTATTTAAGCTTTGACTTTTAACTGACCTATCATGGATTTCGAATATACCCAAGAGCAGCTGGCCGTTCAGGAAGCAGCCAGAGATTTTGCCACTACCCAATTGTTGCCCGGTGTCATAGAAAGAGACATTGCAGCAGCTTTCCCGAAAAGCCTTATCCGGCAGATGGGGGAAATGGGGTTTTTAGGCATGATGAGCAGCCCGGAATACGGGGGAGGAGGGATGGATACCATATCCTACGTTTTGGCGATGGAAGAAATTTCCAAAATAGATGCATCTGCCGGGGTAATCATGTCTGTCAACAATTCACTGGTTTGCTGGGGTATAGAAAAATATGGCAATGAGCAGCAAAAGCAGCAGTACCTGATCCCGCTGGCTTCTGGAAAGTCTTTGGGAGCCTTTGCACTTTCTGAGCCTGAGGCAGGGTCCGATGCCACTTCTCAGAAAACCACCGCTACAGACATGGGCGACCATTATTTGCTCAATGGAACAAAAAATTGGATAACCAACGGAAACGCTGCCGATATTTACCTGGTAATGGCCCAAACCGACAAGTCAAAAGCCCACCGTGGGATTTCTGTTTTCATCGTAGAAAAAGGCTGGCCTGGTTTTGAGGTCGGCAAGAAAGAAGATAAGATGGGCATCAGGGCTTCAGACACCCATTCCCTCATGTTTTCCAATGTAAAGGTACCCAAAGAAAACCTCATTGGGGAAGTGGGGTTTGGTTTTAAATTTGCCATGGAAACACTTAACGGAGGAAGAATTGGCATAGCAGCGCAAGCTTTGGGAATCGCCTCAGGGGCATTTGAAAGGTCCTTACAATACGCCAAGGAAAGGTTTACCTTTGGAAAACCCATTGCCGAACACCAGGCCATTCAATTCAAACTGGCCGATATGGATACGGAAATTGAAATGGCCAGATTGCTTTGCATGAAAGCAGCTAAAACCAAAGATATCGGCAAGGATTACTCCAAATGGAGTGCCATGGCCAAACTGTATGCTTCCAAAGTCGCCATGGAAACAACTACAGAAGCTGTACAGATCCACGGAGGGTATGGATATGTCAGGGAGTACCATGTGGAACGCATGATGCGTGATGCCAAAATCACACAAATCTATGAAGGCACTTCAGAAATTCAGAAAATAGTTATATCCCGGAGCTTTTTAAGATAATTGCATAAGCTGTGGATTTTTAAAAAAATATATTAATTTTCATATCGAAATTTAGTTTATTCTAATTTTTTATCTATAATTGTCCTAACAAATCAAAAAAAGAATATACTTTTACTTAAATAAACCTAAAGGCACTGATCATGGAATATTACAATAAGGTGATTGAGTCGGTTGGAGTGAGGTACGTTAAAGGGAACAACTTTAAAATAGAACGACCTGTTACCATCACCGATTATGCGGATTCTGAAAACACAGCCATACTTCTTCACAGGGGATCTTTAAACTTTGGCGAGGACCAGGAATCTGTAAATGAGGGAGAAATACTTTTTATTCCGGCAGGAAGATCTACAAGGGTTTCGTTTGGTACGGTCACCAAAAGAAACGAAACCAACAATGAAAACTTTTTGGAAAATAAAAAGAAATACCTTCAAACCATCAGTTTCAAAGATATAAAAAACGAGGAAGATGACTGTATCACGTCACTTTCCTTTGAAGCAAAGGTTTTTGATGTGGTTAATTTTTTTAATTCACTCGGTATTCCTGCATTTGTCATCCGCTTCAATGACCGGATCGCCTCCATCATTGAAGATGTGGTGAAAGAATCCGAACAAGCTACCCCGGGCAAGGAAAGGGTAATCAAACTATATACGGAACTACTGGTGGTAGAACTTGTCAGGCATATCTTAAAAAACAGGCTATTTGTAGAGGAGTTGTCTACCAATAGTACCTACTTTAAGGACCCCAGGCTCATTGACATGTTTAATTACATCAAAAAGAACATTGGTGGAGACCTTTCCAATAAAGTCCTGGCAAAAGTGGCCAATGTCTCCGAGGATTATGTAGGACAGTATTTCAAAATGCTGACAGGAATCAACCCGCAGGATTACATAGAATACCAAAGAATGGAGGCTGCTGTAGAATTACTCAGGACCACTAAAAAAAGTATCAGGGATATTGGCAAGGAAGTAGGATACAAAGACACTGCCTATTTCTGCCGAAGATTCAAAATGATGTACGGCCTTCCTGCTGGTAAGATGAGAAGGAGAGAATCCTTAATTAACGTTCAGTGAGGCATTGTACCATTGGGCATATTGAAGCACCTCAGCTATCAGGCTGGGGTTTTTTTCTGCCCCATTTCCGATGACCAGCACATCGGCACCTGCCTGCCAGGCTTTCCTGGCTTTTTCCAAAGAATTGATACCCCCTCCCACAAACAATGGACTCCCTGTGTGCAGACCTACTGCTCGGATCATTTCTGCAGGAACAGGCAAACTGGCGCCACTACCTGCATCCAGATAAAATACAGACAAGCCCAGGTATTTTCCGGCCAAAGCGGTGGCCACTGCCAGGTCAGGCTTATCATGGGGAAGCGGTATGGTCTGGCTAATATACTCCACGCTGGTCGAATTCCCGCCATTGACCAACATGTACCCGGTAGGAATGATTTCCAGAGCACTCCTGGATAAACTTGGTGCTGCCAGTACATGCTGACCGATCAACAATTCCGGATTTCTTCCGGAAATAAGGGATAGAAACAGGATCGCATCTGCTTCTTCGGAAACCTGCATGGCACTCCCCGGAAATAAAACTGTGGGAACCTTCCCTGCAGCAATGCGCTTTATCCGACGAAGACAAGCGGCCAATTTATCAGGATCAACCAAACTCCCCCCTACAAAGAAAAAATCAATGGCAAAATCAGAAGACCTTTGGATCAGTTCATCAAAAGAAGCTTGTTGATCCATCTTTTCCGGATCTATCAATAGTGCCAGACTTTTTGATCCCTCTTTTTTTCGTTGAAGAAGTAAATCCCTAAGCTCACTTCCCCTGTTCATCTTTCTCACTTGCTTTAGCAACCAATTGTTCTAGCAGCCTCGATTTTCCATAATCAAATGCCATCCAAAAAAAGCGGTTTCTGATGTTTCGTAGGATACTGAATTTTCTTTTCTTTTTTCCTTTGACCTTTTTTACCTGCTCCTTCTTTTTAGCTTTCCCGGAAAATAACCTGACAGTACCTACTGCCAACAAGCCTCCCAGTAAAGCTACCCCGCCTACTTTAATATAAACCCTGGAATCCTGTTTCAGCAACTCCAGCTGCTTCTGGAGGGTTTGCTCCAATTCTTCAGATTGCCTTCTTAACGCATCATCCATGATCAGTCCTTTTTATTCGTAAATAAAAACACATACCGGGAAAGAGAATTCTTGAGCCCTTTTTGAAAAAACCTGGCATTCCTTAGCAGATACAAAAGCACAAATAACAATAGGTATATACCTGTCAACAATAGAAAACCCAGGGAAGTACTGCCATATAACTCGCTGAAATAAAAAGCGAGTGATATGCTTCCAAAAAGCAGGATAAAAGACGCAGACAAAACCATCAGTAGAATAATGCCTACCCTGGTTGCTATGCTGCTGATCTCATCTAATATTTCAGATTTTAAAATTTTAAACCTTACTTCTATCAATTTCTTTAGGGTGGTAATGATCTCTGTCATACTGGATTAATAATACATGGAAAGAAAATGCTATTCGTTTGATCAAGTTAATATAATTTATATCAAAAACCTTGCTGAAGGTAACCGGTACTTCTAAATCTTCTAAATGAAAGCGCAAAAAGGCTTAAAAATCAAAATATTTCGGACTCCGGAACTCAAAATCTTGTAGTAATTAAATGCGCCTAACTGAACTGAAGCCAGCCCCCCTGATGTTTCAATATTCAGGTTAAAGTATCAGGAGGATGCTTTCATGAAAAAAAAATGGCACATGAAAATTGAAATTTGGAGTGATATTGTTTGCCCGTTTTGTTACATAGGTAAGCGTAAATTTGAAAAAGCCCTGCAGAACTTTGGTTCGGACAAGGAGCTCGACATTATATACAAAAGTTTCCAGCTGATGCCCGATATACAAACCGATCCATCCTTGTCGATCGACGATTTTCTGGCAAGAGAAAAAGGCATGTCCCTGGAGCAAGCCCGGGAATTGAACAGGCAGGTCAGCCAGCAAGCCGCTACCCTTGGATTGGATTATCAGTTGGATAAAGCCGTCGTAGCCAACACTTTCCAGGCCCACAGACTGTTGCAATATGCGCTCAGCCAAAACCTTCAGCAACAGATCAAGGAACGCTTGTTACAAGCCTATTTTTCGGAGGGGAAAAATATTGATGACAGGGATACCCTGGTTCAATTATCGGAAGAGATTGGCTTAAAAGAGACTGAAAAGGTGCTCGCCGGTGACCAGTTTACTGCGGAGGTAAAAATGGACCTGCTGGAGGCCCGCCAACTTGGCATCAAAGGCGTTCCTTTCTTTGTTTTTGACAGGAAATATGCCATTAGTGGTGCCCAGGAACCCAGTGTGTTTCAGGACACCATTTCCCAGGCTTTTGAAGAATGGAAAAGCGAGGCCTTTCAATAGTTTGAACTCTTCCATTTTCATTTGGTTTGACATGTATGGGAAAAAAAGCAATTGTAATAGGATCGGGAATAGCAGGGTTAGCTGCGAGTATAAGGCTGGCCAATAAAGGGTATCAGGTCCAGGTCTTTGAATCCAACGCTTATCCGGGAGGAAAACTTTCTGAAATTTCCATTCAGGGTTACCGGTTCGATACCGGTCCCTCTTTATTCACCTTACCCGAACAGGTGGATGAATTATTCACGCTCTCGGGTAAAAACCCCAGAGATCATTTCCAATACAAGAGGCTTAAGGTAAACTGCCATTATTTTTGGGAAGACGGGACCACTGTCCGGGCTTATGCTGACAGGCAGGCTTTTGCTCAGGAGGTTAAACTAAAACTGGGGGAAAACCCGCATAACATCACGGAGGCATTAAATAAATCTGCCTACATTTACCAGTACCTTGCCCCACTTTTCATGCACCGGTCACTCCACCGATGGAGTACCTGGCTCAATCAAAAAGCCCTAAAGGCTTACCTGAGGCTGGGCAAATTGGGCTTATTCCAAACCATGAACCAGGCCAACAAAAAACTATTTGGCAATGCCAAGCTGGTTCAGCTTTTTAACCGGTATGCCACCTACAACGGATCCAATCCTTTTCAAACACCGGCAACCTTAAACATCATCCCCCATCTGGAGTTTAACCGGGGAGCTTATTTTCCGGAAAAAGGAATGCATGACATTACCCAAAGCCTGTATGCGCTTGCCACTGAACTTGGGGTAAATTTTTCTTTCGGGAAACCTGTAGAGAAAATTGTCATTGAAAAACAAGTCGCCAAAGGGGTGTTGGTGCAGGGCAGGTTTCAGGCCTCCGACCTGGTAATCAACAATATGGACATGGTGAATGCCTATAAAACCATACTCAAAGACCAGCTTCAACCAAAAAAACTCCTGCAACAGCCTAAATCCAGCTCTGCCCTCATTTTTTATTGGGGGATCAGCAAAGAATTCCCTGAACTGGACCTCCACAATATCCTCTTCAGTGGAGACTATGCCCGGGAATTTGATCATATTTTCAACAAACAAACCATTTTTGAAGATCCCACGGTGTACATCAACATCACCTCTGTTTACAAGAAAGACGATGCACCGGAGCAGTCCATGAATTGGTTTACCATGATCAATGTACCCAATAACCAGGGACAAGATTGGGAGCTGCTAAAAAACCGTGCCAGGACATCCATCATCAATAAGATCAACCGTACACTCAAAACAGATATTGAACCATATATTGTGGTAGAAGAGATCCTTGATCCCATCAGCATTGAATCCAAGACTTCATCGGCAAATGGTGCACTTTATGGTAACAGTTCAAATAACCGCTATGCTGCTTTTTTAAGACATGCTAATTTTTCTTCCAATTTAAAAGGACTTTATTTTTGCGGGGGAAGTGTTCATCCGGGAGGAGGCATTCCCTTATGTTTACTTTCGGCCAAAATCATGAGCGAAATGATCCCTAAAGCCTAAGACTGGACCAATACTTTATAAGATTCATACAATCCATAAACCTCCCTGACATACCTCACGGTAACATGCCCCTTGGCATAGCCACTCTTCACCCAGGGATCCCTGTATATTTCGGGTTGTGATTTCCTTTCCAGGTAGTAGGCTACATTTTCCCATCGGCGCGTATCCCTCCCGTATTTATAAGCCAGTCTCCAGGCATCCTGTACATGCCCGTGACCCACATTGTAGGAGGCAAGAATAAATTTTATCCGCTCGGTGTTGTCCGGTACCCTTTCCATCCAAAATCCATCCAGGTACCTGAGATAACTTACCCCACCTCTCAAACTTTCATTGGGGTTATTTGGATCATTTACACCAAAACGTTGTAAAGTCACAGGCATCAATTGAAGCAAGCCTACGGCACCGGCATAGGAAATGGCTGCATTATTAAACCGGCTTTCCTTGTACACCAGGGCTGCAAGGAGGCGCCAATCCCACCCAAGCAGGTCTGCCCCCTCTTTTATGATTTCATCATATTTTGAGATCCTTCCTCCCGAGACAGAGGAAAATGCAGATGAAGTACGGTAATAACTGTTTTTTTTATTTAAAAAATACTTATGGTAAAGTATGGCCTTATAGCCCGTACGGTCTATTCGGGCAACCCATTCATTGATCTGGTTTAATAAATCGGGCGCATTTTTTCTCACCGCCCAGGAAACAGGATTGGCCTGACTAACCGTGAGACTTACATCAAGGTTGTCATAATAGGTGGCATTGACCAGTGCCACATCATCGTCTACCACGGTGTAGTCAATCTCTTCCTGCACCACTTTATTGATTAGGTTTTCCAGCCCTGTGTTTTCTTCTTCCACCTTAAAATCCAATTGCAGGGAATCCTGAAGTGAAAGCAAACGGTCCCTATAGACGGTTCCTTTCTTGATAAAAACCTCCTTGCGGTCCAATTGATGCAGGCTATCTATATGCGTTCTGTCCCTCCTTTGAACGACCACTGTCTTTATCATACCAACAGGTTGCGTAAAAGCAGCGTATTTCATCCTTTTTTCATTCACCTCAAAATTTATGGCCACGATATCTGCCTTCCCCTTATTTAACAGCCTGAAAGCATCCTCGATATCATGCCTCACGATCAGTCGTAAACCTACCTCCAGGTGATTGGCCAGGTTTCTGAGCAGTTCAAACTCATATCCCATTGTCCTGCCCCGGTAGATGTAATAGCTGGCAGATGAGTTGTCTACTATGGCCCTGATAAATCCCCTTTTTTTAATGTCCTCAAAATCCAGCTCTGCCGGAAACTCCCAAAAATCAGGTTTAGACTCTTCTACATCCGGTGCCTTGCATGAATCCAGAAAGGGCACAAAAAAAAGGATCAGAAGAAAAAAAAACCAGGTCTTTTGCATAGTTATGGCTCCTGCTTGGGGCATTGGTATGTCCAATTATAGCCTTTTATCCTCAATAAACCAAAAAAAGCCGGGTAATATCCACCCGGCTTGTAACTCATATCTTAGGTAATATCATTGGCAATTAGATATCATCCGGGAAATAAATTTTCCCTGAAATTCTCATCAATTCAATTTCATTTTCCTTTATGGTATACAAGGATTCTATCAGCCTGCTTTCTGCCTGAAGCCTGTTTACCTGGGCATCCCTAAATTCCAGGTAATTGGCAATACCCAGGCGAAACCTATCCAAAGCTATATCCGAATTCTCAACAGCCACTTCATAATTCTTGCGTTCAATCTCCAGCAATCGCTTGCTGTTTTGATAGGTGTTGTAGGTACGCTGTAAATCAGCCTGCATTTGATTCTCGTACTGCTCCAGCAAATGCCTCTGGTTATTGATTTGAATTTTGGCTCCCTGAATTTGCCGGTTTAGGGAAAGCCCACTGAAAAGGTTTAAACTAATGGTCGCTCCCAGGTTAAATCCTTGTTGTTGGTTGCTCAACAGGAACCCTGCATCTGAATTAAGGGTATTATCATTGTAAGAACCATTTAAAGTAATGGTGGGTAAACGCTGTGCCCTCAATTCCTTAAGCTGGAGGTAGGCTACATTTTCCATGCGCTGGGTCACCAAAAACATCTTGTTCTGGCTGTAGGCATTTTCCCGCAACTCCTCCATGGATAGGTCTTCCTTGATGGTGATTGTATCCTTTACTGCAAAGTTATCGTCCAAACCCAAAGCCAGTAACTCATTGAGGTTTACTCTGGAATTTTGAATCACCTGCTCCTGGGTAACCAGGGCAGTAAGGTCAGCATTATAATCTACCTGAGCAGCAAGAAAATCCCGCTTGGATGCCCTGCCAAATTCATATTGGGCTTTGGCAATTTCCAGCCTTTCATCAGAAAGCTCCAGGGTATTGTTCAACACATCATACCTTTGTTGCTCCAGAACCAACCTGTAATAGGCCGTCGCTATTGCTGCTACTGTATTTTCAATTACTACTTTGGCCTCCAGCTCACTCACCTCTGCCAATTTTCCTAACCTTTGCAAGGCTACTACGGCATCGGCACTAAACCCATAAATGGCTACAAGGCTGTAATTATTGGTTCTTGTCTGAGCTCCCGGAATGATCCTGGGATTTTCCGGATCACTGACAAAGGCCTGCTCTGTATCCTCCCGTCGGTACCCCCTGGTATTGTTCACGTCAAGGATTGGCATCAACAAACTGGTACCTAACTTCCGATCATTTTCTGTCAACAGCACCTGATTGGTCGCTATTTTAACATCAAAATTATTTTCCAATCCAATTTCAACCGCTTTTTCAAACGTCAATATTTCTTCTTCCTGCGCCAGCAGTCTGGAGGAAAAAACGATCAATACACTTAGCAATAAAAATTTCTTCATATTAGACTCTTGCTAATCTGCCCTTTTTAGATGTTAAATAAGAATAAATGCCCGGAATTACAAACAGTGTCAGAATGGTAGCCAAAAGCAATCCACCAATGACGGCTACTCCCATAGGCACCCTTCCTTCAGATCCGGCTCCCAGGGCCAGGGCGATGGGAAGAATACCCAAAATGGTGGATAAACTGGTCATCAAAATCGGTCTGAAACGGGCGGCGGCAGCCCCTTCTATGGCTTCGGGAATACTCATTCCTGCAGCTTTCCGCTGATTGGCAAACTCCACGATCAGGATACCGTTTTTGGTGACCAATCCGATAAGCATAATGATTCCGATCTGGCTAAAAACATTGAGTGTAAAGTCAAATAACCACAAGGAAAACAATGCTCCGAATATCGCCAGGGGAACCGTAAACATTATGGTCAGCGGATCCATAAAGCTTTCAAATTGGGCTGAAAGCACCAGGTAAATCAATACCAATGCAAAAATAAAGGCGAAAACCAGACTACTGGAACTATCCCGGTATTCCTTGGACAAGCCTGCCACATCAGTAGAATAGGTTTCGTCTAAAACTTCAGCAGCAATTTTATCCATTTCCTCCAGGCCTGTTCCCACTGTTTCGCCTGCTGCCAACTGCGCCTGCACGGTGGCACTGACAAAACGATTGAAGCGGTAAAGCTGCGGTGGAGTGCTTCTTTCTGAAATGGTAACCAGGTTATCCATTTGCACCAGCTGCCCATCCTCTCCCCTGACATAAAGCATTCGAAGATTGATGGGTTCATTTCTGTCTTCCAATCGCATTTCTCCAACCACCTGGTACTGCTTTCCATTCATTATAAAATAATCAAAGCGTTGACCAGAATAACTTAACTGAAGCGTTCTGGCTATCTCCTGAACAGACACGCCAATATTCCTGGCCTTTTCCCGGTCTATTTCCACTTCAATTTCCGGCTTGGTAAATTTCAGGTTAACATCAGAAAAACTAAATGTCGGATTTTGACCTACCCTTTCCATAAAGACCGGAATAATCTCTTTTAACTTTTCCAGCGTCTGTGCCTGAATGACATACTGTATGGGTAACCCGGCTCTCCGGTCACCAATTGACGGTTCTTGTGCCCCAAAAGCCCTCACCGCTGTTTTGCTCTTCAGGTATTCGGATACCTCATCAAAAATCACCTGTTGTGACCTTTCCCTTTCTTCAGCATCTTTAAGGATTACCCTCACAAAACCTGAGTTGGTACTGGCCGTTCCAAATCCGGGCGAAGTAACTGAAATTAATCCCTCTCTTTCCTCATCCGGCACCAAATTCATCAAATCCTCCGTCATTTCATCAATGACCCTGTCCATGTAGCCAAAAGTGGCGCCTTCGGGTCCGGAAAGATTGATTCTTATTTGTCCCCTGTCCTCTATGGGGGCTAATTCTGATGGTATATCATTGAAAAGAAGGTAGGTTCCAAAGCCCATAACGGCCAATAACACGAAGGAAAGCCATTTTACTTTCATAAAACCGGATAAGGCTCCTGCATAAAGGTCATTTAACCACAAAAAGAAAGGTTCTGTTTTGGTATAAAGCCAATTTTTCTTTTCCCTCTTTTTAAGCAATTTGGAGCTTAGCATGGGGGTCATGGTAAGGGCCACAAAGGAAGAGATGATCACCGCCCCGGCTACCACCACACCAAATTCCCTGAATAACCTGCCGGTAGTACCGGTCAGGAAAATAACCGGCAAGAACACTGCCGCCAATGCTACTGTGGTAGCAATTACTGCGAAAAATATCTCTTCCGCACCCTTTTCAGCCGCTTTGTCCGGATCTTCTCCACCTTCAATTTTAGTATAAATATTTTCCAATACCACGATGGCATCATCAACCACCAATCCAATGGATAGAACTATGCCCAACAAAGTAAGTACGTTGATGGAAAAACCTGCAAAGTACATGATAAAGAAAACGCCGATCAAACTGATAGGAATGGTCAGCACCGGAATGAAAGTGGTCCTCCAATCCCGGAGAAAGATAAAAATGATCAGCACCACCAGCACAAAAGCCAGAAAGATGGTTTCCTGCACTTCACTGATAGAGCTTCTGATATATTTGGTGGTGTCAAAACCTATTCCCAACTTTATGTCCGCAGGCAAATCCTTTTGAATGAAATCCAATCTCCGGTAAAATTCATCCATGATTTCGATGCTATTGGAGCCCGGAAGCGGAACGAGGGCCACACCCACCATGGGAACACCATCTCTTTTCAATACAGTTCTTTCATTGAGTGGGGCCAATTCGGCATTGCCAATATCCTGAAATCTCACCACATTGTTTGACTCCTCTTTGATGATCAGCCTGTTGAATTCGTCAGGAGTACTCATCCGGCTCCTGGTCCTGACAGAAAGTTCTATGGATTGGCCTTCAATGCTTCCTGTCGGTAGCTCCACATTTTCGCTCTGTACCTTAGTAAGCACATCCAGGGGAGTAATACCATAGGATGCCATGCGCAGGGGATCCATCCTCAACCTGATCGCATACTCCTTTTCTCCCCATATCCTGATCTCACTTACCCCTTCAATGGTCTGAAGCCGCTCTTTAAAAATGTTGGTTGCAATGTCTGATAATTCCAGCAAGCTCCGCTGCTCGCTCTGTACATTCAGGAAAACAATTGGCTGGGTATCTGCATCCTGTTTGGTAACGATGGGGGGATCTGCATCTATGGGGAGGTTACGCTGAGCCCTGGAAACCCTGTCCCTGACATCATTCGCCGCTGCCTCCATATCGGCTCCAACTTCAAATTCCACCGTGATGCTGCTTCCTCCGTCGTTGGAAATGGAAGTGAGGGATTTGATGCCTGATATACCATTGATCCCTTCTTCCAGGGGTTCGGTAATCTGAGCCTCTATCACATCGGCGTTGGCACCCACATAAGTGGTCCTCACATTAACCACTGGAGGGTCCACACTTGGAAACTCCCTAATCCCCAGAAAGGATATCCCTATGATACCAAAAATCATGATGGTTAAGGACATGACAATGGACAATACAGGCCTTCGAATGCTGATAGTGGATAAACTGGACATGAATGATCAATTAATTTGGTTGACGTTGACAGGCATACCTTCCCGGGCTTGCAACACGCCCGTAGTTAAAACCAGCTCTCCGGGAGCCAGACCATCTAATACTTGAACCCTGGTATCCGACCGTTGACCAATTGTCACCTTTCTGGATTCAATTTTTCCCTCATTGGCTATATATACCTTATACCCTTCCAATTCGGGAATCAGGGATTCTGAAGGAATCATAATCGCATTGTCTATTTCATTCAACACCAACCTTACCCTTACAAACATCCCGGGCAAAAATTTCTTCTCCTTATTGGGACTCATCGCCCTGATTTTAAGGGTTCTGGTGGCCGCATCTACATTGGGCTCAATGGCATATACTTTTCCTTCGGCCTCCTCACTGCTATTGTTTGCCCTGAAGTAAACAAGTGAGCCAGCTTTGATCTCGTTGGCGTAACGCTCCGGAATAGAAAATTCAATTTTGATGGGGTCTACATTGACAATATTGGAAATAATATCGGTAGTTCCGATAACGCTACCTTCGGAAACCTGCCGGAATCCCAATTCACCATCAAAAGGGGCACGAATGACCATTTTGTTTAATTGTGCTTCTATAAGCCTTAAATCAGCCAGATTGGTATTATACTGATTTAGGACAATGTCATATTCTTCCTGGCTGATTGCCTCCCTGGACAACAATTCTTTTTGCCTGTTCTCCTGGCTTTCGTACAATTTCTTGGTATAGTTCAGCCTTTCCCGCTGGGCATCCAACTCCTCATCATTGAGGTAAAGTAAGGGGGTTCCTTTTCTTACAAACTGCCCCTCATTGAAGGCAATCTTCTCCACCAGTCCGGCTACTTCGGGCCTCAAGGTCACAATTTCATTGGGAATTAAAGAGCCTGTGATGTTCAAATTGTTTTCCAGTTTTTCCTGTTTAAGCTCTACCACGTTCACTGGTAAACTGGTTTGATTGTCACCATTTTGGGGAGCGACCGCTATTTCCTCTCCCCCACTTAAGATATCCAATCTGGGGTAAAAAAATAAGATGCTTATCACCAAAGCGATGATAATTATCAAAATAATTTTGGTCTGTTTTTTCATTACGGGTGATGGTATAAAATTTTTCTTTAGTGGCTAAAATTTTCTTATACAAGAAGCAAATTTTCTCGCTTTTGTTTAAGTTTTAGAAATTAAAATTTTTCATATGTCTTTTGCTGTATACAAAAGAAACATTTTACTTTTGAAAACATTCCAAGGAAATACCAAACTAACTGATATTTTTATTATAAGGAAGTAAATAGACACGAGAGGCAAATCGAGAACACCAATGGCAGGCAATTCATGCCCGGTATAGGGGATGATTCCGGAGTTTCTCCCACTTAACGATAAAATCAGGCCACCCTGCTTCAACCAAGGTGGCCCGATTAAAAGGTATTTTCAGTTCAAATTAAGAAACTAAACTTACTCGTCTTCCAAAACAGGCAGCATCACCTTATCGATGGTGTGAACAAAACCTGTTTGGAAAATATCATCATTCACGCTGACCAGGGTAGCAGATGCATGGCCTTCACCATAGGTAAGCAGGACATTCTCTCCATCAACTGAAATCATGGGCATCACCTCTCCAGTAAACTGAGGAGTCAGGGTCTGACTATTGGAAACATTGGCAGAGTAGACCAGGTCGTTTACAATATGATACCTGACAATCTCTTCCAATGCATCTTCACCAACCATCTCCACCAACTCTTCTAGAGACCCTGCTCCAAGTGCAGCCAATAAATCCGCAAATGCCTGATTGTCGGGGATAAATATGGTCCTGAAATTAGCGGATAATTGTGAGTTCAGCCCTAAAAGTTCAACCACTTGCTTAAATATACTCAGCTCCGGATTTTCATCCAGGTATGCTGCCATGGTATTTGACCTGGGGAGCAATACCTCATCAATCAGGTGTACCGTTCCATTTCCGCTTTCAGAACGCTGGATATTGACGGTTTGATTGTTAAACCTTACCAGGCCTCCAGATCGGTTGACAAAGATATCCTGGTCGGCATTGGTTTGAATGAAATTATAATTGGTACGGTTTAGATCAGATTGCATGATATTCGGCTCTGCGATATGATATGCCAGGACGTTCTCCAAGCCCTCAATATCATCCGCCGATTCAAAACCATTTTCTGACATAAACGCTTCAATAGCAGCATCTGTAGGCGCAAAAACGGCCCGCTGGTCCTGAGTCTGGCGACTCACCAGTAAGGGCAGCAAACCTTCGCTATCCAGAAGTTCATTGAAAATACTCAACTCTGATTGTGCTGCAATCACATTGCTGAGGAGTTGATCTTCCGTTCGACCCGCTACAGGCTCTTCGTAATTTGCATCGATACAGCCAGCCATCAGTATGCCCGCTGCCAGAAGAAATAGGATATTATTAAACGTATGATTCATAATAGGAGTGTTTTCTTTAAACCACAGATTATTTGAAAATGTACCTTAAGCCAACCTGGGCATTCCAGGTCTGGTTGAGGTTAAAGAGGGACTGGGAAATTTGCGTAGGATAAACACCGGACTGACCTTGTATGCTATTTAAGGTAAACTGGGCATTGCCACTATCATCTACTCCATTAAGATCCAGCAGGTTACTTTGTATCACCTGCCTACCTACTCCCCATGAATCCTTCAATAGGTTCCCTACATTTAAGATATCCAGGGAAATCTGAAGTTTATGCTGATTGGTATCCTTGGTCAGGTGAAGGTCCTGTATCAACCTGAAATCAAATCGGTGAAGCCAGGGCAATAGGGCACCGTTTCTTTCGGTTACCTGCCCCCTGTTGGCTCTCAGATAAGGATCACCTTCAATGTATTGATCCAATATTTCCCATTGCTCTGCAGCCGTTTGGGTGATTACTCCCCCTGAAACACGATCCACTAACTGGGCATCCTCAAGGCTTTCAGGAACATACATCAAGCGTATACCGCCACCGTCACCAAAATTGCCAGAATAGGTATAGCTGTATCTGCCTTGCTCACCACCCTCATAAAAAAGTGAAATCTGGGTATTGTTGTATTCATTTAATCCCTTGGTATTGAAGGAAATTAAACCCACTACCCTATTCGGCTGGTCAAAGCGGTTGAAACCTTCTTCCGGATTATTCCTATCTGTCTGTACTCCTGTAGGCCACAGAGAAGCTGCCTGTGAGCCACCAATCAGGCCAAAATCTCTTTTTTGGCTTCTGGTATAGGCCAGGCTGGTAAAAATCCCTGATCCCCAATCCTTTTGTAAAGACAAGGTCAGGGCACTATAGGTGCCTACATCGATATTGGTTAGCAAAAACAGCTCGTTGATTCCCGTGCCATTGATTCCCTGGCTGTAAGTCGGGTAAGCATTCCCTCCGATATTGACTGATTCGCCGGTTGGGGTACTGGCCAGATTGGCTGAGAAAGGCATGTTGTAATCGCTGGAATGCATGGCTTCCAGGGTAAAAATAAATCCGTCTCCAAATTGATAATCAGCGGCCAAATTGGATCTCCAGGTTTGGGGCAGTTTGAAATTTTCATCTGTAACGTTTACAGAGCTGGAAATATCAGGCTCCTGCTCTGCCGGATTTGGTCGGTAGTAATTGATGTCAGACTGGAAGCCCTGCCATTCACCTTCGGCCCACTGATCTGCGGTTCTTCCTACAAATCCTCTGGTGATACCATTGGCATTGATCTGATTGGAAAGGTGAACGAAAATGGGCCTTGCTGTAAACAATCCCGAACCCCCTCTTACTTGCAGCGAGCCATCACTCATGGCATCCCAATTGAATCCAAACCTGGGAGAGAAAACCGGATTTACCGGAGGAAACTGACTCACATCAGGGCTAATCATCTGACCTGGCTCCCTGGGATTTTCCACTGAAATGTTTAATGCATCCAAACGGGGATTTCTGGGGGCATCAATGGGATAGAAAGGCATGTCTACCCGCAAACCTCCGGTAATTTTCAAGTCTCTGGTGGCCTGATATTCATCCTGGATGTACAAACCTACTTGCCCAAAGCTGACCTGGTCGGTAGGCAGAGTAAATGGGTTGTCCGCATCATAAGTAAAACCGATGGCAAACCCATCAGGAATGACATCCGGATTCTGATTAATCACACCCTCTACAAAACTATCATAGGAATTGTACCTGTACCAGGAATCCCATGTGGGGTTAAAGGCATTATCAAAGGTCATGTATTCGAAATTAACCCCTGCTGTAAACGTATGGTTACCCAAAAAGTAATTGAAATTATTGGTCAGGTTGAAGGTCTTGTTGTCCAGGAGATTTCCCCTTGTAAACAATTCAGTACCCATAGAAAGGTAGTAAAGGGGCGTATTCCCGTCAAACTCCAATACTTCGATCATCGGAAATTGCTGACCTCCCGGTACCCCTCTCTGAGTAACGGCACTGGTATAACCAATATTCAGTGAATTGGCCATGTTGTCGCCCAGGGTTGAATTCAATTCAGCCACTATGGATGACACATTGTCCTCAGATGTATAATGTGTATTTCTGAAAGTCAATGCCTCAATACCGCCCCTGTTGGTATTTCTATAACGTAAATTTCCGGGAAGCCCCCTGATACTGTTTCCGTTTACGGTCACATCCCTTAATTGCTGAAAACGGTTATACCTTACCGTCAATTTATTTCTGTCATTGACATTGTAATCCAGGCGAAGGTTTAATCTGGTCGCATCATCAGCGAAAGGTATGTTTTCGTAAGCACCTGTCTGGTATCCATACAACTGGTCTAGTTGCTGGCTGACAAATTCCGCTCTTTCAGCAGGAACTCTCGATACAATCTGGTTGTCAGGAAGCAGTCCTTGTTCCGGTCGGGCGGCTAATCTGTTGTCCCCCGGAAGGTCATTGACTTCCATTTCAGCACTTACGAAGAAAAATAATTTATCCTTGATAATGGGACCACCAAAAGCAATTCCATGTATATTGGTTTGCGACTCGGAAAAAGGAACATCCCGGCCGCCATTTACGGTGACACCCTGCAACCGGTCATTTCTAAAGAGGGTATATGCGGTGCCCCTCCATTCATTGGAACCGGCTTTGGTAATCGCATTCACATTCGCTCCTGTGAACCCACTTTGGGTAACATCATAAGGAGCAATGTTTACCTGAACCTCTTCAATCGCATCCAGAGAGATGGGATTACCACCTGCAAACTGGCTGGAACCCAAGCCAAAGTTGTTGTTGTATAGATTCCCATCAATGGTGTAGTTATTATACCTTTGATCTGCTCCTCCGAAACTGGTACCGTTGCTTTGAGGAGTGAGTCTGGTAAAATCATTGATGCCCCTGCTGATCGTAGGCATGGAGTTGATCCTTTCATTGTTCAGGGAGGTAGAAGCTCCTGTTCTGTCAGAGTTCATGATCCCATCCCTTATTCCGAGTATCTCTACGGCTTCAAGCTCCACCCCATCAGTGAAGGTAGCGTCTATGGTGTATTTCTGGCCCAGGGAAAGGATAATACCATCAAAAACCTTTTCATCAAAACCTACGAAAGAGACGGTAACCGTGTACGGGCCTCCTACCCTCATGTTGGGAAGATTAAATCTGCCGTCTATATTGGTGACAGCACCATACCGTGTCCCGGAAGGTTCGTGGATTGCGACCACATTCGCTCCGGGCAAGGTTTCACCAGTGTCGTCAGAAACAGTTCCCTGCATGCTGGCGGTGGTAACTCCCTGCGAATAGGCTAAACCCGAGATCAATACAAGGGTAAATAACGCAAAAAGACTTTTTTGTAATAGTTGCCTCATTTTTAATAATGATTAGGTGGAATTAGAAAACTTTCTTTAAGAAATCTGGTTATTTGGGCAGGTACAAAGGTAACCTTATATTAAGACTATCTTTTTTGCGAATTGTTATGTTTTCGATTTATACCGTAAAAGTAGTTAACAATTCCCTAACTTTAGAATTAAGAAGTAAATTTTTTGAAGGACCACTATTCTACTACTATTAAGTGTTTTTTACCTGAAATTTTCGAAAATGCCTTATAAATGTTTAAATCCACATTTTACGGACCAGATGATTTAGGAAAACTTCCCTTTCTGAAAATCATTTCAAAAACATAAACATAAAATGTACTGACTGCGACTCTGGGTTTGAATTTTTACCATTAAAGTCTTTATCTTTTGGACTTAAAATAGCATCCCCCACCGAAATTCAATAAAATGTATAAGAAAGGAATTGTTTGGTTGTATTTATTTTTAATTGTTGCCCTGGCAGATATCGCTTTGATTGTTCATTCAGAACCCTATTATCGAATCCTGACCAAACCATTGATAGTCGCTGCCTTGCTGGCTTATTTTCTTCATTCTACCCAACTTATCAAAGGAAGTTTATTGAGAATCAGTGTCTCTGCCGCCTTGTTTTTCTCTATTGCGGGAGATATTTTGCTGTTGTACCAAAACCTGTTCCTGTATGGTTTGGGAGCTTTTTTCATGACTCACATCTGCTATATAGTGGCTTTTAAGCTTACCCAAAATCACACCTTTAACCCATTCAAGGTAAACTTTATCAAAATGTTTTTTTACAATTTACCCATTTACATATTGGCGGCATTTGTCTATTTCCTGATCCAAAAACAACTCCTTGAGCTAAAAATTCCGGTAGTGATTTATTTATTGGCCATGGTAATGATGGTGACCCTTGCCAGAGAAAGATTTGGGAGGACCCATCCAGCCAGCTTTTGGCAGGTGTTTGTTGGTGCCTCCCTCTTTTTTGTATCCAATGGACTACAGGCCATGGACAAGTTTTTTTATCCCATCCCTGATGGAAAAATATTGATCATGGGAACCTATGTTCTGGCCCAGTTATTAATCATCATGGGGATCAGAAGCCATTTATTACATATCAAATAGTGCCCTTTCAAGCGTGAAATCACTTGTCCTTTTTCTCCAGAATGGCTATAGATAATTCTTCCAGTTGCTCCCCGGATATAATGCTTGGGGAATTGATCATCACATCCCTTCCGGCATTATTTTTTGGAAAAGCAATGTAATCCCGGATAGAATCACTTCCACCAAATATGGCGCAAAGTCTGTCAAATCCAAAGGCGATCCCTCCGTGAGGGGGTGCACCATATTCAAAAGCTTCCATCAGAAAACCAAACTGAGACTGCGCCTCGGCTTCGGTGAAACCTAAATGCTTGAACATCAGCTTTTGGGTTTCCTTATCATGGATACGAATGGATCCACCTCCAATTTCCACCCCGTTGATCACCAGGTCATAGGCATTTGCCCTGACTTTTCCGGGATCCGAATCCAATAAGGGGATGTCTTCCTTTTTGGGAGAGGTAAAAGGATGGTGCATGGCATGAAACCTGGATGTTTCTTCATCCCATTCCAGCAAGGGAAAATCCAGTACCCACAAGGGTTTGTAGGTGAATTTATCTCTCAATCCAAGGGCTTCCCCCATTTTGAGCCGGAGTTCGGAAAGTTGCTTCCTGGTAGCATGCAACTCTCCGGACAATACCAAAAGCAGATCTCCCGGTACGGCACCGGCTTTCTCTGCCCAATCCTTCAGGTCATCCTGAGAATAAAATTTATCCACGGAAGATTTAAAAGTTCCGTCTACATGGCACTTCACATAGACCAATCCCTTGGCGCCTATTTGAGGTCTTTTAACCCAATTCGTTAATTCATCGAGTTGTTTTCTGGTGTATTCAGCAGCACCGCCGGCACAAATACCCACCACCAATTCTGCGTTGTCAAAAACATTGAACCCTTTGCCTTGTGCCTCAGCCGTCAAATCAATAAAAGGCATGCCAAATCTTAAATCAGGCTTATCGTTGCCATACAATCTCATGGCATCTGCATAGGTCATCCGAGCCACTTCCTCCAGGTCCACTCCTTTGACCGCCTTAAACAAATGCCGGATCATGCCTTCAAAAATTTCAAGAATATCTTCTTGCTCCACAAAAGACATTTCACAATCAATCTGGGTAAATTCTGGCTGCCGGTCCGCACGGAGATCTTCGTCTCTGAAACATTTAACAATTTGAAAATACCGGTCGAAGCCACTGACCATCAACAGCTGCTTGAAAGTCTGCGGGGATTGAGGCAAGGCATAAAACTCTCCTGAATGAATCCTGCTGGGCACCACAAAGTCCCTGGCCCCTTCCGGAGTAGACTTGATCAAAACAGGTGTTTCTACCTCCATGAAGTTCTTGGCATCCATGTATTTCCGGGTTTCCTGCATCATTTTATGCCTCAAATGCAATTTTTCCCGGATCACATTTCTACGTAAATCCAAATACCTGTATTTCATACGCAAATCCTCCCCACCATCAGTATCATCTTCAATGATAAACGGAGGAACCTTTGCTTTATTCAAAACCTCCAACCTACTTACTCTTATTTCGATATCACCAGTAGGAATTCTGTCATTCTTCGCCGTACGTTCGATAACTGTTCCTTCCGCCTGTACCACAAACTCCCTACCCAGGGCACCCGCTTCCTTTAGCATGGATGCCTCAACTTCTCCTTCTTCAAAAATCAATTGGGTGATACCATACCTGTCCCTTAAATCAACCCAGACCAGGCCCCCCTTATTTCTCACCCGTTGAACCCAGCCGGCCAGGGTCACTTTTTCATTCAAATCTTCCAACCGCAACTCACCACAAGTATGTGTTCTATGCATAAAATTTAATGTTTGTTTGCAATTAATCGCCAAAGATAATCATTCAAAAGAGAGTTTGCTATTTTAGCTGGAAGATAAAGCAATAGGAAGTACTTTTTATCCGTTGGAACAATCACATACTACGTAATTGTTTACCTAAAAAGCGTATCTTTGAAAAGAAAGTGGAAACACAATTGTAATTTATCGGGATAATTGACTTATTTTGCATAACAATTATTATTTAAACTTGATTTTATGAAAAAATTTTGGACATACGGTGGAATTGCCTTGATTATCGGCATGGTTTTTTGGATAATTGACAAAGAGGAAAATTCACCCATTGAAAAACAAGAAGTAGCGCAGGTAGCCATTGAAGAGGTAGTTCCCATAGAAGAAAATTTACTCTATGGTATAAACATAGATCAACTGGACATTACTGAAGGCATCGTGAAAAGAAACCAGACCCTGTCTGCTATTCTGGCACCTTTTAATGTCCCCTATCAGATCATAGACGAAATTGCCAAAAAGTCAGCTGAGATTTTTGATGTGAGAAAAATTGCTTTCAATAAAAAATACACGGTGCTCACACCCAAGGATTCTTTAAAGGCCCAATTTTTCATTTATGAACCCAACCCAACTGAGTTTGTGGTCTTCAAACTGGATCAACCTGAGATATACAAGGAAAGCAAACCGATGGAAATCAAAAACAGGGAAATTGGAGGCACCATTACTTCTTCCCTATATGTCAACATGACCAGCCTGGGCCTGACGCCTGATTTGATTGACCAATTTGCCGACTTGTACGGCTGGGTGGTTGATTTCCAACGACTACAAAAAGGAGACAAATTCAAGGTAGTTTTCAAAGAGCAACTCGTTGAAAACGAAACGGTTGGCATTGAAGATATCGAGGCTGCTTATTTTGAACACATGGGGCAGGGATACCACGCCATCCCTTTCGAGCAGAATGGCATCATTTCCTATTTTGATCAGGAAGGCAATAGCTTGAAGAAGGCTTTTCTGAGAGATCCGTTGAAATTTACCAGGATCAGTTCAAGATATAGCTTAAGCCGATTTCATCCGGTACAAAAAAGGTATAAGGCGCACCTGGGCACAGATTATGCTGCTCCCCGAGGAACAGAGATTCGTTCTGTAGGAGATGGTACTGTCTTAGAAGCAGGATATAGTGGAGGCAATGGCAATTATGTCAAAATAAAGCATAACGGAACTTACTCCACCCAATACCTCCACATGTCCAAAATCGGGAAAGGTATCAAAAGAGGAACCCGGGTAAAACAAGGGCAGGTGATTGGCTATGTAGGCAGTACAGGCCTCGCCACAGGTCCGCACCTATGTTTCAGATTTTGGAAGCACGGCAAACAAGTAGACTGGCTAAGGGAAGATATTCCTCCTGCTGAACCTATAGCAGAAGAAAACCTCAGGGCATTTGAAGCAGTGAAATTGGAAAAATTAGCGAAGTTAGATAGTGTGACCTATTCAGAAAAGGCGGAATTACTAACTAGCCTCGAAAATTAACCCCAATAGGCTCCTAAAATAGCCTTTAACTTACGATTTCAGCTATGCTTAGCTTTTTTCAGTTTAAATTCAAACCAGCTTCAATATTAGCATTTTGATGATCTAACGTCCGTTTCATTGCTTTATTAATGAATAAACCTTCAATTATTACTAATTTTAAAATCAATAACCTCTTTTTATAATTATTTTGTAAATTTTACTTTATGTTCTATTTTATTTTTTTGTCAGAAATAAGGAAGTAGATGTAAATTTTCATTCCAGATTGGATGATTTTTTTATATAACAGGTGATCAAATTCACAGAATACCTATTTTTTATTCTTTAATATTTCAATGATTGAAAACTAATGTCTGTATTTATATATTTTACTTACTTTTTATCTCTTTTCTTGTGTCAAAACTGATTCCATAAAAAATACAAAGGCTTTGGATGGATGATTTTTTTTACAAAATACTGTTTATCAGTATTTTATACCCTTTATTTCTGTGTTTGTTTAAGATTTTGTTTCAAAGTGACTGATATTTTTTAACATTGATTAAAATTCAGTTTCCACTAACAACTAAAACATGAGAAAGAAATTACCAATAATTTTATTATTGGGTCTTTTTGTGCAATATTCTTTTGCACAGACCCAGGAGATACGCGGAACGGTCGTTTCCGCAGAAGACGATGCCCCAATCCCCGGGGTAAGCATACTGGTCAAGGGTGCCAACATCGGTACTGTTTCGGATTTAGATGGGAAATACTCACTGGATGTTCCTCAGGGAAATGAAACCCTTGTATTTTCCTTCATTGGCATGGCCAGCAGTGAAATAAATATTAATGGCAGGTCGGTCATTGATTTATCCATGTCCCCAAATGTTAACGCCCTGAATGAGGTGGTCGTCACCGCGATAGGAATAGAGCGGGAAAAGAAAGCCTTGGGTTATGCGGTTTCGGAAGTGGATTCCGACGACATCACCCAAAGGTCCGAACCGGATGTCATCCGTGCTCTGAATGGGAAAGTAGCCGGTGTGTTGATCCAGGGAGCCGGGGGAGTTACCGGCGGAAATACCAATATCACCATCAGGGGAAGTTCCTCCCTTACCGGTAACAACCAACCCCTGTTTGTGGTGGACGGGATTCCTTTTGACAATTCAACCCAGGGCTATACAGATCAGGGAGGAAATAGTGTGGCCAACCGGGCATTTGATATAGATCCTAACAATGTGGCCTCCATGACAGTTTTAAAGGGGGCGGCTGCAGCGGCCTTGTATGGGTCAAGAGCACAGAATGGGGTAGTGATCATCACCACCAAAAGCGGCAGCGGTGCTTCCAAAAAGGGACTGGAAGTAAATTACAGCAGCTCCTTTGGAATGGAGGAAGTGGCCAAGCTTCCAGATTATCAAAATGAATATGGACAAGGGGGTAATGGTAATGTCTACATAGAGAATTATTTTGGCTCATTCGGCGCTCCCTACACCGCCTATGATTCGGTTCCTCACCCTTATACCAACCCCGCACTGGGCCCTTTTTTGAATTCACCTTCCTATCAAAACGTGGCCACCCGGGGAGATAATGTCTTGTATCAACCCTTTACGGACAAATACCGCAATTTTTTCAGTAGTGGTAAATTGCAGGAACATGCGATTTCGGTTCAATCCGGCGGAGAAAAAACCAACCTCTCGGCGGGTATTTCCTGGATGGATAATACTGGCATTATTCCCAATTCATCGGTCAACAGGATAGCTGCCAATTTAGGTGGTAATGCTCAATTGGACAACGGATTGAAATTGAGTGCAGGTTTGAATTATGTCAGTACGGTTCAGAATAATCCAGCTTTGGGCAGTGGAAATTTCGGAGGATTCAATCAGTCGGCTTCCCAGTTGGTCTTGTGGGCACCAACCAGTTTTGACCTGGATGGCTATCCCTATCAAAGAGAGGAAGATGGCGGTGCCATGTACTACCGTACCGCCAACAATCCTTATTGGGTGGCCGACAATTCCATGAATGAAAGCAATGTAGACCGATATTATGGGAATGTAAAGATTGGATACGACATCAATGACTGGATAAATATTGGTTACCAATTGGGTTTCAATGCTTACACAGACCGGCGGTTTTTCATGATGGAGCCCGGAGGTTTCGGTTCTGCCATTGAGCAATCCGGTTTCATGCGCCGCTCTACGTTTTACAATGCAGAATTGGATGGAAACTTACTGATCAATATCAATAAGGAACTGAATGAAGATTTCTATTTGCGTACCATCACAGGCTGGAATATCAATCAACGTACCAATACGGCCAATCAGTTTGGCGGAAATGGGGTCATCGAAAGAGGCATCCGCTCCTTTTCCAATACTTCCTCTCAATTCATTGTTGAGGATAGGTTCGTAAGAAGACGCTTTGCAGGTTTGTTTACCGACATATCCCTGGCCTATCAGGAATGGGCTTTTGTTAATGTAACAGCCCGGAATGACTGGTCTTCCACTCTTCCAGAAGATAGCAGGAGCTACTTCTATCCCGGGATCAGTACATCAGTGATCATCAGTGATGCACTTTCCCTGAATAGCAGTTTTCTGGATTATGCCAAATTACGGGCCGGAGTAGGCCAGGTGGGTAATGATGCAGATCCCTATCTGACCACCAATAACTTTCTCCTTAACCAACCTGTCAATAGTTCCGGAGGAGCTACCCAGTTTCCCTTTAACAATCAAATTGGTACCGTAAATGGCTCCGCTATCAATAGTAACCGGGGCAACCCTATCCTAAAACCTGAACTTACGACAGAAACGGAGTTGGGTGCTGAGCTGCTCTTCCTGAAACAACGCATAGGCCTGGACCTGACCTATTATGACCGGACCACAAAAAATGGCATTACGGCCATTGATGTACCTCCCTCCAGTGGTTCTGCCACTCAGGTAGTCAATATCGGTAAGGTAAGAAACAGGGGAATAGAAGTGGGATTAAACCTCAAGGTACTGGAAAGACCCGATGGATTCAACTGGAATATATTTACTGCCTTTACCCGAAATAGAAATGAGGTACTGGAATTACAGGAAGGGGTAGATCAAATTGTGCTGACCAGCAATGCCGGCAGCAGCGAAATTGTGCAGATTGCTCATCGCAATGGGCAGCCCTTTGGTGTTTTAATCGGAAGAAAAGCCATCCGGGATGCTGAGGGGAATTTACTGATCGATGGACTTCCCGGTACTACCTACGGCAAGTATATTGATAATCCGGAACCGCAGATCATCGGTGATCCAAATCCCGACTTTGTAGTAGGAATCACCAATGATTTCTCCTACAAAGGCTTGACCCTTGATGTTGTTCTGGACTGGGTGCAGGGAGGCGACCTATACTCCAAATCCAACCGGGAAATTGTGGGCAGGGGGCTCACCCACGACTCCGGTGATCGGATGGTTTCCAGGATCATGCCCGGATACATCGCCGCAAGAAATGATGACGGTGGATTAATTAGAGATGAAAATGGCAACTACCTGGCAGCTGTTGATGCCAATGGAGAAAAGATCAGGAATAAAATCAACATCACCAACTTCAATTGGTGGTATGACAGGGGAGGTTTTGGCTGGAATGCAGCAGAGGAATTTCACACCTTTGATGCTACGGTTCTTAGACTTAGAGAAGTAGCACTAAACTATAATTTCCCATCCAAATGGCTTGAAAAAACGCTCTTTGGCAGTGCCAGAATCGGTATGTCAGGAAGGAACCTGTGGTTTATAACCCCGAATATGCATGAGGGACTAAACCTGGACCCTGAGACCAGTTCATTTCCCGGCCTGAGAGGTATTGACTTTATCGGTGTACCCTCAGCAAGGAGATACAGCATGAACTTATCCTTTACCTTTTAAATTTCCCTGAACATGTTGAAAAATAAATTCAAATATTACATCGCATTTTTCCTGATAACGATTGGCAGCCTGCTGCTGCATTCTTGCAGTGAGGACCTGCTGGACATCAACCAGGATCCCAATACCTCCACCCAGTTGTCCTTGCCAAACACATTGGCCTTTGCCCAGGTATCCCTGGTTTCCAACCTTTTGGATGAACCCAATACCAATGCCGGTTCCTTCAGCAGGATGTGGTATACGACTGCCATCAGAAACTACGAACAAAATCAGGGCACCTACAGCAGTTCCTGGGTTAATCTGTACTCCAGACCTTTGGCTAACCTGCAGGCAATCCTGGATGGTACCGAGGAAGGAGCATCCGGATACAAGGGAATCGCCAGGCTACTCAAAGCTTATACATTCAGCCTTTTGGTGGACTTGTATGGAGATGTCCCTTACTTCGAAGCCCTGAATCCTGAAATCACATTTCCTGAAATAGATCAGGGAGCGGAAATTTATGCCGATCTTTTGCTTCAGGTAGATCAGGCCATTCAGGAAATCAATGCTTCCTCCGAACTGATTCAGGGAGATATGATCTACGGCGGTGAAAAAAGCAAATGGATCAAAATGGGCAATTCCTTAAAGTTGAAAATGTACGCCCAAACCAGAAAAGAGAATTCCATCAATTCAGCTCAGGGTTTCTCTCAAATGCTTAATAGTGATCTGATTACCGAGCTGGCAGACGATTTTCAATTGAAATACGGATCCCAGCAAACGCCAAACCAAAACCGTCATCCACTGCACGTAAACCACTACAATCAAGCTACGGCTTACTGGATGGACAACTGGACCATGGCCAACCTGCTCAATGATGGAACTACCAGTGCCGTGACCGGACGAAGGGTTTCTTACCGAAATGTTCAAGACCCCAGATTGAGGTACTACATATTCCGCCAGGTACCCGGTGATGGAGGAGGATCTGTGGTCACCTGTGCCGGAGGAGGTTGTCCGATAGGATTGATTGGAAACGGCTACCTGGGTCGGGATGCTGGTGATCCTTCCGCTTTTTCCAATGAAGGCGCATTGATCGCTACTTTTGGTGTGTATCCGGTGGCTGGACTGGTGGATACGGACGAGCCCAAAACAGTATCAGCATCCGACGGTACCGGTAGGGGCATTTTCCCCATGCTCACCTCCTTTATGGTCAAATTCCTACACGCAGAGATGGCGCTAACTACTCCTGTTGAAGGAGATCCCCTGACCCTGTTGAGAGAAGCTATTGGTCTCTCTATGGAAAAAGTAAGGGATTTTGGAGCCTCGGAAATGCCTTCCATCTCAGGAAGTGATTATGAGATGTCCGATGAAGCCATCGCTGATTACATTGCGGATGTAACCCTACAGTACGAGAGCGCTGAAAATGAAGCAGAAAGACTAAACATCATCATAACTGAATATCAGTTGGCACTCTGGGGCAATGGAATAGAAGCCTACAACAATTACAGGAGGACAGGTTTTCCTGACTTTGCAGAAACCTCACCGGTGATGGGAAACCCTCCTTACCCCAGGAGGTTCATCATTCCTGTTTCAGAACTTGAGACCAACCCGGCTTTGTCAGATTATTCTCCAGACCCGTTTGAGCCGGTTTTTTGGAGTCAGCCCTGATTTTCTATCCACCTAAACGAAAAACAACATGAATATAAAGTCATATACCTTAATACTATCTGCAAGCCTGTCCATGCTATTTAGCAGTTGCATTGAAGAGGACTCCATCAAGGAGCCCGACTATGAAGTAGGAATCATTGCCAGGGCTACCATAGCTCCGGGAAAATACTGGTTCAACATCAATGAACTGGCCGGTTCGGAAGTTTCTTTTGACCTTAGTTACGAAGGTTTTGAGGTACACACCGCTTCCTCCATAGAATTATTTCTGAGCAGAGGTTCCAGCCAGGTTTCTTTGGGAACTTTTACTGATTTCCCCTCCACCATTACCATGACCGGAGCAGAAGCCTATGCCTATTTTGGAGAGACACCAACAAGCATATTGGAGTCGGGCATTTCCAGGGATGAGTTTCGGATCACCTATGAAATTACAACGAGTGATGGGGAAACCTATTCTCAGTATGGGCAGTATTACAACTACAATCCCTCCCTGGATGGTCGGTTTACCGGAAGGTATGCCCAATATTATACCAATTTGCCTGGATTTGGTACGCTGGTATTGGATGTAAGACCACCCAATCCACAAAATCCAAATGAGCAATAGATAAAGGTAAAATTCAGGACATAAAAAAAGGAGCTAAAATCAGCTCCTTTTTTTATATCCTGTTCCCTTCTTATTGGTCCTGCTTTTTTGTCCAGCTTTTCTTAGGATTGGGGATGCTGGGAAGTACCATTTCCGTTCTTCGATTGCGTTGATGCATTTCCGGTGTACAGGGGACCTCATCGCAATCGTTGACGGGTTTGGTCTTACCAAAAAATTCATATACCAACCGATCGGATGCAATTCCTTTTCCTTCCAGGTAGTTTTTCACCACCAGGGCTCTCCTTTTAGACAACTCTTCGTTATAGGCTGCCGAACCTCTGGAATCGGTATGACCCATAATGGCAAGCCGACGATTAATCATGTTTCTCAGCATCAGTGCCACCCTTTCCAAAGCCATCATGTCTTCCACTTTTAGCTCTGCTTTGTCAAAACCAAAATAAATGGTAGGCAATTCCTCCGGAATCTGAATGTTACTGATATCGCACAAATCTACCTCCTGCAATTCCGGCGGTATTTGGTAGGCCCTTCCTTCTTCCGGAAATGCCAGCAGCAACAATTCGGTCCTTCTGTTCAATTGGTGGTAGTCTTCCGGACATGGCTTCCCATCTCCACAGTCATTGGCCAGCTCAGTTTCTCCCAGCCACTCTGATTCTATCCTTGACCTGGCCACACCATATTTGCCCAGATAATCCCTTACTGCGTCAGCTCTTTTTTCACTTAGGGCTTCATTATAGGCCTCACTGGCCCTGGCATCCGTATGGGACCTTACCACAATATTTAAAAATGAATAGGATTTCAATAGTTCTGCTACTTTATCCAGGGGAGCTTCCGCATCAGACCTGATGGCTGATTCATCCAGGTTGTAATACACCAAGTCTACATGTACTGCCGTATTGTAAGGAATTCTAACCATCTGATAAGTCTTTTCCAATGTACCCGAGCTCAATCCCTTAGTAGTCAGATTTTTATCCTGCACAGCAAAAAAACCTGGTTTTTTAATCTGGATTTCATGGTCTTGGTCAGGGGCCATCTCGGCCAGCAGCATGCCTTCTTCTTCTTGGTTTACATCAATATTGACTTTTTGAGCCCCTTCCGTCAGGGATACCTCCAGAGGACCTGAAACCCTTTCTCCATCACAACCCAATACCAGTGCCTGGAAATCCTTATACAAAGTCTCCAACTCAAATATATCATCCCATCCACTGCTTTCCGGTCGGTTGGATGAAATCAAAACCCTGTTTTCTGCTGTCTCATAAAAACCAAAATCATCTTGAGGTGAATTATAGGGAAGCCCCATATTTTTGACTCCTGCAAAAGCCTCATTGCTGATATCTGAAACGAAAATATCCAAAGCTCCAAGTCCGGGATGCCCATCAGAAGCAAAATAAAACTTGTCGTCCTGCATGAAAGGGTCTATCTCATTGCCTTCCGAATTTACCAAAGGACCTAAATTCACAGGCTCCTGAAATTCAAAATCATCATCAAATGCCATGTAGTATAGGTCAAAACCTCCCTGACCCCCAGGCATATCTGAAGAGAAATATAGCCTGTTGTTGCTTTCGTCCACAAAGGGGCTCTTTACACTGTATTCCAGTGCTGCATTGACAGGCAGTCCCCTGAAATCACCAGGATTTCCTGCATCATCCAAGCGGCTGAAATAAACTTCTGAGTGAACTTCATAATTTTTGGGTCGCCTGATGTCACGTGTCAACGTATAAAAAATTACTTCCTGCTCCTGCAACACATATGGATCCGAGGCATGAAAAACCTCGGGAACCGGAACTTCGAACGGGGATACCGTTCCATCTTCTTCCATGCGGTATATTCCTAAATAATCCCTTCCTGTCCAGTCGGACGATTTATTGTAATATTTATAACCCTTGTCAATTCGTAAAGCCTTTTTCTCACGGTCAGATTCCCCTCCCCTGTCAGAGGTAAAGTATATCCTGCCCCGCTGATCCTTTACCCAACCAAACTCTGTACTTGAACTGTTGATACCTTCCAGCCTTTTGAGTCCGGCATTACCTTCCGACCGGTACCAGTACTGCAATGAATCCAAATGCAGGTTTTTGATGGCATCATACTCACCTGACTTCAGGGAATCCAACGCTGCAAAAACCGCATTTTTTTCACCTGCCCTATTGGCCGCAGCGATATAGTATAACCAATCATTTTCATCGGCATCTGCAAAAGCGACTGCCTTTTCCCACCAATTGTAAGATTTAGGATAATCTCTTAACACATCAAAAGCCATGGCCGCACCTTTTGCCGCCTGATAGGTAGGCTTCCGGGCATAGGCATCGACAAATCCCTGGCCAGCTTCAAAATAATTTTCTTCTGCAAGCTTCCTGTCCGCATATCGTAGTAAACCACTTTGCGCAGTAGCTGAAACGGACAAAAATCCAAATAATAACGTGGGAATCAGATATGTAAAAATATTTTTCATATTTAGAACCATCTAGGGTTGTTCATATTCACTTTTCTTGGAGAAATATAGTAGCCAATGGAGATTTCATGGGAATTATTTCTTAAACCACTGAATGCATTGGTCTGCACATCATAGGCGTAACCTAACCTGAGGTTTTCTGTGGCAAACAATTCAAGGATCAATGCTACGGCATTTCTGGCAGACAAACCTTCAGGCAATTCATTTTGTCCCAACTTGAGATTGGTACGGTAGGAAGCCCCTGCCCATATCCTGTCCATAAACAAAAACATCCCATTTAAATCCAGATTGCTCGGCCCGCTTCCTCCATTTCTCAATAAAAAGGAAGGCTTGAACTGCACCTGATCGGAAAGGGGCAACAAGCCACCTGCGGTCAGGTAATAATGCACATTGTGGTAAGCCAGTGCTACCGCTTCATTTTCCAAAGCATTCCGACCGATCAGGTTATAGGCACTAAAACCAGCGAAAAAATCCGGACTGTGAAAAAACACCCCGGTATTCAAATTCGGAGTAAATAAGTTGATCCTTCCTTCAGGAATTTCTGCATCATCAAAATCATTGGGATTAAACATGGAACCGTCAATGGCATATTCCGTGACGCCTCCGCTTATTCCAAAGCCCAAAAATGAGGCACTCCCCGTTTGGATCCTGTAGGCATACGTCAATAAACCGGAATTGGTTTTGGCAGGACCTTGCTCATCGGCGAGTATAGAAGCACCAAAGCCCATCAAACCCTCATTGGCACTCAAATCAGCTGTAAGGGTAAAAGTAGTGGGGGCTCCTGGCAATCCGGCCCACTGACTACGGTAAGTAGATTGAATGTAGTGCTCTCCCTTATATCCTGCATAAGCCGGATTGATATGCAATCCATTGAACATGTACTGGCTGAATTGGGGCAACTGCTGGGCTTCAGCAATATTAAACCCCAATCCACTAAAAACCATTAAAAATCCAAAAACGCTAAAAATATTCTTCATTGATTTCCCATTTTAAATGCTCCCGATAAACACAAAATAATTATTTGACTACCTGAACCCATCCCTTATAAGTTTGGGCATCTCCCATACTGTCCGTAATGACCAATACGTAATAGTAAGATCCGGCATTGAGTCCGCCTGCGGCCCAATCATTCTGGTAATCGTCCGAAGCAAACACATGGTCACCATTTCTATTCAGAATGGTCAAACTGCTTTGAGTAAATCTTTCAATTCCCCTGATCTCAAAGGTATCATTCTTCCCATCTACCGCTCCCGGAGTGATGACATTGGGTATAAAGAAAGGATTCACCTGATTGGTATCACTCGCTTCCTGAACAAGGGAAACATTCTCCTGATCTTCAGGCACCTGCAAAGTCACTGTATTGGTAATCGCTCCGGTGCCGGTAGCTTGAACCCGGATCCGGAAAACCATCTCCTCACCTGCTCCAATGCTGCCAATGGTCCAACTTATCGTATTCCCTGAAACGGATGCCTCTGCATCTCCTGTAAAACCAAGATAGGTCAGACCTGAAGGCAAGGCATCATTTACCGTAATTCCCTCCCCTGGTCCCTCACCATTGTTTACGACCCGGATCTCATATTCAAATTCATTGCCCTCATAGATATCAATATCAAATGATGATTTGGTGATACTGATATCCACAGGCCTGGCCAGGATGCTAACCGGTACCGCCTGTGCCAAATTCTCGTATTCGCCAATACTGATTTCAGCAATATTGACCACCTGTCCCAAAGCTGATCCCATGACTTCCAAATTGATCATGAAAGCTTCTCCTGAGCCGATATTTTCAAGCAACCAAACATTATCCTCCGTCTGCGCAGGTACAGCTGATAAAAACATCAAGCCCTCAGGAAGTATATCCTCTATTCGAACGTTTTCCAGATCAAATGCTGAGTTGTTAGTCAATTGTAGGGTATAGGAGAGCATGCCTCCAACGGGAATCTCCGTTACATTAGGAACCTTTGATACTTCCAGCTGTATTGGCCTTACAGTAATGTTGACCACAGCGCGATCGCAAAATTGCCTGTCTGTATTTTCACAAATTTCATAAGTAAAGCTGTCCGAGCCGGAAAAGTTGACATCCGGGCTGTAAGTGACCGAACCATTCTCCTGCTGTTCAAGACTGCCATTCTCCGGATCTGTAATAATCACCAGGGTTTCAGGCAGCAACTCACCGGTATTGATAAAATCATTTTCAAGCAAATGGATATCCACAGGTTGGTTTTGGTTGGTCACGGACTCATCGTCATTGGCTTCCAACTGTATATCTAGCAGTGAAAACCTGATGGTTCCCTGATCCGAATTTCCTGGATTAATGATTTCTTTCAACTCATAAAGCAGTTCGTAGTTTCCGTTGGGCAGACCTTCGGGAATGGATAACGCTCCTTCAGGTGAAAGACTGATGCCTACTAATCCGTCAGCATCCAGCAAATCAACGACTACCCGATCCTCTCCAATAGGTTCTCCATTCAAAAGATCATTGGCTACCACGTCCCCAATTACACCGGCGCGGTTGAGATTCACATTACCAAAATTATCATCCACGGCTACCAACAGGGTTGGGGCTACTACAATACTTACCTCTGCCTGATCACATTTGCCAGGGTCTGCTGCATCACAAATCTGATACACCAGGTTGTAGCTACCTGAAGGAATACCTACGGCAATATCAATGGAGCCATCGGCTGTAAGTTCGATAAAATCCGGTGCATCATTGCTTACTGTGCTTAGATTAACATTCTCAATCAGAGCCGGTAGTCCGTTCAACATGTCATTGTCCAGTACATTCAACAAACTGTCCTGCGCAAAACTATCCTCCAACTCAGCGGCATCATCAAATGCCTCAGGTTTGTATTCGATAACTTCAATGGTCACTTCCGTCTGATCTGAATCACTGCCCGCACTGATTTCATAAATAAGTGTATAATCACCGGGTGCAGTATTGGGCGGGACATCTACTGTACCATCCGGGTTCAAGACAGCTGTACCCGCGGGAAAGTCTTCAATGATGTTGAGCTGCACATCTATGGGATTCAAAGGCAAACCATTGAGTTCATCATTGTCGAAAATATTCAGAACTGCCTCGCCGCCAAGTTCACTATTTACCCGCTCCGCTACATCCGGACTGGCAGAAATAGCGTTCACAAAAAACACGAGCTTTCCATCGGGTTCGTTTACAGCAATAATCCGTATCCCATAAATGGGTTCCCCGGACTCAAATATGCCCGGAGAAAAAAGGATCATTTCCTGTGCCTGTTCAGGGACATTTTCAACGTGATTGATTCCTGTTTGCCATTGAAACCCCCTAACTTCGATGACATTTGCCCCTTCAATGGGCTCTCCATCCCTACCCAGAGCAATAAAGTCAGTAGGTGAATTGCCATCTCGTTCTGTATAGAGGAGGTAACCGGAAGTTACTACAGGTCCATTGTACATCAAATCAACAAATTGTTCTCCCCTTGGAATAGAAGGCTGGGCATTGATGTCCCAGTAGGACCTGATATCAGGAGTGGAAACCACCGCTTCCAGATTTTCAATAAATGCGGCATCTCTGTGTGAAATGATGGTATTGTCGGACCGGACTATTTGAATGGCAGCAGGCCTGATTTCATTACTGCCTATGGCAGGGTTAGGATTGGTAACGGAAGGATTTCTTGTGGTCGCAAAAATGGTTCTTCCTTCCGCTGTCAAGATGGAACTGATCACCACCGGTGCATCTTCAGGGCTGGGGTTTTGGTTCCCTTCAGGAGAAGTTTGTATCAACTCTTCACCATTAATTAAATAGTTTACCTGTTCAATCGCTACATTGTTTTCCTCTCCGGTGACGGTGACAACCTGTGCCTTACCTGTAAAAACAATCAAAAAAAGCATTGCCATCATCGGCAGAAACCTATTAAAAAAAACAAGCTGCCTGTTTAAAGTTAAATATCCCATGAAATTTCTATTAAAAACCTGCTGTTATTCCTACGGTAAAAACACAAAATAAATAATTATAATGCTAAAATAGTCCTTTTATCCTAAAACCAAAAATAAATCTAAACTCTGACCATCAACAACATAATAATTGAAGCGTGGTTTATTAAAATGAGGAAGAAAATTCAGGCAGTGCCTAAGCCTACCTGAATTTTCTCTTCCTGAATATGACCACAATTGCTTACCTGTGGGTAGGTCGTGTGGGCCTGATGATAACATGTTCCGTTAAATTTGCATTCAGCAGGAGCTTATTATCCCGGTATCCACTCTTATTAACGTACCAGTCCGGATAAGCCGTTCCTCCGGAGGTTACCCATTCGAAAAATTGGGTATAACCTTTGGTGATCGGTTCCTTATTTACCATGTATGGAATACTTACGGATACATTCAGTCCCCAGGGTAAACCGTTTTCTTTATTCCTATAATAACTTTTCCCACCTGCTGTACTACCGTCTTCCTTGGTTCCAAAGAGGGATTGATCGGCATGCCTGGTTGGCCTTTTTCCAGGTAAGTGTACTTCAACAGCTCTGTTTTGATCTACTATCAAAAAGGGATTGAAGTTTTCCATTTCCAGGTCCTCCAGAGGGGTAGGACCTGCTTCAGTGGTTTCTCCATTTTCTTTCAGTGTCATTACAATGGTTTGCAATTTCACCTCCTGAAAACCAAATTTGGGGTCTGTATTGATACCCAATGCACCTTTTCCGGGATGTGTAAGAACCAAATCCACATCGTCAAAGGGAATAATGGTAGCGAACTCATTGCCTGCTTCCAATCCATTTTCAGTAAAAGTATGGATGCTTCCTGACTTGGTTTTTATTCCCTCTACCTTTATCACTTTCTCAGGAGCCAAACCAGTGAACTCTATTCCAAATCCATTGCTGAAACCGGCTCCCGCAGCTCTTGTTATAAGCTCTATCACAACCTCTACTACATCTCCCTCAGCATCTGTAATCCGATTGATCCTGTAGTCTACCACCAGATCATTAAAATCATAATCTCCTTTTGCAGGCCATAAATCTTCAAACATAAGCGTTCCATAGTCTGATCCAGATAAGTAATTATTGAAAGCCCTGTACTTGTCCTCCGGATAGGACTCCTCATCATCAGCCACTCCATCTCCATCAGCATCACTCTTTGGGCTAACTGGCAAACAACTCTCAGATGGGTCCGAAGCATATTCTCCTGGAATCACCAACTCATCCATCCCGATTCTGGCAGATCCTCCGGAACCCACAAAACTGATAAAAACCCTGACCGTTTCTCCAATATAATTCTCTGGAATACTTACAGCCACTTCGTGAACTTCAGTTTGACGGTTAATGGGATTGGGAAATTCAAAAGAGCCAATTTCAGCCACATCACCTTCACCTGTACTTTCATTGTCAGGGTCGTAAGCAATAATTTGTACCAGGATATTTCTATTGCCACCAGCATTGCCATCAAGCCTCGTTTTGAAAGTTACGTTTCCGTCTTCAAGCTTCAGCCAGGGAGATTTTATCCAGGTAGCGGTATTGGATTCGTTGGTAACCTGATTGGTCCTTAAACTATAATCGCCAGAAATTAGGGTCTCCCCGTTGTCACTAACAGTAACCGCTCCCATAGACCAGCAGGTAGCGAAATAGTTGTTTCTGTCTCCCAACTCAGCATCTATTTCCACGGTATGATCCTGTGCAAATAATGGATAGACCAAAAAGCTTAAAATATAAGTTAATATCGCTGTTTTTTTCATGATTTAAATTTTAAAAATTTTTAAAACAATTTCCTTTATGGATCTAAACCCCTCGGCTATGGCTCAACATCATCCTGTCCCATGTCTACGATAAAGTCAAATGAAACCTTGTTGTTGGTTACCTCGGCCTTTTTTTCCAAACTACCAAACCTCATGGTGACTTCCCTGATGTGTGCAGGCAAATCAAAAGCCATCTCAAAATCGGCTCCCATCTGCTGCACCCCTGCATAAAATTCGTTGCCATTTTCGGTTTCAAAAGTAAGGGTCCTGCTGATCGCAATATCCGCAGATAAGCCCTTTACTGAAACAAGTACCTTTTCTGACGTTTTCCAATCAAAGGCATTGGAAGCCTGTAGTGTCTCGATGGATTGCGTATTACCTGATCCCGCTGGTCCTTCTATGGGCTGATCTATGCAGGAGACCATAGTAATAACAGACAATCCAAATACTAACAATAATTTCAATCCGTTAAATTTTTTGCTGTTTTTCATTTTATTTGGTGTTAAAATCTTTCTCTTTCTTAATTCATGCTGCTGTTTAATACCTCTAAGATCCGAAATCTTATCAAGGCAAATGAAAATATTCGATGAACATAGTTTTTGGGCAGTTCAATTGAGATTTTGAAAGGTTAAATAGTTTGGTAGGCGTTGGTTTCCAGTGATAAAAGTAAAATAAATTACACCTGCATAAAAGATAAATATAAAAAATAAGTGAAATATGAAGTACAAAATTTTTTTATTAGTGTAAAACACAATATATTATTTACGTATTCATTGAAATAATGAATTTTGACGTTAATATCCTACCAAATGCATTTTATCCTTTCTGGATATTTATAGGGGTAGAAGCCTTGCTGGTAGCTGCAACGACTACAGGATAATGAAAGGTTAAATTACCAGCGGGTGAAATTTTAAACTCAGGCAAAGACCCGAAGAAATTACTGAAAAAATCGTATATTCGCACTTTATAAAACTAAATAATAATGAAAACAAAACTTATTAGTAATATTATTTTAATTTCAGCTGGCCTGATAGCAGCATGTCAGTCAGGAAAGGAAAAGCAGGCGGCCCCTGATCCCTTTGCCATAAGTTCTGAAAAGCTTTCTTTCAAGGTGGATACGCTGTATCAGGAATTGGAAAACCCATGGGGAATGACCTGGCTTTCAGATGGTACCATGCTGATTACAGAAAGGAAAGGTGAAATCCTGGTATTCAAAGATGATCAATACACAGGAGAAAAATTAGCAGGAGTGCCTGCTGTACATGAGGTAAATCAGGCAGGTTTGCTTGACATTCAAACCCATCCCAATCATGCGGACAATGGTTGGATTTACCTATCCTATGCCAAACCGGTGGAAGGTGGCGGAGCTACTGCCATCATGAGGGCCAAAGTTCAGGGAAATTCACTGGTCGAAAAGGAAGACTTGATCATCACCGCTCCTGCTGTAGAAGGTGGCAGACATTTTGGCAGCCGGATAGTTTTTGACAAAGACAATTACCTTTATTTTAGTAATGGTGAAAGAGGAAGCAATCCTGAAAATGCCCAAACATTGGAGAACTTCCATGGAAAAATCCATCGGATACATGATGATGGACGGGTCCCTGAAGACAATCCATTTGTCAACGAAACAGGGGCTGTAGCTTCTATCTGGACCTATGGCAACCGAAATCCTCAGGGCTTGGTCTATGACAAGGCCAATGATCGGATTTTTGGTATAGAACATGGTCCCAAGGGAGGAGATGAAATCAATATCCTTGAGAAAGGAAAAAATTACGGCTGGCCTGAAATCACCTATGGCATTGATTATGACGACAGCATTATCACCGAAGACACCGTGAAAGCGGGTATGGAGCAGCCCATTCATTTCTGGAGGCCATCCATTGCTCCCTGTGGTTCTATGATCGTCACCTCTGACCGATACCCTGAATGGAAAGGAAACTTATTGGTAGGTGCTCTCAAAAGCCAACATATAGCCCGGGTTGAACTAGCTGGTAACAACTATGCAAATGAAGAAAAATTATTGCAGGACATTGGCCGCGTAAGACATGTGGCCGAAAGCCCTGACGGATACATTTATGCTGTTACAGAGGGGACAGGTTTGTTGATCAAATTGGTCCCCCAGGAATAAAAAAAGATGATAAAAAACCGCTGAAGGGTTTTCAGCGGTTTTTCTTTTTTTAGAAGGTAAATCGGATAGAAAGAGCTACCTCATCCCCCCAGAAACCACCTCCATTGATGATATTAAAGGCGGGTTTATAATCCAGGGATAAGTTGATCGGTGCATCCTCAAACTTATAATCCAGACCGATGATCCCATCTATCCCTACAATGGTAGACCCCCTGTATCCGGAATCTGCCCAAGGTGGTGGAGGATTCCCACTATTCCAGCTCCCAATATGGGCACCACCACCGTAAAACCAACGCAAGCCCCTGACTTCTCGGATATTTTTGTGCACTTCATATAATCCGGTGATGACCAATCCCCTCCATCGGGTATGAAGTATTCCTTCCAGAGCTACATCGCTTTGGATAAAATGCTTGACCGTCAATCCATTGCTTACACCTGCTCTTAGCCCTATCCCTGTGGCATAGGTCTGGGCTTTGCTCTCATTTATCAGGGATAATCCCATAAGGAGGGCAAAAACTACAATCATCGATTTTTTTACCATAATACTGCTTTTTTAGAAAAACTATTGATTAAAAATTACAAATCCATCTGGAAACACACAAGCATTTAAGGGCACATCATGCGCATCTTTCGGCAAACTACCTTCAGGCTTGAAATAAGACAGCCCCACTTTGACCACCTCTTTTCTTAGCTGTGGAAAAAACCGGTCATAAAAACCCAAACCGTAACCTATTCTGTTACCTTCCGCATCTACTCCAAGTAGGGGTACAAATACCAAATCTATCAACTCCTCATTGGCATATTCAGGCTGTTCCGGAACCGGTATTCCCATCGGATCTTCCCGGAAAAATGTATTGGTGGAAAACCGCACCGTTTTTAGCCGATGCGCCGCCCTGTCCGTAATGGAACCATACACCTGATACCCACTATCAAAAAGCCTCTGCAATAATAATACCGTATTGATTTCATACAGTTTTTTGATGGGTAAAAATAAATGAATATGCTGTACTTCAGGAAAATGAGCTAGAAAAGCCAGGGCTTGGCTGGTAATTTTCTGAGAACGTAATTCCCGCTCACCTGCTCCCAGTGCTTCTCTATGGGTCTTAAAAGTCTTCCTTAGCTCTTTCTTCGCTTCCATCCTCCTGCAAAATTATGAAATTAAAATCCAAAGGATCAAATGTTTTGTAAAGCCCGTCAATAAAACTTTTATCCTTTAAATAAAATTCCAGAAAATTGACCTTTCTTTCCTGCAAGGTTCCGTTGGGAAACAAACCTTCTTTTATTTCAAATATCTGCCTGACAGCATCCTCTTGCTTGCGCTCCGCAGCTTTCCTGAATTTCACCCCCAACTGATTGATAATCTTATCAGTCCTGTTCAGTGCGGCCTTCACCGCATATATCAAAGTACTGTCCAGACCACCAGCCTTTTCTTCCAGGGACAAAAACAGGCTTTTCAGCTGTTCTTTTTCCTGCAATAATTTTAAATCTTCCTCTGAGTGCTCATAAACGTAATCAACCCTTAGCTTATCGACGGATAAAAAAAGCTCTTCGGGTTTGAAACCCAACTTTTTTATCTTTCGCTGGATTACCCTTGGAACGATCAAGGCAAAATTTCTCGGCAAAAGGAAAGGAAAATCGACCTTATAGTGGTCAAAAACTCCCTTCAGTTGAAACCAATAAGCAATTTCTGCCGGCCCTCCCAGGTAAGCCAAATTGGGAAGAACGACTTCCTGATATAAGGGACGCATGACTACATTAGGACTGAATTTTTCCGGATATTCTTCCAGCAGGGACTCCATCTCCTTTTCTGTCCATTCATCCTTCCCATCATGGGTCCTGAACAGACCTTGCTGGTGAATCAATCGTTCCCTTCTTCCTGGCTCCATGTAGAAAAAATTTATCTCTCTGGGGAATATCTGTGTAGGGTACCCGGCAGCTTGCAATGCCTCATTGCGCTGTTTGACCAGCTCATTGGCCTTTTGGGAATACAGATCATCCTTAATAATGGGCAAGAATGATTTTTTCAATGCCTTATCGTTGGCATCGAGAATCACCAAACCCTGATCGGCAAATAAATGGTGCACGTATTTTCTAACCGCTTCTTTCAGGCATTTGCTGTGGGTATAGGCTTCCCTAAAAAAATCGGGCAGAAAATCCCATTCCTGCATCAGTTGCTTAACAGACTTGTCCAATACAAAATCACCCACAGGCCCTTTCTGATCGGAATCCCAGCGATATTCCTTTCCGTCAAAATGAAAATGATTGATTTCTTCAAAATCATGGTCCTCAGAGGCCATCCAATAAACGGGCACAAAGTGACAATCTGGATAAGTCTCCTGTAGCTTTTTGGCCAATAAAAGGGTGGAAACTATTTTGTAGATAAAAAAAGAAGGCCCTGTCATCAGGTTCAATTGGTGCCCGGTGGTCACGGTAAAGGTATTGGGCTGCTTTAGTTTGTCAATATTGCTACTGACCCGGGAGGAATCAAAGCCAGTATATTGCTCCTTCAAAACCCTTACAAGGGTATTTCTCTTTTCCTGGTCAAAAGCCTTCTCTGCAATGGCTTTTTTGAAATGCCCCAGTTCCGGAAACTCCTGATAAAAGTGTTTTAATTCCTTTTTATGTTGAATATAGTCTAAAAATAAAGTTGAAAACAAACCGGTACAGGCCGGGTCTATGGTAGATTTTAACATTGAAAGTGAATTTTAAACTTTTATACCTGAAGTTTTTCGTGTTCAAAAACCTGGATAATAAGGCTAAAGTTCAACATTTTTATCGATTTATTGGAAATCACCTTGTACATTTTTTTAAAAATTATATAACAGGTAACTACCTATTCCTTGTAATTTTGGACTGAAATTCAGATGATCGCATAATGATGAAAACCATAGAAGTTCCGGTATCGGGAATGAGCTGCGCAGCTTGTGCAGTAAGTGTAGAATCCACATTGAAGCAAACCCCAGGCATTCAATCAGCCCAAGTCAATTATGCCACCCAGTCAGCCACCCTGGTCCTGGATGAAGCCAAAACGGATCTAAATCAGGCCAAAAAAAACGTACATGAAATTGGTTATGAATTGTTGATAGAACTTCACGAAAAGGAAAATGTAGAGGAACTTCAGAAATTGGCTCACCGGCAACTCCGTAAAAACACCATTGCGGCCGGAATTCTGGCCTTTCCAGTTTTTATCATTGGCATGTTCTGGATGAGCCTGCCCTATGGCAATTGGATCATGTGGGTCCTGACAACTCCCGTCCTATTCATTTTTGGAAGGACTTTCTTCATCAACGCCTATAAGCAGAGCAAAGCCAAAAAAGCCAACATGGACACGCTGGTAGCTCTCAGTACCGGCATTGCCTATGGTTACAGTACATTCAATACCTTCTTCCCCCAATGGCTGGAAGCCAGGGGTCTGGATCCCCATGTTTATTTCGAAACAGCGGCTGTAATCGTGTTTTTTATCCTATTGGGTCGCATGCTGGAGTCCGGGGCAAAAGCAGGTACCTCTGAGGCTTTAAAAAAATTGATCGGCCTACAACCAAAAGAATTGACTCTTGTCAAAGATGGAAAAGAAATGCTGGTGCCGGTAAGCGAAGCAGGAACCGGAGACATCGTATTGGTAAAACCTGGACAGAAAATCCCTCTGGATGGCATGGTGACAGAAGGAGAATCTTTTGTGGATGAAAGCATGCTTAGTGGAGAGCCCATACCTGTTACAAAACAACCTGGCGACGAGGTTTTTGCAGGCACCATCAACCAAAAAGGGAGCTTTCAGTTCAGTGTCTCGAAAACAGCCGCTGACACCTTATTGGCTTCTATCATTACCCGCGTTAAACAGGCTCAGGGAAGCAAGGCCCCCATTCAGAAAATGGTGGACAAAGTGACTGCGGTATTTGTGCCTGCGGTTTTGGTGGTTGCCCTCATCACCTTTCTGGTTTGGGCCTTCAGCGGCATTGATGATGCCGCACTGAGAGGCATGCTTTCCGCCATTACAGTGCTGGTCATTGCCTGTCCCTGTGCTTTGGGCCTTGCTACGCCTACTGCCATCATGGTGGGTATTGGTAAAGCTGCCTCCATGGGCATTCTGATCAAAGACGCTGAAAGCCTGGAAACCGGCAAGAAAACGGATGTGCTGCTCCTTGACAAGACCGGTACCATCACCATGGGAAAGCCAAAAGTAAAAGAAGTAATCTGGCAAAAGGAGGTGGATGATAATAAGTTACAGTCCGTTTTCCAGGCCCTGGAATCAAGGAGTGAACATCCTTTGGCAACAGCCATCGCCCAGCATTTCAATCCCTCCAAATCCGGATTGCCATTTACAAACTTTCAGTCCGCTACCGGAAAAGGGGTGCAGGCTGTTCATGAAGGAATCACTTACCGCATCGGCACATTGAAATGGCTGAAATCAGAGGGTATAATGGTGCAGGAGTCATTCATTCAGGCCGGAGAAAAAATGCTGGAAAATGGGGACATTGTAGTCTATATGGCTGAAGAAAAAATCCTGGTAGGAATGGTAGGCATTGCCGACCAGGTCAGGGAAGACTCCCGGGAGGCCATTGCCAGCATTCAGAAAATGGGCATAGCAGTACACATGCTAACGGGAGACCAGGAAAAAACGGCTGCGGCAGTGGCTGCAGCAGTGGGGATCAAAAAATTTCAAAGCGGCATGCTCCCTCAAGACAAGGGGAAATACATTCAAGCCCTCAAGAAGCAGGGCCATGTGGTCGCCATGGCAGGAGATGGCATCAATGACAGTGAGGCCCTGGTTTTGGCAGACCTGGGCATTGCCATGGGTGCAGGTACTGACATTGCCATGGAAACAGCAAAAGCCACCCTGATGCATTCCAGCTTGATGGACATACCAAAACTCCTTCAACTAAGTAAGGATACCGTGAGTACCATCAGGCAAAACCTTTTCTGGGCTTTTATTTACAATGTCATCGGCATTCCCCTTGCAGCAGGCGTATTGTACCCCGTCTCCGGATTTCTGCTTAACCCCATGATTGCAGGTGCGGCGATGGCTTTAAGTTCCGTATCAGTGGTAAGTAACAGCTTGAGATTAAAATTCAAAAATCAAACAAAAATATAATACAACTATGGAAAATTCCATCAAACTAAAGACCAACGTCAAATGTGCTGCTTGTGTGGCAACTATCAAACCAGCCATGGACAGCCTGCCGGCTGAGCACTGGGAAGTAGACCTAAAATCACCAGACCGCATCCTGACAGTGCAGGGAAATGTAGACACCGAAGCCATCAAAATGGCCCTTGAAAAATCTGGCTATAAAGGAGAATCTATCTGATCGAATAGCAGAAAAGGTAGGGGAATTGATTACTTTTGACCCATTGTTATGATCAACTATAAGGAATTTGTATTAGACAATGGCTTACAGGTTTTAGTGCATGAAGACCCTTCCTCTGAAATGGCCGTTGTCAACCTGCTTTACAAAGTGGGCTCAAGAAATGAAAAAACGGGCAAAACCGGACTGGCCCATTATTTTGAGCACCTCATGTTTTCGGGGTCGCAAAATATTCCAGCATTTGACAGTGCCTTGGAAAGGGCAGGAGGTTCAAGCAATGCGTTCACCAATACGGACATCACCAATTACTACATTACCCTACCGGCTGTGAATCTGGAAACAGCCTTATGGCTGGAGTCTGACCGCATGCTGCAGCTCAGCTTGCAAGACAAGCATATCCATACGCAGAAACAGGTGGTCATCGAGGAGTTTAAACAAAGATACCTGAACCAACCGTATGGGGATGCCATGCACCATTTGCGTAGCCTGGCCTTCGAACAACACCCCTATCGCTGGCCCACGATCGGGGAAAAGATAGCGGATATAGAACAATTCGAAAAAATTGACCTGGTGGATTTTTACCAAAATCATTACACCCCGGATAATGCTGTACTCTGTATTGCCGGAAAGGTGAATTTTGAGGATGTTCGTAGGCGGGTAGACCATTGGTTTGGGGAGATTCCAAGAGGGGCACAGGCAAAGGAGGCTCCGGTTTCAGAACCCTTGCAAAAAAAGAAAAAAAGCAAACAGGTTTTTGGAAATGTCCCCACAGAAGCCTTGTATAAAGTATACCGCATTCCAGGCAGGTTGGAAGAAGGCTTTTTATCCTGCGATCTCATTACAGATGTATTGAGCTTTGGCAGGTCAGCTGTTTTGGAGCAAAAACTGGTAAAGAACGATGCCATTTTTGCCAGTTGTCAGGCCTATGTGTTGGGAAATATTGATCCGGGTCTTTTGGTAGTCACCGGAAAACTGGAAAAAGGAGTAGCGGCAGAAGAAGGAGAAATAGCCCTTGAAAAGGTTTTAGAAGATTTCAAAAAGCGAGCCATTCCGGATCAGGTTTTGCAAAAAATAAAAAATCAGACTGAGGCCATGAAAACCTATGAATCTGTATCTTTATTGGGAAGGGCCATGAGGCTTGCCTATTACGCTTATTTGGGAAACACTTCCCTGATCAATGATGAATATGACAGAAAAATGGAAATTTCAGGGGAACAAATCCAACAGGCAGCCATGACCTACCTGGATAATGATGTTTCCTCTGTGGTTTACTACAAATGCCAGGCGTAAAGGGTTTAAAACAAAAACTAATTATAAAATTCAAAAAGCTTGACCTATGAGTACATTCCGTGTGGGATTCGGATATGATGTGCACCAACTGAAAAAAGGAGCAGCATTTTGGCTGGGCGGTATCCAGGTGCCGCATGAAAAAGGGGCTACTGGACATTCCGATGCCGATGTGGTCATACATGTAATCTGTGATGCGCTGCTCGGGGCTGCCAATCTCCGGGACATTGGTTATCACTTTTCCGATCAGGACCCTCAATACAAAGGAATTGACAGCAAATTACTTTTGAAAAGGGTCATGGAGCTGTTGGAGGACAATGGATTTCAGCTGGGTAACCTGGATGTTACCCTTTGCCTTCAACAACCTAAAATCAATCCATTCATACCGGACATGAAAGTCTGCCTGGCCGGTGTCATGAAAGTAGCAGAAAGCAAGATTTCCATCAAGGCCACCACCACCGAAAGACTTGGGTTTGTAGGTAGGGAGGAAGGAGTATCTGCCTACTGCGTGGCCCTGATCCATCAGTAATAAAAGAACAATGACAAATAAAGGACCTAAAATCATTACCACAGAAGACGGTTCACATTCTGTTTATCTCCCTGACATCAATGAGAGCTACCATTCCTCCCATGGAGCCTACAGAGAATCTATCCATGTTTTTTTACTTTATGGGCTGGAAGCCTGGTATGCCAGAAACCGGGGGAAATTTCCCATCAGAATTTTTGAGGTGGGCTTTGGTACCGGATTAAATGCCTGGCTGACATTGATTTGGGCAGAACAAAACCAGGTACCGGTACTGTACCATACCATAGAACCCTTTCCCCTCTCTGCGGATATTTACAATGAACTCAATTTTACGCAAATGGATGAAACCCTGACACACTACAACGGGTATTTCAAGCGGCTGCACCAAATGGATTGGGATTCAGGAAAGCCTATGACAGATTATTTCAATATCAAAAAAGACAAAATAAGCCTACAGGAAGTTAAATTGTATCCTGCCGATATTGTGTACTTTGATGCCTTTTCTCCTAAAAAACAACCTGAATTATGGGAGCATGCCTTGCTTCAAAAGATTCATGAGCGCATGAATCCGCAAGGGGTTTTTGTCACCTATTGCGCAGCAGGGCATCTCAAAAAAAATCTGGTATCTTTGGAAATGACTTTGGATGAGGTTCCCGGCCCTCCCGGAAAAAAAGAAATGACCCGGGCATGGAAAAAAAATTAAATAAGGTAATTTTTCAACTATTCCTATTGTGCTCGATAGGACCCTTAGGCTGCAACCCAAAAAAGGAAGCGAAAACTTCCGGAAATAATACAACAGAAGAGGTTATGGCTCAGAATAGCAAACCTTCAGCGAACCAAAACGGGTGGGTAGCAGAAAAGGATGGGGACAGTACCAGACAAAAACACCTGGAAGGCAAAATCACCTTATTTGAAAGCCTATTGGTTAACAAAGAAAGGATTTACAATAAATTTTATCCACAAGTACAGGATGCATTCCTTTTTGAGGACAAATTCTATTTAAAGGCCCGGTTTCCATTGGGCTTTAGTGGCAAAATCGAATTTACTTTTCCGGAATACCCTGATTATGTACTCACCAAAATCGGTGAACAAGCCTACCAAATAGTTATCAATAACGCATTGGACCTAAACCGCGTGGTTTTTGATTTACAATATCTTCCATCCGAAAAGGACAGCCTGGTACACACCGACTATTGCTTTACACATGTGGTGTACGGGGAATAAAAAAGGGGCGGAAATATTCCCACCCCTGGACTCTCATACAATCGTTTTTGCTAAATCAGCCCTTTTCAGATACCTTCTTAATGACGATACCAGGCATGCCGTTTCTAACAAAATAATTTCCTGTTACCTCCACATTAGCAGCTGCGAGTTCCTTTAAAGATTGATACGGGCTTGCATTCTTGTGGTCTTCTACCAGGAGGTAGACTTTGCCATCTGATCCAAGCAAACCAATAGGCATGCCATTGGCCATGCATTTTTCGGCACAACCTTTATGTCCTTCTCCTTTGGCACCACTAGCCATAAAGCAGGAAAGATCCAAAACTTCTCCGCTAACACTTATTTCTTCTCCGTCCCCTTCTTTTTCAAAAGCATCGACCTGGAAGAAAACGAAACAGCCTATGGCCAACAATAGCAGGCCATAGCGAAATGAACTTTTTGAATTTGCGTGACTTGTCATGATAAAATGGTTTGGGTTTACGAATTTGCAAATCAATTTATCTATTAATGACTACAATAGCAACTTTTTCAGGAATATAGCGGGTACATGACTACCTTAAACATATTCGTTTAATTCATTCTTATGTCTGTTTCGGGCTGAGCCTATCCAGAATTTCTCCGGCCTCCTTCCAGTTAAGGCGGGGACCAAATTGACTGACTATTTTGGATGAAGCCATGCTGGCCAGCTTCCCACTGGAAGCATAAGAATGGCCGTTGGTGATCCCATATAGAAAGGCCCCGGCAAACATGTCGCCGGCACCATTGCTGTCCACGGCTACTGTGGGATAAGGCTCTATGTCTATAAAGGTATCACCATCATAAATCATTGCACCATTTTTCCCCTGGGTAATGACAAAATGCCTGGCCAGCTTTTTCATGGCTTCCCTGGCTTCAGACAAATTGTCCTTGCCGGTATAGATCATGGCCTCTTCTTCATTGGCAAAGAGCAAATCAACCCCTGAACCAATCACTTCCTTAAAACTTTCTCCAAAATATTTCACCATGGCCGGATCAGAAAAGGTAAGGGCTATTTTGACACCATTCTCCTCTGCCACTTTCCTGGCCCGAATCATGGCCTCCTTCGCATCAGGAGAGGTAATCAAATATCCTTCAATGTAAAGGTACTTGGAATCTTTGATGGCTTGTTCGTTCAGCTGGGCAGTACCAAAGGTTTGGGTAATTCCTAAAAAGGTATTCATGGTTCGCTCTGCATCTGCCGTCACCATCACCAAACACTTCCCGGTGATTCCTTTCTCCAACTGGTAGGGATCCAGGTTGTGATTGACTCCGGACTCCCGGAGATCATCCATGAAAAACCTACCCAGCTCATCATCGCCTACCTTGCAGCAATAGTACGCCTCCCCTCCAAATTGGCTCAAGGCAATGATGGTATTGGCAGCAGAGCCCCCACACTGAAGCTTGGAGGTTTTGGTATTGATGGTAGCCATGAGGGTACTTTGTCGCTCCTCGTCTACCAGGGTCATAACCCCTTTTTCTATCCCGTTCTTTTCTAAAAAAGCATCGCTAATTTCAAATTCAATATCCACGAGGGCATTTCCTATACCCGTTACATCATATTTTTTTACCATTACATCATTTTAAGAAATTTACCAGGCTTCGAGTAAAGCCTATAAATAATTAAATACCTGCATTTTCTTTAGATCTATCCCGGTTTTCCAACAAGCGTTTCCTTCTGCCGATGATGGCTTCCAAGGCAAATACTACAGCTGCTACTACCAAACCAAAAAATTCCCTATTGGTTTCCATGCCCTGTGTTTTCATGGAAAGGTCTTTTTGTTCCCATTCCTGACCTATCCAGGAAAAAATACCCTCTGGCCAGAAGAAAACGGCCGCTATCAGGTAAGTAAAGGTAAAAATTACCAGGATATTCACATTGAATTTACCAAAAAATGCGAACCCCGCCGTGACCGCCGCAATCAAATAGACCGGCACCCACCATTCAGGGTCCGGATCATTGATCTGCCAAAAGGCAAACAACAAAAACAACAGGGAACTGATACCGAAAAACGTTTTCCAACCTTTGGTCATAATGTTACTAAATTAAGGATTTTAAGCAAAAAAGCAGCAGGACAAACTCATTTTTCCATCACCTGATCGTATATCAGGGAAAAAATCGCTGTCGGTTCAACATTTCCCTGGGTCTCACCAGGAGTAACCAAAACTGGCCAATCAAGCTCGCTTTCGCTAACCCTTCCATGAGAACCTTTAACCAGGGAAGCATCCAGAGGAATGACATCCATCAAATACCTGAAGCCCAGCTTTTTCTTCAACAGGGTCCAACCCAATTTGGCCTTTAAAAATTTGATGTCCGGATTGGCAAACATTTCTACCGGGTCATAACCGGGCTTCCGGTGAATATCCACTGTCCGCGCATAGTCAGGCGCCTTTTGGTCGTCCAGCCAATAATAATAAGTAAACCAGGAATCCTTGTCTGCTACTGCCACCAGGTCTCCAGCCCTTTCATGATTCAGGTGATAGGATTCCTTTTCGTCCCTATCCAAAACCATTTCCACACCGGGGATTTCCTGGACCAAGGCTTTTACGGTTTCTTTTTCTGCTGGATCATTGATGTAAATATGGGCGATCTGATGGTCTGAAACGGCAAATGCCTTGCTCGTCCCGGCATCCAGGGTTTCCAATCCCAACTCCTGCTTCACTTGTATGTAACCGGCCTTTCTGAGGGCCCGGTTGATGTGTATGGGTTGGCTCACTGAGGTGATGGCATATTCGGAAAGCAGGATGACCTCTGCCCCCTGATTTTCATAATAATTAATCAACCGCTCACACAAGGCATCAATTTCCTTCAGTTCCTTACCGATATGGTCAAAATCAATTCCGTATTTTTGCAAGCTGTAGTCCAGGTGCGGAAGGTAAATGAAAGTAAGGGTGGGATCATGCCATTCGTCTACCTTCATGGAGGCTTCTGCAATCCACCTGGAGGAGGCAATGTTGGCGTTTGGACCCCAGAAAGAAAAAAGAGGGAACTGGCCCAGCTCCTTTTGTAAACGGTCCCGCAAATCCATGGGCTGACTGTGGATATCCGGTAGCTTTCTGCCATCTGAAGGGTATAAAGGCCTTGGCGTAACGGCATAATCGACCGTAGAATACATGTTGTACCACCAAAACATGTTGGCACAAGTAAAATTGGGATCCTCAGCCTTCAGCGCATCCCAGACCTTGGGAGATTGTACCAAATGATTGGACTGCCTCCAAAATTTAATTTCACATTCATCCTTAAAATACCAACCATTACCGACAATCCCGTTTTCCTGAGGCCACTTACCTGTCAAATAAACAGATTGGGAGGAACAAGTGACAGCAGGAAGTACCGGTTTGATGGCAGATTGCTTGCGCTTTCCTATCCATTGGCTCAGGAAGGGCGTGTGCTCCCCGAGCACCCTACCAGAAAGTGCCACGACATTTAGTACTACAGTTTTTTTCATTTGATATGTTTTTTCACCCATTCCAACTCTCTTATAATGGACTGGTCAAGGGATAAATGGATATCTTCCGGCAAGACCTCCCAGGTATAGGTTTCTACTTCCAGCTGACTGGTAAAGTGGTGTTGTCCGTTCAGATCCAAAACGGCCAGAATATCCTCCTGGGTGGATTGAAGGGTGCCATAGTTAGGCAAAAATACCGGAACGTGAAAATGTATGCGCCACTCCTTTTCCCGGGTATCGGCCAGGCCCAGCAGGGCATCCGGCAGGTCGGGGTAGGCGGTCAGTTTTTCGCCAGCTGATTTACCTATTACCTGGTGCAGATAGGTGGATTCTACAAAGGGCAACAAGGCCTTTTCCACCATCTTCCTTTCGCTGATCTCCTCTGGAATCGCTATTTTTAAAGCCGCACTCAGCTGGAACTTTCCAATTTTAATGCCTTCTTTTTTGAAATTATCCAATACGGTCTGATGATCTTCATAAGCTACAGCAAAGTGGCATACATCATAACAAACCCGCACATGATCCAGGATAATTCCCCTGGCTTCCCCGGGAGAAACACCGTGCATTTTGGTCAGCAGCGGAATGCCTTGCGGAAGCAGCCAATTTTCGAAAAAGGCCTGCAGCCCGGAGGAATTCTCAATCATTCCATCGGGTTCCGGCTCTATATCCAGGTGCAGGATTTGATTCTTTTCCAACTTAAGCTGGTACAGCCGGTCCACCACTTCCATGATATGGGTGCAGGATTTTTGCAAAACTTCATTCCTGGCTGCTTCACTTTTATGCCAATGTTTGTAACTCAAAGGGGAAGTAGAAATTCCGGCATCCATATCATCCGGCATGATGGCGGAAAGGATATCAAATAAGCGAAGGGTATATTCTTTTCTGGCACTGCTGGACCAATCCGGATGATGTACTTCATCCTTGACCACTTGCCTGTGAAAACCACCGTATGGAAAACCGTTTAGGGTAAATACATAGCAATTGTGGGCATCAAGCCAGGAAGTAAGTATTTCCAATTCATTATTGGCTACCAGTTCCTTGCTGGCCTCATCCGATATTCTGAGACCAATGGCAAAGGGCTTATCAGGAGCAAGTTCAGCTTTTATCTTAAGTACATGGTTTTTCAGGTTGTTGAAAGTAGCCTCCCAGCTTTCTCCTGGATGTATGTTGGTACAATAAGTAAGGTGATAATCTTCAATTTGCATGGTCCGGTATTTCCTTTAAAATTTGTAAAAGAGCTGATCAGGCTTTTTGATAGGCCACCTGTAGTTGGTTTAATTTTTCTACTGCCTTGAAAATTAATGCAGGATCCATCTGATGGACCTCCACCCCACTACCAATTTTATCCAGCAGCATGATGGTCAATTCCCCACCCAGGTGCTCCCGGAATTCATTCAATCCCCTTAATAGCGCATCCCCTGACAATTCGGGCACATACAAATCAAACCCCAACTTAATGATGAGATCCAAAACTCTGTTCAACTCATTCTCCGAAATCATGCCAGCAAGGAAAGAATAGGTAGTATCCAATGCGATACCTATAGCTACTGCCTCACCGTGCCGGATTTTGTAGTCACTCAGGTGTTCCAATTTATGTGCCGCCCAATGTCCAAAATCCAGGGGCCTGGATGAACCTGTTTCAAAAGGATCCCCGGAAGCAATGTGATCCAGGTGCATTTGGGCACAACGATAGATTAATTCTGTCATGGAGTGATGGCTTTTGTCCATCAAATCGACTGCCTGTTCTTCTATCCATACGAAAAAAGAGGCGTCCTTAATCAAGGCTACTTTAAGGGCTTCAGAAATACCTGAACGCCAATCCCTTTCTTCAAGGGTTTGAAGAAACTCCGGGTCGTTGATCACAGCAAAAGGAGGCGCAAAGGTGCCCAGGTAATTTTTCTTTCCGTAAGCATTGATACCATTTTTGACCCCTACCCCTGAATCATTTTGTGATAGAACAGTAGTCGGAATGCGAATATGCCTGATCCCTCTGTGGGCTACGGCAGCTGCAAAACCAACCATATCCAATAAAGCTCCTCCGCCTATTCCAATGATATAGGAGTGCCGGTCGATGCCATAGGTATGGGTGGCTTTCAAAACCTCCTGGAAATACTTTTGATCGTTTTTTACCTGCTCCCCTCCGGGAACCACCAATGGTTCTGCGCACAAAGTAAAGGAGGTTGTATTCGCCTGAGCATATGATTCAATAGCCGTAATCAGATGGGGATGATGTTGGACAACACCTTCGTCCAGAACAAAATAAACCTTGGGAATTTTATCCCCTTTGACAAGGTCAGCAAAAAGCTGATTTTCTGGTGAAAACAAACTTTTGGTAAAAAACACCTTGTACCTGAAAGGAACATTAAAAGCCTGCTCAATCGATTGATGTGCCAATTTTTTCATTTTTATTTTGACAGTTCCCAAGAACTTTTCATTTCAATATAAATAAGTAATAAAACCCTGTTTTGGTTCACTAGGTGACAGCAAATGCCTTGGCCAGTAAAAGGGAAAGGGGCAGTAATAGCAAGATCGCCAAAGCCACCATCCAACCCGCAAAGGCAGCTGCCAGGGCGGCATTAACGATAATCAATGCCAATACAGCTGCCTTAACCGATTTTCCAATCAAGGCCGGCTCCTGATACCTTATTGCCTTGAGCAATGGTGGAAAAATGAAAGCAGCCAGCAATACCAGGAATGGCAAACTTTCCCACCAGTGGTCATTGTACAAATAAGCTACTCCAAAAATAAACACAATGATGCAGCCGTAAATAAATGCACCTCCTTGCAGGGCACTCAAGTTTTTACCGTGCACTTCCCCCCGACTTACCATGGTAATGGCAGCGACATAAAATAGTGGTATAAAGGCAATAAACCAGAATTCTCCCCATGCCCCCTGAACCAAACTCATGCCCAACAATAAATTTCCTGCCCGGCAAAGACCCATATTTATTGGGCCTATAAAGGATTGGTGTTTTCCCCAGGCATCATATACGACTGCCAGGACCCCCACCGAAAACGCCAGAAATGCAGATTGATCACTGACCTGCCAGGCAGCCAATACTCCTACCAAAAGCAGCAAAAAGGCCATCAGACCAGCACTTTTTACGCTGGCTTTCCCACTGGGAATGGGACGCTCCGGGCGTTCCACCTTATCCAGCTCCGCATCAAAAACATCATTGAAAGCAACCCCTCCACCGTAAAGTCCTATAGTAGACAATACCAACCAACCGATTTTGCTCCAGTCTACCTCAGGACTGAAAAGGATCAATCCGCCAGAAATGGCAGCTCCGGCCAAAATATCGGCAATCGCCGTTACAATATTGGCAGGCCTGGTGAGTCTGAGGTGTGCAGTGATTACCGACATCAAACAGACTAATTCTCTATGATATTGGAGGAATCGTTATCTACCCGCGGCTTTTGCCCTCCTCTCAAAACTGTATTACCCCCGTGCTTTTTGGTTTGATCAATGGGCTCTTTTTCCAGCCAGTCTTTTTCTTCCATTTGACCACTTTGCCCGTAAGCCTCTAAGGCATTCCCATAACAGGTCATCTGTATGTGCGCTTCCGGAATCCCTTTCTCCTTCATCAAGGCAGCTGTTTTGGGAACGGCCAGTGGATCGCTGATACCCCAATCAGCAGCACTGTCCACAATGATTCTTTCCGGACCATATTGCCGGACTATTTCTACCATCCGCTCGCTTCCCATTTTGGTGTGAGGGTAAATGGTAAATGCCGCCCAATAACCCCTATCGAGTACTTCTTTGACCGTTTCTTCATTATTGTGGTCAACAATGACCATTTTTGGGTCCAGGCCATGCTCTTCACTCACATCCATACTGCGGACCGTACCTTTCCTTTTATCCCTGTGAGGGGTGTGGATCATTACCGGTAAGTCAACTTCCTTGGCCAACTCCAGTTGCAAGCGGTAAAACTTGTCTTCAGCAGGAGTCTGGTCATCGTAACCGATCTCTCCAATGGCCACCACTCCTTCCTTGCCCACATACAGGGGCAGGAGCTCCATCACCTCTTCAGCGAGGGCCTCATTATTGGCCTCTTTGGAATTCAAGCCAATGGTGCAATAGTGGACGATCCCGAACTGCTTGGCCCTGAATCTTTCCCAACCTACCAGACTACTGAAATAATCCTGAAAACTACCTACTTTAGTCCTCGGCTGACCCAGCCAGAAAGCCGGTTCTATCACAGCTACAATGCCTGCTTTTTGCATGGCTTCATAGTCATCTGTTGTCCTGGATGTCACATGTATGTGTGGATCGATATACATCATAATGAATCAAATTTACCTGCTAACCTAAACTTTTTTATATGCAAATCATAGCAATAACAAATGAACGGACCATATTAAGGGGAAACGGTTGCTACCAGATAAATATCACCTTTCCGAATCAAAGGCTTTACCTACCAGCACCCAATTCAGCTCCCCCTTTTCTATCGCTTCCAGATGATCCGGAAACTGATCCAACAGCTCCCTGCATTCCGCTCCCTTACCATGAAAGCAAGCCAGTGATACCGCCTTACGGTCCAATTCATCACCTTCTTTCAATACTTTTTCAAACATGCCTAATGTTTCCTGATCTACGAAAGGGGAAAGAAAGCGCCATAATTCGGGCATCACATTTCTCCCGGCCGACCAACGCTCGTGAACGTAATCCACCAAAGTTTTGGCCAGATTAGCATTGGCTCTCTCCTCCGCTCCGGTAATCCTGTAAAGTGGGCGCTGCATGAATATCGCTTTCAGCAGTAATTGATTCCAGGCAGGTTCATCTAAATATTCCGATGGATAGGGGTTGTTCAGGGCAATGGCATCAAATACAGAAGTAATATTGGTTCTGAGACCTTCCGATGCTCTTTTTTTAAGTTTTTCAGGAAAAGGATATAAAGGAAGGGCTGCATAAAGCGCCTCCAGTTCGTGCATGTCAGCCGATTCGAACAACTGGTCCAAAGTGGGCATCCAGCTTTCATTTTCCTCTGATAATACCCCCAATACCAGTACCGTTCGGGCCGTTTGCAGTGCTGTCCAGAATGAAGGCTGAAAACCGGGTCTTAATTCTTGAGCAGCAGCCACTTGCTGATCAGTAAGCTGAAAGGTATCCTTTGAGAAATACCTGGATGCCTGGCTGAATGCCAGAAATAACTTCATATTTCCTCTGGCACCATTTATCCTTGCTATTTGATCATCCAGCCAGCCCATGGATTCCGCCTTAGCCGCCTGGGAAAGTATGGCAATCAAAAATTGCCTGATGGAAGAAAGCGCCATAATCAATTGTTCATTTTAATTCTCTGTAAATATAACACTTATTATATTTCCATTTTTTAATCCTGAGAATAATCATATTTTCACCTGATCGGAAAAGGTAAAAGCAAAAAAATCCGGGCCAAATTGACCCGGATTAAATACAGTCTTTAACTCGGTCTCCCGAGAATTACCAATCCACACCGGTATCTTTCCAGCTTCTGGAAGCTGCCGAATCCAATACCGCCTGGCAGACCTTTTGGGTTTCATAGGCATCCTTAAACGTAGGTGCACAAGGTCCGTCCCCCTCCAGGCTCTTAAAGAAATCAGCCACCTGGTGAATAAAGGAATGCTCATAGCCTATGGAGGTGCCTGGAATCCACCAACGATCCATGTAAGGTTGGTCGGCATCGGTTACATGTATGGAACGCCAGCCTCTGACCACAGATTCATCCCGATGATCAAAATATTCCAAGCGGTTCAAATCATGCAGGTCCCAACGGATGGAGGCATGCTCCCCATTGATTTCAAAGGTATAAAGGGCTTTGTGCCCCCTGGCATAGCGGGTAGCTTCAAACAAACCAAGGGATCCATTGTCAAAATGGCAATGGAAGGTACAGGCATCATCTATACCCACCTTTTTCTTCTCTCCACTACTCTGATGGACCCTTTCCTTGATGAATGTTTCGGCCATCGCCGATACATCTTTGATCCCCCCATTCAGCCACATGGCTGTATCGATACAATGGGCCAATAAGTCACCCGTAACTCCTGAACCGGCTGCATCTGCATCCAGTCTCCAAAGGGCATCGCCACCCTGAGGCAGATCAGGACTTATGGTCCAGTCCTGAAGGAAATTGGCTCTGTAATGAAAAATTTTACCCAGTTTTCCGGAATCCACCAATTGTTTGGCCAGGGTTACTGCCGGAACCCTCCGGTAATTGTACCATACGGTATTCCTTACCCCGGCTCCTTCTATGACCTTCACCATTTCCTCGGCTTCTTCCAGGGTCCTGGCCAAAGGCTTTTCACAAAGGATCATTTTTCCTGCCTTTGCAGCGGCGATGGCGATTTCTGCATGGGTATCATTCGGGGTGCAAATGTCTATTGCATCCACGTCATCCCGTTCGATCACCTTCTTCCAATCCGTCTCATAGGAAGCATATCCCCACTGTTCGGCAAAAGCCTTGATCTTTTCTTCTCTTCTGGAGCAAGCTACCTGCAAGACAGGCCGGTACTCATATTCAGGGAAAAAGTCTCCCAATCTCTTATATCCGTTGGTATGGATCCTTCCCATCAGACCCGTACCGATCATTGCAATTCTAATTTTCTTCTTTTCTGACATGTTTTTTGATTTTTGTTGGAAAATAAAGATTCATCCGGAAAATCTAGATCAAGCCTTCCAGCCGTGTGCGTTGCGAACCTGAATCAGTGCAGCCAGAATGTTATTCCAGGTGTCCTGCTTACTCATCACCGCATTGGGAAACATACAACCGTCCCAGCAGATATGGTTAAAGGCTTTGGTGAGTTCACCTTTTTCATCCCTCAGCCAGTATCCCGCATCTTCAGCAATGTCCAATTTCCCATTGGGGTCATTGGCCAGACAATGCCGGCCTGTTTTGTCATGAGATCCGGAACCAAAAACAGTGGCATCATTCTGAGCCACATGAAAGTCTATGGTCCAGGGGCGCAAGGCATCGGTCATTTCCTTCAATGCCGCTTTCCATACGGATTTATCCTTCCAATCGTAGCCCTCAGGCAAAATCCTGTGTTCTGGGTAGTTATAACCCAGGGTATATAAGAGGGTGTGGGCCATATCCGCCTGGAAGCCCAGGTATGGACTGTCTACGGATTCCAGGGTTTCCAGCATGGTTTTCCAGCTGTGCATGCCTCCCCAGCAAATCTCTCCTTCAGCCGCCAACTTTTCGCCGTAATTCTCGGCAATTTTGCAAGCCTCTTTAAAGGTCTCCACGATGATCTTCTGACTGCCTTTGGGATCCTTTGCCCATTGTTCGGGACTACTGGCCGTATCCACCCGGACAATTCCATTCGGTCGGATTCCTGCTTCCCGGAGCTTTGAAGCCAGTTTACAGGATTTCTCCAGTAAATCCAGGTAGGTAGCCCGGTCTTCTTTTGAACCCAATATGGGACCTCCCCAGATAGGAGCCACTACCGAGCCGATTTCAAGATTGTAGGAAGATACCTTGTCAACAAGCTTTTTCACCCCATCATCGCCCATTTCCAGATCGATATGCGGATCAAAAAGACCTATGTCCACTCCATCAAACTTTACTCCGTCAACTTCCGCTTTGGCGGTGTTTTCCAACATCTCATCAAAAGAAATGATGGGTTCCGAATCGGGCCCCTTTCCTACGATTCCAGGCCAGGTGGCATTATGTAACTTTGGAAAATTATTTTGGGACATAATATTATTTTTTTTACTATGAATAATTGATTGAAATTAAAATAAAACTCTGTTTGAGAGGAGTCTCCAGCTCTTTACCGGAGATCTTCCTCCAAAAATCCCCTTCAATTTAATAAATAACTGAAAGAATCCCAGTATAAAACAGGATTCTGCCGCTATATATAAGGATATACTTATAGTTTAAGGTCTGGATTTCCTGGACCAAAATGTTTGAGCATCACAATCGGATCTGTTTTAGAGTGATTGCTGATTTTTACTCCCTCTCTGGCCGCCTTTTCAGTAACAAAGTACTCGTCATGGGTCAATTGTCCATATCGGATGAGGGCAGGGGTCTCTACATCCCAAACACCCATGGTCCCATGACCTTGCATCATGATCATGCCATAAGCCGCATTGTCCTTAATCGTAACCGTTTGTCCGGGCATGACCGTCAGCTCTTTGGCACTGAAAGCATCGGACCGATAGCATATCCAGTTTTCAATAAATCCTTCTGCTTCCATCGCAGTGGTATCTTTCACAGGAACAGGAGCCATGAATCTGGTCTCCAGGATATTTGGATCCACATTCAAATCCCAGTCAATGACTTCCATCAGCTGGTCAAAATCACCCATCCGGTCTTTCGGAGTTCCCTTCCATAGGAGCTCCTCCGGAATAATGGCTTCGTTGACCAATGATTGGTACATGGCAAATACATCGGAAGCCTTTTGGGGCTCATAGGTACACATGCTACCAGGCGCATGCAGCATGCCCGGAGGCACATCCCAACCCGTACCCGGATCCAGTTTAAAGGCCTGGGAGAAACTGGTTATTTTGTTGTCCCCTTTGTTGAAATTCATCAGGCATTCCTTGATTTGCTCCCTGGTAGTACCTGGGGCAATACCGAAGAATGTATAAGGAAAATCACCTCCGTGGTTATTTAACTGCGGTGGGAAATAGTAGGCTTCCGGCTTTCCTTTCATGCCAATTTTAGCCGCATGTTCATCATTGTGATGGATGTGATGAGGCAAAGGACCCATATTGTCAAAAAATTTGGAATACATGGGCCAACTTTGGTGCTCTCCCCAGATCCGGTCTCCAATAATTTCCCCTTGTAATTCATCAATGACATCTTTCAAAAGGAGCTGCTCTTCCTTACCCGCTGCGCCGACTACGACCTTGCTCAGGCCTTCATGCTTTCCGGTAAGGGGGCCATTTTCAGCCGGTGTAGTGGAAGAAAGCCAACGCTCATCTATACCGCCTCTTTCTCCTCCAAGTACATAATAATCATCCGGATGCAGTTTTATCCTTCTTCCGGGAACGCAAAAAGACCTGGGTACCCAGGTAGGAGCCAAACGTAAAATGCCCTGTCCCTCTTCTAATGCTTTTTTTGCCAAACTCATAGGTTCTAATTAGATTTATTGTTGTTGCTTATTGATTATGATTTACAAATGATGCAATGTCGTTTTGACCCGTTATGATATCGAATTGCAGCTCATATTGACGCTTTTCTCCGGGTTTGAGCATGATCAGGCTACCATCCTTCCTGGCCTGCTGCTGACCAATAGGTGGATGCGTTCCCGGCTCCAGGGCTGTCACATATTCATTTTCGCCCCAGTGTTGCCAATTGATCAACCAGGGCAATTGATTTTTGCTGAAACTCATCCGAAGGGCAAATCCCAGGTCAGGATTATATATTCCTGCCCGGCACAAGCCGTCGGATTCCGGCTCCGGTTGAATGAAGGCTACATCCTCTCCAAAACCTGCATGGGCCTTTAGGGGAGGAGGGCAGGATTTAAAGTCATTCTTTTCATTAAATATCCGATTTTCCAGATCCCCATCCCTGGATTCCCATTTCCCACTCCAAATGATCTGGCTTCCCTCGTCAATCAGCGGCCAGCCAAAATTAACATGGTACAACAACATGTGAGGAGCCGCCAGATTGGAGTCATTGGTGACCTCATCCCTGATTTTAAGATAAGGTTTCCCCAGGGTTCCGGAAATGGTCCTTTTCAATACCAGATGAGGGCCAAACACGCTGCTTTCCCTGATAATACCGCTAATGTGCATGTCCAAATCTCCATTGCCTAAATCCGGCTGCTTGACAGAACAAATTTCAGCGGGAAGATTGGAAATACTGCCATGCAGGCCTCGTTTTCCCTGCTCATCCTCCTCCGGACCGCCTACGTGACTCAAGCCACAGGTGGTGACCAGTCCGCCGCCAAAAGTACGCAACCAATCCAAGCCTTCGGATGTGAACGGAGAAGGGGGAGTAATACCTACCTGGCTGATCCATGACAAGGCATGAGCCCCAAAGGATGCCGAAGCAACATCCATGGCACGGTCAAGTACCAGCTTGTATCGCAAGCCTGCTCCGGTATCAATCCAGGCAATGCGTACACCTTTACCTGAGCCATTATCTAAAACAGCCGTTTCAATGCCTCCTATTTGTTGGGCATTACCTACTTTTCCTTCCCATGGTTTGTTGCCTTCACCCATAAAATATGAATAATGGATTCAATTTAATTATTCTAACTTTTCCAACCATCCTGTTCTTTCGGGTTTGCCCCCGAAAAAATGGTCATAAAAATCGCAGTAAATGATCAAAGTTCCTTTAAATAGATGTTTTTGTAGGCAACCTGCATGGGCGGACCTACATGTACCTGCATGCCCAGGTATCCCTCCATGGTCCGGTTGGCCGGATCTTCATCCGTAACGTCACTCATCAGGGTACCGTTGATAAAATGCTGCAGCCTGTTACCCCTGGCGATGATATGGATTTCATTCCAGTCATTGGATTTGACCTCCTTTTTCATCTCTTCCCGATCTCCAAGTTCCTCAACTACTTCCAGCCCAAGCCAGGCATTTCTTTCAACATTGGCTCTCAGGTCCCCCTCCTTTTCCTGGGGATTGATTTTGGTTTTTTGTCCGATATAGGCCAGGGTAGTCCTTTTTCTTTCTTCATAGTTTTGCCCGGTATAATTGTTTTGGCCATCAATATCCGCCTGGTAGCCTTTCAATGCATGGGCCAGGCCCTCTACCGGCTCACTGCGGTAATTCACCCCCGAATTTCCTGCTTCCGTTATTTTAAATTCTGCCTTGAATTCGAAATCAGCCGGCTGTCCACCTTGCCAGATGATAAAGTGGTTCCTATCCAGGGTGGTCTCTTCAGTAATTTCTCCCACCAGGGTTCCATCTTCCACCCGCCAATAGGTCGGGTCACCATCCCAGCCATTTAAGCTGCTTCCGTCAAAAATCTGTACAAATCCGTCATTGTCGTCCTGAACTTGTATGGCCTCTGCCACACTTTCAGTTTCGGTATCATTTTGCTGTCCTGAACCACAGGCAAATGCAAACGTGGAAATCGCAGCCAGCAAGGCTACTTGTGAAAATTTCTTCATTGGGTACTGGTTTAGGTTTAAATTTTTCAGGCCAAACAAATGCTGCCTGGCCTGAAATTTTAAGTTATTGTGAGATGCTATTGGTAAACTTCATGGTTTGGATTGCCTCCGGAGACCAGGTAAGCCATCAGATCTTTTAGCTCCTCTTCATTCAATCGGTTAACCAAACCAGGCATCATGACAGATACATCAGATTCTTTGATACTGGTCACCTCATCTTTAGAAACTTCTTTGATCACTTCAGGTGCGAAAGGATTTTGAGACACATAATAAGTATCATCATCTTCCCTGATCAACCTGCCCACTACAGAAGATTTATCTCCCATAACGAAAACCATGGCTGCGTATTGATCCGAGATCACCGCACTTGGGTCAAGGGTAGCCTCCAGAATATCTTTAGGAGTAAACCTGTTGCCCAACTGGGTCAGGTCCGGACCTACGGCACCACCTTCTCCGCCTATGGCATGGCAGGAACTACAAAGTGCTGCGGCGTACATGGCCTTTCCTTTTTCCAGGTCCCGGTTTTCCAGGTCCTCCACCAGTGGTGTGGCCTCATCCATCGTCCATCGTCTTCCGGGGCCTTCAGGCTGTATTTCCGAAGCGGCAATATCATTGCCCGATCCGGTCAACAGCTTGCCACCGGAAAGTTCATCATATCGGTCAAATTCGCTTTGGGGAACAGTACTCAGGGCCATTTTCCTCGCCCGGTCGATAAAGCCTACATAACTTCTTCCTCCCTTGTATTGAAAAGCATTGTGGGTCCAGTTGAAATATTTTTCGTAAGACTCCTCATCCCAACCGGCCTTGGCACCACCCAATACCGTGGCGTAATAGGTTTGCTGCGCTGGAGGAACATTGGCCAACATATTGGCAATATCCAATCCGTATTGCGGGTTTCTCATGATCAAATCGGAAGAAGCCGTTAGTGTTTTCTGGAAATTCGGATCGTCCTCTGCACTTTCAAGCAGACTTAGCAACTGTGGTACGGCGGATGGAGCCTCCAGGGCAACCATTACCTTACCAAGTACCCGGTTCAGGCTGTTACTCTCAGCAGGAAAATGCTCATCCAGATAGCTGATCAGCTGATTTCTTACAGCACCCGTAGGGTTGCCATGCCGGTCTATCACTACCTCGATGGCTCTGGAAAGATTTAACTGATCTTCTTCATTAAGGGCCGCATAGTCTATCCCCATCAGGGCCTGTATCATGGCATTTCTTTGAGAGGCATTTCCGTGCCTTGCCATGGCAATCATGGCTTGAGTCAGTGTTCTTGGATCCTTTTCATTGAGGGCTTTGCTTTGCCATTCTGAAATAGGCTGATGCTCTACAGCAATCCTGGCCGCATACTGAACAAACCTGTCTGCATGCTTCAGGTAAGGCCAGGCAAAATCTACCGCACCTGCCTGGGGTCCATCATGGTATGCCTCCAGGCTTCTGCGGATCTGATGTTCTTCCGGCAAATCGGCTTCTGTAAGCCCTCCATTATCATCCCCACTTAAATCGCCTGTATAATGAACCCGGTACAGGTCAGACTCCAGTCGTCTCCCTCCGGTCATAAAATACAAAGCCCCATCAGGCCCAATTACCCCATCAGTAAGGGGCAGGGGTGATCCTGAAATAAACTCTTCTCCGGTAGCTTTATAAGAGCCTCCTTCAGGCTCCAGGTTGATTTTGTACATGATCCCAAAACTCCAGTCAAAGGCGTACAGCGCATTTCTGTAGTCCGCTGGAAATTTGGCATTGGTACCATAAAACACATTGGTAGGAGAGCCCTGGCCAATGTTAAGGATGGCAGGGAGGTTGTCTGTATAGTCGGGAGACCACTTCTTGTTTCCTGTTCTCCATCCGTATTCACTTCCGCTGGTTACATGGTTGATACGGGTAGGTCGGTACCAGGGCATACCAAAATCCCATTCCATATCGGAATCATAGGTAAAAAGATCTCCAACTTCATTGAATGCGATATCAAATGGATTTCGGTAACCCACACTGATCAGCTCCCATTCTTTCCCTTCAGGGTCAATTTTAGCTACCCATCCTCCCGGAGCACCTCTGTTATTCGCATGCCCTCTGGGATCTTTGATTTCCGGGATCAGGTTATCATCCGCCCAGACTCTGGGTATACGGTAATGATCCATTTCCGGTACGTCAATGTGGTTTCCTACCACGATATAAATGGATTGTCCATCAGGAGAAACCACCATGCTGTGGGGCCCGTGTTCTCCAGGGCTACCAGTGAATTCCCTCAGGGTAGTGATCTGATCATACTGATCGTCTCCGTTGGTATCCTGAAGCCTGTAGATGCCCGTATTTTTATCGAATTCATCGTTTGCCCGGTGATTCACCATCACGTAAAGGCTATTAAACGCATATAAAAGGGCCTGGGCATAGCCCATACCTATCTTATCGTCTCCATTTTCTCCGATAATGAGTTTTTCCACCTTTGGGCTCAGGGAATCAGAACCAATGGCTGGAACCTCAAGCCGATAAATGGCACCGTATTGATCTACGGTTAACAACCTGTCCTTATCATCAAAAGTCATACCGACCCAGGATCCCTGCTCGTTGGCCCCGGGGCTGTACAGGTGCTCCGCCTCAAAACCAGACGGCAATTTTAATTTGGCTACCTTGGGGTGTACATCCTTTTGCTCACCACTGCCCCCATCCCCACAAGCTCCTGCAATCAGCAGGATAAGGGCAGCCATCAGCCAGTTTTTCATTGAATTTTTATTATACATATGTTTATCATTAATTGGCAATTCTTTATTCAAGTAATTGTAAAGAAACCTGCTTAAAATTAACCCAAATACCCCGTTAATTAAAGCCAGTAATAGGAAAATTATACCTTTGGTCATAATTAACCAAAAACAGCGGAAAGCCTGTATGCTCTCCGCTGTATCTTAAAGGCTGGGTTATACCGTTATTGTCATGTTACCATGGAGATCAGAAATGAGGTGTAATCTCCGCTTCTGCAGCAGGTAGCGCATAATATTTGGTGATATTGGTAAAAGCATTGGACCGGAAAGTTGCTCCGTCAGGATAGTAATAATCCAGAGGATTGGCCAAAGCCCTTTGTCCGAAATCGCCAATGATTTCCTGTACCCTGTCGGCACGGGTGATGTCAAACCACCTTTTGTTTTCAAAGGCCAGTTCCACCCTTCTCTCCTTGAAGATGGCTTCTCTCATATCGGCCTGACCAGATGCATTGGTATCTGCCAATCCGGCACGGTTTCGTATCTGATTCAAGTATCCGGCAGCCTCTTCGGTCTTACCCTGCTCATTTAGCGCTTCTGCCAGGAAAAGCAATACTTCCGCATAACGATAAATGGGCCAGTTAATTCCGTGATTGCCATGCAAATCATGGTGCTTGGCATATTTTTTAATATAAGGATACACTTTGTCATCCCGGTCACTACCTGCAATTTCCACATAATCAATGGAAGCATCCTTTCTTAAATCACCTTCCTCATAGGCTGCGATGATATCAGGAGTAGGAATGTTATTACCCTCTCCATCCAAAGGCTGTGCATTGGAGGTGCCGGTGATGGGAGATAACTCCTGAGGAGAAATAGGTCGTGGCATAAAGCTATATAGAAAACTGCTGTTCAAACCTTCAGGTCCTTCAAGGTACTGCACTTCGAACAAAGATTCTGCATTGTTCTTATTGCCCACGCTTTCTGAAAACACATCTTCGTAGTTTTCTATCAATTCATATTCTCCACTGCTCTCAATCGCCTTCAGCAAGGTTTCTGCTTCTGCCCATCGCTTCTGGGTAATAAACACATCCGCCAATAGCATCTGAGCAGCTCCCTTGGATGCCCTGCCCACGGCTTGCTGAGACCTAACAGGCAATAAATTAACCGCAGACTGAATGTCACCGATCAGCTGGGTATAAATTTCGGCTTCTGGTGTCAAAGGCAAAGCTGCTTCCTCCCGGGTAGTCACCGGAGTCAGGTGCAGGGGAACACTACCGAAGTATCGGGCCAATTCATAATAGGCATAACCGCGTAGGAATAACGCCTGACCTTTCAGGTTATCTTTAGCTGTCTGATTAAACTCCACATCGTCTATCTGGGACAATATCTGATTGGTTCTCGCAATGATCAGGTAGTCCTGACGGTATTGATTCAGTACATGCACATTGGACGTGATCCCCTGAGCTTCAGGCAGTGCATGATCCGAAAGGTCTTCCTGCTGTTCCGTAGCGCCAAAGTTAATGTTCCGTGCATAGATGGTATTGTCTGAACGCATCTCACACAATAACCAGGACCGGTCGTTGGCAATGGTCCGCATGGGGGCATAGGCTGCATTCACCGCTTGCTCAAAATCTGTCTCCGTCTGATAGAAGGTGGCAGAACTCAATGCAGTTTCAGGAGCTATGGTCAGGAATTCTTCGCAGCTTGACAGCGTAATTCCCAAGAGTGCTATGATGATATATATTTTTTTCATTTTCCAGTCAATTTTAGATGAAAAGGTTCATTAGAACGTAAAATTAGCGCCTACGGTGAACGTGCGTGGAACGGGGTAGCCTGTAAGGTCTATTCCGGGACTTAAGTTACCACCGTCACCTTGTCCATTGTCCTGCTGACTTACTTCGGGATTGGGCCCACCCCAATAATTCGTGAAAATATACACATTCTGAACAGATGCATAGAACCTGGCTGATTTTACCACATTGGCTATGGGACCGGCATTGTAACCCAGGGTGATGTTTTTGATGCTAAAGAATGAAGCATCCCAGACGAAGTTGCTATTTGCCCAGTCCCGCTCGATACCGGTCACGTTTCCTCCACCTACTGTGGTTCCGAATATTCCTTCACCCGGATTTTCAGGAGAACGGAATCTGTCATTGGCCTTACGAACCATGTTAAATACACCGTCCAGGTTCGCCGTACTGAAAAGATGTCTCATGTACAACTGATTTCCATGGGATCCGGAGCCAATGATATTCAGGTCCCACTTTCCATATTTGAAATTATTGGTGATACCATAAGTAAAATCCGGGAACGGATTTCCAATAATGGTACGGTCATCGTTGTCACCACCAATGGTAATGATACCATCTCCGTTGACATCTTCCAATTTGATGGAACCCACTGTGGACCTTCCGGGAACTTGAGGAGAGTTATTCAGATCCTCTTCGTTCATGTAATTTCCCAGCTTCCTCAATCCGTAGAACTGTCCGAATGGTTGCCCTACCTGTGTGATATGAAATTGACCATATACACGGTCAATACCTTCGGCAAGATCCATTACCTGGTTACGGTTAAACGATATGTTGGCATTGGTCGTCCATAACAGTTTTCCCTGGGTATTTCGGGAAGTTATGGCAAATTCATGGCCCCAGAACTTGATTTCTCCAATGTTGTCGGTAAAGCTGCCAAACCCAGCTTCCTGTGGAATCTGCACATTGTACAACAGGTTGGTGGTGTTTTTGGTATAGAAATCATAAACAAACTGGATGCGATCGTCCAATAATCCCAGGTCTAATCCAATGTCAAACTGCTGGGTGGTCTCCCATCCAAGGAATGGGTTTTGCAGCGAGGTAATCGCAGCACCCGGAACCACCGAATTATTGAAAACGTGGTTAACGGTATTGTTTACCAAGGCATATTGGGTATAGTTACCGATATTGTTGTTTCCGGTTACCCCATAGCTACCTCTCAATTTCATGAAAGAAACCTTATCGCTGGTATTTAAAAAACCTTCATCAGACATTACCCAGCCGGCAGAAACAGAAGGGAATACACCCCAGCGGTTCTCTGAACCGAATCGGGAAGAACCATCCGCCCTGATGGCCGCAGTCACCAGGTATTTACCCTGATAATTGTATGTCAATCGGCTAAGGAAAGAAGTCAATGCCCACTCCTGAACATCGGAAATGGTACTTCCCCTGTTGATGTTGATGGCTCCCTGAACAGTAGGCAGCCGGTCATCCGCATAAGTATTGGCGGCTACCTGCGTACGGTCCAAACGGAATTTCTGGTTGGTAAAACCTCCCAACAACTGGAAATTATGGTCGTTAATGGATTTGGTATAAGTGATGGTATTTTCATTCAACCAGCTGAAAACTTCCCGGTTGTCCCTAACCGATGATGCTACAGTAGGAATGGCCTGGTTCATACCTGGAGTAGCAGTAGAAGGGTTGAAATAGAAATACTTACTATTCCTGATTTCCGCATTAAATGTTGATTTGATTTCAAGACCCTCTATTGGCTGGTATTGCACATAGGCATTGGAAAGCAGATTGGTCTGCTTGGTTTCATTGGTAATTTCAAGCGCAGAACGCACGTAATTTGGATAAGCGAAAATATTTCCAGTTTCACCTGGGAATCGGTTGAAATAGGTCAACTCACCCTCATCATCGTAAATGGGCATGTTAGGCCAGGTATGCAGCGCATTGAACAGTATCCCGGTACCTCTGGAACCATCTGTCCTGGGAGTGTTATCCTGAACATAGGTTGGCGCCAGGTTAAATCCTAGCGTTAACTTATCAGATGCTGTATAATCGGAATTGATACGCAAAGAAAACCGCTCATAGTCAGTATTCAAGACCACACCCTCCTGATCAAAGTAACCAGCTACCACAGATGTTCTCATTTTTTCTGTGTTGGAATTAATGGTCAGGTTATAGTTGGAAATAGGAGCGGTCTGAAGCAAGGCATCGTACCAATCCTGAGTTTGACCTTCGTATTGCGAGGGATTCTGAAACATGTCAGGAACGGATCTTCCTGCATCTTCAAAGTATTCCTTTTTAAACTGAGCAAATTCCACCGCATCCATCATTTCAAGACGGTTATAATGCGGCACATTTTGCAAACCCTTATACACATTCAAAGAAACGGTCGATTGTCCGGCCTTGCCTCTTTTGGTCGTGATAAGTACTACACCATTAGCCGCTCTTGATCCATATAAAGAAGTAGATGCAGCATCTTTGAGGATGGTGATATCCTGAATCTCATCCGGATTCAGGGTGGATATATCTCCCGTGATAGGGAATCCATCCACTACATATAGGGGGGAACTTCCTGCGGAAACAGATAACTGTCCACGTATCCGAACATTCATTCCCTGACCGGGTTTTCCAGTTGTTTGGTTGATCTGCACACCGGCAAGCTGCCCTTGTAGTTTTTGGGCCATCTGTGGAACCGGGATGTCCATCAGGTCATCTCCCTGGACGGTTTGTACCGAACCAGTGATTTCCTTTTTTAACTGGCTACCGTAACCTACTACCACTACTTCTGTCAGGTCACTCATGGAGGAAGCCAGTACGATTTCGTATTCCGTCTGGCCTCCCTGTACTGGAATTTCCTGTGTAGTATATCCGATATAGCTTACGGACAGTATTTCACCGGCAGCCGCTTCTACCTGAAACCTACCGTCCAGGTCGGTAACCGTCCCGCGGGTGGTTCCTTTTACCAGGACGGAAACTCCCGGTAATGTTTCATTGTCTCCCTCAGAGCGCACCACACCGGAAACGGTGCTCTGGGCATAGGAAACGAAAGTCAATAGCATGGCCGCCATAAAAGCAATCAGGCGCCTGCTATCCAAAATTGGGTAACAATCTTTTTTCATAATACATAGGTTAATTTACATGGATTTATTCAAGCATTCCCACAGTTGTACCTGTGAAAATCTTCCTAAATTAATCATATATTTTTATTACAGCCATCCTGTACTGTGCTGAACGAATTTTTCCGATACTCATTTTGAAAAAATTATCAAGTCTATAATTTTAATGGGAAAATCATTCTAAATAAAAATTTAATTTTGATTTGTAGAAATAAAAATGGAATAAATAAAATTTTGTCGAAAAATTTCCATCTACAAGAAATTTACTACTGAAATTTAAGCAACGGCAAAAAAAAGATCACCGGAAAACAAAGCCAAAACCTTTGGTTTCCGGTGATAAAAATCATGAATTTATTTTGTGGCCTAGTAGCCTGGATTCTGGGTCAGTTCCGAATTGATCCTGATTTGATCCTGAGGGATGGGAAACAAAATTTCATGCGCCTCAAAGATAAAATCTCCGTTGGAAAATGGAATGCCTTCCCTGGATGTAGTGGGGTCTGCCCGTTCTCTCAATCCATAATCATTCAGAAAACTTACCAACTCCTGGGTACCCATGGTCCTCTTCAAATCAAACCAGCGGTGATTTTCAAATGCCAGCTCTATCCTTCGTTCCTGCATCAGGGCTTCACGGAAAGCATCCTGCCCCAGACCACTTAAGGGATCCAGGCCTGCTCTTTCTCTCACCTCATTCAGGTAGCCATAGGCTGTTCCGGTAGGACCATCTGATTCATTAATGGCCTCCGCCAGCATCAGTAAAACATCTGCATACCGGATCACCGGCCAGTTATCATTGGTGACACCCCGAATAGAATGGGGGTGATTGTATTTGTTGATAAAAGGAACAGCTACGTATTCTCCCTCCAGATTGGTATAGCCTTCTTTCAGGGAAACCTCTTTTCTCAGGTCACCCTCTTCATAGGCGGCAATGATATCATTGCTGGGCGTATTCCAGCCTCCGCCTTCCTGCCCGGGAAAATCAATCACTGCTCCAAAGGACTCCCTGGGCGCAAAAGTATAAATGAAATTACTATTTACGCCAAACTGATTGTCTCCCTGGTACTGAATATCCCAGATAGATTCCTGGTGGTTTTTGTTCTGGGGGTCAAAAATATCTGCATAATCAGACAATAAATCGTATCCCAGTGTGGTGACCTGATTCAGTGCTTCAATCGCCTGAGGATATTCTTTTCTCGTCAAATGAACTTTCCCAAGAAGACTCAAGGCAGCACCTTTAGTGACACGGCCTATATTATCCCCATCATAGCTTGCGGGCAGTGCATTTACAGCAGCATTCAAATCGGAAAAAACCTGCTGGTAAACCGTTTCTACCGGTTGTCTCTGGTATTCGAAGGCTTCCGCTGGCGAACTCACCGGTTCGGTGATGACAATCACATCTCCAAAATGTTGTACCAGATGGAAATATAGATATGCACGTATAAATTTCAATTCTCCTTCCGAACGGCTTTTGATGGCATCGCCTGCATTAGACTCCGGAAGTTTTTGAAGCGTGGTATTTACATTTACCAGGATCCCATAGGTACTGTTATACAGGTTGGTAATGTTAGGAGTAGCGGGATTGTATTGCCAAAATTCCAGGGCTTCCAGCGAGGGTCCGGAACCTCTGTTCCCGGGATTAAAATGCAGGGTGGTATTGTCGGAAATAAATTCTGTGTATTGCCACTGGTTTAAGTGCAATGGACGTAATTGTCCGTATACCCCATTTACTGCCTGAATAACCTGAGTCTCGGTTTGGTAGAAATTCTCGGCTACCAATACGGTTGGGTCGGTTTTGTTCAGAAACTCTTCATCGCAAGCCGTGAAGGCCAGCAAAGTGCCCAAACAAAATGTTTTTATTTGCGTGTATTTTTTCATCTCTTCGGTAGTTTTATGTTTAGAATCTGATGGTCGCACCCAGGGTAAAGGTTCTGGGCATGGGATAAGCTTCGTCATCTACCCCGATATTGATTCCTCCCCTTCTGTTGATCTCCGGGTTGGTCCCGGGAAATGAGGTGAAAAGGAAAGGATTCTCCGCACTGAAAAACACCCTCGCATTGGGAATCACCGGATTTTGAGGGACGCTGTAACCCAGGGTGATGTTTCGCAACCACACATGTGACGCATCGTACACATACCTGGAATTGGACTCCCGTTGCCACTTCCAGGTGTTGGTGGTAGCGCCACGGCCGTCTCCGGGATTTTCTGCTGACCTCCACCGGTTGACACCTGACTGAAGGATATTGAACACCCCATCCATGTTCATGGTGGTGGCTTCTATATTCCGGAAAACATCGTAGTCGAAAGCTCCGGTAAACATGAAATTAAAATCAAAATTCCTGTAATCTCCTCCCAGGGTGAATCCCAGTATATAAGCCGGATGGGGATTACCGATCTCTATCATGTCTTGCTGATCGTAGGAAATCTCTCCGTCGCCATTCGCATCAAAATATTTGTAGGTACCTGGAATCGCCCCATCCTGGGTTGGCCAGGCTTCGATTTCATCTTCGGTATCGAAAATACCTAACATTCGGAAACCATGCAACATGGCCAGAGGACGACCTACCTTGGAAACATTATAGGTACTGTAGAAGCCTCCGGACCAGATTTCGTCATTCTCACCCCTGATTTCAAGCACTTTATTTCTGTTGATGGTCAGGTTCAGGTTACTTCTCAGGTTGAGTTGGTTGATCCGGGTCCTGTAATCCAGGGCCAGTTCCAAGCCTCTATTTTGAACCTGTCCCACATTATCCAGCGATTGGGTAAAACCCGAGATGACCGGCATTTCTACAGAAAGCAACATGTTATCAGTTAACCGGTTGTAATATTCAGCGGTGAAAATAAGGCGGTTGTCAAACATGGCCAAGTCCAGGCCGATATCTGTTTGTTGGGACTGCTCCCAACCCAGGTTGGCATTCGCAAAATTGGCCAGCACCTGACCATTGGCAATAGATCCTCCCAATACATAGTTGGAAATACTCATATTAGACAAACTGGAATAGTTACCGATGGCATTGTTGCCGGTCACACCATAACTTGCCCGTAACTTTAGATCCGTGATCCAGTTGGTCTGGGGCATAAAGGATTCTTCAGATATTCTCCAACCTGCAGAAAAAGCAGGAAAGTTTCCCCATTTGTTGTTGGCACCAAATCGGGAGCTTCCCTCTCTCCTGAAGGATGCTGAAAAAAGGTACCGATCATTGAAAGAATAATTGGCCCTGGCGAAATAGGCCAACAGGCTCCAGTCCGCCTCACCGGAAGTGGATACCTGCCGGATAGCTGCGCTCAGGTAGCGCACCTGGTCGTTGGCAAATTCATTGCCATTGCCTTGCAAATATTTAAACGTTTCTTCCTGGGCTGAAAACCCTACCAGGCCCTCCACCCGGTGATTACCCAGAATCTTACTGTAAGACAACAACTGGTCTGCAGAAATATTCAGGACCTCGTTCCTTCTTTGGTAAAGGGTAGCCTCTCTGGGAGGTGCCTGATTGAATCCGGTACCGGCCAAGGTGGATGGTCTGAATTCCTTCTGATCTGTATTTTCAAGGATGGCATTGACCGATGTCCGGAATTTGAAATTTTTCAGAAAGGAAAACTCCAGATAACCGTTGGTCAAAAGGTTGTTTTCATTCAAGGTACGCTCCATCTCGTGTAGTTCCTGTACCACATTGGCTGTCCCAAACACACCATGGGTACCGCCGATAAAGTCATTGAAACTGCCATCCTCATTATAAACGGGATTCCTGGGGTCTGCCCACAAAGCCCTGCCGATCAGGGCATCCCTTCCCTCTGTGGAAGCATAATCCTCTCTGGAATGGGAGGCAGCAATGTTCCAACCCATGCTGATAAAGTCATTGATCTTGCCATCAATATTGGCCCTTACGTTGAATCTTTCGAAACCGGTTTCAATGACAGCCCCTTCCTGGTTGACATATCCCACCGAAACCAGGGAGCGGATATCTCCTTTTCCTGCTGATAAGGTGGCATTGTAATTCTGGAACCTGGCATTCTGGTTCATGATTTCCTCAAACCAATCGGTAGAGATGGTGGTCTGCTCCGGGAACCTGAATTCCATGGGGATTTCTTCCAGATCAGGCTCCCTTTGTTCGAAATACCGGATCCTGTCCACAAAGCTATCATGCTTGAACTGCGCAAATTCCGGCCCGTTCATCATCCGGGTTCTGCGTCCATCCGGTACATTCTGAATCCCGTGATTGACCACAAAATCCAGGTTTACCGTGCCTTCCTTAGCAGATTTGGTGGTAATCAGGATCACCCCATTGGAACCCCTGGCTCCGTAAATCGCGGTAGAAGCAGCGTCCTTCAGTACGGTCATGCTTTCAATATCAGCGGGGTTCAGGTTCTGACCCAGGGAGGTACCCACCGGAAACCCATCCACTACATAAAGCGGCTGGCTACCGGCACCTAGAGAACCTATACCCCTAATGGTTACTTCCATTTCCTGACCCGGCCTTCCGGTCGGTTGCCTTACCTGCACACCTGCTGCCTGCCCCTGAAGCAAACGGGAAACATTGGTAGTCGGCACATCTCCAATATTTTCCATGTTGATAACGGAGACCGCAGAAGTGATATCTGCTTTTCTTTGTGAGCCGTATCCTACGACCACAACCTCACCCAGGTCGCCGATAGAGGCTTCCATGGAAATTTCATAGTTGGTTTGCCCTCCTGTAACGGCTACTTCTTTGGTTTCGAAGCCAATAAAACTTACGGTAAGGGTTTCCCCGGAGGCTGCCTGTATGGCAAAATCCCCGTCCATATTGGTGACTGTGCCACGGGTGGATCCCTTGACCAGGATGGAAACCCCCGGTAGGGGTTCGGCATCTTCTGCTGCTACAACCTTTCCTGTAATCTGACCTGCCTGCTGGGCATAGCCATTAAAGGTGAGTAACATCAGAAAAGCCATTACTGCAATTCCAGACCCTCGCAGGGCAGAATAGTAACATTTTTTCATCATCTTTTGAGTTTAGTTAATATTGATTCATACCAATAAATAAACTCATATTCTAATGGAATACTATCCTGCACTATCCTGCTTAAATAAAATTATATACCGGCATATAACTAATTAAAAAGTGCTTTATATGGTTTTTGACAAATAAAAATTCAATAGTGAAAGTTTAAGCTGATGGATAAGCCAGCCAATTAAATGAGGGATCTGAAGGTAAAAAATATTTTTCCGCATCTGGCTTGTTAGGAAATGTTACAGCTAGTGAAACAAAAAAGAGGGCCATATGGCCCTCTTTTTTGTTTCAGATGCAAGATAAAGCTTATTTCTTTACCCTGATTTTCTCTTTGATCTTGGCGGATTTTCCCTGTCTGCCTCTCAGGTAGAAAAGTCTTGCCCTTCTTACCTTACCCTCTCGGAGTACTTCAATCTTTTCCAGACTGGGAGAAATGATAGGAAAAATTCTTTCCACACCAATGCCATTGGATACTTTCCTTACTGTGAAAGTTTCCCCGTTGGTATTGACATTCTTTCTCTGAATTACAGTTCCCTGAAACTGCTGGATACGCTCTTTGGTTCCCTCAGTAATTTTCACGTGAACATTGACGGTGTCGCCGGCTTTGAAAGCAGGGAATTTCGATCTTGCGTCCTTGTAATCCTGTTCTACGAATTTAAGTAGTTCGCTCATTGCTTTACTATTTTGCTTCTCGCTTATATGGACACCCGGGGGATGCCCTTGATTGTCTCAATTATCGTTTCGTTCTTTATTAATCTCGCCTTTTTCAGAGGAAAAGTCCCCAGCAATCAAATCTGGTCTTCTTTCCCTGGTCCGGCGAACCGATTGTTCAAATCTCCATGATTCGATTTTTGCCGCATGGCCTGACAGCAGGACTTCAGGTACCTTCCAGCCTTCAAAATTGGCCGGTCGGGTATAAACAGGAGGGGCCAAAAGACCGTCCTGAAAGGAATCTGTGAGTGCGGAAGTCTCATCGTTCAACACTCCCGGAAGTAAACGGATGATGGCATCCGTCACCACCGCTGCAGCCAATTCTCCTCCGGAAAGCACAAAGTCACCAATACTGATTTCTTTGGTGATCACATGTTCCCTAACCCGCTCATCTACGCCTTTGTAATGACCGCAAAGGATGATCAGGTTTTTTTTAAGGGAGAGATTATTGGCCATAGACTGATTGAAACAGTCCCCATCCGGAGTCATGTAGATGACCTCATCATATGGGCGCTGCTTTTTCAAGTCGGCTATGCAATTGATAATGGGTTCTACCATCATGACCATTCCGGCTCCTCCGCCAAAGGCATAATCGTCCACATTTTTCTGCTTACCGATACCATACTTTCGCAAATCATGGAGCCTGACCTCAGCCAAACCCTTATCTTCCGCTCTTTTCAATATGGAATGGGAGAAGGGTCCTTCCAGGAGTCCCGGTAGCACGGTAATGATATCAATCCGCATATCAATCTTCCAGATAAATGTCAAGTAAGCCTTCCGGCAAACGGCAGAAAACTTTTTTTTCTGCCTTATCTACTTTTTGTAAGATTCCTTCCTGAATGGGAATAAGCACCTCTTTTTCCCGGTATTCCATTCCTATCAGGTCCTGGGTATCCAGGTCATAAATCACCTTTACCTTTCCCAATTCGCCCATATTCTCATCTATTACGGTAAAACCTACCAGTTCATGAAAATAATATTGGTCCTCCTTGAGTTCCGGTAAGGAAGACAGGGGAAGAAAAAGAGCTGCTCCCACCATGGGCTTGACCTGATCTACATGGTCAAACTCCTCAAATTTAGCCAGGAACCTATTGTTGGGTTGTGGTACCATATGTTCCAGAATGAAAGGAACCAACCGGTCGGATTTCTCTACGAAAACATGATTCAAATCCTCATAGTCTTCCGGAAAATCCACATCCAAAACCAACAATAACTCCCCTTGCAATCCATGAACCTTGGCTATATGGCCCAATTGAAAACAATTGTCTTTGTTCATGGCTGAAGGTAGATTTAATCTTTTTTGTCTTCTGAATCAGCAGACTTATCAGCTGAAGGAGTCTCCTCCTGAGGAGCATCAGCGGCTTTGGTTTCGGCTTTTGGTGCATCCTCTTTTTTAGGTGCTTCTTCTTCCTTAGGTGCTTCTTCTTCCTTAGGTGCTTCTGCTGCAGGTGCCGGAGCCTCTTCCTTAGGTTCTTCAGCGGCTACCGGTTCTTCCTTGGGAGCTTCCTCCTTAGGTGCTTCGGCGGCTCTGGCTTCAGCTTCAGCAGCTGCAACCGCAGCGGCGGCATCGTCTTCGCGCTTCTTGATGGCATCAAGTCGGGCCTGATTCTTGGCAGCTTCCGCTTCCAATGCAGCCTTTTTGACACTATCTCTTGCAGACTGAATTTTATCCACCTTGCTGGCGATGGCCTTTTCCTTGGTTTCTAACCAGGCATTGAATTTTTCATCTGCCTGTTCCTGGGTGATGGCACCCTTAACCACACCGATTTGCAGGTGTTTTTTCAACATCACACCCCGGTAGGAAAGCATGGCTTTCACCGTATCGGTGGGCTGAGCTCCATTCATCAACCATTTCAACGCCCGGTCGTTGTTGATGTTAATGGATGCAGGGTCAGTATTGGGGTTATAAGACCCGATCTTTTCAATAAAGCGTCCATCCCGTGGAGCCCTTGCATCAGCTACTACTACATCATAGATGGCCATTTTTTTCCGGCCCCTACGTGCTAATCTGATTTTTACTGCCATATTATATTGACTTTTAGTGAATTGATGGAACCCGTCCATCTTTATTTTTTGGACTGCAAAGATAAGGCATTAATATTAAAAAGAATAATAAGGCTATATTTTATTTGTGAAATAGTAAAATAATGGTTTAAATTGCGGTGTTTTTCGGGGGATAAGCCCTTGATTTTGGCTTAAATAAAACCTTAAGGGCTGTTTTTCAATAAATTAGCCCCTTCAAGATAGCATGGCCTCGTAATTCAATGGATAGAGTACCTGCCGGCAGGAAGAAAGTACGAGATAAAGAAAAATACCTGAATTCTGGAATTGGTAAAGAATTTTTGAAATCATTGGAGTAATAGTAATATGGCCTCGTAGTTCAATGGATAGAATAGAAGTTTCCTAAACTTTAGATACAGGTTCGATTCCTGTCGAGGCTACAAAAAACCCCTTATACAAGCTGTGTTTGGGGTTTTTGTGTTTTGGGGGACAGTTTAACTTTGGCTCCCAAAATAATTGGACAAAAGCTGGTAATACCGCTTTTTCGAATTCACTTTTTGAATTTTAATAATAAATCGTTTTTAAGCAAGAAAATTAATCGCTCCGGGGATCTTTATATCGTAACGACCCAATTTTTATAGGTAATATAACAAATCTGTTGAACAGCAATAACGGCATCTAAGAAAGGAGTCAAACCAACCACCTGATGGCTGGCTTTCTTGTAAGAAATTAACGAAAATAGGGTAAAAGTGTCAGTTGATTATCAGGGATAGCCAATTTTTAAAGACGGACCTATTAAGGCTAAAAACAGTTGTTTCTTTTCAGTTTGCAACATGATATAAAACGATGGCAACAATGACTAAATAGGATTTCCGGTTTATTGCTCATTTTTGAGGATATATAATAACAACTAAGAACCAATTAAAAAATTCACTTGGTCAGCCCATAAATCCAAAAAATAAAATTATTTTAAAATTTAAAACTTAATTCCTATGAAAATGAACCGAATTTTAAGTGAAAAATTTCTGACCATTATGACCTTGGCTTTTACAATGAGTTTATTTGGGTCATGTAGTTTGTTTGAAGGCCCACAGGGAGAGACAGGTCCGGTAGGCCCACAGGGTGAAATGGGCCCGGTTGGCCCCCGGGGAGAGAGAGGGGAGCCGGGTCAGAAGGGCGATCAGGGAGAAATTGGTCCGGCTGGACCAAGGGGAGCTCAAGGTCCCAAAGGTGAACAAGGTGCTCCGGGAAATGCCAATGTAACGGTATATACCTTTGATGGACAAGACTTTGCTATAAATAGCCTCAAACAATTAGAAATTTCAATGTCAATTGACGCTTTTAACAAAAAGCTTTTCTATACCTATATGAAAAGGGGTAACGTCTGGTACATTTTGCCGAATTATGGTAATGCTGGACGGACTTATTACAGAACCTATCATCAGTATATTTCAAACAGGAGTGCTGCCCAGATTACCATAGCACGGGTGAACACAACCGGACCGGGAGAAACTTACGAAGAAGTAAAAGTAGTGGCCATCGAAACCACGGAAAATTTGGTTCCAACCGTCATTCAACCTACTACCGATATAAGGGACTTTAACCAGTTTAGGAAAATTTTGGGAATACAAGAATGATTTAAGTTGATTTTTGCCAAACAGGAAAGCATCCGGAATAGTAGCCCCAAGCGACTGATGGTCAATTTTCTTCTTGACATCTATGCGCAAACTTCCCTGTCCATAAAGCGTATTGGCATGCTCAAAAACCAGTAGCTCAAAGGTCCGCTCTATGCTGAACTCTTTTTCGTTCAGGTGGTTTTCAGCTACCGAAACATCCGTCTTGAGGATTTTGCCCTGTGGGCCTTTTTTCTATGTGGATAAGCCCATGAAAGGTTTGGCTGCATTTGCTCAATTGGGCCAAAAAGTTCCCCTTAGGGCACCTATCCGGATTTTATCCCATTTGAGGGACGGCCTCCCAGGATCAGCTCCTCCCCAACCAACTCAACAAGGTATTGTATGCCCTGGACCAGCTGCGCTGAAACCGCAGGGGGCCGTTCAGCTGCTGCCGAAAAAAATCAGCGTGCTTTCTATTCAAATAATCAATTCGCTCCCGCTTTTTCCGGCCGGTGCCGGTTTTTTTCCTTTTGCTATCCGGCGTCATCCGGTAATAAAAACCTACGAATGGTAGTTGTACTACCTCGCCGCCGTTTTTGAGCATTTTGATCCAGAATTCCCAATCTTCCCTGCCCATGTGCATGTCTTCCGAAAAACCACCAACAGCCTCTGCATCTGCTTTCCGGAACAAGGCCGCCACAAAGATCATATTGTCCCTGGCCAGGGCCCGAAGGCTGAAGGGCTTTAATTTCCAGGGTTTTTGCCCTGCAGCAGAAAATTTAACGGCCCGGCAATAGACGACTTTTACCGCCGCACGCTGCTGAAGAACGGCCACCCCCTGCCGGATGTAATCCCTGGAAATTTTATCGTCCCCATCCAGCGGCAAGATAATCCCTCCCTGTGCTGCCTTTATCCCGGTATTCCTGGCCTTGGCCACTCCTCCGTTTGGCTGCTCGATGACCCGAATCTCCTGGTGCTGCTTTTCCAGCTCAAGGGCTACCTCCAGGGAATGGTCGGTAGAGCCATCATTGACAATCAGCACTTCAATGGGTCGGTAATCCGAAGCCAAAACCGCATACAGGGTTTCCGGCAGGTACTTTCCCTGGTTGTAGCAGGGGATGACTACGGAAACCAATGGATTTTTCATTGATCAAAAAATTGAGAGAAAAGCGGGTTGGATCGCTTCAGGGCCAGGGTATTGGGACCAAACTTCCGGGTCCCATATTCATTTTCCTGCAAAAGGGAAAGACAGGAAGCGTAATCAGCCTCCTTCAAGCCTACGTTTTCGAAAACGATGGCCTCAGGTTGGCTTTTGGCTATATCAAAAATGCGGATCACCTCCAGGTCATAGCCCTCTGCGTCGATCTGGAGCAGGTCTATGTGATCGATACCATACCGGTGCATCAGGGTTTGCGGGGAAATAACTTCCACCTCTTCCCGACTGATCCATTGATTTTTATCTTCCGGAATTTGAATACCGAATTTTTCACAATTGCTTGCCACAATCCCCTCTTCAAAGGCCTGTTCGATTTTTTCCCTGGAAAAGGAAGTCAATCCAGTGGCCCAACGCATCCCGGAGAAACCTATTTTATAAATGGATTGGGTGCCATCTTCCTCACCTATAGCCGCACAAACCGTTTTTATCCCTTTATTTTTGGCGTAGATCTTTTTCAGAAACTGGTGGTACACCTCAGATTGCGGTTCCAGCAATACACCTTTCCAGCCATCCCTTTTGATGAATTTATGGATAGGATCATGGGTAATGCCATCGTTTGCCCCTATCTGGATCACAGTAAAGTCCGGTTTTCCGGACAAGGAATACACACTGAGAAATTCACTCAGGCTTCCTTTACCGGGTTGGTAAAAATACTTGTAGAAGCCTACAAAAGCCGGGTTATTGGAAGCGCTCAACTGAAAACGCAAGGTTTTCCACTGGCTTTGTAATTTTCTCTTGAGTGGCAAAAATATTGATTGCATAGTCCTTCTGTCCAGAAACTCCTATTCTATTAGCTTTCCCTCAGGCCCATCATTTACATCAAAGCTTTGCTGATGGGAATCATGCCTAAAGCAAACCCCTAAACTGCTGCAAAAAGCGGATGTCATTTTCGGTAAACAACCTGAGATCATTGATCTGGTATTTGAGCATGGCGATCCGCTCTATACCCATACCAAAGGCAAAGCCGGTATACTTTTCCGAATCTATGCCACAATTTTCCAGCACATTGGGATCCACCATGCCTGAACCGCCAATTTCTACCCAACCGGTCCCCTTACAAATGTTACATCCTTTACCTCCACAAAGTTGGCAGGAAATGTCTATTTCTGCACTGGGTTCCGTAAAAGGGAAAAAGGAGGGCCTGAACCGTACCTGGGTGTTTTTGCCAAACATTTCTTTGGCAAAGTGATACAGGGTTTGCTTCAAATTGGCAAAACTGACATTCTCATCCACATAGAGGCCCTCGACCTGATGGAAAATACAATGCGCCCGGGCGGAAATGGCTTCATTCCGGAATACCCTTCCCGGGGAAAGGGTTCGGATCGGTGGTTGTTCATTTTCCATTACCCTCACCTGTACCGAGGAGGTGTGCGTCCTCAAAGCAATGTCGGGATTTTTCTCTATAAAGAAAGTATCCTGCATTTCCCTTGCCGGATGATTTTCCGGAAAATTCAGGGCAGTAAAATTGTGCCAGTCATCTTCAATTTCCGGTCCCTCGGAAAGGTTAAAGCCTATTCTTTCAAATATTTCAACAATCCGCTGCCGGGTAGCCGTAAGGGGATGAATACCTCCTACCGGCCAGGTGGTAGGCGGCAGGGTCAGGTCAACGCCCTGGTACTCCTTCTCTCGGCCCCCACTATCCACCTGTTGGATCAGGGCCTGGAATTTTTCTTCTGCCAATTGCTTGACCTCATTGACCAGCTGACCATAGGCTTTTTTCTGCTCATTGGGAATATGCCGCATTTCGGCAAAAAGCGCACCCACTACGCTTTTTTTACTGATAAACCGCATTCGGTAGGCTTCCAATTCGTCCGGGTTTCCGGCATTGGCTGCAGCAATTTCCGCTTTGATCTGATCTATTTTTTCGCTTTGCATGCGCAATCTGGTCTTTATAAGACCACAAATCTAAAATAAAATATTGAGGCGACCTACCATTTAAATCAGGTAAAAATTATTCTTCCATCTCAAATTGAGCTTCCTCTTCTTCTTTTCGGGGAATTTTGGGCTGCATCAATCCCGAACTTCCCATCAAACCTGAAAAGGTAGCCTTCCACATGTAGTTGAAAATAAATTTATGAGTCATACGCTCCATATAGATGGGAGAGGACACCAGTCGGTTAAATATCGGTCGGGGATTGTTTTTCCGCATGGCCAGTGCATTGATGACGAAAGTCAGTATCCCCTTGCGCCCTCTGCCATCCTTAAGGGTACGCTCTTCCAGCAACCTGACCTTTAAATCATTGTATTTGAGGGTCATTTCCCCTATGGCCTTGTCTTGGTCAGCGATAAAATGCCAATTGCCCTCCCTGATGATACCCCTCTCCACCGTGACAAAGGCATTGGATTCCAGGATGGAATTGATCACCGGCAGCTCAAAGGAATTCACACTGGCTTTAACTTGTAAGGGATAGGGCTCGTCAAAAGTCATCGAGACATCCACATCCAGCTGCGCTGCCTGATTGATTTCAAAGGATCCCCTGATAAAAGCCTTGTCTCTTTCTTCGCCGAAGGCACCCAGCCGAAAGGGGTACATTTGGGCATTCATCTTCGTAAAATTTATCTCTCCGGGCACCATCCCTTTTTCGGGAAACTCCCTGTACCGTAGGCGCCCACCTGAGACCATGAGGGTATCCAGGTCAATCACCATTCCCGCCGCCTCCATCAATTGCTGGGGCATGGGTTTTACCACGGTGGTATCCTCTGGCACCCTTTTGTCGCGAAAGACTTCCGCATAGGGATCATAGAGCCGCATGGACCTGGCCACCAATTTTTCTTCAGAGATAAATTTCCCTGCATCCAAACCATCGATGACCAGCCTGGGAACGTACACCTCCGCCACATCTGTCTGTTCGCCAACCATTCTGGCATAAGCGTAACGCCCGACCTTTGGGAAAAAGCGAACATCATCCAGGACAAGCTTATTTTCTGAAATCACTACTTTACCTATACTCAGTCGATTGAGGCTGTCCGGCAGGTCTAGGGCATAGTCTGTCAATTCAAACTGAAAATCCTTGTTGAAAAAAAACTCCGTATTGATTTTTTGATTTTGGGTAAAATCAAAATTAAGGTCATTTAACAACAAACTGAGGTTACTTAAAGTAGTGACTTTGCTGGTATCGGACTTGTCCATCCATGAAAGGCTCCCCCCACTAAGTTGGAAATTTCTCACCAAAAGGCTTTCCAGCACCTTTTGGCCAACCGCTTCCTTGTCTTCTCCGGGCTTCAATAAGGTCATGTTCTCCTCACCATCCAGGTAAAGTTTGACCTCAGGATCGGTAAGTTCCAACAGGGAAACATCCAGCTGACCGGACTTTTGAAAACTTTTCAGGGAGCGGGTGCTGATTGCCACCTTAGGCACCAGGGCTTTAACGATGGGTATGCCCTTGATGCCAATAAAATCTTTGGGAATCAGGCTAAGGTTTTCCACCAGGATTTCTTCATCCCTGGAGTCGAGTTCTATTTTAGAGAAATTGAGCGTATGGATACTGTCCCTTAAAGCCAGGGAAAAATCATCCACTCCCAGGCTCATATTGGAAAAGAAACTGGCAATATCCCCTTCAGAAAGTCTGGCGGAGTCTAGCAGAAAATCAGCGATGGCCAAATTTATACCTGTCTTAATCAAATCCAAATCCTTTCCTTCCTGATAATAGGCCACATTAAAGGAGGCATTGGACGTAAGAATGGAGTCAATCTTGATTACCTCAATGGTTTTGGGCAGGTTACGGCTTTTGGTACCTTCCTCTGCATCGGGTTCATCTCCAAAATCACGGTTGATGGATAGCTTCACGGCGGCATCGGAAAGCCTGAGCAAGGATAGGGCAAGGGTATTGTCAAAAAGGAAGGCCTCCAGGTCCACACCACTAAAGCTAAGCTCGGGAATCAGGGCTTCAATACTTACTTTGGAATCCAGGTAACTATTGGGCATCAAGCGGACATTAAAGGTATTGATTTCTTCTCTGGCAGAATTGAAAGCTATCCTCTCCGCCACTATGCTGTATTTGCCGTTGGCGATATTGAATAAATAATTGTTCAGGTTCACATCCACTTCTTCTGCGAAAAGCGTCCGGTTTTCAGCAGGGTCGATGTTTTCATCCAGGTAAAAATTTCTGATTTTTACCGCAATGTCATTCTCTGCAAAAGACCTGAATGTTTCATTGGTAAAGTTTTCGTAAACAAAGGTTCCCTCCTCTATACTTAGTGAATCAATGCCTACCTCCTTAAAATAATTCGAAATCAGATTTAGAATATCACCCCTTTCCAATTGAGCTTGCCCGGTCTCAACACTGGGTATGTATTTGGACCAGCGTATGATGGGACTTGGAATATCGATGTGGTTGATAAACAACCGCTCTTCAAAATAGGCCTGATTGATATCCACCCCGGTAGCCAGAAATTCAGGTATTTCTATGTCCAGTACGGTGGTCTTACCATACCTTTCCAGCACCGGCATCACGTCCTCGGGAGAATGAGGCTTGAGCTTGAAACCATTGATTAAAAGCAGGTCGTCATTGGTATCAATGAGGATTCTGTCTGCAGCAAACAAGTGCAGGTTATCGGACAATTTTAAGGCATAATCATTGATTTCCAGCCGCAGGTTATCGGCCAGAAATATTCTGGAAGTAGAATCCGTGAAGTTTTGCTCATCCAATTGAAAATTTTCAAGCACAAAATCAATCTTCCCAAAAGAAAGGCTATCCTGCCGGACCCTGAGGTGATTGTCCAACACCAGGCTTCCTTCTACCATTTCCAGTTTTTGGATATAAATGGCTTTCAAAAACCCTTGCGTCAGTTGGGGCAGGGTGGTCATGGACACTGCGCCTTTATCCGGGGAGGAATTACCCAAAATATCTTTGATCACCACATCCGGTGCCCTGATCATCAACTCCCCGATATCAATGATTTTTTCATTGTAAATTTTTCTGAGGTTGGCGTTGGCAAATTCCAGCTGAGGCACTTTGATTTCAAACAAGGAAATATCTGAAAGACTGTCCTCATCTGCCATGGGTTTCAATTCTACCTCATGGATGGACACGCGATCTTCAAATGAAGACAGAAATATATCCTGACCCGATATCCAATGGATTTCATCTGCCAGGGCTATTCTGGCTTTATTGATTTCCAAAGTAGCATTTTCGGCATAAAAAAAACTGTTTTGTTTCAGTTCCTCATCCTGACCTATGTACACATCTTCCATCGAAAAACGGATATCCTCCGCTTCAATCCTGTTTTTGTTGGGAGATTGCACCCCTCTTTGAAGAAACTGTCCATGGTTAATGGTGAGGTTTTGGACCGAAATAGAGGTCAGCACCTCCCGGATCAGTTCATATAAATCTGTGGTCCTCCTTTCACTTTCCAGGGTAGACCTGTCTGTAAAAAGGACAAAATCAGGTGCCTCCAGATTCAGGTTACCCACCTTTACTTCAGCCGTCTGGAACATTTCCATGATATCTGCATCTTCCAGCTCCAAATGGTCCAGGGATATTTCATAATACACATCCGCAGCTTTTTCCAGATCAGGCACCACCTGCAGCATTTCCGCCCGGATACGCTTTTCGATGGAAGAAACTTCCACCTTTTCAGCTGCTACCCGGTGGATGCTATCTGCCAAAACGATTTCAAAATCGTCAAAATTCAATCGGAAACCTTCAATTCCAAATGGAGTGGATTCCGTCTTATCCTGGCTTAAATGAATGTTTTTTACATATAAATTGGTATTGGAAGCGGAAATGGATTTTTGGCTGATAAAATTTTCTATCAATAAGTTCGCCCGGTCTACATAAAAATCGCTGACAAAAATTTCCTGAACCTTTGTTCCGAGAGATTTTTGAATTTCAGCTTCCAACAATTGAAGCGGACTGGCCTCCTCATTTTCCAGCAACTCGGACTGCTGTCTTGCTTGTACAACCGGAGCACTTAAGCGAAGCACGCCTATATTTAACCTGGCATCACTTCTGGAGTAACCTATGCCCAGGATATCCAGTTGCTCAAGGGAAATCTGATAATAGGGAATTTTTTCACGGTCAAAAATATCAGGATCAGTAGGATAGAGGGTAAATCCTTCCACAAATACCCCTAGTTGAAAAAGCGAAAGGTAGACCTTGTCAAAGTCTACTCCATATTTGCCTTCTGAAACCTTTTCAACCTGCTGCTTGATATATTCCCTGAAAAGCCAATCACTGCCAAAATAAAGTCCTACCTGCAAACTCAGCAGCAGGAAAACAGTTATTCCCAATATCTTCAGCCATCGCTTTCTTCTATTGCTTCGCTGCCTGGTATTTAAATTATCTTCACTCATTTGTCAATTCAAGAATACAAAATAAAGTGGATATTATTCAATCATGCGGAACAAAAGAAAAGATGAATTACAGTTTTATCCAAAAAAAAGCCGGAAATTATTCATTTAGATAATTTCCGGCTGTTGCCATTAAGCTGTAGGAGAAGGATTCGAACCTCCACGGAGCTGTTAGGCAACACATTGAGCTCTATGTGTGCTTTATCCAGTACACCAGATAAATCTGGATCCCCCACCCCCGAGACAGGAGGGCTTGTCTGCCAATTTCAACATCCTACAAGGAAACAATTTATATTTGATCCGACTCAGACATTTTCTCAAAAATCAGAACCAAATAAAATATTGATTCGTCAAATGTAATGAATCCATTTATTTGAAGAAATTTTTTTATAAAAAATTATGTTTTTTTATAAAATTTGAAATTTTAAAGCTGTATTAATTCGAATTTGACAAAAAGCAACTCGTTTTCAATATGTCGATTAACAATTTAATAACGGGTTATTTTTCGTAATGCACGTAACTTTTCCATTTTCCAATGACAGTAGCCATATCTGCAGGAATTTCGCTATCAAAAAACATCTCCTTGCCGGTAGCAGGATGGATAAATCCCAAAGATTTGGCATGCAATGCCTGTCGGGGCAAAAGTTCAAAACAATTGTGGACAAAAGATTTATACTTGGAAAACTGCGTTCCCTTTCTGATTTTATCCCCTCCATATACCGCGTCATTAAACAACGGATGTCCCAGGTATTTCATGTGTACCCTGATCTGATGTGTCCTTCCAGTTTCCAAGGTGCACTGTATGAGGCTGACATACCTCAGTCTCTCTATCAATTTCCAATGGGTAATGGCTGATTTTCCTGCGGTACCGTCGGGAAAAGCCTGCATGACCTTTCTGTCTTTCAGACCACGTCCAATAGGCACATCAATCGTGCCTTCATCCTCTTTCGTCTCTCCCCAAACCAATGCCACATAGCTGCGCCGGATACTGTGATCAAAGAATTGTTTGGCCAGGTGCGTCATCGTTTTCTCGGATTTGGCGATAACCAAAAGACCTGAGGTATCTTTATCAATGCGGTGTACCAGCCCGGGACGGCCGGAATTTCCAGGCAATTCAGGAAGGCTTTTGAAATAATAGGCCAATCCATTTACCAGGGTGCCGGTCCAGTTGCCATGAGCGGGATGCACGACCATACCGGAGGGCTTGTTGACCACCAGCAGGTGATCATCTTCATACCGGATATCCAGCGGAATAGGTTCAGGGATCACATCCGGATCCTTTCTGCTCCTTTCCATGACAAAGCTGATGACATCCCCCGCCTTGGTTTTATAATTCGCCTTAACGGTAAGGCCATTCACCTTTACTTCTCCATCGGTGATGCGCTGCTGCACTTTATTCCGGGAGGCATTGGCTACTTTATCGGTGATAAACTTGTCTACGCGCAAGGGACGCTGCCCGGGGTCAACCTGCAATTCGATGCGTTCAAAATAGGATTCCTCTTCAGGTAATTCCTCGTCTATGGATTCAGTCATGGTACAAAATTAGGATTTGATCAAAAACAATCGGTATTTTATCTTTAAATCCTGATATTATTTATTTTGAAAAAGGAATCTTTGCCCGTTTACCAGGACCTTCAACTCCCCTTACTTGATGAAAAGAAAGTTCAGGTCCTTGTCAAAAGACTGGACCTGTTGCACCCGGTGGTGCAGGGCAACAAGTACTATAAACTTCTCTACAACATTCAGGCCGCAAAAGAAAGCGGCCATTCCTGCCTCCTGACTTTTGGGGGTGCATATTCTAATCACATCCATGCTACCGCCCTTTCTGCCGCGCACAATGGCCTGAACTCCATCGGCATGATCCGGGGAGAAATCCCCAAACCACTCAACCCTACGCTGGCCGATGCCAAAACACAGGGTATGGAACTTTATCCCATGTCCAGAATCAGCTACCGAGAGAAAAACGATCCGGAAGTACTGGAAAAGCTCAAATTAAAGTTCGGGGATGTTTACATCATTCCGGAAGGAGGGACCAATGCCCTTGCCATCAAAGGCAGCAGGGAAATCCTGGAGCCTGATGATAAAGAAATGGACATCGTGACGGTTCCTGTCGGTACCGGCGGAACCTTTGCCGGTTTGCTGGCAAGTGCTTCCTCAAATCAGCAGGTGCTGAGTTTTTCGGCTTTAAAGGGTTCATTCATCCATCAGGAAATCAGCAGCCTTTTGGAAGCACATCAGATAAGCCCTTCTTGTTCCTGGCAGATCCATACGGCGTACCATTTTGGTGGCTATGCCAAATTCAATCCTGAGTTGATCCAATTCATAAAAGAGATAAAGAAAGCGTCCGGCATCCCCCTAGAACCCCTGTATACCGGAAAGATGCTATTTGGCCTCCTGGATCTGATCAGGCAGGATACCTTTCCCAGGGGAACCCGAATACTGGCCATCCACACCGGAGGTCTTCAGGGCCTGCGTGGATTCAATCAGCGCTTCCATACGGACTTGTGAATCAAACCGCTCCGGACACGACTACCTGATGCAGGATGTCTTCATAATCCAACCTGTCCCAGTTTTGGGTAATCAACGGATCACTCATCACCCTGTCCATGACTTTTTCCTGCAATTTTCCTATCGCATAGGCTTCAGCATATTTCATATCTGAGAAAGTCACCATACTGTACAAGGGGACCCATTCCTCCGGGAAAAGTTCATGTAGCCTCGCTTCTATTTTCTTTCGGATCAGGAATTTGGGATCTGCCACATTATCGCTCATTTCCACGAAGTTATCCATGGCCAGCTGGCAGATGGCGTCTGTATCCGGTTTCCTGCCTTTTTGGAATTTTTCAAAAACCAGATCCCAGGAAGATGTACCGTATTTGCCTACCAGCCCATCCAGTATTGAGCAATCTTCAAAACCGCAATTCATGCCCTGTCCGTAAAAGGGCACCATGGCATGTGCTGCGTCTCCTATCAACAAGGTATTATTTTCTGTCCAGGGATAACATTCCGTGTTGATCAAAGCAGCCGTGGGATTACGCTTGAAGTCCTTCAGCAAAGTGGGCATTAAATTGTATGCGTCATTAAAATGGGTTTTAAAAACCTGCTCCACATCTTGATCATCATGGATATTGGCAAAACTGACCTTATAGCCTTCAAAGGGCAGAAAGAGGGTACATGTAAAGGATTTGTCCAGATTGGGCAGCGCAATCAGCATGAATTTGCCCCTGGGCCAGATGTGCAAGGCATTCGGATCCATGGCAAAACCCCCTTCCGGAGTGGGGGGAATGCTCAGCTCCTTATAACCATGGGAAATGTACTGTTGGTTAAAATTAAATCGCAGCTGACTTTGAAAAGCATTCCTGAGCGCTGAGTAGGCACCATCTGATCCGATCAGAACTTCAGCTTGAATCGATTTGGATGCCCCATCCGCCAGGCTAAAGGAAACCTGCCTTTTGGCCACATTGACCTGTTCTACCTTATGCTGAAAATGAATGGATGCTCCTTGCTCCTCTGCTTCATCCAGGAGTATTTTATTAAATGCATTTCTGCTGATGGAATAAATGGCCTGGTTTTCTTTTCCATATGGCTGGAAAAAAGTATCTCCATGTTCATCATGAATCCTTCTTCCATACATGGGTTGCGTAAAGGGAATTACCTTGTCCTTGATCCCGGCTTTTTCCAATGCCTTCCAGCCCCGGTAGCTCAAGGCCATGTTGATGGAGCGACCTTCTCCTGAAGTATCCAGGTTGCGCCAATCTTCTCTTTTCTCGTAAATGGCCACATCCAATCCCCTTTTCCTCAGGTAGATGGCCAGCAGGGAACCGATCAATCCTGCCCCCAGTAAATTTATTTTTTCTTTCTTCATTGATTCAATAGGTTTTAGGTGTTCTGATTTATGGCTGGGAGTCAAGTGATGTTTGTACCATTTTGCCAAAGGCATACACATCCTGAAAACTATTGTACAAAGGCGTTGGGGCGAGTCTGATTACATTTGGATTTCTCCAATCCGCCACCAGCCCTTGTTCTGTCCATAAATCAAATATTGCCTTGCCCCCCTTATGGAGAAACAAAGACAATTGGCAGCCTCTCTCACTTGGTTTTGAAGGACTTATCAATTCAAACTCTCCGGGACCACCAATTGTTTCACGAATTACAAACTCCAGATAGCCGGTCAATAGTTCAGACTTGGCCCTTATTTTTTCCATGCCCGCTGCTTCAAAAATTTCCAGCGAAGCCTGGTGTGCTGCCAGGCCCAAAACAGGGTCATTACTCAGCAGCCAGCCATCCGCCCCGGGCATGGGATCAAATCCCTTTTCCATCAGAAATCGCCTTCCCTCATCATGCCCCCACCAGCCGGCAAACCGGGGGATGTCCTTCTCATTGGCATGCTTTTGATGGACAAAAATTCCTGATACATTTCCGGGACCTGAATTCAGGTATTTGTAGCTACACCAGGTGGCAAAATCTGCTCCCCAATCGTGAAGTGCCAGGGGCACATTGCCAATGGCATGGGCCAGATCAAAGCCTACCTTTATTCCATGGAGGGAAGCTTCCCTGCTGATCGCCTTTAAATCAAAAAACTGCCCGGTATAATATTGTACGCCTGACATCATCACCAGGGCGAGTTCATCCTGATGCTCCCTGATTTTTTCGAGTATGTCATTGGTGCGGAGCAAGTGCTCTCCTGGTTGCGGACTCATTTCTATAATGGCCTCCTCAGGGTTATACCCATGGTACTTCACCTGAGAAGCCAGAATATATTGATCTGACGGGAAGGCTCCGGCCTCTGTAAGTATCTTAAATTTTCTTTTCTCAGGCCGGTAAAAGGAAACCAATAAAAGGTGAAGGTTGACGCTCAGGCTATTCATGGCTACCACCTCTTCCGGCAAAGCTCCAAGCAATTTGGCCAGAATAGGCTTGGAAGGCTTACGGGCATCCACCCAGGGCTTTGCTCCTTCAAAATGCCCTTCCACTCCCTTCTCTGCCCATTTCTTCAAATCCCTGTTGATGCTTGCGGCCACAGATTTGGGTTGCAAACCCAGGGAATTTCCACAAAAGTAAAGAACCGGGTGGCCATTTTTTTCAGGAATATAGAATTTGTCCCGAAAATCCCTCAATGGATCCTTATTATCCATTTCTTTGGCAAACTCCAGGCTAAAAGCAAAACGGGAAAGATTCATAAATCATGGGAAAAGAATTAGCTACTCAGGAAGGAAAAATGCTTCATCAATGCCATGTCTATTTGGACATGACAGTGCCACATTTATCGCAGGTGGTATGTTCCGGATTGTTCCAAAACCGGTCCATGATAGGAGGCAGCTGATTGACAATATCTGTGATAGGCTCGTAGGCTTCATATAACTTATGGCCACAGTTTTCACAAAACCACAAAAAACCATCCTTCTCCCCAGGTTTGCGGTACCTCTCTATGACCAGTCCCACGGTATTGGCAGGCCTCCTGGGACTATGAGGGATTCCGGCAGGCAATAAAAACACCTCTCCCTCTTTGATGGCGATGTCTTTCATTTCTCCCTCATCCACCACTTTCAGGGTAATGTCACCTTCTACCTGATAAAAAAACTCCTCCCCCTCATTGTAGTGATAATCCTTTCTGGCATTGGGTCCCCCAACCACCATGACGATAAAGTCATCATTTTTGAGGTACATCTGCTTGTTTCCTACCGGAGGCTTCAGCAGGTGTCGGTTATCTTCAATCCATTTGGTGAAATTTATCGGTTGGGAAATGGGCATATTTGACATTTTTTAAATGAAGGATTAAGCAAATCTGGCATTCTTACCTTTGGGTAAACAGCGAAATTTCTGCATTCAAAATTATAAAAAATATCCTATTATCCTGAATTTTCACATAAATAACCCGAAAACTGCTGGTACAAAACAGCGCTTAAAAAGCAGGCAAAGAAAGGGCTGCCGGCAACTCCATCATCAAATTATCTTTGGAGTACGAAAACATGGTCCCTATTTTAAAATCGAACCGTCAAGTTTGCGGGTAAAATCAATAATAGTCCTAAATTGCCATTAGCAAGGTGGAATCATTTATCCCTACAATCCCTTTTTTAAAGAAACATGTCTTCCCATCATTTTGTAAAAGAACAGCAGGAACCGGCTCTTTTGATATTGACCACAGAAGGATGGGATTTACCCACATTAAATTCCCTACTCGAATGGGTTCCTACAGTTTTGGTAACCCAGGAAACGGTCTTCCAGGTACTCTCTTTGGGAATAAAAGTCGATGTAATTGTAGGCCATCCCGATTTTCACCAGGATAACGAAGGGCTTTCTGAGGCACAATTTCCGGTAAAATTTGTTCCGGCAGTGGACAATGACTACCTGGATGCAAGCATAGCATACCTGAATCAATCTACCCACCATGCAGTAAATATACTGGCCTTTGACCCCACTGCTTCAAAAAAACTGGAGCCCTATCTGGACCTCATGGATATTGTATTTGTGTGTGAAGGCTTTCGATACTCCCCTGCCAGAAAAGGGATTTTTCAAAAATGGCTGCCAAAGACAACTATCCAGTTGAAGGGCAAAGAAGGCCAAATGGTCACCCATAAAACAGCAAAGAAAACCGAATTAATAAACCTTACACCAGCAGCTTCTTTTGAAGTCCCGAAGGGAATGCATTGGTTTGAAAGCGATGGTTTATTTTGGATGGGAACCAGGCTTTGAAATTTTTGGTATTCTTCCCCAAACCACCCTTTCCTTATCTTGCAGGTCCCGGTATACTTTAACAGCTTCCATGCCATTTCCCGACATCAGCTCCGATACCGCCGCCCCATACGCTTCATTGATTTCAACATACAAGTATCCCCCGGGATTTAAATATCTCCCGGCATGCCGGACAATGGCCCGGTAAAACCTGAGTGGATCATGGTCAGGAACAAAAAGTGCTAAATGGGGTTCATGCGCCAGTACATTCTGATGCATAAACTTTTTTTCCTTTTCAAGCACATAAGGCGGATTACTAACCATGATATCCACCTTTTCCAATGGTAAATCATCCTCCAACATGTCCGCCTGGATAAACCCAAGGGATGCACCCATTGCTGCGGCATTTTGCCTGGCCAGGACCAGTGCATCAGCACTGATATCCAAAGCCAACAATTGTGCCTCCGGCCATTCCAGCTTCAGGGAGATGGCAATGCACCCCGATCCTGTTCCCAAATCCACTATTTTCAGCTTTCCGGAGTGGTTGGCCAGGATAAGGTGTACCAGCTCCTCTGTCTCATTCCTGGGCACCAATACAGCCGGGCTCACCTGGAAACTCCTTCCATAGAAAGGCGCATTTCCCAGCACATATTGTATGGGCATGCCAGTTGTTAACTTTTCCAGTGCTGCCTCCATTTCCCGGGGGATATCGGACAATTCTCTATCCATCAGTATATCCTTTCTTTTACAATCCAGGAAAACTTCAAAAAGCCAAAAAACCAAACTCTTTGCTTCCTCTGCCGGATAAATGGAAGAAAGTGAGGCAGTGTACCGTGTATAAATATCTCTCAATTTTAATCCCATATAAAAGCAAAATTAATCAGTATACTTTTTGTTGATTAAAAAACAGAAATATACTGCCCCGATCAGGTAACAAACCACATCCCAAAAATCCCTGGTATAGGTGGAAGACCACATGGGCAACAAACCCTCAAACAAAAAACTGAAGTAAATCAAGCCTACCATTATCTGGGTAGGGGTAAATACAAAACTATTTTTTAATGGATGGATCCATCGGTACACCTGAAGGGTAATCCCCAATACTACCGGCATGGCCAAAAGATCATCGAAATAACTGTGAATAAATGGGATAAACACTTCCCGGATGCGTTCGAGATACTGATTTACCCAGAAAAGCAGGACTGGAAAAAGAAAATAGGGGTTTTTGAAGACATGCATTAGCCAGGTAAAGCAGCTATCAGCCAGGCAATAAAGGTAATGATGGAAATGTAAATGGTATAAAAGAAATTTCCAGTCTTTTTCATCCCTTTAACAAAATCACTGTCTGTTTCCTTGATGTAGAAAATCCATTGCTCCTCACGGGCCTTTTCCTGAGCTGCCCTTTTTTCCTGAAATTCCAGGTCTTTTCCCCCCAGGGGTTTACCACAATGTTGGCAAGTATCTGTTAAATTCTGGTTCCAATCGGACCATTTCCCGCAATGGGGACATTTTTTTTCTCCCATGGCTGTAAAAGTACCAAAATCCTGCCAATTTTCTGTCCTTTACTTCCCCTGCAGTGATCGGCTCCTGCTTCCCGCATGTATATTTACCTATATTTGTATTTTCCAACAAAAAAATCTTATGAAGCTTTTCCCGAATACGGTGAATGGGGTAGTCAAAGCCCTGGAGGACATTTTTGACAACAACCAATATGCCGATAAAGTCATTGAGCGGGTGTTGAAGTCCAACCCCAAATGGGGCGCCAGGGACCGGGCCTTTATAGCTGAAAGCGTTTATGAAATTGTCCGCTGGAAGCGGCTTATCCAGCACCTGAGCCCTGGACAGGATTACTACCAATGGTTTGGAACTTTCTGGACATTACAAGGCAGAACACTTCCTGATTGGAAGGAATTTAAAGGAATAGACAGCCAGAAAATAAGTAAGAAAAGGGAAAAAATCAGTCAACGATCCTTGTTGCAGTCCATTCCAGATTGGCTGGATGAAATGGGGGCAGAGCAATTGGGAGACCAATGGGAACTGGAGCTGGAAAGTCTGAATAAGGAGGCTGAAGTAGTGCTTCGGGTCAATACCCTAAAAACCAGCAAATCAAAACTTAAAGTACAGCTGGAGGAGCTGGATATTGCCACACATGTGGTGAAGGGATACCCCGATGCATTGGTTTTGCAAAGGAGAAAAAATGTGTTTCGAACCCCTTTGTTTAAACAGGGTCTTTTTGAGGTGCAGGATGCCTCATCCCAAATGGTGGCCGCAGCCCTGGATGTCCAGCCTGGCATGCGGGTCATTGATGCCTGTGCAGGTGCCGGTGGAAAATCCCTGCATTTGGCTGCTTTAATGGAAAATAAAGGGAGGGTTCTATCCATGGACCTGGAAGCCTGGAAGCTGAAAAACACCAAATTAAGGGCCAGGAGAGCCGGTATATCCATCATTGAAACCAAGCCCATAGAAGGCAGTAAAACCATCAAGCGGCTGCATGAAAGTGCCGATCGCCTGTTATTGGATGTGCCCTGTTCGGGATTGGGCGTACTTAAAAGAAATCCCGATACCAAATGGAAATTAAGTCCGGAATCCATCGCTAAGGTACAGGGCATACAACAGGATATCCTGACACAATATCCTTCCATGCTTAAACCCGGAGGCATTTTGGTTTATGCCACCTGCAGCATTCTTCCATCAGAAAACAACAGGCAAGTGGCGGCCTTTCTCAGTAGTCCTGCGGGACAATCTTTCGACCTGCTGGAGGAAACACAGGTACTGTCCCATGAAAGTGGCTTTGATGGATTTTATATCGCCAAAATGATAAAAAAAATATGAAATCGACACGATTAAGGATCGGGACAGGCTATGTGACCGCTAAAAGACAATTATAAACACATGAAATCGAGCATGACGTAGCCGTCACACACTGGAATGACTATCAGACATGCGAGATTCTCCCGATTAAGGATCGGGACAGGCTATGTGACCATTAAAGAACAAATTATAGACACATGAAAGTAATTGCATGGATCGGGCTATTCTTCTGTTTCTTAAGCTGCAAGTCCGATGAGCAAGGGTCCGAACCCATCCAAAAAATTCTCGTCATCGGAAACAGCATCACCTATCATCCTCCTGATGCAGCGATAGGCTGGAATGCTGATTGGGGTATGGCGGCCAGTGCACCGGACAAAGATTACTTTTCCTTGCTAGAGGACAGCCTGCGGTATCACCTGCCTGAACTGGAAATGATGCGAGAAAATGTGTACCCCTTTGAGAGGAAATTTTCCTCACTGGATTTTGCCATGTACGAACATCTAAAGGACTTTCAGGCGGATTTGCTGGTAATCCGGCTGGGAGAAAATGTACCATTGGAAAACCTTGAAGGCTGGAATTTTTCTCAGAGCCTCAGGGAATTTGCCGCTTTCCTGAGCAGCGGCCAGACCAGGGTGCTGCTGACAACTACCTTTTGGCCCAATACAGCGGTCAATGATCAGTTGTTGCATGCAGCCGCTGAGATGAACTGGCAGGTGGTGCAGCTTTCTCAGTTGGGTGCGCAGGACAGTTTTATGGCACTGGAAGAATATTCCAATGAAAGCGTGGGCCGTCACCCCAACGATCAGGGCATGCAATCCATTTCCAGACTGATTGCGGGTAAGATTTTAGGAGAATGATACCGGCCTGGTCTTCCAAAGAAAATTCCATTGATCAAAAGAAATTAGTCAGAGCGCTGTAACTTTTTTTGTTAAATCATTGATTTGCATATTAAAAACATCGTATCTTTGACGGGCAAATAGGGTTACTAACCATTTGCCATGAATCCAGATACAAATAAATTCCTCTTCGAAGCACTCACCTATGATGACGTGCTTCTGGTACCCGGTTATTCTGAGGTACTTCCCCGAAACACCAGCACGGCCACTCAACTTACCAGGAAAATTCGCCTGCAGATCCCTTTGGTTTCTTCTGCCATGGATACGGTTACAGAGGCCGAGTTGGCCATTTCCATTGCCTTGGAAGGTGGACTGGGTTTTATTCATAAAAACATGTCCATTGAAAAGCAGGCTGCCCAGGTCCGCAAGGTAAAAAGGTCTCAGAGCGGGATGATTTTGGACCCCATCACCCTGGATATCAATGCCAAGGTAAAAGATGCAGAGGCCATCATGAGAGAATTCAATATTGGCGGCATTCCTGTTGTGGATGAAGAACGTTACTTAAAAGGCATCATCACCAACCGGGACTTGAGATTTATCAAGGACATGGAACGCCCGGTAAGGGAGATCATGACAAAGGACCACCTTTTTACGGCAAAAGCCGGCATCAGTCTGGAGCAGGCGGAAGAGATCCTGCAGGAATACAAAATAGAAAAATTGCCCATCGTTGATGAGGAGTACAAGTTGACCGGCCTCATTACCTATAAAGATATCCTAAAGAGAAAAGACAAACCCCACGCCTGTAAGGATGAGTTTGGAAGACTTAGGGTAGGAGCCGCCGTCGGAGTAACTTCAGATATTGTAGAAAGGGTGGAAGCCCTGAAAGTGGCAGGTGTGGATGTGATTTCCATTGATACGGCACATGGGCATTCCAAGGGTGTCATCGATGCCTGTAAAAAGATAAAAGCAGCTTTTCCTGATTTGGAATTGATCGTAGGCAACATTGCCACTGCGGAGGCAGCAACAGCCCTTGCTGATGCCGGTGCAGATGCGGTTAAGGTGGGTGTAGGCCCAGGCAGTATCTGTACCACCCGCGTGATTGCCGGTGTGGGCATGCCACAGCTATCTGCGGTAATGGAGACTGCCAGGGTACTGAAAGACAGGGGAATCCCGGTAATTGCCGACGGTGGAATCCGCTATTCCGGGGATATTGTCAAAGCCCTGGCAGCAGGTGCGAGCTCTGTAATGATCGGATCCATTCTGGCCGGTACGGAAGAAGCCCCTGGGGAAATCATTATTTTTGAAGGCCGAAAGTTTAAATCCTATAGGGGTATGGGATCCCTTGAGGCCATGGAATCAGGTTCCAAAGATCGCTATTTTCAGGATGCAGAAGACAATATTAAAAAACTGGTTCCCGAAGGTATTGTGGGCCGGGTAGCTTTTAAAGGCCTGGTATCTGAAGTATTGTACCAATTGATCGGAGGACTTCAGGCTGGAATGGGCTACTGCGGCACCGCCACCATTGAGGATTTAAAAGAAAATGGGAAATTTGTAAAAGTTACCGCTGCAGGGGTCAGGGAATCTCACCCACATGACATCAGCATCACCCGGGAAGCACCAAACTATAGTGTAAAAAATTAATAAAAGCCCGGATAAATAAGAAGGCTCCTTTAAGTCAGCCATTAAAAAACCCCGGTAGTAAAAGATACCGGGGTTTTCTTATGATACGTTCAGGAAAGACCAACGCATTAATCCATTCCCAAAAACTCTACATCAAATACCAAAACTGAATTGGCAGGCACCCTCGCCACATTCTCATTGTCCTGATAGCCATAGGGAGAAGGAATGATAATGGTAGCCCTGGCACCGCTTCTCAGGCGCTTAAAACCCAAACTAAACCCTTCTATCGCCCCACCTTGAGAAGCAGGCAAATCAAGGAAGAAAGAAAATATATCATAATTTCTTTCTTCATCATAGATATTATTTTCCCGGGCAACATCTTCCAGGTTGGAATCAAATACGGCACCATCCAGGAGATATCCGGTGTAGTTGGTGTATACCACATTTCCTGAAGCGGGTCGGGAGCCTTCCCCCTCTTCCTCCACAATGATTACTACTCCGGAAGGATCATGAATGCGGTACAAGCTATCAAAAGGGGCTGTTTCCAGGTATTCTGCAATGATCTCACGATCAATGGCCAGGTTGCCCTCTCTGTCATATACAGGGCCACCAAAACCTCCCATCTGATTGTCGCAGGAAAAACCCAATAAGGCCAGAAAAAAAATATAAATGTTATGGTGAAATTTCATTGTTGTTGGTTTAGGGTTGGTGAGCTCTTACCTGGACCAGGTCCAGTTCAAACACCAGTACTGAATTGGCAGGAATAGGACCATTGGCCTGCGTTCCATAAGCATAGGAAGAAGGGATCAAGGCAATGGCCTTTTCACCCTCCTTCATGCGTGAAAGCGACCAGTGCCAGCCATTGATCACATTGGACACGCCCAATATGATATCATATGGCTCATAAGAGCGATCGGGATTGAATACATCGTTATCCTGTGCCACCTGCTCCAGTGAGGTGTCAAATACGGTGCCATCCAGCAGTCTGCCGGTATAATCCACTGACAGGGTATCCCTCGCCTCAGGTAATTCTCCCTCTTCCACCTCCTCTGTAAATAAAAGTACGATACCGGTCTCACCTACCGTCTCCCTCCTCATGTACTCCGTGTCTACAGTCTGAATATATTCTTCGATTTTTTGCAAATCCTGCTCGAAAACTACATCTATATTTTCTTCATCGGAAATACAGGAAGCCATCAATACAACTGCGGGCAGCATGCCCCAGATCAAGGTGCTTTTTTTCATGGTAGTTACACTTTTAAATATTTCTCAATCTCCCAATGATTCAGGTCATTGCTTTTCTACATCAGTAACTTCTACATCAAAAATCAATATAGAGTTAGGTACAATAACGGCACCCCGCTGACTAGGTCCATAAGCCAAAGGAGAAGGAATCAAAAACTTGGCCTTTGCCCCTTCTTTCAACAATTGAAGACCTTCATCCCAGCCTGGAATCACCATACCCTGTCCTACATCGAAGGTAAAAGGCTCATAAGGCCTGTTCTCGTCATAGGTGTTGGCTTCTTTGGCTTTGCTTTCTATACTGGTATCGAACACCGTACCATCCAGTACATATCCGGTGTAATTGACAGATATTTTGTCTCCCTGCTCTACCTGAACGCCTGACCCTTCTTCCTCTATGACGTAATAAAGCCCCGATGCTGTCTTGCTTGCATCCAGATTATTTTCCTGAATGTAAGATTCTATGGTTTGAACATCTTCATCCAGCTGAACACCAGCTTGCTCGGTTTGCTTTTTTTGTTGCTCTGCTACCAGATCATTGAAATAATCTTCAAATACTTCTTCTTCCAGCACATTGATAACCCCTATACTAATGGTCACCGCCTCATCATTTTCCAAAAAAGGAGGGACTCCTTCAGGAGTAAATATTTTCTCGGCGGTAGAGTTAATCACAATACTGTCTCCACTGTTCAGGTTAAGAAATATTTCATCTATCCCTGTCTTGGCTTCCGCAGAATCCAAATGTTGGAGATAGGGAGGTACCGGCTGATCATAACTGGAAATAAACAGGGAATCACTGCCTGTCTTTGCCGTAAAATGATACATGACAAATTCTCCATCCTGGGTTTCCTTGTCCCCCTGGTTGATGTATTTGTATTCAATGCCATCAGATGTCGTCTGTGTCTTATTACAGGAATACAGCACACCGGAGCCAATTAAAATGACTCCTAAAACTAAGTTATTGATTTTTTTCATCGACTAACGCTAATTGATTAAATAGAATATGTTTGTTTTCTTTTACTAATTTTTCAAATCGCTGAATGGTCTCTTCCAAAGGAAGTTGGGAAATTCCACCCGAGGCATTTTTATGTCCGCCCCCCTCAAAAAAAGAGGCGGCAAATTTATTGACGGCCACTTCTTCTGAAGAGCGAAAAGATATTTTCACACCATCCTTCCGCTCTGTAAACAGGGCAGCAATCTTTATTCCGTCCAGGGAAAGGGCATAATTGACCAGCCCTTCCGTATCCCCGGTTTGTGAATGGTATTTTCGCAGGTCTTTTTTGCTGATACCAAAGTAGGCGGTATTGAGTTCCGGTAAAATGGTGAGCCTCCTGGTCAACGCAAAACCCAAAAATTTCAGTCTGTTGACCGAGTAGGTATCGTAAATCAAGCGGGCAATCTTGGAATTGTCAGCCCCCAGAGCTATCAGTTCAGCCGTCACCAGATGCACATTTTTGGTGGTGTTGGGATGCCTGAATCCACCGGTATCTGTCATGATACCGGAATACAGGCACTCTGCAATATCCTTGTCTATCAATTCCCGGTCACCTACTTTTACCATCAAATCATAGAGCAATTCACAGGTAGCCGCTGCCTTTGTACTGCAAAAGCTGAAATCAGCAAATTCATCCGGATCCTGATGGTGATCAATATTGACCTTGAAGGCCTTGGATTCGCTCACCACCTCCTCCATACCCTGCAATCTTCCAAGGTTGGAGAAATCCAGACAAAAGATCATGTCTGCCTGAGCGATCAATTTCCTGGCTTCCTTTTGCTTTTCCGGATCTTCAAAATTCACCACTTCATCGTTGCCCTCCATCCAATGTAAAAAAGAGGGATAATCTGATGGGGTGACCACAGTTACCTGGTGATTTTTCTTTTTCAGATAAGCCGCCAGAGCCAGAGAAGACCCAAGGGCATCTGCGTCAGGTTTATGATGGGTGGTGATGATGATCTTTTTGGATGAAGCTGATGAAATCTGTTCTTTAAATAGATCTAATTTCTGCATGAGTAATTTTTGAATACCGTATTTAAAAAACACGGACGACAAAGTTCTGTATAATTTTCTGAAATTCCCAATGCCATTTTTTGAGCTACTCGCTGATTATTCATAAATGCCCGATAACTTTCGGCCTTTCGTTGAAAAGGGTTAATTTTGCAGACTCAACAAACATTCATATCAATTTATGGCTACCAATAGAACATTTACCATGATCAAACCTGACGCTTTCGGTGCAGGAAACGCAGGTGCAATACTGAAAATGATCGAAGAGGCCGGTTTCAAAATTATAGCCCTGAGAGCCACCCGACTGAGTAAGGAACTTGCCGGAGAATTTTACAAAGTTCACCAGGAAAGACCTTTTTACTCCGATTTATGTCAATATATGTCCTCAGGCCCTATCATCGCTGCCATTCTGGAAAAAGATAATGCAGTGGCTGATTTCAGAGAACTAATAGGGGCAACTAACCCTGAGAATGCAGCAGAAGGCACCATTAGAAAACTGTATGCCACTTCCATAGAAGCCAATGCCGTGCATGGATCCGACTCGGATGAAAATGCCTCCATTGAAGGCAATTTCTTTTTTAGTGCCTTCGATCAGGTAGGTTAATTGCCATTTCCTCCACTTCTGATGCAATGATGAAGTGGAGGAAATTTTTATGAATTTTTAACATTTCCCCAAAAGTACAGACTGCTTTTTTCGCTCTATTTTTGATTTTTCATACATTGCATGCCTACCTATTCCCCTTGAGCATGAACCCAAAGCTACTGTTATTGCTGTTATTGTCAGTCTTCCCCTTATGTTTTACTTTAGGCCAGGAAAGCCTGCCCCGCCTACAGGTTGCTGAAAATCAACGATTTCTGGTGACTGCAGATGGAGAACCATTCTTTTGGATGGCTGATACCGCCTGGGAACTCTTCCACCGGTGTGACCGGGAGGAAGCGGCTTATTACCTGAAGAAAAGGGCCGAACAAGGCTTTAACGTGGTACAAGCGGTGGCCCTGGCTGAGATTGATGGACTCCAGACCCCAAATCCCTATGGTGAAAAACCGTTGCTGGACCTTGACCCCAACCAACCCAACCCGGCTTATTTTACGCATGTAGATGAGCTGGTAGAAATGGCAGCTGCCGAAGGCATCTACATTGCCCTGCTTCCTACCTGGGGAGATAAGGTTTTTACCAATTCCTGGGGAAAGGGGCCGGAAGTTTTTACGGAAGAAAATGCCAAATCTTTTGGCAAATGGATAGGCGAACGCTACAAAGACCAATCCAACATCATTTGGGTCATAGGAGGCGATCGAAACCCAAGGGCAGGCACCAAAGACGAAGCCATTTGGAGGGCACTGGCCTCGGGAATTACCGAAGGAGCGGGAGGGCAGGACCAGGCATTGATGACCTTCCATCCTCAGCCGGCAGGACCCGGAGGATCCAGCAACTGGTTTCATACCGACGACTGGTTGGATTTCAACATGCACCAAACCGGCCACTGTGCCAATCAACCTACCTACAAAAAAATAAGTCATGATTATAACTTACAGCCTACCAAACCTACCCTGGATGGAGAGCCGCTGTACGAAGATCATCCCAATTGCTTCAATGCCAAAGAATTAGGGTACAGTTTGCCCGATGATATCCGAAGAATCATGTATTGGAATGTTTTTGCGGGTGCTTTTGGACAGAGCTACGGCTGCCATGCGGTATGGCAAATGTACACCACAGAAAGGGAAGGGATCAACGGACCTTTGAGGCCCTGGAAAGTAGCACTGGACCTGCCCATGGCCAATCAAATGAAACACCTCAAAAACCTCATGCTCAGCAGGCCTTTTCTGACTCGGATCCCGGCACAGGAAATGATCCCCACTAAGCAGGAAGACAATGTAGATTTTGTGATAGCTACCAGAGACAGTGAGGGCACCTACGCCATGATTTACTTCCCTACCGGCAAAAGCAGTTCTGTAGACAGCAGCACCCTTTCATCAAAAATGCTGAAGGTCACCTGGTATGATCCCAGAACGGGAAACCAGACTTCGGCCGGGTTTATAAGCAGGGCACCTAATCACACCTTTGTACCGCCCAGTTCAGGAGAAAAAGGTCATGATTGGGTTTTGATTCTGGATGCCATGTAAGTTCAGGAAAACCATTAGTCGGCAGGCTTGTCTTTTTTCTTGAAAAACACCTGCCTGATCCAACGGGGCAGGAAAATAGCACCCAATAGCAAGTAAGGATAATAGGAAAACATTCTCCAGAGTATGCTGGTAACAAAGGTATATCCGGTGAGAAATTCATTAAAAAACTGGGCAAAGAAAAATTCCGCCGTTCCGCTGCTTCCTGGTGTAGGACTGATCATCATCACAATCCACATGATGATCTGACGGGCAAAAATAACCACATGTTCGAATAAGCTAATACTGGCATATGCCGAGATAAGGGCATTCAGCATAAAGTACCTTGAGGACCAGATGAAAATGGTAGTAAATACAACTATAATCCAGAATTTCAGCTTTTTCCCCCTGAACTCTTTACTGGCCTGAATGATCTGATCCCCGTATATATTGGCCTGGTATTTCCATTTTTTCAACCATTTGATAGAAAAAAGCTTTAATAACAACCACTTGAACACCCTGGGTCTGAAAAACAAGGCCAGTGCCATTAGCAGAGAATACAAGGTATACAGGGAATAACTTACCCAAAAAAGGTATTCGAGACTGTTACCCAAGCGCATTTCCAACACCCTGCTGTCAGGAAATATATATCCCTGAGCAAAAAACAAGATAATCGGCGCCCCAAGCACAAAAAACAAGTTATCCAAAATGGCCGTCAGCATGGTTACAGCCAGGGCCTTGCCCAGTGGTATTCCTTCTTTATTTAAAATAAATACCGCCACTGCTGTCCCCCCCACAATGGATGGCGTAACGGCAGAGGCAAACTCCCAAAGTACAATAACAAAAATGGCTCTTCCCCAGGTCAGGTGACGGTCTGTCAGCTCCCTGATCCTGAACACATAACCTGCATCCCTCATAAATATAAAAACCACCGCCAGCATTATGGACCAGGCGGAGGCATCAAAAACCCCTCTTAGAGTCTGGGCATTGATGGTAGGGTCCATATAAAACATGACAAGCACAATCGCAATCCCGATCAATACAGGAACCCAAACCTTATTGGGATTCAAGGTTTTAAAAATTTCCCTATTGTCTATTTTCATGTGTTTTCTACTGGTATGGATGCTAGTCTTTCAACCCAAAAATTATTGAAACCTTCGCCTATCTTTATGGTCACCAGGGCAAGCTGAAGCAATTCCAAAATGGCTAGAAAGGTATAAATGACAAAAATCTTATCCGGATTATAGACAATAAAGTCCGAAAAGGGAATTCTCGGTTTTTCATCGAGTCTGTCCAGAATCATGGATTTTTGCTGGTCGATCGTGTAAGGGTATTGGATCACTGTATGTTTGGTATCATCGCTTCTATGGGCATATTTGGTCATGACTTTCTGGTACACTTTTAACAGACGATACAAATTTAGGTCCTGTAATTCTGCATCCACATTGTCGACCTTTGAAATCTGCTTCAATTCATCCAAAACATTACCCCTGGAAAATTTCGCCATCCTGTCTTTCTCCATTTCAGAAAGTTCTGCGATCACCGACTTGTACTTTTTATATTCCAACAAATGCCTGATCAGTTCCTCGCGTGGATCAATTTCCTCCCCCTCCTCATTCAATTCCGGTCTGGGCAAAAGCATTTTTGATTTGATCTTCATCAAGGTGGCAGCAAACAAGATAAATTCACTTGCTATTTCAATTTCCATCTTTTCCAGATGATGGATATAATCCAGAAAATCCCGGGTGATCTTGGATATGGGAATATCATAAATATCCAGCTCATCCCTTTCGATAAAGAAAAGCATCAGGTCAAATGGTCCTTCGAATAAAGGTAATTTGATTTCAAAACTCACTGGATACGATTATTTTTTGTTATTTTTGCATTTCCTGTTGCGATCAAAGATATTACTTATCTTTTTAAATCAATAGGCATCCGAATAATTTCCCCAAAACCATGGCGTCTTGAATAATTATTGGTATTATTAAACATTATACAGGCACTGGGGTTGTTAATTTTTATAAAGATACGCTGCATATGCAAATAGAACCTGGAAAATTACTCAGGGAAATCCAATATCCGGACGACCTAAAAAACTTCCGTAAAGACCAATTGGTTCAAATCTGTGACGAATTGAGGCAATTTATCATTGACCATGTGTCTATATATGGAGGTCATTTTGGCGCCGGCCTGGGCGTGGTGGAATTAACAGTCGCATTGCACTATGTTCTCAACACTCCTGATGATCAGCTTGTCTGGGATGTTGGCCATCAGGCTTATGGTCATAAAATCCTTACCGGTCGCAGGGAACAATTCCATACCAACCGTATATACAAAGGCTTGTCAGGTTTCCCCAAGAGAAAAGAAAGCCCTTATGATGCTTTCGGTGTGGGACATTCAAGTACCTCTATTTCTGCTGCTTTGGGGATGGCAATGGCTTCCAGGTACAAGGGAGAAGGCCATAGACAGCATGTGGCTGTAATCGGTGATGGTGCCATGACCGGTGGTATGGCTTTCGAAGCCATGAATCATGCCGGGGTTTCAGATTCCAACCTGTTGATAATCCTCAATGACAATTGCATGTCGATCGATCCCAACGTCGGTGCGCTGAAGGATTACCTTACTGACATTACCACCTCCCATACCTACAATAAGGTAAAAGATGAGGTATGGAACCTGCTGGGTAAGATCAGTAAATTCGGTTTTAGTGCTCAGGATGTGGTCTCCAAAGTAGAAGGGGCCATCAAATCCGCCCTGCTCAAACAAAGCAATCTTTTTGAATCACTTAACTTACGCTATTTTGGTCCGGTAGATGGACACGATGTCAATCACCTGGTAGAAATCCTCAATGACCTGAAAGATATTCCAGGTCCGAAAATCCTGCATTGCATCACCGTGAAAGGTAAAGGATTTGCTCCGGCAGAAAAAGACCAGACCAAATGGCATGCCCCTGGAAAATTTGATAAAATTACCGGGGAAATTTCAAAGAAAATACCCACCTCCCCCCAAGCGCCAAAGTATCAGGATGTTTTTGGACATACCTTGGTGGAACTGGCAGAAAAAGACGATAAGATAGTGGGTGTTACCCCAGCCATGCCTTCTGGCTCTTCCATGAATATCATGATGAAGGCCTTTCCGGAAAGGTCTTTTGACGTAGGCATCGCCGAACAGCATGCCGTAACCTTTTCAGCCGGCTTGGCAACCCAGGGGCTTACGCCTTTTTGTAATATATACAGTACCTTCATGCAACGGGCTTACGATCAGGTGATCCACGACGTTTGCCTTCAGAATTTGCCGGTGGTCTTTTGCCTGGACCGGGCCGGTTTTGCCGGAGCCGATGGCCCCACCCACCATGGTGCCTACGATTTGGCTTTTTTCAGGTGTTTGCCCAATCTGGTGGTGAGTGCTCCCATGAACGAAGAGGAGCTCCGAAACCTCATGTTTTCAGCCTCCGAGCACAACGGCCCCTATTCCATCCGGTATCCAAGGGGCCAGGGCGTGATGCCTGACTGGAAGCAACCCCTTCAAAAAATACCTACTGGTCAGGGACGCATCGTGAAAGAAGGTAAAGACATTGCCCTATTGAGCATTGGCCACGTAGGCAATTACGCCGTTGAGGCGGCAGCAAAACTTCAGGCCAAAGGCATCGACATGGCGCATTACGACATGCGATTTGTAAAGCCATTGGATGAGGCCTTGCTTCATGAGGTTTTCAGTAAATTCGACAAGGTGATTACCATCGAAGACGGCTGTCTGATGGGGGGATTTGGCAGTGCCGTTCTGGAATGGATGGTGGACCATGATTACCAGGCCAAAGTAAAAAGATTGGGAATACCTGATGATGTCATTGAGCACGGAGAGCAAATTGAATTACATCGTGAATGTGGATTTGATCCGGATGGAATTGTGGCCACTGTAAAAGAAATGCTCGGGACGACCGTTTCGGAAAATTTGAAGTATTAATACGCCGATGATTTTTCCAGGAAACCGGAAATTATACTGAAAAGAAGCTATTAATTGTATACCCTAAGTCTGTTCCCTAGGCTGTAATGATAATATCATGGAAGTGATTAATTTTTTCAAGGCTATTAACCTGAGTTCGATTCTAGATAAGGTTTATGGTACAGTAAATCAAAAATGAAAATAAAAAAGCCAGACTGCACTAATTCCCCCTTAATAAGGGGGAAGGGGGATTTTTTTACGAAAGTCCAATTCCAGGATAAGTCATGATAATAAGGTTTGCTTCATCATATAAATACCATTTTTATGAAAGGATTGGCTCTATAATTCGTAAAGTTTTATAGTTGAACTCAGGCTATTAAAAATCAAAGACGCATCGCTGAAAGCCTAAGCTTACAACTCCCCAAACACTTCATCCAGATCCAGTACAAAACCTGAAAGAACCTGAGACTTTACTTTGTCTCCCAGCGTAAATAACCGGGAGGGTCGGTATTTTCCCGCTTCCAGGGTATAGATCAGCAAGGTGCGTTCGTCGGGATGAATGACCCAATATTCCTTTACACCCGAGGCTTCGTACACCTCATATTTCAGTTGCAACTCTTTCTTGTTATTTCCCGGAGAGAGAATCTCCACAATCAGGTCCGGAGCACCCAGGCAGCCTAAATCATCCAGCTTATCCGGATCGCATACCACACACAGGTCCGGTTGCACCACGGTATCGATGTCTGTATGCTTTCTGGAAGAAACCGGAAGGCGCACATCAAAGGGGGCGGTATACACCTTACAGCTTCCTCCTTTTAAAAATCCGTGAATTCTCGTAACCAAAGCTACCGTAAGCTCCTCGTGGATTCTACGGGGAGCTGCCGCCTGCCGGAATACCTTTCCCCGGATCAACTCCACCATCTCCTCCAGCTGCCAGGAAAGGTAATCCGCATAGGAATAGCGTCCATAGGCGGAAAACGGTTCTTTAACTTTATCTTGGGGCTTTTCCATATTTTGCTATACTAATCAATAACTGTTTCTAAAGATAAAAAGATTTTGGCCAATCCACCAAAATTGCAAACTCTTGATTACCAACTATTCGAACGTACACAATTCCCGCTTCCAAAGGGGGATTTTCCGAGCATTTAAAACTACCAGAACCTGATGGGGAAAGCACCTATTTGCTAAAATTTAATGGCAATGGTGAAATAAGTGGACGGATATCTACTAACTCGGCCTATGGTCGGTATCTTTTGGGCAGTGATGGTCTCTTGGAAATTCTAACATTTACCAATACTACCGAGCTTAATGAGCTATTTGACGGTGGCTATTATATAGCTTCCTTGAACGATGTTTTTTCGTTCGCTCTATCACCAAAAGGGTTGACACTCTACTTTGATTCCGAAAAATCCATGCTTTTCCAACCCCAATAAGTGGTAGTTTTAATTGTCTAACCAATCCTTTTAACCCCAATAATCATGAAAAAGCATTTAGTTGATTGTATGATTTCTCTTCTTACGCTTTCGGCAGCACTTTTGGAGTCTAATTTTATCCAATCATAATGATCCTTTAAAGCCATTTTGGCTTTATCAGACCATATAACGGGTTTATCTTGCTGTATTTTTACCAACGCTTGGATTCGTTCTCCAAGTCATCTACTGTGGAGAACTTTCCTGCCTTCACTTGAAGGATGGCTTCGTCAATGGAATTTACATACTCTTTTAAATCCATCGGAGAATGCGGAGACTCCGTGTCCTTTAATAATGCATACAGGACCTCAAGTTTAGCTCGGTCATTGATGGAATCAATGGTCTGATGTAGCCTTAATTTTAATTCCGCTATGCTCATGCTTTTTTTTAAATAAATATAATGAGATTTCTCTCAAAATCAATCGGATCAAAGCAACCGAACCAATGAATCAAGGAATGCCTTTTGGGCTGAGCTTGCCGAAGCCCGACGCTGCTCACGCCATAAGGCGAAGTTGAAACATATGATCGCACAGTACAGGGTGAAGTATGCCAATCACCCTGCTATTTCCGATTTGTGAACAGATTGGACGCGTCTAAAAGTCATTTGTAATGGCTAATCCTGTGCATTTTAAAAACCGATTTTTTTAGGCTTGTTCTTTGTTTTCCGGAATTACAAATGCCTCGTTTGCGTACCCATTCAGACACCTGGGATGTAGTTTCACCCGGAGAGAGAATCAATTAGTAAAGCTTGAAAATGCCTCGAAAACTCCCGGAATTATTCAGGCCAAAAGGAATATTTTTTTCGGTATTTTATAGCTGTTTTTGAGTTTTAACATTCCTGTTTTCAGCATTAAAATCGGGAAAAAACTAAAAAGATATTATTATTATACTACAATAAAAAACACTAATAATTATTTTCTTAAACTTGTAGGAAATCCCATTTCCGACACCTACATTTCGGAAAAAAAGCATGATTAAACTTTTAATAACAAGCCTATTGCTGACAGGATTTTTTCGAACAGCTTTAGCACAAGAGAACGAAAAAGGGGAGGCAGCCCAGGCTTTTCTTCCCGCAAAAGACTACAGCCTGGGTATCAACAGCCAGTTTGCCATGGATGGATTATTGGATCCGGAGACGTTCACGCCCATTGAGTTTTTGCTGCGCAGGGGACTGCCGGGTGACCGTAGCCTCAGGCTAAGGGCCAGGGGCTGGGTGGAGAATACGAATAAGATAGAAGGAGAAGAAAACCGGAAGATCCAGCAATCCCGCTTTGCCATCGCCCTGGGACATGAGTGGCACCATCCCATAAACAAAAAACTCGGTTATTATTTTGGGGCAGATCTGGAGAAGGGTTGGGATATCCACAATACGTCAAGAAATTATATGTGGGGTTCTACAACTTATGGATTGAGTGAAGTAAGGAGATATGATTTTACTACTATACAATCCCTAGGGTTGCTTCCTTTTGTTGGCTTTTTCTATTCCCCCTTACCCTACTTGATTCTGTCCTATGAAATGCGGGTGGAATTAAATTATTTGAATACCAAGTCCAGATCGGATACTTTTATTAAATCCTCTGCTAATCCCGATGGATCAGAATCTCATTCCATTGGCGGACATGATGCAAAGACCTGGGTTTTTGATTTTCAACCCTATTCCGGAATTTTTATTAATCTTAAATTTTAAAACAATGAACAAAAATCACATTTTTAGAACAATCCCGTCATTATTTTCACTAATCTAACCAAAGAAGATACATGTATCAGCGGATATTTTCAGGGCTATTTTTCATAATGAGCCTTGCTACAGCGTCGGCCCAAAACGAACCTTCAACATGGAGTTTATTAGACTCCACCAGTCGGTACGATCTTGGCGTCAATACCTATTTTGCCTTCGACCAGTTGATGGATCAGCACCATCGGACCCCTATAGAATTGATGCTAAGAAAAAAGATTCATGAACAAAACAGGATCCGTTTGCGGGTCTTCGGAATGTTGAACAGGTATAAAAAAATAGAGGGGGACTTTACCAATATAGACGGTTGGTCAACTATAGGCCTGGCCCTGGGCTATGAATGGATCAAACCCCTCGGAAGGAGATGGGAGGGATATTATGGCCTGGAGCTGGAAGGGAGCAGGGAGCACAGCAGATCCTTTTTTGAGCAGCCGGACCTGGACCCTGAAACCAATTATCTCGAAAATACGAACAAGTACGACCGGGAAATCAGGTTTTCCCTTTCCCCCTTGGCAGGCCTTCGTTTTAGGCTAACTTCGCGCTTGCTGCTAAGTACAGAATTTCGCCTTTCAGGGTATATGGGAGAGCAACAATATACCGAAGACATGGCCATAAGGCCTAACGAAGAAGGGAGTCAAAATCAAATTCAGTCCTCCGAAGGCCATACCCTAAAACTAAACGGCCTGCGCTTTCAGCCTTATACAGGGATATTTTTAAACTACAGGTTTTGATGTTTGTTCAGGCAGACAACTAAAGCATATACCTGCAAAAAAAGGTGCACCACAGATTACCCAGATTAGCACAGATAAATGAGTTGCTACTGGGTGAAGTATGCCACTTCACCGAGCTATTTTCGGTGTTATGAACAGATAAGAACTGGCAAAAAGCCATTTGTAATGGCTTCTCGTATGCTTTTTAAAGAGGGATTTTATATACGATTGATCTATGGCTTCCGGCATTACAAATGCCTCGATAGTGTAACTCATCGGATACCTGGGATGTAGTTGCAAACTCCCAGAGACAGTTTTGGGGATTGCAAATCCCCTTTATCTGAACCACGGAATTGCAAATTCCGCGGAGCGGATAAATTCAAAACCAGGAACGTACCTGTTGTTTCTACAAAAAACAAAATCCCACCGCCGCGGCGGTGGGATTTTGTGCAGTCTGGGTTTTTTACTTTCTTTCTTGGTTTACATTTCTATAAACCCTATCTAGAATTGAACTCAGGTTACTAAAACGGATAACTGGTTTTTTGGCATTTATTTTTTATTTTGGCTCCTGGTAATTCAATGCCGAACACAAACCAAATAACCTGTTAAGCCCATGACGCTCCCATCCAATTCCAGAAGAGATTTTCTCAAAAAGTCCACGCTCCTCACCGCAGGGATAGGACTCTCCCTTCAGCAAAGCAGCTTTGCAGCAGCCAAAAACCAATTGCCGCGCTGGCGGGGCTTTAATTTGCTGGATTTTTTTAACCCTGATCCGGATAAAGGACGCAAAAGTAAAGACGAGTATTTCAAATGGATGGCAGATTGGGGTTTTGACTTTGTTCGAATTCCCATATCCTACCCCAGTTACCTGGATTTTGACCGCAGCAAGCCCATCACTCCCGAAGAGGTGATGCAATTTGACGAAAGCAGGCTGGAAGAAATTGATACGCTGATCGACAAGTGCCACGAGCAGAAGTTACACGTCAGCCTGAACCTACACCGCGCACCCGGATTCTGCATCAATGCCGGCTTTCAGGAGCCCTACAACCTCTGGGAAGATCAGCAAGCATTAGATGCCTTTTGCGCACACTGGGAAATGTGGTCCAGGAGGTATAAAAATATTTCCTCCAAAAAATTGAGTTTCGATCTGGTCAATGAGCCCTTTAAGCGGGAAAATCCAAACGACCAACACTCTCCGGGAGGGCCGGTTCCCGTAGAAGAATACCGGAAAGTGGCTCAGGCAGCCCTGGATACCATCAAATCCGTCAAAAAAAGACGACTCGTCATTGCCGACGGAAATGGGGGTGGGGGAATGGCGGTGCCCGAATTGGCGGACCTTGACCTGCACCAGAGTTGCCGCGGATATTTTCCCATGCACATTTCCCATCACAAGGCCTCCTGGGTATTCAAGGATCCGGATAGCCTGAAAGATCCTGTTTGGCCCGGCATGCACAACGAAAAATACTACAGTCGGGAGGATTTGGAAAAACATTACGCCCCCTGGATCTCTTTATTGGAGCAAGGTGTAGGCGTACATTGTGGCGAATTGGGCTGCTATAACAAAACGCCACACCATGTATTTTTGTCCTGGTTTGAAGACATCCTGGATATTCAGCATGCCCATGGTATAGGATTTGGTCTCTGGGAGTTTTCGGGTACTTTTGGCATATTGAACTCCGGCAGGGAGGATGTGGAATACGAAGACTGGTACGGTGAAAAACTGGACCGTAAATTATTGAACCTACTGATGAAATATGCCTGATATAGCGTTTTGGAAAACAGGTAAAGGAAAGCCGCTGGTTTTGTTGCCGGGTTTTGGTGAAACCAAGGAAGTGTGGCAGGAATTTGCTCCTGAACTTAGCCATGACTGTGAAATCTGGTGTCCCGATTTACCTGGTTTTGGAGAAAGTCCGGCCCTCAAACAGGGATTTACGCTACAAGATGTGGCACTTGTTTTGGCAGATTGGCTTCGCATACATAAGATAGAAAATGCCTGCCTGATCGGTCATTCGCTGGGCGGCTATATAGCCCTGGAGATGGCAGCAAATACAGCTGCAAAACCAAGAGCCCTTGGTTTGTTCCATTCTACAGCCTTTGCAGATAGTCCGGAAAAAAGAGTAAACAGAGACAAGACCGCTGAATTCATCGCAAAACACGGAGCACCCACCTTTATCCAATCCTTTGTGGCCCCCTTGTTTGCAGCGAAAAACCGAGAATCCTGTCAGGCAGAGATTAACGAGTTGATCCGCCGGGGTAGCCAAAACAGCAAGGAAAGCCTGATCGGCTATACCATGGCCATGAAAAACCGGGGGGACCATATGAATACCCTAAAGGATTTCAAGGAACCTAAACTGATGATCTGTGGTGAGCAGGACCCTGCCGTACCGCTGGAAGCCAGCCTGAAACACCAGCAGGTAGTTACAGCCTTTCACCAGTTGCCGGATTGCGGGCATATGGGCATGTTTGAAAAGCAGGCCGAATCCCAAAGCATAATCAATAAATTCATGCGGTCCCTTGCTGTCAATAGGTAGCTCTTCCCCCGGATAAGTCAAAGATGAAACCTGTGGTGAAACTTGCTTCATCCGAACATATCCAGCAAGCAATGGCGGCAGCTTCTTCCACCGTACCCAGGCGGTGCATGGGGATTTTGGAGGCCATATATTCCAATTGCTCCGGAGCAGTGTCGGCATTCATGGGGGTCCTGATCACTGCTGGTGCCAAACCATTCACCGTGATGCCCGTCGTAGCATACTCCTTCCCCAAGGCCTTAACCAGACCAATCACGCCTGCCTTGGTAGCCGAATATCCGACCATATTCGGATTTCCTTCTTTTCCGGCAATGGATGCAATCAATAATATCCGGCCTTTACCACTTTTTTCCATCCAGGTCAGGGCATACTTGCTGGTTAAAAATGACCCCTTCAGATTGACACGATAGATTTCATCAAAAGCTGCTGTAGGATAATCGGTTATTTTGGTCTGGGTAGGACCAACAATACCTGCGGAATTGACCAAAATATCCAGGCGACCAAAGTGTTCTACTGTTTCTTTAAAGGCGTTTTCTACCGAAGCTTCTTCGGTAATGTCTACTGTGGTGGCTTTTACCGGAATCCCTTTTGCCCGCCATTCGCTTTCCAGGGCTTTCAACCGGGATTCCTTAATGTCCCATAGCGCAAGGCTGGCTCCTTCTTCTGCCATGCGCGCTGCAATTGTCTTACCTATTCCATCGGCTGCGCCGGTGATCACAGCCACCTGATCGGTATATCTTTTTTTGGTATCCATCAAATTCGTTATTAGGTTTGTTTTTCTAAAATAAGAAAATACTGTGAAACCCTCAGATAAACCAGCTTTTTTAAATCAGTTTTACTTTTAAATCGATTACCTCAATGTCCTGTTCCGAAATACCGAATTTACTACGGAGATGGCTTTTGCATAAGTCTATTTTATGCGGTTGATAAAAGAATTAAAAGGTAAAAAAAGTTGATTAGAGGGAGTTTTTATATTTACTTGGGTAATTGATAGCGAATACCGATACGCGTCCCTCATTTATGGAAAAAAAGTCCCAACAAACATCCAAACACGTGGTAGTCAGTGAATGGGTTAACTCCCATGGTGACTATCTATTCAGTTGGGCCTATCATAAAACAGGCAACCGTGAGGTGGCGGAAGACCTGGTTCAGGAAGTTTTTTTGGCCGCTGTTAAAAACTTTGAAGGATTTAAAGAAAAGAGCAGTCCGAAAACCTGGCTGCTGAAGATTTTAAACAATAAAATCATCGACCACTACCGGAAGTCTGCCAAAAAAACCGTGCATTTGGATGATCAGGCATTTCAATTTACCGAAACACTTTTTAATGCCAATGGAAACTGGAAAGCCAATGGGCTGGAAGAGGCCTGGTCGAACGATACGCACTTATTGGATGACCCTGCCTTTAACGATGTGATGAACGTCTGCATAGAGGACCTCCCCCCAAGGTGGCGCCTGGCGGTCATATCCAAATATATTTTTGATAAAGAGACGCTTGAAATTTGTCAGGAACTGGAGATCAGCAAGACTAATTATTGGCAGGTGTTACACAGGGCCAAACTTCTGCTGAAGAAATGCCTGGAAATAAATTGGTTTGGCGCTAATTGACCCATCTGGTATGAATTTAGAAAAAATCATGAACATCATGCTTCTTTCCTGTAAAGAAGCGACTTGTCTTATTGAGAAAAAAGCGGTCTTTCCGCTTACCTTTAAAGAAAAGTGCAGGCTCTACGTGCATGTAAAAATGTGTGTGGTCTGCAACCTGTACCAGCAACAAAGCAAAACCATTGAAAAGGCCCTTTCCAAATGGATCAACACGGAAGGAGCTACCGGAGACCTACTGCCTCCTAAAACGAAAGAACGGATTATTGAAAAAATAAAAGAAGATTAATTTTTTTGTCAGGAAATCCCTCCCTTTCCGACTACTCTATCAGCAAATAAGATAACGAACGATTATCCTGGCTGATGGAAATTTAGTGAACAGACCGTTGCCTTTTTGACGGTCACCCTTTTAAATTTTTTCTCAGTTTCAGGATGATGCCTTGAATCAATCAAACATGAAACTGAATACCTTTCAACAACAACTTAATCAGGACAGCCCCTATGATTTTTCGGGGTTAAGTGCCATTTTTCTCAACTGCACCTTAAAAAAATCTCCGGAGCAATCCCATACCGAAGGCTTGATTCGAATGAGTCAGGCCATCATGGAAGCCAATGGGATTCGGACAGAAATAATCCGGCCGGTGGATCACCGGATTGCTTTTGGGGTCTATCCCGACATGACCACCAAGGGCTGGGAGGTGGATGATTGGCCTCCCATTCAGAAAAAAATCATGGAAGCCGATATCCTGGTATTGGGAACGCCCATTTGGCTGGGAGAAAAATCCTCCGTGGCCTCTTTAGCAATCGAACGCCTATATGGGTTTTCCGGGGAATTGAACAAAGAGGGCCAATATGCCTATTACGGGAAAGTTGGAGGCTGCCTGGTGACCGGTAACGAGGACGGCGTGAAGCATTGCGCCATGAGTGTCTTATATGCCCTGCAACACCTGGGTTATTCCATTCCTCCACAAGCAGATGCCGGATGGATCGGCGAGGCCGGGCCCGGGCCCTCTTACCTGGATAAGGGATCCGGCGGACCTGAAAACGACTTTACCAACCGCAATACCACCTTTATGACCTGGAACCTGATGCACCAGGCGCAGCTATTAAAAACAAATGGCATCCCTGCATACGGAAATCAACGAACCGCCTGGGATGATCGAAAAAGTAAAGACCACCCCAACCCTGAATACAGATAAAACCAAAAAATCAAAACCATGAAAAAACTAGTCGCCATTGTATTAGTCCTTCTCGCTATCGTACTGATAGTAATGGGCATAGGAAATTTTATGATTCCACCTGCGTTAACCGGAATTGGCTTTTTAGCCATTGCATTTATCTTTTTTAAAGAAAACCAACAAAAAAACTTTGATAAATAAGCTATGAAAAATTTAATGAAATTCTATCTGTTCCTCACTGCGTTTTTTCTAGCAGTCACCTGTGTGCAGGCCCAAGATATGGCCCTGCCAAAAAAAGAATCCAACATTGACCTGGCCTTGGGCATGGGCGAAAACAGCAGTTTCTCCTATGCACTTTCCTGGAATACCAGCTATGGTTTGTTCTCTTCCAATAAATTTCGCCTGGGATACGGTATCCGTTTCTCTGGCTTTACCGGAAGCGAGCTGAACTACATCACAGCTCCTGCCGACCTTACAGGGGATGATGCCACCATTGACACCCTGCTGGTAAATAGTCCTCATTCCATGGGCCTAAGCGCACTGATAAACTTACAGTACCAGTTCAGTTCCAAATTCAAGCTTGGTTTTAATATTGACGTGATTGGAGTAGGATTTGGAAGTACTGATAACTCCAGGTTTATCTCTTCCGAAAACACGGGGCAGTATCCCCAAACGCTCGAGTCCAGTCCTTCTTCATTTAACTTATTGCTAGGCGGAGACAACGACCTTGGTCAGATCAAATCGGAATTTTACATCGCCTATGCCCTGTCTGAAAAAACCTGGCTAAGAGGAGGTATGGACATGACCTTTTCCGAATACACCAGCAACCAGGAACTTACCTACGCCAACAATCGATTCAGGTACAAGCCTGTACTTGTTTTTCTTGCAGTCTCCTACAACCCCTTTAACTAATTACTAACGCCATTTAAACCTAATTACCATGAAAATATCATTCTTAGTAGCACTTTGGTTTTGGACCTTCAGTTCTCAACCCGGAGACACCCATGCAACATGGGAAGGAACTCAGGAAGAATCGTATATCAAATTTAACATAAGGAATCTGGGACTAAATGTAGAAGGCCTGTTCGAATCCTTTACCACGCAAGTTGATTATGATAAAGGTCAGCCATCAAACAGTCGCTTTTCTGCAGAAATAGCCGTTAGTTCCATCAACACCGGTATCAATAAACGCGATAATCACCTGAAACAGGAAGAATACTTCCACCTTGAAAAATATCCGACCATCACCTTTAAATCTACAAATGTAAGTGCTTCGGGCAGTAAACAACTAAAAGTGAAAGGTGATTTAACCATCAAAGGGAAAACGCTACCCATTGATTTGGAAGTAGACATTTCGGAATCCGGAGGTAAAACTGCTTTTACCATATCGGGACAGTTGGATCGACGGAATTTTGGGGTTGGTGGCAGCAGTTGGGTCATGTCTGACGACGTATATTTGGATTTATATGTTGAAAACTGACCTAATTAAATGGAATATGTCTTCGGTCACCATATTATTTGTTTTAGATCGGATACTAAAGGATCCGGACTATATCAATGTAAACAAGAAAACAATTTATGCCGCTGCCTTCGGTCCGGGCGTATCCCTGGAAAGCGCACTGATCAGGTATAACTAAAAGAAAATTTGACCACCGACTTGCACCCAGCAGTAAACATACCGAAACATCTTTCCTTTATCATCACGGTTTTACTGTTGATGCTGAGCACTAAGTGGACCCTGGCCCAGGAAGACGAAAACGACAGCACCATTTTCAAGGCCCTGCCCCTGGCTTATTACACCCCGGAAACACGCATTGCATTTGAAGCTTTTGCCTTTTACAGCTACTATTCGGAAGGCAGCCGGAGGAAATCCAATATACGGCTCTTTGCTACCTACACACAAAACCGGCAGTATCTATTGACCATACCCTGGCAAATATATACTGCTGATGACCGGTATTTTCTAAACGGCAGCCTCGACTATCGAAAATTTCCGGAATACTATTATGGAATAGGGAATTACACCCAGGAAGCCAATCGGGCACTCTATGAGTTTTCCGCCTTTACGCTAAGCAGCAAAAGCTACAGTAAACTGGAAAATGATACCTATATGGGTATCTCCCTGCAGGGACAGTGGCTCACACCGGAATTTCCTGAAAACGAAGTCATTTTTAATGACATTGCTCCCGAAAATGGGGAAAAGGGCTATTCCTACCTGAGTCTGGGCCCTTCATTTATGTGGGACAAAAGAGATCACATCCTTTCACCATCCGATGGAGGTTTCTTAGAATTTACACCCGTGTTTGGTATGGGGAAAGCCGATGAAAATCCCATCTATTTTGGGCTTGCCTCCCTTGATATCCGGGATTACTGGAAAATAGGAGAAAAGTCTACCTGGGCGAATCAGTTTGTCGCCCAATTTTCTATGGGTACGGTTCCCTACCGGGCCTTTCCTACCCTTGGTGGACCCTTTCTCCATAGGGGATATTACCAGGGCCGCTTTAGGGATAAGCACCTGATGATATTGCAATCGGAATTTCGTCAGCATGTCAAAGGCAGGTTCGGATTTGTAGTCTTTGGATCGATGGGTAGGGTCTATCCGGATATACGAACCGAATTGTTCGAACGCATTCACCTGGCTACGGGGGCAGGAATCCGGATCCGGGTGAGCAAAAACGACCGGACCAATGTTCGCTTTGATTATAGCATTACACCGGATTCCAGCGGCTTTTACATTTATTTTGCAGAATCTTTTTAAATTCCTATCATGCTTCAACCAGGTCAAAAAAATTTTATCACCAAACTTACCCACTGGGAATATTGGCCTACCTGGATCGTTTATTTTCCATTATCTTTCTATTACCTTTGGCTATCCTTAAAAGCCAAAAGCCTATTTTTCTTTACCACAGCCAATCCTGAAATGGAAATGGGAGGGCTTTATAATTGCAGCAAATACAAACAACTCCAAAACCTTCCCCAGGAGCTAAAACCTTTGACCTTATATGTAAAAGCCGGATCCGCTTTAGCTTTGATAAAAGCCAAATTACTGGCCCTGGAACTGGACTATCCCATCATTGCAAAACCGGACAGGGGAGAGCGGGGAAAGGGGGTCGCCTTGTTGAAAAATACACCTCAACTAGAAAAATACCTGCAGGAATGCAAGTCTGATTTTTTGCTACAGGAATACATTTCAAGTCCTTTTGAGGCAGGTCTTTTTTACTATCGGTATCCTGATAAACTTTCGGGAGAAATACCCTCCATCGTATTGAAAACCTTTCTGTCAGTTACAGGTGATGGTAAATCCAACCTGGAAGAATTGGTGCAGCGCATCCCCAGGGCCCGGCTTGTCGCCAAAAACCTGTTGCAAAGAGAAGATATCGATCCTCAGGAAATATTGCCGGAAGGGAAGGTAAAATTGCTGGAACCCATAGGCAACCACAACAGAGGTACCGAATTTTCCAACGGCAACCAATTGGCTAATCAGGAATTACTGTATTTCTTTGATGCCTTGAGTTACCATTTGCCGCATTTCCATTACGGGCGTTTTGACCTTAAAGCACCCTCCCTGACTGATTTCCTGAAAGGAAACGGCATCAAAATACTGGAGGTTAACGGAGTAAATGCCGAACCAGCTCATATTTATGACCCAAACGGAAGATACCTGGATGCGGTCAAAACATTGTTCAAGCATTGGAAAATTATTTTCCAGATTAGTGAAAAAAACCGGCAGGAGGGTTTTTCTGTAGCAACCTTCAAAACGGCTTTAAAAAATTTCAGAGAATGGAAACGAAACTAAAATCACCTTGCACCTGTCCCAATCGAAGGTTTAAAGATAAAAAACCCATGCCTACTTTATGCTTGTCAATAGATTCAAAGTAAATTCTAATTAGAATTTCTTATGAGAATTCTTTTTATTTCTTTACATACCTGAATATCAACTATATAAATAACTTTAGTTGATACAGTAATAAAAAAAATGTCATCGAATTTGTCAGGAAAGTATGGCCTCCCCGACTAATTGGGCGAAAAGGAAAAAAAGATCATGTTGATACGAATGGCAGTCATGTTTGCTTTTTTGCTAATTCCTGGATTTACATCCATGGGACAGCAGGTACTCTTTACCATAGAGCGCAGTCTGAATGAGGATCAGATTGTTTATTTTTTACAACTGGATGAAAACGATCTTCCAAGAAAAGATGAACCGATCAGCCTAAAATGGCTGGATAATGAAAATTCCGGGGAACTGGTACCTGTAAACTGGATTAAAAAAAAGTTTGGATATGGTATCGACATTATCCATCAAAATGAAGAAAGGGTCGATTTCAAATTTGTTTCCTCTGACAAAAAAGTATTTACACTAATAAAAGATGGGTCGGGAAATTATGGCGTTTTTGGAAAAATAAATGGCAAAAAAATGAAAATCAGACATATTTATTTGAAAATGGAAGGTGGAACCTTCTGGAAACCAAATATTACAGAGGTAGCTGTAATGGGCTACCATGAATTAGCCAATACCCATGTAAAAGAAACCTTTAACCCCTAAATCCATGCAAGTTGAATGTCAGGAAAATCTCAAAAGTATTTCTGCCTTACTGAAAAGCTTAAATGAGGACCAATATCAATACCCCTCCACTTATTTGTCAGGAGCTACCATTGGGCAGCATATCCGACATATCATTGAGTTTTATACCTGTCTTACCAATGCCTGTATAGAAAATACTCCGGTAAATTACGATGCTCGAAAAAGAGATACACTTTTGGAGAGAAACCCGCTGCAGGCCATTAAGGCCATTGACCGGATCATTGACTACCTGGAATCCCAAAAAATCCTGGGAAATACGGCACTGCTGGCAAATTATACAGTAGGTGAATCGGAAATTTGTAGCATCCCGTCTTCTTTTCAGAGAGAATTGGCCTACTGTCTGGAACATAGCATACACCACCAGGCCCTGATAAAAATCGGTCTTTTAGAACAGGGATTGCCTGAGCTTATATGTCCTGATTTTGGGGTGGCCCCATCTACCATCAAATTTCGCATGGCCAATGACAGCTGAGAAAACAAATCCCTATGACATGTTAAAAAATCTCAAATACTACATCTTATTGACGGCTATGTGCGTGCTAAATCAATACCATGCGTATGGCCAGGAAAACAAGGAATACCATCACCGCATTGGAACAAATATTTTGGGATTAGCTGCAGACAACCTGGTATTTTCCTATGAATACAGTTACCAAAAGAGCGGTTTCTGGTTGGGAATAGCGCATCGGGTAAACCAGTGGTCTGAAGCTGAGGACCAATCAGCCAGTTCTATTGCTTTCGCCTACAGAAATTATTTTTTACCGGGAGAAACTCCCGGCAGTGGTTTTTTTGGCGAATTGTATTCCAAATATGGTTGGGGAGAGGAAAACACCATTACAGGTTCTCCCATTAACCACCAATACCAGGCCCTCTACGCCGGCTTGGCTACCGGGTACAGGTATAATTTCAGAAGGTGGGCATTGTCGGCATTTATCGGATATGGATGGGCCCTATGGTCCCATGATACCACTTCACCAGTCGGAGCAGAACACGAGCTGAATCAGGACTACAAAAAAGATTTAAGGCTCGGCCTAAATGTAGAATGGGCCTTTTAATAGCTGAAATCGAGCATGACGTACCCGTCACACACTGGGATGGCTATACTACATGCAAGATTCTCCGGATTTAGTATCGGGACAGGCTATCCCAACCTTCGGTGCGGGATAAGGTGTGGCCTATTAAAAACAAATTATAGACACATGATATATGCATAAATACTTTAACCTGGAGTCCCTGGAAGGAAGTTTTCATCTGGCAGATGGAAATGAATTTGAAAAAACACTTAAAGATACAGAGAACCACCTCAAGTTCTTTTGGAATTTTGGGGCAGTTTCTTTAAAATTAGCTATTGATGGACAACAGATCCTGCTGCAGCCCAATCAGTTACTGAGTTGTACCTATCTTCAAAAAATAACGGTTCTGGAAGAACACAACCAGCCTGAAATTCTCTTCCTGGCCTTCAACCGAGGCTTTTATTGCATTCACACCTACGATTCTGAGGTTTCCTGCAGCGGTTTGCTATTTTTTGGTTCCAATTATAACCCCATCATTCAGCTAGATGAAGCGGAAATCCTTCGGCTCAGAACCTTGATTAGCGTGCTTCAGGAAGAGTTTGATACCAGGGACCAAAATCAGGAAGAAATGCTCCGGCTACTGTTGAAAAGGTTTATTATTCGGATTACCAGGTTGGCCAGGAAACAATTGTTCAACAAAAAACTTCCCGAAAAAGAGCTGGAACTGGCCCGCCAATTCAATGTGATGGTAGAAGAAAACTTCAAAACCCATCGGCAGGTGGCCGATTATGCAGCATTGATGAACCGGTCTCCCAAAACCATTACCAATATATTTGCCCAGCAGGGAGACAAACGCCCTCTGGAGATCATCCATGACAGGCTCATTCTAGAGGCCAAAAGACTGCTTCTTTATACTGACCGATCATCAAAGGAGATCGGATGGGAATTGGGCTTTGAGGATCCATCTTTATTCAATCGTTTCTTCAAAACCCACATGAAAATCCCTCCTCGTGAGTTTAGGGAAAAATATGCCCAATATTCCTTTTAATCCCTCAACCTTTGAGGTCTTTGATACCTCGATGGTTTTTTTCGTCTCCGATTCAGTTAAGACCTGGGAAAAGACCTTCGGGGTTGGGAAAACCCCAAAGGTCGGGGAATCTATTCATTCAAACTCCAGTCATAGTCCTTAAAGCGGATTTTGGTATTGGGGTCCAGGGGGCTATCTGCGTAGCGGTTGATAAATGCTATCAAGCTGCCTTTTCTGGTAAAATCCTCCTTAAACCAGGAAAATATACTGGATATTTCATTCCTTTCCAGGTCATTCTGGCTGGGATCATTGATAAATCCCCTGGTAACCTTCTCCAATTGGGTTTCGAGCTTGCCTGCGGTAAAAGCTCGATTCAATAGTTTCGGACAGGAAACCGAAGCACAATTAATGGCAAAGTGAATGCGGGCCTCGTCGAACTCTTTTCGAAGAATCTGGTGTTCGATTTCATCCAGACTGGCCGGCTTACCGCCAATCTCAAAAAACTCCAGGTGCCAGACGGTGTTTACCAAAGGGATTTTTAAGGAAGGACCTATATCCTTTATGCTCTCTACCGGGTAGTGATCAATGATCAACTTAATGGTAAAGGCGTTGTAGGCATTGATCCAATAGGCCAGTTGCTCTTCTTTGGACCAGCTATCTCTATCGGGCGGATTTTGACTAAGCAACTGCAGGTAATCTTCGAACGCCTCTTTATCGGCGATAAAACCCTTGTAATCCACTAAGCCCTCCTCGTCTACATGAATCGAGAGCAAGGAATCAAAAATGTCATGTGCGGGCGACTCGGTATCTACCCCACCCAATGGCGAATCCCCACAAGATACGTTAAACAAGAAAAGTGCAAATAGAATAAGGATTTTCATGGAAGTTTCTATGTTTTGTTGAGGTTCTATAGCTCGCTACAGCCTTTCAATATCTTTCACTAAAATTCTGTTTCTACTATAACTTATAATGTCATTCTCCTCCAGTTTATAAAAACAGCTCAAAAAGCTGATAAAGACCAGCATGATCCAGTTAATTTTCATTTCAGAAATTAAAATTAGTGAATAGAACTGATTTTATTTGATTCGGATTCACAATTAGGGAAATTTAGGGTAACTGTCTGCTATCCTACAGGAAACCCTTGCTGCATGCTTTAAATTAACTAATTATGCACTTAACAAACAGTTCATTTGGAATAAAGTTTCCAAAAAAAAACTACCCTAATTTCATGAAATAGAGCATGATGCAATCGACAAACAGAGGGATGATCAGTATACCTTTTCCCCTTTATTTAACCACACGCCCCACATTTTATTGTAGGTATGTACCCGATCCGTTCGATCAGAATTGGGGGTCACAACCGGATTCTCCTCGTTGACCCAGTGAAAGATCCCTCCATACAAATTGTATACATGTTGGTACCCGGCCGCCTTTAGTTTTTTGCCAATTTCCTGACTTCGGGCTCCAATGGAGCAATAAACCACAATGGTCTCGTCCTTTGAAATTTCGGACACCGACTCCATGGAAAATGTTTCGTACCCTACCCATTGGGCTGACTCAAGGTGGCTAACGGAATATTCCTCCCGTTCACGGGTATCCAAAATCACCGCTTCCTCCAGCAAGTCTTTCTGCTCGGGATAGACCAGGGGAAAATCCTTGTCATAGGTAGTTTTTAGCAAGGTTTTAAACGGCAGGCTTTGAGCAATTGCCGGAACGGCAAAAAAAGTCAGGGCAATGAAACAAATTAATCGTGGAAAGGATACATTCATGGATCAATAACACTCGTTTCCAGGCAATAATTTCCCAAAAACAGCAAATATTATCCTATTGACATTTTTTTAGCAGGATATCTACCAGCCGACATAGCCGGGAGCCGATACTCCCTTCATTCGAAGGTATACCAGGCATTGTGCCCGGTGATGGGCCTGGTGATCGCGAAGCAGGTAAAAAATGTTTTCCTTGGTCATGGAAACGCCCCCGAATTCAATCTCCTCATTTAGCTGAGATTCGGAGGCATTTCGGATCAAATCCAGCACATAGGCATTGGCCCGATCGAGGACATCCAGGACATCTGCTTTACTAAAGCCGGTCGCATCCTCTTTGCGGTAAAAGTTTTTACGATCGCCTGTAATGCGTGCGGTCAGCATACTTATATTATCAACAACATGAAGCCATTGCTCCTGAAAAGACATGGCTTCATCCGTTGGTCTGAAATCGTAGTTCACTTCCGGCATGGCTTCGGCCACGGCTTTCGAATAGTTCAAATTTCGTTGCCAGACTCCGGCATACTGTTTTTCAAAATATTCCTGTGCCATTACGTTTGTCCCAGCCATAAGCAGTAGTAGTATCGTGCATCGAATACCCATATAACGTTCTATTTGTAGACTTGCAATAAACTGAACTTTTCAATAAATACCAATGGAGATACTCAGGAAAGAAAATCCCAGAAAAATGGCTGGAAATAAAAACCTTTGAAAATAAATGACACCTGATTCCTTTTAAAGAACGTGAATCCATGGTGGATGAAATCGTCCGCTTCGTTTCCAGGCTGGAAACATCCGGAATGCAGTAACTTTTTGATGTGAATCCTTATTTTTTCTGCCAATTTCCTTCCTTCGGGAAAAATTGACAAGTAATAGGGTTGTATTGCCATTTCCCAAGCCTGCCATTCATAGCACCTTTGTAACATCATTAAATTAGAAACACAAAGAAGTTATGAGCAACACAAAATTTGAAGTACCAGGCAAAGCAACAGTAAGCAGTGAAAACAGGGAAATCCTGGAGAAAATCGAAAGTGGTGTGGGTTTTATTCCCAATATCTATGCTACCTACGCCTATTCAAAAAATGCCTTGGCCAGGTATACCGCCTTTGCCAATGGCAAGACCAGCCTGAACAACAAAGAAAAAGAAGTGGTCAATCTGGTAGTCAGCCAAATCAATGGTTGTTCCTATTGCCTGGCGGCCCACACCGCCATCGGTAAAATGAACGGTTTTTCTGACGAAGAAGTCCTTGAAATCCGCAAAGGAAAAGCAGCTTTCAACCCAAAATTTGATGCCCTGGCAAAATTGGCCAAATCGGTCATGGAAAATGCGGGGAAAATTGATGACAAGATTCTGGAAAATTTCTTTGAAGCCGGATATGATAAAGAAAATCTGGTAGATACCATTGTAGCGGTAGGCGAAAAAGCCATCACCAACATGTTACATAATGTGACAAAGGTACCCATAGATTTTCCGGAAGCAGCTCCATTGAATTAAATCTAATTCCTGAATCTAAAAGTTTATTCGTTATGCAATCAATCAATTGGAAAAACGCCATCATTGCAGGAATAGTCGGTACTGTATTATTTGATGTCTTCGGCCTGCTGATGTCTGGCGAGTGGTGGGATATTCCTGTGCTTTTTGGCAGCGAAGATAATAAAGCCTTTCAAACGGGATAAGGTAAAAGTTGCGATCATCCGAAGGATTCGGGAAACTGGGATACTTTTCCCGGTTTCCCGTATTTTCTACATATTGCCATCCCTATAAGGTGAGTTCAGGGGAAAGAAGTCTTGAAAACATGACTAATTCCTCATTGAAACCCATTTTTATGGCTTGCTGAATTGTGAAATATTGTGGCCTTAGGCTTTTGGAAGAGCTTCTCACAGCTTCCCTGCCACCCACACATCTACCTGATATTACCTACTATGAAAACTGAAAAAGTATTATTTAAAAACAGAAAAGACCTGAACCTGGCTGCTTTTATCTATCATCCACTGGATCAGCCTCCCAGGTTTTACGCGCTTTTTGGCCATTGCTTCACTTGCAGCAAAAACCTGAAAGCCGTCCAGAACATCTGCAACACCCTTTCTCAAATGGGCGTGGCAGTGATGAGTTTTGATTTTACCGGATTGGGAAACAGTGATGGGGAATTTGAAAACACGGACTTGTCCTCCAACATCTCTGACCTGGTAGACGCAGCCAATTTCTTAGCTGAGGAATACGAGGCACCCTCTTTATTGATCGGGCACTCCTTTGGAGGAGCCGCTTCCATCTATGCCGCCCAATCGTTGCCGGGCATCAAGGCCTTGGCGACCATAGGTAGCCCTTCTGATCTACTGCATATTTCTCACTTGTTTGAAGAGCACCTGGATACCATCAAAGATAAAGGCAACGCCAGGGTAAATATTGGAGGAAGAGACTTTGGAATCAATCATTCTTTCCTTCAGGACCTACAGGAAAAAGACCTCGGCTCATTCCTCTCAAAATTAAGAAAACCCATCCTTATCCTGCATTCTCCGCAGGACAACATCGTAGCCATCAGCCATGCTGCCAAACTCTATGAAAAAGCTTTCCACCCCAAAAGCTTCGTTTCCCTGGATGGAGCAGACCATCTCTTATCCGAGTCCAAAGACAGTCAGTATGCAGGGGAAATAATCAGTACCTGGGCCAAAAAATACATTCCTTCAAGGAGCCCGCCGAATGACACCAAAGGCCATGAAGTAAAGGTTCGGCTGGCCGGAAAGGGGTATACCTCCGAAGTGAAAACCCCCTTTCATCACCTGTTGGCAGATGAACCGAAAGAAGTAGGAGGGGATAACCTGGGTCCTACTCCTTATGATTTATTGATGGCTGCATTGGGCTCTTGTACTGCGATGACCCTGCAAATGTATGCCCAGAGAAAGAAATGGGATTTAGAGGAAATTGTGGTTTATCTGGACCATGACAAGGTACATAGAAAGGATGGGGAGGCTTTTGAAAAAAAAGACGCTAAAATCAGCCGGTTCACCCGGTATTTGAAAATCTCAGGAGCTTTGAATGAGGAAAAGCGGGCAAAACTGCTGGAGATTGCCAACAAATGCCCGGTTCACCGGACTTTGGAGGAAGACATTATCATCGAAACCAAATTCAAGGATCAGCCCTTATAAAAATAATTGGACCATCTTTTAAAATGTGACACTTGTCACCTCTTGCCTGGAGAGAAATGACTAGATTGAACCAGTAAAAAAATTGTTCAGGTTGGCTTTGGTTTGCCTCATTTGTCATTCCATAATCAATAGCCTGGTTTCTCGTTTGATTCACTTAAAAACATCATCATGAAAAAGAACATGGGTACTACCGATCGGATTGTCAGAACCATCATTGCCCTGGTGGCCGTTTACCTCTACTATACTGGTGCAGTTTCTGCCAGTCTGGGCATCGTTTTAATCGCCGTTGCAGCTATTTTTCTGCTCACCAGTCTGGTAAGCTTTTGCCCCTTGTATACCATATTTGGGCTAAAAACCTGTTCAACGGTCAAAAAAAACAACCCCGGCCTGTAAAACAAGCCAGGGTTGCAGGTTCAAGTTAATTCAACAAGAATTTTCAGTCTTGGTCTAAAATGTTTTTGATCCTTTCCAGGCTGTCTTCCAGGTGGATTTTGCTCATCCTATTGGCCGTTCTGGGTATTGCCTGTTCAATCTGGCCCTGCAAGGTTGTGAGGCTTTCCCTTGCAGCCGGACGGATATCTGACTGGGAAGCGTTCAAGGACGCTGCCGATCTCCCGGTGGCATCTTTGGTAAGCAATTCCTCCAATCGCTCAATATGCGCCCGTTGCAAACTCCTGCGGTTTACATCAATGGCCTCTCCGGCAGGCAATTCCGACCAAATCCCCTTTCTAAGGTCATCCATTAACTCCAGTAAGGCATAGGCTTCCGCTCCGTTGATGGCCTCATTCTCTATTACCCGGCCCAATCTTCCCCATTCCAGTAGCGCATTGAGGGTGTTTACCTGTAACTTTCTGATGCGGTCCAGCACACCAAAATCCTGAATCCTGCTTGTTATGGCATGATCGGTCAGCCAATCCTGACTGGCAAACAATTCGTTGTTCAAAAATGCAAGGGCCTCTTTTTGCGTAGCTTTGTCTACATGGGTATAGACCGCCTCGTCCTGTGCAGTGGCTTTGTAAATTTCGTAGACTCCTCCCACATTGGTCTTCACATGACCCATGTACCGGTTGTATTGGCCCAAAACCTGACCATACAATTCTTCCAAATCACTGTAATCCTTAAAGGGTTTATCTTCTTCAGCAGTCCACTCGATCAAGTTTGGCAGTATCCTTTTCAGGTTTTTGATCCCATAATCCGAGGCCTTCATGGCATTATTTCCCAGGTCTTCGCTCTGGGTACTGGGGTCGTAGGGGTTGCCTTGCCGACCGTACCGATAAACCGGGTCTCCCTGTTTTTCCAATATCCACTGGTCCAGAATGGCCTGCTCCTCTTCCGGAGTACCTGCCTCCGGTATGGGTCTGTAACCCCATCCCACGGCAAATTTATCATAAGGCCCTACTTCCGGATAAAGGTGTACGCCCTGGTCCTCAGGTTGGGCAATGTAGTTGAACCTGGCATAATCCATGATTGAGGGAGCCGTACCATATTCCTGCGTAAACGTTGCTGAACGCAGGGAATCCACCGGATAAGCAAAGGAAGAGGCAAAATTATGGGGCAGCCCCAAAGTATGTCCCACCTCGTGAGCCGATACAAAGCGAATCAAGCGGCCCATAACTTCATCCTTAAACGCTGTTCCCCTGGCTTCCGGGTTGATGGCTGCCGTCTGTACAAAAAACCAATTGCGTAGCAGGTTCATCACATTATGGTACCAGCCTATGTCCGATTCAATGATTTCTCCGGACCTGGGATCCGAAACATGTGGTCCGTAGGCATTTTGAATGTCGGAAGCAAAATAACGAATCACAGAATACCTGGCATCCTCAGGGTGCCAATCCGGATCTTCCTCAGGGCTAGGGGCATCTTTGGCTGTAATGGCATTTTTAAATCCCGCTTCTTCAAAAGCCACATTCCAATCCTCCACTCCTGCCTTTAAATAGGGCACCCACTTGCTGGGAGTAGCGGGATCAATGTAATAAACAATCTGTTTCTTGGGTTCAACCAGCTCACCAGCCTTAAATTTCTCCATGTCTTCCTCCTTCACCTCTAGCCGCCAGCGGTCCAGGTAAGTTCTTTTACTGGCTTTCTGGGCATCCAATCCATAATCCGTCACCCGGGTATTGAACCAGCCTACCCTTCGATCTGCCAGGCGTTGCTTCATGGGTTCCTCGGGTAATAACACCATGCTGCTGTTCATTTCTACCGTAATCAAACCCGTACTGGCGTTGGAAGGTGGCTCTGAAGCAGCATAAGTCAGTACATATCTCGCCTCTATATTGGTGGGATAGGGGCTGATTCGCTCCACATAGGTCCGGTCCGTATCCAGGCGGGATACTTTATATTGAGTGCGTCGACTCTTTTGTAGGCCCAGTGCCTGAACATCTTTGGAAAAAAGATCCGTGACTTCAATCAACCAGCCCTTGTCATCCTTACCTTTTGCTACCACATCAAAACGATAAAGTATAGGTTCCAGATTGGAATTCCTTACGGCATTGTAAATCGGCAACGAATCAGCCGCAGTATTGGAATAGGACACCACCTTTAGTAAGATGTTTTTATCGTTCTTATCCCAGCGCAGCATTTGTGTATTGGTTCTTTCTCCTCCGTAGCCGATACCTGAGGCAGTTTTGGCAATGGTGGTGACCATCAGCATTTCCCGGCCCAGCATATCCTCCGGTATCTCATAATAATACTTCCCTTCTACATTGTGTACCGTAAACAGGCCCGTTTTGGAAATTGCCTTATCTGTGATCACCTCACTGTATGGCTTTAATCCATCCTTGGCCTTGGGAGCTTTAACTTCCTTTTCAACTTCCTTGTTTTTGTTTCTCTTTATACTCCTTTGCGCCTGGGCCTGATTGGCCAAAATCAGGTTTAGGACAAACCCTGTGAAAAACAATACAAAAAATACAAGCCTGTGTTTCCGAATATGCATCTTCATTATAAATAAATTTAATTGAATGCCGAAAATAAAGTTTTAAATTGAAACTGCTACTAAGTCTTTACCAGAAATAGTCCATTTAAATAAAACCCATTACCATAAACCATTCTGCTAGAGAAAGGTTAAACATAATAACATGTTTGAAAATGAAATAATCATCATTGGGGGAGGGTTATCCGGCCTTACTGCGGCTTATCTTTTGGCAAAGCAAGGGAAAAGTGTACTGGTAATTGAAAAGAAGGCTTATCCTTTCCACCGGGTATGCGGAGAGTATGTTTCCAATGAGGTGAAAGATTTTTTGATCAAAGAGGGATTGTTTCCCTTCGAACATTTTCCGGCTTCCATCAATCATTTCCGGCTAAGTGCTGTAAACGGTGAGGCAGCAGATTTTCCCCTGGAACTTGGGGGTTTTGGTATCAGCCGGTTTGTGCTCGACCATCATTTTTATCAAAAATGTCTGGATGAAGGTGTGAAATTTCTCCAAAAAACCCAGGTCACGAATGTCCAATTTTTGCCCGAAAACCAGCATTTTAGGGTGGAAACCAGTGATGGAACCCTACTTCCAGCCTCCTATGTCCTAGGTGCCTATGGGAAAAGATCGAAAATTGATAAAAAACTCAACAGAAATTTTGCCCAACAAAGAAGTCCCTACGTAGGTGTCAAATACCATATCGAAATTGATGGTCAGGAAGATCATGTAGTCTCCCTTCACAATTACAGCGGCGGTTATTTGGGAATCAATAAAATCGAAAACGGACATTTTAACCTGTGCTACCTGGGAAGCAGAGAGCAGCTCCGGGATGCGGGAAGTATTGGTGCCATGGAAGAAAAATATTTGTTTGCCAATCCCCTGATCCGGGAAATATTCGAAAAAGCGCATTTTCTATGGGACAGGCCAGAGGTGATCAATGAAATCAGCTTTGCCACCAAGACTCCTGTGGAGGACAACATCTTGATGCTGGGAGATGCAGCCGGCATGATTACTCCTCTTTGTGGCAATGGCATGGCCATAGCCATACACACGGGCAAATTGGCTGCTGATTCTTTCCTGAAACACAATAAACTGGGTGACATCCAAAAGGCCTACCAAAAAGAATGGAAAGCTTTTTTCCAGACCCGACTCCGTTTGGGTCGAAATGTACAAAAGCTTTTCGGAGCCCCTATGGTATCCTCTCTGGCAGTTAACCTGCTTAAAAATTCCTCATTCCTATCCAGAAAGCTTATCCGCCAAACCCATGGTGATCCGATACGGTAAAAAGAAACCCCAAAAAATAGGTTTTACTTTTTGGGGTTTCCGGTAGTGCTGATGTATTGGAATCAAAATCTTATGGAAACACCTCCCATAACGTTGGTGCCTGCCATCGGGTAATAAAAATTTTCCGTAACCAATTCTCTTCCATTGTTACTTTCAGCCGGCACAAAATAGCTGAAAGTATAGCCATTGGGCTCATACAACTCATTAAAGACATTGTTTACCTTTAGCGAGAAGGCCAGTTCCTTTACCCATCCCGGGGACCAAACGTAGGACATCCTGAGGTCAGTGGTCCAGAATGGGTCAAGGCTTCTGTCTTCCTTTTGGGTATTGTCCAGGTATTGGCGACCCACATATTTATTCAGCAAACTGATTTCCATATTTTTAAGCGGGCGAAAATCCAAAATGGCACTACCCACCAGGCCAGGGGAGAAAGCGATATCGGTATCCGAAAAGGTCGTGCTCTCCTGACCGGCAAATCCCCAATTTTCATCGTACACATCATTGTATTCCGTAAAGGAATCGATCTTGTTTCTACTGAGGGCAATATTTCCTCCAAGTGTCCAGCGTGGCGCCAGCTTCACTGCAGCATCCAGCTCTATTCCAACCCTGTAGCTGCTGCCCACATTTTCGCGGATATAGGCTCCCACATCATTCAATTGTCCTGTAAGTACCAGTTGGTCCTGGTAACCCATATAATAAAGGTTGGCACTGTACTGATAAGCGGAGCGGTTTACCCTAAGTCCTGCCTCCAGGTTATTCAATTTTTCCGGTCTGGGAATTTCAGTAAGGGGTGAATCAGTAAAATCCCTGCGTACAGGTTCTCGGTTAGCGACAGCATAGGAAGCATAAAGGGTTTTGCCCGCTCCGGTTTCATAAGACAGGCCCAGTTTTGGATTAAAGAAGCCATAATCCTGACTTCCGGAAATATCCCTGAGATCATTATTGATACCATCAAAGCGGTAGTGGATATTTCTCCATTGAAGGTCTCCAAACAAATACAACCTATCCCGTACTTCATAGGTGGCTTTCAGATACAGGTTTCGGTCATCTTTTATGGCTACATTGTCATAATACCTGTCCCTGATATCGGTATCACCGGCTATTCCCATCCAGATGATTTCTCCAAAATGGTCACCGTCGTACCTATTGGCTCCTCCACCCAGAATGGCATCCAGCTTTCCATCATCGGAGACGTACTGCAGGGAAAAAACGGCTCCGTAAAAGTCATTGTCCAGCCATCTCCTGCGAATGATATCCGTGCTATTGATCAGTTCATTGCCAATGGAAATGGGAGCAATTCCATAATTGTCCGGCAGGTTATCATCTGGTCTGAACTGCTCGTAATAGCCTTGACCCTGGGTGTAATGCAGGGCAAAGTTGGCTTTTAAATGGCTCCCCCAATTTCCAGCATAAATAAACTGGTAATGGTCCTGCTGGTAATTATCGGTTTCATTTTCATAGGTATACCCATTGTAGGTACGGTTGCTTTCCAGCAGGTTTTCGGGTACCCCATTCCAGGCCTGATAGGTTTGTTCGGATCCGGAGAAAACATTGACCTTAAATACATGATCCTCCCCAAAATAGCCTCCGGAGACAAAATAAGACTTCAAATCAGAGAATGCCCTGTCGATGTATCCATCGGAAGAAATTCTGGAAAGCCTGGCATCCACTGCCCATTTGTCATTGATCAGACCAGAACCGGCCTTGACGGTATGCTTCCTGGTATTAAAAGAACCAAAGGAATGGTCCGTTTCTGCATAAGCTTCTTCTCTTTTATTATCGGTTTGGATATTGAGGCTGGCACCAAAAGTGGCCGCCCCATTGGTAGAGGTGCCGACGCCTCTTTGAATCTGTATGTTTTCTACAGAAGAGGCAAAATCAGGCATATTGACCCAGAACACTCCATGGGACTCGGCATCATTTAAGGGAATACCATTTACCGTCACATTGATCCGGGTCTGGTCGGTACCACGGATACGGAGACCTGTATAGCCTACCCCTGCGCCGGCATCTGAGTGCGTAACCATAGATGGAGTATAATTGAGCAACATTGGTAAATCCTGACCGAGGTTGTCCTTAGCTAGTGCTGTTTTGTCAATCAGTTGGAAGGTAGTTGGGGTAGTCGCTGATGCCCTTGTACCAGTCACGATAAACTCCTCCGTGCTCAGCGTAGCAGGTTCTAACTGGACGATGAGTGGTTCATTGGTAGGAGCAGGGACCGTAAGCCTGAGGGTTTGGTAACCCACAAAAGTGATCCTTAGCGTAAAATTATCCCGATCCAGGCCGTCCAGAATAAACTTACCTTCCCGGTCAGAGACCGTCCCTTTTTCCACTTCTTCTATAAAGACATTGGCGCCAGGTAGTGACATGCCATTGTCGGCATCCTTTATCTCCCCCTCTATGCGGTTTTGGGCGAGGGCCCATTGACTTAGCAACAAAAAAATTGCTGCCACATACATGCGAATCATAATATTTCTTTTACTTCGGTTAAACATGAAAGGAATAAAGGGGTATTCCTTCGTTAATTGTTTACCCAATAGCATTACGTACGATTAGCTATTTCTCATTTCCCTTCGCCGGCACTACCCGGATCAGGTAATATGGGTATGATCTCAGCCCGTTATATTGGGGCACCCCTAATGATCTTGTGACAAATGTAAGTGGTATTAATGGATTTGGCAAGCCTGCCAGAAATTTAGGCTGTACCAAGAACCCGCAAGTGTCGGAAATGGGACAAAAAGGCCAGGCGAAGTTTTTCGTGTTCCAGATAGGTGATGTTATAATCCTTACAGGCTTGTTTGATGATCTTGCTAATTGCCGGATAATGGATGTGTGAAATTTTTGGAAAAAGATGGTGTTCTACCTGATAATTCAAGCCCCCTAAAAACCAGGTCAGCAACTTGTATCCCGTGGCAAAATTGGCTGTGGTACGGATTTGGTGAATCATCCATTCGTCCTCCAGGCTATTGGTAACCGGGGAAGGTACAGGAAAGGCCGTTTCTTCCAGACTATGTGCCAATTGAAAAACCATGGTCAGTAAAAGCCCGGCAAACAGACTGTACACCAGGAATCCCACCAACCACTGACTCCATCCCATCATGTAAACCGGAATACCTACAAACAACACCAAATGGATTGCCTTAAAACCCCAGAAGCTGATATGGTCGGATAATTTCATTTTCTGAATCGGGACCATGCCTACTTTTTTGGTCACATATTTTTTATAGTCCGTAAAAAATACCCAATACAGGTACAGCAAGGAGTAGGTGAGCATGAAATAATAATGCTGAAAACGGTGAATCCTGAATTTTTTCTGACTTGGGGAAAGCCTTAAAAATGGCCTGGCATTCAGGTCGTCATCTACCCCGTCCACATTGGTATAAGAATGGTGTACTACATTGTGTTTGGTTTTCCACATGAACACATTTGCCCCGAGAAAATTGATGGACATCCCAGCCAACTTATTGATCCAGGGCTTGTCACTGAAGCTACCATGGGCCCCGTCATGCATGACGTTGAACCCAATAAAAGCCGTCAGGGCTCCCAAGACCAAACATTCCACCAAGGCAATAGCCCAATGAGGAGTAAAGAAAACCAGGTGAACATATAGTAGAATAAAAGACAAAACCATGAGCCCCGCTTTAAAATAAAGCGGTCCGTTACCAGATCGGGGTAGGTTTTTTTCTGTAAAATAATCTGCCACCCTTTTCTTCAGGTCCTGATGAAAGGAAATGGTAGACTTGGAAAATTTTGGCGTTGCCATATATCGTTATTTAAATTGTAATCGGGTAATTGTAAGTGTATGGAAAGTATTGAGGTGGGGCTGGGTGAAGGAGGGAAACCATCAACAGGTATTTAGCCACATTCCGTTGTAAGGTAGACATTTAAACTGGCATTATCAATCAAATTCAACAGTATTGATCAAATGCATCATATCTTTTTTGATGTATTCGATGATAGGAGCCAGGGAATCATTTTTTACGGCTGTCCTGAAATACAAAGCTCCCCGCAAAAAGTGCTGGGTAGAGTCGGTCACAAAAAACTGAAATTGCGTAGGCACTTCACCACTCAGTTCCGCCACCAAACCCGTATAGCCTGCAGGGGTCTTTACCAGACCTTCATCTATGCCATAAGCCTTCACCTGATGCTTGAAAGTGAGGTTTAGGGCATCATCCAGATAGGCCTTGAGATTTTCCCTTTTCCCTTCGATGGTCTTATAAGTAAGGTGAATCCGGGCATCCAGAGAAGTATAGTGCAGGTTAATCCAGTTTTTTTCTGCCATGTTGAAAGAGTCCGGCTCGATTTGCAGGTGCCTGGAATGCTCAAAGGAATAAGGCAGATCCATATCCAATGACTCAAATTCCCTATCTGGTAAATCGATCCTGTTGTATCCTTTGGGTTTGGGGATAAAATCTTCTCCACAGGCAGTCAGCAGCATGCCGGCCAAGATTACCCAGCAAAAACAACTTGCCGGATTGGGCGCATTTCTTTTCCAAATGCTCATTTTTCCTTTACCCAGGTTACTTTTTCAGAAATCGGATTACGTCTTCCTTCAGGCCAGCGGTCGGAAGCAGGCTTGGCCACATAAAAGAAGCCCATCAACATGTCTTCTTCCTCCAAACCAAAAAAGGATTTGGCTTCAGGCCAAAAAGTTGGTCCGCCGGTACCCCAATAAGCCGCCAATCCATGGGCACTGGCAGTCAGGTACATGTTCTGTACCGCCATGGCTACCGCTGCCACTTCTTCCATTTCCGGAAGGTTGGCCCGCAAGTCCTTTTTCATGCCTATAGCAATGATATGGGAAGCTTTCAGTGGGTTTTCTCTGAACTTATTATAGGTTGCTTCTATGAATTTTCCAGATTTCTCACTTCTTTCCCTGTACAGATTCGCTTGAAATTCAGCAAGTTTCTGCAAGCCATCACCGGAAAAAACCACAAACCGCCAGGGTTCGGTCAATTTATGGGTAGGGGCCCAATTGGCATTTTCCAACATTTCCAAAATGATGTGGTCATCAACAGGATCATTTTCCTTAAACTGGGCCACAAACTGTGACCTCCTGTTCCTGATGATTTTATTGACTTCTTCTATATTAAATATGGGTCTGTTATTCATAATCATTCTAAATGCTAATACTTTAAACCAACCTTTATTCCTCCATAAAAGTTTCTTGTCGCCGCAGGCTGAAAATACCTGCCACCAAAAGGATTCAGGTCATTGCCCAGGCTATAACTGGCATTCAACAGGTTTTCCACGCCTGCAAAAACTTCCAAATCTAATTTGGTGCTTGCACTGCCCCTCCATCCGGTCCTGGCATTCATCAGGTGATAGGCCTCCTGATAAACCGTGTTGGCATCATTCAGGGGGATATCATCCACAAATTGATGGGTGAAATTGAGGTAAAAACCAGGTCTGGTCCGAATATCCAACTGATTGACTACCGTATGGGGAGCCACTCCTGTCAGGTCATTTCCGGAGTAGTCGTTTTCTCCCTGAACGAAGTCTGCAAAAGTAAAATAATGCCCGGCAAAAGTATGGGTGAGTTTCAATTCTTGTACAAAGGAAAGCTGGTTCCGGATCAACGCATAATCTACCAATACCTCTACTCCTTTCTGATCGGTAGCGCCGGCATTGCGAAACAACACCACGCCTTGCTCATTGGTAAAAGTGGTGATTGTTTCATCCAGGTTGAAATAAAATAAAGAAGCGTCCACATTAACCCTACCCTGATTGAAGCTGGACCGGTAGCCGACTTCATAATTGATTCCTTTTTCCGCTTCCAGATTCAGGTTAATCGTTCCTTCATTGGTCCTGACCTCATCTATGGTAGGCGGAGAAAATCCGGAACTGATGCTGGCGTGCAGCGCAGCTGTTGGGTTTAATTTTGCCGATAAAGCAATTCTGGGAATGATCACCGGGTCAAATGTTCGCCTGGCTGTGGAAGGCATCCTGTTGATGGCATCAATATTTCTGGCTATATCAAAGCTGGAAAAATTCTCACTCAGTCCAATGGTCATCAAAAACATGCTTGATAATTCCGCTTCCAACTGCTGAAAAAGAAATGCGGTTGTTGTCAGCAATTCATCACTAAAACGGACCGTATCTGCCTGTCCTCCCCGATTGCCAAAATTCTGGGCTGCAGTTTTGGAAAACTGGTATTCTCCTCCACCAATCAGCCTTACCGGAATGGATCCCCAGTTTCCATCATAGGTAAAACTGGTCCTGCCACCATAGCTGAACTGGGTCTCTTTTTTGTAATCCAGGTTGAAAGGGTTTTCAAAATCCACTGTATTGATATACAGGGAAGTTTTGTTGCTGAAATCAGGATTGAATTGATAGTCGTGGGACACAATTCCATACATGGACTGTTGGTCGATGGATGCATTCTGGGCGGCCGATCCGGGTCTGGCCTGACGGGGATTTTCCTCCAATTGGGCAGCGTTCAGCGCACCTGGCAATTCGTAATAAAGGTCTGCATACAGCAATTGTGTGGTGAGCCTCTGCTTGTCAGAGGGCTTGAAATGACCTGACAATTGGAGCACTTCCCTGTCCATGGCGGTGTGGTCCCGGTAGCCATCCGATTTTTGATTGACATAGGCCACTTTGAGGCCTCCTTCTTCCATTTGCTGGTCAACTCCTATGCGGTAGCGAACCATTCCAAAATCGCCAAACGAAAGGTCGGTGCTTATTTTATTTGTGCTAACCTCCTGATCACTATTAAAGCTGATCACTCCTCCATTGCCTGCACCATATATGCTCCCCGCAGGCCCTTTGATAATCTCCGTATTCTGGATGTTGGAGAGATCCAGCATGTTGAGGGGAGTGGTACCATCCGCTGCCGTAAAAGGCATACCATTCCAATAAACCTTAACATTCCTCACACCAAATGGTGCCCGCAGCGAGCTGCCCCGAATGGATATCCTGTAACTGGCAGGAGCCCTTTCCTCCACCCGGATACCTGGTTTGGTATTGAAGGCATGGACCAATGAGGTTTCATTGAATCGAAACAAGTCCGACTCAGCAACCCTGACAATACCTGCTGCCTGCTCTAAAAGCGGCCTTTCTGAATCAAATGAACTCACTACCACCTCCGTCAGGGAATTCTCTGCCCGCTGCAAAGAAATGGTCAACTGACCGGAAATGGGAAGCAGTACCTGCCGGCTCTCAAAAGCCACGTGGCTCAGTTGCATCTCCGTAGGAGTATCCAGCGTCAAACTTAACTTCCCATCCTGGTCAGCCACGTAGGTTTGCTGGTTATTCCCTTTAAGGGATACATAGGGGACCGGCTCCTGGGTTTGGGCATCCACAATACTTATCGTAGTTTGGGCCTGAATAGCCCATGGAAATAAAAATAAGAGTAGAATGATTACAATACGAGACATCAAGGTTTGGTTTTATGATTAATTCTATAGAACTCCAAAATTACTTCATTTTCGCTTTAATCCACCACCGATAAAAAAAACCTGTGATGCTTAATCAAAAAATCAATAACTTGTCCCTGCAATTTCAATTAATCTGCCAATAACTATGGATAGAAGATCAGCCATGAAGCAATTGGCGATCCTCACAGGAGGTATCATCACCATACCGGCCTGCGATTTCAGTGAGGAAGCCATTTTGCAAGCCTATCAAAACCTAAACATCACCGCCTCTCAAAAAGCGCTGTTGACACGCATCACCAATACCATTTTTCCAGGAACTACCTTGAAAAAAGCGGAAGACCTTCAGCTCCAGGACTTCGTACTTGTGATGTGCAACGACTGCCTCCAGGAAAATCAACAGCAAAGCTTTGTCAATGGCCTCAAGCAGTGGGATGAATTCTCCCAACAAAATTTTGGCAAAGCCTTCTCAAAAATGGATCAGGCAACGGCAGCAGATGCCATCAGGCAGACCATGGCGATGGAAGCCGAGCCTGGGAGCAAAACCACTGAGATGGGTAGATTTTTGGCCATTACCAAACAATTTGCACTACAGGGTTACCTGAATTCCGAATACTTCATGACTGAGATCAAACCCTATGAACTGGTTCCAGCCCGCTTTTTCGGAAGTAAAAAGATTGAAAACGCATAAAAGAAACATACGCCATGGCGAATCTGAATATAAAAAGTAAAAAAGAAAACACCTTTGATGCCATAGTCATCGGCTCAGGGATGAGTGGCGGATGGGCTGCCAAAGAACTGTGCGAAAAAGGATTGAAGACCCTGGTACTGGAAAGGGGTAGGGAGGTAAAACATGTACAGGATTATCCCACCACCAATATGATGCCCTGGGAATTTGAGCACCGGGGAAATATACCTGAAGCGGTCAAAAAAGAAAACCCGGTCGTCAGCCGATGTTACGCTTTCCGGGAAGATGCCCAGCATTTTTTTGTAAAGGACACCGAGCATCCCTATGTTCAGGAAAAACCCTTTGACTGGATCCGTGGCTACCAAACCGGTGGCAAGTCCCTGCTTTGGGCCCGGCAGGTGCAGCGCTGGAGTGATTTTGACTTTGAAGGGCCTGCCCGAGATGGCTTTGCTGTGGACTGGCCCATCCGGTACAAGGATATAGCTCCCTGGTACAGCCATGTGGAGAAATTTATCGGCGTTTCCGGTAACAGGGACGGCAAACCCAATTTGCCAGACGGTGAGTTTTTGCCTCCCTTTGAACTCACTGCGGGAGAATTGTACTTCAAGGATTTTTTGCGAAAGAACTATCCTGAAAGAGAAATCATAGTAGCCAGGTGCGCCCACATTACCGGCAACCGGAAATTTTATGCCAAACAAGGCAGGGCACTTTGCCAGAACCGAACGCTTTGTCAGCGGGGCTGTCCATTTGGAGGCTATTTCAGCAGCAATTCCTCCACCCTGCCCTGGGCAGCCAATACCGGCAACCTATCCATGCAGCATCATGCGGTAGTACATTCCATCATCTACGATGCAGAAAAAGGGAAAGCCACCGGGGTTCGGGTGATAGATGCCCAAACCAAAGAGACTACCGAATATTATGCCAATGTCATCTTTGTCAATGCCAGTGCCCTGAATACCAACCTGATCCTACTCAACTCCACCTCCAATCGTTTTCCCAATGGCCTGGGAAATGACAGCGGCGTGCTGGGCAAATATGTGGCGTTCCATAATTACCGGGCCGGCATTTCGGGAGAGTATGATGGGCTGAAAGAATATACTACCGAAGGCAGAAGGCCTACATCCGGTTATTTTCCCCGCTTCAGAAATGTATACAAGCAGGAAACAGACTTCCTCAGGGGTTATGCTGCAGGCTTCAGTGCCAACCGCAGCATGATCAATGACTACTCCGGTATCGGAGACGAACTGGAAAAAGCCATGAGCAGGGAAACATACGGACCCTGGCGGGTAGGATCTCATATGATGGGTGAAACCATTCCCAAGGAAGAAAGCCAGGTAAGTCTGGATCCGGATCAGAAAGATGCCTGGGGCATTCCACAATTGAAAATCTCCATGGATTATGATGCCAATGACGAAGCCATGATCAAGGATTACCTGGAACAAATGAGCGAAATGTTTGAGGCTGCAGGGTTTACCAATATCCGCACCCGCGACGACAAGCGGGCACCGGGATTGGACATCCATGAAATGGGTGGTGCAAGAATGGGCAAGGATCCCAAGACCTCCGTACTGAATGAATGGAATCAGATCCACAGCTGCCCCAACGTGTATGTCACCGATGGGGCCTGTATGACCTCTACCAGTACACAAAATCCCTCACTGACCTATATGGCCTTTGCGGCACGGGCGGTGGACCATGCGGTGAAAAACCTGGGGTAAAGTCGGGTGCAAGCCCTCAACTAATGGAAGGCAAATCGATGTTATTCAAACGGCAGAAGGCTTTAAAATCCGATCGCTTTTGAGTACCTTCGTTTTTTCAATCATCAACACCAATCATGGAAATCTCAGGAAAAATCATTCAGGTACTGGAAGAACAATCAGGTAACGGCAGAAATGGTACCTGGCGAAAAAGGGACTATATCATGGAAACCCCCGGCCAGTATCCCAAGAAAGTCTGCCTCACCGTATGGGGAGATAAAATCGACCAGTTTAATATACAGGAAGGCAGTGACATTACCGCAAGTATAGAAGTAGAAAGCAGGGAATACAATGGCCGCTGGTATACAGATGTGAAAGTCTGGCGGGTAAACAGCCAGGACAACAGCAACGGAGGGGGTGGAGCTGCTTCCGGAAACCAAAAGCAGGACCAGCCCGATGTGACTACCTTCTCTGATGACAGCGAGGGAGATATTTTGCCCTTTTGATCTGATTTTAAGAGCCGGAAGGATTATAGGATAGCATGGCCAAGGCAGGTCCGAATTTAAGGGGCTACACCCGCTTCAATTGTAGGTAAAACCGAATTCTCCAGGATCCTTTCCGGCTTGGCAAATTATTTTTGTGGTTTTCAATTCAGAGATCCAATGTTACCACACACCGGACAAAAAAAGATGAAGATCACTGGAGCGAAAAATTTGGCTTGCCATTTTTTTTGGCTTTCGCCCGTGATTTTTTGAATAATCTATGAAATACCTGTTCTCCATTATTATTATAGTAACATTAACCTCGCAAATTGGTGTCGTCCATGCCCAAAGTGATTCAGTGGTCGTAAAAAGCGATCATTTCCTGCTTGGGGAGATCAAATCGATGGAGAGAGGTGTTTTAACTATCGCAACCCCTTATAGCAAATCCGATTTCAAAGTTAAATGGAGTGAAATAAAGGCTATCTTTTCCGAATCTCTCTTTATCACCTCTACCAGGTCCACGAGCAGAATGTACGGAAAAATCAGCAGCCCCGAAACGGGTTTTCTAAAAATCAGTCCCGTCCAAGGGGAAGAACTTACCCTTCCGTTAGATGCGGTTTTATACATCAAATCAGTAGATAAAGGTTTTCTTGACCGCATAAGTGCCAGTATTGATTTCGGTTTTACCATCACCAGGGCAAGGAATCAACGGCAATTTTCTGCCCGCAGCCATATAGGTTACATTACCCAAAGGTGGTCTTTTGATGCTGCTTTTAATAAATTGGTAACGGCACAAGATGAAGTAGAAAATATCAGTCGTGGAGATGGCAACATCACTGCCGTACATTTTCCCCGAAAAAGTTGGTTTGCCCTGGCCAGAATAGAATACCTATACAATACGGAACAATCTCTTAATTTGCGGACCAACACCCTGGTCGGAGGAGGTAGGGATTTTTTTAAATCAAATGCTTTATACTGGAGGGTTTTTGGCGGAGCCGCATTTAACAACGAAAATTTCATAGGGGAACCAACGGACAGAAAAAGCGCTGAAGCTTGGATTGCCTCCGAATTAAACATATTTGATATGGGCAACCTGGGGCTGCTTTCCAACATCTTTGTTTATCCAAGCATTACCGAGAAGGACAGGATACGAACTGATTTCAGATTGGATCTTACCTATAGATTACCCAAGGATTTTTATATTAAGACCGGAATGACGATAAATTATGATAACCAACCATTCCGATCCAGCCGCCCCTTGGATTATATCCTGCAAACCACTTTTGGCTGGAGCTGGTAACAAGTCCGGAAATAAAAAGAAATGATGAGGACTTTGAACTACCTGATTTTCTTGCAATTTCAGCCTTCATAACGAAAGCTAATACATAATCCGGTCTAATTTTTTTTGACGTAGGCTGATCCGGAAGACAGGATTCTTCGGGGAACAAAAGTGGACAGCAAAGATAGAAAAGATTGGGTTTTGCTTTCGAACCTACAGAAGCTCTTCTTGGTGAGGCTATTTACCGGTTGCAAAAAAGGAATGAAAGAATGAAGGCAATAAATCTGATTTTTTTGATTATATTTATTGTATCCTCCTCATCTTCTGATAGCTATGAAAATTATAGTCCTCCTAATTCTGGCCTTTTTCCCGGCTTACTCAGGAATGGCTCCAAATGTTGAAAACGACACCCCCATTATCTTTATTTATGATGCCAGCGGTTCCATGTGGGGACAAATAGACGGGAGAACCAAAATGGAAATTGCGGCTGAGGTGTTGACCAACTCGGTCAACGGCCTTCCGGATAATCAACAAATCGGATTGGTCGCTTATGGCCACCGGAATAAAGGTGATTGCAGAGATGTTGAATTTTTGGTGGATGTCAGCGAGGGAACGAAACCGGAGTTCATTTCCGAATTGCACGCAATCAAACCCCTGGGCATGACCCCGCTTGCCTATGCCGCTGCGCTAGTGATAGATCGTTTAAGCAAATCAGAAGCCAAGGCAACCATCATTTTGGTAACCGATGGGATTGAGTCCTGCGACGGAAACATATGTGAGGTAGTGAGGAAAGCCAAAAAAGAAGGAATTGATTTTCGCTTGCACATCATCGGTTTTGGCTTAGTCGATGAAGATACCGAGCCATTAAAATGCGCTGCGATGGCCGGTGAGGGTCGGTACTTCCCCGCAAAAGATGCCCTGGACCTGGGAGCGGTCCTGAATGAAGTTACTACGGCTACCATAGACAAACCCAAAAGCAACGCTTCGGTATATGCCGTAAAGAACGGGAAGCCCATTGATGCCATGGTTAAGGCTTATGATGTCGTTGGAAAAAGAGAGCCAATAAGTGTACGCACTTACCGGGACACGGCCTTTTTTTATTTGCCACCTAGCACATACAATTTTGAAGCAAGCCCGCTCGAAGGCAGTGATGTGAAAATGGTCACTGTTACCGACATAGAAAGTTGGGAAGACAGCCTGGTGCATCAGGAGATTAGTTTTGACGGCGGGAAGTTCGGGATTTCGATCTTAAATAATGGGGACTTTTGGGATGCGATGGTAAAAGTGATTGACCAAAATGAAAATGTGGTTGCTTCTCTTCGATCCTATAATGCACCCAAAGAAGTAGAGGTAAACCCAGGTACGTATAAAATCACCATTCAGGCACTCGCCATGAAGGGTATGGACACCTATGCGGAAATTGAAAATATTACCATTAAGGCAGGCGGAACTACTCCTGTTATGTTTGATTTCCAAACAGGGACTGTACATATTGACGCACGGGTAGCGGACAGATCCATTGACAGTATGGTTACCTTAACAGAAGAGTCCTCTGGCAAAAACGTAGCCGGAGGCCGTACCTATGATCGAGGAAAGGAATTTCTATTAAACCCTGGCATGTATCAGGTAAAATTTACCCCACTAGGTGACTATAAGGACAGGAATGCACAGACTTTTACCTTGGAGGTAAAAAAAGCAGAGAAAATAATGAAAACCGTTCATTTCTAACCCTTAAAGAATGGTGATGGGTAATTGGGCCCTGTTGGCCTGTATGCTCCAGGGTTATGGTATTACTCCCCACCAGTTTTGTGCAGCGGGACAAGGTCAAGGGGGAAAAAAGTAAGACCTATAGGCAAAACCGATAGCCCCAGCTAATTCCACTGATCCTATTGAGAAGCTTATATCTTCAAAATCACCTAAAGAAAACCCGCGCGCAAACCACACTGCCGAAAATGAAATCACCGGAATGGGCTTTTTTGTGTCCAATTTTGAAAAACCCTTTCAGGAGGACGTCGCCTATGCCAGCCTTACCTTCCACGGCAATCAATAAGATATATGCACGGGCCGAAAAGTAATTTTTTGGTCATTCCTTTAAACCGTTTTTCTACGACATGGCCGATCGTTTCCGGCGCATTTTCCGTTTTTTTAGGCAAGGTCCTACGAATGGTCCCCGTCCATACGGCCTCATTGGACTGATTTTCGATCAGGTGAAACCTAAGGCTGCCTTCCTTGTAGGTGACCATGGGAACTTCCTTTAGTTTCCAGATATAAGTACCCTGACCAATATTCATAAAGATCTCTGTTGCCCGGTTGGTGTCCCGGGTTTGAACTTTATCCTATATGACTGTACCAAAGTTTAGCTGGAGAACCGGACTGGTGGAAGACTGGCGCAGTCCATTCTGCTCGATTTTTTTAGGCGATGGCTTGTGGCAGGTACCGGATGTTTTGTTCAAACGCTGGGGATCCGGTTTTATCGGCATCAATTTGGACAAAATCAAAGGTTTGGTACTTACTTAAGTCAAAGGTTCCATACCTATCCGAATCTACCAAAACCAGACTCCTGGCACATTGTAAACATGCCAGGAGTAGGCAAAATGACAGTACTCGGATGATTTTATTCATGATTCATTGGATTGTCCCTTATATTTCATCAATAAAGGGGAGTTCCTGTAGCGTCAAATTTCGGATAGTACTGTGGATATAGGTGTCAAGCTGGAAAAATTTTGCTGCGTACCTTGGGGTGGTGGCCTTTTTGAATCTTTTGTAATACTTCTGGTGTAATTTGGCCCGGGAAGTGGAATTTTTTAACAGGCTTTTGGAAAGATGGTCTGCCGTTTCATTGTCGATTTCATCGTATTTGTTGAGGTATTCATTGATCAATAAAATACGTTCCCTTGAAAGCAATCGCCTTTCTCCTTCGTACTGTTGGTAAACCATCCAAAATCCTGAAGTCAACGATTCAGGGAGGTCCATAATCGCCTCTACCACTTGTTTTTTACCCATTCCAAATTCAGCCTGGATAAGGGTGATTTCATCATTGATGTCTTGGGCAAAGCACAGTTGGCCACATGAAATGGTGATTAGAAAGAACAGGATGAATTTTTTCATGATGTTGAGGTTTTATTTAAATCAGTAGGTTAATGTAAATTATTTTAACTTTTTAGGACTTTAATTTTGAGGTATTCGGAATACCAAACCACCATCGAATCCAAATTGGTACATGCTGGAATAAGTACTCAATCCGGCACTTGAGCCACCCGTCCCGAAAAAAAAGCCTCCTCCGATGGATTGCACGGCGGACATTAAGGAGGCTTGGGCCCGAAAAGCCAGGTTATCCACCAGCCATAAATTGATTCCTCCCCTTACACTCAAGGCCAGTTTGGTAGTAGATCGTTGGTTATTCGTATCCGGATTGGTCAAAGAGAAAATCCCCATTCCTACTCCAAGTCCGGCGAAAGGTTCAATAAGTTGGTTCACCGGGAAATAACGGGTACCATCTACCATCAACCAATTCAGCCTCAAATCAAAATCAGTTTGCTGAACCTGTCCCCCTGAATTGGTGCCATCCTGGTATACCGTTGGTGCATTGGTGTTTTGCCGGAGGTACTTTATTTCCAATCCGCCCCGATCAGGGATAAGGTATTCTATGCCTCCTCCCCATCGGCCCCCATCCTGTATCTGACCTTCAAAATAAGAAGTACGAGAATAATAGGAGTCTACCCGGTCTTTGAATACATACCCTCCATAGGTATTCAACCGTATTTCCTGGCTGAACCCGATCTGGCTAAGCCCTATCAAAAAAGAAATTAGTAAGATTTTTTTCATAGTAGATCTGCCGTTTCTGATTTCCATAAAATCGGTAAATACCGTTTTATGCCCCTCTACCTCCAACAACTTTTTAAATTAGAAAATAAAGTGTGTTCCATTTCGAATTCAACCTTTCATGGATAAAAAGATAATGTATTTTAAAGATCAACTATTAAACATATATAATGTTTATTATTGGTTTAATTTTAATATTTAACCAACACCGATCAGGTTGACGCTGCCTGAAAATTTCTGTATCGTTGGAATCAGTCGAATAATGAAAAGAATAGGTAATGGATTGAATTATTTCCCCGACAAATTTTTTAGCTGGCTGTAATTTAATTAGTTACATTAATGCTGGTTTCGCATCCAAAAGCTTAACTAGAAATTCCAACCATAATAAGGGCATGGTTAATGCTGTACGGATTGATTATCTGATGGCCGGATAAAAGTTAATTTTTATTGAAATGATACGAAAGAAAAGTGTGTCCGTGAGGAGGAAGGGGAAATTTAGAATCGCGCATTTACCCGGGCTTTTTTGGAAAGCGGCCAAAATCTGGAATGACAACAATCCCTGGAGACTGGGGGCTGTGGTGGCCTACTATGCTGTATTGTCTCTTCCGGGATTACTAATCATCATTATCAATACCGTGGGGGCTTTCTGGGGAAAGGAGATTGTAGAAGGGCAGATTACAGCTGAAATTTCAGAAGCCTTAGGAGCAGATGCAGCCCAGGCAGTGATTGCCATCGTAGAAAATACCCAAAAGGATGGCAGGACCCTATTTGCTACCATTCTTGGCATTGCGGTGTTGATATTTGGGGCTACGGGTGTTTTTTATCAGCTGCAGATCTCAATGAATGAAATCTGGGGGGTAAAAACAGACCCCAAGGCGGGATTTTGGAAAATCATCAAAGACCGGGCTTTGAGCCTGGCATTTGTGATGGCCATTGCATTTTTATTGATCATTAGTTTTGTGGTCTCCACCGCATTGACATTGGTAAGTAGTCACCTGGCCCGTCTGTGGGAACCCGGCTATGTGGCCATTGCCTATGTGCTGGAATTTGTTTTCTCCACAGTAGTTTTGGGCGGTTTATTCGTTTTGATTTTCAAATTTATGCCAGACATGAAGGTCCGTTGGCATTCGGTTTGGCTGGGAGGTTTTATTACGGCATTTTTATTTAACCTGGGAAAAATACTGTTGAGCCTATATTTTGGAATTGCCGAACCCGGATCTACCTATGGAGCGGCAGGGTCAGTAGTATTGGTCTTATTGTGGGTGTCCTACTCCTGTTTGATTTTGTTTTATGGGGCAGCATTTACACGGGTTTATGCTGAAAATTATGGTCCAAAACTCCATCCTGAGGACCATGCAATGATTGTTGAAAACAAGGAAATAATCATTGAAAAGGGAAGTAAAAAACTGTGACTATACCCGAATAAGCTTTCAAAATTGACTGGCGGTAATGAAAACAAGCACCTGAAAATTATCAGCATTATAATTGCCCAGGAAGGGGATTTCAGAAGTGGAATGGAATATTTATCAGGAAGGTCTTTTGCTTTTGTTCAATTTTTTAACCCCATAAAGGTCTTGATAAATTCATTCAACTCAGGTTATTGGAAAAACACCAACTACTCCCCTAAAATTTCCCTCCATCCCTTTTGCTCAATTTCTTCTGCGCTGCTTTCTACCTTTGCCTTCAGGGATTCCTTAAAAGCGGCCAGTCGGCTGCCTAATTCTTCATCAAAAGCTCCTATCATAGAAGCGGACAGGATACCGGCATTTCTGGCACCGTTTAGGGCCACTGTAGCCACTGGGATACCGGAAGGCATTTGCAAAATAGACAGGATGCTGTCCCAGCCATCAATGGAGTTGGAGGACTTTACCGGAACACCAATGACGGGCAGGGTGGTCAGGGAAGCTACCATCCCCGGCAGATGAGCCGCTCCGCCTGCACCTGCGATGATTACTTTTATGCCCCGTTCACTGGCTTTTCCGGCATAGTCTATCATCCGCTGGGGTGTTCGGTGTGCAGAGACGATCGTTAGCTCAAACCCAACTCCGATCTCTTCTAAAAATTTAGCTGCTTCCGCCATGACCGGAAGGTCTGACTGGCTACCCATGATAATGCCTACCTTGATATCGCTCATGCTTTGATTTTGATTAGTTCCTTGATTCTTTGTGCTTTGGTTTTCAGGCTATCCATATCCGCTGCCAATAGGGTAACATGCCCCATTTTTCGGAAGGGTTTGGTTAGTTTTTTTCCGTAGAGGTGCAGGTAAACGCCATTTTCCCGGAGGGCTTCATCCAGTCCTTCTACCATTGCCTCTCCGGTAAATCCATCCTCTCCCAGGAGATTCACCATTGCTGCCGGACTCCTGAGACCGGTATCCCCCAGCGGCATGCCCATAACCGCCCGCAGATGTTGCTCAAATTGGGAAGTATAATTTGCTTCTATGGTATGGTGCCCACTATTATGGGGGCGGGGGGCAATTTCGTTGACCAGGATTTCTCCCCCCCTGGTCACAAACATTTCTACCGCCAAAAGTCCTGTCATTTCCAATTTTTGAATGACCTCCAATGCCAGTTGCTGCGCTTTTTGGTCAGTTTCAGTATCGATGTCTGCTGGGCAAAACAAAAATTCTACCAGGTTGTGTACCGGATGAAAGGCACATTCCACAGAAGGAAAACTTTTTACCTCTCCCCGCTCATTTCTGGCAACTATAACCGCCAACTCTCTTTCAAAATCAATGAATTTTTCCAGAAGCCCCGGGGCTTCAAAGGCTTTGTCCAGGTCGGCCGGGCTGCGAAGCAGCTGCACCCCTCTGCCATCGTAACCTTCTTTCCCCAATTTATGAACGGCAGGTAAAAAATCCACTTGTTGTTTGACCGCTTCCTTGTCACTTGTCAGCAAAAAAGGGGCGGTAGGGATACCCTTGTCCAGGTAGAACTGCTTTTGCTTCCTTTTGTCCTGGATCATTTCGATGATATGTGGCTGGGGAAACACCTTTTTACCTTCCTTTTCCAATTGGTACAGGGCCTGGGTATTGACATGTTCAATTTCTATGGAAACCACATCACAGGCTTTTCCAAATTCATAAACGGTATCAAAGTCTTTCAAATCACCCTGCACAAAATGGTTGCAAAGGTGTTTACACGGTGCATTGGCATCGGGATCCAGAATATGTATGTTCAGGTTGTAATTGATTCCGGATTGAATGAGCATCCTGCCCAATTGCCCACCTCCCAAAATACCCAAAGTCTGTTGCTGGTAATTTGTCTGCACGATTATGCTGGTTTACTTTAATTTCGAAAAGCAAAAATAGGCATATTATACGGATGGAAACAAAAAAAGCCCCCCTATTGGGCGGCCTTTTATCAAATATAATACATTCGTCTATACAGATCTTCCACCAATAAGACGAAACAATACCGCAATAACGGCTAAGACCAATAAAATATGAATCAGTCCACCTACGCTATAAACAAACGCTCCAAAAATCCATGCTATCACAAGGATGATCGCAATTAAATACAATAAAGAACTCATAGTGGTGTTGGTTAAATTTAATTATAAATAATATATATAAATTACCAAAATTGATGCCAAAAAAATTTATCCCTTCTTTTCTACAATTATTTACTTAATTTTTATCCCCATGAGTTCCATGAGTTTCTGAGCGTTGAAATTGGGACAAGGACCTGGTTTGATGGTATAATCAAACACAATTTCATCCTGTTGAATATCATGATGAAAGCTATAATTGACCAGGGTGGGCAAGCGGTTCTCCAATTCGCTCAATTCAATGTCATGGGTAGAAATGATTCCTTTTGAGGTACTTTGTGCAAGTTGACGGATCAATGCCTCGCTACCCGTAATCCGATCCGCAGTATTGGTACCCTTTAAAATTTCATCCAATAGGTAAAAAATAGGCTTTCCCTCCGATGCGAGGTCCAGCAGTCCTTTGATCCTTGCCAGTTCAGCATAAAAAGAACTCACGCTTTCGCCCAAGCTGTCTGTATTTCTCATGCTGGTATACAGTTGGAACGGACCGCACACGAAGGTCCTGGCAAAAGGAGGGATGCCCATCCCCGCCAAAACCAGATTGATCCCCACCGTCCGCATAAAGGTGGTTTTACCGGACATGTTGGATCCGGTAAGCAGGACTACTTTCTCCTTAGCATTCAGGGAGAAATCGTTGGCAATACATTCTGCTGGTCTGATCAAAGGATGCTTTACCTCTTCCATGACCAACTCCTTCTCCCCGGACCATTGGGCGGGATTGGATAATGCTTCCTCCTGTATAAAAGCCGCCAAAGAAACCAGGGCTTCCCAATTTTCGAAATTATCTTCCCAGTCTTTCATACTTTTTCCTACCCGCACTTTCCACTTGTCAAGACGGTAAAGCACATAAAAATCAGTCCAGAAAAAAACATTGAATATCAGATACATTAAATTGGTCCTGTTTTGGATCAAAAAGGTCAGGCTTTCCAGCTGCTCCAAGGCTTTTGAAGCCAGAAACCCATGGCTTTTGACCGGTTTTTGATACGCCTGAAGAAAGGGATGGTCAAAGTCTTCCTTCTCCAGCAGACCTGCCCAGGCTTGAAATGTTTTCAAATCACTGTCATTGGGCATCGCCTTCATGGCCTTCATCAGGGGCTTAAACACCATGCTTAACAATCCCAGTCCAAGCAGTATAAACAAACTCAGGTAGGCTGCAGGAATGTACCCAAACAATACTCCAATCAATACCACTAATCCTGAGATGGGTCCGAAAACCATGGGCAAAAAATAAATGTTCCTCCAGCTTACCGACCCATTTAGCCATTGATAAAACAAGTCTTTGGATTTTTCCTGTTTTAAAAAAGCTTTGCCCAGCGCTTCGAAAACAACCAGGAACTTTTCTTTCTTACTCAATTCCATTAATGCCTCCTGCTTTTTCACCGCCAGCTCCGGAGCCAGGGCATAACGCATCCATTGGGCAAGTTTTTTACTTCCCCCTTTGCTTACCGTATGATTGATCAACTGATAAAGAGAATGCTCTCCAAATAAATCCAGGTCACTGGAGAAAGGATGAGAAGCATCAACAAAAATAGACCCGCTATCTAATTCCGACAAGTCTCTTTCCCTCCGTTTCTGACTCACCCCAGCCATTTCGTCCACAGCCAGATAGAAAGCTTCTACATCTTTTTGATGATTGAATTGGAGGATCAGCCAAACAAAAAGAATGCTAAGGGGAATAAAAGTCAACACAACCCAATGGGTTTCAGCAATCCCTACCACCAATACGATTCCCATCAAAAAGAATAAAATCAACCTGCCAATAGAAAGGAGAAGGATTCTATTCCGGGCCAATTCCAAAGATTTTGCCGGGTTCGTAAGATCAAAATCAGTATTCATTGATGGTGTGGGTTCATGGATCAGGGGCCAAAGATAAAATTTATTTTCGGCTTACAGTATTCCTTCACCAGCTGTAAGTGAATCAGGTAAAGCTTTTGGTTTTCTGATCTGCACCTCAACCCTTTGATAGTTAAGGCTCATGGTTTTTCTTCAATGATTGGGTCTTGAGCCCGAGGAAGTCAAACGCAGTCCAAAATATCAATTTAATAATAAAAACTTTAACATTACCCGCTCAATCTAGCTCATTGTTGTTGAAAATTCATTATAAGCACATTTAAGTTGCATTTTTTATCCAGGCAACCGCATTTTTTGGTAGATTTTTTCAGGCACATCTATTTTTTTGCTTTTTAAAATCAAATATATGTTTTGTTCATTTTTAAGATAAAATAATTTGTTTTTTATTGGTTTAACAATTAATTCCATATTACATTTCGAATACAAACAAACGATCATTGACTTTATCACAAGAAAATCGATGGGAAATCCAAAATTATATTTGGTTAAATGGTTGGCAGCAATCTTCCCTTTTATCTTTTTTTCCTGTATTCCGACGGAGCAGCAGGATCTCAATCCGAGGATGGAGATCATACCATCTTTAGAGATATCTGATCTGATGGGCTTGATTGAAGAAGTAGATCTGCTGGCACTTTCTGCCATGCAGCAGGATTTGACACAGCAGAAGATCATGCCGCTGCTGGATGAATCTAGCTGCCCCGGCACAAGGATCAGCAGGGATGACAAAAACAAAAAGATAAAAGTAGATTATGGCGACGGCTGTGTCTCTAGTAGGGGATTGGAAAAAAAAGGTGTGTTAACCATTTCCTACTCAGATGAATTTCTATATAAGGGGAGTAAAATGACGATTACCTTCGAAAATTTTTCCCTAAATGGACAGCAAATGCAAGGCCAGCGAAAACTGGAAAACCTGGGATATCAGGTAGCTAGCAGAAGCTTACGGTTTGCTTCGGAAACGAACAATTTCCAGGTAATAAATTCCGAAGGCCAAAGGTTTATTTTAAATCAGGCTTATATCCGGGATTTGCAATTATCAACGGAAAAAACAGGTTTTCGGATTTATTTATCTGGATACGGAACATTGTCAACGGACAATTTCTCCAAAACATCCTTTGAAATTTTAAAATCAATCGTTTATCGACAGGAATGCATGCAATCAGGAGTGCCTGCTCCTACTGAGGGCAGCCTGCAACTCAAAAACGATAAGGATGAGAAAATATTGGTCAATTATGACACGGAAGGTTGTGTAATCCTTCCAGATTGAAGATTTTATTTTTTTGAAAGCAAATTACGTGTGTAGTTGGAAGTGAAGTTGGTTGAGTTTTGGTAGTTGGTTATTTTTTAATGTAGGGTTTACCCGGAGCCTCTTTAACTTGGTAGTGTTGGAGGCTCCGGCTTTTTTACCCTTTTTGATAATATCTTACCCCTTGATTTCAGGCTTTCCCTCAGGAAAGAAATGATGCACATCGCGTTGAGGAAAAGGCACTTCAATGTCATGTGCTTCCAGTGATTCTTTGATGGCTTCCATATTATCCCAGAATACCGGCCATAAATTATCTGCGTCAGACCAGCACCTTACTGACAAATCCAGTGAATTGTCGCCGAAATTGGTGAAATAAACTGCCGGTGCAGGGTCATCATGAATCCTTTCATCCTTTTTCAGGGTGTCCAGAATTACCTGCCGGGTTTTTTTCAAATCCGTTCCATAAGCCACACCCACAGCCATTTCTACCCTCCGGGTAGGCTTGACAGAAAAATTGGTGATGCTGTTATTGGCCAATGCTCCGTTTGGGATGGTTACCACCTTGTTATCAAAATTCCTAACAGTGGTGTAAAGAATGGCAATGTTTTCTACTGAGCCTAAGGTTCCTTGTGCTTCGATGGTATCCCCTACCTTAAACGGCTTGAAGATCAGAATCAATATCCCACCTGCAAAATTGGCCAATGAGCCCTGTAGTGCCAGACCAATGGCCAAACCTGCAGCACCCAAAATGGCAATAAAGGCGGTAACTTCAACCCCCAGATTGGAAAGGACTATCAAAATCAATATCACGTACAATAATCCTTTCAGAAAACTGTTCAGAAAGGATATAAGCGAACGGTCAACATCATACTTGATAAAAATCTTATTCGTAGCCGTCAAGACAAAACTGATAACCCACTTACCTATAAAATAAATAACTAAGGCAATCAATATTTTTGTGAGGGCTCCTAAAATAAACTCTGGGGCATTTTCCATCATGCCTCCAAAATCAATGGTATCCATGTCCATAGTATTATGTAATTGTGGTTTGAAATGTTTTTATAAAACGAAAATTTCTTCAAAACCAGCAAATAACCTGCCATCTGAAGGCCCAATGCCAGGAAATTTTAAATTTCTCCACTCCGGCAGCCTGTAAAATGAACTCCCAGTCCTTCCTGGAAAAAGCCCTCAACACGGAAAGTGGAGCATCATTTTTGACCATATTGGAACGAGAAAATAATGCGGTCAAGCCTTTTATGCTGTAATAAGCCAAAAAATGCCGGTGAAGGTCATTGATTACCAACCCCAATCTACCCATCGTTTTCAGGTTAGTCAATAGTTGGATGAGTTCTTCATTGGTAAAATGATGCGTAAACAAAGTACAGGTCAAAATGTCTGCCTGCCCTTCCAAAAATTCCTGATCAAAGACATTTCCCAACCTGAAATCAACGTCAACTTTTGCCAGGCTGCCATTTTCCTTTGCCAGGCTGATGATATGCGGATTGGCATCTATACCCATTACTTTACTGCGGTACCCTTTGGCTTCGGCCCATCTTTTGATCAATATGGCCATATCCCCTCCTCCACAACCCAGGTCGGCAATGGTGTAAAGTTCCTGCGGTTTTTCCCTGATCAGCATTTCCAATCCCGAAGTAGTGACTGTATTTCCTCCCAGCAAAAGGTTGATGGTTTTTAATTCACGGAGCGTCTGTTCCAATTCACTTCCGCTGCTTTGCAGGTCGTCCATTAATTCTTTGGCCTGACTTCTCTGTGAAAATTTATTCATCATTTTTCCAACAATAAGGTCTCCAACGTGAGTCCAGGCCCAAAACCCATGGCCAGAATATCTCCATGAATGCCCGGATCATCCAATATGGCAGCCAAAACAAACAATATGGTGACGGATGACATGTTTCCAAATTTCTCCAGTACCCGGTGCGCGTGGGAGTTTTGCTCCTCTCCAATACCGAATGCAGCTTCAATTTTTCTTAAAATTTGTTTTCCGCCCGGATGAATCGCAAACTGCCTGATCTGCGAAATCCCAAACTTTGTTTCCAAATTTTTTCTAAACTCCCTAATTCCATTGCTTAACAACTCCGGTATATACTTACTGAGTTTCATTTCAAAGCCAAAATCACCTATAGACCAGGCCATTTCTGATTCCCCCTCTATCAAAATATTGCTTTGGTATTGCTTTATCGCCAGGCCCTCCAGTGAGGAGGATTTTATCAGCACTGCTGCAGCTCCATCCCCAAACAGGGCGTTGGCAATGACATTGTCCTCATTGTATTCTTTTTGAAAATGGATGGTACAAAGTTCCACCCCTACTACCAATACGTTGGACTCCGCCTCGCTTCGACAAATCCTGTCAGCTAACTTTATGGCATTAAATGCCGCATAGCATCCCATAAAATGAATGGCATACCTTTCAATATTATTGCTGAACCCCATGGCTTGAATAATGTCCATTTCCACCCCCGGTGCATACATTCCTGTACAAGAAACCAGAATCAAATGGGAGACCTTTTCAGGTAATACATCCGCCTTCACCAAACACCGCTGAATGGCCAGATTGGCCAAAACCGGTGCCTCCTTTCTAAAAACCTGCATGCGACTGGCCGTACCAGGAAAGGGCTCCAAAGTATGGTTGTTTGGGAAAAAGGCAAATTTACCCGGATCCTCCTGGTTAAAATCCTTTAAAGCACTGAACCGCTGCCGGATACCTGACTTGCGGTAAACAAAACCCAATTTTCTGCTTTCACTGCTATCCAGGCCGTGAGCCATTTGCATGAAACGACTGATATTTTCCTGAGGTATGGGGTTTCCGGGATTGGCCAGTCCAATACTTACGATATGGCTTTGCATGGATTTCTATTTAGCTGATTTTTATTGTAATTTTCAAGATAAGTAAAAAACAGTTGCCTTGGCGAAAAGTTATCAAGCTTTCTAGTTATGTTTGAAAAATCCAGTTGGGAACACCTGAGGATTCCCTTTTCTTATTACCTGATGCCCGTATTTTTATTTGCGCTGGCAACTGTCCCTGAAGCAGATACCTTCAGGGCCATTTGGGTTTGGATAGTCCTTCACCTGTTGCTCTACCCTTCCAGCAATGGTTATAACAGCTATTTTGATAAAGATGAAAAGAGCATTGGTGGCCTGAAAAACCCAAAAAAAGTCACCAAAGGCCTGTACTACCTTTCCCAGCTTTTCTTTTTTGTGGCGCTGGTGTGTTCTGTTTTTATGGGGGCAGTATTTTTCATCATGGTATTGGTTTATGGCTTGGTATCCATGGCTTACAGCCATCCGGGCATCAGGCTCAAAAAATATCCGTATTTAAGTTGGCTTACTGCCGGATTTTTTCAGGGAGCTTTTACCTTCTGCATGTGTTACGTGGGCATCGCAGGGACTCCTGGTCTGGTTGGATTGGTACAAACAGAAGTGTGGATGCCCGCCTTACTGAGTAGCATTCTCCTGCTAGGCTCCTATCCATTGACACAAATCTACCAACACGATGAAGACCTCAAAAGAGGAGACATCACCCTCAGTATCAAACTCGGTATTACCGGTACTTTTGGATTTTCGGCCATCTGGTTCCTGCTTGGGGGGCTTGCGTTCATCCAATATTTTCTGATTATTGATTTTAAATCAGGCATTTGGGCATTTCTATTCGCCCTGTTACCGGTAGTGAGTTATTTTTCTCTCTGGTTTTTAGTGGCCCAAAAAAATCCGGAACAATATGTCAGCCACCAAATGGCCATGTGGATGAACAAAGTATCTGCCACCGCCTTGAACCTGTTTTTCATTTATCTGGCATTGCATGGCTAAACACTACAATGAATAAGTTTGTGATTGCTACACGCGCCCAACTTTTTTCTCAAAGTCCGAAAGGAATTTGTAAAAAAAGGAAATTTGGGTTAATACCTTGCCGGATTCCGTTACCAGGGAATTGCCCCATTCCTTTGGCATAGAATCGCCGCCCGTAAAAATAACTGATAATCGAATCCCAGAAATTAAATTGTGCTGCCAATCCTCCGCTTAAAAGAAATTTAAAAAGAATTCCAATCTGTATTTTTTGATGAATCAACCGATTGCGACAACAAAATGAGGATTACAGTCATTTAAACTAAAATATTGATAAACGGAAGTCACATAAGAAAGATATTCTTTATATTGCTGCAAAATTTAAACAAAGTATGTATATCAATCGCATGATAAAGGGCTTTATGGCCCTTTTGTTTGCAGGGCTTTTTATAGGTGCCTGTGCTACCAGATCCGGAGATCCAAAAGTGTTGGTCTTCTCCAAAACATCAGGTTTTTACCATGAATCCATTCCTGATGGTATCCGAGCCATATATAAATTGGGAGAAGAAAATGGTTTTCTTGTGGACACGACCACCAATGCGGCCTTGTTTACGGAAGAAATCCTGGAACAATACAGTGCCGTTATTTTTCTGAGCACAACTGGCGACGTTTTGAACCATTATCAGGAAGCAGATTTTGAAAGGTACATACAAGCCGGAGGAGGCTTTGTAGGTATTCATGCTGCTGCGGATACCGAATATGACTGGGCATGGTATGGAAAAATGACCGGAGGTTATTTTTCTGATCATCCCGGTATCAATGACCCGCATCCCAATGTGCAGGAAGGCGTAATAGATGTGGTGGATAAGTCACACAGCAGTACTTCCTTCTTACCGGACCAATGGACCAGAACCGATGAATGGTACAGTTACAAAGATTTCAATGAAAGTGTAAAGGTATTGATGACATTGGATGAGGATAGTTATCAGGGAGGAGAAGATATGGGAGAGCATCCCATCGCCTGGTACCATGAATATGATGGGGGCAGGGCTTTCTACACCGGGGGTGGACACACATCGGCTTCCTTTGAAGAGGATTTATACCTGCAGCATTTGCTGGAAGGAATCAAATATGCAATTGGTGAAAATAAAAAACTCGACTATTCAACTGCAACCAGCAAAAGGGTTCCCGAGGCAGATCGATTTGAAAAAGTGACCATGGTAAGGGGTGAATTTACCGAACCTACTGAAATGGCCATTTTGCCAAACCTGGATGTCCTGATTGCGCAAAGAAGGGGAGAAATATTGCTTTATAAAGCAGGAGATTCCACCGCCAATCAAATCACCCGCCTGGATGTATACTGGAAAACGGACGCTCCCAGGGTAAATGCGGAGGAAGGCCTCATGGGCATCAAAGCAGATCCTGATTTTGAAAACAACCATTGGGTGTATGTCTTTTATAGTCCTACAGGCAAATCGGTCAACCGGCTCTCCAGGTTTAAATTTCAGGAGGATGAATGGAAAATGGATACCGAACAGGTAATTCTTGAGTTTTATTCCCAGCGGGATATTTGCTGCCATACCGGCGGTTCCATTGCTTTTGACAGCGAAGGTTTACTGTACGTATCGGCAGGGGACAACTCAACCCCCTTTAACCAACCCAACCAGCCACATACCCTGAGGGGATATGCTCCCCTGGATGATCGTCCCGGCTTTGAACAATATGATGCGGCCAGGTCTTCCGGCAACACCAACGACCTGAGGGGCAAAATTCTCCGCATTAAGGTTAATGAAGATGGCAGCTATAGCATTCCGGAGGGTAACCTGTACCCTGAGGGAATGGAAGGTACGAAACCGGAAATATATGTACAGGGAAACAGAAATCCATACCGGATCAGCGTGGATCAGAAAACCGGCTTCCTGTACTGGGGAGAGGTGGGCCCTGATGCAAGAGCAGACAGCCTTGGCGTAAGGGGTCCAAAGGGATACGACGAGGTCAATCAGGCCAAAAAGGCCGGCTTTTTTGGCTGGCCCTTCTTTGTAGGTGACAACTACCCTTACAGTGCCTATAATTTTGATACAGGCAAACCACGCATCCAGTTTGACCCCCTCTCTCCGGTAAACATATCCCAGAATAATACGGGTTTGAGAGAATTGCCACCGGCCCAACCGGCTTTCATTTACTATCCCTATGATCAATCGGAAGAGTTCCCCCAGGTTGGAACCGGCGGAAGAAATGCCATGGCCGGTCCTGTATACTATTCGGACCTTTACCCAAATGGTGGTGGGCTTCCTGATTATTATGACGGAAAACTTTTCATTTATGAATGGATAAGGGGTTGGATCAAGGTGGTAACCATGGATGAAAACGGAGATTATCTAAAAATGGAACCTTTCATGGAAGGGGTTCGACACAATGCTCTGATTGACCTGGAAGTAGGACCGGACGGAAAATTGTACCTGCTTGAATATGGCAATGGCTGGTTCAGTGCCAACCCGGATGCCGCCCTGTCAGTCATCCATTATAATCCTGGTAACCGGGCTCCTGTAATAGCTGGGATCTCTTCCGATAAAACCTCCGGCAGCCTTCCTTTGGAAGTAAAGCTAGAGGCAGATGTCAGGGATCCGGAAAATGATCCATTGACTTATTCCTGGGATTTGGGTAATGGAGAGACCCTTTCAACAGATGTACCTGAACTGACGTATACCTATGAGACCATAGGAGATTACGATATTTCCCTTCAGGTGAGCGATACCGGCAATGAGACCGCCCGAAGCAATACCATCAATGTGTACGCAGGTAATGTGGCTCCGGAAATCAAAATTGAATTTATTGGAAATGGCAGCTTCTATTTTCCTGGAAAAAAAGTAAGCTACCAGGTGACAGTCAATGACCCCGACGACTCGTCAGCAGGAGATGACCTATCTTCCTTGTATGTTTCGGCAGATTATATAGAGGGTTTTGACCAGGCCGAAGCAGCCATGGGTCACCAGATCATGTCTGAAGCCATGGCAGGCAAAAGCATCATGGAATCGCTTACCTGTAAAACATGCCATAAGGAAAATGAAACATCCATAGGCCCGGCATATACAGAAGTGGCCAAGAAATACGAAGGTGATTCCGAAGCAGCAGACCATCTGGTCAATAAAATACTCAAAGGAGGTTCAGGAGTATGGGGGGAAACCATGATGCCGGCCAATCCGGATCTCAAGGAAGGTGATGCCCGGAAAATTGTGGCCTGGGTACTATCCCTGGGAGACTTGGAAAACCTGGCCCCCTCGCTTCCTGCAGCCGGAGAAATAGATCCCGTACAGGGAAAAGAAATGGCTGCCAACGGAGTAATGATCCTAAATGCCAGCTTTACCGATAGAGGGGGAGAAAATATCAAACCCCTTAGTTCTTCTACCGCGGTATACCTGAGAAATAGCCAAATCAATTTTGCTGAGCTGGACGAAACGGAAGGATTCAATACCTATGATGTTAACGGACAGCAAATTTTACTGGCCCCGAATTCAGAGGGTTATTTTACTTTAAAAGATATTGATTTGAATGGCATTTCAGGCATTTCTTTTATGGCCGGCTCCCAAAAGCCTTTTGATTTTGGATACCGTATCGAAGCCAGGATCGGAAGCCCGGATGGGAAATTGCTCAGTCAGGCCGTCCTGAGAAAAAAAACCGGAGAAGGAAGGGCCCGGCATCCATTTGAACTGTCTTTTGAAAATGAAGGAGAACTGGGATACCAGGATCTCTACATTGTGACATCTGCCTTAAGCGATGAAGAATCGGTCAATATGGCGATCATGTCCATGGAAATGAAAAGCGAATAAGCTTGCCTCGCTTGAAGTAACCAGACAAGAAAAGGGTTGTTTCACAAACGAAACAGCCCTTTTTCTTTTATTCTGAAATCGAAGTGGTATAGAAGGGTGTTTTTTAGCATTGGCCGCAACTGGGCTCAACAAGTGCCACCGGCCTTTCGCTAATTCCGGTGGCACTTGACCTGATCCTGAAGCCAACCAGAAAATAAGCCTGGAGCAAGGATATTTTCTCCCGGAAAACCAGAAAAGCAAACAAGCACTTACTTTTCTGGTCCGGATGAAGGTTTTTCTTCCCGCTTTTCCCGAAGTGCTTCCATGGATTTTTCTCTTTCCCGCATCTTTTCTTCCATTGCCTTGAATTTGGCCTCCTGCTGTTTGCTCCAGGCTTCCATTTTAGCTTCAAAATCTTTTATTTTAGGTTCATTTTCTCTTCTCCAGGCCTCCATTTTTGCTTCAAAAGCTTCCATTTTGGGTTTAAATTCGGCTTCCCAGGCCTTTATTCGGGTCTCAAGATCATTTTGAGTCTCCTCCATTTTTTTCTGTATCACTTTTATTTTTTCCTCAAATTTTTCTTTCTGGACCAGCCCTTCGGGAGTAGTATCCCTGTGAAACCGGATAATTTTGGAAGTATAAACCCGGATACTGTCGCCCAGTTCTTCTATCAGAACTTTAGAAAGAGTAGGTACATTTTCAGGAAATGGAGGAGTAAATTCCATGATGGGTGGCGGGCTGAATGTCATCGATGGAATGGAGTCCAATTCCAGATCTACTTCCTCTATTTCCTGAGAATCCAATACAATCTCCACCTCGATGGATTCTTTTTCATCGGAGATATCCTTTTTGGGAAGACTGTCCAAAAGGCTTAAATCGGAAGGGCTTAATGAATAATGGGCGGATTCCGCTATCGATCTGGTTTCGAGCCATGGTGCAGGAGTCGGATTCTCCTGACGGGCAGCACCCAGTAGCAGGATAAAGCTAAGTAAGCAGGTAATCATCATGGTTTTAGTAATTAATGGTGAGTTGGCTAATTTTGAAGGTTTTACACCCATCATTCTCTGGATTCGATGAAGGGTTGGAAAACCGGATTTTTGAGCAGCCATGGCTAGTTCGGGAGCCTGCATGGCTGTGCGGTTTACAATGTGGGCCAGGGCATGTGCCAGGTCTGAAGGTTTTGCTCCGCTTCCAATCGCCAAATCATCTGTGGCTTGTTCCCGGGATTCCCTGACAGATAAATTTATCCACCAAAAGGCCGGATGGTAGAAAAAGAGCATTTCAAGAATGGACTGAATTAAATTGACGGCAAAATCCTGCCTGCGAACATGGGCCAACTCATGGGCAAGTATGGCTTCCAATTGCTCGGGCGGCATGTTAAAAACCAATCCGGCCGGCAGCAGTACCATGGGTTTTAGTATGCCAAAAACCATGGGCACTTCAATTTCTTTACTTTCCCGGACAGCAACAGGGAGGTTAACCTGCATTTTTTGAAGATAAGCTGTTGCCTTGTCCGAAATCCATTTGGGCAAATCTGTTGAAGACCTCCGCTTTATTTGTTGCAAGTTCACAAAATTACCCAGCAGACGTAGCATGTAAAAAACGACGCCTATCAACCAAACATTTACCAGGTAGGGCAGGGACTTGTGAAAATAGGCTCCTGCCGCTGCGCTTATTCGCCAGAAGCTCTCCCCGTCAATTGGCCCTTCTCCTGAGGTGACCGGTAAATGGACTGCTAAAGTTGAGGGATTTGTAGTCTCAGTAAGCAGCAGCCCGTATTCATACCACGCGGTACCTATAAAACAAAGGAACATTAATAAAAGGGCAAATAAACCTGTCAGGTAACGGTATTGAGGGATCTGAAAAATCCGCACGCGCAAGATCAAAGCATACATGGCAGCCAGCAAAAGAAATTGCCACAGGGAGTGCAGCAGGGACCAGCCCAGCACCTCGGGTAAATCACCTGTAAACCATGTCGTTTTCATGACTTTTCGTTTTCGATTTGGTCTAAAAACGCCCGTATTTCTTCTATTTCCTCCCTGGATGGATCACTTTGTCCCAAAGCCTGCATGACCAGCTTTTTTGTTGATCCGCCAAATGTCTTGCTGATAAAATTCTTTACAAGAGAATGCTGGGTATCCTTCTGACTAACCATAGTACGGTAAACATGCCTTCTTTTTCCATCATCTCGGCTGAGTAATCCCTTACCATACATGTTTTGCATGATCTTTAGTGTGGTGGTATATCCGGTCTCTTTCTCCTGTGTTAACTTTTCGTGTACCTCACGGACACTGGCCTCTCCCAAATCCCAGATAATGGCCAAAACTTCCAGTTCGGCCGCAGTAGGTTTTTCTTGCATCTTGTTATACGATTGATTTCGTACCAAATATATACGATGAAAATCGTATTAACAAGAGATATACGATATTTATCGTATTAAAATTTGTTAAAAATTTGCCCTACAGGTTTTTTCGGTAGCCTGCTTCTCACTTAATTTGTGCATGTGTTTGATTACTTTTAGTTGGCGACAGCATCCTGATTATAAATTGGTATTGACTGCCAACCGGGATGAGTACTTCCAAAGGCCTACCCAGTCGCTTCATCATTGGGAAAATGGAATATATGCTGGCAGGGATTTGAAAGAAGGAGGTACCTGGTTGGGTTTTCATCCAGATGGACGCTTTGCTGCGCTGACCAATTTCCGTGATATTCCCAATGAAAGGCCGCGCGAAAGATCAAGGGGGGAACTGGTAACTGGATTTTTAAACGGAACCGAATCACCGCAGTCCTATTTAAGGCAAATCGAAGAATCAAAAGAGCATTACAATGGCTTTAACCTTCTGGTAGGGGCCGGAGAAGACCTGTATGTTTTATCCAATTACGGAGGAGGTATTCAAGCCGTTAAACCGGGAATCCATGCCATATCGAATGCCTATATGGATACACCCTGGCCCAAGGTACAGTTGGCAAAAGAGCAGTTAAAATCCCTGCTGGCAAGTAAAACCCCGAATTTGGATGACTTATTGGGGTTGCTTCAATCCAGGGAGTCCGCTCCGGAAAAAGAACTGCCTGCCACTGGCTTGTCCGGAGAACTTGAAAAAGCAGTTTCTGCCCAATTTATCCGTGTAGATGACTACTACGGCACAGTCAACACCACCGCTGTGCTTTGGCACCAGGAAGGTAAAGCGAAGATTAAAGAAGTTCGTACCATTCCCCATCAGGAAATCACCGAATTTAACATTCCGGGAAAATAGCCTCAGGCAGGAACTATGATGGAATAATCATGTTATAATCTTATGAAAAAGTTGGAACTGTTGATTATTGGCGCCGGCCCAATTGGCTTGGCCTGCGGCATAGAAGCCCAAAAGAAAAATCTGGACTACCTGATTGTGGAAAAGGGGGTATTGACCAATTCAATTTTCAACTATCCGGTCAACATGACTTTTTTTTCCACTTCCGAAAAGCTGGAGATGGGGGACATACCCTTCATGTCTATTTCCAATAAGCCTACCCGCCCTGAAGCACTGGAATATTACCGAAGAATAGTCAAACATTACCAGTTGAAAATCAGCCTATATGAGGAAGTTCTACAGTTGAAAAAAAATGACGCTGGCTTTACTGTAAAAACATCCAAAGGTGAATACCAGGCCGAAAAACTGGTCATGGCCACAGGGTTTTATGATTTGCCCAATACCATGAATGTTCCTGGGGAGGAACTACCAAAAGTAACGCATTATTATAAAGAACCCTGGCCTTATATCGGACAGAAAATAGTAGTGGTAGGCGGCGGCAATTCTGCCGTGGATGTAGCCCTGGAGACTTGGCGAAAAGGCGCAGAAGTGACCATGGTAGTCATGAAACCACAAATCGACCAAACGGTCAAATACTGGGTCTTACCTGATATTGAAAACCGCATCAAAGAAGGATCAATCAAGGGTTACTTCAACACCACGATCAAGGAAATCAGGGAGAAGGAGGTAATTCTGAACACTCCGGAGGGTGAAGTGAGCATAGCGAATGACTTTGTACTGGCCATGACCGGATACAAACCCAATTTTGCCTTATTGGATCAGCTGGGGGTAGAGCTAAGCCTGGATGAGAAAAGACAGCCATGCTATGACGACAGCAGCCAGGAATCCAATGTGCCGGGATTGTATCTGGCAGGGGTGGTCTGCGGCGGCCTGAATACGCGGGAATTTTTCATAGAAAACACCATCGTTCATGCCCGGGCCATCATTGATGATATTGTGAAGAAAAAATCTGCTCCAAATCCGGTAATTTCCTGATATAAAGAGCATCTGTGTCTCATTTCTTTTCCAAAGGATTGGTTTCCGGATGCACCTTATCCTGATGAAGCAGTATGGTGGAAGTAGGGTAGGCAATGCGGATATTGTCCTCTGGGCCCAAACGTTCCAGAATGCTTTCCGTAATGGCATGCTCAAACATCCTTCTTTTTTTCGGGTCACAGAGGTAACGCATGGAAAGCTGAATGCCCCTTTCCGTGATTTTAGTGAAAATCATCGGGGTAAATTGTTTGTATACGATCAAATGGTCCTGCTTGGCTTTTTTAAACACCCTTTCAGCCAGCTTTAAATCGTCCTTCAGGTGCTCATTGAGTATTTCCAATAAAATGGCTTTGGCCTTTTTAAAATCACTCCTGAGGGTGATGTAAATCTTCTGTTCGTTCCAGATATAATTGAATCCAATAGAATAATTGGCCTGGGCATCCATAAAAACTTTGCCATTGGGCACATGGATAACCCGACCTGTACTTTGGTCTGCATCCACCCAGTTTCCTATTTCCAGCAAAGAAAACTGAAAAAGCCTGAGGTCTATCACATCCCCCTGTACTTCTCCGATTTGAATCCGGTCACCCACATCAAATGGCTTTCTCAGGTAGATAAAAGCCCATCCGGCGATGTTGACAAAAATATCCTTGAGGGCAATGGCTATGCCTGCCGAAAGCAAACCAAAAAATGTAGTGACGGATTGGAAGTTATTGATCCAGAGGTTACCAATAATCAATATCCCCACAATAAAAGAAGTATATTCTATGACCTTTCTCCAGTGATATTGGCGTTTGAGCTCCACTGCATCTCCCCTGTAAATCAGCCTTACGGAAATCTTGTTGATCAGCCACATGATAAAAATGATAAGGATCGTCTGTAATATCCTGTTTCTCAACGCAACATCAATATCAAAATCTAGGAAGTTGTCAAACATGGTAATGGCGCTATCAAAATCAAGCTTTAAACTAGGCAAATAAATACCAATAATTCAATGCCCGGGAAAGAATTATTTTGAAAGCCTGGATTTCCGGTTGCCTACCCAGACCCCAATGATGACGGCAAAGATCCCCAGGTAATGAAGCGGAAACAATTTCTCTCCATCCCAAACACCCCAGAAAATGGCCACCAGAGGCACCAGATAGGTTACAGAGCTGGCAAAAACAGGTGAAACCAACTTTACCATGGCGTTAAAAAGCACCAATGCAGCGGCCGTACCGATTATTCCCAGGGCCGTAACGTAGCCGGCTGCTTCCCAGGCACCTTCCACATGAAGGAGTTTAAATGAAAAGTTCGTAAATGCGAATAAATAGATGGCCGCCAGTGGTAAAACCATCATCAAGGAAATGGCCGTAATGGTCCTTGGTTTAATTTCCTGTACCCTATATTTGATGATATTGACATTCAAGCCATAACAAACGGTGGCAGCTACTACAAACAAGCCGTAAAGGTTAAAGTCTGAAAAAAAAGAAAACCCACTGTCAGCACCTGCCAATACCAGGATGCCTACGCCCAGAAAAGCAATGGCTAAGCCAAGGACTATCCTCCAGGTAATCCTGGCTTGAAAAAACAGGGCTCCTACCAGGACCACCATTAAAGGCGTCAAGGCATTGATCACTCCTGCAAGGGAAGAGGAAAGGTTGGTTTGGGCGGTAGCAAATAAAAAGGCAGGTATGAAACTTCCCACAAAGCCTATTACGAGCAGGTATCCCATTTGGCGGCTGCTCAAATGTTTTAGGACTGGCATGGCCAAAGGAAGCAATACCGTTCCGGCCGTGACAATCCTTAAAGATCCCACCTCTCCGGCAGAAAAAACCAACAGTGCTTTTTTGATTAAAATGAAGGAACTCCCCCATATCAAGGCCAGGACAACCAACATCCCCCAATTTTTGAGTGCTTGATAGGTATTGGTTTCAGGCATTGGCGGAGAATTTTTTCATTTTATCGGAAAGTCAGAAAAATAAAAGGTTCCATATTTTAGAATTCCACTCCCTCAAATACCCGGGACACTTCATCGAGAATCTGCCTCACCGCAGCATAATCCTCGGTAGTGACCAGGGCTGTACGGTAAGGTTTAAAGTGTGGCAGGCCTCTGAAATAATTGGTGTAATGCCTTCTCATTTCCAGCAAGCCCAGTTTTTCTCCTTTCCATTCTACTGAAAAATCCAGGTGTCTTTTGGCCACGGCTACCCTTTCTGCAAGGTCTGGCCCTGCCAGTAAATTTCCTGTAGCAAAATAATGTTTGATTTCATCGAAAATCCAGGGATAGCCAATCGCCGCCCTACCTATCATTATTCCATCCACGCCATATTTGTCCCTATAAAGCTTTGCTTTTTCGGGACTATCAATGTCCCCATTTCCAAAAACAGGTATTTTTATCCTGGGGTTGTTTTTAACATCGGCGAGGTATTTCCAGTTGGCTTCACCTTTGTACATTTGCTTCCGGGTTCGGGCATGGATACTGATGGGCTGAATCCCAATATCCTGCAACCTTTCTGTAACCTCCTCTATTCTGATCGTATTTTCATCCCAACCCAGCCTTGTTTTGACGGTTACGGGAATATTGACCGCCTTAACTATTTGCGCTGTCATGGAAACCATTTTATCGATATCCAACAAAATCCCTGCTCCTGCCCCTTTGCAGGCCACTTTATTTACGGGGCAACCATAATTGATATCCAGGATGTCAGGGCCAGCTGCTTCCACTATGGCTGCTGCTTCCCTCATGGAGCTTATCTCATTGCCGAATATCTGGATGCCTATTGGGCGTTCATAATCGTAAACATCTAGTTTTTGCACCGATTTAGCTGCATCACGTATCAATCCCTCAGAGCTGATAAACTCCGTATACATCAGGTCTGCTCCGTTGCTTTTGCAAACAGCCCGGAAAGGTGGATCACTGACATCTTCCATGGGTGCCAGCAACAGGGGAAATTCTCCCAGATTTAAATCTCCGATTTTAATCACGCCTTGAAATTTTTTGCAAAAATGACTGTTTTTCCTTGTATATCAATAACATTGCCGGGATTCTAGTCAGAAAAACGTCAATTTATTTAGTTCCTAAAAGAGAAAGCTCCTTGTGGTGCCCGCTAATTCATGTAAATTTACTCTGAATATGGAAATATACGAACACCGACCAGGCCAACGAGTAAACCAGCATTGGTTACTTTCTATTACGGTATTGGTTTTAATCGTCTTTGGTACCCTGGCCATTTTGCAAACCCTTGCGATAGGGTTGATCCCTGTATTATTCGGCATTTCATTTGACGAATTACCTGGACTACTTTCTGCTACCCTGGATCATCCCAACAGCAGGATGGCCTTTTTGTTTATACAGGGCCTGGGTGGGGGCCTGGCTTTCCTGCTTGGCGGTTGGTTGTTTATCCGGCTGGTAGATAAAAAGACCTTAAGATTCAATCAACAGCTGTCCCCTGAAAAGCTCAACACCGTCTGGATCGTATTCCCCTTACTTTTCGGTTTTGTCCTTTTCAATTCCCTCATGGTATATTTAAATATGAATGTGGAATTTCCTGAGGCCTTAAGCGAACTGGAAGCCATGTTAAGGGAAAAGGAAGACCAATTGATGGAATTGACAAAGTTCCTTACGGATTTTGACTCCGTTGCAGAATTACTGATGGGAATATTGGTCATTGGCTTATTGGCAGGCATTGGGGAAGAATACCTTTTCAGGGGAATTTTGCAGCCCAAACTGCACCATTACACAGGTAATGCCCATCTTGGGGTTTGGATCACGGCATTCATTTTTTCTGCGATTCATTTTCAGTTTTACGGTTTTTTACCCAGGCTCATGTTAGGAGCTTTATTTGGTTACCTTTACCTTTATTCAGGCAGCTTGATATATCCAATGCTGGCGCATATTCTAAACAATACCTTTACCTTGATTCTGGTCTATTTTAACAAACTCAACCTCATCGAATTTGACATGGAAGATGCCACAAACCTGTATTGGGAATATGTCATCCTGGGATTAATTGTTTTTCTTATCAGCTGGAAAATGTTTTTAAAACTTCAGAAATCCAATACCTATGGGAAAGTGGCATAAAATTTTTGAAACTGACTTGCCCATCAGGGCGGAGATTGTAAAAGGCGTTTTGGAGGAGAAAGGTATCGCAGCCGTTATCTTGAACAAAAAGGACCCGGTTTACAGGATTCATGGAACCATACAAGTGATGGTCTCTTCAGCAGATGCCGACAGTGCGATAAAAATTATTGATCATGAGATCTCGTTTTAGTATCAGCAATTACAGCAATTTGGCCCAGCGGGTCATCACAGCACTGATAGGCGCTATAGTGATCATCAGTAGTGCCATTTTTAGTGAGTGGTCTTATTTTATCGTTTTTGCAATTATTCTTGGTTTTACTCAAATGGAGTTTTATAAACTTTCAGGTTTGGACGGAATGCTGCCCCTGAAAAGCTTTGGAACATTCGTGGGGCTTTTGATTTTTGCATTCACTTTTCTTGAAGAAATGAAAATCATACCTATTGCTTATTATTTCCTGGTCTTCCCACTGGTATCGATGATTTTTTTTATAAAGCTGTACCGGAAATCTGACAAAAAACCCTTTACAGGGATAGCCTATACCATTTTGGGAATTTTCTATGTCGCCATACCTTTTTCGCTACTGACTGTGGCCGCTTTTTCTGTAGACAAAACCTTTCATTATGAAATCATCATCGGATCACTTTTTATCCTTTGGGCAAGTGACTCAGGAGCATTCTTTGCAGGTACCAAATTTGGCAAAACCAAACTTTTTGAAAGGGTATCACCAAAAAAATCCTGGGAAGGAAGTCTTGGTGGTGCATTTACAGCTATAGTAGTCACGTATTTCATTTCGAAAAATTTTACTGTTCTTCCCGAGTGGCAATGGTTTTGTATCATGACCATCATTATCATTGCAGGTACCTATGGAGACCTGATTGAGTCTCTTTTCAAAAGGAGTATTGCCATTAAAGATTCCGGAAAAGGCCTTCCCGGACATGGAGGATTTATGGATCGTTTTGATGGATTATTGTTGTCCACCCCTTTTATCGTAGCATTCTTGAAAATATTTTAATATTTCCTTAAAAAAATGCTAATATTGTAATGCGATAGGTGCCGCTTACAGGCTTTCCCGATTAATTGTATATTAGGGAACCTAACCTGTTTTTGATTTAACATTTTATCATCATGACCATTCATAAAGAAGGAAAATCGCTTTTGTTTTGGACACTAATTGTCCTGGCTGCTATCAACATAGGACTACACCAGTTATTCCCTGAAAAGGAATTGTTACTGAATGTTTTTTTGCTGGGCAGCATTGTGCTCTACCTGGCTGTTTTGCAATTCTTCCGCAACCCGGCCATACCCATTCCGGATGACCCGCAATTGATCTATGCCCCTGCTGATGGAAAGGTGGTGGTGATAGAAAACAACCATGAGGATGAATACCTGAAGGAAGAAAGGGTGCAGGTGTCTATTTTTATGTCTCCAATCAATGTTCATGTCAACAGGTCCCCCATTACAGGAATATTAAAGTATTTCAAGTACCATCCGGGCAAGTTTTTGGTGGCCTGGCATCCAAAATCGAGTTCAGACAATGAGAGAACTTCCCTGGTCATAGAGCATCCCAATGGCATACAGTTAATGGTACGTCAAATAGCAGGTGCCGTGGCCCGGAGAATCAAATGGTACGTAGCTAAGGGAGACCCGATGGTGCAGGGTCATGAATTTGGATTCATTAAATTCGGTTCAAGGGTAGATGTATTTATTCCAACCGACGCTGAAATTTTGGTGGATGTCAACCAAACTACCAGAGCAGGAATCACCCCCCTGGCACGGCTCAAATAGAGAACCTAAAACCTCCCTAACCCAGCCCCATTTCCAAAGCTTTTTTGACCAATTCTGCCATGGAAGATACTTCCAGTTTCTGGTGCAGGTGCTTGCGGTGTGTTTCAACCGTAAAAATACTCAAGTGCAGCTCATCTGCGATCTCCTTGCTGGTTTTACCTTTTGCAATCCATTTCAAAATTTCAATTTCTCTTTTGGAAAGCTTAAAGGCTGTTTTAAAATGATCGTATTGCTCAAAATCATCATCTTCAGCTTGCTTTAGTACGTGGTCAAAATTGGCCAGGTACCTGTCCTCCATCACTTCTCTGATGGTAAAAATCAACTCATCAGGATCTGCATTTTTGAGAATGTAGGCATTTACCCCCTGTTTGATACATTTGCTGAAAATTTCTTCATCATCGTACATGGAAAGAACTATTGTTTTGATTTTCCATCTTTTCCTTTTGATATGCTGAAGAATCGCCAAACCATTGGTACCTGGCATGTTCATATCCGTAATGAGCAGGTCGGCCTTAACGTTTTCCAGGGCATCCAGGGTCTCCTTACCATTGTGAAAAACCCCTACAACTTCAAAATCTGTTTCTCTTGAAAGCAGGTTTTCTATACCTGCCGCAAACAATTTGTGATCATCTGCCAATAATATTCTGGTTTTGTTAACCATGATTACTTAAGCTCTTTTTATCCAATGCTATTTTAATTTGAGTGCCCTTGTTGTGGGCCGAGTTTACTTCTACGCTTCCTTCTATCGTTTGGATCCTGGATTTAAGGTTTTTAATGCCCAGACCCTTGGAAGCTTCCGAGGTATCAAACCCAACTCCATCATCTTCAATGATCAATAAAAGAAGATCCTCGTCCAGGGAAAGTTTGATCGAAATCATGCCAGGAGAAGCATGTTTGATGGCATTATTAAGGCACTCCTGGACCATTCGGATCAAAACCAACTTCTTGTCCACATGGATAAAGTTGACCGGACTACCGGATTTTTCGAAAGAGGTGGCACAATAGCCGCTTTTTTCAATCCTGCCTAACTCCTCCATTAGAAAGTGCTCAAACTCCACCTCCCTGATATAATCTCTATTGATAGATTTGGAAAGACTCCTGACTTCCCGAATGATTTGATTGATCAACTTTTTTCCCTCGCTAAGCCCTGATCCATCCGGGTTATTCAATACCAACTTTGCAAGAGACAACAACTGCCCGATATTGTCGTGCAGCTCCTGACTCACATGGTATAAGGTTTGCTCCCTAATCTCTTTTTCAGCATTCAGGATGGTATTTTCATAATCTGCTTTAAGGATTTGGATTTTATGCCGGTTTTTGATTTGCCTTTGCCTGTGTATGACCACGATAGTAATTATAAATACTGCCATGATCACCATTAATACTACTCCAGTGAGGATGGCAAGGAAAGTATTTAAAGCACTATCTTCCATCCCGGCTCTTCATGAAAATCAAAGTGGAATAAAATGATAGCCCAAAAATCAAATAAAGCAAGGCTGCGAAAACCCTGTTCATGGAAGCAAGAACCGTAAGATACCATTTATCGATATCCCATAAAATATTAATGGAACCAAAATAAATGAAATTGGGGCAGTAGAACAGCAGTATGGCCGCAATATTCCAAAAATGAGGCACACTCAAAAGTGGTTGCTCCCAATAACCCTCCACCAGAAAGACCCGAAACAATAAATAACAACAAACTACAACGATACCAAAACTACCCAGTAGGTGGGTATACTGCTGAAACATCACCGTAGGGCTTTGGAAAAATAAGGAATTTGTAATGGCCCAGATCAAAAACAGAACAATGAATACCAACAACAGCTTTTTTACCTTTACCTGATCAATTAAAGAATGGAGGTAAGCCAAAATCAATAGGGTCTCCCCTACCACGAAAAAAAGGTTGTAAACCAGCACATTCTTCTGCCCTTGCATCACCAGGTAATAGGCATACAACTCAAAGGACATTACATATACTATAATAAAAAAAATGAACAGGTGAGCTTTTTTCTCTTCCAGACCATACCTGCGGTTTAAGTAGAAATAAGCCAATGAAAACAACAACCCTAAACCAATAAAGGAAAGGTATAAAAGCGGAGTCATGGGAAAAAGAGGAAAATATTCTGAAGTACTATCAACAATCCGGAGGACAAACCTTCCCCCCATTGACGATCATGGTTTCCTGGTTGGGATCCTCATTTTCGTTTGATGCCGTCAGCACCAGGGTTAATTTGCCAATATACGCTTCCCCACGCTCCTGATCTTCTCTTTCTGACAGGGTTTCCTTATCGTACATGCCCAGATAAATCTTTACTCCTCCTGTTTTGGGGTCTGTTTGTGCCAACAATTTCTCTATGGTATGTCTGTCAAACCATACCGAGCGGGTTTGGTCCCTCGCAGTTTCTTTGTTGATGGCCTCCTCCGCTTCACGGATAAATCTATTGTAGTTCTGCTTAAGTCTTTCGAATATTTTAAAATCCATTTGAAACTAAGTTTTAGGTGATATTGAATTAGTCAAAATTAACCATTCTTGTGTATATCTTGTGTATAATTGATCCATTAATTAAAAAAAAATCACGCTTCATCTACCTGACTAAGAAATAATTTGCCATACCACGTTTAATCCGGAAAAGCTCTGATTGGCAGTCATTCTTTGACCGGATGAAATGGTGTTAAAAAAAAGCTTTCCAAATGGCCTTTAATGGTTATTAAACTGTACCACTATAGGGACAGGTAATTAAGCATGACGAAGGCAACCCAGGGAAGGGTCATTATCAAACCCGCAAGATTCTCCCAATTTAGGATAGGGACAGGCCATCCCGACCTTCGGTGCGGGACAAGTTATGACCAATAAGAAACAATTATTAACCCATAAAAGCATATATTAAGCTCCAATGAATGTCATATTGAAATAAAATGGCTATTTTGGTAGTTTCTATATACAATTAATTTCGATTCTTGTCATGATTATTACCTTATTGATCCTGGGTCTCCTGATTTTTCAGGTTATTTTTATTTACAATCGCCTTATTCGCTTGAGAAATAATGCCCGGGAAGGGTGGAGCGGCATAGATGTACAGCTAAAAAGAAGGGCTGACCTGGTTCCCAATCTGGTCACCACTGTGAAGGGCTATGCTTCACATGAAAAACAGCTTTTGGAAGAAATTACTTCCCTGCGGAATCAGAGCATTTCCGGACAGACAGTTCCGGATCAGGCAAAAACTGCATCGGAATTGGGTAGATCATTGAAGCGGCTGATGGTAATTGCTGAAGCCTATCCCGACCTGAAGGCAGATAAGAATTTTTTAAAGCTACAGGAGCAGCTTTCAGAAATTGAAAACTACCTGCAAAAATCCAGAAGGTATTATAACGGTACCGTCAGAGAACTCAATATTAAAATAGAATCCTTTCCTTCCAATATCATTGCCCGGCTTTTTGGTTTTGAAAAGTTTGACTTCTTTGCCTTGACCGATGAATCGGATAGGATGGTACCAGAAATCAATTTAAGTTAATATGCGTCCAATCATTCTTTGTCTATTCTTCTTTTGCTCCGTAAGCCCGTCTTTCCTGTATGCTCAGGACCAGGAAGAAATATTAAATTATCACAGTGAAATAGAAGTCCAACTGGATGGATCCTTAAAAGTAACGGAGGAGATACAGGTAAGAAGTACCGGAAATGCCATAAAAAGAGGCATTTTTCGAAGTTTCCCCGTGAGATACAGGGACCGCTTCAACAATCAGGTACGCGTAGGATTTGATATCCTGGAAGTCAGGAAAAATGGAGAGCAGGAACCCTACGAGATCATTCGTCAGGGGGACTATGAAGTGGTTCGGATTGGAGATGAAAATACGTTTCTTGATCCAGGCATTTACGATTATACTTTGGAATACAGCACCAACAGGCAGATTGGTTTCTTTGAAACCTTCGATGAACTTTACTGGAATGCCATAGGGGACAGCTGGGATTTCAGGATCCTGGAAGCTTCTGCCAGAGTCATCCTCCCTGAAGGTGGCATAATGGGACAATATGCCGCCTATGCTGGGCCATACGGGAGCAACCGTTGTCCCTGTAATGTCAAAAAGGAATCCGATCGTGTTTTGTTTGTCGAGGTTACAGAGCCGTTAAACGCAGGCGAACCATTAACCGTAGCTGTTTCCTGGCAGAAAGGCTTGATAGCACCGCCTGGTACGGCAGCGAAGACAAAGGAGTTTTTAGGTGATAATGCGGGAATCCTTGCCCTGGTAATCGGATTAATTCTTGCTTTTGCTTTTTACTTTTTTGCCTGGACAAAGGTGGGTAAGGATCCACACAAAGGAGGAATATATCCCATTTTTGAGGTACCGGAGGGCCTGGATGCAGCAGGGGTCAGGTACCTTTATAAAATGGGATTTGATACCAAAGCCTATGTTTCAGCTATCGTTGCATTGGCAACCAATGGCTGGCTAAAAATTATTGAAGAAAAGAAAAAGAAGTATGTACTGGAAAAAATCGATTTTCCCGAAACCAGTAACAGCGGCTACCAACGCATCATGTCTAATCTGTTTCCTGCCGGAAACCAGACCATTAGTCTGGACCAGAAAGAACACAAAAAAATAGGCGGGGCCATGAAAGGGCTCCAAAAGGATTTGAATGACCGGTTTCATGGTACCCATTTTAAAAACAATTATGCCTGGCTGGTACCTGGTATATTGATATCCATTATAGGTTTGGTTTTAGGGGTCAAATATACCATGGATGTTTCCCTGGAATCAGAAAATGTTTTTTTGATCATCGGACTGTTTTTTTGTTTCTTTTTATTAATGTTTTTGAGAAAGGTTTTTCTTACAGTGATGCATTACATGGATTACGGTCATGTAAAAATGAGTACCCTGATCAGTGAAGCTTTCAGTCTGGTATTTATCCTCGGTTTCCCCATCATTGCCCTTTATTTCTTTGATGCGCAGTTTCCGGTAGGCTTTCTATTGGTGGCACTGGTTTTAGGCTTAATCAATGTTGTTTTCGCATTCCTGATAAAAGCCCCCACTGAAAAAGGAAGAAAAGTAATGGATGAAATTGAAGGGTTCCGAATGTACCTGAATGCTGCTGAAAAGCCGTTATTGGAATCATTCAATCCCCCAGGTCTGACACCTGAAATTTTTGAGAAATTTCTACCCTATGCCATTGCATTGGATGTTGGGGAAGCATGGGGTAAGGCTTTTGAAAATAAAATTGATTCTCTTTCTACCGAAGACAACCGGTCCCGTAGCCGTTACCATCCCTCCTGGTATGCCGGAACTGGCTTTGCTGCAGGTTCACTTGCAGGGTTTTCTTCCAATCTTGGGAAAACCTTTGGTTCTGCCTTAAGCAATTCTGCCAGTCCTCCCGGGTCAAAATCCGGTAGTGGCGGCGGTGGTAGCTCCGGAGGCGGCGGCGGCGGTGGCGGCGGTGGCGGCTGGTAAAATAGAAAAGCCCCTGAGAGAATTGCTCAGAGGCTTTTTTTTGGTGACTTTTGGTTCAATTCATTAATCCTGTTGTAATACGGTCTTCATGGCATCAATGTAGGAAGGCTCAGGTACTTCCTGCTCCTGAAGCAGCATCACAAAATGCTCCGCAAGAATTTCCTCGGGATGAAGGGTATAGTCGGTATTATCTCCTATTTTCTGTTTGAGATCGGTAGCAGCAGCAAAGTTTTTAAGTACTGGCATATTGTCCACCAGGGAAGCCTGCTTTTCGTCAGCAGCCCCTTCCACAAACATTAACCTTTGTTTCAGGTAGGTAAAAAAGGATCCTCCATCCCATTCTTCCTCCGATATCAGGATGAATACCACCTCTTCGCTTTCCCCATCTACTTCCAGGGTAATGGTATGCTCAAGGAAAGGAGCATCAGGATTGGTAATGACAAAATCCCGGATGCCTTCCGGATACTCTATCCGGTTACTTTCTGTAAAATTAATGGTTTCAAAGAGCGCATTTCTCTTCTCCGGCTTAAAGCGGGTCAATATGTGAAACAGTTCGTGGATCAGAAAACTTTCATTTACCAAACCCCTGACCACGATGTAATTTTCACGGGTATAGCTTACAGCCCCGCCTTCTTCCAGCATACTGGATTTGATCAGTAAAATTTCTTCTGGAAACTCCAACTGAAGGTCCATGGCATCAATTTTATCTTTGATTCCAAGAATTCGTTCTTCCAACACCGCTTTTTCTTCCTCAGTCCAAGCCTGAGCCTGTAGAGAAGCGAAGGTAAGGTAATCCTCCTCTTCTGTACTTTCTCTATTTTGCGTTCTGGATGCAAGATCAAACTTGCTCAGCACCTGGGTATAGCTGTCTGAGGTACCAAGCCTTTCGGCTGCTTCTTCCTGAGGGGTAAAAATGATATTGGTACCCTCAATAAATGGTACTTCCACATCCGGATCCCTTGGGGTCGGGTTTTCAGGATTTTCCGGCTCTTCCGGTTCCTGAGGTGGATTAGGTTCATCCACGGTACATGCTGCCATGAGCAACAATAGAAATAGGGGGTAAACGAGTAGTTTTTTCATTTTTAGTTAATTAATAGATACTGATGTTTTGCTTTTCTTATTTTTTATCGATAACCTGCTGTAATAACCTGGCAAATGAAGCATCATTAGGGGGAGAAAGCATGGTAATGTGCTCGCCTTCTGCTTCCCACACCCTTAATTGATCAACAAATGGTGTCCAACCGAAACAGGTCTTATCCGGCAGGTAGCCGGCAGCTATTTTGGCTTTAATCAGGTCCACTGACCCAGGGTATTTTTTAATTTCATATTCCTTGCAAGCTTCCTTATAAACGTATTCTACCCGTTTGTAGGTTTTAAGTAAGGAGGATTCCGGGTTTTCTTGCTTTGGGCTAATCAATTTGTTGAGCTTATTGATCTTCCTTTCTATCGATGTGGTTTTAATTCTTTTAAATATAGCAGGTTGGTGGATCAATAACTCCACATCAAACTTCCTTTTTCCAATAAAATGCCTGACTTTATTGATCGTACGCTTCCAGAAAGGCTTTTTGTGATCACTTTGAAAGGCATACGTATCAAATAAAACCAATTTTTCAACTTGCTTACCCATTTTTATCAACTGGGAAGCCATCTCAAATGCTATAATTCCTCCTAACGAATATCCTGCCAAAAAGTATGGCCCGTCCGGATTTTGTTTCAAAACTTCTGTCAAATACTGGGCAGCAATGTCTTCCACCGTGTTGAGTGGCTGTTCTATTCCATCCAAACCTTTGGCCTGAATGCCGAAAACCGGCTGATCCCGATCCATTTTTTTTGCTACTGCATAAAAGGGTAAAATATTCAAACCACCCCCATGAATGATATAAAGGGGAGGTTTGGTCCCTGTTGTTTTGATGGCGACCAGGCTTTTCCATTCACTATCCCCCAAAACCCCACTCCTGATGGCTTGAGATAGTTTCTGCACGGTAGGGTACCGAAATAGTACCGATAAAGGCAGCTTGATCCCATATACCTTTTCCAATTGCACCATAACCCTAACCGCTGTAAGGGAATGTCCCCCAATCTCGAAAAAATTGTCTCTCTTGTTGATGACACTTAGGCCCAAAGCTCTTTTCCAGATATCGGCCACCAGACGTTCCTCCGGACTCATTTCTTCACCAACCGAAACCAAGGGATGGGCTACCCTGTCAGGATAAGGCAGGGCATTTCGGTTTACTTTTCCATTTTCCATCAATGGAAACGTGTCCATCAAAACAAAATCTGTTGGAATCATATAGTCAGCAAGGGTAAGGCTGAGCTGATTTTTCCATTGCCGGACCTCATTTTGACTGAGTTTTGGATGCTTCTCGTATAAACTGTCGGCAGGATCCGAAATAATATATGCAACTAAAAATGGAACTTCATTCAAGTCTTTTTTTACATGTACGATGGCATCGCTAATCCCACTCAGTCCACGGATGACATTTTCAACTTCACCCAGCTCCAGCCTATAGCCCCGGATCTTTACCTGATGATCCATCCGTCCAGCAATTATCAACTCATCATCAGCAGTAATACTTCCCAAATCACCGGTTTTATACAACCTGAGGATTTGACCATTTTCTCCCCTGACTTCAACAAATTTTTCTTTGGTGAGCTCAGGACTATTCAGGTATCCTCTACCCACTCCGAATCCTTCAATGTAAATTTCCCCGCGGATCCCTTTACGAACCGGATTTCGTTCAGCATCCAATATATGAATCCTGGTGTTGGCCACTGGTTTTCCAACGGTCACTATTTTGTCTGATGGCAAAACCTGCCTGATGGTAGAATAAACGGTGGTTTCGGTCGGACCATACACATTCCATAACTCCTTGCAAAGCGGCAACAAGCGGTCTGCCAATGTTTTCTCCAATGGCTCCCCACCACTGATGATTTTCAGTCGTCCAAATTTTTGATCCCAACCATTTAACAGAAGCATTTTCCAATGGGAAGGGGTAGCAAACATGAGCGAAATTTCCTCTTTCACCAACTTATCCAAGATGATGTCAGGCTCTTTCCGCTCCATCTGACCTAAAAGATGGGTTTGTGCTCCAAAAACCAGGGTAACCAATGTTTCCAATATGGCAATATCAAAAGAAACGGAACTGACAGCCAATACCTTATCCTCCGGGGAAAGCCCAGGTTGATCTTTCACCACAGAAATAAAATGGTGAACATTAAAATGGTCCAGGCATACTCCCTTTGGTTTGCCTGTGGTACCTGAAGTATAAATGATATAGGCAGCATCCTCAGGATTTATTTTCAATTGGGGGTTTTCCTTTGGGAAAGTTGTACTGACCTCAAGGAAATCATCCCACAATATCCTTTCTACAGCAGTCTCCAAAGCAGTATGTATTCCGGTTTCCGATAGAAAAAATCTACAAGAATCCTCCAACATGTAACTGATTCTGTAATCAGGATAATCTCTATCTACAGGAAGATAAGCTCCGCCTGCCTTCAAAATCCCCAGGACACCAATGAAAAACCTGGGTGATCTATCCATCAACAACCCTACAATGTCTCCCCTTTTCAGACCTCTTTCCCTTAAATAAAATGCCAATTGATTGGCCTGGGCGTTTAATTCCCCATAGCTCAACTGCTCTTTACCAAAAACTACCGCTGTTCTCTTCTCGTTCTTTTTAACCGTCTCCTCTATCAATTGATGAACAGGAATAAAATCACTTTCATCCCCAGCTTTCCGATAGTTAATTTCCCCAATGGATTTGGCAGCCTGCTCAGACAAAATTTCATTGAGCTTAAGGTTTGAATTTTCCAGTAAGCTGTCGAGAATACTTTTATATTCCAGGGCGATTTTTTCTATAAATTTATGCTCAAAGAGGGCTTTCGCATACTCAACCCTTATATGGATACCATTTTTATCTTCATTTGCCAGAAAAGTCAGGTCAAATTTAGAGGTAGTCTGTTGAAATGGGACCACCTCCATGGACAAACCCTCTGCAAAATTTTTGTTTTCATTTCCATACTCCATGACAAACATGACCTGGAATAGCGGATTGACACCCAATTCCCGGGACTGGGCCGTGGCAGCAACAATTTTTTCAAATGGAACATCCTGATGTTCAAAGGCCTCCAATGTATTTTGTTTCACCTGCAGAAGAATTTCTGTCAATGTACTTTCCGGGTTTAAAAAAGACCGTATGGGCAGCGGGTTTACAAAATACCCCAATAGTGGCTCTACTTCTGCCTGTCTCCTGCCACCTAAAGCCGTTCCCACACAAATATCCTGTTGACCACTTATTCTCTCCAGCAATGATTTAAAAACAGCCAGCAATATCATGAATGGAGAAAGCCCCAACTGCTTCCCTAATCCGAGCATTTTACGCTTTTGAACCGGGCCAATTTGAAGGTCAAAAGTTTCCCCTTCATTGCTTCTTTTTAATAAATTACCGGGTGACTCCTGAAGGTTTAGCGGTTTGACCCCCTTCAAGTGCTTTTTCCAGTAATCCAGCTTTTTTTCCAAGACCGTTGCTGTAAGCCGCTTCCTTTGCCAAAGTGCATAATCTGCATATTGAATTTTCAGGTGAGGCAAAAGCAAGCTTTCTCCTGACAAATCTGCTTTCAATAAGGCAAAAAGTTCCTTGATAAATAAGGGTATAGACCAGCCGTCGAAAGCAATGTGATGGACCACCACCATCAAAAGGCATTCATTTTCCCCTGTTACAAATTGCCCGGCACGAAGCATAAAATCGCTTCCAAGATCAAAAGGTCTGTCTAAGAATTCGGCCAATTCCAAATCCAGTTTAGCCTGGCTTGCTGCCTGATGATCAACAGTTAACTTCCAACCCAAAACCGGCATGACTTCCTGCCAGGTATCTTCATCCTGCTCTTTAATTACCGTTCTGAGAACCTCATGGCGCTCCATGATGGATCGGATGGCATCTGAAAGTAAACCTGAACTCACTGCCCCTTTGATTTTTAAAAGAATGGGAATATGATATTGAACGGAACCTTCCAGTTTATCCGTCAACCAGAGACTCTCCTGCCCAAAAGACAAGGGAATAAATTCGGGCCTTGGTTTTTGAGATGGAATTCGTTCTGCTTCCCCTTCCTTCAACCCTTTTTGCTCCATAAGCGAGGCAATTTGTCTCACAGTAGGATGTCCAAATAGTTCACTGACACTGACCGCAAGCCCTAAAGATTCCCTCATCCTGCCAATCAACCTGATGCCCAACAAAGAATTTCCGCCACAATCAAAGAAATCATCCGTCACACCCATGCCTTCCAATTGGAGTACCTTTCTCCAGACATCCAGTAAATTGCTTTCCAGCACAGTAGAAGGAGCTTCAAAAGCCTGTTGCTGATCCCCGGTGCCTGGAAGTGGTTTCAGTTCTTCCAACGATTTGCGATCTATTTTACCGTTAGGTGTCAGGGGCATCTTTTCCAAAAAATGTATGCTGGAAGGTACCATGTATTGGGGCAGCTGCCTGGATAGCTCCTCAAACAGTTCTCTTTCAATCACCTCTTTCTCGCCCACCACAAAACCAACTATCTGTTGCTCTCCGGTATTTGCAGTTTGTAACACTGCGACCGCATTTTTTACGCCCTTTTGGGATTGCAACACATAAGAAATTTCATCCAGTTCGATCCGGTGACCATTTAGTTTGATCTGATTATCCAGCCGACCAAGAAAATTGATCTTCCCCTTTCTGGTCCAGAGGCCAAGGTCCCCGGTTTTATACATCAAACTGCTTTCCGCTGTAGCAAATGGATCAGGAATAAATTTCTCTGCAGTAAACTTTGGTTGGTTAAGGTAACCATTAGCCAGCCCCTGTCCGCCCAAATAAATCTCCCCCGGTACCCCAATGGGGCAGGGAATCAGGTCCTGATTTAAAATATAGGCATAAGATCCGGCAATGGGTTTGCCAATCGAAACAGGCTCACCAGCTTGCAGCACCTGGCAAGTAGAATAGGTGGTATCTTCTGTAGGACCATAAAGATTTCTCACCACCAGACCTTTACGGTCCAGTTTCTCCATCAGCCCTGCTGGGACCGGCTCTCCTGCCATGTTCAGTAAGCTCACAGGTCCAAAGTCCAGCCTGGCTTCGACCAGTTTTTGAACTACACTGGGAACGGTATTTATCAATACATTTTTATCCCCTCCCAAATATTCCGGAATGTGCAACCCGTCTGGAAGTATCCTGACAGGCTTCCCATAAGCCAGCGGAAAAAACAACTCAAAAACTGATAAATCAAAACACATGGAGGTGACCGCATACACTGACTCAAAGTCATCCAACGGAAACTCCTTGCCACACCAATCCAGAAAGGCCGCCAGATTGGCTTGCGTCAAGCCCACCCCTTTCGGTTTTCCTGTACTTCCAGAGGTATAAATCACATATGCCAATTGATTCGGCCCTATGGATGGAAAAGTACTGGCAGTAACCTCACCTGACTTACCCTCATTATCCAGATTGATAATCAAATGATTCCCACGCTCCGGACACTTGCTTTCAGAGGCCTTGTCTGTCAATAAAAATTTAGCACCGCAATCGCCTAAAATATAATTGATCCTTTCCTGAGGATATTTTGGATCCACCGGCACATAAGCTGCCCCGGCTCTCCAGATTCCCATCATGCCAGCAACCATATCCATTCCTCTTCCCACCAATAAGGCTACCAGTGCTCCCTGCTCAATGCCATTCTCTTTTAACAGGCAGGCGATTTGCAGGGCCCTGTGATTGAGGCTTTCGAAAGTAATCTCTTCCGTTTCAATGAGCAATGCCCTGGAATATGGGGAGGAATGAACCTGTTGCGCAAAACGCTCCAAAAAGGGCAAAAAGGCAACTCCTTTCTGGTAGGAGTCCCTGCCCGAAAACTTTTCGATTTCGGCTGCCGATAGTAAATTAATCTCTCTAACGGGCTTTTGAGGCATTTTGGGGAGTTCAAGGAGCAATTTTTGGAAATGGCTTGTCATCCTATGAATGGTCTCCTCCAAAAACAAGCTTTTGTCAAACTCCACATGCCCTCTCAACCCCTCATTTTCCTCCACCAGTGTGAGGGTAATGGCAAATTTTGAACTTACCGGATCTGTCTCCAGGATTTGTGCTGCTATTCCTGGAATTTCCGGTTTTTTGGGACCATTGGAACCCTCATGCATGACAAACATCAGGTCAAAAAAAGGTTTATGGTCTTTTGCCGGGGTAGAAGGAATAGCTGATGCAAGCTTTAGGAAGGGCACATTTGCATGCCGCAAGGCATAGAGCAGCTCATTCCTGACATACTGTAAAAAAGTCTGGAAGGAGCCTATCGGATCCAATTCAGACCTCAGCGGCAGGGTATTGATAAAATAGCCCATCGTTCCTGATGTTCCAGGCAAATTTCTATCCACCACCGTGGTGCCTACACAGATATCTGTCTGATGGCTATATCGGTAGAGCAACACTTTAAATGCTGCCAGCAAGGTCATAAAGAGGGTGGAGCCATGGGCTCTTCCCAGTTCAGTGAGTGGTTCCAGGAGTTCTTTATTCCAAAAAAAGCGATGCACGCCAGCCTCATGTTTGGTACTAGATTTGAAAGGAAAGTCATAAGGCAAGCGGAGCTTTTCCTGTCCAGCCAACTTTTGCTTCCAGTATTCAAGGCCTTTATCAAAAGCGCTATTTTCCAACAAACCCTGCTGATACTGAGCGTAACGTGTAAATTCCGTACTGACTGAGGAAGAATCAGGATCCATTCCCTTCTCCAATAATTTGTAATTTTCAGAAAGTTCCCTAAGAAAAAGCTTCATGGATAAATCATCAAAAGCAATGTGATGAAAAACCAGGCCAAGCACATGCACCTGATCCTTAAAGCTGATTAACTGGGCGCGAAGCATAAAATCAGCAGCAAGATCAAAAGGCTTGCTGACCAAAGGAGTAAATAGTTTGGAAAAATCCGCTGCTGTATAAGTTTCTTCAGACGCATTTAAAACATTCAAATTCCAATCCTGCTCAGACTTTAAGGAAACCTGATCAATGCCCTGAAAAGTCATCCTCAGTACTTGTTGCTTCTTAACAATCAATTGAATGGCTTTCTCCAAAATTTCAGGGTTGATTTTTCCGGAAAGCAGGTAGGCAGCCGGCAAGTGATAGGCTGTGGAACCTTCCAGATGGTCTATTAGCCAAAGGGATTGCTGGCCAGGAGATATCTGGGGTAAATCCGCTATAGATGCCGGTTGAAAATCATCAGGCTCACTACTGGTATCAAGCTCCTGATTGCGGATATGCTGATATAATCCCGAAACAGTAGGCCAATCAAAAATATCCTTCAAGTCAACCGCAAGTCCCAGTTTGCTTTTCAATATAGCGGAAAGCCGCATGGCAGCCAGAGAGTTTCCCCCTAGCTCAAAAAAATTCTGGGACATGTTAAAATTGGAATGTCCCAAAGCCTGGCTGAAGGCTTTGTGCAAGGCTTCCTCCATGGGATCCGCAAAAGCCAGCGGGGTAGAAGCAGGGTCAGGCTGATCAAGTGCTGTCACCAATGCAAGCTGATCGACCTTACCGTTTTCTGTCAGGGGAAACGCTTCCATAGGTATAATTCTGGACGGAAGCATGTAGGCCGGCAGCCTATGTGTCAGGTTCGCCTTTAATGAGTCCATATCCAGGGTGGCCTCTTTTGGAATAACGAAGGCCAGGATTTGATCCGGCCTCCCCTCAGTTTCGAAGAGGGGACTTACCAGGACTTCTTTTAATTCCCCTGCTTCCAATAAAACCTTTTCAATTTCTGATGGATCAACCCGGTTACCCTGAAATTTAAATTGCCGGTCTTTCCTTCCCTCAAACAGATAGTTTCCATCCGGCAATTTTCGGACCAAATCTCCGGTACCATAAAGGGTCGCTCCTGATGCTGCCGAAAAGGGATCCGGCAGAAATTTTTGAGCAGTGAGCTTTTTGTCTTTCCAATACCCCAATGCCACTTGCCTGCCCCCAATAAAAAGTTCACCAACACTCCCGGCTGCTACTTCCTGCCCGTCCTCAGCAAGGACATGACAACTTACGCCAGGTAAGGGCTTTCCAATTGAAATCAGCTCATCCTCAGGCCGGATGGCTGCCACCGTAGCCCAAATGGTAGTTTCTGTCGGACCATATTCATTGTAAAGCAGGCATTGAGGATAATGGTGAAAATGCGTCTGAACAAGGTCTTTTGTCAGTTTTTCTCCTCCCAAAATCACCCGTTCTATTTTCAGGGTATCCAGCAGGCCTTGTTCCAATAAAAACCGATAATAAGAAGGGACACACAATAAGGTATCTGTGTGCCGTAGTAAATCAGGTAATTGGTCCACATTCTGCAGGGACGTCTTTGCGGCCATGACAAGCTTTCCTCCGGCACACAAAGGCCAGAATATGGCTGCCAGTGCTGCATCAAAACTGGGAGCCGGTATCAACAATAACTCCGGGCTACAGGCATAATGAGCCAACCTATTTTGTGTAGCCTGGAAAAGTTGGGAATGCCCAACCATCACTCCTTTCGGCGAACCGGTACTCCCTGATGTATAAATGACGTAGGCCAGGTTCGCTGACGGTATGGGACCAGTCTGTAGGATATTGCCTCCTGCAGGTAAGGAAAATTGTTCCCAGGATAAAACCGAAAAGTGAGGTTGTTTTTGACCAAAATCCATCTTCGGATCAACCGATAGTACCCATTGGGCACCGACCTGCTCCACGATGTCAACCTTTCTTTTTTCCGGCCAGTCGGGATTAAGGGGAACGAATGCCAGACCAGATTTCAATACCCCCAAAATGGTAGCCACCAAATGGTGGGTAGGTTCCATACAAATAGGAACAATTTGCTGCTTCCCTGCTACTGCCTTTTGTAAAAATGCAGCTACCCGGCTGGACAAAACATCCAGCTCTTCAAAAGAAATCAATTGCTCTTCGTCAACCACGGCCGTCCTACTTGGATTCAATTTCACTTGCTGCTGAAATAAATCAATTACGGTGGTGGAATGATCCTTGGAAGAGGATTGAATAAATTCTGGTTTCAGCACATCAGACAAAATCAATGCAAGTTTATTTGCGGCAATTTCCCATCTATTGGAGAAACAAACCCAGGATAAAGTTTATTAGGTTTAATAAATTTCACACCACCATGAATATTTATAATCCATTTTTTTGGATATGAAATACAAATATATGCAATTTAAAATGAATTAACCTAGTTAATTAATAAAGTGACACTTAATTTTCGTTAGAATTAACAAAATTAAATGTCTTTTTACAATTCATTTTGAACAAAAAGTATGCTTACTTTAAAAGCAGCAATAAAAATATTTCAAATTTTCATTTTCAGATGGCATTCCTCCCCACAAAAAAAAGATTGGCCCATATAGTTTATGAATCTGATGACAGGGCATCTAAAAACTTTGATTTGGTGCTGTTGATTCTCATTCTGCTGAGTGTCTCAGTGGTAGTTTTAGACTCTGTGGAAGAAATTCATTCCGACTATGGTACTATTTTGTATGGCCTCGAATGGTTTTTTACGCTGGTATTTACGTTAGAATATTTTTTGAGAATCTGGCTTAGTAATGATAAACCCGGTTATATCTTCGGATTTTATGGGTTGGTAGATCTATTGGCCATTTTGCCTTCTTATCTCAGTTTATTTTTGTTTCAAACCCAATACCTGACGGTCATCAGGGCCCTACGTTTTTTGCGAATTCTCCGGATCTTAAAACTTCCTCATTATATCCGCGAAGCCTCGGCCTTAAAAAGTGCCCTAAAAAACAGCCAGACAAAAATTCAAATTTTTGTAGGGTCCGTGCTTACCATTGTGCTGATCATGGGCTCCGTTATGTATATCATCGAAGGGCCAGAAAGTGGTTTCACCTCCATCCCTCGCTCCATGTACTGGGCCATTGTCACCTTGACCACTGTCGGTTACGGGGATATTGCCCCAACCACTAGCTTTGGTCAATTTGTGGCAGCACTCATCATGCTTCTGGGCTATGCCATCATTGCCATTCCCACAGGAATCGTCAGTTCTGAAATGACGGCTGCCAGGTTTGATCAAAAAACACCGAGAAAAAACAGCACTAGCTTTTGTTCCGGATGTGGGCGCCAAAACCATGGTCCTGACGCAGAATTTTGTGACAAATGTGGAACAAAATTAAACCCCCTGGACTCCTAAAAACCCAGGGGTGCCTTTTATCATACGGTAAATCCCCCGTCAATGACATAGGTAGCACCGGTGATGAACTTGCTTTTGTCTGAGGCCAGAAATAGGGCCAGGTCGGCAATATCTTCATTAGCCGCATACCTGCCCAAAGGAATCATTTTGGTAAAGTTTTCCTTTACCGTATCCCCCATACCCGGTGCAAATCCATCTTCCAGGGATCGCATCATTCGGTTATCCACTGGTGAGGGATGTATAGAATTCACCCGAATTTTATCCGAAGCCCCTTCCAATGCCCCTACGCGCATCAAACCGATGGTCGCATGCTTGCTGCCCACATAGGCACTTACCTGGGCCGTACCTCTCAATCCTGCCACGGATGAAGTTATGACCACGGAACCCCCGCCGTCCGATTTCATGATGGGAAAGGCATACTTCATGCCCAGCCAAACCCCTTTTACATTTACGGCCATCACCTGATCAAACGTCTCCTCTGGATAATGCTCCATCGGCTTAACCACGCCTTCCATCCCTGCATTCAGAAATAACACATCTATCTTACCCAACTCGGCTTTTACTTTGTTGGTATAGTTTTTAACCTCCTCTGCCTTGCTCACGTCGGCCTGTATGTACAGCACCTTCTCTGATCCCAGGGTTTCTTCAGCCATTTTCAGGTTTTCTTCACTAAAATCAACTATGGCTACCCCTTTGGCTCCCTCTTCTAAAAAGAGCTTTGCTGTGGCCAGGCCAATTCCGCCTGCTCCACCGGTGATCAATGCTACTTTATTTTTTAATATCATGATTCAGAAAATTTAAGGTCTATGCTGATTTTTATTTACTGTCCTAAATTTAAGGTTATTACAAAACATTATGCCTTTGGAATCTCATCTAAAAACATGAGAAAGATCAGTTCCTTCCGGATGAATTCGCCACCTTCGGCAAATTCATGCCCGGTAAATACCAGGCTAAGGGTCCTTTTACTTGTGTCTCCACGGACAATCCCTCCCTGTTCATACAAATTTTGAGCTCCGGCTTCCCGGCCTTTAAAGCAAAAACAGGCTAAAATAACCATAAAGATTAAGCCTGTACTGGATCCACTAGCGCATCCATACTTTTTTCGTATATATTCAAGCATATCGTTCACCTGCTGATATGATAAGATTTTAGTAACTTGTGTCTTGATTCTTAACGTTAAACCCAGCAAAAGCATGCTACCAAAATGCCTATTTGTAAAAACCCTTTTCCTTTTCACCCTGCTTCTTCATGCCTCCTCTTTTAAAAGCCTGTCGCAAGGTAGCATTTCCTGGAAAGAAATTTTGGATCAGAAGGCATCCTGGTATGGGACAGACCAGGCTAATCAAATTGCCGAAAACATTCTCCTTTACCAGAAAGAAAACGGCGGCTGGTATAAGAATATAGACATGTCGAAGCGTCTGACGGATGCGGAAAAAGAAAGGCTGATAGCGGAAAAATCCAACATCGTGGGTACCACCCTGGACAACGATGCGGGATTTATACAAATGGAATACCTGGCCAAGGTGTACCGGGAGACCGGAGCACCCCGATATAAAAACGCAGCCCTTGCCGGATTGGATTACCTGCTGGAAGCCCAATACGAAAATGGCGGCTGGCCGCAATATTATCCGCTTCGGGAGGGATACTATTCTCATATTACCTTTAACGATGGGGCCATGATTCAAGCCATGAACCTGCTCCGGGAGGTAGCCAATTATGCACCCCTTTATGCTTTTGCCGGCAAATCAAGGAGGAAAAAATCCCAGGAAGCCATTGATAAGGGCCTGGAAATAATTCTGGGCTCACAGATTCAGGTAAACAAGCAACTCACCGCCTGGTGTGCGCAAATTGACCGGGAAGACCTGCGTCCGGTACAGGCCCGGGCCTACGAGCTGCCCTCCATTAGCGGATCGGAAAGTGTGGGAATCATCCAATACCTGATGCAGCTGGAGCAACCGGATGCGGCTGTAATTGAAGCCATTGAAAGCGCCGTAGGTTGGTTTCAGAAAGTAAAGCTGGAAAACATCCGACTGGACCGGGTAGAAAAGCCCGATTTGCCCAGAGGTTACGATCTCGTTGTGGTTCCGGATGCGGATGCCGGACCCCTTTGGGCCAGGTTTTACGAAATTGGCACCAATCGTCCCATGTTTGTGGGCAGGGACAGTGTGGTACGGTATGCCTTACACGAAATAGAACACGAAAGACGGGTGGGCTATAGCTATCTGGGGCCCTATGCAAAAGAGCTGCTGGAAAGCGACTATCCGGAGTGGAAGAAGAGGATGGGGAACTGAGAGACGTAGAGACGAAGGGACTAAGAGGCTTAGAGATGGTGAGACTTAGGGAGAAGGAGATTTGAGGACGAATTTTTGGCATGCGGAGATAGGGGTTTTGAGTCGTAAAGAATACGGAGAGATGGTTTAATTGGTTAACTGGTTAATTGAAAGTCAACTAAACCAAACCCTGAAAGGGTGAAAAGATGCTAACCCCTGGTAAGCCGACAAGGGAGGCGCAGCCCGGCGATAGGGGAACTGAACCTTCCTGCATTGGCTATCCAGCTGCTCAACCGTGAAGCCGGCTTTCCGCCAATGCCGGGGCCCTTTAGGACCACCCCCCGGGCCCGTCCTAAAACAGGAGGGGGAGGCAAGGCAGGAACGCTATTTTAACCATTAACCAATCCGGCTGAATCCATAATTCAGGATTATTGCCATAACTGGTTAACTGAAGGTACAATTGTTTAACCCTTAACTACCCCGGTTGAATCCAGAGTAACAACTGACAGCCGGGCAGCCACTCTGAACAACATGGCCAGCAACCTGCCATTTAACCCTTAACCATTAGATTTAGACTTAGTGACTGAGAGACTTGGAGACGAAGGGACCGTGAGACGTAGGGTGAGGGAGATTTGAGGACGATTGCCGGGTGTGCGGAGATAGGTGTTTTTTGTCACAGAGGACACGGAGGAGGCACGAAGGGCGCGGAGGGTTTTGTGGAGAAAAAATGACGGAGTGATTTGAGCAATCAGATTTTCTATCCATGAAATTTAAAATAGTCGAAGTCCTCCATTTTTTACGAAAAGTGCAGGGGGCCGGCACAAAACCGGGCCGTGCTGGAGGATTGCGGGGTGAAGGATTTTTGTGCCTTGACTTTTTTTGTTTCTTTTTGTGTCAAGACAAAAAGAAAGAGAACGGCCAATCAATATGCAGGGTCCATGGCCAACTTTTTAGGATGCGATTACCTCCATTTTTATGGCTAATAATTTGAACGAAAATTACCTGAATCCATATCCACAAAACAGTAAGAAGGGGCGAGGGATTGGGTGACTAAGAGACTGAGAGACTTGCAGACGAAGGGACAGTGAGACGCAGGGAGAGGGGGATTTGAGAACGGTTGTCTGGCGTGGCGAAGTAGAGGTTTTTCGTCACAGAGGAAACGGAGGGGGCACGAAGGGCTCGGAGGGATGATTTGATGATGAGATGATTTGGTAATGTGGTGATAATTTGACCAAAAAATTAGTTTTTCGGTACAAGAAAAAAGCCATGAAACACTGTTCCATAGCTTTAGTCAATTAACAATAAACCCAAAATAACCTGCTGTAGGAGAAGGATTCGAACCTCCACGGGGCAGTTAGGCAAAACACGAGCTCGATATTTGCTTTATACTGTACTCCCCACCCCCGAGACAGGGGGGCATGTCTGCCAGTTTCATCACCCTACATTGTGTGATCTTAATTTGTATAGAGATGAAAATGAATAAGCAATATCACTTTTTATTTGCCTGCCGAAGGCAGGTTTCATCACCCTACAAGATTTCAACATTTCTAAGACCGTTTGTCTTTGTTTGATATGTCAAAGGTAATAAAAGCAACATTAATTTAAAAACCCAGCAATAAAAATGATATAATTTTACATTATATTTAATATTTAACCTTTTTTAGGCATTTATTAGCAAATCAGCCGCTCGATATAAGCTGGAAATTAATGAATTCTCAACGGGTTTTGTCGACCAGGCTTTCAGGGTCAAATGCACCAGCAACATTCCGTTTCAAACGGATAGGAAATGGTTTTTAAAAACCGAAAAATCATGACTTTTAGTATTTTCATTTTAGTAATATTTAATTATTTTTATTATATTATTTTTAATTAGAGATAATTTAAATTACTTTTCTATCATTTTTTTTTAGTTTTTATTAAATATACCGTATTTTTGTATCAGACAAGTTAACAGCATACACTATGAAAAAAGACCTGGGATTTTTGATCGATATGGATGGGGTAATTTACCGCGGAGGTGAATTGATCCCTGGTGCGAAGGAATTCATACATAAACTATTAAGGGAAGACTACCCTTTTCTGTTTTTAACCAATAATAGTCAGCGAAACTGCCGGGACGTGGTTGCCAAATTAAGCCGAATGGGCATTAAGGTAGCGGAAAAACACATCTTTACCTGCGCCATTGCCACGGCAAGGTACCTGGCCTCCCAAAAACCTGGCGGAACAGCCTACGTAATCGGGGAGGGAGGACTGCTCACCGCACTGCACCAAAACGGCTATTCCATCGTGGATGATGAACCCGATTACGTGGTGATCGGTGAAGGAAGAACCATTATGCTTGAATCTGTTGACAAAGCTATCAATATGGTCATGAACGGATCCAAATTGATCGCTACCAACCTGGATGCGTACTGCCCAAGCTCCAATAACTCCATTCGCTCAGGCTGTGGTGCCTTTGTATCAATGATCGAAATGGCCACCGGAAAAAAGGCATTCAGTGCCGGAAAACCCAGCCCCGTCATGATGCGGATTGCAAAATCAGAACTGGGAACCCGGTCGGCACAGACCATAATGATTGGAGATACCATGGAAACCGATATCCTGGGAGGCGTACAAATGGGTTTTAAAACCGTCCTTACCCTTACGGGTTCTACTCGCAGGGAAGAAATAGAAAATTTGGCCTATTCTCCTAACCATGTGATTCAAAGTATTAAAGACCTGTTGGACACAGACAGGTTTGAACAGATAATGGATCAGGAATTAGTGCCAGTACGTTAATCCTTCAGGTTATTCTCCAGAATGGGACTTGGATACAAAGAGACGGAGGGACGGTGAGACTTGGGGAGAGGGAAATTTGAGGACGATTGCCTGGCGTGGGGAGGTAGGGGTTTTTTGTCACAGAGAATACGGAGGAGACACGAAAGGCGCAGAGGAATTTTTGGAGAAAGATGGGACCTGCATGGCAGCCAAAAAAACACTTAGCGACCTCTGTGCCTCCTTTGCGTTCTCTGTGGCTAAATCCTTTGTTTCAAAAGGCAAGATAAAGGTCCCGGGCTATAAGTTTACCCAGGATTACCTTTATCTAAAACCAGGTTAGTCATGCCACAATTCATCGAAAATATCCTCATCGTTTCCTTTGAGCCTTTCAAAATACCGCAAGGTTTGTTGCCCTTCTATGTTTGATTTTTCCACCAACATGTTGCAGCCAATCATTTCGTATGCTGCCTGTGTACTGATGTAATGCATATCGTATTCAGGGTAAGTACCCAAATCTCCCAAATCGACCATTGTCATCCTGCTTTCAATTTGGGTGAAATTTAATCGCTTTGTATTGGCATTAAAAGCATATTCACCCCAAAAATGGTGGTTTTTAGCATTGTAGCGATAGGCCGGTTGATTGTTACAAAAATTGGAATTTGTTGGATCGATATTTTGGATTACCAAAGAAAGTATACCCTCCATACTACCGTCTTCGCGGAAGGTCAGGTATTCCATATTCACAGTGCGGTGATGATCATAGGCCAGAGGGATCCAGTCTTCCTCAGGAATTCCGTTGGCTATACAGTCCACGGTATGTCCCTCCAGGCAGCATCCATTGACCGAAAACTCAAATAATTCAGCCACTCCGGGGGAGGAATGAAATACCCCGTTGACAGCGGTCCATTTCCATACCCAGGTATCCTCAGGCCCTGGAGTACAAGCTGTTTCCTTATCCGGATCTGGGATAATAACCCTTCGTCTGATTCTATCCATGGGATTCCCATTCGGGTTGATTGGCAGGATATCTATATCGAATGCTCCAGGAAGTTTTTCATCCTCACAAGACAAGGAAAATTCAAAACCAAGGGTAGTCTTAAAGCAAAAAAGAGAATCATCTCTTACCCATTCATCTGGGTTTATTGTAAAATACTCATCGGATCCTACCACCTGGAGCATAACGGAAGAAATGCCCTCATCATAACAATCAGCAGACTGTAAATGAATCCGGTCAGTAAAACCAGGCCGGAGGAATAAAGTGTCTTTGTCTATCTTAAAATCTACCTGCCCGGTATTCGCGGAGACTTTTCCCGGGCTAAGTACAGCATTGCTGATGTACAGACAGCTATTCAAAGCGTTGAGATCCGGGGTGGAATTGTCCACACCGGTGGTATCTGTATCCAAATCCTGCTGTCCGGGGTCGCTATCTGCCGGTTTAATGCAGGAGTGCAAACTCAGGCAAAGACTAATGATTTGCACCATTAAAATGCTTTTTATACTCATATTTTTGCACATGATTTGATTGGAGTTGATTTAAACCCTAAATTGAGGGAAATAAAACTCCAACTCAATACCTCAAATGAGGTACATAATGATGCTTCGCCCATGGAAAGGGTCAATGATTATATCGATTTGGTGAAGGCCTTTGGGAAACAGGACTATGTGGTCTATAAGAATGATTATCTAGCGCTCGTCAAAAACAATCCCCTGGTAAACGGCTTCTGGACCGTAGGCAACTGGTTTTCTTTTGTTGCAAATACCCGAACCTGGGAACTGGAACATGTGGCCGGAGACAGCATGGGGGTGATTCAATACAGCCATGATGAAATCAAAACAGGCAACAGGGAATTTGTCGCCAATTTTATTTTCAAAGAGGACTATGGGTTTGTCAACAATGCCATCCACAATGCCATGTTATATGTGAATGGGCTCCAAATGGAAGAAAGACCTTTCGTTTTTATGGTATTTTATACCCGCTGTTCCCGAAAAGACGGCAGGGTACTCACCATCCAAAACCAAAATATCCCCCTGGTTTTCGATGAAAATAAACTGCCCTATATTTTTGCCAATGTCATTACGGACATATCTCACTTACATCCCACCAATATTCCTCAGGCTGTTCTATTGAATAAATATTCAAATGAACAATTTTATATGGACAGAAATAATCTCGAGCTTAAGCCTTATAGATCGATCTTTTCTAACCGTGAGATGGAGATTGTCAGGTTGCTGGTTAAGGGCTTTTCAAGCAGGAAAATCGCTGAAACCCTGAATATCCGGTATGAAACAGCCAGGACCCATAGAAAAAACATATTGGGCAAGGCCAATTTAAAAAATACCGCTGAGTTGATACATTTCATTCTGGTGAATAAGATTCTATAGTATTTGGTTTAGGATATCATGATACTGTAAAAAACAGGAGTCAAAAGGGAGTGAGGGGACTTAGGGACTGAGAGAAGGCGTACTGAGAATTTTAGTCACTGAGGACATGAAGAACCCCGGAAGACACAAAGAGAATCGAAGACTAAGGGACGAAGAGACGGCGAGACGAAGGGGCAGGGAGTGTAGAAAACTAAAATTCAACCTGAAAAGGAACAGCTCACTTAACCTTTAACCACTAGGGGTGAACCCAATATCAGGGAAATTGCCAGACAGCCACCATGAATACCCCCGCCGGGATCGAGCCTCTTTAATCCTTAACCAAAATGGTTGAACCCCAATTAAAAATAAGGGACTTAGGGATGGTATCCCAACAAAATCCTATGCGACCTCTGTGTCTTTTTTGAGTTCTCTGTGACCAGAAAAATTAGTTTTTCCTGACTTCATCAATTCGAAACGATTTTTTCGGAAATGGCCATTTCCTGTAAATAGAGCAATATTTTATTGATTTCTAGGGTGTCCCGTGGCCAGTT
>NZ_WOFO01000017.1 GCF_010993705.1 Cyclobacterium sp. SYSU L10401 | reverse complement strand
TCTCCTGCCGGGTTGACCTTACTCCTAACAGCCTTTTTTTAACTGCTTTTCTGTAAGGGAGTGCAAAGGTAATCAGTTTTTCTACCCCCGCAAAATATTTAGTGTGAAATTTAAAACTTTTTCAACCCTAAACTTTATCCCTTCACTTTTCCCCCTTTTGGGATCACAAAGATGATATCTTTTTTCCAGTTCCCAATGGATTTAACAAATAAAAGTAAGAGAATGGTTCAAAATATCTGACTATCAAGCAGAAAAATATTGAAGCACTTACAGCCTTGTCTAAACGGGTTAATATTTGAATCCTGGTATGGCCCTGTCATGCTTTTTACCCGTTTTGTAATTTCGAAAAGTATAGCGCACAGATAACTCATGGGCACCACCTGAATTTCTCCAGCCCAGCCTGGAAATCGTAAAGTCATAACTGTAGCCTACCTGCAGGTCGTTGGGCAGGGAAAACCCCAAAAGTGCTATCAAAGCCTCATTGTTCGGTAAGGCATTTTTGGTTGGCAAGCCCCGATACCAAATTCCCACCATTACCGGCGCATAAAACAACTCTGCACCCAAATCAAGCTGATCAAAAAGTCCCTGTCTTTTGTAATTGAATGCCAATGACAAGTTCCTTTCCTGTAAAGTATTGTTGATTACATCTCCGATAGCGGGGCTAAATAGATCAAAGGTAATTCCCCCATGAACAGCATACCGGACCGAAAGTTTGTTTTCATCCATTTGAAGAAATGAGGTATAGGGCCTGGTGAGGTGATGTGCAGCCATTCCCAGCCAAAATTTATCATCATAATAATACAAACCTGCATTGATGTCTTCATGGCTTCTCTGGCTGACATCCGTTACCCAATTGATTCCTTCACCTACCACAATTCCTCTGTCTATGTCTAACTGCGTTCCAAGAATGATACTTTCCACATTGACATTCCTATTGACAAAACTAGCCTGAAAGCCGGCATGCAAAAACCGTTCTTCCCCCAATTGAACCCTATAGGCATATGTGAGGCCTATTTCCATGTTTTGCAGCTGGGCAAAGGTATCCCGGGTACCATTGGCAATGACACCTATACCACTGTTTCTGTGATCAATAAAATGATCAAAATAAGCAGAAAATGTGTTGAAACTATGGTCCAGGCCAGGCCATTGGTTCCTGTAATTTACCCCTATTCTGGTCCATTCTGTACTTCCAGTAAATGCTGGATTCAAATAAATGGGAGCTGCATAAAACTGGGAAAACTGCATGTCCTGGGCTTCAAGTCGTTGCAAAACCAGTCCAGAAAACAGAAGGGCCACTATGTGCATGTTTTTCATCACCGTATTAATAGAAATTTTCCTGAACGGGTTACCTGCTCCCCTCTGGTGGTTAAAAAATCTGCTCGGTAGGCGTAAGTGCCAGGCGGCAGGGGATTACCTTCCAGGGTTCCATCCCAACCATCCCCATTTAGATCCGTAGTCTGGTACAAAAACTCGCCCCAGGCACTGAAAATCTTCAGATCCATTTCAGCAATCGCTTTGGTTTTGGGAATAAAGAAATTATCCTCCTCCCGGGTTGGCGTAAAGCCTGAAGGAAACATCACCCGGTAGGTCCGGGTAATCGTGATCAACATTTGATAACTCGCTTCACAATCAGGACCTGTCTGCACAGTTAGCGTCACCAAAAATTCTCCCTTGTCACCAAATACATGTGCCGGAGACCTCTGATTACTGGTATTACCATCCCCAAAATCCCATTGCCAGCTTTGTGGAGAACCGGAAGATTGATCCAGAAACCGAATCCTGTCATCGGCTAAAATTCCCTCCGGAGCCTCCTCCTTAAGCCCTGTGGCATTGAGCACATAATCAAATGAAGCCTCCAACGGTTCATCAGGAACACTTAGCCTGAATGTAACCGGATCAGACCAGCAATCGATCTCTTTTGGTTTTACACGTAAATAATACAAGCCTTCCATGTTTATTTCCGGAATTGCTTGATTTTCGAAAGTATCCCCTGCCTCATTTTCAATCTGGTAGTCGAATAGATCACCGTCGAATGCGGTGATATAAGACCTGATATCCGGAAAAAGGTCGGGTTGGCAAACAAATATGGTAGATGGAATTTCCAACCCAGGGAATTCCGGATAGTTTATTTCAACGGACCCGGAAATCAACGGGCAACCCTGTGCAGAAATTGCTCTGGCCTGATACTCCCCAGGCCCGGTAATGGTAAGATCTAAACCAGTTTGTCCCTCCAGCAATTCCCCATCCAGGTACCATTCCAGTTCTGATACCTCGTCCGCCGAATAAAGGCTTAATTCCACCTCATCACCTGGACACGCTGCCAGTGAATCTAATGGTAGGTCATTGATGAAAACAGTTACCGGATCCGGAGCTTCATTAACGCGAAGGGTTAACGGATCACCGGTTGATGTCTTCCCATAATTGTCGGTGACCGTGTAAAACACCTGTACCACATCCCCACTGAATTCCTCATCCGGAGTGAATGAAAACCGTCCGCCCTGTCCCAGATATTTGAAATCACCTTCCTGCAAACGCAATACCCTTGACTCGCAATCATCCTGAAGGCATGGATCTGCGATCTGTTCAGAAATTTCCTCCTGTGTTTGAAAGAAATTCATACAGCTGATCCTGGAGTTATCATTTTTCAATTGAATCAAATCTGCTGGCAACTCCAGGAAATTTTCCTGTCCCAGACAGACAACCAAGTCTTCCAAAGGAGCGGCTTCAGGTTGCTGAAGATTGTCTTCGTCAGCCACTTCTACCAACAAGTTGCGTATTTCGTGGATATTCGTTTGTCCTCCGGTAGAAGCAGCAAATCCAATTTTCAAGGTTTCGGGTGCAGGATAAGGGTAATCAATATTTTCCAGTAGGCTAATTTGTCTGGGGTTTCCCCTGACAGTAGTAAAGATCATCTCTACATCCAATTCGAAACCTATACCAGAATCTTTTGGTCGTAATTTGACAATAACCTTCCGATACCCGGGTTGATCAGGGTCGGTTACCCTCCTGGTGCCTATACCACCAGAGCTAATGGGAAAACGCTGATCTTCTGGCAATCCAAGCATGCCTCCTTCGTTTGTTTTGACACCTGCAACAAATGGGTAACCATTGGTTCCCTGACCGGGTCCTCTTACCACAATACTGTTGGGATGAAGCTGAATGGCCTGGCCCGGAAAGCCTCCTATTTTACCTTCTGAAGTATTGCCAAAATTACCAAAACTATCAAAACCTATTCCCATGTAAGCCCGGGTTAAACCCGTACCACCCATTCTGGGAGCATATCCAAGAGATCCTCCGAAGCCGCCTGGAGCAAAGAAATTACTGGCACCATCAAACAAAAAAACGGTAAGCCCATCTGCCCCATCCCCACCGTAACTAAAATATTCAAATGAGGCTTTGACTCCAAATCTGGAAGAAAAGGGAATATCGATGTAGACATAGCCACTTTGGTCCATCACTGCTTCCGTAAGCCTGAGAACCCCATCAAATAACCTGGCATCTCCCCCAAAAACGGTTTGTTCCCTTTCTATTTGTCCCTGAAAGGATTCACAATAGGGAAATCCCTGCTGCCCCTTTACTGAATAAGGCAAGAAGATAGTGACTATGAGAAAAGCAATCAGGTATATTTTAGGCATGCTTCAATCCGGGATGTTCACATTTTGAGTCAGTTGCTGGAATTACCCGGCACCTTGAATCTATAAGCCATTTGGTGATGAAAAGGTTTACTCTATTCATGCCCCTGAATGATGATCAAATACTGGCCGGTAACCTTTTCCTTGGCAAGATCCGGTAGTTAAGATAGGCAAATAAAAAATAAATCAAAAAAGGCTCCCTTTATAAAAATAAAAGAAGCCCTTTTCAATGGGGAAAAAGCGTTATTACTTTAAGATGGTTTTTTTTCTATCCGGACCCACCGAAACCATATTGATGGGAACCTCGAGCTGCTGTTCCAGGAATTCAACGTAATTTTTTAGTGCCTCCGGAAAATCCATGTAATGCTCCACTTCATTCAGGCTGCAGTTCCAGCCTTTCAAAGTTTTGTATACAGGCTTAAATGACGCATCCGTGCCACTTGGAAACAGGTGATCCGTAGTGGACCCATCGGGGAGTTCATACCCGGTACATACTTTGATCTCTTCAAAATTATTTAACACGTCAGCTTTCATCATAAAAAGCTGGCTTACCCCATTGATCATGATGGAATATTTCAATGCCGGTAAATCGAGCCAGCCGCACCTTCTTGGTCTTCCAGTAGTGGAGCCAAATTCATTGCCCTCTTTTCTCATCTGTTCCCCCTCCTCGTTGAATAATTCGGTGGGAAACGGACCGCTCCCTACCCGGGTACAGTAAGCCTTGAATATTCCAAATACCTCCCCAATGGCAGCCGGTGGAACCCCCAAGCCTGTGCAGGCACCAGCCGTCATGGTGGTGCTGCTGGTGACATAGGGATAGCTTCCAAAATCTATGTCCAAAAGGGATCCCTGGGCTCCTTCTGCCAGGACCTTTTTACCCGATTTTATGGCCGCATTTACTTCGAATTCCGTCTCTACCAGATTCAAGGATTTGAAAAATGTAACCGCCTCAAAAAACTCAGATTCAAGAGATGGCAGGTCGTTGAGCTTGTACTGGTAATAATCCAGAATAGACCGGTGCCGGTCGGAAAGTTCCAGGTATTTTTCTCTGAAGTCAGGAGCCAGCATGTCTCCCACCCTCAAGGCTACCCTTCCAATTTTATCCTGATAGGTAGGCCCTATGCCTTTCAGCGTAGAACCGATTTTCTTATCCCCCTTGGACTTCTCGTAGGCTGCATCCAGAAGTTTGTGTGTGGGCAATATGATAGTTGCTTTTTTGGAGATGGCCAGGTTTTTTTTAAAGTCGATATTGAACTTTTTGAGGGCTTCAATTTCTCGCTTCAATACCACGGGATCAAGTACCACACCATTTCCAATAATATTGTGGATATTTTTTCTGAAAATACCGCTGGGTATTTGGTGTAACACATGTTTGATTCCGTCAAACTCCAGGGTATGACCGGCATTTGGGCCTCCCTGAAACCTGGCCACCATTTCATAAGCAGGCGCTAGGTAATCTACAACTTTTCCCTTGCCTTCGTCACCCCACTGGAGACCTAAAAGAACATCCATTTTCATTTTTTTTATAAATAAGTATACAGCCCTTGATTAAAATCAGCCGTGAAGATTGCCAGTATTGTAAAAACATACAACTCCAGACCAAAATTTATTCAGGAGAAAAAGGTTAATAAGTCTATTTTGATTGATTTAGTGCTTCTTCCAAAGAGTCGAAAACATTAAAAATATTATTCAGCTTGGTTATGATCAACAGTTTCTTCACATGCTCGGAAGGTGAAGTCAGGTAAACCTCCCCGCCTTTGTTTCTCATTTTGGTTAATATGGTAATCAAAACACCAATCCCGCTGGAACTGATATACCTTACCTCACTGAGGTCAACGATACAAGTTTGAATACCCTCCTGAATACCATCTGAAACCAAGCCCACTAAATGAGGACCAGACTCATCTCCGATCAAATCCCCCTTAATTTTTAAAACCAAAATTTTGTTTTCTATATAGGATTCAAATGCTGCTTTCATCGACTGGGTTTTAGATTTTTTTCTGCTGCGTTTTCATTTTTAAATTCACAATTCTCATCCGTACAATTGCCATACAACAACAAGGAGTGGTGAATAATGGTGAAATTCAACACCTCTCCGACTGTGTTTTGAATATTTTGAATACGAGGATCGCAAAATTCTTTCACCTGGTGGCATTCCGTACAAATGAGGTGATCATGCTGCTTGTAACCATAAGACTTTTCATACTGTGCCAGGTTCTTTCCAAATTGATGTTTGGTGACCAGATCACATTCCACCAGCAGGTCCAGGGTATTGTAAACTGTGGCCCGACTTACCCGGTAATTTTTATTTTTCATACTTATATACAGCCCTTCTACATCAAAATGCCCTCCCCTGCTGTAAATCTCTTCTAAAATAGCATACCTTTCCGGGGTTTTCCTGAGCTTCTTGTTTTCCAGATAGGCAGTAAATATTTTCTTTACCTTTTCGTAAAGACTTTCATTTGAAGCCATACTTTCATTTTTTTTACAAATATACGGTTCTTATTTGAATATGGGTGCCTTCCCTGTCTAATCGAACCTGGATACTTTTAAAACACCCGGTACCCTGGATAAGTTTTCAATCAAATTTTCGAGATGGTTGGTGCTGTGTACATACAATTTGATGCTGCCTTCAAAGATTCCGCTATCCGAATCCACCGTTATGGAACGCATGTTTACCTTTAATTCATTAGAAATGACTTTGGTGAGATCGCTAATCAAACCTACCCGGTCCGTACCCACAATTTTTAATCCTGCTAAAAACGCGATCTGCTGCTGACTGGTCCACCTGGCTTTGATGACCCGGTTTCCATGATTGGAGAGCAATTCAAGGGCATTGGGACATGCAGTTCTGTGGATTTTAATTCCCTCATTTACGGTCACAAAGCCAAAAACATCATCTCCGGGAATGGGATTACAACATTTTGCCAATACGTAATCCACCACATCCATGTCCTCTCCTATCAAGAGTTGATCGTGTTCCGGACCTTTCAGGTTTTTGATCTCTTTGGTAAATGATTTTTCATCGGTAACATGCAGCAATGGCCCTTTCCTGGATTTCTTTTTTTGCTTAAAATCCCTGAAAGTTTTGATGGCTGTGGGGTCAATGATCCCCCTTCCCACCTTATAATAAAATTCGGAGGTGGTCTTGGTTTCAAAAAAGGCCCTCAGCTGCTCCACTACCTCTGATGAAAAATCAATTTTCATCTGCTTGAGCTTCCTTTGAACAATTTCCTTCCCATCCAGCATGTAGCCCTTTTTTTCCTCTTTCAGGGCATCTTTGATTTTTGCTTTTGCTCTGGAAGTAACCACCGATTTGAGCCAGTCCTCAGTGGGTTTTTGTTTATTGGAAGTTAGAATTTCCACCTGATCACCATTTTTCAATTTATGGCCGATGGAAACCAATTTTTGATTGACCTTGGCCCCTATACACTTTGCCCCCACCTCAGAATGGATTTCAAAGGCAAAGTCCAGGGCGGTGGCACCAAAGGGTAAAACCTTTAGGTCTCCTTTTGGCGTGAAAACAAAGACCTCATCCTGGAAGAGATTTCCCCTGAAATCATCCATAAACTCTATGGCTGAGCCATCATTGTTTTCAAGTAAGGTCCTCACCTGAGTGATCCATTCGTCCAGGCTTCCTGCCGCTTTTTCCGGGGCATTCTCTTTTTCCTTGTATTTCCAATGAGCGGCATAACCCCGCTCTGCTATATCATCCATGCGTTGGGTCCTGATCTGAACTTCTACCCATTGCCCGGTTTGACTCATCACGGTGGTATGAAGGGATTCGTATCCATTGGATCTTGGGGTACTTATCCAATCTCTGAGTCTATCCGGATTGGGTCGGTAAAAATCCGTGACCGTGGAATATACCTGCCAGCAATCTGCCTTTTCATTTTCATACTCGGTGTCGATAATGATCCGAATGGCAAACAAGTCATAAACCTCTTCAAAAGGAATGTTTTGGGATTTCATTTTATTGTAGATGGAATAGACAGATTTCGGCCTTCCTTTGATGACGAATTTAAAACCCTGATCCTCAAGTTCCTTTTCTATGGGCGCAATAAAGGTTTTGATAAATTTATTTCTTGAAATCCTGGAATCATTGATCTTCTTAACGATGTACCCATAAGCCTCCTGGTCCATGAATTTTAAATGCAAATCCTCCAATTCAGATTTAATGGAATACAACCCCAGTCGGTGTGCCAAGGGGGCATAAAGAAATTTGGTTTCAGAGGCTATTTTTAATTGTTTGTGCCTGGGCATGGCATCCAATGTGCGCATGTTATTTAGCCGGTCAGCCAATTTAATGAGGATTACCCGCACATCATCTGAAAGTGTAATCAACATTTTTCGGAAATTCTCTGCTTGCTGGGATGTCCCGTAATCGAAAACACCAGCAATCTTGGTAAGGCCATCTATGATTTGCGCCACCTTGGTCCCAAACTCCCTTTCGATGTCATCCAGCTCCAAATCGGTGTCTTCCACTACATCATGAAGCAAGGCTGCGATGATGCTGGTGGTTCCCAGCCCTATTTCTTCCACACAGATCAGTGCCACTTCAAGCGGATGGTAAATGTAAGGTTCACCAGATTTTCTCCGCATTTCCTTATGCGCATCACTAGACACATTAAAGGCCTTTTTGATCAGTTTGGCATCCCCGGATTTGAGCAATGGCTTGGCTACCTTCAAAAGTTTGCGGTACCGTTTGAGTATTTCCTTTCGCTCTTCTTCTATATCAACTTTGATCATATGGTACAAGTTATAAAATTATTCCAGTTGAAGGAATCAAATTCTAAAGTAATATTTGTAATTTTTTTGGATCAAGTTATTGAAACTTTAAAATTGATGATTACCTTTGCATCCACGTAAAAAACGGGGTTGCAATCAAGAAGTGGTGGCACTTTATTTGAGTGAGCTGAAGAATTTTCAGATTATTTAAGTTTTAAGCGTATAAGTTTAAAGACTTATCATTATTCTTATCTTAACATTTAGCGGATGTGGCGAAATTGGTAGACGCACTAGACTTAGGATCTAGCGCCGCGAGGCATGGGGGTTCGAGTCCCTCCATCCGCACACCCTTTTAGAATCCCTCGATCTTGATTTTACTAAAATTTCAGGATGGAGGGTTTTTGTTATTGGTAAACATTAAATACAAATCCCTTGGAAATTACATTAGACAAACATGCTGCCAATGAGGCTTTAGTCAAAATAGAAATTAATGAGGCTGATTACCAGCAAAAAGTTGATGCCAAAATAAAGGACTATGCCAAAAAATCCAACATCAAAGGCTTCCGTCCAGGCAAGGCTCCCTTTGCTATGGTAAAAAACCTGTATGGCACCTCTGTACTGGTAGAAGAAATCAATAATATTTTATCCAAGACCCTGAACGACTATTTAAAGGAACAGGAGTTTGAAGTTTTGGGTGATCCGATTCCGCAGGAAGAAGAAGGTGAGACCATCGATTGGAAAAAACAAAAAGAATTTGCTTTCGAATATAAAATCGGTTTTGTAGAAAAAATCAATGTAAACCTGGATCAAAAACTGGATGCCAAAAATTACCAGGTGGAGCTTTCTGATAAAGAGGTGAATGAAGCCCTGGACAATATCAAGAAGCAATATGGAAAGATGTCCAATCCGGAGGTCAGTGAAGAAAATGACTTTCTCTACGGCGATCTGAAAGCAGAAGATGGTTCTTATGAGGAAACCCTTTCCCTGCCATTGAATGCCATGGACGGACGCTCATTGAAAAAGTTTGTAGGAGTCAAAAAGGAGGATGTCATATCATTTGATCCTTCCAAAGCGATAAAAGGAGATTTGGCTGAAGTACTGAATATCAGCAAGGAAGATGCCGAGAAACTGAAAGGCGACTTTACTTTTACAGTACAGAATATCAACAGAACCGAAGAAGCACAATTAGATCAGGAGTTATTTGACAAGGTATTCGGTCCGGAGCAGGTATCCACAGAAGAAGAGTTTTTGGAAAAAATCAAAACCATATTAACTGAAAATTACCAGAAAGAGGTCAAGCTATTCAATGAGGAGCAATTAAAAGATAGCCTGGTAGCCAACCATAAGCTGGATCTACCTGAGGAATTTTTGAAAGACTGGTTGCTCCGTGCCAATGAGGGGAAATTCAGTGAAGAAGAAGTAGAAAACGAATTTCCAGCCTACACCAAGCAACTGACCTGGTCTTTGCTCTCAAACCAGATTGCCAAGGAGAACGAAATCAAGGCGGAACACGAAGATGTCATTGAAAAGACCAAGGAAATGATCCGTGAACAACTCGCTTCCTCGGGTATGGGCTCCCAAATGGAAGAAAACATGGACATGTTCCTTCAAAATTACCTGCAAGGCAATGAAGGTAAAAACTACATGCAGATGCTCACAGCTGTACAAAATGAAAAGGTACTCGATTTTGTAAAAAACAAGGTCAATATCAAGGAGGAAAAAATAGCCGTGGAAAAGTTTAAAGAACTCCTCGAAAACTAATTAAAGAAATTATTTGTTCTTAAAAAGTCCTTTTGTAAGGGCTTTTTTTATTTTTGTATCATTATCATTAAGAAAGCAAAAAATGAATAAAGAAGAATTTAGAAAATTCGCAGTAAAAGGACAGGGCATCAGTGGCAATACTTTTGACCAATATACGCAAGGGGTCGAAAACATGACACGGGCAGTCATCGAAGAAAGACCCACCAATTTCAGGGAAATTGATGTATTTTCCAGATTGATCATGGATAGGATCATCTTTTTAGGCACTGCTGTGGATGACCATATTGCCAATATCATCACTGCTCAGCTCTTGTTTTTGGAGTCAGTAGACTCCAAAAAGGATATCTTGCTTTATATCAACAGTCCCGGCGGATCTGTTTATGCGGGTTTGGGTATTTATGACACCATGCAATACATCAACCCGGAAGTAGGCACCATTTGTACCGGTTTGGCAGCTTCTATGGGAGCAGTGTTACTGGCAGGGGGAGCTGCAGGAAAAAGAGCAGCATTACCACACTCCCGTGTCATGATCCACCAGCCTTCCGGCGGTATGCAGGGTCAATCAAAAGATATGGAAATATCTGTTAGGCAAATTCTGGAGTTAAGGGCGGAGTTGTATGAGATTCTGGCCAACCATAGCGGCAAATCTATTGAGGAAATTGAAAAAGACTCAGACCGGGATTACTGGATGAGGGCTTCTGATGCCAAAGAATATGGCTTGATAGATGAAGTTTTGACGAAAAAAGAAAAATAAATACCGGATGGCTCAAGTAACGTGTTCCTTTTGTGGCAGAAATAAAAAAGACGTGGACCTGATGGTTTCCGGTATTTCTGCTCATATATGTAATTATTGTATCGAACAGGCTTTTCAGATTTTGGGTGAAGAGGACAAAACGAAAAAACATTCCAAAAAGCCAAAATTCAAGCTGAAAAAGCCCAAGGAGCTGACCGCTTACCTGGATGAGTATGTCATCAGCCAACAGGAGGCCAAGAAGGTGCTGACAGTAGCCGTATACAATCATTACAAGAGATTGGGGCAAAAAGAAGAAATGGATGATGATGTAAAGATCGAAAAATCAAACATCATCATGGTAGGAGACACCGGAACCGGTAAAACTTACCTGGCGAAAACACTTGCCAAAACACTTGAAGTCCCCTTTTGTATTGCAGATGCCACCGTGCTCACAGAGGCCGGCTATGTAGGTGAAGATGTAGAAAGTATCCTTACCCGCTTATTGCAAGCAGCAGACTACAATGTAGAAGCAGCTGAAAGGGGCATTGTGTACATAGATGAGCTGGATAAAATTGCCAGGAAATCAGACAATCCTTCCATTACAAGGGATGTCAGCGGTGAAGGTGTACAGCAGGCCATGCTCAAGTTGCTGGAAGGCACAACCGTAAACGTTCCCCCACAGGGAGGAAGAAAACATCCGGATCAAAAAATGATCTCTGTCAATACAGAGAACATTCTTTTCATTTGTGGTGGTGCTTTCGACGGTATTGGCCGACACATTGCCAGCAGGCTGAATACCCAACCCATGGGCTTCAGCAAAAAAACCAATGCTGAAGTAATTGATCGAAACAATTTATTGCAATATGTAACGGCCCAGGATCTCAAGGCATATGGTCTGATACCGGAATTGATCGGCAGGCTGCCTGTCATTACTCACCTGGATCCGCTAGACAAGGCTACCCTGAAAAGAATCCTCACAGAACCTAAAAATGCATTGACGAAGCAATACATCAAACTGATGAAAATGGAAAATGTCATCTTAGAGTTTGAGGAATCAGGAATTGACTTTATCGTGGAAAAAGCAGTGGAATTCAATCTGGGGGCCAGGGGCCTGAGGTCAATTTGTGAAGCCATTATCACCGATGCCATGTATGAGTTCCCTTCCATAGAAGAAGAACAAACCCTGATCATCGACCGTGACTATGCCAACTCTCAATTTGAAAAATCAAAATTTAAAAAGCTTCAGGTAGCATAAAGCCGTGGCCTGAATGGTTTTATCAGGAGGTCTTTCCTCCCAAACTTGTATAAATCAGCCTTGCAGTTTCCTGCGAGGCTTTTTTATGGCCTATTGAGTCAAAAAGTAATTGATAACCTTTCAATACTTCTGTCCTCACCGGACCATCGGCGAGGATCTGTTGTAACTCAGATTTCACGGAAGCCGGATTATAGTCATCCTGAATCAGCTCTTTTACCACTTCTCTACCGGCAATTAAATTTACCAGGGAAATGTAAGGCACCCGGATCAATCTTTTGGCAATGGCATAGGAAATCCCACTGGTCTTGTATACCACCACCTGGGGCACCTTAAACAAGGCCGTTTCCAGGGTAGCCGTACCAGAAGTTACTATAGCAGCCCGGGCATGATGCAATACATCGTATGTTTGGTCAAAAACTACCTTCAGTCCGGCAGCCATGGCCTCCTGGTAAACTTCCTCCGGAAGGTTTCTTACGCCTGCCACCACCCAATCTACTTCATTAAATTCTGTTTTTAAATGAATCATGGTTCGGAGCATTTGGTTGATCTCCTGCTTCCTGCTTCCTGGAAGCAATGCCACCAGTTTCCCTGCCTGCAGCCTATTCCTCTGCAAAAAATCGGGGTCGGGTTGAAATTTCTCCTTCTCATCCAACAGCGGATTACCTACGTATTCCACCTGCCAATCAAATTTCTCAAAAAATTCGGGTTCAAATGGCAAGATGCAGTAAAGGTGATCGACCCGTTTCTTTAGCTTAAATGCCCGGTTTTGGTTCCAGGCCCAGACTTTGGGCGCAATATAATAATGAACAGGTATCCCGTTTTTACTGGCAAATGCCGCCATCTTCATGTTAAATCCGCCAAAATCAACCAGTACTAGTGCATCCGGCCGGTGTTTTAGCAAGTCAGCTTTTATTAAATCAAGGTATCTGAAAACCCTTCTGAAGTGAAGCAGCACCTCAACAAAGCCCATTAGGGCCATTTCCCTGTAATGAGCTGTCAGGTGGCAACCCGCTGCCTGCATGTAGTCCCCTCCCATGCCTCGAAATTCCGCTTGGGGGTCCTCCCTTTTCAGGGAATAGAGCAGGTTGGATGCGTGCAGGTCGCCGGATCGCTCGCCTGCGATAATATAATATCTCACCAGACTGAAGTTTGTTGGTTGCGATTGGGGCTATTCACCATAGTATTCCACAAAATTACGGGGAGTTTCATACAGGGTAAGCTTGTACAAGCCTCCTTCCTTGACCAGTTCGCCCACCAATGGCTGCAGTATTTTCCAGAATTCCATGACCAGGTTTTCACAGCTGGCCATTTTTCCAGCCATAAAGGGTACGTCTACATTGAGGTTTTTATGATCTACTTTGTCGATGACTTCCCTGCGGATCAAGGTACTCAGCTGCTTTAAATCCACCACAAATCCGGTATCCTCATCCGGCCTTCCCTTGATGGTGACAATCAACTCAAAGTTGTGGCCGTGCCAGTTTTCATTGGCACAGGGACCAAAAACGGATTTGTTTTTCTCTTCAGACCATTTCGGATTCCACAGTTTATGCGCTGCATTAAAGTGCTCCTTCCTACAAACGTGTACCATCTCAATTTTCAATTAGGCTGCAAAGTTAAACAAAAAATAAAAAGATTCCCGGCTGTCTGTGGCAAAACAAAATAAGCCCAGCCCTGGTGATTTACCTGCTACTTACAAAGCGGTCAATTACTCCCAGGAGACTGATCAGCAGATAAGATGGCCTGCTTACCTTTAAATATCAGAAACAAACTCCTCCGCAAATTATACAAGTCCTTCTTCGCAGAAAAAACTCTCGAAGACAGGTAGGCAGACCAGAGATTTGAGTCCACCCTTAAAAAATAAAGCAGTACCATTCCAGGAATGATACTGCTTTATTCAATCAATCCAGCTGCAGTGTCAAGCTTTAAGGAATTGCCGCAACACATAGTGGAGAATGCCTCCATTCTTATAGTATTCAATCTCAATGGCTGAATCCAGACGGGCGATTACCTCGAAATTAACCACTGATCCATCATCCTTTTTTGCCGTGGCTTTCAGTACTTTCAATGGGCTTAAGCCTTCTTTTATTCCCTTAATGGATATTTCTTCTTTACCGGTTAAACCCAGTGATGCAGCTGATTGTCCTTTGGTATATTGCATGGGAAGCACACCCATACCCACCAGGTTGGAACGGTGAATCCGCTCATAACTTTCTGCAATCACACCCTTGATTCCAAGCAGGGTCGTCCCTTTGGCTGCCCAGTCTCTGGAGGAACCGCTCCCGTATTCCTTGCCTGCCAGCACGATCAATGGTACCTGATCTTCCTGGTATTTGCTGGCAGCCTCATAGATGGTCATCTCTTCACCGGAAGGCATATGGGTAGTATATCCCCCCTCCTTTCCGGTCAGCTGATTCTTGATGCGCACATTGGCAAAAGTACCCCTGACCATTACCTCGTCGTTTCCTCTTCTGGAACCATACGAGTTGAACATGGCCTGCTCTACACCCTTACTTATCAGGTATTTGCCGGCAGGGGAGTTGGGAGAGAATGAACCTGCAGGAGAGATGTGGTCCGTGGTAATGGAATCACCAAGTTTCAACAGCACCCTGCTACTTTCTATATCACTGGGTTCTGTTACCGTCTCTGAGATACCCTTAAAGAAAGGGGCCTCTTTGATATAGGTAGACTTATCGGACCACTGATAAACTTTATCCTCTGGTGCTTTCAAGGAGCGCCATTGTTCATTTCCTTCAAAAATTTCCCCATAATTTTTTTTGTAATCATTGGGAGAGAGTACCCTGTTGGATACCTCGAAAATCTCTTCATTGGATGGCCAGATATCCTTGAGGTATACCGGCTCGAGGTTGGGGTCATATCCCAGGGGCTCATTGTTTAAGTCCACATCCACCCTTCCTGCCAAGGCATACGCCACTACCAGCATGGGCGACATCAGGTAATTCATTTTCACCTGGGGGTGTACCCTTGCCTCAAAGTTTCTGTTTCCGGACAAGACGGAAGCCACTACCAGGTCATTTTCCTCCACTGCTTTGGCAATGTGCCTGGGCAATGGGCCGGAGTTGCCGATACAACTGGTACATCCATAGCCTACTACATGGAAGCGCAAAGCCTCCAAATCATCCAGCAAACCTGCATTTTCCAGGTAATCCGTCACCACTTTTGATCCGGGTGCCAGGGAAGTTTTGACCCATGGTTTTACATCCAGCCCTTTTTCTCTGGCTTTTCTGGCTATCAAACCAGCACCTATCATCACACTTGGATTGGATGTATTGGTGCAGGAGGTAATGGCTGCGATCACAATGGAACCATCATGCAAGGCAAATTTCTCGTTGTGGAGTTTAATGACCACTGACTTCAGTCCATTTTTGACCTTGGTTTCGATTTCAACATCCGTGTTAACATTTGTCTTTTGGTCTTTGACAGGTTGATTTCCCCCACCTTCTGCATACCACCTGCCCACATCATCTCTTTTGTCAATGGGAATGTATTCTCTCCCGTGCACCTCTTTGAGCAGGTGACCAAATTTCTCCTTAAACTCCCGCATGAGGATTTTATCCTGAGGTCTCTTGGGACCTGATACGGTTGGTTCGACTGTTCCAAGGTCCAATTCGACTACTGTGGAATAATTGATCTCATCTTCATTAGCCCTCCAAAGCATGTTGGCTTTGGTATACTCTTCAACCAATTTTATCTGTGCTTCTGAACGATTGGTTTTGGACATGTAATCCAATGTCCTGTCATCAATGGGGAAATAGGTAACTGTACATCCAAACTCCGGAGACATATTTGATATAGTAGCCCTGTCCGGAACTGATAAATTATCCAAACCCGGACCAAAAACTTCCACAAACTTGCCCACTACTCCATTTCGCCTTAACAATTCGGTAATGGTCAGTACCATATCCGTAGCAGTGGTTCCCAGGGGCAGGGATCCGGTAAGTCTAAGCCCTACCACCTCCGGCATAATAAAGTATATCGGCTGACCGAGAAGGGCTGCTTCCGCTTCAATCCCGCCTACTCCCCAGCCTACGACACCGATTCCATTGACCATGGGGGTATGGGAATCTGTCCCCACCAGGGTATCCGGAAACACATTCCCTTCCCTGGCTATTACTCCCTGGGCCAGGTACTCCAGGTTCACCTGGTGACAAATACCCATTCCAGGAGGCACTACTGCAAAATTATTGAAGGATTTTTGTGCCCATTTCAGGAACTCATACCGCTCTCCATTCCGCTCATACTCTACATCCACATTCCTCTTGTAGGAATAATTGGTTCCAAAAAAATCTACCTGTACCGAATGGTCTACTACTAAATCTACAGGAATGAGTGGATTGATCTTTCCCGGATCTTTCCCTTTCCTGACAGCCTCAGCCCTCAGGGAGGCAATATCCACCACAGCCGGAACACCGGTAAAATCCTGCATCAGCACCCGGGCAGGTTTATAGGGAATGTCCTTTTCAGAGGCGGCTGGTTTCCAGTTCAGCAGGGTTTCTATATTCTCTTTGGTAATCGCAAAATCATCGAAATTTCTAAGCGCATTTTCCAGGAGTATACGGATGGAAAATGGCAGTTTTTTGATAGGATATCCTTGCTCTTCCAGGGCTTTCAAACTCCAGTACCGGAGATCCCCCTGAGCAGTAGGAAGTTTCTTTATGATTTTATAAGGATCATTAGGCATATTTCAAGTAGATTTAATGATAAAAAAAGATTTTTTTCTGATACAGGGATAAAATCACCCTGTCGCACCAATATAAGTTTTTTTTGACAAATATGGAACATAAAAAAAGCGGAAGATACTCCGCTTTTGATGTTTTACTCTTCGTTGGCTTTATCTCTTTTTCTAAAAGCTCCCCGAAAGAACCAATGATAGCGCATGGCTTCCAACGTTTCATTCATACGGACCGTGCCTGTATCCAGGTTGCTCATGGTACTTTTTAAATAAGCAGCAAATTCTTCATCATTCAGTAACATGCCCAGCGCATTGTCGTTTTGGCTCAGGCTTTCGCTGGCCGAATTAAAGTTGGCCGCTGCATGGTTTACTTCTGCTCCGGTAGCTTCCAATCCCCTGGCTGTATTCCTAAGGCTGGCAAAAACCGTGGTATCATTGATCAAATCATCCACCAGCCCCCCCTTCTGGTTCAGCTTATTGGAAAAATCGGCCAATTCCGATGTCATCCGGTTGCTATTGATTGCCGTACTTTCCAGGTTGTCCATCATTTGTCTGAAATCCCGGGCCAGGGTACTGTCGGTAAGCATGGAACCTACAATACCCTCTCCATTGGCAATTTTTTGGGTAAGCACTTTCAGGTCTTCTGTGATGGAAACCAGGTTATTATTGTTTACCTGCAGGGTTTCCATCATTTTATCGGTATCCAGCGGCATTTCTGCCGTGAGTCTGTCTCCTTCTTCCACCGAAGGACCATCCCCCGTGCCGCCATAAATGACGATAATTTTATTTCCGATCAGACCATCTGAGCTGATGGTGGCTTTTGAATTCTTTTTGATATAATCCTTGGCTGAGGACTCGATATTCAATTCGATTTCCACCTGAGAATTCCCATAAAAGTTAATCTTTTTTACGGTACCAATCTTTACCCCTGAAAACCAAACATTATTGCCTGTCTGCAGTCCTCCTACATCATCGAAAACAGCAAACACCCTAATGCTTTTAACGAAGGCTTTTTGCTGCGCACCCAGGGTAAGAATTCCAGTAACCAGGATAATGATTCCTACCAGCACAAATATGCCGACAGTAACCGATTTTTTATTGTCATTTCTCATTGTTTGATGAAATTATAGTCATAAAATGATTTAACTCTGCCATCCTGTGCTTGCTCAAACACTTCTTCAAATTTTCCCTTGGCCCCGAAGACACCATCGAGCAGTACTGCCATGCGGTCTCCGGTTACCTTGGCACAGGTAAGGTCATGTGTAATAATAATTGAGGTTGTCTGGTATTTCTCGTTCACCTGATTGATTAGGTTGTTGATGTCCATACAGGTAATGGGATCCAGTCCCGCTGTTGGCTCATCATACAACATGATTTCGGGTTTCAAAATGAGGGTTCTGGCTATTCCTATCCTTTTTCTTTGACCTCCCGAAAGTTCCGATGGCATTTGGTTGATGGTAGCCAAAAGCCCTACACTGTCCAAAACTTCCTCCACCAGCTTATCTTTATCCGCTTTATTCAGGTTTTTGACATTTCTCACCAGGGGAAATTCCAGGTTTTCCCTTACGGTCATGCTATCATACAAGGCACTGGCCTGAAAGGAAAATCCAATTTTCAGGCGCAATTCATTGAGTTCCTTCTGGCGAAGATTTTTTACCTCTTTACCCAATACCATCACCGAACCCTCATCTTGTGTGAGCAAACCCACCATGATTTTGATGAGTACAGACTTTCCACTTCCTGATTTTCCAAGGACTACCAGGTTTTCCCCTCTATATAAATCCAGGTCTACACCCTTCAATACATCCAGATCTCCAAAGGACTTGACCAGATTTTTTACCTGTATTACGGTTTCTCTCATCTTACAATTGTCTAAAGAAATTGGTTACCTGTAGAGAAAGTAACTCTTCAATGAAAATTAAAAACATGGCCATAACCACCGCAGAATTGGCTGCTTTTCCTACTCCTTCCGTTCCTTTGGTTGAATTATAACCTTTGTAACAGCCTACAATACCAATAGTAAAACCGAAAAACAGGGATTTCACCATGGAGGAAGACACATCAAGAAAGGATATGGCATCAAACACCTGTACAAAAAACGTGCTCAAACTCACCATTTCATTAAAATGAACGTTTACAAAAGCTCCCAATAGCGCTACAAAGTCGGTGTACAATACCAATATCGGAATCATAAATGTACTTGCCAGTACCCGCGATACCACCAGAAACTTAAAGGGATTGGTGGCAGAGACTTCCATGGCGTCAATCTGCTCGGTCACTTTCATAGATCCTATCTCGGCCCCAATACTCGATCCCACCTTACCGGCAGCAATCAAAGCGGTCACCAAAGGCCCCATGGCCCGTACCACAGCAATCGAAATCAAAGCCGGAAGCCAGGAAGTTGCCCCGAATTCGGCAAGAGAAGGCCGGGACTGATTGGTAAACACCACCCCTACAATAAACCCTGTCAGGGAAATCAAAGGCAGGGAATTCCAACCAATTTGGTAACACTGCCGAATGACTTCCTTGAATTCGTAGGGAGGAAACCAAACTTCCTGAAAAAACCTTTTAACAAACTTGTAGGCACTCTCAAGTCCGATAAAAAATTTATCAATACGCTTCCCGATTACTTTATCTTTATTATTGGGGTCACCCGCCATAGAAAGGTCGTTTTAGTTTTAATTGCAATATGAATACAAAAATCAATCAATACTTCTAATTGGCCAAAAATTCCGCAATATTTTCATCTTTTAATGGCTTAATTAAAAATCCACTTACCTGATCAAAGGTTTTGCTTTTTTCCAAATCATCGGGATCAAGCGAAGAAGTGAGCATTTTTACGTCCAGGCGGATGCCCCTTTCTTCCATCAATTTCAGAAAAAACCACCCATCCATTTCAGGCATATTGATGTCCAGTAATAACACATCCGCCGGATGAATGGCCAGCCATTCCAAAGCTTCATAAGGGTTTTCAAAAAAGAACAATTTAAGGTGCTTGTTTACCTTAAGTAAAACCCTCTTGTTGATCATGTGCTGCACCTTGTCGTCATCCACGAATACGATCCGCTGCTCTTTTTGCTCCACCTCTTTTCCATTTAAGTTTTTTTCCATCAATAATTTATTCATTTTTTGAACTTCACTATCCAGATTACCGGCTGCAACTTTCAGCATTTCCATGGCCTTCCCACTTAGGCCTTTTTCTTCTACGCTGATCAACCCAAGGATATTTGACAAATGAGACCTGATTTTATGTGAATTCATAAATGAAAAATCCTTTAACTGCTGGTTTTGTACCATAAGGGACTGAGACAATTTCTGGATTTGATTCAGCGATTGGTGAACCTCCGAATGATCTACCACCATTACCAATACCAGGTTTTCCCGCCTGCGTCTAAAGGGTATCCCAAATAGATCTACATATCTGGGTTCATAAAACTTATCAATCATCACGATGTTTCGGTACACCTGGTTTTTCCCACCAAGTACTTTTTCCGCAATTTTTAAGTCATAAAACTGAGACTTGAATATTTCCGCTGATTTGTCATTCTCCTCAATGCCATAAACAGTGGATGCCATCTCATTTGACATGACCAGCTTTTGGCTCTCTTGAGAAAACACCCAAACACAATTTGGCAATTTATTGAATATCTGAAAGCGGGTAGTTGCTTCCAAATCCCTGATTCTCTTGATGGAATGAAAAAAGAAGAATGAATACCCTATTAAAAAAAAACTGGATATAAACCCGTAATTCCTGATAAATTGCCAGGAATCTGTACTCTGAGGTATCAGGTTGAAGCTTCGCAACAAATAAGGAGCAATTAAAATCACCATTCCTCCCGCTAATCCTATTCCAAATACCCAAACTGTTTGAATGGTTGGTTTCATTTTCAAAATCAAAGGCGTAAATATAATAAATAAGTCTGTAAATTAAAGCTTTACCTATCTGCAACATATTGCTGAAAAAGGACAAAACTGACATTTTTGATGGTCCTCTGTCTGATCAAAAACCTGGTTGGGATCAAATATTTCTTCCAGGCTTAGCTTAAGCCTTGCCACATATTCCTCTCTGTATGCCCCGTAATCATTGACTTCTTTTCTTTCCCCCCTGCCGATTACTTCCTGCAGGTAAGGATTAAAGTCTTCCTTGAAGATTTCCCTGAGATTAAACAGGGCGGGTTTGAGGGGTAAACGGTTGGCAGGGAAATTGGCCTCATAAAGCAGACCATAAAAAAAGGTCTGCATGGCTGCTTTATTTCTGGATTTGTCATTCCTGTCAAACAAACTCTCCACACTTTTGAATTCCTTCTTGTCTGCCCCCGATTTGTAATCAATAAGCCTGATGGAATCTCCGATATTATCCACCCTGTCAATAATTCCTCCCAGGGAAACCATGGATATCCCGTCGGATGTCTTTACCGGCAACTGCGCTTTGTATTTCCGGGCTGCTTCCAGCGATATGATTTCAAATGGCACCACTGCTTCATCTTTTTCCAGTACCCCTAGTAGATATTTCTGCAGCACATCCCTGGCAATGGTCAGCTGTCCGGTTAATTTGTACCCCTCTTTGTTTTCCAAAAAATACTGGGTGAAGATGGCCTTTTCCACTGCCGGATATATATAATCCTTAAGTCTATCAATATCTGTTGCTTCTACCCGCCGGTTATGTTTGGTTTGCAAATACCCTCCATACAGATTTTCCAAAGAAAGGTGAACCAGGTTACCAAATATGGCGGGGTCTACCTCTTCCTGTACCTCTTCGGGTACCTCCAGACCTGCGATATAGGTAAGGTAAAACTTCAGCCGGCAGTCCAGCCAGATATTAATTGCTGAAGGAGAAAATGTAATGGGTTGCTGACCTTCGGAAATCCTGTCTGTGTACCTGTTTAAAAAATCCATGATCCTGGCATCCTTGGGAATGGTAATGGGTCCGGCTGAGGTCAAATTGACAGGTACATGTATCACCTCATCCTCTTTTACAAGGCCCTCATGAGCCATTTCGATCTGCAATTGATGAATGTACCTGCTTTTTTCACCCACCTGACCATTGGATCCAGCAGTGGTATACAGCAGGTGAACTTCCTCTGCCTGATGGAGTAAACGATAAAATGTATAGGCATAAATGGCATCATTTTGCTCCTGAACAGGCATTCCGAAAGCACGCCTGAGGTTAAACGGCACCATAGAATTCATGCTGTTGGAGGGAGGAAAACTTCCTTCATTCATGTTACAGACTATCACTCGTTTGAAATCCAGGTTTCTGGATTCCAAAACGCCCATGAGCTGAAGCCCTTCCAGGGGTTCACCCTGAAAGGGCAATTTTATTTCTCCAAAGACCTGCCTGAAAATCCGGATAAAAAATTCTACACTGACTTCCTCTCTGATGTCCTGCTCGAAAATATCCTTGAGCCGGTTCATTTGTTTGAAACATTGCAACAGGTAGCTTTGCTCCATGCTTTGCTCATCCAGTCCGGCAGCCAGCTTGCGGATCAGATCCAAAACCACTTCCAATAGGTTTGATGAGGTTAATTTTTGAAAAACCAGTGAAAAAAGCGCCCCTCCTCTGACCAATTTCTTTGCTGGCAGGTATATGGTATTGGTACGGGTCAATTCCTCTATCAGCTGTGCCACAAAATCCGGATTGATTTCCCGAAGATATACCGTATGGAGCAGTTCCCTTACTGGTTTGTGGTAGAACATAACCTCCCCATTTTCTGATTTTGTGTAGCGCTGTAATTCCAGCACTGCTTCCAGAAAGGTATAGACGGGAGTCTGTTTTACGGGATACCCCATGGTAACATTCACCCGATTTACCTTGTCTGGTAACAAATTCAATATGGGAAAGAGCAGCTGTTCTTCAGGAAGAATCACCACTGTTTCTTCCCAGTTTTCCTTATCTGCTACCACTTGTTCCAGAAGGCCGGCTACTACATTAGCCTGGTTGATCTTTAAAGGTACCGTATAGGTTTTTACGGGGGCCCTTTTCTCCTCAATTTGTCGGGGTATACTTTCAGGAAAGGTTGGACCAAAAACCGGGTCTTTCTGGTAATCCCTGAAAAAAAGTCCTGCCTCCTGGGCCGGGTCGCTGAGGTAGTAGCTGTCGATGTCCCAGAATATTTCCGCTCCATGTTGGGAAATTAAATGTTTGATCAGTTTTTCTTCCGTGGTTGTAAAAGCATTAAAACCGACAAATACATGATGGGCTCCAGGTGCATCCATGTCTGACAAGCCTTGTGTCACCTCTCTGTAGATGCCTCCTCCATAGGCCAGTCCCCTGCTCTCCAGCCTGGCATTGAATTGCAGGTATAGCGGAAAGAGCAGATCCCAGAATTTCAGGAATTTTTCCTGATGGTATTGGTCCCTTTCTTCAAATGAAGCCCAAAAAGCCTTGATCAGGGCCACCTGCTCCGGATTCAGAAAGCTCCAGTCACTTTCCAGAACCTTTTGCTCCTTGAGATTGGTGAATAATTTTTCAGGATTGACCAGAAACTGATCCAGGTCATTGAAATCCTTCAGTATCATTTCTCCCCAAAAATAAAAGCGGTCAAAACTTTCTTCCACCTGAGACAGGGAGGAATAGACCTGATACATTTCGTAAATCAGCCGCAGTTTATCGGCCGGTCTTTTCCGGGCAATTTCATAAAAAAGGTCCTCAATCGTAACTACCTGCGGCATCCAAATGGGTTTTGCGATCAATTGCCCCAGGTATTTTTTAAAAAACAAGCCTGCCCGACGATTCGGCAAAATGACTTTTACTCCCTTTAAGCCTCCCTCGCGCTGCAAAAGCGTACGCGCTGTCTGTTTTAAAAAACCATTCATTTAATTCACTTTAATTATTGAGCCCAACTCAAGGTAGCAGAGATAGCCTTCCACTTCCGCTTCTTTTTCCATTTGTCTGACCAGGTCCACATATCCAATGATCTGTTGACTATGTAATTTGCTTTCCTTACCCGTCTTGAAATCGACTACTTCCACTCTCTTCCCTTTAAAAACCAACCTGTCTGGTCTTTTGCTTTCTCCACCCGGCAACAAAATGCCTTGTTCTGTCAAAACCCTGTGTCTGCCATCAAACCAGCCACTAAACTTTTCCAGCTTGCAGAGTTCTATAAATTGACTTTCAAGCGCCTTCTTTTCCTTTGCATCAATTCCCCCTTCAAAATAAAGCGTATCCAGTTCCAACATAAAATCCTTAACATCCTTTGATCTTTCTATCAGGGCATGAACCAGCAAACCAAAGTCCCTTTTTCTGAATAATCCGGCATCCTCAAAACTGCCAAAAACATTTTTTACCTGTAGGCTTTGTTCCCAGGGCCTGTATTGCCAGAGCAAAGGTTGAATATCCTTCTTTGGCTCTTTTATCGGGGGTAAGGAGTGCCATTCCCCGGTTTCAAACAGCTGCTTTTCCTGGTCAAAATGGCTGGGAAGATCCAACTCCATGCCTGCTACTGATGGAAGACTCATGGCCTGAATCAACAAATCCGCCACTGTGCTTAAATTTGCTGTACCCTTTCCCTCTTTAAGCTTTAGGGGAGTCATTCCCCAGATGACCTCCTCAGCTCTGGTAAATGCCACATATAGCATGTTCAGATTATCCAGGTGATGAAGCAGACTTTCTTCCAGAAATATAGAGGCAAAATCGGATTTTAGTAAATTATTCCTCAAGGTTAAGGGTATGGTGACCTGAGAGTGATTTTTATCCCAGTTATAGCGTGCCCAAACGATATTATCCTTGGCGGTATCAAAAAGCTTCCAATCCAAAAAGGGCAATAAGACCACTTTAAATTGTAGCCCCTTGGACTTATGAATGGTTAAAATCCTGATGGCGTCGTGAGCTTCCGGGAGTTTTATGGTCCTTTTATGCCCTTGCTGCTCCCACCACTCGAGAAAATTCCCCAGGTCAGCTCTGTTTTTTTCTGCAAAATCATAAAAAGCTTCTTTCAGTCCGGACAGGTAAGCTTTTTCCTGCAATTCCTCATTGAAACCTAACAAATCAACCACTGCCTCCAACAAATCCATTAAAGGCAATCGCCTGAATAATGGCATTTTGAGGATAAAGTTTTCCCGAAGCGGCTTCAGGTTTTCAGGCATGGACCCTTCCTCGAAAAGTTCAGAACCCAATTCAATTCCCCCGATTCTGGCCCAATGGATCCAGATACTCCTTTCGGACAATCTATCCTCCGGATCATCTATGGCCTTTAAGGCCGCCAGGAGGCATTTCACTACAGAAGATTTATGTAAAAACAAGGCTTCGTCAGACAGCACTTCGTAGCGTTGGTTTGGTTCTTTATGTCCATGCAACATAAAGGCATCTGCAATTTCTGCTGCCTGGCCGTTTTTTCTGACCAGAATGGCAATATCCCTCAACCTGTATCCAAGGGCCATTAATTGCTCCACCTGACCGGGCAAGGCGCCCAAAACCTTATCATTGTAGGACTGATCTGCCTCGGGTGCAATAAATTCCAATTTCACCTTTCCGGAGATTCCCTTTTCGGCTTGTCGTGGCGCCACATGCTGGTGCACCTCGGCATAGGCCTTCCGGATGGTTTCCCCATGATCGGAACCCAGTTTTGCGGACAAGGAATCAGCCAAAAGTCTGGAAAGTTGCCTGAATAAGGTATTATTAAAATAAACCACCTGGGGCAAGCTGCGGTAATTGGTAGCCAATTGTTTTATTGACACCCCGAAATGCCCTATTTCCTGCTCTACCTTTTCCATAAGCAGCCTCATTTCTCCCCCACGCCATCGGTAGATGGATTGCTTTACATCTCCAACAATCAGGTTCTTCTTACCCATTGACAGGGAGTTGATGAGCAGAGGCCTGAAACTTGCCCATTGAAAGCCTGAGGTATCCTGAAATTCATCCAGTAAAAAGTGCTGAAATTGATTGCCCACCTTTTCATAAATGAAGGGAGCTTCATTGTCAGCGGTGATGGAGCGGAGAAAATCATTGGTTTCTGAAATCAACAATAAATTTTCCTCATCCTTCAGCTCTGCCAATTCCTGTAGCAGGTATCCAAACAATCCAAATACGTACAAGTTTTTGGAAATGACCTCCAGGGTAATCCATTCCTTTTCCTGAGATTCCATTTTGGCCAGCAGGTCTCCCAGTCCGTCATGATAGGCTGCATGAATGGCAGCTTTATTTTTACTTGTTTTGGTGGCCCATCCGTCCGGATCACCTATCTTCTTTTTTTGGGCATCCGAAAGTTCCGGTATAGGCTTCAAAGGGGCCCCTAACTGATCAAAGCAGCGGGCAAAGGTTTTTTGTCCCCCCGTAAAATCCTCCCAATTCAGGCCATGTTGCTGCCTGATCTGCGTAGCCAGATCCTTCATGGCATGTGCCTGCTCGAAAATCAATTTCTTTTTTAAATACAATTGCTGCCTGAACTGATGCAGCATATCAGGTTCTTCCAGAAAGGCTTTGACTTCATGCTGGACGTTTTTAAAATCTTCCTGAAACATTTTTTTTCCCAAATCATGAATGGGCTTTCTGATATCCCAGGATCCCCCGTCCGTGATTCTGGCTATGGAAAAATCTACCATCCAACGGTGCAGTTCCGGATCATCCACTACCCGCAGCATCAGGCGATCTACCAACCTGGACATGACAGCCTCCAGGTCCATCTCTACATCAAATTTGGCCTGCAGGTCTATTTCTCTCGCAAAAGCACGGATTACGCGCTGAAAAAAACTATCAATGGTGCTTACTGAAAAGGCCGAATAATCATGCAGAATGGCCGTCAAAACCCCGGAAGCCCTTTGTGCTAATTCAGGTGGGTCCAGGTGCCATTTTTCCAGGAGATCCTGGTCCATCTGCTGCTGAGGATCTACCCTGTGTTTGATTCTTTTCAGTTCTTTTATTATCCGCTCCTTCATCTCCTGCGTTGCCTTATTGGTAAAGGTAACGGCCAGCACTTGCCTGAATGCAGTAGGTTGCTCCAGGGCCAATTTCAGATAGGCAGTAGTCAGGGTGTAGGTTTTTCCTGAACCAGCAGAAGATTTATAAATTTGAAAGGGAGTCATTTGCATCAACGAAAAACCGGAATTTTAAAACAGTAGGATAACAGCTACGATGTCAAGTCAAAGGAATGATGTGAAGTTAAAAATAAATATTGCGTACAAAGAGAATTATTAGATAATTTTGTCGGAAGTGGTTTCATCCAATAGTAAAACCAGCCAAAAAGGAAAGACATGTTTTTTTATATCTCGCAATTATTTAGCTTTCTCGTCATGCCATTTACCATTTGCCTCTTCCTGATAGGTGTAGGGACATTTGCCATCCACCGCTCCTGGGGTAAAAAGCTGGTGCTGACGGGTTTTCTGCTAACCGTATTTTTCTCCAACAGCTATCTTTCCAATTGGCTGATGTATGATTGGGAGCCGCCACCAAAGGATTTCCATAGCCTGCCGGATTATGAAGTAGGGATCATATTGACAGGGGTTACTAATATTGATAAAACCCCGAAGGACCGGACCTATTTCAATAAAGGTGCAGACCGGGTTACCCATGCCGTGCAACTGTACAAAATGGGTAAAATTAAAAAAATCCTCATCACAGGAGGTTTGGGCTTTGATCCCTCAGATGAGATTTCCGAGGCAGCATCCCTGGGAGATTTCATGGTTTGGGCAGGGGTAAAAAGAGCTGACCTGATACTGGAAACAGCAGCCAAAAACACCAGAGAAAATGCCGTCTATACCCAACAACTGTTGAAGGAAAAAGGTATCCTGGACCAGCAAAACTCCTCTTTCTTATTGATTACTTCGGCTTTTCACATGAAAAGAGCAAAGGCCTGCTTTGTAAAAACAGGCCTGAATCCGGATACCTTTCCGGTAGACTACTATGCCGCTACTCCCAAATTTAACATTAAAACCATTTTTCAACCCAGCATAAATGCCATTTTGGTTTGGCATAAACTGGTCAAGGAATGGGTAGGCATACTGGCTTATAAAACCCTTGGATACATCTAAAAGAACTTCACCCGTGTGATGTGCTAATGCTTTTCCCAGGTGGATGCCTTGAGTTTGGGCATGGCCCGGATAATATCACTCACACTGATCTGTCCCAGTAATTCTCCATTTTTTACAACAGGGAACCTTCGTATCCTAAGGGTCAGGAACTGATCTGCAGCATCAAAAATGGAAATATCCGGCGGCATGGTGATGACCTCTTTGGTCATTTGGTCTTCCACTGTACCTGGAAATTTGGGTGTATTGGTATATTGCCCCTTGATGATCTCTTTCAGACAGTCTCCTTCAGAAATCATACCCACCAGTGCACCATTGTCATCAACGACCGGGGCTCCTGAAATATGCTTTCTTGTCAGCACCGAGATTACATGATCGATAGTATCTTTGGGATGAAATGTTATCAGGTTGGTGCTCATGTGATCCCTCACCAACAGGGGCTGATTGCTTTTTTTGATAGGGGCCTCCCGTACCCCCTGAAAACTCTTTACCATATGTTATAGGGTTTATTGAACAGATAATATAGCAAAACAGACAGATAAATGCAAACATAATCTACTAATGAAGGCTAGTAGAAAAAATTAAATTGGCTTTGGATGCTGTATAAAAACCCCATCTAAAGAACAGCAAATGGGCGAACGAGGCCATGTGGACCAGAATAGGATACAATCCCCTTACTTACCCTGATTGGCAATGTTAAAGGTAATTTTTTTTCACCCGACATTCTTTTACCTCCTGTGAGGTACTCTGCCAAAAAGGCAAGCAATGTCAATCCAAGTCATCCAAAGCTGCCCTGAAGGAGCGGATAAGTTGTGGATCAACCGTCAGCACCTTGCCTTCCATCTCTTCTATCAAAGATAGCTTTAAACCTGTGGGGGGCAGGTTCATGGCTGATTTCCTAAAAGCCTTACAGGAACTGTGAACTTCTTTTAAGGGCCAGGATTGGTGCAGATCTCGCAAATCTGCTGCATTTAGCCCGCCTCCAGGGATAATGATGATCCTGTCGCATGCCCACAAAAATAATTTCGCTATGATTTCGCTTCCTGCGGCTACATTTGGTGCCCCTCCTGAAGTAAGGATCCTTTCAAAACCAAGGGAAACAATCTTTTCCAATGCTGATTTTTTATCCAGAATCAGGTCAAAAGCACGGTGAAAAGTGCAGGGTTTTCCCTTAGCCCCCTGAATCAGTTTGTTGCAGGCGCTTTCATCTACTTCCCCGGATGAGGTCAACGCTCCAAATACAAAGCCATCAGCTCCGTTTTCCAACAATATCCCCATATCGGTTTGCATGGCCTGCAATTCCCTTTCGGAGTAGAGGAAATCTCCACCTCTGCACCTGATCATTACAAACACAGGAACAGGGACATGTTTCTTTATTTCTTTTAGCAATCCGGGACTGGGTGTAGTCCCCCCTTCACCGAAATCCGCACACAATTCGACTCGGTCTGCTCCATGTTCCACGGCAAGGAGGGCAGCTTCTATGGTATATACAGGGGCTTCAAAAACAATGTTTCCTTTAGACATGGCCTCCTATTTATACCAGCTTCTGGCATCCGTCAACGATTTGCCCTGTCCGTGATGCCGGGCAAAATTGAACCCCGGCCGTATGGCAAAAGCCCCAAATTCACCTTCTTTGTTTAAGGCCAAAAATCCGATTTGGGTATTGTCTATGTCTTTACTTTTGGACACCGCCCTTTTCACTGCTTCTTCACAGGCTTCCTGAGGTGTCCGGCCCTGACGCATCAACTCCACTATCAGGAAGGCGCCACAAATCCTGATAACTTCCTCTCCCAGGCCCGTAGCGGTAGCTGCCCCCACTTCTTCATCCACAAACAAGCCTGCTCCAATGATGGGACTATCCCCTACCCTTCCATGCATTTTATAGGCAAGTCCACTGGTAGTACAAGAGCCAGCCATTGCACCATTTTCATCCATACCCACCATGCCAATGGTATCGTGATTTTCTATATTGATGACAGGCTGGTACTTGGCATTTTCCTTCCATCGCATGTAGGCCTCCCGGGCCTTGGGACTAAGCTCCTCTTGCTCTATGGGCATTCCTTCAGAAATGGCAAACAGCCTTGCTCCTTCCCCGGCAAGCATGACATGGGGTGTCTTTTCCATGACTTTTCTTGCCAATGTAATGGGATGCTTTACCTGCCTTACAAATGCTACAGAACCGCAAGAGCCATCTCCTTTCATTATCGAAGCATCCAATGTCACGATCCCTTCCCTGTCTGGCAATCCCTGAAGCCCTACAGAAAGGTTACTTAAATCATTTTCAGTCACCATGACGCCTTGCTCCACGGCATCCACTATGGTCCCTCCACTGTTCAGCACTTCCCAGGCTTTGTCATTGGCCGGCATACCATGGTTCCAGGTGGACAATACCTGCGGAGTGAAATTTTTTACTGTTTTTTCTTCCTTTCGAAAGGTTTGCAAAGACCCAGCATTTCCTGCCAAAGGAATTCCTGCCAATGTGGATAGCAGGGAATGCTTGATGAATTTTCTTCTTCCTCCCATAAATTTTTTGTGTTAAAGGTTGTATTTGGTCAAAATAAATAACAAACATGATAAAATATTTTCAATAAATACCTTGGCTTTATATATTTTTATAAATAACTTAAAATTCGCTAGACCATAAAAAACCTTTTTCCCTTTTACTGCCGGTATTTTGAGAAAAAAATCGTTTTCGGACAAAATCAAAAAAAATCTGTCTAAAATTACATAAATTTTTTAATGTAAGTAATAGCTAATTAATAAAATTTTTTATTAATTTGCACAAAAATTAACCTGATGAACCTGATTGATCCAAATATAGTCCTTGAAAAAAAGGAAGGGGTTGTTGAGATTAAAAATTATATCAACAAGCTAAAAATCGTCAAGGAGTTGTACACCCTTGGTAATAACACCGCCAATAACATTTGCCAGCTGGTAGGCATCAGTTTACCGACAGTAAATTTGTTATTGGCAGACCTTTTGGAAGAAAATATAGTCATAAAGGAAGGAAGAGGTCAATCTCAGGGAGGAAGGAAACCAGACCTTTACGGACTTGCACCCGATTCTTTTTTTATTTTGGGGATAGACCTCAGTCGCTATGGAGCGAAGGCAGCTGTTTACAACACCAAAAATGAAAGGGTCTCAAAAATAAAAACGGTCAAACTAACCCTGAATAATGAGCCAAAAACCCTGGACAGCATCTATGATTTTTCTATGGAAGTAATCGCCTCATCCGGCATACCGGAAGAAAAAGTCATAGCCGTAGGGATCAGCATGCCAGGCCTGGTAGATGGTGTTGCAGGCATCAATCATACCCATTTGAAATCGGGAAAAAAACCGCTCAAAGATCAGTTGGAATCCAAGTTTGGGAGAAAGGTTTTTATTGAGAATGATGCCAGAGCGAAAACATTGGCCGAATTTAAATTTGGTAATAATAGTGGTCATAAAAATGTATTGGGCATTTTTGTCGATTGGGGAATAGGTTTAGGCATTATCATTGATGGAAAACTGTACAGAGGTTATTCAGGGTTTGCCGGTGAATTCAGTCATTCCCCCTTATTTGATGCCAAGGAAATCAGTTGTTCCTGTGGCAAAAGAGGCTGTCTGGAATCAGTGGCTTCCGGAGGAGCGGTGGTACGGTTGGCAAAGGAGGCCATAGAATTAGACAAAGACTCCATCCTGGCCCGGTTATCTGAAGGGAAAGAAGAGAATATTGACCCATCCATTGTAGTGGAAGCCGCCAGTGCCGGAGACCAGCGAGCGATCAGTATCCTGTCTGATGTGGGGCTTGACCTGGGCAGAGGGATTGCCATTCTTATTCAGTTGTTTAATCCAGAGCTAATTATTTTAGGTGGTGCCATTGCTGAAGCAAATCAATACATCACCACTCCTATACAACAGGCATTGAACATTTACTCTATGGCCAAGCTTAGAGAAAAGACTTCCATCGAACTTTCCAAATTGGGTAAGGAAGTCGGTCTCAGGGGAGCCATAGCTATTGTGAATGAACATATATTTGAAGACACGATCAACTCACACTAGAAAATTAAAACTCATACAAAAGATATGTTAGCAAACTATCCACTTTCGAAAACTGAAGAGGCTTTTTTCGAGGATTCAGAAACAGAGACCGTCACCACCAGGATTCCTTACCTCACGGTAGATAATTTCCCAAAACTGGGATTGCTTACCGCATGCAGGTTTTTAGAATGGGTTTCTACCAATCCCGATGGTGTCATCAGCTTACCTACAGGTAAAACACCGGAATACTTTATCAAATGGACCAAGTTTCTGCTGGAAAATTGGGATAAGAAAAAAGGACTGGAATTAAGGGAAAAGTATGGTCTGAAAGAATGCAAAAAACCTGTACTGAAAGACCTTCAGTTTGTTCAAATTGATGAATTTTACCCTATCTCCTCCGAGCAAAAAAATAGTTTTTATCATTATGTAAACAAGTTCTACATAGAAGGCTTTGGCCTGGACCCCAAAAAGGCCCTGCTGATAAATTCGGATGAAATCAAATTGGCAGAAGGGAAATCCTATAAGGAAATTTTCCCAGACTCAAGGGTAGATTTATCCTTGCGCTATAGGGAATACACCAATAATCAGGAAAGGCTACAACAGGAATCCATCTACCTTATCGATCAGTGGTGTGGGGAGTATGAGGCCAAAATCCGGGAAAAAGGCGGTATTGGCTTCTTTGTTGGGGGTATTGGTCCGGATGGACACATTGCTTTCAATACCAGGGGCTCCGATATCTTTTCCACTACCCGGCTAACGGAAACCAATTTTGAAACCCAGGCTGTGGCCGCAGGGGATCTGGGTGGCATTGAAATTTCTGCCAATCGGCTGGTAATCACCATAGGATTGGACACCATCGTTCACAATCCGGAAGCAGTGGCCATCATCATTGCTGCCGGGGAAGCCAAAGCGCCCATTGTCAAACAGTCCCTGGAGCAATCCATGACCAATGTCTATCCCGCCACAGTACTTCAGAAACTGAAAAATGGTCGGTTTTATCTTACCAAAGGTGCCGCTTCCAAATTGACTGACAGTGTGGATCAGTATTACTTCACCGGAAAATGGGATTTCACCAAAACGGAGCGGGCAGTATTGGACCTTTGTAAAAAATTACAAAAATACGGCCACAGGATCACCCTGGAAGACCTGAAGAATGACAAATATACCAGTCAGATACCCGATCTGAATGAAAATACTGTCAATGAAGTCATTCAAAGTATCAGCAGTAAGATCGACAAGGGAATGGAAGAGGAAAAGAATGAGGTTTTTCTTCATACCGGTCCCCACCATGATGACATATCTCTCGGAATCTTACCCCAAATAACGAAACAGCTCCATGAAAACAGTAACGAGGCTCATTTTGCTGTGTTGACCTCCGGTTTTACTGCAGTTACCAATTCTTTTGTAATCGACACGCTGAAAAGTACCAAGAAGTTTTTGGATGAGGGCCGCATACAGATGGTCAAGTTCGAAGATTTCTATGAGTCTGGCTACAAACTGAAAATGGACAAGGACGTCTATCATTACCTGACCAATGTAGCTTCTGAAAATGCGGAAGAAAGGCTACGAGGATTGTGTCACAGGGTAGTAAGAGCGATTGTATTTACTTTTGGCATCAAGTCCACCATGCAGCTGCGGGATCAGATCAATGAAATCATCACCGTACTAAAAAATTCCTATGATGGGGAGAAAAACCCAAAAAACATCCAAACCTTAAAAGGGATGATCAGGGAATTTGAAGAGGAATTGGTATGGGCACATTTTGGGGTGCAGGTAAAGAACGTTCATCATTTACGATTGGGTTTTTATACCGGAGATATATTTACCGAGCAGCCGGATAAGAAAAGAGATGTGGAGCCCATTTTAAATATGTTAAGGGAGATCAAGCCTACCAAGCTCAGCCTCACCCTGGATCCCGAAGGAAGTGGTCCAGACACTCATTACAAGGTATTGCAGGCCACAGCTGAAGCGGTTAGACAATGGAGTCTGGAAGAGGACCTAAGTAATTTTAAGATTATAGGATATCGAAATGTCTGGTTCAAATTTGATGCGGCTGAGTCCAATGTAATCGTGCCCGTTTCCCTAGGTGACATGTCTGTTATGGAAGATTCTTTTACCAACTGTTACATGAGCCAGGTAAATGCTTCCTTTCCCAGCTATGCCCACAATGGTAAATTCAGCACGCTTGCAAGGAGAACCTGGGTAAACCAATTGAGCGATGTGCAGCTTTTATTAGGTAAAAACTATTTTTACCAACACCATACGGCAAAAGTCAGGTCCAGTCATGGATTGATTTTTTTCCGCGAGATGGGTGTAGAGGATTTTCTGGTGGAAGCCAGAGAGCTGGAAAAATCTACCGAAGGCATGTTGTAAACCTACTTACTGAATCGTTTTATCCGCAGGTGTAAAAAGCATCCTGCGGATATTTTCTTTTGTAAGCAAAATAATGCCTGGCAGGCGCAGGTCATTCGGGGTAAAAAATTAATCGGGGTAATTCCGAAAACAAACAAAAAAATGAAAGCAAGCAATACGGTACTTGGAATGGATATAGGCGGTACAAAAATCAGTTCCGGAATAATCCGTGAAGGTAAATTAGTCGAAAGAATTGAGAGTAAAACCCCTGCCAGTTTGCCCCAGGAAGAGATCCTTGATGCCATTTCCTCACAAATATCAGCTTACAATAAATTTAACTTCAAGTCCATAGGCATTGGCATACCCGGGCTGGTAGACCCTATCCAGGGAATTGTTTATAACCTGGCCAATATTCCTTCTTTTCAAAAAGTAAATTTAAAAGCATACTTAGAAAGTAAATTTAAGGTTCCCGTAGCCGTAAATAACGATGCCAATTGCTTTGCCCTGGGAGAGTACAAATTTGGTCCGGCATATGCACACCGCCATGTGGTAGGCATTACCCTTGGGACAGGTATTGGAACAGGCATAATCGCAAACGGACACCTTTACACAGGCAGGCTTTGTGGGGCAGGAGAATGGGGTGCGGTGCCCTATCTGGACCAAACATTTGAAGATTATTGCAGTAGTAAATTTTTTAAAAGTAAATACAGGTACAGTGCCAAGAAATTATCCGCAAAAGCGAAAGATGGAAATGCAGAAGCCCTGCAGATTTTTAATGCCTATGGCAGACACCTGGGCGAATTGATTTACCGCTTATTACTCACCTATGCTCCGGAGGCCATTGTTATTGGTGGTTCCATCAGAAAAGCCTATCCCTATTTTAAAAATGGCCTGCAAGAGGTCATCAATAATTTCCCCTATAAACCCATTTCGGAAAATTTGAAAATTTATGTTTCCGAACTGGATGATTCAGCCATTCTAGGTGCCATATCCATGGTAGAGGAAAATGAATTTTTAATAAAAAACGAAAATCTGGCCGACACCAGACCATCTTTGGCCTAACCTTTTCTTGAAGGCTGCAAAAATCACCTTTTCAAAGGTATCTCTCCTGTATACCCACCCCTATCTCTTGTTGAGGTTTATAGAATTATTGAATACCTTTGAAAGATTGAAATGAAAGGACATGGGAAAACAGTTGTTGTTAGTTTTGTTTGTATGGCTATTTCTTCCCGGCAATAACCAGCCATTAGCCATTCCCGCTGCTGAAAAAGCGCTTGTTAAACAAGAAGACCAGGTAGAAGCCTGGATGGTGGAGCATCTATTTTCCATCACAGAAGTAATGGTTACCGATGTAGCCACCCCTCCTGGTGCAGCCAGGTTTTACAGTTACTCCTTACTAGCGGCCTATTTGGTTTTTCAGGAAACTCAAAGCACCTCCAGGGACCCGCTACTCAAAAACCTGAATGCCCCACTCCCGGATTTACCCTCAGCAAGCTATTTGGACGAAGTTACTTTTAACCGGTCATTTGCAAGCATTTATGCCATGCTGGAAGTGGGTAAAAAACTGATGCCCTCAGGTAAGAGACTGGAAAAGTCACAGGAAAAACTTATTGATCAATTTATCAAAAACAGATACCTTAGAAAAAAAGCACTACCCGCAAACATCCGGTATGCCGAAGAGGTCGCCTCCCTGGTATTAAAATACGCCAGAGAAGATGGCTATGGCTACCTGAGCACCCTACAGCGTTACAGTCCAAGTCCCGGTGAAGGAAAATGGTACCCTACACCACCGGCATACCTATCGGCCATTGACCCCGAATGGAGAACCATCAGGCCTTTTTTTATAAAGGATGCCGAAGCCTTTACTCCCGACCCACCCGCTGAATTTTCCATGGAGGAAGGAAGTTCCTTTTACCGGCAAGTACATGAAGTGTATGAGGTCACCAGTGCCTTAACTGAAGAACAGCAGTTGATTGCCAATTTTTGGGATTGCAACCCTTTCAATGTATCCTACAGTGGCCATATGGCCATTGGCCTCAAGAAAATTTCCCCCGGAGGACATTGGATGGGAATCACGGGCATAGCCGCACTAAAAGCAGGGCTCGACTTAAAAAGCAGTATCTACATCCACACCCTGGTGGCCATGGGATTACATGATGCTTTTATCAGTTGTTGGGATGAAAAATATAGAAGTGACCGGATCCGACCGATTACTGTCATCAATAAATTTATTGACCAAAGCTGGAGGCCGATTTTACAAACCCCGCCTTTTCCAGAGTACACCAGCGGTCATAGTGTCATTTCCAAAACAAGTGCCATTATTCTCAGCTCATATTTCGGGGATGATTTCAAATTCGTCGATACCTCGGAGGTTTTTTTCGGCCTTCCCGAACGTTCTTTTGACTCTTTCCTGCAAGCTTCAGAGGAAGCCGCCATTTCGAGACTATATGGAGGGATTCATTTCAGAGATGCCATTGAAGAAGGCATGAAACAAGGCGAAGCAATCGCTCATTACATCCTGAGTACAATTGATATACCCAAAGAAATACTGCTTACAGCGGACCAATAAAATTAAACGGATATATAATACCCGGGCTGTGAAATAAAATTATTATTTTTTTTATCTTCAGGGAAAATCATTTTATTCCCATGAAATCGACACGACTAAAATCATCATTAAACACACAGAGCAATGATTATTTTAATCGTCAAAGATTCTCCCGATTTAGTATCGGGACAGGCATCTGACCGCTTAAAACAAATTATAAACACATGAAAAGAAGAGACTTCCTTCAGGCCACTGCGCTATTGGGTGGGGCATTGACCCTGCCTGCAAAAGGATACCCTAACATCCTACCTGGAAAAAAACCAAAACATGTGCTGATAATCGGAGCCGGTTTATCAGGACTTGCTGCCGCTTATAAGCTCAAAAAGGCTGGCATCAAGACTACCATCCTGGAGGCCAGGAACAGGGTGGGTGGTCGGGTATTTTCCCATCAACCCGTGAAAGGGGAAAGCCAAACCATAGAGATGGGAGCAGAATGGGTAGGAGCTTCTCATGAAAGGGTGATCGAACTCTGCCAGGAGTTTGATCTCAAACTTTTCGATAACCGTTTTGAAACGGATCTGATTTATCATGGCAAACATGAAAAAGCTGGTAAATGGAGCTTTTCTCCTGAGATGGAGACATTTTGGAACAATAAAAAAATATACTGGGATAAGCTGTCTGACAAAGAAAAAGAAAAGATGGATCAAATGGATTGGTGGAGATTCTTATCCAGAAAAGGATTTTCTGACCGTGACATTGACATCAGGGAGCTTTTAGACAGTACGGATTTTGGTGAGTCTATCCGCAAGGTATCCACTTTTTGCGCATTGGCAGAGTATGCGGAAAGTAGCGAAAAAAACGAAATGGATCTGAAAATCCAGGGGGGAAATGACCTGCTTCCTAAAAAAATGGCAGCTGCCATTGGAAGCGATTCGATAATGTTGGGAAAAAAAGTATCCAAGGTGGAACAATCCCGTGAAGGAGTGAGGCTGACTTGTGCCAATGGCGAGGTATATCAGGCCGATCAACTGATTTGCACGGCTCCTACTTATATGGTCTTGAAAATTGACTGGCAGCCTGTCTTACCGGTAAGCATGACTGAGGCGCTTCAAGGGCTTCAATACGCCAGAATAGGAAAATTTCCAGTGGTATTCTCCGAACGTTTTTGGGGAAGAGAGAATTTTGATTGCGTCACCGATGGAGTAGGACACTATTTCTACCATGGCACCAAAGACCAACCCGGCAAAAAAGGTGTGCTGGTAGCCTATGCCATTGGCGATAAAGCCGAAGTATTACATGCACAGCCCAAGGAAGCCAGACTAAAACTGATCCTGGATTCCCTTCGACCCGCCTTTGGAGATCTCAGCCATTTGGTAGCCGGCGAAAACAGTTACTATTGGGGCAAAGACCAATATTCCTACGGAGCCTACGCCCAGTACGGGATAGGACAGTGGTTTGATTTGATGCCCATTCTGAAGAGACCCTTCAAATCGGTTTACTTTGCCGGTGAACATCTGGCAGACTGGCAGGGATTTATGGAAGGGGCCATCAACTCGGGAGAGGAAGTGGTGGAGCAAATGCTTTCCTGATTACTCCATTTTTATATCCGGAGAATCAAAAATTACTTCAAATCCATCACCTTTTGGGGAGGCGGCCATGATCCCTAGCTGCAGGAAATTGCAGGGAGGAAAGAAAGCTAAGCGCAGCAATTCAAACTTTATCCCATCAATGCTGTAAGATATTTCTACATGATCGCTGCCTCTCCTCGCTTCTATCCAAAAAGCGGAAGGAATTTCTGATAAATTTTTTACAGACCAATCTGAAAAATCCCTTGTCACCACTACACTTGCCTTAGCCAATCCATCTACATATTCAATGCCTGCCTTGATCCAATTGTTCTCATCCAGGCGAAGCATAAGCCCTGCCTGATCATACAAATCCCGGTATTGACCCGAAAATTTAAGTCGACAGGTAAATAAACCTGCTACTTCCCGATAAAAAAAATGTCCATCATGTTTGACAAAATCATAATGGGTAATGCGCCAAAAATCACGCTTCCTATCGGTTTTCATCTCAAGAGATTCCTGGTCCGCATTCCATTTCAGGGGCTCATTCAGCCATTGAAATTCCTCCCATTTTTTACTGGACATGACATCTATAATTTAAAGCCTTGGGTAGGGAATTCTTTTCCCCTTCCCTACTTTTTGGTTAAAGTTACCTCGATTTCCTGATAGTACAAAACTGTCAACCCCTCAAACCCAGAGTCTGTACCCACTATCAGCCACAGTTTCCCTTCCTCATCGGCCGTCACTTGCTGCGGACGATCCTGATTGTCCCTTGAAATGATCTGGTAAACAAAATCATCTCCTGCTATCCCAATAGTTCCCAAACCGTACATATCAGAGCCATCCTGGGATTGATTCCCTTTATCAATATTCATCCGATGGTAAGTGGTCTGGGCCTCCTCTACAGGCTCCGGCTCGGGTTCAAAATTTACCGCACCTGCCTTCAAATAAACCGAACCTCCGGGGCTTCCTCCTATACCGACGGAATTTTCAGGATAACTGGAGGCTAATTTCACCTTAAATACTACCTGATAGCTGGCTCCGGGCTCTAATCCGGAAATTTCCTTTTTCAGAAACATGAACAAATCATCACTTCTGTTGTGGCCCTGAACACGAATGGCCTGGCCTGTTTCCCCTGTTTCTTCTGGTAAATTATCCAGTTCAACCTCTAACTCATAGCTATCGAGCCCGTCAACAGGCAGATCCGCAAAGCCTCCTGCCCATCCCTGCATCCCTGAAACAAAACTATCTGAAATAACCCTGATATCCCCTTCTGGCTGAGAATCATCTTCTACACAGCCTGGGACCAGCAGCAGGGAAGAAAGGATCATTCCAATCCTACTCAATAAGTATACATGAGAAAACAAGATTTTTCTACCGAATGTCAGGTTGTCTACAGTTTTCATATAAACATGGCTTTAAATGTTAAATCTTTTTTTCCATACAATTTCAATTTCCCGCCCGATATCACACCGGAATGAATGGAAGGCAGGGTTCCTATCAAGTCTAATGAAAATTGGCTGTCACAACATTGTTGATTGATGCGCTGCAAACTTCCAAAGGTAAAACTTTGACTACCTGCTTCATAGGTATACAAACCGTATACCATTGTGGCCTCCAGCTGAACAAAAAAGATGGAATCATTGACAAATTCCAGAAAGTATTTGGGTCCCTTAAGTAGCCTGTCCGACGACCCCTCCCCTTTGCCCGGCACAAACTCCCATGTTGACTGAGACAGTGAAACCGATGGCCTGGGCTTTGGCTTCCATTTTTCTTTAATGGGTAAATACAAGCCTGATAAAAGCAGGGTCCAAATAACAGGTGCTAGATACTTTGTTTCCATTTTATTTTTCTTTATCGTCCTTTGCCGGCCTGCCACCTGGAATTGATACCACCACTTAGCTGATCTCCAGATCTACAGCCAAAGAAAAAACCGGCTCCACCCCATGACCCGGGAAAAGTGTTTAGTTATTAGCAATCCGGTCAAATGTAGCAGGCCTTTATAATAAGAGACGTAAACTTCCATCCAAGCGCTACATCAATATATGGCATGATTTTGGCCAATTTCCATCACCTAACCAAAAGACAAAAAAATGATTTCTCCACAAACACATCCAGTAATTCATTCTCCCTTGTATTTCAATGGAGATAAGGTAGACAAAGGGTCCAATAGAAAAACGCCGGGCACAGCAGGTGAGGGGCCACGCCCTCCAAGAAGAAACGAATATCCCGATCAAGAAGAGAAGAAAAAGGAAAAATCAGAAAAAAAGGAGCAAAAAAAATGACATCCGGTAAATGGTTTTGCTATCAGGGATCTAAACGAAAGGTAGCGGTTTCTTAGGCTGTTGCCCCTCAGGCGTTTGATAGGAAGGTAAATGGCCAATCGGCACCAGATGGTTTTGATAGTAACATCTTATGAATTCCAGCTTCGGTAGCCTGCTCCCCCGCATTCCCCTCCCGAATACCTGAGGGTAGCGCGTCATTTGATGTGCTATTCTCCTTGCGGGAAAGTCAAAAAATGAACAACAGTAAGAGAAAAAGCCGACCCATTGTCGGTCTGTTCATTCAAGCTACAATCACTTTCTATCAATTGACATCGATTACCATCTTACCTAAGGAAACCACAATTTTTAGCAAGCGGTCGTGGATATTTTTCCTTGAAGTGGCGTAAGACTCTTTGTTATAACAATCAGTAAAATCACTCAGGTGAAGAAACAGCTTGTCGCCCCCGTCTGTCAGCTCTACACTGATCTTAAGCCCGCTGCTGTATTCCAGTTGCACCATATCCATTTGTCTGAGTTCGGGCTCACTTTTCCTACCAGTCAGTTTATTGAAAAACAATTGCTTTTTGTAGTCCGATATGCTCACCAATTCTTCATGCATCGCGTCTGAGGGCGGCTTGTTTCTGAAGCGATCAAATATTTTTTTATTCTCTCCCTCAGAGCTTATATTGAAGGACTTCTCTCCATATAATTTATACCGGATCTGAAGGTCTACATGAAAATCAAACAGGCTTTTCTCCTCCCCTTTCAATTTTTTAACCAGGGAATTGATCAAATCAAGCTGCTTTTCCACGTTGATGTCCTTATCCAAATCCATGATGACATGGTTTTTCTCATCAAAAGCCAGGAATTCACGGATATCATCATCCATGCTCATGATTTTTTCTTTAAGGTCATCATATCCGGCATGGGATTCTTTGTAAGCCCCATTGTTTTTGGTGATGATTTTATCAATTTGCTGAGAAAGGACAATACTTTTGATTACAATTTTCGTCTTTTCTTCCTCCATTACCGGATATCCCTCGCCTGCCAAAAAAGTATGGGCAAACAAAGCAGCCTGTTGATGGGCATTGAAAACCAGAAACCGCCCTTCAGCATTCGGGTATCCGATAATGGTTCGCTTCAATTCATGATCAAAACCCAGCACAAAGTCGAAATCTTGCCCCTTTATTTTCTCCAGAGCGGGCAACAAAAACTTGTAGTTGAGGTTTTCATCGGAGGTCTTTTCCGGATCATAAAACAGGGGCTCAATAGTACCTTCACTGACAAATTTTAATCCTTTGGCAGGTTCTGGCAGGTAAATCAATCCCTTGGGCGTAACATTAACATCAACAGGCTGGTCGTTTTCCATTGCTATAGTATTTTCAAATTTGAGGATGTACCTGGCTCAGGTACATTACCGATGAGCTGGCCCGGATAATCATTCCATTATCTCCTGAATTTCCGGGCGGAAGGAATAATATTCAAAATTATGTTTTAAAAAACCACAAAGCAAGTATGAAACCCAACCTTTCTGAAATAATCTCAATTTCCATCATAAATTTAAGGTTGATTAGTCCAAATGGACAAATCCTGGTACTACATGGGAAACACCCCCTGATAATGATGGTCAAAATATTTTGTTACTTTCCCATCCTGCTGGCTCTATGTCAGGCTGTACCAGTAAATGGTCAAACCTATGCCGAAAAACTTGGGTTTCCAAAAGGCAGAAAGGTACTTATCCTCCATGTAGATGATGCCGGGATGTCCCGGGAAGCCAATGAGGGCACCATCCTATCCATGGATGAAGGCATGGCCAACTCTTCCTCTGTCATGATGCCCTGTGCCTGGGTACCGGATTATTTCCAATACCTGAAAAAAAACACGGCTACAGATGCGGGCGTCCACCTCACACTCACTTCAGAATGGAAAGGGTACCGATGGAGTCCCCTGACCGGAACTAGCGGGGGAGCCAGCCTGATGGACGAAGAGGGGTACTTTTGGCCTTCTGTAGCGGAGGTGGTCAACCATGCTGATCCTGAGGAATTGTATGAGGAGATCAAAGCTCAATTGGAGAAATTCAGAAAGATGGGCGTGGAGCCTACCCATATGGACTCCCATATGGGTACCTTATTTGCGACGGAAACGTTTTTGGAAAAATACATACAGCTTGGGATAGAAGAACAGGTTCCGGTCATGTTTCCCGGTGGTCATGCCAGCTGGATTCAACAAGAAATCGATGCTCCGGAAGAAAGGATCGAACAGTTTCAACAAATAGGTGAAAAACTATGGAATGCCGGTCTTCCTGTACTGGATGACCTGCATGCGGACAGCTACAGTTGGAAAATAAGCCCGGACATAGCAGGAGATGACCAAAAAATCCAAAGGTATAAGACGGATAAATTTATTGAAGCCATTCAAATGCTCGAACCGGGACTCACACAAATCATCCTGCACAGCACGAATTCCACCCCACATTTTGAAATCATTACCCCAAGTGCCCCATTGAGGAAAGGCGATATGCTGGCCATGATGGACCCCCGGTTCCAACAATTCCTGGAAAAAGAAGGCATCATCCTCACCACCTGGAGGGAAGTGCATGAAAGACGGAAACAGCTGAGTAGCCTGGAGTCCCGTTAATGACAGCATTAAACCCGTATAAGGTATCAAGCTTCCTGCTTACCAATGAATTTATGAAATAAATCAAGGTAACCTGAAAATGAGTGCAATTGCCCCCTAAACCTGCAAAATTGGTCTGATTTAAATGTCCTATCTGCCTGCCCTGGTATAACTGGATCTTTAAATAGAAAAAGCCAAAAGCTTTTGATACAGGGGTTCACAGGTAGCCAAAAGGGGTAGCAAATGTTCAGGCATGGCTTCATTTTTTTCCTGATAAGGCTGAAATCCGGTAGACTTGTGCACATTTTGGTACCAATACCTGGCCCAGACCCCATCTTCCGGAAGGGGACCGGCCGTCCATTGGAGCATACCTTGATCATAAGGTATCCCACAGGCCGCACATAATTTACGCAGTTGGCCGGCTGTATCCATCAGGAATTTTTTGGCATCCAAAACCACATAGGGATAATTATTGGACTGTAGGTATTGAAGCAGTTCCCATTGCATGGCATAGCCTATATCCTCCATGACCGGCTTTTCTATGATTTTGGAGAATGACAACAGCATTTCTTTGGGTTCCCGGGTCAGGATAATATTGACACCTTCCTCCATAAAGGACCAATCCAATCCAATCAGGTGATGGGTCATGTTTTTAAAGAAGGCGATGGGCTGCTCGAATTTTCCAAGCATTTGTTGAACCACTTTTTCCCCTTCATTCTCCATACAGGCCAGGATTTCATTGGCTCCGGGGTGATAGGGCTTGGCAGGCGATATCTTCAGGTAATGGGCATAGAGAGGCTCGTCCGCTACCACAGTATCCTTTCTTTGGGCAAAACCATACATCAGGGCCGTAGAAATATTTCTGGGGCCAGACCAGAGGAAAAGTCTTTTGGGGTATTGCAGGCTCCTCATGACTGGATCTCTTTTTCAATTAACTTTTCATATCCCTTCCTCAGCTGCCTGGTCAAAGGTCCGGCTTCAGGCTGTCCTACAGGCTTGCCATCAATTTTTATGACCGGTGTAAGCCCGCCAAAGGTTCCGGTAACGAACGCTTCATCCGCTCCATAAACATCAAATAAAGAAAAATTCTTTTGGTGACAGGTAATGTTATTTTGCGCACAAACCCGGATGATGTTTCCTCTGGTGATGCCGTTCATGCAGTATTCGCCGGTAGACGTCCAGACCTCTCCGTTTTTTACCATGAAAAAATTGGTGGCATTACAAGTAGCCACAAAACCGTTAATATCCAACATTAAGGCTTCATCGGCTCCGGCTTCTATGGCTTGTATCAGGGCCTGAACCTCGTGAAGTTTACTGTGGCAATTCAGCCTTGGGTCCAGGTAATCCGGAGAACCTCTCCTGATGGTGCTGGTAAACAAGCTGATTCCCTGGTTTTTACTTTCATCAGCCGCTTCTTTGTGCTCAGCAATGATCACCAGGTTAGGTCCTGAAATGGTAAGTCTGGGATCCTGAGAGGGTGTTGCTTTTATACCTCGGGTCAGCATCACCCGGACATGGATGTGGTCTTTCATCTCATTGATCGCAAGTGTCTTCCGGATTTTATCTACCAACACTTCCCTACTGAAGGGAATGGTTATGCCAACGACTTTTGCCGATTGCCACAAGCGGTCCAGGTGCAGATCAATAAAAATCATGCGCCCATCATGGACGCGGAAAGCCTCCCAGACCCCATCCCCTACCAGGTACCCGCTGTCAAAAACAGATATTTTGGCTTCCTCTCTTGGAAGAAACTCTCCATTGATAAATATTTTAACCGATTGATTTCTTTTGTCTTCCTTTGCCTGGTGAGTGCCCTTAACCATAGATGTAAATTTGTAGTGTCTGGTATCATAAAAAAAGTCCCGACAGGAACCTTTTCACAAATATGATAAAAAAAGATCAATCCGCTTTATACCTACCTGCCCAAACCAGCTTTAAGTCCCTGAAGGTAAAATAAAGGTTCAAAACCCTTTGCTGTAATCGGTCAAATGGTCAATAAATATTTCTTGAATTCAAGGTAATCGTTTTCCATTTTTTCCGCCTTTTTCTCCTTTTCCATAAAAGCCTGTAAGCGCTCAGGTAAATCCAGCTGAATGGCTAAGGTTTCTTCCACCACCTGGCGGAACTTCCCCGGATGAGCTGTTTCCAGAAATACCCCCGAAAAGGTCCCTGGATGCGCACTCATAAAATCCTTTAATCCCAGATAGGCTACTGCTCCATGCGGATCCATGGTATAACCGGTTTGGGACTTTACTTTCAGCATGGACTCACGGGTCATGTTATCGGTATAAAAATAGCCCTTCACTTTTTCCTTCAACTTGGATTCATCATTGCCAAAAAGTGCCAACAGGCGATAGAAATTACTTGGATTCCCTACATCCATGCTGTTGCTGATGGTTTGAAGGGAAGGTTTGGCCATAAATTCCTCTCCCTGCAGGTAGTCCGGTACCACCTTATTGATATTGGTAGCGGCTACAAAATAAGTGATGGGCAATCCCATCCTTTCCGCCAGGATACCAGCCGCAAGATTGCCGAAATTTCCACTAGGTACGGAAAATACGATTTTTTTATCCTTTTCCGGTAAACGGGAATAGGCATAAAAATAATAGAGGCATTGCGGAATCCACCTGGCAATATTGATTGAGTTGGCAGAGGTCAAAAGCATTTTGTTGTTCAACTCCGGATCCAGAAAGGCCTGCTTGACCATTTTCTGGCAATCATCAAATACACCTGCTACCTCTATTGCCCGGATATTTCCTCCCAATGTGGTGAATTGTTTTTCCTGCAATTGACTTACTTTGCCTGAAGGATACAGAATGATGACTTCCACTCCGTCTACTCCAAAGAAACCATTGGCCACTGCACTGCCCGTATCCCCGGAGGTAGCCACCAAAACTTTGATCTCCCGCTTGTCCTGAAGCATGCTCATTAATTTAGAACAGAACCTGGCACCAAAATCCTTGAAGGCCAGGGTGGGCCCGTGAAATAATTCCAGGCTGTAAACGTCCTCTTCTACCTGCAACAGGGGGGCATCAAAGGTCAGCGTATGGTCGACCAGTGCTTTAATTTGTTCAGGACTGAGGTCTTCCGAAAACAGAGCGCCGATGATTTCATAGCCCATTTCTCTAAAAGACAGCCCAGGCAATCGGTCAAAAAAAGCAGCAGGCAAAGTAGGTATGTTTTCAGGCATATACAAGCCCTGATCCGGTGCCAGGCCTTTGATGACTGCCTCCTTTATATCTACCTTATGATTGGCGTTATTGGTACTGTAATATTTCATTGCAAAAGATTCCCGGCGGTGAATAATGTTAAATTTCCTCTTCGATAATATAGGCTCCCCGGGTATTGATAGCAGAAACATAAAGGTCGATGGGAAGCTGCATTTTGTCAAAAACCTGTTGGGCCAGCCGGCTGACTTCCCAGGCTATCTCCTCGGATGGAGACAGAATAAAAATGGTGGGGCCGGATCCGGAGATGCCGCATCCCAGGGCACCGGCAGGCTTGATGCCCTCCTTTACCTCATCATATCCCGGAATCAAAACCGACCGGGAGGGTTCTGCAATGACATCATTCAGAGATCGGCTGATAAGGGCCATGTCTTCCTGAAATAATCCTGCCACCAAACCTGCTATATTGCCCGATTGGGTGGTAGCATCCTGCAGGGACACATTTCTTCTCAATACGCTTCTGGAATCATAGGTGTTAAGTACCAGATGGGGGTGCACCAGGGTGCAGTACAATCCCCTGGGAACATGAAGCGGAATCACATCCAGGGGATGATATTCCCGGATCAAAACGAATCCTCCCAAGAGTGCCGGAGACACATTGTCAGCATGGGCTGCCCCGCAGGCAATTCGCTCAGACTCCATGGCAAAAGGCAGCAGGTCCTTTTTTTCAAATGGATTACCCAACAAGGTATTGGTAGCCATCAAGGCCGCCACAGCACTGGCCGCACTGGAACCCATGCCGCTACCCAACGGCAGTCCCTTATACAATTCTATCTCCAATCCTCCATTAAAATCCAGCTCTTTCATCATGGCCATGATGGCCACACTGCAGGTGTTTTTCTCCGCCTCATAGGGTAATTTGCCCTTATCCCCTTCAATTTTGGTGACACGAATCCCCGGTTTTTCGGAGAGGGATACACTGACTTTGTCTCCTAAATCTTCCACGGCAAAGCCCAGGATATCGAAGCCGCAAGAAACATTGGCTACGGTAGCAGGGGCGAAGGCGGTCACTTTTTGCTTTTCCATCTTATCTTGAATAATTGCCTAGCCTGATGATATCTGCAAAAACTCCCGCTGCGGTGACATCTGCTCCTGCCCCCGGTCCCCTGATGATCATGGGAAATTCGTGGTACCTTTCAGTAGTAAATAATATCATGTTGTCACTTCCTACCAGGGAATAAAAAGGATGACTGCTATCCACCGACTTCAATCCTACCGTAGCTTTACCGTTTTCCAGAACGGCCATGAACCTGAGCTTCTCTTTCTTCTTATCGGCTTCCGCCAGCAGCTGTTTAAAATGGCCGTCATGCGCTTCCAGTTTTTCCAAAAACTCCCCCACAGACTCGATATGGGCACAATCTTCCGGCACCATACTTTGTACCGAAACATCTTCAAAATGCAAATCCTGCTCGGCTTCCCGGCCTAAAATCAATATTTTTCTGGCCACATCCATACCACTGAGGTCATCGCGGGGATCAGGCTCGGTGTAGCCCTTTTCCTTGGCCTGAGCCACTACCTGGCTGAAAGGAATTCCCTTACTCAATTCACTGAAAATATAATTCATTGACCCACTCAATACCCCCTCTATCTTGAGAACTTTGTCTCCACTCAAAATCAGGTCCTGAAGGGTATTGATGACCGGCAAACCTGCCGCCACATTGGTCTCATAAAAAAACTTGATATTGCGCTGCCCGGAAAGTTTTTTGAGTGACTTGTATTTTTCCAGTGAACCTGAATTGGCTTTTTTATTTGGGGTGACTATGGCCACTTTAGATTCCAACACCCTGGCGTAGGTATCGGCCACTTCCTGGCTGGCCGTACAATCCACCAAAACAGAGTTGGAAAAGTTCATGCTGTTCATGGTGTTCAGAAAAACAGGAAGGTTCATCGGTAGGTCCTTTTCTGAAGGCACGGGAACAGTGGACAAATCAAAACCGTCCTCGTCAAAAGCCATAAACCTGGAATTGGCCAGGCCATGAATTTTGATGTCCAGCATGTACTCCTCCTGCAATTTATTCAATTGGCTCTGAATCATTTTTATCAGCGTCTTACCTATGAGGCCTACCCCCACCAAAAACACATGCAGTACCTTGTTGTCTGACAAGAAGAATGCTTCATGCAGCGCATTCAGACCTTTTTGCAGGTCAGACTGTTTGATGACCGCAGAAATATTTAACTCGGAGCTTCCCTGAGCGATGGCTGAAACATTGATATTGTTCCGGCCCAAAGCCTGAAACAACCTACCACTGGCACCTGGATAGTGTTTCATGTTTTCCCCTACCACGGCTATTACGGCCATATTGGGCATGATCTGTACCTTGTCCATTTCCCCGGCCAGAATTTCATAGTGAAATTCCTTCTCCAATACTTCTCTGGCCACTTCGGCATCTTCACTTTTGATGGCGATACAGATACTGTGCTCAGAGGATGCCTGGCTGATCAGCACCACGTTGATCAGCGACTGGGCCAGTGTCCCGAACACCCTGCTGCTTACCCCTACTACTTCCACCAGACCTGAACCCTGCACATTGAGCAGGGAGATATGGCTCAGTGATGAAATCCCCTTGATCAGTTTGTTTGTCTCTGATGTTTCACAAATAAGGGTGCCTTCTTCCTCAGGTTCGAAAGTATTCTTTATATAGATGGGCACCTTCCTTTTCATGGCAGGTTGCATGGTAGCTGGGAAAACTACTTTGGCACCAAAATGGGAAAGCTCCATGGCTTCGCTATAGCTGAGCTGAGGGATGGTGATGGCCGAATACACCAATTTGGGATCGGCAGTCATGACACCTGATACGTCCGTCCAGATTTCCAAAGCATCAGCTTTTAGGGCAGCTGCAAAAATGGCAGCCGTATAATCGGATCCGCTTCTTCCCAGGGTGGTGGTCTCTCCCTTATCAGTGGAAGCAATAAAACCTGTAATCACCAGGAGCCCTTTGTTTTTGCTGTAATAATCGTAGATCAATTGATTGGTCGTAGGGAAAACTACCCTGGCATTTCCAAACCGGTCATTGGTGCGGATCAGATCCCTGGCATCCACATAATGCGTGTTCAGATCAGTCTCCTTGAGGGCTTCCGCCATGATAAAGGCAGATATGCGCTCTCCAAAACTGACCACATAATCAGAAGTCCGGGGGGAAAATTCCTTGATCAGGTATATGCCATGATACAAATCTTCCAGTTCATTGAACCTGATCTTCACATAGGTCAGCACAGCTGATTGCTTTTGCACGGGTATCAGGTTTTTGACCAATTGCAGGTGTCGCTTTTCCATGGAAAGCAAAAGCGGCTGGTATTCAGGATCATTCTGCCTGGCCAGTGCTGCACATTTCAATAAATCCTCTGTTACCCCACCAAAAGCTGAAAAAACTACCGCTATATCATCTTTTTGAGCAGCATTCTTTACTATGGAGAGAACATTTTTTATTCTTTCCAAATCAGCGATTGACGAACCTCCGAATTTTAATATTTTCATTGCTAATTATTATCGGTTAAAATGTAATCATTAAGGTCTGCAGAAGACCTGTTGGTATTGAGGCAATATGAATCAAAACACGGGATTACCCCGTGGTGAAAGTGGTAGTTGTGTTGCCGCTAAAAAATACGTTGCAGGTTGCATCCCGGATAAATCCGGTTTTTGAAAGATTTGAAATAATTTTTACTGCGAAAACCATGCTTCTTTATTTGAAGGGACAATTCTAAGGACAAATTTTATATATCACAAGTTTTTTTGATTAGAAATACCCGGCTGGCTGCAGATAAAATCCTGATTGCCAAACCAGGAATGGGCTGCTGGAAAGGGAGCTATTTATTATCTATCCTGCACCTGTGTCCCTCCTGACCGACCGGTGCCTGATGAGGTTTTCTCCAGTGCCTGAATAAAGGTTTTTATCAGACAAGGCAGGCTCCTGGAGAAAAAATCAGTACTGCTCAGAATTTCTCAATCACTCCACCAATGCTTTCTTTGATATCCACCACATTGGGATCTCCCTTGTATTTGATCCTTCCTCTTGTCGCTGCGGTACCCTTCAGTGATTCCAACACTTCGAAAGTACCATAGGCATTGGTATTGGTCCTTACTTCCGCATGCTTGACCACGAGGTCTTCCCCATCGATCTCTGCATTGGTAAAGGCATTGTAGTTCAGGTGATCTGCACTTCCTTTGACATACATTTTGGAATTGGTTTTTGCATCCAGGTTCAATTCTCCGGCTTTTACACCTGCCTCCAGGTAGGCATTGGTAGCAACAGACAAGCTAATGGATTTGCTTTCGAGAGGATCCTGGATAAAAGCCCTGGCAGCAGTCTCTACTTCCACCACCTCCAGTTTGGTATAGGTTACCTTCACCTTCACCGAGCTGGATTTGGGATTGGACCCTGAGATTTTGATTTCAAGCTTTCTCTTGTTTACATTGGTAAGGATTTCTTCCAATCCGATTCCGGAAGCCGTAATTTCTATTTCATGCTGATCCCCACGAACAAACTCCGCCTCGATGGAATGACTCACTACCACCTGATCAAAAGCTTTCAATGTTCTGGTTTCGGAGGAAGTCTGGGCCCGTACCAGGGAAAAGGATAACAGTAAACTAAAGGTTAAGCACAAATTTCTCATATCAATAGCTGGATTAAAGGGTGTTTGATTTAATATACGCCTCCGTATAGTTTAAAGGTCATGTTTCTTAGCGAGGCATTGCTGGCCGCATAGTGCATGGCCTCTGCTATTTCAGATGGTTTTACCCATTGACCGTGATCCGCATCCGGCATGGCCTCCCTGTTTTGGGGAGTATCGATGATGCTGGGAACAAATACATGAGAACGGACTTTGATATCTGCTGTTTCATTGGCAGTGAACTCAGCCAGGTCTATCACCAATCCTTTACTCAAAGCATATGCCAGAACATCTTTACCTTCATTAGGTTGCAGGGCCGGTTTGGCTCCTACAAAAAGAAAGGTTCCGTTGTTGGCCTTTTTCATCAGGGGAAGGAAAAATTTCACCATGTTAAAGGCACTGAAAAAATTCAGGCGAATCATTTTATCCAGGTCACGGGTGCTGGTATCTTCTATGCCTCCCATACCAAAGCCTCCTACAAGTAATGCCATACATTCCAGCTCCCCATATTGTACCTGATATTCTTTACTAAATTCCTGCACAGCGTACTCATCGGTAACATCCACCTGGTATACATCATCTGCATCTTCCACCTCATCTCCACTCTCAGGTGCTATAATGGCAATGACCTTAAAACCTTCCCGCTTGAATTTGGTCACTACTGCTCGACCCAGATTCCCTGCACTACCGGTGATGATAATATTTCTATTCATGCTATTATTTAGTTTGGTTACAATCCGATACTTTTGCATGGCAAATGCAAAAACATAAAATTAAGATTTATTTTTAAGAAACATGGTGGAATTGGGAAAAAGCAAAATAGAAGCTACGGAGAAAAGAAAGCGAATTCTTTTTGTCCTAAAAGTCATCACCTATCTGATTCTGGTATTTCTGCGGGAATTTCTGGAATGGGAAAAGGAGCCCTTGCTTACCCGGCTGATCCCTTTGATGGATGCCCTATCTCTTCTGCTGGCAGGAAGTGTGTTGATTTCACTTGCCCGCTTGTTTTTGGTTCGGTTTTACCTGAGAAAAAAGAAATCGGATTCCCTGCACAGCAATTTTGTTTTGGGCATCAATCACATCGCCAGCCTGCTAAATGTGATTGTCTTTCTTTTTGCTATCATGATCTTTTTCCAGATCAAACCCTTTGAATTTCTGGGAAGCATCACCCTGGTAGCGGCAGCCATTGCCTTATTGTCTAAGGATTATATCACCAATATGATCAATGGTCTGATCATCATGTTTTCTGACCAGATCACACTTGGGGATTTCATTCAGGTGGCAGAGCACAAAGGAAAAATCCAGGACATTACCCTACTCAATGTAGTATTGATCAACGATGACAGCGACCTGGTCATGGTACCCAATAGCCTGATCCTCGCTTCTCACGTAATCAACCACAGCAGGCAAAGTGTACGAAGGCTCACTTTTGAGTTTGAAGTCAAAAACCAGGCGGGTTTAAATGTAGACCAGACGGAACAAAAGCTTAAGAAAGCCATCAAACCTTTTGGAAAGGAAATAAAATTACAAAGTATGAGCCTGAAAGCACTGGAAATCCATAAAGATACAGTGAAAATGAAACTCCAGGTCCAACTTAACACCACTTCTAAGGAACTGGAAAAGAAAATAAGGAGAAGCATCAACCAAAGTATCATTGATTTGGGGCATGAATGAAGAAAAAACGAACTTTTTTGATCTGGTATACCAGGTAGTCAGGCTGATACCTGAAGGCAGGGTAAGTACCTACGGTGCCATCGCAAGCTACCTTGGCAGTAAAGGGAGTGCCAGAATGGTCGGGTGGGCCATGAATGCTGCCCATCAGCACAAAAACATCCCTGCCCACAGAGTAGTCAACAGGCAAGGGCTGCTGACAGGAAAATTTCACTTTGCTGACAACAACCGGATGCAGCAGCTGCTGGAAGAGGAAGGTGTAAAAGTAGTCAATGACCGGGTTCAGGATTTTGAAAAACATTTCTGGGATCCCTGCCAAAACCTCCAGATATAAACCGGAGACCGGTAACTTTTGGCTGGAAACTGCCTTTCTCATTATTTTGGGAAAAAATTTTACAAACGGTCATCTTTTTATTTCTGACAGAAAAAGATTAAAAATTACCAAATATTTATGTGATCTGCCAAAAAATTAATCATTTGTTAAAAAATAAGCTTTTTATGTTATTAAATACAATTACTAAGAATAAAAATTAGGAAATTAAAAGCCTTTATTCTACATTTGAAATACATTTTTAAAAATACAAAATTACATGATTGGTATTATGGCACGATAATGGTTAGGGGAACATCTTACATTCAATTATTTTAATCTGAAAATATTATGGCCTCTACAATTACGGAGAGAAAACCAGCATTAAAAAACATCAATACCAAGAGGAGTTTCTTCAAATCTTTTCCTGTTGTATTTTTTGACGAATCTCAGTTGGTAGTAAAGCGGGCATTTGATTTATCCATCAGCATAGGCCTGGTGATTTTTGTTTTTTCCTGGCTTTTCCCCATCATTGGTCTGTTGATAAAAGCTACTTCCAAAGGTCCCATATTTTTCCAACAACTCAGGCATGGTAAGGACAATGTTCCTTTTTACTGTTTCAAATTCAGGACCATGTACGTAAATGAAAAGGCCGATGTGCAACAGGCAACCAAAGATGATCCAAGGGTCACCTGGATCGGAAAATTTTTGAGAAAATCCAGTTTGGATGAATTGCCTCAGTTTTTTAATGTCATCAAGGGCAACATGTCCATAGTGGGTCCCCGACCACATGCTGTTCCCATGAATTACAAGTTTTCAGAAGAAATTGATAATTTCATGTTCAGGCATACGGTAAAGCCCGGCATTACGGGCCTTGCGCAGGCCAAGGGCTTCAGGGGAGAAACCAAAGACTTTTATGACATTTATTCCAGGTGTAAGCTGGATATCTTTTATGTCAACAACTGGTCTCCGCTCCTGGATTTAAAGATCATTTTCTGGACCATAGTATCTTTGCTTATGGACAAGGACAAAGCCTATTGAAAAACCTATTGATTGGAAATGTTTACTGCTTTTTCCTGGCGATCAGCAAACCCAGAAACATCAAAAGCCCATTTAATATCAGTAATTCAAACCCAAATTGATAACCTCCCAGCCACTTTTCGGATTGTAGGGAAAGCACAAAAGAAATCAAAGGGGCCAAAATAGCCATCACCGGCACCCACTTATCCCTGACCTGGAATTTGGTAAACAAGCCAAAGGAGTACAATCCCAGCAAAGGGCCATAGGTATAACCTGCAATGGTGAAAACCGCATTGATTACACTTTGATCGTTGATCCACCGGAATACCAGGATGACCAAAAACATGATAAAGGTGAATCCCAGGTGCACCTTTTTCCTCATGCTTACTGCTTCCTTTTTGGAATATCTCTTATCGATTTCCAGAAAATCATAACAAAAAGATGTCGTAAGAGCCGTTAACGTAGAGTCTGCGCTGCTGTATGCCGCTGCAGTGATGCCCAGCACAAAAACCAGTCCCACAAAGGTGGAAAAATAGGAGGTGGCCAAAAGCGGGTACAAGTCATCCGTTCGCTCCGGAATGGAGATTTGGTTTTCTGCCGCATACAGGTACAGCAAAACTCCCAGGGCCATAAAGACCAGGTTGACAACAACCAGGATATTGGTAAACCAAAACATGTTTTTCTGGGCATCCTTAAGGTTTCTGCAGGTCAGGTTTTTTTGCATCATGTCCTGGTCCAAACCGGTCATCACGATGACAATAAATGCCCCGGAAAAAAACTGCTTGAAAAAATTGGTGCCCGACTTCCAGTCCCAGTCAAAAACCCTGGAATAAGGCTGCTCAGAAACAATAACCATCAAATCCCCCAAACCGGTTAATCCCAGTTCCTTTGCCACCAGGATTATACTGACCACCACCGCCAGTAACATGAAAAAGGTTTGCAGGGTATCGGTCCATACCACTGTTTTTATCCCCCCCCGAAAGGTATACAACCAAATCAGGCTGACGGTAATCAATACCGAACCCCAAAAGGGAATGCCCCAGCGATCGAACAGGATCAGCTGCAAGACCCCGGCTACCAGAAAAACCCTGATGGAAGAACCCAGAGTTCTGGAAAGAATAAAAAAGAAAGCACCGGTCTTATATGACCAGAAACCAAACCTGCCCTCCAGGTAGGCATAAATGGAAACCAGGTTTAGCCGGTAGTAAAGGGGCAACAGTACCTTTGCGATCACCGTATAACCCACCGTGTAGCCCAGCACCAGCTGAAAATAATAAAAGTTACTATTCCCTACCTCGCCAGGTACTGAGATAAAAGTCACCCCGGATAAGGATGCTCCAATCATACCAAAGGCTACCAAAAACCAGGGAGATTGCCGGTCACCGGTAAAAAATGTGTCTGCAGTCAATTTTCTGGAAGTAAGCCAGGAAATAAGGAACAACAGCAAAAAATAGGACGTTATAACAATTAGTACTAAATTTGAATCCATATTGACTGAGGCTAAAGGCCGATAAAGTTGTGATTAATTATTAACTTTGCAAAATGAAACCTTTAGAACATTTAGTGGAAACAGAAGAAGAATTACTACTTGATGAGCTGGTAGATAAGGAGGAGCATGATCTGGTTGTTTTCAATGATGATTTCAACACTTTTGATCACGTCACCAAGATCCTGATCAAGGTTTGTAAACATAGCCAGGAGCAAGCAGAACAATGTACGATGATCATTCATTACAAAGGCAAATGCTCTGTAAAAAAAGGCAGCATCAGCAAGTTAAAGCCCATGTGTGAATCCATCCTTGATGCAGGGATTCAGGCTACCATCGTTTAAATTCTCCTTTGGTGAATTTCTCTTCCAAACTTATTGAGGATGCTGTTGCTGAAATCAGCCGACTGCCTGGCATAGGTAAAAAAACAGCCCTCAGGTTAACCCTACATCTGCTCAAGCAAAAAGAACCGGTCACCACTGCGCTGACAGATGCCCTTATCAAACTTCGACATGACATCCAGTACTGCTCCATTTGTCACAATGTATCAGATAAGGCTGTATGTAGTATTTGTGAAGGGATCAAACGGGATAAAAGCCTGATCTGTGTGGTGGAGGATCTTCCTGATGTACTGGCCATAGAAAATACCAACCAATACGCCGGACTGTACCATATTCTCGGTGGGGTGATTTCACCCATACAGGGCATAGGACCTGATGAAATCAACATTGCCTCTCTGATGAAAAGAATTGAAAGCCCCCCATCGGGTCAGGCAGTAGTGGAGGTCATACTGGCCCTTCCGGCTACCATGGAAGGAGATACCACCTCTTTTTTTATCACCAGAAAGCTCAAGGACCGGGGAATCAAAGTGAGCACCATTGCCAGGGGGATACCTGTTGGCAGTGAATTGGAGTATACAGACGAAATCACCCTGGGCCGCAGTATCCTTTCCCGAATAAAATATTCTGCGGAATAATTTGGGGAATAGAATTCCCTACATATATTTGCACTCCCATTCGGGGGATTAGCTCAGTTGGCTAGAGCGCTACACTGGCAGTGTAGAGGTCATCGGTTCGAATCCGTTATCCTCCACTTTATGCAATTTACAAAGCCCTGTATCTGTCTCAGTTGCGGGGCTTTTTTTTGCCATTCCCGATAGCATATCGAAAAAAACACCCCTTTTGCTGATCAGAATGTTGAAGAAAGAACTTAATTCTTCACTAATTACAGAAGACCGTCAAAACTATATGGATGGTTTGCTGAACGGAACGCGTTGATTTAATTAAGGTACTTCATCGTTAATTCCATGACTGCATCAATATTTTCTTTTTTCATACTGTAGGCAGATGAAGTAACTGGTTTATTTTTCTCATTGAAGTATTTTCCAGTCGTTTTACTTAAATCTGTAGAACTTGCTAAGTAAGTATAGGTTCTCGCCATATTTTCAGGGGAGATGGAGAATTTACTTTTTATGGAGTAAAGCAATTTCATCAATCCCGAAATATTTGGATACCGGCTTATATCTACCTTCACATTGGTTACTCGAATGCCGTTTACGGTAACGTTTGTATCTTTTAACTGATCCGCTAGCCAATAGGTATACATTACCTGGGCAAGTTTTGATTGATAATACGCATTGGACACGCTAAATTTTCTATTTTTAAATTCTGGATCATCCAAATCTACTGTCATTGTTGGATGCATAACCAAGCCCTGTGAAGCAATTGTAATGATTCTGCCTTGCTCACTTTTCTTAATCAAATCCAAAAGCAAATCAGTCAGCAATACCGGGCCAATGTGGTTGGTTGCCCAAATAGACTCCATGCCATCGACCGATTTTTCAGGTTGCTTACGTGAAATATCAAAGTCCGCTGCATTATGAATGAGGACATCCAGCTTCACTACGCGATTGTTTAGTTCATGTGAGGCATCTATTATTGATTTCTTTGATGACAAATCAATCTGTAATAATTCAACGTCATCTTTACCCGATTTCTCTCTAATGTCTGCAACTTCTCCTCGTTCCAGATTCCTGACACCGATTATGACATGAAACCCAATTTTAGCCAATTGAATGGCAGCTTGCTTGCCAATTCCAGAATTCCCACCAGTTATCAGACATACCTTTTCAAACCTCATCATACGTATTTTTACTGTGCAGTTGGCTTGAATCATTTTGCTTACGCTAGATCCATCATCCCATAGGGTAAAAGCCAAAGTACCCACATGAACCAGGCCCGGAGTTCGGACAAATAACCCACTTAAAAACAGCTACTTTTACTATCTAGTGCTTTAAAAATAAAAGGAAAAAACCATCTCCGCAAATTCCCGGCACATGCTCAACGGTTCATTTATGTTGAGCTATACAAGGGTTCCACACGGCATTCAAACCCGTCAGCATGCCTTGCTATCAGTACCGGTTTAAGATTGATTCACATGATTTTCAATGTTTTTGTTATAGGGATAATCGAGCTCGAATAGGGTTTCCCGAATGACTGCGGAGCAGGCTACGCCAGCCTGAAGACACCTTCCGTACAGACAGTAAATAGGCTTCCTCCGTATTCACCACCTTCGTACATCCCTTTATGATTATTGATCTCATGATTCATACCTATTTATTATATGATCTATTTTATCCTCAAAATTTTCTATATCAGGATTCAATACATAATCCATGGTTATTCCATCAATTGTTGCGAGAAGCAATTCGGATTCAATTCTTGCTTTGTCATTGAATTTAACTTCCAAAAGTGATGAGAGTAATTCGATCAATTCTAATTTTTGCTTATTTAGCATTGCTGTTACTGAAGCGGGTGTCTGTGGATGAATTAGCAAAAGAATTGACAAACGTATAATCTCCTTATCTTTTATTAGGCTTGTTTTCAAATTTTGCAGCAATGATGAAATAGAATGATCTTCAATTTGCATCATTTTCGCAGTCATTTCGGTTATTGTACTTTCAATAACGACCCTTAATAAATCCTCTTTGTTTTTAAAATGACTATAGGTTAATCCTTTCGATACATTGGCGTGTTTTGCAATAGCATCTACAGAGGTTTCTGAAAAACCATTTTTTGCAAATAGATGCAAGGCTGATACTATTATTTTTTCTCTTTTAAGCATACTGACTGACCGTTCAGTCAGTAATTTAACGAAAAAAATTGAATTCAATTACATTTTTATTGAATTCGCTATTTTATTTGCCGCCAATCCCATGTTGCTAGGTGCAAGGGCTGGAATGGCATTATGGAATCCTGTCCAGTGCCTTCAAGGCTACCCACAACTTATTTTATCTCCTGAGGCCATTTTTTTCTTAACTTAATAGCATTGACGTGCGGGGTTGGAAAACGAAATTGATCTCTTAATTTCGATTTATAAAGGTACTCAAAAATGCCATTTTCGATTGGCCTGCCGCATTTGCTTTAACCGTTGTTGCCAACCGTACCTTTATCTGGATAATCTGTAATCAATACCCCAGGTGAAAGATTTAGCTTTTCGGTTAAATTCCTTATCATTTCTACAGTTAATTTCCTTTTCTTATCGAGTATTTCAGAAACCCTGCTTTTTCCACCGATCTCATTTCCCAGATCCTTTTGTTTTAATTGCAGCTCTTCCATCCTTATTTTTATGGCTTCAATGGGATCGGGGGAATCGATCAGATAATGTTTCTTTTCATAATCATCCACCATTAATCCAATAATATCCGCTTCATCACTTTCCGATGTACCTTTAGAGGCATCGAAAATACTCCCAAGCCTTTCAAGTGCTTTTTGATAATCTGTTGCTGATTTTATTGGTATTAGTTCCATTTGCTTTTCAATTAAATCGTATCTGCATCAATCCTGTCATATTCACTATGAGTCCCGATGAACAGAATGAAAACCCACCGTTTCTCAAAATTGAATTTTGCCACCAGCCTGAAAGAATTTCCCTTTATCTTAAAACAATCCTACTGTCTTTCAATATGCTGGCATTTGCATAGGATTGTTTTACATCATTGGTCCTCAGCCAGTTTGAACCAAGGTTGGTAACTTCCCGCATACATTACTTGTGGCGGTTTTCAAAGCACTTTCCTGTCCGCCTGCACCAAATTTACTTAAAAGCACCAACCTTGAATTTACCAATTTCCCCGGTATAAGTTAAATATGCTTTTAGCGGTTCGGGCTGTTTTTAATTTTCAATTCCAAATTTCATTCTTTTCAGTCAGTATAATTGGTTTGTTGTCTGTCACTACAATTGTATGTTCGTGTTGAGCCATATAACCGCCTTTATTTCCAACCATTGTCCATCCATCATTCAAAGATACTGCATAGTTTGAGTGTGTAGATATAAAAGTCTCAATAGCTACCACAGAGTTTTTCTTAAATCGAGACAGATTAAATCGGTCTTTAAAATTTGCTATTTCAGATGGTTCTTCGTGCAGACTTCTACCTATTCCGTGTCCTGTGAGGTTTTTAATCACCTTGTAACCACGTCTTTTTGCTTCTGTTTCTATTAGAAGTCCAATGTCTGATACTTTAATACCACCTTTGATATTTGACACGGCTTTTTTCAGAATTTCTTTAGAAGCTTCCACTAGTTTTTGATGTCCGTATTTGTCGTCTCCGAGAACAAACGAAGCGCCATTGTCTGACCAAAAACCGTCAAGTTCTGCCGAAACATCAATATTTATGAGGTCAGCTTCTTTTAATATTCTGTTCGTTGAAGGTATTCCGTGGCAAAATTCATTGTCTACACTTATGCAAGTCCAACCCGGAAATTTGTATGTTTTGTGAGGTGCTGAATTTGCACCAAAATCTTTCAATATCTCTGCTCCATAGTCGTCAAGTTGCTTGGTTGATATACCTGGTCGAGCATAATTTTTCATTGCTTTTAAAGTGTAAGCAACTACATCACTTACCTTTTTCATTCCTATTAGTTCTGATTCTTTTGTTATTGACATGTTATTCTTTGTTGGTTTGTCATTCTAGCCTGACCGATAACGTTTTGCATATGGCTTGTGGCGGTTTCGAAGCACTTTTCTGTCCCCCGAAACCAAAGCTTGCTACGGAGCTAAAGCCTTGCTGGTAGCCGACTACCCGCCATAAGCTATATGCTTTGTTGTGAGTAGTTTTCATTCTTTTCTAATTGGTTTAAGAACTAATTCTTCAATAATTTCATATTCTTTTTTACCCCAATGACTATCTCCTGGAATAGGTGGAGTTTCAAGCCAATGAGTTACTTCATTTTTTTCGAGTTTAGTCTTTTTAGGAAACAATCCTCCTCTTTGGTTTTGTCTGATAACCTCTAGTGTTTCGTCCAACTTATCAGTTGATTTGTAATCGCTAATTATCAAAGAAACAACTTGGAATAGACCAATTAAGGCATTTTCAACTTTTTCTTTAGTCAGAGGTTTTCCGTTGTGAATGAAGTCGTTCCTTGTTTTTCTTGCGAGGTTTAAGAATTTATAAACTCCGAATGGAATAAACCCTTTTTGAAACAATGTTTCAATTCTAGTAGAAGTAGTCCAAGTACGATAGTCTTTTAGAAAGTCTGTTCTGCCCTCTATTACACCTTCAATTTCACTTTTAATAATTTCTTGCTCCCATATTTGATTTATCAGTTGTTCAATTGAAGTCCACAGAAATATTAAACTCTCTGACCATTGACTCCTGACGTAATGAGAAGTTCCATCGAGTAACATATTAGCTGATAAATTTGGGAGATTTTCAATTATACTTTTTCCGATTTTATAAGCACTTTCAATTTCACTTGTCTTAATCGACTTAGGTTCTAATAATTTGATAGAATCAAGTGTACCAACAAGTTTTGAACGGATTGACTTATGAAATCCCGCAACCAATCCACTACTGCCTCCGTGAATTTTAATATACCCATCAAAAAATAGCGTCCCATATGAAATATTGTCGGGTTGAACAGACTCTGAATAAATTCCCCCAAGCAAGAGAATACCTAGTGTTTGATTAAATTTTTCAAGTGCACTTTCTTTTGTCCTGTAATCTTCCGTTGCAGGTAAAACCAAGCTTCCATCAAAACCAATACCTAATGAAAAAGGAGCTATTCCAATGTCAATGAAGGTTGACATTCGATTGAGTTTTACATAATCGTATTCTCGACTATTAATTTCTTCTAATGTCGCATTCCATTCATCCGTTTCTCTTTCAATTATTCTGAAAGGCAAACAGTTTCCGATTATTATTGGTATGTGATTTTTGTCGTTCATTTAAATTACTCACAATCGGGTCAGGCAAGGGAATTTCACCCTTGCCTTCCCACAGAACCGTGCGTGAAAGTCTCCCTTCACACGGCTCTTCATGTTTTTGTCACTGTGAATATAGGTATATTCATGGTTGGACCAATTTCCAATGCTCGAAAAGGCCGGGATGTTGCTTGAACTGCTTCTTGAGCCAGCGAACTGACGCATATTTGTACAAGCCCTTTTCCCATTTTACCCATTTGAGTAGTCGATGGTTTAGGCCATTCCATACAGGGCGCATTCCCGCCAGCCAAAATTTGTGGTAGTAGTTCATTAGTCCACGAATTATTGGGTTCAACTTTTTTGCAAGCTCCTTTACGGAAATCCTGCGCTTGTGAATCTCCAGTTCCTTGAACTTCTCCCGGATGGCCTTCTTCGCATTATTGCTCACAAAGATGCCGGGTAACAACCTACGCCCACCTTTCACTTCGCGCATCACCGGTCGTATACTAAATCCCAAAAAGTCGTACTTTCTAGGATAACTATTCTCCGAGTGACCTCGCAGGTTCACAATCTTGGTTTTGTCAGGATGTAAAGTCAGTTTACAAGTCCGCATACGTTGGTCTATGACCCGTAGCATAAATTGAGCCTGCTTTTCTGTTTTGCAGTGCACCACGATGTCATCCGCATATCGCTCAAATGGCTTTTCTGGATGAAATTTATCCATCCATTTGTCGAATACCACGTGAAGAAAAAGATTAGCCAAAAGTGGACTGATCACTCCTCCCTGTGGTGTGCCGTTTAAGCGCTTGCGAATTTTCATCTCTTGCATCACGTCCGCTTTGAGCCAACGCGATACGTACAGTTGCACCCACTTGTCATTGCAGTAATGCCCCAATGCCTGCATCATAAGGTCATGGTCGATATTATCGAAGTAGCCTTTGATGTCCAGGTCTATGGCAAAGTCGTGGTTGAAACAATTCCGGTGACTTTGGGCTACTGCATCATGAGCACTTCGTCCGGGACGGTACCCAAACGAGGCATCATGAAACAACGGCTCCATCTGCTTTTCTAAGTGGTGCTTAACCACTTGCTGCGCGATGCGATCCAGAAGGGTGGGTATGCCAAGTGGCCTACTCCCTCCCCCTTTCTTCGGTATCAGTACAGCTTTGACAGGCTGTGGAAAGTAACTTCCTGAACTCAAACGGTTCCAAAGTTTGTACAAATGACCGGACAGATCGCTCTCAAGCAATGCCCAGGTCATTCCGTCCACGCCGGAACTGCCTTTGTTCTTTCGTACTTTCTTGTAAGCCTGCCATACCATCACTTTGGTGATCGGTTGCGACTTTGTCTCATAGTAGTCTATCATCCCGTTTCCGGTTGTAGGGCCTATAAAAACACAAACATGCCGAACCCTTCGCTCCGATGCCATTACAGCACCTTTATCGCTACTACGATTCGGTCTGCCACCATTGTCTCACCGCAACCTACGGTGGCTGCTTCCCCTTTTACGGTTTTACAGCACGACAATGATTTCACTTGTTCCAATGTACCGCCTGTCTTGATGTCCTGCCAACTTAACCCCGGGAGAGACACAACCAGTAAATCCGGTTTCCGTTGTGCTTGGTCGCGGGTGCAAACGTACCCACCCGCTTTTCTCTCCATCTTGCCCTTTCGGGGCTTCATCATTGGTTCACTTGTGGATATAACGGTTCGTCTTGTGCCACCCATTCCGGTTTTTGCGTGCCAGTGATTCCGGTCCAAACTGTGCCAGTTTACTGAAGCAGGTCCGGACCTA
>NZ_WOFO01000016.1 GCF_010993705.1 Cyclobacterium sp. SYSU L10401 | reverse complement strand
AAAATATCACTGACATTAAGACTAATGGTACCTTTATCATTCAGAATATTTTTTTAAAACAGTAGCAATTAGGTTTTCAATTACCTTTTCAGGAGAACTGGAAAAGTTCCGGGTCTTCCGGTTGGCAATGATCGCATTCAAACTCAGCGTTTCATGGCCCAGTAATCTCCCCATGGCATAATATCCGGCCGTTTCCATTTCAAAATTAGACAATTCCAGGCCTTGCGGATTTAATCCCGACAACTGATTAAAAATGTCAGGAAATGCAGGACTAAGCCTTACCTTTCTACCTTGCGGTCCAAAAAAACCAGGACAGGTCACGGTTATACCAGACAGCAAGTCTTTAAACTTTGACTGTAAAACAGCCGATCCCTTAACACAATAGGGTGTGAACGGCAAATTCAGACAGGCCTTTACCTGTGAAGAAATTTCGTGTTCCAGTTCCGTTTGTTGAAGGTTGTAAAAAGCCATCAGGCTGTCGAGTCCCAGACCGTAATCGGACACCAGCATACTTCCTTCGGGGATTCGGGCTTGCATGCTGCCGGAGGTACCTACTCGTATGACATTCAATCTTTGGTGCTTGTCCTTTGGAAGTCTTGTCTCAAAATCAACATTAAACAAGGCATCCAGTTCCGTCATAAAAATCTCTACGTTATCCGTGCCCATTCCCGTACTGATTACACTCAGCCTTTTACCTCTATAGCAACCGGTGTGGGTGACGAATTCTCTTTTCTGAACCTTTAATTCTACGGTATCAAAATACCTGGATATCTTTTCAACCCGATCAGGGTCTCCCACGGCTATAACCGTATCTGCCACCTGACCAGGTTTGAGGTTCAGGTGGTAAATGCTTCCATCAGCATTGATGAGGAGTTCCGATTCAGGAATGGGGTTTACCATGCAAAACAGATTTTATTTTCGTTGCATTGGGTTTCTGATAAAATCCTTTATAAGGATTGTAGCCGTTGGTGTTTTTTTGATAATATCCGGTACCATTGTAAGGTCTCTTGTGGGGATGGTCCTTGCATGTTTCAGAGCAAGCTCCTTCCATCTCCCAACCACAGGATTCACAAATGGGCACATGCTCATTACATTCAGGATTAGCGCAGTTGACCATGCGGTCTGAGGCTGTTCCACAAACAAAACATTTGGATACAACTTTTGGGTTGACCTGGTTGACTTCTACGGCAAGGCGGTTATCAAATACATAACATTTACCTTCAAAATCGGCCCCACCAGCCTCCAAACCATACTTGATGATTCCTCCATGTAACTGATATACATCCTTAAATCCCTGTTCCAATAAAAAGGCTGAAGCTTTCTCGCATTTGATTCCCCCGGTACAATAGGTCAGGACTTTCTTTTCCTTGAGGTGCTCCAGCTCCCTGACTTTTTCCGGAAAATCCCGAAAGTTATCAATGTCCAATCTTACCGCATTCTTAAAATGCCCCAACTCATGTTCATAATTGGACCGGACATCAAGGATAACCACATCATCCTCATCCTTTAATGCTTTAAACTCTTCAGGTTCGAGGTGTTTCCCGGTCTTTACCCTGGGGTTGATGTGTTTTAATCCAGAATGGACGATTTCATCTTTTGCCCTTACATTTATTTTTGCAAATGCATGTTCGTGGTGACTGTCAACTTTAAATTCTGTATCTGCAAATCTGGGATCAGCCTTCACATAGGCCATGTATTTTTCACAATCCTCCTTAAGTCCGGAAACCGTCCCATTCAACCCCTCTGAGGAGACGATAATTCTTCCCCGGATATTGTTTTCAATACAAAATAGGTGATGTTCATCCCTGTATGCTTCCAAATCTTCGATTGGTGCATAGCAATAGTACAATAAAATATTATAATCCATAAAACAAGCCCTGTTTCAGGCAGGGTGTAATGTTGACAAATATAAAACTACCAATTGTTACTTTTCAATGACTTTGGCTGGATTGCCAAAAACAGTCTGGTTGGCAGCCACATCGGCAATAACGACTGAACCTGCCCCTATTCTGGCATCCTTTCCAATTTTAATTCCAGCGACCACTGTCACGCCTGAGCCCAGAAATGCACCGTTTTCGATGGTCACGCCGGAATTCACCACTGCTCCTGCCCCTACCTGCACAAAATCCCCCAGGCTGACCTGATGCTCGATGGTGGCATTGGTGTGTAAGATACAATGATTACCGATATCCGCACCAGCTCCGATGGTGACTTTGGCGTTGATGAAATTCCCGTGCCCTATAGCCGCATCTGTAGATATATAAGCCATCCGGTGTAAGGCATTAACGGGCTGCACTTTCCTTTTTTCATTCAGCATCTTCACCACAGACTCCCTGTACCTGGCATCATCAACGGCCACGAAGGCCTCACATTTCTTTCCGATCAATTTAAGAAAACCGTCATCTTCAGGTCCGCCTAATATGACGATATTATTGATTTCCTTTTTGTGCAGACTTTCATCCTCATCCAGAAAACCAAATACCACCAGATCATGACTATTAAAAATTTCCAGAGCCGGATGGGCTATTCCCTTGGCCCCAAATATAATGATGGGTTTCTCCATGATTTTTTATTTAGAAAGGCAAAATTAATGGAAATAACCATCCCATGCAAAGTTCATTTCAGATTAGGCCTCAGCAGATTCTGGCCTATTTTGCAATACAGACACCTTCTTTTGGAACAATAACCATGGTACAGCCCCAACATCCCCTGGCTATCAAAAGCATTCAATGGAGGCCAACCTGCAGTAAGAAAAATATTTGTCAGCCTGTTTTTTTCTTCCGAAACTTCCTGGAGAAAATTAAAGCATTTTTCTTGCCATTCCCCCAAATCCGCATATTGTCCATAGGCATACCATAGCGGTACCACATAGTTTATGGCCAATAAATCCAGGATTCCGGAGCTTAACCCCTCCTTAGCCTTTTGTTTCATGGGTTTGGCAAAATGGTAATGTCGTTGCCAAAAATCACTCACCTGGAAATCAAAAATCTCCCTGAAAGCTAGTCTGGTATCCAGCCCATGCAATACATTTGAAAACAAGTTAGGCGTCTGGTTTAACAAAGCAGCCAATTGGGCAAGTCGCAAGGAAGGAAAATTACTTGGCCTGACTTTCATGAATTTCCATTCGGAACCAAATAATTCGTTTTTTAGCTGGTATTTTTTCCGCAGAAAAGAATAATCGGCCGCAAGATCCTTTCCATAACCTTGTTCCAGATCCAGTGTAGCAGGTAACAAGCCTGCCTGACCAAATATCATGGCCTCAATCCGGGATAAGTCACCTGCATTTTTCTTTATCAGCCTGTAGGGAAGGCTCCTGGCCAGTTTAAGCATGGGATTTGCGTTGGTTTTAAATCCAAAGGCATAAAACAGCCACTGATAAGCAGTCTCTTCCCAATCCTGTTGGTTTTCTTCCAATAAAGTAAGTACCATCCGGCTTTTTTCCTGCAACCTTTCCACCAAAGCTTTCTCCAGCATGGAAAACTTTAAAATGGCCGGGACATCCGCCAATGCTTCTTTACAAAGGAGTTTATTAGGAGAAAATAGCAGCTTTTCATAATTCCTGATCACATCCAGGGGCACCTTACCTGAAAGAGATAAAGTAGGAATTGAAGTACCATCTGCCCTATAAACTTCTTCATCCTGATCCCATACCACATGTAATACTACGCTGTTATAAGCAGGATCACTTTGGTGTTGGTGCACCTTCCAGTCAGAGGCTTTCAAATGAATCTCCACATGGCCATAATTTTTGATGCCTCCAAGGATAACTTCTGCTTCCTTGAAATCAGGCCCTTCGTGGTGATTGTGCCATCCTATCTTTTGAATAGACAAGGGGATTCCTGAGGTAGTTTCCAGTCCCTTTTTATCAAAATATTGGTATTTCCATACCAACTGAAGAAAATCCTCCTGAAATTGAACCATGAAAAATGCATTAAAAAACCCATTTAAGTTACCTATAAAAATAAAAAAGACCAAAAAGTACAGGGATTAATTTCCTTAGCAGTAGGCATTTAGTAATTTTTCCATGGAAGCCTGTAGGGTTTGACACTCTTTTTTTGCCGCCATGCCAAAGTCTTCACCAGCGGATGCGTAAATTATTCCTCTGGAAGAATTGACCAACAAACCACATTGTTCATTCATACCTGCCTTGGCAACTTCTTCCAGGCTACCACCTTGCGCTCCCACTCCCGGGACGAGCAAAAAATGCTCAGGAACTACCTTTCTGACAGCCTCAATGTGGCCAACCTGCGTGGCGCCAACCACATACATCATGTTTTCGGCGCTACCCCATGATTTGCTTTTTTCCAATACCGAAAGGAAAAGCGGTTGGTTTTCCCTATTGGTTATCAGCTGGAAATCCTGACTCCCCTGATTGGAAGTCAGGGCCAGTAATATCGCCCATTTACCTTCAAACCCCAAAAAAGGGGTTACGCTGTCCTCCCCCATATAGGGGGCAATGGTGATGGCATCAAAATTCATTTTTTCAAAAAAAGCCCTGGCATAAAGGTTGGAAGTATTGCCAATATCCCCTCTTTTGGCATCTGCAATGGTAAATACCTCCGCTGGCAGGTACTCCAGGGTTTTTTGCAGGATATCCAAGCCTTCTGCACCCATCGCTTCATAAAAAGCCAGATTGGGTTTATAAGCTACTGCCTGGTCTATGGTGTGGTCAATGATGGTCTTATTGAAAACCAAAACGGGATCCTTTTCTTTTTGAAGGTGTCTCGGTAATTTTTCCAGTACCGGGTCCAGCCCCACACATAAAAAGGATTGTTTTCTTTTGATCTCAGCAAAAATTTCCTTGGATGTCATGGGACAAAAGTAAAGAAAACAATAACAAAAAAAGCAAAACAGGCACCTGGCAGATTACCTGAGGTCAATGATTTCGACATCTTTGTTCTCACTGGTATTAAACACAAAATAATCGTCCATGATACTGATGTTGCTATTCAGGTCCTTAAAGGTATATTTGAATGTTCCTCCTACATCATCCTTGATTTCCCAGGCCAGCAAATCGTTTTTTGATTTATCCACATACAGTTTTATCTTTTCAAATTGGGCATTAGGTTTTTCTGCTATAAGTAATATTTCGTGAACCGGTACCCCGGTCATCACACTGCTGCCTTCCAGATTTGCCTCATACCCTTTTTTGTAGATGCTATAAATATTTGAAGGGGTAAGTTCCTCGGTATCCTCTTCCACATCGTTAATGGTAACTTCCTTGTACTTACTTGATTTTATCAGGGTCCAAACGGTATTTCCATTATTAAATATTTCCTGATCATCGAGGGTAAGTCGGTATTTTTCTCCCTTTACCGTAACCTCCCCGGTATTGGTTTGGATCAAGCCCTCATCTTCTGTGGAGTAGCTGTACTCAAAAATAGCCGAAAAGCCATTTAATTTCTGATAATTGTCGCTCACTTTTTCAAGTATTTCCACGGCTTTCGGATCATTCTGCCCCAGGGACACCTGAATAAAAACGAGGAAAATAAGACTTAAGATGATTGTTGTTTTGCCTTTCATTTTAATACATCAATATATGCTAGAGGTTATTCAATAATTGTTCCAAACTATTTTCATCCTGAACCAACACTTCCCTGGCTTTACTTCCTTCGAATGCTCCGACTATTCCTGCTGCTTCCAACTGGTCAATGATCCTGCCGGCCCGGTTATAGCCCAATTTCAACTTCCTTTGGATCAAAGAAGTACTACCCTGCTGATGCAATACAATTAACCTGGCAGCATCGTCAAATAAAGGATCTCTGTCGGAAAGGTCTATTTCTCCGATTCCTCCGTCTTCCTCTCCTTCAAATTCAGGGAGCAGGTAAGCATCAGGATAGCCGCGCTGGTCTCCAATCCATTCGCATACCGCATCTACTTCCGGGGTATCCAGAAAAGCACATTGCAACCTGATCACATCCGAACCCATGGAAAGCAGCATATCCCCCATGCCTATGAGCTGTTCTGCTCCTCCCGCATCCAAAATTGTACGGCTATCAATTTTACTTGTCACCCGGAAAGACAACCTTGCCGGAAAGTTGGCCTTTATTATACCTGTGATCACATTGACAGAGGGCCGCTGGGTAGCCAACACCAAATGGATACCGATTGCCCTGGCCAATTGCGCCAACCTGGCAATAGGGCCTTCGATTTCTTTACCAGCTGTCATCATCAGGTCAGCAAGCTCATCTATCACCAACACGATATAGGGCATAAACTGATGCCCCTTCTCAGGGTTCAGCTTTCTAGCCACAAATTTAGCGTTGTATTCTTTCAAATTCCTGCATCCAGCGTCCTTGAGCAGGTCATACCGGTTATCCATCTCTATACAAAGCGAATTGAGGGTATAAATCACTTTTTTCGTATCTGTGATGATGGCCTCTTCTGAATTGGGAAGTTTGGCTAAAAAATGTCTCTCAATTTTATTAAAAAGCGTTAATTCTACTTTTTTCGGATCCACAAGGATTAATTTGAGCTGGGAAGGATGTTTCTTATAGATCAATGAAGCCAGGATCATGTTCAGACCCACAGACTTACCCTGGCCAGTTGCACCGGCCATCAGTAAATGTGGCATCTTGGCTAAATCCACTACAAAAACTTCATTGGATATGGTTTTACCCAGAGCTACTGGTAAATCCTTGTCGCTTTTCATGAATTTCTCCGTTCCCAGGACAGACCGGGCAGCTACCAATTCTCTGTTCTTATTGGGCACCTCAATGCCTATGGTACCTTTTCCGGGTATGGGTGCAATGATCCTAATACCCAAGGCCGCCAGACTAAGCGCTATATCATCCTCCAGATTTTTGATTTTACTTATTTTCACTCCCGGGTCTGGAATGATTTCATACAAGGTTACTGTTGGCCCAATGGTAGCTTTTATTTCCTGAATGCCAATCTTAAAATTTACCAGTGTCTCTACTATCTTGTTTTTATTCTCCTCTAGTTCCTGCCTGGTAACCGTCACCTTTTGCTGGTCGTATTCATTCAGAAGGTCTAAAGTAGGATACCTGTAGCTGGGCAAATCCAATGTGGGGTCATAGGGATCCAGGTTCTCCACTGAGTCTGCTGTTTTTTCTTCTACTTTCTGCTCCTGTACAAAAAAACCATCGGCTTTTTCCTCCGGCTCCTCATACTGATCCTGGGTCCTGTCTTCCACATTAAAGGTCGGCTCCTGCGTACTGTCTTTTTTGGATTCGGAAACCTCCTTTTCAGTTAATTTCCAGCTATTGGTAGCGGTTTCCTCATCAGGGCCTTCAGGATTATTTGAACTTTCATCTGGATGCTCGTCCTCATAAGGCAAACTGTTTTCATGGTCCTCTTCGGTCTCATCAACAGAATTTTCTTTCCCGGATGAAAACCAGCTGATTTGGTCCACATTAAAAAATATAACGACAAAGATCAATAGAGATCCGAAAATCAAAATGAATGTTCCCCATCCCAAAAACTCATCTGTAATCAGCGCCAACTCATAGCCAAAGCCTCCACTTAAAAAACCAAGGTAGTGGAATCCATCTATCAAATGTACGGTATAACCTAAGAGAAGCCCTAACCATACCAGAAAGAACAAGGAAAATGCCGCATACCTGGTCAATGATACAGCTGCATTCTTAAAGGAAAGTTTTAAACCCCACAAAAATAAGAAAGGGGGAAAAAGCAGGGCCGCCAGGCCAAACCATCGATAAATCATATAATGAGACATGACCGCTCCAGTGTAACCCAATAAGTTTTGGGTTTCTCCAGCCTTTGTTCGTAAAGGAACTCCTGAATCACTGACCAGGCTTTGATCTGCCTGCCCGGCAAAAAGGTAACTTAGAAATGCCAGAAGCATGAAAATGGCAAACATCATAAAAAAAATGCCAAAGGACAACCCCCATCGCTTGTCCTTAAAAACAGCCCAGGTGAATGTGTTACTGGTTTTTTCCTTTACTTTTGCCGGTGCGGCTTTCTTCTTAAAAGTATTTTTTTTGTACGTATTTGCAGCCATGGTAATTCCTTTCCTCCACTATCGGGGTGTAATTTAACGCTTGCTTTAGAAATAAAAAAGATTTACAATACTCTGGAATTGGCTACCAATCCCATTTTCAATCGTTTGACCATTGCGGGACCCTCATAAATCATACCAGTATATACCTGTACCAGACTGGCCCCGGCTTCTAACTTTTCCATGGCATCTGCCACCGTAAAAATCCCTCCTACTCCAATTACCGGAAAAGCATTCCCGGATTGGCTGGTCAAATAGCGAATAACTTCTGTACTTCTATCTTTCAACACCCTTCCGCTTAGCCCACCTGCTCCGATTTCCCGGACCCGGTCCGGGGAGGTAATCAGACCATCCCTTTGTATGGTGGTATTGGTAGCTATCACGCCATCTATATTGGTTTCTTTTACGATAGCAATGATATCATCCAATTGTGACTTGTTAAGATCGGGTGCAATTTTAAGTAAAATCGGGCGATTTTGGGGATAGTGGTCAGTTGCTGATTTGACTGCCTGTAAAAGCCGCTTCAGAGGCTCCTTTTCCTGCAGTTCCCTTAAATTTGGCGTGTTGGGTGAACTGACATTGATCACAAAATAATCCACATGAGGATGCAGGGCATGCAGGCTGTACAAATAATCATCAATGGCCTGATCATTAGGTGTATCCTTATTCTTACCGATATTTCCACCCACCAATACGCCTGACTTTCTTTTTTTTAATCTTTCTACTGCTGCTATTACCCCTTCATTATTAAAGCCCATCCTGTTGATAAGTGCCTGATCTTTAGGCAAGCGAAACATCCGGGGTTTTGGGTTGCCTTCCTGCGCCTTTGGTGTCAAGGTGCCGATTTCAATAAAACCGAATCCCAGCATGGACATTTCATCGATCAGTTTGGCATCCTTATCAAAGCCTGCTGCCAGGCCAATTGGATTCTTAAATGTTAGGCCAAAAACCTCCCGCTCCAAGCCCTTGTGCTCAAAGGCAAAAGTGGATTTGATTACCGAACTCACTACAGGCAGGTTAAACAGCCTTTTGATCCACCCAAACGTGAAATAATGGGCTGATTCAGGGTTCTTGGTAAACAATAATGGCTTAATCAAATGCTTGTACACGGCTAATTATTTTTGGCTAATCACAAAATTAATCCAATTCTCTGACAATGCCCCGGTCATCAGCCTACAAAATAAGAGATTAAAGCCAGAGGTAGCCCTACAGCCATTTCAGGACAACAGTAAATGGGAAAAGGGAGTCCAGTCCTGAAGGAGCCTAAAAGGAATGTGGAAAATCAGCGGCAACGAAAAATCCTTTTGACCTGGGGTCTGCTTTCGGCCGGCGCAGACCCCAGGTCAAATGAATCAAAAATCCATTGTTTTTAAACCCGAAATTTGCATCAGCCTATCTATTACGATTCCTAATGCATGGTCCGGGTTAAAAGGAAACAGAAGGTGAATTCCTATTCTAACCCAAATTGATCTTTTCCTTTTTCCCGGATTTCACCGCTTTGTAAATGGTATCGATAATAATCAAGTCCTTCAGGCCCTCTTCTCCATCTACCGGCACCTTGGCTGTTTCACCTTCCAGGATAATTTCTGCCATTCGGTCCATTTGCACCGTCTGGTGGGTGATATGAGGTTTATCCAGGGGTCCTTTATGGGTCTTTCCCTTGATGGGACCATACCCGGTAGACGGCTGCATTTCTGCGTATCCCTGTGTTCCATTCAGAAAAAACCTGTCCAGATTCCCCATACTGTAGGTTGATAAGCAGGAAGCCACCACCCCGCTAGGAAATCCAAACTGGAACATGATGGTTTCATCCACCCCTTCTTTAAATTTCACTGGGTCGGTTTTCGTTTCCTGGGCGGTAACCCACTCCGGCTCTTCTCCTACCATATACCTGGCCCCATTGATGGAGTATATACCGATATCCATCATAGCACCCCCTCCAGCCAGGTCCTTGTCCAGTCGCCATTGGGTAGGATCTCCAATTTTAAAGCCGCTCAGGCCCTGAAAAAATTTGACTTCACCGAACTCTCCTGCTTCACGCATACGGATAACTTCCAGGGTATTTCCCTCAAAGTGCATGCGGTACCCTACCAAAAGTTTTACCCCTGCTTTTTTACATGCTGCCACCATTTCTCTACCCTCTTTGGCATTAAGGGCCATGGGTTTTTCACAGATTACGTGCTTTCCTGCAGCTGCTACCCTCAATGTCTGGGGATGATGCAGGGCATTGGGCGTGATGATGTATACTGCATCAATATCCGGGTTATCCTTGATAGCATCAAAGTTTTCATAATTGTAGCAATTCTTTACCGGGATATTGTATTTCGCTTGCCAATCCGTAATTTTGGACGGAGTACCGCTAATTACCCCTACCAATTTTGCTTTTTTACTCTCTTGCATGGCCTCTGCCACCCGGGTGCCATAGCTTCCCAGGCCCATGATGGCAACGCGTAACAGGGTATCCTGATCTGATTTTTGGTTCATTGGATAAATAGGTTTGGTTTCAAAACCGGAAATAAAGGGAATGGACACAGCGGAAAGTGTCAGTTTTTGCAAAAAATTTCTTCTGCTTGACATAGGATTCAAAGGTTATGGTTGTTGTTTCTATTGATCGGTGTACTGCAAGTTATTGGTTTTATCTATAATTGTAAAATTATAATTACCTTCCAGTGAAAATATTACAATCCGGTAATCATGAAGAAAAACATCACTTACCAGCAGGAAAACCAACTATCTATGGCGGAATTCAGGGAAATTCTTGTCGCTTCCACCCTGGGGGAAAGAAGGCCCGTGGACAATACAGCAAGACTGGAAGCCATGCTTCGCCATGCCAACCTCATCATCACTGCGAGAAACGAGGGAAAACTCATTGGGATAGCCAGATCGCTTACTGATACCACTTTTTGCACTTACCTGTCCGATTTAGCCGTACATCAGGAATTTCAAAAGCAAGGGATTGGCAAAACCCTGATCCTTAAAACCAAAGCAGCCTACCCCATGGCCAAGCTTATCCTCCTATCAGCACCTAAAGCCATTGGATTTTATCCAAAAATAGGCATGAGTAAACATGACAACTGTTACTATCTGGAACCCCTTAATAAGCTAACCTGATCCGTTTCAGCCATCCACAAAGAGTAATGCCATGGAAAACCTTCCATAGCACTCGCCACTGAATCAGACCGAACCAGGTGAAGGGAGATCGAACTCTGCTCTCCTAGGGTCATAAAGCAATCGGTTGGCTTCCGTGGATCGTTCTCCCACAAAGTGCTCTGCCTCCCCGTCAAATTCCAACCAGGGACCAACAATATAATTGGCCTGATCTACCGGTACTCCCATGCCATCTCTGGCGATCTCGTGAATTTTCATGAATTCTTCAAACGCCAGTTGGTTATCTCCAAACCGGCCGGCTTTGGCATTGAATGGCACTTGCTCTCCAAGCCTGTAAGAAATATTCATCAAATGGCCCAAGGTACAGCTATAGTGAGCATCGTACATATTGCCATTGGCCATCATGGGATCATTGGCTTTACAGGCCGCAATAAAACTCCCAAATGCACCTCCCGGGGTGATGGCCACAGGTGTCACGGCCACATCCCTCGGTTGGCTCCCATTATGCGATTGGTATTCTCCTCCTTCCATCAACCTGCCACCATCTTCAAAATAAAAACGATTGGTCACCTCCCTTTGGTAGCCTTCATGATTCACATTTCGAACATTAAAAAAAACATATTGCCCGTTGGCAAACTCGGCCAGGGCAAACATGGTATTTGGTGTTTCTCCCTGATCATCCCAGCGGAACCTGCCCCCCAAAGCCATGACCCTTTTGGGATGGGTGTTTGCCACCTCATCGTCCAGGGCCCAATAAGCCACATCCAGTTGGTGTGTCCCCTGGTTATTCAATTCTCCATTACCCACCTGCCAAAACCAATGCCAGTTATAGTGAACCAGATTTTCATGGTACCCATCAATGATTGATGGTCCCTTCCACAAATTCCAGTCCAGGTGTTCCGGGGGATTGGTGACCGGGCTGTATCCTATTCCCTCCCTTGGTTTGCAGGCAAATCCATGAGAAACCTTCATTTTTCCATATTTTCCTGATTTAATGGCGCCGATTTGCTCAGACCAGTTTCCACTGCTACGCCTTTGGGTACCATGCTGGACTACTATTCCATATTTTTGTGCAGCAGCCAGTGCAATCCTTCCCTCATGCACATCATGGCTGGCAGGCTTTTCCACATAACAATGTTTACCCGCCTGAGCTGCCCAGACGACCATCAATGAATGCCAGTTATTGGGAGTAGCCACACTGATGGCATCTATGCTTTTGTCCTCCAAAACCTTTCGCACATCCTTCTCCCCCTTAACTTTATTGCTTTTGGTGTCACCATCCCGGAGCCCCTGCACCCGCTCTCCCAAAACACGACTATCTGGATCTACCAGGTATGCAATCTCGGAATCCTTGTGTTCTGAAAATTCCCTGATATGGGTTTTTCCCCTGCCATTGACACCGCAAACTGCTATTCTGAGCCGTTCATTGGCTCCCATTATTGCTCCATAAGATTTGGCACTGAAGCCCATGGCTCCAATGGTCAGGCCCCCGGCACCAAAAATGGATTTCTTGATAAACTCCCTTCTTTCTTTCATTTTTTGGGTTTATTTAAAGGATAAATTAAATTAGTAACCTTATAAATAAAAGAAAATACTTTTTATATATCAAATATTATTTCTTCCTATTGGTAACAAGCTGTCTGAACGGTACCTTAACTTTAGCATTAATTTCCTCCAGTATCGATTTTTGAAAAAAATTTGATTGAAAGGATCTCTGAATAAAAAACAATTAATTTGGTGGGACGCAAAGTCGAAATAATAGATTCCGTTTGATTTCTATTTTCAAGGGAGCATTAAAATACACCTTTCCAAACATTGGATGGAACTCATAAATAACCTTCACAAACCTGTTGGGGGATTAGAAACAATCAGCCAATTTGCCTGACCAAAAAATGATGAAGACAAAAACAATTATGAGGCCTTGAGTAAAGTGTTAATCAATTCAGAAGGCGTCTGAATATGCGCTACCTTTTCCTCCTCCACCTCCCTTTTGAGTTCATACTCCAACTCAAAAATCAGCCCGGCAACAAAAATTTTATCCATTCTCAAATCATTGTAAAAGTTAGCGGCTTTCTTTTTGCCTGTAAGTGGAATGCCATATGACTGAAACACCCCAATTGCTTTGCGCATTGCTGTGATATTCTTCATTTTTCCTAAATTGATTTTAACTCAAACTTAAGACGATATAGGTTATGGATTTGTTGTGAGAAGAATAGAATTTTTTAATTAAAATTTGTTAACTACGGCCAGTTAAATGGTCAGGCACAATAAAATTTTAAAAAGATGGATGGGTTCCTTACTTGATACGTCTTCCCTTTTTTCCCAATAGGCTTATATGTTTCGGAGAACCTATCACTTGTGAACCATAAATCCCGGAATGGCCACTAAAAAGATAAGCCAATACGCAAGCCAGCGCAATGTATATTCCTGGTGCTATCCCAAAAAGCTCCAGTCCCATTAATATGCAAGCTAGAGGGGTGTTTGTCGCACCGGAAAACACCCCAACAAAGCCCATACCTGCCAATAAAGCCACCGGCAAGGGTATCCATTCAGCCAAAGCATTGCCTAGTGTAGCCCCTACATAAAACAGTGGGGTTACTTCACCTCCTTTGAACCCGGCTCCCAGCGTGAGGGATGTCTTGGCGGTTTTGATTAAAAAATCATACCAGGGCAAATCTTCCGAAAAAGCATCCACAATGGTTGGAATGCCCAAACCGATATATTTTGTTTCTCCCATGAGAAAAACCGAAGCTGCAATTATTACCCCTCCCACTAAAGGCCTGAATGGGGGATAAGAAATTTTCCTGGAAAAAATCCCGGACCAGAAGTGAGTAGATAAAGCAAAAAGCCTGCCTGCGAGACCAAAACAAATACCGGCTGGAATAATCCATAGTAAAAGCATAAGGTCCAATTGTGGCACTAAAGGAATGCTATAATGGGTATGATGGACGGCCCAAAGATCTGCACAGGCATGATCAGCAATAACAGCCGCTAAAAAAGCCGGCAAAATAGCCTCATACCGCAACCTGCCTATCACTAACCATTCCAAAGCAAATACTGCCCCCGCCAGCGGAGTGCCAAATACAGAAGCAAAGCCTGCTGCCACACCAATGGTAATAATGGTTCTTCTATCGGTATGGGGAAGCTTAAACCATTTCGTAAATTGGTCCGCAATGGCGCCCCCCATCTGCACGGCCGTTCCCTCTCGCCCTGCAGATCCTCCAAACAAATGGGTCATTACCGTGCCGAAAAGTACCAATGGTGCCATTCTCAGGGGAATGATTTTTAAGGGATTATAAAACTCTTCCAACAATTGGTTGTTTCCCTTTACTACCGAGCTCCCATACCGGTGATAAACCCATCCGATAATGAATCCGCCCAGGGGAAGGAAAAATATCATGTACAGGTTGGCTTCCCTGAATTGGGTGGCCCAATCCAGGCTGATCAAAAAAACAGCTGATGCAGAACCTACCAATAAACCAATAACGATGGTGAAAAGGAGCCATCGAATGGAGTAGCTGATGTTGGGAACAAACTCCCGAAATATAAATTTTCTTAGGGGCAAAAAAAACCTGGTCCTCTTCAACATGAAGGTAATTTTTAAACATTCATCATAAAATAAACCTGAAGCTCAGGCCGGAAGTTGAAGCAGGAGTCATCAGCTGAACAAATGCAGCGGTTAAAATCTGAAATCCCGATAAAATCGGGGTATTCAGGAATTTTGGTGGAACCCCATCACCATAGCCAACAAATGTAAGCAAACAAATTTATTTTTTCTGATAGAAAAGCAGATAAAGCATGGTTGAGACGAGCCAATCGGAGTTTATTCAAAAAAGCAGCTCAAAGTCAGCTGTCCTAAAAGCCTGTTGTTTGCCGGACAAAAGCTCAGATGGAATGCTTTTTGATAGGGAATGCAATTAGGTCACTTATACTATACAGGAAGGGATAAAATGCAAAAAATACTGATTACAGGAGGTTCAGGGTTAATTGGAAAATCCATTACCCGATTGCTGGAGCGGCAAGGCAAGGAGGTAGCATGGCTGAGTAGAAATCCGGAGAAATACACACAAAAAGCCTATTATTGGGATCCTGCAGCCTATAAAATTGACCAGGAGTCTCTCTATTGGGCAGAAGGCATCATTCACCTTGCAGGAGAGGGTGTGGCTGACAAGCGTTGGACGGAAGCCAGGAAAAATGAAATTTTGGAAAGCCGTATCAAAAGCAGCCGGTTGCTATTTGAAGAACTTGAAAAAGTAAAGGATAAACCCAAAGCTTTTGTGAGTTCAAGTGCTGTTGGCTACTATGGCTTTGATACAGGCGACAAACTGATCTATGAGGGTGAGCCTCCGGGTAAAGATTTTCTTGCCCAGGTAGTGCAGGACTGGGAGTCGGAAATTGAAAAAATTCAGTTGACAAAAATCAGAACAGTGATTTTCAGGACTGGCATAGTCCTGGCAAAAGACGGAGGAGCCTTAAAAGAAATGCTCAAACCACCAGTCGCTGCTCCTCTTGGCTCAGGTAAGCAATACATGAGTTGGATACATATAGAGGATCTGTCCAGGATGTTTATTTTTGCCCTGGAAAATCACGGACTCTCCGGCATTTACAACGCAGTAGGCCCTGTACCTGTGACCAATAGCGTCCTTACCGAGCGGGCAGCAAGTTTCAAAGGCAAACCTTTTGTTAAAATAGGCGTACCTGCTTTTGCGCTCAAGCTTTTACTGGGAGAAATGGCGCAAATGGTGTTGGGGGGAAACCGGGTAAGCTCTGAAAAAATAGAAGGTACAGGGTTTAAGTATACCTATGGCGATCTTAATCAGGCACTGCAACAGATTTTTCGCTAGTTTTGATAAGTGGTTGTTCCATTCCTAAATTAACTTTATACTTTCATTGATCATTGTGACCATACAATGACTTGAGTAATTAAATCCTACAAGTATGAAAATCAAATTGCTAAGCAGCTTTTTTTTGATGATAGTTTTTGCGGCAGAGGCTCAGGAAGTAAATCTGGATTACTACCTGCCGGGAGGTTTCACCTATGAGGCAAATATTCCCGAGCCTTCCTCTTTTTTGGGTTTTGAGGTTGGGGAATGGCATGCCAACCATTCCCAGGTGGTCCAATACTACACGGCAATTGCAGCCAGTTCTCCACGCGCTACATTGATAAATTACGGGTCCACCTATGAAAAGCGCCCCCTAATAATGTTGGCCGTTTCTTCTCCCGAAAACATCCAAAACCTGGAAAACATAAAAGACCAAAGAGCGGCATTGAGAAATTCAAATGCTTCGCCAGAAAATACGCCTGTGGTCATGTATATGGGCCATTCCGTTCATGGAAATGAACCATCCGGGGTCAATGCCTCCCTTCTTTCCGCCTATCATTTTACGGCAGCCATAGAGCTGGAGGAAGACTTGGAAAACATGGTTCTATTAATTGATCCTGCCATTAACCCAGATGGCATCAATCGCTTTGCTTCCTGGGTAAATAGCCACAAAAGCTACGTTCCCAGCGGAGACCGCAACAACAGGGAACTCAATGAAGCCTGGCCAAGAGGGAGGACCAATCATTATTGGTTCGATTTAAACCGGGATTGGTTACCTGCTCAGCATCCGGAATCTCGTGGCAGATTAGGTCAGCTTCAGGAATGGCTCCCCAACATTGTGTTGGATTTTCACGAGATGGGTACAGACAATACTTTCTTTTTTCAGCCTGGTATACCCAGCCGGAACAATCCCCTAACCCCGGAAAAAAACTTTGAACTAACCGAGAAAATAGCGCAATACCATGCCAGTTATTTAGATAAAATTGGCTCTCTTTATTATTCAAGGGAAAGTTTTGATGACTACTATTATGGCAAAGGGTCAACCTACCCGGATATTCAAGGTGCGGTAGGGATCTTATTTGAACAAGCATCCTCCAGGGGTCACCTGCAGGAAAATGCGTTTGGCGAAATTTCATTTCCCTTTACGATTAAAAACCAATTTACCACCGCCCTTTCTTCCTTTGAAGCTGCCCGGGACATGAGACAAGAGCTGAACCAATACATGGTTGATTTTTATCAGGAGTCGATGCAAGCCTACAATGAAGACGATGATAAGGCTTATATCTTCGGTGCGGAAGAAGATTACGGCAGGACCTATCATTTTGCTGACATCCTTTTACAGCATGACATTCAGCTATACAGCCTGGAAGAAGATGTCAACCTCAATGGGGTTCCTTTTCAATCCGGAAAATCCTTCATCGTTCCATTGGATCAGCCCCAGTATAAGTTGATCAAAACCATGTTTGAAACGAGAACAACGTTTACAGACAGTCTTTTTTATGACGTATCTACCTGGAACATGCCCATGGCTTTCAATTTGGAATTCATGGCACTTAGCAGCAAAATCCTCAACCTGGCTAAGGTGGAGGATGTGAGCGAAGGGCTTACTTTTAAGGAAGGGAAGGTTTTGGGAGCTGAAGGGGCTTACAGTTACGCCTTTGAATGGCAGGAATATTACAGCCCCAGGGCTTTGTATCAGTTGATGGACAAAGGTTACCAACTCAGGGTAGCCCATAAACCTTTCCAAAATCAACTTGGTAAGGTATTTACCCGGGGCACCATCCTGGTAGAAAAAGGCAAGTCAAACAAAAGCGATGCGGCCTTTTATGATGACCTCAATGAGGTGGCACGGGCTACCGGAATTACCATTCATGCCCTGACCACCGGATATACTTCAGGCATAAACCTGGGATCACCAAGTATTGATGTATTGAAAAAGCCTTCCATTGCACTTTTGGTAGATGATGGGCTGAGCAGTAGTGATGCAGGAGAGATCTGGCACCTGTTTGACCAGCGGATGAACATTCCGATAACCCTGATCTCTGCCAGCAGGCTTTCCTCTGCTGACCTTAACCGTTACACGGTCATTATTTTGCCGGCAGGAAACTACGGTACCGTAGGCCAGAATGGAGTAGATCAATTAAACACCTGGATTACAAAAGGAGGTACCCTTATTGCTCGTGGCTCGGCGATGAACTGGTTGGACAGACAGGAACTTGCCTCCTTTAAATTTGAATCTCAGGAGGATTCCTCAGCGGCTATCCAAAAACAATATGCTGACATGGATAATGAACGTGGCGCAAAAGTAACCGGTGGAGCCATTTTCAAAGCAAAATTAGACATTACCCATCCCGTGGCCTATGGCTATCCTTCATCCGAAATCCATGTCTTCAAATCAGGAAATCAATTCCTCAAACCAGCAAAGAATCCTTATGCCAACCCCATGATTTACACAGAGGACCCACTGGCCAGTGGGTACGTTCATCCTGATAATTTGGAACTGATAAAAAACAAGGGGGTCATTCAGGTTTCAGGCAAAGGTAGCGGGAGAACCATCGGCTTTGTGGATAATCCAAATTTCAGGGCCTTTTGGTTTGGAACCAATAAACTTTTTCTGAATGCCGTATTTTTTGGACAAACCATAAGCGGTGCTGCTACAAGATAAAGAATGGAGGAGGGCTTAACAGCTCTCCTCCTTCATTTTTATACGTTGAAAATACATTTTCTACCCTGGAAACGGTATCTAAATTTTTATTTTTTATAAGCTGCTTTATAATTCCATGTAGTTTTGCTTAATTTACTCTCTCAAAGGCATCATATGGCTAAAAAACTCTTTCCTTTAGACAAAAATTACATTCTCCAGCAAGCCCAGTTGGCCATGGAAAAGGAAATGATGGCCTTAATTACAGATGAATTAAAGCAATCTTTTATTTGTCTGTTTAACCCCTTGCAGCTGCAGGACGACACCTACCTGCAGATTGTCCGACATCAGGATTTTCCTGAAACACACTTGTCTATCATTTACAGACAACTTGCCGGAATCTATAGGTTCAGGTATGGATCAAATCAATTGGAAATCCTATTTGATGGAAAAACTCATTTTGAAAAATACCAGGAAGACTGGGCGCTTTGTTTAAAAAAATGGGTGTTTAAATTGGGTCATCAGGAAGCCTACGTAAAGGCCATGCTCAGAATAACCCTTCTTTATGATAGCCCCTCAAGGGCCCACTTTGCTGAAAACAGGTGTAAATCAATCATTAACGATTACTTTGAACTTTCTATCGTGAAAAGAAAAGGTGACCTTTTGATGAAAACCGGAAGCTGATTTTCGTCATTGGTCAATCTACAGATTCCAAAACCGATCTGAAGGAAACAAATTGGCTGCCAAATTTTTCAACAAATTCCTCTCGCAATACCTGCCCATACTTCTGTTGGAAAAATTCCAGATCCTCCATACCCTCAGCAAAAAACTGGGCAGAAAAATTTACCCCATCACCATTGTCCTCCTGAAGCAGCCGGAAAAATCGTTTTTCAAAAAATAATCCGGTTTGCATCACCTTTGGCAGGTACTCATACTTCATCCACTCAACAAATTCATACTCTCTTTCCTGGTCAATATTGATGGTAATATTATAAAGTATCATGGGTTTAACTATTTTTCTTTAATTTTGGATCGCATTTTTCTACTATACTTAATCATTTAAAAACAAAAGTATAAAAAATCCATTAACATAAGTCAGTACCAAAATTGTACCGAAAAACAAATCATTAATCCTGGCCATGAGCAGTCACACAGAAATGCAGTATTTTTTTAAACAAAATAAGCTGGTTATAGCTAAAATAGTTATATCAATCCTTCATTTGGTAGGCCTGATTGGGCTTTATTTGCCTTTGAGCAGATCGGTCTTTCAGGGCTTGACCCCACTTCACCTGCTGATAGTCACCGGCCTGTTACTTTCTTTTCATAATGATTTTAACTTAAGGTTTTGGCTATTTGCTTTATTTGCATTTACAGTAGGCATGCTATCCGAAATTATCGGGGTTAAAACCGGGCTGATATTTGGCGATTATACCTATGGACCTGTTCTTGGGCCTCAGTTTTTCGGGGTACCATTGATCATTGGGATAAACTGGTTCTTATTGGTATATCTCACCGGCGGGATTTTTAGTGGTTTGATTAAAAATGATATCCTGGCAGCCCTATTGAGTTCTACACTTATGGTATTGATGGATATGGTGCTGGAACCTGTTGCTGTAAAACTTGATTTTTGGCAATGGGAACAGAAGGACATTCCCTTATCCAATTTTGTGGGATGGTTTCTAATCGCATTCATAATTCAAATCACTTACAGGAAAATAAAATTCAAGAAGAAAAACCCGCTTAACGTGTTCATTTTCATTAACTTAATTTTGTTTTTTTTCATTTTGGCAATTATCCTTGAATAGCCTAAACATTTTATAGCCCTTAAAGTTGATTATACGATGATCTATGCGCTGTTTTATATTATAATAGGTTTTTTAGCCATGGAGCTATCCGGGTGGTTTATCCATAAATACATTATGCATGGGCCACTATGGAGGATCCATAAAACCCATCACGAACATACCAAGGGTTATTTCGAGCTCAATGATTTGTTTTCATTGCTCTTTGGCAGCATTGCAATAGTTTTGATTTTCCTGGGACTTGAAAATTTTGATTACAGGTTTTGGATGGGAGTAGGAATAAGTTTTTATGGAATGAGTTATTTCTTTTTGCATGATATCCTCATTCACCGAAGACTCAAGTTCTTTGGAAAGCCAAAAAAAGGTTTTTTGGCCGGGATTTTCAAGGCCCATCAGGCTCATCATGCCAGCAGGTTCAGGGATGGATCTGTTTCTTTTGGATTGTTTTTTGTTCCTTTCAAGTATTTTAAAAAAAGATCGAGATGAGTAGTTATTCAATAAAGGATTTAGAACAACTGTCAGGAATAAAAGCCCATACCCTGAGGGTTTGGGAACAAAGGTACAACTTACTCAAACCCAAAAGAACGGAGACCAATATCAGGTTTTATGATGATGAAGACCTAAAGCTGATACTTAATGTGGCCTTGTTGAACGACAATGGCTTCAAAATCAGTAAAATTGCCAAGATGCCTCTGGCAGACATGAAATCAGAAGTGCTTAAATTGACGGAAAGGTCCTTCGCATATGATGATCAGATCCATTCTCTGATCATTACCATGGTGGAGTTAGATGAAGAGCGTTTTGAGAAAATAATCTCTACCAATATATTGAAAATTGGCTTTGAACTAACCATGCTCCACATAATCTATCCATTTCTATCTAAAATTGGTATTCTGTGGCAAACCGGAAGTATTCATCCTGGCCAGGAACACTTCATTAGCAACCTTGTAAGGCAGAAATTAATTGTGGCCATCGATGGTCAAATGTATACTGGCGGAGGCAAGAAGTTCCTTCTGTTTTTGCCTGAAGGTGAGCTTCATGAGATCTCCTTGCTTTTTTCCTGTTACCTGCTTAAGTCTAGCGGACACAAAGTCATCTACCTGGGTCAAAACACACCAGATGAGGATTTGAACAGTGTGTATGAAGCGCATAAACCAGATTATCTGGTCACTGTTATTACCACCTCTCCTTCAGGAGATGAAGTGCAAAATTATCTGAATTCACTGAGCGAGCGGTTTGCTGCGTCCGAAATATTGATTTCCGGCTATCAAATTATCGGGCAAGACCTGGACATACCTGCCAATGTGCACGTCATGCAATACCTTAAAGACATCAAAGATTATCTGGTGTCTCTCACTCATGTAGCATGATTCCAGCCTAATCATTTATATATCAGCTGACAGCTTTCCGGATTTTTTTCTGAAAAAAGATGTACCAGCATCCATGATTTTTTCATCAAAACCGGAAATCGGGTGTGCCAATATGCCCAGAATACAAATCGGGTGATTTTAAAGCCGAAATATGCATTAGGAAGCCTCTTGCAGACTGAAATTATGATCACCAATGAAGCCAAAACTTTTTTATAGGGTTCGGATTTGTCTTTAGAAATATGTTCTCCTGATATAATTATTCACCATTATTGTACTCTATGCTCCATTTAGGTAAATTTTTGTGATGAACGATTAATTATTGTGTGGAAATTTTAGGAATTCGCATTATCTTTCTTACGAAACAGGCACCCGGCACATTTCCCTAAAATTAGCTATTTCCATTCTCAATTGATAATTACATGGTACAAGGAATTCTGAGCACCCGCCTTCATTTTATATATGGGCTACTCACAGGATTGATTTTAATTACTTCCTGTCAATCAGGAAGCAACCTTCCTCCTGCCGACCCGGACAATGGCGGACTGTATCTTCCCGACGGTTTTGAAGCAGTAGTGGTAGTAGACAGTATAGGTAGAGCCAGACACCTGACGGTTAACGATAACGGGGACATTTACGTGAAATTAAGGGTTCCGAATGAAGCAGGACAAGGAGTAGTCGCCTTGAGGGATACCAATGGAGATGGCAAGGCAGATAGGGTGGAGACTTTTGGTGATTATTCAGACACGGGCAATTACGGCACCGGAATGGAAATCTATAATGGCTACCTCTATTTCAGCACAGCTGGAGAAGTGTACCGAACAAAAATAGACCCGGACAAACTGGTGCCAGAAGGAGAGGTGGAATTGATCATGAAAGATGATTATAAAAATGCAGTACATGGCTACGAGCACATTGCCAAGCCGCTTGCATTTGATCAGGAAGGAAACATGTATGTCCCCTTTGGCTCTCCCGGAGATGTCTGCCAGGAGTTCAACAGGAGACCCGGGGCACCGGGTATGGATCCCTGTCCTGAACTGGAGTGGCATGGCGGAATCTGGAGATTTGATGCCAACAAGCTTAACCAAACCCAGCAGCAAGATGGCTACAGGTATGCCACGGGCATTCGCAGTGTAGTAGCCATGGACTGGAACAAGGAGCAAAACAGCCTCTATGTGGTACAGCATGGCAGGGATAACCTCCACCGAACCTGGCCGGATTTATTTTCAAGGTGGGAGTCAGCCATACTTCCAGCGGAAGAGCTATTTAGGGTGGAAGATGGTACCGACGGTGGATGGCCTTATTTTTACTACGACCAAATGCGGGAAGAAAAACTCCTGAATCCGGAATATGGAGGCGATAAAATATTGGCTACCGGTGCTGAAAATGTAGAATGGCCACTTTTGGGCTTTCCCGGACATTTCGCTCCCAACGACCTTTATTTTTACCAGGGAGAACAGTTCCCGGAAAGGTATAAAAACGGCGCATTTGTGGCTTTCCACGGAAGTACGATAAGGGGACCTTATCCACAGGGAGGGTATTTTGTAGGATTTATACCCTTTCAAGACGGAAAGCCTTCCGGTCCCTGGGAAGTTTTTGCAGACGGGTTTGCACAATTGGATACCATTGTAAATACCGGAGATGCTGCAGCAAGGCCTATGGGCATATCCATGGGACCGGACGGGTCGCTCTATATAACGGAGAGTGTACAGGGAAAAATCTGGAGGGTCATGTATACCGGAGACAAGGAGGATTTTGGGGAGGCAGCCCTGGCTAAGTTGGAAGAGCGAAAAAGAACAAGGACAAACATCAAAAACCCGGATGAAGAGGCGGACAACCTGGAGAAAGGACTGCTGGAAACAGGGGCACAAACCTATAATATATATTGTGCCACCTGCCATCAAACCAATGGCAAAGGTGATGGGACTCGTTTTCCTCCCCTGTCTGAAACAGATTGGGTAACACGAAACAATAAGCGGTTGATCAGCTTAGTGCTCAATGGTCTGGAAGAGCAAATAGAAGTCAACGGGGTGAATTACAATGGTATCATGCCTGCTCATTCCTTCCTAAGCGATGTAGAAATAGCGGGAGTATTGACCTATATCAGGAAAAATTTCGGAAACAATTCTTCCAGTATTTCAGCCACCGAGGTGGCAAAGGTCAGGAATGAAATGCAATAACTTGCGTTACCTGCCTTAATTCCCTAAATTCAAACATCGATGAAAATAATACTATTCCTATTTATTCTAACGCTTGGCTTATATAAAAGTCATTTTACAGATACCATGATCCCTTCAGCACCCAATCCATCCGAGTACCTGGTACACCCGGTATCCAAGCCCATTAAAATCGATGGTAACTGGGAAAAACAAGAATGGAAAAATACTCCTGCAGCTGAAATAGCGCTTCACATGGGGGAGAAGCCTCTTTTTTCTCCCAAAACACAAGTTAAACTGCGGTATGACAAAAACAACATCTATGGCATCTTTAAAGTCCAGGATCGCTATGTAAAATGCCTGGTCCAGGAAATAAACGGTCCTGTGTCCACCGATTCCTGTGTAGAATTTTTCTTTTCGCCTGATGTAGCCGCTCCACTGGAATATTTCAATCTGGAAATTAACTGTTCCGGTGTCCCTCTCTTTCACTATGTCACCAGTCCCAGAAAAGAGTATAAGGTCCTGGATCCGGAAGATATCATGCAAATAGAAATTGCACATAGCATGCCGGATAAGGTAGATCCGGAAATCCGGGAAGATGTCACCTGGTACATAGAGTTTAGAATGCCGATAAGCATATTGAAGGACCATCGCAACATCACCCCTCCTGCTCCCGGGGTTACCTGGAAAGCCAATTTTTATAAAACAGGAAGTAAAACCAGCAACCCACACTACTTTACCTGGAACGAAGTAATCAATGAGAGGCCGGACTTTCATCTTCCCGGGTATTTTGGTGATCTTACCTTTCAATAATAAGCCAAAAGAACATGAAAAGATACAGCCTGCTCACCGCTTTTCTTTTTTCCTTTCTGATCCTTTCCAAAGGCCAGGAATATGACATTTTGATAAAAAATGGACATGTGATAGATCCAAAAAATCAGATAGATGAGGTGATGGATATTGCCATAACGGGAGAAAAAATTGCCAAAGTAGCCGCTGATATCAGCCCGGATGCTGCAAAAAAAACAATAGATGCGGATGGATTGATAGTTACTCCCGGACTTATTGATATACATGGGCATCATTTTTTTGGAACGGTACCCCACCGCTACCTGAGCAACAGCTTCACAGCCCTGCCTCCAGATGGCTTCACCTTCAGGGCAGGTGTAACTACTGTGGCGGATGCAGGTGGAGCCGGTTGGAGAAATTTCAGGGTATTCAAGGAACAAGTCATCGACAGGTCCGCTACCAGGGTGCTGGCCTTTATCAATATCGTAGGTGATGGAATGAGCGGGGTAGTTCCCAATGAGCAGGATCAGGGAGATATGGATGCAAAAATGACCGCCATGGTGGCCAGGCAATTTCCTGAAATTATCGGCGTGAAAATAGCCCATTACCGGGGACATCAGTGGGAGCCTTATCAAAAAGCCGCTGAAGCCGGGAAAATGGCCCAAATACCAGTAATGGTAGATTTGGGAGGGGCAGATCCAGCTTTGCCTTTGGATAAATTGTTTCTGGAAGTGCTGAGACCCGGTGATATCCTCACCCACATGTACGGACGCAATTATTCAGGGCATGGCCCTAAAGAAGCAGTCCTGGATGATTCTGGGAAAGTAAGGGACCATTGGAAGGAAGCACAGAATAAAGGACTCATTTTTGATGTGGGCCACGGTGGTGGATCTTTTTACTATGATATAGCCATACCTGCTACGAAACAAGGTTTTTGGCCGAACAGCATCAGCACAGACCTTCACACAGGAAGCATGAATGGGGGCATGAAGGACATGGTAAACCTGCTTTCAAAAATGATCAACCTGGGCATGAGCCTTCAGCAGGCAATTGCCGCCTCCACCTGGACACCCGCAAAAGTAATTCAAAGAGAAGAATTGGGCCACCTCAGCGAAGGAGCAGAGGCAGATTTGGCTATTTTTAGTCTGCATGAGGGAAACTATGGATTTTTGGATTCAGCAGGTGAGTCCCATTCCGGAAAGCAAAAACTGGAAACAGAATTAACCCTGAGAGCAGGGAGAATCGTATGGAATCTCAATGGATTGGGAAGCTCAGCCTGGCATGAATAAAATAAAAATGATAGGCTGAAGCTTATCTGATATAACCATTATAAACAAAATAAAACGTCAAAAAAATGCTTAAACCACTTCAATTATTACTGGCCATCGGCTTTCTATCCATTTCTTTTGCAGGCTACGCCCAACAGGGTCCGGAGGAGAAATTAAAATCCATGGGCATCACCTTGAAAACACCCGCTCCTCCGACAGCCAATTTTGTCAGGGCAGTAAGAACCGGAAACCTGGTATTTCTATCAGGACATGGTCCCGCACGCGAAGACGGGACTAGTGTTCAGGGCAAATTGGGCACAGAACTTACCATAACCGAAGGACAGGAAGCTGCCCGGCTGACAGGAATTGCCTTGTTATCTTCATTGAAAGCTGAAATCGGAGATTTAAACAAGGTAAAAAGAATCGTAAAGGTATTGGGAATGGTCAATGCCAGCCCTGAATTTACCCAACAACCCCGGGTAATGAATGGCTTTTCCGATTTTATGGTGGAAGTTTTTGGGGAGAAAGGGAAACATGCCCGCTCTGCTGTGGGAATGGGCTCTTTACCCAATAATATTGCCATTGAAATAGAAATGATTGTAGAAGTAGAAGAATGACTCAACAGGTACCATTCCAAGCCGGGATGAGCCCCAGACTCCAAAATTAAATGAAAATATGATAAGCAGAAGAAAATTACTTAAAAGATTAGGAGCATTACCACTCGTAGGAGGGGTAATAGGCAGTGGCATACCACTGAGCGGTTCTATGGCTGCAAATTCTGAAATTAGCCCTAAAAGAGATATCGTTCAGGAATTGGGATTGCGCAGCTTTATCAATGCAGCAGGAACCTATACGGCTATGACAGCCTCCCTAATGCCAAAGGAGGTGATGGACACCATCAATTTTTCGTCCCGGCATTATATCATGCTGGATGAAGTACAGGACAAAGTGGGAGAGAAAATTGCTGCACTTTGCCATGCAGAAGCGGCAACGGTCACCGCAGGATGCTGGTCTGCCATGGTTTTGGGTACGGCGGGTGTTTTGACTGGTAAAGACCAGCAAAAAATCCGGAAATTGCCCAATCTTGAAGGCATGAAATCTGAGGTAATTGTCCAAAAATCCCATAATGTAGGCTATGTACACGCCATTACCAATACCGGAGTTTCTGTGGTAGAAGTGGAAACTGCGGCTGATGTAGATCGTGCTGTCAATGGAAAAACGGCCATGATGTGGTTCTTAAATTACACAGCTCCGGATGGCAAGATCAAACATGAAGAGTGGGTGGCTTTAGGGAAAAAACATGGCATTCCCACCATGATTGATATGGCTGCGGATGTACCTCCAGTAGAAAATCTTTGGAAATACAATGATATGGGTTTTGATCTGGTTTGCGTTTCAGGCGGCAAGGCCATTAAAGGACCGCAAAGTGCCGGAATACTTATGGGTAGAAAAGACCTGATTGAAGCTGCAAGGCTGAGTGCCCCCCCAAGGGGAGGAACCATAGGCAGGGGTATGAAAGTAAACAAGGAAGAAATACTGGGCATGTATGTGGCACTGGATGAATACATCAAAAAAGACCACGATAAGGAGTGGCAGGAATGGGAAGATAAAGTAGCTTATGTGGCCAGCGTAGTGGAAAAAATAGACAGCGTCACTACGGAAGTATCTGTTCCTGAAATAGCCAACCATACGCCTTATCTCAAAATCGGATGGGATCCGGAAAAAATCCAACTTACCCGGGCCCAGATGCAGGAAAAGCTCCGGCAGGGCAATCCCTCCATTGAAGTGATCAGCGGCGGGGACCATGCGATAAGCATGACAGTCTTTATGCTCCGCCCCAAAGAAGAAAAAATTGTTGCCAAGAGAATCGCTGAAGAATTAAATATTGCTAAAGTATAAACCATGAAAATCAAAAGCCTTTTTATTATAACCCTGCTGGTTTTTTCCAGCGGGCTGATATCTGCCCAAACCTATGACCTGCTGATCAAGGGTGGGAGGTTGATTGACCCGAAAAACAATATCGACGGGGTAATGGACATTGCCATTTCAGATGGTAAAGTGGCCAGGGTAGCCAGTTCCATCAATGCAGCTGATGCCAAAAAGACGGTCTCGGCAGAGGGGCTTTTGGTCACCCCGGGATTAATAGATATCCACGGCCATGTATTTCACGGAACCCAGCCAAACCATTACCTAAGTGACGGGTTGATCGCTGTACCACCGGATGGATTTACCTTCAGGGTGGGAGTCACTACCATTGTAGATTGCGGAGGACCGGGTTGGAAAAACTTTGATACTTTTAAGAAAAACATCATTGATGCCAGCAAAACCCGGGTTCTTGCTTTCATGAACATCGTAGGTGAGGGCATGCGCGGGGGTGCCTGGGAACAAAATACCGGCGACATGGATGCCAAGTTAAGTGCGATGGTAGCCCAGCAAAACCGACAGCATGTAGTGGGGTTTAAAGTAGCCCACTACAGCAATAGAGATTGGATTCCCATAGACCGAGCGGTAGAAGCAGGAACCATTGCCCAAATGCCGGTCATTGTAGACTTTGGTGGTTCTACCCAATTCGAGCCACTCTCCATTCGCGAACTCTTTTTTGAAAGGTTGAGGCCAGGGGATATTTACACCCATGCCTATGCCGAACTTAACGGTGCCAGAGAAACCATAGTGGACAGAGAAACCAGGGAATTCAAACCTTTTGTACTGGAAGCTCAAAAAAGGGGAATCATATTTGATGTAGGATACGGAGGTGCCAGCTTTGAGTTGCGACAGGCCATTCCCGCACTGGCTGCAGGCCTGTATCCCAATACGATCAGTACGGATTTACATACAGGAAGTATGAATGCGGCCATGAAAAATATGCTCAACGTAATGACCACCTTTATGGCACTGGATATGGAACTTCCCAAGGTAATCAGTGCAAGTACCTGGGAGCCGGCGAAGGTCATACAAAGAACGGAACTGGGCCACTTGTCTGAAGGAGCCATCGCAGACCTGGCCATATTACGGGTAAGGGATGGTGATTTTGGCGTATGGGACCGTACAGGGCAAAAAGTCGAGACGGACCAAAGACTGGAATGTGAAATGACCATAAAAGATGGTAATATTGTATACGACTTCAATGGTCTGGCAGCCCAGGAAGTCATTCAATAAAGCCAATTCATAAAAATAGGTATACAATGCCTTCCCCCGGGGAGGGCATTTTTTATTTACAGGGCCTTCATACACAAAGAACAAGGGAAAGCTATTCATAAACCGGGTATTTTTAAATAAAGTCTGAAATACAGCTACATAAATGGAACTGGTGACTAATTCCGCCCTGACTTTCATGTGTTTATATTTTTTTTAATAGGCCACATAGCCTGTCCCGATACTAAATCGGGAGAATCTTTGACGATTAAAATAATCATTGCTCTGTGTGTTTAATGATGATTTTAATCGTGTCGATTTCATGTTAAACCCGAAATATGCATTAGGAATTCTATTGCAAACTGGAATTACTTCAAAATCAGTCCCTTCGTTGCAGTTTTCAACTTCACCATAGCAGTGCTAGTTTCCAAACTGCCTGATTTTTTGATTTCTGAAAACATGGATAGTGAACTCGTTCCAAACAGCTACAAGGTAGCAGTGAGGACCGTTGCCAATGCGGCCCTATCGGACGGCCATGTAGAGGAAAAAGATTTTGATGCCCTAATGAACGCAGGTTTTAATGAGGATGAAATTCAGGAACTTTTTGCCCAGGCAGATCTGGTCAATATGCTCAATACCATTGCCAACATTTCCGGGATAAAAATTGATAATGAAATTGTAGAGTTAAGCTATTCCCTGTAAAATGGAAGTTTCCAATCCCTATTTGGGATATAAGATCCTCTTTGAGGCCATGGTAAAATTTTCTGCAGGAATTTCCATGATCAAAAACCTGGAAGAACTGCCTTTGGAAATCAATTTACATTTAAAATACCTGATAAACTTTCAGGAATTTAACTACTATTTTATCAAAGAAAATAAAGTGGACTGTCTATGGGTAAATCAAACGGGCAAAGCCAGCTATTCTACCTGCTCTCTGGATCAACTGGATGCTTTTGCCCAGCAGGTATTGGAAAGTGGTGTTCCTGCAAGCAAGTACTGCAAGGTAAGCAAAACCAGCATCCATAGTTGGAAATTTTATAATGAAAACAACCATTTCAGCTTGCTCCTCATCAGGTCTCATTCAGACAACCCTTTTGCAGACAAAAGCATTCCGTTGATCAAGGTGGTGAATAAAATATTATCCGCAAGAATAGAAAACCTGAACATGGTACAGCTGATTCATTTTCAAAACCAAAAATTAGCGCGTTTGACAACTGCATTACAGGCAAAAAACAAAGAAATTGAGGCACTAAACCGCAAGCAGGAATCAACAATAATCGAAAAAACAAGCCGCTTGAAGGATTCCAATAGTAAATTAAAAGGGCTGATACAGTTTAATTCACACCAGCTCAGGGAACCGCTTACCAGAGTTATCGACATGGTAGCGATTAAAGATGACCTACCGGTTGAAGAATACATCAGTGATATTTTACCCCTTCTCTCTGAATCTGTCCTGGATCTAGACCGTGCGATAATTGAAGTGGTACAAAGGTCAGAAGTATTTGATAATGAAGAGAATTAAAATTGAACTATACCATCATGAAATCGAGCATGCTCCATGCAGCACTCAGCACAAACAGCAGTATCCCTTGATAGCCCAGATAGTTGTCGTGGGGAAGGCATGCAAGATTCCATTTGGCCACTAAAGATTAATCATATGAAAGTGTTCTTAATTGATGATCAGAAAATTACCAATGTATTGAACCGAAAGTATCTGTCTATGATTCGGGAAGATTTGGAAATATTTGATTTTGACGATCCTGAATTGGCAATGGCCGCCCTGGAAACAGAAAAGCCTGAACTAATTTTCCTGGATTTAAACATGCCCATCGTCAGTGGATGGGATATACTTACCTTCATGCGTAACCGAAAGATTGAAATTCCGGTGATTATCCTGACTTCTTCCAGCAGCCAGCAGGACAGAGAAAAAGCTAATTTGTTTCACAATGTATTTTCCTTTCAGCTCAAGCCGCTGACCAAAAGTGGTTTCAATGAATTGCTAGAAGGGTATTACCTTCATGGAGACTATAAAACCTCCCTTTAAAGTCGCCTTTAGCCAAAAAACACGTTTAGTTGCTGTCCTTTTCCTTCAGGCTTACTTTATCAGTTTTGTTAACAATCTCTCTGATGATTTCATCTAGTTCTTCTGCGGAATCCATGATCATTTTTCGGAAATTTTCTTTTCCAAAATCTTTCTCCAAACTATCCATGGCCATCACCAGACTCATCAACCTGGCCAAAGGCGCCCTTACCACATGAGACTGCAACCAGGCTATTTCCTGTAGACGCTTGTTTTGATCTTCTATAGCATGAATATATTGTTCCCTTTCGGTAATGTCATTGGCCAGTACTACTTCTGCTTTGATGCCCTGATAGTCAATCACATTACTCTTGATCTCCACTGTTATGATTTCACCATCCTTCTTTTGGTGTTTAAAAAATAAGGGTCCGGGAGCTTTCTTTCCTTCTCTGATGCCTGAAATCACCATCTCAAGCCTGGAAATTTCCTCTCTCGGACGAATATCTCTCAGATTCATACTTAAAAACTCTTCCTTTGAGTAGCCATAGTGATCTATAGCCGCTTTGTTTACGTCCAGGAAGTCTAAAGTTCCCATGTCATACAGGTACATGGGTTGAGGACTTAGCTGAAATAGTTCCTTATACCGTTTTTCTGAGTATTTTAATTGTCTGGAAATGGCGTTTCTTCCAATGCTGTATACGATACTTTTATACAAGGAAGTAGGTGAGAGGTTATCTTTTAGCAAATAATCTGAAACCCCCAAAGTGAGTGATTTCATCCCGAATTCGATGTCGGAATAGCCCGTTAAAACCAAAATACTTACATCTCCGGCAAGCTCTTTGACCTTGGAAATAAGTGGTTCGCCCTGTAAATCCGGCAAGGTGAGATCCAGGATGATGGCATCTAAATAGGTGTCCGGGTCAACTAATTTTTCCCTTGCCTCCTCGAACGTATTGACTACGGTGAGATCCAGATTAAGGATTTTCTCATGAAGGTATTCTTCAATGAGTAAAACATCTCCGAGATTATCCTCTACCAACAATAAATGATACCCTTCCTGATCTTTTACCATTACAATCTACTAAAAAAACAAACCTGGTTAAGTCGCTAAAATTACTAACAAATAATCGTTTGCTTTGTTGCTGTTATTTATTCCGTGAAATCAACTAATATTTCAAAAACGCCTTAATTAAGAAAATATTAAATTTAAATCCAACCTTTATATGAATTTTATAAGAATTAATGATCAAAAGTATTGATCCTATCTTTTCCCTTTTTATCAGCAATTGATTTGGGAACAGTAAAGAAAAAGGCACTTCCTTTTCCTTCAATAGATCTAAATCCAATGGTGCCTCCCAGGTTTTCAATTATCTTTTTACACATGGCCAGGCCGATTCCTGTTCCGCTATATTTTTCCTTTCCATGTAGTCTGGAAAATAAAATAAAAACCCTCCCTTGAAGGGTTTCAGGGATCCCTATCCCATTGTCTATAACCATGAACTTCCAAAATTCTTCCTCTTCTTCTGCTTTTATGTCCACCTGAGGTACCTGGTCCTCCCTTTGGTATTTCAAGGCATTGTTGATAAGATTATGAAATACCTGACGAATCGGGGCAACCGGGATGTTAATTTTCGGAAACTTCCCCAGACGGATACGGGCATTTTTCTGCTTAATCAACTCTTTTTGAAGCTGAATCACATTCGCCACCAATTCGTCAACAGCTACTTCCTTTACCTTTTCTTCTATTCTACCTGCCCTGGAATAGGCCAGAAGGTCCATGATGATGTTTTTCATGCGGCTTGCCCCATCTACTGCAAAATGGATGTATTGTCTTCCTTTAGGATCAAGTAAAGGCTCATATTTTTTTTCCAATAAACCTAAAAATCCCGTGATCATTCGCAAGGGTTCCTGTAAATCATGAGAAGCGATATAGGCAAACTGCTCCAGCTCCTGATTGGAACGTTCTAGTTCAAGTGCCTTTTTTTGCAGGGCGGAATTTAAGCGCTTCAGATTTTCTTCCTTCTTTTTCCTATCAGTCACATCTCTGGACATGCCCACAAGACCCACTACTTTTCCCTCACTATCCCTTAAAGGCACCTTATTGGTTAGCAGCCAAACCAGTTTACCTTTACGGTCATAATAATATTCCTCCACATTCAACACCGGCTTTCCTTCCCTGACAATCTTACGATCGTAGGCATCCATCCCTGCAGCGATTTCCTCAGGGAAATAATCATATACCGTTTTACCCAAAGTCTCCTTTTCTGATGCCTGGCCCAGGAGATTTTCGTATTGAAACCTGTTATTGATAATATGCTTGCCCTCGGTATCTTTAACATAAATCTGGATGGGTAAATTATCAATGATAGCGCGCAACAAGGACCGCTCCTTCACCAATGCTTCGTCTCCAAGTTTTTTTTCTGTAATATCATAGCCCACCCAGATGTACTGGTAAGCCAAACCATCATTATCTTTAAAGGGGATCATTACGGTATCTACCCAGAAGACACCCCCCTCTTTCCTTTTACCTTTCAATTCTCCCCTCCAGATATCTCCGGAATAAACCGCATCCCAGCAGCCTGTTACCAGGGTTCCCTGGTTTTCGTTATAAAGCACTTCAAGAGAATTTCCGCGCAGGCTGGATTTGTCGAAACCTGAAATATCCTGAAATTTCTGATTGACATACTCTACATTTTTGTCCTTATCCAGGATCATCACCAAACAGGACTCATCCAGGGCAAACCGGTAATCTGATAAATCTTTAAGGCTTGCGAGCAGCTGTTCTTCTGCCTCTACCCTATCCGTAATATCATTGATCAAAACCATGGAACAACTTCTTCCGCCAATCTCAACCCGGTGGCCTGTGATTTCCACCTGCATCAATTCCCCTGCTTTGTTTAAATGCCTCCAAACTTTTTGGTGTATTTCACCATAAACATCCTCCCTGCTGGTATGCTTTTCAATCAACGGTATATCTTCCCCGGGTCTGATATCCCTGATGTTCAGTTTCAAAAACTCATCCCTACTGTATCCATATTTCAACAAAGCCTGCCGGTTAACATCAATAATATTGAGGGTTCCAAACTCCCAGATAAACATGGGCATGGGATTGTCCTGAAACAGTATATTATAAAGATCCGCTCTGTCTGAAAAAAGCACCTGGTGGTCCTCCAATTCAGCTGACTCAATGGATTCTATGGAACCACAATAACTTAAAGCATTCCCTTGCTGTACGACCTTTCCCCTTAATCTTATTCGGGTACCCGATAGCATTTCCAGCACTTTAATAAAACCCTGACTCGCCTCCAGAAAGTTGTTTAGCGTTTGAGTTAGTATTTTATCAGAATTGGGTCTGAATTTGCCCTTGAGTGCAACAAGTGATAAGGGTTCATTGGGGGGTATCTGAAGGATTTCACTGCCTCGGGTACAACAACTAATGGTCTGCCCGATAGGATCCATTTTCCAGGCCCCAATGCCATTAAGTGCTAAAATATTGTGCCAATCGGTGCCTCCTTCTCTTTGATAAGCCATGGTTTAAGAAAAAATAAATAACGCCCCTGTCCTGACTCTCATTGGCCAAAAGCTCTGCCTGCATTTTCTGACCTAAACCGATCTATGTTACCATTATCCTGAAGGGTAACATAAGCCATTTTTCCGTCCGTCCCTCCAAAGGCAATATTGGAGGGTTTTTTTCCAGATACTGCAAATTCTCTCAATAACTCCCCATCCGGAGACAATTTGACAATGGTCCCCTTTCCATGCCTTGTGATGAACAAGTTACCTTTTACATCCGTACGCATGCCATCCATTCCAAAGTCATCAAAAGTATGGATCAAACGTTTATTGGAAATATTACCCTCTTCATCCAGGTCATAAGCCCAGACGCTCAGCTGCACTGATTCATTGACATAAAGGGTCTTGTTGTCAGGACTGACCTCTATGCCATTTGTGGTGCCCATATCAGTTTCCAAAAGCACAAACTGACCATCCAGACCTACCCGCCAGATTTGCCCGGTACTTTCTCCCCAGTTAGGATCACTGGCAAATAAGATATCATTATCCATGATAGCCAGGTCGTTTGGCTGATTTAATCCATCATGGTGCGCATAAACGGATACCTCCCGGGATTGCATGTCCACTTTCAATACATTATGACCGGTATAATCTGCTATCAGCATCTCTCCCTGGCTGTTGAAGCGAATGCCATTTCCCGTACTACCTTCTGGCAGTGTAACAAACAGGCTGGCCTCCCCGTCGGGAGTAACCTTACCTATGGTACCCGCCTCTCCAAAGTTTACCACATAAACATTTCCTTCCTTGTCTACCGCAGGTCCTTCTATCCCGGAAGTAAATTCACCATTGCTGGTAAATGGCTCACTCTTATAAAATTCTTCCTGTTCTATCATATTTACAGCATTATTATTTTCGTTTTTTCCGGCACAGGCTACCAGTGTACAAATAAAAAGCAGCATAAACCAGGGTTTTTCTTTTGTTAGTAACATGTAGAATGATATTTATAAAACAAAATTTTAAATTTCCTATGATACCAAAAATAGCAGTAATGAGCCTTCTGGCATAAAGTGAATTTACATAAAAATAAACGATAAATACATGTCATAAGAAGCAAAAATTTCGCTGAACCAGGGGCTGCCTTCAACCTTTTAATTTCAACCAATAGATTGTCCGTCTGAACCTATCTCCGGGGCATTGTCCCTGAAGTATTTGGAGAAAAAAATTTATTGCCATATATTCAATGGTTTTAATGCTTACCATAAATCGATACCCACAATCATGGAAAAGATGAAAAGAAGAAGTACCATCAAAAAATTATTTGCCTCACTTGCCGGAATTGCAGGAGTAGGAACTGTAGCCCACGCCAATGCGGATGCTGCCCCTGAAAAAGAAGCATTTAACATACAGGAAGAGCAGGATGTGCCCCTATTTTCGGGAGCCACCAAATTGGGAAACACCGTATATATAGCGGGTAAGGGAGCTCATTTTGAGGGAGATATCAAAGCCCATACGGACCATGTGCTCAAGGAACTGGAAAAAGAATTGGTCAAAGCGGGAAGTTCCATGGAAAAAGTCCTTAAAGTAAATGTTTACCTGCATGACTTAAATGATTACAAGGGCATGAATGAGGTTTTCAGGGGAAGGTTTGGGAGTAAGCCACCCGTTCGCACCACAGTAGCCACCTACGGCGGTGTACCTGGAGATTCTCTGGTCGAAATGGACTGCATCGCTTATATATAGTAGCTATACATTAAATTTAAATCCGGTCTAATAAAACCCAAATTACCTTGAAAAACGAAAAACTTTTCAAATCCATCATAGGAGCAGGACTTTTGTGCCTGCTCCTTGCTTTCATTATGATCATCTCGGGAATGATTGCGGATACAGGTCCGGTCCTTATCCTGTTTTTTGTTTTTCTTGGTATTGGTTTCCGTGGTTTTCAAAAACTGAAAGGTTTTACCTATACTACCATGATTTTTGCCGGGGTGACAGCAGCCATGTATTATCCGGAATATTTTGTTGAATACAAAGGATATGCATACAGCAACCTGATCACTCCCCTGATTCAAATCATTATGTTTGGTATGGGAACATCCATGTCTATAAAAGATTTTGCCGGAGTAGCCAAAATGCCCAGAGGGGTCTTTATTGGATTGCTTTCTCAGTTTACCATCATGCCTGTCCTGGGTTTTATCCTTGCCAGCCTGAGCCAATTCCCTGCTGAAATAGCCGCCGGACTGGTATTGATCGGCTGTTCGCCCAGTGGACTGGCTTCAAACGTGATGAGTTATTTGGCCAAAGCCAATCTGGCCCTTTCTATTACCATTACTGCGATTTCCACCTTGCTGGCCCCATTTATGACCCCCCTTTTAATGAAACTCCTCGCAGGAGAGTTTGTAGAAATTGACGTCTTGGACATGATGTGGAGCATCATCAAAATGGTGATTCTACCTATAGGCGCAGGCTTATTGTTTAACAGGTTTTTGAGCGGAAAAGCCAAATGGCTGGATGATGCCATGCCATTGGTATCCATGATTGGCATCGGAGTGATCATCGTTATCATAACGGCCGCCGGAAGGGACAGTCTGTTGGATATTGGCGGTTTGTTGATCATTTTGGTGTTCATCCATAATGTCATGGGCTATAACCTGGGTTTCTGGGTCAGCAAATGGCTGGGACTTTCCGAAAAAGATGCCCGTACCGTAGCCCTGGAAGTGGGCATGCAAAATGGCGGACTGGCTTCCGGTCTGGCCAAGGAGATGGGCAAAATTGCCACTGTAGGTCTTGCTCCTGCTGTTTTTGGACCTTTGATGAACATTACCGGGTCTGTACTGGCCTCCTACTGGCACCGAAAACCTCCAAAAGAATAAATCCAAATTTGTTATAACCGACCTAACTACTTACCTTTTCCAAAGTTTTAAACTTTGGAAAAGATTAAGATTTTGTAATAGGTTAATGTTTTAAAAAAGCTTAAAAAAATTGCACCCCTATTATTCCTTTCCGGGAGTGAAGACCCTGACTCTGCCATTGTTTTGAGCAAATATATAATATCTTTTACCCTGAACCTTCAGCTCTTTTATATCCCTGACCTCCCCGGGGACATGCAAGCCTGTTGCTGCCTGAGGTAGTATTTTCCAGTTTTCAGATTCATCCTGAATAAATGCAAAGCCCGGATTGGCATCCAACCTGCCGGTACTTACCCTGGTCTTGCTCAAGTTCCCACCGGTAAGCCAAACTGGATTTTTCTGAGGCTGAATATGGGTTTCCTCCACGGCATAAAGCGGGGAAAACTGGATGGCTGCAGGTAACTGCTTTTCTGTAAATTTACCCTTCCCATCATTTTCCAAAAACAAAGATTCCAGACGGAAGGCGGTTAATGTGTCGGCACCGCCTGTTCCCAATGCCTCCAGTATATCATTCACCCCAGCCCTGGCAAAGGAACGGTAATCCGGAAATTTTCCCTTCATCATGGGCAGCTGTCCAATCATTTCATCCCTGCTAAATGCAAAAGCATTGGTGTCTGCCTTATAGTAGGTCACTATGGGGTCGGTACGACCATTATTATCAAAATCCTTAAAAATAACCTGCATGGGCTGTTCCGGGCTGGACTGATAGACTGTATTCTTACCGTAATTACCCGCAAATATATCCACATCCCCGTCCCCATCCATATCGGCCAGGTGAAGGCTCAGCCACCAACCTTTGGTTTGTTCGGTAAGTTCTTCATGGATGGCCTTAAAGCTCTCCCCATCTTGTTTGTAAACCTGAATGCCCATCCATTCACCGGCCAAAACCAGTTCGCTCTGACCATCTCCATCGGTATCTGCAAAACAAGCAGCACTTACAAGGCCTGGTGATAGCAGTTCCTTGCTGTACCGGGCGGTCACATCGCTGAAATGGCCATTTCCATCATTTAGCAACAAGTAACTTCTTGGAGGTTCCGGATATTTTCCTGGCAAATACCTGCCTCCTACAAATAAATCAGGCTGACCATCCCCGTTGATATCAGCTACCGATACGGCGATTCCACTGACAGGCATTTCCGGAAGTGCATTATCCGCTCGCTTAAGGTTCCCCCTACCGTCGTTCAGGTACAAGCGATCCTGATAGGCTGGGTGACCCTCAGAAAAATCCACCCCTCCACTGACCACATACAGGTCAGGGTATCCATCTCCATTGGCGTCTAGCCAGACCGCATCTGTATCAGTAGCCAGACTATCCGCTTCGAGGGCAGCCTGCCTGGATACAGAAAATCTACCGGATGGATCCTGCAAAAATAGTTTACCTGCCTGATCCTTGCCTCCCCCTATAAACAGGTCCTCCAACCCATCACCATTGACATCTGCAATGGCCAACTTTGGTCCAAAAGATCCCATGGTATGAGGCATCAACCTGTCCTGGGTAAAGTCCAGGAAACTACTTTCCTGATGAACAAAATCCAAACCAAGGGCATCTTCCACTTCCAAAAGCCATTTTTCCTCCACCCTGCCGGTCTCTGGTTGTACCTGTGCTTCGTCTTGATCCAGAATAACCGTCTGGTTCACGTCCAGATGATGGATCACCTGGTACCCGCTCCCGGGCCACCAGACCTCCAGGCTGTCCACCCCATCCTTACTGCCCAAACCGAAAACCAATTCATGATCCACAGAAGATTGATAGCCACGGACGGGTATCAATTCCTGGTGAAAACTTTGTCCGTCGGCATGAAGGACGACTTTAGCTCCTATGCCAGAGGTATTCCCCACATTTCCTTTCAGCTTTATTTTCAGGTAATCGTGATCAAAAAGCCTTTCACTATTGTTCCGGTAAATACTTACAGGCTCATTGGTATGGCAAACAATCAGGTCCAGGTCTCCATCCCCATCCAGATCGGCATAAGCAGACGCATTGGAAACTGTTTCCTTACCCAGTCCCCATTCCAGGGCTTTGTTTTTAAACGTTAGGTCGCCCTGGTTATGGTACAGGTAATTCCTCACATAAATAGGAGGCATTTTATCGATCAAATCAGTCAGGGCTTCTTCCTTCCCGGATTGGTTGGATTTGATTCTTTCGCTGACCATATAATTCAAAAAATCCATGTCCAGGTAATTTCTGGCATATCCGTTACTGATGAAAATGTCTTTCCATCCATCATTATCAAAATCCGCCGCCAATACGGCCCAACTCCAATCCGAATGGGCAATGCCGCTATAATGCCCCAGTTCAATAAAATTGCCCTCTCCCTGATTGAGCTGTAACATGTTACGCATGGATTGCGCATGAAAACCCTTGTTCAATAGCTCCCGGTACTTGTCATAATTTTCCGGGCCAAGAATGGATTTCTGGTTAAAATTGAATTCCGGCATCATATCCATGGTGAGCAAATCAGGCAGCAGGTCATTGTTCAGGTCGGCGGCATCGGCACCCATGGAAAAAAGGGAAACATGTCCCATGTGCTCTCTTACTTCTTCTTCAAATGTCCCATCCTGTTGGTTGTAATACAGGTAATCCTCTTCATTGTAATCGTTGCTCACATAGATGTCCAGCCATCCGTCGTCATTAAAATCACTTACAGCAACGGCCAGACCAAAGCCAAGGACATTGTCTATGATGCCACTTTCCCGGGTGACATCTGTAAAAGTGCCTCCATCATTCCGGTACAATTTATCTCCTAAATAAGCTCCGGTCCTCTTTTTAAAAGAACCATCAATTCTACTGAATCCGGCATACTCCTGCGTGGAATGGTTCAGTAAAAACATGTCCAGGTCACCATCATTGTCATAGTCAAAAAAAGAAGCCTGGGTGGAATAACCCGGATCATCGAGACCAAATTCCGCAGCCTCCTCTCTGAAAGTCAGGTCTCCCTGGTTGATAAAAAGCAGATTTTTCCGGTTATTGGGATCATTGGCAGCAGACCGGCAAATATAAATATCTAAAAAGCCATCACCATTGACATCAGCCATGGTAGTTCCGGTGTTCCACAAGCCAGCAGCTGCAACGCCGGCTGATTCCGTAATGTCTTCAAACTCAAAATCACCCTTATTCAGGTACAATTTGCTGGCCATCATATTGCCGGTAAAATAAATATCCGGCAAGCCGTCATTATTGATGTCTCCAACAGCCAGTCCGCCTCCCTGATAAAAATAGCCATAAGTCAACACGTTGAATTCATCCGATTCCTTCACCAGATTTTTGAAATCAATGCCTGTATCACTGGAAGCCAATTCCGTAAACAAGGCATTGGGATTTTCTTTTGTACATGAAATCGCAATCAAAGTAATACAAAGAAAACATAAGGAGCGGAAAGGGTACATCATCTCTTGCCAATTTGCTGTAAAACTAAAAAAAGTGCCGCTATGAACGGCACTTTTTATTAAAGAAGTAAAATGAAATATTATTATGGCTTGGCATCCCACCATAACTTGGTGCCGTTGGTATTGCCTCCCCTGCTTGTCAATTCCGGCAACTGTTCAGCCGCCTCAACTGCTTCCGCATTGTTATCATATTCACCCTGTACAAAGATCAACCTTGGCATCACTTCATCAGCCGGCGCATCTTCATTGTCAGAATTTAGTCTGGGATAAGGGGTAGGATAATTGGTCCTTCTCAGTTCTGCCCAGGCTTCCCATCCGTCTGGATAGATGGCTATCCACTTTTGGGTACAAATTTGTTCCAGCTGGGCTTCCTTGTCGCCATTAGTCAAAAAGGCTACAGGTACATTGGAATTGGGGTCAAGGTTCCACTCAGGATTGTTTGGAAAGGTGACCGCTTTAGGAGTATTACCACTACTTATGTAATCTTGTATGGCTGCAGGATCTGCTCCGATTCTAGGCTCAGACATGGACAATTCTATGCCTTTTTCATAAAATTCCTGTGCCGAACCTCCCATGGCCCAGCCTTCCAACGCACCCTCAGCCAATAAAAACTGAACTTCAGCTGCACTCAAAACCCTCCAGGGCTCTCCGGCAGAACTTCCTCCTCTACCTTCATTAAGAAAAATGGCACCCATATCAGAATGTGCACTGTTCCAGCCTGTTTCTCCCAAGTCTTCACGGGACAGTCCGTTTCTCAACCCCTTATAGGGAGGTCCTTCACCGTCTTCCTGGTAATCAACTGTTTCGCTGAAATATACACCGGTACGCGGATCATCATACCCTACCATCACACTTTCCATCAAAGCACTCATTCTGAATTCTCCCCAATTGGTAATGATCCAATAAGGATTTCGGGAGTTAATGGTAGTGGTGATAAAAGCACTGTCGTCATTGGATTCCATCACCCCATCAGCTACGGCCTTTTCAGCCTCTGATTGGGAAAGGGCAGGATCTATATATTTTACCCGCATGGCCAGTCGCAATCTCAGGGAATTGGCATAAGTCAGCCATTTGTCCGCTGAGCCACCGAAGATCTGGTCATGCCCCACAAAGGCACTTCCACCGGTATTTTGCTTCAGTACCGCCACTGCCTCGTCCAAAACCTGAAATAAATCCCTGTAAACCTCTTCCTGGGAATCGTAGGGAACAACGGTCTCACCGTTTCCGAATGAAGAATAGATGATCGGTCCCCAGTAATCAGAAATCCGATGATAGGCGTTCACTTTCCAAACCTTGATAAAAGCATTTTCCAGGGGAAGTTCGTTTTCTTCGGTAAACTCTTCCACAAACTGAATGACCGGTGCCGCTTGTCCATAGAAGTAATTCCAGGCACCATTGGACCATCCACCCACCTGAACATGTCGGTCTGAGTCAAAATTTACCTGCGTGGTAGCAAAGTATTGGGCATACAAATCGGCAAACAAACTTTGGGCTGTCTGGAAACCGGCTGTACTTCCACCCGGGGCCAGGTACATGGCCCTGCCCTGGGCATTGGCAAATGCCTGACCTAACAAACCAATATCCAAATTGGATGCTACAATGGCATTCGGCTGGGTATTCAACTCTTCAAAGTTTTCCGTACAGGCTCCCAATGAAAGGGCTGCAAGGGATAAACCCATCGCTATTTTAGATATTTTCATCATTTTAATATTTTTAAAATCCTAAATTAAGATTGAAACCAAAGGATCTTGCCGTTGGAGGGCCGAATGAATCAAATCCCTGGGCAGATGCTGCGGTTCCAACCGTCACATCAGGGTCAATGTTTCCTGCTTCGTTCAGGAAGAAAAACAAGTTTCTCGCAACGAAATTGATGCTTACACTATTTAAGGGCAAGCCTTCTAATTTTGCTGCCGGAATGGTATATCCGATCACAGCTTCCCGCATCCGAACATTGGTAGCAGAATAGGAGAACACTTCACCAATAGGGGCATTTCTACCGCCCATATTTACCCAAAATAATTCAGCGGTGGTTTCTATGTCATTGGGAACATAAGTACCATCTTCTGTTTCCCTTACGGCAGTTTCATGTTCCATGAAGTTTTCTCCGAAAACCAAACCCCCATCTCTTCCCTGCAGGGTTTCTTCCGTCATACCATCAGCATAGATGATCGCATTGGTCAAGGAAGCAATACTTCCTCCCTGTCGGAAATCAATAGTAAAGTTGGCCCTGAAATTTTTATAGCTGAATGAGTTCTGTATTCCTCCCATCCAGATCGGGTTGTAATTGGCTACACGAACAGTAAATCCTGGAGTAGTTCTGGGTACACCGTTTTCGCCTACAATTACCCTTCCCTGATCATCTCTCAGGTATCCCCTGGAATAAACTTCTCCAAACATTTCACCTTCCTCTACCCTGAATTGTCTCAGGAAATCGGAACCTACCACGATACTGGGTCGTTCGTCATTGATCTCATTGACCATGGAAATGTTTCGGGCAAAGTTTGCCGTAATATCCCAATTGAAATCATCTCTCCTAATCGGAGTAATGTTAAAAACCACCTCAATACCTTCGTTTTGCACATCTCCACCGTTGGTAAAGAAGCTGGAAGCCCCGGACCCTACCGGTAATGCCACGGTAAACAATTGATTAAAGGAATTGGTCTTGTAATAGGTGAAGTCCAACCCGAGGCGATTATCCAGGAATCGGAAGTCACCACCCAATTCTATAGACTGCGTAGTTTCCGGCAGTAGATTTTCGTTGGGGAGGGTGGTACTCAAAGAAAGGTATCCGCCCAATCCGCCGGCAGCAAAAGCTGCGGTTCTTTGCAGCTGATAAGGACTGGTGTCGTTACCCACCTCAGCAAAAGACCCCCTCACTTTGGCGAAGGTAAACCATTCCGGAAATTGTACCAGATCAGATACAACAGCATTCAATCCTACAGAAGGGTAAAAGAATGACCAGTTGTCTCTGGGCAAAGTGGAAGACCAGTCATTCCTGGCAGTAATGTCCAGGAAGATCGCGTTTTTCCAGGCCAGTTGAGCAAAGGAATAAAGTGAATTTACATCCCTTGGAGAGCCTACTCCATGAGTTGAGACTACCTGTTGCGTATTTTGCAGGGCAAAAAAGTTGGGAACGATCATGTTCTGACCGGTATTGGAATTCAAATTTGAATTCCTATTGATCCGGCTGTTGCCCCCTGCATTGATATTGAAATACCAATCCTGACTCAGGGTTTTCTCATACGTGATCAGAAAATCCGTATTGATTTCCATATTTTCAGACTGACCAACAGAAAACCTTCCGTTTTGCGCAATGATATAACTGTCGTTATACAGTTTCTCTTCGCTGTTGCCAAAGGATCTGTCCATGGCTGCCCTACCCAAAATGGTCAATCCTTCGGCCAGCTGGTAGCTCAAAGAAGAGAAAGCTACAATCCTGTCTGAGGTATTCTTCCTCAGGTTTCTATTGATGGTCCAGTAAGGGTTGGCGCCTCCGTTAGATCCCGGATTGAAATAGTTTTGTCTGAGCAGTCCATTCTGATTTACAAATTCAAAATCCGAAATATCTTCGGTTGCAATGTTCCTTGGTAAGCGCATGATGTGCCGGTTGGGGTTGGAAAAGTTTTCTCCCTGTGCCAACTGGTTGTTTATGTCCTGACGGATGTAGTTGATTTTGGAGTCCAAAGTCAATTTATCAGTCAGCTTATTGGTCAGCCTTAAATTTATACTGTGCCTGCCCAATTCATTTCCTGGAACCACCCCTGCCGCATCTGTATACGTATAGGAGAAATAGGTTTGATTTCTCTCATTTCCTCCGGTGATAGCCAATGTAGTGGCCAGGTTATGTCCTGTCTGATAAAAATCATTGATGTTATCCGGCTGGGGAGAAAAGGAATAGGTGTCCCGAGGCCTGTTAGGATCCGGAGACCAATGAGCTACAGAAGACCCATCCATTCTGGGACCCCAGGAAAATTCCGATCCCGGAGCATAGTTACCGTTGCTTCCCTGACCGTATATGTTTTGAAAGTTGGCCAAAATCAAGGGCTGATCAAACATATAGGAAGTGTTCAGGCTTACCTGAAACCCGCCGTCGCGTCCGCGCTTGGTATTCACCACAATCGCCCCGTTGTTGGCCCGGCTACCGTAAAGCGCCGCAGCGTTCGGTCCTTTAAGCACGTTTATGCTTTCGATATCATCCGGATTGAGGTTTTCAATTCCATTGGCAGGCACACCATCCACAATATAAAGGGGCTGGCTGTCACCGCTAATGGAACGGTTACCTCTCAATACCACCCTGGTGGATCCGCCTACACCGCTTCCTGAACGGTTGATGGAGAGACCGGCTACTTTACCGGAAAGAGAGTTCATCACATTCAATTCCCGGGCTTCTGACAATTCACGGGTGCTTACATCCTGAACAGTATAAGTAAGGGCTTTCTTTTCCCTTTCCAGACCGAAAGCGGTTACCACCACCTCGGAAAGGGCCGACTCTTCAGCAGCCAGTGAAACATCGATCTCACTGTTATTGCCGACAGCGCGTTCCTGCTGCCCGTATCCCAAATAGGAGAAAACCAAAACACTTTGGTCTCCGGGCACATTGATACTGTATTGACCATCAATATCGGTGATGGTACCTGTATTGGTTCCTTTTACCAATATGCTGACACCCGGTAAAGGGGCATCAGCCTCTGCATCGATCACGGTTCCCGTGACGGTACGCTCCTGGGCCATGGCTTGAAATGCAAACAAGGCCAGGAATAAAACAAGTAATCTTTTTTTCATAAGTAAGTGAACAATTGTAATGGATTGGATGATGGAATAACTCCAATGTTTAACTATAACCTAAACTGTCCTCAATCAGACAGTACCTTTCGGATACTTCCGAAGCAATATTTAATTTTCATAAAACAACTCCTATTATATTATTTCCCATATAGTGATTTATTCTTCAAATGGGCCTGATAGACGGTTAGGCTGGGGCGATTAACAGCTAATATTAGGAATAATTTATATTACAAGCAAACCCCTAAGGCCTGAAATAATTTTTTGAAAATTCCTCTTGATAGAAATGTAAAAAATACACCAATAGTATAGGTTAAAAATAAATAATTTTTTATTGTTATTGTAATTTTCATCGAATTAAATCGAGCTTTTTATCGTAAAACTATATATTTATTTTGCAGGTAAATTAGATTTATTAATTCGTAAAAAATTTTATTCTAGAATTAATCATATATTTTTATTATTTATGTGAAACTTTATTGTTATAAATTAAGCTTTACACCAATTAATATTTAAAGTTTCGAGCATATCATGATTCAAAAGCTATCCTCCTCCCCAAGTGTTAGGATATTTCACCTCTTGGCATTTTCATTTATTTTATCCTGCAGTTCATACCCTTCCCATCCGGATGCAGACCCAGATAATGGCGGTCTGATGCTACCGGAGGGCTTTGGTGCGCTGGTGGTAGCAGACAGTATCGGAAAAGGGCGGCACCTGGCAGTCAATGGCAATGGTGACATCTATGTAAAATTGAGGTATGCGGAAGGTATGGGCAGCAATGTAGCGCTTAGGGATACCACTGGGGATGGCAAGGCAGATCTCATCAGGTATTTTGGAGATTATGAAGATGAAGGAAGCCTGGCTAATGGCATGCGAATCCATGATGGGTACCTCTACTACAGCTCGGCAAGGGTAGTCTACAGGAACAAGCTATTACCTGGCCAGCTTGTACCTGACAGCCCCATGGAGGTCGTACTTACGGATGACCATGAACATGGCATTCATTGGCACATCACCAAGCCTGTTTCCTTTGATCAGGAAGGGAATTTATATGTCCCATTTGGAAGCCCCTCCAACGCCTGCCAGGATTTGGAAAACAAACCCGGTGGCATTCCCGGATCCCAGGGCCTGGATCCCTGTCCCGAACTGATCGAACATGGAGGAGTCTGGAAATTCCCCAAGGATAAAATGGGAATGACCCAGAAAGATGGTGAATTATTTGCCACGGGCATACGCAGCGTGGTGGCCATGGACTTTAATCCGGTAGACAATCACATTTATGTGGTGATGCATGGCAGAGACAACCTGCACTTGCTTTACCCTGAAACCTTTTCTCCCTGGGAAAGTGCTGTATTGCCTGCGGAAGAGTTTATCAAAGTAAGCCAGGAAGCAGACTATGGCTGGCCCTATTGCTACTATGACCAGATCAAAAAGAAAAAGGTCCTTGCCCCCGAGTACGGAGGGGATGGTGAGATGGTAGGCAGGTGTGCTGGTATGGACGATCCGGTCATGGGTTTCCCCGGCCACTGGGCTCCCAATGACTTATTGTTTTATACGGGAGATCAATTTCCCGACAGGTATAAAAATGGTGCTTTTATCGCCTTTCATGGCTCTACTAACCGCTCTCCATACCAGCAGTCAGGTTATTTTGTCGCCTTTGTACCCTTTCAAAACGGGCAACCCTCAGGAGATTGGGAAGTTTTTGCCAATGGGTTTGCGGGAAAAGAACTTATTGTCAATACCAATGACGCTGAATTCAGGCCAATGGGTCTGGCACAAGGGCCTGATGGTTCATTGTATGTCTCTGATTCAAGGGTAGGCAAAATCTGGCGTATTTTTTTTACAGGAGAAAAGGGCTCATTTGGAAAGGCTGAACTGGAAGAAATGGAAGCACAAAAATTAGTAGCCAATATCCGCAACCCTCATCCTGAAGCGGACAACCTGGATAAAGGTCAACTTCCTGAAGGTAAAAGGGTATACAATACCTATTGCTCGCCATGTCACCAAAGAGATGGCAATGGGGCAACAGGCAGGATACCTGGTCTAAGACAAACAGACTGGGTTACAGGAAGCAAAAAACGGCTGATCCAATTGGTACTGGAAGGCCTGGAGGGAGAAATAGAAGTCAATGGAGAATTGTATGACAATGTAATGCCGGCCCATCAATTTTTAAGCGATGATCAGGTTTCAGAAGTATTGACCTTCATAAGGCAGAATTTCGACAATAACGCTTCAGTTGTTTCAAAAGAAGAGGTAGCAAATATCAGGGCTGAAATTTCAAAATAGATGGTTTGATTTTTGGCCCTTGATAGGAAAGAACATGGTCAAAACGAAAAACGCCACGGACACTATAAAATTACTGGAATCACAATTTATATCAGAAATTGGGTCAGCAGAATCTGGTAATTGACTATTTAATATCGACAACCATAGCATCAACTTCACAATCCGTAAGGGAGAGACCATAGGGAAGCAACGAATTATTAAGACTGGTTTCATTGGTAACGTCCAGCTCGAATTGGTAAACATCCATATTAAGTCCCTTATAAAGGATTCTTTTTAAGTGATCCAACTTGTTTATTTCATCCACTAGACCATTCAGTGTTTTTCCCGAAACTTTTAATTTTTTCTCAGACAAATCCGAGCTTTCTAAAACACCTTGGTTAATTTGGTAGCTGTTAGGCTGCAAATCATCTTTATTTATTACTTTTAAACATTTTGTGTCTAACAGGCCCATTTCGGAAAAAATATTGATCTGGGTTTCGTCCTGGATTCGTGCTGTCAATTCGTCGAAAAATTGGTGATATCCTTCGCTTTCAGCATAATTAATTGTAAGCTTAAAAATTCTACCCTCCCATTTCGGACCCATGTTAATCTGGAATCCTTTAAAAATTTTAGAAAAAACGAAATCAAGTTCACCAGTTGCCTGTATAAACTCCTTTCCTTCTGCCCAAGCCCTGGTACTGGAAATAGATAAAGCGTCATTTTTTAATTCCTCTAATTTAAAGGAAAATATTTCACCATCGTAGGACACATCAACCTGATCATTACCAGGGTTTGAACATCCGAATAACACCAGGATACTACAACAAATAAATATATTTCTCATAACCTGCAATATAGCCATATTGGCTAATTGTTTAAGTACATTTTGGTTGAATTGGAAGTTAAATCGTACAACCATACTCCTCTCAATCAGATATAGCCTGTCAGACCCCAGGAAATGGCGATTACCCTGCACCCGCCTTTGGATTCCGTCTTTTGGTACCAACGTTACTAAGGCCAGAGCCCCTGTGCATGAGCTGATACAGGAATAGCGATTCAGATCAATTCCGACAAAGCCAAATACCCGGTATAAGAAACCAGACAGGCAAAAATCAATGCTGCAACCAAACCCAGGTTCAGCCAAAACCCGGCTTTGTGCCTTCCCATAAGTTCTTGCTGATTGATCAGGTATAAAATACAGGCTATAACCAGGGGCAACACAAAAACAGCTGCTACCTGGGTCAAAATCTGGGCATAAATGGGATTGGCCCCCAGGATGGGTACGGTCAGTCCTACCAGGCAAGCTACTCCTGTCAGCACCTTAAACCGAATAGATTGGGTATCCAATTCACCCTCCTTATAATCCGCTACCAACAAAGGAGCAACCATCAGAATAGGAAAAACGGAAGACAGTCCCGCACTCAATGCCCCGGTCATAAACAAGGCTACAGCAAATTTACCTGCTACGGGCTCCAGGGTATAGACCATATCCATCACCTTTTCTATGGTCTTCCCTTCTGCATATAAAGCTCCGGTAGCTGCGGCCATGATAGAAAGGTTGATTATCAACATCAAAACAGCGCTGGTAAGGGCATCCTTGGATTGTTCCCCGGTTTGCTCAGGTCCCCAACCCTTTCCCTTCATCAGCAAAGGACGAACGACAAAGGTAGGCGCCGCCATGGTAGTCCCTACAAAGGCTGCCACCAGCAATTTCCCTCCGCTTACGTCCGGAATAGAAGGAACAAGACCCCTGACCATCTGCGCAGGATCAGGCAGAACTACAAACATGGAAATAATGAAGGAAATACCCATAATGGTCACAAAGACGATCAATACCTTCTCAAAAAAGGAATACTGCCCTACCCACAACAGGGAATACATCAGCAGGATCAGCAAGATCGCAATACCCAATACCGGCCAATAGGAATCACCCGATAAGCCCGGGAAAAACAAGATCACCATTTCATAGATGGCATTGGCACTTAAACCCAGAATTCCGGATAAAGAATTCCATTGTGCCAGAATTATCCCCCCCACTACCAGATAGGCAATCACCTTTCCTCCTTTCAGTTTTGTTTTAAAACTGTATATAGATGTTTGGCCAGTGATCACCGCATATCTCCCATATGCTTCCATCAAAACCCAGGAAAAAATACAACTTAGCACCAAAACCCACAGCAGCTGCATGCCGAACTGACTGCCCGCCTTAGCCATAGAAGTGACACTTCCTGTGCCGATGGTATATCCAATACAAAATATCCCCGGACCTATTCCGAGCATGAAAAGCCATATTTTCTGAAACAAATTGTTTTTGGGAGAATTATCAGCAGCTTCCATGGAGCAATATTTAGGTTTATTTTTTTGAGATGTCAAATTGAAAATTTATCTGCTCAATAAAAAGTAAAAATATCGATAGTGTATATTTTTATAAAATATGCCTTTGTTAAAACATTTATTTTTGCAATATTTCCATAATTACAATGGTGCAAACCCTACTTTCCTTATCTCATTCGACCTGAAGAATTCAAAAGAAACCCATGACTGCTATCTCTCCGCCCAAATCCCTTTACCTGCATTTACTGTTCCTTTGTACTGGTTTGTTTTTAGGTTTGTCCGCACAGGCGCAGGAAATTGATTTACTATTAAAAGGGGGCCGGGTACTGGATCCCAAGAATGAGATCAACAGCATCATGGACATTGCTATTTCCGGCAAAACTATCCTAAAAGTGGAAAAGGATATCCCGGCAGGCAGTGCCAAAAAAACCATTGATCTCAGTGGTTACATTGTAACGCCAGGTCTATTGGACATGCATGTACATGTATTTCATGGCACAGACACGGAAGCATACATTGCGGATGGCCTGACCAGCCTTCCTCCGGATGGTTTTACCTTCAGGTCGGGGGTTACGACGGTAGTAGATGCGGGATCATCGGGTTGGAGAAATTTTCGGGAATTCAAAAAGCAAACCATTGACAAATCCCAGACCCGAATATTGGCCCTGCTCAACATCGTTGGCACAGGCATGTATGGAAGATTTGAGGAGCAGGATGTCATGGACATGAACCCTACCATGACCGCTAATATGATTACCGGATTGTTTCCCGACATCCTGGTAGGCATCAAATCTGCTCATTTCTGGGGAGATTTTACACAGGTAGACCTGGCTGTAGAGGCGGGAACCCTGGCCAATGTGCCCGTAATGGTGGATTTTGGTGAACACCAACCACCCAATTCCATAGAAGCCCTTTTTATGCAGCACCTCCGCCCGGGAGATATCTTCACGCATACCTTTTCCTATGGCCCCAATAACAGGGAAACCATCGTAGATGAAGACCTGAAAGTAAAGCCCTTTGTCTTTCAGGCGCAGCAAAGGGGAATACGTTTTGATGTGGGTCACGGAGGGGGCGCTTTTTCTTTTCGACAGGCCATTCCAGCTATTCAGCAAGGTTTCCTTCCGGATGTGATCAGTTCAGACCTGCACAAGGACAGCATGAACGGAGGCTTTAAGGATATGGCCAACCTCCTTTCTAAATTCATGAATATGGGACTCAGCCTGGAAGATGTCATCCTCAGGGCCACCTGGAATCCGGCACAGGTAATCCACAGGGAAGACCTGGGGAATCTGGACCCGGGCTCGGAAGCAGACATTGCCGTGTTCAGCCTTAGGGAAGGAAACTTTGGGTTTCAGGATATCCGCAGGACCAAAATTGACGGAGACAAAAAACTGGAAACTGAACTAACTATCCGGGCAGGGAGAATTGTATGGGACCTGAATGGACTCAGTGTTCCGCATTGGGAAACTGAATTAGGCAGTAAATAAATCAACATGAAATCGACACGATTAAAATCATCATTAAACACACAGGGCAATGATTATTTTAATCGTCAAAGATTCCATCTGACCATTAAAAATCAAATTATAAACAGATGAAAAAATGGCTGCTCTTTTTTCTGATATGCTGTCTTAGCCTGCCCCTACCAGCTCAGCAATTGGACATATTGATCAAAGGGGCTTACCTGATCGATGCAAAAAATGGGATTCGGGACAGCCGGGATGTAGGAATTACGGCTGGAAAAATTGCCAGAGTTGCTACCAGTATCCCCTCAGGTGAAGCAAAAAAGGTTATTGATGCCTCGGGGTTAATCCTAAGCCCGGGATTGATTGACCTGCATACCCATGTTTTTGTCGGCAGCAAGGCAAGGACCTTTGCTGATGGATTTTCAAGTGTATCCCCGGATGATTTTTCCTTTAGATCGGGTATTACCACCATGGTAGATGCCGGAACCTCCGGATGGAGGAATATTGAAACCTTCAAAAAAAACATCATCGATGCTTCCCAGACCAGGGTATTGGCATTCTTGAATATTGCCGGTACCGGTATGAGCGGAAATCCGGACCAGGAAAACCTGCAGGACATGGATCCTGACAAAGCCTATGAAACCCTCCAACAGTATCCGGACATACTGGTGGGCATCAAAATCGGTCATTATACCGGGCCGGAATGGACACCCTTTGAAAATGCCCTCAAAGCATCAGAGATGGCCAACAAGCCCCTGCTGGTGGAATGCCACCTCCCCCAATACACCCTGGCCCAACAGCTGGAAAAAATGAGACCCGGAGATATCCTAACCCATAGCTTTGAAGAAATTGAAGAGCGCATGCCCATTGTAGATGATCAGGGGCAATTGCGGAGCTTTGTAAAAGCAGCTTATGATCGGGGTATATTATTCGATGTAGGTCATGGAGGGGCCGGATTTTGGTTCAGCCAGGCCATACCTGCAGTGCAACAGGGCCTGAGTCCCCACACCTTCGGCACCGATCTTCACCGCTTCAGCATGAACTCAGGCATGAAAAATATGCTGAATGTCATGTCCAAATTTATTAATATTGGCATGGAAGTAACCGAGGTGATCGAAAGGGCATCCTGGCAGGCTGCGCAGGCCATTCAGCGAACAGACCTGGGACATCTCAGTGAAGGTGCAGTGGCCGACCTCACGCTACTGAAATTACATGAAGGGGCCTTTGGCTTTATCGATGCCGGAGGAAATAAAATTGAAGGAAAACATAAATTGGAAACTGAGCTTACCATGAAAGGTGGAAAAATCGTCTATGACCTGAATGGATTGGCTGCAAAAAATTATACTTATTGATATGGACAGAAGAGAAATGATTAAAAATCTGGCAATTCTACCCATGGGTGGTGGCCTGATGAGCATGTCACCCTTAATGGGAAGCCAGAAAACCCATAAATCCAGCGGTCCACTTGCCCTGGATGAGAACATTTACCGTTCCCTGGGAATAGAACCCATCATCAATTGCAGGGGGACCTTCACCATTATCGGCGGCTCCATAGAAAGACCTGAGGTGCACCAGGCAATGGCTTCGGCTGCAAAGAACTTCGTGCAATATGACGAACTGGCTTTCGCCATAGGGGAAAGGCTGGCAACTATCACCAAAGCTGATTTTGGTATCATTACTGCCGGTTGTGCTGCCGCCATGAAGCATGCCACAGCGGCTTGTGTCACCGGGGGGAACCCGGAAAAATTACTAAAAATCCCGGACCTCAGCGGATTTGACAAAACCGAGGTTATCATTCCCCGGCATTCCAGAAATGTATACGACCATGCGGTAAGGAATATTGGCGTTACCATAGTGGAGGTTAATAGTCCCGAAGAACTGGAAAAGGCCATAAACCCTAAAACGGCAATGATTTACCTGATTTCCGGAAGGGGAGCGGATACAGGTCAGCCCTTATCTTTGGAAAATGTTGCCCGTATTGCAAAAAGTAGCAATGTTCCCATTCTTATGGATGCAGCAGCAGAAAACCTGACCATTCCCTGTGTGCATTTTGAAAGGGGCGCTACCATGGTGGCCTACAGCGGGGGAAAGGCCATCTGCGGTCCCCAATGCGCCGGGTTGCTGCTAGGCAGAAAAGACCTGATGCTGTCTGCCTGGCAAGCCAGCTCTCCCCATCACGGCCCCGGAAGAGACAATAAAGTAGGTAAGGAAGAAATGCTGGGCATGCTGGCCGCTGTAGAGGCTTGGACCACCAGGGATCACGATAAGGAATGGGATACCTGGATGGAATGGCTTAACAGCATCGCAGACAGGGCAACAAAAATCAAGGGAGTGACCCACCAAATCAACCAGCCCAGTGGCTTGAATAACCGTGCCCCCATGCTTCAGATCCTTTGGGACCCGGAGCAATTGCATATTAGCGGTGAGGAAGTAGCTGAGCTTTTCGGAAGAACAGCGCCCAGGATTGCCGTTGGCAGCCGAAATCAGGATGGGCTGACATCCATAACCATAAGTCCCAACCAGATGCAGCCCGGAGAAGCTGATGTGGTCGCAGACAGGATACACCAAACCCTTTCTGCTAAAAGAAAAGCAGTTGATACTTCCATGACTGCCCCCGCTGCTAACCTCTCAGGAAAATGGGAAGTGAACATGTCCTTTTTCAGCAGTACAAGCACCCATAAGTGGTTGCTGGAGCAGGATGGAAATTGGCTAAACGGTACCCACATGAGTGATTTTGCTGACCAGGACCTTTATGGAACCATTGAAGGAAACACGGTTAAAATGCGGAGCAATTTTCGTAAACCGGGGGATTCGGTAACGTTTATGTTTACAGGTAAAATGGAAGGAAATGAAATGAAAGGAGAAGTGTTTATGGGGGAATACCTCACCGCTGAATTTACCGCCAAAAGACCGGAAGGCAGCCCCAGGAAAGAGAAAATAATGGTGCCCTCAGGACCTCCGCTAGCCACCTGAAAAGCTTTTATCCTAACCCAATAATAGCCGGAGAACAAAACCTTAATAAAAAACACATGAAAAAACTATCTTTATTTACCCTATTGTCCGTTTTTTGTCTCATTTCCTGTGGGGAAAAAGCAACAAACACTACCATCAGCAATCAGGAAAACACTGCACAGGTGACCGATGATGGCATAGATGCCGAACAAAGAATCACAGATCTGGGCATCACGCTGATTGAACCAAACGCCCCAACTGCCAACTACCTCAAAGCCAAAACCGTGGGCAATGTGGTCTACCTGGCCGGGCACGGGCCGGATAGACCCGATGGCACCCAGGTCATAGGCAAACTTGGATCTGATTTGGAACTGGAACAAGGGATCGAAGCCGCCCGCTTCACCGGTATTTCCCTGCTATCCTCCCTGAAAGCTGAAATTGGAGACCTGAACAGGGTAAAAAATATCGTACGGGCGCAGGGCATGGTCAATGCTTCCCCCGACTTCAAACAACATTCTCAAGTCATCAATGGCTTCTCGGATTTAATGGTAGAAGTCTTTGGCGAAAAGGGAAAACACGCCAGGGCAGCCATAGGTATGAGCTCCCTGCCCAATAGCATCGCCGTAGAAATCGATATGATTGTCGAACTTTACGAGTAAAAAAACGAAATTATTTTCTGATACAAACTACTTCAGCCTGAAACTTGCTTTTATTCCGGAGAAGAAGTAAACTTTAGCCCTATTCATTTGTTTCATACAACCAATCAAATCCAATCACCGCATGTCAGTGAATTTGAGCCAATCTGAAACCAGATCAGGAATACTTTTAAAACAATTTAAAAACTGCCGACAACAAACCGAGAGGATTTGCGCGCCGCTGGAACTGGAAGATCATGTGCCTCAGCCCATGGTAGACGTTTCTCCCCCCAAATGGCATTTGGCGCATACCACCTGGTTTTTTGAACAGTTTCTGCTCAGTACCTTCATCCCAGGCTATTCCCCATACGATCCAGATTTCGCCTATTTGTTCAACAGTTATTATAACAATGCCGGAGACAGGGTGCTACGTCCCAACAGGGGCCTGATGAGCCGTCCTCCCGTCCGGGAAGTTTTGGCTTACCGAAAGCATGTGACCGACCAAGTAATGACTTTCATTGCCTCAGGCGAGGCCAGCCAGGAGGCATTGGATATCGTCTTACTGGGAATCAACCATGAACAGCAACACCAGGAGCTGTTGGTTTACGATATCAAATACATCCTGGGCCACCAACCTACTTTCCCCGTATATGGAAACGCATACCAACTGACAGCGGAAAATCAGCAGCAGCAATGGATCTCCATGAAGGAGGGTATTTATGACATTGGTTTTTCCGGGAAAGGGTTTTGCTATGACAATGAACAGAAACAGCACCGGGTTTTTCTGGAACCCTATCAGGTTTCCAACAAACTGGTGACCAATGGGGAATACCTGCAATTCATTAACTCCGGAGCTTATCAGGACTTTAACCTCTGGCATGCAGACGGTTGGGATTTTATACAGAGTCAGGAGCTTAAAGCTCCCCTGTATTGGCACCATACTGCAGGAAAATGGAAACAATACACCTTCAATGGATTTGCACCTGTGAATCCGGAGTTGCCCGTTCAACACATTAGTTTCTACGAAGCCTCTGCCTATGCTGCATGGAAAGGAACGCGCCTGCCTACAGAATTTGAATGGGAAGCGGCCTCGGATCATTTTTCCTGGGGGCAACTTTGGGAATGGACGGGTAGTGCCTACCTTCCCTATCCAGGTTTTAAAAAAGCTCCCGGCGCGCTGGGAGAATACAATGGTAAATTTATGGTCAACCAGCATGTTTTAAAAGGCGCCTCCATAACCACGCCTGAAGGCCATAGCAGAAATACCTACCGTAACTTTTTTGCTCCTCCCTCCAGGTGGATTTTTTCAGGAATCAGACTTGCCCGAACCTTATGAAAACAAATACATTTGAAAAAGATGTCTTGACCGGTTTACAATCGAACCCTAAAAGACTTTATTCCAAATACTTTTATGACGATAAAGGCTCGGCCATATTCCAGCAAATCATGCACATGCCGGAATACTACCTCCCTGGCTGTGAAACGGAGATTTTACGGCTGCGGGCAAAAGACATCATCCGGAAACTTCCCCATAAAAGCTATGATGTGATAGAGTTGGGAGCAGGAGATGGAAGCAAAACAGCCCTTTTTCTGGATCCCTTGGTCCGGGAAAAGGAAAAAGTGAGTTATATCCCCCTGGACATTTCTCCGGAAATCCTTTCGGTAAATGAAAAAATCATGGAGGAAAAACTTCCGGGACTCTGTGTAAAACCCATTGCCGGGGATTACTTTGAAACTTTGAAAAACATTTCCTCCGGAAAAAACCCAAAAATTATCCTCTTTCTCGGTAGCAACATTGGAAATTTTGAAGGGGAAAAAGCCCTGGACTTTATCCGGTTTGTGAAAAGCTTTATGAGAAAAGGGGACCACTTGATGCTTGGGGTTGATCTGAAAAAGCATCCCAGAACCATTCTGGCAGCCTATGATGATCCTGCCGGCATTACCAAAAAGTTTAACATCAACCTGCTGGAAAGGATCAACCGGGAATTGGACGGGAATTTCAATACAGCAGGTTTTGACCATTATGCCAGCTATGATCCCCTGAGCGGAGCCACCAAAAGCTTCCTAATCAGCAAGGCAGCACAAGAGGTGCGGGTGGCGGGTCAGACCATCACTTTTCATCCTTATGAACCTATTCATATGGAAATATCGCAAAAATACAGTTTACAAGACCTGGACCAGATAAGGTTAAAAGCCGGCTTTAAAAAAGACCATCATTTTACCGATAGCAAGGCCTATTTCAGCATCAGTCTTTTTGAAGTATAGACTTACTCATCAAATCCAGGCCTGATAAAAAGGTCCATGTGCGGAAACTCCTTCTCCAAATAAACCTGGCTTTGCTGCAAACTGGCTAAAATCCGAAAAAGGGCACTTTCCTCTTCCTCAAAGAATCCCAAAAGACCGGCCCAGGCTCTCATGGAGCGTTCAATAGCTATCCTGGCTATTTTGGCACTGCCATTATAACCCCGCTCTTCTTCAGGAAACTGGTTTTCATATCCATCTTCCTTTCCCATCAGGGCCCGGCGACATTTTACTACGATAAAAGGCTGGTACCAGCGGATGACTTCCAGACTTTCCCGTAGCGCCAATATCTCTCTTTCACCTTCCTGCATGCTTTTTATGCCCAGATTCACACCTTCAAAAATTTTTTCTGTGTAGATTTTCACCTGTCCCTTTTCCAGCCATTCTCCGGATTGCTCCATATAATCCATGGATTTTTTCATCAAAGGATGGTCTCCTACCCTGGTTTTTTGTTCATTCCTGTTCTTTTCAAATTCCGGGTCCGTTTGTGTCAAATCTATTCCTTTTTCCATGGCCATGTATTCCAGCAGTTTCCTGGCTTCCTCCAGGGATTTGGAAAGGGGCTCCATGGATGTTTCCCATTTCGGGTCATTGGCTTCCACCGGCCGGTCCTCTTTTTCCATGGCAAAAACCCTACACCTGTCGGTAAAAATACATCGCTCACACCAACGGTCACAATAATTGTGTACACCCTCAATAAAATGTTCCATGCTATTTTAAACTGATCGTTAAGGAATATAGTAATTTCAGTCAGTATCCTGAAATTTTAGGGGGAAAAGCTTACATTTAAAGCCCTGAGCAGCTTTGGCGGTAGTCCACTGGAAATCCTCCTGCCAAGAATAGATTTTTTGATCAGCAGTGCCACAAGCGTATTCAGGGGTCCTGGCTTTCCTTTCGAAAAGCGCCTTCAATTGCTAAAATCCAAGTGGTTTGTCGTGGTCTCAGGCCGGCACTTTCAGAATCGGCCAAATCGGCAAGGTATTTCCTGAAATTATCAGGGGCCTGACAAGCCGAATGGAAAGTATACAATTTAGGTAAAAAAATTCCCTTCCGCCAAAGACCTTATGGTTTTGCCGGAAGGGATTATTTGTAGATGCTCAACTTTTATTTCTTCCCATAGGTGATGCCCTGCCATTCGTCCGTACGGAATGGATTGGCTGGCAGGCCTTCCTTATTGTAAAGGTTTACATCATCTGGATTATCTGCCCAGGCATACCTGACAGCGACCGGATCAGCTATATCACCTGTTTCCAATACAATCTGGTCACCGTCCTGAAAACCTTTGACCCAGTGAAACTGCTTGTCGGCTCCTGCCACAGCGAAGCCTTTTACATAGCCATACTTGTCCTTAACCATCAGACCGGAACCCACATGATCAAAGCTGATTCTGATCTGGTCGTCCTGAATTTCCATGGATTTATAGGTAGGTCCGCTGTATACCACATCCATGCCGTAGGCGATTTTTTTGGCCGCTTTGGCGAGCCTTTCGCCCACGGTCCATTTGTCTCTCGGGTGGATATCATTCGCTTCTCCTTTGTCGATGATCACCGCCTGTCCGGTATTGGGCAGGGATAAGGTCATGCTCTGTGCTTCCCTAAGTTCTGCCCAGTCGCTATCCCCGGGTTCTTCTTTGGCTTGTCTGAAATTGGCCAACTGCACCCATATAAAGGGGAAGTCACCTTGTCCCCATTGCTTTCTCCAGTCTGAAATCAGCAAAGGAAAAATTTCCCTGTACTGATAGGCCCTGCCGGCATTGGACTCTCCCTGGTACCAGAGGGCTCCTTTGATCGCAAAAGGGATCACAGGCTCCAACATGCCAAAGTAAAGACTGGTAGGCCAAAGGTTGGGCTTCCTGACCTCCGGGTCTGAAAAATCCTCAGGCCCTTCTGTTTGATTGCTTGCCACACGTTCTTTAAAATCATCATGTGTCATCAAGGCTTCTGCACTGGTCCAGGCTTCAGATAAGGTCCCACCCCAGTTGACATCCAACAGGCCTATGGGAACATCCAAGTCGGTTTGGATCCTTCTGGCAAAATAATAACCAATGGCCGAAAAATTCTCTACCGTCTCTGGAGAGCAAACCGACCACTTCGCTTCCGGGACATCATCTATGGCTTCCAGGCTGAGGTTTCTTCCTACTTCAAACAATCGGATATTGGGATGGTCTGCCACTTTGATGCTGTCTTCACCATTATTGGTGTTTTTCAAGGCCCATTCCATATTGGATTGACCTCCCAGTAGCCAGACATCACCCATCATGACGTTTTCATAGGCAAGGGATTCTTTCGAGGTGTTAACGGTTAAGGTATAAGGGCCTCCTTTCGGAAAAGCACCCATGCGAAGCTCCCAGTTACCTTCCCGGTCGGCTCTTACCCGATATTCCTTGTCCTGAAAGGTGACAATCACACGCTGCCGGGGATCTGCCTTTCCCCATACGGGGATCTCCTGTCCTCTTTGCAACACCATGTGATCCGCAAATACCCGCGGTAATTTCAGCTCCGCCTGTACCTGAAACATCCATAGGCACAACGCAATAAGCATCCCAATTTTTTTCATTGTTATCTGAGTTTAGTTTAATTGAAAAAAGATTTGATAATATACGATTTTTGACCCAAAATCCAGACCCCCCCATTTTTAACTTTTTGGCTTTTTTTAATTATTTTTTTCGAAAATGGACTGAAATACCGTGTTTCGGGCAGTGTGTTGCTAGTCGAACCCCATTTTTTTATCCGTTTAACGAAATCTAAACCAGTGTCAGGTATTTTTTACAAACCTCCACCCTCAGACAGCTAGTTCTTGATTTTCTGATGCAACAAAAAGCATCGGGGAAAATATTGAAGAAAGGAACTAAAGAAAGGAACTAAAAGCGGTACCGGAGGCTAAGTCCAACGTACGCTACCATGAACCGTAGCCTTAATCGCATCATGGTAGCCTAAATGGTTCTTATTTTTTCATTTATTATCTTACTTATTTCATCAGCTCTATCGACAATCATAAAGTGTTCTCCATTGTCAATTAATTCAACTTTACCTGATCCACGCCAAGGAATAAGCTTATCCTTCGTCCCATGAATGCGAATTACGTTTTCAATTCGATCAAGATTACTCCAATTTACTAATTCATTAGCTGCCCATTTAGCAAATCTTAAGTCAGTGTTGTCTAAAATGGAATTCAACAACTTTCCATTGTTCGTGCCGAAAATGAACTTGGCAATATTTCTCGGTGGGTCAAAAAATTTACTCGGTACACTATTCAGGAGACCAATTTTGCCGAGACCTCTATAAATCGGTCTGAGCTCATTCTTTGTTTCGGCAGAAGCGATTAAAATGGTAAGTTTTGGTTGAAGGAATTTGTTAATCTCAGCAGCAACTAACCCACCGAAACTAACCCCAACTAACGCAAAATCAGAATTTATGTCAATCATTTTTGATAGTCGAATGGAAAAGTCTTTTAAAGTCTCGTTTTTTACTGGATCAATCCATTCAACAGGAATTAGTGGATAGTCCAAATTCAGATAGTCGAAAACTCTTTTGTCAGCACCAAGTCCACTTATTCCGTAAATTTTCAATTTCTGACTATTTTTTAATGCACCATTTCGCTAAATGTATGAATTGTAGCTCTGCTTGTAGTGTTTGCCTTGCGTGGCTACGATTTCATACATAATATGTGTGCCCAGTATGGGCATCTGGTATCGAGATACCAAATTATTTTAGAGGGTGAAAGTCCCTTATGTGGGGGAGTTCCCGATAAATATCGGGACAGGCTGTGTCCCGAAGCATTACCAAGTCCCAATGCCTGTCCCGTTTTTTACGGGAGTGGTTTGTCGAGAGAGGGCCGAGCGTTAAAAAATCTTTTTGTAAAAGATGCTAGCGAAGAGCCGGGATGAAGGGCAGTTACGAGGCCCGTACGCCGAGTGGTACTATTATTTTTTTAGTCCACAAAAGTTTCTTTTATTACTTCTTTGCATTTTTCAATTTCGGATTTGGTTAGACGATCAAAAATTCGGATAATTCTGGTTTTGTCAACTGTCCTGATTTGGTCAATTGCTATCATTCCCTTTTTTCCATTGTGCTTAACTGAAACTCTTGTCGGATATTTTTTTAGGTTCGTTGTCATTGGAGCAAGAACGATTGTTTTTAGGTATTTATTCATTTCGTTTGGTGAAACGACAACACAAGGTCTAGTCTTTTTAATTTCGCTCCCGACTGTTGGTTCAATATTTACAAGAACGATTAAGTACTGCGCTAATTCCATTCCTCAAGGTTTTCGTCATCAAACACATCGTTCATGAGCAAATTGTCATCTCCGTTTTCGCTCATTTTCTTAAACTCTTTTTCCCAATTTTTACGTGGTGAACCTATTGGTTTGAGTATGATATGACCTTTTTCAAGAATAATTTCCACTTTATCCCTGATATTGTATTTATCCAAAATTGTTTTGCTTAAGCGAAGTCCTTTTGAATTACCGATTTTTATTATTGATGCTTCCATATTTTTCTAAAATGTTATTACAAAGTAAATACATTTGGTTCTGCTATCAAAATTTGTTCGGTATTATTGCCAACATCCGGCTAAATTGAATTGTGCACTTTATTTACCTTCCAGCGGTCACTAAAACTAACTACTAATTTGTAAAAAAAATAAGGGCCGTACAGGTATAAAGGGGTAGCATTTTACCAATAAGCGCTGATTTACCTAACCGTTCGTAATCGACAGAATGCGTTTACCCCAGAGATAAAAATGTCGTCAATCAGGGAATAAATACTTCCCCTGGCAGTCTGCCAATGTTCTTTGCTCGCCTCTTGTACCAATCAACTCATTCCGTGCAGAAAAGGTGTGCATAGGTCCTGATAATACCCCCTTCCTGGTCGATATATGTTGGTTTTTAATTGAAAAAAATCCTCACTACAAAGGAAGACGGGCGATCTTGCGAGCCATTTGAATTTATAATAAATTGGAAGTATGCTATCTAAGTAAGCAAATAGCTCCTTAGGCGGACTCCATTAATAAGGAATGGCCAAAAAAGCGGATATAAGCCTATGGCCCTAAACCTCAACTACTCCCGTTCCATCCGCAACGTTGACTTCATAGGTTTCCATTTGCAAGCCGAATTTCTCCCTGTAAGCCCCTGTAATGGAGGCAATAAAATCCTTTGTAGCCGACTTCTTTAGGAGATTTAGGGTACAGCCTCCGAATCCGCCGCCCATCATCCTTGCACCTAACACATAGGGCAAGTCTCGGGTATAGTCCACTAAAAAATCAAGTTCCGGACAACTGACTTCATACCCTTCAGAGAGTCCCTCATGAGAACCGTAAAGCAAGTGGCCAACCGCTTCCAAATCTCGGTCAGCAAGTGCCTGGCAGGTAGTTATCACCCGTTCGTTCTCTCGGATCACATATGCGCACCGCTGGTAAACCTGGGGAGCCATTTGCCCTTTGGCCTTTTCCAGCATCTGAGGAGTAACATCCCGGAGGCTTTTCACTTCAGGGAACTGCTGCTTTACCCGATTGACACCCTCTTGACATTCTTCCCTTCTTTTGTTGTAGGCTGATTCCGCCAAGGTATGGGCTACCTTGGTGTTGCAAAGAAGCAATTGAAAATCTCCGAGTTCCAGTGGGAAGTAGGAATGCTGCAGCGAACGACAATCAAGTCTGATAACTTGATCTTTTTTACCCATCATAGACGCAAACATATCCATGATCCCACAATTGACTCCTGCAAAGGCATGCTCTGCTTGCTGGGAATACCGGATCAGATCCAGCTTCTCGGAGTGCAGCTCGAATAACTCCGACAATCCCAGGCCAACCCCATTTTCCAGGGCAGCCGAGGAAGACAATCCGGCTCCAATGGGAATGTCCCCACCAAACACACAATCAAACCCTTCCAGAGTATCGCCTGCGGACTGCATCTGGGCGGCCACTCCCATGACGAAATTGATCCAGCCTTTCCGGGGTTTCATTTCCTTCAGCAGAAAGCTTTCTTCCTCCCCAAAGTCCAGGGAGTACACCCGGCATTTTTGGCTGCCATTTTTTGCAAAGCCCAGATAAATGTATTTGTTAATGGCTGCAGGGAGCACAAAGCCCTCATTGTAATCCGTATGCTCTCCAATCAGGTTGATCCTTCCGGGGGAGCTTACCAGGAGGGGTTCCTGTTGGTATTTTTCCTGAAAAAGTTGGGTGATATGTTTGGTAATAGACATGAAAAGGGGTGTTGGGTTCAGAATTACTATTCCTGAAAGATGGTAAACAAAACGGTTTCTCCTACGACCTCCAGGCTTTTTCTGTCGATGAGGTCCATATTGTCCTGGTGGGTATGATGGTAATGACCAAACCCGTAATCAGGGCTGAATTCAATGATATTGATCATGGGGATATTGGCATCCTGATTGACAAACAGGTGGTCATCTGTGATGGCCTCAGTCTTGCGCATGGGAAAGAAATCTCCATATCCCAATTCATGGGCATAATTCCAGACCCGGTCCACCAGGTTTTTGGCATATTGGATGGAGTAACCTTCTTTATAAAAACGGGCGTTTTTGCCTCCTACCATATCCACTAAGATCCCATAAAAAGCCGTATATCCACGGGCATGTGGGTTTTTGGACCAATGCTGGGAGCCCAGGCACCACCAAACCTGGCTGCCATCCCTGAAATTCCGGTGCTCCGGCTCCCCATCGTCTTCACCATCAAAGAAAATGATATCAATTCCTACGTCGGGTTGCAAGGTATCGGTATGCAACACCCTGGCGATCTCCAGGAGTACGCCCACTCCGCTACCCCCATCATTGGCCCCATCAATGGGTTCATCTATGCGTTCCGAATCCTTGTCTGCAATCCTTCTGGTATCCCAATGAGCCGCCAGCAAAATCCTTTTAGAGGCCTCCGGACGATAGCTTCCAATGATATTCCTCAATTGCAGCTCCTTCCCATCATAGGCCCGGGCAGTGAATTCCTGTTCGCTTACTGAAAAGCCATAAGCCGCCAATTTGCCGGTTAACCAATCCCCGGTTTCCCGGTGAGCGGGGGTATTGGGTACTCTGGGGCCAAAATCAACCTGTTGCTGAATAAAAGCGTAGGCAGAATCGGCATTAAAACCCGGTACCGGGTTGAAGGATTTTTCCTCGGCTGCCTGCTCTTCGCGGATACTTTGCTCTCCGCAGGACCCATACAAAAGCCCCAAACACAATATGACAATTTTACTCTTCATAGGCCCAATCCACTTTATCTTTCATGTCCTTGATGATCAAACCAGCGGATTTTAAAGCCCTGCGGATTTCATCTACCTGATGGTATTCCCTGGCAGTTTTTGCCTTTCCGTACAATTCCAGGATCACTTTGAGCAGGTCCTCCTGGTGATCACCCTTTTCCTCAAGGAGTCCCAGAATATCCGTTATAAATGAATCAAAGGTTTTAATCAACGCTTCAAATACCTTTTTTCCCAACTGCGCCGGATGGAGTTGGCCGGTATACAGGCTGTTGATCTTCTTCAGCAGGTTAAACAAATGACCAATGGCCTGTGCGGTATTGAAATCGTCGTCCATGGATGAAAAGGCATCAGCAATGCTTTTCTCGATCTGCTTAACCTGGTTTTCATCCGGAGAAACTTCCGGATCCTCCTGGTAGGTAAGTAATTTTGCGATGCGGTGCCCATTGATCAGCTTTTTATATCCTTTCTGTGCTGCCTGCAAGGCCTGATTGGAAAAATCCAGTGTAGACCTGTAGTGGGCTGTCAGGATAAAATACCGTACCGTCATGGGACTGTAAGCCTGTTCCAGTTTATCGTGTTCACCGGAAAACAATTGCTGCAGGGTGATGAAATTACCCAGGGATTTGCCCATTTTCTGACCATTGATGGTGATCATGTTGTTATGCAGCCAATACCTGGCCGGGTCTGCCTGGTGGCAGGCGTTGCCTTGGGCAATTTCACATTCGTGGTGGGGAAACATCAGGTCCATCCCGCCCCCATGTATATCAAACTGGTTGCCCAGGTATTTGGAACTCATGGCGGTACATTCCAGGTGCCATCCCGGGAAACCCAAACTCCAGGGCGAATCCCATTTCATCAGGTGTTCCGGAGAGGCTTTTTTCCACAGGGCAAAGTCCAGGGGGTTTCTTTTTTCAGATTGCCCGTCCAGCTCCCGGCTTCCACTCATCAATTCCTCTACCACCCTACCGGATAATCGGCCATATTTTTTGGTTTCATTGTATTTCAGTACGTCAAAGTAAACACTTCCATTTACCTCATAGGCCAGTCCCCCTTCGAGAATTTTCTCCACCAGCTTGATCTGCTCCGGGATATGACCGGTAGCCCTGGGCTCAATGCTGGGCCGGATAGTGTTCAGCAGCTCCATGTCACGGTGGTAGGAAGATGCATACTGCTGGGCTACTTCCATGGGTTCAAGCTGCTCCAGCTTGGCCTTTTTGGCAATTTTATCTTCTCCATCATCGGCATCTGCTTCCAGATGCCCTACATCGGTAATATTACGAACGTACCTGACCTTATATCCCAGAAAAGAAAGGTACCGGTAAACTCCGTCAAAAGTAACGGCTGCCCTTGCATGTCCCAGGTGGGCATCTCCGTACACGGTAGGTCCGCAAACATACATGCCCACATGTGGGGGACTGATGGGCTCAAAAAACTCCTTTTTTCTGGATAGGGTATTGTATATTTTTAACTTTTTGGATTGCATGGGGCAAATTTATCAAACTTTCAATACTTTTTTTAGGAAAATAATTTTATTACATTTGTGCTAGAATTAGTTAATGATCTAAAGAGGGGACAGGCAGTCCCCTCTTTCATTATCAATCCATTTGGGAGCAAAGCCTGAAGCAAGTAAGTAAAAAGATATGAATTTGAGGCAAACGATAGAGGAAATAGTGGAGAAGCATCTCCCTGACAGCAGCCATTTCGTCGTCGACATTCTTATCGTAGAGAAAGGCCCTAAAAAGTCCCTCAAAATTCTGATCGATGCGGACCATGGCATCAATATTGACACTTGTGCACTGGTTAGCAGGGCTGTAGGGGAAGAAATTGAAGCCAAGGAACTGATGGATACGGCCTATATCATGGAAGTATCCTCTCCGGGGGTGGATTTTCCTTTAAGCTCCAGACGGCAATACCAAAAAAATATGGGCCGGAATCTGAAGGTAATGCTGGCCAACGACCAAACCATTGAGGGAAAGTTAACCGAAGTCGATCAAAGGGGAATTCAGATATTGATAAAGAAAAAAGAAAAGGGGAAAAAGGAAATTGAGGAAAGCCTGAATTTACCTTTTGACCAAATTAGGAAATCTATAGTATTAGTCTCTTTCAAATAAAAACAATGGATGCTAAAGTTCTGATTGAATCATTTGCAGAGTTTGCAAGATCGAAAAATGTGGACAGACCAACGATGATCCGCATTCTTGAAGACGTATTTAGGGCGATGATTCGGAAAAAGTATGAAACAGATGAAAACTTTGATGTCATCATCAATGCGGACAAGGGTGATTTGGAAATCGTAAGGATAAGGGAGATTGTGGATGACAATTCTGAAGACATCTGGGATTATGACAAAATAAGTTTGTCAGAGGCAAAGAAAATTGAGCCCGATTTCGAAATTGGAGAGGAAACCTACGAGAAAATCGAACTCGAAGATTTTGGAAGAAGAGCAGTGATGATGGCCAGACAAACCCTGATCCAGAGGATCAAGGATTTGGAAAAAGATTTGCTATTCCAGCAATATGAAGAATTGGTTGGTGAGATCATCAATGCGGAGGTCTATCAAATCCTGGGTAGGGAAATCCTGCTCATGGATGGGGAAGGGAATGAATTGATCATGCCCAAATCCGAACAGATTCCCAAGGACCGGTTCAGAAAAGGAGATGCTGTACGGGCCATCGTACATAAGGTGGAAATGATCAATGGTAATCCCAGGATCGTCTTGTCCCGAACTTCTCCCATATTTCTGGAAAGGTTGTTTGAAAACGAGGTTCCTGAGGTATATGACGGTTTGATCACCATCAAGAAAATCGTCAGGGAGCCGGGAGAAAGGGCCAAGGTAGCGGTGGAGTCTTACGATGATCGCATAGATCCTGTAGGTGCCTGCGTGGGCATGAAAGGAAGCAGGATCCATGCAGTAGTCCGGGAATTGCAGAATGAGAATATTGACGTTATCAATTATACGGACAACCTGGATCTATATGTGTCCAGGGCATTGAGTCCAGCCAAGGTTTCTTCACTTCAGGTCAATGAAGAGGAGAAAAGAATTTCTGTTTATCTCAAGCCAGATCAGGTTTCTCTGGCCATAGGCAAAGGGGGCTTTAATATCAGGTTGGCCAGCCGGCTGGTAGGCTACGAAATTGATGTTTTCAGGGAGCTTTCTGGTTATGAAGACGAAGAAGATGTGGATTTGTCGGAATTTTCTGACGAAATTGAGGGTTGGGTAATCGACGAACTCAAGAAAACAGGCCTGGATACGGCAAAAAGCGTCTTGGCACTTACCAAAGAAGACCTTTTGAGAAGAACTGAATTGGAAGAAGAAACGATTGATGATGTATTTAAAATATTAAAACAGGAATTTGAATAGCAAATAACGATAGATAATTCGTTATCCCCTTTATATTTGCATTATATTAAAATACAGGAATAGGTATTAGTATGTCAGAAGAAAAAATGATGCGATTAGGCCAGGTAGCCAGAAAGCTCAATGTAGGGGTAGCAACCATCGTTGAGTCCATGGCGAAGAAGGGCTTTGAGGTAGAAAGCAACCCGAACTCAAAAATAAGTTTGGAGCATTTCAATATGCTTGCCAAAGAGTTCCGGTCTTCTGCCCAGGAGAAGGAAGAGGCCTCTCATCTGTCCATTGGTAAAAGGCACAACGAAAATTTTACCATCCGCGCTGAATCTGAGTCTGAACCGGAAAAGGAAATCAAAAAGCCTGAACCTGAAAAACCGGCTCCGGCAGCCAGAGAAGAGAAAAAAGAAGCAGAAAAAGATACTGACAAAATTTCTACTGAAGCACCTAAACTGCAAGGGATAAAAGTTGTTGGGAAAATTGATTTGGAAGGCAAAAGCCCCAAACCAGCTGAGGAGGAGAAAAAAAGTGCTGAAAAACCTGCACCTCAGGAGCCTGCGGCAAAAACTCCGGAAAAGAAAGTTTCCGAGCCCGAAAAAGAGGTAAAGAAAGAAGCACCCAAAACAGAAGAAAAAGCAGCCAAAGCCCCTGAAAAGGAAAAGTCTGAAGAAGCTGAAAAGAAATCTCCGGCACAGGAGCCGCCTGCTGATAAGGTAGAAGAAAAGCCTGTTCCTGATAAAAAACCGGAAGCAGCAGCAGAAAAACCGGAAGAGCAGCCAGCAACTCCGGAAGAAAAACCAACCGCTGCAGCCGATACCCCTGCCAAGGAGCCGGAAAAAGAGCCCGAGAAATCAGAGGATCGGGTGATTTCGGCCAGGGCAGATTCCCTGAAGGGATTGACCGTTTTGGGAAAGATAGAACTCCCCAAGGACAAGTCCAAAAAGAAAACCAAACCCGTGGCATCTTCGGATGAGCGCAATAAGGAAAAGAAAAAGCGTCCACGTAAACGCATAGACAACCGGCCTGCCAGAGGAGCTGAAGGGGCCAAACCCGGCGCTCCGGGAGCAGCAGGCAAAGGCCCTGCTCAGGGTGCACGTAAAGGCAATAACAGGGGGACTGCCGGCCGTCCCGGTGCAAGACCCGGAAATGCCAGGTTCCAGAAGGAAGAACCCACACAGAAAGAAATCCAGGATCAAATCAAACAAACCCTTGCCAGGTTGCAGGGAGGGGGAAAATCCGGAGGTAAAAGCAAAAACAGAAGGGATAAGCGCTCCGAAAGATCGAAAGAGGTCAGCGATACCCCAGAGGAAAGCAAAGTATTAAAAGTAACGGAATTTATATCTGCCAATGACCTGGCGTCTCTGATGGATGTTTCGGTCAATGAAGTAATATCTGTTTGCATGGGATTGGGTATGTTCGTATCCATCAACCAACGACTGGATGCAGAAGCCATTACGATAATTGCAGATGAATTTAACTATGATGTAGAGTTTACCAAATCGGATGAAGAAGAAGCCGAAATCAAGGTGGAAGAAGATCCGGAAGAATTGGTAGAAAGAGCCCCTATAGTCACCATAATGGGACATGTGGATCATGGTAAAACTTCCCTGCTGGATTATATCAGGCGATCCAAGGTGACCCATGGTGAGGCTGGAGGTATTACGCAGCACATTGGTGCCTATGATGTGGAAACGTCTGACGGTCACAAAATAGCCTTCCTGGATACACCTGGACACGAGGCCTTTACCGCCATGCGGGCCAGGGGTGCAAAAATCACCGATGTGGCCATCATTGTAATCGCTGCAGATGATAACGTCATGCCGCAAACCAAAGAAGCGATCAATCACGCACAGGTGGCCGGAGTGCCCATGATTTTTGCCATCAATAAAGTAGATAAACCCAATTCCAACCCCGATAAAATCAGGGAAGAACTGGCCAATATGAATTTGTTGGTAGAAGACTGGGGAGGTAAATACCAGTCCCAGGAAATTTCAGCAAAAACCGGTTTGGGCATAGATGACTTGCTGGAAAAGGTATTGCTGGAATCTGAAATCCTGGAACTCAAAGCCAACCCCAAGAAAAATGCGGTGGGTACAGTAGTAGAAGCCTCTCTGGATAAAGGCAGGGGCTATGTGACCACCATCATGGTACAAGGTGGAACCTTGAGGGTCGGCGATACTATCCTGGCTGGTCAGCATTATGGCCGGGTAAAAGCCATGTTTGACCACTTGGGACAGAAAGTAGAAACTGCAGGCCCCTCTACCCCGGTACAAGTACTTGGATTGAGCGGTGCTCCCCAGGCAGGAGATGTGTTCAAGGTATACGATTCTGAGCGGGAAGCCAGAGAAATCGCCAATTCCAGGGAACAAATCCAAAGGGAGCAAAGCCTACGAACCAAGAAACACATTACCTTGGACGAAATTGGGCGAAGGCTCGCCATAGGAAGCTTTAAAGAGCTCAACATCATCATCAAAGGAGATGTGGATGGATCCGTGGAAGCCCTGTCAGATTCCCTGTTAAAACTTTCCAAAGAAGAAGTCAAGGTAAGCATTATCCATCAGGGCGTAGGACAGATTTCCGAATCGGACGTACTGCTGGCTTCAGCCTCAGATGCCATTATCCTGGGATTCCAGGTAAGGCCTTCCGCCAATGCCAAACGACTGGCTGAACAGGAAGAAATTGAAATCAGACACTATTCCATCATCTATGATGCCATCAACCAGATCAAGGATGCCATTGAAGGCATGTTGGAACCTGAGTTTGAAGAAGTCATCACTGGAAATATAGAAGTCAGGGAAGTATTCAAGATCTCTAAAGTAGGGACGGTAGCAGGTTGCTACGTAACCGATGGATACATCCACCGAAAAAACAAAATCAGGGTAATCAGAGATGGTATCGTGATACATGAGGGAGAAATCAGTGCCCTCAAGCGTTTCAAAGATGATGTGGCTGAGGTAAAATATGGCTATGAATGTGGCGTTTCTATCAAAGGTTTCAATGACTTGGAGGTAGGTGACACCTTCGAAGGTTACAAAATGGAAGAAATCAAGCGCAAAAAATAATTGCCTGAAATCAGACGCAGGCAAACACATGACTTATGCCTGCCTCGGTGATACAAATAATTTAGTAATAGAAGGACAGCCCACTGCTGTCCTTTTTTTGGTCTTATGGAAATCCTTCTTGTTTGCCTGAAAATTGTATTCCTGCTGGCCTGCGCTGGGCTGATCCTGGGCTTTATCCGCCCGGTGCTGGTTCTTTGGTTTATGCACCGCTGCAACCGCCTGATGGTCTTGCAATACTATGGCCTTCCGGCCCTGTTGCTATACCTGACCCTGCTGGCCTTAAGGAGCAACTGGCTTTAAACGGTAACACCAATTTTTTTCCCTTCTTCACGGATATATTGGGCTGCCTGGTCATATTCCTCCTCTGATCCGAGGTGTTCCATCATCAGGGGAATGGCTTTTAGCTGGCTTAGTTCCTGCAGGAACACCTGATAGTCCATTACTCCAAGACCCGGCTGCACCTCCGTAAACTGGGGCATGTAATAATCTTCCCGGATCAGGATATCTTTGGCATGGCAACTCCGGATATGGGCACCCAGCTTTTTAAAACAAGACCTGATCATGGCTGCATTGCCATAGTACAAGTTGGGGGTAATGATCAGGTTCATGGGGTCCATGTGCACCCCAAATGCCTTGCGGTCTATGGCCCTGATCAGCTCCAGGTAGCTTTCTGCCGAGTCAGGATAAGCCCAGGGCATGGGTTCCAGGGCAAAATATGTTCTGCCGGGCTGTACTTCATCGATGATCTTTCGGCTTACCTCCACAATCTGATCAAAGGTATCCGGTGTGAGGTTATCCTGATGAGGTCCTGCCCAATGCACCGGATTTTTGGATCCACTGATGTTTACACAGCAGTTGGCGCCAATGCTTTCTGCAAGTTGCAGGGATCGGGTACACTTTTCAAAGGCCTCCCGGGCCATGTCCTTGTCCGGGCTGATGGGATTACTCCAGGCACCCACTTCAGCAATGACGATGTCTGCTTTTTCTGCGGCTGCTTCAAAAGCCCGGATTTCATCGCCTCCGGCATCCAGACTTACCGGACAGTAGGCTGCCCTATAATTTTTGCTTTGCAGGGCAGACACCCATTGCTCCGGAGAATTGTACCTCTGGTAGACTGGACCACCCAGCCTGACATTGCCCTGTGACTGGCCAAACGAAGGCATGTATGGGGACAAGCCGGCCATTGCCAGACCCATTGCAGTTTTCTTGTTGAAGGTTCTTCGGTTCATTTTTGGGAAAATTGGTTCAGACAGGGAATATAAAGAAAAAAATCCTTCATACATACTTCAGGTTGTCATGGGACAATTTAGAACTTTCATCCATTCGGTAAGCCGCCAGGGACCCTCCGTTTCCCACTCCAAAATCCAGGCAACACACATTATGCCGGATGAGGGAAGAAAACCTGGCCCGACCATAATGGCCAAAAAATACTGGCTTTTCATCTTCTCCATAGTATTTCCAATCCTTTATCCCCGACAAGTCCACAGGGATATCGGGCAAATCCAACGGATCTACGCTAAAGGCTTTATAAGTCATCCGGGAGGGGTCCTCCCACCATTTGGTCCTGATCCTGTCCCCAGCTTCCAGGCCGTTTTCTGGAATGCTGACATTTTCGGGCAATTCCAAATCCTTTCCGTTAAGGGTCTCAGTAAGGGCCTTGTTCCATTCAGGGTCTGTTGCGATCAAATCCTCTGGACCTGCATCTTTGGATCGCTTATGCCTTATATGGGCGATATGCTCCGGATCCCAGCAGGCATGCACAGCACGAAATCGGTTATCCTCATAAAAAAGAGGCAGGCTTTTGAACCAGTCCACATAATATTTGAATTCATTTAAGTTATTATTAAACGCCAAAAGGCTGTCTTCCCACTGAAATGATTGGTTTGGTGACAAGCCCTCATTTTCCAGGCGAAACAGGTCCCTAATGGCATTGAACTCATGGTTACCCAGCAAGGCGATGGCCGAACCTCTGTCTGCCATGGCTTTTACGATTTCCAGTGTTGCCTTGATTTTTGGTCCTTTATTGATGTAGTCACCTAAAAATAGTACGGTCCTATGGGGGTGAAAATAGACTCCTCCCTCCTTCCTGTAACCCAGCTTGAGAAGCAAGGCCTCCAATTGATCACTGTACCCATGAATGTCTCCGATGATATCGAACATGTCAGGTTTGTCTCATTGAGTGAATTTTCAGGACAGCTAAAATGCATTATCTTTGAAATAAATCAAAAAAAGCAGCAGACCCAATTTTAACTCAAAAATTTATAGAAATGCCGGAGAAATAGCTCCTATAAAAATGCTTTTGGTAAATATTGGATAAAGGCATTCAATTTTCCAGAGGATGAGAAATTATCCATCATTCACCTTTTACCTGTTAAATCATTTTAAAATAAAATGTTCGAAGATTTAATATACCTGGACAACAATGCCAGACCAGTTTTCAATGAAAATGGTTTTTACTATTTGTTTTGTGTAAAATCTCTATTTGCTTAAATGATGAATATTCCCTTTGATCCAGGTTTACCCATCCAAAAACTTTCAGGTGTTTTCAATAATACCACCAATTCTTATAAATTTTATTGGTTTTTAGCCATTTTAAATACCGTTAAAAAATCAAATAAATCATCTTTTAAAATTGACGATTTGGTCATTGAAATGATCGGAGAGATTTGGTATCCTATTAATCATTACAAATTAAATTTTGGAAAATTAGATCAATTTTCCAATGGTATTACCCAACTGAAATCGGAATTTAACATTGAATCAAACATCGATAAAAAGGATTTATTGAAAATAATTCAATCGAATAAAGCTAATTCCATTGTTATACAGCTTTTAAACAATTTTTCAAGGTATGTCCCATTCAGGTTTTTAACTCCTTGGTTTGAAAAGGAATTAAGGGGAATTCCTGATCATCAAAAAAATAAAATTATCTCGGAATCTTCAATGGATTCTCCATTCCACCCATCCAATTTTTGCCCCTATGCAATAGCAGAGGGTACCATTACCTTACATCCTCAGTGGAGAAGCTATTTTTACGTCCACCTGTCCATTTTACAAAAGTTTGTTTTTTGGGGATTGGTAATTTATTTACAAAAAAACAATCCAAACGTGCCTGGTTTAACAGAAAAAATATTCCCTCCGATGTTAAGAAAGCTAACAAATGCAATCTTCTTTTGGAAGGAAGTGGCTAAAGTGGATGGGAATATTTTTTGTATTTACTCCAATAAAGAAATGTCCCTGGAAAACCTTTCCATTGATCATTTCATTCCCTGGAGTTTCGTTACCCATGACCAGCTTTGGAATTTAATCCCGACTACCAGATCCGTAAACTCCTCAAAGGGCAACAATTTTCCATCCCTACCCGAATATCTGGATCCTTTTGTCGAAATTCAACATAAGGCATTTAAAGTCTTTCTGGAAAATAACCAAAATAATAAAAAATTGCTTTACGACTACACGACCATTTTTAAAAAAGATCTGGAAGGCATTGCAAGGTTGAATTCGGAGGAATTTGGGGATATTCTAAAAGAAAACATTCATCCCCTTTATCAAATTGGAGAAAATATGGGTTTTTCTACTGATTGGACACTCTAGTTGATTTTGAAATACCAAATCGGGTCATTGTTCAAAAACTCCAACAAGTTTTGAGTTACCTGCACTATCCAAATGGTCAAATTGGCCGGTATGGCATTCCTGTACTTGTCTTTTTCAGGGGATCTTAGTTTGCTGCAATTGATACAAGGTACCGATCCATTCAGGCTTGTTTGGTTTTCCGGGAAAAAAAGGGGTTAATTAACCCCTTTTTTTCCCAACATTAGTTTTAAATTCCAATGATATCCTTTTTCATAGCTTAATAATCAAATTTAATTAACTGATTTCAATTGAATTGCCAAATTTAAATGATCCATTCTTAATGGCTAATCCTGGTTTATAATATCTCTTTTTTTCAATCTTTGAAAACCCACTAAACGCATGCTTGGCTTTTTCTCTTAACTCAACATTTTGGTTTTCCCCCCATTTACTTTTTATATCTTCTAAGGTAATAAATTGAAAAGCATACTCTGCATGTTTATCATTTTTTGATATCCGATTTAAAGACCATGATTTATCTTTAATAAGTTTAATAGGGCTAAGGAAAATATTAAATCCCCCATCTGCATTAACCAAAGTAATAAATACTAATTGAGCTTCAACATCATATACCTTACTTAACCATGTTTTGTTTACAATTTTAAAACGGAAACAATGTTTTTTGTTCCTTCAATTTCCACGTCATCGTATGCGATATTATCTGATATTATGATTTTAGGTCTAAGTTTAGTCAAAAACCATAAAAATAAGGCCAAAGAAGCAAGTCCGGAAAGAACCCCAACCAAGATGAATAAAAAGTGATCCAGCATTGTGCCTATTTTATTAATTGAATATAAAACCAATTAATCAAAAACAAAATAATAATTTCAAAAAAAACCGCCTTACGGTTCCAAACTTACAATCCCTGCTCATCTGAATTCTGCGTGGCAAATACGAAACAGCATTAGTATGATTGTTTAGCTTAGACAAATCACGACTCCGCTGCCTTCGGCTCCGCTCAGGCACCGCGGGAATCGCAGGCACCTCAGGAACCTCAGTCACAGCAACCCCTGCAAATCATCAGCACATCGACACATCAGCACATCAAACCAACTTGCACCGCCAAACCCCCGTCTTTCCATTCATTACCGTGACTGCAATCAAAAATTCATCTCCCCCATCTCTGAGCCGGAATTTCTTTTTAAATGCGTCCGCCTTTAAGGGATGATTTCGGGAAATTACATGGACCAATCCCTCCGGATACAATTTTTTCAGGATTTTCCGGTCCAGCTTGATTTCTTCCAGTACTTCAAAAACCCTCCCAGGGACTGCCTCCGGCAATTGATCGGTGGTATACACATGGGTATGCACCTGCAGTTTGGCCAAACCCTGCTTGACCGCAAAACTTTTGAATGCCCCTGCTTTTAATATTCCAGCATAAGGAATGACCAAATATTTTTGGGGAAAGGAAAATACAGGCACCGCATGGAGCTCTTCTTCCGGCGAAAAAGAAAAAACAGTCTGGCCCTGACCATTGATTTCCACGGCCACAATTTTCAGCGGCTGCTGCGACCCATTGTACAAAAGCAGCAATTCCCTGACTTCGTTCTTCACACTGACCACGTGGATTTCAAAGAGTCCCGGTAGTTCCCGGCTGGCCATGCTGATATCCAGCATGGGGGAGACCTTTATCAGGATATTGGAGGCTTTTGCCTGCAGCAAAGCCCAGTTTTCCACCACATCCGGTTCCAGGTCCTGCAGCCGGTACAGCTTTTGATTGCCCTTTCCCCTCCGGGCAGGGTCCACATAAAGCCAATCAAATTTATCCGGAACTTGTCTGAGAAATGACAGGGCATCCTGATGGAGGATATCAATTTTCTGATCCTTCAGAAGTTGGGGGAGGTTATGCCTGGCCAATGCCACCAGCTCCTCCTGTTGCTCAATATAGCTTACCTGCTCAAATTTCTCTCCTAAAAAGACGGTATCCACTCCAAAACCACCGGTCAGGTCTGCCAGGGTTTTTCCCTTTACCAAACTGCTTTTATACTTTCCCGTGGCCTCAGACGAACATTGTTCCATGGAAAGGGCAGGTGGAAAAATAAGGGAAGGATGCCTGACCCATCCGGGTAGCTTTTGCCAGGCCTTTTGTCTCATGGAAATCTGCCGGGCAGCCAGCTTGATGTCCAGACCGGGTATTGTCTTATGCCTCAAAAGCAATTGTGCAGGATCTTCATCAAGATGATCCTGCACAAACTGCATTAAAATTGGATGATATAGGGCTTCCAGTTCCACCTATACCATGCTGTGAGCCAACAGGTACTCGGCGATTTGCACCGCATTGGTGGCTGCTCCCTTTCGTAAATTATCGGCCACAATCCACATGTTTAGCGTATTGGGCTGTGTTTCATCCCTGCGCAACCTTCCTACAAAAACGGCATCTTTCTTATGGGCATTCAACGGCATGGGGTAAATGTTATTGGCCGGATCATCTTCCACAATAACGCCTGGGGTGTTGGACAAGAGTTGTCTTACCTCATCCAGGTCAAAGTCCTTAAGGAATTCTACGTTCACCGACTCGGAATGTCCCCCCATTACGGGGATCCTTACTGCCGTCGCAGTCACCTGAATGCTATCGTCACCAAAGATTTTCTTGGTCTCATTGATCATCTTCATCTCTTCTTTGGTATAGCCGTTTTCCTGAAAAACGTCTATATGCGGCAATACATTCAGGTCAATTTTATAAGGATAGACCATGGCCGCTTCTTCACCTTTTCTTTCCGCCATCATTTGATCCACTGCGTCCTTACCCGTACCCGTCACGGACTGGTAGGTGGATACTACAATCCTCTTGATCCCGTACTTTTGCCTGAGCGGTGCCAGGGCCAGAACCATTTGTATGGTGGAACAGTTTGGATTGGCAATGATGCGGTCATCGATGCGCAGGGCCTTCCCATTGATTTCCGGTACTACCAGTTTTTTACTGGGGTCCATTCTCCAGGCAGAAGAATTATCAATGACAATGGCTCCGGCATCCGCAAACAAGGGTGCCCATTCCGTGGAAGTACTTCCACCTGCAGAAAAAATCGCAATGTCCGGCTTTTCAGCTACTGCCTGCTTGAGTCCAATTACCGTATATTCCTTGCCCTTGAAACTAATCTTTTTCCCTGCTGAACGCTCGGAAGCGACCAACAAGAGCTCATCAAAAGGGAATTGGTGCTCATCCAGCACTTCAAGAATTTCTGAGCCTACCAGACCGGTGGCTCCTACTACGGCTAACTTCATGTTGATTAAATTTTGACCGGTGCTGTTTTCCCAATGTATGATCAGAAAAACATTTTTTTATTTAAGAATACTAATTTTATATACTTTTAGTTATATTCATTCTGTGAAAGCCATCATTTCTGTATGGAGTTTCCTTGCTTTTTCCATACTAGGTTTTACGCTGCTGCCAAAAACCGAAACTTTTGAGATTCAGGATTTCGAAAGCAAGTTTACCACTGTCAACCATCCTGAAGAATTTCTGCCGGGCTGGTCAGCCAATGAGCTGAGCGCAGGCAGCAGCCGGGTTTTCCAGGCCTCAGGCGAAGGACTGAACCAGTCCAGTGCGCTGGGCATTCAAACGATCGGCAGTTTCAATGCGCAAATTTACATAAAAACATCGACTGAAGGGCTACAAAACCCTATAATTTCCTTTTACGCCAAAACCGGAAAAAACGGATCAGGAGACAGGCCGGTAGGGCTCTACCTCTCCCTGGCAGAAAATCCGGAGCTGGGTTTTGGTGAAAGGATTCAGATAGGTGATGCCAATACCTTTCCCAATGAAGATACGCCCTATAGCTTATATCAGGTGGAAATACCCGGAGCCTTTCAGGATTTGAAACAGGTCACCCTATTACTGGAGGCCGTATATGGTTCCGGAAGCGGCTCAGCAGGCCGCCTGTATCTGGATGATTTTAGCCTGATCAATATCCAGGAGCATCAGACAGGCCTGAACATCAATCGAGTTGAAATCCAGAACGATACATCCCTGTTGCTCCATTTTAACCAATCCATAGAACTGCCCAGTGATGAGGTCCACCTGAACAACCAGTATGGTATGGCCAGACATGTTAGGCTAATCGACCCGGACAAACTGCTGTTGGTATTTGATGATTACCTGTATACCAACAACTATACCATCAAATTTAAACAGATTACCGGAAGGCAGGAAGAAACGCTTCATGAGGAATGGGAGCATCAATTTGAACTGCATAGCCCCACACCTGCGGGTAGCCTGATCATCAATGAAATCATGCCGGACCCCAACCCAAAGGGCATGCTCCCTCCTGATCCGGTATTGCCCAATCAAGCCAGTGCAGAATATGTTGAACTTCTTAACCGAACCGAAAAGCCCATTTTGCTAAAGGATTTTACCATCAATAATAGGCAGGTGGAAGCGGTGCTGGTGGAACCACTTTCCCATCTCATCCTTTGTTCAACAGCCAATAAACCTGTGTTCGAAGCATTTGGAGCCGTGGCAGCTGTGAATTCCTTTCCCAATCTCAACAATAATTCGGGTGAAGTATTGATCAGGGATCACTTTGGGCAGCTGATCGACAGCCTTTTTTATGAGCTGAGCTACTACCGGGATCAGGAAAAATCCCGGGGTGATTGGGCCCTTGAAAGGATCAATCCCTTTCAGGCCTGCAGTGATGCTTTCAACTGGAAAGCATCAGTAGCCGCCCAGGGAGGAACACCCGGACAGCAAAATGCTGTTTATAGCGAAGAAGCGGATACCCGCCCTTTTGAAATAACAAAAGTAAGTCCCTTATCTGCAAAACAACTCCTGCTGACTTTTTCCAAACCCTTAGCCCCAGCGCTGGAGTCACTGCCACAGTTTACCCTTTCTGGCGAAGAACTGCTTGTGCAGGATTATTCAGACCATTCCATGGTTCTGGAGTTGACCACGGCCATGGAGCCTAACCAAACTTATATACTGAAAGGAAAGGGGTTGTCTGACTGCTTTGGTGTTTCCCTGACCACCGGGGAGATCACATTTCTATACGATGTCACTCCTCCTCGGTTGGAAGCCATCTGGGGAATAGGCGAGGATGCACTCTTGCTGGTATTCGATGAGGGACTCTCCCAGCAACCGGCCGCCAAGCCTGAAAATTATCGGCTTAAGGATGATCCAGCGAAAACCTTAGCCGTTCACATTGATGAACTGGCAGCCCATACCATCCGCCTGGAATTCGATCAGTCGCTTCAATTGGGCAAAAAATATGAATTGATAACCGACAGCATAGCAGACAGCTATGGCAACTATTTGCTTGACGAAATCTTCTCTTTTCGCTGGGAAGATGTATTGGATAGTATTTCCTATTCCTCTCCAAATATTCTCCAGGTTATTTTTAGGACCGCCCTTTCGCTTGATCAGGCCACGGTTTTAAATCCGGAGAATTATAAGCTTGGAGAAGAAGCCTGGCAGCCACAGCGGATTTTGCCTGTAGAAGAGGAGGAAAATACTTACCTACTTGTCTTTGACAGGGAATTCCCCCAAAATAAAAACCTAAACCTGGAAGTAATCGGCATCAGGGACCTGGAAGGCAATACCCGGTTTAGCCTAAGCAAGGAATTTCTCTGGGATACCCGAAACATACAGCTCAGTGATTTAATAGTTTCCTCCGCTACAGGCCTGCTGTTGACTTTCAACAAACCTTTGGATGCCAAATGGGCCCTGATCCCACAGCTTTATACGATAAATGAAGGCGAGGCTTTCCCTGAATCCCTGTCCATGCCCGACACCCATCAGGTAAAACTTGAATTTGGTTCTCCCTGGGAACCGGGTAAATCCTACCGCCTCAGCATAAATCAGCTAAAAGATTTGTATGGCCAGGAAATGACCCGTACCATCAACCGCAATTTTATTTGGGACACCCTCCCTCCGGTGATAGATACCGCTTTTCTAAAGTCCCCCTTTGAGCTTGAGCTGGTCTGGAACAAGGCCATTGCCTTACCGGATACTGTATGGGTAAATGGCTTAAAGCCAGAAAACCTGCTCCTTTCGAATGATGGACTGAACCTGATCATTCTTTCCTCAAACCCCCTGGAAGCCGATGGAATCGAGGTAAAGATTCCCGAGGTTTGGGCCAAAACAGGAGAGCCGGCTTTGGATACAAAGATTATCATAGACAACAGCCTCCTTCAGCTTGGGGCCTTTGAAATATGGGATGAGCAGCACCTTATGGTGACTTTCACTGACTTCCCCGATCCGGCCACTTTGCTTTTTCCAGAAAATTATCAAATCAATGCTACCCCGGCGGAAAGTGCCTTGTTGATGAAAAATGCCTATCAGGTCAAAATACAATTACGGGAACAACTGCATCTGGAAGACAGTGTCTCCATTTCCATCGGTTCCATTCAAGCAAAGAACGGAAAGGAGAGCTTACCCTTTGAGGGAAAATTGCATTATGCAGATGGTATTTATGACCTTTGGGTGCAAAATAGCCAGTTGATACATATCAACCTGATACAGCCTTTGGATACGGTCAATTCATGGGAGGGAGCATTTGGTTTTCTGGAAGACGAACGGAGCTTAACCGCCCTGCTCAACAAGAGTCAGCCCAGTCAAATTCAATTGATCATTGAGGAGCCCCTTCCTGCTGGCAGCCTGTGGACCTTAAAAATTCCTCCCAGACTGGGAGAAAATGGCAACCATATACCTGGCAGTCTCAGGGCTGTATCATGGGACCCATCCCCTCCGGAATTACTGGAAGTAGAGCCTTTACCCGAAAACCGGCTACTTTTGTTTTTCGATAAAATTTTGAACCCTGTCCTGGCTCTGGTACCTGGCTTCTATTCCATAGATGGCATTTCTCCCAGTTCCATATCCCTGGAAAACGATGGAAAAGAGGTCTTACTTACTTTTGAAAGCGGTTGGGAAGCCGGCCAGGTAGTCATTTTGGAAATCCGGGAACTGGAAGATTTGGATGGGCACTCTATTGCCGGACAAACCCTGACCTTTGCCTACCTCCCACCCGAAATCCCGCATTTTAAGGAATTGGTCATCAATGAAATCATGCCGGCTCCAAGACCCGGTAGTCCTTTACCTGACAGCGAATACATTGAGATTTACAATCCTACTGACCAAATGTTTCATTTGGGCGGAATGAAAATCGCCAATTCAAGAAATGAAAGCAGTCTGCCCAGGGCAACGGTAGCAGCGGGAGGTTTCCTTATCCTATGCCCGGACGCAGAAAAGGAAGCCTTTGATCCGTTTGGCCAGGTGCTGGGATTAAAAAATTGGCCTACCCTTCTCAATGGAGGTGATGAAATTTCCCTCTTCAATACGCATGGGGAATTGATAGACCGGGTAACTTATGATCCCTCCATGCCGCTGGGAGGAGAAATAGCCAACAAGGGGTTTAGCCTGGAGGCAATCAATCCATTCTATCCCTGTGAATCCCCCGAAAACTATACCCCATCAACCAGTGATCAAAGGGGAACACCTGGAAGAATCAATGCTGTATTTGACGATAGCCCGGACCGAACGGCCCCCAGACTTTTGGCGGCCATTCCCAAAAACGAAGACCAGCTCTTGTTGCGCTTTTCAAAGCCCGTAGGCCCCCATAATATCAACAGTAAATTTCATCTGTCTCCTGAGTTGGTAATCAAGGATTCCTACCCGGATCCGCTGAATCGGTTTCAGTGGATCATTGTCCTGGAATCTCCCTTACTGGAGAACCAGGCCTACCAGCTACAGGTAAATTCCTGGAGAGACTGTGCCGGTAACGCCATTTCTCCTGAGGCTGACCTGGCCTGGATCAAAATCCCTGCTGAAGCGGAAGAAGGAAACCTGGTATTGAATGAGGTCCTTTTTAATCCTGCTACAGGAAGTCCCAAGTTTGTAGAAATCTATAACCATTCAAGTAAATTGTTGAACCTGAAAAACTGGAAACTGGCCAATGAAGAGGATGGAGAGATCGCTAACAGGAGGATAATTTCCGGAGATGACCTGATCATTGATCCATTTAGCTACCTGGTGCTCACTACTGATGTGGAAAAGCTGGCAGCGAAATATCCAAAAGGGGTAAAGGAAAGTTTTCTGGAAATGGCCTTGCCGAGCTATCCCATTCGGTCCGGAACGGTTATTCTATTGGATCCGGAGGAGCGGTGGGTAGAAAAGCTGGCGTATGATGAAAGTTTACATCATGGTTTTTTGAGAGATTTAAAAGGCATTTCCCTGGAAAGGTATTCTGTTTTTTCTCCGGCCAATGATCCGGAAAATTGGCACTCAGCAGGAGCCCATGTGGGATATGCCAGCCCCGGTTTCAAAAATTCACAGGTGTATGACAGTCCTACTCAAGATTTCGGTATACACATCTCTCCTGAGGTATTTGTGCCATTGGCTGCCGGGGAACAACCCTTCACCACCATATCCTACAAAATGGACCGGCCGGGCTATCAAGCCACCTTGAGGATCTTTTCTCCCACAGGAATTCCCATCAGGGAGTTGTGTCAAAATGAAATTTGGGGAAGCACAGGTTTTTATACCTGGGATGGAACCAATGAAAGGGGAGAAAAAGTAAACACAGGGTATTATATCGTTTCCGGAGAATTGTTTCACCCGGACGGTCAGGTGATGCAGATCAAAAAAACAGTAGTGGTTGGGGCTAAATTTTAAAAAAGAAAAGGCTGTGGTAAATATTTTTTGTACTTTGAATTCAATTTGAAAAGCAATAACCCATACCAATTGTTTTGATGTCAAAAACAATGCTCCCAAAGCCGTATCAGACTGTAATTTTGTTTTACCTCCTTTTGTTATTGGCAGGTTGCCAGGATAAAGGGGAAAACCAACCAGAATATGTGTTCCGATTTGGTCACCTGGCCAACAGCCAACATGGCTGGCACCAGGCCAGTCTGAAGTTTGCCGAGGAAGTTAAAAAAAGATCCAAGGGCCGACTGGAAGTCAAGGTCTACCCCAACGAGCAACTGGGTAAAGAAATGGATGTTCTAACGGGTCTCCTGGTCGGCAGTGCCGATATCATGATTACAGGAGAGTCCTTGCAAAGCTGGAGCCTGCCCAAATCCATTTTGTGTGCCACCCCCTTTGCCATCCGCGATTCCGATCACCTGAAAAAGGTAGCCGGTGGTCCATTGGGAGAAGAAATCGAACAACATATACTAGACATTGCAGGCTTCAGGCCGATCGCCTGGTTTGAAAGAGGTGCACGCAACCTTACAGCTAACAGACCCATCAGGCATCCGGATGAGTTGCAGGGGATGATCCTGCGGGTGCCGGCTGTATCCCTTTATGTAGATACCTGGAGTGCTTTAGGGGCCAAACCTACTCCCATGGCTTTTTCGGAGGTTTTTACCGCTTTGCAACAATCTACCATTCACGGACAGGAAAACCCCTTTGCGCTGATCAAAGATGCAGGCTTGTACGAGGTGCAAAAATATTGCATGCTTACCGAGCATGTGAAAAGCTGGGCCTATGTGGTCATGAGCAATAAAAAGTACGAAATGCTGCCTACGGACCTTCAAAAAGTCATTGATGAGGCTGCAGCTGTCATGCAGGAATATGAACACGAATTGTTTCTGGTACAGGAAAAAAAAGATTATCAATATCTTCTGGACAAAGGCATGGAATTCATAGAAGTAGATAAGGAGGCTTTCAGGGAGGCTGCCAGCAGGGCGGTTATGGAAACCTTTAATGAGGAGCAGATTGATTTACTAAATAGAATTCAGCAGGTACAATGATCAAAACTCACTTCCCCGTATTAGATAAAATTCTGGGATTCTTTTTGAATCTGAGTTTCGTATTGATGATCGCAGTTGTTGTACTGCAGATCATTGCCAGGTATGCCCTGCCCTGGTCACCAAACTGGACAGAAGAATTGGCCAGATTTTGTTTTATTTATCTGGTGAGCATCGGAGCAGCCTTGGCCGTAAAAGACAAGGGGTATGTAAGTGTGAACACCTTTCTGGACCGGCTTTCCCCAAAAGCAAAATCAAAAATGGAGGCATTTATTTTAGTATTGATCATCTGCCTGATGTTCACCCAGTTTGTATTCAGCCTTCCATTGATGGATATCGTCACCTTACAAAAATCCCCCTCCTTGAACCTCAATATGGCCTTTATGTACGGTTCCATGGCCATAATGGGTTTCTTTGTCAGCCTGTACAGCATTTTTGAACTCTTAAAAAAATTCAAATGACCGTTTTGCTTTTTCTGGTGTTCCTGATTTTACTGATCCTGGGTTTCCCCATTGCATTTGCCTTGGGGATTTCCGCTTTCACTTACCTGATCTTTAGCGATATTCCATTGATGGTCATTCCTCAAAAGATGTATGCCGGCATTGATGTTTTTGTTTTGTTGTCCATACCAGGTTTTATCCTGGCAGGGAACCTGATGAATGCCAGTGGAATTACCCAAAGAATCATCAATTTTTGCAATGCCCTCTTGGGGCATATCAGAGGAGGGCTGGGCCTGGCCAATGTAGGGGCCTCTATGCTATTTGGAGGAATCTCCGGTACGGCCATAGCAGATACTGCCAGTATAGGTTCAGTCATGATCCCTGCCATGAAAAAAGAGGGTTACGATGCTCCCTTCTCCTGTGCCGTAACCGCCTCATCTTCCACCATAGGACCAGTTATTCCTCCCAGCCTTCCCATGATCATTGCGGCTACATTAACAGGCTTATCCGTTGGAAAACTATTCGTTGCAGGTATCATTCCAGGTTTGTTATTGGGCGTAGGATTTATGATCACTACCTATTTGATCGCCGTCAAAAAGAAATATCCAAAAAGTAGCCGGAAGCCGATAAAATTTATCTTCAAGAGTTTCTTTCAAGCCTTTTGGGCCATAATGATGACCTTTGTAATTCTTTTTGGCATCATAGGAGGGGTTTTCACACCGACTGAAGCTTCCATCGTAGCCGTGATTTATGCACTTGCCATCGGGCTTTGGGTATACAGGGAGTTAAAATTAAAAATGATACCGGCCATTTTGCTGCAATCGGCGAAAACCACTGCTGCCCTAATGGTGCTGGTAGGTTTTGCCAACCTTTTTGCCTGGATCATGACAGTGGAGGAGCTGCCTCTTTTGATAGCCAACAGCCTGCTGGAACTCACCGAAAACAAATGGATCTTATTGCTTTTGATCAATTTGCTCCTGATTTTTATAGGGGCCTTTATGGAAACCATTGCCGCCCTGTTGATTCTCTTTCCTGTATTGCTGGGAGTAGCCATGCAGGTAGGTGTGGATCCCGTACAATTTGCCGTCATCATGGTTTTTAATTTGGTTATTGGCCTTACGACACCCCCTGTGGGGGTGTGCCTGTTTGTTGCCTCCAGTATAGGGCAGGTTTCCATAGAAAAAATAGCCAAGGCAGGCTTCCCGTTTTTATTGGTCAGTTTGGTGGTTTTGATGTTGCTAACTTATATTCCTGAAATCAGCCTGTGGCTTCCTGGCCTGTTTTACGATTGATTCACTGAAAGACATTTTGGCATTATTTCAAAATTTAATTAGACAATTTGACTTATTTTAGAGTCTCCACATGACTTATTGTCTTAATATTCAGTTGTTTATAGCTAAATAAATATTGGCATATCATTTGACTTTTGTGAAGAAAAAGCATTGTAAAACCAAAACTATTATAGCCATGACATTGATGAAAGTAGCAAACAACGGAAAAAAATCTCAAGTACCTGCCTTTGACAATTTGTTTGACAGGTTATTTGACATGCCTTCGGCTTTTGATTTGGGTGCCCCAATGAGCCGTTTTAAGGCCAGCGTACCAGCGGTAAATATCAAAGAAAATGAAAAGAATTACCTGCTGGAATTGGCCGTGCCCGGATTGAAAAAAGAAGATTTCAACATCTCTTATGAAAATGAGCACCTGGTAATTGCATCCGAAAGGAAAACCGAAGAGCAGGAAGAAAAGGATCAGGTAACCAGAAGGGAATTTCACTATGAATCTTTCCAAAGATCCTTTTTCCTACCCGAAGAGAAAGCGGACATTGACCACATCAATGCCCAGTACAAGGATGGCATTCTGTTGGTAACCATCCCGAAAAAAGAGATCAAAAAAGAAGTTAAGCAGATTACGGTGGGATAAATAAAAATCCCGGGAATTGATCAGATAGCCTCCCCGACAAGGGAGGCTAGTTTATATTCGTTTTTTCCGCTAAAGTATTCACCACAGATGAACCCAGATTTCCACAGATTTTTTTCTTTGTGGTCTAAGCCTAATATGCCCTTATACCACTTATATGGTTTAAAAAAAAGGAACCATATAAGGAATAGAAGAACATATAAACCTGAGTTCGATTCTAGATAAGGTTTATAAAAATGTAAACCAAAAAATAAAGTAAAGAATCCAGATTGCACAAAATCTAAGGTAAAAAGGGGGCAGGAGGATTTTTTTTGCGAACGCCCCATTCCAGGGAGCGTTATAATTAATAGGTTTGAGTCATTATGTAAATACCATTTTTATGAAAGAATAGGTACTATAATTCATAAAGTTTTAAAATCGAACTCAGTTCATCAATGAGCGGAACTCCTATTATCTATTTTGATAACAAATGTCAGATTATCATGAAGATAGGCGTTTAGTTAGATGATAGGTTATAAGGGGTTTTGCATTCATCCATAAATTCAATCTGTGCGAATCTGTACTATCTGTGGTGAGCATTTCCTTTGCTCCCGGCCCTAAAAAAACCTTTTGGCGTTTACCAAAGAGCATGCGATGCCACAGTTCGACAAAAAAACAACCTGTCAACCAATCAGCTAGCGGAGGTGCCAGGCGCGGCTTCTTTACCTATCTGTTCAGCTACCTGCCGACTTCCCAAGGTGAACAATCGTAGGAAAAAACCTACCATTCACGGGAAACATCGCTTACCAGATTTCTTCTTAACAAATATTTTATAAATTTAAACCAATAATATAGTGGGAATGAAATTAATAGCGAATATAACAGTCCATGATGTTTGTAATGGTGAGCAGTATAAATGGTATCAATATAGTCATGGACCCAACTCTTCCTGCACCAACTCATGAAATCGAGCGTGACGTACCCGTCACACAGTGGGATGATTATAAATCATGCGAGATTCCATCTGACCGCTTAAAAAAAATATTAACAGATGAAATTCATTGCAATCCTATTGGTATTTACTGCATGTAACCCGGGAGATTTCCGGCAAGCGCTAAATTATGAACTCGAAGTTGAGAAAAAATCTATCGCTTTTGGGGACACGATTGTGTCCCCTGTTTTTTCCTTATTTTCAATCGAAAATTCAGCTAATACAGATCGTCCCCAACATTTATTCCTGGATCGGCTTAAAAATATAGTCATTACCGACCCGGTGGAAGCCATATTTATCAGGAAAATTGCCATTAAAACAGGTGATGGGCCCAATTCTATTTCAAGTGGAATAAATGATTTCTTCCCCCTGAGTGACAGCACCTTTTTAATTGAATCATTTCCTTCTTATTACATCATCAATGATTCTGGAGAAACGCTCAAAAAAATAGATATATTAAGCAAACTAAACAACCTATTTGGTGACAAATATGAAGACGACTTATATATAACAAGTTCAATGTCGCATGTACCGATTATCAATCAAAATGAATATGTGTTACAGGTATTCCGCCCAAATCTACAAATGAAGGCGGATTACCCGGAATATCCCTTATTTGTAAAAATGAGGATAGATGAAAACCTGCGGGTCGAATTAATACCACTTGATATTTTTTTTCCCGAAGAGTTTAAAACACAACCCAATTCAACTTATGCGCAACACGAAAGGCCTAAGTACAACATTACAGACAACCACATTGTGTTTGGCTTCGGATTTTCATCGAAAGTTTTCATGTACAATCTGGCAAATAGCACGATGAGTAGCCTGGATTTAAAGATAGAAAATGGAACAAATTTCTCGCCACCGGAACCAATCGGCACAACTCAAATTGGAAATACACTATTTACAAGCTTCGATATTCCGCTGATTGATTTTGAAAACGATAAGATTTTCAGGTTTCATATTGACATTAATGAAGAGAATTCAATGAATAACATTGGTTACCTATCCGTATTTGACACAGATGGGAAAAAACTAATGGAAAGTTCCCTTGGAAAAAATAGTGATCGCATGCTACGCAATCCATTTCTACTAGACGGTCAGTTTTATATGAATTCATATTTCCCTGCCACCGAGGAAGAAAATTTGGATTTTTATAAATTTAGCCTGATTGAAAAATAAGTTTAATTAAATATACGGAATATCACCTATTGCTACTACCTGACAATCCATACATTCCCGCATCAAAGAACATCCTATAAGCATGAAAACTTTTATTCTCCCTAAACCTTATATGCCCTTATATCACTTATTTGGTATAAAAAAAAACCACATAAGGGAAATGAGGACATGGAAGGGGTTACGATATATTTATGTGTCCTTAAATGGTAAAAAAATGGGAACCACATAAGGCATAGAAGAACATATAAGGGATTCTTCGGATCCTATTCTGGTTGGATAAAATCCTTAATGACTATTTCTTATACCCTCGGATGGCTTCCAATTTGCAGGGATTTCTCCCGCACGTTCCCTAACCCTTATATTTCCTTATATGTCTTATATGCTTAAAAAAAAGAACCACATAAGCAAAATAAGGACATGGAAGGGGTTACGATATATTTATGTGTCCTTATATGTCTTATATGGTAAATAAAAGCAACCACATAAGGCATAGAAGAACATATAAGAGATTTTTCGGATCCTATTCTGGTTGGATAAAATCCTTAATGACCATTTCTTACACCCCCGGATGGCTACCAATTTGCTGGGATTTCTCCCGCTCGTGCCCTAACCCTAATATTTCCTTATATGTCTTATATGGTTTAAAAAAGAACCACATAAGAGAAATAAGGACATGGAAGGGGTTACGATATATTTATGTGTCCCTATATGGTGAAAAAAGGGAACCACATAAGGCATAGAAGAACATATAAGGGATTTTTCGGATCCTATTCTGGTTGGATAAAATCCTTAATGACTATTTTTTATACCCCCGGATGGATACCAATTTGCTGGGATTTCACCCACACGTGCCCAAACCCTTATATTTCCTTATATGTCTTATATGGTTTAAAAAAGAACCACATAAGAGAAATAAGGACATGGAAGGGGTTACGATATATTTATGTGTCCCTATATGGTGAAAAAAGGGAACCACATAAGGCATAGAAGAACATATAAGGGGTTTTTTGGATCCTATTCTGGTTGGATAAAATCCTTAGTGACTATTTTTTTACCCCCGGATGGCCACCAATTTGCTGGGATTTCTCCCGCTCGTGCCCAAACCCTTATATTTCCTTATATGTCTTATATGGTTTAAAAAAAGAACCACATAAGCAAAATAAGGACATGGAAGGGGTTACGATATATTTATGTGTCCTTATATGGTGAAAAAAGGGAACCACATAAGGCATAGAAGAACATATAAGGGGTTCTTCGGATCCTATTCTGGTTGGATAAAATCCTTAATGACTATTTCTTATACCCTCGGATGGATACCAATTTGCTGGGATTTCCCCCGCACGTGCCCTAACCCTTATATTTCCTTATATGTCTTATATGGTTTAAAAAAAGAACCACATAAGGTATAGAAGAACATATAAGGGGTTTTTGCATTGATCCTCAAATTAAATCTGTGCTATCTGTGGTGTCTTTCGGATCCCTTCCCCAAATGCCATCTGTGCGAATCTGTGTAATCTGTGGTGAACATTGCCTTTGCTTTGGAGTAATAGGGCATAAAAAAAGCCCTTGTGGTGTTAACCAAAGGGCTTTTGAATAAATGAGGCGGCGACCTACTCTCCCGGGTGTAACCCCAGTACCATCGGCGCTGCAGGGCTTAACTTCTCTGTTCGGGATG
>NZ_WOFO01000015.1 GCF_010993705.1 Cyclobacterium sp. SYSU L10401 | reverse complement strand
TAGGTCCGGACCTGCTTCAGTAAACTGGCACAGTTTGGACCGGAATCACTGGCACGCAAAAACCGGAATGGGTGGCACAAGACGAACCGTTATATCCACTAACATCTGAATAAACTATTTCCTGGGGTTGGGGGCTGCATGTATACGTACTGTGATGCCCCCGATTGCCAATTTTAATTGGTTAAAATAAGGAATTCGTAAAAGGAATCAAGCGGGTTCTGCACATTTTTTATGAGTAACGGTAAAAATAGTATTTTTAATTTCAGCATTAGCAGGCTGGATTTGCTTTTTTTACGTCAACTGAAAAACTTCTAAAGAAGAAAAAGGGATGTTGTGCCAAGAGCAGGTTAGCCTGAAAAATGCTCATTCCTATTTATTTCTATTTTGTCCTCCAAAAAGCTAAAATCAACACCCCAATTCACACCCTATTAAAAAACAAAAACCCTAACTACCTTATTTAAAGTTAGTTAGGGTTTGAGGGTGTGGAGCTGGCGGGAGTCGAACCCGCGTCCAGATAGGGAAACACCGTACCGTCTACATGCTTAGTCACCGATTGGATTGTCGGCCGAAAGCTGCTGGGTGACACACCTACTTCCGGCTTAGCCACTTGTCTTAGCCCTGCTTAGTAGCCTCACAGGGAGCAGCACCGTCAAGTCGACACCCCAACTCTACCCGGACAGTGCAACGGGTAGTGGGATGTGGCCGGGGAGCATCTATCGAAGCTCAACCCTTTAAGCAGTATCTATTCCCCGAAGGGTAAGATTAGGCAGCCATGGCGTAATTAGATTCGCCAAGTATGGTTCGTATGAATCTTTCAAGGCCGTACATACTCCAGCCTGCATGCGAGCCCAGTCCTTACACCTACTGTCAAAACCGGTCAGCCCCATTTGAAATGAATAGACAAAAGTAGCACAAATTTGGTTCCAAACCTTTAAATTTTTATCACCAGGGTTTTTGTTGGCCCATTTTTCTGACTTTCGTAAAACCCCTTCCGAAATTCAAAGGCAAAAAAATAGATTGAGTTCTATAATATATGGAACATATTTTTCATCTTTGCGTTGAGTACTGGCAAGATTTTGGAATTATTACGAAAACATAAGCTGATTAAGCTCAAAAACAAAAACCGTGGCAATACGCAGTTGATTAAGGCCATTGATAAATTAATTTCATCTATTGAAAATGCCAATTGGACAAAGCAGACTGAAATTAAAGAAGCCCGACCTGATTGCGATTGTGTGCATAGTGATGGATTTTACTTTTTTGATATAAATTTCCATCGTACTATGATTTTGATAGTATTTGAGGACAGCGAGGCAACCGTTATCTGGACTGGCTCCCATGAGGAATATGATAAAACTTTCAAAGGTAATAAGACGACAATTGAGAAGTGGCTATGTGGTCAAAAACTGATATAAAATGGATAAATTTTCAATACAAAACATACAAAAGATTACTTCTCTGACAAGTGAGCTGGAATATGAAAAAGCATCATCGCTGTTTTTGCAGCTTCGGGTGCTGGTTAAAAACAATAAATTATATGAACCAATAAGGAACCATTTACGTGATTTGATTAAAAATTACGAAAAGGATAATTGGTCAGATGAGGATCGTTTAAGCAAAGATCAGATCAAAGAGAGTGATTTAGCTGAAACGTTAGTTGAGGCTGAAAATATGTTTTCTCAAAAAAGAAAAGAGCTGATTAAAATGAAACTCAAGGAGGCAGGATTAAATCAAAATGATTTGGCCAAAATTCTTGGGCATAGAAAAGGCTACATGTCTGAATTGATAAATGGGTTAAGGCCATTTTCCAAGGATGATTTAGTTGTAATTAATCGACTGTTTAAGATAAAATTTGAGGATTTAATACCAGCTTTTATAAACCAAGAGAGAGCTTCTTATATTAATAAGACATTAGCGTCGCTTTCAAAAAATAAAATCAGGCTTAAAGAAAGGGATTTTGATTTACAAATAGATTGACAACGAAGTGTCTACCTTGGACGCTATCAATTTGGGAGGAATCTTCTATTCGGCAGACGGATAGGAATTGCCTGGTTAAAATAATATTTTGGTACATTTAAGGAAGTTGGTCAGGGCCTGGAGGAAAACGACTCCGAGGGTTTTCACTATTACATGTCAAGCCAAAGCCTGAATAAAGGCGGCTTTGGTTCCAATAACTATAATTTTTAATTCCCATCCTCAATCTCCTGAAAACAGGAGGGGACCGGGGGAGGTCAGTCCGAAAAGTAAGTCAGCAACCTGCCAGAACGAACAAAAAAAGGCCATGGAATCGCTCCCATGACCTCTTGACCAACATTTATTATTAAAAAATTATCTTGCAAAGGCACCCAGTACCAGGTAGGTGGTCAAATCTACCGTGCTGATTTCCTGCGTGGGATCATGCACCACCAGAAAGCCCTCGTAGTCTCTTGTCAATTCATTGTAAGAAATCTCCAACTCATTCTCGGCCATCACGGTTCCTCCATTGCCCTCAATGCCTCCGGCAAAGATGTCGCCATTGGGTGTTTCATTGTAAGGAGTACCGTTAGGTGTAGTAGACGGGTCAGCAGCATCATGGGCATGTACCATGTATGTCATGCCTTCCATGGTATTCATCAGACTGATGGTGATCTTGGAGGTTCCGTCAATCATTTCTTCCACCATTATCTCTGCCATCAGGTCACGGGCATGATCTCCTTCGTAGGCCAGGTCGGTATTGTCCAGTAATTGCCCCTCATTAAAGTCATACATAAAGGTTTCGGTACGCAAATTTGCCTCTGCTTCTGCAAGGTCCTGTCCGAATACGCCTAGTACCAGGTAGGTGCCCAGGTCTGTGGTGCTCAGGTCCTGGGTAGGATCGTGCACCACCAAAAAGCCTTCATAGGTATCCAGCAACATCTGATAGTCCATCTCGGTTTCCATGCTTCCGCTGCCCATGCCATTGCTTACGCTGATCATCCCGGCAAAAATGTCTCCATTAGGCGTTTCATTATAGGGAGTGCCATTGGGTGTGGTGCTGGGATCCGCCGCATCATGTACATGCACCGGATACTGCATGCCATCCAGTCCGTTTTCCAGACGGATGGTTACTTCAGCATTGCCGTTTTCCATTTCTGTGATCTCCAGTTGGGCGGATAGGTTTCTCGGATGATCCCCTTCGCCGTCTCCATTATAGGCTGTGGCTGGATTGTCCAGCAATTGCCCTTCGTTAAAGGCATAATCAAAGGTTTCCATGCCGGGAGTAAAAGGCATTTCCGGTTCCGGATCATCGTTACAGGCCGAAAAGAGCCCCAGTCCGGCTACCATCAATCCCAAACTCATTGTTTTCGTTACATTCCAATACTTTTTCATGGTCAATTAAAATTTAGTCGTTTGTGTTATTTTCTTATTTGGCAGTAGTTACGAGCTTGCCTCTGGCTTTGGATCACTGCCGGGTAAAATTTTCTTAAATTTTCTGTAAATTGCCTGATGAGTAGGCAGGAGGTAAGCCTGCTTGTTTTTTGCAAAAAGTACATTTAAACGACCGCATCTTTTTGAACCGCTTAAACCAATAAATAATGTTTTATTCAGATTCCAGGAGTGCAGCCCAGATTCTTTACAGAAAACTCAGGTTGAATTGGATTTTCAGCACTTCCAGTTTTATTGGTAATTTCCTGATGGCATTGCTGGTGAGCTATTTTTTCCGAAAAATCGGTTATGATCCTCCGGTTAACTTTGTTTTTTTTATCAGCATTCTGGCCATAGGCCTATGGATCACTGAAGCCATGCCTCCATTTGCTGTGGGGATATTTATCATTGCGGCTTTGCTGACGGGATTCAGTACCGATTGGTTTTTTGAAAAGACCATGCCCCCCGATCTGTATGTAAGTACCTGGACCAGCAATGTGGTTTGGCTTTTGTTGGGCGGATTTTTTCTGGCCAAAGGGATGAGTATGGTGGAGTTGGACCGTCAGCTTTTTCGCTTTACCGTACGCAGTTTTGGTCAAAGGCCGGAACATTTGCTTTTGGGGCTGATGATGACTACTGCTATTGCGAGCATGATCATGTCCAATACGGCCACTACTGCGATGATGGTATCCTCTATCATTCCATTGATACAATTGATCGGTAAAAAATCTGCGTATGCCAAGGCCCTGCTGACGGCCATTCCGGCAGCTGCTTCGGTGGGAGGGATAGGCACCATCATTGGAAGTACCCCCAATGCCATAGCGGTAGGGGCCCTTCAGGAAAAAGGAATCACCATTACTTTTGTGGACTGGATGATCGTTGGTTTTCCCAGTGGCTTGTTGCTGGTATGGCTTTTTTGGAAATTCCTTTGTAAAAAACATGATTTTTCGGGCGTTGTTTTGGACCTGTCACTTTTGCCAAAAGGCGTAGGGGAAGTTGATCCATTTAAGAAATATGCCGTCATTTTCACCCTTTCCCTCACCGTGTTGATGTGGCTGACCGAGCCCTTACATGGAATTCCCGTTGCCGCTACTTCTGCCATTCCCATAGTCCTGCTCACCATGACCCAGGTGATTCACTCCGAACAGGTCAGGAGTCTCCCCTGGGATACCCTGATGCTGGTGGCAGGGGGACTGGCCCTGGGTATAGCTTTGGTAGAGGTAGGTCTGGCTGAAATCGTCATGGCCAAAATCAATAATTTGCCCCTGCCCATGCTGTTTATTACCATTTTCTTTTGCCTGGTAGCGGTTCTGCTCTCCAATGTCATGAGCAATACCGCAGCCGCTTCCATTCTAGTGCCCCTGAGCCTGGCCTTGCCGGGAATCTATGGCCTTGCCGGGCCGGTGATGGTAGCCATCAGCTGTTCCTGTTCCCTGCTGCTGCCGGTTTCGACGCCTGCCAATGCCATTGCCTATGCGACCGGTCTGGTGGAACAAAAAGATTTCCGTACCGGTGGATTATTCTTTATCTTTCTGGGACCGCTCATCGCCTTTCTTGCCGTGATGGCCTGGGTTTGGCTGATGTTCTGAGGCATGTTTAAGCTGTAAAAAAACAACCACTAAATAATCCATCGATGAAAAAAATAATTTCGATTATTGCCCTTTACTTTTGTTTTGGCTGTGCGGAGCAACAACGGACCAATTCCACAGAAGAACTGGAAGCCGATATTCAGGCTGTAATAGCCGGCACAGCAGGAGATTTTGGTGTTGCTTTTAGCCTATTGGACGGTTCGGAGACGCAGTTGCTGATCAATGAGAAAGAGGTGTTCCATGCGGCAAGCACCATGAAAACGCCGGTAATGATAGAGATTTATAAGCAGGTCGGTTCTGGTCAGATTGCCCTGGATGATTCGATTTTGATCCTCAATGAATTCAAGAGTATTGTTGACGGAAGCTCCTATAGTATGGACCTGGGAGTGGATAGCCAGGAGGGGCTTTACGAGCGTATCGGGAAAAAGGCCACGGTATATGAACTGATGTATCAGATGATCATCAAAAGCAGTAACCTGGCCACCAATATCCTGATCGAAAGGGTAGGGGCAGAAAATGTGACCCAAACCATGAGGGAATTGGGAGCGGCAGACATACAGGTGCTTCGGGGAGTGGAGGACCTGAAGGCTTTTGATGCCGGGCTCAGCAATACCACCACTGCCCTGGACATGATGCTGATCATGAAAGCCATAGCTACCGGTGAGGCGGTCGGGCAGGAGGAAAGCCGCCAGATGATGGATATCCTGTACGATCAGTATTACAAAGACCTGATCCCGAAGTTGCTGCCTGAGACAGTGAAAATTGCTCATAAAACGGGGGCCATTACCGGCGTGCAACATGATGCCGCCATCCTGACCCTCCCGGATGGGAGAAGTTATGTGTTGGTCATTTTAACCAAAAACCTGGAAGATTTGCCTGCTGGTAAGGAGGCCATCTCAGCCATCAGCAAATTGATTTATGATTTTGTAAGTGGGGAAAATTCCTGATGATGGCATCCATTAAAAAGCGCCTGGCCAAAGCCGGGATCAATACTTTTTTCTTTTTACTGCTCCTGACCATTTTGCTGGCGTATTTGTTTCCGGAATGGGGAGATAGCAGCAGGGCTATGGTCAACCTGGATAACCTGACCTATTATGGGGTATCCCTTATTTTCTTTTTTTATGGGGTTAAGATCAGTCCGGCCAGCTTAAAAACAGGCCTTTCCAACTGGAAGTTGCACCTGCTCATACAAGGTACTACCTTTCTGGTGTTTCCCCTGATCATTTTAGCGTTGTACGGCGTTTTTGGAAATCAGCAAAACCTTTTCTGGGTAGGTACATTTTATCTGGCCGCCCTTCCATCTACGGTATCTTCTTCTGTCGTCATGGTATCCATTGCCAGGGGTAACCTTCCGGCAGCCATTTTCAATGCCAGTATTTCCAGCATCATTGGCATCCTGATTACCCCCTTATGGATGGGCTTGCTTTTAAGCAGCAACCAGGGAGATTTTGAGTTATTGATTACCGTTTGGAAGCTGGTGAAACAAATCTTTCTTCCGGTGCTGATTGGTTTTATGCTGCACAGATGGCTGATCTACTGGGTGCAGCGGTATGGCAAAGTCCTGAAATCCTTCGATCAGACGGTCATTTTGCTGATTGTCTTTTCTGCTTTTTCGCAATCATTTGCCGGTGATATGTTTGCGGGACAGAATGTTTTGGGTCTGGGGCTTTGGATGCTGCTCTTGTTTTTGTTTATGCTGGGGGTCATGTATGTCCTTGCCAAATGGTTGGGATTCAACAGGGAGGATGGCATTACGGTATTGTTTTGCGGATCGAAAAAATCCCTGGTACAGGGGGCAGTGATGGGGAAGATTCTTTTTCCCGACCCGGTCATTTTTGGGGTGGTATTGTTGCCCTTAATGCTTTACCATACCCTTCAGTTGATACTGGGGTCTGCCTTGGCAGAAAAACTGGCAGCAGACGCTAAATAAAGGAGGTGTCCCGGGAGGCTTCAGCGGTCATCTTTTCTGCAATGGATTTACCCAGGTAGCGATCGATCAGCCCATGCCCCACGTAGAGCAATGGTGTAAGCAGTATGGCCACTGAAAATTTGTAAATATAATTGATGATTCCCACGGCAATAACCTGCTCTACGGACCAATTGCCAAACACATAAAAGGCAATGCCAAGCACCACAAAGGAGTCGATAAACTGGGACACCAGCGTAGATCCTGTAGCCCTCAACCAAATCATTTTGGCACCGGTAATTTTTCTGAGTTTCTGAAAAACAAAAACATCGAGGAGTTGACCCAGTAAAAAGGCCACCAGGGAACCAATGATGATACCCAAACCTTGTCTGAAGATGGTATTGAACGCATAATCTATATTGAATGGATTTCCCGAGGGGTCATTTGCATTTACCTCCAGCCAGAAAGAAGCAGGTGGCAAGCCGGTTACCAGGGTAATGACAATAAAGACATAGGCAATCAGTCCTGCGGTGATGAAACTGATCTTTCTAACGCCTTTTTTACCATAGTATTCATTGATAATGTCTGTGGTAAGGAATACGACCGGCCAGATGACAGCACCTGCCGTCAGATTAAAATCCAGTACATAATCCCCAAAAAATGTCCAGTTGGCGGGAGCCAGGCCCAGCGTGGCTTCCCCGGAAAATATTTTTACGCCAATGATTTCCGCCAGGATGGCATTGGTAAGAAAAATGCCTCCAAGGATGATGAACAAATTGGTTTTCTTCGATTGGTAGACCTTGTCGATATTTTCTGTGCTCATTTGATACGGTATGTGGTGCCTTCCTCGCTTAAAAAACTATTGGGAAATGTTTCCCGGGCTTCCTCCAAAAGGGGGGTCAGGTCGGCATATCTTACCGAATAATGGCCCAACAGGAGGTTTTTGGCCTTTGATGCCAGGGCAATGGAGGCAGCTTCTTTGGTGGTACTGTGCCTGGTCAATTTTGCCCGGTCTTTTTCAGCCTCCATAAAGGTAGATTCGTGGTACAGGATATCCATTTCCCGGATGTATTGAGGAAGCTCAGGATCATAAATGGTGTCCGAGCAGAAAGCATATTTGCGTGGAGCTTTGATCTCGCAATAGTCCTTTGCGGGATACAACACCCTACCCGTCATGTCCCGGACATCCTGTCCCCTGAGCAGGGTGCGGATGGCCTCTATGCCTGGTTTGTTTTTGATAATCAGTTCCTTATTGAGCCTCACCCGGCCTGTTTTTTCTTCAAAGCTGAATCCTGTACAGGGGATCCGGTGTTTCAGGGGAAAACTCCAAACCTCCAGGTCCCCCAATTCCAGCAATTTGTTTTTTTCTGAATGCAGGGTGGGATGAAAGATCAGTGGGAATTTGAGTATGGTGCCGGAATACTTTAATTGTATGGTAATGATTTCATCCAGCCCGTTTGGCCCAAATATATGAAGGGGGTGCTTCCTGTTATTCAAGTGGTAGGTAGCAATCAACCCCATCAGGCCCAGGTAATGATCTCCGTGGAGGTGGGAAATAAAGATATGGTTGATCTTAAAGTACTTGATCTTGTATTTTCTCAACTGGTGCTGCGTGGACTCTCCGCAATCCAACAAAAACGTGTAACTCCCCCAGGTAACCACTTGAGAAGTTTGGTTTCTGCCATGGGCAGGAGCTGCTGAGTTGGAACCCAGAATGGTGATATTGAAGTCCAAGTAGCTTAGTGTTTACTCCTCCTCGTCTTTTTCTGCACCTTGCTCAATTTCATGGATAAATACCGCTTCTGCAGCAGCCTCATTGTCATCCACCACTTTGAAGACTTTGTCAAGCATGGATATTTTCATCAGTTTCATCACATGCTCCTGAAGGGATGACAAAATAAAAACTCCCCCTTCTTCACCAAAGGCCCTGTTGCCAACCAAGAGGGCACTGAGTCCACTGGAATCCGCATACTTCACGCTTGCCATATCCAAAATAAGGTTTCTATATCCTTCCGCATGAACGGTGAGTAGTTCGGATTTCAACTGCGGCGACAGGGTGGAATCCAGTTTTTCTTCCATTAGGGTGAAAAGTACAAATTGTTCTTTTTTATCTACAGCGTATTTCATTTGAAAATTTATTTACCAGTCATTATGTGCAGGCAGCAAAATTTGCCTCCTGATCATTCAAATTTGTTTTAAAATTAGCTTAAAATATTTTGGGGCCAAAATGATCCCTCCATTTATATGCTTTCCAAAATGGCCCGTTGAATTCTGGATGCTATATCGGAACCATTTGCAGGCACAAAAGTTTTGCCCGTGATGTGTTCATAGAGTTCAATGTACCTGTTGGAAATACTTTCAATGATGTCGGGACTCATTTCAGGAATGGATTGCCCTTCTTTCCCCTGGAATCCATTTTCAATCAGCCATTGCCGGACAAATTCTTTGGAAAGTTGTTTTTGAGGAAGTCCTTGTTCCTGCCTATTTACATAACCTTCGTGGTAAAAATACCTGGAGGAGTCCGGAGTATGGATTTCATCGATCAAAAGTATTTCATCGCCATATTTGCCAAATTCATATTTGGTATCCACCAGGATCAAGCCTTTCTCCCTGGCCATCTCCGTTCCCCGGTTAAAAAGGGCACGGGTATATTTTTCCAAAAGGGCGTAATCATCCTCATGTACCAGTCCCTGTGACAAAATAGCTTCCCTGGAGATGTCCTCATCATGGCCCTGATCTGCTTTGGTGGTAGGGGTGATGATGGGCTCCGGAAGGGGGTCATTTTCCTTCAATCCCTCCGGCAGGGATACCCCACAAATGCTTCTTTTCCCTTCCCGGTATTCTCTCCAGGCATGGCCGGCCAAATAGCCCCGGATTACCATTTCCACTTTGAATGGCTCACACCTTTTTCCTATGGTGACATTGGGATCAGGTGAGATGGTAACCCAATTGGGTACAATGGAGGCTGTGGTCGAGAGAAAATGGTAGGCGATTTGATTTAAAACCTGTCCCTTATACGGAATGGCTTTCGGCAATACCACATCAAAAGCAGAAATCCTGTCAGTGGCTACCACGGCAATGGTATGCTCGAAAATATATACATCCCGCACCTTTCCACGGTAAAAATCAACCTGACCAGGAAATTGGTATTGTGTGTTTTTGATGCCTTGACTCATGGGTTTCGAATTTTAAACACAAAAGTAAGAAATAATCTCCAGCAACGGGAAATTCCTTCCCAATCACTTTTTAGAATGTAGCTCGGGCTGACAAAGTTTGTACCAGAGGCTGTCAAAAAATCAATTTGGATTTCCCCTTTTGAATTCCTTTTCATCCAGCAGCTTTCCGCGTTCATCGAATGTGGAAAATACGCCATGGCGTAAGCCCATCCTGTATTTGCCCTGCTCCTTCAATTTACCATTCTCATGGTAGGTGGCGTAATTTCCATGCCTTACCCCATTTTTATATTCTACCTCTGAGGAGAGGGTGCCATCAGGGAAATAACTGGTGTACCGGCCTTCCAGGCTGCCATCTTTATAGTCTTGTGCTGTCAGAAGCTGTCCGTTTTCATCATAAGTCTTCTGCACACCATTCAAAAGCCCCTGATCGAATTGCTGTGTCTCCTGTATTTCCCCGTTTTCAAAAAATATTTCGTTGAGGCCATGAGGTTTTCCATTTTCAAAACGGGTGCTGCTTTTGAGGGATCCGGAGGGATAAAAGGTTTCCAGGGTTCCCTGAATCTCTCCCTTTTGAAATGTGGCCTTCTGCGCCACGGTACCGTCGGGGAAAAAGGAGGTCACTACGCCATCCACCTGATCTTCCACATAAGGGGTTACTTTCAATGTGTCCCCTGTTTGGGGGTGTAATTCATAAAATGTACCGGATTTTTGCCCCTCCTGAAACTGTCCGATTTGAGTCAGGTTTCCAAAGGGATCGTAGTGCCTGTAAGCGCCATGTGGTACCTCACCTTTGGTTTGAAACCGTTCCTTCACCTGTGTTTGCTCTTCATCGTAATAGGTGGTGCCTTGTTGTGCTTTTCCCGGTGTTCCCAGAAATTGGAAGGATAGCAGCAGAAGGAATAGGCATGTTTTCATGGCTTGATAGGTTTGATTGGGTCTTGGAAAAGCATAAAATCAAATCTTTTCTACCACCATGGCAGAGGCTCCTCCCCCTCCATTGCAGATGCCAGCCACCCCCAATTTCCCATTTTCCTGGCGTAGTACAGATAGTAGGGTGGTGAGTATCCTGGCTCCGGAACAACCCAAAGGGTGTCCCAGGGCAATGGCTCCACCGTAAATATTCAGTTTTTCTTCCGGGATATTCAGTAATCGCTGGTTGGCCAGGGCCACCACTGCAAAGGCCTCATTGATTTCAAAATAATCAATGTCTGTGATGTCCAATCCTGCTTGTTTCAGGGCCTTGGGAATGGCCAGGGCAGGAGCTGTGGTAAACCACATGGGATCCCGGGCAGCATCGGCAAATCCCCGAATTCTGGCAATGGGTTTCAGGTCTAAATTTTCGGCCATTTCCCTGCTACCGAGGATCAAGGCAGCAGCTCCATCACTGATGGTGGAGGAATTTGCTGCAGTCACCGTTCCGTCCTTTTCAAAAACGGGTTTTAATTGTGGGATCTTATCCATGATGACTTTGAGGTAGTCCTCATCTTTATCAATGAGCAATTCCTTTCCTTTGTGGTCTTTGATGCTGGCAGGGATTACTTCAGCGGTAAAGCGGCCTTTTTCCCAGGCCTCAGCCGCCCTCCGGTATGAATTGGCAGCATAGTTGTCCTGTGCTGCCCGGCTGATGTTCATTTCCCTGGCCGTATGGTCGGCACAGTTTCCCATAGGGAAATCATGGTACACCTCCTGAAGGCCATCTTTACTCAGCCCATCAATTAAGTTGCCATGTCCGAATTTGTATCCAAACCTTGCGTTGGGCAGGTAATAGGGGGTGTTGCTCATGCTTTCCATTCCGCCGGCTATCAGCAGATTAGTCTGCCCACACATGATGGATTGTGCGCCCAGCATCACCGCCTTCATTCCTGAAGCACAAACTTTATTGATGGTGGTGCAGGGGGTACTTACCTGTATGCCTGCATCTAAGGCTGCCTGTCGGGCTGGGGCCTGCCCCAAATTTGCCGACAATACGTTGCCCATCAGAACTTCATCAAAATGGGTATCATGACTCAGCCCGATTTTGCTTAAGGCCCCTTTTATGGCCAGACTACCCAGGGAGGTGGCTGAAAGTGAAGACAAATTTCCTCCAAAGCCACCCATGGGAGTCCTTGCTGCGGATAGGATAAATACCTCTTGCATGTCTTCTTATATTTAGGTGGAGGAAAGATTCAGTGGCGAAAAGCTTTTAATAGTCAGGTAATCCCCGCTTGGGTTGTTGCGTGGGTTTTTTCCTGTTTTGCTGTATGTACCTGAGTTCATTACTGTTCATGGCATCCAGTATTTGGGCGGCTTGTTCCGGAGTAATGTTCATCTCCTCCAGCCGTTGCCGCAATTCCTCCATCGCTTCTTCCCGTTCACTCAGGTCACTTTCCATATCATTGGGCTCATCAGATTCCTCGTTATTGTCTGATTGTTCGCCCCTTTGTTCTTCCATTTCATCAGATTCGTCTGCCCCATCTTCTTCAGTTTGTTCTTCTCCTTCTCCACTTTCCTGTTCCTGGCTGTCCTGCTCCTGCTGGTCCTGTTCCTGGGATTCATCCTGCTCCTGGTCTTGCTGTTCCTGGCTTTGCTGGTCTTTTTTTTCCTGATCCTCCTGGTCTTTCTGCAATTTTTCCCACAGGGCATTTAATTTGGGATCCTGAGGGTATTTTTCCAGACCTTCAGCCAGTAACTGACTGGTGCCGGGAATATCTTCATTGACATATTGCCTGGCTGCCTTGTTGAAATATTCTGTCTCCGATTGGGCCATTAAAGCAATTGGAACCCAAAAAAGGCAGGCAAAAAGGAGTAGTTTATGGGTTGCTATTGATTTCATTGATCTCATTTAAATGATCCATAAATTTTTGGTAATAAGCCACGGTTTCGTCAATTTCCAATGCGCTTTCCATCGTTTGCAGGGCTTCATTAAATTGAAACCGGTCTACCATCTCATCGGCCTGAGCTTTCATCCTCTTGGCATAATTGGAGGGTTTAATCTGGTCTTCATCATCCCGGTCTTCTTCGTTTTCCTGTTCCTCCTCATTGCCCTCCAGCCAGCGGCTCAGGAGTTCATAATTATAACGGGCTTTTTCATTGTTTGGGTTTTTAAGCAAGGCAGTTTTGAAATAGGAAAGGGCTTCCTTGTACTTTTGTTCGTTACCTAACAACACCCCCTGTTGGTTAGCCGCGTAGGACGGGACGGTGTTACCCGGAACACCGGCCAGCGGCTCGTAGGTTTTTTTGGCATCTTCCTCTTGCCCGTTGTTTTGGTAGCTTAAGGCAAGGTTAAAACGGACTTCGGGTTGATTTAAGCCATGGTCTTCCATTAAGGAAAGGTGATTTCGAATGGAGTTTTCAAAATCCGTTTCTTTAAAGGACTTTTCTGCCGACGCGATTGCCTCATTGGTGGCCGCTATTTTTTTCCAGTCAGCAGGCAAGATTAATAAAACCCAAAGTAAATATCTGGACAACATACTGTTGGTTTAGGTAGATTAAATGGATAAAGTTCTGACAGGCAAAATGGAGTCAATAATTGCCAAAATCAAGCCCGCCAGTAAGAAGTAGAAATATTTATTGGAAGATGCCTCCACCGTACGGCTGGCCATTACCGTACCTTCTAACTTGGCGATGGCATCGATCAATTGGGGGATTTCCTGAAGCTCGTCACTGAGCTCAAAATAATCTCCTTCGGTCCGGCTGGCAATTGTTTTCAGGTTGGTAGAAGTCAGTCTGGATATGGCCGGGCGATTGGTTTCCTGGTCAATGACTACACCGCTACCTCTGGGTATGGTGCTGCCGGTAGCCGTACCTACACCCATGCTGAATACTTTTATTCCTGAACTATTGAGTTGCTCCAGGGTTTCTTCCAGTTCATTTCCAAAATCTTCTCCATCACTGATCAGGATGATAGCCTTGGATTTGGGCTCCTGACTTTCGTCTGTCAGAAATTTATTATAAGCCATCTTAAGCGGGGCTGCAATATCAGTGCCCGAATTCGGTACCAAACCACTGTTCAACCCGTCCAGGTGAAGCTGTATGACATTTTGATCAAAGGTGAGCGGACACTGAATAAATGCCTCTGAAGAAAAAATAATGATTCCTAGTCGGTCTGAACTGAAATTTTTTACCAGATTTTTCAATTCGAATTTTACTCGCTGAAGCCGGCTGGGTTTGATATCCTCCGCATTCATGGACCTGGAAAGGTCTATGGCCAGGAAGATATCCTTGCCTTCCTGTTTGATCTCCTTCATGGCATTTCCTATGGAAGGCCCGGCAAAGGCAATCAAAAACAAGGTAAAATAAAGGGTTCTTAAGGTCATTTTCCAGACCAACCTCCTTTTCTTTACCTTAATCTTCTGGTTGATTTTCCAAAAACGGTACAGGTAAATGGCGTATAGCAGTATAAAAACTGCTGACAGTATCAGAATGGAATTGTTATCAGAATAGGCCCAAATCATGGCTTGAAATTAATCATTTATACTTAAAACGAAGTGATTATTGGTTAATTATTGGCAAGCCCCGGGAATATTGAAATTCATTTCATGAATTACTCCCCGGGAAGCTTAACTATTTTTAGCAGATACCGTTATCTTTTTTGATCCTAACGCAACAGGCAACCAATAGTACTTTCTTTTCAAAAAAACACCAAGTCAAAAGTAATGTTTAAATACCGTTCACAACCATTTTGGAATATATTTTTTGTGGTCCTTGTTTGGCTGCCAGTGTTTTCAGTTAGGGTGATGGGCCAGGATGCCGATAACCTGATGGGGCAGGTGCTTGATAAGGTTTCGGGGGAGCCCTTACCGGGAGCTACAGTGTTCTGGAAAGACCAATCTTCCAAAGGTGCTGTTACGGATGTGGATGGGAGGTTTTCCATTGCCATGAATGCCCTTCCATCCACACTGGAAATCCGTTTTTTGGGCTACCAGCCTGTCAGCAGAGCTATCAACAATAAGACCGATGACTTGAAATTTTTCCTAAATCCCGAGGAAATGGCCCTGGAGGAGGTGTTGGTGTCGGATAGGAGAGAGGATCACAATGTCCTCAGTACGGAAATCGGGCGCAATGAAATTTCAGGTGAGGAGTTAAAACGTATCCCGGCCCTTTTTGGAGAGGTAGACCTGCTCCGGGGGATACAATTGTTACCAGGAGTAAATACCGCAGGGGAAGGGACCACCGGCTTGTTTGTCAGAGGCGGATCAGCTGACCAAAACCTGATCCAGATAGATGGGGCTCCGATTTATAATCCTTCTCATTTTTTTGGTTTTTTTTCCGTATTCAACCCGGATGCCCTGACAGATGTATCCCTGTATAAAGGCAATATCCCTGCCCAGTTTGGAGGTAGGGTTTCTTCCCTGTTGGACATTTCTCTGAAAGAAGGGAATACCCGAAAAATCGAAGGAGAGGGAGGCATAGGAAGCATCAGTTCCAGGCTCACTGTGGACGGACCCTTATTTTCCGATAATTCCTCTTTTGTACTTTCAGGGAGGAGAACTTATGCGGATATATTTTTGGCTTTTTCCCCCAACGAAGACATCCGGGACAATCAACTGTACTTTTATGATTTAAGTGGCAAACTGATGTGGAGGAAAGGCACGAAAAACAAATTTACTTTTTCTACCTATTACGGCAGTGACTTTCTGGGGCTGAGCGGTCAGTTTGGTCTGGGATGGAACAATTGGATCAATTCATTCAATTGGGACAGGCAAATCAATGAGCAATTGTACCTGGATGTAACGGCCTATTACAGCTATTACAAATACCTGATTGGTTTTAGCGATGAGGACAATGGTTTTGATTGGTCCAATTATTTTTCTGAGACGGGTATCAGGGCCGCCTTAACTTATCTGCCCCGGGAGAGCACAGAAATCAAGACAGGTATCCACAGTCAATTGTACTATTTCGCCCCTGTGGATTTACAACCTGCTGAAGGGAGCGGGATAGAACCTCTGGTCACGAATCCACGGGTCGGTCTGCAAAACAACTTTTTCATCGCCCTGAAGGAGGAGATTTCTGAGCGGATCAGTATAGAGGGAGGGCTGCGCTATGGGCTTTACCAGCAAATAGGAGAAGGGGTTAACTACCTGTACGAAAACAATGATCCCGGGGGATCCGGGCAGGTAACAGATACCCTGGAATACAGGCTGGGTGAAAAAATGCAGCAATACCAGGGACTGGAACCACGACTGGCAGTAAGGTACCTGGCAGGAAAAGGAACCGCAATTAAAGGAAGTTACAACAGGAATTACCAATACATTCAGGTGGCCTCCAACAGTTCCGCCGGACTTCCCATAGACCGTTGGGTCCCTGCCGGGAAATACATCCTCCCCATCAGGGGAGACCAGGTCTCTGCCGGTATTTTTCAAAACCTGAGCAACAATCAGTGGGAAGTTTCTGTTGAGGGTTATTACAGGGATTTCAGGAACATTGTAGACCTGAAGCAGGGAGCCAATGTGCTGTTTAGCGATAATATTGAAACCGAAATCCTTTCCGGTAACGGCTGGTCCTACGGGTTGGAGTTTTTGCTCCGGAAAAATGTAGGAAAAACCACCGGCTGGCTGAGCTATACCCGGTCCAGGGTTTTCAGGAAAATTCGAGGCATCAATGGCGGCTTTCCCTATCCGCCCAGGTATGACCGCCCCAATGATGTCAGCCTGGTAGTCTCCCATCAACTGAGTGAAAGGGTTTCCTTGTCCGGTACTTTTATTTATACCACGGGAATTGCGGTGACTTTCCCTGTTGGATCCTACGAGGTGGATGAGCAACGGGTCCCCCTGTATGGTGAGCAAAGAAATAGTGATCGGTTTCCGGATTACCACCGCATGGATTTGTCCCTGACCTTAAAAAACAAGGACAAGGGAAGGTGGTGGCAGGGAAGTTGGAATTTTAGTATTTACAATGCTTATGGCAGGAAAAACCCCTTTTCCTACGAATTTACGGATATTTACAATAACGATATCGGTTTTGATCCTGGCCTGGGGGAGGAAGTCAGCGCTGTTCGGCCAGGGGTGGTGATGACCTATCTGTTCGGCATCCTGCCTTCGGTTACATACAATTTTAAATTTTGAGTTCATGAGGCTGATAAAAATACTATCAATGGTGCTGCTTTTGCAAGCTTGTCAGGAGGAGGTGTTTCTTGATTTGGAGAATGTCGGAAAAACCCCCGTAATTGAAGCCATCTGGACAGATGACGCCGCTTTGAATGGAGTTGTTGTAGCTTATTCCAGGGATTATTACGACACCTTGCCCAATGAGATAGCCGCCCATGCGGAAGTTGATATTGAGGACATGCAGACCGGTGAAATAGTGCCTTTCAGGTTTGAGGAAGATCTTGGCAGATACCTGCCGGTAAACGGGAAGGCAGCCACCATAGGTCAGGAATACCAATTGAATGTTTCTCTGGACGGAAAGGATTATGTGTCTGGCGGTACCACCCTGGAGGCTCCTGTGCTGGACAGCATTACCTATGAATTCAAGGAGGAGCGGTTTTTTGCCAGTGAAGGATACTACCTCACACTGTATGGAAAAATTCCCTTTGAGGAGAATAATTATTACAGGTTGATACTCACCAGAAACGATACCATTCTGAACCGCCGGTCTGATTATTTTCTTTTTGATGATACCTTTGGCAGTTCCATCTTGAACAATGGCTTTGAATTAACTGCTTTTTCTTTTAAAAAGGATGATGAAGTGAAATTGCAGATGCTCAGATTAAATAAACCTGCCTATGATTACCTGAATCAGGTGGTTTCTCTATTGTTTTCGGATGGGGGCTTGTTTAGCCCTCCCCCGGAAAATCCTCAATCGAATATTTCGCTGATGCAGGGAGAGGGCAGGGTGCTGGGTTATTTTATGACTGCTCCGGTGCTTACCCGGAAAGTAGTCATACAGGAAGAAGACTGAATGGGCAAATGGAGATTTTTGATTTAGCTGCTAATTATCTTTCTTAGCCGAAGCTGCCAGCTGAGCCAATTCCTTTTTGCTATAGGCTAATTTACTGACCAGGAAGAACAATACCGGAACCAAAAATAAGGTGAAGAAGGTAGCTGAAAACATCCCTCCAGCTACGGTCCAGCCAATGGTTCTCCTGGCTACCGATCCTGCACCGGAAGAAAAGGCAAGTGGCAAAACGCCAAGAATAAAGGCAAAAGAAGTCATCAAAATGGGTCTTAATCGCAATTTTGCAGCCATAGCGGCAGCTTTGTGGATAGGAATGCCTTTGTCTACCCGCTCTTTGGCGTACTCCACAATTAAGATGGCATTCTTTGCTGCCAGACCGATAAGGGTCAGTAAACCGATTTGGGCATATACATTATTGGTAAGTGAGGGAAACAGGAGCAGGGTGACAATGGCACCAAACACCCCCGTTGGGACGGCCAGTAATACGGAAAAAGGCACAGACCAACTCTCATAGAGTGCCGTCAGACATAGAAATACAAATACAATGGACAGGACGAAAATCAGTAGGGTATTTCCTCCGGATTTGATTTCTTCCCTGCTTACTCCGGCAAAATCAATGCCGTAGCCCAGGGGAAGTTCGGTAGCTGCCAGGGCATTGATTTTTTCAATCGATTGTCCTGAACTGTATCCCGGGGCTGCATCTCCATTGATGGTACTGGATCTGAAAAGGTTGAAATGACTGATTAAAGGGGCATTTTCAATGACTTCGGTACTGACCAGGTTGCTCAATGGCAGCATGTTCCCCGAGCTGTTTTTGACAAATATCTGCTCTAAACCGGATAAATCCTCCCGGAAGGAGGTATCTGCCTGAGCTATTACTCTGAAATTTCTTCCATAGAGGATAAAATCATTGACGTAAGTGCTTCCCAGGTAGGTTTGCATGGAGGCATAGGCATCACCTATGTTGACACCAAGCCTGGCCGTTTTTTCCCGGTCCAGTTCCACCCGGTAGGAGGGTGTGGTGGCACTAAAGAAAGTGAAAGCATTGTCAATTTCTTCTGTCTGGTTCATTTTGGAAACAAATGCTTTTACTTCTGCTTCAAACTCAGTGATGCTTGAGGTTCCGTCAAGATCCTGCACCACCATCGAAAATCCGGAGGTGCTGCCCAATCCCGGAATAGCAGCTGGTGCTACAATAACTATTTTGGCTTCAGGTACTTTTTCGTTTAATTCCCGTAACAGCCTGTCCCGGATTTCAAAAGCGTTTTGTCCTTCGCCTTCCCGTTTACTCCAGGGTTGAAGCTGGGAAAATACCGTTCCGCTATTTGATTTACTGGAAAAATTAATCGCATTGAGTCCAGTCACAGCAGTAAAATGAAAAATATCCTCTTCTTCTCCCAGAATTTCCATCAATTTTTTGATGGTTTCCAGGCTTCTGGCGGTGGAGGCTCCCTCTGGTAATTCATAGGTGATGAACAACCTTCCTTCATCTTCATTGGGTATAAACCCGGATGGTTTGATGTTGAAAAAAAACACTGTCAGCAGAATCAAAAGGACCAGACCCCCTAAATAGTACCTGGCACGTGAAAAACTTTTCTCGATGCTTTGGATATAGCCCTTGCCAAAAGCTTCAAATTTTCGGTTGAACCAGTTAAAAAAACGTTGAATGCCTTTGGCCTGTTGGGATGTTTTTTTGGGTTTCAGTATCAGAGAACAAAGGGCAGGGGTCAGGGACAATGCCACAAATCCTGAAATCAGGCCGGAAGCAGCGATGGCCATGGCAAATTGCTGGTACAGTCGGCCCACTATACCTGGAATGAAGCCCACCGGGATGAAGACGGCGGCAATGATCAGGGACATGGCAATGACGGGTCCTGAGATATCCTTCATGGCCTTGGTGACTGCCTCTCTGGCAGCTAGCTTTTCCTTTTCCATGTAACCCATGGCCGCTTCCACTACCACGATGGCATCATCCACGACTATTCCTATGGCCAGCACAAAACCAAAAAGCGTCAGGTTATTAATGGAAAATCCCAGCGGTATAAACAGGGCAAATGTGCCGATAATGGAGACGGGGATAATAATGATCGGAATCAGCGTAGTTCTCCAGTTCTGAAGGAATATAAAAACAACCAGGGAGACCAGTAAAAGGGCCAGGATCAATGCTTCCACTACCTCACCAATGGATACCCGTACCACAGAGGCAGATTCGAAAGGAATGACATATTCCATGTCATTGGGGAAATTTTCCTGAATTTCATCCATGGCCTGGATTATTCCTTCCTCTACATCCAGGATATTGCTGTTTGGCGTTTGATAGACGATAAGGTAAGCGGCTGGTTTGCCATCGGTAAAGTTATTTACCGAGTAGTCAAACCTCCCCAATTCTACCCTGGCCACATCCCTGAGATAAACCAATTGATCCCCCTCTGCTGCGGATTTTACAATGACATTTTCAAACTCCTCCTCACTGTTTAGCCTCCCATTGGTAAACAAGGTATATTCAAAGGATTGAAATCCCTGCTGCGGAGGGGTGCCCAATGCCCCTGCGGCCACCTGTATGTTCTGTTCCCTGAGGGCATTGATGACTTCACCAGCCGAAAGGCCCATCTGAAATAGTTTATCCGGCTGCAGCCAAATGCGCATGCTGAAATCCTGCGCCCGGGTAAAAATATCCCCCACCCCAGGCACCCTGAGTAATTCGTTTTTGACAAATATGTTGGCATAATTGTTTAAAAAATCAATGTCATGGGTTCCCTCCGGAGAGAACATGGATACAATCATCAACAGGCTGGGGTTTCGCTTTCGGATGGTGATGCCCAGTCTCCGAACTTCTTCCGGCAGCAAAGCCTCTGCCACATTGATCCGGTTTTGTACCTCTACTGCTGCTATATCAATGTCTGTCCCCACCTCAAAGGTGATGTTCATGGTCATTCTTCCCTCGTTGCTACTGGTGCTTTCTATGTATGCCATCCCCGGAGTTCCGTTGATCTGGGTTTCCAAAGGCGTAGCGACCGTTTGTTCTATGGTCTCGGCATCCGCACCGGTATAGGTGGCCGTCACCTGTATAATGGGAGGGGTAATATTCGGATATTGAGAAACGGGTAGGTTGACTATGGCCAGCGTTCCTAAAAGCAGTATGACCAAAGAAAGGACAATGGCCAGGTTGGGCCGCTGGATAAAAGTGGATGAGATCATTCGGGATTCCTGTTTTGCGTGGTGATTTTATCCCCGTCGTTTAATTTCTGCATGCCGCTGATAACGATAGACTGTCCCTCTTCCAAACCAGTTTCAACAATAACCCGGTCTTTAAACTTTCTACCCAATTCAATTTTCTTCTCCCGGGCAGTGTCATTCTCCCTGACAAAAACCGATATTTCCCCCATTTGCTCCATGGTGGCTTTTTGAGGAATAGTTAGCACTGGATCGCCATTGATGGCTTTTACCCTGAGGGTGGTACTCAGGCCAGGCTTGAGTACATCATCCGGATTTGGAAAATGAAGCCTGATGTGGATGGTGCCAGTTTCCCTATTGATAGCCCTGTCCATGTTTTCAAGGGTACCTGGATAGGGATGCATTTCTCCGCCGGGCAATCTGATCATAAAGGTGCTATCCGTCTTTACCCTTTCTTTATCTTCCATCATGGTTTGGAATTTTGTAAGGTTTTTTTCTCCGGCAAAAAAATCAACACCAATGGGGTCATTGGAGGAGATGACATTGAGGAGTGTTTCTCCCTGGTTTACCAAAGCTCCCAAACGGACGGAGGAAAAGCCAATGGTACCCGTAAATGGAGACCGAACAGATGCATATTGGAGGTTGGTTAGGTCATTGTCTACCTGAGCCTGGGCTGCCAGCATTTCCGATTCGGCATTGCGCAGGTCCGTTAGTGCATTGTCATATACCTGTCCGGCTATGGCATTCCCCTCTTTGAGTTTCTGGTACCTGTCCATATCTCTCTGCGCCCTTTCCAGGTTGGAAGCCGCAATCTTGAGTCTTGACTCTGATTGATTCAGGGTAGCCTGGTACCTACTTTTGTCAATTTCATAGAGCAATTGGCCAGTTCTTACCTTTTGCCCATCCTTAAACAGGATATTGGTGATGTAACCGCTAACATCAGCCCGGAGCTCAACCTCCTGCAAGGCCACTGTGACCGCAGGATATTGATCCGATAGTTCGATTTTCTCTTTTTTTACGGCTGCGGTCTCTACCCTGACTTCCTGGGTTTCCGTATTTTCTTTTTCATCGCAGGAATAATGTAGGACCAACAGCCCGATAAGTAACAGTTTTGTTTTCATCAATAGTCGGTTTTTATTTCTCCACGGGCTTTTTGCAGATCGATCCTCGCCGTAATGGCATTGAAAAGGGAGCGCAGGTAATTGATCCTTGCCGTTCTCAAATCTGTCTCTGCCTGTATTACTTCCAGAAAGTTTTTGATCCCCTGCTCGTATTGCAAGCTTATGGTGTCGTAGATTTCTTCTGCCAGGTCCCGGTTGCTCTTTTGCATTTTCAACAGGTAAACACTGTTCTTATAGGCACTTAGGGCCTCCTGCATTTCCAGGTTTACCTCCAATACAAGATTCTTTTGGGCCAGTTGTAAATTTCGCAGGTCCAGAGCCGCCATTTTGGCTTCATAGCTTCTTTTTCCACCTAAAAAAATGGGGAGGTTGAGTTGCAGGCCAATCAGAGAAAATGAATATACCTGATCAAAAAGTTGACTACCCACAGGGCTTAAAAAAAGAAAATTGTAATCATAAAAAGCCGAAATATCTGGTAAAAATCGCCTTTTTTGATAGCTTATTTCCGCCTTTTGAAGGTCTTTCTGACTTTCCAATAGCTGGTATTCGATGCGATTTTCTGCCTCAAATACAAGCAGGGTGTCTGGCGAAAGTTGCGCTTCCAGTTGGCTGACAGATGCCTGAACATGTATCTCAATGTCCTCTTCCATGCCCAGCCAATACCTTAAGGCAGCTATTTTTATTCGTTTTTCTTGCAGGTATTGGTACAGCTGGCTTTGGGTATTTTGAAGGGTTATGGTTGCCCTTTTAAGATCTATATTATCCGTTAAACCTGCCTCCAGCTGTAAGGCAGCGTCTTCTAATTGTCTTTTTTGTCTTTTGATATCCTCTTCTGCCAACCTGACCTGTTCTTCAGCCAGAAACACCTCATAAAATGCTTTGCTTAGCCCGGCCACCATTTGTATTTTAAAGTCTTCCAGTGTTTGTGACGCTTCCTGGTTTAAATAGGGTGCCTGTTCGCTTATCCGGAAAAGATCATTATTAAGCAGGTTTTGGCTCAATGAAAAATTTAAATTGGCATTATGGGGAACCCCGGTTCTGACTTCCTGGAATTCACCGGAATCCGGGTTATCAAAATCAGGAAAGATCGCCACCGGCTGTTGGAAATACCGGTTGAGTGCCCCATCCAGGTTCAGTTGGGGCAGCCAGGCCGATTTTCCTGACTTTACGGTGAAGGTTGTTTTCTCCCTCTCGTTGATAAACTGCTGCAAAAGAGGTTGGTTTTCAAAGGCCAGGGAAAGGGCACTTTCCAAATTCAATTCCATCACCTCTTCCTGTTGTGAGAAAACCTGAACTGTAAACCACAAGTAAAAAGTAAGGAAAGTATACAGTGTTCTCATTAAGGGGAGGTTAATGGCAAGTAGATTGGTAAGGACTTATGAAGGTCATTTTCTCAAATTTAATTGAATTTACCAAAATCGAAATTTCAGGCCAGTTTTTTCACCAGTTCTTCACTTTTCTCCCAAATCTGATCCCTTAGTTTTTTTGATTCGGCTTTCCTGGAGGGGGATGCCACTTTGGATTTCTTGAAATAATCTCCGTTTTTTCCTGGAACTTCAGCTGTACTGGCTAAGAATATACCTGTTTCAGCTCCTTTTCCGGGGCTGATCATAAAGGGTTTGAACAGGGATATAAGCATTTTGAAAAATCCCTTGCTTTGCTGACCAAAATTGGTGTTGACCACTCCCGGGTGAAGGGCGTAGGCTTCGATATGTTGTTCCCCAAATTTCTCTGCCAGCGATTTTGTAAAAAGAATATTGAAAAGTTTTGCATTGCCATATGCTTTAAAGGAGCTATATCCCTTTTCAAATTGAAGGTCATTCAAATTTACGGAAGCTGCTTTGTGAGCTTCCGAACTGACGTTGATGATCCTGGCGCCATTGCCATTTGTCAACAGGGGCATCAACTCCTTTGTTAGTAAAAAATGTCCCAGGTGATTGGCCGAAAAAGTCAGCTCCAATTCATCTTTGGTAGTGGTTCTTTTCGGAAAAATGCCACCGGCATTGTTGATCAATACATCAATGCTATCGGTATGGGTACGGATCACCTCTGCTGCTTTTTTTACAGAAGCCAGGTCGGCCAGGTCACAAAAAACAGGGATGAATTTCCCCGCCGTATCTTCAGTACTAATTTTTTTTACAAGTGCTTTGGCTTTTTCAATGTCTCGTACCAAAAGAAATACCTGATCAAATTTGGGAGCCAATGCCTTGACTTTTTCTACACCAATACCTGAGGTGGGACCTGTAATTGCGAGTTGCATGTGGATGGAGTTTAAGTGAAGTAAAAGAACACGGTATGGCGGTTGATTGTTCACAGAATTATGGGATTGATCCTGGTTTGGCAGATTACAATACCCATTTTTGATGGATAGACAGGACCATTTACCAGAAGGTTACTGATCAATACCAAAGGCAATAAATTAATTTTCCCTATTTTTGCTTAGAAAAAAATACGCCTTTTTGGTTGGTATGCTTTACTATTGCGTTGGATATATGACAGGGGATTGTGAATCAGAGCATATATGAACTGAAAGGTGGTAGCCCAACCGACTGACAATAAGACCTTACGTGGAAGATAAAAAATTCATAGACATTAAAAAAGTAATCAGAGACAAAAATCCTGCCTTGATTAAATGGATGCCAGGTTTTGTTTTGAGCTATGTAAAAAGGATAGTGCATGAATCTGAGGTTAATCAAATCATGTCGAAACATGGGGATTTGAAAGAATTGGATTTTGTAAACGCTTTGATTGAGGAATTTGGAGTAGAAATAGAAATCAAGGGAGAGGAAAATATTCCAAGGGAAGGAAGTGTGATTTTTGCTTCCAATCACCCACTCGGCGGACTGGATGGCGTGGTGTTGATGCATGTGTTGGGAAAGTACAGGAAAGACCTGAGATTTCTTGTCAATGATGTGTTGATGCATATTCCTCATTTTGGAAAACTTTTTGTTCCGGTAAACAAACACGGGACTCATGGAAAGAAAGGTGCAGAGGTAATAGAAGACACCTATGCCTCTGAAAATGGCGTAATTGTATTTCCGGCCGGCTTGGTGTCCAGAAAGCAGGAGAACGGGATCAGGGATCTGGAATGGAAGAAAAGTTTCGTAAATAAGGCCAGGAAATATAAAAAAGATGTGGTACCCGTTTACATTGAGGGGAGAAACTCATCTTTTTTTTATAATTTGGCCAACCTTAGAAAAAAAATAGGTGTGAAGGCCAATATTGAAATGTTTTATTTGGCTGACGAAATGTTCGGGCAAAAAAATAAAAAAATTGTAGTTCACATAGGAAAACCGATTTCTTACAAGTATTTTGATGCTTCTAAAACGGATAAATACTGGGCAGAAGAGGTCAAAGAAATAGTTTACAACATTGTCCAAGACAAGTAGGATTTATGCAAGATATTATCAACCCGATTGACCGGGAGGTTATACATAGTGAATTGACGCCGGAGCGGTTTTTGAGATATGTAAACAATGGAGAGAATGAGATTTACCTGGTGAACCAGCACAATGCGCCCAATGTGCTCAAGGAAATCGGAAGGTTAAGAGAGGTGTCTTTCAGAGCAGCAGGTGGAGGTACGGGCCTTCCGCTGGATATTGATGAGAATGATACCTGTGAAAATTGTTACGAGCAGCTCATCGCCTGGAACCCGGAAGATAAAGAGATCATAGCAGGTTACCGGCTGATCAAATGTGCAAATGCAGGGCTTGCTTCCAATGGATCCGTAAACCTTTCTACCGCCCACTTATTTAATTTTTCAGATCGGTTTGTAAAGGACTACCTGCCCTATACCATCGAGCTTGGCAGGTCATTTGTCCAGCCCAAATATCAGCCCAGCGTAGACAACAGAAAAGGGATCTTTTCTTTGGACAATTTGTGGGATGGCCTCGGTGCAGTAGTGATGCTCAACCCGGATGTGAAATACCTTTTTGGCAAAGTGACCATGTATCCCCATTACCAGGCGAAGGCAAGGGATTTGCTGATTTATTTCATGAACCATTATTTTCCTGACAAGGATGAATTGATAGTACCCATTGATCCACTGGGGTATAAGACAGAGGAAAATAACTACAAAGGGTTTTTTGATGGACTCAGTTATAAAGAAGGGTATAAGCTACTCAATTCCACTGTAAGGTCACTGGGAGAAAATATCCCACCCCTTATCAATACCTACATGAACCTTTCCTCTACCATGAAAACCTTTGGGACCGCCATGAACTATGAATTTGGAGCCGTGGAGGAAACAGGGATTTTGATTACCATCGCAGATATTTATGAATCCAAAAAACACCGGCACCTGGAAACCTTTGAACGGGACAGGCACTTTGGTGTAAAAAATAAAAAAGACTGAGTAAATTACCGTGGATCGGCTTTGAGCATATAATCGAATGAAAGTAAAACCTTTGGGTCAGACCGGTTTAAAGTTCCCTCCTGTCATATTTGGGAGTAGTGCCCTGGGCAATCTTTTTCATGCCTATCCCAAAGCTGAAAAAAAATCCATTTTAAAGGAAATTTTCCGCCAAACAGCCCCCTATACCGTATTTGATACGGCGGGAAAATATGGTGCCGGACTTGCTTTGGAAGTTTTAGGAGAGTTTTTAAGGGAATCTGCCATTCCTGAGAATCAGGTAATCATTACCAACAAACTGGGCTGGGTGAGGGTACCACTTGAGGGGGAGGAGCCCAGCTTTGAACCGGGAATCTGGAAAGGTCTACAACATGATGCAGTGCAGAAAATCGGTTATGAGGGGATTTTGGAATGTTTCGAAAAGGACAATCAGCTACTCCGGGGATATAGTCCTCAATTGGTTTCCCTGCATGATCCGGATGAATTTTTAAGTGCAGCCAGGGATGAGCAGGAAGAAAGGCTCCGCTGGCAGCAGGTTATGGAAGCTTTTCGGGCACTTATCAAACTTAAAAAAGAAGGAAAAGTCAAGGGAGTAGGCGTGGGAGCCAAGGATTGGACCATCATCCGAAAGATTTATAGAGAGGTTCCCCTGGACTATATCATGCTGGCGAATAGTTTGTCCCTCTACACTCATCCTCCGGAATTGATGGATTTTATCGCCTTGCTTCGCCAAGACCAAGTCGGCATCATCAATGCTGCCATCTTTCAATCGGGATTTTTGGTCGGGGAAGACTATTTTGACTACAGAAAATTAGATCCAAAAAGTCCTGAAGGAAGAGAAAAATACCTGTGGAGGGAGCAATTTTTTAAAGTATGTGAGACCCATGATGTGGCCCCATTTCATGCCTGCATTCAGTTTGCCCTTTCCATTCCTGGAATCTGTAGTGTAGCCCTCAGCATCAATCAGCCCGATTTGATCCAAAAGAACCTACAGGCAGCCGAAAATAAAATTCCTGAGCGATTTTGGGAGGAGTTAAAAGATAAATCCTTAATTTCCGCATTGTCCTTCATATAACCTAAAAAATTAATTATATAAACCCATGAGTCAACAAATACCACCGGCCAAAGCCGAATTGATTTCCAAGAGAGACTTCTGGCCTTTTCTACTGCTTACTTCCCTATTCATGCTTTGGGGAGTGGCCCACAACATGACCGATACTTTACTGGCAGCCTTTAAAAGGATCATGAGTATGACTGATTTCCAGACTTCCTGGATTCAATTGGCCTTTTACGGCTCCTACTTCTGTCTGGCATTGCCGGCGGCTATTTTTATTAGAAAATACACCTACAAGTCGGGTATTCTCCTCGGGCTGGGCTTATTTGCCATAGGTTCGCTGTTGTTTTACCCGGCAGGCATGATGATGTCTTATGGTTTTTTTCTATTGGCTTTGTATGTACTGGCCGGAGGTTTGTCCATTTTAGAGACTGCTGCAAATCCTTATATATTGGTGATCGGTCCTCCGGAAACGGCGACACAGAGATTGAACCTGGCGCAGTCCTTTAACCCTATTGGGTCGGTTTTAGGTGTTTTTCTCAGTAAGGTTTTTATTTTGTCTCAACTGAATACCGCAGAAGCTTCAGACCGTACCAGCATGAGTCCGGAAGCCCTTAAAGCCATTCAGGCAGATGAGTTGGCCGGGGTAGTGAGTACCTATGTGGGAGTGGCTTTTTTTCTGATTTTCGTCTGGTTTGTAATCAAGGCCGTGCGGATGCCGGTGGCTTCTGAGACGGTAGAGAAGGACGGAATCATAGCCGGCTTCAGGAGACTGTCGAAAAACAAAAACTACGTACGGGGTGTAATGGCCCAGTTCTTCTATGTAGGAGCCCAGATTGGCGTTTGGTCTTTCACCATCCGGTATGTGATGGCAGAGTTGGACATGATGGAAAGTGACGCCTCCGATTATTACCTGGTTTCCCTGATACTGTTTGCTGCCAGCCGCTTTTTATTTACCGCCTTGATGAAGTACTTTAAGCCTTCCCTGCTTTTGGCTACCTCCTCTTTTCTGGCTATCCTGCTGAGCTTTGTGGTGATTTATGCAAGTGGAATGGTAGCTGTTGTCGCCCTGGTTTTAATCTCGGTATGCATGTCTTTGATGTTTCCTACCATTTATGGCCTGGCCGCTGAGGGATTAGGGAATGACACCAAATTGGGAGGTTCGGGGTTGATCATGGCCATTCTTGGGGGAGCCTTGATTACCGCTGCTCAGGGTCAGGTTTCTGATATCTCCGGCAATATTCATCTTTCCTATTATGTGCCTATGATTTGTTTTGTGGTGGTAATGTATTTTGGCATTGCTCACTATTTCCATAAACCTGAACCAAAGGCAGCCAACATGGTGCTTTAGGATCGGATTACAACTTGATCGGGTAGGAGGAAAAAATAAAGCGCCCCATCCTTTCGGGGGGCGCTCTGGTGAAGTTTATGGGGTTACGGGTAGGTTTTCAGGATTCGTAAAAGCCGAAGTATTCCCTGGCATTGTTGTAGCAGATATTTTCCACCATTTGGCCCAACCACTTTTCATCCGCAGGCAGTTCGCCATTGGTCACATCCTGACCAATAAGGTTGCAAAGGATTCTTCTGAAGTATTCATGGCGGGGAAAGGAAAGGAAACTCCTGCTGTCCGTCAGCATGCCCACAAAGCAACTGAGAATGCCCATGTTGGATAGGGTGTTCATTTGTTTTTCCATGCCATCTTTCTGGTCCATGTACCACCAGCCCGATCCAAACTGCACTTTTCCTTTGATGGAGCCATCATTGAAGTTGCCTATCATGGTAGCCATTACCTCATTGTCAGCTGGGTTGAGGTTATAAAGTATGGTTTTGGCAAGTTGATCGCTGCTGTCCAGGTTGTTCAGGTAGCCTGATAGGGCCACACTTTGAGGGAAATCCCCAATGGAATCAAAGCCTGTGTCGGGTCCCAATACCTTTAACATTCTCCGGTTGTTGTTCCTTAAAGCACCCAGGTGATATTGTTGTGTCCAGCCTTTGGCATGGTACATTTTACTCAATGCTGTCAGGGTTTTGAATTTAAAAAATCTCACTTCGTCAGGTTCCAGTGATTTCCCATCCTTGATTTTAGAAAAGAGGGAGGCGATGGCGTATTTGTTTTCATCAAAGAAATACAACTGTTCCAGGCCGTGATCCGCCAGTCGGCCTCCATTTTCATGAAAGTAGGCTACCCGGTTTTCCAGAGCCGAAAGCAGGTCTTCGTATTTGTTTATTTCCACTCCTGACACCTGCGATAATTTATCCAGGTAGGAAAGATAGTTTTTTGGGTTTTCTACGGCATAAGCCTGATCGGGTCTGAAGGCTGGCAAGAGCTTGAGCGGCAGGTTTTTGTTTTTTGCCATTTGGTGGTATTGAAGGGAGTCGATGGGGTCATCCGTCGTACAGACCACTTCGACATTCATTCTGGAAAGCAAGCCCCTTGTGCTGTAGGAATCCTCCTGCAACAAACCGGTAGTTTCTTCATAAACCTGGCTGGCAGAGCTTTCATCAAGTAAGCGGTCAATTCCAAAATACCTCAATAGCTCCAGATGTGTCCAGTGATACAGGGGATTTCGCATGGTATGGGGAACAGATTTGGCCCAACTCTCAAATTTCTCCTTGTCAGATGCCTCTCCGGTAATGAATTTTTCATTGACTCCCAGGGTTCTCATGGCCCTCCACTTGTAGTGATCTCCTTCCAGCCAAATGGCAGTCATGTTTTTAAATTGACGATCGGTGGCGATATCATGCGGGGACAAATGACAATGGTAATCGATGATGGGCATTTTTTTGGCGTGATCATGGTACAGTCTCCGGGCAAAATCACTTTTTAGCAGAAAATCATCGGTTAAAAATGTATTTTTTGTTGCATTCAATATGTTCTCCATTTCCTATAAATTTTAAAGTCAAAGCAATAATAAAAATTAATTTTATCTTAAGCCAGTAATTTCCGGGTTTAGGCAATCGATTGCACAAATTAAATTAAAATTTTATGAAAATCTACTTATTCTTATTTTTATTACCTTTAAATCTTTATAGCCGGTATATTAATATGGAGAAAAGCTGGAATATGTTTTTATTTGATTTTATTACTGCTATCCTCACACAAAATATTTGTCTGACCCAGGAAACATGCTTTTATTCAAAAGAAGAGACTTTGTCAAGAAAGGAGTACAGCTTGCCGGCTTGCCGTTAATTTATCCACTTACTCTACCTGAGAAGCCTGCGGTTAGCCAAAATAACCTGAAACTAAGTCTGAATGCCTATTCTTTCAATACGGCTTTATCCAAGGGATCCCTTTGAAAAAGTCAGTAGATTTTTGGCTAAGGCCAGGTATACCATGTAAATATTTATGGCATCCTATCATTTTGTGGCTGGGTTTTAAATTAAAAAAAGGGCTTGAAAATAATTTCAAGCCCTTTTGCAGTTGAATGGGAAATGATTTAATATCCCGGATTTTGGCTAAATGAGTCAGCGCGGTCGATTTGGTTTTGAGGAATCGGTCTAAGCAGGTGGAAATCCTGCAGCCCTGAGGCCTGAGGGTTGTGCTCCCTTACCCTTTCCAATAAGATACCCCACCTTTTCAGGTCCAGCCATCTTTGTTGCTCACCTAGTAATTCTCTGGCCCTTTCTTCAACGATCATTTCCATGTCCATTTCACCAGAAGTGATTTCCATCTGATCTTCTTTACCAGGAAATGCTGCTCTCCTGCGGATAACGTTGATGGTCTCAGTGGCTTCAGCTACTTTTTCTTGCATTAGCTGTGCTTCAGCAAGGAGCAGGTAAGTATCTCCCAGTCTGAAAGCGATATAATCCCTTCCACCTTGAAATTGGGTCAAATCAGCTCTTCCCGGATCCATGTGTTTTCTCAGGCTGGTAAATAGTCGCTCACTGTAAGCAGAAGGTACCAGCACCTGATACGGCTTTTGAGCCCTTTCGGCTTCCGGCATTTCGTATCCTGGGATGTAAATTGCCGTATCCCCGGCAGCAAACGTTACCTGATCCTTTGACTGGTCAAAGTTGGTGTTGTAGGTGCCGGGATTGTTGGAGTAATAAACGTCCAGAAAGGTATTGAAATACCTGCTGTCATTCTCACGGTCAGCAAAGATCACATTGTAGGTATAATTAGTAGGCTTATACCTTTTGAATGGACGTCCGTTTTGGGTATCCCTTCTCATTCCTGGCTGAACGTCATATTCCATCAGGAAAAAGACGTGGGAGTTGTTACCTCCTCCGTTTGTAAGGGGATTCCTTCCGTATTGCACTGCAAAAACTACCTCATCGTTTACTTCATTACCAAATGCGTGGATATCACCAAAATTATCCAGCAAACTGAAGTCATAATTGTTAATCACATTCTGTAATAGTGGCTCTGCCTTGGCATAATCATCGCTAGCGGCAGCTTCTGACGTAGCCTTGGTAATGTAGACTTTACCCAGCAGGTGCTCAGCAGCCGGCCTGGTAGCTCTACCATAATCATCTGCCTGAGAGACAGGGTCCAATAAAGGAATGGCATCTTCCAAATCACTGATAATGGCTGCATAAATATCTGGAACCGGAGTGCGGGTCACTTCTGTGGAAGGAATAACAGATTCGGACAGTTGGAGGTCAACCGGCCCGAAGAGCTGAACCAATATGAAGTAATGGTGTGCCCTGATAAATTTGGCTTCCGCTACCCTTTGGTCCTTGATTTCCTGAGACAATCCTTCGACTTCAGGTGCCCGGTCTATCACAGCGTTGCAGGTGTTGATTCCCTGATAGAACTGGTCCCATATTTCCCTGACGTGAGAATTTTGGGAGTCAAAATCTGAGGTATAGAAATTCATGTATTTGAAGGAGCCATCAGCACCATTGGTATAGGTATCTGTACCGAATATGGTGAAATTATTTCCCCTTTCGGTTCCATACCAGGCCCTTAATGAACTGTAGGCAGCGTGTAAGCCATCATTCAATCCGCTTGGGGTGTTGAGGTAATCATTGCCGATATTGGATATTACCTCTTCTTCAAGAATTCCTTCACAGCTGGCGGCAGCAAACAATGCAGCTCCCATCATGCCAATCCTGGAGTATTTTGAAAATATATTTTTGATATTTGATTTCATGTTGTTTCAGTAATTTAGTTTCCGCTTAAAACTTCGCGTTAATGCCAAATGTAATCTGTGTCACAGCAGGGGCGATGTTTGAATTGACTACACCACCCTCTACGCCTTGCTCACCATCGATGAATGTTTCTGGGTCAATACCTGCATGCCTGCTTCTGTATTCAGAGAAGATAAATGGCTGCTGAATACTGGAATAAACCCTGAGGCTACTCAGTTTAAGTTTTTCTACTATTGGTGCAGGGAAGGTGTAACCCAGGTTGATGTTCCTTACCTTCAGGAAAGTACCATTGAAGTACCTTAAAGAAGTAGAATACTTGGGGAATTCCTGGTTGACATTAGGGCGCGGATAATCATTGGTAGGGTTGTCTGGCGTCCAGTAGTCGACATTCAGGTTGTTATAACGTCCTGCCAATGCATTGAAACCTCCGGTGTGGAAATCACTTCTGATCATGGAGCCGAATCTGCCAAAGACAAAGAACGAAAAGTCAATGCCTTTATAAGATATCCTGTTGGTGATACCACCGGAAAAATCAGGAACGGCAGAACCCAGAATCTGTCGGTCATCGGCATTGATCTGTCCATCGTCATTGATGTCTTCCACCTTAATGATACCAGGCTGGTCACTGTAGACAGCTGCTTCATCTGCTTCATCCAATTGCCAGATACCTTCCTTATTCCAGTCGAAAAACACGGTAAGTGGTTCTCCGATAAATCTTCCGGCACCTATATCATCTCCATCGGCAAGTTCAAGGATCTCTTCCCGGTTTCTATTGAAAATAAAATCAGTTGACCACCTGAAACCACCCCTGTCGATGTTGATGGTATTTAAAGTAAGTTCAATACCCCTGTTTTGGGTTTTACCAATATTGGTGATAAACCCACCAAATCCTGTAGAATTGGGCAATGGCTGAGGAGCCAATAAATCTGAAGTGGTGGTTACGTAGTACTCTAATGTACCGGATATGCGGCCTTGTGAAAAGGCAAAATCCAAACCGGCGTTGGCGGTAGTAGAAGTTTCCCACCTCAGGTCAGGGTTACCGATAGTATTTGGCCGATAGCCAAATGCCGCATCTCCTCCGAATTCATAGGAAGTTCTGGCCAGCAAAGGTTGCGTCTGGTAAGGATCGATACCCTGGTTTCCTATAGATCCATAGCTGGTTCTTAACTTCAGTTGATCCAGAAACTCGCTTCCGGAAAGGAAATCTTCATCTCCTATGTTCCAACCAAAAGCCACAGAGGGGAAGTAACCGTATCGGTTGTTTTCTCCAAACCTGGAAGATCCGTCAGCCCTGATGGTACCTGTTAACAGAAATTTGCCTTTGTAATCATAATTCAACCTTCCCATGAAAGACATTAATGTCCATTGGATCAGGTTGGTATTGGCTCCTGTAATCTGGCTGGCATCACCCAGCCGGTGGAAAAATTGGCTCTCTGCAGGGATTCCCAATACGTTGATGCTGGTAAATTCCCGGTTATCTTTTTGCAAGGATTGTAGTCCCGTAAATTGAAAGTTGTGTATGTCGTTAAATGTTTTGGAATAATTGATAATGTTTTCCAGGGTATAATTGACCTGAAACTCTTCATTGACACTACCGGTTGGGTCTCCACCTCGGCGAGCATTGGTTTGAGAACCGATAAACCTTCCACTTCTTCTGATCGTGATGTCCGGACCAAAATTGACCCTGTAACTTAAGCCTGGGGCAATATCCCACATGGCGTAGACACTGTTGAAGATCCTGTACCTTTTGGTCAGGTCTTCATGGGCACCTGGTACAATTTCAGCCAGGGGATTGGTCCTCAGGCCATCATTGGTAGGCTGGAAATTGATTGTCCCATCATCATTAAAGGTTTTGCCCAAAGGGTTTTCCTGAAGGGCTCCACCGATAGGATTAAAATTTTCACCGTTTCGCTCACTGTAGGTAAAGAGGGTAGAAGTACCTATTCGGAATTTATCGTTTATCTTATGGTCTACATTTGCCCGGAAAGAATACCGACTGAAATCCTGATTTTTCACTACACCCACATCACGGAACATGTTTCCGGAGAGGAAAAAGGTAGTTTTGTCACTTCCACCTGAAACACTGATTTGGTGACTTTGGATATTCCCGGTTCTGGTCAGTGCATCAATATAATCAAAACTCCTACCAAGTCGGATGCTTTCCAATTCGTTGGGCTCAAAAAGTCCTTCGTCTGCTTCCTGGGTGGCAGGACCTTCAGGATATTCTCCTACGGCTCTTCTGGATTCCCTCTTGTATTCAGCAAATTCCTCGCCGTTAAAGTTTTCGATTCTTCCCAGACTTTGGTTGACTCCATAATAAGAATCAAAAGAAACTACAGTTTTTCCTACCTCGCCTCTTTTGGTGGTAATAAGTACCACACCGTTGGCTCCTCTGGAACCATATATGGCAGTAGCAGAAGCATCCTTCAATACCTCCATGGATACAATGTCCTGGGGGTTGATGTCATTTATTCCACCTGCAATTGGAATATTATCCACTACATACAGGGGATCATTTCCGGCATTAAAGGATCGCCTTCCACGGATCCTGACCTGAGGAGCGGAACCGGGCTTACTACCCGCCTGGGTCACATCTACTCCCGTGGCACGACCCTGAAGGGCCTGCCTTGCATCTACTATGGGTTGCTCAGCTATTTCTCTGCTGCCAACGGAGGAAATGGCTCCCGTCAGCTGGCTTTTTCGGGTAGTACCATAGCCTACTACAACCACTTCTTCAAGATCTGAAACATCAGGTTCAAGCTGAACGTTTATTTGGGATTGGTTGCCAATGGCCACCTCTTTGGGTGAATAACCAATAAAGGAAAATACCAGGGTTGCATTTGCCGGTGCCGAAATGTTATAGTTGCCATCAAGGTCTGCAGCTGCACCGGTGGAGGTGCCTTTTACCAACACGGATGCCCCGGGGATGGGCATTTCATTTTCATCTGTAATCTGCCCGCTGACCTGCACATTTTGTGCCAGTGCCAGGTGGGTACTAAAGGCCATCAGAAACAATAATAGCCCTGTTTTCAGGTAATTTTTCGAGGTCATAATTTTTGGTTTGACGTTAATTGAATGATAATTTTTCGCAAAGCTTGTACTTAAAGTAAAATACCAGCCTGCCTGCATTGATTTACTTGCTTTTTTCTTACATGTATTAACTTTTCGTTAGGTATTAAACTTATTTCAGGTTTGAATTTAATAATTTATTGATAAAAACTATTTTTTAAAATAAAGAACATGCAATCGATTGCATGTTAATACACAAACGGCATATTCTATACATGAAAGGCAATTAATAAATTTTTCAGAACAATTGCAAGGTTTTATGTTTAATTGTGATCCAGCTGGTATCGCTAGATTTTTTTTTGAAATCAACTGAAGGTAAGTGTAAAGAATTGTTGGCATCCTGGACATTAATGAAAAAAGAAAAGGCAAACCATTCGGTTTGCCTTTTCCAGGATAAACAGCATTTGATGCTGGCACTCAGTTCAATTCTTTTATTTTAATGTTTTTGTAATGAACTTCATCACCATGATCCTGTAAAAGTATATGGCCCTCTTCAGCCTCTCCGAAATTTTCCCAAACCTTGTATTTGCTATCGGCCACCAGCTCTCTGTAGGCTTCAGATCCTCTGGTATATTCCACCACTTTCAGGCCATTGATGTAGTGCTCCACCGTATTGTCCGGACGGACCACTATTCTTCCTTTATTCCATTCCCCAATTGGCCGGACGAAGCGGGATTGCTTGTCTGCCTTGATCAGGTCATACAAAGAGGACAGGGTTCTGTTGCCATCTTTTCCCTGCTTGGCATCAGGATGCCTTTCATCATCGAGGATCTGGTATTCCAAACCAATGGCTGAGCCAGAATTGTTTTCATTGAGTGTAACGAAGTATTTGACCCCGCTATTGGCTCCTTCTGTCAGTTTAAAGTCAAAGGCCAGGTCGAATGCGCTGTACTTGTCCACGGTGACAATGTCGCCGGCATTGGCGGATTCTCTGCCATCGGCAGCTTCAATGGTCAACACACCATCATTGATGGTCCATCCTCCTTCGGGAAAAGTTTCTGCTTTGGCACTTCTCCACCCTTCACTGGTCCTTCCATCAAAAAGGAGCTTCCAGCCTTTGTCCTCTTCATGGGGAGTGAGTTCATTATCAATGGTACTGACGACAAACACATCGTTTTCAAAAGGAGTAGGGGACAGGTCTTCTGTCTTGATGCGGATATTTCTGAAATAGGTTTTCTTGCCCGCATTTTCGGGATTGTCTCCTATTCCGTGAACCTGAAGGCCAATAAAACCTGAACGGTCCATGTCATCTACCAGGTAAGCTACTTCCTGCCCGTTGACCCAGGTTTTCAAAGTGTTGTCAATGAATTCAACCCTGTACGTATTGAACTCGCCTAATTTAAATGCACTTCTTGCATCCGGATTGTAAGTCAAAGGGTACAACCAGCCTCTGCGGGCTTCGTCATAAATACCTCCGGACCAGGCCCTTTCTTTTGGATCACATTCCACCTGGTAACCAAAAACCCTTCCTTTGCCATCATTGGCATCCGGATTATGTTGCCCTCTTACCATCACTCCTGAATTACTGGATTCATCGTCTACCCTGATTTCCAGTTCCAGGATAAAGTCTTCGAAAGTCTCTTCTGTCACCAGAAAGGTATTGGGTGTATTGGCAACTGCCGATCCGACAATGACGCCATCTTCAATGCTGAATTCGGCTTCCCCATCCAGTTGTTTCCATCCATCCAGGCTTTCTCCATCAAACAGGTTGGTCCATCCTTCCCTTGTTTCTACAGTGGGTTTCCCACAGGCCGCCATAAGCAGGCAAACCAAAATGAGCAGGCTATAATTTCGTTTGTTCATAATAGGGGTCATTTTAAGTGTTTTATAGTAATTATTTGGTGATCAAATCAATTCTTAATTTGTATGCAGTAAAGATAAACATTATACTTTGATTTTATAATCCTGAGACAATCGATTGCATCAAGGAAGAAAAAGTCTTTAAAACTACTTTAATTTATTGGTTTTCGCCAGTAGAATGGTGGAATGCGCTGATTTTACCAAAAAGGTTTGGTATTTTGCCTTCAGGCGTCAATTGTTGCGGGTTTCAGCTGTTGATTCCAATGGCACGCATGTATTGTAAAATCAGCCATAAGCTTTTTGCTTTTACCAATTAAAATCATTGATACTATGGAAGAAGGATTTGACTATTGGGAGTTTCTGGCAGGTATAGGACTGTTTCTCTGGGGAATGAGCCAATTGGAACAGGCTATCCGGCAACTGGGCGGTAATTCTTTTAAAAATCTGTTACATAGATTTACCGATAAATCCTGGAAAGGCATTTTGGCAGGTACGGGTATTACTGCCATTCTCCAAAGTAGCTCCCTGGTTACCCTTTTGGTTCTGGCATTTTTAGGTGGAGGGATGATCAGTTTGCGGAATTCCCTGGGTGTGGTTCTGGGAGCCAATCTGGGGACTACCTTCACCGCCTGGATAGTAGCTACTTTTGGGTTCAAAATCAGTGTGTCTGATTTTGCTTTTCCCTTTTTGGCCATTGGGGTTATGACTTACCTGTTTATGAACAGCAGGCCCGTTCTGAAAAACTCCGGGATTTTCTTATTGGGATTCGGTTTATTGTTTTTGGGATTGGATTATATGAAACTGGCTATTGAGGGGTATGCTGCGGCCATGGATCTCAGTGCCCTTAAATCCTATGGACTCTGGGTGTATTTAATTACGGGAATAATCATTACAGCGATGATCCAATCCAGCTCCGCCATGATTGTAATCGTTTTGAGTGCCGTAAATGCGCAGATGATAGGGACAGACCATGCTTTGGCCATGGTCATTGGTGCTAATATTGGGACAACATTTACCCTGATCCTGGGGGCATTTGATGGTTCAGCTGATAAAAAGCGACTGGCTCTGGCTAATCTCATGTTTAATTTGATAGCAGGTTTGATTTGTTTTTTTTGGATAGATCAATTGATCTACCTGACCATGCATTGGTTTAATATATTGGATCCATTAATGGAATTGGTAATTTTAAATTCCCTAATCAACCTCATCATGATTCTCGGCTTTTTCCCCTTTTTACCTACCCTTGAAAGGTGGCTGGTTAAAAAATTTAAAGCCGATGTACCCAAAGGTAGGTCCAGGTACATTAAGAATGTCCCTTTAGATGTGCCTTCGGTAGCAGTTCTTGCTTTTGAAAAAGAATTGGACTGGGTCTTAAAAGACGCTTTGAAATTTGTTCGAAAAATCATTAACAAGCATAAAGGGCCTAAAAAGGATGCTTCGGTTTGGAAGAAAATAACCTACCAGCCAAGGGATTTGTTGCAGGATTACCAAAACCTTAAAAACCTGGAGGAAGAACTGTACCTTTTTGTCATGTATTTGCAGGAGAAAAAACTTAGCCTGAACGATGCCGCCCTGCTAGGTAATTTGACACAAACCCTCAGGTCCCTGGTAGTTGGGGCCAAAGAGTTTAAAGATATTGTGCATAATTTAGTGGAAATGGAAAATGCGGAAGAACCTTTTGTAACTGAAATCCTGGAAAGCCTGCAGTCAGAGGTAAAGGATTTCCTTACCGTTTTTGAGGAGTATTTAGCCATGAATGAAGCAAATCCGGAGATCATCCAAAGTGTAAAAGAAAAATTAAAATCCAATTATTCAACCCTGCTTCAATTGCTGTACACACAGCTTAAATCAAGAAAGACTGATGTTAGCATTTCTACCATGGCCAATGTGATCCAGCAGGTATTTTCCGGTTTGGAGTTGATTTGGGAAGGTATCTCATCTATCCGGAAACAGGAAATCGACGCTATTAGCAAAACCTGAAAAACAAGCCCTTATCCGGTTGGGCTTGTCTTACTGCCATGGAAAAGGCATTTGGCAGGAACATAAAAGGATGGTTCCTGGATAAGGAAATGCGGCCGGCATGGTCAAAAATACCGGCCGCAGGAAAAAGATTTATTCAAACTTCACACTCAATACGGGAATATCTGTCTTGTAAAGCACAGTATCGGTTACCCCGATTTGGTAGGAAGCATTTGTTTTCCTCACATTGGAAGCGATTCCAATGATACCTGCTTTTTCTTTCTCGGCAAAGGCCACAATGCCCTTTTCAGCTTCTTCATGGTTAAAGATGTGCCGGTGAATGATCAGGTCTTCCTGGCCAGTGGCATATTGGCGCATCTGCTCTTCTGCCCTGCCGCTATCTGTAAATTTAGAAGGTGTATTGACAAAAAGAAAATACACTGAAGCGCCAATATTTTTTATCAGAGGCTTCATTCTGGTAAAAGCAGGTTTGCTCACTTCATTGAACAAGGAGGCAAAGACCATTTTTTTCATGGCCCTGCCATCCAGCACTTTTTTAACCGCCAATACCGGGCAATTGGCGTTTCGCATTACTTTTTGCGTGGTAGAACCAATAAATTTTCCTTCTTCATAGCCTTTACCGTAGGCACCTATTACGATAAGGTCGGCTTTTTGTTTGTTGGCGATTTCTGCCAATACCTGATTGGGAACACCCACCTCCACCAGGGCTTCAATGGGAGTGCTCTTTACCTTATGGGTGCTGATAAATGATTTTAGCTTGTCCTTGGCCTCTGCCTCCAGGTCAAGGACTTCAGGATACTTGGATTTTTCCTTTTCTGAAAGGTTTTTCCAGTCCAGATCTGAGTTGATGACATTTACACAAGAAATGCTGGCGTCTCCCTTACTGGCAATTTTGGCAGCACTTAGAAAGGCAATTTCTGAATAGGGAGAAAAATCCACGGGAACAATGATGCGTTTCATGATTATAGTTTTTGGTTAAAAGCTTTATTCAAATTTTAAACAGCTAAAGTGCTGTTTCCAGACATACACGGACAGATGCTTTGTCGATGTATTTCAAAATAAACAAAATGCTTTTTGAAAAAACATGATCAATGTCACTTAAAGAAATGATAATCTCCTTTCTTTTATTTTTTAACGGCAGATTTAGACCTATAATTTACCAACTTGAATATTTTTAAATTGGATGCTCATTTCATTATTGGGGTGAAGTTGCAGTCCAATCGGGCCTTTATCAGGCATGTTTTCCGAAGTGTAGGTCATCACTTCTTCTCCATTGATCCAAACTGTGTAGGTTTGATTTACCAGTTTTACTTTCATGGTATTCCAAGACTTGAGTTGTAGGATATCCTTTACCCCCTCAGCTTCTACAGGGTAAGACTTTCCGGGGATATAAGGTGATCCGGTCATGTCCCGTTGCAAGGAGCCGGAAATTCCAATTTGTATCTGGTCTTTTTCGGACCTGAGGAATATGCCTGAGTCAACCGTGCCGATACCCATCAGGAAGTCCATTTGAAAGACAAAATCACCAAACTTTTTTTTGGTCCAGAGGATGGATCCCGTTTTAGTGGGGTCATTCTCCGCCGCTATCTTTCCGTCTTCAACGGTCCACCACATGTTGTCTTCCGGCTCAACGGTCCATCCTTTCAGGTTTTTTCCGTTAAAAATGGTTTTCATTTTTGGCTCCTGAGCGTAACTGTGATTGATCAGAAAGAAAATGATCATCAGGCCTGGTACAATGCTTTTAATTTTCATGGTATTTGGGTTTTTATAAATCGAGTAATTGATTCAATTGTTTTCTAATAGCTTTTTTCTAATGGTAAATGCTTTGGCAGGATTAGTGACCATAAGCTGCCGGATGTCTGCATCAGTAAAACCATTCGCAAGCAACAGGGGAATGAATTCCCTGGGTATGGTGATGTACTCCCTAAAATTGCCTCCCTTTTCCTCACCGGGGCTGTACCAGCCTGCATCATGGGAAATCAAAACCCGGTCCAAATGGCCTTCGTCCCGGAGAAACTTTAATTTTTTTAAATAATCCTTTTGGTTGGATGGCTGTATACCATCCAGGCTTATCCAGGCACCTTCATTGGCCATCAGGGAATAGTTTTCCAGTCTTTCCTCACTTTGGGCATGCACCCAAATGAAGGCTGAAGGATGGACACCTATGGTTTTTAATGTTTCAATCTGCTGTCTGGCAGGCAGGGCCGGACCAGTATGTGAGGCAATGGTCAAGCCGGTCTGTTTATGGGTAAGACCTGCTGCCAGGATGAGTTTTTCGTGCATTTCGGAAAGGCTGTCACCATTGACACCAATTTTGATAAAGCCCGGTTTGATGCCGGTATTTTCAATGCCTCCATTCCATTCTTCCACCCAAATGTCTGCCAGCTCATCTACCGATAAGGAAAAAGCTTTTTCAGGAAGGTACTTGTTATTTACGGCCCCATAAAACCCTGTATTGGTTAGGATCTGAAGGCCCGTCTTCTCAGAAAGTGCAAACAGTAATTCCGGATCTCTGCCCAGGTAAGCTGGGGTACATTCTACCAGGGTTTGGATGCCGAGATCTGACAGCTCACTCAGATAAGGGCTGACTACTTCCAACACTTCTGCCTGGTCCCAACGGGAAGGGGAGATGCTATCCGCACCAATAAAGTCCACCAGTACATGTTCATGAATCAGTGTCTGCCCCATTTGTTCTGCAGGTATGGGCCCCTTGACTGTCATGATGGTGTTTTGGCATAGTCCCCAGGAAACTGAGGCCAGGGAAAAAATCAGTCCTCCGATCAGTATCCTGATTTTCATATGACGGATTGTTCTTTGAGCATTTTCAGATGAGCAGCCACTGCTGCTCCAATGATGCCGGCTTCATTTTTATTCTCAGCAACGATAACAGGTACATCCACGGTGATTTCATTTTCGAACTTGTCCAGTTTTTTACTGGCTCCTCCCCCCAAAATGAACAAGTCAGGCGAGATGATCCTTACGGTGTGCTTTAAGAATTTATTGAAGCGTTTTCCCCAGGTTTTGTAGCTGAGATTTTCACTTTTGCGTGCCGAGTCGGCTGCGAAATACTCAATGATTTCTCCGTTTTTATAATATATTCTTCCCAGTTCAAAATTGGGGATCAATTGACCGTTATAAAATACCCCCGTACCTAACCCTGTACCTATGGTAACCGTGACTACCAATCCCATTTTTCCTTTTCCAGCCCCAAAGGTCATTTCAGCCAGACCGGCGGCATCGGCATCATTGATGACGGTAACCGGGAGTCCTGTCTTTTCCGAAAGCAATTGATCTACCTGTACTCCCACCCAACTTTTGTGAATATTGCTTTTGGTCATGCATCGCCCATTATTCACTACTGTCGGAAATCCGCAACCAATAGGTCCTTTCCAGTCAAAATGTTCGATCAGAGTTAGGACTGCATCCGCTACACTTTCCGGTTTAGTGGGCTTCGGGGTAGGTACCCTGAATCTTTCAGCTGTGAGCTCCCCCGTTTCAATATTCACCGGAGCAGCCTTGATGCCGGAACCTCCTATGTCCAATCCTAATATCTCCATCCAATTTCCATTAATAATTCAATTAATTTTATTTTTGCCTTTCAAGTTAGCAAAAATCGCTTGATTTTGTTCCCGGGGACCCTGAAAATCCAAAAACAAATGTTTTCGACTAATAAATGTAAAATTCCAGGTAGCTTTATGGCTTCAATTGAATTTTCATTTCACCATTCACCTATCAAATAATTTCCTATGCAAAAAAGTAATCAAAGAAGGTCATTTATTAAAAAAATAGGAGCTTTGACTCTCCTGGCAACTTCTTCGGGGAGCCAATGGTCTTTTGGAGCCATGCCCGCCAAAAAAGAAATCGGGCTGCAATTGTACTCCCTCAGAGAAGATATTAAGGGAAATGTAGCCGGGGTACTCAAACAAGTAGCTGCAATTGGTTTTAAGAACCTGGAAGCGGCAAACTATTCAGAAGGGAAGATATACGGGATGGCTCCTGCAGCAATCAGAAAGATGGTGGCTGATTTGGGAATGACCATGCAAAGTGCCCATGTAGGGGGACCAAGGGATTTCCAGGGTGCGCAACACACTGTTGCAATGGACTGGTGGAAAAAAGCATCAGAGGCACATGCAGCCGTTGGGGCCGAATTCCTGATCAAGCCTTCCATGCCCATACCAGACACTTTGAAAGAATTGGAGTTATGGTGCAATTATTACAATCAGGTGGGTGCCATTGCAAAGGCCAATGGCCTGACCTTTGGATTTCACAACCATGCCAGAGAATTTGAGAAGATTGAGGGGCAAGTCATGTATGATTTCATGTTGGAAAATACCGACCCGGATTTGTTTTGTATGGAACTGGATGTATACTGGGCTACCAAGGGAGGTTATGACCCGGTAGACTATCTGAAAAAATACAAGGGTAGATTTCCCTTATTACACATCAAAGATGAGGAAGAAATCGGACAAAGCGGAGAGATGGATTTTAATCCCATTTTCAAGGCTGCTTATGCACAGGGGATGAAAGGCTATTATGTGGAAGTGGAGCGGTATAACCACGAACCCATAAAAAGTGTGGCCATGAGTTATGATTACCTGGCAAATGCGAAATATGTCAAATAATGTCAAAAGCCGGCAGCATTCCCTGCCGGCTTTTGATTACTTAACCTCTTCTTTGCCATCGGCATGAATGGCAAATCGCCCTTTTTGCTTGTCATGGGTATGTTCATGGCTTTTCCAGGGCCATCCCCCAAACTGCGTTCGCTGAAATTCATTTACCGCTTCCTGAATTTCCTGGTTACTATTCATCACAAAGGGTCCATGCTGAACCACTTTTTCCGATAAAGGTTTTCCCTGTAAGAATGCGAAATAACCTGTTTTACTACCGTTTTTTATTTCGAAGGCCTTTTCCTCACCCAAATCTATGGAATGGTCATTGGGGATTCGTTCACCTTCCAGGTCTATAAAGTCACCTTCATAGAAGAACAAGCTCCTGTTTGTCCCTTTGGATACCTCCGGTAGGGTGAATACTGCATCAGGTTCAGCTTTCAGCAACCAAATGGCCAATTCATTGGCGGGATCTGCAGCATAGGAATCAGGAGCAGGCGGCAGTGCAGTCCGGTCTCCATATTTTCCAGCGATTAATTTAATTTCCGTATGCTTACCACTTGAATCCGGGACATTAATTACCGGAATTTCTTCTTTCCACATCATTTTGAAATGTGCCGGCACATTTTTTTTGGCTTTGGGAAGATTCAGCCATATCTGAAACAAATGCAATTCATTCCCTTCTTTTTCATTGAGAAGTGGAAACATTTCCGAATGCATGACTCCTCTGCCAGCGGTCATCCACTGGGTGTCACCATTGCCAAACCTACCCGCTGCTCCCAATGAGTCGGAGTGATCCACCAATCCCTTTTCCACGATGGTCACTGTTTCAAATCCTTTGTGTGGATGGGCAGGAAAACCAGGCACCTTACTGCCGTGATACATGCTCCAACCATCTTTTCCGGAAAAGTCCTGGCCAATCATTCGATTTTCCAATCCGCTTTCGGGGGACATGTCCGGTAAACCTTTGGGAAAGAAATCATGGTGATGAGCACAGAACAAAAATGGGTCCTGAGTTTGCCAGTGAAATCCCAATGGACGGATAGCTTTTATTGTAGCATTCATAAACAATTTATTTTATATGTATATACATTTAATAAGTTGTATTGGAAGTAAAAAGTTCATTTTTAAAGATGGTTTTGACAGAAAGGGTATTAGTCGACCGCTTTAATGGGATTAAGGTAGCGACGGAAGACGATCTGTCCGGTAAGGGGGCGATCATTAAAGCGGTTAAAACCAATGTTGCCATCCAACTTATCTGAGAATGCCATCATAAGGGTTCCTTCCAGCGAAATATCAGTATATATATTGAGTTTATAACTGATTCCTCCCCGGATAGGGATATAGGGTACCAGGTGGGTGTGATTACTTGTTTGTGAACCATTTGACCCGAGCCGGGTTTCTTCGTTAAAATTGAGCAACAGTCCCAGACCGGTACCTGTATAGATATTGACCTTTTTCCTACTGGTGTGATTTTCAGATCCGAAAACGTAAATAGTAGGCATTAGGTCCAGAAAAAGCATGTTGTTTTTACTCCCAACGGCCTGACCATTTTCCTGCCAGGAATCGATTACCTGCGTGTTAAAATAATCCTGATCCTGACTCCGCATGTTTTGGAAGCCGAAATTACCCCGAAGGTCGATATTATTGTGTAGCTTTCGCCCGTAAGCAAAGCTCAGCGTAGGGCCAAACTTAACGTTGAACTTACGGATTCCTCCGTAATTGTCAGCATACATGGTTCCCAGGCCCAACCCCCCCTGAAGGTATTGGTTTCTGGAGATTTTTTCTTTGTAAAAATTCTGAGCCAATAGGGTATGAGAGCAAAAAGACCCGGTAATCAGGGCCAGTACAGTTATAATGATTCCTTTTTTCATGAGTAATATTTAATGTAGGATTGGGCAATGGATTGTCAAAGCTATTGATAAACGCTTAACTAACCCTCAAAATTATTAAATCTTGCCTGAAATTTGAACTTCAATTACATTAAATTGAAGATTTTTAAAGTAAATTTCCCCGGATAAGAAATAATTTATAATTTAGTATTAATCATATTTTTATGGTTGGGAAATAAATAATTTAATTGACTAGTTTTTAACTGGTTAGCCATAGAAAAACTTTTGTTCAGGCAATCGTAGGAATTTTAATAGAAAGTCTCATAAATCGCTGTATTCATGAAAGGAATTATTTTGGCTGGAGGATCGGGTACCAGGCTTTACCCCTTGACCATCGCTGTGAGTAAACAATTAATGCCGATCTATGATAAACCCATGATCTATTATCCCTTATCGGTATTGATGATGGCGGAAATCAAAGAAATACTGATCATCACTACCCCTGAAGACAATGAAGCATTTAAAAAACTATTGGGAGACGGATCGGAGGTAGGCTGTGAATTTACTTTTGCCATTCAGCCCAAACCAGAGGGGCTGGCTCAGGCTTTTATCATAGGTGAGCAGTTTATAGGCAAGGAAAAGGTAGCTTTAATTCTGGGAGATAATATTTTCTACGGGACAGGCTTGTATAAAACCTTGAAGGAACATACGGATCCCGATGGGGGAGTGGTGTTTGCCTACCATGTCAATGATCCGCAAAGATATGGGGTGGTTGAATTTGATAGTGATAATAAGGTGCTCAGTATTGAGGAAAAGCCCAAAGTCCCTAAGTCCAACTTTGCAGTACCCGGACTTTATTTTTATGACAATGAAGTAGTGGAAATTGCCAAAAACATCAAACCAAGTAGCCGGGGTGAGCTGGAAATAACCGATATAAATAACGTATACCTGAAAAAGGGGAAACTGAATGTAGGTATTTTAAACCGTGGGACTGCCTGGCTTGATACGGGTACACACCAATCCCTGCTACAGGCGGCCCAATTTGTGGAGGTAATCGAAGAAAGGCAGGGACTGAAAATTGGATGCATTGAAGAAATTGCTTTCCGGAATGGTTTTATCAATGAAGAAAAGCTTTTACAAGCTGCCAGGAAACTGGGAAAAAGCGGCTATGGAGAGTACCTCAAGAACCTGGTTACCCAGAAATTTAGCTTTTAAAAAAAATAGATCTTTTTTTTGATGATGGGTTTCCGGGCCTGATTTTGATATTAAGTGCATAAAACAATATTTGAAAAACAGAAAAGACGATAAATAAAGCTTCGGATTTTTGGATGTATTTATTTTTTGTTTTATGTTTGTCATGTACAAAATGATTTTTGTAGCATGATAAACGTATTTCAATGGTAGATATAGTGTTGATAGATGACGATGCGGTAAGTACTTTTGTAACTGAAAAATACATCCGAAAAAGTATTCAATCTCCGTTCAGGATATTTAAGTTTTCCTCAGCCATGGAAGCTTTGGATAAAATCCAGGAGATTCAGCCACAATTTTTGTTTTTGGATCTTTTTATGCCGCAAATGAGCGGATGGGACTTTCTGGATAGCATCAATCCTGAAAACCTTAATTCGAAGATCTATATTTTAAGTGGCTCCATGGATTTAGTGGATAAAGAAAAGGCCTTAAGAAATCAGAATGTAAAGAAATTTCTTTCCAAACTTTCAGTTAAGGAAAGCATGCCGGAGATATTCCGGGATTAAAGTTTTTTTGTAGGGTTTAAGATTAATTTTTGATCGAAAGCACATTGGCCTCAGGCTTTGCCCGAGGCCAATGTTATTTGATGCCTGGAAAAGTTTTTTTCCGGGATGCTCCTTTTTTCTATATTACTGAGACGAAAGACACTTTATTTTTTTCCTACGTTGCTTTGCAGCGCATAGGGGGCATATTTTTCCATGCTTTTTGAATCCAGTGTCTGTTCAAAAAATGCCGTGGCAGAATCATCATCCATAAACATGTGGTCAGCCCCGATGCATTCGATCAGATTCCATTTGTTCAGTACATCTCGGACAGGTCCTTTGGTTCCGGTGATACAAATGTCTATTTTATTTGTTCTCCAGGTTTGGATCCATTCGTACAAAGCGTGAGCACCTGTACTATCGATGCTGGTGACGCTTTCCATGTTGAAAATAATCATTCGGGTTTGGTCTTTTCTTTCCGAAAGCCATTGGTCCATTTTATCTCTGATAAATTCCACATTCGCAAAATAAATGGGTCCGTCAATTCTGACGATAAGTAAGTTTTTATTGATTTCCAGGTCTTTGAACCTTCGGGTATTCCGGAATATTTTGGTGCCTGGTACCCGGCCCAGCTGGGCCATGTGAGGTCTTGAAGCCCGGTATATTACCACCAGAAGGGATAGTATCATTCCTGTGATGATACCTGTTTCAATGCCCATGGTTAGGGTGATCAGAAAGGTGGAAATCAGCATGGCAAAATCGGTTTTGTCTTTCTTCCAAAGGTTGAAAGGCTCTTTGAGATCAATCAATCCTGCTACTGCTACCAACACCACAGCAGCCAAAATGGCGGATGGGAGGTAGTAAAAGAGGCCGGTGAAGAATAGCAAGGTCAATAGGATCAAAATGGCACTGATGACCGAAGCCATGGTGGTTTTTGCCCCAGCCTGGTTGTTGACTGCTGTTCTGGAAAATCCTCCGGTGACAGGATAGCCATTAAAAAAAGCCGCCCCAAAGTTCGCCATGCCCAAAGCCATTAACTCCTGGTTGGCATCTAGTTTATAATTTTTATGCTTGGCCTGTATGGTTTTGGCTACCGCAAAGCTTTCAGCAAACCCAACCAATGAAATGGTAAGTGCTATAGGTAGGAGTGTTGCCCATCCGTTCATATCAAAAGATGGGAAAGATAGGCTGGGGAGACCACTGGGAACTTCTCCCACGATTTTTACTCCCTGATCTGTTAATCCGAAGCCCCATACCAACATAATACCAATGACCACTGCCAGGAGTGGAGCCGGAAGGGCTGGGTGTATTTTTTTGCCAAATTTGATGATGAGTATCCCAAGGACACCGATACCAAATGTGAGCCAATGGGTGTTGCCTATGTTTTGGGCGATGGCCATGACCATTTCCTGAATGTGCTCGCTGTTGGGAAGCGAAATATTGAAGAGGTGCTTGATCTGGCTTAGACCGATGATGATGGCCGCAGCGGAAGTAAAACCGTTGATTACAGGGTGGGAAAGAAAGTTTACCACAAAACCCAGGCGGAAAGCACCCATAACAAATTGAATTAATCCTACCAGAAATGCCAGGGTAAGGGCATAAAGCAGGTATTCGCTTGCGGATGTAGGGCCCAGGCTGCTGATTCCTGCGGCTGTTAGCAGGGATACCATGGCCACAGGACCTACTGCCAGCTGTCTGGAGCTACCAAATATCGCATATAAAATCAAGGGTACTGTCACGGCATACAAGCCATGAATGGGTTCGAGTCCTGCGAGCATGGCATAAGCCATGCCTTGAGGAATTAACATGATGCCAACTGTAATACCAGCAGACAAATCACCCTTCAGGTATTTTTGATTGTAATCGGGAAGCCATTGCAAAAAAGGCAAATATTTTTTAAGGTCCATCTGTGTCTTAATTTTTTTTGTTCATTCAGCTATTCCTTTAGTAAAATGGAGTTACACCAATAAAGGAATTACAAATTTGACCTAATTTACGGTTTAAATAAGTGATTTTTATCACTTGAAGGCAATGGCTTAACCAGCTACAATTTCAATTTCCTTTTTCAAAAACTTGGATAAGGTATCAGCAAACCTTTGTGCTTCCCAAATTTCAAGTGTCACATCTTCTACCGAGAATACATGAATTTGAAGTTTATTTTTTTCCGGGAGACAATAAACGTTTTGCACCCATTGGTTTTTCGTCTTGTCCAGTCCGATAGCAATCCTCAAAAGTCCGGACAATAACCTTACTTGCTTTTTCTGCACAGCGGACAGCTTTTTAAAACGCTTGTGCCTTTTTTTTGGGCCTTTTTTTCTGTGATACCTGGCCAGGTGTCCCAGGAGCAGAACTTCTTCATTGGTGAAGCCTCTGAGCTGGCTATTATTGATGATATACCTGGAATGTTTATGAAAATCCTGGAATTTAACATACAAGCCAACATCATAAACCAAAGCTGCATGGTACAGCATACTTCGCTCCTGTTCTCCTGCCTGATGGAGATGCTTGAGCTGATCAAATAGCTGTAGGGCCAGTCCGGAAACATGTTTTTTGGCTTCCAACTCCGTTTCATACCGATTGGCCAGCCAATAGCAGCTTTTCTCTTGCAGGGTCCGTCCCTGATTTTCCTCCCCAATGGGCAGTTTTTGCTTTCCTATGTGATGGATGATCATCCCTTCCCGTAGAGAGGCATCTGAGATGGTTAATGTCTTTACCCTGGCCATCTGTAGCAATGCTACCAAAAGCAAGGCCCCGAGATGGATCGCATCGGTACGGTTGGCACTTATTCCCGGAATCTCTCCACGCTTTTCAGGGGGTAATTCCAATAGTTTGTCACGGAGTTTGATCAGGTCATCCAGGTGTACTTCTTCTGCATTGACACTTTCCGGGGAAGGATTGTCCTTTTTTTCCAAACAGGCTTCTGCCAGTGATCTGATGGTACCCGAAGTTCCTACTACCTTGTCAAAACCGATTTCCAGGGCTTTTTCTATGGTTTTAGAGGCGGCTTTCCGGATCTGGGATTTCAAAGCTTTTTGCTCCTTTTCATTCAGGGGGTTCTGATGACCGATGTTGTCCAACAGGCGCAAAACGCCCAATTTCATGGAATGACCAAAAAGCACCTGATTTTCATCACCTACTACCGCTTCCGTGCTACCCCCACCTATATCCAGCACCAATACCTTTTCCTTTCGAATGGAAATGGCTCCTTTGACGGCAAGGAAGATAAGTTTGGCTTCCTCTTTTCCTGAAATAAGTTTGGGAGATACACCGGCTTCATGTATGAGCCTGTCTAGAAATTCCCTTCCATTTTTCGCCTCCCGCGTCGCACTGGTGGCCGATACAATGATATCATCCACGCCGTATTGATCGGCCAGTTGTACATACCTTTTGATGGTATCCACTCCATCCTCCATGGCCCTTGGGCTGAGTTCATTATGGGAAAAAACGCCAACCCCAAGTTTGACCATGTTTTTTTCCTGCATTAAAATATCAAAGTGATCCCCTGACCCTACCTTAACGATGATCATGTGGATACTGTTCGTGCCAATATCTATTGCTGCCAGGTTCATCTCAGGGATATTATTTCCAAAACTCCCTATTCATCAGGGCAATATGACTGATAGAAATGCCCTGGGGACATTCCACCTCGCAGGCACCGGTATTGGAACATGCCCCGAAACCCAGTTCATCCATGGTTGCTACCATATTTTCGATCCTTTTCCTATGCTCAATTTTCCCTTGGGGCAATTGAAACAAATGGCTGATTTTAGCAGCAGTAAATAAGGCAGCACTACCGTTTTTACAGGAAGCCACACATGCCCCACAACCAATACAGGAAGCAGCATCAAATGCCCGCTCTACGGTGTCACTATCTATCAGGGTCTGATTGGCTTCGGGTGCCTGGCCGGTATTTACAGAAATATACCCCCCTGAAGCAATGATTTCATCCAATGCTTTCCTGTCTATTTTCAAGTCTTTTTTGATGGGGAAGGGACCAGCGCGGAAAGGTTCTACGTATATGGTTTCTCCCTCCTTAAAAGACCGCATGTGCAATTGGCAGGTACTGGTTTGGTCAAGTGGTCCATGTGCCCTGCCATTGATAAACAGGCAACACTGTCCGCAGATTCCTTCCCGGCAATCGTAATCGAAGGAAATGGGGCTTTCACCTCGTAGGATCAGGGCCTCGTTCAACTGATCCAGCATTTCAAGAAATGAAGTGTCTGGTGAGATCTTTTGAATTTCATAATCCACCATTTTTCCCTTGGATTGCGGATTATCCTGACGCCATATTTTAAGCTTAAAATCCATTATTTGTAACTCCTTTCTGTAGGTTTTGTAAATTCAAACTGCAAAGGTTCCTTGATCAGCACAGGTGCATCTGTTCCTCTTTTCCAGCAGGAAATATAACTAAAATCACTATCGTTTCTCTTGGCTTCTCCATCCGGGGTTTGGTACTCCTCTCTGAAATGCGCCCCGCAGGACTCTTCCCTGCTCAGGGCATCGATGCACATCAATTCACCAATTTCAAGGTAATCTGCCACTCTTCCAGCTTTTTCCAATTCCTCATTAATGCCCTGAGTGACTTGCGGTATTTTCAAATCCTGATAAAAGGATAGCCTTAACACACGAATCGACTCTATGGCTTCTGTCAGGCCTTTAGCTGTTCTGGATAGCCCGCATTTGTCATAGAGGATTTTGCCCAACTCCCGGTGGAAATGGTCCACTGTTTTGCTACCATTTATTCCGGATAATTCCTCCAGTTGGGAGCGAACCTGGTTTTCAGCATTGATAAATGCTTCAGAACCACCCTCCGGGGCTGTGACTTTGCCCAGTAGGGCTAGATATTGGGGCAGGGTCTGGGGTAAAACATAATACCCATCAATACAGGCCTGCAAAAGGGAGTTGGCACCAAGCCGGTTGGCTCCGTGATCCGAGAAATTGGCTTCTCCTATGGCGTATAATCCAGGTATATTGGTGCTGAGCTCATAGTCTACCCAAAGCCCACCCATGGAAAAATGGGCTGCGGGCGAAATCATCATGGGTTGCTCATAGGCATTGATACCGGTGATTTTTTCATACATGTTGAACAAGTTGCCATATTTTTTGGTGATGCCCTCTTTTCCATGGGTAGCGATGGCATCGCGGAAATCCAGGTAAACGGCATTCTTCAAGGGGCCTACCCCATGCCCGGCATCAATTCTCTCCTTGGCAGCCCTGGAGGCGATGTCTCTGGGTGCCAGGTTTCCAAACGATGGATACTTTCTTTCCAGGTAATAATCCCTGTCTTCTTCCGGTATCGCCGCAGCTTTTCTGTCTTCGTTTTTGACTTTGGGAACCCATATTCTTCCATCGTTTCGTAGGGATTCGGACATAAGGGTAAGTTTGGACTGGTAGTTTCCTGCCTGTGGCAGACAGGTAGGGTGGATTTGCGTCCAGCTGGGACAGGAAGTCCATGCGCCCTTTTTATGCGCACGCCAAATGGCAGAACCATTGCATCCCATGGCAAGGGTAGATAAATAATAGATCTTGCCAAATCCACCTGTAGCCAATACCACCGCATGTGCAGGGTGCCTGCTGATTTCTCCAGTATCCAAATTACGTACGATGATTCCCTTGGCTACCCCATTCTCGGTGACCAGATCCAGCATTTCATGGCGGGTATAACTTTTGATATTGCCCAGATTCACCTGCCGCATCATGGACTGATAAGCTCCCAAAAGTAGCTGCTGACCTGTTTGACCCCGGGCATAGAATGTCCTGCTTACCTGAACACCACCAAAGGAGCGATTAGCCAGGTAGCCGCTGTATTCCCGGGCAAATGGCACCCCCTGTGCGACTGCCTGGTCTATCAGGTGGGAAGAGCACTCCGCCAGCCGGTACACATTGGCCTCTCTGGCCCGAAAATCTCCCCCTTTTAGGGTGTCGTAGAACATCCTGAAAACACTGTCTCCGTCACCTTTATAATTCTTCATGGCATTGACGCCACCCTGGGCGGCCACTGAATGAGCTCTTCTCGGAGAATCCTGAAAGCAAAAAGTGGAGACCTGATATCCCAATTCTGCAAGCGTGGCTGCAGCTGATGCGCCCGAAAGACCTGTCCCTACCACTATGATTTGGTAAAGTTTTCTGTTGTTTGGACTGATTAGGCGTGCCTTGTCTTTGAAATTAGACCATTTTTCTTTCAGATCCCCATCCGGTATTTTTGAGTTGGGAGCAGTGGCTGTATCGGTTGTGAAATACATTAAAAATGTTTTAGCTATTTAGATTACCCTAATAATAACAAATAATCTCCATTGTTCCCAATGCTTGAAAGAGGGAATTGATCAATCCGATCATTTAATGTAACCCATGTCACCAAGGACCTAAAAGGATAGGCTTATATTTGACTGTTGAGATAAAAATAGCGTCAGATTGATCTATTTTATACCAACATTTGTTTATTACTGGGTTTAGTAGTGCATAAGAGGGGACTTGGGTGAGTCTCCTTTTTTCAAAAAAACGGGGTTTCATCGGCCCTTTCTCAGATCGGATGGTCCCTTGGAAACCTCCTGTCAAGATCGCCGGCAAAACAATGAAGATGGACAGTAAATCACAAAATTAAATAATGGAAAAATACATACGCATTATTTCCGATGCCTATTATGGGTATTTCAACTACCTGTTGAACGAAATCATGTATCCCTCCTGGACCAATTACTTCTGGTGGTTGGTGGGGCTTTCTTTGTTCGTTTGGCTTCTGGAATTGGTTTTTCCCTGGAGGAAATCCCAACCCGCCCTGAGAAAAGATTTTTGGCTGGATGGTTTTTACATGTTTTTTAACTTTTTTCTATTTTCCCTGATTGCCTATAATGCCATATCCAATGTAGCTGTTGAAGCCTTCAATGACTTTCTGGGGCTTTTTGGAGTCAATAACCTGGTGGCCATTGAAGTAGGTTCCTGGCCCAAATGGGCGCAGTACCTCCTGCTTTTCGTATTGGCAGATTTTATTCAATGGAATGTTCACCGCATGCTTCACCGGGTGCCCGCACTTTGGGAATTTCATAAGGTGCACCATAGCGTGGAGCAAATGGGATTTGCGGCCCATCTGAGATTTCACTGGATGGAGACCATTCTTTATAAAAGTGCGCAGTACATTCCATTAGCCATGATTGGATTTGGTTTGGTGGACTTTTTCCTGGTGCATATTTTCGCCACAGCCATAGGGCACCTGAATCATGCCAATCTGAGAATTACTTATGGTCCTCTGAAATATGTCCTTAACAACCCCATCATGCACATCTGGCACCATGCCAAAAAATTACCGGAAGGTTCCTACGGGGTGAATTATGGATTGACTTTAAGTATTTGGGATTATTTGTTTGGTACCGCATACATACCTCACGAAGGAAGGGATATCCCATTGGGTTTTGATGGTATGGAGGAATTCCCCAAAACTTTTTGGCAACAGATCACCTACCCTTATAAAAAGAAAAAGTAAAAATGGGTTTAACCCATTTCATCAGCCACATTACATCCTGCTCAATCTCGCCATTGGAGGAAATGGTGGAGATCCGTCCGCTTCAAAATTTCCCAATCAATATGTAGTCGATTATGTCAGGGTATATCAAAAGAAATAGGTTATATGGAGCATGGCATTAACTTACCGATTTTAATTTACGCTTTAAGGCAAGTATCAGACCTGAGGTTTTCTATTCTGAAAAGCCTTGGCTCATGTGGTCCTGCTGATAATGGGACTGCAAAAGATCTCCACCAAAATCGGCTTGTAAATCCCGAATCACCGTATGTACATGATTGGCGTTGTTTTGTACATTGTCGTATTCAATGAGCAAATCAGCACCTTGTAGTCTGTAATAATGGGGTTCTCCCACTTGGTTGATTTCACTACCTGCCCAGGCAAAGGAAAATGAATCCCAACCTGCCTGCATGATCCTGTCCAGGAGTTTTTTCTGGTATTCCGCAGTGTTTCTGGAAAGGTATACATGCACCAGCTTCTTCAACAGCGATTGCTGCTCGGAGTTCATAGAACGGTAGGAAAGTCCCTTCGGATCCAAAACCTGGGCGGAACGGTCATTGGAAGTGATGATATCCAATGGTGCCTCATCACTGAATTTAGCCATTTGCTTTTGGGATTCGGAAAGGGATGCAAGCAGGTCAAAACCCAGATTGGTCTCCTCTGCCAATACCTGCAGGTCCATCTGAGGCCCGGAAAGTACGATGCCTGGATTAGCACCCATAAAGGAGGGAGTTGCGGAAGTCAGGGTGCCTTTGGAGGAAGAGAAGTTAAGCGACAGGTGGTGTCCTTCCAGGCGCCAGCCCCATTCTCCGGATTTGTCAGGTAGGCCAAAAATGCTAAAATGGTAGTTTAGGGGGTCACGGTAGCTATCATCCGGAGGACGGTTTTCCACTTCCCGCAGGACATTTTCAAGTTCAAATATGGCCTCGGCCCTGGCTGTTCCTGCTTTCCCCAGCGATGCCCGCATCAGGGCCAGGGCAGCAGCTTTCTGTTGCGCATTGAAATCGTGAAAGGTGGGGCCTTTTCTTTCCCGGGGTACAAAATGCCAGTTGAATCTTTCCGTATGATCAAAAGGAAAACAAGCTTGTTTTTTAAGCTCAGGGTCCAGACTTTCAATGAAATCCATGGCCAGAGGGGCCAAATGCTGCCCGAAACTGTGAGGCATTGCGGACATGGTTAAGAAAAGCAAAAGCGAAATTTTGATAAGGCTAGTCATGGGCAAGAAGTTTTTCAGCAAGGGTCAAGGAAAAGCGTTATCTCCTTTCAGTTGCTTTTGTTCCAGTAGATTTTAAGGTTTTTGGTGGATCTTCCTGAAGCGATGATGTCAGGTCTGCCATCACCGTCCAGGTCCGCTACTTTCAAATCTTCGCAGGCCATGTCATTCTTATCCACCCAATATTCCTTCCAGGAATGATCCTGCGATGGGTAAAAGAGCTTAATGCCTATTTCTCCTGATTCGTTGGGTTCTCTCCATCCAATGATGATTTGATCCTCTCCTAGCTGAAGCAGGTCTCCTGTAGCAAGCCCATGCCCTTGATTCATGCCAGAAGTAAGCACTTTTCGGTTTAGGTTTTCTTTGGAAAAACTTTCCCCATCGGGAAGATATACCGATAGGGTAGGACCATGAAAGGGCTCCACTCCGGTAAGGAACTGATGGCCTGAGGCATTTTTACCTACACGAATTTCTCCAAAGCCATAATCATCAACCAACCAGGCACCATTCGGATGGGGACTCCATCGATTGTTGGCATAATGAAAGGCTTTTACACCTTCTTTGCCACCGATATAAAGGGATTCCGCATCCTTTTTATTGGGAACGATATCCAGGTTATGGGTGATGTGCATGGACTGATCAATGACCCAATGTTTCCAGTCCAACCCTTTTTTATCCTGCATTTCGTAACCGATTACCTTGACTCCATCTCCTTCTCCATTCGAATTTCCACGTCCGTGCAGGGGGAGCATGACCAGGTGGAACAGGTCTTTATTAGCTTTTACCCAGCGCATGCGATGTACGGTTGGTTCATGGTGAAGTTTTACGGGTTCCCATTTCTGGGTAGGGTCATCAGGTCGGATAAGGTAATGTACGGATCCGGACTGGCTATCATCTGAGGTTTCGCCTGGATTCCATTGGGCTCCCACGGCCACCTCTACCTTTCCGTCTCCATTGATATCCCTGGCGGCAATGCACACATTATCATTTGGGGTGAGGTTTTCCACCATGACAAACCTTTTCCAATCGCCGTTTCTATACCAGACAAACGCTTTCTTGTCTGCCAGTAAAATGTCCGGTTTACCGTCTCCATCTACATCGCCGATGGCCAGTCCATAACCGATTTCAATTTGATCATCCAGTACCTGTGCTTCAAACGAAGGCTTAGGAGCTTCATTGAGCAGCATCATTATAGCTAAAAAGAAAGGCAAGTGTATCATGGGTCATTGATTGGGTTTTTGTTACGTATAAATTTAACCAAAAAATTGATACCTGCCTCATCTTCCTCGTTAAAAGCCTTATACGACAGGCTGGCCAGATTTAAGAAATAGATGAATGGCTTCCGGAATATCCACTTTTCCTCCCAGAATCTCAAAAACCTGCAATCCCTCCAGGGATGGATCCAACATGTGCACCAGAACAGCAGCTACGTCTGCCCGGGAGATTTCTCCTTTTTCATTAAAAATAGGGGCAGCTTTTATTTTTCCGGTATAAGGACCATTGGTCAGTTTGCCTGGCCTTACAATGGCATAGGGCAGACCGGAGGATTTCAAATGTTCGTCGGCTTCTTTTTTTGCCAATAGGTAATGTTGCATGGATTCATCGGCTTTTTCAGCATTTTCTGCACCCCTTGAACTCAGCATCACATATTTTTTCACCTGGTGTTTTAGCGCAAGGTCTATACTTTTGATCGCCCCTAGCTCATCAACCAATTTGGTTTTTTCTTTTCCCGTTTTTGACCCTGAACCTGCCGCAAAAATCACCTTGTCAATTCCTTCAAAGGCGTCGCTAAAATCTTTTTCCAAATCGCCGATTACGGTTTTTACCCCCATTTGCTCAAAAAATGAATGCTGGGACCGATCCCGGATCATGGCAACAGGCAGGTAGTCGGGATGAGCGGATAATTGTTCTGCTAGCAAACGTCCCGTCTTTCCATTTGCACCAATAATCAATATTTTTTCCATAATAATTTAAATTTTGTTTCTCATAACAACCCAAAAATTGTTCCAAGCCCAAAATCCAATGATTAAAAAATATTAAAATGACTATAATTATTTCTGAACCAATAGCGTTTTTACAGTTTTTTTAATATGCCCAACATGATTTTTTTCATGGCAGGCTCTGCAAGGGCAGCTGCATGTAAGACATCCTTCAGACTGATTTTCCGAATGTTTCCGGGGGTTCCCAGATCAGTAATGGCTGTAATGGCGAAGACTTTCATGCCTGAATGGACCGCAACAATTACCTCGGGAACGGTACTCATTCCCACGGCGTCAGCACCAATGGTGCTCAGGTAATTGTATTCCGCTGGTGTTTCCAAGTTGGGACCCTGTACGCCGGCATAGACACCCTGATGGGTGGTTATTCCATTTTCTTTTGCAATTTCCAGTGCCCATTGGATGTATTCCGGATAGTAGGCCTGGCTCATATCCGGAAACCTATCACCAAATCCTTCCAAATTGGGTCCGCGAAGGGGATTTTCAGGAAACAAGTCAATGTGATCATTGATGATCATCACATCCCCTATGTTATGTTGTGAATTCAGTCCACCGGAAGCATTGGAGATGAGTAATTGTCTGATGCCCAACTTCCTCATTATGCGAACAGGAAAGGTAACCTCTTTCATGGAATAGCCTTCATAAAAATGAAAACGCCCTTTCATGGCCAGAATATTTTTACCTCCCAGGCTTCCCAACATCAATTTTCCATGGTGAGATTCTACGGTAGATAAGGGGAAGTAAGGGATATCCTCGTAGGGGATTTCCAGCTCTACCTCAATGTCATTGATCAAACTCCCAAGCCCGGTGCCAAGAATGATTCCGGTTTCAGGTTTTGACTTCATTAGTCCCTGCAGGTGGGTTACTGCATGGTCAATTTTGTCAGTATAGGCTATCTCAGCTTCTTTTCGCATGATTGTCCTGGTTTAGGGGTTGGATTATTTGAGCAGGAAAGGATTGGTTTCAAATATAATAAATAAGAAACTTTATGGGGGTCTTGATTGTATTTATGTCATCCAAATGAGAGATCTATGATAAAAATTATAGTGAGCACAAACAGGAAGCAGGCTGTTTCTGCCAGGTTAGCAGACCTTTACCGGGAAATATTGGCTCAAAATGGGGCAAAAAGTGAGGTCATCAATTTGGCTGACCTTCCAGATGATTTTGTTTTTACTGCATTATATGAAAATAATGGCAAGAATAAAGCTTACAATGCCATTCATAATCGGGTTAAGGAAGGGGTGAAATTTGTATTCATTGTACCTGAATACAATGGGTCATTTCCAGGTATATTAAAATCATTTATCGATGGCATGACTTATCCCAATAGCTTTAGGTCAAAAAAATGCGCTTTGGTAGGGATATCTTCAGGCATCGGTGGAGGTGGCATCGCATTGAGCCACCTGACCGATATTTTTAATTACCTGGGTATGCATGTTTTGGCTAATAAGATCAAATTGGCCAAAATTGAGGAAAACATGTTAGATGGCCTGCTCACCAATAAACTATACCTGAGTTTATTGCATGAACAGGCCAAAATGCTGATTGACTTTTAAGGTTAATCCACATTGTCATGGAGGAACCTGTTGTTGCTGATGATTTCATTGTCATCGTTGAGGTTGAATTTTGACAGGCTTCTTTCGGAACTGTGCTGCACCTGATGAAGTTTGATGTTTTTTCTTTGGTAGGCAGGCACCTCCAGTTTTTCTTTAAATTCTTCAGGAGTCTGATTGATCGAACGCATTTGCCGGAGTTTTTCAAATCGGTCATGTGCCCTTTTCATGGCTTTTTCCTTGATTTGCTCGAAATAATCATTTTGATAAATGTTGGTTTCCTCCTTCTTTGGCTCCGGATGCTCATAGGAAGGCTGCTCTGGTTTATCAAATAAGGTCAGCACTTTTTTAGGCTCCTGACTCGGTTTTGGGGCCACGTATTCGAAATCATCATCACCTTCTTTGCCTTCTTCACCATTCGCCTCCCTGCTGGGTTTTTCTGAGGAAGGGTCTTCAGCTGCCTTCGGGGTTTCGGGTTCATTGGGAACCTGGGGTGGTTGTTGTACAGTAAAGGTTACAGTCTGTCCGGATTGGGTAACATCTTCTTCTACTTTCGAAGTTTTACCAGACTCGAGGTGGATGACTTTACGCGTTGGTTCCTCATCCTTTTTCTTTTGCTGGGAGAAGGGTTTATCTGCCAGGGAATCTGTTTCAAAACCGGTGGCAATAACGGTCACCCGGATGGCCTTTTTCAGGTCAGGATCTATCCCCTGACCAAAAATCACGTCTGCCATATCTCCGGCCCTGTTCTGAATATATTCTGTGATTTCCACCAACTCGTCCATGGACAGTTCTTCTTCCTCTCCGGACATGATGGACAGAAGGATTTTTTCTGCGCCCTTGATGTCCACATTGTTGAGCAGGGGAGAGGAAATGGCTTTTTCGGCAGCTTTGAGTGCTCTGCCTTCGCCTTCTTCCATGGCCGAGCCCATTACCGCAGCGCCGGCATCCTTCATCACCGTTTTGACATCTTCAAAATCCACATTGACCTCCTGTGTTTCTGTGATGATTTCAGCTATGGATTTGGCAGCAGTACTCAGAATGTTGTCCGCTTTCCCAAATGCCTGCCGGATGGGAAGGTTGCCGTACATTTCCCTTAGCTTGTCATTTAAAATCACCAAAACTGTATCACAGTTTTCCCTCAATGATTCTATACCTGCCTGCGCAGAATACGTTTTTTTCCGACCTTCAAAAATAAAAGGTGCTGTCACAATACCTACGGTGAGGATGTCCATGTCCTTGGCTATTTTGGCAATGACGGGAGCTGCACCGGTGCCGGTACCTCCTCCCATGCCAGCTGTGATGAACACCATCTTGGTATTGTCTTCCAACAGCTTTCTGATTTCCTCTTTACTTTCCAGCGCGGCATTTTTGCCCTTCTCCGGATTGGCACCCGCACCCAGCCCTTCGGTCAGGTGGGCACCAATTTGTAGTTTTAAAGGTACCGGGCTGCTTTTCAGGGCTTGTGAATCTGTGTTGACTACAACAAATTCCACATCCTTGATTCCCTGGTTAAACATGTGGTTTACAGCATTTGAGCCTCCACCTCCTACACCAATGACCTTGATGATCGATCGGTGGTTTTTTTGAATATCAAATTTATAATCTTTCATGACGCTTGACATTTTTCCTCAATCAGTTATTATTATGGTTAGCTTTTGGGTTTTCAATACTGTTGCTGGTCATCGCCGATATCATCGGTAATGAAATTTTTAAGCTTTTTGGTAATGGAGCCAAATATATCACGGCCCATTTGTTCCGATTTATATCCTTTTTTCAATCCAGGGTTCCCTGTATTTTCTTTCAGCCTGTAGTTGTCTTCCCGGTCATCAAGGGCCTTAAACCCGGCCAGAACCAGGCCAACGGTGGTAGCAAACATGGGGCTTTTGACCTCTTCAATTTTGGATTTTCCTAAATGCTCATTGGGATAGCCAATCCGGGTGTCCAGGCCAGTCATGTATTCGAAAAGGGGACCGACACCATGCAAGAGGGATCCTCCTCCGGTCAGTACAATACCTCCGGCGAGCTTTTTGTATACGCCGCTGGTAGCAATTTCTGATTGCACCATTTCAATGATTTCTTCCATTCTCGCTTCTATGATCGAAGCCAGGTTCTTGACAGAGATCTCCTTGGGAGGCCTGTTTCGTAAGCCGGGAATGGAAACGATCTCATTGGGGTTAGCTTCTTCGGAAATGGCTTTTCCAAATTTCGTTTTCAAGAGCTCAGCCTGGTGCTGCATGACCATGCAACCTTCTTTGATATCTGCGGTAATGATGTTTCCTCCAAAGGGAATCACCGCCGTATGGCGGATGATATTTTCATAGAAAATGGCCACATCAGTGGTGCCTCCTCCTATATCCACCAGGCAGACACCTGCCTCCTTATCCATATCACTTAATACGGAAAGGGAACTGGCCAATGGTTCGAGAATCAGCGCCTTGGATTGAAGATTGGCTCGCTTGACGCAACGATCGATGTTATTGATAGCAGCAGATTGGGCAGTGATGATGTGAAAGTCGGCTTCAAGTCTGGCACCCGACATCCCTACAGGATCCCGAACACCTTCTTCATAATCAACGGTGTAATCCTGAGGCATCACATGAATGATGCTATTGCCGGGAGGGACCACGATATTTTCCATGTCATTGGCCAGCCTTCTTACGTCTTCTACGGTGATTTCATCATCTTTTGGATTTCGGATAATGACTCCATGGTGAATGGCGCTTCTGATGTGCTGACCGGCAATGCCTACGATAACCTCTCCTATGTCTACATTAGACATTTCTGAGGCCTCGTTTACCGCTTTGGTGATGGCATTGACGGTTTTGTCAATATTGGTAACGATACCTCTGATCACTCCGTCAGACACTGCTTTGCCCATTCCCAATACTTCCAGTTTACCGTATTCATTTTTACGGCCGATAATCGCACAGATTTTTGTTGTACCTATATCCAGTCCTACAATGAGTTTTTCGTTTTCCATAGCGCTAACAATTATTCACAAATGATTTGATCCTTATATTTTACATTTACCCTTCCATAAGTATTCCAGCCTTTTTCAGGTAGGATTTTCTTATAAAAGGTTTTGATTTTCCTAAATTTCAGGTCGATGTTGTCGGGTTTACCAAATTCGATCACCTGCCTGCCCACCTGTTGGTACAGGTTTACTTCTCCGTTCTTTAATAATTCCAGGGAACTGATTTGCGCACTCCAAAAGGGATCCTGATGGATGTACTGTATCAATGCCAGCAACTGGTTTTCATGATTTGTCAAATCAGTTTCCTGCAACAAGGCCTGTGCCCGACTACCTTCCAGGATTAGTACCCTGGAAGTATAATTGGGAGAGGTTGGGAGGATTTTTCCCGTAGTGCTGATGTATCCGTCTGCCGCCATGGGCCGGACAATCCTGGCCATAGGGATATGCTGGCTCACTTTTACCATTATGGTCCCTTTCAGGTCTTTGTAGACTTCCGCATTTTTGACAAGCGGATGGGCTTCAACTTTCTTTTCCATTTTGTCGATGGAAATCTCATTCATATTGGCTGGGTTTTCCAATTCAGGAAAAGCATTTTTCAACAGGCTGACTACTTCCTTTTCTTCTACAAAGTACACATCACTAACCCCTTCTACATATACCTCCAATCCTGCGAATTCACGGGAGGCTGTTTTTTGCTCTGTGAAGGCGATAAAAGCAGACAATATCATACCTGCCACCAGCATGAGCAAGGGTTTTCTATATTTCCACTGTTTACGATCTTTCATCTTCTATCCATTTAGCAATTGGAACAACCAAACGATCAATATCCCCTGCCCCGATGGTGACCAAAACCTCCGGAGGATGTTCTTTCAGGTAGGGTAACAAGCCTTCCTTAGATAAAACCAGTTTTTTAGGGCTGGTAATTTCCGGCAGCAGCATGGCTGATGTTACGCCCGGAAGGGGCTGCTCTCTTGCCGGATAGATGTCCAGCAATAAAACTTCATCTGCCAGGGAAAGGCTTTCAGAAAAACCGGCAGCAAAGTCCCTTGTCCTGGTAAACAGGTGGGGTTGAAAGATGGCAGTAAGCCTTTTACCGGGGTACATGGCTTTTACTGATTCCAGAAATGCCCTGATTTCCTCAGGATGGTGGGCATAGTCATCGATATAGGTGATGTTCTCACCGGTATGGATGCATTCAAATCTTCTCTTTACTCCCTTGTAGCTTGCCACTCCTGCTCTTATGGCGGTTTCGGATAAGCCATAGTACAATCCTACGGCAATGGCCGCCAATGCATTTTCAATGTTGTGAAAACCAGGTACTTTTAATTCCAATCCGTCGATTCGGCTATTTTCAGAAACGAAATCAAAAGCAAAGGATACAGTCCCTGCCTGGATGTTTTCTGCATGTACTGACCCTGATGTCAATCCGTATTGGTGGATGGTGGCACTGCCCAGGTCCTGCTCTTTTATTTTGTCATAGGCTTTATGGTGAATAAACAATTGCCCATCCGGATGGGTCAGCCGGATGAATGCAATGAAACCCTCCAACAATTGTTTGGCATCCCCATAAATGTCCAAATGATCTGGATCTATGCTGGTAACTATACTTAGATTGGGGTGCAGTTGCAGGAAAGAACGGTCAAACTCATCCGCTTCTACCACCACTACCGGGGCTTCCGTGCTGCCTTCATCATGAAGGATCAGGTTGTTCTGGTAGTTTTGGGTAAGCCCACCCAGGAATGCTGCCGTATTGTGCCCTGCATGCTTCAGCAAGTGAGCGATCATGGATGAGGTGGTGGTTTTGCCATGTGTTCCAGCAACCGCCACTGATTCCATGTCTTGGGTTATCATCCCCAATACCGCAGATCTCTTTTTGATCAAGTATCCATTGTCCCTGAAATAGGAATAGAGCTGACTGCTCTCAGGCACGGCCGGCGTCCAGACCACCAATTTATCTCCTCCCTGAACTTTAAAAGATTCAGGAATTTCATTGCTATCATCCGTATAACTGATTTGCATCCCTTCCTTTTCCAATTCGGCAGTCAGGGGGGAAGGGGTTTTGTCATATCCACAGACAGGGGTGCCTATGTGATTAAACCAGCGGGCGATCGCACTCATACCAATGCCACCGATGCCGAGAAAGTAGACGCTATGTAGGTTTTTCAAGTTCATGTTAACAGGTTTTCCATGGCATGTACGATTTCCTTTGCTGCTTCTGGTTTAGCCAGTGTTTTGATGGCATCGGATAGGCTTTGCTGCTTTTCAGGATCCTGAAGCAAGTCGTGTACCATGGGGGCAAGGTTTGTAATGGCTTCGCTGTCCTTAAGCAATAGGGCGGCATTTTGAGACACGAAAGCCATGGCATTTTTGGTTTGGTGGTCTTCCGCCACATTCGGAGACGGAATGAAGATGACCGGTTTGCCCACCAGACTCAATTCGGATACCGACAGGGCTCCGGATCTGGAAATAACCAGGGTTGCGGCAGCATAAGCCAGATCCATTTCCCGGATAAATTCCATGGGGTGTATGTTTTTCAGGCCGGATTCAGTTACTTTCCGGCTCACTTCCTGATGGTAAAACTTACCGGTCTGCCAGAGCACCTGGTAACCTTTCTTATCAAATTCCTTCATATGTTGTAGCAAAGCCTGGTTAAGGGTTCTGGCACCCAGACTACCACCTATGGAAAGGATTACAGGTTTTGACGCTTGCAGCCCAAAGTGTTTCAGGGCCCTTTCCTTTTTATCTGTAATATCCAGGATGTCTTTCCGTACAGGATTGCCTGTATAGCGGATCTTATCGGCCGGAAAGTAACGGTCCATGTCCGGATAGGCCACGCAAATGGTATCCGCACTTTTGGCCAGGACCTTATTGGTCAGGCCTGCGTAGCTGTTTTGTTCCTGAATCAGCGTTGGCACCTTTTTCCTTTGTGCAGCAAAGAGTACCGGTCCGCTGGCGTATCCGCCTACCCCTACTACCAGGTGGGGGTTAAAATTTTTGATTAGTTTTTTGGCTTTCTGAAGACTATCCAGAACCTTGAAAGGGAACCACAGGTTTTCCAGGGTGAGCCTTCTCTGAAGGCCGGCTATCCTGAGCCCCTCTATCTTGTACCCTGCTTCCGGTACTTTTTGCATCTCCATTTTTCCCTCGGCACCGACAAACAGCACCTCACTTTCCGGATATTTTTCATTCCAGGCCCTGGCTATGGCAATGGCCGGGTAAACATGTCCCCCGGTCCCGCCTCCGCTGATGATAATTCTATATGTTTCTTTGTTTTCTTTCAAGGTATCAAGCTACTTTTACCATGTTTCTTACCGTTTTTTCTTCTGCTAAAAAAGCATCTTCATGATCTCCTCTGCTGACACTCAATATGATGCCCAATGATATCCCGGTGAATATCAGGGAAGTTCCACCCATGCTGACCATGGGCAAGGGTAGACCTGTAATCGGTATCAACCCTACTGCCACGCCCATATTGATCATGGCCTGTATGACCAGAGAGAAACTGAGTCCTGCCGATAGCAGCCCCCCAAATGGACGGGTGGAAATGGCTACTACCCGCATGCCCCTGTACAGCAGGGCCAGGTACAGGAAGAGCACCAAACCTCCTCCGACCATACCGTATTCTTCTATGATAATGGCATAAATAAAATCCGAATAGGGATGTGGGAGTATGTTTCTCTGTTCACTTTTCCCAGGGCCCTTCCCAGTGAGGCCTCCGGTAGCAATGGCGATGTACGAGTGCTTGGCCTGAAAGGGGATTTCACTGGGTTCCTCGTCGATAAATTTTTCTATTCTGGAAAAGAAGACTCCCCCTCTTTGCCCCATGAGGATGGCAGTACTGAGCACAATCGCACCTACCATACCTACTACCAGCAGGTACTTTACAGGCACCCTGCCGATAAACATGAGCAGGAGGCAGGTTGCCAGCAACATGACGGCCGTGGACATGTTGGCCATAGCGATGAGCAGACAAATGATGCCGATCCAGATGATCAGTGGAATAAAGGTGATTTTGATATCAGTGATCTGGCGTTGTCTTTTGGCCAGCATTCCTGCCACAGCTGCTATGAGTGCCAGTTTTGCCAAATCTGATGGCTGAAAAGCCTGATCGATAATGGGGATGGTGAGCCAGCGACTTGCCTCGTTGATTTTGGATCCGAAAATATAGGTGAATAAAAGCAAGGGCACACTTACCCATAAAGCAAACAGGCTCAATTTGGAAAAATATTTGTATGGGATGTTATGCACTGCCCACATGACTACCAGGCTCGTGATGATCAGGGCACTGTGCTTGAACAAGTAAATTTCCGTGTTGCCTCCCATTTTCCGGTAGGCCAGGGAACCGGTAGCGGAATAGACGACTAATATGCTGATCAGGGACAATAGCAGAACTATGGCCCAAATAATCGGGTCACCTTTCAGGTTTTCTTCCAGCCAAACTTTTACTTTCACCATTATTGCGTTTGTTTCAATTGTAAAACTGCCGCCTTGAATTGATTTCCTCGATCTTCATAATTTTTAAAAAGATCAAAACTGGCACATGCAGGAGACAATAAAGCGACATCACCTGCTACTCCTTTTTCCAGGGCCCAGTTGACGGCCTGAGTGATTTCCCGGGTTTCAAGGATTTCAGGTATTTTTCCGGAAAAGGCTTTTTTTAGCTTTTCGTTATCCTTGCCCAGGCAGATCAATACCCGGACATGCCTGGCAACCTTGTCCTCCAAAAGGCCATAATCATTGCCTTTATCCACCCCTCCGGCTATCCAGATAAGGGGCTCGTCAAATGCCTCCAATGCAAAAGCAGTAGCATCTACATTGGTGCCTTTGCTATCATTGACAAAATGAATGCCTTTGATGGTAGCTACCGATTCCATCCGGTGGGCGGCATTCACAAAAGTTTTCAAGCCAGTGCCCAGGCTTTCTGCAGGGGCTCCTGCCAGTTTAGCCGCCAGTAGGGCAGCCATGGTATTGAGATGATTGTGGCTCCCTTTGAGTGCCATTTTCTCCAAAGGCCAGGACCAGCTGTCTTCATGGGTTTTTACCACCAATTCTTTTTCCTCTAGGTATGATTTGCTCCCTGAAGTTGGTTCTAGCCCAAAAGGAATTGGTTCAGGCCTGCCTTGCATGTTTTGCATGGCTGTCAAAATATTTTTGTCCGCCTGATGGTAGATGAAATGGTCCTCTGGCTCCATCCTGGCGGTGAGTTTCACCTTGGTCGCCGCATAAAGCGACAGGTCGTAATTGTACCGGTCCAGGTGGTCTGGGGTGATATTTAGCAATACCGCAATGTTAGGTCTGAATGTATCCATTCCTTCGATCTGAAAACTACTGACCTCAAGCACCCACCAGTCGTGGTCCTCCTGCGCCAGTTGGAGTGCCCAGCTTTGTCCCACATTTCCTCCCATGCCCACATCCATTCCGGCGGTTTGCATCAAATGGTGGGTCAGTAAAGTTGTGGTGGTTTTTCCATTGGTGCCGGTGATGGCGATGACCTTACCCTTCGAAAACCCATAGGCAAATTCCAATTCATCTATTACACGTTTCCCCGATGAAAGTAGTTTTTCTATCAGGGGGGTTGAAAATGGGATCCCCGGGCTTTTTATCAGGGTATCCGCATCCATTAATTTTTCCAGAGAATGTTGCTCTTCTTCAAATGCAATCCCCTTTTCCAGATAAGTATTTTTCTTTTCGGCGCTTATTTTTCCGGCATCGGACACAAAAACCTCGTGCCCATTTTTATGGGCCAGTAATGCTGCGCCAAAACCGCTTTCTCCAGATCCTATGATGGCCGTTTTTTTCATTTACCTCAATTTAAGTGTGGCCAATGCCATGATGGCAAATAAGATTCCCAAAATCCAAAACCTTACCGTTATTTTGGCTTCAGGTATATTTTTTTTCTGGTAATGGTGGTGCAGGGGAGACATCAGGAAAATCCTACGGCCCTCCCCATATTTCTTTTTGGTATATTTAAAATAGCTCACCTGAATGATGACCGACAATAATTCGATCAGGAAAATGCCACATAAAACCGGTAATAAAAGTTCTTTTCTCAAGGTGAGGGAAAGGACAGCAATCACCCCTCCAATCATCAGGCTGCCGGTGTCGCCCATAAATACCTGGGCGGGATAGGAGTTGTACCAAAGAAAACCCACGCAGGCACCGACGAAAGCCGAGCAGAATATCACCAGCTCACCTGAATTGGGGATAAACATGACGTTCAGGTATTGGGAAAATATGGCATTGCCGCTGATATAAGCATATATGGCAATGGTAAGCCCAATAATGGCAGAAGTACCTGCGGCCAGCCCATCAATCCCATCGGTGATATTGGCACCGTTAGAGACAGCTGTAACCACAAAAATGACCAGGATAATGTAAAAAAACGGGGTTAAATTTTCTCCCAGAAAACCAAGAACAACATCGTAATTAAGTTCATTGTTTTTCAGAAAAGGAATGGTGGTTTTCATGGATTTGACATCCTGAAAAGCAGGAGTATCCACTATGCCTTCTGCTATGGAAACTGTGTCCTGAAATTCCCTTACCACTACATCTTCGTGGAAATACAACGTAACCCCAACGATGATGCCTATGCTGACTTGTCCTGCAATCTTGAACCAGCCAGCCAGGCCCTCCTTATTTTTTTTAAATACCTTGATGTAATCATCTAAAAAGCCGATGCCGCCCAGCCATAAGGTAGTTACCAATAATAAAATGATGTAAATATTGTAAATATTGGCAAACAGCAAGGTAGGAATAACAATGGCCGCCATGATCATCAACCCGCCCATGGTGGGGGTTCCTTTTTTCTCCATTTGGCCCTGTAAGCCCAGCTCCCTGACGGATTCTCCGATGGATTTTTTCCTGATCCAGTCAATGATGGTTTTACCCAAGGTGATGGTAATCAGAAGGGAAAAAAAGGCGGCCATTCCTGCACGGAACGAAATGTACCGAAACACCCCCGCCCCGGGGAAATCAAATGATTGGTCGATATAATCAAAAAGATGGTAAAGCATTTTATTCCTGGTGTAATAAATTCAAAAACTCCTTTACAATTTCTTTATCATCAAAGGGATGTTTTACTCCTTTGATTTCCTGATAGGTCTCATGACCTTTGCCGGCTATCAATATGATATCTCCTTTTTCCGCCATGCTGCAAGCTGTTTTTATGGCAGCCCTTCTGTCCTCAATCGTGAGGGTTTTTCTCTGGTCAATAGGGCTTATCCCTTCTTCCATTTCCTGAATGATAGCCATGGGATCCTCATCCCTTGGGTTGTCCGAGGTAAATATGACCCGGTCGCTGAGCCGGCAGGCCGTTTTGGCCATGACGGGTCTTTTTGTCTTGTCCCTATTTCCGCCACAGCCTACCACCGTGATCAATGTTTCCCCTCCGGTCCTGAGCTTTTGAATGGTTTTCAGGACATTTTCCAAGGCATCAGGGGTATGGGCATAATCTATAATGGCGGTGATACCGGCATGGACCACCTGATCAAACCTTCCCACAGCACCTTTTAGTCTGGACAGTTGACGAAGCACTTCTACTTCTTCTTCTCCCAAAAGCAGGGCAATACCAATAACACCTAACAGGTTGTAGGCATTGAATTCCCCTATTAACCTGAACCAAACCTGTTTTCCTTCCAGGTCCATCTCCAGTCCATGCAGGGAATTACCAAGAATTTTCGCCTTGAAATCTGCCGGGTATTTCAAACCGAAGGTGAAATGGCGGGCTTTACAGTTTTGTAACATGACCAGCCCCCGCTTGTCATCTGCATTTACCAGCGCAAAGGCATCTTTGGGCAATTCGTCAAACAGCTTTTTCTTGGCATCGATATAGGCTTCAAAGCTCCCGTGATAATCCAGGTGGTCATGGCTGATATTGCTGAATAATGCACCGGTAAATTGTAGTCCTGCCGTTCTTTCCTGAACAATGGCATGCGAACTGGCCTCCATAAAGCAATGGGTGCAGCCCTCCTCCAGCATTTGGACCAGAAGTTCATTGATGGCAATTACATCAGGAGTGGTATGGCTGGCAGGAATGATTTTGTGGTCTATTTTATTTTCTACTGTAGAAATCAGGCCGCAGGTGTATCCCAATTCAGAGAAAAGCTGGTGCAAAAGGGTAACGGTGGTGGTTTTACCGTTGGTACCAGTCACCGCTATCAGTTTGATTTTCCCGGATGGATGGCCATAAAAGTTTGCCGCCATAAGTCCCAGAGATTTAGGACTATTGAGCACCTGCACGTAGGTAATTCCTTCCCGCAGGGTTTCAGGCATGGTTTCACAGACCACGGCTACTGCTCCCATCTCCAGCGCTTTTTCAATATAGTCGTGTCCATCTACCTGGGTGCCTGCAGTGGCTACGAAAACCGAGCCTTCCTTTATTTTCCTGCTGTCAAAGGCCAAATGGCTGATGTCCGTTTCCATATCACCCTTGGTAGAAACCAAAGAAACTTTGTACAATATGTCTTTTAGCTTTTGGCTCAACTTAGTGTTAATTTAATGACTTGATCTTTTCTGAATGCACTGCCTTTACTCAGGGATTGGGAAGCTACCCTTCCCCTGCCCGAATACTGAACCCGCAAACCTTTATTCTCCAGTATGTATATGGCGTCCCGCAGGGTCATGCCTGTTACATCCGGCACAGTTGGGGCTTCTACCGCATTGCTTACCCAGTGAATGGCCTTGTTGGAAACCGTAGATTGAACCCAGGTTTCATTTCCGGAATAATGATTGGAAATGCCCATGCTGTTACAGATCATTCGCAACTCTTCTACATTTCCAGCGCGGATATAAGGGAATGTTTCAAGGTCCACTTCAGGCTGTTTATTATCTGTGCGTTGGTTTTCCTGTACAGCCATGTCCTGGGCGTAAATTTTATCAGCAATTTCCCGAAATACAGGGGCAGATATATCCCCCCCATAGGCATTGAAGCCTTTGGGACTATCTATTACGATGATGGCACTGTATTTAGGTTGGTCGGCTGGAAAATAACCTGCAAAAGAAGTAAAGTACTTTTGGGTGTACCTACCGTTCTCCAATTTTTGTGCCGTGCCTGTTTTTCCGGCAATGCTGTAGGTTTCATTTTTGATGTTTCTGGCTGTTCCCCTGTCCACTACTCCTTTTAAAAGGCGCTGCAATTGGTTGATGGTTTTTTCGGAGGCGATTTTTCTTTTGATGGTTTCCGGCTGGAATCTTTTTTCTACCACATTTCCCCTGGAAATTTCTTTGACAATGATGGGTTTGACCAATTTCCCACCATTGGCGATGGCATTGTAAAACGCCAGGGTTTGCAGGGGGGTGACCTTCAGCTCATATCCGATCGACATCCAGGGAAGGGTGGTTCCGTACCAGTCATTTTCTTCGGGCTTCTTAAAATAAGGAACGCCTTCCCCTTTCAACTGAAAACCTAAAGGTTGATCCAGTTTTACATTTTTAATGTATTCCATAAAGCGGTGGGGCTGATGACCAAAATGCTCATGAATCATTTTGGAAATCCCTACATTGGAGGATTTTTCAAAAACCTCCCGAACGGTAAGCTTTCCATAACCTCCATTCCTGGCATCCCTCATAAATCGGTCGTAAAATTTATAGGTTCCGTTGCCGGTGTCTATGCTGTCCTGCAGGTTGATTTTGCCTTCCTCCAAAAGGGCCAGCATGGAAAGCAGTTTGAAGGTGGAACCAGGTTCAGTAAGCCCCTGCTCAGCTACGGCAAAATTGTAATATTCTCCATAACCATAGCCATTTTTGTTTTTTTGAAGGTTGGCAATGGCTTTGATATGACCAGTGTTTACTTCCATTACAATGACCGCCCCATAAGCTGCATCCTTATTCATCAACTGCCTGAGTAGCGCCGATTCAGCCACATCCTGTATGTTGACATCCAGGGTGGTGACGATGTCGTAACCGTCGGTGGGTTTGATGTCCTCTGCGTCATGCAGGGGTTTCCAGCTGCCACCTGCGATTTTCTGAAATAAGGCTTCCCCATTTCTTCCTTCCAGGTATTCATTGAAACTGTATTCCAGCCCTACACCATACTGGTCTTCATTTAAAAAGCCGACGGTTCTTCCAGCCAGGTTTTTAAAAGGGCGGTACCTTTTATCTATTTTTTCAAAAATCACACCGCCACCCATTCTGCCTTCCCTGAAAATCGGCCAGGTCATCATTTCCAGTTTTTCCTGATAACCGATTTGCTTTCTGTTCAAAATGAGGTATTTTTTTCCCTGATTCCTCGCATCCAGAATCATTCTCTTGTAGGAGGCCGCAGAGCGGTCTCCATAAAACCGGGAAAGTTTGATGGAAAGGCTATCCACTCCTGATTTCAGGGTAGTACCTGAGCCGATAGAGGGATCCATGGCTACCCTGTAAAAAGGCAAGCTGGTGGCTAAGAGGCTTCCATCGGCACTGTATATGTTGCCACGGGTCGCTTTTACGGGTCGGTATTGCAGGTTGATGTCCTCCGACATCTGCCGCCACTTTTCTCCCTCCACCAATTGTATGGTGCCAATTCTGTAAAAAATAGTAGCCGCAATCAGGCTCACCACCAAAAAGGAGAGCCTGACGCGGAGCAATATGGATTTTTTTATATTCACTTTTCCAAAACTATTTTTTGTGGAGGTTCTTCAATTTCTACAATTCCCAAGGGTTGTATTTTCCTGGCTACTTCAGATTGTTTGCTGGCATACATGTATTCCGCCTCCAGGGTAGTGACATCTGCCCTTAAATCTTCTACTTCCTGCTGCATCCGGTCAATTTTTCTGATGGTGTTTTCTGCCTGATGGTTGCTCCAGATATAGACCATGGCCAGAAAGGCGGCATACAAAAAGGGAGGCACCAATTTGACGGGTACTTGCTCTCCCAATAGGCCACTCACATCCAGCCGCTGCTCCATAAAGGTGAACGGGTTAAACCAGGATTTTTTTGTTTTTCCTGTAGGTTTGATTGGTTTTTTAAAAGTATTTCTTCCCATACTCAATTTTTTCTTGCGATTCTTAGTTTGGCACTCCGTGCACGTTTATTGATCGCTACTTCGGCTGCATCAGCGGTAATGGCCTTCCGGTTTACTGGTTCCAATGGTCTGAGAGGATTGCCATAGAAATCTTTTTCCAATTCTCCCTGCAGCTTTCCCTTGGCAATCATGTTTTTCACCATCCTGTCCTCCAGAGAGTGATAGCTCATGACTACCAGTCTTCCACCGGGATTCAGTAAGGCAATGCTTTGCTCCAGCATTTCTTCCAGGGCAGCCATTTCTTCATTGACTTCTATCCGAATGGCCTGGAATACCTGTGCGGCGTATTTGGCATATTTGCCTCTTGGTGCATATTTGTCCAGGAGCTGTTTAAAGTCCGGAATGCTTTCAAAAGGCGATCCAGTCCGGCTACTTACAACTGCTTTTGCCAGAGTTTTTGCATTTCTGACTTCTCCATAGAGGCCAAAAACCCTGTGCAAGGCTTCCTCGGAATAAGTGTTCAGCACATTTGCCGCCGTGAGCTCTCCGGATTGGCTCATGCGCATGTCCAGGTTTCCTTCAAATCGCGTGGAAAATCCGCGCTCTGCCCGGTCTATCTGGTGAGAAGATATTCCAAGGTCTGCCAATATTCCATCAACTTTAGTTACACCATATATTTTCAGATATCGTCTCAAATCCCGAAAATTGGCCATAATGAAGGTAAAGTTCTCCGCCTCCGGTGCATTTCGGGCCGCATCTGGATCCTGATCAAAAGCATACAAATGTCCCTGATCCAGTTTCTTGAGGATTTCGCGTGAATGCCCGCCCCCACCGAAGGTAAGGTCCACGTATATCCCATTGGGATCGATGGCCAACCCTGAAATACAGGCGTCAAGCATTACCGGGATATGATATGCTGGATTATCCACTTTTTCCTAAAAACTTTTTGTTCAAACTTTTATAGGTAGCCTCTTCTTTTGCTGAAAATTCTTCATGAAGATCCGGGTTCCAGATTTCTATCTTGGTTCCTATACCGATTACCGTGGCATCTTTTTCCAATTGGGCATGGCGGAGCATGTTTTTGGGAATGACAAACCTTCCGGTTGCATCCAATTCGACCGGAGACTCTCTCCTGAAGAAAGACCTTTTAAAGGCCCTGACCTCATCGTCCGTATCGTCCAGGCTGGCCAGTTTGCTATGGTCCTTTCGTACTTCCAACATTGGGATCAACTCCAAACAGGGTTCCAGACCTTTGCGCAGCATCATTTCCTGACCTAAGGAGTCTGGTAGCAATGCCTTCATTTTCGAAGGCAATACCAACCTGCCCTTAGCATCTAGTTTACATTCAAACTCGCCGGTGAAAGATGCCATACCGCTACTACCTTATTTTTGATTACAAAAGTAGTAAATAGCCAAACACTTTTTACCACTTTGCCCCACTTTTTACCACATTCCTATAAAAGTATCCAAAACAAACTACAAACACAATTTTTTTAGCATAAAGTTAAAATGCTTTTTGTGATGCAAGCTGCTAGGAATCAGCCTTTAAATACAGATAAAATAATGTTTGAGTAGCTATTTGGCGGATATTTTGAAGAAGACATACAATTAAAAGCGGTTTAAAGCAGCAAGGGAGAAAAGTGGGGAGTTTTCCCGTAATAATTTCTACGGGAAGCAAAAATGCCTGATGAGGGTTATTTTTTTCTTTCTATGGTGTAGGTGACCAGGGAGGAAAGTGATGATTTATAGTTAGAATCCGGAAAATCTGCCAGAATGGCCAAGGCTTCCTGGTAAAAATCGTTCATGATATTCTGAGAATATTCCAGTCCGCCGGAATTTTTGACGAATTCAATGATTTCATTGACGGTTTTTTTGTTTTCGCTTTTATTCCGGATGAGGTAAATAATTTTTTTCTTTTCTACCCAGCTGGCTTTGTTGAGGGCATAAATCAGCGGGAGGGTCATTTTTTTCTCTTTGATATCAATACCGACAGGTTTTCCTACCACATCTTCCCCATAATCAAAAAGATCATCTTTGATTTGAAATGCCATACCGACTTTTTCACCAAAAAGCCGCATTTTTTCAATGTTTTCCTTATCGGCACCGGCAGTGGCGGCACCTACCGCACAACAGGAAGCAATCAGACTGGCAGTTTTTTGGCGGATGATGGTATAATATACTTCTTCAGTGATGTCTAGTTTACGGGCTTTGGAAATCTGCAAAAGTTCGCCTTCGCTCATTTCCCTTACCGCATCGGATACAATTTTCAGTAATTCAAAATCATTGTTCTCTACACTCAAAAGCAAGCCTCTGGACAACAGGTAGTCTCCCACCAGGACGGCAATTTTATTTTTCCACAGGGCATTAATAGAGAAAAATCCTCTGCGGTAGTTGGCATCATCTACCACATCATCATGAACCAGGGTAGCTGTATGGAGTAGTTCGATAAGGGCAGCACCTCTGTATGTTGCTTCGGTAATGCTTCCGCTTAAACCAGAGGTCAGGAAAACAAACATGGGTCGCATTTGCTTCCCTTTTCTCCGGACAATATAACTGGTAATGTGGTCCAGCAGCTTGACCTTACTCTGCATAAAGGAGCGGAATTTTTTCTCAAAATCAGCCATCTCCGTGGCAATAGGGCTTTGTATCTGCTGTAAATCCTGCTTCATTGGTGTTTTGGATGCTGCAATATTACAATCTATTCCATCATTGACAAAACCACCTTCTTGATTATTCTGTTTAATGAATTTTATTTTTGGTTATCTTTGACCAAACAAATGACATTCTCTTGACCGACGACTATATTAAACACCAGTACGCCCCCATTTTACCAAAAAAGGATGAATGGCCTGTGGTGAAGCTGAGCAAAAGTAGAAAAGAATTTATACAGCAAGTAGTAGTGTCAAGTATGGCAAGGATCAAAAGCCTGACAGGCAACCAACTGCAGCCATTGAAAGAGGAATTGGAATTGACACTCTACAGGGAAAGGATGAGGATCAAGCAAAATCCCTGGCTGGTGGACCCAGAGGATGAGTCGGAATTTTGGTCCAGGGTAAAATCGACACTTTTGACCATAGGGGCCGATCAGCAAGCTACCGAGGCTGAGAAAAAAGACAAATATTATGACATTCTAAGTGCCATTATATTAAGGTATGCGGAGGAAATTGCCAGTAATTTCAAGCACAGTCATTATAAAATGACCCGAAGCATTGTCACCTTTGGGTTTTCCCGGTTATTGAATACCTCCAGGGTGAAAGGATTTAAGTCTGTTTTCAGCAATCAATACAGCCTTCAGGATAAAATTCAGATCATCGGAGAAACGGATCAATTGCGGGATCTGGCCTCTAAGGGTACTATTGTGATGGTGCCTACCCATTTCAGTAACCTGGACAGCATATTGATTGGCTGGACCATAAATACACTTGGACTGCCACCCTTCATTTATGGCGCAGGGTTAAATTTATTTAACATCCAGATTTTTGCGTATTTCATGAATGCCCTGGGGGCTTATAAGGTAGACAGGAGGAAAAAGAATCAGGTTTACCTCGAAACACTTAAAACCTACTCCCGGGAAGCCATTCAATTTGGCTGTCACAGCCTGTTTTTTCCCGGAGGTACCCGTTCCAGAAATGGTACCATAGAATCAAAGTTGAAATTGGGTTTGCTGAGCACGGCCATAGAAGCACAGCGGGCCAACTATCAGAATGGGGACAAGGAATTTGGGAAAGTTTTTATCGTCCCCGTCACCATTAATTACCATTTCGTGCTGGAAGCCCCAAGCCTTATCCATGATCACCTCAACTACACGGGGCAGGAGCGGTACTACCATGAATCCGACGAGTTTTCCACTTCTTATAAAATCTCTAAATTTCTAGTCAAGTTTTTCACTAAGGGCTCCGATATTTCTGTGTCCATAGGAAGGGCCATGGATATTTTGGGCAACCACGTGGATGCGGAAGGAAACAGCAGGGACAGGCAGGGCAGATTGATAGATTGCAGGGATTATTTTATGTCCAACGGAAAAGTGACGGTAGATCTGCAAAGAGAGGAAGAATATACCAAGAAGTTAGGGGTGCGCATAGTAGAGGAATTTCACAAAATCAATCGGGTTTTTAGCAGTCACCTGGTCGCTTTTACTGCTTTTCGGCTGATCAAACGGGCCAATAAAAAACTGGATTTGTTTAGCCTGCTGCGGCTACCGGAAGAAGATATTTACCTCTCCTATGAGACTTTCAAAGAGGCTACTGCAGAAGTATTGGACTGCATTAAAAAACTGAGGGAGGATGGTAAACTTCATATGGCTCCGCATTTGGAAATGCCTTTGGAAGAGATCATTCAGCATGGCCTGGAGAATGTAGGAATGTATCATGCCAAAAGACCCCTGATTCGAAATGAGCAAGGATATGTGGTGACTGAAGATATCAGTTTATTGTATTATTACCATAACAGACTGAATGGATATGAATTGGAAAAAATCATCTGAAGCCAAACCCATTGGTGTTATCGGTATCGGTAGTTTTGGAGCAGCCATTGCCAACCTACTGGCTGAAAAGAATCAGGTTCTGGTGTATGCCAGGGATCAGGGAGTGGTGGATGCGATAAATGAAAATCATACGGTGAGGGACCGGAAGCTGGAAGAAAAGATTCAGGCTACAAATGATCCCGAGATGTTGTGTGATGTGTGTGACATCATGTTTCCCATGATTCCTTCGGCAGCATTTCGGGAAGTAATGGTTCAGTTTGCACCCTTTCTGCATCCCTATCATTTTTTAATTCATGGTACCAAAGGACTTTCATTAAACTTGCCGGCAGGAAAAAACCTCGAAAATATTGAAGAGATCAAGCGGGAAAATATCTGTACCATGAGCGAGGTGATCCTGCAGGAAACGGTAGTGGAACGGATTGGATGCCTGGCAGGTCCCAACCTGGCAAAGGAATTACAGGAAGACCAGCCAGGAGCTACGGTCATTGCCAGTCGGTATAATGAAGTGATCAGTGAAGGGCAACGATTGTTGAGGTCCGACAATTTCCAGGTATATGGCAATTCGGATATCATAGGGGTGGAGCTTTCCGGGGTCTTGAAAAACATTATTGCCATAGCTGCCGGGGCCCTTTCGGGAATGGGCCTGGGTGACAATGCCAAGGGCCTGTTGGTGTCCAGGGGAATGGTAGAGATGATTCACCTGGGAAATGCCATGGGTGGTGAGACCAAATCATTTCTGGGTCTGGCGGGGATTGGCGACCTGGTCACCACCTGCAATTCTACCCTATCCAGGAACTATACCCTGGGTTTCCGGCTGGCCCGGGGGGAAAGCCTGGATGATATCGTATCCAATATGGAGGAAGTGGCGGAAGGGATCAATACGGTAAAACTCATCAAGCTTTATCTGGAATCCACAGATACCAGAGCGCCCATCACCGAAAATTTATACAAGGTGCTTTTTGAAGACTTTAAAGTGGAGACAGCACTACAGTACCTGATGAAATATCCGATTTATACCGATATAGATTTTCTTTGATCTACATCCAGTACATGGGCCGCTTCCTGGCTGATTCTATCCAGGGTTTCCTTTTGGATATATTTTTTCTGGTCGATTTGCTGGACCTGGTCTCTGCGACAAAAGTAACTGTGAATGGCCCTTCTGGGGGCAATACTCACGTTTTTGGTGCCACCATGCCAGGTGTGAGAATTAAAAATAAATACAGATCCGGCAGGAGCTTCTATGACGATTTCTTCCGGGTGAGAGTCCATGGGGTCTTTCATGACCTGTTGGGGCAGTGCTGATTTTAAATGTGTTCCCGGCACTATCCTGGTAGCCCCGTTTTCCTTACTGAAATCATCCAGCAGCCAGATGGAATTGCAAACCATATAATCATCTTTAGCCACCGCTTCCGGCCAGTCTGCATGCAATTTTTGCAAACCTGCCCCAGGCAATGCCGCCCGGTAATTTAGCGATGACAGCTTAAAGTTATCTCCCAAAACCAAGGAAATGGCTGCCAGCACTTTGGGATGGGTATAAAAAACATCAAATTCCTCCCCTTTGTTGACCAGATCTCCCAGCCTTTTGGCTCCCGGGTCTTTGGAATGTCTGATATTGGGAGATTGTTCCAGCTCTATACCCGCTAGTTCGCCCTCCAGGTCCAGAAGTTTTTGGACCCTGTTCCGAATGCGGTTCAAATTTTCATCTGAAAGCAGTTTCCCTAAGTTGAGGTATCCCTGCTCATTTAATATTTTTTTCTCCTCCTTTGAAAGAATGTCTTGTTCAACACCCATTTTCTGTAACACTTGTTGCATGGTTTTTCGGTTTTATTGATCCGTTATAAACACATAAAATTGCCAGGGAATCAGCCTATGCAAACAGGTGATTGTGGCATAAAGTTATTCCGGGTTTTTACTGGCACGATCAATTTTTACGTTGCCAAAATTGGCATCTCCCGGGAAACAAACGGAAGGAACTGCTCCATTATCCGTAGGGTTTCAATTGGGATTAAATATAAGGTTTAATGAGATAAATCCCATGGCCTTATTCGAGTCTTTTCAATCTGCTTAGCAAGGGAGGGTGGGAGTAATTCACAAATACGTAGAGGGGGTGTGGGTCAATATTAGACAGGGTTTTTACCGATAAGGTCTTGAGCGCCTCGGCCAGCGGCTCTCCGGCATAGGTAGATTTGGCAAAGGCATCTGCCTCAAATTCATTTTTACGACTCAGGTAATTCATGAAAATCCCAAGAATCGTGGAAATGGGAGAGAAAAGCATGGTAAAACCGATGATGTTCAGGTGAATGGCCATTTGATTTCCTCCCAGGGCATAACTAATCTGTTCACTAAAAATAAATAGAGATAGGATATACAACAAGATTCCAGTCTGTAAAATCCCTGAAATCATTCCGGTTCTGATGTGTCCTTTTTTGAAATGACCTATTTCATGGGCCAAAACGGCCACCAGCTCATCTGGGGTATGTTGTTCGATCAAGGTGTCAAATAAAACCACCTTTTTTCTTTTTCCGAAACCAGAGAAAAAGGCGTTTGCCTTGGAAGACCTTTTACTGCCATCCATGATGAAGACATTTTCCAAGGGGAACCCGACAGACCGGGCATAATTCAAGATCGTGTTTTTAAGTTCACCATCCTCTAGTGGTGTGAGTTTATTGAATAAAGGGAGGATCAGGCCGGAGTAAAACATGTTGACAAATACCATAAAAAGAGCGGCAATCGCCCAAAATATCCACCAAAAATCCCTACCGATCTCCATGATCAGCCATACCAACACAAATAGTAAGGTGCCTCCAATGATGATAGATAAAATATACCCTTTGATTTTATCGGCAAAAAAAGTTTTCACGGTGGTTTTGTTGAAGCCAAAGTCCTCTTCTATTTTGAAAGTATGGTAATAATCAAAAGGAATAGACAAAATGTCTGAACCAATAAAAAGAATACCGAAGTATACGATGGACAGGGGGATCTGAGAGAGGCCCAAGGCTCGTAAAGATTCATCTAACCAGCCAAAAAAGCCAAAACCTATAAAAATCAGGGTGAGTACAAAACTAAATCCACCCGTAAACAAGCCGAAAGTGTAGTTGGTTTGCTGGTATTTTCTGCTCTCTTTTAATTTTTCCTGGCTCAGGTACTGCTCCAATGTCTTTGGAACTTCACCGATACTTCGGTTGATGTTAAGGTAGTTGATGGTTTTATCAAAAATAAAGGTAAGGGTAATGATCCCCATCAAAAGGTATTTTAAAATTTCCTGGTCCATGTTGCAAACTTATTAAAATTTGGGACAAGGAAGAATGGTATCTCTTTTTCTGGGCGCTCCGGGATTACTTGGAGGGAAAATGTAGGAAATGCTGATTTCATGAGCACCTCCAGACTGAATGCCTAATTGGGATACCGTGTAGTCAAAACTATAGCCCACATTTAATCCTGAAGGCAGGTTAAAGCCAACCATCATCACCAGTGCGTCCCGGTTACTTTGATTTTCTATGGGCTTATAAGGCAGTCCCCTGTACCAAAGGCCAAAAACAATGGGTTCCATATAAATGTATGCCCCCAGATCCAGTTGCTCAAATGGTCCCTGCCGCTTGTAATTGATGGTTGGGGTAAAATACCGCTGCTTGTAGGTATGGGTAAAATCCCGCCTTGGTGCTCCTCTTCCCAGAGAAATGCGGTAACCCGTATGAATGGAATATTTGATGGGCAACCTGCTGATTCCCTCCTCAATAAAACTTTGATTGGGTTGGTTTACATGGTGCGTAGAAAGCCCAAACCAAAAATTCTCGGTAAAGACCAGCCCTCCGAAAGAGAGGGAAAGCAGGTTTACCGGCTCACCAAAACCTTGTAGATCATTGCCAGGGAGTATGGGGCCAAAAGGATCCGCAGGATTGATTTGGTTGGCAAAGACCAGGTTTTCATAAAAACCGATATCCCGCCGCATATAGCTGGCCTGAAACCCGGGCCTCAGGTAAAGGTTGTCAGCTAATCTTAACTCGTAAGAAAACAAACCTGATACATGGGTAGACCTCAAACCCGCTGCACCTTCCACGTCGTTGGTCACCATAAAGCCTACTCCTGTGTTGTATTCTTCTACAAATGTATCCCCATAAGCGGAAAAGGTCGTAAAGCTAGCCTCCAGGCCAGGCCATTGATTGCGGTAATTGACCCCCACCCTCGTGGCTATTTCTGAGCCGGCAAATGCCGGATTGAGGTAAAGTGGTGCCGCATAGTATTGGCTGTATTGGGGATCCTGCGCAAAGGAGCTCAATGCAGAGAACAATCCTAGCAGGGTTAAAAAAACTGTATTTAATTGTGACTGAAACAAAGATTTATTCGTTTATTGAATACCAAACAGTTTATAAACGTTTTGCTGCTTCTCTGGGTATGTAAAGCAGCGTGTAAATTATGAAATCTAACTATTTTAACACCATATTTGATTTTATTTTTAAAGCAATATTTTTATTTATTGGTCTAAACGTTCCTTTGATGGGTCATGCTCAGGGTTTTAATGACAACGAGTGGATCTTCGGGTACTGTGAGGGGGGAGTGAATAATTACATTTCTTTTGGAAAAGATGGGAGGGCTCAGGTTGCCACCCTTCCCGGAAATATTACCCTGGGCAAGGATAATGCTGCCATGGCCATAGACCCGATCACTGGAGAAATCCTTTTCTACACAGACGGAGCACTTGTATACAATTACCTCAATGATGCCATGCAGGGCGTAGTAGGAGAGTTAGGGGGAATGGAAACTGAGCGGCAGTCAGTAGCCATAGCCTCCTTGGATTTTGATCCAAACCCCGGAGGAGCCAAGGAATTTTATATTTTTTATATCAGTCCGGCAGGGCAGCTGGAGTACAGTTTGGTAGATATGAACGAGCAGGGTGGAGCCCCTGTGAACCAACCTCCCGCAGGAACAGTTTCAGCTGGAGGAAGCATAGGTAATGCAGCAGGAGCCATTTTGGTGGTCAAATCAGGTAGTTCCCCAAATTACTTGTTGAGCTTTGAAAACGGGAGCTTGATTTCCCGACGATTGGAAGCGGTGTCCGGTGATTTTACCGAGACAGCTTCACTACCCTTGGATATGGCTCCGTCCACTATTGTCTTCGATGAAACATCGGAGACCCTTTACCTGATTCCTGATGAGACGGGAGAGGATATTTTGGAGTTATCTTTTGATCCGGATACAGGGATATTTGGATCCCCCGAGCCCATTGAAGGCACAGGAGGGGCAGAAACTATAGAAGGCATTTCCGTTTCTCCGGATGGAGATTTTTTATATTATTCACAGGGTGATGAATTGTTCCGGGTATTCATCAGTGATGAAGAAATTGACCCGGAGTTGGAACCATCTGAAATTCCTGAAGACGGACCGACCCGTCTTCCCTTAGCCAATGAGATTCACAAAATATACGATATCAAATATGGTCCGGATGACCAATTGTATTATATCTATGAGGAAGTAGAAGGTGGACCACAGTACGTAGGAAGAGTAAGCAACCCGGATGAATGGATTTTGACCGATGTGGAGATAGAAGAATTACCCTTTAATGGGACTGATTTTTGTGGAACGAGATTTCCCCAATTTGCGCCTACTATAGATGTAGACCCTTCGGCAGATTTTACCTGGGCACCAGAGATGCCCTGTATGAATAACCCCTTACAACTAACCAGTGCTGTTACCCCTTTGAACTACCAGCCGGTAAGTTTCGAATGGGAAATCTTACCTCCCCTTACAGATGAGGAGGGTGAAGAGATTGAGATGGATCTGAATGCAGAACACCTGCTATTACCCAGTGATGCTACCACAGAACAACAAGTCACCGTAAACCTAACCGTTACCTACGCCAATGGAGAAACCAGTAATGTGACCAAAAACATTACTTTCACCGAAAATGAACTTACCGTACAGTTTAATCCCGCCGATACCACACTTTGTGATCCGTCCTGTCTGGACCTGATGCCTTTGGTAGAGGCACAGAGTGGTGAAGAAGGAGGTCAGGGAGGAGGACAGCAAGGCGGGCAGCCAGGTGGTGGAGGCGGAATCGGTGGAATTCCGGGTGTGGGACAGCAACCCGGAGGAGGCCAGGGCCAGGAACAGCAAAACTATGAATATTTTTGGTCCAATAAGCGGGAAGAAGGCTGGGGACCAGAGGCCCCTAACGAAGTTTGCAGACCGGGATTTTATTGGGTGCTGGTAAGGGAGCAGGGATCCACCTGTTATGCCTATGCCAGCATAAGGGTGAAAATGTGGGATGTGGAAGACCAGTCCAACAACATCTGGTATTTTGGGGATGGCGCAGGTCTGGATTTCAACCCTGATCCGGATGATCCCGATGCCCCAACTCCCCGTCCCATTGAAAATCCCCATCCTCAAAATATACCGGCAGGAGTTACTACTGTGTCCGACCAGGCTGGCGAAGTGCTTTTTTATACCGATGGTCAGACCGTTTGGGACTTGAATGGCAACCCCATGCAGAATGGAGAGGATATAGGAGGAGATAACCTTTCTACCGGAAGTGTACTGGCTATTCCAGTAGCTTCTGACGAAACCCTGTATTATCTTTTTACCACGCAGCAGGGCGCTGGCGGAGAAAATGAGGTGAAGTATTCACTGGTAGATATTAAGGGAGATAACCCGGATGGTATAGGTAATGTAGTTACCAAAGATAATTTTCTATTCAGTCCGAGTACGGAGCATGCCACAGCATTTAACTCCGGAGATACCACCTGGGTGGTGTTTCACGAAAAGGGCAATGATACCTTCAGGATGTATCCCGTTTCCAGTGAAGGGATTGGTCAGCCTGTTTTTAATTCGACTGGTGGTAACCATGATTTTGGAGATGGTATCGGAACCATGAAAATCTCCGGTGATGGCTCCAAGCTGGCCGTGGCCTATTCCGATGGAGGAACGAATAAGGTGGATATATTTGATTTTGATCAAAGTACCGGGGAGTTAGATATGTATGCTACACTTGATTTGGGGACTGATGGAGACATCTATGGGCTGGAGTTTTCCTCGGATGCAAGCAGGATTTTTGTTTCTTACAGAAATGGTGGTCCCGGTGTGGAAGAATTTTACATCCAGGAAACCGAGAATCCGGATGAAGATGACCCGGATAGCCCGGACACCTCCTCTTGTTCGGAATGCTTTGAGAATGCTTCCGACCAGGATGCTATTGAAAGCTGTATCCTGGACAGCAGGGCGACTGTTTCCGGTACATCTGGTTTGGATTTGGGAGCGGTTCAGATAGGCCCTGACGGGCAGATTTATGTAGCGGTGGTAGGTTCCAACCAGATTGGTCAGATACAGATTGGATCTGGGTGCAACCCTTCCACATTCAACCAAAATGCCGTGGATGCCATGCCGGGAACCACCAATCTGGGATTGCCGGCATTTGTGCAAAATTCAGGTAGCAATATACCAGATCCCAGTCTGAATGGACCGGACCGGTTATGTCTGAGTGATGAAGAAGGGGCGGTAGGCTTGTTTGAAGGAGGGGGAGAACCAGATATAGACACCTACAACTGGACCATTTTCAATGAAGAGGGGGATGTGGTGGATGAATTTCTCAATGGAGGAGAGGATTTTCAGGACCTGGAATATGCTTTTGATACGGTAGGTGTTTTTACCGTACAATTGGAAGTAGATCGATGCGGAACCCCCTGGGAAGAGGTTTTTTCCATGGAGGTGGAAGTATTGGCTTCTCCTGAAATCATTTTACCTGATGAAGTATCCCTTTGCGGTGATGTAAAGAATTTGGTTGCGGTTGACCCGGAAGATCCCCGACTGTCAGAATATGAATTTGTTTGGGAGAATGCGGCTGGAGAAATTATTGGAGATGCCAATGAACTGCAGGTCACAGAAGAAAGTATCTACACAGTGACGGTATCCTACGCCTTGCCTGAAGGTGCGGATGAAGAAATTTTTGAAACTTGTCCGGTTTCCCAATCTGTCTTTGTGGGGCCTCCTTTTGAATTTGAATTGGAGCAGTCGGCCGAGGAGGTTTGTTATGGAGAGGATGTCACCTTCAATCCGGATACACCCGTTTCCGGTTTATGGTCTATAAGACCAGCAGGTGAAGGCGAATATGAAATATTGGGTGAAACACAGGAGCTGGAATTCAACACGGGAGATCTGGAAGGGCCGGGATCCTTTGACCTCCTGTTTGAGGCCAGGGACCCTCAGGACAGTACCTGTACAGTAGAGAGAACTGCAAGTCTCCTGGTGAATCCCATTCCGGAATTTACGCTTTCAGGCATCAGCCCGGCACAAAGTTGTGAGATAGGAGACGGTAGTGTCCTTCTGGAAGCAGGTACTCCGCTGGATAGTTTGCTTTCAGAGGGTACCGATGAAATTTTTCTGGACCTGGATGCCGGAGCAGAAATTGAATTCACCGATCTCGCTCCAGGGACCTATGCCTTCACGGCATATTCCGGAGGCTGTCCCACTTCTCAAGTTGTGGTCATCGAAAATGCCAATCCACCTGCAGATACGGTCTTTGATGTGGAGGTTGCGCCTGAATCCTGTACTGCAGATGGCGTACAGGATGGTGCAGTGTTCATTACTTTTAATAGTGGTTCCGCTTCGGGCAATTACCGCATTCAAAACCTGGTAACAGGAGAAGAGATTACTGCCGCTTTTACGGGTGAGGATAGCATTCGCGTGGACTTACCGGAGGGCGAATACCTGGTAGAGGTTACCGATCTGGGAGGCTGTGCTATCCCTGATCCGGAAGTATATGAGATTGGCTCAGGAAATGAAGCCGAAGTGTCTTTGAGTAGTCCGGGATTATGTGGGGGCGTTTTGAGTACCGAAATTACTGCAGCGGCGGATTTTTCTCAGGTAGAACAGATCGAGTGGTATTATCTGGTTGGTACAGCCAGCAACCTCCTCGAAGGGGAGACGGATTCCGTATTGGTGGTGGATAACCCGGGGACTTATGAGATTCGCCTGCTAAACTCCTCTGGATGCCTGCTCGGATCGGAATCCATAGAAATTATTTTTTCTGACGCCATGCCTCCGGTATTGATGGAAAATTATGAAATATGTTCCTCCTCTGGTGATTTGGTTACCCTGGACGTGGGCGAATGGGCATCTTATGAGTGGTATAGGGAGGAGGAGCTTATCAGTGAGGAAGCCCTATTCATTCCTGAATTACCAGGATTATACGAGCTTAGGGTAGTGGATGAGGCAGGCTGTGATTTTGTTTTAGATTTTACGGTAGAAGAAATTTGTGAAATTGATGTGAGGTTTCCCAATGCCATACGCCCTGATGACCCTAACAGGAATTTCATGATCTACACACAAGGCCAGGTAGATACATTGGTGGTTTATATTTATAATCGTTGGGGAGAATTGGTTTACTTCTGTGAAGAGACCGATGTGGCCGAAAATGTTTCCGTTTGCAGTTGGGATGGAATAGTCAATGGTAAAAAGGTTCCTGTGGGAACATATCCGGTGGTTGTGAAGTTTACCAACGAAGAACAATTGATTGAAAGAACTTTAAGAAAAGCCATAGTAGTTATAGATTAATTATGATAGTATTGATTTCACCCGCAAAGACCCTGGATTACAGTACCACAGACATAGGTTTGACTTCCAAACCCGCATTTCAAAAAGAAACCAAAGAGCTGGTCAGTATATTGAAGAAAAAATCAAGTAAGGCCATCAAAACGCTCATGCATGTGAGCGATAATATTGCCCGCCTGAATGAGGAGAGGTTTCAGCAATTTGATGATGAGTTTACTGCGAAAAACTCCAAACAGGCCTTGCTGGCGTTTAAAGGGGATGTCTATACCCACATAGACGTGGATTCATTTTCGGAAGAAGAATTTGCTTTCGCCCAGGAACATCTCAGGATTTTATCCGGACTATACGGATTGCTTAGGCCCATGGACCTGATCCAGCCTTACCGCCTGGAAATGAAAACAAAATTGAAGAATAAAAAAGGGAAGGATTTATATGGATTTTGGGGCAATAAAATTGCTGATGCTATCAATGAGGCATCCAAAGGAGCTCCGGTTATTAACCTCGCTTCCAAAGAATATTTCAAATCGGTCAACAAAAAAGCTTTAAAGTCAAGGGTTATAGAGATTCTCTTTAAAGAATTTAAGGATGACAGCTACAAGAACATCGGCATTTTTTCCAAGCAGGCCAGAGGAATGATGACTGATTTTATCATCAAAAACAAAATTGACAACCCGGAGGAATTGAAAACCTTCGATAAGGGGGGGTATGAGTTTGCTGCCAACAAAAGCAAGGAGGATGAGTGGGTTTTTGTCCGGTGAATAAAAAGATTTTTTTTGGTCCGGGCCAATTAATTTAGGAAAGGCTATAAATTTGGTACCATATATGTTATTCCCTCTGCAAGTCTGATTGTTCCCTCTTAAATTTAAAACTTTAGCCTGCTATGTCGGTACCAAATTGGTTTGCAACTGCTTTATTTGCGCTATCAATGGTGCTGGTAATAAACATTGGGGCTACTTCTATGTATTTTCCGGTATCCTTAAGGGTGGAACCAGATCTGGAAGGTCCCGAAGGGGTCTGCCTGAATGGTGCCTTTGCTTACGGAGAATTTTCCGCGGGAGGCGACCCGGCTACGGACCGCTATATCTGGAGCATCAAAGATGCATCCGGATTTGAAATTTTTTATGAATCAGGTGGATCTCAGGCCCAGGAAATTTCCTTTCCATTTACCTCGACGGGGATTTTTGACGTAAGCCTTCGCGTGATTCGGGGGGATAATCAAAATTATTACCAGGAATCTCAGACGGTTACCGTGGAAAAGGGACCTTCGTTTGTGTTGCCTCCGGATGTAATTTTCTGTGGGAGTGATCCGGTTACCCTACAGGCACTGGACCCCAATGAACCGAATTTTGACAGGTATACCATTGAATGGTTGAACCCGGCGAACACCCTTTTGGGTACCGGAAATACCTATGTGGCCAGTGAACCCGGAAGGTATTATGCCAAAGTCAGTTCGGTGGCTTGTGAAGCAGTAGCAACGACCTTTGTTGGGCCCTCCATCGCTGTTGATGTGGCTTCATCTGCTCAGGTAGCTTGTCTGGGCGGTGCTGTCAGTTATCGTCCTGATGCACCCTACCTGGCCTCCTGGTCTTACAGAAAAGATGGGCAGCAGGAAAGAACTTTTATCGAAGATGCCTACGAGTTAAACCTGGATACCGATGAGCTGGAGGGATTGGGGAATTATACCATTTATTTTAACATAGAAGATCCTAATCGCCCCGGTTGTAGTGTGGAAAAATCTTTCCCACTGGAAGTAAGGGCTGCGCCGGATTTCACACTAACCAAAATTAGCGATGCTGAAAGTTGTGCTATAGGTAATGGTGTTTTTGAAATCACCGCCAACACTGCAATTTCGTCGGTTACGATTTCCGGGGGACAGGGTGAATCCATCAATCAAATCCCTGCAAATGAAAAAAGGACCATCACAGGACTTGCTCCCAAAGTGTATACGGTCACTGCTACGGTAGGTACCTGTACCCTGAGCAAATCCATCAGCATAGAGAATGAAAACCCTGACGAAGGGATTGACTTTGAAGTCAGTTCATACCCTTCCCAGTGTACCACATCCGGTGCAGGAAGAGGCATGCTTCTACTGGATTTTAAAGGCCTTTCTGTTTCTGGATCCTACCGGATTTCCTCAGCCGACGGAGACCTCTTTCAGGATGAATTTCAAAATCAAACACAAATTGAAGTAGAGGTGCCTAAGGGTAATTACCGGGTAGAAGTAAGTGATAACGACGCCTGTAGCAATACCAAATCACAGTTTTATGAAGTCGGGGGAGGCAATCAGGTGAGTTTTTCTGTTCCATCTTCCCTTACGGTATGCGAGCGGTATGCGCTTACTCCCCAAACAACGCAGGACCTTGGTTTTGTCCTAACCGATCCGGATGGAAATGATGTTGCCCGGGAAGGTGACGGAAGTTTCACCATCAATCAAACCGGAACCTACCGGCTTGAAGGTAACCCATTGGACACGGATTCACCTTTGTGTCCCCGGGCGAGAACAATAGATGTTATTGTCAATGAACCCCTGGAGTACGACTTTAGCCAGCGGGTTATTGATTGTTTCGGCAACCAGATTTTTACTGCCGAGCTTTTCGATAATAATTCCAATGATGTGAGCATTCGGTGGATGTCCGAAGACAGGACCATTCTGGGACGAGAACTGGAGTTTTTTCCACCTACTACGGGTACCTTCCTTTTGGAGGTACAACCCCGCGCCAGTAGCATTTGCCCCGTAGATCCCATTTCATTCGAAGTCAGCATTCAGGATAATGAAGGCGCTGTATATATTGAAGGGGCACCTTTGTGTAACAGTGATTCGTTTACGGTGCTACAGGCCATGGTGTCAGGGGATGCAGCAAATAAGTTGGAGTGGTATAGGATCGATCCGGAATCGGGGAATACCTGGCTTTTTGAATGGGATGGTCAATCAGAAATTGAAGTGGAGGAGCCAGGGGTGTATGAGGTTGTCCTGAGAAATGAAATCAACTGCAGGCTGGAAAGTGCGGTATATGAAGTGACCCAACATGAAGCAGAGCTTTTGGACCTGAAAGATAATTATGTTTTATGCAGTGCCGAAAATATCAGCCCTAGCATTTCTCCGGGGGATTTTGTCTCCTATTCCTGGTCCCTGGATGGTATTCAGGTCAGTGATGCCCCCAATTACAGACCTACTGCTCCCGGGACCTATGAGCTTACTGTTGTGGATGAAAATGGATGCGAGCAGGCAGGCTCTTTTGAGGTGGAAGAGGGCTGTGAGGTATTGGTAAGGTATCCCAATGCCCTGATCCCCGGAGATCCACAAAGGGAATTTAAAGTATTTGTCGATCAGGATATTGAATGGGTAGAGATATTTATTTACAATAGAAACGGGGCACTGGTTTACCATTGTGAAAGCCAAAATGACGGAGGTTCACTTTCCGTTTGTCATTGGGATGGAATGATAGATGGGAAAAAGGCCATTTCAGGCAGCTATCCGGTCATTGTAAAATACAGCAGCGAAGTTTTGGGCCTGGAAAAAACGGAGAAAAAATCCATAACGGTTATTGGTAATTGATATAGTTTGGGGGCTTTATCTTCTGGAGTCTGAGGTAGACAATCATCTGCGCCCGGTGGTGGCTCACATGGTCAGCCAGTAAAAGCAGAAACTGCCTTCTGGTACGCGTAAAGTCTGCATAGCTCCCTTTTTCTTCTAGTCTTTCAGGGTCAAAAGTGGCGATCAATTTTTTGGCACGATCAAATTGGCTTTCAGCCATCCGGATCATTTCCTGCTTGGTTTTTCCTTTGGGTTTAAATTCCTCCCATCGAATGGCGGATTCACGACCATCAAATTTGCTGAAGGCATGCCAATCGATAATCATGGCCGCATGAAGTAATTGTTCAGCAAAACTCATTCCTTCTTCGTAGATTTTTTCATGGTATTTTTCTTCCGGCATGGCTTCAGCTACCGCAAGGAAGTAATTTTTAGAATTATCCCATCTTTCCAGAAAGTCCCTTAAAAACGGATCTTCCTGGCCCAGGGACGTAAATATGGAAGCATGTACCAGAAACAGGATAAAAGTCACTTTAATTTTCATGATTTTCGTTGATTTTTGTATCCATTTTAGGTTAGGGATAAGTTATAAACAGTGAAAGATTATCTGAAAATAATATTTAAAGCTTACATTTAATAATTGGAGATCATGAAAACATTCTGGAATGAAAGGTACAAATCCAATGAATATGTATATGGAGAAGCTCCAAATGCATTTCTGGCGGCTACATTGGTAAAGCTTAAACCTGGGAAAATATTATTTCCTGCAGAAGGTGAAGGTAGAAATGCGGTCTTTGCGGCCAGGTCAGGCTGGGAGGTAGTGGCTTTTGACTGGAGTGAGGAAGGTTTGAAAAAGGCTACAATATTAGCAGAGAAGGAGAAAGTACACATTTCATATGATTTGGGTTCGATGGAAGAAATCCATTATAAGGCAGGCTCATTTGATGCCCTGGCCCTTGTCTTCGCTCATTTTCCGGAGGATTTGCGGGCTGCTTATCACCGGAAAATCAGCAGCTTCCTGAAACCGGGTGGATATTTAATAATAGAGGGGTTCAGCAAGGCGCATTTACAGTTCAATGCTGTAAACCCGAAAGCTGGCGGGCCCAAAAATGAAGGAATGCTTTTTTCATTAGAAGATATCCGAAGCGATTTTCCTGAAATTGAATGGGAATTGCTGGAAGAAGTAAATGAAAGTTTGGAAGAAGGAAATTACCATGTCGGAGAGGCAGCCCTGATACGGGGCTTTGGAAGAAAGAAAAACACCAATTAAATCAACAACAATATGAATTTTCGATCCGGGAAAATTAGTTTGCTTTACGTTAGTTCTTTCCTATCATTGTTTTTTTATTCTTGTCGTCCTCAGCATGATTATGAGAGTGGTGCTACGGATTTTCCTTTCGAAGAATGGACTATTCAGGACTTTCATCAGGGCTATGAAGACGGTTCCCTTTCTGTCCGGGAAGTGGTGGAAGTTTACCTCAGCCGGATAGAGGAGATCGATCAGGCCGGGCCGGAATTAAAGTCGGTCCTTCAGGTCAATCCGGATGCATTGGCAATAGCTGATTCACTGGATCGATTACGGTCCGAAGGGAAGGTCGCAGGAAATTTATTTGGAATACCCGTATTGCTTAAAGATAACCTGGATACCCAAGACAAAATGGCTACTACGGCAGGGTCCAGGGCTTTGGCGGGTTCTATGCCATTGAAGGATAGTTTTGTAGCCAAAAAGCTAAGGGAATCCGGAGCGGTGATTCTGGGGAAGGCCAATCTGAGCGAATGGGCGAATTTCAGGGGGGAACTTTCCAGTAGTGGATGGAGTGGCATCGGAGGGCAAACCAAAAACCCCTACTACCTGGACAGGAATCCCTGCGGATCTAGTTCGGGCTCTGCCGTGGGGGTTTCGGCCAACTTATCTGTACTTGCCATAGGGACAGAGACAAATGGATCCATTGTCTGCCCTTCCCATGCCAATGGTATCGTAGGGATCAAACCCACCGTTGGATTGGTGAGCCGTTCCGGGGTGATTCCTATTTCCTACACACAGGATACACCGGGTCCAATGGCCAGAACAGTCAGGGATGCGGCCATTGCACTGGGATGTTTGGTAGGGGTAGATCCTGAAGATGAAAAAACACTGACAAGTGCCGGCAATTACCAATCTGATTACTTACCATACCTGAAAGAAGATGGCTTAAAGGGCAAAAGAATCGCCTGGTTTAAAGGACCTTCCGGTAGAAATTACAAGGTGGACCAATTAATGGAAAAAGCTGTATCCCAAATGGAAAGCCTGGGTGCTACCATCATTCCAATTGAAGAAATTGAACCTTCTGGTACTGGGTCACATTCTTTTGAAGTGATGTTGTATGAGTACAAGGATGGGTTGAACCGGTATTTTGCCGGTTTGGGACCCGAAGCGCCGATAAAAAGTCTTGAAGATTTGATCAGTTTCAATAAAAAAGATAGTATCTCTTTAAAATATCACAATCAAGTCTACCTGGAACAGGCGCAGGAAAAGGGTGATTTGTCAGATGAGGCCTATCAGGATGCATTGGCTGCTTTAAACCGGATGAGTAGGGAGGAGGGCATAGACAAGGTCCTTGAATCAAATGACCTGGATGCCATTATCGCCCCTACCGGAAGCCCGGCATGGAAAACCGATTGGATAAATGGAGATGGTTTTCAATTGGGAAGTTCATCACCTGCAGCCCATGCCGGGTACCCCAATATTACCCTTCCTATGGGGTTTATAGGTGGATTACCCGTGGGGATTTCCATTTTTGGCACAGCCTGGTCGGAGCCGGTATTATTGGAAATAGCCTATGCTTATGAGCAAAACACCCAATACCGCAGTCCGCCACTATTTATTCAGGAGACAGATTAAAGGGTAAATTAATCCAAATATTTAATAAGTAGATCCCTCCATTTTTCGGGTTTATTTGGTAAACTTGGGGAATAATAACTTTTGACATATGGTACATGTAGATTTAATTGCAGGGGCAAGGCCCAATTTTATGAAAATATCGCCCATCATCGATGCCATTAATGCAGCTTCGAAAGCGGGGAAAGCAATAACTTTTAGGCTGATCCATACAGGGCAGCATTATGATAAAAACATGTCGGGTAGTTTTTTCGAGCAACTGGGCATACCGGAACCAGACGAAAATCTGGGAGCCGGAGGAGGTACACAGGCCGAACAAACCGCCGCAATAATGATTGGCTATGAAAAGTTGCTGATAGAGAAAGGCAAGCCAGATCTTTGCCTTGTAGTGGGAGATGTTACCTCTACCATGGCTTGCGCCATTACCGCTCAAAAGCTACATGTAAAAGTAGCCCATGTGGAAGCGGGCATCCGTTCCGGTGATTGGTCCATGCCGGAAGAAATAAACCGCATGGTAACGGATAGCATCACCAATTATTTTTTCACTACTTCTGAAGTGGCCAACAGAAACCTTAAGGATTCAGGCGTCGGAGAGGACAGGATTTTTTTTGTGGGGAATACTATGATCGATACCCTGCTCAAACACCGGCCCAGGTTTCAGCAACCAGAAGTTTGGCGTGAACTGGGTCTGGAAGATGGAAAATACCTGGTCATGACCTTGCATAGGCCCGCCAATGTGGACCAGGAGGAGAAGTTGAAGGATTTGATCCAGAAAATTGTGGACCATACCCTGGATTTACCTCTGATATTCCCTGTGCACCCCCGGACGAAAAAAATGTTGGAGCAAATTGGGATCAGTCATGAAAGGTTGCACATGATCGAACCATTGGGGTACCTGGAATTCAATTATTTGGTAGAAAGGTCCAAAGCTGTTGTTACCGATTCTGGGGGGATTACCGAAGAAACCACTGTTATGGGTATTCCCTGTATGACCCTGAGGGACAATACCGAGAGACCCGAGACCATTACTCAGGGCACCAATGAATTGCTGGGAACCGATCCCAAAGCCATTCCTCCTGCCATGGAAAAATTATTTTCGGGTAACTGGAAGACCGGGAAAATACCCCAACTCTGGGATGGCAAAACGGCCAGTAGAATTGTGGAGATTTTGCTTGAAAAGTTGTAACAGAGGCTTAAAGTATCCATGGATTATAGTTGCCCTTTCTGACAATAGAATATCATTTCATTTTCAGGGAGGGCATGTTTTTTTATTAAAGCGTGTTCCAGGGTTTTTACAAAGGGGTTTTCGGAAACCTGCAGACCGGAAGTACTGAGTCTGCTGGCATAATCCTTTCCATATTTTCTTACGTGGTCGCTTTGGCCAAATATCTTTTCCCGTTCGGATGGGTCTGTAATGGTAGGATCTTCCAGGGTTTGCTGCAGGTCATATACCGGAGATTGTAGGATGCCCCATCCTTTGGGCTTCAATACCCGGTTGATTTCGCGGCAGGCCTGTAAATCGTCGGTTACATGCTCCAGCACATGGTTGCAGAAAACCACATCAAAGCTATTGTCGGGAAATGGAATCTGGTGGATATCCATTTTGACCTCCGCCAAAGGGGACTCCAGGTCTCCGGTAATGTATTCCAGGTTAGGTAGTTTTTTAAACCTATATAAAAAACACAACTCGGGAGCTACATGAAGGACTTTTAGCTTGTTCCTGAAAAAATCTGTTTTTTCGGCGAGGAAGAGCCACATGAGCCGGTGCCTTTCCAGGCCCAGGCAATTGGGGCAAAGGGCATTTTCCCTGGCCTGCCTGCCATAGGGGAGAAACTTACGAAAACCCAGGCCGCAGATGTTGCATTGAACGTTATTTCCCCTTAAAAAAATAGCAGCAAATCTTAAAAATACATGGCTGAAAAGCTGCAGGTATTTTCTTGGGATGTTTCGGATGGTCCAACTGATCAATGTTTTCATAGGACAAATATAAGTGGAAGCATTAAAATGCACCCATTGCCTGCAGTATTCCTTTTGGTTTCAGGGGCAAAAAGGGAAATTATAACGAATACTATAGGTTGTTAATTATATTTTTATTTCAATGGCCATATAAAATGCTCATTGGAAGGGTCTTTGACTACGAAAACCTTATCTTTGAAAGAATAAACGATAGTAAAATGAAAAAGAATCTAATATATGTTGCGGCTGGTAGTGTGATCGTTATCGGTGCTTTATATTTTTTCTTTGCCTCAGGGAGTGCTGGCGTAGAGAATAATATTATGGCAAATGTAAATAAAGGGGAGTTTCGTGTGGAGATCACTACTTCGGGTGAGCTTGAAGCCCTCCGTTCTGTTCAGGTGTTTGGTCCGGCTGAAGCCAGAAGGTTTCGGATAGGGAATTTTACCATAGATAAGATGGTAGATGAAGGAACAGTTGTCAAGAAGGGGGATTTTATCTGTTCCATCGACAAGACCGAACTTTTTGGTCGATTGGAAGACAGGAGGCTTGACCTGGAGCAAACCAAAGCTCAATTTGAGCAAATCCAACTGGATACCTCCTTAAATCTACGGGTGGAGCGTGACAATATACTCAATCAGGAATATATCGTTCAGGAGCAGGAATTGATCCTTGAGCAATCCCAGTTTGAACCACCAGCTATTATCAAGCAGAATGAGTACAATGTAGAAAAAGCCAAGCGGGAACTTGATCAGGCCAGAGAACGGTACAGGATCAAAACCCTTCAGGAAAGGGCCAGGATGATGGAGATCGCTGCCAAACTTCGGGAGGATCAGCTGGAAGTGGATCAGATGGTTGAGGTGTTGGATAAATTTGTAGTGACCGCACCTCAGGAGGGAATGGTCATTTATGTAGATTACAGGGGTAGCAAAGTAAAGGAAGGATCCCAGATCAGTACATGGAATCCTGTAGTGGCTACCCTTCCGGATCTGACCACCATGCAAAGCATTACCTATGTGAATGAAGTGGATATCCGAAGGGTAAAAGTGGGCCAGAAAGTAGAATTGGGAATGGATGCCTTTCCGGATAAAAAATATACGGGAGAAGTCACTAAGGTTGCCAATGTGGGTCAGCAACGACCCAATTCAGATGCCAAGGTTTTTGAAGTGATCATTGAGGTAAATGAAAGCGATCCCATGTTAAGGCCTTCCATGACTTCCAGTAATGCCATCATTGCAGATCAGCTGAATGAAGTATTATATGTTCCTTTGGAGGCCGTTAATGTTGAAAATGACAGTATCAATTATGTGTACCTCAGGAATGGGGTAAAGCAGGAGGTATTGTTGGGTTTGACCAATGCCAATGATGTGGTCATTGAAAAAGGATTAAATGAGGGCGATTATGTTTATTTGAATACGCCAGATTGGGGAGAGAATCTCGCTGTAAATTTATTGGAAGAGTTAAATGGAAAAAGAAATCTGGAAAAGCAGGAAGAAGAAGAACCAATAGCGGAGGCATCAGCCCCTACTTCCAGTCGAATTCCAAACCGTTCCTCGCCTTGATTTTCAGTTGGGTAAAAACTGGAAATGATAAAATTTAAAAATATGTTTAATGAAAGGCTTTTGGCCAACTTCTATATTGCTTTTGAAGCAGTCCTGGCCAATAAAGTGCGCTCATTGCTCACCGCATTGGGTATTATTTTTGGTGTTGCAGCTGTTATTGCCATGCTGGCTATTGGTACCGGAGCCCAGCAGGAGATCATGGAACAAATCAAACTTGTCGGGGTAAACAACATCGTGATCGAACCGGTGGTGGAGCAATCTGAGGAAGAATTAGACGAAAACAGCAGCCTGGAAAGGGAAAAAAATAAATTTTCTCCCGGATTGAAATTGGATGATGCGGAAGCCATTCGGAAAATTATTCCCGGGATCAATAAAATCAGCCCTGAAATAGTCCTGGATACCTATATCGTAAAGAGTGGCATCAGAAGATCAGCCAAATTGGTGGGCGTGAATCCTGCCTATTTTGAAGTCCTTGATTTCCAATTGAGGGAGGGAAAAATGTTCAGCGAAAAAAATCTCATCAAAGGAGATCCGGTTTGTATCATTGGAAGAAATGTTGCCGCCAGGTTTTTCCCCAATGAGAACCCCATTGGAAAGATGTTAAAAAGTGGCAACCAATGGCTGGAAGTGGTCGGTATTCTGGAAGAAAGAATTGTTTCTGAATCCAGTATTTCTAAACTGGGAATCAGGGATTTTAACATGGACGTGTATGTTCCTATTCAAACCATGCTGATCCGATACAAAAACAGGGACCTGGTAACGGAGTCTCGACTCAATGATGATAATGGTGGGGGGGGCAGTAATTACCACCAGATCGATAAAATGGTCATTCAGGTTTCTGAAAGTGAATTGCTCAATCCCACAGCAGAAGTATTGGCAAAGATGCTGGAGCGGAGACATTTTAATGTGGTAGATTTTGAAATCACCATTCCTGAGCTATTGCTGAAGCAACAACAGCGAACCCAAAATATATTTAACATCGTTTTGGGAGCCATTGCGGGTATTTCTTTGCTGGTAGGAGGCATAGGTATCATGAACATCATGTTGGCTTCGGTGATGGAAAGAATAAAAGAAATTGGCCTAAGGCTTTCGTTGGGAGCAAAAAAGAACGATATTGTCAATCAGTTTCTATTTGAATCCATTATGATAAGTGTTTCAGGAGGTTTGATTGGTGTGGTTTTGGGGATTATTCTGGCGCATCTGGTATCTACCTTTGCCGAATTCCCCACCATTATTACCTTGAGTTCCATCCTGTTGTCATTTGGCGTGGCTGCTACAGTGGGATTGGTTTTTGGAATCACCCCCGCTAAGCGCGCCGCCAGTCAAGACCCGATAACATCTTTACGCTATGAATAAAACGTCTACTCTATTTCTGGCCATGATATTTTTTATGGCCATTTTTTCTGTGCAAGGTCAGGAGACCGTAAGCTATACGCTGGAAGATATTATTGCCCGCGCCAAGGCCCAATCCCCTGCGGCTCTGAGGGCTGATACCCGAAGGGAGAACCGGTATTGGTTTTATCGGCTTTATCAATCCAATTTCAATCCACAGCTTCGTTTGGAGGGTACCCTTCCTCAGTATTCGCAGGCATTTAATAATGTTACCCAACCAGATGGTTCAATTGAATTCAGGGAGGTAAGGCAAAATCTGGTGGATCTGGAGTTGGGCCTAAGGCAGGTAATAAGCCCCACGGGTGGGATCATTTCTGTGAATAGTTCTACCAATAGGTTTGATAATTTCCTGTCTGCAGATGGTACCAACCAAACCCGTTGGAGCGGAGTACCTGTAAACGTGCGATTGAACCAACCTATATTTGCTTATAATCCCTATAAATGGGACCGGAAAATAGAACCGATCAGGTTTGAAGAAAGCAAAAGGGAGTTTGTGGAGGAAATGGAGGACATCAGCCAGTTCGTTGCCGAAATGTTTTTTGATTTTTTAGTGGCTCAGGTCAACCTGGACATCGCCACCAAAAACCTGGAGAACTCGGAGGCCATTCTTAAAATTGAGAGGGGGAGATACAATATAGGGACCACTTATGAGGATAAATTATTGCAGGTAGAATTGCAGGTTTTGAAAGCCAAACAAGGTGTGGCCCAGGCCAGATTGGATATGGAGGCCACTTCATTGAGACTCAAATCCTATATAGGTTTGAATGAAGCTGTAGACTTAAATCTTTCCCTACCTGATAACATCCCTGAATTTGAAGTCAATGTGGAAGAGGCCATTGAATATGCTTTCCAAAACAGGTCAGATGCCATAGGGTTTGAAAGGCAGCGAATGGAAGCACAGGCAGAGGTGGCCCAAAGAAGGGGAGAAAGGTTTCAAATGAATCTTAATGCAAGCTATGGGTATAACAAAGCAGCTTTGATGTGGGGAGATATTTATTCCAATCCCAATACCCAGGCTTTGGTCAATCTAAGTATTGAGGTGCCCATCCTGGACTGGGGAAGAAATAAGGCCAGAATGAGTATTGCCAGGTCTAACCAGAAATTGATCGAATATGAAATTGATCAGGAAATCATCAATTTTGAACAGGAAATCTTTACACGCGTTCGGAATTTTATCATGTTAAAAGACAGGCTGGAAATCTCCAAAACCTCGGATGAAGTAGCTGAAAAGCGGTATGAAATTTCTTTCCGCAGGTATCAGAGTGGGAATGTGACCATTACAGACCTGGGCATTGCCCAGGAGGAAAAAGATGTTAACAGAAGGCAATATGTAGAATCTTTGAGGGATTATTGGACAGCTTATTATGAGCTTAGGAAATTGACACTTTATGATTTTGAGAATCAGCAATTGTTGTATACGCCGGAAATGCGCTTTCAGGAGGAATAAATGGTTTCAATGTGGCCAGGGGCGGGTAATGCGCTCCTTAATGTAGGCCTTGTAGGAATTGCCCAGGCAGTATATGGCCGTTCCGAAAAGGAGGGCAATGTGGAAAAGTCCATTGTTATACACGCCAAAAATGGAATTAACCGCTGAGAGGAATGAATCCGTTTGTAAAATATGGTCCCTCACCCATCCTATGGAGAATACTACCCGGATAAAAATGGATAACAGCGCAAGTACTCCTCCAACTAAACCTATCAAGGGCTTTTTATAATGAATGAGCAGGCCAAAAGCTGCAAAGGTTTCGATTCCAGCCAGTAATATGGCCCAAAAGAGGCTGTATTCCAGGGCTCCAATCAATTTCAGTTTGGTAAATCCACCAAATAAAAGCAAACAAGCCAGAGAAATTCGGATGACATGGCCACCAATTCCCTCTATTTTCAGGTATTTTAAAAACTTTTCCACTTTCTAATATAAGAAATAAACGACAAGAAGAAAACCCAACTATTATATAAAGATTTTTTAATAAAACGGATTTAGCCTCTTAAGAAATAAAAGCTTCCCGTAGTTTCAGTTCTTTCCTGCGATCATTTTATTTTGCCAAAGGACTAATCTCAATATCCACAGGAGCAGATTGGTTTTAAGAGTTTCCCTTCTTTGTCATAAACCAGCATCCTTAAAATATATGGACCTGCCGCTCTTGGTTCCCATACCACCTTTTTTGGGTTATTATCTGCGGGTATTTCCTTATCGTTTACCTGAAGCACCAGTCTGGACGCAACAGAAGTATCCTGAAATAAGTGGGAAAATTGTACCGTTACGGCATTTCCTTCTATAAAAACACTGCCATCATTGGGATAAATAATGGTAATGGAAGGTTGCTCTAATAACTCCTTATCCAATTGAAAACCCGGCGTGGTCATGCTTTTAAACATAGCATAAACTTCCGGATCGTCCATTTTCCCGCTAAATTCAAAAGGCATGTGTTGGTTTACGCTGCTTTCCATAAAACCTGGCAGGTTTTACCCAGTCTTTATCCGTCCAATATGGGGTCATGTAGCGAATGGAAGGTTATTAGTTCGAATCAAGCCGAAGGGTTGTTTCGATCATTTGGGCAGGCTATTTGTCCGGATTAACATTACCGTCAAAATTCAGCGTTGCCCGGGGTTCTGGGGAAAGGAATTACATCCCGTATATTTCCCATTCCGGTAACAAACTGGACCAGCCGTTCGAATCCCAACCCAAAGCCTGAATGCGGCGTCGTTCCAAATCTCCTGGTATCCAGGTACCACCACAATTCTTCCTGACTGATCCCAAGCTCTTCCATTCTTTCGGTGAGTTTGTCCATCCTTTCTTCCCTTTGAGAGCCGCCTACAATTTCACCAATGCCTGGAAAGAGGATGTCCATAGCGGCAACGGTTTTCCCATCTTCATTCTGTTTCATGTAGAAGGATTTTATGGCTTTGGGATAATCTGAAATAATGACTGGCTTTTTAAAGTGTTTTTCCACGAGATACCTTTCGTGTTCGGACTGAAGATCGGTTCCCCAGTCGACTATGGGAAAGGAGAATTTCTTCTTTTTATTGGGTTTGGAATTTTTAAGGATTTCAAAGGCTTCCGTATAGCTGATCCTGACAAATTCATTTTGGGTCACGAATTCCAGTCTTTGCAACAGACCCATTTCGCTCCTCAATTCAGCTTTTTTCTCTTTTTCCTCTTCTGCAGCTCTGTTGTCAAGAAAAGCCAGGTCATCTTTACAATTTTCAAGTGCAAATTGGATGATATATTGAAGGAAATCCTCAGCCAGGTCCTGATTATCCTCAGCATCGTAAAAGGCCATTTCCGGTTCTATCATCCAGAATTCAGCCAGGTGCCGGGTAGTATTGGAATTTTCAGCTCGAAAGGTAGGGCCGAAGGTGTAGATTTCGGAAAGGGCAAGAGCTGCCAGTTCCCCTTCAAGCTGGCCGGAGACCGTCAGGTTGGTAGCCCTTTCGAAGAAGTCTTCTTCGAAATTGATATTATTCTGTGCATCTCTGGGAGGGTTTTTCAGGTCCAGTGTGGTTACCTGAAAAGTTTCTCCGGCACCTTCGGCATCGGATGCCGTAATGATAGGGGAGTGGATGTAAAAGAAGCCTTTATCGTGAAAGTATTGGTGCACGGCAAAGGATAGGTGGTGCCTGATTCTGAATATGGCCCCAAAAGTATTTGTTCGTATCCTGAGGTGGGCATTTTCTCTCAGAAATTCCAGGGAATGTTTTTTGGGTTGAATGGGGAATTTTTCGGGGTCGGCTTCGCCAAGGATCTCTACCAGGTCCGCCTGTATTTCGGTTTGCTGGCCAGAGCCCTGAGAAGATACTATGGTCCCGCTTACTTTTATACAGGCGCCTGTGTTTGCCTTCTTTAGTATAGTTTCGTTTATTTTTTCAGGGTCTGCGACTACCTGGTAATTTTGAATACAGGAACCATCGTTCAAGGCAATGAAAGTTACATGCTTATTGCTTCTTCTGGTTCTTACCCAGCCCATTAAAGTCGCTTTTTCGCCTGCTGAACTGCTTTCCAGCAAGTGTTTTATTTTTATTCGCTTGTTAAATGCCATGTCTGATTTTTCTTTTGAAACAAATTACCCCAAAGGTTACCTATAAAGTGAATGCAAAAAAACGATATAATAAGCTTTTTATCAAAATTTTGATCTTATTTCCTAAATTTGAAAAGTCAAAGAAAAATCAGGCCTTACAAATTGATCAAATATAAACCAACAATAGGTTAACATATATATGCAGAAACTGAATTTAAGTCAGATCCTATCCCAGAAACTGTCTCCACAGCAGATACAGTTCATTAAACTTCTTCAGGTACCCACCGCCGAGCTGGAAACCCGGATTGAGGAAGAACTAGAGATCAATCCAGCCCTGGAAGAAGGAAAAGATGTGGACGCTGAGGGGCAGGCGGATGAATTCCAGGAAGCGGCTGAAAATACAGAGGGTAAGGAGGATAAAGACATTAACATTGAAGAGTACCTGAATGAGGAATATGGTGGGTATAAAATGCAGGGAGACGGCAACTATTCCAATGATGAAGAGGAGCGGGAAATGCCTCTATCAAGTTATTCATCCCTTCATGAACAATTGCTTTCCCAGCTAAACTTTTTAAAACTGGATGAGGAGCAACGCATCATTGGAAAACAGCTGATAGGAAGCATAGAAAATGACGGGTATATCCGAAGGAGCCTTGAGGCCATTATCAACGACCTGGCTTTCAGCCAGAATGTAGAGACAGACCTGGATGAAATCGAAGAAATCCTTATAAAGATACAGGGCTTTGATCCTCCAGGAATTGCCGCCAGAAACCTGCAGGAATGCCTGATCATCCAATTGGAGCGAAGAGATGATCCCCATGAACCCCTGGTCCAAAAGGCAATCTTTATTGTACAACATTGTTTTGAGGAGTTTACCAAAAAACATTACGATAAGATATTGAAGAAAGCCGGAATAGATGAGGAGGAGCTCAAGGAGGTGATTCATTTGATCACCAGGTTGAATCCCAAGCCAGGAGGGATTTCTGATGGAATGGTCCGGAATCATTACGTCATTCCCGATTTTATTCTAAACAATATCAACGGGAAGCTGGAGATTACCCTAAATTCTAAAAATGCACCTGAATTGAAGGTAAGCCGATCCTATTCTGAAATGTTTAATGCTTACGATAAAAGTAATAAAAAAGATAAAAAGCTAAAGGAAACCGTAAGCTTTGTGAAGCAAAAACTGGATTCGGCCAAATGGTTTATTGATGCTATCAAGCAGCGGCAACAAACCCTGATGAAAACCATGCAAGCCATACTGGATTACCAGCAGGAATTTTTTGTAGATGGGGATGAGACCAAATTGCGTCCCATGATCCTAAAGGATATTGCTGAGAGAATCGATATGGATATATCGACGGTATCCAGGGTGGCAAATAGCAAGGCTATCCAAACTGAATTCGGTGTTTTCCCACTAAAATATTTCTTTTCGGAGGGTATTGCGACAGATGGAGGAGAGGATGTGAGTAACCGGGAGGTGAAAAGCGTCCTCAATAAAATGGTGGAAGAAGAGGACAAGAGAAAACCGCTATCCGATGATAAGTTGGTTAAATTATTGAATCAAAAGGGCTATAATATTGCCCGTAGGACAGTAGCCAAGTACAGGGAACAATTGCAGATCCCTGTGGCCAGGCTTAGAAAGGAGTTATAGTGTATAGAAAATTGGCTATGGGGGTTTCAGTGGTTTTTCAGCCACTGTTAGTCCCTTCATTAATGGTAGTTACTTTATTTTACATTGTACCTGAAGCAACAGTGGTGCCTCATGCAGCCAAATGGTCTATTTTACTGCTGATTTGTTTTGCTACTTTTCTGGTACCGCTGCTGGGTTTATTGGGAATGAAATTTTCTGATACCATACAGAGTTTCCATCTTGCTGATCAGAGAGAGCGACTATTCCCTTTTGCCCTGGTGGCTGTATTTTATTGTATGACTTCAGGTTTTTTTTACTGGAAGCTGAATATTGACGAGCTTTTGATTTTGACCTTGAGTATGGCTACTTTTTGCCTGATCGCATTGACTTTGGTTACTTTTTTCTGGAAAATCAGTGCCCATCAGACGGCCATGGGGGGCTGGGTGGCATTGGTAGCTGCCTTATCCATGAAGTTTTATTCTGCACCCATGTTTTACTATTTATTGCTGATCATTTCTATTAGCGGGCTGGTCGGCACCTCCCGGTTGTACCTCAATGCGCACAAACCTGGTGAAATTTACGCCGGTTTCGGTTTGGGTTTTGGCTTGAGTTTTTTGGCCTATTATTATATTTTACTGACATAAAAAAAGCGGGTTTTTTATAAAAACCCGCTTCTGGATAGGAAAAACGTTTGGATTTTGTGATGGTGCTAAAACAAAGCCACAGATACTCCAAAATTGAACTGGGATGCTTCTGTACCGAATGGTCCCTGATCTTCTTCAAAAAGCCCATTCAAGCCATAATAGGCCCAAAGGTTAAAACCGGGAAACCCCAGTCTGGTATAAGCCCCGTAACGAATCGGACTCAATCCATATTCCTGTTTGTTTTTTACTTTTTGGGTCAATCCCTCACTATCAGTCACCCCGATTTTGGAATGGGCATTATATAAAAAACCAAACTTACCACCGACAGCTACCCTGAAGCCGCTGTTGTAGTCATTTTTGTTGGCATGGTACCTGAATTCAATGGGAATATCGAAATAATTGATGGCCATGGTATTGGTTTCTACCCGGATATTTTCTCCATACACGTCTGATATGGGGACCAGTTGACTGGAATTGGGGCCCTTAGTCGGATCGGCTATGAGTGTCAGGTTGTCCTGAAAAGCCAGTTTTTCCAATCCAAAACCTAATCCGGGATTAAATGTAAATCCTGAATTTTCACCAAGTGGCAATTGTGTCTGGTAGTAAATGTTCACCACCCTTGAAGCGATGAATCTGGTATTGAGTTCATCGGGTCGGTTGTTCAGCATATTAAATCCAAAATCCAAAAACAAGTCACCCTTTATGTTGGGTCTCCCGCCGATAGGAGTTCTTTCTTTTTCCTGGGCTTGCAGGTGAAAAGTGAAGAGGAAAATAAAGGATATTATGGTAAGTCTTTTCATGTGTTTATAATTTTTTTTTAATAGGCCACATGGAATCTTTGACGATTAAAATGATCATTGCCCTGCATATTTAATGATGATTTTAATCGTGTCGATTTCATGAAAACAATGATTATTTGATCAATTGATCGGCTAAATTATGAAATATTGATTGATTTGGTATGTTAATCATCTTAATTATTCTTAAATAAATAAGGTTGGCCACAATTGATCCATTGATTTTACCTAAATCTGTTCTTTGTAATATTACCATTATTCTTTACCTTTGCATTCCATTTACAAGAAATGGCCTCGTAGCTCAATTGAATAGAGCACTTGATTACGGCTCAAGAGGTTCCAGGTTTGAATCCTGGCGAGGTCACCATTTGATAGGCTGTTCCTTGATTTCAGCATAAAACCTGAAATTAAAATTCTTTAAAGAAAATACATTTTTCTCATTGGGAACTGGAAAAAAGATATCATCTTTGTGATCCCAAAAGGGGGAAAAGTGAAGGGATAAAGTTTAGGGTTGAAAAAGTTTTAAATTTCACACTGAATATTTTGCGGGGGTAGAAAAACTGATTACCTTTGCACTCCCTTACAGAAAAGCAGTTAAAAAAAGGCTGTTAGGAGTAAGGTCAACCCGGCAGGAGACGTAAGGTTTCCAAAGAGTCGGAATAAGTTCTTTGAAGTTTTGTCAGACATTAAATAAGCGAGAATAATTTCTTTGAGTGCAGAGACACAAAGTGGGAATAATTTTCTGAGAAGGAGATTAGAGAACACACACAAACTTTACAATGGAGAGTTTGATCCTGGCTCAGGATGAACGCTAGCGGCAGGCCTAATACATGCAAGTCGTACGGGATTCGATCTTTCGGG
>NZ_WOFO01000014.1:91874-107971 GCF_010993705.1 Cyclobacterium sp. SYSU L10401 | reverse complement strand
CGATGACGTTGATAGGCTGCAGGTGTAAAGCCAGAGATGGCAAAGCTGAGCAGTACTAATAGCCCGAAAACTTGAACACCTTTGAAGCATTGCATTTTCTGCGAGACACTGTCAACAAAGAACACAAGAGATTCACGGTCAGCCCATAGGGCACCGTAAAGACATAGGCGGCCCGGCGCAGGGGACCCACCTCTTCCCATCCCGAACAGAGAAGTTAAGCCCTGCAGCGCCGATGGTACTGGGGTTACACCCGGGAGAGTAGGTCGCCGCCTCATTTATTCAAAAGCCCTTTGGTTCATCCACAAGGGCTTTTTTTATACCCTATTACCTTACCCCAAAGCAAAGGAAATGTTCACCACAGATTACACAGATTTGCACAGACAGTATTTAGGGAAGGGATCCGAAAGACACCACAGATAGCACAGATTTAATTTGAGGATCAATGCAAAAACCCCTTATATGTTCTTCTATGCCTTATGTGGTTACCTTTTTTTAAAAATAGGCCAATACTGAATGCCATACCGTTCATTCATTCCAATTGCTCAAAGGTAAGGGCAAGTTTTTTGTTGTCCGGACTGATGGATATTCGGCTGATATTCCCATAACCAGGAATGTTGAAGGTAGCTATTTTCTCCCATTGAATGCTCTTATTTACCTTCCTCAAATACAATTCATTTCCCCGGGCCATCAGCAGCTTGTTCTTATCTACCCAACAAAAATCGTCCGATCCTCCCAAAGCAAGGCCAAGGCTGGATGTTTCCCTTTTTTCTATGTCATAGGCTTTTAATTCGTAGGTGGTTTTGCCATCCGCTACAATATTATTGTTTTTATCCAGAAACACTATTTCCCCGGTCTTTGGCCTTTGTTGGATGGATCGCCCTGGATTAACGGCTATTTCATGGATATCCTCCCTGCTGTATGGGTAGACCAGGCGATTGGGTTCACCAATAACAAATAGGGCTGCTACATCTTCATGCCACCCATAGTAACCCACTGGCTCAATATCATCGTAGAGTAGTTCTGGTTCACCCATATTAATGGGGTATAACCAAAGCCTTTGGCTACTGTCCTCCTCTACCGTAATGGCAGATATGTATTGCCCGCAGTTGGTCAAGTCTGGCGAAAATTCACTTTTATTTTTTGTACGGGTCATGTTGGAGAATTTTCCACTTTCCCAGTTGTACATGATGATATCAAAGTTCCCTGATGGGTCCTCAGATGAAAAAACCAATTGTAAATCATTGATAAACTTAGGCTGGTTATCGTAAAGTTCATTGTTGGTTATCTTCTCGGCAGTTCTCGAGAAAATCTTAAAACCCAGTAAATTATTTTTGGTATCCACCAAGAATAAATCAGTGTTTTCCTGGGCAAGGCTTCTATTGAAATTTGCTGACAGGAAAATTAGAAATAAAACAAGGAAAATTGGGACAGGAAATTTTTTGATCTGACAAAAAGGCATAAAAAAAGCTGGTTTAAATTTAATTTAAAACCAATTTACAAAATACTTGTTATATTCTCAGTGGGAAAATTAGATTTATACACAGATAAACATTTAAATCAACTTCGAAAACTTGAGGATGAGCTTGCCGATACAGCAGTTCAGGCGTTGATGTCAAACAAAGATTTGTCCTACACTATCAATTCCTGGAAGGTAATTCCAGAGAACTTACCGAAAGAATTTCCGCCTGCACTTTGTAGTTATTTCGATTTTTTTCTTGGGGAGCATCCACATGGAGAAGCTCCATTCATTAAGCAAACGCAATTTTTTTTTGAAAAGCATTCCGGATTAATTTTATCCCTGCTGGGGTTTTATTCCCTGCCATATACTTATGCCTTTGGGGACGGGGCAGAAGTATTGGTAAGGTCAAAAAAAATTGTTGAGAATCCCGGAAAGCGGCTGGCAGAAACTGCGCTTTTTGTTTTGGAGTGTTACCGGCCCGAAGCATTTGTAGCCGATAAGAGGATATTATTGGTCTTGTCCAAGGTCCGGTTGATCCATGCCCTATCCAGGTTCTATATAAAGAAACATGCCAGAGATTGGGATCCGGCCTGGGGTCAGCCTATCAATCAGGAGGATTTATTATCTACAAACCTTACATTTAGTTTACTTATTAGTAGGGGGATGCAAAGGTCAAATACTGCTGTCTCTTCTGAGGAACGGGAAATGCTTTTATCGTATTGGGGTTTGATAGGTCATTACCTGGGGATAGATTCCCGATTTTGGCCTGGATCTAATAAAGAAGCTTTTGAGTTGGAGAGGATGATCAGGAAAAGGCATTTGAAGTCATCTCAGGCCGGAAAATTATTACTTCATTCCCTATTGGGGTTTTACCGGCAAAACCTGGTTCGCCCGGAGTTGTCTCCATTTTTGGAGAATATTTTACAATATTACTTGGGAAAGGAAGTGAGTGGTATTTTGGAACTTAAATCTTCGCCAAAATTGCCGGAAGTGCTATTAAGGAACATCCATAATTTCAGGCTTTTTAATCAGGGCTCTGGAAACCCAAAATTTAGCAGGATCTACAGGGAATTTATGACCAACACCCAGAAGTCACTGGGGACTGAAGTTGCCATCAACCTTCCCGTTTTCAAGTCAACAACCTTCTGAAGCTGGCAATGGGTTGCCTGGGAAGATGTTCATAAACGGACATAAAATGTTGTGTAAGCGTACAATATTCTTTAACAAAAGGCCCTGAGTGGGCAGTAGGGCACTTTTTATTAATGGCATTCATTTCGTATGTTTACTGTCATGCAAGCATTTACATCCGGACTTTCGGAATTGATGACATGGACCCTGGCACTTCTGGGAATTTATTTTTTTGGAAGTTCGGTAGGTCACCATTTCAGCCTCTGTCCGTTGGATAACCTGGGCTTTTCCTGGTGTCCCGGATGTGGGTTAGGCAGGTCAATACACCATTTGATGCATGGACAGTTTCAGGTTTCCTGGGAATTACACCCCTTGGGAGGATTTGCCCTGTTCGTCATTCTTTGGCGTTTGATTGAATTGATACTTCATATAAAAAAACAGAGAAAATTATGGCAAACGTATTGAAACACTTACCTGAATTAGAAGGAATGGAATTGGGATACATTCAGGGAATTTTGAAAGACATGAATGAAGAACAAGCAGGACTTTTTTCTCAGGTATACCGTGCCCGCAGAAAAGACAGCCAGATGATCCTGATCCTGACCCTGATTGGTTTTTTTGGATTTGCAGGGTTACACCGGTTTATTTTGGGTCAGATAGGTCTTGGTATTCTTTATTTGTTGACGGTGGGTTTGTGTTTTATCGGAACCATTGTGGATTTGGTCAATTACAAAAGCCTTGCTTATGAATTCAACATTAAAATAGCCCATGAAACGCTATCATTAATGTCTATAAGTAATGACCTTAAACAGGAAAATAAAAATGAATAGCAATTATTTAATCTTTTGCTGTCTGGGGATTGCCAGTTTTCTAATGGCTTGTAATCCCATGCCCATGGAAACCATATCCGACCTGGAGACTTCCTTTGAAGGAATCAATAAAATCAGGGTTAATGGGGGAGCTCTGGAGTTGAGTTACACAGGAGGAGAAGATACCGATAAGGTTTACCTGAGTGCTTACATAAGCTCCTCTGACCCTGATTTGGAGGGGGTAGTTTTCAATAGGTCCGGAGACGAGTTGATAGTTGATTTTGACCCCGATATCGATTTCTCCTTTTTCTTTGGCAATAGGGTTAAAGGGTTTATCAGTTTGACAGGTCCCTCGGAGATGGCCTTGGAAATGAATAGTTCATCCGGAAAAATGGAGGTCAGCAATGTAAAGCACGACTTCATAACCTTAAGGGGGAGTTCGGGAAAAATTGAAGCAAATGATCTGGATTCTCCCAATCTGATGGTGAAGATTTCTTCTGGTAAAGCCGATTTGGCAAACATTCGCGGAAATTTGAATCTGGAGTTATCCTCGGGAATGGGCGCTGTCCAGGGAATGGATGGAAATGTGACATTTAAAGGCTCAAGTGGTCTGGTAAAAATTTCTGATGTGAATGGACTGGTCAGTGGTGAAATGAGTTCAGGTAAAGCCGATATAGCGAGGGTGCAAAAGCTGGGAGAAGTTTCTGTTTCTTCAGGAATGCTATCTGCAGAGAACTGTGGATTGGGCAGGGAAACCCAATTATCGGCCTCCTCCGGCTACATGAAGATTGAAGCCGATGCAGACCTCAACCAATACAATTTCGATTTTAAAGTAGGTAGCGGAAGACTGAGTATAGGAGACCGGTCCAGCAGTGAGGATTTGTATATTGACCGGGGGGCTGAAATAACCATTAAGGGAAAACTACAGTCAGGAAGACTAGATATTCAGGGCAGTTGAAATAAATTAACGCAAAAAAAAAGCAACCCAAGAGGGTTGCTTTCTACTACTGATGTCAATGTTATGTTATGCGTTTACTACCTTCACATTCACTGCATTCAGACCTTTTCTTCCTTCTTTAAGATCGAAGGATACATCATCGTCTTCTCTGATTTCGTCAATAAGTCCAGAGACATGCACAAAATACTCTTTTGATGATTCGTCATCAATGATAAAACCGAATCCTTTGGATTCATTAAAAAATTTTACTTTTCCTGTGTTCATAATTGTAATTAATTGATTGTATTAATGGCAGTAAAGGTAATGAAACTTTTTACAAATAAAACAGTTATTAAAATTATTTTTTAAATTATAAAGACTTCTTGAAAAGTGACTTTAATTAAACAAGGAGTATTTTCTATTATTATAATTTTAATTCGTTTTTATTTCATTAAATCGATTCCCTGGTCTCGGCATTTTTTCGCTTCATCTGCCGGCCATATTCCCGATTGTACTTCACCGATGTGTTTTTTTCTTAAAAGAAACATGCAGGTCCTGGATTGCCCAATGCCTCCTCCGATACTTTGTGGCAATTCTCCATTCAATAATTTTTTATGAAAGAAAAGGTTTTTTCTTTCTTCCTCTCCCGAAATTTTCAATTGCCTTTCCAGGGTAGCAGCATCTACCCGTATTCCCATAGAGGATAGTTCAAATGAGTTTTCCAATAGGGGATTCCAGACCAGGATGTCTCCATTCAGACCTTTATGGCCTTCGGAATTGTAACTGCTCCAGTCATCATAATCAGGAGCCCTGCTATCGTGTTTTTCTCCATTACTCAGGACATCTCCAATACCAATGAGGAAGACGGCTCCAAATGTTTTGCAGGCCTGATATTCCCTTTCTTTGGGAGTTAAACCAGGGTATTGCTGCAGGAGTTTTTCTGCCTGGATAAAGGTAATTTGTTCCGGAAGGATAGGTAGAATGTCTGGAAAGGTGGCATGGATAGAATTCTCCAGCTCCTTAAAAATTCCATAAATACTTTCTACCGTTGTTTTCAGGTATTCCAGGTTTCTATGTGAGGCTGCTATTTTTTGTTCCCAGTCCCATTGGTCTACATACAAGGAATGTAGAGGGGAGTAGTCTTCATCAGGTCTAAGGGCGCGCATATCCGTTAAAATACCTTCACCCTCGCTGGCTTCCAGTTCAGCCAGTTGCCATCTTTTCCATTTGGCGAGAGACTGAACGACTACGGCAGAAGCATCCGATTGATTTTTAATGGGAAACCTGACAGGTCTTTCTATACCATTGAGGTCATCATTGATCCCAGTGCCGTCCATGATAGCCAGGGGGCAGGATATTTTAAACAGGTTCAGCCTTTCAGACATCATGACCGGAAACCGGGTTTTAATCAGGTCTATGGCTCTTTCAGTTTCTCTTCTATTCAATAGGCTTTTGTAATTCAGCTCACTGGGTGCTGCCATTTTTTATTATTTTTCTTTTGGTAAATTTGAAAATTGGCGCAATATAAAAGAAAAGAATTGATTCCGGGACATGTTCTCCCTGATTCCCGTTTTTATGGTAGAAAGTTTATATAGACGGGTTTATGTATTTCAATCCGGTGGTCTGTGGGATTTAAAGTGCCATTTTCCGGATTCCTTTCAAATGCCAATAAAGAATTGGAGTTTTGATTGGCTACCAATACAAATTTTCCATCAGGAGTTAAGTTGAAATTGCGGGGTGTATTGCCCCCCGAGGATAGGGTTTGGATATGATTCAGCTTTCCCTGATCACTTATTTGAAAGACAATGATTTCATTGGCTTCTCCTCTATTGGAGGCATAAAGAAATTTTCCATCCGGGCTAAGCCTGATTTCAGCTGCCCCTACAGATCCGTTAAAATCACTTGTCAGCAGGCTATGGGTCTCCAGGTGTTCCAAAATCCCACCCTGGTAGCGGTATGCCCCGATTTCTGCAGTAATCTCATGGATCAGGTATAACATTTCACCGGCAGCGTCAAATACCATGTGTCTGGGACCGGCACCGGCGTTTACCTTTAACTTAAAATGAGGAGCTGTCACCAATGGCTTTTCCTCGTCGGGATCAAAATTGTAAACCACCACTTCATCTGTCCCCAGGTCAGCTACTAACAGCCGGCCATCATGGGGATGAAAAACTGCAGCATGTACGTGTGGCTGCTTTTGGCGATTGGGGTTAACGCTACTCCCTTCGTGGGAGATCACCTGTACGGCAGCTTGCAATCTACCATCTGACCCTACAGGAATCACTGCAAAGTTGCCTGAGGAATAGTTGGCTGCTACAATAAATTTTTCAGAGGGATCCAGGCTCAGGTAGCAGGGGGCATCACCTTCAGCAGATACGGTATTGATTTTGGATAAAGCCCCCTTATTCAAATGAAAGGAGCTGACCTTTCCTCCGTCGTCCCCTCCGGTTTCCTCTACTGCAAAAACAAGGTTTTGCTTGTTGTTCGGAATAACAAAAGAGGGGTTTTCCGGCTCAGAAGCTGAGGCAAGCAAATTAAAGCCCTTTTCCGGTTCGAATTCAAGCAGGTGAATGCCTTGTTCGGGAGTAGAAGTATAAGTTCCAAGTAAAAACATATAGGATTCAGACATGTCATTGGTTGTCATTTCTGTTTGCTGATTTGCTGATTGCCCGCAGGCCATGACCATTAATACGGCAGGTATGAATTTATTTATTTTCATCTCGTTTAGGGTCGTTTTCACTGGCAAGTTCATGGGTTTTGGGGTGGTATTTTCCCTCGAGGTCATCCAGTTTTGACCGGGACCATAATTTAACTCCTGTAAAATAGGAGGCCCTGCCAATCATATGCGCTCCTACCGGGGCAGTGAGCAGCATAAATAAGATAATGGCCATCACCCGGGAGTAAATCCCGAATTCGTTGAAATAAACACCGGCGGCGATGAGTAATAAGCCAATCCCAAGGGTGGCTGCCTTGGTGGTAACTGAAATTCTCAGGTAAAGGTCGGGCATTCGAACCACGCCAATGGCCGCCAGAAGGATAAACAAGGCACCCAGGGAACTCAAACCTATGATCCAATAATCACTCATTTTTTTCTCTTTTTTCTAAATAATAGGAAAAGGCTACGGTACCTAAAAAGGCAATCAGCGCCATGATCATCGCAATATCCAAAAACGCGGGCTGATTGGTATGAATACTGTAAATGGTAATGATCCCGATTCCGGTAGTCAGTAGCAAGTCAAGGGAAACCACCCGGTCAGAAAGGGTAGGGCCCATGATAAATCTGATAAATATCAACATGGTGGATGCAGCGAGAATGGGCAGTATCACCAGGTATAAATAGTCGTTTACACTCATCTCAATATCTCTAATAACTTCCGTTCAAATCCATTTTTAATGCCAGCGACAAATTCTTCCTTGTCGTTTACGTACATCGCATGCACGTATAATACTTTGCGGTCATCTGACACGTCCAGGCTTAGGGTTCCGGGTGTCAGTGTAATCAAATTGGCCAATAAGGTGATTTCTAAATCCGACTTAGCCGTAAGTGGTATTTTGATAATCCCCGGTTTCATATAATAGCTGGGTGTCACCACGTCATAGGCTACCTGAAGGTTGGCCTTTATCAACTCGTAAAGGAAAAAGAAAATAAAAGCAATCAATTTGGGCCCCCTGTGAAAATACTTGTTTTCCCCACTGTTTCTGGATATCAGCCACAGCAGGAAAAAACTCAATAAAAACCCAAATACAAAATTCACGAATGAAAAAGTACCCGTGACCGCCAGCCAGATAAAGGAAAGAAGTAGATTGCTGAGAAATCTGGTTTTTATCATTTTTAGTGCGATTTAAGTTCCTAAAACGGCTTGTATGTAGGCAGATGGATCCATCAGATTCTCGGCGACGGTCATTGCTATTCGCATGACCCACTCCGCCCCGAAACCTATTCCCAAAGAAAGGATGGATAGAAAAACCACCGAAGCCAGCATCGCTCGCTTTTTAAGGGGTTTTAACTCATCAAAGTATTTGATATGCTCTTTCTTGGGCAATATCTGCGGATCTTTCCAGAACACCTCCGACCATAGTTTGGCAATGATGAATAAGGTAAGGAAACTTCCCAATAGTATGAAGCCAATCAATAAAATATTGGACGAGTCCATGGCACCCTGGATGAGCAAGAGCTTCCCCCAGAATCCGGATAGGGGAGGAATACCAACCAACGAAAACAACGGAATGGCCATCAGAAGACTCATCAGTGGCTGTTCTTTGTAAAAGCCACCTAGTAGCCGCATGGAATAGGTGCCCTTGATTTTGAAAATCAAACCGCTAACCATGAATAAATTGGTTTTAACCACAATGTCATGAACCAGATAAAATACGGCTCCTGCCAGGGCAAGGGTACTGTATATACCAAGACCGGCCAACATAAATCCGATATGACAGATAATCAGGTAGCTGAATACTTTTCGGATATTATTTTGCATCAAGGCACCGACTCCTCCCGAGAAAATGGTCAGCATGGCCATAACGGTAATGACAGTGGTAAGAAACGTGTCTGGGACAAATATCAGCGTAAACACCCGCAGCATGGCATACACCCCTACTTTTGTAAGCAAGCCTCCGAAAATAGCCGATATAGCCGGTGGTGGCGTGTGATAGGACGCCGGTAGCCAAAAATAGAGGGGGAAAACGGCCGATTTGATTCCAAAACCTACCAGGAATAAGATAGCGGTTACGTTTACCAATCCGCGGTTTTCTACCTTTGCCACTTGTAGTGAAAGATCGGCCATGTTGAGACTTCCGGTTAGCCCATAGAGGATAGCAATTGCCGTGAGAAAAACCACCGAGGCCAACAGGTTCATGGCCACATATTTGATAGCCCCTTCTAACTGTGCTTTCTCCCCACCAATGGTGATCAGCACAAAGGAAGAAATGATGATGATTTCAAACCATACATACAGGTTGAAAATATCTCCTGTGAGGAAGGCACCACTGAGTCCCATAATTAATAAATGCAGGATTGGGAAATAACCGAACCTGACCCGCGCATTGCGGATGCTGCCGACGGAAAATACACTTACCGCAAGACCGGAGATAGCGGTGAGTAAAACCAACAAGGCACTAAAGGTATCGGCTACAAAGGTGATCCCAAAAGGAGCGATCCAACCGCCCGCCTGCATGGTCTGGATTCCCTCCTGATTGACTTTTATCAAAAGCGAAATACTGATCAGTAAGGCAATAAGAGACCCAACGACAGAAATCAGCTTTTGCAGGTTTTTGTTGGTCCAGGAAAACATCAATGTTACGGCAACAAAAAGCTGGAAAATGACCGGTAAAACAATATAGGGGTTGCTCATAAATCTTCGTCGGTTGCGTACATTTCGTCCAGATCGTCTGTTTTTACTACTTTATAGGCCCTTTTTATCAAAATAATGGCAAAAGCCTGCAGGCCAAAACTGATAACAATGGCCGTCAGAATGAGTGCCTGAGGTACCGGGTCTGCATAGATTTCACCCAACATCTTCTCGTTTGGGCCTATGATAGGGGGCTCTCCCTTCACGATCTTTCCCAGTAAAAAGATGAGTAAGTTGGCACCGTTACCTAGCAAAATCAACCCAATAATTAATTTAACCAAGCTGCGCCTCAGCATCATGTAGATACCGGCGGCATATAATAAACCTATGATAATTACCAATAATAGTTCCATACTTAAAGCCCTTCAGATATGGTGAAAATAATGGTGAGGGTGACCCCGATCACTACCAGATACACGCCTGTGTCAAAAAACAAGGCCGTGCCGACCGTACCGATAACCGGAACGGGCTGATCCATCCACAGGCCGGTCATAAAGGTTTCGCCTGTAAATAAAGGCAGGCTGCCTGCCAGCAGAGCCAGTGCCAAACCAACCGGCATCAAAAATCCGGGATGGAATTTCACGATATTTTTCGTGTTTTCGACTCCGTTGGCAAAGGAATGGATCACAAAAGCAATGGAAGCCATCAACCCGCCAACAAATCCCCCCCCTGGAAGGTAATGGCCCCGAAGCAGAATAAATACTGAAAAGAGTAATAACAGCGGAAGCAGGTAGACGGAAGCAGATTTGAATATGATTGTCTTCATAGGTTATTCTTTTTCGGTACTTCTAAGGTGCAATTTCAATAGGCCAAAAACGCCGATTGCAGCGATGGCCAGAACGGTGATTTCTACTATGGTATCAAATCCCCGGAAGTCGACCAGTATGACGTTTACAACATTTTTACCCTTGCCCAGAAGGTAGGCGTTTTCCGCGTAATATTCAGTCGTTTTCTTGCTCAGGGATTCACTCATCACTTCCAGAGCCAATATACTAATCAGGGCACCAAAGATGAGTGATAATAATCCATCCCGAATCCGTACCCGGGTATCGGATAGCTTTAGGTATTTGGGTAAATTATAAAGGACCAGAACAAATAAAATGACCGTCAGGGTATCGATGGAAAATTGAGTCATGGCCAAATCCGGTGCTGAATAGAACAGGAAAATCAGGCAGAAGGAATACCCTACCACTCCCAGTGAAGCGACGGCTGCCAACCTGGATTTGGAGAAAACCGTAAATAATATGGCGACGGCCATGACCAGCAAAACCACCGCCTCGTAGAAGGTGACTTCGGTCATTACATCCGTATTGATCAGCAATTCCACTCCTATAAATAAGCGGTAGGCTAGCAAAAGTGAAAGAAAACCAAGAATGGTGATCAGGTAATAGCGCAAATACCCGTTTTGGAAAAAACCCGTCCATCCTTTTCCCGCGAGCGCAAATCCCCGGGATATGCCCATGATGAGGGATTGCGGAGAAAACCGATCGAAAGCGGTTACTTTTTTCAGCAGGCTCTCGGAAGGTTTCAATAGGAAATACAGTACCGTTCCCGATCCGATGGTGATCAGACTCAGAAGAAAGATCAAATTGAAACCGTGCCACAACTGCAAATGGAAATCGGGACGAGCACCCGTGAGGCTACTCACTGCTGGCTTGATTAACCCTCCTTCCAATACCCCCGGAAATAGTCCGAAAAGGATACCCAGGCCAGCCAGGATCAAGGGCGGAACATACATGGAAGGGGCTGGCAGGTGAACATTTTTAAATTTTTCAGGCAGTTTGCCTATAAATGGTTTTATGCCCGCTACAAAACCAGCCACCAACAAGGCCACATTGGTAAGGATGGCCAGGCAGGTTAAGAGCCAGGCCAAATCTCCCATCCCCAGTGTCGCTTCGTAAATCAGATCCTTTCCTACAAATCCAAAGGAGGGGGGAATCCCCGCATTGGAGATAGCTGCCAGCATGGCGGCGATTCCTACAGGCAGCATGACCTTATTCAAGCCCCCTAGCTGCGTCACATCCCGGGTGCCGGTCTCGTGATCTATAATGCCCGTGACGAGGAATAGGGTGGCTTTGTAAAGCGCATGAACCAAGATAAAAACCGAGGCAGCTAGTAGGGCGTCGGGGGAACCCAGTCCGATGAGAAAAACCAGTATTCCCAGCGCAGAAATGGTCGAGTAAGCAAGAATTCCTTTTAAATCAATTCGGAACAGGGCATGGATGGCGGCATATACCATGGTAAGCGCTCCTACGATGATCAACGTTCCGTTCCACCATTCGTGATTCCCTAAAACGGGGGTAAATCGCGCCAAAAGGTAGACACCGGCCTTTACCATGGTGGCAGAGTGCAGGTAGGTCGAAACGGGAGTAGGAGCCTTCATGGCTCCCGGTAACCAAAAGTGAAAGGGGAATTGGGCGGATTTGGTAAAGGCCGCAATAAATAAAAAGAATAAGACCCAACCGTACAATGAATGGTCTTTGATGGCATCAGCCATTGGAGCCATAGCCGAAATCTGGTAGGCATCGGTTATTTGTCCCAATCCGACCATGGCGGCCAATAGAAACAAGCCTCCGAAACCGGTAATAGCCAACGCCGTCAGGGCCGATTTTCGGGAATCCTCCTTATCGTTATTAAATCCGATCAGAAAAAAGGAACTGATACTGGTCAGCTCCCAAAATAAGAAAAGGGTGTAGATATTGTCAGAAAGGACCAGCCCCAGCATGGAAGCCATGAATAAAGACAAGTAAGCATAAAACCGATCCAGGTAGTGGTGGCCCTTCAGGTAGGCAGAAGTATAGACAAAAACCAAGGTGCCTACCCCACTGATCAGTAAAACAAACAACAGGGACAAACCGTCAAGGTAGAAATCCAGATTGATTCCCAGGGAAGGGACCCATTGGTAACTGGTTTTTATGGGATTGCCAGCTAGTATTTCCGGAATTTTGGAAAGGAAGTATATAAATAGGGTTAAGGGCAACAATGCCACCCATAGCGTTGAAATGGATTTTAGCCGACCGAGGATAATAGGTATGAGTAAAGCAAAAATAAATCCCGAGATTACTGCGGTTAACATCAGCGCTGGTTTATGGAGGTTGATTTTCGAAAGCCTAAAATACAAAAAATCTTGGATAGGACAGCCTACTGGCATGTGATTCTAAGTTCGGCCCGAGAGAAGGTGGAGTAATATCCTGATTGTAAGTAAAATAAATAAAAAACCCTTTTGTCCGTGTAAAATTTAAGATGATATAGGTGTATAGAAAGAAAAAAATGTGCATTTTTGAGTAATTCGAAAGATTAAAATTAATCCCATTTACCATGGCAAACATTTACGAGACTGAAGTTGCTAAGCGCTTTACGATCTATAACAGTCTGTTTTTAGACCTTCCCTTTGACCAAATATACCGAACGGGTACCCTGTTACCCATCTTATCTGAGGCTTGTCAAAATGGCTTTCAGAAAAACAAATCCCCAAAGGAAATTATACAGCAGTTTTTTGAGGAACTGATGGCGGATAAACCCGAAGCCGACCGGCACGACCTGCTCTTCAAAATGGTGCAATACATTGAGCGTCAGGTGGTGTTGTTTGATTCCATAGAGGATGCTGCTTACGAAAAATTTAATGATATCAGGGGAAAAGGCACCATGACGGCGCTCATTTCCAGAGCCGAAAACGATCACAAGCGGGAGGAGTTGATCGAAAAACTAAAGAACTTCTCCGTTCGGCTAACCCTTACCGCTCATCCTACTCAGTTTTACCCGGGAAATGTGCTGGCAATCATTACTGATTTGGAACAGGCCATCCGTAAAAACGACCTGGGCGACATTGACCTGCTTTTAAGGCAATTGGGAAAAACGGCCTTTATTAATAAAGAAAAACCCTCTCCCTACGAAGAGGCTGTAAGTTTGACCTGGTTTTTAGAATACGTATTTTATCCGAGCATTTCGGATATCATGATTCGGATCCTTAACCAATTGAATATTCCACTGCACGATTGGGAAAACCCCAACCTGCTGAAGGTGGGATTTTGGCCGGGAGGAGACCGGGACGGAAACCCCTATGTGACCCATGACATTACCAAAAAAGTAGCCGACAAGCTTCAAAACAGTATTTTGAAGTGTTACTACAGAGATATTCGAAAAGTAAGAAGAAGGCTGACCTTCCACAATGTGGAAAGTCACCTGATCAAGGCGGAAAGGGGTATTTACAACACCCTGTTTAGCGGAGGCGGGGAAATGTTCCACTCCAAAGACGACCTGCTGGAGGTGCTTTATCAGGCGAGAAAGGGGATCATCGAAGACCATGGAGGACTTTCGCTGGAATTGCTGGATGAGTTTATCCTGAAAGTGCGGGTTTTTGGCTTCCATTTCGCCAGCATGGATGTGCGGCAGGACAGCAGAAAGCATGACAGCTTATGGGATGCCATCATTGGTGAAAAGGAGGGAGAATCAGGCTTGAAATCCTACCACGAAGGAGATGAGGAAAGCAAGATCCAAAAAGTGCTCGGCACGTCCGCCTTACCTGCCATGGATACATTGGAAGACCCTTTTCACAGGGAAATGCTGCAGAGCATCGAATCCATCGCCTACATACAAAAAAGCAATGGACCGATGGGTTGTCACCGGTACATCATCTCCAATAACCAATCCGTGCTTCATATCATGGAGGTGTTCCAGCTTAATAAACTGCTCCTTGCCAGAGGAGGGGATTTGTTTTTGGATATCGTTCCCCTATTTGAAACCATCGATGACCTGGCTGCTGCACCGGGTGTGATGAGATCCTTATACCACAATAAAATTTACAGGGATCATTTAAAGCACCGTGGGGATAAGCAGACCATTATGCTGGGCTTTTCGGATGGCACCAAAGATGGCGGATACATCCGGGCCAACTGGTCCATTTTACGCGCCAAAGAAGAATTGACCCTTGTGGCCAGAGAGGAAGGAATTGATGTGGTCTTCTTTGACGGCAGGGGAGGACCACCTGCACGAGGAGGTGGAAACACTCATAATTTCTATGCCTCGCTGGGACCAAACGTGGAAAACCGGGAAATCCAGATCACCATACAGGGACAAACCATCAGTGCCAATTACGGCAAACCGGTAAGCTGCTCATATAACCTGGAGCAACTCCTGAGTGCTGGAATGGAAAGTCATTTGTATCCTTCCAGCGAAAATAGTCTGACGGAAACGCAGAAGGAGCTGATCGAAGAAATGGCAAATATCAGTTACAATGCCTATAAGGAACTAAAAAATCATCCCCAGTTTGTCCCTTACCTGGAAAAAGTGACTCCGCTGAAATTCTTCGGTATGACCAATATCGGCTCCCGGCCTGTGAAAAGGAGTAAAGGTGGAAGCATGAAATTTGAAGACCTGCGGGCCATTCCATTTGTAGGTGCCTGGGCGCAGATGAAGCAGAATATCCCCGGATTCTTCGGAGTAGGAAAGGCCATTGAGGAATTGGAGAAAAGAGGAAAATTGAAAGAGGTGCAGCAACTGTACAAAGACTCCTTGTTTTTCCGGTCCTTGCTGGGGAATTCCATGCAATCGCTGGCCAAAGCCTTTTACCCAGCTACGGCTTACCTGAAAGAAGACGAGCAATTTGGAGGATTTTGGGATCTAATGTACGGGGAGTACCAACTTTCCTACGAAAAAATCCTGAAAGTAGCCGGTATGAACAGCCTGCTGGAGGATAGCCCTCTTAGTAAGGAATCCATCGGTATCCGTGAAAAAATCGTGTTGCCGCTAATAACCATTCAGCAATATGCGATACAAACCATTCTGGAAAAAGGCAAAGAAGATACGGCTTTGCAGAAGCTGATTCTACGAACCATGTTTGGTATCATCAATGCGGCTAGAAACGCCGCCTGACCCATCCCTAATTATACAATAAACAGCCTACAGAAGCTTTTCTGTAGGCTTTTTTTTAAACCATATAAGGCATGTAAGAATACACAAGCATTATCGCAATCCCTTCTATGTCCTTATGTTTCTTATGTGGTTTCTTTTAAACCATATAAGGCATATAAGTACACATAAGCAGTGTCGCAACCCCTTCCATGTCCTTTTGTTCCTTATGTGGTTCCCTTTAAACCATATAAGGCATGTAAGTACCCATAAGCAGTATCGCAACCCCTTCTATGTCCTTATGTTTCTTATGTGGTTCCCTTTAAACCATATAAGGCATGTAAGTACCCATAAGCAGTATCGCAACCCCTTCCATGTCCTTATGTCCCTTATGTGGTTTTTTTTTAACCATATAAGGCATGTAAGTACCCATAAGCAGTATCGCAACCCCTTCTATGTCCTTATGTTCCTTATGTGGTTTCTTTTAAACCAAATAAGGCATTTAAGAATACATAAGCATTATCGCAACCCCTTCCATGTCCTTATGTCCCTTATGTGGTTTTTTTAAA
>NZ_WOFO01000014.1:0-91776 GCF_010993705.1 Cyclobacterium sp. SYSU L10401 | reverse complement strand
CCTTATGTGGTTTCTTTTAAACCAAATAAGGCATTTAAGAATACATAAGCATTATCGCAACCCCTTCCATGTCCTTATGTCCCTTATGTGGTTTTTTTAAACCATATAAGGCGTGTAAGTACACATAAGCAATATCGCAATCCCTTCCATGTCCTTATGTTCCTTATGTGGTTCCCCTTAAACCATATAAGGTCTTTATGTACATATAAGGATTTCCATGCTCCCTTTCATAAGGTCCCTTAGGTGGGTCATTTTTTTAACATATATGGTTTTCTAACAGCCAACATCCTATAAGTATCCTAATCACTCATCCTCAAGATCTCTATATAGTTCATTTACGTATGTCTTCTGGCCCTCGTTAAAGATATGGCTGGTATTAAAATTAATCAGCAGGCCTTTCGGGGAGTTTAATAATTTCATGTAGGTGATAAGCTGGGCTTCGTGAACAGGTAATACCTTTTCTACTGCCTTTAGTTCCACAACCAGAATGTTTTCAACCAAAAAATCACAACGTAATGCCGTTTCAACGGTGAGGCCTTTATAGATTGTAGGTACCGATATCTCGGACTGAAAGCGCATGTTTCTCAGACGAAACTCTTGAATCATACATTTATGGTAGACACTTTCAAAAAGCCCAGGCCCAAGGGCTTTGTGTACCTCGATAGCGGCCCCATTAACCTGATATACCAGATTGGTTAAGAAATGCTTGGTTATTCTCATTTCTTCAAAATTTTAGACCCTAATAAATTTAAATCTTTCCCCCAAAAAATAGCAAATTATCATTGGTTTTTTTTAACCATATCAGGCTTATAAGTACACATAAGCAATATCGCAACCCCTTCCATGTCCTTATGTCCCTTATGTGGTTTTCTTTTTAACCATATAAGGCATGTAAGTGCACATAAGCAATATCGCAACCCCTTCCATGCCCTTATGTTCCTTATGTGGTTCCCTTTAAACCATATAAGGTCTTTAAGTACATATAATCAGTTTCGCAACCCCTTCCATGTCCTTATGTCCCTTATGTGGTTTTTTTTTAACCATATAAGGCAGGTAAGTACACATTTGCAGTATCGCAACCCCTTCCATGTTATGTTTCTTATGTGGTAAAAATTTTAAATCATTTGAGGGTATTAAGTGCATATATACTACCTTCAACACCATGATATGGGTTACCTGTGCGGTCATCCGCAATTCACAACATCAAATCCTGGCGGTGCAACGGTCCGAAAAGATGCGCATGCCCCTCAAATGGGAATTTCCCGGAGGAAAAGTGGAAGCGGGAGAGACCGAGGAAGAAGCCCTGATCCGGGAAATTCAGGAGGAACTGGGGCTGACCATCCAACTGGAAAAAAGAATGCAGCCCGTACAGCACGATTACGGGGACCTTGCCATTTGCCTCGTGCCCTTTTGGGCCAGGATCGCTGCTGAAGCGCCGCGGCTGGCGGAGCATGCCGCTTATCGCTGGATGCCGCCAGAGCACCTGCTGGACCTGGACTGGGCAGCAGCAGATATACCGATAGTAAGACAGATTCAGGAAGCAAAGGCTTGGCTTTTTTAAGGAAAAATAGGTAACTTTTACATCGGTACCAACAAACCTCAACCAAACCCCCTTCCCATGGATCCCTACACCTCTTTCCAAATTCCTTCCGGAGATCGTCCCAAGTACACGGGCAAAAAACTGGTCATGCTTTCCCCTGATACCAATATGAAAAAGATCGATGAGGAAGCCTCAGGAGCGGCCCTTCGGCTGGCCCCCTCCAGTGCCTATCGTAGTCACGAGGAAGATTACCAGAAAGCCTTTACAGAAGGAGACGGGATCGTATTCGAGAAATTCAGGGTAGCCGTAATCAACGCCAACCACGACGAGCAGATCAAATCCCTGCTCTACTCTCAAAGAAGTTTTCAATACGAGGAACCCGAACGCTATTTGTATGCCCTGGAAGAAGCTCGTAATACTAACTTCCTGTGGCAATTGATTTGCCGCATCTTTGGAATAAAAAAAGATCCTCCCGGTGCTAACCCGGGACCGGTCCCCAAAGATCCGCCTCCTGTAGCCCCTCCCGTTTTTGACAATACCGCAGAAGCCTATTGGGGTTTAAATGCCCTCGGTGCCTTGTCTTGTTCCTTTACCGGCAAAGGGGTAAAGGTCGCGGTGTTGGATACAGGTATGTATCTGGCTCACCCGGATTTTTCGGGAAGAGAGGTCGTGGCGAAATCCTTTATACAGGGAGAAACGGTGGATGATGCGCATGGCCACGGTACCCACTGCGCTGGTATCGCCGTCGGAGGAGTTCGGGGAAGCAGCGGCATCCGCTATGGGACCGCCTCGGATGCTGGCTTGTACATAGGGAAGGTGCTTTCCAATGAGGGGGTAGGTAGTGACAGCGGTATCCTGGCAGGAATGGAATGGGCTGTGTCAGAGGGCTGCAGCGTGATCTCCATGTCCCTTGGTGCTTCGGTAGAGGAAGACAGCCGCTATTCCAATATTTACAACGAGCTTGCTGGTATAGCCATGGATATGGGTACCCTGATTATTGCGGCTGCCGGAAACGACAGCCGCCGCAGCCAGGGATTGATCCGGGCGGTCAATCATCCCGGCAACTGTCCCAATATCATGGCCGTAGGGGCTTTGGACCGCCGTTCGAATGTAGCCGATTTTTCCTGTGGGGGCCTGAACCCCGATGGAGGGCTGGTAGACATTGCCGGGCCCGGAGTAGAAATATTCAGTTCCTGGAAACTTCCCCAGGAATATGCCATCATCAGCGGTACCAGCATGGCCACCCCCTTTGTTGCGGGTGTGGCGGCGCAGTTGCGGGAAGCCTTTCCCGAAGCTACAGCCCGGGAGATATGGGATAAGCTGGTCAGCCAGGCCAGGCCTTTGCCTTTACCCGGACGCGATGTAGGTGCCGGTCTGGTACAATCTCCACAGCAAAACGAGTAACAGCCATGAAGCGAAACTTTATCGCATCTATCGAGCGCGGATCGGAGCCCCAAATAGAGCAGATCGCAAAAGACCTGCAGGACAGGGGTTGCACCATCCACCGGATTTTAAAGCTTGCCGGCATTATCAGCGGCTGCAGTTCCGGAAAGGAAAAGGACCTACAGGAACTCAAAATCCAGGGCATCCGGCACATCGAAGAAGACCGGCAGGTGCGGGCTTTGGGAGGGGAGGAGTAATCCCGGCGATGGGGTTTTTTCTACGGCTGTTTCGTGTCGAAACGGGTACCCCGGGCCATAGACCCCTTCCGCAGGCAGGTTCATTGCTAGTTTTCCGCAACACAAAAAAAGATCACGAACCTAAATTTGAATATTTTTCGTTAATTTGATGGACTTAAATTGGATTTAATATGGAAAGTAATAAGCTAGATAAAGCGGAAAATATATTTCGGATGGTTAGGAATTTGAGTGCAGATGTAAAGCTCGACCTAATAAGCAAGATCACTAATTCTCTAAAAGGGGCAAAAAAAGAAGTGAAGGATGATTCCTGGAAGAAGTTATTTGGTGCATGGGAATCTGAAGAAAGTGCTGAAGAAATCATAGAAGAGATTAGAGCAAGTAGGCATACTAACAGGCAGGTTGAGGATTTGTAATGGATTATTTGCTAGACACCAATATCTGTATCTATTTTCTTAAAGGTAGATATGGCCTCGTTGATAAAATAGAAAGATTGGGATTCGAAAATTTTTTTATTTCCGAAATTACTGTTGCAGAATTAAAATACGGGGTTGAAAAAAGTACCAACCCAGACAAGAATAGACCAGTAATTAACGAATTGATTGACAGCTTTAAACAGCTGCCAATTTATGGAGCGCTTGATATTTACGCCAAGGAAAAAGCAAGACTCAAAAATAAAGGAAATATCGTAGATGACCTGGACCTATTTATTGGTGCAACAGCGATTGAAAATAATATGGTATTAGTGACTAATAATGAAAAGCATTTTGATCGTCTCCAAAATATAAAAATTGAAAACTGGACGAAATAGTAAATTACCGCCGAGATCAATGCAAACAGGTTATTAGGCATCTACTTGTTGTTCAATCACGGCAGCCATAAGGAACTAAACGGTAGACGGATAGGTTGCCACCATCAAAGGCCAAACCCCAACATTAGATTTGAGCCAGCAGGCGGACTCCGGCAAAAAAAATTAGAATATAGATTGGCCAGGAAAGAAAACAGCTCTGGAATTGCCCACCGGATCCATGCCCTGACCTTTATACTGTCTTCCCTTGTGGCATTGATTTTTATTCAATTAAAATTTAGTTATGAGGCCATTTTTTGTGGATTGGGCATACCTCTCCCAGACAGATAACATTCAGGAGTTAATGATTGGATGGTCCAAGGGGCCAAATGGTCGGAGGAGGACTCTTTTTGGGCAAGCGCTTAAGGCTGCTTGCTGCCCATTGGGATTTTTTTGCGAAACTGCGTCTAACGCTAAATGAAGCCTGCTAAATTGATGCAGGTTGTTTTGATAGGGCTTGCTTTCTCGCCTGCCGGATTTCCCGGTCGGGCTGCTTGCCATATGCCGGATGCGAAAAAAAGAGCACCTCCCTATACCGAAAGGGCATAGTAAATGAAAACAGAAGTTGGCCTCAATGGGATTTTTTCTATATTTAGGGAGTTTTGATTTAGGTCCATAAAAGGAAACTAACTGCAATGGCTGCGGTTAGCCACTAGTTAGGGGTATTTAAAGAAACGAATCTGAAAGTAAATAAGAACACTCGAAATTGGATACTATGGAAAATCAAGACTTTAAAATTGGAATTAAAATGGTATGGTTTCTAGTAATGGGAAACTTCTTATTGACTGTGCTAGGGGCGTTAGCTAAAATTCAAGATTGGGAATTTTCGCAACTCTTTTTGACTGTTGGACTGATGCTTTTCTTCTCTACATGGATAATAATCTTAAGCGACATGGTGAAAAACAAAATCTACAATAAGACATTTTGGATTTTGACAATGTTTATTATACCTACTATTGCGACAATATTTTATCTAATCCAGAGAAACAAGCTCTTAAGACTTGGTCAGAGATTTTCATGACAGACTTTGAAAAAGGGAAAAACGACACACCAATAACTAAACATTCTTGTTTAATAGTTTTTATTTACTTATTTAAGATTTTTGGAGCGAATATATGGCAGTTCTCACTATTTAAGCATCGCTGTCCGGTTAAGCTAGCAGGTACTTTTTGTTTTCCTTCCTGATTTTGTTGAACCAGTTTGATAGGGACTCCTTTTGGTCAAAATAAATCCCTCTGCCGATCCGCCCGCCCTTTCCTGATGACATTTTACGCGCTTTTCGATGACTAAGTAAAGTTGTTCTAATCCGCTGAAATGATGATAAAAATGGCTACAAAATTACAAAGGAAATGGAAAGGCCTGGTGCTTGCCAGCCTGATTAGTTTTAGCTGTGATACCGAAGACATAGACCCGGAACCTCAGGGCGAGGTGACGCTCTCTTCTCCTACGGTCGAACAGGACGGAAGCCTGTCTCTCAATGCCACCGCAGGCTTTGAAGCCGAAATTACCGGTCTGGAGGGCAACCCATCTCTTCGTTACGAATGGTCCCTGGCAGCCGGCAGGGGCACATTGATCGTGGAAAATCAAGAAATGGGCCACCATGAAATTTACCGCCTACCGGATTAGTGCTTTGAAAAGTGAAAATAAGGCGGCATATTCAGGATCAAAACGCCTGCAATATGAACCCAGTACCTATCTCCCTCTTTCTTATCCTGATTTCACTGCCTTGTTTTGGCCAAAGTCCCCTTGTTATCGACGATACCCACAAGACCGAAACGATCGTCGAGACCATCCCCATCGATTCCGTTTGGGCAGGGCATCCGGTTGGCTTTTCCCTGCTTACCCATAAGGACAGACAGTATATCTCCTACTACAATGCCAACCGCAACATGGTCGTGGGCCAGCGAAATCTCAGCGATCCGGAATTTGACCTGCACGTAATGCCAGCCACTTCCCGGGAAACGCATGGAGGTACCAGTACCGTGCTGGGCTGGGATAGTCATAATTCGGTGACCCTCGGCATCGACAAGGAAGGATTCATCCACCTGTCGGGAAACATGCACGTCCATCCCATCACCTATTTCCGCAGCACAGAGCCAAACGATATTTCCACCCTGCAGCAGCACATGGAAATGGTGGGCGAAAATGAAAAAAGGGCCACCTACCCGCATTTTATGAACACCAAAGAGGGCGAACTGCTTTTTCATTACCGGGATGGAGGCAGTGGTAATGGCAATGAGATCTACAATATTTACAACTGCGCCGCTAAAGAATGGACCCGCCTGCTGGACACCCCGCTGACGGACGGGCAGGGCGATATGAACGCCTACCAGAGCCAGCCCACCCTGCTGAAGGACGGCTGGTACCATGTCTACTGGGTCTGGCGCGACACCCCCGATTGCTCCACCAATCATGACCTTTCCTATATGAAAAGTCCGGACTTGAAAAACTGGTACAATGCTTTCGGAGAACAGATCGCCATGCCTGCCACCCTTGACAACAAGTCCCTGATTGTGGATCCCATTCCAGTGAAAGGAGGGATCATAAACCTGGCCGCCCGGATGCTGCTGGATGAAAACAACCTGCCCGTTTTCACCTATCACAAATATGGTCCCGAAGGCAACCTGCAGTTTTACACGGCCCAATTGAAAGCCAATGGATGGAATTACCGGCAGATTACTAATTGGGATTACCGCTGGGAATTTTCCGGGAACGGCAGCATCAACAGTGAAGTACGCATCAAGGACTTTAAGAAGCGGGCTGATGGGTATTATGAATTGGGATACTGGCATATCAAGCACGGTCATGGTACGATCCTGTTGAACGATAATTTTGAAAATGTGGGGAAGGTACTGAAACCCGCACCCTTTGACGAACAGCTGGAGGTAGCAGGCACTTTCCCCGGGCTGGAGGTGCGAACCGATGGGGATATCGGGCAGGCAGCGGAAAAGGGTGTTCGGTATGTATTGAAATGGGAAACGCTGAACCGGAACCGCGACCGCCCCCGGGAAAAACCCTGGCCGGCACCCAGTCAGCTGTATCTATACAAACTAAAGCAAAACGAGTAAAGCAGGAAGGACTTAGGGAGTGGCAGTGGGCGTAGGAAAATCAGTGCCACTGCCTGTGAGCCATTGGGCCGCACGAGATTATCACACCTGTTTTAACGTTGTCTTTACAAACAGATAAAGTCGTCTTTCGATGGTCTTTAAAGAAATGATGAGTATAATTAAATTCTGATAAAAAGTTAAAGTTAGGGGAAATACCCAAGGGTATTTGGTTAGATCATTCTGCGCCAGCTTGGAGTTTCTCACACAAGGGGGACCATTTAACAGAAGCGACAAAACCCAATTGCATTAAAAAAGAGAAGTGGGAATGCTATTTATGTTGCTGCAAACAAGGTTCCCATAAGAATGCCTCTGGATTTCTTGGTAATTATCACCCTCTCAGTAAAAACTGTGCCGATATTCATTTATTGATTTCGGTCCAGTTCGATCTTTTTTATTTCCAACCGAAAATCCTCTGCCTTTTTATTTGCTATCAAAAATCGTATTTCCTGGATGGTATCGGCAGAAAAGTTGGGCAAATCCAGTTTTTCCCCACGAAATACCGGCTCCATTTCATTCAAGGGAACCTCCACGGTTTCCCAGTCCCCGGTGGTTTGGAAAGTGTATATATAAGAAGCCTTGTCTTTTAGACTGGATTTCATCCTAAATTGATAGGCCTTTCCATCCCCTTTTAATAAAATAAGTGCCTTTTTATAGCCTTTAATGGTTTTTGTGGAAAAATGATATTGCAGGGAGGCAAAGCCACCATTGTTTTCCAGGGAGACCGTTCCTTTAAAAATAGCATTACCCTCGGCGCTCCTTTCAAGCTTACTACTGGAATTACCGCCCATCACCGCATCGTTCTCGATTTCCCAAGCCGACCAGTCCTCAGAAGCACTAAAATCAAATAAAAGTAATTTGCTCACCATCATTGCTATAAATACAAGTTGCCACATTTTTCTTTCAAAGTTAAGGTATATTCCAGTAAATCAAGATCCTTAGGTAGGAATCCATGCAAATCGGGCAACAGTGGGGCATGAAACCCGGAGAGAAAATCAAAAAAAAGTGAAGGAAAAGGGAATTCTGTTATGACCAGTATCAATTACCTTTGAATTTATGGCCTTTTTTCTTATATTAATTTTAATCGTTTCAATAGAGAATCATAAGTAATAAAGAATCATTGCTAGATCTTGATTTTACTAATACTTTGAAATCATTTCTTACCCACCCGCCAGGATATGGATCTGTATGAATTACAATTATCGAATCCGAAGCTTTTCCCTCAATTTTCTGTAAAAGATACGCTCGTTTTATATTACACATGCCCCCAGCGGGATGAGATAATGCAACTCTACTCCAAGCATACCCAGATCCTTTTTACATTAAGCGGTAAACGGATTCAAAAACACGGTGATCAAATATGGGAACACAGCACTGGAAAAGGTGAATTGCTAAAAAAATGTGCTTTTTTACAGGAACTACCTGCCGATTATAGTGGATGGGACACCTTGGTATTCTATGTGAAAGATAAATACCTCCGGTTTATATTTGAGGAGTTCAGATCCTATTTGCCACTGACTGATTTACCTGAACCAGGTAAGGAAATGATCGAAACATTTGAGATTGACGATCAGATCAGGAGTTGTTATACCAGCTTCCTCCCCTACTTTGGAAATAATAAACCAATTCCGGAGAGTGTACTTGAAAATAAGTTCAAAGAGTTACTTTTTAATATTTTCTCCAACCCAAAGAACAAACATATCCTCGCATATATCCTGAAAATTGTAGATCGGTATCAAACTCCGATTTGGGAAGTGATGGAAGAGAACTATTGGTACGATTTAAAACTTCAGGATTTTGCCAACCTGGCAAACAGAAGTTTGTCCACATTTAAGCGAGATTTTAAAAAGCACTACCAAACCACCCCTGGAAAATGGCTTACAAATCGTCGCCTTCAAAGAGCAAAAGCTTTTTTGGAGACCACCGATAAAACAGTTGGCCAGGTAGTCTATGAATGCGGATTTGAAAATTTATCACATTTCAGCAGGGTTTTCAAGAAAAAATTCCATATCTCCCCTTCAGCGTTTCAGAAACACTGAACCAATAAGTAAAGATTCTGAACTTTTCGGAAAAGCCTCGAAATCGTAGCGCCTGGACGGCTAAGCAAAGATTTTGATCTTTTGAGAAAAGCCTGTATATCAATGATTTTTTAAGTTGCATATCGAAAGGAAACCAATCATTGGGAGTTTATGCCCAAGATCAACGTCGATGAGATCAACTAGGGATTGCTGTTTATAGCATGTTAGGTGATGAATACATGCCAATTATTCAGAAAGGTTGATCCATAATCCAGGGAGTTTCATTCTAAATGAAAATTTCGAAGATCAGGCTTTCCTTGATCATTCAAAGATAGAATTATCAGATTCACATAAATAAATTACAAACCATATCAAACCAGTATAACTATGAAATCTACAATATCCATCAACCTTTTGAAAGAAAAACTAAACGGAGAGATCATTCTTCCAACGGATGACAATTACGATGAGGCTCGTGCCATTTACAATGCCATGATCGACAAATATCCTTTAATCATTGTGAAATGCAAAAACAAGGATGATGTAATCACATCGGTAAATTATGCCCGGGAAGAAGGGATAGAAGTATCCATTCGCGGCGGGGGACACAGCGGCCCGGGCCTTGCACTGGTAGATGAGGGATTGGTGATCGATCTTTCCCCTATGAAAAGCATTCGGGTTAATGCTGAAAATAAAACAGTCCGAGTGGAGCCCGGCTGTACCTGGGGAGAAGTGGATGCCGCCACGCATGAGTTCGGTCTGGCAACGGTGAGCGGGGTCAATTCTACAACCGGAGTGGCAGGACTGACACTAGGGGGCGGCCATGGATACCTCACCCGTAAATATGGCCTCACCATTGATAATCTCATCAGCGCTGAAGTAGTGCTTGCCAATGGGAAAATTGTACACGCAAATGAAAAGGAAAACGCAGCTCTATTTTGGGCATTGCGTGGTGGGGGCGGCAATTTTGGAGTCGTAATTTCATTTGAATACCGGCTTCATCCCGTGAAAAATGTAATTGCAGGACCCATGTTTTGGCCGATCGATCAACTTGAAACCACGATGAAGTGGTACCGCGACTGGCTGCCTGAAATGCCTGATGATCTGTATGCTTTTTATCTGATAGCCGAAGTGGCTGCAGCTGACCCTTTTCCGGAAGAGATTCACAGTGAAAAAGTGTGTGGCCTGTTATGGTGCTATACCGGCCCGAAGGACCAGTTTAAAGGATTTGTGCAACAGGCCCGTGATGTAGCTGAGCCGCTGTTTGAATTTACGGGCGAGATGCCTTATCCGGCATTGCAATCCATGTTCGATGCACTCTATCCTTCCGGACACCAATGGTATTGGAAAGGTGATTTTGTCAAAGAACTATCTGATGAAGCCATTCAAGAACATATAAAATTTGCCGAAGTCCCTACTCCTCTATCTACCATGCATCTCTACCCGGTAGATGGTGCCGTGCATAAGGTCGGAAAGGACGAAACGGCCTGGAGTAAACGTGATGCACAGTGGTCGATGGTGATCGTGGGTGTAGATCCCGATCCTGAAAATGCTCAAAAAATAAAAACCTGGGCACGGGACTATTGGAAAGCAGTGCATCCACACACGCTTGGCGGATCCTATGTCAATTTTATGATGGAAGAAGGGCAGGATCGTGTTGAAGCATCTTACGGTGATAATTACGAACGCCTGCAGAAAGTTAAAGCCAAATATGATCCGGATAACTTCTTCCATGTGAACCAGAATATCAAACCGGGGTGATTGACCAGTATGTTAGCAAAATATATTTAAACCCTAAAGAGTAAAAAAATGATCAAAGAAATTTTCAGATTTTCAATTATTCATAATCCTCAAGCAATATCAAATGAGAGGTTAAAGGACTCCACAATCCAGATTATTGAAGAGGAGGTCAGTAACTACAAAATATTTTCCGGACTTGTAAAAATGCGCATTGAGGATAAATCCTTGGAACAAATAAAGCAATCTGCAAAAAGAGCAATGCAGACAAATGCTTTTCTCAAGAATAGGAAACAATTGAGAACAAAATTGTTCGAATTTGACGACTGGATGTTAACACAAAAGAATATTGATGTTGATGTCATAATCACTTTTTCAACACAATTATTTGAAGACTTAAAAAAATTCGTCGAAAGTATAGAATTTCAACAGGATAAGCGCCTGATTGCTGATAGTCTCATAGCTGCCTCCGTGGTGAAACCTTCTGTAGTGGGCTTACGAAGTCGCCTGATGCGGTTATGTAGACATATAGCCTTGTTGGAGTACCTGGCTAAAGAAGATGGAGAAAAGAAAACCCCGAAAAAAGTACGAAAGATAAGACGTGCTACCTTATTACTCCCCTCACAGTTATTTCCATTACCTAATCAGAACAAAGAAAGAAAAGAAAAAAATGATAAAGAGCAGGAAAAGAAAAGAGACGCACTGAAAAAACGGATTCAGGAAATTAATGACCTGAATAAAAAAATTGAAGAAAGCAGCAAAGCCATTGATGAACTTTCAAATGCCTATTCACTACACCTTCTTGAATTGAAAAAAAGCCCGAAAAGGAGGGAGGGGAAAAAAGCAAACCTTTCGGCACTTCCAACAGATAAGTTCAAAGCGCTTAGTAACACAACAAAGGATATTATCTCAAATAAAATAGGCTTAAAGGATGATATTGTGGACATTCCCTATGCCTTAGAAGCTATAGAACAAGAAATTACTCTTCAATCAAAAAAAATAAACGTCGATGGTTTTAAAGATGAACTTATGGGTGTACTGGACACCTTCGTTCTGGTTAAAAAAAAATGCGGTGCCTGTGAAGTGGTCGTGGTAGAGGAGAAGAAAAAAGAAAATAATTTTACAGGACTTACCAAAGGACATGTTAATAATATTGGAGAACAGGACTTGTTGATGGTCCGTCAGGAGCTACTTGACTATGAACCGGGCGAAATTGCCCATATTGAAAATGTTCTTAAAGGAGAATTTAAAAGCAGGCAACATCGTAAACTGGACAGAACGGAGGAAACTGTATTTGAGGAGACGGAAAGAGAGGAGGAATTTGAAAAGGACTTGGAAACCACGGATCGATTTGAATTACAGTCAGAAACATCAAAAACTATTAGTCGAGATGTGAGCAAAGAAGCTGGGATAACCACGAGTGCATCATACGGTCCGGTGAAGGTTGAAGCCCACGGGAATTATGCCAGTGATACGGCCACCGAAACCAGCAGAAGGTCGGCTTCCAATTATTCAAAAGATGTTGTCAGCCGGTCGGTACAAAAAATAAAAGAACGCGTGTTGCAACGACGTTCAAAAACCACCATAAGCGAAGTAGAGGTTATCAATAAACATAAGATTGATAACTCTCCTTCTGAAACTAATACAAATAATGGTCATATCACGGGGATTTACAAATGGGTAAATAAACTATACCAAGCACAAGTTTTCGATTATGGTAAAAGAGGTACACTGGAATTTTTAATTCCCGAACCGGCTGCATTTTACCGCTATGCCATGTCAAAAAAACCTTTAGAAGGTACAAAGGTTCCAAAACCGGATGAACCTGGCTTTTGTGAGAATGGAGTTTTTTCAAAACTTAAACCCACCGATTTGAAATTATCCAACTATATGTGCTTTGTGAGCAAGTATGGGGTAAGTGATGTTACACCACCGCCACCTGAATTTATCGTGCAATCAGGAGCCATAAGCGTACATTTTCAAGCTGAAAATAGCATACAAATGGCAGGTGACGAGACTAAGCAAGTAACAATTCCTTCAAATTATAGAGCAAAATCTGCTGAATATGTTTTAGCTGCAGGCAGATCGCATGAATCAGCAGGACCTGGGGGAACAAATGCAGCGAATTTTGGTGTGAGGGTCACATGCGGTAATAATTTGATCCTTTCAAGAACACTGACTGATCAAAGTAGAGAAACAGATGTTGGAAATGTTCAGGAAGAAAATGAGATTGTGAATGGATTGCCCATAATAACAGCTCATCCGGTTATACTAAACTTTGACTATAATTTTGATAATGAATTGTTTCTTAATAAAGGACCCAATGAAATACTACTGGATAACGAGGAAGAAGAAATAGAACTAGGAATAGCTTACTCAGCGGATATAAATTTTTATGCAATCTTAAATGTAGCCATTACCTGTGAGCGAAAACAGGAAGCTTTTCAACAATGGCAAATAGATACTTATTCGGCTATAATCAATGCCTATAATGGCTTGAAATTGGATTACGAAGAATCGTTACAGGCCCAATCATTTGAGACCGAAATTAATATTCAGGGACAAAATCCTTTGATTAACCGGGAAACAGAGAAAACTGAGTTAAAAAAACATGCCATCTCCATTTTGACAGGTCAGGAGTACGAAGGCTTTAATGCCATGTGGCAAAACTTAAACCAAGGGTTGGGTTTTCCGGAAATAGACCTGGAAGATGCGAAAGTAGAAGGCCAGTTTGTACAGTTTTTTGAACAGGCCTTCGAATGGCAGCATGCAACGTACTTGTTTTATGATTATTTCTGGGGGAGAAAAGATAACTGGATAGACACACTGCATCTGAAAGATACGGATCCATTGTTCGAAAAATTTCTGAAGGCAGGCTATGCCCGTATGTGGGTGCCCATCAGACCGGGTTTTCAAGATGTCATTGGTAATTATATAGAATCAGGTGGAGAGCCCTGGGAAACCATTGATGCTCCACAACCGGAAACAGATGCGGAAGAGGATACATTAAGCCAATATCCAACAGTGCCACTAATTGAACAACTCAAGGAGCAAATGGACAACGAGTTTATTGAAAGACCTGGTAAGATTGAAGCAGAAAAGGACAGTAATGAAATTCAAGGCAAGGACGGCACTGATTTTACTGAAGATGATATTGACCGGGAAATTTTAATTGGTCTAAAAAGCTACCGCATTATTAACGTGGATGAAGCCAATCAAAAAGTAACACTGAATAAACCATTTCCCTATGACGATGGCACATTTGGGGTATCCTTAGGAGCGACTTATGTGGGTGAATCGTGGGTGGTTGAGTTGCCGACAAGTTTGTTGTGGTTGGATGAGGAATCTAAATTAGATGTTTTTAAGGATTAAGTTTTCATTCTTTTGATATGCCGATTTCATGGAATAAAATATTGAATCAAAATGTAAACCAAACTACTCTGAATAGTAAAATTGAATATTTTGTTGAGGGGGTTGAATATTTTCAACACCTTACTAGTTCAATTCAGAAAACTACCCGGAAAGGTGACTTTATATACATATTGGGGTGGATGCTTGACATCAACTTCAATCTTGTGCCAGATGATGAAAGTACAAAATTATCTAATTTGCTATTAAATGCGGTAAAACAGGGAGTAGCCGTAAGAGTCTTGCTCTGGGATAACCCACTATACTATAAGAAAAATATTTACGCCATTAATTTTCTAAATGAACTTGCGGAAAATAACAAGAAATTTGATGTTATCGCACTTACTGATAATGTAGTGTACAGGCCGTTAGTAGCTAGTAAAGCAATAGCAAGCCTCAAATCAAAATTGCCAATCCCGAAAAATTGGTTTGGAGACTTATTTATAGAGTTATTGACATCTGTCATAGATTTACCAAGCTCATTAGCTCCGATAAAAAAATTGTTTGCAATTGATAATGTTGCATCACACCATGAAAAAGTTGTTTTAATACAAAATGCTGATGGCTTAAGGGCATATTGTGGGGGAATGGACATTAACAAAAACAGATTGTTTAGTCAATTTGATGTCCAATGTTGTATTCATTCCGATGGTGCAGAACAAATATTTAAGAAATTTAGCGTAAGATGGAAAGGTATTGAATATAAGTGGAATAATAATCCATTAACGAGGCACTTTAAACTGCCCAAAATATACTTCCCGCAGGCAATGTATAATCCAGACAACAATAATGAATATCCAATGATGGGTGTGATTGGTACTTATAATACACCTAAAAATTTCAGGAAAAACATTAATGATAGAACCGCAAAACGAACATTGTTAGCAATCATAGAAAATACAAAAGACTACATATATATTGAGGATCAGTATATTATAAGTCTGGAGATTGCGAAAGCCTTACATAAAGCCTTAAGAAAAGGTTTGAAGAAGCTAATCATCTTAACTCAAGATTCAGAACTTGCTAAACCAGATTTAATTTTCCCTTATAGAGCTAGGCGCAAGTTTTATCAAACTTTAAAATATGGGAGAATCCCAAATAGAAATACGTTAGAAAAAACTAGTTCTATTGCGGAATTTGATAAGAAAGTACGTGTGTATCAAATAGCACCTGCGCATAAACAATTTTATTCATGGAGAGAAGTCGTTCACTCAAAACTATTGATAGCTGATGATGAAATTATGACAATGGGATCATTTAATTGTAATTATAGATCACTTGAAGTAGATAGTGAAACTGGAATTGTAATTTATGAACCCAACAAGGACTCAGTGTTTTCGATTCGAAATTTTAAAAGAAAACTTTTTAGCCGGTATTATTTGGGCCCTTTAAGAAATGATAAAGAGATTGCTGATTTAATGGAAGATCCATTTAATTGGCCAGACGTAACAATCACAATTTGTCCATTAAATTTCTTTGGAGAAGATAAAGACATTGAAATAAACAAGTTTTTACGTGCATATGCGGCAAGAGAAAGCAAGATGATGGACGAAGCATCAAAAAATCCTAAGTATGATCAACTATCAAATATTCCTTCACTTAATATTATTGAGAAATGTGATGAGCTTGCAAAATATACATTAACCAAGGAATTTGAAGATTTAGTTTGGGATATCGTAGAAGCTCATTATGGACCTAAAAATTTATAAATTGTTAGATTTAGAATGTAAGGTGAAAAAAACAATGCTGTTCAACCTAAAATCAAATAACTATGGATTTTCTTTTACCTACGATATTTAGCGCAACCGTTATGGGGGCAGTGGTAACTGTACTTCTCAATTTACTTTTCAAAAAACGCTTAGAACAAATTACCCACGATATAAAAATCCAAACGGAAAAGATTGCTTTGATCCAAAAATCGCAATACACCTGGAAAGAACAGGCCATCGCAGAATTATTGGGACCCATGAATATACATTTGAACAGAACGGAAAGGGCTTTTAAAAAATTAAAAGCAAATGATCTTTACGTGGAAGCAAAAATATTAAAAGATAGCAATGAAAAAATAAGAGATATGTTATTATTAAAAAGTCATTTCATCCCGTCAGGGCTCACTGAAGATGCAGATAAATTAGTGGAGCACTATGACCGGTATCTCGAGAAATTCGAGGAAAAACGTAAACGTGAAAATCCGGATTTAGACACCCCTTTCATTTTTGTTGGACCTGACGGATTTCCATTTCCCAAAAATTCTGCTAAACGCTTTCAAGAGGAATATACCACTATGTGGGAAAAAGTGTATGGAATTCAGAATGAACCTAAAAATTAAAAGTGAATAAGATTCTACTCATTCTTCATGTCTATGGAACCATTTAAAATGATAGTTAAAATTGCTGCAAGTATTGAATTCAGTAAAAAGCTTGAAAAATTGGCCATTAATTATAGGGGATCATGGAAACAAGCTTTGGACTGATGATGGAAGAGTAATTAACGACATGTTGCCTTTTTTCGATCGCTACTTGGAATTCGAATAAACTTAACATGCTAACCGACAGCTATACGAAAATGAACCACAATTATCGGTCTTCTCATAACCATAACAATGTGACTGATAAATTTCAGTATCCTTTAAAAATTATAATATGAAAAAATTTAATCTATTCCTAACCCTTCTTCTATTTGCACATTTTGGAGTAGCACAGCAATTAGCTCCTACAATAGTAGCTGACAGTCTGTATGCTGCTTCTCTGGAAAATAAAGTTGAAGAAAATCCCACAAGAAGCATATTGGTTTATTTGCCTCCGGGATATGAAGAAAATCCAGCTAAAAGATACCCTGTGGTATATTACCTGCATGGGTTTACATCGAGTGATAGCACGAACCTGAATTGGTTTGCTACTGATAAAAAACTTGAGATTGCTTATGAAATGAATAAAATAAGACCGTTCATCCTTGTGGTTCCTAATCAGCATACCCTCTATAAGGGAAGTTTTTATACAAACTCTTCCCTTACTGGTAATTGGGCCGATTTTACTGCAATAAATCTGGTTAGCTATATCGACAGTAAATACAGGACGATACCTAATAGGGATAGTCGTGGTGTTTGTGGTTGGTCAATGGGCGGTCATGGTGCAATAAAAATGGGCATGTTTTACCCTGATGTATTTTCATCTGCATATGCCATGTCTCCCGCTATGCTCACGCTATGTTGTGACTGGGGAGCAAACAATATGGGATTTAAAGACGCACAGGAAATTCAAAAAAGGGAAGCACTGTTCGATCAAGGATTCGAGGGTACAGCGATGGTCGCCCTTGGCCGCGCTTTTTCACCCAATCCGAATAACCCACCATTTTATGCAGACATGCCCTTTTCATGGGAGCGAGATACGCTTCTTACTCACTATGATGTATTGAAAAAGTGGTATAAAAACCTGCCTTATGATATGCTCGATTCATATGCCGAAAACTTTAGTAAACTAAACGCTTTTAAGATTGACTGGGGTAAACACGATGAATTCCAATATTTGCCGATCACCTGCCGAATGTTCAGTGAAAAACTGGAAGCACTAGGCATTGAACATGATGCCGAAGAGTATATCGGTACACATTCAAGTAATTTGTGGACTCCTGATGGTCGTATGATCAATGATGTGTTTCCTTTTTTCGATCGCTACTTGGAATTCGAATAAACTGAAGGTTATAACGCTTCAGAAAATTCCAAACACCCTTAAAGGACCTACGCTTCTTATACTCAGAGTTATGGACCAAATATTATAAAACCTTAAAAATTTGAAAATATGAAGTGGTTAATCATTATAGTTATTTTACCTATTCTTGGTTGTAGTCAACAATCCGAACGATTATCAATGGGTGAAATCGAACAAATAAAAGGCGATATCATCGAGCGTTCGGAAAAGCATGCAAGTGATTTGGAAAATATGGATTATGAATCTGTTATGACATTTTATGCAGAAGACCTTATAGTCTTTGGAGATGGTTATTACTGGGGGGACTATATGACTATGGACGGAATCTGGAGAGACCTTCTTGGAGAAGGGGGCTGGAAGAAAATCTTGAAATGGGATTTACAAACCCATAAAGTTCTTGTGTTTTCAAGAGATGCTGCTTCATATTTGGTTGAATTTGACCATGAGCATTTAGATGATAAAGGTGATACAGTCCTGAGTAGCGGTTGCTTTACTTACGGAATGCAGAAAATTGATGGAGAATGGAAAGCAGTGACTGCACATGTTTCCCATACTCCTTTTAGAACGGATGATGATAAATGGTGGTCAAAATACGCACCTTCGAATAGGGATAAATAGAAATGAAACCAAAAGACCTTTTACGGCATTTTAAAAAAAAAATAGCGTATGAATAAGCAATTTAAAATTATGGGAATCCTGATTTTCGCTATATTCATAATTTATGGATTTAAGAGCCTAACCAGCCCCGTTGAGGTAATGTCTATTGGAGTTATCGTTTCAGATTTGGATGAATCCTATAAATTCTATACCGATATCATTGGGATGGTAAAAGAGGACAGGTATCACCAGTCGAGTGAAACATCTACTAAATATGGGGTTAATAGCGGAAAGGAGTTTAATATTATTAATTTGAGAATGCAGTGTGATGGTTATTCCTTAAAATACAAACTCAATAAAACCAAAGGTGACTTGCCGGAGATTCCATTTAGTAATGAAAATGAATATTATGGTTTTGAAAGAATAGGTTCAAGTTATTTCTCTATTGATGTCAAGAATGTTGAGCCTTACATTGAAAGATTAGACAAAAATCATATTAAATATAAGTTAGCCGTCCTTCCGAATGATCGGAAAATCATCCTTGTTCATGACCCTGATGGCGTGCTTTTGGAAATAAGAGGATTTTAAGTGAGCCAATGATAATAAAATGCACCATTTTGAATCAGTAATGGAAGGGAAAGTGGTAAAAATGGCAGTCCGGATTTTTGTTGGACCGAAAAGCAGTCCGTTTTTGGTGAAAATAGTACTTTTTAGGTTCAAAAATTGAGTTCCGAATCGGAATGTTAAATAAATAGCTCAGGTTTAAAAGTGTTGTCTTTTGCCATTGCAAATGGTCTTTTGAAGATTGCGTTACTCAGTTAGTGTAGATTCTCAAACAGAAGGGTGAAGTGAATACTAGCGGCAGCGGGGTCTCTTCTGTCAATCTGCGGTCGATCGCGTGACCCAATCTACAGAAGCGGTAAGCTTGCTTGGTATGCCATTCAGGTCCAACCCCTTCTAACGACCATTCTCCACCTCATTTCCATGTGGTTTACCAAGACAATGAAGCCTTGATTGACATTAAAACGTTGGAAATATTGGAAGGTCATTTGCCGAAAAGGGCCAAGACCTTAACGATTGAATGGGCAATAGAACACAGAGATGAGTTATTAGAAAATTGGCAAAAAGCCAGAAGTCGTGAGCCGCTAAATAAAATTGAACCGTTAGATTAAAATTTTATAGTTATGATAAGTATAACAAAATTTAAAATACTGGATGGTAACAAAATTTATTTTAATTTCAGTGATCAATCGGAAAAAACCATCGATTTCGCCCCGTTTATCGGAGAAGATAAGTTGAGTAAACCCCTGTCAGATCCAGATTATTTCCGAACGGTTGCGCTTTATGACCATAGGGCGAATTGAATCCGGGGACATCCAAAATTTTAAATACTTAGACTTGTAATCAGGACATCAGCCCTAAAGCATAGGAATTGATTCACAAACCTGTATTCCTTAAAACCAACTAACCCTAACGCTGCTTCCCGTTTAAATCGTATTTGAAATTTATTTTTTTATGCTTGATTTCTTTTTTATTATTAAAATTTATCCTTAAAATTACCATCTCGTCAAGCAGCAATTATACCTAAAACCGGCTATTTCTCAGAATTAGTAGATTAATTCATCATTTTAGTATTCTGGCATTCATATTCCAGCAATAGGAGGGAATTTATGCCTTGTCCTATAAATATTTTAATCCTTACATTTAAAAAATAATTTAATTGAAAAAGAATGTATAATATATTAATAAGATAAAAAATACTCTTTTCAGCAGGTATGATTTAGTATAAACAGCGTTAAAGATTATTTTTTATGCTATTTGAAGAAACTAAGTTCAAAAATAATTAATCAAATAGTTAAAATTTCAGGCCTATGTAAAAAAGTCTCATTTGTAAAAAAGGCGTAGTAAAATAGATGCCCTTTTCCACAAGCCAGGCCAACCATGCCTGAAGATCTATTTGCCTTTTAAGCGTTCACTTTTAACAAACTTAAATTCTACCACATCATGAAAAAACCACTACTCAGGGAGTATGTTTCAAGCCTTGTATTGCTGATGGCTTTACAGCTGTTCTACCCCTTTTTACCTAAAAGTCATGCCCATACCGTTTTTGAGGAACTAAACGGCTCGCTTGTTTCGCTCGAACGAAACGGCCTTGAAGGGCAGCAAATGGCCGATGTTACGATCACCGGTACCGTGTCGGACCCTAACGGAGAACCCATTCCCGGGGCAACGATTTCTTTGCCCGGAACGACCATCGGAACCGCCACCGATTTGGATGGAAACTATTCATTGACCGTACCTGAAGGCTCTGAAATTGTATTTTCCTTTATTGGTTTTGAGAGCCAGCGGGTCGCTATCGGTGATCGTTCTATCATCAATGTAACCTTGGTGGAGTCCACGTCTTCCCTGGAAGAGGTAGTGGTAGTAGGCTTTGGTACCCAAAAGAGAGCCAATGTCACCGGTGCCGTGAGTACCGTCGCAGGAGAGGATCTGGCCAGGCGTCCGGTGTTAAATACCGCAGCGGCCCTGCAGGGCACTACGCCCGGTTTGAGCATTCAGAATAATGGCGGAGCACCGGGAGATGAAAGTACCAGCATTCGTATCAGGGGTGTGGGTACCCTAAATAACTCCAACCCACTGGTTTTGGTAGACGGTGTAGAGCAATCGCTCAGCACGGTGGAACCCACCAATATTGAAACCATTACGGTGCTAAAAGATGCCGCCTCGTCGGCCATATACGGATCCAGAGCAGCCAACGGCGTGATTCTGGTGACAACAAAAAGGGGCGCAGAAAGTGGGGTCTCCATCAACTACAACAATTTTGTAGGCTGGCAAAATCCGAATTTCTTTCCCGAGCCAACAGATCCCGTGACCTGGATGAGGATGGAAAACGAGGCCCAGGCCAATGTAGGAGCAAACCCCACCTACAGCGAAGAGTATATTGAAAATGTAGCTGCCGGTACGAATCCACTCGAATTCCCTTTTGCGGACTACGAGGGAGGTATTTTTAATCCAAATGCCTTCCAGCAAAGACACTCCCTGTCGCTTTCCAGCGGTGGTGAGACGGGTAGGGTATTTGCTTCCATCAATTATGCCGACACAGATGGTATCCTCCAAAACTTCAATAATAAGCAAGTCACCATGCGTATCAATTCCGACTTGTATGCTACGGACAAGCTGACAATAAAGACCAATCTGATGTACCGGAATCGAGGCTTCAGTGGCCCTGGTTTTACAGGCCAGCGGATCACGCAGGCATTACTACACATTAACCGAAACATTGTCATGGAATACCCGGATGGGACGTATGATTTGGTATCCGGTCAATGGAATGCCCGCGCCATGGCTAAAGAGGGAGAAACCAGCCGGATCAGTGATGATGTTTTTGGTCAGTTGGGATTTGCCTATACCGTCAACGATGCCCTTTCGCTGGAAGGAAACGTGACGCTCAATACCACGGCTACCGATGGGTTTGTGTTTCAGAATAGCCTTGCCGGTATGCGGAATTACGTGACCGGTGAATTGGTAAATGTGGGGGGCTGGTTTGCCACTTCCGTGCTCACCGAAAGTCAGGAAAACCGCAGAGAGCTTAGTCAACGATTGTACCTGAATTATGACCAGTCATTTGATAAGCACAGCATTCAGGGCACGGCAGGGTATGAGGAGATTTACAACCGGTATAAAGAAATTTCCGCCTCCCGGGATAATTTTTTCAGCAATGACCTCAGGGACATTAATGCCGGAGACATCCAAAACCAAAGAACGGGAGGCTTTTCTGAAGAGTGGAGGCTACGGTCTTTCTTCGGTAGGGCTAACTATACCTATGACGACCGATACATGTTCCAGGCCAACGTCAGGTATGATGGGTCCTCCCGATTCGGAGAAGGAAACCGATGGGGTATTTTCCCTTCGTTCTCTGTGGGATGGCGGATTTCTGAAGAAAATTTCATGAGAGATCAGGGGTTATTCAGTGATTTGAGACTACGAGGATCCTGGGGACAGCTAGGAAATCAGCGGATTGGCCTCTACAGGTACCTCAATACCTACAATCTGAATAATGGTTACCAGTTTAATGATAACCTGGTACCAGGCACCGCCATCACCCGGGCCGGGAACCCCGATATTACCTGGGAAACAACCACCATGAGCAATGTAGGCTTGGATATGGGTTTTCTGGATGACCGGATCGAGGTCATCGCAGAGTATTTTTACAAATACACCGATGATATTCTGATCGAATTGCCCATACCCAGGACCATTGGATACAGTCCGCCGGTACAAAATGCGGCGGCCGTTTCCAATAAGGGCTGGGAACTGGCCATTAACTACAATAGCATCCCTACCATGGATAATGGCTTTCAATATTCAATTGGGTTAAACTTTTCGGACGTAGTTAATAAGATTGAAGACCTGAAAGGAACAGGCCCCTTTTTCCCGGACAAATTTACCGTTTGGACAGAGGGAGAATCCATCAATTCCCTGCGGGGATTGAAATCTCCGGGCATTTATCGTACTCAGGAGGATTTGGATAATTATCCTGCCACGATTTTCCCAACGGTGACGATCGGAGATATTATTTACGAAGATTTAAATGGAGACGGGGTGATTTCCCAATCCCTCTATCCCGCAGGTGATCAGTATATTATGGGGAATGAAGATCCCCGATACGAGTTTGGGGTTCGGTTTAGCGCCTCTTACAAGGGTTTTGATTTCTCCATGTTTTGGCAGGGAGTTCTTCGCCAGCAGCATTCGCTGGACGGGGCATTGATGGAAGGACCAAATTACACCAATTTCATTCCGGTGACCATGGCCAGAGAGGCCTTTCATCCGGAAAGAAATCCCAATGGTACCTGGCCCATGGTGAGATCTGGTAATTCCGCCAACTTAATGGAGTCTGATTTCTGGTTGCAAAACACCAGTTACCTTCGACTGAAAAATTTTCAGCTCGGATATACCATTCCTCAAAATCTCGTAGCCAATCTTCGGGTGTACATATCGGGTGAAAACATGCTGACCTTTACGGAAACAGAGTTGTTTGATCCGGAAACCCCCAGGGGCAGGAGTCAATTTTTCCCCCATAGCAGACTTTTCAGTGGTGGCGTAACCGTCGGATTTTAATCTAAAAAGCGAAAAGAAATGAACTTACTAAAAAATACAATAAAATATATTGGGCTGGGTTATTTGGCCTTGGGTATGTTTAGCTGCGACCAGGGGCTGGATTTGCTTCCTCCCGGGGAGGTCTCCGAACTTATTTACTGGCAGCAGGAAAAGGATGCCAGACTTGCCGTTAACGGCATCTACGTGGAACTGGATGGGCCATTGATGGTCAAGGAGCTGGACGGGGTTACCGACATTGGGTTTCGTGCTCCTTCAGGACCAGGTTCCCTTCACGATGTGTCCATGGGATCCTTTGATCCGGTCAATGCAGCCATTGGGTCTACCTGGGACAGGTATTTCCGGGGCGTGCAGCGTGCCAATAATGTCCTGGCAAATATTGATCGCATAGAGCAGGGAAATCCGGAATTATTGGCCAGGTATGAAGCGGAGGCCCGATTTCTGCGGGCCTACTTTTATACGCAGTTGAGTAGTCTTTGGGGGGATGTGCCTTTGATTCTGGAACCGCTGGAAGTGACTGCACAAGTTGGCCGAACGGCTCGCTCAGAAGTGGTCGATTTTGTCATTGCTGAATTGGATCAAATCATCCAGGGCGAGCAATTGCCGCTAAGCTATGATCAGGATATCGGGAGAGCCACTCTGGGAGCTGCCATGGCCTTAAAAGCCAGGGTGGCCTATCGCAACGAAAGGTATGCTGTCGCCAGGGATGCTGCTCAAGCCGTGATGGACTTAGGAGTTTATGACTTATACCCGAACTATGAAGAATTATTTCATTACGCCGGCCAAAATTCTTCGGAAGTGATTTTTGACAGGCAGTACACCGTGGGTGGAGATACTTATAATGCCTTCTCCTTTTCGGCAGCCTCTATCGGAGGAGGATCCATCGTGGAGCCAATTCATAATTTGTTTTTAAAGTATGGCTATAAAGGACCCGAAAACCCCGATGATCCCTTTGAAAACCTGGATCCCCGCTGGTCCTACACGAGCTACTATACCGGACAACCTATTGGCACGAGTACCTTTAATTCCCTGCCGGATAGCCCAACGGCTGACCGGGTAAGGTCCACGGAATTCTCCACCGTTCATGGATATAATCTAAAAAAATGGGTGGACTATGATGCGGATGAAGGCAACCCGAATACCGGTTCTATCAATATGATTTTAATCCGGTATGCGGACGTGCTGTTGATGTATGCGGAATCAAAAATCGAATTGAATGAAATCGATGATTCTGTCTACGAGGCAATCAATAGTGTGAGGCAACGGCCGACCGTCGAGATGCCTCCCATTACCCAGGGCAAATCACAAGAAGAGTTGAGAGCCATCATCCGGGATGAAAGAGCGGTAGAGTTGGCGTTTGAAGGCTTAAGGCTGTTTGACATGAACCGATGGGGAATCGGAGAGGACAAAATAGGTTCGGTAGAAGGGCTTTATTACTTCAATGAGGAGAGTGGAGAATGGGATACCATAAACAGTGGTCTAAATCGCAATTTCCGGCCTGAAAGGGATTATCTATGGCCGATTCCACAAGCTGAAATGGATATTAATGATGTCATCACACAAAATCCCAACTATTAGGTGCATCCAAAAATACCCTGCTAAAAGCGGGCGATAAGCTAGATTAAAAAGCCACAAATGATCCATTTGTGGCTTTTTATATTGTATGCTTCTTAGGATAGCAAGGTGTTTAAGCGATGGCAATTGTGGTAAATTTAGACCTGGTAATGGCTAAACGCAAAATGTCCCTAAATGAACTTTCAGACAAAGTCGGTTTGACCTTATCAAACCTCTCCATTTTGAAAACAGGTAAAGCAAAGGCGATACGATTTAGCACTTTAGAGTCCATTTGTAGTGTATTGAAATGCCAACCGGGTGATATCTTAGAGTTTGTTGAAGAGGAAGAAAAAACGATCTCCTGATCTGCTATGGAGATTGCTAACTCGGCGATCTAAACCCCGGAAGACAAAATCGTACTGATACAGCTCTCCGTTATTCCCCAGTGCTCCCGCCCCCAACCGGGGAAGGACCTTTCAGTTCGATTATCTTACCCGGAAGGGGGTAGCCTGCTCCTTCCAGCGCCTCCAGCACGGACAGAATGGCCTGGGAGCGTACCTGTGCATCGGTATGTTTTTTATTATAGGTATTTACCCAATAGCCTACCTGTACCAGCAAATGGCTATCACCCATTTCGGTTACAAAGGCTGAGGGTCCCTTTTTACCTGCCAAAACACCCGGTACCCCTTTTATGGTATGGAGGATAAGTTCAAGGGCTTTTCTGTAATCACTTCCGTATCCCAACCCCAATTTAAAACCATAACTCAGGTATCCGTCTATGGTGTAATTGATCAGGGGGCTTTTGATGATGGAAGCATTGGGCAGAAACACGTCTTTTCCATCCAGGGTTTTGATCTGTGTGTCCCGCAGGTTCAGGGCCCGGACATTTCCGCTAAGCCCTTGAATCTCCACCTGGTCTCCAATCTTAAAGGGCCGTTTGAAGGCCAGAAGGATGCCTGCCAGAAAGTTTTCCCCGATGTCTTTCAGTGCAAAGCCTATGATAAATGCGGTGATCCCAGCCCCTGCCAGTATACCGCTGACTACTCCGGTGAGTCCCAAAAACCGGAGCAACAATGTCAGGCCGAATATCAAAATCAGCCCCCTGATGGCAGCAGCAATGAATGCCGACAACAAAGGATCATTTGTCCTTTTGCTGAGCCGGTTGATTACCAGTTTTTTGATCCAGCGAGACAAATAAATAAAGAAGATCAAGATCAGCAAGCCAATGACCAATGTGATGGCTAGTTGTTCGACATCTGCCAGGTCCCCCATGACAATGCGCTTGAGTTTTTGGAAGGATTCCTGTAGGTTCATTTATAAGGCAATTTTGAAAAGAAAAGTAGTCAAAAATTTCTGGATATCCATACCGGAATGCCAAAGTAAGCCTTTGCTTTTTATGCCTGATCCGTTTAATCCGGATGATGTATTAGGTTTAGTTATGAAAGCTGAAATGGCAAGAAAATCAGGTAGTTTAGAATCTAGCACCGCTATGGTGAAGTTGAACACCGCAACGATTGACTGATTTTGAAGTAATTTCAGTCTGTAATAGAATTCCTAATGCATTTTCGGGTTTAATCACAGCTATTTTATTTTTTATGTTTTATATAATAAATTCCAGATGATATATGATATATCTTAAAGATTTTCTCTTCAATATTAAATTATTATAAAGAGCTAAATTCCTAATTTGATGAAATTTATTGTACATTGCATACCAGGCACCAGAAAGCAGGATCAGGCGTCGTCAAGATAAAGGACCTGAATAGGCATCCAGGGGAATTATGGGCTAACCAACCAGAAATTTCATTTGATTTTGGAATCAAATGAGTACCATGCATGGCATACTGCACCAAACCCCAACACGATGAAGAAAAACAATGAGGACCAAAACCAAGATTTTTATACCATAGCCATAGGTGCCTCCGCAGGGGGAATGGAGGCCATTCATTTGCTTTTTGACCATACCCCGGAAGACGGGGTGGCATATGTGATCATACAGCACCTTTCACCTGACCATAAAAGCTTTATGGCCGAACTCCTTGCCAAGCACAGCAAGCTGGAAATATCAGTTGCTGAAAACCAAATGCCTGTATCCCCTAACCGTGTTTACCTCATACCGAAGGGAAAAAACATGACCATCAAAGGGGGATGTTTGTTTTTGACCGATAGCCGGGCCAGCCAACCCAATACTGCCATAGACATATTCTTTGATGCATTGGCTGCTGACCAGGGGGATAAGAGCATTGCTGTGGTTCTTTCGGGCACTGGTTCGGATGGCACCAAAGGCGTAGCAGCCATCAAGCAAAATGGAGGATATGTGATCGTACAGGACCCTGAAACAGCTAAGTTTAACGGAATGCCCAGAAGTGCCATTGAATCGGGTAATGCAGATGTGGTACTGCCTCCCGAAAAAATTCCCGGTGAAATCATATCCTACCTGAAAAGAGATCTGTTAGAGAGTAATTTCGGTGAGAAAATCACCGATATCGATGAAGCCGCATTATCCAATATTCTTGATCTGATCCAGGAAAACACTCCCCTTGATTTTTCAGAGTACAAACGCCCTACCATCATTAGAAGAATCGTGAGAAGAATGACCAGGAGTAAGGTTAACTCACTGAGAGAATATGCTGACTCTTTAAAAGAAAACCCGGATGAAATCAATTTTCTTGCCAAGGAATTTCTGATAAGTGTCACTGAATTTTTCAGGGATAAGGAAGCTTTTGAGGTGATAGAAGAAAAAATTATCCCTGCCATCGTAGAAAACAAATTGCAGGTGGATACTTTGAAGGTCTGGGTAGTGGGCTGTGCTACCGGGGAGGAAGCGTATTCACTGGCCATACTAATTGCGGAACACCTTACGGCAATAAGAAAAAATCTTGAAGTAAAGATTTTTGCCAGTGATATTGACAAAGCAGCCTTGCAGCATGCTTCGAAAGGAGTCTACCCTGAGAACATCAACAGGAACGTTTCCGAGGAACGGCTCAAGAAGTACTTTTCCAGGCAAGGGGATCAATTCAAGGTAAGGGACAATATCCGGAAAATGATCATTTTTGCTGACCATGATATCGTAAAGCAACCACCCTATGGAAAGATAGATTTGATTAGCTGCAGGAACCTGCTGATCTATATCAACCCCCTTTTACAGAAGAAAATCCTCTCTTCCCTTCATTTCTGCCTGAATAAGGGTGGCTACTTATTTTTGGGTCCCAGTGAAAGTCTGGGGGATTTGAGAAAATATTTCAGTGAGGTGGACAAAAAGTGGAGAATTTTTCAAAGCGTCGAAGTTGCCCGGTATTTTCGTGATACTACTTATAGCACTCCCGGATTTGAAAACCGAATGGTCAACCCAAATTACAATGCGAGCATCCAAAAGAATACCATCAAGAGTAACCTAACGGAACTCATCAACCAAACCTTGTTGGAGGAATCCGGCTATGGGGCAGGTATATGGGTGGATACTGATTTTGAAATCATTCAGACCTGTGGAGACTATGAGAAATACCTCCTTCCAAAAATATTTAATTTCAACCTGCTTGAGATGTTGCCTGAGGAGCTTTCCATAGCCACCGCCACCACGTTACACAAAGCCGTAAAGACCGGTGGTATGGCAAAGGTAGTAGATGTAAAGGTTTCCATTAAAGGTGAACAACACCTGATCAATGTCTCGGTAAAACCTTTTCTTTCAGAGGATCCATCGGATCAAAATGTCATGCTTGTTTTATTCAGCGAGGCTGAGATGGAAAACACCTCCGACACCCCAGTTGATGTCTTTAAGATGGAAGCACAAACCAGCCAATTCATTAAAGACATGAAAGGTGAACTCGTTGAAGCCAAAGCAAAGCTACGGGAAGCCTATGATGCCCTGGCTGCTTCCAATGACAATATCTCTTCATACAACGAGGAACTGATTTCCAGTAATGAAGAAATGCAAAGCACCAATGAAGAGCTTCAGTCGGTCAATGAGGAGCTGCAAACGGTAAACAATGAATACCAGCTGAAGATAAAAGAGCTGGCCGATTTAAATGATGACTTGAATAATTACTTCAAGTCCACCATCAATGCCCAGCTCTATGTAGATAAGGATTTAATTCTCAGGAAATTCACACCCTCAGCCATCCGTCAGGTCAACCTGAAAGAAAGCGATATCGGACGACTCATCAGTGATATTTCTACCAATATTAGATTCTCTACTTTAATGGATGATATCAAACAGGTGATTGCTTCCTCAGCTACTGTTAATAAAGAAGTACAAACCCTGGAAGGAAGGTGGTACCAGATGATTGCCATGCCTTACGTCAAACAGCTTGATAATTTAAATAGTGGAGCGATAATCACATTTAATGATATCACCGAATTAAAGAAGGTGCAGGACAAACTTTCAAGAATCAATGCGGATCATGACACCTTTATTTACGCTGTTTCGCATGATTTGAAAGCCCCATTGGCCAATTTGGGGGTTCTTGTTTCCTTTTTAAAAGAGTCCATAGAATTGCCAACCAGGGAAGACCAGGAAACCATGGACGTGATCATCAAGTCAATTTCCAATCTAACGATGATTATCAAGGAGCTTTCAGATATTTCGAAAATTGAGAACGAGGTAGGCGGCTATGAAGATGTCAATATTAAGGAGCTTTTGGAGGAAGTTGAATTTAGCATGAATGACCTGATCGTGAAGTCAGACGTCACCATTCACCTGGATTTAGAAGTACCGGAAATCTCTTTTGCCAGAAAAAACTTACGCAGTATCTTATCCAATATATTAAGTAATGCCATCAAGTACAGGTCCCCTGATCGAGCCCTTGAAGTGACGATAAGGTCGGAGGAATCTGCTGACTTTACGCTACTTTCTGTACAGGACAATGGATTGGGGATACCCGAAAATAAATTAAAGAAAATCTTCGGAATGTTTCAGCGGGCGCACAATCATGTGGAAGGCAGTGGGGTAGGCTTGTACCTGGTCAAAAAGACGATCATCAATGCCGGCGGAGACATCGAAGTGGAAAGTGAACTGGGTAAAGGTAGTACCTTTAAAATTTATTTTAAGAAAGCTCCAGTGCAATAAAAGGGACATGAGAAGACAGGGGTCATTTTATCTTTGCCACCACCCACTCGGTATTTCTATGATGAAAGGACATGAGTCTGATGAAAGTTCGAAAACCTGATTTCTTACCGTCTCGTTTTTAGAAAGTAGCTTTGAGGAAACTGAAATGATTTTCCCGTCCAGTTTCCTCCTATGCTTTGTTCGTTTTTTTCCAGTGGGAAAAGGATCTTTCCATTTATTAGGAGTTGCCGTCCATTTGCCTGTCTTCGCTGATTACTTCCACTTGCAGGGTATTACCGGAAGTGCTGGTAATCTTCCACTCCTGGACATGGGTTCCACCCCAAAAGGGGACATTTACTTTAAGGATATCCCCATCCTTTTCCCAGCGGCCTTCATAGTCTGTGGTGACAATGGGTGGGGTACCACACCAGCCACTATTGGCCCTGTGGATCAATTTGCCATCGCTTAAAAAGCGGTAGCCATAGGTATTTTCCTGTAGCTGATTTACCTTCTCCATGGCAAAGCCATTTTCCTGATAGTTCAGGTTGCTCCAATTTCCCACTGGGAATGGTTCTGAACCGAGGGCAGATAGGTCTTCATTTTCCATGCAGGAAAAAAACAATAGGCCGAGCACAAAAGTAAATACGGTTGTTTTCATGGGATGTAGTTTTTTGGTTTTGATGACCAGACGCAAAATGTAGAAGTTGTGTTGAGCGAAGGCCCGGATTTTTTATTTTTCCCCGCTCGCAGGATATTTGCCTGGATTATAGGATACAGTTTTACTATAAAAATCTTGTTGCAGGCAATCTCCTGGTTATAAGATTTATATCCCCTCATTCCATCTGTTAGAGGGGAAAGCTTCTTGCTGGATTTTAATATATAGAAACGCCCCCTCATTTACTTGATTTTTTTATTTTTCCTGAAGGCCTGGTCGAAATATAATTTTTGAAAGGAATAAATTTTATTTTGACCTTAGGATTGGACTGTGACTTTAAAAATAATCTTACCAAAGAAAAGGTGTTTAATAAAAAAATTATGAAAACTCTTTTTTTTGAAATCAGATAATGCATACCTTTAGGTAATGAAACAATTGGCTGTTTTTTCGTTTAAAAATTTCCATGGTTAAAGTCCTGGCAATTAAGTTATTCCCCCGCACTAAGTTTATCAACTCAACTTAAATGTCAATGACCTGAAAGTATCAAAACCATAAGGAAAATTTTAGGTGAAATCTGGCAATTCCTTTAATCAATTTATTTCTAACCTTATTAACGAGTTATGAGAATAATTTTATCAATCATGTATGGATTGGCTTTAATGCTTTTTTTGAGCGTTCAGGCCTATTCCCAAACGCGGGTCCTGACAGGCACTGTTGTGGCTGAGGAGGATGGAACGCCTATCCCCGGTGTTACCGTCCTGGACAAGACAAATCAAACCGGTACGACCACTGATGTGGACGGAAAATATTCTATTAATGTCAATGAAAACACCGTTTTGGTATTTTCATTCATAGGCTTTTCAAATCAGGAGTTTACGGTAGGAAACCGCAGCCAACTGGATGTAGAAATGTCTGAAGATGCCAGTGAATTGAATGAGGTAGTGGTGACTGCTCTCGGTTTGACCAAGGAAAAAAGAAAACTGGGGTATGCGGTCTCGACTGTCAACAGCGATGTGATGGACAAAGCAAGGGAACCAAATGTTGCCAATTCCTTGACAGGTCAGGTCGCTGGTTTGGTGGTGAAAGGAACCAACGGTGGTCCCCAGGGATCCTCCAACATTGTGCTTCGTGGTCTTCCCAGTATTTCGGGAACAGGATCTCCTCTATTTGTTATAAATGGGGTGCCCATGGATAATTCACAAAGAGGATCAGCAGGCCAATGGGGAGGATCAGACAATGGAGATGGAATCGGTAACCTCAGCCCTGATGACATCGAGTCGATGACTGTACTTAAAGGCCAGGCAGCTTCTGCCCTCTATGGTGCAAGAGCTTCCAATGGGGTCATTTTGATAACCACCAAAACCGCTAAAAAAGGAGGGGACTGGTCACTCAGCTATAACCTGAACGTGATGACAGACCAGGGCATGGATTTCACCAACTTTCAGAATGAATATGGACAGGGTAGAGGTGGACAAAGACCACAATCCGAAGCCGATGCCCGGACTACCGGAAGATTTGCCTGGGGTGAACCCATGGGAGGCACTGTGATCGGATACGATGGTAACGAGTATCCCTATGCCCCTTCCAGTGAAAATTACATGGATTTTTACCGGACAGGCACCAATGTGACCAATTCGGTATCGGTTTCCAAAGGACTTGGAGAAGATGGTGCTTTCAGGCTTTCCATTTCGAACCTGAATTCCAACTCCATTGTACCCAACAGTGGTAACGACCGGCTGAATATCAACCTGAATGTTGACCAGAATATCACTGATAAACTCAATGTGTCTGCCATGATCAATTACATTGATCAGAAAAGCACCAACATTCCAAACCTGAGTGATGGCCCTAAAAACCCGAACAACTTTTTGTTCCTGGCTCCCAATATTGCGCCGAGTATATTTGCACCCGGCTACGATGAGGAAGGAAGAGAAATTGTTTTTAGTGATGATATATTTGTAACCAACCCCTATTTTATCACCAATAGAGGGATCAATGACAGGGGGAGAAAAAGAACAATTTCCACCCTTTCGGCCAAATATAGCTTTACGCCTAAGGTCTATGCCTTGCTCCGTATGGGAAATGATGTGTCTAACGATGACTTTTTCGGAGTAGATCCTACCGGTATTGCCTTCTCAGCAGATTTAAAAGGTAACCTCAACAGCAGAAGTTTATCCAACAGGTCCGAATTAAATGTGGATGCCTTGTTTGGTGCCGATCTGATGCTGAATGAAGATATTTCAGTAGATGCCCTTTTAGGAGGCACCTTCCGAAACAACAGGTTCGAGGAAGTGGGCGTAGGCGGATCCAGGTTCGTGATTCCCGGATTGTATTCCCCATTCAATGTAGAGGTATTTAACCGATCTTATGGGTTTAATGAGCGGGAAGTGGTTTCGGGTTTCTACTCCGTGGGATTTGGATACAGGGACTTTCTGACCTTGACTACCACGGGACGTTATGATGTATACAGTACCTTGCCGACCAACAACAACAGTATCTTCTCTCCATCGGTAACGGGAGCATTTCTGTTTGATCAGTTACTGAATATTCCTGCCCTGGATTTCGGTAAATTGAGGGCTTCTTATGCGGTGACAAGTGGCGAACCTTTCGCAGCTTACCAAACCCAGTTTTACTACAATTCAGCCAACTCTTTTAATGGAGTAGCAGCCGGATCATCTCCCTTGAGTCTGCCCAATCTTTTCTTGAAACCGTTCACTACGGACGAAATTGAATTGGGGCTGGATCTAAGTTTCCTGAATAACCGGCTGACTTTTGACGTGGCTTATTTCTCGAAAACGACCAATAACGAGATCATGAATGCAAGTTACAGTATCGCTTCAGGCTTTAACAGTGCAGTAGTAGCCACCGGATCAACCAATAATGAAGGATTGGAATTGATGGTGACCGCTATACCGGTACAGACCACGGACTTTACCTGGAAAACCTCATTCAACTTTACCAATGTGAGAAATGAGGTGCTGAGCACTAACCTGGACAACAACCCGATCAATCTGGGTCAGAACAGGGCGACCCTTGGGAATGCTGTTACGGCTTATGTTCCTGGTCTTCCTGGTCCTCAAATCAGGGCTTATGATTACCAGTACGATGCCAATGGAGACATCGTAGTAGATAATTCCGGTTTGCCGGTAAGGGGAGAGCTTAAAAATTGGGGTTCTGTATTGCCCACGCATTATGGTGGATGGAATAACGAGTTTAATTACAAAGGCGTATCCTTTTCATTTTTGGTAGATTATAACTTTGGAAACAAAGTATTGTCCGCCACTGAATTTTATTCGCACTTCAGGGGCTTGCATCAGAACACCCTTGTTGGTAGAGAAAACGGTATCACCACCAATGAAATCACGGCACCTGCTGAAAACTATTATCAGGCACTCGTGCAGAATGTGACCAGAACCAGTGTGGTCGACGGTGATTTTATCAAGCTCCGCCAATTGACTTTTGGGTACGCTTTCCCGGAAAAGTGGTTTAATTCCGTTCCTGTATTTAAGGGGTTGACAGCGTCAGTTGTGGCTAGAAACCTGGCCATATTGATGAGAAAGACCGAGAATATTGACCCTGAGGCTACATTCGGTGCCAATATCAACTACCTGGGAATTGAAGGAACCAACTTGCCGCCCACCCGATCTATTGGATTCAACTTAAATTTCAAATTGCACTAATTATGAAAAAATATATCAATTTATTTATGCTGTGCAGCTTTTTGGTCATCACTTCCTGTGATGATAGATTTGAAGAGCTAAATACAGATCCCAACAGGCCCGGTGCTGATATTTTTGATCCAAACCTCATATTGCCTGTGGCTACTTACGGATATGGAAATATGCTTACCGGGTATTCAGGTCCGATACTATTCCAGAGCATGTGGATTCAGGCTTTGGCTTCTACCTCCACAGGAGGAGCCAATTACTATTCCAATGCAGATAAATATGTGATATCCGGAAGTACCAACTCCTATATTCAGGGAGTCTGGAACAATGGTTATACCGTAGCCTCCAGGCTTAACCAGATGCAAAGCCTGGCAGAATTGAACGAACTGACCAATTTGATGGCCGTAGGAGAGATCTTCAAAGTAAGTGCACTGTCCTTTGTGTCTGATGTCTATGGCGATGTGCCTTATTCTGAGGGACTTCAGGCAGAAGAGGGGATTACGCAACCTGAATTTGATAGCCAGTCTCAGGCTTATATGGCCATGTTGACCGACCTGGAGGCTGCCCTGAATTCCCTCAATCCGGCCGCAGATCCGATCAGGAATGATGTAATTTATGATGGAGACCTATCCAAATGGAGAAAGTTTGGCTATTCCGTGATGCTGAAAATGGCCCTGCGACTTGTCAACGTAGATCCCGCAGCCGCAGAGACCTGGGTACAGAAAGCAGTAGCCGGAGGGGTTTTTGATTCTACCGATGATGATGCCTTAATTCCTTCTGACCAGGCCAATGGATATGCCAATCAAAATGCCAATGCGTTGAATGTAGTAGATGATGTCTATGAAGTCAGGTGGTCTGATAATATGATTGATTTCCTGAAGTCCACCAATGATCCGAGGCTACCTATCGTGGCAGAAGTACCACCTGCCGGTCTGGCTGCCAATAGAGATGGGGTGATTGCAGGAAACACTGATCCGGATGTTCAAATTGGTCTACCAAATGGCTATGACCTGACAGGGGGTCAGTTTGATATTTCAAATCATCCTGATTTTCCCGGCCCGACTGGTTCAGGGGGAGATGTTGCGTTGATTGGAGCTTACTCCAGGCCAACCGGAATTTACAGAGATAGAGATGCCCCCATTTTTGCCCTGACATATGCTGAAGTTCAACTCTTGCTGGCTGATGCCGCTGTTCGGGGTTTTGCTTCGGGCTCTGCATCCGATCTCTATAGCAATGGCGTAGAAGGAGCCTTTATTACACTTGGAAAATTTGGAGGTGGAAGCGTTTCTCCTGCTGATGCGACCAATTACCTGGAGTCAAATTCACTTGATCAGAGTACGACTGAAGCTGCCCTGGAAATGATTAATGAGCAGATTTGGGCCACGACCAGTATTTTTGCCAATTATGTGGAGGCCTGGAATAACTGGAAGCGAACCGGGTACCCGGAGTTGACGCCCGTAAATTTCCCTGGCAACTTCTCCTCAGGCCAGATTCCGCGTAGGCAACCCTATCCTGCCGGTGAAAGTAGTGTGAATCAGGAATCATTAAACAGTGCCATTTCCCGAATGGGAGGTGATGACTGGATCACCAGAACATGGTGGGACGGAGGAAATTAATTTCCTTTAACCCGATAGAATAAACATTTTTGGACAGGGGTTTCGATTGGTTTCGAGACCCCTGTTTTTTTGAATGTTGAATCCGTACCTTAAGCCACATTGCAGCTTTTGGTCATTACATTAGAAATTTCAGTGTATTTTTTGTTTTTAAACCGCCAATAATCCGTACCCCCTACGGTCAACATTTTTCACGCGCCACACGAGGTAATTACCTGCTCATTAAATATCCAGTAACTGTATGCTCAATAGTTTTTAGCAATAAAATCATTAAATTTATTAAAACTCTGCTCATTTTATTAAAATTGAAAGTATTTCCTTTTATCTAGTGAATCAATACTACAGGAAAAACATTTAATATGAACTACAGAAAATTTGGAAACACGGATTTAAACGTAAGTGAAATAGGATTTGGTGCATGGGCCATTGGGGGACCTGCCATGGCGGGTGATACACCCATAGGTTGGGGCACAGTGGATGATGCCACTTCCATAAAAGCACTTTTAAAGGCCCGTGAACAGGGAGTCAATTTTTTCGATACTGCAGATTTCTATGGGCTGGGACATTCTGAGGAGTTGATAGGGGAGGTGTTTTCCACAGATTCGGAAGTCGTGCTGGCTACCAAGGTGGGCCACCGGATCAATGATGATGGCAGTATTTTTATGGATTATTCCAAAAAACACATCATCGCCTCCTGTGAGGGCAGCCTGAAGCGACTCAAAAGAGAAACCATTGATTTTTATCAATTGCATACCGCCAAAGTGACAGATTTGGAGAATGGGGAAAGTATAGCAGCTTTGGAACAATTGAAAAAGCAAGGTAAGATCCGGTATTGGGGAGTCTCCCTGAATACTTTTGATCCCCATCCGGAGGCGGCGTACCTTATTGGCCGGGAGATGGGACAGGGATTTCAACTGGTACTGAATATCCTCAATCAAGAGGCTTTGCCGATCGTATCAGAGGCGGCTGGTACTGGCCATGGGGTGATCGCCAGGATGCCTTTTCAGTTTGGACTGCTTACCGGTAAATTTACCAGGGACACCCGTTTTCCCGAAGATGACCACCGCAAATTCAGGCTTCCTCCCGAAAAGCTTGATGCGTTACTGGGCGCTTTGGACCAGGTATGGCCCCTGGCGGAGAAATATGGCGTCAGCAAGGGACAGCTGGCTTTGAGTTTTGTCCTCGGTTTTGAAGGGGTTTCCACGGTGATTCCGGGTATCCGAACGCCCAAACAGGCCCTTCAAAATACTGCAGGTACCGTGAAGCTATCCAAAGAAGACCAGGCTTTTCTGAAATCCCTCTATCTTTCCACATTCAAAGCTTTAATCATATAAAAAAGCCAGCAGCTTGCCAGGATGCATTTTACTTCAGTGCCTAGGGAAGCTATGATCGGACAAATACCTGTCCGAATACGGACTTCTCCTGCGGTGCTTTATTTATGAAAGGCTCTTGATTGCGGCAAAAGGCATTTTTTATAATTTGGCATTCAATTGGAATAATGGACTCAAAAACACCACTTAAATTTTAACCATGAGCGCATTTACCGGCCTGGTGCTTTGGGCCATCCTTTTTGTTCTTTGCTGGCCCATTGCCATTTTGCTGTTATTCCTTTATCCGTTGATCTGGCTGATCCTGTTGCCATTCCGGCTATTGGGGTTTGGGGTCACCCTGACCTTATCCATGATTTTTGCCTTGTTCATGTTGCCCTTTTCACTGATGCGGTGAAAGGATATTTCTGGAACTGATCCATAAACCCAGGAAGGTGATGGCGGCATTGACCAGCAGGATTTCAAAACCGAATTGAAAGCCATTGAACCAGCTGGCAGCATTCCAATCAATCACAAAGGAGAGCGAGGGACTGATCAGGCAGATGTACGGTACCCAGCGGTCTCTGATTGTCAGCTGGTTGGTCAGCCCAAAGGCAAACAGTCCCAACAGGGGACCATAGGTGAAGCCGGCAGCTTTGAATACCGCACTTACCACACTTCGGTCATTGACTTCATTAAAAACCACGATGGTCAGAAATACCAGGAAGGTAAAGCCTATATGGATCCACCTACGGGTCTGATCCTGGTTGATGTTTTCCTTGGCTGGAAGATTCACAATATCAATACAAAATGAAGTAGTCAACGCCGTCAATGCAGAGTCTGCACTGGAAAAGGCCGCAGCCGTGATACCCAGCAAAAAGACTACGCCTGCGAGAATGCCAAAATGATTCAGGGCCAGGGTTGGGAAGAGCTCGTCAGATGCAGCCGGCAGCGCCAGGCCATTTACTCCTGAATAATGGTACAGCAAAATACCCAGTGCCAGGAAAAGCAGGTTGGAAAGGAAAAAGCTTATGGCAAACCAAAAGATATTTTTCTGGGCTTCTCCCTTATTGCGGCAGGTCAGGTTTTTCTGCATCACATTTTGGTCCAGCCCGTTCATGGCAATGGTAATGAATACCCCTCCGGCAAACATTTTGAAGAAATTTTGACTGGTATTGCCTTCCCAAACAAAGATTTTGGACAGGTCACTTTCTCCGATGATGGCAAGGATTTCACCCCCGCTTTTACCCAGCTGGTTAGCGATTACGATGATGGTAATGATAACAGCCAAAAGCAGGAAGGTGGTCTGCAGGGTGTCGGTCCAGACGATGGTTTTGATGCCACTTTTGTATGTGTATAGCCAGATCAGAAGCATGGTAGAAAAAACCGAAGCATAAAAGGGAATGCCGAAGGCATCAAAAAAGGCAATTTGCAGGACAGTGGCTGCCAGGAATAAGCGAAAGGAGGCACCTATGGTCTGGGAAATCAGAAAAATGGTAGCCCCGGAAAGGTAGGTTTTGTGGCCAAACCTGCTTTTCAGGTATTCGTAAATGGAAATCAGGTTCAGCTTATAAAATAGCGGGATCAATACCAGGGCAATCACGGCATAACCCACCATATTGCCCATCACAAATTGCAGGTAAGCCCAGTTGGTATTGCCGACCTCTCCGGGAACAGAAATAAAGGTTACTCCGGAAAGGGATGCACCGACCATTCCAAAAGCCACCAAAAACCAGGGCGATTCCCTGTTGCCGGTGTAAAACGTAAGGCTGTCAGATTTTAGGGAGGTCAGGTAACTGATCAGCAATAGAAGCGCAAAATACCCTGCAATGACGCCAAAAACCAGAAGTGGGCTCATGTTTTCCTAATTGAAATGAAAATTAACTTCCAATGATAGGCAATTTCTTTAAATCATTTTAACGGTAAGCGACAAAATTGGTATCTTTCAGGTCAATTTGATGGTATTCGAAAAAATGATAAAAATTATAAACGCAAAAAAGGTGGTGTCCTGCATCATTTCAATTTTTAAGGGTAAATACAAGTCGATCTTTTCAGGAAACATGCTTTTTTTCATGGCACTGTTTTTTCTTACGGGTCCACTCCTCCTGGCACAAGGGCAGGCGCCTCCTTTCCTGGATGAAAAATATCGGCCCTGGGCAGATTCTGTTTTGGCCAGCCTCAGTCCTGAGGAACGCATTGCTCAGCTGATCATGATTCCTGCCTATTCTAATAAGGATCAGGTTCATGTAGATTCCATATCGGGTTTGGTAAGCAAGTATGGGGTAGGGGGGATCATTTTTTTTCAGGGGGGACCAGTAAGGCAGGCCCATATGATCAATCGCTTCCAGGAGGAATCCAAGGTACCCCTGATGATCAGTCTGGACGGAGAGTGGGGTTTGCGCATGCGCCTGGATAGCACCGTGCGCTACCCATACCAAATGGCTCTGGGCGGAATCTCAGATCCGGAACTCCTGTATGAAATGGGTGCAGAAGTAGCCCGGCAGGCCAAAAGAGCAGGTATCCATGTGAATTTTGCTCCGGTGGTAGATGTAAATAACAATGCCAACAATCCGGTCATTGGTTTTCGTTCTTTCGGGGAGGAGAAGGAAAATGTGGCCATAAAATCACTGGCATACATGAGGGGCATGCAGGATCATGGAATATTGGCTTCTGCCAAGCATTTTCCCGGGCATGGAGATACGGATGCTGACTCCCATTATTCCCTGCCTGTACTCCATTTTTCCAAAAAGAGGTTACAGGAAACAGAATTATTTCCTTTTCAGCAATTAATGGATCAGGGCCTGGGCAGCATCATGGTGGCCCATATGAATATTCCTGCACTGGATGACACCCCAAATTTGGCATCAACCTTATCCAGGCCCATAGTTACTGACTTGTTGAAAAAGGAAATGGGGTTTGAAGGATTGGTATTTACTGATGCGTTGAATATGCAGGCTGTGGCCAGCTATTACCCTCCGGGCGTGGTAGATGTCAAAGCGCTTTTAGCGGGAAATGACATGCTTTTGAATACCATGGATGTACCTGCCACGATCAGGGAAGTCAAAAAGGCCCTGGAGAGAGGAGATATCAGTCAGGAAGAGATAGACCAACGAGTCCTTAAAGTGCTCCAGGCCAAGGCTTGGTTAAGCTTAGACCGACTTCAACCCGTAGACACAGATCACCTGATAGCAGATTTGAACAGCCCTAAGGCAGCGTACCTGAGCAGAAAATTAACGGAGGCCTCGCTCACCCTGTTAAGAAATGAAGATAACATACTGCCTGTAAAGGGTTTGGAAAACACCAGAATTGCATCCCTTTCCCTGGGGAGCGATGAGCTTACTGAATTTCAAAAAGGCTTGGAGCGATACAGCCCAATGGATCATTTTACATTTCCCGGCGACGGAGATATGGAGGCCATTTATGATTTAAAGCAGGAGCTTGCTGCGTATCAGCTGGTCCTGGTGGGCGTTCATGGATTAGGCATTCGGGAGGGAGGCAATGATTTTGGAATTACGCCGGAAATGAATGTATTGATCAGGGAGCTCATGGCCAATCAGGCTGTGGTTGTCAGTATTTTTGGAAATGTATATAGTTTGGATAAAATTCCAGGTTTGGAGCAGGCTTCAGGCCTGATTGCAGCCTATCAGGAAACCCCGCTGACACAGGACCTGACGGCTCAGTTAATTTTTGGGGGGATAGGGGCAAAGGGAAAACTTCCGGTGACCATTAATGAAGCTTTTGGCCTGGGAGACGGTTTGGAGACAGCAGCCGGTTTTCGTATCGGCTACACCCAGCCTGAAGGAGTGGGGATAGCCACAGAAGATTTGACGGGCATTGATTCCATGATGCAGCTGGCCATCCGTGAAAGGGCCATTCCGGGGGGACAGGTACTATTGGCAAAGGGAGGACAGGTATTTTACCACAAAGCATTTGGGTACCATACCTATGACTCCCTGCAGGAGGTGAGGTCAGGTGACCTGTATGATCTGGCCTCCATTACCAAAATCAGCACGTCGCTGGCAGCATTCATGCATTTGAAAGGTCTGGGGAAATTTGATGAAAACGAAACCCTGGGCACTTATTTACCGGCTGCAAGAGGCACCAATAAAGCGGGTTTGAAGTACAGTGATATATTGACCCACCAGGCCAGACTGCGGTCCTGGATTCCTTTCTGGATGTCCACCGTCAGGAAGAATGGAAGCTTTAAATGGTTTACCATGAAATCTGACTCTTCCCGAAGATTTCCGGTCAGGGTGGCTGATAATTTGTATATCCACCGTAAATATGATCAAAAGATTTATAAGGAGATCCTGGACTCACCTTTAAATCCTGAACCCGGATATGTGTACAGTGACCTTTCTTTTATTTTAGCCCCAAAAGTAGTGGAGGCCATCACTGGAGAGGGTTTTTATGATTACCTGGAGCGGAACCTTTACAAGCCCCTGGGAGCAGCCACGCTTACCTACAATCCATATAAAAATTATTCGCTGGACAGGGTTGTCCCTTCAGAGATAGATACAGCCTTTAGAAAGCAGTTACTTCATGCCACCGTTCATGATGAGGGGGCAGCCATGCTGGGAGGAATAAGCGGGCATGCAGGATTGTTCGGCAATGCCAACGATCTGGCCAAACTCATGCACCTCTACCTCTATGACGGTAACTATGCCAGGCAGCAGCTCATTGCCCCCGGGGTGGTTTCAGCATATTCCAGGTGTGTGTATTGTGAGTCCGGCAATTATAGGGGAATGGGTTTTGACCGACCCAATAAACCGGGAGATCCCAATGGAAATGCAGCACCAAGTGCACCGGAAAGTAGTTTTGGACATTCGGGCTTTACCGGAACCTATACCTGGATAGATCCGGAAAATGAAATAGTTTATGTTTTCCTATCTAACCGGGTTTATCCGTCAAGGGAAAACAGAAACATCTACCGCCTCAATATCAGGACAAACATACTCGAACAAGTCTATCAGGCCATGGATAAAAATCAGTCAGAAGATTGATGGGAAAGGGGTAAAATTGCTGGTCCTTTGTGAAGCTACAAGTCCAGAATACGTTTTTTCAGGAATTTAAATTTATCCAGGGTCATCGGCTTGGTGATGTAATCAACGACCAAAGGATAGTTCTTGGCCCGATCCATTTCATCCTGGTTGATAGAGGAAGAGATGACAAAAATCTTTACGGGATGGGTGAAATTTGCCTCCGAAACCCTGTCCAGGAATTGCCAGCCATTCATAATGGGCATGTTGATGTCCAGGAGGATGGCATCTGGAAGCACCACATCTTCCCGAATCCTTTTTTCAAAATCTTTCCACGCAGCTTCGCCATTCAAAAAAAAGGAGGCATCTTCTGAGAAGGAAGTGAGTGCCAAAAGTTTTTTTGCTCCAAAATTGTATAGCGGGTCATCATCCACAATGTACGTTAATCCGATCTTATCCATAAAAATTACTGATCCTTAATGCTGTTTAATATTGCTGTTTGATTGAATTGATGGCATTTACTTTTAAAAGTAAATGGTATTTATCATAATATTGGCCCAGAATAAATAAATTTTTTATAAAAGTAGCATAAATAATTGAATTTGCTGTAAATAAATAGTAGAAAGAGGGTCATTCAAAAGATAAGATTTCACCTGATTCTCCAGGTTATCAGAAAATAAACGCTGGCAAGGGAACAATAAAAATACTAATTTGCTTTAAAATGGTTTTTTTTCATTTATTTTACTTCTTAATCGTTCAATTGATAACCAAAACAAAAAACACCATGTATCGATTTTTTTCATTTGCCATGCTGGTATTGTTGGCGGCAGCCTGTCAATCCGGAAACACATCTAGTGAAACAGAAGAAAAAACCATAGAAATGGAGCAAAATGTAACCGAAAAAGCCATGTTGAGACATGTGGTCTTGCTATCCTTTAAGGAGGAATCCAGTCAGGAAGACATTAAAAAAGTAGAAGATGCTTTTATTGCTTTGCAAGATAAAATCCCTCAAATTAAGGATTTTGAATGGGGAACAAACAATAGTCCTGAGGGACTAAACAACGGGCTTACCCATTGTTTTTTGGTTACGTTTGAAAGTGAAGCAGACCGTGAAGTTTATTTACCGCATCCTGATCACCAGGCATTTGTGGAAGTTTTAAGCCCACATATGAAAGATGTAACCGTAATAGATTACTGGGCAAAATAATCAGTAAACAGCAGGCTTTCCAAACGTGAAGCCTGCTGCTTAATTTACGCTGCGCCAATTCAGAAAAGATAAGCCAGCTTGATTCGGGAATGAAAATTTAGCCGCTTGTTTCCGAAATCCCCAATTGAATTGCTTTCTACGATCCCGAAATTATAATTGTGCGATTGGATCAGCCGGATTCTGGTTGATACCAGCAATTGGCCTAGCCTTTTGTCCAAGTGGGCTCCCATGCTCAAGTCTACCCAGGGGAGTAGGTCCAGCCCGTTGGCCTTATTGAAATTGTAGAAATTATTGTCTCTGGATAGCCGCTCCAGGGAAAAGCCCCAGCTGTCCAGGCCATTTGTCCTACTGACGGTAACCCTTGCACCATTCCCACTGTGTCCGAGACCTGATCCGATTACCTGCCCTTTATGGGTAAGACCATGGACAACCTGGAAATTCTCATAGAGTCCCAATCCTCCATGGTTAAAATTAAAACTACTGCCCTCGTATTTTACCAGGTTATTGATACTATTTTCCGTCTGGGTCATTTCCAGGTTGATGTGAACCTGTTTGTTCTCCTGTAGGGGGATTATTTTACTGAATCCCAGGGTGTAGCCCCGGGCATGTTCAGGATTCAGTATCAATTCCCTCCAGTTTAATGCGTGGTCCGTACGGATAAATTCACCGTATATTTCCATTTTTACCTCTGGCAAAACCCAGCGTCCAAAGGCAGTAAAATGCTGGTCGGTTTCCCGGAACCTGGATGTTTCCAGGCCAACCCGCTCTTTCTGTAGCCCTTCAAAGATGGGGAACCAGGCCGCCCAGCCATTTTCCTCTAATTTCCTGCTGTACATCATAAAGGTTCTTCCGACCCCTAAGGACAATCCTTTTATCCATTTAGGTGAATAGCTAAGGGTAATACCAGTAAAATAGCGCCAATCATCAGGGTATGTTCTGAAACGTTCAAAACTGCTGTCACTGTAATAGGGTAATTGGGAGTTTTCCAACTTGCCCATGAAGTACTGGCCTTCAAAATGGCCTATGGCCGTTTTGGCTGGCTTTCGGGTATGTAGGGTGGCATGCAGGAATCCTTCTGCATTGTCACTGATCAACAATGCCTGCTGTATTCCGGGCCCCCACCATAGATTTTCTGTAGATACGCCGGCAGCGAAAGCGCCAAAATTTACTTTTATATGAGAGTTTCCGGGTAATGTCCTCCGAATGGGCTGCCTGCCGTGCTTTACCGGGATATCCAGCCGGCCTACAAAATTACTTATCCGGATGAAAAAAATTTCCGGTAGGGAAGGATCATATTCCTCAAAAGGAAGGTTTTGTGCATAAAGAAACTGAGGGTATAGCTGGAGGCTGACAGGTCCCCAGCTTGCCTGAAAACCCAGCTCAATCATATGCTGGAAACCTTTGGCGGGCAGAAGAGGACCCTGATTTCGGCTGTAGGGATGGGAGGAATTGAAATGTTGGCTTAGCTGCACCGGCAAAAGGCGGAATTGAAAGTTTTTACCGTCTTTAAGCAGGGCTTTTCCAAAATCCAGGTTGGTGATGCTGTCTTCCTTATAAGGTGCCTGCCCGATAACTTCAGCTTGAAGGGGTAAAAGCTGAAAACTGTGGGTAAGGGGAAACTTTCCTGCCACTTGTTGTCTTCTCAGGTAGTCCTGGATCAAGGGGTAATTTACCGGAAGGCTTTGCCCCATGATTTCTGAAAAGCAAAGTATCCAAAGCAGGATCACACCGGACAGCATTTTCTTTTCAAAAGTATCAATACGTCGACTTTTGTTGAGGCGCCGGTTCATGGGAGCATGCTTATCGATGAGGGTGGGTCTTTTCATCCATGCTCACATCCCTGTCGGCTCTGATCTGCATGCGGTAATATACCAATATTTCATCTGCTCCGGCAGCAAGTACGGCATCCTGGGCCTTCCTGGCAATGGCCATCAATTGATCTTCAGGTCCTTCCATAACGGTTTCGAAAGGGGTAACTTCATATTTCACACCGGATGCGGCGATGACGGCAATGGCTTTATCTACCAATGGGTAGCTGTCCAGGGTTTTACTTTTGGGTACAATCTGAATCCCGAGATTGATCTGAGGCATGTTTTATTGGTTGTATTGGTTCATGGTTTTTTCGAGTCCAATGGTGCAGAAAGCAGCAATCATGCTGGCTGCCCGATCCATGGCTTCAGGCAGAAGGTCCATTTCTTTTTGAGACCACCTGCCCAGCACATAGTCAATTTGTCGACCTGCGGAGAAGTCACTTCCTATACCAAACCTAAGCCTGGCATAGTCCTGCCCTCCGGTAAGTTCGGCAATATTTTTAAGCCCATTATGGCCGGCATCAGATCCCTTTGCTTTCATCCGTAATTTACCAAAAGGCAAGGCAATATCATCAACCACCACCAAAACATTTTCCTTCGGTATTTTCAATTCTTTCATCCAGTAATTGACCGCTTTTCCGCTGAGGTTCATATAGGTGGTCGGTTTGATTAAATGAATCTGCCGTCCTTTATGCTTAAAAAGTGAAGTAAATGCGAGGCGGTTGCTTTCCCAGTTTATTTTTTCCTGGTCTGCCAGTCTATCCAGGATCAGAAAGCCTACATTGTGGCGTGTCAGTTCATATTCAGGTCCGATATTGCCAAGACCTGCAATAAGGTATTTCATAGCTTATCTCAAGTTTTATTACCAATTGCCTCACCTAATGGTTTACCAAGAAAAAATCCTGCGCTGTGAAAAAACAGGGCAGGATTTGGAATGGTTTCTCAATCAATAGGAAAAGATTAAACTTCAGCTTCTTCCTCTTCACCTTTTTTGCCTCTCAATGCTCTAGGGATACCTACAGTAGCAATCGTGACGTTGGGGCTATTCAGCAATTCAAAATTTTCTACATTCAAATCACTGACTTTCACAGATTTACCCAATTCGAGGGTAGAGATGTCAACAGGTATTTCATCGGGAAGATCCTTTGCCATGCCTTTGACCAGAAGCGTCCTGGTCTTAATCTCCAATTTACCACCTTTGATGATACCGGGAGAACTTCCGAATGGCTTTACAGGGATTTCCATTTTGATGGCCTTTTCATCACTAAACGCCAAAAAATCAGCATGGAGCAATACCTCACTTACCGGATGGAACTGTGCCTCTCTGAGAATGGCTTTTACTTTGGTGCCCTCAATATTGAGGTCTACCATATGTACTTCCGGGGTATATATCAAATCTCTGAATAAAATTGCAGGCGAATGGAAATGAATCTGCTCTTTGATACCGGGACCGTAAACTACACAGGGGACATTTCCTTCTTCCCGAAGTACATCCAGGGATTTTCTGTCGAGATTTGCTCTTTTAAACCCTATAATCTCAATTGATTTCATAAATATATTTGGTTAAAATTAAAATTACTGAATGAATAATGAACTGACAGAGGTATTTCCTGTGACAGCATGAATGGCTTTGGCAAATAAATCTGCTACTGTGAGTACTTTGATCTTTGAAGATTCCTGCCTCGCCGGAATGGTATCGGTAATGACCAGTTCTGATAAAAGCGAATTTTCAATGTTATCGTAAGCCTTCCCGGATAGTACTCCGTGAGTGGCTATGGCCCTTACCGAATTGGCACCTTTGTCTAATAAGATATGAGCAGCTTTGCACATGGTACCGGCCGTGTCCACCAGGTCATCAATCAAAACCACATCTTTTCCTTCTACATCGCCGATCACTTGCATGGATGCCACTTCATTGGCCCTTTTTCTATGCTTGTCACAGACGACCATGTCCACTTCGAAATGCTTGGCATAAGCCCTGGTTCTTCCCACTCCTCCTACATCGGGAGAAGCAAATATCAGGTTACCTAAATCCAGGTTTTTCAAATAGGGCACAAATATAGCAGAACCGTTTAAATGATCCAAAGGAATGTCAAAAAATCCTTGTATCTGCCCAGCATGCAAATCGCAGGTCATGATCCTGTCTGCTCCGGCTGAAGTGAGCATGTTGGCAATCAGTTTAGCTGCAATACTTACCCTTGGCCGGTCCTTTCGGTCTTGCCGGGCATATCCAAAATAAGGAATTACCGCGCATACCTTGTAGGCACTTGCCCTTTTGGCTGCATCAATCATCAGACACAATTCCAGCAGGTTGTCGGCGGAAGGATTGGTGGACTGAATCAGGAATACGTTACAACCCCTGATAGATTCATTATAGCTGGGAGACATTTCTCCATCACTAAACTTCGCAAGGGTCAGGTTGCCCAGGGTTTGGCCGTAGGCTTTGGCAATACTTTCAGCCAAATAGGGAGTATTTGAACCTGAGAAAATTTTGGTCTCGGGCATGGTTGGATTTGTTTTTTGGTGGTTTGTTTTTTAGGAACACCAAAGGTAATAAAAAATGGCGGTTCTCTTTTCTCTCAGAGCCGATCCATTTAAGGAAGATTCCACTCAGGCCCACAGTTTCACTTTATAATTTGAATTCATCAAAATGCTCCAGTAAATAGGTAAGTTCTTTCTGTACTAGAATCCCAAGGTTGATAAGACCCTGAGGATTATCAGCATCAGCTTTTTTTTCCAACTGATCTGTTAATGGCAATAGCCTGAAAAAACCTGCAGTTGCAGCTGAACCTTTCAGTTTATGGCCCACTTCCAGCAGGATTTTTTCATCCTTATTTTTTAGTGCTTCCCTGAGCTTATCGCTACTTTCCTCCAATGTGGTGCGGGCAATTTTGAGCAATTCCCTTCCAATAGCCCTGTCTCCATCAAATAAGCTCAGCAGATGAATTTTATCAAAATGTTTGTTTCTGAAGTCCTGGGACCCTTCCATTTGCCCCTCAGCATTGGCGGCAGGCTGCCCCGGAAGCAGCCATTTGACAATCATTTTTGTCAGGCTGTCTTGTATCAGGGGTTTACTCATGTAATCATCCATTCCTGCTTCCAGGCAACGTTCCTTTTCTCCTTTTACCGTACCGGCAGTCAGGGCAATGATAGGAAGATCCTGGCCATTTTTGACCGATCGGATGGCTTTTGCTGTTTCGTATCCATTCATGATGGGCATTTGCACATCCATCAAGACCAAATCCGGCTTTTGCCGGAGGATATATTCGTAGGCCTTTAGACCGTTGTCCGCTTCTACGATTTGAATAGTAGGACTGATTTTGGATAAAATGATCTTGGATAATTTCATATTGATGGGATTGTCTTCCGCAATCAGTACTACATATTTTTTGTTGGCCAGGATGTTTTGTTGGGCTATACTATGTTCTTCCCTTTCCAGCTCTTCTGCTGCGGAGGGCTCGTTGATTTTAGTAAGTACCTGTGCTAATTGCCGGATTTTTATCGGCTTAATGATGCGATGATGGATTTTTAATGTATCCATTTTGCCTCTGTCCAATGCGTCATCATTGGAACTGCTGAGTAAAACTACCGGGACTCCGGCCAGTTTCGGTTGCTTAAAGTTTCTGATTTTCTCAGTAGTTTCGAGACCGTCCAGGAATGGCATGCGCAAATCCATAAACACCAGGTCGATGTCATTTTTCTTTTCCATTAAGGCCAATGCTGCCATTCCATTGGGAGCCTGGTAGCAGGAGATGTTTCTGGATTCCATGATTTCCTGAACCAGGTTCCGATTTGTGTCATTGTCATCCACCACCAGCACCTTTTTTATATGGTGATTTTCCGGCCACTGTTCTTCTTCTCCCCTTTCTGCCAGGAGATGAATTTCAAAATAGAAAAGGCTTCCTTTTTGGGGTTCGCTTTCAATTTGCAATTGACTGCCCATTAATTCCAATAGCTTATTTGATATGGTCAGTCCCAGTCCTGTGCCTCCAAATTTTCTTGTGGTACTGGCATCTTCCTGAGAGAAGGCCTCAAATATTTTCTTTTGTTTTTCGTAAGGAATTCCGATGCCTGTATCTCTGACAGAAAATCTAAAGAGGCTAGGAACACCTTCCCTGATGGTTTTGTCCATCATTTCCACCTTGAATTCTACCTCTCCTTTTTCGGTAAACTTTATGGCATTGGTCAGCAAATTGACCAATATCTGTCTGAGACGAACATCATCCGCATAAATGATATGGGGCAGCCCGGGAGAAAGATTAACCAGCAGTTCCAGGCCTTTGGAGTGGGCCTGATATTTGGTGATATCTGCCACCTGAGTACCCAATTCGTAAATATCGGCTCGTTCTACAGAGAGGTCCATCTTACCGGCTTCTATTTTCGAAAAATCCAGTATATCATTGATCAGATCCAAAAGCGAATGTGCCGATTGATAAACGGTACTCATGTATTGCAATTGGGTGTCAGAAAGTGGTGTTTTCATCAGTAAATCTGTGAATCCTATTACCCCATTCAAAGGCGTGCGTATTTCGTGGCTCATGTTTGCCAGGAATTCAGATTTGGCTTTGTTTGCATTTTCGGCACTTTCTTTTGCCTCTTTGAGCTGGTTTTCTATTTCTTTTCTGGAACTGACATCCTGATGTGTTCCATACATCAAGGCAGGCTTTCCGGTTTTGGTGTCCCAGGTAAAAACCTTGCCTCTGTCCAGAATCCAAACCCAATGACCGTCTTTGTGACGAAGGCGGATTTCGCTTTGGTAATGGTCTGTTTTTTTATCGAAATGTTTTTGCAGCAGGTGTTCCCGGTGAATGAAATCGTCCGGGTGGCACAGGTCATTCCACTGGCTGGAAGTGAATTGTAACAGCTCATCAATGGTGTAACCGAGCATTCCTGCATACCTGTCATTAATAATGATCTCATCGGTTTTGATGTTCCATTCCCAGGTGCCGGCATGGGTACCCCTGATGATGGCATCCAACCTCCTGCTTTTTTCCAGTAAAGCGATTTCTGCCTTCTTTCTTTCGCTGATATCGTGGGTAAGGCCAACCATTCCGGTTATTCTACCAGAATCGTCTTTTAAGGGTATTTTTGATATCAGGCAATATCTCTTTTTTCCGTTTTTTTGCTCCTGTATCACTTCCTTATTGAGGATGATATGCTCATCAAACATCACCGATTCGTCCTCTTCCCTGGCTTCCCTGGCTGTATCCGTGTTAAAGAGCTCCTCATCGGTCAAGCCTAAAACTTGTTTTTCATCCCTGAATCCCAGATAATCCAACTCTGCCTTATTTACCAAAGTTTTTTCAAAACGCGTGTTTTTTACATAGATATTGGTGGGAATATTATCGATAATGGTGCGCAGTAATGCTCTTTCCTCGGAGATATTTGTAGCGGCGGCTGCCAACTCATCATGTACCCGGATGTAGGCCGACATATCCAGGCCATTTCCTAAAATATAGGCCTCCCCCAGGTGGGATTCAAAAAGCACATTGTTAAAATGTATAGTTACCGTTACTCCTTCCTTTGATACCAATCTGCCTTTGCCATTGAAGCTTTTTTTCTGAAGGATTTCTGCCAAATATTGCTCAAACAATTCCGGTTTCTCAGCTAGGTTTTTCATGTTTAAACCCAGTATTTCTTCGGTAGCATACCCAAGCATGGCCGCCCCGGCCCGGTTGATCTGCATGATTTTCCCTTCTAAATCATGCTTTAACATCATGCCCTGTGCCTGCTCAAAAAACTCTTTGAATTCCTTTTCCTGATCCTTTATTTTTAATTCCTGCTTCTTTTTGGGACTGATATGATTGATGATGCAAATCAGCTCTTTACGGTCTTTGGAGATGGGTTCGCAGGTGAAAGCAAACCATTCTATTTTTCCACGAATCTCCAAAGGGTATTCTTTGTAAAGTTTTTCCCCCGTACCAAAAACTTCCGCAAACAGGCTTTCAAAAAGCCCTACATGGTCTGCAGGTAATCCGGTATCGCTGATTTTTTTATTTAAAAATTCTTCAGAAGTAAAGAAAAAAAGGTCTTTTCGGGCGGAAAAATATTCACGGATCACAAAATTTTTATCGATCAATAAGACCAGGTCACCTAAGTGGGTCAGCACCTTTTCCAGTTTCCGATTCAGTTTCTGTAGTTTTAATCGCTCTAGCTGTAATTGTACCAACGTCTCCACTTCCCTGGAAAGGGTTTTCAGGGCATTTGCCTGTTTGGTAGTCAGTGTTCTTGGCTTATTGTCCAATACACATAAGGTGCCCAGGTTCATTCCTGTTTCGGATTTAATCGGGTAGCCGGCATAAAATCTGATTTTCCCCTCTCCGTCTACGTAGGGGTTTTTTGCAAACCTTACGTCTTTTGAGGCATCTTCCACCTCAAACTTATCATCCTGCAGAATGGTGAACTGGCAAAAGGAATCTGATCTTTTGGTTTCATAAAGATCTAAACCTACTTTGGATTTAAACCATTGCCGGTCCTGGTCTAAAAATGTGACCAACGCAATGGGGGTTTGGCAGATTTCTGCAGCCAGCTCTGTTAATCTATCAAATGAAGATTCCGGTAGGGAATCCAGGAGTTGGGTAGCAAATAGAGCTTCCAACCTTTCAGTCTCATTTTCCGGAGTAGGGGCAGCATTGCTGTTCATGTTAAGCTTATAACTGTGAATTAAAGTTGATTTTAAATAAAAATAGGAGCATATCCTAAAAATAGTCATGTAATTTTACAAAGGATTCCTTAAAATAAGCTATTGTAAGGTGTAAAAATCAAAAAATAACATTTAAAATTCACTATTTTAGAGTTGAAAAAACAGGTTAACTTTCCATTACTTTGCAATGAAAAGAAATAAAATAACCTGGCAAGGGTTGGATGGGTTTGAATTTTGCAGGCGGCTATCAACTTTTAATTTTTTTAAAAGGCAGATAAGCGCCATAAGTAAATCTACTTTTTCGTACCGATTTAATACCTTTGACAAACCAATAATCTAATCCTGTTTTCCAAATGAAAGTTTTCCAATTTATCTTTTCTTTTTTTCTCCGTTTTCTGTTTTCAGCGGGCTTTCTCTTTGGCATGATGGCCCCTCAGGTTGCATACACCCAAAATGAGTTGAAAGTGTTGGCATATAACATTCATCATGCCAATCCCCCGTCAATACCAGACTCAATAGACCTACCGGCCATTGCTCAGGTGATTATCGAGAGCGGAGCTGATTTGGTAGCCCTGCAAGAGGTGGATGTTCATACCGAACGGTCAGGACCCGGGCTGCACCAGGCAAAGGCATTAGCGGACCTGACAGGAATGCATTTTTACTTTGAAAAATCCATTCCCTACCAGGGAGGAGAATATGGCAATGCCATTTTATCGCGGTTCCCCATTGAGAATAAGCTTGCTTTACAACTGAGCTCAGCGGAGGGGACCGAACCAAGAACCTTGTTGCTGGTGCAGGTTACCTTGCCAGATGGAGAGAAAATAAAATTTGCCTCCACCCACCTGGATTTCAGTAGCAGCACCAATGCAACCAATCAGGCAAAGGACATTACATCTTATTTGAAGGATGAGCCTTTACCGGTGATCATGGCAGGAGATTTCAATGCCCTGATTGGCTCTGACGCCATCGATGAATTGGATAGTCATTTTGAAAGAACCTGTAGGGAGAATTGCCCTCCCACCATACCGGTTGTGGATCCCAATAGGACCATAGATTTTATTTATTACAGACCAGATAATAAATTTCAGGTAAAGGAACACCGGGTGATCAGCGAAACCTACGCTTCCGATCATTTGCCCGTGCTGGCGACACTGGTTTGGTGATTCCAGAAAATTTCAACCCAAATCATTGCCTTCTAAAAGAAGGGAAGTAAATTGTATGATAAATAAATGCCAGACCATGTTCATTCGCCTATTACTTCCGTTGATTGGGTTTTTTGGCTGTACCAATATGCCTCCCGATATTAGGGTTGAGCAACCGAATTTAAGGGTTTTAGGCTATCTGTTCAGCCAGGATGACTGGGCAGGAGGGCTTGAAGAGGTAGATTGGTCTGCCTACACAGACATCAACCTGGCCTTCATTCAGCCGGACAGAGAGGGGAATTTCGCCGCCAATAATGCATATGAGCAAGTAGTGAAAACTGCCAGAGAAAATGGAGTGAGGGTTTTTATTTCTATTGGTGGAGGGTCGCCTCCGGAATATTTAGCCGATTTGATGACAGCAGAAAACAGAGACCTCTGGGTAGAAAAAATACTGGAGTTGGTGCTGGCCTATGATTTTGATGGAGTTGATGTAGATTTAGAGAACAGCCTGATCAATGAAAATTATGGACCTTTTGTAAAAGCTTTGTCTGCAGAACTAAAGCGTTCCGGGAAATTGATGACGGCAGCATTGGCCACCTGGAATGGAGATAGTATACCTGATGAGATTTTAGCACTTTATGACCACATCAACATCATGTCCTATGATGCCACCGGTCCCTGGAACCTGGATAAACCCGGACAGCATGCTCCTTTTGAAAATGCGGAAGAGGATATTCAATATTATATGGAAAAAAGGGGGGTACCAGCGAAAAAGTTACTTCTCGGCTTGCCGTTTTACGGCTATGGTTTTGGTCCCGGGGCTCCCGGAAGCCTGAGATACCGGCAGATTATCCAGGATTACCCCATGGCATACCAGCAGGATAGCCTGGTCTTTCAGGAAGGGGGTATCTTGTATTACAATGGGCCTGAACTTATCGGACGCAAAACCGCATTAGCCAGGGCAAAAGGTTTGGGAGGAGTAATGATTTGGCATATCCAGGCAGACAGCCCAGGAGAGTATTCATTGTTGGATGCTATAAAAAAAGAAATCCGGTAGCCCCTTAAATGACGATTTATGCAAGATTTGACCGTAGCCACTGCCCAATTTGAACACAAAAGCTGGGATAAAGCCTATAACCTGGCCACTATAGAGAGATTGAGCCAAAAGGCTGCCAGTGAGGGAGCGAAGGTGATTGCTTTCCATGAATGCTCCATTACCGGGTATACATTTGCCCGTAAGCTGGATAGGGAGCAAATGCTTGAGCTGGCAGAATTTGTCCCCAATGGGCCCAGTGTAACAAGGCTCATCCAAATCGCCCGGCGGCATGAAATCACCATTCTTGCAGGGCTTTTCGAGAAGGATGAGAATGGTCGCATGTATAAATGTTACGTCTGTGTTGATGGGGAGGGATTGAAAACCAAATACCATAAGCTTCATCCCTTTATCAATCCTCACCTTACCCCGGGATCAGCTTATTGTGTTTTTGAAATTCATGGATGGAAATGCGGTATATTGATTTGCTATGACAACAATATCATAGAAAATGTCCGTGCTACCAGTCTTTTGGGTGCAGATGTACTATTTATGCCACACGTAACCATGTGTACCCCCTCTTCCCGGCCAGGGGCAGGATTTGTGGATCCCCGGCTTTGGGAAAACAGACACAAAGACCCTACCTCCCTAAGGATAGAGTTTGATGGAATGAAGGGCCGGCAATGGTTGATGAAATGGCTCCCCGCAAGGGCTTATGACAATGCCATTTATGCTGTTTTTTCCAACCCGATTGGAATGGATGATGACCAGTTGAAAAATGGATGTTCGATGATTATTGATCCTTTTGGAGACATCGTGGCAGAATGCCGAAAACTGGATGATGATGTTGCCCTGGCTACGCTAAGTCCCGAAAAGCTGCAACAGGCTGGTGGGCACCGGTACAAAAATGCACGGAGACCAGCACTTTACCGGGACATTTTAGGGCAGGACCATGAGCCGGTACAGAAAGTGGCCTGGCTGTCCAAAAAGCAAAACCAATAAATTCATGCCTTTGGATATACCGGAATGTTTTTACAGGCTAAGTGTGAAGGGCCTCATCCTGGATGAGAACCGTAGATTTTTGTTGGTTAGGGAAGACAACGGAATGTGGGAATTGCCGGGTGGGGGACTGGATTTTGGTGAAACTGCCCAGGAGGGCATCCAAAGGGAGATATGGGAAGAAATGCAGCTCAAAACCAAGTCGATTGCAGGGCAACCTTGCTGCTTTTTCACGGTAAAAAACCACCACGGAGTTTTTATCGCCAATGTCATGTATATTACTGAACTGGAACACCTGCAGTTTGTTCCATCTCCGGAATGCTGTGCCGTCCGGTTTTTTTCTTCCGGGGAAGTACTTGAAGCAGCCAACATGTATCCGAATGTGAGGGAGTTTGCCAGGATATTTTCGGGCCAGAATCTGATAAAATAGGATTTGCGTTCTAGAAGTTTTGTACCAGAGATCTGGTAGTAGATTCCAGCACTTCAAAGGCATTTTCTGCCATGGCATTTTCCGTGTCCAGTGTGGGGTTGACTTCTACAATTTCCCAGGCACATACCCTTTTGTCTTTGATTAGTTCCTCGTTGAGTTGAACGGCTTCACTCACGGTAAGCCCATCAGGAACGGGAGTACCTGTTCCTTTGGAAATGGAAGTGTCCAGGCTGTCAACATCAAAGGAGATGTAAATTTGTTCGCAATTCTTTAGGATTTGCAATGCCTTAGACGCTGCCAGCTCGATGCCGGAGGCCCTCAGTTCTGCAACGGAAATATTGGTGATACCATACCGCTCTATAAGGTAGTTTTCCGGCTCTTCAGTAGATCTTACCCCTATAAATACGATATCTTCAGGCGATATTTTTGGTTGGTCTCCACCCAGGGACTTGAGTTTTTCCCAATAGGCAACCGTACCCGGAAGCGGCTCGTTTTGTTTTTGTTCCAGGTTATCTATGCCCAGACACATGGCCAGCGGCATGCCGTGCATGTTACCGGAAGGGCTGGTATAAGGAGAGTGCAGGTCAGCATGTGCATCTATCCAGATCACGCCCAGTCTTCTATCGGGATGGGCTGCTTTGATACCCATAATGGTGCCGGCTGCGGTAGAATGGTCCCCGGCTAAAACAATGGGAAATTTTCTCTTCTCCCTCAGGTCACGGATGGTAGCGTACACATGGTGGATTACCTCATAGACCCCGTCGATGTACTTGGCATAGGGGTGTTCGTTTCCCCGCCATAGGTAATCATTGGCATCCTTAACATTGACCGGATCAAATTTGGTGAAAAAGTCAGATTTTTTATCCAGACTGGCTACTTTGAGGGCATCAATACCCATGCTGGCACCCCTGGTCCCTGCCGCCAGTTCCGACCTTACCTCTACCAATTTAATGTCTCTCATTCTCTTTCTGCATAAAATATTCAAAATTCCGATAAAATGCCTCCGGAAGCAAATTTTTCCCAGTCATTAAAGGAGTAAATCTTGCAGGAGACTAACGGCAAAAACCAATATAATTGACTATTTTGCAAGCTAAGTCTGTTTTTTAAGTTATAAATTACCCTACAGCAACAAAATATGTTTTATACCTTTGTCAATAGATACCACTAACTAAATTTTATTAAAATGAAATCAGTAACGAATAGGAGAGCGTTTTTCAAAAAAGCAGCCATTCTCACCGGTGCTTTCTCTGTAAACAGCCTGTACCGGCAAGGACTTGCGGCAGATATAGCAGAAAAAAATGAATTGTATCAAGGGTTAACACCGCATAGAATGGCGGAAAATGAAGATTTTTGGGCCCTTATTCAGCAGGGTTACCCTGCAAGTTCCGCTCCTGTGCTAAACCTGAACAATGGGGGAGTTTCTCCCAGCCCTCAATTGGTGTTGGAGGCGGTAGAGCGGTATAGCCAGATGTCTAATCAGGCCCCGTCTTACTATATGTGGCGTATATTAGATCAGGGAAGGGAGCCATTGAGAGAAAAACTGGCCCTGCTGGGAGGTTGTGATCCGGAGGAGATAGCGATTAACCGAAATGCAACAGAGGCCCTGAACACGATCATTTATGGGTTGGATTTGGAAAAAGGTGATGAAGTCATTGGTTGTAAACAGGATTATCCCAATATGATGCAGGCCTGGAGCCAAAGGGAGCAGAGAGAGGGGATTGTTTACAAACAGATTTCTTTTGATTTCCCCATTGAAGATGATGAAACGATTGTCAATGCCTACCGGCAGGCCATTACTTCCCGGACCAAAATCCTCCACGTCACCCATGTAATCAATTGGGTGGGACAAATCATGCCGGTAAAGAAAATTTGTCAGATGGCCCATGAGAAAGGATTGGAAGTGATCGTAGACGGCGCCCATTCATTTGGCCTGTTGGATTTTGACATTCCGGATCTGGAAGCAGATTACTTTGGGACCAGCCTGCACAAATACCTTTCCGCTCCCATTGGGACCGGTATGCTTTGGATAAAAAAGGATAAAATTTCAAAAGTCTGGCCATTGCTTTGCAATGGAGACCCCAAGAGTCCGGATATCAGGAAATTTGAAACCCTGGGTACCCGAAGTTTTCCGTTGGAACAGGGGATAGGTGAAGCACTGAACTTTCACAACGGAATTGGCGCCAAAAGAAAAGAAGAAAGGGTGCGATACCTGAAAAACTACTGGGCTGAAAAGGCCATGACCATACCCGGGGTGAAAATTCACACTTCCCTGAAATCCGCCTACAGCTGTGCCATAGCAGGCGTTTCGGTAGAGGGTTTGACTCCCCAGGAATTGGGACAGAAGCTTTTGAACCAATATAAAATACATACCACCTCCATAAGTTATGGCAATATTAATTGTGTGAGAATTTCACCGCATGTGTATACCAGGCCAGCAGATCTGGATAGGTTTGTACTTGCTTTATCCCAACTGGCCACAGAAAAAAGCAATCATGATTTTGAGTCGAAAGGAGCTTAATGCCTGATTTTCTTGCAATTTCAGCCTTCACAACGAAACCTAATAAAAAATCCGGGTTAAAGGTATTGTTGATCGGAGGGACGGATCAGGTAGGGGGAGGCATGAGTACCAGTGAATTGACCTTACCCAGGTATTTATCAGGACCGCCTTGATACTTTCCCCTTACTGTACTTCCGCCAAAGGGATTTACCTTTGTTCATCTGCTACCCCTCCAGGTAGTGGGCTATATGCAAGGTGCTGTTTTCATGCAGCCCAATGGCTGATTAAAAATATGTTTCAATAGCATTTTTTTGCTTTTAAAATACTTTTATTTTATTAAATTTTTTTAATACAAATTTTATTTGTTTTTTTTATTGTATTATCTATTTTTGTTTGCGGTAACTTGGTTTTATTATACCATCAATTATGGCATCATGACCTATAAAAGCATCATTTTTTTACTTGCAATGACTTTTTTTTCGGAATCTCTGGTGATGGGACAGGCTTCGGGTAAGATTGAGTCTTTACTCGAGGAGGCAAAAGCCATTCAATATGACCAAAAGGAAGCGTCCCTGGATTTGATGCACCAGGCTTTGGAGCTTGGTAAAGCAAGCAATGATCCATTACTTCTGGCACAGATCCATAACCAGGCTGGTAGGGTCCATTATATATCGGGAAGCTATGATAAGGCATTGGAGCATTTTGCTCAGGCAAAGGATTTTGGGGATCAGGCCAATTCAGTAAAGGAAGTTGCTTATGCTACTAATGGAAGGGCTCTCATCCAAATGGTGGATAAGGAATACGAGGAAGCCATTCAGCAATTGGAAGAATGCCTGGCGATCAATACCATTCTTGGAGATAGTCTGGGGCGGGCAAAAATCCATTTCAATTTAGGTATTGCCTATGATGAATTGAGCGATTTTGACATGGCTATGGGGCAATTGGAAAAGGCAATGGTCTTTTTAGAGACAAATAAGGCCTCTGTTCTCAACCTTATGGTAAGAAACAGAATGGCCAGGGTACACCATGAAATGGGAGACCTCGTCAAGGCAGAGGATTTGTATACTGAAGTCTTACAGGAAGAGCTGCTGATAACCAATTGGGAGAGGTCCTTTGCCCTGACCGGATTAGCATCACTTCGCTATGACAAAGGAGAATTGGCATCTGCCCGGGATCTAGGGGAGCAGGCGCTGGCGATTGCAGAGGCTCATGGCGCCCATTGGGATTTGCAACAGGTGACAGGATTATTAAGCCGCATTTATCGTGAAATGGGTGTTTTTGATAAAGCCTATTTTCATTTGAAGTCCCACAAGGCCTATAGCGATAGCCTTTATGATGCTGCTAAAAACCGGCAGATGGCCAGGCTTCAGTTGAACCTTGCCCAGGCAGATAACCAGCGGCTGAGAGCAGAGAAGGAAAGGGACAACAACCTGATCCAGCAACATTATAAACTGATGCTTTTTTTGGGGATTTTAGTGGTTTTATTGGCAAGCTTGCTTTATTTTTTTGCCAGGCATTTACGCCTAAAAAACCATTTCAACCGTTCCCTGGAAAAGAAAAACGATGCCATACGGCAGCAAAAGGATTTAATTTCCCAGCAAAACCAATCTTTAAAGGAGTTGAATCAGGTAAGAACCAGGTTATTATCTATCATTTCCCATGATTTGAGATCTCCCATTAATGCCATCAAGCAACTTCTTGACATGAGAGGACAGGGTTTTTTTAATAAACAGGAGGAAGATGAAGTTTTCTCTCTATTATCAGATCAGGTTCAAAATACAGAGAATTTATTGGATGATTTGCTGGCCTGGGCCAATACCCAAATGGATGGTATGGATGCAAGTCCTGTTGGGGTGGACATGTCCCAAGTGGTGGACAAGGTTTTAGATCATTTAAATTTTCAGATCAGGACTAAATTTCTGGATATTCAACACCAGGTGGCGCCGGGATTTTCCAGCCGTGCATGGATAGATAAAAACCATTTTAAGATCATTGTCCAAAACCTGATCGGCAATGCAATCAAATTTACTCCCGAGTATGGTACGATACATGTTTTTTATGATGAAGATGAGCAATTTATTTATTGTCACATCAAGGATTCCGGAGTAGGTATCGATGAAGTCCATCAAGGCTTGATCAATGGGGGGAATGAGGGTCGGGTTCCATCCATGGTAGGGACAGCGAATGAAAAAGGCACCGGTTTGGGTTTGTTATTGGTCAAGCAGTTTTTAACCCTGAATGGTGGCAAAATCGATGTGCAAAGTATTGCCGGTTTAGGTACTCAATTTACCCTTCAATTAAAAAAAGCTTAAGTATCCCATGGAATTGGCTGTTGCCTTTTTATTGGGTCACTACAGCTAATTCCATAGGTTTACTTTTATCGGAGGGGGTAAGTGAAATTACCGAACCTTTCAAAAATAGCTTTGTCCAATTCTTCCTGGTGCTCAGGAGCTGCAATTTTTTTTAATTCATGTGCCCTTTGGCGTAGGTTTTTACCGTACAGGTAAGCCGATCCAAATTCTGTGACCACATAGTGCATATGGGCCCTGGTAGTCACCACTCCCGCCCCTTCTTTCAGAAAGGGGACGATTTTAGCTTTCCCTTTTTTGGTGCTTGCCCTCAAGGCCATGATGGGTTTACCATCTTCAGAAAGGGCTGCCCCTCTCATAAAATCCATTTGTCCTCCTACACCTGAATAATGGTAACTTCCAATGGAATCTGCACAAACCTGGCCGGTAAGGTCAATTTCCACACAGGAATTAATCGAAATGACCTTTGGATTTTTTCTGATTACAGCCGTATCATTGACATAGGCTGCTTCATGAAAGGAAAAGGCCGGATTGTCATGGATACTGTCATAGACTTTTTGTGTGCCGATTACAAATGAAGACACCACTTTACCTGGGTGTTTCTTTTTAAACTTGTTGGTTATCACGCCGCTTTCAAACAAATCAATAACTCCGTCAGAAAACATTTCGGTATGAATTCCCAGATCCTTGTGTTGCCCAAGGGATTTTAAAACAGCATCTGGAATACCTCCTATACCCAATTGTAGGGTGGAACCGTCATCGATCATTTCTGCTATATAATTTCCGATTTTATAATCAGCCTCATCCAGTTTGGCTGAATAATCCACCTGAGGAAGGGGTTCATTTACTTCTATGGCCACATCGATATTATTGACATGGATCTGGCCATCACCCATGGTTCTGGGCATTTGATGGTTGACCTGTGCTATGATGTACCTGGCAGTGTCTACAGCCGGCCTGGCTACATCAACGGAAGTACCCAGGGAGCAAAATCCATGACTATCCGGAGGAGATACCTGTACCATGGCTACATCAATAGGTAAAATCTGTTTTCTGAAAAGACGGCCTATTTCACTCAAAAAGATAGGCACATACCCGCCCTGCTCGCTATTTACTGCTTTTCTGACATTTTCAGAAACGAATAGCGAATTGATAAAAAAGCTTCCTTTACAAGATTCGCTGGCCAAAGGCATTTCTCCCAGGGTGGTGATGGATACAATTTCCACATGTTGCAGTTCTTCCTTTCTTCCAGCCAGCGCATGCAGTAAAACTGTTGGCGTAGCGGCACTACCATGAACAAATACCCTTTGATAACTTTCAATTTTCTTAACGGCCTCATCCGGACTCACTGTTTTTAAATTAACTTTCATTTTTTTATAAAGATTAGTTTATATAATTCGTTGATCCACAAGACAAAAGAGGATAAAAAGGCCCAGGCTAAAAATTCCAAAATGGATATGTTTTGAAATTCAAACAGGCGGGCTAGATAGGGAACCTCAATAATGAGTACCTGAATAGATACCGAAATGAACAAAGCATAATTTACCCATTTATTGGAGAATAATCCAACTTTGAAGGCAGAACCTTTTAGGTTTCGCATATTGAAAACATTGAAAAGTTGGGTAAATGCCAAAATGATAAAAACAATTGTCCTTGCCTTTTCGAGTCCTTGCGGGAGGTAATACAGAAAACCGCTCATAGCCAGACCGGTCATAAATATGGTGTTAAGGAATAACGAGGGTAGAATATCTCTATTGATGATGTTTTCTCTGGGGTTTACTGGAGGGTTCTTTAATTCATCCCCCATACCTGGTTCAGTGGCCAGGGCCTTATCACAAAAACCATCTGTTACCAGGTTGATCCAAAGGATTTGAGTGGCAGTCAGGGGTAAGGCGTATCCCATTCCGATGGCTACAATCAAAGTGAGAATTTCCGCAAAATTGGTTGTAATCAGAAAAAAACTTGTCCTTCTTGCATTGTTGAAAACGATTCTCCCCTGTTCTACGGCCGTAACGATGGTGGCGAAATTATCATCTGCCAGGACGACCAAAGAGGCCTCCCGGGCTACATCCGTACCCATGATCCCCATGGCCACCCCTACATTGGCCTGCTTCAATGCCGGAGCATCATTGACGCCATCGCCGGTCATGGCTACTAATTCACCTTGATTTTGCAGGGATTTGGCAATCTTTAGCTTCATAAGTGGGCTAAGCCTGGAGAAAATGTCTACTTCCATTATGGCTTTATCAAAATCCGCTTCCTCTAATTTGACCAGCTCTGCTTCGGTCATTACTTTTTCTTTCCCGGGCAAAACGATACCCACTGCTTTACCTATTGCCAGGGCCGTTTGGGCATGGTCACCAGTGGCCATAATCACGCGGATACCTGCTTCATGACAAGCACTTACTGCTCCGGGCACCTCAGGCCGGGGTGGATCAATCATGGCCGCAAACCCACAAAATATCATTTTCTCTTCCTCTTCGGATCCTTTCCCATTCAATGGCCTGAATGCCACTGCCAGTACCCGGTAGCTTTTTTTGGACCAGTCATCTAATTTTTCGTGGCTTAGCGTCGACTCTTTAGGCCCAAAGGGTTTGGTGCCCGCTTTACCCATGTATAGGGCTGATTTTTTCAGGATAATTTCAGGTGCTCCTATGTAAAATTTAAAAAGATGGCCTGATTTTTCTACAATAGCAGATCGGTATTTTAAACTGGTATTAAAGGGAAAGTCTTCCTGAATGGTCAGTTCTTTTTTGACACCTGCTTTTTTGGCCAGCACTGCAAAGGCAGCTTCTGTAGGGTCTCCGGTGATTTTATATTTTCCGCGTTCGTTGACCGAAATGGAGGCGTTGTTGCAATGTGCTGCAATTTCCAGCAACTGATCCATGGAAGCGATGTCTGCCGATTCTCCGGTTATTTCCCCTTTGTCCTCCCAGCCTTCTCCGGAAACGGAGACTTCATGCCCTCCAACTTGCCAAAGCTTATTGATGGTCATGGTGTTTTGGGTAAGGGTACCGGTTTTGTCGGTGACAATGGTGCTTACTGTGCCCAAACTTTCCGTAGCTGATATTTCCCGGATAATGGCATTTCGCTTGGACATTCGGTAGGAGCCGATGGCCAGCACAATGGAGAGTACTGCTGGTAATCCTTCCGGAATGGCGGATACCAATGCTGCGATGGATATCAACAGTAGCTCATTTACAGGAATTTCCTGAAAAAAGTACCCGACAAGGAATAATATGATGGCACTTAATATAGCCAGTATGGCCATTTGTTTGGCCAGTTTATCCGATTTTATCTTAAAATTTGAATCTTTGGGCGGGATGGCATATAAACTGTCTGCAATCATACCAAATTGGGTTTTCAGGCCGGTAGCGGTAACCCATGCCAGGGTGTCGCCACTGGTAAGAAAAGTGCCCTTCCAAACCATGTTTTTTCGGTCAGCCACCCCTGTTTCCGCAGGGCAGGGATTGGTGTTTTTTTCGACCGGTAAAGCTTCTCCGGTAAGTGAAGCCTCCATGGCCAGGGCATCATGGCTTTGGAAGATTACTCCATCAGCAGGCACCTGGTCACCGGCGGATAAACTCATCAAATCTCCGGGAACAAGGTCTTTGGAAGGGATAGTCAATAATTTCCCGTCGCGAATTACCGTGCATTGAGGAACGATAAAACCTTTTAGCGCCCGCATGGCATTTTCGGCCTTATATTCCTGAATAAATCCAATAGCAATATTAATACAAACAATGGCGAGGATCACAATCACATCTACCTGATGTCCTGTCAGAAAGGAAATCAGTGCGGCTATCAAAAGGATATACACCATGATGTTTTGAAATTGCTTGAATAAAATACCCCACATGAGTTTTCTGCTCTTGTCGGGGATTTCATTTAAGCCAAATTCCTGTTTTCTTTGTGCTACCGAAGTGGAGGATAAGCCGGATTCAGAGGTTTGCAGGCTTTTTATGATTTCTTCGGATGAGCAACTATGTGGATGATCGGGTATGCGGATCATCGGACCAGGGCATTTTTTACCATGATAAATTCAGAAATGTTTTCCTGATCCAGGATTCCTATGAAGTGATTCCCCTCATAAACCAGGGCCAATTTTTTATTTTCAGCGGCCATTTTTTTAAGTGCTTCCTCCAGAGGTAAATGCATTTCCAGCTTCAGGGGATTTTTATCGGTAACTTTTTCAATGCTTATCAGGGCATGCTGCTCTTGAAGACCCAGGATGATACCCTCCCTGCTAAGGGTGCCTATGGGGGAATCTTCTCGCACCACTACAAAATGAGTTGCCTGGCCATCCAGGAGCTTGTCAACTGCTTTCTGCAGCGGGGCGTCATAGGCCAAAATCGGGAATTTACTCATCAGCGCATCTCCAACATTAAATCCCTCCAAAAAAGAATGCTGTTTGGTCTGATTGACTTCAGCCTGGGCGCCCAGAAATATAAAAATCCCGATCAATACCAAAATGGGGTTGTTAAACAAGCCAAAGAAAACGAACAATATGGCCATGACCTGCCCGATACCACCCGCTATTTCTGTGGCCTTTACCCGGGACATTTTGAAGGAAAGCACTGCCCTTAACACCCTGCCTCCATCCATTGGAAAGGCAGGCAGCAGATTAAAAACAGCCAGGAAAAAATTGGCCGATGCCAAAAACAACCATATACTTGAGCCGTCCAGTTTCGGAGATTCCAAAAAATTAAAATTAATGCCGGTAAAGTATAGGATAATTGATAAAAGTAGAAAGATAACCAGATTCACCAAAGGACCCGCCAAAGCGACTTTAAGTTCTTCTTTGGGGTCTTCAGGTAATTTTTCCAGTCTGGCCAATCCTCCTATGGGCAATAAAATAATATCTTTGGTCTGAATGCCATATTTTTGTGCGGTGAGCGCATGACCAAATTCGTGTAAGATGACACATAGGAAGATTAAAAGAATAAATAACAGGGTCCAGCCTGTATCTGCCAGCGGGGTTCCTGATTGGGTGTTGGCAATAATTATCCATAACAATAGTAGTGAAAAGGTCCAGTGTATAAATACTTTAATGCCGCGGTATTTGCCTAAATAAAGGGAGAATTTCATATTTTTTCCAGATTAGAATGGGTAAAGGTCAGGGAAAGCCAATTGTAAAAATAGGATATTGCTCATGTTTTGCAAGTAGATCCGGTCCAAATAACAGAGGGGTTTTATCAGGACTGCCCAGGACAGGCCTGGAAGTTGCTTTTTTATGTTTTTTTTGTTTTTCATTCCCTATCTTTGTCAAAAAACCAGGTTTTAGTCCAAAGTTATTGTCAAAAAGTTAATTTTTATTACTTTAAGATTTATTATGAATACAAAGAAGGTCACCCTAAAAATGATCGCTGATTATGAATATGAGTCAGTAAATGCCACAGGAAATAAAGTCAACATTGACATGTATGCCGGAGAAAACAAAAAGCACCAGTCACCCATGGAGCTGTTACTTTCCGGATTGGCAGGTTGTTCTGCTGTTGATGCGGTTTTGATGATGAAGAAGAAACGAAAGCAGGTAACAGATTTTAAAATTGAAGCAGAAGGTGTCAGAAATGATGGTGTGCCTTCATTTTACAAATCCATTCACTTGTTGTTTCAATTGACCTCACCGGATGCCACCCAGGCAGAATTTGAAAAGGTGGTCCGCCTGGCCGTCGAAAAATACTGTTCTGTAGCCTCTTCTTTGAAATCTGAAATCAATTACACCGCTAAAGTGGTCAGGCCGGTATGAGGGTAGTACGGGAAACCAGTAAGGAGGGCATCAGGATCAGTTTGTTTGAATGGAACAATAAGTATTTGCTAAAATTTGATTCAGGTATGGCGGAGCAAACCTTTAAGGTTCCAGCCATAGATGTTTTGGATGAAAAAGATTTTGATCAGTTGTTTGAAGGCCAGTTTTTCGAAAATGTCAAAGAAAGATTCGACGAAATGCACCAATCGCTTCATATTGCATTGGAAAATATTTAAATTGGGATATATTTAAATATTCAAAGATGAAATATTTATTTTTCATACCAATTTTGATTTTATTGATTTCTCCGGCCTGTCAATCGGATAGAAAGGTGGAATCGGATAGTCATTTTTTGCTTTTAGATTCGGTGATTCAAAAGGTAGAGGCTGATTTAAAGCCTTTGGAAGACGATATATCTCAGTTGGCAGCTTATTCCTCTGCCTTATTTGAAAAGTCCGATAGTCTGGTACCACTTGTCAATGAGGATAAATTTCTCACGGATGATAACGGTTTTTTTTACAATGCCCTTGATAATGGAAAAGAGAGCACTGTTTTTATATCCTTGTTGGCTGAGAATAAAAACCGGTCGGTCCGGGAAGTTTTTACCACTGAATGGCTCGATGAGGCATTCCGGGAAATAACAGAAACCAGGCCTATGGTCTGCCAGGTATATTTCAATTCGTCCAGTAATTTTAGCAGGTTGTATCCTCCTTACGACCTTTTAAATTCAATTGAGCAGGACATTGATGTTACCGCTTTCAATTTTTACTACATGGCCGATGAGGTTCGGAATCCTAACAGGAAATCTGTTTGGATTGAGGAGGTTTATATTGATCCAGTGGGGAGGGGCTGGATTTTGTCCCTGATCCATCCGGTATACCATGATAATGAATTGAAGGGGGTGTTGGGTTTTGATATTACGCTATCAGATCTTATGGATTCATTTTTAGAGAATTATGATAAAAAGCTCATGTTGATCGATAGCCAGGGTACTGTAGTAGCGGGGAAGGCAGAAGCCATCGAAGCCTTAAGCCTACCTCCCCTGAAAAACCATGCCTACATTCAAACCATCAATTCTGATAGCTTCAGAAGGGAAGATTTTAATTTATTCAAGAGCAAAAGCAAAGAGGTAAGAAGAATGGCTTCCAAGTTTTTATTGGAGAAAGAAAATCACCACAGTTTTGACATGGCCGGCAGGTTGTTTCAGACCTATTGCCGGAAGATGAATATAATGGATTGGTACTTATTGGATATCCATGACTAAAAGAAAGAAAAGTAAAGGGAATAAGAACCTGAAAGAGACCAGAAAGTTTTGGTGGCTTATAGGTTTGAGTATCGTTGCGATTTTGTTTACCATCATGCTGGCATTTTTCTTTTACCGATCCTTGTCGGAAAACCTGGTGGAAAACCGAAAAGTGTTTTTAAACCGGCAGGTTGAACTGGCAGCTAACGAGGCCCAAAGAAACTTTAATAACCTGAATGAAGACCTGATTTTTTATGCCAATAATCAGGAAAGACCAGTAAATTCAAACCCCGGCCTGGAAGAAATCCCTATAGATGAAACCAGGGTGCGCAGGTTATTGAACAATTACATCAACCTTATTGACACCCTGATTATAGAGAAGGGTAACTTTAAAAAGAAATACCATGTTTCCGATGCTAATTACTTTTCAGTAAATGAATCCAATTTGGCAGTAGGAGAGGACCCTTGCCGGAATTGCTTCAGGATAAAGTCGAACCGTGGAAATGTAACTATTCTGGTAAAACTTAGTCTGGAGAAATACTTTATCAATCACCTTGCCAATTACTACCTGGGCCCCGATACCCATAAGCTGGTCTATATGGATGGGCAATTTTTTGACCCGGCAGGGAATGATGGCCGAAAGCCGATTTTGCTGGACCATTCTCTTCAAGCTGAAATAGCCAGGGAAATCGACGGAGGCCTGAGGGGTGAATATGAAGGATGGGTCCAATATGATGCTGCTGGAACAGGTAAGAATAATTTATTGATACAGTATCCCTTTTCACTGATTAGGTTAAATGCCCCTTTGGCCTTTGTCTTTTCCCAGGACAAATCCTCCATAGTATCTGGAATCTTCGGAACATACTTCTACTTTTTTCTTTCCCTCTTTGCTTTACTTTTATTATTTGTATTCTTTCTGTCAAGGTATTTTAAAGTCACCAGTGAGAACAACCTCTTGTTGGAGAAAAAATCCAAGGATTTGGATCAGCTACTGAAACAGCAAACGATTTTATTACAGCAATCCAAGGGTTTTATTTACTATCATGATGAACAATTGATCCCCTATCAGGTCAGTGACAATGTAGAAGAAGTATTGGGATACAGTCCGGAGGAATTTTTAAAATTAAATCCATCGGATTTGATGTCCGATGATTCGACTTCTTTTTTGGTCAGCAAGAAAGAAGCTATCAAAACAAAGAAAGATTTTTATTATTTTGAAGCGACCATGAATAGGAAATCTGGCGGACCTATCAGGGTGAAAATATTTGAAAAACTGATCTATAATGCAGCAGGACACTTTTCAGGGGACGTTGGGATTTGTTCTGACATTCATGATAAATACATCGCAGATCAGGAATTGATCAGGAGTGAAAACAGGCTTCGGTCCGTTTTGAATAGCCTTCCTGACATCATTTTTATTTACAATAACCAGGGTGATTTTCTTGATTATTATGTCCAGAATGATGAATTTTTGTTACAACCTCCTCAAAAATCCTTAGGGAAAAATATCAGTGATATACTTTCAGGTGATTCCGGAGAAAAGGCCATGCGGGCTTTTAAACGTGCGGTGATGACGGGCAAAATGCAAACCGAAGAACTGGATCTTTTTCTGGACATTGGTAGGAGGTTCTTTGAGGTCAGGTTTTTTAAATTGGATGAAGGACGGATGATGTCCGTGGCCAGAGATATTACCGGGCAGAAGTTGTGGGAAAAAGGATTACGGGAAGCCAAGGAAGAGGCAGAGGTGGCCAATAAGGAGAAATCTAATTTTTTGGCCAACATGAGTCATGAAATAAGGACTCCTTTGAATGGATTGCTGGGAATCACTGGATTGCTTTACAAAACGAAACTTTCCAAAGAACAAAAAGAGTTGCTTTCCATTGTTGGGGATTCGGGAGAGTCATTGCTTCATATCGTAAACGATATCCTTGATTATTCCAAGATAGAAGCGGGAAAAATGGAACTGCATCCGGTGCTGTTTAACTTGCAACAGGAGATGGAACGTATCATTAATATTTTCTCCGGAATGTTCAGGGAAAAATCATTGCAAATCCAGATGGAAATTCATGAATCACTGCCAGAGACAATCGTTTTGGATAAGGAAAAATTAGCGCAAATTTTTTTCAACATCATAGGAAATGCAGTGAAATATTCACAAAAAGGGGGAAGGATACTGGTGTCCCTCAATGGTGAGAAATTGTTTACCAACAACCTTATTATAACTTGTTCGGTGCAGGATGACGGGGTTGGAATCGATCAGAAAAAGCTTCCTGAATTAATCAAGCCATTTACCCAGGTGGGTGCATCTTCCAACGGTGAGTATAAAGGCACAGGACTTGGTTTGGCCATAGCCAATAAACTCATTGAATTGATGGGAGGGGTTTTACAAATAGAAAGTGAGTTAGGTGTAGGTTCTGTTTTCTCCTTTACCCTGATATCCCATATTAACGGAGAAGAAAACAAGTCACTAAGCGTAATATCAGGCACGAAAGAGGTCGTTGACTTTGAGAAGCTGGCCGAAGACTATCCATTAAGAATTCTGGTGGTAGAAGACAATGATATTAACCTCAAGTTTATGGTCATGCTTCTGGAGCAAATGGGATATGCTCCAGATATAGCTATGAATGGAATGGAGGCTGTAAAAATAGTAGAAGAGCACAAATTTGATCTGATTTTCATGGACAATCAGATGCCCGGTATGAATGGAATGGAAGCAACCAGGATTATCAGGACCCTTCCTCATGGGAAATTAGCAAGTATTGTAGGCTTGTCTGCTGGTGTATTCAGGGAAGATGTGGACAAAGCCCTGGAAATAGGGATGACGGATTACCTTACCAAACCAGTAAAAATTCAACAGATAATCGATAAAATTAAGGAGTGTGCCCTCACCCTATCCAGGTAATTTAAATTTTGGTATCCATATCAAAATTTTCTAGGTAATCAGCCACCTTTTTCACAAACATGCCCCCTAGCGCTCCATCTACTACCCGGTGATCATAAGAATGGGATAAAATCATCTTGTGTCGGATACCTATCAGGTCGCCTGTTGGCGTTTCGATCACAGCAGGTTTTTTGGTGATGGTCCCTACTGCCAGAATTGCCACCTGAGGTTGTACGATAATGGGAGTACCCATGATATTTCCAAATGATCCTATGTTTGAAAGGGTGTAGGTCCCTCCCTTGAGTTCATCTGCATGCAGTTTATTTTCCCTGGCACGGACAGCCAGGTCATTGATTTTTTTGGAAAGTCCTGTCAGGTTGTATTGATCTGCGTTTTTAATTACCGGAACGATCAGGTTTCCATTAGCAAGGGCCACAGCAATACCTATATTGATATTTTTTTTCTTAATGATACGGTCTCCTTCCACGGAAATATTGATCATAGGAAAGTCTCTGAGGGCTTTTGCAATGGCCATCACAAAAAATGGAGTAAAAGTGATTCCCTCACCTTCTTTTTTCCGAAACTCCTCTTTGATTTTGTTTCGGAAAAGAACAATTCCGGTAAGATCAGCTTCTACAAAAGAAGTAACGTGGGCAGAAATATTTTTGGAATCAAGCATGCGTTGCGCAATCATTTTCCGCATCCTGTCCATTTGGATGATTTCGTCCGCAGCCTCTTCTACCGGAGGGAATGTTTCACCTGCCTCTGAAACAGATGTCTTCCTTTCCTTTACGAAAGCAAGTATATCATTTTTGGTCACCCGGCCATTTTTGCCCGTCCCGGGGATTTGAGCCAATTCTTTGGGACTGATTTTCTCCGCTTTGGCTATGCTTTGAACAAGGGGAGAATAAAACCTTTCGTCCGTTGTTTTTTCTTTGGGTGAGTCGGCTCCAAGGATCAGGGAAGTAAAGGCTGGGACATCCTGCAATATTTCTTTTTCTGAAGAAGGGGGTTCCGAAACAGGCTCCGGAGGGTCATTGTTAACCTCATCCTCCAGGCGAACGCTTGTTTCAATGAGAGCAATCGGTTTTCCTACCTCCACTACTTCCCCTTCTTTGGCAAGAATAGACTTGAGTGTGCCGGCATGGGTAGCAGGGACTTCTGTATCCACTTTATCTGTAGCCACTTCCAGAACAGATTCATCCTGTTCGATTTTATCCCCTTCCTTTTTTAGCCAGGAAAGAATAGTGCCTTCCATAATGCTTTCCCCCATTTTGGGCATCACCATTTCTACTATCGCCATAGCTTATTTCATTCTTGTTGAAACCTCCTTAAATATAAAACTAAATTTAAGTCATTATTTTGCAAAGGGAATCGGTTTAAATTTTAATCTGATTTTTGTATAACGGTCTTCCTCAATAAGTTTAATGCCGCCACAGCTGTCAGGTGAATGTTTACGGTCCTGTCTTTGGTAAGTTGAAGTTTTCTGGTATGGCAGGAATGACCATCATCACAGGCGATCCAAACCAGGCCTACGGGTTTAGTCGAAGTACCTCCCCCCGGACCCGCAATGCCACTGGAGGATAGGCCGTAGTCAGCATTGAATTTTAAGCGAACCTGTTTTGCCATTTCTATGACAGTTTCCTCACTGACTGCACCTTTACTGTCCAGCATGTCTTCAGACAGTCCCAATACAGCTGCCTTGAAAGCATTGTGATAGGGTACCACCGCACCGTTGAAGTATTCACTGGATCCCGGTATTCCAGTAATTAAATGTGAGATGTATCCCCCGGAACAACTTTCTGCCAGCGCAACGGTCTTTCCTCTTTGGGCAAGCAAATGTCCTATGGCGGAGGGTAACGTATCATGGTTAAACCCGTAGACATATGGCTCAATGAGTGGAAGCAATCGATCGATCTGTTCATCGACCTCCCTGGTAATGCTTTCCTGATCGTCACCAAACCCGGTCAGTCTCAGTTTTACTTCCCCCAGAGAGGGTAGGTAGGCCAGCCGGATATGGGAAGGCAATTGGTCTTCCCAGGCAGTAATGATGTCTGAGAGCCAGCTTTCTCCGATGCCTACCGTCTTTACCAGTTTATGGTAAATTACGGGTAGTGTAAATTTTTCTTTTAACCGGGGAATCACGGCTTTTTCTATCAGGTACTTCATTTCATGGGGTACCCCTGGCATAGACATCCAGATTGTCCCCTGCTCCTCAAACCACATTCCCGGTGCCGTGCCAACGGCATTGTGAATGTATTGGCAGTTGGCTGGCAGGTAGGCCTGGTTTCGGTTGGTGGCAGTCAATTCCTTTCCCCGGCTTTCAAATAAATTTCTGACATCTTCCAGGGCTTTGGGGAATAGGGTTAATTGGGAACCAAAAAAATCAGCCAGAATATTTTTGGTCAGGTCATCTTTGGTAGGACCCAGGCCTCCAGTCATCAAAACAATAGCTGCTTTTTGAGAAGCGGCCATAAAAGCCTGCAACATGGACTCTTTGTCATCACCTACGGTTGTTTTCCTCACTACGCGGACTCCTATTTTATCCATTTCTTCGCTTAACCACTTGCTATTGGTGTCCAGGATCTGGCCATATAGCAGTTCGTCACCTATGGAAATGATTTCTGCTTTTACAGGTTGATGCATGAGGTAGGATTTTGACTTTTGTGAACCAAAATTAAAAAGTTTCCGCTTAGGGAAAGGTAATTTTTGCCTTTATTTCTCCGCATGAAGGAAAACAAGGGCTTAATGTGGACTTCCCATTCGTTTGTAGGTCACAAAGGCATGATCATATTGGTTTTTATCATCTTTCTTAATGGTTTCTTTATGTGCAATTTGCCATTCTCCGGGATCAAATTTTGGAAAAAAAGTGTCAGCGTCAGGACTGGCATCTATCTCCGTGATGATCATTTCATCAGTAAATGGAAGTGCGAGTTTGTAAATTTCCGCCCCACCTAAAATAAAGAGCTTTTCCAGTCCTTTGTCTTTACCTATTTGCAAGGCTTCCTCTATTCCATGGACTACATGATGACCCTCCGGGACTTTAAAATCCGGATTATTTGTCACCACAATGTGGGGCCTTCCCGGTAGGGGTTTGCCTAATAAAACGAAAGTTTTCCTACCCATCACCACATGATGGCCTATGGTCGTTTTTTTGAAATGTCTGAGGTCAGAAGGAAGGTGCCAGGGCAATTCTCCATTAATGCCTATGGCATCATTAGATGCCCTGGCTACAATTATTGAAACTATCAATACAGGTAATTTTTAGAACAGATTATTTGGCAGCCTTCATTGCGTTTGGATATTCTGCCAGATCAAAGTTACTGGTTTTGTTGGTATCTATCTCAATCATTTTCATTTGCGTCCTGCTTTGATCTTCTTTACTGGTAAAGTCCATTTCAAGAATATTTCCTTCCGGTAAATTATTGAAGTATTCCTGATTCTCTTCTTTCATCTTTTTCGTGATAAAGGGACTGTTTTTACTCCAAAAAGATTCCATTCCTACTATGGCGGATTGGCTTAACCAATAACTTCCCTCCATATCTTCACTCATTACCCTGTATTCATCGCAGGTGTAACCCAGGATATCCTTGGTACTGCCTGTTTTTTCGAAGGAGAAATTTTCGGCATCCATTGTGGAGGCTTCATCTTCTTCTTCCATTGCGGCTGCTCCCTCCATCATGCCTTCCCAGTCTATGGAAAAGGCCATACTGGATTTCCCATCTTCATTGTCCATGAGCATTACTGTTGCCTGGTTTTTATGATCCATTATGATCACGGCCTTTTCTGCCGTATTCTTACTTTCCGGATCAATAAATTCCATTCCGAAAAAATCCGGATTATCTGATAAAAAGGAATTGAACACAATCGGGTCCTGAGCTTTACCTTTTTCATCTGTGCTGTTTATTTCCATCACTGCCAATCCGGAAAAACTGTAGGAACTTTCTGTTTCTACATCCGTATTGATGGATCCCATGATTTTGCTAAAGTCGTAATTGCCTCCTTCCGAGCCATCAGCTGTGCTGCCCATATCTCCGTAAAGGTTACTGAAAGCTTTTTCCAATTGTCGTTGGGTGGCTTTGGCCACTTCTTTTTCCACGGTTCTTTCTACGGCCCTGGAAACGCCCTCAGAGGCTGCTCTTTTTATTCGCTTAAGCAGTTGTGCATCCGCATCCCAACTGACTAATGAAAGACAAATGATTACCAATATGGAGGTCCTAAATCTCATGTTAACGTTATTTTTGATTCAAACTTGAAGTTATGAAATATATTTACAAAGTCCTAAAAGATCTTTTTTTGTATGTGAAAAGATTAAATTTCAAGAATGTACTCTATGATACCAGCATTTTTGCCCTTTGGTCGGGTTACCAATAAGGGTACTTTATCATTCATTTGTATCAGCCGTTCTGCCATGCTACCGATAAAAAGTGCTGTAGCTGCCGTCCTTCCCTTGGCACCTATAATGATCATATCGGCCTTGATCTCCCCGGCCTTGCTGATGATATCTACCACAGGATCATCGTCTTCGTCCTTGGTATAAAGGGGTTTGATCTTGCTGGATTTGGTGTCTATTTTCCGGATAAACTTCTTATAATTGATGGTGGCGTTTTGGAGCATGATTTCACTAAATTCTTCATAAGATTTGCCCGTAAAATGGTACCCTGATGGAACCGCATATACATTTTGGCAAAAGATTTCAGATTTCCCCTCATTTTTTTCAGCGATCTCTATGGCCTCCTCCAGTGCATCCTTGGAATAATCAGAAAAGTCACTTGGAACCAATAGTTTTTTTACTTTAGGCTGGCTGTTTTCAGGTACAATCAGCAGGGAACACGATGCCCTTCTGGCTAGCCGTTGAGAAACCACCCCGGAACCGGGCAAGCTGGTTTTTCTTCCTACCAAAATCAGATCAGCAGATTTTTCATTGGCCAGTTTCAATATTTTTTTTGAGAGTTGCCCCTCCTTTACTATATAGGAGCTACTGACTTTAATATTGGGATCAAAGTTTTCGGCAACAACTTTTTTCATCTGATTTTCCCTTTCTTTCACCATATTGCTGATAAGGTTTGGGAATTCAGCCAGAATATCCTTAGGTATGGAAAGGTTGCGAATTACATTTGTGAAGTAAATTTTTTTAGATTGGTTGGTCTTTGCTATAAATGCGGCAAATTTCACCAGAGTTTCGTCCATATCGCTCTGATCCAGACAAACAATGATCTTTTTGATTTGATACATTCTTAATGATTAAATTATTGGATTACTTCAGATATAATTTATCAGAGGTATTAAATATTATTCTAAAATCAGCAAAATTTAAATTAGTAAAATTAAACTTTAAAACAATCTAATGTTCGCTGTTTTCGACCGCAATTTACAGGAAATTTTTCCAGATTGCTTTTTTCAACCCATCCATTTTTGCTTATTGACAGTCGAATCCTTTCCTGATTTGAGGTTTGCTGGAATAGATTGTATATTTGAATTAAGGTTCGGGTCAGCGACATGTTCAAACTTCACAAGTTGATTAAAATGCCGAGTGAAGCATCGCTTCAAAACCAGGCCTCATCTTTCCTTTGGAAAGACCTCGTATCCTTTTAGGATGCAGGTTAACAGTGGAAGGTTGCGGAGATGGTGCAGCTCAAATCCTGTCATATCGGAGGTTTGTAACACTCCATGATCCGGACCCTGTTAAAGGGAGACCGCCTGGCGGCCTCCCTTTTGGTGTTTTAGGGGGGAGTAAAAAGGCATGCTATTGCCTCTGCAGCTTTAGTTTGGGGATGCAAGACGATAAGTAAGCCCATGCCAACTATCCAGCATCTTTAAAATGGTGGATAATGTTATGTTTAGACAGCGGCCGTTAGTTTTTTGAGAATCCCATAAAGTCCGTTGTAGCTCAGGGGCCCATAAGTAAAATTGAGAATGAAAAAGGTCTTGAAGGAATAACCAAAGCATGGTCTTTCGGATGCTCTGGGTCAATAGGCTTTATTAAAATCTGTCCTATTGCCCAAAAAAATTATCAATCCTTCTACTACCTTTTAAACAGGATGTAATCGGAAACCAGAGGTTCCAGGCCATTCTGCCGGAAGTCTGAGGCAATCTGTCCGCGGTGATACGTGGAATGGTTGACAAGGTGAAAAAGGATGTCCCTTACGCTGTTGGTATAAACCTGGCCCTTTGAATTGCTGTATGAAATGATGGCTTCCAGGGGGTAATTATCCAATATGTTAATTGTATGGGCATGATTTTCAAGATCAATCACCCTTTCATCCTGAATCGGCCGCATCGCCCATACCCCAAAAGGAGCAGCTTTAGGGTCAATCCGGTTGTTCCAGATTTGATGGGCATTGAGGATATGGTTATACAGTTGGATGGATTTCTCAGGGGTTTTATCCTGGTGTTCCATCATCGCTTCCCATAGTCTTTGGTTGCTCTCATGCCCATAAGCAAATAAAGATTTAAAAAATGCTTTCATTGGTTCCTGGGTTTGGTGGTTTGCCAATATCCTTCACTGAAGTGAATTTTGAGACACACTTGTTTCCATAAAAATAGAAGAATAATCACAAAAAACCACAAAAAAAGGGAGACCACCTGGCAGTCTCCCCCTTTAGAATTTTTCTGGCATCAGTACAAAACCCTGAAACGTATGGTACCGTTAATGGCCTTCAGTTCGTCGATTACCTTACTACTGTAGGCTTTGTCAATATCGGTGATGACATAACCTATTTTTTCATTGGTCTTCAGGTATTGACCCACGATGTTGATTTCATAATCTGCCAATACCTTATTGATTCTGGCCATGATCCCTGGTTCGTTGAGGTGAATGTGGATCAGCCGGTGGGCATCCTGTAGAAATGGCAACTGTATATTGGGAAAGTTGACACTATTATATGTGTTTCCGGTATTGATGTATTCGATGATTTTTCCAGGAACAAACCTGGCGATGTTCTGCTGGGCTTCTAAGGTGCTGCCCCCAATATGTGGTGTCAGAATGGTATTGGGCAAGCCAATCAGTTCTGAAACGAAGGGTTCAGAATTGTTTTTTGGTTCACTTGGAAATACATCAATGCTGGCACCTGCCAGGTGACCGCTTTCCAAAGCATTCCGCAAGGCTGGTACATCCACCACATGGCCCCGGCTCAGATTGATCAGGTAAGCCCCTTTTTTCATCAAAGCCAGCTTCTCCTGGTCGATCAGCATCTCATTTTCCTTTCTCCCGTCCACATGTAAGGTAATTACATCACAGGTGCTGAGCAATTCATCGAGTGAATCGATCTTGGTGGCATTTCCCAGAGCCAATCTTTCTATGACATCGTAATAGTATACATCCAGCCCCATGCTTTCTGCCAAAACAGAAAGTTGAGAACCTATGTTTCCATAGCCGATGATCCCGAGTTTTTTGCCCCTGATTTCAAAACTTCCCGATGCACTTTTGTCCCAAACGCCCTGATGCATGCTGCTGGTCTTGTCCGTCAGCCTGCGCATTAAAAAGATGATTTCAGCTATCGCCAGTTCTACCACTGATCGGGTATTGCTAAAAGGGGCATTGAATACGGCGATGCCTTTTTCCTGGCAGGTTTCCAGGTCAATTTGATTGGTGCCGATACAAAAGGCCCCAATGGCTACCAGGCGATTGGCATTTTCCAGGACTTTTTTAGTGACCTGGGTTTTTGACCTTATGCCCAGGATGGATACTTTTTTGATTTTTTCGGCCAGCTCTTCCTCAGATAAGGCAGAACTGATGACCTCTACCTGGTATCCTTCTTCCTTCATCAGCTCAACGCCAATAGGGTGCACATTTTCCAGGAGCAAGACACTGATCCGGCTCTTTGGATAGGAAAATTTTTTATTCATTTTATTCACATATAATATTTCGTCCAGGCTGGGGGCAATATGGTCTGCTTTGGATGAAACGTTGGTTCGGTGTACATTTTCAGTAAACGCATAAAATTTATTGGCCACCCCTGAAGCTTTAATTTCATAATCGGTATAGCCGTCTCCGATCACATAGATATCTCCTTCCAGATTCAGCTTTCGGATGGTCTCAGGTTTTCCATTATTCTTGGAAAGTGGGTTATCCTTGTTGAAACCGATGATTTTACCAGAGTCTGCATACTCAAATTCATTGGCAAATACATTCTCAGGTTTAATCCCGTATTCCGTTACAATCGGCGCTACAAAATCCTTGAATCCATTGGAAATAATAAATATATCCGATGCATTTTCTTTCAAAAATTCTTTGTTGCGTTGAAACGAATCGGAAACTTTTTTTCTGAGGGCAGCTATCAGTTCGGAAATCTGTTCTTTGTTGGCATCGAGTATATCCAGCCGCTGGACAAGGCTTTCCCTGAATGTCAGCTTGCCTTCCATTCCCTGATCGGTGATGTCCTTGATTGCCTGGAGTTTTTTTGCTTTTTCAGGGTCATCCTTCAGGCTTATTTCACCTAAAATATCCAGGGCCTCAACCTTTGTAAAAGTACTGTCAAAATCAATGATGAATTTTTTTGTGACGGTCATTTTCAGCAGTTTTTTAAATGAGTTGCAAAATTAATAGATTCTAAGTGAATTTGAAGTTATTGACCCAAAATAACTTTCAGGTCTTAACGATATATAAAATAAAGAATGATTATAACTTTGTGTCCAAAAGTATTCAGGCTTTTCTGTTTTAGAGAGCATCAAAATTAAATCGGAAGGAACAATTTTTCTTTTCTGATGTTGGCACTTAAATAAAGTAAGGGATGACCCTTCAAGGCCCTGTATAGGATAAATTTTAATTATAAACCACATGCCACTAGCCATTGACAATATCAGGGTAGGCCGGGTGTACCGGCTCGTAAATTATGGAGAAATACGAATGCTGGAAATCATGGAAAGAAAAGGAAGAGAGAACTTCAGGGTCAAGGACCTGGATACTTTGGAGTACTATGATTTAGAAGAATTGTTACAATGGGGCAAAGGCAAAGACTATGACCTGGATGAAATCCGTTAAATGAATACAGCAATGAAAAAAGAAACAAGTCTTACAGCAGCCATTTTTAAAGGTAAATGCCCCAGGTGCAGAAAGGGAAATATTTTCCCTGTTTCCATGTTCAGTTTCAGGAAATTAACTGAGGTAAACCAAACTTGCCCCAGCTGTGGGGTAGATTTGGTTCCGGAACCGGATTTCTATTATGGAGCCATGTACATCAGTTATGCGCTATCCGTAGCCCTCTTTATCACCGTCATGGTTGTACTCAATTTTTTATTCAATGACCCAGAGTTGATGGTATATATTGGATCAGTGCTATTTTTCAACCTGATTTTATTGCCCCTGATGTTGCGTATTTCCAAGGTGTTATACCTTTATGGTTTAGGAAAAATCAGTTATGAGCCAGATATGGAGTAGGACAAATCCTTACTTCCAAATCTTTTTTTTAAAAATTAGTAAAATTTTCTTTCAGTAAGTAAAACTTACTTTTAGTTTGTTCGTATATTGCGCCATAAAGTTTTACTATTGAAATTCATATGGAACAGATTTTAACCAGTTTTGTTGTTCCCGTAAACAGTGAGATATACCTGAAAGATCCACTTAGTTCAGACCTGGGAAAGAAAATTATTCGTGAAAGTCCCAACCTTATTGTTATTTTGGGGTTGGAAAGTTTTAACTTCAAAAGACTATCGGAAACTGTAGGCAGTACAGAGGCGGCCATTTACCGTTATTTTGAAAATAAGCACAAGCTCCTGGTCTACCTTACCAATTGGTACTGGGGATGGTTGGAGCATAACCTTGTTTTTGCTACTTCTAATTTACATGATCCGAGGGATAAAATGAAAATAGCGATCCAACTGCTGGTGGAAGGTCCTGTCTATAAAAAAAATGAGTACATGGATATTCAAAATTTACGTTTGCTGGTCACCCAGGAATCCTACAAAGCTTTTTTGACCAAGGAGGTTGATGAGGAAAATAGCAGTGGCTTCTTCAAACAGTTTTATCGATTTACAGACAGGATTGCAGCCATTGTCGGCGAAATTAATCCTAAATACACTTACCCGAAAACCCTGGTGTCGACCTTGGTGGAATCTACTTTACTTCATGCATTTTTTTTAAAGCATATGCCAAAAATGACGGAATCCGGTCTCGTGGGAGAGCAAAAATTAGGTTTTTATTTTGATTGGGTATTTAAAACTTTGAAAGATGAATGAAAATCTGATCAATACGCCATTAAAAAGATTTTTCAGCCTGCTTAAGGATGAAAAGAAAGAGATCTACGCCATTTATTTCTATGCCATCCTCAACGGATTGGTTTCCTTGTCCCTTCCCTTAGGTATTCAGGCCATCCTCAATTTTATTCTGGGAGGGAGAATGACTTCTTCCTGGGTTTTGCTGGTGGTCATTGTAGCACTGGGGGTTATATTTGGGGGCTACCTTCAGATCAGCCAGCTTTATCTGACAGAGAAATTGCAACAGCGGGTGTTTGGCAAATCGGCCATGGAATTTGCCTACCGACTGCCCCGGATCAAAACGGAGGCCTTGCGCGGTAAATTTCCCCCAGAGCTCGTCAACAGGTTTTTTGATACCATCGTGCTTCAAAAGGGGTTATCCAAATTATTGATTGATTTCAGTACAGCTTCCCTTCAGGTATTTTTTGGTTTGATTTTACTCTCTGTCTACCATCCTTTTTTCATCATTTTTTCCTTTGCATTGGTTTTGATCCTATACCTGATATTTAAGCTGACCAGTCCCCGGGGGATGAAAGAAAGCCTGAAGGAATCCACAGCCAAATATGAGTTGGCATTTTGGCTGGAAGAGATTGCAAGGACCTTGGGTACTTTCAAGTTATCCGGATTTTCTCCACTACCCTTCAGAAAAGTAGATCAATTGGTAAGCAATTATGTCGGATTCAGGAACTCTCATTTTGCCGTTTTGATCCTGCAGTATAAAGTAATGATTGGTTTTAAGGCTGCCATCATTGTCACCCTATTGGTAGCAGGTAGTATTCTTTTAATGAACAATGAGATCAGTATAGGACAATTTGTTGCTGCCGAAATCATTATTGTATTGATCATAAATTCTGTAGAAAAGCTCATTTTAAGCTTGGAAACCGTATATGATACGCTTACAGCCACAGAAAAATTAGGCTTGATCATGGATTTGGAACTGGAACGGTCCGAGGGAGTGGATAAGGCCTTTGGACTTTCCGAATCAGGTTTGTCCTATCATTTGAGGGATTTAACCTATCATCCCAGAGACAAAAAAAATCCCAATCTTGTCAACATCAATGTAGAAATCAATCCAGGTGAAAAGGTAGTCATTACAGGAAAAAGCGGCTCAGGGAAAAGTACCTTTCTGCAATTGATGGCAGGATTGATAGAAGACTATCAGGGCAATATCATCGTCAATAAGCTACCCATGGACACCCTTTCCTTAGAAAAACTAAGATCCATGATTGGGGACAGCCTTTCCCGACAATCCATCTTTCATGGTACCATTCGCGAGAACATCACCGTTGGGAATGATGTCATTTCAGAACAAAAAATTCGTGAGATCCTTGAAATCGTAGGCTTGAAGGATTATATCTATGAGTTAAAAGATGATTTGGATACCATGTTATTGCCTGAGGGCAAGCATTTGAGCAATGCCAATATCAGTAAAATCATTCTGGCCAGGAGCCTATGCTTTGGTCCCAAATTGCTGCTTTTGGAGGAAGACCTCAGTTACCTCAATGGAGAGGAAGCCCAGATGCTGCTAGACTACATGTTTTCAGGCCCCTGGACCATGGTAGTGGTGTCTTCAGATGAAAATATTATGCGAAGAGCAGATAAAATTTTAGAATTAACCTCCGGTAGATTAACCTTTGAAGGATCATTCAATGCTTTCCAGCAGTACAATAAAAATAACAAAAGTTAACAGCCATGCTTAATATTTCTAAAAACTCTGTAAAAGGGCAAATCAATCCCTTTTTGTTTGATAGTTACCGCATGACCATTCCAAGTGATCAGAGCAGAAAGCGGGTCAGGATTCTTTTGTACATATTATTGGCTGGGTTCGTATTCCTCTTTTTACCCTGGACCCAGAATTTTCGCTCCCAGGGAATGGTAACTGCTCTTAAGCCGGAACACCGCCCACAAACCATTCATTCGGTGATACCCGGCAGGATAGAAAGGTGGTATGTTCAGGAAGGGGATTTTGTGCAGAAGGGGGATACGATTTTATTTATATCAGAGATCAAGGATCAGTATATGGATCCTGAATTACTGGAAAGGACAAGACTTCAGGTAGATGCCAAGGAGCTGTCGGTAAGGTCTTATGAGGAAAAAATCAAAGCCCAGGAACAACAACTTCAGGCGCTGAGTCAAAATAACAGGTTGCGAAAGGAACAAGCCCAGAACAAGTTGCAGCAAGCCAATTTGAGTGTGCTTTCGGACAGCATCATGCTGGAAGCAGAAAAGGTAAACCTTACTGTGGCTGAGAGGCAATATGAAAGGATGGAAACGCTGTACGAGGAAGGTTTGAAATCCCTGACCGATCTGGAAGCCAGAAGGATAAAATTGCAGGAATCGCAGGCCAAAAAAATAAGTGCTGAAAACAAACTGCTGAGTAGCAGAAATGAGGTGATATCCGCCACCCTGGAACTCAATGCCATCGACAATGATTTCAGGGACAAACTGGCGAAAGTAAATTCAGACAAGTTTTCTGCCTTGTCCAGTCAGTATGACGCTGAAGCGACGGTAAATAAATTGAGAAATGAACTCTCCAACTATACCGTGAGGTCGGGCATGTACTTTGTCCTGGCACCCCAGGACGGCTATATCACCAAAGCCATTCAGGTGGGTTTGGGAGAAACCATCAAGGAGGGAGCAGAAATCGTCAGTATCATGCCTCAAAATTACTCCTTGGCAGTTGAAATGTACATTGACCCAATTGATCTGCCGCTGGTAAAGGTGGGCAATAAGATCAGGTTTATTTTTGATGGCTGGCCTGCCATCGTTTTTTCAGGTTGGCCACAGCTCTCCAATGGCACCTTTGGTGGAAGGGTATATGCCATTGATAATTTTACCAGTACGAACAACCAATACCGCTTGTTGGTGGTGCAAGATCCGGATGAAGATCCCTGGCCGGAAGCCTTGCGGGTAGGCTCCGGAGCAGATGGTATCGCCCTGCTGAACGATGTACCGGTGTGGTATGAGATATGGCGACAAATGAATGGTTTTCCACCTGACTATTACACCCTGAAAGAAGTCAGAGAAATGAAAAATCAGCAAAAATGAAATATGCATTGATTCTATTTTGTTCCTTTTGGTTTGGGGTTTTCGGACCTTTACAAGCCCAGGAAACCCTGAACTATACCGATTTTATGGCCTGGGTCCTGGATTACCATCCTGTAGCCAGACAAGCAGACCTCAACCTGGAGTTGGGTAGGCAGGAGATAAGGATGGCCAGAGGAGGCTTTGACCCCAAGTTGTACGGCAGTATGGATGAGAAGCAATATCAGGATACAGAATATTACAACAAACGGGAAGCCGGTATTAAGGTGCCCACACTAGGAGGTGTGGAGTTTCAGGGGACGGTAGAACAAAACCAGGGTACTTACCTGAATTCAGAGCGAAATGTGCCTGAAAATGGGCTTTTTGCCGTAGGAGCCGCTGTGAATGTGGGTAAGGGACTGTTTATTGATGAAAGAAGAGCTGCCTTACAGCAAGCCAAAATTTATGCCCTGGCCAGGGAGGAAGAAAGAAAACAAACCCTGAATGACTTGTACCTGGACGCTACCGATGCCTATTGGAAATGGGCAGGAGCTTATGCGGATCTGATGGTAAGGGAAGAAGGACTACGCCTGGCTTCTATCCGGTTTGAGGGGATCAAATCCAGTTTTGAGCAGGGAGATTTACCGGCGATTGACACCGTGGAGTCATATACACAGGTATTGAACCGGACGATACAGCTACAGGAAGCTGAAAATGTTTATTTTGCCCGTACACAGGAATTGAATGTTTACCTTTGGGACAGTGATCAGAATCCACTGTTTTTAGAACCGGGCATTTTCCCCCAGGTTTTAGACGAATACGTCTCCGGTATGCCGGACATGGAGGTTTTCAGGGAACTCATCGCCAGCCATCCTGAGTTGAGGCTGCTGGACTATGATTTGAATTACCTGGAAATTGACCGAAGGTATAAAGCGGAGCAATTGAAGCCAGAGGTCAAACTCAAATACAATTTTCTTACCGAAACTTTTGGAGGGATGGAAGGAGTAGGTTTTTTGGAAAACAACTACAAATTTGGTGTTAAAATTTCTACACCCCTGCTTTTGAGAAAAGAAAGGGGCGGGTTGGGATTGACCAAAACCAAAATCAATATGGTCAACAATAAAAGAGACCTCAAATTTCAGCAGCTCAGGGCAAAACTGGAACAGGAATTCAACAACTTTCAGGTATTGAACAGACAACTGGCCACATTCAGTGATAACATCAATGGTCTGGAGCGGTTGGTGGAAGGTGAAAGAACCAAATTTGAAATGGGAGAAAGTTCCTTGTTTTTAATCAATGCAAGGGAAACCAGCTTGTTTGATGCCTTACTCGTCAATAATTCCCTGTTTGTCAAAAAGAATATTGGCTTTTCTAAAGTCAGGAATGCCGCTGGCCTGGGTTTTGAGGTACCTTGAGCATGAAACAATTGTTTGTTTTCAGGTGGCTCACCTGGCCTTTCCGTTATACTTTTTCCAAAATAAAGCGTAAAATAGGAAAACTTGATGAGGTTCGGATAGAGGTCTTTCTGGTTTTAAGTAACCGCTCGCAGGTTTTTCTGAAGGGTCGCCTGGTGGAGGCCTACACCCAAAGTCGTCCTTCCGAAGATAAAAGTGCCTTGCAAAATTTACTGGCCACCATCCGCCGGTATTCGGGCAGCAGTGTGCCGGATGCAGGACTGGGGCTTCAAATTGGAGATCAGCAAACTGACCTTACTACAGATAGTGAGGGGATTTTTGAAGTGATGATGCCACTTCCTGACAAGATGGAAGAAATCCCTGACAAGATTCAATTGTCCCTCAAGCCTGAGGAGGACCTGCAATCCAGTGAGCCGTTGGTGGAAAAAAAGATCCATTTTATTCATAAAACTTATCCCAGGGCCATTATTTCTGATATTGATGACACGATTATCGTCTCCAAAGCCACTAATCTGGGCGAAAAGTTGTGGCTATCTGTCTCTAAAAACGCCTATACCAGAAGACCCTTTCCAGGAGTAAGTGATTTTTATCGCCTGCTTTCGGCCAATGGGGAATACCCCGTTTTTTATGTGTCCAGCAGTGATTGGAATTTGTTTGAACTGATCAGAGACTTTCTCCGATACCGGGATATTCCTGTAGGACCAATTTTACTGAAGGACAGCCATGTAAATCTGAGAAACATCTGGAAATCCGGAGGAGGAAACCACGATCATAAATTGGAAAAGATTCGTTTTCTTATGGAGTTTTTTCCAGAGCAGCAATTCCTGTTGATAGGAGACAGTGGACAGCATGACCCGGAGCTATATGCAGAGGTTATTCGGGATTTTCCGGGAAGAGTGGAAGCGGTATATATACGTAGAGTAGGGAAGCAAGATCCGGACAGGGAGCGAGAGCTGGATCAACTGCTTCCTCCAAACAAAGCGGCTTGGGTAAAATCAACCCAGGAGGCCCTGCTTCATGCCCGTACCCATTTGAACGTTTCATAGGTAGATTCCCCTGGTTTTTCGGACCGAGTCCGCTGAATGGCTTCGGTATTATCCCCTGAAAAGTCGGCGGGAACAGTTTCGTTTCGATTAATACTACGAATGAACCCGATAGATAGTAAGTTGTTTTTTCTGTTGAAAAACTTTATTTTTCGGTGAATTAAGGTTTGTTAACCCTACGAATGACAAATCTTAACCTTGTAAAATGGATTTTTATGTGTGCTCATGTCCGGAGTATTGATATTTAAATTGCTTATTCTTTCATTCTCAGTGCTAAATGCCCTGGTCCTAATTTTGAATGGTAATAAAGGACAAATCAGAAATTATTATTTAGGATGGTCTCTGCTTTTTTATGGAGTGTATTTTTTGGTATTTATTTTATGGTACGAAATGGAGTTCATTCTTGTGCAGCCGCACTTGATGCGTACTTGCAGTCCCCTGGGCTTTTTAGCGGCACCGTTTTTTTATTTTTTTATCCGAAACAATGCCACGAATGTGAAAGGCTTGAAAAGGAAGGATGTTTTGCATTTTATACCTGCAGCGGTCCATTTTCTGGAATTGACTCCCTTTTATCTGATTCCCGGACCTGAAAAACTGGCTATTGCCAGAGAAGTAGTGGATTCTCCTTATCAATTGGATCTATTGGCCAGGGGGCTGATTCATCCCAATTTGGTTAACGCTGTTCGAGTTATATTGATAGCCAGCTATTTCACTCTCAGTTGTTGGATCCTGTATCGAAAGGGGTCGTTCCCGGATGGTTTCCTTACTAAATCCTGGAGTAAAAACTGGCTCTTTGTGGCCATCGTTTTGATTGGAGGAATAAATCTGGGGTATTTTGCCTTCCGAGTCGCCTTCTTTGCCGGGGTGGCGGCAGGTGCTGATTTGGGTTTTGTACAGACCTATGCTTCCTATTTGATTTTGTTTTGCATGTTGATTTTGAGTGTGTATATCCAGTTGAATCCAGAGTGGGTATTTAAGTGGAATGGGGAACCTATGAATTGGAGAGAACCGGGACAATTGTCAGGAATGCAAAAAACAGAGGGTGCAGACCCCGACCATTCAGGACAGGCAGATGAAACTACGATTGGGAATGAATCCGGGGTTCTCCTGAATGAGCAAGTAAGAGAAGCCATTGAGGCGCTTTTTTTCGAAGAACAAATCTACCGAAAGCAGGGACTTTTGGTGGGAGATCTGGCCAAAAGGCTTCAAGTGCCGGTCAGGGATTTGCCCGTGTATTTCCGCCATTACTATCGTTCTGATTTTAAAACCCTGGTAAACGAGTACCGGGTAAAGCTGGCCAAAACGAAAATAGAGGAGGGTTATTTGGACGATTATACGGTGGAATCCCTGGGGGAATATTGTGGGTTTCGCAGCCGTACTACTTTTTTCAATGCCTTCAAGAAAAAGTATGGAATGAGCCCGAACGAATATTGGAAAGTCTTTCAGGAAAATTAATGGTTTGACAAAAAAGTGGAGCCATTTTCCAGCCTTCAAGCCAAGGAGAATTTTCTTCTTTATGTTGGGTGATTTTTTGGGATTTTTATTCAAAATATATAGCGAGTCAGCTAAGGTTCCCATTTTAAAAAAGTAGCCCGTAAATGGTACGATTATCTTCGGTACAACAGCCTAAACCACTGAGCTGCTTGCAGGGTCACAGGGAACATTCTATCCGGATTTTTCACCTATTCCTTTTTTAAGAAAAATATTTTGTTTGCCCCTTTATTTTCAATTTTTGTTTTTTGCATTTTGAAAGAGGTAAAATGTTATTCTCTGGCTATTTGTTTCAAAATCAGATAATGGAACATATAAAAGCTGATAATCCATCGAAAACACTGTACTTTTCGGCAATTAATCTGTTTCTCAAAAAAACGAAATCAGTATAAAATGGAGAATTTTTACCTTTGGTCCCATCGTATGTTTAGCTATGTAAAGCCTCCTTTGGCTTCGCTTTTTATAGCCCAATTCAAGCTCCATCGACTTGGGAATGGTGGCGTGGACTATGATACAAATACGAGTGCCCCAATCTATATCACAACTATTAAAATAATACCCTCATGAAAAAAATTGTTCAATTTTCAATATTTTTCGTTTTATATCTTTCTTTATTTCGAGTCGATGCTCAGTCTTTCACTCAGTTTAGAGGGTTGGGGGCTGATAATTCCGCTGGGTCGGGATTTAAAACGATTTCAACAAATTCTGTTTTGGTGGTTAGTAATAATGCTACAGGAACTACGGGCTCTATAGTGGGGTCCGAACTATTTTCAAAACTAACAACAGCAGGAGGTACAGATGTAATCACTCTAAAGGCTGATGGCGAAAACGCCGTTTCTTTTGATGTAAATGATTTAAGTATTTCTAACTATTTAGATCCTGCTTCAGATGCAGATTACACAACAAACACAAAAATTGTTTTTAAAAATTCTGTAGGTACAGTTATTCGTACCATGACATTAAATGGCACAAAATCGCTTACATCTTCAACATCTGGAGTATCAATAGGTGCTTTTTTTGATACTAACGCCTCATTGCCAGTAACAGGAGTTTCGGAAATTGAAATAACAATTAATCCAAGTACCGTTTCTGTAGATGCTTTTACAATAAGAAATATAACATTAAGCAATATAGTATCAGGTGCAGTACCTTCAGGACCTGCGACACTTGATTTTAATAATTTAGGGATAACAAATACTATTTCTAATACCTTAGGGAAATCCACTGCCATTGGGCCACTAAATTTTGAAATAAACGCTCCAAACGCAAATGATTTGATAACTTTTAAATCAAACGAAGGAGCTGGAGGAACAGGGGCTCTTTATGATAATAATACAGATATTGGAGGTATTACAAAATGGACTATTAGCAGGCATGATGGTAGTGAATTTACTTTATCTAGCATTTACTTACAAGATGCAGGTTTTGCAAGCACCACCGGAACTTTAAAAGCGCGTAGAAATGGAGCACAAGTTGGGAGTACAGTAAATGTAAATTTTAACGGAGATATAGATGTCTCTGGGAACCCTGATTTTACGAATATTGATGAAGTATGGATTGAAGCTACAGATATAAATTTTTATTTAGATAACGTGGCTTATGTTATTCCATCTACTGTTGTAATGCCAACCGTCTCCACTTCAGCAGCAACCTCCATTACCGCCACAGGAGTTACTTTTAATGGTGAAGTTACAAATGATGGTGGTGCAACCGTAACCGAACGCGGTTTTGTGTATGCTACCAGCTCTAATCCAACCACTTCAGATACCAAAATACAAGACGGAAACGGAACGGGCGCATTTGAGGAAGCCATTACCGGCCTTACCGCAGAAACCACGTACTATGTACGCGCTTATGCCATCAATAGTGAAGGCACGAGTTATGGAGATGAGGTGAGTTTTACTACAGATGCACCTTCTGTTTTATTGAATGCTAATCCAACAATCTCGTTTTCAAACGATGATGGTTTTTCAGATTCTAAGGCAGTGGACGGTGAAGGAGGGTCTGTAAGTATTTCTGATATAGACATAGAAGTTTATCCCATAAATAGTTCTGGTACAGCTTTGACCGCTGATCCTCTGGAATATCATGATAGTGATGACTGGCCTTCATATCCGCCAATCGTTACTTATGGGGCTACCTTAGAACATTACGGATGGGCTATAAAGTCTGCCAATGGAGACAATTTCTCATTGGAGAGCTTAGATTTCATGGACTGGGGAACATGGGATGGAGCTACATTTATCATCGAGGCCTTTGATAATGGAAGCTCCAAGGATGCAGTTACATTTGCCGGGAATACCGACGAAAGTTATGTGCACCTATCTCAGTTGGGAATACTTTCCTCAGCTTTTACTAATGTTGATGAGATACGTTTTTACAAGCAGGGAGGTGATGACACCTGGACTGCGCTCAACAATATTGAGGTGAATAGTCCTGTAATTGGTGTGCTTGCCACTGTTACCACCACAGCTGCATCAGGAATTACCGCTACTTCAGCAACTCTTGGTGGCGAGGTAACCGACAACGGAGGTGCAACCGTAACCGATCGCGGGATCGTGTACAACACCACGGGTACACCTACTACATCAGACACCAAAGTACAAATCGGAGATGGCGACGGTAGCTTTTCTGATGAAATTACAGGGCTTACTGCCGAGACCGAATATTTTGTCCGTGCTTACGCCATCAACAGCGAAGGCACGAGTTATGGGACTGAGGAGAGTTTTACGACGGCTTCTTCTATTATAGTTACTACATTTTCCGGAGATCTGGAAGATGACCTGGTGTTCAAACGTCCCGAACCGGATAATAGTGATTATACCGCACAATTGCTTCCAACAGATTTTTCAGGAGTAAGTACAACGGACTACAATTATTTTATCAGAACAATTACACCGGAAGTAACGGGTGATTATTCTATAGAGGTTACCAATACAACTGGATTTAGCGATAGCTTTTTGCTAGTGTATTCCAGTTTTGACCCATCCTCCCCGCTTACTGGCCTAATGATTGCAAACGATGACCATCCAGACGGGGGTTTAAAATCGAAAATTACCAGTATAAATTTGATGGGAGGCACTACCTACAGTATCGTTATGACGAGTTACTCTTCAGGCGATGTAGGAAATGTAACATTTGAGGTATCCGGACCTAGTAGTGTTGAGGTGGAAGAGGTTGTGGATGAACCTATACTAATCCCCACAGTGGCAACTGACACTCCGTCGGAAGTTACTGCTACCTCCGCAATCCTCGGCGGTGAGGTAAGCGATGATGGAGGTGCCGCTATTAACGAAAGAGGAGTAGTGTGGGCTACCACAAGTACTCCCTTAACATCCGACAACAAAGTTACAATGGGGACCGGAGTGGGAGCATTTTCTCAAACTGTAGGTAGTCTGCCTCCCAATACAACCCTTTATGTGAGATCTTTTGCCACGAATAGTGAGGGTACAGCTTATGGATCCGAAATCTCTTTTGAGACACTTAAACACGAGCAATCCCTTACGTTTCCCGAAATTGCTTCTAAAACCTATGGCGATGAATCCTTTACACTTGGCGATGAAGAGACGGATAAAGGATTGACTGTCACCTATACGTCAGCGGATCCCACCATTATAAGCATTACTAATAATCAGGCAGTAATTTTAAAGGCAGGAACAACGACTGTCACGGCCACTCAGGAGGGAAATGATACTAACCTGGCGCTCACCCCTATTGAAAGAGAAATAGTAATTGATAAAGCCGCGTTGACCCTCACCGCCGATGATAAGAGCAAGGTTTACGGTGAGGAGAATCCAGCCCTGACCTTTAGCTATACCGGTCTGGTCAATGGGGATACGGAAGTGAGTGAGGAGCCGGGTATCAGCACGACTGCCACAGGGAGCTCTAGCGTAGGCACCTATCCGGTTACTTTAACCGGGGGCTCGGATGCGAACTATGACATCAGCCTGGCAGCCGGCGAACTGGAAGTCACACAAGCCGCCCTGACGATCACGGCAGATGACAAGTCTAAAATATACGGCGAAGCGAATCCAACATTGACGTTTACCTATACCGGTCTGGTCAATGGGGATACGGAAGTTAGCACAGAACCTGGTATCAGTACTACAGCAACGGAAAGCTCCAATGTAGGAAC
>NZ_WOFO01000013.1 GCF_010993705.1 Cyclobacterium sp. SYSU L10401 | reverse complement strand
AATTGAAATGGTTGATGATTTTGATGCGCCAATCGAAGATTTTAAGGACTACATGTAGTGGAAAATTTATACCTTTTAGACAAAGCCTAGAATCATACCATCTACAGACTTACGGGTGAATTATCGTACCTGATCATTCTTAGGCATTGCACTATTGCTTCGTGGTCATTGTATTTGTCCATTTTACCCATTTAATTAAATTAGCTAGGCATTTTCAATGCCGGCTTTCTTGGAATGTACCTAATTAAATTGCGTCTTTTAAATAATAGCCAACACAAATGGCCTTTTTGTAAACATTATCAGTTTACACCATCGAAAATAAAAAGGCGAAGTTACAAACCTCGCCCAGCCTATGCTTCCACTGGCTTTCCTCGAACCCTTTGCCCTGCGTACATGGTTGAAAAATAAAAAAGTCTCCCCCAATCCGGAGGAGACTTAAATAAGATATAAGAAGCAGGTTTATGGCTTACTCATCCCACCAGATCCTGTCTAGCAGGGTCACCTCAGGCACATTTTGGCCATTTCTGCTGACTTCATTGTCCGGATAGGGCAATCTGCGGATAAACTGATTGTTTAAGTCTGTATTGAGATTGGCGGGTAAGGTCATGTCTTTATAGCCATAATCAAACCGCCTGGCGTCGTTCCAGGTTTCCGGATGCAGGAATAAGGCCACCCATTTTTCCTTCATGATATCATCCCGGGTCAAGGCACCAGCTCCCATACTTACGGTTGGTTCTGAAAGATAAGCCTCCTTTTCGGACGCAGGAACTTCCAACATGTCCATATGGGCTCCAATTCCGGCCAGATAAGCCGCATAGGCCCGGTTGGGATCGCTGACCAGAGCCGCTTCTGCCTCGATAAATTTTTGCTCTGCATAGGTTGCAATTAAAAGCGGGGAAAGCTCAGAAGTGTAATATTGGCCGGGAATCAGGGTGGACCTGGCGCCTTGTTCCGGGGCATTGCCCCTGCCTGCCCCATTGGGTACGCCGATAAATTCGCCCTCATCGGTGGTCCCTACCATAAGCGCCAATCTTGGATCCATAGCGGGATAGGAGGTACCGTCCAATGCCTCAATAAACTGGGTAGAAATCCATCCACCCAAAAGCAGGTTTTCATTGTTGATGGCCACCTGTGCCCAGGGATTAAACCGTTGTTCAAAGAATTCCACATAGGCATCATCATCATTTCCCTCAAAACCATTGTCTATGGCGGAGAGCACTTCATTGGCATTGACATTTGGGCTATGCAGCATAAACCTGGCTTTGAGTACATTTCCGAATTTAATCCATTTGTCCACATCCCCCTGGAAAATAAAATCGTCATCGCCGATCGAAATGGCCGTGGTTCCCTCCAGGTTTTGAAGTCCCTGATCCAGCAGGCGTAAGACTTCTGCATAAAGCTGTTCGTCATCGTCATATACCGGGGTTACCGCACTGAAATCAAATCCCTCCGAATAGGGCACATCTCCAAAGATATCCACCGTCATCCCCAGATTCAAAGCCATCAGTACCTGACCTGCACCCAGATAATGTCCGGCCTCTGATTCTTCTGCCTGGCTGATCAAATCGGTCAGGTCAGTCATCGCATTGTACAGGTTAAACCAGGTACCGCTGTAATTGAGTGGCTCCATCACATCCGAAGCACTGGCCGGATTGGGAGAAGCCAGGTATTGTACATAATTGGAGGTAATGCTACCGATGCGCTGCACGTTTAGGGCCGTCTCGTAGGTGGCATTGGTCATCAATCCGGTAATCGGAGCATTCTGGGGATTATTGGGATTTTCGTTAACATCCAGAAAGTTTTCACAGGCCGTTGCTGCGAGAAGCAGCAATACACCTAAAATAGTATATATAGATTTCATAATGGCTGAATTTTATAGTCCAAGGTTCAGGTTAAAGAAAACACTTTGTACACCAGGAAATCCCAACCCGGTAAACCCAATGGCGTTTCCACCGGCACCGGCAGAGAATGATTCGGGATCAAAACCGTCCCAGGGGGTGTAGAGGATGATATTGTTGGCGGCTACCGAAACCCTGGCAGTTCTAAAGGGGGTTTTTTCCAGGATGCCTGGGTTCAGGTTATACCCCAGGGTGACGTTTCTCAACTTGATAAAGCTGGCATCTTCCACAAAGTTTTCACTGGTGGTCCGGTAATGGTTTCTCCAATAGCCGGCTCCATAATCCACCCCATCAGGCCCTTCTCCCTGACCCAACCAAACTTCCTGCGTGTTGGGTGACCCGTCCGCAAGCACGCCTTCAAATACCCTGAAATCTTCCCGGGCCTCGGTAAACTCATTTTTTCCAAAGGCCGATAGAAAGTTGTTGTACTGATTGTATTGTTCTACTCCGGTCCTGAAGTCTACCAGAAATGACAGTTCAAATCCTTTGTAATTGAAATCATTTCTAATGCCTCCTATCCATTTGGGTACGGCATTTCCAAGGATCAGTTGGGTTCCGGTTCTCACCGGAAATCCATTGGCACCGATGATTACCGGCAGGCGTCGGTCCAGAAACAGGTTATCTGGATCGGCACCCAACCGCTGATACGAGCTGCCGAAAATATTGCCATAGGCTTCTCCCTCAATCAGCTTCATGGTAACGGTAGACCCTACATAACCAAACTGGCTGCCGACTACAATCTCATCAATGCCCTCCCTGATGGATTTGATCTCATTGTTATTGATGGAAAGGTTGGCACTGATATTCCAGGAAAAATCCTGGTTTTGCACAGGAGTACCTCCCAGGATAAACTCAAATCCGCTGTTTTCGATTTCTCCTGCATTGGTGATATAGGAGGAATAACCGGTAGCATCAGAAATCGGAACCGGAATGATTTGATCCCGGGCATTGGATTTGTAATAGGTGACATCAAAATTGGCCCTGTTGTCCAGGAAGGCTGTTTGCAGGCCGAACTCCAGGGAGGTGGTTTGTTCCGGTCTGAGGTTAGGGTCTCCAAACACCGAATTCCTGGTAAAGCCTACTTGCCCGTTCAAGGGAAATATACTGGGGGAGGCATAGGTAGCCCCCAGTATATGGGGATCGGTATCCTTACCCACCTGTGCCCAGGAAGCCCTTAATTTACCAAAGGTGATCCAGGAAGGAAGCGTCAGGTTTTCGCTGAAGACATACCCGAGGTTTACCGAAGGATAAAAGAAGGAGTTGTTGTCTTTGGGCAAGGTGGAGGATATGTCATTTCTTCCGGTAAGGTTCAGGAAAAGGAAGTTTTTATAGTCCACCATCAGGTCTCCGTAAAAACCTACCAGTCTTCTCAGCCTTTTATCCTGGCCAGCGAAAATCTGCGTGGTATTGTTGAGGTTATAAAACTCCGGAATCACAAAATTTTCTCCCCTGGCCGTGACTTCATCAAATCTCCTTTCAAAAATATCATTCCCCAAGCGAAGGCTGGTATTCCAATCGGTATTGAATTGCTTTTTCAGGGTAATGAAAAAGTTGGACGTAAGGTCTCTGCTATTGATCCGTGTCTCCTCCAAAAGCCCGGTGGAGCTCAATGCCACTTCCCCGTCTATTCCCTTGGGTCCCGGGGTGATTTCCGTACGTGTATCGCTGTAGAAATCATTCCCCAGGCGGTAGGAGAACGAAAGCCAGTCCGTAGGGTGGTAATTGAGGTTGATGTTACCTATGATCCTGTTTACATCATCTTCATAAGTAGCAAACCGGGCATCATAAAGGGGATTGGTATTGCTGTAAGTCCTCATGGTACCGTCCTCATTGATATAATCCCTTACATCGGTGGTCTCGGACCAGTACATCATGCGCTCCATAAACCGGTCATGGGGCACCCTGTTTCCTCCCGTGTTGGAGAAATTGATGGAGCCGGAAAAATCAAATTTTTCACTGGCCTTTACGGATCCTGATAGTTTGGCAGTGGTCCTGTCCCAGGTAGAGAAGGGGATAATGCCTTCCTGAGTAAGGTTTCCAAAGGAGCCATAGAAAGTAGCGACTTCATTTCCTCCGGAGATACTCACACTGTTATCAATCTGCACCCCGGTGTTGAAAGCCCTGTTCCAGTTGTCCTGGTACCGGTGATCGGGAACGGTCTGCTGCACCTCGCTGATGGGAGCACCCCAGGACGGCCAGAAGCTGCTGGGATCGTACTCTCCGCTGAATCCCTGTCCGTATTGATCCTGTAGTTTGGGAAGGCGGTTCAGCTCTTCAAATCCGACCGATCCGTTGTAATTGACCCGGATTTGTCCTTCTTTACCTTTTTTGGTAGTAATGATGACTGCCCCATTGGCCGCCCTTACCCCGTAGAGGGCTGTCGCTGCCGCTCCTTTAAGTACAGACATCGATTCGATATCGTTAGGGTTGACATCGGCCATACGGTTGGAAAGCCCCCTGGGAGTGCCGGAGGATTCGATGGTGGAATTGTCTACAGGCACGCCATCTACCACAAAGAGGGGTTGGTTGTCCGCACCGGGATCCAGGGAATTAATGCCTCGGATAATGATTCGTGCTGACTGACCCGGAGCGCCACCCGAATTGGTGACCTGAACTCCTGCTACCTGTCCCTGAAGCGCATTGACCAGATTGGGCTGCTTCATCTTGGTGATGGCTTCGGAATCGATACTCTGGGCCGCATATCCCAATGATTTTTTCTCCTGCGAGATGCCAAAAGCGGTGACAATAAACTCATCCAGATCTCCAGCTTCAGGGCTTAGGGCAACATTCAGGCTCTGATTGCTGCCTACCTGCTGGGATTGGGAAGCAAAACCTATAAATGAGAAAACCAAAACCGCATCGGGTCCGGGAACATCTATGGAATAATTTCCGTCAATGTCTGAAACCGTTCCGGTAGTGGTACCTTCTATCACTATGCTGACTCCCGGGAGTACTTCTCCATCCTCCGTAGAAGTCACTTTTCCGCTAACAGTCCTTTGCTGGGCCATTAATGGCACTTGCAGCAAAAGCAAACTTATTAGCAACAAACAATAAGTAAAATTTCTATTCATATGTTTATGGTTTAAAGGATGAACAATACTTAATTTACAGGTCTTGATTTTTATGCCGAATTTGAAGGGGATTCTTAAAAGAGCCGAATTTTGAAGCCGTTTTTTAACCCCTAATCTAAGTTTTGAAACTTTTGTATCGGTTTTTGGTTTAAAATATCTTCGAATTAAAAAATTAAGTTAAACATAAAAAAAATAAATTAGTCTAAAACGCCTCAAATATTTTTTAAAATTATAGGGAATGCGTTCGCGCCAAAAAATGAAAATCCAAATATTTTGTGTAGTTTTTGAAATAATGTTAATTGGAGAATTTAAGGATAACGGATGAAAGAAAACCAAAAAATCACCCATACCAACACCTTGCAGGTGATTCCATGGAAAGAGCTGGACCCCATTCGGAAGGATTTGATCCAACTGGCCACCAAAGCGGTTGAATTGGCCTATGCTCCCTATTCCAATTTCAGGGTTGGAGCGGCTGTTGTTTTGGAAAATGGCCAAACCTTTTGGGCTAACAACCAGGAAAACATCTGTTTCCCGGTGGGGGTATGCGCAGAGCGGCTTTTGCTGGGATATACCCATGCCAACCACCCCGATTTGAGACCAGACATCCTGGCCATAGTAGCCCAGAAGTCCGACAACAGTGGATTGGCCACTGTCACGCCCTGTGGCCTTTGCAGACAGAGCATCAGCGAATATGAAATGAAGTTTAAAAAGCCCATAGAAATACTGATGTACCGGCCAGATGGAACGGTACTGCAGGCCAATGGCGTAGAGGTATTATTGCCTTTCAAATTTGAAGACCTGAACCAATAATGGTCCGTCAGCATCTTAGTTACGAACAACAGCACTTGTATTACCTGAGCCATCAGCCTACCGGAGTGGAAAAGGAACTGTGGCTGGTTTTTCATGGTTACGGGCAACTGGGAAATTTTTTTCTCAGGAAGTTTTCTGCTCTTTTTGATCCTAAAACCCTGATAGTAGCTCCTGAGGGGCTCAACCGTTTTTACCTGCAAGGTTTTTCCGGCCGGGTGGGTGCCAACTGGATGACCAAACACGAGCGGGAGGCTGATATGGCCAATGCCAACAGCTACCTCAATGCCCTAATCAAAAGCCTGAAAAAGCAACTTCCTGACCTCCAACGCATCCATTTGCTGGGTTTTTCTCAGGGAGCTGCTACCATGAGCCGCTGGATATGCCAGGCAGGTCTACTGCCAGATAAGGTAGTTTTCTGGGCTGGGGCTCCCGCACATGACCTGGATCCAAAATTATTTCAAAGCAGCCTGGTAAACAGCAGGGTAATTGCAGCTTTGGGGGACGAAGACCCTTTTATGAAAACCGAAAATTTTCAGGAGCAAATGAAACAATTTACAGCTGCAGGTATCACACAGTTACAAATCAAATATTATCCGGGTGGGCATGAACTGGAACCCGGATTGCTCAAAGAGATATTTTTGATGTAATTTTGCCCCATGAAGATTTTATATCATCTCGGGATGTTGCTGATGGATGGGCTGATGAAGCTGGGCAGCCGTTGGTCTCCCAAGTTGAAAAAGGGAGTACAAGGCAGGGTCGGTTTATTTGAAAGACTGGAAGGGTTTAGAAAAAAACACCCCAGCCCCCTGGTTTGGTTTCACGTGGCATCCCTGGGAGAATACGAGCAAGCAAAGCCTTTAATCTCCGCTTTTAAGGAGAAATTTCCCTTTTGGGCAGTGGCGGTTTCTTTTTTCAGCCCTTCAGGCTATGAACAGGTGATCAAAAAAAAGCAATTGTGGGTAGATTACATCACTTATATTCCCACGGATACTCCTTTCCATGCCAAAAGGTTTGTGAAAATCCTGTCTCCGGATATGGCCATTTTTATCAAATATGACCTTTGGGCCAATCATTTGGACGAACTGAAAAAACAGGACATTCCTCTCTTTCTGGCGGCAGCTGCCTTTAGGAAGGAACAGGTGTTTTTTCAGTGGTATGGTGGCTTTTTCCGGCGCAGGCTTTTTAATTTTGACCAAGTTTTTACGCAGAACAAAGCCTCAAAAGACCTATTGGAAAGCATCAATTATAACCAGGTTAGTATCACGGGAGATCCTAGATTTGATAATGTAGCCCGGATCAGTGCGCAGCCGAAGTCTTTTCCGGAGATCAAACAGGGGATAACGGCTCCCCTGATGGTGCTGGGCAGCGTTTGGCAGGAAGACATGGACCTGCTGATTCCCTGGATCAACCAGTCGGAGAATATGCAATTTATCCTTGCCCCGCATGACATACATGGGCCTACCATCAGGCGATGGGAGAATTCCATTGAGAAGCCATGCGTCAGGTATTCGGAATATATTCAGAACCAAACCGGCTGGAAGGTATTGATCATCGATAACATTGGCATGTTGTCCTCCCTCTATCAGTTTGGCCAGTGGGCCTATGTGGGAGGTGCATTTGGAAGGGGTCTCCACAATATTCTTGAACCCCTGGCTTTTGGCATCCCGGTATTGTTTGGAGAATTGAAGCAGGTGTCCAGGTTTCCGGAAGCAGGGATCAGCGAAGCAAATGGCTGTGGGTTTCCGGTAAAAGACAAAGAAATGCTGGCTGAAACCATGGCCCGATTAAAGCTCCCGGCAGCCTATCAAGAGGCCTGTAAGGCTGCGAAAAGTCTGCTCCATGCCAATTTGGGCAGTGCCGCCAGGACCATAGACACCATTAAGGAAAAAACATGGAAGGAAGGGTAATCAAAACTACTGGCTCCTGGTATGAGGTGCAAACCGATCAGGGCCTGCTAAAAGCCCGGCTTAGGGGAAAGTTCAAGCAGGACGAACTCAAACTCACCAATCCCATTGCGGTGGGAGACTATGTCAGTTTGCAAAAGGAAAAGGATCAGGAGACTGCAGTAATCAGTGAAATCCTTCCCCGTGAAAACTACATCATCAGAAAATCTACCCGAAAGCAGCACTTTTCGCATATTCTCGCTTCCAACGTGGACCAGGCTTACCTGGTCGTGACGGTGCGCCAACCCAGAACCTCCCTTGGTTTTATTGACCGGTTTTTGGTAAGTACGGAAAGCTTCAGAATTCCTGCCAGCATCATCATCAATAAATCGGATGAGATCATCAAGGAAAAGGACAAGGAATATGCAGCGCTGATAAAGGAAATTTATGAGCCTTTGGGCTATCCGGTAATTCTGATTTCAGCACTTTATGATAAGGAAATGGTTTTGGCCCTGGGTTCGCAATTGGAAGGTAAGACCACACTGTTAACCGGACATTCCGGAGTGGGCAAATCTACCCTGCTCAACCGATTGGTACCTGCTGCCAGACAAACCACCCAGCCAATATCCAAATCCACTTCGAAGGGTACCCATACCACCACCTTTGCCGAAATGTTTCGCTTTGGCAAGGATGGATACATCGTGGATACGCCCGGCATCAAAGAATTTGGCATATTGGATATTGGTGATGAAGAGCTCTCCCATTACTTTGTGGAATTGAGAAAATACCTGGGCCAATGCAAGTACAATAATTGCCAGCATGTCAATGAGCCGGGATGCAAGGTTTTGGAGGTGCTGGAGCAGGGGTACATCCACCCCTATCGCTATGATAGCTACCTGAAGATATTGTATGAAGAGGATGACCACCGCTAGTTTTCCGGAGATCCTGTGGAGGCAGCCGTAAATCCTGAGTGTAAAAAATCAGCAATCCTTTGAAATCAGTTTCTTTTAAAGTAATTTTCTTTTTTATTCCATCCGGATACATCTTCGGGTTAAAATCCTATTTGTCCCATGAGTGAAACAAAAACCCTGGTGCTGAACCACAAGCAAATCCAACAAAAAATCGTGCGGATAGCCTACGAAATTTATGAACGCAATGTGGGAGAAAAAGGATTGGTTTTTGCCGGACTGACAGGCATGGGACTTGTCCTGGCAGAATTGATAGCTGAAAAGCTGAGCGAAATAGCTCCCATAAAAGTGGACCTGATTGCCGTGACCCTGGATAAATCGAATCCTCAAATTGGAGAGGTAACCCTGTCGGATAAGGGACCCTTTAATGGAAAATGCATCATCATTGTGGATGATGTGCTCAACACGGGTAAAACACTTGCCTATGCAATGGTTCCCTTTTTGGAAGAAAATGTCAAACAAATAGAAGTGGCCGTACTGGTGAACAGAAGTCACAAGTTATTTCCCGTATCCCCGGACTACACCGGATTCGAACTGGCTACTACCCTTAGCGAACACATTACCGTAGATTTAAATCCTGAAGCCTCCACCGTCCACCTGCACTGATATGTCTGTACACCAATCTACCCACCTGAAACGGATCACCACGCATATCCTTCAGGAGATGAAAAAGCGGAAAGAAAAGATCTCCATGCTTACCGCCTATGATTTCTCCATGGCCGGAATCGTAGATGGGGCGGGCATTGATATGATATTGGTGGGCGACTCGGCTTCCAATGTCATGGCTGGGCACGAAACCACCCTGCCCATTACCCTGGACCAAATGATTTACCATGCTACTTCGGTAGTGCGTGCAGTGGAACGGGCATTGGTAGTAGTGGACATCCCTTTTGGATCCTATCAGGGCAACAGTTCTGAAGCCCTTCGATCAGCTATCCGGATCATGAAAGAGTCCGGTGCGCATGCCGTTAAGGTGGAAGGTGGAGGAGAGATCAGGGAATCGGTGGTACGTATTCTCAGTGCCGGCGTTCCTGTGATGGGCCATTTGGGTCTTACTCCCCAATCCATTTATAAATTTGGTACCTATACCGTCAGGGCCAAAGAGAAAGATGAGGCCAACAAATTGCTGGAGGATGCCAAAATCCTTGAAGAATGCGGCTGTTTTGCCCTGGTCCTGGAAAAGATTCCTGCCAAGCTGGCCAAAAAAGTGGCCGAGCAGGTGGCGATTCCAGTAATCGGAATTGGCGCCGGCCCGGATGTAGACGGACAGGTGCTGGTATTGCATGATATGCTGGGCATCACCCAGGAATTTCAGCCCAGGTTTCTCAGACAATATGCAGATATACGCAGCACCATGCACGAGGCCGTCAGCAATTACATCAAAGATGTAAAAGCAAAAGATTTTCCCAACGAAAAGGAGAGCTATTGACTTTCCAGAAAAGCCAACAAATCCTTCAAGTCCTGATTGCTTAGCCGCTGCTCCAAACCTGCCGGCATTAATGAGCGATCGGCCATGCCATATGCCTCAATGTCCGCCTTCTTTAACTGTATAAATCCTTCCGCCTGGGTATACAACTTGACATCATCATATCCTACATCTATTTGGCGGCCATCATATCGGGTACCATCTTTCATTTCAATGAACCAGCCCTGCCATTCCGGACTCATTTCTTCGGATGGCAAAAGGATGGAACTGATCAAACTTTTTCTATTCTTCGATTTGCCTACATTGCTCAGGTCTGGACCCAGGTCCCCACCACGGCCTCCGACCACATGGCAGGTAGCACATAGGGAGCTGCTGGAGTAAAAAACCCTCCTGCCCCGGTCCGGGTCGGCAGGACCAGCCAGCAGAGATACCCACTCGTCCAATTCCTCAGGATCAGGTCGTTTGCCGGTATCCTGTGACAAGGCCAGCATCAGCTGTTGTCGCAGGCCTTCACTGTCACAACTGCTGCCATCATTCAAGACCCGCTCCATGGCTAGCTTTACGGCTTCTTCTCCACTTTTGGCCCGAAGATACCTTGCCGCAGCTATGGCCAGGTTTTCATTGGAAACCTCCAATAATGGAATTACCTCTTTCCAAACCTCCTGAGGCTGCCGGGAGAGTGCTGACAAGGCCTCTGCCCGTAGATTGACGGGTTTATTTGTTGATAAACTGACCTGAAGCAGTGCGTCAGCCACTTCCGGATCAGGTACATTGGCCAGGGTCTGGATAATTTCCAATTGCAGGTCTTCCGCTGCTTCCTGGGATAAAAATTCCAGCAGAAGTTCCTTCTGATCGGCCGGATCTTCGAGATACCGAAGGGCATAGGCTCTCATTTGAGATGGATTGGAGGGATCACTGACTATTCCAGCAATGAATTCATCCGGCAATTTTAAAGGGATCCGCTTGGAGATTTCTTCCTCTTTATTTTGGTAAGCCTGCTGGAATTGTGGTTCCAGTAGTTTTACCGTTTCCAGATAGGTTTCGAACAATTGGGTCGTAAAGTCTCCGGCCGTAAGGGCCCGCTCCAGGTTTTCCCTTTCGGATGCCAGTCCATGACTGCCGATCCAGATCAGTGCCATTCTTCTTATTTCTGGATCAGGATCTTCTAAAAATTGCGGGGCCAGGGCGGCTTCCCTGGGATGATCAGAATGCCGGAGTGCCAAAAGTGCGCCCAACCTTACATCAGCTGATGCGTCCTGTATGGCCTGTTCCAGTTTTTCCCTGTGCTCACTACTACTTAAGGCCATCACCGCAGCATGTCTTACATAGGGATCATCGGAATGCAGGTTTCTGAAATGCTGATCAAAATTAGTCGGGTCGGAAAGCAATTGGTTTAAACGCTTCACCTTTTCGTTGGCTATAGGGGGCTCGTACAGGCTTCTTTGTGCCAAACGCTCTGTATTTTCTTTTGCTGAAAGTTTCCATATTTTACCCTTCCCGTGATTGGGATATACCCTTTCCACCCAATCGGTAAAAAAGATATTGCCCTTACTGTCAGCAGCAAAAGCCACCGGTCTGAAGTCCTCGCCCCCTTGTAAAATCACCTCGGTGGACCCGGTCAGAGAAAGCCCCTTTTCTTCCAGGGCAATCCGGACGATGCTGCTCTCTTCCCAGATGGAGCAAAGGATTTGGTCATCATAATCTTGAGGTAGTCTGGCCAGGTTGGCATTGAGGAGTCCTGACGGTGATTCACCCAAAGGAACAGCATAGGGTAGGGTTCCGGGCAATTCTCCATTCCAGGCCAGGTAAGGGTGGATACCGCTTCCGCCAAACAGCGATTGGTAGCCAAAGTCGGAGCCTTTTACCGCATGAACCAGCCGGTTGGGGCCACGGCTGTCCGGATCATTGTCGGCTACCAGCAAGCGACCGTAGTTATCAAACTTCAGGTCAAAGGGATTCCAGTATCCCGTAGAAAATATTTCCAGTTCCGTTCCATCCGTTTTGGCACGAATGATATTGCCGCCATCTCCATAACCCGACACTTCCTTGCCATCACTGCCCTGAAAAATCCAATGGGCTGCTCCGGTATTTCCCCTGCCGATGTACATCCAGCCTTCGTTGTCAAAGGTAATACTCAAGATCGCCGCATGGGCGTAAACCTGTTCGGGTTTGGTAAAAGCCATTAGTTTTTCGCTTCTTTCGCTGAATCCATCCCCATCTTCATCATAAAATTTCCACACCTCTTTAGAGGTAACCGCATACAAATGTCCTTTCGGAGAAAAAGCGATATTCAAACCCTCAAATAATCCTTCTGCAAAGACAGACTCCTTGTCCCAGGTCCCGTCTCCATTGCTGTCTTCATATACTTTAATGATATCATGGTCCGGACCCTGGTAGTCTTTAGGTGGCAGATGGGTATGGGATTCCAAGACATATACCCTGTCTTTTTCATCCACGGCAATACCAATAGGCGTGACAATTTCCGGATCCTGCTTCATCAGGGTCAATTCCAGCCGCTCGTCCAAAATGGTAACGCCGTCCACTACCATGGGCTCATTTTTTACCTTACTGTTTTCACAGGAGAAAATAACAGGTACCCATAAAATGAAAAATGCAACTAGGAACAGGTCTGGTTTTTTTAAATGCATAACGGAGTACTTTGTTCTTTTGGAAGTGCTTTGATTGCTATTTGAAATTCGGAAACCTGTCAGGTTTTTTTGGTTTTCAACCAATAATAAACGTTGAGAAGATTAAACCCGACAGGTTTTACGCTTTCTTATTTTTTTGACAGGATTTTATTCATTAAAACGCAACTAGTGTTGACGGATGATGGTAAAAAGCAATCACTATTTCTGGTATTTTTCGAATAATTGGTAAGCACGCGTGAGGTCTTTTACCAGGGTAGTTTCATCCAGGGGAGGGGCCATTTCGACCAGCAGGTAGCCTTCATAACCATGGTCTAGCATTTTCTGAATCACCCCATCGTTGTCGGTTACTCCTTCCCCAAAATTGACCACCTTATGAACACCCATTTTCTCCGTATCTTTGATGTCAATGTGCAGGATTTTTTCATGAAATTTATCCACCACCTCCATCAGGTCCACGTTGGAACCATTGAAGTGCGCATTGTCCATACACATCCCTACATGGGTGGAATTGATGGCATCAAATATTTTCTCATAATCCTCAATGAATTCGATGTTGTTATTGGCATGGTTTTCCAGCAGGAGCAGTACATCCATTTCTTCTGCTGCGGGGGCCAGTTCACGCACGATTTCCACCACGGCTTCGGGACCTCCAGCTTTCCCCCGGCCTGCTCCGGTGCATTTGACCCGGCGGCAACCGAGTTTTTTTGCCGCTTCCATCAGCCACAGTTTATGGGCAACATCCTTTACGATGTTTCCTTCTGCCCCAAAGGAACTGCCCTGCACACAGATGGGGGTCAATCCATGTTCGTAGCAGCGTTGCTGTATGCTGCCAATGCCCGAAGGGGTAAGGTTACGGCCATACCAGCAGTTGAACTCTACATTTTTAAAAGGGAGTTGGGGAATGATTTCAAAGGCATTTTCAAAGTTTTCGTCCCCAAAACCGTCACAGGTAATGGTGGCAATGGCCAATTCCACTTTTTTTGATTGGCTTGTTGAATGCCGGGAATTTGCCAGCGGTGCTGCCTGAAAAGATGCCAGGCCTGCTACTCCCAGACCCGCTTTTTTAAGAAAATTACGCCGGTCATGCGTCGAATCCTGAAGGTTTAAGTGTTTCATGATCTACTTTTTATCGTCTCCTAAAGTACTAAAAATTCAAATCAGGAGGAGTATTTTGCAGCATAAATCCTTCATGGTCTATTATTTTGGGTTAATTGAAAGCAGGCTCAAGCCACTAGCTCACTCCTACTTGACTGGGTGTAATTACATCCCTTTTATCGTTTTTATTTAAGTCAGCGAGGCATTTGCAATGCCGGGTCCCTTGGACAGGGCGTTTAGAAAATCATTCCTGGAAACGTGTGTGTTTAGCCATTGCAAATGGCTTTTAGACGGTTTCTATCTGTTTATGACTCCAAAGATAGTACCGCCACCCCTGTTTTAATCTGTGTTAATCTGAGTAATCTGTGGTGCATCCTTTTTTTTCACCACGGATTCACACCGATTTTCACAATTTTTTAGCTTCCAAAATTGACCTTTCCTCTATGCGAATCTGTGCTGCGACCCTATTTGCAGGCAGGGATTCTCCTAGTACAACATACCAAATAACCAAAGGGGGATTCTCCGATTACTCCCCCCGGCTATATCTAGTGCCAGGTAAGACTGGGGGACTCCCTGAAGCTGTTCGCTGGTTTTGGAAGCTCCGCCCACCTCAAATACATAGGTATCATCGACCATAAAGTCGCCATACCTGGGAGCCGTCACCGAATGAACTGCTGTTAGTTGATTGAGGAAAAATGTTTCACGTACGTTACCTATATTGGCCATTGTAGGAGAAAAGAGGTAAATAAAGTTGGGGTTTTGCAAATAGATCTTTTCCGGCTTCTGAAGGTAGCTTACCCCTTTGGTAAAAAATCATCGAGACTTAAATAAATACCTTTCCCTTGGATAGCAGAAAGGTATTGCAAAAGAAGGGTTGTTTTGCCAGAACCCCTGTAGCCAAGAACAATGATCAGTTTTTGCTCCCAATCAATTTGTCCATAGAGGTATCTTCTTTTTTTCCCTTTGACGAAACTGGCTTTACGCTCAGATTTTCGAATCAGACTTTCCATAGATTGATTTTTACAAAAAGTAAAATTACAAAATAGTTTTTATAAAAAGCAATATTGATTAATGCTATCTGAAAAAAGTATTTTGGGAAGTCTTTGGATAAGCTCTTGACTTTTTCTACCTCGTTTGTCCTATTCAGATCGTGAAAAGCTTCCTCGGGCGGGGTTTTTCTATTGCAGCGAATCTGTGGTATCGATAGCGCGCTTTTCTACCACGGATTCTCACAGATTCTCACAGATTTTTTCTGGTGTTTCTTAGCTTCTGAGTGGGTGATTGCATCTACATCCCTTGTAGTATTTAGTTTACGCCGGTGAGGCATTTGTAATGCCGGGTCCTATGGACAGACCGTCTAAAAAATCATTCCTGGAAGCGGGCAAGTTTAGCCATTGCAAATGGCTTTTTGGCGGGTCTAAATTGTTTGTAATCCCGACGATATCAGGGTGAAGTGGCATACTTCACCCAGTGGCGTTTTTTTCTGTGGTAATCTGAGTAATCTGTGGCACACTTTTTCACCGAAACTGGGGAAATGTGCCATCCTGGATTCAGTGCCCGCTAAAATTTAACAAGACGGATGACAAACTCGTCTCCCTTCAGGTGGTCTTTTACCCATTCGGGTAAATACTTCATCGTCTCTTCGCCAATGTATTCCGGATCAAGATAGGACAAGGCATAGCCATCATCAAAGCCCACAAATTGACCCAAAAACCCATAGTAATCGGTTTTGGCTCCTAAGTAAAGCTCGTTTTCAAGTGTATCCGTCAAAAAAATCCGATAGCCTCCCTGATCATATAGGCTTCCCAGATACCCCTTGTCAAAACCAACCAGGAAATTTCGCATGTATCTAAAGTTCTTGATTTCCTCGAAATTTTCTTCGAGGTTTTGCTTGAGTTGATCCGGAACATTCAGCAAGCCAAAGTCGAATTTTAACACCTGATTTAAATCTCCTTTCTGATCAAAAACATGGACTCGATTATCTATGGGCTTGTTGTAGTAGATCTCAGACCCATTGCTTCCAAATTGATAATCCATCCAAATAGATTCATTTAAGCCTTCATCAAAGTCAAGCATTGCGAATTTGTCTGTCAGTTGGTTATCCGTCCTGAGAATTTTCTTGCCTTTAAAATCGCCAAAATTCCAGGAGGAAAGGCCAAATACAAGTGATCCATCCTCAGAAACTTTAACCACATCCGCTTCAAAGGACAACTCTTTCGATCCCTCAAGATCATGATCGGCATCATAAATAAACAGGCGGTCTTTGTCCCTGAACCCATCCAGCAGGTATACCTGACCATTATTCGTCAGATCAAAATCCGAAAGATTCATAAATTCCCCGGGACCTGTTCCCTGCCTTCCGATATTTTGTAAGAATTGGCCGCTTTCATCAAATATACTAAGGATTTTTTTGATTTATCCAGGATATAAACCTTACCGTTGTTGTATTTTATCTTGTCTATAAATGTAAAATAATCCTTATCGAAATCCCGCTTGATGGGAATGTATCTCAGTTCCCGGATAAATTCTTCTGGGAAATAATCCGTTTGCTTGATATCGAACGAGGAAAAAGAAATGATTCTTTCATTTGCCCCAAATACATCCTCTTTTTTATCAGAACAAGCTGATAAAAAAACACATAGGCTACATAAAAACAAGAGATTCCTGATTTCCATTGTATTTGACTGATAAATTTGGAGAAATCTAAATCATTTATCCAAAGGTTATTTTCAAATATTATTTTGTTAAGACTTTCTTCTTCCTTATTGCGGATTTGTTTTGGTTTCTCAGCCTTTGAACCTGAAGACGGGCCTGTTCCAAGGTGACTGGTGATTGCTTGGATAGTTCCTCCAAACCTAACCTGGCACTTTCCTGAAATGACTTGTCGTAGTTCATGCTTTATCTTATTTTACACCTCTTTAAATATAAAAAAAATACCTTTAGGAAAAACTTTCGAAGAACTACCTTTTCAATGTGAAGATATGAGAATACTATATTAATCTGAGCTATCTGTGGTGCAACTTTTTATAAGGCTTTATGGAATATCCTCCATCTCCCCAAACCAGACCACCGCATATTCTTTATATATTCCCACCCCCATGGCTTTCCAGTTGGCAGCGTTAAAAGGTGGCAGATTGGCCAGGACAGCATGGTGACCCGGACTTTTTTTCCATACTTCCAGGGCATCTTCCGGCAGGGCGGCGGCAGAGTGCCAGTAGGCAATTTCGTATCCGGGGCTGTCGTATCCGGCGATTTCCTTTGGCTTTTCCCACATGCAGTTGGGGTCCTTGTGATTGTCCTTGTAGCAGCAGTCCGTCCAGGCTCCTTCCTTTGACCAGGAATGCATGTTGCAGCGCTTGCTTTGCTGGTAATTGTCCATCAGGTCTTTGGCATGCACCTGAGCGACCCGGGTCAGGGCAGGTGACAGGGGAACCGCCTCCAGCCCCCGGCTTATCCGATAGGTGTTGATCAGCTCAAACAGTTGTTTTTCATTCGGGGAAACAGTAAGATCTTCAGATGATTTGCTTTCTCCCCCTGTCAATAAAAGCCAAAATAAAATCAGATAAATTGCCATAGGAATAAGTGATTGTCGCTATTCTAAACGTGATGGTTTCAAATTTGTTGGACCTGTATGAATTTGGTTTATTATATTATCCTGGCCTTTCAATACATTTTTTTTCGTATTTTAGCCATTGATTGTAAATCAACATTCATTTTTAATGAAAATCAGAAAACAGATAAACATATGAGTGACAAAACCCCAAAAATTCTTTATACCCTTACAGATGAGGCGCCGGCTCTGGCCACCTATTCTTTATTGCCCATCATCAAAGCTTTTACCGATTCGGCCGGGGTAGTGGTAGAAACCAGAGACATCTCCCTTTCCGGTAGGATCATTGCTACTTTTCCGGAATTTTTAAAAGCAGATCAAAGGATCCAGGATGCCCTGGCGGAATTGGGGGATATTGCCAAAACCCCTGAAGCCAACATTGTCAAATTGCCCAATATCAGCGCTTCCCTGCCACAATTGAAGGCAGCGATCAGGGAATTGCAATCCCAGGGGTATCCCCTTCCGGACTATCCCGATGATCCACAAAATGAACAAGAGAAAAACATTCAGGCTAAATACGACAAGGTCAAAGGATCTGCTGTGAATCCGGTTTTGCGGGAAGGTAATTCAGATCGCAGGGCCCCGCAGGCTGTCAAGCAGTTTGCCAGAAATAATCCCCATAGCATGGGCAAATGGGACTCCGGTTCCAAAACCCATGTGGCCAGTATGACGGAGGGTGATTTTTACGGTAGCGAAAAATCTGTTACCATCCCTGAAGCCACATCGGTTAAAATAGAATTGACCAGCAAAGATGGCAAGAAGCAGGTACTGAAGGAGAAGCTGGAGCTTCAGGCCGGAGAAATCGTGGATGCGGCTGTTTTGAGCAGCTGGGCCCTGAGGAAATTTTTGCAGGAACAAAAAGAAGAGGCCAAAATGCAAGGCGTACTGTTTTCCCTGCACATGAAGGCCACCATGATGAAGGTGTCCGATCCCATCATTTTCGGTCATGCGGTGACCGTCTTTTTTGCCCCTGTTTTTGAAAAGCATGCGGCCACTTTAAAGAATCTTGGCGTAGATCCCAATAATGGGTTTGCAGCGGTGGTAACCGCCCTGGACGAGTTGCCGGCTGATAAGAAGAAAGCCATTGAAGCCGATATTGAGGCTTGCTATGCAGACAGTCCGGACCTGGCCATGGTCAATTCTGACAAAGGCATTACCAATCTCCATGTGCCCAGCGACGTGATCATCGATGCTTCCATGCCGGCAATGATTCGTTCCAGCGGTCAGATGTGGAATAAAAACAATCAATTGCAGGATGCCAAAGCCATCATCCCGGACCGTTCTTATGCAGGCGTATACCAGGAAACCATAGATTTCTGCAAGAAGCATGGTGCTTTTGACCCTACCACCATGGGTTCTGTACCCAATGTAGGTCTCATGGCACAAAAGGCTGAGGAATACGGTTCTCATGACAAAACCTTTGAAATCCCTTCAGATGGAACGGTCAAAGTAACGGATGCATCCGGAAAAGTGATTCTGGAGCATGAAGTTCAAAAAAATGATATCTGGAGGATGTGTCAGGTCAAGGATGCGCCGGTTCAGGACTGGGTAAAACTGGCCGTTAACAGGGCCAGAGCTACCGGTTCCCCTGCCGTATTCTGGTTGGATAGAAACAGGGCACATGATGCTGAATTGATCCAAAAGGTTGAAAAATACCTGAAAGACCATGATACCAGTGGACTGGATATCCGGATCATGTCTCCGGTGGAAGCAACCAGATTCTCTCTGGAAAGGATCAAAGCTGGAAAAGACACCATTTCGGTTACTGGCAATGTGCTTCGGGATTACCTTACCGATTTGTTCCCTATCCTGGAGCTGGGCACCAGTGCCAAGATGCTTTCCATCGTTCCTTTGATGAATGGCGGAGGATTGTTTGAAACAGGTGCGGGTGGATCTGCGCCCAAGCATGTGCAGCAATTTGTAGAAGAAGGCCATCTCAGGTGGGATTCTCTGGGAGAGTTTCTGGCATTGGCAGTTTCTCTGGACCACCTGGGGGATACATTTGATAACAAGCGGGCAAAGGTCCTTGGCAAAACCCTGGATCAGGCTACGGCCAAATTCCTGGAAAAAGGAAAATCCCCATCCCGAAAAGTAAATGAGATAGACAACAGGGGCAGTCATTTTTACCTGGCCATGTACTGGGCAGAGGCCCTGGCCAATCAGGATGATGACGAGGCATTGAAAAAAATATTTGCACCGGTAGCCAAAGAGATGGTAGAGAAAGAAAAAGCCATCAATGAGGAGTTGATTGCAGCTCAGGGAAAACCCATGGATATTGGAGGTTATTACCGGCCGGATGGAGAAAAGACCTCCAAATTGATGCGACCCAGTGCTACGTTAAATAAAATTTTGGAGGCCATTGTAGCTTAAATTTATAAAGTTCTTTTAATTGTTTACGCACCAAAAGCCGCTGATTTCAGCGGCTTTTGGTGTTTATATAGAAAATCCAGGAGTAGTGGTGCTGAATGGGTGCCATTTCAACGGGCTGAGCAAATCCTGCGGAATTTCCGTGCTTATAAATCCTTACGTATCAAAATCCCCCTTACCAAGGGGGAAAAAGGGGGATTTTTTACCAAAATGGAAAAACGATCGCCAAATATTATTTTAACCTTTATCCCAATTTTAAAGAAAAAAACCCTGGAATTTTAAGCGATAATTTTTAAATTATTTCATGCGATTTGTCCCTTACAACAAGAATTTGAAAGAATTCTCAAGAGAATTGAGATCTCATGCTACCCTTTCCGAAGTTTTACTTTGGCAAAAGTTAAGGGCAAGTCAATTTCGAGGGCATGCATTCAACAGGCAAAGACCGCTGGGAAATTATATTGTAGACTTCTACTGCAGGAAATTGCAATTGGTAATTGAGATTGATGGGGGTAGCCACTTTTATGCTGAATCTGTCGTAGAGGATCAAAACAGGCAATTGATTTTGGAAAACATGGGTTTACGTTTTCTCAGGTTTCTAGATACCGAAGTTAAGAAATCCATGCCTTTTGTTCTTCAGGAAATTGGGGCATTTATGGATGATTGGGAAGATAAAAATGGAGTTCCTCATACAGGTTTTTGAGCTAAACATTTAGAAATGCTCGTAAAAATCCCCCTTGCCCCCTTAAAAAGGGGGAATAGCTGAAGTGCTGATTTAATACTGAATTGGAGCCACTGAAAAGTGCTGATTAAATCCAGCGGTAATACCGTGACCTTTAGGTCCTACGTATCTAACTCCCCCTTACTAAGGGGGTAGGGGGATTTTTTACCAAAATTGAAAATGGATGGCGAAATATTATTTTCATTCCATAAAAAAAGCCGCTGGTTTCAGCGGCTTTTCTATTCTTAATAAAAAACTAATACTACAATCTTTTGATCCGGATATTTCTGAACCAGACATCGTCATTGTGGTCCTGCAAGGCGATTTTACCCTCCTTGAAGGTAGCAAAATCTTCCCATTGGGCGAACTTGCTATCTGCCACCATGGCTTTCCATTGATCATCCCAAAGTGTGGTTTCTACTGTTTTTACCCCATTCAGGAAAAACTGCAGTTGACCGTCTTCTACTTTGATTTCTGATTTATTCCATTCCCCTACAGGTTTGGAAGCTTCCTCTGTGGATTCGATCAGGTCATACAGATCTCCGGTACGGTGCGTGACGATCTTTCCATCAGGGTGGCCATCGTTGTCCAGCAATTGGTATTCGGGTCCGGTGAAATAGGGAGCCCCGTATTCACCATTGTCCTGTACATGAAACATGATACCGCTATTGCCGTTTTCAGAGATTTTCCATTCTACCTCCAGGTGAAAATCCCCAAAATCTTCTTTGGTAACCAAATCACCTCCAGTAGCGCCATCTTCCTTCTTCTGGGCATTAAAGTAAAGCACACCATCCGCTGCTTCCCAGGCTTCCCCGGGTTGGTCTTTGCCAAATCCGGTCCAGCCGGTAAGGCTGTTGCCATCGAAAAGGCTGATCCATTCTTCTTCCGTCACAATAATTTCCTCGATATTTTCCTCATTCGCGGTATTCTCCTGGTTAGCAGGGCCACAGCTCCATACGGCCAAAAGTAATACCGCCAATGATAGGTTTCTTTTTCGCATTATTTATTTTTTTAGCAAGAGTACATACCTTACCATGTCTTTGGCATCCTCTTCAGACAAAGCCGGATGGGCAGGCATAGGAATTTCTCCCCAAACACCCACATTACCTGCAATGACCCTGCCGGCAAGCAATTCTACATTTTCTTCGGTACTCTCATATTTTGCGGCTACATCGGCATAAGATGGACCCACTATTTTTCTTTCAATCATGTGGCAACTGGGACAGTCATTTTGCTGCATCAGTTCCACCCCTTTGATAAATATGGGATCGTCTTTGTACTTTTCTTCCAGATTGACCTCTTTTGGAGGTTCGGGAGTAGGCGTAGGTGTGCTGCTTGTTGATTCAGATTCCGAATTTCCGCCACCGGAACCCCCGCAGGATACTGCCATCATTGCACTTGCAAGGATAGCCAGGCTTAGCTTGATATTTAACTTCATTGTTTGTTATAAATAGATTAATTGATTCCTAATATTTTTTTGTTCAATCCTTCATCCGCTCCCGTAGAAGCAAAATCGTCAAATGTTTTCTCCGTCACCCGGATGATTTTTTCACTGATAAATTTGGCACCTTCGATGGCACCGTTTTCAGGGTGTTTCAGCGCACATTCCCATTCTAATACTGCCCAACCGTCAAAACCATACTGAGACAGTTTGCTGAAAATGGCATTGAAATCTACCTGTCCATCTCCCAGGGAACGGAACCTGCCGGCTCTTTCCACCCAACTGGAATAGCCGCCGTAGACGCCTTGCCTGCCGGTTGGGTTGAATTCGGCATCCTTGACATGAAACATTTTGATTCTGTCTTTGTAAATATCGATAAACTCCACGTAATCCAGGCATTGTAACACAAAGTGACTGGGATCATACAGGATATTGGCCCTTTTGTGGTGGTTTACCTTTTCTAAGAACAGTTCAAAAGTGACTCCATCGTGCAGGTCCTCTCCCGGATGCAATTCATAACAGACGTCTACGCCATATTTATCAAATTCATCCAGGATGGGAAGCCACCTTTTGGCCAATTCTTCAAATCCGGTGTCCACCAGGCCTGCAGGACGCTGTGGCCATGGATAAACGGTATGCCACATCAGTGCGCCACTAAAGGTAGCATGGGTATTCATACCAAAATTTTTGGAGGCTTTGGCTGCCCACATCAATTGCTGTACGGCCCATTCCTGCTTTCCTTTGAGATTTCCGGCCAGTTCTGCCGGGGCAAAAGCATCAAATAATTCATTATAGGCTGGATGTACGGCCACCAGCTGTCCCTGGAGGTGGGTAGAAAAATCGGATATTTCCACTCCCGCAGCTTTGACGGTAGCCTGAATTTCCTTGACATAATTCATGTCTTCAGCTGCCTTCTGCAGGTCAATGAGGCGGGCATCCCAGGTAGGGATTTGTACCGCTTTGTACCCAATACTTGCTGCCCAGGTACAAATGTCCTTCAGGTTATTAAAAGGTGCTACATCATCTGCAAACTGCGCCAAAAATAAGGCTGGTCCTTTAATGGTTTTCATAAGGGTCTTTGTTTTTTAAAGTTCAAATTTAGTCCATTTTTCGTTAGATTTCCCACTCTTCACCACATGTTCTACAAAAGCCATGCCTCGGAGTCCATCTTCGGCTCCCGGAAAGTCTTCCCATTCCTTTAAGGGCTGCTCTCCATTCTTTCTGGCATACAAGGTTCTGGCAAAATTGCGGTACAGGTTGGCAAAAGCTTCCAGGTAGCCTTCCGGATGCCCACCCGGGGTACGGATATTCTCCATGGCCCAGGAAGAAAGGTAGGGGATATTCCCGCCGGTACGGTAAATCTGATCCGGGGCTTCCGGATGCCTAACGATCAGGGAATTGGCATTGTCCTGCTCCCATTCCAACCCGGCCTTATCACCAAACACCCTGATCTTAATATTGTTTTCTGCACCGGAGGCAATTTGGGTGGCCATCAATACCCCTGAGGCACCATTATCAAATTTCAACAATACGGCACCATCATCGTCCAGGGTCCTGCCTTCCACCACTATGTTTAAATCTGCACAAAGCTTTGTCAGCTTTAGTCCACTTACATATTCTGCCAGATTAAAGGCGTGTGTGCCAATATCGCCCATGCAGTTGGCGATGCCGCTTTTATTGGGATCAGTTCGCCAGATGGCCTGTTTGTAATCCGTTTTCTCCAGAGAGGTCCAGAGCCAGCCTTGTGGATATTCTACATAAACTTTTCTGATCTTACCCAATACCCCGGTAGCTATTAGGTGCCTTGCTTCTTTGACCATGGGATATCCGGTGTAAGTATGGGTCAGACAAAATAGAAGACCGGTCTCTTCAATAATTTTATTGAGTGTTTTGGCTTCCTCGTAATTAAAAGTCATGGGCTTATCCAATACCACATGGAAGCCATTTTCCAAAGCTTTTTTGGTAGGATCAAAATGCACATGATTGGGGGTAACGATGGCGACAAAATCTATTCTTTCCTCCTCGGGTAATTGCTTTTCTTTGGCAAACATTTCATCGTAGGATCCATATACCCTTTCGGCAGGCAAAAATAGTTCTTTGCCTGTTTCAGCAGACTTTTCGGGATTGCTGCTAAAAGCTCCTGCAGCCAGTTCAATGATTCCGTCCATGGCAGCTGATATCCTGTGTACGGCTCCTATAAAAGAGCCCGGACCACCACCTATCATCCCCATTTTAAGTTTTCTGTTGCTCATTATTCTGATCTTTGGTTTACTGGTTTTTTTAGTTCGATTTAAACTTCTATATTTATTTTCAGGTGTAAGAAATGCAATGCATGTCTGCTTGAATTAAAATACCCAAATGCCAGACTGAGATTAGCTCTCTCACTTTCTGAAATGATAAATTTACATTAAATTGGCTTAAATTTAAATAAATCCCACAATAGTTTGAAGGCTGATTACCCCCGACAGAAACTATAATCCTGTATAAACATGACGACCAATAACCGATTTAAGCTTTCCCTGATGATGTTTCTGGAGTTTTTTGTCTGGGGCTCCTGGTATGTTACTTTGGGTACTTTTTTGGGTAATAATCTGGAGGCAAATGGGGCCCAACTGGCGGCCGCCTTTTCTACCCAGTCATTTGGGGCCATCATTGCACCTTTTGTGATAGGTTTGATAGCTGACAGGTATTTCAATGCGGAAAAGATTCTGGGTATTTTGCATTTACTGGGGGCAGTGCTGATGTACCTGATGTTTATTTCAGACAGTTTTGCTGCCTTCTATCCCTATGTATTCCTTTACATGCTGATTTACATGCCTACCCTGGCCCTGGTCAATTCCGTCTCTTTCAGCCAAATGAAGGATCCTTCCAAAGAGTTTAGCAGCATCAGGGTTTGGGGTACCATTGGTTGGATAGCTTCCGGTCTGATGATCAGTTTTTTCTTTGTCTGGGACAGCTCAGCTGCGATTGGAGAGGGTATGCTGCGCAATACTTTTCTGATGTCTTCTGTTTCTTCGCTGGTTCTGGGGCTTTTTGCTTTTTCCTTACCCGCCACTCCTCCGGCCGCAAGAAGTAATGAAAAGCAATCCATTTCCGAATTGCTGGGTTTGGATGCCCTGAAGTTACTAAAAGACAAAGATTTTGCCATCTTCTTTATTTCCTCAGTTTTGATCTGTATTCCGCTGGCCTTTTATTACCAGAATGCCAATCCTTTCCTTTCTGAGGTGGGGCTTTCTAATCCTACTGGCAAAATGACCATCGGGCAAGTATCAGAAGTATTGTTTCTTTTGCTGATGCCTTTCTTTTTCAGGAAATTTGGCTTAAAAGTCACCCTTGTGGTAGGCATGCTGGCCTGGGTGGTGCGCTATGTCTTTTTTGCTTTTGGGGATGCCGGAGAGGGGACTTACCTGCTGATTATCGGTATTGCCCTGCATGGGATCTGTTATGATTTCTTCTTTGTATCAGGTCAGATTTATACGGACTCCAAAGCAGGTCCTAAATACAAAAGTGCGGCTCAGGGCCTGATCACCCTGGCCACTTATGGCGTAGGGATGTTGATTGGTTTTTGGATTGCGGGCTTTGTTTCTGATTTGTATTTTGCCGACGGTGTACACGATTGGAAAAAAATCTGGCTGATACCCTCAGGAATTGCGTTCATTGTCACCATATTGTTTGTGATTTTTTTCAAAGACAATGACTTCAGGAAGGCCAATGCCCTTCGCCGGGACAGGAAAAACATTCAGCAATCCAGGGAGTTATCTACGGAGTAAATCATGGATAAAATAATTTAGAGTATTTATAAATAGCGTGGAATAAAAAGAGTAAAAGGATAAAATCATACGAATTCTTTAAAAATATCAATAGTATTGCAACACCTAAAATAAACAATTTATATATATGGCTAATCAAAGTTATGACGCTATTGTCGTTGGTTCCGGAATCAGCGGCGGATGGGCAGCAAAAGAACTGACTGAGAAGGGTTTGAAAGTCCTTCTTTTGGAGAGGGGACCTGATGTCAAACATGTACAGGACTATAAAAATGCAACCAAAGCACCCTGGGAAATTCCACACAGGGGTAGGAGAACCATTGAAATGTTGGAGAACCATCCTAACCTGCGGAGGGATTATGTGCTGAACGAACTCAATCTGGACTGGTGGGCACATGAAGATGACTCTCCATATATAGAGAAGAAACCATTTACCTGGTTTAGGGGCTATCAGGTAGGGGGTCGTTCCCTGCTCTGGGGACGGCAAAGTTACCGTTGGGCAGACATAGATTTTGAGGCCAATGCCAAACAAGGCATCGCCGTGGATTGGCCCATACGCTACAAAGACCTGGCGCCCTGGTACAGTTATGTAGAGAAATTTGCCGGTATCTCCGGTAACAAGGATGGTTTGGATATCTTACCTGACGGAGAATTTATGCCGGCTATTCCTTTAAACTGCGTAGAAAAGGATGTAGCAGAGCGGCTGAAAAATCACTTTGATGGATCCAGGGTAATGACCAATGCCCGGGTGGCCAATATTACACAGCCCCTTCCGGGCAGACCGGGTTGTCAGTACCGAAACAAATGCTCTTTGGGATGTCCTTTTGGGGGCTACTTCAGTACACAGTCTTCTACACTTCCTGCGGCTGAAGCCACAGGAAACCTGACACTTCGGCCATGGTCGATTGTTACCAGGGTCCTGTATGACAAGGACAGCAAAAAGGCTACCGGAGTGGAGATCATTGACGGAGAAACCAACGAGACTTATGAATTCGATGCCAAAATAGTTTTTCTTTGTGCGTCAGCCTTCAATTCCACGGCAGTATTGATGCGATCTGCTACCGATATCTGGCCGGAAGGTCTTGGCAGCAGTTCCGGTGAGTTGGGCCACAATGTAATGGACCACCACTTCCGTCTGGGAGCCAATGGCACCGTAGAAGGCTATGAGGATAAGTATTACTTTGGCAGAAGGCCGGGTGGCTTCTATGTACCCCGGTACAGGAATGTGGGTAATGAAAGCAGGGATTATGTCCGGGGATTTGGTTATCAGGGAGGAGCCAGCAGACAGGGATGGAGCAGAACCGTCGCTGAGCTGGATTTTGGAGCTCCTTTAAAGGCAGAGCTTACCGAACCAGGAGCCTGGACCTTGGGCATGACTGCCTTTGGAGAAATCCTTCCTTACCACGACAATACCATCAAGCTCAGTAAAACTGAGAAGGATAAATGGGGGATGTATGTTTTGGAAATGGATGCAGCCATCCGGGATAATGAAGAGAAAATGCGGGTGGACATGATGAACGATGCTGCAGAAATGTTGGAAGCTGCCGGAGTTAAAAATGTAAGCACGTATGACAATGGATATACCTTCGGACAAGGAATCCATGAAATGGGTACAGCAAGGATGGGGAGAGATCCCAAGTCTTCTGTTTTGAATGGCAACAATCAGGTATGGGACGCCAAAAATGTCTTTGTGACAGACGGTGCAGCCATGGTTTCTGCCGCAGCCCAAAACCCTTCGCTGACTTACATGGCCATGACAGCCAGAGCGGCGAGTTTTGCTGTGGAAGAACTGAAGAAAGGTAATTTGTAAAACCCAAAAAAGAATCAAGATGACTATAATGAACAGAAGAGAGGCCCTCAAGAGTGTGGTTCTCATGATGGGAGGTACCATGGTAGGGGCCAATGTAATCCTCACCGGTTGTGCGCCCGAAAAGCAAATCGAAGGATTGGATTTCTCGGAGGAGGAATTGGCCTACATGGACGAAATCGGAGAAGCCATCATTCCTGCAACGGATACCCCGGGAGCCAAAGCAGCCGGCATCGGATCTTTTATGGCGATGATGGTCAAAGATACCTACACAGAGGAACAACAAAAAAGCTTTATCAATGGTCTCAATAGCCTGAAAAGCAATTTTAAATCTGAAGTAGGCAAAGATTTTATGGAGGCTTCTGTGGAAGAAAGGACAGCTTTTCTGAACCAGCTTAATAAAGCTGCCATGGATCAGAATGCTGATAACAACGAAGAAGCAAAATATATTCTGATGATCAAGGATTTGACCCTCTTGGGTTACTTTACCTCAGAAATTGGTGCTACACAGGCCTTGCGTTTTGTGGAAACTCCGGGAAGGTATGACCCTTGTATGGAGTACAAAAAAGGAGACAAAGCCTGGGCCATTTAAAACCATCGCTGCCTTCAATTTAATCAAAGCCCACTGCACAGGTGGGCTTTTTTTGTGGAGAACTTTCTGAAATTGGAATTTGGGAAAATGGCGGGAAATGAATGGTTTTTCCGGATACCTTAGATTTTAATCGGTTTGGTGGATTGGAACCTTTCCTGAGGTCAATGCTATTTCCTGGAAAAGAATCAGGAGTTTAGGTTTGTTTTTTATACTTAAACCAATAGTAGGCGGGAAATATCAGGGCTTTCAGGCGCCAGTCATTTTTTTCATGGAAGTCGAGCCGGGTGTCTTTGTTGATTTTTCTGTACAGCAGGCTGGCCAATACCAGGTGGGTCAATACCAGGAGTAAGAGGACGGAATATAGGATAAGTTCATTCATATTTTGAATCGGGGTAGGAGTGGGGGAACCTTGTTTTGGTAGTTGGCATAACTTTCACCATACTGTTCCAGTAGCTTTCTTTCTTCATGGTAAATGCCAAAAGGAAGGTAGAACAAAAGTGCCAGCAGATGGATCAGAGAGGCCAGATTGGGTAAGTAGAACAGGTATCCTAAAAAGATGAGGATCAGGCCTGCATAGAGAGGGTGCCGCATGTATTGGTACCATCCCCCGGTGATCAGCGGTTGTTTTTCCTTCAGGTCATCATGTGGCTTTAGCCCGATAAACTTGCCTGTAGAGACCCCTTTCATGCTTTTCATGGCAATGATGGTTCCAAAGGTGGCCAGCATAAAACCCAGATAGGTAGTCCAGTTGGTCGAAACAAACAACCAAAGGGGATCGATGCTTCCTGCAAAAAGCAAAAGGGCAAAGAAGGTGAGGGTCGCAAACAGACTATAGCACAATCGATACCATTTGTACCCATTACCCATCCAGGCTTTGATTTTTCTTTTTATATTGAGGCTTGCCAGGAAGGTATGGCTGACATAGAAAAACAACCAGCCCAGGCCGAGGATCAAGTATTCCATAAACACACGAATATCCACAATTTGATTGACTAATGAAAAATTTGCATCGATATATTGAACACACGGCCTTGCATCCTACAGTGGATGAGCGGGCGATAAGATTGTTGACAGACCAGGCCAGAAAATACCAGTTCAGGGGTATTTGCGTACCTCCTTTTTGGGTAAAGAAGGTAAAGCGGGAACTGTCAGGGGAGGACATTCAAGTGGTGACGGTTATCGGTTTTCCATTGGGATATGGCATGACTCAAACCAAGGTATTTGAAACGCAACAGGCCATCAGTGATGGAGCAGATGAATTGGACGTGGTCTGGGCGCTATCCGCTTTTAAATCTGGCATGAACTGGCCTAAAATAGAATTGGCCCAGTTGGCCAAGTGCTGCCATGAGGAAGAACGGTTTCTGAAGGTAATTGTGGAAACAGCCTATCTGGATGAGGAAGAATTGCGTGATGCCTGTACCCTATGTAGGGATGCCGGAGTGGACTTTGTCAAAACATCTACAGGCTTCGCTCCAGAGGGTGCAAAAGCCGCCACTATTAAACAGATGCGGCAATACCTGCCCAGCCAGGTAGGCATCAAAGCAAGTGGAGGCATCAAAACCCTTGATCAGGCCCTTGAAATGATCGAATCCGGAGCAGATCGGATTGGTACCAGTAGTGGGGTACAAATCATGGATGCTTACCTGGGGGATCAATCGGAGTAATTGAGATTTCCCTTGCGACCGGTTGCTTTGATTTATCCACCGATTCAGGTTTGGCCTCCGATTGGTTGAAATAGATCAGAAAGAAGGGGATCACAAAAAACGTAAGGAGGATATAGGCAAAGCCTACCACCCGGGTATTGGCGGTGGTTTTGCCGAAATTTTTTGCCAGTCTAACCGGAATCTCCCGAATGCCAGGGAAGGGCAGGAAAATCAGGCTGCCGATAAGGTTGAACAAGACATGAACAATGGCTACGCTGATGGCTGCTTCAGTTTTGTACAAGGCGGCGATTACTGCTGTAATGGTGGTGCCCACATTGGCCCCCATAATGAAAGGGAAAACCCTTCGCAAAGCTACCTTTCCGGTAGCTACGGCTGTTACCATCAGGGAAGTGGTAATGGTACTCGATTGCACCGCAGCGGTAAAAAACATGCCATAGGCAAAAGAGCGAAAAGGGAAATGGAATATGTGTTTCCGGACCTTTTTAAAATTGGGAGTAATCAGTGATTTGTAAGCCAGGGCGGATAGCATTTTGATGGAGCCTACCAGGATCAGAACTCCGGCAAAGAGGGAAAGCAAGGGCCAGTGCAAAACCTGGGAAAGGTAAATGCTGAGTGGTCTGAGGAAAAAGCCCTGATAGACGGCTTCTCCATTCAGAAGCTGGCTTTCCCCGACAAAGCCCAGTGTAATCCAGGCAGCCATCTCACTCAAAACCCCGAAATAGATTTCAAGAGGCAATAGGATGATGACGGATATGATATTGAATATATCATGCAATACACCTGCAGAAAGTGCTTTTCGAAATGATTTTTTCTTCATGATATATCCAAAAGCCACCAGGGTACTGGTAAGGGTAGTACCAATATTTGCCCCCATGATCAGGGGAACCGCCTGCGCCAGGCTCAGGTTTCCGGATGCTACCAGTACCACCACCATGGCAGAAACGGTAGAGCTGGATTGGATCAAAGCGGTTGTCAGCAAACCAATAAACAGTCCTACGAAGGGGTTGATGGTGGCCATAAATAGGGTATTGGCGACATCATTGTTAAGGCTGGCCAGTGCATAAGTCAAAAAGTCGATGGAAAACATGAAAAACAACAAGCCTAGAACCACAGTGGCTGCCATGATCACATTTCTTTTATAGGTATTGCCTTCCAGAGTTTTGGTCATTTAAAAATGCTAGATATTCAGGCTATTTGAAGCTGCAAAATACGTATAGAGAAAAGAGAATTACACGCTTTTCAGGTAAAACTTATGTTAAAAATGAAATTTCGGATTAGCACCGGTAGATTTGATTAAAAAACACGCATTTGAATGGGTTAGAGATAAAATCTTTATATTTTTGGCAAGCATCGGGATCTTTCCAGATGATTTTGGGAATGTTTTATTGTAGGCATGGCGTGGGACTTAACAATTTGGTAACAACTTCCTTAGAAATTCTTGTTTAATTTGCATCCTTAATCCAAGCCAAAACCAACTTATGGCCAAACTAAAAGATCAAAATATAAACCAGGATGCTTTATCCAAAGCAGCTTATTCCCTGTTTGATTTTACAAAAAAGGAAAAGTCATTTTTGCTGATCATTTGTATTTTGATTTCCGTGGCGGGTATCATCACCCCATACACCTACGCCGCCATGTGGTTTGGTTTTATGTTGGCCGCTTATTCCGCCATTGCCAATGACAGCATACAAACCATAGGCACTTTCATCGCTTCCAACCAAAACCGGAAATGGTATTTTCTTTGGCTTTTTATGGGTTTGATTTTTGTCGGAACGGTTACCTACAGTTGGTTTACTTACAATGGGGATGTGAGTTACCAGCGACTTCAGGTAGATGGGCTGGATCAGGCACCTCAAAGCTTCGTATTTCTGCAGATTGCAGCTCCGATTGTATTGCTGGTCATGACCAGGTTGAGAATGCCTGTCTCTACCACCTTTTTGTTGCTGAATGTATTTACCTACAAGGCGGGCACCATACTGGGTGTCATGCAAAAAAGTTTTATCGGGTATTTTGTAGCCTTTATATTGGCCATCATTGTTTGGTATGTATTGGAAAAATTTGTGACCAATTACCTCAAGGGAAAGCCCCGGAATTATTGGTATTTCCTACAGTGGATTACTTCCGGCTGTCTGTGGGCAGTATGGATCATGCAGGATGCAGCTAATATAGCTGTATTTTTACCCCGGCAGCTCAATGTATGGGAATTTTCAGCCTATACCGGCTTCGTTTTTCTGGGACTGGGAGTACTTTTCTATATGAAGGGCGATAAAATTCAGGGTATCGTCAATGAAAAAACCCGTGTCACAGATGTCAGGGCTGCCACCATTGTAGACCTGGTTTATGCTGTAATTCTCTTTTATTTCAAGGCATACAGCAACATGCCTATGAGTACCACCTGGGTGTTTATAGGTCTTTTGGGAGGCAGGGAATTATCCATCGCCCTGGCTAAATCCAAAAAGCTGAAAAAAAGAAAGGCCCGTTTGGTCAGGGCATACAGACTGGCCAAGAATGATTTGGTCAAAGCCGGCATAGGGCTTATAGTTTCCCTTATCCTGGCACTCATTATCAATAAAGGAGTTAGGGAAGAAATTTTTGATATGTTTTTTTAATGGCAGAACCTGTAATTTACTCTCATGAATACTGGATGCAGGAAGCCATGAAGCAAGCCCAGGTGGCTTTTGAAGAAGGGGAAATCCCGGTCGGTGCTGTGGTGGTAGTGAAAAACCGAATCATTGCCAAAGCTTATAACCAAACTGAAAGGCTCACCGATGTGACCGCACATGCGGAAATCCTGGCGATTACCGCTGCTGCCAATACACTTGGCTCCAAGTATTTACCGGAATGCAGGTTATATGTTACCCTCGAACCCTGTGCCATGTGCGCCGGTGCCGCCTACTGGGCTCAGCTGGGGGAATTGCATTATGGTGCCGCAGACCCCAAAAGAGGTTTTACCCGTCTGGGCAGCAGCCTGCTCCATCCCAAGACAAAGGTTACAGCTGGACTATTGCAGGAGAATTCCCAGATTTTGTTGCAGGCATTTTTCAGAAATCTCAGAAATTAGAGATTCAAAGGAATAAAAGAACCATTTTTGGAGATCATTGGTTTGTAATGGTAGGTTTTTAAAATGAACCCAATACCATCAACTAACTTTATGTTTAACTTTAAAAAATAAAATAATGGCTTTTGAACTTCCTAGTTTACCTTACGAGAAAAATGCATTGGAACCACATATCGATGCCAAGACAATGGAGATCCATCATGGCAAGCACCACAATGCTTATGTGACCAAGTTGAACGATGCTGTAAAAGGCTCAGATCTGGCATCTAAAAGCATTGAAGAAATCATGAAGGGGATATCCTCCGCATCTGCCGCCGTCAGAAACAATGGGGGTGGACATTACAACCACTCACTTTTCTGGACCATCCTATCTCCTAAGGGCGGTGGAACACCCTCCGGAGAATTGGCTGCTGCTATAGATAAGAAATTTGGTTCTTTTGATAAGTTTAAAGAAGAATTTGCCAATGCAGCTGCCACCAGATTTGGCTCCGGATGGGCTTGGCTTAGCGTAAGCAATGGCGAATTACAGGTAAGTTCTACACCAAACCAAGACAATCCTTTGATGGATATTGCTGAGACCAAAGGTACGCCTATTCTTGGACTCGATGTTTGGGAGCATGCTTACTATTTGAACTACCAAAACAGGAGACCAGATTACATTGCAGCTTTCTGGAATGTGGTGAATTGGGAGGAAGTGGCTAAAAAATTCGCTGCCGCCAAATAACTGGAGGTAGCTTAATGTATCATACCTGACCCCCCGGGAATTTCCCTGGGGGTTTTTTATTGTTCGGTTAGCGAACAATGAAGGTGTTCGGTTTTGAGACAGTAAATCGAACAGCCTGTTTTATAAAGCATTGAAATACAGTATTTTAAACTATTTTTTGGGGTTTGGCACCTTTTTCCCTTATCATGGCATAGAACGATTTGATACCTATGACCATGAACTTAAAAAAGCACTTATTTGCTACCGCATTGTTATTTTTGCTTGGATGGAGCCACCTGGCTGCTCAACAGCCATCAGCTACTGTAATTGGCACCTTAATAGATGAAAAGGGAGATCCCCTGCCCTTTGCCAATGTTGTCTTATTGGAAATGCCATCTGAAGCGTTGGTAACAGCTGTGATTTCTGACGAATCCGGTCACTTTACCTTGCAAACGAATGTCATTAAAGAGGTTAGCCTCAGCATTTCTACATTGGGTTTCTCGCCTTACAGAAGTAAGCCCTTTTTGCTAGAAGCCGGTTTAGAAAAGGACTTTGGAAAAATTCAATTGACCGATGAAATGTCGGCACTGGACGAAGTTACGGTGAATGCGGCCAAGCCCAATGTATTGGTACAGGCAGACAAAACCATCGTCAACGTGGCCGGGACAGTGATGGCTGAAGGAAATACGGTTTTGGATGTGGTAGGCCGTTCACCAGGGGTATTTGTAGATGCTGATGGCAACATTAGCCTGAATGGCAGATCCGGGGTAATTGTACTCATAGATGAGCGACAAACCTATATGAGTGCATCTGACCTGGCCAACTTTCTGCGGGCCATGCCGGCAGACAATATCCTGAGCATAGAGGTAATCAGCAATCCCCCCGCAAAGTATGATGCCGAGGGCGCAGCTGGTGTAATCAACCTTGTATTAAAGAAAAATAATTTTAATGGTACCAATGGAAATATTCATATAGGAAACCAATACAATGGACTGCATACTCCCTCCGCAGGAGCTACACTGAATGTCAAAAGAAACAAATGGACTTCCAATGCCAGTCTGAATTACAATGAATGGGGCAGGTTCATTGACCTGGATATACTCAGGAGGTTTCAATTGGAAAACGGGCTTTCCGAATTTGACCAGGAGGCCAGATTAAAGCTTTTGAGGAATAACCTGTTTTTTTCCGGAGGTACTGATTATCAAATCAATGACAAACACAGCCTGGGCATCAACCTTCAGGCTTCTGCTCAGAAAGGTACCGAGGATGGGAATTCCCTCACCAATATTTCAAATCCGGAAAATACAGATAGGAATTTCCTGAATGCACGCAATGATTCGGATTCTGACAATTACCGGATTTTTGGTAATCTACATTATATTGCCACCCTGGATACTCTGGGAACCAAGTTTACCGCTGACCTGGATTATACCCAAATGGATGCCAACAGCCTGGGCATGCTGAACAACCGTTACTGGTTGAATGAAAATACGGAGGAAGGAACCTCAGACAGGATCCGGACGGGAAATGAAATGGTCTATACCATTTATACGGCCAAGGCTGATTTTACCCGGCCACTAGGGGAAGGGAAGCAATTGGAAGCAGGCCTGAAAGGCAGTTGGGTAAACTCAGATAACCGGCTGGACATTTCCAAAAGTGTGGAAGAAGGAGCCTTTAACCCTGACCCAAACAGCAACCACTTCATTTACAAGGAGCAGGTGCTGGCAGCCTACACCTCCTATAAGGGAGCGATAAGTGAGCAATTGAATTTCCAGGCAGGCTTGAGGGCAGAATATGCAGATATTGAAGGAAACTCAGTAAGCTCCTCTCAGGTCAACAGCCAGGAATACCTGAACCTATTTCCCAGCCTGTACCTGCAGCATCAGGTAAATGAGAATTACCAAATCGTTTACAATGTAAATCGCAGGATTACCAGGCCTCATTACCGGCAATTGAATCCTTATGTGTTTTACATCGACCCGCTTACCACCGAGGAAGGTAACCCCCAATTGAGGCCGCAATATGCCAATAATGTTGAGATGAACCACATCATCAAAAACGCCTATCAGGTTTCCCTTTCCTATTCCCAGACCGAAAATGCATTTGGGCAGATCATGGTGCAGGATGATGAAACCAGAAAAACCCGCATTCAGATGCAAAACCTGGACCGGACGCAGAACCTTAGCCTGAGAGCCATACTTCCGATTGAGTTTGCCTCCTGGTACAGTACCAGCAATATGTTGCAATTTAACGGGAATACTTTCCAGTCCCAGCTAGGAGATGAGCTGTTGGATGAAAAACAATTTTCCTTTATGGCCAGGACCCAACATAACATTAACCTGCCTAAAGGATTCAGGTTGGAATTGATTGGAATTTACCGAAGCCCCTTTCGGGACGGACAGTTAAAGATCAATGCCATGAGCTGGGTGGATGCCGGGGTAACTAAAACATTTTACGATGACAAGCTAAGCTTAACTGTAAATGGGACAGATATTTTCAGGACCATGAAATTTAAGGGCAATATAGACTTTCATCGCATTGATACCGATGTGCAGCAGTACAACAGCATGCAAGGTGTACGGTTTACCCTACGCTGGAAATTTGCTCAGGGAGAACAATTCAAAGTTTCTCAGAGAAGTGGTAGCACGGAGGAAAGAAATAGACTGGAATAAGTTTAGATTAGGTTTTTAACAATGATAAAGACAGCACCTCGTTGGTGCTGTTTTTATTTAATAGGTCAGTGTCTATCTTAGAATTATTGAAAATGGTATAAGAAAATCAAATGGGCTGAAAGGGCAGGTTTTTTTTCTCCCTTGATCTCGATTTTCACCTGCATTTCTGTTTTGATAGTTCCCCGCAGATCGCTGATATTGGCGAGGCTTGCCTTCATTCTGATCTCGTCATTTACTTTCACAGGGTTTGCAAATCTCAGATTTTCGATACCATAATTGACCATCATTTTGAGATTATTGACCTGTACGATCTGGTTCCATAAAAAGGGTACCAGGGAAAGGGTCAGGTATCCATGTGCAATGGTGCCGCCAAATGCGCCTTCTGCCTTGGCTTTTTCGGGATCAGTGTGGATCCACTGGTGGTCCAAAGTGGCATCAGCAAAAAGGTTAATCTGTTCCTGACTTACCCGGTGGTAATCCGATATTCCGAGGTCTTTGCCAATATATTGTTGAAAGTCTTCAAAACTATTGATGATCAGTTTGCTCATGTGTTGATGGGTTTTAAAAAATGAAATTATCAAAACCCCCCGGATTTTAAAACAAAAAAGAAATAAAACCCCCGAATTGATTCATTGGAAGATCAGGAACCTTTAGATTTTTTTCGATAATACATGAAACCAAGAACCATACTGCTTAGAAAAAATATCAAAGTAGTCCATTCATAGGTTCGTTTTTTCTCTTTTTCTTCCAATATATCACCGTCTTTTTCACGGAGGGCCCGTTTGAGTTTCACAATATCCGCCTCTGCTTTGTGTGCAATGAATTTGTAGTCCTCTTTTTCGTAGCCGATGGTGGTGGTCTGTATGTCTTTGAGCATTTCCAGTTCCTGCATGATCTGGTTGTCTTTTTGGATGATCCGGTTCATCCATTCATTGGTGGCCTTCATGTCTTTCTTGGTGCGGTTGCCAAAAATACCAGACTTTTGACTTTCAGAGGCCTGCCATTCCTGGTGCAGGGTTTTTCTTTCCTGCACCAGTTTATTGAGCTTTTCCTGGGCATCTGCCGAAAAAGGGAGGGTCATCAACCAGATGACTAATCCAAGGAAATATAATACTTTATTATTCATGGTATTGCTGCCTTTTTTGAATTGACTGATTCAGTATTTGAGATACCCGCTTTCAAAAAACATGCCTGAAATCAGGTGACAGGTTTCTCCTATTTCAAAACCTTATTTCTTATTACCGGGAAGAAATTCGTTCAAGACCTGCCGGAGGTAATCCCGGTCCAGGTGGGTGTAAATTTCTGTGGTGGTAATGCTTTCGTGACCCAGCATTTCCTGCACTGCCCTGAGGTCTGCCCCACCCTCTACTAGGTGGGTAGCAAAACTGTGCCTGAACGTATGGGGGCTTACTTTCTTTTGGATTCCGGCTGCTTTGACCAGTTTTTTGATGATGAGAAAAACCATCACTCGGGAGAGTTTTTTTCCCCTGCGGTTTAGAAAAATGTACTCTTCATTTCCTTTAGCTATGGATTGGTGCAGCCGGACCTCCTCCAGGTACAGGCGCAGGTATTTGGCAGCAGACTTGCCTACAGGCACGAGTCTTTCCTTATCGCCTTTTCCGGTTACACGTAAGAATCCAATATCCTTATAATAGTGCCCCGTTTTCAAATGAGTCAGTTCGGATACCCGTAGCCCGCTGCTATACAACATCTCCAGCATGGCCCTGTTGCGATGCCCTTCCGGCTCTCCCAAAGGAATGGCATCCAGCAGTTTTTCAATTTCAGTATAACTTAATGTATCAGGTAAAGTCCTGGTAAGTTTTGGGGCCTCCAAAAGCAGGGCGGGATTGTCCAGAATTTTGTCCTCATACATCAGGTATTTGTAAAAGGCTTTGATGCCGGAAATGATTCTCGCCTGTGAAAACTCTGAAATATTCAGTGCAGCCAAATCATTTACAAATTGCCTCAGGTGGTACAGTTGTACTTTATCCGGAGCGATATGGGGAAAATTTTTACCCATATAGGCAGCCACTTTTTCCACATCTTGCCGGTAAGCCAGAATGGAATTGTCCTGGAGCGAGCGCTCAATTTTCAGGTAATAGCCAAAAGCCCTGATTTCCTTTTCCCAAGTCATGTAGTAAAATTAATCCTTCGCTGGTATTTTGTTGCCATTTTCTTAAAAACAATAAATTATCCCCCTTACTTATTGGCCGATTGCTTAACTTTGCCATTCCTTTTACAGACAATTAAATCAACTGAAAATTGAAAATCGCAATTATCAACGGTCCGAACCTCAACCTTTTAGGGAAGCGTGAGCCAGAAATTTATGGAAGCAGTTCATTTGAAGATTATTTTGAAAAATTAACTAAAAAATATCCTGAACTGAAGCTTTCCTATTACCAAAGTAATGTAGAAGGTGAGCTTGTGAACCGGCTTCACGAGGTGGGTTTTGATCATGATGGCATACTAATGAATGCAGGGGCCTATACCCACACCTCTGTGGCGCTATCAGATGCCATTGCAGGAATCCAAACCCCCGTGGTGGAGGTACACATTTCCAATATTTACAAAAGAGAGGAATTCCGGCACAAGAGCATCATATCCAAGGAATGTGTGGGAATGATTGCGGGTTTGGGATTGCAGGGATATGAATTGGGATTGCAATATTTTATACAGAAAGAAAAACAATAATGTCTATGCTCACTTTTGCTCCGGGACCGTCTAAGGTTTTTGACAAATTACCTGAATATTTTCAGGATGCTTTTAGCCAGGGGATCCTCAGTGCCAACCACCGCAGTGCGGTATTTATGGACTTGTATAAGGATACCGAAAGCCTATTGAAACAAAGGCTGGAAATACCTGCAGATTACAAGCTGTTGTTTACCTCCAGTGCCACCGAAAACTGGGAAATCATTTCCCAGTCCCTGGTAGAACAGGCTTCCTTTCATATATTTTCCGGATCTTTTGGTAAGAAATGGTTTGATTTCGCCCAAAATATCATTCCAGAAACCGCCTCCTTGAAGTTGGATAAAAACACGGTATTGGAAGTAGCTGATCTGACAATTTCGAATGCTTTTGATGTCATCGCCATCACCCAAAACGAAACATCGAATGCCAGCCAGGTGACCAACGAAACCATTGCAGCATTGGCTGGGAAATTTCCCGATAAGATGCTGGCCGTAGACACCACTTCTTCCATGGGCGGGATTTACCTGGATTTCAAATTGGCTGATGTCTGGTATGCCTCCGTACAGAAATGCTTTGGTATGCCGGCAGGGCTGGGGCTTTTGGTTCTCTCTCCTAAAGCCATTGCCAAGGCAAAAAGCAAGGGAGAATATGGCCGATACAATAGCCTGAACTTTATGCTGGAAAACGCCTATAATTACCAAACCCACTATACCCCCAATGTGCTGGGTATTTATCTCCTGAACAGGGTATTGCAGGACATGCCTTCCATTTGGGAGGTACAGGCAAAGACCGAAAGCAGAATGCAGGCGCTGGAGGGCCTGGTAGACAAATCAGCCGCCCTGGCCTTTTTGGTTACCAATGCGAAGGCCCGGAGCAGAACAGTCTTGGGTGTTGGGGGCGAGGAAGCCTTTATCAAAGCCATCAAGCAGGCTGCAGAAAAGGAGGGCATGCAGATGGGCAGCGGTTATGGTCCATTGAAGCCTACCAGCTTCCGAATTGCGAATTTTCCGGCCATTACCGATGAAGAATTTGAAAAGTTGATTCAATTTTTAGAAAGCTATTGATAGGTTGCATGCATGTTCGATTTCAGAGAAATACTCTCAGTAACCCTGATCCTTTTCTCGGTCATTGATATTTTGGGTTCCATTCCCATTGTCATCAATCTCCGCAAAAAGGTAGGGCATATCCAAAGCGGCAAGGCTACCGTAGTTGCCGGGGTATTGATGGTATTGTTTTTGGTTTTGGGCAAATCCATTCTGCAGCTCTTTGGGATAGGAGTGGAGGACTTTGCCATTGCCGGAGCCCTGATCATTTTTGCCCTGGGAGCGGAGATGATTCTGGGTATAGAGATTTTCAAACCCGATCCTGCAGCAGGCTCCACAAGTACCTCTATAGTACCCATAGCCTTTCCTTTGATAGCTGGAGCAGGTACCCTGACGACCATCCTCACGCTGAAGGCTGAATTTTCACAGGCCAATATTGCCGTAGGGATCATCCTGAACCTGATCATTATATTTGTGGTACTCAAAAGCACCAACTGGCTGGAGCGGAAATTGGGGAAGACGGGCCTGGATGTATTGCGCAGGATATTTGGGATCATTTTGTTATCCATAGCGATCAAGATTTTTAAAAGCAATGTATTTCCGGAAATGCAATAATGGGGTTTTGGCAGGTTAACAGGCAGTAGGATTTTACAATTAAATTATCCCATATTTTCGCATTTAGGTTTTTGATTTGAAGAAAAAAGGATTACTTTTGCAATCGCTTTTGGAGCAAAACTGAAAGTTTTCGGGGTGTAGCGTAGCCCGGTCATCGCGCCTCGTTTGGGACGAGGAGGTCGCAGGTTCGAATCCTGCCACCCCGACTGATTAAAACCCTAATTATCTGTAAATTAGATAGTTAGGGTTTTTTGTTTTTGGTCTGGGGCTAATTGTGGGGCCAAATCTTTTATGATTTTTTTGTTTCTAAGATGATTTCAATCTGTTTTCTTGGACTTATAACAGGTTTAGGATAGGTATATGAATATAACTAAGAATTCGGTGTTGATGGTTTTAAAGGTTCATTAAAGGAAACATTATCCTTCAGGAATTGGTGTAAGTCTTTCCTGGGTTATATTCAATAGTTAAAAGCCCTTCCTTTCAACTTCTATTCCGTGAGAAGTAAAAAAGTGCAATAATTCATCCAAGTTTTTTCGATTCTTTAAAATCCTGAGTTCAATTTTTCTTTTGCTTGAAACAATTACGATTATTGGAATAGTTTTGCCTGCGTTGAAAATTGAGATTATTCCTAATACTCCCAAAATAATTACACCAATTAAACCATTTCCGAACATGTTATAAAATCTCACGGGTTTATCATCAACTGACAAACTATTTATTAAATAATAAAGTAAAATTGCTGACAAGGTCAAAAATAGTAATCCAAAACTTAAGATTACAATCCAGTTTTTTACTGATTTGCCTCTTACCATGTAAGCATTTTCAATTTTATTAAAAGGTAAGATTTGGTAAGAAAATTTATTTCTAAGCAAGTGTACACCTTCTGAGGTCACCTTAAAATTTACATCTACTATCTCCATTATTCATTAATTCCATCCGCCTACAAATACTCGACCCCAATCAATTAGTTTTCGCCTAAATTTAAATCAAATTTTATAAAGGGAAAAACATCATTTAAGTCCTTATAAAATTGTTCTTGCATCCTTACATTTTCCAACTCTTTAAGAGGATAGGGTTTGTTTTTGCGATTAATTTTCAAAACAACTTCATTCCTTGTAATAGCATACAAAATGTAAGAAGCAAAAAACAGGGAGGAAGCCAAAATAATAATATTTGCACCAATCCTTCTTATGTCACTATGATTTAAGGGAGCAAAATTCCCGACCTCATTTAACCTTTCGAACAAATTGCCCGACAAAACGATTGTTAATAAAATCAGCAATCCAGTAATTATGGCCAAAAACCATACATTTCGGACAGTACTCCCCCTTCGCACCTCAATATTATTCACTTCGGTAAAAGAAATGGTGGTATAGTTATATCCTTTTCGAAAAAATCGTATTTCTTTTTTTGAAAAGTCAAATTCAAAATCCTCGGTTCTGTATATTGAATTAGCAGCCATGATAGTTGTAAATTTTTGTGGTTATGACGTGTTAATTTAACCATCCTGGATCATTATATAAATCATCAAACATTTGGGTATTTATAAGTTAGTCGGGAAATAAATAAAACGGGTGATAAAATAGAGGTTTATTTGATAATATTATTAGAACAATTAAAAGTATCTTTTCGAAATCTAAAACCATCCATATATCCCTCCCGTTCAAGTACCTTGGTTCCTAACCTGTAATTCATAATCGGTTTATCTGATAATCTCCTAAAGTTGTAAATTTTACCCATCTCCTTACTTTCAAACTCATCACCGGACTTGAAAGTTATATCTATCTGCTCCACATTATTTTGTGCACAGTTTAGGTCATTTTCCTGTATTGAAATATGGATTTTATCTGAACAAACGATATACTTTCCTACATTAAAATCCAGTATATCACCATCTAAATGATAGGCATAATCATTTACCTCAGTAAAATGTAACTCTAAATATAATCCATCATCATGGCACGAGGCCCAACTTCCAACCAGTAATTCCTTAGACACGTTGATTTCACCTTGTGAACAACATTTCATAAATGCCAATAAAATTGAAATAAAAAACAAATAACTTCCCATACCAAAAATAATATTTTGTTCTTAGCCAAGAATCATAACCTGGTGAATTGTAATAAACCGGATGGATGGGAGTTACTGCCAGTAGGTAATCCTGATAATGGATTTCCTGAAGAGGGCAACCTATTTGGGGCCTGGGCGCAAACATTCTTGCCATATACTATCACTATACCCAAAACAATCAAGTTCCTAAAAAGCATCTTAGTCGAATTTTTATTCTAAAAAACCGTTTAAAAATAAGGGAATTTAAGTTGATAATTACGATGGTGGGTTAAAATTTATTTTATTATTCATCAATTTATCCAAGACTATGCGCTCATCATAATACCTAAAAACATAGGTTTGTCAATAGATAAAGTGGTGGTCTTGGATCAGGTTTGTCCTCTATCCCCATGCTGATATATACCTGCTTCAAGCCTGTCTTGGTGGGCAACTTCATATTTGCCATGGATAAAAAGTTTCACCTTTGGGCCCTTTTGTACTTCCTGCGTCCTGGCAGGACCCAGCACCCGGCCCCGGTCGGCATTTAGCCTGTCCACACGGTTAACTCTCATGGTCACGTTATGCTCCGGCAACAGCTGACAGCTAGCATCTAGCTGCTCGAAGTGTTTCTTTGGCGATCTCTGATTACATTGTTGTATTATCATCAGTTTTGTTTCCAGCGCCCTTTCCCAATTTAATTTAGTGAGACTTTCTTAAGTATTAAAATTTTGAAAATTCGAGTTGCGAGGATTTTTCCCCTCCCCATCTAATGGAAATCAGGTGGGGCAAGTAAGTTTTTGGCACAATAAAACCGATAGGTTTTTTGTCGGACAAAGACACAACTTGCAAGGACCGTGCACAGCAAATGGGTGGTGTATCCAAAAGGTTGTTTTTTGCTGGATAAATGAAATCGAGGACGGTTTTTCCACAGGATCAATATTCAATTTTACTTAATATTAGGAATACTTTTTATTTCAATATGGGTATATCCAGGTAAATATTATAAGTATAGTTAATAATTCCTATGTGTGTTGTTTTCGCATTACACTCTGACAAAACTATGTATTCAGGTATGGGTTATTTCAATATGTACAAAGCTATTTATAGGAATATATAGACATTTGAACAATATCTGGACAGGTGGATAGCCCAACCCCAAAATACCTTATTCCGTGATGCTATATTAATCCTCTAGCGGAATCACGTCCATCCGGTTTGTTTTTTATGATCGGTTAGCCGGGAGACTCTCCATCGGATAATCCATCCAAAGAATAACTGGCTGATGAAGAAAAAAGTGTATACCCTTAGGGATCCCTTTCATTCCAAGCTTCTGATACAAAATAAGCCAGATTCATTTTCATTTATTTTAAAAAGTTTAATTTTTCGTGAAAACCACCTACTACACCTACTACATTACTACATTTTGCGATTTAGGAATTGATAATCAGTGTTTTATGGGTATTATAACTCAAAATCCATCTTACTACAAAAGTCCTTTTTGTAGTAAGGTGTAGTAACTTGATTTATTTTATCTTACTACAGGTTAAGGAGCTGATTTTCTTTAATTTGAAACCTGTTTGTAGTAAGTAGTAGGGTGATTTTTTTTAACTGTAATTCGCATTTCAGGGAAGGTCGTGACCTATTCATCAAGTGGCAAAACCCTTAATTGGGAGGGGATTCCCGATAAAGAGGAAGGAGCCCAAAATTCATGGCAGGCTGTAACAGCCTTTTGCATGTTCCAGATGACAAACGCCGCTTTACCTGAGGGGGTCATGCCCAAACTAAAAATTCTCCAAAAGCCGGGACAACATCATTCGTAAATATCCTTTCTGTGGCCTACCTTCCGAACATCCACTATGAGTATCTCATCATCAATGGAATAGATAACCCTGTAATTCCCAATTCTGATGCGCCAGTTTTCGGAGCCTCCCTTGAGTTTTTTTGATCCGGTCGGCCTTGGGTCCTCAGATAGGTCCATGACGCCTTTTATAATCCGATTATTGATTGATGACTGTAATTTGGCCAATTACTTTGCGGCTGACTTGCTGACCAATACTTTATATTGACTCATCCAGCTTGCCGTCCTTTTTCAGGTCCCTAATAACGTCCTCCAGCGGGATCTTCTCCTCACCCTTGCGCAGCTCTGCTATCAAGTTGTCGTAAAAATCCTCCCATAGGTCCCCGTGCTTTTTCAGGTCTATTTGAACGGCTACTTTTCTGTTTTTATCGTCCGTAACGTAATTGATACCTTTCATCAGATTCATTTATTTTCCATTAAAGTTAACGAATTAATATAACAAAATGATTCACCCGTCCGGGTGGCGTTTCAATATCTCCTGCTTTAGCTCCCCAACCCATGTCAGTTTGTATTCTCCGCTTTGTACGGAAATCTTTATCATTTTTTTTGTGACGAATTCTCAATAATAGCTAAATTCCTTACAGGGGCTCCCCATGCTTTCTGCATCTCGTTTCTTTTTCTTTCTTCTGTAACTTTTACATACCGCTGAAAACTTTTGTAATCGGCATGCCCTGTAATTTTCATCACCGTTTCTGCGGGGATACCTTTTTCCAGGGAGAGAGTGGCAAAGGTTTTCCTTCCAGTGTGGGCGCTGATCACCTTATGTTTAGGATAAATGTTGGAGATTTTTTCTGCGCCTCTGTACCGAATCCTTTCTATGGGGTCACTTATTCCTGCCCTTTCACAAAGCTCTTTTATATAATTATTGAATTTTTGGTTAGAAATGACAGGCAAAGGAGTTTCCATATGGTTGTATTTTCTTAAAATCTCATGGGAGTAAATATTTAATGGTACAATTAGAGGTTCTTTTGTTTTTTTCACGGTAAGCCTTATCTCATCCTCCTTGATATGCTCTCTTTTCAATTGCACCAAGTCGGAATACCTAAACCCTGTTACACAGCTAAAGCAAAAAACGTCCCTTACCTGGTCTAATCTTTTATTTGATGTTAGATCCAAATCGAGTAAGGAGTTCAACTCCATTTGGTTCAATGCGATTACCTCGAGTTTATGGCGTTTAATGGAAAAATCCTTATATCCGTCGTTAACTTTAAAGCCCCTTCTTCTGGCATAATTTAGAAAGGCTTTTAAGGTACTTAACTGCTTGGCAATGGTTATATTGTTAAGCCATTTCACATTTTTGGTAGTCTTGTGAACTTTCTCCCATCCAATCAAAAAATTCTGGAAGGATTGCATAAATCCATAATCAATTTCATCGATCCTTATGCTCGTTTTGGTTTTTGCATGGTAATTTTGAAGGTGATTTTTCAAGCACGAATAAATCTTCAATCCGCCTTTAGCACGTGTATGTTCGTTTTCCTTGATATATTCATCAATTAATGCAAAGATTTGATTGGAGGGTTCATCCTTTTTTACCTTAGGCGTTTTCAATTGCTTTAATAGCTCCACCACCATTGCTGCACTGTAGGCTTTGCCATCCAAAGAATAGCGGGATTCAATTCCGATGACCTGGTTTTTGAGCTTGAGGAGGTCATTTTGCCAGGTGATCAGTTGATTCTTGGTGGGAAGATGCTCTTTATACTTTTTGGTCAGCTTGTCCTTAATTTTTCCTGTTAGAGTTATTATTTGTTGGTTTTCATTATTCCACAACTCAGGAAACAACTTGACTCCTGTAGACACCTTTTTTCGCTGCCCGGCAATTCTAAGCACCATAATTAGGGGGTGTTCCCCTATTTTGTTCACCGTATCCAAACGTAACTCGAATCGTAGGGTAGCTTCCATCTGCCTTTAGTTGATTGAAGGTATAAATATAAAGAATTTATTTTTGTGGGGCTATTTGTGGGGCTAATTATGTGATCAAAATACCATTTTAAATGTCAGGAATGGTGGATTGATATATCTATATATATGTATATAAGCCATTTGTGTAAAATATTGTATAGGTGATAAGTATAGGTTCGAATCCTGCCACCCCGACAAATACCAACAAAACCTGCCTTTTCGAGGTGGGTTTTTTTGTGTCTATTACCTTCCCATTATAAATGGGAGTAGGATGAGAACCGCATTTCGAAATAGGTGATGCACGGCAGCACCGAACGGTTGTTTATTTCTCTGATGCTTCGAATGACTGGGACCTCAGCATCAACCGCTACAAGGAAATCGTGTATGAAGCGGTGGAATACGATACACCGGAAGAAATCATCAATGGAAAAAAAGATGCAAAAGGCTTGAAGGAACTGATGGAGGAAAACCGGAAGGACTTGGAAGCGCTTGAGCTAATGTTAAAGAAATGAGAAATGTTTTACATGGGCAGCGGTTAATGTTAAAAAAATCGGTTTTTTTTAACATTGTTTGAAATAGTGTTAAAGTTATTTCCTTACATTAACACTAAAATTGGTTTTATGAGTTGGCAACCGGCAAACCTTCCTTACGCAAATGACCTGGAATCCCGTGTGGTGCTTAAGGCATTGACTACGGCTCATCAGGCATTGGGACAGCTCAAAGGATTGGCAAACCCGGATCGAGTATGTACAGCAGGCGCTGATGCTCAAATCCCGACAAACCGCCGCCACATACCTCAATCAGCTTTCCACAGATGGCGTTTTGATCAAGCGGGAAGGACGGCCCAACTATTACATCAACCCTTTCTTGATCAATGCACTGACTTATGATAATTAGACGAAATGACAATTTGGAAAATCAAAAGGATCTGAGGGATCTTGAGAAAATATTGAATTAAAAATAAATCATTTTTTATCCTTTATGGCAATTCATATTCCACCTTTAGAAAAAATACTTACCGCAAAAGTTAAACCGGAACCTGGTGAACTACGGTTGCTTCGATTTTTAGAAAGTGAGCTTGATAATTCTTTTGAAGTATTTTTTAATCCCTTTATGAATGGGGACTGACCTGATATTGTTATTTTAAGGGAAAACCACGGAGCATTGATCATTGAAGTTAAGGACTACCACCTGGATAGCTATGAACTTGACGAAAGAAGGAATTGGAAAGTTAAAGGACAGAGTTTTAATATTAAATCACCCCTTAATCAGGTAGTACAATACAAGGAAAATTTATTTGACCTTCACATTGAATATTTACAAGATGGTGTATCCCCTGTAGCCATTTTTGGTGCATATTCAGTTATCGACTACAACATCCCAACCCAATCCCATCTTCAATCAATTGATTTTGGCTTTAACCCATTATTCCTGCTATCAAAATCCCAAAATGCCGGCCTGAGCCAAAATAGGCCCCTTGAATAGAAAATTTCTATCGTTTCAATTAATTAAGATTATTTCCAAATAGCGTTGTTTAGAATTAATCTTATTAATACTTTTGTCCTGTCAAAATTGAAAATAGAATGAAGAACAGGTACTCCTTATTGATTGCAGTTTTAATATTTTTTACGCTTTCCGCAGCTTATGCGCAGACCGGAAGTGTAAGTGGCAGGGTAATTACCGTGGATAACAAACCCCTGGAATTTGTTAATGTAGCTGTCAGCGGTCAGGCCAAAGGGGCCACCACCGACAGGCATGGGCGTTTTTTGATCAAAGATCTGGAAGCCGGGACCTACACCCTTCAAGCGTCTTTTGTGGGTATAAAAAGCCAGGAAAAGCGGATTGAATTAAAGCAGGCTCAGAGATTAACCGTAGATTTTAAACTGGAAGAAAGTTCCACTGATCTTTCCGAAGTTTTGGTAACTGACATGAATGCCAATCGCTTCTATTCGGATAGCAATTTTACTGTTTCCAAATTACCCTTGAAAGACCTGGAGAATCCCCAGGTCTACCAGTCGATTAGTGACAAACTGTTGAAAGAGCAGGTAGTGACGAATATGAATGATGCCCTCAAGAACGCTACCGGTGTAACCCGCTTATGGGAATCTACCGGACGCGGCGGTGATGGGGCAGAATATTACACCATGAGAGGCTTTTCGGTGCAGCCTACCATGGTAAATGGGATGCCCAGTGTGAATAACGGGGGGCTTGATCCAGCGAACGTAGAAAGTGTGGATGTAATCAAAGGGCCTTCAGGAACCCTTTTCGGTAGCCCCATGATCTCTTATGGTGGGCTGATCAACATTACCACCAAGAAACCCCTGGCGCAGGAAAGACGTGAAGTTGGTTTTGTGACAGGTAGTTTCGGATTGAACCGATTGACAGCAGATATCAATGAGCCGGTATCAGAATCCTCCGCTGTCCGGTTAAACGCTGCTTACCAAACCCGGAACAGCTTTCAGGATGCAGGAAGCAGCAGATCATTTTTTATTGCACCCTCATTTAAATTCAAGGCCAGCGAAAAACTCAGTTTTCTGATAAATACGGAGTTTCTGGATGCCATTTCCGTGAATGCACCGATGATTTTCCTCAATCGCTCCAACCCCTTGACTTTTTCCGATATGGATCTTTTTGCCAGAAACTATGAGACATCCTTCACTGGTAATGGATTGGATATCAAGAATTCCTCTTACGGCATACAGGCACAGGCGATTTATGAAATCAATGATTCCTGGACCTCTCAAACGGTTTTGTCCCGAAGTTCCACCAAAACGGACGGCTATTACCACTACCTGTTTGACAACAGCGATGGGGATTCATTTACCAGGTTTATTTCTGACAGGAATGGCCAAACTATTACCACCGATATACAGCAGAATTTTATCGGGGATTTTATGTTAGGGTCATTCAGAAACAAGATGGTTATTGGGATGGATTATTTCCGGTCTTCTATCTTTAACGGAAGTACCGGCTGGGTAGGAAATGGAGTAGTTACCCTTTCGGATGGCAACGATACCGGAATCCTGACTCGTGCAGGTGTAGATGACCTGGTGAAGGATTCGTTTGAAGGCAATTCTACCGGAAGCAGCGAGGTGCTCAGTGCCTACATTTCCAATGTAATTCAATTTACCGATGCCCTCTCCTTGATGGCCAGCCTTCGGGTGGACAATTTCAATGGAAAGACCGATTACTGGGTTGAAGAGGAAGCCAAAAGCCAGACATCCCTGTCTCCCAAATTGGGATTGGTCTATCAGGTAGTGCCGGAGAAAGTGTCGGTATTTGGTAATTATATGAACGGATTTGTCAACCTGGCACCGGTAAATGTAAGCAATGTCGATGGATCCAATCCCAGACTTAAGGCCTTGGATCCCGAACAAGCCAACCAATATGAATTCGGGGTTAAATCCAATGTATATAAAGATAAAGTTACCGCCACCGCAAGTTATTACAATATAGGGGTTAAAAATCGCTTGATGACAGATCCTGACAATATCAATAACTCCATTCAAGGTGGAGAAGTAGTGAGTAAAGGATTTGAATTAAGCCTGATAGCCAATCCGGTAGATGGGTTGAACCTGGTAGCCGGATACAGTAACAACCATACTGAGGTAACGGAAGACAATATGGAAAGTGGATACCTGGGTCTCAGACCGGAGGAATCAGGGCCGGCCGAACTGCTCAATTTCTGGGCCAGCTACACCATTCCAACCGGACCCTTAGCTGGTATAGGGCTTGGATTTGGTGGGAATGCGGCAAGTGAGCACCTTACTTTAAACAGGGCCAATATTGGTACTTTTGCCTTGCCCGCCTACCAGGTATTTAATGCCGCAGTGTCTTATGCAGGTATCGGTAATCAGTATCTGGTGTCGTTGAAGGTCAATAACCTGACCAATGAACGGTATTATTCCGGTTGGTCTACGGTGACACCCCAACAATTAAGAAATGTAGCCTTTAGCCTCAATTACAGATTTTAATGAAGATTAGAAAAGCAATTGGAAAAATTCACCTTTGGCTAGGTCTTTTGTCCGGGCTTGTGGTGTTTATTGTAGCGATTACAGGTTGTATCTATGCGTTTCAGTCAGAAATTCAGGATTTAACCCAATCATACAGGTTTGTAGAACCGCAGCAAGCCCCTATTCTACCTCCTACAAAAATTTGGGAGAAGGCAGATGAAGCACTTCCGGACAAACATTTGCATGCGGTACTCTATCCCAAACCGGATAGATCTGCGCAGGCCATTTATTATAGTTTTGAAGACCATTATTACTATTTCGTTTATGTCAATCCATATACCGGAGAGGTACTGAAAGTCAAGGATGAGTTTGCTGACTTTTTTCGGCTGGTTTTAGACGGTCACTTTTACCTTTGGCTTCCTCCTGAGATCGGGCAGCCAGTAGTGGCCTCCTTTACCCTGATTTTTTTGGTCATGATGATTTCAGGACTGGTACTTTGGTGGCCAAAGAATAAAAAGGCGAAAAGTCAACGCTTTTCCTTAAAGCTAAATGGGAGTTGGAAAAGAAAAAACTATGATTTACACAGTGTAGTTGGTTTTTATGTGATGACTTTCGGTCTGGTGTTTGCCATTACCGGTCTGGTTTGGGGTTTTACCTGGTTTAGGGACGGGGTATACGGCCTGGCTTCGGGAGGGAAGGATTATGTGGAATACTATACCCCTGAATCCACTTCTACCCAATCTTACGAGGGAGATATACCGGCACTGGATCAGGTTTGGCTAAACATGAGAGCAGCATATCCGGATGCCGACTGGATAGAAGTACATCCTCCTGAAACGGAAAACGGGGCGATTGCCGCCAACGCCAACCCGGATGCCGGCACCTACTGGAAAATGGACTACCGGTATTTTGACCCCCATACCCTGGAAGAATTACCCGTGGACCACATGTGGAATCGCTTCCATGAAGCCTCGGTAGCCCAAAAACTCATGCGGGTCAATTATGACGTACACGTGGGTGCGATTTTAGGTCTTCCCGGTAAGGTCCTGGCATTTTTCCTGAGCCTGATTATTGCCTCTTTGCCCATCACTGGATTTTTATTGTGGTATGGTAGAAAAGTCAAGGTCAGGAAAAGCAGAAAAGTAGAAAAAGTGGAAAATCAAGAACAGAAAAGAGTAGCGGTTTTAAATTAAGTAGTTGCTTTTTATTTTCTTGCCATTTCAGTCTTCATAACGAAACCTAATACCTAATCCGGGTTAAAATGGGTGTTGAATCGGACCAGGACAACTGAATCATTGGATCTCCCATGCAGGGAGAGGAATTGGTTCCTATTGGCAGCCCGGTAGAGGGGCTTGAATATTTTTGAGCTTAGTACTTCAGAATATACTCCTGCAGGTTATCACTGCGCTCCAGGTTCAGTTTTTTGCGCAGGCGGTAACGGGCTATTTCCACCCCCCGAATAGAGATATTCATCAGGTAAGCGATTTCTTTGGTGGATAGGTTCATCCGCAGATAGGCACTCAGCTTTATTTCCTGTGGGCTTAGCTGGTCAAATTCCTTTTTAAACCTACCCATAAAATCACCATGCACCTGGTCAAAATGGATCTCAAACTGCTCCCAATCCCTGTCTTCAGCAATGTTTTTTTCAATGGTTTTGATGACTTTCTGGATCTCCTGCTTTACCTCCTGGTTTCTGCTTTTTCTGGTGATGGCATTTAGGTTATTGCGCATGTGGTCAATAAAACCATTTTTATTAATCAGGTGCATGGTGGCAGCTGCCAGTTCCTTATTCTTGATTTGAATTTCCTGCTTTAGTTTTTCTGTTTTCAGCCTTTCCACTTCCTTTTGGCTTACCTTCAATTCGGATTCCTTGGCTTCAATGGCCTGCCTGGAAGCTGTTTTTATTTGCAAGGTTTTCTTTTGGTATCTTTTTTCAATGATCCGGTAGGCCAGAAAGAAATTAATCAGAAGTAGGAGGGCATAAAAAATGTAAGCCAACCTGCTCCTGTACCAGGGAGGTAAAATATCAAATTCAAAGGTAGTTTCAGGACTGATGGCATGATAGATGTTTTTGCTTCTTGCGTGGAAGATATATTTACCCTCTCTCAGGTTGGTATATGCTTTTTCTCGTTTATCTACCCAAGCTCCATAGCCCTCCTCAAATCCTTCCAGCCAATATTGGTACCTCAGGTCTTTTTCATTATTGGGGGTCGGATTACTGATTTCAAAACGGATATTGGCTTTGTTGTAGGAGATTTCGGGCATTTCATCCAGGCTTAATTGCTGACCGACATTTCCCGCAAAAATCAAAGAGTCGGAAGCACCGGTGAGATATACCGCTCTTATCAGCGTGGGAAACACGGGAGGCTGAAAATTATTCTCGTTAAGGTTAAACCGTATAAACCCTTCATTGGCAGCAAAAAGCACCTCATTTCCCCTGACGGCAGAAATATTCGGCAGGTCATCATTGAGCAGGGGTAGCAGGGGATTGAATACCTGGAAATGTTTTTGATAGCTGCCATCTACTTTTTTTTCTAAAACCCCCATTTCAGTTTCTCCTATGAAAAATACATTACCCATTTGATCCTCCAGCAGATAATGAATCAGAAAATCATTCTCAAAGTAAGGGTCAAAAATAGGGTCTTTTTCAAAACCAAGCTGTGATTGATTGTATCGGAATACCCCTGCCTGTGTGGTAAAGATCAGCCTGTTATTGATCTTCCAGACATTGTTAAAAATGTTGCTGGGTAAACCTTGTTCTGTGCCATAATAGCTTACCTCAAAATCAGTCATCGCAGTATCCAGACGAAGTTTGTACAATCCTTTATAGCCATGTGCTACCCAGATATCCCCATTTTCATCTTGTTCGATGATGCGGCTGGATTCTTCAAATCCATTGATTTTCCTAAGATAAGTGAGCTCTCCATCCTTTATTTCGTAAAGGTGCAGGCCCTGGTAGCTTCCGGCAAGAATCAAGTCGTTATGATCTTTCAGGAGCTGAAAATTCCATATGCCTTCCGGACCTTTTATTTTTTCTGCCTTATTTTCCTTTATGGTGAAGGCCCCATCATTATGGGCGACCAACACTAAACCCTGTATGGAATTGACCTGATAGACCTGACCATTGGTATGGGGAATCAAATCCAGCTTTTTGTGAGTTCCATTCGATTGGGCTGGGGTTACATATACCCCATTATTGGTGCCCAGGTATAACTTTCCATCTACATTAGAGGCATGGTAACCTGTACCGGTAAGGCCGGAAAACTGATTGATTTTACTGAAAGGCAGACTTAATTGAACCATAGATAAGCCATTGTTATGTCCAATCCAGAGGTTTCCCGAAAGGTCCTCGAAAAGGGATACGATTGAATTGTTGTTCAATCCACTTTCCTTATCTAGCTTCAGTAACTCTTCTCCCTCCGCATTGATCAATAGTAAGCCATTTAGCTGAGTGGCAATGGCAATATTCCCGTTACTGAGACGCAATACTGAATTTATGCTCAATTCGGGTGCAGCCATCCAGGTTTCTACGGTTTCTCCGCTGAGAGAGAAAATGCCATTGTCCCTGGTAAAAACAAGGTACCTGTCAGATCCAGTCTGTAGTAAACCGGTCACCAGAAAGTTGCTGAAGTATGCATTTACAGGGGTAAAAGATTCATTCTCGATTTTCTGCAAACCCTTATCCCTATCGTTGACAAATAAGGTGTTGCTGATAAAATGGAAGCTTTCAAAAACCGAAGGGCTTTCCAAGCTGAAATCAAAGCGGTTTTCATGGTCGAAAGCAAAAATTCGATTGGAGGTACAAAAATAGATGTGTTCATTACCCAGGAAAACCTTCCAAACCTCTTCCAGGTTTTGAAAAGATTCCGGAAGGGAGTCTTTTAGAGACTGGAAAACCAGTTGTCCCCTTTCATTTGGGCTGAAGGTTCCAAATTCCCCCTGCCCGGATACATATACCAAACCATTTTCATCCGCCTGTACATGCCGGACTTTCGTGCTATTGGGAAGCGAATACCTTCTCCAGGTAGTTCCGTCATGTACCAATAAACCATAATTGTTGGCCACGTAAAGCAAACCACTGGCGTGCTGGGTGATCGCATAATTCTGAATACCCCCCTGGTAATCCTGACTGGAGTAGTACCTGGAAAAGGGGAGATCTGGAGTCTGCGGAAAGGCAGCTTGTATCAGATGGAATAAAAACAGCAGGCAGGAAGTGGTTCTCATTTCAGGACGGATCTTTTCTGAAAGCCAATATACCAAATTTCAGTGTGATGTAATAAGTTTCCAATAAAGATGATATTTAGGCAACAATAAAAGCACCGTTCTAATGGGTTTAAATGGACATTTTTTGAGTATTTGTAGGGTTTTTGAGAAAAAGAGAAAACAGACATGATGTAGTATTGTTGTAGTAGTAATTTTCTTATTGAGGCGCCAAATGCCCTAATTTCGGACGATGTAAATCCAAATTAATTCAAATGAAAAAAGTCTTATTACTGTATTTTGCCATGTGCTTGTCTCTGATCGGGATGGCACAATCCAATGAGATCGTTGGAAAGGTAACAGATGAATCAGGGTTTCCGCTACCGGGAGTAAGTATTCTTAAAGTGGGATCCACCGTAGGTACCGTGACAGATATTGATGGTAATTTTTCCATCAATGCCAGTTCCGGGGAAGAGTTGCAGTTTTCTTACCTGGGCTTTAAGAGCCAGGTGATTACTATCGGATCAAACAGAGAATTGGAAGTGGTATTGGAAGAAGATGTTTCCAATTTAGATGAGGTGGTCGTAATAGGTTATGGCTCTGCCACCAAAAGGGAATTGACCGGGGCTACCGCTCAGGTCAAGGGTGAAGCCATAGAAAAAATGAACATGCCCAGGGTGGACCAGGCGCTTCAGGGCAAGATGGCCGGGGTAAATATCAGTACCAATTCCGGTGCACCAGGTGGTACTTCCAATATCCGGATCAGAGGTATCGGTACTTTTGGAGACAATGACCCTTTGATCCTTGTGGATGGGGTCATCTATGATGCAGCAGGTCTGAATGCACTGAATCCAAATGACATTGAATCGGTGAATGTACTGAAAGATGGTACTGCGGGAATTTATGGCGTTCGGGCCGCCAACGGGGTGATTTTGATTGAAACCAAAAAGGGCAACCTGGGTACCAAACCCAGATTAGACTTTAACGCCTACTACGGCGTCCAGCAAACTGCCCGCAGATTGGACCTGCTGAATGCCAGGGAATTTGCCATTTTAAAAAATGAGGCCTTTGCAGCCGGAGGTCAGGCCCTTCCCTTTAATAATGTGGAACTGGGAGAGGGTACAGACTGGCAGGATGCCGTATTTCAGGAATCACCCATTCAGGAATATAACCTGACCGTTACCGGTGGTTCTGAAAAGACCTCCTATTCTATAGGCGGTAGTTATTTTGCTCAGGAAGGAATCGTGGGTGGGCCAAAGGCCAATTTCGAAAGGTACAATGCCCGTATTAACTTCACCACGGAAATTGCTCCAAAACTTAAATTTACGAATGTTTTACTTTTCACAAGAGAACAGAGCAGTACTTTACCACAAGGAGGGATCGGGTCTGTTTTGTACAACACCATCAATGCTTATCCCACCGAACCCATTCGGGTAGGAGACAGGTATTCCTATCTGGAGAATGTCAATGACATCATCAACCCCCTGGCTCAAATGGAAAATGCTTACAACGATTCCTATGTCAATAAACTGGTGGGAAAAGAAGAGTTGGAATATGCCATCAGCGACCATTTTACCTGGACCGGCCGAGCCGGCTACAATTATGCCCTGGTAGATGCCAAAACCTTTAATCCATTGGTTTGGTATGGTCCCGGGAAATTTGCCAATTCAGCGAGAAATGCTGATTTGGATCCGGTTTTGGTAGATGTGGGCGGTTTGGAGATTGAAAGGGGAGCCAATGTTTTTGAATCCAGAAATACCTTCCTGGACTATAACCTGGAAACTTTCCTGAATTACAACAGGACCTTTGCTGACCTGCACAGGGTAAAAGGAATGGTAGGTCTCTCGCTGGTAGGAAACAGAAGTGAAGGACTGAATGGTACCGGCTTTAATATTCCGAATAACGACCTCGCATTTGCAGATATTTCTGCCAATCAAGCACCGGGTGGATTTTTAAATGGAGTTGGTTCCTTTCAAAGCCGGCAAAGATTGACCTCCGCTTTCGTAAGGGGCGAATATGATTACAAGCAGCGTTACCTTTTTTCTGCCATACTGAGGCGGGATGGTTCCACTAATTTTGGACCAAACAACCGGATAGGATATTTCCCGGCCATTTCAGGCGCATGGGTGATTTCTGATGAACCTTTTTTCAATTCCGGGGCCATAGATTTCATGAAGCTCAGAACTAGTTTTGGGGTTTCAGGAAATGACCAAATTGGCCTGTTTCGCTACAGGGGCTTACTCAATGGCTCTGCAACCTACGTTTTCAACGACCTCATAGTCAATGGAGCAGCTATAGGTAACACCAGTAATCCGGATCTTAAATGGGAAACTACCTACCAAACGAATATTGGATTGGATTTTTCTCTTTTCAGTAACCTGGATTTTACAGCTAATTATTTTATCAAAAATACAAAGGACCTGCTTTTTCAACCCGATGTGTCTGCGCTTCTGGGGGCTTACGGCCCAGGCGGGGCACCACCTGTAATCAATGCCGGAGATGTCTTGAATCGCGGTGTTGAACTTGAACTGGGATATGCTAGCAATAGGGAAACCGGCGTTAATTTCAGTGCGGACTATAACATGACTTTTTTAAAGAATGAGGTTACCGCCGTGCCGCAAGGATTTGAATTCATTCCGGGTGCCGGGTTTAGTGTGGGAGGTAATGTGGCCAGCAGGTTTCAGGAAGGCTTTCCTATTGGTTATTTTATCGGATACCAGACCGATGGCATTTACCAGTCTCAAGAGGAAATTGCCTCCAGTTCGGTGGTTCAGGCTGGTGCACAGCCCGGAGACCTTCGTTTCGTAGACCATAACGGGGATGGGGTGATCAGCTTTGGAGATGATGCGGACCGTACCCAGATAGGTTCTCCCATACCTGACATGGTCATGGGTTTCAACCTGACAGCAGATTTTAAGGGTTTCGATATCGGAGCCAATGTGTATGCTGCCTTAGGCCAGGAAATCATACGAAATTACGAGCGGCAACAACCTTTTGCCAACCAGTTGGCTTACAACCTCAACCGGTGGACAGGAGCGGGAACAACAGATACCCACCCGAGATTGACTACAGGTGCTACGAGAAACAATGTCTTTTCGGATTTCTTTGTTGAAGATGGCTCCTTTATGCGACTCAGAAATGTGCAACTGGGATATACGCTACCACTTCCGGTCAGCCAGAAATTGGGGACTCAATATTTCCGCTTTTATCTGGCGGCCAATAACTTGCTTACACTGACCAAATACCAGGGCTTCGATCCGGATGTTGGTTCAGGTAACCCCCTATTTGCCGGTGTTGACAATGGAATTTATCCACAGGCAAGGACATTTATGGCTGGTTTAAATATTAAATTCTAAACGAAATGAAAAAAATATATCAAGGGTTACTGATCCTGACATTAGGGATGGTGACAGGATGCGATAGTTTATTGGATATAGATCCTGAATTTACCCAGGATGCGGAAAACTTCTTCAATACGGAAGAAGATTTTGACCGGGCCATCATCGGAGTTTATGACATGATGCAGCCGGCGTACCTCAACATGTGGATAGGTGAAATTGCCTCAGACAATGCCATTGCCGGCGGAGAAAGTGTCAATGATTCCAGAGGACTGCATGAAATAGAAAACATGACGCATGGAGGGGTTAATGAAGAATTAAGGGCAGTGATGCGTGTCAATTATACGGGCATCGCCCGGGCAAATTACATTTTTGAAAATCAGGAAAATGTTGATTTTGAAGGAAAGGAAGTTATCCTTGCAGAGGCTAAATTTATGCGGGCTTATTTCTATTTCAATTTGGTCAATTACTTTGGAGATATGCCACTTATTGTAGACCGGAGAATCTCCATCAATGAAATAACCAATGCGGCGCGGACTCCAAAGGCCACCATCTATGAACAGATTGAAACCGATCTAGAGGAAGCCATGGAAGTACTTCCCTGGACTGCTAATGAAACCGGTCGATTGACCAAAGGTGCTGCCATGGCCATGCTGGGCAAAGTACTGCTGTATCAAAGCAAACATACTGAAGCCGCAGCAATATTGGGAGAGCTGATAGATACCAATCAGGGGGGATATGCCCTTTTCTCTGATTACAGTACGCTCTTTTACAATGAAAACAGGAATGTGTCAGAGGATGTTTTTACCATTCAGTTTAGCGGATTGCAGGGAGGAGATTATGGCTGCCTGGTTTGCTTGAATGGCAATGCAGCCGTAGGATTCCAGAGTATCAGACAATACGACGGACCCCTGTATGCCGATGGCAACAGCTACAACCTACCAACTCAGGATCTTTACGATGCTTTTGAGGAAGGTGATATCCGCCGTGAGGCCACAATATTGGACCTGGAAGCGTTCATTGCCGCTCAGCCCAATCCGGATGAAATTACTTACGCCATTGGAGGTGGAGGCCATACCGGATATTACAACAATAAATACATCAAGAGGCTGAATGAGCGGGGCTTACCTGATGATGATTTGACCAGTCCCCTGAACTACAGGGCCATTCGCTGGGCGGATGTTTTGTTGATGGCCGCCGAGGCATTCCAAAGATCCGGAAATGATGACAGAGCCAGGACAGAACTCAACAAAGTCAGGGATCGGGTCGATATGCCGGAAGTCAACAGTAGCGATGAAGCTTTATACCAGGCCATCTTGGAAGAAAGACGCTTGGAATTATCCGGAGAAGGCTTCAGGTTTTTTGATTTGGTCAGGACCGGTCAGGCAGCCGACAGGATCAGTGGTTTCATCTCAGGTCAACATGAAGTTTTTCCCATACCACAGGTAGAGATTGACCTGGCAGGAGGTATCTGGGAACAAAATTCAGGCTATTAAACAGTAATACCCATGAAAAAATATATCAATTATATCAAATTTATACTGCCATTATTCTTTATGGCAGCTTGTATTGAGGAATATACCCTGGAGGAAACCCCGCCTTCTCAGGAAGATGCAGATTTCAGTTTCGAAGCCACGGAAGAAAGTGACAATATCCTTCAGTTTACCGCTGCCAATGATTTCTTTATCATGAATTGGGACTTGGGGAATGGCAGCTCAGGAACTGGTCAAACGGTTACAGGCACTTTTCCTTCAGCAGGAACCTATACGGTTACCCTGACGGTATTCAACGCTGGTGGAAGTGTCTCTGTCAGTAAGGATATTGAGATCGCCGAAACGGACCCGCTCTTGCTCGACAAACCCCTTTATAATATGCTGACCGGAGGGGCGGAAGCTACCGAAGGAAAAACCTGGAAAGTGGATGCCGGCAGGGCAGGGCATTTTGGTGTGGGTCCTAATCCGTCTCAGGCAGGTGATTTCCCTGAGTGGTATCAGGCCCAACCCAATGAAAAGGAGGGCTCGGGGATGTATACCGATCGGTATACTTTCTATCTGGCTGATTTTGATTTCGATATGGAGACCAACGGTTTGGTATACCTGAATGCTGCCCAGGGAGGTGAGTTTTCAGGTGCATTCGATCCCGGAGTAGGTGACCTTTCTGCGCCCTACGAAGCTCCGGATGGCCTCAAATGGACTATTGCCGAGCCTGAGGACGGCTATCCGGAATTGACCATTTCCCAGGGTGGGTTTTTGGGTTATTTTGCTGGAGGCAGAACCTATCAGCTGGTTACCGTTGAGGAAAATGAAATACTCCTCCGCTTTGTGGATCAGGCCAACACTGAATTGGCATGGTATATCCGACTCATACCCGAGGATTTTGAACCTGAAGAAGAAGTTATTCCTGAACCCGAGCCAGAGCCGGTAGATCCGGGTACACTTACCTTGGCAAGCCTCATAGGCGAGGGTAGCAAGGCCTGGAAACTTAAGCCTGCCGCAGGCGCATTTGGCGTAGGCCCAGCTCCTGGAAGTGATGAATTCTTTCCCAATGGACAGGACATTTCCGGAGACCGTACTTGTTTGTTCAACGACCGTTTTATCTTTCAGGAAGGGGGCATTTATGCCTATGATCCGGTGGATGATATCTTTGGAGAGGCTTATATGGGGCTGGAAGAAGGGTGCCAGCCTGTAGGCAACCTTACCGGCACCGCAGGGGAAGCCTGGGGATCGGGGACCCATGCATTTAGTTTTACCGAAGGGAGCGAATCTGAAAACCCCCGAATAACAGTCACTGGTACCGGCGCATTCATTGCGCTTCCAAAGGCCTTTAACCAGGGAGAATATGAAGCAGGACCTCCGGCGGAAGACAGGTCGGTTACCTATGAGGTAATCAGTTATATCAATGAAGGCGGTCAGGAAGAATTGACTTTGACCATTGACATCACCGACTCCGGTGCGGTTTTCTGGACCTTTGTCCTTATTCCTGAAGATGAATCATGATGCTTATGATGATGAAGGTATTGCAGATGGTTTCTTTTCTACTCACTTTATTAACAGCCGGAAGCTGTAGTCAGGAGGAAGTGGATCAGCAGGTGATGCTGCCGCAGAACCTGGAGGTGATCGTAGAAGCGGGAGAAAATGGTTTGGTTGCGCTGAGTTTTACCGCAGATCAGGTTAATTTTTTTCGGGTGAGCTTTGGAGAAGAAAGCGAAATGCCGGAACGGGTGAGCGGTAATGAAGCCAGTTTTCGTTATAATACGCCCGGCGAGTACACGATTACGGTGCAGGCGCATGCGACTGAAACAGATTTTATCCAAGAGGAACTGGTCGTTACCATAACCGAGCAAATGCTGGGCATAGGCTTTCCGGACTCAGGATTTTCCTCTCCGATGGCTTATGAGGGGTATAGCTTGGCTTGGAATGATGAGTTTGAAGCAGAGACCCTTTCCAATGATTGGGTATTTGAAATCGGTGATGGGTGCCCGGACCTGTGCGGCTGGGGCAACAATGAACTGCAGTATTACCGGAGGGAAAATACGGAGTTGAAGGAGGGCTATCTGGTCATCACGGCCAAAGAGGAAAGTAGGGGAGGTAAAAACTATACCTCATCCAGACTCAAAACCCAGGGGCAGCAAAACTTTCAGTTTGGAAGGATAGATATCCGTGCCGCTTTGCCCCAGGGTCAGGGCATCTGGCCGGCTTTCTGGATGCTGGGAGAAAATATAACCGAGATCCCCTGGCCGGCCTGTGGGGAGATTGATATCATGGAAATGATCGGAGGCAATGCCGATGGGAGGGACAATACCGTACATGGCACCCTGCACTGGGATAATAATGGCAGCTACGCCTCTGATGGGGGAAAGCGATCCTTATCTGATGGGGCCATTTTGAAGGATAATTTTCATGTTTACTCCCTGATCTGGGAAGAAGACCGGATTACCTGGCTACTGGACGATGAGGTGTTTCATTCCATGGACATTTCACCGGCTGCTATGGACGAGTTCAGAGAACCCTTCTTTCTGCTGATCAATATGGCAGTGGGGGGAAACTGGCCTGGAAATCCCGATGCCAGCACCCGCTTTCCCCAGCAACTGGCCGTGGACTATGTGCGGGTATTTGAGAAGGAGTAAATTTATTTGTTTGCCAATTGGTTTAAAAAAGCGGTTTCATAAGAAACCCTTTTTTTTTTGCCTGACAGCGTAAAGATCCGCTAAACTGGTTTTCTAAACCTGATTTCGCTTGTTTCAGAGAATACAAATTCCATAATCCATATATGGTTTAAAAAAATAGGAACCATATAAGGAATATAAGGGCATTGAAGCGGGCTTGCATTAGCAAAACGATTCTTTTTTTCTTGGTCAAGTGTAACCAAAATCAGGAAGAAGGTCCATTTAAAAAACATGTCATCAGGTAAATCTAAAACCCTTATATGTTCTTCTATGCCTTATATGGTTCAAAAAAGCAAGAACCATTATTTTGGTAAAAACCGTTTATTTCCTATTGCCTTTTGGGAAATTCAGATTTAGCGGCATCCAGAAAATCGATAAATTTTTGAATATCCGTCTCATAGGCAATCGGACTTACCAACAATTCTTCATCATGGTCCAGAATCACATAATAGGGCTGTGCATTGTTGTTGAAACGGGTTATCTGAAAATCGGCATTTTGCTTTCCGATCGTAGTTTTTTCTTTATTGTCGTAAGTGGAAATGTACCATTCCGATTCGGGTAAGGTAAAGCGTTCGTCAATGTACAGGGCTACCATCACAAAATCCTCTTTGAGCCTTCTCAATACCCTAGGGTCGGACCAGACCCGTGCTTCCATTTCCCTGCAGTTTACACAACCATGTCCGGTAAAATCAATAAACAATGGTTTGCCTTGTCTTTTGGCGGCCGCAAGGGCTTGATCATAATCAAAATAACCTTGTATCCCATGAGGAAAATGAAGGAAATCGGCGTATTTGGGCACCTCGTCCATGGCTTGGTCCTGGGAGGAGGCATTTTCCCTGCTGATTTTCACCAGGTCGAAATCATGGGAGGACAAGGGAGGCAGGTAGCCGCTCAGCGCTTTTAGCGGGGCTCCCCACAAACCGGGTATCATATAGACCACAAACACAAAAGTAACCATGGCCAGAAGTAGTCTAGGCACGCCCAGATACTCCATGGGACTATCATGGGGAAGGCGCAATTTGCCGAGCAGGTAAATGCCAAGGAGGGCAAAAATAACGATCCAGATGGCCAGGTAAATTTCCCTGTCCAGCATGCCCCAATGATACACCTGATCGGCAATACTCAGAAATTTAAATGCCAGTGCAAGTTCAAGAAAGCCTAAAACTACTTTGACGGAATTGAGCCAGCCTCCTGATTTTGGCAGGGAGTTTAACCATTCCGGGAAAATAGCAAATAAGGTAAATGGCAGGGCAAAAGCCAGTGAAAAAGCAAACATGCCCAAAATAGGTTTTAGCAAGGCGCCTCCGGCAGAGCTGATCAGTATGGATCCTACAATCGGTCCGGTACAGGAAAAGGATACAAGCACCAGCGTAAAAGCCATAAAGAAAATTCCCACCATGCCTCCTTTATCCGCTTTGGCATCCATTTTATTTACAAATCCCGAAGGAAGAGTGATTTCGAAAAGACCAAGAAAAGCCAGGGCGAAGAAGATGAATACAGCAAAAAAGAAAACATTGGGGACCCAGTGGGTGGACAGCCAATTGGCAAATTCCGGTCCCTGCACCGCAGCTACGATGGTGCCTGCTATGGTATAAATGGCAATGATGGAAAAACCATAAATAAAGGCATTTCTAAATCCCTGAACTTTGGATTTGGCCCTGCCGGTAAAAAAAGTTACCGTCATAGGTATCATGGGAAACACACAGGGTGTAAGCAAGGCAGCCAGCCCTGCCAAAAAGGCAATGACCAGAAAGCCTATTAGAGACTCCTCCGGTCTCTCCAGAGAAATGGTTGCGGAAGAACTGTCAACATCTGATTGATTGTTAGAAACCCCGGTATCCGCTTCATCTGAATCGGGCCCGGAGGCCTGTGCATTGCCCAGCGCAATGCTGAATTCTTCCTGATAATTGATGCACTGGTTGGTAATGTCAGAACACATTTGGTATTCCAGGGTACCCTGGATCAGTGCGTTCTCATCTTCAATCAGTAAGGTTTGCCGGAATTCGCCCTCTTTTTCGAAATAAGTAATATCACCTTCCCATGTTTCATCATATTTTGCCTTTGGGTCAATGGCCTGCAGCTTACCAAGCGGGCTGATCCCGGTGGTGTCTTCCCAATCGATTGCTGTCAGGATAGGGCCAAGGTCAGGATCAAAATCATTGGAATAGATGTACCAATTGATTGGGATATCTGCTTTAAAAATAAGGCTCACCTCATCTCCTGCCTTTGGGTTTGGGTTTTCCAGCGAAATATCCCAATCTGGTGGAGAGATGACCTGAGCCTGCAGGCCATAGGAAAATAAGAAGGCGAATAAGAAGACTATATTTTTCAATTGCATGGGTGATATATTAATTCCTCAATGGACCGGTACCATTTTCTAATTAAAAATCCTGCTGATAAGTTCCGGCTTTCCCCCATTAAGCACAAAACCTTACTTTTTCTTCCCCTGAAGGTGAAAGTGTTTGAAGAATAAGGCTATGGTTTCAATGCCCTTGAAATAATTATCAAGCCCGTAATGTTCATTGGGAGAATGAATGGCGTCTGTGTCCAAACCGAAGCCAAGTAAAATCGGATCCAGGCCAAGCACTTTTTGAAACAAGGCCGTGATGGGAATGGATCCCCCTTCCCTGGTAGGAATGGCTTTTTTGCCAAAAGCCTCCTGAATAGCCGCCTCTGCAGCCCTGTAACCGGGAGAATCTGTAGGAACCACCGCTGCCTGTCCTCCGTGATGGGGTGTGACCTTTACTTTTACAGCCGGAGGGGCAATGCTTTTAAAATGATTTTCAAAAAGCCGGGCAATGCTTTTGTGCTCCTGATCAGGCACCAGTCGCATGGAAATCTTAGCAGAGGCTTTGGAGGGAAGCACCGTCTTGGCCCCTTCTCCGATATACCCTCCCCATATGCCGTTGACATCCAGGGTGGGTCGAATGCCTACCCGCTCAATGGTGGTGTATCCTTTTTCCCCATAAGTTTCTTTGATATCCAGCTTCTTTTTGAATTCACCTTCATCAAAAGGGGCTTTATTCAATTGATCCCGGTATTCTTTCCCATACTCCTGCACCTGATCATAAAAGCCGGGAATGGTGATGTGGTTGTTTTCATCGTGCAGGGAGGCGATCATCTTACACAGCACGTTGATGGGATTGGCCACAGCTCCGCCGAAGGTGCCGCTATGCAGGTCCTTGTCGGGCCCGGTAACTTCCACCTGCATGTAGGCCAGTCCTCTTAAGCCTACGGTTACGGAGGGATGTTCCAGGGAGATCATGGAAGTATCAGATATCAGGACAACATCGGCTTCAAGTTTTTTCCTGTTGGCCTGAACGTAGATATCCAGGTTTTCAGATCCTACCTCTTCTTCTCCTTCAATCATGAATTTTACATTGCAGGAGAGTTCCCCACTGGCAAGCATGGCTTCAAAGGCCTTCACATGCATAAAAAACTGACCTTTGTCATCGGCTGATCCTCTTGCAAAAATAGCCCCATTGGGATGAAGGCTGGTTTTTTTGATTACAGGCTCGAAGGGGGGAGAATCCCACAATTCCAGGGGATCGGCGGGCTGCACATCATAATGGCCGTATACCAGTACCGTAGGGGCATCAGGATCTATGATTTTTTCGCCGTAAACGATGGGATAACCTGCAGTAGGGCATATTTCTGCCTGGTCAACCCCCGCAGCTTCCAGGCTATTTTTTACAAAATCTGCTGCCTTGAATACTTCACTTTTATAGGCGGGGTCTGCACTGACCGAGGGGATTTTTAACAAATCCACCAATTCTTCCAGAAATCTTTCTGAATTTGATGCGATATATTGTTTTAATGACATGCCTTCAATTTGCTTGATTTAAAGACCGAAATTAAAACTTTTTGAAGGATTTCTCCTTATAATTTAAAATTAACAAGTTTACCATTCTTATTGGTGAGCATGTGTTTGGGTATTACATACTGGATTTCCTCAAAGAGCAGATTTACCAATTTCTGCTTTAAAAAACTTCGGGTCAGGATTAGGCTGACTTCTCTGATGGGGGCATCGCCTTTAAAGGGCCTCAAACGGCTGAATTCTTCTTCGCTTAACCCCTCCGTGGCCAGTTCTGGTAGGAGGGTAATGCCTTTATACCGATTGACCATGTTTTTCAGACCTTCAAGGGACCCACTTTCATAGTGGAAATTCATCCGCTTGAATTTGTTTTGATCGCAGAGGTTGAGTACCTGGTCCCGGAAACAATGTCCCTGCTGCAGAACCCATAAATCCTCGGCCATTATATTTGCCACAGATACCTCGGACTGCTTCAGCAAGGGGTGATTTTTTGACAGGTAGGCAAAAAATTTTTCATAAAATATGGGTTTCTCCAGAATTCCAGGCTCTTGCAAGGGAGTGACTACCAGGCCAATATCCAACTCGTCGTTTTTAAGCTTTTTCAGGACATCTTCAGTCACCATTTCCTGAACTTGTAGCTGCACTTTGGGGTATTTTTGAATGAAATTCTGGATAAATAAGGGCAAGAGGTAAGGAGCCAGGGTAGGAATCACCCCCATTTTTATCAAACCGCTAACATCTCCCTTTAATTGGTATACCAGCTCGAATATCCCTTTACTTTCAGAGACTACTTTTTTGGCTTGTACGATGATCATTTCCCCAATTTCTGTTGGGATAACAGGCATTTTCGACCGGTCGAAGATGATGATGTCTAATTCTTTTTCCAATTTGCTGACCTGGGCACTGAGGGTAGGCTGGGTTACAAAACATGCCTCTGCTGCCTGGCCAAAATGGCGAAATTTTTCTACCGCCAATATGTATTCCAATTGTTGTATGGTCATTTTCCTTGCCCGGACTGATAAAACCTTACTTCTGATTTAGTGGCGTAAATATAAAAATCTTTTTCCTTTTATTTAGATTTGTTTTAAATAATACCTAATTTTGCCCCAAAATGCAGCTCTAATATGGACAGATTCAAAAATTTATTATTTGCTTCAATCGGTTTACTGGGAATGCTCTCTTGCGGAGAAAACTCAGGTGAATCTGTAAATGTTTACACCCACAGACACTATGATGCAGATCAGCAATTGTTTGATGCCTTTACTGAAGAAACAGGAATCAAGGTAAATGTAGTCAGCGCCAGTGCGGATGAGCTTATTCAGAAACTCGAATTGGAAGGGGAGGGATCTCCGGCGGATGTGCTTATTACAGTGGATGCCGGCAGGCTTCACCGGGCAAAGGAGAAAAATTTGTTTCAAGCTGTTGATTCGGAAGTTCTGCATGCCAATATACCGTCTAAATTTCGTAACCCCGAAGGCATGTGGTTTGGATTGACTTATAGGGCAAGAATTCTTGCTTACCACAAAGAGCGGGTAAATTCTGACGAGCTGGACAGCTATGAAAGCCTTACGGAGGAGCAATGGAAAGGAAGGGTGCTGACCCGGTCTTCAGAAAACATTTACAATCAATCATTACTTGCCTCCCTTATTGTGGCACATGGAGCCGAAGCGGCAGAGGAGTGGGCAGCAGGCTTATTGGCCAATATGGCAAGAGATCCTAAAGGCAGTGACCGGGATCAGGTGAAAGCTGTGGCTTCCGGGGAGGGTGACGTAGCGATAGTGAACAGCTATTACATAGGCATCATGTTGAATGATGCCAACGAAGAAACTGTAAAGGCTGCCAGGCAGGTAGGCATATTCTTCCCCAACCAGAATGACAGAGGTACCCATATTAATGTATCCGGTGCTGGTGTGACCCGGTATGCGCCCAATAAAGAAAATGCTATCAGACTGATTGAATTTTTATCTGAAGAAAGGGCCCAGGAAGTATTGGCGAATGTAAATTATGAATATCCGGTCAATCCAAAGGTGGCTCCAAGCAAATTGCTTCAGAGCTGGGGAGATTTTAAGGCAGATGAAATAAATCTTTCCCAGCTGGGTGAAAACAACAGCCAGGCAGTGATGATTTTTGATAAAGTAGGGTGGAATTGATCGATACTGCAGTAGGAGGCAGGATTTAGTTTGTGAGATTAGCCAGGCGAAGGTTTTATTGGTGGAATAATTGGATGACGGGTACTTTGTTGGTGCTGTTATTGATTGCGACCCCTTTACTTACCATTTTGTTCAAACTTTTTACTTCTCCGGGAAGCAGCTGGACGCATTTAACAGAAAACCTGCTGGCTGGTTATCTTCAAAATACCCTGGTTTTACTGATTGGAGTAGCCGGCATTACTTTTTTTCTGGGAGTCTCAATGGCCTGGATCGTTACCAACTACGAGTTTCCCTGGAGAAACCATTTTGAATGGCTGTTGATTTTGCCATTGGGGTTTCCTGGGTATATCATGGCTTACACTTACACGGGACTACTTGATTATGCTGGTCCTTTGCAGGCTTTTTTAAGGAACCAGCTGGATATTCAGGTGGTAGGAAGTTTGGTGGATATCATGAACCTACCAGGTGCTGTTTTTATTCTTTCCATCACACTTTTCCCTTATGTTTTCCTTTTGTCAAGGGCATCGTTTTTACAGCAATCCCGAACGTTTCAGGAGGCATCAGCATTGTTGGGAAGGAATGATTGGTACACTTTTTTTAAGGTAGCTTTACCCATGGCACGCCCGGCCATTGTGGGAGGCATTGCCCTGGCTTCCATGGAAGTATTGAACGATTATGGTACTGTAAAGTATTTCGGTGTAGGCACTTTTACTACCGGAATCTTTCGCTCCTGGTTTTCAATGGGAGATGTTACCACTGCCATTTATTTGGCGGCTATACTCATGCTGTTGGTATTTGCCATTTTATCATTAGAAGTATTGCAGCGGGGGAAAAAGCGTTTTGCACCCATTCATTTTATGAGCAAACCTCTGGTAAGGGTGAGGCTTTCAAGGAGAAAAAGAGTCATGCTGGCAACAGCCTGCTCCCTTGTTTTTATGATCAGTTTTTTTATTCCCTTTTTGCAAATCCTGCATTGGGTTTGGTTAACCTACGAAAGGGCAATGAATGCGGACTTTTTTTACCTGATCCTGAGAAGTTTTGGCCTGGCAGCGGGATCTGGTTTAGTGGTGGCTGTCATCTCCGTGGTTTTATTGTACAGTTTGCGGCTTAGTCCCTACCATTGGCTGAAGAATTTAACCAAAATAGCTACCCTGGGATATGCGATTCCAGGGGCGGTTATAGCAATAGGAATCATGATCCCTGTAATAGGTTTGGATCACTGGTTGAGGGAATATTTGTTTTCAAATAATGGGCAGATGATTGTTTTGGGAACCGTTTCCGTACTGTTGTTTGCCTACATGGTTCGGTTTATGGCGGTAGGCTACCATCCACTTGATGCCGGGTTTCAGAAAACAGGTATTCAGGTCAATGAGGCCAGCCGGCTCCTGGGCCAAAATTCCTGGAAAACACTTTGGAAGATCGAACTGCCTTTAGTCAAGGCAAGTTTTTTTAGTGCCATCTTGCTTGTTTTTGTAGACGTTTTAAAAGAATTACCGTTAACTTTGATTCTGAGACCGTTTAACTATCATACCCTGGCGACCAAAGCTTTTGATATGGCCACCAATGAAATGATAGCAGAATCGGCCAATTCCGCTCTGATCATTATCCTTACTGGAATATTGCCCATCATATTCCTCAACAGGATGATTCGCAAAGTGAACATTTAGACAAAACCAGAAATTTTTGAATGAGTATACTCAGGCTGCAAGGCATAGATAAACAATATTCTACAACTGAAGATTATGCGGTAAAAAATATTTCCTTCCAGGTAAAGCAGGGGGAGATCCTGGCACTGGTGGGGGCAAGTGGATCAGGTAAAACCACCCTACTCAGGTTGATTTCCGGGCTGGAGCATCCGGATAGTGGAAGCATTATTTTATCCGATAAAATATTGGTGAAAAATAGCCGATCTGTTCCGGCAAATGAAAGGAAGGTGGGTATGGTTTTTCAGGATTATGCCCTTTTTCCCCACTTGAATATCCTCGAAAACGTAACATTTGGCATCAGAGATCCCAAAAATGATGCAGATAAGTTGGCCCGGGAAACCCTGCACCTGGTAGGCCTTTCAGAAAACTTCGCCAAGTACCCGCATCAGCTTTCTGGTGGTCAGCAACAGCGGGTAGCACTGGCCAGAGCCCTGGCACCAAACCCGACTATATTGCTTTTGGACGAGCCGTTTAGCAACCTGGATGCCATGCTGAAGGATCAGGTCAGGGAGGAAATGAGACAAATCATTAAACGAACGGGAATAACTGCCATTTTTGTTACCCACGATACCAGAGATGCTTTGTCTACAGCGGATCGGGTAGCCATTCTTCATAAAGGTCACCTGCAGCAATTGGATACGCCCAGAAATTTATACGAGTCCCCTGCAAATTCCTATGTAGCCAACTTTTTTGGACGAAGAAATCAAATTTTGGCCACTGCTACTGAAGATGGTTTCTATACCCCTTTTGGTTTTATCGCAGACGAAAGATCCAGGGGGTTTCAGAATAAAGTAAGGATACTTTTTCGCCCTGAGGAAATAAAGTTTAAAAAAAGCTTGAAGCAGGCATTGATTGGAATAGTACTCCATTGCGCCTATTTCGGCGATCACCAAATGGTAAAGTTGAGTGACGAGGCTGGTAGGTGTATTTATGTGAGGGCCAGCCCAACCCGACATTTCATCATTGGAAGCAGTGTATTTTTTACCATCAGGTCCTTTAAAGCTGAAGAAGCTTATTAGTGCTTTTTCCTGAAAGTAACTTTGTTATAGGCCATCAGGCATGCGTGAAATTATGGGCTGGAACAAAATTTCCATGGATCGTGGCTCAGCGTTAAAACACTACCGGTTTTATTTTGATGTTTTTATTGATTAAATTTAATTCCGTTCAAAATGGATTTTAATTTAAACCTATGCCGAAATGACCTATTTCAAATCCCTGACACAATTGACGCAATATTTCACCTGCGCCTTTATGGTTTCCATGTGCTTTGCCTGTGGGGCTGAGAAAAATACATCATCAGAGGAAAATGAAGCAGCTGCTACCACTGAGGCTTCTTTTTTCACTCCAAATCCAAAGGTAGTGGAAGAGAAGCCGGTGACTACACTGGCTATTGGGGAGGAGGCTCCTGATTTTAGATTGCCGGGAGTGGATGGTAAGTACCACGAATTGTCCGACTATGATGACAAGGAGATATTGGTAATAAATTTCACCTGCAACCACTGCCCCACTGCTCAGGCCTATGAAGAGAGGTTTAACGAGTTGGTAAGCACTTACAGCGATCAGGGCGTGCAGTTCATTGCCATCTCTCCCAATTCACCCATTGCGGTACTTCCTGAAGAGCTTGGTTATACCGACCTGAACGATGATTTTGAAAGCATGAAAGTCAGAGCAAAGGAAATGGATTATGATTTCCCGTACCTCTATGATGGGGATGAGCATCATTTTTCAACAGCCTATGGCCCTACGGCGACACCACATATTTTTGTTTTTGATAAAAACCGAAAATTGACCTATCAGGGCAGAATAGATGCCTCCGAAAAACCCGGAACGGGACAGGCAGAAGATGCCAGATATGCCATTGAACAAACTTTGAAAGGAGAAGCCCTGGCGGAAGACAAAGCCACTACCCCGGCCTTTGGTTGCTCTATCAAATGGGCATGGAAAAATGAATATACCCTTAAAGTCAATGAAGATTGGAAGAAAAAGCCCGTAGAACTGAATAAAATCAACCTGGAAGATTTGGAGAAATTGTTGCAGAATGACACTGAGCAATTGCGTTTGGTAAATTTTTGGGCTACCTGGTGTGGTCCTTGTATAGTCGAATACCCTGAGTTTATTGAAATCCAACGAATGTATGGAGACAGGGATTTTGAATTTGTATCGGTAAGCCTGGACAATCCGGAATCCGCCGATAAGGCGTTAAAGTTTCTTGAGAAAAAATATTCAGCTACCACCAATTACCTGGTCGATACAGATGACAAGTATGCTGTCATTGATGTGGTCCAAAATGATTGGGATGGTAGTCTTCCACTGACCTTATTGATAGAACCGGGTGGAAAGGTGCATTATAAGGTTCCGGGAACCATCAGTCCCCTGGCCCTTAAAAAAACCATCGTTGATCATCCCATGATTGGAAGGTATTATTGATGAATAATGGAAAAAGGGAAGCCAAACATGGGCTTCCCTTTTTTTGGTAAATGGTGCGTTGTCATCAATTGAAATCTTCCTCCTCATCTTCATCTAGCCCTGGTGAGCCGAGATCGAACATGCTGCTGAAAAGATCCTTAAACTGCATTCCTGTGTCCAGCAACTTTTTACTTAATTGACTGTATTCTGCCAGGCCATGCAAGGCAAATTCCATGTAGAATTCTTTTTCTTTTTCTGGCAGCATTTCCACAAATTGAGTGGTTATCTTTTCCAATCCGGGGACATCATGAAGGGCTTTTTTATAGGCTTTGTCGCTGTGGGAAGCCAAAATATCCAGGGTGTTGCCTTCGCCAAACCAGGACAACGGCAAAACATAGGGGTTGCCTTCTTTCTCCTTATCTTTTTTCTTTTGTTCGGGGGATGGGAAATATTGTACAAATAGATTTCTTATGGCTTTTCCGATCAGGTTGTAGGCCACCAATCCGGCGCCTTCCTGTTCCCCTTCATACACCAGCTCCACCTTACCGGTAATGGCCGGGATTACCCCTATAAGGTCCACAATCCTGACCATGGTGTTGTTTTCACCATTGAGGTAAAGCCTTCTTTCAGCTGCAGAAATCAGGTTTTCATAGGCCGATATGGTTAGCCTGGCAGATACGCCACTTTTTTCGTCTACATATTCACTTTCCCGGGCTTCTACCGCAATCTGCTCGATCAGGTCCTTCATGAGTTCAGGAACATGGATTTTTTCCAAAGGCCTGCCCTTCAGTCTGGCTTCTTGTTCAGTAATTTTCCTGCCCACCTCAATACTTTTCGGATAGTGGGTGATGATTTGGCTTTCTATCCTGTCCTTAAGTGGTGTGACAATGCTTCCGCGGTTGGTATAGTCTTCCGGATTAGCTGTAAAAACAAATTGGATGTCCAGCGGCAACCTGAGTTTGAATCCCCGGATCTGAATATCCCCTTCCTGAAGGATATTGAATAAAGCTACCTGAATCCTGGCCTGCAAATCGGGCAGCTCATTGATCACGAATATTGAGCGGTGGGACCGGGGAACCAAACCAAAATGGATGACCCTTTCGTCATTGTAGGAAAGTTTCATCGTGGCTGCTTTGATGGGGTCCACATCTCCGATTAAATCGGCTACGGAAACATCCGGGGTGGCCAGTTTTTCAGTGTACCGGTCTTCTTTAGCCCACCAGGTAATGGGTGTATCGTCTCCTTTTTCCGCAATCAACTGTCTGGCAAAAGTGGAGATGGGCATTAGCGGATCATCATTCAGTTCCGCACCTTTTACTACGGGGACATAATCATCCAGGAGCAGGGTCATCATTCTGGCAATCCTGGTTTTGGCCTGTCCTCTCAGACCGAGCAGATTGATGTTATGTCTGGACAAAATGGCCCGTTCTATGTCAGGGATTACCGTATCCTCATATCCCCAAATGCCCTCAAAAACGTTTTCTTTGTTTTTTATTTTTTTAATCAGGTTACTTCTGAGTTCTTCTTTGATGGTTTTCCAGGAATAGCCAGCGGCCTTCAGCTGTCCTAAAGTTTTTATTTTCAGTATTTCTTTGTTGGTCATTTTTGTGTATTCCATGCTTTAAAAACGTTTGGTTCGGTTTCTCCTGTAATCTTCGAAAATCAAATGACCCAGGCCTTTAAGGTTACTGTAATAGGCATTTCCATTATTGACAGTAGTAAATTCCTTAACAAATTCTTTGAGATAAGGGTCTGAAGCAATCATAAAAGTGGTAACAGGAATTTTCAATTTTCTACATTGGGCAGCCAGCTTCAGGGTTTCTTTGAGGATTTTACTATCTATTCCAAAGCTATTTTTATAATATTTGATGCCCACCTTCAGACAGGTGGGTTTTCCATCCGTGATCATAAAAATCTGCTTATTGGGATTTTTTCTTCTCCTTAACAGGTCCATGGCCAATTCCAAACCGGCCACTGTATTGGTATGATAAGGGCCTACTTGGAGGTAGGGTAAGTCTTTTATTTCAATTTGCCAGGCATCATTTCCAAACACAATGATATCCAGCGTGTCTTTGGGATAACGCGTTTTGATCAATTCTGCCAAAGCCATGGCTACTTTTTTGGCGGGAGTAATCCGGTCTTCGCCATAGAGGATCATGGAGTGGGAAATGTCTATCATCAATACCGTAGATGTCTGGGTACGCATTTCGCTCTCCACTACTTCCAGATCCTCTTCTGTCAAGAGATAGTCTCCTGAAAAACCATGATTGGCTTGGGCATTTCGCAAGGACTCTGTCAGGGCAATTTGATCCAGGTTATCACCGAACTGAAAAGGCCTGCGGTCGGAACCCCTTTCCTCCCCGGGCCCCGTATGGGTGGTTTTGTGCTGCCCCCCTTTTCCCTTTTTTAACTTTCCAAAAATTTCTTCCAGGGCACTTTTCCGGATCGTCTGTTCAGATTTTCCAGTTATTTTTAGTTCGCCCTTGCCCTGTTTTTCATCCAGATAGCCCTTACTTTTCAAATCTTCAATAAAATCACCAATGCCGTAACCGGGTTTGGTCATGTTATAGCGCTTATCCAGATTGGTAAGCCAGCTGAGGGCCTCTGCTACATCTCCCCCTGTCATGGTGATCAGCTGGAGAAATATATCCAACAGCTGTTCGAAGGAATTTTTATCCGGATCTTTTTGAGGAACGAATTTGGTGAATCTGAAACCTTTCATACCTATACAACAAGAATTAAGCTCCTTGGGTTTTAACTTTTCCAAATACCTTTTCAGGATTGGATGAGGGAGGCGATTTCATCTGCCTGAAGGTGACAATTGAGCCATTCTTCTTCAAAGCTGGCCCCATATTTTTCGTAAAACTTAATGGCCGGTTCATTCCAATCCAAAACCTGCCACATCATACCCGTACAATTTTCTTCCAGGGATTTGGCCAAAACCTTTTCAAAAAGCAGTTTGCCCGCTCCTTTTCCCCTTTCCTTCTCAGTGATGATATAATCTTCCAGGTAAAGCCTTTTCCCTTTCCAGGTACTGTACCGGTAATAAAAAATAGCCGTACCGATGATGGATTGATCTTCCTCCCTTACTACTACGAAAAATCCGAAAACAGGATGAGGACCAAAACCATCAGTTTCCATCATTTGAACGGTATTGGTAACTTCTTCCGGAGCTTTCTCATACAGGGCCAGCTCTTTTATCAGGTTAAAAACCGCAGGCAGGTCCTCTTTTTTTCCTTCTCTAACAGTGTACATGATTTGAAATTAATAAAAATGAACCACTTTACCCGTTATATGGTAAGACATTCAAAAAAATAAATGTTTACCTCCAGCAAGGGAAATGCTTATCAGTTTTTTATATTCGAAAACGAATGCTTTTAGACCATGTTTTTATCCGTAGACGCAGGAAATTCAAATATCGTTTTTGGTATCTATGAGGAAAGCAGCAATGCCTGGCTTCATGAGCTGCGAATAGAGACTTCTAAAAAACTATCCATCCTGCAATTGGAAAAATCCCTGGGTGTTTTTTTTCTGGAAAAGGGCCTGGATCCGGAAAGCATAAGGGAGATTGGTTTGAGTACGGTAGTTCCCGATTTAAAGCCTGTCTTAATGCGCTGTTGCAGCAATTTCTTCGGTCGGCAGCCTTATATCCTCGATGGAGGCAGTTACGGAAAGCTCCGGGTCAGTACGGCTAATCCGGAAGAAATCGGGACTGACCTGATGGCCAATATTACGGCCGCTTACGACATCTTTGGACAAGCCTGTATCATTGTAGATTTTGGTACAGCCCTCACTTTTAGTATTGTAGATGATAGGGGCCAGGTTATTGGAATTAATATTGTGCCGGGTCTCAGGAAAGCTGTCAATGCTTTGTTTACCGGTACGGCCAGGCTCCCAAAAGTTAGCCTGGAAATGCCGGAATCAGTATTGGGAAAGGATACTGTTCACGCTATTCAGGCCGGGATATTCTATGGATACACGGGATTGGTTAAAGGAATGCTGTCATCCATCACCGCAGAAACTCAAATGAATTTTAAAGTCATTGCTACCGGAGGCTTGTCTGCGGTAATGCAGCACCTGGAAGGTGCCTTTGACCTGGTGGACATGCAGCTTACATTAAAAGGAATATATCAGATTACGAGAATGAACCGGAGCAAATAATGACTTTTGGCAAACTTTAAGGGTTTGAATTTGGAAATTATTATGGAAAGGTTTAGTTTAATTTTTTCCATTTTCAAAATTTAAAACCAGTAACCATGAATCCCCAACCACAACCCTTTGATTATTACCTGGATGTTTTAAAAAATAAATATGCCCAATTCAATGGTCGGGCCAGAAGACGTGAATATTGGTACTTCGTATTGTTCAATCTTTTGATTAGTATAGGTTTAGGTATTGTAGGCACTTTTGTGGACAGCAACTTCCTCAGTATGATCTACAATCTGGCAGTATTTGTTCCCGGGATCGCAGCGGCGGTACGGAGGCTTCATGATACAGGAAGATCAGGATTATGGATCCTGATAGGGCTTATACCGGTGCTGGGATTGATTGTGCTTATCGTATTTATGGTCGAAGACAGCAAACCGGATAACCAGTACGGTCCCAATCCAAAAGCAGCGGTTTTATAGTTTTAAAATAAAAAAAGCGGGTCTTATTCAGACTCGCTTTTAACAATTACTTCTATAGGTTCTCCTGAATTATCCAGGAATTTGTACTCCGTCACCGGTAGTGAAGAATCTTTTATCAGACTGATCCATTTGTAATATTTAAAAAACCAATGTACCCTTTTAGAAATGATGCCATGCGTAAAGTAGGCATACAAATAGGGATGCAAGGCTATTTTAATCTTTGATTCGTTTTGGTGTGTTGCAAGATGTTCTAAATCTTTTTCCAATTTGTCAGCCACCAAAATGGAAGCCTGAATTTTTCCGGTTCCATTACAGGAGGGGCAGGTCTCTTTGGTAACGATGTTCATTTCGGGTCTGACTCGCTGTCGGGTGATTTGCATCAATCCGAATTTGGTAAGCGGAAGCACCGTATTTTTGGAGCGATCATCTCGCATGGCTTCCTTCATCGCTTCGAAAATCGCCCGTTTATTTTCGGCTTTTTTCATGTCGATAAAATCGATAACGATGATGCCCCCCATATCGCGAAGCCTCAATTGTCTTGCAATTTCTTTTACAGCCACTAAATTTGTTTTCAGGCCTGTATTCTCCTGATCACTTTCCTGGTTGGACTTGTTGCCACTATTTACGTCCACCACATGTAGGGCTTCGGTATGCTCAATAATGAGGTAACCGCCCTGAGGCAGACTGACTGCAGATCCAAACAGGCTTTTGATCTGTTTTTCAATACCAAAACTTTCAAAGAGCTTTGCTTTTCCGTTGAAAAGCTTAACAATTTTTTCTTTTTCTGGAGCAATGGATCTTATATAAGATCGCATCTGATCGTAGATTACTTCGTCTTCTACTGTGATTGCGTCGAAAGATTCGTTGAGCAGGTCTCTTATGATGGAAGAGGCCAGACTCATTTCTCCGATGATTTTGTCTTTTACCTTGGCTTTTTGAAGCTTACTCATTCCTTCTTCCCAGGCCTCCAGGAGGTTTCTGAGGTCTTTATCCAGTTCTGTGACAGATTGTCCTTCTGCCACTGTTCGGATGATAACCCCGAAATTTACGGGTTTGATGGATGTGATAAGCCTGGCTAATCTCCTTCTTTCCTCAGCACTTCGTATTTTTTTGGATACGTTGACTGTGTCAGAAAAAGGAACCAAAACCAGGTATCGACCAGCAAGGGAGAGCTCACAGGATAATCGCGGGCCTTTGGTTGAAATCGGTTCTTTGACCACCTGAACCAGGACCTGATTGTTTTTAGACAATACCTGGGAGATCTTACCCAGCTTGTCTATTTCAGGTTCATTTTCAAAACCTTTCAGGTTTAATTCCTTTCGGTTTTTATTCCGGATTAGTTTTACCAGCTTGTTTAGGCTGTTTACCCGGGGGCCAAGATCTTGATAGTGTAAAAAAGCGTCTTTTTCAAAACCAACGTCTATAAATGCGGCATTTAAGCCATTGACGATTTTTTTTACTGTGCCAAGATAAATATCTCCAACCTTAAACTTGTTGTCTTCTTCTTCTACGTGAAGCTCAATCAAGCTTTTGTTTTTCAACAAGGCAATGCGACTACCATTTTGAGAGGAATCAATTAATAATTCTGAACTCAAATTGTGTCTCTGTTATATAAAATAAAAGAACGTGTTAAATGATTCAAAGAAGTAACATTACTTCTTCTTGTGTCTGTTTTTTCTCAATCTTTTCTTACGCTTGTGCGTAGCAATCTTATGTCTCTTCCTTTTTTTACCGCAAGGCATAATTTTATGGTTTAAAGTTTAACAATATTTTAACTATAATCTATCTAAATAATTTTCTATTCCAGAAAGGATCTGCGGATCATCCGTTTTTTCCTTTAAGGACTGCAGTTGTTCCCGGGCCCTCTTTTTTTGGTTGGACTCAAACAAACTCACTCCCAAATAAAATTGACCCTGAATGTTGTCAGGGTGACTGGCGACCAATTGATCAAAACGTTCCACAGCCCTTTTGTACTGCCCACTTTGCATGGAAAGGATTCCCATGTTAAACAGCGCTTCTTCATTATCCGGGTCTTCTTCAAGTATTTCCCTGAGCATGGTTATCCCCTGCATGGGATTCGAAGTAGACACGTAGGTCATGGCAATTTTAGTTTTCAGGTCAAGCCTTTCAGGCTGGTCTTCCAGAACTTTTCCCAGGTATTGCCTGGCTTTATCCGCCAACCTTCTGGTTTTGTTATCATCCATGGAAAAGCCAAAAGCTTCGTAATAAGTATTTCCGGCTTTTTCCCAGTTTTCTATATTTGGAGCCTTTTCAGCAATTAAGCTATAGTAGTAGGCGGCACTATCAATTTTACCACCGTTTTCATAAACTTTAGCGATGGAATCTGCAAATATAACAAAATTTTCGTCATCAGGTTCACCATCCATTTCTGCCATGAGATTTTCGATGACCTCCAGGTCACGCGCTTCCAGGGAACTGTTGTGTGAATCTTCTTCGGTGCTAAAATCAGATCCCAAACCACTTCCGCCTTCAGCAAGGGGCTGTTCCTCATTGTCTACGACTACCATGGGCAATCTGTAAAGCAGATAAGTAAGTAGCAATCCTGCCAGCACGAAAATAATTTGGGATCTTTTCATAGGTTTAAATTTCCAGGTAATTACTCCTGGGGAGCCAATTCTTTAACACTTTGGCTGTTCTTGATTTTTTCAATAAAAGATTTGGAAGGCTTAAAAGCTGGAACATAGTGCTCATCTATGACGATAGCTGTGTTTTTGGAGATGTTTCTCGCTATCTTTTTAGCCCTTTTTTTGTTGATAAAACTGCCAAAACCTCTGACATAAATGTTATCTCCTTCTGCCATTGAATCCTTTACAACTTTAAAGAACGCTTCAACGGTTTGTGTAACATCGTCCTTTTGAATTCCTGTCTTCTCTGAAATCTTTGTGATTACCTCTGCTTTAGTCACTGTCTTTAAATTTTATTGTGTAATTCAATAGAGGCTTAACCTCCTATTAACCAAGTAATTTTGGGAGTGCAAATTTACAATAACCATTCCAATTAAAAAATAAAATCAATAAAATTAGCTTGTTTTGCTAAATTAAAATCAATTCACCAAGATTTAATAATTTTGAATTTTAACCATTTCACTGAAAAACTTCTTCGTTGGTATCCCATTCATCGTCGGGATTTGCCTTGGAGAGCCACAAGGGATCCATATATCATTTGGTTGTCTGAAATTATTTTGCAACAGACAAGGGTGGCGCAAGGCTTGCCCTATTTTTATGCATTTGTAGAAAAATTTCCCACCGTGACACAATTAGCCACAGCTCCCGAGGATGAAATCCTGCGGACCTGGCAGGGGCTGGGTTATTACAGCAGGGCACGAAACCTCCACGCTTGTGCGCAGGAGATCGTCAACAAATGGGAAGGCCAATTTCCAGACAAGTACGATAAGCTTTTAGAGCTTAAAGGAGTGGGTCCGTACACCGCAGCAGCTATTGCTTCCTTTTCCTACCGGGAGCCGGTAGCGGTAGTCGATGGAAATGTTTACCGGGTGCTTTCACGGGTTTTTGGTATGGCTCATGATATAGGCTCCCATGCCGGCAAAAAAGCATTTGAAAGCCTGGCCAACCAAATTATACCTCAGGGACAACCGGACCATTACAACCAGGCTATCATGGAATTTGGTGCCCTGCAATGTGTACCCAAAAATCCAGACTGCCCTGGATGCCCGCTGATGGAAAATTGCTTTGCCTGGCAAAACGACCTGGTGTCGAAATTGCCGGTAAAAGTGAAAAAAGTCAAGGTGAGATCGCGGTATTTTATCTATTACCACATTCAGGTGGGCGAATTTACAGTAATCAACAGGAGGGGTGCCAATGATATCTGGCAGGGCCTGGTGGATTTTCCAATGGAAGAATGTCAGTCCAAAGATGAAATCCAATCCCTGCAACCTGAAAATCTGACACTATTCAATGAACTTTCCCCACTTGGACCGGTTTTTGGTGAAATTGATGAGAAACCATTAAAGCACATTCTTACCCATCAGAGAATTTTTGCTTCCTTTGTAAAAATTTCTTTTAGGTCCAGCCAAAAAGAAGCATTGGAATCATGGGCCAGGAGTAAAGACTATGCACTGGCGGACGAAGATAGACTGGAAGGAATGGGCAAGCCGAAATTGATCCTTAGGTATTTGAATCAAAAAAAATAATTGATTACTTTTATTAAGCTTTCTATATCAACAAAAATCCAAAAATATAATCATGGCAGGAGTTAACAAAGTTATTTTGATAGGTAACCTGGGGGCGGACCCTGAAGTCAAGCACCTTGAAGGAGACAAAGTAGTGGCCAACCTCCGGCTAGCGACTACGGAAGCTTACAAAGACCGATCCGGTAACCGGGTAGAAAATACAGAATGGCATGATCTGGAACTTTGGGATGGGCAGGCCAGGGTGGCCGAGCAATACCTGAAGAAGGGAAGCCAAATCTATGTAGAAGGAAAAATCAAGTCGGATACCTGGCAGGATGACCAGGGAAATAATCGGAAAAAGATTAGAATCAGGGTGTTGAGTTTCACCATGCTGGGATCCAGAAATGCAGCTCAGGATGAGGGCCCGTCAGGTATGGAAAATTCGGCTGGAAATTCAGGTGGGGGAAACCGAAACCAGGTCGCCTCAGGGCCCGCTGTTGATAGTGAGGAGGATGGAACAGATGATTTACCTTTTTAATAAGAAAGGGTTCCGGTTTAAATCCTTAGCTTTGCAGAAAATAAGATTAATGTATTAATGGACGACCCCTACCCGAGTTTGCTGCTGTTGGCCGATATTTTGGCTGTTTCACCGGTTTACCTGGTAGCCAATGCGATTTTGTTTATCGTATTATTGGTTTTATCAGCCTTGGTCTCCGGATCTGAAGTAGCATTTTTTTCCCTGGATCACGAAGATGTAGAATCGATCCAGGAGATGTCGGATGAGCGTTCAGGAAAGGTTATTGCCCTGATCGAAAACCCCCAGAAGTTATTGAGTACCATCTTGATTCTCAATAACCTGATCAATATCAGTATTGTCACCTTAACTACTTTTTTCACCTGGACCGTATTCGGAACAGATACTTCGGGAATCATCATTATTCTGTTTCAAACCATTGGTGTCACCTTTGCTATTGTTTTTGTAGGTGAGATTATACCAAAAGTTTATGCCAATTCCGCCCGGGTGGCATTCTCCAGGCTTACGGGAAGTTTTATTTATTATTTTTCAATAATACTGAGCCCCCTTTCTTACCTGCTGATGGCCATGAGTAATGTGATCGAAAAACGCATAGAAAGAAGGGGATATTCGCTTTCTGTGGATGAATTGCATCAGGCATTGGAAATGACTTCAGTGGACACCAGTAACAGTGAAAGGGATATCCTTAAAGGGATCGTAAATTTTGGCACATTATCCGTAAAGCAGGTAATGAAATCCCGGATGGATCTGACAGCCGTAGATCTGGAGATGGATTTTCACGAATTAATGGACAAGATTAATAAAAGTGGCTATTCGAGGATTCCGGTGTATGAGGATACCATTGACCATATCAAAGGAATACTTTATATCAAAGACCTTTTAGAACACATTGAAAAGGATGAGCATTTTGAATGGCAGCATCTGATCAGAAAGGGGTATTTTATACCAGAAAATAAAAAGCTGGCAGATTTGCTTAAAAATTTTAAAAACAAGCGGGTTCACATGGCCATCGTTGTAGATGAATATGGTGGCACCTCAGGCCTGGTTACATTGGAAGACCTGATCGAGGAAATAATTGGGGATATCAATGACGAGTTTGATGAAGTGGAGGAATACCTGTTTAAAAAGCTCGATGACAGGACCTATATATTTGAGGGGAAGATTTCTTTAAACGATTTTTGCAAGAAGCTGGAATTGGATATTCAACTGTTTGATGAAGTAAAAGGGGAAAGTGAATCCCTTGGAGGCTTATTGCTTGAGCTTAATTCCAACCTTCCCAAAAACGGAACCAAGATCAGGTTCGAGAATTTTGAATTTACCATTATGGCAGTGGATACCAGGAAAATTAAGAAGGTTAAAGTGGTGATGGACGAGCCTTTAGATAAAAACATTCCGGATCAGGCAGATTGAATTGGCTTGGTGGATCGGACTATTATAAGATTGAATTTAATTTTTGTCGGAGAGGTTTATTTTTCTAATTTTTTTTCGTAGTTTTAAAATTGCGTAATTCAAACGTAAAGGTTTAAACTGGGAGGTAGTCTTTATCAAAATCGGTGTTAATTTAAGCCAAAAAATTCAATATTAACATAAAAAAAGCGTAAACAGCTTAAAAATTAAGGGTAAACTCTTATTCTCTAAATCATAATTTTTTATTTAGTTTTCAACTATTATTTCATTTTTGTATTACCTTTATTGTCTTGAATTTAAAAAATGAAAAATTTATTATGAATTTTTCAAACTGAATTCAGTACCAATTACAAATAAATATAATAGAATGAATCAAGGATTATATCGTTCACAATTCGAACATGATGCCTGCGGAATTGGGGCTGTTGTTAACGTGAAAGGGCAGAAAAGCCATGAGACGATAAGTGATGCTTTGCTGATGTTGAGCAATATGGAACACAGGGGAGGAAGAGGAAGTGATCCCAAGACCGGCGATGGTGCAGGTATTTTGATCCAACTTCCCCATATTTTCCTGAAAGAAATCACTTTAAGGCTTGGTTTTGAGTTGCCTGAGGAGGGAAGCTATGGCGTAGGCATGGTTTTTTTTCCCAGAAATAAACAGTTATATAAGAAAAGTAAAGCAAGTTTAAATTCGATAATAAAGGATTTGGGATTCGAGCTCCTGGGCTACAGGGCCGTTCCAACCGATGAAACCATTCCCGGATCAGGGGCTCTGGAAGTGATGCCCAACATAGAACAGGTTTTTGTTCGTCATTCCAATAACCTTTCTGGTCTGGATCTGGAAAGGAAATTATATGTATTGAGAAACTATGCCACCAGAATCATCAATGCCACTATTCCCGGCGTGAATGATGCCTTCTACTTTGCGAGTTTCAGTAGCCAGACCGTAATCTATAAAGGTCAGCTGAGAACAGATCAGGTGTTGACTTTCTACAAAGACTTGCAAAACAATAAATTAACCTCTGCGATTGCATTGGTGCATTCCAGGTTTTCTACCAATACTTTTCCCAATTGGCGGCTTGCCCAGCCATTCAGGTTTCTTTCTCATAATGGTGAAATCAACACCATTAGGGGTAACCTGAATAAAATGCGGTCCAAAGAGACCCTGATGAAGACAGGCCTTTTTACTGATGAGGAACTTCAGATGCTGATGCCGATCACCAATGCCAAGCATTCGGATTCAGCCAATCTGGATGCCATGGTGGAATTACTTACCTTAAGTGGAAGAAGCTTGCCCCATGTCATGATGATGTTGGTTCCGGAGGCCTGGCAGGACAACAAAACCATGGGTAAAAAGAAGAAGGCCTTCTATAAATTCCATGCTTCCCTGGTGGAGCCCTGGGATGGACCCGCTGCCCTGCTTTTTACCGATGGAAAATCTCTCGGAGCCACTTTGGACCGAAATGGATTGCGTCCCTTGAGGTATTTTGTCACTTCCGATGACCGGTTGATCCTATCATCGGAGGCTGGTGCTTTGCCCATTCGCGATGCTACCATCGTAGAGAAAGGAAGGGTAAGCCCTGGCAGAATGCTTCTGGCTGATTTGGCCAAAGGTAAGGTAGCATTTGATGAGGAAGTAAAAGAAGAAGTTTGCAACCGCAAGCCCTATGATGCCTGGATCAGGAAGGAAAGGCTAAAATTAAGGTTGATTCCTTCACCTGATAAACTGTCTTTTCCATACAGTACGGAAGAGATCAGAAAAAGACAGACCATATTCGGGTACAGTCAGGAAGACCTCAAGGTGTTGCTGGCACCAATGGCTGATACTGCCTATGAGCCCATTGGCTCCATGGGCGCAGATACTCCATTGGCCGTTTTGTCCAAGCAAAGTCAGCACATATCAAATTATTTTAAGCAACTTTTTGCCCAGGTAAGTAATCCTCCTATTGATCCCATTAGGGAAAGATTGGTCATGTCTTTGTTTACCAGGATTGGTGAGAGTTATAATATTTTGGAAGAAAGTCCCACCCATACCCGTCAAATCCATATTTCACAACCGGTTCTGCTCAATGAAGACCTGGAAAAATTAAGAAATCTGGAAAACAAGGGTTACCGGGCCGTGACATTGCCCTCTCATTTTGTAGCTGACCGCCAGCCGGGTCGTTTGCTGGAAGCCCTGAACAAATTATGTCAGGAAGCAGAAAATGCCATTAAGGAAGGTAAGAATATACTCATTATCTCGGATAGGAATTGCCAGTCATCGACTGCTCCCATTCCTTCGTTGTTAGCGGTCGGTGCAGTTCACCATCACCTGGTAAATCAAAAAATCCGTACGAAAGCAGGCATAGTAGTAGAAGCCGGAGACATTCGGGAGACCCATCATTTTGCGACAGTCATTGGGTATGGTGCCAGTGCCATCAATCCATATCTTGCCCTGGAAACCCTGCTTTATCTCAATGATAATGAGATGCTTTCCAAAAAGATCCCTCAGAAAAAATTGTTTGAAAATTACAAGGAGGCCATCGGGAAGGGCTTGTTGAAGGTGTTGTCCAAAATGGGTATCAGCACCCTGCAGTCCTACCAGAGTGCACAGATATTTGAAGCCATCGGACTGGGCCCTGAAGTAATAGAAAGGTGTTTCAAAGGAACCGTTAGCCGAATCAGCGGTGTTTCTTTTGATGAGTTGGCAGATGAAGTGTTGGTAAGACACCATGCCGCTTATGAGACCGAAAGCCCATTATTGGAAGCGGGTGGCATTTACCAATGGAAAAGAAGAGGGGAAAAACACCTGTTTAACCCTGAGACCATACACCTGTTGCAAAAGTCTACCCGACTGGGAGATTTTTACCTGTATAAAAAGTTTGCCCAAAAGATCAACGATCAGACCAAGGATGCCTTGACACTGAGAGGCCTTTTGGAGTTTAAGAAAAGGATATCCATACCCTTGGATGAGGTAGAGCCTGCAGAAGAGATCATGAAGCGTTTTGCTACCGGTGCCATGTCCTTTGGCTCCATTTCTCATGAAGCACATTCTACTTTGGCCATAGCCATGAACCGGATTGGAGCCAAGAGCAATAGCGGAGAAGGTGGAGAAGACGAAATCAGGTTTGAGAAAAAACCTAATGGGGATTGGGAAAGGTCAGCAATCAAACAAGTGGCTTCAGGAAGGTTTGGAGTGACCAGTAATTACCTGACCAATGCCTCTGAATTACAGATCAAGATGGCTCAGGGGGCCAAGCCGGGTGAAGGCGGGCAACTTCCCGGACACAAGGTAGATGACTGGATTGGAAGAGTGAGGCATTCTACCCCCGGGGTAGGCTTGATTTCCCCGCCTCCTCACCATGATATTTATTCCATTGAAGACCTGGCACAACTTATTTATGACCTGAAAAATGCCAATAGGAAGGCCAGAATCAATGTGAAACTGGTTTCTCAGGCTGGGGTGGGGACCGTAGCAGCAGGAGTGGCCAAAGCCCAATCAGATGTGATCCTTATTTCCGGTGCGGATGGAGGAACAGGAGCTTCGCCTCTGAGTTCCATCAGGCATGCCGGTTTGCCCTGGGAGCTGGGGCTTTCAGAGGCGCATCAGACCCTGGTAAAAAATAATTTGAGAAGCAGGGTGACCCTGCAGACAGACGGACAGCTAAGAACAGGTAGGGACCTGGCCATTGCAGCCCTATTGGGAGCAGAGGAATGGGGCATTTCTACCGGTGCCCTGGTGGTGGAAGGCTGTATCATGATGAGAAAATGTCATCTCAATACCTGTCCTGTGGGTATCGCTACCCAGAATCCGGAACTTAGGAAATTGTTTACAGGAGACCCGGATCATGTGGTCAACTATTTCCGTTTTCTTGCTGAGGACCTTAGAGAAATCATGGCATCCCTCGGCTTTAGAACCGTCAATGAAATGGTGGGTCAAAGTGATGTACTCAAGGCGGCCAATGGCCAAATGAACCATTGGAAATGGGAAAAACTGGACCTGAGTCCTATTTTTCATAAAGTAGAGGTGCCTGACCATGTTGGGATTTATAAGCAGATTGATCAGGATTTCAGGTTGAAAAAGGTTCTGGACAGAAAGCTGATCCAGGTAGCCACACCTGCTTTGGAACAAGCCAATCCCGTCAGGGGAAGTTTTGAAATCAAAAACGTGGACAGAACCGTAGGAGCCATGCTCTCCAATGAAGTGTCCAAGTTTTTTGGAAGCCCGGGACTGCCGGATAATACCATTCATTTTAAATTCAAGGGATCTGCCGGCCAGACTTTCGGTGGCTTCCTGGCCAAAGGAATAACCTTTGAACTGGAAGGCGAAGCAAATGACTACTTTGGTAAGGGATTATCTGGAGGGAAGCTTGTCATTTTCCCCAACCGTAACGCCAACTTTATCGCAGAAGACAACATCATTATCGGCAACGTAGCCTTTTATGGAGCCACCTCCGGTAAGGCTTTTATTAAAGGAAAAGCAGGGGAGCGTTTCTGTGTAAGAAACTCAGGCGTTGAAGCTGTTGTTGAAGGTATTGGAGATCATGGTTGCGAATACATGACCGGTGGTCTTGCTATCATCCTAGGTGAAATCGGCAGAAACTTTGCGGCCGGTATGAGTGGTGGTATTGCCTATATTTTCAAAGAAAATCTGGGTAATATCAATAAAGAAATGGTAGATATAGATCCGCTTAATGAAGATGATTTTGCAACCATAAAAACTTCACTTCAAGATCATGTGGATTTGACCTCCAGTAATATTGGAAGCAGGATATTGGAAGATTGGGAAAACAGCAAGCAGCGGTTTGTCAAAGTCATTCCTAGAGACTACAAGGAGGTACTGAGAAAAAGAGCATTGGAAAATTCAAAAACATTAGTATAAGATGGCGGATAAGGAAGGTTTCTTAAAATATAAAAGACAGCTGGAAAGCTCAAGATCCCCAAAGGAGAGAAAACACGATTACAAAGAGATTTATAAACCTTTGGATCCTAAGGTGCTGAACCAACAGGCAGCACGGTGTATGGACTGTGGCATACCATTTTGTCATAATGGATGCCCTTTGGGGAATGTGATACCAGATTTTAATGATGCGGTTTACCATAAGGAATGGGAATTGGCATACCAGATACTCAGGGGTACCAATAATTTCCCCGAATTTACCGGAAGGATTTGTCCTGCCCCCTGTGAGGCAAGTTGTGTCCTGGGGATTAATAAAGATCCGGTAGCCATAGAGTTGATAGAGAAAAGTATTGCCGAAAAAGCATTCGAACTCAACCTGGTCAAACCCAAAATTCCAGCCCATAGGACAGGTAAAAAAGTCGCCGTGATCGGTTCCGGTCCAGCAGGACTGGCCGCAGCGGATCAACTAAACCAGGCAGGTCACGAGGTGACACTCTTCGAAAAGGACAAGGAAGTCGGAGGCCTCTTACGCTATGGAATTCCCGATTTCAAATTGGAAAAATGGGTCATCGACCGCAGGGTGGATGTGATGAATGAGGAAGGCGTGATTTTCAGCAAGGATACCGAGGTGGGATTCAATATCAAAGCGGACAATATCCTGCAAAATTACGATGCCGTAGTCCTTTCTACAGGTGCCCAGCATCCCAGAGACCTTAAAATCAATAACCGGGATGCCAAAGGAGTTCACTTTGCCATGGAATTTCTGGGAAGGCAAAATCAGGTGATTTCCGGCGAATTAGAAGAAAACCCGATAAGTGCAAAGGACAAGCACGTAATCGTCATAGGTGGTGGAGATACTGGAAGCGATTGCATAGGTACTTCCAATAGACATGGGGCGGCATCTGTCACCCAATTGGAACTGCTGCCAAAACCTCCTCAATCCAGAACTACCCTAAACCCCTGGCCGGAATGGCCCATGACCCTGAGAACGTCCAGTTCTCATGAGGAAGGGGCAGACAGGGTATGGTCTGTGCTAACCAAGGAATTTACCAAAGATGATAAAGGAAATGTCACTGGCCTTACCGTGGTGGAAATAGAATGGAAGGAAGAAAACGGAAGAATGCAGTTCTTTGAAGTGGAGGGAACCCAAAAAACCCTGCCGTGTGACCTCGCTTTGCTGGCGATAGGTTACCTGGGCCCAAAATCCGGCCTGCTGGAAGCCTTTGATGTGGATTTGTTGGAGAATGGTCTTCCCAAATCAAAAAATTACCAAAGTTCTGTTCCCAAAGTATTCCTTGCGGGAGACATGCGAAGGGGACAATCTCTGGTGGTATGGGCTATAGCAGAAGGAAGGGAATGTGCCGTGGAAGTGGATAAATTCCTCAGTGGAGGTAAATCCTCCCTGGCCAGAAGGGATCAATCCTTCTATTCTTATGAGGAAAGTGAAGCCGAAGCCTGAAAATATATATTCAGATTTTATGAAAAGAATAAAAAAGACAGTTTGAGAAAGCTGTCTTTTTTAATGTCGAATTAAAAAAAAATGAATAAATCTATACTAACCTTAATCCTGATCGGATTTGTTTATTCGGCAGGCCTGTGTCAGAGCCTGGATAAAATTACGGTAAAGACCAAAAACCCATCGAAAGTAGCCACTTACCATGTCCTGGAAGATCAAACGACCAAACATGGATGAGGAGGCACTGAGAGTGATCGGTTTGATGCCTGACGAGTGGGTTCCGCTAAAGATTAATGGAGTAGCTATGGATAGTTTGGTACTTCTGTATATCGCTTTTAAAAAGGGGTAGTGATTTAACTGTTATGGGCCGTGGCATTTCTCTTGCCTGTTTCCGGTTAAAACTGTTCCAGCTTATCCTTCAATTTTCCTAAATCCTCATACCGGTCCACGTCGTTGAGCATCTCGAGCAGCTGGGAGGACATTCCTGCATCTGCTGCATTTTTCAGGGTAGCACGAAGTACCGATTCTGAACTCCAGGCAATTCCCCGGAACAAATTGGGGCTGAATTCCCGCATGCCCAATAAATAATACCCTCCATCCCGGGCCGGACCGATGACCACATCATTCTTTTTAATGGCAGTAAATGCCTCTTGCAGGTGTTTGCTCTTCAGCTCATAACAATCCGTTCCGATTATCAGGACCTGATCAAAACCTTTTTCGAATACTTCCTGAAATGCCTGGCTCATCTTATCCCCCAGGTCCTTACCTTTTTGGGGATGGAAGAAATAGTCCTGTTTTGGATAATCATGGCTGTCAATGGGACCCTGGTAGAAGACAAAAATGGCCGCATTGACATCCTGAAGTTGCTGGTGGGTATGCCTTATCAGGAAGGCATAGATATTTGCGGCTTTTTCTGCCCCAATGCTTTCGGCCAACCTTGTTTTTACCTTTCCTGGTTCCGGGTATTTTTGAAATACGATGATGGCTTTTTTCATAATCGCCTTAAAGTAACCTAAAATATGTTAAGGCAAAAAAAAACCGGGGTCATTGACCGCCGGCATTTTATCCATTAATTAAACCCAAAAATAGATTGCATTCAATCTATAATCTTTAGCCGGGTCTATTGGCTCCGCGAGCACCCCGGTTCATCATTCTTTTGCCAGGACCTTTGCGACCCTCCTTTATATTTTGGCGGTTTTCTTCCCGCATGGTTTCCCATTTTTCTTTCTGTTCAGGACTGAGTATGCCTGCAATTTTGGCTTCCCGGGCCTCTCTTTCCACTTTCATGGCTTCTCTTCTGGCTTCCATTTCTGTTTTCCTTTTCTGAGCTTGTTCCAGGTGCAAAGCATGGATTTCTTTTTGCTGTTCTTCATTTAAATCCAACTTTTCGGTCATCCTTTCGGTCATTCTTTCGGCATGTTTTTCAGGTGAAAAATCCCTGCCACGCTCCCCTCGCTCACTTTGCGCATGTGTCTGAATGAGAGTAGCCATTATTACTGCGGAAATCACTATTAACTTTTTCATCGTCTATCTAATAATTGGTTTATATAGCTTAGACACTGACGGGCTGCGAGGGTTTAATGGCATAGATGTTAACAAACGTTAAATTGGATTTATTTTTTTCCTACTTCCACCAATTTTTCCCTGTCTTTGGGTTTTACATAGGTAGGGCGGATCAGCAAGCGCAATGAAGGGTCGAAGGAAAGGTAATTCCACGCCCAGTCCAAAAAAATAAAAATCCGGTTTTTTACCCCCACAATGGCCATCAGGTGTACAAAAAGCCAGGTCAACCAAGCCAATATGCCCTGAAATTTAATGAAAGGCAATTCCACCACGGCCAACCTTCGGCCCACCGTGGCCATGCTTCCCAGGTCTTTATAGGTAAAAGGTTTAAGGGCCCCTCCATTGGATTGGATCAGGAAATTATGGGCAAGATTTTTAGCCTGCTGTATGGCCACCTGAGCTACCTGCGGATGACCTTTGGGGAAATTATCGGTCATTTGCAGGCAGAGGTCTCCGAGGGCATAGATGCGCTCACTGCCTTGTAACTTGTTGAAAGGATCAACCAATAAACGGCCATTTTTGAAGGTTTGCTGGTCTGTTAACCCTTCAATACCATTGGGTTTGATGCCTGCTGCCCAAAGCAGTGTTTGTGTTTTTATGGCTGTCTGCCCGTTAATGATCACATTTAAACCGTCATAATCTTCCACAGCAGTTTCCAACATGACAACTACCTTTAGGTTTTCCAGGTATTCTTTGGCTTTATTACCTGAGGTGGCAGACATGCCGGGTAGTAAACGGTCTCCGGCTTCCATCAGGACCACTTTCATGTTCTTAAAGTTGAGCTGAGGATAGTCTTTGGGAAATACTTCATTGCGCAACTCTGCCATGGCCCCTGCCAGCTCAACACCGGTAGGACCACCACCTACTATTACCACATTCATCAGGGCTTTTCTATCTTCCAGTTCGGTAATATTTATGGCCCGTTCATAATTGGATATGATTTTATTTCGGATGAATAAAGCTTCAGATACCGATTTCATGGGGATGCTGTTTTCCATGATGTTTAACAGGCCGAAGTAATTGGTATCTGCACCCATAGCCAAAACCAGGAAGTCGTAATCCAAATAACCAATATTCGTATACAAGCGATTTTGGTTTTGGTCAATTTTTTTTGCTTCGGCGAGCCTAAAGGTTACATTTGGGGTGTTATGGAAGATCTTTCTTAAGGGAAAGGATATGGCACTGGGCTCCAAACCTGCGGTAGCTACCTGATAAAAAAGGGGTTGAAATTGGTGGTAATTGTTCTTATCCAATAAGATTACCTGAAAAGCTTTGTTCTTTAAAATCCTGGCTAACTTCAAACCTGCAAAACCCGCCCCAATAACAACGATTCTTGGATAGGGTGATTCAGGGAGATTTGGTATCGGTTCTTGCATGGCGCTGAGTTGAATTGGGATACTTATTGCATTCTTAAACGAAACAATTGGTTTAGAGTTCGGGAATTGTAAGGAAATGAAATGATTTTCCGGGAAAAGTTCTTTGTTGGCTTTAATGATAGTGCTATTCAAATTTTTAATTATTTTTACAAACCTGAAATAAAAAATATATGGGAAGAGCATTTGAATTTAGAAAAGAAAGAAAATTCAAAAGATGGAGTCAGATGTCCAAGGTTTTTACCCGTCTGGGTAAAGAGATCGTAATGGCTGTGAAAGCAGGAGGGCCTGATCCCGCCAACAACGCCAAATTAAGGACGGTGATTCAAAATGCCAAGGGGGCTTCCATGCCCAAGGATAGAATTGAAGCTGCGATCGCCAGGGCAAGCAATAAAGATGAAAAAGATTATGAAGAGGTCGTATATGAGGGTTATGGTCCTCATGGTATAGCGGTGATCGTAGAGACCTCCACCGATAATATCAACCGGACGGTGGCCAATATCAGGCATTATTTTACCAAAGCCGGGGGCTCCCTGGGTACGACTGGATCTGTGAGCTTTATGTTTGAAAGGAAAGCGGTGTTTCGTTTTGCAAAAGGGGATTGGGATTTGGAAGAGCTGGAATTGGAATTGATAGATTTTGGCCTGGAAGACATTGACGAAAACGAAGGAGAAATCTTCGTATATACTGCCTTTGAAGATTTTGGTAACATGCAAAAAGCGCTGGAAGACAAAGGCATAGAAACGATTAGTGCAGACATGCAACGCTTTCCCATGTCTACCACAGAAATAGCACCCGAACAGGAAGAGGACATCAATAAAATGATAGAGCGGATAGAGGAGGATGACGATGTCAATCAGGTGTACCACAACATGGCCTAAAAACATTAATTTTCAACTTTAATTCACCCAATGGCATTCCCTAAGAGAAGAAACCTTCAAGATCAGAAAAGGCAAAAATTAGTTATTGTTGGCAGCAAGAATCCTGTAAAAATTAAAAGTACAGAAAACGCATTTCAATCCATTTTCGAAGATTCTTTTATCGTTCAGGGTCTCAATGCAGATCCGAACGTGAGTGCCCAACCCATGGGAGATGTAGAAACCTATACCGGTGCTTACAACCGGGCTTTTGAATCCAAAAAAGCATTTCCCGAAGCCGATTATTGGGTTGGAATTGAAGGGGGGGTAGATGAGGTGGGAGAACAAATGGTGGCCTTTGCCTGGATGGTAGTGATGGACGGCAACAACCAGATCGGAAAAGCCAAGACCGCTACTTTCTTTTTGCCAGAAGCTTTATCAAAATTGATCAGGGACGGTATGGAATTGGGGGAAGCTGATGACCGGGTATTCAATCGGACCAACTCTAAGCAGAACAGCGGGGCAGTGGGTATTTTGACCAACGGCATTGTCAACCGAATGGAATATTACCAACAAGCCGTCACCCTGGCTCTCATCCCTTTTGTGAATAAAAGCATCTATTAGATGCAGTGCATGACTCATAGATATAATCTATTGGAATTTAAAAATAATAGTTACTATATTTGCAGCTTATTTTAAACCAAATATTATATGCTACAAGAACTAGAATCAGATAATTTAGCGCAAATCATTCAGGATAATGAGAAAGTAGTGGTACAATATGGTGCGACCTGGTGTGGCAACTGCAGGATCATGAAGCCGAAAATGAAAAGATTGAGCAAAAATTTTGAGGATATCACTTTTCTTTATGTAGATGCAGAAAAATTGCCTGAATCCAGAAAGCTTGCCCAGGTAACCAATTTACCTACTTTTGCGGCTTTTGCTAAGGGAGCAATAGTAAACCAGGTACAGACCAATAAGGAAGAAGTTTTAAAAACACTGATTGATGAGATTACCGATAATTAAACACGTATTACAATTTATTGAGGAAAATGACGAAGATTGGGTGGTTGAGACCATTGAATTGTTGGAGTCGATGACTGAAATCAGTAACCTGAAGGATGAAGAACTGGATGTAATGGGAGAATTACTTTCTAATCTTTACGGTACACTTGAGGTAAACCAAATGATCAAAGAAGGCACAGATAAAAAAGAAGCCATGAACACTTTTATGAAGAGGGTGGTTGGTTCAATTGATAAATAAATGCACTTTGAAAAGGTAGGAAAGTTGTTTATCACCCATAAATTAATCTACTGAAACGAAGTGTGGGGTATGTCCATCGTGGCATACCCTTTTTTATGGAACGATTTGTTTTAAAAAACTCCTCAGGGCGGTACTCCAGTCGGGATCTGCATCCCAGGATTCCCCTATATACAGCTCATTCCTAACCAAAAATCGGATATAATACTTTACCACAATTCTTTCAGGGTTTTCCAGGCCTTCAATGGGAACTCCCATGCTTTGCATCAAATCAGCTTCCCTTCCCTCTTGTTTCATCAGGATAAACTGTATTCCTTCTCCAATCAATTCCTGGTTGGATTTTGCGCTCGTCAGGAATGCTACCTCATAGGGATAATTGGTGGAAAATATGGATTCCAATCCCTCTCTTTCGGCCCTTTGTTCTGCTTCTACCTGATTCTCAGGCTTTCCATAAATATCATGTCTGAAAGTAGTCAGGAAACCTTCATTTCCAGAGGCACCTGAAAGCAGAATGCCTAGCTTAAAAGCATCCAGATTTAAGGGAGCCCTGCGTATATAGGTACTCCCCATAGCATTTTCTTCAAGGCCAGGCACTGCGGGGTATTCAGGCACCTCAATGACCAAAAAATTTTCACTTCTTTTTCCAGAGCCTATGGAGGCCAATTCCTCTTTGAGCTGTTCCAGACTTGTAGAAGTGCCGGACCAGTTGTTTCCAGGCGAGATGATATTGGCATTGCCTGAAAAGGGGAAAATATGGCTGTAAAAACTACCGTCATTTTTTCTAATGAGCAGGACGATATTTTTTACCAGCCTTTGATTAAAAAAACCGGCATAGGTATTCTTGATGGCATCCGATAAAATGACCTCTTCCAATTCATAATAGGCGATGGGATCTCCTCCGGCGGCTATAAGAGCGGGATGCACTTCCTCCGCAAGGCCTTTCCAGCTCATGGCAGGCTCGGCGGTACCGGAAGCAGAGATAAAAACAACCGATTTTCCATTTAAAAATTCATCGATAGTAGTGGATTGGCCAAAACTTTGCAGGGAAAAAAAGACAAATAGACCTGCCAGAGAAATATTTTTCATAAACAAAATCAAATCCACACGTTAAAGTTTAGTATTTTCACGAATATACACAAGCCTCTGTAAAATCTTTTGATATGAAAACGATTACACCGTTCATTTTATTATTTTTTTGGTTTAGCCCCTGTGAGGTATGGAGCCAAAATATTGATTATCAGATCCTAACCGAAGATATTCAATATCTTTCTTCTGATGCGCTTGAAGGCAGAGCCGCCTTGAGCGAAGGCAATGTAAAAGCAGGCAAGTTCATAGCAGACCGTTTCGAAACCTTGAGCTTAAGCAGTCAATTTCCCGGTTATATGCAAAAATTCAGTCTGGAAGGAGCTGGTAGCGATAAGGCACAAGGTTCAAATATCATCGCCTTCATTCCCGGCACTTCCTCTTCAGAAATATTGCTGATCATGGCGCATTATGACCATTTGGGGAAAAAAGGAGATGTAATTTACAATGGCGCCGATGACAATGCTTCAGGTGCGGCGGCTCTCTTAAGTATCGCAGCGCATTTTGCAGAAAATCCACCCAGGCATTCAGTAATGTTTGTGGCTACTGATGCAGAAGAAAAGGGTCTTTTAGGGGCAAAGGCGCTGGTCAGGGATTTCCCGTTTCCTTTGGAGCAGATCCGGGTGGTTATCAATATGGACATGATCAGTAGAAGTGATGACAATACCCTGTATGCGGTTGGAACCAGATTTTATCCCCAATTTAGGAATTTTCTACTGAAGGCAGCGGGCAATTCTCCCATTCGTTTGGTCATGGGAAATGATGGGGCTTCGGGTGAAAAAGATTGGAGCAGGGCTTCTGATCATGGGCCCTTCCATGAAAGACAGGTACCTTTCATTTATTTTGGAGTAGATGATCACCGGGACTACCACCAGCCTACAGATACTTTTGAAAACATACAACCGGATTTTTACCGGCATGCCAGCGAGTTGATATTGGACACCATTATTGGTATCGATCAAAGCATACCCTGATTTATCTGATCAGGTAGGATACACCTATGTTGGCTACAAAGGTATTTTGATCCAAGCCTGGCACAAAGTAGATTTCGGGATGATTTTCCAGGTACCATTTGTAATTCAGGGTGCTTACATACTGAAAAGTTCCGGATACGAGCAGGTTATTAAATCTCCATTCTGCAAGGATGGAAGGGACAATGTCTACGTATTTTCTCCTCCAATCCTTGATTTCTTCAAAACGCTTGTAGTAGAAATCATTGTTATGATTGATGTACTCCAGCTGAAAGCCCAACCGGTTAAAATTTTTCACCCAGGACGCATCCAGGGAAATCACATTACTTCCGGGGCCATAACCAAAACCAAGCACTTGCCCTTTGTGGGTGTAGCCATGCCTGACATGAGGGTGAGTGTACCAGCTATTTCTGGCCAGGATTACTTCCCTGATGGTTTGCCCCGTTTGGGTCATCTCCATTCCGATTTGAAAAAATTCTTCCTCTCTTTTCAGGGGTATCAGATTGGTAAATCCGAAAGAAAAAGCCCGGTTTTTATCCGGATTGATTAAAAAATCAGAAAGGCTTCTACTATTTCCATTCGACCCATATTCGCCGTAGAATTCAAAATGGCCATTGGCATCCATCCACCTGAAATACCCTGCGCTGAGTTGGTTTCTTTGGTCTGCAGCTGGTCTGGAAATACTTTCCGGTCCCTTTTCACCGTTAAATACTGGCAGGTAATCCGCCAGGTTTTCCTGGTCTGTGTGGTACATTTGGGAGACTGAACTGAACCCAAGAAACAGGCCGGGTAGCCATTTGGGTTGATAGGTCAGTACCAGACCTGACAAATACCGCCAGTCTTCGTCCGGCCTCTTGGGAACATATAAGGGAGTATTGGCGTGCACATAGTTATGGTGCGGAGGTTCAAAACCTGAAGCCTGCAATTTCCCGGCAATTAATTGGCCTTCAAAACTACCTATAGCCGTCTGTACCGGTTTTCGGGTATTTAAAGTCAGGTGCAAAAACCCTGGAGCATTATTGCTCATCAAAAGGGAAGCCCTTCTGCCTGGCCCCCACCAGAGGTTTTCATTGGATATCCCCAATGAAAACTCCCTTATGTTAAGACGGATGCTGGATTGTCCCAGACCCAGTTGGGTGTAGGGAGACCCTCCGAACCTTTCGGGGATATCCACCGTATTGAGCCATTCATAATACTGTAGCCAGGTGCTTCCCCAATGGTCCAGTGGAAATCCTTGAAAATATTGATTTGTGGCATGCAAGATCTCGGGTTGAAATTGTATGCTTAAAGGTCCGTACTCGAAGAAAACACCTGCATTGAAAAGGTACTGCATGCCCCGATTGGGGATCATGGGGCCATCATTAATCCCAAAACCGTACGCTGAATTGTGCTGTCCCCTAAACATCAGGGGAAGTATTTGGAACCTGCCTTTATTATCTTTGGTGCTAAAGTTAAACTCGGATAAATCTTCATCGGTAAAGCTTTCATCCAGATCCAGACCATTTGATGTATCAAATACCTCAGTAGGGTATAAAGGCCGGATCATAAAGCTGCTTTCTCCTGATAAATTTCCCATAAGTTGCTGCCTGCGCATGTAGTCCCCATAAACCGGTAGATTAAGGCTAACACTTTGGCTAAACACATCTTTTTGTGATCCAAAACAGCAAAGAAAAACGATAAAGCAGATTTTGAAATAGGATGGAAAGTATTTATTGTTCATTTTCAATTCAATTTAGAATCATGGTGCTTACCTGAATCCTTGCAATGGACCAGCTTTCATCACAAACCGGATCAGTAGCATTTTCCTGTTTCAGTTCATCACCGCAGATGATTTCCAGTTGATTTTCAGAATGGTTGATGATTTTAGTGATTTGATAGCGGCTGGTCCAGCCAATGCTGTTTTGATACTGACAACGGCCAGGAAGATCGCTGCTCACTGCAGCAGTCTTGGGTTCATAAAATCTTGGGTAATTATCAGGAAAAGATTGATACAGGCAATAAGTGGACTCACAAGGGCTGTTGGAGAAGGTGGTCCGCATTACTTCTTGTCCATTCAATTGCATGTACCAAAAGTCAGGACCGCCCACATTATCCGGATTTCCGTCCCAGCTATCATGTAGCAACAGGTCAATGGTAACCTTAATGGTATTGTGCTCTGGTAAGTCCGGTAGATTCAGCACGATTTCTTCATTGTGGAAATAGCCTAATACCGTATCACCATTAAAATCGAACAATCTCCCACTTTCAAAATAGAGCAAGTCGGCTTGAGAAAAATCATTATCATAGACTTTTACTTCCTCCAGGAGGCTGGTCTCACATGAAAAGCAGCATCCTGCACAAAACATCAGGAACAGGAGTTTATTTTTTATCGAAAAGGGTAACATCAGGGATGTTTATTTTACAATGAATAGGAATAACTGATTTAAAACTGAATAATGAATTGGGATGGCTTTCCCACCAATCCCAGAAATAACCAAATCATTACCAAACACATTAGGTTGAAATCATATTTTATTTCCGTAATTATTACGCTGGAAACCCAGCCCTGTGTGCTCGTCTGAATTTGGTTCAATCTTTCAATCTTAATCCTGATGTGTCATCAGGATTAAATCACAAATAAACAAAATTATATCCAATACCCCACTCGTTTAGGCCTAAATACCCATTGATTTAATCCAGAATATATTGCCTTTTGACACGCAAGCCAATGCCCGTGAGCAATTCGTATGGAATGGTACCTATCTGGTTTGCTAAATATTGAAGGGAAGGTTCTTTGCCGAACAAGATTACCTCATCTCCTTCTTTGACCTGAAGGTCCGAAACGTCAATCATGCACATGTCCATACAGATATTGCCTATTGTTGGTGCTTTTTTTCCCTGTATCATTACAAAGGCCTTTCCATTCCCGAAACGCCTGTCATAACCGTCGGCATAGCCTATGGCCAGGGTTGCGATTTCTCCATCCTGAATCAACCTCCCATGCCTCCCATATCCGATGCTGTCCCCTTTGGCTAATTTCTTCACCTGGGACACTACGGTTTTCAAGGTGGCTACAGGTTGAAGTTTCTCCGGCTCAAGTTGGTTGATTTCTACTCCATGAAGTCCGATTCCCAGCCGGACCATATCAAAGGCATATTCCGGGAAACGGATAATTCCTGCTGAATTCAGGGCATGCCGTATGGGCCTGCAGGAAAGTTTTTGCATGATGCCTTGACTGATTCTATCAAATGTAGCCAGCTGCTCCCTGCTAAAATCCTCATGAATGGCTTCATCTGCTCCTGCCAGATGTGTAAATAGTCCTGCCAATTTGATTTCAGAATGCGCTCTGAGCAAGGCAAGGGTATCTTCCAGATCACCTTCCACTAAACCCAATCGCCTCATTCCGGTGTCCAATTCCAGGTGTATCGAAATGTTTTTCGAATGGCTAGTAAGGGCTGAGGTTAATTGCAGCAGGGTTCGATTATTGAAAATTACAGGTTCCAACTCATAATGCTGTATCAAACTTAAATGCTGCATATCGGGGTTCATGACCATAATGGGCAGGGTAACCCCCTTCTGTCTGAGATAAACCCCCTCGTCAATATATGCCACTGAAAGATAATCGGCCCCGATTTGTTGCAGGTGGTTTGCAATTTCGGCTGAGCCTCCCCCGTATGCAAAAGCCTTTACCATGACCATTATCCTGGTATCCGGTTGGAGTCTTTTTTTATAAAAATTGAAATTATGTCGGAGGGCATTCAGGTTGATTTCCAGAACGGTCTCATGCACCTGAGCTTCCAGAAGTTTAATAATATTTTCAAAATGAAAATTCCTGGCACCTTTTACTAAAACCAAATCATTTGAGAGATTCAAACTCGCAATGTTTTCCAGCAAATGGGTGGTCCCCCAAAAAAACCTGCTTTGTTTGGGGAATAAGCTTTTATACTGAGAAAAAAGATGGCCTACACCCACAAAAAAATCTATTTCATAATGGATGATTAAACCTGCAATTTTTCTAAATACCTCAATTTCATTTCCCTCCTGCAGCATTTCCGACAAAATTAATACCCGTCTTTCCGCAGACTTTCTTTGGTGGGCCATAAATTCCAACGCAATTTCCAGGCCTGCCAGGTCATTGTTATAGCTGTCGTCAATCAGCAGACACCTTTTGATCCCGGATTTCAGGGTTAATCTCATGTCCACAGCATGCAGCATTTCCAGGCCGGATTGAATTTTTTCAGGACTCATCCCCAATACCAGGCTGGCGACAATCACATGACGGATATTTTCCAGGGATGCGGGATCCCTGAAATTGGTAAAAAAGGTAAAGGTCCTCAAATCTCTGGCTACCATAAAAATTTTGGAGCCTTTGAAATCAGGCCTAATAGAGAGGGTATAATCCGCCCCCGGATCATCAGACCAACTAATCAGCATGGCCGGATGGAAGGTTTTATTAATGAATTGACCAAGTTTTGAATGATCCTTTCGGTAAATCAGGAAATTCACATCCCTGAATAATTTGCATTTCTCTTCGATTTTTGTTTCTAAATCCTCAAAATTTTCATCGTGTGCACTTCCAATATTGGTAAATATTCCCAGCTGGGGTTCAATGATCTGTTTCAGACGATCCATTTCTCCAGGTTGGGAGATTCCTGCTTCTAACAAAGCCACCTGATGTCTGGCTTGAATTCCCAAGGCAGATAATGCTACACCAATCTGACTATTGTAGCTCTTGGGGCTTTTATAGGTGTTGAATTTTTGCCCTAATATCTGGGCCAACCACTCTTTAACAATGGTTTTGCCATTGCTCCCTGTGATGCCTACCACCGGACCAAGGAATGCCGACCTGTTTTTTATTGCCAATACCTGCAGGGCATACAAAGGTTTCTCCACCATTAAAATGTTTGAATCTTTTAATTTTTCAGTAGCTTTTTTTGCCGACAGGGGAAGAATAAAATTTCTTACTTTCAGATCGTGTGCATCCATTGCAAAATCGGAGCCATTCTGTCTGGAACCATCCAAGGCTACGAAAAGCGTTTGGTTTCCTGAATGGATTTTCCTGGAGTCAATAGCTACCTGGTTTATTTGGTCGCAGGCCGAAGAAACTATGAATTCTCCGGGGTATTTGGACGCAAATTTTTTAAACTCTATCGATTGAATCATCCTAACTCTGAATTTTCTCGTTGGTCTTGCAAATTTATCATTAATATCATTGACAATACCAGTTGCCAGGGATAATGACCTGGCAAAGTTAGTTCCTGAATGCCAGGAAGGGGAACACCATTGTTTGTTCCAGGATAAAAATTTTTGTATTTTTATAACATTATTATAAAAAAACAGGTTAATGAGATACATGAACTGAAAAACATAATGAGTTCACAAAATTTTATATCGAATATACTTTTTCAATCCGCCCTTATCGGTTGTTTGTTCTGTTTTCTTGTTGTGGGAAAACTCTATGGGCAATCTGAGCAGGATGTGGAATTTGTTGAACCTCCTAAAAAAGAAAAGGCTTATCATCCTTCCACCACAGAAAAGAAAATAAAAAGAGCCAACCGCAGCACCTTATCTGGATATTCTTCAAAAGAAGGAGGGGCGGCGATAAATGAAAGAAAAAAGTACAAGGATCATTCCGAAAAAAGTGATTGGAAGAATGAGGACATTTCCGAAGAAGTTTCTACTTTATCCTTCAACATTTTTCTGTACGTTTTGGATAGATTCAAAGAGGACTGAAATGGCTGTGGTTTCTTAGGCATGTATTTTTCGAAGTTTTTTGATATCTTGGGCTTGGGGTAATCATTACACATAAACCTTATGACCATGCGAATTAAAACCTGTTTAGTATTTTCATTTATCCTTTTTTCTGCCCCAATGCTTAATTTGATACAGGCACAGGAATTAGGTCTTCAGCTTTACAGTCTCAGAGAGCAGATGAAATTGGATGTGGAACAATACCACGAAATCATCAACCAATGGGGAATCAAATTCATTGAAGGAGGGGATACTTATGGAATGAGTGATAAGAAATACAAATCCCTTCTTGATAAACATGACCTGCAATTGGTGAGCGTAGGAGGTTCCTATGAAGAAATGCGCGATGATCCACAAGCTGTAATTGACAAAGCCAAATTCTTTGGAGCCCGGTATATTGTGACATTTTGGATTCCCCATACTTCTGGAGAATTTGGAGAAAATGAAGCAAAAGAGGCTGTCGAGGTATTTAACCGGGCTGGAAAACTGGTTAAAGATGCCGGCTTGACTTATTGCTATCATCCTCATGGATATGAATTTAAGCCTTATGGGCAGGGCACTTTATTCGATTATATGCTGGACAATGCCCAACATTTTGACTTTGAGATGGATGTTTTTTGGGTAAAAATGGGTGGAGGCGATCCACTGGCCATCCTGAAAGCTCATCCGGATAAATTCCCCTTGCTGCATTTAAAAGACCGAAAACCTGGAACCCCTGGTAGTAGTGATGGCACCGGAGATGTGGAAACCAATGTGGTTTTAGGGAAGGGGGATATCGATGTGGCCGGAATTATTGCACATGCTAAAGCCTCAGGAACGGAATTCCTGATCATAGAAGACGAGTCGTCCCGATCAGTCGTACAAATTCCCCAATCTGTCTATTTTATTCAAACGGAAATGGAAAAATAATGGAATGATTTGGCCAATTTCAGCTAATCGGAAAATTATAAAAGCAAAAGGCCCTGATAATCTTCAGGGCCTTTTGCTTTTCTTGCCATTTCACTAATCAAAATACAAGTATTTTATTTTTCCGTCCGCATTCCTGACCTGCAGGTATACCTCCTCCAATTTCATGAACTTCAGGTGATAGTTTTTAACGAACCCACCCACTGCCTGGATTTTATCAGTTTTTATTTTTTTGCCACTTTTATCAAATATGGTGACTACCGTTCCCGCTTTTTCCACTCCCAGTACTTTCAGGGAAAAAGTCTTATCATCAATGGGCTTTGCGTAAGCCAATAGTTTTTTCTCCACCTTTTTTTTGTTTTCAACCAAAAAATCAATGGTTTCTTCTCTGGTTTTAAGTTTGATCTTATATTCTCCTTCAGGTAACTTACTTAAATTGAAAGGAATGTTAAGCGGGCTTTTGACAATAAACATGTTTCGGTCAATTACCTTTCCATTGGAGTTTATGATGGATACATGTACGCTGCCTATTGCTTCCGATAGGCTTAGCGTAAATCTTTGTTCACCTACTTTTATGGATGAAACTTCCATAAGGCTTTTTTCTGCGGCAAGGCTTCCCAATGCCAGGCTCATTGTCATCAATAATGTTACGAGAGTTTTCATGGTCTATGTGTTTTGTTTGGTTGCTTTTGCAGAATACCATACCAAACCTGTACCATGAAAATCCTGGATCGGCCAAAAGATATTTCTTAAAAATTAAATTAATAAATTTAAACCCTGAGAAAGCCCATGATTTGACGGGCAGGTGTACGGTATGCGGACAGATATGAACAAAAATGTCTGTTTTCAATACACTTTACCAGGTATTTCAATCCTGAAATGGGTGCTATGAGCGGGAGAAAATAATGAAAGCTTTTTTTTGAATAAAAATCTCAGGAATGAGAAGTGTTTTTTTCAAACGGAAAAGTGTGCGAAAATGAACGACTTCTTGTCATTATCCGAACAATAGATGGTTAAGAAGGCAGCACGGAAAGTGCAACTGAGCGTAATTATGGAAGTAGGATATGCTTAGAAGTTCAGTACCGCAAGGGCCTCTTTTTTCTTTTAAAACCTCCTTTTTTCCTTTTATTGTTTGTGTAAAAGTTATAAAGGAAGTTAACTGCCATTAATGTGATCGTTAAAGGGACAAAAAAGGAAGGCAACATACCCTTGATTCCCAAAAGAATAAAAAGTGCTGCGATGATGCCAATTTTAAACGAGGTATGGCTTTCGGGATAAATCCCACTGACCAGGGCAAGACTGCTGATCTCAATCACAATCAGGATGCCGATCATCCAGGTGAAGATTACCGGAGCAGTATTCCCAGAACCTATATAGTACCAGGCAAGTAGACCAAAGACAGCAGCCAGGCTCAGACTGTGAAGGGTGGTATTTATATTTTCTTTCATGATTTCGGGATTTATTGCCTTTTTCAATTTAGAATAATTTCGCCAGAAGCCAAAAGCCTTAAGGAAAATAACTTTGCTTTAAACCCGCCCGGGCCAAGATGTTATTGTTCATTAAAGCTTTTCCTTGATATATTCCGTCATCATTTGATAAAGGTGCCAGGTTGTATTACCACCACTGATACCATGGCTGCGGTTTGGATAATAGAAGGAATCAAATTGTTTATCCGCTGCAACCAATGCGTCCACCAAATCAACTGAATTCTGAAAATGAACATTGTCATCTCCGGTACCATGTATAAGCAAGAAATTTCCTTTTAATTGGTTTACATGGTTGATAGGGCTAAAATTATCATAGCCGGCAGGGTTTAGCTGTGGAGTTTGGAGGTATCTTTCCGTATATATGGTGTCATAGTAGCGCCAGGTAGTTACCGGGGCCACGGCTATAGCCATCTTAAAGGTATCATGTCCGAGCATCAGGGCGAGAGACGACATGTATCCGCCATAAGACCAACCCCAGATGCCAATCCTTTCCTTATCAATAAATGCCATGGAAGCAAGGTGTTGTGCGGCAGCGATTTGGTCCTGGGTTTCAAGGTTTCCTAGTTGAGCGTAGGTGCTGTGCTTAAAGGCTTTTCCCCTGCCACCGGTGCCTCTGTTATCCACACAGGCAACCACAAATCCTTCTGCCGCCAGGTGTTGGTGCCACCAGTCTCTGCTACTACCCCAGGCGTTCATTACATTCTGAGATCCGGGCCCTCCATAAACATAAAGCAATAAAGGATAGGTTCTGGAGGGATCAAAATCCGGAGGCTTGATCATGTACCCGTTAAGCGAGGTTCCATCGGGAGTTTGAAATGAAAAAAAGGTTTTCTCATTGAAATCAAAAGATTGCATCTTTTCCTGAAGCTCCTGATTGTCTTCCAGAATTTTTATCTGTCTTCCTTTGCGGTCAAACAGGGAAGTCTGAAGTGGCCTGTCCACCCTACTGTAGGTATCTATATAGAAACGGTGGTCTGGACTCATGTTGATGTTATGGGTACCGGGTTGCGGGCTCAGCAACTTCTTCTTTTTTCCGTCAAGGCCTATAGAATAAAACTGACGTTCTATGGGAGATTGTTCTGTAGAAACATAATACACCCGCTCATCTTCCACATCCACACCCACCAATGAGGTTACTTCCCAGTCTCCCCGGGTAATTTGCCTGATCTGCTCGCCATTTGAACTGTGATGGTAAACGTGTTTGAAACCATCCTTCTCCGACGTGGTGATGAAACCTTGGTTTTCCGGTAGGAAAATAAAATTGTCATTGTAATTCAGGTCTACATAGGATGTTGACGTTTCTGATAACATCACTTCTGTATTTCCAGTGTTTACCTTGGCAAAAAGGATATCCATTTGATTTTGAAGGCGATTTAATCGGATGATGGCCAGGGTTTCGCTGTCATTGGCCCAGTACATTCTCGGAAGGTAAATATCTGTTTCTTCGCCTGTGTTCATGGTTTCGCTCTGGGCATTTTCCAAATTATAAACCTTTATGGTTACCGTTGCATTTTTTTCTCCTGCTTTCGGATACTTAAAATGGTAATCCTCAGGATAAAGTTTACCCCATTTTTGCATGTTAAATTCAGGTACCTCCCTTTCGTCAAAACGAATAAAGGCAAGCTTATTTCCATCAGGAGACCATTCAAATGCTTTGGCCATTGAAAATTCTTCTTCATAGACCCAATCGGCCGCTCCATTGATGATGACATTAGTTTCTCCATCACGAGTAACCTGGACTTTTTCTCCCGAGAGCAGGTCCTCATAGTACAAATTATTGTTTTTGACAAAGGCTATTTTTTTGTTATCGGGAGAAAGGCTGGCATAGGAAATTTTTTCTCCATTTTCCAGTTGCCGAAGCTTCCCGCTTTTCAGGTCCAACAGGTGATAGACAGCCTTGCTGGACCTGCGATAAATGGATTCTACCTCAGATGCAAGCAGGGCCATGCTTTCTTCTGGATTGAAGGCGTATTCAGTAAAATTCAGACCAAGCTCCCGTCCATCAATCAATACAGCAGTCTGTTCTCCGGTGGCCAGCTTGATTTTGACCACCTGAGAATGGCCTCCCACCTCCTTTAGGGAGCTGTAAAATTGGCCATCGCTCATCCAGTTGATTCCCCGAACTGTTTGTGGGAGGAAGATTTGCTTTTTGATCACATCCTCCAGACTTATTTTTTTACCGTCCTGGGCAAATAGAAAGCTGTGGATCAGAAAGATCAGGGTGCAAAGCCCCGCTTTTATTAAATTATGGTGCATGTAACGTTATGTTTATGGGCCGCTTTAGTCTGTTCTTTATGGAAAAGTAGAATATCAATTCCATAAATGTTGCCTGACAGGCTTTGCCTTTATTATTTGGACCTGGTAAGGAGACAGGCTTAACTTTCCATCCCCGGTAAAAAGGAAAAAGTTATTCCGGCTGTACAGGTTGGGTCCATGCAAGTTGATTGGTCATGTTTTCCACCGGATTGGGTTGGGGTTCGGAAGAGGTGATTTTACACCGGACAAAAAGCAGGTCCTCCCCTACTTCAAATTCTCCTGAATTCCCCTGAACCGTTTTTAATACCCTTGTTTCTTTGTCACCTTTTTTGCATCCAATAAACTCAAGGGTATAATTTACGCCCTCTTTGGCTTGGGCTTCCACTTGTAATTTGTTGTTGTTGTAGCTCAACGCTTCCAGGGTTATTCCTGTAGAGGCATAAAAATCGCCCTGCTCCAGCGCCTGGATCAGAGAGGCAGGAGAGAGCGTATCCGTTTGGACCATGACCCAACCCCGGCCTGCATTGGCCAGTTTGCTAGACTGTTCATGGTAGCTATGGCTATCGTCGGTAGCCAGGCCAAAAAGGAGAGGTTGCTCTTTTTCCAAATAAGCGATATTGATAAAGTCCCACATTTCTTCGTAACCTATCCGTGAGGAATCCCCCAGGTTATTGACCGCAGGGTGCCCATTGTACACTTCAAAAAACCGTTCTCCCTTCAGCCTGATCATGTCTTCCAGGGTAATGGCCCATCTGAAATTAGGGTGATTGATATGGACCATCATGGGTTTGCCTGAGGCTTCTCGTTGCTCCAGTACCGCATTGATGTTGTTTTGCAATACTTCTACTACACTTCCGCCCTCCCTTGGTTGAATCAGTTTGTCCAGGTTGGTAGCATTCAGGTGCAGGGGTTTGCCATCATACCCAGCTGAAATTTCCTCAGCTGGCAACATTATAAATCGCTCTGCTTCATGGTAGAGCGGGGAATATTCATCAAAAGTTTTAAGTTTCACCTTCAGATCATCTCCATCTTCCTCGTAGACTACCCAATCCTCACCGTACGCTTCCAAATAATCCGAAAAGGCGGTCCTATATAGACTGTCTTTCCTGATATTGACCCACTTTTCTCCCTCCTGAAAAATATTGTGGTCAGATAAGGCCACAAAATGGTAGTCATTTTCTTTGTACCATTCCATGATTACTTCAGGAAACTCGTCCCCATCGCTCCAATAGGAATGGGTATGCAGGTTTCCTTTGTACCAATTTTTATTATCCTGCTCAGGGACATTACCCTGGGAACAGCTAAAAATCAAGAAAATGACCGGTAGGGTCGCACTTAGGCCTGGAAATGGTTTGGTGAAATATTTAAAGAATGGAAGCATGGTAATATCATGTTGATTGAGGTGGTGAATATATTGAAACCCTGTTTAAAATCAAATCTCAGCACAACCTAATACCCGCACAGATAGGTAGGATGAAAGCATTTTGGTATATTTAGGCTTTCAAGCTGACCTAAATTATTTATGGCAATCCAACAAAAGCTAATCAAATATCTAAACGAAGTACTCAAACATACCCATGACGGAATCAAAGGATATAAAGATGCCGCAAGGAATATAGAGGAGGGTTCCCTTAAGGACTTTTTCATTGAGAGGGCAAAGGAAAAGATGGTATTGCGGGATGGCCTCAATGAAGAAATATACCGATTGGAGGGGAAGCCCATTGAAGAGGGAAGTTTTCTGAATTTATTTCAAAGGTCCTGGAAAAACTTTAAAACCTCTTTGGATCATGACAATCAGAAAGAAATCGCAAAATACTGCCTGGATGCAGAAAAAAAAGCAACCAAGGAATTTGATATTTTACTTCGTAATCCTGAATTGGTTTCAGAAACTTTTTATACCCTGCTGAAAGAACAAAACGAAAAAAACCTTGCCGCCATTAAAGCGTTATTAGGGAGAATCAAGTCCTGAAATTTCATGCTTATAATAGTAGGAAATTTGCCCTAAACGAAAATATTAACGGATAAACGTTTAAATTAGGGGGTAACGAAACAACACAAAGCATAAACCATAACTATAGTTATTTACTTGCCTATGAAAAAGTATATTATTTGGCTAATCGGTGTGTTTTTCTATCATGCCGCAGCTTTTGGTCAGACCAATATTGATTTCAGGGAATTTTCCCTGGATAACGGTCTTCATGTGATCATGCATAAGGACAACAAGACACCCATAGTGGTCACCTCAGTAATGTACCATGTTGGGTCAAAGAATGAGGATCCTGAACGAACCGGATTTGCCCATTTCTTTGAACACCTGCTTTTTGAAGGTTCAGAGAACATAGAAAGGGGTCAATACACCGATCTGGTGGAAGGAAATGGTGGTGCATTGAATGCCTTCACCAGCAATGACATTACCTATTATTACGAATTAATGCCGTCCAACTACCTGGAACTGGCCCTTTACCTGGAAAGTGAGCGGATGCTTCATGCCAAAATCGATGAGGTGGGTTTGGAAACACAAAGAGAAGTAGTAAAGGAAGAAAAAAGACAGCGATATGACAATCAGCCCTATGGTACCATTCTACCAGAAACACTGGTAAGGGCCTACACCAAGCATCCCTATCAATGGGCGCCAATTGGCTCGTTGGATCACCTGAATGCAGCAAGTCTGGATGAGTTCATGCAATTTTATAAGGATTTTTATGTGCCCAACAATGCTATCCTTACAATAGCGGGGGACATTGATTACGATCAAACGGAGGCATGGGTAAAAAAATATTTTTCTGAAGTCCCAAAAGGTGAAAAGGAAATCTATAGACCAAAAATAGAGGAGCCCCGAAAGACGGAAGAAATTAGGGATGTGATTTATGACAACATTCAGATTCCTGCCATCATCCAGGCTTACAATTTGCCTCCCAAAAACCATCCTGACGCATATGCGATGGAAATGTTATCCACTTATCTCACTGGAGGGAAATCCTCTTTGATGACGAAGGAATTGGTAGACAAGCAGCAAAAGGCCCTGGTGATTGCAGCGATTCCACTGGACCTGGAAGATGGGGGTATTTTTATCATGTATGGTATTGCCAATATGGGAGTTGAACCCGAAGACCTGGAAAAGGAGGTGGATTTGTTGATTCAGAAGGTTCAGGAGGAAGGAATTTCAAATCAGGATTTTCAGAAACTCCAAAACATTATTGAAAACGATTTGGTAAGTAAAAACTCCTCTATTGAAGGTATTGCCCAAAATCTGGCTGAATCCAAATTGTTTTATGGAGATACCGGATACATTAACAGGGAATTGGAAAAATACCGGGAAGTGAGTAGGGCGGACATCCAGAGAGTAGCCAGGGAATACCTGACTTTAGATGGACGGGTGGTGCTATATTATTTGCCAAAATCACAGCAAACTGCTGCAAGCCAGGAATAATTCAAAAAGCCGAGAACAATGAAAAAACTATATTTATCTCTTTTAGCCTGCTTATTCGTTTTTCACCTGCAGGCTCAGGTAGACCGCAGTGTTTTACCCAAACCCGGACCCGCTCCGACCATAGAATTTACGGATCCTGCTACCTTTACCCTGGAAAATGGGTTGAAAGTTTTTGTGGTTCCCAATGACAAGCTGCCAAGGGTTGCCTTCTATATGATTTTGGACCGGGACCCTCTTTTTGAAGGGGATAAAGCTGGGCTTACCAGTTTTGTGGGAGATTTGATGATGGCAGGTACCGCCTCCAAAACAAAGGATGAGCTAGATGAGGCAGTAGATTTCATTGGAGCCTCCCTAAGTGCGAGTTCCACTTCTATTTCGGCCTCATCACTGAAAAAGCATCAGGAAAAAATATTGGATTTGATGATTGACGTATTGCATAACCCGGTATTTCCCGAGGAAGAGTTGGATAAGCTGAAAAAACAATCCCTGACAAACCTGGCTGCCTCCAAGGATGACCCTGATTATTTGGCCGGGGTCGTTTCCAATGCACTTGTTTTTGGCAAGGATCATCCCTATGGGGAGCCCCTCACGGAAAAGACGGTAGAGCAGGTTACAGTGGAAGATGTTGAGAAATACTATGAAACTTTTTTCAAACCAAACGTGGCTTATCTGGCCATAGTAGGTGATATAGATGAAACGGAGGCCCGGAAATTAGTAGACGAGTATTTTGCATCCTGGGAAAGGGGAGATGTGCCTGAGTTTGAATACCCCTCCCCATCCGCCCCTGCCGATAACCATGTGGCCTTACTCGATAGATCATCTGCTGTCCAATCTGTGATTAACCTGGCCTATCCTGTGGAAATGCATCTTCCCAATGAAGATTACATGGCTACAAGAGTTTTAAACTTTATTTTGGGAGAAGGGTTTAACTCCAGATTAAATGGAAACCTAAGAGAAACCAAAGGCTACACTTATGGGGCCAGATCTAGTTTTGGCTCAGATAAACTGATCGCAAAATTTTCTGCCAATACCTCTGTCAGAAATGCGGTTACCGATTCTTCGGTATATGAAATGCTCTATGAAATCCGTAACCTGGCTGAAAATGGGATAACAGAGGATGAACTTGAAATGGCAAAAGCCAATTTAAGTGGAAGGTTTGGGAGATCTCTGGAAAACCCCAATAACATCGCTTCTTTTGCCATTAATATTTCCAGGTATGGACTTCCCGATGATTATTACAGCAACTACCTGCAACGGCTCGATGCCCTGACCGTGGAAGATATCAATAAGGTTGCCGAGAAATACATGATGCCAGAGAACCTGTATATTACAGTAGTTGGAAACGGATCTGAAATCAGGGAAGGTTTGTCCCAGTTTGGGGAAGTCAGGCTATACAACGAAACAGGAGATGAGGTACAACAAATTGAATTGTCCGATACCAATAAAACAGCCACAGACATTATCGGGGATTATCTGTCAGCCATAGGAGGCAGGGATGCAGCAGAGAGCATTAAATCTGCCAAATTGGAAATGTCGGCAGAAGTACAGGGCACCAAGCTGGACATGGTGGCCTTACACGATATGGAAGGGCAACGAATGATCCAAAAAGTTTTGATGATGGGCAATGAGGCCTCCAAAACCATACTGAAAAACGGAGAAGCAACTGTCAGTTCAATGGGGCAGTCACAAACCCTTTCCGACGAGCAATATGAAGATGTCAAAATGGCTTCCTTATGGTTGATACCCGAGTTGTATTACGAAAACATGGGGTATACCCTGACTTTAGACGGGGCATCCGAAATTGAAGGGGAATCAGCCTACAAGGTGGTAATTTCAAACCCAACCGGAGGGGAGGTCACGAATTATTACAGTATGGATACGGGACTTAAGCTGAGAAGCGAAAATCAAATCTCAGGAGAAACCACTTATACGGATTATCAGGAGTTTGAAGGGGTCAAATTTCCTGTTGAAATGTCTCTGAAAAGTCCCATGATCCCAGTTCCGCTGAATTCAAAAGTGGATAATTTAGAATTAAATGTATCTTTGTCCGATCAGGATTTTGAATAAAATTATAATTTTAAAAGGTTACTGTGAATAGACTTGTTTTTCTACTCCTTTCGGGAGTGATGCTTTTTGCTGGAAGAGTTGGAGAGGTACAAAAGACACCTGTAAAGACATCTTTTGAAAAAACTCCCGGGGAAGTGCTCGGAGATTATGTGCAGGCCATTGGCGGAGCAGAGAAAATCAACCAAATTAAAACTCTTATACTGGTGATGGAAGCTACAGTTCAAGGTATGGATGTGGAAATGAGCACCATACGGGACATGGAAGGTATGCGTATGATGCAGCAAATTGTCATGCAGGGAAATGTGGTCCAGAAAACAGTGGTGCGAGACAATGAGGGCTACATGAGTGCCATGGGCCAAGTTCAGAATCTGACGGCAGATCAGCTGGAAACGTTGAAAACAAATATTTACGCTTTTCCCGAGCTACATTATGAACGGATGGGATTTACCATGACCATGGGAGAAAATGAGGAAATCAATGGAGAAGAGGCCCATACTGTGCTCGTGACAAATGGAGAAGGGATGAAGAGTAAAGAATATTACAGCGTGGCTAATGGGCTTAAATTAAAAATGATGACGGATATTGCGGGTGATGTGGAATTCATGGATTATAAGGAAATCGAAGGCATTCTTTTTCCAACGAAAATCAACATTTCGAATCCCATGATTCCGGTTCCCCTGGAAACAAGGTTGATTGACATTCAAATCAATGCTACCCTGGATAATTCTATGTTTGAATAAGTAAGATCGGCAAAATTTTGTCGATCTTACTTATCAGGCATTGGCGTGATTTTCCATGTACTCATCCACAGAAAATTTTCCTGATCCATAAATCAAAAATACAACCAGGAGAATCAAAACCGTCAGGGAAATCCAAAATTCCCCACTATTGGTTACGGAAAGGAATTGCGAATCCATGTTCGCAAAGAATACAGCGCCTATCAATATAGGGATCTGTACCACCACAGCCCATCTTGTGATCAGCCCCAAAGCAATCAGGATTCCCCCTACCAAATGAGCAAAAGCAACGTAATGTGCCAGCGCCATGTGGAAAAATCCAATATCCATTTCCCGGATCAGGTTCAATAGTTCGTCGGTATTGGAAATGAACATGATTCCTTTATAGAGGATAAATATGCCCAATGCAACCCGAATGAAATCAATCCACCGGGGATGATGCCGGTCTGCCCAATGTTCGATTTGATGTAGGGTGTCCATAGCGTAATCTGTTTGGTTTTCAGTATTTTATACGCAAAATTGACCCATTGGTTTACTTTATAATTGGCTTCTTTTCTGATACCTCAACTATGGGTAAACCTGCTAAATGCTTCTGAAGGGCCGGATTGAACAATCTTGTAATCCACAAAATAGCTGGTGTCCGAAGTAGAATTCGGAAGAAAGATTTCCATTTCTTTATTCCAGCGATCAAAAGATAACCGGAGGCCATTATCCCTGTATTGGTAGTAAAGGATGCTGTCCCCAATCATCAGGTGTTGGTAGGCCTCAGCCTTGGGATGGATTCTCAGGACTTTTCCCTTTTGATTGGTTTTTATACCAAATCCAGTTTCCAGTTTATTTTCCCTGGGGACTTTCTTTATTTCCAGACCTATAGACGGGAGCAGAGATTCAAGGACAGGAAACAGGTCTTCTTTTCCCCAGACAAAACGATCAAAAAAAGAGCTGATGTCATCCGGTGCTGAGGTAAACGATGAAACAATGGTTTTGAAATCCCGCAAATCGAAACCGTCTTCGGAAGAGCCAAAATTAACCCACATTTGCTTCATTACTTCATGCATCCGGTGTCCGTTTTTCATTAATATCAGGTCAAGAGCCAGTGTTATCAATGCCCCATGGGTGTAAATGCTTACTTTTTTATCCGGAACACCGGCTTTATACCCATCTAGCCAAAGGTCCCAACTGGAATCAGAAATGGATTGATTTTCCCATCCCAGGTTTTCAAAGCCCCTTTCAAATAATTTCTCCAACAATTTCAAATACTCGGGGATGCCATAATACCCGGATTTAAGCAAATAGAAATCTCCCATAAAAGTGGTGACCCCTTCTGCCACCACACCTTCAGCAAGATAGGCTTCCACCGAAAAATCATAAGGTTGTATGGCCTTGGGTCTTATCCTGCATACATTCCAGAAGTGGTATAATTCGTGGCTGCAAACACCCATCAGTCTGTCCATTCCTTCCTTTCTTCCAATCCAATGATCTGGTCCTATGGTAATAACCGTTGAATATTGGTGTTCCACTCCATGATAATGGGGAAAGGGAAGTATATGAATCAAAAAATGATAATCGTTGGCTGGAAACTCTCCGAAATCTTGCATCTGCCGGAGAGTAAATTTTTTAAATTCAGATATAAGGAGTTTCCAGTCGAATCTGACCTGTCCTGATATCCATATATGAAACCTGGTACCGTTGATTTTGTAAGCTTGATGCTGTAAGTTGGCCGAAGCAATCAGGGGGCTGTCTACCAACTCCTGAAAGTTTTGGGATTGCAGCTGGTGTCTTTTTGGTTGAGGTAGCGCGCAGGCAAGTTGGTATTCCGAAGGCAGTTTTAGTTTTATCTCAATTGATTCTTCTTCACGACCTTTTACGCTGAAGGCAAGATTGATGAAATTGATGTAAACACGTTCCGGGTCTACCCAACTTCCTCCAGCATCCAGTTGTGCCGCATGGTAGGCATAGTTGATTTTGTATGAACCCTTTTCCTCTGCCCGGAATACCCAAAGGTCCTTGGTTATTTTCTTATAAGAGACCTGTTCCACGGGTCCCGTGATGAGTATATTTTTCAGATATTGCGCATAGTTTGCTATTTCGTATCGTCCAGGTCTCCATGATGGAAGCTGCAGGTGGATATTTTCTCCTTTCTCACAGTCAATTTCCAATCGTATATGGAGTAGTTGAGAACTAGGGTTTGGTATGGAAAAGGTATATTTCATCGGTAGTATAACAAAGCTCTTAAACAAAAGTAAGCCACTGATTTGTAAATAAAAAAATCCTATCTATCTTTGCACTCCTTTTAAAATAAGAGTCAAGTCATTAAAATATAGCAATAATGAAAAGAACATTTCAACCCTCAAGAAGGAAAAGAAGAAACAAGCACGGTTTCAGAGAGAGAATGTCCACAGCCAATGGCAGGAGAGTACTGAAAGCAAGAAGAGCTAAAGGTAGACACAAGTTATCGGTTTCTTCAGAGAAAACCCTGAAGAAGTAATGCGTTTTAATTTTGGCCTGATGAGGTAGCTATTAAAATATCATTTTATGGATTGTAAGTTTTCAAAACAGGAAAGATTACATTCCAAAAAGTTAATAAAGGAACTTTTTGATAAAGGTTCCTCTTTTTTTTTATATCCTTTTAAGGTAATTTACCTTGAAAAAGATGGGCTCTCCAACAATCAGCTACTGGTTTCTGTTTCAAAAAAGAAATTTAAGAAAGCTGTAGACAGGAATCACATCAAGAGAAGGGTGAAGGAAGCCTACCGCTTGAATAAGTGCATGTTGGAGAATGATGAGACAGCAAAGAAACTTATGGCCCTGGTTTACGTTTCTCAGGATTTGATGGGTTTCCATGACATGGAACCTAAGGTGAAAAGGGTACTCAAAAAAATTCTCCAGGTAAAAACAAAAAAAGATGCATAAATTAATTCAAAATAAAGTATTCCTAAGCTTGCTCTTCCTCTTGGGAACTGCAGCCCTTTTGGTTTCATTTCACCCGAAAAATGATAAACTTTTTAGTATAGCCAAAAATCTGGATATTTTTGCTTCATTGGTCAGGGAATTGGATTCTTACTATGTGGATGAAATAGATCCTGACGAGCTGGTTACCGTAGGGATCAATGCCATGCTGGCTGAATTGGATCCGTATACCGAATATATTCCAGAAGAAGAATCCGATGATTTCAGGATGATGACCACGGGTGAGTACGGCGGAGTAGGGGCTTTAATCGGTAACAGGTTAGGTACGAATATGATCCTGATGCCTTACAGCGGTTTCCCTGCCCAGGCATCCGGCTTGAGGGTTGCGGATGAATTGATAAAAGTGGATGGAGTCGATGTGGTTGAAAAAAGCACAGCGGAAATCTCCAAATTATTGAAAGGTCCTGCAAATACGGAAGTGGAGGTAGTGGTGAAGCGTGGGGAAGAAACACTTTCTTTTAACCTTACCAGAAAAAAGATTGTTATCAGCAACGTTCCCTATCATGGAATGGTTGATAGTGAGACCGGATATATCAAGCTGACAGATTTTACTACCAACGCTTCAAAGGATGTGGGCATAGCTTTACAGAACTTGAAAGACGGCGGAGCTCAGAAAATCATCTTGGATGTAAGGGATAATCCGGGAGGAATCCTGAATGAGGCCGTTGATATTGTAAACCTTTTCATCCCCAAAGGCAGGGAAGTGGTAAAAACAATTGGAAAGCTGGAAAATGTCAATGCAGAATATAAAACCAGATTGTCTCCCATGGATAGGAAAATTCCACTGGTAGTCATGATCAATGAAAGAAGTGCTTCCGCTTCGGAAATTGTAGCGGGTTCATTGCAGGATTATGACCGGGCGGTTTTGGTAGGCAGGAAGTCGTTTGGGAAGGGCTTGGTGCAAAGTACCGTGCCGCTGTCCTACAATTCTCAGGTAAAACTTACCACTGCCAAATATTATATTCCCAGCGGGCGCTGTATTCAGGCCATTGATTATAGTGCCAAGGATGAAAATGGGAATGGCAGCTATGTAGCAGACTCCCTGAGAAAGGAATTTAAGACCAGAAATGGAAGGAAGGTCTATGATGGTGCAGGAATTGAACCCGACATTGAATTGGATTCCCGGTCTTTTGCGCCGATTACCTATAGCTTGGTTACCCGAAGTCTGATCTTTGAGTTTGCCAGTGAATTTGCACTGAAAAATGAATCCATAGCTGATGCCAGGAAGTTTGAAGTCAGCGATGAGTTGTACGATCAATTTGTGGCATGGCTTCAGGATAAAGATTATGACTACACCACGCGGGTGGAAAAAACCATTGAGGATTTGGAAAAGTATGCGGAGCGTGAGAAGTATTTTGAAGACATCAAAGACGAATTGGCCTCTTTGAAAAGTAGCGTCAGCCATAGTAAGGAACAGGACCTGATCACCTTTAAGGATGAAATCAAGAATGCCCTGAAGGATGAGATTGTTTCCAGGTACTATTATCAGGAAGGCATCATCGCTGCCTCTCTGGACCATGATCCCGAATTGCTTCAGGCAATGGAAGTATTGGGAGATATGGATCGTTATACCCAAATCTTGTCTGCTAAATAGGATTAATCAGGTGCCGAAAGGGGTTGTCTGGACGGAATACCTGTTTCATGGGAAAAGTCAAATGGATCCCGGTATTTAAGGAGATCAATATATTTTTGGGATTTGGGACGTATGGATTGGTTTTTGGTTACTATCCGGATAATCTGGTCTAATTTTCTTCAAGTATGAGTAGAATCCTTTCTATAGAAACTTCTATTGGCGTTTGTTCCCTGGCTTTACACGAAAAAGGGAAACTTCTGGCATTGATGGAGTTGTTTCAGGACAATGTCCATGGGAGCAAATTGGTACCCTGTATAAAATCGCTGATAGAGCAATCAGGATTTGAATTGAAGCACCTTGATGCCATTGCGGTGGCCCAGGGTCCAGGATCCTATACCGGTTTAAGAATAGGAGTGGCTACAGCTAAAGGGCTGGCATTTGCGCTGGATTTGCCCCTTATTGGCGTGGATAGCCTGGATGCACTTGGCCGTCAGTTGGTGCACCGGATAGAGGAGGACGCTTATATTGTACCCATGATTGATGCCAGGCGAATGGAAGTTTACATGAAGGTACTGGATCATTCGGGACAAACATTGGTTGACCTGAAACCAGAGGTGTTGGAAGCGGACTCATTTAGTGAGTATTTATCCCGGGGCAAGGTTTATTTTTTAGGCAATGCCAATGAAAAAACCAGCGTGGTGTTGAAATCCGCCAATGCGATTTTTGTAGACAAACTGAATTCGGCAACGAGTGTAGGGGAAATAGCATTTGAAAAATATGAGTTGGGGCTGATGGAAGATATCGCCTACTTTGAGCCGAACTACTTGAAGGAGTTTATGGTTCTTAAGTCAAAGAAAAATCCATTATTGTCATGAGTGATATTGTAAACCGGGTAGCCAACAGTCCAATAGTAACCATAGATCTGGAGCACTTTTACGAGAAAGGAGAGCGTGTACGATTTGATCTGGCACCATTTCTTTATCAGGGATTGGTGGTAAGGGAAGTGGAATACCGGGAAAGAATGAAGGAACTGGATTGGTCTGTTTATCAAGACAAGCTGGTAGCCGTTCACTGTTCTGCTGATGCCATTGTACCTACCTGGGCCTTGATGCTGGCTGTAGTTAATCTTCAGAAAGTTGCAAAAGAGGTGGTTATAGGGGATCTGAAGGAGCTTGAGGTTCATTTAATGGCGAAATCCCTTAAAAACCTGGATTTGGAAGCGTTGAAAGACAGGCCAGTGGTGATCAAGGGTTGCAGCAAAATGCCTGTTCCTGATTATGCCTATGGGGAAGTCATCCGCTTAATTTTACCTGTAGTGAAAAACATCATGTTCGGGGAGCCATGTAGCACGGTGCCGGTATACAAGCGGCCAAGAGAAAAGAAGGTTTAAGAAAGAAATGCATCTGTTTTTGAGGAAATTAACGGTTTTGTTTAAATAAAAACCCACACTTCTTTGGTGAATTCGTAAAAGGGCTCTATGTTTGCATTCCCATTTGAGAAAAGCCTGAATGGAAAAGCGAAAAGACTCTGATTTCTAGGTTTTCTCCGGAAAAAACAAAGCGATAAAATACCAAAATTTTCCTCTTTTAAATTTGAAAATTCAAGATTTTAAGGCGACATTTGCAATCCTGTTTGGCATAAGTTATTGAAATGACTGAAGAAATTCAGCAATTGGGTAAGTAAGTTACCTGATAAGTTCTTTGAAGTAGTGTAAGATAGCAAAATTTAAATTCTGACAAATCGATTCAATTCGATCTGGAAAATACAGTGGAAAGATCATTCTTTTAAGGATGATTGGCCCACACACAAACTTTACAATGGAGAGTTTGATCCTGGCTCAGGATGAACGCTAGCGGCAGGCCTAATACATGCAAGTCGTACGGGATTCGATCTTTCGGG
>NZ_WOFO01000012.1:59111-150287 GCF_010993705.1 Cyclobacterium sp. SYSU L10401 | reverse complement strand
GGATCCGAAAGACACCACAGATAGCACAGATTTAATTTGAGGATCAATGCAAAAACCCCTTATATGTTCTTCTATGCCTTATGTGGTTACCTTTTTTTACCATATAAGACATATAAGGACACATAAATATGTCGTAACCCCTTCCATGCTCTTATTTTGCTTATGTGGTTCTTTTTTTTTAAATATATAAAGGCAAAGTAAGCAAAAGGTTTCTATTTTATATCTGTAAGGTCTTTCAGGGGTAGACGACAGAAAGTGTATTAAATTCACCTGGGAATGAGAATGTTATTTAACATCCTTTTCTATTATCCTGGGGTTAAGTTTTACCTTTCTTTTGTCTGCATTTCGCCTGACTCTCATGTTAATCAGTTCTGTTCCCAAAGAAAAGAATACCGTAAAGTAGATATAACCTTTTGGTACCTCCACATGGAATCCTTCAACCAAAAGCATGAACCCAATCAAAATCAAAAAGGCTAGGGCCAGTACCTGTAGGGTAGGGTTTTTATTTACAAATCTGCTAATGGCCCCTGCAAAAGCCATCATGATGCCCAAAGCTACTACCACGGCTATGATCATTAAAATGATTTCATCTACCAGGCCTACTGCTGTCAGGATACTGTCGAAGGAAAAAATAATATCCAAAAGGATGATTTGAAAGATTACTTCCGACATTTGTTTTGCCGAATTGGGTTTCACCTCTTCTGCCTTTCCTTCCATTTTATGGTGGATCTCCATAGTGGATTTGAACAACAAAAAAAGTCCACCCAAAGCTAAAATCAAATCTTTGCCACTTAAGTTAAACCCAAAAATAGAAATAAGGGGTTGGGTGAATTGGATGATAATGGAAATACCCAACAGAAGGGCAATTCTAAAAAGTAAGGCAAAGCCCAATCCCAGGTTTCTGGCTTTGGCTTGCTGGTTTCTGGGCAGTTTGTTCGAAATGATGGATATAAATATGATGTTGTCTACGCCCAGTATTATTTCCAGGAAGGTAAGGGTTAGCAGTGCAATCCAGGTTTCGGTGAGAAGAAATATTTCCATGGTCAGTTTTTAGTAAAGGAAATGTAAAATAATTTTACACCTGTTCGAAAAAGTAGAGAGGAATGTCCAAATGAAGACACCCTCTCCTGATTTTTTGGGAATCAACCTATTTTAATGATCACACATTTAGGGATAAAGAGGTTGCCTTTTAAACATACAACATCCTCTGTAACCGCCCAAATAGTTGTTTCTACTTGAAAGGGATTATGGTATTGGTCGAGAAAGGTGATTTTCACTTTTCCGTGCTCCAAATTTCCCAATTGCATGGCTCTCTCCAAATCCATATTCCTTATATTCACTTCAACTGGATCAGATAAAACTTCTCGTTTGGGATACCTGAAATTGGCCAGCTCCTCTTTGGTTATTATTTTCATTTGACAAGGGCCATTTTGGCTTGTTGATGAATGGAAGCAATTATTTCCGTTTCCCATTTCTTTATCAGAATGGTTTCTCCAAGGAGGTCAGAAAATGTTTCCCCATCATAAAATTCTATGGTATGGACCAGCTCAGCCTTTTCCGAATAAAACAACAACTCCAGTTTGTCGATCACCTTTCTGCTCGATGTTGGGCTTGCCACTTTATGGGATTCCTCTTTGATCCGCACATTATTAATCAAGAGTAAATCAATCAAGACAGGCGAACAGGAATGGATGTCTTCTGAATAAATAAGCTTCCCTTTTTTGGGATCCATTCCAATGAAGTATTTATTTCTCCACAGGTCTTTCACTTGTATATGCAGTTGTTGGTTTTTTTCAAAATCAGCCAGGAGTTTTTCTGCCAATGCAACCCTGGCTTTTTCCTTTTTATTGTTGAGGTAAAAAGGCATAATAAAGGCTATGATGGCCACCATTGCCATTGATAGTGTGATGATATCTAAATCAAACATGATGTTCTTGTGTTTTGGCAGGATCAGATAGTGAGCTGCCGGGTGAATTTTTTGAAAAAAATGGCCCTACCAGTTAAGGCAAAGGGTTTTCCTGCCACAAATTTTTGAGGAGGAGTGAATGAAAAACAAGAACTACCAAAAATAATGACTGGGGAATAATGCTTCCCTGATACCAAACCTGATCACTACAGCCTGGGCATTTAAGAACACATTATTGATACAATCATCGAATTGGAATAATATTTGGGAAAATGAAAAAACCAAATGGTCCCCAAATTCAAAAATATTTTTTGGTAAATGGTTTTGAGTCTGTAGCCCCTCATTTATCAGGGCAATTGGGTTAGTCAGATCTTCGTAGGCCGGATTAAAAGAAATGGTACGGACAGAACCTGCTACATTTAGAGGATCAGTTGCCCCTGAAAAACTCATAAAAAAATGATATTGAAAGACTACTAAAATAGCCAGGACAAAACCCGTAGAAGCTTTCATTAATTTTGACATGGAGGTCATATTATCCCTAATATGGTTTCTTACGACACATTTGAAAATTAGTTTTACTTAATGGGGAAAGGTGCCCATATTTTTTTCGCTCTATCCCTGAAGTTTGTCAACGCTGTTTGATTGCATCCCGAAAACAATTTGGTCATGCCCCACTGGCCCATGAATTAAACTTTCCGGTAGATCAGCCAGGTAATCGGAGACCACAAAAAAGCCAACACCTTTCAATGTGAAGGATGTTGGCTTTTTTGTGGTAGGGAGATAGATTGTTATCTGGCCGGAGTAATCTCTATTTTCCGGAATTCAATGGCACCGTGGTCACCCTGCAACATCAGTGGTCCAGGTTGTCCTTCATGGCTGTCCAGAGCTCCTCCGGTAATGCCGGGAATAATCTGGTCGCAAATGACTTCTTTACCGTTTGCAACGATGGTGACCCTGCGGCCTATCAGGGTAATATCAAAGGTTTGCCAGACTCCTGGAGATTTTACAGCCATCTCGTTTGGCGTTAGAAATCCATAAACGCCTCCAAAATAAATGGAAGAAGGAGGTGTTCCTTTGTTGTCTTCAATTTGCACTTCGTATCTACCTCTAAGGTACACGCCGCTGTTACTACCCTCCGGGTAGCGAAACTCTACGTGTAGCTTAAAATCTTCAAATTCCTGGTCAGAAATAAGGTTGGCTCCGGCTGTTTTGCTGGTTAAAACACCATTAATAACTTCCCATTGGTTCTGTTCCTTGTCGGCATGCCATCCAACCAGATTTTTCCCATTGAAAAGCTCAATTGTTTTCCCCCATTTTGGTGGGTTTTCACGGATCATTAGGGGAGCCTTTTCTCCGGTAAAGCTGTGTTTTTTCCCCATACTGCTGGTGATGGTTCCGGTCAATTGTTCTCCATCCAATTTCCCTTCAAATACCATGTCTCTATCTGAATCGTCCCATTGGGGAGGAATAGAGAAGCTGATTGTACCATTTTGGTAATTCACCCTGCTAATCGGCCTGGCACTGCCGTTGTGGGCTACGAAATATCCTACCAAAGTTCGGATGCCGGATAATTTGACTTCCAGCCAGGAAGGGGCTTCCTGTCCGTCCATGTCAACGGTTAGGTTCCACCTCCCCTGTATTGCTGTCATCTCCTGAGCATGTATCACCTCACCTGAAAAGAAAAAGGTCAATAGGATTAGTATGGTTAATTGAAATTTTTTACTCATCATGTTTTTATTGATTAATAATTTTTAAAATTACTGGATTTTTACTTGGTTTTAAAATAGAATTTAAAAATAATCTCCTAAACTAACCTTTCGGTCGTAAAATGAAAAACCTTTTTGGCGAAGGTGAATTTGCCCCATCATAGCCTGACTTTTTATCGTAAATTTATTCTCAGTTATTTTTGTTTTAGAGAACAGGTATTCCCTGTTCTCGGTTTGTTTCATCCATTTCAGGAAATCATTAGCAAAAGGATACCAGAAGCAAGGCCAATTAATCCACCTACTATTAATTCATCGTTTTGGTGCCTGCCCAGTTGTTTTCTGGACCAGGCAATAAAGGGAATGGCCATGAATAGCAAGATGGCCGGCAGGTAATGAATTTGCCAAAATCCCAGGGCAACATAGCCAGCTACGGCCATGTGTAGGGATACTTTCAACCAGAAATTCAATACAAACGAAACCACCACCAATAGAAGCAAAACCAGGCTTCCTGCCAGTACCGGCCAGGGTTGATTACTGAATAAGATGAATAGGATGACCAAAAGGGTAAGTGCCAGTATCAGTGCAAACATGGAATACCTGTCCCTTCTCACAGAGACATCAAAATTGGTATAGATTCCTTTTTTGGTTCTGCTTTGATTCCATATGACAAAGGGTAAAATGCCAATGACAATTATAGCTGTAAGGGTCCAGGTAGCCTTCCATGGCTCGTGTAAGTTAAAAAAAGTATAGGCCATAAATATAAGAATCAGGCTTATGGGGTGTGCCAGTCGGGAAATGATCAGTGCCAGGCGATTTTTCAAGGTTGGTTGAAGTAGTCGTTTGTTTTTATTTTCAAAAGTAACTGTTTAAAGTTGTCATTTCCTAATGCATATTTCGGGTTAAACTTTCGCCCCTAACGCTAAATGCTGTAATTTAGCGGACGCTTAACAAAAACCAAATTCGCCCACCGGGCACAAATATAAATGGAAGTAGCCGTAATCAAATACAATGCAGGCAATGTGCAGTCGGTGCTGTATGCCATGGAGAGGTTGGGAGCCAATGCTACCTTGACAGATGATTGGGAAACCATACAAAAAGCCGATAAAGTCATCTTTCCAGGCCAGGGTGAAGCAAGTACTGCCATGCAATACCTCAAGGAAAGGAAATTGGATCAATTGATCAAATCATTGGAGCAGCCTTTTTTTGGCATTTGTCTGGGCTTGCAACTGCTCTGTGAGTTTTCTGAAGAATATGACACCCAATGCCTGGGGATATTTCCAATTCAGGTGAAGAAATTCCCACCCCTGGATAAGGTACCCCATATAGGGTGGAACAATTTACAAAACCTACAATCTCCCTTGTTGGCAGGCTTGGATGAATCGGCTTATGTATATTATGTGCACAGTTACTACGCAACGGTTGATCCTGCATTTACCATTGCGACTTCTCACTACATAGAGGATTTTTCAGCTTTGTTGCAGCGGGATAATTATTATGCCATTCAGGCTCATCCTGAAAAAAGTAGTTTGGCAGGAGAAAAAATTTTAACCAATTTTCTGAATTTATAATGGAAATCATTCCGGCAATTGATATCATCGATGGAAAATGTGTGCGACTAACCCAGGGAGACTACCATCAAAAAAAGGAGTACGCTTCCGATCCGGTAGAGGTAGCCAAAAAGTTTGAAGCGGCAGGGATTCAAAGGTTGCACCTGGTAGACCTGGACGGGGCAAAAGTAAAAAGGATAGTAAACAAAGATGTGCTGAAAGGCATTTGCCAGGCGACTTCCCTGAAGGTAGATTTCGGGGGAGGCGTACAATCTGATGCAGATATTTCCCTGGCATTTCATTTAGGGGCCAGGCAAGTTACTGGGGGTAGTATTGCTGTCAAGAATCCGGATTTATTTACCCAGTGGCTCCATACCTATGGAGGCGATCGCTTGATATTGGGAGCAGATGCCAGGGACCGGAAAATAGCCATTTCTGGTTGGCAGGAAACTACTGCTATGGACTTGATCGACTTCATCAAAGATTATCATGAGAAAGGAATACAATATGTGATTTGTACCGATGTAGCCAAAGATGGCTTGCTTCAGGGCCCCTCTTTGGACCTGTATAAGGAAATTATAGAGGAGATCCCGGGTATAAATCTGATTGCCAGTGGGGGTGTAGCTACCATGCAGGACCTGGAGGAATTGGAGAAAGTGGGAGTACATGGTACCATTATTGGGAAGGCATTTTATGAAGGAAAGATTTCATTAGCGGAACTCAGTACTTTTATTCAGAAATAATATGTTGACAAAGAGAATCATACCCTGTTTGGATATTAAAGAGGGGCGGACCGTTAAAGGCGTAAATTTTGTAGAGTTGAGGGATGCCGGGGATCCCGTAGAGCTGGGTAAGATTTATGCAGACGAAGGAGCGGATGAACTGGTGTTTCTGGATATTACGGCTACTGTAGAAAAGCGGAAAACGCTGGTAGCGTTGGTTACCAAGGTGGCCAAAACAGTGAACATTCCTTTTACTGTAGGGGGAGGTATCTCAACAGTAGATGATATAAAGGCATTGCTGAATGCCGGTGCAGACAAAATCAGCATCAACTCTGCCGCAGTAAAAAAACCAGGAATTGTTGATGAGATGGCAAGGGAGTTTGGGAGTCAGTGTATAGTGGTAGCCATTGATACCAAAAGTTTGGATGGAGTAGATTTTGTGCATACCCATGGAGGTCGTAAGCCTACTCTTATTCAAACCCAAAAATGGGCCAAAGAGGTTGCTGAGAGAGGAGCTGGAGAAATACTGCTAACCTCAATGGACCACGATGGTGTAAAAAACGGTTTTGCCAATGAAATTACCGGAGAGATTTCTTCCATGCTAAGTATTCCTGTCATCGCTTCAGGTGGAGCAGGTAATATGCAACATTTCAAGGATGTATTTAATGCTGGAAAAGCAGATGCGGCGTTGGCAGCGAGTATTTTTCATTTTAAAGAGATCCCTATTCCCGAGTTGAAAAAATACCTGCAGGCTGAAGGGATTAGTATAAGACTGTAAAACGTAATGTTCAGAAAGTAAACAGGGCAGTTACCTGTTGTAAGATGCTATTGATAAAAATGATGGATAATTTGACTATTGATTTTGAAAAGGTAAATGGCCTGGTTCCGGCCATCATTCAGGATATAAACACCAAAGAGGTGCTCATGTTGGGTTACATGAATAAACAGGCACTGGATAAATCTTTGGAAAGTGGAAAAGTGACCTTTTTCAGCCGGACCAAACAAAGGCTTTGGACCAAAGGGGAGACTTCAGGCAATTTTTTAATGATTAAAAAGGTGGAATTGGACTGTGATGCCGATACACTTTTGATTCAGGTAAACCCCAAAGGGCCGGTTTGTCACAAAGGTGATGACACCTGTTTTGCCCATGAAAATCACAGTAAAACTTTTTTTATTGATGAGTTGAGAAAGGTCATCAAAGAGCGGAAAAACAAGCCCTCTAATAAATCATATACCTCATCCCTGTTTGCTGCAGGAATCAATAAAGTGGCTCAGAAAGTGGGAGAGGAGGCAGTCGAAATTGTTATTGAAGCCAAGGACAACAATAAGGATTTATTTATCGGGGAAGCCGCAGACCTTTTGTTTCACTATTTGGTTTTACTGGAAGCCAAAGGATATGAATTGGAAGAAGTGATGGAAGTATTGATCAACCGGCATCAAAAGTAGGTATAATGGCCGGACGGACAAATTTATTTGTTTACGGTACCTTGAGAAAGGGTTTTAAACATCCAATGGGTAAATTTTTGGAAGAAGAAGCAGATTATCTTGGGACAGGTCATATTCCAGGTTTACTGTTTGACCTGGGGCCGTATCCTGTCGCAGTCACTTCTGCAAAACAAGATCAGCAGGTATTTGGCGATGTGTATGCCTTTACTGAAAATAGCGACCTGTTGTCTATTTTGGATGATTATGAAGGGCTGGGTGAAGTGTTGGAGACGGGGGTGACTTTTGAAAGAAAACTAATGCTTGTAAACTTAGTTAATGGACATCCATTGAAAGCCTGGGTTTATTTACATACGGGTTATATTGATCATATGATTCCCATCTCTTCAGGAGATTACCTGGCCCATAAAAAAAGCTAATATATTGTTGGGGTCAATTTGGAATTAATACAAGGTATTTTTTTATATTTGTTTGATTTACAGTTACTTATTACTTCTCTTTTTCTGACCTAAATATAGAAGCAATGAAAGTGTTAAAAATCATTTTGATCATCCTATTGGTCTTGATTGCCATCCCCTTGGTAGCGGCTTTGTTCCTGCCAAAAGATTATGCTGTCAAACGAGAAGTTATAATCAATAAACCTCATGAGGAAGTGTATGGCTATGTCAGGATGTTAAGAAACCAGGATAATTTCTCTACCTGGTCATTAAGAGATCCATCTATGAAAAAGACTTATACCGGCTCAGATGGGCAGGTTGGGTTTATTGCTGCCTGGGAGAGTGAAAATCCAGATGTCGGGGTGGGAGAGCAGGAAATTATTGGTATCAATGAAGGAAAGCGAATCGATTATGCACTGCGGTTTAAGGAGCCTTTTGAAGCTTCCGACAGGGCCTATATGGAATTTGAGGAGCTCCATTCAGGCCAAACCAAGGTGATATGGGGATTTGAAGGGCGTATGGATTATCCTATGAATGCCATGCTGGCTTTTATGGACATGGAAAACCTGATTGGGAATGATTTTGAAGAGGGATTACAGCGACTCAAAGAAATTCTTGAATAGACCCCGGTTAATTCCCCTACAAGGACTTGTTCGTATTTTTTGTGTATGGCTATTGCTGGTTCCTGGACTTGTTATCGGAAAAGAATGAAAAAAATTCAATGTCTCTTGCTATTTTCATAGGTGTTCCTCGGCTTGGTCAATCGGTGAAATCCTTTTCCAATGCTACAGGAATTCATTGGTTTTTTTAAAATAATTATTGGCAGGCAATTTTTCTTTTTGGATTGAATACCCATTAGTTGATGATGTACGTGTAAATTGTGTATGTCAGATTTTTATTTTGGTTTTTTATAAAAATACTTATGAACATTCTGTTTTATTTTTGGTTTCCTAGTTGTAACAAATAAATCAACTTACCATGAAAAAATTAATGAGTGTATTCGTAATGGCATTGATGTTGTCCGCAACGGTTTTTGCCAATGATGATGAAAAAAAGCCTGTGAAAAAAGCAGCTGACAAAGACATTGTCGATCTTGCTGCTGGCACAGATTTCCTGTCTACTTTGGTTGCCGCAGTTAAAGCAGGTGGACTGGTAGACGTATTGAAAGGAGATGGCCCTTTTACTGTTTTCGCACCGACTAATGATGCCTTTGCCAAATTACCTGCCGGGACAGTCGAAAACTTATTGAAGCCTGAGAATAAGGATCAGTTGGTTAAGATCCTCACCTATCATGTAGTTCCAGGAAATATTAAAGCCTCTGATCTTGAGAATGGAATGGAAGTAGAAACAGTCCAGGGACAAAAAATAAAAGTGATGCTGGCTGATGGGAAAGCCATGATTAATGAAGCTACAGTAACAGCTGCAGATATTGAAGCTACCAATGGAATGGTACATGTGATTGATTCGGTGATTTTGCCGGAAATGTAAAAGAAAAATCCTAAAAGAACCGTTTCCATCTGGGAACGGTTTTTTTATTTTAGCTTGAGTACATTTTTTTCCAGGAAGACTACTTCCTCATACTGATTCAGACTCAGGCAAAACTCAATGTCTCTTTCCAGGTGGTGATTTTGAAGTCTTTTGGCATGGGAGGCTTTTTGCAGAAAGTTGCTTAAATCTCTCCCGGCATTTTGAAACACCGCTTCCATGGCCATTGTGGCATCACATTCATGCTCCCATCCCAATGCCAGTGACAAAGCCCCTGCAAATAGTGCGTCCTCAATATTGAACTTTCCTTTCCAACCAGCACAAACCACCAGTACGTCCTTTTGTGTGGTCTCCAAATAATTGACCAGGGCAGTGATGTTGAGAAAGGCACCAATGAGTATTTCCGAAGCCTCATTTTGGACAAGCGAAATGGCCCTTGTACCATTCGTGGTGGTCATGGCTATCTTTTCACCGGAAAATTGCCAGTTTAAATAAACCAGAGGGCTGTTTCCAAGATCAAATCCTTCCGCCTGTTGCCCATTTCTTTCTCCCGCAATTTTCCATCCCTGGTTTTTGTAGGCCCGGCATTGCTCCAGGTCTTTTACGGGCAGGATACAGGATACCCCATTGGCAAGGGCGGTAACCATGGTGGAGCTTGCTCTGAAGATATCCACGACTACCACTGTTTTGCCCTTTATCTGGTGTAAGTGGATCAGCTCGGGGCTGATGCAGGTTTCTATTGTTCTCATTTCTTGAGTAAGGGGAGTTTCTCAACCATAGCTTGTATATTTTTCTTTCTTACCGAAATGGCAATTGGCGTACCGGGTTTGGCATAGGCAATGTCCACGTATCCGAGGCCAATGCCGATGCCCATACTTGGAGAAATACTTCCAGAAGTCACCTCTCCGATCGGGCTGCCAGTGCTATTCACTATGGGATAATGTGCTCTTGGAATACCTTTTTCCTTTAACTTAAAACCAACCAGTTTTCGTTTGACCCCATTCTCCTTTTGCGCTTTTAAAGCCGAATGGTTGATGAAGTCTTTGTTAAATTTGGTAATCCAACCCAAGCCGGCTTCTATGGGAGAGGTTTCATCTGTAATGTCATTGCCATAGAGGCAATAGCCCATTTCCAACCTAAGGGTGTCCCTGGCACCAAGCCCTATGGGTTGTATGCCCAAACCTTCGCCAGCTCCAAATATAGCGTCCCAAACTATCTTTGCATCTTTATTTTTTACATATATTTCAAATCCTCCGGCACCGGTGTAGCCTGTGGCCGAGATGAGCACTTCATCCACGCCGGCAAGGGTTCCTGATTTGAAATGATAAAAAGGGATTCCAGCCAGGTTAATTTCAGTGAGGGGTGCAAGGGTCTGCAGGGCCAGTGGACCTTGAACTGCAAAAAGAGAGGTCTCATCAGAAATATTCTCCATCTCAGCATTCATGACATTATGGGCTGTGATCCATTTCCAGTCTTTAATTATGTTGGAGGCATTGACTACCAGCATGTAAGTGGATTCCTCCATCCTGTAGACCAGCAGATCATCTACAATGCCTCCCGTTTCATTGGGCAGGCAGGAATACTGGGCTTGTCCTATAGAAAGCTTAGAGGCATCATTGGTAGTAACTTTTTGAATCAGCTCCAGGGCATGAGGTCCCTTTATTAAAAATTCCCCCATGTGGGAAACATCAAATACCCCTACCTTTTCCCTGACCAGCAGGTGCTCGGCAATATCTGAGCTATACCTTACAGGCATGCTATAGCCTGCAAAAGGCACCATTTTGGCTCCCAGAGATTCGTGGACATCATTCAGTGTGATTTTTTTGATCGGATCCTGCATAGGTTTTGTGATTAGGGGGATTTTGAAAGCCTAAAGGTAATCAATGTGCTGAAATTTCCTGAAAAGGCCATAAAAAAAGACCACTTCAGAAATGAAGTGATCTTTATGGATTCAGGATTATTTTACCCTCCGTAGCCGGGGTTTTGTACCAGTTCGGGATTGGCATCCATTTCCCTTTGCGGAATGGGAAGGACTAATCTGGGGTCATCATAATCGTATTGCAGGTCATTGCTGTTGTTGTCCTGAATTTCCCCTCTGGTCCTTTTTACATCGTGGATAAAATGACCTTCATGGGCAAGCTCCAGCTTCCTTTCCATCAGAATTTCTTCAAGGGTCAGGCTGTTTTTTTCTGGTAGGTTCACCCTTGTTCGAATCAGGTTGATGTCTTCCAATGGAGTGGCCCCTACTGATGTTCCTTCCCGGAAATTGGTTTCAGCCCGTGTAAGGTACATTTCTGCCAGTCGGATTACTTTGACATTTCGGAATTGGTCTCTCCATTTATCTGTTCGTATTTCCCCGGCTCTTTCTACAAATTGTTCCAGTCTTTCATCGCGCTCCTCGTATTGGTTGATATGGGCATCCAGAATGGTGACATCTCCGTCTCTACCGCCGAAATCCGGCGTAGAATAAAAAAGGTGCATGTTATTGGCAGGATCCTGGGGGTTTACCTGTATGGCAAACAAATCTTCCTGGGTATCTGCCTCATTGTTAAAAGCTGACATGTAATTATCCAATAAGGATTTTCCATTTGCTGTGGCAATGGTAATGCTCCGATCGGCAGCATCCCGGGCATCTGCGAAGCGTTCCATTTGTAAATATATTCTGGAAAGCAAAGCCGAAGCCACATAGTTTCTGGCGAAAAAGCCATTGGTAGCAGGAAGTAACTCTTCTGCGGTTTCCAGGTCTGTCAATGCCTGTTGGTACACTTCTTCTACAGAATTCCGGGGAAGCAAATCTGCTGCTGATACTTCCCTTGTAGGACTTAATACCAGTGGAACAGCCAGATTGGTATTGGTATTACCGGATACATAGGGCATCCCGTAAAGTTTGGCTAATTCGAAATAGATCGCCCCTCTGATAAATAAAGCTTCTCCCATAACCCTGTCCCTGTCGGCCTCATCCACCAGGTCGATCACGTCCAATATATTGTTGACCACATTAATGGCACTGTAGGATCTGAGCCAGGTATTGGTAATGAATGAATTGTTGGTAAAGATACTTTTATTGAATACCTCCCGTGGTTGGTTAAATGTTCCTTCCCAACGGATCTCATTATTGGCGCTGAGCATTTCTGCATATAAAATGGATCTTCCACCCCAAAAATCCTCATGCCTCATATTGGCATAGGCACCTATCAAAACCCTTTTGATATTGGCATCACTGTTTAAGGCGATTTCCTGATCCACACTTTGGGCAGGAGTCAGGTCCAGCTGATCTTCACATGAAGAAAAGAACACGATTGTACTTAAGATAATCGAAAATTGTATGTTTTTGAATTTCATTGTTCTCTGTTTTAAAATCCTATATTAAGACCTAAGGAGAAAGTTTTTGCTTGAGGGGCCGAATAAAAATCATTGCCCTGGAAAACATTGGAATCCGAAGTAGTACTTCCCAGGTAATCTGCATTTACTTCCGGATCCCATCCCATATAGTTGGTAAAGGTGAGCAGGTTTTGCGCCATCAAGTAAATTCTGGCACTGCTGACCCTCATCTTGTCTATTAAGGAGGAAGGCAGGTTATATCCAAGGGAAAGCGTTTTCAAGCGCACATAGCTTCCATCGGAAATATACCGGCTGGAAGCATTACAACCATTACATTCGCCCAGTCTGGCCTGAGGGATGTTGGTAATGTCTCCTGGTTCTTGCCACCTGTTAAACTGGATTGCTGTGCTGTTGTCAAACCAATCCCCATTGGCTGCATAAAAACCACCGCCTCCTTCGTAGATTTCGTTTCCAAATACTCCCTGAAAAAGAAAAGACAGCTCTAAATTTTTATAGGTAATATTGTTGGTAATTCCTGCAATGAAATCCGGATTGGGGTCTCCTACCACCATTCGTGCCGCTTCGTTGTAGTCGCTCGTTGTTTCTGTCTGTTGCTCATTGCTGTAATACAGGGCATCCCCATTGTTAGGATCTACTCCGGCATATCTTGGTCCGTAAAACACCCCGATCGATTCCCCAATGAAAATTCCATTCAAAAACCGGGAAGAGGAGGGAGGAATGGAATTCTGACCTTCGGCAAGTTCCCGTACCCGGTTGATATTTCGGGCAAAATTAAAGGATGTATTCCAGCTAAAGTTTTGGTCTGCATAATTGGCGGAGTTCAGCACCACTTCAAAACCGTAATTCTGCATTTTACCGATATTTTGTCTTTGGGTAGCAAAACCCGTGGTGCCTGGAACAGGTACCAGGAGCAATAAATCACTGGTTTGCTTGTCGTAGTAATCCAGTTCACCGGTAATTCTATCATTAAAGAAACCAAACTCAATCCCCAAATTAAATTGAGCGGTGGTTTCCCAGGTCAGGTTCGGGTTTGGGATCTGGGTAGGTTCCAAACCTGGTTGAAGTCCATAAGAAACAGGACCAAACAATCCAAGGTGATCAAAATTACCTATTTCCGCATTACCGGTTAATCCATAAGATGTTCTTAATTTCAACAAGCTTAACCCTTCAGATCCTTTTAAAAATCCTTCCTCAGTGACAATCCAGCCCAGTGACCCGGCAGGGAAAAAGCCGTATTTATTATTTTCGCCAAACCGGGAAGAGGCATCGTAACGGGCACTTACTGTCATGAGGTATTTATCATCCAGCTTGTAATTGATTCTCGAAAAGTAAGAAAGGAAGGAGAAATCAGTAAATGTAGAAGTACCTTCCACAATTTCAGCAGCAGACTCGAGGGTTTTTAGATCGTCGAGGGGGAATTCCTGTCCGTCTACACGGGTGTAATTGTCCTCTGATTTTTGAAAGGACATACCGGCTACTGCCTCCAACTGATGCCTGTCAGAAAAGGTATTGCTATAGGTGAAGTAGTTGTTGGTGTTGTAGTTGAAAACCCTTACCCATCTGGATGTTCCATAACCATTGGTCCCCTGTCCGGTGATGGTTCTGGATCCGAAAAAGCGTTCGTCACTTTGGTTGATGATGTCTACTGCAAAATCTGACCTGAATTTAAGGTTTTCGGTAAATTCATATTCTCCAAAGATACTGTTGATATTTCTGTAGCTGGTAGACAGCCAGTTAGCGTTCTCAGAATCGATCAGGTTGTTATAGTAGGTGGTAGTAGGGCGGTCGTTTAACACGCCGTTTTCATCTCGAATAGGGGTGATAGGGGCCAAGGCTACCAACTGAATGGGATTATTAAATTGGTTGTCTTCCGGCAAACGCGTGGTTTCGGTCCTGGCCAAACTAAAATTGGCACCTAATGTAAAGCGATCTGAAACTTTATGGTCTAAATTCAACCTTCCTGAAATCCTCTCAAAGTTATTCCGGATCATGATTCCATCCTGCTTGTCATAAGAAGTAGAAAAATAAAACCTGGTTTTTTCATCTCCTCCACTGGCCGAGAAATTCACATTGGTGACACCGGCATCAGGGTTAAAAGCCTGTTCCTGCCAGTCAGTATCTACGGCACCATCTCGCCAATCTGTATGGCCTGCATACCTGTCCAGACGACCCTCCACAAATTCAAGGTCTGAGTCTTCGTAGTCTGCGGGATTATTGATTGGGTCCAGTCCATTTGCCAGGTCATTGTTGTATCCTGACTCTCGCATCAACTCAATGTATTGGGCGGAGTTAAGGAATTCATTCCTTCGGGTAGGGCTACTGATCCCTCTTTGAATGCCCACATTAAATTTGGTCTTACCGGAGGTGCCGCTTTTGGTGGTGATCAATACCACACCATTGGAGGCCCTGGCACCATATATCGCTGCTGCAGAAGCATCCTTTAAAACCTCGAAAGACTCGATGTCATTAAAGTTGATGTCTGCCAATGGGTTGCTTTTTCCTATGGTACCTGATGAAGTGACGGGAATTCCATCAATCACATATAAGGGTTCATTTCCGCCGGAAATAGATGAAGTCCCCCTTACCCTGATTTTAACGCCTTCGCCCACTTTACCACTGGAAGATTCCACAAATACTCCAGACATTCGCCCCTGAAGGGCCTCCTGGAAAGAAGGCACCGGAACATTGGCAATTTCCGAACCTTTAAGGGAAGCCACATTTCCGGTAAGGTCGCCCCGGGTTACGCTACCATATCCTACTACCACTACCTCACCTAAGGTTTGGGCGTCGGGTTGGAGTGTAATGTCAATGGTATTTTGGTTCCCTACTTCTACTTCCTGAGGAATAAAGCCAATGTAGGAATAGATCAAGGTTTCCCCGCTGGAAGCAGATATGCTGTAGGTTCCATCAATATCGGTTACCGTTCCCCTATTGGTATTTTTTATACTAACATTGACACCAGGCAGGGTTAGGTTGTCCTCTCCGGATATCACTTGTCCGGTTACGGTTCTACTCTGGGTCCATCCTGTCATTGGCCATGCCAATAACATCATCATTACAATGAGTAAACTTCTTTGCATACTAATAAAGATTAGGTTTTTAATGAATTAGAGGTAATGTTGGGTGTATTAGCTCGATTCAAATTTGATGGCGTTTACTCCATCAGCTTATTCTAAGTTATCCACAAAGGTAAAATAAAATTGGACAATAATATAAAAAACCTCAAAACCTGTAATTTGGTTTAAAAACACCCCCTTATCAAAAAAAATAAATGTCGATTTGCTCAAAATGGGATAAAAAAAAGCCTGGTATGTATTACCAGGCTTTTCAATTTGAAAATTAACCTATAGGTGATTAAAACCGGTATTTTGCACTTACCATCACAAACCTCGTCTCTCTTTTGGCATAAAAAGATTGTCTGAAAGTGTTTGTCAGGCTGTTGCCCGCAAACCTTCGGGTATCAAAAATATCTCTAAAACTCACGGAAAGTGCTCCTTTATTATCCCAGAAACTTTTCTGAACGTTTGCATCTATATAGTATTGGGAAAGGTCTCTGCCCTGAGCCTCTATTTCTGCAGACTCATAGTTTCCTACCAACTGGAAGCTAAATCCTTTCGGAAGGGTGAAGCTATTCATTAGTTTGGTGTTCCAGGCAAATCCTTGATTGACAAACTCTTCACCTATATTTGAACCATCGACTCTGATTTGAAAGGCAGTGACACTTCCATTGATATTCCACCAGGGGGTAATGTCGGTGATACCTATAAACTCAATTCCGTAAGATTCAGCCGTGTTCAGGTTGGATGGTTGTGAATAGGAGATTCCGTCTTCAACGATGGTGACAAAATCCAACTGCCCATTCACATGCCGGTAAAACAAATTGGTGGTAAGGCTGGAATTTTCAAAATTTGCAAGATGGCCAAATTCCAGGGAATGAATCAATTCTGGTTGTAAGTCCGGGTTTCCCCTTCGGACACTCAATGAATCTGTAATATCAGGGAATGGATTCAATCTCCAGGCAGTGGGACGATCGATTCTTCTGCTGTAGGATAATTTAAGGGAATTTTCCTCATTGATTTTGTACAATGTTTGAAGGCTGGGGAAAAGATTAAAATATTCTTGCTGGTTGGACTCACCTGTATTTTCTAAAAAGGTGTCCACAAAGGTGTATTCTCCTCTTAAACCTACTGTATAATCAAATTTGGGAGAGGAGTTTGAGTAAATAAAGTAACCTGCATGTATTTGATCCTGATAAATAAACCGGTTGCTCACATTACTGTCTTCTACAAAATCCTGGATGTTTTCCTGAAAGCGGGTGTAAATATAATCATTGTCAAACTTTCTGATATTGGATTTAACTCCAGCTTCAATTTTGGCATCTGAAGATAACGGACTGGTAAAATCTGCCTGAAATATGGATACGTAACGTTTTTCATCTGTAAAAGCCCTTTCCATTCCATTCAGGTTTTCATCAATTGGTTCCAGGGTATTTCGGAAAATGTCAATATTCTGGATCTTATACTGGTTTCGGTAGGAATTACTTGCGATTACTTTAAAAGTTTTGTCTTTGTTATCAAAGGTTCTTTCATAAATAATGGCATTATCAAAGCCATCGTCAGCTTCTGTTTCCCTATTTCTCCTGACATATTCCAAAACCAGGTCGTTGGTTTCATTTTCCCTAAGCTCTGAATAGAGTGTATTTATTTGGCTATCATCACTGGTTTGGAAAAAACCTTCGTAGCTGATGATATTATTTCCAAAATAGTAATCGGCTCCAAAATTAAGGTTATGGCCAATATTTTCACTGGTGGAGTTGGTGTTCTGAAGCAAGGTTTCCTCATCTTCAAATATTTCCCGCTCTGTCCTTCTTTCTCCTATTGATCTCCACCTTCTGAAATTGTAACCCGCAAAAACGTTGTATTTTAAAGTACGGTGGTTGATATTAACTCCAGCATTCGTTCTTCCCCTTGTACCGTAAGTAAGCTCCCCGTTGCCATGCGTTCCGAGGTTTTCCCCTTTCTTAAGCACAATATCTATGACCCCAGCCTCGGCCTCGGCGTCATACCTGGCATTGGGGTTATTGATGATTTTAATTTGTTCGATCGCACTGGCCGGAATCTGGTCCAGGTTTTGGGTTAAAGAAGAATTCCTTCCATTGATTAAAATATTTGTTCCCGAGCTTCCTCTAAGAGTGATGGCGCCATCTTCAGAAACACTTACCGAGGGTGTGTTTCTCAAAATGTCAAGCAATGTTCCTCCCAGGTTAGAAAGGTTTTGGCTGGGATTAATGGTGAGTCCTTCAGCGTCAGATCTGATCGGAAATTTAGAGGATTGCACCACTACTTCTTCCAAATCCTGGTTTTCTGAAATTAATTCTATGGTTTCCAGATTTTGGTTGCTATCCAGATTAATTTCGATTTCTTTTTCATTATAACCAATTAAGAAAAACCTCAAAAGGTATTCTCCTCTGCCGGCATTGATGGAAAAGTTTCCGTCGTCATCGGAGTCTGAAAAAACTACGGGCCTACTTTCTCCCGGTTTATATAAGGCTACCTGAACAAAAGAAAGCGGATCTTTGCTGTCATTGGCTGTAAGTTTCCCCTTAAGGGTAAAGGTATCGCTTTGGCTATATCCTGTGTATGCAAAGCATAAATTAGCCAGGAAAAATAAAATGGAAAATAATTTAGTTGGTTTCATATCTGTTTTCGATTCGCTACAAGTTTAGGAAGACAATTTGAATCAATTTTGAAGTTGTATGGTAATCTGATGCTCCTCATTGATAAATGTGTAATCCAATAGGTAACCATGAATCCTACAGATTTGTTGGACGATAGACAGGCCTAAACCAATTGACTCGCTCAATGGATTTCCCTTTTTGAATCTTTTCAGGTATTCTGCTACATTCCCTATAGGTTTTGCTCCTTTATTTTTGATTTTCAGGTACTTATAATTGACCTCCAAGTGGATGTAGCCTGGACTTTCATTGTGTTTGATGGCATTGCTTAGCAAGTTATTGATGAGCATTTCAGCCATATTGGGATGCATATCAATTTTTACAGAAGGAGTTAATTGTTGATGGAGGGCAATGTTTTTGATGCTCATCAGCTCCTCATATTCCTTGAGGCAGTTTGAAATCAGCTGAGATAGTTCTATGGACTGGGAGCCTTCAAATTCCTGATTTTCCAATTTGGCTAAAGTGGCCAGCGAATTAACGATTTTAGTCATTTTTTCATTGGCATTATAGGCTGCCGCTATCCAGTTGGCCTGCTGCTTGTTGATAGGGCTATTGAGTAGGAGTTCGAGTTTACCAGATGCTACAGCGATGGGCGTCTGGATTTCATGGGACAGGTTCTCAGAAAATTCCTTCACAACCTTATAGTCACTTAAAAGCCTGGTGGACATTTTATTTAGAAAATCGTGCAGCTTTTCAAATTCCTCTGTCTTGGTGGGTTCAAATTCCAAAGGTTGGTTATCTTTAAAATTGAAGTTTTTAATATTCTCAAGACTTTGGTGAAAAGGTTGCAGGATTTTCTTTGAAACCAATCGACTGGTCACTGCGATAAAAATCAAGAGCATAATAAAAATAGCAACCATGGATTGTACCACGGTTTCCGTGATGTCATCTGATTCAATCATGATATTGTAGGTAGACATGTAAAAATGCCTCCCATTGACCAGATAGGATTTTCCGGCTTTGACTTGTCTCTCTACCTGTTCCAGGGGTTCATGCCAGGCCAATGTATCTCCGGAATGGAATGAAATCATGGCTTGGTCTGAAGGCAATTCTTTGATTTCCAATCGATCTTTGCTAAGCAAGCCGGGATTTTCCAGCGTCTCCATTTTTTTGGCATACCGGTCTAATTGCCTTTCCAGCTCCTTACCTTGTTCGAAATCGATTTCGGATTCCAGTTTATAGAAAATTAGCAGGCCTCCGATTAAAAAGACAATGATGGATATCCCAAGATACCAAATGGTAAATTGATTGATTAATTTCATTTTTCTGGAGAGGTGTTAAATTTATAGCCTATACCATAGACTGTTTCGATGTAATCTTTTCCTCCCGCCTGACAGATTTTTTTTCTAAGGTTTTTGATGTGCTGGTAGACAAAGTCAAAGTTGGCCAGGTCATCGGTATAATCTCCCCATAAGTGTTGCACAATCGCTTGCCTGCCTAGTACCCTGTCTTTGTTGGTCAGGAAGAAAAGTAGCAGGTCAAATTCTTTTTTGGTCAGGTCTAGCAGTGTCTGGTTGATCAGAGCTTGTAAATTTTCGGGATTAACCTGAATTTCCTTAAAGGTAAGGACATCTGACCCATCCAGTTGGTTTCTACGGTAAAGGGCTTTTAGCCGGGCATGTAATTCAGCCAGGTGAAAGGGTTTGGTAAGGTAATCATCTGCGCCTAATTCCAGGCCTTCGATCTTATCCCCTAGCGAGCCCTTGGCAGAAATAATGAGGATGTTACTTTTGGTTTGGTTTTTTTTGATCAAATCAATGAGTTCCAGCCCGCTTCCATCCGGAAGCATGATATCCAGGACGATACTGTCGTAGGTGTTGACCAGCAACTTATCCTGAGCATCAAAGCAATTGCTACAGGCTTCGCAGGAAATTCCAACTGATGCCAGAAACTCCGTGATATTGTCCGAAAGTTCTAATTGATCCTCAATTAAAAGAATTTTCATTGTTCAAATAAAGGAGGCGTTTTTGAAGTAAATCTGAAGCGATAGCAGGAAAGGCTTCCTGATTAGGTTGGACCAGGTCTGTGAAAAGAAAATAAAAATTCCGGACCGCAGACAAGTTTCACACGGTCTGGAATCTTAACAATATTCCCTGGAATTCAGATAGAAAAGCTTTCTCCACAACCGCAGGTTCTGGAAGCATTGGGATTGACAAATTGAAAACCTTTGCCGTTTAATCCGTCACTGAATTCCAATGTAGTACCTGCCAGGTACAACAGGCTTTTTCTGTCCACAATTATTTTGACTCCTTTGTCTTCAAAAACATGGTCTGTTTCTGAGGTGCTGTTGTCAAATCCCAAATCGTACATTAATCCTGAACAACCCCCACCTTTCACAGATACCCTGATATTTTCTTCCGTGTTCCTGTTTTCTTCCTGTCTCAATTCAAGGATACGATCCCTGGCTTTTTCTGAAACGATGATCATATCTTTTCAATTTTTAATTTATGACTTGCTCAATACCTTTTTAAACCAATAAGGTTGAAAATTAATTCCATTATATTTAATGGATCACCAAACAAAGATAGTAAAATCATGATGAAAATTGAACATATTGGCATAGCAGTGGAGGACCTGACGGTATCCAATCAGATTTTTGAAAAATTATTGGGTAAAGAGGCATATAAACAGGAAATGGTAGCAGGAGAAAAAGTAAAGGTGTCCTTTTTTCAGGTGGGGGACGTCAAGGTGGAACTGTTGCAGGCCACTGCCCATGATAGCCCCATAGCCAGGTTTTTAGCGCAAAAAAAGGAAGGTATTCACCACCTGGCTTTTGCTGTTGAAAACATCCAGGAAGAGGTGGAAAGATTAAAAGGTGATGGTTTTGCTTTTTTGAATGAGGAGGCAAAGGATGGTGCGGATAACAAATTAATTGTATTTTTGCATCCAAAATCAACCAATGGTGTATTGGTGGAATTGTGTCAGGATAAGAATGCTTATGGATAAGGAAAAAAGAACAGAGATAGGAACGCTTGGAGAATTTGGACTTATTGATCAGATAAGTAAGCATATCCACCTGAAACATGCCAGTTCCCTAAAGGGGATAGGTGATGATGCAGCGGTGCTGGCCCCTACGGATATGGTGCGTGTGGTGACTACAGATATGTTGCTGGAAGGAGTTCATTTTGATTTGTCTTACACCCCCTTAAAGCACCTGGGATTTAAAGCCATTGCAGTTAATGTCAGTGATGTGGCGGCCATGAATGCTGTTCCCAAGCAGGTCACCATAAGCCTGGGCCTATCCAACAGGTTTTCAATTGAAGCAGTGGAAGCCTTCTATGAAGGAATCAATCTGGCCGCTACGCATTATAACCTTGATGTGGTCGGTGGAGATACCACCGCTTCCAGATCTGGTTTAATCATTGGGGTCACGGCCATAGGAGAAGCAACAAAGGAAGAAATCAGCTACCGTTCCGGAGCGAAGGTGAATGATATTATTTGTGCAACAGGGGATCTTGGTGGAGCTTTTATGGGGCTTCAGGTTTTGGAACGGGAAAAACAGGTATTTCTTTCAGATCCCAAAATGCAGCCTCAGCTTGACAAATACCCCTATATCACAGGCAGGCAACTCAGGCCCGATGCCAGAATGGATATTATACACGAGTTTAAAGAATTAAACCTGGTTCCTACCAGTATGATGGATATTTCGGATGGATTGGCGTCAGAGCTTTTCCATATTAGCAAAGCTTCCGGGGTCGGGGTTGCCATTTATGAAGACAAGCTTCCCATCGATAAGCAAACTTACGATACAGCCCTGGAGTTTAATATGGATCCCATTACCTGTGTGTTGAATGGCGGAGAAGATTATGAACTTTTATTTACCATAGATCAAAAGGATTTTAATCTCCTGGAGAAGCATCCGGATATTCATTTCATAGGGCACGTGACTGCTCAGGAGGAGGGTAAGGTACTGATTACCAAAAGTGGAGCAGCAGTGCCCCTCAATGCTCAAGGTTGGCAGCATTTTTAACGGTCAAGTACAATCAGCAGGCTTTTATTCCCTTGTTTTGGTCATTCATTGGGGTAGGGGATGTAAAGGAAATTGGTAAAGGTTTCATCCACTACGAAAAGGCAACAAAACTCATCCGGATCTTTATAAGTAGCCTTAAACTGTTCCAATGCATCTTCCTTGATAAGTTTTCTTTGAAGAAATTCATCCAGGTAGGTGATGTAGTAATTCCAATCAATGGGTTTTTCATCCTTGCTGAGGAAAAGCTTCCCTATGGGTTGCTCTGTTTTGCTGATGGGAAAAATGGGATAATCTGAAAAACCTCTTTTTCTCACCTGATAGGAAGCTTCTTTAAGGGTTTCACAAATTTTTATAAAATCACTGCTGATAGTCCCCAGGTATTTTCCGTTTAGTTCCGGGTCATTTTCGTTGCTTATCATCATTGCTCATTCAATTCTAGTAATACTACATTTTCTACATGATAGGTCTGTGGAAACATGTCCACAGGCTGTATGCGCTTTACCTGGTATTTTTCCGAAAGCAGGGCCACATCTCTGGCCTGAGTGGCAGGGTTGCAACTGACATATACGATTTTAGGAGGCGACAATTTCAGGAGCATTTGGATCACGTCTTCGTGCATGCCCGCTCTTGGAGGGTCGGTAATGATTACGTCGGGTTTTTGATGCTGACTGACAAAATCCTCAGTTAACACTTCCTTCATGTCTCCGGCATAAAACAAGGTGTTGGTAAGCTGGTTGTGACGGGCATTTTCTCTGGCATCCTCTATCGCAGGCTCCACATATTCAATGCCAATCACCTGTTTGGCCTTTCCTGCGACAAAGTTAGCGATGGTACCGGTACCCGTGTAGAGGTCGTAAACCGTTTCCTCCCCGGTCAGTCCTGCAAATTCCCGTGCTACCTGGTACAAACGGTAGGCCTGAAGAGAATTGGTTTGATAGAACGATTTGGGCCTGATTTTAAATTTCAGTCCTTCCATGCTTTCCTCAATGTATTCTTTTCCGGCAAAAGTATGGATGTCCTGATCCAGAAAGGTCTCATTCTTTTTCAGGTTTACAATGTATAGCAGGGAGGTGATTTCGGGAAACCGCTCGTTAAGGAAGCGCATGGTTTGGTCTATGCCGGCCGGATCATCTTCACCAAATTGTACAATCACCATGGTTTGCCCATCGGCTGTATTCCTGATGATGAGGTTCCGGAGCAATCCGTTTTGGTGGATGATATCGTAAAAAGTCAGGTTTTGCTGCAAGGCAAAAGTTCTCAATTCATTCCTGATGTCATTTGAAATACCGTCCTGCAGGTAGCAATGGTTGATGTCAACTATCTTGTCAAACCTTTTGGGGATATGAAAACCCAGGGCATTTCTTTCAAGGTTTTCTCCGGAATCAATTTCTTCCCGGGTAAGCCACCTGTTATTGGAAAAGGTAAAGTCAAGTTTATTGCGGTAATACCTGGTATCTTTGGCACCGATGATGGGCATCACTTCCGGTAAGGGAACCTTGGCAATTCTTTGGAATTGATCCACCACCTGTTGCCTTTTATAGTTCATTTGAAGTTCATAGGAAATGTGTTGCCATTTACAGCCCCCGCAAGTGCCAAAATGTTCACAAAAAGGGCTTACTCTGTTCTCAGAATATTCATGAATCTGAATGGCCTCAGCCTCCATGTAGCTGCTCCTGCCCCTGGTTACCCGTACATCCACTATGTCACCAGGTGCCACATTGCTTACAAATACTACTTTTCCTTCATGGTGTCCCACGCATTTGCCTTCGCTTGCTATTCTTTCTATTTTCAGCCTTTGAAGGACCTTATTCTTCATTTTTCTTGACATAGGTTGCAAAATTAATGATTTTCGGTCAAAGGGATTAAATTTGTCCCGAATGCTTTCAGGTTTTTGCATAACTTGATAAAAATTAGCTATGGAAATAAAAGACAAAGTAGTAGTCATCACTGGGGCCACATCTGGCATTGGTGCTGCATGTGCCAGGGTTTTTGGACAAGCAGGAGCCAGGATTTGGATTACAGGTAGAAGCCAGGTGAAATTGGATGAAACTCTGGTCCTGCTTCAGAAAGAGGGAATCAATTGTGCCGGGGGAATTTGTGATGCTGCGGATCCTGTTCAAAATGAAAAAATGGCCCAAGATGTAAGGGAAAAGTTTGGCAGAATAGATATCTTGATCAATAATGCCGGTATCAGCATGCGTGCCCTATTCAGAAATTTGGATTTGAAAGTTTTCCATAGGGTCATGGATATCAATTTTTGGGGTACCGTTTATGCTACTAAATATTGCATGGATGACATCATAACAAACAAGGGTGCCATCATTGGTATTTCCTCCATTAATGGTTTCAGGGGTACTCCTGCCAGAACGGCCTATACAGCTAGTAAATTTGCTATGAATGGTTTTTTTGAATCCCTGAGGACAGAACTGATGAAATTAGGCGTCCATGTACTGGTGGTATGCCCGGGATTTACCGCCTCCAATATTCGGAATAATGCCCTGCTGGCAGATGGAAGTACACAAAATGAATCTCCCAGGGATGAGGAGAAGATGATGACGGCAGATGAAGTGGCAGCAGCCATACTGAAGTCCCTTCGGAAAAGAAAGAGAGACCTTATTCTCACCCGCCAGGGCAAACTGGCTTCATTTTTGAATAAATGGGTACCTGGAATAATGGACCAGGTGGTCTATAACCACATGGCTAAGGAAAAAGACTCACCTTTTAAGTAATATTTCATGCTAAAAGATATTTTTAAGGTTTATTTAAACCGTTTGGTGGATCTTTCTTCCAATAATCGGTCTATTTTTCTCCCGAAAATCATTCAAAGCCAGATGATTGATTTAAAGGACTTTCATTTTTTGAACAATCACCCTTCCTTTTTTTATATCAATGAATTGCTGGGAAGGAAAAGAAATATTCCCTTGATTCAGGAGCTGGACTCAAGGGACAAGAATGTTAATCAACTTTCTACCAGACTAAAGCGTTTGCAACATCATGTCCGTTTCGCTATTGAAGAAACAGGAGAAAAAAGTTTATTTGTAGGCTGGCCTTTTGTAGAGGGTAAATTACTGAATGAACAATTGATACGGTGTCCCTTGATATTTTTTCCGGTCGAATTGGTACTGGAGGACAAAACCTGGTATTTGAGAAAGAGCATCGGGGAGCTTCCCTTCCTAAACCCTTCCTTCCTTCTGGCTTACAGCCAGGCACTCGGAAGACCTTTTGACAAAGAATGGCTGGAACTCTCCATGGAGGATTTCAGCAAAGAGCCCATGGGGTTTCGAACAGACCTGTATCATTACCTGAAAAATCAGGTTGAATTAAATTTTAATAGAGAGATTTACCAGGATAAACTGGAGTTTTTCCCCGATTTGAGTAAGGATGATTTGGAGAATTATTCTGAAACGGGATTGCTGCGGCTTCAGCCTTATGCGCTTTTAGGGCAGTTTTCCCAAAAAAACTCCTTTCTGATGGATGACTATGAGCAACTGATCAGACAAGCCACTCAGGAGAACCTGGAAGAATTGTTTGCTGATTGCTTCGGAAAAGTGTCTGAGCCGAGCAGACAAAGCCTGGAGAGCAACCTTTACAATACCTTTCCAATGGATGCAAACCAGGAAGAGGTGATCAAACATGTAAAATCCGGGCAGTCTTGTGTCGTCCAGGGACCACCTGGTACCGGAAAATCCCAATTGATTTGTAATTTAGTCGCAGATTTTACCTCCAGGGGTAAAAAAGTATTGGTTGTTTCTCAAAAAAGGGCGGCCCTGGATGTGGTGTACCAACGCTTATCTGCTCAGGGAATGGCAAATTTCTCCGCCCTGGTTCATGATTACCGGGGAGATAGAAAAGAGCTTTACAAGAAAATAGACCACCAAATCAGTTCCCTGGATAATTATCAAAGCCTCAATCGTTCCCTGGATGCCATTCAACTGGAGCGGAATTTTGGGCAAATGTGCAGGAATATTGAGAAGTATACAGATTTTTTTGAAGAATATAAAGAAGCACTTTTTGATGTGACTGATTGCGGAGTACCTGCAAAAGAACTCTATCTTACTTCAGATTATGGAGAAGAGGGGGTCGACATGACGCAGTTTTACCGGTCTTTTAGATTGGATGACCTGGATCGTTTTCTGGCAAATTTCGAACAGTACCAATTTTTCTTTAGCAAGTTCCAGGTGGCATCTTCGTTTTGGCTTCACCGGGTAGATTTTTCTGTATTCGGACCCGAAGCTTATAAGAGGGTAGCGGATACTTTTCAGGAACTTTCCTCCGTCAAACTTACGGCCAAGAAAGACCTGGATACCATGTTGGCCGATACTTTTGAATATAGCCTGATTTATCAATCCTTCCAACAAAAAGATAAGATTGAGGATTTGATGCAAAGCATCAATAGTCCGGAGATTTATGAAAAATTCAAAATTTTCATGGCGCATGATCCTGCTTCACTTGACCATTTATGGCTGGAAAGTAAAGTAGATATGGTACGTAAGTTATTTGCAGAAGAGGGAATAGAATGGAATATCGGAGATCATGAGGTAGAGGGAGTTTTGAGAAAGGCTGTTCAGGCTGCAAAGAAAATGGAGTCCTGGTATGGTAAGGTGGCAGTCAGTCTGGATATTAAAAAGTATGGGGAAGTCATTTCCCTGCTGGAACAAAATGGCTTAAAGAAAAATAAGGAGGATATCAGGATATTGATTCAAAGGCTGGAAAACAGAATGAATTTAAATCACCAGTATACCCTTCTGGCACAAAAGACCTGGATTGAACTGCCTGAAAAGCCATTTACGATTCATTCGTTCAATCAGATGGCCGGCGTCCTGGTGAAGGCATTGAAGGCCCGGTTTATCATGCATGATTTGGGAGTTTTAGCCTCTTATTTTTACAAGCCGCAATTTTCCTACGGCCATTTTCAATCTCTCCTGGAGGGGGTTACCGTAATCAATGACTGGGTGGAAGACCATTTTTCCAATTGGAGGAAATATCTCAGTGAGATTCAGATCAAACATTTGCTGAGTTCACCAGATGAGGGGAAACTGCAGGAAGTCAGTCAAAATCTTATCAGAGAGGTGGATGAGTTGATAAGATTTGACCGGCTCAGAAGCCAGATGAATGAAGTCGAAAGAAAGGTTGCCGAAAAAATCATTGATACCTTTCCTGACAGGGATTTTTCCAGCCTACGGCAAATATTTCTATCCAGCTTGAAGGTCAGTTGGGTGGGGCATTTAGAGGCAAAATATCCGGTTTTGAAAGAAATCTATGGTCCTCAAATAAAAAGTTACATCTCTGATTTTGAATTTTCTGTTGAAGAAAAGCTCAAGACGGCCCGTTTTATTGTAGAAATGCGACTGAGGGAGGAGGTATGCCATCAATTGGAATACAACCGCCTGAACAATCTCATTACTTACCGGGAACTGGCTCACCAGGTAAGTAAAAAAAAGCAAATCTGGTCGGTCAAAAAATTAATCGCCTATTATAAAGATGAAATATTCAGATTGGTGCCCTGCTGGTTGGCTTCTCCGGAGACGGCATCGGCCCTCTTCCCGCTGGAACAGGACTTCGATCTGGTTATTTTTGATGAGGCCAGCCAATGTTATTTCGAAAGGGGGCTGCCCATGATGATGCGTGGAAAACAAGTGCTCATTGCAGGGGACAGCCAGCAACTTCAGCCCTATGATTTGTACCAGACAAGAATTCAATCAGAGGAAGAAAAAATGGAGTTGGAAATTGACGCCTTATTGGACATGGCCGGTAAATTTTTCCCTACTTTTCACCTCAGTACCCACTACAGGAGCGCAACCCTGCCCTTGATCCATTTTTCGAATGTACATTTCTATGAGGAACGGCTTTACATGTTGCCCGATAGGAAAGTATTGAATAGCAACGAGCAAGGTGTTAAAATGATTTCAACGGATGGGGTTTGGGAAAACCAGACGAACCTTGTTGAGGCAAAGGAGGTATTGACACAGCTGATTAAACTAAGAGCCAAGCATCCATCAGATTCTCTGGGGGTCATTACGTTTAATTATTACCAGATGATTTTGATCCTTACCTTGTTGGAGGAGGATGATAACCTCAGAAAGGACAAATATATAAAGGTAAAAAACATAGAAAATGTACAGGGAGATGAATTTGACAGGGTGGTCTTTTCTGTGGGCTACGCCAGGAATCCGGAAGGAAGGTTTACGGCCAATTTTGGGCTTCTGTCAAGAAAGGGAGGAGAAAACCGATTGAATGTAGCCGTTACAAGGGCAAGAAAAGAAAGTATTTTGATTACAAGTCTGTTGGAGAGCGATTTTAAGGAGAAGCACCTGAAAAATCCAGGGATCAGGTTGTTGTGCGAATACATTGCTTATGCTGCTGCAATACAGGAGGGAAAAAGCCCTGAAAAGTCTGTCCTGAAAGTACAAGGGTTTGATAATAATTGGTCATTGAAAGACAGGCTACTGGGAACCTATGGCAACCATGAAGTGGGAGAAAATCCCTATGTTAAGGTGATGGATTTGGAGGTGAAGGAAAATGGCAAAGCCCTGGCTGCAATTTTGACTGATGATCAAAGATTTTTTGCTTCCAAAACAGCAAAGGAGGCTTTTGTATATCACCCGCAGTTGTTGACCGCCAGAAACTGGAACATTGTTTTTTTGTTTAGCAGGCAGTATTGGTTGGACAGGGAGGATTTGTTGCAAACCAAAATAGCGCAAGGAAATTTCAATAAGGTAGAAAAGTCAGGGACATAGAAATTCCCTTTCCTCTTCTAAGGTAAAAAGAAATTTCCAGGTTTCTTTAGGTACTTTTAAACCTGATTGAGTATTAGGTTTCGTTATGAAGGCTGAAATTGCAAGAAAATAAGGCAGTTTGGAAACTAGCACCGCTATGGTGAAGTTGAAAACTGCAACGATTGACTGATTTTGAAGTAATTTCAGTTTGCAATGAAATTCCAAATGCATATTTCGGGTTTAGTCCCTTTCTGCAGCTATTTTTAGGCCAATCGATTCAATGCCTTCCAGGGTGTCTTTTCTCATGTATTGGATAAATTGTACTTTGGCTGGTGCAGGGAGTTCTCTCGCAGGTAAGGTGTCGTATAAGGTCCTTCTGTTTCCAAAGCCCGAACCCAAAGGTTGCCCTGATTTGGGGTCAAACAATTGCAGGTTGACCAGAGAATCCACCAATACATTTTCAAGGCTATCCATGAGAAGAAAGCGCAGGTACAAGTTATGGTATTCGTAGCTGTCATTGTACCTGATGCCTACAGATAAGATTTTTGAATAATCGGAAGATAATGAGTCTACCGGAAAAGAAACGGTATCAGACACCACCCATTCCTGGCCGGGGAAATCTTCAAATGATTCATATAACCTGTCCCCGTTACAGGCAGCCAGAAGTAGTATGTTGCCCAGAAGGCACAAATATGCAGTCGGACTTTTATTTATCATCAGACTGCCCTTTATTTGGATGATTCTTTTGATTCCGGTTTCGATTGGGTCTTCTCCTTTTGTTTGGTGCGCCCTCATTTTTGCCTATAGGTCCCTTTTGAGGATTGTCAGCTTGGAATTGGGATGGATTATCCTTTTGGTTTTGATTTTTATTTCCCCTTTTCTGGTTTTTGTTGTTTCTTTGATTTCTGCCCCTTTTTTCCTGCTGTTGCTGTTCCGGTCTGGCTGCCCCCGAATCGCCCGCATTCATGTTAGGTTTTCTCGATTTCGGTTTGCGTTTCTTTTTTCTTTTGGATTGCGCAAATTTCTTGTCCAGTAATTCCAGGTCCTGATTGTTCTTGCTTTGATCAAATTCTCCTTCAAATGCTTTGTCCTGTTTTAGGTTAAAAGGAGTAATGCCCTTCTCATTTTGCTCAATGATCATTTTGACCCTGTCACAATCTATAGAGTGCCAGTTGTTGTCATCATTGTAGCTGAACCACATGAGGCGTCTGAAAATATCTGTTTTCTGGAGCTTGGCAGGACCAGCTTCTGTCAAGAGGGGCTTCTCTACGTTTGGGATATCTTCCAGTGCACTCAGGTAGCTATCCAATTCAAAATTCAGGCAACATTTCAACCGACCGCATTGGCCGGACAATTTACTTGGATTCAGGGATAGGTTCTGATACCGGGCTGCTGAAGTGGTTACGCTTTTAAAATCATGTATCCAGGTAGAGCAGCAAAGCTCCCTCCCACAAACTCCAATACCGCCCAATCGACCCGCTTCTTGTCTGAGGCTAATTTGCCTCATTTCCACCCGTATTTTAAACTCTGAGGCCAATAACTTGATCAGTTCCCTGAAATCCACCCTGTCATCTGCTGAATAGTAAAAAGTGGCTTTGGAATTATCTGCCTGATATTCCACATCAGATAGTTTCATCCCCAACTTTAATTCTTCAATGATTTGTTTGCTTCTGTATATGGTAGGGATTTCCCGGTTTTTGGCTTCCTGCCATTTTTCCAGGTCTTTTGGAGTGGCGATCCTGTAAATGCTAAGGATATTGTCATCATTTTTGATTTTCCTTTTTTGCATCTGCAGCCTTACCAGCTCACCCTGGAGGGATACGTATCCGATATGGTGACCATTGGGTACATCCACCACCACCGGGTCGCCCGTGGTAAGAGGCAAAAGTCCTGAATTTCTGAAATAGTCCTTTCTTCCTCCCTTAAATTTAATTTCTACGATATCAAATTTATCTATTTCCGGTATGCCCATATGGGATAACCAATCAAAAGCATTCATTTTATTGCAATCGCTGGTACCACAACTGCCATTATTCTGACAGCCGCCGACAGCAGTCGTTCCGGTGCTACAATTTGTACATCCTGACATAATTCATCTATATTTAAGGGAGTTTCCTCCTCGTGAAAATGGGTTTTCAATCCCCGGAATGGAGTATGTCCTGTCCGATATCCTTCCGGTAATTTACTTTTTCCCAATTGATCTGGTTTACTCTTTCGTAGGCATGCTTTATGGCATCCTCAATTGTATTTCCTAATCCTGTGATTCCCAATACCCGGCCACCATTGGTGACGATGGTTTCAGGATGGATTGCTTTGGTGCCCGCATGAAAGGTGATGGCCTGTTTGAGATCATTTTTTTCCAAACCAGAAATGACCTTGCCTTTTTCATAGGTATCCGGATACCCGCCGGCTACCATTACTACCGTTGCAGACCTGGTGTCAGCAGTCTTTAAACTATAATTCTTTAAATCCTTAACTGCAATGGCGTGAAGCAGGGAGACAAAGTCACTTTCAATACGAGGCAACACTGCCTGTGTTTCCGGATCTCCCATTCTGACATTGTATTCGATAACATAAGGCTCTCCTTCCATGTTCATGAGTCCAATAAAGAGGAAGCCTCTGAAATCAATTCCGGAATTTTTTAATCCGCGAACGGTAGGTTGAATTATTTTTTCTTCCACTTTTTTCATGAAGGCAGGGTCTGCAAAAGGTACCGGGCTAACGGCACCCATTCCGCCGGTATTTGGTCCCGTATCCTGCTCTCCAATTCTTTTGTAATCCTTGGCTTCCGGTAGGATTTTATAGCTTTCTCCGTCTGTTGCAACAAATACGGAAAGCTCAATGCCATGGAGGAAGGTTTCAATCACAACCTTCGTCGAGGCCTCCCCAAATTTTTTTCCCAGAAGCATATCCTTAAAGCTTTCTTCAGCATCCTCCAGACTGTGGCATATCAAAACCCCCTTCCCAGCTGCCAGTCCATCAGCTTTAAGGACAATAGGAAGTTTTTGTTGTTTTAAATACGCTATACCTTCCTGAAAAGAAGCTTGGGTGAAGGTGGCATGGGTGGCCGTAGGAATACCATATTGATTCATAAAGGCCTTTGAAAAATCCTTGCTTCCTTCCAGCTGAGCACCGGCTTTTCCTGGACCTACTATGGGCAAGGAGGCAGTTTTGGAGTCCAGCGCCAAAAAGTCTCTTAATCCTTTTACCAATGGTTCTTCAGGTCCAACTACAAGTAAACTGACGTCATTTTTGATGCAAAAAGCTTTAATTCCATCAAAATCATTTACCGATAGGGGGATGTTTTCTCCCAGGTCCTGTGTTCCGGCATTTCCCGGAGCAATCCATAATTTTTTACAATGTTTACTTTGATTTATTTTCCAGGCAAAGGCGTGTTCTCTGCCACCGCTTCCAATGAGCAATATGTTCATTTGTAGTATTTCTTTTAGTTGGCGTGATCTGAAATAAATTTTATCCGGTAAACCCTTACTTCCTCCTCAGAAAAATCATCTTCTTCCAATTCCGCCATGGCTTCCCGTATTTTGTCAGTATCGGCCGTCATAAAATAATCATGGAGAATGTCTTCTCTTTCATCATCCATGATATTCTGTATGTAATAATTGATATTTAATTTTGTGCCGCTGTAAATGATTTGCTCTATTTCGTGCAGCAATTCACTCATGCTGATATTCAGGTTATTGGCAATTTCGTCAAGGTCAATCTTTCGGTCTATTTGCTGAATGATCGTGATTTTTACTTTTGACCGGGTTCCTGAAGTTTTTACTACAACGTCAGAGGCTGTGATAATCTCATTTTCTTCTACATATTTTTCGATTAACCTTAAGAAGGAAGCGCCAAATTTAGCCACTTTTCCCATGCCTACACCATTGATTTGGGCCAGCTCCTCTTTTGAGGTAGGATAGACAGTGGCCATTTCCTCCAGCGAAGGGTCTTGGAAGATCACATAAGGGGGAAGGTTTTTGACTTTTGCTACTTTTTTTCGTTCTGCTTTCAGAAGTTCAAAAAGCTTTTCATCATAGGCCTTGCCCATGTTGCTCAACTCTTCAGAAGATATACTTTCAGCCATTTCCTCAAAATTATGATTTTTACTGATCTTTATAGGATATGGTTCCTTCAAATAAGATTCACTTTTATCAGACAACAAAAGCACACCATAATTTTCAATGTCTTTATCCAGCAAACCGTAAATCATGGTTTGACGAATTACCGTCTTCCAATGGATGGTATCTTTGTCTTTACCTTGTCCAAAGGTGGAAAGTTTATCATGGTCATAGCTTTCTATGTAATCATCTTTTTCCCCTCTGATCATGCTGACGATATGATCCATACTGAACCTTTGGTTGGTCTCCTTTACAGCTTTGATTACTGTAAGGATGTCATCCTGACCATCAAAGGTTTCTTTTGACTTTTTACAATTGTCGCAAAAGCCACAGTCTTTGCCCAGATTTTCCCCAAAATAATGAAGTAAAAACCTTCTCCTGCAAACGGAACTTTCTGCATAGGCAGCCATCTCCTGGAGCAGAACCTTGGCATTTTCTCGCTCATTGACAGGTTTATCTTTATTGAATTTCTCCAGTTTTACGATGTCTTCATATCGGTAAAACATCAGACAATGGCCTTCCAAACCGTCCCTTCCGGCTCTTCCTGTTTCCTGATAATAACCTTCAAGGGACTTGGGAACGTCGTAATGGATGACATACCTCACATCGGGTTTGTCTATGCCCATTCCGAAAGCGATGGTAGCCACAATGACATCCACTTCTTCATTGAGAAAATCATCTTGATTTTTCACCCTCACATGCCCGTCAAGTCCAGCGTGGTAGGGGGCGGCATTGATTCCATTTACTTTGAGAAGGTCAGCTATTTCTGTTACTTTTTTCCTGCTCAGGCAGTAGATGATACCCGATTTACCTTTTTGGGACTTGATGTATTTGATGATTTCTTTTTTGGTATCATTCTTCATTTTCGGCCGTACCTCATAATAGAGGTTGGTCCTGTTAAAGGAAGACTTGAACAAGTCTGCCTCTTCCATTTGAAGATTCCGTTGTATATCCTGCTGTACCTTCGGTGTAGCGGTGGCAGTAAGCGCAATGACTGGAAGTTTTTCTCCGATTTGTGCGATGATAGATTTTATCTTCCGGTACTCTGGCCTGAAATCGTGCCCCCATTCAGAAATGCAATGGGCTTCATCAATGGCAACGAAACTGATATCCGCATTTTTTAAAAACTGGACATTTTCTTCTTTGGTCAGCGACTCGGGGGCCACGTAAAGCAGCTTGGTGAGACCTGCGGTAACTTCCCCCTTTACCCTGTTGGATTCAGATTTGCTCAGGGTTGAATTAAGGAAGTGGGCATTGATCCCAAAACTGTTCAGCTGGTCAACCTGATTTTTCATCAGGGCAATCAAAGGAGAAATGACGATGGCAGTCCCTTTTTTTGAAACAGCCGGCAATTGGTAGCAAAGGGATTTCCCTGCCCCTGTAGGCATTATAACAAAAGTGTTTTTCCCCTTAAGTATATTTTCTACTATGAATTGTTGGTTCCCTCTGAACTGATTGAAACCAAAAATATTTTTCAGATTTTCTTTTACTGCGTTATCCACTAGGTAAATAGTTTAATGAGTTGCTCTTTGTCAATCATTAAAGTTTAAGGTAAAACTTTCCTACCTTTATACAAAATTAACAATTAACAACTGTAAAATTGAATTTACTAAAAAATATTAAAACCACGGCAAAAAATGTACTGCAAAACGAGGCGGATGCACTTATAAATCTGATACCCTTCATAGGAGAAGATTTTGAAGCTTGTGTGGAAGATATTTTGCAGCACTCGGGTAGGGTGGTGGTTACCGGAATCGGCAAAAGTGCCATCATTTCCAATAAAATTGTGGCTACGCTCAATTCCACAGGAACTCCTTCTTTATTTATGCATGCTGCCGATGCAATTCATGGTGATTTAGGTATGATTAAAAAAGAAGATTTTGTAATATGCGTATCCAAAAGTGGTAATACTCCGGAAATTAAGGTGCTCATTCCCCTGCTCAAACAATCAGGAAACAAACTGATAGCTTTGGTCGGTAATGAATCCAGTTATCTGGCCAAACAGGCAGATTACGTTTTGTATGCGGGTGTAGCAGAAGAAGCCTGTCCGAATAATCTGGCCCCTACGACCAGTACTACTGCTCAAATGGCCATGGGAGATGCGCTGGCTGTCTGCTTGCTTTCAGCCAGAGGGTTTTCTGCCGAATCTTTTGCCAGGTTTCACCCAGGAGGTACATTGGGCAGGCAGCTTTACCTGAAGGTAGGGGATGTTATGGATCAGGCTTTACTTCCCATTATTTCGGAAAATGCCTCATTGAAAGATGTGATTGTAGAAATCAGTAGTAAACGACTTGGAGCGACAGCGGTGGTGGATGCCAAAAATCAGCTGCTGGGTATCATTACAGATGGAGACCTGAGAAGAATGCTTCAGCGGGATCCTGATTTGAGCAGGATTAAAGCAGTTGAAATCATGATAAGGGATCCGAAAACCATACCTGTGGATGAGTATGCAGTTAAAGCGCTGGGAATGATGAGAGATTTTAATATTACGCAATTGGTGGTAAAAGAAGCTGATGAGGTCGTTGGATTTATTCATATTCATGATTTGATGAAGGAAGGAATTGTATAATTATGGAAGTGAAGGACAAGTATGTTGTTATTCTGGCAGGAGGTCTGGGTATAAAGTTCTGGCCTTTTAGCAGGCATCACAAACCCAAGCAGTTTTTGGATTTATTAGGTACCGGAAGGTCCTTGCTTCAAATGACATTTGATAGGTTAAGATTTTCCTTCGCCGCATATCAATTTATAGTAGTCACCAATAAAAGATATGTTTCATTGGTGAAAGAGCAGTTGCCTGAGATACCGGACAATCAAATTCTGGTAGAACCATTAAGACGCAATACGGCAGCATCTATCGCCCTTGCCAGCTACAAAATCAAGAAACTGAATCCAAATGCCAAGGTATTGATCAGTCCATCTGATCAGTTAATTTTTAATGAAAAAGCTTTTTTTGAAGCCATTGACCTGGCCATGAACGGTGCTTCACCAATAGGGAATCTGGTAACCATTGGGATCAGGCCAAATAGGGCAGATACCAGCTATGGTTACATTCAGTATTTTCCGGAAAATGAAAACCCGGTTAAAAAGGTAAAAACATTCACCGAAAAGCCTGACGAATCCCTGGCGGCAACGTTTCTTGAAAGTGGTGATTTCGTCTGGAATTCGGGAACATTTGTCTGGAGAAATGAAAGCATCATCAATGCATTTGAAAAACACCTGCCGGAAATGGCTGAAGTTTTTGATGAAGGGGAAATTTACTTTTGTACTGAAAAGGAGCACCTTTTTCTGAACAAAGCCTACAGTCTGATCAAAAACATATCCATAGACCATGGGATTCTCGAAAGGTCCGATGAGGTGTTCATGGTATTGGGGGATTTTGGCTGGTCGGATTTGGGCTCCTGGCAAAATCTTTATGAAATCTCTGAAAAGGACAGAGAACGAAACTCAGTCAAGGGGAACGCATTGCTTTATGATACCGAAAATTGCTTCATTAAGCTACCCCAGGACAAACTGGTAGTTATTCAGGGCCTGAAAAATTACCTGGTCAGTGATAGCGAAAATGTGCTGTTGATCTGTAAACTTGGAGAGGAAGGTGAATTTAGAAAATTCGTAAATGATGCAAAAAAAATCGATGAAGGTTATATTTGACAGCCTTAGGGGTTTTGGGATTGCTCATAGGCTGCTACTGCATTTCTGACGGATCCATACCTTTGCAGCAAGTCGCTGGCTTCTCCTTCTGGCAAGCCTGTAGCTTCCATGATCATCTTTGTCCCTCTATCCACCAGTTTTTTATTGGACAGCTGCATATCTACCATTTTATTTCCCTTGACCTTCCCTAATTTAATCATGACACTGGTAGAGATCATGTTGAGACATAGTTTTTGCGCTGTACCGGATTTCATTCTGGTACTTCCCGTCACAAATTCAGGTCCTACCACTACTTCAACCGGAAGCCTTACGGCTGCTGCCAGAGGGCTATCCGGATTACAAGTGATGCAACCTGTGAGCAAGCCGGCCGATTCAGCTGCCTTCACTCCTCCAATTACATAGGGGGTGGTGCCAGAAGCAGCGATGCCAATGATGGTGTCCTGTGCGTTGAATCCAAATGACTGAATGTCTTTCCATGCCTGATGCTGGTCATCTTCTGCATTTTCCACTGCCTTTCTGATGGCATGGTCTCCACCTGCAATGATACCTATTACCATGTCGTGCGGCACTCCATAGGTAGGCGGGCATTCGGAAGCATCCAGAATACCCAATCTTCCGCTTGTACCGGCTCCAATGTAAAATAAGCGGCCTCCTTTTTCCATTCTTGGCACAATGGCAGCTATCAATGCCTCCAGCTGTGGCAAAGCTTTACTTACCGCCAAAGGAACACTTTGATCCTCCTTATTCATATTGGTCAGCAATTCACTTACGGACATTTTTTCCAGGTGATCGTAGTAAGAGGAGCTTTCGGTAGTACTCATATTTTTTCTTGATGATATAATGTCAATCCTGCTATTGGCGTTTCAATGATGGTATTGATTTGTATGTGAAAATCCTTTCCGGCCTTTCTCAGGATGTCATGGTTAAAATAAGCTATGGACCCCACAAAATTCACGGGTTTGTTTAGATAATCTTCATATCTCATCACATGTCTGTGGAAAAAATCCCTGAAAGCATTGTATATCAAATTATAGCAATAGGGATCAGATTTATGCTGTGAAATAAACTGACAAAACCCAGCCATATATCGGTTGGGAAAGGGCTTTTTGTACACATTGTCCTGGATCTCAAATATGGATAGGTTATATACCCGGATCAGTTCCCTGCGTATCTCCTCAGGCATGTCATCATAGATGAAATCCTGAAGAAAGTGCTTGCCAATATAAGCCCCACCTCCCTCGTCTCCCAATAAATAACCAGGCGAAGGCCTGCTGGAAGTGATGTTTTCCCCATCATAATCACCGCTGTTGGATCCTGTACCCAAAATACAGGCAATTCCGGCGCTGTGTCCGCAGGTGGCTCTGGCAGAGGCCATCAGGTCGTGATCGACATGTACTTCGGTGAGTGGAAAGATACTGTGGATGGCCTGCATGACAGATGCTTTGTTGGTATCTGAGGTGCATCCGGATCCATAAAAATAAACTTGCTCTACCTGGTGCTTTAATGCCAATAAATGAGGGTTATTCAGGCCCAATATCATATCCTCCCGGGTCTGATAATAGGGGTTGAACCCAATCGTCCTGAACTGGGAGATATTTCCATCCTTTCGGATTGCCCGCCAATCGGTTTTGCTCGAACCACTGTCTGCGATAAGAATCATTTATTTCAGGTAGCCTATAGGTTCAAATTTATCAAATACATGGGCCGTATGGGGAGCACTTTTCAATTCTTCTGTCAAATCCTGGCCGGCCCAATGTTCATAATGTCTGCCCGATTTCCAAAGCCTTGAGCCAGCAAGGTCATAGATTTTTCCCTGGAAGGCGATCCAGATCTCAGGTTTATCTTGCCCGTTTCTCAGGGCCAGTTGGTTTTTTGAAATGGTAATCATATTTGACCAAATAACAAAGGTTCCACACAGCGGGCTAGCGGCTGCAATTCATCAATATAGTTTCAGTTGGGAGTTGACCCACCTTTCAGGGATTTCTCCCTGTTGGGCCGTAAGGTAATCCTGATAACTGCAGGGAATGATGGTGTCCCTTTTGAATTTTTCATTTTTATTGCTGGGAATTTCCATCCACCACTTGCCACTTAACTTGCTTTTGTAGAAATATAAAATAGAAGGTTTAGAGTCTAAAGATACAGTATATTTGATGTAATCACTGCTTTTAAAGGATAAACTGTCTTTCCTTTGATAAAAACCTTCAATAAAGTACCAAACCATGGTAGCTATTACGGAGGCCGTTTTGAACCGGGCATCATCCAATTTGGCATGGTAGCCATAAATTCCCATCGAACTTAACTTTTCATTCATCCCTGCAAACCAGCATATCTGGCAAGCTTCCTCTGCACTGAGCCCGAATGGCTGGGCTTCTATGGCTCCTGGTGCATCCGATGCATGTATGGAACAAACATCAAAACTCAGGAGGTCCGTATTTCGGATCAATGGTTCTACCTCTTTAAAACTATCCCTGAGTTGCCCCAACCTCACATGGTCAAAATAAAGCTTTTCCAATGTAGTAACCAATTCCGGATCTGTCAGAAAGCTCTGATAGGCCAGATGGCAATAGTTAAACATATAGTTGGGCTTGTTTAATATGATGTCCTGAGAGTGAAGATCCATCGGTTTACCCTTATCCTCCATATCCATCTTAGCATCTACTGTAAGCAGGCTTACGAGTTTTTTCATGTTTTGGTAAGAAAGGTATTGCCCCATGTCCAGGTCATGGCTGCCACCCAAAAAAACGGGAAGCACTTCCATTTTCAATAAAAATTCACCAATTGAGCTGATCAGTGCAAGGGTTTCTTCCCTGTTTTCCCCGACTTTTAGGTTGCCTAAATCCGCAATGCTGTAGTTGTTTTGGCCTTTTTTAAGTGGATAAAGCTTTTTTCTGATTTGACTGGTAGTAAGTGGGGAATTTTCCAGGTGATCAGCTGCTGCGCCCCTATATTCGTCTACCCCTATCAGTGCAATCTGAATGCCTTTTATTTCTGGAAAGCCCTCCCCATGACAATGGATATGATAAAAAAATGCATTGTGACCGTATTCTTCATTTAAGATAGTTGGCGGTATGGGTTCGAAAAATGCCTCAAGATCCATGAATCATCATTAAAATTTTAAAATCAAATTTATTGAAAATTCAAGCATAAAAAAAGTCCCGTTAAAAATTAACGGGACACAATTTCATTTATCCTCCGAAATCATCAAATCTGATATTTTCGTTGGGGACTCCCATATCATCCAGCATTTTCAAAACTGCCGAATTCATCAGTGGAGGACCACATAGGTAATATTCTATCTCATCCGGCTCTTCAATGTCTTTCAGGTAATTGTCATAGAGTACCTGATGAATGAAGCCTACATAACCGTCTCCTTCTTTGTCGTCCAGAGATTTCTTAACTTTCCAGTTATCCTCAGGCAACGGTTCTGAGAGGCCAATATGAAAATTAAAGTTAGGAAACTCTTTTTCTATCTCCCTGAAATGCGGGGTATAAAACAATTCTTTTTTAGACCGACCACCATACCAGTAGGATACTTTCCGGTCTGTTTTTTCAGTATGGAATAAGTGAAATAAATGTGATCTAAGGGGTGCCATTCCTGCGCCACCTCCAATATAAATCATTTCTCTTTGCGTAGGATTGATGTGGAATTCACCGTATGGTCCGGATATGGTGACCTTGTCACCTGGCTTTCTAGAGAAAACATAGGAAGAACAAACTCCCGGATTGACATCCATCCATTTATTATTAGCCCTATCCCAAGGTGGGGTAGCTATTCGGATGGTCAACATGACAATGTTTCCTTCAGCTGGATGATTGGCCATGGAGTAAGCCCTGAATAATTCTTCGTCATTTTTCATTACCAAATCCCACAAGCCAAATTTATCCCAGTCGCTTTGGTAAACATCCTCCGGATGTTCCAATTCCGGATGGGGTGTGATATCCATGTCTTTAAAGTTGACGACTACCTGCGGCACATCAATCTGTATGTATCCTCCTGGCTCGAAATCCAGTATTTCTCCTTCAGGAAGTTTAACCTTAAATTCCTTAATAAAAGTGGATACATTGTAATTGGAAATTACTTCGCATTCCCATTTCTTAATACCGAATATTTCTTCAGGAATCCGGATTTTCATGTCATTCTTCACCTTTACCTGACAGGAAAGCCTGACATTATTCTGTTTTTCCGCCCTGCTGAGGTGACCCTCCTCGGTGGGTAAAACTTCACCCCCGCCTTCTTCAATGGTGCATTTGCACATGGCACAGGTACCTCCGCCCCCACAGGCTGATGGGAGAAATATTTTTTTATTTCCCAGTGTAGATAGCAAAGTAGATCCGGCAGAAGCCACCAGTGGGTTTTTTTCGTCCCCGTTGATGATGATTTTAACGTCTCCCGAAGCCACCAGTTTGGATTGCGCAAAAAGAAGGACAAATACCAGTAGCAAAATAATAATGGTGAAAGCTACTATCGAAGTTATGATTACTGAAGTCATTTAATAAATTTTATTTTTTATCAGTATGTTTAATCGGTGATTGATCGGTACAAATATATTTATATTTCAACAAATCCACCGCAATATGAGAATATTTTAATCCACCTATTCAAGCTTATTAACTGCTTAATTGCGCAATAAGTTTAGTAAAGTATACATTCTGTTTTTCAACTGACGACGGTCGATGATAAAATCCAGAAATCCATGTTCCAAAACAAATTCAGAACTTTGAAATCCCTTGGGTAGGTCTTTACCGATGGTTTCCCTGATCACCCGCGGACCGGCAAAGCCTATCAATGCTCCCGGTTCAGCAATATTAAAATCTCCCAGCATGGCGTAAGAAGCCGTTACACCCCCTGTAGTCGGGTCTGTCATCAGCGAAATGTAGGGAATTCCTGCTTCATCTAGTAAAGCCAGTTTAGCCGAAGTTTTAGCCATTTGCATCAGACTAAATCCAGCTTCCATCATTCTCGCCCCTCCTGATTTGGATATCATCAGGAAAGGAATTTTGTTTTTAAGGGCGTAGTCGATGGCCCTTGAAATTTTTTCTCCTACCACTGATCCCATGGATCCACCTATGAAGTTGAAATCCATACAGGTAATGATGATATCCAGGCCATTGATTTTACCTACTCCTGTGCGAGCGGCATCCTTGAGGTTTGTTTTGGCAATGGTGTCTTTGATTCTAGTAGTGTAGGGTTTGCTATCCACAAAATTCAGTGGATCTCCAGAGGTCATTTCTTTGTCCAGTTCTTTGAATTGATTATCATCAAAGAGGATTTCAAAATATTCTTTGGATCCTATTTTTACATGATAATCATCATCCGGGCAGACATAGGAGTTGTTTTTCAGTTCCCGGGTATGGATGATGTTTCCTTTTGGGGTCTTGTACCACAATCCGTCAGGAGTATCTTTTTTTTCCTCTGTGGAGGTTTTGATCCCGGCATCTTTCCTTTTAAACCAAGCCATAAAGTTTTGTTTAAATTAGCCCAAAAGTCATTTGGGATTACAAATTTATGGGTATTATCCGTTAAATAAAACCAAAATCTGCATTCTCCTTCAGAATAAGATTTCTCCCATTATTTTTTTTCTGCTTCCTGAGATAGCAAAACCCGGGATTTGGGTAAGGATCCCGGGTAATTTTGCTGGAGGTATTCCAACATCTTTTCCCTAACCAAACACCTGAGGTCAAAGGCAGTAGGGCTATCCCTGGCGCTCATCAGGCAGCGAATCTCTATGGTTTTTTCTGTGTAATCAGTCACCTGAAGTACCTGTACCTTTTTATCCCATAAAGTACTGTTATCCAATATTTCTTTAAGCTTAATTTTTAAATTTTCAACGGGAATGGTGTGATCAACATACATAAATACCGTCCCCCATATGTCGGCGGTAGTTCTGGTCCAATTCTGGAATGGTTTCTCAATAAAATAGTTGATGGGTAATACCAGCCTTCTCTGGTCCCAAATCCTGACGACCACATAGGTGAGATTGATTTCTTCTATTTTTCCCCATTCGTCCTCTACCACCACCACATCATCGATTCTTATAGGCTGGGTAAAGGCAATTTGGAATCCAGCCAATAAATTGGCGATTGATTTTTGTGCGGCCAAACCGACGATGATGCCCACAATCCCGGCTGAGGTCAGCAATCCAGCTCCTATTTTTCGGGCAGATTCAAAATTCATCAATATAGCCGAAAAGGCGATGATGACTACGATTATGATGAAAAGTTTTCTGATAAAAGCTACCTGGGTAAGCAACCGCCTTTCTCTGAGGTTATCCTCCTTATTGGAATTGAAATTCTCCAAAAAGGCATATCGCAATACATTGGACAGCTCAATGATAATCCAGGAGAAGGTGATTATGGCAAGTACTATAAAGAAGGGTTTTCGGCCCAGGTGGTCCAGATCAGGAGGTGAGAAAAAGGGTTCGATGATTGGGAATACTGCAAAAAACAGCCCCCATTTTAGTGCATTGGAAAATTTCCTCATGGAATTTTTTCCTTTTTCAGTAGCAGGTCGGTAAACCAGCCTGGCCAGTTTTGGAAAAAATAGCCAAAGAAAAATATGGCTGAAGACCAATAATCCCAGTGCTATGCCAATAAAAATGATGGTTTCTCTTTCCATGCTTTAATTTTTGATGGTTTTGAAGGGAAAATTGTACTAGATATTAAAATGCCCTTTTTTTAACGGGGAGGAGTATGCCAGACCCTGATAATTTTTTAAATTAGGGTTTATTTCTGATGAAATCAATTTTCTCATTATCTTTAAACATTAACTTAAAACCATGTCATGCAGCTCACCTACTTATTTGTTTTTTCAGCCATCATTCTGACAGGCGCCTATTTTATTTATGGGAAATTTGTTTTCAAAAAGTTTAAAATCAATAATGATAACATTACGCCTTCCCATCGGCTAAAAGATGGGGTGGATTATGTGCCAAGCAAGCCGATTGTTGTGCTGGGGCATCATTTTGCCTCCATTGCAGGTGCAGGACCCATAGTGGGACCGATTATTGCCATTACTTTCGGCTGGATTCCTGCAGTTATATGGATCTTAATTGGTGGAATCTTCTTTGGAGCCGTACATGACCTCGGGAGTATGGTGGCCTCCCTGAGAAATGATGGTAAATCCATCGGGGTTATCATTCAAAACAATATTGGGAAAAAAGGAAAAAGATTGTTTATTCTTTTCAGCTTTTCTACCCTGATTCTGATCATTGCAGTATTTGCAGATATTATTGCCAAAACCTTTATCAGTAATCCGGGGGTAGCTTCAGCCTCTATTTTGTTCATTGGATTGGCAGTGGTTTTTGGGTTTATTACTAAAATGACGGGACATAAGAAAAGTGCCTTCCTGATCGCTTCAATCGTAGGCGTTGCTGTCATGTATTATTTTGTGTACCTGGGAATGCAAATCCCTTTTGTGTTGAATTATCAAACCTGGATTTATATACTGTTGATTTATGCCTTTATTGCTTCCGTTACCCCTGTATCCATGTTGTTGCAACCCAGAGATTACCTCAACAGTTTCCTGCTTTATGGGTTGATTCTGGCCGCTATAGTGGGTGTTTTTGTAGCTAATCCTACCATAGTAATGGATACGGATATACATGTTACAGATGAGAATCTAGGCTACCTGTTTCCTGTACTTTTTGTGACCATAGCCTGTGGGGCCATTAGTGGCTTTCACTCCCTGGTAGCATCCGGCACCACTTCCAAACAAATCGATAGGGAAGGAGACGCCAAATTAGTTGGGTTTGGGGGCATGTTGATAGAATCTTTTTTGGCGATTATTTCAGTGGGTGCAGTAGTCGTTCTGAGCAGGACTGATTATTTGTCCAGACTTGGGGAGGAAGGACCTGTGCCATTATTTGCAGATGGCTTGGGTAACATCATTTCCTCGATGGGTGTTTCCGAACCATTTGCCATCGGCTTTGTGGCTTTGACCGTGTCAGCATTTGCATTGACTACGCTGGATACTTGTACCAGACTGGCAAGATTTACCCTGCAAGAATATTTTGAGGATGTGGAACAACCCATTGGTAAAAAATTATCCCAAAACAGGTACCTCTCTACCAGCGTAGTAGTGGTACTTTCTGTTTTGCTCCTGGGAAGCGGAGGTTTTGCTACCCTTTGGCCAATTTTCGGTTCTGCCAACCAACTTTTGGCAGCCCTGGCATTGTTGACCATTTCGGTTTGGTTAATCAAGAAGAAAATCAATCCTACTTTTGTTACCATTCCCATGTTTTTCATGTTTACGGTAACCCTTAGTTCCCTGGGCTTATTTGCCTGGCAGAATTATCAGAAAGATGCCTATGTTTTGTCTGTCATTGCTGCCATTTTATTTGTGCTTTCTTTTGCTTTGATCATTCTAGCGAGAAAAAGCCTTACCAAAGAAACAGAAGTAAAAGAAATGGCTTAATAAGGGAAATAATGCCACCGTTAATTAATGGTAATCAACTAATGGTGGATCTCTTTGGTGAGGGTGCTAAAAAAGGTTGAATCCCAAGGAAAGGATAAGCTGATTTTGTCTTTGATCGGTGGGGACCTGTCCGAAATTGTTGACCGAGTTGGTCAGTGCTCCTTCGTATTTTAAATCCATCAGGAAATTTCCTATATCAAAACCTACTCCTGCCTGGTATCCAAAAGTAAATTCTTCCGTGGGAGGAATAATTTTTTGTCTGGTACCATTGTCAGCAGTCATGTCTCCGTTGATCAGGTAACTGGCTACTGGCCCGGCTTGCAGCCTGAAAAGCCCTCCTAACTTCATTCCTATCATTAATGGGACATCTAACCGGTCAAAATTGACGTCATAATTGAAGGTGTTGTCTGAAAAAGACCCACCTGTATTGGTATATAAAACTTCAGGTTGCAAGTAGATGACTGGTAAATTTACCCTGACAAAGGCTCCGACATGGTAACCCATCATGGAATCTTCTCCTTTAAAGCCATCTGTAACGCTGACATCGCCCTGAGAAACGCCTAACTTAGGTCCAATCGACAATACCTGCGCATTCAATTGTCCAAAGCTCAATAGAAAGATAATAATCCATACTTTTTTCATGTGCTGGGATTTAAAATGAAAATTTGAATCAGTTACTTTGAAAACAAAATTTACGGCAATTTAGTATAATTTGATAGTCATTTTTTAACCAATATTAAACTACTTTTGAATGGGTATGGGTCATGAATTTAGAGTTTTTTCGAAACCATGTATGCATCTGGAAGGTTTTGTCGTTAAAACGTTCAGGTTTATTTTATATCCGATGCCTGTCTTTGTTACTGTTTAAATTCTTTTCACATAAAGTCGAGTCTGCCTACCAGGCAGGGGTGAGGGAGGCGAACCACAGAGAGATGCCCTGATAGGCCCGACAACTACTTGGAGGGAATTAATTTGAGGTTCTCTCGATGGACGATCGGGACGCGCTATTGAACCTTGGGTGAGAGATAGATCATGACCATTAAGAAGCAATTACGACACATGAAAGGTACATTTCAGAGATTATTATTTTTACCAATTCTAGCCTTTTTGGTTTTCGCCTGTGAAGAACCGATGAGAGAAGATCCCTTTGTGGGAGTGGGCGCTGCGAGATGGGATGTGGGAAAATCCGCCAATTTTTTACTCTCTGACGACCGGTTTACGGCCATGGAAATTGAAATTGCTTATATGGAGGGGTTCCGGCCTACGAATTTTATGATGGATGAGATGACGAATTTCCTGCAGGACCTTACCCTGAAACCTGATGGAATCCATGTTATCGAAAAAGAAATACCCGCAGAGGGAGAGGAGTTTTATACTACCGCACATCTTTCTGAACTGGAAAACCGTTATCGGGAAAGTTACAACGAGGGCGATACTGTTTCAGTTTTTTTACTGGTTGTAGATGGCTATTTCAGGCAAAATGAGGAGGAATATTTTACCATTGGCGCTGCTTACCGAAATACCAGCATGGCACTTTTTGGAAAACGAATAGCTGAAAATTCCGGAGGATTCAGAAGGCCGGGCAGGGGAAACCTGGAAGCTACGGTGGCCCTGCACGAACTGGGACACCTTTTAGGGTTGGTGAATGTGGGAAGTGAAATGGTGACTCCTCACGAAGCCTCGGATGAAGATCATAAATTCCATTGTGACAATGAGGATTGTTTGATGTTTTGGGCAGTGGAAACCAGTAACGTACTCAATTTTATGCAGAATTCCGTGCCCGAACTGGATGAGAATTGCAGGAATGACCTCCGGGCCAATGGGGGGAGATAAAATTCCCGCCCTGATTGATAGGGCGGGAAGATGATTAAAATTCATTGAAAACCGGCGTTTCTTTTTTGACGATCCTCCAGGCCAGACCTACATTCAACAGGTAATCTGCAAATGCAGCATCCCCATGGCGGAAATTGTCAGGGGTGCTGGCCGCTATATCCGTCACACTTCTGGTACGGTTGCGGTGCAAAGCTACCGGCACATTGACGTTAATGGTGAAATTATTGATCATGTAACTGATACCCGGCTCGAAGGATATCACATAACCAGGCCTTCTAAAGCCTTCATTTCCTCCGATTAAGTCTTTTACAGGAATGCCCTCAATCCTTCCACCAAGGGAAAGACCCAAGCCGTGTACAAACAGGGATTTGAAAACCCCTGCTCTTAAAGCGAACTGGTCTGGTACTGCCATAACGGACTCATTGGATAGGATGGGGCTTAACGTCTCCCGAAATGTTCTGGTACCATTGGTCTCTCTGGGATTGATCAGGTAAAATCCATCGTAAAACAGGACAAATTCTTTTCCCAGAAATCGCAATCCCTGCATATCGACGATCATCCCTATTCCCCCATCTCCGGGTTGGATGGATTGATCCACTGGCCGCCTTTCAGGCGCTCCTTCAGGACCGACATTGAAGAAAGTGCTATGGGCGTCATAATTTCCAGTGGGGAGTTTTAGGTTGAGGCCAAATGCCATATTGCCGTTTTTTGCACTTTCGCCTTTAAACAACCAATACCCCAAGCCAACTCTCATGTCTGCTATTCCCTGGGAATAACTTACATGTCTTTCTGTTCTGCCATGTTCGTAAAGAGAGCTCCTTTCATTATAGACAAATGGTAAGGAAAGGGCCCCATATAATTGGTTGTTGAAAGCATAGCTAATATTAAAATCCACTGCATGTGACCAGTTGATTACCTCGGTGTTATTGGCGATTCTGTCTGGTTCTTTATGCGTTCCCTTAAAGTGCCTGAAAGACCTGAAATAGCGGTAATTACTGACCAAGTTCCAGTCGCCTTTTTGAAGCAGTTCACCTTGATTCAGGGCATTTCCTACTCCTGAAAACTGCCGAATGGCGACACAGCCCTGGGCATTCAGGTGGTTTTCCAGAATTATTCCGGAAAGCAGTACTGATAATAGAGTCAATTTGTATATACGGTTCATTGGTTAGTTGTTTAAATGATTGATTTCTTCGGAGATTTATTTTCCAATTACTTTTTATATGCCTTGTGATTAGCTATGATAACACCCAGGAGGTTAGATATTGATAATTCATCCATTCAGACCTCTTTTTTACCCATTTACAGGGACTTGCTCCAGGATAGATTAAGCTGTTTCGCCCATGCTACCCAGCATTTTGAAATGGCTTTTTATCCCGAAATAAAGGATAGCAAGAGGTTGCCACCATTCGATGGAAGATGAGCAGACTATTGATGATACCATAGAGTCGGCAGCATGCCCCCTCGTTGGAAAGCCGATGTTGTCACTTTTTTTCATCAAAGGCAGGGGAAAAGGAAGGCAGGATCTGTATGGAGAGATCATGCTACTTATAATTTCGACGATATTTTGTTATACCAACCTGGGGGGAGGAGTGGGGAAAGGCAGGATGGTTTCTATCCAGAATAAGATAAAAAATTTATTCCAATCCATGAATTCGGTTAATGGTTGAAGGGGTAGGAATCGAAATATAGGTTTGATATAGTCTTTAATGGAGGATTGGGAAATAATATGGTCCTGCTCAGCACTTGAATGTGCAGCCGGTATCAATGAGAGGATCCATTGCCGGGTATTGATCTCTAATTTAATTCTGGCCATGTCGGGAACATATACCAATTCAAAGGTGTCATCTCTGAAGCGTTTTTGAATGGCCCTGTAGGCTTTACCATCTTTGGTAAATGGAATATTGGTCAATTGAAATCCTTCCTCTTCAAAGGAATAAGGCAGTTTCATGGGGATTTTCATGACCTTTTTTTCGATAAAGTCTTCCTGAAAGACCCTCTCAGACCAATTTTTTTCTATTTGATTCTGGTAAACCTTATGAAATAAATGGTATCCAAAATGATAGACAACGAAACAAAATAATAGCAATATGGCAATAAATGGCCTCATCTTTAGGGTTATAAACCTAAAGCTATGAAAAAAAATGGATTAAGGAAATTTTGGGATGCAGGTATTAAAAAAATAAATTATTATCGAAAATTTAGTCTTTAACTTCTTCATAGTCAATATAGTCACCACCGGATATGTTGCCGGAAGAACCTTTTTTACCTTTTCCGGGAACAAAATCAACATTCACATTTCCATCTTTAGGCTTGTTCCTTTTCCGGGCTTCTTCTCTTTGGGCTTCCTGAACCTGATCGGCAAACTTTTTGAGTTTGCTATTCAAAAAGTACCGGACCAAACTGGAGAATATCCAACCCAAAGCAATAAAGAAAATAATTATTTTTAAAATCATGGTGATCAATTTTGAAAATACACTGAAACTGGTCGCTGATTAAATACCAACCTATTTTTCTAACGGAAAATTCCTTTCTACCATTCAATATTAAGGGAAAAATTATATAAAAACCAATTGGATTGATCCCAAACGGAATGGGTAAAAACAACCCGGTCCTGCTTCAGGGGACCGGGTCAAAGGAATTTAATGAGGCTTACCTGCTGAGGTAAAGGTTTCTTTCAGCAAAAATCTTGAGAAAATAATCATCCATTAAGTCATCGATAAAATAGATGGCTTCTCCCGTAGATTTCATTTCAGGCCCTAATTCTTTGTTGACATTCGGGAATTTATGGAAAGAAAAAACAGGTTCTTTGATGGCATAGCCCTTTTTGACGGGGGCAAAATTAAAGTCCCTGACCTTTTTCTCTCCGAGCATTACTTTGGTGGCATAATTGACATAGGGCTCCTGATAAGCCTTACAGATAAATGGGACTGTTCGGGAAGCCCTGGGATTGGCTTCAATGATATACACCTTATCGTTTTTGATGGCGAACTGTATGTTGATCAAGCCTTTGGTTTCCAATGCCAGCGCAATTTTCTCTGTAAAGGTTTCTATCTGTCGTATGACCAGATCTCCAAGATTATAGGGAGGGAGCACAGCATATGAATCCCCAGAATGGATACCTGCCGGTTCAATATGTTGCATGATTCCGATGATGTAGACATGCTCACCATCGCAGATGGCGTCAGCTTCAGCTTCTATGGCACCTTCTAGAAAGTGATCCAGCAAAATTTCATTATTGGGGATATCACGCAGAACATCTACTACATGTTGTTCCAGTTCTTTTTCATTAATAACGATTTTCATTCCCTGCCCGCCCAATACATAAGAAGGTCTGACGAGAAGAGGAAAGCCTATGGTTTTGCAGAGTTCCAATGCCTCATCCGTACTGTGAATGGTGCCAAATTCCGGATAGGGGATGTTGTTTTCTTTAAGTAAGGTAGAAAAACTGCCCCTGTCTTCAGCCAGGTCCAATGCCCTGAAGCTGGTTCCCAATATGGGAATATTGTATTTGTCCAGTTTTTCCGCCAACTTCAAAGCTGTTTGCCCGCCTAATTGAACAATTACCCCAATGGGATTTTCGTGGAGTATAATCTCATAAATGTGTTCCCAGAAAACAGGTTCAAAATAGAGCTTGTCTGCGATATCAAAATCCGTAGAAACCGTTTCAGGGTTGCAATTGATCATGATGGTTTCGTATCCACACTCCTTGGCGGCCAATACACCATGTACACAGGAATAATCAAACTCTATACCCTGTCCGACACGGTTGGGGCCTGATCCCAGAACTACCACTTTTTTTCGGTCAGAGACCAAAGATTCATTTTCATCCCCGAAACTGGAAAAAAAGTAAGGGGTTTTAGCTTCAAACTCAGCCGCACAGGTATCCACCAATTTAAATACCCTTTTGATCCCCATTTCGTCCCTTCTTTTATAAAAAACCTCACTTTCCAGACAACCCAACAAATGGGCTATTTGCCGGTCCGCATAGCCTTTGTGCTTGGCTTTCTTCATCAGGTCAAAACTAATGCTTTCCAGCGTTTCGTTGGCCAGCGTAATATCCAAACGGACCAATTCTTCAATCTGCTTGAGAAACCATTTGTCAATTTTGGTCAGGTCCTGAATGGTTCGGAATGAAATCCCTAGTTTGAAGGCATCATATATATGAAAAAGCCTGTTCCAACTGGGGTTGGCCAGGCTATACAATATTTCTTCCTGGTTTTTGAGCTCTTTGCCATCCGCACCCAATCCATTTCTTTTGATTTCCAGGGATTGACAAGCTTTTTGCAAGGCCTCTTGAAAATTTCTGCCAATGCCCATTACTTCGCCAACAGCTTTCATGGATAGCCCCAGTTTCCTGTCAGAACCTTTAAATTTATCAAAGTTCCATCTGGGGATTTTGACAATCACATAATCAATGGCTGGCTCAAAGTAAGCCGAGGTATTGCCGGTGATGGAGTTTTTCAACTCATCCAGGTTATAGCCCGCAGCTAATTTGGCAGCCACCTTGGCAATTGGATATCCTGTGGCTTTAGAGGCCAGAGCAGAGGAGCGCGATACCCGGGGGTTGATCTCTACACCAATAATGGTTTGGTTATCGGGGCTCACGGCAAATTGTACATTACATCCGCCAGCGAAATTGCCGATACCATTCATCATCCGGATGGCCATGTTTCTCATTTTCTGATAAACCGTGTCTGGAAGTGTCATTGCCGGGGCCACGGTAATGGAATCTCCCGTATGTACCCCCATAGGATCAAAGTTCTCAATAGAACATATGACCACCATGTTGCCGATATTGTCCCGCAATACTTCCAGCTCATATTCTTTCCATCCCAAAATACTTTGCTCGATGAGCACCTCATGGGTGGGGGAGGCCTGTAAGCCAGCACTCAGCGCCTTTTCAAAATTGTCCGGTCCGTCTACAAATCCCCCGCCGGTTCCTCCCAAAGTGTAGGATGGTCTGATCACCAGCGGAAAACCTATCTCCTGTGCGATTTCCTTGCCCTGCAAAAAGGAGGTAGCTGTACGCCCGATACATACTTCTACGTCTAACTTTCCCATCAGGGCTTTGAATTTTTCCCTGTTTTCTGCCGTTTCAATGGCGTCAATGTCTACACCAATCATGCGGGTATTGAATTTTTCCCAAATACCGGCTTTGTCACAATCAATGGCCAGATTTAATGCCGTCTGACCTCCCATGGTGGGCAATACACAATCAATATCCGGATGTTCTTTCAAAATCTGGACAATGGATTTTTTCTCCAGGGGTAACAAGTACACATTGTCTGCCGTTACCGGATCGGTCATGATGGTGGCGGGATTTGAATTGATCAAGGTTACAATGATGCCTTCTTCCCTTAGAGATCTTGCTGCTTGTGATCCTGCGTAATCAAATTCACAGGCCTGTCCGATCACGATTGGACCGCTTCCGATAATAAGGACATGTTTGATGCTACTGTCTTTTGGCATGTTGAGGTTTTTTGAAGTGCTTTACATTTGGCTAAATTGGTGCAAAATTAAACAAATTTCTTAAAGATGCACGAGAAAGCTTCATTTAACCTGGCCGGCGCATAATCAGAATGGAGTTAGTAATGGTATTTCCCCGCACTTGATGTCGTAAATAAATTAAAGAACCTCCCTGTATCAGTTTATATTTTTCCTTTTGCAAGATCAAGGGTTCCACTGTGTAATACCTGGTATTGCCATTTATTTTACTACATTTAATTATTCAAAAAAAGGAAACCAATGACTGATAATTTGAAAGAGCGGTTCAAGATTACAATTTCAGATTTTGATGCCGTCAACGCAGAGGATCCCCATAAAGAGTTGGTAAATGAAAAACCTATTGCGAAAGAGTTGATTTATGGTATCCGTATGTCTGAAATGCTGATGGAAACCTATCCGGATTCGAATGAGTTGCTCCGCCTGGCTGCCAGGAGCCAGCATATCAAACGCTGGGCCATTCCCAGGGAAGATTACCCCATGGACAGAAAGGGATATTTGCTCTGGAGGACCAGGCTCAAACAATTTCATGGTGAACTGGCCGGGGAAATCATGGAGAGAAATGGTTATTCCACAGCAGAAATTAAAAAAGTGGAGGACCTTTTAAACAAAAAAAGGCTAAAAACTGACCCCGATACGCAGGCTTTGGAAGATGTAATCTGTTTGGTTTTTTTGAAATATTATTTTCAAGACTTCATTTCCAAACATGAGGATGAAGAATCAAAACTGGTAGGCATACTTCAGAAAACCTGGAACAAGATGTCAGACAAAGGCAAGGAGAAAGCCCTTTCCATGTCTCATTCTCCTAAAGCGAAACGATTGCTGGACAAAGCTTTGACCTAACTGTAAATTCAGGACATCAGGGACCGGCACACTTCGACATCTTTTTCAATGGCAGAAAGGATCTCATTGCTTTTTACGGAAGGACGGGCATGTCCATGCTCCGCACCTCCCAGATCATATTCTACATGAAGTATTTTAGGAAGTGTTCCGTTAAAACCCGGGTGTTCTTTCAGTAAGCTGAAATTAACATGTCCTTCTCCCATGGGTACATTTACAGGCTTGTCACCTTTCCCATCAGGATTTCCCCAAACGAAATCTTTCAGGTCAAAACTTCTGATTTTTTCTGCAATCAGCTGGTAGGCATTTTCATGAGATTGATATCCTTCCACAGTCGCATGGCGCAGGTCAAATTGAATACCTATATGTTTGGGCTGTATGCCTTCGAGTAGGTGGTGAATTTCCCAAACAGAGCCACCGACCCTTTTGCCAGCATGGTTTTGGTAATGCCCGTTGACCCCGTGTTTTTCATGTAACTCAGCCAATTTTCTCATGGAGCCATTCAGGGTTTGAAGCTCTTTTAAAACGTTTTTGGAGGTGAAGGAAAGGTATCCCATCCGGTAATCCCGGATACCTTCCCCGGCCAGTATCCTTAAAAATTCATCCATTTCATTCAATTGATACACATTCATGTCGGTGGTGAGCACCGGTCTACTGAGATTTAGGTTCTCACTGGCACGGACGATACCCGGTAATTTACCCTTAATTTCATCTTTGTCGAAAAAACCATTTTTCCGGACCGGCAGGTCAATTCCATCAAACCCCAGGGATTTTACCGTTTCCGGAACCTCCTGGAGGGGTAGCCACTGAAGGACCTTGGTGAACAAATAAAGTGGGCCCGGGGATGCCTTTGATTTTATTGGGGAGAATTGATGGGAGGCCAGGATTTCAGGGATTGCCAATCCGGTACCTACCACGGCCAGGATTTTTTTAAACGATGCTCTTCGATTCATTCAGGGTTTATCAGGTTAGTTTGTCAATACAAGTTAAGGCTTTGGAGTATTTTGTCCAAAATTTTCCACCAAACTTACGGAGATTCAAAATTAAAAATCATTTCAATGATAGGATCTTGGGTCATTCCTCCCGGGTTAAGTCCTGGTTTTCCCTCGGGAACAGGCAAGGATAGGTTTTCAAAATGCTTTTTCCACACAGGAAATACCTCAGCTGTTTCCGGGTCAAGGAATGTCATGGGCGGCGTTTTGAAAATGCCAATACCCTTGTTGGCTTTTTTGAAACTAAAATGAATAAGTTCTGAGCAATAGTAGGCCTCATTGCTCATATCGAAAGCCATGTCATAAGGTTTACCCAGTAAAGATTTGCTGTATTCCAAAGCTTCCGGTATCAATTCCCTATAGGGATGCCTCAAACGGCCAACATGCACTTTCGGGTTTCCATCCGCAGTTAGGTGGCGATTTAAAAAAGTGTCCAGGGGAGTCAGGATAACCCCATCCCTGATGGCCTCTATTACCATCCATCTTCCGTTTTCCTTTAGGACTATGCCATTGTGAGAGAAGTGGTGGCCATCATAGCCGGAAGTTACTTTTCTGATGGCCTCACAAAACTCACCACAATCGCCATCCTGAAACAGTATGTCTCCTTCTTTCCAATCAAAGTCAGCGGGTTTATACTGGCAGCATGGTGCGAGTAATACCAAAACCAAGCAACTGACCTGGGTTAGGGTTTTTATCATCTATACCAAAATAAAAAACAACAGGGCTACAGCAAGGACCAAAACCATTTTTTTGGCTTTCTCTTTTTGTATATCTCCTATCTTCTTCCTTCTCAGTACCAATACGGACAAACTCAATCCAAACAATTGCAATGCCAGCCCCAGCCCAGTAAATAAATGAATATACCTGTTCTCTCCCCATTGCATAGCCAACGTAATTAGTGGGACCATACAACTTACTATACCCGCCAATCCAAATAGGAAGGATTTCTGAAGCAAGCTATCCACGTTCATTTCTTTCCAATTCATTGGATTTTATTTTTTCGGGATTCAAAATACTGAGCCAGTTCTTCGGTAGTTTTTGTATTCAGGGTCATGTCCTTCGTCAGTCCCCCTTTTCTACCGGCGATGACACCATACTTCATGTCAGCAAAGCCTTTTTTCTCATGGGCATCAGGATTGATAGACAGCAATACCCCTTTGTCCATGGCATATCTCACCCAGCGCCAGTCCAGGTCCAATCGCCAGGGGTTGGCATTGATTTCAATCACTACTTTATATGCTGCACAGGCATTAATCACAGCGCGGTGATCTATGGGATAGCCTTCTCTCCGAAGCAGTAGTCTGCCAGTCGGGTGCCCCAAAATGGTCGTAAATGGATGCTGAATGGCCCTGATGAGCCTTGCAGTCGCTTTATTGATATCCATATTCAGACCTGAGTGAATGGAAGCCACGATATAGTCAAAGGAAGCCAGTACATCTGTTGAATAATCCAGGCTGCCATCAATAAGTATGTCACTTTCTATGCCTTTGAAGATACGAAATGGTGCAAGGGCCTCATTGAGGGTATCTATTTCTTTGTGCTGCTGCAGGATTCGGTCTTCATCCAGGCCATTGGCATAGAAGGCTGATTTGCTGTGGTCAGCAATGCCCAGGTAGGAAAAGCCTGCGTCCCGGCAATATTCGGCCATCTCTTTCAAGCTATGCCTGCCATCGCTGTACGTAGAATGATTGTGTAGCGGACCTGTAAGGTCATCTACCGTTAATAATTCGCTGATTGCATGAGATTTTATCCATTCCAGTTCACCATTTCCTTCCCGCAAAGGGGCTGGAAGGTACGAAAATCCAGCTTTTTCATAGGCATCCTGCTCAGAAGTAAAACCAGCCAGATAAAAATGTTGCCCCAGGGTTTGCCCTCCGTCAACCGGAGCTTGTAGGTGCATCGAACTTGATGTTTTAAGAAGTTTTTGCCTCAGAAAATTAGCCTTTGTGCTCAGAAAAATAATTACAGGGATGTCTTCACCTTTCCAATACCCCTGCCACCTGTAAGGGCTTGACGAAGCCGCCTCCTGCTCCCAACCATCCAAATCATTGATCTTTTTTAGGGTAGATTGGGCTTGATCAGTTCCGATCAGAAATGAAATGCTGTCCACGATTTCAGACATTCTGCCGTAGGGGCCTACTGCGCCAATCCACTCCCTGTCCTCTAATTTTTCCAATTCAGCCTGCAATTCCTCTCCCAGTACTTCCACATCGGCATACAACCATTTTCCCTTATTGGAAGCCCTGTATTCCAGTGCCTGCAGGATACTTTCCTGGGTTTTTTCGCCAAAACCTTTGATTTTAGCCACCTGACCTGACTGACAGGCTTCCATAAGTTCATGGGTGGAGGTGATCTCCAGCTCCTGCCAAAGGACTTTGATTTTTTTGGGCCCCAATCCTTTGATTTCCATTATTTCCAGGATACCCTGTGGGGTTTTCTCCAGCAGTTTTTCCAATGGGGGATGTGTTCCCGTTTCCCGGATGGTAACAATGCCTTCCGCAATGCTCTTTCCGATCCCTGAAAATTCCTGAAGTTGCGTAAGGTCAAGGTCAGCAAGGGGCTTGCCCTCCCTTTCTATGCTATTGATGGCTGATTGGTAGCCTCTTATTTTAAAAGCATTTTCTTCATGCAACTCCATGAGCTGCATGGTCAATTTTAAAACACTTACTATTTGTTTGTTATCCAAGGCAGGTTGCGTTGTTGTGACTACAGGACAAATGTCCATAATATTTGTTTTAAAATAAAATCATTCGCCTTATCTTATGCTGGCAATGCAAAAACTGAGATTCACTACTCCTACAATAAGAAGAGGTAAATATTTTTATTTCCCCATGGAAAATGGAGAAAGTTACCCATGCCCAATGCGGATGCATCAGATGGAAAAATTTACTGCACGAAGGAATTTAGCAGGTTTGGATTTTGTTTACTTTAATACATTTAGGAGTATTCTGTTTGGATTGACTGAATATTTTAAACCAACATTTCCTGGCCGGGAAAGAAAAAAGAAACTGGTAAAACCATCACCAATAATCATTGCCGGAAGTTTTATTTGCCGATGTTTTACCCATAAATCCGTTGGGGATTATTTCCAGCTTAATGGTTTGATCTCATTTATCCAATTCCCGCTTTTCCTTAAGACTAGGGAAAGCAAAAATTCATTAAAAACGCCTCAGATATGATTAACAAGACCTTAGTGTTCACTTTGGCTTTAAGCTTCTTTTTTGGTGCCATTTACAGTCAGGTTCAATTTACCCAGAGACTGGAAGTGGAAACAAATTGGTCAGAGGACGATTTTTTTGTGCTGCCCAGACAGGATGGTATGGTTGCTTTTCGGATGAAGTCTGAAACCACCTATGGGGTTAAAAACATTTTCGAATACCTGCAGTCCGACTTTCAGTTAGAAGCAGATTCAGCCAGGCAAATTAAATTGGAGGATTTTCATGAATTGGTAGGGTTTGATTTGGATGAGGATTTCCTGTATGTTCTGTTTAATAAGGGTTCTCAGTATAACCCTGAAAAAGCGATTTTTGAGATTAATCTGGAAGATGAATCGTTAAGTGAAATGTCGCTCACTAGCATTTTGGAGATGGAACTGCAGGATTTTTTGGTTTTCAATAAAAAGGCTGTTTTCATGGGCAAGTATGATTTCAGACCGGTGATACAGATTTTGGATATACCCAGTAAGGAGGTGGTTACCGTTCCGGGTTTATTCGAGAAAGATGCCAAAATATTGCAAATGAGAAAAGATCCTGACCTCAATGTTTTTGATGTGGTCATGAGCAGGCGGGATTTTTACAAGAAGAAAATTGTATCCATCCTGACTTTTGATATGGATGGCAACAAGTTGAGGGAAGTTAAGATTGATGATCTTGAAGACCCTTCCATGGAAATTGTAGAAGGACTGCTTACCTCCTCCTACAATTACAAACAGGCGCTTATCGGACCCTACGGATTGCGAAAGAAGGAAGCTTACCAGGGCTTGTACTTTTCCAAAATCAACGAGTTTGGGGAGTATGAAAACAAGTTTTATTCCGTATCTGATTTTGAAAACTTTTACAATTATTTGCCTGAAAAAACCAGGGAGAGAAGGTTGAAAAAAGTGGAAAGACAACTCAACAGAGAAAAAAATATCCCCATCAGGAATGTAGTGGTAACCCGGGAAATCAATGCTTCAGATGGTTATTATTTAATTTATAATGATCATTTTATTTCTTCAACTTCCAGGTCTATACCCAGAGATGGCATGTATGCCAGTAATTTTTACCGTTTGAATCCCATGATGGGGGGCTACAGTGGCATGTATAATCCACTGTGGATGGATCCCAGATTCAGGAGCAATCAGGTAACCAACCAGTACAAGTATCTGGCAGCACAATTTATTTTATTGGATGAGGAAGGAAATATCGTTTGGGACAATACCCTGAATCTGGATAATGCCAGTAAAAGAGAGCCGGTAAAATTCGGTGAAATGAGTTTTAGCGGGGACAATCTTTTTTACATGTACTTGGATGAAACGGAAATCCTCCTCAGCCAAATCAAGCGGGGAGAAGTGGTCATGGAAAATGAGCCTTTTGAGATTGAACTCATCAACGAAAACGAACGCATTGCCGATACCCGGGAAGACAGCCTTCAGTTGCTATGGTGGTACGCTGATTATTACCTGTTAAGTGGAAAACAAAGGATACGCTATCAGGGGGAAGATGGTAAAGCAAAAAGCAGAGAGGTAAATTTTTTCACTAAAATAAAAGTCGATGATTTCATTTAGGTCGGCCTCGTCCAAATAAATTATTTATATATTTGCCTCAAAGTTTAATCATGCAAAAAAGACTTGTTCTTGATCAGACCCAGATATCCATCATCATCAGCAGGTTTTGTCACCAATTGATCGAAAACCACGATGATTTTGATAATACCGTGCTTTTAGGTCTTCAACCCAGAGGAGCTTTGGTGCTGGATAGGATCGTTCAGCGCATGCAGGAAATCAGGCAGCTCCACCTGAAGTATGGCTATTTAGATGCGACTTTTCACAGGGATGATTTCAGGCGCAGGGACATTCCCCTCAGAGCCAACGAGACTAAAATAAATTTTTTGATTGAAAACAAGAAAGTCATTTTGGTAGATGATGTATTGTATAAAGGTCGGTCTGTGAGGGCAGCCATGGATGCCATGATAGCGTATGGCAGGCCGCTAAAGGTGGAATTGATGGTGTTGATTGACAGAAAATACACCAGGGATTTCCCGATCAGACCGAATTATTACGGGAGGCAGGTGAATACCCTGGAAAGCCAATATGTAAGTGTAGAGTGGCAATCTCAGGGATTTCCGGAGGACGCCATATGGATCACTGAAAAAGAAAGTAATTAATGCCCATGCAGCAGCTCAGCACCAGACATTTGTTAGGAATCAAAGGCCTCACTGAAGCAGACATTCAACTAATTTTTGAAACGGCAGATAATTTTAAGGAGGTATTGAATCGCCCTATAAAAAAGGTGCCCTCCCTCAGAGACATCACCATTGCCAATGTGTTTTTTGAAAATTCAACCAGGACCAAATTGTCATTTGAATTGGCAGAAAAGAGACTATCTGCCGATGTAGTCAATTTTGCTTCAGGAAGTAGCTCTGTGAAGAAGGGAGAAACCCTGATCGATACGGTAAATAATATCCTGGCCATGAAGGTGGACATGGTAGTCATGAGGCATTTTAGCCCAGGGGCTCCTCACTTTCTTTCCAGACATATACGGGCCAATATTATCAATGCGGGTGATGGGACCCATGAACATCCCACGCAGGCCTTGCTGGATGCATTTTCCATTCGGGAGAAATTGGGTGAAGTGGCAGGAAAAAAAGTAGCCATTATTGGTGACATTCTTCATTCCAGGGTGGCACTATCCAATATATTTTGCCTTCAAAAATTGGGAGCTGAGGTGATGGTCTGCGGACCTGTGACCCTGATGCCCAAACATATTGCGGAACTGGGAGTAAAGGTAGAGCAGGATGTCTTTAAAGCCCTTCAATGGTGTGATGTGGCAAATGTCTTGCGCATTCAACTAGAAAGACAGCAAATCAAATATTTTCCATCTCTGAGAGAATATGCCCTTTATTTTGGAATCAATAAAAAGCTATTGAATCGCCTGGACAAGGAAATCGTCATCATGCACCCAGGCCCGATCAATCGAGGTGTGGAACTTAATTCAGATGTGGCTGATTCAGACAATGCGATCATCTTACAACAAGTCGAAAATGGAGTTGCCATTAGAATGGCAGTCCTTTACCTGCTGGCGGGTGTCAAATAAGTTAGGGGTGAAATAAAGGAATTTAGGATTCCAACGTTTCACCCTTTAGGGTAAGTGGCTCAGGCTTCTGTTAGACAGCTCATTTATGTTAAATTGCTTTAAGAAGAATTCATGATTTATAACTCCATTATTGAAACGATAGGCAATACACCATTGGTTCGGCTCAACAAGCTGAACAAAGGCATCGCTGGTGAAATATTGGTAAAGGTCGAATATTTTAATCCGGGAAATTCGATGAAAGACCGGATGGCCATAAAAATGGTAGAGGATGCCGAAAAAGCCGGTATTTTGAAGCCGGGTGGAACAATCATAGAAGGCACCAGTGGCAACACAGGGATGGGACTGGCTTTGGCAGGTATTGCTAAAGGGTACAAATGTATCTTTACCATGGCCGACAAGCAATCCAAAGAAAAAATAGACATTCTGAAAGCTGTGGGAGCGGAGGTGATCGTATGTCCGACGAATGTGTCGCCGGATGATCCCCGATCCTATTATGCCGTGGCCAGGAAACTGAATGAGGATATTCCTAACTCATTTTACCCCAACCAATATGACAACCTTTCCAACTGGAAGGCACATTATGAAACTACAGGCCCTGAAATCTGGCGGGATACGGAAGGAACCGTGACGCATTTTGCTGCAGGGGTAGGTACCGGCGGGTCTATGTCAGGTACTGCCAAATTCCTCAAAGAAAAGTTTGATGGTTTGGTTTCCGTGGGTATAGATACCTATGGCTCGGTATTTAAGAAGTACAAGGAAACCGGAGAATTTGATGAGAATGAAATTTATCCCTACCTGACAGAGGGTATTGGAGAGGACATCTTACCCAAAAATGTTGATTTCTCGGTTATAGACCATTTTATCAAGGTGACAGATAAGGATGCTGCTGTGATGACCCGTAGGCTTTCCAGGGAAGAGGGACTATTTGTGGGCTGGTCTTGTGGATCTGCTGTGCACGGTGCATTGGAATATGCCAAAGAAAACCTGAAAAAAGGGGATGTAATGGTGATTTTGCTGCCTGACCACGGTACCAGGTACCTGGGTAAGGTTTACAATGACGACTGGATGAGAAATCATGGTTTTATGGAAAATAAAACCTTTGGCTCGGCCAGGGACATTGTCAACGCCAGGAGTGAGGAATACCAACTGGTGGTAGTTCGTAAAAAAGATAAAGTCAGGCACGCCATAGGCATCATGAATGAAAATAGCGTATCTCAGATTCCGGTAATGGAGGACGGACAGGTGGTAGGTAGCCTGACAGACAATAAACTGCTCTTAAAAATAATTGAAAACCCTGAAATGAAAGATGCCACCGTGGATCAGGTGATGGAAGATTCCATGCATTTTGTTGCTTTGGATAGCACCCTGGATGTGCTTTCTTCCATGGTGGAAAAAGAAAAGGCCGTTTTGGTAAGGGATGAGGCACACCGGGTACACATCATCACCAAGCATGACATTTTAGAGGCAATTACCAGGTAATTTTGTTTGGGTTAATTAGGGAAATCGCACAATGGACAAAAGACATCTGGAACTCTTAACAGCCGGGAATTACGAATTTGACATCAGAGAAGCCTTCATCAAAGCTTGGGATACTTACCAAAAGGTAAGCCTTTATTCAATTTCCTTTACTTTGCTGATCCTTTCGCTTCAGTTCTTATTTATGCTGTATGCACCTGATTTTTTATTTGTGTTTTCATTGTTTCTGGCAGGCCCCTTATTTGCCGGATTTTATTTGGTGGCCAATAAGGTTAGCCAAAGAGAGCCGGTAAATTATCCTGATTTCTTTAAGGGTTTTGGCTACTATATACCGGTTATTTTGGTTTGGATTGTTGGACAGTTTTTGACAGTCCTGGGTATTCTTGCTTTGATTTTACCGGGCATTTACCTGTTGGTGGCTTATATGTTTGGGATAATTATCAGCATTTTCTTTGGTTTGGATTTCTGGAAATCACTGGAGTACAGCCGGAAGATTATTCACAAACAATGGTTGAAATTTTTCATCTTCGGATTATTTTTAGCGGTCATCAATATGGCAGGGGCATTGCTTTTTGGCATAGGTTTGGTAGTTTCCGTTCCTGTCACTTATTATGCCATTTATCATGTGTTTGAAACCATTTCTCATCAGGTATCCGTAGAAATCGACTGAATCAATTCAAGAATTTAGCTACCGCATGCGTTTTTAATACCCTGGTGAGGGAAATAATGGTTTATAAATCAAGTTCATTCACAACAGGTTATATATAAAAACCTGTAATTTATGGTTACATTTAAGTCCTGAAATCCAACCAAGGTTGATAGTAACCTTTTAAAATAGCCATGTCTATGAGATTCAATGCGAGAATAAAAGTAATCCTTGGCTTTTTTCTGGCGATATGCCTGATTGTAGGAGCTGGAGCCATTACTTATTATAGTGTAACGCAATTACTCGAATCAGTAGAGTCCCTTTCCGAACCCAACGAAAAGCTTAGAAATTTGAATGAATTACTGGCTGACATTTATCAGCTTGACAAATCCCGTAGTGTTTTTGCAGAGGAAGATTCCAGCCAAAATCTGGACTACTACAATCGAATCCAGGAAGAAATCAGAAAATTGGAGGGAATGGCTGCAGACACTGCTGAAATGGGGCAGATTAAGCGGATCAACTACAGTGTCAATGAATTGATGGTCGTATATAAGGGTTTACAGGACGTAAAAGCCAACCTCTACAACAGGAACTTTAGCAAAGAAGCCCTCTACAATATCGAAAGAAAAATAAAAAGAAAAGAGGAATTGAGCCGGCTCCAAAGTTTGGGTAAGATACGGATAGGTATCAATCCTCCATCCAGAGAGAAAAGCGACAAAACTGAAGTAAAACCGATCCAACCCAAAAAGCAGGAGGACTTTGGAGATGTACTGGCCGGGGCGGGGAAGGAAGATATGGAAAAAATCCTGGGCATGCTTCGGCTAAACCTTAATAGGATCAACCAGGTGGATAATCATACCCTTTCCAGCTCAGACTCTATCATTTATGCCGTGAGGCAAATGGTCCTGGACATTAACAATGAAGAGCAATTTCTTCGTTCCCGATTAAGCGAGCTTGAACAGGAACTGAATGAAAAAAACCGTGCCCTTATCATCAATATCCAACATATTGTCTCTTCATTGCAGAAAGAAGCCTTGCTGAAATCCGAAGCGGAGAATCAATCTGCCTACCAACTTACCTACAAGCTTTCACTCTTACTTGGGCTGTTGATTATTGTGGGTGTGATTGGGTCTTCCGGATTTATTTTCAGTATTATCAAAGAGATAAAGAAATCAGAATCCTATCAAACCAAACTTGCAGAGGCCAAGAAAAGATCAGATAACCTGGCCAAAACCAAGCAGGATTTTTTGGCAAGTATGAGTCACGAGATCAGAAATCCCTTGCATGTAATCAAGGGTTACAACGATGCCATTGCTAAAACTTCCCTGGATCCTGACCAGCAGGAATACGTGCGGATGATACAGCTCGCTTCGGGTACACTTTTGGGTATTGTCAATGATATCCTGGATTTTTCAAAACTGGAAGCAGGAAAGATTAAAATTCAAAAAGGAATCATCAATCCGGACCTATTCTTCAGAAACCTCCATTCATCTTATAAGCAAAAAGCACAAGAAAAAGGCCTTCAACTTGATTTTTCAGTCCTATTGCCCGTAAATAAATTTTTATTGGGGGATGATTTGAGAATCAACCAAATTATGAATAACCTCCTCTCCAACGCAGTGAAGTTTACCGAAAAGGGTAAGGTATTGGTCAGGGTTTATTTTGAGAAAAAGGGCGATCTTATCTTACAGGTGATAGACTCCGGTATGGGCATGTCTGCGGATTTGCAGCGAAATTTATTCAAGGAATTTAATCAGGGTGATGGCAGCGTTTCCAGAAAATATGGAGGCACAGGTCTTGGGATGGCCATTATCAAAAGACTGGTTGACCTGCAGGAGGGACAAATTAAAGTAAAGAGTGAACCTGGAAACGGTACTACCATGACTGTTTCTTTGCCATCCACCTTACTGGAGAAGAAGGAGGAATCGCCCATACCTGCTGCCAGGTTGGAGCGTATTGAAGGACTCCGCATTTTATTGATCGATGATGACGAAATGGGGTTGAAGTTTGTAAAGATTTTGCTGGATGGCTTGGGTGCTGATATTATCACCCATTCAGGAGGAGTGGATTTCAAAAATAATTTTAAAGAGGAAGATTTCGATCTGATATTATTGGATATTCAAATGCCGGAGGTAGACGGTTATCAGGTCTATGACCAATTAAGAGCAAATCCAAAGTACAAGGGTGTTCCTATTTTGGCCATGACTGCCAATGTTTTTGCCAGGGAAAAGGAAAGTTTAATTAAGTTTGGTTTTGACGGGCTCTTATTAAAACCCTTTAATGAAGCTGAATTGGTAGAGAAAATAGCTTCATCACTAAAGTCGTACAAAAAGGAAATGCCTTCGGTAAAGGCCGGTAAGCAATATTTACCAACAGCCAAATCCCCCGAGCCCGATTCAGGGGAATATGACCTCACCGAAATCAAGAAATTTTGCATGGGTGATGAGCATTTATTGAAAGAAATTCTGGAAGGCTTTTATACCCAGACAGGACTGGATTTAATCAGAATTAATAAGGCTACAGATGAGGGAGATTTCCAAAAGGTACAAGCCATAGCTCACCAGCTTTCCAGTAGACTGGGGCAGCTGAAATTCAAGGAAAGGAACCTGGCCAGAAGTATTGAGTTGGATCTCAAAGAGGGAAGGACGGAGGGGGTTCAGGAAAAAGTCTGGAACCTGACCGAGAAAATAAATGGCTTACTGGAAGAATTGGCCCAAAGGTTTGGATATGCCTTTGCCGATTAGTCCAGTCCATATTTTTCAAGCTTATTGTAAAGGGTTTTTCTATCCATATTCAGTACTTTTGCTGTTTTTGATTTATTGAATTTTAATTCTTCCAGGGTCTTGATAATCAGCAATTTCTCCTGTTCTTCGAAGGATGATTTCAAGTCTTTGGCAGAATGTATATCTGCAGGTTGGAAAGGCTCACTATCCAGAAGCTCCGTGGGAATAACATCAGCTTGAATCAATCCTTCACCGGTAAGTAAAACAGCTCTGCGGATGATATTTTTCAACTCCCGGAGGTTTCCCGGCCAATGGTATTGCAACAAGATTTTTTCTACTTCAGGGCTGAATCCGGCCACATTTTTTTCCAGACTGGCATTGCTTTTTTCCATGAAAAGGCGTGCAAAAAAAAGGAGATCCTCTTTTCTTTCCCGCAGTGGCTGTGCCTTAAGGCTAAATTCATTCAGCCTGTGAAAAAGGTCCTCTCTGAATTGCCCTGATCTGGCAAGTTCCTGTAAATCATCATTGGTGGCGGCTATGATCCTGACGTCAATGGCAATGTCTTTATTGCCCCCGATTTTACGGATCCGTCTTTCCTGTATGGCACGGAGCAATTTGATCTGAATATCGTAGCTGAGATTGCCGATTTCATCAAGCAGTATGGTGCCACCGTTAGCATTTTCAAAATGCCCTGTCTTATGGTCAATGGCTCCTGTAAAAGCCCCTTTGACATGCCCAAAGAGCTCACTGCCTGCCAATTCTTTAGATAAAGCCCCGCAATCTACTGCAACGAAAGGCCCTTCTGACCTTTTGGATTTCAGGTGGATCCTTTTCGAAATATACTCTTTGCCCGTGCCACTTTCTCCCAAGACGATGATGCTTAGATCAGTTGGTGCCACCAGCTCTATGTGTGCTTCAATTTGTTGTGCCTCCTTACTCTGCCCGATCTGGTAGTCCAATTCAGAAGAAGTGCCTGGACTTTTTGCTTTTTTGGGTTTTTTATCCCCCTCCTTACTTTCCGAATCTTTTTTTAGTGCTTGTTGTACGGTGAGAAGCAGCTCGTCTGGATTGATAGGTTTTGTAATGTACTCGAATGCTCCCATCTTCATCGATTTTACAGCGGTACGAATGTCTGAATAATTGGTGATCAGAATCACTGGAGTATCAGGGTAATCGTGTATGATTTTGTCCAAAACATCCATGCCAGTTCCATCCGGAAGCCGGTAATCTGTTATGGTAAGGGCTATTTCGTGTTTTTCAAAATGACTCAATCCATCGGTGACTTTCGTACTGCTCAATACCTCATACCCGTTTTTTTCCAAAAAATTTTTTATGATTTTTGAGTAAGTAAGGTCGTCTTCTATCAAGAGAATTTTTGCCATGTATTTTATCCAAACAAGTGTTAATAGAATAAATATAAAATAAAAGCACCGATTTCACAATCAGTGCTTTTTGGTAATCGTTGGCTTAGCTGTATTTCTGATCTATCTACTGGAGAATAACACCACCATTTTTATCATATAAAACCATGATGTTGAAGTTGTCCGTGTCCAGAAAGCAGACGTCATAGTAATCGTCATTCTTCTGGGATATTTTTTTCACAACAGTGATTTTTAAATCATTGATGAGACTATCAGTTTGAATTACCTGTTTGACAGTAGGCGGTAATTCCTGGGCGGCAATGAATACTGTATCAGTGCCTTTAGTTTCGTATACGTGGCTTTGGACGGGATAGTTGTTGAAATCCCCTTCTAAATTCTTCAAGGGGACGCTAAAATAAAAAATGAGGACACAAATAAAGCATCCCATGATTCCACCTGTAAATGTATTTAAATTGCCTTTCATAACACAACCGTTTGATGAATTAATCCGCAGTAACTGTGCCACCATTAAATGATTCACCCTGACATCAAAATCGCAAATACTTTGGGTAGAAAATACCCAAATTGCGTATAATCGGTAACTATTGTGGCTTCAGAAAACTTTATTAACTTTGTCTTATTATTAACTTTAAACGCTTCGCTTGCATACCCCCGGGTGCGTGAATCCGGGGGTTTTATCTGTCATAACCGGTAAAAAATCTTTTTTCGTTTCGTAATGAGCAATCAATGGGTATAAAGGCACAGGCACCTATAGGAATCTTTGACAGCGGGATAGGAGGCCTCACAGTAGCAAAGGAGGTAAAAAAGCTGCTCCCAGATGAGCAGATTATTTATTTTGGGGATACAGCCCATTTACCTTACGGGGATAAGAGTACAGCAGCCATCCAGGCCTACTCGGTTAAAATAGCAGATGTACTGATCAAGGAAAATTGCAAGTTGATTTTAATTGCCTGTAATTCTGCTTCAGCAGCAGCATTTGAATTGGTAAAAGCCTATGTGGCTTCAAAAGCGCACGTTTTCAATGTCATTGACCCGGTAGTTCATTACCTCAGGGAAGTTCATCCCGGCCAGCAAGTGGGTTTGATTGGTACCAAGCAAACCGTTAGCTCCGGGGTGTACTTGCAGAAAATCAATGATTTAGGTGAAGGAATCGTCCTCAAGTCCCTGGCTACACCCTTATTGGCTCCGATGATTGAGGAGGGTTTTCATAAGGAGAACATCAGCAATGACATCATTGCTTCCTATCTTTCCCAACCAGTGTTGAGAGATATTCAGGCGCTTGTGTTGGCTTGTACCCATTACCCCCTGATAAAAACACAAATTCAGGCTTTTTATAAAAACAAGATAGACCTGATAGATGCCTCCGAAACAGTTGCCGGGTCTGTAGCTTCCTTTCTGGGATACCACCAGCTTTTGGCAAAGAAAGTTTCGGGTCGTGAGGATCAATTTCTGGTTTCCGATTACACTGTTTCATTTGAGGAAACAACCAAATTATTCTTTGGCAAACAAATCAAACTTCAAAAGTACCCCTTATGGGAATAGCTTTTGACGGTTTTCTTTCCAATTTCCGGCTATTACCCGCTCCGGTCCTTTTTTTCTCCTTTGCTTAAGTTTGGTGGCATACAGGGTTTTATTCCTGAAAAAAGAATTAACTTTGTAACTTAATTTACCCCGCTAATACTTATGAGTGACGAGATCAAACACGAATGTGGGATTGCCCTAATCCGGCTAAGGAAACCGTTACAATACTACATTGATAAGTACCAAACGCCCTTCTATGCTGCGAACAGACTGTATGTGTTGATGCAAAAACAGATCAACCGGGGCCAAGATGGTGCAGGCCTGGCTAATATCAAAATCAATACCCCTCCCGGGACACGATACATCAGCAGGTACAGGTCGGTGGAATCAGAAGCAGTCACAAAAATATTTCAGAAAATAAATAAAAAATACAAAAAGGCCAAGAAGACCGGTACCGAGGAGGATCTTTTAAACGCTGCATGGATCAAGGATAACGCCGCTTTTACCGGAGAAGTATGGCTTGGGCATCTCCGGTATGGGACCCATGGGCAGAACAGCATAGAAACCTGTCACCCGTTTTTGAAGCAAAACAACTGGCGAAGTCGAAACCTGGTCATGGCAGGTAACTTCAATATGACCAATGTGGAAGAACTTTTTGATAATCTGGTGAAGCTGGGGCAGCACCCCAAAGAGAAGACAGATACCGTTACGGTCATGGAAAAAATCGGACACTTTCTGGACGAAGAAAACCAACGCATTTTTGATAAGTATAAAGGACATTTTACCAACCGGGAAATCACGGAAATCATAGAACAGGAACTGGATGTGGCCAGAATCCTGAGAAGAAGCTGCAGGGATTTCGATGGGGGATATGCCATGGCAGGATTGATCGGTAATGGGGCAGGATTTGTGGTCAGAGATCCTACCGGTATACGACCGGCCTATTACTATGCAGATGATGAAATTATTGTGGTAGCATCAGAAAAACCGCCTATCAAAACAGCATTCAACATAGACTACCAGCAGATAAAAGAAATTCAGCCCGGCAATGCACTGATTTTCAACAAAGACGGCTCCTTTGGTGAGCACGAAATCATTCCTCCCAGAGAGAAAAAATCCTGTAGTTTTGAGCGGATTTATTTCTCCAGAGGAACTGACCCGGATATTTACAAAGAAAGGAAAAATCTAGGCCGGGCGCTGGTGCCCCAAATTCTCAAGGCCATTGATTTTGACTTGAAAAACACGGTCTTTTCCTATATTCCCAATACTGCGGAAACTGCTTATTATGGAATGATCGAAGGACTGGAGGATTATCTGAGTGCCAAAAGACGCGAGATTCTTATTGAAGGAAAGCCACACCTGGAGGACTTGGAGGACTTGTTGAATTTCCGTCCGAGAGTAGAAAAACTGGTGAGTAAAGATGTCAAACTCAGAACTTTCATTACCAATGACTCCGACAGGGATGTGATGGTTTCTAATGTCTATGACACCACCTACGAAGTGATTCGCTCCGGTGTGGATACCATTGTAGTAATAGATGACAGTATCGTGCGGGGGACCACCCTGGAGAAAAGTATCCTGACTACCCTGGATAAACTCAAACCCAAAAGGATCATCATTGTTTCGTCAGCACCCCAGATCAGATTTCCGGACTGCTATGGCATAGACATGTCCAGGATGAAGGATTTTATTGCTTTTCGGGCAGCAGTAGCTTTACTGAAAGAAAGGGAAATGGAGTACGTTTTGGAGGAGGTTTATGAAAAATGCCTTGCCGAACCCGATGCTCAGGTCAACTTTGTGAACGAAATATATGCTCCGTTTTCAGATCAGGAAATATCCAATAAAATCGCACAAATTATTACCTCTGAAAAGATCGAAGCCGATGTGCATGTGATTTATCAGACCGTTCAAAACCTCCAACTTTCCTGTCCTGCCCATAGGGGTGACTGGTATTTTACAGGTGATTTTCCTACTGATGGGGGTATCCGTGTAGTCAATAAGGCCTTTGTTAACTACATGGAGGGAAAAGTAATCAGGGCTTATTAGCCGAAAATACAAAAAACATCACATTTTCATGATTGATATCGCTTTATTAAAACAGATTTGTGAATTGCCCGGAGCACCGGGATTTGAAAAGAAAATCCGTGATTTTATATTGATGAAGGTCAGAGACCTCGCAGATGAAGTTTCGGTAGATAATTTGGGAAATGTCATCGCCATTAAGAAGGGCAAAAATAACCCTGACAATAAAAAAGTCATGGTGGCTGCCCATATGGATGAAATTGGATTTATTGTTACCCATATTGACGATAAAGGATTTTTAAGGTTTCACCCCCTGGGAGGATTTGACCCCAAAACCCTAACAGCTCAGCGGGTAATTATTCATGGAAAAAAAGACCTGGTAGGCGTGATGGGAAGTAAACCCATCCATGTGATGACCCAGGAAGAAAAAACCAAGCTTCCCAAACTTACCGATTATTTCATTGATCTGGGGATGGATAAGGAAGAGGTGGAAAAATGGGTGCAGGTGGGAGATCCGGTCACCAGAGAAAGAGCCTTGATAGAAATGGGTGACTGTGTCAATTGCAAATCCATTGACAATCGAATCGCAGTTTTTATATTACTGGAAACACTCAGAGAATTAGAATCCCCGGCTTTCGATGTGTACGCTACCTTTACTGTTCAGGAAGAAGTGGGAATTAGAGGAGCCCAGGTGTCTGCACACCACATAGACCCGGATTTTGGTATAGCCCTGGACACTACCATTGCTTTCGATTTACCGGGAGCAGCAGCCCATGAAAAGATCACCGAACTGGGCAAAGGGACTGCCATAAAGATCATGGATTCCTCCGCCATTTGCGATTACCGCATGGTAGCCTTTATGAAGCAAACAGCCTCCAAAAATAACATTCCTTTTCAGACAGAAATTCTTACGGCTGGCGGTACGGATACCGCAGGAGTGCAGCGTATGGGCAAACAGGGTGCCATAGCAGGTGCCATTTCCATACCCACCAGACACCTCCATCAGGTGATCGAAATGGCCCATAAGTCTGATGTGGCAGCAAGCATTAAATTGCTTAAGGCCTGTCTGGAAGAAATGCACAGTTTTGATTGGCATCCCTGATTAAGGTATCACCGGTGATAGGGGGCTTAGCCCTTCACCCGTTTTTTGGATACTTTCTTTACCAAATATTTTTTTAATCCATCATAGCCCAGGTGCTCATGGTTGCTGATAGAAAAGGAGTATTTATCTGAAAAAACCAATATCAGTTGCTTGAAAACCCGTTGGTTGGCTTTTACTTCTTCCTCCTGCCACGCCAGAATGTCCATTACAGCATATTTTCTCCTTTGTCCTTTAAGGGGAAGCCATATTTCTATTTTGTCTTTTCCTGCTGCCAGAAATTTAAAGCCGGCCATCATTTTTACCAGTACCAGCAATAAAACGACTGTTACGATGGAGCTTCCCAGCAGGTAAAACCAAAAGGGGAAATCTCTGTTGGCATAGAAGTCGTACAGAAGAAAACTCAATCCGGAAAAAAGTATCACAACTACCAGCCCCAGGCTTAAATAGGTGCTTTTTTTAGGTTTACAACTTACCATCTTTTAGGGAAATTTGGTTTAATTTGTTTTTTGAAAAATTAATCAATTCCTGGAAAAATGGTTTGAAATATTGCTCAAATTCTTCGTGATGTAGTCTAAGAAAGCCCGGAGCTTTTTCCATTTTGGAGTCAAAGGCCGTGCGGTAGGACAGCCCCGTAAAAGAACGCTGAAGCCCTTCCATGGTTCCGTAAGCCACCAGCCAGTTTTCTTTCTGCATGTATTTAAAGGGATATTGAAATTTTTCCGGAAGTATTTCTTTGTGGGACCTTACTACTTCATAAACCCATTGCGCAAAGCTTTCAAGACTCCGATCATCATACTCCTGCCAGTTTTTTGCCAGGAAATAATCAAAATACATATCCGTAATCACCATGGCATATCTTTTAAATACCGGTTTGAGCAGGCTTTGTGCTTCTTTTACCAATGGGTGGCTATCGGTAAACGAATCAATCTCCCGGTGTAGCAATATACCCTTCACGATATCTTTTTCGAATTGACGATCCAGATTGCCCCTGACAAAATCTCCGATAAAATTACCGACCAGTATTTTGGGTTGATCAAATGATAAATAAGCATGTGCAAGAAAATTCATGCGGTCTTTAGGCTGTTTTGATAGTAAATAGAAATGTTTTTCCTAATCTTGGCCCTGTGAAAAAGAAAATACCAATGGCAAATATAAAAGAAGAAATAGCATATACCAGCAAACTTTTACAACAGGAATGGGAAGAAGATCGCAGGCAGTTTCGTCAACTTACCTATAGCAAATCCATCAAAGACAAAATTGCTTCCGGAATGTGTTGGTACCCAGTGAATTTGGTAAAGGTAAAATATACTTTTTCCGAACAGCTGATAATAGAAGTAAGTGTTCATGAAGCACAGGATAACCACAGGTTTCAATCTGGAAAATCCATTTGTCTTTTTTCCAACAACGTGGAGAACAACCTTCGGGCCAGTTTTGTAAATGGAGTGGTAAACCATGTCCATAGAAATCAAATGACCCTTAGTTTGAATGCCGGCCATTTGCCAGACTGGATCAATGAGGGGAAATTGGGATTGGACCTGATGTTTGATGAAACCTCCTATAAGGTCATGAGTGCAGCCATGGAAAATGTGCTTCAGGCAGAAAACAACCGGCTGGCCTATCTCAGAGATGTATTGTTGGGAAAGGAAAATGCGGCCATATCAAAAATGGACGAGGTACAGGTAGAAGGGCTAAATGAAAGCCAGAATCAGGCATTGGCACTGATGCACCGGTCAAAGGACCTCGCCATTGTACATGGCCCCCCCGGAACCGGTAAGACCACCACCCTGGTTCAGGGTATTGTTACTACCCTCCGGTACCATGCCCAGGTTATGGTTTGTGCGCCAAGTAATGCTGCTGTAGATGTATTGGTGGAAAAGCTCCTGGCAGAGGGGGTACAGGTACTTAGGATGGGGCATCCTGCGAGGGTGGAGGATGGTATTTTCCAGCAAACCCTGGATGCCAAGGTGCTGGCACATCCGGCCTACAAAGATTATAAAAAGCTCAAAAAAACCGGTGAAGAAGCCAGAAGAAAGGCGAAGAAATTCAAAAGGAATTTTGGCCCTGCCGAAAGGGAAAAAAGAAAGATGGAAATGAATGAAGCCAACCGTTGTTTTGGAGAAGCCAGACAGTTATACGATTACATGGTGCAGACGGTATTAGAAAGCAGTCAGGTGATTGCCTGTACCTTGGTGGGGGCAGCTTCATCCTTACTGAAAGGTAGAAATTTCCCTGTTGTATTTTTGGATGAAGCTGCGCAGGGGTTAGAGCCTGCTACATGGATACCGATCCTGCAAGCCGAAAAAGTGGTGATGGCGGGGGATCATTGTCAGCTGCCACCCACCATAAAATCCAGGGAAGCCTTTGAGGGATTACAGGTGACCCTTTTTGAGAAGGCCATTGCCCGCAACCCACTCTCTTCCCATATGCTAGACCTTCAATACCGCATGCCGGAAACCATCATGGGTTTTTCGAACAGTACTTTTTATGGGGGAGCACTCAAGGCGGCTGAAAATACCAGATCGCATTACCTCCAGGCGGATGAAGCGGTAATGGAGTACATTGACACCGCAGGAAGCGGTTTTATGGAATATCAGGACAAGGAAACCTTTAGTATCAGCAACAAGGAGGAAGCCATCATGGCGCTGCGGCTATTGAAAAACCTGCTGAAAAGGATGGGGCCGGGCATGGTAGAAAATGAGCCCTGGAATATAGGTGTCATAGCTCCCTACAGGGCCCAGGTAAACCTGCTCAGGGAAATGCTCAATGAGGACACAACCTGGCTTTATTTGAAACAATTGGGCGATCGCATAACGATAAGTACGGTAGATGGCTTTCAGGGCCAGGAAAAGGACATCATGCTGATCAGCCTCACCCGCTCCAATCCCCAGGGAGAAATCGGTTTTTTGAGCAATACCCGAAGGATGAACGTGGCGCTTACCCGGGCAAAGCGGAAACTCATCGTATTGGGGGATAGCGCCACCATCGGCAGTCATCCTTTTTACCAGTCCTTCCTGGATCACGTGCAGGCAAACGACTGCTACCACAGTGTGTACGAGTACTGGGATGGCGGGCAGTAGGCCTGGTATCAGGCCTGTTCAGAAGCTCTAAACTGCGCATCCAGGTAGGAAAGCACTTCTCCAAACCGGGCGGCGGCGGCTTCAACGGATTCGGGGGCTTTTTTACCGTTTAATTTGCTCAGCAACAATCCATAGAGGGTGTGTATAAAAATCTGAATTTCGTGGCCTGGGTTTTCATCGTTTAGGTCGGAAAGCAGCGTGAGTAAGTGTGGCTGGGCTTTGCGGTGCAGGGACAGGTAAACCGGGTCCGTTTTGAGTAATTTCCAGTGGAATTTTGCCAGCCGATCTACCAGGGCTTGCACTTCGGGTAAGTGCCCCTTTTCCTCTATTCCGGCCCGTTTCATGCCATCGGCCAATCTTTCCAGCCAGGCTTTGCTTTCCGCCCGATCCCGGGGACTTACGTTTTTGTGCGTCAATACATACTGCTCCAGATCTTCCATGTTAAACTGATAGACACGGATAAGGTCTTCCATGCGATACAGGTACAGGATGTATTCGATCAGGTGCTCGTTTTTCTTTTTTTCTGCGATGGATTTCATGCTTAAGGGTAGATTGCCTGCCGTAGTTCCAGCAGCTCCGATGTGAAAAATTCATCCCAGCGTTTTTGAGCCTCGGCATTATTGGGTTTGGTGGTTTGGGCATCGTACTGGGAATCCAGTCTTTTCCAGTTTTTGAAATTTTCCCGGATGATCCCGTTAAGTTGGGTTTTGTACTGGCTGGGATCGAATGCATGGCCGTTCACATCCCGGACGATTCGGTAACCGATGATCTGGGCAATGGCAAAATGACCGTTCTCGTGGTGTAAAACCTGTTTTTTTGTGGACTCGTCCGAGCGGCTCAGAAAATCCCGGCTTACTTGAGACAGGTCCTTCTGAAGGTGGATTTTGGCGTTGATTTCCAGCTTTAGGTGGTCGGGATAGGTATGCAGCTTCAGGATCTCCACCTCGCAGGTGCTGAGGCAAATGGCATTGATACTGCTTTTGCCGCGGATGACTTCCACCTCTTTAAAATCTTCCCAATTGAGCGTGCGGTTGGGAGAGACGGTTACCTTTCCCCTTTTGGGCGGGTCTTTGGGAATCGACCCCGAAAGCAGGCTGCCACAAAATAACAGTCCGACTGCCACACACAGAAAAGCATTTCTATTCATTAAACTCCCGTATTTCTTCTTATGAGCGGTGATTCCTCTACCTTCCTCCAAATGGATGGGGAGCCAACTGCACGGCCCAAAAAGGGTCATTTTCACCGACCAGCTTGCAATATATCCCAAATATCTGCGATTCTATAAACAAATCCAACCTTCAAAATGGTCCCACTGCAGATTATGCGATATATACCAGGAAAATCTGTGGTGAAAAAAGTTGCACAACTGATTTGCACAGATAAATCACAGAATAAGGGTCAGTTATTCGCAGTTTAGAGATATCAGAAAAAATCTGTGAAAATCAGTGTAAATGGGCGGTGAACCAATAGAAAGGCCTACTTCTAATTAAAATCATCAAAACCTATAAAAACGCCGGGGATTTACTAATTTTGCACCCAGTATGAACATGCAAAAAATAAGAAATTTCTGTATCATTGCCCATATAGACCATGGCAAAAGTACACTGGCAGACCGGCTCCTGCAATTTACCAATACCGTGACGGATAGGGAGATGCAGGACCAGCTATTGGATAGTATGGACCTGGAAAGAGAGCGGGGGATTACCATTAAGTCTCATGCCATCCAAATGAAATATCCCTACAAGGGAGAAGAATATACCCTCAATCTGATTGATACGCCCGGACATGTGGACTTTTCTTATGAAGTTTCCCGCTCTATTGCTGCCTGTGAAGGAGCCTTATTGATAGTGGATGCTTCCCAGGGAATTGAAGCCCAGACCATATCCAACCTTTACCTGGCCATAGGGCATGACCTGGAGATCATTCCGGTATTGAATAAAATTGACCTGCCCGGTGCCCAGCCGGAGGTGGTGGCCGATGAGGTCATGGAAATGATAGGCTGCGATAGGGAAGACATCATTCTGGCATCCGGAAAGGAAGGGATAGGCATCGAAGACATCCTCAATGCGGTGGTGGAAAAAGTACCGGCCCCCAAGGGGGATGAAGAGGGACCGCTGCAAGCCATGATATTTGACTCCGTGTACAACCCCTTCAGGGGAGTGGAAGTGTTGTTCCGGATTTTCAACGGGACCATCAACAAAGGAGACCGGATCAAGTTCGTCAATACCGGAAAGGAATATCATGCCGATGAAATTGGAATTTTGGGCATACAGCAAAAACCCCAGCAGCAACTGAAGGCCGGTAATGTAGGCTACCTGGTCTCCGGTATCAAAGTGGCCAAGGAGGTAAAAGTAGGGGACACCATTACTCACGTAAAACGGCCTTGCAGCAAGACGGTTCAGGGATTTGAAAATGTAAAACCCATGGTATTTGCAGGTATATATCCTGTGGAGACTACCGATTTTGAAGAACTGAGGGCTTCTATGGAAAAACTCCAGCTGAATGATGCCTCCCTGGTTTGGGAGCCGGAGACTTCTGCAGCACTGGGATTTGGCTTTCGCTGCGGCTTTCTGGGAATGCTGCACATGGAAATCATTCAGGAACGGCTCGAACGGGAATTTGACATGACGGTGATCACCACTGTTCCCTCGGTTCAGTTCCGGGCATTGATGAACAACGATGAATACCGCTTTGTCAACGCTCCTTCAGATATGCCTGAGCCCAATTTATTCAAGCACATTGAGGAGCCGTATGTAAAAGCAGCCATCATCACGGCAGCAGATTATATAGGACCGGTGATCCAGCTCTGTATGGACAAGCGGGGGCAGATCAAAAATCAGGTCTACCTGACCTCCGACAGGGTGGAATTGACCTTCGATATGCCCCTGGTGGAAATTGTCTTTGACTTTTTTGACAAACTCAAAACCATTTCCAGAGGTTATGCCTCCCTGGATTATGAACTGATCGGCTTCAGGCAGTCGCACATGGTTCGATTAGATGTCATGCTCAATGGAGAACCTGTGGATGCCCTTTCAGCGATTGTTCACCGGGACAAGGCCTACGAATGGGGAAAACGACTCTGCGAAAAACTGAAAGAGCTGGTGCCCAGGCAAATGTTTGAAATCGCCATTCAGGCCGCCATTGGAACGAAAGTAATTGCCCGTGAGACGGTTAAAGCCTTGCGGAAAAATGTATTGGCAAAATGCTATGGAGGTGATATTTCACGGAAAAGGAAATTATTGGAAAAGCAGAAAAAAGGAAAAAAACGGATGCGGCAGGTAGGCAATGTGGAAGTGCCTCAGGAAGCCTTTATGGCCGTGTTGAAATTAGACTAGCAACTCTTTTTTTTACACCTGTTCAATTAACCCGGGTCACCTGATTCCGGAACTGCTTTTGAAAAAAATACTTATGGAACAAAAGAACGGATTTGTTAAAATCGACGGAAAAAAAATTTCGGCTACCATAAAGGAAGAAATAGCCGCAGAGGTAGCCCAAATGACGGGGGAAGGTAAAAAACCTCCTCATTTAGCTGCCATATTGGTGGGCGAGGATGGCGCCAGCCAGACCTACGTTGCGGCAAAAGTAAAGGCCTGTGAGCAGGTTGGTTTTAAGTCCACCCTGGTACGGCTGGGTGCAGAGGTGTCCGAGGAGGCATTGCTCAGGGAGATCCGGAAAATCAATGATAACCCTGGTATCCACGGATTAATTGTACAGTTGCCGCTACCAAAGCACATAGCTGTGGATAAGGTTACCGCAGAGATTAAACCTAAAAAAGACGTAGATGGCTTTACTCCGGCAAATGTAGGAAGGATGACGCTTGGCTGGCCGGCCTATATTTCTGCCACTCCCAATGGCATTGTAGAGTTACTGAAGCGGTATGAATTAGAAACGTCGGGTAAGCATTGCGTGGTGATCGGCAGGAGTCACATTGTAGGGTCTCCTATGAGTATATTGATGGGCAGGAATGATTATCCGGGCAATTGTACGGTAACGCTCACCCATAGCCGCACCCAAAACCTCAAAGAAATCGCCGCCAGTGCAGACATCCTGATCGTGGCCATTGGAAAAGCTGGATTTGTGACTGGGGATATGGTAAAGCCCGGTGCAGTGGTGATAGATGTGGGCATACACCGTATCGCAGACGACAGCAAGAAAAGCGGTTACCGACTGGTAGGCGATGTGGTTTTCGATGAAGTTGCCGAAAAGGCTTCAGCCATCACACCGGTACCAGGGGGAGTAGGGCCGATGACCATTGCTTCGCTATTATATAATACGCTTTTGGCGGCAAAGGGAGAAATTTATCCCTGAGTTTAGCGTTTAATTTATTGTAAACCAGCGGTTCAATAACCCGCTCAATCAAAAATTATGAAAGAAGAACAGCAATTGGTTCAGAAAGGGCAGCTTTTGCCTTTAATGGAGGCCTTTTATACCATTCAGGGAGAAGGAATATTTTCAGGACAATCCGCCTACTTTATCCGCCTGGGTGGATGCGATGTGGGTTGTGTCTGGTGTGATGTAAAATCCTCCTGGGAGGCAGGCAATTGGCCTTTGGTTCCGGTGGAAAAGATAGTGGAAGAAGCAGCGTCCTATCCTTCAAGATTGGCTGTGATAACGGGTGGAGAGCCCATGATGTATGATTTAAGCTTGCTTACCAGACTGCTGAAACAAAAGGGGTTCCAAATCAACTTGGAGACCTCTGGGGTTTATCCCTTATCCGGAAGTCTGGACTGGATCTGTTTTTCACCCAAGAAGTTTAAAGCTCCGGATCTGGGTATTTATGAACGCGCCGATGAAATGAAAGTGATCATTAACCATAAAAGTGACTTTGATTTTGCCTTGAAACATGCCGCATTGGTCCAGGATAAATGCCACCTGCTGCTGCAGCCTGAATGGTCCAGGGCAGCAAAGATGACCCCTTTAATCATCGAATTTGTTAAAGAAAATCCTTCCTGGAGGGTTTCATTGCAAACCCATAAATACATGGAAATACCCTAGAAAGATATGTTGAGGTTGGTGTTGCTTTGTTTGCTATTGGTTGCTGCCTGTGTACAGGGGATGGCTCAGGAATATTCCATTATCGACAAGCGGGCCATCAGGTATTTTGAAGAAGGAGAGGGTTTTCTTCAAAGGAAGCAATTAGCCGAAGCGAGGGAGAAATTCCGGGAGGCCTATTCCAGAAGCAAGGATTTTTATGAAGCGTATATTCGGCACGCCCAGGTTTTGCTGAGCAGTGGTCAGGCTACCGAGGCCTTGGAGGTAATAAAAATGGGGCAAAGTCGGCTTGCCATCAAGGATAGTGATTTTTTTAGAGGGAAAATGGGTTGGTTGCAGGGACAGATACACCTGCAAATGGGGGATTTTCAGCAAGCATTGGATGTGGTGGAGGAGCATAAGGGTTATTTCACTCCTGAATTCCTGTCTTCAGACGCTTATCAGAAGAAGCAGCGCCAACTTGAGCTCATTGCGGAAGGAATCAATAACCCATTAAAGCTGAACAAAGAAAAGTTGGCCGCTCCTCTCAATCAATTCAGGTTACAGTATTTTCCGGTGTTGACAGCCGATGGACAGCGGATTTTTTTCACCAAAAGGGATGGAATAGCTCCCAGAGACCACGAAGACATTTATTTTTCCAATTCGGAGGATGGGAAGTGGACCATTCCTGAACCCATATCGGTGATGATTAATACCCGCTACAACGAGGGTACCTGCACCATTTCTGCGGATGGTAACCTCCTGATCTTTACTTCCTGCGATACCCCGGATTCCTTTGGAAGCTGTGATCTTTACCTTACAGCAAAAGTTAACGGTACCTGGCAGAAACCGGAGAACATGGGGAAAAATGTCAATTCCAGGTTTTGGGATTCACAACCCTCCCTTTCTGCCGATGGCAGTACCTTGTTTTTTTCTTCCAATCGCCCAGGGGGAGAGGGGGAAAACGACATTTGGTATACCGAAAGCCATGCAGATGGCCAGTGGTCGGAGGCAAAAAATGTTGGAGATGAGGTGAATACCAGTGGAAATGAAGTCTCTCCATTTGTGTTTTTTAACAATACAGTCCTTTTCTTTGCCTCAGACGGACATGAAGGATACGGGGGAAAGGACATTTTTTTGAGCAGGTATGGGACCGGAGGGTTTGAAAAGCCAGAAAACCTGGGTTATCCCATAAACGACCAAAAGGATCAGGTAGCCCTGTTTATTGCTGCACAAAAGGATTATGCCTATTACACGGAAAACAGTTACTTATCGGGAAGGGTGGATAGTTCTTATTTGTATAGATTTGATTTTCCGCAGGAGATCGATCTGGGTGAAAAAATAATCGTGACCGAAGGAAAGGTAGTCAATGAGGAAACCGGTGAACCTGTAGATGCTATACTTTCTCTTGTAGACCTGGACACGGATAGCACTTTATACAGATTTAATGCGGATGGACAAAGCGGGGCTTTCACCATGATCTATCCGGACAAGGCTTTTTCAGGTCTGTATGTAGAAAAAAAGGGATTTATGCCTAAGATTTTCAATGTGGATCGTGATAGTTTGAAGAACAGAAAAAACCTGGAAGTCTATCTGGAACCCATCGCCTCCGGAAATTATTTTGTATTCGAGAATGTATTTTTTGATTTTGATGAAACCAGCCTTAAACCTGCTTCCATCAGTTCGCTTAAGCGGCTGGTGAAATTTTTGGAAGATCATCCTGCAGTATCCATTTTGATTGCAGGGCACACTGATAATGTGGGCAATGACACCTATAATGTGTCCCTTAGCAGAAGAAGAGCGGAAAAAGTCAGGGCATTTCTGATTGATTCAGGAATACCTGGGGAAAGAATTGACACCAGTGGAGAAGGTTCTTCATCCCCTCTCCGCCCCAATGATACAGAGGAAAACAGGTCATACAATCGAAGGATTGAAGTTGTTATCCAATAGTTTCCTTCAGAAATATCCGATTTGCATAAACTGAATTGGTTTTAAAGCGTTTATAATTTGTTGGAAATCCAAGATCATCCGCTTTACTTCCTGCCATTGATTGGAATATCCACAGAATTTGTATAAAATTGATTGATTGTTAACTTCAAATCAAATTTATGAATAAAGCCCTACCACTGGTATTGATTTTACTTTCCCTGTCCACCTGGGCCCTGGCACAAAGCAGGACAATAACCGGTACTGTTACCGATGAAGAAGCCGGATTGCCTATCCCAGGAGTGACGGTCTTGGTAAAGGGGACCAACACGGGAACGGTTACAGACATAGACGGGAATTACCAGATTGAGGTACTCGAAGGAGAAAACACCTTGATTTTCCGCTTTGTGGGATTACAGCCTCAGGAGGTAACCATAGGAAACCGAAACAACATCAATGTAATTTTGAGCCCGGATATTACCGCCCTGGATGAAGTGGTAGTCACCTCCTATGGCGACCAGACCAGGAGGGAAGTCACCGGGGCGATTGCCTCCGTCAAAGGAGAAATATTCCAGGATCTTCCCATGCAATCCTTTGACAGGGCCATGCAGGGTAGGGTTGCCGGTGTGCAGGTGACCTCAGGTTCGGGCCAGCCGGGAGGCACTTTAAACGTCCAAATCAGAGGTGTAGGTTCCATCAATGCGGGTACCCAGCCTTTATATATCGTGGATGGCGTACAGGTAGCCTCCGGTGGATTATCAGGTCAGGGACCTCAGAATGCACTTGCCTCCATCAATCCCAACGATATAGAGTCCATAGAGGTGTTTAAAGATGCAGCCGCTGCTTCTATCTATGGCGCGCAGGCGGCCAATGGGGTGGTCCTGATCACCACCAAGAGGGGAAAGCAGGGCCAGACGAAAGTAAGGGTTTCTGCACAGGAAGGATTGGTGCAGCCTTTGGGCTTCTATGATGTGATGAATTCAAATCAACTGGCTTCTATCAAAAGGCAGGCATATATCAATGCGGGACTTAACCCTCAAGATGCAGAAAATATTTTTGGGAGTCCTTCCGACACAGGCATACAGAATTCAGACTGGCTGGGAGAGTTGTTCCGGGATGGGAGAATGAGTGTCTATGACGTTTCCCTGTCAGGAGGTGATGCAGGTACCCAGTTTTTCATATCCGGTTCTCACACCTATCAGCAGGGCCAAATCATCATGTCCGATTATTCCCGAACCACTGGAAGGATGAACCTTTCCCATCGGGTAAACGACAGGTTCAGTATAAATGCCAACTTGTCACTATCCAGGCAGATAACCAATGGCGCCATTGACCGGGGTAATTTTGTCAACAGCCCTTTTGTGGCAGGATATGTTTCCCGGCCAAATGTTCCCATTTACAATGAAGATGGTAGTTTCGCAGAATATCCCTCCGAACATCTTTTTGGATATAACATTGTTCAGGGAGTAAGGCAGGAGCTTAGAAAAGGGACCAGTTATCAGTCGGTTTCCAATTTGCAATTGAATTACAAATTTTTGCCCTGGCTGGGTTTTACTGCTTTTGGAGGCATTGACTTTTCTGACAATCGGGACGAAAACAACCGGCCTTCCACCATTCCTGCCTTTGCCAGCTATGGCGGCTCTTCCACGTTCACAGACCGGAGGATTGTCAATTCCAATGCCAACGCCAATTTCAATGTGAACAAAAAATTTGATGATATCCATACCTTATCCGGTATCCTGGGATACGAGTACAAGATGGAAACCCAGGAAAACACCTCTGCCACGGGAAGGGGGTTTCCCAACCCGGTATTAAGGTATTTGCAGAATGCGGCTCAACCTTTTCAGGTGGGTGGCTTCTACACGGAATACATCAGGTCCGGTTTTTTTGGTCAGGCCAAATATGATTATGATGACAAATATACCTTTGATTTGACCATCAGGCGGGATGGCTCGTCCAGGTTTGGAACCAATACCCGCTGGGGTAATTTTGGAGCCGTATCTGCGGGCTGGAGGATTTCATCAGAGCGCTTTATGGAGAACGCTTTATGGGTGGATAACCTGAGGATAAGGGCCTCTTATGGGATTACAGGAAACTCCAACATAGGCAACTTCGAATCCAGAACCCTGGTTGGTTCCGCCGGACAGTATCTGGGAGGAGGAGCTTTGCGTTTTGTGCAGTTGGGGAATGACCAATTGACCTGGGAGGAGTCGGTTTCCATGAACTTTGGGGTGGATGGTACTTTTTTTAATGGGCGGATCATTGCTACAGTGGATGTTTGGCGAAAGGATTCCCGCAAATTGCTTTTTGAAACCCAATTACCCATAGATTCAGGATTCGGGTCAATTACCAGAAACACCGGGAAGGTGAGGAATCAGGGGATAGACTTTGACTTGCAGACCACTAATCTGATCTATGGCAAGTTTCGTTGGACCACTGCTTTCAATACTTCTATATTTTCCAATGAACTTCTGGAGCTATACGAAGGCCTGGATCGCCTGGGCAACGACCTGATCGTAGGAAAACCCATAGATTTTTATTATGCCTATGAGTATGCTGGGGTCAATCCAGCCAATGGTGCTCCCATGTACTTCGATGAAAACGGTGAATATACTTACCTGCTCAGTGACGATGATCAGAAATACATAGGAAGTGCATTGCCCTGGAATTATGGTGGCCTTTCCAATACGCTATCCTATGGACCGGTAAGTTTGGAAGTGTTTTTCCAGTATCAGTACGGAAACCTGGCATTCAATCAGGATTTGTACAACATGGCACAAGCGGGATCCATAGGGCAGGACAACCAAACCACCGATCAGCTTTATTTCTGGAGAACGCCCGGACAGATCACGAATGTTCCCAAGCCCTATGAAGGTGGAAGAATCCCGGGGCATTCCGGATACCAGCAGTTTTCTACCAAACAAATCTCAGACGGGAGCTATATCCGGCTAAAGCAAATCACCCTCAATTATAACCTGCCCACCACCTTGCTTTCCAAGGCAAGAATAGATGAAATGAATGTATTCGTACAGGGATTAAACCTGTGGACACTCACAAAATACAATGGTCTGGATCCGGAAGTAAATTCCATTGGAGATACCTATGGTACCTATCCGATAGGAAGACAAATTACTGCAGGTATCAACCTTACATTTTGATAAAGAGAGAGATGAAGATGATCAGAAAATACATACTTTATTCAGGTTTGCTTGCTTTACCAGTGTTTTCCTGTACAGACCTGAATACCACGCCCAGACAAAGTCTTACTCCAGAGGTAGCTTTTAATGATGTCTCTGGCTTTCAATCTGTGGCCAATTCCATGTATAACCGGGCGACAAGCTTCAGTTATTATGGGCAAACAATGATGATTGCTCCAGAAATATTGGCTGATAACTTAAGGATTGTAGCCAATACAGGGAGGTATCAGGGAGAAGAATCCAATGGAGACCGGGATCACATCGCCATTTGGAACAGTGTGGTCTATGGAGGCATCAACGATGCTAACCTCATCATTGAAAGTATAGATGATGAAACTGTCTCAGGAGAAGAACAGGAAAAGTCCTTTATCAAAGGGGATGCCTATTTTATGCGGGCATTGTTTTATTTTGACCTTTGCCGGGTATACGGATATGAGCCAGGGAGGGAGGTTGATGGATTTAACCTGGGGCCAATTTTGCGATTGACCCCCACATTGGTAGCCTCAGATGCCGATTTCAGAACCAGGTCTACAGTGGAGGAGGTTTACCAGCAGATTGAAAGTGATTTACTAGAAGCGATACCCCTGGTAGGGGCTGTCCCCATAGGCTCGGAAGGGGTCTATTATGCCAATGCAGGGGCAGCATTGACCTTGCTGGCCAGGCTTTACCTGTATTGGAATCGCATGGAAGAGGCGGAGGCCGCAGCCACTTCTGCCATGGACTTCCTGGGCCTTAGAACCAACGGGGACGGTTTGTCGGAGGCCGGTCAGTATGTACAGGGTTTTTCCAGGGCACCCCACCCTGAGTCCCTGTTTGAGCTTGAACTCAGGCAGGTGGATTGGAGCAGTGTAGATGGGGTTAACAATTCCCTCAATTCACTGGTTGCAGATAATGAACCGGCTGCTCAATTTATCATTGGGGCATCCAATGAATTGATTTCCGCCTATGAGGAAGGGGATGTCAGAAGGAATTGTTGGAGAGAAACGACAAGGGAAGGGATTGAGGGTCCGGTATATGCCAGCAGAAAATGGACGGGTTATAAGGGTGATTTTCTGGAAAATATTCCGGTAATCCGGGCAGCGGAATTGTACCTGATCAGGGCCGAAGCCAGGTATCAGCGCAACCCTGCCGGGGCCAGGGAAGACATCAATGCCCTTCGTTCCAAAAGGGGCCTGGGAGCCATTGACAATCTCCTTTCGGGGGAGGCGTTGCTAAATCGGATCTTATTGGAAAGAAGACTGGAATTTGCCTTGGAAGGACATCGGTTTTTCGATTTGAAAAGAAACGGGAGGGATATCAGTAAGCATGGAGAATTTCTGGAAGTACCCTACACAGATTACAGGATTCTGGGAAACCTTCCGTTGGAGCAGATTCAGTTAAACGAAAACCTTGAGCAAAACCCGGGATATTAAATATGGAAGCATTGAAAAAAATAATTGTTTTGGTCTTGGTGGTTTTTTCCTCCCTGTGGCTATCAGCTTGTATGGAGGAATCCGGGTTCAATATCGTTTGGGAAGGTTTGGAAGTTGAATTTGAAGATGCATCGAGACCAAATGGTACCATCCGTAAGATCATGACCAAGACCAATGATAACCAGGTAGACCAGGAAGTGGTAAGGTTAAACCTGGTTGGTCAGCAATTGTCAGAACCGGTTACCATTTTGGTAGGAGTAGACCCGGAATCCACGGCCATAGCAGGGGTGCATTACCGTTTGGTAGACAATGAGGTCACCATTCCTGCCAACAGCAGTTTTGTGGACATGCCCCTGGAAATTCTTACCGGAAATCTGGGCACGGAAGAATCCCCCAACCTGACCTTGACCATATTGGATGCCGGTGATATGAAAATCAGCACCAATTACAACCAATTGACCCTAGAGATCAGGTTATCTTGTCCTTCTGATTTGGCCGGAGAATACAGTACGGTTACCGTAGGTACCGGAGGAACCGTAAATTATCAGGTGGTGATTACCGAATTGGAGCCATTTACCTATAGGATTTCTGATATCACGGGCGGGGTTTATTCTCAGGTGTTCGGAGCAGAAGATAACCCAGCGGTGTTTACCGAGTTGTGCGGTGAAATAACCATTACGGATCAACCTGACCTGGTCTTTGGAGACGATACTTTCAATGGTACGGGAAGGGTAAACGAGGATGGCACCATTAGGATCAATTGGAGGAATGAAGAAGCAGAAGAAAGTGGTGTTACGACCCTGACAAGGGTGATAGAATAAAGAGAATTTGAGCAGGGTCCAGGAAAAATTACCTGGATTACCAGCTCCTGAACAAATGGTAGAAATCGGATGAAAGAAAATGTTCTTTTGGTCATCCTTCTTTTGGTTGCAAAAGTGGGATTTGCCCAGGTACCTCAGGGAGGAATGCAGAAAGTCAGATCAGAAGTATTCCAGAGGCTACAGGATAATGTCAGGCAATATAGCTTAAAACCTGAAGAAAAATCAGTCCTGGCTGAGGAGCTGGGAATTCCGCTCACCATGAACCTTTCCCGGGAAAGAGTCGCTGTATTCCAATACCTGGATGAGGAAAACCATCCGGTTTACTACACAACACATAATGTAAATGCTGCTGCAGCCACTGGTACCAGTGCTTTACAGGCGGGAGGGAATTTAAACCTGAACCTGGCAGGTGCAGATATGGTCATTGGTATCTACGATCAGACCAGGCCCAAAGCTACTCACAATGAATTTGGTAACAGGGTCACCCAGATTGATGGATCGACGGAGGAAATCAGTAACCATGCCACCCATGTCACAGGTACCATTCTGGCAGCAGGAAACAACCGTAATGCCCGGGGTATGGCAAATGAAGCCACCGGTTGGGCCTTTAATTGGGATGCCGATATTTCCAAAATGACCCAAAACAGCTATGATCCAGACCTAAACCCTGAAGGGCATCTCATCTCCAACCATTCTTATGGTTTTTTGATGGGCTGGTTCCGCGACAGCAACAATAACTGGAGCTGGGCAGGAAATGAAAGCATCAGTTCAAGTGAGGATTACAGGTTTGGATTCTACACGAATAAATCCAGGCAAATAGATGAACTGGCCTTTGCCAAACCTTTTTATACCATTGTTTGGGCAGCAGGAAATGACCGGTCCGATGTGGGTGATGGATCAAGGGATGCTGACGGGCCGGATGATTCTATCGGTCCTGAAGGTGTGGCCAAAAACAGCCTTACCATTGGGGCGGTTGGTATGCAGGGTGAATACACCGATCCTTCAGATATAGCCATGAGCTCCTTTTCCAGTTGGGGACCCGTAGATGATGGGAGAATCAAACCCGACCTTGTCGGAATGGGGGTTAATGTATTCTCCTCGGCAGTGCTCAGCGAAAATGGGGCTGACAGCTATGCCTCGCTGAGTGGTACTTCCATGGCCGCACCCAACGTATCAGGTTCCTTATTGCTGCTTCAGGAATTGTTCAATGATAGAAATGCTGGCAGGTACATGCATTCTGCAACACTGAAAGCACTGAGCATCCAAACGGCGAAAGAAGCAGGAATGAACCCTGGCCCTGATTACATGTTTGGATGGGGGCTGCTGGATACAGAAGCTGCGGCCGAAATGATCATTGATGAGGATGGTAGTTCGAAAATCATCCGGGAGCTAAACCTTCGGGAGGGAGAGACCTATGAATTTGAATTTATTTCCAATGGGGTGGACCCCGTAAAAGCTACCATCGCCTGGACCGACCCGGCCGGGACTTCTCCGTCACCCAGTGTAAATCCCACCAATTTGATGTTGGTAAATGACCTGGACTTGAGGATAATTGACGAAAATGGAAACACCTTTTTTCCCTGGACCTTAAACCCCAATGATGGTTCCAGTGCCATCGCCAGCAATAGTGTGGATAATTTCAGGGACAATGTGGAGCAGGTCTCCATAGATAGCCCGACACCACAGCGGTATACCGTGCAGGTCAGTCATAAGGGAGAATTAACCCATGGACAACAGCCGTTTAGTCTGGTTTTTTCAGCCGGAGTGTCAGATGGACAATCCAGCACGCTGTATTGGATAGGCAGCGATGGGGATTGGGATAATCCCAGTAACTGGTCTGAAAACAGCAATGGACCCAGTGCCAATTTAATACCTGACGAAGGGACCCGGGTGGTGATAGACCGATCTGTGGCAGGCCAAACCATCAACCTGTCCAGAAACACAGATGTTTTTAGCCTGAATATTTTTGGCCAGGAACCGTTGGTTTTGGATTTAAACCAAAATGAACTATTGATCAGGAATGGCTTCAGGTCCAGCAACAACCTCACCAATGTAAGAAATGGCCTGATCCACTTCGAAGGTAGGGATCAAAATGAAAATATACTTGACTTTGGGCAACTGGACTTTTCAGAAATTAATGTCTGGTTTGATGAAGGCAGGTGGAGGGTACTTTCCATGCCCGGTATAGATTTGCTGGAAATCAGCAGTGCTGACGTAGAATTTGGTATGGAGAGACTGCTTGTGAATGAAATTACCCTGTCTGAAGGGACCAGATTACGTGGAGGCTTGTCCAGACTGGAATTTGAAGAAGGCTTTAGGGCTGATCCGGGTGCCATCATAGAAGAGTCCCTGAACATGGTGTTTTCAGGGGAAAATGGCGTTTATGAAGATTTTTCCGCCTCCGAGATACAAAGTCTGGTAAATGCAGGTGGAATTTTGGAGGTAAATGCATCCGGTACCATCCGTAATCTCGAGCTAAATGGCGCAACGCAAATAAACCAGGACATGACCGCAGTGAATTCCCTGAATCTGGGGACCGGGGCAGAGTTGATTCTTGCCGATGGCTTGTCCCTGATAGTGAATGAAAACATCAGTCATGCGGATGCCGTTGGCGCACAGACACTTATCCGTTCGCCGGGTAAAGCTACTTTGACTCATGAGCCCTACAAGAAATATTGTTTCGAAGGACTGAGTGTGCAAAATGTAGATTTACAGGGTGAGTCTGTCATAAATCTGGATCCCCTTTCTACGGTAACCAACGCAGCCAATTGGAGTAATATATCTTGTGAAAACGTTTTATTGGCCAATTTTGAAGTGGTATTCAACTGTGCCGGTGGGCTATCCGAATTCGTGAACCTCTCTGAAGGAAATATTACCTCTTACCAATGGGATTTTGGGGGTTTTGGATCTTCTACTGATTCTGATCCTACTTTTATATTCAATAACGCCAGGACCTACCGGGTATCCCTTGAGATAGGCGGGCCTGGTGGAGTCAACAGGTATGAAAGGGATATCACCATTACTGCCAATTCCCTGAGAAGACCGGAAATTGTGGCCAATGGATCCCAGTTGAGCTCCAGGATCCCTGCAAGTGCTTATCAGTGGTACAGGGATGGTCAGGTCATAGCAGGCGCCACAGAAAGAAGCTACATGGTAGAAGATGGCGGAGCCTATCAGGTAGCCGTTATAGATGATCAGTGTAACAGGCTATCGGGGGTAGTGGTAGTTTCCAGTACCGGGGATGAAACCTTTGCCGGAAGGGCGGGTTATGCCATTGGGCCCAATCCGGTGAATGAAAGGCTTTCCCTCTTTATCAACAATGGTTACCGGGGAGAAGTGGATGTACGCCTAGTGGATGGCTCAGGTCGGCTAAGGCAGCAAAACCATTTTAATAAGGAACAGCAGGGAGTGGAGTTTGTCATGGATTTCGATTTCCCACAGGGATTGTACCTGCTACAGGTTCAGGCGGGGAGTGAACGGCATGCCTTTAAGGTGATGAAGGAGTAACTTCTCAGACAGTTGGTTAAAAATACAAAAACCTTGCTCCGAAGAACAAGGTTTTAAATAAATACAGGCCCACCCTGCATGCTGGCCCAAACCTAAAAATGCCCTAAGGGAGATTTTCTATACGGCTTGTCCTCCCGCTCGGGCTTCCCGAATCCTCCCACTGGGCAGCCCTGCTTCGGGATAAACTTCTCGCCCAGTCAAATTGCTTAAATCAAGAAAACTTTGCTCCGAAGAACAAGGTTAAAAATAATTACAGACCTGCCCTGCATCCTGGCCCAAGCCTAAAAATGTCCTAAGGGACATTTTCTAAACGGCATGTCCTCCCACTGGGGTTCCCCGACTTGGTCTCCTCAGGTCGCCCGTCGGGATAAACTTCTCACCCCATGAAATATTTAAATAAAAAAAAGATCGCATATTATTATGCAACCTTTTCTAACTTGGTGATCCCGCTGGGGTTCCCCGACTTGGTCTCCTCAGGTCGCCCGTCGGGATAAACTTCTCACCCCATGAAATATTTAAATAAAAAAAAGATCGCATATTATTATGCAACCTTTTCTAACTTGGTGATCCCGCTGGGGTTCCCCGACTTGGTCTCCTCAGGTCGTCCGTCGGGATAAACTTCTCACCCCATGAAATATTTAAATAAAAAAAGATCGCATATTATTATGCAACCTTTTCTAACTTGGTGATCCCGCTGGGGTTCCCCGACTTGGTCTCCTCAGGTCGTCCGTCGGGATAAACTT
>NZ_WOFO01000012.1:58927-59013 GCF_010993705.1 Cyclobacterium sp. SYSU L10401 | reverse complement strand
TTCTCACCCCATGAAATATTTAAATAAAAAAAGATCGCATATTATTATGCAACCTTTTCTAACTTGGTGATCCCGCTGGGGTTCGC
>NZ_WOFO01000012.1:0-58833 GCF_010993705.1 Cyclobacterium sp. SYSU L10401 | reverse complement strand
AGGTCCCGTCGGGATAAACTTCTCACCCCATGAAATATTTAAATAAAAAAAGATCGCATATTATTATGCAACCTTTTCTAACTTGGTGATCCCGCTGGGGTTCGAACCCAGGACCCTAACATTAAAAGTGTTATGCTCTACCAGCTGAGCTACGGAATCGGTAATATTGACCAGTTGAAGGCCCTGAAATAATTGGGCCTCGTTGTGATCCTTTCAGGACTCGAACCAGGAACCTTCCCGACTTTGGGTCGGGATGCTCTATCGAGTTTCGATATTCGATCACACCTAAAGTGATCCTGCCAGGACTCGAACCTGGAACCTACTGCTTAGAAGGCAGTTGCTCTATCCAGTTGAGCTACAGGACCTTTTTAATTTAACTTAATATTTATCACCTAACCCACCCAGCATGCTGGCCCAAGCCTAAAAATGTCCTAAGGGACATTTTCTTAACGCCTCGTCCTCCGACCTAAAAGTCGGGATGGGCTATCCAGTTGAGTTATTCATTAAAATAGAAACAGGCTTTTCAGCCTGTTTCATGGTGCTTTTTCAAAAGCTTGTGCAAATGTAAGGCGGTTTTTTTTAATTACAAACTGTAAATTGCAATTACTTTTTTATTAACTCAAAATGATTGTTCATCTTTACAAAAAAAACTGTTTGCATGCCTTCTGAGCCATTGACTGCATTAGATGATTTTTATGTCAAGACCATTGGTGAAATCCCACTAAAGGAAATTTTATATTGCGTGCCGGATACCTCCATAGCGGCGGCTGCCCAAATCATGCGGAAAGAAATGTCCAGCTGCTTGTTTGTAGGCTGGGATAAAGCCCGGATTCTTGGGGTCATCACAGACATTACATTGAGAGATAATGTGTTGGCTCAGGGAGTATCACCGGAAAGCCCGGTAGCTGATATCATGGACAAAACGCTGGTTTCCATTCCAAAAACAGCATTCGTTTATGAAGCCTTATTGCTTATGTTTCGCACCAAAACCAGGTACCTGCTGGTCTCTGAGGCAGGGGAGTACGTGGGTGTGACGAGTAGAAATAAGATATTGACCATTCAGTCACAATCTCCTTTTGTATTTATCCAGTCGGTAAAGTTGGCCCTGGATAAGGAGGAATTAAAGTTAAAGTGGCAGCAGGTACCCGGTATTGTGGATCAATTGATCCAACGAGGGGTAAGGGCTGAAATCATCAATCAGATTATCTCTACCGTAGCAGATACCATTGCGCTGAGGGTAATCGAGCAGGTGGTAAAAGAGCAGGGACTGCCACCGGCAAATTTTGTTTTTTTTGTTTTGGGAAGCGAAGGCAGGAAAGAGCAAACCCTGAAAACAGATCAGGACAATGCCATTATTTATGAGGACAAAGCCAATGAACAGCGGGCATTGGTGAGGGATTATTTCCTGGGATTTGCCAGGGAGGTTTCAGACAGGCTTCATGAGATAGGCTTCAATTATTGTAAAGGGGGCTACATGGCCAGCAATCCCAAGTGGACCCATTCCCTTTCTCATTGGAAGAAAAATTATGCCGCCTGGTTTCAGGAATCCTCCATTGAAACGGTAATGAGTTACGGGACATTCTTCGATTGCCGACCCATATATGGTGACTTTTCCTTGCTAAATGAGCTGAAGGTTTTTATGGATGAACAACTGCAACATCCCCTGGAGCGGTTTTATTTCAACATGGCACAAAATGCCCTGCAATATGATACCCAGCTTACCTGGTTGCGAAATATAAGGACTTTTAAAGTGGAGGAGGAACAAGTTTTTGATATCAAAAAAGCCATGACACCCATGGTAGATGCCATCCGCTTGTATGCGCTGGCCAACAGGATATTTGAAACCAATACAGGGAAAAGACTAAAAATTCTTACAGAAAGAGGTGTTTTTACCAGCAAGGCTTCGGCTGAGTTATACCAGGCCTATTATTACCTGATGGGCTTAAGGCTGGAAAAGCAGGCAGGTACCGTCATCAAGGACAATAGGCCACCTGTCAATTACATCAAAATCAATACCTTAACCAAGGTCCAGGTAGTGACCATCAGAGAAATATTTAAGGTTATCAGGGATTTGCAGCTGAAAGTGAAAATTCAGTTTACCAAAACTTTTTGAAACCTTAAAATAATTGGGGTTTATCCATTGGGATAAAATGGGTACTTTGCCGGGGTAAACCCAATTTTCAATTTCCCTGGCCTTTGGGAATTCGCACTTTATGGAAAAAAATAACCATGCTTTTGGTCATTCCCCAATAGGAAAGTTACTGGTACAGCAGGCCCTTCCGGCAGCGGTAGGGATTTTGGTTTTATCCATTTATGGTATTGTAGACACGATATTTGTAGGTCGTTTTGTGGGCTCCCTTGGAATTGCCACCATCACGGTGGTGTTACCGATCACCTTTCTGATCTCAAGTATAGGCATGTCTATAGGGGTAGGGGGAGCATCCATTATTTCCAGGGCATTTGGGGATGATGATAATCCCAGGGCCTTCGCTACTTTTGGCAACCAGATTGGGATGACCCTGACCCTGGCCTTGTTTTTTGTCGGTTTGGGCTATGTTTTTTCAGACGAAATCCTGAAACTTTTTGGGGGGAAAGGAGATGTTTTACAACCCGCCAGGGATTATTTTTCCATCATCCTCATAGGTATTCCATTTTTGGCCTGGGCCATGATGAGCAATAATGTGATCCGGGCTGAGGGTTATCCAAAAGTGGCCATGTACACCCTCATTGTACCTGCTGTTTTCAATATCATTTTAGATCCCATTTTTATTGTGTGGTTGGATATGGGGCTAAAAGGCGCCGCATGGGCCACTACCATTTCTTATATTACGAGTGCAGGCTATACTTTGTGGTTTTTCATGTTTGGAAAATCCATCATGAAAGTTAAAGTTTCCTGGTTTAAACCTGATATGGCCATTGCCAGGGAAATTTCTGCCCTGGGGGCAGTTACGCTGGCCAGGCAGGGGACCGTAAGTATACTGGCCATAGTTCTGAATAATGAGCTCTTTATTTACGGAGGAGAAATGGCCTTATCGGTTTTTGGTGTAATCAACCGGGTCATGATGTTTGCCAATTTTCCGGTGTTGGGCATCACCCAGGGCTTTGTGCCCATTGCCGGATACAATTATGGGGCAAGATTAAGGGATAGGGTGCACCTGGCCATCAGGCTTGCATTGCGGTCTTCAAGTTTGATAGCCTTTTTGATTTTTATTTTGATCATGAGTTTTACTGGCTCGTTGATCCAGATTTTCACAGAAGATGAGGCCCTGATTAGGGAGAGTATCCCTGCGATGCGCAAAGCCTTTCTGGCTACCCCACTTTTAGCCTTCAGCCTGATAGGGAGTGCTTACTTTCAGGCGATAGGCAAGCCAAAATCCGCCTTATTACTGGCCTTAAGTAAACAAGGTATATTTCTGATACCCCTGGTCATTATCATGCCCATTTTTTTTGGTTTGGAGGGGATCTGGTACGCCTTTCCGTTGGCAGATACAGGGGCTGCTGCTATTTCTTATTTTTATCTGAAAAAGGGTACCGATGCCTTGTAAGGGAATCGTATTTGAAGTTTATTTCCTATTATCAAGGCGGTGTCAGTATTTGAAATACATTTGAGAAAATGTTTAATCGCTTATTCGTTTAATTTCATTTTTGATCTTTCAGGTAAGAAAATAAGATGGTATGAGAGCAGCTTTTTCAAAGGTTATCATTTGTGTTTTTCCCAATGAGTTATTTAATAAACACCTCATCGGTAGTGCTGCATTGCAATCAGTCCTGATGAAAAAGAAATAAAAAAAGCCCCGGTCAGGCGACCGGAGCCTTTTCACTAGACCTAACCAACTTTAATTTCTTTTTTTGCAGGGGCAGCAGTCTGTTTAATTTTTGGAATCTGAAGCAGCAAGATGCCATTTTCATATTTGGCCGCTATCTTGTCGTTTTCTGCATTTTCCGGAAGGCTAAAGGACCTTTTTATGGAGGCATAGGAAAACTCCTGCCTTTTGATCTCTTCTTTATCCTCTTCCTTCTTCATTTCTTTTTCGGCCTGTATGGTGAGTACGCCGTCAGAAAACTCAATTTTAAAATCCTTTTTTTCAAATCCCGGAGCTACTACCTCCACCTGAAATTCTTTCTCTGTTTCTTTTATATTTACTGAAGGGATCTCAAATTTTTGATCCCAGTCGTAAAACCGATTTTCAAATTCTGGAAAGTTCGCTGATCCCATCAGATCAGATATTACCTTAGGCCAGAGACTTCCGTTTCTTTTTGCTGGTGTTTCCATTGGTTAATTGAATTTAGTGGGTTATCTTTTTATTAGAGTACTAAGTTAACCCAACAACCTTTTATTCTTCATGATCCCTATCACGGGAAAACATGATTTTCAACCAATGCCGGAAAAGGTCTTTTAAAGAAAAGTGTAAAATGGTTCTGTTGTACGGTTGTTAAATCAAAATTGATAATCATGTCCGAACACATATTTCAGGATTTCTTAAAAAAATAGAAATAGTTTTTTTTTATTGTGAAATGATCCTGCCGTCTTCCATTTCAATGATCCTGTCGGTACCAGCTGCAAATTCGGGGTCGTGGGTAACGATCAATAAAGTCTGGTTGAAGGTACTGGCCAGTTCTTTAAAAATTTCGAATACAATATCGCTGTTTTTTTTATCCAGGTTGCCGGAGGGCTCATCGCCCATAATGATTAAAGGATCATTGATCAGCGCCCTGGCAATGGCCACCCTTTGTTTTTGTCCTCCGGACAATTGGTTGGCCTTTTTTAGTGCATGGTCTTCCATTCCAAAGATGCGCAGTTTTTCCATGGCTTTGTATTCCAGTTCTTTTCGGCCGATTTTCCCCAGTTTGAGGCCTGGAATCATGACATTTTCAAGGACAGAAAACTCTGCCAACAGGTAGTGGAATTGAAAGACAAAACCGATTTTTTCATTTCTGATCCTTGAAAGAAAGGAGGAGGATTTTCCGGTAACAGGGCTGTCATCTATCAGCAATCTGCCCTGGTAGCTGGTGTCCATGGTGGATAAAATGTAAAGCAAAGTGGATTTTCCACAACCAGATTTGCCCATTACAGAAACAAATTCACCCCTGTTGATGGTGAAGGTGATGTCTTTCAGTACCTGAGTCTCTACCGGGTTAAAAAAATATTTATTGATTTTTTGGGCTTCCAAAACAAGTCTTTCCTTCATGTCATTTTCCTCTTATGATTTCTACCGGATCTACACTACTGGCTTTTTTTGCGGGGAAATAGCCCGCCATGTAGGTGGTCAGTAAGCTGAAAACACCACCAATGATATAATACCGGGGATTAAAGTCCACCGGGAATGTGGTGATGGTAGGTAGGGCCTCGGTTTCAAAGGGGAGATGATCGATGCCCAACCCTGCCAGATATCCCAAAATTAACCCTACGGCCCCACCCACTATCCCAATGATCAGTGCAATAAGGATGAAGATAATGTTTACATCTCTACCGGAAAATCCGGTAGCCTTTAATATGGCGATGGTATCCATTTTTTCATAAATCATCATGTTCAAAATATTGTAAATACCAAACCCTGAAACGATTAGCAAGGTGATGCCAACGGCATAGCTGATCAGGTTCCGTATTTCAGTACCGGTTTCGAATTGAGCATTGACGGTTTGAATGTCGTCTGCTTTGATTTCAAATAAATCACCATAATCGCTGGCCATGGACGGAGCCAATTCAAGGGCCTTCAGTTTTACCTGAATATCTGTAATGAAAGAGGAGGGTTCGCCCAATATTTTTTGGGCTGTTTCCAGGGAGGTATAACTCTGCACATTGTCCAGTTCACCCAATCCTGACTGGTAATAGCCAACTACCTTCAATTGTACCGAATTTCCCTGTGCGGTGGTAGCCTGAATTACATCACCGATCTGTGCCAACATCCGGTCGGCTGCCCCTTTGCCCAGGATGATGCTGTTGTTGGTGTTTTTCAAATCACCTGTATTTCCGACAGTGACATAATCATCAAATGTGAAAAGTGCATTTTCTGCATCTACATCAATACCATTTATGGATCCTGTGATGTCAATATTGCCTATGTTGTAAAATACCTGCGTGCTGACCTTTGGTGCTACGCCCAGGACCCTTTCATCGTTTTGCAAGGTTTCAATCATGGCCGCACTATTGTAGATGCTTTTGCGGACATTGTTTGGCTTGATGGACCTGATGATGTTATGGTAGCTCTTGTAAGTATCAGAGCCATCAATAGGTTGGTTGGGATTGGGTTTGATTTCATTGTAGAAACGGATATGTGGCGTTCTATTCAGTACCAATCCATCCAACATCAGGTTCAATCCGTTCATAAAACCCAATAATGCCACAAACATGGTGATACTGAAAGTTACACCAACTGCTGCAACCAGGGTTTGCTTCAGCCGGGCCAGCATCAGTTTTTGTGCGATTTCCAACAATAAACTGTACTTCATGTGTTTATAATTGTTTCTTAATGGTCACATGCCTTTCTGTCTCCTTTAGGCAGGCTCGATTTTATGGCTTGATCAATTCTGTCGTTCCTTCAATCCCACTGACTATTTCTGTGTGTTGGTAGTTTTTTATGCCAGTTTTGACTTCCAGGGTATCTCCTGCTGCATTCAGGACATATTTGTCCTGTAATATATATGAAGAGGGGATCATGAGTGCATCTTCCTTTACCTGAAGGATAATGTTCGCCTCCAGGGTCAAATTAGGGTACAGCTGAGGAGGAGATTTGGTGAATTCTGCCTCAACCACAAAGCTTTTGGTTTTGTCATCCATCATGGGGTTTATCTTTGTCACTGCTGCATCGAAAACCTCCCCGCGGTAGCTGTCCAGGTTAACCTTTATATTTTGACCGGGTTTTATTTGAGCAATATCATTTTCATCTACCAGGAGCTCTAAAATAAATTCTTCTCCATCTCCCAATACTGCCAGGCTGCTTTGTTGGTTTACCAGTTCTCCTGCCTCTTTTAATAAGGCATAAACCCTGCCGTCTATTTCGCTCTTAATTTTCAAATCATTGGCCCTGGACCGGGCTATTTCAAAGTTTTTTTGGGCATTCTCAGCATTGTATTGCAGTTCCCTGGACAGGGTTTCATGCGTAAGTTCCAGACCAGCTAGCTCAGTTTTGGACTGGGAATATTGCAATTGCCTTTGTTCCAGTTCAACCCTTGTCCCAATGCCCTTCTTATGCAAGTTTTTTTGCCTCAACCATAAAAGCGAATCGTGTCTCATTTTATCCTGCGCCAAATTTATTTTAACCACCAGGTCTTTTAGCCTGGCGGTGTTGTTTTCCCTTTCGGAAAATGATTGGGAGATCCGGGCCAATTCCTGATTCAATTGAGTTGCCTCATTGGTTAAAGTAAACAATACCGTCCCCTGCTGTACCTGATCTCCCTCGCTGACATGAATTTTTTGTATGTAGCCAGTATTGTTGGGCTGCACCTCATACTGGTTTTTGCTCAACACTTTACCTGAAGCATATACCGAGAGGGTAATGTTTTGCCTGATAGGAGAAATTTTCTCAGCAGGGGGAGAGCAGGATATTAAGATAAGCAGCAGGGTGAAAACGGCACATGAAGAGAATTTAAACATAGATATCTGTATTTAACTATCAACTTTTTTCACTTCACCAATTTAACGGGTTTTCATGAATGGTTGGTACTGTAAAAAATAAAATGTTAAAGCATAAATTAATTGCTTGTAAAATCTCTGCTAATCAATTTTGTTTCGTAATTTAATCATTTGATTTTAAGTAGTGCAAGTTAGAATAGGATGAAGAACGTGTAGAGATGAAAACGAGTATAAAGATATCTATTCTATATGTATTTGTAGGTATACTGTGGATTTTTGGAAGTGATATTTTGGTCCTATATTTTTTTCAGGGTATTGATCCTTCTATATTAACAAGGTATCAATCTTTTAAAGGAGTATTATTTGTTGTTTTGACAGGAAGCTTGTTGTATTATTTGATGGATAAACATTACCGCTATCTAGATGGTAAGGTCCAGGAACTCGAGAAGGCCAACATTAAAATAGAAAAGGAGCGAATAAAATCAGAACACGCCAGGAACCAATTGGATCAGTTTATATTGGTGGCATCCAATGAATTGGTGGAACCAGTGAGACAAAGCCATGGTTTTCTGGAACTGTTTATTCGTAAAAATAAAGATAACCTGCCGGAAAAATCCATTTCCTTTCTGGAGTTGACTTTGGATAATTTTTATAAAATAAAAGATGTGATTCAGGATCTGGTAGAGTTTTCCCAATTGACTGAAGAAAGGGAAGTACCCCAATTGGTAGACCTGAATGAAGTTCTGGAAAAGGCAGTTCATTTGAACTCGAGGAAATTTGGTGGAGGTAAAATTGACCTGAAAAAAGGAAATCTACCTATGATCAAAGGTGATTATAAAAGGTTTCTGCAATTATTTGATCACTTGTTGAATAACGCCTTTAATTTTCGGGATCCTTCCAGACCATTAAAGATTGAAATCAGTGTTTCCAGTGCAGATGGTTACCAAACCATTGCCGTGAAAGACAATGGTATAGGCATTGAATCTGAAAATTTGGACAGTATATTTTATATCCTTCAGCAATATGATCAAGGGCTGATCAAAAGGGGATCCGGTATGGGCTTGGCCATTTGTAAGAAAATCATTGAAGACGCAGGAGGTAAGATCTGGGCCACATCCGTTTTAGGAGATGGAAGCACCTTCTATTTTACTGTAAAAGAGATGGTTTCCGGATCTAAAACCGAGGACGAATAGAACATTACCATAGGTCAACCCTTCAGTAAGGTTTATTCTTTTAATGCCAACCAATTAACCCTTCAGGGAATGCCGTTTATTATGGCTGATTTCAAATTAAATATCCGCTTAAGGCAATTGTTTTGTGAGGATTAAATTTTCATCCGTTCTCCTGGGGTGAAATAAAAATTTCTCTATTTATTTTTGGAATTAAATAATTTAATATGCTTATTTCATCACTCATCCAAAGGTAAAACAGGGATGGAAGATCCTAACCAAAAGTAAACTTGCTGAACATGACCATGTTGAGAATATTCTTAGTTGAAGACAATGAAGGCGATGTATTATTGATTTCAGAGGCTTTAGAAGAGCTCAATATCCCCTTGCATATCACCTACGCCAAAGATGGTCATGAAGCAGTTGAATTTTTGGAAGATTGCTTATGTACAGAGTATGGAAGCATTCCTGATCTGGTTTTACTGGATATCAATTTACCTAAAAAAAACGGACAGGAAGTGCTGCAGTTTATCAAAAGCTCCAACAGGCTGAAGCAAATTCCTGTCATCATGCTGACAACGTCCTCCAGTGAAAGAGATATTCTGGAGTCCTACCAAAACCATGCAAACAGTTATATTTCCAAACCAATGGGTCCGGAAAGTTATCAGGACATCCTGCAGAAAATTGAAAGCTTTTGGTTTTCATTGGTAAAGCTTCCCTCCAAAGTTTAACCTATGTCTTCAGAAGATGATATCCAAAACATCCTAATCATCGAAGACAATGAAGGTGATTATGTACTGGTAGCTGAGGCCCTGGAGGAAAAATTCCCTGCAGCCGAAATCGATTGGGTGGCCACTTTTAAGGATGCTGCTACCAAAACCTTTGGTGATTTTGATGTCATTTTATTGGACCTTAGCTTGCCCGATAAAAGTGGGGAACAACTGATCAAGGAAATTTTAACCCTGGCTTACCGGGTTCCAATCATTGTGCTGACCGGGTATGCTGACAGGAGTTTTGCCGTAAAATCTATCAGCCTGGGCATGTCGGATTACATGATCAAAGATGAGCTTCATCCAGACATCCTGTATAGAAGTATCCTATATAGTATAGAAAGGAAAAAAGTATTCAACAGGCTGGAAGAGTCTGAACATCGGTATAAAGAACTTTTTCACCTCAGCCCATTACCCATGTGGGTGTATGACCAGATTTCTCTTGAGTTTCTGGATGTCAATGAGGCTGCGATCCAGTCCTATGGGTATTCCAGAGATGAGTTTCTTTTGATGACCCTTACCGATATTCGGCCTAATAAAGAGAGAAATACCCTACTGCATGCCGTTGAAGAGGGTAAAAAGTATTCAGGCTTTCGTAATGCAGGGACTTTCCTGCATACAAAAAAAAATGGGGAGGTCATCACAGTGGAAATCAGTTCAAATCCAATAAACGTCAGCGGTCGACCGGCCAAGTTGGTGCTGGCAAACGATATAACCCTGAAAAAAGCCTATATTGAAACCATTGAAGACCAAAATAAAAGGCTCAAGGATATTGCATGGATTCAATCTCATGTAGTACGTGCCCCCCTGGCCAGGCTGATGGGCTTGGTAGGCCTTCTGGAAATTGAACTTGCCGACTTGCCTAATGACAAAAAGCAATTGTTGGACTATGTGTTGGTTTCCGCTGCAGAATTAGATGAGGTGATCAAGGATATTAATTCCAAAACCCAGAAGATTGATTTGCCCGATGACCAAAATATTTAACTGATTAAATCCCTTTCCTTAAAGTAAAATCATCCATAACATACCCACTCCCAATAGTAATAACTTCGTCCCTTATCTTTGTAAACCCCTGGCTTAAATAAAATTGATAAGCTTTTTTATTGTATTTGTTGACGTTGAGCACCAGGTTATCCATGCCGGTTTTTTTGCCGGTTATTTCCAGGTAAGTCATTATTTTCTTGCCAATGCCTTTCCCTTGTGCCTCAGGTAAAATATACAGTTTATGGATTTTTAGGTCCGGAATTCCCAGGTAGTGAAGTTCATAAGAGGCAAATCCCATGGCTTTACCTCCTTCCGATGCAATGAGAAAATGATGGCCTTTTTTTTCCATTTGCTCTTGCAGGGAGGAATTGCTGTACATCATATCCATCATATAGGCCAGTTGTTCCGGGCTCAGGATGTCTCCGAAGGCACTGGGCCAAATCCTTTTGGCCAGGTCCTGAATGAGCGGGATTTGTTGGCGATCTGCCTGGGTAATTTTAATCATTGAATCCTCTTTTTTGAATCGATAGCTTACGAAACGTATTTTGACCAATTGTGCCTGTGAATTTATCCTGTAATATTAAGGAAATTTTCATCATAAGTTGCTTCAAAACGGCTTGTTCCAAAGCTACCAATGAGAGGCATTCGGTAAGAAAATCAAATCATCAGGACAGATAAAAGTATCATTCGTCCATTTTGATGAAAAAGGATAGGGGATATCATCTAAATTGATCCTTATACAAAAGATATTTTTTTGATTTCGAAATACATATTTGAATGGATAAGATCAAACCCTAATCACACTTAGCCTATGTCTGTTTACCTGATAGTCCTGTTTTTATTGATTCTGGTTTTTTTGGCTGGAGCTATAAAATTTGTCACCTGGTATAAATCTCTAAAGAGAAGGTCTCTGGATGCCCTGAAGGATTTACCCGATGACCAGCTCTCTGATTGGAGTACTTCCTTTTTGGCCAATAAACGACAGGAGATGGACCTGCTTGCAGATGCTACCATTCAGGAAATCATGGAAAAAGGGGAATTGGCGGCAGTTAACCAATTGTTTGAAATGATCACCAAAGATAAGGACCAATTGCCTGCGGATGCGCCACAGACATTAAAGGCCTATTTTGAGATGTCCGGGGAATTACCTGTATGGGCCAATCAGGACTTGATTGCCCTGGGACAGCAAATCTATATACGCCATGGTATTTGGGTCAACCTGATGCTTTCTTACAAATCATTACCGGAATGTTATGCCTGTGCGTCAGGGGCTGAAGTTTTGTTCCAAACCGCCCGATTGAATGAAAAACACGGAGAGATGAACGCTTTTTCAAGGAGAATTGCCGAAACAGCCCTTTTTGTGGTTTATGCGATGACTCCCGGAGGACTCTCCGTCAAGGGCAAAGGGTTAAGGGCCATACAAAAGGTGCGGCTGATACATGCTGTGATCCGGTATTATCTTAAGCGGCAAGGTTGGGATGCTTCCAAGTATGGTGAACCTATCAATCAGGAAGACATGGCGGGGACACTGATGGCTTTTTCAGCATTGATCCTGGAAGGATTGGAAAGCATCGACATAAAATTGGAGGAGGTGGAAATGGAGGCTTATACGCATTGCTGGGCTATCATTGGGCACCTGATGGGGCTTCAGGATGACATGATCCCCCATACCTCAGCCAGTGCCAGGAAGCTGGGGCATGCCATTTTTGACCACCAGGTGACGAAGAGTAGCCAGGGAGCAGCCCTGATGGATGCTTTACTGGTATTCCAGAATAAAAAATCCCAACCGATTTTAGGTGAAAAATCCAACCATGCCCTGATGCGGTTTTTTATGGGCAAAGACATTTCGGATCTGTTGGATGTACCCAGCGTCGAGACCGCTCATATTCATACCATGGGGAAGCGGTTGAAATTCTGGTCCTGGATTGCAGAGAAGCTGGACAAAAGCCTGGTCTTTTCCATGGTACTGCAGTGGATCACCAAACATTTGTCTATTTTGATGATTAGCCGGATGACGGATACCTCCATTATCAATTTTTATATCCCCAAGTCGCTTACGGTTGATTGGGGAATATCAACACCAAAAAACCAGCGCCATGGAGCATCATTGGATTAACCTGCAAGTATACTCCCCCCTTGAAATAGGCTTTTTACTGGCAGGAACTGTTTTGTGGAATGTTGCCTATTTTATCATCATACGGAATGCCATCCGCTTTAAAAAGATGGAGATGCCTTTTCTAGCCGTTTGTTCCAATATCGCATGGGAGTTTTCCTGGGCATTTCTGCTCCACACCGATTTGGGAGAACTGTTCCAATGGGGGCTAAGGGTTTGGTTTTTTATGGATGTAGCCATCTCTTATTTTACTGTCAGGTATGGAGCAAGCCAGATGAAGACAGATCTCTTCGGGAAGATGTTTGTGCCCTTTATGCTGATATTGGTGATTTGGTGGATTCCTGTATTTTATTTCTTCGAAACGGAAGGACTTGATACCAAAATGGGGACTACCTCTGCCTATTTAATTACCGTAGTCATGGCCTCCTTGTTTGTCTTTAATGCCTCCAGGAAGGCCCCTGGGCTGATTGGAACCAAATCCGTCGCCTGGTTTAAGTTTTTTGGGAATTTGTTCATGACCATTTTTGTGTTTTTACATCATCCTGACAGCCACTTTCTTCAGTTGCTTACGTTTGCTGTTTTTGTGTTGAATATCATTTACATTTTGCAGGTATCCCGGGGAGCTAAAGCGAATCAACATTGAAAGCTTTACTAAAAATAATACGCCGCAAATTACCATTATGGGGAATGGCCCTCCTTTTAGTGCTACTGGTAGGCAATGCGCCCCATGTATTTTCTCAAACCAGCATGGATTTGACAACTATTCAAATTAGTAGCGACACGGTAATTCAGGTTTGGGATAATGCCAAAATGTACCAAACTCCGAAAGATACCCCGATTGAAGAAGTTCTTAAAAATCTATCTGGATTTAAATCCTTTAGTCAGACAGATCTGGAATTGGACCCGGAGGGAAATGCTGATTATTGGTTTGTTTTTAGCCTGCAATCCGACAGGGCACCATTGTACCTTTCCTTGCCCTTACTTCAGAATTTCGATATCGCGCTATACTTTCTGGATGCGGATGGAGCAAATTTGGTGTCAAAGGGAGGAATATTGACCCCCATAAGCGAAAAATTCATCAATCATGGATCCGAATTATTTGATTTAACGCATGCAGCGGGTCACACAGTTGTCTATTTGGTGAAAATTAACCGTATGATCTATAAAGCCTTTTCGGCCAGAATCTTCACCGCCAATACCTTCATTGGACTTCAGCACAAAAACGGTATCGTGGAGGGCATTTTATATGGGATCATTTTTTGTGTGGTGTTGTACCACATCCTTATTTTTTTGATTGTAAGAGAAAATGAGTTTCTGCTATTCTCCATTTACATGGCTTTCTTGTTGGTTCAGGTAATGGGATACTCCGGGTTTTTGAATGTATTGTTTTATATAGAACCTCCAGAATGGAACCATATCATTTATAATTTGATGCCTTCTTTTTCTGCCATTTTCAGTTTGTGGTTCAGCTATGTATTCCTGGGTATAAACCAAAAAACCTACCCCAAGACGAGCTCGATTTTCAAAGCTTTTCAGGTAATCTTTTTAGTTTCCATTGTATTCGCTTTGTTTCAGGTGCCGGTGTGGGAGCGATTGACCATCATGGTTTCCGGGCTGGCAGTAGTGTTTTTATTTTTTGTCGGAATCATGCGCTGGAAGGAAGATTTCCGACCGGCCTGGATCTATTTGTTGGCCTATCTGCCTACCTGGATTTCGGTTTTTTACCTGCTGTTTTATAGCCTGGGCTACCTGGAGTACAGTTGGTTTACCCACAATAACCTGCTTTTGAGTATTGTCTTGCAGGCGATCATTTTCTCTCTTGCCATTGCAGAAAAAATGCGCATGTTGAAAGCGGATAAAGCCCTGCTGCTGGAGCGCGAAAATTTCAAGCTGGAGGAAATGGTTAAAATCCGGACAACTGAACTGCAAGATGAAAAAGAGAAAGTTGAAGCAACCCTCCAGCACCTGAAAGCTACCCAGGACCAATTGGTCCAACAGGAAAAACTGGCTTCATTGGGACAACTTACCGCAGGTATAGCTCATGAAATCAAGAACCCCCTGAACTTCGTCAACAATTTTTCCGAACTAAGTATGGATTTATTGGACGAAGTATTTGATACGATGAATCAGGAAGGGCCTAACTTACAACAAAAAGCTTTGATGGTAGAAAACCTTCAGGATGTGAAAGGTAATCTTGCAAAAATACACCAACATGGAAGGCGGGCCGATGGCATCGTCAAATCCATGCTTGCCCACAGCAGGGGAGGTTCTGGTTTGAAGGAAAAGACAGCGATCAATGCCCTCGTTACAGAATACACCCATCTGGCTTTTCATGGCATGCGGGCGGGGAAAAAGTCAATCAATGTAAGCATTTCCATGAATTTGGATCCAAAGCTGGGAAAGGTTCCGGTAATCGAGGAGGATTTTACCCGGATTATTTTGAATATCTGTGGCAATGCCTTCGATGCCATGTATGAAAAAGTAAATTCTCCGAATACCCAGGAAGCATACCAACCCAAGTTATCCGTCAGTACCATTGACGGGGGAGATCATTTTCAGTTGAGAATTGGGGACAATGGCCCTGGAATACCACCTGCCCTTCAGAGTAAAATTTTGGAGCCCTTTTTTACTACCAAAAAAGGTACTGAGGGAACGGGGTTGGGATTATCCATCACCCATGATATCGTCAAGGCACATCAGGGGACCATGGAGTGGCAGGTTGAAGATGGAAAGTCTACTTGTTTTATCATTACCCTACCTAAAATTTAATCATGAGCAATCCAATTAAAATATTAATTGTAGATGATGAAATGGATGTGGAAATGTTGTTTCGGCAGCAATTCAGGAAAGAAATCAGGTCAGGAATGCTGGAGCTGGATTTTGCATTTTCAGGGGAAGAAGCCTTGAAGTTGCTCGGTGATGAAGCTCCGCCTCAGGTGGTTTACGTTTTTTCTGATATCAACATGCCTGGCATGACTGGTTTGGAACTATTGGAAAAGATGCAGTCCAGATTTCCGCAGGTTAAGGTGAGCATGATATCAGCTTATGGAGATCGGGAAAATTTCAATAAGGCCATGTCTTTTGGAGCCAAAGGGTTTTTTACCAAACCCATAGATTTCAAGGCATTGAAGGATGAAGTGCAACAAATAATTCCGAAATAGTTATGGCCAAAATACTTGTAGTGGATGATGAAGAGGATCTGGAGGTGCTGATCAAGCAGAAATTCAGGCAAAAAATAAGGCAGCAGGAGTACGAGTTTGTCTTTGCACTGAATGGGAAAATTGCACTACAGCACCTGAAATCAAATCAGGATTTCGATTTGGTATTGAGTGACATCAATATGCCAGAAATGGATGGGTTGACCCTACTCTCCAAGATAAATGAACAGCATACCCTGCTTAAATCCGTCATCGTTTCGGCCTATGGCGACATGGACAATATCCGCATGGCCATGAACAGAGGGGCTTTCGATTTTATCACCAAACCTATTAACTTCAGTGATTTGGAAATCACCATCAAAAAAACCCTGGAGCATGTACAGCAGATCAGAGATACGGTACGGGCGGTGAAGGAAAACAATATCCTGCGCATGTATGTGGATGAAACCGTTCTGAATTTTATGGGGGGAATGGAGATTGAGAAGGCTTTGTTCCACAATGAAACCATAGTAGGAACAGTTGCATTCATTGATATTTGCAGCTTTACTGCTATCAGTGAGCATGAGTCGCCCGATAAAGTGGTGACCTTGTTAAACAATTATTTTGATGTGATGGTATCTGCCATCATCAAAGAAAATGGAGTGGTAGATAAGTTTATAGGGGACGCAATTATGGCGGTATTTACGGGAGAATTCCATTTAGACAGGGCCCTGGATGCGGCATTGGCGATAAGGGAGAGTCTGGCCGCCCAGCCTGAATTTGAAGGGGTATACAAGTTTAGCCCCAAGGTGTCCATTGGCATCAACTCAGGAGAAATGGTTTCAGGTAATATAGGCTCTTCTACCTTAAGGAGACTGGACTACACAGTGATCGGAGACACCGTCAATATAGCTGCCAGACTTCAGACTGCCGCAGAAAAAAATCAGATATTGATTACGGAAAAGGATCATGAAAAAGTTAAAGAATCGTTCAAATGCCGGGAAATAGGCCCCATAGACGTGAAAAACAAGCAATTACCCTTGGTGGTTTACGAAGTATTGGAGTAACAGACTAATGATAAAAAATAACATGCAAGATAAAAAACCGGTCAACTGGAAGTCAATTTTTGCCCCTTCCTCCCTATTATATACCTTTTTTGGAGTAGGTTTTGCTGTCATAGCATTAAGAGGTTTCATGATTCCGAACCATTTTTTAGATGGAGGGGTGACCGGAATCTCTATCCTGGTAGAGGAGATTTTTCATATCAATATCAGTTTGCTGCTCATATTGTTCAATATCCCCTTTCTGATCATGGGGTACCGGAAAATCGGTAAAACATTTGCCATTCAGGCGGCTTTTGCCGTATTGCTTTTGGCATTGTTGATGCAGGTAGTGTCCATTCCTACCGTCACCAATGACAAAGTGTTAATAGCTGTGTTTGGGGGAATCTTTATTGGCTTGGGAATAGGGCTGGTAATTCGTGGTGGAGGAGTGATTGATGGGTTGGAGGTAATCGCCCATTATACCAAGGAGAAGTCGGGATTTTCCACCAGTGAAATCATTTTGACCTTCAATTCATTTTTGTTTTTAGGAGCAGCCTACGAATTTGGTATAGAGACGGCGATGTACTCAATATTGGTGTATTATACTGCCATGAAAACTTCAGATTATGTGGTAGACGGTTTTGAGGAGTATACTTCCCTGACCATTATCAGTAGGGAGCATGAAAAAATCAAATCCTTGATAGTCAATGAATACGATAAGGCCATAACGGTCTACAAGGGAGAGCGGGGATATTTACCAGGCAAGTTTGACATCAAGTATGATTGTGATATTGTGATGACCATTGTAACCCGACTGGAGATTCACAGGATAAAAGAAAGTGTATATGAACTGGACGATAGAGCGTTTTTCTTTGTTGGACACATTAAGGAAGTCAGGGGAGGTATAGTGAAGGAAAAGAACAATTGAAGAGGCATGGATTGGGAATCTTTTTTTAGTTTTTACCGGAAAAGGCTGGCGGAGGGTTTGCCTGCCGCATTGACCTACCATAATCTGGCACATACGGAATATGTTATAGACATGGCTGAAGTCATAGGCAGGTATGAATGTATGGGTCCGGATGATTTGATGCTGCTAAAAACCGGCGCTTTGTTTCATGACATGGGGTTTATTTTTGGAAAAGAAGACCATGAGGCCAAAGCCTGCGAAATCATAGAAAAAGAATTGCCGGAATGGGATTTCAGTAAGGAAGACATCAAAAAAATTGGTGGCATGATCATGGCCACCAAAATTCCGCAGCGGCCGTCAAGTAGGCTTGAGGCCATTCTGGCAGACGCGGATCTGGAATACCTGGGCACAGCTCAATTTGATGCCATCAGTGAGGGTTTGTATAAGGAAATGCGATGGGGATTACCTGGGCTTAGCCGCAGCCGTTGGTTGGACATGCAAATTCAGTTTATAAAGAACCATTCCTACCATACCCGTTTTTGCAGGCAGTATAGGGAACCCATAAAGCTACAGCACCTGGGAAGTTTGATAAGAGAAAAGCAGGTTTTGAGTCAATCTGAAGGTCGTTTGCCTTGACTTATTATCCGGAAAAAATGGTCTCCCTGCCGAATCCCTTATTTTTGATTAAAGCCCCGGAGTTTCACCTGGGTGAGTTTTCTTTTCGTGTCCAGTGGAAAATCGCCCTTCATCATCCAGTCGTAATAGCCGGGTTCTTCTTTTAGTACCTGTGTGATGGGTTTCCCTTTGAGTTTACCGAAATTGAAGCATTCTTCACCTTTGTCGTTGAAAACAAACCTCCCGGCCAAATCCACCATTTTTTCATTGATCATGAGGTGGATTTTCTTCATGTCATTTTCCATGACGCCCACAATATTGCCCTGAAGGTCTTCCATTTGCTCTCCGGCATACCTTTCAATCTGGGCTTTGAATACTTCGTAGGTAGCCAGGGTATCTGCCTCGGCACTATGGGCATTTTCGAGAATTTTTCCACAATAAAACTTATAAGCCGATGCCAGGTTTCTTTTTTCCATCATAAAAAATATCTTCTGAGCATCCAGCAGGTTTCTCTTTTCCAGGTCAAAGTCGATTCCTGCCCTCAAAAATTCTTCAACCAGTAAGGGGATATCATATTTTAATACATTGAAGCCTGCCAGATCTGCTCCCTCAAAAAACTGCAAAAGTTCCCGGGCCACATCTTTAAATACAGGCGAATCGACCACATCTTTGTCATAAATGCCGTGAATAAGAGAAGACTCCAGGGGGATGGGTACCGTTGGATTGATTTTCAAGGTTTTGATTTCTTCCTTGCCATCTGGAAAAACCTTTAAAATAGATATTTCTACAATTCTATCTGTGGAAATGTTTACTCCTGTGGCTTCCAGATCAAAAAATGCAATGGGGTTTTTTAAATTCAATTTCATTTGGATTTTTCTTTGAATATGAAAAAGGTTAGGCTCAAAATAAGTGTACGTAGTTTTTCGGTCCTGAATCCTGCCAAAATTTTTTCTTTATGGGAGAATCATCAGGGTGATCAACGCTGCAAATATAGGGATTTTTACGGGTTAAATTGTTTTGTCTGAAGCTTACTAAAGGGGCGTACAAATTATTTTTCATTCTATGGAATAGAATTTGATCACAATGGGTTGTATCAGTAATGATTACAGGTTTGTGGATAATAAAGTGTATAACTTGTTCAAAACCTTTGACCTTAAAGGGGTACTTTTGTTTATATGGCAGAGAAAAACAGCAATAAAACTGAACGATTGGGAACAGTAAGGAGACGGACAGGTGACCCTTTATCTGCTTTGGGTAAATTGCCACCTCAGGCCATTGATTTGGAAGAGGCCGTTCTGGGAGCCTTGATGTTGGAGAAAGATGCCCTGACTGCAGTGGTTGATATCCTTTTGCCGGACAGCTTCTACAAGGATGCTCACAAGATGGTCTATGAGGCCATTTTAGATTTGTTCAATGCAGGAGAACCCATCGATCTGCTTACCGTAACCAATCAACTCCGGAAGAACGGCAAATTGGAGCTCGTGGGTGGGGCTTATTTTATCACCGAACTGACTTCCCGGGTGTCTTCGGCTTCCAATATAGAGTACCATGCCAGAATCATTACTGAGCAGGCCATGAAGCGGGACATGATCAGGATTGCTTCCGAGATACAAAAAGAGGCATTTGAAGATACTACCGATGTCTTCGAATTATTGGATAAAATGGAGCAGTCCCTGTTTGAAATTTCAGAAAATAACATCAAAAAAAACTATGTGGACATGCGCTCCATCATGCGTGAAGCCATTATAGAATTAGAAAGCAAAAAAGGACAGAAAGATGGTCTTACGGGTGTTCCTTCAGGGTTTACTGCCCTTGACAGGGTTACTTCCGGTTGGCAAAAGTCTGATCTGGTGATCATTGCCGCCCGGCCTGCAATGGGAAAAACTGCTTTTGTGCTTTCGGTATTGAGAAATGCAGCCGTAGACCATGATCGCCCGGTCGCCATTTTTTCATTGGAGATGTCTTCCATTCAGCTCGTCAATCGTTTGATCAGTTCGGAAGCGGAGTTGGATTCTGAAAAAATCAAAAAGGGAAACCTGGCGGATTATGAATGGCAGCAGCTGATTCATAAAACAGGAAAACTCACCTCAGCCCCCTTGTTTGTAGACGATACACCGGCCTTGTCTATATTGGAACTAAGGGCAAAATGTAGGCGGCTAAAGGCACAGAATGATGTTCAGTTGATAGTAGTGGATTACCTGCAGCTCATGTCAGGAGACAGTAAGGGCAATAATGGAGGTAACCGGGAGCAGGAAATTTCAAGTATTTCCAGGGCACTGAAGAAGATAGCCAAAGAGCTCAGCGTTCCGGTTATTGCCTTGTCCCAGCTCTCCCGGGCTGTGGAGACCAGAGGAGGCGACAAAAGGCCTCAGTTATCTGACCTCAGGGAGTCGGGAGCCATTGAGCAGGATGCCGATATCGTCATGTTTTTGTATCGGCCGGAATATTACGGAATTACCGAAGATGAAGATGGAAACAGCACCTCGGGAGTAGGAGAAGTAATCATAGCCAAGCACAGAAATGGCTCCCTGGAAAATGTGAAGCTCAGGTTTATTGGCAAGTACACCAAGTTTACCGACCTGGATTTAAATGTACCCTACCAGCCACAAGATGCGCTTTATGGCAGTCGCTTTCCCAGTAGTGCAGGAGGCAAGGGATTTGATGAGGGAGGAATGGTGCGGATGGGTAGCCGTGCCAATGGAGACGAGAAGGGAGACAACCCTTTTCCCGGAGGAGAAGATAAGGCCCCCTTTTAATTGAGCCCTAAGCATCAAATGTGCCGCATTTAAAGGCTGTATTCACCAGAAGGGATCCTCCCGACAGGGACCGGCCTTAGAAAATGGCTCTTTCTGAATGATTGGGTTCAATGGGTAGCGGCCTTTATCCGGGCCTCTAAAGGGTTTGATCCAATAAATAAACAATTTAACCAGACAATCAAATAGCATGAAGTGTATCATTTTAGATAGCAACCAATCCGATGGAATTGCCCTGGTGGACATGAAAGAACCGGTACCGGGTCCCCAGGAAATTAAAATTAAAATTCAAGCTGCTGCGTTAAACCATAGGGATCAGTGGTGCAGGCAGGGGAAATACCCGAATTTGAAAAATGGCATTATTTTAGGTTCAGATGGCAGCGGCAGGGTAGTAGAAGTAGGTGAAGGAGTGGATTCGGACTGGATGGGAAAGGAGGTATTGATCAATCCTGCAAACAACTGGGGGAATCAAGCTTCAGCCCAGGCTCCCGAATTCAGCATTCTTGGTATGCCCAATCACGGCACTTTTGCAGAATATATCTGCGTAAAGACAGATAGGGTTCACGAAAAACCAGGGCATTTGGATGCGATTCAAGCTGCAGCCTTACCATTGGCTGGGGTAACAGCATTCCGGGCATTGGTCTACCAGGGGAAATTGAAAAAGGAAGACAGGGTATTGGTGACAGGTTTTGGCGGAGGTGTAGCCCAGCTTGCAGTTCAATTTGCACTGAGCTCAGGGGCAAAAGTAAGTGTGAGTAGTGGTGAACACTGGAAGTTGGAAAAAGCACTGGGTATGGGAGCAAGTGCCGGTTTCAATTACAAGTCCGACTGGGTACAGGAGGCAAAAGCTGCTGATGGGGGTTTTGATCTTATTATAGACAGTGCCATGGGAAATACCTTGAATGATTTAATAGAGGTGGCCAGGCCTGGAGGAAGGATTGTGGTTTATGGAGCTACTTTAGGAAATCCCGGAGAAATGGATGCCAGGAAAATATTCTGGAAACAACTTTGCTTACAGGGGTCCACCATGGGCTCGGATGAGGATTTTAAAAACATGCTGGAGCGGGTAGGCCAAGATAAAATCGCCCCTTTGGTAGATGAGGTTTTTACTCTGGAAAAGGCAGTGGAAGCCTTCGATAAAATGAAAAACAGCCAACAACTGGGCAAGTTGGTTTTAGAAATGAGTTAAGCCTGAAAGTTGTGATACTTTCTACCAGGTTGATCCCGGAAGGATTAATAGAAAAGCCATCACGTTCTTCCGTCAATCTCCTTCAAACTGAAAATTTAAATAAGCATTTTGCAATTCCTTTTTGGCATGGGCATTATTTTGGAGATTTGCCAGTGCGATACCATCCTGGAATGTTGTTTCGGCTTTTTCAGGTTGGTCTAGTTCTGCAAATAGCAAGGCGGCATGATAATAGGTAGGAAGATAGCTTTTATGTTCTTCCAATAGTTTGTTAAAATAAAAAGAAGCCTTTTCTTTGTCTTGATTTTGGAATTCCAAAGCCAGGGCGTAAATATTAAAAGGGTTTTCAGGTTCTTCTTCAATGTATTGTAAGAGTACCTTTACCCTGTCATCATGGTTCATGGTGAGGGATTACATTTACTTTTATTATTTGTTGACAAAGTTAATTAAAATTACATGAATATATTGGTATGTATCACACATGTGCCTGATACCACATCTAAGATCAGGTTTACGGACGAAAACACCCAGCTGGATAAAGCCGGCGTTCAGTTTATTATTGGGCCGTATGATGATTATGCACTGGCCAGAGCGGTAGAAATTAAAGAGCAGACAGGAGGAAGCATTTCTGTGCTGAATGTAGGAGAGGCAGAAACTGAACCCACCTTGCGAAAAGCCCTGGCTATCGGAGCAGATGAAGCCATTCGTGTCAATGCTTTTCCCCGGGATGCCCATTTTGTGGCAAAACAGATTGCCCATCAGGCAAAAGAAAAAAGCTATGACATGATTCTTATGGGAAGGGAATCAATTGATTTTAATGGAGGAATGGTACACGGTATGGTGGGGGAACTGTTAGGTATACCTTCCATATCGCCTGTGATGAAACTGGAAATAGAAGGTAATACGGCTAAAATGGCCAGAGAAATCGAAGGGGGCAAGGAATTTATAGAGGTAGGTCTGCCTTTTATTGCAGGATGCCAGGAACCTATTGCAGAGTGGAAAATTCCAAACATGAGAGGAATCATGTCGGCCAGGAGCAAGCCCCTTCAGGTGGTAGATGCGGTATCGGCTGATCCCCGAACAGCCACCAAGACCTACGAACTGCCTGCACCAAAGGGTGAGGTAAAGATAGTAGCGGATGTGGATCAATTGGTACAGTTGCTGAAAAACGATGCCAAAATACTTTAAATAGCGAAAGAAAATGTCAATATTAGTATACATAGAACAGGATCAGGGAAAAGTCAAAAATTCTTCTTTAGAAGCCATCTCCTATGGAGCCGCCCTGGCCGAAAAATCCGGGGGAAAGGTAAGTGTTTTGGGATTGGGAAGTGTTGCAGATGAGGACTTGGACCTGATAGGACAGGCTGGAGCTGATGCCATTTATCAGGTGGCTGATGAAAGGTTGAACTCAGGAGTCATTCAGGCACATGCCTATATGGTTGCGCAGGTTTATGATCTGGTGGGTGCCAACACGCTGGTTTTAGCGAAGTCTTCCCTTGGGGATGCCGTAGCTGCCAGGTTAGCCATTAAGTTAAATGCAGGATTGGTTTCTAATGTGGTGGGATTGCCTGACCTTTCAGCAGGTTTTGTTGTAAAAAGAAGTATTTTTACGGGCAAAGCCTTTGTAGAAACAGGTATAGAAGCCGAAAACAAAATATTGGCCATCAAAAAGAATACCCATCCCATCAAAACGGATGGGGCAGTGGTCCCGGTTGAAAAGCTGACGCTGGATTTGCCTGATACTGTTTTTGCAGCAAAAATAACAGATATGGAAAAAGCCAGCGGAGAGGTGTTGCTGCCAGAAGCAGATATTGTTGTCTCCGGGGGAAGGGGACTCAATGGCCCGGAGAATTGGGGGATGATTGAGGATTTGGCCGAAGCATTGAAGGCTGCAAAGGGTTGTTCCAAACCTGTTTCAGATTTGGGTTGGAGGCCCCACCATGAACATGTGGGACAAACGGGTGTTAAAGTAGCTCCAGCGCTATACATAGCCGTAGCGATTTCTGGTGCCATTCAGCACCTGGCAGGAGTGAACGCCTCCAGGTATATTGTGGTTATTAACAAAGATCCGGATGCTCCTTTTTTTAAGGCGGCGGATTATGGAATAGTAGGGGACGCATTTGAAATAGTTCCTAAGCTTACAGAAGCGATTAAAGCATTAAAACAATAAACTGTGGATAATACGATCGAGTTAGAAATCTTGGGCTTATCTTCGAATAGCGCACAATCTGGTTCATTTACCCTGATATTGGGTGAATCCGAAGGGAAAAGAAAGCTACCTATTGTGATAGGGATGTTTGAGGCGCAGGCCATTGCCATAGAAATAGAAAAGATCATTCCCAACAGGCCGATGACCCATGATTTATTTAAATCCTTTGCTTCAAATTTCCAGTTTTCTGTAGATCATATTTTGATTTCAGACATGAGAGAGGGGGTATTTTATGCCAAAATCATGTGTCACAGCTCCTTTAAAAAGGTAGAGATCGATGCCAGACCCTCGGATGCCATTGCGATTGCCGTCAGGTTTGATGCGCCCATATTTTGTGCCAGTTCGGTCATGGCCGAAGCCGCCATTGAATTTACGGAAGAGGATGAAAAAAGGGAGCAGGAATCCGCTTCAGGAACTGGAAAAGGGACCAGGGAAAAGACCAAATCTCAGGAAGCTTCTTTAAAGGATTTTAGCCTGGACAAATTAAACCAAATGCTTGAAAAGGCCATCAGCAATGAGGACTACGAAAAGGCTGCCCGGTTGAGAGATGAGATCAACAGAAGGAATTAATGTCAACATGGGCATTCCCTTCTTCTTTTCAGCCAAAACAGGGGCTTATTTAAAAAGCATATTGATATGGCAAAACCATCAATGCTGACATCAGTCTGGCAGGCGATATTTTTGAAATTTCTGGACTGATATGGATTATTTAAGAGGTGTATTGGGGATTTTGGTGTTGGTGTTATTTGCTGCCCTGTTTTCCGCAAATAGAAAAAGGATAGATTGGCGGCTGGTAGGGATAGGGATCAGTTTGCAAGTGATTTTTGGTATTTTGATCACCAAGGTTGATTTTGTTGCGGCGCTTTTTTCTAAGGTGAGTGCAGGTTTTGTTACATTTTTGAGTTTTTCTGAAGAGGGAGCCGAATTTTTATTTGGAGACCTTGCCACCAGCTCTTTCGGGTTTATTTTCGCTTTTCAGGTTTTGCCCACCATCATCTTTTTTTCTACGGTTTCTGCGGGCCTTTATTATATGGGAATACTGCAAAAAATTGTCTTTGGAATAGCATGGGTAATGTCCAGAACCATGCGACTTTCCGGTGCGGAAAGCTTGTCTGCAGCAGGAAATATATTTCTGGGGCAGACGGAAGCCCCCTTATTGGTAAGGCCATTTATTCCCTCCATGTCCAGGTCTGAGCTGATGTGCTTGATGACAGGTGGCATGGCTACCATTGCCGGCGGGGTTTTGGCTGGATATGTAGCTTTTTTAGGGGGGGATGATCCGGTTGAGAAAACCCGTTTTGCCACCTACCTCCTGGGAGCCAGTATCATGAATGCGCCGGCTGCCATTGTGATTGCTAAAATAATCATTCCGGAACTAGACAAGGATGTGGTCAATGACAATTTACAAATCAGTGATCAGATTCCAGATGTAAACCTGATAGATGCCATGTCCAGGGGAGCCTCGGAGGGCCTGAAACTGGCACTTAATGTAGGGGCAATGCTATTGGCTTTTATAGCGGTGATTGCTGCGGTCAACTACCTGCTTACTGAAATCGTTGGTGACTTTACCGGATTAAATGCTTTGGTGGTATCCGGAACAGATGGAACGTTTTCCGGTTTGTCTCTGGAATACCTTTTGGGACAGATTTTCCGGGTTTTTGCCTGGATTATTGGTGTGGAGTGGAAAGATACCCTTGCAGTAGGATCCTTGCTGGGACAAAAAACGGTAATCAATGAATTTGTGGCATACCTGGGCTTGGCGGAAATGCAATCTGCCGGCACTTTGTCGCAAAAATCAATCGTCATAGCCACCTATGCCCTATGCGGTTTTTCAAACTTCAGCTCCATTGCCATACAGGTTGGTGGCATTGGAAGCATAGCGCCCGAACAACAGGGGAATCTTTCAAAGCTCGGTATGAGGGCCTTACTGGCGGCTACCCTGGCTTGTTTGATGACTGCTACCGTTGCCGGGGCGCTATTTTAATTATTGCCTGATCTGGCCTTAATCATGGATAATGATTTTGGTTATTTTATCTCCCTGTTTGATCTGATCCAGGGCCTCCAGTCCCTCAGTCACTTTCCCAAAACAGGTATGGTTTCTGTCAAGATGCTGGGTATTGTCCCGGTTATGGCAAATGAAAAATTGAGAACCTCCGGTATTCCTCCCTGCATGTGCCATGGAAAGGACGCCCCGGTCATGGTATTGTAGTTCCCCATCCAACTCACAATCAATATGGTACCCAGGTCCTCCGGTGCCATTTCCTTTGGGACAGCCCCCCTGTACCATAAAATTAGGGATAACCCTGTGGAAGCTTAACCCATCGTAAAATCCTTTTTGAGCAAGCTGGATAAAGTTTTCAACAGTCTTGGGGGCATCTTCGTCATAAAAATTAACTTTCATCATGCCCTTCTCGGTATGAATTTCTCCTGTTTTCATATAGCGATCATTTGTTTTTTTTGCAATAATACTGAATTAATGGTAGTATCATGTTATAATTGCATTCAATGCATTACCCTTTTTATAAAATTTCACTACTTACATCGTATTTGATTTGAAAAAAGAAGACAGGTTTTTAGGAAAACACAATGCTCCGGAAGACATCCTGGAATATGAAGGTCCCCAACTATTCGGCCACCCAAAGGGTCTGATGACACTTTTCTTTACAGAAATGTGGGAGCGCTTTAGCTATTATGGCATGCGGGCCCTATTAATATTATTTATGACTGCCCCCATTGCTACCGGAGGTCTGGGTTTTGATGACCAGACCTCGGGAGCGATTTACGGCCTGTATTCCATGGGAGTGTATTTGCTTGCCCTGCCAGGGGGCTGGGTAGCCGATCGACTGATCGGACTCAAGAAATCAGTTTGGATAGGTGGTATCATCATTACCCTTGGGCATTTTACAATGGCCTTACCGGGACTTTTTCACTGGTTATCAGCAGATTCCGGGACTACCAATCAACTTACAGGCATGGATTTACCATCCTTCTTTCTGGGCTTGGTATTGATTGTTTTCGGTACCGGTTTGCTGAAACCGAATATCAGTTCAATTGTAGGGCAGTTGTATCCGGAAAACAGTTCAAAACGGGATGCCGGCTTTTCCATTTTTTACATGGGGATTAACCTCGGTGCTTTTTTGGCGCCTATTGCCTGCAGTACCCTGGCGGTGTATAACTGGCACCTTGGTTTTGGCCTGGCCGGATTTGGCATGCTTATGGGCCTGGTGCAATACAAGCTCACCGGGGGATATTTGAAAGGAATAGGAGAAGCTGTGGTGCCTAAGGATGATGGGGAATCCGCCGCTCAAAAAAGTGCATTTAAATGGATGTGGCTCATATTGGCTCTGACTTTAATACTGATCGCATTGTTCTTTTTACAAATCATCCGGTTGGACCCCGTCGCCATCGCCGGGGTCTCCAATACCGTAATTGCCATAGTAGCACTGTTATATTTCGGGTATGTTTTGCTCTTTGGCGGATTGGATACCGCACAAAGGAAGAAGGTACTGGTTATCATGATACTGTTCGTTTTTTCCGCTATATTTTGGTCCGGGTTTGAGCAGGCCGGTTCATCTTTGAACTTATTTGCAGAAAGGTTTACCAATAGGATGATGTTGGGTTGGGAAATACCTGCGGGGTATTTTCAATCCGTCAATAGCATCTTCATCATTATATTTGCTCCCTTTTTTGGAGCATTATGGGTAGGCCTGGCCAGGAAAAAGCTGGAGCCTAGCTCTCCATTGAAATTTTCCTTTGGACTAATCTTGCTGGGTATAGGTTTTTTGGTCATGTACTTTGCTGCAAAAATCGCCGCTTCCGGAGATTTGGCAGCCCCTACATGGCTTGTCATTACTTACCTTTTTCATACCTTCGGAGAGCTGAGCCTTAGCCCTGTTGGATTAAGTTTGACTACCAAACTGGCCCCCAAGAAGTTTGCCGGGCAAATGATGGGCATGTGGTTTCTCTCCATCGCAATGGGTAACCTGGTAGCTGGAAGAATTGCGGGAAGTGCCAGTGGAGGAACCAGTGAAGCATTGGCAGCAATGCCTCAACAGTATCTGCTGATAGTTTATACCGTGGTAGGAGCAGGTCTTGTATTGATGCTTTTCTCTGGTCAGATAAGAAGGCTAATGGGTAAGGTTCGTTAAATCCGATACCAGTAGGAAATATGCTGCTTCGGTTTGGCTTAGGAGCAAGATCCGGTAGTTCTTCAGCCTTGTAAAATCTCCATCATACCGAAGTTTTTAAACAGGTCCTGACTTATGACGACACCTGATGGATGATTTCTGCCAGGAAATGACCAGAAAAAAATAGTCAAAAAAAAAGCCGGCAGAAATGGCCGGCTACTTTTTAATGCTCTTTTTCGTCCTTTTTAAATAAAGTACTTCTGAAATCAATGGCAGATAAACCTGCTCCCAGGCCTACTAAAATGGAAACGATCAACCAAAAGGTTTGGGCTCCTGATGCTATCGGAGAACTGAATATTTCTAGTAACATATACACAATGGTTTGGATGTCTTAATTGGGTTGCAATTTAGGAAGCAAAATGTGGATTACAAAGCAATCAGCGAAATCCAATGGAGCTTTTGGCTACCTTTTACTTTCTCTTTCAACCCATAATAGGTTTAGTCAAATTCATCATCGTCCTCAAAATCTTCCTCAGATTCATCAAAATCGTCCTCATCGAAATCCATGAAGACATCGTCCTCCAATCCATTGTCTTCTTCTTCATCAAAGACCAAATCATCGAACTCATCCTCAAATTCATCTTCAGAATCCAGGTCAAAATCATCGTCAAAGTCCTCACTCATAAGTAACAGGAGTTGTATGTAAATTTAATTCGGGCTAATTAAGGAAATTTTCAGAATTAACTCAAGACCTTGGAATGATTTATTTTTCCCGCCTGGGAAAGCCTGTTTATTTCCTGAGCATCAGCCCACTGGCTTTCCAGCAGGTGCGTCCAGGTTTCCAGGTATAATATTACGTCTGCAATATTGTTTTTAGCCATTTTATTCCTGCGTTCTATAGGAATGTGCGCCAGAATCTCGGGATCAGATAATTTCTCCAAATGAATCAAATCATCTCTTTCCAGTCCGGCATCCAGCAATTTTGTAATCATGAGATCCATGGGCATTCCACTGCTGGGGCAGTAGTCGAGCAATTGTTCACTCCAATCTCCGGAACGCTGCATGGCAAACCGGTGAATTTCCGCCTTGCTGATTTGAATGATCTCTTGGGCTAGATTACCACAGTTGCAGGCCCCCATGTGCCCCCATTGGTAAGGAGCACCTTTTTTTAGTTTCGCTACCGTTCTGCGCAGGTCAAATATCAAATTGGGATTCGCTTTTGCCATGGTTTTATTTTTTATTTAATAACCATTTTCAGCAAAAGTAGTTTCTGATTAGCCGAATAAAATTTAACTTTTCAATGGATATCCTGCTTGTTTTTGCCAAAAATTAAATTGATGTATTGCTTGATGAGAGGTTTGGAAAGGTATTTTTTTACTTTTTGGTACTGATTGGCCTTCATGATGTCCCGTTCATCTACAGAACTACTCAAAATATAAATTTCAGGGTCTTCTTTGACGGGATTGAAAACTTCCAAAAAGTCCCATCCTGTCATTTCGGGCATATTCAAGTCAAGAAATAAATAATGTGGTTTGATATGATAAATGTCTTTTAAGGCATCCATAGCATTGTCAAATGAAAAAACCTTGCAAGGCTCCATGATATTCCGCTGTATCAATTTTTCTGTCACAAAAATACTGATAGGGTCATCGTCAATTAAAACTATTTTAACCATTGAAATACATAAACTTGGTTTTGAAAAGCAAATAATAAGTGACAAAATTAGAATATTATTTTTAATAAATAAATTTTGATTAAGTTTATTTTTATTTATCCAACTTTTTCCCTGAAAGAAATCGTTAAAAAAGTTATGTTTGCGCACCTTGCCATAGGGGTTCCTACCTGGCCTTGGTTTTAGGTAAAAACAAATAAAATATATTTTATATTTAAATTATTTAATTTTAGATGATGACTAAACCTGATTTCGACGATATTTTTATGGAATTGGCAGTAAGTCTGGCCCAGCGGTCCCATTGTATTAAAAAACATGTAGGGGCGGTGTTGACCAAAGAAACCCGGATCATTTCCATAGGGTATAATGGGCCTCCTTCAGGCACCCATAATTGTGACGAAGAGTTCCCGGAGGTGGGCTGTAGCAGGGATAGCAAGGGCAGCTGTTCTCTGGCATTGCATGCAGAACAAAATGCCATTCTTTATGCCGTCAAAAATAAAGCTTCGGTGGAAGGATCTACACTTTACGTTACATTAGCTCCCTGCCTTCCCTGTGCCAGGATCATATATTCTATGGGGATCAATAAAGTGGTCTATCTCTATTCCTATGCCAGCTATAAAGGTCTCGGATTGGATGAAGGGTTGGTGTTTTTGGAAAAATTTGGGGTTAAGGTGGAACACTACAAAAAACCGCTTCAAATAAACGATGAGTTGATTTGAAGCGGACTATTTCACCGGCAGGCCTATCCTATTATCTACACACTCTTTATCCTGGCGGGTTAGTATCGGCTTGGGGGGTATTGGTTACAGCATATAGACAATTCCATTTCCGGAATCAGATCTGAATCAGATTCCCGGAACTGATGACATTGACTTCTCTTTCCAGGTTGATACCGAATTTAGCCAGAATGTCGGCTTGTATTTTACTGCTTAATTCCAGAATATCAGCTCCTTCAGCGCCTCCATAATTCACCAGCACAAGGGGTTGGTTTTTATGCACACCAACAGCACCTATGCGTTTTCCCTTCCAGCCCGCAGTATCAATCAGCCAGGCTGCGGGGATTTTCACCATTTTTCCTTCCATGGGATAGCCGGGGATTTCAGGATACCTGATGCTAAGCTGATTGAATTCTACCAGGGGTATGGTGGGATTTTTGAAAAAACTCCCGGCATTACCCAACGCTTTCGGGTCAGGTAGTTTTTGTTGCCGGATTTTCACTACTGCGTCACTGATATTTTCCGGGCTGGGATAGACATCCCCCATTTTTTTAAGGGTGAGTTGGATATCACCATAATCAATATGAGGTTGGTGTTTTTTATGAAGCCTGAAGGCCACATGGGAGATGATGAATTTTCCTTTCAATGTATTTTTAAAAACGCTTTCCCTGTATCCAAACCTGCAATCTTCCCCATTAAAAACCCTTACCTGGCCTGTAGCAATTTCTATGGCCTCCAAATGGTCAAAAACGGATTTGATTTCTATCCCATAGGCGCCGATATTTTGCATGGGGGCAGCACCGACGGTCCCCGGGATTAGGGAAAGGTTTTCCAATCCACTTAATCCTTTCCGCAAGGAATACAGTACCAGATCATGCCATACCATACCTGCACCTACCTTCATTACCACGGTTTCATCATCTTCATAAACAACCTCGATACCTTGAATGTTAATTTTCAGCACCAGGGCATCCAGGTCCTCCAGCAACAGGATATTACTGCCTCCGCCAAGCACGAAGAGGGGTTTATCTGACAGGCGACATTGCCTGAAAGCAAGAAGAATATCCTCCTTACTTTCAGCTTCCATTAAAAACCTGGCTTTTTTGTTTATTCCAAAAGTATTATAGGCGCTTAAAGAAATATTTTCTTGTATCTTCATCATATAAATTATATCACGAATTAAAGGTTATTTGACCAAATAGAAAAAATATCTGTCAATTTAGCCGCATAATGTAGTGTTTGAACGCTACCATAGTACCCGACAAATCAGCTTTTTTATGAAAGAAATGGTAATAAATGGTATCAGGGTCAGACCTGGTCAGAGCCTGAATATTGAAATAGCCATTGCCAGGCTTCCAACACATACCCTTATCGATTTACCTGTATTTATCCGGAGTTCAAGTAATCCAGGCCCTACCGTTTTGATCAGTGGGGGTGTACATGGAGATGAAATCAACGGTATTGTCACCGTAAAGCGGATGCTGGAAGAAAATATTTATGAACCCAAAAAGGGTACTTTGATTTTTATTCCCCTGGTAAATGTTTATGGATTCCTGAGCAATTCCAGAACCTTTCCTGATGGGAGAGACCTGAACAGGAGTTTCCCAGGAAGCAGCAAAGGTTCCCTGGCCTCTCAGATTGCCTATATCATGACCCATGAGATCATCCCGCAAATAGATATTGGTATAGATTTTCATACCGGCGGAAGGATGCTTTCCAATTATCCCCAGGTACGGGTGGATTTTAAGGATAAAATGGGGTTAAAACTGGCGGAAATCTTTGGGGCAAATTTTACCGTGAATTCTCCCCATATCGATAAATCTTTCCGAAAAGAAGCCTATAAAAACAAGAAGCATATCCTGGTATTTGAAGGGGGAGAATCCATGCGACTGGATGAACAGGTCATTCAGGAAGGCATCATGGGTACCGGCAGACTGCTGAAACACCTGGACATGATAGGAGGCGATTTTCCTCCGGTAAGAACATTGAAAATTCAGGAAAGCGGTTGGGTAAGGGCGAGAATTTCAGGCATTTTCAATGCTTCCGTATCATTGGGAGATGAGGTAAAAAAGGGTCAGGTATTGGCTAAAATATCTGACCCTTACGGACAGGTCAAGGTTCCGGTAAAGAGTTCCTATTCCGGACATGTGATCGGCATTAATAATCAACCCGTAGTAAATGCAGGTGATGCGCTGGTCCATGTAGGAAGAAGCAGTTCCGACAGGTTGGCCGGTCACTATTGAAACCTAAGGGCCAGTCCCAGATTCAGGTAGGAAATACCGTAGCCTATTTCTGCAAAGCCGGCAGCCATGGGAGAGAAGTAATACCGTCCCCCCAGGTACAAGGTCAGGCCGGTGCTGTTGCCATAATTTCCTGATCCTTGCTGATTTCCCTGAGAATCAGTATAGGTGTAGTTGAGCAGGTTGGCAGCAAGCATCAATCCCCCATATATATCTAAGTCCTCATTATCCAACCCCTGGTAATGGTAGGCACTTCTCAATCCGATTATGGTATATTTCCAACTCGCAGAAGTATTGAAACCGGAAGATTCAGTTTTCCATCCAAAGCTTTTATAGCCAACGTAGGCACCCAGGCTGATGACCCCATCCGATCCTGCATCCCATACCCCTTGTTCATATTGTACACTAAGGGCTGGGGTTTGTGAATTGTGAGAGAAGCTGCCCAGGGAGCTCCCTATCCCCACACCGGCACTTATCACTTTGGTCCCTTTATCAAAAGCCTGATCCTGCGCGTGGGTAGAAGCTATAAAAAACAAGCAAAAACCAATCAGTGTAAGCAAACTGTATTTTTTCAGGTGTAAATTTCTTTCCATTTTCATAGCATTTTTTTTAAAATCCTTTTGGTTTCAATATACCCCCCTGAGTATTTATCCGAAAGGCTGACTGATTGGATGTTTGCATTTATTTATTTTTTGCTGGCGATTATTTAGTAAATGATTCAATAAAGAAGTATTTTGGAAGGTATAATCAGCTGTATCATGAAGCAAATTGTGTTTTTGGTTTGCCTGTTACCCTCCTTTTGGTCTTTTGGTCAACGTGCTGCGTTGGACAGCCTGCAGCGGATTGTTCAGGGAAAGGCCATTCCGGATTCTACCCGCATCATGCTTTGGAATGAGATGGCCTATGCCTATTATGGCATACTTCCGGATTCGGGGATACATTATGCCCAAATGGCCAGAGATCTGGCAGAAAAGCTGGCTGATGATCATTATCTTGCCGTATCCTGGAACAACCTTGGATCCAACTATTGGGCAAAGGGAGAGGATTCCCTGGCTTTGAAGGCTTATTCCGAAGCGATGAGGCTTCATACTTCTTTAAACAATTCACTTGGGGCTGCCAAGACATTGAGCAATATGGCCCTGATCCAGTACAACCTTTCCGATTTTATCTCTGCCATTCAAAGCCATGAAGAAGCCATTTCCCGATTCGAAGCCATAGACCACTTGCAGGGTGTCTATTATAATTTATCTAATCTAGGTGTGGTCTACCTTTCCCTGGCAGACTACCCCAAGGCATTGGAAGTTTTTCTGAATGCTTTGAGACTGATGCCGGAGGAGGAAAAATTGCTACAGGCAAATCTGGCGACCAATATTGGACTGGTTTATAAAAATACCGGTGAGCTGGATACTGCCATGAATTACCAGCAAAAAGCCTATGAATGGTTTGAAAAAGCAGGAAACCAACAGGGAAAGGCCAATGCCTTAGGTAACATGGGCATTATTCTTAATGAAATGATGGAGCCGGAGCAGGCATTGGGGTATTTCAAAAAATCCCTATCCATAAACCAGGAAATTGGTAACCACAGGAGGATTGGGAGTGACTTGACCAATTTGGGCAAGGTGTACTTAAATTTGGGGAAGTATGAGGCTGCCTATCGTGCCCATTCGCAAGCCATTGAAGCATACGAGCAGACCAACGATCTGGAAAATAGGGCAGTGAATTTTCACCTGATGGGCAATCTGGTAGCTGCCATGCCTCCTGAATTTTTACCATTTGAATCGATAACAGCAGGTAATAGAATCAAAAAGGCGCTTGCCTGGCAGGAAAAGGGGAGGGATATGGCCTTGCGTTCTGGTGCAAAATCCCTGCTTCAGGATGTGTATTTGGGTTTGAGCAATACCTATGCCTTGCAGGGAAATTTCGAAGCTGCCCTTTCCTGGCATAAAGCCTACCTGGCATTCCGGGATAGTATATTTAATAATGAAAAGCAAAAGGAATTGCTCCTGCAGCAATCCCGGTTTGAATTTGAAAAGAAGGAAGCACTTTTGGAGGCATCACATGAAAAGGCCCTTGCATTGGGGCAGGCGGCCATGGAGGAACAAGCCTACAAAAAACAATTGATAGCCGGAGTCTTTGCGTTTTTCGTTTTCTTCTTTCTGGTGGTGGCTATTTTATATAAGAAAAAAAGGGATGCCAGGGAAAGAGAGCAGCAAGCCGCACTGAAGCAAAAAATTGCAGAAACGGAAATGAAATGGCTGAAAGCACAACTAAACCCGCATTTTATTTTCAACTCCCTCAATGCGATCAGTGATTTTATTTTGAAGCATGATCCCATTACAGCGGACTATTACCTGGGGAAATTTGCGAAATTAATGCGCATGATACTGGAGAAAAGTGGAGAACAAACCATTTCTTTAAAGGAAGACTTACAAATGTTGGAAATTTACATGCAACTGGAAGCTTTTCGCTTCAATGGAAAATTTACTTACCACATAGATATGGATGCAGGAATTGACCCGGATCACATTCAGGTGCCGCCACTATTGCTTCAACCCTATGTGGAAAACAGCATCTGGCATGGCTTTTCTTCCAAAGACGAAACTCCCGGAGAAATAAGGCTCTGCATCAGGAAATCTGGAAATGGAATTACTTTCATTGTAGAGGACAATGGAAAGGGGAACAGCTCCTCCTCACCATTTTATAAAATTAAAAACGGGCATTCGGTAGGAATGCGCCTTACAGAAGATAGGATAGCCCTATGGAACCAATCCAGAGCTGCGAAAGCCAGGGTACAGCATGGGGCTTTGGAGATAGGGTATCGGGTAGAATTGGAATTGCCGGAATTATGTTGAATGCGATTATCATTGACGATGAAGACCATTGCCGGAGCAGGCTGGAGAAGCTGTTAACGGTTTATGCCAGTGGCAAGGTGAAAGTCCGGGGATCTTTTTCTAAAATAGATGCCCTGGATAAATTTTTGAAAAATGAAATTCCTGACCTTGTTTTTCTGGATATTGAGTTGGACGATCAAGTCATATTTAGCTGGTTAAACAGAAAAAAAAATTGGCCCTTTGCCTTGATTTTCACTACAGCCCATGAAAAATATGCCATAATGGCCATCAAAGCAAATGCATTGGATTACCTGTTAAAACCCATTGATCCGGATGAACTGCTGCTTGCCCTTGGGAAGATCAAAGACATATCAATCCCCAATCCAGAGCGTCCGGATAAAATCCCTGATACTTTTCCCTCCTATTTACCCGGTAAAAGGCGCCTGCCTATTCCCACACAGGAAGGGTTAAATTTCGTTGAATTGGATGATATCAGCTACTTGCAAGCGGATGTAAATTATACGGTTATTCATTTTGAAAACAAACAAAAAATCACGGTAGCCAAAACACTCAAGGAGTTTGAGTTGATCTTACAAACCCTGGGGTTTTTCAGGGTCCATAACAGCCACCTGGTAAACCTTTCAAAGGTAAAACAATTTAAAAAAGGGAAGGGAGGCATACTGGTTTTGGAAAATGGAACTCAGGTAGAGGTGTCCACAAGGAGGAAGGAAGCCCTTCTTAAAGCGTTAAGGGCGATTTGAAAGTATCATCAGGGTGTCTTCTCCATGACTACTCCCTCGGATAGGCGTATGGTGGTTTTGGTGTCGCAAATTCCAGATTTGGAATATACCAATTCATGGGTGACAGGCTGTTCCCCCGTTCGCAGCACTGTCCAGGTTTCCGTTCCGGAGGAGGGCCTGAAGAGGGCCATGTTCAGGCATTCGGCTCCTGTTGTTTTGGAAAGATTGACACTGAAATCATTTCCACTCCAATTTCTCCCGCCCATTTCACCATTACTGCGGATTTCTGATAATATGCCGGATTGAAAGATGCCCTGATGCGCTAACCCGGACCGAAGCCGGGTGCTGGAACCCTGGTTGTTTTCTAATAACAAGGAATCTGTCTGTTCAAGCAGAATTTTGCTGTCCGTGCGCTTTTCAGGAGAATAGAAGTTCCGAAATCCTTTTACAAGGGTGTTTTTATACCGGTAATTTTGGAAAGACAGCTCAAGGCTGTCATTGGCCCCTGGAGATGGGAGGCTGTAATGAAGCTGGATCGACCCTTCAAAGTCCGTAGGGCCGGTATCCTCGCAGGCAAGCTGGTCATAATCCAGGGTAATGGTCAAAGAGTCTTCAGAAAACAGAATGGACGGGCAGCCGGGCAGGCTATCGGTAAAAGACTCATTTTTGAAAGCCTCCCATTCATAAAAAGCCAGGTGCAGGTGTTCATCAAGGGATTTTGACACCCAATAAGCTTCTTCCCCCTCATAAGACTGATCAATCTGCAAATCCCGGCTGTTGTCCAGGTTACAGGAAAGTAAAAAAACGAAAACGGTGTATCTGACAAGTGACTTCATGTGAACCGCAATTCTATTAGAGTATATGGATTGTTTACCCAAAGTTAAATAAACTTTAACCCAATCATTTGATTGACCACAAAATTACGTATTTTAAAACAAGTTTGATTTAAATGCAAAATGCATTTGGCCGCTAAAAAACAAATTATAAACAGATGAAATATACAGAAGGCATGTTGGTTCAGGATGCATTAAAAGATCAGGTGGTACTGGTGACGGGAGGAGGTACCGGTTTAGGCAGGTCTATGACCAGTTATTTCCTGACACTGGGAGCAAAATTGGTTATCAGCAGCCGGAAAATGGAGGTCTTGGAAAAGACAGCGGCTGAATTAAGGGAACAAACCGGAGCAGAGGTTTTACCTTTGGAATGCGATATCCGGGATTATGAGCAGGTGGATCGGATGTTCCGGCAAGCCCGGGAATATTTTGGAAAAATTGACGTAGTGGTCAATAATGCAGCAGCCAATTTTATATCTCCTACAGACAGGCTTTCTGTCCGTGCCTTTCATACCATTTTGGATATTGTACTTAAAGGAACTGCTAACCTTACCCTGATAGCGGGAAAGGATTGGATCAGCCGAAAAAATGCCGGGGTATTCCTGAATATAGTCACAACCTATGCCTTTACAGGATCTGCCTATGTGGTCCCCAGCGCGGCCGCCAAGGCCGGGGTACTGGCGATGACACGGTCTTTGGCGGTAGAATGGGCACCCCATGGTATTCGCAGCAATGCCATAGCTCCGGGTCCCTTTCCTACAGCTGGAGCATGGGATCGGCTTCTGCCTGGAGAGCTCGCAGATAAGTTCAATCCTGCCAAAAGAGTTCCCCTAGGTAGGGTAGGGGATCACCAGGAATTAGCCAATCTGGCAGCTTATCTGATTTCTCCTTATTCAGCCTATATCAATGGAGAAATCATTACCATTGATGGAGGTGAATGGCTACAGGGCGCAGGTCAGTTCAATGGCTTAAAATCACTCAACAAAGAATTTTGGGATTCCATGGAAAAGCAAAGAAAAGGTAGCGGTTAAAAAAAGGAAGTAAGGCTTTACCTTTTGTCTTCCTTGTAGACCGGAGGCTTTTTAAAGGGTAAGGTAAGGCTGTGGTCCCAATTGGGCAGAACTTTTTGGATATTTCTTTCTTCCAGAGCCGTGGTTTCAATGAAATACCAGTTTTCCCGGTTTTCCGTGCCAACGGCAATTAGGTTGCTATTGCTGGTGAGGGTTCCTCCGGGTACTTTGGTGATCAGGGTAATGGGCACGATGGCATGAACTTCATCTTTGACCATGACCGATTCAATTCGATCGCCAAATTCTATGGAGGTCAGGTGTTGCCCTTTTTTTTGTTTGGTTTCCTGAATTTGTTTCAAAATGTTTTTCATGGCATCCCTGCCTCCGGCTTTTTCAATGAGGGTGGGGTAGGTAAAGTCCAATAGGATCTCATGATCTCCATGAAGCTGGGCATAGGCATAAATCTGCCCGGCTGTTTTGATTTCTTCCTCGACCTGGGCCTGGATTTGAAAAGGCAGAAAAAAGGCAAGTGAAAGGAGCGAAAAGAGTAAATTTTTAACCATATCCCTGTCTAATTTTTCACCTAAAATAAGGGCTGTAGCAGGATTTTCAAGGTTAAATTGAATAAAATTTCATTACTCTATACCAGATGCATTAAACCAGTGAAGTTCTCCATTTTCTATTCCATAAGCTACCTGGATCGGTTGACAACACACTTCGCAATCCTCAATGTATTCCTGTTCACGCACACTGGGATCAAGCAGCATGGAGATTTCTGCCAGGCAGTACGGGCACTGAAAATAATGTTCAATTTCCATAAGGATTTGCTGATTGGTCTTTATACTTTACTCAAATTGTATAAAAAAGGTTGCCTGTACTATGGGCGCATGAAAAAGGATTACCGCATAGCTCAGAGCATGGCTTCCAGGCAAGCCGCTATGGCAGCTTTAAGTTTTGCCTGCGGCTTTGATCCAATCAAATACCAGTTCCTGAAAGGGAAATGTCTGCTGTTTTGCTATCCAAAACCTGACCATTCTCACATTTAAGGATACGGTAAGGGTATTTTTTGAGCAGTTCGTAGTTGTGTGTGGCCATCAGTATAGCTGTCCCTTTTTTGTTGATTTCCTGGAAGAGCTTGAATATGCCATCTGAAACATCAGGATCCAGGTTACCGGTAGGCTCATCGGCCAGTAGAATGGAAGGCTCATTGAGGAGTGCTCTGGCAATAACCACCCGCTGTTGTTCGCCACCCGAAAGCTGGTGTGGCATTTTGGTGGCAGCCCCTCCGAGGCCTACCCCCATTAAAACCTCAATCATGCGATTTTTCATTTTGATTTTGTCCTTCCAGCCGGTGGCGCGGAGTACAAAATAGAGGTTTTCTGCTACAGTGCGGTCGGGGAATAATTGAAAATCCTGAAAAACGATGCCCAGTTTGCGCCGCAGAAAGGGGATTTCTTTCTTTTTGATATGGGCAATGGAATAGCCGACCACCTGGGCTTCCCCCATGATCAATGGCAAATCAGCATAAAGGGTTTTGAGTAAGGAACTTTTACCACTGCCGGTGCGCCCGATTAAAAAAACGAACTCGTCCTTTTCAATATCGAAGTTGACATTTTTCAGGATCGTATTGATGCCTTGAAAAATACAGGCATTATTAACTTTTACTACAGGCTCGTTAGAGAAAATCATATCAGAGGCTGAGTTTTTTAAGTTTACCGAAAGGAAGGTCCCTGATCAATTGCTCCAAAGCTTCTTCTTTGCCTTCCAGACCAAATTTTTCCATGTTCTTTAATGGCCGATCTGCCCTGAAATAGGCTACCAGAACAAAATTTTCGTCCCTGATCTGAATGTAATCCGGGATTTTGGCCTTTCCTTTTACTTTAATGATATACATGCGCCCCAGGGTTTTACTTGTAATACTTCCTGTCTGTTAGAATCAATTGTAACCAAAAAAGGACAGGTTGTAACCTGCCCTTTGATTATTTTATTTATTGGCCTTGGCATGATCTGCCAGAAATTGAGCCAAACCTTTATCGGTAAGGGGATGGTTCAGTAAGCCTGTAATCACTTTTAGCGGACAGGTCACCACATCAGCGCCTAACTCCGCGCACTTCACCAGGTGCATGGTATGCCGCACAGAGGCAGCCAGAACTTCTGTTTCAAAACCATAATTTTGATAGATATGAACGATTTGCGAAATCAGGTCCAAACCGTCAAACGAAATGTCGTCCAGCCTTCCAATAAAAGGAGAAAGGTAACTGGCCCCTGCCTTAGCAGCCAATATGGCCTGCCCGGCTGAAAAAACCAAGGTGCAATTGGTTCGAATACCCTCACTTGAAAAGTATTTGATGGCCTTGATCCCTTCTTTGATCATGGGGATTTTGACCACGATTTTGTCATCAATTTTCGCCAGGGCTTTTCCTTCCCTGACCATACCGTCAAAATCCGTGGCGATAACCTCGGCGCTGACATTGGCATCTACAATATCACAAATGGCTTTGTAGTGGGCATTTACCTGGTCCTCCCCGCTGATGCCCTCCTTAGCCATCAGGGAGGGGTTGGTAGTTACACCATCCAATACTCCCAGTTCGTAGGCTTCTTTTATTTCGTCTAAATTTGCGGTATCAATAAAGAATTTCATGCTAAATAAATAAGGTTTTTGATGTATGCTGGTAAATTTAATTCAAAATTAACAAAAAGCAGGACCTCTTGGGGAAAAGGATAAAAAAATAAGCGGCATCGCACCGCTACAACCGCCTACCCTTGCTTCCTTCCGGACCTGGGGGGTTTAGCAGGAGCTGGTCGTGCCGCTCGGTACAAAGGTAAATAAAATTACCACATCCGCAAAATATTTCACACTAGCAGGAGTAATGGCTTTAGGCTCAATGAGAAAATTATTGGCAGAATTATTGTTATTCTAATGCGTACGGGACCTGCATTAGGTAATGACAAAATAATGATAAAAATAAAAATTATGGTAAAAGCACTGAGTATTTTAAGTTTGGTATTTTTAATGGGTTCCTGTGCCTTGTTTCAGCCCCGGATCCCCTATCAATTGGGGATGTCCGAAAGTAAATTTCTGCGACAAAACAAAGATGCCGTCATCAGCCAGTTGAACAATGAAAAAAAGGTATATCGCATCAACAAAGATGAACGCTTTTATCTGCTGGCCACCTTTGAAAACGATGAGCTGGTTAGTTTGGAGGAAAAAGAATTGGTCCCTCAATGGCCACAACAGCGGATGATGGATCCGAATAATCCGAACTACAATAACAATGGTAACCGGAACCAACCCATTCAGGAAGGGCCCAATCAAGAATAGCTTTCGTTCAGTTGTTAAAAAATATTTTCATTTAAACCAACTATTTAGAACTAACCTACAAAAAAAGTCTCTTCCATTTTAAGGAAGGGATTTTTTTTGGTATCAACCAAAGGCCTAGCCCACAAGCAATGAAGAGATCCTTTAAATTATTTATTAAGTTTATCATATTGAATAAAAATATGTTTTATTATTTGGCTATATTTATTCTTTGTTTGGATCAAACTGAAAAATAATGGAAAATAACCGACGGAAGTTTTTAAGGAGATTGGGCCTGGCCGGGGCAGCATCGGCTTTGGCACCGGCAGCGTTTGCACATCAGGAAGCATCGGATTTGGTTCCCTTGCGAATGCAAAGGAATCCTGGGGAAGTGGCTGACCGGGAGCTTAAAATTGCACTTATAGGAGCAGGAATCATGGGCACTCAGGACATGAATACCGCACTTCAGCATGAAAATGTGCAGATTACGGCAGTATGTGATTTGTATGATGGGAGATTGGAATCAGCCAAAGAAAAGTGGGGTGACCATTTGTTCCTGACAAAAGACCACAAAGAAATACTGAAAAGAGATGACATCGATGCCGTATTGATTGGCACTCCTGATCATTGGCACAAGCAGATCAGCATTGATGCCCTGAATGCCGGAAAGCATGTTTACTGTGAGAAGCCAATGGTGCATCATGTAGCGGAAGGAAAAGAAGTGATCGATGCCTGGAAGCAATCAGGAAAAGTTTTTATGGTCGGGAGCCAGGGGATTTCCAGTTTGGGGAATGAAAAGGCAAAGGAACTGTTGGCAGAAGGGGCCATAGGAGACATCAATTATGCTGAGGGGTTCTGGGCCAGACATTCTCCGGAGGGGGCCTGGCAATACCTGGTTCCTGATGATGCCTCAGAAAAAACCGTTGATTGGAAGCGGTATATTTCCAATACCACTTCAAGAGATTTTGATCCCTTGCGGTTCTTCAGGTGGAGAAATTACCTGGACTATGGGACTGGTATGTCAGGGGACTTGTTTGTCCATTTGTTTACCAGTTTGCATTTCATCACCAACTCCCTGGGCCCTGATAAAATTTCAGCCATGGGGGGCTTGCGGTATTGGAAGGACGGTAGAGAGGTTCCCGATGTATTATTGGGGATGTTTCAATATCCGGACAGTGAACAGCATCCGGGATTTAACCTTTCATTAAGGTGTAATTTTGTAGATGGTACCAGCGGATCCACCTACCTGAAGATTGTAGGTAGTAAAGGGTCTATGGATGTGAAATGGGATGAGGTAGTGGTCAAAACCAATCAGCAGACGGCCAGCGATGATCCTTTTATGGAAGCCCAGGCCAAAATGAGGGGAGCTGCTGCAGACAGGAAGAAAATTCTTCCTCCCAATGAGATGGTGTATAAGGTAGAGCCGGGATACAAAGGGGCTCACTATGATCATTTTGGAAACTTCTTCCAAGCCATTCGTGAAGGAGGGCAGGTAGTGGAGGATCCTGTTTTTGCCTTCCGGGCAGCAGCCCCGGCCTTGCTGTGTAATGACAGTTATTTCCAGGATCAGTTTATACAGTGGGATCCGGTAAATATGAAGTTGGTTTAAATTTTAAACAGAAAAGATAAGTAAAACCTAGAACGAATGATGAAAACAATTGTAAAAAACAGTAGCCTGATGCTGGCCATGGCCTTGCTATTATCCTGTGCTTCTTCCGGGGAGAAGGATCTTTTTAATGGAGAAGACCTGTCGGGATGGATCGTTTACGGCACGGAAAAGTGGTATGTTGAAGACGGAATTTTGGTTTCCGAAAGTGGCCCTGATGCAGAATACGGGTATTTGGGGACGGAAGAAAATTACAAGGATTTTGAGCTGACGGCCCAATTCAAGCAAGATCAGGACGGTAACAGCGGTATTTTTTTCCGCTCTACCTTTGAAGGTACCAAGGTATCCGGATGGCAGGTAGAGGTAGCTCCTCCGGGCAATGACACCGGAGGGATTTATGAGTCTTATGGCAGGGGCTGGTTGATCAAGCCTGATCCTGAAAAGGACAAACACCTTAAGTTCGGAGAGTGGAATGACATTAAGATTCGGGTAGAAGGCGATCACGTGACCACCTGGTTAAACGGCGTGGAAATGGTAGATTATACCGATGAAAAGATCGGAGAAGGAGAAGGACAGCTTGCCCTGCAAATTCACAGCGGTGGAGGCTTAAAGATCTCCTGGAAAAACATCAAAGTAAAGACCCTGTAATTGATTCTCTCCTTTGGCAGGATTTCTTACTTCTGCCATTGATGTCTTTGTCACACAAAAGCCCTGGAAATCTCAGGGCTTTTGTGTTTTAGCACTATTGTTTGACGAAAGGAAGGAACCTTTGGGCCATTTTTTGTAATTTGCATCCTGTTAAAAGAAATAGCATGTCCAAATTTGATTCGATAAGACCTTTTTATGATAGTGAAGTCAACCAGGCTTTGAAAGAAGTTGCTGCTCATCCCATGATGAAAGCGATGATGAATTTTACTTTTCCGGATAAAACGGATGAAGAATGGACAGCGCAGCTACTCAAAACCCATTCCATTCGTGATTTTCAGATCAATTTTATTTACCATTCCGTGCAAAAGGTATTGGCAATCAGTTCCAATGGACTCACCACTTCGGGATTTGAAAAGCTTGAACCCAATACCGCTTACCTGTTTGTATCCAATCACAGGGACATCATACTGGATACCTCCCTTTTAAATACTACCCTGTATGAGCATGGCCTTCTGATGACTACTTCAGCCATTGGAGATAACCTGGTAAAAAAACCATTTTTAAAAACATTGTCCAGACTGACCCGGAATTTTATTGTGCACAGGGGGCTCAGCCATAAAGCCATGCTGGAATATTCCATGCTCAATGCTGAATTCATCAGGGAAGCTATTTTTTCTCAAAACAGGTCTGTATGGATTGCCCAAAGGGAAGGAAGAACCAAGGATGGAATGGATTTGACCCAAAAGGGAGTGCTGAAAATGCTTTCCAAAGCTTCCGGAGAGATGCCCCTGAAAGAATATTTTAAGAAGCTTAAGATAGTGCCCATTTCAATTTCTTATGAAAATGACCCTACCGATATGCTCAAAATGCCAGAGCTGCTAGCAAAGGCCAGGGAAGAAACCTATGTGAAACAGAAGAATGAAGATTTCAGAACCCTGATGAGTGGCATTATGGGCCAAAAAAAGCGGATCCATATTTCTGTCGGGAAACTACCGGATAAAGAAATTGAGGCCATATTCACTAAGGAAAATACGGTCAACAAGCAACTCCAACTGCTGGTGGAGGAACTGGATAAGGAAATAGTGAAAAACTACCGCTTATGGCCTACCAATTACATCGCCCTGGATTTGCTCAACCAAACAGCCGAACATAAAGACCAATATACTGTTCTGGAAAAAGAGGAATTTCAGGCGAGAATGAGAGAAGGCGTGGCATTGGATAACCCGGTGGCAGTCAGGAATTTTCTTGCCATGTACGCCAATCCGGTAATCCATAAGGAGAAAATGCAACAGTTGACTACCTGATAGGTTGAGGATGGGTTGAATATTCAGGAATTACAATATCAAATATAAATAGCACTGCTTTGATAGAGAAAAAAGTAAATATTGGTTTGGTGCAGCTGACTTGCGGGAGAGAACCCGAAGCAAATGTTGAAAAAACAGTAGCGGCCATTTACAAGGCTGCCGGGCAGGGAGCCAAAATAGTTTGCCTGCAGGAGCTTTTCAGGTCCCTTTATTTTTGTGATGTGGAGGCTTATGAAAATTTTTCGCTCGCTGAAAAAATTCCCGGTCCCAGCACGGAAGTCTTTTCGAAACTGGCGGCAGAGCTGGGCATTGTCATCATCGCCTCCCTTTTCGAAAAGCGGGCGGAGGGGATTTATCACAATACCACTGCCGTACTGGATGCAGATGGCAGCTATTTGGGTAAATACCGCAAAATGCACATCCCGGATGACCCGGGTTTTTATGAAAAGTTTTATTTTACTCCCGGTGATCTGGGCTATAAAGTCTTTTCCACCAGGTATGGTAAACTGGGTATACTGATTTGCTGGGACCAGTGGTATCCGGAAGCGGCCAGAATCACTTCCCTGATGGGCGCAGATATTTTATTTTACCCCACCGCTATTGGATGGCATGAATCACAGGATCCGGCCACCAATAAGGAACAATACGAGGCCTGGCAAACCATCCAGAGATCCCATTCCGTGGCCAATGGTGTGCCGGTGGTTTCGGTGAACCGGACCGGTAAGGAGGGAGAATTACAATTTTGGGGAGGGTCTTTTGTTACCAATGCTTTTGGAAAAGTCATTTTTCAGGCCCCCCATTTGGAAGAAACGGTAGAAGTGGTCGCTGTAAGTCTGACACAATCGGACAGTTACAGGACGCATTGGCCCTTTCTCAGGGACAGAAGGATAGATAGTTATGATCCACTTCTCAAGCGTTACCTGGATGAAAATTGACCCCAAGTTTAACTTTAAGGGTTTTTCTGGGAAGGACCCTGTAGCTCCGGCAGCTTTGGGCTATTATTTCCCTGCCGAATTTCACCCCCATGAAGCCACCTGGTTGAGTTGGCCCCACAAAGAGGCTTCCTGGCCGGGAAAGATTGATAGTATCTTTCCCTCCTTCAGCCGCTTTGTGGCTTATCTGACAGAAGGGGAAAAGGTGCATGTCATGCTGGCGGATGATACCATGCAGGCCTTTGCAACGGCGCATCTTGAGCGTTCCGGTGCAGACATGAAGCAGGTTTTCTTTCACCATTTCCCTACCAACGATGCCTGGTGCAGGGATCATGGACCTTCTTTTTTGTTAAATAAGCACCCGGAGATGGGCAAGGCCATTGTGGATTGGGGCTACAATGCATGGGGAAACAAGTATCCACCCTATGACCTGGACAATTTGATTCCGGAAAAAGTGGCCCTGCATTTGGGTATCCCTTGCTTTAAACCCGGCATCATCATGGAGGGAGGCTCGGTAGATTTTAATGGAAAGGGTAGCCTGCTGACTACAGAAGCCTGCCTGCTCAACCCAAACCGCAATCCCCAATACAACAAGCAGGAAATTGAGAACTTTTTAAGGGACTATTATGGTGTTCAACAAATCCTTTGGCTGGGGGATGGGATTATTGGGGATGATACCGATGGGCATGTGGATGACCTGACCCGTTTTGTCAGCGAAAGCAAGGTGGTGACTGTGGTTGAATCCAATAAAAAGGATGAGAATTTTCAGGTATTGAAAGAAAACCTGGAGATGCTGCAGACTTTCAGGCTTCCGGACGGGCAGTCCCTGGATATTGTGGAGTTGCCCATGCCTTCCCCTGTAATTTACGAAGACACCCGCTTGCCAGCGAGTTATGCCAATTTTTATATCGCCAATAAACATGTGATTGTGCCTACTTTCAGGGACAAAAATGATGATAAGGCATTGGATATCCTCAGCGGCTGTTTTCCCGACAGAAAGGTGGTGGGAGTAGATTCCTGGGATTTGATTTGGGGGCTGGGATCTTTCCATTGCCTCAGCCAGCAGGAGCCTGCTTATCTGTGATCCGGATTCAGAAAACGGAATTCCTTTTTACAGGGTAGGGAAATATATTTGGCACTTACAGGGCGTAGGTGCAGATCCCTTTTCCTGAGCCGGCTAGTATACATTTTCTCAAGTCCATCGACTTTTTCGAGGGTTTTTATTTTTATACCCTAACATTATTAAGACAATTGATATTGGATCTATTAAACATTTAACTATTGATTATTTGGGGTAAATAATTATATCAAAAATTACATTTTGAGTTTTCATGCTTCCAAACCACTTTAATTTCTGAAAGTCTATCATAAAGCTCATTTGTATTTCCCAAATTATCGCCGGCACAGTTCCTGATGAATGAGGCATAATTGACCAGTGGGTCGCAATTTCCATAGAAGAAGACCCTTTCACCTTGATACAAAGCCGTGGAATAATAGGAGTATTCATCACTACGCACTTCATCAATGGCAGTTTTTAGCCATTCTACTTCCTGTGCTGGGTTTTGCACTTCGCAAAGATGTGTTGGGGAGAGATTGGGATCTTCTTTTTCGCATGAAATTAGTGCGAATGAAAATACGAAAATGACTGATTTTGTTAGATTCAAGATAGTTTTCATCGATTAAAAATTAAACCCAAAATGCAGACCCGGTCCTCCGACAACGAATTTTGACTTTTTGTGATCAAGTTGTTTAAAGGAATCAGGCATTTTTGTGTGATATGGACGGTGCGTAATAGCTAAAGATGGTTCAATAAATAATATGTTTCTAAATAGTTTAACGTAATAGCCCACTCTAAAAGTTTTGAAAATCTGAAAGCCCCTACCAATTTTCTGATTGTCCTCATCAACAAAACTTTGCAAAGCGTTCATTACCTGAACTCCAGCATAAAGACTCTTCCACAAAAAATCGCTAATAAGCTACATCAAAACCATACTCTCTAATGAATCCGTTCCGTTTATAGAGGTACTTCCAAAATCCCAAAAGCCTGCTCCGAACTGCAGCTGGGGTCTTAATACAAGAAGGCCTGGACTAAAAACTGACAAGCGGCCACCAAAAACTGACAGGCCTGAATATAAAAACTGGAATTTTTCAGTTCGGAAGTTGGTTTTTGAATCTTAAAACCGAAGATTTTTTCTAAAAATTGACTGCTCTGCTATTTGAAAAAAATCAGGACTGACAATTTTTCGGAAATTTTTTCATTTTCCAAAAAACCGGGTACTTCTAAACTCGAAGTTTGCAGTTCAGAACCCGGCCTGTCAGTTTTTTATACGCAAGGTTTCGATTTTGAGGTGAATCGGGTCAGGTTTTTGGCAGGTTTTGGCACCTTTTATATACTGGTCTCGTCATAGATGCTTCTAAAACTATTCGGATAATTGACATAGACCAATGAAAGCTTGCTTTGCCGGTATTGAGCTGTTGCCCAAGCGCTCCAGCCTCTGGCAGTAGTGTACGCGACTAGGTCTGATTGAACAAAAAGCTTTAATCCTTTTTCTGCGTTTTGCCCATAAAGGGAATAGGCAAGAAAAACGTAAAGAATAAAATAGCTATTTTTTTTCATGCAACCATTTTTTTTTATAGTCCAAATTTAAAAGATAGCTAAAAAAATCTTAACATATGTTGAAGGTTTTAAGCAACAAACAATTATTCCAGCCCCCTCGCTAATTGATTTTAAAGTTTATCCTTTGATAGCTGAATACAGAATAAAAGGAAGTGTTTCAAATGTAAGTCTGCTACAACTCCAATAATCCCAAAAGGGACTGCCGATAATACGATACTACTTTTCTTTATTTAGTTGAACGGCATCAGGAGCAATAAGATGAAAATGAAGAAAGAAATCGAGAGCGTTGCCAGCACGGCACCCATCGCCTTGGTGCTCGCCCCGGTGGCCGCAAACGGAGTTTAGGAAGGGGGGTCGGTACGGTTGAATTGATTTAATAGATATGTCCCTTTGAGTGTATGTTCGTTCAATTCACCCACATCTATGTTCAGTTCACTCTTTTCGACAAGTACATGGAGCAGAATAGGCCGTACCTTAGAGTAAATCAACCATAAACAAGCATGAAATTTCCAGTGAATTTGAGGCGAATCCAATGGCCAACCAAAAACATGCCCTTGATTTTTGTATCGATCTTGATGGCTTTCTCTTTTTGTGCACAAGCACAAATAGAGGGGCAGTGGAAGGACACCGAAAAGAGTATCACAATTTTGATATACGAACAAGAGGGGAAGTATTTTGGCCAGTTGCTTTCTTCGGAAGATGCCGAACAAAACAAAAAGATACAAGAAAATGGAAAAATTGTATTGCTCAGGGACTTTAAAAAGAAGAGTGATACAAAATTCTGCTGTGGCACCATCTTTCAACCTAAAGCAAAGAGAACCCTTGATGCCACGCTGTTTTTGGAAGATGACAAAACCTTAAAGATCAAGGCAAGCTACGGTTTTTTCAGCGGAACAAAATATTGGAAACGGCTTTAACGTAAGAAATCTATTGCACCCATAATGGGGTTGTTGCTGGTCCATCTATCCTTATTTGCACGAATACAGTCCTTTTCAGAAGCTGAAAAAGGGATTGCAGCTGCAGCGCATGAACCCATTCAATTCGATTTCCTGTGACGGGTTTATTAATAGCGTTGCACTATTGGCTTGACTTATGGACAACCTTTCAATGATAATGCAGATAGAACCGCAGAACCCGATACAATTGTCTTTGCCGACTTTACCAGGAAAAGGGCATACAAATCGAAGAAAGCGGAATAGGATGCGTCCTTATTCTCAACGATGGAAGCCTAACTCATCCAAAATTAATTGGGTGCATCTGTCGGTTGGTGAAGACACCTCGGAGGCTCCCTAAACCTGGAACCGCCATTTTTGGTGGATACATCAAAAACTCGTAACTAGTTGCGTTATTCAAAGTATAACTATTCTACTCTCAAAATTGAAACTCAATACAAAAACTCTATTACCCATTGCCCTATCCGTGGTTTTGCCCCTTTTGGGGATATATGCAAACACCGATACGGAGTCCATTTTTAATCTGGGTTTTATCGGTAACTGGATGGTTGGGTTCATCACCTGTTACACGTTATGGTACATGCTATGGGAACTTTGGAGGGTAAAAAAACCCAAATATAGGGCTTTGCTAGTTGTGTTGGGCATCCTTGCTTGTATTGGGGTTTTAAACGGTTTTTTTTTCCTGTTCATGACAGATGGTGTAGAAAATTCATTAAGGGCCCAATCAATAGTGAGAATCATATTTGCTTCCATCATTTTTATGATTATTCAATATGCCCTCAAAACGCAGGAAAACATTTCGAGGTTATTAATTGAGAAGGAGCAGATACAGAAGGAAAATTACAGGGTCCAATTAAAAGCGCTGCGAAAAACGGTCGATCCGCACTTCCTGTTCAACTCTTTGAACACGCTGCGTTCCATGGTGCGCCAACGGCATCAACATGCCGAGGCTTTCGCGATGAACCTGTCAGACTTTTACAGGCAAATATTGAGGCATGACGATAACTCGACGCTACCGCTTTCAGAAGAGCTGATGGTACTGGAGTCGTACCTGTTCCTCATGAAAAACCGCAACGAGGCAGCCATGCAAGTAAAATTGGGGGTTGACGAGAAGTTGCATGCGTTGCATTTGCCTTCTATGGCATTGCAGGTAGTGGTGGAGAATTGCTTCAAACATAACAGCATGACCGCCAAAAAGCCGCTAACCATTGAGATCGTAAGTACGGAAAACGGTCATATCGAAGTATGCAATAACCTCCAACCAAAAATTGAAGAGGCTGAAAGCTCCGGCTATGGCCTGGATGTTTTGAGGAAGCGTTATGCGCTTTTGAACGAGCAGGATGGGGTTGCAATTAAAGAAAAGGACGGACATTTTCTTGTACAATTAAAACTGCTTAGAAGATGAATGCCTTAATTGTGGAAGACGAAGCACATACCGCCTCACTTTTGCAGGAAATCATTGAGCAAGATGACGATTTTATGGTCATCGAAAAATTGGAGTCGATAGCAGAAGCGGTCCAGTACCTGAGTAAATACCAGAAAAACCTGGATATTCTCTTTTTTGATATCCAGCTGGCAGATGGGAAGAGCTTCGAAATCTTTAAACATGTGGATGTAACCGTGCCCATCGTGTTTTGCACCGCCTATGATGAATATACCCTCCAAGCCATCAAAAACAACGGGATAGACTATGTGCTCAAGCCTTTCAAAGAGGAAGAAATCCATGGGGCACTCCAAAAGTACAAAAGGTTGGTCAGCAGTTTGAAATCTAAAAATGCAGCACCCGTAACCATGCAGACACAGGATGATAAGAAATTCCAAAAGAGCTTTCTGACCCAGCACAGAGAAAAATCTATAATCAAAAAAGTGGAGGAAATCGCCGCTTTTACCGTGGAGTATGAAAACGTGTACCTCTATACCTTTGAAGGGGAAAAATATCCCATTTTTAAAAAACTCGAATACGTGGAATCCGTCTGCGATCCGAGCCGGTTCTTTCGCATCAACCGACAGCTGTTGGTGAACAAGGAGGCCATCCAATCTTTTGAGCCTTATTTCAACCGAAAAATAATCTTACAACTTCGGGTACAGTTACCCGAGCAAGCCGTGGTCAGCCGGTTGAAAGTATCGCCATTTAAGGAATGGTTGGAGAGATAAGGTAGTATCTTAGTTAAAATGGTGAAATAGTCAGTTTTTTGACCGAAGTCTTGCATTTAACGCTGCATAAAACGTACAATCTGTGAAATCCTTTAGTCTTTCTTTAAAATGATTTAGTCGGCCATTTTAGCCTGATCTAATTTTGTTTCCATCATCAAAATCAATGCATACACCATCGAAACCGAAGCCAGGAAAACCCCAAGACCCATTACGAAGCGGCTGCTCCGTTAGAGCCATTTGCCATCAGAGATGGAGGATTAATCACAGGGCAAAAGCAAGATAGTAGCGCCTTATTTTCTCATCTTGTCATTGAAGCTTTGACATAAACAGCATAAACTAACAGACATGAAAAAAGTAGCATTAATAACAGGAGCAAGTTCAGGCATGGGAAAATCAACCGCCGAAATCCTTCGTCAACAAGGTTATAAAGTGTGTGGAGCGGCGAGAAGAGTTGAACGTATGCAGGATTTGAAGGACAAAGGAATGGGCGTTGTGGCATTGGATTTGACCGAGGATGCGTCTATCGTAGAAGCGGTAGATACCCTTTTGGAAAAAGAGGGCAGAATCGATATTTTGATCAATAATGCCGGGTATGGCGCTTATGGTTCGGTAGAGGAAGTGCCGATTAAAGAAGCCAAAAGGCAGTTTGAGGTGAATATTTTTGGATTGGCCCATTTGACACAACTGGTGATCCCAACCATGCGAAAGCAAAAATCCGGACGGATCGTCAACATTTCATCAATGGGCGGGAAGATATACACGCCTTTCGGAGCTTGGTACCATGCCACAGAATTTGCGCTCGAAGGATGGAGCGACTGCTTAAGATTGGAATTGAAACAGTTTGGGATCGATGTGGTCGTAGTGGAGCCTGGCGGCATCAAAACCGAATGGGGAGGTATAGCCATGGAAAGCCAAAAGAAAGTTTCGGGTAAGTGGGCCGTATGCACACTTGGCAAACAAGGTTGTTGCCAGCATGGATACCACCAATGATAAACTTACGCCCGTGGACGTTCTGGGAAAGGAAATTGCCAAAGCTGCTACGGTTGGAAAGCCTAAAATCAGATACTTGAAAGCATATTTGGCAAAGCCATTTGTAGGAATGAGGAAATGGTTGGGTGACAGCGCTTTTGATAACATTATCCTCAGCCAGTTGAAAAAAACCAGTCCCTGATAGTAAGTAATTCATAACATGCGGGAATCGTATTTCATCCATTCCATTAGCCAAGCCCACAATGCCGTGGGCCTGGCTAAGCCTAAGCACCCTTTAGTTTCGGTAGTAAAAACAAACGAGTATAAGCCTTCAATCGATCTTCGGAGCGTGAAGGCTATCAACAACCTCTACCAAATCACGTTAAAACACATAGGTTGTGGTAATTTGCTTTATGGAAAGAACTCTTATGACTACGAAGAAGGGACATTGGTATTTACCGCTCCAGGGCAAGTAACGATTTGGGAAGCTCAAATGCCGTCACAAAGTGATGCAGATGAAGGTTGGACGCTGGCTTTTCATCCTGATCTTATCCAAAAATCCAATCTGGCAAACAAAATTGATACCTATTTTTTCTTTCAATACGATGTGAATGAAGCGCTTCACCTCTCTGATGATGAGCGCAAAATGTTAGAAGAGATCCTGGATAAAATAGAGAAGGAATACAGTCAAAATTTGGATAGGCATAGCCAAAGCCTGATCATCTCAAACATTGAATTGCTGTTGGATTATTGCATCCGATTTTATGACCGCCAATTTTACACCCGTTCCAATTTGAATGTTGACCTTGTATCGAGGTTTGAAAACCTGTTGAAAGGCTACTACAAAACGGATAAAGCCATCGAGTTAGGTATACCAAGTGTAAAATATTGCGCTCTGGAGCTAAACCTCTCCACAAATTAACTGAGCGATCTATTGAAGAAGGAAACCGGAAAAACAGCACAGGAGCACATTCATCTATTTGTTATTGAAAAAGCAAAAAACCGTTTATTGAATTCTTCCAATTCCATTAGTGAAATTGGATACCATTTAGGGTTTGCATACCCTCAGCATTTTAGCAATCTTTTTAAATCAAAAACAGGGCTTAGTCCCAGTGAATACAGAAAGAATTAAATAAAGGTATATCGGTTTAATTCGCCCACATGAATATCAGGCGGCTTGTCGTGTACAAGATGCCATCTTTAAACAGTATTGGGCTATGTCTATGAACTACGGCGGGTAGGCGTTAAATTGATAATCCTGCTGAACAACTTTACAGAATAGGTGAACTTGTTACAAAAAGCTCATTTTTTTATCTAACAATTATTTTCATGATGCGATACAACCGATAATAGCCTTAACCCCCAACCGGTTCAATTGACTTGCCGATTGGTGCAGTTCAGGCAGTTTGCACCGAATCAGCACGATCAGATGAGATAATTTTACGATGTATTCAAAACAACAAATACTTTAAATCTTGTTAAAATGAAAACGTTTAAAATCAGTCATTTCTTACTTCTATCTCTGTTTGTGGTGCTCTTGAGCTGCACAGATGATGAAGGCCAACAACCTGAAATCGCACCCGTAGAGCCCCGCCCTTTTCAGCAACTGTATGACCAAGGAGTGGATAGGTATCTGGGCACCATTACACCTATTTCTTCAACAACTGTAGGCCCTGGGGTAACCGAACATGTTTTTAACAGTGCAGATGGCCCCGTTTGTTTTACCGGCAAACAATTTTCGATGTTCACCAGAAACGGAAGCAGCAATAACCTGATGATCTTCCTGCAGGGAGGGGGGTTTTGTAGCCCAGTAGTTTGTGCAGCAGTTGAAGAGGGCATCCCTTTTATTCCTTTTGGGATACTAAGCCCGAGCGACCCGCAAAATCCTGTTGCAAATTATAATGTAGGGTATGTGCCTTACTGCGATGGTTCCATGATGTCGGGCGATAACGAAGTGGATAGCGATGGCGATGGTGTAAATGACCGTTTCTTTAAAGGCCTACAAAATTTATCAGCATCCCTTGATGTAATTGTTCAAAACTATCCGTCTCCTGAAAAAATTGTACTTGCCGGAAATAGTGCAGGAGGCTTTGCAGTACATGCGGCTTTACCCTTAGTAAGAAAATTATACCCCGAAGCCCGAATTTATGTAGTCAATGATTCAGGGCAAGGCATTGGTAATCCAGGAGGCTTTGAGGGATTGTTTACTTATTGGAATTCTAATGCTTTTATACCTTCGAGTTGTTCAGATTGTATTGGGTCAGACGGTAACCTGACGGGTCTTCATGACTACCAGCTCCAACAAGACGATAATATCCGCATGGCGTATATTTCTTCAAAACAAGACTCTGTAGGCTCGGCTTCAATGGGAGGTCCCGCTTTTGAAGCGCAACTCATAGAAGCTGCTATAGAACTTAACAACGCCCACCCCGAGCGCTTCCAAAGTTTGATTGATAATGGTAATGCCCATACCTACATCATCAGGAGTTTTAATGTAGAAGTAGGGGGCGTAACCGTAAGGCAATGGCTCGCCGATATGATCAATGAAAGCGCGGGTTGGGAAACAGTTATTGAATTGAAAAAACTTATCAAAAAAAAATTCTCAACAATTTTCTCCATCGAAGATGGATGTTAGCCAATCTTTTACCTCAGAAATTTAATGTTAAAATAGATTCGATTTTATTATGAAAAAGCTCAAATTCATTCCCGTATTTATATTCTTATCCATTGGTTTATTGACGGTTTCCTGCCAAGTTGATGAAATGGATGTTTCTCCTGAAGAAGAAACAGAAGTTGAAATTTTAACTACAGCAGGTGGTATAGCGTTCGTCAGGACCCCTGAAGCGCAATTTGAAAATTTACCCGACTGGCCTTACGACTACAAGTATGTTGAAATAGACGGATTACGCCAAGCCTATGCAGAGGCCGGTCCGGCTAATGGACAAGTGGTATTATTGCTCCACGGCCAACCAAGTTGGTCCTACCTCTACAGGAAAATGATTCCTGTATTGGCTGATGCCGGATACCGGGTCATTGCGATGGATCATATCGGTATGGGACGCTCTGACAAACCCATCGATATAAACTACTACAGCTATCTGGGTCATGCTGATCGCTTAGGGCAATTTATTCAGGTCCTTGGGTTAACCGACATCAACTTATTTGTGCAGGACTGGGGCAGCTTGATCGGTTTGCGGGTAGCCGGACTTAATCCGGACTGGTTTGCCACGATTAGTGTCGGAAATGGAGATTTAATAATAATACCTGAAGGCGTTCAGCCTTTTACACCTGTAGAAAATCCAAATGAACACGAAGATTTAAACTTCCCGCTTGCAATCGTTCCTGATCAACAGTTCCCCTTTTATAATGGTTGTGAATTGCTCTTTGGAGGAGGAAGTCCGCAGGAGGGCTTTCGAGAATGGATAAACTATGCCATGAAAGACACTACCTTTCATGCTTCTGAGGTAGTAGAAAGTGGCACTTGGTTCCCGTTATCAGATGCAGAAGAAGCGGCCTACGATGTGCCATTCCCCAGCCGCGAATACATGGCAGGTGTCCGCACATTTCCGTCATTGATCAATCAAATGCCCGGACTCAACGAGGATGCCTGGGCGGGTCTTACTGCATTCGAAAAGCCATTCCTGACTATTTGGGGTGGGAATGATCCTGGCAACTTAGGCAGTTGCGAAACGCAGCAAAAGTTTATTGATGAGGTTCCAGGGGCTGAAGGGCAGCCGCATGACCGTCTTCCTGAAGCCGGCCATTTCCTGCAGCATGATCAGGGAGTAGAGATAGCTACCAGATTGGTTGAGTTTTACGGCACTTTCTGATTTGACGTAAAGCCGATTGTTCAACATCAGAATTGGTTAAAAAAGCAATTAACCTTCGATTTCTTGCTCGCTTAAATGTGTGCCTAAAACCGTTGGTCTTTTGCTGGACATAAACAGGATAGCCTTGTTCAGTTAACCCACCATTTTGTTCAATTTGCTTTTGTTGACAGGTCAATGCCTCTCAAGCTCCCGTATCTTTATTGTGTGAATGTCAATAGCTAAAATTAAAAATTCTGTATTCTAATAACTAATTGAAATTATCATGGACTCCATCAATGTATATTTCCTAGGGTTCGTTTTGGTTGCCCTGGTTGCAGAAATCATCTGGTCAAATGCCAAAAAGAAAGCAGTGTTCAACCTGAAAGAAAGCTTGGGCAATTTCGGGATACTGGTTGGCAACAACTTGTTGAAACCACTTTCCCTCGCTTGGAAGTATTTGGTGTTCGATTGGGTGGCCTCTTTTCGGTTTTTTGAGATTCCGGCCGGTGTTTTTACCATCGCCCTTACCTTTTTAGTGACCGAATTCGCTTACTATTGGTACCATCGGTTGAGCCACGAAGTGCCTGCTTTATGGACGTTGCACCATACCCATCATTCGAGTATCTGGATGAATTTGACCACAGCTGTGAGGTTGAACTGGCTTGGGAATTTTATCAGTCCCTTGTTTTACATTCCGCTGGTACTGCTTGGGTTTTCCCCGGAAATCATTGTTACCAGTTTGGCGGTCAGCCTGTTTTTCCAGTTCTTCCTCCATACCGAGGCTGTAGGCAAACTCGGTTTTTTGGAAGGGATTTTCTTCAATACCCCATCGGCACACCGCGTGCATCATGGTTCCAATGAAAAGTACATCGACAAAAACTATGGCGGGATGCTCATCCTATTCGACAGGCTATTCGGCACCTATCAACCAGAGGAAGAAAGAGTGAAATATGGCGTTACCACCGGCTTTCTAAGCCATAACCCTATCATTATCAACTTTTCACCGCTCCTTCAATTTTTGAAAGGCCGTTGGAAACGGGAAAAGGATCGGGTAAGGGAGCAGGGTGTCAATCAAGCAAACCGAAAAATAATGATGAAATCTACAATCAAAACAATTGCCGTAATAGGGGTGCTGGCACTAGTTGCCGGTTGTGCAGACAATGGGGAAGTTGTGATTACAGAAACGGCTGAAAAAGGTCTGTTCGATGAAACCATCAGCCATGACAACCTTCAAAGGGAGTATTTGCTCTATGTTCCGGAAAGTTATATGGGCAACGAACCTGTCCCTCTTGTTTTCAGCTTGCACGGTGCCGGGGGTACAAAGGAAAGCCAGTATGGTTTGAGCCAATTCAATCTACTTGCCGACAGGGAAAATTTTATTCTGGTAACACCACAGGCAATATCTATACTAGGAAATAGGACGTTTTGGAACCAGCGAAACGACCCCAACCAGAGGGCACTCCAGCCAACGGTATCCCACTTACCCTATACCAATCCGGACAACGGAAATACAGTGGTCAGCTATTTGTACAACTACAGTACAAACGGGGTTGAAATAGAACACCTGGAAGTGATCGGCGGGGCACACGATAAATATCCGATAGTCATGATACGATATGAGCTTTTTTATTCGATATCGGTTCGGTCAAATGCCCCACACCCTACAACGGTTAGTATATGAAAAGTAGGCGATTTCGAAGCACGAAACTTTCGGTTAAGTACGAACGTTGATACTGCACCCTGATCCAACTCATCTACCGAAGGGTAAAATGTCCGACCACCCTGCGGCTCATCCCTGCCTGCGGCAGACAGGCGAAAATGGCTCCGTGCACCGATCCAGATCAACGGAAAACTGCACAGGCGTAGAAAAGGAGTTCCTCAGGGTTCCCCAATCAGCCCCTTACTGAGCAACATC
>NZ_WOFO01000011.1 GCF_010993705.1 Cyclobacterium sp. SYSU L10401 | reverse complement strand
AACCTACAATCCAGTGAACCGCCAAGTACGAGACCCGTACGCTTGGTGGTGTGAGAGCCTCAACCTGAGCCATTTGGCTCAGGTCGGGCTACTCGATTGTGCCTTCGTGCTTTTTTATATTATTTCAATACATTCGAAAAAGTCTCTCAAAACTGAACCGTGGTCTCCATTTGAAGGGTCTGAATCATTGTCATGTAGTTCTATGTTCAAGTCATCACATAATCGTAATAACTTGTTATAATCTTCAGTCGGATATTTATCTTCTAATGAAGTTGTAAATGTTCTTACACTCTTTCTTGATTTTATAGCATCTTCAAGTAGGAAGTAATATTTCCGTTTAAAAATATTTTCTAGAATCACTCTACAATCACCATCGTACTTTTCACTATATGACTGGTTGTCGTGAATTTCCTTTACTCGTTTGATTTTGGCAATTATTTTATCATCTGGAAATTCTTCTTCAATATTGCAATATGCAATTTTACTAGTGTTTATGCCATCGATTACTTTATCAAATTCTATTTTTATAGTTTGAGTAGAGGAATCACTGAATGACTTAAGATATACATCCCTATAGAATGTTTTTTCATGCGTTAATATAATTTTTTGCAAAGGCTTCTTTTCAATCCCTTCCTTTTGATATTTAACATCAGCAAGTAATTGAATAGTATCCCTTTTCCTTTCTTCATCGAAAGAAGAAAAAGGGTCGTCAAACACTAAAATCTTTTTATCTAATTTATCATCGTGTTTTAAAAGGGAGAGGAAAAAGGCAAAGGCCAAAACACGCTTATCACTTTCGCTTAATGAATTTTTGAAGTTAGGAATATCATTATTTTCAGAATCAAGACTGACAAGGTGCTTGTCGTAGAACTTAATAGTGAATAGTCTTTCGTCAGAACCTTTGAGTTTCTTTATCGGTTGTAAGTCATCAATCATAAAATTTGCTCCCATTCGCTTTAAATAGTAGTTGATTGACGTTTTATGAAGATCAAAAACTTCTAATGAATAATCTTCTAATTCCTTTCGTTTACTTTCCCTTTCAGTTCTCTTGCTGTTAAATGAATTATTTATTTGCTCAAATTCTTGGCATATGTCTTTGAATGCCTTGCTTATTCTCTGTTTTTGAAGTTCTAAGTCCTTTATTTCAGACATGACTTGTGATTGACTTATCGTTTTACCATCCGAAGGGAAATATTTCTCAAGAACTCTCTCAATTTCTTTAATCAGAGCATTTAATGGTTCTTCAAAAATTGAATCATAATCATTTGAAGGTGTAAAATACAAGTCTTGAAATTTGCTTTCAAAATCCTTTATTAAAGAATTAAAGGCAAGGATTATGTTCTCAAAAAACTCTTGGGTTAATTCAGTTTCAAGAGAGTATTTCTCAAAGTCAGCCTTCAAAAGGTTCGTGGTGTTTTCAAAATTAGCTGAATCCAATTTCTTTTTTATTTGTTGGACTTGTCTTTGAAGAGTTTGGTATTCACCTTTAAAAAACAGCTCATAAGATTCTAATAATCTAAGCTCTTTTGCATTTAGGTTTTGACCACAAAACACACAAGTCTCCTTTTCTTCTTTTGTTAAGTCAAGACCTTGTCTTAAAAAGTCCTTGCTTGCGTCCTTGTCTTTCCAATGGGCTGAAATGTGTCGGTTAATTTCTTCAGGATTGAAGTTTATTCTACTATTTAAAATCCTATTGAAATCTAAGCCTGATAGGGAACTGAAAAATGATAAATGTTTGCGAATAGTTGTTGTAATTATTTCCTTGTTTCGCAGGCGCTGTAATTCTTCTTTTTTGGCTTTAATTTGAACATCTAGGTCGGTTGTTTCTGGTAAAGCACAAAATTTTTCAATTGTGATATTTCCATAATCTGAACTAGGTAAAAGCTTGTTAAAGTTATTGGTCAGCTGTCGTTTCTTTTCGGTTAATTCATTCAATGCCGTTTGAAGCTCTTGTATTTTAGAGTTTAAATCAATTCCTTTTTCACCAATAATTATTTGATTTAAGCTCTTTTGGTTGTCGAAGGTTATTTCTTCCCCTTGAAATACATTCTCAGTAATGAATTGAGTGTCGAATATTTGAATATTAGGATTTCCTTTTGTCCATTGATTGCTATTAAAGTCAAGAATTGTTCTAGTGGCTCCATCGGTGAATCGGATTTTTATATCAGGACTTCCTGCTACTCCGAATGTTTTTTTCCCTTCAATTATTTTTTTGTCACCTGTTTGAATCGACCTGAAAATAGCAGTAAGGGTACTTTTGCCCAAGGTATTACGTCCGTAAATTATTGTATTGTCTTGAAATTGAGAACCTGCTGCTTGACAATCAACAAATTTTCCAACCTTTTTAATGTTTTGGATCGCTTCAATTTTATTCATCGATTTTCATTTTTCTGCATGAGGCACAACGGATGGCAATAAGAAACGTAGGGCATTTCGAAGCTCCTACCTATCAAGTTATCAAGCAGTTTATTAAATGTTATGTTGTTCAAATTTAGCACTTTCGCCCTATGTTTTTTATTGCGTGTTGGCTGTAGTACTTCCTTCATTATCAATCTTTTTCCACCAATAAGGATTTATCCAGCAATCAATCGAATCGCACTTTATCTGTTCATAAATCATTGGTTTGTCATTTATTCCGTCTCCGAATGAAATCAACTCAATTTTTAGTTGTTTATCGGATTTTTCAATCACCTTTGCAAGTAAAACAGCATTTTTTCTCGGCTCTCCCAACCAGTTCCTGTCATAGTAAACATGGTCTGTCAATGTATCGCCAATTTCAAATTGTGTCATGTACTCTGCCCATTTTATTGAATCTTGCTCGGCTCTCCATTTTGAGTCATTCATATTCACGTACCATTGATGAACATCTTTAATCTGCTGGTCAAGGTTAATCTCAATCCCGTTTAATTTACGGTGATAGGAACGAAGAATAACTCCTGACATGTCATCGTTATGGAAAAGTCCTTTTGCCGTTAAATTTTTTCTTAAATCCGATTTTATTACAATCAATCCAAACAGATATCGGTTATAAAGCCAGTAATTCCTAATCCACATGCCAGTTGAAAAATGTGTCTGGGCAACAAAATCATCCTCAGTCATTGATTTAATCCGGTTTTTAGTTGAATCAGGAATCACTTTATCCAATTGTGTTAATGCCTCATTAAAATCTTTCGGTATATATTTCTTTTCCTTTCTGGTTAGTTCTTGTCCAAACAGATTAAATGAAATTATCAATCCAATTATTAAAATGCTATATTTCATATGTTTCGTGGTCTTTTTGTATTACAGCCAACGTTTTGCAGCTTCCCGAAGGTGGCGATTTCGGAGCGATTCACTGTCAACCAAGCAGAAACTTTGATAGATGCACAAAGCTTGATTTAACCACTGAACCGCCACTTTTGGGTAGGTGCTGTTATGCCTCGTTTTTCCTAGTCTATTATGAATGGTGGACATATCCAAATTAATTTTTTGTCAGCGGTGAAAACCCCTTTTACATTACCACCATAATCACTGTCTACTCGTTCAAAGAAGTAATTTCTTTCTTTTTTATTGTTCAGAATAATTTCAAAACCACCATTTTCAATAAGTCTACAGATAGTTTCTTTCAAAATTTTTTTTGTTAGATTTCTTGGACCAAGTCTGTCAGTCTCAAACCAACTAATATCATCAAAATTTTCTCCTTTTGTCCAAATGTGTTCAAATGTCAAGCTGTCCGTAGATTTTATATAATTTATTACAATATTGTAAATTTTTTCAAAGTCTTCGTCTGATTCGCGTGCCTCAATTTTTAGCACATTTAGTAAGTCAGTTTTGTTCACATTCAACGTAAACTCTTTTTCAATGAAAACTACTTTAGGGTTTGAGATTAGCTGAGTTTGTAATAGATTTAAATGTTCCACATTCGACACAATGTCATTAACAAAATAGGTCTGAAAGTCCTGTATGTTGTCATTGATTGAGTCATTTTTCTTAGATACCTTATTGTCCGATTGTGGTCTTTGTCCGCAAGCAGCAAGAAAAATAGTCAATATTATAATTACTTGTCGTTTCATGTTAAAATGAGGCATAACTATTGGCTAACCGCAGCCATTGCGGTTAGTTCCCTTTTGGCCGTACGAACACAGCCTCCTAAAGATAGAAAAATTCCAATAAAATTCAACTAGCTTTTTCATTTCTATTCCGCTTAGCTATCCAGCAAATCTCCAGGAGAGACGATCTGACCCAGGTGTTTGCTGCTTACATAGGTGTATATCTCCGTGGTCTTGCTGGAGTTGTGACCCAAAAGCTGCTGAATATACCGCAGATCCGTACCCCCTTCCAATAAATGGGTAGCAAAACTATGCCGCAGCATGTGGGGATGAATGCGCTTTTTTATCCCCGCCTCCCTGCCATATTTACGGGTAAACTGCTGAATACTGCTGCTACTGTACCTACCTCCAAATTGTCCACCAAAAACGTATTCTCCCGATCCTGAGACTGACAGATACCGACTTAGCCTGTCCAACACCTGTAGCGGCAGTAACGTATAGCGGTCCTTTTTTCCTTTCCCCTGCCGGATCCGCAATAGCTTCCGATCCAGTTCCAGGTCTTCCTTTCTCAGTTGGATCAATTCCCCAACCCGTAAGCCGCCTCCATAGAGCAACATCAGGATCAGGTAATGCTTTTCGTTGACTTCACTGGCTTTTAGCAAGGCTTTTACCTCTTCCTTGCTCAATACTTTCGGAAGTACCTTTTCCTTCTTTGGACGACTGATATCGGAAAGTAGCAATTTACCCCTACCCAAATGGGTAAAATACAACCGGAGCGCATTCACCGACTGATGGATAGAGGCGGCGGACCCTCCCCGGGAGGACCATTCCTCGTGGTACTGGTTGATGTCAGACACGGTTACCTCACCCATATCCCGATCCAGCCATCGAGGATCATTGATAAAGCGCTCAATCATTTTCTTATACGTCACCAGGGTTCGCTCACTGTAATTGCGGGCCTGCATCATCTCCAGAAAATCCACCCGACAACTTATTCGATGGTCTCCCTTGTGCCACTGTGCCTGATACTGTTGGAGCAATTCCATGTCCCTGATCTCGATCCCTTTTCGGAAATTCAACAGGGCTATCCCCTTAAGTTCCCGAATGAGGACCTTGAAATCGCCGGAGTCGTTATTGCCCACAAAACTCCGGTATTGTGCACTCCATTTTAAGAAGGATTGGGCTTTAAGGAGTCGGTAGATGGGCTTGCTGTAGGAAAATGAATACTTGATCAGCGTATGCCCCTCGTGGAGTATGGGCATCGCCCATAACGTAGGTAAATCCATTCCATCTCCACCGGCCTGCTTATCCGAGACGGGTTTCAATACTTGGCAGCCCGATGAATAGGTCACTGGTTCACGGTTCAGGTAATACGTATTTACCAGGATATCGGGAAAACATAACTGTCTGAGCAGTTGAATACTGTGATCCGAATAGTCCATTTCCCAGCGTACCTGATCCGCCTTGAATTCCAACCAGGCATGACCGGTAACCTTGCTTCTTAGCGGATGGTCTGCCTTAAGCCGAAAATACACCCGGTCCTTGTTGCTTTCCTCGCAGAAATTCAAATAAACGTTGGCTTTCTTTTCCATCTTGCTCTTTTTTTGTGGTAAAAAAAAGAATCCTAAAAATAATTTCCGTATTATTACACGTGTATAAACGTTTATACACGTGTAATAATACGGATATGGATCGAAAATGCCCCGAATGTGGAGATGTTATCCATGGTAGAGAAGACAAAATTTTCTGCTCGGACCAATGTCGCTTTCAACGACATAACCGAAACAAGCGGAGAAGCGAAAAAACCATTTTGGATATCAATAAGATCCTGCGAAAAAATCGGCGGATCTTGCAAAACCTCAACCCAATAGGACTTACGGCTGTACGTAGGGAAATTCTTACCCGGCAGGGATTTGACTTCAATTTCTTTACCCACCAATACATCACCCAAAAGGGCAACTATTATTATTTTTGCTACGAATACGGCTACGCATATGCCGAAAAGGAAAAAATCAACGTGGTGACCTGGCAGGAATACATGAACCAACAGTTGGTCAGGTACCAGATTACCACCGTTGATCCGGAGACCAATCGGCCGTAGCTGCCCGATTCCCCCTACAAAAACCCCAGCACCTGCAGTGCCTCCAGCGTCAGCCCTTTTCTGGCCTGAAGAAAATCGGCATCACTGACTCCCGGTCCGGGGGCCAGGTTGCTGGCAAAAAAATACACCGCTCTCCCCTGCTCCAGATAGCCCACAAACCAGCCATTGTCTACCCCCTGATCCACTGACCAGCCGGCCTTGCCGCTGAGCCGGTAGTCTTCGGTATCTTCCATGACCATCATCTCCCGAAAAATCGACATGGTTTCCGCAGACAAGGGCAAATCCCGCCTATAAAGGCGTTTTAAAAAGCGGATTTGTTCCATCGGACTGATCCGGGAATCACCCCGCAGCCAAAATTGATCCAGGTTGTCGGCGCGCACATCCATCTGACCGAAATCAAGCCGACTCAGGTAGTCCTCCATCCGGTCCAGCCCTATTTTCCGGGCAATTTCCTGGTAACAAGGCACGCAGGACAGGTGAAAGGCCTGCTTAAAGGTCAAATCCCGCTCCCATTGGGACATGGCCCGGGCTTCCCCATTCCAGGGAAATTCCGTTGCCTCATCTTCAGCGATACCCAGTTCCAGGGCAATCAGGGAATGGGGAATTTTATAAGTAGAAGCGGGCAACTGACCTTTTTCGGCATGGTCAAAATCATTGGAATAATACCTGTCAGCTTCAGCGCTATACACCAGGATGCTCCCGCTGAGGCCTGCCTTATCCAGGATTTCCTGCAGCTCCGCAGACCGTACCTGCTGACCATAGGAGGATTCGGATAAATACCCGAAAATCAATCCCATCAAAAGGATCCGGAGAATGTAAAACCTGGTACTTTTGTTCATCAGCCCAAGACCTTATGGCGTTCAAAGGGTTTTTCCCGGTCAAAGAGGTACCGGTATGTATGGTGGGTTTTGTAGATGCTGGCGTTTAGTTGCTCACAGACCCGCATCATTTTCGGATTGAAATCTCCGATCCAGTTCATCTCAATGGTCTCGTAGGACAATTTCTTTTCGGCAATGTTATCCCGGTATTCGGTCACCATGGCGCTTTCCACGCCCTTTCCCTGAAACTCAGGCACCACCCCAAATACCAATCCCAGCATCTTGTCGGGTGGATTCATCGCTTTGTGCCAGAGAAATTTCAGTTTTCCCATCAGGTCCAGCTTTCCGTTGACGTACTTGAAGACCTGATTGATTTCCGGAATGCTCACAAAAAAGGAAATGGGTTCCTCCTTGTAAAAGCCAAAATAAACCAGGTACGGATCCACGATGGGCTTCATGTTTTTCAGGATCAGCCGGGCTTCCCTTTCGGAAATGGTCTTTCCCATATGGGCTGCCCAGGCCTTGTTATAGACCTTCATGAAATACTCCGGAAATTTGTCCCAGAGTTCCTTCCCCTTCAGGTAGCGGAAGGTGATATTCTTGTCTTCGCGGATGATTTTGGCCCGGGCTTCAATTTTGGGATCCATCACCACGCCCCGCACCTTGCGCATGTAGGTAAATTGCCGGAAATAAATCTGAAAGCCGTATTCCTCGAAAAAGGAGCGGTAATAAGGAAAATGCCAGTACATATTGTAGTTCGGCGGAGAAAATCCTTCCACCAGCAGGCCCCACCATTTGTCCCGCTCGCCAAAATTGACCGGGCCATCCATGGCCTCCATCCCCTGCGCCTGCAACCAATCCCGGGCCACATCAAAAAGCAAAAAGGCAGCCGCTTTATCGTGAATACATTCAAAAAAACCCATGCCTCCGGTGGGCTGCTTTTCTTTCCATTTGGGGTTGACAAAGGCCGCATTGCGGCCAATGGTATTTCCCTGATCATCCAGCAATAGCCAGCGGATGGCCTTCCCGCCACTTTTATACAATTTATTCGTTTCGGGATGAAACAGGTCCTCTATGTCCTTATCCAGGGGCCGGATCCAATTCTTCTCCTCCCGGTACAGCCGGACGGCCATTTCAATAAACTCCTTGCTCTGTGCTTGGGTACTTACTTCTACTACACGCATGAATGTATGTCAGTTTATGGTCAAAGAAAAAATAAATGCCTGGCTCCTGTGCTCAGACTACATCTCCATATAGGTCAAACTCCGTGGCTCCGGTGATCTTGACTGAAACAAAATCCCCCACCGGGCAATAAAACTTGCCGGCATCTATCAGGACCTCATTGTCTACCTCCACCGAATCATAGGCCGTTCGCCCTACAAAATGTCCGCTTTCCTTTTTATCAATGAGCACTTTAAAGGTTTTGCCTACTTTCTGCTGATTCAGTTCGAAGGAAATCTGTTCCTGCACCTCCATGATCCTGTTGGCCCTTTCCTGCTTCAGCGCTGCCGGCACATGGTCTTCCAGGGTATGGGCGTGGGTGTCCTCTTCATGGGAATAGGTAAAAACCCCCAGGCGCTCAAAACGCATCCGCTGCACAAAGTCCACCATCTCTTCAAATTCCTTCTCTCCTTCCCCGGGATGACCGGCGATCAGGGTGGTCCGGATCGCAATATCCGGTATTTTTGCCCTGATGGTTTGAATCAATTCCTCCTGCTTCTCCCTGCTGGTACCCCTGCGCATGGTTTTCAATACTTCAGTAGATCCATGTTGCAAAGGGATATCCAGGTAATTACAGATATTTTCCCGTGCGGCCATCACATCCAGTACATCCATCGGAAAGCCTGTCGGATAGGCATAATGCAAGCGAATCCATTCTATGCCTGCTACATCGGCAAGTGCGTTCAGGAGATCGGCCAACCGCCTTTTTTTATATAAATCCAACCCATAATAAGTGGAATCCTGCGCAATCAGGAGCAACTCTTTCGTCCCCTGGGCAGCCTTGTGCCTGGCTTCTTTCACCAGCTCCTCTATGGGCCGGGACACATGGCCCCCACGCATCAGCGGAATGGCACAAAAGGAGCAGGGCCGGTCGCAGCCCTCGGAAATCTTCATATAGGCATAGTGCGCCGAATGACTCAGTAACCTTTCCCCCACCAATTCATGCTTGTAATCCGCTTTAAATTTCTTCAGCAAAGCCGGTAAATCCCGGGTACCGAAAAAAGCATCTACCTGGGGGATCTCTAGCTCCAGGTCATCCTTGTACCTCTGAGACAGGCATCCGGTCACATACACTTTGTCCACCAATCCTTTGTCCTTGGCAGCAGCATACTCCAGAATAGTATTGACCGATTCCTGCTTGGCATTGTCGATAAAGCCGCAGGTATTGATGATGACGATGTTGTTGTCCCGGGCATTGGATTCATGCCGGGCATCAATACCATTTCCCTTCAGCTGGCTTAACAGCACTTCAGAGTCCACCAGGTTTTTGGAACAACCCATGGTGATGATATTGACTTTATCTTTCTTTATGGTTCTTGCTTTCATAATTTCCTGTAAAAGTACAAAAATAACCGTACACTGAGCCATCAATAAAGGCGCTTTCCCAGGATGTTACTGAATTATTAATATTGCACGGATTAAATAAAGAATCCTTAACGGTCAATGACCCGAACGAAAAAAAATAAAGGCATACTTTTGAAGCAGTAATACAGCGACAATTTTTTTATTACTCCTTACAACATTTTTACAAAAGGCTTCAGTGTCCACTGGGGCCTTTTTCTTTTCCCTGATGCCAATCCTGAAAAGAATGGATATAAAACTTTATCTTTGGAAAGGGAAAACGATGATCGATGATGACTCAAGCCGGTGAAAGGAAACAAAGCCTGAAGGAAGAATTTGCCAACAGCATTACCCACCTGATCGGGATATTATTCAGTATCGTGGCCATTGCCCTGCTGGTGGTTTTTTCGGTGATGAACGGAACGGCCATTCATGTGTTCAGCTGTAGTATTTTCGGGGCTACTATTTTGCTCCTATATACCTTTTCTACCCTCTATCATGCCATACCATCCGAAACCATCAAACCCCTGCTCCGGACTTTTGATCATATCAGCATTTACTTTTTGATAGCAGGTACTTATACCCCTTTCTTGCTGATCGGGTTGGGAGGGCTCAGCGGTTGGGTCTACTTTGGCATCATTTGGGGATTGACCCTGATCGGCCTGGTATTCAAAATTTTCCATACCCATCGGTTTTCCAAACTCTCCCTGATCCTTTACCTGAGTATGGGCTGGATGCTCTTGTTCTTTATCCGGCCCTTAATGGCCAATCTTACCCAGGACATCATTATCCTGGTGGCTGCTGGGGGCCTGGCCTATACCACCGGAGTGATTTTTTATGCCAACAAAAAAATGCGCTATGCCCATGCCGTCTGGCATTTGTTCGTATTGACCGGTACTGTGCTTCACTTTATAGCGATCCTATTGATGATCACCTGATTGGCTGTTTATCATTGGGGCTCGCTTGAAGTTTAGTCCCTTAGGTTTAGGTTTAATAAATGGTACCAATAAACTGGCTTTTCGAACATTTATTAGCTTTGATTGAAAGTCAAGGGTTGAGAAAAGCGAGTGGGCCGGCACAAAACCTGCCTGTCTTGAATTTTCTCAGGAGGGTGCGGGAGGATTGCGGGGGAAAGGATTTTTGTACCTTGACTTTTTGGTCAAGCAAAAAAGTACCAAAGGAATTAGCATTTACTACACCCACCAACCTACAAATCACCAAATTATTCCTTCATTACCTCCTCCCTCAGTCCCATTTTTTGGTCATGAATTAATGGCTGGTTACAGGGAGCGCTGTTCAAATTGGGCATTAGGGCTCGCATGAAGTTCGGTCTCTTAGTTTAAGGGTTAATAAATAACCGTCACCGGAAACCCGATAAGGACACCAGATAAAAGGGGATTTGTAATCCCCAAAACGGTCTCGAATTTGTTTTTAGCTGGGTGCAATTTATTCACGGGCACAACAGCAGGATGGCAAATCCTGCGTTATCTGAGTTCGACATTGCAAATGTCAAACAGCACGATCGATAAGAATACCTCCACGCAGGCGGACAATGTGACCATGGTCACCGTTCTTCTACCATAGATTCACTATCTTGAAGTTTCAACACCAAAAAACACATACTATGAACTATCACATGGATAAAATATTGGAAGCAAGTTCTATGGAGTCTGTCAAAGAAAAAGTAACGGCAGCCCTTAAATCAGAAGGCTTCGGGGTATTGACAGAAATCGATATCCAATCTGTCATGAAGAAAAAATTGGATAAGGATTACAAGCCCATGTTGATTCTTGGTGCCTGTAACCCTGTTTTTGCGGACAAAGTGCTCAGTATAGACCCCCACATGACGGCCATGCTTCCCTGCAATGTAACCATCAGGGAATTACCGGACGGGAAATTTGAGGTATCCGCAATCGATCCCGAAACCGCTATGGTGCCATTGGGCAATGAATCCATCAAGCCGCTGGCCAAAGAAGTGAAAGAAAAACTTTACCGGGCAGTAGCAGCAGTATCCTGAAAAAAAGGGGATTAAAAAACCCCCTTTTTATATTTTTATTGCTCAAAGACCAAAGCTTCCGGATTGGCTCCCAACTCTTTGAGGGCTTTATCTACTGCTGTCATAAATCCCTCGGGGCCACAGATATAAAAATGTTGGTTTTTGAAATCATTAATTTTACTTTTCAGATAAGCCTTATCGATCCTACCCTGGTCATAGGCAGTATCTGCCTGTTTTTCAATGATATTGTAAAACTTATGGCCCAGAATGGTCTTCAACTCCTCAAATAAAATGATATCCTCATTTGTTTTGTTGGCGAAAATCAGTTGATTGTTACCAATCTTATTCTTCTGCCTGAGGTCTCTGAAAATGGAGATGAAGGGCGTGACTCCTGCACCTCCGGCAATGAATACTCCTTCTCCCTTATATTCAATCGCACCCCAGGCATCTCCTATTTCTACCTGATCACCTGGCACGGCTTCTCCCAGCCTCTTGGTAACCCCCTCATGGTCATCGTATGTTTTTATGGTAAACTCCAGAAAATCGTCGGATGGTAAGCTGGTAAAGGTAAAGGGGCGTTTCTCTTCCTCCCACCCATCTTTGAGTAAACTCAGTTCCGTAGCCTGTCCCGGCTGAAACCTGTAGCCACCTGGTTTTTCAACTTTAAAAGAATAGGTGTCATGTGTTACTTGTTTTTTCTCTAAGATCTGCAATTGGAAAGTATCCATGTTTAAAAGATTTTTTTCTTGTTAAAACTGCTTTAGATTACTGCAAACATTAAACCAACAATGTAAATTTAGCTTTTTAATTTTAATTTTAGCAACTACCTGATTTTCATAATTCATGAGCGAAAAGAAAGAACTGGCCGAAAGGGTCTATGAGTGGATCACAGATGAGGGTGAATTACGGGTTTGTGATAAAATTTCAGCATCAGCCTGTAAAGAGACGCCCTTAAATTTTTTTAAAAACACCTTTAGTGGCTCCGTTTCCAAATTAGCGGAGCAGCTGGTCAGCCCGGGAACCACCCTTCCCTGGATTTTCTCGGCTTTGGGAGTGCCCAATGCCTTTACGGGGGCATTGGTTCCGATCAAAGATGCAGGCTCCTTATTGCCCCAATTGTTTGTCTCTGCTAAAATACGCTCCTTTCCCCGAAGGAAATGGTTCTGGGTGATCCCTGCCTGGATTCAGGCATTGGCCTTACTGGCTATGGCCTTTACCGTACTAAAGCTGGAGGGCAGCACAGCCGGTTGGCTGATATTGATTTTGCTGGCATTGTACAGCTGCTGTAGCGGAGTGGCCAGTATCGCCTTTAAGGATGTGACAGCCAAAACCATCTCCAAGGGAAAAAGGGGGCAAATGCTTGGCATGCGGGCTACACTCGGTGGGGTATTCACCCTCCTGGCCGGTGGGCTCATTCTCGCAGATCTATCCGGGGTAACCGATCGGAATCCCCTCTTTTTATTGGTATTGTCCGGGGCCCTGCTTTGGGTAATTTCGGGTTTTATTTTCAGTTTGATCAAAGAAGACAAAGGGGCTACATCGGGGGGCAGGAGCCCTGCAGAAGAGGTCAGAACTGCCTGGCAGTTTTGGAAAAACGATGCCAATTTACGGCGGTTTATCCTTGCCAGGGGACTTTTAATGGCCATTCCCCTGGCCCAGCCCTTCTTTGTCATTCTGGGAAAAGAGGAAATTGGAAGTGAGGTGGCCAACCTGGGCATTTTGGTCATCGCAGCCGGGCTGGCCAATGTGATCAGCAGTCCCTTTTGGGGCAGGTTTGCCGATAAATCCAGTAAAAAAATGATGGTGGTCGTGGGCCTGCTTGGTGCCTTAAATATTGTCCTCATGTCGCTATTCCCATTTTGGCCGGAGCCGCTGCAAAACAGCTATGTCTTTGCTTTTTTATTTTTAGTGCAGGTAATGGCGCATGGAGGTGCCCGGTTGAGCAGAAAAACTTACCTGATAGATTTTGCTCCAAGGGAGGAAAGGCCCTCTTATGTTTCCCTGGCCAATACGGCCATTGGCATTTTTACCCTGATCGGAGCAGGTCTGGGTGCCCTGGCCGGGATTTTGGGCGTACAAATCACCCTCTGGGTGTTTGCAGGATTACTCCTGCTGGCCAGCGGTATCGGCACTCGCTTAAAAGAAGTCTGATGGGCTTGGGCTGAAACTCGGGGAGAATTGGATTCAAACTGCCGAAGACCAAAAACTCCCCCGTTATTTGATAGATGAAATTATGAAATACAGGCCATGTTATTTGCATTTTATTATAATAATACAATGTTTTCATAATTTTATTTTATTATTACCAAATATTTGATTACTTTTCATTGTTTTTTAGTGCATTCACTAAATTTTAGGGCTAGGTAAAATTGATTTTGACATGAGGGATATTGCAATTTTGGGAGAAAGCAAACTGGCCAGGACTTTGGGAAACCGGTACATGGGCAGGGGCATCAATGTGACTTTTGGCGTTAAAAAAGGTTTTGAAATCACAGATATTGAATGGAAGATTTACAACAAACTTTCGGACAAGGTACTTCCATATAAAGAAGCCATCGAAAAGTCAGAAGTGGTGTTCATTTGTTGTGAAAACGATTGTTTGAAAACCATTTGCAACCTATTGCAACAGGCGGAAAGTCAAAAAAAGATGATCGTGGATTGCACCAATGGGGTATATGGAGCAGGGTTGGAATGCAATACCTCAGCCATAAAAAAACTTTTGGGCGGTAAAAATTTATTCAAAGCATTCAATAATTTAGGCCTGGATTATCCCAATTCTGATCCTTTGGGAATCATTCAGGAAACGTACTATTGTGGGGATAACAACGAGAATAAGCTAAAGCTCAAAAAGTGGATCGAACTGGCGGGATTTAAAGCCATAGATGCCGGAGCGTTTGAAAATGCCACCCTATTGGAAGCCTTTTATCACCTCAAAATGAAAATATCCCACCAGCAGGAACAAAGAAACAATTGCCATTTTAAATTGATATCGGTTTGAGATAAAACTTGCTTTAAACCTGAAAAAAGATTTTTATATTAACGAAAATTTATACTCAGGTTTATTTATTATAAGCAATGCATTATACCCTTAATCAGTTACAGGTATTTCTAAAAGTAGCCCAAACCCAAAGTGTAACCAAAACGGCCGAAGCCCTTCACCTTACCCAGCCGGCCATTTCCATCCAACTGAAAAACTTTCAGGATCAATTCGATATTCCCCTCACAGAAGTGGTGGGAAGGAAAATTTATATTACCGACTTTGGAAAGGAAATCGCATTGGCCGCCGAGCAAATCATCAATCAGGTCAATGCCATCAATCAGAAAACACTGCAATACAAGGGGCAGCTGGCCGGTAGAATGAAAATCACCATTGTCTCCACCGCCAAATACGTCATGCCCTATTTCCTATCTGATTTTTTACAACGCAATCCGGGAATAGAATTGCTAATGGATGTCACCAATAAGCAAAGGGTAATCGACAGCCTGGCAGACAATGAAGTGGATTTTTCCATGGTATCCATTTTGCCGGACAAGCTGCAATTGGAGCACATAGACCTGCTGCCGAATAAACTTTTCCTGGTGGGAAGTGCCAAAGCCCGTTTCGATGAAAGCCGCCCCCTGTCCGAACAATTGGGCGAATTGAATTGGATATACAGGGAAAAAGGCTCCGGAACCCGGCAAATGATGGAAGCCTTCGTGGAGCAAAACCACTGGGCCATCTCCAAAAAACTGGAGCTGACTTCCAACGAAGCGGTCAAACAAGCCGTTATTGCAGGGCTCGGGTTTTCCATCATGCCACTGATTGGAATCAAAAATGAGCTGAATAATGGTGACCTGAAGATTTATCCCATTCAGGGCTTGCCCCAATCCACCATGTGGCAACTGGTATGGATGAAGGGAAAAAATCACAGTCCGGTAACAGCAGCCTTTATCTCCTACATCAAACAGGAAGTACAGACTGTCATCGAGAAGAATTTTGAATGGTACCTCAAATACTAACGGGAGTTCGACCTATTTTCATAATAAAACCGCCATTCCGAGAATTATTTTTTTTTAACCCGGACCAGCCATTAGGAATCGTAATGAGCGCTTAAACGGCAAGAAAATCAGGCGGTTTGGTGATTGAGGCATAGCATCGCTATGGTGAAATCGAAAACAGCAGCGTAGCGGCTGATTTTGAAGCATTTTAAGGTCGTAATGAATAGGCTAATGCCTATTTCGGATTTAAACGCAAAAATCAAATCACATCCCCCAGCCCCCACCTGTTTTCTGAAGGGAGAGAGAGGGGCTTGTTAAAATCTGTCACCGGTAGGGATCCAATTGATCTCCGTAAGTCAATCATTTCTCCTACTTCCAAGTGCAAGAGGTACTCTATCAAAGTATTGGCATTCAATACCTTATAATACATCCTTTCTGATTCATAAAATTATTTAATCTTTTAGATAAGAATTATAAATTTTCATTTATGAAATACGGCCTTTATTTTCGCAGGAAACAAAAATAAAACTCCATGCAAAAAAATCTTTATTTAGTTTGTCCTACCCATCAGCTGGAAGCCTATATCCAAAGTAAATTTGGAAGTCACCATTTATTTTTGACGGCATTGGGAAGTGTCTTTCGATTCGAGGAAGTCCGCTTTGTCGAAAAAGTAGCCGATTTCCTGATGCAGGATGCCATAGATCGCATCACCATTGTTCATGACCTGAACTGTCCTTTTAAAAATAAGATCATCAACCACGAAAAGGGCCTGCACTCCTATGCCGAAGAGTATCTTTTTGAAATATACATTGATCACTACTACCGCATCAATCAATTCGAATCAAGGAAAGAAAAAGCCAGAGAAATGGCATTGATCCATTCGGAAAACCTGACCCATACCCTTTACCATCACCCCTTACTTGAAAAACCCATCCGGCAGAAAGGTATCGCCATCAACAGTTTACTGGTGGACTGGAAAACCAATCAGTTGGAAAAGGTGAACACAAGCTTTTCCACCGCTGGTACTGCCGCCTGACGATTGTCTGTTTTCAAACTCAATATTAGCAACTATGGATATAAAACTACTACTGGAAAGCCTTACCAACCCCGCTTTATTGTTCTTTTTTTTGGGAATATTGGCGGTTAAGTTTAAAAGTGATTTAAAAATACCTGAAAATTCATCCAAGTTCATATCCCTGTACCTGCTTTTCGCCATAGGCTTTAAAGGTGGACAGGAATTGGCGCACAGTGAATTCGGAATGGGCATATTGTGGGCGATCGCCTTTGGAATTGGCACGGCCTGCCTGATACCCATTTACACCTTCTTTGTCTTGAAAAAGCGGTTGGGATTGGAAAACGCCGGTGCCATTGCCGCCGCTTATGGCTCTGTCAGTGCGGTGACCTTTGTGACGGCAGCAAGCTTTCTGGAGATGCAGTACCTCCAGTTTAGCGGCCATATGGTAGCCATCATGGCCCTAATGGAAGCTCCTGCCATCATTATCGGCGTACTATTGATCCGCTGGTTTGGCAATGGAAAGAGCGGGCAAACCAGCTTATGGGGAATACTGAAGCATTCCATTACCAATGGCAGCGTATTTTTAATTATTGGTAGTCTGATTATCGGTTTTCTCGCCAATGAACATGAGGCGGAAGGTATCAAACCTTTTACCACTGACATTTTCAAAGGTTTTCTGGCCATTTTTCTGCTCGATATGGGTATCAGCAGTGGAAAAAAACTGAAGGATTTCCTGCAATCCGGTTGGTTTACCACTGCCTTTGCCATCGTTACCCCACTTGTAAATGGCGTATTGGTAGCTTACCTGAGCAGCTGGGTGAGCCCTGAACCCGGAGACCGCTTCATGCTGGCCATACTGGCCGCATCGGCCTCCTATATTGCCGTACCCGCTGCCATGAAGATGGCTGTACCCAAAGCCAACCCCGGTATATTCCTGCCCATGGCCCTGGCAGTGACCTTCCCGGTAAATATCACCATAGGCTTCCCCCTATATTTTATGGTCATCAATTTATAAGACAAGCCATGACAGGAATCTCCGTCCCCCGGGTAAGCAGTTAAGAAAAGCTTATCTGGATCCGGTGGCAAAGATACGGTTGACGTTAAAGCCCAACCTGAAACCTTCCCCTGGTACCCCATTACCTCCTGCGAGCAGGTATTGCTCATTCAGGGCCTGAGAAGTGACAAAATACATTTGAAAAACATGCCCCCCGGCTTCAATGTCTATTCCAATACCCACATTACTTCTCAGGTCACTGTTTAAATTAGGCATCCATTGCAGTGTCAGTGATGATTTTCCCGTCAGCTTAAATTTACCTGATATGCCCAGGGCCAGGTAAAGATTTTGCTCCCCTTCCATTAAATAGGCTGCCATCGGCGCATTGAAGTAAGCCAGGGAAGGGCTTAGCTGAACACTGATTTTATCGGAGAACTTTCTGGCAAGTAGCAGCTGGAAGGCAAAACTACTTCTTTCAGAAAAATCAGGGGCATCTTCCCGTAGAAAAGTGTAGTCGACCGTATTGACCCCTGCGGCAGCCACCAGGGACAAAGAAACCGGCACAGCCCCGCTTTTTTTCTGTCGAAATAAATGGTGCCTGCCATACAAATTGTAAAACTTATCCCTGCCGGACCGGGAGGCTCCCAGAGAAAACCGGTCATCGAAAGCATACTCGAAGCTGAATTGAATATTGGCTCCATTGTCCAGGCCATACAAGTTTCTAACGCCTTCTTTTAACGGCCCGAAGGTGTGCATGATGGCAAAATGAAGGGTTTTTTCCTCCAGTGGCTCTACTGTCAGCAGGTTGATCTGCCGGGGCGCATGAAAAATAAGCTCCACTTCCGGATCAGCCGTTACCAGTTTTCTTTCCAGCTGTGCCAGTGCATTTCCATAAAACAGCAACAACAGCAGGGGTAAAACCAGCCTTTTGACCATACGATTCACAAACAGTTGATCCATGATTTATTTTTTTAATTTAGCTTTGATTTTCACTTGCTGGGTTTCAGATAATTCGTAAAACATCACCTGGGGAATGGCGATATCAAAGTCACCCAGCTTCACTTCAAAATTGGCCTCAAGCAAGATCTCATTGGGGCCAAGCGGAGTTAGGCTGCCATCCACTTCCAGGTACCTTTCCTTGCCATGGATTTTAAAAACCCCCATGGCTTTGACTTTCTGGGTTTGATTTACTTCGAAGCTTACTGCTCCCTGCATTTTCCCCGTAAACTCAGCAAAGGGATATTTTTCGGTTTCCAGGTAATTGTCCCGCATGTGACGGTCTCTGAGGCCGATACCGGTCTTCAGGGTATTCAGGTCTACATAAAAATCAACCAGATTTTTTTCCGGGTCCAGCAAGCCATGGAGCTGGTCAGATTTCCCTGTAAATTCATTCAATGAGGCCTGCGACAAAAAGCGCACTTCTCCCTCAGTAGTTTTGAATTCCTGTGCCTGGACCTCCCCCACCATCAGCAGGTACATCAGGGGCAATAGCCATAACCGCCTCCACTTCATGACAGGCTGATGATCAGGTTTCCATTTTCTTCCGTGACGGCATAGGAGGTCAGGGGCTGGGTAGCCGGTCCATTGATCACCCCTCCCTGCGTATCAAACCTGGAACCATGACAGGTGCAGGTAAAAACCTGATTACCAAATGTCCAGTTCCTGTCACATTGGGAATGTGTGCAGACGGATGTAAGGGCGCTGTACTGATTGTCAAGGTTGACTACCAATAACCTGGCTTCCCGGATCAGCATCCATCCCCCCGAAGCCAGCAAACCTTCATTTTTGGCCAGGTCAATGGTGACTTGCTGGTTATTGACCAGGATACCATCTTCATTCTCCTGTTGATCATTATCGGGAAGCATGTCCTCCTCATTGCTACAACCGGTAAAGAATGCTGCCCCGAAGAGAGACATGATCGATAACGAACCGGCCCTGTTCAGGAAGTCCCTTCTTCCGGATTGAAGCCTGCCTTGTTGAATCTTTCTATTTGTTTCCATGCCCCCATTTACGCAACAAACCAGCGCAGTGGATTGCAGCCAGGTAAAAATTTATCCCCCTATGCCCCGGACTCCACTTTTAGCACCACTGTCTTTTCCATTAATTGATTTTTTGGTTGCAATTTTCCACAGCCAGACTTACTTTTCAGGACACAATTTGCTCCCTATGAAAAGCTCTTGCGCCTGTTTACTTTGGATATGGTTTCTTCTTCATCCGCTTCCTGATTTTGCTCAAAATGCCAGGTTGCCGAAAGTGGCTGATTTCGAGGTAGCTTTTAATGGCCTCGCAGCGTCCCCAGATAGAATCACTTTTACGCATAACCTGTCCTTTGATCAGCAGGGTGGCCATTTACAAGGCATTCAGCGCTACCGGGAAAACACCCTTTATTTAAGTGGCAGCTCGTCCAACTACAGTTACCTCATCAGCGGGGATCTGGAGCAAAAGCGCCTTACTGCAGTAGACACCCTCCTGCTCTCCCCGTTTCGGCATGCCGGTGGATTTCAAATTTATGATCGGTTTCTGGCAGTAGGCATAGAAGACAACCAAAAAAGAGACCTGTCGAAAGTAAAGGTTTACGACCTGGAAAAGGACAGGCCCTGGCAAAACCCTCTGGTGAGTCTGGAAAGAAAAGGTGCACCTGAAAGGGTGACTGCAGGTGCAGTGGGCTTTACCGCTTTCAAAGGCAAGATGTGGCTTTTGGTAGCCAACTGGGACAGCCGGGTGTTGGATTTTTATGCCTGTTCTGAGCAGGACTTTTATGACGGAAACATTGATTTCCGGTTAAAAATGAGTATGGAAATGAGCGGGCAAAACCGGCAGGACTGGGTCAACCCGGATTGGTTATCTTACCAGAATCTCAACCTTTTTACGGATGCAAAAGAACAATTATACCTGGCCGGAACTGCTCAAACTACAGATGGAAAGCAGGTAGCAGATCTTTTTCGATTGACCCCAGATCCGGACAATCCACTACTTATTAAAATCTCCAGCAAAACCTTTCTTCCCAGTGAAACGGTCAATTTTAAGGCTGCAGCAGGGCTACAAATCACAAGTGAAGGCAGGCTTTTACTTTTGGGGGCTCCCTACCAAATAGCTGATAAAACCGTTATAGATGTGTTTTCTCAAAGGAAATAAAGGTCCTGGCAATTACCCTTCCTTCCCCTGGATCACCTGGTGTTTTTCACAAAGTCCCTAACCCACCTGAAAGCCCTTCCAGGAGTATACAAAAACTGCACGATCATGGGCACATGTCTTTTGTTTTTTTGAATTCTAAAGTCAGGTTCAGGATCAAAACGGCGGTAAACCTCCATAAAGCGATCGGTTCCTTCCAGGATACTTTCGTAGGTTTTACCTCCCATTAAAAATATCATGGGAGGCATGTCCTCGTGTAAATAATAAATGGGGGATGTGGCTTTCCATACCTCAGGATCATCTGTAAAGGTCCTCAGATGCGAGGTTCCCGGGGCATCATTTTTTTCCCGGAGATAATGGTACATGTCCAGGCCGGCTGCGTCTATAAGTGCTGCCCCAGCTACCGGACTTTCCACTCCCAGGCTATCAAAATAAACATCTCTGACAGCCACCAAACTGGCCAGGTGCCCGCCCGCAGAATGGCCCGAAACCACTATTCTATCCGGATCTCCGCCATAATCAGCAATGTTACCTGAGACCCAATCCAGGGCTTTGGCTACTGCCAAGCCCATGGAGTGGATTTTAAAATCCGGACTCAGGGGGTAATCAATGATTACCGTTACTATTTCTCGTCGCGCCATCCTTCTGCCCAGAAACCCATACCGCTCTTTACTCCCGGACCGCCAACTGCCTCCATGGACAAACACCAAAACCGGTAGCAGTTCATTGCTTTTTCTGGGATAAAAAATATTCAATTGTTTTTCGGGCAATTTACCCAAAAAACCCTCTTCCATAAAGGTGATGTTTTCTGAAACCGTTATTCCCCTAAGGGAGCAGGAGCCCAAAATCAATACCGATAAAACCAATAAAACAAAATGCCGCATAATTGCTTTTAAATAATGTACGCTGTTGCGTCATGAATAGACCATTAGGAATACCTGGGTCAGAAAAACACTTTAATTCCAGTTTGCACTGCTCCATGCTTGCTTCGGTCCTTAAAGCTTGCCTAATTTAGCGCCTCAATTCATAATATCACGGTATGACTACCAAAAACTTCATCAAGTTTTTAGATCTGAATGCGATCAACAGGCGTTTTGAACCGCAGCTCAGCCAAACCATCCAGGAGGTGGTACAAAGTGGCCGGTACCTGAGGGGAGAACAAACTGCGGGATTCGAAAAAGAATTTGCTGCCTATATCGGGACTAAACATTGCATAGGGGTGGGAAACGGTACCAATGCCCTGGAAATTATCTTTCGAGCCTACCTGGAAATGGGGCTGCTCAAAAAAAATGATGAGGTACTGGTCCCTGCAAATACTTTTTTTGCCACTTTTCTAGCCATCATCAATCAGGGCTTGATCCCCGTTCCGGTAGAACCAGAACTCCCGACTTTCCTATTGAAGGCCACTGCCATAGCAAAGCTCATCAATCCCAGGACCAAAGCCATGGTGATGGTCCACCTTTATGGCAGAAATGCCTACCATGAAAACATCCATGCCCTGCTGAAGGCCAATGGTATCCTTTTGATAGAGGACAATGCCCAGGCCGTAGGAAGCCAATTCCTTGAGAGGAAAAGTGGTAGCCTGGGAGATGCTGCTGCCCATAGTTTTTATCCGGCAAAAAACCTGGGGGCTATGGGAGATGCCGGGGCGATTACCACCAATAATGACCAATTGGCGGAAATTTCCAGGGCCCTGGCCAATTATGGCAGCCTTACAAAATACCAATTCACCTATTCCGGCACCAACTCTAAAATGGATGAGATACAGGCTGCCGTATTACGGGTAAAGTTACCCTACCTGGAAGCGGACAATACCCTGCGTAACCGGATGGCCATGCGCTACATTTCTCAGATCAGTCATCCGAAAATTCAGCTACCTCAGCCAGCCAAACCCGCAGAACCCTACCAGCATACCTGGCATCTTTTTACTATTTTGGCAGCGGAAAGGCAAAGCTTAATGACCTACCTGAGAAAGTATGGAGTGGAAGCGGCCATACATTATCCCATTCCTCCACATCAACAGCCGGTATTGGAAAAATCTTTTCAAGGTAGCCTACTGCCCTTGACAGAAAAAATTCATAGGGAAACCCTCAGTTTACCGCTGCATCCAGCCTTGCAGGAAAAGGAGCTGGAATTCATAATTGACCTGCTGAATCGTTGGTAATTCAGCCCCATCTGTTGGACAAGGTATGTTTGGCCAGGATTCTTTATACACCAGCCCAGATTGATCTTTTTCACCCCAATCAAACCATTTGGCCAGCTAAAAGTTTACCATTAATGAATCCATTAAATCAGCTGACGGATAGAGAAAAGGACCGGATCATCGAAATGGCCTGGGAAGACAGGACCCCTTTCGATGCCATCTTCCACCAATTTGGCATACCCGAAAAGGTAGTCATCAAATTGATGCGCCGGGAGATGAAAGAAAGCGCTTTCAAAAGGTGGAGAAAAAGGGTTCAAAACCGAAGTACAAAGCATGAAAAGCTCAGAACAAACCTGGAAATAAACCGCTTCAAATCCTACCGGCAGAAAAGCATCAGCCAAAACAAAATTACCTGATCAGGGATTCAACCTTGCCGTCCAAGCCTATCAATCCTTCCTGAACTCCTTAAATGCATTGATCAATCCGTTAGTAGAAGCGTCATGTCCACTCACCTTTTCCGGTGCGGCCAATTCCGGCAAAATGGTTTTAGCCAATACTTTCCCCAGTTCAACCCCCCACTGGTCAAAGCTGTAAATGTTCCATATCGCTCCCTGCACGAAAATTTTATGCTCATACATGGCAATTAATGCGCCTAAAGTCGCCGGATTGATCTTTTTCACCAGAATGGAATTGGTAGGTTTGTTGCCATCAAAAACACGGTGCGGGGCAATTTTCTCGATGGTGTCGGGGGATTTCCCTTCTTTCTTCATTTCTTGCTGAACCTCCTCCAGCGACTTCCCATTCATCAAAGCTTCTGTCTGGGCAAAGAAATTGGACATCAGTTTGACATGGTGATCGCCTACCGGATTATGGGTTTGTGCAGGCGCAATAAAATCGCAGGGAATCAGTTGGGTACCCTGATGGATCAATTGGTAAAAAGCATGCTGCCCATTGGTTCCGGGTTCGCCCCATATGATGGGTCCGGTGGCATAGCCTACCTTATTCCCTTGCCGGTCAATGCATTTGCCATTGCTCTCCATATTCCCCTGCTGAAAATAAGCTGGAAAACGGTGCATGTATTGATCGTAGGGAAGGATGGTTTCTGAAGCTGCACCTAGAAAATTGGTGTTCCATATACCGATTAAAGCCAGGAGAACCGGTAGGTTTTTTTCAAAGGGTTCATTGGCAAAGTGCTTGTCCATGGCATGGGCACCTTCCAGCAGCTTACGGAAATTATCAAAACCCACGGAACAGGCGATGGTAAGGCCGATGGCCGACCATAGGGAATACCTGCCCCCTACCCAATCCCAAAACTCAAACATATTATTTAAATCAATCCCGAATTCCCTCACGGCATTGCCATTGGTAGACATGGCTACAAAGTGTTTGGCTACCTCACTTTTATCATGCGCATTTTCCAAAAACCAGTCCCTGGCTGTATGGGCATTGGTCATGGTTTCTTGCGTGGTGAATGTTTTTGAAGCAATAAAAAACAAAGTGGTTTCGGGATTTACCTGTTTCAACACCTCAGTGATATGAGACCCATCTACATTGGATACGAAATAGGCCTTAATATGAGGAAATTGGTAGGGTTTTAAGGCCTCTGTGACCATTACCGGACCCAGATCACTCCCACCAATACCAATATTCACCAGGGATTTTATGGGCTTACCCGTATACCCCTTCCATACACCCTTGGCCACTTTTTCAGAAAAAATCCTCATCTTCTCCAATACCCTGTTTACATCCGGCATGACATCTTTTCCATCCACATATACGGGGGTGTTGGACCTGTTTCTCAGGGCGGTATGCAGCACAGCCCTGTTTTCTGTTCCATTGATGAGCTTACCATCAAACATGGAAGATATGGCAGCCCTGAGTTCCGTTTGATCTGCCAGGTCCAACAAGGATTTGAATACATCTTCGTTGATCCTGTTTTTAGAAAAATCCAATAAGATATCTTTAAACCTGACGTGAAAATTGTCAAATCTTTCCGGGTCTTCTTCAAATAAAGTTTTGATCTCTAAAGGGGATTTTGAAGCAGCTATAAGTGCTTTCCACGCATCAGTGGTAGTGGGGTTGATATCCTTCATTGCATTGAGTTTTCAGGTACAAAACGTAAAGCTAAAAATAAAAATGCAAGCATCTAAATAACAATTTTATTTTGTCAACGGGGAAAGGACGCATCCAGGATCCGGGCAGCATAAAGAATAAATAGGTAAGAAATCCAAAACCCGAAATGAAGGAACATACCAACAATTTTTTACAACTGGTATACAATACTTTACGTTTATTAGCTTTATATATGAGGATGCCATGTTTCCATTCAGAAAATTCAAATACAAGAAAATCTTATTTTTATTCATTTTTTAACTGAAAATAGCTATAAATCAAACCATAATGAATAAATTAGCCTGTCCAGTAACAAGAGAAGATATAAAAAAAATACAGATCTTTTTGGTTTATAAAGGTTTAAAATTTCTTTACCAGGTTTAAATTTGTTATATTATTAAACTGATAGGTTTACGGTTCTGAGGATTTGAAATTCAAATTGAGAATACCTTTCATATTTGAAAAAATTATCAGAACAGCATCATTTTTGCAACAAAATTCACGTATTCAAACAAAAAATACGAAAAAACTTGAAAGTGTTTTTGAATTTCAATAAGTTTTTTTATGCTTCTGTACTTTTTGCAGTGGTATTGTTTTCTCATTTTTCTTTTGGTCAAAAAAGAGAAGTTGATTCGCTTAAATCAAGCATTCAGTTATTGGAAAGCAATGAAAATTTTTCTCCGGACAAGCCGTACATAGATCTGCTTAACCGGGCCGGAGAGTTGTATTACAATTTGAATCCGGACAGTACTTTTTTACTGGGGATGAAAAGCCTGGAAGCCAGTGAAAAGGTCGGATATAAAGATGGAATAGTAGATGCCTACAGGAACATCGGTGCGTTTTACAACATCCGGGGTGAATATACACAGGCGATGAATTATTTCAACGAAGGGCTCAGCCTGGCAGAGGAAAATCAGTATTGGCTGGGTATGGCCAATATTTACAATAGCATGGGCTTGAACCATTATGACAGAGGTAATTTTTCGGAGGCCGTAGCGCATTACCTCCAGGCTTTGGAAATCAAGGAAAGGCACCTCTCGGAAAATGAACAAAGCAAAACGCTAAGTAATCTGGGATTGGTCTTTGCCGACATGGATGAATATGAACAGGCACTGAATTTTCACAACAGGGCCCTTGAAATCCGCAAAAAGTTAAATAACAAACTTGGAATGGCTTCCAGCCTGGCCAATATTGGACTCATCTACAAGAAAAAGGGGGATTTGGAAGATGCCCTGGAAAGTTTTACTTCTACCCTGGAAATCGGTAAGGAGCTAAAAAACAACCAACTGGCTTCAGTAAGTCATTTCAACTTAGGCGAAATTTTGCTCTCGCAGGGGGACTATGAGGGTTCCCTGTTCCATTTTGAAGCCGCCCTTGAAGTGGACACTGAAATGGAGGACAAAGCAGGGATTAGCGATGACTTGCTGGGTATAGGAGAAGTTAAGGCCAAACTGGGAAATTTAGCAGAGGCCAGGAAATCCATTCAAAGAAGCCTTGACCTCTCCATGGAAAGTGGCATTAAAAGCAACATAGCAAAAAGTCACTTCTTGCTCTCTGAGATTTTTGAAAAGGAAAGGAACAGCAGGGAAGCATTGTACCATTTCAAATTGCACACGGCCTACAAGGACAGTGTCCTCAACCTGGAATCGGAAAAGCAAATCCAGGAAATCGCTGCCAAATATGAGTTTGATAAAAAAGAAGCGGCGATGCGGCAGGAGCAGCGGGAAGTTGACTTGGAAAATGAAAAATTAATGGAAAAGCGGCTCCGTATCGGCTTCAGCATTATTTTAGTCATTTTATTGATTGCTTTTTTTATAGCATTAAGATCGATCAGGTACCAAGTAAAAGCCAAAACCCTGGTTACCCAACAGAAAAACAGCCTGGAAGCCCTTAACAAAAAAATCCTACAGCAAAAAAAGGAAATAGAAGAGGTTGCCAAAAAGCTTTTTGAGGTCAATAAAACCAAAGACAAGCTGTTCAGTATCGTAGGACATGACCTTAAAAGCCCTATCAATAGCTTGAAGGGGCTGATGCAGTATGTTGTAGATGAAAAACTAAGTCAGGATGAATTTTTATTGGTTTCCACCCAATTAAGAAATGAGGTCGAGCACGTTCACTTTACCCTGATCAATTTGCTCCATTGGGCCAAAAGCCAGATGAAAGGTATCGTCACAGACACGGAAAAAGTATCTGTCAATAAAATATTGCAGGAAAACATTAACCTGTATAAACCTGTATCTGAAACCAAACAAATCCAGATCGAAGATCATTTGATTCCTGAAACCAATTGCCTTGCTGATAGGGAACAGTGTAACCTAATCATAAGGAATTTGTTAAACAACGCCTTAAAATTTACCAATCGGGGAGGAAAAATCACCGTATGCAGCAAAAAAATCAATGACACTCATTGGGAGATTTCTATTCAGGACAACGGCATTGGTATGGATAAACAAACCGTATCCAAGCTTTTTCAGCCTGTCATCAGGGGCAAACAAAAATATGGCACTGCCGGCGAAAAGGGTACCGGATTGGGCCTTCAGCTTACCAAAGATTTTATCTTGAAAAATGGTGGGGATATCCAGGTCACTAGCGAGCCAGGCAAAGGCAGTACTTTTTCCTTTACCTTACCCATGGCATAAGGCCTCATTTGAAATAATATGCCGGTTTCGGATTGGTAAAATGGTATAATTTTTCTTTATTTATGAAGCAGGAGTAAAGCAGGCTTTTCAAGGTAGGACAAAGCTGAAAAAGCCACCCGTAACCTGTCCATAAATAGTTGAGGCTTTGTTTAGTTTGCATGCAGAGCGGTAACCCATTTAAATTACCTAAAAATATGAAGGATCCGGATTTCAAAGTGTTTAAAATTAAAATCGCTATTGCTTTAAGCCTTGTATTGTTCTTAATATTTGCAAAAAGCCTCGTGGACAAAAGTAATGTAGATGAGTTGGAAGCCTCCTTCGTTACCGTGTATGAGGATCGGCTGGTGGTGCAGGATTATATCTTCAACATCACCGAATTGCTTTTCCGCATGCGCTTGCTGGTGGCCAATACTGAATCCCTGGATCAATACCTTTCCATCAAGAGCCAGGTAATGGATTACCATGACCAGATATTGAATATTATCTCAGATTTTGAAAAAACCCACCTCACGCCTAAGGAGTCGGATTACTTGCAGGAATTCAAAAGTCTGGTCCGGGATAAGCTTGAAATCGAAAGCTATTTTTCCGGTTTGGAAAAGTCTGATCGGAATTACCAAAGCAGCATGGAGAAGTTCAATACTGATTTTGAAAAGGTTTTCTATGACCTGCGCGAGCTTTCGAAAATTCAACTCCGGGAGGGAGAGAAACTCACCAACCTCAGCTACAGGATCAAAGCCCGTTCTGATATCTGGCTTCAATTTGAATATGCGGTGCTTTTTGTGCTCCTGATCATCATCAGTATGTTGATTTATTCATCCAGAGGAATAAGGAAAAAAGAAACCTATTCCAATTAAAATAGAGGTGTTCATTTCTTATTGGCCCAGGCCGAAAGCAAAAAACCTACCAGAAAAATAACCAGGGTACCAAATACAATGGTCAGGTTGGCATGGAAGGTGCTTCTGAATACTGCCCCTTCCTCCAAAATCACCGGAGATAAACTCATCCATCCTATGACCAAAACACCCAACACTACCCCTATGGCTGCATAGCTGCGTTTGATGTTTTTTCCAATAAATCCAAGCAGAAACAAGCCCAGGATACCTCCACTGAAAATTGCCGAAAGTGCCCACCAGGCATCCAAAGCACTTTTCACGCCATTGAAAGCAATGGCCACCACTATACTCAGCAAACCCATGGCCAGGGAGGCAATAACCAAAACCTTCATTTCAGCTTTCTCCTTTAAATCGGGTGAAATGTATTTTTTGAAATGATCCGTTAAAATGATAGTAGCCGAACTATTGATACTGGTAGATATGGTACTCATGCCTGCTGCAAAAATAGAGGCAATCAACAGACCGGTCATACCTACCGGCAGACCGCTAACTATGAAGAATGGAAACACCTTATCCGCCTGGTCTCCTTCTTTAAAAGCCTCCGGCAACAATTCCGGCATGGCCTGGTAATAGGCAAACAAGGCCGTGCCAATAAAGAAAAACAAAAGCGAGACCGGAACGTACAACAAGCTTCCCAACAGGGTGGATTTTACTGCTTCCTTGTCCGTCTTTGCACTGAGATACCGCTGTACATAATTCTGGTCCACACCAAAATTCTGCAGGTTAATAAAAAGGCCGTAAATCAAAATTACCCAGAATGTGGCCTCCGAAAGCCCCCATCCAAAACTTCCCAGGCTAAACTTGTCATGGGCGGCTGCAATGGTGAACACCTGACCCGGACCCTCTGGCATGGAAAAAAAAATAATGACCAGGCATGCCACTGCGCCTGATATCAGAATGATCCCCTGTATCGCATCTGTCCAGATCACTGCTGCAAAACCTCCCATAATGGAATATATCAATACACTGATACCAGTCACCACGATAATGACGGGAATGCTCCAACCAAACAATACATTCATGGGTAATGCCAGTAAATACATGATAGCACCCATCCTGGCCAGCTGGGTAAGCAGGTAACAAATAGAGGCATAGGTCCTTGCCCAACTTCCAAACCTGGTTTCCAGGTAATAGTAAGCAGAGGGACTTTTAATCCCCCTGTAGAGTGGTACAAAAAACTTCACCGCCAATATGGCAGCAATAGGAATGGATAAGCTGAAAACAAAGCCATTCCAATTGGACAGGTAAGCATTTCCGGGCAAAGCCAGGAAACTGATACTACTGACAAAAGTAGCAAATATGGACATCCCTATGGCCCAGGACGGAAGCTTTCCCCCTCCAGTGATAAAATCGGTAGACGAGCGTTTTTTATAATAAAAAGAGGCGCCGAATAAAACTATGGCCAACATGTAAACTAAAAAAACAATTAAATCAATGAGGGGTAATTCCATGCTTGTGATTTTTATAATATCCAACTAATTTCAGGCATATACCTTGTAAGCTTCTAATTCCTTTAAATTTTTCTCCACCTGCTTCAATTCGGCCTCTCCGAAGGAGCTCAGGGGGGAGGCCAGGTATCCTGTACCCAATCCCAATATTGCCATGGCAGCTTTCAATCCTTTTAGAAAACTGGACCCATAGCTCCCCAGGGCATAGACCTGAGCAGAAATTTCCATGACCATTTGCTGCAGGCGAGCCACTTCTTCTAAATCTCCCCTTTCCGCTGCAGTATACAAATCCACATAAAGCCTGGGAAACAAATTGGCACCACCACTGACTCCACCATGTCCGCCCATCAGTACCGCTGATGCCATCATTTCCTCAGGACCCACCAACAAGGTGAAATCTGACCTGTCTTTAAAAGCAAAAAGCATGGCATTAAAATACACTGCATTTCCAGAGCTATCCTTCAATCCCAGAATATTGGGATGCTCGGAAAGGGCAACTACGGCTTTTTGGGTGAGCGTGGTCTTGGTATGAGAAGGCATGTTGTACAGGTAAAGGGGCAATGGCAGCGCATCAGCCAGCTTGGTGAAATAGGCAATCAGTTCACTTTCTCCCAAACCAAAATAATAGGGCGGAGCAGCTACCACGGCATCGGCTCCTTCATCCGCTGCCACCTGGGCCAGAAAAAGGCTTTCGGCAAAAGATGTATCTGTCACTCCTACAAGCACCGGGACGCGACCATTAACTTCCTTGCAGGTCACTTTAATCAATTCTTTCCTTAAGCGGTAAGAAATGTTGGTACATTCTCCTGTGGTACCTAAAACAAATAATCCGTGAACCCCTCCTTTTAGCAGGTGAGAAATCAGCCTGCTTGTACTTTGATGGTCTAACTGATGGTCATCCTGAAGCAAGGTAGCCATAGGAGGTATGATCCCTTTCAAGGGTTTATTTTTTAAGTCTATTCGCATTTTTAAAGTTTATCTGTGCTGAAAAATAGGACCGGTAATGCAGGCTTACCATTATCCAAAAACCCTTTATATCTTCTCGGGATCAACGACCACATATTTGACAGTTTCCCTATTGTAGGTATAGGATATATGTACCCGTCCATCCTTGCTTTGAATGATGGCAGGATAGCTGTAACCCGCCTTATTGGGTTCGTTTTCCAATGTCATAAAGGGTTCCCAATTTTTACCATCTGATGAAATGGCCAGGTTTAGGATGTTCCTGCCCTTGGGTTCTTCCCCTTCTTTGGTACTGTGATTATAAACCAGGAGATGCCTGCCATCTTGCAAGGTAACCGCATCTGTACCAGAATTTGGATTAGGTAAGGAAGTGGCAGCCATCTCAGACCAGGACCGGCCCTGATCCCGGGACCAACTTTCTGAAATTACATCCTGCCTGGTCCTGCAGAGCACCTGCAATTCACCGCCATCATGTATCAGGATGCTTGGCTGTATGGCATCAAATGCCACCCCATCATTGATGGGCCCTACTACCTCCCAGGTCTTCCCGTTATCCTCACTGATTTCAAAATGCACTTTCCAGTAGGTCTCCCCGTCCTGTTCCAGCTCGATACTGGAAGGACTGATAATGGTGCCGTCTTCCAGCTGCTCCGGTTTGTTTTTTACCGGTCCTATCAGGTGACCGATGGCCGGATCTTCTCCTAATTTTTGCGGTGAAGACCAGGTCTTGCCTCCATCGGCTGAGCTGACCAACATCCCCCACCAGTCCCTAGGGGTTGGTCCAACTTTATAAAACAACAGGAGAGGCCCATCTTTGGGTTGAAACAATACGGGGTTCCAGCAAGGATAGCGTAAAGTGTCGTTCTGAACGCCATTGACTACCTCCTCCGGCCAGGACCATTGCCCGTTTTCCAAATGACTTACCCTGATGCCCACATCCGGATTCCTTTCGTGGGTTCCCGAAAAAAAAGCTGCCACAATTCCGGTAGGAGTCTCTACCAGTGTGGAAGCGTGCACCTGAGGGGTGGGCCGGTTATCCAAAGGATAAATCAGTTCAGCATGAACCAAAGCTCCCTCACCCACCTCGGCTTTTGGTGGCAGGTGATAATTTCCGGTAATATCATTATTAGCTTCCTGCTGATCACTATTGGATTGGTCGTTATCGCCTCCATTACCGCAGGCAGCAATAAAAAACACCAGGAAAATCTGGAGAAAATTTGAAATCGGGTTCTTACTTTTCATGTGTCTATAATTTTTTTTTAAGCGGCCACATAGCCTGTCCCGATACTAAATCGGGAGAATCTTTGACGATTAAAATAATCATTGCCCTGTGTGTTTAATGATGATTTTAATCGTTTCGATTTCATGTTTTAATATTAGCTTTTCAATGGTCAAAACTTGTCAGGAACTAAAGGCCGGGGTAGGCTGTCCCAATTCCAAAAGGGGAGTATCTCCCCATACTTTTCATCTCCCTGTCTGCGGATCTCATTATACCCGATATCATAGGCCACATAGGGCTGTTTTTATTCCCAATTCGTTCATGGCCGCCGCTTTCGCATAACAGGCCTCCAGGGCTTTTTCTTTATCGGTAGCATAGACTACCTGTATGTGGTTGGCCTTGTGCCTGGCCATCATCTGGTCACGGCTTACTCCCTCCAGAATACCATGCATGACCGGCCATTGAGGCGTCGTCATTTCCCATCTTCTCCGGGTTTCTTCTGGGGGGAGTGCTGCCACCCGGCCAATGCCCAAATCGCAGTGCAACTGATCATTCATAATAAACACCCTACTCCAAACGATATGGCCGGGTCTGCTTATACCCTTCAGGCTTCCCCCCCCCAATTTAAAATACATGGGGGGTTGCCTTTCACTACTGGCGCCAGCATAGCCGTCGATAAAATGAGAAGGAGGTGCTGCTCCGGAAATCAAAAACACCCATACAAAAACCTTCTCCCCATCTAACATAAAATCCTCTCCATACCTGAGATCATGTAGGGTATTGTCTCCGGATAAACCCAGTTTCTCCCATAAACGATAGGTGATCAGGCTATCCAATCCTGCGCATTCATCCACCTCATTAAAATGAGGTAGCGCCCTGCCCGGTAATATTTCTCTGCCTTCTTTTGTAAAGGCGGGTGGACGATCGGTCGTATTCAACAGGCCTTCCGCCAGATCACTGGCCACTGCCAGGTCCTTCAGGCCCTGCTGGTATTGAATGCCGATGGTATCACAGCCAAATTCATCAGCCAGCCTTAAAGCAGCCAGGTACATCTTACATTGTTCCAGGGTTTGCTCTCTGGTCAATTCGGATTCAGGGTCTTTCCCCCATTGAAAACTAACTCCCTTTTCAAGCAACCATTTCAGTACTTCTTCCGCCTCCCCATCCTGTATGGTTTGCATGGCTGCATAGAGCCCGGACTGGCTTAACCTTTCCTTAAAAATTCCGGTTAGATGCAAGAGTTGATCAGGTATGATGGCATTAAACATCCCCATACATCCTTCATCAAAAACCCCCATGATGGCCTTTTCCTTTCTGAATGACCGGGCAAAGCTCTCTCCTATTTCTACCGCATTGCCAGGGGCCTGCCGAGGATCAAAGTCCTTTACATGACTGAGATCATGGGTAATTTTGCCGGAATGTAACCACTCCCCGAGACCATGAAGAAAAAAATCGTCTGTAAAATCCTTACTCCAAAGGGTAGAATAAGTTACCCCAGCTTTGGTCAGGGAACCGTTGAGGTTGAGCATCCCTACCAGACCGGGCCATTGCCCGCTCCAATTGGCCAGGGTAAGTATGGGACCCTTATGAGTGGTAAGTCCGGGGAGAACATGGTGAGAATATTGCCACACGCTTTCGGCCACAATGATGGGTTTATGGGGGTCCAATTCCCGAAAGACCTGCATGCCCATTTTTTGAGAGTCTATAAAGCCATGCCCCTTATCTTTATCAAAAGGATGTGCCCGGGTGACCTTGACACCTAACCTATCCAATACCTCTTGCAGGCTGCTCTCCATTTCCTTTTGTGCCTGCCAGCAAGTCCGGTTGGCGGACAACCTCAGGTCCCCACTGGCAACCAGATAAACTTCTTTGATCATTATCTTTGGTTTATACTTAATTTATTTGAATTTATTTCAGTTTTAGCCTCCGGCAGTATTACTGGAAAAAGACGCTTTCAGGCCCTTACACCCTTCAAAAAAAATACTACCGGCCATTTACTTATTTTAGTGGATTTTCGTACCAGATGACTCCCAGCCCGCTCTTGCTTCCATCCTCAGCGGTTTCTTCCGAAGTCAATACATCCAGATCTCCGTCTCCATCCATATCTATCAAGGTTATGAAATCATACTTCACCCCATCCAGTCCACTGATATCCAGCACCTCAGGGGAAGCCCTTTGGAAATCCAGTAGGGCTATTACCCCTGATTTACCCAACGCACCTTCAAAGGAGGCCAGCAAGTCCTTGGTACCATCCTGATCTATATCTGCCACCCGCACAGATTTTCCCCTGTACCCGGATCCTTCGGGATAAGGAATGACTTCTTGCTGCCATTCTCCTTTCTCTCTTATAAAGTGTATCCATCCATTTACCAAATCCGGTACAATTATATTAGGCAAATGGCTGTTTTCATCTGCATACAAACCCATAAACATGGGCTCCCCCTCCTGCAGGCCAATAAAATGGTTTTTCCAAGGTTGATCAGCGGTACCAGGGCCTGGGTTTTCCAGCCACCTTAGCCCCCGCAAGTCTCCCTTCCGGTCTGTAATCAGCAAATCCTTTCGCCCATTATGGTTCATGTCTATCAATTCGATGGACATGATCCAACCCGCCTCCGAAATCTCATGGTACTCCCAGGCTTCCATGTTTCTGGGATCTTCGGGAGAAGCCAACCAACCTATGGTCCCGCTTGGATTTTTGGAACCCACTATCAGGTCTAATCCATTTTTGCCATCTATATCCATTGCTCTTCCAAACATCCATTTGGATCTACCTACCGTCTCGGGAAAATCAGCTGATTTCCAGGCCTGGCTGTTTATGATGTCACTTTCTTCTTTTGGCCCCCAATGAACCGTAACCCTTTGGTGATTGCCCTCAGAAAGTGTAATCAAGTCCTGCCGTCCATCGCCATCCAGGTCTATGGCAAAGGCATCCTCCACATCCGGAGCCTTCACCTCCACAAAAGGCCATGCTGCCTTCGCGTTTTCCGGCTGAAAATACAGCCTGCCAACTCCACCCTCTTCCCAACCCACAACTACATCCAATTTGCCATCGCCATTTACGTCTGACATTTTAGATCCATCCGCTCCAAGGGAGGTATTGTCTATGCGGTGCATTTTCCATGGGGTAGTGCCGCTGTTACTTTTCTCTCGCTGTCCATGAGAGATAAGGGGCATTAATAGCAAAATCAACAACTTGATACAGTTATTCATGATGAGCTTATTCTATTTCTACGTTGGCAAACCAGGCTTCTTCCAGTGTTTGAGGCTCATGGGAACAGATAAATATGCCCAGGAATACTTTTTTATCCATGTCCGGCATGGTTTGCGCACCAATGAGCTGATATTCTCCCTCCTTTTCAAGGGCACCTTTCAGGATGAATTCATTCCCCTTCCGCTCCAGCATAAGAAATTGGTAATGGCTTTCAGGGGCAAATATTTCATCTTCCGGATCCCGCATGGGCATTCCCTTTTTTGTTCTCCATTGCAATACGGTAAGTCCATCTCCATGAAGGGTGCCAGAGATATGCGCCGCATTATCAGCAACATCTTCCCTGACCATGATGCCAATTTTCCGGTGGGGATCCTTCCCTTCGCCGGTAAAACCCAGCTCAGTCTTGATAACAAAATCCCCCCGTTCCGCTCTGAAAAGGTAATGAAACTCATCCCTTTCAAACCAAATGTTATAACCGGAACCTTTCAAGGTATATTTTCGCTCCATCTGATCATAGCTGGAACTTCCTTGAATGGCTGGATTTCCTATATCCAGTGATTGCTGAAACAGGCCCAAATTGTTTTCCAGACAGCCCTGGGTGAGCAGGCCTATCAATGATAAAATTAAAATGGGTTTAATTTTCCCGGACGCCATATATGATGAGTTTTCAATCTGACAATTTATTCCCTGTTTATAATAAATCAACCTAAAGCTATGGATAAGGGATGCCTGTTCTGGCTTGTTCGCTACACCATTTATTTTTATTCTTTATCTGCGCCTCAAGCCTTGCCAGCAAGTTAACCTTTTTGAACGCGAAGTATGCATTAGCCTGTCTGTTACGATTCCCAATGCATAGTCCAGGTTAAACTTTCGCCAACCGGCAGGCCATCCAGCTGATTCCCTTGTTTTGGTCAATTGTCCCGGCTTTTCAGATAAAGGGATTTAAGACCAACGTCCCTATTGGCTTTTAAAATGTCCACCAATGCACTCGACCTGATGCTATTCAACAGAAGATTGGGTATTTCTGAAAAATACTACAAGAATTTGCCCTTTGAAAGAAAATCAGGTGAAAAGTCATTATTCAAACCAAAAAGTAATATGCTGAGGGATAAATTTTATATATTGACTGATTAAAACAGATAAACTCACTATTTCAATGAACCCTTTTAAAATCGACAGAAGAAAATTTATCAAAGGAGGCACCGCATTAATGGCACTTAGCAGCGTAGGCGTACAAGCCATGGATTGGCAGGCCAGAAAAGCTGCCTATAAAGTTGGTCTGATCGGCACCGGCTGGTATGGCAAAAGTGACCTGTTCAGGTTGATCCAGGTCGCAGAAGTTGAGGTGGTAGCCTTAGCAGATCCTGATCAAAGATTATTGGATGAGGCGGCAAAACTGGTCAGTCAACGCCAAAGTTCAGGCCATACACCCCAAACCTACAACCATTACAGGCAAATGCTCGAAGCGCATGATCTCGACATTGTATTGGTAGGCAGCCCGGACCACTGGCATGCCTTGCAAGCCATAGATGCGATTCAGGCAGGAGCACATGTCTATTTACAAAAACCCATCAGTGTGGATGTCATTGAAGGAGAAGCCATTTTGGCCGCTGCCAGAAAATACAATAAAGTAGTACAAATTGGCACCCAAAGAAGGAGCACCCCACACCTGGTGGAGGCCAAGAAAAACATTGTGGACAAGGGCTTGCTGGGTAAAATATCCCATGCCGAGATGTGCTGCTACTACCACATGAGGGCCAATGGCAGCCCTGAAATACAGCCTGTTCCCGATTTTTTCGACTATGACCTTTGGATAGGGCCCGGTCCGATGCGGCCCTTTGATGGGCTCCCCCACAGGCGATGGTGGCGGACCATGATGGAATACAGCAATGGCATCACCGGGGACATGTGTGTTCACATGTTTGATGCTGTCAGGTGGACCTTAGGACTGGGATGGCCAAAAAGTGTTTTTGCTACCGGTGGCATATATGTCCAAAAAGGAGGAAAGTCTACCATTGCCGATACCCAAACGGCTACTTTCCATTACGATGAACTGGATTGTGTCTGGACCCACCGGTCCTGGGGTACCGCTCAGGACCCAGAATATCCCTGGGCCTATAAGATTTATGGAGACAAAGGAACACTCAAGGCTTCTGTCATGAAGTATGAGTTTATTCCTCAGGGTGGCGGTGAACCCATCAAGGGAGATGTGGTCTATGAGCGGGAAAAATATCCCGAAGATCTCAATGAAAAAGACATTGAGCTCCATGCAGCACCCGCCACCAGGGACCACATGAGGGATTTCCTCCAGGCCATCGAACAGGGAGGCCGTCCGGTAGCAGATATAGAAGAAGGACATATTTCTACCGCCAGTTGCATACTGGCAAATATCTCCATGGAATTGGGTCGCCCCTTGGCCTATGACCCTGAAAAAATGATTGTCCGGGATGATGCGGAAGCCACCCGCTTATTGAGAAGGCCATACCGGGCTCCCTTTCAGCATCCTGACCCCAAATTTGTCTAGTAAATGCAACGGACCCGGAAATGCAGCCTATTTTGGTCCTTTTTATTTTGGTCAGAGCCAAAGACTGAAAGAAGGAATCATCCTCTTCAAGGCAGAAGACCCCGGCATCCACTGCTTACACGCTGATGGTTCCCGACCTGTTTTTGAAGACTGGCAGGCCTGATCCGAATTATAACCTGCTTTTTTCGACGTCCTCTACCAATCATTGGCTAAGGAATAAAAAAAACTCCACCAATTTTTTACCGGTGGAGTTTTTTTTTATTCTCTGGATAGGAGGTTAAACCCGAATTATGAATTAGGTTTCATCACGAAGGATGAAAATGCAAGAAAATCAGGCAGTTTGAAAACTAGCGCCGCTAAGGCGAAGCTGAAAACCGCAACGATTGACTGATTTTGAAGTAATTTCAATCTGCAATAGAATTCCTAATGCCTATTCGGGTTAAACTTTAAAACCTTCCCTGTAGGTCCTTCCTACAAACTGGTTGGCTTCTTCCAAATTGGTAATGCGCATGTTTTCGCCATCCCAAAGCAATTTTTTACGGCCAAAGAATTCCGCCTGTCCATTGCTGTTTTCTCTTCTCAACATGTAGCTTCGGATAGCCAGATTACCCATTAAAACTGTTTCAGTCATAGGCCCGGCATAATCAAATGAAGAGGTAAGTCCCTTATGTTCGGCACTGTTGTATCCGGCTTTACAAGCATCCACCCACTTGCGCTGGTGGCCGTATTCCGGCTCTTCATTATCCTCGACCTCCGGACCAAATTCTGTGGTGCCGTCGTTCAGGTAAAGTTTAGGCATCAAGGGGGAGCTATCATTGATGTTGGTGGAAATGATTCCTTTTTCTCCAATAATTAATACTCCGTTAGCACTATTTTTTCCTCCAATATCATCATCTGCAGGAATAATATCGGGGTGGGAAGGCCGGATTCCACCATCACTCCAGGTCATCTCTATCGGAGCCTTGCTTTTAGTGGTGGCATCAAAATGAAGGGTAATGAATGAAGCAGGCGGACAGCCCTTTGGATAATAATCAGCCGTCCACATATCGGTGTATATAGAGGCTACACTACATTCCGCATCAGTAGGATACTTCAATCCCAGCGTTCGGAAAGGAATATCAATCAAGTGACATCCCACATCTCCCAAAGCTCCGGTTCCATAGTCCCACCAGCCTCTCCAGTTAAATGGGTGAAGGTTTGGCGTGTAGGGAATATATTCGGAGGGGCCTAACCAGAGATCCCAATGCAGGTCATCTGGCTTTTTGGAGGGCTCAGGCTCTGGAAAGGGTATACCCTGAGGCCAGACAGGGCGGTTGGTCCAGACCTGCACTTTGGCCACCTTCCCGATTTTATCCTCATCAATCCAGTTTTGCACCATATCCAGTAAAGGATTAGAGCCTCCCTGATTACCCATTTGACTCACGATCTTATGCGTTCTTGCCATCTCGGTAAGCATTCTGGCTTCCCTGATATTATGGGTCATGGGTTTTTGAACGTACACATGTTTGCCCCGCTCCATGGCATAGGCGGCGGCCGGACCATGAACATGATCAGGGGTAGATATGGTTACCGCATCAATGTCTTTTTCCTTATCCAACATCTCCCGGTAATCATGGTAGCGTTTTGCATTGGGGAAATTTTCTACCGATCGGGATGCTGAGCCTGAAAAGTCTACATCGCAGAGGGCTACTACCCGCTCTCTTCCATTGACGGATGCATTTTTGATATCACTGGCTCCCTTGCCACCTGCACCGATGGCAGCCAGGTTCAACTGATCACTGGGGGCAGTGAAACCTACGCCTCCGAGCACATGCCTGGGAACAAAAATTATGGAGGAGGCTATGGCGGCATTTTTAATAAATGAACGCCTGCCCGAATCCTGCTTTTCCTTTTTTGGTATTTTCATGGTTATTTCGAGTTATTTAATTTGGTGAAATGATTATCCTGGCAATATACATGGATCTGAATAAATATTCCCTTCTTTTATATACTTACTCAGCCCGGTTTAAGGCAATCAAAAAAGGAAAAATTTCCTTTGGAGGTCTTAATGTACAAATCAAAATGCTTTTTTTCAGTTTATTGGATGATCAGGGTTTCTCCCTGCTTTTAGATTGCAAATACAATTCCTCCACTTTACTTCTCGCCCAGGGTGTTTTCCTCAAAAATGTCAAACTGGATTTGATCGAGGGATTATTGGTAAAACACCGGATAGGAATTTGATCTCCCAATGCTTTCCAGCCATAGGCATCCAGCAAATACTCCAATATATCTACCAATCTGATCCCATGTAGCGGATTTTTGGGTTGCTCTTCTTTTTCCATAAGGCTAAAATAAGGAAATTTCAGTTTTTTCTCTAATGAAAACCGTTGGCTTTCCGTTAAACGCCACATCCATCCCTGAGGCAGACTTGCCCTAGAACAAAAAAAAACCGGGCAAAGGGATCTGCCCGGTCTGAATTAGAATATCCAAACCTTGATGCCTTACCTGATAAGGGATGGCAAGGTTGGGTTCTTTTCAAAATCAAAGGTGATGGGTAATACCGAAAGAGAGGCTACCTGCACATTGTCAATGGCTGCAGGCTCCCAATCTCCGGAAGTTGCTTTCAGCGCACTTATGGCTTGCTGCTCCAGGTCCTCCAAATACATTTCTACAGAAGTATCGATATTGCTGGAGGTAGTAGCAAAAGGTATGGATCCATTTTCATCGACCACAAACTTGATAAAGATGGTGCCTTCCAGCCCCCAGTTTTTGGCCTCGTGCGGATACTCCAAATTGCTCAGAACACTGGTTTTCAGTGCCTCCTCACCACCTTTGAATTCCGCTTCTTCATCCACAGAATAGAAAACGCCCATCCGATTGGCAGTTGTTTTCATTTTGTTCCTGTTGCTTTTCAGGTCAAATAAGACTACCTCTAATTTTTTTCGATCCATGTCATTGTCCACTCCTGTGACCACTACATCCTGAAGTTTTCCATCATCCATTTTATAAGAATAGGAAAAAGCAGGGTAATTCTTTACGATCTCATTGATCTGGATCAGGTAATTCATGTTTCTATCTTCCAATCTCTCCAGTTCACTTTCTGACAAGCTTTCTCCTTTTTGTTGTGCTTGTAAGGGAGAAAACAGGATCAGCAAGATCAAGGCTGTTACCAGACCTGATATTGACTTGATTCGATTTAATCTCTCTAAAATATTCATGACAATTATTTTTTTTTAGTTTAATATTTGGTTCTTATCCATCTGCTGATGGAAAGAACACTTAAAATATTGAACTGCTTTAAATTCGGTAAGAAAAAGTCCAAACTGCATGCCAAAAAGACTGTAAAAATCTAAATAAAAGAATAATCCACGGAAAAATTAATTCCAACTTAAAATCCTACCAAACATCAAGGATTTTGATTTCCTGACCACGAAAATTTGACATGTCCCCCCTTTTTTTTCCAATCAGGGTTTGAATCAATGGGGAGTTGACCGATACCAGCTGGATCTCCCTGCCCTCCAGCTCAAGTTTCCCCAATGAAACAGCCACCCAGATCCAGCCCAGGTTTAATTCAATCAGTGCCCCCTCACCCACCTCCGTTTGAGGTTTGTTTCCAATTTTCCTCAACAAACCATCCCATTGCTTCACCAAGGCCCACTGTTTTTCCAGCATATTTCTGCTTTGGTTGATGCTTTCCCTTCCCGTTTCATATTTATCCCCAGCACTACTTTTAGTTTCTGATCGGCTGGCTTCCTGTAGTGCAGCCAACTGGGAATTCAAATCATCCATTTTTTCCTGAACCACTGCCAAAGCACTGCTTTGCAATTTTCCTTTCCATGCGCTTGCATCTGGTAAAGAATGGTCCTTATCCTTGATCGAACTCATCTCCGTAAGGGCTCAATTATTCGTTCATCAGGGTTTCGATTTCCTCCGGATCAATCGGAATATTTTTCATCAGGTCGCGATACCCGTTTTCTTCGATGACAATGTTGTTTTCCAACCTTATTCCCAAACCTTCCTCTAAAATATAAATCCCTGGTTCCACCGTAAAAACCATCCCTGCTTGAATCGGATCATGCATGGTACCTACATCATGCACATCCAGGCCCAGGTGGTGGGAAGTCCCATGCATGAAATATTTTCTGTAGGCAGGTTTTTCAGGATCTTGATTTTTGATATCTGTCTGGTCTATCAATCCCAGGCTTACCAGTTCTGCCTGCATGATCAGGCCAATCTCTTTGTGATATGCCTGAATGGAAATCCCCGGTCGTAACAGGTTCATGGCCTCACGCTGAACCCTCAACACCGCATCATAGACTTGCCGCTGCCTTTTGGAAAACCGACCGTTCACAGGAATAGACCTGCTCATATCCGCATTATAATTGCCATATTCTGCCCCGACATCAAAAAGTATCAGATCTCCGTCCTGGCAAGGACCATTGTTTTGGATGTAATGAAGTACACAGGCATTTTTTCCTGAGGCAATGATGGGCTCATAGGCAAATCCCCTGCTACCCTGTTTTACAAATTCGTGTAGGTACTCTGCTTCTATCTCATACTCCAGGACAGCAGGTTTGACAAAGGACAATACCCGTCTGAAACCACTTTCGGTGATATCACAAGCTTTCTGCAATTGTATGATTTCTTCAGGCTCTTTAACAGAACGAAATTTATGCATCATCGGCGCCACCCGGTGATACTGGTGCAGGGGGAATTTTTCTTTGCAATCCTTAATGAAACGTGCATCCCTGGTTTGCACCTTAACATCGGCCCTGAGGTGCTCATTGGTATTCAGAAAAACATGCTTACTCAAAGTCATTAAAGATTGAAAAATCAATTCAAAATCCGTGGTCCATTTGATATTAGTAATTCCTGAAAGGGCTTTAGCTTCCTCCTGGGTGAACTTATGACCCTCCCAGATGGCTATTTGCTCACTGGTAGGTTTGATAAAAAGCATCTCCCGCATAGATGGCTCAGGGTAATCCGGACAAATCACCAAAATGGTTTCTTCCTGATCAATGCCGCAAAGGTAAAGCAGGTCGTTGTTCTGCCTGAACCGCATGGTGCCATCTGCATTGGTGGGCAGGATATCGTTGGAGTGAAAAACGGCAATGGATTTGGAAGGAAGCCGCTCTATGACCTTATTTCTGTTTTTCTTGTAAAGGGAGGCGGAAGCTGGTTGGTATCTCATAAAAGCATTTTTATTTATGCAAAGGTAGAAAATATCCCCGCCTTGCAAATGTAAATTATAGGTGATTGTTCTGGTAAAAAAATGTGGATTCAAAAGCCAGCTTCCTGCAACCTGAAAGCGCAGTTTAAAACCTTCAGGCAGCACTCTGAAACAGGTTCTTTTTCAGGTATGAAATTAAATAATCCCCATTTAACAGGCTGTGATTTCCTGTCAGGACCATCTCAGCCGGGCTCATTGGCTCCAATCAGGAAAGACCTGCTTCTATTCAGGATCAACGCCAAACATATTGAAAACATCCCGGGTACCATCCAAAGTCAATGCATATTCTCCCGGGGGTAATGAAGGTATTTCCAGCAGGTACGAACTGCTTTGATATTTTGCTGCGCGAAAGGGTAGGAATTCAATAGCTGCTGCAGTGGATTTATTAAAATTCACAGTTCCGGTAACGATCATTCTTCTGTCTTTATCCGGATCAGGTTCCAGGGAAAAAAGGTTGATCACCTCCACCGGATCCCGGAGGTTATCATTGGCTTTAACAATTAACCTGATGCTATTGGTCTGATTCATTCTGACAGGACTTTTAGCTCCGTTGACAAAATTCATTCCTTTCGCTTTGGCGACGCCAAATAATGCCGCTCCTACGCTGGCTTTTGACCCGGAAGAGGCTTTTTGCTTTTCCAATTGCTCCCCTGATAGCTGGTCTCTGACAAGCAAGATGATTCCTGAGAAATCAGGCTCTGGAATTTCTATTTGCTGCGCATGAAGGGAATTCAAAAGAAAAAAGAACAGCAAGAAGGATAGGGCATGGCTTGCAGGCTTCATAGATGGGTAGTTTATGGGGATTGAACGACTTGTCCTGGTTCGTCTTACCCTGATCATACTACCACCCAAACCCGGATTCAAATGTCAATCCATCGATTATACCTCATAAATTTAAAATAAAAAGCGGATAATTGCAATAGTAGTGTCGACCAGCCAGCCGGCTACAAAACCTTAGCTGAGCCTTTGGCAAGCCCCCATTTAAGAAACACCTTCGAAACACTGACAATAAGCCCGGTGGTAATGGTCCAGGCCAATACTTCACTGAGAGAATTCTTCGGGTCATAGGAATTGGTAGGAGGTTCCTTGCCGGTCGCTTTTTCCCAGGAGTTTTCCAGGGCTCTTTTGATCAAAAATGATCCCAGTAAGGTTCCCCCGACCACCAAAAGGGATTGCAGGTCTTCTTTGTTTTTCTTTTTCATAGACAGCATGTAAAGGGTTTTTCACACAGAATACAAGGTAATAATCATGCCAAACTACCTAACTCCCTCATAAAGTTTTATAATCAAACCTTAATATACCATTTATTTTTATCCATCCACCAGCCTACCAGCCAAATGAGCAACATGAAACAAATCGCAAAAACCAAACTTGCGGCTTTGGGCGGAAAATACGGTACGAAAAGCCCCTGGTAGGCCCAGGATTTAAAAGCCTGATCTCCCACCTTTACCATCAGCATGATGCGAACCAATACGCCGGAAAGCACATATAAAATGAGGGGATTTTTCCCGAATACCTCGAAAAAATAGGCCCACTTTTTCCACTTTAAAACTTCCAGCACATACATGAGGCAAGCCAACAGGATAGTAGCATATCCGACACTAACCAGTACAAAAGAACTCGTCCAGATTTTTTTATTGATGGGAAACCAAACATCCCATAGGTACCCGAGGAATAATAGCCCTGAGGCCATAAGAAGTAAGGTGAAAACAGTTTTTACTTTACCCCCCTCTCTTTGTACCCATACACCGATGGCATAGCCCAAAAGCACATTGACCACAGCCGGAATGGTGCTCAAAACACCTTCAGGATCGAATGGAATACCCTCTCCCCTATACAGGTTGGCCGTACCGATCAACCAAAGATCCAACTTCCTGGCTGCATTGCCTTCCAATGCATAGGGATCTGCTCCCGGAGCTCCAAAAAAATACATCAGGAACCAATAGCCTATCAACATGCATGCACCGATGATCAGGCTTCCTTTAAGTTTAAAGAAATAAATCAAGGTGGCTGCTATACCATAACACAAGGCAATTCTTTGTAACACGCCTAAAACCCTGATTTTAGTGAAATCAAAAGGAATGATTCCTGCATCCGATAGCCTGAAAAAGGGGAAAGCCGTAAGTAAAAGACCTATTCCAAAAATAATGATGGTTCGTTTCATCACCTTTTGAAAATACTTTCCCGGTCCCTTATCCTGAAGTTTTGAAAGGCTAAAGCTCATGGCATTTCCCACCACAAACAAAAAGGATGGAAATACCAAATCGGTAATGGTCAGACCGTGCCAGGAAGCATGCAGCAGGGGTGAAAAGTTGGTGCTCCAGTCTCCCGGGGTATTGACAATGATCATCAAAGCCACTGTCAGCCCCCTTAAAACATCCAATGATTGGTACCTGGTCATTTGTGTCTTGTTAGCAGAAATCCTTGAATCTTGAAGGTTATTATTTTATTTAGAGGCCTTTTCATCAAACATCCGGACGAAGGTCACCCAAGGCTCCTCCACTTCATCCATTTTTTCTTTATTATCTGCCTGCACATAGCTCTCAAAGCCATCTAAGAAAGCGTCCGCTCCAGACCAGACGGTAAGCATTACCCCTTTAAACCTCTCTCTCATTTCCCTGGTTTGGTGGGTTCTGTAGCGAATCATATCCTCTTTCTGCCCTACTCCTACCTCAGGCTTTCGCCAGGAGCAGCTGATCACATCAAAGCCCTTCATGGCAAACATGACAGGAGTCTGGTCAGGCCTTTCGTAGTGCCAGTCACAGATAACCACATCCTTGGGAATCATGTCAATGGCCCTGTGGGTATTGTTCATGCTGGCTTCCCACATGCCGATCCCGGTGGTTTTTCCATCGATCAGCCGGTCACCCCAAATCCAGAGTCTTTTATCCTGCATTTTCAGGTGATTCCTGATCTTACTTACCTCTCCTGCAAATAGTTCGGCTTTATCCCTGCCGCCACACCGGGGACATTGGTCATCCCCTATGTAAAAGACCTCATCCATGCCGGCATGAAAGTCATCCGCTTCAAATACCGTCAAAATTTCGTCGACCAAATCAAAAACTACTCCATGTACCTCCGGGTGTAAGGGGCAATAGCTCTTGCAGTATAATCCATCCTCATTTGGCCATTCATAATTCTCCGGAATGGCTACATGGGGTGTTTCATCAAATTCGGGATACTCCTTCAATAAATTGCCCAGCGATGAAGCCCAGGATTGGTGACCAAGCAAATTGATTTGGGGAACGAGTTTAATCCCATGCCGGGAAGCACTCGATACTATTTTTTTGACGTCAGATTTGGATAAGACCTCCTCATTTCTCAACTCCGGATGGCTTTCATAGGCATAATTGAAATCCACCCGCAATACCAGCACATTTACGCCTCTGGGAGTCAATTCATCATCCATAAATTTTACAAACCTATCTACCCCATCTTTTTGAGGAGCAGCAATGGCAAAACCTCGCACAGGAAGATCGGTGAATGAAATTTGTTGGGACCATCCCCGAAATACTACCAGCTGGATAAGCAGGATGGCGCAAAACACCAAGGTTTTCGAAGGTAAATTTTTCATGATAGATTGAGTTTTGGTATCAATTTAGATTTTTAAACGGAGGTTTTTCTTTTCAAGTAAGCCGGTAATCAGGATAATGACCAGGGCATAAAGCATGGATTTAAACAATCCCAACAAGCCTGTTCGGAAAAACAGGGGCAACACCCAGCCGCTGAGTGACAGGAGACCGTAATGGATATAGGGCAATAAGTAACAGGTAAGGGTACTTGTGCCTGCAGGCTTTATCCATTTGAACCAGTCCTTATGTTTCTTTATTTCCACCAGCCAAATCAATAACCCAAAGGTAAGTATACTGATGCTGATGCAAATCAAAACCCAGGAGGGAGAGGATCCTATTTTATGGATCCCCCAAAGCGGTCGGCTGATAAAGCCTAAAATCAGGCCGGAAACTGACAGCAATGCCCAAATGATCCAAAACCGGGCCTGGCCACCGGATTTAAAGTAAGTACGATAATAAAGGCTAAGCAGCATACCGGAGATGGCCAGAGCTGGGGTGGCACCATCGTCAATTAACCAAAAATAGGGTTTAATACCACTTAGGAAATCAAGCATTCCCAATTTTGCAAGGGAGCTAAAGACCATGCAAGCCAAAAAAGCCAGCCAAATCCAGTTCCTGTTTCCCTTGCTGGCGATATAAACCAGAGAAGCGATCAGGTAAGCCCAACCGATCAATCCCAAAATGCCCCACCAGTAAACATCCATCCATTTGGGGTCAGCGGCATCCCCTCCTTTATAAACCAAAGCCAGAAAAACCAGTATGAACCAGCCCAGAGCTTTTGTCAGCACATTTCTGTTTTTACGATTGGATTTTGAATAATCCAACCATATCAGAAAAAAGGACAGGGTGAGCAAAATCTGCCAGACGGCCTTTGGCAAAAGGGCTGCCTCCTGCTGATAGTTTTCCAGGTTGACATGGAAAACGCCCATGATCAATAGTGCCAGGGATCTGGACAAAACATGAAACAAAATCTCCTGACTGGAACTGCCCTTTTTCCAACGGTTTTCGATGGCCAGTGGAATAGATAAACCTACAATAAAAAGAAAAGCAGGAAAAACCACATCCGACAAACCCATCCCATCCACCTCAGCGGGTACATGTTTCAGCCATTCGGGCACATCCCTCAATGTCCACAAGTCATTTACGAAAATCATGAGCATCATGGTAAGGGCACGAAACACATCGATGGCATGATTACGGGATGTTGGGGTAGTTGCCTGGGCCATGGTCAGCAGCGGTTATTTACGTTCAAAATCATCCTGAACGCGGACGATGTCACTTTCATCCGAGGGTTTGTCAGGATCAGTATGCATCCAGATTTCGGCTACTATTCCCCAATTTTCCAGACCTACCAAGCGGTGTCTTTCCCCTTGTTTCAGCCGCACTACCTGCCCGGTCCCCATGGCTTGCAAAGGACCTTCGGCATCAGTTTCACTTCTTATGATTCCTCCTTCACCTGCGATCAATTTCCAAATTTCAGCCCTACGGTGGTGGTACTGCCAGGACAAGCGTTTTCCCGGACCTACCAGTAATATCTTTGGGCTTAACTTGTTTTTCAATTGTTCGGGGGTTAATTCTACCTCAGGAAAAAACTTCTTCCGAAAGGAGTTGATTTGATTTTCATCGATTACAAAAAACCCACCCCAGGGTCGGTTCTCATCCTTACTGACTACCTTGAAACCTTCCCCTGCCAGGGACTTCTCAACAGTGCTAAAAACTTCTTCTTTGGAAAATTCTTTTTCTATTTTCATCGCAGATTTTATTAAACAATCAAACAAAAATTACTTTTTGGTCCATAAAATTTTCAAAAGATAATAAATTTATTTTCAGTTTTCACCATAAATACTTGCTGCACCAATCATAGCTGCCTTTTCTCCAAGCCTGCTGACAAGCAGTTCCGGATTGGATCCATTGTCCTGCAGAATGCTGCTGACTTCCGGTATAAATAAAGTTGCAGCCTTAGCCATGTTACCTCCCAATATCACCTTATCTATTTTTCTATGCTCCTGCTGCAGTAAAATCAGATCTGCCAGGTGCCTGGCAAACTCCTTGAGTTTTACCAATGTATCCTCACGGGTTTCTTTTTCAGCAAGCAGTGCTTTTAGTCCAGAAACTTCTTTTCCAAAATGTTGCCTGGCCCAATGGGTAAAATAGGCAGTGCTTAAATAATCTTCGGCTATTCCCCCTTTGAAAGGAATGGACCAAATGGCTCCATCCTCAGCTATTTTACCAGATTTAAAGGCCCCTCCCAAACCTGTACCCAGGGTGATGCCCATCAGGTGGTTCTCAGCTGACCAACCGGCTACATGCGCCTCTCCCTGTAAAAAAGCAGCAGCATCATTGATAAAAGCAATATGCTCCATGGGAAGCTGCAACCTTTCAGCAAGGGCAGCCTTTACATTTACCTGGTAAAGGGAACGGTATTTGCCTTGGTCTACCATCAATGAAATACCATTATCATAATCGAATGGGGCCGGCATGGCAATACCCAGCAAGGTATTCCCTGTAATACCCAATGCGGAAAGGCAATGGACCCAGGCGTCTAATATTTCATCTCTGCTTCCGGAAGAGTTGACCTGCTCTCTGGCCATATCAGCATCTGATATACTCATCCCATCTGTACTCAAAATACCTGCACTGATATGAGAGCCTCCTATGTCTACGCCCATTATCCGCTTCATTTTCAATCGCTATTTATTTTTTCCTAAGGATTTCTTTAAACTTTTCCTGTTCATGAAACAGGACAAATTCCCGGTCAGCAACAGCCCTGTTTCTTAAAAAATCACTTCTATTGACTGCCTTTTCCAGGTTTTCATACAGTTTTTCCATCTCACCATTTCGTGCAGCGACAAGGGCCAGACCATAAAATGGGTAGCCATTGGACATGTTTTGAATGGCGCTTTCTTCAAATTTTATGGTAGCGTTGTAATAATCCTTCGCCAGAAAATTGGCTAATCCCTGATTAAACAAGTTGATGGGATTGCTTTCCGCTTTGTTTAAATGAATGGCGGCCAGGCTATAATCTCCATTAAAAATCGAGACCGCTCCTAGAGCTGCCTCGTACGTTTTGGTCAGTTGGTCTGATCTGGTTAAGGCCAAAGACCTGTAAAAATTATTGTATGCACTGAATTTATCCCCCCAAAGCCAAAAAACCAAGCCCAGGTTGTACACAGCATGGGGATTTTCAAAAAAAGCATTGGAGCGGTTAAATGCAAATAATGCATTTTCCAACAACTGATTTTTCTCCCTGGTATCCGTCACCCGATTGGCCTGATTTAAAAACACCACCCCCAGGTTGTTATAGACAAAAGGGCTGGGATATACTTCCTCCATCGCCCTGAGTAGTTGCTCCTGTTCAGACCAACCTGGCTCCTTGCTGATGGCCACAGCCAATTCCTGTTCGCTCAGGGTATCAGCACTTACAGTCCCCTGCCTGATATTCCGGGCGAGGATGGAGCGTTGGATATCCGATATCCCCTCCCGTTTACTTTCAAATTGGGTATGATAATTGGTTTCATACCAGGAAAACACCTCCCGGTTCAATTCTACAAAATGAGGCAACCCCTCCATTTTCCACTTTTTATGACTCCAGTCACCTGGCCCTTTTAAAACTTCCAAAAAAGGCGTTTTTGCCGTGTAAGGCAGGTTGCTGTAAGCCGCAAGCATCTCCTCCACTACTTGCCATTGATCGGCTAGCATTCCCATGGATTCCGGACTGTCCATGGCGATATGGGTACCCAAGACAGGAATCATTTGCTGTCCCCTGTACTGTCCGATTTGTGCCAGGGAAGCAGTGGTAATGATACCCTGAGTCAGGGTAATTTCAGGTGCCCTGTCCTCAATTTCCTGCCTCCCATTGGTTATCCCTGATTGTAACTGCAAGGCTCCTTTTTCCATCCCTGCCAGAAAAGGCATACTAAACCTTCCACTAACCTCAATTTTAGCATGTGGATCAAGGGTGTCTCCACTTACCATTAAGCTATTGTTAAACTTATAACGGTTATTGCCATAGGTGAAAACGAGATTTGCTGCATAAAGCTCGTTTTTTCGGATACTTGCGTTGGGAAGGGACACCTTCAGGTTAAATTGAACGGAATCACCCAGGCGCTCCAATACTTTTGGTTCAATTTCTATTTTTTGGTTATCCGCTTTTTTTATAACTTGTGCCTGATTACAGGAATAGAAAAACAAAACAGCTAACAAAACATTTACAGCAACACTTTTTTTTATAACAATCATAGGTTAATCAGGTTATTATCAATATGTTGTTCTTTCAAATGGTTTCTGTACTTTAAACAAGTTAAACATGGAAAAGCTAAAATTATTCTTTCAGGAAAGGGCCTTCGGAGTTTGTTCAAAATTAGGTGAAAAGCTTCACTTCCCCATTGATAGCATCCGCTTGTTTTTTATTTACAGTTCATTTATCACCCTTGGCTCTCCTATTATCATTTATGTGAGCCTTGCCATGACTATGAAACTGAGGAAATATTTCCGTAGAATGAATAATCCCATTCTATTTGATTAATTCAATTGTGAGAATTTTCTTTTTCCAAGCAAATAATATTGGAATATAATAGAAAAGACAGGCCTTGGCTTTATTGATTCCAATTTATTGGTCCTGGCAATTTTACTACCTTTTACCTCGTCTTTTTTCTTTACAAAATCCAAATATGCTTTTGCTACAGCCTTACTATGAGGCCAGCCCTTGGTAAACAAGAGGTGTATCAAGGCTCCACCATCCAAAATAAATCTTAACCCGATCACCTTCAAAAACCCCGACACCGTTAGGTTGTTATAGAGCATGTGCAGGCTGTTTCTGAAATTGAGGTAGGTTTTGAAAGGATTTACCTCAGACAAGGTACCTCCCCCCAAATGGTAAACTTTAGCCTCACCGCAACAATGAACCTGAAAGCCATCCTTTCTCATCCTCCAACACAGGTCGATTTCTTCCATATGCGAAAAAAAGTAAGGATTAAACCCCTCATAATCATGAAAAAGGCCCGCTTTCACACAAAAACATGCCCCGGATGCCCAATCAACTGCAGTGGAATCGTTGTATTGACCCTGATCCTTTTCCAGGGTATGAAGCATCCTGCCCCTGCAGAAAGGGTATCCCATACTGTCCAGAAATCCGCCGGCTGCGCCAGCATAATCGAAATACCCCTTTTTGCTTAAGGAAAGGATCTTAGGTTGGCAAACCGCAACATGGGGTCGTTGGCTCATGTATTCAATCAATGTTTCATCCCAATACGCAGCCACCTCAACATCTGAATTCAACAAAATATAATACTCATAATCTCCCTTCAGGCTTTCCAGACCCAGGTTATAGCCTTTGCTGTATCCATGATTCTCCTTCAGAAGTACCAACTTGATTTCCGGAAAATGACTCAATAAATAATCGATGGACCCATCGCAACTCCCATTGTCTACAATAATTATCTCATAAACAGAATGCTGGTAAACCTGAGAAAGGTATTTCTTCAACATACCTTTCCCATTGAAATTCAAAATCACAATGGCCGCTTTTTTCATTATACCATATTTCCGAAATCCATGCCAGGAATATTCGGCATCATTCCAGCGGTGGCAGCACTCATCTTTTCTTTAATTTTGACGTCAATATTTTCCAGGGCTTTATTGGTGGCACCCACAATCAAGTCCTTCATCATGCCTTTGTCCTTTTCATTGACCAGAGAAGGATCTATTTCTATATCCAGGACCTTTCTATCCCCATTGACAATCACTTTCACCATTCCGGCTCCTACTTCTCCTTCAGCTCTCAGATGAACAAGTTCTGCCTGGGTCTCTTTGATCTTGGCCTGGGCTTCCTTGACCTTGTTCATCATGCTCATGATATCTAACATACGTGTTTTTTTTGTTTGTTTTACAAATATAATTTTTTTTGCAAGGGCCGTATTATATTTGAATAAAATTTAATTGTAAAAAAATAGGTATAATCAATATTTTATTCCAATAATAGTGCTTTTATAGAATATTCAAACCTTATTTTTGAATTATACGTAAGAATACCCATGAACCTTAGCTGTTTAACCCATTCATCATACACCTATGGAAACACTTGAGAAAGAGATCTTGATCATAGAAAAGGAGCAGGTCCTGGGACTTCGTTTTTCATCCTCCGAAGTATTAACCGATCCTGTTTTAATAAAACAGCGTTACTTTGATTTACAAAGGTCACAAATCCTGGGAAATACCTCCCGTGGCAAGGTTTGGATATATTTTGAAACAGCTGACAAACAAGTATTTAAAGTCTACACTACGATCTGGGCCGTGGGAGAGAAGTTTATTTCCCTAAAAAGAGGAATTACCATTCCCATTGCCTCCATATTTAAAATAGACTGAATTTATTTTGTCGTTGAATTTTTTACTTTTGAAATGACACTTTCCAGAGAAAGGGTTTCTTGCTCACCGCTTTTCATGTTTTTTAGACTAATGCTGTCATTGGCCAATTCCTCCGCACCCAGGATGCCTACAAATGGTATATTCTTTTTGTCCGCATAATTGAATTGCTTTTTTATTTTCACCAATTCAGGATAAATTTCCGCAGCCAGACCTGCTTCCCGAAAAGCAGCCAATATATTCAACCCTTTATTTCTTTCCTTTTCACCAAAGCAGGCAAGCATAATCTGTGTACTTTCCTTTTGTTGGACCGGAAAAATACCCAGGGCATCCAATACATCATAAAGCCTGTCAACTCCGAAGGAAAAGCCTACCCCGGATATCCCGGGAAGACCAAAAACTCCGGTAAGATTATCATAACGGCCTCCACCACTCACGGATCCTATCTGCACCCCTCCCACCTTTACTTCAAAAATAGCACCAGTATAATAAGAAAGTCCACGGGCCAAAACCGGATCGAAAACCACATGCGCTTCATCTCCTCCCATCATGGAAAACAATGTCAGTACTTCTTCCAATTCTTCCAGGCCTTTCATGCCGGTAGTGCTTTGAGCCAGGTATTCTTTAAAAAAAGTAAGCCACCCTTTATTATCTTTTTCTTGCATTTCCAACACCGGTTTTAACGCTGCTACTGATGCCTCTGAAAACCCTTTTTGGAAAAGCTCCTCACTAACTTTCTCCCAACCTATCTTGTCCAGTTTATCAATGGCCACACACAAATCTCCCTCCTTCCCCTTTTCACCAATCACCTCAGCCATTCCTGTGAGGATTTTCCGGTTATTGATTTTTATGGCATAATCCATTATGCCAAATTTGGCAAAAGCCTGATTGATCATCATTAAAATTTCTGCTTCACAGATCAAACTATCCGTTCCGACCACGTCTGCATCACATTGATAAAACTCCCTGTACCTTCCTCTTTGAGGTCGGTCTGCTCGCCACACCGGCTGCATCTGAAAACGCTTGAAAGGAAAGGTGATTTCATTCTGGTGCATGACCACATACCGGGCAAAAGGGACTGTCAAATCATACCTGAGTCCTTTTTCAGCAATTTTTGAAAGCACCTCTGGCTCCCCATTCCTGAAATCATCCATTGAAACTTTTTTCAGAAACTCTCCGCTATTTAATACCTTAAAAAGAAGTTGATCACCTTCATCGCCGTATTTTCCGGTAAGGGTAGACAGGTTTTCCATGGCCGGGGTTTCCAATTGCTGGTATCCAAACAGCTTAAAAACTTCCTTGATGGTGTCAAAAATATAATTCCTTCGGGCCATCTCAGTAGGATCAAAGTCCCTCATCCCTTTTGGTATACTTGGTTTTTGTTTGCTCATGCTCTGAAAATTTGTCCAAAGTTAAAAAATTAAATAAGGATATGGCTGTCGGAAAGGCCTTTATTGGTGCAATGCTTCAACTTCTTTTGCATTAAATTCAGGTTTTTTAAGGATATTTTATTTACCTTTGCCCTTCATTTCCAGGAACGAATTAAAATAAAAATAAAATGGCTGTTACTACATTAAAGAGAAAACTAAGAAGGAAAAGACAGGCTCAAAACGCCAGGGTATTGAAGATCAAGCAACTGAGTGCTAAGCCTGTGATCAAAAACGTGGATGTAGAGGAAATCAAAAAAGAGTTTTCCAGCAAAAAATAAGAAAATTTTAACCCAGCCCAGGCTGGGTATTTTTATATTTTCCCTCTTTTTCCCAATTCCAAAACTTTTAAATTTTTGATTTTCCCATCCAGTTCAAAAGTCATCATGGTTTTGACCTGGTGAAATCCCTGATTCCCTAAGGCCCCGGGATTTAAGTAAAGGCATTCAAGGTCTTTATCGTAGACTACTTTACATATATGGGAATGTCCACAAATAAAAATGTCTGGCCTAAGCCTTTTTATTTTAGCTTTTACTCCAGTGGCATACCTGGGAGGCTTGCCTCCAATGTGCAACATCAACACCTTTACACCACCTGAAGTAAAAAACAATTCTTCTTCAAATCTCTGCCTTAATGATGCATCATCAATATTGCCATACACCACCCTGTGAATGGGCTTTTCCGGAAGACTTAAGAGTACTTCCGGGACACCCACATCTCCGGCATGCCATATCTCATCTGCCTGCTCAAGGGCAGGAAGGGCATTTTCAGGCAACATGCCATGTGTATCACTGATCAATGCAATTTTTACCATTCAATATTTTTTTTTAATTAACGAAATTAAAATTCGGCTCCAAACCAGGAAGTGATTCAGGTGTCGACGACATGCAGACCGCATGAATACATTGAAAAATAAAGCTACATAATTACAATTAAACATCCTTATTGGACATCCAAACTTGGTAATTGATAGATTCCTTTCTATTTTTACGAGCATAGAAAATTTTGTATATAAATGAAAGAAATACAGTTCAGAGACGCGATCAGAGATGCCATGTCCGAAGAAATGAGGCGCGATAAAAACGTTTTCCTCATGGGTGAAGAAGTAGCCGAATACAATGGAGCCTACAAAGCCAGCCAGGGAATGTTGGATGAGTTTGGCCCCGAACGTGTTATTGACACACCCATTTCAGAGCTAGGCTTTTCCGGATTGGGTGTAGGGGCGGCCATGAATGGCCTCAGGCCCATTATAGAGTTTATGACTTTTAATTTCTCACTGGTGGCTATGGATCAACTGGTCAATTCTTCTGCGAAAATGCTGGCCATGTCGGGAGGACAATACAGTGTACCCATTGTATTCAGAGGTCCAACCGGTAATGCCGGTCAGTTAGGGGCTACTCACTCCTCAAATTTTGAAAACTGGTTTGCCAACACTCCAGGACTTAAAGTGGTCGTTCCATCCAATCCATATGATGCCAAAGGATTGCTCAAGGCTTCCATCAGAGATAACAATCCAGTCATTTTTATGGAATCTGAGTTGATGTATGCAGATAAAGGTGAAGTTCCGGAAGGTGAATACCTCTTACCACTTGGAATTGCAGAAATCAAAAGAAAAGGGGAGGATGTCACCCTTGTCTCTTTCGGAAAGATGATGAAAGTAGCATTTGAAGCGGCAGATGAACTTGCTAAGGATGGAATCAAAGCAGAAGTAATTGACCTGCGAACGGTAAAGCCAATAGATTATAAGACAGTGCTTGAATCTGTTAAAAAGACCAACAGGTGTGTGATTGTGGAGGAAGCCAACCCGGTAGCTTCTATTTCCACCGACCTGGCCTATAATATTCAGAGACATGCTTTTGACTACCTGGACGCCCCCGTGATGCGGGTAAATTCTATGGATATTCCCTTGAGCTATTCGCCAACTTACATTGAAGCTACGCTACCAAATGCAAAGCGTACCATAGAGGCCGTTAAATCGGTCACTTACCAAAAGTAATTTACCCTTCTTAAATATTTAAAAAGCAACCCTTGTGGTTGCTTTTTTTTTGAAAATATAATCCTGGTAAGTTGACTTTTTTATATTCCTATATTTTTAAATATTTTCTGAATATGTCATTTTTTTTGAGCCCTTTGTCATGGTTTTTGTAGCAGTATGGGTACGGGAAGGTTTTAACTTATAAAAGCGATTTCCCGCAAACCAATTATTCAAACTACTTAAAACCAAATGAACATGTATTTAAGATATTTGATTATAACCGCATTCGCCATCTCATTTACTGCTGCCTGTTCGGGTGATAATAAAGACCGGTATCAATTCGAAGAGGAAAGTGTGTTGGACACAGAAACTGGTGACGAGTATATTTTAAAAAATGCCGATACCATGACGGTCGTCCACATTGATGGTACTTCCGAACCGGTCACCGTGTCCAGTACTCCTTTTTATGAAAGCGAAGAGTTGAACGAAATGATGGAAACCTATAAGGCCAATCTGGAGGAAAGAAAGGAGCAATTATTAGCAAACGAAAAAGAAAGAATTAAAAACGAGCGGAAAGAACGCTATGCTGATTACAGTGATGAGGAGCTAATGGATCAATTCAATGAAATGCACGAAAATGAAGCCCCATTCGAGCAGCAAATGGATATCGTGGCTGAATTGGTCAATCGGGAAGTAATTCTTAAAATTGATGCTTCAGAATTGTTGGAAATCGATCCCGAGGATTTGGATTTTGATATAACCGTCGAAAATACGGAAGCCAGCGAATAAACCGTGGTAGTCAAATGTAGGGCGCACACCAAGGCCCTCATTTTATTGTCCAGCCGGGAATTACTGTATCCATGAGTTTTACTTCCGGTAAAAGGTATTCATTTAAATGGACAATCCATTCAAGAAAAAAGGGTGCCGCTCACAGAAGCGTTTCACCCTTTTTTTTATGGCCGTTTAAAGCCGAAATACTTGTTACAGGTAATTACCTTCTTTTCATATTTCCTCCCAAAGCACTCATTGCCTTTTGAGCTCCTCCCATTTTATTCATCTGCTTCATCATTTTTCTCATGTCTGAAAATTGCTTCATCAGATTATTTACTTCCTGAATCGTCCTGCCGCTGCCTTTAGCAATCCGCTTTCTCCTGCTACCATCAATCACAGCGGGGTTGCCCCTTTCCTGTGGCGTCATACTGCGGATAATTGCCTCAATGGGAATAAACGACTCATCGTCAATATCAAGTCCCTTGATGGCTTTTCCCATTCCCGGGATCATACCCAAAAGATCTTTGATATTCCCCATCTTTTTGATCTGCTCCAATTGAGAAAGAAAATCATCAAAATCAAACTGGTTTTTACGAATTTTGGCATTTAGCCGTTTGGCCTCATCTTCATCGAATGACTGTTGCGCTTTTTCTACAAGTGAAACAACATCACCCATGCCCAGGATACGTTGGGCCATCCGGTCTGGATAAAAAAGATCCAGGTTTTCCATCTTCTCTCCGGTAGAAATAAACTTAATGGGTTTATTCACCACATGTCGAATGGAAATGGCTGCTCCACCACGGCTATCACCATCTAGTTTGGTAAGGACCACCCCATCAAAATCCAGCCGTTCGTCAAAAGTTTTAGCGGTATTGACTGCATCCTGCCCCGTCATGGAATCTACCACAAACAAGGTTTCGGAAGGGTTTAGGTGCTCCTTTAGTTCCGCTATTTCATTCATCATGACCTCATCTACTGCCAATCTACCGGCAGTATCTACAATCACGGTTTTCTTACCTGATTTTTTTGCGAAATCTATGGCGTTTTGAGCAATTTGAAGGGCATTTTGGTTTCCTGGTTCCGCATACACTTCAATCCCTATCTGTGTACCCAAGGTTTTCAGCTGTTCTACCGCGGCAGGTCTGTAAACATCGCAGGCAACCAGCAATACCTGTCTGCCCTGCTTTTTTAAATAGGTACCCAGTTTTCCGGAAAAAGTGGTCTTACCTGAGCCCTGTAGACCGGAAATAAGGATTACAGAGGGATCTCCCTTTAGGTTGATTTCTTCCTTAGAGCCTCCCATCAGGCTCGTCAGTTCTTCCTGGGTTATTTTTACAAGGAGTTGTCCGGGAGATACCGCTATCAATACATCCCTACCCAAGGCCTCTTCCTTGATTTTATCGGTGACTTCTTTGGCCACCTTATAATTCACATCTGCGTCGATCAATGCCCTCCTGATTTCCTTCACGGTGGTGGCTACATTGATTTCAGTAATCTTTCCAGTCCCTTTTAAGGTTTTAAAAGCCCTGTCTAATTTAAAACTCAGATTGTCAAACATGTTATTAGTCTTTTGAATCCACAAAAATAGAGATTTTTTTTAAGCTTGTCAGGCATGAGGGATAAAAGTCTGCTCTAAAAGATAATTATACATTTTCTTGTATTGCTCCTTTTTTCTGCTAAATTTTGTTATAAAAAAAAGGCAAAAAGGTGTATTTAATATACAAAAATACCCAGAACAGGGTATTTTTTTGATGAAAAAAAAGTCGTTACTTACACATTCAAATGAATCATTTTCAACCCATTAAGTTTAAACAGTATTAAATGTAACCAAAAACCAAAAGATGATGATCAAAGACCAAATTCCACTATTTATTCCCTTAGGGAATTTTTCAGACCATTGTAATAGTCTGGATAAAAGAAAACTCATGCCTATTATTGATTTAATCCACGAAATGGAACTCAAATTTTATAAAGCTGAGAAAGTACTGGCCATTAGTGATATGAGTGAAATTTCACTTCAAACCCTGGGTTTGAGCGGTATTCATGTCCGCTTGCTTGATGCCATTCTCAAGTTAAGACTTGTCCCTCTATTTGACTGGATGTTGTGGAAAACTGAGGCTGAAAGGTATTATCAGAACCCAAAACAGCTTTATGACCTGGATACAGTGACCCTTGGAAAAATCACCACTGTACTGTTAAGGTCCCAAACCCTGTACGGCCCTTCCTTCCTTGAATCAAAAATTAAGGATAAATTCGTATTGGAACTTCTGAAAGCCATTGTTCATTCACTGGAGAAAAATCACAACGCAGGTCTCAATCAGGTCGAAAACCTGGATTAATCAATTTTAAATCCCTACAAATAAAAAATTGATTTAAATGGTTCAATGCTTAATCACCCCATTTACTTTCCCTCCCCATTAACCTGCCTACCTTTGATTTTTAATAATTAGCAGTATGCCAAAGTCTTTGCTTTAATATTTTAATAAAATATCATTATTTTTTTAAATCATATCTGCATCTTTGTTCGTTAATTGAGACGGAACAATTGTTATTACTCCAAACTTTTTCCAAATAATGGGCTAAGTGTAAACAAGGCTTTAATGAGTTTAACTATACAAGAAAATCGATTAAAACTAATCTCACCTGGATTATTTTTGTTTTTGATTAGCTGTTTTTTCATCATTTTTGAATCAATAGGCCAGGAAGAACCAGCACTGCTTGTCACTGTCAAAGACCCTTCCTGTCCGGGAAATGGAGAAATTTCCGTAAGCCTTGAAAATGTGGCAGATCCGGCTGACTTGCTCTACCAATTGTATCTGGCACCTGATCCATCCCCCATTGCTACTAATGAGACCGGTGTTTTTACAGGCCTGGCTGAGGGAAATTACAGTATTCAGGCCCAGTTTATGCTCGAAGATGATCAGCAAGAAATCTCAACAGAAGCCAGCCTGAACTCTACCTTTGAAACTTTATCTTTCAGTATTCTTTCCCAGGGGCTTTGCGAAAATGAATTGAGTTCCATGGAGGTGGAAATCAACCAAGGCAACCCACTCACCTATGAACTCAGGGGAGACCAGCAGCGTCCACCTCAGGAAAGTCCCTTCTTTGAAGAACTTCCTGCAGGTAGTTATACAGTGATCGTAACCGATGAATGCGGAGACCGTCTCTCTCAATCTTTTGAAATTCGAAAGACAGAACTGGTATTGGATGATGATGTACAGGAGTTTCAACCAGCGTTAAACAGTTGTGGGGAAATTTCCGTCGGTCACTTGCTGCGTTCTGCAGGAGCTGAAATAGCTTATCCCCTGGAAGTATTGTTTACCATAACCGGTCCTGATGGCACGGAAGAGGAAGTCTTTCAGGAAGTTTCCGAAGGAGGATCTTCTGAAGTGGCCATCCTGGGAAATATCCCTTTTTACCATGGCGAAGCCTACAGCTATGATGTTTTGGTGACGGATAATTGCGGGCAAACGGCCCTATTGGAAAACTTGCTTGTTGATCGGGCATTAGGTATTTCTGATGACTTGTTTTGGGGTGCAGGCCTCTGCGGGAAAAGAAGGTTATCCGTAAAACCGACTAATTTTGTGCCCCCGTTCCAAATCAATTTTGAATCCTATCCGGAGGAATTTGATCCTACTTTGTTTAATGAGGCTTACCCCGGACCCTTCGAAGAGGAAAATATTTTTTTTGGTTCGGAAGAAATGCCCATTCCTTTTGGAACCTATACCTTTTCCGTGGAAGATGCCTGTGGCAATATCGCCACCCTATCCCGGGAATTCAGGGATTTACTTAGCGGGCCTATTAGGACAGTATATAAGGGATGCGGACCCAACACAGGATCCGTACAATTGAACAGTTTTGATTTTGAGTTTACACAAATAGAAATGGTGGCAGGACCAGAAAGCTTTGAAGGCCAACTGCCTCTAGACTTATCCGAAAACATCAGTCAAAACGATCCCAGGAGGTTTTTTATGAACAACCTTCCGGCAGGTGATTATGAGTTTGTCTCCTATACCACTTGTGATACGGAACACGTTTCTGAGGTAAGGATAGAAGGTGCAAGCATTTTAACCAATGAAATTGACATTGATGAAAATTGTGGCTCTTTTAATCTAAACCTGAATCACCGGGACAATTTGGACGAGAACCAGACTACACGATTTGGCATACAAAAATTTGATCCAAATTCAGGAGAATGGGTTCATCCTGGCACTGGACAGGCCTATGTGGAAGGCGAAGAGCTCAATGATACCAACTCGGTTCCGATTGTAAATGGGGCCAATACCATTAATTTAGATTATTATGGTGAATTACGACTGGTGAAATCCATAAGGATATGGAAAAACGGTCAGGACATTGTCCCCAACCAGCCATCTTTTAACTTCTGCCTTGAAACCCTTAACGAGTTTGAAATCAAGGAACGAAGCACGTTTACCAGCATCAATACCTTTCAATGTGTAGAAGGAAATTATGAATTGTCCGTAAGTGCTTCAGGCTATCCTCCAATCAACTATAGAATTGTGGAAAAAAATGGGCTACCTTTTGAGATTAATAACGGTGAAGACCCTCTTTTTACAGACCTGGAAGCTGGTCGCTATCGCCTGCAATTGGAGGATAACTGCGGTAACCTGACCAATACCACCGTACAGGTCAGGGGTGAAAACCTGCCAATAATCATTCCGGAAAACCTCTGCGAAGGTGAACAAGGCAAGCTCTCGGTAAAAAACCTGGATTTCCTTAATTTTGAATGGTTCAATCTGGCCAATCCGGATGTCATTCTAAGCACTTCTTCCAGCCTGGAGTTCTCGCCATTTAACCTGGCCACTCATGAAGGGGTGTATGGAGTAAGACTGAGCGACAGTAATCCGGAAACCTGCCTCAACGAAACCCTGGAGTTTACCATTGACGAGGACAGTCTGAACCCTGAACCGGGGGAAGGACAGGTAGCGACGGTCTGTAAAGGAGAAATCGTCGATCTATTTGATTTTCTGGAAGGGCCCTTCAATGATTATGGCACCTGGTCGGAGATAAGCAATAGCGAAGCCTTGATAGGAAACACCTGGTCAACAACCAACCTGAGCGAAGGTAGCTATACTTTTGAATACAGCATCACAGGCATTTGTTCTGGTGAAAGGTCCACCCGGGTCACCATTAACCTGAGTGAAGTACCTCCACCACCTCAGGGTGGAGCACTACAGGAATTCTGCCTGCCGGGAGCATATACTATTTCATCCCTTTCTGCCACTGGAGAAAATATCAGGTGGTTTTTATCCCCTGAGGGGGGAACCGCCTTGGCTGATAATGAACAGCTAAGCTCAGGGGAAACTTATTATGCGGATCAAACCATAGATGGCTGCCCCTCAGACAGGAGATTGGCTGTGCAGGTTTTCGTTTATCCGGAGGTAAGCGGTTATGATATCGGGCAGGATCAAACCTTATTTCAAATGGAAGTGCCCGACAGGCTGATAGGTGAGGTACCCGAGGGTGGCACCGGTGATTTCACCTTTCAGTGGGAGATTAAAACTGAAGATGGGGATTGGACCAACATAGCCGGCGCAACAGACAAGGATTTTTCGCCACCTCCGCTGATGAACAATACCCAATTCAGAAGAATCACAACAGCGGGGGTCTGTGGGGATTTTATAAGTAATGAAATTACCATTAGGACGGCAGTTGCTCCCATTATAGCAACCAATGATGACTTTGGTCCGCTGATAAATTATGAAAGCCACCTGCTCTCATCGGTTTATGAAAATGATAGCCTGAAGATGTTGCCCGTGGAGGCCGACAAGGTGAGCCTGTCCATTCTATCCATCAGAGATGAAGCCGGAAACGAACAAAGCCTTGTCTATGCTTTGGATGAAAATGGGGTTTTGAGCCTACCGGAGGATACACCCCCCAACACCTATATATTGACTTACCGGCTTTGCCAATCTGATGTTCCAGAAAATTGTGACGAAGCGGAAATGCAAATCCAGGTAGTGGGTATTGAAATGGATATAGAGAAAACTGTCAGTCGCAGGCAGGCAGTTGTGGGCGAAATGGTGGATTACTCCATTTCACTGACCAACAACAGCACTTTTGCTCTTGAGTCCGTAGCAGTAACTGAATTGCTTCCTGAAGGCCTGATACTACTTTCGTCCGATCCTGCCCCCACTACAGGTGACAGCTGGATCCTCCCCCAAATGGACCCGGGTGAAAACATCAGGTTGGAACTATCCGTTATGGCCGCTGCAGAAGGAACCCATACCAATCAGGTCCAAGTCAATGTGGAAAATTTTGACCAAACCATAGCTAGTGAGCCTCTTGAAGTACGCCCCAAAATGATTGACCTGTCGGTTCTTAAAACCACCCCCACAGAGACTGTAAGGGATGGGGATAATTTTGATTACCAAATCCAAATCGAAAATAATGGATTGGATGCCGCAGACAATGTGCGCATAGTGGATTTTCTACCCTCCGGATTGCAATATGTAGGTGCAGAGCTGCTCAGTGCAGGATTACCTGAGGAACCAACATTCAGTCAGGACGGACAGGAACTCCTGTGGGAAATCACCTCCTTTCCGGTGGATGCCAGCCTGCAGATCACATTGACTGTTACTGCCATCAGAGATGGAAGGGTTAGGAATAGGGCTGAGGTAAGCGGGGAAGGTGTAGATACCGAACCAGAAAACAATACATCGATAACAGAAAAAAATATCCTTTCTCTTTTTATTCCCAATGTAATTAAACCGGATTTTGATGGAAGGAATGATACCTTTGTCATAGAGGCCTCCCATAAGTTTGAGCGGGTGGCACTGCTGATCTTTAACCGATGGGGTGATTTGGTTTTTTCTACGGAAGATTATCAAAACGATTGGAATGCAGCGGGTTTGTTATCCGGAACTTATTATTACCAGGTAAAGGGAACTGACTTCAGTGGAAATGAAAAAGAATATAAAGGTTGGGTGCAGGTGATTAAAGAATGACATGAATTTTTCTTACCATACTTATATTTTAACAGCAATTATTGGGTTTTTCTTGTTCCAAAAACCCAGTCAGGGGCAACAAATGCCCCAATATAGTCAGTACGTTTTCAATGCGCTCCACATCAACCCGGCTTATGCCGGCTATAAGGTGGACCCGTTTGTGCAGGCCACTTACCGGAGCCAGTTCATGGACTTTCCCGGATCCCCCAATACCATTTCAATTTCAGCAGACAAAGGAAACCTGGAAGAAACCATGGGCTATGGTTTATCCATCATTGCTGATGAACTGGGACCGTACACCACCCAATCGCTTCTCCTTACCTACGCTTATAAGGTAAGGCTTACCCAGGACAGCTATTTGGGACTGGGGATAAGTTCGGGGGTTTCAGAGCATGCGCTGGATGCCGGAAAACTTCAGCCAGATGATCCATCCGATCCGGGAATTCCCCAGGGCCGTGTCAATGCATTTACCCCCAATTTAAATGCCGGAGTATTTTATTATACCCCCAATTTCTTTTCCGGAATAAGCGCCTTTAACCTGGTAGGACAAAACAGCCTTAAAAACAGTGACTTGTCACTGGCTACAAACAACTATCACTTTTATTTTCAGGCAGGAGGATTATTACCGGTTTCGAGTGGACTGTCCTTCAAGCCCTCAATTTTAGTAAGGGAAGATCTCAATGGGCCCAGCAGCTATGATATCAATACCATGTTTTTATTCAACGAACAATTCTGGCTGGGTGCAGCCTTCAGGTCTGCCGTAATGAAGGGAAATATGGATTTCGGAGACCTTCCTTCCAACAGAACTGCATTGGTCATGCTCTTTGACCTATTTATCACGGAGGAGATCCGTTTCGGTTATGCCTATGATTTCAACCTCAACAGCAAAAACAACTACCGGAATAACAGCCATGAGTTCTCATTGGGTTATTACATCAATAACAAATGGCTGAAAACCCCTTCTCAAAGGGTTTTTTAAGTACCTTCCTCTTCAGCTTATCCCTTCTGTTACCCATTAATCCATTGAAATTTCTTAATTTGCAGCTTATTAAATTAAGCCGACCTAAGACCAATATCCCGGATCATGAATGTTAATTTAAAAGAAGCTGTACTACCCCATTTTTTGGCCATTCTCTCCTTTTACCTGATTGTGATCATTTACTTTTCCCCGATCGTGTTTGAGGGGAAAATGATTTTTCAATCGGATATCCTGCAGTGGGAAGGATCCGCAAAGGAATTATTGGAGCATAGAGCCCGTACCGGAGAAGAAGCGCTCTGGACCAATAGCATGTTTGGCGGGATGCCTGCTTATTTGATTCACCTGGATCCCAAGGGTGACATTACCAATACCCTGATAAAAATATTGACCATTGGGCTTCCGCATCCGGTCAGTGGACTTTTCTTCGGCATGGTTTCCATGTACCTGCTTTTGATGGTGTTTAAAGTCAGGCCAGTCATAGCTGCTTTGGCATCCTGGGCATTCGCTTTCAACACGTTCAACTTTTTGAGTCTGGAGGCGGGACACAATGCCAAAATCTGGGCGGTAAGCATCGTGCCACTGATACTGGCCGGCGTGCATTTGGCATTTTCGAGCAAGAAACTTCTGGGGCTGAGCCTGACCGCACTCGCAGTATTGCTCCAGTTAAAGTTTAATCACTTGCAGATCACCTATTATACCCTGATCCTGGTGTTGATCTATGGCATGGGCCAATTGGTAAAGGCCTTCCGGGAAAAGCAATTGATTAATTTCTCCAAAATAACTGCCCTGCTTCTTGCAGGAGCTATATTGGGAGGATTGGGAAATCTGGCAAGGTTAACCTCCGTGTTGGAATATGGGAAATATTCGATACGGGGAGAGCGTAACCTGCCGCAAGCGGAAGAAAATGACTCCGGCCTGGACCGGGCATATGCTTTCAATTGGTCCAATGGCAAACTGGAAACCTTAACGCTGCTGATCCCCAATTATTTTGGTGGGGCCAGCCAACAGGCCTTGCCTGAAAATTCGGCAGCAGAGAACGCCCTCCGAACCCAGGGAATGGAGCCCCAGCAAATCAACCAATTTGTGAAAAACGCTCCCACCTATTGGGGGGATCAGCCGTTTACCGGGGGCCCCATTTATGGGGGAGCCATCATGATATTTCTTTTTATTCTGGGCATATTGTTTGCCCCTCCCCTCTATCGGAATGTATTGCTGGCCATGACATTGGTTACCTTGATGCTCTCCTGGGGAAAAAACCTGGAATGGTTTAATTACACCCTGTTTGATTACCTGCCGGGGTACAATAAATTCAGGGCTGTATCCATGGCCCTCGGGATCACCTTATTGGTCATCCCCATATTGGGTGCCCTGGGTTTGGAACAATTTTATTTAAACCGGGAAGCGGTTAAAACCAAAGCTACCTTTTTTAAAGCCCTGGGCATTACAGCCGGCTTGATCCTGCTGGCAGTGGTATTTGCCCATTGGTCTGGTTTCGGGGGTACCGATAGTAGCTACCCGGATTGGTTACAAGCTGCTTTAAAAACAGATCGAAAAAGCCTGCTCTATGCAGATACTTTCCGCTCCGCTATGTTTATCGGTGCAACTGCCTTGCTTTTGAGCCTGGCCCTGTTTAAGAAAATGAAAATGGAATATGCCATCATGGCCACAGGCCTTTTGCTGTTGGTAGACCTTTGGGGAGTCAACCGCAGGTACCTGGATCAGGATAGTTTTACGGAAAACCCAAGTGAGCAGCACTTTGCAGCCACTCCAGCCGATGAAAAAATCATGCAGGATCAGGGGTATTTCAGGGTACTGAACCTACAGAACCCTTTCAATGATGCCCGAACCAGTTACAGGTTCAATAGCATCGGAGGCTACCATGGAGCCAAAATGAGCCGGTACCAGGACCTGATTGAGCGGATCCTTGATCCGGAAATAAGTGCCTTTGTAGAAAAAGCACAGGAAGGGAATTTTGACTATGCCGGCATACCGGTTTTAAACATGCTCAATACCCGGTATATCATGGCAGGCCGAGGTGAAAACGCTGTTTTTAGAAATCCGGAAGCCAACGGTGCTGCCTGGTTTCCCGAAGAAATCATTCCGGTAAGCAATAATGAGGAGGAAATCAGCACCCTTTCAGCCCTGGACACCAAAAGTACCGCTACTTACCCTTCCGCCGATGCCGCAAATACACCCGCATCCGGTGCCGGGAAGCTTTCTCTTGAAAGCAATGGCCCTGATCAGCTGGTATATTCCGGACAAGTGGAGAGGAAAGGACTGGCTGTTTTTTCTGAGATTTTTTATTCCGAAGGATGGCAGGCGACAGTCAACGGACAGGAAGCAGAAATCCACAGGGTAAATTATCTACTGCGCGGCCTTGTGCTTCCTGAAGGAGAAGTAAGGGTGGAGATGAGTTACCAGCCTCAGGCTTATTACCTTAACAGGACATTATCTGCCATATTTCAATATGCTGTTTTAGGGTTGGTTTTATTTGCAGGCTATATGGATAGCAAAAAACATCCCCAAACATGAAAAAGATGAAGGTGCTGTTTGTTGCTCCATTTTTTCCTTCCTTTGTCCTGAGCGATATTCAAATTTTAAGAGAAAAGTTTATAGTTTATGTCAATCACTACCCCTGGCAGCACAAGTACCTGGCTCCGCTCTTCTTTTTTCTCCAGTTTTTTTCCATTCTAATAAATTTAATCAGGGTTGAATCATTTGTTATCAGTTTTGGAGGGTATTGGTCGGTTTGGCCAGTGCTGCTGGGTAAATTATTCGGAAAAAAAACATGTATCATTTTACACGGTACGGATTGCGCTTCCATACCGGAATTAAATTATGGGAGCCTCAGGTTACCATTGTTAAAAAAGGCTTGTCTCATTTCTTACCGACATGCCAGCTGCCTGTTGCCGGTAAGTGAATCCCTGACCAGGACTTACCTGGAATTTGATCCGGAAATACAACATAAATCTCAGGGAATTCAAGAGCATTTTCCGGCAATTAATACCCGGATCATTCCGATTTATAATGGATTTGATCCTGAATTATGGCCTTTTGAAGGGTTTGAAAAAAAACCGGCAGGTACTTTTATTGCTGTAATGTCAAGCCCTCAGTACCAGCTAAAAGGAGGAGACCTTATCGAGGAAATCGCCAAAATGTTTCCGAATCTGGATTTTAAAATTGCAGGCATGGATGCCCCTGGCAATTCCTGTCCGGCCAATCTCCACTTTCTAGGAAAAATACCCCAATACAAATTATCCGAAGAGTATCGTAATTGCAGGTATTACCTGCAGCTTTCATCTTTTGAGGGCTTCGGTTGTGCGCTGGCAGAAGCCATGCTTTCCGGGTGTATTCCTATAGGTTCTTCCGTAAATCACATACCCTCCATAATTGCCGGATACGGATTGATTCTAGCTAAAAAAGACAAGCATTTGCTTCAGAAGGTTATCAAGCAATTAATTGCCCTGGATCAACCTGAAGAAATGTCCCGAAAGGCACGGCAACACATCATCAAAAATTACCCACTGTCTCTGAGAAAAGAAAAACTTTCCCATTTGCTCAATTATCATGAGGAACCAATTTGAAAAATTTCTAAGCAGTATTTCCCGTGAACTGTTCCGTATCCCCGGGGGATATTTTGTAGTACTGTTTTTGAAAAATTTATTTCCCAGTCCCGAAATTCCTGATTGGAGAACCTTTAGCTTTCGGGGAATGGTATTCAAAGTAGACCTGTCAAAAGGAATGGGAAATGCCATCTATTGGCGTGGAGCTCACGATTGGGCACCATTATTTGTGTTGGAAAGCGTATTGAAAGCAGGGGATACATTTATCGACATCGGTGCCAATCAGGGGGAATACACACTTTGGGGTCTCAGGAAGGTTGGACCTAAGGGAAAAGTAATCGCCTATGAACCCTCGAACTACCTGTTCCAGCAACTTGAAGAAAACATTCGACTGAATCCCTCCTATAAAGAAGCAGCCATTGGCCGTAAACTAGGCTTGTCCAATCAACCCGGAAAATTGAACCTCTATGCCAAACCCGGAACCAATGAGGGTGTAAACAGTATCTTCCCCTCGGATGAACATGATGTCTTTCTTAATGAAATTGAATTGGCTACCCTGGATAGGGAGGTGGAAACATTGGATTTAAAAAGCGTAGATTGTTTGAAAATAGACGTGGAAGGTGCTGAATGGCATGTCCTCAAAGGAGCTGAACAAACAATAAGAAAGTTTAAGCCCATAATCATTACCGAAATCAATCAGAGTTCCTGCAAAGCCGCCGGTTACGACGCATTGGAAATTCTGCACTTTCTAGAAAATCACCACTATAAATTATTTACCATAGGGATTCGTGGTAAATTGATGCCCCTAAAAATCAAATCCATTCCTGAATTTACGAATATGGTCGCATTCCCTATTTGACTATTTTACTAAAGAAAATGGCCCTGTCTTTTGATTTTCTACCCCTTTCTTATCGGTGTAAATAAGTTTGTAAAGATAATTGCCAACCGGCATTTCAATTCCTTTATGTCGCCCATCCCATCCTCTGCTATTAACGTCCGCAGTAAAATACAGGAGTTCTCCCCACCTGTTAAAAACCCAAAACTGAATGTTGTTTAAATCGGAGAAAACCGGAAAAAAATAATCATTGGAATCATTCCCATTGGGGCTGAAAGCAGTTGGAACCCGAATAAAAAAATCAGTTATTTCCAGGTATTCTTCATAAGTAGCCACACAACCATTTTCATCAGAAAAATCAAGTGTGGCTGATGAACTGTTGACCGTCTCCGGATCGGCATCCACATCTACAAACACCATCATCCCATCATTCATCAAATCCTCCTCATAGTCCAATAATGTCATACTGGTGTTACCAATCATGGCGAAATCACCATTAACACTGTAAATAGACCGGGTAGGTGAGGCAACTGATGTCCTCTTAGAAAAATCAATTCTGACCTGAGAGAATAAACTGCAACAAAATGCAAAAAACAAGAAAATAAAACATCTTAAAAATTTCCTCTTCATACAACCCTTACCCTAAAAATCAAATGCTGTCAATTCAATTTTGATTTACAATAATAATACATATTCTTTCTTTTCTTATCACTTGTTAAATTAATTTTCTAGTACAGAAATAGGTTTACGAAAAAACCACTAATTTGGTCCAAAATTGCGAGATACCGGATACCTTTACCTGAAAACAAATATGCAGTACTTCTTTGAGTAAATTAGCCAAACAAAGCATCCTGACCACCATTTCGGCCTATTTGGGCGTGGTGATTGGGTATTTTAACCTCCTTTGGCTTCTGCCCTATGTGTTGGAACCCGCACAAATCGGTTTGTTCAAAACCATACAGGACATGGCCTTGCTGATGACCCCCTTTGCACAAATGGGTATAGGCAATGGGATTACCCGGTTTTTTCCCCAGGTAAAAGCAGAAAAGTTTTCCTTCTTCACCTTTAGCTTGTTTCTGGGTTTTATTGGTTACACCGTTTTACTATTGGTCTTCCTGCTTTTCAAAGCACCTATCAGTGCCGCATTTGTTGAAAGATCTCCGGAGGTCAATGAATACATTCAGGTGGCGCTGCTCATCACTTTTCTTTCGGTCGTCAATACCTTACTCGAAGCCTTTAGCCGATCCTTTTTGAAAATCGCCATCCCTTCCCTGATCAGGGATGTATTGCTGCGTCTGCTAATGGGTTTGCTGGTAATCGGGTACTTTTTCGACTGCTATCCCTTTTACCTTATGATCTGGGGGATGACCCTGGTCTACTTACTTACCCTCCTGAGCATGGCTTTTTATATGAGGAGAACGGGCATTTTTCAGCTTCATTTCAATTGGAGCCGTATTCCGGGGACATTTAAAAAGGCTTTTTTTCAGTACAATATCATCACCATGCTGGGCACCGCCGGCGCATTACTGATCATGAAAATCGACAGCTTGATGGTCAGTTCCATGATAGGCCTGGACGCCAATGCCATTTATACCATTGGCTTTTCCATTGCTGTGGTCATTGAGATGCCCAGAAGGGCTATTTCCCAGGTGGCAATGCCTGTGATTTCCGAAAAATTTGCTGCCAACCAACTGGAGGAAATAAACAGCCTTTATAAAAAAATTGCCATTCATCAGTTGCTGGTTTGCGGCCTGGTGTTTTTGCTGATATGGGTAAACATCGACAGCCTGTATCATTTTGTACCAAACCGTACCGTGTATGAAGCGGGTAAGTGGGTGGTATTGCTCATAGGGTTGGGCAAACTCAGCGATGTTTTGTTTTCGGTTAACGGCGAAATCATCGTTTTTTCCCGGTTCTATACCTTTAACATTACCGCCACCCTGCTGATGGCGATGGCGGTAATTTTGCTCAACCTGCTATTTATTCCCCTTTACGGAATAGAGGGTGCTGCGCTTGCCTCCTTTCTGGCCATGTTTTTTTACAATCTCATTAAATTCCTATTTGTCAGGATCAAGCTGGGATTTAATCCTTTTACCCCAGAAGTGTTCCTCCTGTTGCTAGCCGGCGGAGTGAGTTGGGCCACCTCCTACTTCCTTCTTCCTGCAACAGATTGGGTAATCATCGATTTGATGCTTCGCAGTGGATGGGTGATTTTGGTCTACCTGGGCATGGTGTATTGGTTAAAGGCAGCTCCGGAAGCCATGGATTGGGTGCTCAACAAAATAAAATCAGTATGGGATTCCTATAACCACAAATAGCCGGCTACCTCTTTTCAAATCTTTCCAGCAATTCCACCAGATTTTGGGTGAGATGCTTTCTGCTGTAAGCCAGAATATTTTCGCTCTTTCCTTTTTCTGAAATTATTTCAGGGATATCGGATAAGAAGTGGAGCAGGCCGGCGTCATCCTCATGCCTGTAGACCTCCCCTGCGCCTGCCTTGTAAATAATCTGGGCCGCATCCCCTTCAGGGTCTCCCAGTGCCAGGATTTTCCTGCCGGTAGCCATGTATTCAAAGAGCTTTCCAGGAATATTCCCTTTGGCATTTTTGGTATGCGTTAGGATCAGCAGCAAAACATGGGCTTGTTCATAGAAACCAAAAACCTCCTGATGACTTACATAGCCGGGAAGGTAAACATGATCCCCTAACCAGTTGTCTGCTTCAATAAGGTCTTTCACCGATTGGCTGACCTTTCCTACAAAGGTAAGCCTTACTTTCCCCGGGCTTTTACCAAAAACTTGCTTCATCGCCCTTAAAACCGGGACAGGGTCCCTGATACTATCAATCACCCCTGAGTATACGATCTCTACTACACCCTGCACAGGTGAAACTGCCGCAAAATCTTTGGGTAAATCCTCCGGGTCAAAGCCATTGGTCAGCAGCTGTACGTTTTTCCCGGACAGCTTTTCCATCTCGGATTTAAAAGTCGGAGAAATGGTAAGCAGGTCATCTGCTTCCCTGAATACAGCAGCTTCCAGCTTTCGGTGCTGCTTCCTTGCCAAAGCAGTAAGTTTCAAGCTGTCTAAAAACTCCCATTCCGTCCAGGGATCCCGAAAGTCAGCCAACCAGGGTAAGCCGGTTTTTCTTTTCAGGCCCCTTCCGATCAGGTGCATGCTGTGTGGTGGACCTGTGGTAATGATGGCACTGAAATCATTTTGCTCGCAGATATCGGCAAGGAATTTAACCGAAGGACGGACCCAAAAAATTCTAGGGTCCGGGATCAGCAAATTCCCCCTCATCCATACAGCCAGTCGGTCCAATAAGGAAGGGGCTTCTCTTTCCAGGATCACAGACGTATCCTTTAAATTTTTTCCTTTAAAGTGCCTGAAAAGCTGGTAGGGCTCCCAAATGGGAAATTTCAGCACCTCTGTTGAAGGAGGTACTTCCTTTTCCAGGGAGGCGTCCAACATGCCAAAATCCGGGTTTTCAGGCGTAAAAATGACCGGTTGCCAGCCAAACTCCGGAAGGTATTTGGAGAACTTCAGCCAACGCTGGACCCCAGATCCTGCACTTGGAGGCCAATAGTACGTAATAATCAAAACTCGTTTCATTCCACAACGCAATAAAAAGACATGCAGACCCAAAAGTAGCCTGCATGTCTGATGCCCCGAAAGCTTACAGATTTATTCCCCCTGTGCAAGAGAAAAGCCCCTTACCCCGTCAAAAGTGTAGAGGTGTTCGGTTTTGATAAAATCAAAACCAAGCTGTTGTACTTGCCGGAGTACCTCTATGACCTGCTCATGCGAAATGGCTGTTTCGTCCGCATTGAAAAACCTCACCCGCCAGTGGTCAGAGCAAAAGGTTTCTTTCATACCATCGGGATAAACCCGTACCCCTCTGTTGGTGATCAACTGCATTTTCAAACCACCTGCATTAACTTCCCTCAGCCTGTCACCAATGGTGTTGGCATTCCGGTCTCCTTCTTTCCAATCTATGAAAACATCCAGTCCGATAAGTACTTTTTCTGCAGGTTTGACCGGCCTCAGTGCCAGGGCAGCCCGGGTTTCCGCCTCACTACGTACGGCTTTGGCAAAAGCTGCTTTTTTCAGGTTGGAAGGCTCCCGACCCAGTCTTTCTATCACTGCTGCGGCAAATTCCTGGGTTCCTACTTTTCGTTTACTAATACCCTCCTGGTAAATATCACCGGTATGGATCCCATCTTCCAGCGTTGCCATCCAGGCATTGCTGATTTTCTCAGCCACCTCCGGCTGCCCGATATGCACCAGCATCATCACCGCTCCATTCAAAAGGCCCGACGGATTGGCCATGTCCATTCCTGCAATGTCGGGAGCAGAACCGTGAATGGCTTCAAACATGGCCACCTCTTCACCCACATTGGCAGAGCCTCCCAAACCTACAGAACCTGTGATCTGGGCTGCCACATCGGAGATGATATCCCCGTACAGATTTAAAGTGACTATCACGTCAAACATTTCAGGTTTGTCTGCTATCAGTGCGGTGCCTATATCGATGATCTTATGGTCCGTTTCAATTTCGGGGTATTCCCTGGCCACCTCGTTAAACACCTGATGGAAAATACCATCGGCCATCTTCATGATATTGTCCTTGGTCATGCAGGTTATCTTTTTCCGGTTATTCATCCGGGCATATTCAAAAGCATACCTGACAATCTTTTCACTTCCTGGTCTGGATATCAGTTTCAGACATTGATAAACTTCATCGGTCTGTCTGTGTTCGATGCCGGCATACAGATCTTCCTCATTTTCGCGAATGATGACCATATCAGTTTTCGGAAAATGGGTCCGGACAAAGGGTGCAAAAGCCTTACAGGGCCGTACATTTGCATACAAGCCCAATGTTTTCCGGGTAGTCACATTCAGACTTTTAAAGCCTCCACCCTGGGGAGTGGTGATAGGAGATTTCAAAAAAACTTTCGTATTCCGTAGAGATTCCCATGCACTGGGAGCGATACCTGAACTAATACCCTTCAAATAAACCTGTTCGCCGATTTCAATAACCTCCGGTTCAATGGCTGCGCCAGCTGCTTCCAGGATAGATAAGGTGGCTTTCATGATTTCCGGGCCTATACCATCTCCGTAGGCAACTGTTATTTTTCTTTTTTCGGACATAAAGACAATCTTTGAATTTTCAATTTAGTTTAAGATAGTACAAAAATAGGAAATATTGGTACACTACCTTTCCATGTCCACTTTAATTATAGAAAGACAAGGGGAAATAAATGAAGGACAAGACAATAGAAAAAAATGGCAACAGGGACTACCTGTTTCATAAAACAATTCCATATTTTATCAAATAATTTTTTATGGATACAAGATGCATTTTAGTAGACATTTTATTCAGAACTCCTTTTTGAACACACATGATTTTTAACCGAATCTTTTGTGATTGTTCGTGCTCCTCGTATATTTGGAGCTAAACATTGTAGAATTGGAATGGCTGAACAAAAAATTATTCTTTCCGAAACCAAAGATGGAATACTTTACCTGACCATCAGCAGAGAGCCCAAACTCAATGCCTTAAACTTTAACACTTTAGAGGAATTGAAAAATATTTTCAATGAGGTGAATGACAACAAGGCAATCAGGGGCGTGATCATTACCGGGGCAGGGGATAAAGCCTTTGTAGCCGGAGCTGACATCAATGAAATTTCCGAGCTCAATGAACTCAATGCAAGAAAGTTTGCTGAATTTGGCCAGGAAGTATTTGAAATCATTGAATCCTGTCACAAGCCGGTGATTGCCGTGGTGAATGGATATGCTTTGGGGGGGGGATGCGAATTGGCAATTGCCTGCCACATGAGAATAGCTACTTCCAATGCGAAATTTGGACAACCGGAGGTTAACCTGGGCATTATTCCGGGCTATGGAGGCACCCAACGATTGACCCACCTGATCGGAAGAACCAAGGCCACGGAAATTCTAATGACAGGGGATATGCTGGATGTCAATGAAGCCAAGGCATTGGGACTCTTAAACCATGTAGAAGCCAGCAAAGATGCGGCTATCGCCAAGGCAGAAGAGGTATTGAAGAAAATCATGAGCAAAGCCCCCCTATCCATAGGGATGATTGTGGACTGTGTCAATGCGGTATATGCAAGTGATGAAAACGGCTACCAGATTGAGGCCAATAGCTTTGCCCGGTGTGTCAAATCTGAAGATTACCGGGAAGGCACAAAAGCATTCCTTGAAAAAAGAAAACCTAACTTTAAAGGGGAATAATCCCCTTTTTTATTTTTTATGGGCCTGTTAAAAAAATTAGCCGGGCAATCCGCAGTTTATGGCATCAGTAGTATCCTGGGCAAATCCATTAATTTTTTGCTGGTACCGCTGTACACCGGCTACCTGGCTAAAGAAGATTTGGGGTCCTTTACCTTGCTCTATGCCTTGATCGCATTTCTAAATGTAATTTTTACTTTTGGAATGGAAACAGCCTATTTCCGCTTTGCCACAGGCAAAGGTTTGGCTCCCCAAAAAGTCTATCAAAACGCACAGTCTCTTGTCAGTCTGGTTTCACTTATTCTGGGTGCCTTGTTATACCTTTCTGCCGAGCCCCTCAGCCAAATATTTGACTTTCCGGGAAAATCCCATTTGTTTCAGTGGACCGCCATGATATTAACCATTGATGCACTCATGGCCATTCCCTTTGCGAAATTAAGGTTGGAAGGGAGGTCGCTTTCTTTTGCCCTGGTTAAATTGCTGAACATTGTTTTAAATGTAAGTTTTAACGTTCTTTTCATTGTTATTACTTTCCATATTATTCAGGGCGACATCCTGCAGCAGTTCCAACCCTGGGTTGCCTCCTGGTTCAGGTCCGATTGGGGAGTAGATTACATTTTGCTTTCCAATGTATTGGCCAATTTCCTGATTTTGCCCCTATTGTGGAAGCTGGTAGGCGGGTGGAAGTTTGAACTTAAGAAAGTAATCCTGCTGCCCATGTGGCACTACGCCCTGCCGCTGCTTTTTATGGGGCTGGCAGGAGTAACCAACGAGGTATTTTCCCGGGGATTGTTTGAATATGCCCTCCCGGAGGATTTCTATCCCCAGCTCAGTCCAAGGGAAGCAGGAGGGGTTTTTGGCGCAAATTTTAAACTGGCCATATTGATGAGCCTGATCATACAGGCTTTTAAATATGCCGCCGAGCCATTTTTTTTTCAACAAGCTGAAAACAAAAACAATCCAAAACTTTTTGCCAGGGTAATGCATTGGTTTATCATATTCTGCTCCACGTTAATGGTAGCAGTGGCCGTAAACCTGGATTTGATAGGGCACCTATTCTTCCAGGCCCCAGGTTATGCCATAGCTTTACCCATGGTCCCGATTCTCCTAATGGGCTATTTAATGCTTGGTGTCTATTATAACCTGAGTATTTGGTTTAAAATCACCGATCAAACCAAATACAGTTTTTACATTACATTTTCAGGCGCAGTCGTCACTGTATTGGTCATCCTTACCCTGGTACCGGTACTTGGATTTATTGGGGGCGCCCTCAGCACGCTGGCATGTTACCTGACCATGGTGGTCATGTGCTATTATACCGGACAGAAATTCTATCCCATTCCCTACCAAACTAAAAAAGGAATCGTTTACCTGCTTATCTCATTTTTATTCAGCTATGCCGGCTTCCTTTTGGACACCGGAAATTTGTTGGTCAATTTTATAGCTCATAACGCTATTCTTATCGTCTATCTGGGGTTGATTTTCCTGATGGAAAAAAAGGAAGTATATTCGCTTTTTCAATCCATTTCAAAACAACGGCATGAAAATAAACGTCATCAATAGGTCCAAGCACCCACTTCCTGCTTATCAAACCCCTCTTGCTGCGGGTCTTGACTTGCGGGCAAACATAGAAAGTACCGTAGTATTAAAGCCACTAGAAAGACAATTGATTGGTACAGGCCTTTTTATTGAACTACCTGAAGGATATGAAGCCCAAATCAGGCCAAGGAGTGGTCTTGCCTTTAAGTACGGTGTGACGGTTCTCAACAGTCCCGGCACCATAGATGCGGACTACAGGGGTGAAATTAAAGTTTTGTTGATCAATAATTCCAGGGAGGATTTTACCGTTCAGGATGGAGAACGCATTGCCCAAATGGTCATTGCCAAACATGAACAAATCAGCTGGAATCCCCAGGATGAATTATCCGAAACAAGTCGGGGAGGTGGAGGCTACGGAAGTACCGGTAGGTAGATCAGGTTGCAAGTCACTGGCTTAACGGCCAGGCATGGGGAACCAAAAACAAAAGTTAATTGTATCTCAAATGAATATCAAACCCAATTTGCCATCAAGTTTGTCGCAAGCAACACCCAGTGGGATGCCCCGATAACTATCGGGGGGAAAGCATGCAAGATTCTCTGTCTGCCGACAAGCAGGCATATGACCGCTAAAAAACGATAATAATCATATGAAACAGCGATCCGTTGACAACACTTTCACCTGCCTGGGGTTTCTACCAGAGAATGAGTCCCATCACCTGTCTCAGTACCTGCTGGGAAAATAAAAAAATGCCCTGAAGTAATGAAAAGCATCTACAGAAAAATTTTTACCTGGCTCCTAATCCTTTTGGTAATCGGCAGCTATGGGCTTGAACCGGCTATGGCTCAGAAAAAGATGAGCCGGAAAGAAAGAAAAGCCAAGAAAAAAGAAATGATGGCCAGCAGGTTATTTATAGAAGGTCAAAAAAACCTGATGCTGGAAGATTTTGAAAAAGCCTATTTTTATTTCAACAAGGCATTGGAGTTCAATGACCAGGAAAGTGCCATTTATTTCAAATTATCGGAAATGATGGTGCGCGCCAATCAGCCTGAAAAAGCATTGGATCTGGGCAAACAGGCTTTGGAACTGGACCCTGAAAATAAATTTTATCACCTGCAAATCGCTGAAATTTATACCAAATTAAACCAAAACAAAGAAGCCGCAGAGGTCCTTGAAAACTTAATGGAAAGGGACGGTAACTATCAGCAATACATTCTGGATCTGGCTTCCATTTATCTCAATTCCAAGGAATTTGATAAAGCCCTGGAAGCACTTGACAAAGCAGAGGACTACTATGGCGTAGTAGAGCAGCTTACTGCTCAAAAGCAAAGGATTTATCTCCGAAAAAACAATTTGGAAATGGCCATCAAAGAGGGAGAGAAATTGATTGATGCCCACCCCGGTAATGCCCAATATGTTTTGGCTTTGGTGGAAATTTTGTTTAATAACAACAAAACCGATCAGGCATTGGACTTGATTCTAAAATCCTTGTCCTCTTATCCCAATCAGCCTGAATTGAAAATGGCAGCCCACACGCTTTACAAGGAAAAAGGTGAATTGGAGCTAGCGGGAAGATACATCAGAGAGGCATTTAAAAACCCGGACCTGGAAGGAGAAACCAAGGTCAGGGCTTTCTCCGGCATAAGCTCTGAAATCAAAAGTTCGTCCAGGGACCAACTCCTTGAAACCCTTGCCAAAGAGATGGAAGCCCATCATCCAAATGATCCCGAGGTACTCCTGGCTCTGGGAGAATGGAAATTACAAAGGAAACTGGTAGATCAAGCCATCTCATTTTTCAGAAAATCTCTCAGCTTAAAAAACGACAACGAAGAGATTTACCAAAAACTTCTTCCCTTAATGTTTGAAAACCAGTACCCATTCACGGAAATTATAGAAGTGGCAGAGATGGCGACAGAAGTTTATCCAGAAAAGCCCGAATTTTGGTTCTTTCTGGGAACGGCACAGTTGGGTGAAGAAGAACATGAGCCTGCCAGGACAGCTCTGGACAAAGCCTTGGAGCTGAATGCCGGGAAAAATTCACAACTTGATCTGATGGCCAACGGTCAGCTGGCTGATGCGCTTTATGCCCTTGGAGAAAAGGAAGCTGCTTTTGATGCCTATCAAAAAGTTTTATCACAAAATGCCAATAATGAACATATTTTAAATAATTATGCCTATTTTCTCTCCCTGGAAAAGAAAGAACTCGATAAGGCCTATAAAATGTCTTCAAAATTGGTGTCACGATTTCCTGAAAACCCAACTTATCTGGACACCCATGCCTGGGTTTTGTTTCAGATGAGCAGGTATGAAGAAGCCAAAACCTACATGGAGAAGGCAATCAAGCACCTGGATACACTTAGTGGGGTGATCCTCGAACATTATGGAGATATTCTGTTTAAACTGGGAGAAGAAGATGCTGCCCTGAAATACTGGAACAAGGCCAAAGAGATGAAAGAAACCTCCGAATTTCTGACGCTAAAAATAAAAAACAAAACATACTATGAGTAAGGGTAAGTTATTGGCTTTCTTATTGGGTATCCTGTTGGTTTGGTCCTGTGCCAGAAAACCCATGTCCTATAGCAGCGGTACGGTCATGGAGCAATTTGAGCCTTCTTATCTGGACTATAACTACCTGACGGCAAAAGGGAGGGTTACGCTGGAAGAGCAGGACGGTAAGATCACCAAGGGCACCCTTAATATCAGGGCAAAAAAAGACAGCATCATTTGGTTCAACATGTCACCGGGACTGGGGATTGAAGCAGTGAGGGGCTATATCAGCACCGATCAGATCAAAATCCGAGACCGTATCAATGGGCAGAAAATAGATATGGGTTATGAAGAATTCCAAAAAAAGTATGGGGTTCCCTTATCTTTCTCCCTTTTCCAAAACCTGCTTTTCGCCAACATCCCACACGAATTCAGCTACCGGGATCGTTTGATTAGGGTAGGTAAAATTTTCGAACTTCGACAGGAAAGGGAAAACATACAGTACAAAACCCTGGTAGATGCCAGTCACGGTAAGGTATCTCAGTTGGAAAGTGAGGCATCCAAAAACCGGTCGGGAAGCCTGTCGGCTTCGTACATGGATTTCAGAGATCTCAACGGGCAACCATTCCCCTATCAGGCCATCATAAAAATGGTACTCAGTTTACCACAAAAACCAAATACCAATTTCTTCATGAATGCAGAAATGGTAAAAGTAGAACTAACGAATGACCCACTCAGTTTTCCATATAACTTTTAAATTAAGGTCTGGCACCTTTTGTTTTTTACTGGTTTTTCTTTTGGTATTTGGTTTAGGCAACCTCCCCCCTGCCCTTTCACAGATTACCGCAGACAGGGCAGAACTTGAAAAAGAGAAAGAAGCTATCCAAAAAAGACTCCGGGAGTTTGACACGGTATTGAAAAAAACCACCAGTGAAAAACAAAATTCCTTAAGCGAACTCAGGGCCGTAAATCAAAAGCTTGAAGCAAGAGAAACCTATATCGCAACCCTTAATAAAGAACTGAGAATTGTAAACCAGGAAATCAAGCAGACCTCCAATCAAATCCAGCAATTGGAAGAAGAATTGGAGACCTTGAAAGCAGAATATGCAGAGATGATTTACACCTCATATAAGCTAAATCAGGGGGTCAATCTCATCACTTTTATTTTTTCTTCTGCTACTTTCAAACAGTTTTACATGCGCTTGAGGTACCTCAAACAATACAGCGATGCCAGAAAAAAGCAAGTGGAGCGAATGGAATTGGTAAGCATGGACCTGACGAAAAAACAGAAAGAACTGGAGCGGCAACGTTCTGATCAAATGGCAGTACTCCAGCAAGAACAAGAACAGAAGAAAGCCCTGGCTGCCCTGAAGACAGAACAGCAACAACTGGTCAATTCGCTCAGCGAAAAAGAGGAAGAATTAAAAAAAGAAATTGCGGCCACAAAAAAACAACAGGAGGAGCTTAACCAACTTATCAAGAGGGTGATAGAAGAGGAAATCAGGCTGGCAAAAGCAGCCGAAGAGGAAAAAGCGGAAGAAAAAACCGAATCAGCCGATGCCCCTACTGAAAGCCTGCCAGCGACCCCTACGGCAGCCGCCCTTTCTGCCTCATTTGCCAACAACCGGGGAAAGATACCCTGGCCGGTCGAATCTGGATTCATATCCAAAAGATATGGCACCTTTCCCCATCCTACCCTCAAAGGCATCACTGAAACCAATGACGGGGTGGATATTCAAACCAACAACAATGCTCCGGTAAAGGCTGTTTTTGCAGGAGTGGTGACTAAAATTACCACCGTGCCAGGTATGGGAGGCACCATTATCATCAAACATGGCGAATTTTACACCATGTACAGCCGTTTAAAAACCATTTCGGTAAAGTCGGGACAGGAAGTCAATACTTCCACCACGATCGGCACTGTATATACCGACAATCAGGGAGTGTCCGCCTTGCATTTTCAAACATGGAAAGGATTGCAAGTAATGGACCCAAGTATTTGGCTTTCTAGCAAATAATGCTTAAATTTTAGTATATTTATAAAAAAAGATTACAACATGCTTTAAATTCTTTGCGTTAGAAAAGCATGGTTATATATTTGTAATAATTTCAAAATCAAAATAAGCAAAACATGAATACATTGGGTTTCATACAAAACATCGGAGGGGGATCGCTAGTGATCATCGTTCTGGTAGTCATTCTTCTTTTCGGTGCCAAAAGAATTCCTGAATTGGCCAGAGGTCTTGGTAGAGGTATCAGAGAATTTAAAGATGCCACCAAAGAAATCCAGGATGATTTGGAGGAAGGATTGAAAGATGACAACAAAAAAGCAAAAAAATAACACGTTGGAAAAATTCCGCTCATTTGATGAGATAAGAAAATCGCTGGAAAATAAGGAAACAGATTGCAAAGCGATAGTAAACCATTACTTAAAAAATATTGAAACGAAGGCGCATTTAAACGCCTTCGTTGAAGTTTATGGCCCTTCTGCTTTACAACAAGCAGCCGCCATTGACGAAAAAATCGACAAGGGTAAAGCCGGTAAGTTAGCCGGCATGGTAGTAGGTATCAAAGATGTACTCTGCTATCAGGGGAATATTGCCAACGCTTCAAGTAAGATCCTCGAAGGCTTTGAATCCCAATTTACTGCCACAGCCATACAAAGGCTTATTGATGAAGATGCCATCATCATTGGCAGGTTAAACTGTGATGAATTTGGCATGGGATCTTCCAATGAAAACTCTGTACATGGAAAAGTACTGAATGCCATTGACGAAAGCCGTGTACCCGGTGGTTCTTCCGGAGGTTCGGCGGTGGCCGTTCAAGCCAATTTATGCACGGTATCCCTGGGAACAGACACCGGCGGTTCGGTCAGGCAACCTGCAGCCTTTACAGGGGTGATTGGAATTAAGCCCACCTATTCCAGGGTGTCCAGGTTTGGACTGATTGCCTATGCTTCCTCTTTTGATACCATAGGTGTTTTTTCGAATAATGTGAAAGACAATGCGTTGGTACTTGAAACCATGGCGGGACCTGACGACTATGACAGCACCTCCTCCAGAAAACCCGTGCCGGCTTACAGTGGGTTATTGCATTTTGACAAGCCCGCCAAAATTGCCTATCTCAAAGAGACCGTTCATTCAGAAGCTTTGCAGGCAGAAATCAAACAAAATACCCTGAATGTACTCGATAGATTGAAAAATGAAGGGCATGTAGTAGAAGAAGTGAATTTTCCCCTCCTTGATTATGTTCTACCTACCTATTACATCCTCACCACCGCCGAGGCAAGCTCGAACTTATCCCGTTTTGATGGGGTAAAATACGGTTACCGAAGCCCAAATGCACACAATTTGGAAAGCATGTATAAATTGAGCAGGTCCGAAGGCTTTGGAGAGGAAGTAAAAAGGAGGATCATGCTGGGTACATTTGTATTAAGTGCTAGTTACTATGACGCTTATTTTACCAAGGCACAAAAAGTAAGGAGATTAATTAAAGAATTTACAGAGGATTTATTGACAAAATTTGATTACATTGTCCTGCCGACAACACCAAGTACAGCATTTAAATTCGGGGAACATTCCAATGACCCGGTTGCCATGTACCTGGAGGATCTTTTTACAGTGCAGGCTTCTGTTTCCGGCGTGCCTTCCATATCTATCCCCAATGGAAAAGATAAGGAAGGACTGCCAATTGGCCTTCAAATTATGGCCAATTCTTTTAAGGAAGCGGAACTCTATGCTTTTGCCAATTATTTGACAGGCTCAGGATTAAATGAATAACTATGATGGATATGATGAGGGATGGATTTTTCTACAAAGTGATGGGGATGATGTGTATGACAGGCTTATTTTTACAGCAAGCCATAGCACAGGATGCCTCAGTATTGCTGGCAAGTGAAGGGGAAGAAGCGCAGGAAGTAGTGCTGCCTTATTACGATTACGATCACATTCCGGATTTTACTTATGAGGAAGTGGAAAAGCGGGTTTCCGAGATGGAAACGGATATGCCGTTCGAATTGAACGAAACCATTTTCGCATTTATTGATTATTTTACCGTAAGAAACAGGGATTACACCCGCATGGTTTTGGCCAGACAGGACATGTATTTCCCCATGTTTGATGAAGCACTGTCCAAACATGACATGCCGGAAGACATCAAATACCTGGCAATCATTGAATCCGGCTTAAACCCCAGAGCCAGGTCCAGGGTGGGTGCAATAGGTTTATGGCAATTCATGCCCGCTACAGGAAAGGAGTTTCAGCTTTATATCAACAGCCATGTGGATGACCGGATGGATCCCGAAAAGTCTACTGATGCCGCTATTCGATACCTTAAGGCTTTAAACAGAAGGTTCAACAGTTGGGAATTGGCATTAGCGGCCTACAACTGCGGACCTGGAAACGTCAATAAAGCCATACGCAGATCCGGCGGGAAGCGGACATTTTGGGGCATATACAGGTACCTTCCCCGGGAAACCAGAAGTTATATCCCTCAGTTTCAAGCCATCATGTATGTATTGAGACATGCGGAAAAACATAATCTGATTCTCGAGGAACCCGCCTATTCCGTAGAACATGAAAAAGTAAATCTGGGCACAGGTTTTACTTTTGACAACCTGTCAAAACATACCGGCCTTTGTTTGGAAGACCTGGAATTATTAAATCCTTCACTGGTGAGAGGTGAAGTGCCCGAATTTGGAAAAAACATTTCTTTGAACATTCCTAAATATCAACACGCCTACATTACCGAGAACATCGATTGGCTGGTAGATTCATTGGAAATTACCAATCAGCGGTATTTGGCTTCCTTACCGGAAAAGGAGGAGAAACCCCTGCATAACATCAACTATAGGGTGCGCTCAGGTGATGTGCTCGGAAAAATAGCCCAGACATATGGGGTGAGTGTGACGCAACTCAAAAGCTGGAATAACCTGTATTCAAACACGATCCGCATCGGTCAGGTACTTCATATTTACCAGGACAGTGACACCTTTGAGAAAAGTATCGCTTCAGCCCAGCAACAAAGCCACATTTCAGAAGGCAATGCAGGTAAAATGTACACGGTACAGCCAGGTGATTCTTTATGGCTTATTTCCAGAAAACTGGATGGGGTAACCATCGATCAATTAAAAAAACTGAACAACCTGAACAACAATCAAATCAAGCCCGGCCAAAAGTTAAAAATAGGTTGATTTAAACTATATTTTTAATTTTATTTTTTCCATTTGGCATTTTTCCCTAAATTAGGCCTGTTACAACTATAAACTAATTAATATGAGTTTAAGATATTGTGTACTGGTCTTACTTACAGGGCTTTTTCTATTTGCATGTGAGAATAGTGGAACTAATGGCTCATCGAGTAATAAACCAAAGGCCCGCGGATCCTTAGGAGAAATATTATTGGTCATTGATTCTGCCAAATATGCAGGCCCGGTAGGAGATGCATTAAAGGAAGTTTTTGAGGCCAGTATTCCGGGTATCATCCGGGATGAATCCATGTTTTATACCCGTAAAGTGGACCCGAGGAAATTGACCCGTATCCTAAAGATGGCCAACAATATGGTCTATGTCACCACCTTCGATGATCAAAAGCCCGGTAGCAGGAACATCAACAGTCAGTTTACACCTGAATCCATTGATATGAGCAGATCAGACTCTACCTTGTTTATGCTTAGAAACAATGATGAGTTTGCCATTGGGCAGGAAGTCTTGTATCTTTTCGGACAGAATGAAGAGGAGTTGATCAGAAATTTAAAATCAAATAAGACCCAACTTCAAAATTTATTTATCAATAGAGAAAGAGAACGCCTGGCCAAAGCATTGTTCAATAGGAAAAGTGGTGAAGCCAGCACCAAATCTCAGGAAAAATTCGGCATTACCCTCAACCTGCCTGCCTCCTACCAGTTAGCAATGGAAGAAGAAAACTTTTTATGGTTCAGGCAACCCACCCCCAGGACTGATAAACCTGACATTAGCCTGTTTTTTTACCAAACGGATTACACCGATGAAGCACAGCTCTTCCCGGAAAACATCATCGAGTTTAGGAATGAAATCACCAAAACAAGGATTTTTGGAGACCCTGCTAAGAAAGAATCCTATATTGTCACCGAAAGGCTGGAACCACCGGTTTTTAAAAATACGCAGATAGATGGGAAATATACTGTCGAAATGCGGGGAGCCTGGAAAACCAATAACCTTTCTATGGGAGGGTCCTTCCTGTCCTACACCATAGTGGATGAAGAACAGGGTAAAATCTTTTATACAGAAGGGTTTGTATACTATCCCAATGAGGCGCACAGGTCTTCCCTGAGAGAGATTGAGACCATTTTAAATGCCACCTCATTTGAAAAAAACGCCGAAGAAAACTAATTGCTGCTTGAACCATTTTTCCCAAGTTATACCCCATCATGAAGATAAGAAAAGAAGATGCCTTACATTATCACCAATTCAAAAAACCGGGAAAAATCGAGGTCATCCCCTCCAAGCCACTCTCCAGCCAGCTAGATCTGGCACTGGCCTATTCTCCCGGGGTAGCCGAACCATGCAAGGCCATTCAAGAGGTTCCGGATGATATTTATAAGTATACGGCCAAAGGAAATCTGGTAGCGGTCATTTCCAATGGAACAGCGGTATTGGGCCTGGGAAACATAGGTCCTGCAGCCTCCAAGCCGGTAATGGAAGGTAAGGGCGTCCTTTTCAAAAAATTTGCGGGGATAGATGTTTTTGATTTGGAAATTGACGAGAATGATCCTGAAAGCCTGATAAAGATTATCCGTTCCCTCGAACCCACATTTGGTGGCATTAACCTGGAAGACATCAAAGCTCCGGAGTGTTTTATCATTGAAAAAAAGCTGAAGGAGCTGATGAATATACCGGTCATGCATGATGACCAGCATGGAACGGCCATTATTTCAGGAGCGGCTCTTTTGAATGCCCTGGAAATGATTGGTAAAAAAATTGAAAACATCAAACTGGTAGTAAGTGGCGCCGGGGCAGCCGCCATCTCCTGTGCCCGGTTTTATGTAGGATTGGGAGTGCGCCTGGAAAACCTCATCATGTGTGACATTGAAGGAGTCATCAGACAGGACCGACCGGGGCTTACTGAAATCCACCAAATGTTTGCTACAAACAAAGACATCCACCATATCAGTGAGGCCATGATCGGGGCAGATGTATTTTTAGGGCTTTCTGCGGGCAATATCATCAGTCAGGATCAGGTACGGACCATGGCAGACAATCCCATCGTATTTGCCCTGGCAAATCCCACTCCGGAAATCAGTTATGAAGAAGCCATGGCTGCCCGTAAGGACATCATTATGGCTACAGGCAGGTCTGACTTTCCCAATCAGGTCAACAATGTGATCGGCTTTCCCTACATTTTCAGGGGAGCATTGGATGTCAGGGCCACCGGTATCAATGAGGAAATGAAACTGGCAGCAGCCTATGCTATTGCCAACCTGGCCAAAGAACCTGTTCCCGACATTGTCAATAAGGCATACGGGGAGTCCAAGCTGGCCTTTGGCAAAACCTACCTCATCCCAAAACCCCTGGATCCCCGGTTGATCACCACCATAGCGCCTGCAGTAGCCAAGGCTGCCATGTCGTCAGGGGTAGCCAAAACCCATATACAGGATTGGGAAGCCTATGAACTCGACCTGCAGGAAAGGATAGGCATTGACCAGAGATTGATGTCACGTGTCATCACCAGGGCAAAGAAAGACCCCAAACGTGTGGTATTTGCAGAAGCTGACAATACCAAAATACTGAAAGCAGCACAACTAATCCGGGATGAAAAAATCGGGGAACCTATACTGCTGGGTAACAAGCAAAAAATCAAAAAGCTAATTCGGGTCAATTCTCTGGACCTGGAGGACGTATTGGTCATAGATCCCAACGAAGAAAAGACCAAAATCAGAGCATTTGGTGAAATTCTCTATGACAAAAGAAAACGCAAGGGTCTAACCCCCTACGAATCCAGAAAATTGATGAAAGACCGGAATTATTTCGGTGCCATGATGGTGGAAACAGGCGAAGCAGATGCCCTGATTTCCGGGCTTACCAAAGATTATCCCCGGACCATCTTGCCCTCTTTACACATCATAGGGGTGAAAAAAGGAGTGGACAAAGTGGCTGGCATGTACATCATGAACTCAGATAAAGGCCCGTTTTTCTTCGCAGATACCACGGTAAATGAGGACCCAAGTCCGGACGAGTTGGTGGAAATCATTGGCCTGACTGCCAATGGGGTACGGTTTTTTGACATTGATCCAAAAATTGCCATCCTTTCCTATTCCAATTTTGGCTCAGCAAAAGGAGATGTCCCCACCAAAACCTCACTCGCCACCCTGAAAGCAAAAGCCCGCTTTCCGGAGCTGGTCATCGAAGGAGAAATGCAGGCCAATGTTGCCTTGGATGAAAGCATACAGAAAGAGAATTACCCCTTCAGCGCATTGATCAACAATAAAGCCAATACATTGATTTTTCCTGATCTAGCTTCCGGCAACATTGCTTACAAGTTGGTCGCCGAAATAGGCAATGCAGAGGCCATCGGGCCCATACTTCTGGGCATGAATAAATCGGTTCATGTATTGCAACTAGGGAGTTCCGTACGTGAAATTGTCAATATGGTCGCCATTGCAGTAGTGGATGCCCAAAGCATAGAATCAACATGATAGCTTACCTAAAAGGAAAATTAGCCCATAAGGACCCGACTTTTGTGATCATTGATATCCATGGTGTGGGTTATGAGGTAAAAATCTCCCTTAGCACCTATGGTATGGTGAAAGAAGAAGAGCAAGTCATGCTGCATACTTACCTGCACATCAAGGAAGATGGACATACCCTCTACGGTTTCAAAGAACTTCCTGAAAAAAGAGCATTTTTAGCCTTGATCTCCATCAACGGTGTAGGGCCAAATACCGGGCTTATGATCCTGTCTTCTCTATCAGTAGAAGAACTGGAACAAGCCATTCTCCACAATGACCATGCGACCATCCAACGGGTAAAAGGTATCGGGGCGAAAACGGCTCAGCGGATCGTACTGGAGCTTAAAGATAAAATCAAAAAAGAAGGCATGACCGGTGGAGAGGGTACAACTGGCGGCTTCATTCCCAACAGCAATAAATTAAAACAGGAAGCGTTACAAGCCTTGATCACACTTGGATTTACCAAAGCTCAGGCAGAAAAAAATATCACAACAGTTTTGAAAAAAAGTGGTCCCGATGTTTCATTGGAAGCATTAATTAAAGCATCTTTAAAGTCATCATCATAAACAATCAACATTGACCTTTACTTTCTCAAATACTTTTTGGAGAATAAAGTCATTTCATCAGCACATCATTCTTTGTGGGGGAATGTTATGTTTGATGTTCGGTCTGCCTTTGCCTGTGGCCCATGCCTTTCAAGAGCCGGCTGCCAGTCCTTCGGACACCTTACCAGGCCGATTGGACACCCTGTCCAAGAGAAAGGATTTGCCTTCATTTTTGCTCTGGGATGACCTGTCTACCAATCCGCTATATCCTTCCCAAAATCCTTTTTTACGCAAACAATCCCCCTTTCTTCTTCGGCCTCAAATGGACCAAAGGATAGAAGTAGAAGTGGATACTGCGGTAAGATACCGGATTTATCAAAACCTGGATTCAGGAGCTTTGGATCCGGGGTATTCCATGGATTATGAAGATTACTCCCGCATGCAGGAAATGCGTATCCGGCAGGAATACTGGAGGAATAGATCCCGGGGCCTTGATGGAGAAAGCGCGGTAGGAGGAAGAGGATTGATCCCTCCTATTACTATGAGTCCTACCTTTGACAGGATTTTTGGGGGCAGTGAGATCACCATTGTTCCCACAGGAAATGTGAACCTGGATTTTGGAGGCATATTCCGGCGCATTGACAACCCCTCCATACCCATCAGGCAGCAAAGAAATGGAGGCTTTAATTTCAACCAGCAAATCCAAATGAGCGTCAACGGCATGCTGGGTCAAAAGGTACGTATCGGTGCCAACTTTGACAGCAATAATTCCTTTGATTTTGAAAATCAACTCAAGGTAGAATATGCGGGTTTTGAAGAAGACATTTTAAAAACCATAGAAATCGGAAATGTCAGCATGCCGGTACAAAACAGCCTGATCCAGGGCGCACAAAACCTTTTTGGGGTAAAAACCCAAATGCAGTTTGGCAAGCTTTTCATGACGACAGTAGCCTCCACCCAAAGGGGACGGAGGGATGAAATCGTATTGGAAGGAGGAAATCAGGGCCGCCCATTTGAAGTAAGGGCCTCTGACTATGATGAAAACCGGCATTTCTTTCTGGGGCATTTCTTTCGCAACAATTTTGAAAATTGGTTGAGAGGCCTTCCACAGGTACTCTCCGGGGTGCAAATTACCCGACTGGAAGTGTATATCATGAACAGGGCCAATAATACACAAACCCTGAGAAACTTCGCTGCATTCATGGACCTGGGAGAGGGGCAGCGAATCTACAATCCTGAAAATCCGGGAATCGGCCAGGGAAATCCACAATCACCTGCCGCCAATAATGCCAACGAACTTTTCAGCACCCTCAATAACAATTCCGCTTACAGGGATTTCGAAACCGCTGCCAGTGCCGTCAGTTCAGATCTGGGGCTGGAAAGAGGTGTGGAATTTGAACAAATCAATGGGGCCCGCAAGCTGGCTGAAAATGAATACAGCTTTAACCGGCAACTGGGGTATTTTAGCTTGTCCAGAAAACTTCAAAATGATGAAGTCATCGCCGTTTCCTATGAATACACCTATAACGGTCAAAGCTATAAGGTAGGAGAATTGTCAGAGGATTACCAAAACCGGCCGGAAGACAATGTGATCTTCCTCAAGATGCTGCGGCCAGCCAGGATCAATACCCGGATTCCAACCTGGGATCTGATGATGAAAAACATCTACAACCTCAATGCCAATCAAATTCAAAAAGAGGGTTTCCAGCTGCAGATCATCTACCGGGATGACAGGACGGGTCTGGACAACCCCAGTTTGCTGGAGGGGCAAAATGTCAAAGATATTCCGCTCATTCGGCTACTGAAACTGGACAAGCTAAACCCTCAAAATGACCCTTCGCCAGACGGGAATTTTGATTATGTGCAGGGCCTGACCATCGTTCCTGAGCAAGGCCTGGTCATCTTTCCGGTGTTGGAGCCATTCGGAAATACCCTGGAAGAACACTTTCTGCCTTCAGAAGTAAACCTCAAGGATAAATTTGTTTACGACACCTTGTACCGCACCACACAGGCAGATGCAGAACTGGTTACCCGCCTAAACAAATACTTTTTAAAGGGCAGCTTTACTTCCGGATCGGCATCTGAAATCATGCTGCCCGGACTCAATATCAGTGAAGGTTCCGTATTGGTCACCGCTGGAAATATCCCGCTGACTGAAGGCGTAGATTACACGGTGGATTACAATATTGGCCGTGTTGTGATCATTAATGAAGGCATTTTACAATCCGGAAAACGGATCAGTGTGAGTTTTGAGAAAGCCGATTTGGTATCCTTTCAGACCCGTAGTTTGCTGGGCACAAGGCTGGATTATATGGTCAATGAAAACTTCAATATAGGAGGTACCTTCCTTTACCTGAATGAGCGGCCCAATATATCCAGAATTGCCACAGGCAATGAAACCTTAAGGAATTCCTTATGGGGCCTGGATGTAAACTATGATGAAGAATCCCTGTTCCTTACCAAGCTGGCGGATGCCCTCCCCTTTACAGAGACCAAGGAAGCTTCATTGGTACAATTCAATGGGGAGTTTGCCCACTTGATTCCAGGCACCTCCAACCAGGTAGATGGAGAAGGGGCTTCCTACATTGATGACTTTGAAACGGCCATCATTCCCTTTAACCTGGGTTCCGCCCCGCAGACCTGGAAACTGGCTGCTACCCCTGCCACTGAAGATAATGAATTTGACGAAAGCCAGATGACCGAAGACCGGCTGGGCAATGCTTACAAAAGAGCCCGGCTTTCCTGGTATAGCATTGACAATGTTTTTTACCGCCCGTCCGGAAGGGGAGTACCATCTAACATCACCAATGATGACCGTAGAAACCATTATGTCAGAAGGGTGCTGCCCCAGGAGATTTTCAGAGGAAGAAACAGGGATGTCCTGATCACACCGGAGCCCCTGTTTGAAATGGCTTTCTTTCCACATGAACGGGGCATGTATAATTTCAACCCCTCACTTGATGCTTCAGGTCTATTGCCCAACCCCAGAGAAAATTATGGTGGGGTGACGAGGGCCATTACTTCTGAAGTAGATTTCGACCGAACCAACATCGAATACATAGAATTCTGGCTGATGGACCCTTTTATTTCAGGTCCAAATGGGAGGGTACTGGACGGAATATTCAATGAGAACAATACCACCGGAGGAAAATTGGTGTTCAATTTGGGAGAAATCTCAGAAGACGTAATCGTTGATGGTCGACATGGTTTTGAAAATGGACTCCCCGCAGACGGATCGGAGGACAGAACGGTTGCCAATGAATGGGGCAGGATTACTAATCAGCAATTTCTGACGCCGGCTTTTGATAATTCACCTGAAGCAAGGGAAAACCAGGATGTGGGCCTGAATGGACTGAGCAGTTCCGATGAGGCCAGCTATTACGAAGACCGGTTTCTCAATAGGTTGAATGTGACTCCTCAGACCATGGAAAGCATCATGGAAGACCCTGCAGCAGATAATTTCCAATATTACCTGGATGAAGAATTTGATCAAAATGATGTTAAAATCCTGGAGCGGTACAAAAAATTCAATGGCCTGGAGGGCAATACCCCCATCACTGATAACACCAATTTATCTTATACACCCTCAGGATCCAATGTTCCTGACAATGAAGACCTGAACAATGACAATACAATCAATGAAGTAGAAAGTTATTATGAATACGAGATAGATCTACGGCCAAATGGTCTGCGGGTGGGGGAAAACAATATTGTTGATCGGGTTACCCATGTTGAAAATGGGGAGGAAGTTGATTGGTACCTGTTCCGTATCCCTGTAAGACAACCAGACGCTTCCTATGGAAATATTTCTGGTTTTAAGTCTATCCGTTTTATTCGAACCTATCTTACTGACTTCCAACAGCCCGTGGTCATGAGAATGGGGCACTTTAGACTGGTAGGCAGCCAATGGAGGATCTTCCAGGAATCACTTTTTGATAAAACCTTTTCTGAAATACCGGAACCAGACAATTCAAACTTTACCGTGGGGGTAGTCAATATTGAAGAAAACGGTCAAGGTGGGGAAAACCAAAGCCCCTATGTTTTGCCACCGGGAATCTTCAGAGACAGAGACAATACCTCTACGGTCGAACGGCAGCTCAACGAACAATCTTTAAGACTCTGTGTAGACAACCTGCAAAGCAGAGATTCCAGAGCGGTTTATAAAAATGTGAGCCAGGACCTGGTGCAGTACGGAAGGCTGAAGATGTTTCTCCACGCAGACAGTCAGGATGCCAATGATGGGGAGCTGACAGGTTTTTTGAGAATAGGGACAGATTACACAGATAATTATTATGAGATTGAAGTACCCCTGAACATCACCCCAGCCGGTACCCGGGATCCCAGGCAGATCTGGCCCCTGGAAAACGAAATCGATATCGCCATCGATGAGATTGTTGGGGTAAAAGCAGAAAGAGACAACAACCAGCGACCCCAAAACCTCCCCTACTCCATTCAGGTCCGGCAATATAAAGTAACCGTTGTGGGCAGGCCCGAGTTAAACTTCATCCAGGGCATGATGATAGGCATCCGGAACCCAGGAGAAACCGGAGGCGCCAGCAAATCGGTTTGTGTATGGGCCAATGAATTGCGTGCAACGGATTTCAATAAATCTTCCGGATGGGCGGCCAATGCCAGGCTAAATGCCCAGATAGCAGATGTGGCAACGGTATCTTCCTCCATCAGACACAATACCTTTGGCTTTGGCGGTTTGGAAACCCGCCTATCCGAAAGGGCCAGAGAGTCCACGACTCAGTATGATATTTCGGCCAATATCAATGTAGACAAAATCCTTCCAAAAGGCCTTGGACTCAGCATCCCCATGTACCTGAGCGTGGAAAATTCCACCACCAAGCCGGAGTTTGATCCTTTAAATCCCGATGTCCCCTTTGAAATAGCCTTGCAGAAATTCCAAAGCGATGCGGAGCGGGAAGCTTATCAAAACCTGGTATTGGACCAGTCCAAAAGAAAAAATTTCAGCCTCAACAATGTAAGGAAAATAAAAAACCCGGATAAGGAAACAAACCGACTTTATGACCTGGAAAATTTTTCCTTTTCTTATGCCTATGGCTCCGTCAGACAAAGCAATATTCAGTTGGAAAGCTATAATTTTGAAACCTACAGGGGAAGTATCGCTTATAGTTTTCAACCTGATCCACTTATCGTAGAACCCTTTAAGCAAATGGGATTCCTGAGAAGTGACCACCTGCAGCTGATACGTGACTTTAACATCAACTTCGCTCCCAGCCTGGTGTCGGCAAGGATGGATGTGGACCGGAGATTTATGCGCACCCAAAACCGGAACGATCAGTTGAGTACGGCAGGAGTGGATCCCCTTTTCCAAAAGAGTTTCTACATCAACCGTTTTTACAGCCTCAACTGGGACCTGACGGAGAACCTGTCGTTTGATGTAAATTCCAGTGTCAATGCCATAGTAGATGAGCCTGAAGGAGATCTGGACACGGAAGGAAAATTGGATTCCTTGAGAAACAACATCAAAAACCTGGGAAGGACCACCAATTACAACCAGCAGGCAGTAGTCAATTACCAATTACCACTGGACAAATCCCCTCTTACTGACTGGATCAGTGCCGATGTACGGTATGAAGCAACCTACAGCTGGATTACGGGAGCCATAGGGCAGCGGGATACCCTGGGAAATGTCATTCAAAATACCAGGGACAGATCCATCTCCGGAAAGGTAGACCTGGTACAGCTTTACAACAAAAACAAAAGGCTCAATGCTTTAAATGCGCCTAAGCGACCGAATATTCCCGGAAGACCTGCTGCGCAAGATACTTCTACTAAAGAAGGGGAAGAGGAGGAAAAGGAAATTTCTACAGAAGGCTTTGGGGCTGAATTTTTGAGGTTTCTGATGATGGTAAAGGAGGTCAATTTCAGGTACCAGATCACTCAGGGAACATTCTTACCGGGTTACCTGCCCAATACGGGGCTATTAGGTATGGATAGGAGTTTTTTAAATCCGGGATTGGGATTTCTTCTCGGCAGCCAAAACAGTGATATCCGGTTTGACCTGGCCAACCGCGGCGTCCTGGCGGCCAGTACCTCCCTTACCCAGGCATTCCGTCAAAATGAATCCAGAAACCTGCAGGTGAGTTCAGTAGTGGAGCCATTGAAGGATTTTAGGATAACGCTGGATTTTCGAAAGAGGGAAAATGGGGATTACAGCGAAATATTTCGCAGATCCGGACCGGGAGATGATGATTTTACCTCAGTCAATCCCAACAGACTGGGATCATACAGCATCAGTTACAATGTCTTGAAAACGGTATTCAAACGGCAGGACACCCAAAATGTATCTCCACTGTTCACAGACTTCGAGAATTACCGGGGCATCATACAGTCCAGGCTGGAACTTGAAAATCCCGGCGGAGCGTACAATATCAATGGACAGCATGTATTGGTACCGGCCTTTCTGGCCGCCTACTCCGGACAAGCGGCCACAGCCATAGACCTCAATCCATTCCCCAAACTTCCTTTACCCAACTGGAGGTTAGAATATCGGGGACTGGCCCGCTTACCCGCATTAAGTGAATTCTTCTCATCTATTAACCTGACGCATAATTATACTTCTCGCTATGAAGTCAGTAATTTTTCCAATGCCCTGATTTACCAGGAAGGATTGGAATTGTACAATACCCTCCAGCAGTTGCCCTTGCCAAGTATGACAGATGAGTTTGGCTCCTATATTCCCATATTTATTTTGAACCAGGTGGTCATTTCCGAGAGATTCGCCCCCCTGATAGGTGTAGATTTATTGACCAAGGACCGCATGAATATCAGTTTTGAATACAATACGGAAAGGAACATCGGTCTGAATTTCTCGAATGCACAGGTAACCGAACAAAACAGCCAGGATTTTCGCTTCGATCTGGGATACACCAAGGCCGGGGTAAAAGTACCATTCAAGATACAGGGAAGGCAGGAGGTGCTTAACAATGACCTGACCATCCGGATTTCCACCAGCATCGTAGATACCAATACCGTGCAAAGAAAAATTGAAGGGGAAAACACCCTTACCAATGGAAACCTTAACATACAGCTGAGACCAAGTATCGGATACGTGGTCAATCAGAAGCTCAACATTCAATTTTACTTCGATCGAACGATCAATGACCCCAAAGTATCCACCGCATTCCGCAGAAGTTCCACCTCCTTCGGCGGGCAATTGACATTTAATTTGAGTGAATAATTTTGTCCTATCCATAATCATCGTATTTTTGAATTGCTAACTGACAACAAATGAATTTTCCAAAAGAACTACAATACACCAAAGACCATGAATGGGTCAGCCTTGAAGGCAATATTGCTACCGTGGGTATTACAGATTTTGCACAGAAAGAACTGGGGGATATTGTTTTTGTAGAAGTGGATACCGTAGGAGACAGCCTGGAAACTGGTGATGTTTTCGGAACGGTAGAAGCTGTAAAAACAGTTTCTGATCTTTTCATGCCTGTTACCGGTGAAGTGATGGAAGTGAACGAGCAACTCGAGGATTCCCCGGAATTGGTCAATGATGAACCCTATGGAGAGGGATGGATGATCAAAATCAAAATTGAAGAAGGTGCCACTCTTTCTCTTTTATCTCCGGAAGAATACGCAGCGGTGGTTGGACAATAGATTGCTTTGAAACATCCATTATTTCCTGCCCTGATTTGGTCATTTGGCATGGCATATGCACTATTTACTCCCGGTAGCGATGTACCTGATATTCCCAAATTTTACGGATCGGATAAACTGATCCACTTTGGAATGTTCGCAGGAATGGTGTTTCTATGGAGCAGGGTGATCAGGCGGAAACTGCCGGAGAAAAGTAAAAAAACTAAAAAATATTTTACTAATTACTTAGTTTTATGGATAATTATCGCTATATTTACAGAGTACTTGCAAATACTTGTTCCAGGCAGGTCCTTTGACTACCTGGATATTGTGACCAATATATTGGGAGGAACTATCGGTACAATAATTTTTGTTTACCTGAATAAGAAGGGTAGCATTCTTGTATAAATAAAAATTATTTGTTATGATTGTTACTTGTAATTTAGAAAACCGAATCAACAAATAAAAAGGAGTTATAACATGGAAGCTAAAAAAACACCCAAAGCTGATCTGACCAAGAAAACAGGCATGTTCCTGAACCTTGGCTTAATGATCAGTGTCGGTCTGGTTCTGTTTGCCTTCGAATACAGGTCTTATGATGATGGCCTACTCAAGGACCTGGGATCGATCGATGATGATTTCGAAGAACTACTGGATATTCCAATTACGGAACAGCCACCACCACCGCCACCTCCGGTAGAGCAACCTGAAATTAAGGAAATCCCTGACGAAGTTGAAATTGAAGAAAAAATTGACGTTAATTTTGACGTAGACGTTCAGGAAGAGACCGTGGTAAAAGAAGTGGAAGTTTCGGAAGCTCCTGTAGAAGAGAAAGCAGATGAAATTTTTGATGTGGTAGAAAACATGCCTACTCCTCCGGGAGGAATGGAAGGCTGGAACAAATACCTGTCCAATAACCTGAAGTATCCTACCCAGGCTAGAAGAATGGGTATTGAAGGTACGGTATATGTAGTCTTTGTGGTAAATACAGATGGTTCCATCCAGGATGTAGATATCCTCAGGGGTATTGGCGGAGGATGTAATGAAGAGGCCATGAGGGTAGTAAGAAATGCCCCCCCCTGGGAACCCGGTAGACAAAGAGGTAGGCCTGTAAGGGTGAAAATGAGACTTCCTATCAGGTTTAAATTGAGCTAAAATTAGTTATACCATTAGATAAGTAAAAATGCCATAGATGAATGATCTATGGCATTTTTATTTTCACAATTAATTTTCACCCATGGCAAATAATGTTTTTGGTCAACCACTCCAACCTTGTTGTTTCGAACCCATGACAGGCTATTTCAGGGATGGGTTTTGCCGGACCGGTACAGGAGATACAGGCACCCATACTGTCTGTGCCATCATGACTGAAGCCTTCCTCGAATTTAGCCAATCGGTAGGCAACGATTTGAGTACCCCAAGGCCAGGCTTTGATTTTCCCGGACTGAAACCAGGTGACCAATGGTGTATCTGCCTGACAAGGTGGCTGCAAGCCTACCATGAAGGAATTGCTCCGAAGGTTGTATTGGAAGCTACGCATGAAAAAAGCCTGGAGCTCATTGATTTGACGGAATTGATCAAGTTTGCAGCCAGGTAAAAAAAATCTTTTTTTAAAGTATATTTAATGCCTGTTCCTTGATTTTTTCCAGTTCGTCCTTCATGTTGATCACATGATGTTGGATGGCTGCATCATTGGCTTTGGACCCTATGGTATTGATTTCTCTTCCCATTTCCTGACTGACAAATCCCATTTTCTTCCCTTCCGAACGACTGGAATCCAACACAGTGGCAAATAGCTTCAAATGGGTATCCAGTCGTACAATCTCTTCAGAAATGTCCAATTTTTCCAAATAATAGATCAGCTCTTGCTCAAACCTGTTTTCATCAAATGCCTGCTCTTTTACCCATTCTGAAAAATTGTTTTTGATCTTACTCATCAGCCGTTCTTTCCTTTTGGGCACCAGGTCCTGAATATGTTCCAGGCTGACCTCAATTAAATTCAAACTCTCCCGGAATTTTCTCATCAACACTTCTCCCTCCTTCTTTCGGAAATCATCACAATCTTCCAGGGCATTTAACAACACTTCTCTTACTTTCTCCCAGGATGCTTTGGAATCTGACTTTTCGTTATTGGATAAAATCACATTGGGCGATTGCAGTGCCAGCTTAAACAATTCCGGTGTATCGACTCCCACGGAATTTGCCATTTCTGCATACTTCTGAAAATACTTTTCAAATAATTCATCCTGAATCACGATAGGCAAATCATCCTCTTTCTTCGAAATGAAATCAACGGTCACATTCACTTTGCCCCTCTCCAGCACAGCCGAAACAAGGGTCTTTACTTCTGTTTCCTTATCCGAAAATTGCTTGGGAGACCTGAAGCTGAGGTCAAGAAACTTGGAATTGAGGGTTTTAATTTCTACCTGTATGGAATAATCCTGGTCTTCATAGGTAGCCAGACCAAAGCCTGTCATCGATTTTATCATTTCAAAAAGAATTGCTAATTAAAAATTATACCCTAAAGTTACATAAAATCTGGTCTTTTCTACCGTATAATTCCTGATAGGCCTGGCGGCATCCACTTTCACATAGTAGTTGAGCAAAACCGTCCTGATACCTGCGCCGTAACTCTGTAACCAGGGATTGTTGAAATTATTCAAAGTGATCACAAAAGGAGAGCCTTCTGTATTGATAATTTCTGTATTCTGGTCATTTACCCTCTCCCAGGGAGCAGAATTGGTCCAGGAAGAACCTGCATCATAAAAACCTACCAATTGAAAGTTTCTGACAAAATTGGAAGTGATATTTCCTCTGGACAGGTAGGAAAACAAAGGAATCCTCAATTCCGAACTGAAAGTTATCACGTTATTTCCCCTTATCTCATCGTAATCAAAACCCCGTAAATCCACAAACTCAGAAAACAATAAGTTGGAATTTTCTACCCCCTCTTCATTGCGGACAGGTGAAACCTCGGGCCGGTTGGTAGGTGGTTGGTGAAACTGATTAAACAGCCAGTTGTCCATGCCACCCACCAGGTATTTTTGCGGGTTATTGCCGAAGAAACTACCTGCAAATAGCCTGGTGGCAAGGGTAATGTTTTTATGAATCTTTTGATAATTTCTGAAATCAAGGTAAACATTGCTAAAAGATCGTTCAGAAAGGTTAAGCCCCTGGTAATGTACCATACCTATTTTACCCTTGAGCCCCTGCTCCATATATAACCCCAGCTGTCTGGTTTTATCAACCACCAATTCGGCCCTGGCCCCGGTATAATTGATATCCAACCGACTTTGTGGTCCGTCGCCTCCTCTCAGAATGGAATCAGGATTTAAATTAAAATATTGAGACTTGGCTACGAAGGGTGACAAACTTATCCTGGTATTGACAGATAAAGGATAGGACACACCGATCTCTGATTTGGAAAGCACATATTTCTGTTCGGTCAGATCACCCTCACTCCTGATCAGAGATCTTCTATCAAATCTACCCCTAAAATCCAGTCGGTATTTCAGGTACTCATATTCAAAATATACATCACTTCCTGAACTGAAATCCATTGCGGTCATAACTCCCCCTCTGATGGAATGATTGTCAAGCAAATCTGTCATTCTGCCATTAAGATTGATACCAAAACCCCGGAGGGGATCTACTACAAATGAGGTATTCAAACTGGTCGTAATAAATTGGGGGATATAATCCCTGGGTCCTTGTACCCTTTTGACCATGTTCTGCTGTCTGAATGCATCCAAAATATTACTCCTCCTCTCGGCCAGGGGGACATCCTCTTGCTCATCCCTGGAAGACTCCTGTCCGTACAAGGGGGGTATTGTATCGAAAGTGTAATTGTCTGTATCTAATCCTCCTTCTCTTTCAAACCGAAGCCTGTCTACATTAATGGCGCCGGTCATGGGTGTTTCTGTTTGGGGCAAGGTATCCACACGGCTTGGCTCCGAGTCCTCCAACGTTGGTGCTGAATTATCCTGTTCAACCCTTCCCAGCATCAGGCCTTCCAGGTTGATCCCCACCAGGCTGGTGTCTGCTTCAGCCACACGGGGATCTGCATCATCATCTTCACTGATGGGATCCGGGGAAAGATCACTTTCCATATCCTCCTCTGCTTCCTCTGCTTCCTCTTCCCGCTGAATTCTGCGGTTCGAAATCCTTTCATTGAGCATCTTGGCCTGCTTCAGCTGAATCCTCGGGGTACTGGGCGTAAACTGGTCCATATTGGGAAAAGTCTCCAGAACCAACCGGCTTTGCCGGCCATCCCTGACGGAATAGGCCCACTTATTGTTTTCCACATCATAGTCAAAAGACTCCAGGCTCTTGTTAAAGGCTGATACCTGGCTGGAAATATTACTTCCCAGCCCCAGTCTCATGATATTGGTGATGCCGCTCTGCTCGCTAAGGTGAAGGATAGTAGCATTATTCAGTTTTCTTGGAAGCAGGTTAATGTGGTTCAGATTGGTTAACCGCTTTTCGGATATGGAATCTCCCAGATTCAATTGAAACAGGTTGTAATAATCCGGAAGGTTGTTCACATCTATCACTCCGGTCATTAAACTATCTGCCAAATCTGCTTTATTGGAAGAATAAATGATGGTGGAATCATTCAGGTAAATGGGGGTACGGTTATCAAATACATCATTGGTGAGTCTCCTTCCCTGTCCCCTCATATTCAGGGTATAGATATCCGTTTGCCCGTTATTGATCGCAGAAAGCACCATGGTCTGACCGTTCGGAGCAAAATCCAGATCCAGAATTTGGGTTATATTTCTCAAAAATATCTTGTCCTGGCTGCTACCATCTATTGCTCTCATCCTAAGGGTCGTCACGCCTCTTTTAAAAGTAGCAATCACCAGGTTCATGGTATCTCTCCAGGCGATGGCCGGGCTTGTATAATCTGCGTCCTGTTCGTAGGAAGAATAGCCACCTCTGAGGATGATTTTTTCCCTGTCATTGGCCAGTTCCCTGATTTTTACCCTGAATTTTCCTTCTGTATTCTGTATGTAGGCAAGGTGTTTTCCATCCGGACTAAAACTTAATCCTGAGATGGCTCCAAATTTGTTTTTGGGGGTAGAAACAATGACATTGCTTTCATTCAGGTCCTTGAAATTTTGAAATACATCGTTGTTGATGTCCGTATAAAACTCATTCCATTCAATAGTAAAATCCCTGAACCTTCGGCCCAGGGTATTGGAAATACTGTTTTCCTCATTCCTATTGATCCTGCTCAGGTTAAGAATACTTGAAATATACCTTTTACCATATTTCTCTACGATATAATTCCAAATGGATTGGCCTACCAAACCCGCCTCTTCATTTTGCAATTTGAAAAGTTTGGGGTTTTCATTGTCCCTCAGGTAATGCCGGACAAAATCATCCATCTCCCGACTCCATCCTTTGGCAAGGTACAAGGCTGCCCCATCGATAAACCAATCCGGGAAATTATTTATCAGGTTTGCCTGAAAAGCATCCGATATACTTGAGCCATACAACATCTCCTCAATGATGATTTTAGAGGTATTGTATAACAACTCCTTCTTAAAGGACTCCCAGGAGCCGGAATAGGCCACCTCTGCCAGCAGTTTACTGAAAAAGGTTTGCCCATCCACTGTAAATGTGTTGTTATTGAGGTTCAGGTTACTCTCCAGTAACTCCTGGTTGGAATTATAAATAAAAATTTTAGGCTTGGTATATGCTACATAACCGATAGATTGTGTCAGATTGTCAAACTCCCCCTCCAAAAAATCAATTGCCCTTCTGGCATTGGTTTGCCCTCCATCATAATAGTAAACCTCAAAATTATTGGAGGTAAAAAAATACCAATCCTTTTCATTGTGTTGAATCCTGTTTTTACCAAATCTTTCCTGATCAAATTGCGCCCATAGCGTTCCGCTATTGCTACAGAAGATCAGTAACCAAATAAGTGCTAGATTTTTAAGTCTCATTTACCTGCCTTAGAAATTATTTGCCAATATCTTAAATATACTTAAAAAATCGATTTATGTTCACTTCTTTTTGAGGTTCCTCCCCTAAAACCAAAAAATCCACCATTTTATTACTGAAATAGGGAGCCAGCGAAACTCCCTTGGCACCCAAACCTCCGAATACATAAACGTTTTCCTCTGATGGATGTTTTCCCAACATGGGTCTTCTGTCTGGAGTCGCCGGCCTGATCCCCACCTGCTGGTCCAAAACCTCCAATACCTTCCCCGGAATCAACTGTTCCAGTTTACTTAGAATTTCATTTCTCCCTGCGGCAGTGGGTATCAGATCTACCTGTTGGTTGTCATAAGTAGAACCTACCTTACCCACACCCTTACCCATATCAATTCTAAAAACTCCCCTGTTAATGATCTCTCTGGAACAAAAGTCCTGCCTTACCGTGAGGATTTCACCTTTGACCGGAGTAAAAGGAAGCCAATTGAAAAAACCGCAATCTTTTGCTTGTATGCCGTTAGTGAATACCAGGTTTTTTGCCTTTAAATGCCGGTACTCCCAGGTACCCTCCCTGGTCCTGTTCAATTGAGAAGCGGAAAACTTCCCCTCCGTCAGCAAACCTTGTTTTTTTGCCCATTCCCTGTACGCAAGGAGCAATACCCTGATGTCCAGGTATCCGGACTTCTTCAATAAAAGTCCACCCAAGGCATCGCTAACTCCGTAAAATTGCGGCCGGCTGTAGACCTTGTTGATAAAACCCATAAATTGTTCGTCGGCACTTTTTGACAGCCATTCATTTTGCTCCTCGAAGGAAATGAATGGCCGGTAGATCCCAAGGGGATGCAGAAACTTTTGATTTAAAAAACGTTCCATTTCCTGATAAAACGGTTCGATTTCTTCAAACAATGTATCTGCCAGCCAGGTTTTCACCATTTTTCTTCCTGTGATAGGGTTATACAAACCGGCAGCCACCCTGCTGCTGCTGGAAGGATGACCATCATCCATCAGATGGACCCTGCAACCGGCCTGAAGGAGTCGATAAGAGAGCACCGTGCCGGCAAGCCCCTGTCCAATAAGTAAAAAATCCGCTTTCATGCCTAAAATTAAATCATTCTTTGTTATTTTGAACCTGGAACTGCTATCAATTTACCATGCTACAGATTAAATCCTTTACATTCAACCCTTTTGCAGAAAACACTTATGTGCTTTACGATGAAACCGGCGAAGCCTTGATCATTGATCCGGGTTGTTATGAAAAGCAGGAAAAAGGCGCATTGTTTGACTTTATTGCTGATAAAGGGTTGCAGCCTGTGAAATTAATAAATACCCATTGCCACATAGACCATGTGTTGGGCAATGCTTTTGTCAAAAATACCTACGATATTCCCCTTTGGTACCACAAAGAAGAAGAACCTATCCTGCGGGCAGTGGGCAGTTATGCGCCGAATTATGGTTTTGCACAGTATCAGGAAAGTAAAGCTGACCATTATATCAAGGAAGGGGAATGGATTAAATTTGGAAACAACCAACTGCTTTGTATCTGGGTACCGGGACATTCTCCGGGACACCTGGTATTTTATAATGAACCCAGCCAGCTTTGTATTGGCGGTGATGCCTTGTTTAAAGGAAGTATCGGCAGAACCGACCTCCCCGGAGGTCATCATGAAACCCTGATTCAAGCCATAAAAAACAAACTTTTCGTACTCCCTGATGAGGTTATCGTTTATCCGGGCCATGGCCCGGAAACAAGCATTGGAGAAGAAAAGAAAACCAATCCCTTTGTAGGGGAAAATTCTGCGAATTGAACATTAAAAAACATATCCCCAACACCCTTACCTGTCTGAATTTATTGTCAGGCATGATTGGTATCCTCTATGTGGTTCAAAATGGACCTTATTATGGTTTTTATTTTATTTTGGCAGCGGCTGTTTTTGATTTTTTTGATGGATTTGCAGCCCGATGGTTAAAGGTCCAAAGTGATATTGGCAAACAACTGGATTCTCTGGCCGATTTGGTTACTTTCGGTGTATTGCCTGCGTTTATTGCCTTTTTTTTAATCCAGTCCGGACAAGGGCACCCCGTCCTACCCTACATTGCCTTCCTGATTGGCATCCAATCTGCCCTCCGGCTGGCCAAGTTCAATATCGATGATCGACAGGAAGACCAGTTTATCGGGCTACCTACCCCCGCCAATGCATTGTTTTTTTCTACCCTGCCATTACTGGCAGAAGCAGCACCATTCCTTAGTGACCTTTTGCAAAACCCCTGGTCGCTGTCAACCATCACCGTAATATTTTCGTTATTACTCACGGCTGAGATTCCTTTATTGGCATTAAAATTCAAGGATTTTAGTTGGAAAAATAACCTGTTCCGCTATCTGCTGGTAATGATCTCTGGCGGTAGCCTCATTTTTTGGGGCTGGGCGGGAATTCCCCTGGCAGTTTTGGCCTATATTCTGCTATCAATGATAAATAACAGATTGGAAAAGAATGAGGTGGAAACATGACCTTTCACAGATAACATTTTTGACGAGTGTACTCTTTTTGCTGAATGCTTTATCTTTATTTTCTCAGCAGTATTATAAATTCCCTGTAACAAAAGAGGGAGTATACCAAATCAGCCAGGAACAGGCACTGGCCTGGGGTCTGGGTGAACTGGAACAGATCAGCATCTACGGGGTCCCGGGAATGCTGCCTCAAAAATTAGATAGCCATTCGTTTGAACTGAAAGAAATCCCTCAAAAAAGGATTGGAAACAGTATTTACTTTTTCCTGAGCCAGGCCGATCAAATTCTAATTGAAGAGGGGCTGACCAAATTCCAGCCGCATCTTTATACCGATTCCCTCTACTTTTTAATTCAGACGGGGTATTCACCGGAGAATTTTGTTAAAAACAGTTCACCAGAAACCTTCCCTGATCCGGAGTCCGCAGCTCATCAGCCATTGTACAGGTACGAGCATTTTAAAATTGAAGAAGACAATATATTGACCTCCGGAAGGGCCTGGTACGGGTACCGCACCTTCAACAATAGTAGTGAGACCATTACCTTTACTAAACCTATACCCAGTCCGGATGGCCAAATTTCTATTGAAGCGCGGGTAATGGCCCAATCCTTTGGTGAAAGCCAGTTTCGCTTTGCCTTAAACGGGGCCACTTTAGGCGAAATCGATGTACCCTCCATTCCCAATAGCAGGTATGCCATCAAGGGAAGGGAGGCCACCTTTGAAACCCGGGCATCCTATCCCGAAAACGGCGACCAACTTAACTTGAGGTTTACCTATTCCTCCACCAATCCAAATGGAGCCGGATTTCTGAATCACATTCTCCTCGGGTTCCCCTACCTGGGCCCAGATTGGCAGAAAGGAGTCTACTACAATACGACAGCAAATGTGTTTCCGATTCACGCTGCTTCTTTCCGGTTTTGGGACATCAGTAATTTTCATGAGGTAAAGGAGCTTAATCCTGATCCTACCCTGCAAACCCAAGCGAGGAAATTGGTTGTTTTTGAACCGGAAAACACCCCTGAAATCCATGAGCCAATACCCGTGATTGACCGGTCTCAGCTTTTTTCCGGGTACCCTGAATTGATCATCATCAGTCCTGCGGAACTCCAGGGGCAGGCCAATCGGCTGGCTGAATTCAAAAATGCTATTGGTTTGTCCACTGCCGTTGTAGCCCTTCAGGACATCTACCATACTTATGGCTATGGCAATCCGGACATTAGCAGCATCAGAAATTTTCTGGCCCATCAATGGCAAGAGGGGGGAAATCTTCAAAATGTTTTGTTTTTTGGTAAAGGAAGTTTTGACTATAAAAATAAATTAGGCGGCAGACCCAACCTTGTACCCACCTATAGTTCAAGAAATAGTCTGAATCCACTGACAACCTATGGTTCGGACGATTACTTCGGTTTTTTAGAACCCGGAGAGGGAGAATGGGAGGAAACCGACTCCGGCGACCATCTGCTGGACATAGGGATAGGTAGAATTCCTGCCATAAATGCACGGGAAGCCGCCATAGCCGTAAACAAAATCATCCAATACCAGACAGGCAATCCCGGTCAGTGGAAAAGAAAGTTGCTCTTTATCGCTGATGATGGAGACAATCACATCCACCTGAGTGATGCAGAAAACCTGACCACCTTCCTGAATAAGGATTACCCGGAATTCGAACTCAGAAAATTATATCTGGATAATTTTGCACAGGTACGGGAAGGGGATATCCAGACCTCACCCGAAGCCAGGGCTGCATTGGCACAAGAAATAGAGGAAGGGCTGCTGATGGTCAACTATACGGGCCACGGCAATGAACTGAGTTGGGCAGCTGAAAATTTGTTCAATGTAAGCGATATAGCCGACTGGCCGGAGACCGATCGATATCCGATTTTTGTCACTGCTACCTGTGAGTTTGGAAGACACGACAGCCCCTTCCTTAGATCAGGAGCAGAAGAGTTGTTGTTTGCTGCCAACAAAGGCGCCATCGCTGTATTGAGTACCGGCAGACCGGTATTCAGCAGTGTAAATTTTGCGCTAAATGAAGCTTTTATTGAGGCTGTGTTCAGCGAAAGGGGACAGATGAGCCTCGGAGAAATTTTCAAACATACCAAAAACAACAGCCTAAATGGTCCATTGAACAGAAACTTTTCCTTGTTGGGCGATCCTTCCATCCAGGCAGATCTTCCGGATCTGAAAGCCAAAACAAGCTCCTGGCTGGACATGACCTCGGAGCTTGAAGTGGATACCCTGTCAGGGCTGCAACAACTAAAATACCGTGGAGAGATTCAGGACCCCCTTTCCGGTGCCAGAATCAACCAATTTGATGGCCATTATGAGATCAGGGTGGAAAGTTATCCCAAGACCAGCGAGACCCTGGGAGATGAGGGGCCCTCCACCACTTTTCGGAAATTCAACCAAATCTTATTCAGGGGGCAGGGCCAGGTAAAAAATGGATCCCTTGAAGGAGACTTGATGTTGGGAAAAATGGACACCGATGCAGTTGCCACTGGAAATGTTAAGGTATATGCCCTGGAAAAGGAAGGGCAAAAAGAAGCTTTTGGAGGAATGGAAATCCTATTGGGACCAAATGGCGAATCCATCAAGCCCGAAAGTGAAGGTCCGGAGATTGACATCGTTTTTTATGACAGTCTGGAAAATCCACCGGTCATAGCTACCAAACAAAGTCCTGTCTGGGTGTACCTGAGCGACCTGTCCGGCATTCAGGTCAACCAGCCTGAAGGCATCCTCCTCCAGCTCAACGAGGCTGCACCAGTATCACTTGCCGAACAATATAGCGCCCTTTCAGGTAGTTTTCGTCAGGGATATATCAAAACACTGATCAGCGGCTTGCAGGAGGGACAAAATACACTCACGATTACAGCCAGAGATCTTCTGGGAAATGAACGCACCTTTAGCAAAGGAATCGAAGTCCGGGGAAGCCAAAAGATGCAATTGGAGGAGGTGTTGCTTTACCCAAATCCTACTTCGGACAGGGTTAATTTTGAAATTATGCATAACCGGCCCGGAGAAAATTTAATTTTGAATCTAAAGGTGTTTTCTTCCTTCGGGGGTGAAATATTTTCATTGCAGCGGCGTTTCCCAAAAGCTGAACGGTCTATAATGGACATTCAATGGATATTTTTACAAAGCAAAACCAAATATCCGGCAAAAGGAACTTATCTTTACGAAATCAATCTTCAATCTGAAGAAGACGGTGCTTCAGAAAGAAAGGGAGGCAAAATTATTATTCAATGAAAGTGAACACAAAAATTCTTCCAGCTTTAACTTTTTTATTGGCTTTCGCTGCGAATCAACTAGAAAGCCATGCACAAATTTCCATTCCTCAACTTTCCGGCCAAGACCAAAACAGAAGGGTGATCATTACCGCTGTTCCCTTTCTCAATTTTGCTCCGGATAGCCGCCATTCCGCCATGGGTGATGCAGGTGTGGCCACTTCTCCGGATGTCAACTCGGCGCATTGGAATGCTGGTAAACTGGCATTTATTGAGGATGACATGGGATTCTCCTTATCCTATTCCCCCTGGCTGGGGCGATTGGTGCCGGACATGTCTCTGAATTACCTCACCGGATACAAAAGGATTGACAATGTTTCTGCCTTTGGCATTGACCTGAGGTATTTTAATATGGGGGACATACAGTTGACCGATTCCAGGGGTAACCCGCTCGGGGATTTCAGTCCTCGGGATATTGCTATTGGAGGAACCTATTCCAGAAAACTTTCAGATGATCTTTCTCTTGGTATCAGTGCCCGGTTTATCCATTCCAATCTTTCCGGAAACCTGAGTTCTGCAGGAGGCAATGAAAGCAGGCCCGGAGTGAGTGTGGGCACAGATGTTGGCATTTACCATAGCTCAGAAATCATCCTTTCGGATAAGGAAGTAGACTTTTCATGGGGCATAAATATTTCCAATATTGGTCCCAAAATCACCTATAACAGTGCCGAGGACCTGGACTATCTTCCTACCAATCTCAGAATAGGATCGGCCCTTAGCATACCAATCGATGAAATGAATACCATTACCTTCGCCCTGGATCTCAATAAAATGATGGTCCCCACCCCTCCCGTCTATGAGGTAGATGATAATGGACAATTGGTATTGGATCCCGACACCAACCAACCGAATATTGAAGCAGGACTAGACCCCTCGCGGCCTTTGCTAAGCGGCATGTTTGGTTCCTTCTTTGACGCACCTGATGGATTCGGAGAAGAAATGAGGGAGGTGATGATAGCCTTTGGTACCGAATATTCCTATGACGATAAATTTGCTGTCCGTACAGGCTATTTTTATGAAAACCCCAGCAAAGGAGGCAGAAGGTATTTCACCATGGGGGTAGGGTTTAAATTTAACCGGCTGGGATTTGATTTTTCTTACCTGGTGCCACAGGTTCAAAATCACCCCTTGGCCGAAACGCTGAGATTTTCATTATTGTACAACCTGGAAAGATGAGTGTAAACCGAAGCCAGGCACCGGCATATCACATTCCTGAACAAATCGATCTGACGCCCCCGGAATACCGGAACCTGGCAAATGGTATTCCCTTGTACTATATGCCTTCTCCAAATATTTTGGCAGTGAAGGTAGAAGTCATCTTTCCGGTGCATTATTCGGAGATAATACTTAAAAATCCCTTGCTGCCCTCTTTTATGCTTCACATGTTACTGGAAGGTACCAGCGACTTGAAATCCGAGGCCCTGGATGACTTTTTTGATTTTCACGGTTCCGAAGTAGAGGTGGTATCAGGATATGAAAGACAGGGGCTCAGTTTATTGACTACTCAAAAACACCTGAAAGAAGTTTTGCCGGTTTTCAGGACCTTGTTTACTGCTGCTGAGTTTCCGGAGAAATCCCTGGTGAAAAAGAAGTCCCAGAAAAAACTGAGCATCAGTATACAAAAGGAGCAAACTTCTGCCCGTGCCAACCAACTGATCCGATCCAGCCTCTTTGGCAAGGACCACCCTTTTGGTTTCCAGGCCACTGCAGATGATGTGGATGCCATCAGCAGAAAAGACCTGCAAGACTACTACAAGAACGGCTTTTTATCAAAACCTCAATTATTTGTCACCGGGAATCTGTCCGACAGTGACCTGGTATCCCTGGGGGAATATTTTGAGGATTTACCCTTGATACCCGAAAAAATAGATTTTTTCCCCATTTCCCAGACCAGGCAATCCAGGCAGATCGAGAAAAAGGCGGATGCCCTGCAATCCAGTATCAGGATTGGCAAATGGATGGTGCCAATGTCCCATCCTGATTACATGGCGCTATCCGTATTCAACACCCTGCTGGGTGGTTATTTCGGAAGCCGACTGATTAAGAATATCCGTGAGGAAAAAGGTTATACCTATGGAATCAATAGTTTTCTGGGCAGTCTCAACGGATCAAACTATTGGATAGTAGCGGCTGATGTGAAAGGTGGGCATGGAGAAGAAGTGATTCAGGAAGTTTACAAGGAAATCTTACGGTTGAAGCAGGATCCTGTACCGGATGAAGAAATTGAAATTATCCGGAATTACCTTGCCGGAAACCTTTTGGCCAATTTCAGTAGTCCCTTCGACTTGATGAGCCATTTTCAGCGCGTGCATTTTGAAGGACTTGATTTTTCCTTTTATGCCCGGCAATTGGCCTTTATCAAGAGTTTTGAAGAAAAGGATTTGGTAATAATGGCTGATAAATATTTTGATTCGGAGGGAATGCAGGAAGTGATTACCGGTATGATTTAGTAAGCACCCGTAAATCCTAAATTAATCCTCTATTCAACTGATAAAGAAAAGGTAAAACCAGTCAGGTTGCGTCTACTCAAAGTTTCTTGTTGGTAGAAAATCAACAAGAAAACTAACAGGTTTTCAGATTTCAGGGACTCACAAACTTTTACTCTTCGTCCAGTAGCTATACAGATTTGAAATATCCAGCCTGCAGGTATGCCATAACCGAAACAAAATGTAATGGAGGCTTATCGGGGAAAATTTCCGGTATAGCTTTAAAAACTGCCCGGCAACCTTGAAATTGGCAGAGGCCAGGGCATGCTTGGTTTCATGCAGTAACCTGAATCTCAAGGCTTCCTTTTCCTCCTTACCTTCCAGCATATCGTATATTTTTTCACACACACGGAAAGTAGAAGGCAACAAGGCAGAATGCTTCACCTGATATTGTTGGGTCGAAAGGGAGCCTGGCAATTCCCTTTTGAAAACCCCGGTAAAATCTCCATAGACAAATGGATATTTTCTGGACATACGGACCAGGATGTCAAAGTCCTCGTAAGAGAGGTCCTCATCATAGCCCCCTTCCTTCAATAAGGAACTGGCATCCATGACCAGTGTCACAGAACTGATGACATACTTTTGTACTACGGCCGAAAAAACACCTCCCTGGGGAATATTTCCAGCATGCCTTGCGGGATAAAAGGGCTGTTGAGACCCATCGGGATACAGCAACAGGGCATTACAAAAGTATACCTTAGCGCCAGATCCCTGCAGCTGCTCCAGAGCCCGGGATATATGTAAAGGATGTAAAAAATCATCCGCAGCCAGGTCGATCAGGTAATGGCCGTTGATAGATTTAAAGGCCGCATTAAAGGCCTGGCAATAATTTACCGGCCGCTCATAATACCGGTGCATGATCGGAATCTGCTCACCATGTTGCTTTATCCAGTCCGAAATCAGCTTTTTCGAACCATCGCTACTGCCGTTGTCGATAATATAAATTTCGACTGCCGGGTAGGATTGTTCCAAAACACTATCCAGGGCCTGTAAAACATAGGAGCCCTGGTTGTGGCAGGTACAGATCACGGATACCAGTGGTATATGCTGCATTTTTACAGTCAGAGTCTAAAAGCTGTAGAAGTGTATCAATCAAATGACTAATTTAGCAAATGTTCACCGACTCAACCCATTAAAAGCAAAACATCCTCATGAGCGACACCTTCCGGACCATTAAGGCAGCTTCAACAGGAATGTATAAAGAAAAGGGCAGTAAGTTCCTGTCTTTTGCCTACCCGGTTGAAAACGAGGCTGGGGTGCAGCACATCCTGGACCAGTTGAAAAAAACCTACCACGATGCCCGTCACCACTGCTATGCCTATATTTTAGGAAAAGAAATGGATATCTTCCGCACAAATGATGATGGAGAACCACACCACAGCGCCGGAGATCCTATCCTGGGACAACTTCGGTCCCATGAACTCACCGATACCCTCATCGTAGTTGTCAGGTACTTTGGAGGCACCAAACTGGGAGTAGGCGGTCTCGTTCAGGCATACAAAACCGCAGCTGCTGCAGCCATTGCTTCAGGTGAAATAATCACCAAAATACTGATGACTGAACTGACCATTTCATTTGCCTACGAGGCAATGGATCAGGTGATGGGTACCATTAGCCGAAATGACCTGAAAATTACCCATCAGGCCTTTAGTAGTAGCTGTCTCATCAAATTGGAATGCCGGGCAAATATACAAGAAGAGGTGAAAACCCTGTTAGCAGCTATACCCTCGCTGAATGCCATCACATAGAAAAGATATCGTCCAGGTAACCTTGCTTGTACAGTTTCAGGAATATTTCCAGGCAGGCCCAGGCGTCCGTTGCTGCATACAGCAGCTGCTTGTCTGTCAGTGCCAACGCCTCCCAGTTGGATACCTGCTCAGATTTGGAAATGCGAATACCCAATACCATGGCACTCAGGTTCCTTACCCCCACATTCAGAAAACCAACCCGCTTCAGTTCTTCATTAAGGTCAAAAAAAGTATCGGGAGCAAACCCTGGAGAAATCTTTTTCAAGGCTTTGATATCATCCCGAACGGCTGCACCCACTTTGATAATTTGAGCGCTTTCCAGCACATTTCTGGCCTCTTTGGGAAAGCCCATCTCATTCAATCTGATCAGGTAAGCACGCTCTCTGGTAGCCAACTGCAGCAAGGCGACATCATAGCTTACCCCTCTTCTGAATGCGGGCCGGGTTTCGGTATCAAAGCCCACAAACTTTTGGGAAACCAAATCGGCCTCCATATTCCTCAGGGTTTTCTGGTCTTCAACGAGAATAATTTCTCCTTCAAAGGCACCCAATTCCATCCCATTCACCTCCTGCTTGCTGATTTTTAATGGTATCATGCCAAAACTTCTTCTTGCTTAATGGTTTCCATTTCTTCTTTGGTATAATAGTTAATCCCCCAATTCAGGTAACCAAACAAGATGGTCATAAAGGGACTGATAATATTGAAAAAACAATAAGGTGCATAAGTCAGTGTAGCCACTCCCAAAACCGATGCCTGGGTAGCTCCACAGGTATTCCAGGGAATGAGAACCGAGGTCACGGTAGCACTGTCTTCCAGTGTCCGGCTTAGGTTTTCGCCTTTTAACCCTCTTTTCCTGTAAATATCAGAATACATCCGGCCTGGCACCAGGATGGCCAGGTACTGATCGGAAGTAGTGATGTTAAAAAACACACCTGTTCCCGCTGTGGCGGCAATCAATGACCCCACAGAGTTAACTTTGCTGATTACTGCCTCAGCGATGACTTTTAACATACCACTTACTTCCATGATTCCACCAAAAACCATGGCACAAATAATCAGCCAAACGGTGTACAGCATGCCTGCCATTCCGCCTGTGACCAATAATTCATTGACTATATCATTGGATGTGACAATGGCGGTATCTCCGAAAAGCGATCCCATTACAATTTGGAAAGTTTGCAATGCCGCCCCACCTTCCCTATCGCCAGCGAGTTCTCTAATCACTTCCCCCTGAAAAATCACAGCAAATAATGCTCCCAACAGGGCCCCGGCCAGTAGCGTAGGTATGGCTGGTACTTTCTTGATGATAAGCAAAAGTACCAACACAGGTACGATAAAAAGCCAGCCATTGATGGCAAATGTATCGGAAATCACCCTGGATATCTCCTCCACCTGGCCTATGGTACCGGCTGGTTGTCCCCAAATCCCAATAATTCCAAATATGACAAGGGTAATGGAGATGGAGGGAACAGTAGTTTTGACCATGTGCCGGATATGGGTAAAAAGATCCGTACCTGCCATGGCCGGAGCCAGGTTGGTGGTATCAGACAAGGGAGACATTTTATCTCCGAAATAGGCTCCTGAAATAATGGCTCCTCCAATGATGCCTTCTCCAAATCCCAAGGCCTTCCCTATACCCAGCAAAGCCACCCCTACCGTGGCTACCGTCGTCCAACTGCTTCCCGTGGAAACGGATACCACCCCGCAAACTACACAGGCCGCCAGCAGAAAAATGGTGGGATTCAACACCTGAAGCCCATAATAAATCATGGCAGGCACGATACCACTAATCATCCAGGTACCGGCCAGTGAACCGATTAAAAGCAAAATCAATATAGAGGACATGGCTGAAGAAATGCTCTTGACAATACCATCCTGTACCCTATCCCATTTTACACCCAGTCTAAAAACGGCTATCAACCCAGCTATTCCTGATGAAATCACCAGAACCAACTGATTCGAGCCCAAAAGGCCGTCCGTACCAAAGACATTTATGTTGATGGCCAAAAGGACAATCAGGAAAATAATCGGAAATAAAGCTTCCCCTAAGGAAGGTTTTTTTGAAGGACTAGTCATTTATCAATCATGTGGCATAGAAAAGCTTAAAGTTAAAAAAAAATATGAATTTACGCTCTTCACAGACAGAACTCTTTCATTATTGGCCTAAACGAAGAACATATCCGAATAAAATTTTAAAATAAAAGACTGTTGCATGTATATCATTTTTTTTAACTAACTTAATGCAAATTATCAAACGCACAAATACCTTGATCATGAGGAGGATTGATCATCTCTTGGAGGAGTATGGGTTCAGCCACCGACACCCTACTAACAAAATCATTCACTGGGTTTGTGTCCCTGCCATTTTCTTTAGTATAGTGGGCCTGATTTACAGTATTCCAGCCGGACCCATGCTTGAATTCAATTCGATTTTGGGAGATTTTGCCAATTGGGCCACATTGATTTTATTGCTGGTTTTCTTCTACTATTATTCCCTTTCTCCACCACTGGCATTAGGGATGTTGTTGTTTTCCGCAAGCTGTCTGGCGCTCTCCAGCTTCCTGAGCTTAATTTTGCCTTTCCCTTTTTGGTTATTTTGTATACTTCTCTTTGTATTGGCCTGGATACTTCAATTTTACGGACATAAAATTGAAGGTAAGAAACCATCTTTTTTCAAAGACCTTCAATTTTTATTGATTGGACCTGCCTGGTTGATGCATTTCATTTACAAACGGTTAGGCCTTGCTTACTAACCACAGGGCTACAAAATCTATGAGTCAATATCCCCGGTCCTACAGAAACCCCTTATTTTTTTGTTATATTTTGATTAACTTGTTAACCATTGATTTTTAACATAACGATCAAATGAACCCTTTTATATTAGCAGCAGCAGAATTACCTCTCCTTTCAGATATTGTGGTCATTTTTGGATTGGCCACCCTGGTAATCCTGCTTTTTATGCGGCTGAAACTGCCCACCATTATAGGATACCTGCTTACAGGTGCCATTGCGGGACCTTATGGGCTTTCTCTGGTCGATGCTTCTACTGCAGTGGAAGTACTTTCCGAAATCGGTGTGATCCTCCTGCTTTTTGTCATAGGTATGGAATTTTCGCTGAAAAGCCTGATGGCCATCAAAAAAGCGGTTTTTATTGGAGGAAGCCTGCAGGTAACCCTCACCATAGCCGTGACAACGATTATTACGTATTTTTTTGGTTTTGATTGGAGCAAGGCGGTATTTTTTGGATTTCTGTTTGCCTTGAGTAGTACTGCCATCGTCCTCAAACTTCTACAGGAAGGAGGCCAAATCAATACCCTTTCAGGCAGGACCACCCTGGCTATTTTGATTTTTCAGGACATCATCATTGTTCCCCTGGTCTTGTTCACCCCCATGCTGGCAGGAGAATCAGACAATATCCTCCTCTCCTTATTTTATATGGCTTTAAAAGGTGGATTGGTAATCATACTGACCATCATCAGTGCCAAGTACCTGATACCCCAGCTGCTCTACCGTGTGGCCAAGTCAAAAAATGAAGAACTTTTTCTACTAAGCATTATTGTTACTTGCTTCGCAGTAGCTTATGCCACATCCTTGCTGGGGCTTTCTCTTGGATTAGGGGCATTTTTAGCAGGCTTGATCATCAGTGAATCCGAGTACAGCCACCATGCTACCGGTAAGATCCTGCCTTTCAGGGAGATTTTTCTCAGTTTCTTTTTTGTTTCAGTTGGGATGCTTTTCGACATCAGCTTTCTGGCAGACCACATCCTGATCATTCTTGCCCTGGTGATGTTGACATTTTTGGTAAAATTTCTGATTGTATCGCTTTCCGTTAAAGCCATAGGCAGCAATTTTAAAGAGTCATTTATTGTCGCATTTTCGATTTTTCAAGTGGGTGAATTCTCCTTGTTGTTGGCCAAGGAAGGATTGAAATATGAGCTATTAGACAACACCACCTACCAATATTTTCTGGCCATATCGATCATTACCATGATCATCACTCCTTTTGTCCTCAAAAAAAGGGAAAACCTTGCCTGCCGGGTTTTGAATATTCCGGTACCCAAAAATTTCAAAGCCCGGTTTGGCGATAAACTAGACTTGCCTGCCGGCGAAATAGAAACCGAACAGCTCAGTGATCACCTCATTATCATAGGATTTGGCTTGAATGGACGCAACCTGGCCAAAGCTGCCAAAAGGGCCGATATTCCCTACGCCATTATTGAAATGAATCCGGAAACAGTAAGGGTGGAAGCCGCCAAGGGAGAGCCCATCATGTATGGAGATGCGGCAAATGCCGTGGTACTCGAACACGTTAAAATCCATAAAGCCCGGGTAGCGGTTATCGCCATTTCCAATCATGAATCCACCAAGGGAATCATTATCAATATCCGGGCAGCCACACAAAATGCCTTTATTATCGTGCGTACCCGGTACGTAAACGAGATAGAAGCGATGCTGAAATTAGGAGCTGATGAAGTAATCCCTGAAGAGTTTGAAACCTCAATTGAAATTTTCACCAGGGTTCTGAACAAATACCTGGTGCCCAAGGGTGAAATTGAGGATTTCACCCATGATGTCAGGTTTCACAACTACGAAGTGTTCCGGACTTTAACCAGTGAAAATGGCAACACCATCACGCTGGATGTACCGGAAATCAACTTTGCTGGAGTAAAGGTAGAAAAAGACCATGGCTCCCTGATAGGTAAACCTATCAAGGACATCAACCTGAGAGAGCAGGTTGGTATCAACATGGTGGCCATCAAGCGGGATGGAAAGACAGAAACAGACATCACCGGGCATACGAAAATTAAGCTCGGTGATATTGTATATGTAGTGGGACGGCCTGAGGCCCTGGAGAGGTTTGAAAAAGAAGTGAGTATTTAAACTTCGATGGATATACCTGCCCCAATGGATAAATGTTATTGGGGCAGTCAGTTCTTTTTTAAGGAAAACAGATACAGAAAAAACAGGTCAGTAAATCTCCATTAAAGGGGGAGCCTGCCTTGATTTTTGTTGATCACAACATTTCCTGATGGATAATCTGGGTTAAAACCAAAAAAACCCGTAGAAAATACTTTTCTACGGGTTTTTTTGGTTTTTTTAAACTTAAATAATCAACATGGCATCACCATAACTGAAGAATTTGTAGTTTTCTTTGATACCTTCCTGATAAGCTTTCATGATCAGGTCATAGCCACCAAAAGCAGAAGCCGTCATCAATAAGGTAGACTCGGGCAGGTGAAAATTGGTGACCAGTGCGTTGGCAATTTTAAATTCATAGGGAGGAATGATAAATTTATCCGTCCATCCACTGCTGGACTTAAGCCGCCCATTGGCGGTAACCGAAGATTCTATGGTTTTCAAAGAGGTGGTTCCGACTGAAACGACCCTTTTCTTGTTGTCCAGTGCTTTATTTACCAAATCTACGGTACCCTGAGGGATATCGTAATTTTCAGAATCCATTTTATGCTTGGTAAGGTCTTCCACATCTACCTGTCGGAAGGTTCCCAGACCTATGTGAAGGGTAATAGGACATACTTCCACCCCTTTGATCTCGAGTCGCTTCAACAGGTGCTGGGTAAAATGTAAACCTGCAGTTGGAGCCGCCACGGCCCCCACATGTTGGGCAAAAATGGTCTGGTACCTTTCCCTGTCAGCATCCACTACTTCTCTTTCGATAAATTCTTTCAGAATAGGCGTCTCTCCCAGTGTATCGATGGTTTTGTAGAATTCCTCATCTGTACCGTCAAATAAAAACCGAATGGTACGCCCTCTGGAAGTGGTGTTGTCAATCACTTCTGCTACCAGGTCACTATCTCCAAAATAAAGCTTGTTGCCTACCCTGATCTTTCTGGCAGGATCCACCAATACATCCCAAAGCCGAAGTTCCTGATTCAGCTCTCTCAACAGAAATACCTCGATTTTAGCACCGGTCTTTTCCTTGTTACCATATAGCCTGGCAGGGAAGACCTTGGTGTTATTGGTGACGAATACATCACCTTCACCAAAATATTCGATGATATCTTTAAAAACCCGGTGTTCTATTTTACCTGTATCCTTGTGAACCACCATTAACCTGGATTCATCCCGGTTTTCGGGAGGATACAAGGAAATAAGCTTTTTGGGAATTTCAAATTTGAAATCTGATAACTTCATGTGTATGTATTTTGGAAATAACGAGTAAACGTAAATATCGTAAAAAATGCAAAGTTAATAAGAAAATAACCTAATTCTACCTATATTGTCAAATTGTTTTAAATCTTCTCCAATTTGATCGTATTAAGGCTACTCTGGGAAAGTTTTCGCTTTGCAATGCAGGCATTGAAATCCAATTTAACCCGCACCATTCTTTCATTGCTGGGGGTGACGGTTGGTATTTTTGCCATTATAGCGGTTTTTACACTGGTAGATTCTCTGGAAAGAAACATCAAGGATAGCTTGACTTTTTTGGGTAGCAATGTGATCCGGGTAGACAGGTTTCCTTTTTCTTCAGGTCCTCAGGAATACCCCTGGTGGAAATATTTCAGACGCCCTCCAGGAAATTATTCCGAATTCACCTTTCTGGACGAACGCCTCGGCAGTGCTTCCGGAGTAACCATCTTTGCCAACACGAGAACTACCGTAAAGGCTGGCAGCAATGCCTATGAGATGGCCAATCTGGATGGTGTGGTGCACAACCATATCGAGGTGTATGATATTCCCATACAGGAGGGCCGTTTTTTTACAGAAATGGAAATCAATGCTTCCCGAAACGTTTCCATAGTTGGAGTGAAGATAGCCAATGCCCTTTTTCCGGGTCAAAGTCCCATAGGCAAGGAATTTAAGATCAAGGGATTAAAATTCATCGTTGTCGGGGTGCTGGAAGAAGAAGGGGAAGGTTTGTTTGATACCCCCTCCAAAGACGAAGCGCTGATGGTACCCTACGGAGCCTTCAACAAACTGTTTTATGTAGGGAAAAACGGCATAGAGCCTACCATTGCCGCAAAAGGAAGGGACGATGATCCGGGATTAGTTGCCCTGGAAAATGAAATGGCCGGACTCCTAAGAGCCAAAAGAGGGCTTAAACCCACTGAAGAAAATAATTTCGCATTGAATAAATCCGAATTTATCCAGGATGCCGTCGGTTCCATTTTTTCGGTTATTTCCCTGGCTGGGTGGGTGATTGGCGGCTTTTCCATTTTGATCGGCGGATTTGGGATTGCCAACATCATGTTTGTTTCGGTCAAGGAGCGTACCGGGATCATTGGCATACAGAAATCATTGGGGGCAAAAAATTATTTTATCCTCACCCAATTCCTTTTTGAAGCCACCTTCTTAAGCCTTATCGGAGGGTTTGCAGGTTTAATGATTGTATTTGGAGCCACCTTCATTTCTCTGGGCAATCTTGAAATCATCCTTAGCTTTAAAAACATACTCCTCGGAGTGGGTCTTTCCTCTGCCATCGGCATTGCTTCTGGAATTATTCCGGCATCCATGGCTGCAAAAATGGATCCGGTAGATGCTATCCGAACGGCCTGACAGCTACCTACCGAAAGGATTCAGCATCCCTTATTCCTCATTTTTGACTTCGTTTTTTGCTTTAGCGCCCGACTTGCCCTTTTCTTTGCTTTCCTTGAGAATACCGGCCTTTTCCTTGATCTTTAATTCCAACTCATCCATCAATTCAGGATTATCCAGCAGCAGGGTTTTGACGGCATCCCTGCCCTGACCCAGTTTATTGCCCTCATAGGAAAACCAGGACCCGGCTTTTTTCACGATTTCAAATTCTACTCCCAGGTCAATGATTTCTCCGACCTTGGAGATGCCTTCTCCATACATGATGTCAAATTCCACTACTTTGAAAGGAGGAGAAACCTTGTTCTTTACTACTTTTACCTTGGTCCGGTTGCCAAGTATATTGTCAGCCCCCTCTTTTATCTGCCCGATTCTTCTGATATCCAGCCTCACCGAAGCGTAAAACTTCAGGGCATTTCCCCCGGTGGTCGTCTCAGGATTACCAAACATTACCCCTATCTTTTCACGAAGCTGATTGATAAAAATACAGGCACAGCCGGTCTTGTTGATCGCCCCTGTCAGTTTTCGCAGGGCCTGAGACATCAACCGGGCCTGAAGCCCCATTTTTGAATCCCCCATTTCACCTTCCAGTTCTCCCTTCGGTACCAGGGCGGCCACAGAGTCAATCACAATGATATCAATGGCTCCTGAGCGGATCAGGTGCTCGGTAATCTCCAGTGCCTGCTCCCCACTGTCCGGCTGGGAAATCAATAAATTCTCTATGTCAATGCCCAGTTTTTCTGCGTAAGACTTATCAAAGGCATGCTCCGCATCAATAAAGGCGGCCAGTCCTCCGGCTTTTTGCGCTTCAGCGATGCAATGCATGGAAAGGGTCGTTTTACCGGATGACTCCGGCCCGTATATTTCTATGACCCTTCCTCGGGGCACTCCACCTATTCCAAGAGCCATATCCAGACCCAGGGAACCGGTGGAAATGGCAGGCACGTCCAGTACCACATTGTCGCTCAATTTCATTACGGTACCTTTGCCGTAGGTTTTTTCCAGTTTATCCAGCGTGAGCTGAAGGGCTTTTAGTTTTTCAGTATTTGCACTCATGGTATATATTCAAATCGTTCAATTGATAATGTGAAAGTAAACATTAGCCAGTTCAATACCAACTGTGGATAACCATTGTTTTTGTATTTCGTTAGACTACATTTGGATAACTAAACGCTGACTGTTGATACTCAAAATGGTATGGACTTTGAAGATAGCCTACTAAAAAACACATGAACCTGTACCTACAATCCATAATAATTGCGGTTTTAATGCTCTTGCAGGCACCTGAGAAGGAAAGCCCTTCCCTGAGAAAAAACCAGGCTTTTACCAAAGGAGAGGAACTCACTTTCAATGTCAGCTATTTCTTTCTCAATGCCGCTGAAGCCAAAATGGTAATCTCTGATCAGGTCCATCAAATCGATGGCCGCCCGGCCTACAAAATAGATGTTTTCGGACGTACCCTAAGCATTTTCAAGTTGTTTTATGTCAAGGACAATTGGGGAAGTTATATAGATACCGCCCAGATTGTTCCTTTTCGGGCCTACAGGCACATTGAAGAGGGTAACTACCGTAAGCATGAAGTAATTGACTTTGACCATCAAAAGCAGTCAGCCGAAGTCAAATTGTTTGACAGGGAAAATGAAAACCTGACCAAGGTGGAAAACTTCGATATTCCTAAAAATGTACAGGATATCGTAAGTGGGTATTACCTGTTGAGAACCATGGATCTGAATGGGCTGAAAAAAGGAGATGAACTGGCCATCAAAGGTTTTTTTGATAAAAAAAATTATAACTTAAAATTAACATACGAGGGAATGGATGATGTTTCTACAGAAATCGGGGATTTCAAAACCCATGTTTTCAGTCCCACCCTTCCCAGCAACAAATTATTCAGGGGCAAAAAACCGGTAAAAATATGGATTACCGCAGATGCCAATCGCATCCCTGTGAAAATCAAAGCCAGCATGATGGTGGGCTCCATCAACATGGATATCGTATCGGCTAAGGGGCTGCTTAATAATAGCTTGACGCAAAATTAATACTAGGGTAATACCTGGCGTTTTTTAACAAAATCTTCTTTGGTTTCAGCCCAAAACTTTTCCTGAATTAAGCCTGTTTTTTTTTATTATCCCTACCTTTGGTTTGTAATTTAAATTACTATTGTCTTTAGGTAACAAAGCAATGAGTGAAAAACAGAAATTAAAGGTTTTGGTAGTAGATGATGAAGAAGACATCATCGAAATATTAACTTACAACCTGGAAAAAGAAGGCTACGAGGTGAGCACCGCTAATAACGGGGTCAAAGCTGTGAAAAACGCCATCACCTTTAAACCTGATGTCATTTTATTGGATATCATGATGCCCAACCAGGACGGTGTAGAAACCTGCCGGCAACTCCGGGAAATACCTGAACTGAAAAACACCTTTATTATCTTTCTAACCGCCCGGTCCGAGGAATATTCAGAAGTGGCCGCATTCGATGTAGGTGCCGACGACTATATCCACAAACCCATCAAACCCAGGGCGCTGATAAGCCGGATAGGTGCCCTGTTTCGCAGGGAAACCAAAAAGGAAACAGATTCCAACCAGGTGGCTGTCAGGGACCTGATCATTGACCGGAGCAGTTATACCATCAACAAGGATGGTAAAGTAATAATCTTGCCCAAAAAGGAATTTGAGTTGCTTTATTTTCTGGCCAAAAACCCAAATAAGGTTTTCAGCAGAGATGAATTGCTGAAAAACATTTGGGGGGCGGATGTATTTGTGCTGGCCAGAACCGTGGATGTACATATCCGGAAGGTGAGAGAAAAAATAGGTGATGATTACATATTTACGGTCAAAGGGGTAGGCTATAAATTTAATTTGCATTGATCCATGGTTAGTACCTCCAGGGGAATCGCTTTTATATTGTCTACATCGATTGCGGTATTATTGGTTGCCTTTTTGTCCCTTATTGAAGGTACCGGAGGTCTGGTCTTACTGGCCACTGCGGCCCTTTCCTTTTCCATCAGCTACCTGTTGATCCACCTTAGTCTGGAGTTTCTGGTGTTTAAGGAGATCAGCAATATCTACAATGTCCTGGAAAAAATTCAGAAGAAGGATGTTTCCATCAAGGCTACTAAAAAGATGAAAGCCTCCCTTTCTCCGCTGAAAAGCTTGCAGTCCAATATCAATGCTTATGCAGCTGCCAAAAACCGGGAGATCGAAACCCTTCAAAAAAACGAAACCTTCCGGAAGGAATTTATTGCAGACATTTCGCATGAGTTGAAAACCCCCATCTTCGCTGCGCAGGGCTATATCCATACCCTTTTAGACGGTGCGGTGGAAGACCATACGGTACGGGATAAATTTTTGAAGCGGGCAGCCAAAAGTCTGAACAACCTGGATAACCTGGTTCAGGACCTGATCACCATCAACCAGATAGAAAGTGGCTTTATCCGCTTTCATCCGGTAATTTTTGATGTAAAGAATTCCATTCTGGAAGTCATCGAACAGCTGGAAGGAAAGGCCCAAAAGCGGGGTATCAAAATAGATTTCCAGTACGAAGCGGACAGTACGTATATTACCTTCGCCGACAGGGATAAAATCTACCGGGTACTACAAAATCTGGTGTCCAATGCCATCAAATACAACAAGGAAGAAGGCAAAGTAACCATACAATTGAGCCATAATAAAAACCACCTGAGTATCGAAATCAAGGACCAGGGACCAGGCATCCATCCAGAGGATTTGAAACGCATCTTTGAGCGGTTTTACCGGGTAGAAAAAAGCCGTTCCAGGGAAAAGGGCGGCACCGGTCTGGGCCTGGCCATTGTCAAACATATCCTGGAAGGGCACAAAAGTAAAATTTCGGTTAGTTCCATTGTAGGAAAAGGTTCGGTTTTTAGCTTTGACCTGCCGATAGGGAATAAAGAAGTATCTCTGGGAAAGAAAGCGTAAATCGGGAGTAAGTTTGAATAAAACAGGAGCCTGTTGATTTGCGCTATTCAATAAAGACCTGAGATTGGGTTATGAGTGTCAAAAAACCGATTAAATCGTCAATGGCAACTCTTTTAGGTCGGTTTAGGAGCTGGTAAAGGGTGTGGCAGCCTCGTCCGGCTAGAGATCCCCACGGCTTTCACCGCTCCAAACCCTCTCTAAGTCTACCGAAGACATATTTATTAAATCACTGAATTTCAACATATTAAAAACACTCATTATCATCAAACTTCTTAGTTTTGAAAAATTTTAAGTCTATTGGTGACGTCAATAAATCCACTTTTTAAAAAAGTAGTGCCTATAACAAATGAAGATTTATATTTAAATTCGCAAAGAGCGCAGGTCCGACAAAAAACCGGGGTGCGCAGGAGGCTTGTGGGAGGAAGGATTTTTTTGTCTTGATTTTTTGGTACTTTTTCATCAAAGCCTGTCCCGAGCAGCGCAGCGAATCGGGAGAAAAAGTACAGAGAATTAAAGGATGAATAGGTGATTTTATGCCATAATCATGATACAACGAATAACTCTATATTCCCATATATTGTAAAAAACCATCGTCTTCCTGATTTCTGCGTTTAAAAAATGTCAGGTTTCACAGTGATGGTAGAGCCCAGCATCAGGTAAGAATTCAAAAGAAGTAACAACTAACGAATTGATATATGGGACGTTACCGAAAAAATCCCCCTCTCCCCCTTAAAAAGGGGGATTTGCCTATTTACTCAGGTTAAAGGGCTTTTGTAGCATCTCGTCCTTCTACAACTACTCCTTTTCATAAAACAGCTTGCCTACCCGATCAATATGATTCAGCAAATCGGCATTTTTAATTTTATGCCGAATGGATATATCAATTTGGTAGGGAAGCAACAATTCATCCAGTTCGGTATGAATTTGGTTAAGCATGGTTAGTGTGAGTAGCCTGCCTTCCAGCGTCAGGTCAATGTCAGAACCCTTCCGAAAATTTCCTTTGGCACGGGAACCGTAAAGAATGGCCTTTTCGATCTCTGGGTACCGGGCAAATACCGATTGTATGCTCTCAATGGACTTCGCAGACAAGCCTGTATCGGAAATGCTTAGCGTAATCATAGTTTTTCTAAATCTATTTTTCCCATTTTGGCCATGAAATCAGCAAAGCCTTTGAAATACTGTGCTGTGATTTTCTGGGCTATCTCAGCAGCAATCTCCTCATTATAGGTATGACTGCTCATGTTTCGGCTTTTTATCATATCCATCCAAATCTCCCCATCCTCAATTAACCCGTTTTTAAAAGCTTCCCGGGTGGCATCTCTCGATCCACGGATTTCGGGATTCCCCTGGTAGAAAAAGAAATCTTTCATCACTAGCCAGGCAAGCTCGTGGGTGTATTCAAAGGATTGTATGAGGCCTTGTTTTTCTAATTGGCTCAATTCCCGCGTATTGGCAAGTCGTACCGCCGCTTCAAGCTGTTTTAATGCTTTTCTGAAATTTGAAAACCGTTGTTTCCAGCGTACGTCATTTTCCATGGTAGCAATTCACTAATAGCAATTTAATGGACCTCAGATTTTTTTTGTAGCCCTTCCAAAGCACCTAAAGGTTATTGTTACATGGGACAATAACTCAACCCGGAATTGAAGCAGGTAAATTAATCATTTCGGATGGGGAAACAAACGGCAGCCATGCCTTTTCCCTGGTTTTTATCGGAATATTACATTGTTATACCTTATCCTTTTGGCAGTCAATTGCCCTTTTCGCATCAGAAAACCAACTAAAATCCTGACCCTTTCTCCCCTTTTGATTTTTTTATACCCGCTAATTTCGGAACTTCGGGCCGAAATAAGGGAGGCATGAAAAAAATAGACTTTACATCACTGATACTGCTGGAGACAGAGGACTATATCATCGTCAACAAACCACCTTACTTCGCCACCCTGGAAGACCGGCATGAGGCGCAAAACATGCTTGCCCTGGGGAAGGAGTATTGGGAGGACTTGCAGGTCTGCCACCGGCTGGATAAGGAAACCTCCGGCTGCCTGGTCTTTGCCAAAAACCCCGAAGCTTACCGGCATATTGCGTTGCAATTCGAAAACCGAACCGTAGAGAAAGTATACCATGCCGTAGCCGAGGGCATTCACGATTTCGATGGAGTGCTGGTAGACCGCAACCTGACGGCCAGCAGCAAGGGGATTGCCCGCATTGCGGCACAGGGAAAACCGGCGCAAACCCTTTTCAAAACCCTGAAAACCTATTTTTCGCACAGCCTGATCGCCTGCAAGCCCATCACCGGCCGGCTGCATCAGATCCGGGTACACCTGGCTTATCTGGGTGCTCCCATTTGCGGGGATACGCTGTATGGAGGTAAACCGCTGTACCTGTCCCAGCTCAAGCGGAAGTTTAACCTGAAAAAAGACACCGAGGAACGGCCGATCATGCAGCGGGTGTCCCTGCATGCGCAGTCCATCAGCTTTCAAGATCTGGACGGTGAGCCCATCACCGCAGAAACCCCCTATCCCAAGGATTTTGCGGTGTTGATCAAGCAATTGGAAAAGACGAGTAAGTAGCAGAAGAATTGCATGTGACCAACAAAATAAAGTTATCTTTCTTTTTGTCAGCCCGCTCCTAATTTTAGCATTGGGTGTTCCTACAGCCTGAATGAAAAAACGAAACTACTACGAAAATCAATACAAAGTACCTGCTAGCCATTTTCATTTCTCCAAATCAAATTGTACGACCTTATACCTCAATTGACTTTCATCAAAATCCGGATGAAATTCATTATTTATCGAGACATACAATCCTTCCTCTCCTACAAAATGATTGGCATGTCCGTATACCTCATAAGAATCAAAAAGGTGATGCCCAAGGACATTCAGTTCCTTATCAAATACCGTGATCCCCGTATAGGGTCTGGACCAGTTAAGGTTGCTGAGGTCCTCAACAGATAATTCCTCTCCCGGCTCGAACCCAGGGAAGAAAAACCTGTAAAAAACATCCCGGTAGGGGTCAAATAGCAAGGTACCGTATCGATCGTGGATTAAACGGGACATATCCGCTTCTGCAGCACTGGAAGGAAGGGAATTAATAACCTGAAAGCTGCTGATTCCCGGAGAGGGGACCGGTTTCCGAATGACTATTTCTCCTGAATGCATATCAAAAACCTGAATTTCATCGTGGTAGATGGGTGCCAGATATAGTTTATCTTCCCGTTTCGCCCAGGAAAAGTCTGCCCTTCGTTTCCCTTTTTGCCAATAATCCGAAGGATAATAAACCTCGTACCACCGCAAGGAATCGGCATCCATATCATAACTGTATATCAGGGGGTGGTCAAAGATCGCTTCAGCATTCATTTTGTGGTGATCCGTAAAATGGGGCTGGGTGCCAAAAATCAAGTTCTGATGCTGAAAAAGAGGCCTTTTTTGATTCGCCTCCAGCAGAGGAATATTCAGGCGTTCGTCTTTAATTTCCTTTTTGAACAAAAGCTTACCATTGAAATTCATCAGGCCTATTGCCGGGGGAGAAAAGGTAAACCAGATGGAATCTTTGGCAAGAAGCGTCCCACCCGTGGGGCCGCGTAGATTATCAGGCCCTTCCATGGGTACATGGATTTCATGGAGCAGCCTACCTTCCGGAAACTCAAAAAATTGAAGGCTCTTTTTGATGCCATTAAAAAGGAACAATACGTTCGCAGAATCTGATTCCACCAATTGAATAGTTCCTGGGTTGGTAAAAACCGAATCCGATATATCCATGGTAAGTACCTCTGACCGGCTTATCCGAATATTGCTGGTATCTGTTTTACAGCTTGGAAAAAAAATCAAGAAGAGCATGGCACTTACCAAGCCGTGAAAGCTTTGCCAATTCAATTCTATTTCCCATTTTTTTTGGTTGTTCCAATGCATAAAAAATAATATGGGGAAAATAATACAAAAGAAAAATAGATTTCTATTATTTTTATTGTCTTAGTTAAACTAGGACTAATGGGTTTGCTGATTAAAACAAAAAGGGTTAACCCTCTCTGGGAGAAGTAAAAAACTTCACCCTCCTATCCATTTTGGTATGCCAATGAGGCATATGAAATTACGGTTTTACTTTACTTAATAATTAGACCTGTCAGGTTTTGAAACCCTGACAGGTCTTTGCGCTGGCCTAGCTGGGTTTCTGGTTTACCTAACGGATAAAGTATTTCCTAATTCTAAATTGGATATCATCCGAGATGCCTAAATACAAAGCTTGGATTTACAGTGGGGAATTAATCATAACATCCAATGTTCTTTTACCTGCACTTCCCATCTTTAGTGAATCGCCCAGGAAACTATTAAGCGGGTGGGCCGGCACAAAACCGGGGGTGCGGCAGGCTGCGGGCAGAAGGATTTTTGTGCCTTGATCTTTTGGTACTTTTGGATCAAGCCAAAAGTACATATGGAATTGCGGTACTATAAAAATTAAACCTTCAGTCCTAGGATAAAGATAGCCAGAGTGGGGAGCAATTTGTCATAAGGATCAAAATGGCAGTGGTATTGTCGAAAAACCGTTTCAGTGATTGCCCGCCTACCAGATAATACCAGTAGTAACGAGGACCATGTTCCTTTTAGGCATTGAGGCCTGCCAAGTCTCTGAAATCACAATTGGAGCCCATCCTGAAAGCGTATTCTTGTGAAAATAAGGCAGTAAACTTTAGATTTCTTTGCAATTAATGGAATTTACTTCTATCTTTGTGTCCCTTTTTGAGGGTGAAATGTATTTAACAAGCTAATAATTAAACATTTACACACAGTGAATACTTTAAGCTATAAGACCATATCAGCAAATGATGCCACGGTGGATAAAAATTGGGTGGTAGTGGATGCCCAATCTCAGATACTGGGTAGATTTGCAAGTGAAGTGGCGAAAATGTTGAGAGGGAAACACAAACCAAACTTTACCCCTCATGTGGATTGTGGTGACAACGTGATTGTCATCAATGCCGAAAAAATCAGGCTTACCGGAAGGAAGTGGAATGAAAAAGTATATGTACGCCATACGGGCTATCCCGGAGGTCAGCGTATTGCTACTCCCAAAATCCTGATGGAAAAAGCCCCCAGAACTTTAGTAGAAAAGGCCGTAAAAGGCATGTTGCCTAAAAGCAGGCTGGGTAGGAAAATGTACACCAACCTGTATGTTTACGCCGGCTCGGATCATCCCCACAGCGCTCAGAAACCAAAAGAAGTAAAACTTTAATGCTAGCCCGTAAATGGAAGTAATTAACAAAATCGGAAGAAGAAAAGAATCTGTAGCCAGGATTTACATCAAGGCCGGAAATGGCAACATCACGGTAAACAAAAGGGCATTGGACAAGTATTTCCCCTTTGAGTTGCACCAGATCGTGGTGAAACAACCTTTGGTATTGGTGAATGAAGACGGTGCCTATGATATCAACATCAATGTTGATGGTGGCGGCATCAGTGGTCAGGCAGAAGCGATTCGCATGGCCATATCCAGGGCCTTATGTGAAATCAACGAGGAGCACAGAACCCCCTTGAAGAAGGAAGGATTTCTTACCCGTGACTCCAGAATGGTGGAACGTAAGAAAGCTGGTCGACGAAAAGCAAGAAGAAGATTCCAGTTCTCCAAGCGATAATTTTGGAATTTATCTCCCAATCGAACTATCAAATCAATATTTATAAATGGCCAATATAGAATATAAAGACTTACTGGATGCTGGTGTTCACTTTGGACACTTAACAAGAAAGTGGGATCCTAAAATGGCGCCCTATATCTTCATGGAGAAGAATGGGATCCATATCATAGATCTAAACAAAACGCTCGTTTGCCTTGAAGAAGCATCCAACGCAATCAAGCAGATCGTACGCTCAGGCAAGAAAGTCATGTTTGTAGCGACGAAAAAACAAGCCAAGGACCTGGTAGCAGAAGAAGCCCGAAGGCTGAAGATGCCTTATGTTACTGAAAGGTGGCTGGGTGGCATGATGACCAATTTTGCTACTATCAGAAAATCCCTGAAGAAAATGTCCACCATTGACAAAATGTCAAAGGACGATGCTTACAGCAACCTGGCGAAAAAAGAGCGGTTGATGATCAGCCGTCAGAGAGATAAACTGGAAACCGTCCTGGGAGGAATTGCTGACCTAACCAGGCTACCGGCAGCCCTGTTTATTGTAGATATCAAAAGGGAGCACATTGCCCTTTCGGAAGCCAAAAAACTTGGTATTCCCGTATTTGCATTGGTAGATACCAATTCCAACCCCAACGAGGTGGATTTCCCTATCCCTGCCAATGATGATGCTTTTAAATCCATTTCATTGTTGGTGAAAGCCTTTGGTGCTGCCATCGAGGAAGGTTTGTCAGAACGCAAGAAAGACAAAGACGAAGCCAAGCTTTCTGAGGAAGAAGAAGCAAAGAAAGCAGCTGACGCTGAAACCAACGAATAATCCACATTGACATCATATATACAGAAATTGGACACTGGCTTTCGCCTGCTGTTCAATTTTTGTTTTACTGTCAATACCTAACGATATATCAACATTAAAAAAAATAAAGCAATGGCGATAACTGCACAAGAGGTAAATAAATTGAGACAAAAGACCGGTGCCGGCATGATGGATTGTAAAAAAGCCCTCACCGAAGCGGAAGGAGATTTTGAAAAAGCTATTGATATCCTTAGAAAAAAAGGCCAAAAGGTATCTGCCTCCAGGGCCGACAGAGAAACCAAAGAGGGTGTGGTCGCCACGCATGTCAGTGCAGATGGCAAGACCGGCACCCTGATCTCCCTGACCTGCGAGACCGATTTTGTGGCTAAAAATGATGAATTCAGCAGCTTTGCCAATGCCATATTAGAAGCAGCAGTTAAGGCCGATGCAGACACCATTGATGCTGTCATGGCCCTGCCCTTTGAAGGCATTACCATTGGTGAAAAAATCACCGAAATGACTGGTAAAATCGGGGAAAAAATTGAGGTTTCCCATTTGGAAAAAGTCTCTGGCGAGCTGGTGGAACCTTACATCCACTCCAATGGCAAACTGGGCGTACTCGTAGCCCTCACCAATACTGGTGGAGCAAACGTTTCTGAAGCCGCTAAAGATGTGGCCATGCAAATTGCTGCCATGAGCCCAGTAGCCGTAGACAGGGATGGGGTAGATTCCTCCGTGATCGAAAGAGAAATTGAAGTTGGCAAAGACCAGGCCCGGCAGGAAGGTAAGCCTGAAGCCATGCTGGAAAAAATTGCCATGGGCAAATTGAATAAATTCTATAAGGAAAACACCCTGTTGAGCCAGGCTTTTGTTAAAGACAATAGCCAAACCATCGCCCAATACCTAGACAGTGTAAGCAAGGGATTGACCGTATCCGATTTCAAGCGGGTATCTATCGGTTAATTGTCCTGAAAAAATAACTTGTTAAAAAAACCTGACCCGAATCGGTCAGGTTTTTTTTTGAAATTTTTCTCAGGACCATTCCTTGAGGTAGGTTCCACAATGGGAAAAACCTGGTGCAGGAGCAGGAAAGCAATTTCCCTTAAAAAAAGCTTCAGGGGATTTAATGAAGAGGATCAAAACCAGGGCATGTTTTCAAAAGAAAATCCCCCTGTCTCCCCCTTAAAAAGGGGGATTTTGTCTTGGTGCGATTTCGTATGTGCGCTCTTACCTGCTGGTTTCGGTGGATAAAGGATCTTAGAGGAATTTACAAAAACCCATTATCAAAATTCGCTGTGTGCTTTGCGCCTTCTTCGCATTCTTTGTGATTATTATTTTAATCCGTGGTCTAATGTGTACAAAAAATAGTCTGTTATAAATTTAAGATGCACGTAAAAATTAAATCCATTCACTTGCTTAAACCATAAGAGAAAGGGGGAATTCATCGGCGATTGATTTAAAATGGTGCCCTTACTTGCTGGTTTTGGGGGAGGACGATTGCTATGGTATCTGCAAAAACCCCCTACCATAATCCTTTGCGTGCTTTGTGCCTCCTTCTTGTCCTTTGTGACTATCCCTTTTTCTTTCCGCAAAAAGAACCCTTATTCAATCAATCCGGCCGTCTGAACCATTTTGAGGTGGTCAAAAGCCAGTTCTGGCAGCCCGGAAAGTGGAAACCACTCAGCCTCGCTGCTGTCTGACCCTGCTCTTGGGCTAAGCTGCTCCTTCAGGGAAAAGTAAAAGGCCACACTTACCATCCAGCCCCGGGGATCCCTGCCCTTTTCGGCAAAGACACCCAGCATTTTTCCTTCGGGCAAATCCAGGTTTGTTTCCTCTTTCAGCTCCCTCCTGCAGGCATCCAGGGGTAGTTCATATTCCTCTACAAAGCCCCCTGGCAAAGCCCATTTTTCTTCAAATGGCGGGTTTTTTCTTTTAATCAGCAAAATCCGATTTTCCAGTACATCATGGACAACAGCGTCGGTACTCAGGGCAGGTCGGGGATAGTCGTATTGGTACATTTTTATGGCGGTTGGTATGGTGGTCCTCTATTCCAAAAATCGTGCAATTTTTAGTTACTAAAAAATGGAGCCGTGGGTAATATAAAGAACCTGGGGACTGAAAGCGAACAGCAGGGAAAAAAGGCTACCCTTCCCCAAAAAGGAAAGGTAGCCTTTATCTAAGTTTTATTCTGTTTCAAAATCAATTTGAATGATATACGGTCTTGGTTCTCCTTCGGAACGCTGATCTAGATCTTCTCCTTCGGAATCAGTCGCTTCGTAAGAAAACACATCACAGCCGCTAGCATTTGACAGGGTGACTACAAAATCAAAGGTTACCGACTCGTTTTCAGTCAATACCAATTGAAATTCCGTATTGCCCTCCAGGCTTTCTTCTGCTGCCTCCATGGACTCAATAAAAGGTTGCTCATCAGAGGTTTCGTCCGCCTCCACAGTAAGTTCAACCCAATCGTTGTTATCCTGATAGAACAGCTTGAAATCTGCCAATTCGTAGTCCGAATCCTCGTCCAGCAGGTTATTTTCTTCAAGATCAGTAATCATCAAGCGCAGTGGTTCCAGGGTTTGGTCCGTACAGGGTTCCTCATCCTCATTGCAACCCACCAAATTCATCATAAGCAAGCCTGAACCCAATAAAAGCGTAATTTTTCTAAGTGTAGTAATCATTTTCTTGATTTTTTTTGGTTAACTAAAACAACTGAGCGCTCATTGTCCTCCATACGGGATAAGGTCCCGGAATGCTACAACACTACCTCGAAAAATTTCTTTTTATTCCCTGTACTTAAAAAAAATGCCACTGAGTGAAGTCATTACAGTCACTATAAAAAATAAAAGGCTAAAGGCTACCGCCACATTCTCGTTAATGCCCACATAATCGTGGGCCAGCACAAAAACCAATTCCCTTGCTCCCACCCCACCTATGGTCAGGGGCAGGACAGAGACGGTGCTGGACACCAGAAACACAAAAAGGTACGGGATATACTGCTGCCCCACCCCTAAACTCATGAGTATAAAAAAAGCACTGAAGAGTTGCAATACCTGGTTGAGAAAGGAATATCCGGTGCTGGATGGAATAGATCCCATAAATGACCTGAAAAACAACAACATGACCAGGTAAAATCCAAAAGGCAGCAACAGGAGGCCAAGCCAGCCCATCCAATAAAAAGAAAGGGGGAAGTCCAGGCGAATATTCACAAACAGCATCAGCGCAAACATCAACCATAGCAATACTGCCAGGCCGTTGCCCCGGTCCAGCAAAACACAATTGATCAGCTGCTTTACTGGTTTTTGGTGCAACTTGTTGAGCAAATACACCTTATAACCATCGCCGCCAATTCCCCCCGGCAGAAACAGGTTGTAAAACATGCCTATGGCATAGAGCTTTAGGTTCTTTGACTCCGGTATTTCCAGGCCTATGTCTTTGAAATATATATTGAGCCGTATGGCACTGAATACTTTTGAGATGATAAAAAACAACCATGCCAGGAGCAACCAGCCCATATGGGCAGATTGGATGACCCTCCAGGTGGTTTTAGTATCGATTTTATTGAAAACCAAATACAGGGCCGCTCCCGTAAGGAGAATTTTGAGTAAAAGTTTAATCCTCTTTTTTACCATTTTGATGAATGGCTTTCACAGTATAGGTTTTTTTATTTTGTGACTCAAAATAGGTCCTGACAATGATTTCGGCCACTATGCCGGTAGTGATCAACTGAATACCTCCCAGCACCAGAATGGAACCTACCAATAAAATGGGCCTTCCCCAGATGTCCTCTCCCATTAGTTTTACCACCAATAAGTAAAAATTGACCAAAACTCCCAGGGCCAGAGACAGCAACCCCAGGGTACCAAAAATATGGATGGGACGCTGAAAATACTTTTGAAAAAAAAGCATCAGGATAAGGTCGGCGATCACTTTAAAGGTGCGGCTCAGGCCATATTTGGAGGTACCATGAATCCGGGGATGGTGTTTGACATCCACTTCCGTCATCCTGGCTCCTTCTTGTTTGGCCAGCACAGGAATAAACCGGTGCAGTTCACCGTATAAACCCATGTTTTGGGCAATTTGTGCTTTGTAGATCCTCAAGCTACAGCCATAATCTGAAAGGTACACCTTGGTGGTGTGCCTGATTAGCCAGTTGGCCATTTTACTGGGCAACTTCCGAAGCACAAAACCATCCTGCCTGTTTGCCCTTCTGCCTGCCACCACGTCCCAGTCTTCCGTTTTGGCCATGTCCAGCATCATGGGGATATCACTGGGGTCGTTCTGCAGGTCCCCGTCCATGGTCACAATATATTGACCCCGGGAATGGTCTATACCCGCAGCGAGCGCCGTAGTCTGCCCGTAATTCTTATTGAAAACCAAAATGCGGGTCTTGTCATTCGCCTCGGCTCTCATTTTAGCCACCGAACTATCCGTAGACCCATCATCTACCAGAATCAATTCATAGGAAATGGATGAAAGAGAGGCGTAAATTGCCTCAAGTAAGGGGGAAATGTTGCCTTCTTCGTTAAAAATGGTAACAACTACAGAAATCTCAGGTTGGGCCATGATTCAAAATTTAGGCGAAATTACGTTTTTTTAAAAGCTGCAACAAATAGGTCAGGCAAAACCTGTCCTTCATCATTGAATTTCAAATCCTGCTCCTGACCTGTCCATTATTTGTCCTGCCATTAAAATTCCCTATATTAACTGCATAATTAAAATGATGATACCCATTTGATCAAACCAAAAAGATAAACCTGATGAACTTACAATCCCGAAGAAATGCCATCAAAACCCTGGCGCTGGGAAGCAGCCTGGCTTTGGTAAATCCTTATGAGTTGCTGGCCCGAAACAAGAAAGAAAAAATTGGCGTAGCCCTGGTAGGCCTGGGCTATTACAGCACCGACTTGCTGGCCCCTGCACTCCAGCAAACCGAACATTGCTACCTGGCTGGTATCGTTACCGGCACTCCCTCCAAAGCTGAGGCATGGAAGGAAAAGTACCAGATTCCGGAAAAAAACATCTACAACTACCAGGATTTTGACAGCATAGCAGACAATCCCGATATTGACGTGGTCTACGTGGTATTGCCCCCCTCCATGCATGCGGAGTATACCATCCGGGCTGCCGAGGCAGGAAAACATGTCTGGTGCGAAAAACCCATGGCCGTCACCAGCCGGGAATGCCAGGACATGATCAATGCCTGCAAAAAAAATAAGGTGCAATTGACCATTGGCTACCGGCTACAGCATGAGCCCAACACCCAGGAGTACCGGTCCATCATCCGGGACAATAAGTTGGGAAAAGTGGCCTATGTGGATTGTGCTGCCGGCTATACGGAGAACAGAACGGATCACTGGAAGCAGAAGAAAGAAATGGGCGGAGGGGTGATCTATGACATGGGCGTTTATTCCATACAGGGAGCCCGGATGGGTACCGATATGGAGCCCATTGCAGTGGTGTCGGCCAAAGCGATTTCTACCCGTCCGGAAATTTACAAGGATGGTTTAGCGGATGTGGTAGAAGCCAAACTGGAATTTCCAGGAGAAATTTATGCCGATATTAAAACCAGTTTTGCCGAGAACATCAATTATTTAACGGTGGAATGTGCTGAAGGAAACATTGAAATGAAACCTTACTCTGCTTATGCAGGCGTGAAAGGAGAAAGTCCCTTAGGAGAAATCAACCATCCCTACCAGGTACCCTGGCAACAGGCCAATCAGATGGACGACGACGCCCTGGCCATTCTTGAAAACAAGCCGCCACTGGTTCCGGGAGAAGAAGGTTTGCGGGATATTAAGGTGGTAGAAGCTATTTTGAAATCAGCAGAAACCGGCAAAAGGGTAAAAGTTTAAATTGATATTTACTTTTGGGAAGAAAAATCTTCCCAAAAGTTTAATTTTTTTAATTTTGGGCATCCCAATTTTTACTCCATGAAGCTACCCCAAGAATGGATCAACGGCTATCAGTTGCCCATGGCAGCCTTTCTACTGCTGATAGGTCCTTTTGCCCTGGACTTTCACCTGCATTACCCCGATGAAATGTACTATACGGATGCCGCTATTCGTATGATGCAAAACGGAGATTACCTTACCACCTATCTGGGAGATGGCATGCTGCGCTTCAAAAAACCCATACTCACCTATTGGTTTGTATGGACAGGATTCAACATCTTTGGGGTTTCTGCGCTGGGATCCCGGATACTCTTCCTGCTGGCCGGGGCAGCCATCATTCCCCTGGTCTATCAGGTTGCCCGCCTGAGTAGTACGAACAAAAACCTTCCACTATGGTCCGCCTGGATAGCAGCAACCCACCCGGTGGTCATATTTAGTAGCACCCGTTCCATTCCGGATATATTACTGGCCTTTTTCATGACTAGTGCAGCATTGGGTGTCGCAGGCATAATCCGTTATGGGAAAACAGCCCCTAAAAAATACCTCTGGCTGCTTTACCTGAGTCTGGGGCTGGCTTTTGAGGTCAAGGGACTTCCTGCCGCCGCCCTGGGATTGATAGCCCTTGGCTATTTATGGCTCAATCCCTGGAAGCCCATCCCATTAAAGAAGTTATTACACTTTCCCTCCATACTGACCGGTATAATCATTGCGCTGTTTTGGTTTGTGGCCATGTACCTCAAATTTGGTCCGGTTTATCTGGATTCATTTTTTGAAGATCAGGTCGGCATGCGGGTGGGAAGCCGGGTCTGGCTGATTGCCCGACATTTTTTATTTGCCCTGGTGTTGATGGTGATTTTATTTTTCCCCTGGTTCTTTTTTGGGATTAAAAAAGTGAAAGAAACAGCACTGGCTACCTTTCGGGAAAACCGCGCCTTCATTGGGTTTATTCTGACCTGGGTGCTGTCCATCCTACTTATGACAGCCCTGGTTTCCAAATTTTATGAAAGGTATTTGCTCCCGGTGACTCCCCTGGCAGCCATTGGCCTGGCTTGGCTATTGGTAAAAAAATGGCCGGGGACCCATCCAAAAGGATGGAAAACCTGGACCTGGATCCTTATCGGACTCAATGGCTTCATCCTCCTGGTAGCCTTATTTGCCAACATTGGACTAGGTAGTCCAGTCTGGGTCTTGATCCAATGGACTGCTGGCTTACTTATGGGTATACTGCTCGCCAGAGGGGTGCAAAAAGGAAGTCATCCACTGGCTTTGCAAGGCTTGTCCATTTTGTTGATATTCTTTAACCTCTCTCTGGTCTCCCATCCATTGTCCATCCCCCACCAGGGCCGGCAGTTCAAAACGTACCTGGAAAATCATCCCATTCCTCCAGGCAGTCCTATTGCCTTTTTGGGACATGTTCATTATGGCAGTAAGATAAGAATAGGACTGGGAGAAACGCACCATGTCAAAACTTTTGGCAGGTTGGAAGATATTCCCGATAGCTATTCGTATATCATTTGTGACCAGACAAATAAAGAAAGGCTAGCTGACCATGCCTACAGCATACAGCTTGCCAGCCTGAATTGGGATCCGAAATATGTGGATAAAATGATAGGAGCCATTCTGAGGGGAGATACTGAGGCGGAAAAATTAAAATGGGGAAAAAAATATTATTGGGCGGAAAAGGTAAACCAGCCTGTAGACTGAATCAATAATTGAGCTGGGTATAAACGCATAAAAAAAGCTGCCCGGGGGCAGCTTTTAAGGTATTATAAAAGCGGGTTGCTATTGCTTGGCCAGTACCAGTTTTTCCTTGTATTTTTTGATCTGCCTTCTGAGTGCCTCTATAGAATCATCTGCAGCTGCTTCAAAGGAGTCGTTTTGGCTTTTCGCAAAAAGTTGTTTTCCGGGTACATTCAGTTTGATTTCCACGATCTTATTTTCACTTCTATCATTTTTATCCAGTCTCATAAAAACCTCTCCGTCAATGATCTGATCATAGTAAGTATCCAGTTTATCGGCCTTCTTCTGGATAAAGTTGATCAATTTCTGATCGGCGTCGAAATGAATTGAATGCATTTGTAATTTCATAATAATCAATGTTTAAAAGTTTGACTTTTATTTACGCTTTAGGATGTGCCTGTTCATACACAGCCTTAAGTTTCTCGATAGAATTATGGGTGTAAACCTGGGTAGCGGCAAGGCTTGAATGACCCAAAAGGTCTTTTACTGCATTGAGGTCAGCTCCTTTATTAAGCAAATGGGTGGCAAAAGTATGTCTCATTAAATGGGGACTCTTTTTGGTGGTCTGAACAAAAATTTCAAGGTATTTCCTGACAATCCGGTAAATCATCATAGGATAAGCTGCTCTCCTGTTTAATTTAACGATAAAATAATCATTTTCGTCTAATAATGAAAATGTTTCTTTAAATACTTTTTGATAGGAAATAATATTTTTTTGCAGCCCCAAGGAAATGGGAATGATTCGGTATTTCTTCCCTTTTCCCAATACTTTTATTTGAGCATTACCCAGGTCCACTGCATTCCATTTCAACCCGATCAATTCTGACAAACGCATCCCGGTGAGGTAAAGGATCTCCATGACCATGCGGTCACGCTGCCCTTCAAAGTCAGGGTTGAAATTGGCTTCCCGGAGTAAATCAACCATCTCTTTTTCCTGGATAAAGGCTGGAAGCTTTCTGCCCTTTTTGAGGGATTGAATTTTAAAAGTCGGGTCTCTGCTGATGATTTCGGATTTCAATAAAAACTTATAAAAAGACCGCAAGGTGGCCATTTTACGGTTAACGGTGGCTACCGAATGCCCCTCTTCAATCAGGTCTACCATCCAGGCCCTGATTTCGGCATGTTGTGCTTCCTCCGGATTTTCCATACCAAAAGCCGTGCGAAGGAAATCTATAAAGGTTTCCAAATCTCTTCGGTAGGCCAATACCGTATGTGGGCTGGCCCTTTTTTCGTTTTCCAGGAAGCTTATAAATGAAAAAAGCATATCGGTGATTTAATACACCAATATGCTCAATACTTTTATGAAAAAGAAAGGTTTTGTTATTTTCCTTCCTGTTCCTGCATCCTTTGTTTGTAGGCGGCTTTTATCACTTCTGTTCTTCTGGTAATAGAAGGCTTTTCGAAATGCTGCCTGCTTCTCAACTCCCGGATGACTCCGGTCTTGTCAAACTTCTTCTTGAAACGCTTCAGCGCTTTTTCGATTGATTCGTTCTCTTTTACGTTTACTACGATCATATAATACACCTCCTTTCAGCCTGCAAAGTTAAAAAAAGTAAATGATAATAAAAAGGATTCGTGCTTCATAAAGGAATACCAAATCCGGCAACTGATATTTACTTACTTTTTCGACAGGTTTATTTTTCACCGTATGGATTAAACTTTATCTTTGGTCATGGAAAAAATTTTAATCACCGGGGGTGCCGGTTACATCGGTTCCCACACTGCGGTAGCCTTGTATGAGGCCGGTTACCAGCCCATTATCATCGATGATTTTTCAAATTCTGAAAAAAGTGCCCTGGAAGGCCTTCAAAAAATAACCGGTAAAGAAACGCCTTGTTATATGGGGGACTGCAATGACCAGGAGCTGATAGAAAAAATATTTTCCGAGAATAAGTTGTCCGGTGTGATCCATTTTGCTGCCTATAAAGCGGTAGGTGAAAGTACCCAATTGCCACTGAAATACTACAAAAACAACATCAACTCCCTGCTGGTACTGTTGGAGACCATGGCAAAGCATGAAGTAGCCAACCTGGTTTTTTCCTCTTCCTGCACCGTATACGGACAACCCGACGAGCTTCCGGTCAAGGAAAGTACGCCGAGGAAGGATGCCGAAAGCCCTTATGGAAACACCAAAAAAATCTGTGAAGATATTTTGTCAGATCAGGTAAAAAGTAAGGCTGCCCTTTCGGCCATTGCCTTACGGTACTTCAACCCCATTGGCGCCCATGCTTCCTCCCATATAGGGGAGTTGCCCATTGGGGTACCTTCCAATCTGGTCCCTTTCGTCACCCAAACCGGAGCCGGCATACGAAAAGAATTGACGGTATTCGGTAATGATTACGATACCCCTGATGGCACCTGCATTCGGGACTATATCCATGTGATGGACCTGGCCGAAGCCCATGTAAAAGCCATCAGCTACCTGAAGGATCAAAAAGCCCCGTTTTATGATTGGTTAAACGTGGGAACAGGAAAAGGAAATACCGTCCTGGAAGTGATTGAGACCTTTGAAAAGGTGAGCGGCAAATCGCTCAACTATTCTGTGGGTCCGAGAAGACCCGGTGATGTGGTAAAGGTCTGGGCAGACACAGAAAAAATCAAGCAAGAATTAGGGTGGACGGCCCGCTTCGATCTGGAAGATGCCCTCAGAGACAGTTGGAACTGGCAATTGAAATTAGCAAGCCACTCCCCATCATAAAATTCAAATAACATGCGGTCCTCTACTTTCCGAATAGCCTTTCTTTTTTGTTTGCTTCCCCTTTTATCCTTTCAGGGCAAGCCAGATCCCCAGCCGGTGGACCTGGTTTATCCCATGCTGGATGCGGCCAACTCCCGTTGGTTTTATTTCAGCTCGGCCACCCGGCCATTTGGAATGGTCAACCTCAGCCCTGATCATGAAATAGACGGTGCATGGAATAGTGGATACCGGTATGATGCGGATACCATCAAAGGGTTTAGCCACATTCATGCCTGGCAGCTTTCCGGAGTTTCGGTGATGCCAGTAAGTTACACCGATGCCCCTGAAAAACTTATCGGAGATTACTATTCTGCCTACAGTCATGAAAAGGAAACCGTAAAAGCAGGGTACCATAAAGTCTTTTTAGACCGGTATGGCATAGAAGCGGAGCTTACTGCCAGTCACCGGGTAGGCATGCACCGGTACCGGTACCCCAAAGGGAATCAGGCCGGCATATTGTTTCACCTGGGAGGCAACCTGGGGCCCAGTGCCATGGTGGATGGGCAGCTAAAACAAACAGGAAAAAGAAAATTGGAGGGACAAGTCACCAATTCTCCCACCTCGAGAAGACCCAAGCCCATTACAGTCCACTTTCAGGTAGAATTTGACCAGGATATTGAAAGTTTGACCAGCCACGATAGCATGCCCCATATCATTGTAGGATTTGGGGAAAGCCAGGGAAAACTTTTGCAAATGAAAGTAAGCCTCTCCTATACCCATCCGGATAATGCTACTGAAAATATGATGACCGAGCTTCCCCATTGGGATTTTGATCGGGTGGCAGCAGACACACGGGAAGTTTGGAATGATTTACTGAGCAGGATTGAAATCGAAGGCAATACCGAAACCCAGCAAAAAAGGTTCTATACCGACCTCTGGAAAGCCCTGCAGGGCCGCAGGACCATTAGCGATGTCAACGGGGCTTATCCGGACCATACCGGGGATACGTTTCGGATTGGGCAGCTGCCTCTGAATGATGAAGGAAAACCGCTATTCAGACATTTTAATTCAGATTCTTTCTGGGGCGCCCAATGGACCATTGCTGTTTTATGGGCCCTGGTCTATCCCGATATCGCTGAGGAGTTTGCCAACAGCTTTATCCAATACTACAAGGATGGTGGGCTGATACCCAGAGGACCTTCAGGCGGTAACTATACCTATGTGATGACAGGTGCCTCTTCTACCCCCTTCTTTGTAGGCTTGTACCAAAAGGGCATACGGAACTTCGATATGGCGACTGCTTACGAAGGATTAAAGAAAAACCACCTGCCTGGGGGGATGATGAGTAAATCCGGTTATGAACACCAAACGGCCAATGGTGGCAATGTGGAAGATTATATAAGTAAGGGATATGTACCCTACCCTAACCCCAAAGGCAGGTTTGGAGGACATGAGCAAGGGGCTGGCCAAACGCTTGAATACAGCTTCCAGGATTGGACCCTGGCCCAGCTTTCCAGGGCTTTGGGTAAACAAGCAGATGAAGCATTGTTTTTGAGTCGGTCAGCACACTATAAAAATGTCTATGATGCCCAATCCGGCTGGATGCGACCTAAAGATGAGAATGGACGTTGGATGGATCCTTACGATCCTTATGACTATGGGAAGGGTTTTGTAGAAGCCAATGGGGCTCAATTTACCTGGTTTGTACCCCATGACCTACCGGGACTGGCCGACTTAATGGGAGGCAAAGAAAAGGCTGCTGCCAAACTCAACCGGCAGTTTGAAGAGGCGGAAAAACTGGGTTTCACTTCGGGAACTTCCCATGCGGTAGAAACCCATCCAGAGTACCGCAGGATACCGGTAAACTATGGAAACCAACCTTCCATGCAAATGGCTTATGTTTTCAATTACCTGGGTCGGCCGGATTTGACCCAGTATTGGAGCAGAAAAGTGTTGGACAAGGCCTTTTCAGCTTTGACCCCTCATTTGGGGTATAATGGTGATGAGGACCAGGGCTTGATGGGATCTTTGGCCGTGCTGATGAAGCTGGGGATTTTTCAAATGAATGCGGGAACCGAGGAAAACCCCCTATATGAACTGGGAAGTCCCATATTTGATAAAGCGGTGATCCGGTTGCACCCGGATTATTATACCGGGGAAACCTTTACCATCCAAGCCGCAAATAACCGGCCCGACCATTTCTACATCAAAAGTAAAGCTTTCAATGGGGCCGAAGTAAAAGGCATAGGCATCCGCCATGAAGCATTGGTAAATGGGGGTATATTGCAATTAGAAATGGGGACTGAGCCCTAAAACCTGAATACCAGAAAGACACATCCTGAAACCCGCAAACGTGACAGGTTTTCATAACCATTCATTCATCAAAAAACTATGTGAAGGTGAAACCTGAGAGGTTTTAACCTTTCTGTCCTGTCCAGCTCATGGAATAGGAATTTCTTCACCAGCCTATCATTGACAGCCTGGATCAATCTGGTTTCAGGACTTTATCATAGCGATAAAGTACCGGTTCCACCCGTAATTTTTTTTCACTCAGGGTAAAATAGGCTTGCCCATCAGGAGTAAATGCAATGGCCTCCCCTTGTGGTTCAGGCTCATAAGGCAATAACCTGGGCTGGCGTTGCAGCGTCTCTGCAAGGGTTTCGCCAGGGTTACGGCTCCAGTAATAGACCACCCAATAGTTTTTGATAACTACTTGTGTCCCATCTGCAGAGATGTCACCTCCCACCGATAGGGTGATGGGCAGGCGCATCACTTCTTCCATGGTTACGCTATTGCCATCTATCAAATGGGCGGCATCCACTTTATACAAGGTATTACTGGCGTCTCTTTTGGTCAGAATATACAAGTCACCTGACCAGGGGTCCAGGAGCATGGTTTCGGCATCCTTGCTCCCGTCAGGATAGGTTAGTGTAATTTTTTCGGGAACCATAGGAAGGCTTTCCTCGAAGGTCAGGTCTTTTGGTTCGGGAATTCTATAAATGATCAACTCCTCGTGCTTGCTGAAATTATCACCAATGTCGCCAATATACAGGTAGGACTCCCCGGCTACCGGACCCGGTCCAATGGCCATATCCTCCCAGTCCCTGTTCCTTATCCCTTCCAGAAGAATGGTGCCAAGGTATTGACCCAGGGTATCCAATACATAAATTTCTGGTGCACCATCGCTGTCGTTATGAACAAATATACGTCCAGGATACTTTTGGGAAAGGGCCATTCCGCTGGTTTCATCAATAAACCTTTGTTCTATCTGGCTGATTTTCCTGGGGCCAGAAAAAATGGTGTATTCTACCTGGGGATTGATTCTCACATCATACTTTTTTTGCAGCTTTTCAGAAAGCAAAAATGGAATAATGGAAAAAAGGAATAAAAGCTTCAGGAGCATTTCAATAAAAAAACTCATATCAGCATGAATTTAATGCAAATATTATCATCCAATAAAGTCAATATGACAAGATCCCAAATAAGGACTCAGACATACAAATATACCTTTTTGTATTTTGAATAAAAATTAATGCGTTTAAAATATTATGACTGAGACTACTACCGGTATAGAACAAAGACCGGTTGATGGTCAGCAGCCATGGGAGAATTAAAGCAAATTTTGTTCCTAAAAATAAAAGGGTGGAAAATAATGCCACCCTTCTAATATTTAATTTTCAAATGAAGTCCGATTGGTATCAATCAGCTTTTTCTTTCTTGGTTACCCGTATGTCCAGGGCATCACCACTACCCGGATAATCAGCAATGATAACATCTCCATCAGATAGTTCCCCTTTCAGAATTTCTTCAGCCAAGGCATCTTCCAGGTATTTCTGGATGGCCCTGTTGAGCGGTCTGGCACCATATTGCTTGTCATAACCTTTTTCGGAAAGGAAATCCTTGGCTTCATCTGTCAGCTCAATGACATATCCCAAATCGGTAATTCTGGCGAACAACTTTTTCAGATTGATGTCTATGATCTGATGGATATGGTCTTTGGTAAGGGAATTGAATATCACCACATCGTCCAGTCTGTTCAGAAATTCCGGACTAAAGGCTTTCTTCAACGCATTTTGAATGGTCGATTTCATCACCTCGTCCATGTTTTCTTCCTTGGCTTTGGAGGCAAATCCTATACCGGCACCGAAATCTTTCAGATCCCTGACCCCAATATTGGAAGTCATGATGATGATGGTATTTCTAAAATCAACCCTGCGTCCCAGTCCGTCTGTAAGAACCCCATCATCCAGAACCTGGAGCAGGATATTGAAGACATCAGGGTGCGCTTTTTCTATCTCATCCAGCAGCACCACAGAATAAGGTTTTCTCCTTACCTTTTCCGTCAGCTGCCCGCCTTCTTCGTATCCCACATAACCAGGAGGAGCTCCTACCAATCTGGAAACAGAGAATTTTTCCATGTATTCCGACATGTCAATGCGGATCAGGGCATCTTCCTTGTCAAACAGGTAGATGGCCAGCATCTTGGCCAATTCTGTCTTACCAACCCCGGTAGGTCCAAGGAACACAAAGGAACCAATGGGTTTTTTGGGATCCTTTAAGCCTACTCTCGTTCTTTGAATGGCTTTGGTCAATTTTTTGATGGCTTCATCCTGTCCCACCACTTTGCCTTTCAGCTCTTCTCCCATATTAAGGAGCTTAGCACCTTCATTCTGGGCAATTCTTCTGGCAGGAATACCGGTCATCATGGCTATCACTTCAGCTACATTGTCCTCTTCTACGGTATACCTCTTGGTCTTGCTGTCTTCTTCCCACTTGGCTTTCGCATTCTCCAGTTGTTCCAGAAGCTTCTTCTCCTTATCCCTAAGCTGTGCTGCTTCTTCGTATTTCTGGCTTTTGACCACGCGGTTTTTCTCCACTTTGATCTTTTCTACCTCTTCCTCCAGTTTAAGGATATTCTCAGGCACATGGATATTGTTGATATGCACCCTTGCTCCGGCTTCATCCAGGATATCGATGGCCTTGTCAGGCAAAAACCGGTCTGAAATATACCTGTCAGACAGGTTTACACAGGCCTGAATGGCCTCGGGAGTATAGTTCACATTGTGATGATCCTCGTATTTATCCTTGATGTTCTCAAGGATCTGAACCGTTTCTTCCGGTGAGGTGGCATCCACCATCACCATTTGGAACCTCCTTGCCAGGGCACCATCTTTTTCAATGTACTGCCTGTACTCATCCAGGGTAGTGGCTCCGATACATTGTATTTCTCCCCTGGCCAATGCCGGTTTGAACATATTGGAAGCATCAAGTGACCCGCTTGCCCCTCCTGCTCCTACGATGGTATGCAACTCATCAATAAACAGGATGACATTGGGTGACTTCTCCAATTCGTTCATCACCGCCTTCATGCGTTCTTCGAACTGACCACGGTATTTGGTACCCGCCACCAGGGATGCGAGATCTAAAGTGACCACTCTCTTATTAAACAGCACCCTGGAAACTTTCTTTTGGATAATCCTCAGGGCCAAACCTTCTGCAATGGCGGTCTTACCCACCCCAGGTTCACCAATAAGTATGGGATTGTTTTTCTTCCTTCTGGAAAGAATCTGTGCCACTCTTTCAATTTCCTTTTCCCTGCCGATAATAGGATCCAATTTATCATCTTCCGCCATGCGGGTAAGGTCTCTCCCAAAATTATCCAGTACAGGTGTTCTTGATTTCTCCGCACTGCCTTTGGATGAACTTGAAGATCCACCGGAGGCACCAAACAATTTGGATCCTTCTTCATCGGAATCATCTGCTTCAGTTCCTGATCTGGGAGATTGGTCCGTTTGAAATTCCAGCATTTCTTTAACAGAGTCATAGGTAGCATCAAATTTTTGCAATATTTGAGTGGCTATATTGTCCTCATCTCTTAAGATAGATAGCAATAAATGCTCCGTGCCAATCAACTGGCTTTTGAATATTTTAGCCTCCAGATAGGTAATCTTTAATACTTTCTCAGACTGTCTGGTCAAAGGGATATTGGCCAGATTTTTAACGTTGTGATTGGCTGTACCTTTCACTGCCCTCTCCACAGAATTTCTCAATTCATCCAAAGGAACGCCAAGCTTTTTAAGAATGGAAACAGCCACCCCCTCACCTTCACGGATCATTCCTAACAAGAGGTGCTCTGTACCGATGTAATCATGACCCAATCGCAAAGCTTCTTCGCGACTGAGGGAGATCACCTCTTTAACTCTGTTTGAAAATTTTGCTTCCATTATATCCTTTGTTATGGTATTATTTCGAATATTTGATAAATGTTATCAAATTTGTTTTAAAAACACAATACTTTTACATATTGTTCAATTACTTTTTTCTGATCGGTTTAAAATGGTTTCAGCCATTGGCCCTTCACAGAACAACAAATCCACAATAGACAAGTTAGGAACAAAGTTTAAGCCAAATATTTGCTGATAAGTTTGAGGGACGTAGATTTTATCCCTGTCAATCAGCCTTTTGGGATGAATCAGCCCCCTAATATCCCTGTCCGAGGCATTCATATCTTTTTCTTCTCTGACCTGTAACCTGACATTCCGAGCCAGAAATTTAAGACAAAGTGTCAGTAGTTCCCGGTTCAAGTCGATCAGAAAAGCATGCTTTCGTAAATATACATGCTCCAGGTCAGAATAAAAATATTCGAAAAAAGGTGCCTTGCCATAAGCGCTTTGGAGCCCCCTTAAATGAACATTCAACCATTTTTGATTGTAATCTATTCTGAGGTCCCTGATTACCTGCTTTTTTCTTATTCCGAATACCGGAACGCTCAATACTTCTTTCTTATTTGCCAGCAATACTTCCGCTTTATTTACATAGGATTGCCTCACTATCGGTGTATCTGATGGAATGATCAATTCCTTACATGCTTTTATGGCCACAAAATAAGACAAGGGCGGCAAATAGAGTGAATCAGAAACAACTACCGGAAAGTTTTTCTTCATTTTCTCCCTTTTGCTGTAAGTTAGGCCTTAGAAATTGTTCAGACAAAAGAAAACTGATTTTCCTCAAATAATTTCATTTACCTCACCTAAGCCCTCTCTCAATACTTCAATTTGATCGCCAGTACAGTCAACGACGGTAGAGGCTACATTGTTACCATAACCCCCGTCAATTACTATGTCCACCAGGTCTTTAAACTTTTCATAAATCAATTCCGGGTCTGTACTGTATTCAATCACATCATCCTCATCCCGAATGGAAGTGGTCAGTATAGGCTGACCCAGTTCTCTCACCAGGGTACGTGGAATGCTGTGATCAGGGACCCGTATACCTACTGTTTTCTTCTTGTTATTCAGCATTTTAGGCACCTTGTTGTTGGCATCTAAAATAAAGGTAAAGGGGCCGGGCAAAGCTTTCTTCATCATTTTAAAAACCGGCGTGCTCAAAGCCCTGGTATATTCAGAGATATTGCTGAGGTCATAGCATATAAACGAAAAATTTTGCTTTTTGGGTTTAACTCCCTTTATCAAACTTATTCTTTCTATGGCTTTCTGGTTAAAAATATCGCACCCCATTCCATAAATGGTGTCAGTTGGATAAATGATTACCCCACCCTGTCGCAGGACATCCACTACCTGTTGTATTCTTCTGGGGTCAGGATTTTCAGGATAAATTTTTATAAATGCCGCTGCCATTTTAAAATAAACTAAGAGGGAATCCCCTTTTTTATGGATTAACTATTTTTAAATTAAATCAATTAATCAGCAAAATGAAAGCCACAGCCCCTTTTTAAGCCGATTTTATTTTTCCTAAAACCAAGTACCTGATTAAATAGTATATTTGTAACAAAATCAGGAGTCCAATACCAGGTCAAGGCTTGGTCTGTTATAAGTTTGAAATGTAATAAAAAATATGCTTACGGATAAAAAAAAGAAATATTTACTGGTAGGGTTGGTGGCATTTTCCGTTTTGCTCACTTCGTTGAGCTTTTATTTTTATCAGGCTTTTTTCTCTCCCAACACCATGGTAGACAGGGAGGAACCTGAAGTTTTGGAAATTTATTCGGGAAGTTCTTTCAGTCAGGTATTGGATAGTTTGATTGCCAAAGACATCATCAATGAAGTAGTGACATTCAGTTTTGTTGCCAAAATAATGAAGTACCAGGAAGCAGTCAAACCGGGACGTTTTACCATTCAGCCGAAAATGTCCAACCGCGAATTGGTGACTTTGCTCCGCTCGGGACGACAAAGTCCCGTCAACATCACTTTCAATAATATCCGGTTTCCTGAAGAGCTGGCGGAAAAAATAACTTCTAATCTGGAAATGGACAAATCCTCTTTTCTGGCATTACTTGAGGATAAGGAGTTTATTGAGAAATATGGCTTTGACTCCAGGAATATCATGGCCATGTTTATTCCCAATACCTATGAAGTCTATTGGAACCTAAGCCCTATGGATTTGTTTGAACGCATGTACCGGGAATATGAGAAATTCTGGACTGCCGAAAGAAATGAAAAGGCCGATAAACTGCAAATGAGCCCAATGGAAGTGGCCACCCTGGCTTCCATTGTTCAGGCTGAGACGAACAAATCCGATGAAAGACCACTTGTAGCAGGTGTATATATCAATCGGCTGGAAAGAAATATCCCTTTACAAGCCGATCCCACCCTGCTTTACGCTTTGGGCGACTTCAGCATCAGGAGGGTACTCAACGTGCACAAAGAGGTAGAAAGCCCCTACAACACCTATAAATATGCCGGACTTCCTCCCGGCCCTATTAATTTGCCGGAAATCAGTTCCCTGGAAGCTGTATTGAATTACACCGACCACAATTACATTTATTTCTGCGCCAAAGCTGATTTTTCAGGATACCATGCTTTTGCCACCAACCTGAGGGATCACATGAACAACGCCAGAAAATACCAAAATGCCTTAAATGCTTCGAAAATCTATAAGTAATGTTTACATACGAACACAAACTTAGGGTAAGGTACGCAGAAACAGATCAAATGGGATATGTTTACTATGGGAATTATGCCGCCTATTATGAAGTGGCCAGAGTAGAGGCACTGCGCAGCGTGGGATTTTCCTATAAGGAAATGGAAGCGAACGGCATCATGATGCCGGTGCTGGAAAACCACAGCCAGTTTTTACTGCCTGGTAAGTATGACGAGCTATTGACCATCAGGGTTAGCATCAGGGAAATGCCTGGTATTAGAATTCGTTTTCATTATGAGATATTTTCAGAGGCCGGTCCACTGATCCATGAAGGGGAAACCCTGCTGACCTTCCTGAAAACGGATACCCACAAGCCTTGCCGGCCTCCCCAAAAATTCATGACCCTTATCCGTCCTTATTTTGAACCTTCTCCTAATACATCGATGTGAAAAAGTGGGTAAATCATCTTATCGACAGGTTACATGATCAGGCTTTGCGGCTTAAACCCGTTCACTTTGGTAATCCTGATCAAAACCTCTACGATGTTGGCAAAATATTCCTGCACCACATTCAGAAAGATGATGTATTTGAAAGGGCCAGTGCCATGGCTTTTAACTTCACAGTGGCCATGTTTCCCTTGTTGCTATTTTTGTTAAATACCATACCCTTTATCCAATTTTTCATTCCTGAGGTAACCACGGCCAATATCCTGATATTTGTCCGGGATATTTTGCCTGACAACATTTACAATGAGGCTGCTCCTACGATCATGGATATCGTCAGTAAGCCCAGGCAGAGTTTGTTGTCCCTGGGTTTTTTCCTGGCCTTGTACCTTTCTACCAATGGGGTGATATCCATGATGAATGCTTTTAATGCGGTGTACCGGACGCGGGAAAATCGTGGTTTCTTTCGCACCCGCCTGGTGGCCGTCAGTATTGTGGTGGTATTGGTATTAAGTATTTGCGGGGCCGTATTGGTAATGCTGGTGGGAAGCAACCTGTTGTACCGCTTTTCGGAGTTTGACTTTGTCAGCAATTCCATCTATTATTACTCGCTTGCTTCATTCAGGTTTTTCGTCCTTTTGATACTTTTTATCATAACCACAGCCTATATTTTCCGTTTTGCACCTGCTGTACATGACAAGTGGAAGTTTTTTTCAACCGGCTCTGTGGTTGCCGGTACATTAATCACGCTGGGGTTTTTTCTATTTACTTTTTACCTCAACAATTTTTCTACCTACAACAAACTCTATGGTTCGATCGGAACGATGATAGCGGTGATGTTGTGGTTATGGATAACTTCAATTTTGGTATTGGTAGGATTTGAGATTAATGTAAGCCTGGACAAGGCCCGTGACAGAAAACAGCGAAAAAAGCAGGTCGTTCAAAACCAATAAATTAGCGGCATTTGATTTTTTTTACCGCCCATAGATTTGAATTAATTGGAATTAGGTCTACCTTTGCAAACCGAAACACATCAAAGCATTGAATTTAAGGTGCGGAAGATTACCGAATAAGGAGGAGTATTTCTTTTGTAGGTAGTCGTTTGTTTCAAAAAAGGATAAAAAGAGGAGTGGCAGAGTGGTCGAATGCGGCGGTCTTGAAAACCGTTGAACCGCGAGGTTCCGGGGGTTCGAATCCCTCCTCCTCTGCTTTTAGTCAATCAAATGTTTCGAAAAGCCCCTAATTTTAGCGATTAGGGGCTTTTTTTATTTTGTATCCCCCCAATCTTACTTACTATTTTCCTATTTTTTGCGGAATAATCGAGACCCATTGATTTTTCCATCGAGACCTATTTTTGGATTGGTGATCTTTTTGGTGATTGTGGAAAATCACTGGTTTTGACATCATACGGAGTCTAATTTTGTGCTGTAGACCAAAGCAAACTCTTATGGATGTTCCTGTTTTAAACTTCTGGCTGAATAAGAAAAAACTTAACAAGAAAGGACTTGCACCAATTTACCTTCGAATCACCCTTAACGGAACCAGGACTGAGGTAAGTTCAAAGATTGCTATTGATCCCAAAAAATGGGATGAAAGAAGTAGCAGAGTTAAAGGAAAGGATCCTCTGGATATCAGGAAAAACAAGCAGCTGAATGAATTGACAACAAAGGTCTATCAGGCACTCGATGAGCTCCAGCAACACCGGTTTAATATAAATGCATCCAACCTTAAGCTGGCCATGAATGGAGAGCTGTTTCAGAAGGTAAAACTCCTGGACTGCTATAGTCTCTTCATTGACAACCTAAAGGCAAGAGTTGGGTCAGATTATTCCGAAGCTTCATTGGAAGTCCACAGTATCACCTTCCAGCAGATAAAAGATTTTTTAATCAGCATCAATATGGAAAACCTGGCCTTGGATGATTTTGGGAATGTATTTTTTCAAAAATTGGAGTTTTATCTCAAAAAGGTCAAGGGTAACAAGCACAACACGGTTTACAAAAAAATCGAACGTGTCAAGGGAATGCTAAAATGGGCCTTTGACATGGAGTATGCCAGCAAGGATTTGAGCAGAAAATTTAAAATTAAAAAACAGCGGAAAGAAATCATTTTCCTCACGACCGAGGAACTCGAAAGGATAAAGGAGATTGATTCCGTGGAAAGGTTAAATGTGATCCGGGATACTTTCCTTTTCTTGTGTTATACCGGCTTGGGCTTTCGAGAGATTGCAGGATTGAAAGAAGAGCACTTAACAAGAAACATTCATGGTGGATATAGCCTGGTTTTGACGAGGCATAAAACACAAAAGAACATACCAGAAACCCCATTGCTTCCCCAGGCACTTGAATTGATCCAGAAATATGAAAAACACCCTGTTAGATTAAACCAAGGAAAACTATTGCCTGTGCTCTCCAACCAAAAATTCAATGCCTACTTGAAAGAGATAGGGGTATTGGCAAAAATTGAAAAGCCGATTACCACCCACGTGGGACGGAGGACCTTTGCCACAACCATTGCACTCAAGAACGGCATGAGCATGGAAGTCTTGAGTAAAACCCTAGGCCATAGCAATATGAGGATTACCCAGGAATGTTATGCGGAATTACAGAATGAAAGAATTAGGGAAGAGTTTGAAAAAATTTCAGAAAAATTAAAAATAAGTGAAGGATCAGTCATCGATATTCAGAAAAACGCTAATTAGTTTTCAAGGAATTGAAGTTCCTGTAACTATTTGGACTTTTGACCATGAGCTAAATGCGATAAAAGGAAGCCCAAAAAACACAGATTTTTTAAGGTTAACCTCTTCACCGTGTACAGTAATGGAAGTTAATATTAAAAGGGTAGAAAAAATTGAGCCCTTGAATGAGATCCGGCATAAACGTAGTCCAAGCTTGACTCACGCAGAGCGTTTCATTCATCAGCCCAGTTACTATTTTCGCGATTATTCATGCATTCCTCATCCATTTTCGGTGGAAAATTGCTTGCTTGCATTTAAGAAAAAAAACGAGAAGAGTTTGGTTTTTAAATTCCCTGATAATCGAATTATGGCTGAAGATCTGTTTTTGACATCAATTTCATTATATAAGGAAATTATTCCTACCTCTGAAAAACTTTTACGGAACATTCCATCCCGGAAATTATTTTTTGCTGAATTTCTCGTTTCCAAATAAAAATTTACCTTGCATGCCAAATTACATTTTGTGACCATTTTTAAAAGAATTACCAAAATGAAATACGAGGATTTGGTGAGTCAACTTGAAAAAGTGAGAATAGGTAAAACAGTGGAAGACCTTATTGATTATGGTACTGATGCATTAACAGATGATTGGGTTAAAAACAAATTTGACGATTGGGAGAGAAAAATAAGTGACTTGCTCGATAGAATCCAATCAGTTAAAGCTGAGTTGGAAAATTCTATATGCTGTAAATCTACATTATTAACTAATTCCGAGAAGTCGAACCTTAAAAATCAAAGTGCTGATCACCTGCCCCAATTTGAATATAAATCATTTTCCGAAGATCTTTTTTTTGATCCTTTCGGAAATTCCAATGACCAGTTTAGTGATTTTCTTGAATCGGGAAAGGTATTTTTTCTAAAATGGGAAGATGAGAAAACAACAAAAATTGAAGTGGAACAGGGCTTAAAAAGTTTCCAGAAACAATTGGATTCCTTTCCTTATTTAAAATGGTTGGATGAACAAATGGAAAATACCAGAAAGTGTAGCGATTTTTATGATTCCAATAAAGATAAAGAACCTTTTGTTTTAGGTAAAAATCTTGATACTATTCCATTTTTTGGCAATCAAGATTCGTTTATGACTTTTATGTATTTAATGACTGAAGGCGATTTTTTTCTGGCGGGGAAGCATACTGATAGAGAAATATTGAAACAGCATTATTTAGATAGGAATAGAAGAAATGAATTTGAAAATTTCGCCACTATTACAAAAAAGGAATTTTCTCAACTTTGTGCAAGATACTTTCACTCAATTGAGTTGGTCCCTGAAAAAAATAACCTGGATCAAATTCAAAAGAAATTCTTCAATCCTAAAGCTCTAATAAGAAATATGAATAAATCCACTGGAAAAGAATTAGATACTAAAACGCTCAATGAATTGATTTCTAGATTTTCCCAGATTATTAAAAATTTGGAAGGCTTTAAAAATGAAAAAGAACATTATAACAAGAAATTTAAATAGTAAAATTACTAATTTTTTTTACTTGTAAGCCGGAAATTGTTTCCGGTTTTTTTTTGCTCAACTAATCACCAAAATCCCCACCAAAGATTTCTTTTTGCTCTTTTTGTTTTGCCCCAACTTGCAGGCATGAAAGAAAATAAGATCATTTTGATGGAATACGAACACCTCGAAGAACTAGTAAAGGATGTTCGTGAAGTAAAAGAATTAGTGAAAAGGCAAAAGCAGGAAAGGCTGGTTCCCAAGTTACTGCGGACAGATGAGGTCAAAAAAATCCTCAAACTAAAAGATAGTTCGCTAGCCACCCTTAGGCAAAATGGCACTCTCCCTTTTACAAAGGTGGGAGGCACGATCTACTATTTACTACAGGACATTTTAGAGTTAATCGAAAACAATTATTCAGGAAAAGTATGAGAAACACATTAGATGAAATACTGAAGATCCGGTCACTAGAAGTGTACGACTTTTACATCGCCCATTTGTACCAAGAAAAGAGGGTTATCCCTAATGAAAATATAACCAATCCCTTTTTATATCCACATATTCAGAAAAACCCATCCTTTGAGGTATATAAAGGATACGACGGAAGCTACTTTTTCACTGATGTCGAAACCGGAGATATAGGCGACTGCATCAACTTCGTCCAAAAAATGGAAAGAGTCTCACGAATGATAGCAATGGTCATAATCGATGACTGCATCCTCGTACCTATTTCACAAAATCTAAAATCAGAATATTTGTATGAACAGTTTTAATTTAATTAAGCACCTTGGGATCTCAATAGAAACTTATAAATCTTATGGAGTGTCTGGTAGAGAGCCTGACGGAGAACCCTTCCAACTATACTTTCCATACACCGATGGAACCACTAGAGTATTTAACCCCCAAAGATACAAGTGGGAAACAATAGGTAAAAAAAGATCTGATGTTTCACTATTCGGTTTTAACCAACTTCCAAAAGTTGGCGAAAAAGTAATTATTACAGAGGGTGAAATCGCCGTATTGACTTTCGCACAAATGGGGATTAAAGCAATTTGTTTAGCCCCGGAAAATACAGACTTAAATTTTTCCATTGTAAGGGACCTTAAAAAGCGCTTTTCCGACGTGATTATATGCTTCAATCGAAGTAAAACAGGAATTGAAAAGTCAAGAACAATTAGTGAAAAATTCGAATTAATCAATTTTAGCTTGCCCAACAACTTCAGGGGTAAGGACATTAATGACTTCCTTCGCGAAAGAGGTTCAAAAAAAGAAGTATTCAAATTATTAAATATCGCCATTCTTGAACACAAGGAGCAAAAGTCATATGGTACAGCTGGAGAAATAATTGAAATGTCAAACAAGGCCCCCTCAGATATTATGAAAGGAATTATCCCAAGTTTAAATATCATTGGGATTATGGGCGGATCTGATTTGGGAAAAAGCCTTTTTTGTTTACAGTTCTGTATTTGCTACATTCTTCAAAGAAGATTTCTTGACTTAAAGCTTAAAGGAAATAAGAAAGTATTGATTTGCTCAACGGAGGATGATCATAATTCTTTAGGGAAACGATTGAATCAGATGATGAAAAAACTCTCTGACAATGAAAAAGTCATAGTAAAGAAGAATCTCTTATTTGAAATGGAATCTGAAGACCTGGAAGGAAAAATCCGTAACAAATTGGAGCTAGATCCTGAAATAGGATTTATTCTAATTGATCCTCTAAGTGAATTTTTGGCAGGTGCTGATATGAACAATGCCGGATCCATAAGATTAAAAATGCGGGAATTAAAATCCATCAGTCAAAAATATAAAGTATGCGTAGCATACATACATCATGTAAGTAAGCAGGCTGAAAAATCGGGAAAATTTGGAAAGAGTAATTCGAATGGGAGCCAAAGCATAGAGGCCAAATCAAGAGTTTTGATAGAATTGAAAAAAAGCGGTAGAGGTGAACTTCAAATTGCCATTGTAAAAGGCAATGATATTGATTCTCGGTTTAAGTTTCCAAACGCAGGCAAGATTATTAAATCAAATAGAGATAGCCATTGGTTTGAAACTGTCAACCGACGCTTTGTTGCTTCAAAACCCATAAAGAAGAAAAAAAAGATCGATTGGGCAAGGGTATTCGGCGATCATGAAACAATGAGAACTTCTGAAATTATTTCAAAACTTAAGGAGATTTACGGAGGGTCGACAAAAACCCATGAAAAAACGATATCAAAAGAACTTGGTAATTATAGAGTAAAAGTGGGTGTGTATAAAAATCCAAGTAAAGTAAAGCCAAATAAAGTGAAATAGAACAGGAGTCAGCCTCTTTTTTAGATAATTATTATTTGTGATCCTAAACGAACAAAATCAAATCCAGATCACTATCTCCCCCTCCCCCCCTTTTTATAAGAAAGGGGGGGGAGGGGGAGTCATATTGATTGTGACGTTGACAATGGGCAAATGACTTTTTCATACTAAGAGGGGTGTGGTGGTTTAAAATTGAGTAGGTATGGTATTGTTTTTGGGAATTTATTTGGGCCGATTGGGAGGAAAAGATTTGAAAATAGTACTATAATAAATCAGTTTCAGCCAGCGATTCCCTGAGACTGTCGATTGTATAAAATCGAAAAAGTAGAGAATGGTTAATTGTTGTTGGTTTTATTTACCAATATCAAACCCCTTAATTTATTTGAAGGAATTTACTGTTTTTAACCTTATTTGCCATGGGGGATGGAAGACCCGAAACATAGAAGGTTATTATTTGATCATGAATACTATTTCCTGATCATTATCAATTTCTATTGGAATACCGGTGAATTAGCCATAGACATTTTGTTAGGTTTCTATAGCCTGCCGGGTTTTAAAATACCATTCGGAGAACCAAAAATATTTGTAGCCAGAGCAGGAATGGACCATGGTTAAGAAAAAACCTGAAGTTGTTACCGGAAGGGTTACGAATACTGCATTAACCAGGATCATATGCTAATTAACCCTTCCTACAGCCTCAGGTGAAAATTAACTGAAATATCAAGCAACCTTGAATCCTGCAATGTGTCTGAAAAATACCCGTTTCAGATACCCAAAAAAATCATTTTGCCATGATTCAGAAATCTCTATATTTGATTTATGGGAGCGACAGAACAAATAAAAAGTTTAATCAAGCATTTTGGAGAAGGAGATGATGAGCGATTCATTTCATCCGCCTTGCAGATTGCTGCCGCTGAAGCCCAAAAGGGACATACCACCCTCGCTCAAGAGCTAAAATCTCTTATCGACAAAGCGAAAGCCAAACGAAGCCATCCATTTGTGGACCGGAGCAAAACCGTTCCAATTCTTCCCAGTCAGCGGGATTTAAAGGAATTGTTGGATGTATTCCAGCCAGTCATCAAGCTTCGGGACATGGTTTTAGATACCGATACTCAATCCTCCCTAAAAAGCCTCATTGACGAGCAAAACAACTGGCAACTCCTTCGTCAGTACAATCTTCAACCCAAGCGTAAACTCCTACTCACAGGCCCTCCGGGTTGCGGAAAGACCATGACGGCACAGGCGATTGCAGGTGAATTGGGAATTCCCGTATTTATTGTCCGATTAGATGGCCTCGTTTCCAAGTTTATGGGAGAATCCATTGCCAAATTGCGGGTAATATTTGACGCCATGGTTAATCATCGGGGAGTTTATCTTTTTGATGAGTTTGATTCCATTGGAAGTCGTCGAGACCAAGGACAGGATGTAGGAGAGATCAAGCGGGTACTTAACTCATTCCTGATCAATATCGAAAAAGATCAAAGTAACAGCATTATTATTTGTGCCACCAACCTGTCAGAAATGTTGGATAAGGCACTTTTCAGAAGATTTGACGAAGTAATCGAGTTTCCTTTGCCTTGCGAAAGAGAATTCTCGGCTATGCTGGAAAAACAACTTCAGGCTTTTGAATTTGAAACGCCTGTCAACTTTCAATCCATTTCAAAACAGTTTTTAGGACTTAATTTTTCGGACATCGTTCGTTCTTGTGAAGATACTATCAAAGCCATGATTTTGGGTGGCAAAACCAAACTCAATCCTCAAGACTTGATCGATGCCCTTTCTAAAAGAAAGTAATCGATGGCCCAGGAACCCAAAAGACATTTAATCGGAATAGAAAGGTATGCAACTGGGCAAGACTATACCTACCCCCGTACCGTTGTAGCTCCTTTTACAATTGTTCCTAGAAATAGAGCAATCCATGGAAATCGAATCAAAAGCCAAATCGAAGCTATTAAAGATCAATTTGATCTCGACCAGGAAAAGGAAGTCTCCGAAGGCTTGATAAGAGATGAAGTAGTTTATGTGGAATTCTATTCTGCCTGGGGATTTGACTTAAAATTTGATCAACTTCACTCCGACTCAAAAGGACATTATCAAATCCTGAAGATCACAAAAGAAATACGGGAACACCAAGGTAAAGAACAAATGCGGTTTAAGGTCTTGGTGATGTTATCGAAGCAGGGTATTGAACATTTCTTAACTAAAGTAAACGACTACCTAACGAGAAATTATAGAAACCTCCCAGGTGGCAATCCGCTTTCTCAAAATTTAATTGCCAATCTTGATGAAATCCGACTAGCAACTCTTCAAGCATTTTGGGTTGATATTGACTCAAATTCTTTTCCAGATTTCGATCAAGAAGTTTGGTGGGAAGTTTGGTTTCGAAAGTCTGCCTATGAGAAAGGCAAAATTGACGGTCAATTAGAAATCGCTGGACTAGACTTCAATTCGAAAGAATTGTCTTTTCCTGAGCACGTTATCCGAATGGTAAAAGGAACGGCAGAACGATTGGCTTCTTCCGTTTTTCTTTTAGACAGTTTAGCCGAGTTGAGAAGACCACAGGAAATCAATGACTTCATTACATCAGAGGAAACCACCTATGAAACGGAGCAAGCCTGGTTACAAGATTTATTATCAAGAACAAATCTTGTTCCAACCAATGAAGGAGGCCAAACGGTATCTGTATGTCTTTTTGACTCAGGATTAACACATCGCCATCCCCTTTTGGAACCTTTGGTCAAAGATTCAAATTTACATTCATGGAATCTGGATTGGGGTGTAGAGGATACTGCAAATGATGGTGGTCATGGTACCGGAATGGCAGCTTTGGTCTTGTTTGGGGATTTGACAGATGCTCTGGCCAGTACAGCACCAATCAGGATAGTACATGGCATAGAGTCGTTTAAGATTGTTCAACCCGGAGCTCATACAAGAAAAGAACTTCATGGAGTAATTTACCTTGATGGAATTTCAACAGTATCCATTTCAAATGCTGGTGTGAAAAGGGTCTTTTGCCTTTCAGTGACCAATGACGGGGTGATTAAATCAGGCCGTCCGAGTTCGGCTTCAAGTACCTTAGATCGCATTGCTTTTGGGAATGCCTTTGAAACTGCCGATCCACAGTTAATTATGGTCAGCGGAGGAAATGTAATTTTGGCGAATCATAAGGAATTCCCAAGTCAAAATTTCATTGAAAGTATCCATGATCCTGGACAAGCCTATAATGTGGTGACCATAGGTGCTTTTACAGCAAAAGACCGATTATCAAAAATAAGTAGATATAGTCCGATTGCTCAATTGGGGGAAATGTCTCCTAGAAACTCCACCTCAGCTATGTGGGAAACCCAATGGCCAAACAAGCCGGATTTAGTGCTGGAGGGCGGTAATATGGTTACAGATGGACATTTCTTAAACTCCCATAATGAATTAGACCCAATATCTATTGACAAAAATTTTTCAACGAGGTTATTCCGTCCCTTCGGAGGAACAAGTTCGGCTGTGGCTTTCGCTTCAAAAATGGCTGCAGAGATTCAATCAGCATATCCACGTTTCTGGCCAGAGACCATACGAGCATTGATGGTTCATTCGGCGGAATGGACACCCCAAATGTTAAGTGGAATAAATATCAAAAATGAAGGACAAAGGCGTGCTCTTTTACGATCCGTAGGGTATGGCGTCCCCAATTTAAATCGAGCACTTTATAGTGCTGGAAACGCACTCACCTTGATTGCTCAGGCACATATCAAACCTTATCAGTTAAATGGCGGGACTGTCAAATACAATGAGTATCATTTGTTCGACATTCCTTGGCCAACTGACATTTTACAAGATCAATTATTTGATCAAGATGTTAGGATCAAGGTTACTTTGTCCTACTTTATCGAACCCAATCCTGGAGCAAGGGAATATGCAAAAAGCTTCTCGTACCACTCACACGCTTTGGATTTTAAATTGATCAAGGAGGGTGAAACACCTTCAGAATTTCGAAGGAGGGTTTCAGCTGCTGCCGAAACAGAAGATGAGGAGGAAAAACCCAACCTCCAAGACGAGGATTGGACAATTAAAGAACGAGTTCGATCCAAAGGGTCGATCAAAAAAGATTTTCTGAATACCAATGGAGCCAGGTTGGCAAAACGAAATATGCTAGCAGTTTACCCGAAATCAGGTTGGTATCGAAGTAGAAAAAGCTTAGAAAAATATGACCAGGAAGTAAGATATTCTTTGATTATAGGTATTGAGAGTCCCTCTCAGGAGGTCGACATTTATACCCCAGTAGAAAATCTGGTTTCAATATCTATTTCAACTTGACCGAGTTTTAAAGGAATTACGAAAAGCTAGAATTTAAAGCTTCCTTACTTTACCAAGTTTAAAGAACTTTAAAAAAAAAGTAAATGACCCATATGGTTGATTGGATATCCCGGTGATACTGATGACCTACCAATTCAATGAAATGGAGACGATTTATAAGGAAATCAGTGGTGGAAATGCTAAACTCGCATAACCGATTTAGCTTATCGAAGAGAAGTCCTTTGGTAACAGCATAAAGAAATTCTATCCGGAAAAATACACATTTGTGGATTTTCCGACCCGCAAAGCCAAAAGAAAAGAGATTGGCTTTCGTCAATGCTCAATATAGATGACCAGCTGATTTTAGCCGCTGAGAAATCCGTTCGCAGAAATCCTGCGGAGAAATTACTCGGACTTGCTCTCCGAATGATAGAACCAATCTCTCTAACTCAAAATTTGGAATGACATTTATTCTAACTTCAAGTCCACTTGGATCATTCTTGAACTTCTGACTGGGATGTAGGGGTTTGGTTATTACATAAGGTGCCACTTCGGGAGAAAATCTCAAGGCAACTTCTTTAATGCCGATTCCTTCCGGCCGGGTGACACCTATTAAATCGTAGAAGTATTCTTCCCAGTCTGTTTCTGATGGTATGTATTTCAAACGTGTTTCTGACAGTGACTCTATCCTGTCTAATGCAAGATTCCAATTAGGTACCAACTTGTCCGAATTAAGACCAAAGACGAACCACCGATTGTTATACTGTTTCAAATAATACGGATGAAAAGTGATTTGGTAGTAGATTGAACTTTTAAAATCTTTGTAATTGGCTATTAAAACCCGCTCGTTAATTATGGCATTGAATAAGGGCATTAAAAACTCAATTCCTTTGAGATCTACATTGCTTTCAAATCTGATTACTTCATTTTTTCGATCAATCAATCCAAATCTGGATTCTAACATCGGGATCATTTCATTAACCCATTCAAACTGTGGAGTGCCTTTAAAACGAGTAAAAATCTGAAGAGCCGATTTGATTTGTTCTGCTTCCGCATCATTTAAGGGCTGGTTGCTGATTGAAAACGATAAATCTTCATAGCGGTAATACACTTTCCTGCTATATTGAAATCTACCGAGTGGAATAGACCACCCTTGTTCACTTTCCATAAACCGGATGTCATCAAAAAGTTGCCTCCGCCGAATTCCCTCGTTGCTGGGGTTAAATTCCATTAATGCTTTGTTGCATTCCTCTAGCAAGTCTTCCCAAAAGAACATCCTTCCCGGATTTCTGAAACATCGATCAAGGACCTGATACCGAATTATTGCATTTTTTGTTACTCCCATTTTATAGTGCAGATCTAATGCACACAAGTTACCGTATTTTGGCACCATGGAAAAGCAATTGAGAAAAACTACCCAAAATTACAAAGATGTAAACCATCGCAAGGGGTTTACCCAGGCGACTGAACCCATAGCATGTCCCAGGTGTAACGGGACAGGTTATTTACCGCAATACGCTCACGTGGAGCATGGTGTTTGTTTTAGATGTCGAGGAAAGAAAAATTGACCGTTTTGATTTGAATATTTTAAACAGTGCGATTCTACTGCACAATATTTTTATTACTTTGCAAACTAAGTTCTTTGAAACACCTGCCAAAAGGTATTGATTCGTTGGTGCTGTTCCGGGTAACTGGAAACTGATCGGCACCTTTTCCCAGAAAGTTCTGGGATGAACGTTCCTTAGGAATGATCAAGCTCCTTAATAGGATTTAAACTTTTCTGGTTTTGAAGACGATGATATGTTTGATAAATAAAAATACCACAGATTCTTCATACCAATAGAATATCCGGCAGGTGTTTTCAAGGAATTTTATTTTACTGAAAATGAAAATAGGACACGAACAGACCGAACGTATCAGAAAACAATTTAAAAACCTGCAAACCCGGCAGGATTTGGTGGATCTCTTGAGTGAAGCCAAAGACATGATGTATGAGGATAAAACCAAGCCATTTAAGTTAAAAACCCTGACTTATTACGCTAATCCTGAAAATTGCAAATTTAGGTATAGCACATTTTTCGTCAAAAAAAAATCTGGTGGGCAAAGAACCATTCATGCTCCCACCAAGGGATTAAGATCCGTTTTGAGATCCTTAAATTATGTATTGCAGTGTATGCATGTACCCCATCAAGCGGCAACAGGCTTTGTTAGGGACAGGTCTATCGTCGACAATGCACAAAAACATGTGGGACACCATTATGTATTAAACCTTGATTTAAAAGATTTTTTTCACTCATATGACCGGAATAAGGTAAAATTGGCATTTATGTATTCACCGTTTAATTTAAGAGGTTGTACAGAAAAAGAAAAATTGGCTTTTTTCCTGGCTTGTTTGTGTACACACCCATTTGAAATCGAAGGAGCAACCAAAACATTATTGCCACAGGGTAGTCCAACTTCTCCGACCATCACCAATATTCTCTGTGAGCGACTGGACCGAAGATTAACCGGCCTTGCCAATCGGTTTGGTGCGACTTATACCCGTTATGCAGACGACATTACATTTTCCTCACCCCACAATATTTACCAGGAAGAGACCAACCCATCTCTGAATCCGAAAGGTAGCTATGAAAATTTTAGGGCAGAATTGGAAAGGCTTATAGAAGAAGAAAAATTGACTATTAACCCTAAAAAGACCCGATTACAAAAGTCAGGATACCGTCAGGAAGCCACCGGACTGATTGTCAATGAAAAAGTAAATGTAAGAAGAAGGTATGTAAAGCAAATCCGCATGTGGCTGTATTACTGGGAAAAGTATGGATATGAAAGGGCTGAGCAGATCTTTAGAAGCGACTATATGATTGATAAAGGACATGTGAAAAAGGGCAAGCCGGATCTGATGAATGTGTTGGATGGAAAACTTGAGTTTTTAAAAATGGTGAAGGGGAAAGAGGATGGGACTTATAAGGGGTTAAAGGAGAGGTTTTATGAATTGATTGGCCATGAAGACCCTATCAATCGAGTGCTAAATGTTTGGGAGACTGAGGGTATCGACCAAGCTATAAACATTTATTATAAAGACAAATTGGAGTAAATGGCTAAAAATAAATATGATTTCATAAAAGAACTTCTCGAGGATAAAAAGCTCAATCAAAATCAACGAGAAAGGATTCTTGAACTTGCTTCAAAGGAAATTAGCCTTGAAGGAAGTCTAGAGGAGCGTGTTCAAAAAATTGAAGAAATCATAAATAATAAAATTCCAAAAAGCAACGACCTTAAAACTAACAAGCCCATAAAGACCGAAGATTCAAGCTTGCCTAAATACATCGACCCATATCATTTATACAAATTTCTATTTGAATATAATCAGGATCCTGTTCTGCGTTCTACCTGCCATGATATTGATTCGGAAGAACTGAACAAGATTAACGACTACTGCGATTCTGACTCCTATGATTTTAAGAAGCATTTAAAGAAAATCATAGAAAACTTTGAGCAACTCGAAAAAAAATATCGTGCTCCAAAACAGGTGAAAGGTCTTATTCGCGGATACCTTACTGGGAAAGACTGGTATGGAAAACAGCTTAAGCAAGGTTGGTCATCAGCTGGAATAGAAATTAATTGGTCTTCAAGTAAATTAAATGAGTGGGTTACCAAAAACCCAAATATTCCACCTAACCTTAACGAGAATATAGCCGGAGATCAAGAAATTGAGTTATTAGTTATAGAGCCTCAGATAAATTCACCAATCACTCATGATCCTATTCAAAGTTTTACTCAGCTAGTCTTACACTATAAAAACTTATTTCATCTAAAAAGTGGCAGTCAGGGTTTACGAGCAATTTTAGATAGAGTAAATTCTAATAGAAAGTGGAATGAGAAGGTGGAGTTTGGAATTATTGATCAAGAGTTCCCTAACAATCTTGAGCATTTTACTAATGTTGACACGCTAATTCAAGCATATAACAAATTTCTCCAACTAATCATTGATCAATACCAAGGTGATGAAAAACCAAAAGTAAAACTCCGCTTTTATGAGGAGAAGCAGAGAGTTCACCTATCTATTCACCATCTTAATGGACAATACAACAAAACAATTCAAAATTGCATGGACCGTCCTTACGGACGAGACTATAAGAATTTGATTAGTTTACAAATTAACGGTTTATGCAACCTCTATTTGAAGGCAGATTTTGGAAACGAAGAATTTGGAGCTATTAATTTATGGGATGGGAAAAAGCTTGAAGCAGAGAAGCTACCAATCTTCACAGGGGTTGAACACATACTTGAATTTCCAAAAATAAAAGAGTCATGATTTACCTGATAGACGATAAAAAGTCAAGACAAAAAGATTTTGGATGGACTGAGGAAAAGTTTGCTCAATATGCTAGCTACCTTACACCACTGTACAATATTGATGATGTTGCCAACATTGGAGAGAATCTGTATAATGATGGAAATATAATTCTATATCATGAGTCTTTCCTAGATTTTACAGGTCATAGAGATAAGGCTGTAGAGCAAAGAAATAAACTGACAGAAAAGGTTGACGCAATTAATGGCCTTTCTGTTGCTTTTTTTAGTGGAAGCCAAAGCTCCAGATCTCTGCATGAGAATGTGGCCCACGTACCGGTAGCCATTCTATACCAAAACCTAGAAGTCTTGATTCATCAAGATAAGCAACAAAGTAAGCACCTTAGATACCTTCTATTCGGAGAGACTCCAGAGATAGAGGAAAAGTTAAACGAAAAACTTACTCAAGCAAATAAAGAGATAGAAACAGATGCTGCAGTTTTTTCTGGAAACAATTTATTCATTCGTACAAACTTGAAATATATACAAAATGCAATCGAGAGTGCAACAGAAAGAACGATATTTAATGATGTTTCAGATGAAAATCTCTCTGAAAAGATAAATGAATGGTTAGGTAAAATAGCATATGACAATATTTTCATCCCCCTCTGTTTTGGGCAGACTTTATCTGATTATAATGGATTGAGATTAGCCACCCATATTCGTTGTAATCCTTCACCGAATCAATTAAAAAGAATATTCATTTACAGCTTTGTTGGCATTGACTACTTATTGGATAATGAATATTTCAATATACTTAAGACCAAGAATGTTCAACTAGTAGCATACAGTAAAAAAGCATTTGAAGCGGCAGTAAATGAGGATTTTACATTTCTCCAACAAGATGATCTATCACAAGAGATTAACAAGCTAAAACTAGATCCGCCATTAAATTATGTTGATTCCCACTCAATAGCTAATGAATGGGCTATTCATCAATGGGCAAAAACGGTTGGGTGTGATGAGACAGATGAACTTGCAAAGGTTTTTCAAAATATTGAGACTAATCTTTATTTCAAATACCTAAGAACTACAAATCCTATTTCAGAAATTGATAGAATTTCTCCTGAGAAATTAAAAATCAATTGCGAAGGCAAGCCAAAAGCATTATTGATTGATGATGAGGCAGAAAAGGGATGGTATGAAATTTTCGCATACCTATTAGGCGATCTGAATGAGATTTATATCGATTATCTCGGTGACGATTTTAAAAACAAAAATCAGGAAGAGGTCATTGACAAATCAATGCAGAAAATAACAGAAGATGAAATAGATGTAGTTATCCTGGATTTCCGACTTAACCCTAACGATTTTATAGGCTCAAACCCAAAGGATATTTCAAGTATTCGATTATTGAAAAAAATCAAGGGGCTTAACCCAGGTATCCAAGTCATTATTTTTTCCGCAACCAATAAAATCTGGAATTTACAAGCCTTACAAGAAGCAGGTGCTGATGGCTTCATATTTAAAGATGGTAACGAGAATATTCATCCAAGCATAAAGTTTTTGGCAAATGAGCTGACATCTAGCTTACATAAAGCTTCTACATTAAAGCCAATATATAAATCGTTCGATATTATAAAAAATAATGCAATAAACTTAGGTGACACATTTAAGATTAACTTAGCAAATAACCTATCAATTTGCTTTGAATTACTGCTAAAGTCTTTTGAAACGACAAAATATATAAACTACGCTTACCTCCAGTTATTCCTCATAGTAGAAGAGCTTATTAAAGAGGATTCCGTATTTGAATTTGGTAGTAATTGTTATGTAGTAACCCCTTCTTTACGTTATCTAGTTTTATCCCAAAAAGATCCCACACAAAAGAACTCTGCCTACAAATCTGCTTTGACTTGGTCAAACGGTCACTATAAAGTTGGTGAGTCAGAATTTAAAAGAAGTATTGATACGAATTTTAAAATGTCGTCTATCCTTCTGTTTCGAAACGGATTACCAACTTCAGGAAGCGAAAACTGGTCTAAAATTTACTCTATTCGCAACAAAAAAGCTGCTCATCCTGAAGTTGGAATTGTTGAATTTTCAGAAATTAATATGCTTTCTAAATTTTTGGAATTCATTCTTGATGAGTCAAACATAAACCCCATAGACTCAAACCAAGCTTTGACGGAACTTTCACCTGATGAACAGGTAGAAAATTTAAAAAAAATTTGGGGAGCTAAGTAATGCAGATACACCTCACAGATAAAAACAACCTTTGCATGAAATAATACAGTGATGAAAATCTTCGACCACTTCCAACATATCAATCTCACCAATGACCAATGCAATGCTTTGGAGTCGTTATCTGTTTTTCTAACAAGTGATGAGAGGGTGTTTATCCTTCAGGGATATGCAGGAAGTGGTAAGACTACCCTTTTGAAGGGCTTGGTGGAATACCTTCAATCCATTGAGAAGAAATATCAGTTGATGGCTCCTACTGGTCGGGCTGCAAAGGTTATCAATCAGAAAACCGGATTTGAATCTACCACCATTCACAAGGGAATCTACAGTTTTGAAGAGTTACAGGAAATAAAACAAGGGGAAGACGAGAATGATGTGTCATTTCTCTATCAGTACAAAATACGAAACAATCCGGAGGTTCATGATTCTGTATTAATCGTGGATGAAGCTTCCATGGTCAGCGACATCCTAAGTGAAGGTGAGTTTTTCCGTTTTGGAAGCGGCCATCTACTGCGTGATTTAATTACTTATGGCAGAATACAGGATGTCACGACAACCAGTAAAATCATTTTCATTGGAGACCCTGCACAGTTGCCACCTATCGGAATGAATTTCTCCCCTGCACTTGACCCACAATATTTGAGCGAGACATATAAGGTTTCCGTTTCACAAGCAGAAATGAAGGAAGTGAAACGACAAAATGCCAATAATGGAATTTTGATTTCTGCCACTAAAATTAGGCGGTGCTTAACTTCCGACTACTTTAATGATTTCGATTTAAGAGAAAATGGTCGTGATATTTTTAATCCGCCTTATCAGGATTACTTAGAAACATATAAGGCGCAACAAGAGCAGAAAATCATTATTTGCTGGAAGAACAAAACTGCTCTTGATTTAAATAAAGTCATTCGCAGGGATAGGTTCGGTGATGACCTGCCCATTCAGGCATCTGATACCGTTATAATCGGTGGCAACAACTACCAGTTAGGAATAATGAATGGAGAATTTGCCGTTGTAGCAGAGGCAAGCCCATCGGTTGAAAGCAGAGATGTTAGTTTTTACACCAAAGGAGGCAAAACTCAAAACGTGAGATTAACATGGATAAGGATCAGCCTTGTTTTACCTGATGAAAACAACCAGCCGAAAAATGTAAGTGGATACATTTTGGAGAATTATCTCCACGGTGACAACTATCTAAAACCCGAAGAACAGAGGGCGCTTTACGTAGATTTTAAAAACAGGCACCCCAAACTTAAAAAAGGGACGGAAGAATTCAAGGAAGCCATCATCAATGATAAGTATTTCAACTGCATTCTTTTAAAATATGGTTATGCTGTGACATGTCATAAAGCCCAGGGCGGTGAATGGAAAAGTGCATTTGTTTTCTGGGACAGAGGTACACAAGCCAACTTCAACTTTTATGAATCAGAGCAGAATCGCTCAGGAAAAACCAACCCTGACTTTTACCGATGGGCCTACACAGCCGTAACCCGAGCATCCCTAAAGCTATTCTGCATAAATCCTCCTTACTTCTCATCCTTTTCAGGAATGAACTTTATTGATGTGAATGTTCAACAGGCTTTCAATCAATTAACAGGGCAATCAAATCCGACAAGTGAAATCAATATCAGTGAGGCTTTGCCAGAAATGGAAAAATTTGGCTTAGCCGATGCACCATTGACCATTCAAGATCATTTCATTCACAGATGGTATAATCTGCGAAAGCAATACATAGATATTGAAGCATGGCAAAAATTTGGGTATGAAATCCGCTATATTTTCAAAAGAGAAGACCAAACTGCAGCATTTAAGTATTGGGTAAACGGGAAGAACGTTTTTAAACCCAATTTTCAAAAGCTTCCTGCCCAAACCAATTCAGATGAACTATTCGAAACGATTTCAAAGATTCTTGAAAATTCGCCTCAAGTCATTGTAAACAGAAATAATGCGGAAGGCATTTTGACCCAGATTGGATTTGATGTTGCCTTAGAGGAAGAAAAACCATTTTTAAAGTACTTATTTGATCAGCTCAGCCAAAATTTAGATGAAGGGGAAGTTATAACAGATATTCAGCACCTTAACTATCGGGAGCGCTATACCATTGAAAAGAATGCCCAGTCATGCGCAATCGACTTTGAGTACAATAAGGATGGATTCTTTGGACGAGTACTTCCGTTAGAAAACAAATGCAACAGTTCTGAAATCCTTGAAAAAGTTAAAGCTATTGTTAACCGTCTAAAAGAAGCTGATTATGTCGTTTAAAGAAATAAAGGAACTTCGAAAAGTCGGAAAACTTGAAGCGGCTTTACAAATGGCAAATCAGGCTTTGGAAGCAGAACCGGATAACATCTGGAATAAGCGGGCTGCTGCATGGGTTTATTATGATTATCTCAAAAAGTTTTCTCAGCCCGATTCATTTGATGCCTTCAAGGAAAATCTAATCAAGATTAAAGATTTGCAATTACCGGAAGATGAAAAAATGGTATTTGACAACTCAGCTTGGCAAATAGGAAGTATTGTGTTCGGCTTGCAAAAACAGGAAAACGTTGATTATGGGAAAATTAACGAACTCTTTGATATTATCAAGGAATTTCATATCACCAAACCGTCAGAATCGTATTCGTTCATTTACAAGGCTTTCCACAAAGGATACCAAAACTGGTCAAAGTATCTGGAATTTGCCGACTGGTGGAATTTCGAAAACTTTCGTACAGAAGATTACTTAAAAGAAGAGTTTAAGGAAAAAAAAATAATGTCAATTGCCGAACAGGCCTTTATAGCTTATTCGAAAAAGCTAATAGAGGGTGAAGCCGTTGATCCTTTTGGACAGAAAAGGGCAGTTGATAAAGAAAAGATCAGGACATTTTTACCCCAATTGGACAAAATAATTGATGAACGCCCCGAATATCAATATCCGCCTTACTTCAAGGCAAAGTTACTATTGGTATTAGGTGATGATGAAAATATCCTCTCTTCTTTTTTACCTTTTGCCAAGCAGAAAAGAAATGACTTTTGGGTATGGGAAGTGATCGCGGAAATATTTCCTGATGATAAAGAAATTCAGTTTGCATGCTACTGTAAGGCATTGAGCCTGAAAACACCCGAAGACTTTCTGGTCAAGCTCAGGCAGACATTTGCAGGTATGCTTGTGGAGAGGCAGATGTACAATGAGGCCAAAACCGAAATCCAAAAGGTGATATCTACCAGAGAAAAACATGAATGGAAGTTGTCAAATCAAATAACCCAATGGACCGAACAGGATTGGTACAAGTTGGCCACTGCAAAAAAGAATAACAGAGAACTTTACTTAAAGTATTATAGAAAGGCAGAGGAAATATTGTTTCAGGATGTAAAGGAAGAAGTCATAGTGGTGGAGTTCGTTAATAAAAATAAAAGCATTTTGAACTTCGTGAAGGACAAACAAAAATTTGGCTTTTTTAAATATTCTGGTCTTATGGAAACTCCGCAAATTGGGGATCTACTAAAAGTTCGGTTTAATGGCGAAGGTCAAAGTGGGTTTTTCAAAATATTGACTGCCCAAAGAGCTGAAATGCACCAAAAAACCGACGCAATTAAATATTTTAAAGGAGCCTTTAAAGTTGTCTCACCACAGAATTTTGGATTTGTGGAGGACGTTTTTATTGAGCCAAAATTTACCCAAGAAAGAAACCTATCTGACGGACAGTTGCTTAAAGGAAGAGCAATTTTATCATTCAATAAAAAGAAAAATGAATGGGGATGGAAGGCAATCGAGCTCAAATAGCCAACGCTTGAACCAAACAAAGGTGCACTGTCGCTCGTTCACTCGACAATACCGGCTGAATAAACGGACTGACGAAGAATGATTTAGATAAATAGATTCACCCCGTGAGAAAACAATGCTTTTTTCTCACGGGGTGAATAGTTAAAAAGCCCTAACTGCTCGAACATGGCGATTGCCGTACTTATTGAAGGCGTACTGACTGCCATTGTAGAAGTTCTGATTCCACGCCCACCCATTGTTGAAAGCGAGCTCTGTAGAACTCCAATAGGGGTTAAAAGCAAAACCGCCAACATTTCCAAATTCAAGGGCATTTCCTTGACCAATATTTTGGTACATTAAGTTCAACTCATCTTTGCTGGGTAAATACCAATCATCATAACCACCTAAAACTAAATCATTACAGATAGATGCGGCATAGCTTCCAGCTCCCTGATTATTTACAATGGCTGTTGTATTTGCCTGCCCTGTGCCTAAAGCTGTGCCTGTTGCCCCTGTTGTTGTGAAAATTCCGTTCCACCATTGAATACCTGTACTTTGGTCGCTTGGAGCAGCTATTATGCCGTGGGTTTCATTTGCCACATAGCCCGGGTCACCGTCCTGTAAGATATAGGCAATGATACCGCCCTGGTATTCCATTCCTATTTCCAATGATTCTTCAGGACAAACAGGGATTAAGGAATACCTTTCGCTAAATGTGATTGGCTGGCCTAATCCTTCTTGTACAATGCTAAAGGTAACCTCATCACATCCGGCCCAGTCTTCAGCAAGCGGCACCGTATGGCTGACCGTGCTGCCTGAGATCACACCTGTGTATTCAACTTCATTGCCATCAATATCAATAGTAATGGTGGCTTCTGCATTTGAAGATCCGGCAGTGATGGAATACGTCACATCCACTACAAAATCTGTTTCAGTGTTATAAGCTTCGTAAATTACTGATTTTGTGTTTGGGCCAATGCTTAGCGTAGCCTCGTCTGAAACAGGGTAGAAAGTTTCACTTCCAGATTCAATACAATCATCCTCACAGGATCCGGCCACAGCCTGTGCTATCTGCAATTGTGCAAATTGCAAATCTGTTTCTGATAAATCATCTGATTCAGGGCCTAAGCTACACGAATACATAACACCCGCAGCCGCAAATAACATCATGCAGGTTTTTAGTTTGATAAAATGAAAATTTTTCATACTAAATTATTTAATTTTCCCTACTCGTAAGACTTTTCGGAATACGCCCCGTTTTTTAGAGTGGATTCTGGACTCCACTGTTTAATTTCTTTTTTGTCGCTTTGTGTAATTAACCGATTGTACCTGATCAGTGGAAAGAACCTTTGAAGAAACAATTTCCGTCGATTTTTTAAATATCTTAAGAACAGAAAGTGCCAAAATCTGAAAATCAAGCGGTGAAATTCTGGATAAATAGGCGGAATCCGAGCAGTAAAGAGACTGACCTTCAATCGATTGAATTTTTTAAAAGATGTATTTTCGGACATTTGCAAGATATATCCGTCGTATTCTGGTTGGTGTTTTGTACCATCATAGCTATATGTATTTGACACTTTAAGTCACTTAAAGCAGGCCGGTCCTTATGAAGACCGGCTCATTTTTATTTCTATGGGCCTTTTTTACTTAACTTAATAGCATTGAGGGAAAGGGACAGAGTTCAGCTAACACTCCCTAACTGGCATTTCCGGAAAGCCCATGCAAAGAAAGTGAAAGAAATAAAGTTTGATGATCTGAGAAATCTTAATAAATATGAATTGAAAGGTAAACTAAAACTTGGAGCTTACATTTTTTAGAAAATATAATTGAATAGCCCCGACGTGATCTATAAATCTATCATTCTTTAAAATGAAAGGAAAGTGCTTTATCTCCTTGACCCACGTTCGGTCCGTCATCTTGTTCACATTCATACCCTGCCCTTTCAAATTCGCGCCTTATATCATTTTTATTAAACTGAATAAACCTGCCAAATTGAACCTCTAGTTGCCAAGGACCATTTGGCACTAAGTTTGAATTTGATCCAGCATGACAGTATACAATATTTGTCCCCTTCTCACTCACAATCCGATCCTTCTCATGCCACCAAAATCCGACAACACCTGTGTCCTTTATCTTTTGTGAATCCCAATGAACCAAAATCGTGTTACAAACACCTTTTACCAAATCATTATTAGAGGTATTCTTGAGCCATGATAAGGCCTCAAAAGAATTTTGAAAACGTGGTGAACGTCGTGGTGGTTCAATTTCCTTCGTTTTAGTGGTTTCCACTTTCTTTGTTTTTTTCTTAATACTTTCCTTGCATTTACAAATTATTATAGCTTCAAAATTACATGAGGTTTTATTACCGGTTCCTGATTGAGATTGTTTATAGGTTGTTCTTTCCCAGTCTACTCCACCAACTGGACCGCAAAAAGAATTTGCCGTATTTTTGAAATTTTGAGTTTGCAAGTTTTTTTCCTCTTCACAACTACCCCAGTTTTCCTGAACGTAAACTTTTGTACAATTTTGGTTTTCTTGTGAGTAAGCAATAAAATGTAATTGAAACAAAATAAGAAAGCAGGAAAGACTTTTCAACCTATTGTTTCCATTTTTTTTTTTTTGCTTTATCACCCTTTAAAATTTTCTTTTTCTTATCTTCACAAGCATTACCACTAAACTCCCAGGTTCCCTCATGGGTACAAATTTTTTCATTTCCTCCGACGCAGATAGAAGAACCTTCACTGTATTCGACACCCTTGTAAATACATCCCATAATTAAAATTGTTTTAGTTACACATTTTGCCGTAGATAAAACGTTTGAATTTTACCTTCAAGGCACTATCTATTCTACATATAAAATATTTTGTTTAAATGGGGCAATAGTTAATTCTATTTTAGAATAAATTAAGATTCACCCCCAACAATTCGGTTATTCTAAGGAGTAATAAATGTATATGGAAAAGGTTAGTAGCGCAATACTCAAAAAGCAGTATATTATGTGAATAAATTTAAATTAAAACAAATCATAGGAAGCCCGATATTTTCTTTGTTTAAAACCATTTTTGGTTAGGAAAAATATTCAAAATTAGGTATCTTAAAAGTCAGAGCAAATTAAGTTACACTATTCCCTCACTAAGATGCCTCAAGAAGGAACTTTACTTAATTCCGCAGTTAAATATTTTCGGAAAGTTTCCAGTACCGGACATTTACCCGAAGCCGTCGAGGAATTGAAGAAATTTCATCAAAACCGTAGCCATTCACTTGACCTGGGTCCTGCATTTTATGTAATAATAGACTATAATGACTTTAGTTATAGATTTGTATCTAAAAGTTTTACCGAAATTCTCGGCTATGATACTCAAACTTTATTGAATGGTGGATTTCCATTTTTTAATAGTGTCATAGGTCCGGATGAAATTCAGCCAACAATTAATTTGTGGGATGTAATTACCGATTACCTTAAAAATTTGCCTAATCCAGTGGTAAGAAAGTGTTTTTTTTTAGTTGATTTTCATTTCAAGCACAAAAATGGCAACTACCTACATATGCTGCAACAGACTGTCATACTTAAAACATCCTCTGAAGGCCGCCTACAATATGAACTAGTCAAAATAACCGATATCACTCACTGGCAAAAACAATCTCCGATGTGTGGCATCATTATTACTCCTGACCCAAAGGATACCCTAATATGTTTCCCCACCGAGGATATACAAATTAAAGGACTGGTATTTTCAAAATCAGAATTGCGGATCCTCGAATTAATGGCTATGGGGGATAGAAGCAAAGAAATTGCTAAAAAACTAAAGCTGTCTTCCCACACCGTTGATACGCATCGCCGGAATATGTTACACAAAACGCATAGCAAAAACACCTCTGAACTTATTCGGTTCGCTTATCTGAGCGGAAATCTATAAAAAGTGAAAGGGTTTCTTCTTTATTGTTTGGCTGGTGCTATCCTTAATTGACCTAAATTTCGGAAAACCTTCTAGTAGTAATGAATATAATACTCAAAAGAAAAAATACACCTATGAAACGGGTCTAAACATCTCATTTTGTTTAAAATATAAATTATGGCTATTTTAGTACTATCCATCTTATTTAGTTTTTAGCTATGGGGCACATTACCGACAAATCAACCGAAATTGCAACAACCGAGGTTCCATTAGAATATGCTCACATGGTGGAACCCTATCTATTAAAAAGACTTGACTTTGGACCTTCCTTCTATTTTATTTACCATTTCAGTAGATCAAAATATGTTTATGTTGAAAGTCGAATAGAGCTAATTCTGCAATTCACCCCAGGAGAAATGATGAGCAGCCAAAAGAATTTCTTCCTCTCTAGAATGCATCCCGATGACCTGCATCAACATCAGCAGGCAATGAAGGAATGGCAGAAATTCTTTTTCAGAATACCGATTTCCGAACGAAATTATTACTCCACCAGTTTTGACTTCAGATTTAGAAAAAAAAATGGGCAGTACCAACGCATGCTTCAACAATTGATTTTCATAGAACATGATTCAGAAGGAAATCTTTTGTACAGCCTGGAAAAGTGCACCCTTATCTCTCACTGGGAAAAAACCAAAGATTTGGTGCTTTGTGTATGCGGACCAAATGCAAATAAAATTTTGATTTCCAATCACACCAGCCGGTTAAATGGGAAAAATAGTTCAATCTTCACACCTTCTGAAATTCGTATCCTAAGACTACTTTCAAATGGGAAAAATAGCCTTCAAGTGGCCAACCAACTTAATATATCCATACACACCGTGAATACCCATCGTCGCAATATGCTTCGAAAAACCGGCATAACTAGCACCATCTTATTGGTTAAATTTGCGAAAAACAAGGATCTTCTAAACAATTAAAGGGGCTTTCAAGTAAAATTGTTTCGCCAATAATCTGGAAAGATCCATTATTCTTAATGTTTAATGGAAAGTTTATTTAGCGATTATTACCAGGTTTCATGAATTTGTTATTGGATATATGGCAAATTAAAGTAATGAATACGTATTGGACAATCCAGCATATTGACGCCTGGGAGCAGGCCCAAAAGAAAGGGGTATAAGCCGGAAATGCAGCTTGGGCATATAAAGAATTTCATGTAGCCTATCAATGGATAATCGATCAGATGGAAAAACGGATAGCCTGTTGTAGATTCCGATGATGTTGACCACCGATCCGGCTATCCTGACCACTCTCCGCAGGAGCCCTTCAGTTATCTTTTTTCAGCCACTGTAAATCTATTTCTTTTTTCTTAATGAATCACCTTTCAGCTCCAATCTGTGTGCGTTATGGACAAGTCTGTCCAGGATTGCATCGGCCACCGTACTGTCTCCTATTACCTCAAACCATTTTGCAACCGGCAACTGGGATACGACTATTGTTGATGCCCTTCCATGTCGGTCTTCTATTATTTCAAGAAGTGCCATCCGTGATTGGGCATCAAACGGATGGATACCGAAGTCGTCAAGGATAAGCAGGTCCTGTTTTTCAATCTTTGATATTTCCCTGATATAGGATCCATCCGCTTTGAGCATTTTGAGCCTTGGGAAGAGTTTTCCGGTGTTGAAGTACAGGGTTTTATGTCCGTACATGCATGCTTGGTTTCCCTGGGCGGAGGCCAGGAAACTTTTACCCGATCCTGTGGCCCCTGTAACAAGTATGCTTTCCTTTCTTTTGAGGAAGGACATATCGGCCAGTCTCATGAACTGTGTTTTGTCCAGGCCCCTCTGTGCGGAGTAATCCACTTCTTCCACTGACGCCCGGTAACGGAATTTTGCGGTCCTGAGGAGCCTTTCCGTTTTTCTGTTTTCCCTCTCCTCCCATTCTGCCTGCAGCAGCAGGTTGATAAGTTCGTCTGGCAGAAGGTCATGGTGGGAGCTGCTTTCCAGGATTACCCTGTAGGCTTCCAGCATCCCGAGAAACCTCTGGATATTCCGGTCGGACCATGCCAGCGTTTTCGGTCAAATGGTGCCACTCTAAAAGATGCTGCAAAGTAGTGAAAATTTTTTATTCTTCTTTTAAGATCCCCTTTCTCATAGACTCCCCTTTTAGGTTGATTCGATGGGAGGAATTTACCAATCTGTCAAGGAAGGCATCGGCCAGCGTCCCTTCTCCACCGAAGAGA
>NZ_WOFO01000010.1 GCF_010993705.1 Cyclobacterium sp. SYSU L10401 | reverse complement strand
GGGATTGATCACACAGTTGTAGTGTTGGGCGAATTCCTTGAGTGAACGGTTGATATCGGGTTCATATTTGCTGGCACGGGTCACGGCAGACTTCAGGTTATCGGATACGATTGCCTTAGGAACTCCTCCGTAAAATGCCACAGCATGGTTCAAGCTCGGTATCAGGTCTTCCCTCTTCTGGCTCATGGCGGCCTCTACGTAGGTATGGAGACTGTAGGGCAGGGTGGCCACAAAAACTTCCACCTCTCGCAGTTCTCCGGTCTCTTTGTCAACGATATGCATTTTGGTACCGGCATAATCAATAAAAAGCTCCTTTCCGGGCTCATGGTCAAGCTTCATGGAACCTTTGACCTTGGCATATTTACGGTTGTAGTGTTCCATAAACTGCGTATAGCTGTAAGGTTCTTTGGCCTGAAGGCTGTAGTCCCTGTAGTGATACAGAAAGGTAAAGCCGGGATGGTCGCGGGCATGGTTTACTTTTTCAAAATACCCCATCAGTTCATCGAACCTGGGGTTTTTGATGGTGGTATGAGAGGGAAAAAGCTCCGCAAGGGATCCGGTTTCGAATTCCAACAACTCCTGAAGGCTGTATTCGCAGGCCTTGAAAAGCTTCATGTAGGCATTGACGGTATTACGGGATATACCCAGGGTTTTCCCAATTTTGCGGTTACTGTCCCCGTCAAGGTGAAGTGTGATGATTTGTTTGATATCCATAGGATCAAGTTGGTTGGCCATATCGTTTTTTGATTACGATATAACCGGTTTAACATGATCTTTCAAAGTGGCACTATTCGAACCGATATGACTGGCACAAAACGAACCGTTTTAGGTCCGGACCTGCTTCAGTAAACTGGCACAGTTTGGACCGGAATCACTGGCACGCAAAAACCGGAATGGGTGGCACAAGACGAACCGTTATATCCACCAGCAGCTCCTGGTCATTATGGGTTTTATAACAGTGCAATGGAATATATTAGCAAGCCATAACGCTAATTAATAGCTTTTGCCAACATATCCAAATATCCCGAAATAATACCGTAAATCCGAAACCTAATTTTATGGTCAACTGATAAAGCAAGGGTAAAACCTGTCCGGTTTCATCTGTTTATAATTTGTCTTTAAGCGGTCAGATGGAATCTTTGACGATTAAAATAATCATTGCTCTGTGTGTTTAATGATGATTTTAATCGTGTCGATTTCAGCTACCCAAAGCTTTTCATTGATTGAATACCAACAAAAACGGGGCAGGTTTGCAGATTTTAAGCCCTAGCGACCTGTAGAAACCGCTTACTCAAAAAAGATAGGGGGAATGAATCAATGGGAAGCAGCCCTGCCAGGGATTGGCTTAAGGCTGGTAAGAAATAGGGGCTGCCAGGTCCCTCATGGATAAGGATTGCATGCCATAAACGGCCCTGCAATGCGAAAAATGATCCAACAATATCCTGACCTCTTCCAGGCTCTGTTCGGGGTGGTGGCCATGATTATGGGGATGCCACCAAAGGTGATACACCTCTCCTTTTTGCGCAGCTTCCTCCATTTCCTGCCTGATCCGGTCAAGCTTTAAGCGATTCATCCAGCCCAACCTTTCCTGATAGGGTCTGAAAAACCGGGAAGCAGGAAGGAGAGAGGGGAAATCTTTCCTGGCAGCTTCAGGAAAATAGGACGTTTTATTTCCAAGGGACCAATAGGAATCTGCTGCCCGGAAACCCTTTTTTACCCAGCCCTCTTTTTCAGGAGACCTCCAAAACCAATCGGAAGGATTGGTACGCACGGCCAGGAAGTCCAGGTCCCGGGCAGTTTGGAGGACCTGGGCATTGTATTGGTTTCGGGGAAGCACCAGGGAACGCATGTGTACACCAAATTTCTCTTGGGCAATGCGCCTGGCGGCCAGCAGGTCTTCCCTGAAGCCTCCGACCGGCTGTCCCATTACGCGGGTGTAATAGTGGGCATAGGTATGACTTCCCAGCTCCTGCCCGGGGGTTTGGAGAAGCTCCCCAATCAGGTCCGGGGCAAAAAGGCAAGCCTGATCCGGCCGGTTGGCCTTAAACCACTGATAGGCAGAATACCGCTGATTTTGAAAAGTGGGTTTCACAGGCGGACTAAAATGTTCCCATTCTTCCGCATCCTGCGCCATCAGCATCCCCACGGTAGCCCAGGTGGCCGACACCCCATATTCAGCAAACAATGCCAGGAGCCGGGGTACAAGGGCCCTGGTCCGGTGATAATAGGCTTCGTTTCCCTTGAGTGGCACCTTGTCGAAGCGCCCCCAGTGAAGTTCAAAATCCAACGAAATAAGGAATACAGGTTGCATCAGCGGTTTATGGGCTGGGTGAATTTTCCTTCAGCGGCCGGTCCACCAGGCCAAGCAAAAAGGAAACCATAAAAAGGGTAAAAATACTTTTCATCCGCATAAGGATACCGAGGTTGTTGAGTGCCAATATAAAAATAACGGACATGAGGGCACCATAAAGCAGCACCACCCAATAGAAAGTCGGTATGCGGATTTTAAACTTTCTTTTGGCCATCACCCAAATCCCAGGAATGGCCACCAGAAATACCAGGGTGTTTTCCAGTGCCGCTGCAAATGTCCAGAAATCCTTCACTTCCCAAAGGTAAGGCCTGAACCAGAGGGCCATGAATTTCTCCGGCAAGCTGTAGTCCCTCATGGGAATGCTGCTCTGACCGGCAAAGGAATCCAGGTAGGCATTTTGCCAATCTATGATCATTCCAATCCATTTAAAATTAAAACCATATACCAAACTTCCCTGTATCCAACGGTAGGCGAAGATAGCAAAAATCAGGCTGCCCGCCCAGGGAAGCAACTTTTTCCGGTAAGGCTTCAGGGCAGGATGAAAGGGCAGGACCGCCAATACCGCGATGGTCAGTACCAGTCCCTGTATGGGCCTTACCATAAGGGTCAAGAGCAAACCCGGCACCATCAGCCAGGCCCGGGAAGGGAAATATTTTATTCCCAGCAATACCAGCACCAGGCCGGTAAACAAGAGCCCCTCCTTGCCTGGTCCGGCAGTCCAGAAATGTACATTGGGTAAAAACAACACCAGCAGGCCGTATTTTCCGGGCCAGCTGCCTGTATTTTTCTGAAATTGATCCTTTATCAGGTCAAAGGCCCCGGCAAAACCCAAAAAGGAAATGCCTGCATACAGCAGGCTTCCCGACAAAAACCCCAAATCCAGGATCTGCGAGAAGGGATAATTGATCCATTGGATAAAGGCCGTGCCGGTACCCCAATAGGAGGACCAGGTACCAGCCTCTTTTACCGGAAAGCTGGACAGCTCCCAGTACCGGCTACTGTCTCCCCCATAATGGAGGATATATCCATAAAAAACCAACGCAAAGAGCAGGTGATAAAGTCCCAGAACCTGCAAAAAATGGGTCTCGTTCCGGGAATAAGCCTGTACATTGGCCCATTTTTGATTCAATTTGAAAATAAAAAAAATAAGCAGCCCTATAAAAACCCCATCCTGAATCTGCATGCGCTAATGGGCTTGAAGGGAGTCTAAAGCCTGAATATAGGCATTTACACTTTGGTCCAATCCAAATTTCTCCATTCCTACCTGCCTGGCGGCAGCTTTGGATTGGGGTTTCAGGCTAGAAAGCCAGGCATGCAATTCAGTTGTATTGTCATTGTATACAAAGCAGGCAGCTTCTCCGCCCAGCTCCTGGGAAAGGTCTCCTATTCCGTCGGATAACAGGACGGGCAGACCGGAAAGCAGGTATTCACCCACCTTGATCGGCGCCAACCCGGCCAGGCTGGGAGCAGGTTTTCTCAGGCTGATGCCCAGGTCCCCGGCCGAATAGTAATCAGGAATGGATTGAAATGGAACCGTTTTTATCCATACCAGCTCCTCCAGGTAGGCCGGAATCTCAGCCTTTAGATCTGTCCCCTCCCGAACCAGGAATAAAAACCTGCTTGCCGTATGAAGCTGCTGGTAAGACCAGAACAGCCGCAACATGTCCTGCGGTTGGTAAGGAGGTCCCAGGCTTCCGGAATAGATCCAAAGCAGGCCATCTTCGGCTACGCCCAGTTCCTTGCGGAGGGCGGCCCTTTTTTCAGGATCCGGTTTGAAAAAGCCGGGATCCCGCCCATTGGAGATGCGATAAAACCTGGACGGATCATTTTCTCTCAGGGATTGACCGTGAATCTGAATCGCTTTATTTGTTCTGGTCAATACTTTATCTGCACGGGCAAGCATTTTTGTTTCTGCATTTTTTAACCAGCGGTACTGCAGGCTGCCGGGTTTTAGCCCTGCAAAATCCACCCGCTCCTGAATGGGTAATCCGTCGGCATCAAAAACGATGGAAATGCCTTTGTTTTGCAGCCATCCCCCAAGCAGGTTCACCATCAGGGCAGGAAGGGTAGCCCGGGGCATCAAACAGGTGATGGGATGCTCTTGCAGGTATTTTTTAAGGGCCCTTCTCCCCTGTACCATGGTCCAGATAGCACCCACTGCCGCAGCAGGCTTGCGGTGAACCACAACATGCCGGTAGCAGATTCCCCATTCCCTGGCCAGAGAGCGGATCCTTTCCACCTCGGCGGGCCCTGCCCAGGAAAATTGCATGACATGAAACTGCCAGCCTCGCCTATCTTGTATGCCCCGGAAAATGGGGAAAAACAGGTTTTCCAGGTAGTTGGTTTGATCGGAATCCCAGGAGACAAAGAGGATGTTCATGGGAGGGTCCGGAATTGCATGGCAGGTTCAATCCCCGGGCTGCAAGCATACCGCTTAATGGGCATTTTCGGGCAATTTATTTTCCAGCTCATTCACCAGGGCTTCCATTTTTTTGAATTGCTGTTGCAGGGTATATTTTTCCAAAACCAGTTGGTGGCCCTTTTCGCCAAAGGCTTTTCTCAGGCTCCAATCTGCTATCAGTTGTCCGAGGGCTTCTATCCATTCGGTTTCGGTTTGTGCCAGAAATCCATTGATGCCCTGTACCACCACATCCTTATTCATGCCCACGGGGGAGGCCACCACCGGCAGTCCGCAGGCCATGTATTGGATCAGCTTGTAGGCACATTTGCCCCTTTCCCAGGGATTGTCAGGCAGGGGCATGATGCCGATATCCATTTGCAGCAGGGCAGCTGCTTCTTCCGCTTCGGACCAGGGAATGGTTCTTACCTTTCCGCTATAGGCAGGTGCAGTTTTTCCATTGATGAGCAGTAGCTCAACATCAAATTCTTTGTGCAGGATTTCCAAAACCGGAAGCAGGTCCATCAGGTATTTCAGGGTGCTGGGTGAACCTATCCAGCCGATGGTCACGGTATCCTTGTCTGCATGTACTTTTTTTTGGTAGCGTAAAGGATCGATTACGGTTGGGAAATGCAATATCTTTTTTGCTCTGGCTGCCTGTGCCCGCTGCATCAGGTAGTCATTGCCGGCAGTGACGACAGCTGCCCATTGCATCACCCGGTCAATTTTACGCGGCATCAACAGGGAGACCAGGGTATATTTTGCCCGATCGTAATTGTGAAAAACGGCATCGTCATAATCCACCCAATAGCCCTTGAAGCGGGAAAGCAACCATTCAGGAAATGCAGGAAAGTAAGGAAACAATTCCTTTTCCACACACACTACCTGGTAGCGGCCGGCACTCAGTAGCACCTTTAACCTGCGCCAATAGCAAGCCAGCACATGCAGGTACCCGGGCCTTCTGTTGGAATAGATAGTATCCAGGTAATCGGGGGTAAAAAAGGGGGCTACAGTCACCTCCACTCCGGAAGCCTCCCATAAGGGTAAAAACTGATAGGTTCTCAAGCGGCTGCTGGCGCCTTTTCTGGGGTATTTGGGCAAGAAAAGGATTTTTTTCATCAATTCTCTTGAGCAAGGGCCTTTTTCTGATCAATAATGGCCTGCCTCCGCTGGAAGAACCGTTTTCTGTCCATGGCCCGCAGGTAGCGTTGCTTTTTATTGTGCACGATCAGGTAGAAGCAGAACAACATAAAGTAGATCATGGTCATGTTTTTCATGCGCATCACGACCCCCAGGTTACTTAAGGCATTCATAAAGGCAAAGGTTACCGGAATAAACGTAATAATTCCCGCCTTCAAAAACAGCGGCATATCTCGGATGGCCTCAGGTTTCCAGTTTTGGTAGATAAATAGGCTTAACCAGAGGTAAAGGGCATTTTCAACAGAACTGAATAAGGCCACAAAATTGTGTGCATCCAAAAATAAAGGCCTGAACAAATAGGTAAATGCCTTCATCGGTAAGGAATAGGAGGAAATATCCACTGCTGAACCTACGTGACCTCTGCTTAGATTCCGGGCAGTTGTCATACTCATTTCATTTAGACTTTCAAGACTCAACTCTTCTAACTTCAAAAATTCAGCCGTGCTGCTTAAAAGGTAAAATGTTCCTGCTGCAGCAATTAGCCCTAGCACCACTTTATATTGAATTCTCATGTGACTACCAAGCAAAATGGCTATTGCTGCTCCGCCAATCAAGGCTTGCCCCATATGAGGTCTTGCCATATATACAAAAAACAAGGCGATTAACGCTTCCCACCAACGGGACTGGTATTTTTGCAAGGCAAAGAGAAACCAGGCGATGCCCCAAAAACAGATCGCGTCCTTCCCAACCCCTGCGGTCCAGAAATGGAGGTTCAAAAAATAAAAAACATACGGAAACAAAGGGATATTAAGTACTTTATGGTTGGTTGGAAAGTATTCAGCAACCATCACATAAATATACCGGATACCGATAAAGCCTAAAAACCCGAACAATATATTTCCAGTGATATAATTAAGCCCAATCACTTTGGCTGGGACATAACATAACCACAAAATAAAAGTAGTACTTGTACCAAAATATTTCATCCAGCTGGGGTCTCTAACCAGGACCTGCTGCATTCCCAATCGCCAATAGCCTTGGGAATCTCCCCCAAAATTCAAAATATACCAGGTAAAAAAAACACTGAAAAACAGATGGTAAAACAATAAATAGTGTAGGTGGATTTCATACTTATATGGCAATCGAAATTTTTTCGCCATCGTGTTGTTTGAATTCACCAGGGCAATCAATCCAATTACAATAAAAATAATGTCTAACAAAATACCTTAAAATAAATCAAAATTCTGGAAGGGATTTTCAATAATATGAGCCTAATGCAGAAAGCCTTTCTTTTTTAAAAGGGTGTTATACAAATTTTCAACTTCCAGGCAATAGCGATCTGCTGTAAATTTTTCTTTTGCCCTGACATAACCTGCCTCTCCAAAGGTTACCCTAAGTTGTGAATCATGGACTAACTCATTAATCTTATCTGCGAGATCCTTATGTGATTTGGGTTTCACCAAATAACCGGTTTTACCATCAATCACAATATCTTTTAACCCACCTACTGCCCTGGCAATTACGGGTAATTTATGTAACATCGCCTCTACTGCTACCAATCCAAAGCCTTCTCGACTCGAAGGAATACAAAAAATATCCATTAACTGATAAAATAAATCAGGTTTAGAATGGTAGCCTAAAAAAATTACCGTTTTCTCAAGATTTAAATTTTCGACTTGTTTTTCCAATACTTTCCTGTCTTTTCCTTCTCCTACTATTAACAATTTTACATTTGGAACATTAAGAAGGGAAATGGCTTTGATTAAATCCGACACCCGTTTGTGATCATCATATAGTCTTCCAACAAAACCAATGACCAGATCGTCTGGCGCAAGGGAAAGAGAAAACCTGGTCTTTCGGAGCACTTCTTCACTAACGAATGAAGGCATGGGTAATCCATTGGGAATCACATAAACTAAATTGGGATCTATTTTTGTGACGTTCTTTAGGTATTCTCCCACATCATGGGAAATCGCTTGAAATGCATCCCCAAATTTGGCGTATTGCCGCAAGAGCCAATTTGCCTTTCCTGACCGGTTTTGTGGATCAGATGTCTCTTCTAAAATAATCACCGGATCCTTCCCGAAAAAACCACCTACGGTAGCCATGGTCATTCCCTCAAATACGGCTCCGTGAATAATATCTGGTTTGTATTTTTTAACTATCTGGACGACTTTACATAGTTTTCTGAACTCGAATGGAGACTTAAATGAGCCTATAGCGATCACTTCGACCTCTTCACTATTTAAAGCTTCTGCAACTGGTCCTCCTTGCCAGGTACAAATAATTTTATGGTCAAACCTATTTTTATCTAAGCCTTTTATTAAGGTAAGCAAGGTCTGTTCAACCCCTCCGGACGCAATGGTTTCCAGGCAATGTAGTACCCGAATCTTTCTCAACCCGGAAACTGGTAAATTTGAAGAAGGTGATTGAGGTAGCTTTGTACTGAAAATCTTTGGGCCTCGATTTTTGCCCGTTGCCCCAGCTCAATCTTTTCCGATTCTGCAAAATTCAGAAAATAGTTCATGGCATCTAAAATAGACGTGGATTTGCGTGGATTAATCAAAACACCGGATTGACTGCTACCCAGAATTTCAAGGGTACCTCCCACTTCTGTGACAATGGAAGGTAAACCGGAAACCATCGCCTCCACCAAGGATACGGAAGACCCCTCGCTAAACGAGGGTAACACAAAATAATCTGCCTGCTTCAGAACGCTATATACATCCTCCTGGAAGCCAAAAAATTTAACCTTGTCATTTATTTCCAAATCAAATGCCAATTGTTCTAAATGCTGCCTTTCAGGGCCATCGCCAACAATCCATAGTTCAACCAATTTTTGAGGATTATCGTGAACCAGTTTGGAGAATACCTTTAATAGGGTATCCAGATTCTTTATTTTAACAAGCCTTCCCGTCGTTACAAATACTGTCGGATGCATTGCATTTTCATTCTTTGGAGCATCCAAACGGTCTCTTTTCACCTCGCTCACCGGATTATAAACCACCAGCACCTTTTCTTCTTTAACTTCTCCCATTCCAACCATCGCAGTTTTTACAGCCTCCGAAATGCCAATTATGACATGGGCTTTTGAATACACCCATCTAAAAATATATTTCCAATAAGAATGGTGGTTAGGAATGCCTATCTCCTCTCCTACAATTCGTTTTATTCCTGCCCAGTTAGCCGCCAGAATTCCGTGAAAATTTGCTTCAGCACCCTGACTATGGACTACCTCAGGATTTGACTCAAGGAAAATTTGTTTAAGCTTCAAAATTAAACCAAAATTGGGAATACGTGGGTTTAGATTCAAGACGTTTACCATTATCCCCTGCTGAATTAATTCCTGCGCTACCTTCCCTCCTTTGCCCAACACGATAATGGAAATATCCATCTCTTTGTTCCCTGCGATTTCGGGAATAGAATTGGCAAGCACTTGTTCCACTCCGCCAAAATCCAATTCAGATACTACCCTGATAACCTTCATGTCAGGTATAGACGTACCGAAAACAAAATTTCATGTAGTTTCTAAATATAGCAGATAAGCGATTGCTGGAAAAAACAGGCTTTAAGACCCTGACAGGAATAGAATAAATTGCATGAATTAAAAAATACCTCCTTGGAATTCGGGAAAGAACTTTCCCAATTCGAGTATCATTGCTGAGATAATGCTGATACAAATTCAAATAGACCCATTTGCTCTGAAACTCAATAAATGTCTTTGGTGAACAAGAGGAATCAGCTATTGAATTCGTATAATAATTTTTGTTCAACACTTTTGGAATTAGCGTCTGATCTAAAGGATAGGATTTACCTGTTGCACGTGATGAATCCTCCTGGCTATAGTACACCAGGGTATTTTCGATATAAATCCCATCTCCAAAAAATAATGATGCCCTCAACCAAACATCTATATCTTCTCCCAGTTTTAAATTTGAATCAAAACCAGGTTGATTTTCGAAAAATTCTTTTTTGACACAGGTTGCTGAAGTGAAGAACCTTATATTGTGAACGGCCTCTTTGAAATAATTTTCCAGTCTGAAATAGGTAAGCCTGGGCTTCTTTTCCAGTTGAAAAGAATCATAATGACAACCAATAATCCCAACATTAGGATTTTCTTCAATCACCATTGCGACAAATCCCAAATAATCAGGGTGCCAGTAGTCGTCTGCATCCAAAAAAGCGATGTAGGAATATTTTGCCACTTGGATTCCTTTATTTCTTGCCGGGGAAACTCCTTGATTTTCCTGTCGAATCAATTTTACCCTTTCCTTATACTGCTCCTCTACCAAATCTCCTCCTCCATCAGCGGACCCGTCATCCACCACAATCACTTCAAATTCCTTGAAACGCTGTTCAAAAACGGAATCCAGTGCCCTGCAAATAAATTTTTTTTTATTAAAAAGTGGAATGACAATGGAAAACAAACAGAGATTGATTTAAAATTAATTGATCAAGCGCTTAAGCTTTAATGCTGTTTCAAATCCCAGATACTTGGACATAAACTGGAATTTTGGACCACCAATGAGTATTGATTGCTTTACCCCAAGTTGCTTTATCCTGTTTTTTGCTTCTGACAATAAGAGTGGGTTTTCAGGGAAAGTATCATACAAGAATTTCAGGTAAACCTTTTTTAGTGCCGTTCGCACCCGGTGCGAGTCTTCAATCTCCAATACAATCTTCTCATAACTAATATGTGAATCCAGCAAAGAGCGGGCAGCTTTGGTTGACTTTTGCTGGCTGACATTTTCCTGTCCGGGTTGTCTGTAAAATACTTTTCCTTTAGGCTCATACAAGACTTGACTTGCATGAGCCAAAACCCTGCAAAAAAACTCTCCGTCCTGATTGATAATCAAGGACTCATTCCAAGGACCAGCTTTTTCAATAAGATGCCTGTGCGTTAACCAAGATGAGATAGCCATCATTTCTTGATGATTCCAAAAACGTAACAAAACTTCTAACCCTGAATCAAAATCCCTGAAAATTTTATAAGGGATCAAACTAGTTTCTTCGACAGATTTTTTAAAGTTTTTCCATTCACAGGAAGACATTACTTCATAACCATTGCCTTCAAGCAAATTAAGCTGCTGCTCAATTTTATCGCGGGAAAGAATATCATCTGCATCCAGAAATTGGATGTATTCCCCTTTGGCCGCTTGAATTCCCAAATTGGTTGCTGCAGACACACCTTGGTTTTCCGAGTCAACCAGTTTGATCCGATCAGGAAATTGTACGGCATATTCCTTCAAAATTCTCAAAGAATCATCAGTGCTTCCGTCATTTACAGTAATTATTTCAATTTGAGGATAAGTCTGTTTCAACGCCGAATCTAACGTTTCCCGGATGAATAAGGCTTTATTATATACCGGGATAATAATGGAAACCAACGGTTTTACACTCATGAAATTTGTCTAATGGCAAAACTAGGAGAAATGCTCCTTTCCATAGTTAGGTAAATTATTTCCCAATCATGCTCTAAACAAAATTCATACACTGCTTCTATCACTCCATACTTCCAAGGCACATCGATTTCCCCCACAATAAAATCGTGTCCGGCAATGATTCCTCCCTCCTTTATTTTATTTTTATACTGCTCAAGTTCCAGCTTAGTTGTCTTGTAGTTATGGGCCGTATCAATATAAATCCAATCGAAATACCGGTCTGGAAATTGATCCACTACATCAGTGGATAACCCCCTATTGATCACCACTTTTCCTTTTCTAATTTCTGTTCGGAATTTCTGGCTTACTTCATAAAAAAGCTTTTTGGGATATCGCTCGCTTTTCCAAACATCTACAAGATGTAATGTAGCAGGAAGATTGACATCTAAAATCATCCTACTGAAATCCCCTTGGTTAACTCCCAATTCAGCTACTATTCCGTTTTGAGGAAGAAGTGCTAACAACTGTTCTCTAGTGGACAGCAATTTCCCGTTTTCCAAGTATTTGTATCCTATTTCGGGAACAGGCATCTCCTCAAATTTGGGTTTAGGGATCAGACCGTGCTTCTGCGTGTAGTAATTGTAAAAATTTTTCTTTATGGCTTGTAGCAATCTCATATTTTATCTTTTCGTCTCTCCTCCGTTGACCAAATTAAAATATTCTTGAACAGCTCCTTTGTTTACGGAATGACATACCCTTAGGATGGCCATTGATTCTTTCAGGGAAACGGTAAATATTTTTTTTATGGCAAATCGGTAACGCCTCGCAACAAAATCAAGAAAGAACCTACGGAATGCTGCTTTCTTTCCTTTAAACCTTCTGGTATAGGTGCCCCCCAGTAGTCTTTGATATTTATTGACCAAATCTGAAGTGAGGTAGCGGGCAGGATGTCTGACTAAAATGTTTTCGCAGTAAACAATTGGATATTTTCGGCTGATTTTTCCTGATAGCTCAGAATCACCATTAGATTTCAGTTGCATGTTAAAACATCCAAACTCCTCCAAAACCGATTTATAAGAAAACCAATTGGCTGTGATGGCATGTCCTTCTTTGGCATAGGCATCTGTTGTGAATCCCGTATATTTTTCAAAAACCTCAGCATCTGTCAAACGCTTTGGGTCTTTAAAAAACAAAGAAACTGGGCCCGTCAAAATACCCATTTCTTTTTTGTAATCATGGGAAAACATTTCCCAGGCATTTTTTAACCAGGTCTTGTCGGGTAGGCAATCAGAATCTGTAAATGCAATAATTTGTCCCTTAGCTTCAGCAATACCCTTATTTCTCGCCGCATAGGATCCAGGCTTGTTCTCTTGAAGCAATTGCAGCGAGTAGCCTAACGAAAAATTATTTGGCAAAATCAATGGTACTTCAGAGTCATTGTTAACCACAACTGCTTCCCAGTTTTTCTTGTCTAATAATTGGTCCTCCAAAGACTCTAATAAACGGATTAATCTCTCAAAATCGTTGTAATATGGAATTACAATTGAAATAGTCACTCTATTTGTTATTTGAAAAGGAGTGATTTATGAAATTCAAGAAAGACCTTTATCCCTGAAGGATAGGTAACCAAACCCATTAAATTAGAAAAGTAATAGCCTAATGATTTGCCCCATTTTTTTCCCTTTATGGCATAATAGAAAAGATGAAAGCGGATTTGAAAAAGCTGTAGTTTGACACTTTTTCTATTCGGAAAAGCTGAATCCAACAATAGATAGGTGCTATAGGATAATTCTGATTTCTTAAAGCTACTTTGTGTTGACCAAAGACCTTGAGAATGAATCCTATAAACCGAAGGACCAATTTGCGCGTCATAATAAAAATCCCCAAACTGTAAAACATAGACCCATAGAAAAGTATCCCCGTTTATGACCACTTTCTTAAATTCCTCAGGTAAGGCAAAGTTTAAAGGCTTCCGAAATACCACTGACGCCGAAGGAATTTCGGGCATAATGGAAACCAATCCATCAAAATCCCAATTTCTTTTTTCTTTTTCCTGAATTGATGAAGAAAGACCATTTCCTTTTACATCACATTTACGCCGGTTATGAAATGAGCCAATAAATTCCTTGGTATTTTCCAAAAAATTGATCTGCTTTTGAAGTTTAAAGGAATCAGTCCAATAATCATCTCCATCACAGAATGCAATATATTCTCCCTGACAATGTTCCAACACCCAAAGGTAGTTCAGTGTAGATCCTAAATTCTTTTCCTGTCTCTTATATCGTATCCAATGACCATTCACATGTTCGTTAATATATTTTTCTACAACTTTTTCTGTATTGTCTTGGGAATTATCATTGGAAATCAGCAATTCAATTTCAAAATCAGCAGTTTGCTGCAACACTCCCTCTATTGCCTCGCCTATAAATTTTTCAACATTATAGGCAATCATACAGACACTTAACTTGGGTTTCTTTTCCACCTTATTTGTTTTCGATATGGTAGAAATCTAACATTGATTTTAAAAAAGCCTTTTTACCACATTGACTGATGGCCAATTCCCTAATCCGTTCTGGGTGATAGTTTGAATAATTTTTTTTCACATTGATAATGGCAGAAGCCATTTCTTTAGGTTGTTTTACAGGTACCACCAATCCTGTATCGGAATTAACACTGTCTTCTACCCCCCCATTGGCGGTACTGACTATGGGCAAACCACACATCATTGCTTCCCTCACGGCAATCCCATGCGGTTCCTGAATGCTGGGGGATATAAAAACATGGGCTTGGTTTAAGACATCAGAAATTTGATCTCTGGGTACAACGGGGCGGAATTCGCCTTTTTCAAAAATTCCCAATTCTTTGCTTTTTCTAACAAACAGATTTTCATGCGGGTTGGATAATTTTTCATCTGCACCTTTTCCAATCATGATAAAGCGGATCTCCGGATCGGATTGAAGCACAATTGCCATGGCCTTCATAAAATCTTCTGCACCTTTGATCGGAAGTGAATTAAGTAGTGTAATGACCGTGAATTCCTTGCTTCTTTTAGTTAAATCAATCACATATTGATCTTCATCGACCAAATTCCAGATCACCTTAGGGTTGCATTGAGGCTGATGCATCATCACTTGCCTGCGCTCATCCCAGCTTACTGCTGCCGTTTTAAGGGCTAATTGAAATGCATCCAAAATCAATGTAGAACGTATTTTGGAGTAGTAGTGAAAAACAAACACTTGATGTTCGGTAATTACAAAGGGAACTTGCGTCTTATGACTAATATACTGGGAATAGATGCCTGCATCCATACTACTTTGGGCATGAATCAAGTCAGGTTCCCAACCTGAGAGCGCTAGACTGCGGTAGGCTTTCATAATAAGCCGCTGTTCCAATTTGATCTGCAGTTTATCTGGAATTCTTCTGTTTGCGGGAAAATCAAAACCATAAGCTGTTGGACCCTGCCAAACTTTGTCAGTTGAAATCGGCCAAGTAGGTTTCAACCAAGATTGAATAAAAACCCAAATCCAATGGAGCAAAGGGTATGATTTTTTCTCTCCATAAAGGACTTGCAAATCAAGCCCTTTATTTCCCTGAAGAAATTGTGCCTGTTCTTGAAAAAAAGAGCCTCTCAAAGGTTGCTTGGGACTGGGGTACCAAGAAGGAATGGTAAGGATCTTTAAATCCGACATTTAATTTTCAAATTCTTTCTTAAACATACCAAATCCAACTCATCTTTGAATAAAAAATAATTATCCTTAAAAATAGATATTGCACCATTCTGTTGATCCGAGGATAAATTTTTAAATTCAAATTTTATCATCTTCGCACTAAATTTTTGAAAATCTATGGTTTTAAGAATCTGGAAATCATACCCTTCCGTGTCCAATTGCAAATAGTCTACACTCAAAAATTCCGGATGGGCTTCCAATAAATCATCAAATGTTATTCCTTCAACCTCAACCCTCGCAATTTCATCTGATTTGACATTCAAATTTTTTAGATGGTTGATATCCACTGACCCAATTCCTGCCGCCCATGCTGGATGGTTCTTCAATCCAATATCATTTAATTCAAACAGTTCCAAAGTTCCGGCTTTTTCGAAGACGGCATAGGGAAGCAATTGAATTGGTTTGAAGTGCTTATAGTTTGATTTTAGTTTCTCAAAGTATCTCGGTGACGGCTCCAAAATCAATCCGGTTGAATTCCTTGTTGTTACTTTAGAATAAAGGGTATCAAAACTTACTCCGTCATTCCCGCCTATTTGAATAAATTTAAACTCCTTGTTTTTAGGGAAATTCGAATCGAAGGTTCTGTCAAAATCGAAAACAATGTCTCTCCAGATAAATTTATTTCCTATTATAACCTTTGCAACAGATGAATTAAAATTCAATGCATCCAATATTCCATTGTATAAACAAATATTAATTTTATGTTTTAATTTCATTTTAAAATGAAAAAATTGGAAATTTATACTTCGTGAATTTTTTTTTTTAAACTACATCAAAAATTTATCTCCTACTTTTTGAACTGTCCTAGAATAAGATCGAATGGTAAACTTTAAAACCTCTATAAAAGATGGTTTTTTTTGATATCGAAATCCAAAATCCCCCTTAAAATCAGGCTTCTTAAACTTAATTACACTTCCATAAAAACCTGTGCTGTCATTCAATCCATGAATAGATACACACCACATGGATTGTTTAATTTTTATTTCGACCTTGTAGGGGTCAGTTCTATATTCAGTATGTTGTTTGTAAAATACAGTTTTAAAACCATCCTCAAGTCTTTTTTCAATAAGAGATAAAAAGGCATTATATCGATGCACCATTATTGAAGAAACACCTGTAGGAATATGATAAACCAATCCTTTATTAAAATTAATGGCCTCATATTTCTGATCATTAAATCGCATTTGAACATTCTTTATAAAATCCTTATGAAGCATATCATCTGTATCTACCCTACTGGATATCAAATATTGAAAGTCTGAACCCAAATATTGTTGAATATCGTATTGAAGGTATTTGGTAATATTGAAACTTTCGTAGTGATGGGATATCAACTTAATAAAAGGATATGGTTCAAAAGTGTTTTCCAAATCATTTCTGACTTCTAAAGGAGTTTCGGAATCGATATAAAAAAACCAAGAGAAATCTTTATTTGATTGGTTGAGGATTGACGGAAAACAGAACTTTTTAAAAATCTCCACTCTTTCCAATAACCATATATCAGGGTCAAATCCTCTACCTGACATTTTGGTTTTGTAGAAGACATTAAGTCGTGAAATTAATAGATGTTTATATTCCATGCTCAGGCTTCTGAAAAAATGAGGTTTGTGTGAATCGTTTGGAATTCACTGATGGACCAAAACTTCTGAAAAGTAGCCAGTTGCTGATTGATGATATGGTATTAGAATAGGATTTCCTATGAGAATTGTCAACTATTAAAAAACCTCCATTTTTTAATTTTGGGATTGCATTTCTTATGCAGGCATTCCTTGCTTTCCCATCTATCAGAATTAAATCAAAATATTGATCTTCAAAATCAGATATGGAATTAGAATATTTCCTGTAATCTAGTGAATCATTGTCTTCATCTGAAATAAAACCTGCTGTGGTGATTGGCTTATCTTCTCCTTTCGTCAAGTTCAAACTGAGGTTTTGAAAACCTCCAATTTCTTTTTCAACAAGGTTATACCAAAGTTCATCATGTTCAACACTGTGAATTTCTTTTACCCTAGTTACAAAAAACTTTGTAGATCCACCACTTCCAAATTCAAAGACTTTCATGTCAGGCTTGATTATTTTCCTTAGGTGATCAATAGACTCGAAGGTTAACCAAGGAATTCCCAAATACAAAGGGCTTCTGGAATAGTCCATATTAGTCTTCATATAGGGAAAATAATATTTCAGAATTTTACCTAAGGAATCGTTTTGCCGAAAAGCTCTACTGCATTCTATAAAAAACCAATATTGAATGTGGAAAAAACTATCCTTCAAATAATTTTTAATCATGAATTGAAATTTATCAGATTATAAATTTTAATTTTAATCGAAATTTGTAGTCTATATATATTGTAAAAACTATTGTTTACCTGTATTGGCATATCAATTTTATTCTGATCACAAAATAGGCCAACTGCTCCCGACCAATAATACTTATATAAAGGACTAAATTGCTGATTTTTCACTAAGTGTTCCCTAATCCTATCCCTTAATTGAAGCCAATTAATTGATCTCAGTTTTTGTTTTCCGGGAAGTGTGCTGATGGAGTTCTCCGTTTTATAAATTAAAGTCAGGTACCTTTCGTCAAACACAACTATAGGGTTAACAGCTAATAACCTAAACATTAGGTTGTATTCTTGGCTGCTACTCAAATTCTCATTCCACCCTCCCACCATTAGTAGAAATTTCTTATTCCAAAGATTTGAACAAGTATCTCCCAATTTGCTTCTAATTAAGCCTTTCCAAACTTCCTTATCCGATTTCCTGTAGTGCTTTTTACTATCCGGAAACACATGAATGCTATTACCGACTACAAATGCGGTTTCAGAAGTTACTAATTTGATTTGTTCTTCAATCTTTCCAATAATTAGCTCATCGTCTGCATCCAAAAATTGTATCCAGTCAGATGAAGTATGAGACAATCCTAAATTTCTGGATGCTGAAGCACCTTTGTTTTGGTTATTAGGATGAAAAACGATTTTAATTTTTTTATACTTTTCAGCTAGCTCTTTGGCAACGTATGGCGAGTCATCTTCCGAACCATCCACTACAATAATCACTTCTGATACAACAGCAACTTCTATTACAGATAAAACAGCCCGTTCTAAAGTTTCCTGATTATTGAACACAGGAATGATGACAGAAACACTTTTCATTCCAAAACCTCCTCATAAATATCCAATAATCTTTGACCGAGAATCTCAATATCAAAATTTGCTACAACAAATTCTCGTGCTTTTTTACCCATTTCTTTCCTTTGGTCGGGATTAAGAAGCAATTTCGTAACACAATTGGCAAATTCATCTATGTCCTCAGGAGGTACCAAAATGCCAGTTTCATTATTTTGGATTCCTTCACTAATCCCCCCCACATCAAATGCCACGATAGGCAAGCCCATTGCCTGTGCTTCTAATATGACTAACCCTTGCGCTTCTGCTCTACCAGTTTCAACTTCTCTTCTCCCAGGATAAATGAAAAGGTCAGCCCCTGCTAATTCTTCCTTGATTTCTATTTGGCTTCTGGCACCTAAAAGATGGACGTTCCTTTTTAGCCTTTTTTCGAGGATTACCTGTTCTAATTTTAGCCTAAGCGGTCCCTCCCCAATAATCACCAGATCAACATTTTTTAAACCAAACTTCTTTATCAGGATTTCCAGAATATCTAGTGCCCTATCTGCTCCTTTCAGGGAAATAAGACGACCTACACAAATCATTCTAAACCTCTGACGATCTTGACTACCTTGTGTTTTGGGAAAATTTGGTGAATTGAAAAACCTGGTATTGACACCCATTGGTAAGATTTTGATACACAGAGAAATATCCTTTTCACTACTCATTAACATTTTTGAGGAATATCTTGAGTTAACAGTAATCAACTTTGCATTTCTAAACATTTTTCGATATAACTTTCCGGATTTTACACGCTGAGAGGCGGTAAGATCATATCCATGAAAACTCACTAAAAAAGGCATATTTTTAAACAAACCGATTTTTGTAAATCTTGCGAAAAAAGCACCCATAATCCCAAAATGAGCATGAACTAAATCATAATCTTTTATTGGATACATTTTGGAATAGTATAGGAAATAAGTGAATTTGAATCCCGAAATCCCGAAATAAAAAGGGTTAACACACTTTATCAACGCACCTATATTTTTCATGAAACCTTCTTTATTTAAAAATATGGTGGCTTCCATCCATCTTTTCAAAGGACTATGACAAATATTAGCGACATAAGTGACTTTATTTTCCAATTTGTATTTTTGAAATTGGGAATGAAGTTGGTCAAAATCTCCCTGATAAAGGGAAAAAATATGAACATCAATACCTTTCGCTATCAAAAAAGTAATTTGATTTAATATAAAAGTTTCCGTTAGGGTGGGAAACTCATTGAGGAGAAAGGCAACTTTCTTAACCTTCAAAAATCGAAGTGTTTTTGGAAAAAGTCAATAAATGTAAATCCTTAAAGGCCAATATATTGTCATGTTCTGGCAAATCCTTTACCCTTTCCACTGGTATCAGCTTTGAAGTTTTCTCTTTCGAAATACTAAACTTAAAAACGTGGTAGCTATACTGATGTGTGAGAAAATCAAATAGGTCATCCATTGAATAATTGAAATTGCTTCTTGTAGTGGAGCATTCCACGACCAGAATGGGACCATTTGATTTAGATAAAATACTATGACTCCCTTTCAAGACTTCCATTTCAAATCCTTCGACATCAATTTTCAATAAGTTTACCTTATGGATATTCCTTTCCGTCAGGATAGAATCCAAAGTGACCACATCAACGTCAAACGAGGGCGAGTTTTTCTCAAATAAAACAAGGGATGCAGCGCCTCTATTAATTTGAAGATTCGAGTAGATTTTGGCTATTCCTGAAGCCGAACCCAAAGCTTTATTAAAAAGTAAAATTTTTGTTAATCCATTAATGAGAATATTTTTTTGAAGTATCGAGAAGGTTTCAGGGTGCGGTTCAAAAGCTACGACCAAGCCTTCGTCTCCAACTTTAAAGGCACTAAAAATTGATATCAACCCAATATTTGCTCCAGCATCGACCATCACGTCCCCGGGTGATAGAATGTTGTCTAAAACCCTAAGCAATCCTTTTTCATAAACTCCAGTCAGGTATAACTTTCTCTCTATACCTTTATCATATTTTGGGTTTATAAATAATTGAAAACCATCAAGCGTTTTGATCAATAGTTCTCCCTCTGGAAGGGCTTTGAAAAATAGGGCATCAATTAACTTAAGAACCCTTCCAAAACCTTTCGGTCTCTTGTCAATGAAAAATGATTTGACTTTGTGAATTAAATGAAGTTTATGCAAAATATGGTTCGCTCTTTTTTCAAAAGGTCTGCAATTCTACCATTTTTTTAAAGGCAGGGGAATTGTCCACTAACTCTTTAAAGCCATCCGTGGCAACAATTCTACCTTTGGATAAGAGTACAATCTTGTCCACATTTTTTATTGTTGCCAATCTATGGGCCACGATGACTAGCGTCACTTTTCCCTGAAGAGCTTCGATGTTTTCTTGAATTATTTTTTCGGACTCAGAATCTAACGATGAGGTAGCCTCGTCCATGATCAGAAGATCGATATCTTTATACAGTTCACGGGCAATAGAAATACGTTGCTTCTGGCCACCGCTGACTAAGATCCCGTTGGTTCCTAAAAGCGTGTTTTCCTTTTCAGGTAATTGTCTAACAAAATCAGCAATATGGGCCTTCTCCAAAGCCTCCCAAAAGCGCTTATTCACCCCATCGCTTTGTTCCGACCAGAAAGTCACATTGTTAAAAACAGAATCAGAAAACACAACCGGTTCCTGAGTAATGTAGCCTATCCTTGCCTGATACGCTCTAAGATCAATTTTATTTATTTCTTCTTCATCTACAGTTAAATTTCCGGTTTGATTTGAAATCAATCCAGTTATAAGGTTAACCAACGTAGTTTTTCCACTACCGCTTTCCCCTACAAAGGCCACCGATTCATTTTTCGAAATCACCAAATTTATTTCTTTTAGAATATTTTTTTTACTGTATGCAAACCCTACATTTTCAAATCTAATTTCATTGTTTAAGCAAACTTTCTTAATCCCGGCATTTTTCTCCCTGTTTTCCTGAAGGTCGTCAAGAAATTCGCGCATATTTTCCAATGCACCTGAATTGGTCAAAAAATTATTGTAAAATGTCTGTAAACTCATTAAGTAGGTTAATGCCCTGTAAAAAAACAGTAAACTGAGTATAATTAAACTCAAGCTCTGCCCCATCAAATAGGTTTGTATAAAAATAACTCCAATTGCAACAGCCATTATCACAGGCTCTTTGCTGGCGTACAATATTGCACCATATACTCCAATTCGCTTACCGTTTGATTCCACTCTTTCCACCAATTTTGCCATTTTCGCAGAGTACTCATCCACCAACCCAGTTGCTTTCAAATATTTGAAAAAAGCCACGTTTTGAATCAGCATTCCTTGATAATCATGACCTTCATAGGTGATCTTTCGGGAGGCACTCACTGTCTTTTTATTGATCACCTTAAAAAGTATGTTGGATAGCAATCCTCCTACCATGACCATTACTGCAAATTCGGCATTAGCCAATAAAGCCAAAATACCATACACAAGGGTCATAACAACACATTGCAAGGTCATAAAGTAGGAGTTGGAAGCGCTAGCAACTTTATTGATTTCCCCTGAAAGAGAATTCTGAATCCTACCAGAATCTGCATTTACAAAAGATTTGTAAGCATAATCTCTTAAGCTATAAATACCCTCCAACCTGAGTTTTCTCAGGAAATAGTATTGAGCACCAGTTCTGTAATACGACTCTACAAACCTTGCGATTCCCTTAAGACTAAAGAATAACAACATAAAAAGCAGAACAGTTGGTAAATTGAGTGTTAGGCCTAACCCTTCAATACCCTTGACAATAAATCCCATATTTCCCAATTTTTCCGAACTGACATTTTCGCTACCATCTACCATCTGCAGAAGCGGAAGAAACATCACAATACCGAACCCATCCAATAAGCCTACGGAAATATTAAGTCCCATATTCACAAAAATCCTATATTCCAGATAGTGATAAAAAAAGGAAAAATGTTTGAAATATTTCTGAAACATCAAGCTTGAATCATTTTATTCAATAAACCAGGGTTGTTGCTCATTTCAATGGCTAAACATAAGTTTTCCGATTTCCTCGAATGAAACCATGTCCGGAAATAATACCTTCCGGTTTGATCTTTTTTTTTAGACAAACAATTCCGCTTTTGTCACCTAATAAGTATTGTCTTAATCAATGCACATCCATTCGAAATAGCTGTCGGTAAAGATAAGTGCAAGAACGTTTGAATATGCCTAGGGAATTTTCATTATACCATATTCAATTTAACTTAAAAACATTCCATCTACACCCTTTTATAGTAAATTATAGCACTTAAACTCGAAACCTTGTCCATATAGCATGGAGATGGAAAATTTTATTTGTTTTTTCACTGAACCTGCCATTACCTACACAAAGAGCTGAAGTAAATCTATTTTCGGTAACCCAAACAATAAATACCGTTTCAATATCATATAAAATCGATTGAATTAGGCACTTGATGAATAAGTTCTTATTAATTGATCATCAAGGTATTAGACGCTTTCGATTATTGCAAAAAGCTAGCAGATTGGCTTTTTGCAGTTTATGCCTGAAATAAAGTTCCTTTTTGGACTAATAGACTAAGATTGAATTATTGACTAGGTGCCTAATTCAAAAAATCGATTTGCTGTTTTATAAACAATTTTATTGAATATTCATATATTAAATAATCAAGATGATTTGAACTCTTAAATTCTTGCTTTATTTCTTCTGATAGCATCCCATAATATTTTTCAGAATTTGATCTATTAATATTTGGAATTGATCTATTTACTTTCATTCGCATTTTATTAGACAACAATTCAATTGATCTATTAAATTCTTCCATAATCCCGATAAAAAAATAACTATCCAATCTCTCTTTGTAATTATCAATATTACATTCTAATAATTTTGAATAATAGTTTTTCTCTTCTAAAATGTAGTCTTCTAATTCTATTCCTTTAATATAAGAATGCCCCTTTTTTATTCCGAAGGAATACAAAGAAACGCGATGAGTTAATGGGTCCCTCAAAAATGAAATTAATTTCACTCTGGGACATTCGTATATCCCTTCAAACCTATTGCTTAGAAAAATTTCGTTATAAAAATAATGACCTGACATTGCCTGAAAAGGTTTTAACTCTAAATAATCTGGTGTTTCTTTCTCATGTACTTTAAGGCTTTCTAAAAAATCAATATGGCATTCAAACTCTAACTCATGAGGAGGATAATCATTAATTACGGAAAAAAAATCATTAAGTATGACGTTAAAACTTGTCCCACCACACTTAGGAATATGATTATAAATAAAAACAGGCTTTTCTCCCAAAAGATTGTCTCTCTTTGATTTATTGAAAAAATACCTTAAAAATGGCTTTCTACTCAAATAAAAATATTTGAATCTTTGATATAGCTTACTTCTCCTTATTTTAAAAATAGTATTAGTAATGCCTTGTTTCATTCTTGATTTTAAGTCAGAAATTCATTTCAACTGAAAGAACGGTAAAATCAATTTTAATCACGGCCTTTACCTATAACCATTGGACATACGACTTGTAGAATAAATAAAAATTCACTTTTAGCAAATTGAAAATAAATACCTAGTCGGCGACCAATTTTGAAATGGGATTTGCAATAAGACAGCAGGATTAAATTTTAATTTCCTTGAATATGCTACAAATTAGATAGTCAGATTCTTTAATTCCCACGCTAGAAGCATCTTATCCCTATGCTTTCCTCCTCCTTCCATACACTTTTCATTAATTGTTTTGACGGGTGGGGGGAAATTAAAGGGTGATTTTTGCAAGTTTAAAGGCCTCCAATATCCAGTTTGGATTTCCTGGTTGGTTGCATGGCTTGTAAAACTAGTGGTCAATAGGTATTTTGATCCTGATTTTTTAAAATTAACCAAGGTTTTTTTGATATCTGCAAAGGAAAAATGAACCAGACAATCTCTACACAGTATCAAATCAACCCTTGGTAAATCATCTGTAATAATATTTCCTGTTTTGAATTTAACACTCCGTTTATTCCAATTTTTTGACCTATTAAAATGTATCAGGTCTTCTACAATATCGATTCCCAAATAATCTATCTCTGCAAGATTCACCTGATTCATCCAGTTGAAATCCCCACAGGGAGCATCTAAAATCGATTTCACTTCCAACTCCTGGAATAACTTTTCCATTTCAGGAATAATGACATTGGTCTGATTTGTGTCTGAACCTGTTCCTGAAACACTTTCCCCAAACACCCAAAACTTTTCTTTATATATCTTTAAAAATACTTCCTCAGTACTAAGGCCATCTATATCCAGCTTCTTTTTCTTCCGGAATGACCGGTAAATATCCATTAGAAAAATCGGTGATGTGTTTTTTAGAAAGGTCTTAATTTTTTGGATCACTTTATACTTGACGGATATTGGCAATTAAAATAAATGACTCAAATCTCAGCTAACAGATAGCTTCCTTGAAGACCCGTAAATTGCGGTGGTTTTTTTGGAAACTCTTATTACTTCGTATCGCACTTACAATACCGACATCAGCAAGTGGAACTTCCAGTTTTCTGACACCAGCAATAAATCTAGCATTAATTCAATGCTTCCATTTCAACCCCTACGGCTTTTTGCTCCCTCCGAACTGCCATATTAAGCTCCCCATAAACCCGTCCAAACCCCTTCACCATACTTACCACATGTCCGGCAACCAAACTGGAAGAAGAAAACTCATCCACAAACCTACCCAGAAAAGCACCCAGACGGCCGCTGTGCTGCCGGCCAATGTCCTCCGTCAAATGAGGTATCTTGTGCCGGGGCAGGATCTCTACAAAACCGGCTGCCAAGGCGGTGGGTATTAACATATGGGAGCCATGTACCCCCATAACCAACTGACTATGCCGGTAAAGCTCATTCCAGGTTCGTTCTACTCCTTCGTCGATTACCTCCACTCGCTCGTCCTTCCATCCTGAGGGAAGCCTTCCCTCCTTTCCGAGCCCCGTCAGCACAAAACGCGCTTCCGGTAGGGATTTCCGGAGCTTTCGAAGCAACCGGCCCAGTAAACTGACCTGCCGGTAGCACAGTAGTCCCTGCACCCGACCCTGAAACCCAAATTTGATGGAGGCCTTGTGAAAGAAATCCAGCATGCGGCTGTTCAGCCAAAATCGGTCGGAACGCCAGATAAAAGTAAGTTGCAGCGGCTGACGCTCAAAATCCTCCAGGGCAAATGGTCGGGCCTGAAGGATTTCTTCAAAATCCAATCCCTCCAGCGGGGGATGCACCGGCACTTCACTCAGGGCCACAGATCCAAACCGCTTAAACTGTTCCTTCACCCAGGCATCCAAGCCTCGGATGCCCTTGCCCATCTCCTCCAAAGGCAGGTCCACTGGCCAGATCTCTACCTCCGCATCAGTAATCAACCAACGGCAGCGAGCCGGTAACAGTACCGCCAGGGTTTTGAAGGGAAACTGTTTTTTAAGCAAATACACATTCCATAGTTTGGTAAAAACATGCCCGAAACAACTGTCCAAACAATTGACCAGGATCAGGTCTCCTCCGGAATTCGGCTGTACCAGCCCTATTGCTGCCCCAACACCTGCGTCTTTCTGAAGAGACCGGATCAGGGGCAAGGCCATCCAGGACCCTTCCTGCCGGTTGTACCGGGCATAGCTTCCGTCCCGGGCACAAACCACCGGATAAAGGGCAGCATGACCAATTGGCAGCGTCGCATAAAAATCAAGCCCGCAATCACCACAGCTATGTTCGGCTAAAACATGCGTTCCCTGGAAAAACAGTTCGCCGGTATCCCTACTTTCGCCGCCACATCGGGGGCAGTTGGCAGGAATGGATGGTTTATAGGGGTAGGTGTCAATCATGTATTACCACTTTCGGATTCCCCATTGGTTTAACCGGTAGGCCAGTAGCGTTTTCCGTCGGGACCAGGCGGCCGCATTGCTTTCGGCCAGGGTGTAAGGAGTTTCAGGTTGAAACAGCAAAGCCGCATAGGATAAGTTGGATGGCGAAAGGATCAGCTCCTGACAAAAGGACAGGGAAAGACAATCCAAAAGGGCTTGTTCTCCCAAAAGTATTCCATTTAATTTACAGCCATGATCGTGTATGGCCTTTTGGCCAGCCGAGCGAACAAAATCATGGGCCAGCACTTTTTGCGGAAACCTGGCTTTCAGCATTTCTAAAAAAGCTGCATCATCCGTGGCTACAAATAAGCGGTCAAAGGCAGTTATTTTTTTTTCAATTTTCTTTATTAATGCCCGCTCACTAACTGGGGGCACCTCCGTAGGATGATCGGTACGCCGCGCATGCAAACCTAGTATTTTAAAAGCCTTGAACCTTTCCTTTATGGCATTTGCTTTGTCAAGCAACTTATCCTGAAGTCGGATTTCCGATTGAAGCGTTTGATGTAGGGAGCGTATAAAATGGCGGCTCCATATTCTCAACGGATGCGTTTCGTACCGGAGATTTACTAGGGGTATAAATCCCGAAGAAGGACTTCTCTGTACCATCAATACTTCCCAAAAATTGTTCCTATCACTGTCCTGATTCCCACTGTAGGCGTACTGCACATTAGAAAAATCTACCGTGTATGGCAAGTTATATTTTTTTGCAAAAGCCATTCCATACAATACTTGCAGAAAAAGGGAGAAAAAACCTCGCTCACAACGACCATTTGGATGGTCCTTGCATAGAAATTCGTCTTTGTAACAGGTAATGACATAGCAGGCATTTTTGGCCTGCAGTTGTTGCCTTCTTTCCGGGCTGATGGCTGACCTTTTAGGCATCCTTTTGCCGGCTTTGCCAGTCATACACTTGATCCAGCTGTCGCCAGGCTGCAGGGGCCAGGCTGTAGTGTGCATGTACAAAGGTCTGGGCACCAAAACTTTCCTTCCAGCGGAAAAGCTCCCGGTTGATTTTTTTCCCCGCACATTCATTGGAATGACCAAAGTCCAGGTACTTCCTTCCCTCCGCCTGGGTGTTGCACAGGTAATGGATCAGCCAATCCAGGGCATGATAATCCCTGCCTTCCCCATTGGTGGCCAGGTATTGGGTATGCAGGCAATTGGGTGTAAAGTAAACCGTGGCACCTGCCAGCGGAATCCCCTTCCTGTAGACCGTAAATTGTCTGATATTTTCCGGATGCCTGGTCTTTAAATAACGCATCTGATCCTTGCTATGGGTGGGTGCTTTTTGATAACGGTTTTGCAAATTAGGTACCAGTAGTTTATCCCAAAACAAGCCCACATCAGCCTCCTCCCAGATTTCCAATCCTGATTTTGAAGCCTGGCGAATCGTTGCCTTTCTGCCTTTGTGTTTGATCATAAGGGGTAATGGTAGGGCCAGGGAGAGTTCCAGTTGGCTGGTTTCTGCCTGTGCCAAATGCATGATATAGGACAGGGATTCCTGAAACCGGTCACTGTAAAATAAAGGCGTTGCCTTGATCCTGATCCTGCTGACTTCCTGTTCCTCATAGTAGCGCAGCAGTTGTACATACAATTGCAATTCCTGACCAAAGGAACAGGGCTTGTGTATCAGCCCTGCATAACTGAGCCCCTGATGAGAAAATACCTCCTCTTGCTGCCGGTGAGCGGGAAAAACCGCCTGGGGCTGATGGTCTTTATAAAGTATCAGGGAGGCATCCCTGAAACGCTCACCATGATAGGCCAGGAAGGACCTTTGGTGCATCAGGGTAGCATTCGGTGCCCCTTGCAGTACTTCCTGCCAGTCTCCGGCAAGCTCCGGCGTATAGGCTTTTACCTGAAACCTGGTTTTTGTTTGCGCTATCAACGATTGTCCTGATTCATAGGGGATTCCCGGGCCGCCAATGAGCAATCAGGGTTTCCTTCATGGGCTGAAAGCCTGCCTGCACGTAAAAGTCCATGGCCCGTTCATTGGCCTTTTGCGTGGAAAGTCCCACCTGAACCAGCCCTTTGGCGTATACCTCCTGAAAAACACATTTCATCAGGTTTCTGCCGATACCCTTTCCCTGAGATTTTCCTTCTACCGCAAAAAGGTCTACATAAGCCCTGCCCCTGAGCAGGCGGAACGTAATGAATCCCAGTAATCGCTTGCCTTTCCTGGCTACCATGACCCGGTGGTTTTGGCTGGTGATGGTTTCCCACCAGGTACTGTAAAGCTTTTCGTATTCCTGATTGGCCAAAAGCGGATCCTGCCGGAACCGGGACCATTGGCCGCTGCTAAGGACCAGTTGCCGCAATTGCCGCTGATCGGCGGCAGAGAGGGATCCGGAAACGTCCTGCTCCCCGAAATGAATGCCGTCTACCTCATCGGGTAATGGCTGCAGGTCTGTTTTCATGATGGCCTTCACCAGGTCCACCCGGGTACTGATGGGGGGCCAGCCTCCCATTTTGACCAGACCGGGCTTGCCCATCACATAAATCAGTTTAAAATCATGGGCCTGGGATCGCAGGCGGGTCATATCGGGAAGTGATTTTTCCAGCAGGAGCTTGCCTACCCGGTAGCCAAACAGGGAAGAGTCAAAAGGTATATATTGTATCATTCAGGTTTTTTTGTCCACTACGTATAAAGGCCGGTTTTTGACACCTTCAAAGGTTTTCCCCACATACAATCCCACCATTCCCAGGGTCATCAGAATAAGCCCTGCCAATACCCAGACTGAGACGATCAGGCTGGCATACCCTGGCACCACAATGCTTCCCGTAAAATACCGAATCAAGGTGGTCAATGCAAATATAAACCCAATAGAGGCAATTAAAAAACCTAATTTTATGGTCAAGCGGAGGGGTTTATCAGAAAATGCCATCAAGGCATTTAAGCCCAGGTGAAATTTAGACCGGAAACCATAATTGGAGGAGGAAACGGCGGATTTTCCATGGCTCACATTGAAATATCCCTGCCTGAAGCCTACCCATTGAACCTGAGCCGGAAAATAGCGGATACTCTCCCTCATCTGCAAAATGGCCTGAATGACTTTTCGGTGATAAACACCGAAATTTCCTACTGCGGGATCCAGCGGGGTCCCGGTCATGTACCTGAAAAACCGGTAAAACCCTGCCGACAGGGCAATTTTCCAGCGGCTGTCTTTTCTGTTGATCCTTCTGGCCAGGACCGCATCATAGCCGTGCATGGCTTTACTCAGTAAATGGGGAATTTCTTCCGGCAAATCCTGCAGGTCGGCATCCATGACCACCGTCCACCTTCCCCTGGATACATCCAGACCGGCGGCTATGGCATGGTGCTGGCCAAAATTCCTGCTCAGGCGAATTCCTTTTACGTACTTGGAATTCCTGGCAGCGGCACAAATCAACTCCCAGCTGTTGTCGCTGCTGCCATCGTCCACCAAAATCAATTCCACCTGCTGACTGATGCCTGCCATTACCGCTTCCAAACGGTAAATCAAGGCCTCCAGGGACCTGCCCGACTGGTATACCGGTACCACTACGGAGAGGTAGGTTTCCGGACCATTCCTCATGCCAGACTGCGTTCGAATACCACCAGACCTCCGGTAATGGGCTGGGCTTCATTTTCCAATACCAGCACCCGGAGTTTCCTGTTTATTTTCTCCTCTGTTTTCGCTATCAGGAACTGCAGGTATTCCATGTTGATGTTTTCACCAATCAGGGTCAGCTCTATGGTTCCGCTGTCTTTGCCGGCTGCATAGTCGCCCTGAATAATGGCCTTTTGAACATTTCCAAGGTTGGAGACCACCTGTTCCAGGAGATGGTCAAAACCCAGGTATTTACTGACAATGCTGCTGATTTCCTTATACAGCGGATGCGCTACATTGGCCTGGTAGCTTTTGGTCTTTCCCTTGGTCTGCCATTGCAATAAGCCGGCTTCGGAAAGCCGGTTAAGTTCCACCCGAACGGAATTGGTAGACTCATTGAACTCTTCTGCCAGCCCCCGGAGGTAGCCTCTGTTTCCGGCATTGGAAAAGAACTTGACCAGTAATTTAATCCTGGTTTTGGAAGTAATCAATGAATCCAGCAAGAGACTTTCACAAAGGAGAATAAGGGCATCATAAAAAATTTAAAATGCATTATTTTAGAAGTAAAAAACATAAAAACCAGGGTCCAAAAAACACGCACTGGAAGCCTTTCACAGCTTCGCCACGTAATCCACATGGTAAGAGTAACAAATTTACTCGAAGGATCTGTATTACCAAATTTTATCCATTTTTTTAATCCAATTTTTATAGCGGGAAGTCTGAAATTATTGGTTCTATGCAGGCTGGGCTTTGGGGCTGGCCTTCTGGAACCTGTGCCTGGTTTTCGGATCAGCCGGGTTGGTTAAGGGTTAAAAGGCTCGGAACCGGCTTAGGTCTTCATAGTGGCTGTCTGGCAATCAGCCTTTACTTTGAATTCAAACGTGGTGGTTAAGGGTGAAATTGCATAATCGGTTATTTGGTTCATCGTTTAATTGTTGCATTATCTGGATTCGGAATTGCAAATGTCAAACAGCCGCTCCTCGGAATTTGCAATTCCGTGGGACAGATAAAGGGGATTTGCAATCCCCCTAACGTTCCCCCAATTGCCTTGAGGAGTTCTCAATCATGGACGATCCCGGCAGCAGGATTGCAAACCCTAAAACGAAACCATTACCCGTAGTTAGATCCAACTGACCTCGTCTTTAATATTTTGAATCGCAGGAATTGTGTATTTTTGACATTATCAAAACCAATCGTTTCACCTATGCCCTTAACCAGATTAATGCTCATTTTCCTTGTCCTGCTCCATACTGCCTGTCAGGAAAAGAAAAAAGAATCGGAAGAGACAAGGAAGTCGGAGATGGAAGAGGAGAAAAAATTTGCCCACCCTCCTCTGGTAGCCGAACCCTTTACGGCAGATCCTTCGGCCCATGTATTTGATGGAAAAATTTACATCTACCCTTCCCATGACATTCCGGCCGGAATCCCATCAGACGACTGGGGCGCTCATTTTGCCATGGAAGATTACCGGGTATATTCCATGGAAGCCCCGGATGGCCCTGTAACCGATCATGGCACTGCCTTGCATGTGGACGATATACCCTGGGCCGCCCGACAGCTTTGGGCTCCGGATGCCGCCGAAAAAGCGGGTAAGTATTACCTCTATTTCCCTGCCAAGGATACTGCCGACGTATTTAAAATTGGGGTTGCCATCAGCGAACAGCCTGAAGGTCCTTTTGTACCCGAGCCTGACCCCATTCCAGGCACCTATAGCATTGACCCTGCCGTTTTTCAGGATGGGGATCAATACTACCTTTATTTTGGAGGAATCTGGGGAGGCCAGCTGCAACGGTGGAAAGATGGAGAATACCACTATCCCGGAGATCAACCTACTGACGGGGAACCGGCACCTGATCAGCCGGCATTGGCACCCAAGGTCGCCCGGCTGGCTCCCGATATGAAAAACCTGGCGGAGAAAGCCAAAGATGTGCTGCTCCTGGACGAAAATGGAGATCCCATCCAAGCCGGTGATCATGACAAGCGTTTTTTTGAAGCTGCCTGGGTGCACAAACACCAGGACACCTATTACTTCTCCTATTCCACCGGAGATACCCACCACATAGCCTATGCGACAGGAGATACGCCCTATGGCCCATTCACCTATCAGGGAAATATCCTGGCACCTGTAGCAGGTTGGACTACCCACCATTCGATCGTATCGTATGATGGAAACTGGTACCTCTTCTACCACGATACGGAGATTTCGGGTGAAACCCATTTGCGTAACATCAAAATGGCCCCCTTGAAGCACCTTCCCGATGGAAGCATAGCCACCATTAACCCTTAAAAACATGAACCTGTACCTGCGCCTACTCACTTTTCTTATTCCGCTGCTCCTTCAGGGTATAAACCCATCTCTATAATTGCCGCATGTGAAATCCACCATCCACATTGATGACTTCACCGGTGGAATAGGGCAAATATCCTTTAACAATGGCCTGAACCGCCTTTCCCACATCGTCAGGCAAGCCCCAGCGGGCTATGGGAAGGCCTCCGGCAGCAATGAAGCGGTCGTACTTGTCTTGAGCAGCTGCTGTCATATCGGTTTGAATGATGCCAGGGCGAATCTCGTACACCCCGATGCCATGGGGCGCCAGTCTTTGGGCAAAAAGCTGGGTCATCATGCTTACCCCGGTTTTGGAAAAACAATAGGGTGCCATATGAATGGATGCGGCATATGAGGTCAGGGAAGCGATGTTGATGATGAGGGGATGGCGATCCGGAAAAGCCTCCTTTTGTTTCATCATCCAGGAAGCGATTTTTTGGGTAAGAAAAAAGGGGGATTTCAAATTGGTATCCATTACCAGATCGTAATCTTCCTCTGCGACTTCCAGCAGGTCCTTTCTTTCCTTTACATTAATTCCGGCATTATTGATCAGTACATCCAGTCTGCCTGAATGGTCTTTGATGGCCTGCAGCAGGGCGGCCCGCTGGTCGGGAGCGGTAATGTCACAGGAAATAAATTCCACACTTGCTCCCAGGTCCCGGCATTGCGCTACGGTATCCCTGGCTTCAGCCAGCTTATCCGCCAGGAAAAGGGAGAAACCTTCCGCTGCCAATGAGCGGGCTATTCCCTGTCCGATTCCCCTGGCAGCGCCGGTCACCAGGGCTGTTCTTTGCTCTTTTTCCATGTCCCAAAAATAAGTATTCTCCCTGAGTGAGCCACCCAAGGTCCTGAAAAAGAATACCGAATCGAACAGGTTATCCTTCCTGCCGGCAGGCAGCGCTGGCATTTAAGGAAATTACCATTGAAAAATACAAAAGTACCTTCTATCTTTAAGGCTAATCTTTTAAAATAAACCTAACATCATGGAAAAAATTAAAGTAGCGGTAGTTGGCACCGGATTCATTGGCCCTGCCCATATTGAAGCCCTGAGAAGAAACCCAAACATTGAAGTAGCTGCCCTTTGCGAGGTGAACGAGGAATTGGCCAAAGCCAAAGCCGCTCAGTTGGGTATAGAAAAAGCCATGCTCTTTGAGGACATGCTGAAGGATGCCTCCATAAAGGCTGTTCATATCTGCACCCCCAATTTCCTGCATTATACCCAATCCAAAGCCGTATTGGAAGCCGGAAAGCATGTGGTTTGCGAAAAACCCCTGGCCACCAAAATAGGAGAAGCGGAGGAATTGTTACAGCTGGCCAAAAAAACAGGGTTGGTGAATGCAGTTCATTTTAACCTGCGCTATTACCCCATGGTACGGCAGATGAAAACCATGCGGGAGAGCGGTGAACTGGGAGATATTTACAGCATTATGGGTTCCTATTTGCAGGATTGGTTGTTTCTGCAAACCGATTACAACTGGAGGTTAGAGCCGGACAAATCCGGTGATTCCAGGGCCATTGCAGATATTGGGTCCCACTTATTGGACCTGACCGAGTACGTGACCGGTTTAAAAATCACAGAGGTAATGGCGGATTTTACTACCGTGCATAAAACCCGGCTCAAACCCCTGAAAGCCATAGAGACTTACAGTGGCAAAATGCTGCAGGAATCGGATTATGAAGAAGTTCCCATCAATACAGAAGACCATGCCACGGTGATGTTGCGTTTTGACAATGGCAACAAGGGCTCTGTTACCGTAAGCCAGGTGAATGCTGGAAGAAAAAACCGGCTGAACATAGAAATAGCAGGCTCTAAAGCCAATTTTGAATGGTGCAGCGAAAAGCCCAATGAACTTTGGATAGGAAAGCGCGAAACTGCCAACCAGCACCTGATGAAGGATCCTGCCCTCTTCACACCGGAAGCCGCCAAATTGATCGGTTTTCCAGGCGGGCACAATGAAGGATTTCCGGATACTTCCAAACAAATGTTTAAGGAAGTATATGCGGCCATCAGTGAAGGAAAACAACCCGAAAAGCCCTCCTACCCTACTTTTGAGGATGGTTACAGGGAATTGCTGATTTGTGAGCGCATCATTGAGAGCCACAAGAAACAGGCATGGGTGAAAATATAATGGTAGGGTAATAACCCAATGATGGCTTCAGCCGTTATTTAATCCATATTTAATCAAATAAAAAACCAAAATGAAAACATCAACCATTAAAATGCTTGGACTCACGGGACTACTGATGATGTCCGTGATATTCCTTTCTAAAAGTCAGACCCCTGCCAGCCCTCCAAAAACGGCAGATGGAAGCATAAACGGAGCTGACATTACTGTCAATTACAGCAGCCCTGGGGTAAAGGGCAGGGAGATTTTCGGTGGATTGGTTCCCCTGGGAAAAGTCTGGAGAGCGGGTGCCAATGAGGCCACCTTGTTTGAAACAAGCAAGGACATCAAGGTAGCCGGTGAATCCCTGCCGGCCGGAAAGTATAGCTTTTTCATTATCCCGAATGAAGGTACCAGCACCTTTATTTTCAACAAGCAAACCGGTCAATGGGGAACGCAGTACGATGAAAGCCAGGATGTGCTCCGGGTAAATGTGCCTTCTCAGCAAACCAGTTCCCTTACAGAAAACCTGACCTATGAAATCCATGATGACGGCATGCTGGTCAAATGGGAATATGGCCAGGCCAAGGTAGCCATAGAATAATACCAATACAGACAGCCGGCCATACCGGCTGTCTGTTTATTTTTTTACCTTTACCTTTTCCAAAAATCATTTTCCACCATTGAAGGAATTTCCTAACCTGCCCATTCTGGAAGTCATTCCGGAATTAAAAAAACTACTCAGACAACATCCAACCCTGCTGCTCCATGCCCCGCCAGGAGCAGGTAAAAGCACCCTCCTGCCCCTGACCTTATTGGAAGAGGACTGGTTAGGGGGAAATAAAATTTTGATGCTGGAACCCCGGAAACTGGCGGCTAAAAGTATTGCCCAGCGGATGGCCCAGTTGCTGGGAGAATCCGTGGGCCAACGCACTGGCTACCGGGTGAGGTTTGACAGTTGTGTCGGGGAAAACACCCAAATCGAAGTCATCACAGAAGGCATATTAACCCGAATGATGCAGCAGGACAATGCCCTTGAAGGCGTAGGCCTGGTTATTTTTGATGAATTTCACGAAAGAAGCATACATGCCGACCTTGGCCTGGCATTGACCCGGGAAGTCCAGCAATTCCTGCGGCCGGACCTGAAATTACTGGTCATGTCTGCTACCCTGGACAGCCGGGTTCTGGCAGAACAGCTGAACTGTCCTTTGGTGGCCAGTACGGGAAAAGCATTCCCTGTTTCCATCCATTACCGCCCGGGCACGGACCTCTTTAATTTGCCAGACAGGATGTCAGCAGTGATTGGAGAAGCCCAGTCTGCACACCAGGGAGATGTGCTTGCCTTTCTTCCCGGACAAGGAGAGATCAAAAAAACTGCGGCTATCCTGAAAGCCCGATTTCCCGAAGCGGCAGTCTATACCTTGTATGGACAAATGGCATTTGGCAGACAGCAAGCTGCCCTGCTACCCGACCCGGAAGGGCGAAGAAAAATCGTGCTTGCCACGGCTATCGCAGAAACCAGCCTCACCATAGAGGGAATTCATGTGGTGGTGGATGGCGGCTTTATGCGTACGGTCACCTTCAATCCCAATTCCGGATTGAACCGACTGGTGACACTGCCCCTTACCCAGGATACGGCCACCCAGCGGGCAGGCAGGGCAGGCAGGCTGGGACCTGGCGCTTGCTACCGACTTTGGTCCAAAGCAAGCCAGGAAAAATTACTGCCCTTCCGGCAACCTGAAATCATGGAAACCGACCTGGCTTCCCTTGCCTTGGAACTTCATAAATGGGGCATAAACGATTACCGGCAGCTGCAATGGATCAGTCCCCCACCCCAGGGGCATTGGCAGCAGGCAGTATCCTCACTGGAACACCTGGGAGCCATTGCAGAAGGAAAGATCACTCCCCATGGTCTGGAACTGCATGCCATTCCTTCCCATCCCAGAATTGCCCACCTCTTGGTTTATAGCCAGGAAATCGGTCAACAGCCGCTGGCCACTGATCTGGCTGCCCTCCTGGAAGAAAAAGATCCCCTGCCCTCTTCTCAGGGCATAGACATCAACTTGAGAATTGAAGGGTTGAGAAGGCACAGGAGGTCTGCCCATAAGCACCGGGATTTTGGCAAAATTGAACAGGTAGCAAAGGCTTACCGGAAAATCCTGAAAATGGAGGCCTCCAATGAACCGGTGGACCCCTATATGACCGGTATTCTGCTGGCCCAGGCGTTTCCGGAAAGGATTGCTTCCGCCAGGCCTGGCAACCAGGCCCACTTTCACCTGGCCAATGGCAAAATAGCTGCCATGGACCGAAAGGATGATTTGGCACGGGAGCCCTGGATTGCCATTGCTCAGCTACACGAAGGAACAGGAGTGGGGAAAATTTTTCTGGCCTCGGTACTTTCTCCCCAGGATTTGAAACCCATGATCAAAATAAAGCCCCGCATCTACTGGGATGAACAGGAGGAAATGGTCCTGGCAGTGGAAGAATGGAAAATCGGGCAGATCCTGCTTCAAAAGAAAAACCTGAAATCCCCGGATAAGGCGCAGGTAACACAGGCCATTTTGGGCATGTTGAAAAATTCCGGTGAAAAATGGCTGAACTTTGACGAGCAAGTGAAGCAATGGCAAAACAGGATCATGAGCCTGCGGGTATGGAATGGGCCGGATTTCTGGCCAGATGTGAGCACAGCAATGCTGCTGGAAACGGTGAATAGCTGGTTGGCCCCTTACCTAAGTGATGTAAAATCCGGACAGGAGCTTTTCAGGTTGCCTTTGAGAGAAATATTGCAAAACAGTCTCAGCTATACACAGCAGCAGGCACTGAATGAATTGGCTCCGGAAAAAATACGCTTGCCCAGCGGTTCCACTGCCAGGATTTCGTATTTTTCCGAGGGTGAGCCTCCGGTCCTGGCAGCCAGATTACAGGAGCTTTTTGGTTGGAGTCAAACCCCGACGATTAATAACCACAAAACTCCCCTGCTGGTGCACCTGTTGTCTCCCGGATTTAAACCGGTCCAGGTCACCCGTGACCTGGAAAATTTCTGGAACCAAACGTATCATGAAGTAAAGAAAGAGCTGAAACGGCGCTACCCCAAACACCACTGGCCCGACAATCCCTGGGAGGCCCAGGCCGTTAGTGGTGTCAAAAGGAGGAAATAAGAATGCAAAGGCGGGATATTTTCTCCGGGGTCGGATACCCAAATCGTCAAACATATTTCGCCCTTAGAATACAGGGCTTGGGCTACGATAGTAGATGCTATCCCAGGGCTTCACCCTGGGTTTTGATATTGCGCACTTTCAGTGCTTGGGTACAGACTAATTTCGCTTGAGGTTTACCCAAATAAGCTTTCTAAGCACTGATTGATTTCCTGTTAGTTTGGCCACAACTTTTTTATTTAACCAAGCCTGTCAGGCACAAAACACCCTGAAAATAGATAGATCCCATTCGAAGAAATCTGTACTATTTATGTGTAAATCTTTAGATGAATCAATTTGTCTATATTCGATGCCCCCTTCAAAAAAGCTCCGATAGGAGCGGCCGATGTGGTAACCATGGTGTTCAGCCCATGGTTAATGGCCAAAAACCTAACTCAGAGTGCCATAGGCATGGTCCATATCCTTTGCCACGGAAATGATTAAATCCTGAGTTTAGGAGGAAAATACCGGAATGCTTCAACCTGACACCATATGGTGAAGCAGCCGGGATCCACCGTTCAATCACCTTATCAGGGTTGCAAACCCGGTTTATCTGGATTCGACATTGCAAATGACGAATAGCACGGCTTCTGAAGAGGACTTTTTGTTTACATTCTTGTTTTGAAGTTCCTATAGCGGATGGGTACCCATTCTACCCGGAAAAAAATCTGTGCTAATCTGTGTCCATCTGTGGTGAAACATGTTGTTTAAATCCTTCACCTGTTCAATTTTTTTATGTTTAGGTAAAAATCCCCTCCTGAAAAAAACAGGACAGGCTTGATCCCTCCGCCGCGGCGGAGGGAGTTTGGATTTTCAAATTTGGAAGGTTGTTTCCTATTTTGCGTTTGGTAGTTGCTTTGGCGGATGGGTACCCATTCTACCCGGAAAAAAATCTGTGCTAATCTGTGTCCATCTGTGGTGAAACATTTTTCCTTCTTAACCAAAACTTATCAAAAAATTAACCGCCAAGGCGGAGAAACTTACTACTTTCACCTAAAATATCATCCAATAGGTAGCCCCATTTATTAAATGACAGTAGCTTATTAACAGTAGCTCATTAGCTCAGGTGCTTTCTTCCGGAAACCTCGACCATACCCGGTTTGAAACCTATGGCTGAATTTCGTATCTTACAACACCTATTTTCCAAACAAAAACCAAAGTAAATGAAAAACCTGCTTTTTTCCCTGACCCTGATAGTAGTCTTTCAAGTCGCATTGGCACAAGAGTACCGGGTGTACAAGGCACCCACCTTCCGGGAAGAATGGAGCAAACCGTCGGATTATCCTGATCGCGTCATCCTCAATTTTGGAGAGGATCCTTCCAGTCAGGCCAACGTCACCTGGCGAACAGATACCAGCATCGAAAAAGCCTTTGCAGAAATTGCCATAGCGGACGGGGCTCCGAAATTCTGGAGAAATGCCCGGACCATGGAAGCGAAAACCGAATTGCTGGACGCTACAGCCGTAGAAGTGGCCAATGTAAAGGCGCATTACCATTCGGTCAGTTTTAAGGACTTAAAACCTGGCACCATTTACGCTTATCGGGTGGGTGATGGAGAATCCTGGACGGAATGGATACAATTCAGTACGGCTTCCGAGGACAAGGAAAGTCCTTTTGCCTTTCTCTATGTGGGAGATACACAGAACTATATCTTGGAATTATGGTCCAGACTGATTCGGGAAGGCTACCGGAAGGCACCGGATGCCAAGTTTATCATCCATGCAGGTGACCTGGTGAATGTAGCACACAGGGAAACCGAATGGCACGAATGGTTTACGGCTGGAGGCTTTATCCACAGCATGGTACCCTCGGTCGTTACTCCCGGGAACCATGAATACCGCAGTATCCCTGAGCTGGACGGAGAGGATGCAGATCGCCGCCTGTCTGTCCAATGGAAACCTCAATTTACCCTGCCTGAAAACGGCCCGGAAAATATAACGGCATTGGACGAAACGGTCTATTACATGGATTACCAAAACACCAGAATTATTGTACTGAACAGCAATGTATTGCAGGCGGAGCAAATCCCCTGGTTGGAAAAGGTCCTGTCGGAAAATCCACAAAAGTGGACCATCGTCACCTATCACCACCCCTTATTTTCAGCTTCTGAGGGCCGGGAAAATACGCGGCTCCGGGAGGCCTGGAAACCACTTTTTGACAAATACCAGGTGGACCTGGCCCTACAGGGACACGACCACAGCTATGCCCGGGGTCGGGTTTCTCCTGAAGACAATGTTTTGGATGGGGTCAATGCCAGGGATAAAACCGGAACCGTTTATGTGGTCTCTGTAAGTGGAGGCAAAATGTACGGGTTGAAAAAGAATGCCTGGAATGACTATGAGGCAGAAAGGGACCGCGCTGCGGAAAACACCCAGCTCTTTCAGGTCATTAATATTGAAGGGGATAAGCTGAGCTTTGAATCTTACACCGCCATTGGTGAGCTTTATGATGCCTTTGATTTGGAAAAACAAGCAGATGGCACCAATAAATTCATTGAAAGGAAGTCAGAAGCCGTGGAAGAAAAAAGGTTTTCCAATACCATTTCCTACGAAGATCCCCTCCCGGAAAATCTGGAATCCATCCTGCTTTCCAAATATCCCGGGCATGAAGTCACCCGGGTATCTGCAAGAAAAGAAGGTGATATATTGCATTTCAATGTTCGCCTGGAAAAAGACGGGGAAAGGAAAGAACTCAGCATTGATGAAAATGGAAATATCAGTGAATAAGGGTTGCGTAATTACCTGACAGTTGGTTTTGTAGAAATTGTTTAACTTTTCCAAAGTTCCAAACTTTGGAAAAGTTAGGAGTACTTGCGAAAGAAATCCAAATTTAAAGGGGAAAGGGGCATTTTGACGAAAACAACAATTTTTTACCAGCTGGATTTTTATTAGGAACTAAAAAATCTGTGCTCATCTGTGGTGAAACATTTTGTTTACATCCTGGCATGTTCTATTTTTTAATATTTTCGAAAAAAATCCCCCTACCCCCTTAGAAGGGGGATTTTGCCTTTTCAAAATTGGGAGATTCCGTTTATAGTTTTGCGTCTGGTCACTGAAAATATACTAATTCAGGAGGAAATTGTAGGTTTTATTCCTCCGGTAAAGCAAAGGCCACATAAGCATCTCCGGCTGGGGTGCCCAGGCGATTGGCTCCGCCGGCGGCGATGACCACATATTGCCTGCCTTCCACTTCATAAACAGAAGGAACCGCATAGCCTCCGGCTGGTAGCTGGTATTCCCACAGCACTTCACCTGTCTCGGCATCAAAGGCACGGAACATTTCATCGGCAGAACCTCCAATAAATACCAGCCCTCCGGCTGTAGCCACACAACCGCCAAAATTCTGGGTACCGGTGGGAGCTACTCCCCTTTCCTTCAGCTCAGGATATTCTCCCAGCGGCACCTTCCACTTGATCGATTGGGTTTTTAAATCGATGGCATTCAGCGTTCCCCAGGGAGGCCTGCTGGCCGGAAAGCCTTCCTCATCTGTAAAAATCCGAAAGCCCTGCAAAACATAGCGATCCAATGGGGCTTCAGTCAGTTCTTCCTGCCTGGATCCGCTAGGTTCCTGATCCAGCAAATAGTCCAGCAGGGCTTCCAGCTCCTGTGCGGCAAATCCCCGAAAGGCGGGCATCACCCCATTTCCTCCGGTGATGATGGTCCTGGCCGATTCCCGGTCATGTCTGTCAGGGAGCCCGGTTAGTGCCGGGTAAGCTTCCCCCAGGCCCTGCCGGTCTGCTCCATGACAATTGGCGCAATTGGACAGGTAAATGCGCTGACCTGCACTTAAACCACTAAAGGAGCCCTCGCCCTGATTTTCTGAAAGACTCCTCAATTGTAAAATCATGGGTATTTCATTGGCATTGACGTATACCATCTGATTGACGGGGTCATAGGATAATCCTCCCCATAACATGCCCCCTCTGGTAGCGGGAAAGGTAAGGGTACCCTCCAGGCTGGGTGGGGTGTAAAAACCCTCATTGCGGTATTTTTTAAATTCAGCCTTCGCATATTCCGCTGCAGCTTCAGAAATATTGGTCAAATAGGTACTGTCCAGGCCCTGAGGCACGATGGTAATGCCCTGATCAAACTTTTGGGTCGGATGGGCCACTTCGCCAGGAACATAGGAAGGAGGAACGGCCTTTTCCTTCATTTCCATCAATGGCTCACCTGTAATGCGATCCAGCAGGATCAACTCGCCCATTTTGCTGGGTTGTACCAGGGCCTGAACCGTCTCACCATCCAAGGGGAAATCTACAAGGGTAGGCGCACAGGGCAAATCGTAGTCCCATACATCATGGGTTACTGCCTGGTAATGCCATTGGCGCTCACCGGTGCCGGCATCCAGCGCAAGGATGGAATTGGCAAACAGGTTTTCTCCCAGCCGGTTTCCTCCGTAAAAATCGTAGGTAGGAGATCCGGTGGATACATACACCCATCCCCTGTCCTCATCCAGGCTCATGCCGCCCCAGTTATTGGTGCCCCCGTAGTTTTCATCCTCCACCCATCGCCAGGTATCGTGGCCATATTCTCCTTCCTGGGGTATGGTATGGAATATCCACTGAAATGCTCCTGTTTTTGCGGAATAGGCCCTGATATGACCTGGAGACGCATCATATCCCTCCCCGGTGGCCGATCCGATGATCAGCAGATCCTTGTAAATGATTCCGGGAGTATTCAACCCAATGGAAAGGGATTCAGGGTCCTTGCCCAAATCCTGTCTCAAATCCAACTTTCCACCTTCCCCAAATTCCTCCACCAATTCCCCGGTTTCGGCATGCAAGGCAAACAACCAATGGCCAACAGGCATAAAAATCCGTGTTTTGCCCCCTTCGGTAAAAGCCGTTACACCCCGGTTTACTCCTCCCGACACCCCAAAAACTTCCGGGTCAAAACGCCAAAGTTCTTTTCCACTGGCCGCATCAAGGGCGATTAAATCCAATTGGGGAGAAGTCACATACATGGTTTTGCCAAGGATAATGGGATTGCATTCCATGGGGGTGCGTTCCCTTTTATCTCTGGTATGGAAGGTCCAGGCGGGTTGGAGCAGGTGTACATTGTCCTTGTTGATGGTCTTCAGACCGGAATATTGGGCGGCAGTTTTGGTAGCCCGGTAGTGTTCCCAGGTTTGATAGGTATCTTCCTGTTTATCGGCCGCACATCCCAGGGTGATTATAACCAAAAACAGACAACACTTTAATGTCCATGTTTTCATAAGATTTTTCTCAGTTAATCCCATCCAAATCATTAAATGTCTATACAGTTGAGCAAGGTGCAAAGCGGATTTTCGGGCTAGGGATGGCTTCCCTCCTTTTCCCTGCCAAAGCGTCCGGGTAAAGGCGTCAATTAACCTCATGGCTGATTTTCCGCTTGAATTTTTTCTTCAAAGGGCCATTCCGGGTCTTCTACCCTTGACTCCTGCATCAGGGCCTTCATTTCGGCTACCAGTTCCGGATGCGCTTCACTCAGGTCATTTTCTTCTCCCGGGTCGTTTTCCAGGTCAAATAAAAGGATGTCTTCATTGCCTTCAAAAACATTCAATTTGATCCCCTTCCATTTCCCTTTTCGGATGGCCTGCTTGCCACCCTGCTCGTGAAATTCCCAGTACAAATGGTCATGTGACTCCTGCTGCCCTTCACCCAAAAGCGTAGGCAAAAATGAAATACCATCCACATCTTCCTCCAGGTCCACCTCTGCCAAGTCTGCAAAAGTGGGCAGTATATCCCAAAAAGCGCTGATGTGATCCGTTTGGCTGCCTGCTTCCACCTTTGCCGGCCAACTGGCAATCATGGGTACATGGATGCCTCCTTCGTGTAAATCCCGTTTGTATCCCTGGAAGGATCCATTGCTATCAAAATAATCAGGATCAGCACCGCCTTCCAAATGGGGCCCGTTGTCGGACGTAAATACGATCAGCGTATTTTCCAAGATACCAAGGGATTCAAGACTGGCTACGATTTCCCCAACCTGATTGTCCAATAAAGTGACCATGGCCGCAAAAGCCGCATGGGGATAGGTTTGGGAGCCATAGCCACCCACCTTGTACCGGGGATGTTCCGGATCATCTACGCCCTGATAAGGCTTTTCGGGACCAAGCAAGCTTTCATACTCGTAGGGAGGTTCGGGTGTTTTCCTTTCCAGAAATCGCTCCATATATTCCTGAGGTGCTGCCAGTTCTGCATGTGGAATGATGGATGGCATATACAGGAAAAAGGTCGTATCCCGGTTGTTTTTTATAAATTCAATTCTCCGCTGCTGAATCAAAAGTGGTGCATACTCGCCTTCATCTGTTCCCTGGTTACCTTCAAGAGTCAGTATGTTCTCATTGTCATACAGCTCCCTGGGATAGTAGTTATGGGCGATGGTCTGGCTGTTGTATCCGAAAAAAACATCAAAACCTTGCTTTAGTGGATCGCCGGTAGAACCAGGATAGCCCAATCCCCATTTGCCAAAAGCACCGGTGACATAGCCTGCCTTTTTCAGGACGGTCGGTATGGTTTGGGTTCCGGTGGCCAGGGGAAACTGTCCGCCGTTCAGTCCCCGATTGCCCCTGACCTGGGTATGTCCGGTATGCAATCCGGTCATCAGGGCAGAGCGGGAAGGGGCGCAAACCGTCGTGCCGGCATAATGCTGGGTGAAGACCATTCCCCTGGCGGCAAGCGCGTCAATGTGTGGGGTCTGGAATTTTTGCTGTCCCAAAAAACTCAGGTCTCCATAGCCCAGGTCATCTGCCAGGATATAGATAATATTGGGTTTTTTTGCTTGTTCCTCCCCTTCGTCCGGAGTGGTACTGCAAGCCGCAACCCCTACTGATAGCATGGCAAAGACCAAAGCTTTAGCGGTGACTTGTTGGTATCGGTTTTTCATTTTGGGTTGTATAGTTTAGTTGGAGGAATGGGCATACAAGCCGGTATTTCCCTTTTCCAGGAGCGGCATCAATTCGGCAATAATATCCGGATGGTTATCTGCCACGTTTACTGTCTCCATGGGATCGTTTTGGTGGTCATAAAGTTCTATGGTAGGTTCTGCCTCCCTGAAATACTTAACGAGCCGGTACCGCTCTGTACGCATGGAGATACCGTTTTTAAAATAGCTAAAAGCCTGAGCCGCTCTGTCACTGTCCTCCCCTGCCGTTATCAGGGGAACCAAACTTTGCCCATCCAGCGGGAAATCAACAGGAATACCGGTAAGTTCCATCAGGGTGGGATACAGGTCAATGCTACTGACCGGCATGTCTGTTCCGATCCTTCTGGGGATCATTCCGGGAACTTTGACCAGAAGCGGGCTACGGAGCGCCATTTCAAAGTTGGTGTGCTTGCCCCAGACCCGGTGGTCTCCCAAATGCCAGCCATGGTCACCCCAAACGACGATGATGGTATTGTCCGCCAGGCCTTCTTCTTCCAGGGCTTCCAGCACTTTGCCCACCAGGGCATCGCTATAGCTGACGGATGCATAGTAAGCATGCCGGAGCTTTCTGGCGTATGCATCTGAAAGCTGCTGGTCCAGCCCGGCTTTCTCGTCTCCCAACTGATAGGAATTGAATTCTCCGCTTTCTTGTAAACTGTTGGGGTGAACGTTTTCAGGTAATTCAGGGAAAGGGGAAAGCGGTATATCTTCCCGCTCATAGAGATCCCAGTATTTTTTGGGTGCTGTAAAGGGCAGATGGGGCTTAAACAAACCCAAGCCCATAAAAAAGGGCTGGTCTTTATCCGAAAGTTCCTTCAGCTTTTTTACGGCCAGTTGGGTAGAAAGGCCGTCCGGATAGCCCAGGTCGTCCACCTCTCCGGCTTCATAGGGCTTGACCTGCTTATTTTTTCCCTGCCGGTTGGAGCCATCTGCATAGCCAAAAAAGGCATTCCACCCGGTTTCCCATTTGCCGGGATCAAAAAGCAACTCGTCCCAGCTATGGGGCATTTCCATTTTAGCTCCTTCGGGGCTTTCTTCGTAGCCATACCACAAGCCATCCACCGAATGGCTGATTTTCCCGATACCTACCGTATAATAGCCGTTTCTTTTGAAATGATGGACAAAACTTTCCGGAGTATCTCCTTCTGGTTCGTTGGACATGAACTGCTCAACAGCAGAATTCTGCAGGTGCTGCCTGGACCGGGGCCATAAGCCAGTCAAAATGCTGCAGCGTGAGGCTCCGCAGGTGGGTACTTGCACGTAATGGTTTTCAAATAGGGTTCCTTGCGATCCAATGGCATCCAGGTTAGGCGTCTGAATGATATCATTGCCATATACCCCCAGCTCGGGTCGCAGATCGTCAATGGCAATAAAAAGGACATTGTAGGGCTTCTTTTCGGCGGCTGGCCCCTTACAGGAAAATAAAAGGAAAAAACTTAAACAGCAAAGGGCAAGTACAAAGGTTTTGGTCATTGGGATGAATATTAATCCTAAAATAAGGGTGAAGTACAGGGTTAAATATAGGGGGAAATCGGTAAAATTAAAATAATGCTGTGTCAAACGGGAAAATTCTCAGTAATCAATTTGAAAGTCTGCACCTTCTTAAAATGAAAAGGTCAAATTGTAGGATTAAATCTCGGGGAATTTTAATATGCAGATTGGCCTGAATTTAAATTTTAGGGTATCGGATCCGGTAAGATCCGCATTGAGTTTCCCCAAATTGCAATGGCCCCAACATCCATAAAAGAAATAATAAGTTCCATCCACATGTTTGAAGACAGATTTATCAACCGGCTGAAAACCACGAAAAAAACCGAAAGCAAAGGATTGCCCAAAAAATATTTAAACCAGTGGATTAAACAATTGGATACCTTTTCTGGAGGAAAAAAGAAACATAAGTGCCAATATTTGAACCATTTGTAACATTGGATTTTTTTACAAAAGCACAACTTTGACATCAATAGAGAGTAGATCTTTTAATTGATTTTTGGAAGCTAAAAATTGAAAATTTAAATCAAATTTGACTTCCCTTTGATGAAAGGTTCCTTTCTATCCACATAATATGGTACCTATGAAAAGTCCAATAAAAGTAAAATACAATTCCTTTTACCCGGGGATACGATGTGGAATATTTTTGTTTTTTATTATTACCAATTCCTTTTGTCAAGGTACAATCCAGGGCAATGTGAAAAATGAATATGGTCAGCCCATTGCATTTGCTAACGTTCTTCTTTTAGATGAAAGGGATTCTTCATTGATCAAGGGGGTAATTTGTGATGAATCAGGAAAATTTTACTTATCACCAATCCTCAAGGGAAGCTATTTGATGTCGGCTCATATGTTGGGTTTTCAAACCTTCTTTTCTTCCCCTGTTTTTATGGAAGAAAACAACAGCCGAACCATAGATTTTATTCTCAGGGAAAAGGTATCGGAATTGTCGGAGGTTTTGGTTGCTGCCCAAAAGCCATTATTTGAACAGCAACCGGGGAAGCTGGTCGTAAATGTAAACAGCAGCGTCATTTCTTCGGGCTCCTCCGTACTTGAAGTACTTTCAAGAATTCCCGGAATTCTGATAAACCCGCAAAATAACTCCATCACCATGAACGGAAAAGAAGGAGTAATGGTCATGTTCAATGGTAAAATGGTCAGGCTACCTCTAAACGTGCTGGTTCAGATGCTTTCAGGCATGAATGCGGATCAGGTAAGCACCATTGAAATCATCAACAATCCTCCTGCCAGATATGAAGCTGAAGGAAATGCAGGATTAATTAATATCATCAACAAAGAAAACCTGGAATTGGGAACCAACGGCTCTTTTTCAGGAAACTTTGGAACCTCCTTTGACAAGCAGGTCCTGGAAAGGTTTGGAGTGTCCACAAACATTAACCACCGGGGCAGAAAATTGAGTTTTTACCTTAATGTTTCTGCACGAAGGGACCATTTCTTAATGTTAAACACCCAAAACCGAAATGTTAATCAAGACGGATTGAAAATTGGTAACGATTCGGAATTTCAGAGGGATTTTATGGTTTGGACACTGAACGGTCAGGGTGGATTTGAAATTACAATGAATGCCAATACTTCTATAGGTGGGCAACTTACAGGTATTAGTACCAAGCAGGATCAGGTAGCTTTCGGCCAAACTGAAATCAGTTATGCGAACCTTTTAAATACCAGGATCAAAATAAGAGATTTGGAAAGAAACCACTGGTGGGGTTATGGGACAAATCTTTACTTTACTCATAGATTTCCAAAAGGAAGCTTTCTCACCTTTGACCTGGATTACCTGTATTATTTTCACAATAATCCACATGATTACCGGTTCAACTATTCATTCTATCCAGAGCCATCTGAGGAAGTAGAATTGTTGGTCAATGATAAACATACTCCTATACACATCAGGGTTGCCAAATCAGATTATCAACAAAACCTCAATGAAACCATTAGCATGGAAATGGGAGTAAAAGGTACGCTTTCTGAGATAGAGAATAAAATCGTGGCTCGAAGATTCAAGGAAGAAATTTGGTCTAGAGACAAAGAACTTAGTCAACATGTACTGATGAAGGAACACATCGGGGCGGCTTATTTGAGCATTGATGCAAATCCAGGTGCCAAAACAAGAATGCAGGCAGGTCTTAGATATGAACAAACTTATACCAATATAAAAAATTTCAATGGGGATTCCATTTTATCAAGAAATTACGGCAATCTCTTCCCAAATTTTTCAATCAGCAGGGAGATCAAGGGTGATCACAAAATCATGCTTTCTTTTGGAAGGAGAATCACCAGACCAACCTATAATGATCTGGCCCCTTTTGTGACATTTTTTGATCCCTTAAATTTGGCAATGGGTAATTTGGAATTGCTGCCCTCCCTTTCTCACAGCTTTCAGACTAATTTTCAATTTAAAAAATCCTATTCCATAAATTTTGATATCACCCAGATCAAAAATCTAATAGGTTGGGATATTTTGGTGTTTCCAGACCGGAATATTCAATTGATACAAAAAAATAATTTTGACAAAAGTCGGAATATATCCCTTTCCTTTAACGCCCCCAATAATTTTTCAGCATGGTGGGAAGGCAACAGTTCTCTTCAAGTAGTCAATCAAAAAGTAAATTCCATTAGCCAGGGAAATTCAAGAGAAGAAACCAATATTTACATTCATTTCAATTCTTCCCAGTCTTTTATTTTCGGAAAAGGCTATTCCGCAGAGGTTTCCGGATTTTATATCAGTCCCCAACTTCAGGGGCTTTTAACACAAAAATCATATGGGAGCTTGAATGTTGGCTTTCAAAAGGAGCTGAATAATGATAAAGGTATTTTTAAATTGGCGGGGGAAGATATTTTGTGGACAAATCAATTTTCTTTTACAAACAATAATTCCCAAATCGGATCTGATTCAGATATTGTTATTTTTCTGACTTCCCGACTTATCCGTTTGACCTATTCGAAAAATTTCGGCCGGTCCGGCATTAAATCAGTGAAGAAAGCAGCTGGATCTGAAGAGGAAAGAAATAGGGTTCAGTAAAAGAAGAACCTGTAAAACTGAACTGCGAGAGGATATTATCCACAGGGCTGTTTATCTTTATTTAGCTGCTCTTAAATAGAATATCCGGAAAAGAATATTCGGGAGGCAAAATAGGCTTTTAGCATCTACAATATTTGGCAGGTTATGGCTGCTGTAAAATAAATTTAAACCATGGTGGAAAACAGTTTTATTTATATATATTTAACATATATTCAATTGAATTATAGTCACTTAACTATTCAAATATGTGGCCTTTTTTAAACCAAAACAATTTTATCATATGTAAAGGACTATTTTTCTTTCTATTTTTTTTCTTTAACAATCATACCTCCTCTCCTACTTCAGTCTTCAGCTTGAATGGCTTGGATTCACAAACAATTACCCTGAATCAAAACTGGAAATTCCACCCCGGGGATGATCCATCCTGGGCGAATCCCATTTTGGACGACAGCGATTGGGCTTTAACAAACCCCACCACCGATATCCATTACCTGACTGAGTTGAGAAAAGCCGAAATTGGCTGGTTTCGTTTGCGTATGAAGGTGGACACTTCGTTACTAAACACTCCTTTGGCAATGACCATTTTCCAGCGGGGTGCTTCTGAGATCTACCTGAATGGCAAGTTGATTCATAAATTGGGTGCGGTCAGTCCCGACTCCCATAAAGAAATGATCTTCAATCCAAACTTAACCCCATACAGTTTTCAGTTTGAAGGCTATCCCGATCAGGTTTTGGCGGTACGTTTCTCTTTTACAAAAAGAAATCCCTATATGAATTTTCTTGGGCTCTGGGGCGGCAATCCGGCACTGATCATTCAATTGGACCAAATGGATAAGGCTATACAAAGCATGTTGCAGACACGGGCTGTATCTACATCCAGATTGGTGGGAAAAGCTACTTTTTTATTGTTTTTGGGATTGCTGCACCTTTTCTTTTTTATCACTTATCCATCCAATAAAACCAATCTTTATTACAGCCTGTTCACCAGTAGTTTGGCATTAGGCTACTTCCTGGAACATGTATTTCGTTTTATGCCCAGGGAAGGGGATTCCTATTTTGTAATAGGATTGATCAGTTGCCTGTTTTTCAGCACGTACATCATATGGGGAATTTTGGCGGTATATTCCTTTGCCAAGGAAAGACTGGATGGTTTGTTTTGGTTGGCCACTGTTTCAGCTTTGTTGTTTATTCCCTCCTGGAAATGGCCCTATGAAGCAGCCAACTATTATTGGCCCTACTTCCTTTTTTCGGGACCAATTGTCGCAGTTTTGGTTAGCCGGAGAGCTGTCAAGAAAAAACTCAAGGGTGCATGGATTGTATTTTTAGGTTGGTCTGGAAATTTTCTTTTTTGGTTACTATTCTGCTTGTTTTTCTTTGACATCCTTCCACGCATTCCTCATGATATAGCCATCACACTGGATTTGGCCGTATTTTGTTCCGCCACTTCCTTTTCTGTTTTGTTGGCTATAGAATACGCTCAAACCAAAAGGACTCTTCAGAGCAGCCTGTTAGATATGGAAGTCAAGCGGATTGAAACCCAGAAAATGAGAGAACTGGACAAGACCAAATCGGAATTTTTTGCCAATATCTCCCTTGAGTTCCGAACTCCCCTTACCCTTATCACCGGCACCGTAGATCAATTGGAAGGAGTTCGAAATGGCCATCCCTTGCTCCAGGAAGGTCATGGACTGATTAAAAGGAATGCTGCAAGGCTCCTCCAGTTGGTCAACCAGTTGCTCGACCTTTCCAAACTGGAGGCCGGTAAATTGACCCTGGAAAAGGAACCCGGAGATATTGTCGGTTTTGCCAAAAGACTGGCCGGTACCTTTTCCTCCCGGTTTGAAAGCAAGCAAATCGCTTTTTCCAGCAGTTATCCGGAAAGCCCCATTTACCTGAACTTTGATCCGGACAAGCTGGAAAAGGTGCTCTCCAACCTCCTGTTTAATGCCTATAAATTCACCCCAATTGGCGGACAAGTGCAGTTTGAGGTTATGATCCTGGCCGAAACCGAGACGGGTGTCCAACTGCATTTCCAAATCACCGACAGTGGCATCGGAATACCCGCCGAAAGGCTGCCGTTTATTTTTGACCGCTTTTACCAGGGAGAGTCCGCTGCCACCCGCAGCTACGAAGGTACCGGCATCGGGCTGGCACTGGTCCAGGAACTTACCGAGCTGCAGGGTGGAAACATCAAGATGGAAAGCATTCCCGATTCGGGAACCTGCTTCTCCGTAAACCTGACCCTGGAACGGGTCGATCCCAATGCGATTCCCAGACTGAAACCAACAGAACCGCCTATCGCTTCTGTCTGGAAAACGCAGGAAACCAATCACTCCGGGATTAACCACCACAAGCAAGTAGCAGACAGCCCCAGTACCTTACCTGCTGTGCTTATCGTCGAAGACAACCAGGAACTGCTGCATTTCCTTGCCCAAAGCCTGCAGGGGCAGTACCGGATATTGCAAGCTGAGAATGGGCAGGAAGGGCTACGGATGGCTACTGCAACCCCGCCCGACCTGATAGTATCCGATGTCATGATGCCGGTAATGGATGGTGTCAGCCTTAGCGAGCAGTTAAAAAACGACGAACGGACCAGTCATATCCCCATCGTCCTGCTTACTGCCCGGGCGGATTCGGAAAGCAAAATCAGTGGGCTGCAAACCGGAGCCGATGCCTACCTCACCAAGCCTTTTGACATGAAGGAGCTCAGGGTACGCATGGAACAGCTTATTGAAGGGCGTAAAAAACTCCGGGAAAGGTTTAGTCGTTCACTCAGCCTGAAGCCCTCTGAACTTGCGGTGACATCAACGGATGAAAAATTCCTGAAAAAAGCCCTGGCCATCCTGGAGGAAAACCTGGACAATACGGATTTTGATGTAGAAGCCTTCAGCCGGGATATCGGGATGAGCCGGACCAACCTTCACCGGAAGCTCAAGGCATTGACCGATTGTTCGGCTACCGAATTTATCCGGATAGTCCGACTGAAACGGGCCATGTACCTGCTGGAACAAAAAGCTGGAAATGTCTCTGAAGTGGCCTATGCCGTCGGGTTCAACAGCTTATCTTATTTCAATAAGTGTTTCAAGAAACAGTTTGGAAAAACACCATCTGGGTTTATTTCTTCCTGAACAAACTACCTGATTTTCTTGCAATTTCAGCCTTAATAAAGAAACCTAATACGAAATCCGGATTGAAATCGAACATGGAATAGAGGAATTTCAAATCCAACTAAAAAGAACCGGAACATTTGTTCCAAAGAGATTCAACTAAGTATAAGATTTTATAGTAAGAGTCCTTCTTAAAATGGGAAACTTCAACCAGTCTTGGAACATCTGTATCAACAGTTGAAACTTATGTACTAACAACGCAAGAGGGTAATTATCTAGCTTTAAACCAGATAACAAACCCAATAAGTCATGAAAGAAAAAATAGAAACAAAGAAACAAACTAACAACACTTTATTAGGAGAGCATTTTGAGCAAGTAGCCTGGGTGGTCCCAGATATTGAGAAATCTGCAAAATTTTTTCAAGAGACCATGGGGGTTCCGCGTTTTCTGAAAATGGAAAATTTACAGTCCCGGGACTTGGAAGGCACCTATAAGGGACAACCTTCCGATTTTAAATTTCATCTGTATTTGTCCATGTCCGGCGAAACCATGTTGGAGTTGATCCAGCCGGTTTCTGGCAAAAGCATGTATACCGATTTTCTGGCCGATCATAAAAATGGGGGCATTCAGCATATTGCTTATGCAGTACAAGTTACAGCATTTGAAAATGCTGTTAACCAGTTGAAAAGCAAGGGGTACAGTGTCAGCCAAAGCCTGGTTTTACCCGTGGCAAGCGTTGCTTATTTTGATACTTATAAAGAAATAGGGGTTGCAACGGAGATAATTGGACTTACAGAGGCCGGGAACCAACTTATCGAACAATTAAAAACCGGGGATTATTAATGCTCAAGGTGCATCCCGAGAAATACGGGGTCGGTAAACCCCAATCGTCTTTAACCGTTGATTTCTTTGAGACCTCGATGGTTTTTTCGTAAACGCTTTGAGAAAGACCTTCGGGATTCGGAAAACCGCAAAGGTCTGCATGCTCGATAACCGTTGAGGTCTTTGAGACCTCGATGATTTTTTCGTAAACGCTTTGAGCAAGACCTTCGGGGTTCGGAAAACCCCAAAGGTCTGCATGCTCGATAACCGTTGAGGTCTTTGAGACCTCGATGATTTTTTCGTAAACGCTTTGAGCAAGACCTTCGGGGTTCGGAAAACCCCAAAGGTCTGCATGCTCGATAACCGTTGAGGTCTGCGAGACCTCGACGGTTTTTTCATAAACGATTTATTCAAGACGAGGTTTTGGAAACCTCAAGGGTCACAGTCGAATTACTTTTCCTTTTCCATTTTCTCCGGTCTGCAATTCAGCCCAAAGGTGGACTCCACCGCATTGTACCAATCTTCATCGGACTGAGCGTTCCAATCCACCCATTGTTCATCATTCATGGAGCTTCTCCAGTTCCAAAAGGGTTCTGCATCCGGTCCCACAGGATATCTCAATTGCCAGGAACGACTTTCGGCAACTTCCAGGATTTTGTCAGCAACAAGCGAAGGAGGCACCGCTGATTTAAGGGACTCGACCCAGAAATGCCCGATCCGTCGGGCCTGCGGATAAAAAGATTCGTCATTTTTTGAAATACCAAAGGCCATTTCCGTGTTGATGATTCCCGGCTCAACCAAAGAAACCCGGATATTGTAAGGTTTTAAGTCTTGTGCCAATGCTTCGGTAATGGCTTCCAGCGCAAACTTGCTGGCACTATAGGTTCCAAGTGGACTTAAAACAATTTTACCGGCCATGGAACTGACGTTTATGATAAAGCCATTTTTATTTTTCCGCATGGCAGGCAAAACAGCCTTGATACACCGAATGGCTCCAAAATAGTTGGTTTCCATTACTGCCTTAAATTCAGCCATGGGCATTTCCTCTACTGAACCATGCCGTTCGATTCCCGCATTGTTCACCAAAATGTCAATAAGGCCATGCTCTTTAGTGATGGAATCGATGCAGTGTTTTACGGATTCATCCCTATCCACATCCATTTTATAGAGGTGGACAGACAAGGATTCATCCTTGATTTGTTGCTTAAAATCAGCAGCTTTTTCCGGATTTCGCATGCTTGCAAAAACCTTGTGGCCAGCCCGGCCAAAGGCAAGGGCCGTTTCCCTCCCGATCCCCCTACTTGTTCCGGTAATCAATACAGTTTTCATGATTAAGTTAAGTTATGTTTACTATTATTCCAAGGTCAAAAACTCGCTATTTGCCATACGGCGTTTTTTAGTCAGGGAGCAATATTATTGTTACACCTGAAGAAGTTTTTGGGGTCATATTTTTGTTTTACCTGCCGCAACCTTTTATAATTTTCTCCATAGGCAGACCGAACCCGATCTGCCCCTTCATCATTGAAAAGTGCGTTGACATATACACCACTGCTAAAAAAAGGTTTCATGGCCTCAAAGAAATCCCTGGTCCAACCAATATGGATATCATTTTCATCAGGTTGGTTCCACAAGGAAATAATCACAAAATCATAGGGAGATTCCCTTTGTCTAAAGGCGGTTGCATCCGGAGCTACTTGGTTGATGGCACCATGGTGGTGTTCAATGAGGACCATGGTACGGGGAGATGTTACGGATGGAATTTGATTTTTAAAGGTTGAAATGGCCTCATCGCTTAAGGAAGTGAGCTGATTTGCCTTCCAATAGCTAAATTGTCCATGGGGCACCGTTGGGTCGAGCATTGCCTGCTGCTGGAGATAAGGCATGGGTCCAATCATGTCCACTAATGGGGGACCGAACGCACGCAGAGGAGCGATAAGCTTTTCTCCTTCTTTCAGGTCATGACCACAATAACACAATGCCATACCAGCCATGGGCATGCCTTCAGGACTCGTCATGGTGAAAGCATAGGTGGTTAATTCATCCGGCGCATTTTTTGTAAAGTTTCGGAAAAACTTCAGCATTTCTTCTATTTTTTCCATGGGATGCAGCACCATGCCTCCTATGATGTTTCCGACCGGGTGCAATTGATAAGTAAAGGAAGTCACTATCCCAAAATTCCCCCCGCCTCCTCTGATGGCCCAGAAAAGGTCTGGATTTTCTTCTGCGCTGGCCTGCAAAACTTCTCCATCGGCGGTTACCAGTTGTGCGGAAAGCAGGTTGTCGCAGGTAGCACCGTATTTTCCCATCAACCAGCCTACTCCCCCGCCTAATGTCAGTCCAGCTATACCAGTGGTGCTTACTGCCCCTCCGGTCACCGCTAATCCATGCTCCTGGGTAGCTTTATCCAATTCCCCCCACAAAACTCCCGGCTGCGCTACTGCCCGCTTTGTGTTAGGATCTACAATGATCTCCTTCATATTGGAAAGGTCAATGACCATCCCTTCATCACAGATGGCAAATCCGGCAGCATTATGTCCGCCTCCCTTTACTGCCACCAATAGCTGGTGTTTCCTTGCAAAATTTACAGCAGCGACGACATCGTTGACATGGGCACACTGGATGATACAGGCAGGTTTCCGGTCGATCATGCCATTCCAAATCGCCCTGGATGCATCATAATTTTCTGAATCAGGCAATATGAGCAAACCAGTCAGGGTCTTTTTCAGGTCTTCCCAGGTTTTTTTTTGATAGGGTTTTTTGCAGCGTTTCCATGTATAAAAGAATTTATGTGAAAGATCAATGGAAGAATGTGTTTTGTTACTTCTCATAAATTTATATGGTTTGGATTTGTAGCTATCGTACAAATGTTTCAAATGATTGTCTTTTTGTTCCATCTTTTTTTTTCACCTGAGAATCGATCCTTTACAATAGCCATTGGAACATCTGCACCGGTTTTTGGAACATTTGAAAAAGTCCTTTTTCTCTTTATTGCCTAGGTTTGTTCAGGTCCAGGGACGCGGGTAACAACTACCAAGTACTCAAGGGGCTTATCTAACCTGTCACACTAAAACCCAATTTTTATGAAAACCAACGAATTGATTTCAGACGATAAAAAAATCGCAGAAATTGAGATGGAAGCATTTAAATCATCTCTGAGGGGAGCGCTTCTCCTTCCCGATCAGGAAGGCTACGACCAATCCCGGACCATCTGGAACGGTATGTTTGACAAGTACCCCACCATGGTAGTCAAATGTGCCGGGCCTTCAGACGTGATTGCCGCAGTGAATTTTGCCCGGGAAAATAAACTGATACTGGCAGTTAAAGCGGGGGGACACAGTTTTGCCGGAAGGTCTACCTGTGATGGCGGACTATTAATTGACCTATCCAATATGAAAGGTATCCGTGTGGATAGCTTAAAGCAAACCGCCAGGGCTGAAGCCGGTGCCTTGTTGTCAGACCTGGATCATGAAACACAGGCATTCGGTCTTGCGGTCACAGCGGGGGTGGTATCACACACCGGCATAGCAGGATTGACGCTGGGCGGGGGACAGGGGTACCTGATGAATAAATTCGGGCTCACCATTGACAACCTGCTTTCGGTGGACATGGTGTTGGCAGACGGAAGCTTTGTCAAAGCGTCTAAATCCGAAAACGAAGACCTGTTTTGGGCCATTCGCGGCGGCGGGGGAAATTTTGGTGTGGTAACCTCGCTTGAATACCAATTGCATAAGGTGGGGCCGGAAGTATTGGCTGGCATGATCCTCTATCCCCTGGATCAGGCTAAAAAAATGTTGCAATTTTACCGGGAGTACTCCATGAATACACCCGACGAAATGAGCGTTATTGCCGGAATCTTTACACTTCCCGATGGGGTGAAGGTTTTTGGATTTGTGGTCTGCTGGATGGGAGATTTCGATGAAGGAAATCGCCAACTGGAACCGCTTCGAGCACTACCACCACCCCTGGCCGATTTGATAGCTCCTGTCCCCTATGTCCAACTTCAGAAAAGTTTTGATGCAGCAGTACCTCATGGCATGCATCGGTACAACAAAATGGGGTACATACCGGAAATAACGGATGAACTGATCGACATTATCGTGAGAAACACGAAGGAAGTCAGTCCCTATTCCATGATTTTATTTAATGTAATGAAAGGAGCAGTGACTCGGGTGAGGCCAGAAGACACTCCCTTCCCCTACCGGGGCAGGCAATGGTATTTTGACATTACCCCACAGTGGGTCGATCCTGAAGAGGCTGATTCCCTGATTGCCTGGACCAGGGCATTCTGGGACGAAGTGGAACCCCATACCCAGGGCACTGCGGTCAACTGGCTCTCTCCTGACGACGGCTTAGACCGGGTCAAGGCGGCTTACGGCCCCAATTACTACCGACTGGCCCGGCTCAAGCACAAATACGATCCGGACAATTTCTTCCGGTTAAACAACAATATACTACCGAATGCAAACGGGTAGAATTAATCTGTGAAAGGCTGATGCTATCCAAAAGACAAAGAAAACCGGATGACAGGTCAGTGGATCAATAAAAGACCATCGATCGATCCTGTATAGAAGGTTGGCACCGCCTGGCATGTGTCTCAAAAACTCCGGAAATCCGGTTCTGATGCCACTGTCATAGGGAATTAGTAGCTTATTTCATCTTTTTCACGACAATATGGAAAGACATCGCAACAATAACGAAAGCATTGGCAAGATGGAAACGTTAGCTTACACCAAGGTTTTCAACTCCACATAAGGGCTTAAATAATTTTGAAAATTTTACAAAAAAAATCCATTCCAACTAATTCCCTTATATGGAGGCGGTCTATGCTAGAATGTATTCTAAAAGAAATCTTTTCGAAAGGAGCAGGCCATTATTTAAAGAAATACGCGCCATAACTGTTGTAATCCTTATTGGAATGCTCACTGCTTTTGATGGAATTGGGCAATCCCAGATCAATGGCACCATCCAGGATGTTTCAGGTAAGCCCGTCCCGTATGCTAATGTGCTGCTTAGGACTGAACTTGATTCCTCCCTGACCAAAGGTGCGATTTCCAATGAATCCGGCGACTATATTTTTACAGATATCCCAAAAGGGGAATACTTTGTGGAAGTAACCATTTTGGGATATGCGAAAAACTATTCACCGGTGTTCCGATTTTTGGGGACAGAAAAAAGGGTATTCATGGCCACCTATACCTATAAGTTTGGGAATAGCAAAATCAAAGGAACCAGAGAGAGAAAAGTAGGATTCCAGGAAGAACAGCAAAGGGTTACCAATTGACCCATTCCTTTTTTATCCTGATCGTCGCATAGCTATAGCTACTTCTTCTTTTCACCCACGGACGATTTGTTCTGATTTTTAGAACATTTGGCTCCATTCATTTCTCAAATATCCTTTAGCTTTGATCAGGTCTGTCGAGTAAACCCGTACATCTCAGCCCGAGATTCTCACAGAACCGTACGAGAATCTCTCTACTCATACTGCCCTTATTATTCTACCTTTAATACTTGGTTTTGACATCATCTAACCCTTTCGACTCCTCTGCGGCAGTTCATTTACATTCGTCTTTTTATTCCTTACCTGACCCTTATCAGGGCCTTTTCCTCTAACGCTCACTACCGGGGTATTTAACCCAAGCAGCTTAAAGCCGGTTTGAAGCCTGTGCCTGTACACCGACTCCCAGGGACCTCATCATTCGCACAGCATTTGCCGAAGCTATTCACAACACTCAATAGCCAAGATTTTTCACCCTACAAGGATTGATTGTGCAGGCTTTTAAATGAAAAACAACGATTTAATTTCAGAAGTACGAAGACGGTACAATTATACGGTTAATTGAAACATCTGTGCTAATCAGTTCCTTCCATTTTTCGCAAATTTACCCCCAACTACTACAATGCTTTGTTGGGCAGCTGATCGACAATTTACTTACCCCTATCTAAAACTTGCATGCCCTACTCAAAGCTTGGGTAATTGAAATAAGCTTCATCCGTCTATTTAATTGATTGGCCATGAAACAGTATCGATCTTTAATATCAATTATTTTCCTGATCAACTTCGGGTTTTCCTCCCTAATTGAGGCAAACTGCCAGGGGCGTATCGATGGGAAAGTTCAGGATGTTTCAGGTAGCCCCGTACCCTATGCCAACGTGCTTTTGTTGTCGGCCACAGACTCTTCGGTAATTAAAGGCACGGTAACTGAAGAAAGCGGCAGCTTTTATTTTAATGATCTGAACAAAGCGCAATACCTGCTAAGCGTCACCCTGATCGGCTATACTAAGTATTGGGACCATATTATGGTTCAAGCCAATACTGAAATTGACCTGCCAATCATCAGACTCACAGAATCAGAAAATGAACTCGATGAAGTACAAGTGACTGCCCAACTCCCGCTTTATGAAAAAAAGATTGACAGAATGGTGATCAATGTACAGTCCAGTATCACTTCAGCAGGCAATTCGGTATTGGAGGTGCTTCAGAAATCACCGGGAGTGATGGTCAACAGTCAAAGTAATGCGATCCAACTGAACGGTAAAGGTGGGGTAACCATCATGATTAACAACAGGATCCAAAGATTACCCTCGGAGGTAGTATTCCAGATGCTGGATGGCATGAGCGCAGCCAACATCAAAAAGATTGAACTGATCACCACCCCTCCAGCCAAATACGATGCCGAGGGTATGGGGGGGATCATTCATTTGATATTGGCTGAAAGTGAAGATCTTGGTACGAATGGCAGTTTTGGATTAACGGGAGGAATGAATGCCAGAGAAACCCTGGGAGTTAATTTCAACCTCAACTACAGAAAAAACAAATTTTCTTTTTTTATTGACTATTCATTACTGTATGATCACAATGTTCAGAATTCTAGAAACAGATTTCAGATTAGTAATCCAGGGTTTGTATCCAGCTTCCATTCTATTATGGACAGGCCTTATAAGCTCACCACCCAGAACGTAAGGACCGGATTAGAATGGGAATTGAACAGCAATACCAGGATCGGGAGCATTTTATCAGGCTTTCAAAGACACCATCACATGTTTGCTTCCTCGATTTTCAACAATAAAATTACAGCAGACTCCTCAAGGTATGGTACGATCAAAATTGAAGAGTTGAATTTATGGAACCACTTTACTTCAAATATACACCTCATCCATAAAATCAATCAGCATAGCTCCCTCAGGCTGGACCTGGATTATAATTGGTCCAAAAACAACAACCCTTCGGATTATCTGATTAATTCCAATTATCCAGAACGCCAGCTTTCCACCTCTGAAATAATCGATGTGACTAAGGAAACGCCTATTCACATGAAAGTAGCAGGATTGGATTATACCCTCCATCCCTCTGATGCCTTTAAATTTGAAGCCGGATTTAAGGGTACTTTTTCAAATTTTAAAAATAATGTGGAAGTGCTTTTTACGCAAAATGAAAGGACTTCCAGAAATGAAGAATTATCCATTTTGGCTTACCTGGAAGAAAACGTATTGGCCGGGTACGTATCAGCTGAATGGACAATCAATGAATTCAGCCAAATCATTGGAGGTCTTAGGTTTGAAAATACCCAAACCTATATCAGTACCGCTACAGAAAAAGGGGTTGTGGACTGGGATTTTGGTAATTTCTTTCCAAGTATATTTTACAGGAGGGTGATTGACAACAAATTTTCACTTAATTTTAGCTATTCAAGAAGAATTGAGAGACCTAACTTTAATGACCTGGCTCCCTTCGTGTTTTTTGTGGATCCCAATTCATTTTTCTCAGGAAATCCAGCTTTGCTGCCTGCGAAAATAAATGGGGTAAAAACGGATATTAATTTCAAAAGGGCCAGTATGTCTTTGGAATACAGTCATATTAAAGATCCCATTGCCCCCTTTCAGCCTGAGTTCGATTCTCTTAATAGTAGACAGGTTTTTCGCTCCCAAAACCTGGACTATCAAAAGATCTACAGCATCAACCTCAGCCTTCCCTGGATCATCACGGACTGGTGGGATATTCAATTGAACACGGGAAGTTTTTATACCCAATTAAGGACAGCGCACCTGGAAGAAAATAAAAATTCGAATTTTTTCAATTTTACGGCAAATGTGACCCATAATTTCAAACTGCCCCACGATTTTTCTGTAGAAATTACTGGTTTATATCAGTCAAAAATGAATTGGGGTATATGGCAATTTGACCCCATAAGCAATCTGAATGTAGGTTTTCAAAAAAAACTCAACAATAATAGGGGAACCTTAAGGTTAACCTTTGATGACATTTTCTATAATAACGTTTTAGACTTAACATCTTTTATTCCTGAATATAACATGAGCAGCTTATTTGTTTTGGACCGGCATGTGCAAGCTGTTCGACTAAATTACACCCGGAACTTTGGAAACAAAAAATTGAGGGGAGTCAAAATCAAATCCGGTTCTGAAGAACTGCAAAAAAGGGTACAGACGAATTGAAATAAAGAGGGAGAAGAAAAATTGCCTCTAAATGGAAGGTATTTTAAAAAACATATCCATTAAAAATATAACCGTTTGATATTCAGTTTATTTCATTAACTTGTATCCAGCCAACCTCCAAAACCCAAAGCTATGCCACTGTATATGGATATCCATTTTGTTGAAGACGTATCGTTAGAAAATGCCAGAAATGCCCATATAAAGGATTTAGCAGTACAGAAAAAATATGGGGTAACTTACCATCAATATTGGTTTAATGAAAAAGCGGGAACTGTTTATTGTTTGATGGAGGGACCTGATAGAGAATCCTGTGAAGCAACTCATAGAGAAGCCAGTGGGATAATCGCCTGCCAGATTGTGGAAGTAGAAGGAGGTATATATGATCTTTTTATGGGAAAGATTCATAATTTAGGTCACGGCCTGGTAAGGCATGAGGACGGGAGAATTGATACAGGATACCGCTATATTCTAACATTGGATATTACAGCAAAAACGATGAATTCCGGTTCAATTGATTTTAATCAATTGATCCTTCCGCTGGTACCAAAACGGATTGCCCTTCAGATGATCGAAGATTTTGGAGGAAATGTAGTAAAAACCGGAGGATTCCATCATATCGTAGCAGTGTTTGGGTCTCCTGAAAAAGTACTAAGGAGTGCACATGAGATCCAAAAGGAATTATTAAAGTATTCCAAGGAAGACATTAATGATCAGATCCTCTTTAATATGGGAATCAGTTTAGGACAACCCCTTACAGAAAAGGAAGGTTTTTTTGTCAAGGCAATCCAAATGAGCCAACGGTTGTGTCTGATTGCCGGAGATAAAGAAATCATGACTTCACGTCTTTTTGAAGAACTCTGTGAAATTGATGAAGCGGTCAAAAAGAACACGGGCTTACGGTCAGTAAAACCCTCAGATCAATCTTTTTTGGAAAATCTTTTGGACATTACTGAAAGCAGATTTTCTGATTATACCTTCGGTGTGGATGGGCTCAGCAGGGAGATCGGCATCAGCAGGCCACAACTTTACCGAAAGATCTCTGCACTTACAGGCCGTTCTCCGGTAAGTTTTATTCGGGACATACGCCTGCAAAAAGCCCTTCCACTATTAAAGGAAAACAAGTACAATATTTCGGAGATAGCCCTGGAAGTAGGCTACAATAACGCTTCTTATTTTTCAAAATGCTTTCAGGAAAAATATGGGGTCAACCCCTCCCGAATAGCCGTTTGATTTTTCATGCTACTGACTCGAATTTCAAATGAATCAAATGAGGTATACTCTTCTTCCATGGACACTTAAATCTCCATCCAAAACTTTTTTGGTAGAACCATCATAATAAGCAATCATTTTTAAAGCCAGGTTGTTATCTTTTTAAATGGATGGTCGTTGGTTTTCAAATTCAAATTTTGTTAATTAACTTAAAAGAAACTACAAAGCAAAAATTATTATAAATGAAAGCATTTAGGTTCATGACAAAAATTTCCAATTCCGGAACTATACAGCTTCCGAACAATCCTGATCTTTTTGATCAAGAAGTTGAAATAATCATATTACCTAAGGAAAAAATCAATAAAGAACCAATGAAAGCTACTGAATTTGTCAAGAAATGGGCAGGCTTCCTTCAAGGAATCGATATTGAAAAACAAAAGTTTGATTATTTGTCCGAAAAATACAAATAATGGAAAAAGTACTTTTTGATACGAATGTAATTCTTGATATTGCCTTGAAGAGAAATTCTTTTTTTGACAACGCTGTCCAAATTTTTGGCCTTATTGATCAGGGAATAATCCAAGGACACATTACTGCGGCTACAGTTACTGATATTTATTATATATCAAAAAAAGTAAAAGGCCACGATTTGGCATTGGAGTTTATTTCCAACGTAATCGAAATTGTAGAAGTAATTGGAGTTGATAAGCAAATTATTGTAAACGCCATCAAATCCAACTTTAAAGACTTTGAAGATGCGGTTCAAGTATTTTCTGCAGCTTCCTTTGGTATTGAAACTGTGATTACCAGAAATGTAAAGGACTTTGAACATTCAAATTTAAAAGTTTTTTCACCTTCGGAATTTCTCAAAAACCAGATTTTCTGATTAAACTTTTGGCGTTGATCTCCTTAGTAGTGAAATCGGCATCAGCAAACCCCAACTTTACCGCAAAATTTCCGCACTTACAGGCCGCTCTCCCGTAAGTTTTATTTGCGATAAACGACTGCAAAAGGCCCTTTCTCTTTTGAAGGAAAACAAGTATAATATTTCGGAAATAGCCCTGGAAGTAGGATATAATAATCCTTCTTACTTTTCAAAATGCTTTAACGAGAAATATGGTGTCAACCCCTCACAGATAGCCATTTGATTTTTCATTCTGGCCCTACCTAAAATTCAGGTGAATCAAATCTTGCATTTTTTGAATTAAATGCGGTGGAATTAGTAGGTTTTTAAAGATAGCTTTGATAATAAATTTTTACTACCCATTCAAATCTATCTACCCTAAACCAGGAACCTGCTATGGAAACGCAAACAAATAGCCTGAAAATGAAAATTTCAGGAGAAGTCATTCTCCCCCAAGACTTCAATTACCAGGAAGCCCGTACCATTTATAATGCCATGATAGAGAAGCAGACTGCTGTTATCGTCAAATGCAAGCATGTGGAAGATGTGTTTACTGCGGTTAATTATGCCCTATTAAATAAAATGGAAGTTTCCATTAAAAGTGGCGGGCATAACGGTCCCGGACTTTCACTGGTGGATGACGGTCTGGCCATTGATCTTTCACTGATGAAAGGGATTCAGGTAGATCCAAAAAAGAAAACGGTAACGGTGGAAGCCGGATGTACATGGGGAGAAGTGGATAAAGCCACCCATGAATTCGGACTGGCCACAGTCAGCGGAATAATGTCCACTACAGGAGTAGGGGGGCTCTCACTGGGTGGAGGACATGGTTACCTGACGCGTAAATTTGGAATCACCATTGATAATCTGGTCGGTGCGGAGGTAGTGCTCGCAGATGGACAGGTTATCCATACCAGTAAAGATGAAAATCCGGGTCTATTTTGGGCATTGCGCGGTGGGGGCGGAAATTTCGGTGTCGTTACTTCATTTGAATACCGGCTTCATCCCGTTAAAAATGTGGTTGCAGGACCGATGTTCTGGCCGATAGAACAGCTTGAAACCACCTTGAAATGGTACCGGAACTGGCTACCTACGATGCCGGACGAAGTGTACGCATTTTATCTTGTAGCGGAAGTGGCCGCAGGCGATCCATTTCCGAAGGAGATTCATGGCAAAAAAGTCTGCGGACTTTTATGGTGCTATACCGGTCCGCAAGACCAATTTGAAAGGATTATCCAGCCCGCCCGGGAGGTAGCCAAGCCACTTTTTGAATACACCGCTGAGATGCCTTATCCAGAACTTCAATCCATGTTCGATGACCTTTATCCAAAGGGATATCAATGGTACTGGAAAGGGGATTTTGTCAGAGAAATCAGTGATGAGGCCATTGAAGAGCATCTTCGTTTCTCCCGGGTACCTACTCCCCTTTCAACCATGCATTTATATCCCGTGGATGGTGCTGCACACCAGGTTGGTAAAAATGAAACCGCCTGGGACAAACGAGATGCCAGATGGTCTATGGTGATCGTTGGGGTAGACCCCGAACCTGCCAATAATGAAAAAATCAAAACCTGGGCCAGAAGTTACTGGGAAGCGCTGCATCCCCATGAGCTTGGAGGTGCTTATATCAATTTCATGATGGAAGAAGGACAGGACCGCATTGAAGCCTCCTACGGTGAAAATTATAAGCGTTTGCAGAAAATAAATACCAAATACGATCCCCATAATTTCTTTCATGTGAATCAGAATATCAAGCCAGGGAAATGATAAAATTGTCCATTTTAATGGTAACCTGACCATTGAAGACAACAATAATAGAACTATATGAAACTAATAATAAAGTCACTGTTTGTCTTACTATTAATCATTACGGTCGATCTAAAGCAAAGTGTTGCTCAGCAGCTAGAATGCGCTTCAGCTATTTACACAGCAGAAATCAATGAAACATCACTACACTACATTGTCTGCGGAGAGGGAGATCCGGTGATATTGGTACATGGAAGCCTGGGAGATTACAGATCATGGATGGTCCAAATGGAGGCTTTGTCAGAAAATCACAAAGTGATTTCGTATAGCCGCCGTTACCACTATCCAAACCCCTGGCCCAATGATGCTTCAGACTATACAATGAACATCCATGCAGAAGATCTTGCTGAATTCATACAAACATTGGATCTTGGCAAAGTTCATCTGATTGGTCATTCGTACGGTGGATTAACCTCCCTTCTGGTAGCTCGCAATCATCCGGAGCTTGTCCGTTCTGTGACACTAGGTGAACCTCCTCTAATGTCGTTATTGGTCTCCACAGCTCATGGTGAAACTGTCTTCCAAGGCTTTATGCAAAATTCAATAATCCCCTCCCATCGTGCCATTCAGAATGGCAAAATTGAAGAAGGGGTGCAGTTCTTTATCAACGGGGTTCTGGGTGAAGGAATCTATGAGAATATTCCATCTTCGAGTCATATCTCAATGCTGGAAAATTCCAGGGAATTGATGGGAGGAGTGGCTGGAATAAACAATGAAGGTGTGGGTTTCTTCCCGATTTTTACGTGCAATGAGGCCAGAAAATTTACAATACCTGTTCTGTTAATTGAAGGAGAATATAGTCCTGAAATGTTTGGTTTGATACATGATCAGCTGGAGCAGTGCCTTCCAAATGTGGTCCGGGCTCCCATTCCAGCATCTTCTCACGATTTAAAAATCCACGAAACCTCGCTATTTAGCGATCTCGTCCTTTCATTTCTTAATAGAAACTTTTAGACTTTATATACAATATTAACGTGCTTGAATAGCGTACTATTCCCATATCACACAAAAAATTTAACCCCCCCGATGATGAAAACATTATTAAAATCCAGTCTATTGTTGGCCACCCTTTGCCTAATAGTCTGCGACCAGTCAGCAAAAACAGAAACCAACCTCAATGCAGCAACGGATACCTTGAAAAGCGAAAAGCAAGCCGATCTGCCTGTGCATTGGTGAAATTTGGGATATCTCCGGCCATCTGATCCAGGTTTACATTTAAAGCCTTGTGTAAATCTCCCATTGAGTCAAAGAATAAATGCCCACATACCAAGTAGGGTGCCGGGGTGTCCGGCTCTCCCAATCCTGCCAAACCCTTCTCCACTTCAACTCCCTTGCAAGCCTCTCCCAATAAGCTCCTTACCAGGGGAATATGGCGATCGAAATAATAATCCATATTAAAAGTTATGTCACCTCCATTTGGATAGAATACGCTGAGTTTAATCATTCCTTTTTTCATATGCCAGTTATTTGTTTCTTTGAAGAGTTTATTTTTAGTACCATATGGGACATGTCCTTTTGTAAATATATTTCTGCAATGAAGATAATATCTAACAGCATCACCCTATAGTACACATGTTGCAAAAATTGAAACAATCGTTCCTTTCGACCTTGTTTAATAATAAAAGGCTACCGCCAAATCTCATTAGTAAAAGTGTATAGAAGAAAATGCTCAGATACCCCTCATCCTGGGATTGTGAGAATACCTGAAGAATGAAAAAAGTGATCTAAATTTTTAATGGAAGCCGTCTTTTGATGGGGCATACTGTGCTTCTAAAACTTAAACCCGAAACATGTATTTGGAATTCTATTTCAGATTGAAATTACTTCAAAACCAGTCACTTCGTTTCAGTTTTCAACTTCACCATCGCGGTGACAGTTTCCAAACTGCCTGATTTTCTTGCAATTTCGGCCTTCATATTGAAACCTAATACATAATCCGGGTTAAATTTCAAATCGGTTAGGAATCATTTCTAAAAATTCAATTCCACTGTCAGGAAAAAAGTCCTGCCATCCGAGGGGATAATTCCCGGTCCGGGATAGCCAGCGGCCCTTCTGGTAAAATAAAGCTGGTCTGTCAGATTATTGACGCTGGCCTCCAGTTTGACAAATTTGTATAAATAACTCATCGAAAGGTCCATCACCTGGTACGCCGGGATGATCCCTTCCACCGCTGATGGGGTCCTGACCGCATTTGAGGCATCTGTGAAATGCTCGGCTGCATGGGAATATTGGTAGGTCATGTTAAAATCGCCCAGGCCAAAGGTAAGCCCGGAACGAATGCTGAAGGGGGGCACCAATTCCACCCTGTTGCCTTCAAGCACCCTTTCTTCTGAACTTTGATAGCGGGCATCGATTACGGAAAGGTTGGTAAACAAATTCAATCTGTATTTTTCATTCCGCTCCAGGACCCGGAACAGATCCATTTCCCCAAAAGCCTCCAGGCCCATGCTGTAGGCATCAGCCACATTGGTTCGGTAGCGGTATATCCTAAAACTTTCTGGGTCGGTTCGCAGGATGGCTCCTATCCTATCCTGGTATTTCAAATAGAATAAACTGATGTCATAATTGAATTTCCTGTCTTGGCTACCACGGATACCCAGATCAAAATTATAGCCTCTTTCATCCTGAATATTTTCGTCTACCACCAAATTTGGATTATTGACCCGGATATCATTGAAATTGATCGACCGGTAATTCTGTGAAAAATTGGCATACAGCTCGTGGTTTTCCCTGAGCTTGTAACTAAACCCCAACCCCCCAAACACAAAACTTCTTTTTCTGTCCAGCTCCTCAAATACTTTAAAGGTGGAGTCTCTGGCAAATCCCGTAACCGGATCAGGAACCAGGGTGCTGCCGGTGTAATAGCCTGCTGCAGCCGTATGAATGGATTCAAACCTTACACCTGGTGTAAGGCTGATTTTATCCGTCAGATTAAATACGTTTTCTGCAAAAAAGGAGGTGTTTCTTCCTGGGAAATCATAATCTGCATCCTCCAGATTGTCCGGGTTAAGAAAATGAAAGTCCGCATCGTCCCCTGCCGGACCCAGTCCCTGCTTCCGGTCCGTAAACCCTTTGTAATAGCGGCCCCCGATTAAAAATGCGTTTTCCTGATTTCCCAGGCGATAATTATAAATCAATCGGAGCTCGGAACCATAGTTGCTGAAATCATCAACAAAAAGATTTCGCCCCAGCCCATCATCCAGCCGGTCAATTCTACCCAAATTGCCGAGCGCATCACGGCCTCCGATCAGGCCAAAGCTCCTGAAGTTTAGTTTGAGTTGCTGGTTGAATTTGTAATCCAAATGGGAAGCCAGTAAATTCCAATTGACCTTGAACCAATTTCTGGAGCGGATCGATTGTCTGGGATTTTGCTCAAAAAGCGCATCGGTAAGCCCCCCTGCCTGTCTGGCCAGGTAATCCATCATGGTGTACTCCAATTTTACCCTGAACCTGTCATTTGGCCTGTACGAAAGCGCAGTATAGGCCATTTTGGAATCAAATTCACTGTTCTCCCGCCAGCCATCTCCTCTTTTATATTGGAAAAATCCATAGTAGTTCCATTTGCCTGTCTGCCCGCCTACACTGCTGAAAGTATTCAAAAAGCCATAGGAGCCAACGGTATTTCTGAGCACCAGGCTGAGATTTTTATCCTCCGGGCCTTCCTTCATGACAAAATTAAGCAAACCGCCAAACTGGGTACCGTATTGCAAAGAAGCGGCACCACGGACCACCTCAATGCGATCCACTCCTTCTGCGGCAGGGGTATAATAACTCTCAGGGTATCCCAATGCATCAGCACTAATATCATATCCGTTTTGGCGCACATTGAAATGGGAAGTCCGGTTCGGGTCCAACCCCCGGGCACCTATGCCCAACTGCAAACCTGCACCATCACTTTCATAGATGTTCAACCCGGGAACCTTGGCGTATATCTGCCGGGTATTGTTGGTTGCCAGGTTGGCGGTGATATTATTGAGCTGAATGACTTCATTTTTTTTGGCTTCATAGATGGCCATTCCTTCTACTGCGCCTAACCTGCGGATGCCATAAGCATCGGAATGGTCACCATTTACGATTACCTGGCTCAATTCAGCGCTGATCTCCTCCAAGGATATCCTTAGCTGAATGGGCTGCTCTTCCGGTCGGATAGACAGGTCTGTAGTGAACATTTTTTTACCCGAAAAAAACACTTGCAGGATATAATCTCCCTGAGGAATAGCAGCAAGCGTAAATGCTCCATTCTGGTCGGTTACTGTTTGAAATCCGGTTCCCCGTAAGAAAACATTGGCTCCGGGAATGGATTCACCCATACTTTCCACGGTTCCATTTACCGTAACCTGCGCCTGTAACGGAAGAAAAAACAGGGAAAAAAGCAATATGGTCAGCAAGCATTTCATAAACTTTTCTTGTAAGGTAAAATCCAGGTTTTAGGAGCAAAACCATCTTCTATCTGGGTCAGGTCAGCACTGGAATCTATCAGTAACTGGTTCATTCCACCATTTAAGCTGACATATACCTCAGCCCTGATTTCCACTTCCTCAAATCCCTCATCTGCCAGTTTTTGCTGCAGAAAATGGGCAAATTGTAGAATCAAATCCGGTTGGGTTGCCATTTGTTTTTCCTGCATGGGACTGAGGTAATCGCTGGCATAATTTTCCCATTCTCTCCCTGTCACTTTATCCCTGATATGGAAAATGGCATATCCTGCTTTTTCCATCAACATGACCCTCCAGGAAAAGCGGTAACCCTGCTCCGTCCAGAACAGATTACCCGGATAAGCATAAGCCCGCAGGGGCAAAAGGAGCTGAATCACCAAAAACCAAGCGAAAAGGTTCCAAATCAGCTTTTGGTAGGGTGTTTTGTATGGCTCATTCGAAGAGCTGTACGCAGTGGCACTTTTCTTTCGAAAAATATTCCTGAGGGAAGAGGCTACTTTTAAATGGCTTTCCGGAGAAAAGAAAATAGTGGTGGCCAGAATCATGATAAAGGGAAACATCCCTATGGGAAAAAGCAGCCAGGTAGACAAGTGAAAAATCAACACTGCCATGTAGGCATAGGGCCTGGTCCGGCTATAAAAAAGAAAAAACGGTATACTGAGATCGTAAATGGCCCCAAACCAACTGAAGGCATAGGCCACCCAGAGTTCGCTCATCCAGGCTCCTACCAGTGGTAAATGGCTAAACATGGGAAGCCATATTTTCAGGGGTAGGGCCTCCATCATCCATGCCGGATTCAGCTTAGCCAGTCCCGCATAAAAATAGACCAGGCTCAGCAGCAATTGAATAGCGAGCACATACCCATAGGGAATCCGGGAAATCGTGAACCCTTTCCTTTTTGAATCAACTGAAAAAGCTAAATGAGCAGGCATCCAGAGCATCAAAAAGGCGACCAGGCTTACAAAGTAATAATGATTGAGGTAATTGGTGACATCAATCAATTCCACATAGGTAAAAGAAAGGAAAAAAAGCAGTGCCGACACCTTGTAGTAATAGCCCATGGCAATGCCTAGTGCCGACAATGCCATGGTGATAAAAAGAAGGTAAATGCCTGTTTCACCAGGATTGCTTACCCAGGAAAAGCCATAATAGCTGAAATGAAATTCAGGCTCAATGTATTGGGTTGCTATCCACCCGTAGAATACAAACCTGGCAACACTGATAAACATGATCAAACCAAAAAGCACCCTAAAGTGAACCAGGGGTGCTATTGAAATTGGTTTATTGATACCATTGATTATCCGTGTTTTCACTTTCTTCATTTAATCTCCATCATTGTCCTGATAAGTAATCAGCACTCCCAGTGCAGAGGAAAATTCTGTTTTGATGAGGATGACCTGCTTTTGCAATTCCTGATGTGCTGCCTCCGCAGGGGCAGGGTTGGTCTGAATGATAGTTGAAAGCGGAGACGGTACCTGATCAAGCCTGCTCAGAATCAGGTCAAATTGAGCCAGAATCCGATCGGCCAGGCCCTCGTCTTCTCCAGCTCTGATTTCCTGAAGCAATTCATAAAAGCCTTTGCCATCATTGTCTCCCTGTTTTCCAAGGTAAAAATCCTTCATTCCTGAAATATGCGCTTTTAGTAGAGGAACAGATTGCTCGCTGTAATAGGCCTCCACATTTCTTGGGATGATCACCCCCTGAGATCTTTTGCCCAAAGGAATACCCATCCTGGCATCCCGGGTGAATCGCTCCAGGTATTGGGAAAGGGCATTGACCATTTCACCAAAAGAAGAGCCTACATCTGTACCGTCCTTTTGGATAAACTCTTCCTGATAATTCCCACCTGAAGGAAGCCATTGGTTATAGACCAAATCACTTTTGCTTAAAATAAGTTGGCTGAGGGCCAACAGGTATTCTTTGCGGTTCCCGGCGTTGTCATCAGTGCTGTATTTCTCAATGATTGCCTCATCTGTATCCGCCAGGCCATAAATCAGGTAATCCATGGCAGGCAAACCCCGTCGATTTTGCGTGCTGAAACCCGTCAAAGAAAACTCCCCGGATTCAATCGCATTGTCAATAGAAAAGTTGTCGGTCGGAAAAGTGTTGAACTCTGCCCTTAAGGTCTGGGAAAATGCAGGACCAAATTCCAAAAACGAGACTTTTTGCCATTGGGAATAGGCGCTTATGAAATCCGTTCGAAGTGCCGTCAGATTAGCTTGATTCGGTTCTGTGGTAAAATCTTTTACGGAATGATCCAAAAGCGAAATTTGGGTATGGAGGTTTTCATATCCGGGAACGATAATATTGCTTGCAAGATTTTCCAAAACAGGTATTCTGGAGGTCTCCTGCTGATTTTCCTCTGCGGAATCTTCAACGCAAGAAGGTAACAGGCCAATCAGGCCTGTTACCATAAACAATGAAATGCCTAGTGATTTACAACGCATCCTCATGGTCTTTTAATTCCGGATAAGCTGCGGTCAATTTATCCTTTGCATTCTGCAGGCTTTCTACGCTGACGAGCCAGAAATTACCATCCGTGCCCAGGTCAGTATTCAGGATTTCATTGATGTCGCTTTGACTGATCTTTTTACTGGGGCTATATTGAAGTGCACTGACAAAAGTATACGCTTCAGACATGGCATGTAAAAGATTTCCCTGATCTCCTGACGATAAATAACCCATGGAATCATTGATATAATGCACTGCTGTTGCAGCAGATACCAATTCATGCAAATCAATGATCACATCAACCTGATCCCATTTAACTGTGTGTTGGTTGTCTACAATAGCCGCCCTTCCTAAAATATAGGCATCCATCAGGGGCTGACTCACATTGAGTAAATCATCTCTACCGTCGGTGTAGTTGGCCCAGAACCTTTTGTACTCAAGTGATAAAACAGGATCCCCTTTTGGAAAATCTGCAGGTACACCCCAATAACCAAAAGCTTCATCCCAATGATGCTCCATGGCAGTGAAATTTTCTCCTTCCTCCAGATTTTCATTATCGACCCCATCTCCGATTTTAGACTCAGTTAGATAGGTATTAAAAATCTGGTCATAAAAAACCGCTCCCATCAATCCTTTTTCAATGAGTTGGGTAAATTCCCAACCTTTTTCATTTACATTGACAAAATTTCCCGTGGTACCTCTTTCTACCTTTCCGGCAACACCATTGGCGGCAGCAGTGTTGTTGGCGGCAACATCCTGACTGACTTCAGCTGCCTCAGACATCAAATTCTTAAAAAATTCAACCTGAGCTGCATTGGTTTTATTTTCCAGTTGTTTGGTGTTGGCCGCATTCAAATCCTGATCGGAAAAAGGCGCATTCGAATTGGAATACATGTCCAGTAATTTCTGAAAAGAAAGTGCCTCTCCCCCGTCTCCGGATACCAAATAACTTTTCATTTCTGAAAGCATGTTCAAGCGATCGGTCTGGCCTTGATAATATACTGTGGAGGCTCCATCTCTTTCAAAAACATAAGTATCAGGCGGATTAATGGATTCATTTTCGGGCACATTTTCTTCCACGCAGGAAAAGGCCATCAATCCGGAAAAAGCAATGAGTGAAGCTTGTTTGTAATTCATTTCTATCTAGATTTACGCTATCGGGTTTTATTTAGATTAATTATAATATAAGGCAAAGTTAAATTCAGAAAATTTAAATACAAATATTATTTAGATTAATTTTAAATAAAATATTAGGTAGTTTCCGAAAGAAATCGTCATCTGAAAGGCCAAATAAAACAGGAGGCCCTGACGGGGAAAAAATTGATAAATTGGACTCCGATGGCTTTATTCAAGAAAAATAAGTGGGGTTAATGCCCCTGTAGAGAAAAACAAACCATGCTGCAGGCAAAGCTGAAAAAGGCTACGCTTTCTGTAGTCTTTGATAAAACATGTCCTGGGAAAATCCACCAGAAATTGGCCTCTAGTCAGGCTCAAGCCCATTCCCATACGATCATTACAATCGCAACGAAAAATTCATGTATGCCTATTCCCCTGGGCTTCCTACCGATATCAGAAAGCTAGAAACGGGGAATTACAAATTTTTCAGTCAATGGGATTAGCAGCCACACCTTCAAAGGTCATGACTATGGGTTTGATCGTACCGTCTTCATTAAATTCCATCAAATCAATGCAGGTAACCCGATGATCCCGGTCTTCATTGGGAATGGGTCGTCGGTGGTAAACGATGTACCAATCATCTGTGCCGGGTTTATTTATCGCAGAATTATGCCCCGCTCCTGTAGCGATACTGTCTTTTTCTAAAATTGTTCCGATACGATCGAAGGGTCCTGTGGGTTTGTCCGCCATGGCATAGGCTACTTTGTAGCTCTCATTGGTCCAGCCACCTTCGGACCACATCAGGTAATAGATGTCATTTCTTAAAAACATAAAAGGTCCTTCGACATAGCCTTCGGGAGTGATTTCATGAAAAAGCTGCCCATCCTCCCAAGGTTCAAACCCGGTAAAATCCGCATTGAGTTTACCCAAATTGCAATGCCCCCAACCACCATAAAAGAAATAATGGGTTCCATCCACATCTTTGAAGACAGACTGATCAATCGGTTGGGCACCATGATAAAAGTCCGAAAGTAAAGGTTTACCTAAATAATCTTTATATGGTCCTCCAGGAGCATCACTCACGGCTATTCCGATTCCTCCGCTATGGTTGATGTCATTATCGGGATCATACCCGGGCCGGTCGGGGGTAAGAATGTCATTTGCGGCGAAAAAGAGAAAATATTTACCATCCTTCTGGATTGCGGAAGGAGCCCACATGGCTTGTCTTGCCCATTTGATGGCAGCAGTATCGAGAATCCATTCGTGCTTTTCCCAGGTGACCAAATCTTTGGATGAAAATGCGTCGAAATGAAGTTGGTTCTCAAACCGAGCCGAAAAGGTCGGGTAGACCCAGTATTCATCCCCAAAAATCGTCCCCTCCGGATCGGCATACCAACCTTCGAAGATGGGGTTTCCTGAAAGTTTCGGAGAAGTATCCTCGTTAGTTGATTTGGGAGAACAGGCTAAAACCAAGATAACAAGTAAAGAAGCAGTGTTGATTTTCATAGTACACCAATTTCGGAAATCTAAATTTAGAAGAATTGAGTTGAGAAAATGCAACCTTTTTTCCCAAAGGCTAGAAATCAATATCAGGCATATATTTCAATGAAAGGATATGATGTGCCTATTTAATCCAAAGATATACATCATGAGGACAATTATAGAAATTGATGAAAAATTATATCGGGTAAAATACGCTAAGTTTAATCATTCCCTTTTTCATAGTTTTGGTGTTTATACTGGTGGTTATTTTCTGAAAATTGTTGAATATATTCCGAAGGTGTTATGCCGTAGTGTTTTTTAAACAGCCTGGTAAAATAGGTCAGGCTATTAAAGCCTATACCATAGGCCACATCACTGATATTTCCATAATTGCTTTTGAAAAGCTGGACGGCCTTTTTAAGTCTGAAGGTCTGAATGAATTCAGTAGGATGCTGGTTGACAATGGCTTTTAGCTTTCGGTAAAAATGAGTTCGGCTCATGCCCAATTCCCTGCCCAATGTCTCCACGTCAAAGGATGGATCAGCATGGTATTTTTCCATTATCTCCAACAGCTTTCGGACAAACCTTTCCTCAACGGAGGTCACCGAGATTTCTTTGGGGTCAAGTGAAATGGCATTGCTGTATTTTTCCCTTAATTTTCTTCTTGACTCCAGCAAGTTGCCAATCCTGGCAAGCAACTCTTCCATTTTAAAGGGTTTGGTCACATAATCATCCGCCCCAATACTCAGGCCCTCCAGTCGGCTATCCATATCCGCCCTTGCTGTTAACAGGATGATCGGAATATGACAGGTCCGGTCTTCATGCTTTAGCTTTTCACACAAACATATCCCATCCATTACGGGCATCATCACATCACTTACAATTAGGTCAGGAATGGTATCCAATGCAATTTCATAGCCTGATGCGCCATTTTCTGATTCCGATACCCCATAATCATCCTGGAGATGTCCCCGCATAAAACTCCTCAGATCCGCATTGTCTTCCACCAGAAGAATCTTTGGCTTGTCCAAAACCGCCATTTCAGATTGAATTGGGGTTTTGATGTTTAAATGCTGTTGATGGTCCTTTCTGAATGAACCGTTTGGTTTAGCACTGTACTGTATCTGGTTCAGTTCATGTGAAGCTACACGTTTCAGGGGAAGTTCTACCTTAAAAGCAGTACCTTTTCCAGGCGAACTTTTTACCGACACCTCCCCATGCATAAGTTCGGTTAGTTCCTTCACCAGTGAAAGGCCGATTCCGGTACCTTCGTAGGTTCTGGTTTTGGAAGATTCTTCCTGATAAAAGCGTTCAAAAATGTGTGATAGTTTGTCTTTAGGGATTCCGATCCCGGTATCTTTTACCTCTACCATTAGTTTCAAAAGATTGTCCCTTTCAGTCTTCACCTCGGCCAAAAAACCAACCTCCCCTCCTTCCAGAGTAAATTTATAGGCATTAGATAAAAGGTTGGAAAAGATCATTTCCAACTTTGAAGCATCGAAATAAACAAACATATCCTCCTCAGGCAATTCAGTCTGAAGGTAAATTTGTTTGCTTTCAAACAAGGAAATAAAGGATCCTGTAAGCTGCTCCAGAAATTCTGTGATATTCCCGGGCTGGGCTTCCACCCTAAGCTTGCCCGATTCCAATTTGGACAGATCCAATAACTGATGGATCAGACGGAGCAGCTTAGCCGCATTTCTCTCGATGAACTCATAAGACTGAGTTCTGAGGCTTGATTTCTCCTCATTTTTCAATGACTCAACTGTCCCGGAAATCAGGGTGAGTGGAGTCCGGAACTCATGGGAAATATTGGCAAAAAATGCTGATTTTGCCTGGTCAAGTTCATGCATTTTTTCCGCTTCCAGGCGTTGAAATCTCAGGTCAGCGTTTAGTCTTTCCCAATAGATGATACTCCTCCTCATCCAATAAAGCACCATCACACTCAGCATGATAAACAACAAATAAGCCCACCAGGTCTGCCACCATGGGGGGAGGATGGTGATGGGTAAATTGATTCCTGTCTCAGTCCACACGCCGTCATAATTGGAAGCTTTAACCCTGAAAATATATTCCCCGGGACGCAGATTGGTATAGCTGACAAATCTCCTGTCATCGGAATAAATCCAGTCTTGGTCAAAATTTTCCAAATAATACGCATATTTGTTGTTATGGGCATTGACGAAACTCAATGCTGCAAATTCCATGGAAATGAAATTTTGATGGTGTGGCAGGGTAATGGCCGTTGACTCGTTCCATTCGGCTACCTCCTGGTCGAAAATATTGAATTTCGTCAGCGCTACAGGAGCCGGATTTGGAGCAGCTTTGACTTTCTGCGGGTGGAAGTAAACAACGCCATCACTCCCCCCAAAATACAAGGTGCCGTCCTTCCCCTTCGTACTCGATCCCGCATTAAAATAACCAGTTGTAAAATGATGCTTCAGTGATCCGTACCCCAGGTCAAAACTCTGCGCTTCCTTGCTGATAGGATCGAAGCGGCAAATCCCTTTATTGGTACTCATCCAAAATTTACCCGTATCATCTATTTCAATACGGTTGATGGTATTACTGGGTAGCCCATCATTTTGGGTATAGGGTGTGAAATATTCGGTTTTTGGATCATATTGACACAATCCGCCCCCACTTGTAGCAAACCATAAATAACCCTGATGGTCTTCCACAATGTGCCTGATAGAATGACTGCTCAAACCATTCGATAGATTTTGGTCGGCAATGTAGTGTTGAAAAACGCCTTCTCTTTTTTTATCCATTTTATTCAAAGCCTTGGCCCCAGTCCCTATCCATAAATCATCCCTGCTGTCTTCAAAAATAGCATAGCACCAAAAATCACTTATTCCCTCCGGCTTGGATGTGCTGTGTAAAAAATGATCCCAGGTTGCTGTCTCCGCTGAAAATCTTTTTAGCCCATTTTGTGTAATGAGCCAAATGGTGCCACTTTTATCCTCAAAAATGGAAACCAAATCCCTATCTCCTTCTCCGGAAATTTTTGAAGCCTGAATATCAAAATGAATAAAACTATTTGAGGCGCTATCTATTTTGGTCACGCCTCCATTATTTACATAAAAATTATTCCCCCCATAACCTATCCAAAAATCTCCCTTACTGTCTTCCAAAACAGAACTGACGAGATTATTATAGAGACTTTTCGGATTATCAGGCTCATGTTTGAAATGAGTAAAAGTCCCATCCTTCCGATTATATTTATTCAATCCTCCTCCTTCCGTGCCAATCCAGAGCATTTTATCCTTATCCTCAAATATAGCCCTTACCATATTACTGCTTAAAGAATTCGGGTTGTCCGGTTCATTCTGAAGCAGATTAAACGCTCTAGGTTGCAGATTGGATAAGCTTACCCCTCCATTAACCGTCCCCAGCCACAGGTTCCCCATATCGTCAAGCAGCACTGCGTGGATATCGTCGCTCCCTATGGAATGGGGGTTATTGGGGTCTGAATGATAGCGGGTAAAAACCGTTCTTTCCCTGTTCAATTTATTGAGCCCATTGGTGGTGCCAATCCACAAATTCCCCCATTTGTCCTCAGTAATGGCTCTCGTGTTAAGGATATCTGTACTTAGTGAATTGGGATCATCCGGCTTGTGCCTGAAATGAATAAATTCACTGGTATTTCGGTCTAAACTATCCATTCCTCCTATGTATCCAATCCAAAAGGTACCCCGGTGATCTTCAAATACCGCCATTACATTGTCACTGGCTACACTTTCCCGGGCTTCAGGATCATGAGTCCATTGAGTAACGGATGGATGGTCATCATCAGAAATTTTAAAAAGGCCTTCTCCAAAGGTTCCTACCCAAATATTTCCAGAAGAGTCTAATGTTAAACTGTTAATCACGGGCCTTTCGGACCCCAAAGGAAATTGAACGGGGCTTTTGCTGTCCGGTCCTAATTTAAACAAGCCATTTACGGAGCCAAACCATATATTTCCTTCTAAATCTTCCTGAATGGTACTTATAGTAGGCACTTCTTTGTATTCGCCGTTTTCTTTAAATGTGGTGGAATACCTGACAAATTTATCTGTTTGGGGATCAAAATGACATAAACCCATACCAGCCGTACCGACCCAAATCCTACCCTTACTGTCTTCATGCAAAGCCATGGTTAGGTTTTGGGAAATGGTAGTAGTGTCCTGATAGTCATAATTGTATTCTTTGAATTGATACCCATCAAAACGATTCAGTCCATCATAGGTACCGATCCAAATAAACCCTCTCCGATCTTGAATGATGCTGAGCACACTATTATGACTCAACCCTTCCTGAATAGAATAACGCTGAAAAATCAGGTCGTTGTTTTGGGCTGACAAAACTTGTGAGATCATTAACACGAATATAGAAATCAGTTTACCCATCTGACAAACAATGATTTATACTTAAATCTACTCAATTATTTTATAAAAACAGAACTCGATCAAAATAATATTAATAAAAACCGATAGCATACAGACTTATCTATCTATAACTTGAGGTATACTATTCAATTACACCATGATTATGCCAATAAATCAATTTTTATTCCTTAAATCCCGGCAATTATCCTCATCCAATAATACTGTCAGGCATCAACCTGCGCGATAAATACCTTTTTCATTAAAATAAATCCAAGTTGAAGAATTCAGCCAAATAGAGGGCAAATACCATTTTAAGCTATAGTGATGGAGAAGCCAGGAAGGGATTCATGGGGACATCATTTTTCCTTCGGGTTTCAATAATAATTTTCAAGCATAAAGCTATCTACTGACCCTTTATCCGATTAGTACGCATGTTCAAAATATTCAAACTATCGTTACATATGGTAAAAACTCAAGCCTGGTAATTCATTGCTGCAGCGATATGCTATCTCTACATACTAATTGAGCTATCTTTTTTTCATTGAAATTAATGGGATTTATAGAAAGTTTGCGTTTCTTTAACCATACCAGCATCAAGTATTGTGACCCTAATAACATGAATCCAAAAAGAAAAGTAAAAATAAGCTCTCCGGGCCAAATTGCAGCCGGTCCCAGATCCATCCAATCTGTTGCCCGCAGCATCTGGGAGGAAACGCATGTGGGCAGGGGAGTGAAAACGCTGTTCAAAATCAATCAGCCCCAGGGTTTTGACTGCCCAAGTTGCGCCTGGCCAGACCCTGACCCAAAGGATGTATCTAAAATAGCAGAATATTGTGAAAATGGGGCCAAAGCTGTGGCCTGGGAAAGTGGATACAAAAGAATAGCACCTTCCTTCTTCGAGCAATTCAGCGTCAGGGAGTTGGCAGAAAAATCGGATCATTGGCTGGAAAAACAAGGCCGCCTGACCCAACCCATGCTCCTGGAGGAAAATACCGGCCATTATAGCCCCATTTCTTGGGATGCAGCCTTTTCAATGATAGCGAAAAAACTCCATGAATTGGAAAATCCCGACCAAGCCATTTTCTACACCTCCGGAAGAACGAGCAATGAAGCCGCTTTTCTTTACCAATGCTTTGTCCGGCAGTTTGGGACCAACAACCTGCCCGATTGTTCGAATATGTGTCACGAAGCTTCCGGAAAGGCATTGAATGAAACCCTAGGCATAGGCAAAGCCTCCGTCATACTGGAAGATATCCACCATGCAGACCTGCTGCTGGTATTGGGGCAGAACCCGGGCACCAATGCCCCCAGAATGCTGACCACCATGGAGCAACTCAAGAAAAATGGGGGCAAGATCATTTCGGTCAATCCCCTGCCTGAAACCGGGCTGATACAGTTTAGAAACCCCCAGAAACCCTGGGAATGGCTGGGCAAACCCACCACTTTGCATGACCTGCACCTGCAGGTTAAAGTCAATGGAGACCTTCCGCTGCTAAAAGCCATGCTAAAATTACTTCTGGAGGCAGACAAGAAAAATAAGGGCAAAATACTTGACCATGCTTTTATAGCAGAAAATACAAGTGGCCATGAGGCCCTTTTCGAACACCTGGAAGCCTGCAACGTAGATGAGCTCATCGCCGCAAGTGGTATTGACGAGGCCCTGGTCAGGGAGGCAGTGCAAATGCTAACAGAAAGCAAAAACGTCATCATTGCCTGGGCCATGGGCATTACCCAGCACCGCAATGCAGAAAATACCATACGTGAAATTGTCAACATCCTCCTGGTAAAAGGTTCAATAGGAAAAAAGGGGGCAGGAACCCTGCCGGTAAGAGGACACAGCAATGTGCAGGGCGACCGCACCATGGGCATTTGGGAGAAAATGTCCGATGCCTTTCTGGATAGATTGGGCCGGGCCTTTGCATTTGAGCCACCCAGACATCACGGTGTGCATGCCGTAGGCACCGTGGAGGCCCTGGCTTCCGGAAAGGCTAAGGTATTTATGGGGATGGGTGGCAACTTCGTGCTTGCCGCACCCGATACCCAAAAAGTGTTTGAAGGAATGAGGAAATGCAGCCTTACAGTCCATGTCTCTACCAAACTGAACCGCAGTCACCTGGTACATGGCGAAACTGCGTTGATCCTGCCCTGTTTGGGTAGAACCGAATCAGACATTTCGGCATATGGACCACAGTTTGTCAGCACCGAAGATACAGCCGGCCGCATCCGCATGTCGTCCGGCGACCTTGAGCCTGGATCCGATCTGCTGAGAAGTGAAGTGGGCATCATCTGCGGTTTGGCCAGAAAGGTTCTGGGTGCCGGGAATGCCACCGATTGGGAAGGAATGGCGGAAAATTATGACCTGATACGGGATAAAATTGAGGCGGTAATCCCGGGCTTTGAAGCGTATAACGAAAGGGTGCGCGTGCCCGGTGGATTCTATCTGCCCAATGGTGCCAGAGAGGGCAAGTTTCACACCGATGACCACAAAGCCCACCTGACCGTAAATCCACTTGCAGAAAAACCGGCCTCAAAAATGCCCTTTATTCTGATGACGGTAAGAAGCCATGACCAGTTCAATACCACCGTTTACGGGTACGACGACCGGTACAGGGGTATTCAAAACAGCAGAGAGGTGGTCATGATGCACCGGGAAGACATGAAAAATACGGGATGCCAAACCGGTGATCTGGTGAAAATCACCAGTGTTTTTGAAGGGGAAAAAAGGGTTCTGGAAGGCTTCCAAGTAGTGCCTTATGATATCAGCAGGGGTTGCCTGGCGGTCTATTTTCCTGAAGGCAATGTTTTGGTGGCCCTGAACAATAAATCTGATGAAAGTCACTGTCCGGCCTCCAAATATATAGAAGTGTTTTTGGAAAAGATGAAGGCATGATGGGTAGCAGCAGTTTGGTAGTACATGGTTTGGTCGTTAAGTATGAAAAGGAGAACGCTACATCCTTTCAGGATTTGATGGCCATGGAAGAGCCCCTGCAAATCAGATTGGAGTTTGAAAAAGCGGGAGTCTGGCACAAAAAGGACCTTTTGGTAACCATGCGCAGTCCTGGTGATGATTTTGATTTGGCCACAGGCTTTCTTTATTCCGAAGGGATTATCCATGGGGAAAAGGACATTTTGCTGATGCGCTACTGCCGACAGGTAAAGGAAGAGGAAAAGGGAAATGTTTTGCTGGTCCGGCTGGCACCCAACCCGGAAATGGATTTATTGGGGCTGGATAGAAATTTTTATACCCATTCCAGTTGTGGGGTATGTGGAAAAACAGCCATAGATGCTGTCAGATGTAAGGCTGCCAGCCTGTCAGAGGATCCGGAATGGCAGGTAGATCCGGATACTCTGATGTCCCTGTCAGGTAACCTACAGGAGCACCAAACAGGCTTTAAATACACAGGTGGCTTACATGCTGCGGTATTGTTTGATGCAAACGGAAAAATGGAATTGATCAGAGAAGATGTGGGCAGGCACAATACCCTGGACAAATTAATCGGAGGCGCTTTAAGGCAAAATATCCCCATTGATCAACGAAAGATGGTATTGCTTTCCGGAAGGGTAAGTTTTGAGATGGTTCAGAAATCAGTCACAGCAGGTATTCCTCTTTTGATGGCATTTGGTGCACCAACCAGCCTGGCTGTAGACCTGGCTAAGGAAAAGAATATGACATTAATCGGCTTTTTAAAAAAGGATGGATTTAACGTCTATAGTGGTAAGGAAAGGATAAAACAGTGGGTAAAAAAATCATTGAAATAATACCCACCATTTGCAATGGAAAAATCCATTTTGAAAAGTTTATTTATCACCTGAAACAAAGGTAGGTATAGCCCAGGTCTTAAAAATACCCTGATCAGGGTATTTTTTATGCATTTTCAGACCAGGTAAAGGGAAAAGGGCTTCCCGCTACTATTTAACCCGAAAATGAAATAGGAATTCTATTGCAAACTGAAATTACTTCAAAATCGGTCAATCGTTGCAGTTTTCAACTGCACCATACCGGTGCTAGTTTCCAAACTGCCTGATTTTCTTGTATTTTCAGCCTTCATAACGAAACCTTATACATCATCCGGGTTTAAAAATTCACTCCAATTCCCATCCTATACATGGAAAAAGGCCCAAAAAACGGGCCTTCTATAAAATTAATTTGCATGTCATCTCAGGTGATGGGAATTAGAAACCATCAGGACATATTTAGCCTGTGGTTATCTCCGGACACCTCCGTGAACAATCCATTTTGCAACATCCATTTTCTCAATTTGGATTTCTCTTCTTTCGTCAGTATTTGGTTGGCTTTAGTCAACTCTTTTTTTAATAAACTGTAATCAAAGCTAACTTTTTCCAAAATCATTTTGTAATAATCCAAATAAGATGTTTTCATGTGTATTCATTTTGGTTTTAAAAACTATTTTCCAGAAATACTGATCAGGAAATATCAATGATTTTTATTGGTTTTCTTTTTGCTTCTTCGCGCTTTGGCAAAAACAAGGTGAGCATGCCCTGATTGAAACTGGCATCAATACCTTCCGAATTAACCGTATCGGGTAGTTGAAATGAGCGGCTGAAGGAGTGATAATTGAACTCTTTAAGTACATACTGGTTTCTTTCAGTATCCCGCTGCTGATCCATATTACCGCTTACAGTAATTACCTGGTTGTCCAGCTCCACTTTGATATCTTTCCTTTCCATTCCTGGCAACCCAACCTGAATCCTAAATTCTTCATTGGTCTCTATGATATTGACCATTGGCACATAGGCAGTATTCCAATGCCTGCGGTTTAGGTTAAGTAAATCATTGGACAGCAAGTCCTCAAAGAATTGTGGACTTTGTTTCCTTCCGTTTTTACTGATTACATTTTCCATGGCGTGTAAGTTTTAAGTAAAACATCAAATAACTACATTCAATGGGCTACAAATTGTCGATCAAACAACAACTATTTACCATCAGTTTACAATGTTCAAAGCCCATGCCAACTCTAAATCAATCAAAAGCTTCCTTTGCTGTAAAAGTCAGTTTGACAGCTCCTAAAGGGACTGAAAAATCTGCTGCCAGTGGATGGCTGCCAAATTGTCAAGGCTGTTTGGATTTTGCATTTTGGGCCAGAAACCAAAGGTGCTGCCTAATCAGGAAAACCAGGTTAAACTACTGGTAATTTGGATTTTGGGTGATTAAATCCCTTCCCAGATCAATCTGATTTTGAGGGATAGGGAAATACTCATTTTTTCCTGAAACAAAGTTTGCCCCGGATAAATGTGGCCTCCTTGTCTTTTCAACCTCAAAATATTCGTTAAGCACTTTATCTGCCAAACCCCATCGTACCAGATCAAAAAACCGGTGTCCTTCATGGGCCATCTCCAGCCTTCTTTCTGTCCTTAATGCCTCCAAAGCTTGCTCCTGATTCGCAAATGGCTGGGAATAAAGCTGAATCTGGTAGTTGTCCGCTTCTGAAGTCCCTTCAAGATTCATTACCTTACTCCCCAACTGAGCCCTTTCCCTGACCTTGTTAATATATTCCCTTCCCTCTTCAAATTTTCCATTTTGAATTGCTGCTTCGGCCTTCCAAAGAAGCAGGTCAGCATATCGGATGATGTAATAATTGAGGCTATTGACATAAGGCCAAATCTGTAGATGGTGTGGTGAATTGGCAGAAACCATGCGCTTTTTTGGTCCATAGGGCCCATAAGTAGACAAGTCCCTTGCCCAGGAAGCTTCATAGTTGATCTGCAGGTCAAGGTAGGGAATACCCGGTCTGGCCAATGTGTGATCAATTCGGGGATCAAAGCTTTGATTTTCTTCAGGATCCAGGTTATCAGTAACCGGCATACCTGCTGCATTGGTTTTAAAAGCATTGACCAAATTTTGAGTAGGTCTTAAAAAGCCATATTGCGGATAAAAAGGTCCTCCCGGAGCCATCAGCCTGTCACCAATAGATCCATTGTAATTATTTGGTGACCCATCATTTATAGCGTGTTGAACAGCAAAAATAATTTCAGGTCCGTTATCATTTTCCGGCAAAAAAACATCCCTGAAATTGGGCATTAATTCATATTTACCACTGTTGATAACCTCATCAGCAGCATCCTCTGCCGCAGACCAGTTTTCACGAAAGAGGTAAACTTTAGCCAGGTAAGCCTTGGCAGCCATTTTGGTGGGTCTTCCCGCATCTGTTTGCGTATCTGGCAAAACATCATAAGCCTGATCGAAATCTGCTACAATTTTATCCCAAAGTTCATCGTCGCTCAGGCTGGTATTGGAAACATAATAGTCTGCTGCAGTCGCTGCCGTTTCGTCCACATAAGGAATTCTGTCGTAGATTTTCTTCAGTTCAAAATAAAAATGCCCCCTCAAAAACTGCATTTCTCCCAACCTCATTTTGGCAGTTTCTGCATCCATCTCATCGCCTTCCTGAATCAGTCGTATGGCCAGATTCGCTCTTTTAACTCCTTCATATAATGCCATCCACTTCCTTTCTACATCCCGAATAGTGGGATTGGTCAGAAAAAGCTCCATCTGATGAATTTGATTTTGGTCCCCCGTGCCTCCTCCACCTTTATAGGCATCATCTGAAACCACATCTCCAAAATTCCAGTTGGAGGCCGGAGAATTAAATGCACTTGACGCATCATCCATTTGCCCGTTCAATATACTGTAAGCAGAAAGAATCGCTCCTTCCAGATTTTCAGGCCTGAGGATTTGATCCGGAGAAATTTCACCTACCGGCTCCTCGTCAAGGAAAGCCTCAGAGCAGGAAGCCAACGAAAGGCAGGACAATAATCCAAAGATAAATACGGTATTTTTCATTTGATATTTGCTTTATTTTCAAGTAATAGTAATGTTGTCCAGGATTAGTATTCCGGATAATTCAAATTTTATACAAATACATTACAGGGTTAGATTCACTCCTAATGTAAAATTCCGGTTTGGCGGATAAATTCCTCTATCCACTCCTATATCAAGGTTACGCAATTCCGAATCATAATTTTGCAAACCGATTTCCGGGTCCAAACCCTCATATCCGGTAATGGTGAACAGGTTCTGAGCCTGCAGGTAAATTCTGAATTTACTCAGATTCAATTTTTCCAAAAGAACCTCCGGCAAGGCATAACCAATCTGCATATTACGCAACCTCATGAAAGAACCATCAGAGATAAAATAAGAACTGGGGCGGATATTGTTGTTTCTGTCATTTAGAGATAACCTGGGGATGGAGGAACCTGTATTATCGGGCCGCCAGGAATCCAGTACCCGCTCATGTTTGTTGTAAGCGCTCAGATTGAAAAAATCAAGGTAGTACCTCGTCAGGTCGTAGGTTTCGTTACCAAAACTTCCATAAAAAAAGAAGGAAGCATCAAACCGTTTGTAATTGCCGGAAAAATTCAGCCCCAGTGTTAAATCAGGATGCGGGCTCCCTATGAAAGTCCTGTCCTGGTTGTCTATGATCCCATCATTGTTGATGTCCTTGAACTTCAAATCCCCAGGCTGGGCTTCTGACTGAGTAGCATGAGAAGCAATCTCTTCCTGACTTGAAAAAATCCCCAAGGATTCAAACCCATAAAAAGAGGCAATGGGCTGACCTACTGCAGACCTGGTCACTTCCTGGCCAAAGTTGACCGTATGTAACAAGGAACTGGGAAGTGCAATATAATCCACCTCATCTGGCAGGGCAGTCAACTCATTTTTAAGTGCTGTAAGGTTCAGGCCAACGGAATAATTGAAATCTCCTTCTGGCTTACCAAAAAATTGAAGGTTTAATTCTATCCCTTGATTTTTCATTTCTCCAGCATTATCCCAGCTGGAAATATTGGATCCTCCCAGCATGGGGGTAAGCGGCCTCTCGATGAGCATATCACTGGTCCTTTTGACAAAATAATCCAGGTTCAGACCCAGGCGGTGGTTGAATAGGGTGGCATCTACTCCCAAATTCGTTTGGGTAGTGGTTTCCCATTTCAGGTTTGGGTTTCCGTTTCTGGTTTCTGTCAAGCCCAAAGCAACACTGTTTTGAGAACCAGAAATGGGATAGTTGGAGTAGTTGGGATAACTCCTGTAACTGGAAAAAGTAGAGTAAGGTGGTATATCCTGGTTTCCGGTTTCACCCCAGCCCAACCTTATTTTCAGATCGTCAACCATTGGGAAATCAAAAAATTCCTCCCCCGATATCCTCCATCCCGCAGAAAAAGCCGGGAAATTTCCCCATCGATTATTGGCCAGCTTGGAACTGCCATCCCTTCGCATTGTCAGGGAAGCCAGGTACTTGTCATCATAAGCATAATCTACCTTTGCCAAATAGGAAAATAAAGACCAGTCTGAAGCAGAGCCGGAGTTTCGCTGATCGGCACCATCACCGGCATCAAGATACCTGAAATTAGGATCGTCATAGGGAAAACCAAAGCGGCTGGCCGAAAAGCCCTCCCGGTAAAAAGAAATGGCTTCTATGCCTGCCAATAAGCCCACCTGATGCTGACCAAAGTTTCGGTTATAGTTCAGGGTATTGGACCAGACCCACTCGTATTGATACTGATTAGTGGTATTGAGATCACTCAACACGCGCTGGGTATAAATTTCTTCGAAACTGGGATTAAACCTCCTGTAATTATAATTTTCAAAATTAATACCCAAATTGGTTTTCAGATCCATACCCTCCACCAAATCCAGGTTAGCATACACATTTCCAAAGATTTTCAGGTTTTTACGGACATTGTCTTTGTTTCTATACAACCTTCCGATTGGATTTTGATTATCACTGGTAGCAGATCCTGCAAAATCACCATTGATGTCATAAACAGGAGAAATGGAAGGGAAACGATAGGCATCGTACACCACACTTCCCAAAGCCGCATTGGTGGTCACATCCGTGTTCCAGGTATAGGCAGCCGTGACATTCTCACCAATGGTCAGTCGGTCAAAAACTTTGAATTCGGAATTAAACCTTGCTGCAAAACGCTTGAAGCCAGTATACTTGATCAAACCTTCCTGATCAAAATAATTGAAAGAAAGAAAATGATTGGCATCCCTGGTATTTTTAGAAAAATCAAGGTTGTAGGATTGTATCAAAGCCGGCCTGAATATCTCATTCACCCAATCAACATCCGCTGAAGGTACAGTCTCTTCCTGGTCAATCCAGGCAGGTATTACCGGTTCGGGTCCGGAACCATATACATCACTGGTAGGCTGTCCCCCATCATTGCTTGTAGCCTCCCACAGCAGCTTGCCATAATCCGCTGCATTAAGCATCCGGGGAAGATTAAACGCAGTTTGTATTCCTGCATAGCTGTTGAAATTCATTTTGGTTTCTTCGGTACTGCCTCTTTTGGTAGTGATGATAACGACACCGTTAGCGGCTCTGGAGCCATAGATGGATGCAGCTGCGGCATCTTTTAACACCTGAAAAGTAGCGATATCATTGGGATTGATCATATTGATTCCCGAAGTGGTAGGCACCCCGTCTATAACATACAGGGGGTCATTGTTTCTGATTGTGCTAAAACCCCGTACCCTAATGGCCACTCCGCCCCCAGGAGCATTGTCGGAAACCACATTTACTCCAGGGGCCCTGCCCTGGATCATCCCATCTATACCAGCAGCCGGGATATTGGCTATTTCTTCCATATCAATGGTAGATACCGCTCCTGTAACATCCTTCTTTTTTTGAGATGTATAACCAGTAACAATAAATTCCTCCAGAAAAAGATCGTCTGCTGCCAAACGGATTTCCAGATAACTTTGATTTTCCACAGCAATTTCCTGAGGTATAAAACCAACGTAGGAAACCAAAATACGGTTATTCCCAACTGGTAGTTCCAGCCTGAATTTACCATCAATATCTGTAATCGTGCCAGAGGAAGAACCTTTAACGGTAATCGCTGCGCCGATCAAAGGTTGCGCTCCATCATCGTAAACAATTCCTTCAATTGTTTGCTGTGCATTGGCCATTCCACTCCAAAGCAGGAATAAAATACCAAGAAAGTGTAATCTTTTTTGCATGTTTGATTCAGTTGATTTTAACTGCAAAAATCAAAAATGAATCATCAACAATGGTATAAACCTGATTATGGATTTGTCAACGTTTGGGCAGAATAACAACGAGTGATTAATAAAAAAATAACCGAATCTTAAGACCACCCTGTCAGATGGGGATTTTGTGGATTTTTAATGCCTGTAATACAGTTGACTTATTCTGTTGCCTTTTCTGCTGCAAATTGGAATGGCGGCTTTTCCGTAAAATCCGTACTGAGCAGGGTGGGTGCCCAATACTTTTCCACATGCTCCACCACCAAATTGGTCCCTTTAAAATGGTCTACATAGGGAGGCATTTCCGGATTGTACATGGTATCGGTCATATCCCTCATCAAAACGACATTCTTGTTCAGGTTGGCCATTTGACGGATAGCGAAAGGTCTGCCCAACACGCACATGTTTAAATGAACGCCCATGACGACGATATTGTCTATGCCCCTGGATTGGATGATATTGAAGATTTCCTGTCCCTGGTCGGAAATAAAATCCATTGCTGCAATTTCAATCTCAGGCGTTTGCCGGGACCAGGCCTCACTTTCAATACAAGGTTCACCATTGGAACAGGGCTGATCACAACCCCCATCACTGTCATCTATGGGTAAGGCTGCCTCCTGATCAGGATCCAAATAGCACCAATCGTTTATAGGAAAAGCCTCTGGAGCCGCATGGTAGGCAACTGCCCTGGCCGCCTTCCGCTGAGGCGAATCAGTGTAAAAATCCATGGTTCCGCTGGGGGCATGAATAATGGTTACCCCCTTTTCCCTGGCTGCTTTGATGGTTTCATTCATTTTAGGGGCCAGCTCAGCCACCCTTCGGGTCGCACTTTCACACCAGTGCTCATCCCACATGTCTGTGATAATAAAAGCTGTTTTTGAAGGATCCCAGGATTCCCGAAATTCCCTGGATTCCCAGGCCATATTCTCGTTGTTGATTCGCACCTGTTTTCTCAGGTTAACCTGAATCAGCTCGGACTTTTGTGAAGTTTCTTCAGTAGCTGTACTTCCTTCCCGCTGCTGGCAGGCGGGAAACAAAACCAGCACAAATAGTGTACATGTGATATAGTTCATCTTACCGGATTTTTCGGTAAGATACTTTAATTTTCTAATGTTTTAAAATACAATATAATAGAATCGATGTCATTTTCAGATAATACACCCAAAAAAGAAGGCATCTCCCCTTCCCTGCCCTTGACCACTTTGGCACCCGGGTCGATGATAGATTCTTTCAGGTAGGCCTCATCGGCTATGGCCGAACTACCATCTTTAAACTCGCGCTCTGACCCATAAAGACCTTTTACCCCCGGGCCTATTTTTCCTTCATTATTATCATCTATGGCATGACAGGCGATGCAGCCATAGTTCATAAAAAGCTCCTTGCCCTTGACCGCATCCGGAGCGGCTTCATCATTGCTCGCTACTGACGAGGGATCGAATTCCTTATTCAGATCATCCTGATGGATACTACTGAATCCTTCTGCTATCAAGTTGGGCAGCTGTACTTCATTGACCGTCATCCAAACCTTATCCGACCAGGTACTGCCTTTTGCAGTAGCCAAATCATAGGCCACTTCCATTTGCATCACTTCAGTTATTTGAGGAACAGAAAGGAAAACAGCCTTTCTATCATCCGATAAAAAAACATCCAGAACCGGAAGGTTTTCCTCTCCCACAGAACCATCCAACTTATAATGCCCTGAACCGTATTTTTCGGTACGCAGGTAATTCCATCTTTTTACCTGATAGTTGGCAAGATCAGTTGCCTTTTCTTCATCCAGTTCCTGCTCAAATCTCAGGATTACTCCCCCATCCCTTACCTTATAATCCAAGGGTAAAAGACTTTCCTTACCGGTATACCGGAGCCGTAACAAAGCACTAAGGGTTTCTGAATTGTGACCCCATAAGGAAAAACCTGTGATGTATACCAGGCCATCACCTGGATTGACTGCTGCTTTCATGGTAGGGGCTGGAAAGGTACCGGGGATAACAGATGCCCCTCCCTGAACCAACTCGCTGGCACTGTCTACTTTTATCAGGAATAAACCTGGCCTTCCATAGGACAGGTGGATCATTTGATCATTGAGCGGCCCCATCTGCTCGCTTGTTACCCAGACCTGACCTACGCCGGACCGGTCCTGATTATGGGGTATCCAGGTAATGGGTGGGGTAACTTCCGGAACAGGGTCCCGGTGGGCAGTGGCTGGCACTCCAAAATAATCATCCTTCCTAATCAACATTACCGGAGTGGAGGGCATGTAATGACCTTGTTGATCGGAGCCGGTAAGCCAGCCTTTCTCCGGATGAATCCCCAGGTAGGGGCCCCTGAAACCACTGGCAAAGGTACTGATGCTGCGGCCGTCAGCCGAAACCTTAAGGATTGACCCATCGTGGTGCGAAGCCGATCTGAAGCCCATCAGGGACTTGGGAGAGGAAGTTTCCGGGCCCATGTCCAGCGCTCCAAATTTAGCCACATAAAACCCACCCTCAGGAGCTGCCACCATGTCACTCGCCCATTCCCTTGTCTCTATGGATTGCGCCATCAAATTGGAAAAATTTTCATAATAGTCCGCCACGCCATCTTCATTGAGGTCGTGCAGACGGGTAATGCCGTCTTTTCCATAAACATAGATTTCACCATCAACCACCTCAATGCTCTGCGGCTCATATAATCCCGACGCAAAGCGTGTCCAGGAAAGCCTGTTCAGGCTTTCATCTATGCCATCCAATAGCCACACATCTCCTTCAAAAGTTACCATAGCCGCTTTTTCTTCTCCGATAAAACTCATGTCTACCAACCTGACGTTTCTCTTCCAGGGGTTGGGCACAGGTAGGGTAAGCCGATCAGTAACAAAGGCCGCGGTATCCGGAGAAACCTTACCTTTTGTGAGTATTTCTTCCGTCCAATAAGGCTTGCCTCCCTGACTTACATCGGGTATATCTACCTCAAAATCCTGCACAGCACTTTCAAAAGCAGGGATTTCAGCAGCCTCACCCTTCCAGATCAGTAACCCAAATTCCAGGTCTTGCTGCCGGGGTTCCACTTCTACCAATAAATACCTGTTTTCTTCCACAAGTAGCTTTACGCCACTTGTGCCCGGAGCCAGGGCTAGTGCAGTGACAAGCTCTTCCGATTGCCCCTGATAAACCAATACCTGGTCATCCTTTACTTCTGTCCGGAACCCATCGCTGACCTCTGCTGCTGCCAAATACAGGTGCTCTTCTGAAGGCTCCACAGCAAAAGATCTTGAAAAAACAGCTTGGCCATCCAGGGATAGGCTACCTGGGAGTTCCCTGATTTCAGTAGCACCTACCTGATAGGACAATACCACCTTGTCTCCAAATGTATACATGCCATTCCACCGAGCCATTTCAGGAGAAACCGGTCCCCAGGGAGGGCTTTGGGGATGGGGGGAAGGTTTTCTGGGATCGGTAAGCAGGGGATTACCGGCTGACCAACCCGGATAGGTCCCAGTAGCAATTTTTGGTTCGCCTCCAATGGTAGGGAGTTGATTGCCCTTATTATAAAAATCATCATAGGATACCTGAGCCATGGTCACCATGGGCATAAAATCCCCCGTCCAGGCCACAGTCCAACGCAACATATCGGTGTCAAAGCAGGCATAAGCCTCATTCCCCAATTGCAAAGCAAGGACCCTGGCAGAAATATTATTCTCCGGAAACCCTTCCCCCAGCTCTCTGGCATCTACTGAGGTAGTAATAAAAGGAAAGCCAGCCTCAACAAATCCGGCAAATTCCTCCTTTTCAAAGTCCACTTCAGTAATCTTGATTTCCTCTTTTCCACAGGATGAAAGAAAAGCAATTAAAATAAGGATTGAAAGGGTGGCTTTTATTCTATTATCCAATAAGATACTTCGTAGTACTTCGTTCAATCGGAAGGAATTTGTCATTTGGTTGTCATTGAATTTATTGAAGGCACAAAATACGGTCAAAAGATGTAAGTACAAAACTAAACCGGATCAAATCAAAAGGGCAATGGTTGAAAGCGATCATGCTGGTTGATGCCATTATTGATTTTGCCAAAAACCCGAATGAGAATTATTAATTTCAGCCGAACAATAACCAATATTTATTTATAGATTGATGCTAACAAAAACCGAAAAATTAGGCAAAAACAGGCCATAGCCAGGATAGCTCCCTGTCTACAAACTTACCCACGCCATGCTAATACATACGGACATGATTAAACCCTACCTGATTTGCCTGGCTTCTATGATGGTTTTTTCCCTTCAGGCCCAGGAAAATATCTCCCAAACCATTCGTGGCCAGGTCATCGATACCGATGGCAAATACCCACTTACAGGAGTCACCGTACTATTGGCTGACGAAGGCCTGGAGGAATTGGTGGGCACTACCACAGGTCAAAATGGGGAATTCAGACTGGAAAATGTACCTTTGGGAAGGCATCATTTGAAATTCAGCTTTATGGGATACAAGGAGGTGCTGCTTAGTAACCTGATACTTACCTCCTCAAAAGAATTGATCCTTGAGATAGCCATGGAAGAACTGGCCATTTCCCTTGCAGATGTAGAAGTTCGTGCTACCCGTTCTGGCGAAGCTCAAAATGAAATGGCCATTGTTAGTGGCAGCGCTTTTACGGTGGAAGAAACAGACCGATATGCAGGAAGTCGGGGCGACCCGGCCCGAATGGCTTCCAATTTTGCCGGGGTGCAGGGAGCGGACGATTCCAGAAATGATATTGTAATAAGGGGAAATGCTCCAGGTTCGGTATTGTGGCAACTGGAAGGTATCAATATTCCCAATCCCAATCACGTCGGTGCCTCTGGTACCTCCGGTGGACCGGTGAATATCATCAACAACAAGATTTTGGCCAATTCAGATTTTTACACCGGGGCATTTCCTGCAGAGTTTGGCAATACCGTTTCCGGCGTTTTTGACCTGAAATTTAGAAAAGGCAATAATGAAAAGCATGAAAAAAGCTTTCAACTGGGATTTATGGGCGCTGAACTTTTCCTTGAAGGTCCCATCAATAAATCCTCCCGCTCCTCGTACCTGGTAGGATACCGCTATTCCAGCTTGCAGCTTTTTTCAGCATTGGGTATTGATGTAGGCACTTCTGCCGTTCCCAGGTACCAGGATTTTGCCTTCAAATTCAATTTTCCCCTAAAAAATAATGGCAACCTTTCTGTTTTTGCCGTGGGAGGTAAAAGCAACATCGATATCAAGGTTTCAGAGGAAAGTATCGAAGACAGGAACCTCTACGGTGAAAAGGACAGGGACCAGTATTTTGGATCCAGAATGGCTGTACTGGGCCTTTCCTATGAAAAAGTACTTCAAAACCAAACCTATATGAAAGCCACCCTGGCCGCTTCTCAGGAGCGGCTCGAAGCAGACCACTACTATATCGTGGGCAGGGTACAGCCCAATGGCTTCATCAATGTCCAGGATTTGCCTGCCATCCTTGGCTATAACTTTACCACCAACAAGTATTCCCAGGTTTTGAGCTTTTTTAAAAAAATCGATAATAAAAACACCCTCAATTATGGGTTTCAAAACGATATTTTCGGGTTCAACCTGACGGACTCCGCCCGGCAGGTGAGTATTTTACCCCAAAACGATCCCAGCGCTCCCTTACCGTACCAAAGTACACCCTGGGTAAACCGATGGAATGTGGATGGTACAATGGCTGTGTTGGCCCAACCTTACCTGCAATGGAAGCATAAGCCCACCGAAACCCTCTCTTTGGTAGTGGGATTGCACCAGCAGTATTTTTCACTAACAGATAGCTGGTCTCCCCTTGAACCTCGCCTGGGAATGAACTGGAAACTGGATGAAACACAAAAAATATCCTGAATCTGGCCTGGGCACCGGATGAATTGGAAAACCCTGATCCGGAAAAATCGATTATCCCAAATTATCAATTGGGTTTTTTACCGATATTCTATTACAAGCTTGAATTCTAACAGCATCAATTCGTATAGCGCTGTTTGAGCAGGTTCAGCATATACACATTGATATCCCATTGGCTGGCAACAGGCATTTGGGTGTAGGCAAGGCTGGGCATGTAAGGAAAGGGGCCGAATTCCGTAGTAACCCTCAGGATGCTTTCCTCCTTTAAGTGCCGGTGTACTACCCGATCCCACCATTCCAGGTGTGTCTGCAAGGCCTCAGACCACTCCGGGGCTCGTGGATCACTAACCTGAGGGCCTTCAGGATGCCCTACCCTGCTGTGAATATGGTCTGTGCGGGAAATGGCCAGCTCAACTGCCTCCCTTTGGTCCTCCAGGAATGATTCGTGCACATTGCACCAATGGGAAATGTCCAGGCATATCCGAAGGTCTGGCAGCCTTTGGAAATACATTTTTGCAACAGGGGCAGCATACAGACATTTGCCCCGATGTGTTTCATGGGTGATGGGAATGCCGGAATGGGCTGACAATTCTGCGGCAAGCTCAAAATGACGTGCATTGGCTTCAAAATCAAAAAAATCCTTTCCCGTCTGGCAATTGATCAGCACAGGCTCAGCAGCCATCAAATGCCTGAGGTAATGCTCATAGTTTTGGAGATTTTCCTTCGGGTCAGCTTCAAAAGACTGATAATATTGACCTATCAGTTCCAGTTGGTGATCTTTCAACACATCGAGCACCTTGTCTTTTTCAGCCTTTTCCAGGGGCAGTTCCATTTCTACCCCATCATACCCCGCCTCTTTGACATTTTCACAAAAAGTGGCAAAGGGAAGGGTATTGCCCCATAGGGGTGCATAAAATTTGATTGGCATTTCAGGTCCGTTTAATTAAGCATTATTGTATCAGCATTTAATCTCTTAAATTGCTGCGTAAAAACAAACTTTGACCTGGTTTATTTGAAGGGTATGGGTTTCATGCGGCAAATTAAAAGATAAGGATAATTATCTGATCTCGCATCCTATGTTGGATGTAGCCAAAACAAAGCCTTACATTTTGCTATTTTTGGCTAAAGCCCGGGTTTTGGAATCCTATTTATCGGAATGGGCCAAAGCCGCATTCCTATTGAGGCAGGCATGAAATTTAAATCAAATGCCTAACACTTGAAGTCGGCAATAAGGAATTGTCTGGACCATTGCCCTTTTATTTCAATAATTTTGGCTAAAGCCACGGTATATTTTATTCCTATTTTTTTAATGGGCTATCTCTTTTTGAGGAAGTGTTGGCATGAATTTATGGAATATCATAGGATTACAATTTTAGGATCAGCTTTCTTATATCAATGCCATTATCCAGACCCTATTTCACTAAAATTTGGGAAATTCCCCAAAATTCAATATTTACAAGATTCTCCAAAGTTACCATGGTACTAAGTAAGCGTTATTGGTAAACAGCCAAATTCAAAAAATTGGATTATGCTCGCTAGTCCATTCGCTTTTTTAAATGGTTTTAATAACCCTGACCCCGAAAAAATCCAGGGCCAGGCTTACCTGAAATTATTGATTTTGTGGCATACGGTAACCCATAAAATACTTATTACCGCTTTCTTTCATTTTTTTGTTATAGTTTTCATAATATTCTTTTGTCATTAGGTTCACCTGATAATAATGTTTTCCATAATTAACCGCATTCTTTTCTAGCTTACTTACAAACACTTGATCAAAATCGGCCGGAGAATATTCATTCAATTCGGTATTGTTTATCCTTTTCCCATCTATCCATACACCATACATGTCAGAATCTTTCCAGGATTCAATCTGGTCCTGGCTAGGAGTGGATTTTGGTAATGGTTCAGGCGCTAGCCTAAATACTACCAATTGCTTTTCTTGCTGCTCTTTACTCATTAACAGGTATAAGCGCTCCAATTTATTTCTTTTCTCCTCTGTCAATTTGTAGAAAGCCGGCCTGCCTTTATCATTCATGATGCTGCTAACTATGTCACCAAACTCGGAGAGCTGCTCCTCGGTTATGCCCTCCTTGGTGGATTGAACCTCCATTTGATTTGATTCTTCAACCTTTTTTGTTTCTTGAGCATTGATTTTTGTGCTAAATAAAAGCAATGAAATTCCCAAAATTGGAACAACCGCTATTTGCCTGCACAGGGCATTTCTGAAAGATTTTGTCTTCGTCATCATGAGTATTCTTTGTTTAGTGATGGAATATTTGAACTGACTGGTGATAAATGAACTGCTTTGCTGACCTATTTTTTCAAGCAGTAGCCTTTGGTATGAGCCGACATCATTATTTGTACCGACTACGGCATCATCGGCCAAAAATTCGTGGTTTAGCAATAAAGCTTTCCTGTAAATAAAAAGGAATGGATTGAACCAGAATAAAACCTGAATGATTTCAAAAAATATAATGTCCCAGGAATGCTTTTGTCTGACATGTGCTAATTCATGGATCAATATTTCCCTTTGGATATTTCCATTAATATATTCTTCAGCGTTAAGAAAAATATAATTCAGGAAACTATGTGGCATTACATTTTGAGGCATGAGAACAATTTTGGAATTTTTATATTTAATTATGGGATTTGTCCATGCCCTTTGCAAAATCATTTTCAGATTTACAGTAAATCGGTAAAATAACAGCACCGCAACGGATATATAAATTGTCAAATAAATAATTGACTGATAATTTATACTTGTCTCCTCATTGGTTTGTTCAGAAACCCCATGATCAAGAGAAAATGCTGTCTCCGTGACCATACCTCCTGCAAAAGGAAGAGGTTGTGTGCCCTGGTTAAAGGTAAAAAAGGGCACAAGTATGGAAAATGCCAAGCTGCCCAATAAGTAGGCCCTATTGAATTGATGCATTTTTTCTTTTTCCAACAATGCCTTGTAAACCGATATCAATAAGGCAGAACATAGAATTATCTTTATGAGGTAAATTATCATTTTAGCTTCCGTTTAATTTCTTTTTCTACAATCGTTTTCAAGTCTTCCAATTCTGAAGACGTGAAATTTATGCCGGCATTGAAAAACGAGGGGCAATAGTTGCCGTTGCAGGTTTTGGATCAGGATATTTCTCAATAAAGTCTTTTGTGAGAAACTTTTGCTGGTTACAAATAAGTCCCATGAATTGTTCTTCGGTTTTTGAAAATGGAATGGCTCTATATGTTAATATTTTACTCTACAAATGTAGAATTAATTTTTAAACTAACAAACTATATCACAAGGAATTTAAAAATTATCAGTTCAATACAATAAGTTAACGCAATATTTGATTACACTGAGGCAGTAAAAAAGGGAGTTAATGCTTCCTATATCTGGCAGGTGTTTTTAGATAAATATCCTTATTTTTGAATGCCATGAATTCCTTTCTCTATGCAAAATTTTGGAAAAGCATCATTGAATAGCCTTATTTTACCAAAATTAAATGGATTAATTTTTTTTGTTTATATTTTTTTCTATGTTTGTAGAAACAAACTTCTTAGTGTAGAATGAAATTATCCAAAACCGAAGAAAAGCTAATGGAACTGATCTGGTCCAACCAGCCCATATTTATGAAAGAATTGCTGGAAATCCATCCGAAACCAAAACCTGCTCCCAGTACCATCGCCACCTTGCTCAAACGCATGCAGGAAAAAGGATATGTGGGATTCAAGCTTTATGGAAATTCCAGGCAGTACCACGCCCTGGTAGAGAAGCCCGATTATTTTTCCAGTCAGGTAAAAACCATAATCAAAGATTTCTTCTCTGACAACCCCCTTCAATTTGCCTCCTTCTTTACCAAAAAAGCAGACCTGACAACAGCGGAGTTAAAAGAATTGAAAAAACTGGTAGAGACCGAAATCGAACGCAGAAAAATATGATGGTCCTGGTCAAATTTATCGCCTGTTCGGCATTTCTAATGCTGCTTTTCCAAATCTTTTTGGCAAAGGAAAAATCATTTCAGCTAAACCGCTGGATACTGTTGGCACTTATTCCCGCCGCCATGATCATTCCTTTCCTTAATATTCCGATATTTTTGCCGCAGCAAAACCCTGTACAGATTGATTATCTTCCTATTGACCTTCCTCAATCTACCACGGTTAACCAATCCTATACAAGTCATAAAGCCCCTTTCTCACCGATACAATGGTTTCTTGTTGTTTACATCCCGGTGTTCTTCTTTCTGCTTCTAAAAAAAATAAAAGCGCTGAACCGGTTAATTAGCTGGACAAAAAATGCCTCAGTGCAGCACATTCACGGAGCATTGCTGATTTTATCAGAAAAAGTCTCATCCCCTTTTAGTTTTGGCAACTACATTTTCATGCCCCCAAATCTTTATAAAAAATGCAGTTTAGAGACTGAAATGATTCTAGCACATGAACGATACCACATGGCAAATCGGCACCATGTTGACCTTATTTGGATGGAATTACTGACGGCTTTATGCTGGTTCAACCCCGTGGTGTATTTCGTAAAAAAAGCCATGGTTCTTAACCACGAATACCTTGCTGATCAAGAAGTCCAAAAAATTGCTCATCCAACAAAGTACAAACAGCTCTTGCTTGAAGTTGCCGTCAATAACAACTTGGAAATTCTGACCAGTTCAATATCTTCCTCCGCATTAAAAAACCGATTAATCATGATGAACAAACCCTTAACCAAAAAGCGTATGCAATTGAGAATTTTCAGTTTCAGCCTATTAACCTCATTGTTTATCGCAGGTATTTCATTGGAAATTAATGCCCAGCATATACCTGTGCCTTCTACAAGCCAAAAACAAGATCAGGCCACGGATGACACCTATTTTGTGGTTGAGTCACAGCCTGAATTTAATGGTGGGATGACAGACTTTTACAGGTATGTCATAGAGAACATCGGGTATCCTTTTCGGGCACGGAGAAATGGCATTGAAGGACAGGTTGTCGTACAGTTTGTGGTGGAAAAAGACGGTTCCGTTTCCAACGTATCGGCCATGAACGAGATTGCAGGTGGCTGTGAGGAGGAAGCTGAAAGGGTGGTAAGGAATTCTCCGGATTTCAAACCGGGTATACAAGGGGGCCGCCCGGTCAGGGTACAAATGGTATTGCCCATACACTTTATCCTTGATAAGGAAAAGGTAGGTCATGACGGTCACCCTATAGGTAAAGTAATCGTTGAGGGAGTAGAGCAAAGAAACGGTAGGTTGGAAGTTGATGCCAACTATGCGGATGGTCTTTGGACGGGTAAAGTGCGAAACCCAGAGGGAAATACGCTTCCAGGGGCAACCGTCCTGATTGTGGATTCTACCAAAGGTACAGTAACGGATATAAACGGGGATTTTACGATATCTGCCAATCCATCCCAGAACCTTTTGGCCAGCTTTGTGGGATATCAGTCTGTGAAGTTACAAGGAAATTGAAATTTGGTTGTTAAAAAAATCCTACCATTTAGACAAGTGCACATATGGACATATTCCTAATCCACCATTTTAAAAAACCATAGCTGCTACTTGCACTATGCTTCTTTAAAAGCGAAATCCAATTCCGGTTATATTTAAACCACTTAGGGACTTAGCAGACATAGGGATTATTAAATTAAGAATAAGATTCCCCTTATGTATTTTAATCTCCATGTTTCATAGCCGAAACTACAACTTGCTCCTACTTACTGGCCAATAAATGATTTCCCAATAGATTTTTAGGGGTCTCTTGAAAAAAAGCTATTCCCCAAAAGCCGGCAATAAATACTCCCAAATCAGATTAAGTTCTGCCTGCATATTGGGAATATTGGCAGTAGTTACAATTACCGCATTTTTTTCAGGAAGGATCAGGATAAACTGCCCATCACGACCATCTGCCCGGTAGGAATTGTGCCGACTTTGCCATAGCTGGTAGCCATAACCCTGCAACCAATCGGAATCTTCGGCATTGATTTTCAATTCATCTCTATCGGCACCAGCGGGTAACGATGGCACTTGCGCCACAGTTGCTTCATCAAACCAGGATTCTGCCAGGAGCTGCTGGCCCTTCCATTGGCCTTTTTGAAGGTAAAAGAGGCCCAATTTGACCATATCTTCCGTCTTTACCTTAAGCCCCCAGCCTCCGATAGCAATCCCCTGAGGGCTTTCGTCCCAAATGGCTCCTGTTATTCCCAAAGGCCTGAAAAGCCTCGGTTGCAGGTAATCCAACAGCTGCTCTCCGGTTACTTTGGTAAGGATGGCAGACAACATGTAGGTTGCCAGGCTGTTATAAACAAATTGGTCCCCAGGCTTGTGCTCCATGGGAAAAGCCAAAAAAGCCCTTATCCAATCCGAATCAGTGCTGTTGCGTATTGCCCCAGTCGGATCCACATCGTGGCCTACGGTCATGGTCAGCAAATGCCGTATTTCCAGTGCCTGCAGATGGGTACTGATTTCACTGGGTAGTTTGTCCGGAAAAAAGGAAATAACCTGATCGGACACATCCAACAGCCCTTCCTGAATGGCAAAACCGATGGCGGTAGCCGTAAATGTCTTGCTGACGGAAAACATGACATGGGACTTATTGGCTGCGTTGTCTCCCAACCAATGCTCGAATACCACTTTCCCATTTCTAAGGATCATTAGGCTGTGAAGGTCCTGTTCATTTTCCTGGACCGCTTCAAGGTAGTCGGTTATCGCTATGGGATTTATCTTTTCTTTTTCCGGATCACTTCTGGGCAAAGCTTTGGCTATGGTGTTAAAATTGACCAGTTCAATCCCATTTTCGGCAACAGCTTTCTTTACCTTTTCACTGGTCCAGGTATCGGTGACCCCCTGTCTGTCTGATGCCACGTTTTCATAGCCGACATGGCTTACCCCCTGCATTTCCAAATTATCGTAGGCTGGATGGTCTACAAACTGGTAGGTCTTTCCGGCCTCCAGATTTTCCAACATGCGGATAAAAGAATCCTCCTTTTCCTGAGTTGTTCCCTTTGGCCCCTCATAGGTAGCTCGGGAAATATTCAATTCCTGCATTAAGTCAGGGCTGATCAGGAGAAGGTCATATTCCGCTGCAAGGCGGGTTACCATTTTGGCCACATCAGGGTGAAATCCGGTAGATCCCATATGGCCGGAAAGGTGGTTGATCTGAGGAACATGCTTCAGGGCCAACTCTATCTGGGCACGGAATTCCTGCTCCACCTCCCCCAACTTCCAGGGATTATCCAAAATAGCCAGTCCGGGATAATTTGGGTTAGGTCTTATCAAAGGAAGTAAATACCCGTCGTCATCCGTCAAACTGGGACAATTACTTAGGGGCCTCCACTTGACACCATCCCATTCACTGGTAATGGCCAGGTGCAGGCCGACCTCGATGCCCGTATTTTCTCTTAACAATTGCGCTGCCTCAGGAAACCAGGGAGCCACTGACATCACTTCTATGGATGTTTCGATCCCATTAACGAAGGTTTCTATGCTGGCCAAATTGGAGGAACGGGAGGAGCCCATATCGTCACCCCTGACAATGAGCCTTGGTCCTGAAAGTTCCTGGGCAGGGGAAAGAAAAGACAAAAGGGTAAAAAATAGAATGGGAAAGGTTATTTTGAATTGGCTCATGGATCGTTTTTTTTGGGAACAGGAAAATAACAAATTTTTGTTAACGACTCATTATATTCTTCAAATGTCAGGTGAAATTGGATCAAGAACCTGTTTTATTTTATAAAAGAAGGTTAACTAATAAATAGTGACAGGAATATTCTTCCGAAAAAAATCTCAGAAATTGAATAAATTTATAATTCAAAACTTTTTGGTCCACTCCAGTCCAACATTACCTAACCAAATCCTTCCATTTTGCTGGTCCAAATCTGACCCTAGTTGTATACTGCGTTCAGGACTCGGAAAGAAAAAAGAAAACTTCAAGTCTCTTCCTGTTGGTACATTTTCAAAAGGGTAGGTAAATTCGAATGTTTTGCTTTCTTTTCCTTTGATGACAGACATCCAATCCAAAGACCAAAATTGGATGGATTCGGGTTGTTCATGTTTTACTTTGTTTTGCTGATATTCCATTTCCTGTGGATCAAAAAACACAAGCCCATTGGTAAAATAATGAAACAGGGCATCTCCCATTTTATTTGGATCTAAAAAATAATAGTTTTGGCTGTCCAGGTTTCTTATTTTGATTTTAAGTTTTATCTGATTTCCCTGTCGCAAAATGGATTCGGCTTCTAAGGAAAGTCCAGCCCGGTATTTATGGTGTTTCTTTAATGCAGATTTTATTCTTGCATCCGCCCTGGGGTCTTGAATACTACTGCCGAACCCATCTGGAAAGTCGCTAAAGCTAATTCTGAATGCAAAGTCACCAAAATTATCTATTAAGCTTTGGATATGTGGCCCAACAGGCATCGCTGACGAATAAAGATCATGAATTTTGAGCGGATAAATCTCAGATCCATTTACCACAAGGTTGGCACCATGTAGTTGATCAAAATCTCCTTTAAGCCTGTTGTTTTCCTTGAGGTAAACGACATGGGTAGAAAAATCATAATAATCAATGTCGGAAAGATCAAGTACCACATTGCCCTGGTTTATCAATTTCAAATCCTCAGGTGTACCCTCGTTCCCGTCTATAGAACAAGCAGACACAAGGGCCAAAAGTAGAAAGATTGTCCGGTACCAGTTTTTCATTTTTTTTTAGGATTCTAGGCTAAAATAACTTTTTCTTTTGAAACTAAGACGTAATTTTTTTCAAAGTTGCTTAAAGAACCCTGATTAAAAGTGTCGATGACCTTTGAGGTTTCTCAAACATCAAAGGTCTTCTCCATCAATGCATACTAGTAACCCTATAAGAAATCGCTGTAAAAATAAATATTAAAAAGGTTTTATTTAAATCTTAAAATGAGGCTGATAAAAAAAACTTTGAGGTCAGAAAGATACATCAAAGGTTTACTGCCTGGTTTTGATATTCCTGCTGCAAAGGTCTATGATTACAATAATCAGGCAATGCTTGACAAAAACATACCCATTCATACAAATGGGCATTTGGCAGCCAAGGGCTGGGGGCAAAAGGAATTTTCCCTGCTCGATCCAGATAACAATTTGCTGACCTTCGGGCAAAATCTATAATGGTTCGGAGAACTAATGGTGCTGCCTTTCCTCTTCTTTAAAATTAAGCCAAACGTAACGCATCCCTTTTGCGGATCAATACCGCGGATTGCCCCAAGATGTCGATAATTACCCTTCATATTGACGCTTTTACACCCTCCACTTTAATAAACAAATGGCTAAATTTGAAAAGGTTAGCTTGTGGGGAAGAAGTTAAAAACAATACAGAAAACCACACCATGGAAAAAAAGCAGTTTACAATCGAAATCAATGCTCCCTTAGAAAAAGTATTTGATATCATGCTGGGGCTGAGCGATAAAAGCACTTATGAACAATGGACCGCACTTTTTAACCCCACTTCCACTTATGAAGGTAGCTGGGAAAAAGGGCAGAAAATCCACTTTATTGGGACAGATGACAAAGGAAACCGGGGTGGTATGGTGGCCAGAATTGCCGAAAACATTCCGAATAAATTTGTTTCCATCCAGCATTACGGGATCCTGGATGGGGACACTGAAATTACAGAAGGTCCACAGGTGGACCTGTGGGCAGGAGGGCACGAGAATTACAGGTTTGAAAAAATGGGAGAAAAAACAAGGGTGATTGTAGAAGTAGATGTTACAGATGAACATTCGGAATACTTTGACAGCACCTATCCCAAAGCTTTAAAAAAGCTGAAAAAGTTGGTGGAATCCAGTTAAAAATCAGTGATGAAGGTAGTATCCATTTTTAAAACTATATAATGAAATCAACATCCTATCGTTCCAAAAATTTTGATAGGTAATCAAAAAAGAACCTTTATGGAACTTTCCTTTTTCCAGGTCTTAGGGTCGGAGATAAAAAATGAATGTAAATAAAACTTGACATATGTAAAGTTTTATTTACATTTGTAAAGTATACTTTACAAAAAGATCATGAAAACAATGAAACTGGAACGAAACAAAAGAATAAAAAAATTAGCCGTATGGACCTGGACTTGGGTAGCCACCATGGCAATTGCCACATTCGGACCTGAATTTATCTGGGACAATCATTCATTTTTGACACCCTTTGCGATAGTAGTCAACTTTGCGAATGGCATCTTAATGATTCTGGCCAACCGGGACCTGTTCAACCATTTCGATGAACTGGAGAAAAAAATTCATCTCGAATCAATCGGCATCACACTTGGTCTGGCGGTCATTTTTGGAATGTCCTACTCCCTATTGGACACCACTAATTTGATCAAGCATGATGCTCAAATCAGCATGCTGGTCATGTTCATCGGACTTACATACCTGACCTCAATATTGATAAATAGCCGACGGTATCAATGAAGAATAAAATTAGAGAACTGCGAACCGCCGGAAATATGACGCAGGAGGATCTTGCTGAAATTATTGGTGTTTCCCGACAAACCATCAATGCGATCGAAAAGGAGAAATTCGATCCCAGCCTACCCACCGCCTTCAAGCTTTCCAAGCTCTTTAAACTCCCAATTGATCAGATCTTTTTTTTTGATGAATAAATGAGATTTACTAATGATAAACTCAAAAATGGCAATGCGATTTCCTTGCCTTTTTTTTCATTCTTAGACTATAAAGAAAGGCTCCGCATAGGTATTGGGGCGAGCGTATAGAACTTCCGCCCTGGACTCCAATTTTATCACCTGGAAAGTTGCTGGGCAAAAACCCAGTCCAGCAGACCTTCTGTTTTTTGGAAGGACTCAGAAATGATATGCCCCTCATTAGCAAATTCGGTATACCGGGGATTTCCACCGGCTTCCTTGATGGCTGAAATCATTTTTCTGGAACCTTCCACCGGAACAATACGGTCCTTGGCACCATGGAATGCCCAGATAGGCACTTCCACGATTCTATTGGCAAGCGTTGGATCGCCTCCCCCACAGATAGGTATTGCGGCAGCAAACATTTTGGGTTGGGTGCTGATGAAATGCCATGATCCATAGCCTCCCAGGGACTCCCCCATCACATAGCGCCTGGTTTCGTCAATAGGGAACTCGGTTTCCAAAGCTTTAATGGCCTCAAAAACCAAGTCATCCATAACGGGAAGATTCGGAACTACACCCCAACTCGATCCAGGAGGGCATTGGGGAACAAAAAGGAAAGAAGGATATTTCTCCCTGTTTTTGGATTTGGCCAATAACTGTGCCGTCCAGGATCCATCCACCTGGATCACATTATCCGGTCCCGACCCTGCGCCCCCATGAGGGCTACCACGATGGGATACTTCTTCTGAGGATTCAGATCCTGCGGTTTCATCAAACGGTATTTAAGCGTATCACCACTCTCATTAACATATGTTCGTGCCTCAAAAGATTCTGCCAAGCGCTGAGCCCTCTGAGGCTGCTGTACAAACCATAGAACACCATTAAAATTTTGAAATCCTACCACCAAAACCAGAAGCAACGAAATGGCACCGCCAACCCCAAAAATGCCATTAAAGGCATATTGAAGTTTGTTTTCTTCATGTTTAAACTTGAATTTATTAAACTCAGACGAAAAATTCAACAGGTAGAGTACCGGAACCAAAAGGCCGAGATGGGCTACCCATTCATGGTAGGTTTCCATGTTCGGCAGGCTGCCGGGGTATTGCAAGGACCAGGCTAAGGTGGAAAAGAGAAAAAGGTCGATCGAAAAAATTAAAAGGCCTCCCAATTTTAACCAGGGTCGCTCAGCTGCTTGAGACAATATTAGGGTTAGCCCATATATAACCCCAGATCCTGCCAAAATTAAAAGAGTCACAGGTAAAAAACTGGAGGTTTCCCTTGACCATAACATCTGGAATACAACTAAGCCATAGGCAAAAGTGGTCAGGGTAACCAAGGAAAAGGAAAAAAACGAATAGCGGTATCTTTTATGATAAAAGTACTTCAGCAAAATGATAGAATAAAAAATTAAAATGCCATTCAAAAGCAAAAACCAGTAAATAAAAGATTCAAGACTGTATATTTTTATACCGATTTGAAAATAAAAATAGCCCTGAATTAGCCCTGCCAATAGTAGAAGACCACAGAAAAATAGGGCAATTTGATAAAATGTCCGGTTCATACTGAGCTCAATTAGGCGTGAAACAAATGGAAAATGTCAACTAAAATATAAAAAATAAATAAAAAAGCAAAGTGAAGCCTTTATATCTATAAGTCACCAGTCATCAAATTTTGCCCGTAAGCGAACATTAATGTTCCTTTTGCAAAAGGCAGTTTTTTGAAACAAAAGGGAATGATGTAGCTTTCCATTTTCTTTAAGGTTTTTGACTTCTCATTTTGAATGAGAATTTTCAGCGGAATCATCAATAGGAAGAACGGACCGCATCTATTTTGATGGCATGTACCATTTTGGCCAATTACTTCGCCTGTCTTGGATTATATGGCATGGTAAGTTTGGTGACTTTGCCTATCGCAATGCTGACGGTAAGTTTTCAATCCATAAAAACGGCTTTGATGAATCTGGAAAATAGCCTGAGAAGTGAAGGGATTTTTTATGAAAATAATTGGTAATACCATTAAAATAAAAGATAAGGCGAGGTAAAGCAGTTCCATTTTTAATTCCAGGAAAATAAGCAGTACTAGAATTCCTCTAATAGACTCACTACGCCGAATTACCCGTCGATGCCTCCATTTTCCAAATATTCCGCAACTGCCTCAAAATCGCTCAGGTCAATTCTTGCGTTGGACATCTGAGCAGTTACATTTCCACTGATAATGATATACTTGATGCGATTGGTGGGAACTTCCCAATCACGGATATTTGGCATGGACCCATCCATGTTTCTGGTAAAATAAAAATACAGCGTAAAGGTACCCGGGCTATAGGCACTGGAATAATTGCCTGAATAAATTTGGTTGAGATGCCTGTAGGTATATGGAAGACTCGTCCATTGGCTGGGATTGAAAGCCAAACCAACCGGAACTTCAATGTATGCCAATACCAAACCATTGTCAATGATATCCTCTGTAATGTCCGGATCTTCAATTTTGGCTACCTTGGCAGGAAAAAAGAAAAGGGTATTGTTACTGTGTTTTGCCGATAAATAATCGTCTTCGTAGTTCGAATTAGCGACTGAAATGGTTTTAACCAATACATTGGCATTGCCATCCTCCCCTGGAGCTCCTGGTTCCCCCTTTTCTCCTTGCTCTCCCTGAGGGCCTTGTTCTCCTTGCTCTCCTTGAGGACCTTCTTCTCCCTGCTCTCCCTGAAGACCTTGCTCCCCTTGAGGACCTGGATCCCCCTGCGGGCCTTCGGGACCTTCAAACAAACTGCAACCAGCAAAAAGAAATACAAGTAGAAACCTTAGCAATGATTTTTTGGAGAAAACAATGATATTCAACATAAGTCTGGGAGTTATTTTGAGATGCTACATTTTGCAAGAAGAGTAATTGACTTATAATTTATAAATAAAATTCCTAATATAATAAAATTAACTGCGGTAAATTACTTGCATATAAAATTATATTTACCATAAACTAAACCTAAAAAAAATAATTCTATCAGCATTTGATTTAATTTAAAATCAAATGACTCCGGATTTTTATAGCCCGTAGGATATAAAATGGTGAAAATATATTGTTGACTAAGCTGTTTTTAACGTTTGGGCGAAAGTAGTGCAATGGTCGTCCCCCTTTACTAAATTTGGATTCCCTATTTTAACCTCTCAGAAAGAGTGAAACCTACTTTTTGCAAGACCCATCAAGCCGGTAGCCTTGATCGAGAATCCGGTGAGTATCGATGCTGGCACCCCATTCGGACCAATAATCTTGTGATTTCATAACCCATCTGTCCTATCAAATTTTTAACTTATTTCTCCAAACTATAAAATATGTTAAAAAATTTCTTTAACATTTAGTTTCTATGGATATTGGGTGATGTATTTATTTATGGAATTTAATTTATAATACCATGTTCAAAAAACTACATTTATTACTTTTCATAGGTTGTTTTATCGTTAGCCTGCATTCTTCAGCTCAAATAAGGTTAGAAGTATATGGAGGGCCTTCCCTTTCCTATATGGATTTTGAAACAAGCCCTTCTAATATCCAGCCCCAAAACGAACCTTACAACCAATTATGTTATCACCTTGGTTTGGGAGCCCTTACCCGTTTATCAGACCATTGGCAACTCGTTACCCAGGCGGAATTATTTGTCAGGTCCATGGCAGTGAGGAATTCCGGGGATTTTGGAACTGGTGGGTTTACCTATCTGGGTCCTACCAACTATGAAATGCCCACTTTTGCTTTAGGAGCCAGGTACACTATTGAAAAAGAAAAATATGGCTTTTATTTGCAGCCATCCGTTGGCTTCACACTACTTCCCCAGGAGATCAGAAACCCAAATACCGCTTTTAACGAACTTCATGACAACTTTAACAGGGATGTAAACCAAGTAAACCCTTACGGTTTAGGGCTCAGGCTTGAGGCAGGTATAAAAAGGTATACCAGAAACAAAAACTACTTTACGGTGGGTATCAGGCACCAACAGGGTCTAAGGGTAACAGATGAAATGGTGCAAACTACTTCCAGGCCCGGTGAACCTGAGGTAAGGGTAGCTGGCAGCAGCAGGAGTTCGTACACCGGCCTGTTTATAGGCTTTGGGCTAAATACCGACAATTGGAAAAAATAAGGCACTTTTTGAAATCAACAATTAATTATTATAGACTAATTTACATTTTTGCGGAGCGTACACGAAAAAACCGTCGAGGTCCCGATGACCTCAACGGTTACAGACATTGACCGTTGGGGTTTCCAAAACCCCGACGGTCTCCTCGCCGAACGGACACGTATCAAAACCCTCGAGGTCTCAAAAACCTCAAGGGTTACAGGAGCTCGTATACCAGCCTGTTGATAGGCTTTGGGCTAAATACTGACAATTCGAAAAAATTAGGCTTCTTTAATAATCGACCATTAGCCAATAAAGACCAATTTACATTTTTAACCCTCTGTAAATTTTAAAATAGCCAGCCGTTAAGCCCCAAAATCAAGGTATTTTTTCAGTATTTTTTTTAAATGTAAATGAACGGCATAAAAAAGCTAACTTTTTAATCCTTTTTCAAAATGAAATTAATTTTTACAACAAAATACTGGACCCAATTAGCCCTTTAACAGGAGATAATATTAATTTTTTGTTAAATAATAGTTACAAATAATACCTCGGCTTCGATTACTCAGTACAATGACTTATTGGCAGCTAGCATAAAACCCACCAATAGGTTTTGTAAAAACCAGACCATGGTACCTGGAGGGGTACGGTGAAAACCCTACATAACAGAGTAGCCAATTAACCTAAATTTTATCATCATGATTACTTTAGAAAAATTCATGTCTGAATTGAAAGGAGAAAACATCAATGAAATCGTAGCCGCAGGTAGCAGTGCCAGCTCTATGAGTGGTGAAAGCTCCGTAAGCTCTGAAAGTTCATTGAGCTCTGTGAGCTCTGAAAGTTCTTCCAGTTCTTAATCCAAGCTAAGCAAAGATGGCCTGGCAGGTTGATCCTAGCCGGGTCATCTTTCTTTCCCAATGCGGAGTGTCAAAATTATACTCCTGGAAACCAACTACATCAAAACAGCCGCAAAATGGAAAAATACCGAATTTCAAAAAGCTTGCATATCATTTCCCCTATGGACTACAATCGGGAACTGTGTCCTGTACGCTTCAAAGAAAATCATCATGTAATCACTGCAGGCCATCTAAAAAAAGGTTTTTTAATCAATTCCAGTGTCAGGTATTTCCTTGAGAAATTTAGTTCAGCTAAAACGTTGGACGAGGTGGTTGATGAGATTGCAGGGGAACTGGGAACGGAGAAAAACAACTTAATGGCACATTGTGAAACCATTTTTAAAATTTTTAAGAAAAGAAGCTTCTTAGTGAGTGAAAAGGCAGGCGAGAATCCACAGCCCAGGCTACCCTATTTTCAGGCAGGTGATACGTTAGGGATTTTTGACATCCTTCATTTAATATCCAATAAAAAATTTGTGGACCTCTATAAAGTTCGCAAAAACGGGGGATTTCAAACCTATGTCATTAAATTATTAAGTAGCAAAAAGACAGAAAACCCAAAACAATTTCAAAAAGAACTCGCCCAATTCAAGCATGAATACAATTTGTTATGCAAAGGTGAAAGGGTAGAAAGCCTGTGCAGGGCTTATCATTTTGACCAGGCAAGCGATGAATATGCCTATATCGTCATGGAATGGATAGAAGGAGAAAGTTTGCCCAGGTTTTTAAGGCACCATCCCCTATTGACAGAAAGTGAGGCCTATGAATTGATATTTGAAATTTTAAAGGGATTTGCCCTACTACATTCGGCCAAAATAATACATGGGGACATTCATCCCTCGAATATAATGGTGGGTGAAAAGCAAAATGTAAAAATCATCGACCTGGGTCTGGCCCTTACCCATGATCACCTGGCCTCCGAAACCGTAAAAAAGGGCGGCGTAATGTACTACATGCCTCCCGAACGAATCAATACCACAACCATAAACAAATTCACCAAATTCCCTGATTTCTATTCGGATATCTATCAATTAGGCCTGGTCATGTATTTTATTTTTTTTAGAAATGAACCCTTTAAGGGATTTATATGGGAGGATTTGTCTCATAGCATAAAAAACGACGAGTTCATTGTTCCGGATAAAACCGTTTGGAATGGTAAAACAAACCCTGCATTGAAAAATATCATTTCCCGGTGTGTTTCCAAAAATCCTGAAAAAAGGTACCAGGATGCGGGGGATTTATTGGCCAGTTTTAAGCAAACAGCAATCGTAAAGACAGGACAAGAAAAAAAATACTATGCGTAGTGTGAATGAACAACAACTTAAGCACAACGATTGTGGCATCAGCGCGGCAAAGATTATTTACAATCTGCACCACATTCCTGTAGGAAGGGAATACATTGAAGATAATATTTTCATCTCAGAAACGGGTTCCAGCCTTCACGACATCAAGGATTTCTTTTCAAATCAATCTTTTGATGTAAAATTCAACCTGCTTGATGTCAACAGCCTTAAATTTGATGCTCAAAAGATCAAAGACGCTACGCCCTGCATCCTATCCATTAAAAACAGGAAAGGATTACATTTTGTGGTAATCCAGGGCTTAAAAAATAAAAAGCTAAAAATTCTGGATCCTGCAGACGGACAAAGCTACCTGTGGTCATTTTCTGAATTGATGCACCGTGCCCATTATGCCAGTGTCAATTATGATTTTGTGAATAATCATGACCTTATCGAACAAATAGTTTCCCAGGAACTGGAACCTTATGGCATCTCTGTGGAAGAGGTCGAGGAGATGGACAAGGACACCATAATCAATAAACTGACTTACTTTTCTTATCTGAAAAAGAATTTTGGGTTTGCCAATGAACGTGCTGAAAAGGATTTTCTGGCAGATTTACTTTTCCATCAGGACCTGAGCATGTTGCCCAAGCAGTTCCGGGCAATGAAAATCAAATCTTCAAAAATCAGGTTAAAAGTACCTGTGGTCCTCACCATTAAAAAGGGGGCTGGGGTGCAGATTTCAACAGAAGCAAAAGCCACCGACGAACGATCTAAAAATCCCTATCTCCGGCTATTTAAGGAAATGAAACCTTTCCACAGACTATGGAGTATTTATATTGCTACTGCGATCTTAGTTTCATTTTTCACCCAGTTTACCCTGTTCAAAAGTCAGGTTTTGATCGACCATGTGCTCCCGGACAAGGACCTGAACCTGCTACTGTTTTTTGCATTTGGTTTGATGTTTTTCAAGATTTTTAACCTGATGATCGGCATTTATAAAAAATACATTGCCATTCACTTGGGAAATATTTTCGATAATTATTTTCTGACTTCTTTTGCAGAGAAGCTGAATATGCTACCCATCCGCTATATCCAGACTTTTAGCCGTGGAGATCTTACCGAACGGATCAAAGACAGCCTCAAGTTGAAGTCATTCTTTATAAAATTTTTTACAAGAATATTGATTGACGCTTTTGTCAGTATAGCCGCTTTGGCACTGATGTTTGCCATACACTGGAAGGTCACCCTCATAGTAGTGGCTGTATTGGTTATCTTTATCATATGGTTTTACTTAATCACCCCCCATATCAGGTCTAACGAAAACCGGCGTTTTTTCGAAAAATCAAATTTATTTTCCGCACTTTTTGAAAATATTGATGGGCTTCAGGTCATCAAATCATTCAGGATGGAAACGGCATTTTTACAAAGGCTGATACCGAAGATTAAACAAATACTGGCGATTCAAAAAAGGGTGAGGTATGTCGCCCTGTTAAACTCGGGAGTGATTCATATGGTGATTGCCATAGCTTCCGCCATGATCATGCTATTTTTATCCAGAAGTGCCATTATATACCAGGACATCACAGCGGGTCAGATCATCACCTATATTGCATTTTCTTCACAAGTCTTTTCAGCAGTAAGGGGCATTTTGGACGAAAGCCTGGACATTCAGGAAAATGAGATCATCCTTCGCAGGTATTTTGATTTTAGTAAGGCAGGCCAACCGGAACCTAAATCCATCCACCAAAAAATCAAAATTGATCAGATAGAATCCATTGAATTTCAACAAGTAGGATTCAGTTACCTGCCTCACAAACCGATTTTTAGTGACCTGAATATTAAGATTTTCAAGGGGGAGAAAATTCATATGGAGGGTCGCAATGGAACCGGCAAAAGTACCTTCTGTAAGGTGCTATCGCTGCTTTATCCACCGGAATCAGGTGAGATTTTCCTGAATGGAGAGAAATTTTCCTTTTACCAACAAGGATCTATTCGTAAGAAAATCCTGCTGGTAAGCAATGAAGACATCCTTTTCAATGACACCCTGGGCTATAATATGGCTTTTCAATACGACATCCATACAAGCAAGGTGCTGGAATTGGCAAAAGAACTGGGATTTTATGAGTTCATTTCAGAGAAAACGGAGGGTCTGGATTTTATTATCAATGAGCAGGGTCGAAACTTATCTACCGGTCAGCGGAAGAAAATATTGCTCATGCGGGCTTTTTTATCCAAAGCAGAATTGATCATTTTGGATGAAACCCTATCCGGTATTGACCGGGAATCCAGAGAAAAAATTGAGAACTACATCAATAAAGAGGAAAACCGTTCCTTTATCATTATTTCCCATGAGCCACTGGAACATGTTGGATTTACCAAAAAACTGATCGTAAAAAATGGAAGTATCGAACAACTACAGTTACAGTATCAGGGAGCATAAATTTACCCTTTGGTTTTTCAGAAGTCTTATTTTCATTACCCTCATGGTTTTGGTTTTGTTCTTCACCATCAAAATCAATGAGTCGGTTACCATTAGCGAGGGTGAAATCATTGCAGATAACCCTCAGAAAGATCTGAAAGCACCATTTGATGGACAATTGCAAGCCATTCTGACCAGAGAAGGGCAGTCTGTAGATGCAGGAGATACCCTGGTCATCATTATAAACCGGGAATTGGAAGCCCAAAAAAACCAAATAGAAAATGAACTCGCCTACCTGAAAGCCAGGGCCAAAACCATCTCGGAATTGAGGTCCAGCTTGAGAACAAAGTTAAATACCTATGCCAGCAGCACCCGGATTTCTTCACAAAAACTAGCATTGGACACCCAACTTCTGGAACGACACATGGAGATGACAGCCTATCAGTCTGAACTGATGAACAGCCGTTTACAATCCGCCAAAGAAAAGTATGAAGGGGATTCTATCTTGTACCATAAAAACATGTTAAGCAAATATGAATTCAATGATGCCAGGGACAGCTACCTGTCACTGAAAGAAAGCATCGTGCAACTTGAAGACGAAAGCATGACCTACGGCGGAGAAAAACAGTTGGCAAGAAACGCCTATGAGAAAATGGAAAACGAGCTGATACTTGGAAAATTGGAGCTGGAAGAAAACCTTAACACGCTACACCAAACCGAAATAGAATTGGATAACCAAATCAAACAAGCGGAGGCCACCTATACACAGCTCACAAAAGACCTCGCCTTGCAATACATTACTGCCAGCGAAAAAGGGACAGTCAATTTCCTATTTAACACCAAGCTTTCCAGTAACCTGATCCTGAAAGGAGACCTTTTGGTAAGCATCGCCCCGGAAACCTCCAACTATTACGCAAAAGTATCTGTCCCCGAAAAAGAACTCCCCTTTCTAGAAAAAGGCTTGAGGGCCAGGCTAAAATTGGATGCATTTAACCAATATGACTTTGGAACGATGGAAGGCACACTGGATTTTATTGCGGAAAGGAAAGAAAACGAACTATACTATGCACATATCAAACTCCCCGAAAATAACGACCTGACCCTTAGGCCGGGATATGCAGTAAGGGGTGAAATCATCCTCAACAGGATGTCCATTTACCAGGTATTTATCAAGAAAATATTCAATAAAATCGACGGCTCATGAATGTAAAAAAAACGATCCTGACAATTTTATGGATAGGCCCTCTGATCCTGCAGGTCCAGGGACAAACGGTTCTTTCCCTGGAAGACTGCTTCAGGATAGGCATCAATCAAAACCTGAACCTTCAAAAAATGCATCATGATGTCCGAATTCAGGAAATTGAAAAATCGACAGCTCAATATCAACTGTTACCTTCTTTGACCTATGACATGAATCATTATTTTTCTTTTGGAAAAAACATTGATCCTGTGACCAATTCCTTTGCATTTGAGCAATTTAGCGGAGGGGAAATGGGGCTTAGTTTACGCATGACCCTATTCTCAGGTTTCAAAAACCTACTTGCCATCAAAGAACAGGAATTCGGTGTTCAGGAAACCCAATACGCCAAAAAATCAGCTGAACTGGAATTGCTCACTAAATTGACTCAATTGTATGCGGATCAAATCTTGCTGGAAGAGCAAATAAAAGTGATTCAAAACAATATTAGTACCCTGGAAAATGAATTGGAGATCATCTATGAAAAGATCAAAATAGGAAGACTTTCGGAATACGAAGCCTACACTTTCGAAGCCAGGGTTAGTACGGAGAAAGCGGAATTCATAAAAGTAAAGAATGAATCGACATTGGTTTTGCAGCAAATCAGGGAATTGTTAAATCTAAGCTATGACACCGATTTTACCCTGGCACCTGTGGATACGGCTGAAGTGGAAAAAATTTACTTCAAACCCATTTATAGGGAAGAAATCCTCCGGCATGTAGGTCAGCACCATCCGGAATTACAACAGGCAAAGGCACAAAACCAAGTAACTGAAATGATATTAAAAGGTGCCAATCGCAGTTTTTTTCCAACCTTACGCATAGGAGGTAGTGTTTTTTCCAATTACAACGTAAATTTAGGAAACGATCAGAATGGGGAACTTATATTGCCCAGGCAAATACAAAATAATCTGGGGCAATACCTGAGCTTTAATCTCAGCATACCGGTTTTCACTCAAATGGGAAATGCCAATCAGGTGAAACAGGAAAAAATCAAATTGCATAACAGCAAATTAGCATTGGCGGAGACAGAGAACGCCATCACCTCTGTTACCCTTCAACTGATCAATGACTTTGACACTTCCAGAGAACTGTATAAAATCACCCGCGAAGCCTGGGAAAAAAACAAATTGTCCTACGCCCTACAGGAAGAAAAATACAGGCTGGGGAAAATCAGTTCGGTGGAACTCCTGACAGCCAGAGATATCCTGAACCAATCCAATGCTGCTTTTTTACAATCAAAATTAACCTTGTACTTCAGCAACGTACTATTAGAATTAATCGATGAAATTTAAACCTTTATACACCTCAATCGATTTGCTACCAGCCGTTTCCTTCAGCGAAATTGGGGAAAAGCAAAATAATGAGGATTACCTTTTCCCCAATGAAGAGTGCCTTTCCGGTGAATTCCAGACCTTTATTTGTTGTGACGGGGTTGGAGGTGCTCCTTCCGGAGAAATCGCCTCCAAGATTGCCTGCCATTCCATGGCCGAATACTTTAACCATCACCCCAATACCATTCACGATGCTCGGTTCATGCAAACTGCCGTTGCATTTGCGAGGGAAAAAATGATGGCCTATGAAAACAAGCAGCCCGAAAGTAAAGGGATGAAAACCACCTTGACCACCGTTAGTTTTCATCAGGCCGGAGCAACTCTTGCCTGGATGGGGGACTCGAGAATTTTTCAGGTCAGGGATGGTGAAATCCTTTACCAAACCTGGGACCATTCCTATGTAAACAGATTGGTAGAGCAAGGTCTTCTAACCGTAGAAGAAACCCGTAACCACCCTAAGAGAAACGTTATTACCAAAACCTTGGGAACAGCGAAATCAGAGCGAATTCCTGAAGTGAAAATGATTAGCGATATCCGAAAAGATGATTACTTTTTGCTCTGTACTGACGGCTTATTGGAAAGGATCACCGATAAGCACATAAGTAAATGGCTTGTAAAAAAAGAGGAGCCAGAAAGGATCAAAGAAAAAATCCTGGACCATTGCATGGGTCAAACCCATGATAATTTTTCCATGATCCTGATAAAAATCAAAAGTGCAAATAGCAATCAAGGTTAAAAATATCCATTTATCCCCTTACCACTTCCAAACGCCAATTCCATTGAGCACCTATCCCTCCATCTGCCCCAATCAGCAAATAGGATATTCCTTAGCAAGGATACTATCCTTTCATTGATAGCATTGTAAAATAGAAATTAATCCGCCGCCTGATATTCCAGCCGGTAAATTTTCCCATCAAACCCACAAATTAACAGTTCATTGGACGGATCCAATCCAAATGCGGCGACAGGAAACGGAGCCAGCATTAATTCGGTATTGGTGGGATTACTCCTATCCGTAACGTCCAGTGCCCAGATCTTCCCGGAAATAAAATCGGCATAAATATACCTTCCTGCCAGATCCGGCAGGGCCGAACCCCTATACACATAGCCACCTGTAACAGAACCGTCTCCCTCACTGTGGTCATAGGCCCACACCGGCAGCTCCAGTCCCTCCGTTTCACAGGCGGATGCAGGCTCAAAGCATTCAAAACCCTCCATGGTATTCCAGCCGTAATTCCCGCCATTCTCAATCAGGCTGATTTCTTCGTAACGGTTCTGTCCTACATCTGCCGCCCATAGCAGGTTGGATTCCGTATCAAAACTAAATTTCCAAACATTTCTCAAACCATAAGCAAAAATTTCTTCCCTAAAGCCTTCCCCGTTTCCAACAAATGGATTGTCTTCCGGTATGGCATAATTTAAATCTCCTGCCTGTGCATCTACGTCAATCCTCAGCAGGGATCCCAGCAAGGTTTCCCGGTTTTGACCATTGCCCTGTGGATCTCCCCCGGAACCTCCATCTCCCACGGCTATATACAGGTACCCTTCGGGACCAAAAGCAAGCTTGCCCCCATTGTGATTGGTAAACGGTTGCTCGATTTCCAACAGTACCGTTTCACTTTGCGCATCGGCCTTGTCCGGATCGGAAGGCGAAACCCTAAATCTGGAAATTACCGTTCGTGCCGGATTGGAAGCGGTGTAATTGACATAAAAAAACCCATTGTCGGCATATTCCGGATGAAAGGCAAGCCCCAATAAGCCTTCTTCGTTTCCGGAATCATTCACCTGGTTCACCAAGTTTAAAAAGGTACCTTTCTCTTCGGCCTCTGCTTGGTTAGGGAAAACGGAAATAACCCCCCTTTGCTCTACCACAAATATCCTGTCGCTATCATCCCCGGCATGTAGGATTTCCAGCGGTCGGTTGAATGGAAGGTTGGGAAAAGCTTCAACCAATTGTAGGGTTTCATTTTCTATAGGTTCCGGATCAGGATTTTCCTGAACACAACCATTGATTAAAAACAAGCTGATTATCAGAAACCAGTACAAGAAAAAACCTTTCATGGGTAGGAGATTTAGATACGTACGATCTGTGTTGTCGCAAAGAATATGCCACGAACCCAAAGGCTTGCTGTTCAAATCAGGAATAGACCGGACCAATTTCAACTACTGACATCACCCATGATCCTGCATTAAAATTCAAAAAAATCAACCTGATTCAGTGTCCAATCACAATCAACATAGGGTATCCTAAAGAGCCATTTGTTGGATTGGTAGGATAGCACAGCAAAACCTCAACCACCCCTCACCTGTTTGAGAAATCTCTTTTAAACCAACTAAATAAGCTTGGAGTAAAGCCCAGAAAGGCAAAGCTGAATATACCAGTACGTTTCTTCCTGCCATTTAACCTTTGTCTCGCAAGCTTATAATGATTTAGAATAAGTATCGCTGTTACTTTTCTCTGTCCCAATTAAATACAATAGCTTTGAAGGTCCGGATTTTATTTTCCCAACCTTCCAATCATATTTTTGGCTTTCATTTAATTCACCAATGAGTTTGTTCATTTCCTTTAAGGAATATGTCCTTAAAGATGAGACTATCCCATCCCAAAGGACAAATATTGGAACTATTGGAAGCAAATAAGTGAAAATTAATCTTCCCAATTTAAAAGGCCGGATAAAAGGGGTTGTCAGTAAAACCGTAATAGGAGAAAACAACATGGCCAATAGACTTGGAAAACTCCTCTCTTGTGCTTCAAATATGGCAATGCCACTTCTGGAGTCAACTGCGTTTTGCAATATTAATTTGGCATCATTTGGTTTGAAATGATGAAATGAAAGAAATTGCGTCCTAAGCCCTTTGAATTCAGAGGGAACATTTCTTGCATCGACTGATTTTAGTTCGTATTCAATATTATCTGCCAGTTTCCTGGTGTATTCAAATGCAGCTAAATTTGGATAATAGTCAGTGAGTTTAATTTCAAGTTTTGGTATTCTTTCCTTAAGTTCTCTGTTAAGTGCTAATAGTCCACCGCCACCACCTGAAGCCAGGTCAATAATGGTCTCTGTTTGGCTTTTTTTTAAAGTCTCCACAAGCAGGGGAACAATAGGTTTGTACATTCCTGTCTTGTTAGAGAGGAATTGCAAAAAGTCCGTCCCATAGTCCCTCAAAAAACCGGGAAACCAACCCTGGTCTTCAAACTCAAACAAGTGTATTCGTCCCATCAGTTGCCCTTGCCATTTATCCGATCCGAAGATCAGCCTCCTCTGAGGTTTTTTTGGCGCTTTCAGAAGTCCAATATATTTTCTAATAAGTTGAAAAATCAGCCCCCTAAAACTGAAAGTACGGCCATTTCCTATTCCTGTAGAAAAAAAGAAATATGCCGACCTCCAAAGCGAAAGCCGACATAATCATCCTTCTTTATTCAATATCTAAACTTAAGGTCATTCGATAACCATAGAAAGGGTTATTTCATGGCCATGGTCTCGTCTTCCTGGTAAAATACCCGCCATATTTTTCCGCTTACCGAGTCAGAAATCAATACCGTTCCATCCGGAGCCTGGGCGATACCAGTAGGTCTGTGCTTGGCATCACTGGGGGCCTCTATGGTTTCTACTCCCGCAAACCCTTCTGCAAAAGCTTCATGTGTTCCGGTTGGCGCACCATTTTCAAACGGCACAGCAGCCACAAAATATCCCTTCTGCTCCAGAGGCGCCCGGTTCCAGGACCCGTGGAAGGCTACCAGAGCAGTGCCTTTGTACGTTTCCGGCAACTGATCACCGGTATAAAATAGCAGGTCATTGGGTGCCCAATGGGCAGGGAAGGTCATTACAGGCCCTTCGGTACCTTCGCAGCGCTCGGCTTGCTCCCGGTCGCCCCCGTATTCCGGAGCCGTCACCCTTTTGTCCTGAGAAGGATCATAATAGCAATACGGCCAGCCAAAATTGGCACCATCACTTAAGCGGAACATTTCTTCCGCTGGCTGCTCGGCACTTTCCTCCTCGGTATACATATCAGGGAAGAGGCCGTGCAACATGTCGCGCCCATGCTGAACCACATATACGTGGCCATCTGCAGCATTATAGTCCAGTGCCACGGCATTTCGTATACCCGTAGAAAAGCGGTAACCGTGTTCCAGTTGCGTTTGTCCCGTTTCTTCGGCATCAAAGCGCCAAATGCCGCCGTGCCGCTCTAATAGCGGGCAAGGATCCATTGCGGGGGATCCCTGGGTACGGTCTTGCTCCTGGCAGGCATTGGAAGGTGCGCCGACATTGACGTACATGTGGCCCTGCTCGTCAAAGGTAAATGGCTTCACCGCATGGGAAGTTTGCACGGGCAGACCGGAAACAATCGTATCGGGTGCGGTGGCGTTATCCGGAATCAGGTTGTCTCCCGAAAAGGTAAACCGGAACACCGTGCTGTCGTTTGAAGCGTAAAGGTTACCCTTATAAAAGGCCATCCCGGTACCACCAAAATCGCCAAAGTATTGGATGTCGTCTGCCCGGCCATCGCCGTCTGTATCCCGAAGGGCAACAATTCCACCTTCTTCGGTAGCCTCGCGCAGGTTCATGTATATGTCGCCATTTTCATTCACGGCCAAGTGCCGGCCCCTTCCCAGGTCCTCCGCTACTACGTAGGCCTGTAGTCCGGAACCTAAATTCAATCCCCCCTGGTCTTCATCAGCCGTAAAGTAAGGGGATGGGGTTTCCGTTTCTTCGGTTGGACTGCCGCAGGCAGCCATTACCATCACTGCAATCAAGCAGGTGTAAAAGCTTTGGGTATAATTCATGGTTTTTATTGGTTTTCGGTTTGGAATGAACTTAAATATACAGCTAATACCCCTTAACCACAAATATTATTCCTTTTCCTGGTCAATTTTGGGGCTGACTGGACCATACCAATAGCTTAGCTGACAATAAAGGAAATTACAGGATAATAAAAACGGGAGACTTTGAACCGGTGCATCCTGTCTGAATCAATTCGCCAACAAGCAAACAACTTGTTCCAAAACCAACTTTTTTCTTCAGGATTTAGATTGGGTAGTAAAAAACGGACCAGATTGGGGGCTATTCGCCAAAAACTTCAATTTGGATGCCATAAATTTTTAAACCTTTGACAATTGTCTTATATTTAAAGACAAACGTCGATACTATGATTTCCAAAGAACAAAAGAATTATTCAGCTGATTCAACGAGTATTGTCAGTGAATTGCGGGATTTACTTTCAAAAGTGGCCAATGTCAAGCCGGAAACTCTAGCTGAAGGGTTGACTTATTCAGAGTTTTTTGAAAATAAAATGTTAATCATTCGTGTAATCAGACAGGGTTTACCTTACACCTTATTTAGTAAAATAAAGGATATCACCCCTTTTACCGAAGAGGATTGGGCGGAATATTTGAACGTATCTAAAAAAACCTTACACAGACACAGCAATGAGACGGACTATTTTTTTAAACCGATACATACAGAGAAAATTATTGAATTAGCTGAAGTTACCCATTTGGGAAATGAAGTGTTTGATACCTCAGAACAATTTTATCTTTGGCTAAACACCCCCTCCTACGCGTTAGGCAATTTAAAACCAGCTGAATTGCTAAAGGATTCCTATGGGAAAGAGATGGTAATGGCAGAATTGAATCGAATTGACCAGGGTATTTTTGCCTAATGCGGGTTTTTAGACTATCGAAAAAGAAATATGCTACCACCTTAAGTGGCAAAGGAGCTTCAAAATCAGGAAACAGATGGAATTCAATAGGAACTGAAATGATTTATACTGCCGAAAGCAGGGCCCTGGCCATGGCTGAAGTGGCCGTGCATGTAACATTGGCTACTTTGCCGAGTGACTATACAATGATTGAAATCGAAATTCCAGATACCCTAAAAATAAAGGAAATTAGCATACAGGACCTTCCTGACAATTGGAATCACCATCCACCCAACCGCAGCACACAGAAAATTGGGGATGAATTTATTGATTCTGACGAATGCCTATTAAAAGTCCCTTCCGCGGTAGTACAGGGAGATTTCAATATTTTAATAAACCCTTATCCTAAGGAATTTAAAAAAATCAAAATTATCAGCGTAGTCGCCTTTCCATTTGATAAAAGGATATTTGAATAAAGGCTAAAGAAGGCTTTCGTTTTACGTATAGGACTTGTGGCGGTTTTCGGAGAACCTTCCTGTCCAACGAGACCAAATTTAATTAAAAGCACAAACCACGAATTTAACACTTTCCCCGCCATAAGTTATATACGCTATTGGCAGCATGCTATTTATTCAAAGTGTATTTTCATTCCTTCGTGAGTTGCTTTAAACCCTAAGTCCTCATAGAATTTAATCGCTTTCGGTCGTTTTTTGTCAGTCGTTAATTGTAGTAAATGAGCATTCCGTTCTTTTACTCTATTTATAGCCCATTTAAGCATTGCTTTTCCAATTCCGCGTCCTCTTTGGTCTTTCTTTATTCTTACGGCTTCTATCTGCGCTCCAATTCCACCCCGATAAGCCAGATACTGAATAAAGGACAATTGTAACGTTCCGATAATTTCAGCATTTTCGTTTTCAACAATAATGAGTTCTTGATTTCCGTCAGTGGTTATTTTTTCAAAAGCGTTAAGGTATTCGGATGGTAATGGAACCTGAAAATTTTCTCTGGTTCTTCCAACCTCATCATCAGCAATCATTTCCACAATTATTGAAATATCATTTTTTGTCGCTTTTCTAAAGTTCATTATTAGTTCTGTTTTTTTTGCTTGGTGCCAAAATCTGTGTAAACTATATTTTGAGCCTAGTTGCGTGTTTACGGACTATGTCCACTACCCGACTCCTGGTTTTAAATGAACAAATTAAGAATTTCGTAGAAGGAATCACGCGTGAACGGGTGTTTTTTTGATACCGACTACACGCTATTGCTACTTGGTAACGATACCTATTGGCTATTCCGGTAGAGACAATCGATTCCCAGGTTTTGGTTTTTTCTGGGAAAAGTATCCTAACCAGGTCTTTCACGCCAAGACCACCGTGAAGGCGCGGCAAACACAGTACCGTTCGTTCCTTTTTTTAACATTCAGTGGAAAGTCAGTTGGATTGACCTGATAAAATCATTGCGCTGTCAGGGTTTAATAATACTAAATTTTTCATTAAAAAGCCTAAAAAAACAACCAAAATCCCTTCGCAAAAACTAAACAGGCAGCAGCGCACGAAACCCCGCCAAAAGCCAAGCACAAAAAGCCAACCGCCAAACCGACATTTTCACAAAAATTTAATCCCATCGTCTCCCATTCCCCTACCAAATCCAGTATCTTTAATTCTTAAATTAGCTCAATCACCCTGCGCTCCATGAAGCTACCTACTGTACGTTCGTTTCCGGCAATGTTGGCCCTGCTTTTGGGGATTTCCTGCCAGGAACCCAGCCTGCTGTCGAAAATTCCTTCCTCTCATTCCGGTATCGATTTTCAGAACACCTTAGTTGAGGACGAGTTTATGAATATTCTTACTTTCGAGTATTTCTACAACGGCGCCGGTGTGGCGGTCGCTGATTTTAATGGGGACGGCCTGGACGATCTCTTCTTTACCTCCAACATGGGAAAATCGGAAATCTATATCAATAAAGGGGATTTTACTTTTGAAAATAGCACGGCAAGGTCCGGCATAGATACCCAAGGCAAATGGGCCACAGGGGTTAGCATTATTGACATCAACCAGGATGGCCTGCGGGACATCTACATTTGTTTCTCGGGACCCTATGGCTCCCCCCAACGAGCCAACGAATTGTACATCAATCAGGGAGACCTGACCTTTACCGAAATGGCGGAAAGCTATGGACTGGCGGACCGGGGATTCAGCACGCAAGCGGCCTTTTTTGACTTCGACCGGGACGGGGACCTGGACCTGTACCTGCTCAACAATATGACCGATGAAACGGGGCCCAATATCATTCGGCCCAAGCGTATCCATGGGGAAATGCTGAATACCGATAAGCTGTACCGAAATAATGGCGATCAAACCTTTACCGACATTTCCACCGAGGCAGGCATTACCATCGAAGGCTACGGACTGGGAGTTTCCATCTCCGATATCAATCAGGATGGCTGGCCGGACATCTATGTCAGCAACGACTACCTGTCCAACGACCTGCTCTACCTCAACCAACAAGACGGCACCTTCGAAAACGTGGCGGGAAACGTCTTTCCCCATACCAGTTATTCTGCCATGGGCAACGACATCTCCGATTTTAATAACGATGGGCGGCCCGATATCATCAGTGTGGACATGTTGCCCCCCGACTCTTACCGGCAAAAATTAATGTTTGGAAAAACAGGTAACGACCGGTACCTGTCCGAACTTAAAAGCGGGTACGAGCCGCAGTTGATGCGTAACACGCTGCAGCTAAACCGTGGAAAAAGTCCGGAAAATCTACCGTTATTTTCAGACATCGCCTATATGGCCGGGGTAAGTGCTACCGACTGGAGCTGGGCACCGCTTTGGCTGGATCTGGACAATGACGGTTGGAAAGACCTACTGATTACCAACGGATATCCCAGAGATATCACCAACCGGGATTTTGTGGATTACCGCTCCGGATTTTCACGTCTCAATAGCAGGCAGGTGAGTGAAGCTCTCCAACATCTGGAGGGGGCGCACATCCGCAATTTTGTATTCCAAAACCAACAGGACCTTACCTTTAAAGAGGTCAGTAGGGACTGGGGCATGGACCTCCCCTCCTACTCCAGCGGTGCGGCTTTTTCCGATCTGGACGGCGACGGCGCACTGGATTTGATCATCAACAATACCTATGCAAGCGCATCGGTCTATAAGAACAATTCCCGGAAGCAAGGGGCACACTACCTGCAAATCAAGCTAGAGGGCAAGCTTCCCAACCTGCAGGCCATCGGAGCCAGGGTATATCTATGGACGGATTCCGTTCAGCAATTTCACGAACACTACCTGAGTCGGGGCTATCAGTCTTCGGTATCCGAAACGATCCATTTTGGACTGGGAAACTCCGACCGAATCGATTCATTGCTGGTACTTTGGCCGGATGGGGAAAGCAGCCGGTTCCGGGATGTTTTAGCTGACCAAACCCTGGAAATAAATCAAAGTAGTTCCGGGGAAAAGGTGGCCGGCAAAAAATCGGATGCACCGGAAAGCAAGGAAAAGCAGGTTCCGGACCTACCCCTTTTTACCCATGAAGAAAAATACTACGCTGATTTCAACCTTCAGCCCCTGTTGCCGCACAAGCATTCCCAATTAGGGGCGGGGGCAGCGGTAGGCGACCTCAATGGAGACGGAAGGGAAGACCTGTTTTTCTCCGGAGCCCACGGACAGGCGGGGCAGTTATTTATCCAACACCCCGATGGCCGTTTTACGATCGAATCCCTTCCAAAGGAGGATGCCCTTTATGAAGATATGGGTGCCCTGTTTTTTGATGCGGACGGCGATGGCGACCAAGACCTGTATGTGGTTTCTGGAGGCAATGAATTCCCACCCGAGTCTACTTATTATCAGGACCGCCTTTACCTGAATACAGGAGAGGGAAACCTGGTACTTTCAGAAGACCGGCTTCCTGACAACCCGGTAAGTGGTTCTTGCGTGATTGCCGGGGATTTTGATAAAGACGGGGATATGGATGTATTCATTGGAGGAAGGTTAGCGCCCAATCAGTATCCGCTCCCGGGAACATCGCAGCTTTTGATGAATGAAGACGGTCAATTCACCAATGTGATACAGGAAGTGGCTCCGGGATTGGATACGCTAGGAATGGTAACCGCCGCCCTCTGGTCCGATTATAATAACGATGGCTGGCTGGACTTATGGGTAGTAGGCGAATGGATGGAAATTACCCTATTCGAAAACCAAAACGGTAAACTGATACTAAAAGAAAGCCTCCCCGGGCTGGAAGGCAGTTCCGGATGGTGGAATAGCATCATCGGAACCGACTTGAACCGGGACGGAAGGACGGATTATGTGCTGGGCAACCTGGGCTTGAACAGCCGGTACCGGACCCGAAAGGAAGCACCCCTTCAGATTCATTGGGCTGATTTTGATGCCAATGGCAGTATGGAAGCCATTATTTCGCATGTAAGGGATGGGAAGAGGGTTCCCGTGCACCCACGGGACGATCTTTTCCAGCAGATTCCTTCCTTAAAAAAAACCTATCCAACCTACCATGACTATGCCTTGGCGGATATGGCATCCCTAATTGAAGCTACCGCTGAGAAAGCACCTAAGCAGTTATCCGTGGAGCAATTTGCATCGGTCATTTTGATGAATACCGACAGCGGTTTTCAGATCAGCCCACTGCCAAATGAAGCCCAGCTTGCTCCTGTTTATGGCGCCTTGGCGGAGGATTTCAACGGAGATGGAAAAACGGACCTATTTCTTACGGGAAACAATTTTGCCGGAGAAGCGATCAATGGTCCTTACGATGCCTCTTATGGCCTGATGCTGCATGGAGATGCTGCCGGAACCCTAAAAGTACCGCAACAAAATCCCTGGGTCTCCGGAGATCAACGTGGATTAACCCATGCCACCTTGCAAAAAAGCGGACAAACCCTGGCCCTGGCGTTAAAGAATAATCAGGCCATTGAATGGCTGAACCTCTTTCCGGCTTCCCCTGCGCATTTTTCTCCACCCAGGGTAAAAAAAACGGCTTACGTCATGCTTCATTACCGCTCCGGAAAAGTCCGTAAAAAAGAATTCTATTGGGGAGCCGGATACCTGACCCAGCAACCCAATAGAATCATTTTTGAAAAAGACTTGCTTCGAATTGACTACTTCGATTTGGATGGAAACCAGTTGGATTCCTATCCGATTCAATCCAATTTGGAGAAATAGCGTACTTCAAACCGGTTTTGATTGTTTCCTTTAAACAGCGGCTCCTTCTCTGCCCGTAGAACCAGTTGATCCCCATCGACAAGTAGGATTTCGTAGGTGTTTATCAGTACGCCTTCCTTATCAAGATACCTTAGCTGCCCATCTTTGATTTCGTACTCATTGGATAGGAATGAGTTCTGGGCAATGGTCCTGGTTTCGCCGGAAGGAAGAAATTCATACACCTCCTCCTGATGCCAGTCCCCACTGCTAAAGCCAAACTGATTGTAATGGTAATAAGCGGAATCCAACTTCCATTTCCCCAGCAATTGTTGCTCCGTGTTGCGTTGACAGGCACTTAACAGAACAGCGCAACCGATAAGGAAAAATGTCCATTTCTGCATCAATACCCGGGATTTTGAGTTAAAACACCATTACTAAGGTCAATTTCCCGCTGGGGAATGGCAAACAGATAGTGTTTAGGCCTTTCAAAATTTCTGGGCGGCTTCAGGGGCCCCAGGTCCTTTTGGTAGAGGGCTACAATGTCTACCAGGCCCGCTTTATCCCAGCGAATCAGGTCCTGATGCCGTTGATTTTCACCGGCCAGCTCCACCCTTCTTTCGTGAATCAGGTCTTCCATGCTGGCATTGGTCAGCGGCGTTCTTCCGGACCGTTCCCTAACAGCATTGATCTCTGCGTCGCCATTTAGTCCGGATCGGATTTTTGCCTCCGCTACGATCAGATAGACATCTGCGGTCCGCAAAATGGGGCTATTGTGACTCATGTTCAGACCACCTTGTGGCCGCCAGGAGCTGTATTTTCTGAAATGGTATCCCGTAGAGGACAAATCTTCTGTATAAGGGGTCGCCCCACGGTCTCCTCCTAAGTCCACCATATCTCCCGGCTGGTAAACGGTATAATCCAGGCGGGGATCCCCCTCCTCAAATTCATCGATCAGATCCTGCACCGGTTCGTGAAAATCCCATCCTCCCCAAGGCCGGGGGGTGGTGTAGATCACGTGGTTGTTTTCCCTCCAGCCCTGCAAGCTCTGAATGGCAAAAAGCATCTCGGGATTGTTCTGGGTTTCCACCCTAAAATTGTCGGAAAAATTTTCAGCCAGAGGATAGGGGCCGTTTAGCACCTGTTGTCCATACTCAATAGCATTCGCAAAATCCTCCTGATACAGATACAATTTTGCCAGCAAGCCTCTGGCAGATCCCTTATGCGCTCTGCCCAAATTGTCCGCATCGTGGCTTTCTGGTAGTAACTCAGCCGCAGCCAGCAAATCAGCAGTTATTTGAGCCTGCATCTCTTCCATGCTGGCTCTTTCTTTGTTGTATTCATTTGCCAGGGCATCCTCCTCCAGAATTAAAGGCACCCCACCATAAATCACCAAAAAGCGCCAGTACATAAAACCTCTTAGAAAATGGGCTTCCCCAAGGGTGCGGTTTTTTAGATTCTGATCCATAGATATCTCCGGTACATTGATGAGTACGGCATTGGCCCGGGATATTACCTCGTACTTATGTCTCCAGCTATAATACAACTGCGGATTTCCAGCATCAAAGGTAAAGGACTCAATGGCCTGATCTTCTCCGTGATCTCCCGCTCGGTATTGATCATCTGAAGGAATATCGAACGTATGCTCCGCATGCCCGTAAAAATCGTGGTTCACAAGCGGTTCGTACATGGCATTGGCGGCCGCCACGGCATCGTCGCCATTTCTCCAGAACTGAGAAGAGGTAGACTGGCCATAGGGGACCGTTTCAAGTATATTATCCTCGCAGGCCGCTAGCAGCGTGCAAGATAGCAATAGGTATAAAATTGATCTTTTCATGGCTTAACTTAAAATGTAATGGTGGTACCAATCGTCCAGCTTCTGGCTTGTGGATATTGAGCAAAATCTGCATTTAACTGTAGATTTCCGTCCGTATATCCCAATTCAGGATCCATTCCGGTGTATCCCGTCAGGATAAAGACATTCTGCCCGGTGACATAAAACCTGGCTTTGGTCACCCCTACCCTGGAGGTAAGCATTTCGGGCAAGGTGTACCCTACTACCAGGTTCTTGAGCCGGAAGAAATCACCTTTTTCCAAAAACAGATCAGAAGTACGGTGATTGAGATTATCCCGCTTGGTCGTCATCCTGGGGATTTCGTTACTACTTCCCTGTCCATTCCAGCGATTGATGGTTTCGGCATACATGTTAAACGGATAGGTGGGGTCTAAGCCCTGCATCCGGTCGGCGTTATAAATATCAAAACCGGCATTGCCCAAAAAGAACAAACTCAAATCAAAGTTACCGTATCCTAGTTCTGCGTTTAACCCATACACCACCTTGGGATGCGGATTTCCGATGACTTCCCGGTCTTGTTCGTCAATCAGCCCATCCCCGTTCAGGTCAATAAACCGAACGTCTCCCGGCTGTATCAATCCTTCGCTCCTTCTGGGGTCATTGGAAACGTTGGGATCGTTTTGAATGGATTCAGTGGTTTGATAAATACCATCTGCCCGCCATCCATAAAAGCTGGCAATCGGAAACCCTTCGTATGTCCGCGACAATTCCTGACTGGAGCGACCGTATAGGCGTGAACCGATAAAATTACCATCGGCCAGCTGGGTTACCTCATTTCTTATAAAAGAAGCGTTTCCACTGACGGAATAAAACAGCTTACCTTTATTTTCCCGAAACAATAATTCCATCTCCAATCCCTGGTTCCGTAGTTCCCCGATGTTTTGGTTCGGTATCTGTGCCGTGCCAATACTACCAATGGTAGGGGGAGCGATCAGCATGTCCTTGGTATCCTTAATGAAATAATTAAAATTGGCCAACAACCGGTTTTCCAGGAAACCGATGTCCAGACCAAAGTTGGTCATCTGGGCAGATTCCCAGGTAATGTTCAGGTTTGGGATCCGGGTTTGTGCGGCACCCACCGTTTGGTTACCCCCAAAGGAATACCTTCTTCCAGAGCTGATAAGGGCCAAATACTGCAAGCCCGGTACATTTTGATTTCCGAGACTTCCCCAGCCCCCGGTAAGCTTAAGATTGGAGATAAAACCCACATTTTGGAAAAAGGCTTCCTCCGAAATCCGCCAGCCCAGCGAAAAGGCGGGAAAATAACCCCATCGATTTCCCGGTGCGAATTTCGATGAACCGTCACTTCTGAAAGTAGCCGTAACCAAATACCTTTCGTCGTAATCGTAGGCTATCCGGCCAAAATAAGAAGCCAGCGCATCGTACGATTTGCCGCCTCCGATGGAATTCAGGGTTTGACCCACGTCTAAAAACCGCTGATCAAAGGACTCATCGATAAAATCAAGCTTACTGGCATTAAATCCATCTGAGTTAAAGGTTTGGGTGGTATACCCTCCTACAAAATTCACTTTGTGCAGATCGGCAAATACCCTGTCATAGGAAACAAAATATTCCGCCAGTAGGGAATAATACTCATTGTAGCTTCTCGACAATGAATTTCGGGGACTTGCCCTGATCTGATCGTCAACAATAATATTGAAATTGTAGCCATCACTAATGGCCCCTTCCAGGCCAAAATTGGCACGGACTTTCAAGCCCTCCAGTATCTCATATTCCGCCTGAACATTACCCAATAGTTTGTGGCTGGTGTTGTTATTATCTTGCGTTTCCTGCGTGAAAATGGGATTGTTGATATCCCCAAACTCTCCGGATATCTGGGAGGAGCTATAGCTTCCATCCGCATTGCGAACCGGCAGTCCCGGATGAAACCGGATGGCGCTCCATAAAACGCCCGTTTGAGCCGACAAGGTATTGGGACTGACCTGGTTGATGGATACCAATTGCAGGTTTTGGCCAATTTTAAACCGATCGCTGATCTTGTGATCGGAGTTTAACCGAAAACTAAGCCGACGAAAGTTGGAATTGGTAATCATTCCCTTTTCTTCAAAAACGCCCCCCGATAACATAAAGGAAGAATTTTTATTCCCTCCGGTCAAAGTCAGGTCCATGTTTCGGGTGCTGCCCTGTCCCAGTAATTCTTCCTGCCAGTTGGTTTGTTGGGTTTGATAGGCGGGGTTTTCCCAGATGGGATTGATGGCCAGGCCGTCATTGGTGTAGCGTTCCCGCTTTAAAAGTGCCAGATCCGGTGCTTCCAGTACATCAATGGTTTTGATGGCATTGGAAACCCCTGTGTATCCGTTCAATTCAAATTTCAAGGGTTGGTCAAAATCTCCCCTTTTCGTAGTTACAATCACCACGCCATTGGCCGCACGGGTTCCATAAATGGCAGAAGCCGAGGCATCCTTGAGCACCTCAATGGATTCGATGTTGTTGGGATTCACATCGTTTAAATTTCCTCCTGGTACACCATCTATGATTATCAGCGGGTCTGCATTATTAAGGGTGCCTGTTCCCCTGATCCGTATGGAGCCCTGATTTCCCGGGGCACCCCCATTTCGAACCACATTGACACCGGCAGCCCTCCCTTGCAAGGCCTGAGCCGCACCTGAGACGGGCAAGTTTTGGATATCGCCGCCTTTGATGGAGGATACCGCACCGGTCACATCCCGCTTTTCCTGGGTACCGTAACCTACCACCAACACCTCATTCAAGGAGGTTTCATCAGCGATCATCTGAATGGTAAACTCCGTCCGGTTACCCACCTCTATGGTCTGGGTGGTATAGCCAATAAAAGACACCACGATACTTGCCTGATCGGGAACGGTAAGGGAAAATTTCCCGTCAATGTCGGAAACGGTCCCGGTATTGCTTCCGGCTACGGTTATCGTAGCCCCGGGCATGGGTTGCCCATTCTCGTCCAAAATGGTGCCCTGAATGGTCAGGTCCCGAACGCTTTCGGGGATTTCATTCGCCTGCGAAGTTCCGGGAAGGCATAACGCCAACAGGGCCAGGAACTGAACAGCAAACAGGAAATTTCTCGTCCCCCGTTTAATTGGTAATTTTTCGTTCATGAAAGTTTTAAAATTTAGTAGTGAAATAGTTTGAATCATGGATCTATTTAATAGTTAGATCCCGGTTTAATAGGGTAATATTCTAGAACAAAGCCAGGTTTTGATTTGGGTCAATGCCTTCGGTCCTTGCAACACGGCAGTTGGTTTTGCTTGCCTGTTTTGGGGTGTAAATCTCTATTTCTCTAAAAAAAGTTTTATGGTACCTATAGGTACTGAAACAAATGCTGTTTCAAGTTCCATATCAGCGAAAACCACCCTTCATAAAACTTTTTTACACACTGTTAAATCAACTATTAAATTTTGAAAAAAATAGTGATTTATTCAAATGAATATTGAAATTTAATAGTTAATTAATTAAAAATTTTTTTCTTGACAATTATTTAAAGTAAATCGCTAGGAAGATTATTTCATTTACCATTTCCGATAAGCTCTTACAAAAAAATCCTCCGAAACCAGCCCGACCAAGGTTTGTTTCTGGCCATTCCAAATGGCCTTTTGACGATTGCGTCGCCCAAATATGCTCTCAAAATAGAAGGGTGTCGTGGATGCTCCACCCAGCGGGGATTTCCGTCCGATAATCCCTTGCTTAAACCATAAGAGAAAGGGGGATTTTTATGTACAGATTTTCCAATCCGATTCGGAGCGATTTACCCAGCTCCATCCCTCAACCCTTCGAAAGCATACCAACTGATTCAAGATCACCTGTAAGGTAACTCCATAAAAAAGCTTTCATTACTGAAAAGGAAAACACAAATACATGTTGTAAATTGGTTCTCAATAGCCATGCGTATCCCCTGTAAAAGGGCAAGTAATCAGCATTTAGGTAACCTTTTCAATTTCCGTGAAAAAAAAACATCAACCCATCCTCCCCAAACCAAATCCCTCCAACCGCAGGAGCTTCCTGAAAAGCAGTCTCTATTGCGGAGCGCTCGGTATGCTGAGCGGAGGCAGTTTGCTTCGGTTAGCAACTGAAACGAACGGCACGACCCTTAACAAAACCAAACTCCGCCCGGTACTGGACGAAGACTGGTGGTTGATTGGTCCTCCCCCGGCACAGGGAAGCCATACAATCCCTGTCAAAATGGGTGATAACGGAGACCTCCTAAACTACGAATCTGTGGATCACCATCTCTTTCAGGCCAAGGACGGGCATTGGCACCTCTGGGGCTGTGTGCGCCATACCGGTTGGGGAAGAATCCTGTACCATTGGAAAGCCAAAAATCTTACCGACAGTCCCTGGGAAGACACCGGCGAATTTATCCGGGCAAACGAGGCCTTTGGAGAAAGCATTAACGGATGGGGAAACGAGGAGTGGATCCAATCCCCATTTTTCGTGAAAGAAAACGGGCTGTACTATATGTTTTACGGGGGGCACAGCACCGGAAGAAACAGGGAAGGGGTTCCAGTCCAGGGAAAAACCCGAAGCGAAAGCTTTGACACCGAATGTCAGATTTGCATCATGACCTCCCCCGACGGGCTAAACTGGAGCAGGCATGCCTTTGATGACGGGCTGAGCCGGGCATTTACCGGTCCGGGAGAAGCGAGGGATCCCTGCCTGATTAAGATAGACGGCCTTTGGCACCTGTATTATACCGGTCTGGAGGACGGGGATCCGGAAAAGGGAGGGATGTTCGTTCGCATTTCCCGGGACCTGCTTCATTGGTCCAACTACCAACTGGTGCATCGGGCACACCAGTACGGCAGCAACTGGTGGGAAATCGAATGTCCCCATGTGGTTTACAGAGAAGGTTATTTCTACCTTTTCAGGACCCAGAATTATACCCAAGCCATCACCCATGTTTTCCGCAGTGAAGATCCCCTGGATTTCGGCAGGGAGGATGAAACAGCATCGCAAAAGTATCTGGGACAAATTCCTTGTGCGGCTCCGGAAATTTACCAAGTCGATGGGAAGGAATTCCTCTCCTCTAACCACAATCCGTCATTGGGTACCCAAATGTGTCGATTGAGATGGGAACCAGAAGTATAAAGCCCTCTATCGCTTCTCCCTCCTTTGGTTTGTATTTCTCTACTGTTTAAAGGCGATACCCTGGCCTGTAAGCCCTGTGCAAGTGCTTCTCTGCCTCCGGATCATTTTCAAACTGCTCCAGAACCGGATTCCACTTAAGTGGTCTGCCCAGTTCATAGGCAATATTGCCAAGGTTACAGGTCACACAGGTGCTGTGACCAATCTCTACCGGGGCAATAGGGTCCTTTCTCCTCCGGATAGATTCAATAAAGTCGATGTGATGGGCCCTGCCTCCACCTCCCTGCAGACTTTCTCCCTCATCCAGGACCTGGTAAAGGGAAGGGTCTGACGCTTCGTAGTGGGAACGGGATACTTCTATCCAACCGTCTTTTCCAAAAAACTTACATCCCCGGCTTTCCTTTTCATCAAAGGGTTGTTCGGTTACGGTCACGCCATTGTCATATTTAAAAGTAAGGTATGCCGTATCCTGATAACCAGCCGGAATAATTTCTACAGGCCCGCTACGGTCCATGCCAATCGCCCATTGGGCGATGTCAAACATATGGGCTCCCCAATCAGTTGTCAGGCCCCCACCGGTTTCCTTGTACCAGCGCCAGCCTCCCCAGATTTTTTCATTTTCCGGAGGATTGAGGGATATGGGTGGATTGAGCTCATTATTAAAATGAATGGGAGCATTCAAGGGGCCCATCCACAGGTCCCAGTTCAAACCTTCAGGCAGCTCTTCTTTCGGCAAGTCAAATGGCTTGGGAGGCCCTCCTACACAGGCATAAACCTTGGTTACCTGACCGATTCTTCCCTTTTGAACCATCCTTACCGCCTGTTGGAAATTGGCATAGGAGCGCTGCATGCTCCCCGTAGCCAAAACGATGTTATTTTCCCGGACAGCCCTGACCAATTCCTGCCCTTCTTTGATGGTAAAGGTGAGTGGCTTTTCCAGGTAAATATCCTTCCCTGCCTTGCAGGCATCTATGGCCATCAGGGCATGCCAGTGATCCGGCGTGGCAATGACCAAGGCATCTACATCCTTCCTGGACAATAGGTCGTGGTAATTTTCATAAACATCCACTTTTACTTCCCGCTTGTTCTCCTTGTAATAGGATTCCGTTTTATTGAGAAACCGCTGCCTTTTGGCCGCATATACATCACATCCTGCTACCACTTCCACATCTGGAAGAGATATAAAACTGTTTAACAGTCCATTGCCTTGTCTTCCCAGTCCAATAAAGCCCAAACGAAAAGTTTCAGCTTTCATTTTTTTAGCTGGACTTTCTTTGCCCAGGCTCACATGGGGCAATACACCTACTCCTGCTGCACCCAGCAGGCCGGTGCCCATAAATTTTCTACGGGATAGCAAGCTCTTTTTTTCCTTATTCATCGTTTACAGGTTTATTGATTGTTTGCTAAATATGCATGGTTTGAAATTAAACCCAACTCAAATATAAACTTTTTACACTGTGGGTAGGGTCTCCAGGTTTTAATGGTAGGGTAAAAACTTAACTGGTATCCCGGTTGCACAGAAGGCTCAGCCTGCCTGGTCTTCAGGATCATAACCCCGAAAGGAAACCTACGAAAAAATAAAATGTTGCAGAAATATTGATCAAAATACATTTTTAGATTGAATAGGTTGAAATCAGGATCCGTCTTTGACTAGACCCCTTAAATTAACAAAATTTTACTGAGATGCACACAGGGGAAAATTGAAAATCAGGTTTTAAGGAGAAGAAAGGCGAACCACCAACGCATCAAACTTCCTGGCCCGGTCCGGATCAAAGCCGGCGAGTTTTACCCAGGCGGGATCACCATATACTCCTGCTTTTTTGTAATCAAATGGCTCAAAGCGGATATCATTCACGGTTGTTTCGTCCTTAAAGGTAAAATCAAAATTTTTGGGATCCGTAAATCCCGGTGCCCTGTTCACACTGTGTTTGTCATGCCCTTTCTTTTGCCAGGCCTCCCAGTCCAGGCTGCCAAAATCCGGAACTCCTCCACGTTCATCCCAATACAGGTTGTGGTCAGACTCAAGTCGGATATTTTCCCAATTGCTACTCAGGAGGCTGCCTCGGTCATACAATACGATATTGTTGGAGAAAGTAAATGAAAGGTGGTCCTCTACCCTGGTGGCCTGCAATTGGGAGATCCTGTTGTAAGCCAGAATGTTGTTATTGATGACGTTTTCTTTTCCATAATGCTGATGGAAGCCTGCATTTTTACAGGCATAAACCAGGTTATTTTCCATAACTATCCCTGTCGAACCTTCATCCGTATACAACCCCCAACCTCCGTAAGTCATGGAATAGATATGGTGTATGTGATTGTGACTTACCACCGTCCCTTCTGAGGGCCCCAGTGTATATACCCCACCCATATCGCTTAAATCCCCCCAGCCCAGGTGATGGATATGATTGTATTTGACGGTATTTCTTTTCGCAAAACTATGGGAATAACCCCAGACCCAGCCTACAGATACTCCCGAGTATCTGAAATCAGCAATTTCATTGTGTACCAGACTATTGTCATGCGCATGAAAAATCATGGCTCCTACCGCACAGGGAAAAACCCAACCGCCGTTTCTGATGATGTTGTTTTCTACCAGATTGAAACCGGAAACCCGATCTTCCAAAGACGGGGAAGTACCAGCGGCAAATGGTCCGATTTTTACACCTCCGGCACCCAGGTCATGGATATAATTTTTCCTGATAATACCATTGCTTACACCGTTTCTAAACCAGATGCCTCCCACACCGGTATGGGCAATTTCACACCCTTCGATAGAAATCCCATCAGCCCAATCTACCATGATCAATGCCGGGATAGGAGCTGCCGCCTGCGCAGGCTCATTTCCGGACCTGGGGGTTTGGTAACCGCCATATAGAAAGTTAAGGTTTTTAAAATGGAGGTTCTCCACCTTATGCTCAGCTGACTCCCCTTGAATAACCAATAATCTCTCTGTTACTGGTGCATAAACCAATGCCTTTTCCATATCTTCTCCCTCCCTGGGAATATAATATAAGGTACCATCAGTATCCAGGTACCACTCCCCTGGGGCATCCAAGCCGGATTTCAGGTTTTCAACATAAAACCGGGAAGATTCGTTGATTGGGTTCCAGGGTTTCATGCCCCCTCCAGAAAAATAAAAGCTGTTTGTCTCGGCATTATAATGTTGAATGAATTTTCTGGTATTGTCCCATTTGTGGTAAAAAACCGCTAGAACATCTTCTTCCTGCAAATTTTCGGATAGATTCAATGACTGGGCATCCATAGGATTCACAAATACCTCCTGCATGGCAAAAGTCGGCACCCGTTCTTCCGCACCTTCAAAAATCGTTTCCTCTACATCCACCACATCAAAGAACTTTCCCTGATCCGGGGTCCGAGCCCTGACGGCCCGTTTTCCATTTACATAAAGCTGTTCAAACTGGCTTCCCTTAACCTGGGTCTGGTACATGCCATTTTCATTAGCCTCAAATCCGGAGATCATTTCTGCACCAATGAAATTCACCTTTTCGCCAGCTGCAGCCTGATAGGTAACAGACAAGGCGGCTGTTCCTCCGTCTTCTATCCCAAAATATACCGGTGAAGAGAGGTAATAATCTCCCTGATGGAAAATTACCCTTATGTCCTCAGAAAACATACCACTTGTTTTCAATTTCCTGATATAATGCTGTGCTCCTGCCATAGACTTTAATGGCTCTTTTGGGCTTCCTGCAGCGGCATCATCCCCTGTCGGTGACACATGGATGTCTATGGCCCAAACGGGAAATACAATTGATAAAACGAAAACAACAAGAAGGATCAAACGGATAACAGGCATATGGTTGTATTTCAGAATTCAATAAAATAAATCTATTGATATTACTCCCTACACCCAAATATTTTAAGGGAAATTGATGGATAAAAAATGTCAAAAAAAATATCATAATGCGGGATTTTTCAGGTTTAAGGGTACCTCACTAAGCCATTTTTACGCCAAGGATCACGAAATACAAAAATAATACAACAAAATACTATTTTATATTTACAAAAAATTAATCAAAAAAACAACTAATTTTTATTAAAATATGTAATAAAGTTTTATTAATTTTGATTTATAATTAATTCCTTCTGATTCGAAGAAAGGATTAAGAACAAGTATAAAACTAAATTTATTGGCAAAAGCCTTTTTTTTAAAATTATCAGATCATGGAAACTTACACCTTTTTATTTGTGGCGGTAGGCATCAGTTTAGGACTTCTTTATATCATTAAGGCCATAAGATCAGCTAAAGATGATCCTGAAACCTTTGAAGAATTTAAAAAAGAAGGTAAATACCGAAAACCGGCAAACTGGAAGGTGGGACAGATGCCTGAAGACATCAAAAAAAAAAGCGAGCTGAGGAATCCTCTGATCGATTACAGGCTTGATTATCATTTGATTAGCAAAAATTGAAGGAAAGTGGCTTCATTAATGATTTGAAATAGCAGGACTTTTGAACGGATGATCTGGCTTAAAATGCTTCTCCAATAAAAAAATAAAAGCCGGAACCTTCCCGGGTAAAGGCCACATCAAGCCGGGTATAAATGTCCTTTTTGGGAAAAATTAAAAACCGTATCCCCCCTCCTGCGGACCAGACGGTATCCGTCCAATCAAAATCCCGCCATCTGGAAAACACCTGCCCTGCGCCCGCAAAAACTGCTCCTCCCAGCCTGTCAGTAAAACCCAGGGGGAAGGGTAAAAACCGCATTTCCACTTGTCCTGCCAATTGATTCTGCCCCCGATACCTTCCCGTATAATAGCCCCGCATCAAACTTTCACCTCCCATCAGGGACAATTGGTTAAAGGGGACAGTTCCGGAATTGAACTGGCCAAAAAGCTGGGTGGCCAGGACATTGTTTTCTCCCACCGGCCGGTAATAGCGGGTGTCGGAGAGTATGGTACTGAAGTTAAAAGCACTATTCCAAAAAGGATTGTACCTCATCCATGCCAATTCGGAAAACAACCCATCCCTTACGTTCAACACATTGTGCCGGTCATCATATACCACTCCCAGACCAAGACCCAGATTTGAACTTCCCTGATAACCGGGAGGTAGTTCGTAAGAGGGGTTTGATTCTGCAGGTAAAAACACCACCTCACTGAGTCTTTGCCAGTCCATTTCCAATCCAAAAAATAGATTGCCCCTGATTTTTCTCAATACCCTTTCTTTAATCAAGATCTGGTTGGCATCTACCCTTGCCAGGTAATCAGCCGGGGCAGCATTCCCAATGCCATAATACAGTAAAGGAAAACTTTGAAGCCTTATGCGTCCCAGGAAAAACCATTGGTCTCCCGGAGAATAGTTCGCATGATCAAACCATAATCCATATTGATTTTCCAAAGTAAAAAACGTAAAACCATTGATCTCACTCAACCGGTTTGTTGTATCTCTATTGGCATAATATACATACAGTGTACTGAAACCGATTTCCCAGCTGGTTTCAGGTGCATAGGCCAGGGTTGGGTACATCAGGAATTGGGGCTTTGAAATATCACTGGTGTCGTTGATAATGGAATTGAGGTACCGCTTGACAAAACCCTGCGAATTTGCCTCTTCTCCGGCAAATTGCACCAACAGCAAACAACACAAAATCCGGATATAATATTTCATAAATAGTAGGTTCAATAAAAATAATGCGGAATGATCAGGCTTCGGCCAGCACTTTTTTAAACTTTTCCGTCATCTCTTCGTGAGGTGGCAGCTGGATCAGAAAAATCTCTTCCAACAATGCTTTATACTCCCTGATGTCAGTTAAGGTTTGCTTTGTGCTCTCCTCATTTTTTCGGTGTGTGGTAAACCTGTTATTAAGCAAGGTGTACCGCCCCCATGGCATGCAGCGGGCAGCCATCATCGAAGACACAAACATGGAATCGGGATGCTGGCAGAGGTACCAGTTGACCACTTCATAATCAGGTAGTAACTGGGACTCCAGGCTGAAGCGGTACAAAAGTCTCCATTCCTCACGAACCATTATTTCCAAATAGTAAAACTCATCTACTTTATTGATCCGGTATTTTTCATGGGGCGTAACTTGTTCCTCCATCTTATCCAATGACAAAGGGGCGGTAAAAGAAGAACCACCAAAACCCACATCTGAAATGTACTTCCTCCCTTCCACCTGTACCAGCAACAACATGTGGTCTCTGGGTTTTACCTCGCCTTCCGGCACCTCCCAGAAAACCCTGGCAGAAAGCCCCTTTACCAGAAACCCCATGGTCTTTAGCACATGTCCAAACAAAATATTCTGTTCAAAACAATAACCTCCCCTGCCCTCCAAAACCATTTTTTTTACCAGATCAGGCAACTGTAGCCGGACAGGAATACCTAAGAACGGGTTCAGGTTTTCAAAGGGTATCGCCTGAGGATGCAGGTAATGTAGCAATTCCAAAGAAGCAAAGGTAGCTTCCTTTTCTCCGGAATAGCCCACCCTGTTAAAATAGGCCTGAAGTGTTTTATCATCCAAAGATTCCTCAAAAAGTGACAGGTCAACTTGATTCGCAAACATCCTTTTTCCTTTAATTTTTCAAATAAAAATAAGGTTTTCAAATCATTAAAATGAACCAACAGATCCGAAAACCGCTCTGATTTGCAATTGGGTACAAGATACGCAAACTTGTTATTTTTTCCAGATTGAGCAGCAAGCAAAATTTCAAATATTTCCCGCTTCTACCATTAGGCCTGGAAACCCTTAACTGTCATTTAAAAAACATTTGTGCCCTTTTTCCCTGGTCAGGTTTGTCATCCTAAATACCACAAAATTATAACAAAAGCGGTAAAGGTACCTGACCCCTTACAGGCTGCTAATAAAATCACTCACCCTTCAAAAACAATCCTGGCTAAATGACAACTACTGTTGGCGAATCACTGCTATGGCTGCAGATATCATATTGTCTTCTCCCCTCCTAACTGCCAGTTCTGAAAGGTCTACCCTCAGATCAGTCAAAACCCCATCCTCCAATTGGCGTTCCTCCAGATCCACGGTCTGGGTTGCCGAAAACCGATAGGTCCAGCCATTGGTCAATTCTCCGAAAACAGGGGTGCCTCCCCCCCCACCTGTTTGGTCTCCCAGGGTGATGGCATTGGGCAGCACCTTCATCATCTGTGCAAAAAAGGTCGTGGCACTGTAGGACCTGCGGTTTGTCAGTACGATTACCGGTCCCGAAAAGGTTCCTTCTTCCCATGGGCTGATCTTCATGTCTCTCCATGGACCAAAATCATTGGTTCCAGGACCTGACTTTATCCTTTGTCTGGCATACACTGTTTCCTCCGATGCGAAAGCAGATGCCAGAAGAGATGCATTGCTCAGATTCCCCCCGCCGTTATTCCTCACATCTATGATCAGGCCCCGACTCCTCCTCGCTCTCTCCAAAACCACTTGCAGATTCGCAGTTGAAATGGTTTGGGCAAATGACCGGTAATTCACATATAAAATATCTCCAATCATTTGATGTGATAAGGGACCACTGATCCAGTAATCACGTCCCAGATAAACTTCCTCTATCAGGTTTTCATCATAATTGACAGGAAACTCCTGGTACCACTCCCAGTTTCTGCTCCGGTTAAATCCCGTACTCAGGTTGACATGCCCATCTCTAAGTTCAAACAACATATCAGCCAACAGCTCATACAATTCTAGCTGGCCCATCTCATCTTCTACCTCGGGCCTGTACTGCGCCCTGACCTGCTCCCAGTCCAGGTTCTTATGGTCGAAGAAGGAGTACCGCTCATACACATCTTCCCATAGCTGATCAAATACTTCCACCGGATCAGTGCCCGGATCTTTGGGCATCACCCACTGTTCACAGGAACAACAAAAAATTACCAAAATCGAAAAAATCCAGATAGGCTTTACCATAATTTCACCTTTAATACCAATTCCAAAGCACTGCCAAACCGTGAAACGGGTTGCCCCTCATTTAAGGCCATCATGCTGAGACCATACCTCAATCCCAGGCTGTTTTCGGAGGGTAAGCTCCAATAGAGAGACGAATTCAGACCCATGCTCCAGTCCCGGCCTATAATAAAAGGCTTCATGCTTTTCAAGAAATTACCTGTAGCAGCATTTTCTTCTGAAAAACCCTCCGGGTCAGCTCCAATGTACCCGGATTTGATCTGAAATCCCAAAACCTGAAGATGGGCAATGGTTTCCCATTCAAACCGCTGTTCCTCCCATTGAAATGGCCACAAATAACGGGCAGATGGACCAAAGGCGGTCAGGTAATCATAACGTAAACTATAATTGGAAAAACCATTATGGCTTCGGATATGGAAGACATTCTGGTTGGACCAGCCCCAATGAAGTTTTCTTTCAAGGGGCTTGTTGCGGTGATAAAAAGTATGGTTCAATAAACCAATACTCATCCCGTTCAGGGAATTGCCAATGCGGTTTTTTAAATTTCCATAGGCAAATTCAAATTGAAACAATTCGGTTTTATGGGCTTTGTTCAACTGGAAAATGGCTTTGCTGGCAGTTCTGATACCGCCATAATTCATGGATGAAAAGCCCTGGTCCCTGGTAGTAAAATCCTGTATACCTGTGGATAGGTGCAGGGCACCCGAGGATTGTGAATAGGCCTGAAAAGCAATCAGACAACTAAACAAGCCAACCTTAAAAAGGAATACAATTTTGATCAACATTATTACAAACTCATTCAAAAATACATATGCTAACAGGTAATTCAAATTACGTTATTTTTTACCCAACCCTTATCATTAAATGCCATAAATTAATTAATTTTAAAAAAATTTTTTATCGATTAAACGTTTTTAGAAATCAGACAAAAAATGAAAAAAACAGCACTTATTTGTTTTTCCCTGATCCTATTTTCTCCCTTTTTAAGTCTTGGTCAGCAGGGTTATTTCGGAATTCAAAACAGCCAGAGAAAAGGTTTGGTCAACGCATGGATGAATCCGGCAGAGTTGAATCACCTTACCAAAAAAGTGGAAGTCACCTTTTTTTCGGCAGATGCAGCTTTAAGCAACAACATTTTATCCTACCAGGATATTTTGTCAGATCCGGACCAGTTTGAAACCATCTTTCAAAACATCTCAGAGCCGGTTAACCTCAGGACTGATTTCTCAGTCATGGGTCCTTCTGTAGGCATTCGCGTGGATCGCTGGTCTTTCGGTTTTACCTCCCAGGTAAAGGGCAAGGCAGATATCATAGATTTCAATCCCAATTTGGGCGATGCGATCATCAATGAAAGTATTTCCGGAGGTAACAGCCAAACGGAACTCAATTTACCCTATAACCAGCGCATCAATGCCATTGGATGGATGGAGTTGGGGTTGATGGTCGGGACCAGTCTGATTGACAATGACCTTCATGCTTTATCGCTGGGTGGTCATTTTAAAGTATTGTTTCCCGGGACCTATGCCAACCTGGGTCTGGATGAAATTCAGGCCACCCTGGTAAGCGACTCGGAGCAAATCAGTCTGACCGACGCAAGGGGCGCATTGAACTTGTCTTATGACGAGCGTTGGGACAGCAACAGTGGTTCGGCATTTGATCAGAACTTATGGCAGGGTCTCACTCCGAATGGATTTGCCATGGATTTGGGTGTAAGTTATCAACTACGGACTTTTGGTAGAACTTTTCTGAATTCAGGACTATCCCTAAAAAATATGGGAAGCATGACAGCCGCTCAGGATCAAATCAACCGAAGTTATGCCATGAACATACCCCAAAATGAATTCTTTCGGATTGATAACCTGCAGGGAGATCTGGAAGATATTGAACAACAGTTGATAGATAGTGGGTATTTTACCATTGACAGGCAATCATCCCAAACCAAAATCAAATTACCCCAATTACTGTCTGCTTATGTTGAATTCAGTCCTGTCCCAAAATTTCAAGTCTCTCTATATGCCCAAAAACGGATAGTGGATGAAAATAGAAATCAACAATTAAGTGGACCTGACCTGCTCGTATTGACCCCAAGATTGGTATTGGGTAAACTGGAGATATATTCTCCCTGGATGCAACATCAGATTGCAGGCCTGACGGGGGGCTTTGGAGTGCAGTATGGTGGTTTTTTTATGGGCAGTCACTCCCTGGTCACCGGATTACTTGCTGACAGCAACCGGGCAGATTTTCATGCAGGTTTGTCCTGGGGTTTTGGGCGCAATGACTGACATTTTTTGGAGCAATATTTTACATGTTCCCAGTCCTTTTTCCATTTTTTCCTCCAGGTAAATGGGCGACCACATACCGGGCAGAACTTATGTAACTTTTGTTTTTTCATGTGTCTATAATTTGTTCTTTAATGGCCACATAGCCTGTCCCGATCCTTAATCGGGAGAATCTCGCATGGTTGATAGTCATCTCTCCGTGTGTCGCTAGCGACATGCTCGATTTCATCATGATTCTTTGGCTTCATTTTGAAGTAAGCTGACAGCATTCATAGCGAAACCTAATACATTATCCAGGTTAAAGTTCAATCCCGACAAATTGTTTGAGCTAAATTTCCAAATACCTCTTCTAAACCGGTGTTTCAGAACAAAATAGCCAATTCCCCAGGCCCCGGAAATCATCCAGCGGGAGATTTTCCCTGAAAATATGGGGCCTTTGACGGATGGATTTGTTATATTGGAAAGTATTATTAAACCATTCATTTTTCAATCCATGTTAACCAAAGAACAGAAGCAACAAATCGAAAAGCAGGGCATGCCCCTGGAAGTAGTGGAAGAGCAAATTCATCATTTCGAATCGGGTTTCCCCTTTCTGGATATTCAAAAAGCAGCTCAAATAGGAGATGGTATTCTGGTCCTGGATGAAGAGCGACTGCAAAAAGCACTGGCTGATTACTCGGCAAAATCCGGAGACCAGGTAATTGTGAAGTTTGTACCTGCAAGTGGCGCTGCCAGCAGAATGTTTAAAAACCTGTTTGCTTTTCTGGAGCAAGAGAACCCTTCACTGGAGAAGGATGATTTTGTAAAAAAATTCATTTCTGAGATCCAATCATTTGCCTTTAGGGAAGATTTGGATGAAAGTCTGAAAAATGAGGGCAGCAGTCTGGAGGAGGCGCTAAAAGACAAAAAATATTCCAGCATTATCACCCAGCTTTTAGAGGACAAGGGACTTGGTTACGGCAATTTACCCAAAGGGCTGTTAAAGTTTCACAACTACCCTGAGGGAAGCCGCACTCCCGTAGAAGAACATTTTGTAGAGGGGGCTCAATACGGCCTTGGAAAAAACAATACGGTAAGACTTCACTTCACCGTTTCTCCGGAACACCAAAAGAAATTTGAGGAAAAGGTGGCTGTAGTAAAGCCTGCTATGAAAAGCAAATTCGGTTTCAATTTTGAGGTCAGCTTTTCCCAACAAAAAAAATCCACCGACACCATAGCTGTGGATTTGGAAAACAAGCCGTTTATTGATGAAGACGGGTCCATCCTTTTCAGACCGGCTGGACATGGTGCCTTATTGGAAAACCTCAATGACATTGATGCCGATCTGGTATTTATCAAAAATATAGACAATGTGGTACCGGACCGCCTCAAGGAAACCACAAATACCTACAAAAAAGCCATTGGTGGGGTACTGTTGCATGCACAGGAAAATACCTTTAAAGCACTCAAAGGAATGGATCTGGCCATAGATGAAATCACCCTTGAAAGGGCTGCCCATGTTTTTACTGATGTGCTTGGTGGTAAACTCCCTACTTCCTTCCATTCAAAGACACTTTCAGAAAAAGCCTCCTTTTTACGAAAAAAACTCAACCGGCCCATCCGGGTTTGTGGCATGGTGGAAAATACGGGTGAACCTGGGGGAGGCCCATTTTGGGTAAAAGAGGAAGATGGCACTTTTTCTTTACAAATTGCCGAAACGGCCCAGCTTGATCTGGACAATGCTGCGCAGGCAAAAATTTTCAAGTCCTCCACACATTTTAATCCCACTGATTTGGTATGTGGAATCAAAGATTACAAAGGAAATGCCTTTAATCTGATGGAATTCAGGGACCCAAAAACCGGGTTCATCACCCAAAAATCCAAAAGTGGAAGGGACTTAAAAGCCCAGGAATTGCCGGGATTATGGAACGGCTCCATGGCCCATTGGAACTCCATTTTCGTAGAAGTGCCTTTAATTACCTTTAATCCGGTCAAAACGATCAATGACCTGTTAAGGGATGTCCACCAATAAACTAACCTATCCAACTAATCATAATCATCCATGAGCCATTCTAAAACCATTTCCGAGCGAATCCCGGTAGCTTTTATCTTCAGTATTTTCTTGGTAGTCTTGATGCCATTTCAGTTGTTGGCGCAAACAGGGGTAGGTGCTGAAGCCCCCAAAGAAGCTGAGATGCTTTTTAACGGGAAGAAACGCTCCCTGCATAAAAACTGGACCTATTGGGAGGGACCCAGATTAGCTGCTGAACTTCCCATAAAATGGGAAATTGTCTCGGACCCCGTAGACAAGGGAACTGCCGTCAGCGCCAATGACCCTGCGGGAGCCGGCGGAAAATATGGGGCAGCGGATATAGTTACCAAGCAGAAGTTTACAGACTTCAGACTTCATGTGGAGTTTTTGATCAAGGAAGAGGGAGGCAATAGCGGGGTCTACCTGCAAAACCGCTATGAAATCCAGATTCTGGATGGGGATAGTACAGACCATGGTATGGCTGCTGTTATCAATGAAAAAGCAGCCCCATACCGGGTATATAATGGCGTGGGAAAATGGAACGCGTACGATATTCAGTTCCGGGCCGCCCGGTTTGACGACAGCGGAAAACTTTCTGAAAAAGCCATGACCACCATCTACTTCAATGGAGAAAAAATTCATGAAAATGTTTCGATCCAACAAGTTTGGGGAGGAGCCAATTCTGGCCTGGACGGAGGTAGAGATGGTGGAAAGGGCATTACCAACCGACCAGGTGGAATCAAGCTGCAAGCTGAAGGACACGAAGTTTTGTTTCGGAACATCTGGATACAAAGGCTCAACCTGGAAGATCCGGATACAGATTTCTAAACGGTTCCCTGCAGGGGCCCGAAAGGATTATAAACCTGATTCAGAGCCTTTTTTGCGGCGTCCAGCTAACTGCCCTCCAAAGTCTGCATTTGGCGATCACCTGACATTGGCAGTATTTTTGAGAAATCTTGTTGAAAAAAGTCATTATGAATTTTAAACGTATATTCGGACCCTTATTGACCATCCTGGGTTTAGGGGCATTGGTTTATGGGTCTTACCTTTTTTTAGTACCTGAAGACGGAGATTGGAAAACGATTTTGGTTCTTTTTGTGTTGGGTTTTGTGTTTTTCAGTTCCGGGTTGGGACTTTTAAAAACAACCAAAGACAGAAGTTAGCTGGATTTCCAACAAGTCAATCCTATTTTTTTTACCATTTATAAAAAGGAAATACCGGGTGGTTGTAAGTTTGAGGAATAAAGCTTATGTTGAAAGGGTCATTACCTTATTCCCAGAATTACACAATGAAAACCCAAAAATTACCTTTGTTGGGCTTGCTATTGGCCCTGAATGCCTGCCAGCAGCCCAAACCTGCTGCATCAACTGTAACACTCCCCCAGGAAAAAACGGCTACCTATGTGGAAGAAGCTCCGGATCCCATGTATGCGGAACATGTCCGGACGACGGAATTCCAAAGTCCCGAGGAAGAGATGGCAGATTTTATTCTCCCTCCGGGTTTTGAAGTGACCCTTTTTGCTTCAGAGCCAGACATTAGCAAACCGATCAACATGGCTTTTGATGAAAAAGGAAGGCTTTGGGTGAGCCAATCTTCGGAATACCCCATCAAGGCAGGTGAAGGAGAGGGTACAGACAGGATAAGTATTCTGGAAGACAGCAATGGCGATGGGAAGGCGGATAAAATCACCCATTTCGCTGAGGACCTGAATATACCCATTGGTATTCAACCGATCAAAGGAGGTGCGATAGGCTTCAGCATTCCCAATATTTACCGTTTTTATGACCTGGACGGAGATGATAAGGCTGAGCAGAGAGAAGTTTTGTTGGGGCCTTTTGAAACCAAAGATACCCATGGTATGGTCAATAACCTTTTCCGGGGGCTGGATGGATGGATACATGCGTCCCATGGCTTCAGTAATATATCTACGGTTTCCGGTAAAGACGGGGACTCCATCCGAATGGTTTCCGGAAACACCTTCAGGTTTACTCCGGACGGAAATCGGGTAGAAAAAACCAGTGACGGAAGGATAAACCCCTTTGGTTCTGACCTGGATGAACTGGGCTACCATTATTCTGCCGACTGCCATACCCTGCCCATTTACCAGCTGATCAGGGACGGAAACTATACGCAATGGGGTAAAAAAGAACCAAATTTGGGATTCGCTCCTACCATGATGGATTACGGGCTCAATTCCACAGCCCTCTCCGGCCTTGTCTATTACACAGATACCCAATTCCCCGAAGCTTATCAAAATAGTTTTTATTCTGGGGATGTGGTTACCTGCAGGATCAGTAGAAGTACCATGAGTTTTACCGGATCTACTCCAAAAGCCACGCGCCAGGCAGATTTTTTGGTGAGCAAAGATCCCTGGTTCAGGCCGGTGGATATCAAAGTAGGCCCTGATGGCGCCTTGTATGTGGCAGATTTTTACAATAGCATCATCGGCCACTATGAAGTGCCCCTGGATCATCCCGAAAGGGACCGCAACAGTGGTAGAATCTGGAAAATCACCTATAATGGACAGGAAAAAGAAGTTACTGACTGGTCCAAAGCCAGCATGGCCAGGTTGATTGAAGCTTTGAAGGATCCGGTGCTTCAAACCAGAATGACGGCCACAGATGAATTGGTAGACAGGTATGGAAAGGAAGCCCAATCTGCCATTGAGAAGATCGTCAACCATAGAAAAACACCCTCCAGACAACTGGTGCAAGGCTTATGGGCGCTCCAACGGTTAGGTGAATTGGATGAGGGCAGGCTGGAAAAAGCCCTGCAACACCCCGATCTATTGGTCAGAATCCATGCCCACCGGATTCTTGGAAACCGGCGGGAGTTTAGTCCCCAACATTTTGAATGGACCCGAAACGGTTTAGTAGATGATCAGGCACATATCAGACGGGTAGCAGCAGAAAACCTGATCGTTCATCATGATCCAGCCATGATCCGTCCCATTATGACTGCCCTGCTCGAAACCAGTGATCAGGACAGCCACCTGCAATATGCGCTAAAACATGCTTTTTTCAGACATGCGCAGCAACCGGAAATTGCCGCGTTTATTGCCGCAGAATCCTGGTCGGATCAGGAGGCTGATGAAGTAGCCCTGGTTTTTTCAGATGTGCCATCCCGAATTGCGGGAGAGTATTTGTTGCATCACCTGCAACAGCAAAACGTTTCTAAAGAACGGCTTTTACCCTACCTGACAGCAATGGCAGCCCATCTTCCCGCCTCCAGGATGGAAAGGGTGGTGCGGATTGCCAGGCAACAAGGTGATGGAATAGCTGAATTCAAAAAAGCAAATGCCCTGAATGAAGGATTAGACCTTCAGGGAAAGGACTGGCCTGAACCCATACAAAATTGGAACATTTCCCTGAGCGAAAGCATTATCAGTAATTTAATCGACAAATCCAATCACTGGAACGAAGATGAAATTGAACAATTGATTTTTGCTACAGAAATCGCCCGCATTCTTCAGTTAAAATCACAGATCGCCCCTTTGCAAAAACTGGTACACAAACAATATTTGCAGGAAGATGTACGCATTGCAGCCGCCAGGGCCTTGATGGAAACAGCGCCCGACAGCCAGGCCGGCTTTTTGCAGAAAAGCCTGAACAATGTTGAAAACACCTTGAGTTTCCGGCAAAAAATAGCTGCCGCCCTTAACTATGATAAAAGCTCCAATATCAGGGACTTGCTCGGGGAGGCAATGAACAACGCTCCACTGGAACTACAGGAAACCCTGGCAGCCCTTCTTGCATCCAGCCGGGAGGGTAAGGACTTATTGATTGCCAATATAAGGGAAGGTAAGGCTCCTGCCAGAATTTTAAAGCAAAGAACAGTAGAAGAAAATTACCTTACCAACGCCTCTGAAGCCCAGATGGAAGCTTTCAGATTGCTTACAGAAAATTTACGGCCCATCAGTGAAGAACGGCAGCTCCTGATTGCTGAACGGGTTGAAAACTTTGAAGAAAGCGCTCAACAAATTATCACCGGAAGAACCTTGTACGAACAGCATTGCAGCATGTGCCACCGGGTCGATGAAGGCGGCGGCATGATCGGGCCTCAATTGGACGGCATTGGCAATTGGGGACTTTCCGCCCTGGCCACCAAAGTGCTGGATCCCAACCGAAATATTTCCGAGAATTTCCGGACCTATACGCTCAAACTGAAAAACGGGCAGTCCGTATCCGGGCTTTTCAGACGTGAGGAGGGACAGGTTTTTGTAATGGCCGATCAGGCCGGAAAAGAATTTACCATCTCCAAGAATGATATTGAAGAACAAACCGCCTCTACCATTACCCTGATGCCGGATTATTTCAGCACTGCCTTGAATCAGGAACAGTTCAACGATTTAATGAATTACCTACTTAGCCTCAGATAAGATGTTTTCTACAATCTCAATTGTTACCAAAAAAATTGCCTCACTAATCGTCCTGATTGGACTGATTGGGTTCAGTCACTGCCTTGCCCGGCAAAATACATCCGGAATTCCTGCTACCCACATTTCTTTTAAGAAACATACCCTAAGCACCACCTTTCTGGCGGAAGGAGCTGCCATAGGCGATGTCAACCAGGATGGCTTAATGGACGTGATGGCCGGGGCCTATTGGTTTGAAGCACCGGACTGGACGGCCCACGAATTGGAGGAACCGCAAGCATTTCACTACGACAAGGGCTACAGCAATGCCTTTATCAGCTACGGCATGGATGTCAATCAGGACGGATGGGTTGATTTTGTCAGGATAGGCTTTCCGGGGAAGGAGGTACAGTGGTTTGAAAATCCCAAAAACCAACCGGGCCATTGGCCGGTACATATGATATCCGAATCGCTGGGCAACGAGTCGGCCGGTTTTTTTGACATGGACAAGGACGGCATCATGGATATCGTAGGCAGCATTCCGGAGACGGGCGAAATGATCTGGTTCAAAGCTCCGACCCGCCCAAATGATCTGGAATGGACAAAATACCCAATCAGTGAAAAAGAAAGCCCGGGCACAGCGCAGTTTGCTCATGGACTGGGCATGGGAGATATCAACGGGGATGGAAGAAAGGACCTAATCATCACCGAAGGCTGGTGGGAAGGCCCTGAAGACCCTACCAAAGGCCCCTGGAAATTTCACCCCGCCAACCTGGGCGAGCCGGCGGCTCAGATGTACGTACATGATTTTAACGGTGACGGTCTTGCTGACGTCGTTTCCTCCTCGGCCCATCAATTGGGAATCTGGTGGCATAAACAGAAAAAATCCGGGCAATGGGAAACCCACCTGATCGACGATTCCTTTACGCAAACGCACGGACTGGAACTGGTGGATATCAATGGAGACGGACACCCGGACCTGGTTACCGGCAAACGGTATTTTGCCCATATGGGCAACGACCCCGGCGAATACGATACGCCCTATCTGTCCTGGTACGAATTTGTTCCGGGACCGGACCCCCAATGGATCCAACATGTGATCGATACAGATTCCGGTGTAGGTGTCCATGTGATTACAGAAGACTTTAATGGCAATGGGCTGTTGGATATCGTGGTCGCCAATAAAAAGGGGGTATTTGTATTTGAGCAAATCAGGGAGTAATGGGAAGCTCCAAGAAAGGCTGATCCAACAGGCAGGCCTTGCTTTTTGCCCGATCACGGTGACGAACGGCGGCTTACCTATGTCCTTGTCTTTACCGCAGTCAAACAGCTAAGACTTATCCAACTGCTCGATGAAGAGGACAGGCAGCCCATCTTCAAACTCATCGACAAGATGCTCACCAACAAAAAATTCAAAGACTTCTTCCAGAAAAATGTGGCGGCACTGAAAATCAAAAAAGCAAGGACGAACCACCGGACTTTCCTTTTAAAAACTTACTCTACCTTTTAGGATGTCAACCATACAATCAGCTCCCTCATTACCGTTATAAATCCTACTAATAATAGAGCATAAATAAACAGGTTTCTACCAATCTTATGAATTGCATTAAATTTTTATGGACACCTACTTTATCTCTCCGGATAATCCGAAAGTAAAGATATGCGCCCAAAATGAAAATCAACAACCCTATAAAAATCATCATCATTTTTTAACCGCAATAATCTCTTATTTGGTAAGCCTCTCCGATAGCTAAAAATAGTTTATCCGAACAGCAATTACTAATTAATTTAATGAACCAAGGGATGGTTGGCTTGGATACTTTTTCAAACCTCAGCCAGCCACTGTTCAAAATTATAGACATTTGTTTACCAAGAGGTTCTTTAGTGAGCCATTGCAAATGGCTTATAATGGATGATGAATTGAAAGGAGACTCGGAATAATAGGGTGTAGCGGATTCTACACCTAGTCGGGTTACTAATATGTGATAACATTCCTATTTCTGTGGAATTAATTTTGAATCAACATTCCGCTTACAATGAACTAATCCAAATTACTAGGAATCTTAAAAGAATCGCTAATCCTCCTAATATGAGGACATAAACCAAACCCATTCGTTTGGACTTCCAATACATGTTAAATATTGAAATACCTGCTTTATCCTTTCTCAATTGCTTATTGTTAAGGTAAAGCCCAATAAACAACATAAGTAAACCTAAAAATAACTCCATTTTATTTCCTATCTTGCATATTCTCCCTTATGCCGTCAGCTATATTCAATGAGGATTCGAGGGTGGATTCTAGAACGACCTGTTCCGTCCAGTTGATTATCCTCCTTCTGTTTCTGAGATTTTTTATCAAAGAACTACCATACTTACCTACCACCATCATTCCGACATCACCAAAACCACCACTAATATTCCCCTCCGCAAAATTCATAGTAGCACTTGCCACACCAGAGATTGTAGAAACCGAGCCACCAACTGCTAATAACCCAACTCCTAAATGAGGTACAAAAGGAGTTACTACTGTCCCAACTGCTGATATTCCCGCTCCCGTATATCCTACACCATCAATAGTGCTTTTAGTCATGTGTTTGGCAAAGGGCAAGGCTTCGCTCCTTATTCGCTTACTATTCGCCCTCATTTCCTTAACAACTGGATTGCTCATCACCTTTCCATGAGAGGTCGCTTCACCTGTTACGGTAAACGCTGACATTGACCTGACACCCTGGTCGATGCTACCGTCGGAATTGTATAACAGCGTATTGCCCGAGGTCTCATCCAAACCTATTCCTGATTTTCCCAAATATTGATCTCCCGACAACGGGTCCAGGTCTTCAGCAGAGTTTACGTTGTCACGCCACTCAACCTTACCTTCCTTGTCCTTTACCCAATCATCTGGGGCAAGCCCGGTCGGGTCAACCATTCTTAGCGGATTGTCGAAAACAAAATTATACGGGGACCATTGTGGCATTTGATCTGAAAGGGCATCAACACCCCACCACCTCCCTACCACGGGATCATACTGCCTGAATTCGGTCGTATAGCTCCTTCCGGGGCCATTTACCTCATTATCGCCTTCCATACCGTTGAACCCATAACGGTACGCTCCCGCACAACTATTTCCTGAGCTTTTCCAACCTCCTCACAACCTTTTTCCGGGCCTGCCGGCAGATAAACAAAGAACGATTCGCCCCTTTGGACAACCAATAAAGATAGTTTTTTCTTTTTCAGTTGAAAAATTTTCAGTTGAAAAAAAAGGAGGTGTCGAATACATTAAATGAAATTCACTATAAGGAAAATAAAAAAAGAAGGAACCTGAGCTGGTTGGTAACCGTGAATTTTCTCTTCTTTAAGACCTGTTGACCCGTACCTGATAATTTATATTTTAAACTTGTTGGGATCTTTCCTATTAGGCCTAAAACTCACGATCTCTATATGGTCTTCATTTATGCGGTAATAAATGCTCGTCTGTTTACTGAAAACGCATTTTCTTAGGCCATTTCTTTTATTGGATTCCCGGTACATCTTCGGCGATTCCGATATCCGATCTAATGTTTTTTCAATATTGACATATATTTCTTTTGTTTTCTGTTGTCCGAACTTCCGAACTACATATTCCAACAATTCTATTTCCTCATGCCTTGCACGAAGAGAATAGCGGATCGCCAATGCCAAACCTAAAAATTGAACCGGTTTTTGATTTCCTCACGGACCGATTCATGGGACACGTGTTGTCCTTTATCCAACTGCTCCAGACCCTCATCGATGGCTGCCCGGTCTTCCGCATTTAACCCTTCCCAATAATCCATTTCGTCCTCAATATTCAAAAGTAATTTGACGGCGTTTAAAACACCCTCATCATTGGTATTGATGATTTCCGATATGATCCTGTATTTTACCGCAATATCCATTTGATGATTTTTTTGATTATCCCATAAAGTTAACGATTTTTAATTTTATTACATTCCCCATTATCTCTGCTAATGTAGTTTCTGTTCTGCCGCCTTCGGTAATTGGGACAAGGTACCAGGGGAATCATCATAGAAGAGCTTTATAAAGCGGCAAAATTCTTCAAAATGACCACAGAACCGACCAGATACTAGTCTACGTCGGAATTCCTCGCCGGGGACAAAATGACCGTAGATCAGGTCCTCAACTATGAAGGGGAGCTGCCCGGCGAAGTGACTCTGGAGGATAAACCGGAGTTTGAGCGTATCAAACTCATCAACCAACTCGACGAGGACTACCGTAGCACCGTATTTAAAATCATCGACACCATGCTTACCAAAAAGAAATTCAAGGACTTTTTTAATAAAAATGTGGCGGCGTTATAAGGCAAAAACCCGGCAAGTTCGGGTTTTTGCTTTAAGCATTATATTCTATTGTTTTACCCCATTAATTACAACAAGATTTTCTTTTATATCTATTTGTAGATAGGCTAAATTATCCTTGATCCGTTCATTAACAAAAAATTCACTTATAAAAATATCTCTCTCAAAGTTTTCAAAATACTTTATTCTATCACTTGATAAATTTATTTTCAACTTTTTCCCATATTCATTGAAAATCACAAAGTCATACCCAGATAAATCATCATAAATTATAGTGAGAGCATTATCATTTGTCGTTTTAACGTAATCAGAAGGCCTTAATAAGCCATAATACTTACCCGGAATTATATAACACTTATTCCCTAATCGTTTCCATACTGTGATGCATTTGTCATTTGACAAACAATAAAAAGATCGTGATTGATCAAACCAAACCAAAAACGATATTATCAAAAGGATAAATAAAATGGCAATTTTCATGAGCTTCCTTAGAATTTCGGTCCTGGTGGCCATGGATTTGTTGCTTTCTGCCATTCTCTTTCAAATTTTCTTTGTTGAAAAATTGGATATCCTGCATTATGTCCCGCTCTTTGTGCTTGCTGTGTCAGCTGACCTTCCGTTGCTAGACCTCCTTTTTGATAACTTTCTAAAGCATCAAAAGCTAGTCTAGAAGAACCCCAACTAAACCCTTTTACTCCCGCTACGTTCCAGCAGCATAATTTCCAATATCTCTAGCAGAAGCGATCTTGCCATTAAATGACATCCCTCTATAGTGATATTGAGGGTTGTTATAGTTTGCGTCACCAGGTTTAGTTCCATCTCTTTTAAAATCAAATTTCTCACCACCGGTTGCATTTTTCATATAGTGAAACAATCCGGGGTTTCCTTTGATAATATCGTTATTCATAAAATTTTGGCCAGAATTGTCATTGGGATTGATAACTGCCCCAACCACAGCATTTCCATCTTCTCCGTGAAAAGAATATTCGGTGAGCATTTCGCCAATAACTTCTCCTGTTCGGTTGCCACTCTTCCTATCAACTACATAAATATTTTTATCCGCATTAGCCTGACCTCCGACTACATTCTAAGTACCATCATCATTTTTGGTTACGTCAATGTCAACAGCTGCACGCCCGTCAGGATCTACTAGTTTAATCGGATTATTATTAAACGGACTGTATGGCGATTGCCACGGAAATTCTTCTACAAGGGGATCTACACCCCACCACCTTCCTACGACAGGATCATACTGTCTGAATTCAGTCGTATAGCTCCTTCCAGGTCCATTTACCTCGTCGTCGCCTTCCATCCCATTGAACCCATATCGGTACACCTACGACCATTTTCCCATCATACCTGCTCGTACCAGAACCCTATTACTCCTGATTCGCTACCGGCAGAACCTTTACGGTAAGGGAGTCTATGACCTCCACTTCGTAGCCCAGGTTGATGTCAAGCTGGGTGGCGGCTTCCTGAAGCCTGGCTGCCCCCTCTTTGCTGACCTGCGTATCCCAGGCATAAAGCCTCCTCAGGTTCTCCAGATTTTCTAGAGAGGCTAGGCCTTCATCCGTTACCGATGTCCCATAAATATTCAGGGATTCGAGGTATTGCAGGTCCTTTAAATGTGCCAGTCCGGCGTCGGAAATGTCTGTCTTTTCTGCCCGCAAACGGGTAAGATTCTTAAATTTCCCTATGGCTGCCAAACCCTCGTCTGTCAATGGCGTATCCTTCACATCCAGCCAGGTAACCTGCTCGGGAAAATCGGCTGCCAGCCTGTTCAATACCTCATCAACCGGATCATTTTTGTACAAGGTGACTTGCAGCCAGTTGGCATCGTTGGAAAGGGGCTTGATGGCGATACCTTCCTTCACGTAGGCATTCAGTTTTTCTTCATCCGGAACTACCGTTCCCTCAGCAAGGAGAATTTCCACGGCGGTTTTATTGGCATTGGGGTCCGCCAGCGTGAGCAATACGGACTGTACCTCCTGATCGGCCTGCAGCTCGGCTACTTTCTTATCAAAGGGTGCACCTTCATTGATCCACCACTCCAACAACAACACCTGCTCGTCGGACAGTTGAGATTTGCCTTTGGGAGGCATGTGATCATCGTGGTTTTGGTCCAGGTGAATCCGCTTGATCATTTCACTTTCCGCTGCATTTCCTGCCTCAAAGATCGGCCCGTTTTCACCTCCCTTAAGCAATGCTTCCCTTGTATGCATTTGCAAATCCCCTTTTTTCTTGTCAGAATTGTGGCAGGAGTTACAGCGAATTTCCATGATGGGGTGGATGATATCCGTATATACTACCGCCTCATCCAGGTTTTCGATCAGCTTGGGGCCTTTCTCCTCTACAGGCATACCTGCCAGTTTCTTTAGCCCATTGGGCATGTACTGGGTCAGGTAATTGGATCCATGGGTGAGCGAACCTCCATAATGTCCGGCTACCCCCAGAAACACCATCATCAGGGAAAGGGATCCCAGGTAAGCTTTTCTCAGTTTGACCGTAGCTTTTTTCTCTTTTTGAAGGTACAGCCACCAGGTCCCAAAGGCAAAAAGCACCAGCAAGATGCCGGCCCACTGATGGACAAACAACAAATCTTCTCCATAATCACCGGCCTGGGCCAGCATCAGGCCCAGGATGGCCGTGCCGAAAGCAGAAATGGCGCCCAAACCCAACACAAAACCAATGGCCGGTTTCAGGTAGGCAAACTGCTCCCTGCGGGATAATATTTCCATGAGGAATCCCAGGGCCAAAAAGCCTATGGGTAGGTGTAATAACAAAGGATGAAATCTTCCAAAGAAGATGACGATTTCTGACGACTGCTCCATGTATTTATGCGATAACTTTTTTTACTACTTTTCCTGACACATCGGTCAACCTAAAATCCCTTCCCTGGGAAAAATAGGTAAATTTTTCATGATCCATTCCCATGAGGTGCAAAATGGTGGCCTGTAAATCATGGACATGCACCTTATCTTCGATACCATAATAACCTATTTCATCGGTTTCACCAAGGGTAAACCCTCCTTTTACGCCTCCACCTGCCATCCATACCGGAAAAGCCTCTGTATGGTGGTCTCTACCTTTATAGGGCCATTCCCTGCCTCCCCGGTTTTCCTGCATGGGGGTCCGGCCAAATTCACCTCCCCATACCACCAGGGTTTCATCCAGCAAACCCCGCTGCTTCAAATCCTTTACCAATGCCGTCATGGCCTGATCTACCGGCTTGCACTTAATCGGCAGGCCCTCATCCAGGGATTCCCGTTCCGCCACGCCATGCATGTCCCAGCCCCAATCAAATAACTGCACAAAGCGAACGCCCTTTTCTACCAGCCTTCTGGCCAGCAGGCAGTTGTTGGCAAAAGAAGTTTTTCCTGGCTCCGTACCGTACATCTCGTGAATGTATGCCGGCTCATCTTCTATATCCATGACATCGGGCACGGAAGTTTGCATGCGGTAGGCCATTTCGTATTGGGAGATTCGGGTTAGCGTTTCGGGATCACCAAATTCCCTGTATTCTTTTTCGTTGATATGGTTAATGGCTTCAATGGTTTGCTTGCGAAGATTTCCGTCCATGCCTGATGGATTGGAAACATAAAGCACCGGGTCTCCTTCAGAGCGACATTGCACCCCCTGATATACCGAAGGCAAGAAGCCGCTTCCCCAAACGGATTTTCCTGCATCCGGGGTATTTCCTCCGGATACCAACACCATAAATCCCGGCAAATCTTCGTTCTCAGAGCCCAGGCCGTAGGTGACCCAACTCCCCATACTCGGTCTGCCAAGCCTGGGCGAACCGGTCTGCAAGAGCAATTGTGCCGGAGCATGGTTGAATTCATCCGTATGCATGGTTTTGATCAGGGTCACATCATCTACAATGCTGGAAAAATGAGGTAAATTATCCGAAACCATCATGCCGGAATTTCCTCTGGGCCTGAATTTAGCCTGTGGCCCCAGCATTTTGGGTATGCCCTGAATAAAGGCAAACTTTTTGCCTTCCAATAGGGATTGGGGACAGTCCTTTCCGTCTAATTTGGCCAATTCAGGCTTGTAATCAAACAATTCTAGCTGAGAGGGCGCTCCGGCCATGTGCAAGTAAATGATTCGCTTGGCCTTTGGAGCAAAGTGAGGTACCTGGCTGAGCAGCTCATCCATTTTTCCCTGCATGGATCCCGGACCTGCCGAATGACTGCAACCCATCATTCCTCCCAGTGCCAGGGCACCCAGACCGGTAGTACATTGCTTTAGGAAATGCCTGCGGGTTTTACTTTGCAGGTACCGGTATCGTTGTTCGTCGGCTAAACTTATTCGCTTACTCATGATTTCATCAGAAATTCGTCCAGATTCATTATGGCGTTGGCCAATACGGTATAAATGGCCAGTGTTTCATTCTCTTCTCCTATCAATTGGCATACAGCTTCAGGCTGGGCTTCAAAATAAACCCTGGTCTGTTGGTGCAGGGTCTTCAAATCCTCCAGCTTATCCGCATTCATCCCTCTTTTTACCGCCATGCTATACAGCATGGAAAGTCTTTCATCTTCATTAGCTGAAGCCAGCTCCAGCACTTTTCTTCCCAAAGCCAGGGCTGCCTCCAGGTAGACCGGGTCATTTAGCGATACCAGTGCCTGCAAAGGTGTATTGGTCGCTATTCTTTCAGGCAGACAAAACTCCCTGCTGGGTGCATCAAAGGCGATTATGGAAGGGTAAGGACTTGTCCTTCGCCAAAACGTGTATAGGGCCCTGCGGTATTTGTCTTCTCCTTTACTGGTTTGCCATTGGTCCCCACTATACACTACCTGCCATATGCCCTCCGGCTGTTCCGGCATGACACTTGGTCCATACATTTTGTCACTCAACAGTCCGGACACTGCAAGCGCCTGATCCCTGATCTGTTCAGCGGTTAGTCTTAATCGCGGCCCTCTGGCCAACCATTCATTCAAAGGATCTATTTCTTTAATATCCTCCCTGAAATGGGACGATTGCCTGTAACTGGCTGACATGACCAGTTCCTTGAGCAGCTTTTTGATGTCCCACTTGTGCTCCTGCATGAACCTCAGGGCTAACCAATCCAATAATTCGGGATGACTAGGTGCAAAGCCCTGAGAACCGAAGTCCTCCAATGATGCCACCAGCCCCCTGCCAAACAGCTGTTCCCAAAATCTATTGACCATCACCCGGGCCGTTAGCGGGTTTTCCGGGCTGAATAGCCATTGGCTGAATCCTAGTCTGTTGGGTGCGTACTGATCATCGAATGCGTTCCAAATGTCAGGTACACCTGTGGACACGGTATCTCCTGGAACCATCCAGCTTCCCCTTTCGAATAAACGTGTTTCCCGCTTGTACCGGTCCGGCAAGGAGACCATTACCGGGGTGGTCTCTTTCTCCTTTTCGGAATTGTTTATTTCGTAAAATGCTTCTTCAACTTCCTGGTAGGCGGGGTTTTCTTTTCCGGGCAAGGAATGATGTAACATCAGCCACTCAAAGGTACAGGTCAACTCTTTTTCCTCCGCCCCTTCATACACCAGGTACAAGTCATGCTTTCCCTGAAGCTGCTTTATAGGTAGGGAAACAACCTCCATTACTGCAAAGGAATTCTCCTCCTTTGTCTCTTCGTTAAACCTGGTTTTGGTTTTACTGCGAACCACCCATGATCCTATTTCGCTACCTTCCAGACTATCCAATCGAAAGGATATTTTTCCACCATGATCACTGGCCCGCACCTTAAACATCAAGCGGTCCTCCCCTGCAAAAGGAAGCTCCTTGGTCCGTGAATAAATCAGGGGATCTACTTTAAAAGTGGCAGTGCCTTTCACAGGTATGCCCTTATCCATCTGCTCAAAATAATGGGGATGAAGTTTAGGTTCACCCAGACGAATTAAATTGGTAAAATAGGTTACATCCTGACCTTCATTTTCACCGGAATGTCCCTTCACCCAGGACTGAATTTTTTCAAGCTTACCCTTATCTTCCTGTGACTCAAAATTTATTAACACCGGGGCCTCACTGGGAATGTCGGCATCTGCTGTCTGATTGAAAAATGCCAGGCTTTTGTAATAATCTTCATGTCTGATGGGATCGTAGGGATGGCTGTGGCACTGCACACATTCCATGGTGGTTCCCTGCAATACCGTCCAGGTGGTATTGACCCGGTCAAGAACTGCTGATGTACGAAACTCTTCATTGTCCGTCCCCCCCTCATCATTGTTCATGGTATTGCGGTGAAAGGCAGTGGCAATGTATTGCTCATCCGAGGGATCCGGAAATAAATCTCCAGCCAGCTGTTCTGTAACAAACTGGTCAAAAGGCATGTTTTCATTAAAAGCCTTAATCAACCAATCCCTGTATTTCCAGATTTGGCGTGGCCTATCCGCTTCATACCCTTTGGAATCTGCGTACCTGGCCAGATCCATCCACATGGCAGCCCATCTTTCTCCATAGGCAGGAGAGGCCAGGTAATGGTCTACCAATCGCCCATAAGCATTTTCTGAAGTATCTTTGACAAACTCCTGCACTTTTGCAAGATCTGGTGGAAGTCCTGTGAGGTCCAGGCTTAGTCTGCGAATCAGGGAGTAGCGATCGGATAGCGGATTGGGCTGTAAACCTTTTTCAATCAATTTATCCAACACAAACCGGTCAATATCAGTAATCGCCCAATCGCCTTTGGGTTGGGGCACTTCCTTTTCTTTGGGTGCTTTGTAAGCCCAATGGTCATCCCAGACCGCACCCTGATTGATCCAAGTGGTAAACAAATCGATTTCTTCCTCGGATAAGGGTTCCGATTCCAGCGGCATGCGGAATTCCGGATCATGATGCCTGATCCGGTTCAGCAATTCACTCTTTCTGGTATTGCCGGGTACTATGGCCCTTTTGCCAGACTCATTGACGGCCAAGGCCTCCTCCTCAAAAAGTAAACTGAATCCACCCGATTTTTTCACACCACCATGGCAGGCAATGCATTTGTTGTTCACGATGGGTCTTATATCCCGATTATAGTCTACCCGCTCCCCGAATACGAAGCCCGGAATGACCTGGTGCTTGTTTTCCAGGGGTACAATCCGCAGTATCCATACCAGTAACGCCAATAGAAACACGCCTGAAAAGGCGTAAACCAATATTCTTTTGTGGGTGAACATATTCAATTATTGCCAACAACCTGCTTTTTCAAAACAAAGTAATTAAAAAAGGCATCAATTCAAATACATGTAAGGTTGAGGCTTCATTTTTTACTTTTAACGGAAAAAAAAGGTAAGCGCTGCTGCACTTACCTTCTCCAAAAAAGAACGATTAAAAAATCACCAACTTAATCTATTGTTCCAATGAGAATTAATTGGCTTCCCGAGCCTCAATGCTTTGATAAATTTTTTCCCATTCCATGGTAAAGGGTTGGTCATGGCGTTTAAATTCAGATTGATCTACTGATAGGTGCCGGTGATCCTGACGAATAAATTCCCTGTCCTCCTTTAAATGAGTCATTTCATTACGTTCGCAGGTCATGCAAACCAGTAAGACCAAAAAAATATCCGGCAAAAACAACCATTTTTTCTTCATGTTTTCAACTTGATTTAGGCTTCATAACCTATACGCAGATACAAATTGATCTGTCCTGAAAAAAGTGAAAAAAATTAATTTTTTTTCAGAATGTTGATCGGCTTTGTCATTGGGGACGGCATATCTACTCCCAGGTAATAATCTGTATGTGCCGGTTGGTTGTACCCCACATTTTGCCAGGCGATACTCAAGCGGTATTGGGGATTGTGCATGAGCGTAGTAAACCGATGGGGAGAGGGAATTTGGGTCGTGAATATTCTTAAAGCCTGATTGTCAGCTGTTCTGAAAATAACCTCTTCCCGCCAATCACCCAGGATATCTGCTGCCAGCGCAGGGTTGGATTTGGAGCCATTATTAGACAGACAACCTTCAGCCGTCATCAGGCGTTGGAGCACTTCCTTTTCATAATCCCATTTGTCAATATAATTCTTATCCAATAATTCCCTCAACAGGTCCCCATCCCACCAGATAGCAAAATTTATGCTATTAGGCTTATTACTGATTTCCTCTCCCTTGTAATTAAACAAACCATGCGTACCATTCCACCAGTATTCCGCCCCCTTGTGCCGGGGATCAATATCGGCTGCCAGCCCCCTCCCCACGTCTTTTCCTTCCTCATGGCCCCAAAAAACTTCCCCGTTCCGGGCATTATAAAGGGCTACGCCATATCCGGCTTCATCCGTTTCATTTTCGTGAATGCCCCAGACCAGCTGATCGGGCTGTTCCGGGTGAAATTGGCTGACATGCAGGGCATCTCCATGCCTAAGCCCTGTACTGTAGATCCCGCTGCCATCATCATCAATGGCCATAGCCCCATAAACGATTTCATCTTTTCCATCATGATCGATGTCATTGATACTGAGGCTGTGATTCCCCTGGCCCGAAAAGGGGTTTTTCCGACCTTCCGAGTCAAATACCCACCTGGATTGCAATTTGCTCTCCTTAAAATCCCAGGCAGCAATCACCGATCTGCCATAATATCCTCTGGCCATCAAAAGCGAAGGGCTTTTTCCATCCAGATAAGCCACTCCGGCTAAAAACCGGTCCACACGGTTTCCATTGCAATCATTCCCTGCATTGCCACCTTCTCCGCCCCAACCGCATACATCACCTCTGCCCGGAATGTAATCAACCGTGGATAAAGCTTCCCCTGTACTGCCGGAAAACACCGTCAGGAATTCGGGGCCATCCAGGATTTTGCCCGCTGTATTCCTCCAGTCCCTGGTTTCATCACCGATCACCTGACCCAGGGCATCTTTACTGCCATCTGCAGTCTTACAGGCAATTTCTGCCCTACCATCCCCGTCAAGGTCATAGACCATAAATTGCGTGTAATGGGCTCCTTCCCTGATATTGATTCCCAAATTGATTTCCCAAAGCATATTTCCTTCCAGGGTGTAGGCTTGCAGTATAGGCGGATCTGTAAACCCGTCCTGGGAATTGTCTTTGGACCTGCCGGTCATGTGAACTACCAATTCGTACTGTCCGTCACCGGTCAAATCCCCAACCGAAGTGTCGTTGGGACGATAGCCTGCAGGTGTTTGCAAAGGAATTTCCAGGTACCCTTCTTCCCAAACCAATACTTCCTTGCTTTGCCTTTGGTTATCACTTTTAACAACATAGCTCGGTTTCCGGCTGAGATCTGCCTCGAGATCCCTATAATTAGTAGCCTTGGTTAAGGGTGCACGGTTAATTTTTACAGCCTTGCCTCCAGGGTATTTTCTAAAAATGTCAAACCCGGTTTCCACAGGTTCATCTCCCAATAAGCGCCAACTTAGGAATATTCCACCGGCTTCATCTTTGACAGCTACCAAACCCCTGTCCAGGTATTCCATTTGACGCTGACCAAATAGGGAAAAGCTAAACATGATCAGTAACAAAGAAGAGGTTATTCGGAATCCATTCATGGCTATCATTCCTATTTGATGTTTTTTATTAAAATTTTCCTGGAATTCAGGAACAATCATCAATTTAAAGTAAAATCCCTGCAAAACGGAATTAATTGTGATCAATGGTCCACTGTGCATTGCCAAAATACTCCTTTTGATCAGCGTTTGACTTCCCTGTTTGATTGATTGAGTGAACCTGATACCTCCTAAAGATAAATCTCGAAAAAGCCCTTCAGTGGGAAGCATGCCCTGGTAAAATAAGGATCGCATGACCTGGGGGTACCTTTCATAAAGAAGCCTATCCAGACTGTTTCCCGGATAGCCGGATGGTTACCTGTTCGTTTTCCAAATGGGTATCAAAAGCAAAAAAACCGGCACATTTTGCAGCGCAAAAAATATCTGATTTCAATCAGAACAGCAAATAAACCAGGGTAGCCCAAAACCTTGTTCGGGTAATTTCTCAAAAATAGAGGTAATTATTTTGTAAATTAATCAGTCCTACGCAACCCATACATTTTATTTATTGTATAGGCGGATACAAACCCGGCAATTGTGGAAAAATACCTGACAGATAAGCTCATTAATGGCATTTCCAGTGGAGACCGGAAAAGTCAGGAGTTGCTGTACAAGCAGTTTTACAGTTATGGTATGAGCATTTGTCTCCGATATGCGGCCAACAGAGATGAAAGTCTGGAGATCCTCCATGACGGCTACCTGAAGGTCTTTCAGCACATAGATCGGTATGATTCCCAACAACCATTCACTTTATGGTTTAGAAGGATATTGATCAATGGTGCCATCAATTATTATAAAAAAAACCGGCATCACTCCAACCATATTGGCTTGGAACACATTCCGGAAATCCCTGATCCAGGAAAAAATGTCTCGGATGACCTTAAATACATGGAGATGATTCAATTGATTCAGGCCTTGCCTATCAGGTACAGGGCAGTATTTAACCTTTATGTCATTGAAGGTTACGATCATCAGGAGATTTCATCCTTGATGGGTATTTCAGTAGGAACCTCAAAGTCAAACCTGCACAGGGCCAGACAGAAGCTAAGGGACATGTTAACCATTAGAAATCATGAAGAAGCAAGTATCAAACATGACTGATAAAGAGCTGGATGATTTCTTAAAAAAATTATCCTCCTCCCCTGAAATCCCCTTAATTCCGGAAGACTGGAATAAAATGGAAAAGATTCTGGACCAGAATAAGGTGTCCCAACCCCTGAATGGTCACAAATGGATCCTTTTAGGATTACTGCTGCTTGCCAGTCTTACTTTCACTGTTTGGATGGAGGCTGCTTACAGGCAAATTCCGGCAAGCCATGAAACCACCTCAATCTCCCAGTCTTCCCTTTTAACCCAAATAGATCCTTATAAAAATATAGAAATAAAAATTAAAGATTTAAGCTTTACCTCAGCAGCCCTGTCCCCGGGCAGGGAACAAAAAGTATCTGGGGATAACACCGCTGTTTCCGGTAATGCTCCATCTTATCCTGCTATTTCAGAGCTAAACCTGACCAATGAAAGGCTGGCGCTTCCTGATTTAATTTTGGACCCGAATGCAAAAAACAAGGTTTTTGAGAAATTTAACCGGATTGGGCTCAAATCCCCAAAACTCAAAATCCAAACAACTGCATTCATCCCAATAAAAGCGGTTTCACCAGATAATCTAAAAAATACCATTGCCCTTGCCTTTCAGGTGTCTCCAGATATCAGTGCAGTCAGGTATAATAATTTTCCACCCTTTGGCCGAAGCATTGGTGTAAGCCTGGAATATTTCTTCAGTGGAAGGTGGAGCTTTTCCACAGGTGCCTTGCATTCAAAAAAGACCTACCAACAGGGCCCCGGCTACTGGGATGGATATGCAGCCCATCAATCCTTAAGAGGTGACTGTTGGATACTTGAAGTGCCGGTTAATTTCAGGTATTACCCCATAATGGGTGCAAATGACAAATGGTTTATAAGTACAGGTCTGTCTTCCTATTTCATGATGAAGGAAAACTATACTTTGACCTATGAAAATTATGGAGGTAATCCTTATTCAGAGGAATTGGAAATAACCGGGAATAACCAACATGTATTTGGTATTTGGAACATCGGCTTTGGCTATGAAAGAAGGCTGAGTAGAAAACTGGCTGTCCAGGTGGAACCTTATTATCGCTTGCCCCTCGTGGGTATCGGGGAAGGAAACCTGGATTTGAAAAGTACAGGAATCTTCTTTGGTATCAAATATTATCCCTCAAATCAAAAATTAAAATTTTAAACATCTGAAATCATGAAAACGATCAAACTAACGCTTAACATGTTTATCCTGCTCGCTTTTTTCACAATAGCCTGTGAAAAAGATGATGATGGCCCCCGGGTTATCCAAAAAGAGTATGTATTGAATTCGGTGTCGGACCCCATGATACAGGGTACCATTACTTTCACCAAAGAAAGTGAAACGAGCACTTTAATCCGGATTGAACTGGAGGGTACTGAAGCCGGAAATTCTCACCCAGCCCATATCCACCACAATGTTGCCAGTGAAGGTGGTGGTATCGCCATTGGATTGAACAATGTAGATGGTGCCACTGGAGTCAGTGAAACTACTGTTACCCAAACCGGTGATGGCACCGCCATCAACTATGAAGAACTGCTGAATTTTGACGGGCATGCCAACGTGCATTTAAGTTCCACTGCCATGTCCACCTTAATTGCACAGGGAAATATTGGTAACAATGCCACGGCAAATATGCCCAATGACTCCAATCCTGATAACAACAATGATGATGGCTATTAAAAACTTTTATTCACCCTGCTTATGGCTATTATTGCTTGCTTGCACATTATTCTCTTGTACCAATGAAAATGAAGCTGATTTATTGCCTGAGGAAGAGCGATGTGGCGAGCAGCCCGCCTCACTTTCAGGTGATATCATACCCATTATTAACCAGAATTGTGCCATTTCGGGATGCCATGTATCGGGTTCAGAGAGGGTAAACCTCTCTGAACCCGAAAATATTATTCAGTTTGCGAATCAGATAAGGAATTTTACCCAAAGTGGTTTTATGCCAGCCCCGGAATCAGGCAAACAATTGACTGCCGCTGAATTAGAATCCATCTACTGTTGGGTAGAAAACGGTGCATTGGATAATTAACCCATTATGAAAAATTGCTTTATAACCATCATTATTTTCCTGTTATCCCAGTCCCTTCAAGCCCAGGGTCACAAAACGGTGTCTGGGGAAATTGAATTCTTTAGCAGTGCCCCAGTGGAGGATATTCAGGCTGTAAACAATGCCCCGACCGGTTTATTTAATGAACAGACTGGCAGCCTGGCCTTTCTGGTACCCATTAAAGCCTTCCAATTCCCGAAATCCCTGATGCAGGAACATTTTAATGACAAATTCATGGAATCTCACACCTATCCGGAAGCCACCTTTGAAGGAAAACTAAGCGGCTATGATCGGGAGAGATCCGGATCCCAGGAGGCTTTTGCGGAAGGCAATTTAACCATTCACGGCCAAACCAATAAGGTCCGGGTTCCGGGTAATGTCAATTTCAAAAGCGACCAAATCATCATGGCCGCCGTTTTTCCCGTAAAACTCGAAGATTATGACATTCAGATACCAAAGGTGCTGTTTTATAACATTGCGGAAGAGGTAGAGGTAAGGGTGAAATTTGTATTTGAAAAAACAGACCGATGAAAAACAAAATACTGGTAATTTTCCTGATCTTTTATTTTCTCTTTCTCAGCACTTCAGCCCAGGACAATTTATTGGACCAGCTCAGGGAAGAAGATGAAACCGAATGGAATACTCCCACTTTCACCTTTAAAGCCATCAGGTTGATCAACGGCCATACGGTTGAAACCAGGGAAAAGGGGAATTTGGAATTTTTAATTTCCCACCGCTTTGGAAGGATGAATTCCGGTGCCTATCAATTCTTTGGCATGGACCAGGCCAATATGAGGTTGGGATTGGATTATGCATGGGAGGATTGGCTTACCCTGGGGATAGGAAGAAATTCTTTCAACAAAATGTATGATGGTTTTGTCAAAATCAGCCTTTATCAACAAAGACAGGGTAAAATCAAACTGCCAGTAACCCTGGTTTGGCTTTCCAATGCCTCCATCAACACTATCCGCCGGCCGGAGATTCCCATGAACCTGAATAGAAGGTTGCAATATGCACATCAATTATTAGTAGCCAGCAAACTGAATCAAAAGGCTTCTGTTCAACTGATGCCCAGCTATATTCACCGCAACCTGGTTCGGGAAAGGACAGACCCTAACGCTTTGCTGGCAATGGGGGTAGGAATGAGTTACCAAATTAGTAAAAGCATCCACCTGAATGTAGAATATTATCATCGGTTCAGCGAGCAGGAAAATCAAAATACCCATCCCCTCGCTATTGGGGTAGACATTGAAACCGGAGGCCATGTTTTTCAATTACACCTTACCAATGCCCAGCAAATGACCGAAACCGGCTTTATCCCCTCCACTACTGGTGACTTTTTTAGTGGAGACATCCATTTCGGGTTCAATATCACCCGAAATTTTCAATTGAAACCCAGCCGGTAAAGCCATAAATAAACTTACTTTAGCATGGGTTTGGCCCTTTTGCAGAATTGAATGGCCAGGCCCCAGGGATCCCGGAGCATTAACAGCCTGGTTCCATCTTCGAGCGTATCATCACTTACCAAAGTGGCTCCTGCTGCTTCCAGTCGCCTTTTTTCTTCCTCCGGATTTTCCGAAACAAAGGCCAGGTGCAGCATCAAAGGATCAAGCTTGGAATAGTCCAATACCGCAGCTTTGGAATTTTGATAAAGTTCGATCATGACTTTCCCACTGTCATCAGCCAAAAAAGTCATGAAGGGAGCTTTATCCATTTTCTTAACCACGGTCAATCCCAGGTTTTTTTCATACCAATCAGAAACGGCCTGTGGATGGTTTACGTTAAGCGCTATATGTTCAATTTTCATAGGAAGTAAGGTAGTAAATTTTGAAAGAATTTAAAAAAACCCCTCCATGGGCAATGTTTACCTGAATGGAGGGGAAAATAAAAAGCCAATTTAACCCCGGGTAGGACTGGGTTGAATACTGGTGAGGTCTGCTATTTTTACCGGCCCATTGGAATTGATGCTATTTCTTGCAGCTACGCCAATCAGGACAGACATGATGCCATCTCTCAACCCGGCAGCATGCTTGTAAGGATCTGCCGCATCCGGAGTTTTAAATATCTTATCGTGCAATCTTTTATCACCACCACCATGGCCTCCACGCTCACTTACTACCTGAATGATTTGCGGTTTTTCCCAGTTTTTATGCAAAACCAGCGGTTCCCTGTTCATTTCCTCACCGGTATTATTCTGGTTCATTTCTGCCGCATGCAGGGCTTCCTGATCCATGGTTTCGTTACTCATGAACGGAATATCCAACCAGGCGTCGATCCTTCCATTTTGCCCGTTGAAAGCAATTTTCCAACCTTCGTATGGGCTGTAGGTGGTCAGTGAATAATTGACCACTGCTTTATTGGTATATTTAATATTTGCCGACATTTTATCATAAATATCAATTTCATGTCGGTATACGCAGCCATCTCTGAAATAGCCATCATGGTGTTCATTTTCCGCATAAAGCTTCATGTCCCGCTGGCTTTTGGTAATGTCCCAATAATACTTGCAGTCATTTTTATGTTCACAGGAGCGGCAATTTTTTCCACGAAAAGGGCCATTGCTGCCATAGTGCTCTAGCGCTCCGTAAGCAAATACCTCCTCCGGATCAGAATCCAACCACCAGTTTAACAAATCAAAATGATGGGTAGCCTTATGCACCCAAAGCGATCCCCCGTTTTCAGTCACGCCATGCCATCTGCGGAAATAGGAAGCACCGTGGTGAATGTTGAGGTACCAATGGAAATCCACCGAGGTAATTTCCCCAATCTCCTTGTTCTGGAGCAACTCCTTGATCTTGGTGATATAGGGGCTCCAACGATAATTAAAGCCTACAATTAAATTTTTATTTGATTTCTTCTCTGCTTCCAGGATTTGCTGGCACTTGTCTTCATCGGTAGTCAGGGGTTTTTCTGTCAGCACATCACATCCTGCCTCCAGGCCTTTGATAATGAACTCATGATGGGTGGAGTCCATGGTAGTCACAATCACCAAATCCGGCTTTGTTTCCTTCAGCATTTCATCGAAATCGATAAATGTGGGACAATCTACCTTCATGTATTCCAGCGCATAGTCCAATCTTCCCGGGTTGATATCACTGATCCCGACAAATTCCAGTATATCGGAGTATTGCTCCACCAACCTTCTTCCCCAAAAGGAGGTACCTCTGACCCCTGTGCCTACAAGGGTTACCCTTAATTTTCTTTTCATCCCAAAACCAGTAAGGGGTGTACTCAGAGTAGCCCCTGCCGCCAGCAGGCTTACAGAGTGTAGAAAAGACCTTCTCGAAAATTTATTTTCCATGGTTATAATGTTGGTTAATGATTGATTTCATTATTTGGTTGCGCTGCAGATATCCTGGCCTGCGCAATCGATTGCATAATAATCAAATTTCCAGGGATTGGCAAATAGTTTTAACTGCCCTGGCTAAGCCTGAAGAACCATGACAATACAAGTTTTAAGTGATTAATTTTGAGTTTAAATATATTTCAAAATTTTATTTCTTTATTCATGGGGTAAATTTTTGAATATAAATTTTTAGACTGGTACAATTGATTTTGCTGAAACAGCATGTTTCCTTAATTTATAATCAATATACATAGTAATAAAAGTCCGGATTGGCTTTGGTCAACAATAATCTTAAATTGCTTTCAACAATAAATTCCAGCCATCCATCGATGGCTACCATCACTTTCCAACAAAATTTGTAAAAACATGAAAAAAAGACTTAAATGGGGCGTATTGGGGGTAGCGAAAATCGCCAGGGAAAAAGTAATTCCTGCCATGAAAAATAGTGATTTACACGAAGTGTACGGACTGGCATCCAGGGATTTGGAAAAAGCCACTGCTGCTGCCCAAGAACTGGGAATTCCTAAAGCTTATGGATCTTATGAGGATTTGATTGACGATCCTGAAATCGATGTGATTTATAACCCCCTACCCAATGACCTGCATGTTCCCTACACCCTGCAGGCCATCAATGCCGGCAAACACGTCCTTTGCGAAAAGCCTCTTGCCCTGAATGCAGAAGAAATAGATGGTCTGATCAAAGCGCGAGACGAAAAGGGCGTAAAGGTTGGAGAAGCTTTTATGGTGGCATCCAACCCCCAATGGATCAAGGCCAGGGAATTGGTCCGAAAAAATTACCTGGGCAAGGTAAAAGCCATTCATGGTTTCTTCAGCTACTACAATGTCAATGAAGACAATATCCGTAATGTTCCCGAAATGGGGGGTGGTGGAATTTGGGATATCGGCTGCTATCCTGTTTTTACCTCCCGCTTTGTGCTGGAAAAAGAACCCGGAAGACTGGTCTCCATGCTGGAATATGACCCCCGTTTTCGTACAGATAAATTGGGATCGGTCTTGATTGATTTTCATGAGATCCAGATGACTTTTACAGTGAGCACCCAATTAACACCTTACCAGCGCATGCTTTTTTATGGGGAAGAAAAAGTGATGGAAATTCGGATTCCCTTCAATGCTCCTGCTGACCAGAAAAACGAAATACTGATCCATGATGGTAATTTTCTTCAGCCAGACCCTGAAAAAATAATCCTTCCATTGAGCAACCAATACACCGAGCAAGCCATTGATTTTTCCAGAGCCATTCTGGAGGATAAAGAAGTGCCCGTCTCGCTTGAAAATGCCAAAGCCAATGCAAGGATCCTTCAGGCCATTTTTGAATCCGACAGAAATGAAAGGTGGGTAAACATTGATTGATGATCAACCAGCTGTATCATGGACTATTTTACCCTGAACCATGGTCAGGCTTACCTGAATATCCTTATCAAAAAGTACCAGATCGGCGTCCATTCCCTGGAGAATGGCGCCTTTTTTATTTTGTATGTCCATAATCCTGGCAGGCGTACGGCTCATCATTTTTACTGCCTCCAAAAGCGGCACATCTGCCATTTTCACCATACTTCGCACCAGGCGATCAGCGGTAGCTACGCTTCCGGCAAAGGAACTTCTATCGGGAAGTTTGGCCACATCGTCTTCAATGATTACCCGCAAACCATTGTCTTTGTGACCAAGAATACTTTCACCTTCCGGCATTCCGGCTCCCCTCATGGCGTCTGTAATCAGGGCTATCTTTTCCGGTCCTTTCACCTTGTAAATCAACTTGAGCAAAGGAGCGGGCAGGTGTACCCCATCAGCAATGATTTCTACGTCAAGTTCATCCAGAAGCAAACTGCTTTCAATCACCCCTGCATAGCGAAATGCATTTTTCCGGCTTACCCCTGACATGCCTGAATACAAGTGGGTGGACAAAGTATAGCCTGCCTCTACGGCCACCAAAACTTCTTCATAAACAGCATCCGTATGGGCCAAAGCAGCCAAAACTCCTTTTTCTCTCAGTCTTCTTCCAAATGCCAATGCTCCTTTTCTTTCTGGTGCAGCACTCCATCTGGCGATTAGATGGGCATGTTCCAGTATTTCCTCATATTCTTTCGGATCCGGGTCCCGGATATACCTGGGATCCTGAGCCCCACGTTGGTTCATGGCAAAATAGGGGCCTTCCAGGTGTAAACCCAAAAATGTTGCCCCATCGGAGTTTTCCTGATGAGCGGATTCATAAACCTTCAACAAATCAATCAGTTGGTCTTTTTCGCTGGTTAGGGAAGTGGGCACCATAGCCGTGGTTCCATGGCTGGCATGTAGCCGGGCAATTTCCAGGAATCCATGTTGGTCTCCGTCCATAAAATCATGGCCCGCCCCGCCATGCACATGGATATCAATAAAGCCCGGGGACACGTATTGGCCCCGGGCATCTATAATATTTGCCTGTTCAATGGCTTTATTGTCCCTGCATATTTTTTCAATACTGCCGTCCTTAATCAGGACAGCTGCATTGAAAAGAATTTCATGCGGAGTAATGACATTTCCATTGATAATCTGGGTCAGCCCCCTCTTCATTTTTTTATTGATTCTTTTAGTTTTCTGTTTCTGTTTTTGGTCGGATCAATTGGCGCTTAATACCGGTTAAATGGCTGATTACAGCCGCTAGTCCCAATGCAATAAAGAGGATCAAATCCAGCCTTACGCCAAAATACATATCTGGAATCCAGCCGCCCAAGGAAAGCAGGAAAATGATCAGGCCAGTCAATGAAAGGTAAATGATCGCCGGAGAAATTTTCCGGTTACTCAAGATCCCCAAGATAATCATGGGACCCATGATGCCTGTCCCTGCGAAACTTACCCTGGCCAACAAAACCAATTGGTCTATGACAATAATGGAAAAGAAAAAAGCAATCACCGAAAAAACAAAAATACCAATCTTGGTTTTGGTCATGATGCTGTTTTCATTTCCCCTGAGCAGCCCTCTCAGCTCAGAACCCAGGGCAAATATCTGGGCATTGGTAGTCGAAAGACCGGCGGCAATCAGGCCAATAATGGCGAGTGCAGCCACGGCATCTGGCTGGTCGTAGAGAAATGCATTGGCAAAAAACTCATCCCTTCCATACTCACTGTAAAGATCTGCTCCATACATCCCGATAAAAATGGTAGGTAAAATAACCAAAATGGCAAAAGCTCCCAAAGAAACTGCCATCAATTGCATGGTTTTCATGCTCTTCATCACCACAATCCGGGTGGTAAACTGTGGTTGGGTCACAGGAATCATCAATATGGCGATCAAAGAAGCAAGCAAAAACTGAGGGGTTAAAAGACCCTGTGGACCCGGACTTGAAAGCAAATCTTCCTGTACCGCTCCAATTTTATCAAACATGGGTCCAATCCCACCAAAATGACTTAAACATGCCCAACCGATGATCCAGATAACGGCCAATAGGAGTAAACCCTGAATGGCATCACTAAAAATGATGGCCTTTAATCCACCGATTTCGCTGTAAATCAACATGATTAAAACAATCCCTGCCGACCAGCCCCAGGCAGGGAAAGATCCGGGAAAAGCGGCATCCATAAAAATGGCAATTCCCTGTATTTGGATGCCCACGTAAGGAATCAAAAACAAAAATGAACTCAGGAAAAAGACATATCCGGCCAATCTGTTTTCATAGCACCTGGAAATCAATCCAGCCACTCCCCGGAATTCCATTCCTTTTACCTTCATCCGGATATGGTAACCAAACCACAGTAACAAAAACACCATGGCGCCATCCGAAACGGCCAGAAAAATCCAGGCAGCTACGCCGTTTATCCGAAAGAAATCCGGCATACCCAGAAAGGTGAAGGTGCTGAAAAGTGCTGCTGCAAAAGTCAATACACCCAGCGTGAGGCCTATATTTGATCCGGCCATCATGAACTCTTCCGAAGACCTGTTTTTCTTATAGGACTTCAGGGAAGCAAAAACCAAGAGGCCTGCATAGATGAGGCCAAATACCCATACCCAGAAAATCATAAGTCCTCCTCCTCATTTTGCATGCCAGGATGCACCCTTGTACCTATATAGGTGAGGACGACCAAAAGCACGGTAATAATAAAACTTGTCCAAAGGCTGTAGGGAACACCTCCTAGTTCAGGCGTGGAAACGCCCTGAGGAATAACCAAAGGGGTGAACGTAATGATGCTCAGGATAATGGCTGCGATGCAGCAAATCCTCCAGTATAGTCTCTTTTTTTCCATTAGTATTGGGTTTAAACAAATTGAATTGACAATATATACAATTGTTGTTTGAATAATAACAAAGATCAAAATTGAAACTCAAATGGCCGGTAAGATACACCGGCCATTCGAAATAACTAAAGCCTCGGGATAGTCAATCCGCCATCCACCATGATTACCTGCCCGGTGGAATAAGGAAAATCACCTTTGGCCAGGGCTGCTACGGCGAGGCCAACATCCTCAGGCAAGCCCCATCTTTCCTGAACACAGAGCCCAGATCCGATCAGCTTGTCGTATTTATCCTTTACTCCTGATGTCATATCGGTGGCTATGATGCCAGGCCTTACTTCAAATACAGGAATATTGTATTCACCCAGTCTTACTGCAAAAAGCTGGGTAGCCATGCTCATTCCTGCCTTTGCTACGCAATATTCCCCACGGTTGACCGAGGCAACAGTGGCTGAAATGGAAGATACATTGATTATGGATCCTTTAAAATCTTCCGCTCCCTCTTTTTGCTCAATCATCCAATTGGCCGCTAATTGAGACAGAAAATAGGCCGAATTCAAGTTGGTTTTCAAAACATAATCGAAGCTCTCCTCAGATGCTTCAAGAATGTCTTTTCTCTCTTTGGGTGCTACTCCGGCGTTATTTACCAGTACATGAAGGCGATTGAAATGGGATTTCACGCGGTCCATGATCCCCTGCCTGTCAGCTGCACTTCCCACATCTCCCCTGCAATACAGCACATCAGCTCCCAAAGCCCTCAACTCTTCCAGGCTTTCAGCCGTATCCGCTTCCTTTCGCATGCCGTTGATGGCCAGGTCAAATCCTGATTTGGCCAAACATTTGGCAATCCCGAGGCCTATCCCCCTGGATCCACCGGTCACTAAAGCTACATTTTTCATCATCAAATATTATTATAGCTCCGGAATATCTACCCAGGCTCTTTTCTCCCAGCTCTCCAGGCCTTTTTCTGCTAACTGCACCCCTTTAGCTCCGGCTTTCATGTCCCAGGGAAAAGGTTCATCCGCAACAACATGTTTCAAAAACAACTCCCACTGCACCTTAAAGGCATTATCCATGGGCTCCTGCTCGGGCACTTTGGCCCATCCATCATAAAAATCGATGGGTTGAACAATGTCCGGATTCCAAACGGGTTTGGGTGTATTTCCGTAATGCTGTATGTAGCATTCCCTCAATCCTGCCACTGCTGAACCTTTGGTGCCATCTACCTGTACGGTAAGTAGGTCATCCCTGCGCACCCTCACTGTCCAGGAGGAGTTAAAATGGGCAATGATATCTCCTTCCAATTCAAAGGTGGCATAGGCTGCATCATCAGCAGTACATTTATAAGGCTTACCCTGCTCGTCAACGCGTTCTTTGATGTGCGTCGCTCCTGTACAGGAAACTGCCTTTACCTTGCCAAAAATATTGTCCAATACATACCTCCAATGGCAAAGCATGTCAACGATTATGCCGCCATCATCCTCTTTCCTGTAGTTCCAGGAAGGTCTTTGGGCCGGGACGGTATGCCCTTCAAATACCCAATATCCAAATTCTCCCCTTACAGAAAGAATATCTCCGAAAAAGCCATTTTCGATCAAGCGCTTTAATTTCCTCAAACCGGGAAGCCACAATTTATCCTGTACCACCCCATTTTTCACGCCTGCTTTTTGACAAATTTCATGTAATTCCAGGGCTGTGGCAGTGTCTACAGCGACGGGTTTTTCACAATATACATGCTTTCCGGCTTTGACAGCTTGCTTGACGGCATCTGCCCTCCTACCGGTAGTTTGGGCATCAAAATAAATGCTGTATTGATCGTCATTCATGACCTCATTCAGGTCAGTAGTATATTTTGACACACCAGATCTCTCACTCAGGGCTTTCAATTTGCCCTTATTCCTACCTACCAAAACCGGATCCGGCATGATGGTATCGCCATTAGAAAGTTGTACGCCCCCTTGTTTGATGATTTCCACAATGCTCCTCATCAGGTGCTGATTGGTGCCCATTCTTCCGGTGACACCATTCATGATTATTCCTATTTTATGTTCCATACGTTTATTGGTTTTACTAGCAATGGTAATAACTGGCTACAATTTTATCCAAAAATTCCTTTTGATCCCCTGCCCAGTGCCGGTCGGAGAAAATCTCCACTTCATTGAATCCGGAAAAACCGGCCTCCTCGGCCCAGCCTCTTATGGTAGGAATGTCGATGCATCCCTCCCCCATCAAACCGCGGTCATTCAGAAAATCTACCGTAGGGCTTAACCAATCGCAGATATGGAAGGCGAAAAGATTTCCATTCTGTCCACACCTCAACAATTCTGTCCTGAGGTCTGGATCCCACCAAAGGTGATAGACATCCGCCGCAATACCTACGTGGTCTGAGTCAATGCTTTCGGCCATCTCATTGGCCTGCCTCAGGGTATTGACGGCAGAACGTGTGTCGGCATACATGGGATGCAATGGCTCAATGGCCAATTTCACTCCGTTTGCCTGGGCATGTGGCAGTACCTTTTCAATGCCGTCCCTGATTTGCCCTCTGGAAGTTTCCATGGACTGACCCGGGTCCGCCCCACAAACCAGTACGATCATGGGAGCACCGAGGGCAGCGGCTTCATCCACTGCCTTGAGGTTATCCTGAATAGCCTGTTCCCTGTTTTTGGCAGAAACGGAGGGAAAGAAACCTCCCCTGACCAGGGATACGATTTCCAGGCCATGGCTTCTCAGTCGTTCTCCTGAGGCAGCAATGTCCCGGCCTCCCAGGTACTGTCGCCAGACTGAAACACCCTTTACCCCAGCCATTTCATATTGTTCGGCGGCCTCTTCCAGACTCCATGGCTTGGTGGTAATGGTATGTATACAAAGTTTACTCAGGTCTTTTATGGGTTGTGCACTCATGATAAACAATTAAAGAAAGTGTAATAAGGATCTTTATCGATAATGCGCTGAACATAAAGCGCCAGCTCACGGGCGTGGTAGTCTCCCCACATACTGGATTCGTTACAGGCAATTTTTTGCCCCTTGGGCACATTATCCCAGCCATTGGGCTGGTGATAGATGGAATGGAGCAGTATTCCCTGATGAGTTTTATCAGTACTCAGGTAGGGTTCCTCCAATAAAGTCTTTAAAACGGTTAATCCTGCCTGCCAGTATTCATTACCCTTCTTGGTTTGACCCTTCCTTTGCAGGTAATGCCCCAATCTCAACAAGCCCTGGGCACCTATGGCCGCAGCGGAACTATCCACCGGCTCATGCTCATTAAAAGGATCTGCAGGCCGGGACAGGTAATCACCTAATTTATGTAAGGCCGGAGCCCCGGTATCCCAGTAGGGTACGCCATCCGTAGGGGTATGTGCGATATAAAAATCACAGCTTGCAATAGCCGCTTTTAACATAAATGCCTCAATCTCTACGGGAGAGCCATAAGCCTTCAAGGCATCGTCTGACAGATTATCCAGAAATTCCAATTCCTCCGCAAAGCCACACATGGCCCAGGCCAGCCCCCTTGTCCAGGTAGAAAAACCGGTATAACCCTGTTGGGTATTCGGGCAGCGGTAATTGCCGTCATTCGTATTGAAAATACTTTCATGGGCTGTTCTTCCCCAGGTATCGAAACTGTCTCTGCCTTCTCCGTAATAGACGGAATAATCTGCCGTAGCCTTGGCATGCTGCAAGCCTCTGACCAAAAGATTAACCTTTTTGTCATTCTCTTCCTGTAGCACGTGCCCCAGGCTATAGCTTAGCATCAAAATCCGAACGGTCCTGATGGTATCTACAAATAAGGAATGGGGGCCATTGAAGGAATACATGAACCCTCCATCTTTGATGGCTGTCCACCTACTGGCCTGAACAGCACCTGAAATTTTCAACGCCAGTTCATAAAAGTTTTTCTCCCATTCCACATAGGGAATTTTTTCCTCCACCATCAGCCGTAATAAATTGCCATAGGTACTCACATTATTAAAACCGTGGTCATGTACCCCGGTATGGCTGATGTGGGGGGCCATGAATTGCAATGTTTTCATTTTGCCCTTCTCCAGAAAGCCCTTTTCCCCAGTGGCATCAAATTGCAATATAGAAGACCCAAATTGAAATCCCTGGGTCCATTCCGTCCATCCCCTGGTGGTATATTTTCCGTTTACGGTAAAAACCGGTGAGCCCTGGTTTTGCGGATACTCTTTTTCTATGGAAGTGATCTTTTCGGCTGAGAGTTGCCAAAATCGATCCAGTCCCTTTTTCAGGTCTTTGGCTTGAATTTCAGAATCTATTGCTATCATTTTTTTAAAGGGTTTAAAATTGTTTTGATTATACGATCACAGCATAGGTTTTCAGAATTAAAATCTGAAAAACCATTCCCGAGTCATGCACTTTTAATTCGCGGGATTAAAGTTATCGTTAAATGCAGTTAATAAAAAGGTGTTTTTTGATTTAATGCTGGTACTTTTCGTTTTCTACCCTTCGGAAATCAGAAGGTGAAAAGCCGGTTTTTTTCTTAAAAATCCGGCTAAAGTAAGAAGGATCCTGATAATTCAGCTGGTAGGCAATTTGTTTGTTGGACAGGTCTGTATATATCAGGTATCTTTTTGCCTGCAGCATGAGGCGGTCAAGAATGATCTCTCCAGCCGTAAAACCAGTAATATTTCTGACATGTTTGTTCAATATGGCGGGCGCCAGTCCCATCAGGTTGGCGTAATCCTGCACCTGATGCACCTGTTTAAACCGCTGTTCTACCAGCGCATTGAATTGCTGTACCAAAGAAAAGTGAGGATCCATGGTCTTGTTTTTTTCAGCAAAATACCTCAGGTAATATTGTTTGCATTTGATTAGGAAAATCTGCAGGTAATTGCGTAAGATATCGGAGGTAAATCCATTCCATTGCAGGTATTCTTTGCGTATTTGAAGGATTAGTACCAAAAGCTCCTTAAAATCTGCTGGATTCAGATTTAAAATAGGAACCAGAGTAGGGTTATTGAAAAAGGGCAATTGGAATAGAGGATCCTCGTGATAGGATTCGAGGGCATAAAAATCGCGGGAAAAAACCATCAGGTAGCCATGATAATCATTTTCTCTACTGATGAGATGAACCTGTCCCGGCGATAGGAAATGCACACTATTGGAGTGTATCAGGTGCGATTCGAAATCAATCTCGTGCCTTCCTGCCCCGTTGACAAAAACGCAAATCTCATAGTATTTATGTCGGTGAGGCCTTGTGGTTTCATGGGGGTAGGTTTTACTTTGAATGGTTTTTCCCTGCACTTCATAAATCTGAAATGTCCGCTGATTGGTTATCTCAGGCATCTCATAAGTCTTGATTGGCTCTCCCATCAGTTGTTGTTTCGTTTTATGGCAAGTTAAGGAAAAAATAAAAAGCTGCCTTTTTAAAATTCCTTAATGAAGAAGCATTTCCGATAATCAAATTTATCATTTTGAAATAATTTAGCTTAAAAATTAAATTTAATGTATTTTTTTAAATTATTCATTGTTATATTTTCAAAATTAATCAGGTTGTATTACCTTTGAAATATCAAACAAAGGCAAATGGTCTTTTATAATGTAGGATGATGAAATTGGCAGACATGCCCTCCTGTCTCGGGGGTGGGGATTCCAGGATAAAGCAAGTAGCGAGCTCGTATTTTGCCTAACTGCCCCGTGGAGGTTCGACTCCTTCTCCTACAGCAGGTTATTTTGGGTTTATTGTTAATTGACTAAAGCTATGAGACAGTGTTTCATAGCTTTTTGTGTTTTACACCCCTTTTACGCACACACAAAGGTCATGGATGTTTATCTTTGAACTGATCGACACCAATTTATTCTCTTCCTAAAGTCAGTAAATTTGTCAGGTTTTTGTTAGCTCAACCAACAACAAACGTTGAAAATACGAAACGCGACAGGTGATTGCCTTACTTAGTCAGTTGAAAATAGAATTCTGTTTTGGTTTCGGTTATTATTTAATGATAAGTGAGATTGAGTCTGCTTTTGTCCTGATACTGAGCCATTCTTTCAGCCGGTTTTCCTCCATTTCGTCAGGCTTACTTTCGAAAGTAGCGATTGCGATCATGATGGTGTCTTGCCTGTTTTCTGACAAGTTAGCCACTACTGATCTATTGACAGAAAATGCAGTCAAACCCCTGTGGTTAATCCTGGCTTCTTGTGCCAAATCATTGACCATACCTGTAGATGCTGCATATTGCGCTACTTCCCTTTCCAAAAAGGCTATTTTTTGATCCTTGCCTTGAATCATGGCTTCATTTCTTTCGTATAAATCTTTCAGTACATCTGATCGCAACATATTCATATCCATACCTGTATCACCACTTTGTTTGACGATCAGGTAGGTTCGGTTCAGCTTAAACGCAGCTGTCTTTTTCTGAATAATCGATATCTCCTCTTCACCAATTCGTTGCCCTACCAAAGCGACTTCGATGACACTGCTGTCCGGTTCATAAATGTAGTTGCTGTTTATAATTTGTGTACTGGGGAAGTCAAATTCGGTCTGAACAAATTCTTTAGCGGATTTTTCCCAAATCGTTCTCCTGACAATGTTATACGCCAGATAAATACTTGGGACTACAGTGATTAAAATAAAAATGGTGATGTAATTTCTCACCTTTTTCTCCCGTTGCACATCCACAAACTCTTTTTTGGGAAAGCCCATGAAGCGGACAATCAGGTAGGTCGACAAACTGATAAAAACCGAATTGATAAAAAACAGGTAAAAGGCTCCCAGAAAATAATACAGGTTCCAGGTGGCCAATCCATACCCGGCCGTACACAAGGGAGGCATCAGGGCAGTAGCAATGGCCACACCTGGAATGGCATTGCTTTTTTCCTTTCTTGAACCGGCGATGATCCCTGCGAGTCCACCGAAAAGAGCAATCAAAACATCCCATATGGTGGGTTCAGTCCTGGCGAGCAACTCAGATTGTGCTTCATTCAGAGGTGTAAAGGAGAAATACAGGGTGGAAGTCATGATACTGATCAAAACAGCAATCCCGAGGTTTTTCAAGGATTTTTTAATCAATTCAAAATCATTGATCCCGGCCCCCATACCTATCCCCATAATGGGTCCCATTAATGGGGAAATCAACATGGCTCCAATGATAACAGCAGTAGAATTAACATTAACGCCAACGGAGGCCACCAGTATGGCAAAGATCAGGATCCAAAGATTGGCCCCACGAAACTCTATATTCTTTTTGATGTATACTATGGTCTCGATTTCATCCTCCTTGCCCTCATGCAGGTCAAACCTGTCCTTAATAAAAGTCAACAATCCTGCAATTTTATCGGACAGAAGGGATAGTTTTTGTTTCTCAGGGTTCATCAAAATACATTCATTTGTTAAAGGACGAACGAAAATACGCAGAAAAGAAATAATCCAGCGTAAAAAGGTGTGAAAAGCAAAAAAGCAGGAGAACCTCTCCTGCTTTTTATTTTGAAAACTAAACCAACTATTATTTAACTACCATAATGCAAACAAAATTAACAATAACTGTTTAAAAACCAAATTTACCAGCCAAAAAGTAAACAAAAGTCTATTTTTTGTTATCTACCTTGTAAAGAATCCCCAATGCCAGGGCCTGGCTGTATTGCACGCCAGGGTCCTGATCTATATCATACAAACCGATTCCGGTTAAAGTCACACTAATAATATTGGTGATTTTTGCTGTTATGGTCAGGTCCAGTCGGTGGTCGATGTTTTCCAGGGATAAGGTCTGATAGTTGGCGTACATGGTGTACCTTGATTTAAGGTTAAGGTTTTCACTCAGGTCTTTGTCCAGACCTGCAAACACCTGCATGGCCAACCACTCCACCCTTACCTGGTCCCCGGCAAGAACGCCATAATTGGAGGGCACATTGTTGATGATTTCGGGATCGGTGACAAAGGTAAACCGTGGAGAAAAAGGCCCAATCCGTAGAAAAAATGTATTGCTTGGCTTGAATTCAAACCCCAGTGAGGAGGTAAGAAAGCCAGGTGCCATGAATTTGGAAATCAATGTTCTGCTCCCATCATCATTGAAGTTATACCCTGCTGCAAACTGGGTCAGGTAATTCATGGAAAAATAAGAAGACCATTTTTCGCTCAGCTGGTAGCCTAATTTGGAATCCAAAAATATCCTATCGTTGGATTTTCTGGTTTGCTCCCCTTCATTTCTTACGATACCAAACAACAACTCCAGCTCATTATCCCAAGATAACTTCTCTTTTCTATACGAGGCTTTTCCTGCCACTATACTTCCAAAAGCCACGGAATTTACTCCTCCGGCTTTCCAATTGCTGCTGAATCCGGCTTGGTTAAAATTTAATCCAGCACTGAAGGATGACTCCCAATAAGTGGTGTCCAGGGGAGAAATATCCTCCTGGGTTATTTCCTGAGCCATTAGCAGGCCAAAGGAAAAAAAGGTTAGGGTAAAAACCAATAAAGATTTTTTCATGTCAAGTATATGTTATATAGTAATGTGATAAATCCCACAAATGTTTGAAGATTTTACCTTTACATTTGCAACAAAAATCTGTTAATTTAAGGTTTTTTGATACCGTTTAGCATTTGGGATCACAAACGAAAGATAAATTTATGGAAAATCAAACAGAAGAATTACTGATTGTAAGAGATTTTTTAGCTCGTCAACGAACAAAACTTGCCAATGACAGGACACTTTTGGCCTATATTCGCACCAGCTTGTATTTTATTGTCAGCGGAACAGCTTTAATCAAAGTAGAAGATCTGGAAAATGTAAAGGAGCTCGGGTACTTTTCTTTCCTGATTAGCGTGGCTTTACTGGTGCTAGGTTTCATTAATTTTTTTAGATTAAAGAGAAAGCTAAAAAAGGGTAAGTACGAAAAAATGTAAATTTTTATTTTGATTTAGTATCTAAAATTTACAAGTGGTAAGCTATTTGCATTAAAGATGGTCTAATCAATCTTTTAAAATATTATGAAAATTCTAGGAATCATACTTATTGTCGCCGGCATTGTGATGTTTTTAATTACCGGTATCTCCTACACTACTGAGGAAACGGTCATTGATGCCGGGCCAATTGAAGTAAATGCAGAAAGTGAAGAAAGCGTCAATTGGCCACCCTATGCCGGTGGCATTGCTGTTATCGCTGGTTTCGTCTTATTGGCCGTTGGAAGGAAAAAATGAGTCTGCCTACAGGCAAAACTTCACAAATAAATTTGGCAATTTCCTTGGGGAGTTGTTTCTTCAAAACAGCTTGTAGAAGAAACAACTCCCTTTCCTTTAAGTTTAACATCGCTGAGAAAAACATAATCCATTGAAATTAGCCGCCATAGATATTGGCTCCAATGCCATCAGACTTCAGGTTACGAAGGTCCACTTCTTTCAAAACCAATACAATTTCAAAAAACTGGAATACCTGAGATTCCCACTGCGCCTGGGAAAAGACGTCTTTCAAAACCAAGAAATTGGCCCTGAAAACAGGTATCGGTTCAAGGAGCTCATGCGGGCCTTTCACATTCTGATACAACTTTATGAAGTAGACGATTATCAGGCATGTGCCACCTCCGCCATGCGAGAGGCTAAAAACGGGAAAGAATTGATAGAGGAAATCAGAAAGGAAATCGGCCTTAAAATTCAATTGATTGACGGCAACAAAGAAGCGGAATTGATCAACAAATCGCTTTGGAAACACATTGGCGAAAAAACCTATCTTCACGTGGATGTAGGAGGAGGAAGTACAGAGCTGAATATATTCAAAAAAGGAAAAAAAATAGCAGCCAAATCATTCAAAATCGGATCTGTGAGAACCCTTGAGAGTCAGGTTTCCCAATTTATACCCAGGCATATGGAGCAATTTATCAAAGAACACCTTTCCGGGGAAAAAACAGTGACGGGAATAGCTACGGGAGGAAATATCAATAAAGTTTTCGAACTGGCCCAGGTAAGGGGAAAGGGTTTGTTTTTGCAGGTAGGTAAAATCCATGAAATTCTATCGCTGCTCGAAAAATATTCCCCAGCGGAAAGAATCAATCTCCTTCACCTGAACGAAGATCGCGCAGATGTAATCATTCCAGCCACCAAAATATATTTGGCAGCATTGGAAACAGCACATGTTGAAAGGGTCATGGTTCCTGCCCTGGGCTTGAAAGACGGGTTGATATACCAGCTTTTCGAAAAAAATATAAAAAACAGGGAGCATTTTTTCCCTGCTTTCTAAACTTTATTCAATAAGCCTCACCCCTTCAATCATATCCGGGCTCAATTGGAAAAACTGTTGGTGAATATTAAACGGCTCCTCGCCCTTTTCCGGGTATTTACTGATATACTGACCGTCCTCCTGCATCACATAGGCATTTTCATTGTCCCTGAGATTAAAGCGGATGATATTCATCAGCTGTTTCTGAAGAAATTCGTTTTCTACCTTAAACAAGGATTCCAGTCTCTTATCAAAACTCCTGACCATGGCATCCGCACTACCCACATATGTTCTGTAATCTCCATTGTTATGGAAATGGTAAATCCGGGAATGTTCCAGAAAATCACCTACAATAGAAATCACCTCTATGTTCTCACTCAGTCCTTTTCTACCTGGCCGCAAACAGCAAATTCCCCGGACAATCAATTTGATAGGCACCCCAGCCTGAGAAGCTTTGTACAGGGCAAAAATAAATGCGGAGTCTTCAAGAGAATTAATTTTTATAAAAATACCGGAAGATAGGCCCTTACTGGCGTTTTCTGCTTCAATTTCGATGAATTCAATCAACTTATTCCGCATGTCCCTGGGAGATGTGATTAAATTCTGATAGTTGGTAGGAGCAGAATGACCGGTGATTACATTGAAAAATTCTGACACATCATTGGCCAGTGTTTCATTGGTAGTCAACAGGCCAATATCTGTATATATCCTGCTGGTCTCTTCATTGTAATTCCCAGAACCCACATGCACATACCGGGTTACTTTATTTTCTTCTTTCTTTACAATAAGCATTAACTTGGTGTGGGTTTTGAAATTACTAACACCATAGATCACAAAGCAACCTGCTTTTTGCATTTTTTTAGCCTCCCGAATATTGTTTTCTTCGTCAAAGCGTGCTTTTACCTCAAATAAAACCGATACGTGTTTGCCATTTTCCACAGCTTTTAACAAGGCACCCACTACCCTGGAATTTTTTGCCAGGCGGTATATGGTCATCTTTATAGCCATGACATGGGGATCATCAGCTGCCTTGTCCAGTAAGTCAAAAATTGGCTCCATATCGTTATAGGGATGATGAAGCAAAACATCTTTGTTTTTCAATACCTGAAAAATGTCCTCTGAAGCGGCTTCAGGATAAGAAAGTGGTGGAATAGGATTTGGCACGGCAGGTAAGCGATCTTTAAAACGCTTGTTTCCTATGATCTGCCAAAGACCGGTAAAATCCATCAGGCTCCTGCGCTCTATTTTGAAGATACTATCGTCTTGAAGGGTCCATCGCTGTTTTAGCAAGTTCACCATCCATTTGCTGTATCCTTCCTCGATTTCTATCCTGACTACCCTACCTGTCTTCCTTTCGTTGAGTTTCCTTTTCACCTCTTCCAGAAAATTAGAGTCCATGTCCTCACTTTCTTCCAGGGTGAAATCTCCGTTTCTGGTGATTCGAAAAAGGTTGATGGATTCTATGGTAACATTCCTGAAAAGGGACACGATATGTTCCCTGATCATTTCTTCAATGGGCACATAAATCATCAGGTCCTCCCTTTCCAATTCAAAAAACCGGGGTATATTGGAAGGGATCTGCACAAATGAAAGCTTCTTGTTATCCTTTTTTTCACCAGGACCTATGGTCACCACTCCAAAAATCAACAATTTGTTCATCAGGATAGGAAAGGTATGGTACCCATCAAAAACCATGGGCGTAAGCATGGGATAAACAGCCTTATAAAAGTAATCTTTAATCGCTTTTTGTTCTTTTTCATGCAAATTACCTACGTTGCTCATCAGGAATCCTGACTCTTCGGTCATGGGCAATAACTCTTTTACGAAATGACGCTGCAGTCTTTTATGAAAATTTTGGGACTCAATCATCAATTTCCTCTTGAAGTCGTCTTCCCTTAAGCCTGAATAATCAATTCTCACCTTATCGTAGTCGAGGTAATTGTACAGGGAACCTACACGTATCATAAAAAATTCATCCAGATTAGAAGCGGCAATGGCCAGAAACTTGAATTTTTCAAAGATATTTCTCCTGTCCTTTTTTATCTGGTCAAAAACCCTTTCGTTAAACTTAAGCCAGCTGAGGTCCCGGCTGATGAGCTCACTGTTATGTATGGTTTCTTCAATCTTATCTGGTTGGATGAGTTTCATAGTCATTTTCTTTTAAAGGCAAAAAGTCAATCAATGATACTAAATAAATCGTGGAAAAAAAAAAGGGCATACCGCCCTTTTTCTTATTCCGAACGTAATATCAAGCCAATTATGTATCGATCTTGGCATATTTTGCATTCTTTTCAATAAAATCCCTTCTTGGAGCTACTTCATCACCCATCAACATACTGAACAGGTGATCAGCCTCCGCAGCGGATTCTATGGTTACTTGCTTCAATGTCCTGGTCTCAGGATCCATGGTAGTCGTCCAGAGCTGTTCAGGATTCATTTCACCCAGTCCCTTATACCGCTGAATGCCCACACTATCCACTTTTCCATCGGGTGCAAGCTCGGCGGTCGTCAATTTTCTTTCTTCTTCAGACCAGCAATACCTTTCATCTTTGCCTCTTTTGAGCAGATACAATGGGGGAAGTGCGATGTAGACATACCCATTTTCTATGAGATTTCTCATGTACCTGAAAAACAAGGTAAGAATCAGGGTACGGATATGCGAACCGTCAATATCCGCATCTGTCATGATGATTATTTTATGATACCGAAGGTGAGAGAGGTCCAATTCCTTCTCGTCATTTGCCGTACCGAATTTCACCCCCAGTGCTGTAAGGATATTTTTAATCTCTTCATTGTCGTAGATCTTATGCTCATGGGCCTTTTCTACATTCAATATCTTTCCTTTAAGTGGAAGGATGGCTTGAAAATCCCTGTCTCTACCCTGTTTGGCAGAACCCCCGGCCGAATCTCCCTCGACCAGATATAGTTCACACACCGCTGGATCTGAATTGGCACAATCGGCCAACTTACCAGGAAGGCCTCCACCACCCAGCACATTTTTTCGCTGCACCATCTCCCTTGCCTTTTTAGCGGCAAGTCTGGCCTGAGCAGCCAAAACTACTTTACCTACGATAATCTTCGCCTCCTTGGGATGTTCCTCAAGCCAAAATTGCAAAGCCTCAGAAACTGCGGTATCCACAGCACCAGTCACATCTGAGTTGCCCAACTTGGTTTTTGTCTGCCCCTCAAATTGTGGCTCTGCTACTTTAACGGATATGACGGCAGTCAGTCCTTCCCGAAAATCATCACCTGAAATATCAATTTTAACTTTTTCAAGCATACCTGATTTATCCGCATAGCTTTTCAGGGTGCGGGTAAGTGCTCGTCTGAAGCCTGAAACATGGGTACCCCCTTCATAGGTGTTGATGGTGTTTACATAAGACACTACGTTTTCAGTGTAGGAATTGTTATATCCCATGGCTACCTGTACGGGAACACCATTTTTTTCAGTGTCTATGTAAATGGGTTTTTCAATGATTTTTTGCTTGGTTTCATCAAGGTATTCGACAAATTCAACCAATCCGCCCTCAGAAAAAAATTCGTCCGTCCTGTACAAACCATCGACATCCTTTTCCCTTAAATCTTTGAGTTGAATTCTTATCCCTGCATTCAGGAAAGACATTTCCCGGAGTCGCGTTGCGATGGTTTCGTATTTGAAGTCCAGTACCTGGAAGATTTCATGGTCAGGCTTAAAATGAATATGCGTGCCCCTACTTTCCGTTTTTCCGATTTCCCGAACCTGATATTGGGGAACACCTCTGACATATTCCTGCTCATAAATCTTCCCTTCACGATGGACAGTAGCTTTCAATGAGGAAGACAAGGCATTGACACAGGAAACCCCTACGCCGTGAAGCCCCCCGGAAACCTTATAGGTGTCCTTGTCGAATTTACCTCCGGCATGCAGGACAGTCATCACCACTTCCAAGGCAGATTTATTTTCCTTGGTATGAAAATCAATAGGAATTCCCCTACCATTGTCCTGCACAGTAACAGAATTGTCTTCATTGATGCTTACTGATATGAAATCGCAATGTCCTGCCAGAGCTTCATCTATGGAGTTATCTACTACCTCCCAAATTAAATGATGAAGGCCCTTGACTCCAATATCTCCTATGTACATGGCAGGCCTTTTCCTAACCGCTTCCAATCCCTCCAGAACCTGAATATTCTGGGCAGAATAATCGTTTCTGTTTGACGACTTTTTTTCCTTACTCATAGATCATTTACATGGCAAAAGAAAACCCTTGACCATTTCAAATTTTAAAAACTGAATTAAAGACAAAAATAGGTAAAAAAAACGACTTTTTTAAGTAAAAACCTGCTATTGTTCGCTAAAATTTGCTTACCAAATCCATTGATTTGAAACCAAATTAACGCCATACGTACACTTTTCTTTTGTTCTACAAATTAATACTCAAACAAATTTTATTCTTTTTAATTGTATAATCAATGAATTTTATTTCAAACTTAAATAATTTTCCCTTAACTAAAAAATTATGAATTTCGTCTTATTAGCAGAAATTATCGGCCTGGACAGGATCATTAATAGTGACCCGGTCGCCATTACCTTTTTTATTGGGTACATGGCCATGTTTGCCTCCGCTGTATTTTTCTTTGCAGAAAGGTCATCGGTAGATGGTAAATGGAAAACTTCCTTGTTGGTCTCAGGGTTAATTACCGGAATCGCAGCGATTCATTATTACTACATGAGAGATTTTTATCTCCAAACTGGATCTAGCCCCACAGCGTTCCGGTATGTAGACTGGACCCTCACTGTCCCGCTTATGTGCGTGGAATTTTATTTGTTAACCAAGCCCTTTGGTGCCAAAGGAGCAACCCTTACCAAACTGATCATTGCCTCATTGGTCATGCTGGTAACCGGTTACATAGGGGAAACGTCTGGCCTGGAAAACAATATTTTCTGGGGCATCATTTCCACTTTAGGCTACCTGTACATCGTCTATGAAGTGTTTGCCGGTGATGTAGCGAAGCTATCTCAATCTTCTGACAGTCCTGCACTCAAAAAGGCGATGTTTTTGCTCAAAATCTTTATCACCCTGGGCTGGTCAATTTATCCCATCGGATACATGGTTTTGCCAGGTAACTTGCTATCAGGATTGTTTGAGGTGAGTAGTATTGACTTATTCTACAACCTGGCTGATGCGATAAACAAAATTGGGTTTGGCTTGGTAATCTACTCGGTTGCCATCAAAGAATCCAATAAAACTTCTACTCAAACAGTTTAATTCTTTGAAACAGGCAGGTACTGAAACCATATCAGTACCTCCTCTTTTTAGCTTCTGGATGACCTACAAAATCATTATTACCGGCCTGGGTGCAGCGGGAATGAGTATGCTCTATCATTGCATCAACAGTTCCCTGATCAATTCTGACATTCTGGTCATTGATAAAGGTATGGAACATCAATCAGAAAAAACATGGTGCTATTGGTCTGAAAAACCACTCGAAATACATCCCAAAAGTCTTCATTCACCCATTTCATGGAATAAAATAAAAATTATATCTGAGCAAGAGCTCCTGGAAAAAAACCTGGGTAAACTTAACTACTACATGCTTTCCTCCACGGAACTATACCGGGAAATATGGGAGCAAATGAAGCAACACCCTACCATCACCTTTATTCAGGACGAAATAATGAACATTTCTGCCCAACAAAATACTACTTCTGTAGATACAGCTCACCATGGGTCCTTTAGCGGTGAAATGGTATTTAATTCCTCCGTTTATTCCGGGGCAAGCACTACCAAACCGCTTTTGCACCAATCCTTCCTGGGTTGGGAAATCGAATCTCAGGAAGACTGTTTTGACCCGGAAAGTGTTACTTTAATGGATTTCAGAACAGGGAAAAAAAATACCTCTGACTTCGTTTACATCCTTCCGTTAGGAAAACGAAAAGGTCTGGTAGAATACACACAATTCACCAAGGCAAAGCGATTGAATGCCTCATTTTTACAACAACAACTCCAAAAATACATCAGGAACAATTTGGGAATTTCTCAATTTAAAATCCTGAGAAAAGAACATGGATTTATACCCATGACCACCAATAAGATGGTTGGAGAAACCTTCCCTTCCATCATACATTCTGGCACCGTAGGTGGCTGCACCAAAGCATCTACTGGTTACACGTTCCACAATATTCAATTGCATTGCAAAAGCATAGTGGAATCCATGGTCAAAACTCCATCCGGAAAACTGCCTTCTCATTATGTCAGAAAAAGTAGGTTTAGATTTTATGATAATATTATTTTAAACATCGCCTACAAGTGGCCGGAAAGATTGCCTGAAACCTTTTTTAATCTGTTTCAGGTAAATCAGGGGGCAGAAATCCTGGATTTTTTACATGAGAAAACAGGATTCTGGCAAGAAATCGCCTTGCTCAAAAAAGTAAATTTCGGTGTATTTCTAAAATCCCTGAGAAATTATGAAGCCTATTGAAAATTACGGCAAATTAATCGCCCTCATCCTGGCCGCTGTATTGTCCTTTATTCCCGGAGATTTCGATCTTTTCCAATTTGCCTGGTTTGCCCTGGTGATGGGACTGGTAGGCATCCCCCATGGAGCAGTAGACCATCTCCTATTTCAGAAAGGTTCCCATTCGAAACCCTCCTTTTGGTTTATTTTAAAGTACCTGAGCATTGGATTGGTATACTTGATGAGCTGGCTGTTCCTGCCTCAGCTTTCCCTTCTGGTATTTCTGGCGATTTCTATGTATCATTTTGGGCAAGGGCACTGGATTGGAAAACCAATAAATAAACTGACGGTTCCATTTTACTTCATTGTTGGTGCATTTTACTTGAGTGTTATTCTACTTGGAGACTTTGAAGCGACTCAGATCATCATTGCCCCTATCCTGACGCTGTATAGTTCTCCGGATTTTCCGTTATGGATTGTTCCAGTATCTTTTTGGGTGATGGCTGTGGTCCTGAGCCTGTATATCCAAACACCCACCTTTGTTTTGCTTTTTGAAATGATATGGCTGGGTATTTTTTTATACCAGCTCCCATTGATCCTGGCCTTCACGACCTACTTTGGGTTTTGGCATTCTCTGCCCAATCTTTTAAATATTTATAAGAATATCCGGAAAGAAAATCCTGAAGCTGACTATAAAGTATTTATTCCCTTTTCCTTCCTAAGTCTATTTGGTATCGTCCTTATTTTATTGATTGCCAAAAGCTGGTTTTCTTCAGAACAATTGATTTTACTCTTCTTTGTTTTGGTAAGCCTGATATCGGCTCCTCATATATGGATTATGGAAAAGTTTTTTCAAAGGCAAAAAGGTACGGTATCAATCCATTAAAACTGACCAGTTTGCAACATCACAAGGTTGCAAGCAGCCAATACCTCTATGCCCTTTTCTTTTGCCATACCCATAAATTCCGGGTTCTCAGTTCCAGGATTAAATATGATCCTCTGAGGTGCTAAAGAAAGGATGTAAGCATACCATTCGGGTTGGTTTTGAGGACCAATGTAAAGGGTAACCGTATGCACATCAGCGACCTTGGGTTTTTCTCTCAGGTTCATGATTTCCTCGCCGGAAACATTCCCGGTTTTGATTCCCACAGGCACTATGGGTATATTATTTTCTTTCAGCATTTTGGCAGCAATAAAGGCATACCTGGAAGGATTGGGGCTGGCTCCGATTATTACGGTCTTTTTTTCTTTCGGCATAGTTAATTTACTCATGGCTGAATGTTCATCAAGCATCAAGCCAGTTTTCTTTTGTATTTGGAAACCAGTTTTTCTACACACCTTTCTCCGTCCATTGCTGCAGAAACAATCCCGCCTGCATAACCTGCCCCCTCACCACAGGGATATAACCTGCTAATTTGAGGATGTTCAAATGATTCTTTATCACGGGGAATCCTCACCGGGGAAGAAGTCCTGCTTTCCACCCCTATCAATTGTGCCTCATTGGTATAGTACCCTTTCATTTTTTGACCCATCAATGGAAAAGCCATGGCCAGCCGTTTGCCAATAAAATCCGGTAAAATATCCTGCATGTCTGCACTTTGAATTCCAGGTTGGTAGGAGGTTTTCAAAAGTTGACTGCTCGGCTTATTCCGGACAAAGTCCACCATGCGTTGGGCAGGGGCTGTTTGGGTAGCTCCTCCCGCCAAACAGGCGGCCTGCTCCACCTCTTGCTGGAAATGCATGGCAGCCAAAGGACCATATTGCCTGTAGGCTTTCAGGTCTTCCAATTCCACTGCGACCACCATACCGGAATTAGCAAATTTACCATCCCTCCTGCTGGGGCTCATTCCGTTAACTACTATCTCGCCCGGTGAAGTGGCAGCCGGCACAATAAATCCTCCCGGACACATGCAAAAGGAAAAGACACCCCTTTGTTTTCCTTCCATAACCGTTTGCTGAACCAAACTGTAGGCAGCAGGTGGTAAATATTCCCCCCTGTCTACCGGGCAGTGGTATTGGATGCGATCAATGAGGTTTTGATCGTGCTCTATCCGCACACCCAAAGCAAAGGGTTTGGCTTCTATGAGGACCTTTCGTTGGGCCAATAACTGATAAATGTCCCTGGCAGAATGTCCGGTAGCCAAAATCACTCCCATACCCTTCCACTGCTCCCCTTCAGAGGTAATGACACCCCTAATGCTACCCTGGTCTAAAATAAAATCCAATACTTTGGTATGGAAATGGATTTCTCCACCACTCTGAAGGATTCGCTCCCTCAAGTTTTCTACCAGAACAGGTAATTTATTGGTACCGATATGAGGGTGGGCATCTACTAAGATTTCTTCCTTGGCTCCATGTGCAACCAATATCTCCATGATCCTTCGGATATCCCCTCTTTTTTTTGAGCGTGTATATAATTTACCATCGGAATAGGTACCGGCTCCACCTTCCCCAAAGCAGTAATTTGAATCCGGATCTACCACATGATGTTTGTTTAAAGTTGCCAAATCCCTTCTTCGGGACCTGACATCCTTTCCCCTTTCCAAAACAATGGGTTTTACCCCCAGTTCAATGGCCCTCAGGGCTGCAAACAAGCCTGCCGGACCGGCCCCAACGATGATCAGGGGTTCCCTGGTCCGGACATTGGGGTAATCCCTGACCGAGGCTATACGTGGAGGAGGAATACTACCCGGGAATACTTCGACGGTTACATTTACCCTCACTTTTCTTCCCCTGGCATCAATTGACCGGTGAACTGGACGAATGATTAAATCCCCTTTATCAGCTAAACCTGATTTTTTGCTGACTACCTGGAAAAAAAGTTTTTCGTTAAACGCTTCCTCAGGTGTGATAACCAGATTCAGTACTTTTCTCATCGTTATCTTGCTCCTCCCAACAATTCTTTCTCTACCCAATTCTTGCCCCATTCACTGATCTCTTCCTCTGACCAGAGTTCCGGGTAAAAAATAACCTTTTGAAACCGGGGAGGGAGAAATTTTTGCCAGTTCGTCCCACCCGTAGCTGCTATATCCATGGGGTCTTTTTGAAGGTATTTCACGGCAGATTTATAATGGGCAAGGGGCCAGTAAACATTGGCCTTTTCATCCAGTTCCCGCATTAAATTTGTTAATTCTTCGTCTTTTTCGGGCAGGTACAAATATTTTTTCCACAGGTTGTTCTTTCTGAATTTGGCTATGAGTTCTTTCAGGGAGCCGCCGTATTTTTGCTCAAAAGATTTAAGGGTTAGGGTTTTCTCACCGGTGGCCAACTCCTTGGCACCATACTGCCAGTACAGGATATCAAAAAGACTATCGATGCTGGTCAGATTGATGTCCTTATAATCTTCCCGTTCTCCCAGGTAAACCAGGTTTTGAATATCCGTGCACATGATTTCGATCATCCTGTATTGGGCACTTTGAAAACCACTTGCCGGCAACAGAGACATGCGAAACTTCATGAACTGTTCCCGTTCCATCCCCTTCCACATCACTGCGAACGACGAAATCAACAAGTCAAAATACATGATTACCCTTTTCAATCTGCTCTTGAAAAAATCGAGCTCTATTTCCTTCACCGCAGCCATTTGCTCCAATTCCCACAAGATCAGATTAAAATACAATTCTGTGATCTGATGGTAAATGATAAAAATTTTTTCATCCTTAAATGAAGTTCTGGGTTGTTGTAAAGTCAGTAATGTGTCCAAATTGATATAGTCCCAATAATTCAGGTAATCCGCATGAAGCAATCCTTCCAAATAAGAAGATAAATCCTGACCTGATGCCCTGAATTTTTCTTCTAACTGCCTGATTTTATCTATGATTTCTTTCTTGGGATTATCCATGCAATGGTTCTGAAATAGGATCCAATTTTATCTGGACGATGACGCGGCACAAGCAGCTTTCAATGGATACCAAAATTCTGGTATAAAAACCAAAATTACAAGTCTGCCAGGGTAATTAGCCGATTTTATGCCTGAATTATACGAAACAATTCCGGACTGAGGGGCCATTCCAAAACAAATACTTAATCTATCCGGCTTTTGATGATTACTGTTTGGGTTGGATTAAGGGGATCGTTGCTAAAGAAAGTGATGGTTTTATGGTCTATTCCCCTCCTGCCTTTGGGGTCAAAGGTAAACACCAAATCTACTCTTTGGCCGGCTTGAAGCTCATGTGTGGGAATATCTAAAGAAATGCAGGCACAATTGGAAACCACTTTTCTCAGGTTTAAGGGATGGGGACCTGCGTTTTCCAGCGTGACAACTTTGGAAACTTTATTCCCCGAACTGATTTTACCCAAATCCACCTCTAATTCGCTAATCTTTAGTTTCGGAACACTATCCAATTGATTGACAGGTACAGGGTCAAAGTATTCATGAATGATGGCAATAAAACTTAATGACAAGTCGATTTTCTCCGAGGAAATTAAAGATAGATCTACTGTTTCTTCAATAAAGCCCAGGTCATTTTTTAAAGCTGGATCATAGCTGATCTCCAACACGCCACGGCTTCCTGGCTGTACCACAGCCGGGATCATTTGAACCTGCATGTGTTCCGGGATATTCTTTTGCACCTGATTCAACTGCAAAGGTGAATCATTGAAATTATAAAAATCCAGTGGTTTAATTTTGGTCTGATTGGTAAATAGCGTTCCCAAGTTATTGGTTTCAAAAACAAAACCCAAACCTCCCTTTTTTACTTTATAATGGGTCTCAGGATTTTTGGGATAGGGTACATTTACACCTTCCAGAAATAAAGAATCCCCTTCCGGATCGACATTCGTTTTGACCACAATCATCTTGGAGAAAGTACCTCCTCTGGATTGGTGATCATAAGTGATCATGACATGGCCTACCTTTTCCTGCGCAATGGTATCACTTGAATATTCAGCCACTGTACAACCACAATCTGTCATCACTTCTTCAATGAGAACCAAAGTGTCTGTTTTATTGACAAAATAAAAATCAGCGGTCGCAGTACCATTCTCCTCCAAGACCGCTCCAATATTTAACAGCTTTTTTTCCCAAACCAGGCCAGAACCTTCAACATCCTGACTCTTAACCTCTCCCGAACAGGAAAACAATAAACTACTAAAGCCCAATAAAAATACTATCCTCTTCATACCAGCAAATAACGTTAAAATTGCCGCAAATTATTCTTTAATTAGTTAATTTGCAACAAAATTATAGTCATGGCAAGAGTACTTACAGGAATTCAAAGTTCAGGAAAACCTCATCTGGGCAATATATTGGGAGCCATACAACCGGCTATAGACCTTAGCCTTAGGGATAACAATGAATCGTTTATTTTTATTGCAGATTTTCACTCCCTGACTACCATTAAGGATGCAAAGCAGCGGGTGGAAAATGTAAATGCGGTGGCTGCCGCCTGGTTGGCATTCGGCCTGGACATTGAAAAAACAGTTTTTTACCGACAATCCCGCATTCCGGAAGTGACGGAACTTACCTGGTACCTGAGTTGCTTTACCCCCTTCCCCATGCTGGCCAATGCCCATAGCTTTAAAGACAAAGCCGACCGCCTCGCAGATGTAAACGCCGGCCTCTTTACCTATCCGGTTTTGATGGCAGCGGATATATTGTTATATGAGGCTGATCTGGTACCGGTAGGAAAAGATCAATTGCAACATTTAGAGATTTCCAGGGATATCGCCAGCGGATTCAACCATCGCATTGGAGAGGAGCTATTGACCATTCCGGAAGCCCGAATCAGCGAAAATGTCATGATCATACCCGGAACAGACGGCCAGAAGATGAGCAAATCCTACAACAACTATATAGACATCTTTTTGCCCGAAAAGCAATTGAAGAAAAACATCAATACCATCGTTACAGACAGTACGCCCCTGGAAGAACCGAAGGATCCTGATAGCTGTACGGTATTTAAATTATTCCAACTAATGGCTGATCCCTCCCAAACACAGGTGCTAAGAGAAAAATACCTTGGCGGGAACTTTGGATACGGGCATGCTAAAAAAGAATTGCTGGGTTTGGTGCTGGATAAGTACCAGAAAGAAAGGGAAGCCTTTGATCACTACATGAATCATCTTCCGGAGTTGGAAGCCAGGCTTGAGGCCGGAGAAAGGAAGGCCCGCAACTCCGCCAATATATTATTGGATAAAATAAGGAAAAATCTTGGATTCGGTTGATCCTGAGCTTCAAAAATTCCCTGCTATTTTTCCGGCGGCTTTGGGTATAAGCAATCAGAAGTTACGGGATTAAAAAAGGGATTTAATCACTTCCAGATAATCAAAACCATGCCCCTCAGTAGGTTCAATGTGATTGCCTTCGAGGTATTCATTCCAACAACACACCATCAGGGTATTTCCATTGGTATCCCTGTTTTCAACCAATACCTTTTTGGCTGCGACAAGCTTTGTCCGGAATGAAGACTTGTCTGAAATCACCTTATCCTTTAGTGGTTCACTTGGAAGCCCGTTTTGTTGAGGCCAGGTACCACCAGCCGGCCTCCTATCCCAACCCATGGCTACGGGCACCTGATATTCGAAATTACGGTCCCTTTTAAAATAGCCTGACCATTTGTCCCAATGCCCCTGATAGGTTTTCTGCATGTCAGCATAACTTTTATTATTCCGTTCATAAAAATCATGGTAGATGTAAGCGGTCATTCCTTCAAAGCCCAACCCCTTGAGCCGGGGAACATAATTCTGAAACAGCATGCGATCAGCATATCTTCCGCCCTGCCAGGGCTGTTTTGGATCCAGCGGCTTCCAGGAAGTAGGCAAGGCAAAAGGCATCAGGTCAGGGGTCATCGCTCCTGATGTTACGGCAATAAATTTTATACCCGGAAAGCCGGCATTTCTGGCCAATTCCCTGGACCTGTCGAGCAATTCATCCAATCCAATCCCGTAATATCCAGCCCTGGCCTCTGTATCATGAGGAAAATAAATATAGACCACCGGTCTTCCTGATTCATCCTTCAAATAGTCTTTCCTTTGAAAATATTTATCAATCCACAATAGGGTGATTTTATCGTGGACCTTGAGGTAAAGCTGCTGATCGGGAGATTCTCCCGGAAAATTGGTCCGGGAGTTGATGTTCTGGGGGGAAGCCATACGGAGCCATTGTATCCAACGATCCTCACTGTCATCACACCAGTTCAAGGCAAATTTCAGCTGCTTGCTTTCCGGTCTTTTGGAGTTCTCCTGCAGTAAAACTTGTAACTGACCATCCCATTCTTCCAAACCCGGGACCTTCACCCGTCCATCCCTCTGGGAGTCAATGGGCCAATCTTCGGGGTAGTAAAGCCCGGATTGAGGCGCAAAGTTTTTATGGTAATAATAATGTCTGCCAAAAAACCAATTGTAGGCAAAAAAATCAATCCCATAATCATGCATGTAATCCAATTGTTTTCGGGCCACCTCCGGATCATCCCTTTGGTAGAAACCTTTCAATTCTTTAATGGGCTTTTTATCTAAATAGGGACCTTCATAGGGGTATCTGGCATTGTATATCCTCCCATTGGGACCCCAGGATCTTTTATCGGCCAGAAAACTACAATTCTCCCTTCCCCGCAAACACGACCAGAAACTGTCCAGGTCCTGCGTTTCATTTCCAGATACATTCCAGGAAGGCATAAAGAAAACACCCACCTGTATGTCCTCCCCATTCGTACTGCCAGTAAGTGCTTCTGTAGCATTTTCATTGAAAACAGACTGACCATCCGGGTCTACAGATGCATCCCTTATTTTACGACTATTCATATAATCAGAACATCCGGCGAAGAGATGGAATAATAATAAAAATAGCAATGAAATGAAACTCCTCGTATTTGTTGCCATTCAAGAATTAATCAGTCATTGCTGTAAAAAATCTAATAAAATCTGGGTTATTCCGGCCGCAGCTTATCTAGACCGCCAGAGGTCTTTGAGCGGCCTGCCATTGATTACCATCACAAACCTGACAGGGTTGGGTACCAAAGCGATCCGTACATCCTGACCGTCAAATTGTTCTGATTCTATGGGCACACCTTCCATACCCTGCACATCATAGGTTACCACTCCCCTGGCATCCGGTTGCATGGGGATATATTTATTGGCCAGATAAGCCGAAGGCAATAAAACATCGTTATCTGAAGACAAGGTGGCATATATCTCTTCCAGCTTTTCTTCCAGTTCATTGCCATACTCTTCATTCAGGGTATCTTCAAGATCATGAAGTTGTTCCTCAATTTCATCATATTCGGCATCCGCATAGGTAATTTCACTCAGCCTTATGCGCAACTCCACGATTTGGGAAAGTTCCTTGTCTAATTTATCAAAATCCATAAAAACTATCTGCTATTTTCAATTAAAATATGAAGGTATATAATCCGTAAACATATTCCAACACCGCATTTTAAAAATTGAACATTCAATTTTTAAAATGGAACGCACCTAAAAATCTACCAGGCAATAAAGGGTAAATCCATATTATTGCTTATATTTTGGCTCAAAACCTAAAAAACAAAAAAGCTTTTTTTTACACATGACAGATGCATCCATAATTAACAAAGCCCAGGCCTGGCTCAACAGCAACATCGACAACCAAAGCAAAGCTGAAATAAATGCCTTGTTAAATGCAGAAGACCCAACTGAATTGATCGATTCATTTTACAGGGATTTGGAATTCGGTACGGGAGGTTTGAGAGGCATAATGGGGGTAGGCTCCAACAGGATCAACATTTATACCATAGGCATGGCGACCCAGGGACTGGCCAATTACCTGAAAGCAAGTTTCCCTAACCAGGAAATCAGCATTGCCGTAACAAACGACTCAAGGCTCAACAATACCCTATTTGCAGATACAACGGCAAATGTAATGACGGCAAATGGTATAAGGGTCAGGTATTTCAGGGAAATGCGCCCAACGCCAATGCTTTCTTTTGCCATCAGACATTTCGGTTGTGAGAGCGGCGTGATGGTCACTGCCTCTCATAACCCCAAAGAATACAATGGCTATAAGGTTTACTGGAATGATGGCGGGCAAGTAGTCGCTCCCCATGACAAGAATATCATTACCGAAGTTTTAAAAATTAAATCAATTGACGATGTCAATTGGAATAAAAATGATGATTTGAAAGAATTCATTGAAGAGGACTTTGACTTGATCTACCTCAATGAAGTGAAAAAATTAAGTCTTTCTCCGCAGATCAATATATTGGCCAAAGACATGCCCATTGTCTTCTCTCCTATTCATGGGGCTTCCGGCAAAATGGTACCAGCCGCACTGAAGGTTTTTGGTTTTGAAAACATACACATCGTGGAAGAGCAAAAGGAACCTGATGGTACCTTTCCTACCGTTATATACCCTAACCCTGAGGAGGCTGAAGCATTGGATCTTTCGATCAAATTGGCCAAAAAAGTCAAAGCTGAGCTGGTTTTGGCTTGTGATCCTGACGGTGACCGTACAGCAGCGGTTGTTCCCAATGAGAATGGAGATTACGAATTGTTAAACGGCAACCAAACCGGTGCCTTGATCATTTACTATTTGTTAAACCTCTATCGGGAACAAGGCCGTTTGACAGGTAAGCAATTTACGGTCAGTACGATTGTAACCACTGATTTACTGGGTGTAATCAGTAAAGATTTTGAGGTTGATTACTATGATGTATTGACAGGTTTTAAAAATATCGCCCAGGTTATTCTGGCAAATGAGGGTAAAAAAGAATTTATAGCCGGAGGAGAAGAAAGTTATGGTTTTCTGGTTGGCGATTTTGCCAGAGACAAGGATGGTGTCTCTGCCTGTGCCATTGTAGCTGAAATAGCGGCTTATTACAGGCAAAAAGGGATGAGTTTGATAGATGTACTGGCTGAAATATACCAGAAATATGGATTTTATAAAGAATCCCTGATCTCCATTACCAAAAAGGGCAAGGATGGCGCTGAGCAGATTCAGGAGCTGATGAAAGGCTTTAGAACCAACAAGCCATCATCCATCAATGGAATAAAAGTCGAAAAAATTATCGACGTTCAGGAAAGCAGGATTTATGACATGATAGCTGGAAAGGAATTCCACCTGGACCTGGATAAATCAAATGTAATCCAGTTTTACCTTGAGGATGGGAGCAAAATATCTGCCAGACCATCGGGTACGGAACCCAAGATAAAATACTATATTTCTGTCAATGAACCATTACCCAACAGGGCTGCTTACCGAAAAACGGAAGCGTCTCTTGAGCGTAAAATAAACGCCCTCAAGGAGTTTTTTGGCTGAAATCACTAACAAAGCATTAAAAAAGGCCGGCTTTACCGGCCTTTTTTAATGCTCTTTAGCTGTTACATTTAAGCTGATTACAGGTTTATCCAGATACGTTACTAAATTTTCTGTTACTGAGGGTGAAAACAACTGCTGCAAGTCAGTTTTTCCATGTGTTATTAAGGCTACAGCATCTGCATCTACCGACCGTGCATATTGTATAATACCCCGCTCTACATTATAGGCACTATAAATATGGATCTCATGCGGATAGTAAGCATATTTGTCCAAAAAATCCGCTCCTATTTCTCTGATCTGTTCATCCTCCAGAAAATCTGCAGGAGTATTCACATAGAGCAACTCCGGTTCTCCACCCATCAAACGAATGGTATCTCCCAGTAATTGAAAAGCTTTTCCGGAATCCTCTTTGAAATCAGTGGCCAAAATCACTTTCTTGAAGCTGAAGGCTTTGTCACCTGGTTTAATTATAAAAACAGGAATTTCAGATTTTCTCAGTACCGTATAGGTATTGGACCCAAGGACGTGGGATTTGAACCCATACTTTCCATGGGAACCCATTATTACCATATCTATATTTTCAAGAGATAGAAATTTGATGAGCCGCTCTTTACCATCGCTGAAATGAATCAACTCCCTTACTTCTAGTCCCAGGGAACTGACCTTTGATTTTCTGGTGCTTAATTCAACTTTTGCCTTCCTGATCACCTCTAAAGTGTCGGGATATAGTTTCTCTTGTTCCTTGGTTAATTTGACCCAATTGACAGGGGTCAGGATCACATGCATGATCAGTATTTCAGCATCTACTTTTTGTGCCAGCTGTATGGCAAAATCCAGGGCAGCATCTGCATATGGAGAGAAATCGGTGGGAACCAATAGCTTTTTCATGACTGGTTAGATTTAAATGGCTTTGTATTACTGATTCAAATATAGCCAATACCGAATATTTAATATCTCACATCTGTCAGAAAAAAATATGACAAACATCATATTAATGGATTTACCCTGCATTTTAATACCTCTGAACAGCCGGTTCATGAACTACCGCCCTATTTCACTCCCTGTTTTGCCTTTTGGCATAAATACCGAATAAGTACGCCGCTATGACAAGGCCACCACTTATAGAGGGGATATAAGGATGAGATACTACATTGAAAAAATAAAGCATGTATAGCAGCGCTGCCAATAGCCCTATCACAGCAACCGTTATTTGAAGGGTTTTATTCATCATCATTTGAGAGTAAAGCTTATTGCCAATCCATCTGCCGGTAGCCGGACAGCGGCACTTTGAAAGGTGGGCGCAGAAAAGGCCTTTCTAACATCTTTTGAAAACCCATAGGGGTCTTTGGGTACACCAAAAATATTTTTTTTCATCTTACCGTCTCTATCAGCATCATAAAAAGCAGAAACGGCATAGCTTCCTTCCTTCAAGCCCCCAAATTCAAAAAGGGCTCTTCCATTTACTACTTCTGCTGCCTCCCTTCTACGGGCCTTATGTGGTTGATCAGGAAACCCCTCAGGCGAATCAAAGACCAGCAACTGTACCAGGCCCTTTTCCTGACCCATCACATATACGGTAATGTAAAGGGTGGGATCAGGACTTTCTGACTTCACCAAAACGGCCAGGAAAATAAATATCATGAATTTTTCCATGTGGCTAAAGTAAGCAATTGATCTATTTTTCCGGAACTGCTAAGTTTGAATTCAGGAATAAATATCACCTCTTTTGGATTATTGTATTTGGGTAGCATTTCTTTCGCCTGACGTAAAAAAGCTGCTGCTTTTTTTTGATCCGCAACGCCTTCCACGACCAAAATAAGGGCTTGCCCCCATTTATGGTCAGGTTTGCCGGTGAAAAAGAATTTTTTTTCTGGAAAAAAAACCTGAATGGTTGTATGGAGCTGACGGGCAATTTCCTCCGGATGTATTTTAATCCCGGCAGAGTTGATCACAAAATCGGCTCTCCCCTTCCAAACAAAGGAATCTGGACTTTTCATGCACACAATATCCCTGGTAGCTAACCACTTATCCCCTGTCATGGGTGCCTTGACCAAAAGTTGATGGTCGCCATCGGTTTTCAATTCCACACCTGGTAACGCACCATATACCAACGTCCCTGCTTTTTTTACATCGGCCAGGGCGATATGTGAAACGGTTTCGGTCATGCCATAGGATTGGAACACCTTTCCGGGCAATTGGCTCAAATCTTCTTTTAAGGAAATGGAAATAGGAGCTCCTCCTATGATCAGATTTTTAATTTCATGCAATGCTTCTCTTGTACTGGGATTGCTTAGGCAAGCTTCCACCTGCAACGGAACCATGGCCACAAAGTCAAAATCACAATCCTTCAGTTTTTCCAGGGGGTTGGCGCCGGGCTGCTGAACCAACAAATCCCCCTCCCATTCCAAGGCCCTGAGCAACATCATTTTACCGGCTATTTTTTCGGTATCCAGGCAGCAGAGCAAATTCCAACCTTTTTCTACCCCAAAAAATGCTCCGGTTGCGCTGACACTTGAAATAAATTGCTTCCGGTTCACTTCGATTTCCTTTGGTTTGCCAGTGGATCCGGAAGTTTGCAGACTAAAACGGTCCCATCCGTTAAGCCATTGCCAGCAAAATTCAAAACCCTTCTCAAAACGGATGGGCAGGGAGCCTTTATCACCAGCTTTTATCTGATCTATGGTATAGGAAATATTGCCGAAAACGATCATAACTGCTTTTTGGAAGCAAAACTAAGTAAAAAGGGACCATTCGGTAGATTACTTTGGTAATAATTTCTAAAAATTAATTTCCCCTGTTATCTTGCCTGCTAAAATTATCCCAATGATGATCGATTGGAAAAAAGTAAAGGATTACAAGGATATTACCTACCATAAATGTGAAGGTGTGGCAAGAATTGCCTTTAACAGACCTGAGGTTAGAAATGCGTTCAGGCCCCAAACCACTACAGAATTGTATGACGCCTTTCTGGATGCAAGGGAAGATACCCAAATAGGAGTTGTGCTGTTATCTGCAGAGGGACCTTCACGCAAGGATGGGGTATTCTCCTTTTGTAGTGGGGGAGATCAAAAAGCCAGGGGGCATCAGGGGTATGTAGGAGACGACGGTATGCACCGACTTAACATTCTGGAAGTACAGCGCCTGATTCGTTTCATGCCTAAAGTGGTCATTGCGGTGGTTCCGGGATGGGCAGTGGGCGGTGGACACAGCCTGCATGTGGTTTGCGACTTATCCCTTGCCAGTAAAGAACATGCCATTTTCAAACAAACAGATGCGGATGTGACCAGTTTTGATGGTGGGTATGGTTCTGCTTACCTCGCCAAAATGGTAGGGCAGAAACGAGCGCGTGAAATTTTCTTTTTGGGTAGAAGTTATTCTGCACAGGAAGCCTACGATATGGGAATGGTCAATGCAGTCATTCCACATGATGACTTGGAAAGCACAGCCTATGAATGGGCACAGGAAATCCTGGCCAAATCACCCACATCCATAAAAATGCTCAAATTTGCCTTCAACCTTACCGATGATGGCATGGTGGGGCAGCAGGTTTTTGCCGGGGAAGCTACCCGCCTGGCGTATATGACGGAGGAAGCCAAAGAGGGGCGGGATGCCTTTCTTCAAAAACGAAAACCCAATTTCAAACACATCAAATGGATACCCTAGGCTACCGCTAAACATCGTGCCAGTACCCTTATTTTTTAGAATTTATTGAAATGGAAAAAAAGCAAGGCCAAAACCATATTATCTGAGTTTTTCCGGTTGGATGGATGAAGGGTACCCGATTTTTTATGCAACAGTTGGCACCTTCCCTGCCACTACATTCCGATCATGCGAGCTTTGATAAAGCAGCATTTATGCAATTGACCTCATTGCATCAAAACACCAAAGCAAAAAAGCTGAGTGCTTTGTGATTTTTATTACATACTAATATGTTTAAATTTCATTTTTTTAGGAGTAATTAACCAAAAAGACCAATGAAAAATTATAAGATTTTAATTATCGGTGGAGGAACTGCAGGGATTATGGTGGCAGCACGATTGAAAAGAGCAGATAAAACCCTGCAAATTGCGATAATTGAACCTTCAGAGAAGCACTATTACCAACCAGCCTGGACCCTGGTGGGGGCTGGGACATTTGACATGCAGAAAACGATAAGGGAAGAGAAAGACTATATACCCAAAGGAGTTGATTGGATCAAAGATGCTGCAACTGCCGTTGATCCTGAGAAAAAAATGGTTACTACAGAAACCTCCGGCCAATTTGGGTACGAATTTCTGGTCGTCGCTCCGGGCCTGGTTATGAATCTGGACGGAATTGAGGGATTAAGAGAAAGTTTGGGTAAAAACGGGGTTTGTTCCAACTATGTGGATCCGGAATATACCTGGGAAGTCCTTCGCAACTTTAAAGGAGGGAATGCAGTATTTACCCAACCAACCACCCCAATCAAATGTGGCGGTGCGCCGCAAAAAATCATGTATCTGGCAGAGGACTATCTCAGGAAAAATGGGCTGAGAAAGCAATCAAATGTAATTTTTGCTACACCCGGGACGGTGATTTTTGGGGTGAAGGATTTTGCTAAAACCCTGAACAAAATTATTCAGGAAAGAGATATTTATTTCAAACCCTTTTATTCTCCCATAAAGATCGACGCTAAAAATAAAAAGATCCATTTTAAATATTCCCAATCCGGCATCAACAGTTGTGTAGGGACTGAAGATAATCGCATCAATGAAGAAGTTGTCAAAGACACCGAAATCGTAATGCCCTATGAGATGTTGCACCTGGCCCCACCACAGGAAGCACCAAAATTCATACAACAATCAAAAATTGCTTACCAGGAAGGCCCCTCTAAAGGTTGGGTAAAGGTAGACATCAATACCTTGCAACACCTGGATTACCCTGATATATTTGCTTTAGGTGATGTAGCAGCATTACCCACTGCCAAAACAGGTGCCGCCATTAGAAAACAGGCTCCTGTAGTGGCTAACAACCTGCTTCATTTGATCAAAAGCAATAAAATCGGAGAAAAAATATATGAAGGTTATTCCAGTTGCCCGCTGGTTACCGGGTATGGCAAGATGGTATTAGCCGAATTTAAATACGATAATGTAAGGGACAGTGATCCACTGCTGAGCAAGCTTTTTGATACCTCCAAAGAGCTCTACCCCATGTGGTTGCTAAAAAAATATGGTTTGCCCTATCTTTACTGGAATCAAATGCTGAAAGGTAAGATGTAATTCCCGTACCATACCAATTAAAAACCAAAAGCCTGATAAATATCAGGCTTTTGGTTTCTTATTTTGACCATTTAAAGAAAAGTTTGTATTTTCAAACTTTAGTTAATGGAAACCAAAATTATTTATGGATTTTAATTTGCAAGCTTACGGTATAGAAGTAACCAACATTTTGAGAAACAGTGAGCGCGCTATCCTTTATGAGTCTGCTCTAAAGTTAGAAAAAGGCTCCGCTATTTCCAATAAAGGTGCCTTAATGGTGTATTCAGGAAAGAAAACCGGACGAAGCCCAAAGGATAAAAGGGTGGTAAAGCATCCTGCATCTGAGAAAAACATAGATTGGGGCCCGGTAAATTATGGCATGGACGAACATACATTTATGGTCAATAGGGAAAGGGCCATAGACTACCTCAACACCAGGGAACACTTGTATGTAGTGGATGCATTTGCCGGTTGGGACCCTGATTACCGACTGAAGATCCGGATCATATGCACCCGAGCTTACCATGCCCTGTTTATGCAAAATATGCTGATCATGCCCGGAAGGAAAGAGTTAAAATCCTTTGGTGAACCAGATTATGTCATTTTTAATGCAGGAAGTTTTCCTGCCAATCACTTTACCACCACCATGACCTCAAAAACCAGCATTGGCTTGAGCCTGGAAAGGAAAGAAGTGGTGATATTGGGGACAGAATATGCCGGAGAAATGAAAAAAGGCATATTTTCCATCATGAATTACCTGATGCCCATGCGGGATGTTCTGCCCATGCACTGTTCTGCAAATGTAGGAACCGAGGGAGACGTTTCCCTGTTGTTCGGCTTATCCGGCACTGGTAAAACTACCCTGAGCGCAGATCCCAAACGAAAACTCATCGGAGATGATGAACATTGCTGGCACAAAAATGGGGTATTCAATATTGAAGGGGGATGCTATGCCAAGGCCATTGACCTGAGCGAAGAAAAGGAACCTGATATATTTCATGCTATCCGCTATGGAACAGTCCTGGAAAATGTAGTATTTGATCAGGAAACCAGAGAAGTGGACTACACAGACACGTCAATTACACAAAATACCCGGGCCTCCTACCCCATTGATTTTATAGAAAACACCCAGATACCATGTGTTGCGGGTGCACCAAAAAACATCATTTTTTTAACCTGTGATGCTTTTGGTGTCTTGCCGCCAGTAAGCAAACTCAGCCCTGAACAAGCCAGTTATCATTTTATATCCGGATATACCGCTAAAGTGGCAGGTACGGAAATGGGTATCAAGGAACCCCAGGCCACCTTTAGTGCTTGTTTCGGGGCCGCCTTTATGATGTGGCATCCCAATACCTATGCGGAATTATTGGCTAAAAAAATGAAAACGAACCAGGTTTCTGCCTGGCTGGTAAATACCGGCTGGAGTGGTGGTGCTTTTGGTGTGGGATCCAGAATAAAACTGAAGTATACCCGGGCCATTTTGGATGCCATACACCAGGGGGATTTTGACCAGGTAAAAACCCAAAAAGAGGAAGATTTCGGATTGGAAATTCCATTAAGCTGCCCCAAAGTTCCTTCCGAAATTTTGGTACCGGAAAACACCTGGAAAGACCAAAAACAGTTTTCAAAAACCAAAAGTGCCCTGGTTGAACTGTTTCGGGAAAATTTTGAAAAATTTAAACATCAGGTCGATGAAAATATTGCCAAAGCCGGGCCCAATTAAGAAAATCCAAAACAACAAAGTTTCCTTGTCGATCATTTTTTTGCTGGGATGGGTTTTGGTCCAATGCCAACCTAAGGAAAAAAACATCCTCCATGCCTCATCCTTTCTATTAGATGAGACTTCTATTCTTGGTTTTGAAGACTGTGTATCGGATGTTGAATTTATTCCTTTACTTGCTCCAAAAGACAGTTTGATAAACCTATCTTGCGGAATTCACGAATTGGTCATCAATGACAGGTTATACTATGCCAGTAGGTGCCACAATGACTTATCCATACATGCTTTTGATTTGGCAGGAAATTACATCAGGAGCTGGAACCGGAAAGGTGATGGTCCGGAAGAATATCCATCCTTGCATGGATTGATGGTGGAAAATAATGAAATGTATGTCAATACAGGGAAAGGAACCATTGTTAAATATGGCCTTCCGGCGTTCGAGTTTAAAGAGCAAATAGTTTTAGGAGACTTTAACTTTGTACCTACAGTTTCGTTTATTTCCCCTAATAAATTCTTGATATCATCTGAGTCCTCAGGAAACGAAAGAAATGAAATATTTCATGAAATTCATTTGGAATCAAAGACTTCAAAAACCCTCCCTGTATCCAGCTTACCATATAGCGGAGAGTTGAATCCTGGACTGCTCGCCAGAATGGGAAATAGTCATTTACTAAATTTTGGGCTTTCTGACACCATTTACCTTTATCACGAAGATACTGTATTCATTTATACTACCCTTAATTTTGGTGATAAAAGCATTGATCCGATCGATTTCGAGCTGGACGGCGGGGCATTTATAGAAAAAGTTTTGCTGTCACAAAATTATGCCTTTAACACCGGTCACATCTCTATCAGTGATGGAACTTTAAAATTAATGGCCTACGGAATACGAAAAAACCCCCATTTTAACATGGATGATCTTTCCACTTTTCCTTTCTATGATGTTTTTATCCAACGTGATACAGAAAAGGTTAAACTAACGGAAGCATTAATGAATGTTCGTAATAAAACCTACGCCAAAGATGGGTATTTTTATCAGCTAATGCGGCAAGAGGATTGGCAAAGAGCTCTGGATATATCTTATTTTGGAAGACATGAAAAACAACTGCTTCAAAGCATTCAAAGGTTATCTGATGAAGAAGATCCCATAATTCTCAAATATAAAATTGCATTTTAGCTGATTTATTCGCAAATTTTAAAATGAAGAAACTAGCATTGGTCCTTAGTGGAGGGGGTTTTAATGGAGCCTTCCAAATGGGTGCGCTAAATTATATCAAGGATAACTGGGATACCCTGGGTTGTGACCGGGATCCCCTGAATTTTGACCTTGTCGCCGGAGTATCGGTAGGCTCACTGAATGGAGCACTGATAGCCAGCAGACAATTTGATGATTTAAATGAAATCTGGGCAAAAGTCAGACAAAATGGCGTGGAAGAAATCTACACCTCTGATTTTATTGATACCCAATCCACCTCTGAAGAAATTGCGTTCAAAATCAACCCTGCCTTCTTGTTCGACAGGTTTTTACCGGATTTCAAACCCGATTTGTCCTTTTGGCAAATCCTTCCCCTCCTTTTCTCGAAAAGAAAACAAAGGGATTTTTTACGGAAAACCCTCGATCAGGCAGCAGAAGCCTTTACCCTTAACTTCAGTGAATTCAAGGCCCTATCCGACAATAGCCCACTCGAAAAAAAGTTAAAAGGACTTATAAAGCAAGAAAATGTTAAGAATAGCTTGTTCAGATGTGGTTTTGTATCCCTGAATGATGGGAATTACCATGCCGTAGAAAGCCAGGAATTTTCCTCAGATGAGGATTTTCAGAAAGGTGTTTTGGCCTCTTCTTCCATCCCGCTCATTTGGGCTCCTGTTCCCCTGATAAAAACCAGCAGGGGCAGACTGGATCAATTGATAGACGGGGGTATCAAAAATGTTTCTCCTTTGGGGGATGTATTGGATGATATTAATAACGATCCGCAACACGATTATACCCTGATGATTATCAATTGTAATGCTCACGATCCTGTTCCGGGTGATTATCAACGAGCCAACATCGCACAAATTGGTCTGAGGGCTTTGACTGATATCAGCCTCAATGAAATATTTAACAATGACATCAGGGAATACCTGAGGATCAATGATATTCTAACCCAGGTAGGTGAAGACCAAAACCTGTTTAATTTTAACTACAAACTCCGGAAAAGGACCGACCAGCAACTAAAATCCTTCCAAACCATCATCATCCAACCTGACTCCGGCTACCTTGGAGATAGCCTGATATCTACCCGGAAATTATTTGACCGAAGAGTAGCCCATGGCATAGAAAAAGCGGTGGAAGCAATGGACCGCATCAAACATCAGGGACTTCAATTTCAAACCATCATCACATGAAATCGAGCATGACGCAAGCGACCCACAGAGGGAAGATTACAAAGTATGCGAGGTTCCATATGGCCACTAAAAAAACAATTGTAATCATATGAAAAACACCATTATTTCCGGGCGGATCATGCCTTGCTTATCCCTTTTTCTCTTAGGGTATTCCCTGGCTTTTGCCCAGGGTCCGATCAAAGAAATATACAAAACCACTCCAGAGGATAGCCTGAGCCTGGAAGTTTACCTTCCGCAGGATAAAGACGAATCAAGGCCGGCAATAATATTCTTTTTTGGAGGCGGTTGGAACGGTGGTTCTACGGACCAGTTTAGGCCACATGCCGAATATTTTGCCCAAAAGGGAATGGTTACCGTATTGGCCGATTACCGGGTCCGATCCAGGCATCAAACCAGTCCATTTGAAGCTTTGGAGGATGCCAAAGCAGCCCTAAGGTATCTTAAAATCAATGCTGAAAAATGGGGTGTTGACAGTTCCAGGATCGTGGCATCCGGAGGTTCCGCCGGCGGCCATTTGGCAGCAGCCTCTGCTTTGACAAAAGGTTTTGATACGGATCATCATAGGGTCAATCCCAAACCTGCTGCCCTTGTTCTCTTCAATCCAGTAATAGACAATGGTCCGGGAGGTTATGGATATGAGAGGATCGGAGACGAATACAAGAATTTTTCCCCCATTCACAATATTTCGGAAGGTGCGCCTCCTACGTTGTTTTTTTTAGGTACGGAAGACCAATTGATCCCCGTAGTCACAGCTCAATATTACAAAATGGTCATGGAAAAGGTAGGAAGTTATTGTGAATTGATCCTTTATGAGGGGGAGGGACATGGTTTTTTTAATTTTAAAAACCAGGATATTTACCAACAAACCATCACTGAAACAACTGCTTTTTTAACCAAATTAGGGTTCATTTCCGAATAAAGGGAACCGTAAAGAAGACAAGTAAATGCAAATCAAACCTTTTGTCAGAAAAAATGCAGCAAACAAAAAACAGCCGCAACATCTGCGGCTGTTTTTATGGTGATTACATATTATTTATCAATAACCTGAATTCTGATCTGCATTGGACAAGGCAGAATTATTGTCAATCTCTACCAAAGGAATGGGCAATACATCATTTCTTGATTGGAAAACCGGGATAGGTTCTGCCGGTAAAACACCTTGTCTCCTCCATCTTCTGATGTCTCTGTTCCTCACTTGCTCACCAGCGAGTTCTACCCTGCGCTCATGCATGATGGCCAGCCTCATTTCCTCCTGGGATCCGGTTGGAAACAAAGTGGTGGGGTAGGGAGGCATATCCACATCGGCCCTGGCCCTTACCTGATTGATATAGGGCAATGCAGCTGCAGGACCTGACAATTCATTTTCCACTTCTGCCATCATCAGCAATACGTCGGCATAGCGAATTACCCTGAAATTTATACCGGAATTGGTATCTTCATTTTCTCTTTTATAGATGGCCTGGTATTTCCTCCAGCTAGGCCGGTCTGTAGATCCCTGTACTTTGTCCCCGGTCAGCACGCTCTGACCATTGTTGTAGGTATCTCCAATCCGGAAAAAGGTGTACCTGCCTCTGGGATCATCTTTTTCTGCCCCGTTTTCTACGGTTTCATATGCTTCCACCAGACCAATTGAAGGGATAACATTTCTCCAGGCGGTGGGGCCATATTCCTGACCCCTGAAAGTTACCTCTGCAATATTCGATCCATCTGCATTCCAGCCTCCATCATTACCGAATTCCTCTGAAAACTGAACTTCCCAAACTGATTCTTCATTGTTTTCATTTTCTGCTTCAAAATTATCCAGGTAGCGATCTACCAGGGCATACTCACCAGAGTTGATCACTTCTTCCAAAAAAGGCCTGGCAGCCTGAAAATCTGCCCTGAATAGGTGAGCCTTAGCAGCAAGGGCCTGGGCAGCGCCTTTGGTTGCTCTTCCCAGGTCTTCACCAGAATACTCACTCTTCAGGGGGAGCCTGTTGATGGCCTCTGTAAGGTCATTAAAGACCTGATTATACACGTCCTCTTCAGGAGACCTGGGAAAACCATCAGGAGATTCGGCAGACGAGGTCATCAATGGAATGGGACCCCATAGGCTCACCAGTTCAAAGTTAGCTAAAGCCCTTAGGAAATAGGCTTCTCCTACTATTCGATCTCGCAGGTTATCTGAAATCTCTTCAACTGCATTTTCTGCATTTTCCAATACCAGATTAGCTCTGTGAACCACCCTGAACCAACCTCTCCAATTGGCTGTAATCAAAGGATTGGAAGCATCAAATACATGATTGAGCACCTGAGCCCTGGGTGCTTCCAATTGAGGGCCTCCGGTATCACAGTCATCCGATAAAAGATCCTGCAGGAAGAAATATTCCCGGTTATACAGGTTATTGGCCTGCAATCCGGCATAAACTGAATTTACTGCCGCTTCAAGCTGGGGACCGGTTCGGTAAAAGGTACCTATACCCAATTGATTGGGGTTAACCGGATCTAATTTTTCCTCGTCACAGGATACAAATCCAATGAAAAGCAGCATGATAGTAAGAATATATTTTGTTTTCATCTGTTTATAATTTTTTTTATTGGTCAGATGGAATCTTTGACGATTAAAATAATCATTGCCCTGTGTGTTTAATGATGATTTTAATCGTGTCGATTTCATGATTTCAAATGGTTTCATCCGTAATTAAAAGGTAAGCTGTAATCCTGCCATGATGGTCCTGGCAGCGGGAAATTGCCCGTAATCAATTCCTGTTCCCAGGGTGGAGTCCACACCGGTTCTCACCGCAATCTCCGGATCATACCCTGAGTAATCTGTCAAAGTCAGGAGATTCTGACTGGAAAGGTAAACCCTGATGTTGGAAATGGAGCCTTGGCTAAATGCCTCCAATGTAGCCGCTGGAATGGTATAGCCCAAAGAAAGGTTTTTGATCCTTAAGTAGGACCCATCCTCAATCCATCGGGAACTGGCCCTGGCATTCCTGTTTGGATCACCGGAGACCGCCCTGGGGAAGTCCGTATTGGGATTCTCAGGAGACCACCGGTCCAAAACCTGAGTGCCTGCATTGAAAAGCCTGGTCATACCTTCGGTGTGGAACCTCAGTAGATTAAATATTTCATTACCCTGAACCCCCTGGACAAACATGTTCAAATCAAAATTCTTATAATTGGCGGACAGGTTCAATCCGTAGGTGAAATCAGGTAGGTAATGCCCCAGATTGGTCCTGTCTGCATCATCTATTGTTCCATCTTCATTGGTATCTACAAACCTGATATCTCCCGGGGAAGCATTGGGTTGCATACTGGAATCCTCTCCTTCCTGGAATATACCGTCAGTCTGCCAACCGTAGAAATATGCGATTGGCTGCCCTTCTTCTGTGAAAGTCATTTGATCACCCTGAAAGCCGGGACCGAATATGGTATTTCCTGTTCCCAAAGAAGTAAGTTCATTATTGACAAAGCCAATATTTCCATCTATGGAAAATTGAAAATCTCCTGTATACTTCCGGTAACCTGCGGTAAACTCAAGGCCTTTGTTGGATACATTCCCAACATTGGCAACAGGAGCGCCGTCATATCCCAACGAAGGGGGAATCGGTACGCCCAATATCATTCCTTCGGTGGTATTGTCAAACCATTCCACTGAAAGATTGAAGCGGTCATTGAACAGACCCAGATCGAGACCAATGTTCCGCATGATGGTGGTTTCCCACCTCAGATCAGCATTGGCCAAATTGGATATGGTACTACCACCCTGTAGGCTTTCATTAAAATTGTAAAAGAAATTGCTATTGATTGTCCCCTGATAAACGTAATCCCCTATACGGTCATTTCCTGTTTCTCCATAGCTGGCCCGCAATTTCAGGTCACTGATTTCCGGAACAGCTTGCATAAAACCTTCCTCACTCATCCTCCAGCCCAGGGATAGTGATGGGAAGGTACCCCATTTGTTTGCCGGCCCAAACCTGGATCCCCCATCTCTCCTTACAGAAGCACTGATCAGGTATTTCTGGGCGTAATCATAATTGATCCTGCCGATATAACTTATCAGGGCATATTCTGTTTCATTTCCGCTGGTAGTCTGATTCTGGACCCCTTGTAAAACCCTCACGTCATTGGTCAGGAAGTTCTGCCCCGAACCCTGAAGTCCGGTTTGTTTGAATGTTTGCTGTTCCAGTACGGCAAGCGCATCAATGGTATGGTCTCCGAAAGTCTTGCTGTAAGACAATTGATTGCTGATTAGTGGCGAAACAAACGTGGATCTGTTTTGCTGGATAGAAGCAAAGGGCTGGAAATTAAAATCTCCGGCATCAAATCTCGGAGTATATTGATCCTGGGTACCTAAACCTATGTCCAGTCCTACCAGAAACTTGTATTTCAGGTTGTCATAAATGGCCACATCCACATATCCTGTACCTAAAATCTTGAAATCTTGCTGCCGGTTGGTTCTCAATTCTGCATTCAATACCGGGTTTTCCGGATCTGAACCATCCACCCTGTCCGGGGAGCGAAAGCCTCCTAACCTGCTGGCATCACGTACCGGTATATACGGCACCTGTTTGACGATATGTTCTATCTGGCTTCTGCCTCCTGAGAAAGGTTCATTGTCCCTGTCCGAATAGGCAAGGGTGAGCGTTTGGCCGATACTAATCCGGTCATTGATCTTAAAATCCGTATTGCTTCTGAATGAAACACGTTCAAAACCTGTTCCCCTCATGATTCCTTCCTGCTTAAAATAGCCTACAGACACATTGTATAAAACCGTTTCTGTTCCACCTGAGATCGCTACGTTGTGGTCCTGAATAGGCGCAGAACGAAACATTTCAGCCTGCCAGTCTGTCTCCACATTGGCAAATTCTCCCAGGTTATCGAAACGCTGAGGGGCGGAATCTCCTCCATTTTCCAGAAGATCCCTTCCAAAATCAAGGTACTGGTCTCTGTTGAGCAAATCGAGCTGTCTCCAGGCAGTCTGTGTTCCATAATAGGAATCCACCGAAACCCTGGCTGCTCCCTGGGTTCCCTTCTTGGTGGTAACCAATACCACGCCATTGGCAGCCCTTGATCCATAAATGGCCGCAGCGGAAGCATCTTTTAAAACTTCTATTGATTCGATGTCCGCCGGGTTGATTTGATTCAGTCCTCCGGCAGGAACACCATCAATGACATAAAGTGGGTCATTGTTTCCAACCGTACCAATACCACGAACCCTGACAATGGGATCTGTACCAGGCGAACCTGCATTGGTTACACTTACTCCTGCTGCCCTACCCTGGATGGCAGAGGCCAGGTTGGGCACCGGCAAAGCACGGATTTGTTCACTACTTACGGATGAGATGGCACCGGTGACTTTGGCCCTCTCCTGAGTACCATACCCCACGACCACAACTTCCGTCAGTGCGGATAACTCCGGCTCCAATGCCACATCAATTGTACTGTTATTTCCTGCCCTGATTTCCAATACTTCAAATCCAATAAACGAAAAGGAGAGGATGGCATCTGAGGAAGGAACCTGTATGCTGTAATTGCCATCAATATCCGTGGCTGTTCCGGTAGAACTGCCTTTGATCAGGATGTTTACGCCGGGAAGTGTTTCGCCGGTGTCTGCTGAAGTAACGGTTCCCGTTACTGTTCTTTGCTGCCCGTAAAGTGAGTTACTCAGGGCATTGAAAGCCAATAGGCAAACAATTATCAGGATTTTCCGAAAGTATGGAAATCCTGATGACAAGTAGTCTTGTTGTTGCATAAAACTGGTGTTTAGGTTTAATGGTTAATTCACATCAAATTTTATAAGTATAACCTTTGTGGTGCTTTAAGGCAATTAAACCAAACAGTGCTATATTTATAAAAATCGATATGGTATTTTAAACATTTTTTTGCATTAAACCAAAATTTTAGCTGTGATTTTGTTGACTATAGAAATAGAAGGAGGTAATAAAAAATTTTCTTTGTTATACTCCAAAATTAAAGAATTAAATTCATTCCGAACCAGCCTGGTCATGGGCTATTGCCACCTGGATTGCTGGTAAAATCCCTTTATTAAATGTACTTTTAACACTTATTTTGGCTTTTTTGATTTAATTAATCAAAATTTAATTTTAATATTATTGATATAACAGAATGTTATATTTTAATTCATTTTTATTTAAAGATAAGTTTATTTGTCCCTTGTGCTTACATAAGTTTTTGTTAAGTTTAAAAAATTATTACTAATTAAATACTTACTCAGTACGGCAAATTGCCAAAGAATATAGCTGCAGTCAGTTAATATAAACCCATAACGGAGTCTTTGAATTCATTGGCTCCTTTTTTTATTTCAGGAGGAACGCTTCAAGCAGATCTCCTACATAATAGGCCACGAGGGCTGCGACAAAACCTAATGCAAGTGTCTCTAATACACTTTTAAAGAGGCCTGTTTGATTGGCCCAGCTTTTCAAGGTGCCTACCACCAAAAATGCCAATCCTGTAAGCAGGCAAGTCCAGAAAAAGACGTCAAAAGTAGTGGTATAAAAGTAATCCCACACATACACGGTAAGGGGAATAAATCCCACGACGATAAAAGAAATCAAGGTTGCCAGTCCAATTTTAAGAGGGCTTTTACTTTCCTCCATCATATTGAGTTCATCTTTCATCATTTCATTTACCCACCTGTCTTTGTCTGAAATAATCACATCGACCACTTTTTGGAGCAATTCCCCTTCGAATCCCTTATCCCTGTAGATCACTTCAATTTCTTCCCTTTCCTTTTCTGGTAAATTTTCTATTTCCCAATATTCGATGTTTTTATGCTTCTGGTAATTCTCCTTATCTGACTTGGAAGACAGGTAAGCCCCAATAGACATGGATAAGCCATCGGCAAAAAGATTGGCAAAGCCCAGTATAATGATGATCAGGGGATCAAGTCCTGCTCCCACCGCCCCTGCAACCACAGCAAATGTGGTCACCGCTCCGTCTATTCCACCATATACAAATTCTCTGAGGTATTCCTGAAGGCTCTTAAAAAACGGGATTTCCTGGTGCAATACGGATTCTTTCACGATTAAATAATTTAAATTGTAAAAAAGATGAATTGGCTTAATATAAAAATTATTTTCACAATTGCAGACAAAATGGTCCAATAAATACCTCTTTTCCTTGTGAAAAGTCTAAACAACCCCTGCGCTCAAATTTACTTTCAAAGCGTGATCAGGCTTCCATTTAAAACCATACCATCTGGGAACCCACCCATAAAAATCAATCTCATTGAAAATGAAAGCAATAAATGCCATTCCAATATTTTTTCCCGGCTCCCCTTGTGAGAAAAAAAACAAACACCTACCTTTGCATCACTTCAAAAGAGAAGCACATCATAAAACAACATTCGAAGTAACTATGCACCCTGATTAATTCAGGTTTAAAGGCTGGCAAAATTGCCCGACGTATCGGGAAGGTCGCTGGTTTGAGTTATAGAATAAAAATATTGGAGTGGTAGTTCAACTGGTTAGAATGTCCCGACGTGTCGGGAAGGTCGCCGGTTCGAGTTGTAGAATAAAAATATTGGAGTGGTAGTTCAGCTGGTTAGAATGTCCCGACGTGTCGGGAAGGTCGCTGGTTCGAGTTATAGAATAAAAATATTGGAGTGGTAGTTCAGCTGGTTAGAATGTCCCGACGCGTCGGGAAGGTCGCCGGTTCGAGTTATAGAATAAAAATATTGGAGTGGTAGTTCAGCTGGTTAGAATGTCCCGACGTGTCGGGAAGGTCGCCGGGTCGAGTTGTAGAATAAAAA